>NZ_JAVGVR010000002.1:0-477182 GCF_030938565.1 Bacillus salipaludis | reverse complement strand
AAGAGTAGTTACTGCAAACGCCATTCTTGCCAATGCTCTCTTTTAAACCTTTCACCTTGTTCCAGTCAATTTGAATACCTGCTGCAACCACTAAATAGTCATAACTCAATTTGTTGCCAGATGATGTTACGATTGATTGTTCATTTGGAAAAAAATCTTCAACCTCTTCTTTAATCCAAACAATACCATCTGGAATTAAAGTGGACTGTTCTCTTTCTGTTACCTTTTTATCAACAACCCCGCCACCAACCAGTGTCCATAGCGGCTGGAAATAATGTTTTTCAGCAGGGTCAATAATGGCAATTTTTCCATAAAGGCCCCGTGATTCTTTTAATACATGTGCTGCCACTGTAATACCAGCACTTCCGCCGCCTACAATGATCACTTTGTAGTCTGTTAAATCATTCATATAAGCCCTCCTCTAGTCACCTAAGTTTACGCAGATTCAAGATCTATTTTTTAAAATTCCTGCGCCTCCCTCTTTTCGGTTTAATATTATGCAAGTAATGTGCCAAAATGAAATCATTGGTAATTCAGGCTTCCTACTTCTGAATTAGATGAGAATTTTTCATTTCCCCTATGAATATAGTGGAAATCCACCTATCCATACTGTTTTTCGATTCCCAAATTTAACAATATTTTCTTAATTATTCAAAAGAAGATTGCAAATGAGATTTGCAATCTTAAGCCTTTCCTATGAACAAAGTTTATTTAGAAATTGTAATGTCCGTTCATGCCCTGTATGTTCAAAAATTTGTTGAGGTGTTCCTTCTTCAACGATCACACCTTTATCAATGAATACGACTTTATCCGCTGCTTCACGCGCAAAGTTCATTTCATGTGTCACGACAACCATGGTCATTCCTTCTTTAGCAAGCTCTTTCATGACCTTTAAGACCTCTCCTACTAACTCAGGATCTAATGCGGAAGTAGGTTCATCAAAAAGGAGGACTTCAGGCTCCATTGCCATCGCCCGTGCGATTCCTACCCGTTGTTGCTGTCCACCGGATAGCTGGGATGGATAATGGTTCGCCCGTTCCGATAATCCTACCTTTTCGAGCAATTGAAGAGCCTTCATACGAGAGGCTTCCTTATCTTGTTTACGAACGTAAACTAGACCTTCCATAACATTTTCAAGCGCGGTCATATGAGGGAACAAATTGTAACCTTGGAAAACCATACCTGTTTGTTGACGGAACTTAATCACTCGATCTTTTGGAACTTGTTTTTTCTCCTGAAAATCCAAAGAAAACTTTCCAAGCGTAATGGTCCCTTTTGTAGGCGCTTCCAATAAATTCAGACAACGTAACAAGGTTGTTTTCCCTGAACCCGATGGCCCAATAATACAGACTGTATTGCCTTCCTCAATTTTAAGATCGATTCCCTTTAAAACTTCTGTTTGTCCAAATTGCTTATGCAGGTTCTTTATCTCAATCACGCGGATATCCCCCTATCAAATTAACCCGTCACATAACGATCAAACCGTTTTTCCATCCGTCCTTGAGCGTTAGAAAGAACTGTACTGAAAATCAAATAAATAAATCCTGCTAGACAATAGAGTACCAATGGTTCATAGGTTGTTGCGGTAATTTGCTGGGCCACTCTAAACATTTCCGTCACCGTAATGGTAGCGGCCAACGATGTATCCTTAACCAAACTAATAAAACTGTTTGCCAAAGGTGGAACAGACACCCTTGTTGCCTGTGGGAGAATAATTCTTTTTAATGCCTGCGGATAGCTCATCCCAATAGAATATGCTGCCTCCCATTGACCTTTGGGAATAGAAAGAATAGCTGCTCGAATAATCTCTGAGTTATAGGCGCCCACATTAATTGTAAAACCGATTATTGCGGATGGCAGCGGACCAATGGTAACCCCAATACTTGGAAGGCCATAAAAAATAATAAACAGCTGAACAAGCAGCGGTGTTCCCCTAATCACCCATACATAAAATCGTGCAGCAGCATCCAGAGGTTTAATTCCCGAGATTCGAGCCAGTGCAGTAAGCAGAGCAAGAATCAGTCCCAGAAAAAAAGAGAAGAGTGTCAACGGCACGGTAAAAGCAATCCCTGCTTTTAACATTGGTAAAAATGAGTTGACAACGATGTCAATAATTCGGTCCATTCTTTCATGATCCAACATTCGAACACTCCTTATTTGGAAACATCGGTTTCAAAGTATTTTTTTGAGATACTTAAATACGTCCCATCTTTCTTCATATCGGTGAGTGCTTTATTTATAGCATCGACCAATTCTTTATTCCCTTTTCTCATCATGATTCCCATTTTTGCTGGATCATCAAGTTCTGCTACAAATTTAATCGGTGCATCAGGTTTTTGCTTTTTGAAATCTAGGTAGGATAGTCCGTCATTTACAACCGCATCCGCACGTTTTGAAAGTAATAAATCAATGGATTGATTAAAACCCTCTACTCCAACAATCTCAGCGCCATAAGATGCTGCTATATCTTTATAGTTACTAGTTAATGTCTGAGCTGATTTTTTTCCTTTCAAATCTTCAAATGATTTAATCGTATTATTGTCCTTGTGAACAATTAAGAAAGGTTTTGACAGAATATACGGCACTGAAAAATCGTATTTTTTCTGGCGGTCAGGAGTAATTCCTACATTATTGGCAATAATATCGAACCGCTTTGAATCGAGTCCTGCGAACATACCATCCCATTGGGTTTCAATGAATTCTGGTTTTACACCAAGTCTTTTTGCTACTTCTTCAGCAATTTCGATATCAAAACCAGTCAATTTTCCCGATGCATCATGATAACTAAACGGTGCATATGTTCCTTCTGTACCGATTTTAATCGTACCATCTGCTTTAATTTTTTCTAGTAGGGACTTACTCTCAGCCGCCTTATCAGGTTTGGCTGATGTTTGTTTTTGAGAATTTCCACATGCCGTTAATATAAGTGCTGCGATCAGCGAAAAAGCAATGAAGATTATACTCTTTTTCATAAAAAGTTACCCCCTATATTTTTTAAAAAAAGCCTGTTTTCGTAAACTTTGTTGCTTTCACAATAGTGGTTGATTTCCTCTCCAGGATGCTCGCTTTCAGCGGGGCTGCAGTGAGCCTCCTCGTCGCTTTGCTCCTGCGGGGTCTCACCTTGTCCCGCAGCTCCCGCAGGACATTGAATAGCTTCCTCGAATTCACCCACGCACGAAGAAAATGCGATAGCATTTTCGAGGAGTCTGGCACCTTCCGCTCCAATCAACTCTATTAATCGAAGGTTTGTCTTACCCAAACCTATTTCAAAAACAACAATCTTTTAGAAAAAAGCCTAAAAAAATGAATGAATTGCAGATTGTTCATTAAACCTTTCTGTATTATTATAATATTCGGAAAATTCAATCCGCTACAATATCTATCCTCTTCAAATTGACTCCACCTCCTTCTATTCAATTACTTTTAATGCAAGAGTTGTACCAAAATTAAATCCTTTTTAATTCAACATTCCTGGTTCCAAATAAAATGTGAAATTATCAATTCCGCGATGATTATAGTGAAAAGCTACCATTTACTACTGTTCTTCTATTCCCAAATTTGAAAAATATTTTTTAATTATTTAAAAATATCCTTGCTTAGAGTCTAAAGAAGATGGCCAATAAATATAGAGCGATTGCTCAATATTTATTGGCCCTAGGCAAGGATTTTCTATGCTAGTTTCCCACTTGCCTCAACAATTTGATTAAGAAACTGTTCAACCTCTTCCTGACTTTTTCCAAGTTTACTTACAAAGCGGTTAAGTTCCTTCCCTTCTTGAAAAACAATAAAGCTTGGAATTCCGTACACATCCAACTTCTCTAATACCTCTGGGAAATGTTCACGATTTACTGCAATCATATCTAATTTCTCTTTATACGCTTCTTCTAAAATGGGCAAAAATAAGTCGGTATGCTGACAGTCAGGGCAATATTCGGCATAGAATTTGGCCATAACTGGTTTTGTTGATAAAATTGCCTCTTCAAACTCTTGTTTCGTTTTAATCTCTTTCATTTTTAAATCCTCCCTATATTTGGTTTTCCATGATAGATTGATTGTTTTCACTACATAATTCACTTGCATCAAGGTATTTTTCGCAATCCAGTGCAGCCATACAACCACTTCCCGCAGCCGTAATGGCTTGACGGTATTTATGATCTTGAACATCCCCGCAGGCAAAGACACCTGGAATATTCGTTTCGGTTGTACCAGGATTCACCATGATATATCCCATATCATCTGTTTGGATTTGATTGTCTAAAAATGCTGTGTTCGGTTTATGGCCGATGGTAATGAAAATACCATCCGTTTCCAAAACTTCCTCTTTTCCTGTTTCGCTGTTTTTTACTTTCAAGCCAGTAACGTGTCGATCCCCTGCAATCACTTCTTCAGGAATGGAATTTAAGCTCCACTTAATTTTGGGATTCCTTCTGGCACGGTCTTGCATAATTTGGGAAGCTCGAAGCTCCTTTCTGCGGTGGACAACCCGAACCTCCGAAGCAAACTTCGTTAAAAAGTTTGCCTCTTCCATAGCAGAATCTCCGCCACCGACAACGATAATTTTCTTTCCTCTAAAGAAAAATCCATCGCATGTTGCACAGGTGCTTACCCCACGCCCAATATTTTCTCTTTCCCCTGGGATCTCTAAAAGTTTCGCAGAAGCTCCCGTTGAAATGATTAATGATTGCGTTTTAAGCTCCCCTATTCCTTCCACTGTTAGAGTAAAAGGGTTATTCGAAAAATCGACCTTTTTAACCCATCCTCTTTCAAACTTTGCTCCAAAAAACTCAGCTTGGTTTCGCATGTTCTGCATTAGCTCTCGTCCCATAATCCCTTCAGGAAAACCAGGAAAATTCTCAACATCTGTTGTCATTGTCAATTGCCCCCCTGGTTCTGGCCCTTCAATGACCAAAGGACTTAGGTTAGCACGGGCTAAATAGATTGCTGCGGTTAACCCAGCAGGTCCAGTCCCTAGAATAATAACTTTATACATCTCTTCCCTCCTTATCTATTAGTCATGAATATATATTGCAATAATCGTGCCAATCTTTAATTCCTTGTAAAATCACTATTTTTCAAGTCTCTTATAGATTAATCATTCTTATTTCCTATCATGTTTGAAAAAAGTTTTTTTAAAACTAAGAAAATACGTACTATCTAATATTTCAAACGGTAGATTAAAAGCCAAGAAGGTTTTAATGAAAAGGCGATTCCTATAATGTCTTCAGGAATCGCCTACATAAAAACCTATTAACTTAGATCGCTTTAGTTACTGTTTCAACATCCTCGAGCTTCTCAGGCTTTAACTTCTTTATTGCAAATCCAGTGGCACCGTAGAGTAAATCGAATAATGGGACAAAGAAAGCTAAAAAGACATATGGGAAATAAGCATATGGCGATACACCCAGCATCTGCGAACAATAGATAGCGTTGGAATTCCATGGAATAACCGGTGCACCCATCGTTCCAACATCCTCGATATTACGCGATAGATTTTCTGGCGCCAAATGATTATTTTTAAAGACATTTCTCATAAGTGAACCCGCTACAATCGCAGTTAATAACATCGATGAGCCAATCATATTTGTGATTAAGGCAATTAACATAGTCACTAAAGTTATTTTAAAAGTAGAACCGTGTGTTCGTTTAACTAAAGGCTCTACTAAAGCACTGAGAATGCCTGATTGTTCTAACATGCCGGTTACACACATGGCTAAAAGGACAACAAGGAATGAGCTCATTAAACTGTAGAGCCCGCCTCTGCTTAGGATGGGGTCAACTAACGTACTGCCGCTTTTAAACACAAATCCATTGGTCATGATATCAAACACTTTTGTTAAATTATACCCCTGAGTAAAAACAGCGACAGCCATGCCGCTAAACACTCCCATTAATAGCGAGATAATAGATGGAATGCCCTTTATAAGCATCACTAGTACAACCAGAAGAGGAATCAATGAAATCCAGGATAAATGGAAATGCTTTGATATTACACCAGTGATTTGTTGAATCTCCTGCATATTCGCTCCACTTTTTCCATACTTTAAGCCTAAAATGATAAAGATAATTGCTGTTAGAATATACGCCGGGACAGTTGACCATAACATATGTTTTACGTGTGACATTACTTTAGAGCCGGCAACGGTAGCTGCTAAAATGGTACTATCAGACAATGGTGACAACTTATCTCCAAAGAAGGAACCACAAATAATGGCACCTGCTGTCATTGCTTGGGGAACTCCAAGTGCATTACCAACTGTCATTAAGGCCAAACCCGCTGTACCCAAAGTCCCCCATGAAGTTCCGGTTGCAAGAGATGTTGCTGATGTTAGGAGCAAAGCCGTGATTAAAAAGTATTGCGGTGAAATTAATTCTAAGCCCCAATACATAACATAAGGGATTGTACCAGAAGCCATCCAGGTAGCAATCATGACGCCGACTACTAAAATAATCGTATTCGGCTCAAATGATTGCTTTCCCATCTCCCAAGCCATATTTTGAACCTCATTATATTTGTATCCCAGTTTCATGACAAGTAAGGCCACGACAATCCATAACAACAAGAACATTAATTCCAGAGATGCACCAAAAACAACAGTTCCTGTAAGCAGCAGGCCGAAAAAGATTAAGACAGAAACCACTGCATATTTAAATGACACCGGAAATTTATAAGATTTATCATCCCACGAAACAGTTGCATTTCCCTGCTTTTCAGGTTTGTTCCCCATACGCAAAACCTCACAATTCAATTAGTTTTTTTTAAAACCATATTTATCATAGTTTAGCTTAATCTGTTTCAATGCGCGCTCTAGTAAAGCCCTTGTGCAAGCAATATTTACTCTTACAAAGTTACCACTATCTTTTCCGTATGAACTCCCATCATTGACTCTAACCCCTGCGTCTGTAAAAAATTCATCCAATTCCGTACCGGTGAGGCCCAGCCCCTCACAGTCAATCCATAACAAATAGGAACAATCAGGATACTGAACTTTTAACTTTGGTAAATGTTTATGGATATAGTTAATCGAAAAATCAATGTTGCTTCGTAAATAAGCATTTAATTCATCCACATAATAATCGCATTTATTATAAGCCGTAATTAAAGCCTCAACTCCTAAATAGTTATAATCAAAGTGGTATTTTGTGTAAATATCATCAAATGCTTTTTTCATTTTTTTATTTTTTATAATCACATATGCACTGAAGAAAGAGGCTAAATTAAAGGTTTTACTTGGAGAGTTCATTACCACCACATTTTGATCTTCTTCCTCACAAATCTCTAAAAAGGAGTGAAAAGGCAGCTCTTTGTGAATCATGTCGCTATGAATTTCATCACTTATAATCAACACGTTATTCTCACGGCATAAATCATACATTTTCTTCATTTCCTCTATTGCCCATACTCGCCCGATTGGATTAGCTGGATTACATACAAGGAGTATTTTCACATCGGGCATCTTTAGCTTGTCTTCTAAATCTTCAAAATCAATCTGATAACTTCCGTTGTAGTAATTTAATGGATTGTCGATTGCAACTCTATTAAAATTCTCTATTACCCTTTTAAAGGTTGCATAGACAGGAGGCTGTATCACTACTTTGTCTCCCGGATTGGTATAGGCATCTAAAAACATCCATAACGCCCCTGTCATTAATCCAGGCGCATAACTAATATCATCTGCCCTAATATCAATTTTATGATGGCGGCCATACCACCCTTTAATCGCATCATTAAATCGATCATGCGGAAAATATCCATAACCAAATACGCCAAAATCCACCTTTTTCCTTACAGCATTTAATACTTCACGCGGTGCCTTGTAATCGGTATCGGCAATGCCCAGTGGAATCAATGTGCCGCCTTTTCCTTCATTATCCCATTTATCGGAATCAGAACCAATTCGATCTATCGTTTCATCAAAGTTGTGAATCATACTTACCTCCTCATTTTTCTAAAAATCACTGCGAATGCGTTTTCATTTTTGCGATGACCATTAACATGATCACATAAGCTTTTAAAAAATCTGCCGGACACATTTTAAATAGCTCCATACAACATATTAATCTTCTCGTCCGTCCAGCCAAAAATCCCGCCGGTATGAATAAACAATATGTTTTGGCTTCCCTGAAGTTTTCCATTTTTAAGTTCGTTGTACAAACCATACATCGCCTTCCCGGTATATACCGGGTCAAGGATAATTCCTTCTTCTTGTGCGAATTTCTCTATGAATCTCAGTTCATCCAATTGGCTCTTACCGTAACCTAAACCGATATAGCGATCAATAATGTTAATTTCCTCAGCCGAAAAACGGAGATGATGGTCTCTATATTGATCCATATCTTCTAAAATGTGTAATAGATCATGAACGGCTTGTTCCCTCTGATTTAAGACACTCATGCCAATAATGGTTTTATTTTGATTGCTTTCTTTATTTCCGTATAACAAACCGGCATAGGTACCGCCCGACCCATTCGTAACCACAATCGTGTCAAACACGATTCCTAATTCCTGTTCTTGATGGAGTATTTCATTGAAGGCTTCTACATACCCTAGAGCACCAATGCCGTTTGAGCCTCCCATCGGAATGACATAGGGGGTGTGTCCAGAATTAGTCAAATCTTTCGTCAATTTCGCAATCATTGGCGTTAAATCCTGATACTCATCCTCAGATGCCACCTTAATGGTTGCACCAACTAATTTAGTAAGAAATAGATTCCCTTCCGTTCTATTTACTTCACTTTCTTTTAAAATCAACAAGGACTTCATCTGATATTTAGCCGCCAACACCGCAGTCGCCCTCGCGTGGTTCGATTGGATCCCCCCACAGGTAATTAAATAATCACATTTTCTGTTTTTTGCATCGGCTAATAAATATTCCAGCTTTCTTATTTTGTTTCCCGACGATCCCATTCCCGTCTGGTCATCGCGCTTGATAAAAACTGATTTGTTTAAGTGTTTATTAAAAAAGTCCACTTTTTCAACCTTTGTGGGTACATTGGCGATCTCTATTTTCTCCATACAGCATTTTCCATTCCTTAAAGTATTTTTTTCTGTAAGACATCGGCTGTTTTTACATGATCCAAGGCTTTAAATAAATCATTTAGAAGATCATTTTTATCTTCAATGCCGCAGCTCAGTCGAACTAGCCCGTCTGTTACCCCTAATTCAAGCCTCTCTTTTTCAGGAATTACGGCATGGGACATCGTGAAAGGATAAGATAAGATCGATTCAACACCGCCTAAGCTAACGGCCACTATAGGAATGCTTACATGGGCAAAAAAGTCCTTCACATTTTCATAGCTTCCTAAATCAAATGTTAAAACAGCTCCACCGCTGCCTGCTTGGGAAAAATGAATCTCCCGTCCATTGTGATATTCAAGACCCGGATAATAGACAGCCTTCACCTTGCTATGTTTTTGAAGCTCACCCGCGATAAATGCCGCATTTTCTACTTCCTTTTCCATACGGATTTTCATGGTCTTGATTCCCCTTAAAATTAACCAACAATCATATGGGGGAAGCATATTGCCAAGCATTTTTTGCGTTTTGAATAACGTCTCCGCAATCTCTTGATTATTGGTCACAACCAATCCCGCGGTTACATCACTATGACCATTGATAAATTTTGTCGCACTATGGATGACGATATCCACTCCCAATTTAATCGGGTTTTGGAAAATGGGTGTCATAAACGTATTGTCGATGATGGTCAGCAAGTTGTATTTCTTCGCTAAATTAACAACACCTCTAATATCGGTAACCGTTAATAAGGGATTAGAGGGTGTCTCAATATAAATTCCTTTTGTATTTTGCTTGATTGCCTTCTTCCAGGCGTAAAGATCCGTCTCATCCACGAAAGTGTATTCGATTCCGTATCTCGGAAACATCTCTGTTACGAGCTGATAGGCTCCCCCGTAGATATCTTTGCAAAGGATTACGTGATCCCCTTGTGAGAAATTTAGCAGTACCGCAGAAATTGCCGCCATACCGGAAGCAAAGGCATAGCCATATTTAGCAAACTCCAAACAGGAAACCGTTTCCTCCAAAGCTTTCCTTGTTGGGTTGCCAAAACGCGTGTAGATAAACTCTTGCGATTCCGAAAATTGAGCTTGATGAAAGGTAGATGCTTGATAGATCGGTACGGATGAGCTTCCAGTATGCTGATCAATCAACGGACCACCGTGAATTAATTTTGTATCCAGTTCCATTTTTTCACTCCTTTTGATTCATTATTATGCAAGAGTTGTGCCAAAATAAAATCCTTGTTAAATCAACATTTCTGCTTGCAAAAAAGAGAGGAAATTATCATTTCCGCGATGGTTATAGCGAAACATGACCATTCAGTAGTGTTCATCTATTCCCAAATTCGAAAAATATTTTATTAATTATTCAAAAATCTCTTTCCTTAAAGTAAAAAGATTGCAAATGAAATTGCAATCTCTGGATAACGTTATAAAACTTTTAGATTATATCGTTCTAACTTACGATAAAGTGTCGATAAACTAATTTTCAATTCATCGGCTACTTTTTCTTTGTCATTTCGACCTTGACCACTCATGAAGAAACTTTGAATAATCGATTTTTCATATTCGGCAACCATCTCATCTAAACTTAACCCTCCGGTCTGAATTGGTGCCTGAACCTGGTACAAATATTCCGGAAGATCATGAAAATGGATCACATCCGATTCCGCCATATTCACCATATACTCCACAACATTTTCTAACTGCCGAATATTCCCTGGCCAATCATATTGGATTAGCCATTTTTCTAATTGTGGTTCCAACATCATGTATGGACGATTTAAGCTTGAATAATACTTACAAATGAAGTATTGGAGAAAGAAGGGAATGTCATCCCTCCTCTCCTTCAATGACATTGTATTTAGCGGGATCACATTGATTCGATAATATAAATCCTCACGGAAGGTACCATTTTGAACCATTTCTTCTAAATTGCGATGGGTTGCTGTTATCACACGAACATTTATAGGGCGTAATTTGTTCCCTCCCACTCTTTCAATCTGTCTTTCCTGTAATACCCTAAGAAGTTTAGGCTGCAGGGAAAGAGGGAGATCTCCAATTTCATCAAGAAAGAGGGTTCCATGATCCGCCAGCTCAAACTTCCCTGCTTTTCCTTCCCGGTTTGCCCCTGTAAAAGCCCCGCCCGAATAGCCAAATAATTCACTTTCTAGTAAATTCTCAGGAATAGCAGCACAATTTACCGCAATAAAGGGGTGGTCTTTCCGATTCCCTTCATAATGGATCGCCTTTGCCAATACCTCTTTTCCCGTTCCTGTTGCACCTCTAATTAAAACGTTTGCCGTGCAATTTACGATCCGCTTGGCTTTACGGATCATCTGTTTCATATCCTCATTTTCGCTGATGAAGCTATCAAAGGTAATGACTTTATTAGCATTTAATGTCTCTTCGTATAAATTGCATTGTGATGCGAATCTTTCATTCTGCGAGATTAACTGGGATTCTACTAGAAGACTTAGATGTTGGAGAAATTCCTTGAGCGATTCAGCATTTTCAATCATCTTTTCCTTTTGTTCCATTGAAAAGCCTATGAGTCCTATGGCTCCTAATGTCTCACTTCCCTTGACAATCGGAAAACCAATGGTTGCTGTCTCTTTGCATTCCTTAAAAAATTTACAGCTCATACAATGGGATTCATTTTTAATAACATCATAGGTCATATCGGGTCTGCCGGTCTTCATTACAGCACGCAACAAGGAGCCATCAGGTGCAGGTTTGCCAATTTGATGTTGATAGCTTCCTGTACCGCTAACCCGATATCCGTTTCGGTCAAGGATGGTGATATCAAAACCAAGTACCGCTGTTAGGTTTTCCGAAAATAGTTGAATGAATTCCCGATTTTGAGTGATACCTCTCACGTTTTCTACCTCCCGTATGCTCCAGTGCTTTTAAATTTTTCCACGTACTATTTCTATATGCAATTTTCAAGCCAACAATAAATTTCCGAAAAACTATGTAAAAAAAAGCAAAACATCATTGTTTTGCCAATTTTCTATTTTTCTATTATACTAAATTTCTCAATTATGAAAATACATTCTCTCAAGGTTGATAAAATTTCAGATATTTACCTACCAAAGACCTTACTGAGGAGCAATTCCTTTTGCCGTACTGTTATTCTAATGCTGTTTCAAGATCGTTCCATATATCCTCTACATCCTCAATTCCAACTGAAAAACGAACGAGTCCATCATCGAGACCTGCTTTTTCTCTTTCTTCTTTTGGGATGATGGCATGTGTCATCGAAGCTGGATGTTGAATTAATGTACCTACATCACCTAGGGAAACGGCTAAAGTACTCAGTTTTACTGAATTCATAAGTTTCACACCTGTTTCGTATCCCCCCTTCAAGACAAAAGAAATCATTGCTCCAGGACCCTTCATTTGTTTCTCCATGATGTGTTTATCTTCAAAACTCGCAAGTCCTGGAAAATAAACCTTTTCTATAGCCCTATGTTTTTCCAAGCGTTCTGCCAAAATTTGAGCATTTTCTTGTGAGCGGTCCATTCGAACATGCAAGGTACGTATCCCCTGACAGAGAAGCCAGGCTTCCATAGGGGCCAAATTTGCTCCCATCGTCTTCTGCACTTCTTTTCTCATCGGATCAATAATTTCCCTGCTGGATATCACGAGTCCGCCAATAAGATATCCATGACCAGACAAATATTTTGTTGCACTATGGACGACAATGTCAATGCCGTAAGAAATAGGATTTTGTATATATGGAGACAAAAACGTATTATCAACAACCGTCAAGATCCCCTTCTGCTTAGCAATCGCCGCTACACTCTTCATATCCACTAAGGAAAGCGTAGGATTAGATGGGGTTTCAAAGTAGATCACTTTCGTTCTATCTGTTAGGTGTGGTTCAAGCTCTTCCCCTGTCTTAAATGGGACAAATGTTACATCAATTCCAAATTTCTTTACCGTTTTGGCTAGAAATGCGTGCGTCGCCCCATACAACGCTGTGTGTGCAACAACGTGATCCCCTGCTTGCAAAACACCCAAAAGGCAGCCAGTTATGGCAGCCATTCCAGATGAGAAAGCCAAACATCCTTCACCAAATTCCAATGCTGCTACCCTCTCCTCCAGTTCTCTTACATTTGGATTTCCCAGGCGTGAATACATAAATCCTGAATCCTCTCCCGCGAAGCGTTGTGCTCCTACCTCTGCATTATCAAAAACAAATGTGGAAGTCATATAAACAGGGGAGATGTGTGAGCCATGCCCTGGATCTTTATTTACTTTTACTAGTTTTGATGAATAGTTCATGAGTATTTCCGCCTCCTAATTTTTGTAATCTGAAAAACTGCTGTTTTTTACTTCCAATTTACGAACAAGGTTTATTTAAAAATTGTAATGTACGTTCATGCCCCCAGTGATTTCCCATCGGTAAAGTGATCAAACTTTTAGATTGTATCGTTCTAACTTACGATAAAGAGTCGATAAACTAATTTTCAATTCTTCCGCCACTCTTTCTTTATCTTTTCGATCAGGACCACTCAGGAAGAAACTTTGGATAATGGATTTTTCATATTCGGCCACCATCTCATCCAAACTTAGCCCGCCAGTAAGAACAGGTGCCTGAATTTGATACAAATAATCCGGAAGATCATGAAAGCCAATTACATCCGATTCTGCCATATTCACCATATACTCCACAGCATTTTCTAACTGCCGAATATTCCCAGGCCAATCATATTGGATGAGCCATTGTTCCACCTGCGGATCCATCGTCATATATGGACGATGTAAGATCGAACAATACTTACAAATAAAGTACTGTAGGAAGAAGGGAATATCATCCCTTCTCTCCTTCAATAACTTTGTATGCAAGGGGATTACATTGATTCGATAATATAAATCCTCGCGGAAGGTACCGTTTTGAACCATTTCTTCTAAATTGCGATGTGTTGCAGTTATCACACGAACATTTACGGGCAGTGATTTGTTCCCACCTACTCTTTCAATCTCTCTTTCCTGTAATACCCGAAGAAGTTTGGGCTGCAGGGAAAGAGGAAGATCTCCTATTTCATCAAGGAAGATAGTTCCATTATTCGCCAGCTCAAACTTCCCAGCTTTTCCCTCCCGGTTTGCCCCGGTAAAAGCCCCGCCCGCATAGCCAAATAATTCACTTTCTAGTAAACTCTCTGGTATAGCGGCACAATTAACCGCAACAAAGGGGTGGTTTTTCCGATTCCCTTCATAATGAATGGCCTTTGCCAATATCTCTTTCCCCGTTCCCGTTGCGCCTCTAACTAAAACATTTGCCGTGCTACTCACGATACGCTTGGCTTTACGGATCACATCTTTCATATCCTCATTTTTGCTGATGAACCCGTCAAAGGTAATGACTTTATTCGATTTTAATGTTTCTTCATATAAATGGCATTGTCCTTGGAATCTTTCATTTTGCGAGATTAACTGGGATTCTACTACAAGACTTAGATGTTGGAGAAATTCCTTGAGTGAATCAGCATTTTCAATCATCTTCTCTTTTTGTTCTGTTGAAAATCCCATGAGCCCGATGACTCCTAATGTTTCACTTCCCTTGACGATTGGATAACCAATGGTTGCTGTCTCCTTACATTCCTTAAAAAATTTACAGCTCATACAGTGAGATTCGTTTTTAATGACATCATAAGTCATATCGGGTCTGCCCGTCTTCATTACAGCACGTAACAAGGAGCCATCAGGTGCGGGTTTGCCAATTTGATGTTGATAACTTCCTGTTCCACTAACCCGATTACCATTTCGATCAAGTATGGTGATATCAAAACCAAGTACCGCTGTAAGGTTTTCTGAAAAGATTTGAATAAATTCATGATTTTGAGTGATACCCCTCACGTTTTCTCCCTCCTACGAACTAACATACTTTTATCTATCTCTATGCAATTTTCAAGCCGAATTTAAATTTTCAAAAAACTATATGCAAAAAAAAGCAAAACCCCATTGTTTTGCCGATTTTTTTGTTTTTCCGATATACACTTTATATAAATGATTATACTAAGTGTCTCAATAATGAGAATATTTTTCCGAAAGTTGATAAAGTTTTTAGATATTTGAGTAACAATAACCTCACTGAAAAAGCGAAGTATTGGCACATATACACCGTGCTCCACCCGCTGTTTTAACGCTTCGATGACACTGGGGAGACTGAAAATCCATATCGACCACCCACATCGGCAGGACATCCTCTACTCCAAATTGATTTTTACGATTGTCCCATTTTTCGCAATCCGTACCCAGGCCGCAGATTTCTTAATCAAAATTATATTTCATGGAGTATCTCTCCTTCTAAAATTTTGCTAAATTCTTCTTCCTTGATTCATAGTCCACCGAATGATAGATAATTTCTAAAATGTTATAGCTTTAAAGAACATGGATTCAATTCTTTACAAGACTGATAGATTAGTTCAAAAAGGCAGTCAAGATAGTTTAATTCAACACAGGAAAAGGCAATCCGAAGATCCGTTTTGGCAAGGGAGACGGTCCCCACTCCATACTGATTAAGCAAGTGAACCCTTAGTGCTTCAGCATCAGAATTATTGATTTTAAGAGATACGAAATATCCTGAGTTGAAGGGATAGGGTTCGAATTCATCCGCATATTTCCCGTCTGCTAAGATCTCTTTGACTCGTTTGGCCCTGTCTTCCATTACTTTATTTCTCTCGTTGCGCTGCATTTCGAATTCTGGATTTAATAAGGCATCCAAAATGATTGTTTGGGAAAGGTGCGGACTGCATGAGATCGTACTTCGAATCGAACCCATTGCCTTTTTCTCCAACGCATCTAAAACCAGAGGATCATGGGTTCCAAATGTAAGAAACCCCACACGAAAACCCCAGGCATACTCTTCTTTTGTTGCTCCATCCACTTTAATCGGTAGGACACGCGGATGTAATCCTACTAAACGAGCAAATATAGATTCCTTGATTGAATCTTCATAATATAATCCGAAATAAGCATCATCCATAACGGCAACAATGTTAATTCCATAATCTGCTGCCTCCCTGATGGCTTCAAGAATTTCTTCCGCCTCTTTTTCCGTAGGAGTATACCCGGTAGGATTATGCGGAAAATTAAGCACAAGAATCGCTTTTCCATTCTTGCAGGATAATAGAGCCTCCAGCAACCCTTCTACATTAAATTCGTTTGCTTTCGTAAATAAAGGATAAGTCACAGTCTCGCTGCCATGGCGGACGTTGAAGAGAATCTGATAATTATCCCAATACTTATCCGGCAAGATAATCGAATCGCCTTTATCCACAAACAGATCGGATACAATACTCAAGCCATGGGTCAGCCCGCTCGTCACAATTGGGATGCCATAATCCTTCCCTTCAAGGGAAGGATTATCCTTTAGAAGCTTTTTTCTCCAAACCTCACGCAGCTCTGGTTTTCCTGCAGGTGGTGCATAGGGATACAAATCTTTTGGATCGTATCCGGAGAGATTTTTATGAATCACATCTAAATAAATGGGTTGTCCACCTTTAGTAGCCATCCCGATAGTTGCATTGAAAATGTCCGCTTTCCCCCTTGCTTCTCCTGCTTGGCTGACAATCCCTTTTGGGAAATACAAGGATTTTCCTAACAATGAAAACATCTCATATACTGGTTTATTCCGTTCTTCAATGACATGATTTAATTCTAACGCCAATGGGTTTAACATTTTATTCCCCTCTTTATCTAGTTTGATTTTCAAATTCTATTTAAATGGATTTCATCAGACTCCAGCCCCCTCCAGCAGTTGCCTCCTAGTGGGTGTAAATCCCTTATACATGAATAGTAATTTGCAATATTCATGCCAATTTTTAATTTTCTGTTAAAACCCTATTATTGTACTTTTTTATAACTGGAATCAGCCTGACTTTCTTTCACATTTGAGAAAAACGTTTTCAATCTTAGGAAAAAATATACCGGCTTTATCTTCAATTTTCTAATAGGATAAAATAATTTAAATTTACCAGTTAACCTTTTTAGGAACTGCCCTCTATACGGGCTGCTTCTTTCTGCCCTTTATTCCTAAATATCTAATTTTCATCACCTTGTTAAGTAATAAATCTAATTCTTGACTATATTTAATGGTTCTTGGATCAGACAGCCCATACATTGTTCCTGACTTCTCCATTTCGATTTTTAGATAATTGTATTTCTCTACATATTTCATAAGTTCCATTATTTTTTCCTCCTAGATGCAATAAAGAGATTTTTATCCTTCTCTGCTACTGTAAAGTTTTAAGATGCAATTTCCATGCCAATCTTTAATTTTTTGTATAATGACTGGTTTTCAAGCGATGCATTCATTTAATCTATCCCATTTCCTTTCATATTTTAGAAAAATGTTTTCTTAATTAAGAAAACTTAAACTTTTAATCGTTGAGTAGAGAGGAACTTGTATACAATGGATGGAGTTACAAGGGCAACGGTACTTACTAAAGTAAAATACAACTAGAAAAAATTTCTTGAGAGGGCGTATTTAGCGTAGCGTTGCCCGAATCCTTTACAGGCTAAAGCTACTTACAACCATAACGCAAACCACACCTGCGTTTTTGGTCCAGGACCAGGGCAGGGCCCCTGTATCGGGGTTGTTAAGGGATAAATTCCTTAACGCGGGGGAGCGACCGAAGGGGGTGCGGTCTTATAATTCTGTTCTAATCGACCGTTCGACCAAAGATATATTTCCCTTTATCCCATAAGTGAATTTAACAAAATGATGGTCTTAAGACTGCTTCTGTTAAATATACTTTTTTGTTTTCTACCTTAAAATAAGGGTCACAACAGAAAAGAGCTTTTATCTTAACTAAGTTGTGAGAACTATTGGATTATCAATGGTTCTCACATCGTTTACATGTTTCAATGTAAATAATGGTTTAAATAAAGTTTAATCATTTTAGGGAATAAATGGAATACGACTTATTGAGCTACATGTACCTTAATTCAATAAGTATAAAAAAAGGGAGATGGATTCACATTTCTTGTTTTGATTTGTTGCTCCGCTTCCCATTTGGTAAGATGTTTTTCAGGTTTCTCGAGGCTGCTACCTCATATACTTTACGAACGAACATATGTTTCGTATACAATATTCTTTATTTAGTCTCTAATTCACTTTTTTATAAAGGGGGTACAACCAGCAAAACGCAAATTTACAACGTTAACCAATAAATTCAAAAATAAAAAGCCCAATTTCCCAATAATGCTGAGAAATTGGGCTTTTCCGATATTCCATAAAAGCGCCCGCTTATTGAAGATCATTCTTAATACATCTTTTACAATGCCTTTTTAATTCTATTTCCACACAATCTATTCAACTGTTAGTAATTGCTCGAAGAAAGCGCCGATTTCCAGTTCCCGATCAATAAAATGTATCTCCAGAATCCAATCTCGCGGTTGTCCTATCTTATCAGATTCTCTCATCGGAACTTTATTGTCAGGATGAATATAGTTTTCAATTTCTTCTCCTTGGATTCGTTATTTCCTTTTAATGCGTGTTGGTATTGGGGCATCCTGTAATGCCACCCTTGATCCGAATGAATTAGAAGTTCGTCCTCATCTGAAAGTCGTTCAAATGCCTAATCTAGCATTGTTTTAACAAGAGAAAACTTTGTTCTTGAATCGATAGTATACGTGATAATTTCCCCGTTAAATAAATCTAACATGGGGGATAAATAGTATTTAGCACAAGTTGACCCGTGGCTTCATTTAGCTGGCTATGTAGAGAAAATGGCTATTAAATTACTTGAAGAATATAAACTTGGAAGAAATCTCTATACAAATGTGGAACTTTATGCGGCTGCTGTTATGAAGGTGATTGATATGCCTCCTGAATTATTTACTCCTACTTTTACAGTGAGCCCATTTGTCGGATGGACAGCTCATGTCATTGAACAGTCTTTTGATAAAACCATTTTTCGTCCAGAGGCAAAGTATATCGGTAATCAGACAGTTGAGTGTCAAAGATTATAATTCTATAGATTTTTTTTAATATGTCATCGATTTACAAAACATCCCTCAACCAACCAGTAGAGGAGAATACACCAGTATAAACAATAAAACGGGTCATCTGCTAAAAGTAAGCACATGGCCCGTTTAGATGACTCTCACGGATTTTTTAATTTATATAAAGCCGGGGCAAATCCACCAGTATCGTTTTATGCACCTTTTCTCTTATAGAGTTCAGCATTAAAAATCTCAGCATGTTCATTAGTTAAACGAATATAATTAACACCATTCTCAAATTTTGTTCTAACATAGCCCTTTTTTTCCAACCGGTAAACTAAGGATTTTAATTTAGTCCAACCCTCTTTATCGTGTTTTCCTATAAAGAATGACTCACGGCTATATTCAATCCAATCATCCTCAAGCTCCTCTGTTGCATACTTGTTAATGAGGTGACCAATAACCATACAGTAATAGATGTTTATTTTATTAAAATTTTCTAGATAGAGTGGTATTAATACGCCTTTATTGGAGTCCGTATTATCACAATCTAAATATAGCTTTTTAGCTTTTTCAGTTAATGAAACTTCCCCCTTATATTCACTGGTGTTTTCCTTAATAGTTTTAATGTCCGGAACCACCACCTTACACATTTGACATAAATCATCCCCCTGATAATCTGAAATATCCTTTACATAGATACTTCTTATTGCCGTTTCCGGATCTTTATTTCGTGCTCTAGTACAATATGGTTGATTAATAGTATTAGGGACAATATGAAGCTTCTGACCTTTCCCAAATTGTACTAGTTTAAAGCTAGTAGGTACGGATTCGGCTAATTCCTTGTAAGTGATTTTGCTCATGTTGATATGCCTCCTCATAATTGAGCCGAGGATTAGACCCCGGTATTATTTTTAAACTTGTAATGGCCCTTCAAACCATTCCATCGCATTAGAAGGGAATTTTTCCTCTTTCAAATACGCAACATCTTCATTAGTTAATTTATAATGATTGGATTTGCCTTCAACCAATCTATTAGAAAACTGAGCCTTTAAAAATTTGTGATAAAACTTCATTGTGTCGTAAGTTTCCAATGTATGAACAATTTAAACAGTATCACCATATTCAAATTTTACACAAGGAAGTTGTATAAGTAAATTTGAGCGTACCGTTGAAAATTGTAGCAACAAAATGAAACCGTGTTTCGGAATTTCACGCTGCTTCTTCTCTTTCTTTTCGCCTTTAAACATTTAATTCTCTTTCCTTATCTTCTTGCATAACAAATTTTTTGTTATATTCCTTAACAAAATCATCATCTATAGAGTCATAAAAACTCAATATTTCTTGAACCATTTTCAAAATATCGCTTGTGGACCACATATATTTACGACTCAACCGTTATTTACCACGGCTAATCCTTCCTCATAAGGAACTAATTCAATGTTGCCAAGATGCCCGGAATTATAACCACCCATCATTCCATTCTCACGTATTTCCTTTATTATACGATCGCCAATACTCATTTCACTTTCAAAAATTTTTTTTATTGAATGATACAATTTCCAAATATCAATCGCATTGCCATTAGGTTGTATTTTTTTCTCTTTCAATAAGAGAAGCAAAAATATTTCTAACCTCATCCTTGCTTTTTCCGGTCATGTTACCGATCTCTTGTAAATCCACTTTGTCATAATAAAAACTGGAGTGCATACAGTAAGCATTCAATACAATAAATTCGTCAGTAGTTAAACCATATTTTACATAACCTTTTGCTAATATTTGTGCTAATTCTATGTTGGTTGGCCTTTCGGTCTGACGTCCTCTATCTAAACGTACTGTGCTTGACTAAAAATTCCTCTGTTCCAAGTCTTCACTTTTTATCTCCTATTTTTTTATCCTGCCTAATCCCCCTTCCTTGCTAACCGTTTGGCGGTGGCACTTTGATAAATATAATAATTTGTCCGGGCGTACATATAATGATAATTTGAATTTAGCACATATTGAAATTAGAATTTTAATGCAAGAACAATAAAAAAATTTTCCTAAAAAAAAGAGCTCTCCTTACAATGATGTTTTATTGACTTGGATAATTGTGGATACTAAAATTTAACAGGTAACACACATATAGGAGTTTAAAAATAGATATCAGAGGGAAGTGGAATCCGAAAATGAAGCAATACAATACGCGTGTCATCATGGCGTCGCTACTTATCTGCGGTTTCGTTGGCATGTTCAGTGAGACTGCTCTCAACATTGCGATTAGTAATTTAATGGTCGTCTTCCAAATTTCGGCTGCTACCGCACAGTGGTTGACGACGGGGTTCCTGCTTACTCTCGGCATTTTGATGCCGATGACTGGGTTGCTCCTCCAATGGTTTACGACCAGGCAATTGTTTATCGGTTCACTGGTTAGCTCCATCGTAGGCACATTGATTGCGGCTCTATCGTTCAATTTCGAAATGCTTATGGTTGCTCGAGTTCTTCAAGCGGTCGGCATGGGCCTGTTGATTCCACTTATGTTCAATACGATCCTCGTCGTATATCCACCAGAGAAGCGCGGGGCGGCGATGGGTTTCGTCGGACTTGTAATCATGTTCGCACCAGCGATTGGTCCGACCGTGGCAGGGCTTCTAATCGAATATTTAACATGGCATTACATCTTCTGGCTATCTCTGCCGTTTTTAGTGGTAGGGCTTTTGGTAGGGCTTAAGTATTTAGAAAATGTTACCGAAGTCACGAAGCCTAGAATTGATTTACTTTCTGTCATATTATCAACGTTCGGCTTTGGCGGCATTGTCTTTGGCTTTAGCAAGGCGGGTGAAGGGACGGAAGTCTGGACCAGCCCGGCAGTGGTCTCTTCCATCGCAATCGGGCTGGCTGCACTCGTGCTGTTCACTTTGAGGCAGATATTTATGCGTGAGCCGATGATGGACTTTGGTGTCTTTAAGTATCCAATGTATATCGTTGGGCTGCTTATGGTACTATCTTGTATGATGATAATCCTGTCAAGCATGATTATTCTGCCACTGTTTCTTCAAAACGGTATGAAACTATCCGCGTTTACTGCTGGGCTTATGTTGTTGCCAGGTAGCGCGCTGAACGGCATCCTGTCACCTCGCATGGGGAGTTTGTTCGACAAATATGGGCCGAAGTGTCTTGTTATTTCCGGTCTCGTCGTCGTCGCGATTATGTTATGGTGTCTTTCCAGCAGTTCGCCTTCATCTTCGATTGCTTTTATTGTCGCCTTGCATATCGGACTAATGGTCGGCATTTCCATGGTCTGGATGCCTGCGCAGACGAACGGCCTGAATCAGCTGCCGCCGGAGCTTTATCCACACGGTACGGCAGTCATGAACACACTGCAGCAGGTTGCGGGTGCGATAGGAACAACTATTGCAATCATTATCCTAACGAGCGGAATGGAGAAGTATAAGCACGTATCCCCTGCTCCAACCCAACCGACCGAGATGGCAAAAGCAATGACGTTCGGCTCACAGAACGTGTTCTTGTTTGCAATGATCGTGACGCTGATCAGTCTGGTGCTAGCATTCTTTATCCGCCGCGTTATCGTCAACCATGCGGCGATGAATTCGATGCATTAATGTTTTCCAAAGGGAGCCTGCAACTGGCCCCCTTTTTTCATGAATTAGTATATTTTTATAATTACATCCAATAAAGGATTAAAAATAATTATCAGGAAACAGTTCCTTAGTTTTTTCTTGCCTGTACAGTCTCCTTCTTGATCTAAACGTACGCTGCTTGATTAAAAAGTTATCTCTGTTCCTTGGTTTTACCTCTTTTTCTTTTATTATATAATCCTCCAATATAAACCCTCCTTGCTGTCATAGAGTCAAAATTATGCTTTTCTTATCATTAAAAAGGAGCAAGTCATTGCTTCTTTTTGTTATCTGGGTAAGTGTATCACCCTAATACTCTAAAACGAGAGGATTTTATTAGATGAAACGTATGATAATCGCATTAATTATAATGGATATTCTAATCTTAATGGCTGTAATCTGTGGTAAATTTTCTTTAGAATTTAACCTAATTATGTTTTTGTATTTTGCGATAAATACATACAATTGTAACTTCTAAAGTAATATTAAAGCAAAACCCTCAAGAAAACTTAGAAGACATATAGTTTTGATAAATTAGTGATAAAATCCATCAATAAAAATGATATTAGAAAAAATGACCTAGTAGCAATTGAGGAGGTCGTTTTATTTTCTTTCTTTTTAGATCTATATACCATTTATACGTATACTTTATTTTAATTCACCAGATATCACGGAGATTAAAATTAAAATATCCATTAAAACTAATGTAATTACTAGAAGATATTTCATATAAAAAAACGCCTCTTGTCCTTATTAATTAAACAATATTAATAAAATTTAATTTTCTATTATCTAAAAGAAGAACGGTTTATAGTCTGTTCCATTCTTTTCCCCTACTTTGTTTTAGGATTATACCGGTAAATCCCAATGTTAATTGCTAAAATAATAACCTAGTAAAGTCCGTACATATAAACTGAAAACCCATATTTTCTTGGAAGCTCGCTCCAGCATAAGATAAAAATAGTATATTTGGGATTTTTCCAATTAAAGAGCAATAACAAAGACCTTCCAATTAATTGTACTTAAGCTACACCCAATGTTCACAATTGGTGCAGGAATTATTGAAAAAAAGACGCATAAAGAAAGTAACAGCAAGGTAATCAGCATTGCGGTACCCCCACCTTGGATAATCATGTGAATGAGACTGTTTTTTTCTGTTATTGTTAAACATAAAACAACAACTAGCAAAAAAACCAGAACGATTTTTTTACTATGTAAACCCCCGGGAAGAAATACCCGTTTAGAACTTCTTTTATAGCATAATTGGAATTTCACACTTTTATATTTTGGGTGAATTATAAATGAGTATGACATGGATTCCGTATTTTTTATTCTTCATAAGGATGTGGGTTCTTCCCATTCTTGTCATACATTGTCCCTATTAGCTTAAGACCATTTTTAAACATTCCATTAAAAATGACTTTTCCTGTAACAGGTTCATACAGTTTCCCCGATCCTTCTTTAACTCCATTGCTATTTACACCACCCTCATAAACTAATTTGACATTTTCATATTGCTTTACTTCCTTCTGACAACCAGCTAATGCCATAAAACATATAATTAAGATTGCAAAAAATGTTCTCACAATATCACCTTTTTGTTGATATCCTTCGTTTATAAATTTGTTAAATCCTTATATCTTTCAGGCTCATGGTGGATATATTCCTCGTATTGTTCGATAGGTTATTATCGACCTGCCTTACCAATCTAATATATTAAGATAATACCTGCTGGAACGGAAATTGATATGTTTTCGATTAATTGCGACACGTTATAGTAACCATAACTTTGATGTTTATTAAAAAGCTCTAAATCTGTAACCCGCGCCCCAAACTGTTTCAATGTACTGAGGATTGGAAGGATCTGTTTCAATTTTTTCACGGATTTTTCGTATGTGGACGGTCACTGTTGAAATATCACCTAATGAATCGAACCCCCATATCCTTTCGAACAACTGCTCTTTACTAAATACATGGTCTGGATGAAGAGACAAAAATGTTAAGATATCAAACTCCTTAGCAGTAATTATCACTTCATGATTATTAACAAAGACTCTCCTTGACACCTGATCAATTCTTAAACCACGAATAGCAATATCATTTTGTACTTCCTTACCTTTTAAACGTTCATATCGAGATAGATGGGCCTTGACTCTTGCAACCAGTTCAGAAGGACTGAATGGCTTTACAATATAATCATCCGCCCCTAATCCCAATCCGAGAATTTTATCAATATCTTCTTTTTTCGCAGACACCATAAGAACAGGTATATCTTTCTCGGTTCGGATTGCCTTACAAATTTGAAAACCATTTACACGAGGAAGCATAAGGTCAAGCAATACTAAATCAAACTCATTCATTAATGCCTTATTTAAACCAACTAGCCCTGTCAAAGCAATCTCAACCGAAAAACCCTCTATTTCTAAATAATCCCGTTCCAGTTCTGCAATACTTTTGTCATCTTCTATTATTAAGATCTTTTTCACTTTCATCACCTGTTTTTTCTATTGTAAATAGGATTGTGGTTCCTAGTCCCTTTTTACTTTCAGCCCATATTTTTCCATTATGTTCATCAATAATTCGTTTTGCAATGGACAAACCAAGGCCACTACCACCTTTTTCTGTTCCCCTTGATAAATCCTCTCGATAAAAGCGATCGAAAATGTACGGTAGATTTTCATCCGCTATTCCAGGGCCGTTGTCTTGCAATTTAAAAAGGACATGAGAGTCTATTGTTGAAAGATGAAAAGAGAGTCTTTTATATTTATTATCGTTATATTTTAAAGAATTATCGACAATATTCGTAATTACTCGCTTTAAATGTTCCCGATCTCCATTTATTAAATAATTACTATTTTTCATTATTTTTAAATCCACCTCTACATTTAGTTCCGCCACTTCAAAACGAAGTTCTTCCACAAAATCCTGTAAATAATGGTCAAAGTGGATTTTCTCAAAATGAAATGGAAGTCGCTGCAAGTCTAATTTGGAATACAAAAAAAGCTCATCAATCATATGATCTAAATCGATAGATTTCGAATAAATTGTCTGAATATAACGATCTATTTTTTCTGGAGTATTAGCCACTCCATCCCGAATCCCTTCGACATATCCTTTAATCGTTGTAATTGGGGTTTTGAGGTCATGTGATATATTTGCTATAAGCTCTTTCCGGTTTTCTTCATAGGCGAACTGCTTTTCAATCGATTCCTTTAATTTCATCCTCATTTCATTAAATCCCTGGGCCAACTGACCTAACTCATCTTTTGACATTGGTGTGATAGAATCATTGAGGTTTCCTTCTTTCATTTCTTGTGTAGCCTTTTGTAATTGTCTTATAGGAACCAGAATGCTTCTTGAAACAAAGTAGGTAAGCAATCCATTGGTAATAATTAAAATCAATATGAGACTAAAAAATAAAAATGGGAAAAAGGAGCGAACAAATTTGGCAAAACTACTGGAATCAGTAACAAAAAAAGAGACCCCTCTGTATTATCAGGAAAAAAGAAATCAATTTTCTTTATCCCAACCACTTTATGATCAATTTCTTCCAATGGATCGACACCGCCAAACACTCCAAACATAGGGAGGTCATCTTTATCTACGTGTTTTACTGAAACCGATTGATATATAATATTATTTCCCTTTCTAACAATTAGCCCAGTACCACCATTTTTGCTTAATTGGTTGTCAATCTTCTTTAAATACGATTGGCTGAGAAAATACCCTGGATTGCTCAATGTTTGACGATGTAAATCAATATATAACTGATCGTTCTTAGACATCTTATGTAGGTGTTCCGGTGGTAAATAGATGTTTCTTAGCTCTTTGATATCTCCTCTAAAAAGTAGTGCAACGAGAAAAGCTGAAACAATCACAAATATAATCGGAACAAGAATCATCACAAGATAGGATAAAACAAGTCTAAAACGAATCGACATATAATTCACTGCTTTCAAATTTAATATTCTTTAGTAGTAAACTTATAGTAACCAAGCGTGAAAAATAATGTACAAAATGATAACAAGTAAAGAGTTCTCCCTAAAGTTACTACGCTAAATCCGCTATTAATCCATCGTTGATACCAGCTATTATCATAAATAGGAAGCCACTGAGCTATCGTTGGGAATAGATAGGATATAGCCATCATCACTAAATAAAGTAAGATAGAAAATGTTATCGCCCTGCTGCTCGCTCCAAACCAAAGTGCAAGAAAAACCAGCATCAATCCAATCGCCATTAATGGCAGCCAAGATAACAGGTAAGCAAAAAAACCAAGGATTAGACCATGAAGTGTAAAATTTTCTAACCAGATAGCACCAGTTAACATAGAAGAAATAAATACAATCATCAATAGGGACAATAAATAAATGCAACTACAAGCAATCTTAGACACAAAAATTTTAAAACGAGATACTGGCCGAACTAAAAGAAATGAAAGTGTTTTTTGTTCTTGCTCTCCTGTAAACATATCACTAATTCCCAATGCCAATATTAATGGTAGATAAACTGAAACCGCCAAACCCAAAATAACCAATGGGAAACTTTCTCCATCGAATGCAGTAAAACCAAACCTATTTTGCATCATTTGAATAATTGGACCAGTTATTAATGGGAAGATTGCGGACAGGCAAAAAAGAACAATTGTCGAACGTTTTTGTATAAGCTTGCTCCATTCATTTCTAAAGTTCAACATGATCTTTCCCTTCCTTCCCACTACGAATACGGTCCATATAATACGATTCAAATGTCTGCGCCTCAGCTAATTCTGTTCTGGATATTTCCCCAATAATGGATCCCTTTGAAAGAATAGCGATTCGATTACATAGACGCTCAACTTCATCAATCAGGTGGGTAGATAGAATAACCGTAACACCTGCTTCCTTCACCAACCTGCTGATTAGTTGTTGAAAATCAACTTTTGCTTCAATATCCAAACCGTTTGTCGGTTCGTCCAAAATAACAAGGGTCGGGTTTGAGAGTAAAGCAGCAGCTAAATAGAAGCGTTGCCTCATTCCAGTTGAAAAAGATCTAACCTTTTCATCCATATGAGCTTCCATTCCTACCAAATTCATTACCTCACTTATTCTCGTTTTTCCAATTTCCGGGTATATCCTCGCTATAAGCATTAGGTTCTCATATGCGCTTAAATAGTCAAAAGCTTCTACACCACTAATTAAAGTTCCTACTGATTTCATTGCCTTTTCGAATTCTTCCATTACATTATAACCATTAATCAAGATTTTCCCTTTATCTGGACGGCACAAAGCTACAATACATTTCATTAAAGTTGTTTTCCCTGCTCCATTTGGTCCTAATAAACCAAAAATCTCTCCCTGGTTGACCGTTAAGGTAATATTTTCTACCCCACGACCATTTTTAAACCGTTTAGTAACATTTTGGAGTTCAAGTATTGGCACGCAGTTTCTTTCCCTTCTTTAAAAAATATTCCCTTCTAATTAGAAGAACCAGAGGGCGGAGATAGACTCTGCCTCTCTGGTAATCAGCATTGAAAATCTGTTTAATCTTCTTCATGTCCATGGTATTTTTCTTGTACTTTTACTACTTTTTTACCAGTTAAATTAATATTTGATACGTTTGCATTATTTAAATTATCAAACTGATTGGATAAATGTAGTACCAGATCATGATGTTTTCCGTTTAAATCATCACCTGACACAAAAATCTCTGCTTTTTGCCCGACTAAGTATTGGTCCTTATCGATATCACCCTGAAGGACGACTCTTGAGACACTTATGTTATTCTTTAATTGAGGCAATTGTGGCTTCAAATCTGCAAATGATAAAGAACCAAATCGCTGTTTTTCTTCATGCTTTGTTTTTTGATCAATATTTTTTAGGAAAAATGAAACTACTGCTTGCCCAACAGTTGGTATTTGATTTTTAGAAAGGTCTAGCTCAATTTGAGTATGACCTTTTGAGATATCTTTTGTAGTAATGCTGTCTTGATAGTTTTTTGTCAATGCATCAAAAATGGCTTCTACATCTTTTTGCATAGCAGGTGATAATCCTTCTTTTTCTTTCTCATCTTTTACTTCATGTTTATCTGCTTTCTCTTGCTTAACATAATAATTGACATCATTACTGCTTTTAACGATCTCCTTATTGTCCTGTGAATAGAAATCTACCTTTGTTGTTGTTCCATTTTTACTAACACTAGTAGAACTATTACTAGAATCATTGTTTAGATTTTCGGTGTTAATGGAGTCTACCTGATAAACCACCTTATCATTATCTGTTAAGGATCCTTTAATATGTGCTGAAAAACTGTTGATAGTTTGAGTCTTCTTTACAGCTGTTTTAAAGAGGTCATAGCCTGATGTTGAAGCCGAGGCAGATAAAACACCTCCTGCCATTAATAAGCCGCTAATACCAACGGCTGCTATTACTTTTGATTTCATTCCGATTTCCTCCTTCAAATGATTTTATGAAACATTATAATATTAGACTTGAAGCCTAAACACCCTATTAAGGAAATCTTAAATTTTTATTAAATGTATATATGATTGAAAAGAGGCTAACTCCATCCCTTTGGCAAAGGACCGATACGCGAATATATTATCCTGCTCTTTATCTTGGGTATGATTAGGACGGTTGACAAGGTTAAACAGGTGGAACATCTGTATAATTAGATGGGGATATTAGGGTAAAAGAAAAGCCCCTGATGAATATATATATTTTCATTTAGGGGTGTGAGTTAATAAATCATGTGAGTTTCTTATTTTACAATTAAATCGGTTTACGGTTATTTAAGAACCGAAATATTGGTGGTAACAAGAGTAGAATAGTGATTAACCTTAATGATTGAACTGCTACAACAAAAGTTGAATCCGCATGAAGAGCAAGCGCTGCGGTTGCCATCTCAGCCACTCCTCCAGGAGCGAAGGCTAAAATACAGGTTACTAGTGGAATCCGTGTCGTGATAGAGATTAAATAGGAGCATAAGAGCATGGTGATCACTAGAAAAATGGAGCTAAGTAATCCTAAGACAACGACTTTACCTAAACCTTTGAACATATTCTTATTTACCCGTGAACCAATACTGCTTCCGATCAAAGCCTGAGCAAGGATTATCAGTTCATGAGGCCAGTAAGTTGCTCCGGCATGTCTAAAAAAGACAGGGCATACCAATCGAACAATTGCCGCGCCTAGCATACTTCCCACAAGACAAGGGGCAGGCATCTTTATTATTTTGGTGAGATACGCTCCAGCCAGTGCCCCAAGCATGATAATTCCGGTAATATACAACGAATGAAGGGAAAAGGATCCTTGATGGCCCTCTAAATCGATTGCTACCGTTCTAGTTGTAAGGGTTCCTGCGACAAAAGGGATAACTCCGACAACCAGTAAAATACGCAGTGTTTGAATAATACTTACGACAAAGGCATTTGCTCCTACCTCTTCTGCAATTGTCGGCATCGCAGAAATACCGCCAGGAGTGGTGCCAAAAAGGCTGGTCATCATATTTATTTTACTAAAGCGCCATAATAAGATCCCCGAAAAAAAGGCAATCACAATGGATGAAATCACCATTAATATAATAATGAAAAAATAGTCTTCAAAGGTATCCATAATGGAAACGCTAAAGCTTCGTCCTAACTCAATACCTAATATTGTTTGTCCAATTTGCCTCCAATAAGGGTGGATGCCATTTTTCTTTATTTGAGTTTGAATCCATTTAGTAGGTAAGGAGGACAGAAGTGTAGCAAATATTAAGCTTCCCAACATCCAGGCAATCGGACTCCCTGAAATCGAAAAAATAAGTCCACCAATCATGCTAAAAAGAATATAAAAGGTATTTTTGGGAAAGGAGTAATATGTGTTTCTCATCCATTTTATACTTCCTTTTTGAGTGAATTCGTCAATTAGTTAATGTGCCCAAAAAGCGGTGGGCTTAATCAAAAAATGTAATAAAAAAAGCTTGTCTCCTTTAGCGGTGTTGTTTTAAAACTTTATAAAGGAAAAAAAAGCTCTCCTAAATATTTTAAACAGGAGATGAAAATAGAGGATAGAAATAGAAATAATATTTCTTCACAATTTAAGATTTTTGGAGGAAAGGTCATAATCCTACAATAAAGTCATGGTTCAAAGGGAATATTATGTTCTTTGTAAATGATTCTTTTTTTGTCCTCCCCTTTTTTGCCAAAAAATAATTGAAACAATTACAACAAAAAAAATTCCTAATGCAAAAATATACGTACCATATTTGGATACGTAATCGTGAACAATTTTCCATTGTGGACCAAGAAAACTTCCTAGCGTAATAAAAGTAATACACCATAATGCCGCACCTGCAAAAGCAAATAAAGAGAACTTTTTAATTGAATAGCTATTTATGCCAGCAAGATAGGCAGTAATATGTCGTACGCCAGGAATAAAGTATCCAATAATAAGCAAATACGGTCCTAACTTAGAATATAATTTTTTTGTTTTAACTATTCTAGGTTCCGTTATATGGATTTTTGGACCGAACTTGCTTAAAAAAGGAAGACCTAATTGCATTCCTAAAAAGTAACTAAGAGAGATTCCTACACACGTTCCTATTAATGCAAACAAAATTGATGGTAGTAAAGACATTCTACCTAGATAGACATTATAACCGACAAATGTAAGAAGAACTTCGTCCGGTAAAGGCAATCCAATAATCCCGCCAACTAACGCGATAAAGATGCCGACGTATCCGTAATGCTCGATAAGATAATTAAAATGCTGCATGAAAATTTCACTTCTTTCAATGATTACTGGAGGTTTTATAAGCCGTTTAATTAACAGACTTCCTCAAGTTGGATTAGTTTTGTCCCTACTTCTAATTGTTCTCTTCCCATTACCTTCTTAAACAGGATTATGAAGAACATAAATCCAGAGGCTTTTACAGTTACGATGAAGCAATATGGAAAATGAAAAGAAAACCCAAAATGAATATTTTGATTCCCCCTAACATTAGCCTTCCAAAACACATTTTAATTTTTGGTAGCGTCTTCCTAGTAGGGAATAAAGAAAAATAGGAATAATAATAAAGCTATTCCATATTCGTATGAATGGGGGGCTTACCATGCACGAGATGGCGTTTATTAAAGAATTTATAAAGCATCCTAGAACCGTCGGCGCTGTCTTCCCCAGTTCAAAACAGCTTGCCAAACAAATGATTGCACTGATCCAATTCGCCCATGCAAAAGGTATCGTCGAATATGGGCCAGGAACCGGGATTTTTACTGAACAACTGATTGACCATAAAAATGAAGATACGGTTTTGTTGGTCGTTGAATCCAACACAGAATTTTATGAGCTACTCAAGGAGAAATATTACGGAATTCCAAATGTTCATATAATCCATGGGTCCGCTGAAAATATTGACCGCTACATCCAAGAATATAAAGTTCCACAGGTGAATTATTTTGTTTCAGGTTTGCCTTTTACAAGCTTGCCGATAGATATTTCGAAAAATATCTTAAGGAAAACGAAAGCAATTTTGGGTAATAATGGAGAATTCGTTACTTTTCAATATAGCCAACTAAAAAAGGAGTTCTTCGTATTCTACTTTACTCATATTGAAATTATAAAGGTCCATTGGAATATTCCACCCGCATATATTTGTCAGCCCTAACTATATAAATTTGAACTACACCGCATAACAGCGGTGTTTTTTATTTTCCCTGATTTTCCCATAGACATTTCCAAATTTTATATAGCCTGTCCACTGAATTTGCTCTTACTTTTAGTTTGATAATATCAATAAATCGGGTTTTCTAAAAAATTCCCTTTTAAGTGGAAAATATGGAGGTGGGGTTTAATGATGATGAACAATCATAATCAAACAAATGGTTTTGTCCGTTACTTGTATTATATATTCATCCTGCTTTTGCTATTTTTCATGTATGGATTTAGTGACGCCAATGCCGGGGCTTATATATACACTGAATTTTAAGGCTGGAGGTGCTTTTTCTAAATGAGAATGTTATTAAAAATAAAAGATTTTGCTTTCACACAGCCGGAAGCTAAAGCTTTTATTTCGCCAAATCATCCATTAACGTATGGAGAACTTTGGCGAAAATCAAACCAAGTGGCAAGATATATTTTTAGCCAAAATATTTCAACAGGTTCACCCATAATGATTTACGGTCATATGGAACCAGAAATGATTATCTCTTTTTTGGGAAGTGTAAAATCCGGACATGCCTATATTCCCGTCGATCTTTCGATTCCTTTGGAAAGAATTGAAAAAATCAGCAAAGCTTCTCAATCCGAAATCTTCATCAATGTTACAGGAAACCCATTGGAATTCCAAAATTCAACCATTCAAATGATTACGTTTGATGAAATCAAAACCTTTTCTACTGATTCCGATGAAATTGATCCTGCCGATTGGGTATCTGAAGATGAAAATTTTTATATTATTTATACCTCGGGAAGCACTGGCAATCCAAAAGGAGTTCAAATTTCCGTCAATAATCTCCAAAGTTTTGTCGATTGGATGGTAGAAGATTTTCCGATTCAAGGAGGACTGCGCTTTATCAATCAAGCGCCCTTTTCTTTTGATCTTTCGGTAATGGATCTCTACCCTTGCCTGGCAACCGGTGGACATCTTTTTCCCATCACAAAGGAAATGATTGCGAAACCGAAATTGTTATTCGAAGCCCTAAAAACATCAAACACGCAGGTATGGACTTCTACTCCATCATTTGTGCAAATGTGCTTAATGGATCCGTCTTTTAATCAAGAATTGCTTCCAGAAATCATGGTTTTTTTATTCTGCGGAGAAATTCTACCCGTACAAATTGCTCGTCAACTTAAGGAACGATTTCCAAAAGCAAAGGTTTACAATACATACGGTCCAACAGAAGCGACTGTTGCCATTACCTTTGTCGAGATAACAAAAGAAATCCTTAACGTTTATCCGACCCTCCCTGTTGGAAGAGCAAAAAAAGATATTCAGTTACTGTTACTGAATGAGGATGGACATGAAGTCTCTGAAGGAGAAAAGGGGGAAATCATCATCGTCGGACCAAGCGTTAGCAAAGGGTATTTAGGGCAACCGGAATTAACGGAAAAGTCATTTTACACCTTCGACGGCAAACCAGCCTACCGTACTGGTGATGAAGGGGAAATGGTAGAGGATCTCCTTTTCTATAAAGGCAGGATCGATTTTCAAATAAAATTACACGGTTACAGAATGGAGCTAGAGGAGATTGAACAACACATTGCCAATTCTCAATATGTCAAAACAGCAGTGGTTATCCCGGTTTCCAAAGGGGGAAAAATCGAATATTTAACTGCGGCGATTGTGCCCGCCGAGCATGAATTTGACAAGGAATATCAGCTTACGGGTGCCATCAAAAAAGAACTCGGCAACAAGCTTCCGGCTTATATGATTCCGAAAAAGTTTGAGTATTATCATGAACTGCCGATAACACCGAACGGAAAAGTAGACCGAAAACGAATTAGAGAAAAGGTAATACTATGACACCATATGGTACATTTCTGTTCTTTTTTATCATAGCCATCCTTTTAGCACCTACTGTAATTCTTGGTTTATATGGGAAACGGTTTAAGACCTATAATATTCTTGTAACACTTATTTTTTTGGTGCTTATCTTTTCCGTAAATTTACGGGAAACCAATGCCCTTATCTTTTTTACCTTTTGGCAAGTAATCTTAATAAAAGGCTATATTGCCTATCGAAAAAAGGCAAACAGTGGGAACATTTTTTGCTTAGCGGTCATTCTTTCGATTCTCCCGCTTCTGTTATCTAAACTATCGTCCTATTTATTCATCGAAAATTTATGGGGATTTCTCGGGATATCGTATCTTACTTTTAAAGGTGTACAAATGATAATGGAAACTAGGGATGGATTAATTAAAAATCAGGTCCCCCTTATTCACCTGCTTTATTTCATCCTTTTCTTTCCAACCCTTTCATCTGGACCCATTGACAGATATCGCCGTTTTGAAAAAGATTTAAACGAGGACATACCAATGGAAGAATATAAACTTTTCCTATACAAAGGGATGAATAAAATCTTTCTTGGCTTTCTTTACAAGTTTATCATTGGTTATTTGATCCATCATTACATTATGATCAGACTTGGGCATTTTAGCCATGGTACCATCCAACATCATCTTTTTTATATGTATACCTATAGTTTATACCTGTTTTTTGATTTTGCAGGTTATAGCGCATTTGCCATTGGTGTCAGTTATATTATGGGTGTAAAAACTCCAGAAAACTTTAACCAACCTTTTATCAGCCGAAATATGAAAGACTTTTGGAATCGCTGGCATATGACACTTTCCTTTTGGTTCAGGGATTATGTGTTTATGCGGTTTGTGTTTTGGATGACGAAGAAAAAATGGATTAAAAATCGACAAATAGTTTCCAATTTGGGTTATATTCTGTTATTTTTATTAATGGGCTTTTGGCACGGATTGGAAATTCAATATATTCTTTATGGAGTTTACCACGCCTTTTTAATGGTTGCTTATAATTCGTTTGAACAATTTAATAAGAAACATCATTGGTGGCCGCAAAATAAAATGACTCATATTGCGTCTGTCATCATCACGTTCCATTTTGTATGCTTTGGATTTTATATTTTTTCAGGACACTTTTTACATAAAGGAGTATGATTTATATGGAATTGAATGAACAAGTTATTGCATTAGTGGCGGAAATCTGCCAAGACGATGTGATAAAAGAAGACCCAGATATTGATTTATTTGAATCCGGGCTGCTCGATTCATTTGGGACAGTAGAATTGCTTGTCCAAATCGAAGAACGGTTTGGCATTACAGTACCCATTACGGAATTCGACCGCGACACATGGAATACCCCCAATAATATCGCGAAGCAGTTGGCCGAATTTAAATGAAAAAAGCTTTATTTGCACCGCTGATATTTGCTTTTGTTACATTTTTGCTTTTGATTATTATTCCTAATAGCTGGGTAGAACGGCTCATTCCAAAACAAAGGGTGAGTCAAGCAGCAACAGAATTGAATCCGCTAATGTTCCAAGGAAAATATATTCAGAAGAAAATGCTTCAGGATCATCAGTATTTGCCCATATACGGTTCATCCGAGTTGGCTAGGCTTGATCGGTTTCATCCATCCAATTATTTTAAAGAAAATTATGACGGGTTTACTCCTTTTCTTATTGGACGCGGTGGTTCGATTTCCTTAATTCATTTTCTCAACTTTGCTGAACATATGGACCAGTTAAAAGGAAAAAAAATTGTATTTGTTTTATCTCCCCAATGGTTCCAGCCTCAGGGGGCAGATTTGTCACATTTTGTGCCAAACTACTCAATACTTCAGGGATATGATCTTGCTTTTAACGATAAAATTGACCGAAAAGTGAAGAAGATTGTGATGAAACGATTGTTACAGTTTAAACCCGTACAGGACGATCGAATGCTTTCGACCCTTTATCAAGCAGAAATTTCGAATAATGCGATGGATAAGCGAAAAGCCACATTTGTACGTCCATTTGCTTTTGTCTATCGAGGAATACTAACGAAAAAAGATTTATATTACTCGATAGCAGGCGGTATTCCGCACAAACGCGATATCAGCCCAAAAGTACGAAATAAATCATGGGCGGAATTAAAACATCAAGCAGACTTAATGGGTAAACGGCAGTCAACGAATAATTCATATTATGTGATTAACGCTAAATACAATAAAATAAAGAAGCGAGTTCCTCAATTGAAGGACTCCAAAATAGGTGCATCATACGGTAAATCGGATGAATATTTAGATTTTCAGCTTGTACTAGATCTTTTAAAACAATCTGATGCAAAACCATTATTTATTTCGGTTCCCGTTAACGGTAAATGGTATGATTACATCGGTTTTCCAAAAGAAGGCCGTACTTCTTATTACAAACGAATTAAAAATCAAATTGAGTCACAAGGGTATCCAATTGCTGATTTTTCCAATCATGAATACGACCCTTATTTTATGAAGGATACGTTTCATATCGGATGGAAAGGATGGGTATATGTGGACAAAGCAATTAAAGATTTTTACGATAATTTTTGAATTAACTAAAAACCCTGACAAGAACCCTTAGTAGCTTTTAAAATCAAAAGACCTGTTTGTTCCAATTTGGAATAGAACAGGTCTTTTTTCAAATTTCTTTATTCACGAATTCGTTAGAATATACAGAACCATACTTGAACCCAATCTGGAATATAGATCTTTAATTGTTGATGCACTAATCCATCCAGCTAATTGCATTTCTTGAACAGTTTCTCCAACCATTACGGCAAGAACCACTATTAAAAGAGCACCTGTAAATACCAGCATTTTTTTATGGGGTAATCGTCGCTAAGCAAGGAAAGTTAAAACACCTACAATCATAGTTAATGCCAGACCGATGAATGCTCCTTGAAGAATTATATCAGTACCTACTTTTAATCTTAAATTTTGAAGAAAAAGAACTACTTCGAATCCTTCGCGGTAAACGGATGTAAGACCTAAAATGAATAACGACTATGGTGAAATATCTTCAAATATTCCCTTCTAATCCTTTTCTCCTCCCAGTATGAAAAATTTCTTTCCCTTCTTCAACACTCCTGGACCATATGTACAATAATAATAGACACTTAAGTTAATTTTAATTAATTATTAATAAATAGCCCCCCCATTTCTAATATAGTAGAGACAGACATCATCTCAAATGAAAATAAGAGATCGAAATTGCTTTATAACATTGACTACTTTCAAATAGGGGGTGAGTTTTTTAAAGAAAACTTAGCATTTTCTGAATAACGTATATGGGACAACCTCTAGGTCGGTAAATGAAAAGCAACGAATCACAAGTCACCATATTTTGGGAAACCTTAAGATTATGAAAAATTGCTGTGGGAGAATCAGCGCAAAAATCCTTAATGATAAACTTGGATTTGGATGGGTATCCTTATTTAGAGTGAAATAAAATTTAATTGTGGGAAACCACTTTAAAGAAAGGATTTTTTATATGCAAGAAAACCAAAATAAAATGAAAATTTTACTTAACAAAGTACCACAAGTGACGATTTTCTTTTGGATCATCAAAGTTTTGTGTACAACTGTTGGTGAAACATTTGCTGATTTCATCAATTTCAACATGGGACTTGGTTTAACTCTTACTACCATTATTATGGGAATTGCGTTTTTTATTGTATTATTTTTTCAATTTAAAGCAAACAGATATGTTCCAGCCTTTTACTGGGTAACAGTTGTTCTTATAAGCGTATTTGGAACACTGGTAACGGATAACTTGACAGATAATATGGGCGTACCGCTTGAGGTTAGTACAGCAGTTTTCTCGGTGCTACTAGGACTGACTTTTCTATTTTGGTATCTTAGTGAAAAAACATTATCGATCCACTCGATTTTTACTAGAAAAAGAGAGGTTTTCTACTGGCTTACGATTCTTTTCACCTTTGCACTTGGAACAGCGGTCGGCGATTTATATTCCGAACAACTTGGTTTTGGATATCTTAACACAGGCTTAGGCGTTGTTATTATTATTGCTCTTGTCTTCTTAGCTTATAAATTTTTGAAACTTGACGGAGTATTAGCTTTCTGGATTGCGTATATTTTAACTCGTCCGCTTGGAGCTTCTCTTGGAGATTACCTATCTCAACCAAAAGTAAATGGCGGATTAGGACTCGGGACAACGGTTACGAGTGTAATTTTTCTTATCGCTATTTTAGCGATTATCGTTTTTCTTGCCGTTTCAAAAGTTGATACAAATCTTAAAAGTGATATTGCAGAAACAAATCAAAGTAATGCAAATAAGAAACATGTGCTCACACAGACGATTGTTGTACTCGTAATTTTCTTAGTTGTTGGTATAGGTGGTTATAACTGGCGCAGTAATTATATTGCATCACAAGGGGCTGCTGAGCAAACCACTTTAGCAGGTCAATTAAACGATTTTGTTAAAATTGAAAATGATATGCTAAACGCTGTAAATAAAAACGACTTTGCTTCAGCCAAAAAAGGCGCTGATAATTTGGAACATCAGTGGGATACACAAGAACCTAAGCTTCGAAAAATTGATAGTGCTACCTGGACAAAAATTGATGGAACAATTGACACTGTGTTAGCAGCGTCCCGTTCTTCAAAACCTGATGTTAACCAAAGCAAAACAGCACTTACTAATTCAATTAGTGTCTTAAAAGGGGCAAATAGATCAACATCAAAATCTGGTGCCTCATCAACTACATTATCTGGACAGTTAAACGATTTTTCAAAAATCGAAAATGATATACTAAACGCTGTAAACAAAAATGACTTTGCTTCAGCGAAAAAAGGGGCAGATGAATTAGAACATCAATGGGACACTCAGGAACCTAAGCTTCGAAAAATCGATGGTGCTACATGGACAAAAATTGATGGAACAATAGATGTTGTATTAGCTGCAGTACGTTCATCAAATCCTGATGTAAACAAGTGTAAAACAGCAATTAACAATTCACTTAGTACCATAAAGGCAGCAAACAAATAAAAAATAAGGAATCGCAAATCGCGGTTCCTTCTTAAATGAAACTTTCTTTTGTAGGTCATTCGACTAAAGAAAAAATTTATAAGGAGCCTCCTTTCTTGCTCCTTCACACGAATAACAAATAAGAATTATAGAATTACTATTTTTTTAATATGATGGTTAAGGAGTTTTAAAATGAAAACTTCAATAATAGACGTTATATTTATTTGTTTAGGTTTATCATACGGTACGTATGAGTTATTTATAAAACCGATAAATCGGTTAAGTTATGAGTTTACTGGAATCCTATCCATTTTTTTATCTTTATGGATTTCTTTTTCTTGTATAAAGTATCACAAAGAATAAACATTATAAAGTTATTTTCCCTCCAATTTTTCATATTTTATTTGTTGTTGCAGAACTATAATGTCACTATCATTATTAATTTTTTCGGGAACCAGATCCTCATCTCCAGGCATTAACCTCCAGCCTTTATTTAAGACAAAGCGAAGCCAAGAACCTGCAAGCCATGAAGTAATTAGGGCTAACATTACTAAAATTGCAAAAAAGTCTTGATTGATAATCCCTGCTGAAAAGGCAACAGTTGAAAGAACAATCCCTGGACCCCCACGTGCATTCATTGCCATTGCAAAATTCATACTTGTTAATCGATCCTGATGAATGATCTTACAAGCAAGGAACACAATAATAGATTGTGCAAGTGTAGCAAATAACAAATATTGTAAAAAGAATAATGGTTCAAAATGTTTGGCAAGATCTAATTTTAGTCCTACTACGGCAAAGTAAACTGGAATAAACCAAGAAAATGAAATCTGAAGTACAGACTGTTCTAATCGTTTAAACAACGTTGGGGGTAAAGCCCACTTTGCTCCGATTCCTGCTAATAGCGCTCCAAAAATGGTATCAATATTTAAATATCCAGCTATTGAAGAAACAACAAACATGATAAATAAAAAATATCCAACATGAGAAGCTCTAAATAAAAAATTCCCGTTTCGAATTGTTAGGTTTTTAAACAAAAAGCTAAGAGAAAAAAGAGTAACCATAATGAACCCTGCTGTAATACCAATACTCTTAAAAACAGCCCCAGATGTAACTGATCCGCTATGCCCAGCAACTGAGGTAGCTATTCCAAGAGCGACCCAAAGCAATGTATCATGGACTCCAGCAATTGCTATAACAAGTTTTGCAAATCTTGAATGCATTATTCCTAAGTCATTAAATATTTTAGAAATAACAGGTATTGAAGTAACAGCTATTGAAATTGCGATGACAATCTTGATTGCAAACTCACTATTGGCTGGTCCAATAAATTGTTGAAAATTAAATAAATTGGTAGCAATCCACCCCAGTGCAAACGGAAGAATTGTAGAGGCGAGAACGAGAACAGTTGTAATTTTTCCATCACCTTTTTTAAATTTAGTGTGGAACTTTAATCCAGAACAAAACATAAGTAATGTAAGACCGATTTGAAACATAAGTCCAAACATCCGATCTTCCTGTGGAAAACCAGAAAACAGCCAAGAAAAAGCACTTGGATAAAAATATCCAAGTAATGTTGGTCCTAAAAGAATTCCTGCTGCCACTTCACCGATCACCCTAGGAATCATTAACCGCTCAGCAAAATAGCCTAGTAAATGAGCTAGTGCTAACAAGATGGCTGTTGCCAACAAAAAGTGACTAAGTTCTATAGAGCTAAAATCGAACACCTAAACCCCTCCTTTTGTTTTCAATATAAAATATGATATTTGTACAAGTTGGTCATGGCCATTTACATATAAGAGACAACAAACTTCCAAGAAAAAATGTTCAAAATGGCTAATCCATTTTTGCACCTAGGCACATTCTGATGCCATATAAAATCATTAAAAGTATTTTCTTGTGATTGCTCTAATGTTTGTTCTTGAAGCGGTACTTGGGGTTTATCTGATATTACCTTACCTCCTTTATCCAAAATATATGGAATCGATAGCTTTTCCTTTCTTAAGGAATCATTAAATCTTTATGAATAGATATGACAATAAAAGTAGCTATCCTTTTTTAAATACTTTTAATTTTTCAGCTCTAATTCGAAGGTTCTTTAAAAATATTAAATTTCTAACCTGCCCATTAGTGGAACAAGAAAATGAGAGAATTGAAATTTAATGGTCACAGATTTAGTGTATCTTTCGGATAATATGGTAAGTTCTGTTGAAGTGTACACTTAAGGAGATGAAAATGAAGATTTCAATAATAGACCTTATATTCATTTGTTTAGGTTTTTTATTTGGTACGTATTAATTATTTATAAACCCGATACATGGGTTAAGTAATGAAATTACTGGAGTCCTATCCATCGTTTTACCAATATGGATGTCCATTTCATGTATAAAGTCACTGAAAGAAAAAACTGAGCAATAATTAAATTTAAGACAATGTAATGGTGTTAAATGTGAAGTTTTTAACAATGAATTATAAGAAAGGGAAATTAGATTGAAGGAATTTACTGTTTGCTATACTTTAGATAATAATATTAAAACCGAAAAATTGATAAAAGAATTAGATGTTAAAAAAGAAGATGTTGAACAAGAAGTAATTGAAAAATTGTTGCGTTACAACTACTTCATTGTCAAAGATGACCAAGGACTTTTTATGATAAATTCATATTTAATACGTTATGTACGGGTTATAAATGAAAAGATATTAGTTTTATAAAAAATAAAATGCAGTTACTTATAACTCAATATAAAAAGTCACCTTGGATTTTATAAAGACTTACAAAAATTCTCTATAAATATTCGCAAATTATTCTAGGATGGATAACAAGGAGATAGTAATGCGATTTAAAACACTGTCAAATGAAGAGCTAATTGATATATATTTAACGGCTTATGAACAAAAATTAAATGCTTCTTTTTTAAAAATGTTGTTAGAAGAAATTGTGGAAAGAGAAATATATGACGTATTACTTGAGACTGGTTTACAATCCTAGTCTTATTTTTTAGCTTTTTGAGTCGATAGGGATATAATGGCGTAATTTCTCCGCTTCCATTAACCTAACCTGTTAGTGAAACAACAATAGCCTCTAAGAGTAGCAGCTGATCTTCAAATCAAACACGTTAGCTTAATAACATTTTGAATTAATCACTGAAATCTTTAAATAGCGTCTCTATTTCTTTATCAACATAAAAGTCGCCATCACTTATGAATTTTTCAATTTCTACTGTACCATCCCCTATATTAAGTTATAATACAGTTTATAATTCTAAATCCTTGTTGAGCTATCCTACCCCTATAGTTGAAAAAGAGACTGCCAAAATTGGCAGCCAATTTAATAAATAATCTTATTTCCAAACCTCTTCTAATGTATTTCTAAAAAGTAGATCAAGATTATGTGTGAAGTCGGGTATATCTATATTTAGTGTCTTCGTATATTCTCTAAGTCGTAAGATTTCCTCATTTAAAAAATCGTTTATTACCTCAATTTTCGGTTCAAAATCAAGTTCTTCTCCGTCTATTTTTCTTTTTAATAAGATTTGAATGTGTTTCTTTAGTTCCCCATTGGGTAATATGTCCTCTAATAATTTAGGGAACTCTAATGGTGGAAACTCATTATATTTTTCTATCCATCTAGCTGCTAATACAGGTCTTAGTACATAAAAATATTTTTTTATTCTTACTTTATCCCCCTGTAAGTATTCACGAAAATTATTACTTGCCATATTTAAATAGTGATGTAAACAGGAGTTCGGAGCAAAAATATTTTTACTAAGCTCTTTCATCTGGTCAATAGTAGAAAAAGCTTGGTAATAAACTATCCCTGATCTTAGCCATTCCATTAATGGCGGATTAGATTTTCTAAATAGCCTCAATGCTTTTGTAAGTTCCCATCCTGTTATATCTAACAAGTCATTTATAGGTAATTCAATTACATCTCTTTTCTTCCCTATTCCCATTTGGTCTATTGTTAGATAATCATTCTGTTTATGTACATAGATAAAGCGAACATCATAATCACTGTCTTTTGAAGGGAATTCCCAAGCCCTGCTTCCCGACTCAACAGCATATAGAATCTTTACATTAAAATCTTCTTCTATTTTTAATAAGGATTTTATAATTGTTTCTTTCAAAACTATTACCTCTATTCTCATATCTTACAAAATGTTTATTACTTATTGATTCATTCAACAAAAATTATGTAATTCCTTCTTGAACTAAACTCCCTCAATAAAGAAAGCAAAATCTCCTGATTTCTCTGTTTTTCTTAGATTTTCATATGCATGTTTTTCATCAGTCCCACGAGCATTAAGTTTTACAACATCACCTTTTCTTAATGCTAGACCCATAACACCAATTATACTTTTACAATTTTTAGTTCTCTTTTCTTTTATAAGACTGACTTCACTTTTAAATAAATTAGCTTTTGTTATAAATTCGGTTGCAACACGTGCTTGAAGTCCATTTGATAGTTGACACACAATCTCTTTTTCAACCACTAGAAATCACCAACCCATTCTGCAACTCAGGAGAATAGCCCAAAGGATCCAATCAACTCTGTGAAACAGATATCAGTAATCACACGGTTTCTTGCCAGCTTTCTAGGATAAGAGATTATTTTTTGACGTTGTGGGCACTTTCTTTTCCTCAACACGACCGTTTTCTTGGGATAATTTCTTTGTTTTCAAATCTGTAAAATCTTCCCCCAAGTTCACGTTATCATATTTTTCTTCTTTGTATTCTTTAACCCAACGGTTCACCATATTTGAACTTAGCTCATACCGACGAGCAACAACGGAAGCATTACTTATATCAATTGCTTCTTTACAAACTTGGATTAAAAATAAAAAAGGTAAATCACTTCTTGGTAAATTTGAGGGAGTAACATAAGCATTTCTTTAACCTTTTTACTATCCACTTGTAAGATTAATTCTAATTCAGGTGTTTTCTTTTCTCTTCAACACCTGATAAAGCTAATTCCTCAGAAAGCAATATCTTATTTTTATAGTTTTTACGCAAATAATCAATGCAATGGTTTTTTGTTAATTTATAAAGCCAGGTATTTAAAGAGCACTTTCCTGTGAATTTATCGCGATATAATAGTATTTCATGAAAACTTCCTGAGTAATATCCTCGGCAAGAAAAGGATCCCTTACATACGAAAAGGTATGCTTGTATATTTTCCTTTCATAATTTGAGTATATCTCATCAATTTTATCAATCTCTTGTAACATTCCAATATCAATTAGGAGATTACCTATCTCAGCCAAAAACTAATGGCGGGTTAGGTTTGAGGACAACCGTTACAAGTGTAATTTTTCTTATCGCTATTTTAGCAATCATCGTTTTTCTGGCTGTTACAAAAATTGATACAATGTCAAAAAGTGAAAAAGCCGTAACAAATGCAAGCAAGAAAAATGTTTTAACACAAACCATTGCCGTACTGTGTATTTTCTTATTTGTTGGGATTGGCGGATATGTTTGGCGGAGCAATAATATAACATCACAAACCGATTCTACACAAACTATATTAACTGGCCAATTAACAGATTTTGCAAAAATTGAAAGTGATATGTTAAACAAAATTAACTCAAAAGACTTTTCTTCGGCAAAAAAAGGGGCCGATAAATTGGAACATCAATGGGACACATCAGAGGCAAAACTTAGAAAAATAGATGGCACAACCTGGACTCAAATTGATGGAACAATTGATGTTGTTTTAGCAGCCGTGCGCTCATCAACCCCAGATATTACCCATTGCAAATCTGCACTTAACGATTCGCTTAGTGTCATAAAAGGAGCAAATAAATAATATCTTAAGAATCGCAAAATCGCGGTTCCTATTTTAAATGCAAAATGGGAAAAATAGTATGTTTACCATTTTGAACAAAATTCAGCAAAAAACATATTCTAATAATGGGTAATATATTAAAAAAAGACCGTGATTTATTGAACACGGTCTAAAAAATAATTCTAGAAATGATGTTTAAATCCATCCTCGGTCGCTAAACAATGGATGGATTTTTCTTTTGAGTTTACTTTGACTTTGCACATTCAACGCCTACCAATCCATTTTTGTTTTTTAAATAAGGATATTAATCCCGTACAAAATGATCTGAATTAATTAGGTAACTGAATTGTTTTTATATGCTCTAAATTCCATACGACTATTTCACCTTCATCTGTTATCAAGGTTGCTTGGTTATCTTGTACCTTTTCGAGTAAACCTATTTTATCGGGATGGTCTCCATCATCCAGAATAACGAGTTGATTTTCTAACTTTTTCAACTGATCATCAAATCTTCTAGCTAAAGGGGAAGATCGATGTTTAAGGAGAACATTTCGACTGTCCAGCTTATAAGGAGTTGTATTTGCCGGATAAGGAATTAGCCATTTTAAATGATTCATTGATATAAACACTGTTTTGTAGGCAGGTGAATAAAATTCAAAATAGTCGTTCATGATGCTGGTTAAATAGCCGTTAATGGTTTTATTCCCTGTCACATATGCCTTTACGAATAATCCTCTAGCATTCAATAAAATTTTCCGATAGGATATTGCCTCAATTTCAATCGGTTTTTCTGAGGGAGTACCGAAACAGGTATCTTCTTCAATAAAACTGATTTCTTTCACTCTTTGTATTTGAACGAATGGAATATAGAGAAAGGTATGGGTACATTCATGATACAAAACAAGGACGTCTAAGCCTGAATCAATTAAGATTCCTCTGTGAACAATTCCTCCTGTTATCTCCACCTCAATATTTTTTTCAATGAAATCTAAAAGCATTTTAATTCACCTTTATTCTCCTTTTTAAATGAGTTTATCTTTGAAGGACTCCTCCAAAAAAATAAGAAACCCAATAATATAAAATCACTAATGTGAACAAAACAGTGGGTGGAATCACGACAAATGTAACTTTCATATATTGCCACCAAGTAATGATTACTTTTCCGCGTCTTAAAATATGCATCCACATGAGCGTTGCGAGCGTCCCCATTGGAAGTAGTAACGAGCCCATATCACTGCCAATAATGTTTGCTAAATACGCAATTTTTAAGGAGAGTAAATCTAGGTTCATATGAGTTAAGGTAAGGGTTCCTACCATTAGGGCTGGGTGGTTATTGAAAAGGTTAGACAGTACCGTTAATAGCGTCCCCATTAAGACACTCGCATGGAGCAGGCTTCCGGATACCAATGGACGCATGAATCCAATTAACCAGTCTGTTAAACCAATGTTATTTAAACCGTAAATAATGGTGTACATACAAAAAGCGAAAATGAGGATATACCACGGTGTTTTTTTCAGCATATCACCTGGTGGAATCTTTAAATAAGCCCAGCGCCATCCTAAGAGGACAAGCGAGCCAAGAACTGCTACAAGGGAAACCGGAATGGCGAAAAAGGATGCAACAAAGAGGCTGACACGTACAGCAAATACGAATAGCAGGACATATAGCATAAACCTTGTCCTTTTCTTCTCCGAAGCAAATTTAGGGCCTAGTTTCTTTGGATGATGAGAAGGATTGTTTAGACCCAAAACACTAGTAGGAATGGTCTTTGGTAAGATTTTGCGAAAATAAACGAAGAGGAGCCCGACTAAGAGCAGTAAACCAAGTGTGGCCGGTACAAACATCATCGCTGTATGCAAATACAATGTCATATGCACGATTTTTAATGCAATCAGATTGACAATATTACTTACACCGATTGGGGCACTAGAAGCGGTCGCAATTAAGCCTCCAGATAGTAAATAAGGAATTTTTTGATGGTTTTTTAATCCCATGTTGTTTAATAACATGACTAAAATCGGAGTGGTAATTAAAATACTCCCATCGTTATTGAAAAACAGTGTCATAAGGAAACACAGAAGGTTGACATACCAAAATAATCGTATTCCAGATCCTTTGGATATTTCCCCAGCTTATCGGCTACCCAGTGGAAAAATCCAAAGCTTTCTAATACAATCGCCATTACTATGGTTGCCATGATCGTGATCGCAGCACCACTAATGGTATCCGTGATGACACCTAAATCCGAAAATGAAACACTGCCGCTAAATAATACAATCAATGCACCAATCGCAGCAGGTATGGCTTCATTTATCCCTTTTGGTCTCCATAGAATAAATATTAGAGTACCTAAGAAGGCTAAAATGGTGATCCAAGCCATTGGTTGAAGCATATTTTTTCTCCTTCCTTCCTAACTATTAATGATACTTGCATAAGACAACCATCCCTCATATAAGTTCAGTCCGCTGTTGTCCCTCCCTTCCATCTATCCCTCTTGGGAATTTGTACTGTATTTATATGTATCACGAATAAGACATGCTTTAGGTTTGTACCCTTTTTTATTACAAATGTGCTTTAATCTATTAACTAATGCTCTGGATAGATATCAATACAGTTCTTATTAAGCTACGGTGCATTACCGGAACAACGTTAATGCTTTTTCCAATTGAAGTAACGAGTCAGTTAGCATAATAACTTACCTTAAAATAAATAATATTGAACACTTATATTGACTGAATGTTGGCTTATTCGTGGGATTTCAAAATATGTATGGAGTAGAAGATTTATTGACCATAAGGGCTCTGACCCATCAGGTTAGCATGACTGTCCTCCACCCCTATAGGCATGACGAAGGAGTTACAGGGCAAATAACCCGTTGAGACAGGGGAGGCAAAGCCTCCAGTGGGGTGTGGAGAATGCATTTAATATAGTAATATGGGGTGAAAGTTCACTATTTTTCACTATGACTTGACAAAGGACCGCGGGAAAAAGAAAAGTATCGGATTCATTGATAAACGGAAAACCCACAAAAGAAGTTGCTAATTTACTTTTTATTAGTGAAGGTAGTGTACGTAAACACGTTAGTAAAGTTTTTAAAAAATTAAACGTAAAAGAAAGAATGCACACATTTTATGAATTAATAAGATTAGGGAAGTTCCCATTATAATAATGAGGTAATTTTATTCCACTAAAGGAGCGATGCTTTAAGAAGGCATCGCCTTTTCTTTGGGGAATGTAGTCAATCCAAAATGTTAGTAACTGGACCTTGATAAAATAGAACAAATGTTCCTATTATAAGTAGAAGAGAGGATGTTGAATGAATAGTTGGTCGAAAAAATACCTCAATATGTAAATAAATTAAAATTTAATTAGATTTTGAGAATTTCGTTGACTCATACATATAAGTTTGGCTAAAATTAAGTCATTCTAAATGATAAAGATTCTCATTATCATTATCGTTTTTATTTGGGAGTTGATCAAAGTGTTAAGAAAAATCATTAATCTCAAGACATTTCTTATAACTGTTGCGTTAGCAGTGTTGATTGGTGTTATAATATGGCAAGGCGTAAATTATCATGGTAATCCGGATCCTACAGCAAAAAACATAACACCAGGTGCAGCCATTATTAATACTGCTATCCTTGTTTTTCGAGAAGGATTAGAAGCTATATTAGTGTTAGCTGCTATAATTTCTGGACTAGTTCGTAAAAAGGAAGACACTGTATGGAAACCTATTTCCATAGGAGCTGGTGTTTCATTCTTAGCTACCATAGCCACTTGGTTCATTGTTGTAGCCATCATCTCAGCAGTGAACGCATCTGAGTTACATATTCAAGCTTTTACTGGTATTTTAGCAGTGGTTGTTTTGCTTATTATTATGAACTGGTTTTTCCACCAAATTTATTGGACTGGATGGATAAAACTCCATAATCAAAAGAAACAAAAAATCACTTCTAATAAAGGGGAAGTAGTTCAAGCATCTACTTTTTGGTCCCTTTTCATTCTAGGTCTCACATCTGTTTATAGAGAAGGATTTGAAGTGGTACTATTCCTACAGAATTTGAGATTAAAAGCAGGATCGGAAATTGTTCTTCAAGGAGCTTTAATTGGTTTAGCATTAACAATGATTGTTGGCGTTCTCACATTTATAGCCCAACGTCGTTTACCTCATAAAAAGATGTTAGTGTTTACCGGTGCTCTTTTAGTAATAGTCTTAGCAGTAATGGTGGGCGAAACTATTCAAGAGATGCAATTAGCAGGTTCGATGAGTACAACCGCAATTAGTAATCTTTATATACCTAATTGGGCTCAAGTTTGGTTCTGTATTTTTCCAACTGTAGAAACTTTATTATTTCAAACACTAGCAGTAATTTATGTATTAGGTTCCTATTTTGCACAACGTTATATAACAAAAAGAAAAGCAATTAAGAAAAAATTAATTGCGTCTTAAAATAAAAGCATTAGAATAAAAAATTAGAGCAACTTTTAAGTGTTGCTCTTTTTTATTTCATACGAATCCGTTCTTTAAGTATTCTGCCATTTAGCACAAAAAATGCTGCATCGATGGCAGCAGAATCTTCAATATAAGCACCCGTTCGTAATATAAGGTTAGCCAGATTTTTAAACTGTACCCGTTGTAAAGGACGTTTTTAAAAAGGTTATGCTACTTTTAGAAGATGATTTCTGTATTCAACAGGAGTCATCTTCTTTAAATTCCATTGATATCTAAAATTGTTATAGTAGGCCATATAACTCCTTATTTCCCTTTTAAGTTCTTTTAGAGTAGTACAAGATTTTACATATGTTTCATCCTTAAAATGACCAAAAAAAGACTCTTGTGGAGCGTTATCCCAACAATTTCCTCTTCTTGACATAGATTGTCCTAACCCTAATTTTTTTACGTGTTTCTGAAAAGTGGGACTAGTATAATGTACTCCTTGATCTGAGTGAATAAAGGCTCCTTCGGCAAACCTTACTTTTCTATTATTTTTTAACTTTTCCAATGTATCTGTGGCTAAATCCAATGTAAGTCGATCAGACACGTTATAGGCCAATATTTCATTAGTGGAACTATCCTTAATAGTAGACAAATAAGCTTTTTGTCTCTTTCCGTAATATAAATAAGTAATGTCAGTAAGAAATACTTTACCTGGGATTTCTTGTTTGAATTTTCGGTTTAGTAAATTTGGTAGTACGGAGTGTTCTTGGGTAGCTTTCAACAGTTTCTTGTATGGATTGGCTCTTCTAATAGGGCATTCGATTTTGTACTTCTTCATTATCCTTCGGATACGTTTTAAGTTGTATGTAATATGAAACTGTCCCTCTAACGTCATCTTAATTTGTCGAGCGCCTTTTTTCCGTCTTTTAAAATGAAAAGCCTTTAAGATATTTTCTTTTAGAACTAAGTCTTCTTTCTCCTGTCGATCTCTTTTTTCTTGGGCTTCTATAGAAAAAAAGTTGTAATAACCAGATCGTGAAACTCTAGCAATCTCGCATAAAAAACTCACCATATTTTTAAGTTCGTACTTTTCAATCACTGAACGGATTAAAAGAAATTTCTCTTCAGCAGAGACTTTTACTTGTTTCTTTCCATCCCCCTTTCCATCATGTCTAACTTTTTTAGTAACTCATTCTCAGCTTTCAAAAGTTGAATTTGGGCTTCTAATCTAGCATTTTTTTCTTCTAAGGTAAGTTCTTTTTGGATTGGTCTCCCCGAATTGTCCTTACGTGTATCACGGAGTCCCAATATACCTGATTCATTATAAGCTGCACGCCATCTAGAGGCTGTTCTATTTACTCTAACTATACCGATGACTTCAACATCAAACCCATTTTCCTCAAAAATCTCCCGTGGTGATTTTCCCTTCTTATTTTCAATAATAAAAATCTTTTTAAACTCATCTGAATAAATAATTCCCTTGATACTAACGGAATTAACATAAGGATTATTAGAAAGAATTTCTATTTCCTTTTCAGTAAAGTATTTTTTTGGCATTTGATTATTCTCCGATTCCACTATTTTTTATTGATTATACATAAAAATACCCTATAGAGTAGACCTTTTTTTATGTGTCTACTCTATAGGGTACAGTTTATTTTTCTGGTTGACCTTTTTGTTTATGGTCTTAATATTACGGTAGTCGGGGTAGTAAGAAGAATACTCTTTTTGATCTTTAGAAATTAGTAACCTGGATGTTGGATTTTACCATCGTTATTAATTTTTTTGTTTTGCAAGATAATCAGATACATCTTATTTTTAACTTCTTCCCTGACTTACAGTTTTCAACATGGAATTTAATCAAAGTCTTTATATCTTTCTTTATCAAATTTGTTGACGATATTTTTGATATGTAAACTCCTCCCAAACAAATCAAACATTATTTAAGAATTAGCCTTAAGACTTATATTACAGGCTTAAGCCTGTTTGTCATATAGATTGACCATCATCAGAATTCCATCAATTACTCTTTGTAATTCTTCAAGCTTAACAACAAATTACTCTTTAGGAATTAATTCCAAGTAGCACTCCACTGTAATTTTTCTGTTTGACTTCGGAAGTACAGTGGAATATATAAACATTGATTGCTATACAATTTAAAAAAATAGAGACCATTAGCTCCCAACCAAGGTCTCAAAAAACGAAAACATTCTTACCCAATATGACGATCCGTCTTGCTTTTCCGGCTAGGCGGATTGTTTCCTTTACGAGACTTCCATCCAGAGTACAACTTAAAATGGATATGATCACCTATTTTTAATACCTTTTTTGCCTTGAATATCATTTTCCCTCCAAGTTATCACACATTTACGAACGAATTTATATCTAAGGTACGTTCTATTTTTCTTTTCACTCTTTGTAAAGCATTATCTACCGATTTTACCTGTGTATTTAACTCTTCCGACATTTCTACATACGATTGTCCGTCCAAATAAAGAGATAACACTTTTCTTTCTAGTTCACTCAATAACTTAGTTAACTGTAACTTAAATTCACAATCCTTTTCTTTATTTAACACCAATGACATAGGGTCGCTATTACTAGTACCAGGAATCAAGTCCATAAATGTAACAGAACCATCTTCCTTATATACAGGCTTGTCTAAAGAAACATAAGAATTTAGAGGTTTGTGCTTCTGTCTGGTAGCTTGTTTAACAGCAGTAATCATTTGTCTTTTAATGCACATCTCAGCAAATGAAAGAAATGAGGACATTTTTCCTTTTTGGTAATCCCTTATTGCTTTGTACAATCCAATCATTCCTTCTTGCACAATATCTTCTCTGTCTCCACCTATCAAAAAGTATTTACTTGACCTTGAACGCACAAAGTTCTTATATTTAAAGATTAATCGTTCTAACGATTCACTATCTCCGTTATGTATATTATCTATTAATATCTCATCTTCAAGCTCATTGTTTACTTGAATCCCACCAACACATATCGCCATTCTTATCCCCCTTTTGTCCAGAGCCAGTTGTTATTTTAATGAAAGCGTTATTAAATAATCATAACTTAAACTACCTCTTTTATAAATGGAGATTCGTTATAAATGATAGACGAATTACGACAAAATGCGAAAATTCTTATTGTTGCACCAGATCCAATTGATGGAAATCAATTGATTTTGCTAAATAAATAGTGTCTGAACTTTTTTAAAAGAAAAAAGGGGCAATCAAAAAAACTATATATCTAAAAGTTGTAAGTTTTGTGCACTACGAAAGTATCAGTTTTTTTCTTTTGTCATTTTGACCGATAATTTGCGTATATTTTAAGTGTTATTTTGCACTTCCAACCTTTAAAAAACCCAGCTTCTTTGACATGAGAAGATTAGCTGGGTTTCTTAATTATTTATCATTTATAGACCTATTAAGATGAGTCGCCTAATAAAAAAGCGATTACTCATTGTTCTGCAATCGAGCCCGTTTATGGAATAATACATAGATTTCCGGTTAATTTTTGAGATATAAACTAAAAGACAGTAAGGGCTGTATGATTCCTTACTGTCTGCTCAATCGTTCAATCTCTGTTTCTACTTTGTAGACTCTTTTGTTTAATACTTCAGTTTTATCATCGATATGATCAACAATTTTATCTGTGTATAATCCTAAACTATCGACAAGATTCTTTTGTAATTTTTCTTGCCCAACTTCCAGTCTGTTCTGTCCTTGTTTCAATTCATTTATGTCTATGCGCATTTCTTTTATTTCATTTAAAATTTGTTTTAAGATTTCTTCCACAAATTTCTCCCCAGTCCAATTGTTCTTAATCTTATTATATCATCCATTAATTATCTATAAAGTAAAATTGTAAAAAATATTTAATTCAACAATATGGTACTAAATTTCAAAATGAGCGCCAATCCTCAAGAATGGCGCCCTTTAACAGAGTATAGAAACTCATAATAATTTAGAAATATAATACTCAAAAAAAGCGTTCCATCAATCATAAGTGAATTTCTCTTCGTACCTTCAATTTCAAATCCACTTTTCTTATATAGAGCTACACCTGCGTCATTTTTTGTTACCACAGTATGTTCTAATCGTGAAATATTATGAATTATTGCCCACACTTATATACAAAGAAAAACTACTCCAGAACAAAAATGTAAACAATTAGAAACGTATTGAACAGCAAAGCAATTCAACAATTTTTATTGCAGAACAAGAAGAAGGAAAGTTAGGAGGCTATTTGATTGCTATTGGTGGAAGTGTTAAGCGAACAAAGCACTCTGCTTATCTTGTTATTGGAATTTTAGAAGAATACAGAGGGCAAGGGATAGGAACAGCTTTATTTCAAGTTTTATTTCTCTAATTAACATAAAAATCCTCCACTTTTTTCACCAATCCTCCCATACTTAATTACAATTATTTCAGACAATGTGGGCTTCCTCAATCATTTATTCCATTAAATTTTGAAAAAAGCACGTTCTATGAAGAACGCGCTTTAACTCTTTTCTGGATATAAGTAAAATAAAGTTGTTTTATTTGATTGACGAATCCTCAATTTACATCCGTCTTATAACATCTTTTTAAAACAAATAATACGATTTGCTTCACTAAATCCCAATTTAAGATGCATTGCTAAGCTTTCTTCATTTTCTAATTCACAGTCACTAGCAAACTCGTGACAACCTTTTTGCTTAGCCCAATTCTCACATGCATTAACTAAATTTTTAGCAAATCCTTGTTTACGAAAATCCTCTTTTACATAAAGTCCCTCTAAATATCCTACCGGACTTGAAATTGTCCCTTCAACATAATCATATCGCAGTTGGCATTGTGCAAATCCAATTGTTTCGCTGTCATGATAAGCTAAAATAACCATTGCGTCAGGCTGATCAATAAGATGCGTCATTTCTTGTATAAATTCCTCTAAAGTGTGATCTGGCCAAAGCAGTAAAGCAAGGTGAGCAGCTTCTTTTGCTTCCAGTAATGTCGCCTCTTTAAGCATATAAAACCTCCAAATTAATTCTGCCCTTAACTTAAATATTCGTTTGGAGAATATTCCTTTTATTCCATTATAAATTTTTATGAGCAAACAATATTACATGTTAGTCCTTTTTTAAACTTTATCTTCACTCAACTTGGTAATTACATAAGATATTTACAGTTTTATCCAACCTACTTTTCAATATAATTGCCCTATACACAAAGAAAGATCATATTCTTCAGAAATGCGTCCTTTAACTGAATAACAACTAAAGTGTGTCGTTCATTTTAAGTATTATTTCATTGAATTTACAATCTCCAATATCTCTGATTTCGTCGGAGGGTCATGTGAAACATATTCCAGGGAAAGTAAAGTCCACCCAGTTTCCAATCTATCCTAGGTCTCCACCTTAACCCACTGAATAAAAATCAATGCTTTTTCAAACAAATGGATTTTTTTCCATTTCCATTAAAGTATTCTGGTTTTTGAGGGGTTACGAAAATTACTAATTCAGTAGAGATTCCTTTTTGAAAGCTTAGCTGCAATTGATGTTGCTTTAAATAAAGTTTGGTCAAAATTATTGTTTAAACCTACATTTTACAGCAATTAAGAGGAATCCATTTGAAAAAGGATTAAACAAAATGATTTCCTCTTTTGTGGATTTGAATTTAATATTTATAAAAAAGCTTGATCATTTTATGCTGTTTTTGCTCCACAATTGCACCCTATAGTTTAAGTAGAAATCTTCACAATCTTTTTTTTACCTTAACAAGATCTAATCTCTTAAATGTGTTGGGGCATTACAAAAACACCCTCTTATTAAAGAAAAGCGCCCGATTGTTGAAGATTGAAAAACAAGAAAGTTGCAAAATAATTCCTTAGTTATTTTGCTAATGCTCCCGATTATTGAATAGATAAGCACCCTACTAACTTTGTAGAGTGCTCCAACTACTAATAGATTTCCTTTGCATCTGCAGGTAATTTCCTTACATATTGGAGATATTCTATCATGTTCTTATCGTCATCAGCTGGATAAGTGTATGAAAGAGATTCTGCCACATCTTTTGCTAACGCCCGAAACAATTCACAGGTAATAAATACAGAATCCCAAATGTTTTCGTAACTGCCATCAGAATATGTTGCTTGATACATATCCCAGTATGACTCGGGAAGATACTTTTTGAAGTACTTTTTCATCTTCCCAGTTGATACTTGAAAATCATATTCAATTCCAATCCACCAATTGACCATCTCATCCAAAGACTCTCTTGTGTTATATTCAAACATTTGCTTTGCATATGGTAGTTCATCACGCCATATGCCTTTCGCAACGTTTTGTAAACACCACCAAAAGTCATTTGTACAACTATCGAATTGGCCTTCGGTTGTCTTTTTTACATGATAGTCTATATCTGAAGGAGAAGGGATTGATGGTAAAAAATCATCTTTATCAATTAACGGAATCGTGAGTTTATCTTTTCCATACTCTTCAAGCATTGTTTCTTTTGTTTGAAGTGTTAGGTCAATCCGGTTGCCATCCGTAAATAACATTAAATATGCATATCTACGTTCGAAATTCATCTCTAATCCAATACCTTGATCAAGCTTATCTGGTTCTTGAATCATTAACAAATCTCCAAATATATTAGTCCAATTTTCATCTTCTATGAAAGTAGAAGTTTCTGTTACCACATAAACAATATCGTAATCCTGAAAAATATCTTTTGGAACATTCGGATTGGTTCTCGAACCGTTCATATATACTGCCCGAATACGTTCATCTTTCTTGGCAGTGTTTATTATTAAGTCCATCATTTCTTTTTCATTTCTCATTAAATATCCCTCCGCATGTCATAATGAATTTTGAATGAAAAATTGAATTACAATGGAGGGGCTCGTGAATAATGAATGCCTAATCTGTTATACGGAAGTTATAATTTATTCAATCTTTTTTTCATTCTAGCCTTCCTTTCTTATTTAGAGATATCTCTTATTTAAGTTATTTTAACATGTGCACACCAATTTCTTCTTTAAGTATCACCAAAAGTTTTATTAACCTGCTACGTTTTTTTCAATACCATTCTTCACAATCTCCCCATAAAATCTAACATATTTATTCATTTATTTTTAAAATGAGTTCCTTCACAATATGGCCCTAAAATAGAAATAAGCGCAATCCTTATTCAAGGATTGCGCCCGATTGTAGAATATCAAGATAGTGATTACTGCTTTTTACTGTTAAACTAAAGCACCCGTTAGTTAAATTTGTTTCTTTTTCGATTATTGCCAAATATATACTTTAATACTGACACACACAACCAAATTAACAATATATAAATAAAACTTTCTAATAGGCAAATGACTATATCGAATATCAAGCGACCAAAATCCTCAATCTCAGAAAAGCCATAGCGTTCCCATTGTGAACTAGAAAAAATCCTATTGCTAATCATCCATAAAAAAATTGGAATCATTAGTATCCAATAATTTTTAGGCACAGTATGACCTTTAACTAACAAATTTTCACCACCCTTTTAAGATACATATTACTTACGCATTTAATAACTACTTCTACGCTCAAATAAAAGAAGTCTCTTTTTCAAGAAAAGCGCCCGTTAGCTTAATAAGAACCCTTCTATCGATACATACAATGAAAATAAAAAAACGCCAATTAGAGACCATCCAGTTACTTTTCGTTCATTTCGTAACTCTTCTAACCCCATAACCAACATTGATAGACCTAAGAAAAAAATCATAATTTCCCCAAACCTAAAACTTTTCGTAATTAGCCCATAAGAAGCAAGTAAAAGGGTTATTACTGATAACACATAACGAAGGATTTTCAACAAGAATATCCCTTCCTCTCTATTCGAACAAACCCGTCGCGATACTTTAAATACATCTCTAATTTTAGCATAATGCCATAACTGTGCTGCTCAATAATATGGCCCTTTAATTGAACAATTTTATAATCATTTAATTGTTCAATTTGGGATTTGTTTTCCATAGTTACCCCTCATTCTTTGAATCGTTTCCATACCCCAAAAAGAAAAGCAGCTAGTAAGCTGTTCCTAGTTGCCCGCATGTTAACCTAAAACAGGACAAATTGTTTATGTATTTAAAGTTTTAAAGTCTTATTACTTTACCGGAAGCCATGTGAATTATGATTTCTTCCTCTTCCTTCTCAATTCCCGAAGCTCTTCGTTCCTATTCTTCTATCCATTCCTTTCTTAAGTCTTTCATGGATAACAAAACAGCCTGTTCATCATCATAACTCTCGGCGTATCCAACTATTTCTTCATCTTGGTCTTGCCAATAGGAAGAATATGCTTTTAAAAAACCGTTTTCTTGAAGAAATACATCCGTTCTTATCGTTCCTCCAACCCGATCTCTCGTTTGAGCATAGTAAAAAGTATCGGAAATCTTATATTTCTTCATTTTCTTCACACTCCTTTTTCTTTGAATATAAACCTTGGGTGCTTTAATATCAAAAGGCGAAATAGTGAATTTTTCTACACTAAACGGGCGTCAAAAGATACTTTTTAAGGGTAAATGGTGTTGTTTCTTGTGTTTTGCTACACTTAAAACCCACTAAAATTCAAATTTTATATATTTTTATTTTTTACAGAGACAAGAGGGAGTGTTTTCCCTTTGGATCTCTTTATAGCGGGGGTTTAAGGTTTAAAATAAACTAAATTAATACAGGGTTTTATCAAACTTTATTTTAAATCTACAATTACTATTTTTTATGCTACATCCTTTCGCAGCATGGATGCAGCCGTCTTGTTGGGGGTTCGATGCCCACAATCAAATAACAAATAGCTAAAGAGCGCTATTAAATTTATTCAGCAATCGGGCCATATTATTGAACAACGTATTGTGAAAATGATGGGGGTTTAAATAATTGTTATTGAGTTAAAGGGAGCTTAGTTGACAAGACTTCTACCTAAATCCTGATACCCCAAAATTTTGTTGGGCCCTTTCGGTTTGGATTCCATAATATAAAAATATCACGTTGGTCGACTCCAAATTTTTTATGGCTTCAAGTTGTCGACCTTCATTTTGATCTTTGCTCCCTGCTTCGCTTGCAATGGTGCTAATTAAATTAAAAGACATTAGCTGATTAATAGAATAAAGGGTAAAGCTAGCAATCGTTTTGTTAAATCCCCGCATTCCTTGATTAATGGCATGTAAAGCATGAACACAAAGTTTCATATGCAACCAGCTGATAAAGCAACTGAATTAGAAAGGATTTTCCGTGACGAAATGAAACTAAAAGTTAAAAGTATAAAAATCCTACTCTAAAATAATGCACTCCAAGAAGCAATATGTGGATGCAATTCTGAAGGAATCTGAAACACACTTTCGGAACTTAAAAAAATTGATGTGCAGCTTCAACAGGTTTAATTTAATGCAGGAAGGAAAAATAGGGATTAACACTGGCTTAGATGTTCTATCATCACCGTTATTCATGCACCGTGATAATTCTTCAGATTACCAATGGAGAATTATCACGATTAATTAAAGGAAATTACCAGCCTGAAGAGGTCGATTATCTTCACAAGTTCAGTCATAAAAAGGATTTATAATGTCACTAGGATGCCGTACAACGAAATTAGATTTAGAGTGATGCAGTATCCATCATCTAACTTCAAAGTACGGCTTATTTTTTTGTCAGTAAGAGTCAATTTTTCCGTTTATGTGAAGTGGAATGGTGCCTGCCGTTCTGACAATGAATTGAATCAAAGAAACATTCCGTCCAGTAAAGTGTTTTTTATATGGGTAATCGAGTAATCATCAGTTGATAATTTATTTAACGATCCATCCCCTTTTGTCTTTTCTTTTTCTTGTTCCGCTGTTCAAATTCGTCTTCACTCCATTTTCGATCCGCTTCACGAATTGCACTTTCAAGAATCGAAAAGAAGTCAAAACCATTGGAGGAAATGAGTTTAGAATTTGGTATAGTATTGCTAAAACTATCAGGTTGTATTTCCTCGATATTCTCATATGGTTGAACATTAAATATACGTTGAAGTTGATCAATTGTATCTTGGCCAATTTCATCCTTATATTTCATACATTCATAATAAAACATTTGTTTATAGGATTGATTATGCAACTGGAAATCTGGGTATTTATTACGCATTAACTCATAATTTCGATCATCACGATCATCATGATTTGATTCAACTTTATTGTTATAAATACAATACAAATAAGAAATAATTTCCTTTTGTTCTTCTATTGAATATTTTCTTGGCGTGTATGATAAATCTTCAGGTGTTATGGTTTTCCCATAATACTCTTCTGCCATCACAAAAAATTCTTTCTCTTCAATGGATAAATAATTGCGCCGCTCCCAATTAGGATACATATCACTAAGGTGATAATCATATAGTTGATTCATTAATTCTAAAGATTTGTTCATATTTTCTTTTTGTTTCAATAAAAATTGCAATTGATTTAAGTCTTTTTCTGATGCATTTTTTATAGAATTTGGTTCAGCAAAATTAATTCCACTTTTTAATCTCAATTGTTCAAATCTTATCCCATCATTATGTATTTCTTGCTGCAATGCTAAAACAAATTTAGGTCGGTTGTTTAATAATATATTTAGATCTTTTTCAATCTGTTTTTTCTCTAATTCCCGACATACAATTTCAATATCATTAGTGTTTAACAATTGATTTTGCGAAACAGTAATGTCAACAACTTCTATTTTCTGGTCTTTTGTTAGTTCACTTTTATTTAATTTTGGATAGTATTTATCCAGAAATCGATTTGCTTCGGTTTCTAATATAAATTCAGCTTGTTTTAAGATATCTGTTTCTTTTTCGATTCGACTTAATTTTTTATGCTTATCAATAGAATCGTTTTGAAATTCAATACGAGACTGCCATTTTTCTAACTGCAATTTCCTGATGTTAATATTTTCATAGTTTACAAACATTCTTAAATATTTAGCTGTTTCACGAAGTTGCTTTTTTTCTAAAGGAGTAAAGCGACGAACGAACTTTTCTGTTCTCTCTATCCTTTGTTTTTCTTTCTTCGCTTCTTGGAGTTCAATAATCGTTTTGTTGTATTCTTTTCTTGATTGATTTATATGAATCCTGTCGGATTCTCTCCCATTTTTTTGCATTTGCCGGGCAACAAATCCCTCATGAATAGTTGGCAGTGTTTCAATCCCTCTATCTTTATTTGATAAATGAGTAATTCGTTCAGAAAATCCATTCTTCTCTAAATAGTGATTTACATAACGAGCCCACTGTTCTCTCCAATAAATCAACTTTACTTTAGTATTCCAATCAGTTGTATGTAATGCTTTAACCTGTTCTTTACCGTCCACTAATTCTTTTACTTTCACTTGCTTATTTCCCCAGGTCCCATCTTCCTTAAATGGACGAATCGTTAACATCACATGAAAATGAGGATTTTCCTCATTTTCTCGGTGGATTGATAAATCTGCCACCATACCATTATTTACAAAAACATGTTTACAGAATTCAATCGCTAATTCTTCTTGCTCTTCCTTTGATATCTCTTTTGGCAATGCAACATTTATTTCACGTGCAAGTTGAGCATTCCATTGTTTTTCCTTTAACTCAACTTCATTCCAAAGTCTTTGGCGATCATAAACCCATTGTGGTGCATGGCTTGGGGCAAGAATATGAGTGATGGGCTTCACTTTTCTTTTATAGAACTTTTCCTCATTTGTTCTTTCATCTATCAATCTTTCACCGGAACGGTAAGCTGCAGCAGCTATTGTATTTTGCTGTTTTTTTCTTGAAATGATCTGATTTGAGAAATGATAGATAGCCATTGATATTACCCCACATTCTTTTTAAGACATGAGCGAAGCGAATTTTTTCGATGCCTCACGAGATTGGCTCCATCAAAGAAGGAGCCAACGCACCATATCAATGAAGTGGTATATAAGTGCGCCCTTCTAGCTCTTTTTTAGGTATATTCTATCACTATCCAATATTTGGTTCAAATGATATAATATAGTAAATATTCAAAAGAGGTGGTAAAAATGGCCAAACATAATACAAAGGAGCAAATAACTAACATTGAGGAACAGATTAAAAGACTGAAAGAAAAACAGAAAAGAATTTTAGCAACTTCTCAAAGGGAAATTGGTAAGTACGTTATGGATATATGGGGAATTGAAGATGTGAGTGAAGCAAAAAAACTAATAGACTTACTTAAAGACCAGGTAAAGGTATATTCAGAAGTTGCTTCATCTAAAGAAAATCAAGAAGAGGACGAGGTTAAAATTTAATTCTCATGGGTGTTCAAAATGACAAAGGAAGATATACATAAACTTGAGAACAAAATTAAAGTCCTAGAACAAAAAAAGAAAGCATTAGAATATAAAATTTCAAATGAAAATCGACGATCAAGAACTAAAAGATTGATTCAAAAAGGAGCGCTACTTGAAAAGTATTTAGAAAATGAAGAAGGTGTCCCAACGAAAGATACAGAAAATTTATTGAGAATTTTAGCAGAATATATAAAAAAGAATAAAGAAAGTGTCATTAGACAAATTCAAGAAATGAAAGAAGATACAGAAGTGTAATAATAATATTCTATATTGTTATTGCGCTTCTTTTTCATATCTTTCCTTCTGTACATTTGATTTTAATTAATTAAAAGCTCGATAACTTTCATTTTTAGATACCTGGAAATTTCTATTCTTCATAAGAATAAGTAATTTGAAATTAAATTAATATTTTATATTATTGGTGGTCTACTCTAACCTAGGAAAGTATAAATAAATCCAAATATGAAAATGTATTTGAAGTGTTTTCATTCTCTTTTAGTTTAGAAAAGCAAACAATTATTCCAATTATTTTTAATAATCCTTAGTCAAAACTTTCCTTTACCTTCCCACACTACAAAAACTCCCTCGATTTTGATGTTGAACGAAATAATTAATTGTCAGCTCCCAAATTCAATCTACTTGGTTTGTCCTTTTTCAAATCTTTATTATTAAAGATGGATCATTACATAATAATTTATATGCTTTGAATTATCTATATCCGATTCAAAAACATTGGCTCCTGTTCTATTTCATAACATGTTATTTTTGGATTTAATTATAAAAGCACTGTTCTTTTTTGGCACAAACCTCAACCTTTACCATAGTATTTCATTTTTCATCAACAACAATTTTCCCTTTCCTTCTTGCCATGGCTTTCTCTTCATTAGGATTTCACAATTGCGAGCAAAACCATTCTCTTTTACTAATAAATCTTGTTCAACATGGTTTGTACGTCTGTACTATTAAAACGTTTATACTCTATGCGACTTGAATAATTTGGTGGATATCTGACACTACACCCAATATTAAGGAAAATATTAGAGATGTTTTCTTAATTAGGCAGAGATTGTTTTAATTTTATTCATTTATTAAAGAGAAACGAAAAAGTTCAAATGAAGAGAGTATTTTATTCCTATCGATTTGATTAATGTTTCTGTTGTTAAAAAATTGATCAGTTGGTTGAAAAGAAATTCAGAGGATGCCCAAGAAACAATTAGTACACTAAAGAAAAAAAGTACTTTGGAGAAGCAAAAATAACCCTATGCAAAGGGGAAATATAGTAAATGGAAAAGATTAAAATAAGCGCATCCCAGCTTTTCGTACTAGTATTTTTATTTGAAATGGGTAGTTCAATCCTCTTTGGTCTAGGAGCAAATGCAAAACAGGATGCATGGATTACCATTTTATTAGGGTTAGCAGGTGGTTTGATTGTCTTCTTTATACACTATCGTCTGTTTCTTTTTTATCCAGAATTAATTCTAACCGGCTATATACAAAAAATTGCCGGAAAATGGCCGGGCCGGATTATCGCCTTATTCTATGTCAGCTATTTTATTTATACAGATTCAGTAATATTACGAGATTATGGCGAACTCTTAGTAACGACTATTTATACCAATACGCCGTTATTTACAATTAATACATTGATGATTTTGACCATCCTCTATGGCATTCATAAAGGGTTAGAGGTAATCGCAAGAGTGGGGCAGATTTATTTTGGCATTATTTATTTAATGGCCATCTTAGGTTTTCTGTTAATTATTTTTTCTGGGTTAATCCATTTTGAATTTCTAAAGCCTATTCTTGAAAATGGATGGAAACCCATATTAAAAGAGTCTTTCCCTGGCACACTTACATTTCCTTTTGGAGAAATACTTATTTTCACGATGATATACCCGTTGGTGAAGGAACGAAAGAAAATAAAATTTGTTTGTATTGGGGGGATGATTTTAGCGGGGATTAATATTACCATTACCGTGATTATTACCATTTCAACCATTGGTCCAGAACTTTATACCCGCTCTACCTTCCCATTGTTAACAACCGTTTCAAGAATTCAACTGGCAAATTTTTTAGAGCGGCTGGATGTTCTTTTTATGCTCTACCTAATCATTAGCGGTTTCTTTAAAATATCATTGTATTTTTATGCAGCAGTTGAGGGTACAGCAGATCTATTTCAGTTTAAAAAAAAGGAAAAATTGTCGTTTCCAATTGGAATGATTGTTTTATTTGCATCCATATCCATGGCATCGACGTTTGCTGAATTTGTCAAGGAAAATCTTAGATTTTCTTCATACTTTTTAAATATGCCTTTTCAAGTTATCATTCCAAGCATCTTACTGCTTATTGCATTCTTTCGAAATAGGAAGAAAAAACCTGATACAAATTTAAAATAAAAAAACAGCCATTTATATTGCTAATGGCTGTTTTGCATATGAAATTATATTTTTGTGATTTAACAGTGAAGAAACACTCAACTCGTACCCCAATTCGATGTCTATTTTGCATTTGCAGATCTAACATGGCATCCGATATTCCTGAAAAAAAAATATAAGTAATTGTAATGATGAGGTTGAGTGGACGGCGAAGCTCACGAAGACCTTCGGTTACCATACGCTGAAACTTTTCAAACAAATTTTTGAAGAACATCTATCATCAAGACATCCGGAAACCTCCCCTTTTAGAGTACACATTTTATTTATTTCTTTTAATACAATCCCAAGATTTAATTATTTGCTTTTCAATCGTTATTTGTCGGACATCCCATGAAAATCTTACTTTCTTCTGCCGTATTGTATTAAGAGAGCCAATGCAGACAAGACAGCTGCCTACACTTTAAATGCACTAGGGAAAACCCTATTAATCTGAGATGTTAATAGCATTAGAACTGAGCTTTTCATATACTTTTAATAATTGTTGCCTCTCTTGCTCAGTTAATTTTTCAAATAAGCTCTTACGCAATTTTTTCCCCTCTTGAAGAGCATCTATCCACAATAGAATCAAAGATAGATGCCCTTTCTAAAGGAATTACTTTTTATGAAGAAGTGGAAAACCGCATCACTTTCCGTCGGTAACCTGCTCAATCCGCAGGTTATCCAAAATAAATGTTCCTGCTCCAGTACCACCGTTCAAGCTGGTACCATCGCTGAAAATTCCAATATAGGTTTGGCCATTCTCGGACCCGGTTACGGTAAATTCAACCCTCTTGGTGTCGGTAGAAGCCGTGAGCGTTTGATTCGTGTTTAATCCCTTTACCGCTGCAATATCCCGGGCATCGATTTCTTGATCCCCTGAAATAAAGCGATAGGCGTTCGCTGTTGTTTGATAGTCAAAGGAAACCTTATAGGTAACGCCTGGTTCAAAACGGAAATTCTGTGGAATCGTCCGGTACACCAAGCCCTTGTTCCCCGTATTCACCTTGACAGACCATTTTCCTCCAAGGACATCATCCACCAATTTTCCTGCCCATCCCTTTTGCGTATACGGGGCATGTAATTCAGAAAGGTGAATTCTGTTGTCCTCCACACCCTCCGTATTCCCAATCACAAATGGGTAAATTCCTTGAACGACCGATTCAAAATCTTGTTGAAACACTTTTGACGATACATCATTGTTCAAGGATTTCTGAACAACCCGAATTTCGTCAAATTTGGTGATTCCTTCTCCAGCTTCACGACTGAGTGTAAATTCTGCCTTTTTTGACGAAGCTGTAAAGCTTACTTGCATTCTTTGCATCTTATTATTGTATCCATCATTCGTTGCATGAGAATCTGCTTTAACATAATTTTTTTGCAGGCTTCTTAGTGTGTAATTGCTCACATCTTTTACCCCGCCGCTTACGTTAATTTCTGCTTTCACATCACTATTGTTATCTACATAAACTTCTGCTACGTACTCTTTTCCTGGGACAAGATCCGTAATCGACCGGGAAACGCTAGTCTTTTTAGACGGGCTGTCGATATTCAAATAATAGTCTCCGCTGCTCAGATTCCGGGCATCGCCAGTTTGACTTGTACGAAGGACACTAACAGAATCCTTATCGCCTGCAACTTTTGTATTCGGGTCTTTCACTGTACCTGAATTGTATCCAGTGTCATAAACATGTGCATCTTGGCTCCAATCATCAACCTGCAAGCCCTTCTCCTTTTTATCCGGTATAACAATATAAGGGGTAGCTGCCTCTGCCGTCAATGTGATTTGATTATTGACGACCTCAACCTTCTTTACATCTGTTCTGCCTTGGTCCGTCAATTTATAAACATAGACCTTTTTGGAAGGACCAACAAATCCATCTGGCAATGTCCAAGTAGTTGTACCGCCTTCGAGGTTCCAGTGATACATTTTTTCTGCAGCAGGAGTTGGATGTTTAAAATCTTGTTCCACCCACGGTATTAGATAGGCATGCTCATCAAGGACAACCTTCCCATTCAGTGTAATGACCCGCTCTCGGGAATTACTTTTCCTCTTAACAACCACCAAGTCTCCGTTACTTGGGTCTTTCAATTTAATTTCTTTTTCCAAGTTTGTTTTGCTCTTGTCACCTTCATCGTCTTTCCAATTGGTGACATAATATTTTTGTAAAAATTTAGTCGGCAGATTGGTATCGAAGGTCGTCCGGATAAAATGATCAAAGTTCTTATCCGATTGCCATCCTTCAAAACCGGCTAATTCAAATCCGCCTAACAACGGATGATCAGCAGTTCCGCCCGCTTCAGGCCAGTTTAATACCCAAGAATCTTTTTGCTGATTACTAATAAAACGGAGCACTTCCGAGTTAATCCCCTTATTTTCCGGTCCGCCGTAATTCTTATCGGTAGCCCAGTGCTGCCACGTTGAATAATTGGCCACAGATGTACCAAACTCCGTTTCTACCCGCCAGCCTCGGTCGAGGAACTGCTCAGAAATCCGTTCAGATTCCCATTGATCTTGGTACCATACGTCTAGATAAACGAAGTCAAGGCCCGGTGCGGCCGCTTTCAATTCATCCAGGCGTTTTGCACGTGTTCCAGAGTACAAATCTTTCAGTTTATTAATGGTATAAGATTGGTCCAGCCAGCCCCAACCTTTAGAATTTGGTCCGTCGATAAAGTCCTCATTAAAAGCTTTTGCCTCAGGATAGGTTTCTTGTGCATTAATATGAACACCAAATTGTGAATGGTACTTATGTCCTTCACGAATAAGCGTCTGTAAATCGGTTGCACCGCCAATCCGTTCACCCACATCGCCGTAATCTGGGTGAGCACTGTCATGTCCCTCATTTCCATAACCTTTTAACAGTACAGACTGTCCTAGTCCATCTGTAGCCAGTGCCACTTTTTTTACATTATCCAAGGTTTTAAGGAATGGCTGTTGTGCTTGGGAACCAAAATTCATGGCAATCCTCGTCCCTACAAGGTTGTTGACATCCTTTGAACCTGGAATATCCTGCATAATTTCCCGATAAGCAATTGCACCATCCTGCCAATCAGTTTGATGATCCTGATTTAAATCTTCGGCAATGGCAATCTTAATCGTCGGTTTAGCTTCTTGCGGGTTTGGCATAAAGGCCCGTTGATAATAGAGCAAACTAGAACCAATTCCAATGGCTTTTGTTCCATTTTCACCCTGATAACGATTCGCAACCAGATTACGATAGCCATCGACTTCTGAGCTGGACCATACACCTGCACTTAATGAATCGTTTGAAAGAAAGGCTGTATAGTATTTTGCAGAAGTACCAACCCCTTCCATAGAGGAATCAACGGTAACATTGACGTCACCCGATTTTGTCACATCGCTGCTCAAATTCGTTAATTTGGCTTTCGCATTAGGTTGCGCTGAATTGACGGAGATAAAGTTCAAATCAGCGAATTCAACACTTTCAATTTTTGCTGATCCTGCATTCTTTATATCCTCAAAGGTATAGATTACTTTATTTTTATCCACCTTTAATGAAACTTTAAAAACAGCATCCAGATTTTCAAATTCATCTTTTACTTTTAACGTATATAATGCTTCGCTTTTGTTAAGCTTTTCAAAACTCACCTTAGGGTAATAAAGGGAACCGTTGACTTTTAGACCATAAACGGGCGATTTTTGTCCATCCATCACCTTATCTTTCACTTGGTATTCAATAACACGCGGAAATACTTGGTCAATCTTGACCTTCATATCGTCTGAAATTAATGTATCTTCTACTGCTGGAGTTACCGGTGGTTTAGGGGGATTATATTCTTTGATCTTGATGTTGGAAATCGTTATGTCTGCAGCACCACGGCTTTTTTCAAATCCAAGCAAACCAGCTTGGTCGACACCACCTGATAATGTCCAGGCATTCACCTTTTTATCGTTAATATAAAGGGTTGCTGTATCATCCATGAACTTCAGTCGTAAATGATAGGTTTTATTTGCCTCTAATGGTACATCTGAGGTCATCGCTGTCCATGAGTTCGCAGGACCAAAAGTCTCACCAAAATACTGATTGTTTTGATCTCCTGTTCCTACATATGTGTAGGCAGATGGATTCTGAACACGGTAGATCAGGCCAAACCGATTCATTGCGTTCGTTCCCGGTGTAATATCGGCCTCAAATACCCCGTTCTTAATCCCCTGCATTTTATCGTAGACAATTCGATTCTTTTGAGTGGATGTAACCTTGAAGGTTGCGGACCCATCTTCATTATAAGTGATCTTACCGTCTCCTGAGATGACTTTAAAATCTCCTTCTTGCAGCTGATGATCGGTTATGTCGACAAGTCCCTCATCACCAATCCCAGTTCCTGCCTCAACTTGGGTTGTAACGTTTTCCACTGGAGTATTCGTCACCTCAGCTACAGCGTGTACTGACGGCGTAAATCCCGTTACAAGCATAGGCGAAAATAATACCGTAGCTATTAAACTAATAGCAGCCCTTTTGGAATTCTTTCTGTACAATTTCTCTCCTCCTTTGAATATTCAAAATTAGTAGAGTGCGATAATTCAATTTAATTTTTAAAAGTAAGTCAGATTACCGTCCCCTACTGTAATCTAGCTTACTTTTGTTAAAGCGCTTCCACAATAAAGATGTTGTCCAAATTTTTAGATATATTGCTTTTTTAGTGAAATGAATGACGAGCAGTCCCAGGAACACTTTTGAGCTTCTTATCTTTTAAAAGTAATAAATCCCCCACATTTTGGAAGTGAGGGATTTATACTATTACACATATTTGCGATTATAATCATAAAGAAGCCATAAAAGACCTGTTAAACCAAGCAGCATGATGCCGAGTTCCAACTTTCCCGCAGTCTTTTGACCAATCATGATGAACACAAGACAAAGTATGAACACCACTAATTTAATTAAAATGAGCAAACTAGTCTTCATGAGAAAAATCCTCCCATTTAATTTCACTAGGTGCGAGCGTCGTTGATTTGCCCATTCCCTTTCCATCATAGACAATCGTTGTTTGTTCTTTCATCGAATTATTGACAATCGCCATTTTTCCTATCGATGGATAAGCATGAACTTCGCAATAAATATTGCTCGCGTGGAATTTATGGAACTCTTCCTCTTTATGGGCCGCATAAAATAATGCTCTCATCAATAGCCTTGTGTTTTCTTCGTTATAGGGAAGTCCTGCAATATAAACTGCTCTTCCTTTTCCAAACGGATGACTCGTTAGATGGACTTCTCCATCGGAATACTCAATGATTTCTGTGTCCTCTGATAAGGCATAAATATTTTTCATGCCTTCGCCAAAATCAAACCGGCTACTGTCAGCAGAAATAAAATGTTCTTTGACTGGAGTAACAAAATACTTGTCCGTCGATAGACTGAATCCAAGTTCTTTGTCCACACCTAAGGCCCCAGCCAGTTGGAAGAAGTGTCCTTCATGCTGATAAGCTGTTGGTTCGCCAATTCCAATGAAGCCACCACCGTTATGAATCCAGGCTCTAATCGTAGTAACTAATTTTTCATTTTTCCAATATTCTCCCCCAGAAAAAGCAGTTCCTGCATCCCCGGCATTAATAATGACATCCACATCGGCAGGGACTCCGTCATTGATTACATCGTCAAAGCTGATAAAGGAAACATCAACGGAAGCACCGCTTAAGGATTCTAATACACCTAAATAAGAATAGATTTGTTTATACCACAAGGCATGGGCCACCATATGGGTCTGCCACGTCCTTAACTTGCCCCAGGAGTTTAAAATGGCCACCTTTAACCCGCTATACGGTGTTACACCCTTGATTGTGCCATAAATTTTGCGAAATTCATCGGTAACTTTCTCGATATAATCTACAAAGTCTGGAAATTTATAAGCTAAACTCAAATAACCTCCATAACCGATGCGGTCAACAGGGTTCCTCAAAATTGCTCTTCGCGCCGTTAACCAATTTTCATTTGCTTCTATTACCGGGTTGTTCCCTTCATAAAAGGTATCCGGGAAGAAATAAGGCAAGAATCGACCTTCTGTATATCGAACATGTGGGATATCAGCAATCATACGTAACGTAGCACCACTGCCGACACTTCCGACCACAGCATCTAATCCAATGTTTTCAAAGTATTTTCCATACGGCTCCGTTCCAATCCAGTTATCACCAAGGAACATCATGGCCTCCTTACCGCTTTCATGGACAATATCCACCAGTTTTTTTGCTTCTTCCGCAACAAACTTTTGGATAAAGTCCATATAATCCAAAAAGGCCTGAGTTGGAACTCGAAACGACGTATTGTAATAGCCTTGGTCTACAATGTCTTCTGGTCTTAGAGGATATCCCTTTTCCTTTTCAAAAGCGTCCATTGCTGCAACAGAAACACTGGCACCATATCCAAACCAATCGACAAATTTTTCTTTGCCGAGATTATTAAATACCAGTGTAAAATGGTAGAAAAACGTGGTAAACCTCACGACATCTGTATCAGGGTTATCTAAGAGCCATTGTTTTAAATAGGTCCTCATATATTCATTGGAGAATGGTCCTCTGACATCAAAGGGGATATCATGGGGCTTATCGCCCCAATTGTTGGTGATATGATTATACATTTGGGTTGGGTCCCAAATAGCATAGACTAAGAAGGAAACCGTGTATTCATGCCAAGGTATCGCATCCTTGATCAGCACACGATCCGTCACTTCATTTACCTCCCAGTCATTTATATCAACCACTTCACCAGTTGTCCGATCGATGACTTCCCAGTACTTCTTGGGGTCATGAACGTAATCCGGCTGTAATTGTTCCTTAAAATAGCCGTTCATAAAATCAATTTCCAATGTTTCCGTAAGGGCCGTATTGAACAAGCTCATTAAGTACAACTGCTGGCATTCTTCCATATGTTCCTTAGCAAAATGGTTATGCCCCCGCGCAACAAAATAGGTTGTATAAATTTTTGCATCCAATTGTTTAATCTCATCATCCAACTTGGTTCCGTCGCTGTCACGAATGGCATCTGCACCCCAGCGCATCATTAATTCTTTCGTCTCTTTTAAAAAGTTTTCTTCGCTTGGTAATGTAACGCGGCCCGTTTTCTTTTCCATGTAAATCCTCCTCTAGTCTTTTAAACCGCCAAGGGTCATCCCTTGTGTCAATTTTTTTTGAACAATCATATATAAAATCAAGGTTGGCAGCATGACGAGAACCATTCCCGCATACATTTGCCCGTAATTAGCTGCCGATTTCTGCGCTGCCATTAAGTTCATTAGTCCAACTGGCAAAGTCTTATTTGGACCGGGAATTAATGTCAGGGCAATAATGTATTCATTCCAAAAGGCAAGGAAATTAAATAAGATCACAGCAATAATGCTTGGACGAGCCATTGGAATCATAATCTTAATCATCGTTTTAAAATAGCCAGCTCCATCGACAAGTGCTGCCTCCTCATACGTCGATGGTAGCGATTGAAAATAACTCGATAATAAGTAGATGGTAAAAGGCAGGGCAGTCGCCGCATATACAACAGCTAATACAAATAAATTATCTAATAGAAATCCATCTCCAAATTGTTCACGTAAAAAGGTATCTCCGTCTAATAACATTAAGAAAATAGGAACGACAATATAGTTTACATTGATAAATAATCCGGCCTTAAATAGGGAATTCATGATTTTGCTTCCTCTAAAGGTATATCTAGCCAGTACATAAGCTGCCGGTAAGGCAAATAACAATAAAATGAGTAACGCCCCGGCTGTAACCAACACAGAATTCAACATATAGGTCCCCATGTTCGCTTTTTCGAAAGCATCGAAAAAGTTCTGAAAATAGAACCCGTTCGGCATCGACCATGGACTGCCATAAAACTCCTTATTTTGTTTAATAGAAGCTAAAAAGACCCACCCAACCGGGATAATAATAGAAATGGCTAATGTGATTAGTGCGACATAAATAAATAAACGATAAATCTTTTCTGCACTCATGCCTGTTTGTTTTTTCATTGTTTACGGACCCCCTAATACTCCAGCACGTCCCGTTTTGTGATCTGGCTGATGATTGCCGATAATGCGAATGAAAATATAAAGATTGCGACCCCTATTGCCATCCCATAACCGTAAGAAGAATTGGTATATGCCTGCTTATACATATAGCTTAAAAATACCTCTGTCGCACCATCCGGCCCACCGCCGGTCATTGCTTGGACAAGTAGAAAACTTAAATTAATGGTACTGATAATAAAAAAGGTCAGCGTAGTCCGGATGTTGTTCCAAATCAGCGGTAAGGTAATACTAAAAAATTGCCTGATCCGTCCTGCCCCTTCCAAAGCAGATGCCTCATAAAAGCTTTCGGGGATACTCGCCATACTGGACATATACATCACCATGTAGTATCCTATCGCCTGCCAAACGAGCGCCCCGCCGATACTATAAAGGGCAATTTTTTGGTTGCCAAGCCACATTTTCTGTAGGTTATCAAGGTTAAATAACCCAAGAAGATTATTCAATAAACCTGTTGTCGGGTCATATACAGCGGAAAAAATCCCGGCGATGACCACAACCGATAAGATATTTGGAATATAGAATATAATCCGGAACAAGTTATTCCCTTTCATGTTTTCCCTTGTTAACAAACTGGCAAATAATATGGCAACGACCATTGTAATCAGTGTGACCAACACAATGAGGACAATGCTATTTTGAAGAGATCGAATGAAGTTCAGATCATTCCATAAAATTTTAAAATTATCTAACCCTACAAATACCTTATTGTTCGAAAAACCTCCCCACTTATATAAGGACATTCGAAATACCTGAATAGTAGGTACAATCATAAAAAGGGTAAGTAAAATCAACGCTGGTACTGTACAAACAAAGATAAAAATCCTTTTTTCCATCGTTTTATTCATTTTTTTCACCTCAGCTTAAAAAATGTCGACTCCTTGAACCTTACCAGCCTTGGCTATGGTCAAAATCATTCTCAAAGTCAATAAATCCTCCAAAACTACTAATAAATATAACGGTGAGGAAAGTAACTCACCGTTATACTAGTGAACTATTATTTTAACGCGGAGCGCAATTGGTCACTGACTTTTTCAACAGCCTTTTGCCATTCTTTTACCGTTTTATCGCCTGTAACAATACTATCAATCGAATGGAATAATGTATCCGCCATACTAACACCCTCAACCGCTTCTGTTGCAGCAAACCCACCCATACCAGCTTTTGCTCCGGAATCATATATACTATAGAAGAGTTTATTGTCACCAGTCAGTTTTTCAGAGATTCCTTCAATTGGTTGAATAGCTCCAGATTGGGCAAAGATTTCTGCTGCTTTATCTGAATATACAAAGGTTAAAAAGTCCTTCGCAGCATCTTTATTCTTAGCTTGGGCTGGGACCCACATTTGTTCGAAGAATGTAAAAGCATAACGGTCACCGCCATTTTCAATCGCCGGCAGCGAAGTCATCCCCCATTCAAAGCCCTTAGCTCTCGGAGCGTCTTTCATTTCACCAACAACCCATGTACCATTTGGCATAAATAATGCTTTATTATCAAGAATCAATTGCTGGTTTTTTGTATAGTCTTTGTCATTTGCATTCGCAACAGTTGTTGGAGCAGTATATTTTGCTAATTTTCCGATAATGTTAAATACCTTTGTGGCTTCAGGGGTTTCCCAAATGCCCTTTTCATATTTCATTGCCTTATTGTAAAAATCAGGTCCGCCCACCTCTAATAGTAGAGAGTAGAAGAAGGCATCAAAGTAACCGGTAGTAGGATACGTGAACAAAGAGATTCCTTCTGCTTTCGCTTTGTCGCCCAACGCCCACATCTCATCCCAAGTTTTTGGTACTTCCCAGCCTTTTTCTTTAAATAAAGCAGTATTATAGAATAAACCGGTTGGGCTATAAAACATTGGTGCCATGTATGTTTTACCGTCGTTATAAGGATTCGTTGCCAGTGTATCGGTAAAACCTGGGACTAATTTATCCTTTACTCTAACGTTTTCACCATATACGTTCTTGTTGAAAACATCCGTAATATCTTCTAAACCTTTATCTTTAATTAACGTTTCTGTTAATGCCATTTTTCTTCCTGTTGCTAATAAGACCGCATCCGGATAATCGCCAGCTTTCATTTTCGGGCTAATGACATCCTCCAGATTCTTATCAACGGTTAGATCCACGTCCACCTTTGGATTGGCAGCTTCATAGGCATCGACCACTTTCGTCCACATCTCTTTTCCATATGCCGATTCAAGCGCTGCAACATGAAGAGTTTGTTTTTTGCTGGAGGTTTCACCATTAGAACTATCAACCTTACTGCTTTGACAGGCTATTAAACTAACAGATAACACTGCCGACATACCAGCTAACAATACTTTCTTTTTCATCTTTTTCGTCCCCCTTTTTTCCTATTTATAGGAAAAGTATACAAATGAAAAAACGCTTTCACAATAAACATCTTGTTTAGTTTTTTAGATATCTTGCTTTCCGTTGTAATAATTCACTAAAAAAACTATACTTTAAGAAATAGCCTGCTTTCGAAGGAGGTAATCCAATGTCAAACGAGATTTATGAGATTCCACATGCGGGGAAAGGCCATCTCCCTGTAAAACTTCTTTATGTAACAAAAGCAAAGTTTGATAAAGATTGGCACAGTACCAATCACACCCACCATTTCACTGAACTATTGTATATCACCAGGGGGAAAGGGTCGTTTATCTTCTCCAAAGAGGAGATTCCTGTTAAGGAACATGATGTGATTGTCATTAATCCGAATGTTGAACACACAGAAAAGTCAGGTGCCGAGCACCCCCTTGAATACATTGCATTAGGAATTCAAGGGCTTGCTTTTTCCTCTCCGGATGATCCGGGAAAACAGGTAACCTTTTTTAATTTTAAACAGGAGCAAAGGCCCTATCTCTTTTATCTGCAGCAATTAGTAGAAGAAGCCGAGAATCAAAAAGAAGACTATGAATTAATCATCCACGACATCCTGGAAATTTTACTGCTAAAAATGATGAGAAAAAAAGCATTTCACTTAGAAAAAATCTCCTCGACGAAAAAGATTAGTAAAGACGTAGCTTTTATCAAAAATTACATCAAACAACATTTTCGTGAGGAAATCAATTTGGATATATTGGCAGAAGCTGGACATATCAATAAATACTATCTCGCCCATTCCTTCAAAAAATCAGTCGGCGTATCACCCATTGAATATCTAATTCAAACCCGTATTAGAGAAAGTAAAATATTGCTTGAAACCACCAATTACCCGATATCAAATATCGCAACCATTACCGGTTTCTCTTCTCAGTCTTTTTTTGCTCAATCCTTTAAGCGCGTCACGAATCTTTCTCCAACGCAATACCGCAATGCCAAGAACACGAAGAAAAATAAACCGAAAAAATCAATAAGTAAAATGAAATGAAACAAGGGACGGTTATTTTGCCCCTCCTTAAGCAAAAAAATCGTCCCTTTCATTTACCCGGAGATTTTGTCAAACCATGGGCTTGCTGTCTCCTTTAAAACGATGTTTAATTCTTCGATATTTTTTCTGCCAGTATCTCGCAGCCATGCACGGCCTGCCTGTTCACCATTTTCAGCAAATGGGGCAACGCCATTTTTCCATGTTGCGCGTCCACAGAGGACACCGTTAAAAGTTGATCCCGATTCCTTTGCAAACCTAAGGGTTTGTTGGAACAATTCTGCACTTACGCCAGCACTTAAATAAATAAAGGGCAACTCAGTCACTTCACTTTGCTCCCTAAAATAAGCAGCCGCTTCTTCTTGGCTATAGGCTGTTTCACCTTGTGCAAACCCTTCCACAAAATTCATATCCACCGGTACCTCTACCTTTAATACATCCACTTTGTATTGAGGTTTAGAGAATTCCTTCATTGCCCCAATGACCTTATGCGGCTTCACTTTAGCGTATTCTAAACCTTTCACATCATCATTCTTGGCATCGTAGGAAACAATCTCCAGAAAGAAAGGAATATCTTCTGCTTCACACTCAGAGCCAACTCTTTCCATATAAACATGTTTAAAGTCATTAATACTTTCATCTTCATCCACATCATAATACAGTAAAAATTTAACCGCATCTGCCCCAGCTTCCTTAAGACGTCTAACGGACCATTCTGTTAATAAATCTGGCAAACGCCCCACCGTCGCTGCATCATAGCCAGTCTTTTCATAGGCTACAAGTAACCCTGCATCTGAATCGCGGACTTTTGCAGCTGGCAGACCATATTCCGGATCTAATAGAATCGATGTTGCGTAAGGTGTTAACTCTTCAGAAACCAATTCTTTAAAGCGAATGATTCCCTCATCCCCTACAGTGGTTGAACTTCCTGCCGCAATCATCTTCTTTAATGAACCACGTTGGTCAATTGCCAAAGCGCCAATAATCCCATTCTCATCTGATAAACGTTTAAGGGCAGCTAATTTATTTCCTGTTAATGCCAACATTCGACTATCACCTCTATTAATCTATTTTTCTAACCTCTATTAATTCAAAAATTGAACTGAATTTAACAAGATTTATATAACCAGTTCCCGCTTCCATCGTATTGAGGATACCAGTCGCCATTGCTGTTTTTAGGACGGCAGGAACGTCTTGTTTTTGTTTTAGTGCAACTGCTAATCCGGCAACAGTCGCATCACCTGAACCCACAGGACTCACAACGTCGATTTTGGGAATATGAACCTGATAATATTCATTATTTTGCTTTACTAAAGCTCCTTCTGCTCCCATCGAGACGACAATCCATTCGATTCCATGAAATAACTCAATTGCTAGCAATTGCTTCAGGTTTCTTATGTTTTCATTTAATTCCATATCAAAAAGCTGGATTAACTCATGGATATTCGGTTTAATGGCAAATGGTTTTACAGTATGGGTCAAAACCTGCTTCAATGATTCTCCTGATGTATCAACAATTACGGGAGTTCCCTTCTCTCTGCCCATTTCGACCATCTTCAGATAAAAATCACTTCCAAGCCCCCTAGGTAAACTCCCTGATATGGTTACAAGTGAAGCTTTTGACAGAAGTTCCTCATATTTTCTTAAAAAGGCTTCCCCCTCATCTACTGATAGGGTCGGCCCCGATTCTAGAATTTCCGTTTGCATGCCCTCATGAAGAATCGCGATACAGTTCCTTGATTCTTGATTAATTCTAAAAAAATTATTTTTAATCCCGCTTTTATTTAGCTCCTGTGTAATGTAATCACCAATGGTTCCGCCTAGAACGCCTGTTGCTAGGACATCCTCGCCCAGCTGGCTGACTACCCGGGCTACATTTACCCCTTTTCCTCCAGCGGTTTTTCGAGCATCTTTGACACGATTCACATCATCTAGTTTGAAATCTTGAATTGGATAGGATATATCGACAGATGGATTCATCGTCACAGCCAAGATCATGATTCTCCCTCTTTCCCAGAGAAGTCGTTAACATGAAAACGACAAATACCATCAAGATACGTAGCTATTAACTCCATTTCAGGGGTCAACACAATAAAATCCGCAGCATAACCAGTTGCAATCATTCCACATTCCCCATCGATGCCAATGCTTTTTGCAGGTGCTGTACTTGCCATATAGATGGCTTCCTCCGGGGCAGCAATTCCCCAATCGACAACATTTTTGACTGCCTCTTTCAATTGCAAGATGCTGCCCGCTAAACTTCCGGTTTCTAAACGGGCCGCCCCGTTCTTAACTTCTACTGGAAATTCACCAAGCTGATAGCGGCCTTCCGGCATACCGCCGGCCATCATACAATCGGTGACCATCACTGTCTCTTGTCTGCCACGGGCATTCATTAAAATGTTAGCGGCAACAGGGTCGACATGATGTCCGTCACAAATAATCTCTGCAAATACTTCCGGCAGGTTCATCGCAGCGCCAACCATTCCCGGCTCACGATGATGCAGTCCGCTCATGCCATTAAATGTATGCACAAAAATGGATGCACCTTTCTCAACCGCATACTTCGCCTCAGCGTATGTCGCATTACTATGGGCTAATGCCACCGTAACTTGTTGGTTGACAGCATGCTCAATAAATTCCAATGCACCTTTTCTTTCCGGCGCAAGGGCAATTTTTTTTATAAAATGGTTCGAATTCCTTTGCCATATTTCCAGCATATCGATAGAAGGATCACAGAAATACTTTGTATTTTGGGCACCTTTATGTTTTTCTGTAAAAAATGGTCCCTCTAAAAAGATCCCTTTAATTTTGGCCCCTTGAACTTTGGTATAATTTTCACCAATCATTGTTACTACTTCGTTCAATATTTCCGGCGAAGAAGTTAGCGTGGTGGGCAAAAACGATGTCACTCCGCACGAAAGCATACCCTCGGAAATTCCCTTCAATCCCTCAAAATCGTTGTCCATGATATCATGATTCTTAAAACCATGAATGTGTGTGTCGACTAACCCCGGAGCTATCCATTTTCCTGCATGATTGATGACATCAGCCGATTCAGATGGCAAAGTCACATAATATGAACCGAATTTACCGTCTTTAATTTCCAAATATCCTGGGCCAGCCACCCCATCTTCAAGGAAGAACATGTCCGCAAACACAAATTGTCCCATATCTGCACCTCTGTTTAGGAAAGGAAGCGGCCAAGCAGCCCTTTCCAGTTGATTTACTTATATTCGTGAATGGTAACACCTTTAACGACACGATTAACCGTTCCGCTTGGTGAAGGAGTATCCGGCTTATTTCCAACCTTAATTGAAGAAAACAAGGCGATAGTTTGCCCGAACATGACATATGGTAATGAGAGATAGGCATCTGGTACATTTCGCCCATCACTATCGAATAGGAATGTATCGCCAGCATAATTGTCGTCCCCATCCACCGAGACCGCACATATGAGACTCGCAATTTGATCCTGTCTTAATTCATTTAACATATCGAGGTCGTAACGGCGCGTGTAGGGTTGGTTGGAAACAAAGACAAATACTACTGATTTTTCATTTACAAATGATTTTGGACCATGGCGAAATCCAAGTGAGGAATCAAAGGATGTAGCTATCTTACCGGCTGTTAATTCCAAAATCTTTAATTGCACCTCTCTCGCCAGCCCCTCAAAGCCACCTGAACCAAGATAGATAATTCGATCAAATTCAGTTGAAATCATTTGTTCTATATCTGCCGATCTGCTGATAACACTTTCGCCCAAACGGCGGATGGTTTCAACCATGTTCAACTTTTCTTCCATGGATAACGTATCAAAAATGAGCAGTGCCGTCAGGGCCATACATGTATAGCTTCCAGTCATTGCAAAGCCTTGATCATTGGACCTTTCAGGCATCAATAATAAAAGATTATTTTCATCTTGCCCTGCCCGTTGAGCTAATTCCCCATCCTTAGAGCAAGTAATGGTAATTTGATAAAGATTTGAGACCACTTGTTCCGCTAGCCGGACTGTCGCAACACTTTCGGGACTATTCCCGCTTCTTGCAAAAGAAATCAATAAGGTTGGGATATCCGGATTTAAGAATTGATACGGATTTGATACGATTGCAGTTGTAGGAACGCTCATCAAGTCCCACTGTTTCTCATCAATTTTCCCCTTCAAATAAGGGGTCACTGTGTCACCCACATAAGCGGAAGTTCCGGCCCCTGTAAAAATAACCCGGATACGATTGTGCTTTTCTGTTAGACTTTGTAAAAATAATTTAACCTTAAGACTCTTAGCAGAGTACAATGCAAAGGTTTCGCCCCATAATTCCGGTTGTTGCTTGATTTCGGCAGTTGTAATCGAGGCTCCTAATGGCATTAATATATCCTGACTTAAACTAAACATATAGACACTCCTTTAATAATTTTTAGTTTCCTTCAAATACCCTTAATCCAGCCCCAATCACCCCGTTATTCTGCATCATCGTACTAATCGACATGTTGCTTAAGAGATGGTTTTGTTCAGGAATTTGGTATGATTTTAGTTTTTCAACAATGATTTCAAGCAAGAAAGGGTTATGGGCGATGACACTCCCTCCAAATACCACTTGATGTGGATCCAGTAAGCTGGAAATAGAGTAAATTCCTTGGGCCCAATTGTCAGTTACCTCATCAATGATAGGCTGATACTTACCCTCCATGCTTTTATATCGTTCAAAGACATCCTTTGCTGATAGATTCGCCAGTTGCAATTGCTTTTGTGCAAATTTTTCAATCCCTGGTCCAGCAGATACCTCTTCCAGTCTCTTTAATGTATTTGTCACCTTTGAAAAAACAGGAATTAACCCTAGCTCTCCGGCAAAACCCGCTCCTCGCAAAAATGTACCATTATGAATAATCGAGCAGGATATTCCTGTACTGATGGTTACATAGACAAAGGTTTCATCATTTTTCCCTTTGGCTGCTATCCACTCGGCAAAGGCCGCCATATAAACATCATTGTCAATCGTAATCCGCTGAAGTCCGAACTGCTCCCGTATACGGGCCATAAGAGGAAACTGGGGCCATGGTAAATTATTTTGAAAAACGGCAATCCCTCGTTCACGGTCGACCTTCCCAGGTACACCGACACCAATACCTTCCATATCCGAGATGTTATACGTAGTATCCAATAAAACCTGGTTGACCGCTTCAATCACTCTGGTAAACATCTTCTCCCTGTCTGAAGGGTCACTTTTTACCTCCGTCTTTTTCAATATTTCCCCTGTTTCCGAAACGATGGCGGCTGCTATTTTCGTTCCGCCAATATCAATACCAATTGCCTTTTTCATGTTCTTGCACCCCTGCACTTGAAATTGGAATAATGGAGTTTGCCTGTACCGTTTTTATAAAATTAGTATCAGTAAATCAATTTATGTAACGTTGGGTTGTTGGTATAAGTATAATAGATGAAAAACTCATAGACTGGATGCTATGAGTACAGTAACTTCATAATCTTATTATATCACCTTAACTTGTAGGGTCAACCCAACAAATAATAATTACATACGGCCCCTTGACCGTATGTAATATGTTTATTTTCCACCAGTAACAGCAATCCCCTCAATAAATTGCTTTTGCAGGAAGATGAAAAGAATGAGCATCGGTAAAATGGCTAAAAAGGAACCAGCCATTAGAATCGGATAGTTTGTCAAATATTGTCCTTGGAGTGAGGACAATCCAACTGATAGAGTCATAGATTCAGTAGAACTATTTACAATCATTGGCCACATTAATTCATTCCAGCTCCAAAGAGTCGTAAAAATCCCTAATGCGATTAAACCTGGTTTGGCAAGCGGCAGCATAATCCTCCAATAAATTTGGAAATGGTTACAGCCGTCAAGCCGAGCGGCCTCCTCAAGTTCCTTTGGCAGCCCCATAAAGAATTGGCGTAAAAGAAACGTACCAAATGCACTAAACAAACCGGGTACAATCACAGCTTGCAACGAATTCAGCCAGCCTAATTTCACCATAATCATATATTGCGGCAATAAAAACACTTGCCCGGGTACCATTAATACGGCTAAAGCTAATAAAAACAGAAAGTTCCTGCCCGGAAATTCGATTCGAGCAAAAGCATAAGCCGCCAATGAACACAAAAACAATTGGCCGACAGTCCGTAGTACCGTAATAATGATGGTATTAAACATAAATTTAAAAAAGGGCAGCAGTCCGAATACCTCTTTATAGTTTCCCCATTGGAATTCCTTTGGAATCAATACGGGTGGAACATGAATGGACTCAGCATACGTTTTTAACGAGGTGAGAATCATCCAGATAAAGGGCAAAACCATTTCCACAGCCCCTATAATAAGGATGAAATGGATCAGAAATGATTTACTTGTTATAAGCTGTCTCGTTCTTTCCAATGGTTACACTCCTTTAGTCATAATGAACCCACTTTTTCTGTAAAACCATTTGAATCGCTGTAATAATCAAAATCACTACTAACAGTAGAACAGCTATGGCCGCTGCATAGCCCTTGTCATTTAACACAAAAGCATGCTGATAAAATAAATACACAATCGACTGCGTACTTTCCAACGCTGTACTACCCTTTCCAATCATCATGAAAATTAAGTCAAACACTTGAAACGCCCCAATAAGAGACATGATGGACACAAAGAAAATAACCGGAGAGAGCAACGGAAGCGTAATTTTAAAGAATACCTTTATTGGGCCTGCACCATCGATTTCGGCTGCCTCATAATACATTTTTGGTATTCCTTGCAATCCGGAGAGAAAGATGACCATGTTATATCCAATTCCACTCCAAATCGCGACAACAATTAGGGAGTACAAGGCGATTTTTGGATCCGTTACCCAGTTCGGTCCCTTAATCCCAATTAAAGATAATAAATAATTAAGTAAACCGTAATCCGCATTATAAAGCCATTTCCATACCATCGCGATTGCGGCCGGCATGGTAATTACGGGTAAAAAATACAATGTTCGATAAACAGATTTCCCTTTAATTTTTTGATTTAAGAGAACCGCTAAAATAATGGATAGGAAAATTCCGACTGGCACAGTAAAGAGAATATAAATTCCTGTGTTTTTGAAGGATTGTAAGAGGTCTGCATCCCCAAGCATCTTCTTATAATTCGATAATCCTGTCCACTCATACTGCCCAAATGCACCCCATTCAGTAAAACTATAATAGAAGGTCTGAATAATAGGCCAAAGGTAAAAAATAAATAGACCTAACATCGTCGGAGCAATCATTATATATGCCCATAGGTAATCAGACCTTTTCCTTGTTTTTGCTAAGCTGGAAACCTTCAGTTTTTTTGATGTTTTCACTTCTGACTGAAGAGGTATTTCTCTCACAATTTTCCCTCCCTATAAGGAATTGGAAGAGAAGAAATCGATTCTTCTCTTCTTTTTTTACTACTTAGATAGCGCTTCATTTGCTTTTGTCGTAAGCTCTTTTACAGCATCCTGTACACTTTCTTCCTGACTCCATGCCTTTTTAAGGATATCAGTTTCATATTGCCAAATTTCCCCTGTGCTTTTCACACTTGGCAGTGGCATAGAATATTTAGCACCATCAATAAAGGCTTGAAGGTTCAGATTTGGGACAGCTTTTACCCAAGCATCTTGTGTACCGTTATAAGCTGGAATAACTGTTCCCGTTTTCGCATACACCTCTGCTGCTTCTTTAGAGCCTAGGAATTGAACAAACTTCCATGCAGCATCCTTATGTTTGGTATTGGCAGCAATCACATTGGATAACCCGTGAATCGCTACTGCACGTTTTTTACCCTTAGGTACGACAGCAACATTTAAATCAGGATTTTTCTTATATTCTGGAACCATCCAAGGTCCATCAAACATCATCGCTACTTTTCCTGAAGAGAATAATTCAGAAGCCGCAGTTTCTGTCATTTGTGCTTGTGTTGGTGACAATCCTTCTTTAATGAAGCTAATATTGTAATTCAGTGCTTCGATTGCCTCTGGCTGATCGAAACCAACTGTCTTTCCATCGTTGGAAATGATATATCCGCCATTTTGCCAAATTAAATCATAGTAGCCGCCTTGATTACCCATTAAAGCAGCATATCCCCAAATCCCTTTATCTTTATTTGTCAGTTTTTTTGCAACTTCCTTTAACTTATTCCAGTCCCAAGTTTCATCCGGATACTGTACACCTGCATCATCAAAGATTTTTTTGTTGTACCATAAGCCTGTAGTATCGAAGTCTTTTGGAATTCCGTATACTTTTCCGTCAACTGTATAAAGATCAATCAATGATTTCGGATAATTATCTAAACTGTAGTGATCCTTTTTCGCCATATCGCTTAATGGAAGGATAACCTTTCCTTCCGCATATTGAGCAACATGTGCTCCATTCATCCAAAGAACATCAGGCAAAGCGCCGCCAGTTGCAGCTGTTTCAAGTTTTTGGAAGTATTGGCCATAAGGAGTAAGCTCTGTTTTTACTTTAATGTTTGGATATTTCTCGTTAAATAGTTTGATAATCTCATTTACGGCAGGGAGCTGTTTCTTATCCCAAATTCCATAAGTAATTTCAGTCTTTCCATCTTTTGCATCACCGGAGGCTGTATCACTATTACTGCAGCCAGCCAGACCTAGTAGTCCTAAAACAACAGTTAAAAGCATGATTAACCATTTTTTCATCCTATTTCCCTTCTCTCATTAAAAATTAATAGATTTCAAACCAAATCGCTTTTTAAAACTTAAGGGGTTTTTCATAGATGAATAATAAGAAATTCTTTGCTATTACGAATTAATATCTTTATAGACAACGTTCACCACCTTTTGTAATAACGTTTTCCTAATAAGGATAGGTACATAATCTACAACTTTATTATTGATACACCCCATAAAATGTAGTGTGAACAACCTTTTTTTAAGTGTTAATATTTTCAAGCAAATCCTGATAATACTCATCGATATTAATGGATTTCCCCTTGTCTAACCTCGAATCCTCAGCAGCAAACGCCATGAGATGGCTTCTTACAGAAGCAGCAGCGGAAGAAACACTTCTTTCGCTATTTCCAAATTGAATTTCACGGAGGAATGTTCTCATGATACCGTTATCACCGCCTCCATGCCCGCCAACTGGAATGTCTAATTTGATGACGGTTTCATGCTTCGTGAGAAAATCAAAGATTGAAATCCTATTTTCCTCCATGTTTCCGCGGATTTCTCCTTTTGTTCCCATAATTTGCACAATCCTCGTTTGCTCTCTCGTGAAGCCGCACATGCTAAAAGTTGCAGTTGCTCCACCTTCAAACTCCATATTAACTACCTGATGATCAACAACATTATTATCTGAGCGGTAAACACATTTTCCGTAAGGTGTTTCTTGTAATGCGTTGATAATTCCTCCATTTGTATCATCTTCTGTAAACTTTTTAGCCCAGCCTCTTCCTTCTCCAAGATAATATCTTCCTGCGTGGAATGGACACTCTAATTCCGCAGGGCATCCATCCAGGCATCTTTGCGGCGCTCCAACTGGGGCATTATCCTCTTTAAAATGCATGAGAGAACCGTAGGAACTAATATTTTTACATGCTTTTCCCAAAACAAAAGAAATAATATCCATATCATGACAAGATTTCTGAAGGATCATCGGACTTGATTTCTCCTTATTATTCCAATTCCCTCGAACAAAACTGTGGGACATATGCATTACTTCTACATTTTCATTCAGCTGTAAGGATACAACCTCCCCAATATCCCCTTTTTCAATTACCTTTTTAATGGTGGACCAAAATTCGGTATAGCGAAGAACATGGCCGATGGTTAGCTGTCGATTATATTTTCTTGCTGCCCGTTCCATCGCAATACATTCAAGCGGATCTGGAGACATTGGCTTTTCCAACAGAACATGATAGCCTAACTCCAAAGCTCTCATCGTTGGTTTAAAGTGATACCGGTCAAGCGTGCAAATAATTGCAATGTCAGCAATTTTTTGGTCGAGATTCAATACATCTTCCCAAGATTCAAAACAATTTTCAGCAGGAATATCGTGTTCTACCTGTATTTTCTTTCTTCTGTCCAATCCCGGCTCTGCCACTCCGACAATCTTTAGTTCATTGGGATAGGCAAGTGCATATGGCGCGTAAGCCCTTGCCCCTCTATCACCTGCTCCGATTAAGATTGCTGTCATTGTTTTCATCCAAATCTCTCCTCTCATTTGTCTTAATTAATGTAATTTTATTATCACCGGAAAATTTTCCGATATCTATCCAAACGTTTTCCAAGCGCTGTTTAAAAAAGAACCGCTTAGGTCCGTTTTATTGAAGATGATTCCCGAATGATTAATTCAAACGGTAAAACAAGCTTGACTGGAAGAGTAATTTTTTCTTCCACCATATCCATAATCGTTTTCGCTGCCATTTTCCCCATTTCATACTTAGGAATTTCTACGGTTGAAAGCGGCGGTGAAGAATATTTGCTCATCTCGATATTATCCACTCCAAAGAAAGCCATATCCTCTGGAATTCTGAGATTGTTTTCGATTGCAGCTCTCATTGCAGCAATGGCCATCATGTCACTGGCACAAACCATGGCTGTAGGCAAATGCTCTCGGTCTCTTTTAATCAGTTGATTCATTTCCTCGTAGCTGTTTTCCATTTTCCACATGGTATTGATGACCCAATCAGGGTTCATAGAAAGTCCAGCTTCTTCCATTGCCAATTGATAGCCTTTAAACCGAAACTCAGCATGTAAATCTTCAAAAGTTTTATTGATTCCTCCACCAATAAAACCAATTTCCCGATGCCCATGGGTAATAAAATACTGAACCACCATTTTAATAGCTGCCTCACGATTGTAATCAACAACAGCAATATTTTTATCAGTATAGTAAAAGTCCAAGCCGACCACAGGAATCGTTTGCTGAATATATTCAATCAGACTAATATCAATTCTGTCGATTAAAATAAGCCCTTCAATTCCCAAATCATGGATTGTCTTTAAAAGCAGTGCCTCATTTTCAATTTCATCTTTTGTAACACTTATTAAGGTATAGTCATATTTCGTTAAAGTATCACGGATTCCTGTATAGATTTGGGCAAAGTATGGGTTTATCTCCGCTTGAATTGGATTAGCCACCCAGCCAATTTTCATTGATCTTGTATTCGTTTTCGTTTGCCTGTTATTCACTAGATTTCGGGCATGCTGGTTTGGGATATATCCTAACTCTTTAACAGCCTGCCATATTTTATTTTTTGTTTCCTGATTTACATTCCGTGTTTGGTCATTTTGAATGACTCTCGAAACGGTCGAAATGGAAACGCCTACATATTCAGCAATATCCTTTAATCTTACCACTACTAATACACCTCAAAGCTCAAAGCTCAAACTTCAAACATGTCAATCGCTTGAATTATTCCAACTATAGCATCATTGATAATTTTCTGTCAATAAACCTTCAGTTAATTTGTTTTTAAAAATTTTATTTACTACTTTTATGTAAGCTCTGTGTAAAATCGACAACGGTCTCCACGAACAATTGAGCGGCAAAATTCCACAGGTACACCATCTGAGCCGTATGCAATTCTTTCTAGTAGCAGGGCCGGATTCCCTTCTTTCGTTTGAAGATATTCACTTTCCTCAGAACGAATCAAAACCGGTTCAAAAGCCTCTTTTGCTCTAGTAACAACTACATTGAGTCCCTCTTCAAGCAAGTCATATAGGGAAATTTCCCCCACCCTCTTCAACAGTGATATATCCGGTACAACTCTTTTTGGAAAGAAAGAAGATTCTAAAACATAGGGTTCATCATCTACACAGCGAAGACGTTTCATTTCAATTACATTTTCCTCCTCCGCAAGTTGGAGTTCGGTAATGATCTCGTAGGATGGTTTAACCTCCTTTATTTCAATCACTATATCTTTTGGTACCAACCCCTTTTCTTTAAAAACTTTACTAAAACTATATAACCCCATAAGGGACTGCTGCAGCTTGGGTTTTGCCACAAATGTACCTTTTCCTTGTAACCGATAAAGCAGTCCATCTTGAACAAGCTCTTCGATTGCCTTTTTGGCCGTATTTCGGCTTACACTATATTCCTTCATTAACTGGTTCTCTGATGGAATTTTATCCCCTGGCTTCCACTGTCCATCATCAATGGAAGTCTTAAGCCGTTCCTTTAGCTGATGATAAAGTGGAATCAGGCTGTCATTTTGTAAAGGTTTCATCCAAGTCTTAATCCCTTCTCGTTCCGATAGATAAAATTAATTATACCACCCTTTGTACCATCAATCCAACAAGCAGGGAAGAAAGCTCATCCAATCTCTGTCATCCGGCTGTTGGGTGTTGCTGGAATTAATGTTTACTACAAAACTTTAAACCCATAATCTAATTACGATCATGTGTTTTTTATTTGCACTTTGGAGCCTTTTATCTTTTAAGACCAGCTACTATGTTCTATAATTTCAGGGGATATTCCTACCCTATATATAGCAATACATTTTTTCTATCAAACCTAAATCAGTTGGGGGCAATTGATTCGATCCCATGTCGGAAAATATACTGCCTTTCCTGCAATGTGTAATCTGGAGCATTGATATATCCCTTAACAATTTCCTCCGCTTTTTCGATAGGATCATGGTCAAAGTTTTCATTCTTTCTTTTACTCTCTAAACAAATACATTGTTTAATTCAAATATAAATTGAAAAACAGCCATTTATATTTGCTAATGGCTGCTTTGGAAATTATGATCTTGTCCCTTTCCAACTACCTATTGCCTAGCCTTTTTCGAGATTAAGCAGGAGATCTTTGGCAACTAAGGGTCCTATTTATATCTCATGCGTAATCGTTACTTTATGTGAATGGACAAATTGAATCTGATTGTTAATTCTATGGTATTCCCTTTTTTCCTTCGAGGAGTAAAGAGGCTTGCTACTTTTATTCAAAAATAATTGCTTTTGTTTGTTTGGTTCGCACGCTATACGCTGTTTATACTTTTTTAAAAATTTATGAATAATACTAATCCACAATACATCCGGTGATCCTAAGCATTTTATCGTACTCATTTTCTTTAGTTCTTTTAAACACTCCCAAGGTTTGGTATTTGCAAGTTTATTGTTTCCTCTAATTTCGTTATAAAAAAAAGTGATTTTTCCTGCTAACTACTTTAAAGAGTTAAATTCAACTGCCACTTTTGACTTCATCTCTTCTTTTTTGACGTATAATCATAGGTTTATGCTTGCCTTTCTTCATTTCCTCCAAATACCTTGCCAAATAGTCATCTGTAATTCGATGAGGGACATACCCCAATCGCTGGCGAAGAATATTTTCGAGAACAAACATTTTCCGAGTAATTTTTTCGTATTCTTTCCCGCTTTCTTCCTCGTTTTCTTTATATTCCTCTGTTTTACCGAGCTTTCGAGCTTTATAGAACACATTTAAATAATGATAGAGAGATACTCTTTCAGCTCTTGCGTACTTTAGCAAACTAAGTAGCTCAAAAGTAGACAATCTCATAAGCTCAGGTGTAGTTTTATCCAGATAAACTTCTAGCGAAAAATCTTTAATTCGAACAGAGATTCTTTCATGATTGCGTTGCACTTGATAGGGATCTAATCGCATGACACAAAAATCACAATAATATTGTTCTACCTGCTCAACCAATTCACTCCCACAATATGGACAAGTAAGTACATCATAATCTTTCATTTCACGATACCTCCCTCTAAATAATTGAACAACATAATCTATGTATGGTCTCCTTTCTGTTTAAGGAAAGGAGACCGGCCCCTTTTGCTTTTGAACTAATATATTACATTCCTTTAACCTTCTTCTATTTCCTCTATTCCTAAAATATAATCTGCTGCTTTTTGTGCTTGTGCAGCTGCTTGAACAACCAACCGACTATCTTCTTTTAACGAGCGAAGCCATGATTGGATATAACTAGCGCTGTTCTCGAGAGTATTGTTATCAATTCCAGCTATTCCGCAAAGCATGGCCGCTCCCATTTCTGCTACCAACTCTTCTTTCGAATAAACCTCATCGCCAAATGCTACATTTTGTGTTGTCACTCCTAGACGCGCTAATCGTCTTCTATGACCTGTACTGTGAATCATTTCATGAAATAATGTACTGTAAAACTCTTCAGCCTTCTGAAAATCTTTTAAGGGAGGGCAATTGATTTTATCTACGGTTGGATAATAAACTGCTCTTCCAGAATAGAAGGTATATTCAGGGGAATCTATGAATCCTTTAAAAATTTCTTCTGCTTTCTCAATTGGATCATGGTCAAATGTTGTATCCTTCTTTTTGCTTTCTAGCCCTTCCACTTGGTTATTGATTTCAAATACACGGTAAGAACGAAGGTAAGGTATTTTTTCAATTTCTCTACTTTCTTCATTTTCTTTTTCAATCCACTTCCAGAACACTACGATATGTGATTTCTCTCCTTTTTTTACCTTTCCGCCAGCATCTTGGATTTGCTTAAATGTCGCATATTCACCCGATTCTAAAAGAAAAGTATTAATTCCTCTGTATGGACGCTGTGTCTTCCAGTTGACGGCTCCTCCATTGATCCACGGCTTACGCCAAGGCACTACTCCTTTTTCCAATTGCTCAATGACCTTCTCTGTTACAATCTCGTAAATGCTTTTTTTCATTTGGTTTCTCCTCCTTTTGATTTGCTTCTTTGTCTTCCGAAACGAATTAGTTCCCAAAGGGGATTAATTTTTCCCTTTTGGCATGGAGAACGAAAAACACGCATAGGTAATTGGTCAAGGGATTAGCATAAAAAGTTTTTTGATGTTGCGTAGCGTTTTTATTCAAAAAAGTTTTTTGCCCCTTGACTGATTGACTAGCCTTCTTTGCTTCCAGCCGGAAAGGGTCGGGTGTCCTACCGTCTGGAAGGTTAGAAGGCTTGCGCTTGTTTTACGATTCGGAAGACAAAAGGGCAAATTAAATCATTAGGAGCAAAGCGACACGATTCCCGGCGTAAACCGGGAATTTTCCTTTTAGTTATGGCTTTTACGATTCTCGGCTCGTGGGGTACGGCCGTTAGGCAAATGGATCAGGAACCTACGGAATGTAGGCGTTAGCCGTACAGGCCGTGGTTATCGAGCCATTTAGTGCCACATCGACACGTTACAGCTTGTTAAAATGCGTTTTTTGCTTTTTTACAAGCTGTCGTGCTGCCGCCCATAAATAAATCTCCATCTTTTTTCTTTTTTTAAAATGCCCCCTCTTAAGGCATGCTAAGTCATTCATATCGATTCATTTTCTCCACAAAAAAAAGGAGAAGGATTAACCCTTCTCCGTATGCTCTACCTAGAACTGCTCTTATTTAATTACTAAATATTTTAAAAATAAAAATTCGAAATTTCGACCCTAATCATTAAATCCTTTCTATACAATAGTTCTTAAGGTGGATTAGAATACTAATAGCTAAACCACATCAGAGGATCGTATCATAATAAGACGTTCTAAATAGAGGAAGTCAAGTGAAGCGTTGGAACTATAAAGAAGAAAAAGTGCTCGAGAGGGAATCCTTTCGAGAAGTAATTCATCAAATTTCTGTGCCTATTTACTTAAAGCCATTCATCACGGTGAAAAAGAATAAAAATTACATGATGAGCAAGAAATTATTATAAATCTACCTCTTATACAGACTCAGGACTTTTTTCTTTTAACTTTCTTTGTATAAGAGCTAGAAACAAAAGAAATAGCGGAAGTACGCTTTCAATGAAAGGAACATAAACAGATCCAATTGTTGAAAAGAAATACCCCAATTGTTGAATACTTGGAGTTACCCATATGCTAAATATAACTTGAAGAAACCCAAGAGGAAGTACAATAGACTTGTAATTAGACAATCTCATCCACTGTGCAGCCCCAAGTACCAATGCATAATAAAAGAGTGAAAATTTTAAGAAAACCCCAGTTATCCAAACTGCCATGACAATCGATTCAATATGCTCAATAAAATCTCCAATACTGACATACCTGACTACATTCATTACTGGATATAACTCTTTTGAAGTCACCACGCCAAGTACAAATACTGAAGACAAACTTGTAACGACCATGGTTAGGGTAATAGCTAGAACAGATATTCCTCCCCATTTTCTTCCCTTTTCAGGATCTTTTAAGAATGGCAGCAAAAATGATACATAGAGAAGATCACTAAACCAAGAGATAATAAAGAAGGCTCCTTTTAAAGATGGAGTAATCCCATTTCCGAAGATAGGAAGTATGTTTTGTATATGTATATCAGGAAGAAGTAACACCCCCATTATTAGTAGAGGGAATGTAAATAAAGGAAAAAAAACCAGTGATGCACGCGCTATTACTTCTACTCCTCCTCTTACAGCAAATGCACTTACTAGCACCATGCTGGCAATCACTACGATAATTGGAGTTTTAGGAAGAGCAGTGGTAATAATGAACTCGGCATACTCCCGCAGAACTAAACCGCTATTTTGAAGGAAAAAAAATAAATATAAAAACCCAAAGATTTTCCCGAAAAAACGCCCCATAATACATTCGCTATATTGGATTATATTCATTTCTGGATACAACTTGTGCAATTGGAAGAAAACAAATACAATCGATAAACCAATTGGACAAGCCCATAATGGTGATATCCAAAGATCCTGCTTGGCATAGGGAGCTGTAAGGGAAGGAATAGTAAGAATTGCTGTAGCCAAGATGGTCGGATACATCATTATGCCCATTTGCAAAGCGGAAATTTTCCCTTTTTCGATCATACTTTTTTCTCCTTTTTTTCTTGAAAACTTCTACCTATTCATAAGAATTACACCTAGAAACTCAACGGATTTTTCATCCTTTTTCTGACCTGAATGATTTATTTTTCCACTTCTTCTGTATAATTGTTAAAACTAGAAGCAGCATTGGAATGAATGTGAATATAGTTGGTATATAAAAGGGAGAAATGGTTCCTAAAAATTTGCCCATTTCTTGTCCATTCGGAGATGCCCATATACTGAATAGAATTACCAATAAACCAAGTGGAAAAATGAGAGGCCGGTAATTTGAAAGACGAAGCCATTGTGCAGTTCCTAGAACCAATGCATAATAAAAAACGGCCACTTTAATGAATGCCCCCAATACCCAAAGAGCAATGACGATTGACTCAAGATGTTCAAAAAAACTGGCAATACTAATATATCGAAAACTAGTGAAAACTGGATAGTTATAAGTACTTACTGAGCCTCCAAACAAAAAAATGTTAACGATATTGACAAAAAGCAAGATAAACATGCAAAAAATCACAGTAATTATTCCCCATTTCCTTCCCTTTTCACGATCTGTTAAAAAGGGAAGAAACACCGAGATGAGGAAAATTTCACTGAACCATGCCTGCGGTACAACCGCCCCTAGGATCGATGGCAATATCCCATGTTCCATGATTGGAAACAGATTCTCTGTTTTAAAATCCGGTATGAGTAAAATAAACAGTAAAGGTGGTAGTAAAAATAGTGGAACTAACAATTGAGCTACTCTTCCAAGAACTTCTACACCACCTCGTATAGCGAAGGAACAAACAAGAACCAAGCTGCTAACGATTACGATCATTGGAGTTTTAGGAAGAAAGGAACCAATAACAAAATCTGCATACTCCCGGCATATAATGCCAGATGAGTGCAAAAAAAAGAACAAGTAAACAATGCCAATAACTTTTCCTAGAAGACGACCGGTGATATGACCACTGTACTGGATCACCGTTTCCTTCGGAAAGTACTTATGTAATCGGTATGCGATAAATGTTGTAAAAAATCCATTAAGGGATGCCAAAATGGGTGATATCCACATATCGCGGCCTGCGAACTTGTCTGTAATGGCAGGAACAACGAGAACAGCAGTTGCGATGATCGTTGGTACAATCATAAGCGCCATCTGAAATGAAGAAATTTTCCCTTTTTCAATCATCCTAATATCTCCTTTTTTACGAACATCCTCATGACGCTGCTATTTCTCTATCATCTTACCAAGCGGTTTGAAAAGTACCTCAATCATCTGAGTTGGACCCGGCATATCTGGAAAGAAAAGAAGGAGGATACCAAGTATCCATCCTACTGCTGTTATAGTTACAAAAGCGGTTTTCTCCTTTTTCTGATTCTGTTCCATTTTGGGCCATTCGAATAAAATGATAAGAACCACGCATACTGTTATTCCTATTACCGCTAACCACTTCATTTCTTTTCTACCTCTTCTTCTTTCAATCCTGCCGGTATAGTTGACAAACCAGGCCGGCGAATACGTGTTTTAACATTAATTTTTACTTCTACCTTTGGAAGTACTTCATCCCAATGATTTTTTACTTTTTCCCATTCTTTCGGGTATTTCCGGTGAAACGCATCTGCAAAACCGAATGCATCTATATTCATTCCTTGCTTCACTTGTTTTAGGGATATGTTAATCCGTTGTTTGATGTCTTGTTCTAATTCTTTTTCAACCCTCTTTGTAATACTAGGACTCATCACATCGAGATTGCTTCCATTTTGTACAATCGTACCTTCCGATGTAACCTTCACAAGGATTTTCCATTTCCCATTCTTGATAGTAGGAAGAAGTTTTGTTGATGCCCGAATAGGATCTAGTGCAATAGTTTCCCCTTTTCTTGGGGTTACTGTAACTGCAGTCACTTCGATTTCATTTCGTAACCACATCAATCCTCTTGTTACTTTTGTATTAATCTGACCAACCATTTTATCTTTCTTAAAAATAGCGCTCCCAATTAAATCAGGGGCACCTTTTCCTTTTATCAAGGGAAGGATAGCCGCCCCAGCATCTCCCGTTACCATTTCTTCAAAATCTTTGACTGTTGTATCCACACCAATATGAAGCTCAGATAACTTTCGAAGCCCTTCTCCCGTATATCGCTCCAAAAGAGGATTAAATTTCAGATAACTACCTGCCTCCCCATCACCCACATACAAATATGCACGTTCCCGAGGTTCTGGATGTCGAAGTAAGAAGTCTATTTGTTTATGAAGGTCTCCTGATTCAGCAAGTTCCTTTCCTATAACGAATGTTTTGCAGTGTCCCCAGAAGATTTTACGGGGGAATTTTAATTGGAGCTTTGAGGCCGCATCAGCCATATTTTCGCCGACCGCTGATCTTGTCATGACCTCAGGGCCTCCTCCTCCTCCTCCCGTTTGTCCGCTGCTTACCGCTCGAGGTATTAGAATTTGTAAGGAAAGTTTGATGCTATCTCCTTTATCTTTGTCAATGGCGGCCCCTAACACCAGCGCCATATCATTCACTTCCTTTCTGTCCCAACAGCCGGTTAAAAAGAGGTTGGCAGAAAGACAGATGAGAATCAGAAACTTTTTTTTGATGTTTTGAACTTGAAAAGGAATCATGTTCAATTTACTTCCCTCTCATCCTATTCATTTCCTTTGTTAGGTTCTGGTTTTTGTCCAGTTGACTGCCGGGCTGGATTGAATTCACCAGTTAAATGTGGCCGTGTATTCATTTTCCACCAAGGAACACGAATAAAGGCATCCTTTAATTCACGGTTTTTAAGTGGTGCGATTGGTGAAAGATATGGGACCCCAAATGAACGAAGCGAACATAAATGGACGACGATTGCAATTACACCAAGCATAATCCCAAGCAATCCTAGCGAACCAGCAAGCAGCATAATGGGAAAGCGCAGCATTCTTAACGAGATTCCTTGTGAATAATGAGGCACCATAAAGGATGCAATACCAGTAATGGCAACAACAATGATCATTGGAGCAGAGATTAGCCCGGCTTGGACAGCAGCTTGGCCGATTACTAAGGCACCTACAATACTAATCGCAGCTCCGACCTGTTTTGGAAGTCGAACACCGGCTTCACGCAACGCTTCAAACGTAATCTCCATCATTAATGCTTCCACTAGCGCTGGAAAGGGAACCGTTTCTCGGGAAGATGCTGCACTAATCAGCAAGTTCGTTGGTACCATCTCCTGATGGTAGGTAAGGAGCGCTACATAAAGAGAAGGCAAAACAAGCGAAAACACCATAAACACAAAACGTAGTATTCGGATGACAGAGCTAATTAGGTAACGCTGATAATAATCTTCGGGTGATTGAAGTAAGGAAAAAAAGGTAATAGGAGCAATTAAGACAAAAGGAGTTCCGTCTACAAAAATTACTACACGTCCCTCCAAGAGATTAGCCGCGGCTACATCCGGTCTTTCTGTATTAATGAGTTGAGGAAAAGGCGAATAAGAGTTGTCTTCAATTAATTCCTCGATATACCCGCTTTCCAATACACTGTCTATTTCAATCCGCTGCAGGCGATTTTTTACCTCTTCAATGAGGGTTTGATCTGTCAGTCCTTCTACGTAAGCAATTACAACATGTGTATTGGTATAACGACCAATTTTCATTGATTGCATTTTAAGGGCAGGACTTTTGATCTTTCGACGAAGAAGGGAAGTATTGATTACTAATGTTTCCACAAAACCTTCCCGTGGTCCACGTACAACACTCTCTGCCTGCGGTTCTTCAATCGAACGTTTTTCCCACTTACATAACCCCATTGCGATTCCCCTATTATTTTGATGTACTAAAAGTACTGGGTCGCCAATAGAGATATGTTCTATACACTCAATAAATGTCTTGATTTCTTTCGTCTTTGAGATATGTAATTTTTCTTCTAACATTTCACGTGAACCATGAATCCTTCCGCCTGTTTCTTCCATTAAAGGGGTGAGTACATGATCATCGATTTCTTCCATATTGGACAACCCATCAATATATATAAGTACAGCTTTTGTTTGCCCGCCAATCAAAAACGTTTTAAAAACCACATCATAGCAATCCTGATACATAGAGCTAAGAACCTGCATGTTTTCATCCAGGTCAAAAGAAAGAGAATCTTCTTGCCCTGGAACATGCGGTTGTTTAGAATAAATAAATTTTTCCTTAAGTAACTTTTTTCGTCTGGTTCGAAACAATATGGACAGCCTCTTCCTAATGTTAGATAGATTGGAAAATTATAATAAAATATATCTTTAGATTGTGATGTATTAATCAAAATTATTCTAACACTGGAATTTTATTCAAATAATAATCGCACTAGTTACATGTTTTCTTGTGTACAGGGGGAGCCTTGCTAGATTTGTTTTTCTATCCATTGTTTTACCTTGTATAATCCTTGACCAAAGGCCATTTGATACATCCCTGTCATTTTATAAATGGAAAAATGCTTACTAGATAATCTCTCAAGGGCTCTTGTTATGAGGATAACTTCATTTTTTGAAAAAGGAGCCACTCCATCGCCCAAGTCACATTTTCTATATTCTGTCAAAAACTCATTGGAACGGTTGCAAATTCCCCACGGTTTAAATTGGTTAGGATAAATAGTCTGTATAACTTGATAAGCAGAATCTCCAAATAATTTAGCACACCCAAGAACCCATTTTGTTTAAAAAAATGAAGGTTAATCCTTCGGGGAATATCCTGAAAGGGTATAGCATGTTTTTCTTCAATGACAAAACGCACCTCTTCAATAAGTCTTCTTTGACCTCTTCTCCCTCACATAAGTGGAGAATTTTCCTTTTGGTTATAGTTTTTAAGGTTTTTCGCTAGTGGGATACGGTTGTTAGGCAAATTGCTCAGGAACATACGGAAAGTAGGCGTTAACCATACAGCCCGTTGTTCATGAGCTTTTATACTTAAGGACTTAATTATGGTAGTGACCGTTTGCCCCAGCAAATGGTTTCCTTTCTACTCTGAGTCAACTTGCAAAAGGTTGCATCAGCAACCTTGAAGCAGGTTCGATGCCTGCGTTATATAATTAAGAAAAAAACAGTTGTTTTTTATCCATCCGTGAACCAACATCAGTCCAGATCCATCTGATTGTTGGTTCTATTTTTTTAATAGAGAAAAAATCTCCCCTTTTCAATTGTTCTATGAAATCTGAAATCATACTCCTCATAATAAATATTCTTATCAAGCAAAAGTGGGAAAACTCCCCCTTTTGCTGATAATTAGTATTTTTATAGATGTCCTTTTTCCCTTAAACTTACATGTTTCCCAGTATGCGTAACAATAACATGGTCAAGAACTTCGATACCTAGAATTTTACCTGCTTCTGCAAGACGTTTTGTTATATCTATATCCTCTCTACTCGGGGTGGGGTCTCCGCTTGGGTGTTGATGGCTGACAATAATAGAGGCCGCATTATTGAGAATAGCGCATTTCATCACCTCTCTAGGATGAACAATACTCGCATTTAAACTCCCAATATGAGCTCTATGTAACCCCACTACCTGATTTTTCGTATTAAGCATTAACACAAGGAGCACTTCCCTATCTTCATCCGCTATGTATGAAGCCGCTAATTTTTGAGCATCTTCCGGTGAACGGATAGAATATTTTACAAACGGTTCTTGTGATTCCTTAATTTCCTGCTTAATTCGTACTACTTCAAAGATTGACATGAATTCCATTTCTCCAAACTCCTTTTCCTTCTTGTTTTTCATTTTTCCTTTTTTCTTTTGCCTTGCGAGGCGAATCACTTCCCCAAAAGGGGATGATTTTTCCCCTTTTGCAAGTAGAACGAAAAACACGCATAGGCAAAGGGTCAAGGGAGCTCTTCGCACAAAAAGTTTTTTGCTGTTGCGACAGTGTCTTTAAGCAAAAAAATTTTTTGCCCCTTGACCGATTGACTCGCTTTCTTAGCTTCTAGTCGGAAAGGTTCGGGTGTCCTACCGGCTTGAAGGTTAGAAAGCTTGCACTGTTTTACGATTCGGAAGGCAAAAGGGAAAAATCAACAAAAAAAGCAGCCGTTACGGCTGCTCTCCATTTGTTCTATATTTTGTTAATCTTTCAATCTTTTGTTTTTTTTGTGTTTCGGCTCGTTCGGTATGGCGGCAGTCGCCGTAAATGGAACAGGAACCTACGGAATGTAGGCATGTGCCTTACAGTCCGTGGTTATCGGTCCATTTAATGACGAAGCGACACATACGGAATGACAGAAAGGAGGCTTTTTCCTTTCTGATCAGTCCGCTGTGCTGCCGCCCAAAGTAGTTATCTGCTATTTTTCTTCAGAAATAGGGAGGTTAAATTCTATGTTAAAAACTATAAGAAAATCAATCCCTAATTAAAAGAATTTTAATTCATGATGAACATAAATTCACCATTAATCTTGTTTTTATTCCATTACAAATGTAGCCGTCAAATAAGTGTCTTAGGTCTGCAATAGGCCCGGGAAGAAGTCCGATTGACTTCGAGGATTGTATCACATCTAACTGTCTTCCTCCTGACTCTTGTTAGGTAAGAGCCATGATAAGCCCCACATACTTGTCAATCCCATATTCCCATGCATACTTCCTTGTAAGGGGTTCGTATTGCAATACCTCGCTGATACTTTCACTGTTCTTTTAGCTCCTTCCCTGACATACCCGATTCAAATTGATTATCTCCACCTAAACTAATAAGAACAATTAAGGAAATACCGAAAATAGATGTGATGAGATGTGGATACAGGTGGAGATCCTATGGAAAGTGTTCTGAAGAAGGGGGCAAATGTTACCGTAACTGTATCCGTTCTTAGGTATTGTGTATATATCATAAATATTCATATAAATACATGATATTATATATTTCATTTATTAACTACTATATAACCTCAAATATATATTAAAATCAAAATATACTAAGACATATATACTAATGTATATTTTGATGTTAAAGTTTTTTTATTCCTTTTGAAGCTACAAAACTTACAGATTCAAATGAATAGCTGTTGTTTTCCTAAAAGGCTGTAAATTAAAGGATACGAACTGTCTTTTTTAAATCGAGTTATCTGCTTTTAAAATCATAGCTTAAATATAAAGATTACAAGCTTCGTTTCAAAGATACAGATATATTTGAACAAATTTTCTATCGTATTTTGAAAGAAACAGATAAAAGAGGAATTACTGAAGAATGATTAACAAGTTAAACGAAAATTAGCAGGAATACTTTTAGTAAAAGGGATATTTGTAAAATAAATCCTGGGGCTAAAATAATGATTTCTTTGATATCTAAAGGAAAGAAATCATTATAGAAAAAAGGTCTTAAAGGTTTACGACTCGTTTGGTACGTAGGCCTGCTGTAAATGGACCAGGAACATACGGAATGTGGGCGTTAACCATTCAGACTGTGGTTATAGGTTCATTTAGTATCAAAGCGACATATGTGGAACTACAGAAAGACGTTTTTCCCTTTCTGATCATTCCGATGTGCTGCCACCATACATCCTTACTTTCTTGAAATTTTGATGTGATGTCCTGTTCTTCGATTGTTTCCTTGTTTTTGAGATTTTGATGATGATTTTGGATTAGTGCTCATAATATCCACTTCAATTTTCTTTTTATTCATTTCCACCAAGTATCAGACATCGACACTGGGAGTCTTCGTTAGTGTTCGGTAGCGAGATATCGATTCTCGATTTTCTCCCCTACCCCTGAAACGCTCTTTCCTTCCAGATAATCATCCAATTCTTCATAAGTGATGCTTAGATCCGTTTCGTCTTCTTGCTGAGGCGTACCATCCAAAAGGTCTGCCGTCGGTTTTTTGAATGTAATTTATTTTTAAGGATGTTACATAATAAAATAATAGAGTTAAAAGTTTAGTATTTTAACAAATTTGAATGTAATTTAATATCTATTAAGTTACTTTCACTCGGAGCACAAAAAAAGCTGCATATGCAGCTGATAATTTCTTGAAGGAATGATTATTTTACTTTTTCTTTTTAAAAGCTAAAAAGGTAAGAATTAGAAACTAAGACAAGTAAATAAATCGGAGTCATCCAAATCCAATAAGGGCATAAAACATTACATATTTTAAACTCCATGCAGTTTGAGTCAAACGAAGAGGTCGAACTTATCAAAGGTGATGCTATAGAATTTATTAAGAATCTTAAACAGCAAGGGAACGGGAAAATTTGGCTGGGTCGTTGATTAAACATAAACTTATTGATCAATTAGTGCTGAAGGTTAATCCAATTATAGTTGGTGAAGGTATTTCTCTATTCGGAAGCGTAAAGACACGTCTTAACTTAATGTTAGTGGACGTGAAACAGTACTCTGGTGGTGTTTTCATACCGACTTACATTTTTATTTATACTTAGGATTATCCCCTGGAGAAACCCCTGTCTTTAATTAATTTTCAACAATAAAATGTCAACCAATTGTTCAATAAAAGGGCGCAATTCCAGAACAATAAGAATTTGTGCCCTTTTTTGCATAAGAGGGGCATTTAACGGAATAAGTTGTTGAGGTAAAAGATTTGTTGGAGAGGGAGATGCGTGTGTCGGAAAGCGTTATTTCTAGAGCGGAGATTCGTGGGACTGCTTCCGGGGTTATGTTTATGGCTTTTTTCGGAACAGTCTGGGCGGACGTTGGTATTGGAGGTTTGCAGGGCTTGGGTTCTATATGGTTACTGATTCTTGCGATATTTATCGGGGCTGCTTTATTTTTCTCAGGGATTGCATTGATCAGGAGTTCCAAAAATTTGAATAGTACGAATGCCCGTGGCTCTAGGGATGTTGACAAGTGGTTTAATATTGTTTTTGCTACAGAATTTGTGTTGATTATTATTGCTGCTATCATTTGCAATTCTGTTGGACATTTCGATTGGTTTTTTCCGATTATGGCTATAATTGTTGGGGTTCACTTCCTTCCTCTGGCTTACCTTTTTCAAGTCAGGGCTTATTATGTTACAGGAACGCTTCTTTGTCTGTTGGCGATTGTGACACTACTCTTTGTGCCATTAAAGATCAGTCTTGGAGAGCATCAGATTAACACATGGTGGACATTGGTCGGCTTGGGTTCTATGTTGATATTATGGATAACCAGCCTTGTGATTTTGTCCTTGGGTAGGAGATTGCTCAGGATGGCACGAAACCAATAATATTGCCATAATCGGGCTGCATCAATAGCCTTTTTTAATGGATTCAAAGTAAAAAACGAATGTAACATTAAGTATATTTTGTTACATTAGGGTGCGAAAAATTGATCCAGGACCCCCTTGCGTAATCCCCGTATCAATAGCAATAAAATTCCAACGCAAACTCACTGGATTTTTTGCATTAATGGAAAACTCAGGTAGATACAAAGATGCTTTTGTAACCCTATAAATTAAATATATTAAACTTATTAATAATAGAATTATTGCGTTTAATAATTTCCTCACCGGAATTTTTCACCTTTGGTAAATATACTATTTTTAATAATTCTCTATCCACCCAAATATTCCCTTTATTAACATCCTGTCCGTTAGCCTAACAAACAAAGACAGAAAATTATCCAATGTAACATAACGTGTATTATGTTACATTCATTTATCTTCTAAATCCATAAAAAAAAGCTGCTGACGCAGCTTTCAAACTATAGCATTGCACTGCAACCCTTATTTTGATTTTATAATACAACTTTTCATCCTTAATTTGTCGTTGTAAATCAATAATGTCGCTATCATTATTAATTTTTTCAGGAACCAATCCTTCGTCTCCCGGCGTTAATCTCCAACCCTTATTTAGCACAAAACGGAGCCAAGAACCTGCAAGCCATGAAGTAATTGGTTAAATTGTATTATCCCCACTATATTAAATATTTAATAATAAAGTTCTAACACAAAATTTAAGCCCTTGTTACTCAAAAACCTGCCCTTTAACTGATTAAAGATAAGAAAAATGGACTGCTGAAACAGTGCATCGTTGTTCAATTCTTGCGCCCGATTGTGGAAGATCATTGCAAAGCCTTATTGAACAAAAGCACCCGATAGTTTAAGTGCAATATTTCACAATCTTTTCTATAACATGAAATAATCTTTTGGAAATTTAGTGTTACTACTAATCTATTTTGTCCTAAAGTTGACGATACAAGATGCCCTCTTATTGACGGCGAGCATGTCCAATTCTTGTTTTCAAACCATTTTGAATAATTATTTTGCTGGGTTAAAATGTCCAAATTTTCAGCATTTTAGTCCAAAAAGTAGCATTGACATTCAAGTTGTCCAAATTGGGGTGTCTTAACTTACGATTTGGACATTAATAATCGACTTTTTTCATGTTTCTCCGTCCACTTACAGCACAGGAAAAACATAGTTTTGCAGGATCAATGTTTCTGGCATTTAAATGATGAAAGTTTTAGCAGTATGTTTATTATCCATTTGAATCATTAAATGCATATATTTATACATATATATAAATATATGCTAATTGTATTAACGTGGCAGGATAGTTGTGTGAAATGTTTCTGGCTTAAATTAAGGTTGGTCACAACAATCAGGTAAAGGCTAGATAGTTACAGTTGGAACTGAAGGATTATATCGAAGAATCAAATGATGGGGTAACACCCTGAAGGGTTCTCTCTTAATCGTGGTGACATTTCAATCAAGGAACAACAAATAAATAGAAGGTCACAATTGACGTGAAATCCAAATTGTAACCCTTAAATCCTTAAATGATTTTGTGTTTAGGCTTCATGACTAAATTGCCATTGGATGTTGTACTTATCAGTCAAGCTACCATAACATTTGCTCCATGGTGTCTCTTGCAGCTCCATCTGAACAGAACCTCCATCCTTCAACTTTTGGAATGCATCTTTGATAGCTGTCTCATTACTACTTACATATGCGAGTGTGAAATTGTTGCCCTGTTGATAAGGCGACCCTGGAAAATTATCAGAAAACATCAATTTACTTCCTGCTATCTCTAGAAACGTGTGCATGATCAAATCCTCTGATCCTGGAGGCAAGTGTTCTGAGTGCACCGACCCGTAAGTCATGAATTGAGGTTCTTCAAGTCTGAATACTTTTGCATAATACTTAACGACCTCTCTAGTATTACCGTCAAAAATTAAGTATGGATTCAATGCCATACAATCACTCCTTAAATAGAATAGTTGTTACGCCCAAATTTTAACATTAAATCCATCGAAAATCTTCCTGTTACTACCAAATAGATAATTTTTTTAAAAATATGAAATATTTCACTTACACTATAGGGACATTTAATAATACAGATTGTGAATAATTACACTTAAATTAAACTCCCGTTACTTCAATAAAAAAATAAGACCGCCGCAGCGACCACTTCTTTACTCTTGCACCCATTAGTTGAAGAACTATAACTTCTTCTGCATAGAAACTACTTGAATATTTATACCGTTTGGCTTATGTACTACTTCCTTATCATAAATGCTATATCCTATCGAGTTATATAGTTGTATATTTTTAGGCACATTCATTCGTACCTTACAAAGAATAGTAGAAATTTCATTTTTATGTGCATATTCTTCTAATGATGCTAACAATTTTTTTGCAATTCCTTGACCTTGTTTTTCTGGAATAACTGAAAGTCTATAAAAATAAAGTCCTTCTTCTTTCAATCTAAAACGAACCATTCCCACTGATTCATTATCAACAAATGCAATTAAACATATTTCATCTTCTATTAAAGCAGATGTTATTGATTCAACTGTCTCCTCTAACGCACTTGATGGTGGCACTTCATTTTTATATTCCATAAATGCCTTGAACATTAAATCGTGAATTATTGGTGAGTCCGATATTTCTGCAAATTTAATCTCCAAAATTAATCCCTCCCCCGATAAAATAAATATACAGCGTGGTGCTTATTTATGCAATAAAACTGTATATTGAGTATCCTTCTTCCTGCACTAACCTGCCCCTTTAGTTTAAGTGCAAACCTTCACATTTCCTTACTGACTCATGAATAAATATATTTTTTTATCAAATTCTAATGAAATTTTTAATTTATAATAATTGACGAATGGTATCGTGAATTTGAAAGAAATTTGTCGAATAATAGTGAATTCCAAAATAGAAATAGACCAAAAACGAGAGAGGCTTAAAGAAATGAAATCTACTGGTATTGTTCGAAAGGTGATGAATTAGGACGCGTGGTTATTCCAATCGATTAAGGCGTGCACTTGATATCGCTGAAAAAGATGCGCTCGAAATTTATGTTGATGAAGATAAAATTATCTTAAAAAAATATAAACTAAATATGACTTGTGATATTACCGGTGAAGTTTCTGACGATAATTATCAGCTTGCCGGTGGAAAATTAATTCTTAGTCGTGAAGGCGCAGAGCACCTTTTGAAAGAAATTATGGCAAGCTTTGAATTAGCAAAATAATATAGATTAATATAAAAAGGCTCTAGAATCTTTGATTCGAGAGCTTTTTGTTTTATAGGACATATATGACCGTTCCTCGGCTAAACCTGCCCATTTAGTTAAACAACAATAATGAAAATCTACTGTGAAAACTCCTGTTGTTCTTATCGCCTCGGTATATTTCCACTTATATATAGCCTTTGCTCCCGATGAATAAAGTCTATTTTTGACGAGATTCTTCTATTATTAAAGTAATAAAGTTCAAGATTTTAAACCTAAAAAAGCCGATTCCCTAAATATTTAAGGAATCGGTATTTTTGGATTTGTTTTATAACACAATCGCGCCCTTTAATTGATCAAATCCAATTCCTGCAGTTACAGTAGTATCGGAACAATTTGGAAACAAATGTATATTAAAGAGCTATTAGCATAAATCATACTAATCTTCTATGCTATAGCTCTTTAATTGAAAATCTAGATTATCTTAATATATTCACCTTAATGCCCTTATTTAAAATATTTTGATAATCAATAAATTCATATAAGTCTTCTTCAATTAAAGAATATATGCTCTTTAATTCGTCGAGAGACAATTCTTCTATTCCTTTATTATGATCTTCACAATAAATGACAATAGAACCTACGATACTATGTGCATCTCTAAATGCAACCCCTTTGCTAACTAAATAATCAGCGACTTCTGTTGCATTGAGAAAACCATATTTCACAGCTTTTTTCATATTTTCAGTATTCACCTTCATAGTAGAAATCATATTAGACATAATTTCTAGACAAGATAACACGGTATCCAATGCATTAAAAAAAGGTTCTTTGTCTTCCTGCATATCCTTATTGTAGGCTAATGGCAATCCTTTCATCGTGGTTAAAAGTGAAGTAAGAGAACCATATACTCGTCCCGTTTTTCCTCTTATAAGCTCTGCTGCATCAGGATTTTTCTTCTGAGGCATAATACTGCTACCTGTAGAATAAGCATCATCAATGCTAATAAACTTAAACTCTTGACTACTCCACAAAATCAATTCCTCACTTAATCTGCTTAAATGCATCATAATGATCGAAAAACATGACATTAATTCAATTAGATAGTCCCGATCACTAACCCCATCTAAAAAGTTATCAACAGGCTTTGAAAATCCCAACTCCTTAGCTGTCATTTCTCGGTCTATAGTATGTGTCGTTCCTGCCAATGCTCCACATCCAAGTGGACTTTCGTTCATAATTTCAATCGCATTAAGGACTCTTATTCTGTCTCTATTCAGCATATTATAATAGGCCATTAAATGGTGTTTAAGAGTTATTACTTGAGCTCGCTGTAAATGGGTATATCCTGGCATTATCACATTGTTTGCATTTGCTTTTTCCTCTAGGCTAGTTTGCAGTCTATCAATATACTTGATTACTTCTAATGCCTTATTTTTAGCGTAAAGCCTAATGTCTAAAGCAACTTGGTCATTTCGGCTCCTGGCTGTATGAAGTTTTTTTGCTGTTTCACCGATTCTTTCTGTTAATTTTGTTTCAACAAAACTATGAATATCTTCATAATTCCCTTCAATCGCTAATGTTCCGGTATCGATATCTTCCAATATAGAAAGAAGGGACGTTCTAATTCTTTCTCCTTCTTCCGTTGCAAGTAATTCACATTTCACAAGCATTTTTACATGTGCAATACTCCCTTTAATATCCTCGGAATAAAGTCTTTTATCAACATGAAGGGAACTATTAAAGTCCTCCATTAGTTTATTTTCTTCTTTTCGAAAACGTCCTCCCCAAAGCTTCATAACCAAATCTCCTTTTGTAAAATGAATGTATTATTAAACGGCTACATTCTCCAGGTTACTCAATTCCTGGATGTTCCCTTTTTTTCGCATATACCAAATACCGTTATAGACGGCAAAATAGTAAAAAATGAATCCGATGGTTGCCACGATAAAAGACATATATGGCTCAGCAATCATTCCATTGCCTCCAAAATTTCCAACTGATGAAAGCCCAACCAGGATAAGAATATAAATAACTAGATAGATCCCGCCAAAGATTTCTATCGATTTATGTTTATTGATAAAATGAACAATTAAATATCCTGCAAGTCCAATGACCAATCCCCAAATGGCAAGCTGAACTCTACTCCAGTTTGTCCAATAAATAAGCAATGTAGCAAAGGTAAAGGCTAAAGGAGCAATAAGAGGCATGCCTGGGATACCGTTTCCTTTTGTCAAACCCACCTTACGAAACACCATGACCGTGACGCAGGCTGAAGCGTATTTGAAAATACCAATTGCTCCAACAATGGCTACAATCGCAGTCCAGCTCTTTAAAGGGAACAGGAATAGCAATCCGATAAGGAAATTGAGCGTAAGTGCACGAGTTGGAACTCCAAACTTTTGATTAATCGAACCGAAATAAGATGGCAGGAACCCACTTTTCGCCATTGCAAAAACATGTCTTGAAGTTCCGGCTGTATATGCAAGCGCTGATCCGGTTGGGGAAACCATTGCATCGGCTGTAATGGTCCAAGATAGCCAAACCATATTCGCCATAAGTGCTAAATTCGCAAATGGAGAGTCAAATTTAATTCCACTCCAACCGTTAGCCAGCATTTCTGGCGGAACGGCTCCAATAAAAACGATTTGAAGTAAAACATATAAAATAGCTGAAATTGACAGGGATGCGATAAGTGCAAGTGGAATATTACGCCTTGGGTTTTTAACCTCGCCGCCCATCATAATCACATTCCCAAATCCTGTATAGGCAAAAAATATACCACTAGTTAAGATTGCGCTTAACCCTGCTCCAAATCCATAAGGGGTGAACCCATGACTTGTATAATTTTCTGAATGAAAACCTGTCATAAAGAAAGCAATGATGGTTAGTAGAGGTACTATAAATTTAATCGTGGTAATTATGGTATTGGTAACGGCAAATAATTTCACACCAAAATAGTTCACAACCACAAATAATACCATTAAAATAGTCGATGCCAGAATTCCTGTTGTAGTTAGTTGCTCCTTCGTTACATCATATAGTCCAGGCCAGAACTGATTAGCATATTGAATAACTCCTGACGATTCAACAGGTGCAGTTGCACAGTAGCCAAGCCAAATTGAATAACTTGTCACGGTACCAAGCAATTTCCCGTGGGAATAGAGGGGATAACGGGCCAACCCGCCTGCTTCTGGTCTTACCCTTCCTAATTCAGCATAAACAAGGGCAATAAGAGTAATGACGAATGCCGCAATAATCCATGACATAATAGCTGCAGGTCCAGCCATTTTTGCCGTATTCCATGGTCCAAAAAGCCAGCTTGATCCAATAATTCCTCCAAGAGATAGTGCTGTAAGTGACCAAAAGCCCATTTTCTTTTTTAAATATTGTTCTTGATTCATGAAATTCCCTCTCTCTTATTGGGGTATATTATTATTTGTCCTACTACTAACATAAAAATTCTAAATGACCTCTAGATACATAAATAGCTTAGTACTTTACTTAAAATATATAACTCCTTTCCAATTTTTCTAACTGTATCTAACAAATAAAAAAACAACTAGGATACTTTAAGGTCAAAAAGGGGTAATTACCCTAAAATGATTTTATTTGAATTGTTTACAGATTGCAATACATTTTTTGAAAATTCGCAACACGAATGCTAAGTGAGATCGTTCACAAGAGGTGGAGAAATGAATGTTTATTTCTCAAAGTCCTGTTATCAAGTTATATCTTGGTGGAAATGTTAAGTTAAAAAATTTGCGTCTTCTCCAAAAAGAGGTAAATTAATTGATTCATCAAATGACAAAAAGTCAATTGACACGTGTTTGGTTTTGCACAGAAGCTGTATTAGCTGCATGCTGGTCTAGACAAAAGGGAAAATCATCGTGTAACCTATAACAAAACAGATAAGTGCCTAGTGATCAGGTACTAGAAGGGAGGTACATATGTATCAGATTGGAATTGTAGGCCCTAAAACTTCGGTAGATCGAATTTTAACTCTTGCGAAAAAAATGAAAATGGATTTGAGCTTGCGATTTTTACCATTTCCGTACAACCATTTTCAGGAGACGAGTGCCATCGTTAAAGAAAATGATCATCAGGTTGATATTTGGTTTTTTTCGGGTAAGCTTTCTTATATTATTGCAAAAAACATTTTGAATTCTGATGAACAATTGTTACATATTCAACATACAGAAGCAGGTCTTTTCCGTTGTTTTTTGCAGACGGCTCTAAACCATCATGTAATCGTCGAAAGGGTTAGTATCGACGAGCTTGAAGAGACAAAAATAGAAGAAGCATTAGAACAGCTGGATGTACCCGTTTCTAATATTTACATAAAAAGATATGGAATACAGACCAACCCAAACGAGTTACTGAAGTATCACCTGAACTTATGGGAAGAACGTAAGATTGATGTTGCGATAACTTGTTTCGAAGGTGTTTATAAAAGTTTACTAGCAGCCGGTGTTCCAGCTTACTGGTATACCCCCACAATTCTTGAAATTCAGCAAACCATGAGAATTTTGGAAGAAAAGGTAAGGGCATTTTATTTTAAGGATACTCAAATTGGTGTGGGAATCATTGATATTAATGATTTTGATAAGATTGCTGAAAAAGCAAGAAGCCCCTACCGGTTACAGTATTTGGAGACCCTACTTAAGGTATCGTTAATACGTTTGTGTGAGTCTTTAGACGGTTCTCTCATGGAGAGAGGGAATGGGCGATATCTTATTTTTAGTTCCCGTGGAGCCATTGAGCGAAATATTAGCATGCTGGTTCAGACGGTGGATCAACTTTCTCTTGAATCCGAGTCGACGATCGCAGTTGGAATTGGTTATGGAGAAACAGTCTTTGCTGCTGAGGTTAATGCTCTTAGTGCAATCCAGCGGTCCAAAGAGAGGGAGGATCGTGGGATTGTAATTATCCAGGAGGATGGGCAGGTAATCGAATCTGCAGGGAAAGATGATGAGTTGTCTTATTCCTATCGTCTTGAAGATAAGGATGTTTTAGAAAAGCTAGAACAAGGAAATGTAAGTGTTCGAATGTATAGCAAACTAGCAGCGACTGTGAGACGATTGGGTTTAAGAAGTTTCACTACAAAAGAAATAGCTACCCATCTCCGTCTCGATGAGAGAAATGTTAGACGGATGGTTACCAGTTTAACCGAAGTGGGTTTAGCAGAGTACATGGGTTCTGAAGGCTCTGCCTCTCGTGGTAGGCCAAGTAAAATTTATCGTTTAACTTAAATCGGGTGGCGAAGATCATAGCCATCAAGCTAAATTTACTCCTATCCCCCTTGGAATGTTTATGAGGGGGATTTACCTCTTCTATCAGTATTGGGATTTTTTACTGTGAAGGAAAATTCAAAGCGTAGGATTTCATTCCACTCTGCACAAAAAATTAAATCAATTATGTAGTTCGTGGAAAAGTATTGTTGAGATGAAAATGATTTTCTAGACTTATCTGAACGATACAAACCACTTATAAATAACACTTACCTTCAAAATAATAGTTAGACTAAATTACAGTCCTACAGAAATAAATTAGTTATTCCATTCAATACAACCCTTAGTCAAAATGAAGTTACAGTCAGATATTTCACTAGTTCGATTCACTTATGTTTCTTTATTCATTATACCTTGCATATAATATATAACCATATTCATATATGTATATATTATAAATTTTTATATAAATATATGACGATATATATGTTATTATTAATATATTACATACCCCTATAAATATAATGAATTTGAAATACCCTTAGATATATACATTAATATATATGTCTAAGGGTATTTTGTTGTTAAAGAAAAAAAAAGATGGAACTATAAAAAAACTCTAACCGAATTATGGTTAGAGTTTTTTATTCCTTTTAAAGCTACAAAACTTACAGATTCAAATGATTAGATATCGACCTCCTTAAAAGACTGTATATTAAATGTTAAGAACTGTCTTATTTAAATCGGTTTATGTATATTTAAAATTGTAGCATTAATGTAAAAATTACTAGTCAATTCTGAAGAAATGAAGGATTAGTTATGAGGTTTTTATATTAAGGCTAGAGGAACTCCAAGGTTACAAATCTAAAATTTAAGCTTTCAAACAAGATGAGCGGAAGTTCTTTAATAATATTCAGTTATGGCCTTTGAAAACATTTTATATGTCCAATCTCAGTTTATTGTGTACTAAAATACTTGAAAGACTTGTATTCCTATTAAAAATATACATATATATTATTAACACATATAAATATACAACAATATATATGTTAATTTATTAATTAAATACATAGTTGATTGACATTTAAAAAACCCAGCACATTCATGGTTAAAAATAACCTTAAATAATTACTATTAACTTGAATAATGGTACTTTTTTAAAAGCTTGTAAACCGAGAAGGTAAAGAAAAATTTGTAGACTGAATATCTATTTGAATTTAAGAATAAATTATATATATATATATTAATGACATGTAGGCAATAATCTCCCAGAATAATGCCAAAGCCCAAAAACAAGGCCTAAAAAATCTAGCCAAGAAGCTACACTTAACCCAAAAATTCCAGCTAAAAGTAATCTTGCCTCACTTCCACGCTTTCGCAGTATTATCCATACAAGCCAAGGAATGATTGATAATGCTACTGAAACCCAAAATTCCCAGTTCCATAACGTATGTTCTTTCCAATAGTTTACATATTCCACTTCTACTTGATTTATTCTTTGAAAAAACTTATCGGAACTTATAATTTTTTCTTTTCTAATCAATGGAGTCATCTTTTAATTCACCTTAGAAAAATATATAACTCCAGTATTCCCTATCATTGTTCAACTATCCTCCCCGTTAGCACAATAAAAAAAAGCTGCCGAAACGACAGCCCTGCTCTTCAACTCTTGCTACCCGTTAGCCACCCATGCAGCAGGGCTGCACCACATAGAATGAAAATGGATAGGAAGTGTCAATACTGATACTGACTTTAATCCAGTCAATCCAATCTATAGGCTTGCTAATTTAACACTCTCCTCTTTTTTTAACGATGAGCAGGGTCTTCTTAAGTATTGTCACTTTTCTATTCTTGAAGAAACTTATTTTCATGGTAGACACTCATGCCGCTTACGCGGCACCATCAAATGAATGAAAATACTTTTATCCTAGTCTAGTTCCCTCTCCCCCTGTCAATCCTGTTAATATGGCTGGCGAAGGAAGGTCGTTAAACTATGGTGCTTATAAGCCCGTATGGTATACTGATTCGCTACGACCAGGTGCACCACAAATTGTTGCTTTCTGACGAGAAGCACGCAGGATAGATTAATCTTATAGGGTTGTTGCACCAGCCCTAATTTATTTCAGCCTAGGAAGAATTTTACAAATGGAAGTTGTATATAATCGCTGTTGTGGACTCGATGTTCATAAAAAGAGTATTACCGCTTGCGCGATCACTCCAAAAGGAAAAGAAATTGAAACATTTGGTACCATGACACATGAACTTTTCCAATTGGTGGACTGGATTAAAAATAAGCGTTGTACTCATGTAGCTATGGAAAGTTTCTTCGAAGGAAGACATCATTATGGAGCTTACGAATCTCTGTATTGATTATATAAATGAAGCTGGTCAAACCATTTCCAATGAAGAGTTATCTTATCCCCTTCGTTTCCAAAAAGTGTTTGAACAAGCTGTTTTATCAGCTGATTATGCTTCAGATATTTTTTTGAATGATTTAAAAAGAAGCTGTAGGCATCTATACGAAAAAAAGATGCAATCAAGAAAAGAACAACTTACTACCATTCATACATTTTATAAAAATGGTATGAATGCAGAAGTTTTTAATCAATTGAATCTCTCCATCTTAATTATTCAGGATGAAACGGTTCTAGGGAAATTGGTGAATACATCCTTTTTAGTGGAAGAGGAATTGTCATTGAAACAGGCGCTATTTGATTATTAAGTAGCGAAGAAAACCCAGGTCCTTAAGCCCGAGTACTTGCAAAACACGGAAAATGAAGATATTAATGCAATGGTGGAAAGCATCCTCAAAAAACTAGCAGCCATCTAATGACTATAAAAAAGACTCATACGCGTTGGTAAGAGTCTTTGGTATCTCCTTTTGTTTTAACCCGGCTTTATATTTTCTGTTGAATTCTGGTTAAAATGGTCGTTAGTGTTTGATTTAAATTCGTTAATTCCTTCATGTCTAAGGACAGATTTTCCAGCAATTTTGAAGGAATACATTGAGCTTTGTCTTTTAAGTCTTCACCTTTTTGTGTTAATGAAATGATGACCGTTCTTTCATCCTCCAATGATCTTCGGCGTTCAATAAGATTATTCCCTTCCATTCGCTTTAGCATAGGTGACAATGTTCCCGAATCTAAAAATAACTTTTGGCCAAGCTCTTTAACCGTTACCGATTTTCTCTCCCAAAGTACCAATAATACTAAATATTGAGGATACGTTACCTCCAACTCTTCTAATAAACTTCTGTATAATTTAGTGATTTCACGTTCGGTTGAATAAATCTTAAAACATATTTGGTTCTCGAGTTTTAATTGATAATTTTCCATTTCCTTGTCCTTTCATCTTTCATTAGTACCATTATAATACAATAAGCAATTATTTAAACACCAATTTAATTTTACACAATTTAATTATTGACTTCAGAATACTTTATGGTTAATATAATTTTATAAAATAAATTGCGCGAAATTAAATTTTATAAAATTATATTTTGGGGTGGTTTTTTATGGAATTATTATATACCGCAAGTGCAACAGCAGAAGGTGGCAGAGCTGGAAAAGTAACAAGCAGTGATGGGACATTAAATTTAGCCCTTTCAATGCCAAAATCTTTAGGCGGTCAGGGACAAGAAAATGCAACGAATCCAGAGCAATTATTCGCTGCCGGCTATGCAGGCTGCTTTGATAGTGCATTAAATTTAGTCGCACGACAGGCGAGAAAACGAATTGAGTCAAAAGTTACGGCGGAAGTTTCACTTGGGAAAGACCAAGATGGCGGTTTTAAATTAGCTGCGGTCTTAAACGTATCGATCAAAGGGGTATCATTAGCAGAGGCTGAGGAATTAGTTTATAAAGCTCATGGTGTTTGTCCTTACTCTAAAGCAACGAATGGGAATATGGATGTTAAATTAATAACGAGTGTAATCTAAGATTTCTCATCTAGAAACGCCCTGGAAGGAGGAACTTATTGATAAATAGAAAAGAGGCTAACCTGCCATAAAAACCAGGAATAAGCCTCTTTTTCTTTTTACTTTACCGTTCATTCAAATTCCGTACGACGCATATAGTCACGGACTGTAATGGGTGCAAAAATGGCCACAATGATAGCAGCTCCGATGAGCGAAACAGCAAAATCCCAACCAATGTTTCCGTTGTTGACAAGATCAAGAAAACTTACAAAAAGAAACGAGGAATGTAAAATGACAGTATTATATACAGCAAGAGCAACAGCGGTAGGAGGCAGACATGGACGAGTAGTTTCTTCTGACAACGTATTAGATTTGGATTTAAAAACACCAAAAGAACTTGGTGGTCCAGGTGGATACGGGACAAATCCAGAACAATTATTCGCAGCAGGTTACTCTGCTTGCTTTGACTCGGCATTAAACCTTGTGATTCGTACAAAAGGGGTAAAAGGTGTGACAGCAACAGCAGTAACTGCCAGTATATCTATTCTAAAAAATGAAGCAGGCAAAGGATTTAAACTTGCAGCTGACCTTGAGGTGGAAATAGAAGGTGTGGATAAAGAAACAGCACAGGGACTTATAGAAGCAGCCCACCAGGTATGTCCATATTCCAACGCGACAAGAGGAAATATGGAGGTAACTTTAAAACTCGTTGATTAAAAATATCTTCTTGGTTTTGGAGGAACTTAACATGGAAACAGTGTATGATTTTAATGTTAAAATGAAAAATGATAAGGAAAAATTACTAAGAGACTACGAAGGGAAAATATTACTCATAGTGAATACAGCAAGTAAATGTGGGTTAACTCCTCAATTTACAGGTCTTCAAGAATTGTATGATAAATATAAGGACAAAGGGTTTGAAATATTAGGATTCCCTTGTGACCAGTTTAACAATCAAGAGTTTGAAAATATTGAAGAAACAACGCAATTTTGCCAATTGAATTATGGAGTAACTTTCCCTATTTTTGCAAAAATTGATGTAAATGGTGAAAACGAAGACCCTCTATTTACATTTCTCAAAGAACAGAAAAAAGGGATAATGTCCAAAAATATAGAATGGAACTTTACCAAGTACCTTATTGATACAAACGGGAAAGTAGCAGAGCGCTATGCTCCAACAACAGAACCTAATAAAATTGAGAATGATTTACGGAAGCTTATATCCATGTAATAAGTAAGGTACGTTACAAAGTATGTCTATGTAAGAAATGTGCAAATAGCTTATCGGATAAAGAAAAGATGGAAATTATAAAAAATGAAAAACCTATAATTGGGGAACGAATTGTTACTAAAAAACAAGCTCACTTAATTGGTGAAAAATACGATGGAAAAACTGTTACATCGGTGACGTTCTTAACAAATAATAAAGTATTAAGAAACATTACCTTTTTCTATATAATGGAAAAGTAATTGGCAAGGGGTATAGGGATTAAAAAAATAGAAGTAACGTAAAGGGTGCATCTAAATCGATGCACCCTTTCATATTAAAAAAATTATAGTTTGAAAAATTAACAATTAATAATAACAGAGCCAGGTGTCCTACCGGCTGGAAGGTTAGAAAGCTTGCGCTGTTTTACGATTCGGAAGGCAAAAGGGAAAAATCAACAAAAAAAGCAGCCGTTTTGGCTGCTCTCCATTTGTTCTTTATTCTTTTAATCTTTAAATCTTTGGATTTTTTGGTATTCGGCTCGTTCGGTATGGCGGCAGTGGCCGTAAATGGAACAGGAACCTACGGAATGTAGGCGTGAACCGTACAGTCCGTGGTTATCGGTACATTTAATACCGAAGCGACATGTACGGAATAACAGAAAGGATGCATTTTCCTTTCTGATCAGTCCGTAGTGCTGCCGCCATAAGACTATAAAATAATCAAAAGAAATAGGACCGGTTGACGGTCCTTTGTTTGTTCGTAATTATAGGAGGTAAAATAATTACCTTGTTAAATATGGGTTGTCTTTTATTTTATGCAAGCCTATATCCTCACGATTTATTTGTTTCACCCAATTATGAGCCTGATTTTTATGTTCGGATGTTTAGACATTGCCTAGATAGCTTCTCGTTATGTTTTGGAGAACCAATTTTCCATTCTTACTGTATTTTTCAAATAACTCTGACAGAAGAAAAACAAAACGTTCATAAATTAATTTTTAAGTTTTACGAACGTGAAAAATGCCATTTTTGAACAAAAAATACCCGTTCGCAAAAAGTGTACTTTTACGAACAGGTGTTTTACAGAAAACATTAAAAATCAGATTGCTTATAGGATGGATATTAACCTTCTAGAGTTTGAACAGTATTACAGATGTTTTATACCTGTTTACCATATGTCACTCCCCCATCAATAATAAAAGGGGTACCCATCATAAACTTTGATTCATCAGAAGCTAAATACAGAGCTGCGTATGCAATGTCAATTGGTTTTCCTAGTTCACCGCTTAATTGTCTCTTTTTAATAAGTTTAATAGCTTCTTCAGGATTCGGATCTTTTGATAAATAGTCTTCGACAAAAGGGGTAAAAATGGTTCCAGGTAATAATGCATTAATTCTTATATTATAAGAGGCGTAATCAACCGGGTGTTTTTAAAAAAGGGTCAAGGGGAGGTTCTTCCCTTGCGGGTTTGGGCAGCGCCCAAGGTTGGCAGGGTTAGAGATCGTTTGGATATAAAGAAAAAACTTCACATTGGCCACAAAAAATTGTTCGTCTTTTGTACCAAAATGATGTTTCGGCATCAGTACTTAAAAGTTATGAAGCTATTTTTAATTTAGGGATACCGTCAGGAAAATACGGATTTACAACGCTAAGCACATTTTCAAGACGATTCCCCCAAATAACACGCCCTCAACCAAAGATAGGATGGGGGCGTGTTTTACGTTTTATTTATTTAAATTCTTAATAGGGGGAGTACCAGCGAAGCTGTCACCACCCGCAATAGGAAATGTCAAGATTACAGTAAGTTGTTTAAGTTTAATACTTTCAACACGCGTACCCCCGTCCTGTTTTGGATGAGGGTAACATAAAGTTGTTAAATTTTTAGTAATGACTTAACAATACGGTCTTTTAAAAATATTAATTTTATTCAATAATCCTTCTATTAGCTGATATGTGAAATAAGAAAAACACAATTCTTTATCGACAAACTGACAACACAATTAATTTTGTGTTTATTAGATTTTCTCATTATAGATTGGCGAGTAGGGAAGAATTCTTGGGGAGCCTGTCTATACAACTGAACCTGAAAAAACCGCCTGTCACTAGTTGCACAGGCGGATAAATTTGGGATCTGTATAGCAATGGAACTAAATCATGTAATAACCAATAGCATTTATAACTAGGAGTATCGTACTCATTTCGCGGATACTCAGTGATGCAACTTTCATTACAAATACACATCACCAATTAAAATCGTGTATCCCAACATCCACAAAACGGATCTACCGGACTCTTTCCTTTAAATTCGGATTCCCCCGTTAACTTCTTATAAAGATAATGAATAATGTTTTCGTTTGCATGATAGCAGTTAATCATGACAGGGACTCTCGGAATATCGAATAAATGATATGGGTTGGCCAGAGAAATGAAAATAGTTGGAACCTCTTGAATGAACCATGGTAAGTCACCCGCAAGCAATGGCGACCACTGCAGCCGCAAAGTAGGCTTTACACTTACGGTAGGAAGGTTCGCTAAATAAATAACAAGGTCAAATTGTTCTTTCATTGTGTACGTAGGAGCTGTAAATGACGCTCCAAAATTTTGATTTGGGTCAAAGAGAACTACCTCAAACCCATTTGTTCGCAGCTTATCTGCAAAGCTTTCAGTGTAGGATTTGGAGTAGAAGCCCTCTGCTTTTAACTGAGAGTTTATGCCCTCTACAGGAATTAACAAAACTCGCCGATATAGATTAGCGGATATAGGTAGTAATTGTTTTGTATCTTTTACCAGGGTAATGGATTCATCTGCTGCAATGGATGCCCACTTCTTATGTTCTTGACAGCCGAGTACCTTAAGCTCCTCTTCTCTCGGAACTATCGCAGCGGCTTCTTTTTTATGGAGACCAAGAGATGCTTTTAAGGCTAACACTCTCGTGGCTGCTTCCTCTACTCTTTCCATCGTTAGCAGTCCATTTTCAAGACCCTTCATCATAAAATTAAAGTCCTCTTGTATATCTCGGTTAAAGAGGAACACATCACAGCCCGCTTCGATTGTTAAAGGAACTGCCTCTTCTCGATTTTTTGCCATTGCGAACCCAGCCATCATGGTAGAGTCAGAGACAATAACACCATTAAATTGCAGTTGTTCTCTTAGTAAATCCTGTAACAATTCTTTAGATAGAGTAGCCGGCATTATTTCTTCTTCCTTAATATCAGGGCGAAGCTTCCTGGAATAATGAGGGAGCATGATATGTCCAGGCATAATTGTTTTTGTACCTGCCTCAATTAATTCCTTATAAATAATACCATAGGTACGATCCCACTCCTCTACAGAGAGAGAGTTAACAGAAGTCACTAGATGATGATCTCTTTCATCCACACCGTCTCCTGGAAAATGTTTGATGGATGCCGCTAGTCCGTTTTCTTGCAAGGCTTGTACATACGCTTTGCTCATTTTTATAATGGTGGGAACATCAGATCCAAAAGTACGAATATTGGTGATAGGATTTCGAAAGTTTTTATCAATATCTACTACAGGTGCAAAAGACCAGTTACAGCCGACAGCACTGCCCTCTTTAGCAGCAATCTCCCCTAGCTTGTATGCTATTTCTGTGTTTCCTGTTGCTGCTGCCTGCATAGGATTAGCAATTGCTGTCCCGTCTAATGCAATGCCATTTCCTCCGGCTTCTAGGTTTGCCGCAAGAAGTAGAGGAAAAGCGGATTGCTCCTGCAAGAAACGATGAACATCCTGAATCGTCTCCCCCTTATCCGGTCTAAACATGAATCCCCCGGGCTTAAAGGTATCTAATGTCTCTTTTAAAAGCTCTTTATCCTTAAACGTACCGTGCAGGCAAAAAAGCTGACCTACCTTTTCTTGAACCGTCATAGATGATAAAGTGGCGTTAACCCAATCAATATCTTCATCTGTTAAATAAAATGGATTTCCCTTTAAATTCATCATGTTTTTCCTCCTCGTGTCAATTTTTTTTATATTTTAATTTGATGAAAAAATTGTGTTTTCACTGAACCTTAACTAAAGTATCAGCCTTAGCTCTATTGCTTTCCCGTTTTATTTTTATCTCAGATAAAATCTTCTCATAAGTCACTTCTGTTAACTGATATTTAAAGAGCGGCACAACAGAGATTAGTAACAAGATTCCTGGAATAATCGTATATAATAGCTGCATCCACACCATCGTTGTACCTGTTTGAGTTTGATTAGGGATATAACCAATACCAGAAAGCAAATAAGCTCCTATTCCTCCCCCTATCGCCCCTGCGAATTTAGAGCGAAAGGTGTTAGTTGCAAATACCGTTCCCTCTGCCCGTTTTCCAGTTTTCCATTCGCCGTATTCCACACAATCGGCAATCATAGCACTCATCGTAATCGCCGCTATACCAAAAAACAAAGAACCTAGAATAGATATAGTAAAGAACGAAATCATACTTTTGCCTACAAAGAATAAAGCAATTCCCGACACACCGGAACCAACAAGTCCGATGATAGTCGTTTTCTTTTTCCCTAAGCGCTTCGACATCATCGGTATAAACATGGCTCCTATTAATATTGGCACTACGCTGACCAAAGAAAATAGAGGAAAAAGATTTTCAGCATGTAAATAATATTTGAAATAGTAGATACCGAAAGCACCTTTGAATTTTGTTATGATATCTTCCAATAACATTGTCAACAATAACATCAGAAGCGGCTGGTTCAATTTGATGACGCGAAAAGCATCTCTGAACGTAAACTTTTCATTTCGAGTTACTGTTACTTGTTCTTTTACGTTGAAAAATGTAGTCCAGAAGAAGACGACACATAATACCGCATAGATCAAGCTGACAAGGAACCAACTGTTTGACGCTTTAACAAGCGGTAAGGTAAAGACACTTACAACTAATCCGCCGATAATTGCCATTACCCGGGGCACCATAACCACTTTTGTCCGTTCCTTTGGATCGTCTGTGATAGCAGCTGTCATGGACCAATATGGAACATCTACTACAGAGTAGCTCATTCCCCACATTATATACGTTACATATGCGTAAATAATCTTAGCTGCGGGACTGATATGAGGCTGTAAAAAGCAAAGAACCGTAAGACCGGCCATAATAACCGGGGCAACCAGAAGATACGGTCTAAACTTTCCCCATCTGGATTTTGTATTATCTACAATGACGCCCATAATAGGATCCATTAAAGCATCCCAAATTCGCGCTACAAGAAATAATGTTCCTACAGCAACTGTCGATATCCCAAAGTAATCGGTATAAAATAGCATTAAATAACCTAGCATTAACCCCCAAATCAAATTCGACCCAAGACTCCCCAGCCCGTATGATAGAACTGTTTTTGACGAAACCTTCATTTTTTTCACCTCGATGTTGTATTTTCTAAGAACACTTATTCTACTATTGAATCAGCTTGTTTTTAAACTTGTTCCAAGTATAGTTGCTGTAATATTGAGCGTATATCTGCCGTAACACCTAGTCCTTCTTCAAGATAGTTTTCAATTGAACCATAGCAATGTTCAGCTTCATCAAATGCAGCTTGAAGATAGGATTTTTTTACGGACATTGCTTCTTTGATATATTCAAATTCATCATTATTTGGGAGCATCATACTAATTATTTCTAGTATCTTTTTGTTCTCTTCTATACGATTATTATTACTTTGCAAATAGTCCTCAAAAATTTGCTCCACTGGTACTCCAAGTATTACTAGTAAAATGGCTGCAGCAAAGCCAGTTCGATCTTTCCCTGCCGTACAATGCCATAGAAATGGGCTCCCATCAGCCTCAACTGCTATGTCGATAAATTGTCTAAAAGCCTGTTTTGAAGTAGTATCTCTTATAAAATTACGGTTTACGTTTTCTAAAAAACCTTCTGAGTGATCAGCTTCTAATAATTGCTTAATGCCTTTCATCATTTCTTCTTGATTCATAGAACCACCAATAGCTTGGATGTTGACATACTTAGTATTTTTTATGATTGGGTTTGGTTTTGCTTCAATTTCATTTACAGAACGAAAATCAATAACGTGACTTAGCCCAATTGAGTGGACAAAATGAAGATCCTCTATCGTCAATTGAGCTAGTTCACCTGAACGATATAGTCGGTTCTCAATGATTTTACGTCCATCCTTTGTTCTGTAACTCGCTATCGCTCGAAAATTTGTCCGACTTTCTAACGATTGATTATCCATTGTTTTCATAACTAATTCTCCTCTGTGCCCCGATTAGACTTTGTAATGCTATTAACTTGTAAACTTAACTTTTTGGTTGGCCGACCAAACTATTTACTTACCATAACTAGGTATTTACTGTTAGTAAATACACTTTGAATTATAGCTACGTATTTTTAATTGAACGTATTTATATTGTTAAGAAATTGTAAATAAAAAAGGATGTCATCTAAATTAAAGACAACATCCTTTATCATTCTATTTAACTGGTTTTAAATATTCTAAGATCATATTAACCATCTGCTCAAGAACTAGGTCTGGATCAATACCTTGATCATATTTTAAAATTTCCCCTCTTAAAGCCATACGTTGAATAGTCGCACTCGTTATATTGCTAATTGTAAATTGCAGAGTCGTTATATCAATATCATTACGAATTGATCCATCCTGAATTCCTTCTAAGAGTATGTTTTTAAAGAGTGACCGACCTTTTTTTAAAAGATCTAGAAATGCATTTTCCAATTCTGGAGTGGGATAATGGTCACGATAATGCATATCAAAAAGACCTATGAAACTGATTGCATCTTTTTCAGTTTTTAAATTTTCAATTTGATATCGGAGAGAATACTCCATTTTTTCCCATCCGTTTTTCCCATGTATCATCCAATGTTTATCATTATCAATATACTTTTCAAGTAATTTCATTTGCACTGCAAAAGTAACTTCATCGATTGATTTATAATATTTATAAAAGGTAACCTTGCTAATCCCACACTGCTTTACGATATCGTTTAACTTTACAACTCCTAATCCTCTTTCAAGAAATAATTGCTGAGCTGCAGTAAGGATTTCTTCTTTACGATTATCTCTGTACTTCTCTAATTGCTCTTTCCACTGCTGATTCATTTAACTACGGCCCCCTAACTCTAAACTCTTAGACATTTTATCATGTATAAATTGTATTAACTAGTAGTTAACTATGCTTAATCTATGTACTTTTTAAGCTGCTATAAATGTCCTACGTGTATAGTATGTGATGCTTTTATTTTTCACTAAAGAACCATAGAAACTATACTGTTAGTTAGCAAAATAAAAAGTGGACTACCGAAGCAGGAAGCAGCCCATCGTTGTTGAACTAAATGTGTTAGTGTTGGGATATAAAAAAGTTTGATCAAAAACACGTCTGACAAGGGATGAGCCGGACAGATGCAGCTGAGAAGGCTGGTATCTCTCGTATGACTCTGTATCGTAAGATACAAAAAGAGGAAAGAAATTAAAAAGGAATTGGGAATTAGATGAATTAATTGAACACTTTATACTGATGCCTGATGAACAAGAGTTAATACAACTAAAAAGAGGAAACTCAAAGATCGGTTTTGCAGTTATGTTTAAGTTTTTCCAATACGAAGCCAGGTTCCCTCATACCAAGAGTAAGATACCTAAAACAGTGGTAGATTACATAGCTAAGCAGCTGGTTGTTAATCCTGATACCTTTTCTGAATACGATTGGGCAGGACGTACTATTACTTATCACCGTTCAGAAATACGTGCTTATTTTGGATTTCGAGAAGCTTCCCTGCAAGATACAGATTTTATAAAAGACTGGTTGTGTAAGTATGTGCTTTACCATTTTTTCTTTATAATAATTTCTCGGCAAGAAAATAGTGGTTACATTTTCAAGTAAATTTTCAAGAATCTGTTTCATTGAAAAGCCTCCTTCTATCGTCCAGTTAATTGACCTACAAATTCAACATCATTTATCTTCCAACCCTGCTCTTTAACATAGATTAGCGACGTTTTGACAATAACCGTTTCTGTGTTTGAGACATCGTTAAATTCGGTTGTGAGCTTAAACTCATTAAGAAACTCAGCTTCAGTTTTTGAAGATTGATATTCAAAGGGTTTTAATCCAACCATTGAAGACCTAACTGATTGTTTAGACTTAGGCAGTTCAGTTCCAGATGGATGGGTCGCTTTAAATCCTTGATCAGTCATGAGTGGTTTGATTTCCTCATATCGTTCAGTAGTAATTTGATAGGTGAAAAACTTTTCAAGGAACTTCTGATTTACTTCTAACGCATCTGTATTTTGAACAGAAGATAAGGTTTTGATCTGATTTTCGTAATTTCTTTGATTCGCTTTTACTTCCTGCAGTTGTGATCGCAAACCGAAAATATACATGATAACTAAAACGGCTGCAACAAAAACGAGCATAAGCAAAATGTAATTTTTCTTATGATTTGGTTCCAAGACTTCACCCCCGTCACTGAATTCTTCTAAATCCTAAGAATGGATATTGCTTTTTCCACTCTTCAACCGAACTGTATTCTAAGCCGTTGTCGTTGGAATTAATGAATTTTCCGTCGCCTACATAAAGGCCAACATGAGATGGTCCCGGCTTATATGTAGAGAAAAAAACTAAGTCTCCCGGTTTAATTCGATCTTCCGGAATCTGCTTTGTTTTGTCGTATTGAGCTTGAGCTGTACCAGTCATATCAATACCGATTTGTTTAAAGGCATATTCCATTAATCCGGAACAATCAAACCCTCCTGCTGCTGGTGTTCTGCCTCCCCACACATAGGGACGGCCAAGATACTGTTTCATAATTTTATGAACTTCTTCAACATTAAAAATTTGTGTACCGTCTCCTTTAACTACGACACTATCATTTTCAGCATTGTAATAACGTAGAACATGGTCTACATAGTTAACATCACCGTATGAATCCCATCCCATTTCAGCTGCCATCATCCTTGAAAACTCAATCGCTACCTCTTTTGAATAGCCCCCTCTTTTATTGGCGTAATCAATAAATCCTGCACCAAAATTATAGCTTTGCAAAGTTAACTTTATATCACCCTTGGTTTTCTTAATGATTTTGGCAAAATACTTAACCCCTACATCAATACTTTCTTCGGGGTCTGTAATCGAATTTGGAGGAAGCCCGATACTTTCACTTGACTGCATTACATCTGGAAGCCTTCCACCCGTTTCCTGCATCATCTTAGCAAGCAATAGCTGCACATATTGCTCAACCCCATACTTTTTAGCGTATTCGGTAACCAAAGGCTCATATCTTAAAACTTCAGCAGATACCCGTGCCTGAATCAAGGGTGCTGCCACCACCTAAACTGATTGAGATAAACAAAGCTAAACCGAAAATCGATGAAAGAAGAAGAAGGATGCCAGCTACAATCCAAGTAATTGGATTTTTCAGCACTGCGATAGTTCCAGCAACTTTAGCGCCTTTTTTCAAAGTTACTTGCATGCCGTCTCCTTTCCTGAAGTCGATTCTGACGCAACGAACGGGGGATTGTTCATAAAATCTGATTTAATTGCGTCAGAATACAAATCTCCAACATCATCCGTTTTCACTAGTCTTTTGTGTTTTCCGTTCTGGCTTTGTGTTTTCTGGTTTAGGTTTTGGATCCCGTTTTTCAGATTGAACAACATTTCCAGAAGTATCGCCTCTCCTAGCCTTAATTTGTTGGTCTGCTTCCCATTTTGTGATCGGCTTATTTGGATCAATGGGTTGGTGAGGCAAGGATTGCCTTTGTTCCGAATAATTCACAGGGTTTCGACTTGAAGAATGCTCTTGTTGTCTTGGTGGGGTTGGTCCTGCATTTCTTTTTTCAGATTTTGGTGTAGCTTGCTGCTGCGAAACATTAGTTGGAGAATGCTCTTGTTGTCTTGGTGAAGTTGGTTCTGCGTTTCGTTTATCAGATTTTGGTGTAGCTTGCTGCTGTGAAACATTACCTGGAGAACGCTCTTGTTGTCTTGATGAAGTTGGTCCTGCGTTTCGTTTATCAGATTTTGGTGTAGCTTGCTGCTGTGAAGCATTACCTGAAGCAACCTTGTTTGTAGAACCGTCGTCTTTTCCTTTTTTATAATCATCTAGGTGAACAATCGCAGCTCCCGGATTACGAGAAGCTGATTGGGTACCTGTACCAGTTACCATTGAGGCAGTAGCATTTTTTCCGTTTTTTCCAATAGCTTGAATGGCTGCTTCCTGTCCCTTTCCCACCGTTGAGGTTTGACTTGCTTGGCGATGTCGAGAACGTTGAGGAGTATCTTGTGTAAAAGCAGCATTTGGCGTTGCCGTTGTTGCACCTTCTTCTCGTCGATCTGATTTTTTTTGCCGTTGATTTTGCTGATAGCGTCGATACCCTTTATCCACCATACGAAAAGTTTTTTCTTGGAAATCTCCCATTTTGTTAAAAGCTTGAGATGTTGCTCTTTCCACGGTTTGCTGCCCTTGAACCATTCCAGCTGAAGCAACCTCAAAGATTTCAGAACGATATTTAAATAAGCCCCACATGGTAATGACGATTAAGAAGACAACAAAAGCATATCCTTCTACGCCATTCGTCACTTTAACAGATTCATAAAGTAAAGTAACAAGCCAGGTAATAACAGCAATCAAAAGGACTAATCCAGCTTTCATAAGCAGCACACCAATAATCTTTTTGAAATGATTTAAAGCCGTCTCGCTATAAGATGGGATTAAACCAAGAACTAATGGAATGCCTGTGAAAATGACTAATGCTAGGAACCATACTTGAAGCAAAAATTTAAATATCCCTAACAATAAAATAGGAATAGAAAGGGCAACGGTAGATATAAGCGTTACAAGTAAATATCCAAATCGGTCACCGCTAAAATCTGGAGACATATACTTATTGTTATACCTGGAAACTTCGGCTTTAACGATTAATTTCCTTTGCTCTTTTCCTTCTTTAGTGTAAGGCTTGATTTCCAAAAGTTTATCTACCCGATTGGGATCTTCGCTAACAATCTCTGATTCTTTTGTTGAACCATAATTCTGGAGTAAATACGGACGTTTTATCATCAAATTAAATAGCTGATTTTCAAGTACAGCCAAACCTTCTTGAGAATTGTACGCTTTGTTGGTATCGAATTCGTCAGAAGTCACAAGGACATTCGCAGAACTGGCAATACCTTCAAGCTCGGCTCCGCGATCATTTAGCCATTTGATATTCTGTGTTGCATTGGAATAAAACCAAAAAGTAACAGTCATAATCACGAGAGCCCCAAGAATCGCCTTCACTGCATGGCCGACTTGTTGATTTACGAAATATCGATAGGCAGCTGTACCTCCCACAATCACCACAAACAAGGATAAAAATGTACCCGAGATAATTTTATAAATTCGTTCACTCATCATCCCTGCTTCATTTACAATGAGACTAATTAGATCGAAAGACATCAACTGATCAACAGAATAAAGAGTAAAATTGGCAATTGTTTTATTGAATCCCCATAACCCTTGATTGATGGCATGCAAAGCACGGTCACCCGCTTCGCTAATGCCATCGCCAATGTCTGCTTCTAATTTATAGTGATCGAGAGGATACTCTTTGCTTTCCAGTGTCACCCGCCCTACGGTTTCTTTCTTTTTCTCAACGGTCGGAGAAACATTTTCCGCTAATGAAGAGGTTGGCAGAATAAGCAGCATAAATACAAAAAAGAGTAACCCCCATTTCAGATATTTCAAAATTCAATCCCTCCTCATTTACAGTTAATGCAGGCTTCCCGATCGAACTCTTTTGAAACTTCCTCCCGTACAATATCTAAACTTTTGCTCGTATCTACTTTCCACTCGTCACCTTTTTTACGGAAAAGAATATTGTCTACTACTGAATTTCCACCAATAGGACTTGTAAAATCCTCAAAGACATAATACTGTTTCAATTTTTTGTCATAGTAAATTTCAAAACGAATGTCTTTATACTTCAATCCTGAATCGATTTTTTTAGCTGTTTTATCTACTTCATAAGAACCTTTTTTATAAATAAAATCTTGCTGTCGATCATAATCTCGATCAAAATTTGCCTTTTCCCATTCATAAGCCAGTTTCGCAATATCTTCAGAAGATGTGCCAGATGTACTTTGATTGCACCCAGCTAAAAGTGCAATCAAGAGAATTAGAGAGATTAATAGTTTTTTTATCACATGAACGCCTCCTCGGTTTCTGCTCTTCCTTTGTCGTTTTCTTTTGTATTAAAGGCATTAACCCATTCATTAAACAGGACATCGGTTTGAATCTTTGCTGTACGGCCGTACATGTCTTCCATGATGCATTGGCCTTCCCTCAGATTTTTCAGCATTTTATGATTGGCTTCATTGTCTTCAAGCCCAAGAAACTCAATGATATTTCCTGCTTCTTCAGCCGTCTTTGCTTTAAAGGCAAACTTCGTACCAATGCCTTCTTTAATATCTGGACGGTTATAGTCTAACGTCGATTGCGTAATAATGTAGACGGCCGATCGTAATGAACGCCCTGTTCTTAGCATTTCTTTAATCAGTTTGTGTCCCTGACCTGTGTTCGTAAGCATCCATGCTTCTTCAAAAATCGTGATTTTGGTTTTAGAATCATCCCGGGCAAATTTCGTCGCGAATTTTGCTAATGGAATCATTAAGGCAACGGCAATATGCTCATCACGAGTGGCAGGCTTCTCCCCATCTTCAGGAAGGGTTAAATTTTGAATCTGCAAAATATTCACTTGCTCTGAAAGACTAATTCCTGAAACATTTCCATCTGAAAACATCAGTTTAGCAACACCATTGGTGCCAATCTCATTGAGATAGAGTCCAACCTTCATGACTTCTTGATCTTCTGATTTCATTAAACGATGTACGACCTTTATTATCCTGGTTTTTCTTCTTGCTGCACAACCTCACGAACCGCTTGATAAATCTCTGTTTTGATATTTCGTTCACTAGGTTGAAGTTCAGATAAATATTCTAAGACAGCGACAGCCGTGTCATACGCTTCTTCCCCATCAAGGAAAGTCAACGGATCAAGCTTGCCTGCATCCTTTTTATGAGGTGAAAACGTAATATAATTAAAGCTTTCAATCAGCTCTTTAAAGAATGGAATGGAACGCTCCAATTCAGGCGTAAGAGCTTGTTTGAATTTCTTTTCGAGTTCGTTCTTTGGATCCGTCGCGAGAATTTGCGCTCCGAAGAAAATCGCATTTAATAAAATGTCTTTCAATAAATAGGATTTCCCCATTCCAGTTGGTCCTGAAATCGTCACATGGGGGGATGAATAGTGAGAACCCTCTAAGCCCAATTGGGCTAAAAATGGATGATAAAAAACGAGAGATTGAGAGTTTCCAATGCTTTCACCTTCATGCGAAATGTTTTTTCCAAGATAAAACCCAACGGTATTTCCAATTTTTCGTGTGAGAGAAAAAAGAGATTCGCCAAAAGATTCAGGAGTAAGGACTTGTTCCCAATCTTCTGCTACAATCTTCGCAGCTGGCAATGATTGATGGAATAATAAGAGTTGATCGGCTAACGGCTGCACAAGTTCAATTTGTTGATCTTTAAAGCCCAATTTAAGCATTTTTGCTCGCTTTCGAACTTCTTCTTTTGTTTTACCGTAGACGACAAAATTGATGTGAGTTCTAAGAAGTGGTTTGCCCTGGTTTCGAATATCATTTTCAAGCTCATGCAAGAGGACTCGACCTAAATTAATTAAGCTGTCATCATCTTCATTCGCTTCGATCAATTGAGCATCTTGATCTCGAAAGCGTTTCTTTATCATGTTCGTTTTGTTTTCATCTTCTTTCTTTCCCTTGTAAATGGTCCGCATATTGACTTCTACTGGAAAATGATACGACTGGAAAAAATATGCCCATTCTTTATAAGTTAAATCAACAGGGAAATCAGAAACTGGAAGAAAAGCGCACCAAGATTCATGATCTAACTGCTTAATATGAATGTATCCAGCTTTTCCCGGGTCGAGAATGCCTTCTGTAAGGCTGTAAACACTTCCCCCTGCTTCAATCTGTTCTTGACCTCTAACAAACTGATGCCGAATCATATAACGCAATTCGCTTTCTTTTACTCGCTGCACAGTTAAATATTGATTAAGTACTTTAAAAGCATCATCTTCTGATTCTTCAAACATTCTTGCTGTTAGATCATCCACCTCGGGTTCTTTAAAACCACTAATTTTTTGGATATAGCGATTCATGCTTTTAACAGAGGATACGAATGTACCCAAAATATTTTCGTCTAGCTCCTGCCGCTTTAATTTAACGCCTACAAAGAACTTGTATTCGACGACATTTTTAGCTTCCTCACGCAAAATTTCTTTTGCTCGTTCAGCATAATACTTTCCAATTTCAGCATATTTACCTTCATACTGTTTTTGAAGACGATCCATTCGTTTATCAATATCGACGGGTACAGGAACGATTTTATAATCAATTTCCCCAAAAGGCGCTAATTGCCAAGCAAGTCTTTGAAGGTTATGAACAAGCGTATTTTCAGCTTCTTGTTCATTAATCCCTACTGTGTTTTCTAACACTTTGTAATAACTAAAGGCCTCTCCATCCGGGGTATAAACGACATTTCTTTTATAAGACTGGATTGGAAACTGTAACATAGAACCAAACCCACCTCACTTATTGGAATTTCTCATACGATTGGGGCTTTTTCATTTGTGGCTGATAAACTGGTTTATGATTGCTATAACTAAAACGCTTGTTATAAAGGTATCGAAAGTACCCAATAAAGAAGCGATCTAGCTGTTTACCATCTAGCTTACTTCTACATATTGCCCCTGCAATCATCCACGGCAACACCGCATAAAAGGCAAGTTGCAGAGTAGTTGGCAAAATTTGATTAATACTCCCTCTAAACAGTAAGAGGAAACCAAAAATAAGTACTGCAACAATGATTTGTCGAATTTCAATCCCTTTGGAAAAGACGATTGCTTTATCGCCTTTTCCAATGTTCCAAACCTTTAAAGGATGCTTGAAAAATTTACGAAAACTATAAGCTGCTGGTCTTAACTAAGACCACCGCTTTTGATTTTATGCCAAATCGCATTCGCTAAACTTTCAAATTCTCCTGGATTGGCTACAATGACATAGCAGATTACGGCAAAAATAAAACTTGAAAAGAACATTCCCCACCGTTGAGATATGAACGCTCGAACGATCATGACAATCATCACAATAAACAATACCGCAGACACTTGCCCCGAAACATACTGTGTTAAACCTGAAATATCTGGCATTTAAATCATCCTCCCAAAGTGTGTTTTAATTCTTGAACATAAAATTTATTGTTTTGCTTGCTGACAACAAGAGTAAAAGGGTGCTTGGTTTGAAGCTCTGTATTGGCCTCCTGTAAGAGAACAAGGGTCTTCACAATGTATTGACCTTCTTTCTCGCCATCATAGACGATAAAGCCCTCTAAACCTTTATACTGATAAAGCCCTTTAAGAGTTTCAGGATTTTTCATTAAGTAGGACATTTCATCAATCGAATTGGTTGTATATGAAGTAAAGAATTGAGTAGCAAATTGTTTTAGTTGAGCTTCAGCCTTTATATTCTTCTTTGACTTGTCTGTTTGATCTCGAATGGCTGTTAATCGGCTGTTACTTGGAAGTGTTTGATAATATGGCTGCTCAATAACGTTAAAGGAATTTCCGTCTGTCCCCACTCGAACGACAAGCATTTGTTCCTTTTCTCCAAGTGATTCATCTTGTTTAATGACTCTTCCTTCCTTCACAGTTTGTTGCTTCCCTTTTTTATCTTCCTTCTTCACTTCTACCTGTTGTTTTTTCTCAACAGTTTTGAAAAGCTCATACTTTATACGGTAAACATAGCTGGCAGCATCTTCGTTTACATCCTTCACATCATATAAACTAGCACTCTGTAAGACTCGTTTTCCCTTAAACTCTGAAAGGCTTTCTAATTGCTCCACCTTCAATCCTTCAGCAAGAAAATTCTGAAGTGTCTTTGCACGTTCTTCCCGCTGCTTTGGGTCATTTGGTACGTTGATATAAGCCTCGATAAACTTTTTCGTATAATCTTCACCAGCCGGTGAATTCGCAAACCCAATTTCATTGAGGCTAGCAATTTGTGCAGAAGCCTTTTCCTGATAGCCGTTGATCTTATTGTTCAAAAAACCTGTCCTAGCCCATGATTGAAAGGTGAAAAAGATGACTCCAATTACGACAGCCCAAAATAGGATGGTAAAAGCCATCCGACTATTAAACTTTGACGACTTCAGTCGTCGTTCATCTTTCAAGACCTTATTACGCCCACGATCAGCATTTACTTTAATGCCACCAATAAGCTTATTAATCATTCAATCCCTCCTAAATCAAGCGCATTTCGGACATACACACGACGGAAATAAGTATCTCCTTCCTCTTCTTCAACCATCTTACGATTAATAAAAATTTCACCGATTTGTAAGTTTTTAATATCGCTTGGATGTGCTCTGAAACGCTCCACATCTCGAACTGTTCCCATGTTTGACTCATAACGCAAATGAGGGTATTTTTTTTCAATCTGCTGCGTAATTTCTCGGTCCGAAAACGTACCAAAAACTTGTGCGATTCTTTCGGCATCCACGGATGAATTAACTCGGCCAGTTGCAATGATGTTACAGTTCGAAATAATTTGCTCTGTCATAATGGGATCAACTGCGTCAATGTCAGACAAAGTTTGGGTAGAAATGATGCATTCAAAGCCCGCAGATCGTGACTTATTCACGATGTCTACAATTCGACGATCACCATAGGCAGAAAACTCATCATATATGGCAAGAATCGATTTACGCCCTTGTGCTTGTCGATAAGCAACCAAACTATTCACGTCTAAGATGATCATTTTCCCAATTTTCCGAATATAATCCGCGTAACGACTCCCTGAAATACTGAAAATCACGACGTCGTTCTGATCTGTAATCTTTTGAAGATCAATACCTTTTTCACCCTCTATAAACAAATGGCCAAGGTCGGATTCTAACAGCTCACCTAGTTGCATTTTCAAACGTGTTAAGCAGCCTTCAACAATCTCTTCTGGAAACTCATCATCTAAAACTTTCTTAATCCGCTGCATACCCTCTCCAAGTTTCCTAACGGTACGCTTTCGCTTTTCTAAAACCGTTTTTTTGATCGTTTCAGTCTTTGGCTCTTTTGTACCTATAAAGCCACTTAAATCGTCGTCCAGTGCCGCTGCCACTTCATTTTCAATAACAACTTTTTCTTCTACTTCAACCTCAAACTCTTCTTCGATCTCTTCCACAATGCTGTGTTCCTTAAAAAATTGATTCATAGACTTGAAATTTGTTAATTTCGCAATCGTTTCAATATCCCTTGAAACTCCGGCTTCGTCCATCAGCTTTACGATTAACTGTAAATATCGAGAGGCTATATCTGTGTAATAAGCTCCATCACCCTCACTCGAAAAATTGAAGAGTGACATGAGTTTATCTCGTGTTTCTGTCAGTGTTCCGTTTTTAATAGGGTTATACGTTAAATCATCCATTTCAGAAAACAGATAAACCTTTCGACCATAAGCTTCACACAAAGCTTTAAATTCAAGCATCGATTTTCGCTCGCCCTTCCCATCTACAAAAATAACAGGCTTTTCATTCTGAAGGGCTGCCTCAATAATGGTTCCAATTAACGTCGTTTAAGTACACTTCTTCACAATCTCTAAAAAATAATTATCTTCTATAATCAAAAGTTTCATTAGGTACATTTAATTTGTGACCATTAATAATAACGGTATTATCGTTTATCCAATTTATTTTTGCCGTTTCTTCGTGATAATTCCAATAAATATTTTTTGGTTTTCTGTTTTCTTTGTTAAAATTGAGTTCTCCTCGAACTGCATTATCTGTTGTTGCCCCACCACTTGAAACATATGCCTTTATCGTATATGTCCCATCCGGCGAACTTTCCTCTGCAATTTTATCGCCTTTTGGCAATCGACTCATATCAAAAAATGCCCAATAAACACCATATCCTATTAACGCTAGGATTAATAATGAAAAAATAACTTGTCTCTTTTTCAAACTTTTCCCCCTTACTTTTGCCTCAATTATCTAAAATGAATTATTCTCTTTTTAATGCATATCCTTCTTGAACTACCCTGCTACCTTTAGCAGAATAAGAAAACGGGATCGCCGCAGCCATCCCAATCTTTAACTCCTGCACCCCTTTAGCTGAATAAGCACTTATCAATTTATTAAAAATTACCAGTGTCCGTTTCTTTTCTATTCGGAAAACTCTCCTTTGCTATGTCCTCAAGATGAAGTGTTCCGTGAATACCATTAACCTTTTTCTTATCCAACATTTTTGAGTAAAATCTTTTATAGAAATCAGTATCCTCAAGGTATGGAAAATCACTTGCAAATGCAATATCATCGCCATTTGGAAAAAGAATATCAAACAGTTCGACATCTACTTCATAAATCTCAAAGATACTGTTAATTGCACCGTCAATCACTTGAACATTTTTTTTCATAACATTCTCCTCATAAAGTTGCTACCACTATAATTCACCTTTAAAGAATGGATTTCCTCATTCAGCTATCCTAAATCCGTTACTTCAATAAGAATGAGCATTATCGTTGTTCCAGTAATGCACCTGTTAGTTGAATTAGTTTTTTAAAATAAATAAAACAAAACTTCTATGAAAATGAATGATGCAATTAAAGTTAACCAGCCAATTTTATTTGTTACTGGCTTCTGGAGGAATTGGATTTTTGACAAAATAAACGAAACTCCAAAAAATAATATTATACTATACAAGGTAGATAGCCAAAACGATGTTCCAATTTTTCCAAGATGATTAAGAAGTTAACTGAACCGCCTTTATTATAGGATGTATTTATACTCTATAATAATCGATTTAACCCACCAGAAATATTGGGAATCAATCCCTCCGTTCAGCTAGGTCGTAAGAAAATGCTTTACTCCTTTTTAGAGTAAAGCACCCGATAGTTTAAATGAAAATGTTCACAATTTTTTCACCTTAACAAAATCTAATCCCTTTATGTGTAGGAGCATATCAAAAAGACGACTTCTTACTAAAGATAAGCGCCTGATTGTTAAACAAAAGAAAGCTATTTCTTTTCTTTATCGGTCCATAAAACTTTGTATAAAAGTGCAATCTCGGCTTCTTCAATACCTGTAGGTAATTCGCCATTTTCGCTTTCAACAGAACGCAAACTGTTTTTAGTAGTGCCTAACCAAGCTACTAAATATGCAGGTTTATTTTTCTCTAAAGTAACCTTTTCGCTTATTAGCTTACTAAAGGAAGACATTGTCATATTATTTGAATACTTCGTTGTATCAAGTCCAGATGGTACACCCGTTAACAGCTTTAAAGAATGGTCTTCATCCTCGATACCACTTATTCCAAAAGAAATGAGGCTGTCTTTAAATTTTGTTTTCGGTCCATCCGAAGTATTTAGCAAGTCCTTTTTAAACTTACCGTTTTCAAACTCCTCCACTGAAAATTGCAAATTATCATCTTCTTTCAGACTGCCATTCAGCTTGAAAAATTCAATTTGCCCTACACCTGTCTTGCTAATAAGCAGTTTTTCCTTTTCACTCATGTTATATGGCTCAATGGTTATTTTCGTATTTGATGACGGTTTTTCTTTCTCTACACCGGTACACCCTGTTAGCAACAAGGTGAAAATTATAAATAAACAATACCCTTTAAAATTTCGCATCTTTTACTCCCCCAATTAACCAATGTTTCATAAAATTATTTCAAATTTCCCCCATTTTCACAATAAGTATTACTCCGTTAAATGGTCCGATTGTTGAAAAAAAGCTAATGACGATTGTTCAACTAAACTGCACCTTTAGTTGAACAAGAAAAGGACTGCCGAAGCAGCCCCTATTCTTCAACATAAGCACCCGTTCGTAATATAAGGTTAGCCAGATTTTTCTGGTTGACCTTTTTTTATTTGGTTTTATTATATCGGTAGTCGGTGGAGGACGTAGCACCCGTGGGTCTTGAACCCGTCAAGTAAACTGTCCACCCCCTACTTGTATAATCATGTTTCAGGCTGGTTGGGACAAAGATCCCGTTTAACAAGCGAACCTATGACATTACAAGGAGTTTTAGGGGAAACCGACTAATATTGTATTTCTAGGAGGAGGAGATTCAAGTATGAATCCAGTCATTGGTCTGGATGTTTCAAAGGGTGAAAGTCAGGTCCAAGCATTTTTAGATAAAGGTAAACCATATCGTAAGAGCTTTAGTATTGAACATAATCTTGAAGGTTTGGGGAATTTATTGGAGTTCCTAAAAGAAGTTAAAAGAGCAGCTGGTGGTTATCAACCTTCGGTTGTTTTAGAATCAACTGGACACTACCATTTTCCTGTTATTCAATTCTTAGAGGAAGAAAAATATGTTTATATTATCTTAAATCCTCTTATCTCACATAGAGCCAAGAGCTCAAGCCTGCGAAAGGTAAAAACAGATGCAATTGATGCTTATCATCTTTGTGAACTGTTTTATAAAGAGGAATTAGAGCCATACAAGAAGCGTGGGGTTCAACTCTTAAACCTTCGTAATCTAACAAGACAACAAGAGAGTATTGCAGAAATATCAGCGAAAACAAAGATACAGCTACATTCTTTAATCGACCAGGTGTTTCCTGAGTACCGTGGGGTGTTTGGAAGCCTCTATTCTAAGGTATCTCTGCTTACTTTACTAGCCTTCCCTACTTCTAAGGCTGTGTTAAGTGTAAGTGAAAAAGAGTTAACGGATCGAATAGCTTCATTATGTATGAGTCGTTCAGAGTCTTGGGCAAAAGATAAGGCACAGAAATTAAGAGCAGCTGCTCTTCAAAATCCTTTTCAAAATAATCTCTTCGAGAGTCATATCTTCAACCTTGAAATCTTAGTAAAGATTGTTCTTCAATATGAAGAGCACCTATCCAACATTGCGAATGAAATAGATGCTCTCGCTAAAGAAATTGAAGAATACGAGATCCTTCAATCTATCCCTGGAATCGGAGAAAAAATCGCTGCCACGATTATCTCTGAAATTGGAGAGATAGATCGGTTTAATAATGCCAAGAAGTTAGTTGCATTCGCTGGAATAGATCCTAGTGTATATTCTTCTGGAAAGTTCACTGCATCAGTAAACCGAATAACCAAACGTGGTTCCTGTAGACTCCGCCACGCCTTGTATATGGCTGTGCAAAGTGGCATTCGGGATGCCCGTAAAAAGAAAACCACTGATGAGATCATTCCACGTAATAGAAGACTACGAGAGTTTTATGACAAGAAACGAGAAGAAGGAAAACCCTTCAGGGTAGCCATGATTGCGTGTGTAAATAAGCTCTTACACTGGATTTACGCCTTACTAAAAAGCAGAACCACTTTCCAAGATATAGCATAAAAACTATATCCAACTAAATACAGCAAAACCTTCCAATAAGCGAAATGAGGAAGGTTATTTGGCATGGACATTTTTAGTATATCATGACGTGATCAAACATTTTATTGAAAAATGTTGACAAACTATTAGCTGGTTTACTTTAAGTGAAACAATCCACAATCTTTTTTGGAAATTTACCTAAAAAAGCTGAATAAATTAATAGAAAAATAAAAAGACTCCCTTTTTGAAAGTCTTAATGCATGTACCTCTTTGTATAAATCTAATCTTCTCGGTTCGCATCACCGTCATTAGCTTCATCGGCTCCTTCGCCGAGATTGTTACCCATCACTCCCACCTGTAATTGCTCCTACTACAGTACCAATCGGACCGTAAGCAGAACCCACGGCAGCACCAGAGACAGCACCAACAACAGTACCTACAGCCTCACCAGTATCGTTATCGACTCGATTGAGTTCGTTTTTATCAGCCATTCATTTCACTCCTTATTAAAAAATGGGCAGTGCATTTCCAGTAAAATCCCTTAACATATTTTGTCTTCGAAAGACAGAATTACACGATGAATAATTTACTCCCTTAAATATCCTAACCGTCAAGACAATAACAAAAATGCCACCAATTTTGCAACTTGATCTTTAACTATTGCACCCGCTAGCTTAAGTACAATTCTTCACAATCTCCTCGATAAATACCCAATTTTCTTTTAAAATGATTCTCCTCAATCAGGCCCTAAAATGAAAATGAGCTCTTATACTTGTTCCAGGATTGCGACCGATTGTGGAATAGCATTTTGCTACTTTGCCCCTGGTTACAGCACTGCCGATACTGGGCCTATTTTGGGGTGTCCTAATTCGGAGGGGGACGGGATTAGGATTGTCTTTACAATTTTTTATGTTTGACCAAGAGAAATGTAACAAAAAAAGTCCAGCTAGGTGCTGAATGAAAGGAGTAGGTCTACTACTCCAATTTACACGAAAAGCATGTACAAACAATTAAGGAACATAAAGCTTATGTAAATTGTCACTTTTAAATAAAAGTCCTCAAAGGAGTGTCACCAACGAAACACTGAAAACATACGTTAAGGATATTCCAATATTAAAAAGCCCAATTCCTCAGTATGACAATAGAGAAATTGGGCTTTTGTCGTTCCTCCATTAAAGCGCCCGATTTCTGAAGATTAATCTTTAATTACTAGTCGAATATGAAGTTTGGTTTAAGAGTATATCATCCTTATTAAAGCAACCTCCAGCGGGGAAATGCCCAACACCGTGCTTCTTTATCTGCCACTTAAAAATTTAACTGAGGAGTGCGGATAAGACCTCAAATTTGGCAGCGAAATGATTATGGTTCCAAGGATAATCGTCAATGCACCTATACCAGACAACCATGAAAGAGTTTCATGATAAAAAACGACTCCCAGCACCAAAGCTAGAATTGGTGAAACAAAAAGCCAGGTTGAAGGGAAAACCGTGTTTGTCTTGGAGACAAGCCAGTAATAGAGACTATGTCCGCCCATTGATCCAACTACTATCAAATAAAGGGACGATCCGATAGCAGCCGGACTTACTAAAGCAGACACTTGGAAATCCTCCGTCCCAAGAGACAAAATCATTAATAGGATCCCGCCATGCATCATTTGAACGGCATTTAAAGCAATCGGGGAAAATGTATCAAACCGATTGATCACCCTTTTCGAATAAATCGTTCCTGATGCATAAAACACCTCACCTGCCATAATTAAGAGACAGCCGCCCAGCACCAAGGAATTAACAAGAAAAGTAAAGCTCGGTAAAATGAGGAGAAAGACCCCCGCTATTCCTATAAAACATCCAATAAAGGAACTCGAATTTACTTTCGTTTTTAAAATAAAAGTTTGAATCAACAGTATCATCATCGGCCCGGTAGCTGACAAGACGGCTGCAGTTCCTGACGGGACAAACTGCTCTGCCCAATATAAAGTGGCAAAAGTACCAAAAGTCAGCCCAATCCCCGACAATAGCATCTCCATACGAAAAAACATCCTTAGTGTAGTCTTTCTTTTTAACCTCATAATGACAAATACAATCAAACCTGCTAAAAAAAAGCGAATGCCTGCTGAGAAAAAAGGCGGTACGCCTGCATCAATCCCTATTTTTATCGCAAGAAATGTTGTACTAAAAATCAGACACATAAACAAATAACCAAACAATACCATGTCAATTCCTCCTTTTTGCTCCATTATAGGTGAAGGATAATAGAACAGATGAAAATCATTAGAACAGATTAAGAAGAAACATGCTAAAATCAAAGGGATTGGGAGGGAAAGAAATGAATAGAGATTACTTATTTAAACAAGTATACGATTATGTATTACACCGAATCGAACTCAATGAATGGAAAGAGAATGAAAAGCTCCCGTCAATTAGAAATTTAGCCGCTGAGATGAAGGTTCATCGTTTAACCGTATTAAAGGCCTACCAGCATCTTAAACAGGAAAATAAAGTCTATGTCAAAGATAAATCCGGCTATTATGTCCAATCCCGTGAAATTAATAAATTTGAAAGCCTGGAAAATCCGATCGTTTCTGCATATGTGCAAAAAAATCATTTATCGGAAATCCATCAGGTCCCTGTTTCCTATCAATTTTCGCAGGCATTAATTGACCCTAATCTTTTGCCAAATCGCTTCATATCGGACTATGTAAAAAAAGTTTTTGATCTCTACCCTAAGGTTCTTTCCACCTACTCCACCGTTCAAGGCGATCATGAACTGCGTCAATCACTTTCTGACTATTTTAATCAGCATTTTAAAACGATTACACATCCAGATCAGCTATTAATTACGGCAGGTTCCCAGCAAGCCATTCATCTGATAGCACAGGCATTTGTAAAATCAAGAGACATTATCCTTTTAGAGCGACCGAGCTATAGTTCTGCCATTGATATTTTTCGAGCACAAGGAGCCAATATTGTAAGCGTCGATATCTATCCGTACGGATATGATTTAGATCAGATTGAATTCATCATGAAAAAACACAAACCTCGTCTGTTTTATCTGAATCCAACCTTCCATAATCCAACCGGATACACGGTCCCATCGGCTCAAAGAAAGCAATTAGTCCAGTTAGCCGAGCACTACCGCTGTCTGTTAATAGAAGACGATGCTTACTACGACATCTTTTTTGACCAAGAGCCGCCACCGCCCATGTATACCTATGATACTTCCGGCATGGTGATTTATATCAAAAGCTTTTGCAAATATGTATCACCAGGGCTGCGAATAGCCGTCATGATGAACGGTCAGTCTTCCGTGATGAAATCACTGCTAGCAGTAAAATCATTGGCCGATAATGGATCACCGCTTTTAAATCAGAAGATTTTCCTGCATTACTTTTCATCACCAAGACTACAGCAACATGTTGAGAAACTGCGAATTGCGCTGCAAATACGAAAGGAAATCATGGAGGAAGAACTGTCCGTAACAGATTGGCAATGGACCAGTCCAAATGGTGGCTTAAATTTATGGGTGCAGCTCCCAGACCGCCTTTCAACAGAAGACTTGTTGGTCAAGAGTCTGGAGCAATCAATATCCTTTGTTCCCGGACAAATATGTGACCCCTTAAAGGAGCCATCCTCATGGCTTCGGTTAAGCTATTCCTATGCCAATGAAGAACAAATCTCGGAAGGACTTAGGAAGTTTATTAAATTAGTACGCTCTACTCAATAAAGGGTAGCATCAAGTAAATGCGGATTTACAACGTTAAGGAAATTTCAATATAAAGAAAACTCACCGATTGGCGAGCCCCTAAGGGCGAAGACAGAGCCGTAGTTGCACTTATACTTTCCTATTAGCCTAAAAAGCCCAATTTTTCTGTATTAAATTAGAGAAATTGGGTTCTTATTTATTACTACATTAAAGCACCCTGTTAGCCGAAGAAGAATTATTTAAAGATGGGGTTTAATTCTGGTTGACCATTTTTCATATGGTTTTATTATAACGGTAGCCGGGGTAGAACGTAAGCACCCGTGGGACTTTGATCCCTTCAGCTAAACAGTTCGCCCCTGTAGAAACATGTTTGAGGCTGGTTGGGACATCGATCTCGTATAACAAGCGAAGCTATGATACTTCAAGAAGGATTAGGGGTACCGGTGAATAAATATTTGAAGGAGGAGTTTTAAAAATGAATCCAGTTGGTCTAGGAGTTCTCTATGCTAATCAGATGTTTGGATCACAAGATGGTATGAGATAAACCTACATAATGGAAGAGAAGAAGAAAATGGGTTCTGATACCGGGATTTTTTTAGAGAAAATATCATTTGCGATGTGTTGGGTACGGGTACCAAAAAGGTCCCCAACCTCTGCTTTAAATCGTTTATGTCAAGGGTCCCGGCAATGGTACTATCCCTTATTAAACTCTTCTGTCTAGTTAGTTAAAAAAGAAAAAGTTACCATTATTGCAACTTGATCGAAGCTGCGACCTGTGCAGGTCCATTTATTGTACATAGTTTTTACTTTTATTGGAAGAGCTGCTCCTGCCGTTTCTTCGCCCTAATAAGAGTGCTTTTGCTTATCCCGGTTATAGCCTCCACTTGCTTGTAAGAATTAGTTTCAAGCATCTTCAATGCGTGTTCAATTTGTGTTTTTTTGAATTTCTTCGGTCGGCCTTCTCTAAAATCCTCGCGCTGCTTGGCTAATGCTTTCCCCTCTTGGGTTCGTTCCACAATCATATTTCTTTCCATTTCCGCGACCGCATGGTTTGAAGGAAGAACCGCCCCATAGGTGTGTTTTCAAGTAAACCCACAATCAACACATGGACACGAACACCCTTGTTGAATAATTCCTCTACAACGTCAATTCCCTCACGTACATTCCTGGCTAACCGATCAAGCTTGGTAACCACTACTGTGTCACCTTCAGTTAATTCCTTAAGCAATTGTTTACATGTATTCAATGTATTCTTGTGGGGGCATCACAAAAAGCAGGCCATAACTGGAACAATTCAGTCTGGCCTGCTTTTTTTCTGTCATTCAAGTATCGTATTCGTTAGCTCAATCATCCTATTTTAACTTTTTTAAGGCAGACCTACTTTATTTGTTTCAAACCCGTAGACCAGAAATAAATGTTAACAGAGCTGTTCCGCAATTTCCTTAGGTAAATAACCGCGCTCATCCCTTTGAATAAATAGGAATTGCTGCTTAATGCCGTCTGTAGCATATCTCTGCTAAAGCTGCTGTTGGCGTTTTCTCCGTTGCCGACATTTCGTAAAATAGCTCGACAAATATTTGATGTAATTCGTGATATATAGGACGCCACGTTCTCGAACAGGTGCAATTTTTTGCCCTATTCAAAAGAGCGGCGCGATGGCCAAGAGCCTTGCAACTTGCGGATCAGAATAATTTGGCCCGTATGATAAGCGTCATGGAGAATGAGGCTGTTAAGCCACTCGTCTAATGGACGATTAGTAACAAGTGCTTGCAATTGGTCAAACTTTAAATTCGTAATACGCTCACGGATGCCAAGATGGACGCTTTTTAGCCTATTTTGCGTGGCTTCCCAATCGCTCTCCGTTTTCGAAGCTACTGCGAACGTATCGTCATTAGTTAACCCTTCCGGATACTGAGATTCCTTACCGGTAATTCTTTTGAGCAACCTTTCCTTGTAAAAAATCAAATGCTCAACTGTCTCCCAAATCGTGTTCGCATGCTCGCCAGCCGGGCGCCAATCTGCTTGCTCCGCCGTAAGCGCTTTGAGTGCGTCAGCGAGCGGCGGATACCAATCTTCTTTATCGTAGCAAAAGTCCCAGTTTTGAAGTAACGATTCCGTTCTGTTCATTCCCAATCCTCCTTAGCGCGTATTGTAACCATGTAAACATATATTTTACCGTATAATCCCAATTTCTTCTTCAACATAAACTCCTGATAGTTTAATAAACTATCCATTAGTTACCTTTTCCGAGGAATAGTTAGTGTCTTCCAATTACTTGATTTTAAATTTTTTGCTATATATACGATTTGACCAACATGATAAGAATAATGGTACATTTGGCGTTCAATCGCTTCTAGAACTGTATGGGGTTCATTTCGGATAGTGATTGTTTTTAATAGTTCATCTTCGTGAATATCTTTCAATGCAGTTAAAAAAGTATTCCAACCTAGCTCCCACAATTTGATAACCTGTTCTTTGGTATGTATATCTCCCACAAATTCATCATCCCGATTTCGAAAAGGTTTTTCGCCATCTGTAGTGAAGAAATCAGTCCAGCGAGAGACCATATTACCAGACATGTGTTTCACAATAATAGCGACATTATTGGAATCTTCATTCGGAGACCAAAATAATTCACTTTCGGTTAATTGTTCTATTGCTTTTTCAGCGTTTATTTTCATTTCTCTAAATCGTTGGATAACTGTTTTCAAATACTCTCTACCGATGTTCATACAAATCACCTCGTCACAAAGTATTTTTTATTTATTCTTTAATTTATTAGTGAAACCCTTTATTTTAGAACTTAGTTAAACTATCCTGCTCCGTTAGTTAAACAAGAAAAAGCTGCCAAAATGACAGCAGTGCTCTTAAACTTAAGCCCCAATTAGCGAAAGAAACGGAATATATTATATTGCCCATAACTTGTTTTCATATCAATCCTTTTTTGTTTGACCTCTACAAATCTTTGAAGCGCTAGCGCAAAAACATTGATCGCCCCTTATAAGCATACGATTACAACAAGGAGAACAAAGAAGGAGAGATACTTGGCCCATGTTGTACCATCCAACGGACTACCGTTTGATGGGTTTGAGTTTGGGTAAGGAGCCCCAGGTCTAAAAAGTGTACGGCTCGTTTGTAAGGCGACCCGTCATAAATGGAACAGAACCCCTGCAAAATGTAGGCATTAGCCGTACAGACCGAGTTTATCGGGCCATTTAATAGCACAGTGACAAATGCAGAATACAGAAAGACGCTTTTCCTTTCCGTTTAGTCCGTAGTGATACCGCCATAAGTAGATCTAAAAAAACAACACGCCTTTTCAGCGTGTTCAAGAATTTTTATCTTTATTTTTAAATTCCAGAATGGCGATAACAAACATACCAAAGCTAATCATCAGAGATAAGACTTCAAAAGTACTCATTCATCCATCGCCTCCTAAAATCAGCCTACCCTAATCCAAACTCTTTCTATACAAAGGAAATTATTATCGTTAATAATCACCTCAAAAAATAATTATTTTTGGTCTACAAATTAGACGGTTTAGCTAGATCTATAAAACGATAAATCAAAATTGCTGATCCCCTGCGTAAAAATAAGAGAATTTGTAAGGTATAGATAAATTAGATACAAGTAATGATGAAGTTGGAACATTGGTCGGGGTGTAGTGCTAACTCAGTAAAAGTTAGCATGAACGTATATAATGAATATATTATACGCTTTTCCAATTTCAAATATCTTATCTTTTCTAAAGAATGAACTCACACGTCATTAGTCCTATCACTTTTATTGATATCCCTCCTCCCTAGTTATCTCCTGAAAATTTGAAGTTGTATTTTTTAGATTTTACTTTCCTTCGAGATGGCACAGTAATCTGATTGCAATTTATGAAACTTAATTAATATGTCTATTTTCTTTTTTTTCAGAAAACTTAGCGTTATAATTATCCTACCAACTTATTTACTATATTAAGTTGTTGGTTTTCAATAAATAACACGGAAAGGGTGATTGTTAATGGATATTTGTATTTCTTGCGGAGAGGAATTATCTATTATGGAGAGGAATCGAGTGGAATGCTGGGAGTGCAGAGACACAACAAACTCAGAAGCGGAGTGATCATGACATTTAATATTTGTATGATAGTTTTATATAAAAACTAGTGTCCTTAATCCATTTAACCGCCCTCGGACTAGGACCAAAAGATTTTTCAGAGCAAAAAGCAAAAAGGTTAAGTTTAAAGCTCCACCCCGGAAAAAGATAATCCCCCATGTTTTACCAATTTGATTTTTAAGGTCTCCATTACAATAAATACTTTCTGAATATATTCCTTCCACAAAGTATTAAATAAATGATTCTATTTCTTAGAATACTCATGATAGTTCAACAACAAAAAATGTCGGCCTTTTAGTGGTTATTTCCCTTTAGTCTTCAATTCGTAAAAATTCACTTTTCCATTAAAAAATAGCTTTTGCTCTTTATGAGTAAAGGCTATTTTTGACGAGTTTCTTCTATTTTAATTTAATACTTTTTTAGGACCCAATAAAACAAAATCAGCATGTATGTTTTTTGTAATAGCGTTCATTCCTGAAATATTTCTACTTTATTTCGTCCAAAGTGATTGAGGGAATGAAAAAAGAAAGCGTCCCCCTTTTCGTAAAATACGCTTAAGTAATTGATATTGAATCCGTTTAAAATCTTTTCAGCTTTTTTGTCAATTAAAATATCCCGTTCGTCTATCCCTTTTTTCCTTAATAGCTTCAAATTAATATTTTATTTTGATCTTTACTACTGACTCGCACGTATCCAAACTTTCTAACGTCAACTTTAATTTCCCCATTTTTTACATTCTGTTCTCTTATTCTACTATATACCGTTCGGAAAAGTGTTTTAAAAACAGATCCCGTTCGGAAAAGTGTACTTTAACGAACGCATTAATTTTTGAAGAAGGCCAAAAATAATTGCTTTTATAAAAGTATCAATTTATCTTAACCAATCTGTTAAATAAATCCTAAAATAAATGTAATTGTAGAGGCTCTTTCATTTCCATCACCATGACTTTCTGGAATTAACTCTTTATAAACAACAAAGAGCATGGATCCTGCAGCAAAAGCTAGACCATAGGGGATGACAAATTCAAAGAATTTTCCAAAAAAAACACCCATTATTCCAGCACACAATTCGATAACATCCGTAATGGTTGTAAAAAAAATAGCTTTGCAACGATTAACATTTTGAATTACTAAAAATAAAGCAATTAAGAAACCTTCCGGAACATTTTGTAATCCAATCGCAAATGAAACGAGCGGGCCTAGTTCAAGATCATTACTTCCATAAGAAATACCAACTGATAATCCTTCCGGGAAATTGTGGATTGACATAGCGATTATAAATAAAATGAGGTTTGAATTACCTGAATCCTTTTTTGAGTTATCTAAATCAGTATGGGGTATAAGACTTTCTAATAATGTTAATACCAACGTTCCAATTAAAATACCAATTATTAGAATAGTAGTATTAGAGAGTTTTATAGCAGATGGAATTAAACCATACGCTGAAGCTGCTACCATTATTCCGGCAGTATATGATAACATTACATCCTTTCCTTTATGTGAAACATTTTTTATAAATAAAATAGGAATAGCTCCTATGCTTGTACACAATGAAGATATAACAATAGGCAAAATGTTCATCACAATCCTCCAAACTGTTATTGCTCCATTTTATGTTCCTAGAGAATAGATTTTGCACTAGAATCATCAATATCGCAAATCCTCATTTGATCTTTAAACCCTGTGTAAAAAGAAGAGATTGAAGAATGCTTTAGTTGTAGATTATCTTCGAATTACTTCTTTATGTAAAAAAGTAAAAGCAACTCGTATAAAGTTAATTCGAGTTGCTTCTATAGGTTATTCATCTAATTAAAGAATGTTGTAAACAGGAGATATGCGTTTAATACTGCAATCACAATGGCGATAAACCAAGCAATGCCTTTCGTCAATGCTGAATTAACAAACTCACCCATTTTCTTTTTGTTACTTGTAAACATGACAAGTGGAATCACAGCAAATGAAAGCTGAAGGGATAAAATAACCTGGCTTAATATAAGAAGATCTGCTGTTCCCTTTTCACCATATATTACGGTCACAATTACAGCTGGGATAATTGCAATTAATCGAGTGATTAAGCGACGAACCCATGGTCGCAATCGAATATTTAAGAATCCTTCCATCACAATTTGACCAGCCAGTGTTCCGGTTAAGGTAGAATTTTGACCAGATGCTAACAGGGCTACTGCAAATAATGCACTGGCTATCCCACTTCCAAGGATTGGATTGAGTAATTTATAGGCATCTTGAATCTCAGCTACTTCTGTATGTCCTGTTGTATAAAATGCAGATGCAGCTAAAATGAGAATCGACGCATTAACAAATAGCGCTAACATGAGAGCAACCGTTGAATCAATGATTGAAAATTTAATGGCTTCTTTCTTTCCTGTAGATGTTTCTTCATATTTTCTTGTTTGTACAATGGATGAGTGTAAATACAAGTTATGGGGCATTACCGTAGCCCCCAAGATGCCAAGAGCAATAAATAACATTTGTGGGTTTTTAATAATCTCTGCACTTGGAACAAAGCCTTTTGCGACTTCACTGAATTGTGGGTGTGACATAAACAATTCAACCCCAAAACAGACCGTAATGGTCGCAATCAAACTAATCACGATAATTTCAATATATCGAAACCCTTTATTTTGTAATAAAAGCACCAGTAAGATATCAAAGGAAGTAATACACACACCCCATACGAGAGGAATATGAAATAACAGATTCAAAGCAATGGCTGCCCCTATTACTTCCGCTAAATCACAAGCCGCAATCGCTAGCTCACACAAAATCCATAAAACAAATGAGACTGGCTTACTGAAGTGATCACGACATGCTTGTGCTAAGTCACGTCCAGTTACAATCCCTAATTTTGCCGATAATGCCTGAAGAATAATCGCCATAACATTAGAAATTAAAATAACTGATAATAGTGTATAGCTATAAGCAGATCCCCCTGCTAAGGAAGTAGCCCAGTTGCCTGGATCCATATACCCCACGGCCACAAGATATCCAGGTCCCATAAACGCAAGAAGTTTCCGAAAAAAACCTCCTTTTTTCGGAACATTCATACTTTTGTGTACTTCAGGTAAACTAGGATTACTATTTTCTTTCCTCCATCCCTTAGGCTTAGTCACTGCAACTGTATCCTGCATGACCGTTACTTCTGTTTGATCCATTTTCTCTCTCCTCCCCTTTACCCAGCTCCAACTTTTTTTACCAAAGGCAAAAAATAAGGTAAAAAAAACCACTAATGGTATTTGTTAATTTTTTGAAAATGAAGTATACTTTTGATAATGACATTTTACCTTACGCAACTTTTTTAGTCCAGTATAAAATAATGAGTACAAGGAAAAAATCTATAGTTGAAGAAAGGTTAGGTGAAAATCATGGTTACCGCTGTGGCAAAACAATATTTGAAGAACATGTACATAATTGTGAATCCCACTAATCAGGTAATCCCTTCACAACTAGCAAATACACTTAGTGTTAATCCCTCTAATGTTTCGAAGATGACGAGGAAACTAGCTAAGCATGGATGGATAGAATACGAGCATTATGGGAAAATGTATCTTACCAAAAAAGGAAAACAATTAGGTCAAACTCTAGTCAAAAATCATGAGGTATTAGAACAATTCTTGAAGATGATCGGAGTGGAAGATGCCTATATTGTAAAAGAACTCTATGAGATTGAATTCCACATAAGTCCTTACCTGATTAAACAAATTGAAATTCTAAACCAATATTTTAGTCAGGATGAATTACGACTTCAGTCGTTTTACCAATTTCGTAATAATACAATTCCCCCGTTACTATAAGTGTAAAAAAAGGAGAAACAGCCGGCAACTATTTCTCCTTTTTCTTTAATTTACTTGCAGTTCCGCAATCATATCTTCTAAACGTTCCTTTTGGGCTACTAATTCCTCTACAGAAGGTTTAAATGAACCTGCAGCTTGGGGAAAAGCCCCTCTTGGTTGTACTAGGCGCTGTAACTGACCACTGTTTTGCTCATATAAGCGATAGCCCACTGCTCCTACCACGGTTCCAGATAAGAATCCCATTAAAAAGTCCTTGTTTAATGCCATTTTTATTTCCTCCCATTTCACAATTAATTGTTATATACACATTCATACTGATTGTATGAAGATATATCTATAATGAATAGATTATTTTATTGTCCCGCATTTCATGTAATAGCTCTAATACATTAACTGCCCATGTCACCATCGCGCCTTGTAACATATTAGCTGTTCCTAATGAGCCTAAACTCAAGATCCCCGTGAGGATATCAGGATGGCGAAGCTTGTTGTGAGTTCCATGTGACAGGACCGCATACCCTGTCGCAATAACGGCTCCATATACCAATGCAGTTGGCTCTTTAAATGATGCATTTTGAATATAGGCAAAGAGGAGTAAACCACCCGCAATCAGAGAACGAAATAAGTTTTCACGTACATTAGACCTTACATGAATCATAAAGTTACCTAGTGGACGAAAAGGCTCCTGACGAAAAAATAAAGACACACACCTTAACAAATGGTTACGTGAGATTTCATCTGCTTTATACTGAATTAACATGGTTTGAATAATGGGCTGAATGCGTACATCTTGAACACCTCTTAGAGAGGAAAACATGGTTTGAATGTGTTCATAATCCTCATGTTCCCTTAATGCAGGAATATGAACACGCAAGCGCCCCGGAATATCATGCAGGATGTAGAATTTGGGTCCCATACTTCTCTCCTCCTATCCATAAAATTCTGGCACTATTCAGTACTACACCAATTGTAGCCGCATTATGAATAGCTGCCCCTGCAATGGGAGAAATGATGCCAAGTGCTCCCAATAAAATAGCCCCTCCATTAATCAAAAATGTAACAATAAAGTTTTGTTTGATGATATTCATCGTTTTTTTCGATAGTCCAACTAATTCCGGCAGCACTTTTGGATTATCAGACGTAATGATGATATCACTCGATTCACAAGCAATATCCGTCCTTTTTCCTCCCATTGTCACGCCTATATTCGCGTGGGCCAAGGACGGGGCATCATTAATTCCATCTCCGACCATCATAACGGTACTATTCCGTTTATATTGTTTAACATAGGTTACTTTATCTTCAGGCAATGTTTCAGCATGGTACCAATTGAGGCGAAGGCGCCTCGCCATCTCTTTTGCGACTGTTCGTTTATCGCCCGTTAGCATAATAATGTCATGGATTCCTAGATCCCGTAACTGGTTGACCGCACGGTGCATGCCAGAACGGATCCGATCAAAGATACTAAGGACACCCACTAGGGTTTTGTCATACGCTACATAAATCAGGTTTTCATCTTTTTCAATCTGATGAACAAAATGGTCCATGTTTACCTTAAGTTCATTCATAAAGCGAAGACTGCCTACTACAATTTGTTTTCCTTGTAAAAAGGTCGTAATCCCCTTTCCGATCACAGTGTTTACCTGTGCATTCTCATCACGTGCAGGTATCTCTATCTTCCATTCTTCTGCCTGTTTGACGATTGCATCAGCAATCGGGTGAGACGAATTCTTTTCTGCAACTGCTGCAAAACGGATCACTTCTTCTGGTCCATATCCTTCACACGAAATCACTTTTTGTACAACAGGGGCCCCTTCCGTAATGGTACCCGTCTTATCCAGAATAACGGTTTCTACTTTAGCCATCTCTTCAATATAATTGCTTCCTTTTATTAATGCTCCTTGTTTGGCCGCTCTTCCGATGGAAGCATAGAAGGCTGTAGCTGTAGAAAGTTTAATTCCACAAATAAAGTCAATAACTAACATATTCAAAGCTCGATGTACATTTCGAGTTAACAAAAAGGTAAGAAACGCTAACCCAAACGAAACAGGAACCATTTTTTCGGCTAAACGGTTCGCTTTGTTTTGAATGGAAGCTTGTTTTTCGTGTGCCTCTTCTAATAATTGAACAATACGAGAAATAGCGGTATCATTTCCCACTTTTTCTACAAGAATAGTAAGTTGGCCATGCTGCAGAACACTTCCTGCATAAACTTGCTGCCCTTCCCCTATTTCTTTAGGCATGTATTCTCCAGTGATAGAAGATTCATCAACCTTTCCATATCCATTAGATACCACACCATCAACAGCAATTTTCTCTCCTGTAAACACAACAATCGTATCACCTGCGCGAACTTGATCTATCGCTACTTTTTCTTCATTACCTTGTTCGTTTATTTTCCATGCATATTTCGTATCAAGCTCCAAGACAGAATTTATATACTCCTTTGTTTTTTCAGAGGTATATTCTGTTAAATACTCACTAATAGTGGACATAATCGTAATAACAAGGGCAGATCCTGGATTTTTTGTATATAGTGAAGCAAATATAGAAGCAGCTGTTAAGGTGTTGGCATTCGCTTTTCGATTCTTGAAGAGACCCAAAATGCCATCTTTTATCACATCAAGTGATGTAAACACAGAGGTGATCACAGCTGCCCAATGTCCGGCATTTTTCACTGCTAAAGCAAATGGTCTGCGCTGGATATACCAGTTTGCTAGAAATATAGCTGTACAAGCCGCCACAGGTACGAGTTTTCTCCATGTATATGGCCGTATTTCCTCTTTCTTTTTGACGGAAAATTGCTGAAGAAACTTTTTAATCGTATTAAAGGACACCTTAGGATTGTAATAAATGAGTACGTTTCCTGTTTCTTTGGCATATGTAGCTGAGTAAACACAAGGGATTGAGCGAATAAAAAATTCCACCATAGGCGGACTAACAGAACTTTTTATGTGAACGCGGGATCGACCTGGCAAGGAGTGAACCTCGTGCACAGCACTAAACATGCGGTTGATCACTGCCTTTCCCTTTTATGATCGTGTAAGCCCAATAAAATAAACTCGCTGAGAAAGCAGGTGTGTTACTAAAGGCATGTATACCTTTCCCTAGTAAGAACAAAACAAACAAACTATCGAAATCAGCAAAGCCGTTCGTTTGTTTTTTAATCCCTTTATCTACTAAACTTAATGTTTTCTTCATTTCTTTCATAAGCGTGGCATCTGTATAAAGCAGTGCATCTGATGCCGTTTGAACAATAATCTGTATGATTTCATCTAGCTCTTGTTGACTAATATGAGGTATAACAAATTTCAATGTCAGACTCCCGGTAATAGGCGAAGCATCTGAAGTTAAAATTAATGGATGCTTCTCTATCTTATTGCTTAAAGCGTTCGCCACTACATTGTTTTTCCAACTATCACATTGCAGACGCAGTCTGCCCGGCATCGCGTGTACAACTTTTACTTTTTGGTCTCGAAACTGAGACATCACTTTTGGGGCAACTAAGGATGCACCTATCCCCACAATGGTAGACATCAAGCTGCATCTCTCCTTACTTCAGATAATCTGTTGTGTAAACTTGATCAAGTACTCGAAACCATGAATCCAGCTCTTGAACATTTGTGACATAGGAAGCATCATATGTAATAACCAAACTTCCTGATACAGTAGTGGTCTGAACAGAAAAAACATAAGGTTGCACTAGTAATTCTTTCACAATTTCTTCCATCAAACTGATATTCGTTTTCCATTGTTGAGACTGAAGACGAATACGTCCAGGTATAAAATGCATCAGCTTAATTTTATATTTTCCAAGTTTTCTTTCCACATGTTTAATTAATATATAATCTGTAATTTTATCCAACATTTTCCTCCACACCTTCTTTTTTATATTACCAATTAAGTTTCCTTTAGGCAACATATTGTTAAAATAATGTAAATTCATTCGATAAATTGTAAGCTTTATTTCATGGATGTGAAAGTAGGTTGATGCTGTCCACTGATTGTTTTTCTGATAAATACACACAACCAAAGTCATCCACTTCTTTTAACTGCCGTCTTCTCCCGGTATTAATCTCCTTCCTTTATTTAAGACAAAGCAGGACCAAGAACTGCAAGCGAAGAATAAATCATACCAACATAACAAAACAATAGTTACGCATTAAAAAGCCTTCTTTTATTACGTTTTATTTATAGAATTTTCATTCATTTCAAAAAACTATTATATTTAGATAAACATTTGACCATATTAGTTTTAAGTTTATAAAATCATGGAGGTTAAATAGAAATTAAAATGAAGAACTTAAGACTAATTAAGGTATTCGCAATTCTTAGTTTTCTAGTAATGTCCTTCCCTGTTGTTCTTTCTCTAAAGAAGTATCAAATTAACATATCAAGGAATCAAGCTGGATGGGTTATCATTTTTAACAATAAACAAGCACAGGTGAAATCTAAAACTAAAACTCCCAAACGAGTTCACTCGCAGGTGAAACCTAAAACTAAAACTCCCAAACAGGTTACCCCAACTGAAAATATAGAAGCAACCGTAGGAGTCAATGGTTTAAACGTTCGAGACCAACCAAGTTTATCTAGTTCAGTAATAGGAAAATTAAATTTGGGAACAAAAATAACCGTCAAAGATGAACAACCTGGATGGGCAAAAATTGAATCTTCTTCTGGCGTTCAGGGGTGGGTGTACACAAATTACATCGCTAAAGACACAGCTAGCACCAATGAAACACAAACTGTTAGTGGATCCACAACATCAACAGACCGTACTCAAAATAGTCAGGAGCCCCTTAAAGGAAAAACCATTGTTCTTGATCCAGGTCATGGAGGGAGTGATGATGGGACGACCAGCTTTATTGGAACACATGAAAAAACATTGACCTTAGTAACAGCTAAAGTTGTTAAACATAAGCTGGAAGATGCAGGTGCTAATGTTATTATGACTCGGACAAACGATACTTATATTCCCTTAGAACAACGGGCAGACCTCTCAAACAAAAACCATGCGGATGCTTTTATAAGCTTTCATTACAATTGGATAGAAGATCCATCTATAAATGGATTGACTGATTTTTACTATCAAAAATCAAGAGATTACATTTTGGCATCGGATATTTTAGAGGGGGTCATCAAATCAACGGGGTTAAAAAACGATGGAACAAGATTCGATGACTTGGATGTTTTACGAAACAATTCACGACCAAGTACACTAATTGAACTTGGCTTCCTTTCTAATAAACAAGATGATTCAGTTGTGGAAAGCTCTGCTTACCGTGATAGGGTAGCCCAAGGGGTTTACTTAGGGTTACTCGATTATTTTTCAATCAAAAAACAAGTAACTTAAAAAACATCAAAGACACTATAAAATATGATGTCTTTGATCCTATTTGTTTTTTTAGATTAGTTATTAACGCTTGACTAAAGCAATCTTTCGTAATAGTTCGTTACAAACAGAAAATGTTTATAAAAACAGCTGTAGCCTGCTTCAAATCAATTTATATTTGTAAGTTACTGAATGGAACGTTGAACTTGATTCTTATCATAATGCTCACTGATGAATACAGCTACTGGTTCTACTGACTGCTGTGAATTTATTTAACAATTTCATTTTCTCTATATGCAAATTGAAACAAATAATACTCCTGATCCTGTTCGAATTTAACAACTCCTTTAGCTCGATACACTTCAGCAGGTATTATACTAAACAGCTTCTCGAATTTCTCACGATTAACTACCCCATTGAATCGATGAGTATAGGTCATAACGTGATTATGAGTATGATGTTGAAAATGCTCGTTCGTTTTTTCAATAGAGGGATATTGCTGTTCATTCTGGTCATAATGTTCAGATTCTCTATGGATAGAATTAAACATTAGGCCCATATCAATTTCACAACGCACAGTTTCTATAATCTTTACATGATGATTTAATTTTTCAAGCATGTTCTTGACTTCGTTGATATATTCAGTTGTGAGTTGGTCAGTTTTATTTAACAGAATCAAATCGGCACAACGAATTTGTTCCCTTATAAGGCGAAGGCTCTTGCCTCTTTCACGATGTGCAAGCCCAAGAAAGTGGAGCAGAGACAACTGTTGTCACTAGTCTTAACTCAATGTCTGCCTCTAAAGTAGCATTTAATCCCTTCAATAAGCTCAAGAGGATTAGCGATCCCTGTTGACTCAATGGTAATTATGTCTGGTTTAACTCGGCGGTAATTAATGCCATGATAGCTACCTCTCTCTTAATATTGAAATTTCAATTCTCTTTCTTGGTTGCTGTAAATAATACTGCTTGGACGAAGCTCTTTATGTTCATAGCCTCTCTTGGGACTTTCAAATCATCATTCTTAATTCTTAATTCAATAATTTAGAACGGGCATTATTAGACTTTTAGCAGTTTCGATGTCTTTGTTAATTTGTGCTTTGAGTTCTTGAATATTATTGAACTTTTGTTCATTTCTAATTTTATAAAGGACCTTCACTTGAACAAATTCCCCATATATGTTTTGATTAAAATCAATGATATGAACTTCGATGCTTTTCTCATATGATTTATGAAATGTTGGTTTTACCCCAATATTCATCACACCGTAATAGTCGAAATCATTTACTTTTATATGAACGCCATATACCCCTTTTTCCAACCATGGGGCTGAAAAATCAATGTTTGCAGTTGGAAACCCGATTGTCCTTCCTCTTTGCTCACCATAGACAACCTTTCCTTCTAAATAAAACTTTGTTTCTTCTATTAATTCCGTGCTCATATTGTCACATCCCAATTTCTTAGTTTATCTTTCTAATTGGCTCACCCAATAGAAATGCTTGAATGTCTTCTATTGCCTGTCGATAGTATGCCAGATAGTTTCTTTCGGAGACATATCCAAGATGGGGTGTCATTAGTACATTGGGTAGTGAGCGGAATACATCTTCCTGTGATAAAGGCTCCTTTTCAAATACATCGAGAGCCGCTCCTCTTATCCAGTCATTCTTTAAAGTATCTATAAGTGCATTTTGGTCTACAATAGCAGCACGCGACGTATTAATTAAATACGAAGATTTCTTCATCCTTTTAAACTCTTCTCTGCCTAACAAGTGTTTAGTTCGGTCACTAAGTACAAGATGAATCGAAACAAAGTCACTTGTTTCTAACAGCTCTTCTTTCGATGAGACTAAACGAACCCCTGCCTCTTCAGCCCTTTCTTGCGTTAGATTCTGGCTCCATGCTGCTACTTCCATCCCGAAGGCCTGCCCAATGCGTGCAACGCGGCTGCCAATCTTACCCAGCCCTAATAAACCTAACCGTTTTCCATATAGATCGGTACCGACTGAGCTTTGCCAAGGCCCATTCGCTCGAATGGCATTATGTTCGGGTACAATATTCCTGGCAAGGCCCAGTAGCAATGCCCATGTAAGCTCGGTTGGCGGCTCTGGATAACTTTCCGTCCCGCAAACAACCACTCCTTGCGACGAAGCCGCAGTAAGATCAATAGATGAGTTTTTCATACCTGTTGTAATTAGTAGTTTTAAACGCGGTAATCGCGATAGAACAGATGCACCAAATGCAGTTCGTTCACGCATAATTACAAGGATTTCATAATCTTTGATAGCATTGACAAGTTCATCCTCATTGTCATAATGCTTACTAAATGTATGAACTTCTACTCTTTCTGAGATAGATGACCAATTTGCGAAGTCAGCTGCAACATTTTGAAAATCATCAAGTATTGCGCAACGAAATATTCCCATTAATCACACCTAGTCCTTAATTAAATTTATAAAACTCTTTTAAATAGCTTTTCTACCAGTATCGACGTATATAAATAAAGAGACCGTTGCCAGTCCCTTTAAAAAGCCTTCTCTTGTTATGTTTGTATGAAATAAAATTCGCCATCTTACCCAGAGGTACAGATTACATTCCATATTTGAAGGCTTCTACAAGTATCTTTACAAGACCTTCCATTCTTTAAGCTCTAAGCGTCGCGATTCACAGACGACATGGGGATCATTTTCCGCTAATGTGAGAGCTTCTTCATATGAATCTGCTATGTAAACTACTAGGCCTCCAGATTCATCCGAAAAAGGCCCTCTAGCAAAAATCTTTCCTTTTTCATCCAGTTTGTCTAAATACTCAATATGCCGTGGACGGACTTGCAGATTTTTTTCTTTATCCAACATATGCAAAATGGCTGCATAGTAAGGCATGATTTCCCACTCCTTAATTGCGATTCCAAACAACCAACTTCATTTCGGTCATTTCTTCAACTGCATATTTTAATCCTTCACGTCCTGTTCCACTTTCTTTTACCCCGCCGTAAGGCATGTTATCTACCCTGAAGGTAGGAATGTCATTGATCATGACACCGCCAACATGCAACTTTTCTGATGCATCCAGCGCTGTATCGACATCATTTGTATAGATTCCTGCCTGTAGACCATAATTAGAGTCATTTACTAATGCAATGGCCTCATCAACAGACTTAACTTTATTAACTAACACAATCGGTGCAAACACTTCCTGACAAGAAACCTTTAATTGGCGATCAGCATTTAAAATCACAGTCGGGTGGACAATATTGCCTTCAGCAACCCCTCCTGTCGCAATCGTTGCTCCTGCTTGTTTTGCCTCATCAATCCAAAGAAGTGTTCTCTTCACATCATTAGGTGAAATCAATGCTGAAACATCTGTTCCTGGATTAAGCGGGTCACCTAGTGATAATTTTTTCGTTGCATCTACAAATCTTTCAACAAAAGAATCGTACACATCTTCGTGTACATAGACCCTTTGAAGTGAGATACATACTTGCCCTTGATTGGAAAAGGCACCTGTTACACATCGAGAGATAATCTTATCAATATCTACATTTCTATCGATAATGACAGCTGCATTTGATCCTAGCTCCAATGTGACACGTTTTAAGCCGGCTTTATTACGAATTCCGATTCCAACACTTGGACTGCCCGTAAATGTAATCATACTTACTCTTGGATCAGTCACTAGTTTATCTCCTACAACTCTTCCTGCACCAGTTACCACATTTAATGCCCCTTTTGGTAATCCGGCTTCTTCCAATAGCTCTGCAATGAAAAGGGAAGAAAGTGGCGTTTGCGTCGCTGGCTTTAATACAATGGTATTCCCTGCTGCAATGGCAGGTCCCACTTTATGAGCAACGAGATTCATTGGAAAATTAAAAGGGGTAATCGCCCCAATAATCCCAATCGGTTCACGTACCGTATAGCCAAGGCGATTGACACCGCCCTTCGCAGCGTCTAACGGAATCGTCTCTCCATGAATTCGCTTGGCTTCTTCAGCAGCAAATTTATAGGTTTCAATGGTACGCTCCACTTCTCCCTTTGCTGTTGTAAAAGGCTTTGCAGCTTCAAGTGCAATGATTTTAGCCGCTTCATCACTGCGTTCTTCAAGTTTCCTCGCTAATGCTTCCAAAATATTTGCACGCTCAAATGCCGGCATTTCTGCCATCACTTTTTTTGCCTGTTCAGCAGCTTGAATAGCCTGTTCAACATCCTCAGCCGTTGCGATCGGAATTTCCGCTATAGTTTCGCCGGAATAGGGAGAACGTAATGACGTATACTCTTTAGCCTCTAGCCATTGTCCGCCAATATATAAACCTTTTTTTGTTACCTTATCTGTGATTGTCATTTTTTTGCCAACCTTCCCTCACTAGGTCTGCGTTTTTAAAGATTAGAAGCATTCTTAGCATCAGCCGTATCGAATGTTTGAAAATAAAATTCGTTTAATTTTATCGTTAATCCGCCGTTGCCAAATTTACAGCGGTTATTTTTAAACTCAGATTTTCCTTTAATAAATTCAAGAAAGGAAATAATGGTATCACGTCTTTTTAATAAGTTTTTTACCCCCTGCTCATAAAACCAATTATCAATGGTATTATAAACGCCCCGATTTATTCCATATTCTTCATTACAATGTTCAATAAATAATAAATCCGTTAAATGGATGGCTTCTCTCATATCAAAAAACATCATCTTGTTGCCTCCTTATTCGATTTGTTGTTCAAACAACAAAACTATAAGTTCCATGGAATGATAAATCCTAATTATATTGGTGTTCTTTTTTCTCAGCCTTAAGTGATTTCTGCATAAAAACAACTTCTTCACTTAGTGCAGAAATACGTTCTAAAACATCCAAGTCAACGATTTCATTGGCTTTATTAAAATGATCATTATGTGCATAAACAAAGCCTGGTGCAACAAATGCACGGAAATAGCCTGCAATCGGTTTTAACTGATTTTCAATCACTAAATAGTGCTGATATGTTCCTCCCGTTGCGACAAATCCCATTACTTTATTGCGGAAAACCTGCGGAGGAATAAGATCAAACAGGTTTTTCAGAGCACCTGTAATCGAACCTTGGAATATCGGCGTCCCAATAATATAAAAATCAGCAGAGGATACGATGTCAATTACTTTTTTTGTATCTCCTGTATATGTCGATGGATCCCGGCCATCACAAAACTGAACATCATATTGTTTCAAATCAAGTAATTCAACTTCAATTTCCGGATGGTTACATTTAACTTCCGCTAATAACTTATCAACCACTACTTTTGTTTTTGAGCCAGTAATCGTTCCCGAAATTCCTAGTAATTTCATCTTAATTCCTCCTAGTCTTTTTAAAAAATAATGTCTTTTATCTCATGATGAATGGATCCGGAATCGGTTCAGTTGATGTGTTGATCCAAACCGTTTTATCCTGCATATATTCTTGAACCGCTTCTAAACCGCCTTCTCTACCGTAACCACTTAGCCCGGATCCACCGATTGCTGCAACTGGTGAAATACTGCGATAGGTGTTCACCCAAACAATACCGGCACGTATGGCCTTTGCAACCCGATGAGCTCTTGCCCCATCCTTTACCCAAATACCAGCAGCAAGACCGTAATCAGTACTATTTGCTAGTTCTATGATATCATCTTCATTTTCAAAAGGAATTACGCTTAAAACTGGTCCAAAGATTTCTTCTCTTGTAATTCGATGACTATTATCTCGATGTTCAAAGATCGTCGGTTCAAAATACCAGCCCTTTTCTAAATGCTGCGGCCGTTTTCCTCCGCAGACAAGCTTGGCCCCGTCTTGTAATCCAATCGATACATAGTTTTCCACACGTTCTAGTTGCGCTTTTGTCGCTAATGGCCCCATTTCTGTTTCAGCTTGAAACGGATCGCCAATTTTGATTTTGGACACACGATCAACCAGCCTTTCCATTACTTGATCGTAAATGTCCTTATGCAAAAAGGCTCTTGAACCAGCCACACAGCTTTGACCAGTTGCGCCGAAAATTCCTGCTATAATGCCCATCGCCGCATTATCTGGATTCGCATCTTCAAACACAATATTTGGAGACTTCCCTCCAAGTTCAAGTGATAATTGTGCAAAGTTTTTAGCTGAATTTCGAACAATATGACGAGCTGATTCAGAGCCGCCTGTAAAGGCAATACGACTTACAAGTGGATGAGAAGTAAGAGCATCACCAACTGGATTTCCAAAACCGGTTACCACATTGACGACTCCTGGCGGGAATCCAGCCTTCTCCACTAATTTCACTAATTCCAAAAGAGAGGCAGAAGTCACTTCAGAGGGTTTAATAACGATTGTATTCCCTGCAACAAGTGCAGGTGCTAACTTCAAAGTTGTTAAATAAAGAGGGGAGTTCCAAGGTGTAATGGCAGCTACAACTCCCAACGGTTCCTTTGATGTAAAGGCAAACATATCCTTTTTATCAATAGGTAGAGTTTGGCCATGAATTTTGTCCGCAAGTCCCGCATAATAATAGAAGAATTCCGGTAAATAGTTGACTTGCCCCCGCATTTCACGGATTAACTTTCCGTTATCAAGTGTTTCTACCATCGCAAGTTCTTCTGCGTGTTCAGCGATTAAATCGCCTAGTTTTCGAACTAATTTGCCTCGTTGTGTGAAAGTCATGGACGTCCATTCTGAATGTAAAAAAGCTTTATGAGCGGCTTGAACAGCTCGGTCAACGTCATCTGCTTCCCCTTTTGCAACAAGACACCATGCTTCCTCTGTTGCGGGATTATAGCTTTCGAAATATTCACCACTTGATGACTCTGTCCATTCGCCATTAATGTACATTTGGTATTTCTTTAACTGTGTCATTTTCGCCCCTCCTTTACCCCAGTGAAATCGTCTGTTTACCTATGAATAGGCGAAGCTCTTGATTGATGATATCTGCCCCTTCTACTGGCAGCATGTGTTTCATATCTGGGATAATTTTTATGTCTGATCCTTTAATTCGTTCATGCATCATTCTAGCCATCTCTGGATTCGATCCAATATCATTTTCAGCTGTAATAATGAAAGCCGGTGTTTCAATGTTTTGCAATTTTGGCCATAACTCGGCATCTGCCGTTGCAAAAAGGGTGTAGGCAGCTAAATAGGAAGCAGGTTGATTAGTTTGAAGCCTATTTCGAACTTGGTTCACTACTTCCCCACGTGATTGTAAGAAAGTTGGATTAAACCATCTTTTAATGGCTGGTTCAATTGTAGATAATGGTCCATTTTCCCGGACCTCCTCTACTCTTGCTAGAATTCCTTTTCGCTGCTCGTAAGTTCGATTTGCAACAGCGTTCATGATGGTAACCGTTTTCAACTTGTTTTTATATGTCAGTGCAAATGCTTGTGCGACCATGCCCCCCATTGAAAAGCCAACAAGATGGGTTTTATCAATTTGTAAATAATCCATCAATCCTGAAAGCTGTTCAACATATTGAGAAAGGGAATACGGACCAGGGGGATGTTCTGATCCCCCATGTCCTACCATGTCGTATACAATCACTCGAAAAGAGTCAGATAAGCTATTAATCTGCTGATTCCACATGGTGTGGTCTAAGCCCACACCATGAATGAAAATCAACGGTTCTCCAGATCCTTTTTCTTCGTAAAAGATTTTTCCTTGTTTGTATACGGCAATTGGCATTAGACAAGCCCCATTTCCACCATATCTAAATGACGGTTCCCTGTTCGAGGATGCGGACGGCTTCCTGTAGATACACCGATAGCTACAACAATTTCATCTGCTCTCGGCGCATCTGGAATTGTTGCTTCAAACGTAATAAAGTGAGAACGCTCTGAATCTTCATTTTTATGAACCATCGGTATCATTACAGCTGATCCAGCCCCACCGCGTTTATTTGTAAAGGGTAAGATACTTTTTGCATCTACCGCATTTCTAAATTTATTACCAAATTTTAATGTGTGAATGAATGCAGATGCATGTTCAATTTCTCCGTCAACTCCAACAACTGCAGCTTTTCCGAATGCTTCTACATCGTCAGCAGAGTTAATGTGCTTAAATAATTCACTCACTAACAATTCGCCAATTTGAGGTGCGAATTCATCAATTTCTGGTTTCAAGTTTTCTACAAATCCTCTGTCCGCCCATGGATTTTTGATTACAGCACTGGTGATGATCATTCTGATTGGTTCTTCTACTTTTTTTCCACCTTCGATACGTGTTTCTTCAATTGCTGTGTAAACTTTACGAACTTCTAACATTAGACTAGTACCTCCGCATTTTTATTTGAAAATTTAGGCATTACTTCTTCTGTGAATAGTTTTAGACTTCTCATCATTTTGTCATGAGGTAATCCATTGTGATTAACCCAAAGTAATAATTCTTGCAGGTTAAGCTCTTTCTGTAATTCTTGTATTTTTTCAGTTACATATTCAGGTGTGCCAAATAATAGATTTCTAGGGTGTAAGAATTCATAGTTTAGCACTTGACCTTGTTTTACTTGTTCGCCTGGATCCATTAGGTTACCAAGTCCTCTCCAGTGGCAAATCCAACGGTAGTTGTTTAACACAGCTTCTGCTGCGTCCTGGCGGGCTTGCTCCATAGTTTCTGCTACATATACATCACGAACTAAGGCAATTCCTTCACCAAGCGCCACTTCATGTCCACGGGCTTCTGATGCATGTTCACGGTATAATTCAAAACGGCCTTTTAATTCCTGCACAGTTGGCATCCAGAACATACCTTTAATATTATTTTTTGCTGCAGCAATAATGGAAGTTGGTGAATCAATTACTTGCCATATTGGCAGTTCCTTTTGATAAGGTCTAGGCATAAGCGCAATTTTATTAATTTCCCCCTTCTCCATATCCATGAATTCATCGGATGACGGGCTCATTGGATGACTCCATTTCAATCCTTGTGGAGGGAATTGATAAATATCTCCTTGGTGAGAGAAGAATCGATTAGACCATGCTTTTCTTAAAATCTCTAGTGTTTCATCAAAAAGAGCACGGTTTTGTTGTTGATTAGTTGGATCGGCTAATGAGTTTAAATTGGCAGCTTCTCTTCCGTATAAACCTCGTGCTAAACCAACCTCAACACGGCCTTTGCTTAGCTGGTCAAGCATGGCGACGTCTTCTGCTAAACGAAGTGGATGCCAGAATGTAGCAACATTTGCGGCCTGTCCAATTCGAATGTTCTTTGTTCTTGCAGCAATATCAGCCCCCATTAAAACCGGATTGGAAATTAACTCATTGCCTTCATGACCAAAGTGATGCTCCGTGTACCAAATCGAATCATACCCGTTTTCATCACAATAGACTGCCTGCTCACGTGCCTCATCAAGAACCTTATAATATTCATCGTGTCTTCCAGGACCAGCAAGGTTAGCAAAAATTCCAAATTTCATAAACTTATTCCTCCTTAAGTTTCTTTTCAATATCTTTTCTAAGTACCTCTCCACTTGCTCTTACGTGTTCACGCATGGCTTTCTCTGCTTTCTCGCGGTCACCATTTTCAATGGCAGCCAAAATCACCTTATGCTCATTAAGGGATTTTTCACGGCGAGCAGGGTCGCCGATTGTGATAAAAACATATCGGTTATAAGGAATTTGATTAAGCATCAGGTTCAGCATGTAACTTAATTTCGAGTTGTTGGCGCCTTCTAAAATAGTATCGTGAAAGACACTGTTTGCATTTACATAGAGTTTATTATCGGATGTCAATAATGCCTCTTCCATATCGTCAACAGCTTGCCGCACCTTTTTGATTTCGGCAGCATCGCCTTTCTCTGCAAACAAGCCGGCCGCAAGTCCTTCCAAAACTTCCTTTAATGTAAATAACTCTTTTAACTCTTGTTCTGTAGGTTTGGTTACACAGGTCCCTACTCTAGGAATAATTTCAACTAATCCTTCTCTTTCTAGTTGTTTCAACGCTTCTCTGATTGGTGTTCTACTAACCTGGAAATGCTCGGATAATGCTGTTTCTGATAATTTCTGCCCCGGCTCATACTCTCCAGTAACAATCGCCTCACGAATGGCATTTGTAACTTGAGCCGTAATTCCTAATGTTAAGATCGCCGTAATAATCAGCCCCCTCTTGTTTTAATTATGTACCATGTACCATACAAGGTGCTTCTAAATGGAATTATATGCTACTAAAAATAGCACGTCAACATAAATTTTAGAAAATTTTAAATAGTGATATTTCAGTGAATATTAAACTTCATATATTAAAATGTATCCATTATAACTATAAGTATCTTCCATTTCACCCTATTCTATTTGTTAAAGGATCTTTAGACCCTCATCTAAAATGATTAATGTTTTTTTATTTTAAAAATTTTTCAGAATATATTGACATATGGATACGCTTCCAATTATAGTGTTTCTTGTAACATCAACTTGCATGGTACATGGTGGATGCAAGAACAAAATTTTGATAGGGGGTTTATGAATGAAAGTTGAATCTCGTAGTATTGAGTACATACCGCCAGAAGAGAGGCACGGAAAAGCTAGCGACTTATTTCCCATTTGGTTTGGTGCAAATATGCACATCACTACACTTGTTACAGGGGCATTGCCAATCACCTTAGGCCTTAATTTATTCTGGAGTCTTGTAGCGATTGTGATCGGTACCTTGATTGGGGCAATTTTTATGGCCTCCCATTCCGCTCAAGGTCCCCAACTCGGCATCCCACAAATGATCCAAAGCCGGGCACAATTTGGTGTAATCGGTGCTATTTTTCCTTTATTTCTTGTTATGTTCGTTTACTTTGGATATTTTGCCAGCAGCGGCTTGCTAGCAGCTCAAACATTAAGCAGTTTAACTTCCATGGATCAAACCTATAGTATTTTAATCCTGAATGCGATTTGTTTTGCTGTGACGATTTTTGGATATCAATTTATCCATAAAATGCAAAAAGTGTTGTCATGGACCACTTTGGTCGCCTACTTTATTGCCACCATTCTTGTTTTTCAATTATCCATTCCTGCAGGCAGCTGGAATGTCGGACATGTAAATATAGCACAGTTTTTATTAGCAATCAGTATGGTCGCCACTTGGCAGCTTGCATATGCTCCATATGTTGCAGACTATTCACGTTATCTCCCAGTCACAACACCAACTTCCTATACATTTTGGTATAGCTATGCTGGTACAGCAATTGGCACTGTTTGGATGATGTCTCTAGGAGCAATCCTGACGACTGCGATTCCGAAATTTCTTGACAATTCCGGGTCAAACCTTGCCCATTTGTTTGGTAAATTTGCGATTATTATGTTTTTAGTCATTCTTTTTGGACAGCTTGCTATTAACGTGTTTAATTTATACGGTGCCTTTATGTCGACAATTACGACGATTGAACCGTTTATGAAGCTGAAAGTAACGGCAAAGGTCCGCGTAATCATGATCTTCGCAGTAACCGTTATCGGAACGATTTTGTGCCTGCTAGGAAAAAGTAACTTCTTATCATTTTTCTTAAACTTTATCTTTTTCATGAGTTACTTTTTAATCCCTTGGACTGCCATTAACTTGGTAGATTACTATTTACTGCGCCACGGCAAATACAATGTGAAAGATATTTTTGACCCGAATGGTCAATACGGAAAGGTGAACATGATTACTTGTATAGCCTTTTTGCTTTCCATTCTCGCGGAAATTCCATTTATCAATGCATCTTTCTATGTAGGGCCATTCGCGAAAGCATTTGACGGGGCTGATCTTGCATGGGCAGTTGGACTAGTTGTTCCAGCCGTTTCATACTACTATCCAATGAAGAAAAAATTAAATTCATCGCAAACTAATCTTGAAGCACAAGAAAACATTTCATAGTTAATTCGCCAAAAAACGAGTGGTGCCTGGCACCACTCGTTTTTTGACGATTATGTATAACCCTCCTAAGAATCCGCTCTACCGAATTGATTTACGGTGCTTAACTAACTAATCTTCACAAAGGTATCTCAGTGCATATAAAAAATTTTTTCCCAGTGATAAATAGCCTTTATTCCCGAATTTATTTCATCAATTTGCACTTTCAAAAAAATTCCTCCTCTGGTCATATTGATTAATCAGTTTATTTATTTTACTTTGATACATTTCCATTTATCCCTTCGTACCCTTAAATACCAATGCCTTTTAAATATTCTTTATTTCGTTTGTATATTCCTTTTCGCCCCATTAATGCGATAAATAAAGTAGGGAAACCTCTCTCAAGGCTTTCCCCTTATCAAACCGTACGTGCCCTATTAAGGCATACGGCTTACCAAATGTTGCAATGTTTATCAAGAGGATGCATTCCAGGCATTTTGCATCTTTTGGAGTCGGTGAGGTGTATAGTATTCCTCACCTCTTGCTTTTATTTGCTCAATCCTTTTCTTTGTCTTTCTCTTAGAGGTATTAATCGTATCATTCAGATATTGCTCTTTCGTGTAACCGTAAGCTTTGTTCAAATAAAGCCAGTAGGAAGGAATGAGGTTAATTCTAAGGAAAAATGCATTGTTCCATAGACTGTTCATTTTCTTCCCTGTTCTTTGGTTAGGGTGTTTATGAATAAAAGCTACACGCAGTCTTCTTCTAATGTATCCGTCTATCCTTGAAAGTATATTCCTCATTAATCGTGTCCTACCAGTGACTCTTCTGTCCGTGTTCTTCTTTAGCCTTTATTGCTTTGATAATGGTCACGTAAAAGTTTACTTTCCCTCTAATAATAGGATTAACTCGACTTATCCATTCTTCTTTGTTCAATGTTAACGTCTTTTTGGTTTTCTCTTTGATTTTCACTCTAAAATCTTTAATAGAGTCTTTCTTTGGTGTAACTTGAAAGATGGGTTTGTTATCCTTCTTTCCTGTTTCCCAGTGATGAAAAGTAAACCCAAGAAAGTCGAAGTCATCAGTTTTAAAATTTACTACTCTTGTTTTCTCTTTTGAGATTTCCAATCCCAATTCTGCCAACTTTTCTTTAGTTAGAGAAGCTGCTTTCAGAATATCCTCTTTTGACTTAGCGAAGAGGAGAAAATCATCTGCATAACGAACAAAGCGAATTCCATTTAAGTCCCATTCCCAATCCATTTCATTCAAGTACACGTTTGCCAAAAGTGGAGAGATTACTCCCCCTTGCGGTGTTCCATAATTGGAGTGGATTAGCTTACCCTCTTCCATGTGTCCTGCTTTCAGCCATTGTTCGATCAACCCAAGGACCGTACGGTCCGATACATACTTTTTCAGGACAGTTATTAATTTCTTGTGGGGTATATTGTCAAAGAAGCCTTTAATGTCACAGTCATAAATGTGATTATATCCCTGTTCAATGTTCCAAAGGATTATTTGTAATGCTCTTTGAACACCACGATTTGGTCTATAACCTACTGACCAATTATGAAATAAATTATCTTCGAATTTTGGCTGAAGAACATTCACTACACTTTGTTGGACAATACGGTCTTCAATTGTGGGAATCCCGAGTGGTCGCTTCTTCCCATTCTTCTTTGGAATGTATACTCTTCTAACTGGTTGAGCTTGATAGGACTTTGACCTTAATTTATCTAGGAGTAACATGATGTTTTCTTCTAATTTAGAGTCATAGCTTTCTATTGTCTCTCCGTCAATCCCGCCCGCTCCTTTATTTGCTTTTACTTGTTCGAAGCTTTGGGTTAGTTTTCGGTCAAATAATATTTGTCCATAGACGCTGTGTAATTTAAATTTCCACTCTTGATTCATTGCGTATTCCACGCCTTTCCTTGATGTACATCCAAACGGTTTTACCGCAGTAACATGATTGTTGGCATTACATCTTGTTCATGACTTGGAGCCATGGGCCATTCCCCTTCCGTTCACTTGATGTTATGGTCATCAAGGTACTTCCGTACTATGAGAATGTCTGACTACTCCACCAGTTCTTCGTCATTTCGGATTACCCTTATAGACTAGAACCCTGCCTGTTCGGTAAGATGGAGTCCTCACGGGGTCATCGCATTTCCCTTCTAAGCATACCCTGCACCATCACGCTATAAGTCACATTTTCTCGATCTGACTTCTAAAGAAAATGCCCAATGAGTGGGCTTCCTCACTTTTCGAAAAGTCGCCAACCTTATCTCGCCGCCGTGCTTCACACTTATTGCATTAGGGTCTACTTATTCGCCTACGGATCTCTCGATTTTCCGCATCTCCTTCAGACAACACCTCACGGTGTTGCCCTAGATTATTAAGCTTCCCGAGCTAGGTCAGTCTCCTCGGGTATGGATTTTCACCATCTGGGATTCAGCTCGTTATCCTGAACCAGTCGTTTCATCGAAATGACGTCTCTGTCAGATAAAGAAAAGAAGAGTGTTGACTAAGTCAACACTCCATGCGACTGCCCGTCGCACAAAAAGCCACCAAATTGGCAGCAGTGGAACTACAACTCTTGCACCCGTTCGTAATATAAGGTTAGCCAGATTTTTTTTCTGGTTGACCTTTTTTTATTTGGTTTTATTATATCAGTAGTCGGGGGAGGACGTAGCACCCGTGGGTCTTGAACCCGTCAAGTAAACTGTCCACCCCCTACTTGTATAATCATGTTTCAGGCTGGTTGGGACAAAGATCCCGTTTAACAAGCGAACCTATGACATTACAAGGAGTTTTAGGGGAAACCGACTAATATTGTATTTCTAGGAGGAGGAGATTCAAGTATGAATCCAGTCATTGGTCTGGATGTTTCAAAGGGTGAAAGTCAGGTCCAAGCATTTTTAGATAAAGGTAAACCATATCGTAAGAGCTTTAGTAATGAACATAATCTTGAAGGTTTGGGGAATTTATTGGAGTTCCTAAAAGAAGTTAAAAGAGCAGCTGGTGGTTATCAACCTTCGGTTGTTTTAGAATCAACTGGACACTACCATTTTCCTGTTATTCAATTCTTAGAGGAAGAAAAATATGTTTATATTATCTTAAATCCTCTTATCTCACATAGAGCCAAGAGCTCAAGCCTGCGAAAGGTAAAAACAGATGCAATTGATGCTTATCATCTTTGTGAACTGTTTTATAAAGAGGAATTAGAGCCATATAAGAAGCGATTCAACCTTTCTTTCTACAATCTTTCCATTTCGATACGAAAACAAGATTCTTGCATCAGCACAGTTCAATCCTGTAAGAAGAGATGAAGGAGCCGTTTGTTCATAAAACCAAGGGAAACTTACTTCTAGTTTTGCATCCTTTTGGCCCAAACGTTCTGATAAATCTTTAATAAAATCGGATAGTTGCGAAAAGGTTAAGGTTAATCCTTGTCTTCGATACAGCTCCAATTGTTATGTAAAACGACTCATATTTGTTCCCTTTACATTATGAGGAATAGTGGATGTCAGCGTAAAGGTAGCAATAGTAGTTTGCGTTAGTGGCTCTATCGTTGAGATAACAGTAACAGGAGTTTTAAGGTTTGTAATACCAACGGCATCTAGTCCAAACAAGAAATTTTTCTTCATATTTTGTAAATCTGACATCTTATCTTTTTCGCTTGGCTTCGTTTTTAATCCTGGTTCTATGGAGCCAAACAGCTTTAATCTCTCACTCTTCGGGGGAAGTTTAAAATCTTTCATACATACTCCTTTATAATTCAATAAGCATTACATAACTATTAAATTATTACCATTTTAATAACTCTCCATTTTGGAGTCTTTACGTATTTCTCTGACTACATGGGATATCTCTGGTATAATGAGTTTTTCCATAGCTAGCTTGACTGCCCCACTAGATCCTGGCATGGAAAAAATAGCAGTATTATAAGCTACACCGGCAACCGCTCTGCTTAAAATCGCTGCAGATCCAATATCCTCTAAATAACTAAGCATTCGGAATATCTCCCCAAATCCTGTCAGTTCCTTTTCTAATAAACTTTGAACAACCTCCACTGTAACATCACGACTTGCAATACCTGTTCCGCCATTTATTAAGACAACATCAATCTTCTGATCAAGACATCCCTTTTTAATTGCTTCTTCAATTACCTCAAAATCATCTGTAACGATTTCATAATCATGTATTATATGAGAATTTTCTTCTAACAACCTGATAATTAAGTTTCCACTTTTATCTGTATCGTTCGTCCGTGTGTCACTAACTGTGATAACTTTGCAATTTACTTTTTTAGGCGATTCTTTCTTATGCTGCTCAACACCCATTTTCTATCCCTCCTTTTGATTACTTTTATTTTTATCTATTAGAGAACTAATCTCGCATTAAATCCAAAAATAGAGAGAAAAAGTTAATCAAATTCTTTAAACTTGTAGTTGTACCTCGAATTTAATTCCACAGATTCTTCATCTAAATAGACTCTGCTTTCAGTGGTCCTGTTTTGACAACAATATTTCCCCATATAGGGAGTCGTTTCTTGATCTAAAGTAGCTAGGACCAACTGACAGATACGCATTCCTGCTTTTAATTCGATTGGAACACGGTTAGCATTATAAAGTTCTAAAGTGATATGCCCTTCAAAACCTGGGTCCACCCATCCGGCATTTTGAATAAATAGACCTAATCTTCCAATGGAGCTTCTTCCTTCTACAAAAGCAGTCATATTATTAGGTAAGCGGATCCACTCAAGGGCAGATCCTAATACGAAGGATTGAGGTGGTATAATAATCGTATCTCTACAAAATTCTTTATAGTCGGCGGGTTTGTCAATTTTAATAAGTGGAACAACCTTTTCATCCACTGTTAAAAAATGATTGGATAACCTTAAATCAACAGAAGCAGGCTGTAGTTGCAACTGTGATAAAGGCTCAATTATTAGCTCCTTCTCTTTTAACTTCTTCAAAATGGTCTTATCAGAAAGAATCACACTCTAACCTCCTATCATATTCTATTTGCTTTTGCCCAAAATGCTTAGGTTAGTAGAATTCTATTATTCTAAGAAGAAGTACTATTAGTGTATTGTTCCCTTAAAGTGATTCTAAAAAGTATGCGCCTTTGTCGAATAAAGGCGCACAAGGGATAAAACGTTCCTAATTACGTAAATCTTTTTTATTTTGTTTCGCGATGTAATGTATGTCTTTTTAAACGAGGGCAATACTTCTTTAATTCCAATCGATCTGGATGTGTTCGTTTATTTTTGGTTGTAATGTAATTTCGATCACCTGTTTCTGTACATGCTAAAGTTATTTTTACTCTCATCATAAATTCCTCCTAATTTTGTTTTATGCTTCCACAAATGGCGGTAGTGGATCTTTAAATGTAGACCACTCTATCGTTAGTTCTTCTTCGGTTAACAAACAGTCATCAAGAGTTTTTTCAATCTCTTCCTGGTTCATGTCGATTCCAATCATTACAAGCTCTGTTAATCGATCACCATAAACTTCATCCCATCTATCCAATAATTCAGGGTCTTCCTGAAAAATCTCTTGTTGTTCCTCTTTAGGATAAGCTGCAATCCACTCTCCAGCCCCTTGAAATGTGATGGACGGGCCAGCTTGTGACAACAATGCTACTGTATTATTACGGGATGCCAGCCATATGAAGCCTTTTGCCCGAACAACTTCCACTGGCCACTCTTCTAACCAGTTCATTAATCTTTCCGGATGAAAAGGAAGGCGTCTGCGATAAACGAAAGATGTGATTCCATACTCCTCTGTTTCTGGTATATGTTCATTATTTAATTCTTTTATCCAGCCCGCACCTTGGCTTGCTTTTTCAAAATCAAATCGTTCTGAATCTAATACTTGTTCCATTGGAACTTTGGAATGATCTGTTTCAATAATGCAAGCATCCGGATTTAGTTTTTGAAGGACTGATTTTAATTCACGTCTATCTTCTTTTTCTATCAAGTCTACTTTATTTAATAAAATAACGTTGGCAAACTCGATTTGGTCAATTAACAAATCGACTACTTCCCTTGTATCACTTTCATCAGTCCCTTGTTTCCGATCAAGCAGGCTTTCACCAGAGGAAAAATCATGCCAGAAACGATTCGCGTCAACCACAGTCACCATCGTATCCAGTCTGCAAAAAGCCGATAAATCAATTCCTAAATTTTCATCAACGTAGGTAAACGTCTGCGCAACAGGTATCGGCTCACTAATGCCGGTTGATTCAATCACAATGTAATCAATGTCTCCTAGAGAAGCAAGCTTCTCTACTTCTTTGATTAAATCTTCCCTCAGCGTGCAGCAAATACATCCATTCTGCATTTCCACCAGTTTCTCTTCTGTACGCGAAAAGCCTCCCTGCTTTACTAAAGACGCATCAATATTGACTTCACTCATATCATTAACAATCACAGCAACCTTTTTATTTTCCCGATTAGCTAAGATGTGATTTAATAATGTTGTTTTTCCTGCTCCTAAATATCCGCTTAATACGGTTACTGGTATTTTCTTCACTTTTATTTCTCCTTTTAAACCTGAATGATTACGATTTAGATAATATACCTTTACACCTGATTATCTGAATTATTCTTTCGTACGAAATTAAGATAACGAAAATTTGGAAGCATAAGAGTTTTGAATAGTCGTAATGTCTATATCTTTCCCAATTAGCACTATACAAGGATCTACTACAAATTTTAGCGGTAAATCCCCTATGTGCACTTGATTTGAACTGTACTGAAATGAATACAATCCCGGTTTATCCTGCAAGAAAATGTATCCTTTTCCACGCATAATCCCTTCTGGTAATGATTTTAACCATTTTTTTAATTGTCTTTTCGTTACAGAAGGCACATCTTGAAATGTTATGGTTTTAATGCTGGAGTGCTGTACATGATCATGATGATGTTTATGGTCATGATGGTGTTTATGGTCATTACAAGATGAATGCTGTGAATCCCCACAACAATTGGTTTGATGTTGATGTGAAAAGACAGTCGTGTTCGATCGTTTTTGTAATAATTCTCTTATATCAACGTTTCCATAAGAAGTCTTTATTACCGGTGTATTGGTATCTAGCAACTTACTTATTTTCACTTCAATTTTTTGTAATTGTTTTTCTTTCACAAGATCAACTTTATTGAGAACAACCACTGTTGCCCCCTTAATTTGGTTTTTAAGCAAATCACGAATGGTTTTCGAAGTAAATATATCTTGATTATCTAAGTATGCATTTGCATCAATCATACTAATGACGGATTGTATGTCAAACGAATTCACAAAAGGGGGACTGGCGATTACTTCTACGATCTCTAACGGATTGGCAACACCTGTTCCTTCAACAAATAATACATCTATCGGTTTTTCCATGTGTGACTCTTCCAGAGTTGTTAAGGTAGCTTTTAAATCCTCTTGAATGGAACAACAGATACATCCATCCAATAACTCAAATACATTTTCGTCTTCAAACAAGTGATTTTCAACATTCACACTTCCTAACTCATTTAAGAGAATGGCAGCCTTCTTTTTTTGTGATTTACAATATTTTAATAAATGTAGCAGTAATGTTGTTTTTCCGCTTCCCAAAAATCCTGAAATAATATAAGTCGGTATTTTTTTCAAAATAATCCTCCTCGAATATCAATGGGATAATTAAACCTAAAATTTAGTCCTATATTCCAACTTATATGACCAACATCACCCATAAATAATTGATAAACACCCCATTCTCCCAACGAAATTGAAATCGTAACCATTACGATTTATATGATAGCAATTGTTAATTTACCACTTTTTTATTTTTTGAGCAAGTTCTTTGTTAAAAATATTAAAATTATTTGTACCTTTGTGTTATACCGTAAGTTCTATAATTTTAGCTCCTTGTGGCATTCTCTACTTAAACGCGAATAAGACAGCACGTCCCCTACTTACTGATTGAACCCATGTTTATCCAATTTATGTTGCAAATGGATTAAACATAGGTTAAAATAACATCATTTAAATCGTAATGATTTCGTTTTATCTCCAATAAGTTGTAAATACAAGGAAAGGATGTAATAGGTGTAGTAAAAAAATCGAGTAAAGACAGCTATCAATTTTAAATCGTAATGATTTCGATTAAAAGAAAGGAATGAAAAATATGGCTACATGGGATTTAAGTAAGTCTAAAAATCATGTTCTTATATGTAATGGGAGCAGCTGCAGCAGGGTGGGTGCAGAGGAACTAACACAAGCAATTCGTAAAGAAATCTCTGACCGAAATGCGGACGAAGCAATCCATACAACTCGAACTCGCTGCAATGGAAGATGCCAAGATAAATGTGTTGTCATCTCCTATCCTAATGGGACTTGGTATAAAGATTTAAAACCTGAGGATGCCTCCATCTTCATTGATTCCCTTCTTGCAGGTAAGGATTATAAAGAAAAGATAAGCCATTTATTTAATGGTGAAGGTTTTGAACGAGTAAACGGAGTAGTCACCGGGATACAGAAAGACAAAGAAAAAGTAAGCAAAGTTTCGAAAATACTTTAAAAGGAGTGGAAAAATAATGACTTTTGTAGGATCAAAGAAAATCCCAGTCACCATTCTGACTGGATATTTAGGTGCAGGAAAAACAACACTTTTAAATCGAATATTAACGGAAAAGCATAACCAAAAGATTGCGGTTATTGTCAATGAATATGGAGAAGTTGGAATCGACAATCAGCTAGTGGTTGGTGCAGATGAAGAAATTTTAGAAATGAACAATGGCTGCATCTGTTGTACAGTACGTGGGGATTTAATTCGCATTTTACGTACACTCGTTTTTTCAATGGAACACGGAAAAACGAGCTTTAATCGAGTTTTGATTGAAACTACGGGATTAGCGGATCCTGCTCCAGTTGCCCAAACATTCTTTATGGATGAATTACTTTCCGAAAAATTTGAAGTGGACAGCATTATAACCGTAGTCGATAGCAAACATATTACAAAACATTTGGATAGCTATGATGAAGCGCAGGAACAAATTGCCTTTGCAGATGTCATCATTTTAAATAAAACAGATTTAGTTTCGGAAGATGATTTAACTATGTTGGAACGAAGGATTAATCAAATGAATCCAACAGCAAAAAGATTGCATGCAGAAAATTGCAATATAAAGCTAGAAAACATTTTAGGTATTCACACATTTGATGTGAACCGAAAGCTTGAAATTGATCCCCATTTCTTAGAGGATCATCATCATCACGACCATGATGATAAGGTGTCATCAGTTGCTTTTCAAGAAGGAAAGCCCCTTGATCTTGACAAGGTAGAAAAATGGATGGGTTCCCTTATTCAAGAGAAAGGGGAAGACTTATTACGCTATAAAGGTATACTTTATGTTAAGGGTATACAAGAACGGATTGTTTTTCAGGGACTTCATATGCTGTTTTCAGGACGACCTGACAGACAATGGAAAGAGAATGAAAAAAGAATCAGTGAACTCGTTTTTATTGGTAAGGATTTAAATAAAGAAGAATTAGAACAGCAATTTAAAAATTGCATTGCATAGCAAATTGACAAATCTCTTTATGATACTAACCATCAACTATCGGGATATTAGAAAGAAAAGTTATGTAAAGTTACGATAAAAGGGGGAAACATCTATACCATGCTTGATAACCTGTACCGACAAGTTATCATGGACCATTATAGCCACAAAAGAAATTTTAAGGAACTTTACGGTAGTACAATCAGACAAGTGCATTATAAAAACCCTACTTGTGGGGATGTAATGACTTTATTTATTGAACTTGACCAAAATCAGATACGAAACGCAGCGTTTATAGGGGAGGGTTGCAGCATTAGTATGGCATCTGCCTCAATGATGACGGAACTCATTAAACATAAATCAGTTAAAGAAATTTCATGTTTACGAACTGCTTTTGAACAGTTAATCCGACATGGGGATACAACTGATGGGATCGACCTTGGTGACTGCCTATCACTTCGAGGGGTACATCAGTTAAAAGCTAGACACAATTGTGCATTAATGACCTGGCAAGCTTTAGATAAGATTTTAAAAAATGAAAAGGAATATTGTACTCCTTTAAGGAGTTATTAGTTCTGGAACTGATTACTATTGCAAAAAAGAACAAAAAAACTAATTCCAAGGGATTAGTTTTTTTGTTCTTTTATTATGTTTTATTTTATTATAAATACTTTCAAATTAATAACCGTTAATAAAGGTATATTCTTTTATAAATGCTTTACGATCCGTTCGGCTGCTTGTCTGGCTCCAGAAATATTACGAGCAATCGGGCCCATTTCAAGCTCTGCTAATGCACCGGTAACATATAAATCCTGACCCCATTGTAAGGTTTTCGTTACGATAGGATACCCGCATTCCGCACAAGGTAAATCCAAAGTCTCCACAATTGGCAATATCCATTCACTTCCAGGGAGGCATGGTAAATATCCAGTTGCAAGCAGTACAGTCCCTGTTTTTTTAATAAATTTTCCATCCTTGTCTAAAAGATGAATGCAAGCATTCTTAATATGACCTTGAACGATCTCCCCTTCTTCAACAACAAGGGATTCATTTTTGATACGATTTAATAGCTTTATATATAAGTCACGGGGAATGGAACCCCTATGTCTGGCACTTAAAATCTCCTCCCTCCTTTTTACATAATTTTTTTCATTTCGAAAAGCATTCTGCAGTTTTGGACCTAACCAGCCTGGATCGCTATCAAAATCATGGATCCTGAATGAATGCCGTTTCAACAACGTGACTTGATTTGGGTACAGTTCACTTAACTTCAGTGCCAAATGAATAGACGTAATTCCTCCCCCTACAATTGTAATGGGAAGCATCATCCTTTCGAATTCAGGTATCGTTTCATCAAAAATATGATAAACACTTCCAGGAGATTGTTTTTCAAGATCCATTGCCCAATCCGGTATATTGAACTGTTCGCTTATTCCAATGGCCAATACAAGCTTTTTCCCCTTTATTTCACGTCCGTTTTTCAACTGTACCTGCCAGCCTTCACTTGTTTTAAATGCCTCCTGTGCCTCTCCTTGAACCCATGTCTCTCTTATCATTAGGTCATTTACAAGATGATCACAGTGATCGTTAAACATTTCCAGTGATGGACGCTTATATTGACCATAAAAGGCAGTACTTTGATGATAGGAGCCCTTCTTTACAAATGATTGAAGACTAAACGGATCAACGTCCAAATGATGAACGGATGGGGAACGCAAATATGGCATCGAGATCACCTTCGTATTTCGCTTCCAATTCGCTAATGGTTCGTTATTTCGGTCGATGATCGCAAGTTTATCCACCTTTGTTTTTCCCGTTTTCAGCATAAAAACTGCTAGCGTTACTCCTTGAATTCCACCGCCTATAATTACCCACTCATACATAAAAAACACCGCCTATAACTGACTAAGAAACAAATATAAAAGCCCACTGGTTATCCTTGCTTCCTTTCACATATCTCATCATCTCAGTACAATCAATCCAGTTCATGCGATTACACCTTTCCTCTATCACCTGATCAATTTCTGCCTGTGCCTCATCCATTAAATCCTTTATGTATGAAATATGGAGTGAAAAATGGTCTGCTGCCGCTTTAAATGGTGACTTTTCACCAAGTAGCTGAATAAACTGCTCCTCATTTATAGCGATTTCCTCCAATTGATTTTCTTTACACTCTATAAACTGATAGATTTCTCGCTTCCGATCCGGTAATTTTAAAACAGCACTACGATGTAAAAATCCCCTTAAAATTGGATTCATTCTGTACACCTCCATATTTCCAGATAAGTTCAGCCATCAAATTTCTCAAAATGACGGCTGAACGAATATAACATCTACCAACTTGATTTCTTCACTCCCGGAATTTGCCCTTTATGAGCGTATTCCCTAAAAGCAATCCGAGACATTTTAAACTTTCTTAAATACCCTCTTGGTCTTCCTGTTACCTCACATCTATTCTTTAAACGTGTCGGTGATGAATCTCTAGGAAGTTTCCTAAGTGCCTCAAAGTCCCCTTTTTCTTTTAGCTCCATACGAAGTTCCGCATACTTCTTCACCATTTCCTGACGTTTCTTTTCCTTTACTATTTTCGATTTTTTTGCCATTACTAGTACCTCCTATTATTATCACCCATCCTTATTTAAAACGTAATCATTACGTTTTAAAAAGCATGTTCATCCGATTTCACTCTTTATTCCGAAACAAGTAACGGTACATTAAATGAACGCAAATCAAAATTATTACGATTTACACATTAAAAAAATAGATCAATTTTGAAGTATTTTTTGATTAAAAACAGGTTGATCATTCTCCTTTCCTTTGTTTTGATAATCGCATATTATTATAAATCGTAATCATTACTATTTTCAAGTTTTTCTTCAGGAAAACTGATTTTACTTTAACTAAAGACGGAAATTGGTCCAATCATGTTGTTCACATCGTTCTCAATTAGAAAAACATTACTCTTTGAAAGGGATATGAACAGTATCAATTAAATCATTTAAAACCAGAGACAATATAATCACAAAGATGAAAAAAGAAGATTTCATGAAGATACTGAACATTGAAGAAGATGGATCACAAACTTCACAATCGCAATCTGCCCCATTTAAATCGCTGTTGAAAAGACGGAAACAACCGATGATAAAAAGGCTTATCATTGCAAACAACAAAAAAGGAATCATCTTAGGTTCCAGTATGATCAAGATTTTGTTTGACACATAAAGCTTAAAAATTACTAAACTAAAACCAATTAAAAGGATTCCTTGTAATTCATTGTTAAATTGCCAAATAGGAACTTGCTTTTCCTTCATTCTTTAAAAACCTCCATTTATTAGGTGTCCTGCCAGCAAAGACAGAAGAAGTACTGTTATCGTAACAACAAAAAAATAAAAAAGGACAAATTTACTTTTGAATGAAGATAACATCACAAATACATTCTTTAAATCCAAAATTGGACCATAAACTAAAAAAGCTAATATCGCACCTGGATGAAATACATGTCCTAGAGAAGCCGCAACAAATGCATCCGCTTCTGAACAAAGTGAAAGAATAAAGGCAAACGCCATCATCATGATTGTTGAGTTTACAGGGTCTTTAGCTGGTTCAATTAGCGTAGATTGCTGAACATATACTTGAGCAATGCTTGCAAGAAATGCTCCAATCATAAAGACCTTACCTACAGCAAAAAATTCCTGGCAAGTATGGTGCAATACCCCCTTTAACTTTGAAGATCCTCGGTTTTGATTTAATGATCTGTTAAGAGTCAAATCCTCCATATTATTCTTCAGAATGTTCACTTTGTTAAAACTAATATATATTACTGTTCCCGCAATAACAGCTGTAAATATACACAAAATAAATCGTCCGTATAAAATTTCAGGCTGATGTTGAAAGGCATAATAGGTAGAACCAAATACAACAAAATTCAATATTGGTGCTCCAATCAAAAGTATGGTCCCGGCATGCACTGGCATCCCCTTTTGAATCAATCTTCTGACTACCGGGATAATTGCACATTCACACACAGGAATGATGACAGATGCAAGTAATGCTGTAATCATTGCAGGGATTGGCCTTTTGGGGATCAATCTCTGTATGATATCTTCGGATACAAATATTTGAATCACCGATGCCATAAATGCACCAATGACGATAATAGGAAGTGCTTCGAGTAAAATCCCAAGAAAAACAACAAATACAGTCTTCCATTCATCTTGAAAAATAACTCCTATGATTTGGGGGATTTCATTATTTCCAAAGAAAAAAAGATACACAATAAACAAAAATAAACCAAATAGGAATATGTCCTTTAAAGAAGATGAAATTGTCATAATATAGCCCCTTTTAAAACGAAATAATTACGATTTATTATTACGCTTGTCTACTTTAAGACATTCCTGTTTTTTGTAATCCAACAAAAAAGATATCATCCGAGTTGGATTTTTTCAGAAAATGTTGACATTATAATTCGTAATGATTACTATTATTAAAGTATAAATCGTAATCGTTACGAATAACTTTTATTGTAATCTTTGAATCTAGTGTATGAAAGGAATGGATTAAGTGAACGATGCCATTACGCTTAATAACGTGAATGTCCACCTTGGAGGAGAATGGATTCTTCGAAATTTGTCATTCAATGTAGCCTTTGGAGAATTTATGGGAATTATCGGTCCAAATGGAGCAGGTAAGACAACCTTACTGCGGGTGTTATTAGGAATGATTCAACCACAGGATGGAACGGTGAAAGTAGGTGGGAAAAATATTAAGTCTGCGGGATCTTCTTTGATTGGGTACGTTCCTCAATCACGTCAGATTGATCCGGAAACCCCTATTCAGGGGAGAGATTTTGTAAGCTTTGGATTGCCGCATAAATATAGGCCTTGGCTTACAAAGCAAGATCGTATACTGCTAGAAGAAGCTTTACATTTGACAGATTCAGAAAAATATGCTGATAAACCACTTGGTAAACTTTCAGGTGGCGAGAGACAACGACTGTTTTTAGCCCAAGCACTACTTCGAGACCCCGAGGTGTTATTACTCGATGAACCGACCTCTAACCTTGATCCTGGTGCACAAGAAAACCTTGCATCTGTAGTTGAACGAGTCAACCGGGAACGTGGAATCAGTGTAGTATTTGTAAGTCATGATGTGAATTTAATCTCTAAATATGCGCATCAGATCTTGTACTTAACACGAGAAAAATATGTAAAAGGAACAGTTGAAGATGTGATGCAACCTGAAGTATTAACGAAGTTATATGGTGTACCGGTTGAAGTGATGAGGTCGGGTGCAAAGTTTTTGATGTCCTCTCCAAATTTAATGGAACCTGTAACACCTATCTGCGTTCATCCACATCCTGAAGTTTCATAGGAGGTAAATGATGTTTCAATATAATTTTATGCAACATGCTTTTGTAGCGGGAACGTTCGTTGCAATCATGTGCGGTGTAATTGGGGTCTATGTTATTGCAAGAGGTGTATCTTTCATTGCCCACATGTTCTCAGAAATCGGATTTGCTGGAGCGTCGTTCGCTATGTATATGGGTTGGAACCCAATAAACGGATTACTGCTTTTTACCACCACTAGTGCATTGGCGATTGGTCAATTGGGTACTAAAGTGTTTCGAAGGGATCTGTCCATCAATGTAATCATAAGTATTTTTCTTGGATTTGGACTGCTTTTCTTATCTTTATCGACTAAGAATGCGTCAAATGCATTTTCTATCCTCTTTGGCAGTGTGTTAAGTATCAGTACACAGCAAGTATGGGAGGTATTAGGTTTATCCATTGGGGTTCTGATTTTGCTTTTAATAGGGTTTAAGATGTTAACCTTTGACTCCTTTGATCCCGTAGGTGCTGAGGCTGCAGGTTTGCCCGTTCGTGTTATCTCAATTTCCTTTTTACTTATTCTCTCGATTGCAGTGGTTGGCGCGGTACAAATTGTAGGAGCCCTTCTTGTATTTACCCTGATGACTACGCCTGCTGCAACAGCTCGTCACTTAAGTCAAAAGGTGTCTCGAATGATTCTTTATTCGGTTCTCCTTGCTGTTATCGGTTTATGGTTGGGACTAGTAATTGGATATTATACGAATCTACCAGTTAGTTTCTTTATTACCGCTATACAAGCAATTTTTTATTTTGCTGCACTAGGTTGGAGGAACTACCGTGAGCGAATTCGGACAAAAGGGTCTTTAGATAAAACCAGTACAAAGTCTTTTGCATCTTAATCAATTTAATTATGGAATAAATATTTAAAATAGAGGAGCAATCTTAAAATGGAAAACAAAATCATGCGAAAAAAATGGTATTCAATTTTAGCTGGAGGATGTACTGCTTCCCTTCTACTTCTGTCAGGTTGTGCTGATACTTCAAAAACAACAACTTCGGCACCAGCTAATTCCGATAATAAAATCAAAATCGTGGCTGCTGAGAATTTTTACGGAGAAGTAGCAAAAGCTGTAGGAGGAAATCGTGTAGAAGTTACGTCGATTTTAGATAATCCTAACGTTGATCCACATGATTATGAACCTACTGCTGAAACCTCGAAATTAGTCAATGATGCACAAGTTATTGTGTATAATGGCGCTGGATACGATGCGTGGATGGATAAGGTGATCAAATCTTCATCTTCTGCCAGTTCAAAATCTGCAATTCAAGTAGCTGAGGACATCATGGGCGTAAAAGAAGGAGAGAATGAACATGTTTGGTATGACCCAACAACCATGCCTAAATTAGCTATCAAATTGGCGGATGATTTATCCAAACTAGATCCGATCCAGAAGGAAGCTTTTAATAAAAGAGCACAATCTTATATAAAGTCGCTTGAACCATTAAAAGAGAAAGTTCAAGAACTAAAGCAACAATCTACAACTAATATTGATGTTTCTGAACCGGTATTTGACTATATGGCTAAGGCTTTAAACCTAAAGGTTAATAATTCAAAGTTTGCTAGGGCAATAGACGAGGGTACTGATCCTGCACCATCAGATATTGCAGCTTTGCAAAATGATTTAAATGGAAAGAAAGTTAAATTACTTGTCCATAATACTCAAAATTCAACTCCGGTGGTAGATAATATCGTTAAACTAGCAAATTCCAACAGTATACCAATTGTAAAGGTAACCGAGACTGAGCCAAAAGGGAAAAATTATCTCCAATGGATGGTAGATCAACTGGACGATGTTGCTAAAGCAATAGAAAGCAAGTAACTTGGAGATGGTTAAATGAATACGAAAGGCGCTCTACAATTGTTAAAGGCAAAGGGTTATAAATACACTGGTCAAAGGGAATTGCTGATACATTGTATTTATGATGAAAAACGATATGTGTCTGCAAAGGAAGTATTGGGAGTTATGCAAAAAGAATATCCAAACCTAAGCTTTGACACCATTTACCGAAATCTTTCCTTATTTGAGGAACTTGGGATATTAGAAACGACAGAATTTAAAGGAGAAAGGCTTTTTCGATTTGCTTGTTCCGATGAACACCATCATCATCATCATATTATATGCATAAAATGCCGGAGAACGATATCCTTTGTAGAATGTCCTATGAAAAACATATTTAATGTACCCAAGGGATTTGAAATCACTGGACATAAATTTGAAATTTACGGTTATTGTAAAGATTGTGCTTAATAGATAGAACCTAACGATAGAATAGGAGTGGGTCCTCCCCCGAACTCTCAATTAAGCGATTCCATTAAATTAAGCTAGAAATTTATACACATTAAGACTTTACAGCCCTCGGTAACTCAAGTATGAGTTACCGAGGGTTTTTTAAGATTGACTATAGGCGAATTCTTCAATATATCTTTTGGGAGTTTCTTCACAAGTAAAAATATTCAAATCCCACGTCATCTGATCGTTTTTTCCAATAAAATAAAAAGCCAAGATAAGAAGATCTTTATTCCTTCTTTCTTGACTTTAATTCGGTTTTCTTTAGCTTCCAATTACTACTTTGGTATTGTATTTTATATTATCATAAATCCATTTTGCATCAGGAATTGCAAGTCTTACACAACCATGGGAAGCCTCATGCCCTAACTTCTTTGCTTCATTTGTAATCACATTACCATTTTCATCCATTGCAACTGAATGAAATAAATATTCTCCATGATTCTTCCATGAAACCCAATATTTAGCACCCTCTTTTACTCTTGGAGAGTAAAACCATGTTCCTCGCTCTCTTTGTATATAAAATGTTCCTTCAGGTGTGGAGGTTTCAGGATTAGAATCTATCCCTGTAGATACAACCATAGTATATATAAGTGCGCTACCCTTCATTATGTATACCCGTTGCTTTGCTTTTGAAACTTTTATCCATATTGGATCATTTGATCCTAATTTTGGATAGGCTCCTCCGGTAGGTAATAACCAGTTAACTTCTTTAACTTTTTGGTTTTTGCTAGATAAACTTTTTTTTACAAGCCGTTTTGAATTTACTTTTTTATCCATTCCTGCTGATTTCTCATTTACATGTGTGTTAGAATTCCCACATCCAGATAGAAAAATCATACTGCATAATAAAAAGCCAAAGCCTATTCCTAATGATCGACGAAGTTTATCCATCTTTATCTCTTCTTTCTTAGAGTAATCATTACATTTAAATATTAAAATAATTCATCAGTATAAAAAAGAGTATTTTTAATGGTTTTTAATAAAAAATATCTTTTTTAGTATTTAAACATTATTAACACGTAAATCAATTTTTAATGAATGAACTTCAGAATGACGTATAACAATATGATAGAGCTACTAGATTAAGGAGGGAGATTTCGTAATGGCATTTTAAAATAGGGAGCTAAAAGATAATTTTGCTTTCACTGCCCTTTTTGTGCATTAAGAAAAGCTGCCAAAATGACAGCTTGATATGCAACTCATACACCCGTTTAAGTAATATACTTCACAAACTTGCAAAAAAGTGGCTATTCAAAAAGTCGTTGAATTAAAGTTTATTGAATAAGCCAATCCTATGTGTATCAATCTAATATGGATAGTTTTAATGCCTCTAGGTTGTTTTTCATAACTCCAATATAGTCAAGCCCTTTTTCTTGCTCGTCTTTCGTTAATCCTTCTAATGGGTTTAATACTTCTGTTTTAGCACCAATTTCATGAGCTAACGTTTGAGCAACTTTTGAAGAAGTTAATCCCTCAAAATAAATAATCTTTATATTTTTCTTTTTGGTTAAATCAGCCAATTCCTGTAATTTTCCAAGACTTGGTTCCACATCAGGGGATAACCCTGCAATTGGAATTTGAGTTAAACCGTATTGTTTTGCTAAATATCCAAATGCAGCATGTTGTGTCACAAATTCTTTTTTCTTCGCTTTATCAATTGTATCTTTGTATAAATGATCTAAATCAACAAGTTGTGATTTAAAAGCTGAAGCATTTTTTTCATACTGCTCTTTATTTTTGGGGTCTTTCTGCTCCAATGCCTGCGTAATATTGTCAACCTCTTGTTCTGCTAAAACAGGAGAAAGCCAAACATGTGGGTCTTTGGAAGAAGTACTCGCTTTTTGGTTCCCCTCTTCCTCAGAAATTCCATTGATCAGTTTAATTCCTTTAGAAGCCTCGACAATTTTCAAGTTAGATTGGTCAATACTGCTTAAGACTTTATCGACCCAGGTCTCAAAGTAACGGCTATTGTAAATAAAAATATCTGCATTTTGAATTTTTTCCATATCCTTTGTAGAGGGCTCCCAATCATGGGGTTCCACTCCATTTGGTATTAGAAGGTCAACATTTGCAGAGTTACCAGCCACTTTTTGGGCAAAATAATACATTGGATAAAACGTGGTGACAATTTGTAGTTTTTTTGTTCCATCACTAGCCTTTTCACCACTTGTCTTAACTGCATTTGAGCAACCGCTTAACAACAAGATAAAAATCAAAAATGGGTAAACAAATTTTTTCATTCTTGCTTTTCTCCCTCCAAAATGTCTTAATTAGGAATTATTACGATTTAAAATGCATAAATATTTTCGTAGTATTACAGATTTTTAGATTCAATAAATCGTAACTATTACGAATTGTATCTTATAACGGTAATGTAAATAAGTCAAATTAAATTTAATTTAATGAAATTAAATCATCCATCTTGCATATCAATAGAATTGAAATGATAGATTCAAGGAGGGAGTTTTTGTTGTGACCTTTATAAATAAACTGTTAAAAGATACCACAGGATTTCTATTATTTTGTTTATTTATTTTTCTATTTCTCTTTGCTGAAGTATTAAAAAACATCTCTTTGTTTAATAGAATTCCTAATTCATTTTTTAATATTAATACCATTTTCCTTAGTATTATTTTAGAGGCGATTCCGTTTATTCTACTGGGTGTATTTGTTTCAGCCCTTATTCAATCATTTGTATCCGAAAATATGATTCGAAAGGTATTGCCTCGAAATGCCTATTTAGCTCTTATCCCAGCTGCATTGCTTGGAATTATCTTTCCCATTTGTGAATGTGCCGTTGTTCCAGTGGTTCGCAGGTTAATAAAAAAAGGGATGCCATCACATGTAGGAGTTGTGTTTATGCTTAGTGCACCGATCCTGAACCCTGTTGTCTATGCTTCCACATATTTTGCTTTTAAAAGTACTCCCTATATTGCCAATGCCAGAATGTTTATCGGTTTTATTAGTTCCATCATCATTGGATTGATTATTTACCGACGATTTAAAGGGGAAAATATTCTTAAACCCAACCAATCAGGTCATCACGAACACCACCATCACCACCACACAAAAAGAAATAAACTTTTAGAAACGCTCTACCATGCCAGTGATGAATTATTTGATACAGGAAAATATTTATTTATAGGCGCCTTTCTTGCCAGCCTATTTCAGGCTTTTTTAGACCGTAATGCTTTGTTATCCATTGGGACAAGCACAACATTCGCCCCAGGAGTTATGATGGGACTAGCCTACCTCCTTTCCGTATGTTCTTCAGCAGATGCCTTTGTAGCTTCATCATTTGGTTCAACCTTTACGGAAGGTTCTATTCTGGCTTTTCTGGTCTTTGGCCCCATGATTGATATAAAAAACACCTTAATGTTGTTCGGCTATTTTAAGAAAAAGTTTGTTTTATTTTTGCTTATTGTCACTCCACTTGTTGTCTATTTCACTGTTTATTTCTTTCAGCTATTTTTTCTCTAGGAGGGTACTATGAAGAAAATAAATGATGTTCAAGATTTTTCCTTCCATCATCTTATCAGGGGTATCATTCTAATTGGATTTACATTGCTATTATTTAAATTACTTTTAACTCAAAATATTACTCTTCTCATTGCACCGAAAATGGTTCGTTTTATTTACTTTACTTTCATTGTATTACTTATATTAGGTGTTCTTTTAATCGTAAGAGGGACCTCGAGTCAAAAACATACCTATCATTGTGATTGTGACGTCGAACACTCCTACCCTACTTCCTTTGGAAAAAGTCTTTTTCTTTACCTTCTGTTTATTATTCCTATCACCACGGGATTTCTATTTTCGAACAATGTACTTGGCAGCTCCGTTGCATTGAACAGAACCATAAAACTTGGAGCAGGTTCAGATGATACCAAACAAACAGTTCAAAAAAATCCTAAATCAAACTCGTCTTCTAATGCGAGCAAAACCAATTTCTCATCGACTGCTAAAAGTGTTCTCGATTATCAACCTGAGCCGATAACAAAATTGGAATACAACGCTTTAAAGAAGAAATTGTTAAAGTCAAAAATATTAAACATTGAAGATCAACAGTATGTCAACATGATGAATATCATTCAAGATAACCTTAAGGGGATGATTGGTAAAACGATCACGACAAAAGGGTTTGTGTATCGAGAAAAGAATTTTATGCAAAATCAAATTATCATAGGACGATTTAGTATTACCTGTTGTGTTGCAGATGCATCCGTATATGGAATCATGGCAAAAGGGAATGTAGTGAACTTGCAAAAAGATCAATGGGTACAAGTGACAGGTACGATTGATCAAACCAGATATGATGGAGAGGTAATTCCAATGATTAAAATAAAACAGATTTCAAAAATTGCTTCTCCAAAGCAGCCATATGTATTTGATGTAGGTATAAAAATTGAATAATCATTTAAAACATTATCTAAATGAAGAATGAAGGGCAAAGAAATAGCCATGTTCTAACTGGAGTTATCAAACGGTCTAGTAAAAATAGTACAAACATATAAATTGAACAAGCAAAGATAGGAGGACCGTTCTTATATGCGGGGTTCAAATGTAACTGTCCGTAATTTGTTGGACTTCTTGTCTTTCTTATCATTGATGTCCGATTAGGATATGTGCAAATTGTGCTTGGTAAATTTCTTACGGATACTGCAAAAGGTTCTTTGAGCCGGAATATCCCATTTGAGCCCAATCGGGGAGAAATTGTCGACCGTAATGGTGTAGAATTGGCCACAAATATAAGTGCCCCGACTGTTTGGGTGGTTCCTAAGCAAATTAAAAATCCCGCAAAACCATCTGAAAAACTTGCATCCGTTTTGCCTGTTACTCAAGAAGCTGTCTATAAAGAAATTACTCAAGGAAAATCCATCATCAGGCTAAAAGAAGGACGAAAAATTTCACATGAAAAGGCTAAGGAAATAAAGGCTTTGGATCTTGAAGGAGTTTACATCGGTGAGGATTCCAAAGACGGTCCCAGCTTATATGTAGAGAAAAAGACTAAGTCTCCCAGTTTTATACGATCTTTCGGAACTGGCTTTGTTTTGTGCGTATTGAGCTTGAGCTGTACCAGACATATCAATACCGATTTGTCTAAAGGCATATTCCATTAAGCCAGAACAATCAAACCCTCCTGCTACTGGTGTTCTGCCTGCTATATGGCTGGCAGAGGAATTTTTTCATAAAATTATGGACCTTTTCCATATCAAAACGTTGAGTGCCATCCCCTACAACAACTACGTTTCCTTCTCCTGAATGATAATAGCGTAGAACATAATCAACATAGTCTACATCTCCGTATCGGAGCCACCGTTTTTGGCAGCCATCAATTGACTAAATTGGATGGCTACTTCTTTGGAGTATCCCCATGTTTTAAGGGATACTGGCTAAATTCATAAATCATTCATTAAGTAGAACGGCGAATAAGTTGCTGTTAACGCAGTTTTTTTATTAAACACATACAGATATAACATATATGTTAATTTATCTATTGAAGTTATTATTGATTTATTTGATAAATTTCATTGTAGCCTTGTCAATAAAGGTTTAATTTACCCTCAGCCAGCCAGAATGTAGTTATAGTCAGATACTTCACTAGTTCGACTCACTTATTTTTCTTTATTAATTATACCTAGCATATAATATATACCATATACATATATGTATATATTATAAACATTTATATAAATATATGACGACATATATGTTATTATTAATACATTATATACTCTTATAAATATAATAAATTTGAAATACACTTAGATGTATACATTAATATATATGTCTAACTATATTTTGTTGTTAAAGAGATAAAAAAGATGAAACACAGTAAACTCTAACCGTATTAGGGTTAGAGTTTTTTATTTATTTTAAAGCTACAAAACTTATAGATTCAAATGATTAGATGTCGACCTCCTTAAAAGACTGTATATAAAATTTTAAGAACTGTCTAATTTAAATCAGTTTATCTATTTTTAAAATCGTAGCATTTATGTGAAAGTTACTAGTCAATTCTGAAGAAAGAAAGAAAGGAAGGATTGGTTATGTGGTTTTTATATTAAGGCTAGAGGAACTCCAAGGTTACAAATCTTAAATTTAAGTTTTCAAACAAGATGAGCGGAAGTTCTTTGATAATATTCAGTTATGGCCTATGAAAACATTTAATCTGTCCAATTTCAGTTTATTGATATACTAAAATACTTGAAAAACCTGTATTCTTATTAAGAATATACATATATATTATTAACACATATAAATATACAACAATATATATGTTAATTTATTAAATACATAGTAAATTGGCATAAAAAAAACTTAGCACATGCATAGCTAAAAATAACTTTAAATACTTACTATTAGCTGAATAATGGTACTTTTTTAAAAGCTTGTAAATCGAGAAGATAAAGAAAAAATTGTAGAATGAATATCTATTGGAATTTAAAAATAAACCAATTAAATTTAATATGTATATTAACATATATGTTAATATACATATTAAATTTAATAATATAAATATATTTTGATGATAAAGTTAAAATATATTTACACATATATTTTAATAAATACTTCATTATTAGTTGGATTTAAAATAATTCCAAAATGAAAATGTAAGTTAAAACAGTATGATATACTTTTAAATTTTATTGTAAAAAACACAGGCTGATTAATGGAAACATAAAATAGCCCTGATTTTTCTAAATTAGTGTAGAAAAAAATCAGAGCTTTTTCTTCCCAAAATGTATTAGCGTATAATATCTGCGTTTTGTACGATATACCATGCTAAATTTTAATTTTTTCGCTGAGTCCATCCACCTAAAATGGGGATCTTGTCACCATCAAAGACGGCCTCTATATCTCCAAAATGAAAATATTCTTCCTGATTGGGGTCATCATCTAAAACGGCCCAAAAACCTTCTCTTTCGTCCTCTAATTGTGTTATATGGCCATGATAATAAATTTCTTCTTCATCTTCTTTAGTGGCCCAATACTTAACAACAATTGTTACATAGTCCCCTTCTTGGTAAGGGAAATCGGTTAAGCCAGGTCCGTATATGCTACCGTCTTTATACTTTACTTTCATTGTCTTCGTCTCCCTAAAGAACAAAGTTTCTCACGATATTCTCTATTTAGTAATTTCAATATATCGTAAGGTGATATGGGTTCTCATTGGTTAAGGATTGTTTACAATGCAGCTATATTCTTTGTAATGATAATAGCCGAAATAAGCCTATGTCACGGAGTCAGCCCCTATAACATACTTTTAGTTTCAAGAGATTACTCGTGCGGAGCCCCATGTTGATTCCAAAGGAGAAATATACTCCCGTTCCCCATAAAATCGTCTAAGCGACCTTTAAGTCTTTACATTAATAAAGTGGTAAATGGTAGTCAACTATTTTCATTAAAATGAATGTACTTTTTGTCTATTATGTTACTTTCATTTTTACTTTGATTGTAACCCTTTTTTATAAATAATCAAAAAAAATGACTTATATAAAAATCAAAAGATTTACATCGTAAAATAATAAATTTAGTAAAACATACATATATATTAAAGAGAACATATTTAATAAATAATCAAAAATAATAAGCGTTTTGCAAAATATCGGTCAATCAATTGAGGGAGAAGGGATCTAGCAATTTATATGATTTGAAATAACATAGATTCCACAATTCCACAATGAGGAAATAAATAAATACACATAACCACAATTCTTCTTTTTAACTATTTACATATTCACAGATTCTAATTTTTAATATCCACTAATACACAGGTTTATATTCGTAACTTGGTAGATAAAAAAACATCCTTCTCAGAAGATCTGTTAAAGATTAAGACAGATTTTCTAAGAAGGAATGTAATAGGTTCCTATTTATTTAATAAGGATGAATTTTAATTAAACCTGAATAGCCTTGTGAACGATAATTTTTTTCACAAGGCTATTTATAGTATTAAATTACACTGTACAGTGCTGGAACTTGACCAGTCTTGGTAAATTCTCTAATTTTGGCTTCATGGATAAGAATATATGGAACCTTTTTTAAGGACTCAGGAAGATACTTTCTAAAAGCCATTCTGAAGAAGGCTCCAATAGAGTAAAAGCGGAAATATCCTTTTCTTTCTTTTTCTGTATGTATATGAGCTTCAATCTGATCCATAGTTTCTAAAAAGACCTTCTTAATTAAATGATCTCGTACAGTAAAGTTCTCATTATCCTCATCTAAAATGTAGGCCAGTTTGTTTACTACTTCTTGTTTGAAAGAAATCATAACGTCTATTTGATCTCTTGGTTTATATTTAATTTGATTTCCATCCAAAAAATATGTAAGTTCCGTTGATAATTTTGCCATAAGCGGGTTTACATTGAATTCATCTGTATTCTCCTCTACACACTCAGGCTTTAAGGTAAAGGACGTTTTTTTTATCCAAAGCTGCTTACCGCGAATTTCAATCCCGGAATATTCAATAGAAAATAGAGCTTCTAAAACGCTTAATGTTTTACGGACTCCTTTTGCATTTTTGTTTAATTGGGATTTAAGAGTTTTCATTGTCCGTTCTTGTTTTAAATTCTCAATTTTGCCAGATTTGCTGAAGGACATGCCTGTTCGAAATTGGTTAAGCAAGGATAGCAGAAGCTCAATTCCTTCAGGGTTGGATGTACGTACGAATTCAGCCAAAATATTGGTTTCAAATAAGGCGTGTGGGATGATCAGGTAGTTAAGATTTCCCCCATTACGCTCAGGAGTATTATATTTCTCTACATCTTTTAAAACCAAAACCGGCAATCCTTCATGGATTTCTTCTTTTACAAAGTGATGATCTTCTAAATACTTCTTTCCTCCCCATAAAGTAGAGTATGAGATTCCTAGTTTCTTTGCCCAGGATGAAAGATTGAATTCCTTTAGTACTCCTCGTTGATTTTGTTCCGAATTTAATTGGTTTAACATGGTCATATAAACAACATAGGCTGAGGCAGGAGGACGCTCAAAAGACTCATCGCGAAGAAAACGGAATTCTTCTAAAATAGCATGATGCATACGAAAACCGTGGATTCTTATTTGACTTTTCAATTTTGGCCCTCCTCTCACCTATTTTCCTAGTTTGAATTATAGCAAAGTGGATTTCGGGGAAATGCTGCCCTTTATTAAAGGATTTTTAAAGTTGCACAATAGGAGCTAACCCCTTGTCTCCCAAGGGTTTGTAAAAAAACTATTATTTTTTTTTGTGAAAGGAAACGTCATGTTTTTACATTAAAAGTGCACGATGTGAAAGGAAACGTCATTTTATAATAGATTAATAGAGGTTAAAAGATGTTGATTTATCAGCCTTATTTTAAAAGAGTCTTTTATAATAAATACGGAAATTTAAAAACTTGCACATGTTTCAGTGCAAGTTTTTGTGAGAGGAAACGTCATTATCCTTCAAATTCATACAAATGAGAGAGAAAATTGTGCAATATTTTGTGCTTATTTAATAGATTTATGTATATTGTAAACGTTTAAAATTGCTTCATCTTTATTTAAGAATGTAGTCGTTTCAAGAGTTAGTGCATATTGTGAGAGGAACCGTCATTAAATATTACCATTATATTTAGGTGAAATGGGACATTTATTCAACTTTGTAATCATACAGATTTACAAAACTATATTATATATAAAAAGATATTTGGTTATTAACTTATCCACAGTTCTATATACGGAACTCAAGTTTTTTAAAACAATCTCCTTCTTGCAGAGTGTAATTTAAAACGGGTTCTCCTTTTCCTACATTTAGCCCCTATTCAAACTGCTATTTTTAATACTTCTCCCTTTTGAAATCCCCACTCATATTTTTTTAATCCGAGAATAAAATGTTAATGAATATTGAGTACTTCTTTTAAATTCGTGTTTCTCTCGTAAAAAACATAATTACTAAGAAATTTAATATTAGTAAAAAAGTACATAACTAGTAAAAAACAAACTTAATAAGCATTTTTAAATATGGGGCTAAATCCATTGTAAGAGAACGACACCAGCTGTTTATAAGACGTGTAATATCATAGTTTCCACTATCTCACACCAATTCTATTAAAGAATCTACAAATTCACAGGGATCTTTTTTTATTATTTTCATATTCACAAGTTCATATTTTAGATAATCACAAATACACAAGATTATATTCGGAACTCTTTTACTCAAAAAAAAATTTCCTCCCTTGAAAACCTGTCCATTATCACGGCAGATTACTAAAGAAGGAAATTTTTTAAAGAATGTGTATTTATATATTAAATGATTACAAATTCGAATAGCCCTGTGAGTGTATATTTTTTTCACAAGGCTAAATTATTATATTAAATTAGATTGTAAAGTGCTGGTTCTTGACCAGTTATGGTAAACTCCCTAACCTTTGCTTCAAAAAGTCGTTCATATGGCAGCTTTTTTAATGCTCCAGGAAGATATTTTCGGAAAGCCATTCTGAAAAAAGCACCGATTGAGTAAAAATGAAAAGATCCTTTTCGCTGTTTTTCGGTATGTATAAGAGTCCCGATTTGATCCATTGTTTCTAAAAAGAAATTTTTCATGAAACGATCACGAACCGTAAAGCTCTTTTCATTATCATCCATGAGATAGTTCAGTTTATTTGCTACTTCTTGTTTAAAAGATATCATGACATCGATTTGGTCTCTTGGTTTATATTTAATGTGGTGTCCATCTAAGAAATAGATAAGCTCTTTAGACAACTTTGCCATAAGTGAATTGACGTTAAATTCATCAGTATTTTCTTCCACACATTCTGGTTTTAAGGAAAAAGAAACTTTCTTAATCCATAATTGTTTACCACGAATTTCAACCCCGGAAAAATCCACCTTAAATAGAGACTCTAAAACACTTAATGTTTTGCGGACTCCTTTGGCATTTTTATTCAACTGTAACTTGAGTGTTTTCATTGTCCGTACTTGCTTTACCTTTTCCACTGCATCGGTTTTGATGTAAGACATACTTGTACGAAATTGGTTAAGTAAGGATAGAAGGAGCTCGATTCCTTCAGGATTAGAAGTTCGTACGAATTCCGCCAAGATATTGGTTTCAAAAAGGGCGTGCGGTATGATCAGGTAGTTAAGAACCACACCTTCATGTTCAGGGGTATTATATTTTTCAACATCCTTCAGTACTAAAACAGGCAACCCTTCGTGGATTTCCTCTTTAATAAAATGATGTTTTTCTAAGTACCTTCTTCCTCCCCAAAGAGTGGAATAAGAGATTCCAAGTTTTTTCGACCAAAAAGATAGATTGAACTCTTTTATAATGCCTCGTTGATTCTGTTCAACTTGCAATTGTTTTAACAAGGTCATATAAACCACGTAAGCTGAGGCAGGAGGGCGCTCAAATGACTCATCACGTAAAAAACGGAATTCTTCCAAAATAGCATGATGCATTCGAAAACCGTGGATTCTTATGTTATTCTTCAATTTTTGCCCTCCTCTCGCCTATTTTCCTAGTTTGAATTATAGCAAAATGGAAATTGAGGAAATGCTGCCCTTTATTAAAGGGATTTTAAAGTTGCACAATGTGCCTTGAACCCTTGGGGGAAAAGGGGTTAAAGAATATGGTAAAAGTTTTTATGTGAAAGGAAGCGTCATATAATTTCATTATTTGTGCATCCTGTGAGAGGAAACGTCATTGAGTAATAGACAAATAGAATAAGAGGAATGTTGATTTATCAACGTTTCTTTAAAAGAGTGTATTAAAACCAAATGAGAGGTTTAAAAACTTGCACATGAATCAGTGCAAATGGATGTGAGAGGAAACGTCAAATTTTTTAACTTCATACCAAAGAATGAGAAAATAGTGCAGTATTTTGTCCTTTTTAATAAATTAGTGTTTAATTTTCTGAACTTCTTAATTCATGGCAGGTATAAAAAGTATTGTCCTTGGCAGGATTGTGCATATTGTGAAAGGAAACGTCAGCATAAAAAAGTTGCACACGACATCTTGGAGTAGATGGTGTAATGAGGTGTAAATTAATTATTTCTTGATGTTCAAGGTTTATTAATGTGCATCAATTAAGAAGATACATCAACGAAACTTTAATTTTGTACATTCAGTTGTCAATTCAGAGATCTTTGTTGTATGAAAGATTTTTAATAAAATTTCTGTGCACAATGTGAGAAGAAACATCAAACCGAACCTAGAAAACGAAATTCCCCAGCCTATTGAGACCTCTTTATTATGTGAAAATAAAAGATTATTTGAAAAAGGTCTGTGCACAATGTGGAAGGAACGTCAAACCGAACCCAGAAAACGAAATTCCCCAGCCAGTTGAGACCACTTTATTATGCAAAAATAAAGGAATATTTGAAAAAGCACTGTGCACAATGTGAGAGGAAACGTCAAACCGAACCCAGAAAACGAAATCCCCCAGCCAGTTGAGACCACTTTATTATGCAAAAATAAAAGATTATTTGAAAAAGCACTGTGCGCAATGTGAGAGGAAACGTCAAACCGAACCCAGAAAATGAAATTCCCAGCCAGTTGAGACCACTTTATTATGCAAAAATAAAGGAATATTTGAAAAAGCACTGTGCACAATGTGAGAGGAAACGTCAAATCGAACCCAGAAAACGAAATCCCCAGCCAGTTGAGACCAGTTTATTATGTAAAAGTAATGGAATATTTGAAAAAGCACTGTGCACAATGTGAGAGGAAATGTCAAAGAGGACACAGAGAAGTAGTTCCCCAGCCTATTGGGACCTTTTTGTTATGCAAAAATAAAGGAATATAAAAAATACTCTGTGCAGATTGTGAGAGGAAACGTCAAAGAGGACACAGAAAAGTAGTTCCCCAACCTGCTGGGATCTCCTTGTAATGTAAAGATAAGAGATAATTAGAATAGGCACTGTGCAGATTGTGAGAGGAAGCTTCAAAGAGGACATAGAAAAGTAGTTCCTCAGCCTATTGGGATTACTTTTATGCAAAAATTAAGGATTATAAAAAGAGAACTCTGTGCAGATTGTGAGAGGAAACGTCAAAGAGGAAACAGAGAAGTAGTTCCCCATCCTAATGGAATCTTTTTAACTTGCAAAAATAAAGGATTATTAGAAAAAGCACTGTGCAGATTGTGAGAGGAAACGTCAAAGAGGAAACAGAGAAGTAGTTCCCCATCCTAATGGAATCTTTTTAACTTGCAAAAATAAAGGATTATTAGAAAAAGCACTGTGCAGATTGTGAGAGGAAACGTCAAAGAGGAAACAGAGAAGTAGTTCCCCATCCTAATGGAATCTTTTTAACTTGCAAAAATAAAGGATTATTAGAAAAAGCACTGTGCAGATTGTGAGAGGAAACGTCAAAGAGGAAACAGGGAAGTAGTTCCCCATCCTAATGGAATCTTTTTGGCTTGCAAAATAAAGGATAATTAGAAAGAGCACTGTGCAGATTGTGAGAGGAAACGTCAAAGAGGAAACAGGGAAGTAGTTCCCCATCCTAATGGAATCTTTTTGGCTTGCAAAATAAAGGATAATTAGAAAGAGCACTGTGCAGATTGTGAGAGGAAACGTCAAAGAGGACACAGAAAAGTAGTTCCTCAGCCTGTTGGGACCTTTTTGTTATGCAAAAATAAAGGATAATTAGAAAGAGCACTGTGCAGATTGTGAGAGGAAACGTCAAAGAGGACACAGAAAAGTAGTTCCCCAACCTGCTGGGATCTCCTTGTAATGTAAAGATAAGAGATAATTAGAATAGGCACTGTGCAGATTGTGAGAGGAAGCTTCAAAGAGGACATAGAAAAGTAGTTCCTCAGCCTATTGGGATTACTTTTATGTAAAAATAAAGGATTATAAAAAGAAAACGCTGTGCAGATTGTGAGAGGAAACGTCAAAGAGGAAAGAGAAAACGGTATTCCCCTATCAGTTGGAATCTTATTAGTCAGTAAAAATGAAGGATTATTAGAAAAAGCACTGTGCAGATTGTGAGAGGAAGCGTCAAAGAGGACATAGAAAATGCTATTCCCCTATCAGTTGGAATCTTATTAGTCAGTAAAAATAAAGGAATATTAGAAAAAAGGTCTTTGCACATTGTGAAAGGAACCGTCAAATAAAGCATGTTTAACGTATAAGATACAAGTCCCAATCCATTATTGTTTTAAGTTTATATAGGTAGACTGAGTTCAGATAATTGAAACCTATTTTTATAGTTTGTTAGACTGTGCATATTGTGAGAGGAAACGTCAACCTCAATTAAAAGTTGCACTACCAGTTTTCTACAAAGTGTAATGAATTTACTAAACGCCTATTGAACAAACAAGTGTTGACAAAGGCAACAATTACCACTCATAATAACCTTATATTGTATATACGAGGGGATAAATGATGGAGTTTTTAGTGGGTGTAAAGGAAGCAGCTGAAATCCTCGGATGGGATCGGAGAAAGGTCTCTACTTATCATCTGCGTGGTGTGTTGCCTAAACCAGTGGTTACTTTATCTAGCGGTCCCATATGGTTTCGAAAACAAATTGAAAGATATAAAGCTTCTAAAGAGATCAGTATAACAACTTATTATATTGAGGATGAGATTGTGTATGAATGTAAGCAAAATCATCCTATAAAAGAAACTAGCTATTCACCTGATGAAATCAAGGACTCAAGCGGGAAGTATAGTGTTTATTTAAAAAAGGATATTGAGCAACTAAAAAATGCGATTTTGGAAAAAAATCCACTTATTCAATTCTTTTCTTTTGAATCCATTAGTTTTTTGCACGAATTGGGTATTTTAGAAACGGATGTTTTTGGCATGTACACTCAACAATACTCATTTACAAATATGGAAACTAGGAACGGGTGAATGAAGAATCATGTTAGATACTTTACAAAGTAAATTCTTGAATGTTACAAAAGAGATTTTCCCGGACCATCCTCAATTGATTGTTGAGTGGAACGGTGACATCCAGCAACTCTTGATAAATCAAAAAGAACATCAGCCTAGCCAATCGTTAAAAGCATTTATTGTAATCATGGACCGATTAACAAAAGAGCATCAATTAAATATTGAGAACTTGGAAAAATGGGCTCACGACTATAAAAATGAAATTAGGAATTTTGTTCTTCCATACATACGATTAGTCGAAGAGGAGAGTGCCCCCTACTCCTTAAAATCTAACAATAGACAAGTGATAAACTCCTTGTTAAATCAGAATTTTGTGGAATCCGGTTCTGCTTTATTATTTCATAAATTAAGAGAAACCATCAGTAAAAATGAATTTGACATCGCGACAGAAATTCCAACTGCTAAGATTGCGGAAAAGGCGCTAGAAGCAACAGCTCAGGTAAGGTCCGAGAATGCCTACTTAAAAGTGAAATCCCATGCTGCAATCGAGCAATGGAAAAACTTAACCTCGCAAGCCATTACATCGATGGATGACTTAACAGCAGACATTTTTGATATAGTTTCAATTTTATGGATGCAGCAGGCAACTCATAAAGACCAAATGATTCATTTCCATACAGATGATGCTTTGAATCTTCGGCGACTACAAGGTAGAAAGCAAGAGACTGATGGCTATCACTCCTCTTATCGTAAAAAAGAACGTGACGATATTATGAAGAGGCTGGCAGCTCTTACTACCATTTGGATAAGGATTGAACGGGAAAATCTAAGATTTATTAATGAGGATCAAGAAAATTTTGATGAAATTGGCCGAGTTCAATTTAATCCACTGTTTGTAGTGGATAGTGTAACGGTTGCTTACCGTGGAGAGAAACCAATTGGTATATATGAATGTAGTATTCGTCCTGGAGAACTGCTTTCAAACTTTTTGTATGGCTCTCAAAAAAGTAGTGGTATGTTGGCATTAAAAACCCTTGAGTACCATCCAATTAAACAAAAATATCACAAACGATTAGCACGCTATTTATCCTGGCAGTGGAGAATTCGGCAAAAAAGTGCAGATTATCTAAGGGCCTATCATATTGGTGGAGATAAAGGGCTGCTTAAGGTCATGGATTTGGATGTAAATCCACGATACGGCTCAAGGATTAAGGAACAATTTGAAGAAATACTAGATACCCTGCAGAACGATGGTATCATTAAGGAATGGAGTTATAAGGAACAAGATATCGAGCAGCAGATTGAGCAAGAACGAAATTGGTTTGCAAACACCTGGTTAAAGGCTCGGGTTCAAATCATCCCCCCTACAGATATTACGGGAATTGGGGATGATAGAGACTTATTGCTGATTGATGATTATGATTATGAAACCGTAAATATTTCGTCCATGTTAAAGGGGATGACCCAGCAGGAGGCTGCTGCAGCTAAAGAGGCGATTGAAGAAAAGTCGGTATCGCCTGAATCCATTCACAATGAAAGAACGAAACGTGGATTAAGCATTTTAGAGGCAGCAAATGAAATGGGAATGTCACATAGTACTTTGTCTCGGTATGAAAGAAATCTTATTAAACGTCCTTATAAAGAGAACTTACAAAAAATGAAGGAATGGCTAAATGCAAAATAAACATCGAAATTCGATGTTTATTTTTTTAATTAATTATTTTTTTTGTTAAATGAAAGTGCTTCCCATTTTATAAACAAAAATTAACATAATAAACCCACATTAATCTTTTTATTAGTAGAAGAAGGAAATCAACATTATTCATTAGCATTTTTAATGCCTCCTTAAATCAATGTGTCGTTTACATTTTGTACATTGATAAAGGTTATCCTCAATTTCTTTATGTTTTTGTATCTTTCGGCAAGTTTGGCATGAAAGTGTGACATATCTTCCTGATTGACTATTAACAATTAATTCATTCCCTTCGGCACCTTCTAGTCCTATTTCATTTTTTTCTTTATCTGATGTAAATAAAGCATATACAAAGAGAACTGACACACAACCTGAAATAAAACTAACCCAACTCATAAGTCATCCCTTCCTATTAACGTGAAGGTAAGTTCACCATTTTTATTAATAGGGACTATTCTATAAGCTTTTTGAGTGCAATATTCGTTTTGAAGGTCATTGATCAACTGTACATTGGACAAACATTTTTCAATAATTAAGGCAGCAAGTTTTGTATGTCGTATATTTAATTTGATTGATAACCGTTTTAAATTCATAAATTGCTTATCGGTTAAGGATAAATTGACGCGATTAATTTTCTTATTACCTCCTCCTTTCGATACAATCATTTGAGTACTGTAAATATGCCTTTCTTGTTCGAGTTCCTTAATCATCTTTTTATCGTACATCCCTCTATCTAACAGTGAAACTGCTAAACTAGATGGCTTCATATTTATACTTATTGCTAATCGTTTTAAGTTTGAGTCTTGTCGATTTGTTAAAGATAAATTCACTCGATTATTTTTTAAAACTGTCTCCTCTACCACTCATAAAACCTACCTTTCATTTTGTACTGACAATTGACAGTGACAACCGAGTTACTTTGTTACGCTGGATCCGGACGGGGGAGAGGTTTTTGGAACGTATTTGATTCCCCCTTTATTTATAACCCTTATGGTTTCAACCTTTTTAGGAGTTCTATTATTAATTGGTTTTGGTGTATAGTTTTGGAATCTCCATAAACCTTCGTCTTCCCAGCCCCATTCAGCTTGAGGGAGGCTGGCACCACCCTTAATGTGTTTTTTTAGAATAGATTGATATTCTTTGCATTGAGCAGCCGTAAACAGGGCTAACCGGATGATTTGATTGCGATCAAGGTGAGTAGCTTCGTCTACCTCTTTTATATATTTTTGATAAGCATCTGCATAACGAACACTGGGGCGATAAGCCATTATATATACCTCCTTTGATTAACTACATTTTTGACCTGACACCAGGTGGCACCACTTCTTTGTTTAATCATATGAAGCTAGATTTATAAAATGCCGCACCTATGAAAAAAAATGCCTCATAGGTGAGGCATTTTGTATAAGCTATGAGAAAAGTGTCAATGATGTAGATAGAATTTTAGTCTAGGAGGAACAAAAAATATGAGTTGGTTTGGGAAGGATAAACCACGACTAGCAAAATACTTATCAAGACACGGATTAAGTCAAAAGGATTTACAGGAAGGATCCGGTGTATCCAGGGCTACAATTAATCGTTTGTGTACTGATTCCGATCATCAACCCACTTTGGGTACGGCTAAAAAAATAGTTAAATTTCTAAGAAAATTCGATAGCGATATAACATATGAGGATTTTTTTGATATGTAATAAAACCGTGACATGACCTTATTTATTAATAAGTAAGGAGCGAAGAAAATGGATGTGACAATCGAAATACTTTACGAAGCTGATAGCAAAGTAACGCGAAAGGTTCTCTCACTTTAAAAGGTCGAGAACCGGAGAAAGTTGTTTTGGAGTTTTGGAGGCAAATCAAAAAAGAAATTGTGTAACGTGCCCACTTAAAAAGGTTTTTGTAAGTGGTGATAAGGATATTACCGATTTAGTTAAACAATTGGAAGAATCAGAAATGAGAAAAACAGAGAAAAAATATAGGAATTTACCCTTTAGATTATAGGAAATTTGTTTTTAACTTTTGGATCTGTTAAATTCAAATACTGAAATCTCATAAAAACTTATTTTACATTACCAAGTAGAATTTTTATGGTAAAACTTGGTATAAGATGAGGCTGTTATGAAAAAGAATGCGTTGAGTATTTTTGTACCACAATTCTCTCGAGGAAAGGAAAGCTAGATTATGTCAAATAAAAGAAGGATAAAAACGTAACAAAACATTAAAAAAAAGCAGTAAAAGATGCAAAAAATGCATGAGAAAAATGAATTGAAGTAAAGATTCGCTAAAAAATTAACGGCAAGAGTAATTAGATATAACGGTTGGCCGAAGGAACTGATTGGATAACTCTTAGGTGATTTATTTAATGAATCTGAAATTTATACTTTTTTTGGCTTCTTTAAACATTCTCTTTTATTGAGCAATTAAAGCATGAATTAAGCTTCTATGATCAACGGAATACATGAACATATTCGTAGGTGAAATTATCTTAAAAGTTACATTGTTTACATTGATGTAAACATACAAATTAATAATTTATATGTAGTATTCATTTTCGATAATATTATTAATTTTATAAACAACATATACGTTGTTTATATTGTTTTTATTAACATATGTTTTAATGTTAATGAAGTTTCCTGCTGGGTAATAATTTATACACTGTTTAAAACCTAGAACGGAAAAAATAACTACCCAACACCTTAACCCAACCACAAGGCTTAATGATAGAAGTGTTAATTGCAATTCTGGTACTGCATAACTCATTATTCTCATTTCATAACTGGTAATTAAACTAATTATCTATTTTTAAAAAATATTGTACATATTTTCATTTGTTCCGATATGTCGTTATATTGACAGGATGAAGAATATACTCCTCTATAAAATCTTTTTAAATCAAAATCTCCCATCTTAATTTTAAAATTTTTTGCAAATTGCCTCCCACTTATTTCTTATAATTGGGTGCAAGTATTCCTTTGCTTCTATTCCTTACCTTCTTTTACTCTTGCTAAAAGATAATGTCAGAGTCCGTTCCTTACAAGTATTGACTTGTAGGACGTATAAACATCTCATTAATTGCTACCTCAGATGGTAGTTTAATTGAAAATGCAATGGCATGAGCAATGCTTTCAGCATCAATGGCGTCCTTTCATAAAGTTTATCAATGCCAGGTTTTAGATCCATATCAATGATTATATTTGTTAGTTCAGTCGTAACTGCTCCGGGTGAAATAATGGTTGAACGAATATTGTTTTTCCTGCCTCTTCGTTACAAAGACCTTATGAAATAGCACGTACTGCGAACTTAATAACGGCATAAACGGTACTTCCAGCCCCATCCAAGTAACCAGCTCCAGAGGAAAGATTGATAATAGACTGGACTTTTGACCTCTTATGGATGAAAGTACAGCTGCAATTCCTCATAAAACTCTTTTAATGTAGTGAAAACGATGAATAAAAACACTGTAAAGGCCTTTTAATTAAAAATGATTTTAATAATCAAATCAGAAAAAAAGACTGTAATCGTTAAGGTGGTCTTTTTGGTTGGCATGCTTTGATAATTATTTTGTTAAAACCTTTATGTATTCTTATCCTTTAACAACAATACTTTATCTTTAAGAATAAGTGATTTTATAATTTTTATGATTGACTAGTGGTGTAATTGGATCGACTTTTTCTTTATTGTATTCGTACTTAACAATAACGGAATTTTCTCATATAACTGTAACAATTCCTTTATAGCTTTTCCCTTCACGCTAAATAAATTATTGTCTCCGATTTTAGCAGCGAATTTAATATTTTCAGCAAGAAAAAAAGATGCAAGAACAATTAAAATGTAAGCTGAAATATTCTTTTTTGAAGTTTTTTCCACGTAGATAATTACCGTTGGCAATTATCATCTATATCAACATTAACAACATTGTCATATTAAACATATATATTAATGTTATTATTTTTAGTGTAAATAACATTATTATCTTCTTTAACATCGATGACATTATCACTTTTGTTATTATTTTTATTTATAAAATTATTTTCTTTAATATCTATATTGTTAGCTACATTTTTATTGGTGTCATATAAATTGAAAATAGCTGAGGTGGCATTAGTTTTTTTCAATTCGAACTTTGAGGCTGTTATTGGTTGGCACGTTCATTCAATGCCTGAACAAAGGGTATATATATTAGTTGAAATATAGACGGAGAGAAAAGAACGACTCTAATGACGATCTTATGGAATCCATCCTTATTAAAGTATATATGAAGAGTTTGTTGAAACAGGAAAGTTTAATTGAAAGCACTAACTACCGTTAAGATAAACTAGAACATTTAAATGGATAAGAAACTTCCAATAATGATCAAACCACTTCTATCCAAGTTTTAAAACTGATTTCCAAATATATATCGACTGTGGTATAAAGTGAAAACTAATATTAAGAGCAGAGCGATAATTCATCTTAGAAACCACCTAAATATAAACCTTTGCTCTAGTAATTGTAAAACTTAATAAGCAGTTAATACCTAATTATTTCTTCGTTTTGAAGTATTCGAATTAATATATGTCAACAACAACAATAAAGTTGTTGTTGTTGACATATAACTTATAGTTGTATTTTTAAAATGGAGTTAATGGATAAAGCTATTTTTTTAATAACTCCATACTCCTCTAACAATTTCCTTATTGCCAAATTTATCAATTTAAATTTATCCCCTTTTTCACTTCTAGGTGCTATTTTGTCTACTTCAGCCGCTAAGTCGGGATCCATATAAAATGAGGTAAAGACTTTTTTGTTTTTCTTATTTGAAGGTTTTTTTTCGTAGCTAATTACCGAAGGTAATCATCATCTTTATCAACAACAACATTGTCATCTTGAACATATGTTTTAACGTTGTTGTTTTTTATTTCAATAACATTATTATCCTTTTTAACGTCAATGATATCATCGCTTATGTTATTATCATCATTTTTAAATATATTTTCATTATTAACTATAATTTTAGTTACATTAGCATCTATATTGTTAGATACATCTTTATTAGTGTCATATGAATTGAAAAAGGTGAGGTAGCATTTGGTTTTTTCAATTCGAACTTTGAAGCTGTTTTTGGTTGGCCGTTCATTCAATTCCTTAACAAAGGGTATATCTTTTTGTTGAAAGAATGAAGAGAGAAAAGAACGACTCTAATGACGATCTTATGGAATCCGCCTTATTCAAATATATATGAAGAGTTTGTTGAAACAGGAAAGTTTAATTGAAACCTCTAAGTACCGTTAAGATAAACAAGAACATTTAAATGGATAAGAAACTTCCAATAATGATCAAACTACATCTATCCAAGTTTTAAAACTAATTTCCAAATAATGTATAATGACTGTGGTATAAAGTGAAAACTAATATTTAAGGGCAGAGCGATAATTCATCTAAGAAACCACCTAAATATAACGCTCTGCTCTAGTAATTGTAAAACTCAATAACCAGTATATACCTAATTATTTCTTCGTATTTTGAAGGATTCAAATTAATATATAATAACGTCAACAACAACAATAAAGTTGTTGTTGTTGACATATAACTTATTGTTGCTTTTAGACCTAAGATTGTTAATAAGTAGGATGATTGAATTAAACAGAATAATTATATTTAATAAAATAACATTTGTATTGAAAAAGAAAGAGAGCTTGGAGAATCCATCTCCAAACTCTCATTTTTTGTCTTTTTTGTTTTTAAAATGGAGTTAATGGATAAAACTATTTTTTTTCAATAACTCCATATTCCTCTAACAATTTCCTTATTGCCATATTAATCAATTTTGATTTATCCCCTTTTTCACCTCTAGCAGCTATTTTGTCTACTTCAGATGCTAAGTCGGGATCCATATAAAATGAGGTAAAGACTTTTTTGTTTTTCTTTTTTGAAGGTTTTTTCCCCGTAGCTAATTCTCGAAGATAATCATCATCTTTATCAACAACAACATTGTCAATTTCGTTGTCATCTTCAACATATGTTTTAATGTTGTTGTTTTTTGTAGCAATAACATTATTATCCTCTTTAACATCATTGATATCATCGCTTTTGTTACTATCATCATTTTTATATTTATTTTCATTATTATCTATAATTTTAGTTTCATTATCATCTAAGTTGTTAGCTACATCATTATTAGTGTCATATGAATTGAAAAAAGCTGACGTAGCATTAGGTTTTTTAATTCGATCTTTGAGGTTGTTTTTGGCTGACACGTTCTTTCAACTCCTTAACAAAGGGAATATAATATTCTAAGGCATTCTTTAATTCTGCATTTCCTTCAAAACCTTCAATTGCAAGACGTCTGGTAGAGGCTTTTCTTTTTATGATTGTATTAAATTTCATGTCTGGATAATCCTCATCAACGGCCTCGATCATAACCTCATTTTCTTTGGCTCTTGCATCAATTAAAGAAAATAAAACACCTGCTGTTTGTAATGATGGGTTGTACCGTTCTTTGGCACCTTCAATAATCTCTAAAAATTTAGGAATAGCATAATAAGCAAACATTGAACCATCAAACATGACAACAGCATAACTTCCAGCTTCTGAAGATGTACTTAAAGGCATAACCGTTTGTTCTGATAGCGCTGGAGGTGTATCAATTATAATCCAATCATAATCTTCCATTACTGGTTTTAGTGCATTCTGTAAAGCATCTAAATTAAGCCCCTTATCAAACATTTTTCTTGGCAAAGTAGCAAGGAAATCATTTGCTGGGATCAGATCAAGATTTTCTTTAACTTTGATAATATAAGGCCTAGCATCTCCTTGTAGAATGGCCTCTAGTATGGTCCTATCCTCAAATACGTTGCAAATGTCATATTCACCAGTCAAGAAACTTGTTAAATTACCCTGTCCATCCATATCAATGGCCAAAACTCTCTCCTCGTTACTCAAAAGAAAAGAAGTAATGCCGCTGCTAGTAGATTTGGAACATCCACCTTTACTGATTCCAAATGTGACTATTTTTGCTGTCAAGTTCTTTCACCTCTATTAATGAATTTAAATAATCTTATAATCATTATAATCTATTTTATCATTGTTGTATTAATAGACATAGATGTTTTTTTAACATTATATTTCATGTCATTACATAAATAGAAAATGTTTTTAATATATATGACATCACATATATTAAATAATACATATAAAATATATTTAAAATGATTAAGCAATATATGTTGTAATATATTGCTGTATATTATTCATTATTATCATTGCTATTGAATTTAAAATTGTGATAGTAAGTTTTAATTGATAAAGATACCATGTTAAGAAAAAGATAGTATGTATTTAAAATAAGTGACATTTACAACAAGATATTAATGCGTATAACAGTGTATATGTTAACATATATTTTAAAATTAATAAAACATAAATATTATATGGGTAAGAATAATGAAAATCATTCTAAATTTTAAAGGAATTATAGTTTTTAAATAAAACGAGTGATAGTATCCATAAATCAAACATTAACATATATATTAATATATGTGTCATTTATATATGATATTTTAATGTTGATTTCTATTTAATCAAGAAAACTTTCATATAAAATTCATATTGATTCTGTTTTATTTATACACTGAAAATAACTAAAGAAAGTTTTATGGTCACAAAAATCCTATATAAATAGGTTAAACAATATATATGTTAAAATATATATTGTTTGATATGTTATTTTATAATTTTATTTATTTGGTTTAAAATAGCGGATACATTTATGAGAAATATGTGATTATCTATTTCCAACAAAAAAATATAAAAAACATTATCAAATAGCCTTTATTCTTAGTTAATAGTATATGTTAATGTATATAATAATGAATATGATAATAATATCTTTAGTTTTATTTGAGAGGAATCATAATAATACGTAATTATAAAACACAACCCTTTTTCAAGTAGTATAAATAACTCAATAAAATATATGTTAATAATTAAATATAAATATATGTTAATGCATATTTCGTTTTATACATCATAATTATAAATAATTTTATTGACATCAATAATTTATCCTACAACTTAATGTTAATATTTTTAAAGTATTTACTTAAAAACAAGTAAATATAAATTATAATTATGGTTTAATTAATTATTTAAAATGTATATGTTAATATATATATTAATAATAATAATAATTTATCTAGCAAATTATTATTTAACATGGATATAAAAATATATGAAGGAAAAGGTAACTTGTTTATCTCTAAAAGAAAAATTAGAGATATAGAATAAAATTTTCAATGATAACAATAAAATATAATTAAACATATATATTGATATATATATGTTAATTAACATTACTGATAAGGTTATTGTTCTTTATTCTTTTCAAAAGTGAGTCGATGTAATGAATTCTTAATAGAAAGTTAAGATTAAAAATAAACTTACAGAACCATTTCCTCTTTAATAGGTTGTAAATGATCAACAGGTCCAGACAAAAACTCTAACCATTCTTCGGTTAGAGTTTTTGTCATTTATTAAAGCTACATTGATTCTAAATAATGTACTGATATGAACGAAACTGTCAATGCTCCCTACCCAATTTGATTTTGGTTTTAGTTTTTGGGTAACTCTAAGAAGAGAAGCATTTTTCGGCTTCTTTGTTTATTAGTTTGGATTGAGCCTTAAGGCTAGGGGATCTCCTTCGCAGCTTACAGACTGCTCCTCAATCTCCAAATTGGCTGTCAAGTGCTTTCCTTGACTGGCAATTTGGAGATTGAGATACTTTTTAAAGCTGAGAATGAATAAATTTCTCCTTTCATATTGATATTAAAAAGTTAAGCACACGGCACGAAGGCAAAAATCTTAACTGCGGTTAGCACTCTGATATTCGTGGGTTTTCACATTTTATCTTTCCGTATAAAGGAGCTTCCACTAACTTAAAACGTGCGTTAGCCTATTTGGCATAGCACAAGTACATTTCGTGGTTCCCCCTTACCGGTTTTTACCTTTGCCTCCGAGCCCTATGCTTCTACTTTTAAAGAAAAATTAAACCTATGTTATTCGTAATTTTTACTTTGTTATGGAGCTAGTTTCAACTTCTTGAGTTACTGCCCAGATAAATCCTGCTAATTCTCTTGCAATGGCTGTTAATGCTTTTCCAAATGCCTTTCCACGTGATAGTAAACGAAAATATTTTTTATGAAGGCGATTTTGAGCTTTCCATGAAATCATTTGAACATTAGGCAACTGTCCTTCTAGTCTTTTCTTTAAATCTCCCTTTATAGCAGGCGGAAATCGATAACTCCAGGCTGCTTCTACAAGCAACCGACGAACATGACGATTGCCTGTTTTGGTAATATTACCTTGCCTTCTGGTTTCACCACTAGAACTTTCACTTGGAATTAACCCAACGTAAGACATTAATTTTTTGGGAGAAGCAAATCTATTAAATGACCCGATCTCAGCCACAATACTAGTAGCTGTAATCGTAGCTATTCCCCTTAGTGATTGTAGTGCTTGAATCATTGGCGCATGGTAACCTTCGGTTGATTGTAATTTTATTTCTTCCTCAAATCGTTTTACCCTTTGCTCGATTTCTTGTAGATGGTGCAGATATTCTCGAAAAACTATTTTGGATGCAGAACGTTCAAATTTTAGAGTATTTAACCATTCACGATATCTACGGGTCCACTTTTTTCCTTTGAAGGGAGGGTGAATCTCATTGCGTAAAAGGAATTTCGATAATCGATGTTTGGCTCGTAATTCATCTTCTTTGGCATCTTCACGAGCGCGAACTAAATCCCGAAGGGCTTCATCATCTTCTGTTGGCACATAAACAGGAGTTAATTCGCCGGCGCGAAATAACTTTGCTAGTTTAATCGAATCCCTACGGTCTGTTTTGATGCGCTCTCCTGGTTTTTTAGGGATTAAAGATGGGGCGATCACTTCACACTCAATTCCTAGGCTAAGAAAAAGTCGATATAAACCATAGCCAGTTGGTCCAGCTTCATAGCACACTCGAAGATTCTCTTTTTCTCCAAGTTTTTTTACTAACTTTCTAATGGATTCCGGAGTGTTAGGAATCATTCCCCAATACCTTGGCTCATCACGACCTTCATCTGCAATGGCAACGGCAATTTTTTCTTTTGAAACGTCTAAACCTACATATTTTATGGTATCCTGCATAATAACTAGCTCCTTCCGTAATGTAGCTCTGATTTGGTTTGTTTTTTCCAGTAAACAGTGTAACCAAATTAACCTACGGTGTTACGAGTAAGGAGCTAGTTTCGTTCATGATAACTTATATGTTTCTTTTTAATTTTAAGTATTTGTATAAAAGTGGCACTAATGAGGAGAAAGTAACCAATGTGGGAGACTAACAATAAAAAACAATAATAGCTTGGTAGGGAATAATTTACATATGACCATAGTATGCTCTCTCTAATAATTACATTTGGACTATTTTACCATTTTTAATGCATAATACTCATTTTTTATTTGGTACTATCAGAATCTACCTAAAATGTAATAATTTTGGTAAATTTAGAACAGAACAAATATTCGTTATATATTGAAACATCATACAAGGGAGTTGAGAGGATAAAGACAATATGAATGGGGTTCATTCAAACAAATACCACGTTAGTTTCTTGCAATATCATATTACATTTTTTACAAGTAGCCATATTTTATTAAACAGGGAAGAAAAAGATTTTATTCAAACCTACTTTAGGAACGTGTCGAATCGCCATGAATTTAAAATTGTTAAAATGGAAATCCAGGAGCAACAGGTTAAATTAATTATCAATTGTAAAACGACCCATTACATACCAAATATCATAAAAGCTCTTAAAGGTGGATCAGCTAGATTTTTGCATAAAGAATTTCCAAAAACTAAGCTCAAAAATGGCGGAACCTTGTGGGACCAAAGGTACTTTATCTCAACTGAAGAACAAAAACTCAAAAGTTTGATAATGGAAAGTAAGGAGCTACCTTAGCTTGATTCCATTCATCTAATCTTATAGAAAGGAGGGAAATCAGTGAGAAACGATTCTATCGAACGATCCTTTAATGATTCTATTCTTACAATTGTCGATTATCTGTTGCAGAGGTCGGATAAAGCTAAGATCCAAAAGGATATGGAAACAAGAAGGAACATTAGGAATGATTTTAAAAAAATCTATTCAAGGAATTCTTCTATTTCAAATGACGAGAGGGAAGAGGGAGAGTATGAGTTATATTATGCGTTTATTAAAAAACATCAACCTGAGCTATTTGTAAAGGGGAAACCTGTAGAAATCTTTCCTGTTGATAGAGATAAAAGTTCATTTCAGGTTTTAAATTCAAAAGGTTTTTTTTATGGAGTGTTTAAACAGGAGGGCAAAGATGCTCACAGAGTAACTAGAGCGTTTGATTCAAAAGAGGAAGTACTATTAAATACGTTTGGAACATCAAGATTTGAAAAATTTCGAGGATATTCATTCTTTCATTTAGATGATGGAAAAACATACTCTTTAAAAGATAATAAGCAATTTCGATTTAATTTAACCCAATCCTTTAAACCTCAATTGTTCTATGAAAATATTGAACACGCTCGCTCTATTGTTGTAAAGGAAGAACTTAAAAACGAAGTAGCAATAAAAGAGAAATCTTTAAATAGGACCTTTATGGAGTATCAAATTCCTTTAGATTTAATAGGGAAAACAATCACAATAAATAACATTTCCAAAGATGAACTTGGGGTTAGAATTTCAATAGAAGAGAATGATATAAAAAAAGATATCATGTTACCGGATCTCTCTGAAGTATGGATGGAAAGAATAAGTAAACATCCAAGAATGAAAGCAGCATTTGATGAGCTTGTGATGGATAGTCGCTCTATTGGTGAAGGCTTTCTTGCTTTTTATGGAATGGAGATTAATAAAGAGTTTCAAAAACGGCAATTTGATTTTGAAGTGATTTCAAATGAAGAAGGTTCGTATATTGGGAAGTTATATGGGGATGGCTGTGTTAAGAAACTATCAAGTTATTTCCTTGAAGGAGAAGCCAAAGAGCATTTAGAAAAGTTGAATACATATATACAAGAGAATAGTAAAAGAGAAAGACAGATGGCTAAAGAAGATATAGGTATTGAATTCATGGAAATGAGTGAGAACGATTAAAGGGGGAAGAAACAGCGTGCAAAAACACAAAAAATTACAACTTGTAATCTTAAGTTCAGTAATCATGCTATGTATATATACCATGCCTGAACATGCATTTGCCGCAAGTGAAATTGAGGCAAAGGTGAAGGAAGGACTAAAACAAATACAGGCGTTTTTAACGGGGATTGTTGTAATAGTAGGAATTTGTGTAGGTGTTTGGATTATTATAAAAAAATTACCTGGTGTGGATGATCCGCACACAAAAAACGAAATGTTCAGAGGAGTTGGTATGGTACTTGCAGGTGTTGGTTTAGCTTCAGCACTTGTATGGATTGTACCTTGGGTATATGCGTTATTTGCATAATTGAGGGGATATAAATGACAACCAAAGAAGAATTAAAAGAGGTTCTTAAAGAATTAATTGGACAAGAAGACCGCCGGAAGGGGAAAACATTTGTTTTCCCTGAAAATGTTGATAAATCGTATAACATTGTAAAAGGGTTATCTGTTGGGAACTTCCTTAAATTTATACTACCGGCTGTGGTAATTTCAGCAATATTCCTTCTTATTCCACCTTATTCGCTAGGTTTTATGATGATTAAGCTGTTCTTTGTTTCAATGGTTATGTTAGGCTCTTTTACTTTTGCTGTTTTACGTCCAATATCATCCCGCCCAAATATAACCTATTCCCAATATTTAGGGCTAATTTTCCAATACAACAGTCGGCAGAAGTTGTTCTTTATGAAACCGTATAAGAGAGATGATTTTAATGGTAAATAATAAAAAGAATATGTATCGGACTGAATCTGACTATGAAGTTGAAACTCTTACAAAAAAGGGTCAACGAACAATTCAAGACTTAAGCATAATTGGAGGTATTTATAAGGATTACGTCCTTTTAAAAAATGGGTACTTAGCTTCCGTTCTACAAGTGAGTGGTATCAATATGGACTTACTAGCTGAGTATGAACAAAATCTCCTATTTGAAGATTACGGCTCTTTTTTAATGAGCCAAGTTCACGATCAATTACAAATCATCTCAATGACCGTACCTGTTGATTTACGGTCTTACAATTTGGGATGGAAAAAACGGTATCTACAGGAACTCGAAAAAAAAGGAGAATCAGGCAATGCATATAAGCGAAAATTAATTGCCTCTTACATTGACCACTTTCAGAGTATTCGGCTTAAAGATGAGATGTCGACGAAACAACATTTTATAGTGATTAGAGAAAAAATGAATAAACGGACTTACCCGGATCTTGAAAGGACAGAACGTGTTCTAACTAAAAAGGTTCAAGAAATATCAAATTCTTTACGATCTACTTTCGAGTCTTATGATCTAGCAATAAGAAAACTATCTGAGAAAGATACCTTAACCCTATTGTATCGTCACTTTGATTTTGAAATGTCGAGACTATATTGTTAACTGTTTTGGAAAGGCGGAAAGCTCATGCCATTTTCTATAGCAACACTTTTTCCATCAAAAAAACGTGAAAAAAAACCAGAAGAACCAATTCAACAAGACTTTCTTCATGGGATTTTAGAAACTGAAGAGCTAAATTCAATCTATCCATTTGTCTGGAAAGAAAATAAGAGTTTCATAGAAAGTGGTGGAAACTTTATTAAAGTGTTAGCCGTTGTTTCTTACCCCAAGGAACAGAAAGGAAACTGGCTCTCTGATCTAAAACGTTTGAAAGGGAATATATCTTTTGTTCAATACCTAGAACCCGCCAACTCGGAGGGGATGATTCATTATTACAATGATTCTATTAAAAATAAAGATGCTGAACTATTAAAGACAAGAGACCCGGCCACGCGTATCAGGTTACGTTCGGAGCTTGAAAGTGCCAAATACCAACTTAATCAGGTATTAACCAATCGCTCAAACTTTATGTACCTTTATACATACATATTTATTCAGGCAACGTCTCCAGAAGATCTAAGATCCCTAGAAGATAACGTCCAGAGGATTCTTACTAAATTAAGGATGAAGGCCTTAAACCCTCACTATGCTGCACTTATGGCTTTTTGGTCAGCACTACCACTTGGGGATAACCAGTTAAAGGATTATACCTATCAGATGTGCAACAGCGAAACCGCCTCATCCTTTTTCCCATTTGATGATTCAGAGATATGTTATTTATCCCCAAAGTCTCAAGTGGAAGGGATTAATAAGACAACCAATTCATTGGTGGCCATTGATTATTTAGATACACAACGTACTTTAAATCAAAATATGGTCGTAATCGGAACCTCTGGCGTCGGTAAATCGACTTTTATGGTTCAGAAAATACTCCGCTGTTTTGCCATGGGAATAAAAGTGTATATTATCGATCCAGAAAATGAATACTCTCATATTGTGAAAATTCTCGGTGGAGAGGTGGTCCATCTTAGCAGTAATAGTGCAACCAAAATTAACCCATTAGAAATTTTTTCAACAGAAATTACAGACACCCAAGATTTTAATAATGAAATGGAGTTCGTAAGAGATCTCGTCAAACAAAAGGTTCAACGCCTTAAGGCTTTTTTTAAAGTGCTAAAGGCGGATTTAACACAGGTTGAAACCAGTATTTTAGATAAGACTTTAACCAATCTTTATAATCGCTTTTCAATCAATGAAGACAGTGATTTTAAAAGCATCAAATCGATTGACTATCCTATTCTTGAAGACTTTTATCATGACTTAGGGGAACTAAAGCAAAAGGATTCCGAACGGTATGAAAAAATCCAAGACTTTTATTTCATATTAGAGAGTTATGTTCATGGTTCGAACTCTCTATTTAACGGGCACACAAATGTGAATATCAATAATTCATTATTCTCTTTTAATATAAAATCCCTACAAAACGAAGTGGATGTGCAGGCTGCCTGTTACTTTAACATTTTCGGGTTTCTTTGGGATGAAATTACTAAAAACAAAAATGAGTTAATTTATCTATTTATTGATGAATTTCATTTTTTATCTAAAAACCCTGATTCTATGAGGTTCTTCTACCAAGCATACAAACGTTTTCGTAAATATAATGCTGGAGCTATTGCAGGAACTCAGCAAATCATTGATGTCCTGGATACTGAAGATAATCTAGGAGCAGCTATGATTGAAAACAGTCATACAAAGGTATTTTTTGGCCTGGATAATAAAGGTGTAGATGATGTCGTTAGAAAAATAAATCTATCATTCTCCGATGAAGAGATTTCCTTACTTCGCGCTAAACGGCAAGGAGAAGCATTAATTACATATGGCTCACAACGTGCTTTTATTAAGGTTGAACTGACACAAGAGGAGCTTCGACTTTGGAATAAAAAGCGATACGTTGAGAAATACGGGTTGGATCCAGATGAAATTCCGGACTATGAGGAAAGGATTGAAATGACACCTATTGAAAAAGAGGAGGTGAGAAACTTCTTTTTGTAAAGGAGGGATCTAAAAATGAAAATACATTCATTTGAGCATGGCACGATGTTCATTCAAGAGGGTAAGCGCTATCGCTTTGAAATATCTGAAAGTAAAGTGTTGGCTGAGTGCCAAGAAGATTTAAAGGACCTCTTAGTAGAATCACCTTTGTTCTTTACTTTAAATGAGATAAAAAAAGAAAATGATCGTTTAATACTCGATTATAAAATGGAAGCGGATTTTCGACCGATAATAACGACGAAAAAATATTCTAGTGTCTTACGTCTCTCCTTAATGAATGTATTACTGGAGATGGATCCATTAAATACATTAAAAGAGAAAGTGTGGCTTCACCCTAGAAATATTTTCTTTAAAGATATGAAAACATTAAAGTTTTTATACAGAAGCAATCAATGGCTGCCGTTTGATGATCATCTAGTAAAACTTGAACAATACAAAATATTAATTATTTCTATGTTTTCGCGTTTCTCGTATGAAAAATATAAACGGGAAAAAGACAATCTCTTGAAAAGAGAAAAAGATGAATTCCTTTTTCGAATTGAGAATGCTCAATCCGTGGAAGATTTGAAGGAATTAATATCCCAGAGACTGCAATGGGAGGAAACACATCATTTTCTTAGTTTGGAGACAGAACAACATCAGATGAAAATGCAGAAGAGGGTAGTAGCTGGTCTATCGATTGGGATTTGTGGTCTTGCCGTTGGTTTAGCTTTTTTTCTTCAACAATCAGCTGTAAATAAAGTTAAAACTGCATACGCGATGGAGCTCCATAAAGTTAAGCAAGAATCACATTTGTATAAATTATTAAGTGCCGAAAAATATGATGAAGCGCTCTTGCTATTGAAAAAAAATGGAGGTAGTAAAAAGGAAGTGGCTAATGTTTACTTTGAAAAGGGGGAATACCAAAAGGCGATTGATACCGATAAGTCATTAATAAAACCTGTTGTAGAGGTCCTTTATAAAGCCAATAAGAAAGAGGAAATAATTGGGTTGAAAGCTGAAAGTAATTATCTAGAGATTGAAAAGAAAATAATCAATTACAATTATAGTTCATTGTTATCCATGCAGACATTTATAAAAGATAAAAACCAACAAATTAGATTAGGGAATACTTTTGCTGAACATGGTGATCTTATGGACGCTAAAAGTTTAAATGAAAGGATAAATAGTAAGGAGCTTGAATCAAAGATAAGAAAAATAGAGTTGGAGCAACAAGTGGCTACATTAGAACAACAAATAAAAGGGATAAATGAAAAGGGCAATATGAAACAAAAAGATAAACAAAAGGAACTTGATCTTAAAAATGAGGAACTTGAAAACGTAAAAACTGAGCTTGAAAAAATTGATAAAGGGATGGAGTGAAAATAAGTGGCAGCAACTGCCGCCGTTAAAGGGTCTCTATTTGTTATTCGCAACTGGAGGGAAATAACAATTGGACTCGTTTTTGCATTAATCCTAATGGTAGGTTTGCTAATGGGTGTAAATTCCACACAACAAGAGAATAAAAAAACTATTGATTCGCCTTTTGGTGTAGCAAGTGTTCCTTCAAATATTGAGCAATGGAGAGGCTTAATCAGTGAGTATACAACCAAGTATGGGATTCCAGAATATACAGATTTCCTATTAGCTCTCATGTATCAGGAATTAGGGAGTTCTAATTCGATGGATATTTTGCAAAGCTCTGAATCTGCTGGATTGCCTCCAAACTCAATACAAGATCCCGTGATGTCTGTTAATTTAGGGGTTCGACATTTCAAATCAGTTCTTCATCAAGGACAAAAGGCCGATGTTGATTTTGCAACGATTGTTCAATCTTACAATTTCGGCTCTGGTTACATAAAATTCATTGCTACACATGGTGGGAAGCATTCGATTGAATTAGCTCAACAATTTTCTTTAAGCCAGGCTACTAGACAAGAATACAATTGTTCTGACTGGCGAGCTCCATACTGTTATGGAGATTATACTTACGTACAAAAAGTCATGAAAAATCTCACACCATTAAATGTTTCAGTAGGTGGTGAAAATGTTTCTCCGTTAGGAGAACATATATTTAAGGAAATTATGGAAGAGGCACAAAAATACATAGGTTGGCCCTACATTTGGGGAGGGGCAAGCCCTACTACAGGATTTGATTGTTCCGGGTTCACCCAATGGACGTTTGCGAAGGCAGGGATAAGACTGCCTCGAACAGCTCAAGAACAATACGATGTTTCTTCTAAAATACCACCAGCTGAAGCAAGGCCAGGCGACTTTATCTTTTTTACAGCAACATACCAGTCAAATGAATATATCACACACGTTGGGGTTTACATAGGAAACGGGAAAATGTTTGATTCCAATGGTTCGGGTATTGGGGTTCATGACATTAATTCTGTTTATTGGAAAGCTCATCTAGCTGGTTTTGGTAGAGTGGCAGATTAGGAGGGTAGCATCTTGAATAAAATATTAGCGGTTTTCTTCGGAATTTCTTTACTAGTAAATGTCATTTTGGGGCTATTGTATGTTGGCCAAAGAACGATTGTTGCACAAGCTAATGAAAAGACAAATGAAACCAAACAGCAAATAAACCAATTAAAAAGTGAATCACATAAAAGAGAAAAAGCTTTACATACTTTTCAACAAAATGAAGCCTATTATGAAATCGAACATAGTGAAGAGATTAAAAGTTTTATAGATGAAACGTTTAGAGATCTATTTAATTATAACAATCAAAATTATGCTGCACGTTTTGATCAGGTCCAAAGCAAATTAGCTGAGTCTGTTATTTCAAAACTGAAGGCATCAGGAGAAGCTGGGAGTTCACAAATCGAATTCAAGAATGAAGTGAAATCTTTAAATGTTTATCTAAGTGCCTTCGAAAAAGACCAAGCAAAAGCTCTTGTGAAAATGGAAACACAATATTCAGTTGGAGAAAGCCAATTTCCTAGAAAAAATCAACTATATGAAGTAACGATTGATCAACATGGAGACAAATGGATAGTGGATAAATTAGAGTTAATGGGAGCTTTCGAACCCTTTGAAGAGAATTAAAAAGGCAGAATTGCTGAATAACGAAAAAGGTGAGAACTGATGAAAACGTTGGGAATACGTCTTTTGTTAACGGTATTTTTAATGCTTCTTCTTGAATTAATTGTAATCAATGTAGCCGGGGTACTTCCCTTTATTGCAGCGCACAAGAAAAATATATCTAGCGCCCCATTTATGGAGTTTTTCATTGGAAATGTACTACACCCACTTGAAAGAGCTACTCTAATGATAAAAGGAAAAAACCCCCTTTTCTTTTTGGGGAGTGGGGTGATTGTTTTATTATCTTTTTACGTTACTTTTTTTATGAAGGGTATAAAAGGCAAATATCAGTTAGCCGACAAATATGGGGTTCACGGTTCTAGTCGATTCGCCTATAAGAATGAGATATTTAAACAAGGAGAGACAGTTCCGGTACCTGTAAATCAATTTATGAAGGATCTTGAAGCCAGTTTGCTAGATGCGAAAGGGGAGAAGTGATATGGCTGTAGATTATATGAAAAATAATGGAATCATAGCAGGTGTAGTAAACAACTCCGTTATTGTACAGCCGACGGATTCAAAACTTCCAAACAGAAACCACTTTGTGGCCGGGGGACCTGGTTCGTCTAAAACCCAAGGGTATGTCCTAACCAATGTATTACATGAAAAGGTATGTTCACTGGTGGTCACTGATCCAAAAGGGGAAGTTTATGAAATGACCTCTGAAGTAAAACGAAGGCAAGGTTACGAAGTTCATGTGGTAAATTTCTCTGAAATGGAGTACTCGGATCGTTATAATCCCTTTGATTATGTAAGAGAGGAAATCCAGGCCTCAACCGTTGCAAATGCGATTGTTGCCTCGAAAAATGATCCGAAACGAAAAGATTTTTGGTACAATGCTCAATTCAGCTTGTTAAAAGCGTTAATTTTATATGTTAATCATGAATTGTCACCAAATCAACGAAATATGAGAGGTGTCTTAGATTTCTTGCAGGAGTTTGATCCTGAAGATAGAGAAGATGGAGCAAGTGAGCTAGACGGACAATTTTTAATTCTTGATAAATCGCATCCAGCAAGAAGGGCTTATGAATTGGGGTTTAAAAAGTCTCAAGAAAAAACTCGTGCAAATATTATTATTTCCTTGCTGACGACAATTGGGGACTTTACTTCCTGCTCTGTTTCAAGGTTTACAAGCTTCTCGGATTTCTTTTTAGGAGATGTAGGAAAAAGGAAAATCGCATTATATGTCATCATTCCAGTGATGGATTCAACATGGGAAGGTTTGATTAATTTGTTTTTTAATCAAATGTTTCAGGAGTTGTATAAAGTAGGTGCTCAAAACAGAGCAAGGCTTCCACAATCGGTAGTCTTTATTTTAGATGAATTCCCAAATCTCGGGAAGTTTCCAGACTATGAAAGGTTCTTAGCAACCTGCCGTGGTTATGGGATCGGGGTTCTAACAATTGTTCAAAATATCACACAACTTCAAGAAAAGTATGGCAGGGAACAAGCAGAATCTATTTTAGGTAACTGTGGTACAAAAATCTGCCTTGGAAATGTAAATGAAACGACCGCAAGATACTTTTCGCAATTAATGGGGAAAACCACTGCCAAATTTGAGACGGGTTCTTCATCAGAATCTAAAGGAAAATCATCTAGTACATCCTCTTCATCAAGTTATTCCTATGCAGCACGGAATCTAATGAATGAAGATGAGATTCTAACAATGTCTAAAGATGATTGCATTATCATAATTACTGGTAAACACCCAATAAAGGCAAAAAAGGCGTATCAGTATCTTTTATTTCCAAATGTTACAGATTCATATTATGTTAGTCAATTAGACTATCAAAATACAACATCCCAAGAAGTAATTGAAGAGTTTGATAGGAAAACCGAGGAATATCAAAACTATATTTATTCAAATGAAAGAAAAGTAGTGTTGCAAAAAGCTGAGGGTGAATTACATGAAAAACAGGTAAGTAAAGCCGAAAAAGAAGCTGAAAGGCAAGAAGAATTAGCGATGAGCTTTTTTTCTCAAATGAATTCCTCCTCAAAAGCTGACCCATCAAAAGAAGGGAGTTTTTAAAGTTGAAAAAGACAGCCTTGTTAATATTTGTATTCATGTTAATTGCGTTTTTAGTGGCCTGTAATGACAATGGAAATCAATTTGATACTAAGGGTGAACAAGAAAAAGCCACCAATGTAATGAAAGGTGTTTTAACATCCTTTAAAAATGAAGAAAAGTTAGCAGAAACAGGAACAAGTGAAGAAGCAAATCAAATTGCATGGAAAAAGATTAAGGAAAAAAATATTAAAGCAATCTCCAAGGAGCTAAGTAAAGAAGATCAAAAAAGATTACTGTACTTGTTAACTACAAATAAAGCGGAAGATTTACCAAATGGTGGTACACAAGCAAACTTACTATTTTCGCAAGATACTACTATTCAAAAGGTGTCTTTTCATGAATCGTCGAAAACCTTTACTTTTGATATAGAACGAAGTGGATTTGATCGCAAATTAGTAACTCTTAAACAAGAAGAAAGCTCCTGGAAAATCTTTAAAATTGAAAATCCTAAATAGGGGGAGTAATCTTGTTTAACTTTAAAGAAAAAATTGTTGAAGCCATTCAAGGTATGCTACAAGACTTTATTCAGTGGGCGCTTCTTACGTGCAATGATTTGTTATTAAAACAAAATCCTGAGATTCAGTTTTTTACGACCGTCAATAATTTTTTATTTGCCCTTACCTCCACAATAGCAGTAACGATTGTTTTATATAAGATTATTGAAGTTATCTCAAGGAATGCGGCTGGTGATGCGGTTTCCTATGGGCCAGTTATTGTTAACACCTTAAAAAGTGCCCTTTTGATTCCAGCTATGCCCTTTATTCAAAAAATATTGTTAGAAAAAGTTGCTTATAATATAGGAAACTGGATGATTGGAGAGGGCAGTAAGGTCAGTAAAGCGAAGATTGAAGCAATGTTAGCACCTAGAAATTTTGAATCACTTTATTTTCAAGGTGCGGCACTTCTTATTTTACTAGCTGTATTTGCATTGGCATTTATAGCATTCTTATTTTCAGTTGCAATTTTCCATGCTGATGTCATGTTTCTGTATTTATTGAGTCCGTTAGCATGTGTTTCTGTTATTGCGGATGATAATGAATATTTAGGTGTATGGTGGCGTGAATTACTAAGTCAAATCATTACGATTCTAGCAAAGATTTTCTTGTTTGTGATTGCTCTTAGTATATTAATTAATGAAAATATAACGTTTTTGAAATTCCTTTTACTCATGGGGTGCTGTATACTCCTCATTAAAAGTCCTTCAGTACTTAGAAACATGTGGTACTCATCAGGTTCTGGAAGAGGCATGATGGGAGCAATGGGGGGCGCGACAAAACTTGCTGCAAGAAGATATTTGGTAAAAAGATAAAGCAATTAAATTAAATGTTGGTTTATAAGTACAAGGCCCATCTACGTAGTAGGGGCTTGTTTTACTTTTCAAAGTGTTACTTTCAAAAAAAAGATAAAGTGCTATTTAAGAATTAAAAGATTCTAACTTATACGTCGCTATTTATTTATATTATATTTGTTAACAAGAATATATAAGTAAACATATATATTAAAATATATGTTTACTTATATGATAACATCATAATCACAAGGATATTTATCAGGACTAAAGATAAATATCCCTATGATAATGCGTGCTTTTTTAGGATTAATGAGTCTGTTGTAACGAAATTATTTTCATCGTCCGTTTTTTCTCTAGTTACAATTCCATTTCCAACACGGCTGTAGTGAATAATAATAATTCCTTTTTTAGCTGCAGCTTTCACACCTTGGAAATATAACCATCTCCCACCCTGTGATGATAATTCCTTTTTCCCCTGCTTTTACAAAAGCAACATAAAAATATCTACTATAATTTTGATAGCAATAAAAAATATCCACTAGAAGCCATTCAACTAGCGTAAAAAAAATGGATTCGATTGTACGCTAGTTGGTAACTGTTAATGGCCATCACAAGCAAAATTTCTATGTCGCAAACTTTGTCATCAAATGGTTCAATACTTAAGGTCATTGGGGCCTGAAATTCTTTTTTTCTGTTTCAATATATTTTTTTGAGTTAATGAAGGTAAATTTGATAAATTATAATTGTTTTTTGGTATATTTAACATATACAACAACATATATAACGTATTTATGTTTGATATTGTTTTTGCTAATATTTAATATAGTATTTTCAATATTATTTCTTTTTTTCATCTTTATGGATATGCTAGTAAAAAATTTCCCTTCTAGTCAACTACTTCTATTTTATGGTTTGCTTTTACTTTACCTCTGAATTTTCTCCGAATCCGAGTTTCTCAGAATATATAATCATACACTTTTCGATGGAAATATCAGGTTGTTACAGTAATTAAAGGATAATAGCAAAGTAACAAAGATTTTATCATTAGAACCAATTAAGGAGCTAATACTTTTGCGATAGATGTTTATGAATCTCTTAAATTGGAAAGCCTTCTATTAGATGTGTTATGATATCAACCTACATAATATCTAAAAATAAAAGGACGAGGTGTGTAATATGAATAAAACAGAATTAATCAACGCTGTTGCGACACAAACAGAATTAGCAAAGAAAGATGCTACAAAAGCGGTGGATGTGTTGCTTGAAACCATCTCTAACACGCTTGCAAAGGAAGAAAAAATCCAATTGATCGGATTTGGAACATTTGAAGTACGTGAACGTGCAGCCCGAACAGGCCGTAACCCTCAGACAGGTGAGGAAATGCAAATTCCTGCTTCTAAAGTTCCTGCTTTTAAACCAGGTAAGGAATTAAAAGAAGCTGTTAAATGAATTTGCATAGTAATACAGAAAAGGCTCTGGGAAGAATCCCTAGAGCTTTTTTTGTGGTCTATGAAACTATAATTTCCTTTACTTTTGGATAATTGTTCTGTCAATATTATTGAGTTTGGAAGAAAGATGCAGCGGGTTAGTTTTATAAATTCGAAATACCTGCTAATTCTAAAAAAGATATTAGGGTAGGCCGAATATTTCCGGCATTGAAGTAGCAAAGATTTATATAACCCTATTATCGTAAATTTACTTATACTATTTCATTATTTAATCCAAATATTAAAATGGTGATTGGCTTTTGAAGCAGGAAAAAAATACGATTTAGATGCAATTTATAGAATTAAATAAAGGTCACAAATTATGTGTTAATTACCACTTATATTAATATGTGTATTTTAATATTAATATATATAACAACATATATGTTTGCTTATATATTGTTATATATAGTATGTTTCAATATCAATTTCATTAGCATAATAAATATTAACTTATAAGTCCTTCTATCGGAGGCATTGGTCTGGTAATGGACGAAAAGGCAGACATCGGACGCTGCTTTTCCTGTTTCGCAAATCAGGAACGCGATGACTTCGTGAACACAATTGGATGAGATGAAGAGTTATGATCTAGTAGATATTACAGGACCTGGTTTGTGACAGAGGTTCGATTCGGCAAAAATCTGGTGGTGACAGGCACCACCAGATTTTTGTCGATAATAGTTTAATAACTTTTTAAATAAATATATCTAAAATTAAGGTTAGAGCAAATGCAACAAATGATAGGATGGTTTCCATTACGGTCCAAGTTTTGAACGTTTCTTTTACGGTTAATCCAAGGTATTCTTTTACTAGCCAGAAGCCTGCATCGTTTACATGGGAGAACATAAGTGATCCAGCGCCTGTTGCAATGACGAGTAATTCTAAGTTTACACCTGACATATGTGCTACTACTGGTGAAACGATTCCGGCTGCTGTTGTTAAAGCAACAGTTGCTGAACCCGTTGCAATACGGATTAATCCTGCTACTAAGAAGGCAAGAACAATTGGTGATAAGGAAGCTTGTTCAGCCATCTTGGCAATGGCATTCCCAACCCCGCTGTCAATTAGAATTTGCTTAAAGCCTCCGCCAGCACCAATGATAATGATAATGGAAGAGAGCGGCAATAAACACTCATCTGTTAATTTTTTTAATAGGTTTTTGTCCATTCCTTGGCGGTAACCTAAGAAGAAGTAAGCCGCAAAGCAAGAGATTAATAGTGCAATGACAGGGCTTCCAATAAATAATAGGAACCTTTCCATGAATCCAGGCAATGAAAGATAGGGTGCCACTACCGTTAGAACCATTAATAGAACTGGCAACAAGATAATAAAGAAGGAGATTCCTGTACCTGGCATTTGATTTGACTTTGTTTCAACACGAATTAGTTCTGGTTCTCCAACAGGAACCACCCGTTTGTGAATCCATTTTGCAAATATAGGTCCGGCAATTAATGCTGTTGGAAAAGCAATGAGTAATGAATAAAGAAGAACATGTCCCATGTTGGCATTATAAATTCCAATCGCTGTCATCGCACCTGGATGTGGCGGGACTAAACCGTGTACAATCGATAATCCGGCAAGAACAGGAATACCAATTAATAAAATATTTTGCTTCGTTGATTTTCGAATGGAGATTACTAAGGGAAGTAGAATGACTAACCCGACTTCAAAAAATACCGGAATCCCGATAATAAATCCTGATAGAAGCATCGCCCACGGAAGTTTCTTTACTCCGAATTTTCTGATAAAGAAATCTGCTACTTGCATACCGGCTCCAGAATCAGACATCATTTTTCCCAATATGGTACCAAGAGCTAATATCCCAACAAGATGTCCGAGAACAGCCCCGACACCCGTTTCATAACCGCTGACGATTTTATCCATTGGCAGCCCTGAAAAAACAGCTAAAAATAAGCTTGCTACGGTTAAACTGATGAAGGCATGCCATTTCCACCACGAAACTCCTACTATAACAATGATGATTGCAACCATTGTAATGCCCAGTAAATATAAATTCATAAATTTCCTCTCCTCTCGAGAAATCGCTTTCATTTCTCGCAATAAAGGCCGTTACTGTATGGAATCATTATAGGTAACAATATAGTTTTGTTTTGCTGTATTATAGTACCCTTCACTATATTCCAATACAATCCCCGCTTCATTGCTAGAACGTCGTATTCTTTTTAGTACCGCTGTGTCTTTCTCCAGTTTTAATGTTTCACTAATATGAGCAGGGGCAATGGATACCGCGAACTCATCCCGAAATGATTCAAGACGAATATTATGGTCCTCTAAAAAGCGATACAAAGAATTAATTTGAATATCCTTTAATTCTTCATCACTTAAGTCCAGTAAAATATAGTGAGTAAAGTAAATATACGGTTCGTTGTCCAATAAGTAGATCCGCTCAATTTGAATGCATGAATCGCCAAATAGAGAATAAAGAATGGATTCCGAAGACAATTCAACCCTCTTCAGGCTTACTATTTTTTTGGTAATATGATGACCTTCCTCTACCAATACTTCGGTAAACCGCTTTCCTTTTGAAAGCTTTGCATTCGTAACATTGGCAATGACTCTCGTTCCTTTACCGCTTTTCTTTTCAAGATAACCTTCCTGAACCAGTTCTTTTATCGCATTACGAACTGTAATTTTGCTTACATTAAATTCTTCTTCTAATTGAGGCTCGGAGGGAATGTTTGTGTTAATCGCATAAACACCGTGTAAAATACGATCTTTCAAAACTTCCTTAATTTGTAAATACAATGGACCTTTTTTTCTGCTCACATTCATTCCCTAACTCCTGCCTTTACCTTTTTATATCTTCAATTGTTCCTGCCATGGCTGACAGGATTTCCGTTTCTGTTGACATCGGGGTATCCCCGACGATGGTGCATGCGAGCATACCTGCAGCTGCTGCAAACCGGACTGTTTTCTCAGATGGAAAACCTGCCAATTCACCATGTAAAATCCCACTAGTATAAGCATCGCCAGCACCAATTCTATCATATACAGAAAAAGAAATGTTCTTTGAAAATATAAACGAACCGTTTTTATACATGTATCCTCTTAAAGAATGGGTGTTATCAGGATTAATTGCCCGATGTGTTCCCGCGATCGTTTGAATATGATATTTTTCTGCTACCTTAGGAATCAAGTCTTTAAGCTGTTCTTCTTTTGAGGATTTTTCTGTCTCCATACCTAAAATAAACATTGCATCTTTTTCATTCATCATCACGATATCGGCAAGAGCAAGCATATCTTCATAATGAGGTTTTGCTTGCGTATAGCCCCCGTCCCATAAGGATGGGCGGTAATTACAATCAAAACAGATAAGACCGCCTTTTGCTTTTACTTTTTTTGCAAGTATTTTCATGCTTTCACGGACTTGATCTGTCATCGCAAGTGTTATCCCGCAAAAGTGAATGATATCAGCATTTTCAGCAATCAAATCCATATCATAATCAGAAACATGAGCGGTATTAAAACTGCTTTCCAGTCGATTCGTATAGGTAACACGGCTTGCGCGCTGTCCAAAGCCATTTTCTAAAAAATACATACCCACATATTTGCCGCCTTTGGAAATGAAATCTCTACCGACTCCTAAACGCTGCAAGAAAGAAATTGCCGCATCACCTAGAGGATTATCAGGTAATTTTGTGATAAGGTATCCATCATAGCCAAGCTTTGTCATGGCAGAAGAAACGTTTACTCCCGTGCCTGAAAAAGAGTATTGTAATGTGTTTGCTTGTGTCAGGAGTTCATAACCTGGCACCTGTAAACGCATCATCACTTCTCCAAACGCAACGATTTTTTTAGGCATATTGAGCAACCAGATCTTTTGTGATGGCTAATAATTTTCTTACATCTTCCTCATTCGTCTTCCCAGTCTCTTTATTAATAATTGACGAATACACATGAGGAATAATTTTAGGCACGTTTGCTTCTAATGTGATTTCTAAAATTTTCGCAAAATTATCTAAATCAATTCCGCCCGTTGGTTCTAACGCAAATCCTTCCTCACCGCACGCCTTTGCGACAGCACGAAATTCATCTTCATGTTTTAAGCCTTTCATCGGGAAGTATTTCAAGGCATTTCCTCCCATATCACGAACAAGCGCAATGGCCGCTTTAATGGGGACAATCGCTGTTTTATCAGATCCGGCACTGATAGGGCCAGTAGAAATATTTACGTACCCAACTTTTCCAGTTGGAGAGACAAGGGAGTTAATCCAGCTATCTTGTGCTCCTAAATTTGCCCGTGTAGCTCCTACAGCAGGGAAGACCTGATTAATATGGCTTCCAGGATAGTATTTAGCAATTTCAGCGACAACCGCAGCTTGCTTATTATCACCAGCACCTAATCCAATCGAAACCGCCTCATCAATAGCTACTCCATATTCTTTCATTGCCGTAACCGCAGCCTCTACGGTTGGATAATCCTTTGAAAGTACACCCACTAACACATGTCCTTCTGCAGCCTCAAAAACTTCCTTTGCATTTTCAACACTATTCGCCAGGACATTTAAAGCTACTCGATTTTGATAAAAACGTTTTTCAATGTTCATTATTCTTCGCCTCCTAGAATCTCTTTTAATTTCGCTTCGATTACATAGATGTCATCACTTTGGAGCGGGCGGGGGTCAATATCAAAGAATCCTTGGCGAATTCCATAATCCCTTGTGTAGATGGCAATATCCCCATTCTTTAGCATGTCATTTACTTCTTTTGCTGTTGTTTTCGTGACAGCAGGATCAATTTGAATACGTGCTCTAAAAATGGCTCGGCCAGCTTCATCTTGTACAATCGATACTCTTACACCATCTAGACTTGAAAGGGAGGTAAGAACTTCAAGACTGGCCTTTTCTTTTTCGCTATTGTCTTTTTTGACAAAATATTCATCCAATGCCTGCAGGAGGCCAAATGTGGTTTCCTTCCCAACCTTCATGCTTCTTCCAATACAATGAAGCTGGACTTTTAACCATTCGATATATTTTTGCTTTCCAGCAACGATTCCTGACGTTGGTCCTTCAATTGCTTTCGAACCGCTATAAATGGCTAAATCCGAAACTTGAACATATTTTTTCAAATCTTCTTCAGCCGCAGCATCAACAATCAGTGGGACATGATTTGTTTGGGCAATCTCCCACGCTTCTTCCACTGAAATCATATTTTTTTGAACAGCATGATGAGATTTTACATACAAAATTGCAGCTGTATTCTCTGTGATCGCATCCGCGATATGCTCGGCTTTTCCTTCATTGGCATAGCCAACTTCAACAAGCTTCCCGCCACCTAGAAAAACCATGGTTTCGACTGGTGCTCCATATTGGACATTATGGCCTTTCAGCATGATGATCTCATTCTTTTGAATATTTTCTTGGTGGAGTCTTTCACTTTTCCGGCGGTTTCCTTCGGTGACAATCGCCGCTACGGAAAGAGCAATTCCACTTGATGCAGAGTTTACAACAACCGCTGCCTCGGATTGAAGCAGGCCGGCAATATGATCGCCTGCTTTATCAACTAAATCAGCGATTTCAACGTAATTTTGTCCGCCAATTTTCATTGCTTCCATTACTGTATCTGTAGGAGCAGAAACGCCTAAAATACTCATCCTACCACTTGCATTAATAACTCTTTTTAAACCATATTTAGCATTCAATGTATTCTCCATTTATAACCACTCCTTTTACAACAATTCTTTGCTCTGCTTTCCGTTCTTCGCCTTCAGAATCTAGTAAGGTAACCGCTTCATCTTCAACTGAAAATAATGTGAGGTTTGCGATATCTCCTGATAAAATTCTTCCAAGAGCTGGTTTTTTTAACCACTGGGCCGCACTAACTGTAACAGCGTCGATAACCTCTTTTAGGGAGTAACCCAAGTACAAAAACTTTGTTAAAACGTTTGCCATACTATAGACAGGACCATGGATCCGATTTTTTCGATAGATATCTGTGCTAATGGTGTCAAAGTGAATACCATTTTCTTTTGCCTGTTCCGCCGTTTGGAATGAGAAGCTTGCATTCCCATGGCCGACATCCAAATGAACCCCTCTTTCAATTGCCTTAAGAAGCTTTGGAAGTGGTTTTCCAGATTCCTCAAATAAATTATTGGCTTTCCCATTTAAGTAGTGTGTTATCACATCATTTTTCTCGAGTAAATCGAGGACATCATTAATATCCGGGGGACCTGAGCCAATATGAACCATAAGTGGTAAATCGGTTTCCTTTGAAAACTTGCGTGCTATTTTTAAAGGTTCTACACCATTGGGGCCAACCACGCTTTTGCTGATTCTTGCTTTGAGTCCTACTATAAAATCTTTGTTTTCTTTAACGGCATTTCGTAATTCTTGTTCATCCAGCCAAGAAAGATCCGATAGCTCATCTATTTGCTTTAAGCCGATTCGTGAAATATTCAAGAAAGCGAATAAATTTGTTTTGGCTTTTTTCGAATTGCTCACCAAGTCATGTATTCGATCGGCTCCGGTGCTTCCTGCATCAATAATGGTTGTTACACCTAATTTATAACCAATTTCGTCAATATCATCTCCATACGGATCGAATTCCGGAAAGGCATGTACATGCATATCAATCCATCCGCTGGAAACATAGACTTTGTTTTTAAAATCGATGATTTTTTCTCCGACTCCAGCACCCGGCGGAGCAATTTCTACGATTTTTTTGTTTTCCACTACAATATCTGCAGCAGTTTCATCTGTCATTTTTACATTCTGCAGAACGAACCTGGCTGTCATTTTAATCATCCCTTTTGGTAAGCCTTAATCAAAGTAAACGGTTAATTGTACGTTTACTTTTTTCTTTGCAAAAATAGATTAACACTTATTTTTGGTTCAGTCAATATAACGTTATAATGTTTAATATCAATATACGGAATCTTTTTATTATTGGGCATCTTCCTCTCCAAAGTATGGTCTTTACTGCAGTGGATTAGTCTCGTGGGATGGATGGATTACTCCAGTACCTGTAGTTAGTATTCAATATGAGTATTCAGGTAACGATGGGGTAAAGAGAAGGAATTGATTTATTGACGAAACATTTTCTTGAAAACTAGGCGGAGTTTATTTTTCTAAAGGGTTTGTGACCCATTTAATCAAGCGTTTTTTCTAATAGGAAAGAATGAGCGGTTGATTTTGCCCTTCGTGGAGGGGATAAAGAACGTTTTCATAGATAAATGGATGAATTTTTGCTTTCATATGTACGAATGTATTCTAATTTTGTGTCAGGATATTGGGCAGTATTAGGCAATGTTTGAGAGAAAAGGAGTACCTTTTTGCTTTTTTTTAACATCGAGCAATAAATTTCTGTCTAGTAATATCTAATGTAAAATGGTTTTTGGTGGCTGGAAAATACTAGAATTCTAAATCGTGCAGATGCTGTATTATTCCAATCTCACAAATCTTTTTGATGCTTTTTCAATTCATGTTCACTTAACTTTGTGACATATTTTATCACCTTCATACTAGAAGTTATTCAATTGATATTTGAAGTGTTGGACAACCTTAAAATTAAATAAAAAATGTATACCTGACCACTTTCATCCGTTTTTTTAGAAGGGAAACAAGCTTAAAAGAAGATATTTTATTAACTATAAAATAAAAAAAGATCCTCTAATCATTCCAAATTCGAAACGAATAGAAGATCAAACTTTGCAATTTGAGATCGTAAAATAATTTACATTTACTGTGCAGTATAGCCACCATCAACAAGGAGGGTGGTACCATTAACAAAACTAGCATCATCACTTGCTAAAAATAACACAGCCTTTGCTATTTCTTCTGGTTTTCCCAGCCTTCCTTGTGGATGAAGAGAAGCTAAATATTCTTTCGTTTGAGGGTCAACCTTTGAAAGTAAAGGAGTGTCAATATAACCCGGGCATACTGCATTAATCCGAATACCTTCTTTTGCATAAGCCGTGCACAGGTTTTGCGTTAATAGCTTCACTCCGCCTTTTGCAGAAGAGTAGGCCGTTGGATTAGGTAATGAAACAAAACTATGAATAGAACCAGCGTTAACAATGACACCGCCAGTACCTTGTTTACGAAACTGTTCAATCGAATATTTATCAGATAGGAATACTCCAGATAAATTAATATCAATGGTTCGTTTCCATTTTTCATAGGACAATTCGTGTGCTGGTGCATCATCGGCAACTCCTGCATTCGCATACATAATATCTAGCTTGCCGTAACGATTCACGGTTTCATTAATCAATTGTTTAATATCTTCTTCTTTTGTTACATCGGTTTTGACAAAAAACGTATCATATCCTTCCATATTCAATTCTTCTGATAGATCTTTACCTAGTTCTGAAAAGTCAGCTATGACTACTTTTGCTCCTTCTTCTGCAAAAAGGCGTACAGTTGCTTCACCAATCCCGCTTGCTCCACCTGTTACAATTGCTACTTTGTCTGTTAATTTCATCAGAATCTCTCCATTCTTTCATGAATTCAAGTCATTATCCATTTTTAACATCAAATTGATTTATCTGGATGTTGCTCCTCCATCAATAACAAATTCTGAACCTGTTGTGTAAGCTGATTCATCAGAAGCAAGAAATAGCACGGTATAGGCAACATCTTTTACAGATCCTAAATGTCCCAATGGGAATAAAGTTTTACCTAATTCTTCTTTTGAATTTCCAGAAACCTCAGAAGCGTAATCTGCCATTCCTGTATCAATATATCCAGGATGGATTGAATTAACTCTTACTCCGGCAGAAGCATATTCCATTGCCGCATCTTTCGTCATGATCCGTACGGCTCCCTTACTGGCACCATAGAGAACATGGCCAGGAGACCCGATTAAACCTGCAATGGAAGAAGCATTAATCACAGAACCTTTATTTTGTTTAGCCATTAATGGCATAATATGCTTCATTCCCAAGAACACCCCTGTTACATTAATGGCCATAAGGCGATTCCATTCTTCCAATTCAATCTCTGCTAAAGGTTTGATAATATATATACCAGCATTATTGAAAAGAACATCTACTTTTCCAAATGTATTAATGGTTTCCTCAGCAACCTTTTTCCAGTCTTCTTCTTTGCTGACATCATGATGGACGAAAATGGCTTCACCTCCGTTTGTTTGAATGTCTTTTACGGTTTGTCTCCCTGATTCTTGATTTATATCGGTAATAACTACCTTTGCTCCTTCACTGGCAAATAAGAGGGCGGTTTCCTTACCGATTCCAGTACCGCCACCGGTTATTATGGTTGCTTTATTTTCAAGTCTCATGACAAGCACACACCTTTCAGAAATATTTTCATTCAGATTAAGTAAGACTACTAACTTCTACGGTTCAATCTTACTACTTTGAATTTGAAATACTATCCTACAAGATGCTGTATACTAATAAAAATCATACGTCCATTTATAGGGGGATTTGAATGAAGGGGAAAAATTTAATATGAAGCAACCGTTCCATCTTTATGAAGAAATAACGTTTCAGCAATTCGCATTGTTCATTAAAACCCACAGTAAACAATTTAAAACCAATATAAATATCTACCTTAATTTAGACGACGACATTTCCGAACCAGATCGTAAAATAATCGGCAGCATGCTGCATTCATTTTTTCAACTATTAACGTCTCCGGCTAATACTACAGGGATCAATGAGAATCATTACAGCTTTTTGGACACATGGCTTCAATCACAGGTATCTATTATAAATAAGAAAAGTCTCTATCTATTTCAATTAATTTTTGAAAAATCCTTGTTAACACTAATGATTCAAATAAAATATAATCGAATTATACCTATATTCATGTTTTTGCTATCCATTTTTACCTACCTTGTCCATAGTTATAGCAAATGGGAACAGGAAGAAGGGCAAGCTATCGATACTCAGAGTCATCTTCCTGAGCATCTTAGAAGGCTCCAAAAGTTAGATAAGTTAAATCAACTTCTGATTCGCTCCTCAGGTGTTAAGGATTTAGCCTTTATTTTAAAAAAGTGTGAAGAGTATTTTCAGTATAAACGATGTGTTTTTTACGCCTATATTCCATGGTCGAATCAATTTTATGGGGTCATAGGAGCGGAACTTGCAAAAGTGCAAAGTATGAAAGGACAGATAACAGAGGATAGGACTGTCTTTAATTCAAAAACACCCATCTATTTAAAAGATCCGAGGAATTTTGTAAAAGAGGAGCATATAAAATTATTTAATTTATCATCCATTATTTTTGTCCCCATCATCCATCATGAACAATTGTTTGGATGGCTAACGTTTGATCAGGTAGGAGAAGAGTTCGACTGTTCGAAAAATGAACTAACATTACTCGAGCAAGTGGGAAAACGGATCGGAATGTATTTATCCAGAAAAGGCGAAGAAAAACTCAAAACTTCTGATATTCATTTAACTGAAAGAGAACTTACCATTCTGGATTTGCTTTCAGAAGGATATGACAATAAAAAAATAGGTGAATCATTATTCTTAAGTGAACACACAGTAAGAGATTATGTGAGCAGTTTAATGACAAAACTAGAATCGAAAAATCGAACGCAAGTCGTTGCTTCTGCTTTTCGATTGGGATTAATAAATTAATTGGTACTAATGGGGCATTCTTTAACCATGAAGGAGATATTTACAATTAATTAGTTAAGAAATTTTAAATAAAATATTACAAAATTGAATCTTGGAGATACATAAGGGGAGAGAACACTGATTAGAAAACTAAATACAAGAGATCAAGAGGTTTGTTTTAATTTATAAAAAACCAGGCCTGCTGAAAGGCGTTCCAACTAAACCAACGTTCAATTTTTTATGCAAATATGAAATGTAGAATCGGATTTCAAAAAACTAACAATTTTTGTGGTTAAATTTGAAGCTTTTTCTTTATATCCGAACGAAAAAAACAATAACTCCACCCATGCAAATCTTAGACACTGCATAAACCCAAAAGGGAAGACTCCTCCTCGACCCTTTTTAAAACTCGTCCTCACATTTGAGGGGGTCCCATCTTCGGGAGGGAGGTCAACTTATTAGGGGGTACTAAAGTAGCTATTCTAAGACTTTATTCCAAGGTATGGGCAAACAAGAATAAGCCAGAACTAACTAGGAAGAAAATTCCTGCAAGGATTGCAAATACTTCTACCTATACTTATTTCCTGATTTTTAACTGGAGCAGGTGCAGGTTCGGTGGATTGTGGAGAAATATTTATATTATAGCTCAAGTAAGTTTATTCATCATAACGTTTTAGTAAAGTTAAGGGTTTCTCATATCGATTATAAATGCCCATTACTTTATATATAGTATGGGTAGTTAATCTAGAAGTGTAAAAAAATAAATTTCTTGATAAAAAGTACAGAATTCTATGGCAAGAAAAAATTTGTTCCCGTTGTTTTTTGTCTAACTTTGTAATAGCTAAGGCCTTTTTAAAAGGTGATTATACTACACAAAGTACTTATTAAAATTTCAATTATCTGTACAGGTAGCTAATAGTATGTTCCAAAATTACATATTAATAATTTTACAGTAATATATGGATATTTTATTTTTAACCACAATGTCAAAATAGATTATAAAAATATCATCATAAATATTATATAAAAGTAATACGTCATATATGTTGATATATATGTTAAAAAAATTATTGGGTTGGTAGGATTGTTTAACTCTACATAATATCAAGAAATAATAGGACGAGGTGTTGAAATATGAATAAAACATAATTAATCAACGCTGTTGCAACACAATCAGAATTATCAAAGAAAGATGCTACTAAAGCGGTGGATGTGTTGTTTGAAACCATCTCTAACACGCTTGCAAAGGAAGAAAAAATCCAATTGATCGGATTTGGAACATTTGAAGGACGTGAACGTGCAGCCCGAACAGGCCGTAACCCTCAGACAGATGAGGAAATGCAGACTCCTGCTTCTAAAGTTCCAGCTTTTAAACCAGGTAGGGAATTAAAAGAAGCTGTTAAATAAATTTGCATACTAATACAGAAGAGGCTCTAGGAAGAATCCCTAGAGCATTTTTTGTCGTCTACGAAACTATAATTCTTTACTTTTGGAAAATTGTTCTGTCAATATTGTTGAGTTTGGAAGATAGATGCAGCGGGTCAGTTTTATAATGCAAAATATCTGCTAATTCTAATAAAGATAATAGGGCAGACTATTTCCGGGCATTGAAGAAGCAAAGATTTATATAACCCTATTATTGTAAATTTACTTATGCTATTGCATTATTTAATCCAAAAATTAAAAAGGTGATTGGCTTTTGAAAAAGCAAAAAAATTCGATTTGATACAATTTATAGAATTAAATAAAGGTCCCACATTATGTGTTAATTTCCCATTATACGAATATGTGTATTTTAATAAAGATATATATAACAACATATATCTTTATTTTGATATTGTAATATGTTTCAATATCAATTTCATTAGCATAATCAATATTAACTTATAAGTCCTTTTATCGCAGGCATTGGTCTGGTTAAAATCCAACAGGTTAGGCGAAACGGTAGAACGAACTCTGTTTGGTGAGATTGTTGTAGATAAGCATGTTGCTACCAACGTACTTGGGGCGTTTACGGTAGGCGACTGTACGAATAGTGCATATAAGCAGATTATTATAACTATGGGCTCAGCGCCCGTAGCCTTAGATGCATTCGTTTACCTCAACCTTAATTAAGGAAAAACCAAAGCGCTTCGCTATATTATGTAAGAGATGGCTTTTACTTTAATTTACATATTAAGTCTATTTTCATTCAGGAAACGGCGAATGCAACATGTGCTATTTATACATGCTATTTTACTAGCAAGTGAGTGTACGTTTTTTTGTATTTTAACCTTATGTATTAAATCCATTCTTTTAGTCAATAACAATAACAAAATAAAAGACTACGGGAGTGGAACATATGAAATGCAGAAGTTGTGGCAAAGATACAAGGGTTCGGGATAAGAAGAAATATAATGAACGCTGGGGATTGTGCAGCTCTTGTTATAGAAAAGACAAAGAAATGTTTAAAATAGGCATCAAAATAGCTTCAAACAGATAAAAACCCTTCAGATATAAATCCGAAGGGGATTAATACACTACTGTTTGTTTTCCAAATTGTTTAATCACTGTAGGGTTGACCCAAAATTGTTCGTAGGCTCCACCATGCCTTTCCTGAAGGTATTTTACAACGTTAGGGGAGTCTAGTGCTATTTCAATAACTCATCAGCTAGACGGCTTTTAGACATGCCGCCACAGGCCATAGACAATCTCGAAAGCTTTTTGTCGTACTCGTTGGTCATACTTACAGAAACTCTACATACACGTTTATTACCGAGTCCACGTTCTTGAGCTTGTTCACTGGCGCTTTTAAAATTGTTCATTCGTAACAACCTCCTTATTGCGTTACTGACGCAGTATTTATACTAAAATATGAAGTATTACAATGGTTTTAGAACCTTTTTAAAATCACTTATTATGTAGTTATATAGTTAACAAGATAAAATACACAGCCCGATAAAAATCTTTATACCAAGTCCCAAATCGTGACAGTTCAGCTCAAGTGCTGACACTGGAACCAAGAAAAATGTCAACGATTTGATTGAAGAAGGTCTGAATATTTTTTTAAAAGATACGAACGGAGCAAATCCTAACCATTAATAATGGTTGGGATTTTTCTTTTTATTATGCAGTTCCATGACCATGTTGAGAACTTTAAAAAAATATTTAAGAAGATAACAAGATTGTTTGATATGTTTTTTCTTAACTTAAGAGCCTTTCTTCTATCTTAATAAAGATTACAACACCCTCTTTTCCTTAGTTTTTTCAAAACTTCAGACTGCGCCAGTGCGTAACTGCGTAAGTGCATCAAACGATTTGTGGAAGGGGAGGGAAGAGTATTAAATGGTGGCCAACCAACAAAACACGCAAAACAGACCTCTCTTTTGATAAAGTGATAAAAAGAACAGCTGCCACAGGCAGAATTTCGATAGAAGGGCTTTTCGATAACAAGGAATTAACTTCTGCGTTAGAACAGTATTAAAACTTTTATAAGGAGCTTTTGAATCGTGTCCGGAATGGATGAATATAAAGACAAAATTAAAAAACAAATGGATAGACCGATGCGGAGTGCAAGAGAGGAATTAATGGGTGGAGCAGAATCTAAACCTGAGATTACTTCTGAACCTATTCATGAACAACAAGAAATGTACATCATTGAGGAACAATATCAACCTTTCTTGTTCCGCTAACGGGTGCTTTGTTTAAATATCAACGATTTTTTTATAAAAGCCATAAAGAAGGCGAGTGGTCTTAATTCGGCTCAAGGCTATTTATCCGATTTATCCGACTCAACCAGCATGTCCGGGTTCCATATGCTAAAAGAAGTGGTGGAAAGCAAGGATTTTAAACAAGCTATGGATACCTATCTGTCCGATGACCGAAAAGTCATGACTATGGATGTGGTTTTGGTTTTTAAAGCAACTCCTTATTCTAATCAGGCGATTCACCAGGTTCCTGAAATTAAGGATGCGGTAAAAAGAGCGGTTAAAGGTACAAAGCTTGAAAATGCAGTTGTTGCGGTGGGCGGAATCACTAGCTCGAACGCGGATTTAAATAAAATATCTAATCAGGATTTTTCCAGGACAGTTGTCTTACTTGGAATCACGCTTATTTTAATTCTCTATTTAGATCGATTATCATGCCGATATATATTATTGGATCCCTAATTTTAACGTACTATACCTCAATGGCGATGAATGAAGCGCTATTTGTGAACCAGTTGGGCTATACTGGAATTAGCTGGGCCGTTCCATTCTTTGGCATTGTGATCCTAATGGCTCTTGGTGTGGACTATAGCATTTTCTTGATGGACCGATTTAATGAGTACAGGGATTTAAAGGTAGCAGATGCAATGCTGTTATCAATGAAAAAGATGGGGACGGTTATTATTTCGGCTGCAATTATATTAGGAGGAACATTTGCAGCGATGATCCCATCCGGATGATGTTATCATTGCTCCAGATTGCGGCGATTGTCCTAGTCGGTTTATTATTATACGCGTTTGTCATACTTCCGTTGTTTATTCCTGTTATGGTTAAAAACTTCTGCAAAGCCAATTGGTGGCCGTTCCATGGCATGACAAATAAATTAAAGTAAACAATCAAAGAGGTATCCTTTGGACACCTCTTTATCGTGCTTTTTCAAAATTTCCTTGTTATGATATTGCAAGGGGTGGTAAATATATGAAAATAAAAGTCTTAATTGCCGATGATAATTCTTTCATTCGAGAGGGAATGAAAATCATTTTGACTACGTATGAAGAATTTGATGTGGTGGAAACGGTTAATGATGGGCTTGAAGCGGTAGATTATTGTAAAAACCACGATGTTGATGTGGCGCTGTTAGATGTGCGAATGCCGAATATGAACGGTGTTGAAGCAACAAAGCTGCTAACTGAACAAACGAAGACCAAACCGTTGATTATCACTACCTTCGATGATGATGAGTACATTCTTGATGCTATCAAAAATGGAGCAAAGGGCTATTTACTGAAAAATAATGACCCGGAGCGAATTCGTGAAGCCATCAAAAGTGTCTTTAATGGAAATACGGTCATGCAAGACGTGGTCTTAGAAAAAATAAAATCAAATCTAACTGAAAATAAACCAGAAAGTAAAATTAACACTAGCCTGTTTACTGACAGGGAACTTGATATTATGGCCCAAATTGCAAAAGGATTATCAAACAAAGAGATTTCCAAACAGCTTTATATTTCAGAAGGAACCATTGCCAATTATATTACCTCCATTTTAGGAAAAACCGGCCTAAGCCATCGAACACAAATTGCTATTTACTTTTTAACAGGAAGAGTCAATGGATAATGGAATTCTGGATGATCATTAGTAAACTCATCTTAATAGGATACTTGGCAGTAATCTATATTCAATCGCCAGTTTTTAATATTCCATGGATTGTATTTTCGTTTCTAGTCTATCTGTGTATCAATATCGTTATTTATCTTGTAAAGAATGCATGGATAAAAAATATCATCCACTTCCTTTCTATTGTCTTAATCATCCTTTCTTATCATAAAGTACAACCATTATTTATCCTGCTGCTACCACTGACTATTTGTGAATTTATAGTTCATTTTATTGAACGAAAATTTATCATGTTCCTATTGGTTATAATGCCGATGGTCTGGTTAAGAAACACAATTACGTTGGAATATGGAATTGTGGCGGCGCTTTGTTATGTAATTTATACTGTGCTATTGGAGTATACAACTAGACTTCAACAACAGGAAGACCAACTGGATCATATACGAAAAGAAATGCAGAAATTATCGAAAAGCTTAAATGAAAATAATGAATACTTTAGACAATCGGAATACACCTTTAAATTAGAAGAACGGAATCGTCTTGCGCAGGTTTTTCATGATAAGATAGGTCACGCCATGACGGGGGCTTTGATTCAAATGGAAGCGTCAAAGAGACTGATGGAATCGGACACCGCCAAAGCACAAGAATTATTACAAAATGCCATCAATATTTCGAAAATGGGTATCGAAAATATTCGCATTACCTTAAAAAATTTGAAGCCGCCGACGGAACAAATGGGGATTAATCGTTTGAAATTATTGGTTGATGACTTTTCATCAAATCATGCGATTCGTACCCCTTTTGTATATAAAGGAAATATCGAAATCATTAAACCAATCCAATGGAAAATTATTCAGGAAAATGTAACCGAAGCATTAACAAATGCCCTGAAATACTCCGAGGCAACGGTGATATCAATAGAAATTCAAGTCCTCAACACAATGATTCGGATAGAAGTGAAGGATAATGGGAAAGGAATTGAAAAAATTAAAAAAGGAATTGGGATTATTGGAATGGAGGAACGGTCTGCCGCTATAAATGGAAAAATCATCGTCGATGGTTCGGACGGTTTTTCGGTGACAATGCTCCTGCCAATTCAATGAAAAATTTAAGCATAAAAACATGAAATTTCTCATGCTAAAGGGTGAACAGCTGCACTTATGCTGGCTCACCCTTTTTTTTATAATAAAAACATAAAGAGCGAAAGGTGAGATCAAGGATGAATATTTTAGAATTGAAAAACCTAACTAAAAAATTTACGGGATTCGTCGCTGTTGATAATATTTCCTTATCCATTGCAGAAGGAGAAATATTTGGATTTCTAGGGGCAAATGGAGCAGGGAAAAGTACCACCATTAATATGATTGCCGGGCTTTTACGAAACAATGAAGGAGAAATTCATATCCTTGGGAAAAACATTAGCAAAAATAGTAAGTTCGCCAAAGAGAATATCGGAATTGTCCCACAGGACTTGGCCATCTATGAAGATTTAACTGCCGAAGAAAATGTGAGATTTTTTGCAGGTTTATATGGATTGCGCGGAGCAATCTTGAATGAACGAGTTGAAGAGGCGTTACAGTTTGTTGGCCTTAGTGAAAAGCTGAAAGATTATCCGAAAAATTTCTCCGGGGGGATGAAAAGACGCTTAAATATTGCCTGTGCAATTGCCCACCGCCCAAAATTAATCATTATGGATGAGCCAACTGTTGGTATTGATCCTCATTCAAGAAATTACATTCTTCAATCTGTTCGAAAATTAAATGAGATGGGTTGTACGATTATTTATACTAGCCACTACATGGAAGAAGTGGAAGAAATCTGTTCAAGGATCGCCATCATCGACCATGGGAAAGTGATTGCAGAAGGAACGAAGGAACAGTTAATTGCTATTATTACCGATACCAAGGATGTATGGGTTGGGATAAAGTCAAATGAAAAAATCGATGTAAAGGAAATAAAGGAAATCAATGGGGTAAAGTCAGTACAACTGGAGGAAAACTTCATCAAAATTCATTCAGATATTGAAGTGAATAATCTTAACAAAATTGTTCAGCATCTGATGAATTATCACATTGAAATCAGTTCACTGGAAGAAAAGGAACCGAACTTGGAAACGGTTTTTTTAACTCTTACAGGAAGAAACCTCAGAGATTAGAAAGGAGGCAAGGATTTTGAATATTGTTAACATTGCTGTAAAGCAAATAAAACACACAATAAGGGATAAACGGGCACTTATTTTTATGCTGGCATTTCCCTTAGTTTTAATGGTCATCCTCGGAACAGCATTATCTAATGCTTTTGATAATAAAATTGCCATCGAAAATATTCAAGTTTTATATAAGAATTCAGCATCTCCCCACTTATCTTCCTCATTTGAAGCATTTGCTAAAGGGGTTAGTAAATCAGGTGTTCATTTTAAAAAGGTGTTTTCTGCTGCTGAGGGAAAAAAAGAAGTGAAGGATAATCATTACACGGCTTTTGTTGAAGTTACGAATAATGGACTTCAGCTATACGGTAATAATCGGAATAGCATTGAAGAGAGTATTGTCCAAGGAATGCTGACAGCTTTTGAGGATAAATATAATGTTACAGCAGCAGTGGCAAGCGTAGATGCCAAGGAAGTGCGCACGGACATGACGAGTAACTCGCATAATTTTATTAAAGAAGAATCAATTAATTCCGCAAAGCAGCCTGGCTCGATGGACTATTATGCGATGGCGATGACGACCATGATTGCTCTATATGGAGCAATGAATGCAAGTTCTTTAATCCGTGCAGAAAGATCCAGAAATACATCACTAAGATTAGCTGCCGCACCGATTAGAAAAAGTGAAATTTTTCTTGGGAAAATTCTTGGCTGTATCACCATTAACACGTTATGCCTTTTGGCAGTGGTCGCGTTTAGTCACCTCGTATTTAAAGCAAATTGGGGAAATCATATTGGTACGGTCATCCTTGTGTTAATTACTGAAGTAATTTTGGCAGTAAGCTTTGGTTTGGGAATCAGCTATATGGCCAAAACAAGCGATTCAGCGAACATGATTCTTATGTTGGCCGTTCAATTAGCATCCTTCTTTGGAGGAGCCTATTTTAAAATTGACAATCCTACGGGGATCTTAAACTTTGTTTCAAATCTTTCTCCACTTACTTGGGCCAACAGGGGATTGACAAAAATTATTTATGGGAATGACCTGAGCGCTTCGATTCCAGTGATAACATTGAATCTTGGAATTGCGGCAGTGTTTTTAGTAATCACAATCTTTTCCTTGCGAAGACGGGAGGGTCTATAATGAAAGATATTGTTTGGTTAATGAAAAAAATATACAGTGTTACCTTTAGAAAAAAGAAAAATATCATTATGTATTTCGGAATGCCGTTAGTTGGAATCTTCATCTCCTTTCTCGTCTATGGCGGATCTGGGGGAACAATGTTAAAGGTTGGGATTGTGAATCATGATCATCGCCCAATTGCCAATAATACAGTTCAATTTTTAGAAGACATTAAAAATGTGCAGGTTGTAAATTTGAAAGAATCTGAGATTAATGGCCAACTGACAGAAGGGAGGCTTGATTGTGTTATTACACTTGAAGAGGGTTTCTCGGAAAGTATTCTTACAGGAAATCCTGGTAACATTAGAATTGTTTCCATCAAAGGTGCCCAGATTACTGGTTATGTGAAGTCTTATCTCTATAATTATCTGGACAATTTGATTGTATTGGGGAAAGCAGCTAAAGGAGATCAGGTAACCTTCGATAAAATGTACAATCACTATAAACAGGCTGATTTCAAACTAACAGCTGAATCTTTAAAAGACACATCAAAAAGTAAAGATATGACCAATCAAACCATTGGATTTCTTATTATGATTATGCTGTTTTCCGCAGGTAACTTCTCCGAAATCATTATAAAGGAGAAAGAAAACCGCACTTATTTCCGTCTATTATCCACACCGATTAATTCAAGGAAATACGTGCTTGCCAATATTCTGGTTAACATGACGGTGATGATTACACAAATCATTTGTACGTTATTGGTTGTTACGAAGGTTTTTCATATTGATATGCATGTATCCTTTTGGAAAATGGGAGCGGTTCTAATTGTCTATTCATTCGTGGCAGTTGGCTTATCCCTTATGTTGGTTTCTTTCGCTAACAGTTCCAGTTCTGCTGGTGCATTGCAAAACCTGGTTTCTACTCCAACCTGCCTGCTTGCAGGGTGCTTTTGGCCTGTAGAAATTATGCCAAAGGCAGTACAGAAGATTGCTGATTTTATGCCACAGCATTGGACACTTGAAACCATTCAAAAACTGCAAGAAGGACAGCAATTCGGCAGTTTATATCTTAATTTCATGATACTGTTCGCCTTTGCAGTCGCATTCTTCCTAGTCGCTGTGTATAAATTCAGCAGAAATAGTAATGTCCGAAGCTTTGTATAATCCGGGGCTCTGAACTCACTATCATAGTGAGTTCTTTTTATCGTTTAGGAAACTATCAATTTCTACTTTTCTATTACTTTCTTTCTATTTTAATAGTTTTGTAATGTTTTTGATATGTTTGTAACATTTTGTGAGTAATATCGTCTATAATGGGCGTAAGGAAATAAAATTACAGCAAAGAGGTATTTAAAAACATGAGGATGGGGAAAAATAGTTGGGTGAAGGGTACCTTTCTGTGCAGTCTAGCAGTGGGGATAATCGCTTCTGGTGCCTTTACCATCTATAATTTTAGCGAAAAGGTTAAAGCAAATGAACCTAGTATTCAAAAGGACAGCCGCAAAATGCCTTTAAAAAAGGTTGGGGAAACGATTTATCAAGTTAATATGGATGATCAGTTTGAAAAGGAAAGGATTCAAGAGAAGAAGCATGCAGATTTAGGACAGAAACAGCAAAAAGTAGATGAAGAGACTCATAGTGATGAACAAAGACCTACGGCAAAGCATCCTGTTCCAAATCATGCAGCCACGAAAAGAATGAACACTCCTAATTCATCGAAACAAGAAACCAATGTAGTTCCACCAAAGGAAGACAAATCAAAAACCGTATATAGCAGCAAAAGGACCATATATTTAACCTTTGATGATGGTCCAGAAAGTTATACCGAAGATATTCTTGCATCATTGGAAAAATATCATTTCAAAGCAACTTTTTTTATGCTGGATGGAAATATTAAAAGGTATCCTAATGCGGTTAAAGAAATGGTGACACTCGGGGATAGTATCGGGATTCATGGAGTGACGCATAATGTCAAACTTTTCTATGCATCGGAAAAATCTGTCTTAGGAGAGATTAATCAGACCAACCCTACATTAAAAACCATAACAGGGGAAGATTCTTATTTAATTCGAACCCCTTATGGCAGTTATCCGTATATGACAGAAAAAGAAAGAAAAGCCGTTTCAGCGGGTGGATATATGTTGTGGGATTGGAATATCGACAGTCAGGATTGGTATTACAAGGATGAACGCTTTGTAAAAAATGTAATCAACCAACTGAAGCAGAAGTCAAAGCACAAGGGGCCGATTGTGATTCTGATGCACGAAAAAAAGGAAACATTGAAATACCTGCCAAAACTGCTGGACTATTTGAGCATACATGGTTATGAAGGTAAAGCCATTAGCAGTTCAATGTCTCCTGTCCATTTCTAATCGTACCCAAATTCTTTCTAAATAGTTTAAAAACATATAAAAGATTTTGAAGCATCTATTATTTTGGGTGTTTTTTTTTTGCCATTAAAAGGGTAATTTTATGAAATTGCTGATCATTTAAATCACGAACAAAGAAGGAAGCTGAAGCAAATGGGCATTTCAACAATCCCTGAAAATGATTATCTGAATGGTTTCACTTGACTGAATACGACGGCCTTTTCTTATTGAACTCTAACAAGCAGGTAAAATTCCCAGAATAATTTGCTACGTCTATGTTACTTGCCCCCACAAATTTGTACTAGATACATAGTTTAATTTGAAAACAAATTTATAGGAGGGTTTTGGGTGTTCGATTTTATAAAAAGAGGAGAGCGTTAATTAATAAGTCTATGAATTGGTTGACTGGATTAAGGTCAGTATCAGTATTGACACTTCCTTACCATTTTCATTCTCTGTGGTGAAATGCTGATTTTGCGCTTCATGGATGGCTAACGGGTGCAATAGTTTAAGGTCTGGGCTGCTAGATTTGGCAGCTTTCTTATTGAACAAAAGGTGAGTTACTTGAAGAAGAAACCTTGACGATATTTAGTTTAAAACAGATTAAATTGGAGTCAGTATGTATTGATACTGGCTCTTTTTTTTGATTTTTATAATGAATGTAAAGTTTACTTTTATAAAGATATTGTTATCCTTTATAAAAGTAAACTTTACCTTTTTATAATTTTGATTTAAAATAAAGGTAAATCAAGGAAGTGTGGAAAAGAGGTGGAGATTTTGAAAGAAGACTTTGGTGATTCAATAATAAATAAGGTGTATGAGCATCGAGTGTTAAGAAGAATATCACAGAAGGAGTTAGCGGAGGCAGTTGGGGTTTCGAAGCAGACCATTTTTGTAATGGAAAAGAACAATTACTCTCCTTCGCTAGTGTTAGCTTTTCGAATTGCAAATTTTTTCGAGGTTGATATTAATGAAATATTTTCTTATGTTAGAAAGGAAGATAATAATGATTGATGTATTAAATAAATGGATGTTAGAAAGCTCAAATAATTTCAACATCATTGTAGGAATCACAATGGTACTATATTTAGGCTCATTGACTGTACTTTTGTTGATTCGTAAAAAATTTGGTAAGCCTGATGAAAGAACAAATGGAATTTATTTAAAAATTACCTCTTGTATGTTTCTTACCCAATTGATAATGAATAGCATCTTTATTTCCCAAGTTGACCGCAATATTGAATATTTTCGTCAATTCTTTTTATTATTTCAAGGTGTTGTATTTCTAATTGGAGCAGTTTATTCTTATGGACTTTATAGAAAAGATTTTAAGTAATCTAATTACAAAATCATTTGAATTAATTCACTTAAGTAACGGATGCAAGAGTTAAACATTCAGCTGCCAATTTGGTGGCTTTTTCTTATTCAGCTAAATGACCAGTTTTGTAAAAGAAGGATTAATTTTGAAAATGGCATTGGATTTAAAAATCGAACTAAAAAAACTACCCGTGTATAGGTAGTTTTTATGATAGTGTTTGTTGGGCGGTTTGTTGATAAAGTTGCTTTGCATTTTTGTTGTCAGTTGCTAAAGCAAAGGTTTCAATACATTTATATCAATGTTTATGCTTCCTGTGCCCTTTATGGTTCCCGTGCTCTTTTTGTTTCCTTTGTCCTTTTGGTTTATCTTTTCCTTTACCTTTCGGTTTCTTCTCCATGACTCTTTCATGTTTTACCTTTGGTTTTTTTACGACTAGTTTAGATTTTGGAGGAACCTCATTAGAGCCTCGAATGTAAAGATCTCTCCCCACTTTGTAAACACTGCTTGGCTGCTGGAAGGATGATGTATCAGTTCCAAATACCTGCATCATTTTACTAAACATGATCTGTGCAATATGAGTCGTATCTCCAGCCATGTAGTTTCTGGCCCATTATTTGGATATCCAGTCCAAACAGACATTGTGTATTGTGGAGTGTAACCTGTAAACCAGCTATCGTTTGACACGTTGCCTAACGGGTATCCATATTTAAGACTTGTATTCTTATCAAAATTGGTCGTTCCTGTTTTTCCCGCCACATCTAATCCCGGAACATTAGCTGCCTTACCAGTACCTGCGTCCACGACATCCCGTAACATATCGGTAATCATATAGGCTGTGTAATCGTGCATCACCTGTTTTGGCTTTGGCTTAAAGCTGACCACTTTGCCATTTGGATAGACCACTTTTTGAACAAAATGTGGTTGATTATAAATTCCTTTATTTGCAAAGGAGCTGTACGCACCTGCCATTTCTAAAGGATTAACCGCATTACTGCCAATCGCAGTAGATTCATAAACTTGGTCATGATCAAAGGTAATTCCCAGTTGTTTTGCAAAGTTCTTAGCACGATCTATTCCCACTGCTTTGTACGTAAGGAAAGCAGGGATATTATAGGACCATTGAAGTGCCGTTCTCATGGATAACATCCCATGGTAGCGACGATCCCAGTTTTGAAGTTCCTGACCCGATGAGTAAGTTGTGTGCTGGTCATTCAATTGATGGTGGGTAGACCATTTAAAATAATCAATTGCAGGGCCGTAATCCAAAACTGGCTTAATGGTAGATCCTGGCTGGCGCTTTAGGTCAATCGCAAAGTTGTTTCCGAGAAATCCTGCTTGATAGTCTTTTCTACCGCTTCCTATTGCCCTTACTTCCCCTGTTTTTGAATCTAAGAATACAAATGCACCTTGGAATCTATCATTAGGGTAGCCTATTATCTCATTTGTGTTCATCATTTTGTCAGCATAATCCTGTTGCTTAGGATCTAAGGTGGTATAAATTGATAAACCATCTGTACCGATATCCACATTCTTTAATTTGCCTTCCACTTCTTTTACTGCAGCATCGAGGAACGCTTCATAGGGCATTCCTTGATTTTTATTTATTACAAGTCCCTGTGTTACCGGAACCTTCATGGCATCCTGCATTTGCTTCTTGGTGATATACCCCTGTCTATGCATAGAGGATAAAACCAAATTTCTGCGATTAGTAGCTGCCTCTTTATTTTTTGGTTTGGAAGGATCATAATAATTCGGACTTTGAGGTAGCCCTGCAATCATGGCTGCCTCTGGGAGAGTCAATTTATTTAAATCATTGGCTTCAATGCCATAATAATTCTTTGCTGCTGCAGCAACACCGTATGAACGGTTTCCAAGGTAAATCTTGTTAAAATACATCATTAGTATTTGGTGTTTGGAGTATTTTTGCTCCAATTTATAGGCCATATACCATTCCTGAACCTTTCGTTTTAGTGTTTTCTGTGGAGATAAGAAAGAATTTTTTATGACTTGTTGAGTAATCGTGCTTCCTCCCTGTGATCCGAAGTCACCTGTTACGTTTTCGAAAATCGCTTTAGCGGTACGTTTGATGTCAATCCCATGATGCTCATAAAAGTGGGCATCCTCCGTAGCAATGAAAGCATGTTCTAATACTTTTGGAACCTGTTCATATTTGATCTTCGTTCGTTTTTCTTTCCCATATTCATAAAGAAAATTTCCATTTCTATCATAAAATTTCGTTGAAAGTGGATCTGCTAGTTTAGAAGCATCTATTGATGGCACACCTTTAATCATTTCTGCGAACGTGGCTGCTCCTGCTCCGACTGAAACAACCCCAATCACCAAACATGTGAGTAAAACTTTTCTCAAAAGAGAACCTTTTTTGGGTGATTTTATTCTTTTTTGCTCTTTTTGTTTTACTCTTTCCGCTTGTTTTCGTTCCTCTCTACTGCGATAGGTCTCTGGTATTGCTCTTCTCTCCTGTTTTTGAAGTTACTCAAAGCTGATGGGAAGTGAAACTTTGTATTCGTGACTGATTTTTTAAAGTACACGTATAAATCGTACTGAAGAGGAATTAATCTTCTGTTCCCCTTGGTCACATTTTGCAATAAATTCCTTACAGTTAAGGATTTTATCTAATATTTCCTGGAATACCTCTTCTTTTTTTACATTCAGACCCGTTAAAACTTTTTCTCGCTTAATATCATTTTCCAATGTATAACAAACAATATATTCCTTCAGCGTAAATCTTCCTTTCAAGTACAATTGAATATTGTCTAAAAAATATTTAATAAAATCAAACTTTGAATTCGAAAAAAGCTACTGTCTTTTACATCCAACAATGATATTCTTTCGTTGAGTCCGTTCTAAATTAAGGGGGTTGAAATGAAAAAACTCACTTTGATGAATGACCAAATGAGTATTTTGCAAGTATATATAATGTAAAAATAACAAGGGTGCTTGTTCAACTAACACGTGCAGGAGTTAAAGATTGGGGACCGCTTAGGCGATTACTTCTGTCAGTTTATTAAAGTACGGAATCACTATTCAAGAGTGAAAAAGGAAGATTGCGATTTTCCACTAATAAAGTTCCTAATCGTTTAATTTCTCCATATATTTGCTCACGGATATTATTATCCTTACACTTATAATAATCTTCAAATAGCCGACCAAGTTCCTCAATGATAGTAAGGTATTCAAAACAATTCACTATTCCAACACCTCTTAAAAAAGTGCAATAAAGTTTAAATTTAAATAATATTAAACTGAAATTAGTTTTAGTTCAATGAGAAAATCAGGGAGACTTTACAGAATAGTCCAAGTCATTTTGACTTTTCTCAGTGAAGAACTGTACTTAAAGTAAGGGGTGCAAGAGTTGGACAAAACGTTGTTTCGGCAGCGTTTAAAGGGGCAGGTTAGTTATGCGAAATGTTCCTGGTTTAAAACCTAAAACAGAAAGTTGCATAGCAGAAAATATATGCTTTAATCGGTGAAATTAAGATTGTGAAGAATTGCTCTTAAACTATAGGGTGCTTGAGTTAATGAAATAAGGTTGCTGCAGCAGCCTTTTTTTGCTTGTTCCACTAACGGGGCAGGTGTGCGGCCGAGCCTAGGTCGTATCATATAACGGGTGGGATTCCCGTCGAGTAAGAACTAGCCATTCGCTCGTAGCGAGTCTTGGAGGGCTAAAGGTAACTTTAGTCTTTAAGCGTAGACAGTTAGGTAGCGGGCCGAAAGCCATATGGTTGAAGGGATTGAGCTCCATAATGTTAGTAAATCGAGAGGGCTGATGCTTTACCTGCAGCAGAAAGCTACATTTTATCCTTCGTTTAAGGCAAGATGGATAAAACCTCTTTGGAGTCAGAGACCTTGGCACGTTACACATTGATATGATACGGCAACTCGGGAGACCCTACCGGTCTTTTCTTGTTAGAAGAGTATGGTGTACAAGCGATAAAAAGTAACGAAACCAAATGCCGGTGTAGGGAGTCGGATAGCAGCGTAGTACCAATGAAGTTGGGTAATGCCGATGGAGGAAAGGCTAGCTACCAGTTATCACCCTTGCTAAGGACACATTTACTACACACAGAGGTAGGAATAATAAATGGAGACAAAACTAGCAAGGATAGCAGAATTAGCAATCTGAACCTAAGAGATTAGCGAGGTTTTGTGAATGGTAACTAGGAGGAGCCGTGTGCGTTAATAGCGCAAGCACGGTTCTGGGAGGGGGAGGAACACAATCTACCGTAAGGTAGAGAGGTTCCTTTCTACTCGACTTGTTGAAGAAGAATTTCAAATAGCATAGCCTGTTAAAAAGAAAGCAAACTAAAATAGTGGTGCCGATAACGAAAAAAATTTGGGAAAAATACTACTCCGATATCTTTAAATACTGTATTTATTATTGTTGGTATCTAATCAATTAGAAAGCACAATAACTTCATTATGTCGGGTTTGCAACCTGAGACCTCTAAAAAGCATTAGCGAAAAAAAGTTTACTGAAAATAGACTATAAGTTCGGATAAAGGAAGGAGGTTGGACCCAAAAATTGTCTAACTCTTTGAATAGTACTTCTAATTCTCCTATAAAAGGAGATTCTAATGGAATTAAAAGATTGCTGCCTTTTTTAGGTCCTGCCTTTATTGCTGCTGTGGCATATATCGATCCAGGTAATTATGCAACAAACATTTCGGCAGGGTCTAAATATGGATACACATTATTATGGGTCATTTTAGTTTCTAATTTAATGGCTGTTTTGATTCAAACGATGTCTGCCAAGTTAGGAATTGCAACAGGTAAAAACCTCCCTGAAGTTTGCCGAGAAAAATTTTCAAAAGAGACTTCCATACTTTTATGGATACAAGCTGAACTTGTCGTTATGGCAACAGATCTGGCAGAATTTATTGGTGCATCGCTTGGAATCTATTTGCTCTTTGATATCCCACTTGTTTTCTCTGCTATTATTGCAGCCATTGGTTCATTCGTCATTTTGGAGATTCAAAGGCGAGGAATGCGTCCGTTAGAAGCTGTTATTACAGCTATGATTTTTATTGTTGTAATTGTTTTTGGGGTTCAAGTTTTCTATGCAGCACCAGATGCAACGGCAATTCTTTCTGGTCTTTTCACGCTCAAATTTCAGGATGTTGATAGCGTTTTATTAGGGGCTGGGATGCTGGGAGCAACAGTGATGCCACATGCCATTTATCTGCATTCTGCCTTAACACAAAATAGAATTGTCGGAGAAACTGAAGAAGAACGGAAAAAGATTTTTAAATATGAGTTTGTAGATGTCATTATTGCGATGATTATTGCAGGTGGGATAAACGCGAGTATGTTAATCGTCTCAGCGGCATTATTTAATAAAAATGGACTTAATGTAAGTGATTTAGAAGTTGCTTTTAATGAATTTGGAAAAATACTTGGACCCTTTGCGGCAATATGTTTTGGAATTGGATTGTTATCCGCAGGATTATCAAGTTCTTCAGTTGGTACTATGTCAGGTGACATCATTATGCAAGGCTTTATTAAACGACGCATACCTATTTATTTGAGACGATTTATAACAATGATACCGCCGTTAGGAATAATTCTAATGGGAATTAATCCTTCTAAAGCTCTTGTTATAAGTCAAGTCGTTCTCTCTTTTGGAATTGCTTTTGCTTTAATACCTTTAATAATGTTTACAAGTAACAAAAAACTAATGGGGAAACTTGTAAACCATATAGTAACTTCGATCTGTGCGTGGATAATTGCCGTACTTATTATAAGTCTTAATTTATTTTTGTTATATCATACTTTTATTAACTAAGGACGTTTTTACCTCCTATTTATTCTAAGTTTCTTCCTAAGCTTACGGGTCAAGAGTTGACGATTCAGCTGCCAAAAATTATTGGTGGCTTTTTCTTATTCAGCTAACGGGGCAGGATACTTTAAGAAGAACAGGGATGAAAATAGATATGTTTTTATGTCACATTTGACTGATATTGCGAGATAAAAAGGGAGAAGTCGGAAAAGAAAAACTACTGAAACTCAGCCTTAGTCCAAGAACCCTCAAAATGACCTCATATAATTTTATAAGGTTTCAAAATTTCACGAGGTGATTTTATGGTAAATAATGACCAACGTTTTCAGGGATGTTGTCGATGTCCACTGATACCTCTTCCCTTACCGCCACAGAAAAGGTCAATCGGTTCATCAGGACCTCCAGTACCTCAGGGACCGTGTCTTTGTGACTGTTGTGTTTCTCCACTTCAGTCCGTCTTACAACAACTTGTTGGGCAAACTGTAATTCTTGCCACTATTGCAGACGCACCAAATGAACCCCCTCTCTTATATTTATTCAAAATTATTGAAGTGAATGATTTTTTAGTTACTGTTTCAGACGAAGCGACAACCTTTAAGGTAAATATTTCTGATGTAATAGGGGTAGGGTTTTTACCACCAGGACCTACTATCAACTTGTTGCCACCTGTTGTTTCTGGGTGCGAATGTAATTGTCGTGAACGACCAATTAGACAATTGCTGGATACACTTAAAGGTTCTACAGTGACTCTTTTAGTAAGTAACGGTTCTACTGCAGGAAATTTTAACGTGGAACAAACAGGTCTTGGCATAGTGTTAGGTACTTTAGCAATAGAGACTACAATCTATAGATTTGCAATTTCAACTTGCAAAATTACGGCTGTAGGGCAAACTAGTTAAATATTTGTAATTTGGCTTGTAAGAAAAATAAGTATTTTATTAATTCCTTATTGAACTAAAGGGTGCAAGAGCTAAAGAAAGGGATCGCTGCGGAGATCCTTTTTTTATGTGTGCCAGGCATGGCAACTATCTAGGTGGTGAAAGTCCACTGTGGGGGTACACATCGACTAACCACTAAGGAAGCGCAAGGTACTTACCGTGAGGTAAGGGCTGGAGGAAGCGTGGAATAAAATCTTGGCTCGACGAACAGAAATCTGATATTAAGGCTTTATAAAAGGGTGAGGCTCCATAACAAGTCAAAGTCCTAAAAGATGTACGTAACTTTGTAAAGTAAATCAGGCGAGTAAAAGAGGAAAGATAGTTGTCTTACCCTGGGAGGTCTTGCGGATGTACGGGAGTACAGTCGAAAAAGGTTAGCCGCAAGAAGTCAGCAGAAGCCGTAGTAGTGAAATTATTTCATGAAGGGCTGAACAATTTATAGTGTTTCAACACCACGAATGCGTAAGTGACGTACTCCGAATGTATTAATGGTGAAAGTATGAGCGTATCTCAAAGGCTAACCAAAATGGAGCTATCACTTACTACGTGAGAGGGAAGGAGAAACGAGTGTGGAACTTTTAGAACAGATTATTAGTAATCAAAATATGAACGAAGCGTACCTGCGTGTCTATAAAAATAAAGGCGCGAGTGGGGTTGATGGAGTAACAGTCGAAGAACTAAAGCAATATCTGAGAGAGAACAAGGATGAGCTACGTCAGCGCATCAGAACAAGAAAATACCAACCACAGGCTGCCTTAAGAGTGGAAATCCCAAAAGAAAATGGCAAGATGCGCAAGTTGGGAATACCAACAGTAGTGGATAGAGTAGTTCAACAAGCCATTCATCAAGTTCTCAGTCCGATATTTGAAAAGCAGTTCAGTGAGTTCAGTTACGGCTTTAGACCAAAAAGAAGTTGTGAGATGGCTATTATAAAAAGCTTGGAATTTCTAAATGATGGATACGATTGGGTGGTAGACATTGACCTGGAAAGATTCTTCGATACAGTCCATCACGATAAACTCATGCGAATCATCTCTAATACAATAGATGATGGAGATGTCATTTCCCTAATAAGGAAGTATCTTGTCAGTGGAGTTATGGTGAATGGGAAATACGAAGAAACACCAGTTGGAACTCCGCAAGGAGGAAACCTAAGCCCACTGCTGAGTAATATTATGTTAAACGAACTGGATAAGGAGCTTGAAAGTAGAGGACTCCAATTCGTGAGATACGCTGATGACGCCCTAATCTTCGTGAAGAGTGAGAAAGCAGCGAATAGAGTGATGGAATCAATCGTGAGATTTATAGAAAGTAAATTAGCGTTAATAGTCAATGCAGAAAAGAGTAAAATCTCCCGTCCAAAAGATCTGAAATTCTTGGGATTTGGATATTATTACGATTCTAAGAATGAGAAATACCAAGCAAAACCCCATTTTACGTCAATACAAAAATTTCAAAGGAAGCTTCGAAAATTAACAAAGCGAAATTGGAGCGTTCCGCTAGACTACCGAATTTTAAAACTAAAACAAGTCATACTTGGGTGGGTTAATTACTTTAGAATCTCGAATATGAAAAAAGCGATGACTGAGATAGATAAGAAGCTTCGCTCCAGAATTAGAGTTATCATATGGAAGCAATGGAAGGTACCAAAGAAACAAATAAAATCGCTTATTCAATTAGGGATTCCTGAGCAAGAAGCGAAAGGATTAACCTTCTGCCGAAGAGGTTACCGGTATATAGGATTATCGAAAGTTGTTCAAAGAGCAATTTCAAACAAAAGACTAAAGCAGAGGGGATTACCCTCTGCTTTAGAACATTATCTAAAAGTACACACTTTAATATAAATTGAAACGCCGTATACGCGAACCGTACGTGAGTCTGTCTAACAATTAATTTTAAATTTACTCAGTTTGAAAATATTTCTGTTGATTTTAGATAAAAACAATGAATTTCACAAAATGGACGTAAAAAGGGGGCTATGCCCCCTCTGAATTTTCGTTTTAACTCTTTAACTCCGATTATATTTATTAGTCTTTTAAAATTATATGCAAGACAAATAAGACTTACCTCAGTGTTAACTGATTCAAGCCCTCTTGTTAAAAAATATGTATAACCAAAATGTCGTTTTATAGTTCCAAAAAGGTGTTCTATTATAGAGCCTCTTTTCTTGTAAATGTGATCTTTTTTAATGGTATTTTCAGTCACTTGGTCAATAATTTCTTCATCTTTAAACCTGATAATAGATCTTCCACCTTTTGCGGAGGTACATAACTCCTTTTTCCCACATTCATTATAGTTTACACATGTATAACGTTTGAAATCTTTGCCGTTTTGTTTTCCATTCCATTTAAAATTTAAACAGTAGCCCATTGGGCAAATAAAAACATCACTTGTTTGATCATACTTGAAGTTTGATTTATCAAATCCGGTTTTAACCTTTTGTTGTTTTCCTTTTTGGGGCTTTAAAAGGATTTCGGTCTGTTCATCAACCACTTCAATTATTTCAGACATATTAAAATAACCTGTATCAGCTATAGCTGTAACATTTTGATCCTCAAATACTTCATTAGCCTTTTTAACCATATTTGATAATTGACCTTGATCATTAACATCATTTACTACATCGAAGTCTACAATTAATTTATTTTTATTGTCTACAACTGCTTGAACATTAAAGCAAACCTCAAATTTCCCGTTGTTCTTCATCGATTTTGCATCCGAATCGGTTAAACAAATTTGTTTCTTTCCTTGTTCTTTTAGCTCTTCTTTAATAATATTTAACTTCTTTATTCTTTCTTGATAACATTCAACTTTATCATTAATTTTTTGTTTCATATTCTCATCATCAGTTGTATTTAAAATGTCATTGATATATTCCTCAATTTTGGCTTCATAATATTCTAATTTTTCCTTAATAATATTTTCATTATAGTGTTTATTTTTTGCGCTATTTGCTTTTATCTTTGTCCCATCAATAGCGACAAGGGTGCCATCAATAAGACCAAATCCTTTTAACATAAGTGTAAAATCTTTAAACAGCTGCTTAATGGCTTTTTTGTTAATTTTCATGAATGAAGAAATGGTACCATGGTCAGGTTTTATTTTGCCAATTAACCACATTAATTCAATGTTTCTAGTTGCCTCTGTCTCCATCAAACGAGATGATCTGATTTTATTCAAATAACAATAAATATATAATTTAAGGAGATCTTGTCTTCTATAAGGTTTTTGACCAGCTTTAGAACCTGAATAAACTACAAAACCAAGTTCCTCCAGATTTAAGCTATCCACGTATGCATCAATTACTCTAACTGGATTATTTTCATCAACAAAATCTTCTAATGTATTGGTAATAAATTTAACTGATTTCTATCCTCACCAAGAAAATATGGCATATTATCATCTCCTTATATTATAAATTCGACAATAGTATGAGTTTTCCTATTGGGAAAGTGGGAAAAGAGTGAAAATTGTTAGACAGACTCACGTACGGTGTTGTGAGAGGGGCGAAAATAATCAACTTATTTTCCCTCTACTCGATTCGACTAACGGGGCAGTTTAGTTGAACAATCGTCATTAGCTTTTTTTCCACAATCGGGCCAGATTGTAGAAGAATCATGAACAGTAAACATACTGGTTAAAGATTGGTTGTGAAAAGTTACACTTTAGCTATCGAGGTAGGATAAAGATTTTCTCATGATTCAAAAAAATTAATTTTCCCTTGACTCTTACGTGACGTAACGGTTTATAGTGAAGATACCGGTAAAATTGTCGCGAAATAAGGGGGTGGTTATTTTAGTTTCAGGTAAGAAGAAATGGAAGACAGGGGAACTTGCAAAGTTCACAGGTTTAACGATTCGGACCTTGCGGTATTATGACCAAATTGAATTGTTCTCACCATCAGACTATTCAGAATCAGGATATCGCCTATATAACGCCACAGATGTTTCGCGGTTACAGCAAATTCTTAGTCTAAAAGATTTAGGATTAACGCTCGAGGAAATTAAATCGAGCCTGGCCGACGATACGTATAACCCTATTGAAGTGGTGACTCTTCAAATAGAACGTTTAAGAGAAAATATAAGAATTCAACAGAAGCTGTTAAAAGATTTACAAAATGTATCTGAGATTTTGCAAACGAAAGAGACATTGACGGTTCAAGATTTTACAAATTCAATTGGAATGATGAAAAAAAGTCATGAAAATTATTTTTACGGGCGCCAAAAGAATATGGAGCGCCAATTTGATCGACTTGGCGAATTCCTTTCTAATCATCCGTCTCACCAAAAAAGGAGGAAGTGAGAATGAAAAAACACTTTGCAACACACGATACCTTTGTTATTGAAAAGGTGTATAATTTCACACCTGAAGTGGTATTCGCTGCATGGGCGGACCCAGAGCTTAAAGCAAAATGGTTCACTGAGGCGGAAGAGTTTGATTTTCGAGTGGGTGGACAAGAGATAAATCATGGCGGCCCTCCAGGAGGTCCTGTTTACACATTTAAGGCTCACTATCAGGAGATCATTCCTGACCACCGTATTGTCTATTCTTACACCATGGATCTCGATGAAACGCGGATTTCTGTTTCTGTAGCAACGGTCGAGTTTAAACAAAGTGATGAAGGAACACACCTGATTTTTACCGAGCAAGGCACATTCCTAGACGGCCATGATACAGCTGCAGTTCGTGAGCACGGGACAAGTATTTTGCTGGATCAGCTTGGTGAACAGTTGAAAAATAATCAAGAGTTAAGAGTATCCTCTGGGGTATCGAAGATTATTAACTCTCCTGAGCCAATCTCTGATCGTGAGATTGTCAACACACGTATCTTCAATGTACCACGTGAAATCACGTTCAAAGCATTCAGTGACCCGAATCATTTGGAAAAATGGTGGGGACCCGAGGGCTTTACTAATACGTTTCATGAGTTCGATATGCGACCAAACGGTATTTGGAGTTTCATTATGCATGGACCCAATGGTGTAGATTATGAGAATAAATCCATCTTTTCCGAAATAATTGAACCTGAAAAGATTGTTATCCACCATCTGGGGCCAATACATGAATTTTTATTAACCATTACATTTGCTGAGAAAGAAGGCAAAACCGAAATTATATGGCAAATGCTCCACAAATCAGTTAATGAATGCGAAAAAGTGAGAAGTTTCTGTTACGAAGCCAATGAACAGAACTTTGATCGACTTGAGGCGGAACTGACTAAAATGGTTAGCGGATTGCAACACTAATTTAATTTTATTAAAATAGGCGCTAACATAGAAATTTTACTTATTCAGCTAAAGGGCGCTTTTCTTTAGTAGGAAGGCGTCTTTTTGATATGCCCCTACACATTAAGGGATTAGATTTTATTAAGGTAAAAAAAAATTGTGAAGATTTTCACTTAAACTAACGGGTGCAAGAGTTAAAGATCGGAGCTGCCATATTGGTGGCTTTTTTCTTATTCGACTAACGGGGCAGCATTCCTGTAATGAAGGAAAATGGAGTTTGAACAAAAAAATAACCTCTTGGTAGAATGAGAGAGTCCTGACGCCGGCAAGCAAAAAGGACAAATCTCTCAAATACCAGGAGGCTTTAAAATGAATTATAACCAGAATAAGAAGATAGCTCAAATCACTTCTCAAACTCTTATTATAGGAGTCGATATTGCGAAGTTCAAGCATGTGGCACGTGCCCAGGATTTTAGAGGCATGGAGTTTGGATCTCCGTGTCAATTTGAAAATACAAAAGAGGGATTTGAGCATTTTCTAAAATGGCTTTCAGAAATAAAAATAGAACAGCGTATGGATAAAGTGATGGTAGGCATGGAGCCAACAGGCCACTATTGGTTTAACCTCGCCCATATTTTAAAAGAAAATGGGATTAAATTTGTCGCTGTGAACCCCTTGCACGTCAAGAAAAGCAAGGAGCTGGATGATAACTCACCTACCAAGAATGATGTGAAAGATGCCAAGGTCATAGCTCAGCTGGTCAAGGACGGAAGATACGCCGAACCAACAATACCGCAAGGTGTTTATGCTGAACTCCGTGTGGCAAAGAAAATACGCGATCTTTTAACTGAAGACCTTCAAACGGTCCAAGGACAGGTGCACAATTGGATTGACAGGTACTTTCCGGAATTCTTGAAGGTGTTCAAGAAGTGGGAAGGCAAGGCTGCATTACAATTCTTAAAGCTCTACGCCTTACCCCACGAGATTGTTGAATTCACCGAAGAAGAATTACTAGTCCATTTGAGAAAATCCGTATCCCGGAGTGTTGGATTAAACAAAATTCGGGAGTTAAAACAGGCAGCCAGTCAGTCCATCGGACTTCGACAAGGTGCTGAAATGGCGAGGCTGGAGCTCAAAACCATTCTGGCTAAGTACGATTTAATCCAGTTACAATTCGAAGAATTGGATGCAAAAATAGATGGTCTGCTTGATGAAATACCAGGCGTACAACAAATGTTAGCGATAAAAGGTGTTGGCAGGGATACAATTGCCGGCTTCTTTGCGGAAGTAGGAGATTTAAGCGACTACAGCCATCCCCGGCAAATTATCAAGTTGGCTGGCTTAAGCCTAAAAGAAAATACCTCCGGCAAGCACAAAGGAAAAACGACCATCTCTAAAAGAGGCCGTAAGAAGCTAAGGGCCCTGTTATTTAGGGTTTGTATGATACTCGTCGCCAAGAATACCGCATTTAAGGCGTTACATGCGTACTATACTCAGCGTCCGAATAATCCATTAAAGAAGATGCAGTCCCTGATCGCTCTGTGTAATAAATTGATTCGGATTCTTTTCAGTATAGGTAAAAAGCAATTTAGTTTTAATGAAGAAAAGATGTTAATGGACATCCCTCATTTGGCAGTAACAAAGAAAGTAGAAATGGCTGCTTAACTCTTTTGTCGTTTAGGTAAGAGTAGTTCTTGTTTTATAGATTTTGGAGACATTTGAAGCACGGATTAGTCGGCAAAGCAACTAAATTACGGGCTTGGACCCTGTGGGGCAGCATGGCTGACATCCACCTCATGGAAAGGTTGGACGAAGGAATTTGAGAGCGAAGACTCTGTGAGGCATGGGAGGGTTGACCTCCATGAGTAAATGTGGACATCCACCAGTGCGGTTATATTTTTACTCATCCACCATTTTCTGTAAGGGATTGGTTAGTGGGTTAAAGCTCTTTTTTCTTACCCTGTCCAAAAATATCCTTTCAAGTGAGAATCCTCCAGCTATAAAGGAATTTACCGTTTGGTAAACAACTATGAAATTCTATGAAAACATGAGTAAATCGGCGTTTTCGCTTCTTTTATTGAGGGAGTTTAGTGGAAGAAGGAATATTGGGTAAAATATGTATAAAAAAGGGATATTTTTATGTCTTCTGGACGTGATGAGATGATTACACTGAAATTAATTGTTATTCCGTTATTAAGGGGAAAAGGGTTTAAAGGTTCCTTTCCACATTGAATGTCTAAACTTTAAAAGGTATAATTTAAACTGAGCCAACATGTACCCTGACTCGGAAAATGTTCTGAGTCGAGTTCAGCCGTCGGCTCATTTTAGTCCGCTCATAATCGATTTTCTTTAAAAATATACGCAACAAACCTCATTCCAAGAATTGGATCAGAAGAAATGTTTTGTGAATTTTGAATATTTAACATAATTTGAAATTATTCAAAGTGGAGAAGAGGAAAAAGGGGATTTAGTGGATTATAACGGAAGAAATAACATACTTATCTAGTTATATGATAGTGGATTTTATGAATTTCAACAAACTGTAGGAAATAAAGTTGAACATGCTCCTATTTCCAAAGTTTCAATTATTGATAAAAAAGAAATAACGGAGTAATATCGTCTTTTTACTTAATTCGTATAAGCCATTTCAATTTTCTTCTTTTTATTTCAGTAAATACAAATTCAATATATTCTCTACTTGTTCAATAGCTTTTCTATACATAGTCATTAATAATTCATCCTCTACATAGAACCAAGTAAACAGCTTTTTTCCCTCATTTCTTCTTAGCGTTTTACCTTAATATCTTTCTTTTTAGTGTTCTAAATACACTCATGTAAAGAAATTTTCAATTTGATTTCAGTTAAGATTGTGAAGGATTACACTTAAAGTAACGGGTGCAAGACTTTAAGATCAAGCTGCCATTTCGGTGGCTTTTCTTATTGCACTATAGTGGCAGGATTGTTGAACAAGAGGTGTGTGGGATAAAATAAAAAAGCTACCTTTTAAATAAAAGGGCAGCCTCTATCTTTAAAATAAATCAACCATATATTTTATCACCATTGAAAGGTGTTCCTATAATTTACCACTGTCCTTTGCTAAAGGAGGTTCCTCTAACCAGCCATTCTCTATCATTATTTTGGCTCCGTCTTCAGCAAATAATGCGATTTCTGCTGATAATCGAACATAATCAATCGCCAAATCTTTTCTTGCACTCGTTGCCATACTTGTCCCGTAATATCCTATACTTAACGCAGTTAAAGTAGTAGCCATAAACATCATCATTTTATCCGAAAAGGGGGCTGCTTCAGAGTCAGTTACTTCTACATCCCAAGGTAATGATACAGGTAAGCCCTCTTCCTCTAACACTGAACCAAATACCTTGGTGTGTTTAGAAGCAATTTCCTTTCCCCTTACCATAAATTGCTTCACTTCTTTTGATTGAGTTACCTGACTCCACGCCATCATTACTGTTCTCCCTAATGCGTTTTTTTGTAAATTTGCAAATAAATTTGTAATTTCGACTGCAGTCAAAGGCCTCTTCTTTCCAAATAATCCGGATAAAAAATTGTCACTTTTCACAAAGTGTACTTCTTTTGAGGGAGTCAAAAATGGTGATCGAATGTATAGACCTTTTGATAACAAAAGATTTTTTGAATTCGTATTAAATTTGCTTAGATCATTAACGCATTCGGTAAAATAATCATCTAAATCTAACCTAACAGCAAATGTTTTTGCAATCGCATAAAAACTAAGAGCCATCATACCCATATTATGTGTTAAATACATCATCAAACTATCCGAGAATAATCTTGGGGCAGATATGTTTACATCTTCATCCACTTTAAATCCATTCGGAATTGCATAACCCTCTTTTTGAAAGAGCAGGGATAATTTTGCTAAATGAGTTTCCGATAGTTCTAATCCTTTTTTAATTATGGAGTGTATTTGGCTATCCTCGGTTACCTCCAAAAAGTATGTAAATAAACAATTGCACATGCTACTGTTCATGTAAGCACTCCAAATTTGTGCAACTTCTGAAGCAGATAGTCTTTTGTTGTGTTCAGATTCCATTAACAATCTCCTCCTTCGAATATGTCTTTTTATAAATCTTCCCTAATTTGAAAATATATATTGGTTAATCAGGTTAATAATAAATTCGAAAATATACGAGGAATTTGGTACCATTTTTTCTTATTGCACTAATAGGCAGCATTCCTGTATTGAAATACAGTCATTTTAGTTGATATTAGGGTCTTCGAAACCAATATAAATTGTTAAGTTATTTGAATGCACAGTATTAAGAAAAAGGTAGGGTTAATTCTATTGAGAACGAAACTTCTTTTTCCCGAAAAAAGATTGTGAAATATTGCACTTAAACTATCGGGTGCAAGAGTTAAAGAAAGTGATCGCTGCGGCAATCCTTTTTCTTATGGCAGCTCTGTTACAGAGTTGCTTTTTTACTTTATTACAAAACAATGGCAATCATTAGGATTGTAAATTGAGGAAACATAATAAAACAATTTGAAATGCTGTAAGGTTGTGAGTATAGATGAAAAAATTAATAATTTTAATCTTAGTGATTACTGGGATTTTTCTCCCAGTTCAACTAGCAAATGCAAAGGACTTATTGAAATCGGAGAATGTTGCTTCTATGCAAATAAATCGCTCCACTGGAGGAACACGTACTTTCAGTGAAAGTGATGGGATTGAAGAGTTCATCATCAGAAAGGTTATTGAATGGATTAACACAGCAACTTCTATAAAAGAAACAACAGAATTAGACATAAAAAAAACACCAATTGCCGTATTAAAAATAAAAATGAAAAACGGTGATGTTGCTAAAGTAGAACCTGCTTATGACTGTCATGTTCAAAATCAATCAAAATTATGTACACTAGCAGATGGTGATGTCATCCTCACCCGAAATAATGATAAGTTTCGATTGAAATCTATTGAGCTTTTTGATTGGCTTCTAACAGGGTGGAAACATGAAAGTACCAAGCCACCTCAAGATACGAAAGAAATGATGGTCAATGATATGTTAATGCTTTTATTAGGCCCAGAAATAGATAAAGCGGTGAGCGATTATTACTCTGAATATTTAACTGAAACTCCATTGGTTTACCCATACCAAGTTGAAATCGTAAATGTAGATAGAATTGGTGGTTTCCGTACGTTTCAGTTTCATATCACATTAGAAACTACACCAGTTGTTGGACCACATATTTCTGTTGGAAAAGACAGATTGACTTTTGAAATTTCACCAACCATCATTCCTGGTCAAATTAAACTAAAGAAATTTGAACATCTTGAAACACATGAGCTTCCTCCCAATTGGCAAGACATAATAAAACAGAGAGTCCCGTAAATCATTTAAAGTCTGGCGAAGTAATTTTAATAACTAAAGAAATCGGTAATTTCTTCTTCAACGAAACCAGCTAATAGTTTGTCAATATTTTTCAATAAAAAATAAAATTTAGCCATGATATACTAAAAATATGCATGCCAAATAACCATCCACTAAATGATGGTTGGAAAGTTTTGTCTTATTTAGATGAAAAACTTAATTAGGCTATATCTTGGAGAGTGGTTCTGTTTTTTAATATAGCATAAATCCAATGTAAGAGCTTATTTACACAAGCAATAACGGCTACTTTATAAAGTTTGCCTTCCTCACGCTTTTTATCGTAAAACGCTCTTAATCTCTTGTTTCTAGGGATAATTTCATCCGTTGTTTTTTGTTTGCGACAATCACGAATCCCAGAGCGAACAGCCATATATAAGGCGTGCCGTAACCTACTTGATCCACGTTTTGTAATACGAACAAGAGTTGCTTTAAATTTACCTGATTCAAATACCTCTGGATCCACTCCAGCGAATGCTACAAGTTTCTTTGGGTGATTAAACCGGTCTATCTCCCCAATTTCAGAAATGATCGTTGCAGCGATTTTTTCTCCGATACCAGGGATAGATTGGATAATCTTATATTCTTCAATTTCCTTTGCGAGAGTATCTATCTCAGCCTCCAACTCTGATAGATGCTCTTTATATTGAAGAAGCATATTTATATACATACTAAGACTTAGTAAATGACTATGAAACAGTGTCTTTTGAAATGGATTCCTCTCTGCTGCTTTCTTAAGTTGTTGAGCTTTTTCTTTTGCCCATCTTATTGAACGACTTTTACATAATTCCTTGATTTTATTAGCCAATGTTACTTCACTAACTGCTAAGATATCTTCAGATGCTGGGTATGCTTGCAGAGTAAGCAACGACACAATAGAATATAAGTCTCCAAAAACACCTGTATATTCAGGGAATATTTGATCTAGAACAGCTTGAAATTGCAGCTTCGTTTGTACATACATCCCCGTTATATTTTCATGTTGTCTTGTAAGATTACGAATGTTTAATAGTCGAATTCCACGTTTTTTGTACGGCTCTAAATCCTCTTTATAGTAAAGCTCACAAAGACGATAGGCATCGATGGCATCCGTTTTAACTTTTCTTAAACTAGAACTTTTGGCTCTATGAGAGATTAATGGATTTACGATAATTAATAAATATTGATGTTGCTCTAGAAACTGAACAACTGGAGTATGGTAATGTCCTGTAGCTTCTAAAAAAACCGGAGGTTGAATACCAGCTTTATCTTTTATACTTTCCAGAAACTCAAGTAATGATCTTAGCCCCTCAAGATCATGGTTAATACTAAAGCTTTTACCATAAGGTTTTCCCTTATCCAAAAAAGCCTGAATTTCACTTTTTCCTTTTGAAACATCCAGACTAACGACTGGATTCATTCTAAATCTCCTCCTAAAAATGAACTTGCCAGTAACCCCTAACTCCTCCTAGTAGTATCATAGCTTCGCTTGTTATACGAGATCTTAGTCCCAACCAGCCTCAAACATGTTTAAACTAGTAGGGGGCGAACGGTTTAGCTGACGGGATCAAAGTCCCACGGGTGCGGACGTTCTACCCTGGCTACTGTTATAATAAGACCATCATATAAATAAAGGTCAACCAGCAATATTTTCTAATCTGGTTAACCTTATAATACGAAAGGGTGCGTTACTTGAAGATTGGGCTGCCATAATTGGCGGTTTTTTTGTTATTGTCTTGACGGTTAGGATAGCTAAGGGAGTAAATTATTCATCGTGTAATTCTGTCTTTCGAGGACAAAATATGTTAAGGGATTGTACTGGAAAAGCACTGCCCATTTTTTAATAAGGAGTGAAATGAATGGCTGATAAAAACGAACTCAATAGAGTCGATAACGATACTGGTGAGGCTGTAGGTACTGTTGTTGGTGCTGTCTCTGGTGCTGCCGTGGGTTCTGCTTACGGTCCGATTGGTACTGTGGTAGGAGCAATTACAGGTGGAGTGATGGGTAACAATCTCGGCGAAGGAGCCGAAGAAGCTAATGACGGTAATGCGAACCGAGAAGATTAGATTTTTACAAAGAGGTACATGCATTAAGAAAAAGGGAGCCTTTTTATTTTTCTATTAATTTATTAAGATTCTGCTAGGTAAATTTCTAAAAAAGATTGTGGATTGTTTCACTTAAAGTAACGGGTGCAAGAGTTGCAGAACTGGCTCTCATTTAGGCAGCTTTTCTTATGGAACTAAATGGGCGGGTTAGTTGAACAATCGTCATTAGTTTTTTTCCACAATCGATAATTGCGAAAGCCCCAGTTCCTTTAGATAAAAGGGGATGGGGCGAACTGCTTAACAAAAGGATAGATGTATATGTCGATAAACCATTGGCAGCATCTATTTCAGAAGCAGAAAAATTAGTCGAATTAAGTGAAAAATTGGGAAGAAAGCTTATGGTTGGATTTAATCGTCGTTTTGCTCCAATGTATATGAAAGCAAAGGAAAAAGCGAATAATATAGCTTGGGTACGTGTTAAAAAACACAGAACGGACAGTGTGGGTCCTTATTCTTATGAGTTTACAATGTTAGATGATTATCTTCACTTAGTCGATACAGTACGATGGTTAGGTGATGGGGATCTTAGTGTGCTGTATGGAACTCTTCAAACGAACGATGAACATCAACTTTTATATGCGCAGCATACGTATGAATCCTCTCAAAATATATCTTTCACCACAGCTATGCATAGAAAAGCAGGAACGAATTTAGAACAAATAGAATTTATAACAGACGGGCAATTATCCGTGTAAAAAACATGAATACAACAGAAATCGAAGAAGAAAATGTAATATCTACAACAGTTTCTTCTTCATGGGAAACAACTTTAAAACTAAGTGGCTTTGAAGATGCTGTACAGCATTTCATTTATTGTATTCAAAATGATGAGCAACCTCTTGTTGATGGATTAGAAGGGTTAAAGTCTCAACTACTTCTTGATCAATTACTAAAGCAAAAATAATTAAATTCATAAGTAAATGGTGTATAAAGCTGGCTTTTAAAGTCAGCTTTGTATTTTAATTAATTTCCTAAGATCTCACTTAAGTAATATAGGCAGAAAGAAATATGTTTGTTCCACAAACGGGCGCGATTATACCTTCTCCTAGGTTGTCCCCCTGTGCCATGCATATTGAAGTTTTTATTTAGTAGAAGGGTTAATATATACAAAAAAGCCCTACAAGGGGCTTTTGGTGAGTGAGACTGTCTGTGACAAGTCTATGTGCTAAGCAAAAATAGGCATTTCGGATACACTCTACACTATGCACCAGTTTAACTTGAGTACCCAATCGGATAAGCCTAATTTGGAGTAATCTTTTAGAACATAACCCCAAGAATTAATTCATTATATATCGGCACTTGTCCTTCCATTTTATTATCTTGTACATATATTATTATTACCACCAGCGTAAAACCAACATATTAATACCTTCTCTTTTAAGAGCGTTTGCCTATAAAGCAGACGTTTCTTTGCATTTATTGGCAAATCCTATATTTTGCCTTATCAATATGATATTTGTCCAAGGGATTCTTGTCTTATGAAATATGATACATAGTGAAAGGTTTATTTCGGACATTCTAACAGGTGGTGATAAGTATGTGCTTTGGAGGTTATGGAGGCTATGGCTACGGAGGTGGCTTTTACGGAGGTAGCACTTTCGTGTTAATCGTAGTATTGTTTATCCTTCTAATTATTGTTGGTGCAGCTTGTTTTTATTAATAAACCAATACACGTTCTAGCAGAATGAATCATTAAGGCTGGAGGTTTAAACATGAATGGCGGAGGTACTTCTGGTTTTGCGTTAATCGTAGTATTGTTCATCCTTCTCATCATTGTTGGTGCATCATTTATGATGTACTACTAATAATAAGATAAATAGAGCAGGAAAAAGTCCCTTAATCGGGACTTTTTTAATGTTGAATCACTTGACGTAACCTGAGAAGTTAACGCCCTTATCCGTTCTGGTATTCGATGTCCTCTTTCATTCGTGATATTAAACGAGACAGAATAAATAGCATAAAAGTATCTTCGGTAGAAGAGCCTTTTTTCCGTTCTTTTGTAAATTGTTTTGTTGCGATTTAGCTGTATCTTGGGTTTGTTGAACTTCTTGTTGAGCTTGCTGGACTTATTGTTGAGCTTGTTGAAGTTGTTGTGCATTTGCTTGAGCAGCTTGTTGCGCTTTCTCTTGTGAACAAATTCTAGAGTGAGGCGTCTATAATCCAAGATCTGCCACTTGAATTCCTGATTAATGCTCTAAAGTGCCTGGTCCTGTTGTAATCAACATCAAATAATTATATTTAATTGTTCAATACCATGAAACTGAAAAACACAATAATCCACAACATTGGAAGTAAATTAATTAAGACCGCAAATCGTCTCTTTTTGACTCTGAACACCCAGGATAAAATTGAACCTGTGATTACTACAACTGGATATAAGGAAATAGCTAAAACAAATGAAACGTTAGCTACATTCATACCGTTATCAAAGCTCATAAACGACAATCCCCAGATGACAAACCAGGGAATTAAAGATAGTACATATAAGATTTGGCTAATGATTAGATATGGTTTCATAAGTTCCTCCTCTCTAAAAGTCTAAAGCATTCTAATACTATCAATATAACTAAATATATGAAGGCAGTACAAATAAGAATCTATTTATTAGTAAGAGCTGACTGAATAATTTTATAAATAATTTGGCAAATCAAAGACGGTTTATGTGATATGGAATAAAAATACTGGAAAGTAAGGAGAGATACCAATGAATATAAGCTCATAAAGAAAGGTTATCCAATGGGCTAGGTGTTAGCATCTTAATAAATGGACTCAAACCTGTTGGCAAATGTAATTGAATCTTGGACTATTTCTCAAGTTTAGTATCATTGCTGCTTACAACTTTGGTACCATTGTTGGATGATCTTTATCAAATTCTGAAACATAGGAAAGCTATACCCCTAGACTGTTCATGATTACGGGTTTCGTCTCTTGGTTAAAGCTCCTTTAATGATTTTAAAGACTAGCTTACTATCATTTCAAAATCTGAAAATGAAGGATAAAATTGTTGTACAGATCTAAATAGAGCTAAGATAAAGCCCTTCTCATATAGAGAGGGGCCTTATCTTGTTGGATTTTCTTAGTGGTGGGTGCCATTTCACAAATAAATGTTTTTTGAATTTCAATTGATGGCCCTTAAGACATAATAGCATGGTCCCTTTTGAGCTTAACTTCGTTAACAACAGTGTAAGGAGTAGATTTTTAATAAATCCTTGCAAAGGTTTTCTTACTACTGTTCTAAATGGTGTAAAGCGGTCGCAGCATTGATGATTTCCGATAGGTCTTTCATAATCTGCTCCTAAGAGTGAAATAGAAAAACATACCCCAATTTCCATTTTCGCTTTCAATAGCGGCTGATTTCCATGTTTTTTCCGATTTCAAGAACTGTTGCGGTTCATCAAATACTGCAAAGAATGGGTGTTGCTTTTTTTCATCCCTTAAAGTCATTGCTAGGTCTAGCTTGTAAGAAGTTGACGATTAAATCATAATTTCAGGACCCAAATCACTTTTAGGAACGTTCATAATAATCACTTTCTTTTGTTCCATTAGTTCGACTAAATATATACCCTTATCTGATTTCAAGCACTCAGATAAATACACATCCCCTATTATAATATCTAAGAGGTTATAGATAGGTGATAAGATTTGGGCCAATCGCTTATCTCTTTTTAAAGTTTTCTAAGGTGATCTTATGAATCCGTCTTTTAAACATATAAATACTCTTAAGTTGGTTTAATTGAGGGACTGTTGTATTGTTTTAAATATCTTTAAAATGTACACTTTAAGGTTTGAAACCCATTTTAAACACAGTTGAAAATTCTCAACTTTTTTATAAAACTTTTAAACTTTTTTACATATTACCAAGACCTTTTAAATACGTTTAATAACATCCAATAGCGAAGGGGTGTTATTATGGCGGAAAAAGCGGGTGTATTCTCATGTGATAACGGAGGACATAGTACATGTATTGTGACTGCAAAAAGCTTTAGCCAATTCCCAAGTGTGAAAGGAGAGTTCAGAGAAAGAACACTTGTAAATCCCTCTGGTACTCACGATTATATCGTGGAATTTAAAGGGAGACGATATATGGCTGGAACATTGGCGCAGACGGAATCTCGGTTTCCGATGCAAATGCATTCTCGCTCGAAGCAGCATTTATTTTTTGATTTGTCCACTATGATTTCTTTGCACCAGTTTGGCTATGATAAGAACTACCTGATTACTAGCGTTCCGATATCGATGCATCATGAAGAGGAGAAAGAAGGGATTCGAAAACGATTAGTGGGAGAGTGGTCCATTATTGTGAATGGAATCGAAAGGACTTTTACCATCGAGGATGTAAAAGTGGCTCCTGAGACGGTAAGCGCCTTTTGGATACATGAACCTGAAGGAAAGACGAGGTTTCTTGACATTGGTTCCAGAACCGTAGGCTATGGCACAACTTTGAAAGAGGGGAGTGTCATGAAGTACATCGATTCCGAGAGCGGCACCTTTATGGGAAAAGGGTTGGAGGCAACCGAAACGACCAATTACGAAGAATTCGCAGATTTTATTGCAGGTAAGTTACTGGCTCAATGGGATGAAAATGATAAGGTGTATCTTTTGGGCGGAGGAGCTAAAAATAAATTGATCGTGAATCAGCTTAAAAAGTATTTTAAAAAAACAGAAGTCATGGAAAATGCTCAACTCGCGAATGCAAAGGGAATGTATTTATTAGGGAGGAACGTGTATGGGAGGGCGTAAACTGGATGAATCCAATGTAGATGAATTTATTGAAGATTTACGAACCAGAACTAACGGAACCTACATTCATCAGGGTGTTGCTTTTAATAAAAATTGCAGAAGACAAATGGCTTTATTAAAGAGGGCTCTCCTGGATTCGAGTTCCTTTAGTGGTCTTATTAAAGAGATGCTTGCCATTAGATACCACGATGGTGAAGGTAGACCTATTCAAGATGGCCATATAAACGAAAACAATTTAGAATCAAAGGATAAGCCTATAATAAAAAAGCAAAATGATTTCAGTGGGTGGGTTTAACCCTTATTACCCTCCTTCTTTTTACCCTCTAAACGGGTTTTTTTCTTGATATTTAATGATTTTTGACTAAAAGTTGAAGATTTTTAATGGAGGATAATAAGAAATCGTCTACCCACATATAATAAAGCGACACCAAAAGTGTCGCTTTATTTAATTACTTTATATTGATGCAATTTTTCAAGTATAGAATGTAGTTTTTCTCTTGAGATTCCAGTTGAATCTATTTGATCATCTGTTAGTGATTCCAAATTAATTTCCCATTCGGGCTTTGTATATGTAAACCAAGAACCTATCTGAAACATTCTAATTATGAACGCTTTCCAGTGTCACCAACAGACTTAGTTGCATCGTTTCTTTCTTCTCTAGTCATTGTTAGCACCTCACTTCAATGATTTGTAATCATATCTTGTCCGTATAAAGGAGGCAATATACATGACCATTGATAATAATAAATCCAATAAATTTCAAACGGACCAATCAAAGGTGGTCTATTTGAATCATAGCAATGAAGATATGAATGAAAAAACGGAGGAGACCGAAGAATATTCTTCAATAACAGTTCGTTTTAAAAAAGAAAACTTTGAAAAATTGCTGAACTACACCACTTACGCGAATATTGAAGCTAAAATACAGAAGTTAGACGTGGAATATACACCAGAGGACTTTATTAAAGGAGCAACCATGTACTTTATCAACGCTATGCTTGATAACATTGAACCGGATAAGCCGGAGATCATCAAAAAATTATACGGAACCCTACCTGAATTTGTTCCCATCTTAAATGAAGCGGTAGAACAATTAGGCAGTAGCCCTAAAATGAATATTGAACCCCTTCTCAACGAAAAAGGGGGAGCACTGAAGAATAACATAAAAAAAATCATGAAGGAAAAGAAAATCACCCAAAAAGACTTGTCGGAAATAACGGGAATTGATAAAAGCAATTTATCCATTTACATGAATAACAAGTCACAGCCGTCCATTGAATTCTTTTTAAAGATTTGGCATGCTCTTGAATATCCACCGTTACATGAAATCTTGTACAAAGAAAAAACTTAAAACTAAGGCATTGCTCATCTGGGTTTAATGCTTTTTGACTTTTAACCCTAAGTTTGAGGTCTTTTTTTATTATTGTTTAAATACCAACAAATTAATAAGTTAGTCTCGATCACCCAAGAATTTCAAACCGCCTGCAAGTTTAACGGATAGTAGAAGATTAGGTGAAGATATTAAATCTCAAAAGTCTTGATTTTCAAGGCTTTTTTTATTTTCATATTAAACTTTCCGAAGACAGTCTTTATTTTTTGAGAAGTTGAAGATTTTCAACTTGTAATTAAAAATTTTCAAATTTATGTAATAAAACATGCACCATATGAAGTATTCTTTATCATACACAAAAAGGAGTTGGTTGGAATGGCAGGAGGATTAGGATTCATTTTGATTTCGGTCGGTAAAATTGGGATTGCTGTATTGACTGCTATTGGGTTTTCTAATGGAATGAATTGGTATCATAACCACGAAAGTAAATCCAAAAAAGGTGAGGGTGGGAAACGAAATGTCCACTATCAACGTGAAGATATCCGCGAAAGACTCAACAACGTCCAGAAATAACGCCATCGAATTCATTGTAGATACGAAGAGGAAAGAGGAAAAAATTCGTTTTTTTCTAGTAGAAATGAGAAAAGAGGTGGTAAGTCTTCCGAAGAAAGAACAAAAAGTGTGGAAGAAAAAATTACTTATAGCCTATCAAACATGCGTATCCATGTTGGTGCTTGTAAAACCAGCGGCTGCTGCAACACCGGCACTCAGCACCAATCTCATTCCGACAGACCTATTACAAGTAATTCTTCAGCTAGAATTTTTAGCGGTCATTCTGGGAGTGGGGTTAGCTCAACTTTGTTTTGTAGGAGCGGGGATATACAGGATACTACGAAAAGAAAAAATATCGAAAGAGTGGTCAGTAGATATCATAAAGGGGTTGGTTCAAATCCTGATAGCACCGATAGTCATCATGACAATCACATACATCATTTATTTTTTATTCGGAAATTCCGAATGGTTTATCAATCCATTAGAAATTTATTCACACCAAAAAAGTCCATTCCCTTCGCCGCAATAACAACTACTTTACTTTTTTCAACCATTCATGCAGTAAAGGCTAAAACTCTCCAAGATGATTTTGATTTCATTCCGGGAAGCGGAACTATTCATGATTCAACCTCATCGTCACCGAACCATTTGAATCCGTTTAGTCAGGCTCAGGAGTTCTTTCAACAATCTCAGGATTTCTTTGTTAAAATTAACGCTATTATGAATTGGTTTAGTGATTTATCTACTCATATTGCACAGTGGAGTGTGAATTTACTTAGTTGGATCTATGAATTAATTTCAGCCTTAACCTTGCAGACCCCACTATGGATGTTTAAAAACACATGGTTTGCGGATACCTCCCTTGTTTTTTCTTCAGTCTCAATTGGGCTAATTATTCTATTAACAATGTTTGAAAGCATGAAACAAATAATTAAACAAAAGCATGTGGATTTTTCCAAAATCATCAAACGTTTACCGGTTGCGATTATTGGTGCAGGAGCAGCTCCGTATTTATTTAGAAAAACCTTTGAAATACTGAATCAAATATCAATGTCTATCACAAAAATTGGCGGGATTGAAATTCGTTCTACTGATGTGATTTCGCATTCTAAATTATCCGGATTGGATACGACAGCTTTAATAGGATTTGATATCATCCTGATTCTCATTTTGATTCCTCTGATTTTGCAGACGGGTCGAAGATGGTTCGATTTAATCACACTTGGCATTATGGCACCGCTCGCTCTTTCTTGCTTCATTTTTGATAATTATCGCAGCTACTTTAACATGTGGTGGAACAACATTAAGCATTTATCATTGATCCAATTGGTGTATGCGAGTTTTATTTGCGTAATGGGGATTTTTATCTTTGGAACCCGAAACGTTGTCGATGGGAATGGTTTTTACATGAAGGAACTTGTGGTCATTGGCGGGTTATGGAGAATGGCAAATCCTCCTAACTTTGTTCTAAAGCACGGTGACTCTGGAAGAGATGTAACCCATATGTTTAGAGATCTGAAAAATATCTTTTTGAAAAAGACGCTATCACCCTTAAAAAAGGGTAAAAATCTCATGGGAAAAATTAAACCTAAAAAGTAAGGAGTGTTAACTATCGGATTTTTGTTGAAGGAGACGAAACAACATCCCTTTGCTTTTGTTAATCAGGATGATTTTAATGCGAACACCATGGATCATGTAATTGATAATCCAAAACTAAAAGGAGCCCTCTTTGGAATAGAAAAAATGATAACGAAAAAAGAAAGTAATGTTGTATTATTTGTTCCTCCTAGGGCGGTTTTGGATTCAGAAAAAGTTAAAAAACCAATCGAAATACCAATTGATGCTTATTCACATGTATTTTCAATAGAACTAGAAAAAAACAGCCTATTTCCATTGAATTTTACTCCTTACAAGCATGTTTTTTCTGAACTTTCTTCCCTGGATTTATATCTAGAGGAGGACCAATTCATTCTCATGCAATTGCTTCTTTTAAATAGAAACGATAGTTTGAGGAACGAATTTATTTCTCAATACACCGACTATTTAAATGGAGTCGATAATCCGCTACCTAATAAATTCATTCGAATAATTCAGCGTAAAATTGTATTAGCAATGGATAAATGGGTAGATCAGGATTCAGTAAGAGAACCGGTGGAGGAGATAGAAAGAAAAATCTTAGAAGACGTTTTTCAATTTGAGTTCCGAATCATTCTTAACTACGCAAATGAACCATCTTTGTTCGTTGAAAAGATTAAAGAACTACTGGTCCCACATGCTTCCTTTAATGCCCTTTGTTTAAAAGCTATAGATGCACGTAAAATGGTTCCTTTTATTCAAAATCGGATGTTTAGTTCAATCATCTATCATGAATTAGTATCAAAATCAGAATTGTTGTCGCTTTTTTCACAGGATTTCAACCAAATCGTCCCTGAAATTGAAAAAGCAAAGGAAGAAGTTGACCCTGAACCTGAGAATTCGGAAAATGTAGAGTTAATGAAGATATTACCAGAAGGAAAAGTTCAAACTTCTGATTCGAATGAACAGCAATATGTCAGTATGTTTGCCAATACATTTAAAGCACTGAAGCTGCTTCACGCCCATGAATTTTTAAAAATCGATTCCGTTGAGGAAGGGGCAACACTTCGTAAATTAACCTTTTTCCTTCCGAATGGTATTAAATTATCTGATGTAAAGGGGAACTTAGTTAACATTCAGGCCCAAACAGGTATTGATTACATTGACATCAGTAAAGGAGAAAAACCTGGAACCGTTTCGTTTAAGTTTCCGAAAGAAAAAAGAAGTATTGTGTATTTAAGAGATTTGCTCCAAAATGATGAATTTAAACGATTTATGAAAAAGTCTATTTTGCCTTTTTCGATAGGTACGGACGAAATAGGTAATCCCATTTACATTGATCTTGCGAAAGTGTATCACCTGCTCATTGCTGGTTCAACCGGCAGCGGGAAGAGTGTATTTTTGGTTCAATTACTTTTAACCTTGATTATCGTAAGGAAACCATCAGAACTTCAGTTATATATGATTGACCCGAAGCGGGTGGAATTAAAGAAGTTTAAAGAGTTTCCTCATGTAAAAGAACTTGTATATGATGCAGACGAAGCTGTTGTGATTCTGAATTCATTAATATATGAAATGGAGAAAAGATATGAGTTGTTGGATGAGTATGATGTGGACGAATTATGTGAATACAACAAAAAAAGACCAAAAGAGAAACTCCCATATATAGTTTGTGTGATTGATGAGTTCGCTGATTTAATTATGCTAAACGATGATGTGAAAACCTCAATTGTACGGTTAGGTCAGAAAGCACGAGCGTGCGGGATCCACTTAATATGTGCGACGCAGCGTCCAGAGGCAAAAATTGTTGATGGCCTAATTAAGGCGAATTTACCTACAAAGATAAGTTTCCGTTGTTCTTCGATACACGATTATAAGACAGTATTCGGAAATGCACAACCTTACCACTTGTTAGGGAATGGGGATGGAAGTATTAAACTAGAAGGTGCCTCCAGAGAATTTATTCGTTTTCAAGGACCCGTAATACATGAAGATAAATCCGTCGCACAAGCTTGTTTAAAAAAACTATCTATGAAGATTAATGATGATGGAATGGAGGGTATTGAGTTACTCGAAACCATTCAACCATCTGAACCTGAAATCGAGCCAATTGATAAATTAAAATCCATCATTGCAAAAACTGGTGAAACCCGGATTAGCCAATTGCAAAAACATATGAAAATGCGGATTAATACAGTTCAAGACTTGATGACTGTATTGGTTGAAGAGGGGTGGTTGATTAAACATAAAGCGAAATCAAAAGGGTATGAACTTATTGCTAGTGAAGAGGAGCTGCAACAGTGGAGAAATAAGAATTCAGAAAACGACGTATCCGATGAGAATCCATAATATCGCTGTGTTTAAATAACATAATTTACATTATTTAAGAAATGGGGAGTTTAGATAAGAAAATAACTGATTAAAAATTAAGCTACTATCATTTAAAACTAATTCGTAGAATCCGTTGAATGCAGTTAACGGAAGAGGGATTTGCATATATCACAAAATATGAGAATTCAACAGCAGGGAGGTCTTTATGATCTCGTGTTAGGATTAGCAACGTTTAAATATATCCAGTTTGTCTTTCAAATTGTAATGCCAATAAAAAGCGATCTTTCTGAACAACACCGACAAATCTGGTAATATGTAAATTACCTTATATATCAAAATTAACATATAAATTAAAGTATATTTTAATTTGTTAAGAATCATTGAAGTCTACTAACCAATTGTTTAGTTCTGAAAGACAAGATATGTACTTGGACTGTCCTCATTTTTTGAGCACTTTTCCCCAATCGGGGGAGTTGTTGGTATAAAACAGCATTAATACAAGTGCTTTCTTTGAGAAAATTATTTATGGTTTATACGGATTTAGTGGAATAATTGGAATAGGGCAGAGTGAGGTTACGATATTGTATTGGGGTTTAAGATTGATTTGCATATTTACTCCGGCAGTCGCGAGCTCACCTATTATTCCACTGAAGTTGTTTGAGAGGGCATCTGGTGGGTTTGTCGGACCAAAAGTAATCGGACGCTTGGTGGTTTCAATCAGTGCATTCCATCGCGTTATGGAGGGAAGGTTTTGATCGTTGGGAAGGAACCGATTGAGTTGCGCACGACGCGGTTTAGTCATTGAAACGACAATCGAAGTTTGCGTAAGACCTTCAACGCTATAGGTAAGCGTGCCCGTAGTTGGGTTCCATGCGATGAGGGTAGTATTAAGGTTCATATTTATCCCTCCTTTAAATCAAGATTTAATTTATCATATGCTTGTACCAAAAATGAGTTCGGATACTTATATCAGCATTTATAAACTTTAATAAAACCCGCTTTGAAACAGTAGGTTATTATAAAAGAAGCCCAAATCTAAAAAGGTTAGATTGGGCTTCCTTCATAAAATTTAGGATTATATTTAAGTTTATTTCCTATTTACATTCAACAATTAAGAAATGTTTTTTAATTCTTCAGTTAATCGTAAAAATTCTCTTTTGTTTTTGTCTCGTAAGGATTGGTCAATTTTCTGTTGAATTTTTTCTTTTCGGAAATCAAGTAGAGATTTGTCTAACAGCATTTCAGCAAATAGAGAATCGATTACATTTAATACAGGCTTTTTTGAATTAAGCAAATCCTTCTCCATAAAAATCAACTCCTGACCTTTTTTTTATTTTATCAATCAATTTCCTAAAATTCAAAACATTCGAATTGTAATTCCTGACAATTAAAAAATAATTTCACATTGTTCGATAAAGGGAGTACCTATTGTATGACAATAAAGAGAAGTTTCATTACAAAAAGTTATTTAAAACACCGTGTTATTTTTTTCTAGTTTTCGACAACCTTTTCGTATCTTTGCGCTAAGAAACCTATCTATTACAAGGGCTTGCTCGGTCTCTAATCAAACGTTTGTGTAGAAACCTAGTTTGTCGAAAACAGGTACAATTTTGTGATGTATGTCACTATCTAAGAGTTTGGGAGATAAATCAAGAAAGCGGTACGGATTTTTCCGACAATAAATTTTCGTGGAAACTGGAGCAATGTGTGTTATCAAAAGGCTTTGTAGTGGTTTTAATCAAACGTTTGATTGGAAATATGAGTATTGGAATTTGTCGGTTTGTAGGCGTTAAGAGTTTGAAGTAAAGAGATCTTGATGCAATTTGGGACATAAGTAATTTAAAAATGACAGTAGACAATCATGTAATTAATAGTTTGATAACATGGTTTGAAATTGAATATGAGAAATTATAAACGGAATGGAAAAGTGGACAGTACGCTAACCTTTCTGATTGCCCATCCTTTAAAGGAACCTATACAGATAGAAGGATTTTGTGGGGGCTCGTGGGGGCTCATTCCATCAATTTTCTAATTTCGGTGTTTATGCGTATATTGTGAATTACAGTTTTGATTCACAACAGGATAAGGAATTTACTAATCAGTTAGTTGAATTTATTATGGAGGTTTAACGATGGAAAATTTTGATTGGGAATATTGCGCAGAATGTGGAGATCAAAAACCACTGGAAGAATCGAACTATAGGTTATGTCCTGATTGTCGAGAAGATCTTGAATGTGATGAGGATTGGTTTAAATAGCTTAATAAAGAAGGAATTAAAATGTTATTTGGTACCGGGATTCTCTTAGCAGCTGGAACAACTATCGGAATAGCTTTAGTTGTTGTTAAAGTATGTCATGAATTAGGGATTCATTGGTTAGGAACAGCGATGAAGCGGGTTATCCATAACGTTGGTTTTGCTCTAGCCTTTATTTTATTGAAACTAATCCATTATTGAGGTGATTAAATGAAATTATGGACTGACATAAAAGTACGTTACAAAATTATCAAAGCATTTCGAGCAGGTTCCATTTATAAAACGATTGGCACTGGAGAAAATGAAAAGAAAATCTTCCCTAAGATCCACTCTATTACAATCACTGACTTTTCCACTGAATATGTTTTTACCCTTCCAACTGGACTAAATCCCGATTTATTTAAGAAAGGCTATTACTCTTTTCAACAAGTATTTGGCACATAACATGAAGCTTGAAGGTGAAATTATAGAGTATGTGCTGACCATTAATAAATCCACATTACAAAAGGGAGCTTACCTATAATTTCAAAAAGATTAAACCAACATTAGCTGACTTTGAAATGCCAATTGTTTGTGGGGTAGACTATGATGCTGTCACAGCTCCAAACTGCTTGATTTCAGGCGACTGGGAGTAGGAAAAAGTACAGAATGCAGAGGTATTTTAACCACCCTCATTCAGAATAATACTCCTGAAGAACTGCACAGATATTTAGTGGATTTAAATAAGAGCGAGTTCTTTCTTTATTGGATAAGGAAAAAATGAATTTCTTGTTGAGTATTTTTATTTGTTTAGATAAAGGGCGCTTTTATAAATTTCTTTTGTGAACCCAGTGATTTATTTTATGGTCCTGATATTAATAAACAAATACAAGAGCTTCAGTTGATTAAATGGTATCTTCTTTTTCACTTTCACTCTGAAAAATTAGTTTTGGTTTAAAAGTGTGAAGTCATAGAAGAATTTCACGAGTATTAAAGTTTATTATACAAGATAGTGTATAGATAAATTGACACTGTAAAATTATATTTACACTCCTTTTGCTTGTTTGATCAATTTATACTTTTAGAACTTTATTAAAATATCAGAATCGCAAAAAAGCTATTATTTACGCTTATTAATCAATGTACAGAACGACTAAGGGTTATCTGATTTAAATTTTTGTGTTTATTGATTTTCCAGTTACTTGGCACGCTTTTTGCATTAATTAAGAGAGATGACAATCCATCTAAAAAAATTGAGAGGAGCACTACAAATGATTAGATTTCCTGGAGTCCATGTGGCGATTGTAACACCATTCACAAATGATTATGAGGTTGATTATCAAAAACTGGAGGAACTATGCAACTGGCTAATTGAGGAAGGGGTAGATGGCCTAGTACCGGTTGGCTCTTTAGGAGAATATGCAACTCTTACAGCTGAGGAGAGAGCAAAAGTTGTTGAAACTGTAGTAAAAGCAGCTAATAAACGCGTACCTGTGACAGTTGGCACGGGAGCTCCTTCTACAAAGCAAGCAGTTTCTTGGGCACAGCATGCGAAAGACTGCGGGGCAGATGCTCTCATGGCATTGCCACCAATTAATTATCGCCCATTAAGAAATGAGGTTGTGGCTCACTATGAGGCCCTTTCAAGTGTTGGGCTCCCAATTATTGCTTACAACAATCCATTGGATTATCCAACGGATTTAACTCCCGATTTATTAAATGAAATTGCTCAATTCGAAAATGTGGTAGCTGTTAAAGAGTTTTCTGGAGACATTAGACGCGTTCACAAGATCCTTGAAGAAACGGACTTGGAAGTATTGATTGGAGTGGACAACCTAGCGATGGAAGGGCCTTTGTGTGGCGCTACAGGATGGATTGCTGGCGTTCCAAATGCTTTCCCTAGAGAAGGTGTTGAATTGTTCAGATTGGCTAGAGAAGGAAAAGTAAAAGAAGCTACAGAGCTTTATAGACGTTTTCTTCCACTGTTTGAATTTGACGCTAATCCACAATTGGTTCAATCCATTAAATATATGATGGAGCTCGTTGGCAAACCTATGGGTCCAACTCGCCCTCCACGCCTTCCTCTAACTGATGAAAGTTATGAAGCTGTCAAAAAAGCATTCGACCGAGCTGCTCAACAATTGGTTCAATAAGACATTTATTTAATAATGCAGAAAGGGAGGGATTAATTTCCTCCCTTATATTTTAAGGAAAGGTGTGATAGAAATGATTACTCAAACGGATTTAATTACAAAAAACTATATAGGTGGACAATGGCATGAATTAAATGAAAAGGGTAGAAGTGTGTATAGTCCATCAAATATTAATGAAAAAATTGGCGATATCCATTATTCCACGCCTGAACAAATAACTGCGGCTGTTTCTGCAGCCAGAGAAGGTTTTAAAACCTGGAAGCAGAAGACAGGAGTGGAAAGAGCGGCTTGTTTATATAAAATGGCAGATAATCTTGAAAAAGCAAAAGAAACAGTGGCCAATTTGGCAAGTCGTGAAATGGGAAAGCCAATTAGCGAAATGATTGGTGAAGTGATGCGTGGAGTTAATCTATTACGTTATTATGCTGCAGAAGGAGTACGCCCTGATGGACAATTAGTTCCAGCAAGCGATCAGCATGTTCTTCAATACTCCAAACGGGTACCGTTGGGAGTTGTAGCATTAATCACTCCTTGGAATTTCCCGGTTGCGATTCCTATTTGGAAGATTGCTCCTGCTCTTATTTGCGGGAATTCTATTGTATGGAAACCAGCAGATAATGCTGTTTTTACAGCCGGCCTTCTGATGGAGGTATTTGAAGATGCCGGGCTTCCTGCGGGCGTCCTGAATCTGGTTATTGCAAGGGGCCGATCTATAGGAGACATTCTTCTGGAAGAGGGAGATATTGATGCAGTCAGCTTCACAGGTTCCACTTCTACAGGAATGCAGATTGCATCAGCATGTGCCAAACGTAATATTAAGTATCAAACAGAGATGGGCGGCAAAAATGCAGCTATCGTACTAAAGGACGCTGACCTTGAAAAAGCTATTCCAATGATCTTAAGTGGAGCTTTTCGTTCGGCTGGGCAAAAATGTACTGCAACAAGCAGAATTATTGTAGAAAAGGATATTTACAGTGATTTTATAAATCAATTACGTGCGGCAGTATCTAATTTAACTGTTAAAGATGCGTTGCAAGCCGATGCTTATTTAGGACCGGTTGCTTCAAAATCACAATTCGATACAATTTCTGAGTATGTTGCTTTGGCTCGTAATGAAGGTGAGATTATCGCGGAAGGAAATGTAGAACAATCAAACCAAGGATACTATATCCGCCCTATAGTTGTTGGGAAAGTGGATGCCTCTCACAGGCTGTTTACAGAAGAAATTTTCGGACCTGTCGCAGCGGTAGTGGAAGTGGAAAATTTCGAAGAAGCAGTCCGTCTTTGCAATCAATCAGAATACGGATTGAGTGCCTCTATCTTTACAAATGACATGGAAAAAGCCATGCGCTTTTTAGAAGAAGCTGAAATCGGTATGGTGCGAGTAAATCAAGAGACTGCAGGAGTAGAATATCAAGCACCTTTTGGTGGGATGAAATCTTCCAGCTCGCATACAAGAGAACAGGGACAGGCTGCATTGGACTTTTACTCTCAAGTGAAAACTTGCGCAATTAAATATTCTTTTTAAGCATGGTAGGAAAGTAGATTAATAATTATTTTTGGATTATTTCAATAGATAAACCAGCAGAGGATATCTGCTGGTTTTATTTTTTATACAATTTGTTCGTTTAGTAGTGAGTCCTTATTTATACCATATTTGTTCTCCCAAATTTCCTTCATATTCTGTCTGCCATTCTGAATTTCTGGGTTGAATTGGATTGCTGCCTGTTGTCTAACAGTACGAACATTTTGAATAGCTTTCTCCAAATGCTGTGCAATCGTACCAGATTCTTTTCCAGCCTGTTTCGCAATTGCCAAACCTGCTACCGTTCCCTGAGCCATGGCAATTTTTCCGCTTTCAATTCCCGTGATATTCCCTGCTACAAAAAGCCCTGCAAGAGGCGTCTCCATCCATTCAGAATGAACTGGCACATGTCCTCCCAGTTCTGGAACATAATGAAAAGGACATCCGGCAACAGCAGTAAGCTCTGCTAACGGGTATAAACCACCTGCAATACACACAAAGTCTGCTTCGTATATCGTTTCGGAACCAGGAATAACCGCACCAGCTACATCTACATCTGCAACTCGTACGCCTTCCACATGATCCTTACCAATAATTTCAACTGCTGCTTTCCGAAGCTGTAATGGGGTGCCATTTATCTTTACTCCGCCTTTAGGATAAAATTGCAGCCCCAATTTACGAATCGACTCGTTTTTCATAAATTTACTCCCAAATCGCAGCAAGGGGGAAGGGGCAAGGTGTGCGGCATTCAAGAGCGATTTTAGAACCTCTTCTGGCTCACCTGATTTTTGGCTGATTGGACTTATTTCGGGGAGAACAATCCGGTCGACTTTTATACCAGCCAACTGTAATTCATTTAAAATCGCAAATGCTAAAATATTTGCTCCGATAATAATCCCTTTTTTACCAACCTCTACGCGATGAACATTTGTCATTACCTGTGCTGCCCCGATGGACATAACCCCCGGTAATGTCCATCCTGGCACAGGAATTGGATACTCTGCCGCACCAGTTGCTACAAGTACATGGGTGGCAGTGAATGTTCCTGCATTTGTATGAACATTCCAAAGAAAGTCTTCCTTTTCCAAGTTATAAACAGATACACCGCATCGAATTTCAACCGATAATTTTTTCGCTTCTTGATGAAGTCGTTCCGCTTCTTTGATACCATTCCACCATTCACCGGATGGATCTTGATGGAGTTGACCAAGGAGTCTGCCACCGGGTTTAATAAATTCATCCAGGATGGTAACATTCAGACCATAACTAGCACAGGCAATTGCTCCTGCTAATCCTGCCGGCCCGGCTCCAATAATAATTACGTCTCTCATTGCTGCTCCACCATCCTTTTGACGATATTTGGAAGTTGCTTACCACTCTCAACCACCATGTCTTTTTCAACAACCGTTAAGCAGGATCTGACATTTGCTTGTCCATTTACCTTTACACGACATTCCATGCAATGACCGATATTACAGTAAATTCCTCTTGGTGTTCCGCTTTCCTCGTGAACCCGTAATGTTCTTATCCCGTTTGCAAGAAGGGCTGCGGCGATTGTTTCGTTTTCATATGCCTCATAGGTTGTTCCATCAAACAAAAATGGAATGGTTTCACGATCATGCAATTTTCCTAAAACAGGATGATTCACAATTCTCGTCATTTTCGTTCACCTACCGTTCCAAAGGTCACAGCACGAACCGGTGGTTGATATTTTAAAGGAATTTCCCCCGGAGATGTATTTGGGACAACATTTTCAATGATTCGATCAACAGATAGTCTGCATGTACGTCCACCACAGAAACCCATCCCAGCTCGTGTTCTTAATTTCAATTCCCTTGCTGTACATTTATGTTCATTTGCTGTAGACAGAAGTTCAGCGTAGGTTACTTCTTCACAGCGACAAATAATCAGATTCTCGTTATTGACCATTTTTCTTTTCCTCCCCTTGGTTTCTACATGTAAATACCATGCAAAAATCGTACCAAGATAGAGGGGAAACTACTCCATTCCAAGACGTTTTAGCCGATTGTATAACGTAGCCCTTGTAATCCCAAGCCGTTTAGCACATTCTAATTTATTCCCATTGACAATCCTTAAAGCTTTTTCAAGAACCTTTTTCTCATGCTGTTCCATTTCTTCCTGTAACGATAAAATGGTATCGTCATTATCAATAAGTTTATTGTCAGGTTTTTCTTCATTATGAATCCTTTCATGATTTGTAATGAAAGGAAGATATTCCTTCTTAATCACTCCATCTGTTGCAAAAACAACAAGACGTTCTGCCACATTTCGAAGTTCACGGATATTTCCAGGCCAGTCGTATCGGAGCATCTCTTGAATGACATCAGCTGACAATTCATAAATTGGTCTCCGATAACGCTGCGCAAAATCCTGTAAAAAATAATGGGTCAATTCAATTATATCTTCATGTCGTTCCCGTAATGAGGGGATCGAAAGGCTTACAACATTTAAACGATAGTATAAATCCTCGCGGAATTGACCTTCTCTCATTAATTCCTTCAAATCACGATTAGTGGCTGCAATGACTCGGAAATCAACATCAATTTCCTTTTCACCACCGATTCGATAAAATTTCCTTTCTTGAAGCACTCTTAGCATTTTCACCTGCATTTCAAGCGGCATTTCACCAACCTCGTCGAGGAAGAGAGTGCCGCCTTTTGCCAGTTCAATTTTTCCCTTTTTCCCACGATGGTCAGCACCAGAGAATGCTCCACGTTCATATCCAAATAATTCACTTTCAAATAAAGAAGCTGGTATCGCACCACAGTTAATAGAGATAAATGGGGCTTTTGCATTTTCACTAGCTTTATGGATAGCTTTGGCAAACACTTCCTTCCCAACACCGCTTTCTCCCAATATTAGAACGGTAGATTTTACGGAACAAACCTTTTTTGCCAGTTGAATCGTATTTTGCAGTGCAGAACTTCTTCCTTTAATTGAAAGAAAAGGATCATCTGGGTCTCGGTACATTGCAACTTCTTGCTCTAGTCGTTGTACTTCACTGGTCATGTTAAATAACTTTTCATTTAAAACCACTTGATTCGTGATATCTGTTTCTGAACAAACTGCTCCAATAATCCTGTTGTTGTAGTAAACCGGGTTTGTGTTGATAAGAACAAATAAATCAGACCTCGGCTGGTGATGTTGTCCCTGGATTCTTCTCCCTTCATGTAGCGTTTGCAAGATTTCCAATTTATTGCGGTCAAAATAATTCGTTATTGGATTGCCGAGAATCTCTTGTTTTTTAACAGAAAAAATTTCCTCAGCACCTCTTGTCCACGTTCGAACACGTTCGTCCTTATCAATTACTGTAATGGAAACATCCGAGGTTTGAATGACTGTTTCATAAAAGGCCATTAATTGTTTATAAGACTGATGAAGAAAATCAATCATTTGCCATGAGGTAATACAATTAACAGGCTGATTGTCATGATTTAGAATCACAACAACTGTATGCCGTTTAAAGGCTTTAAACAGTTCGTCAATGGAGGCGTCCTCAGAAAGAGTTTGACACGGTTGTTCTTTTGTTTGATTCGATGGTTTATAAAAAAATTCCTCATTTTCCTTAAATACGTACTTTAATTTGGTTGTACTGCCAAACATCCTACAATTTAAAATGGGTAAGTCAAAAACCATGATAACCTCCAAAATATATGTATAAAAAAATTAACACTGTAAAAATAATTATACATGAATTGAATAAAAATTTTAAATAATTATACAAATCAGGCAAATCCGAATCGAAACTTGTTGGCACATTATTTGCATTATTAAGAACGAGACCTTTTCAATGAAGGGAGAAACTTATGTGAAAAATTGTGACGTTCTAGTAATAGGCGGTGGGATCATTGGTTGTGCGATTGCCTATTACGCATCTAAGTATGGAAGAGATGTAACGATTCTTGAAAAAGGGGAATTTGTAAGCGGTACCTCTTCAAGATGTGATGGGAATATTTTGGCCATAGACAAGGACCCTGGCTTTGATAGTCAAATGTCTTTGCTCAGTCAGAGGTTAGTGGATGATTTGAGTAAAGAGCTTGAACACACCTTTGAGTATCGAGCACCTGGCAGCATTCTCGTTTGTGAGTCAGAAGAAGAGATGTCAGCGGCTGAGCAATGGGTGAACCGCCAAAAAGCAGCCGGACTGCCATTCAGGATGCTGGACCGCGAAGATATTCGTCAAGAGTCTTCTTTCTTCGCAGATGATTTATTAGGCGGATTGGAATGCGCTACAGATTCTACCGTAAACCCTTATCTTCTCTCCTTTGCATTACTTGAAGCAGCAAAAAAACAGGGGGCAAAGGCTTATAAACAAACTGAAGTGAAGGAGATGAAAAAGGAAAACGGTTCGTTTATCATCCAAACATCCAATGGGGTATTTACGGCCAATCACGTTGTCAATGCTGCTGGTGTTTGGGCACCGTACATCGGAGAGATGCTGGACCTTTCGATTCCAATTCAGCCAAGAAAGGGTCATATTATTGTTGCTTCAAGACAACAGTTTGTTGGTCGCCGTAAAGTCATGGAATTTGGTTACCTTATCTCGAAATTCGGTGGAGAACGTAAGGTAGATCCACTAACAGAAAAATATGGTGTAGCACTTGTATTTGAACCTACAGAAAGCCAAAATTTCTTAATTGGTTCGAGTAGGGAATTTGTCGGCTTCAATACAAAGGTAAATAACGAAATTATAAAGTGCATTGCAAACAGGGCAATTCGTTTTTATCCAAAAATGGCAGATATGATGGTAATTCGCTCTTACGCAGGTTTAAGACCTTGGACGGAAGATCATCTGCCGATCATATCCAAGGTGGAAGAAGTGCCAAATTATTACATTGCTGCCGGTCATGAGGGGGACGGAATCAGTCTTGCGGCCGTAACTGGAAAATTGATAGAAGAATTGATAAATGAAAAAGAAACTTCCATTCCTATTGAGCCGCTTCGTTATGATCGTTTTAAAGAAAGGGTGTTAACAAGGTGAGGGCAAATAAGGTATTTACGACGATTGATACACATACAGGCGGGAATCCGACGAGGACGGTAATTAGTGGCCTTCCAAAGTTAGTGGGAAATACCATGTCAGAAAAAATGCTCCATATGAAAAGGGAATATGATTGGATCAGAAAGTTACTCATGAACGAACCTCGCGGTCACGATGTGATGTCCGGTGCTTTAATTACTGATCCATGCCATCCCGATGCGGATATCGGCGTCATTTACATTGAAACAGGCGGCTATTTGCCGATGTGCGGCCATGACACAATTGGAGTCTGCACGGCTCTAGTAGAATCGGGATTAATCCCCATTCAAGAACCGATAACCTCATTAAAACTAGATACACCAGCTGGGCTTGTTGAAGTAGAAATTATCGTCGAAAGCGGAAAAGCGAAAGAAGTATCTTTTTGTAATGTACCTGCTTTTCTATTAAAAAATGTATCTATCGATGTTGGAGGAATAGGACATGTAAATGCGGACATCGCCTATGGAGGAAACTTTTACGCCATTATTGATGCAAAATCTGTCGGTTTGGAATTAACACCTGAGAACGCTTCTGTGATTATTGATAAAGCCATTACCATTAGAAATGCAATCAATGAAAAAACAGATATTGTCCATCCAAAGCATCCATTTATTCAAGGCTTAACTCATGTTGAATTCTTTAGTGAACCTACACATGAAGAAGCAGATGTAAAAAATACGGTAATTGTTCCTCCTGGGGGAATCGACCGTTCCCCATGTGGTACGGGTACTTCAGCAAAATTATCTGTTCTTTACGCTAAAAAACAAATTGAGATTGGTGAAGAATTTGTTCATGAAAGTATAGTTGGATCCTTATTTCGCGGCCGTGTTCTTGGCACTACTAATGAGGAAGGCGTAGAGGCAGTGCTGACAAGAATCACTGGATCAGCTTGGTTGATGGGAATGCACCGTTTCTTCTATCACGATGAGGATCCATTAAAAGAGGGATTTTTGCTCATTCCACCTATGGAGGAACATGAAATGGAGGAAGTGCAATGAAAATTCAAAAATCGTACTCAACTATCGATGTACATGTAGCGGGAGAAGCTTTTCGGATTATTAAAGATATCCCCTTTATTAGCTATCGAAATTTAGGAGATTTATATGAACGATTTCCACGAGCATTTGCTGAGGAAATAAATCTTTTATTGAATGAACCTCGAGGATTTGCCGGTTTAAATGGATGTCTCGTCGTTCCGCCTATCAATCAAGAGGCTGATGCTGGTGTATTATTTTTTAATCATCAAGGAACAGTCCCGCTCCATTACGGTGGTATCATTGCAGTCATCACCGCACTACTTGAATGTGGGCAATTAAAAGCAAGGCCATCCAATCAATATAAGCTTGAAACGTTAAATGGTATCATTCCGGTAACAGCCCTCGTGGAAGAGCATGAGGTCGTTTCGGTGGAAGTAAAGAGTGATCCAAGCAGAATAATTGAATCCGACCTCACTATACCATCTTTAAATATCAATTTTTCATTTATTCAAGCTGATCAATTTTATGCAGTGTTTAAACAAGATGATTGTGATATGAGGATTGAACTTGAAGCATTGTCTGACCTAAAAAGGTGGGGGCAAAATATTTTTCGGTATTTGCATTCTGAATTTTCAGTAAATGGTGCCATTATCGTAGATGATTCGAATATTGAAGATGGCATAGTCAAATCGATTACCTTCCGAGATGACGGATTTATTGTTCGTTCTCCTGGATTTGGGTCAACTATTGCGATATATACAAATTTACTATCTAAAAAGTCCAATAATTTAAATCAGCCTTTTGTAAACGAAAGCATTTTCGGCAGCAAATTAAAGGCACAGGTTACCGACCAAAGCGTGGATAGTTTTGAATTCACCTTTACTAGCCGTGGTTTTATTACTGGCATGCAAACATTTTTATTAGATCCTACTGATCCATTAGCAGCAGGGTGTCTATTAAAATAGTTCATTAAATAATTTTGAGGAGGATATTACCGTGACAACAATTAAAGGAGCTTTTCCCGTATTAATTACCCCAATGACTCAGGCACAGGAAATTGATTGGGCCGGAGTAAAAAATAATGTAAACTACTTTATTAATCAAGGTGTCGCCGGTCTTGTCATAAATGGTAGTACAGGTGAATTCGTAAGCTTAACAAAAGAAGAAAGATATCAAATGGTAGAGGTAGTTATGAAAGAAGTAAATGGACGCGTTCCTGTGATTGTTGGAACATCTGCCGAAACAACAAAAGAAACCATTGAGTACACAAAACAGGCTGAAGCACATGGTGCTGATTGTGCACTAATCATTAATCCTTATTATGGTAAACCAAAGGAAGAAGAAATCTATTTCCACTTTAAAGAAGTGTCTAATGCTGTCAATATCCCTATTATGCTTTATAATAATCCGTTTACTTCCGGTGTTAACTTGAGCACAGAGTTAATGCTCCGTATCGGAAGAGATTGTGAGAATGTCACCCATATTAAAGAATCAAGCGGTGAAATTGCTAAGGCACGAGACTTGGTAAGACATGGAAAAGGTGACTTTGAGGTCTTCTGTGGCTCTGAGGAATTAGTCATGGAATCTTACCTTGTCGGGGCAACGGGGTGGATTGCAGTTGCTGGAAATATAGTGCCAAAACTCGTGACGGATATGTACAATCATTTCCAAAATGGAGAAGTAGAAAAAGCATGGGCCATTAACGATCAAATTTTACCGCTATGTACTTACCTTGAAGGGTCAGGAAAATATGTACAAATTTGTAAGCGGGTAATGGAACTTCTTGGACAAGCAGGAGGACCAGCACGGCATCCGCGATTAGGATTAACTCCTGAAGAAGATCAAAAGCTGAAAGATATCCTAGCAAACTTAAGTCTTGCTGTGCATGTTTAAAAATAAGCATCCTAAAAAGTTTAAGGGGGAACCAATTAATGCAAACCACTTTAATTGAACTAAAACCAAAGGTAAAAGAATTTTTAGGAGGAAAAATTGAATTATTTATAAATGGAAAATTTGTACCGTCGGTAACTGGAAAAACTTTTGAAACATTGAATCCGGCGACTGAAGAAGTACTTGCTGTAGTGAGTGAGGCTCGGGAAGAAGATATTGATTTAGCAGTAAAATCCGCGAGGAAAGCATTTGAAGCAGGCCCATGGCCAGACCTCAGTGCGGCAGAAAGAGCAAGGTTAATCTATAAATTAGCAGATTTAATAGAAGAAAATCGAGAAGAGCTTGCCCAGGTGGAAGCACTTGATAACGGCAAGCCTTACCAGGTGGCACTTTCGGACGATATTCCGGCAACGGTAGAACAATTCCGCTACTACGCCGGTTGGGCGACCAAAATCCTTGGACAAACAGTTCCAATCTCTAAAGATTATTTAAACTATACCAGACACGAACCTATTGGGGTGGTTGGCCAAATTATTCCCTGGAACTATCCGCTTACAATGGCATCCTGGAAAATGGGCGCAGCACTTGCAACAGGATGTACGATTGTATTAAAACCTGCAGAACAGACGCCATTATCAGCCTTATATTTAGCCAATCTAATACAGGAAGCCGGTTTCCCTGATGGGGTAGTGAATATTGTCCCTGGATTCGGCCAAACAGCAGGAGCTGCAATAGTGAATCATGAAGATGTCGACAAAGTCGCCTTTACCGGTTCAACGGTTACAGGTAAATATATTATGAAGCAGGCTGCTGACACCATAAAAAATATCACCTTAGAGCTAGGCGGGAAGTCACCTAATATTATTTTAGAGGATGCCGACCTTGAAGAAGCCATTACTGGGGCCTTCAATGGAATCATGTATAACCATGGGCAAAACTGTAGTGCGGGATCCCGTGTGTATGTCCATAGAAAACACTATAATCGTGTAGTCGAAGAGCTCGCCAAAAGGGCTAATGATGTAAAACTTGGCGCAGGTATGGATCAAGAATCAGAAATGGGGCCACTCGTTTCGAAAAGGCAGCTTGAACGCGTACTTAGTTACATTGAAAAAGGCGAAGCAGAAGGTGCAAGGGTAGCAGCCGGCGGTGAAAAAGCTTTTAATAAAGGATATTTTGTACAGCCAACTGTTTTCGCTGATGTTACCGATGACATGATCATTGCCAAGGAAGAAATTTTTGGACCAGTGGTAGTCGTTTTGCCGTTTGATACCGTTGATGAGGTGATTGAAAAAGCAAACAACACTCCATATGGACTTGCAGCAGGTGTTTGGACAAAGGACATCAAAACTGCGCTAAAGGTATCAAATAAATTAAAAGCGGGAACCGTTTGGATCAATGACTATAATTTAGAGGATCCTGCCGCAGCATTTGGGGGTTACAAACAATCCGGAATTGGACGAGAAATGGGTTCTTATGCACTCAATAACTATACTGAAGTGAAGAGTGTTTGGGTAAATATAAAATAAATTGGGAACTTAGTAGACTTAAATTGTAGTTATTTCAAATGTCTACGGAAAGATATATGGAACAGGGCTGTCCGTGGCTATGATGGTTTATGTTCAAAATTTGCAAAAAAAGAAAGGAAGCAGGATTTTAGGGTTTACATATGGGGGAAATGACCACGCAGCTAAGGTTTTCGTGTTCTAACGGTTAAACCATCATGAGAAATGAAATAAATGGCTTGGAACAACATGGTTAAATCAGATCTTATTTTTTCCATTATCGTACCCAGTGTAAAAGTAGCTTGATAACGACATTTTTTTCACTGAAAAAGTCTATGTTTACGTGTCTTTGTCTCGAAATAAGCATCATAACCACATTTCTGACAACAATAACCATGCTCGCTTCAATAAAAATAAATGATCATGGCAAGCTTTTCAGTTGAAAGATGTTTTTAGAAAAGAAATCAGGCACATTTGTTGGTATTTGGTCATTTTAAACACCTCTCAAGAAACGTTTGTTTGTAACCATTATGCCGAACATTCGTTCTTGACAACCATCATTCTGATTAAAGGGAATAATCATTAAAAGTAATAATTATGGGAGAGTGAAGTTGGTGTCAAGCAAAGGTAAATTTAAGAAACAGCTTTCTTTGTCGGATCTTACATTTATTGGTTTTGGGGCGATATTTGGATCAGGTTGGCTTTTTTCAGCGAGCCATGTAAGTGCACTTGCCGGCCCTGGAGGAATACTTTCTTGGATTATTGGCGGAATTGCAATTCTTTTACTAGGTTTGGTTTACTGTGAACTTGGTGCGGCAATCCCCCGTGCCGGAGGAATTGTTCGCTATCCGGTTTATTCCCACGGACCATTAATCGGGTATCTTATTGGTTCAATCACGGTTATTGCATACTCAAGTTTGATTGCGATTGAAGTAGAGGCCGGGCGCCAATATGCTGCAGCCTGGTTCCCAAGTTTAACGAAAGTTGGTTCAAGTTCACCAACCATTACAGGATGGCTTTTTCAGTTTGCCTTATTATGTATCTTTTTCCTCTTAAATTATTGGAGTGTTAAAACATTTGCGAAGTCAAATATGATTATCACAATCTTTAAATTCCTTGTCCCTACCCTTACAATCTTTGTTTTGTTAACACATTTCAAATCAGCCAACTTTTCGGTTGCCGGATTTGCACCGTCAGGATTTCAAGGAATTCAAGGTGCAATTTCTATCGGGGGCGTTATCTTTGCCTATTTAGGTTTAACCCCAATCGTGGCTGTTGCCAGTGAGGCCAAAAACCCACAACGCACAATACCGATTGCATTAATTTTGTCCGTCGTTTTATCAACTATAGTATACGTTTTATTGCAAGTCGCATTCCTTGGCAGTATTCCAACGGATATGTTGAAAAATGGGTGGTCTGGTATTGATAAAGCATTCAGTCTACCATTCAAAGATATTGCTACTGTTCTAGGGCTTTGGTGGCTGGGTGTTTTCATTGTTTCCGATGCCATAATTTCTCCTAGTGGAACGGCAAATATTTATATGTCTACCACTCCTCGTACTATTTATGGTTGGGCACGCGGTGGAACATTATTTAAAATTTTTACAAAGGTTGATGAAAAGTCGGGGATTCCTCGTCCAGCTGTTTGGTTATCTTTTGTCTTGTCAATTTTCTGGACATTGCCATTCCCATCATGGGATACTTTGATCAGTGTCGTTTCTGCTGCACTTGTTTTCAGTTATGCCATAGCGCCAATTTGTGCAGGAGCTTTCCGTAATAATGCTCCTGACCTGAAACGTCCATTCTACTTAAAAGGAATGAGTATTCTTGGACCGCTGTCATTTATTATTGCGTCGCTGATTGTTTACTGGTCAGGCTGGAGTACTATTTCCTGGCTGTTTGGTTCCCAGATTCTAATGTTTGTTGTCTATTTATTCTTCAAAAAATGGGTTCCCACTAATTTAGTAAGTTTTGCACAGCAAATTAAATCTTCTTTATGGCTAATATTCTATTATGCATGTATGATGGTTGTTTCTGGTTTAGGGGTATTTGGAGGAAATGGTACTCTTCAACAACCTTGGGATCTTATCATTACCGTAATCATTTCCCTTGTGGCCTATTATTGGGGAACCACCGCATGTTTACCAAAAGCAATTATTGATGATGATGACATCGAATCTGATACATTCGACACTCCTTCTCAAAAAAGTGTTGGATTATGATAGCCTAGTAGGCTTCACCTGAAAAGTTAATATTTTATTTTAAGCCCTCCTTGGTTCAAGCTAGAGCTCTGATGCTTAGCAATTCGCCAAGGGGGCTTTATTTATTCCAATATTATTTTACTTGTGCGACTTTTCCAGCTGCTATCCTAACGGTTGGAATAGGATTTATCCCATATGCCTTCTTCCAATATTTGTACCTCTACATGTAATGGGGGGGAATTGCTGGGATATGTATGAAGCAGGGAATCAGTATAATAGGCTGATAAATATAATTAATACGTCTTCACGAATCTCGAAAACGATAGGTTTTGTTCCCAATCGCCAATATAGAGCCGGCAATGGATATTTGTATGAACTAGTAAGAGCCAGCCCAGTGTAGATTAATATAATGATTAGGTATGTATCTCTTTAAGGTCAATAGTATAGCGAATATGATTGATGTTAAATACAATTTGCAATTCGGCCAATATGGTTAAGGTTAATATTTTGCCTTTTTTTGATGATTAATTTACTTGAATGAGAATAATAGAAGCTTCTTTATTGTTCCGCAATCGGGCGTAACCATAAAGATGTACCACAATCGGCACTACAGATGAATGTTATAGAATCTGAAAAAATTCTGTTGCAAGTTAGCACCCACGGTGTTATATTAATAAAGTCGCTTCCAGAAAGAGTGGATTGGCAAACAAGATTAGAAAAAATCCTCTTGATTTGAGATGGATAACCTGATACAATGTAAAAGTTGCTCTTAAAAATAGTGCGAAAATCAATCGAAATTGGAAATAATTGATGGTTGATAGAATTTAAGGAATTTAAGGAATTTGATAAAGTAATATTCCTGTCACTTTTTATAAGTGCTATTGTTCTTTGAAAACTAAACAAACAAAAACGTCAACAAACAATAATAATCATGTTTCTACTATTATATAGAGAACATGAGCCAACGTAACAAATGAGCTAAATCAACTTTCTTGGAGAGTTTGATCCTGGCTCAGGACGAACGCTGGCGGCGTGCCTAATACATGCAAGTCGAGCGAATCAATAGGAGCTTGCTCCTGTTGGTTAGCGGCGGACGGGTGAGTAACACGTGGGCAACCTGCCTGTAAGACTGGGATAACTTCGGGAAACCGGAGCTAATACCGGATAATCCTTTTCCTCTCATGAGGGAAAGCTGAAAGTCGGTTTCGGCTGACACTTACAGATGGGCCCGCGGCGCATTAGCTAGTTGGTGAGGTAACGGCTCACCAAGGCGACGATGCGTAGCCGACCTGAGAGGGTGATCGGCCACACTGGGACTGAGACACGGCCCAGACTCCTACGGGAGGCAGCAGTAGGGAATCTTCCGCAATGGACGAAAGTCTGACGGAGCAACGCCGCGTGAGCGATGAAGGCCTTCGGGTCGTAAAGCTCTGTTGTTAGGGAAGAACAAGTATCGGAGTAACTGCCGGTACCTTGACGGTACCTAACCAGAAAGCCACGGCTAACTACGTGCCAGCAGCCGCGGTAATACGTAGGTGGCAAGCGTTGTCCGGAATTATTGGGCGTAAAGCGCGCGCAGGCGGTCCTTTAAGTCTGATGTGAAAGCCCACGGCTCAACCGTGGAGGGTCATTGGAAACTGGGGGACTTGAGTGCAGAAGAGGAAAGCGGAATTCCACGTGTAGCGGTGAAATGCGTAGAGATGTGGAGGAACACCAGTGGCGAAGGCGGCTTTCTGGTCTGTAACTGACGCTGAGGCGCGAAAGCGTGGGGAGCAAACAGGATTAGATACCCTGGTAGTCCACGCCGTAAACGATGAGTGCTAAGTGTTAGAGGGTTTCCGCCCTTTAGTGCTGCAGCTAACGCATTAAGCACTCCGCCTGGGGAGTACGGCCGCAAGGCTGAAACTCAAAGGAATTGACGGGGGCCCGCACAAGCGGTGGAGCATGTGGTTTAATTCGAAGCAACGCGAAGAACCTTACCAGGTCTTGACATCCTCTGACACTCCTAGAGATAGGACTTTCCCCTTCGGGGGACAGAGTGACAGGTGGTGCATGGTTGTCGTCAGCTCGTGTCGTGAGATGTTGGGTTAAGTCCCGCAACGAGCGCAACCCTTGATCTTAGTTGCCAGCATTCAGTTGGGCACTCTAAGGTGACTGCCGGTGACAAACCGGAGGAAGGTGGGGATGACGTCAAATCATCATGCCCCTTATGACCTGGGCTACACACGTGCTACAATGGATGGTACAAAGGGCTGCGAAACCGCGAGGTTTAGCCAATCCCATAAAACCATTCTCAGTTCGGATTGTAGGCTGCAACTCGCCTACATGAAGCCGGAATCGCTAGTAATCGCGGATCAGCATGCCGCGGTGAATACGTTCCCGGGCCTTGTACACACCGCCCGTCACACCACGAGAGTTTGTAACACCCGAAGTCGGTGGGGTAACCGTAAGGAGCCAGCCGCCTAAGGTGGGACAGATGATTGGGGTGAAGTCGTAACAAGGTAGCCGTATCGGAAGGTGCGGCTGGATCACCTCCTTTCTAAGGATAATGCAGTCCTCATGGACTGATAAGAAGTTGACCGTTTCTTGTTTGTTTAGTTTTGAGGGAGCAATTCTCTCAAAGCTTTTTTTAATCGTTCTTTGAAAACTAGATAATCGTAAGAAGAAGTAACCAAGTAAAAACCGAGTAATCGCCATTTTAGTTTTTCTCTCTAATTTTAGAGTAAAACCTAGGTTAAGTTAGAAAGGGCGCACGGTGAATGCCTTGGCACTAGGAGCCGATGAAGGACGGGACTAACACCGATATGCTTCGGGGAGCTGTAAGTAAGCTTTGATCCGGAGATTTCCGAATGGGGGAACCCACTGTTCGTAATGGAGCAGTATCTTTATCTGAATACATAGGATAATGAAGGCAGACCCGGGGAACTGAAACATCTAAGTACCCGGAGGAAGAGAAAGCAAACGCGATTCCCTGAGTAGCGGCGAGCGAAACGGGAACAGCCCAAACCGAAAGGCTTGCCTTTCGGGGTTGTAGGACACTCAACATGGAGTTACAAAGGAACGGGGTAGATGAAGCGATCTGGAAAGGTCCGTCATAGAAGGTAAAAACCCTGTAGTCGAAACTTCGTTCCCTCCTGAGTGGATCCTGAGTACGGCCGGACACGTGAAATCCGGTCGGAAGCAGGGAGGACCATCTCCCAAGGCTAAATACTCCCTAGTGACCGATAGTGAACCAGTACCGTGAGGGAAAGGTGAAAAGCACCCCGGAAGGGGAGTGAAATAGTTCCTGAAACCGTGTGCCTACAAGTAGTCAGAGCCCGTTTATGGGTGATGGCGTGCCTTTTGTAGAATGAACCGGCGAGTTACGATTACATGCAAGGTTAAGTTGATGAGACGGAGCCGCAGCGAAAGCGAGTCTGAATAGGGCGTATGAGTATGTGGTCGTAGACCCGAAACCAGGTGATCTACCCATGTCCAGGGTGAAGTCCAGGTAACACTGGATGGAGGCCCGAACCCACGCACGTTGAAAAGTGCAGGGATGAGGTGTGGGTAGCGGAGAAATTCCAATCGAACTTGGAGATAGCTGGTTCTCTCCGAAATAGCTTTAGGGCTAGCCTCACGAAGTAAGAGTCTTGGAGGTAGAGCACTGTTTGGACTAGGGGCCCTCATCGGGTTACCGAATTCAGACAAACTCCGAATGCCAATGACTTATCCGTGGGAGTCAGACTGCGAGTGATAAGATCCGTAGTCAAAAGGGAAACAGCCCAGACCACCAGCTAAGGTCCCAAAGTATACGTTAAGTGGAAAAGGATGTGGAGTTGCTTAGACAACCAGGATGTTGGCTTAGAAGCAGCCACCATTTAAAGAGTGCGTAATAGCTCACTGGTCGAGTGACTCTGCGCCGAAAATGTACCGGGGCTAAACGTATCACCGAAGCTGTGGGTGGACACCATTAGGTGTCCGCGGTAGGAGAGCGTTCTAAGGGCGTTGAAGCTAGACCGTAAGGACTGGTGGAGCGCTTAGAAGTGAGAATGCCGGTATGAGTAGCGAAAGATGAGTGAGAATCTCATCCACCGAATGCCTAAGGTTTCCTGAGGAAGGCTCGTCCGCTCAGGGTTAGTCGGGACCTAAGCCGAGGCCGAAAGGCGTAGGCGATGGACAACAGGTTGATATTCCTGTACCACCTCTTTATCGTTTGAGTGATGGGGGGACGCAGGAGGATAGGGTAAGCGCGCTATTGGATATGCGCGTCCAAGCAGTTAGGCTGAGAAGTAGGAAAATCCGCTTCTCGCGAAGGCTGAGCTGTGACGGCGAGGGAAATTTAGTACCGAAGTTCCTGATTCCACACTGCCAAGAAAAGCCTCTAGCGAGATAAAAGGTGCCCGTACCGCAAACCGACACAGGTAGGCGAGGAGAGAATCCTAAGGTGAGCGAGAGAACTCTCGTTAAGGAACTCGGCAAAATGACCCCGTAACTTCGGGAGAAGGGGTGCTCTTTGAGGTGAATAGCCTCGAAGAGCCGCAGTGAATAGGCCCAGGCGACTGTTTAGCAAAAACACAGGTCTCTGCGAAGCCGCAAGGCGAAGTATAGGGGCTGACGCCTGCCCGGTGCTGGAAGGTTAAGAGGAGGGGTTAGCGCAAGCGAAGCTCTGAATCGAAGCCCCAGTAAACGGCGGCCGTAACTATAACGGTCCTAAGGTAGCGAAATTCCTTGTCGGGTAAGTTCCGACCCGCACGAAAGGCGTAACGATCTGGGCACTGTCTCAACGAGAGACTCGGTGAAATTATAGTACCTGTGAAGATGCAGGTTACCCGCGACAGGACGGAAAGACCCCATGGAGCTTTACTGTAGCCTGATATTGAATTTTGGTACAGCTTGTACAGGATAGGTAGGAGCCGTAGAAGCCGGAGCGCTAGCTTCGGTGGAGGCGTCGGTGGGATACTACCCTGGCTGTATTGAAATTCTAACCCGCACCCCTGATCGGGGTGGGAGACAGTGTCAGGTGGGCAGTTTGACTGGGGCGGTCGCCTCCTAAAGAGTAACGGAGGCGCCCAAAGGTTCCCTCAGAATGGTTGGAAATCATTCGCAGAGTGTAAAGGCATAAGGGAGCTTGACTGCGAGACCTACAAGTCGAGCAGGGACGAAAGTCGGGCTTAGTGATCCGGTGGTTCCGCATGGAAGGGCCATCGCTCAACGGATAAAAGCTACCCTGGGGATAACAGGCTTATCTCCCCCAAGAGTCCACATCGACGGGGAGGTTTGGCACCTCGATGTCGGCTCATCGCATCCTGGGGCTGTAGTCGGTCCCAAGGGTTGGGCTGTTCGCCCATTAAAGCGGTACGCGAGCTGGGTTCAGAACGTCGTGAGACAGTTCGGTCCCTATCCGTCGTGGGCGCAGGAAATTTGAGAGGAGCTGTCCTTAGTACGAGAGGACCGGGATGGACGCACCGCTGGTGTACCAGTTGTCTTGCCAAAGGCATCGCTGGGTAGCTATGTGCGGACGGGATAAGTGCTGAAAGCATCTAAGCATGAAGCCCCCCTCAAGATGAGATTTCCCATAGCGTCAAGCTAGTAAGATCCCTGAAAGATGATCAGGTTGATAGGTCAGAGGTGGAAGCATGGTGACATGTGGAGCTGACTGATACTAATCGATCGAGGACTTAACCAAGTCATATGTATCATATGAAGGTGAACTCGTTTTTACAAACTTCTTCTGCTTTATCTAGTTTTGAGGGAATGATACCTCAAATAAATAGTCTGGCAATAATGGCGAGAAGGTCACACCCGTTCCCATACCGAACACGGAAGTTAAGCTTCTCAGCGCCGATGGTAGTTGGGGGCTGTCCCCCTGTGAGAGTAGGACGTTGCCAGGCTAAGCCCCTTTAGGGGTATTTATTTTGCTGAAATTTAAATTGGCCCGTTGGTCAAGCGGTTAAGACACCGCCCTTTCACGGCGGTAACACGGGTTCGAATCCCGTACGGGTCACCAAAGTTTTTTCGCGACAGTGAAAATAGCTGTCATTATAATGGAGGATTAGCTCAGCTGGGAGAGCATCTGCCTTACAAGCAGAGGGTCGGCGGTTCGATCCCGTCATCCTCCATCATAAATTATTTAAATTGTGCCGGTTTAGCTCAATTGGTAGAGCAACTGACTTGTAATCAGTAGGTTGGGGGTTCAAGTCCTCTAGCCGGCACCATTTATTTTTTTGTTTTTTTGAGCCATTAGCTCAGTCGGTAGAGCATCTGACTTTTAATCAGAGGGTCGAAGGTTCGAGTCCTTCATGGCTCACCATAGTTTTTTGCGGTAGAAGAATAACTTTCAATACTGCGGGTGTGGCGGAATTGGCAGACGCACCAGACTTAGGATCTGGCGCCGCAAGGCGTGGGGGTTCGACTCCCTTCACCCGCACCATTCTTATGCGGAAGTAGTTCAGTGGTAGAACACCACCTTGCCAAGGTGGGGGTCGCGGGTTCGAATCCCGTCTTCCGCTCCAATTTGCCGGGGTGGCGGAACTGGCAGACGCACAGGACTTAAAATCCTGCGGTAGGTGACTACCGTACCGGTTCGATTCCCGTCCTCGGCACCAAGTTTTTTGCGCAAGCAAAATAACTCTCAAAAATGCGCCCGTAGCTCAATTGGATAGAGCGTCTGACTACGGATCAGAAGGTTATGGGTTCGACTCCTTTCGGGCGCGCCATTGTTTTTTACGGGAAGTAGCTCAGCTTGGTAGAGCACTTGGTTTGGGACCAAGGGGTCGCAGGTTCGAATCCTGTCTTCCCGACCAGTCAAAATGATATTAATAACATGGGGCCTTAGCTCAGCTGGGAGAGCGCCTGCTTTGCACGCAGGAGGTCAGCGGTTCGATCCCGCTAGGCTCCATTCATTTTTTATTATAAATGGCGGTGTAGCTCAGCTGGCTAGAGCGTACGGTTCATACCCGTAAGGTCGGGGGTTCGATCCCCTCCGCCGCTATTAAAATTACTAATGGACCCTTAGCTCAGCTGGTTAGAGCAGACGGCTCATAACCGTCCGGTCGTAGGTTCGAGTCCTACAGGGTCCATTTATATGGAGGAATACCCAAGTCTGGCTGAAGGGATCGGTCTTGAAAACCGACAGGCGGGTCAAACCGCGCGGGGGTTCGAATCCCTCTTCCTCCTCCATAAAATTTTATTATTATCGCGGGGTGGAGCAGTCTGGTAGCTCGTCGGGCTCATAACCCGAAGGTCGCAGGTTCAAATCCTGCCTCCGCAATATATGGTCCGGTAGTTCAGTTGGTTAGAATGCCTGCCTGTCACGCAGGAGGTCGCGGGTTCGAGTCCCGTCCGGACCGTACTTTTATCCCAGTAGTATTACTACTGTTGATATAGATTTTGTGTGGCTCAGTAGCTCAGTCGGTAGAGCAAAGGACTGAAAATCCTTGTGTCGGCGGTTCGATTCCGTCCTGAGCCATCTTTTTATATGGAGGGGTATAGTTTAAAGGTAGAACGAAGGTCTCCAAAACCTTTGGTGTGGGTTCAATTCCTACTACCCCTGCCATATTATTATGGCGGTTGTGGCGAAGTGGTTAACGCATCGGATTGTGGTTCCGACATTCGTGGGTTCGATTCCCATCAGCCGCCCCATACTATTTGTAACATTGGGTTATAGCCAAGCGGTAAGGCAACGGACTTTGACTCCGTCATTCGTTGGTTCGAATCCAGCTAGCCCAGCTTTATATGCCGGTGTGGCGGAATTGGCAGACGCGCACGACTCAAAATCGTGTTCCTTCTGGAGTGTCGGTTCGACCCCGACCACCGGTACTAGGTTAAAAAAATATTATTTGCGGGTGTAGTTTAGTGGTAAAACCACAGCCTTCCAAGCTGTTGTTGTGGGTTCGATTCCCATCACCCGCTCCATCTTGATAGAGTTAAAGAACATTTTATTATGGGCCTATAGCTCAGCTGGTTAGAGCGCACGCCTGATAAGGGTGTAGGTCGGGTAACCGGCGCGAGGGTTCAAATCCCTCCTTCTCCGCCATTCTTATAATGGGCCAATGGTTCAGCTGGATAGAGCGTACGTTCTGAGGTTCGAATCCTCTAAGGCACGTAACAACAACTTTAAGCAACTAAATAGTGTCAAAGGTTTAACTACATTAGGGGATAGCTAAAGGTAATCTAATCTGATTGAAATTCCTGATAAAGTCGTTCAACAAGTCAACTTCCAAATACAATGTTTGGAGGTTTTTTATTAGCCCAAAAAGACAGGTATTTTTGACGTTTCCATTAAAGCGGAAATCAAAAGGAATGGATACTGAGAAAGCATTAGAAATCATTCACTGACAAATGACATTGAATGGATATCGTGAAGAGACATTGAATGATTACATTTAAATTTTCAATCATTATCTCAAACCTACGAAAGTTAAATATTTAGATAAATAACGGTAAATATGATTTATAAATGGTTGGGTAGCATGAACGTATCAGCAACCTTCAAAAGCAGACAATTAAAATGTCTGAAGTCAGTGTTTTTTAAATGTTTTAACAATGGGTGGCTGCTATATAAAGTTTTGGTTATCGGTACAAATCAAACTTGATAAGAAGGTCAATCAGGTGCAAAACAAAAGAATTTAAACGTATTGGTATCATTATTAGCAATCTCAATATTTATCAATCTACGAGATGTAGTAACAATATTGACGTTATATAAAACAGGTGACCGTATCAATCTATTAGGGCAAACCAGGTAGTACCACATTGACTTCGATAACGGATTGTTAACCCTTGATGTTCCATAAAGAATAATTACAAGGGTTTGAAATGGCCATTAGACTATCAGTTAGAGGGCGGCAATGGATATTTTTTATGACTAGTAAGAGCCGCCCCAATGAAGATCAATAAGGATTGGTGGTTTATTTTCATATACAATTTGGAAATTTCCATTCAGTTATTCAGGGTTTTATCAGGTACTGCACCTCTAACATTCGACAACCTTCTTATACATCTGACTTGAAAAAGCCAGATTTACAAAAGGGTTTTTCCGAATTAATCAAACGTTTGATTGATAAGAATATTTGTCGAAATGCATTAAGGATTGCAATCATATAGCCCTTGTTAATAGAGCATCATCATAAAAGGTTAGCTACTAGTGAAATCGTTTTAATCCTCTTCCTTTTTTAAACGTTTTTTAGCTTCCAGAACCAGACCGACCATTTCACCGAGTTTATTGAATGGTAAAGAGGCTTTATCCCAATTTTTTCATCTAGTGTATAGGTTAAGCATAGGGTGGTACGGCTTTATCATTTTCAAGATTGCTCATATGCTTTCGGCTTTTTTTGCCATAATGAGCAAGTTCATCCTGGGACAGATGTCTCACATTTCTTAATCTCTCTATTCTCCAATTGTTTCATTAGGTCCCCCAAAGAAATTCTCCTTTTTAAATCATTTCATAAATTCTAAAACTAATTTTCTCACGTACGAAGATTATATAGATTAACATAGGAAACATTGATGGATGAATGTTATTTTTGTCCTAGTTTTCGACAACTTTTTGGTATCTTTCCGTTAAGAAACCTATCTATTTTAAGGGCTTACTCGGTCTCTAATCAAACGTTTGTGTAGAAGCTCAATTTGTCGAAACTGGCGAAAATTTGTGACCTGTGTCATTTTTTAAAAATTTTGGGAGGTAAATCGCGAAATCGATACGGATTTCTTCGACAATAACTTTTCGCGGAAACTTGACAATGTTCTTTTATTAAAAGGCTTGTGGTAGTTTTAATCAAACGTTTGATTGGAAAAATGAGTATCAGAATTTGTCGGTTTGTAGGGATTAAGAATTTTGAAGATAAGCGCAATTGAAGCAATTGGCGACATCATATGTTATTGGAATGATAGATATATGCGTATCCCTGTGGTCAGTATTTGTCATAGCGATGTTGTGGGGCTATATTAAAATCTGGCTAACCTTATATTACGAACGGGTGGAAGAGTCAATGTCAAGATGTCAAATGGGCGGCTTTTCTTATTGTGCTAAAGGGGCAGGATAGTACAATAAGGATAAACTATCCTGTTGTCGAATCGATAATGGAGCAGTCAAAAAGTAAAAAGGATGGATAGAGGGATGGTAAAGAAAAAGCCTGATGAAGTTCATTTTATGTGTTATGGCTTTCAAACACCGAAGCACGTCAATGTAGTAGATGAATTTTTTCAAATTTTGAAAGAAACTGATGAATCATATTTGCCTAAAAAAATAAGCATTTGTGGTTCGGATAAAACTCTTTACTCAGTTGAAAATGCAAAAAAATTATGGATAAAATCAAGAGAAGAAATGTCATTTTATAATATTGATTTACATCATCCTAAATATACAGGTTCAATTAATTGGGGTCCAAGAAATGAAACTGAAATTTCACTTTGGATAAAAACAGATTTTATAACCAAAAAAAACGGAACAAGAAAATTTTTAGAATTGGCACAGAAGTTATTTCTTTGGTCAAATAGCGTATTTGGATTTACTTGTCATATCTCAAAACTTTGTGGTGCACCTGGTCCAGGGCTTACTTATAAGACCTGTCTTGGTGATATAGGTTGGATGACATTATTTGGTCTACCCTATGTTGAAATGTTTGGTAGAGAAGTTATTGAAACTGTTCCATGTAAAGTTGAAGAATTTGCTGAAAATTATTTTATGCTTTTAACATCAGACGAACCTGTAAGAAAGTCTCCAGAAATATTAGAAATTCAGGAAAAAGTTAAAATGCATTTAGGTGAAGATGCCTTTGATCGAAAAGACCCCCAAATAAGAATCCTTACTATGGAAGATCTAATTGCAGGAAAGAATATTACAAGTAGGGAAGGTTATCGCTCACCAGACTTGTCAGAGTATCTGACAGATTCAGAGGTGAAATGCGATGAAGGTCTTATAGCAATAGTTAATGAAGATGGTACCATCATCACGCATAAAATAAATCCAGAAAAGTAATCTTCCACTAGCGAGGTAAGATTGTGAAACATTACACTTAAAGTAACGGGTGCAAGAGTTAAAGGTCAAGCTATCATATTGGCAGCTTTTCTTATTGCTAAAATTGCAGTTTAGATGAAGAGGGTTAATTAAACAAGCAGAGAATTATTATGTATATAAATACACAGGGAATGATTTTAACGATGAAAAAGACTAGGACATATACACCTAAAGTGTTTAAAGAAAAACCGACCAAGGGAGAAAAAACTCGTTGGTCTATTTATAACTTGCTTTCAAGCTGTTTAGGAGTTGGTTGTGGAATCCCGTTACTTTTCTCTTTAACAGTAATAGGACTTGTGTTTTGGCTACTATAAAGGGATGGTGAAGGGGAGATTGTGAAATATTGTTCTTAAACTAAAGGGTGCAAGAGTTAAAGAACAGGGCTGTCGTCGCGACAGCTATTTCTTATTGTGCTAACGGGGCAGTTTAGTTGAACAAGAAATTATGATTAACGTCGCATTTGACCCATATTATTCACTTGAGAACGAGCCATAATCAAAAAAAAGAGGGAAATACCCTCTATGTTATTTTGAAAGTTGAAAAATGAACTGTTCTTTAAACTTTCGTTGGTCACTATTTTTATGTTTCCAAGTTACAGACACCATTAAAGCTGTTGCCTTAATATCTAAAGGAAAATTGGAATGATGAAACGATGGTTCTAAAAGCTTGTCTTCGTCGTTTTCGACAGTAAACAGTTCATAAAATGTTGACGCTGACTTAGGTAAATTTTTATATCCCTCAACCCTTACTAATTCAATATTTTCGTTACCAATATTTTTAATGTCTAGGCTGTATACATTATACAACGCTGGTCTTATAGACTTGTTGAGCTTTTGGTCACTATGGTCTGGCTTTCCAACAGTTACTTTCCATTGTTTTGTTTCTAGTGTCCGAGGCAAGTTTTCCAATACATTAGCTTCTGAGTCCTTTGGCATTACCATTGTAGATAAAATAAAAAATAAAAGAAATACTGCTATTTTTTTCACTGTGTCACATCCTTTTTTTAGATTAGTTTGGTGTTTGTTTAACCGATTCATTCAAACAAAATAGTAATAAATAATACGATTAAAATGTGCAGCAAATAAGAAGATGCTTCTTTAACTAACGGGTGCTTGAGTTCAGGAAGGATTGCTGCGGCAATCCTTTTTTGTTATTGTGCTAACTGGCAGGCTACTTCAAGAAGGAATGTATCTTTTCATCGGAGAATAATGTATTAAATTGAGTTGTTTTTAAAGCTAATTTATGATGTGGTTGCATTTATTTCTTTTAACTCCAAAAAAGTGGGTGACTCTATGGAGAAAATCGTGTGGATTAATGGTACTTATGAGGAAGATAATCGTATTTTTGATACCGATATTCAAGCAGAAGAATGGGTGGATGCCCTACTCCCTGATTTCGGTCCATATTTAATTAGTCAGATTAATGTTGGATATGCTACTCCTGATGAAAAGGTAATCAACTATCTAGAATACTTTTTACCTAAATGGGCTAGTTACAATAATTTAAAGATTAGTATCCATAGAGAGAAAACAATCATAGATGGTAAAAACATTTATAAAATTTGGACACAGCAAGTTTAAGCAAGATTGTGAAGGATTGTACTTAAACTATCGGGTGCAAGAGTTGTAGTTCAAGCTGTCATTTAGGCAGCTTTTCTTATTGCACTGTTTAATTCAATAAGCTTGTTATAATTTAATAAAAGGGGTGGGAGAAAATATGTTTAACTTGATTAAAAATGAATTAAATAAAATAGACATTGAAAAAGAAATTATGAATTCTAATGTGGAGTATAATTTAATTGCGTTTGATAAAGAGTTTCTTGAGCAAAATGATATTTTAAAAGAACATAAGGAAGCTGAGGAATTAGTTGTTGAGAGATACTTAGTAAAAAAAGGGGATGAGTATATAGGTATTCTTGATTATGGAATGTCTAGCCCTCGTCTTCAAAAACCTTGGTTAAGTTTACTTGTTATACATAAAAAATATCAAGGTTTAGGATATGCAAAAAAACTATATATGACATATGAAAAATTAATGAGAGATAAAAAAGTAAAATGTATTCAAATAGCAGTTCATTCTACAAATGAAAAAGCATTAAATTTTTGGACCTCACTAGGTTTTATTAAATTTAATGAGAGAACTTACGAAGGTAAGGTATTCTTTAGTTTTGAAAAGGAATTAAGTTGAAATTCCAAATAAAAATGGCACCCCTTATTCAACTATCGGGTACAAGAGTTTAAGATTGGGATGGCTGAGGCGATCCTTTTTTCTTGTGGCACTAAAGGGGCAGTTTAGTGAAAGAACATTTTCCCTTAAATAACAACATTTGTATATTTAAATCCCGTAAGAAAAGCGATTAGAATAGGGGTAGATAGTATTTAGAATACACCTTGATTGAGAGAGAAGGAGTTTATTGGATGTCTTCTTCAAAAAAGAAATGTATCAAAACCATTAGTGCCCTGATGTATATTTTAAAGCCTAATTTAAATTCTAAAATTTGGTTCACCGTTCCGTTATTAGGACCTCCCCTTAATCTTATTCTAACGCTATTTGGGATGAAGCATCAGCATCCATTTCTTTTAATAGTTTTCTCTGTTGTTTCTGTTTTCATCATTACTTGGATTTGGATTCATTATGCCAAGGAAGTAGCAGAATTTCGGCAAACAAAATATCTGTTGTGGGAGGAACTTTATCTCTAAAAAAAACAATCAAAAGGATTAAACCAAGAGGAAATAGAAAATAGGTTTAATGCAATTCTGGAAAAGTTTGAAACTTAAATTTTTTAAAATTTTAGGGAGTTAACCAACAAGTGCAAAAAATCTTATTCAACTAACGGGTGCAAGAGTTAAACAAGGTGTTGCGGCGGCGGCATCTTTTTTCAATTTCTGCTAACGTATCAGGTAGTTGAAGATTAAATGGTTTATTTATGTCATATAGGAGCAAACGAATCAGTTTGGTTTGGAGATGCGGATTGGTTGTTGTGGATAATATTAATTGACGCTGTGAAAAATAACTGTAAAAAAATTTATGGAAGTGAACATCTTGAAGAAAATAATTGTTTTCGTCACAATTTTATTAATATTTACCACAGATAACTTGGTTAAAGCTAAACCCCCAGAGCCAAAGGAAATTAAACCGTATGCAGAAGACTGGTATGTTACAACAGAAAATATAGTTCTCGATATTATGTTTCCTGTTATTGATAAGAGAGTAATAAAGGAATATGGAGGAAAAGAAGCTTCTGGTTTTGGCTGGCAGTATCGGGGAATTGTTAATATTGTTTATAATAACAATCATTCTTATGATATGTCCTTAAGAATTCAAGTTCCTGATACAAACAAAATACCTTTCAAATATGCGGAAGACATAGTTAAAGTAAGAGTATCTCCATCTTGTGATAGTCCTAAAATAGGATGTAGTCACGGTTTTAAGGTAGAAGTATTAGATTACCAACATAAGTAACAGGAAAAGGTGTTACCCTCAATTGGTAGCACCTTATTTGAATAGATCTTCTTCAACTAACGGGTGCAAGAGTTAAAGAATGGGATGGCTGCGGCGATCCCATTTTCTTATGTGCGCCCGGCATGGGCGATAACTTGGTGGTGAAAGTCCACTACAGGCTTGGCAGTAGGAACTGTTAGCCAATAGCAAGGGTGTCCACCGTGAGGTGGAATCTGAAGGAAGCTGGAGGCAAATTCTCGAACTGACGAACAGAAACTATATACAAGGCTGAATTGGGGAGGACGAATCTGCATAGCAAGATAAAGTCCAATACTGCCCGAACCCCATACAGTAAATATAGCAGTTACATGAGAAGAAGGTTATCGCTCTTACCCGGGGAGGTCTCACGAACGAGCGAACTCGCTCGGTTGAAAAAAGATTTATCGTGAGAAGTCAGCAGAGGTCATAGTAGTTTCCAGTGGAAATGAAGGACTGAACAATCTTAAATCTTGGAAAACAAGGAGGTGTAGGCACCCCGCCTAATCGCAGAAAACATCGCGGTATAGACCAAAAGATGGCTACCTATGAAGAAATAGGTTGGAAACCGAAGGTTACATAGGAGTGCGTAGGGATGCCAACATGGGTATGAAAGAACAAGATGGTATCAATTTAATCAATAAAGTTATCGCAAACGAGAATCTTTGGAACGCTTATGAAAAAGTGAAAAGTAACAAAGGAGCCCCCGGGGTTGATGGGATTACCGTATATCAATTGAAATCACATATGGAAAAATACTTACAACCTCTTAAACAGAAACTTATGGAGGGAACTTACCAGCCCCAACCTGTCAAAAGGGTTGCGATTCCAAAACCGGACGGTTCCAAAAGATATCTAGGAATACCATGTGTATTGGATAGAGTGGTACAACAAGCCATTCTCCAAGTAATTGAACCAATCATAGATCCATACTTCTCTGAGAATAGCTTTGGTTTTCGTAAAGGCAAGAATGCCCACCAGGCAATCAAACTTGCCGAACGGTATTATCAAGAAGGATACAGAGTAGTGGTGGACTGTGACTTGAAAAGTTATTTTGACACAATTCATCACCAAAGAGTTAGAGCTTATTTAGAGGAGTTCATTTCGGATAAAATTGTCCTTAAACTGATTTGGAAATTTCTTCGTTCAGGCATTCTTGACAAAGATATTTATATCGAAACCACAGAGGGAGCACCGCAAGGTGGTCCGTTATCCCCGATTCTAGCAAATGTCTATTTGAACAATCTGGATAGAGAACTAGAAAAGAGAGGGCACCGTTTTATTAGATATGCGGATGACTTCGTCATCTATGTCAAAAGTAAACGTGCAGGCGAAAGGGTAATGGACAGCGTTGCAAGCTACATCGAGAAAGACCTCGGACAAGTTATAAACCAAAAGAAAAGTACAGTGTGTGGTGCAACTTCGGCTACATTCCTTGGGTTCAATATACATAACCTCATGGGAAAGTCGGTTGCCGACCAAGTGAGTCGGCAAAACAACGATTTAAAAATAAACTAAGGAAAATAACCGGTCGAAAATGCCCGGGTGAGTTCAAAGAAATCGTAACGAAAATAAACCAAGTAACCATAGGGTGGATTAACTACTACGGGATATCCCGAATGAAGAAATTCATTGTAAAAACTCAAAAATGGTTAAATCACCGACTCAGACAACTCATCTGGAAGAGATGGAAAAAGCTAAGTACAAAGTACAGGATGCTTCGTAAATATGGAATTAATCATGATGATGCCATGAAATTAGCAAACTCCCGTAAGGGATACTGGCGGATATCTAAAAGTGAGATTCTGCATCAAGCGATAACAAAAGAAAAACTCACAAAATGGGGATTAAAAGATATATCCCAACTTTATGAGTTACGATACTTAAAAGATTGAACCGCCGTATACGGAACCGTACGTACGGTGGTGTGAGAGGTCGGGGATTAAATTTCCCCTCCTACTCTATTGTGCTAACGGGGCATATAGTTCAATAAGAAATGAAACCACACATCTAAATATTTCGTCTAGTATATGAAAAAAATAGTAATTTCCACATATATTAATAGGGAGGTCCTTTTTTGAAGGAGAAAAAAGAATCTAAAAGGCATTTTAATAAATTTATTACCTTTACACTTATCGTTGGTTTAATTGTTGCATTTTTTTCGGTTCTTTCAGATAATTTGCCATATTTAAGAGATGGTTCAACAGTTTTAGAACTAGTAATTTCGTATTTAGCAGTAATGATTAATTCCTTACCAATGTGGTTTATTTTAGCAATGCTAGTTGGATATATTTTCGCGAGGAACATTAGGGAGGCTGCAATATTTGGAGCCATTTTTACAATTTGCACTATTACATTTTACTTTGTGATTGGGGATTTATATACGGATACGGAAGTCCCATTATCATTTAAATATCAAACAACCGTTTTTGTGAGTTGGTACGGAGCGTCAGCTATCGGCGGGATCTTTGGTGGAATTACTGGACTTTTAATAAAGAAAACACCTTATGTCTTACTTATATTACTTGTCGGGTTATTATTGCAGTTGGTTGTGAATGGTATAAGAAGCTGGGGTGACTTTGTAGGTATTGCACAAAATGTTACATATTGTCTAATGATTATTAGCATTGTTATTTATTTAGGGATTACGAAGAAAATGAAGAAAAATATTATTTTAGAACGTGAATAGATGCACTTAAAGTAAAGAGTGCTTTCCTTAAATAACATCCAAGCAGGGAGACGTGTATGAAAGAATTCATTATTGCTGAATTAGGTAAATTAATGGGACTAAAATTACAGGATGCAGGAAGAGCATCTAACCTATTTTGGCTGGGGTTTGGGGATATGATTCCAATCACTAGAAGAGGAAAAACCCAAGTATCAGCAGAATACGCACTTCATATTCAATGTTCTTGGAGAATTACCTTAAATAATAAAATTGTTGTAGCTTCACGGGATTTCTATTCTCCAAGCTCGCAATGGGATGGAGACATTGAAGACTTCGATTGGGATATGCAAGGTAAGAATAGATTTGATGAACGAATTAAAACTTTTATAAAGGACAAAGGACAATACCTGGTAAAGAACATTGAATCTGATGATATTGGTGGATTAAAGGTCATTTTATCAGAGGGTTACAAACTAGAAGCATTTCCAGATAGTTCGGAAGATGATGATCAAGGCGAATACTGGAGGTTCTTTAATCGAAAAGATAATAGTCCTCATTTTGTTGTTTCTGGAATGGGAATTGAAAAGGTTTGAAGTTTAACTTTGTGAAGAGATGTACTTAAACTATCGGGTGCTAGAGTTGAAGATCAAGCTGTCAATTTGGCAGCTTTTCTTTTTGCACTAAATGGCAGGTTACTTGAAGAAGGATTATGCGATTACAGTGGAGAATTTACAGCTTTAAGTAGGTAAATCGACAATATAATTTTAAAAGGGGAAATGTAATGAAACGTGTTTTTATTGGTATATTGGTAATAATGGTTATCCTTATAGGACTGTATTACTTGACTACTACTGGTGCTTAATTTTTTTACATACTTATTCAAGTAACGGGTAGCTTGAGTTAAAGAATGGGGTTGCTACGGAAGCTCTTTTTCTTGTTCTGCTAACGAGCAGGATTGTTAAATAAGGGAATAGTGAAATTTACGATAAAGTTTAATCGTGGAGGTGTGTAAGCGAGTGGAAATGAGAAGTTTTATTCTACATGGTGATATTCTCTCGGTTGAAGTAAAAATAGATGAAAATGAATATAGGTTCGGCGTGCGATGGAAAGCACCAAAAAAACCTTACGGTGATACTTGGATATTGGAATATTACGGTAACAAGTTGACAGGAGAAAAGGATTTATCAAAAGAAAAAATCGCAGAGTTTCTAAACACTATCAATGCTAATTGGAATTGGAATATGGATGACTTCAAAAAATAATGTTATTCAGCTAACGGGTGCGAGAGATGAACAAACGGTAGCAGGTTGGTACAATAATTAGTCTCTGGTTTGGAGAAACTACTTCCTGAAATTTGAATTAAAATGGAGGTAGCAAATTGGTATTTTTAATTCGTTTGTTCGTTTTTCAAATCCTGTTATATAGTTACCCATTAATAAGTAAAGCTGAAGGAATTAAGTATAATCACAACTGTAAAACTATATCCGAAATAAAGAAAGAAGTTGACTTTACTGTTTTAACCCCAAAAAAGATTCCCGATGATTGGACATTGGATACCAAAACATCCCCTTGGCTAATGCTACATTACATGGACAGTAAGGATACAAAGTTGATGGTCGCTATTCATTTGAGAAGAGGTTATCAATTATCCAATGACGATTTTCCTTATAGACTGCAAGTTGATATCAACGGAAACAAAGGTTATTTTCAGGAATGGGACGACAGTGGTGAAGTTGATAAAAATGGAGACATCATTACTGGTGGCTTACTGAATTGGGTACAAAATGGTACTTCTGTTGAGATGAATAGTTTTAGATTATCGAAAGAACAAATGTTAGAAATAGCAAGGTCAATGAATTAAGCTAAATAAAGTTTGTGAAGAAATGTACTTAAACAAACGGGTGCAAGAGTTAAAGAACAGGGCTGTCGGAATTATCTCATTGATATTAGGAGCTTTGTTATCTGGAGCATTCTTGGATGGGGATAGATTGGGAAGAAATCTACAATCTGAATCAAAAGAAGATAGAAAACAAAGATTTTTACAAACTAATTCTATATTGTTAATAGGATTACCTAATTTATTAATTGCAGCGGTTTGCTTTTTTTTAATGAAATAAATGAATTTTAGTTACCAACTCCCATTGTTTGTTAAATTATCGGACGCAAGAGTTAATACGGGGATCGCTGCGACAGTCTTTTTCTTATTCAACTAAAGAGGGCAGGTTAGCGAAATAAGAATTACAGTATCTTTTCACTGGATTATTATGGTGAATTTATTTAAAGAGGGGGAGGAGCATAATGTCAAAAGAAAAGTTAATCAGTTTAATTGTTGTGGGTTTTATATTAGTAATAGGTGGACTTGTAATGATTTTTTCAAGTGTTAATTTTGGAACATCATTTGCAGACTCTTGGTTAACGGGGCGTGGTGGGGCAGATACAGGTATTTACCAAATTATTCTTAAAAGCTATATAAATAACTTTTTAGTAGCAGGAGGTATTTTATTTGGATTTGGAATGATGATAGTTGTCTTAATTTATTATAAGTTTCAAAATACAAATGGGGAAAATATCCAATGAAATACAAAGAGTTATTCATCGTCTTATTAAGCTAAACCAGCTAATAGTTTGTCAACATTTTTCACTGAAAATCTTTAATTACCCATGTTATACTAAAAATGCGCATGCCAAATAACCTTCCGTCAAACGGTTACTGGAAGGTTTTTCTGTTTTTAGTTAGATATAGTTCTTAAGCGATATCTTGGAAAGTGGTCTTGTTTTTTAATATGGCAAATATCCAATGTAAAAGCTTATTAACACAAGCAATAACTGCTACTTTATACAATTTACCTTCACTGCGTTTCTTATCGTAAAATTCTCTTAATCTCTTATTTCTAGGGATGATCTCATCACTTGTTTTCTTTTTACGAGCGTCACGTATTCCAGCACGGACAGCCAAATACAAGGCATGCCGTAGTCTGCTTGAACCACGCTTTGTAATTCGTATTAATGTGGCTTTAAATTTACCAGATTCAAATACTTCTGGATCAACTCCAGCGAATGCGACCAGCTTTTTTGGATGATTAAACCGGTCTATCTCACCAATCTCGGAAATAATCGTTGCCGCGATTTTTTCACCAATACCAGGGATAGATTGGATAATCTTATATTCTTCAATTTCCTTAGCGAGAGTATCTATCTCTGTTTCTAACTTTGATAGATACTCTTTATATTGAAGAAGCATATTAATATACATACTCATGCTTATTAAATGACTTTTGTATAAAGTTTCTTGAAATGGATTTCGAGCTGCGGCATTCTTAAGTTTTTGTGTCTTTTCTTGTACCCATTTTTTTGATCCATGTTTATATAACTGTTTTATACCATCAGCCAACTCATCTTCACTAGCAGCCAAGATATCTTGGGATGTAGGATATTTTTGCAGGGTAAGTAAAGATACTACAGAGTATAACTCACCAAAAACTCCCTTATATTCAGGAAATACTTGATCTAATACAGCTTGAAATTGTAATTTGGTTTGTACATATATCTCGGTTATATTTGCATGTTGCCTAGTAAGATTACGCAGATTTAATAGTCGTATTCCACGCTTTTTATAGGGCTCTAATTCCTCTTTATAGTAAAGCTCGCAGAGCCGATAAGCATCAACTGCATCTGTTTTCACTTTTCGTAAACTTGAACTTTTGGCTCTATGGGAAATCAATGGATTGATGATTATTAATAAATAATTTCGATCCTCCAAATACTGAACAACTGGCGCATGATAATGCCCCGTAGCCTCTAATACAACCGGAGGTTGTTTACCAGTTACATCTTTTATCTCCTTAAGAAACTTAAGTAATGATCCTAAACCTCCGAGATCATGCTTGATGCTAAAGCTTTTACGATAAGGTTTTCCTTTATCTAAAAATCCTTGAACTTCACTTTCCCCTTTTGATATATCCAGACCAACGACTGGATTCATTCCAGATCTCCTCCAAATAATTAAATTACCGGTTACCCCTAATTCCTCTTGCAGTATCATAGCTTCGCTTGTTATGCGAGATCGTAGTCCCAACCAGCCTCAAACATGTTTCTACAAGTAGGGGGCGAACGGTTTAGCTGACGAGGTCTTTGCCCCACGGGTGCTTACGTTCTACCCCGGCTACAGCTATCATATATCGATATAAAAAATGGTCAACCAGAAAAATTTTCTGGCTGACCTTATAATACGAACGGGTGCTTAACTTTAGTATATATTGTAGAGAAAGGTTAATTGGGATGAAAAATAAAGAATTAAAGATAGTGGAAATACCAAAGTGGGGACAATATTTACGGCAAAAGTGGCGTGAAAGTTTTGCAAGTCATCTATCAAAAGAGGAACAAAAATCGATTGGCTTGGACCATTTTTTGTGGTATCTATGTAGTGGAGAAAAGGTAAAATGCCTTGAAAAAGAAAAAGCTATAAAAGCATTTGAAAATCAAACAAAGAATAAATGTACAATTTTTTATCAATTCACAGATGAAGCTTACTTAGTTCAAAATGCCAAAACTCTTACAGTTAAAGATTTGCCATATAAAGAAAACTATTTAGATTATAGTGACATTTATATCATGGATTGGGATAATAAATGGACCTTTATCATAACTCACGAAACTGACTTAGGACTCGGACCGTATTTTATTCAGAAATCCTAAAAACAATCTTTTTGTGAGATACTTCACTTAAAGTAACGGGTGCTATACTTGAACAATGGGGATCGTTGCGACCCCTTTTTTTGTTGAGCTGCCATTGATGCAGCTTTTTTTATTGAACTAGCAGGTTAGTGGAACAAGGCTTTCTGAACATTAAAATGTTTGAGAAAAGAATTTAAAAAGTAGTGAAACTTTTGTTGTGAAAGGGATATAGTTTAAAAAGTCAAATAATAGATTAACAATACAACGATAATTAATTTTGAATCTGTCTAATTTTATAAGGGGGATGTAGGTGAGAAAGATAATAATCCTGTTTTTCGTTTTTTTTATCGGGTGTACTTTGCTTGTTAGTAAGTCCTTTGCAGATTGGGCATATGCTTTTGTTCTCTACGAAGGCAACGCTTATGTTATTTCAGAAACTCATATCGAACCCAATAAAATCGGTAAGAAAATAGGTGAGGTAACTGATTATTCAGATTGGGAAGGTGGCACATATAGTGGAAATTTTTCTAATGAATTTCCCAAGGGTACTGAATACTATGAAATCAAAGGTGTTAATACAAAAGATGCAATCGCAGTTAAGAAAAACGAAGGGTTATTTATAAAAGTTAATTATAAGGGAAAGTATGGTGCTACCGGTAAAAAAGGCAATAGCATATATAATTGGCAAAATGTATTACCGTATTTAATTGGAGTAATTTTGTTGATTGGTATCATTTATTTGTCTTTTAAAAAAAGAAATAGTCGATAATAATCCAAAGATTGTGAAGAAATATACTTAAGCTAACGGGTGCAAGAGTAGAAGAACAGGGCTGTCGTTGTGGCAGCTTTTTCTTATTGTGCTAAAGGGGCAGTTCAGTTAAATAAGAAGTGTCAAATCGGGGATACTATTTCCAAAAAATCAGTCTGGATTGGGGTATTAAAAGATGGCACTTCTTTTTCGTCTATTTCTCTTTATAATCCTTTTAGTTAGTAGTCCAATGTTAAGTATGGCTAAAGGGATAAAGTACAACCACAACAGCAAAACCATTTCAGAAATAAAGAAAGATGTTGACTTTACCCTTTTAACTCCAAAAAAAATACCTAATGATTGGACATTAGATACTAAAACCTCTTCTTGGATAATGCTACATTATATGAACAACAAGGATACCAAGCTGATGGTCGCTATTCATGAGACAAGGGGATTTCCATTATCCAACGACGATTTTCCTAATGCTCAACAAATCGAGATTAATGGAAGCAAAGGCTATTTTCAGGAATGGGCAGATAGAGGAAAGTCTGATATTAAAGGAGATACCATTAATGGTGGTTTACTCAACTGGGTCCAAGATGGTACTTATGTAGAAATGAGTAGTTCAAGATTAGCGAAAGAAAAATTGTTAGAAATTGCAAGGTCGATGAAATAAATCGGATTCAAGAATTGCAGAAGCTGCCAATAGGCAGCTTCTCTTCTTTCACTAAAGGGGCAGGTTAGTTTAACAAAAAGAAGGGAATTTAATGGGAAATGCCGAAACAAAGAATGATAAAAAGGGGTGATTTGAATGAATTTTTTTCAAATACTTTCCATCTTTATCGTCCTTTACATAATAAGATACTTTATGGACTCCAATTATAAAAATAGAGCAAAAAAATATGTAGTAATGGACATATTCATTACTTCAGTTTTAGCAATTATTGTAGAGTTAGGAATACGTTTCTTATTGCACTAAAGGGGCAGGTTAGTTACATAAGTCACGATAAATAATCTTTCATAAATGGAGAAGAATACTTATTAAATGGATAAAGAGGGTGCATGGAACATTGAGTAAAAGAATTAACTTTATTTGTTTAATACTCTGTATTGCTTGTTTTGTACCAATAAATGAGATTGCTTTTGCAAGTCCAAAGGATACACCTCCTTCTTTTGAGGAAAAGTTCACTGATGTTGGGTATAAACCTGTTAAAGATGCAGTAAAGGAATTTGAAAATCACTTTAAACAAGATATGAAATTTCCCAAAATCAAACCTTCTATTTCTTTCACCCATGAATTCGGAAGATTTTATGAAGATAAGGAATATGACACGAATGATTTCCTGTCAATTCGTTTTGTGAATGAAAAATCATCAGAAAATAATTATAAAATTGATATTCGCCCCTTAAAAAATAAAGTGGTTTTCAAAGACAAGGTTAATCAAAAAGTATATACACTTCAAAATGGGCAAAAAGCCATTTATACGGATAATACTCCAATTATGAATTTTCTTGTTTTTGAAAAAGATAACTGGCAATATATGCTCGGAATTGACAAAAAGGTAACAAACAAAGTTACACCTGAAATATTAGTTAAGATTGCTAACTCAACTGATTAAAATTTAAAAAATAGACCACGGAGCAGAGGGCAAGGTGGTCTTTTTGTGCTATTTAATAAAGATATTGTGAAGTTATTCACTTAAACTAAACCAGCTAATAGTTTGTCAACATTTTTCACTGAAAATCTTTAATTACCCATGTTATACTAAAAATGCGCATGCCAAATAACCTTCCGTCAAACGGTTACTGGAAGGTTTTTCTGTTTTTAGTTAGATATAGTTCTTAAGCGATATCTTGGAAAGTGGTCTTGTTTTTTAATATGGCAAATATCCAATGTAAAAGCTTATTAACACAAGCAATAACTGCTACTTTATACAATTTACCTTCACTGCGTTTCTTATCGTAAAATTCTCTTAATCTCTTATTTCTAGGGATGATCTCATCACTTGTTTTCTTTTTACGAGCGTCACGTATTCCAGCACGGACAGCCAAATACAAGGCATGCCGTAGTCTGCTTGAACCACGCTTTGTAATTCGTATTAATGTGGCTTTAAATTTACCAGATTCAAATACTTCTGGATCAACTCCAGCGAATGCGACCAGCTTTTTTGGATGATTAAACCGGTCTATCTCACCAATCTCGGAAATAATCGTTGCCGCGATTTTTTCACCAATACCAGGGATAGATTGGATAATCTTATATTCTTCAATTTCCTTAGCGAGAGTATCTATCTCTGTTTCTAACTTTGATAGATACTCTTTATATTGAAGAAGCATATTAATATACATACTCATGCTTATTAAATGACTTTTGTATAAAGTTTCTTGAAATGGATTTCGAGCTGCGGCATTCTTAAGTTTTTGTGTCTTTTCTTGTACCCATTTTTTTGATCCATGTTTATATAACTGTTTTATACCATCAGCCAACTCATCTTCACTAGCAGCCAAGATATCTTGGGATGTAGGATATTTTTGCAGGGTAAGTAAAGATACTACAGAGTATAACTCACCAAAAACTCCCTTATATTCAGGAAATACTTGATCTAATACAGCTTGAAATTGTAATTTGGTTTGTACATATATCTCGGTTATATTTGCATGTTGCCTAGTAAGATTACGCAGATTTAATAGTCGTATTCCACGCTTTTTATAGGGCTCTAATTCCTCTTTATAGTAAAGCTCGCAGAGCCGATAAGCATCAACTGCATCTGTTTTCACTTTTCGTAAACTTGAACTTTTGGCTCTATGGGAAATCAATGGATTGATGATTATTAATAAATAATTTCGATCCTCCAAATACTGAACAACTGGCGCATGATAATGCCCCGTAGCCTCTAATACAACCGGAGGTTGTTTACCAGTTACATCTTTTATCTCCTTAAGAAACTTAAGTAATGATCCTAAACCTCCGAGATCATGCTTGATGCTAAAGCTTTTACGATAAGGTTTTCCTTTATCTAAAAATCCTTGAACTTCACTTTCCCCTTTTGATATATCCAGACCAACGACTGGATTCATTCCAGATCTCCTCCAAATAATTAAATTACCGGTTACCCCTAATTCCTCTTGCAGTATCATAGCTTCGCTTGTTATGCGAGATCGTAGTCCCAACCAGCCTCAAACATGTTTCTACAAGTAGGGGGCGAACGGTTTAGCTGACGAGGTCTTTGCCCCACGGGTGCTTACGTTCTACCCCGGCTACAGCTATCATATATCGATATAAAAAATGGTCAACCAGAAAAATTTTCTGGCTGACCTTATAATACGAACGGGTGCTTGAGTTTAGGAGTGGAAGCTGTCATTGAGGCAGCTTTTCTTTTTGCACTGCCATGAAAATAAACTTCTGTAATTCTGGAAAAAAGGCAATACTAAAGAAGACGCAGCTCATTCATTTTTAAAAAAGGGGAGAGCGCCTAATTCATTGATCCTTGGAATCGAGTTGAATAGATTAAGATGCTTCTGGTTCTTGTAAAGTAACTGTGTATCCTAAACTTTCAAGTCTTCGTAGTGAATGCCGAACAATGGATTGCTGTCTTTGTTTATCAAAGTAGTCTTCGCCTAAGTCTACATACATTTCTTTTCGTGTTAAGAGATAATAAGAGATACGTAACATGGCATGGGCGACCACTATTCCGGCTCGCTTTTTGCCTTTTCGTGATGCTGTTCGTCGATACAGTGCTCCGAGATAGTTCTTCGAACCTTTTACTGAATGAGCTGCTTCAGTTAATGCGGATCTCAAATACTTATTTCCTTTTTTGGTTTTAGCTGATTTCCTTTTCCCAGCACTTTCGTTCTGTCCAGGAACCAAACCTGCCCAGGAACACATATGTGCTGCACTTGGGAATTGTTTCTTAATATCAGTTCCGATTTCAGCTAAAATTTGCTCAGCCATCCTGGTGGCTATACCAGGAATAGAATCTAATCGTTCCACATCTTCTTGGTTGGTACGTACTCTTTTCGCTACTTCTTGATCGAGCATCTCAATCTCTTCAGTCAAAAAGTCAATATGTCTTAAAATCGTTTTTAACATTAGACGTTGATGGGATTGAATATAACCTTTAAGTGCGAGTTCCAGTTCATCTTTCTTCTTTTTCATTGAGCGACGTGCAAAGTTTGCTAGTTTTTCAGGATCCTCTTCTCCTTTGGCAATAGCATCAAGCATATCTCGAGCGGAAACACCCAAAACGTCTGAAACAACTGAACCCAATTTAATGTTCGCTCCTTCTAATACCTTTTGGATTCGATTGATTTGTCTTGCACGTTCCTCAATGATGCTCCGACGATAACGAACGAGTTCACGTAGTTCCCGTTGATTACGATCTGGAATGTAACTAGCTTTTAAAAGTCCATGACGAAGAAGTTTGGCAATCCATTCTGCATCCTTAACATCTGTTTTACGTCCGGGGACTGCCTTCATATGTTGAGCATTCACCACTAAAAACTCAATATCCTCAGCTTCTAGTAAATTCACAATAGGTTTCCAATAAACACTCGTGCTCTCCATGGCAACATGGGTACAATTATGTAGTTTAATCCAGTCAACCAACTGTAGTAGAAATACAGTTTTAGTAGAAAACGTTTGAATCTCCTTTCCTTCAGGTGTCAAAATACAGGCAGTAATATTGTCCTTATGGACATCCATTCCGCATGCTCTTTCAATGACTACATCCATTGAAAACATCCTTTCTACGGCTCACAATAATATTGGAGGCTGGTGCATCAACCAGAATAGGATTAATCTACCATGTGTGCTTCCCGTAAGGGAGCGACAGTCAGTGGTGCACCGTGGTCGGTGGAGTCAGACTAAAGGATGGGCTCTAACGCACCATAGTACAGCGACCTTCCTCTCCCAGCCGTAGAATCAGTATTGACGGTTTAAAAACATTTTCATTCTCTGTGGTGAAGAGCTGGTTTTTAGCGATTCATGTATGGCTAAAGGGGAAGGATAGTTGAATAAGGAATATGTATTTACTTACAGAGTATACATAATTAGGTAATGTGAAGGCGGGAGCTTAAATGGATAAGGGCAGTATTTTCGCCCTTCTCAGCTCCAATGGGGAGGGCGAGATAACGGTTGTCAAAGAAGATTACTTACGGAATAATGGTGACCTTGAATTTGATGAAACCGAGAATAAACGTCCCATGAACAATTGGCTCTATGCTAAGCGCAGGACATATCCATAGGGCTGATAAAAAAGTAAAGAGAGGGAAACCAAATGAAAAAGATTACAACGGTACAAAGCAACAGCGGCTTCTCCGAAACTGGGCTGCGCAGAATGCGCGACGTGCTGGCACGACATGTCGAGTCCGGGAAGATTCCTGGGCTCGTCGCCCTGGTCAGCAGGTACGATGAGACACACGTCGAAGCGATCGGGACGATGCGCCATGACGGTGGTGCGCCGATGCGCCGGGACACGATCTTCCGGATGGCCTCGACGTCCAAGCCGGTTACGATCGCGGCGGCGATGGTTCTGCTCGACGAGTGCAGGCTGCGGCTGGATGACCTGGTAGAGCAGTGGCTACCGGAACTCGCCGACCGGCAGGTGTTGAAGCGGATCGACGGCCCGCTGGACGATACCGTGCCGGCGCGGCGGCCGATCACCGTACGGGACCTGCTGACCTCCACGTTTGGGCTCGGCATGGATATGACGTCGCTGGGCACTCCAATCATGAACGCAATCTTTGAGCAGGGACTCACGCCCAATCTACCGGAGCCAGTGCCCGTGCCTGATGAGTGGATGCGGCGCCTTGGCTCGCTTCCACTGATGCACCATCCCGGAGAGCGCTGGCAGTACCACATCAGCAACGATCTACTCGGCGTGCTCGTCGCTAGGGTCACGGGCCAGTCGTTTGAGACGTTCCTGCGCGAACGCGTCTTTGACCCCCTGGGCATGAAGGACACCGGTTTCCACGTGCCCGCCGACAAGATCGACCGGCTGCCAACCCTCTACGCCCCCGACCCGCAGACCGGAGAGTACATAGTGTGGGACGAGGCCAAGGGGGGACGCCACAGCCAGCCTCCGGCGTTTCAGGGCGGCGGCGGCGGACTGGTCTCCACCGTCGACGACTACCACGCTTACTTCCGGATGCTGCTGAATCACGGGATGCACGGGACCGAACGGATCCTATCCCGGCCCGCCGTCCAACTGATGACCACCAACCGCCTCACGCCAGAGCAACAAGCCGCCCGAAACGCCATGGCCCGCAACAACGTACATGTGTCTTTCGGCCAAGGGCAGCACGGTGGCTGGGGCTTTGGGATGGCGGTGCGCACCTACCGAGGTGACTACGCGCCCATCGGCCAGTTCGGCTGGGACGGCGGAAGCGGCACCGCGACGTATGCTGACCCGGACAAACAGCTCACCGGAATCCTTCTCACCCAGGTCGGGGCGTCCACTCCGGATTCAACGCGGCTTATCCACGACTTCTGGACCATGGTCTACCAGGCAATCGAAGACTGACACCGAGCCTATGGTTCATCGTTCGTTTAAAAATAGGCCGGTGAATTTCATCGATCTTATTGGGGCAGAACCATGACGTGACACAGAGTTGGTTGGACGGAGTGGAGCGGGCAGGGGAATGGACGCAAGTCCTTGGAGGTCTATTCAAAGCTTGCAATCACTGATGCCCAGCAGGGATATAACGAGGTCATCAATAAATAATTCCCCATTTAATTAACATCTACATTGCGGGTGGTGTCAGCTTAGCTGGTACTACCTTTTTTTATGTTGAAAAAAATAAAAATGCTCGACTTAAGGGTGGTTTATTCCAGGAAGGATTAACGCCTTTTTTGTTGAAGTTATTGAACTAACGGGGCAGGTTAGTTTAATAAAAAGGAGAAAAATAAAAATAAAGCGAATTATTTTAATAAATTCTATTTTAGGAGGTTGTCAATGAATCCTGTTTTAAATCAAATCGGAACAGTCTTTATTCCTGTAAGTAATGTCGAAGAAGCACGGAATTGGTATTGTGACATTTTGGGGTTAAATGCAGAAGGTGAGATTTTATTTGGGCATTTATTTATTGTACCAACAACGAATGGAACTGGAATTGTATTAGATAGCAAGATTTATTCAAAAGAAAATATTTTCAAAACTCCAGCTTTTCATTTTAATGCCCACAATATTGAAGCAGCCTATAATTTTTTGAAGGGTAAGAATGTTGAATTAACAACAGAAATTGAGCATAATCATTGGTTTAATTTCAAAGACCCTTATGGAAATCATTTGATGGTGTGCAGGTGTTAATCTTTTTTCACCAATCGATGCATAGGTTCAATTAGGATATATGCCTATTTTTGTTGAACTAACGGGACAGCATTCCTGTAATAAGTTTGTGAACAAATGTACTTAACTATAGGGTGCGTTTCTACATTAAGTAGAGACGCATTTTCTTATTGAAGGGACGTGCAGGATAAAAGAACAGTGATTAGAGAAAATTAGTTAAAAAAGGACATTTTTTATGATTGGACTTATTATTGCTGTTATTCTTTTTAATTTAATTGCTTTTAAAACTAACAAGCGGCTTACTAAAAATCAAATTGTTCATATTTGGTCGTTCACCATTACTTTACAAATTATTGCTGATTTGTTTATTGACCAAAAATACCACGGTTATTGGTACTTTACACAAGATGTTGATTGGGAAGGTTTACCTTCCCTTACAATACTTTTACCACCTGTAAATATGATGTTTTTGAATTGGTTTCCCTTTAACTCTCCTTTAGTAAAAAGAATCCTCTATTATATTTATTGGATGGTATTTATGGTGATTTATGAATTAATAGCGTTACTGCCAGAACCTTGGGGGTACTTCAATTATGGGTGGTGGAAATTAGAGTATTCTATTTTTTTTGACCCTATTTTGTTAGTTATTTTACTGAATTTTTATAAGTGGATTTGTAAGATTGAAAAAAGTTAACTTACGGGTGCAAGATTAATGTTCAGAGCTGTCATTGAGACAGTTTTTCTTATTGTGCTAGAGGGCAGCATTCCTGTAATGAAGAAATATGGGGTTTGAATATAAAAAAGCCCCTTGGTAAGATATGAGTGTCCAAAGCTTGGCGGCAAAAAGGATACAAATATACTACCAGGAGGCTATTTAAATGAATTATAACCAAAATGAAAAGATTGCTCAAATTACTTCTCAAACATTAATTATAGGTGTTGATATTGCCAAATACAAGCATGTGGCAAGAGCCCAGGACTTTAGAGGTTTAGAAATTTCGGCACCATTATACTTTGAAAATACAAATTCTAGCTTTAACTGTTTCATAGAGTGGATTAAAAATTTAATGGTTCATAACAAAATGGAAAAAGTGATTGTAGGAATGGAGCCGACAGGTCACTATTGGCTTAATTTAGCTCACTTCCTTAAGGATCATCATATTAAGTTTGTGGTCGTAAATCCTATGCATGTAAAGAAGAGTAAAGAGCTGGATGATAACTCTCCAACTAAAAATGATGTAAAGGATGCAAGAGTTATCGCTCAGTTGGTCAAAGACGGGAGATATGCTGAACCGAACATTCCGCAAGGAGTTTATGCAGAACTCCGAGTGGCTCGAAAAATACGTGATCTCTTAGCTGTTGATCTTCAAGCAGTTCAGGGGCAAATCCATAATTGGATTGACCGCTACTTTCCAGAATTCCTTACGGTATTTAAAGATTGGGAAGGTAAGTCGGCGATCCAATTATTAAAACTAAATTTATTGCCACATGAGTTAGTCAACCTTTCGGAACAAGAAATATTAGTACATCTTCGGAAAGCTGTTAAACGTGCAGTGGGACTCAGTAAAATAAAAGAACTAAGGCAGGTTGCCACCGATTCTATTGGCATTCGTGAAGGTTCGGACATGGCTAAATTAGAGCTAAGCACGTTAATAGACAAATATGAACTTATAAAGGAAAAGTTCGAAGAACTGGAATCTAACATAGATAGACTTCTTGAACAAATTCCAGGTGTTGAACAAATGTTGGCTATTAAGGGAATAGGCAAAGATACGATTGCAGGCTTTTATTCGGAGGTAGGAGACCTAGGTAACTACACCCATCCAGGGCAGATTATCAAATTAGCTGGGCTCAGCCTAAAGGAAAATACATCTGGAAAGCACAAAGGACAAACCAAAATTACAAAGAGAGGAAGGAAGACTTTAAGAGCACTTCTTTTTCGAGTAGCAATGCCTTTAGTCGCTAAAAATACTGCTTTTAAAGCATTACACGAGTATTTTACAAAGCGCCCAGATAATCCTTTGAAGAAAATGCAATCGTTAATTGCAATATGTAATAAGCTCATACGTATTCTGTTTACCATCGGTAAAAAGCAGTGTGAATTTAGTGAAGAGCGTATGTTAAGGGACATTCCTCATATGGCGGAATTACAGATAGCAGCTTAAATTTCTTTTAGTGAAATTCATTAGGTAGTAGTTTTATTGTTTTAGACATTTGAAGCACGGATTAGTCAGTAAATCAACTAAAATACGGGCAAGGACCCTGTCGGGCAGCATGACTGACATCCACCTCATGGAAAGGTTGGACGAAGGAATTTTGGAGCAAAGACTCTGTGAGATATGGGAGGGTTGACCTCCATGAGAAATGTGGAGATCCACCAGTGCAACCATACTTTAGCTAGTTATCCAACTTTTGGATAAGGTTGGTTTGGTTAACTATAAGTTTCTTTTTCACTTTGCCCCCAAAATTACCCTTTAGCCATACATGAATCGCTAAAAACCAGCTCTTCACCACAGAGAATGAAAATGTTTTTAAACCGTCAATACTGATTCTACGGCTGGGAGAGGAAGGTCGCTGTACTATGGTGCGTTAGAGCCCATCCTTTAGTCTGACTCCACCGACCACGGTGCACCACTGACTGTCGCTCCCTTACGGGAAGCACACATGGTAGATTAATCCTATTCTGGTTGATGCACCAGCCTCCAATATTATTGTGAGCCGTAGAAAGGATGTTTTCAATGGATGTAGTCATTGAAAGAGCATGCGGAATGGATGTCCATAAGGACAATATTACTGCCTGTATTTTGACACCTGAAGGAAAGGAGATTCAAACGTTTTCTACTAAAACTGTATTTCTACTACAGTTGGTTGACTGGATTAAACTACATAATTGTACCCATGTTGCCATGGAGAGCACGAGTGTTTATTGGAAACCTATTGTGAATTTACTAGAAGCTGAGGATATTGAGTTTTTAGTGGTGAATGCTCAACATATGAAGGCAGTCCCCGGACGTAAAACAGATGTTAAGGATGCAGAATGGATTGCCAAACTTCTTCGTCATGGACTTTTAAAAGCTAGTTACATTCCAGATCGTAATCAACGGGAACTACGTGAACTCGTTCGTTATCGTCGGAGCATCATTGAGGAACGTGCAAGACAAATCAATCGAATCCAAAAGGTATTAGAAGGAGCGAACATTAAATTGGGTTCAGTTGTTTCAGACGTTTTGGGTGTTTCCGCTCGAGATATGCTTGATGCTATTGCCAAAGGAGAAGAGGATCCTGAAAAACTAGCAAACTTTGCACGTCGCTCAATGAAAAAGAAGAAAGATGAACTGGAACTCGCACTTAAAGGTTATATTCAATCCCATCAACGTCTAATGTTAAAAACGATTTTAAGACATATTGACTTTTTGACTGAAGAGATTGAGATGCTCGATCAAGAAGTAGCGAAAAGAGTACGTACCAACCAAGAAGATGTGGAACGATTAGATTCTATTCCTGGTATAGCCACCAGGATGGCTGAGCAAATTTTAGCTGAAATCGGAACTGATATTAAGAAACAATTCCCAAGTGCAGCACATATGTGTTCCTGGGCAGGTTTGGTTCCTGGACAGAACGAAAGTGCTGGGAAAAGGAAATCAGCTAAAACCAAAAAAGGAAATAAGTATTTGAGATCCGCATTAACTGAAGCAGCTCATTCAGTAAAAGGTTCGAAGAACTATCTCGGAGCACTGTATCGACGAACAGCATCACGAAAAGGCAAAAAGCGAGCCGGAATAGTGGTCGCCCATGCCATGTTACGTATCTCTTATTATCTCTTAACACGAAAAGAAATGTATGTAGACTTAGGCGAAGACTACTTTGATAAACAAAGACAGCAATCCATTGTTCGGCATTCACTACGAAGACTTGAAAGTTTAGGATACACAGTTACTTTACAAGAACCAGAAGCATCTTAATCTATTCAACTCGATTCCAAGGATCAATGAATTAGGCGCTCTCCCCTTTTTTAAAAATGAATGAGCTGCGTCTTCTTTAGTATTGCCTTTTTTCCAGAATTACAGAAGTTTATTTTCATGGTAGTACACTAAAATTCCAATCCTCAAATGAATTTTAAAACAAACTACTACGAAATTTGGAGAAAACAAGAGAAATCGTAAGATTTTCCTTTCTATATAGAGGGAGTTTAGTTGAACAATAGTCATTAGCTTTTATTCAACAATCGGGCCATTTAATCGAATAAGGATTATTTAGAATTGGAACCGTTATCCATCAAGTGGGTTAGTCCAGTTTACGCAAGCTCAATTTTGATGTATCATGAATAAGAGGTTGTCCAAATTTTTCCAAATGAGCTGTTGAATGATGTCAATTAGTTTGAACCCGTATTTGATTTTTGACGGTAACACGAGAGAAGCGATCCATTTTTACGAGAAAGCGCTTGGCGGGAAAGTGATGGGTATCATGACGTTCGGAGATATGCCGGCGGACCCGAATCATCCGTTGACGGATGACATGAAGGATCGCGTTATGCATGCACACTTGAAAGTCGGCGACGCGGATCTCATGTTCACCGATACGTTCGCAGGCATGCCTTATCAGCCAGGCGATACGATTCAGATTGCCATCCATCCCAAAGAAGAGGCTAGAGCTAGAGAAATCTTCGCCGCTTTGGAAGACGGCGGACAAGTCATTATGCCTCTTCAGAAGACGGATTGGAGCCCCTTGTACGGGCAAGTAAAAGAAAAGTTCGGCGTTACTTTCCAAGTGAATGTCCCAGGAGAGCAACCGCAGTAATAGCAAACATACTTCCGTTTCACCAACAAACAAAGCCTCCTGTTCGCGAATGGACAGGAGGCTTACTCAGTTGCAATTACAATGGTTGTGTGGCTAATGAGTAAATCATACAGACCAAGTTTCTTCAATAATCGGGCGCTTTCGGGGAATAACGTATTCATTTCTTGGGCCAGTTAGCGGAATAAATTTATTTTTTTAGAATATCACAGGAAAGGCATGGGCTTTTAAATAATGAAGAAATGTAGTTCAAAATGTGATTTCATTAATTTGGAGGTAAGATTAGATGAATATAAAATTTGATCCAAACAACGTCGTTATTAAACTCTGTATGAGTGGGATGAACATGGAAGATGGCGGAAACGTTGAAGGTGCAACCACGATGTTTCATCAAGCTTGGCACGAAGCAAAAGACGACTATGAAAGGTTTATTGCAGCTTATCATTTGGCTCGTCAACAAAAGAGTATTACAGACAAATTGAAATGGATGGAAACATCTTTACAGTGTGCACTAAATATAAATGATGAAAATGTTAAGAGTGCATACTCAACATTATATTTAAACATTGCCAAATTCTATGAGGAGTTGTGTGATTCTGATAATGCAAAAAGAAATTATGAATTGTCAAATTCATATGAGGGTGCACCTTCTGATGAAGGACCATTTTATCATGGGACAAAGGCAGATTTGCAGGTTGGTGATTTACTGACAGCGGGTGGAGATTCAAATTACAAACCTGAGCTTAAAATGAACCATATTTATTTCACTGCTAATGCCAATGGCGCAGGACTTGCAGCAGCATTAGCAAAAGGAGAAGGAAGAGAACGCGTTTATATAATAGAACCAACAGGTGAATTTGAAAACGACCCAAATGTTACTGACAAAAAGTTTCCGGGTAACTTAACACGATCTTATCGCTCAAAAGAACCTTTAAGAATTATTGGTGAAGAAACAGAGTGGGCGAAACTGACAACTACGGAGCGACGTGAATGGCGCGAAAATTTAGCCAAAAACAAGGGAGAAATTATTAACTGAACATATTTAAAATGAGTAAAATAGTTACTTTTCAAGTTTATCTGAGGGCTAACACATAAAATAAAGCAAGGCATCCTACGTGATATATCGTAGAGTGCCCAATTTGGCTGATGATCCAAGACCACTCAGCTTTTATACCTATAAAGGGTAAACATTAATTTTTATTTTACCGATACTCCGCAATCTGGCGCGATTCTGTAGCAAGAATAGCGCTCTTTCTTTATTAAAGGGACAGATTGTGGAATACGGGAAGAATATTTTTATTTAAAAGAAGGAAACATCTATTTTTAATAGAATGTTAAGTATTTTAATTAGAGGAGGTTGATCTGTTGGAGAGAAGAACTTTACTGGTATCTTCATTACCAGAGTATGAAGAAGAGATTGGCCGATGGCTATGGTGTCTAGAGGATGTACGACGTACTCTTATAACTGAATTAACTGGAACCAGCCAAAGCTTAATTGACCGGAAATTAGGCGAAGGACAATCAATGGGACACTCTTGTATCACATTGCATTGATCGAGGCAGATTGGTTATATGTAGAAGTACTTGGAACTGATTGGGATCAAGAAATTAGCGCATTATTTCCTTTAGAACATCGAACTGACGGCAATTTAACTCACTTTGAGGGAGAAAGTATAGAGGAACATTTTTACCGCCTTAATAAGGTACGCGAAGTATTTCTTTCTCACTTTCGTTCAATGGACTTAACCGATTGGCGTAAACCGAGAGTAATTGAACATTATGACGTCACACCTGAGTGGGTTGTTTACCATTTGATTGAACATGAATCGCATCATAGAGGTCAAATTTTTCAAATGCTTCGGGAATTACGAAATGATAAGTGCTAAAGAGAGGGAATTATAATTCATCTTGAATTAACGGAATGGCTTTAGATAATTATAAAATCAATAAATGTTGTTTAAGAAACGTTGGCTTATTATTCCACATTAATAGATAAATCAAGTGGTGTAGTTATTCCATTAAAGGGTGCAAGAATTGAACAGCGATGGACTGTTTTCAGCAGTCCATTTTTCTTGGTCTTTAATCCGTTAAATGGGCGGGCCAGACGAAGATATCACCCGATTACGATCTCCTGGCAGATCTTCTGGTTCAGGCTTCAAGCACTCTGTCAAAGTAGGGGAATAGTTCCCTTCAAAAAAACAAGGAGGATTTTCATGGATAACAATCTGAATCAATCGTTCGAAATTGCAATTACGCGTGTATTCGATGCCCCTCGCGAACTCGTATTTAAAGCATGGACAGAGTACGGGCATTTCGCGAAATGGTGGGGACCAAAGGGGGTCACCCTCGAAATCGTTAAAATGGATGCTCGTTCTGGAGGCGAGTTTTTAGGTATTCAGACGTCTCCTGACGGAAATCAGGTTATGTGGGGAAAATTTGAATACCAGGAGATTGTCGAACCTGAGAAAGTGGTTTTTATCCGATCCTTTTCCGATGAGCAAGGCAATACGGTCCGAGCGCCTTTTAGCGTGAGCTGGCCTCTTGAAATTATGAATATCATAACGCTAGAAGATGACGACGGTAAAACTGTTTTAAAACTGAAAGGTTGCCCTGTGAACGCTTCAGCTGAGGAACAAGAAACATACAAAGGTATGGCTCCAAAGCTTCAACAAGATCTTGAGGGTACTTTCGATAAACTTGCCGACTATCTTGTCTCCCTGAATTAGAATACGATAAAAAAGTTAATCGGCCAAAAAAACCTTAATCACTTTGAATATTACGTTTCAGCTGGGAATGTTTGTTCAATAGAACTTAGGACTTTATTTTCTCGCCTTGGCTGCTGCTTTTTTTGGTTATTCCATTAAAGGGCGCTTTTCTTTAGTAAGAAGGCGTCTTTTTGATATGCCACTACACATCAACGGATTAGATTTTGTTAAGGTAAAAAAAGATTGTGAAGATTTTCACTTAAACTAACAGGTGCAAGAGTAGAACAACCGGGTTTGCTGCGGCGATCCTTTTGCTTATTCGACTAACGAAGCGGGTTAATTTAAGAAAATAGATGCCCAAGGGATTTATTGGCTCTATGGGTTATGAAGGTTCACAATTTCTAAAATCTCATAAAAATCCTATGCCCATCTTGGCTTACTGTATAACTTGAAGAATCCTATGGTGAATCACTCAATTATAAAGCATCCGATTATTCGGATGCATACTTAATTATTCCATGTAAGTAAACTGAGTATTCTCTCTGTACATATTCTCTTAATTTAATTCTTTTTTCTGTTTCTAATACTCTAACCAATTCTTGAATCTTTTTTTCATTTTCTTTTGTAGTAGGAATCTCTAATGAAAACAAATTACCTCGACTACTATTTAGTAATTTTTTTAATAACTCAACTTTATTCATTGGAAAATCTCCTTTATCTACTATATTCGACATAAAGGCGATTTTTTCCTTGGAACATCTTATATTGTTTCATGTTTTACCTACTTTCCACTAAAAAAAATCAGATTACTGGTACTATGACAGGAATGGGGTAACTTTTTTATTTTTTTTTATAACTACCTTCTACCAATCTAATCATATCACGCCCTGATATCTTTTCTGTTTCATGATAACCTTCTTCATCACGCAAACTCAAGTACCAGCTGCTATCTTTATCTTCATTTAACCTATATAACTTATTGGTAAAAACATTTGTATAAAAATCTCCATTTCTTAGCCTCATACTAACCCCCCTCTCAAATGTATATAACCTGTATTATGCCCAGGATACTGACCTGAGAGCCATTAGGCATATACAGTCTAAAAATCCTGGATATACATGGGAAAGAAGTGAAAATCAGCGGTAGGGACAGAGCATGGATAGTTGTATAAACGGAATTTTTCCTTATTCAGCTAACGGGTGCTTTTGTTAAATTCTTAATTATCAATAAACCAAAGATATGCAGGTTTTTATTAATTAATTGCTTATCTTTGGCTTTTTTACATTCAAGAAACGCACTTCAATAATTAGCAATTTTATAATTGCCAAATATACATAATGTCCTGGCTGTTCGAAAAGTAATCACAAAATTTCACTTTTAGTCACAGGATGACTACAATCTGATTTGATCCATCCTTTAGCAATAAGTGTACTAACTTTGTAAAAAAATATTAACAAAGGATTCCAATTTTATTTCCTATATTCACCTGTTTTTTCTTGAAAAATATAAATTAGTACTATATAGTACTAATTATGGTAAAGAATAAATTAATGAATCGAAAGCGTGTCATTGAAATAGCGGCTAATTTATTTTTAGAAATGGGCTTTCTCTACACGAGTATGGATGAATTGGTTCGCGTCAGTAAAGTGTCCAAGTCAAATGTGTATTATCATTTTTCGAACAAAGAAGAAATATTAGAATCGGTAGTTGATTATTGGATCGCGATGTACAATTATGCAATGGAAGAGGTGCTGAATCAGCAGCAATTTTCGGTTGAACAACGTGTGATTATGTTCTTAACGCATTTATCGCAAGGAGTGCAAGAAAGAGAGTTTAAAGGTGGTTGTCCATTTATTACACTAGCTATTCAATGTCCGGCACAAGCTATACAGCTTAAAGAAAGAATCGGAATGTTTTTTACTGAATTGCAATCTAAAGTCAGTTTACTTATCACACAAGGAATCGAAAGAGGAGAATTTCGCAATACGATTCAGCCTGAGGAAGTAGCAGCATTATTTATCACTAATTTGGAAGGTGCATTATTTATTGCAGAAACGCAGAAAGATGCAACAATCATTATAAAAACAGTTCAACAATTTATGCAATTGCTTCGCTAAAGAGGCAATTTTTTTACACTAAACTAGAACTGTATAGTACTAAAATGGGGGATAGATGATGAAAAAGATTTTTTTAATAGGAGGAACAGGTTTTATTGGTAAGCAGTTAGTACAACAATTAGTATCTGAACAGGTCGAAATCTTACTGTTGGTAAGATCTAAAAGTAAGGCCATCACGATGTTCCAAGAAAGTGAGCGTCTACACGAAAATCGTTTGCAGTTTGTGGAAGGTGATTTAACGAAAAAAGGTTTAGGGTTACGTGAAGAAGATCAACAACAAGTAAAAAAGTGCGATGTGATCATTCATGCAGGTGGACCGATGGATATCAGTGTTTCCGAACAACAAGCGACGTCTGCGTTTCTAAACGGTGCAAAACATGTGAGTGAATTAGCACAAAGTATTCATCTAACCAAAGGTTTAGAGCAATTTATCCATGTAGTAGGTTATATGAGTCCTTTTGATGATGACAATAGCAATATAGATATTGATGTATTTCAAGAGGGACATCAGCAATTAAAAATAAAAAATCCGTATGAACGCACAAAATTTTTAGCAGACCTCTATATGCGACAACACGCAAAGAAAGTAGGTTATCCGCTTTCAGTTGTTAATCCCCCTACAGTAGTTGGTCCTAGTCAGACGGGGAGCACGGAGCAGGTGGGGGGTTTAGGGTTACTTGTGAAAAGTATGAGCAAAGGTCTTATGCCTGTTGTGCCAGTGGGAAGAGATTATAGACTCCCCCTGATTGCAAACGATGCATTAGCAAAATTTATAGTTCGGATTTTGAAGCAACAACAGCCAAAGAGCCATACATATACACTTGTTCCAGACAAACAAACGGATCTTAATGTACCGGAATTACTTCGTATCATGGCAGAAAGTATGAACGTGAAGGCACCTACTAAGTCGGTTCCGATACAAGCTATGAAATTATTACTGAATAGCGGAGGAAGTAAACTAACAGGAATCCCGGCAGATGGATTAAACTTTATGACAAACAGAGATTTTTCTAATGTCATGGTCAAAAAAGTAATGGGACAACATTGGTTCAAAGAGACGAGTGTAACGACTTTTTTACCGGCTGTAATAGCGGATTTGGATTATCGTATAGCGTACCCCAACCACCAACTAGATAACAGGTTTAACAGAGTTCGTATTGGAAACATAGTCGTTTACCAAAAAAATGGAGAAGGTAAGCCTTTTATTTTGTTCCATGGTTTACTGAGTGATGGAGAAGATTTGTTTCCATTAGGGATTCATTTACATGAAGCAACAGGCCGGCCTGTATGGATAGTAGATTTTCCTGGTTTGGGACGTTCTCCTTTTTTAAAGGGAAAAAATACGATGACTGTTTATCTTCATACACTCAAGGATGTATTGGTGCAAGCTTTTGAAGGTGCTCACTTTATTGGTCACTCATTTGGAGCGTTTATTTTATTGGCTGCATTCAAAGAACATTATTTTCGTTCGCATGATACTATCACGCTATTGCAACCGCCCATGATGAAAAAGAGTGCTACAACATTTCCGGGTTTTATGAAAAAATGGGTATTAAAGAATGCGAGTTTGAATCGTTTAAAAAAATATGTCTTGGATACAGGCTTGTTCGGTAGTGCTGAGCAAATTCCTATGCACTATATGGCAAAGGTCAAAAGTAGCTTTAATTCCCCTAGAATTCTAAATACGACGGTTCTATTGGATGAATGGTTGTCGAAGAAGGGCGGAATGGAGATGAACGATGTGGAGAGCAGTCATTTTCAGATTATTTGGGGTGATCAGGATAAGGCTTATCGACCGCCTACAAAGTTAGGAGACATCACGATGCTTCCATATGGACATCATTTTCCACTAAGTCACCCAAATGAAACGGCGCACGTGATCTTGGAGACTGTGAAGATTTGAAATACTGGAAAACTACCAAAAAGCTGATTTCGGTAAATCAGATGTCGGCTTTTTAGTTTTCATCTATTCAGTAGGAATAAACTATAAATTCATTATTGACTCTCTCATTACGGAAGACATTACACTTTGATTAAGGTAATGATAACCAATTGGGAGGTGATTGAAATGATTCAAAAAATGAATTCTTTTGTAGAGAAGTTAAAATTACAAAATTTATTGATTTTACTACCCCTTACCCTATTTTTGAGGTTCGTGGTAAACAACCATCTTGATAAATTGTATGCGGAATCTTTGTTCCTTGTCCCGTTCTTTAAGGGGCAAACGACATTTAATGCGGGTGAGCTTATTGGTTACTACCTGTACATGATTAAGGGTCATTTGCAATATTGGATATCACAGGTCATAATTTACAAATAGAGCAACCCCAACTATTTTAGATCTCCTACTACTCTTATTATTATTGACAAACAGCATTTGGACGAGTTGGATCAGGTAAGATTAGCTAAAGAATACCTATACTTCGTTTTTTATCTCGTTGAAAACATTGCTGTCTTCTAACCAAATACTTAATTCATTAAGACAAGATATGATTTTATAATCTCTGTTTTTAAATAATAAAAAATGAGAATATAAGTCATTTTATGCTTTAAAAAGCGGTTGCTTCGGGGGGATGGTATTTGAAGATCAGTAGGCGATTTTGTTAATGGATAATTGCAGTTTTAATTACTATGGTTATTATAATATTCCAAAAAGAAAAAGTAGCCGCACAGTTTCGATCAAAGGAGAGTGGGGCATTACTAAACAATTCATAATGATATTTTGTTCTCCTTGAAGAAACAGTGTTTGGTATTGTAATTATAGACGCGCCTTAAAATCGCTTGGATCTTGGCAATCAACACGTCAAAATGAAACGGCTTTTGGACAAAGTCATCCGCGCAAAACTGCATGGACATCACCATGTCGGAAGGGTGGTCCCGTGAAGACAGAAAAAGGATCGGCACATTCGAATGGGATCGGATCATCCGGCACCAATGAAACCCATCAAATTTGGGCAGCTGGATATCAATGATCACTAAATCAGGTTTCACATTTGTAAAGACCTGCATCACATTGCTAAAATCCGTAACCCCATGAACCTCATAAGACCAACCTGTTAATCTTTCTTTTATCTCTTCATAAAGCGTTGCGTCATCCTCAACTAGTAATAGTTTAAACATCATGTTCACCACACTTTGTTTCAGTTTCATACTCAAATTGTATAGCAAATTTTACCTATGTGCCAGCAGTCCATAAAGAGGCAAGGCCATATAGTGTTAGATAATGGAAGTTAATATCAAGTAGTAATGCTGAAACTTAATTTCAATATGTTCTAAATTCACATAGTTTATTATATATACGACCCGATAAAGAATCGTTTATAATCCAATTAACACCACCAAACGGTCAGCAAGGAGGGTTTATTTTGGAGGATAATATAATAAAGGAAAAAGAGGTAAAACCACGGAACCGAGATAACTTTTTAATCAAGCAGCGTGCGTTTGTGAAGCTGTATTTGCTCTCGTGGATAGAGCAGGGGAGACCATACGGTAAAGAAATGTTGGAGGATTTTTATAAAACGTTTAAGCAATTCAATTATAAGCCCAATCATTCTGAAGTTTACAAAGGATTGCACGAGCTGCTGGATGATGGAATTATAACAAGGTCCCGGATTATAAAAGAGGGGTCTAAGCGCCAGGAGCTTAAGGTATATGAAATTTTCAATATGGATGAGGCTCGAAGGTATAAGAAGCAAGTGAAGGAAGATTTAGATCGTAGTATAGGCCTTTTAAATAGGGCTGTTAGAGATAATTTCTAGAAGAATCCAATCAGTTTAGTTACTTTGAACCAAATGTCCAAATCATTTACCTCAGGTTTCAAAATTTAGTATTTTGTGAATAAAAAGAGGGCACCCCTAAAAGTTATACTTTTGTCCTAATTCGCTATTGAAATATTGTAGTTTTAACAATAAAATTCTCGCATAATTCGCAACTGAATTCGCTCTAAATGGTTCCATTTTGAGGTGCATATATATTAAACTCTGCATCAATAAATGTCATAAATAATTAATAAATTAATAAACAAAAAAGTGCTAAATTTGAAAATTTAGCACTTTTTTTGTGTGTTCTAGAAGAATATTTAAAGTAAAAACAAATGTCAAATTACAATGGACCAATACCATTTCCGCTATTTCCCTTTTCAGGATTTTCCTCTAGCTTCTCAGCTATACGACTCTCTTCTGGCGAAGATGCACCAGATTTTTTATCAAAATAAATAGCTATTCCAGCCAATATAATGACAGGCGTAAATATATATATCCAAATCATATTGTCACCTCCATAAGGGGGAAATGTAGTTCTGATTTTTTTGGATTCCCTTTTTGCTTTAAAGATTAGGTTCATAGAGGTTAATGATTTTTGCCAAATACTTGCGAAAATCCTTTTCAAAAAGACCACCGTCAATAATTTCGGCATTCGCTCCTAACTGTAAAATAAAACGATAGGCATACTCAACATTCGGTAGTTGAAGGTCTATATAGTAGGTTGTTTCATCACACGGAGTAATCACCGAGGTGCCAAAGCGTTCGATAATAATATCGCGAACCCGCATATTCGCTTTCAAACGAACTGGGTAAAACTTGGGAAGCTTTTCTTTTGGTATTATGTCTTTTACGATATAATAGCGTGCATTAAATGTTTCGTTTGTAAATATCAAATTCGACATGCGAGCCAAGCGAAAGATGCGAAAATCCTCTCGTTCATAGCTATAGCCATGTACGTACCAGCGTTCACCTTTATACATCAAGTGATATGGTTCAATTTTTCGAGAAGAGTGTGTGCCATTGGCATCGTAATAATCAAATTTGACAATTAAATGTACACGGATTGCCTCTTGTAAAGACTCAGCTAAGGCCTTCAATTCTTCTGTTCCTTGCCAACCAGTAAAATGCAAAGAAAAATCCAACTCAGAATTCCGTTGTTCTGTTTGCATTGCACGGATTTTTGTCATAGTTGATTTAATTTCTGGACTTTGAATCAGCTGTTCCACACCATGTAAGGCAGTTAAAATATTTTGCAAATCCTTAGAGGTTAAAAGCTTTTTATCAACTTTATAGGTAGGCATTAGTCCGATCCCGCCATCTCGTCCCAGAACGGTAAAGATTGGGATATTCGCCATGCTTAGTGTTTCGACATCGCGATAAATCGTCCGTGTAGTTACCTCAAAAATTTTTGCTAGTTCTGCTGCAGAAACTAATTCTCGCTGCAATAAAATCATAATCATACTAATTAATCGTTCGATTTTCATAAGTTTCTCCAAATATATGACAGATAGCTGTCAGGGTTTGTTGGTTATAGTATAGTTACAAAATAAGAAAAGAGGAAATAAAATGAATGAATTAACAATAAAACACATGGATGAATTAACATTGACTGGCTATAGCACCTCCGTTCCAATGCCAACAATGGAGAATGTGGATGAGGTATCGAAACAAAAATCAGCGCACTTTGGAGCACTCGCACAAAGTGGCAAATTTGGAGCACTAATGGCCGGTAGTAGGGACAAAATTGGTTATGCAGTCGGGACAACTGGCAGTGAGAGCTTATCCTATTTCGCAGGAGCGAATACAGCAACCGTTGCTGAAGATGCGGAACAATTAGTCTTACCAGCTAATGATTATGTCGTGCTTACCGCTGAAGGAGCACCAAGTCGGAAATTATTAGACCTATTAATTCGCCAATTTTTTGGAGAAATTTTACCAAACCATCCTGAACTTGAGTATAAAGATACCTATGTCATTGAAGCGTTATTGAACGGAAATACAATGGACGCGGTTGTTGAATTAGCGGTTCCGGTAAAAGTTAAATAGCGTTGGTAAATGAAACGTAAGCAATATTTAAATAAAAAACAACGAATTGAGAATTAAAAAGGCTGTATTATCATCTTAGTAACAAAAATGGAGAGCCTGGATTTATTCCAGGCTCTTTTAATCTAAGTTTTAAACCGCTGCTTTTTGAATAATTTCGTAGTTTTTATGATTGATAACGGTTACATTATTTTCGTAAATAATATCTGTTGGATTTTTAAGAATCTTAATCATTACAGAGCTTTCATAAACTTTTTCAACAATCCCAACAATTCCTTTTATGGAACATATCTGATCGTTAACTTCAGCCATCTTCAATTTGTCTCACCCTTTTTAATTATAATTTACAGAAAATTCACAAATATTTCAATCCTTATTGAATAAAAAAATAGCAGCTTTTGGCCCATAAAAAAGAAATCAATAAGGATTATTAGGGATTTATAGGAAAGTATAGCTGTAGTGATTTGTAACGATTTATGGGTATCAATAAAATGATTTTTCTTAAGAAAATTATTTAGATTTATTATATTCCTTCTAATTTTAAAAAGAAATTAAATTACGTAACCCTGAATAAATAGGATAACGACCGTGTTCGTCTATTTGTGATTTAAGGGATTGTTATAGATGACTTATCATTACTAAATTCTTTACTAAATTCTTTACTAAATTCTTTACTTGTATAAATATATCTTCGTTATTTGCAGAACCTTTTATAAAGAAATAGTTGCAAGGATGTATTAAAAAATTCGGTTAAAAGACTTTAATTACATTTGACTATCATTTTGCTAAATGAGAAATGAAAGTCACAATGTGCCTTTGAAATAAAGTTGCACCGTTTTTGTTGAATACTTATATCCTATTTTCCTATTTTTATCACTGAGAGATTGGGATTTTTAAATACTTAAATATACTTATGTGTATATTAATAAATATATGTAAACATATATTTTAACATATATATTTTCTATATATTATTATATAACGTATTTTATATGTCGTTGATAACATTATTATAACTATTAACTTATAAAACATTAGGATAAATAAATTCTTAGAGCTGAATCCAATTAAAAATGGGGCCATGGATATTCCTAATAATTTGTTAATTTCAAAATGCTAAATTCACTTAATTTATTATACATATGCCCGGACAAAGTAATGCTTATAATCCATGTAACACCACCAATTGGTCAGCAAGGAGGGTTTATTGGGGAGGATAATATAATAGAAGAAAAAGAAGTATATCTACGGAACCGAGATAATTTTTTAATCAGGCATCGTGCGTTTGGGAATCTGTATTTACTATGGTGGGTTGAGCAGGGGAGACCATACGGTAAAGAAATGTTGGAGGATTTTTATAAAACGTTTAAGCAATTCAATTATAAGCCCAATCATTCTGAAGTTTGCAAATGATTGCATGAGCTGCTGGATGATGAAATTAACGAGGTCCCGGAATATATAAGAGGAGTCTAAACGCCAGGAGCTCTTCCTTTTTATACTGTCATATTGTCGTGAAGTGATGAATAAGGTTGTGTCTTATCGGGAAGCGTATCAGGAAGGAATAGGGAGGGATTTCAAACGATAGGGATTCACATGTCAAAGCAGCAAAGTGATACGGATATTAAGTAGGTGAAACAGGAACCTCTCAGTATTAAATCAAGTACCCAGTTGCTGTAGATAACCTGCAAAAAATTACGGATTCCTTTCAGAAAGAATTTGTGCCAGCGTTCTTCTTAATTGATAAAGATGGTACACTTTTTTTCGGGCTGTAAGTGATAAATGCTATTCAAATCTTAAACCCAAAATAGAACAATTCCAACAATTAAAAGAACCCTAAAAAAGTTAAACCCATTCTTACTATGTGGGTGGCTTTTATTTTTGGTGAAACTTTTGGGGGAAAATAGGCAAAGAGGGGGAATTAAGGTTGAAAATTCCTTCTATGTAAAGGGCCCAAGAAAGGGGATCTACCTGTGAATTATGATTGTATTATTGTAGGTGGCGGTATTGCTGGTCTTCAAGCAGCTATCCAATTGGGCAGATATAAACATAAAGTTCTTGTCATTGATTCAAATTATGGTCGATCAACATTATGTAAGAGCTATCATAATATATTAGGTTGGCCAAATGGTATTAGTGGGCAAGAACTTCGTCAGATTGGAAAAAGGCAAGCAGAAAACCTGGGAGTAGAGTTTAAATCCGAAGTAGTTGACAGTGCTGAAAAGATTGGAAAGGGATTTCAGCTCAAGGTAAAAACTGGTTTCCAATATGTATCAAAGCGATTGTTATTGGCAACTGGTGTAATGGACAGGATACCTGCATTTCCTGAGCTTCTAAACTGTCTAGGTATAAGCGTTTATGTTTGTCCAGATTGTGATGGCTATGAAGTGAAGAATAAAAGTACGATTGTGATTGGCGCGGGAAATGTAGGAGCCAAGATGGCCATAACCCTCTCTTACTGGACACAAGATCTTATCTATATCAATCATGAACAGACGGAGATATCAGAACACCTATTAAAAGAACTTAAGGTTCATCGGATTCATTATGTTGAAGAGACCATCCAAAAGGTCTTGGCAGAAAATTCTTATCTACAAGGATTTATCATGCAAAGTGGAGAAAAAATTATGAGTGAACGTGGCTTTATTGCATTCGGGGGGAATGAAGTGAAGTCGAAGATTGCGAAGCAATTAGGGGTAGAACTTCTTGAAAATCAGCATATTGATGTCAACCCACGAACCAAAATGACGAATATACCCAATGTATGGGCAGCAGGTGATGTGGTTGCTCATTCTGAACAGGTGACAATAGCTATGGGCGACGGTTCTGCGGCAGCTATTTGGATTCATAAGAGTTTAATGGATTAAAGAGAAGTTTGAGGATAACGGGAGGATTCACATTAAAAGGAACAACACCCACAGGTAATACACAAAAATTTAATCCGTAGCTTTAATAGGAGGTGCGGCTATTATGACGAAGGAAATGTTGCTGAGACAAGTGGAGGTAGTTCGAGCCATTACTCTCCAAAAGTTGGTATCTATCACAGAAGATGTGGCTGATATTATTCCGAAGGGATTTAACAATACAATCCGTTGGAACGTTGGTCATATTTTAATTGTTCAGGATCAGCTATCTTCGAAATTTGCAGGATTACCGCAACAACTTTCTCCAGAATTTGTTACCCTATTTGGCAATCGGACGAGACCAAGCGAATGGCAAGTAGAACCTCCAACGTTGAAAACCTTATCCTATGAATTAAAAAAGCAAACTGCTTACATCAAGGAGTCACTCGGCAACCGACTGCAGGAAAAAGCAATAAAACCCTTTGTACGGCTTGGTTTTAAGATGGAAACAATCGGAGAAATTCTCGCGTTTAGTTTACACCATGAAGGAATGCATACAGGAGTTATTTATGCGATTCAACTTGCAATTGCAGGTTCCACCAATTGAGAAGCAATACTGAGGATGGCAAAATATTCACTAGTTCTAATTTCTTTAGCATCCATTTTGGGATTTTTATACAAAAAAATTTTCTAATTTCAATATTTGTTAAATTCACATAATTTATTTTTTATACGCCCGGACAATAATTGATTTATAATCCAAGTTTCACCTCCAAACGGTCAGCAAGGCGGGGTCATTAGGAATGATAATATAATAGAAGAAAAAGAAGTAAAGCAGTCAAGGAACCGAGATAACTTTTTAATTAAGCATCGTGTATTTGTGGAGCTGTTTTTGCTTTCGTGGATCGAGAGGGCAGACCATACGGCCAAGAAATGTTGGATGATTTTTATAAAACCTTTAAACACTTCAATTATAAGCCCAACCATTCTGAAGTTTATCCATTCAAGGTTAAACAGATTAGCAGCATACACGACTTAAAAGTCACAAATCCAGCGTTTCAAGGAAAAGAAATTATAGGAGTTTAAGGAAAAGACGATGAAGAGTAATAAAGGACAGATAAAATTTATACCTAAGAGTAGCTAATATCACTCTTTTTTCTTGAATAAATTATCCAATCAATTTTTCGAAATTTTAATATTTCTAATGAAATCCCTTTACAATTGTTTGGTAATCTTAAGGAAAGAACAATATAGGAGTGATTATAATGGTTGCTAAAATGAAAAGAGAATGGCATAAATTCTGGTTTATCAGTTATAACACCCTATTAGCTAAAAGTATAGATTTAAACAAAAATGAAAAATATCTTCAGAAATCAAAACATCATGGAGACAAATTGATTCAAATCTTGTCGCAATAATTGAATTGGATATTTTGGTATATAAAATCTAAATAATAACAATTAAAAGAGAGTGGATAAATTGTCACTTGGGGTAAGTAATTTCCAAACACATCACCTTGAATTGATGAAAGATGCAGAAATTAAACCGATGGTGAATCAAGTAGAGTACCATCCACATTTGACACAAAAGAAAGTTCAATCTTTCTTCCAAGAAAATGGTATTCAACTTGAAGCATGGTCACCATTAATGCAAGGACAATTATTAGATAATTAAGTTCTACCTGAAATTGCTAATAAGTATAACAAGTCCGTTGCTCAAGTCATTTTACGTTGGGACATACAAACGGTGTTGTAACCATTCCAAAATCAACAAAAGAAAATCGAATCATTGAAGCTAGTCTGCTAACCTCTATACCAGTATTCTGTATGGGGCTTTTTTCCCCGGTCGCTGTAAAGGCTGGAGGTAAATGGGGAATTGAACGGATCATCGGCTTGTCGCTGGTGGTTATTGGCGTTGGTACTGTCATTCGATTATTTACGAATTCCGTAGCACTCTTGGTCATCACAGCCTTGATTGCTGGTATAGGTATTGCAATTATAGGTCCGCTATTGTCCGGATTTATTAAACAGTATTTTCCTAAGCATGTCTCTTCTTTAATTGCCGTATATTCAATTGCACTTACATTGGGGGCTGCTTTCAGTTCTGCACTGTCGGCACCGCTTAAGAAAACCTTCCACTCCTGGCAGAGTTCACTTGCATTTTGGTCGATAATCGCTTTCGTTGCTGCTATTATCTGGTGGTTGTTTGTTCAACTTCAAGTAAAAAAATCAGCACAAAATGATTTAGTAGGTACAAAAACCAATTTGCCATGGTGGAACGGTAAGGCTTGGAAACTAACTTTATCCTTTGGTTTGATGGCTATGCTTTTTTACTCGTATACAGCATGGCTTCCTCAGGTGATTCAAGGGAAAGGATACACAAAATCCTTACGCACAAACTTCTTTTACTGTATTCGTTGTTATTCAAAATTCCTGTAAATCTAATTTTTCCTATTTTGTTAAAAAATTTTTCCTCACGTCGCCTTAGGCTGGTGATAGGATCCTTGCTTGAGCTTATAGGTCTAATCTTAATCCTTTTACACATTGAACCTTTGATCGCTTCAGCCTTTATTGGTATTGGCGCAGGTGGATTGTTTCCCATAAACCTTCTTTTGCCAATAGATGCAACAAATAACGCTCATGACGCTACAAACAGCTTTTCATCTGCCATTTTTGGGTTGATTGCAATGATTTTACTGATGATAATCATACAATTTGCAGCCACTCGCAAAAATTTTCAAACCACAGAGTATGGTCAAAAAAACGAGTTTATGATTGATTAATAAGGGAGATGAAAGAGCTACAAGCTTAACATTTTTCTCATTTCTCATTTAATATGATGATGCTACACAAATTTTTGAAGAGTTAATAGATAAATCAGAGAATCTAGAATATTTTCATGAAATTACTCCTTTCTCATATTTTTGGTTGAATCACATACTCTAATTTGATAAAAATAAATTGCCATTATAGCATTGTTAATTTATTCTTATTTCCAGAATACATAATAATCTATTAATTTAGTATTTTTTCATGACGAAATGTGTATATCTAAAACAAAATCCCTTGTTTCCATAACGAATTACATCTTTTTCCGATTCAATGAATCTAACAATTTAAGATAAAAAAGGATGACTGTTTAAAATTCAAGATTTGAATTTTAAACAGTCATCCTTTTTTTAATTCAACAATTATATTAAAAAGCATAGATTCAATTCGTCTCTGAATAAAAGCGTTTCATCTCTAAAAAAAAACATTTCGTCACAAATTTAACAAAAAATACAAATTATTTTATAGCATATAACTTGCGGAATAATTAAAAAATTCTAAAAATAAATCTAAGGGAGGTTCATCAGAAAATAAAATTTATAAGTAAAAATTTTGATTATTCCAATAAGTGAAAGCGTTTTAATTAAAGGGTACAATTAAAAAAATCAGGAGGTAACTTCAATGAATGATCGATCGCAGGTAATACCAAAGAAAAAATGGAAGGTTCGTTATTCGGTTTTATTAGTACTGTGGTTATGTTGGTTATTTTCTTTCATGGACCGTATGGTAATTACGATTGCATTACCATTTATTGGAAAAGACTTCAACTTAAATGCTACATCTCAAGGATTACTATTAAGTATATTCTTTGCCGGTTACGCATTGTTCCAGATTCCAGGCGGAATCTTATCAGATAAATTTGGTTTCCGCCGTACCATGAGTATTGCTATTACTTGGTGGTCCATTTTTACAACTTTAACTGGACTAATCTTCTCTTTTCCACTTTTGTTAATGCTTCGTTTTATCTTCGGTTTAGGGGAAGCTTGTTTACCCGGGGCATCATACAAAGCAATTGCTACCTACTTCCCTAGTAAGCAACGCGGTACTGCTACAGGAATTCAATCAACAGTAAACACTCTGGGGCCGGCCTTAGCAGTTATTGCAACAGCAGCTATTATAGGATTATTTGGCTGGCGAGCTGTCTTTATCATCATGGGTATCCCGGGCCTTTGTGTAGGTATTTACATTTGGCTGAGGATTAAAGATAACCCAAAAGACCATTCTAAAATAACAAAAGAAGAACTTTCAGAGTTGGATGAGGATTTAGATGAAAAGCCTTCGGAGGAAACGAAATCTATTTCTTTTAAACAGCTTTTCAAAAAACCAATCTTATGGCAAATGGCTATTATTTGGTTCTTCTTTGATATAACGTTCTGGGGTTTTACTTCTTGGCTTCCTTCTTACCTGATCAAAGAAAAAGGTCTTTCTCTAATGAGTACAGGTATCTTTAGTGCATTACCATATTTAGTTGGAACAGTAGCCATCGTTTTTGGCGGATATTTATCAGATAAAGTAAAAGGGAATAGGAAATGGGTTTTCATTCCTAACGCATTAATAGGTGGCTTATCTTTATTTTTTATGTTCCAAGCTTCCAGTTTAACAATGGTAATTATTTATCAATGTTTTGCAGCGTTCTTTATGTTCCTTGCACAGGGAGGGTTCTGGGGTCTGGTTGTTGATAGTCTCCCCGCAAAAATAATGGCATCGGGTACAGCGACAGTTAACTGCTTTGGATCTATTGCTGGTTTCATCTCACCATTCTTAATGGGCTATATGATTGAAAAAACCGGTACGTTCCATTCCTCATTCATTATGATGATAGCTGCTCTAGTTTTAGCAGCTATTACCGCGTTGACTATTAGCGGTAAGCCAAAAGAAGAACCAGTAAATTTAGAGCTTACAATAGACGCTAAATAAGAAAAACGGAAAAATTTATTGCCAAACCTTATGGTTCTAAATAGTAACCGGGTATGCATTTTGAAAACTTAAACGGCTTAACAATTTTCAAATAAAGTTTAATCAAGTAATGGAGGTTGAACCTGTATACTGTAACGAAGGCCTGATTAAGTAATTAAAGAGAAGCGATTGTAATGAAAACAGTCGCTTCTCTTAACTTTATATATGTTAAAAAGAAGATTTGAAATTTATATAAAAAACCTATTGAATCCAAAGAAACAACCGGTTTAAGAATTGGCTTCTATGATGAGCTTATAGACGATTTAAGCAAAAATTGATTTTGGAAGAAGTGATGATAAGTGAAAAAGCAAGGAGCTATTGAGAAATTATTGTCTCCTTTACAGTGGCTTTTTTTATGTTTGCCAATACCGTTGTTGTTCCATTTTCTGTAGGAGCTACGTTCCAACTCCTACAAATACGATTGAAATGACAATAAGATGCTCCTTTGTATTTACAGGAATTTCCAGAATCCTGCAGTCTTGGATTGGACATCGTTATCCATTATTGGACAGCCACGCGGGGCTAATGTGGAGCTTAATTTAAATATTGGTATCTCCGCCTCTGCACTTCGGATGGACCCAGTATTATGAATATCCCTCCAGGCTTATTTGGCAGTATTCCAGTGCTTTTGCGGCCTTTCATTACAAATTGCCTCATAATGGGTGTGATTATATCAATCATTTTAGAAAAAATAATAGATTGGAATAAGTTAACGACCAAATTAGTGGGATAGTCCTTTTTTCTCGTTAAGAGATGGTAATCTTAAATTAGAAAGAAAAGGATATCATTATGCTGCAATGCATATGATGAAAAATATTTTTTGACTGACTTTTTGGATGTCTATTGACCGCAATTGTAACGCATTTTAACGATAAACTGAAAATTGACTATGGGAAAACAAAGCAATTCTATGATCACTTAATTAAACAACTAATTCTATAGATCTTCCTATTATGCTCTATAATATTCCAGAAAGATCGGAGGTAGACGTAGCAACAGATACAATACTACGTTTCAGAAATATTTCTACTATAAAGGAAGCAAGTAGTGATCTTTCTAAGATTGCATATTTGCTAGAAAAAGCTCTACCAGACATTAAATATATACTATGTTAGGCAGGCACGGGGTGTAAGTAGAAGGAGTGACTGCTACAAAAGTATAACCTCTAGGCAGCCTTTTCACATTCTGATAAAAAAATAAAAAGCATCCTTTATTAATGGAACTCCATAGCCCCATGAGGCAGAGTGATCTGAACTCATTTTATTTATCCGTTATGATGATAACATGGATTTTGAAATCCAGTGAATCAGAGAAAATTCAAGAGATATTCTTATCAAGCTGAGGGACAGAATGCAAATAGCTTAATTAAACTAACAAACACAACTCTGAGTGGTGTTTGTAAAGAAAACTATTATTTGTATTTAAGTTGGACAAAGAAACTCAAAGATCCAACCGTGGAGACATTTTGATTTAATTCTTCCACCAAATTAACTTTCTTGTCGTATACTAAAGAGAGAAAGGTCATTCCTAACATCTCGAAAAGTATAGTTTACAAACTATATTTTTCGAGATGTTAGGGAGGTTACTCCTTTTTCATGGCTAACAAACTTAGTCATATCTAGGTTTGAATTATGAAGTTTACACATTTAATAATACTTAAAAATGATTTTCTCACTTCTTTAAATGAAAAAATAGGAGAAGTTTCTATGTTAGATCTAATGTATCAAATGATTTGGCGGATGAGCATGATTGTTACGATTGCATTCTTAATTACTCGACTTAATCTCTTTCGACAAATGATTTACCAGCGTTTAAGTTGGAAGGGTAAAGTAGTTATGATTTTAATTTTTGGTTTATTTGGAATAATCGGTAACTACACAGGGATTGTAATCCAACCAGATATTTTCAAAAAACCTTTTAATTATCCGGATCATAATATGGAATCCTTTAAAGCAATTGCTGATACTCGTAATATAGGTGTTATTATGGGAGGTCTTTTTGGCGGCCCAGCAGTAGGCCTTGGCTCTGGAATTATTGCTGGAGGACATCGATACCTTCTAGGAGGATTTATTAATAAGGCAACTTTTTTTCTAACAGTAGTAGGTGGATTAATTGCTGGTTGGATCAATCGGAAAATTGCCTATAAAGAAAGAATTCAACCATCGCATATTTTAATAATAAGTGTTTGTATCTTATTCATTCAAATTATATTAATCCCTGAATTAATTGAATCCCATGAAATGGGAGTTCTATTAATAAAATTCACAGGAATACCCATCATCATTGTAAATGGCATTGGAATTTGGATCTGTAGTTTAATCTTTTATAGTGTCTTACGTGAAGAAGATAAAGCAAAAGCCATTCAGACCCAAAAGGCTTTATTTATCGCAAATAAAACATTGCCATTTTTTCGTCAAGGTTTAAATGAGCAAACTTGCGAAAAAGTAGCACATATACTGTATACGCATACAAATGCGGATTCTGTAGCCATTACCGATTTGAATGAAGTTTTGATTCATGTAGGAAAATGGAAGAAATATGACCACTTACTGCAGGAAGATGATCAAAATTTCATGGAAAAAGTACTTCAGACAGGGGAAATATTTACTTTAAAATCAACTATAAATACCAAGCGTCCATTGAAAGCAGTCATTATTGCCCCATTATTTGTTCGAGAAAAGCCTGTTGGCACCTTGAAAATGTATTATACAAGACCTTATAAACTTAATGAACCGGAACAGGAATTAGCTGAAGGGTTAATGATGTTGTTTTCCACACAGTTAGAATTAGGAGAGGCTGAGCGTCATAAAGAATTACTTCAGAATGCAAAGATAAAAGCATTGCAAGCTCAAATTCATCCTCATTTTCTTTTTAATTCTATTAATGTTATTTGCGCTCTTTGCAAAAGAGATCCCTTTTTTGCTAGGAAACTTCTTATTCAATTAAGTACCTTTCTTCGTAATAATACGAGTGCGACAAACCAGATTTTAATTCCAATTGAAAAGGAAATGGAAAGTGTAATGGCTTATTTCACTTTAGAACAAGCCCGTTTTCCCGAACGATTTATACTAAAGAAAAATATACATTCAAGTCTTGAAAAGGCATTGATCCCTCCCTTTACAATTCAGCCTCTAGTTGAAAACGCAATTGTTCATGGATTTTCAGAACGGTGTAAAGAAGAAACTGTTGAAATTAATATATACAAAGAAGAAAATCTCTTGAAAATTTTAGTTAAAGATAATGGTATAGGAATTCCTAGCAAAAGAATGAGAAACATAGGAAGCAAAGAAATTCCATCAAATAAAGGGACTGGGATAGCGATACAAAATATTAAGGAGAGGCTATCCTTAGTTTTTGGTTCAGAAGCTTCTTTTTCTATAAAAAGTCAGTTTAAAAAAGGAACGGTTATTACGATTGTGGTTCCACTACACTATGAAAGGTAGGAAAAGTGTGTGATAACAGCTTACTTGGTTGAAGATGAGATATTTGCTAGAGAGGACCTCAATGATTTACTTTGTCAAAGTAATAAAATAGAGGTAATAGGTGAAGCAGATGGAATTCAAAAAGCCATTTGGGAGATTCATCAATTAGAGCCCGAAGTTGTATTTTTAGACATACATTTAGCAAAAGGAAACGGGATTGAATTAGCTAAACAACTTCGTACATTAAAAAAGCCACCCTTTGTTGTTTTTGTAACCGCTTTCGACAAGTATGCTGTAAAAGCTTTTAGCCTTGATGCAGTTGATTATATCTTAAAGCCCTTTGATGAGGAAAGAATTGAACAGACAATAGAAAAAATCGTAAAGTGGAATCAATTAAAAAAAGAAGAAGACCAATCACATGATGTAAAAGAAATAAAGCCGAACATAACTATAAGTAAGCTTGCGGTAGTCAAAGATGAACGAATTCTATTGGTGGATATCCATAACATTATGTATGTAGGAACAGAAAATCGCCAAGTATTTATAAAAACACTAAATGATAAGTACTTAATTGATTCTCACCTATATGAGATAGAACAAAAATTAGAAAATTTCTCATTCCTAAGAGTACATCGTGGATATATTATTAACCTTGAATATGTTAATGAAATAGAACAATGGTTTAGCGGCACATATAATATAGTTTTTTGTGATGGATATAAGGTTCCAGTTAGCCGCTCTTATATAAAAACCGTTCGCAAACACTTAGATTTTTAACCCAATCCCATCGTTCTACTATTATTGATATCCTAGATTTACTTAAAATTGATTGTATTCCCTGTCCATAAGTAGACAGTAAAATAGCTTTCAACGAACCTTTTTACTTATGATATTCCTCATTGTGAATCTATGTTATTTAGGTGGTTTGAATATCATAATCGGAAACGCATATACAAGCGAGGACATCTCTTGATATGCGGTCTTTTCCATTCTCAACAATTTTTTAACGTCAATATGTTCTAAATTCATATTGAATAGTATATATACGCCCGGACTAAGAACGGTTTATAATCCACTAAACAATCAGCGAGGAGGGTTTATTTTGGAGGATAATATAATAGAAGAAAAAGAGGTAAAACCACGGAACCGAGATAACTTTTTAATCAAGCAGCGTGCGTTTGTGAAGCTGTATTTGCTCACGTGGATCGAGCAGGGGAGACCATACGGTAAAGAGATGTTGGAGGATTTTTATAAAACATTTAAACACTTTAATTATAAGCCTAACCATTCTGAAGTTTACAAAGGATTGCATGAACTTCTGGAAGACGGAATCATCACAAGGTCCCGGATTATAAAAGAGGGTTCTAAGCGTAAAGAGCTTAAAGTATATGAAATTGCCAATATGGATGAAGCTAGACGTTATAAGAAGCAAGTGAAAGAGGATTTAGACCGTAGCATTGGCCTTTTAAATAAGGCAGTTCGAGATAATTTCTAAATGAGCCCAATTAATATAGCTTCTTAGAACCAATATATGACGTGGAAAATATGATTCATTTACAAAATTTCAGTTAGCTTAACAGAAGGTCTCCTGCTGCAGAGTGGGGGATTTTTAATTTAAATATTCGGGAGTACCGAAAATTACGTAAAATATTGTTTTGACGTAATAATGATATTTTTTTATAATTGAGAGGGGTAGAGGACTTAAGAAAAAATAAATTCCGTCTCGATATGTTAAGTAATCTTAAGAAAGTAAGACAGGATAAAAATTTATAAAAGTAAATATTCTTTCCCCAAATATCTACAAACTTTGCCCAATTTTTAGTAAAGTAATAAACACTTTCACCAGCATAATTTTCTCAATTTCAATAACAAGTTACATACCAAGATGATTTTGTTTATCTAAAGTGAACATTTTCGTATAAAAAATACAGGGTTATTACCCTGCCTAGCTAAGAAGATTCTTAAGACAAATACACCACCAACAAGATAGATTCTGTAACAAGTTATCACCTTCATTCATATTTACAGATTCTTAACTTTCTTTATTGAACCTTGGTCATATACTAAAGTAAACCCTAAGATAAGTTGTTTTCATTGTAACCCGGTTAGCATAACCGGGATTTTCTATTTCACATTCACAAAATTTACATAACCTTTACGATTCTATAATCCTTTGTATATGCTAAATGTGTAAAATTTGAGTATAAGTCGAACTTCTTTCATGACATGTATCCGGCACTAAGCTGGATATTTTTTTATTAACAAAAAACTTTTTGTATCTACTCGGTTGCAATCCCAGAAATTTAAACAAGTACTAATGAAGGAATATTGATAGGTTCTTTGTATATTTTTAGAATATTTATGTTATAATGGGGAATATATAAGGAAAGACGAGATGCGCTAACATCTCGTCTCTGTAACCAATCCAATGTGGTCGGTTGCTCCTAAAATTTAATTACCTCGTTTTAGAAGACCGCCCGGTTTTGTTGGATGCATGACGGGTGGTTTTCTTTTTGTCTTTTTTAATAGTTATTTTACTAAATAGAAGGATCGTCGTTTGGGAGACAATCGTTTTTAGGATAACTACTACTACGTCAAAAAGTACATTCATTACGGTCACCCCCCTTCTCTCTCAGTTAGAAGAGAAAGGATTAGGGCAACCTCCCACCCGACTAGTTACATGTGGTAATTATACCATAATTATGTAGAAATGAGGCGATTTTTGTAGCAAAAGGTTGGTATTACTTAGAAATAGGCGATAAAAATACATATAATATTGAATCTGGAGTAATAAAGCAGTACCTTTTTTGTAAAATAAAGGAAACATGAGAACGCAAGATGGAGAAAATATTTAAGAGATGTATCTTACCTATTGGGTTTCGAGATGATCCCTTTCTATATCGGTCAAGTTCTTTATATTCTCCTGACTATATTTCTAAATGGCTTTTAAATGTTTTTCAATTATTTCACCTGAAAAAATGGTACATATTTTTTTAGCTTTTTGTTTAAAATAATTCCTTATACAATTTTGCTGTATCAACGAGAAAAAACGTTAGAATACGACTTCCAAAGGTATATAGTCATTTTCTGATTCTTAATTTTGTTTATTGTTTAGGATTAATTACGGTAAACCGTACCATAAGTAAGCACATAGTTTGTTGAAGAAGAAACATCAAAGAATAGTTCAATATCTTTGTTGTTTCTTTTACTTGGGGAATTACCTTTATTAACAGTAATCTTATTAATTATGGAATGTAGGAAATCCGGTTCTGTTGCAAAATTTTCTACATGAAGCTACACTCTAGAAAACAGGATCTAGGAGAATCAGACATGAGATATTTTAAAGGAAAACAATTCAAGAAAGATATTATTTTAGTAGCTGTCGGCTACTACTGCCGTTTTTCTTTAGGTTATCGTGATGTATCTGAAATCCTGAAAGAACGTGGTATTTCAGTGCACCCAACAACCATTATGCGATGGATTCATGAATATGGCAATCCCATCTATCAAATTTGGAAAGTAAAAAATAAATCTGCACGCTTATGAAACCATTCATGCCCTATATAAACAAAGGCGAAGTCTTCAAAGAGACTCCTCCTTTTCAACGTACAATGAACTTCAACAATTACTAGCTACTTCCTAAACATTGTTCTTCATTTACCAACCTGTTTATGCTTTTTTCAAACTTTGCAACAGAACCAGTTTAACCATCATCATGTTCATGGAACTTTAGGTTATTTAAGTCCAGTTGAGTTCAGAAAACGAGCCCTTAAAAAAGCAGTCTGAATTTGTGTTGACAATCCACACCTCCATCAATACTATCAAAAGAACCTTTATACTGTTACAGCTTGAGAAATCCATTGAGCAGTTAGTTCAGGAGATTCAACAGGAAACTGATGACCGTACTGAATACGTGTAATATCCAAGTGTTCAAACTGCTTTGGGACATGATGATCTTTGTCCAAAGCTCCCCATAGTATCTTAATTTTCCTCTTATCCCATGTCTCGGGATTTAACTGAATGGATTTTGATATAGTTAAGCAAGACATGACCGTAGCGTTAGTTTTGCGTATACGGGGGGATTTTAAATCACGGACCACAGAATGAGCGTAATTACTCAATAACTGACTGGATGTTCTGAAGCTATTGGCTTGAAGTAGCTCTTTTTCCAAACGGGCGGGCTCCATATATTTTAGAACGAAACTTGTAATACGTCGAAATCTATATTTAGGTTGGATAGGATGCAGTACTGGCTGCAATAAAATGAGTTGTTTAATCAGTGAGGGCAGCCGTTCCATCACTTGAGCCGCAATCAATCCGCCAAATGAATGCCCCACTAATATAACGGGTCTGTTCAACTCAGTGATCGTTGTGGAAATGCTCTCTACATAGCCTTCTAGCACAGAAGGATTATGGTGATAAGGGGTACGCCCAAATCCAGGTAAATCTACGAACCAAGTATTTAAACTGCTTAAAAATTGTGAGAGGGGCAAAAGGGCATCGGCATTGCTGAACGTCCCATGAAGAAAAATAATAGGCGTTTCATTCCTATCTTTCTCTAGCGAAACTAAGTTAGCCCTTCTTCGTTGACTAAAATCTTTCTGCTCATTTTGATTCAGGCCTAAATGATTTAACCGATAATCCAAATCACTAATGATAAAAGGGAGCGTGGACGGAACTACGAATGAATTTCTGCCGTTCCTTTGTTCTATTTCTAATTTACTGTAAACAGGGAATTCCGACTTAACAAGAAAACTCATGGATTCTTTAGGAATACCAAGCATCTTACCAGCACCCATTCTAAGCACAGTTTTCAATAACGGAAGCGGTATAGTTCCTAACGGCTTTGTTGTCTGCAATTCGTGTGTCATGAGTTTGATGAAAGTTCGGATCGACGGACTCTCTTGCTTAGAATCTAAAAGATAGTAGGTATTGCTTGATAACCCTTCTGTATTAGCAAGTTTTGAAATAAACGAAGCCACATGATCAATATGAACCATTGGTAACCAATAATCGTCGCCGCCTGGAACAAGCGGCATAAGATTTCGCCTTACGGCATCGACTAAGATACTAAGGCCTCCAATCTGTTCTGTTTTCCCTGAGAAGGAGTCTCCGACGATTACACTAGGATTAACAGTAGATAAGGGAATGCTCATGTTATGAAGAGATTTTCGTATATAAGAGTCGGCTAAAAACTTCATTTTTTCATAAGGCGGTTGATTGTCCAGCAAATGATCTAGATCCAACAATGCATTTTGTTCATGATAGGGACTCATAAAGCCTGCGACATGGATAAAATGCTTTAATTCTTTTGCAGCGTGGATATCCTGTGCTAGCCGAGCAAGGGATTTTGCAGGGGCGAGGAAAGACTGCTCAGCTTCACTGAGGTTCAACTCAATATTCATTGGACCTCCTGCATGAATAATTAGATCAGTTGCAAGTAATTGCTTGTAGCTGTCATCACTTAAACCTAATCGAGGCTGCGTTAGATCACCGATAACAGGAACAATGTTGTTCTGTTGATTGGGTGCCAGTTGATTGATGATGGTAAGAAGACGATTTTTTTGACGTACAAGTGCATAAATCTGATGCTGAGAAGCTAACTCAGCGATTAAATGACGTCCAATATAACCAGTTCCGCCGGTCATGAAGATATTCATAATAAAAACACTCCTTTATTATTTTATAGTACTAACTAGTACTAATATATCTAAAAATATTACTTTAGCATGGAAGCTAAAGCAGGAAATAAATTTTTGATCATATCTTGGTTGTTAGAAGCTTGAGCCAAGAAGAGAGCACCCTCAATAGAGGAGACAATCAACATAGCTGTTTGTTTAACGGGCAGCTCTTCCTTTAGTTCTTGTCGTGCAATCCCTTGGGCTAAAATCAATTCAACACCATGCAGCTGTTTTTCAAAAAAACTCTTGATTCTATCTCTAATTTCAACCGCGTCAATAGGCGTCTGTGTATACAGAGTCAGGAAAGGACAACCGCCAAGGTAGTTATTTTGTTCAATAGTATCGCTTAAAATGTGGAGTACCGCTTCTAATTTCTCCTGAACGGTTAGCTCAGTTTGAGACACAATATAATTAATTCGCTGCTCGTAATGTGCTATCAACTGATTAACAATAGCGAGCAGCAGCTCCTCCTTGCTCTTAAAATAATAATAAATGTTCGTTTTTGAAACTTTGCTACGTGCGACTATGTCGTCCATGCTTGTTGCCAGAAAACCTTTAGTAAGAAACAATGTAAAAGCGGATTGCAGAGCAATATCTTTATTACTAAGTGTATTTTTTTTCATATTAGTACTATACAGTACTACAAATGAAGAGTCAAGGGAATGATTGATGAAATGCATACAAATATAAAAATCACTATGGAGGTATCAATACTCCTAAAGAATTCCCCATAGAAGTACGAGTCTGGATAAATACCCAATCCGAATATATTGTGACCGAACTAAAAATTAGGGGCTTCCAGTCAAGTGTCACTTTAGGAAATAGATTTGATATTTCAATTTTCCGGTTAACAGACATAACCGGAAAACCATTATTCAGAGTACAAAGGGCATCGCCAGCATTTTAGAAAAACCTCACGCTAAGCAAAGAATAAAATAAATCAGCTCATTTACATAATTATCGTTAGCGGAAGTTATTGCAATCCCTTCTCTTTATTTAGAAAGGGACTTACATCATTACTTATGTACAGCAATATGTAGCATCACTTACTGCATCTTTAGGAATATACAATTTACCGTCTTTTATTTCATATGGAATGTTATTTCTTTTTAGTTTAGTTGTGTCAACACTATTAGCAGTATCACCCCACTGTACTAACTTACCGCTATATTCTTTTTGACAAGCTACTAACATTAGGAGAATAAGGGGTACAGCCAACATTTTGACATATAACCCACGCTAATACAATAAATGGAAAATAAAAACTGATTTCTCCGACGCTAAGGAAAAATCAGCTATATCTCTATATCTTTAAAGGACGCAATTTATTTGAGTTAGGTACCTTTTTCAAATCAAATGTATATTCCCCTAGTAAGTTAATGTGTTCCCAACCTAATGGGGAAATATGAGATAATAACTCCTCTTTTAATAATCCTTTTGCTTTTAGGATCTTTGTAGCTTCTGTGAGATAAACTGTATTCCAAACTGTAATAGCATTTATAAGAATATTTAAAGCACTAGCCCGTTGAAGTTGATCTTGCAATCCTCTTTCCCGTAATTCTCCACGTTTACCAAAAAATAAGGCTCTAGCCAATCCATTCATGGCTTCTCCTTTATTTAATCCTCTTTGGATACGCCGACGTAATGTTTCGTTAGAAATATAGTCTAATATAAAGATTGTTTTTTCAATTCTGCCCATTTCACGCAATGCTGTTGCCATTTTATTTTGACGGGAATAGGACCCTAACTTTCCTAAAATAAGAGAAGCTGATACTTTCCCTTCTCGTATGGAATGTGCTAATCGTAAGACATCATCATAGTTATCTTGAATAACCCCAATGTTAATTTTTCCTCGTAGAATTCCTTCAATCTTTGAATAATCGTTAGATTTATTCATAACATAAAGCTTAGAGTCTGATAGATCTCGCATTCTAGGAGCAAAACGAAAACCTAATATATGACTTAACCCAAAGACTTGATCTGTATAACCAGCCGTATCTGTATAATGCTCTTCAATAGATAATTCTGATTCATGGTGAAGAAGCCCATCTATAACATGAACGGCATCCCGAGCGTTTGTGTTAATAACTTTTGTATAAAAGGAAGAAAATTGATCGCTGGTAAATCTATAGATAGTAGTGCCTTTCCCTGTTCCGTAATGTGGGTTAGCATCAGCATGAAGAGAAGAAACGCCAACTTGTACACGCATGCCATCCGAAGAAGAAGTGCTCCCATCTCCCCAACGTTTTGATAAAGAAAGGTGATGTTGAAAATTTACCAAAGTTGCTTGAGCTTTACTCAAAGAATCCTCATGTAATCGCCACTGGACTGCATTAGCCAACTGGTGATAGGTGATTCCTGGTGTTGCTTCAGCCATTTTGGTAAGCCCGATATTGGTCCCCATGGACATAATCGCAGCCATTACAATAGATTTTTCTTCACCCTTAGGAGAACGATTATTAGATGCATGAGTAAGGTGTTCATCAAATCCTGTCCAATTGGAAACTTCAATCAATAAGTCAGTAAGTTTTACCCGAGGTAACATGTTATATAAAGTTTGGCTAAGAGATTTTGCTTCTTCAGGTGTATCTTTCTCTAAACGGTCAAGTCGTATCCTTGACTTGTCAATACTTATTCCCTCAAGAGAATCTAGGTTTTTCAAGATATAATCTAATCTTTCATTTAAAGATGCACTCCTCTCTATTAAATATTCATTGGCGGACATACTAACAGCTAACCTATTACCTGTAGTTTTAGTTCCTTCCCAATCGTCTCTGGAAACTAAGTATTCCTCAAAATCCTTATGTAATCTGCTTCCGACAATCCATATATCTCCGGAACGAATATGGTTTTTTAATTCGGTTAATGCTGCTAATTCATAATACTTGCGATTAATATTACCATCCTCATCATACACATGTTTTTTCCATCTATTTGGCACAAAATCTAATGGTGCTCCATCGGGAATGTGGCGTTTCCTATTTTCATTCATTTCACGTAGAACATTTAGAGCACGTAATAAAGGTTCAGCAGCCTGTGTTGGTTGGAATTCCAATTTACTAAGCAGTAAGGGTGTATACTTTCTAAGATAGGTAAACCGGGTAACCAACAAATCTAAGTAATCGTAATCCATTGGGCGAGCTAAACGTTTTGCTTCTTCTATAGAATCAACGATTTTTTCCCACGGCATTATTTTATCTAATACTTCAAATGGATCTAGTCTTTCATTTCGTGCTTTTACTAAAGCTTCTCCAATATCTGCAAAGTGCAATATTTTTTCATTGATAGATTTCCCATTCTGCTTTTGTAGTTCCTCTTGTGCTTTTCTTCCCTTTGACTGTAAGATCATAATTTGGCGGTCATGGATTTCAATAGCTTGATCGATTAAATCCTGTCTAAGAGTTAATAGATGAGCTACAAGAATCGCGTACCTTTTCTTCTCATTAAATCTTCGAAAAGAATGAGGGTCATATCGGGCACCTAGCCTAGCAAGCTGAAGCAGTCTATTCGAATGAATATGTTCGGACCCTATAGAAAGATTTAATAAACGGACATAATCTAATCTTTCAATTACTTTCAAAAAAGCATCAGGTGATGATTGACCTGGTATTTCTCTAAGCCATCCAAGCTTTAGTTTTTGATTTATCTGAAGGGGGATCAATTAATTTCTCCAATTGCTGTTTTTGCCAATGAGATAACGGTTTAAAGAGTGAATTGTATACTTTTCCCTCTGCCCTTCGCCTTGTTTCCCATACTAACCTTTCAATCGTTGTCATAGCAGGCAAGATGATTTTTCGCTTACGCATTTCTTCTAAAGTTATCCTTATTAGGAACATGGCATTTCCATTTTCATTTGCATGGGGCAGTAATGCCTGTGAAATAACTCGATATGACTGGGCAGAAAAATTATTAAAACCATAATGTTTTCGTATTTCTTCCATATGTTCATGTTTCGTTTGCTCTCGTTCAGAATATAGCTTAAATTCACTTGGATCTATTTGTAACTGTTTAGCAACATAATTTATCACCTTATTAGGAATGTTCTTAATATCTGAAAGAGACCAACCAGGATAACGAAAAAGACAGATTTGAATAGCGAAACCCAATCGATTATAATCTCTTCTTCTACGTCTTATTACCTCAATATCATCATGTGTAAGGGTATAGTAGTATGCTAATTCCCAATTGCTTAAAGTAGAAGGGATTGTCAAGAAATCCTTTCTTTGATCAGGTGTAAGTAGTTCTCTTGCTCTTAGGTACAAAGGAAAATCCCTCCTATTCCAACCCCAAGGTTTAAATTTTTTCCAAAGCTCGATATAACACTGATTTACTTACACCTGTCATATCCGTAATTTCTTTGATGCTATATTGATTAGAAGAATGTAGTTTTAAAGCCCGTTCCACCAATTTAGGGTCTTTGGAAGGTCTTCCTCCGTTTCGACCTCTCATTCTTGCAGATTGTAAACCTGATTTTGTTCGCTCACTGATAATATCTCGCTCTAATTCAGCAATACTCGCCATTGTTCGAAAGAAAAACCGTCCCATAGCTGTGGATGTATCAATACTATCCTGTATGGAAATAAAATTGACCTTTTTTTCTTCAAAGGTTTCAGCTAACTCAATTAGGTGCTTTGTAGACCTTGAAATACGGTCCAACTTATAAACGACCACAGAATCGCCTTTACTTATAGCCTTTAGGAGTTGCTCTAATTCTGGGCGTTCCTTTTTCGTTCCAGTCATTTTCTCTTGGTAAATAACGGCTGCGCCTACTTTCTCTAAAGCGTCAATTTGAAGATCTAAATTTTGATCTTGAGTAGAAACACGAGCATATCCAAAAATTTTCCCCATTTAATTCCCTCCTCAGGAATAATTATTCCCTAATACGGGTAGTAAGTCAATTTAAGGGAAGATGATAAAGGGAAGGGTTTAGGTATAAGAAAACAACATAAATCATGTGAATTATAGATAGGGAAAGTTTTCCCTAAAACGTTCGTTTTTGGTGCTTATATTTAGAAAATCGATTGGATATTTATGTTAAGATAGATAAGAGATTGTGAAGAAGTGCACTTAAAGTAACGGGGCAGGTTTGTTGAATAAGCATGACATCCCCTGTCAATTGGTTTTCGAACATGTCGGTACAGTGCCAATTAAAGATATTTGGTTTTTTGTAATTTATACTTTACTTTATGTAAAGTTTGCATTACATTATGTATAACAGGTTTTACCGAAGGAAAATAGAAAATACAAGGGGGAAACCATGACGTATCAAGAAAAGAAAAGCATCATATCACTAATCAGTACGATTCTCATTTTTGGTACTTATTGCTTATACATGTACCCGGGACACCCTGAAGGAGAGCTTGTCTCGCTTGCCACCTTACGCTATTGGGGTTTATTCGTCCTCAACCTGATGTTGTTTTCAATAGTGGCACACATCATTATCAGCATTTTATTTAATATTTTCTTTAGATTTACGACTGGTGAGAAGGAGCCAAAATTTGCGGATGAACTGGATAAGTTAATTGAATTGAAAGCGAACCGAAATTCTTTTTTCGTATTTATCGTCGGGTTTCTACTAGCAATGGGATCGCTGGTCGTCTCTCAGCCGTCACATGCGATGTTTATCATCCTGATCATTTCGGGATTCACTTCCGATGTGACCGGGTCTTTGACAAAACTTTATCACTATCGGAAAGGAGTCTAATAATGGGAAAAAATCTTGTCGGCAATCATATCAGAAGATTACGATTTGACCATAACGAAATGACACAGCAGCAGTTAGCTGACAAGGCAGGCGTAACAAGACAGACCATCGTGGCTCTTGAAAAAGGAAATTACTCCCCATCTCTAGAACTTGCCTTCCGCATTGCTCTCGCCTTTAACTTACCGCTGGAAGAGGTATTCTTTTATGGGGAAAACACAAAAAAGTAATTATTATGTTCGTTTATTGCTTCACCGTTTTTGAATTTATGAGGAAATGGGGATAAAAAATGAATTCAAATAAAAAAGCAGCAAAAGTTGTGGGGATATTTTTTATACTCGCAGCCGTTACAGCAGTCATTGGTCTAAATTTATACAACCCTATCCTAAAGGATCCTAATTACCTGATTAAAGGTTCCGAACACACTAACCAGGTAATAATGGGAGCGATTATGGAGCTAATTCTGGTGGTTTCAGCGGTTGGTACTGCCACTACCATGTTTCCATTTTTAAGAAAGTATAATGAAACGATTGCTCTTTGGCATCTTTGTTTCAGATTTCTTGAAGCGATTATCATTACAGTTGGTGTAATAAGCGTACTGTCACTATTGACCTTAAGCAGGGAATATGCAGCAACAGGTTTTCCGAATATCGCCTCTTTCCAAGCCTCAGGCATTTTATTAAAAGCAGTACATGACTGGTCATTTTTACTTGGTCCCAATTTCATGCTCGGAATCAATACCATGATGTACAGTTATATATTTTTTAAATCAAAGCTTGTACCAAGTTTTATCCCCATCTTGGGTATGACAGGTGCAACTCTTGTATTTATTGCAGCCTTATTAGAAATGTTTGGCGTCATTCAACAAGTTTCAGTTTGGGGTGCGATTTTGTCTGTGCCAGTTGCAGCTAATGAAATGATTCTAGCGGTATGGCTCATTGTTAAAGGTTTCAACGAATCTGCATTAGCTGCCATTACTGCAAAAAAGAGAGGGGTCGGAAGTACGACTTGACATAATGGGTTTTGATACGATAAAAGGTAAAACCGTTCATTGATAAAGTGAAAGTTGTTATTACTGTATGAAACCTTTTTAATGAATGAGGAGAAAAAGACTGGCGATACTTTTATGTTGTATCGCCTTTTCTAATTAAGGTTTTGTTTATCATTTGTGAAACAATTCACTTAAACAAACGGGTGCGTTACTTGAAGATTGGGCTGCCATAATTGGCGGTTTTTTTGTTGTTCAACTAAAGTGGTTAGTACAATAGGAAAAAATAAAAAATGGCGATATCTGTAGTTATTTTATATCTACAGATACCTCCACTAATGGAATTTAATGACTTATAAAATTAATAACTGAAGTAGCTTTTTTAATCGTTTGTTTGCTCAACATATTTTTTAAAATTATTTAAAATCGCCTGCCATCCTTGTTGTTGAAACTCAATCGGATGTGTAGTTTCAGGATCAAAAGTTTCAATTACTTCGGTTTCGGTTTCTTTACCTTTAAAAGTGATTTTTACTTTTCTTCCATCACCTATGGTATAAGCAATAACCTCATGTAATTTTACTTCATCATAGATTCCACCAAAATCGAAACCAGCACTGCCATCTTTGGCTTCCATTCTTGAAATGAATTTCCCACCTGTTCTTAGATCATTTTCAGCAAATGGTGTGTACCAATCATCTGAAGGATTGTTCCATTTTGTTATATGATTTGGCTCTGTCCAATACTTCCAGACCTTTTCTAATGGTGCTTGAACTGTTGTTTCTACAGTAATTTTTTTAGATGTTTGCATTTTATTTACCTCCTCTATAATTACAAAAATTTTGTAACTGTCCTAATTAGGTGTCTGGATATATTATAAGTGTTTTCGGGGAGTTTTACTATTAAAAATAGTTAAAAAATAGTAAATTAGGATGGATTTTCATATAAGACGACATAACTTTATCTTCTAACATTGTGAAGAAATGCACTTAAACAAACGGGTGCAAGAGTTAAAGAACAGGGCTGTCGTTGCGACAGCTATTTCTTATTGTGCTAACGGGGCAGGTTAATTGAATAGGAAATTATCTCATAATCTCAAAACACCTTTATAATAAAAATAAAAAAAGCAGGAGTGTAACCAATTGTTTTCTTGGAGAATAACAAAATATAACCCGAAAAATAGAGATGAAGAAGGTTCTTATCTGGATAATGAGGAATGGACATGTTTTTCAGAGGTAGGAACTAAGGTTAGCGAAGAAGATTATTTGAGAACAGAATCAAACTACATAAATGCCATCACTACTTTTATGGATGAATTAGGCATTAAAAAACTTTATTTAAATGACTTAGAAATATGGTCTGATGAGGTTCAGAACCAAAATGCTTCTCCCTTTTTGACAAAAATGTGGGTGGGTAAATCCGTAAGTACGCAGGAAATTAAAGAGTTAGCAAAATTAACATTACGAAATGTTATTTGGTGTAAATTAAGTTACAAAAACAAGTTTTTTGTTCACTTCGGATACGATTATTATATGTACATTGGAACAAATATGGATTCACTGAACGTTCGTCAAAAAATCGAAGATACTGGATTATACATTGAAGAATTTAAATCTCCATATTTAAATTAAAAATTAATTCCATAACTTATTCCTTCTTCAAGTACGGGGCAGGTTAGTTTAATAATAAGGCATTCGCAAATAAGCATAGTTTTAATAACGAATAGGCAATTGCTTGCATAGTATGAATGTGATATCAATAAAAAGGATGTGACAGGATGCAGCAGACTGTGATAAACATTTTCAGCATGAAAATAAACAGTGTTTCTAACACCGGATCTGTCAACATCGGTGAAGTTCTTCATAACGCCCATACGGCCAATACTAAATCTCAGGGCCAAAATGCCTCATATGGAGATTTTGCACCGCCGAGTGCAGCAATGGAAAACGTATTTATTGACCCGGACGTTAATGATATGGGAGATATCGCAAATCCATCGAATGTCTTTAGTAATCCAATAATATAAAGGGACTGAAAAAAATGCCATTTCAGATAAACGTTTTTAATATCAAGACAAATGCAGTCAATAATAATGCAAACATCTCATTAGGACCTTCCGTCCAAAATAGCCATACCGCCAATCAAAAATGGATAGGAGCAACATTAGCACTAGGAGACCTATCACCTGCTAGTTCATGCTCCTTTAATGTGTTCGGTGATACGGATGTTACAGATCAAGACCAAATAGCCAACCCTTCCATCCCAATATCGAGCCAATTTTAGCTTTAGAAAGTTAATAACAAAGTTTTACTATTACCTTGGAACAAACTAATCGTCGCACATATTCCGCACCCTGAAGAAACGTATAACATCCCCTTTCGGGCGATAGTTAGAAAGAAGAATGCAATGGTGAACTACTTGATGGGATACTTCAAATTAAACTCTCGAAAAAATTGATTTTCAATATATTACCCAAATCGACGTAACAGAAATCATATAGCCGTCGATTTTTTTTGCATGTTTTTGAAAAGGAAAAATAAGATGAGAATAGTGAAGATTTTAGTCGAGGTGGATTTATGTAAGTGGATAAAAAAATCCTAAATCCGTAATGGTGTTTTAATATTTTTTCCAAACTTTTTAATCGAGAAGTTGTCGAAAATATCCCTATTACCTTCGATTAATTCAAACCTGAATAGAGGAACTTCATATGCGTTTTCTTTTTCGTAATTTCATCTCTAAAAGAACTTTTACCCAAAAAATTTTGGAATTTAGAAAAAAGGATTTCTGTCCTTGAAGCTTCTCTTACCAAAGCTAAGACTCTAAATGAAAATCAAGTAGATGCTGAATCTGTTAATAAAAATTCAAATCCGAATATTATTGTTGAACATTTACAGGTCGATAAAATTGTTATTGAACATTTAGATTACGCAAATAATTTTGGTCAATTAGGAATTAAAGATTTATCAGGTAAATTAAATATTGGAACAAGCTATGAAGGTGATATTAATAAATTACTAGATGAAAAACTCACGGAGAAACTAGAAAAACAGGCAAAAGTGAATATTAAGGCTAAAAAAGATACTTGACCGACAACAGTCCAGGCTTTTTTCAACAAATGTCTCTTATGTGCATCTATTTTTATACCATCCATTGATCTACTTTAAAACAGAATCCTTTGGTTCGATGGTGGGATTAAAAAACTTAATTATTAAACATAACCATTCTAAAGGGCTAGTTTGTGAAGGGTTTCACTTAAACTAAAGGGTGCGTTAGTTAAACAAGCAATTCTGTACGAAAATGAATCGATTTTTAGAATAAAACAAACAAGATAAAAAGAAGCCATTTTCCCTTAGCGTAGGAGAAAATGGCTTTTTGTTTCCAAAAAATGTATTAGCGTGGGTTTTATGTCAAAATGTTGGTTGTACCCCAATAACAAAACAGAAAAATAGATTTCTAAAACGATGTTTCTCCATAATAACACTCCTCCCCTACGTATTTTACCATTGAGAATAAACAATTTCTGTAAAAAATGGATGTATATCGAATTCATGCTTGGTTAACATAACGTATCATTATCAGTAGTAAAACAAAAAGCTCATTCCTCCTAGGGATAGCATCAATGTCCATCAAACTAATATTTTGAAGTCCCCAAAACGAAAACTTTATCTTGCCACAATTATTTATAACAATTCAGCTCATTTTTTTCGTTTAAGGGAACAATGAATTTCTTAAGTTGATGGGCATGTATGGTGACCCCTATAAGGGGTACAGACCGGTTCTGGTGCAAGAAGTCTAGTAAACTTGGACATACTGATACTATTACTCTACAAAAGGTGTGTGATTGGTATGGAAAAGGACAACTTGTTCAAATGGAAGCACTATCAGCCTGATATTATTTTATTAATGGTAAGATGGTATCTACGATACAACCTAAGTTTTCGTGATTTGGTGGAAATGATGGAGGAACGAGGCTTATTCATTGCTCACACAACCATTATGCGTTGGGTACATCAATATGGTCCTGAGTTGGATAAGAGAATCCGACGTCACCTCCAACAAACCAATGATTCATGGAGAGTGGACGAAACGTACATAAAAGTAAAAGGACAATAGATGTACCTGTATCGTGCAGTCGATTCAGATGGAAATACCATTGATTTTTTCCTTAGTAAAACGAGAGATGCCAAATCAGCCAAGCGCTTCTTGAAAAACGCCTTGGCTTTTTCGTATGTTGCCAGACCTCGTGTCATAACAGTAGATAAAAATCCAGCTTATCCAGTAGCGATTCAACAGTTAAAAAACGAAAAAAAGATGCCGGAAGGCATCCAAATAAGGCAAGTAAAATATCTGAACAACATCGTGGAACAGGATCATCGATTCATTAAGAGGCGAGTCCTTCCTATGTTAGGGTTCAAGTCTTTTGACACAGCTACATCCATTCTTTCAGGAGTAGAAGCCATGCATATCATTAAAAAAGAACAGATTGATTTACGGGATCAGTCTGTCCAAAATCAGAAAGAATTCATCCATCAATTGTTTGGGCTTACGTCATAGGATACGATTCTGCTAGGAAAATATGTGCTTTATTCTCTTTTATTTTATCTTTGCACCAGAACCCATACAAGACCTTGTTAGAGTTAAAAAAGAACTCATTCTATAAAATCATCGGAGAATATGAACAAACAATTTAGGCATCCTTCTAAGGGTGTCTTTTTCTTTGTGATAATTTTCCTGTTCTATTAAGTATTAAAGTTAAGAAGAATAGTATTAATTTAAGAACTTTTGAAAACCTAAATTTTACTAACAACATTCAACGTGGAAATTAAAATGAACATTTGGCAATATACTAGAATGATTCTGGAGATATCAATTATTTGGTTTAATGTGGGTAAGAACATAGAGAAATTGAATTTTTCATAAATATGGTATAATTAAGTTAAAAAGTTGGTGGACAGTTTATGGCAAAAATTACCGATGTGGCAGAAAGAGCAGGTGTTTCTGTTACAACAGTTTCCCGTGTGCTTAATAATCGGGGGTATATTAGTCAAGCCATGAGGGAAAAGGTATACCAGGCTATGAAGGAACTAAATTATCAGCCTAATGAACTGGCTCGTTCTTTATTTAGAGGAAAATCAAATATTATTGGACTCATTGTGCCTAGAGTTTCACATCCTTTTTTTAGTGAGCTTACCTATAGTCTAGAGGACTATGCTTACCAAAAAGGGTATAAATTGTTGCTTTGTAATTCAAATGGGGATGTATCGAAAGAAAGAAAATATATTGAGATGTTAAAGAAAAATCAAGTGGACGGGATTATTATGAGCAGTCATGTATTGGACGTGGAAGACTACCTTAATCTGAATTTGCCTATTATCTCGTTTGATCGAATTTTAGCTGAAAATATCCCTATTGTTTCTTCTGATAATTTTGGGGGAGGCCAACTTGCAACCAAGTTATTAATCCAAAAAGAATGCCGAAAACTGGCTTATTTTTATGGTGGAATTGGTGTACCCCACCATAATGCTTTGCTTGCCAGTGCTAGGTACCAAGGCTTTTTGGAAGAATTAAAAAACACTGAAATTGAACACTTCGCTATAGTGTTGGAATCAGGGAATACTGACAGCAATGTTCATGAAATTGTTCAGATCCTTCAGGAACATTCTGATATTGATGGTGTGTTCGCTAGTAGCGATACCATTGCAGCAAAGGTCATTCAGGCGTGCTATCAGTTAAAAAAGAAAATCCCGGAAGAAATTAAAATCGTCGGATATGATGATGTGGGGATTGCGTCTTTAATATCTCCACCTCTTACAACGATAAGTCAGCCAATAAAAAAAATGTGTGAACTTACTATTGAACTGATGGCCAAGCAAATTAATGGGGAAGAAGTGCAGTTAGTAAATCGGCTTCCGGTCTCATTGGTTGAACGATGTACCACGTAGATATATTTCTTTTTTTAAAATTTGACAATTTTATCGTTTTTTAATACAAACCGATATCTTTATAAAAACTTAGAAATGCCACTGGTGCAACCAGTGGCATTTTCAACTTCCCCATTCTCCTACTAGTTTTCGTTGTAAATAATTTTTTAAAAAATATGAAAACCGGTTGACATATATATGTTAACCGTTTAGCATATAGGTATTGAAACCGGGAAAGCGCTTTAGCAGGAGAAAATCTGCATTGTTTTTCTTGGTAAGCTCCTAGGCTAAACAACTAAAGGGGAACTTACGGTGGGAAAGAAATTAAAAATAATTTTGTTATGAGGTATTATATGGACTTTTTAAACAGGGTAAATCCAGAATTAAGAGACACTTTACTGCTTAATCCGGTTCTACGGCTACCTGAAGATTTGGCTGCTACCAGACTAATCCCTACACCCCCAACAAGCAATTCCGAATTAGTTCGAATCACCGAAAGGTTCATTTCCGGTGGGGATGGGCAAGAAATGTTGATTAAGATTTACGAGCCTGATTGCAGGGATGTGGCTAAATTGCCTGCAGTTCTTTGGTGCCATGGTGGAGGTTACGTCTTAGGCCATCCTAACAGTGAAGATAACCTTTGTGAACGGTTTGTATTAGCCGTCAATTGTGTCGTCATTTCTCCAGATTATCGCCTTGCCCCTGAGAATCCATATCCAGCAGGTTTAGAAGATTGCTATTCTGCATTAGTGTGGATGACCAACTTGGCTGAAGAATTGAATATCGATTTAAACCGGGTTGCAATCGGTGGAGGAAGTGCTGGGGGAGGATTAACTGCTGCCTTGTCATTATTGGCACGTGATCGAAAAGGGCCTGCTATTTGTTTTCAAATGCCTTTATATCCGATGATTGATGATCGGAATATTACACTTTCCAGTTACGAAATTACCGATCCACTCGCGGTGTGGTACAGGGGAAATAACATAGCAGCTTGGGAGATGTATCTTGGCAGCCATTCCAATGAGGAAATATCTCCATATGCAGCCCCAACTCGGGCGGATAATCTAGCAGGACTTCCTCCGACCTATACTTGTGTCGGTCAACTAGATCCTTTTAGAGATGAAACGATTGACTATGTAGCTCGCCTCGCACAAGCAGGAGTAGAGGTAGAATTTCATTTATATCCCGGTTGTTTTCATGCATTCGAACATATCGTTCCAGATGCAGACATCAGCGAACGTGCCAAAAGCACTTATATTACTGCGATGGCAATGACTTTAAACAAGTAAGAAGGAGATGTCAAACATTGATCCATGAAAAAATCGATATCTGTACCGAGCATTCTGAAGCTAAATTATATACGTATATTTTGGATAATTCTCCAGAAATAGATAGTAGTCGAACACGTCCGATGGTCATTATATGTCCTGGTGGAGGGTATGTATTTACTTCAGACAGAGAAGCTGAACCAATTGCAATTAGAATGAATGCGATGGGCTTTCATGCTTGTGTTCTTCGATATAGTGTGCGCCCGGCAACTTTTCCGACAGCACTGACAGAACTGGCTATAGTAGTGGCTCTAATGAGAAAGAATGCTGAAAAATGGAAAATCGACAGAGATAAGATTATTGTTGGAGGATTTTCAGCTGGCGGTCATTTAGCGGCTAGTTTGGGGGTTTTTTGGAATAGAAGTTTTCTTTCAGAAACGTTAGGGATTTCAAACGAAGAGATTAAGCCGAATGGAATTCTTTTAAGTTATCCGGTCATTACTTCTGGTCCATATGCACACAATGGTTCTTTAGTTGCTTTGTTAGGAGAAAACTACAATGAGCTTCTTGATGAGGTATCATTGGAAAAACACGTCTCTTCCGACACTCCGCCAACGTTCCTGTGGCACACCTATTTGGATGATGCTGTTCCTGTTGAAAATAGTTTTTTGTTAGCGGGTAGTCTTTTAAAGCATAAAGTGTCTTTGGAAATGCATATTTTTCCTAAGGGAATTCATGGCTTGTCTCTTGGAACAGAGGAAACAAAGGCAAGGAATAATAATGAAACCCTTCAACCTGATGTATCTAATTGGATTGAAATGGCAGGACGTTGGATCAAAAAGCTTTAACAATGACAGGTTGCCAATATGGCCGATAAATGAATTTGGAGGCATATGATGCTTGAGTTGAATAGTAAAATCGAATTTCAAAACAAAAGGAATGACATCTTAACAGTCGGAGAAATTCTCATTGATATGATCTCAGCTGAATATGGCGACAATTTTGACGGAGATACTTATCATAAATTTTTCGGGGGCTCCCCTTCAAATATTGCTATGAACGTTAGGAAATTAGGAATTCAGTCTCTTGTTGCTTCAGCGGTAGGAAAAGATGGTTTTGGAAATTTTTTAATCAAGAAATTATTTGAAGCTGATATCGATACGAGCTTTGTACAGCAGGTGGATTACTCTACAAGTATGGTAGTGATTACAAAGAGTAAATCAACTCCTATTCCTATCTTTTATAGAGGGGCTGACTACCATTTAGAATATACTGCACAACTGGAAGAAGCCTTACTTAAATCAAAGATTGTTCATTTTTCATGCTGGCCCATATCAATGGAACCGGGTCGTCAAACGATTGAAAGAGTCATAGAAAAAGCAAGAACTAATCAAATTCTAGTAGGTTTCGACCCCAATTATCATCCAATGATTTGGCAAAAGGGGCATGATGGGCTCGAGTATGTGAAATCAATAATTAGCAAGGTGGATATCATCAAGCCGTCTGAAGATGATGCAGAAAGATTATTCGGTAAAGATACCATTGAAAATCAGATTGAGAATTTTCTCTACTTGGGGGCAAAACTGGTCATCATGACATTAGGAAAAGACGGTGCCTTCGTTTCGAATGGAAAAGAGATTATACAGTTGGATTCCTTTGCGTCTGAGGTCGTCGATACAACGGGTGCTGGTGACGCATTTTGGTCAGGATTTTATACAGCATTGGTGAAAGGATCCACCATCAGAGAAGCCTTAACTTTAGGTTTTGCAGTCAGTGCCTATAAATTAAAACATACAGGTGCAATTGTAAATTTACCAAAGCTTGAGGAGATAAAAGATTTATATCAATTGTAGGAGGTGTAAGAAGTGACAGTAAAAAATCAAGTACAGCTTATTACGTATCCAGATTCACTCGGAGGAGATTTAAAAACACTTAACCATGTTCTCGTAGAGCATTTTTCGGATATTTTTAAAGGTGGTATACATATTTTGCCGCCGTTTCCCTCTTCTGGAGATCGGGGTTTTGCTCCGCTGACTTATTTGGAAATTGAACAAAGCTTTGGGACTTGGGCTGACATCAGAGCGATTGGCGAAAACTTTGATGTATTAGTGGATCTAATGGTGAACCATATTTCAAGACAGTCCGAGTACTTTCAGGATTTTCTTAAAAATGGCCGTAAATCGGAATATGTTGACCTTTTTATCACCCTTGACAAGCTTTGGGAAGACGGTAAACCCATAAAAAAAGATATGGATAAAATGTTTTTGCGCCGACCATTGCCTTATTCCACTTTTACCATCGAAGAAACCGGTGAGGAAGAGAAGGTTTGGACAACGTTTGGTAAAACGGACCCATCCGAGCAAATTGATTTAGACATCAAATCACCAAAGGTAAAGCAGCTGCTTACGGACTTCTTTAAGCATTTCAAGGAGAATAATGTCAAAATTGTACGACTGGATGCTGTCGGTTATGTGATTAAAAAGCTGGGGACAAACTGCTTCTTCGTCGAGCCGGAAATCTATGAATTCCTAGATTGGGTTATTGAATTGGCCAATTCATTGGGCATTGAATTACTTCCAGAAGTTCATTCGCACTACTCCATCCAATACAAGCTGTCTGAGCACGGCTGCTGGATTTATGATTTTATCCTGCCATACCGGGTGCTCGATACATTAATCAATAAGAATAGTGAACAATTGTTGCATTATCTTAAAAATCGCCCGCATAAGCAGTTTACGATGCTAGACTGCCATGACGGTGTTCCGGTCAAGCCGGATTTGGATGATTTAATTGACACGAAAGAGACAAGAAAATTAGTGGATGTTTGCCTCCAAAGAGGTTCAAATCTAAGTCTAATTTTGTCAGACGAGCATAAGTCGGAGGATGGATTTGATGTCCATCAAATCAGATGCTCATACTACTCCGTACTAAATAATGATGATGATGCCTATATTTCAGCGAGAGCGATTCAATTTTTTACTCCAGGGATACCTCAGGTGTATTATGTAGGACTATTAGCAGGGGAAAACGACTATGAAAGAGTTAGAGAAACAGGAGAAGGTAGAGAAATCAACCGTCACAACTATAGTCTTATGGAGATTGAAAAATCTCTAGAAAAAGAAGTGGTCAAAAGATTATTAAAGCTTATTCGATTTAGAAACGATTATGATGCCTTTAATGGGGAGTTCAAGGTATTAGAATCCAACAAAGATGAAATTCATCTTTCCTGGCAAAAGGACAAGAAGCGTTGTACACTTTATATCGATTTTAAAACGAACAGGCCTGTTATCGATTATATTGATCGAGATGGTAAAGATACTCAATATTATGTATAACAAGTTAAATAGATAATGTTTAATAAATATTCATAACTAATAATCATGCAGTCTAAGAGGAAATGTATTAAAGATAAAAGATACAGCTGTAAGTATTTAGGTAACCGGCTGTCAAATTATGAGACAGCCGTACTATTATAAAAGTTTTCTAAACCGCTTTCAATTAATAATTTGGAGGGGTAGTAAAAATATTATTTATTTTCGATGAAGATAAAATTAAATCATTAAGAATTTAAGGATGTATAAATTACAGGGGGGTTTATAATGTCTGAAACAAAAAAAATACCAAAGTTAAGATGGCTTTACTTTTTACCTGTATTATTTCTAATGTGCTTTTTTTCATTTGTAAGTAACTCACTCCTAAGCATTGCCCTACCTGGGGGAATGATGAAGGATTTAGGCTTTGCTGCAAGCATTGCTGGGCTTGCGGGTGGAGTCGCGGGTATTGGAGGTATGATTTTACAGATCTCCGGTGGACACATTGCTCAAAAAGGAAAACTCAAAAAATTTCTTGGCTTTTCAACGATATGCTGGAGCGTAATAACTATTCTACAAGGGTTTGTTACAAACGGTTGGCAACTTATAGTACTCAGATTTTTACTTGGTGTTGCAGAGGGAGCTATTGTACCAGGCATCATGACTCTTTTACCCTATTGGTTTCCAGAAAAAGATGGTGAAAGAAGTCGAGCTATAGCTGTAGTGTTTACTGCCTCCGGCATTGCAGCAACACTTACTGGACCAATCGGTGGATTTCTGATAGCAATGTTCAATTGGCAAATGATGTTTATGATTTTAGGCGTTATTAGTTTAATAATTGGTGGAATATGGTTTGCTGTAATGTATGACAGACCAGAACAAGCTAGATGGTTAAGCAAAGAAGAAAAAGAATATATTACTACAACCATTCAAAAGGAACAGAGTGCTTTAAAGAAAGATGGGGGCAATAATGTAAGTGGGGATAAGCTTCTGCCTATTTTAGGCTATCTATTAAGAAATAAGTATAGCTGGGCTTTGAGTATCGTTGGCTTTTGTGCGGTATTCGGTCAGATAGGATTTTTTACTTGGATGCCAACAGCTATTCAGTCTGTTACGCATGCAGGTATTGGTAATATAGGATTATTAAGTGCACTTCCATCGATTGCTGCTATTTTAGGATTGGCAGTATGGTCTAAATTAACAGCGAAAATAAAGCAGCGCCGCCTTAGCACGGGGATACCACTACTGTTGTTTGCTATTTCTCTAGTTATTTTAGGTCTTTTTTCTAATAGTACAAATGCTGCTTTGTACATCGTTTTAATGTGTGTAGCTGGCTTTTTTATACAGGCTTTTATGCCTAGTTTTCATACAATACCTACTCTTATTTTCTCCAAAGAAGTTGAAGGTGCAGCTAGGGGGCTAACAGGATTTACTTCAGCATTTGGTGGATTTGCTGGTCCTTATCTTGCTGGAATTTTTATTTCAATCTCAGGTTCGCAAGTAGGAGCTATGTATGTTATGGCATTAATATTGTTCGTAGGGATGTTAGCATCTTTCATTCTTCCTAAGAATCTTGGTTTAGAAGCACAAGGTGAAAATAATCATAAATCAGCCTGACTTTCTATTAAAAAATCCAAGAAATAATATATCAAATTAATAGTGTTAGTGATACATTCCAGCTTTAATAAATAGGAAAGGAATGTATCACCCTTATATTTATTAAAAAGACAGTCATGTTAATGAAAGTAGGAATAATAATGAATGTACAAGAAGTTATTGAGGCAATTCTCTCAGATTCATGTGGCGATATGAGGCTTGAAAAAACAGGTGATCAGATAATATCCGGGAATCCTAATACTGATGTCCAAGGAATTGTCACAACGTTTATGGCAACGATAGACGTTATTAAGCGTGCTATTGAAGGCGGGGCAAATATGATCATTACACATGAACCCACTTTTTATACGGGAAGGGACGAGACGGATTGGCTCGAGAATGACCTGTTATATCTTGCAAAGAAAAAGTTAATCGAAGAAAACAATATTGCAATTTGGCGGTACCATGATTATATGCATATGGCGAAAACGGATAGAATTTATGATGGCCTTCTGAAAGAAATTGGCTGGGAACATAATTTGCAGGAGGAGAACCAACCTTTCATATACAAAATTAATGAAGTTACTTTGGCTGAACTTGCCAGATTTTTTAAACAGAAACTATCAATGGATGTTATTCAAATTGTTGGCAACCCTGAAATGAAATGTTCAAAGGTCGGGGTACTAGTGGGTGGAGGAAGCTTAGGTTTAGGCAGAGAACAAATGCCAATGGAGTTAATGAGAAATCATAACTTGGATGTTATGGTTTGTGGTGAAATAACAGAATGGACATTGTGTGCTTATGTCAATGATGCAACAATGCTCGGAATGGATAAGGGAATGATTGTGATTGGCCATGAGCGTAGTGAGGAATTCGGCATGAAATATATGGCAGAATGGTTGAAGCCTTTGGTCAAGAACATTCCTGTCACTTTTATTGATGCGAAAGAACCGTTCCTTTATTTATAAACCTCGACTTCATTAAAAAAATTTAGACATTAGGAGTGAATCAATTGGCCATCTCACAAGTTAATTTTTACTCAAAGGCTTTAAAAAGGGAAGTTACATTTAATGCACTCTTACCGCTAGACCGCACTGACATGTTTGGGCATGAAAATACTGAGGAGCGCCCATTTAAAGCTCTTTATCTTTTACATGGATATTCTGGTAATTATCTGGATTGGCTTAGTCTTTCAAGAATTCGGGAACTATCTCATAAATATAATATAGCTGTGTTTATGCCGTCAGGTGAAAACAGTTTTTATTTGGATGACAACGATAAAGGGGAATTATTTGGTGAATATATTGGAAATGAATTGGTGATGTTTACGCGAAAAATGTTTCCTTTATCCACTAAGCGAGAGGATACTTTTATTGGTGGATTATCAATGGGCGGATATGGAGCCATTCGCAACGGATTAAAGTACGCTGGTAATTTCAGTCGTATAATTGCCTTGTCCTCCGCTATCATAACTTACAGAATAGCGGGAATATCTACCGACTATAAAGATGAAGTGGCAGATTATAATTATTATAGAAGAGTTTTTGGTGACTTAAATCTGCTTATGGGCAGTGATCGAGATCCGGAGGCACTCGTCCTTAAATTGATAAAGACTAAAGTGGAAATACCCGAAATATATATGGCATGTGGAACTGAGGACTTCTTGTTAGATGTAAACCAAAAATTTCATGATTTTTTAGTTTCAAAAAAAGTGAATGTCATTTATAGAGAAACAAAAGGGGACCATACGTTTGATTTTTGGAATAATTATATTGAAAAGGCTATAGTATGGGCTACACATAATAGTGAAAATTGAGTAAAAAACTCTATTAAAATATAAAAACAGAAGTTAATAATCCCTCTCTGAAGGCACATTTTAAAACCGAAATCTAGTGCTCCTAGGCACAAAAATTAATGAAACCCTCTTAAGGAATTATTAAATTAGGTATATGTAAATGATTAAATGTTGAAATGCAGAAAATACTGAATATTAAAATTTATTTTTCAATAATATGATTCTATTATCTAAAGGAATTTTTATTTGAAAATTTCATTCATTGCTCACGATAACAAGAAAAATGATATAGTAAATTTCGCAGTTGCTTATGAACTAACTACAATTATATCTTTGGGGGGATAGCTATGATAATGAATAACCTAATAGCTCTGGATCAGTATACTTGCCCGAATGTAGAAAGGCAAAAGCTTGAACATGAATGGGAAAAGTTTGTTTCTGGTATTAACGCAACCCCATCAATCCTCCCCCTAATGCATGATTTATGGCAGCGTTGTTTGGAGCTGGGAATCAGTCCCCTTCAAAGTAAGACTTCTATTAACCTCAGTGAAGAAGAAATTAAGGAGTATGTGGCAACGGATCCTTTATTTCGTACTTTAAAACCGGTACTTACGAAATTAAAAGATATGTATATGGATTCCGGCCATTTGATAACGTTTTGTAATCCTTCCGGAGATATTGTTTCTTTAGACGGAGATTTGTCTTTAATGCTCAAAGCTGAGGATATGAATTTTGTCACCGGCTCATCTTGGGCAGAAAATAGCATAGGTACGAATACGATTGGAACTGCCATTTCTACTGGTTCTCCGATTCAAGTGTTTGCCGGAGAACACTTTTGTCAAGAGGTACAAAATTGGACATGCTCAGCTGCCCCTATCCGTGATCCAGCTACTCAAAAAATTTTGGGAGTCATTGAATTGACCGGGCTATGGACAGTCAACCATCCTTATTTCTTATTAGTCGTCATTTCAGCGGCACAAGATGTAAATGGGATGCTGCACAAGCAATTAAAGTGGGAACGGTTTAAGCTTTACGAATATTACCAAAGCAAAGATATTTCTTGGCAGTCGAAGTCCTGTTTAGCCGTTTTAGACCGCGGAGGGAAGGTATTTAAAGCATCCTCTTTATTATATGAAAAAGGTTTGATTGATTCGAACTATTACTTGGTCAGCACTCCTTCTCTATCATTAACCTTAGCGTCAAGGCAGTATTGGGAATATGAACATCGAAATGGTATTTGGCGTTTTCAGCTAACCCCCATTATCTATGGAGGAATGCTTATCGGTTCCGTTGTTCACGTTATTCCTCCAACTATAACAAGTATTGGTTCAAAATCTTCCCTCCCTGCTGTGATAGATGGAAGGCTTCCATCTTTAACAAGTAAGCATCGCTTAAACAGGAGGGCTATCATCCGCAAACTTGATGACAAGAAATTAGATGTGGAGAAAAAATCGATGAAGTTGCCCGATTTTTATAAATCTCTTTTTAATCATAATCCTGACGGAATCTTTTCTTGTGATTTACAAGCCAATTTATTGGATGTGAATCCGGCTTTGGAAAGAATGATTGGTTATACGCTTAAAGAACTTCAACTGACATCGCCTCCATCACTAATTCTTCCAGGATATCAGGAAACTGGAATGAAAAACATTGAAAAAACTATCAAAGGAAAACCGCAGGATTATGATGTGGCGATCAAGCACAAAAATGGATACCGAATCGATATAAAAGTAAAAAACTTCCCGCAAGAAGATCTGCAATGGACCAGACAACAATTGGACTTATTTCTTAAAAATACAGTGGATTCTATTATTATTTTTGATTTGAAACATCATGTCATAAAAGTGAATAAAGCGTTTGAAGAAGTATTTGGCTGGAGTGAACAAGAAATAATAGGAAGAAAAAAACCGACTATTCCCCATTTTTTAGTTGACAAGTATACGGAAATCCTTCAAAAAATAGTGAATAACAGGCATGTGATGTCGCTTGAAACGATTAGGCAGCGAAAAGATGGAAGTCTCATTGATGTCAGCATCTTCGTTTCCCCCATTGTAAATGCGAAAGGTAATGTAACCGCTTTCGCATCTATCTTGAGGGATATTTCGGACCGTAAACGAATAGAAGAACCGTTGAAAGAAAGTGAAATGAAATACCGTATCCTATTTGAACAGACACCTGATGCGGTATTCTTAGTAGAATTGAATGGGGATCGAACTCCATCCCGATTAATTGAAATAAACCCGGTTGTGTGTGAACGATTGGGGCGCAGCAGGGAAGAAATTCTCTCGATGCCTATTACCGATATTATTTCACAAGATTCCAAAATGTATAGGACATTTATAAAAAAAACCAAAGAAGGAAAACACTCTTTCACTTTACAAGACGAAATTGTTATATCAGGCAAAAAAATGAATGTTGAGCGTAATATCCAAGTTTTTAAATTTTGGGGGAAGGAAGTTGTCCTGATTACCTCTCGTGATATTACTGAACGCTTAAAAACAGAAGAATTATTACGGAAATCGGAGAAGCTGGCTGTTGTAGGGCATCTAGATACTGCCATCGCCCATGAAGTGAACAATCCTTTAACCGTAATAAAAGGATTTATTCAATTACTAAAATCAACGGAAAATGAGAACAACCAGCATTATATTGACGTAGTATTATCAGAGATTAATCGAATTGAGGGCATTACGAATGAATTTATGGCAGCAGCCAAGCCGCAGGCAGTAAAGGTTTGTCCGAATAACATGTATCTGTTAATTGAACAGGTTACCCACTTATTCCAAACTCAAGCGAAGCTTAACAATGTCCAAATTAGAACGGAGTTTGAATCGGGAATTCCTTTGATTCCCTTTGAACGGAACCAATTAAAACAAGTGATGATCAATATCTTGAAAAATGCCATTGCATCAATGCCGCTGGGAGGAGAAGTTTTAATTCAAGTCAAAAAATCGGATGATCATCATGTATGCATTAGCATTATTGATCGAGGATGCGGAATCCCAAAAGAACGGATACCATATCTTGGAGAACCATTTTATTGTATAAAAGAAGAAGGAATCGGCTTAGGATTAATGATTTGTTATAAAATAATAGAAGCGCATGGAGGAGAAATAAGTATCGAAAGTGAAGTGGGGAAAGGGACGAAAGTGGATGTCATTCTTCTCATCTAACTCCTCCATTTTAGAGAATGAATATATAATAACCATAAGTGATCTTGTTCATTTTATTAGAATGAACAAGATCACTTATCCTATTTCCTTAAAAAAGACAAAACGCAAAAAAAATCTACAATATATTCACAAAACCTGGTGTCATCTTATTCTACCATTTCCTTTCTGAAAAAACCGTTTGAATCATGAGTACATTAATATAAACGAGGCAGTTTTGCAATAGGTGTAGGGAAAGAACTGCAACCTCTTGATCTTCCAGTCTGTTTGTTGCAATTTCTCCACCTTTTCCATAAAAGATAAATCCATTGGTGGAGTTCCAATTCTCTACAACATTGAGACCTTCATTAATTTCTCTTCGCATATCTTCCGAATCTAAATAATCACATAAGAAAATAGTTATAATGACTTTTCCTAACTCTGCCAAGGCTTGGTAAGTAGGGTGTTTTAAGTTGTCTTGTAAATCGTTTTAAGAAGCATCTGTTTCAGCTGTTCCAAGACGTAAAGCCGTGGCATACTTGATCTTCTGGTCATATTGCTGACGAAACAATTCCCAGTTAATAGGCCTTGTAAGAATGGGATGTAAATTGGGGAAAGCGTCACTCATACATTATCTGGCCTATACAGTTTTTGAGAGTGGATAGACTTTAATCTTGGCATTAGCTGAAAACCCAAAAGGTGACAAAATGCGAATGCTACCTCGCTTTGACCGTGGCTATCTACATAATTCTTTTCAACTTCCATGCTCGTACAATGCTTCAAAACACTTTCAATCATGGATGCCACTTCAGAAGAGGAGCAAGATTTCAATTGGGAATAGATACAAGTTGAATGTTTAGCTACATGCCAGTAAATCATTACACCTCTGCCTCTATATCGAATATGCCATTCAGTCATTAAGTTTTGGTCCCATGCGCCAAACTTCTTGGAATCAGAATTAAATAGCAAATTATAATAACCGGTTGACATACTATATGATAACCGGTTATCATGTATACATAGAAAGCGTTTTCTTAAAAAAGGGGGAATCAATTTTGAAAATTAAAAGGTTTTTGAAATTAGGAGTCATTTCTGCTTTGTTACTTGCCTCATTGGCAGCGTGTTCTGATAAGGAAGAATCCTCGGGAACAACGAATGGTGATAAAGGAGTTAAAATTACCTTCTTTAATACTTCAGCTGAAGTAAATACTGTGTTTGAGGACCTTTTTAAGAAATATCATGAACTAAATCCAAATGTGACGGTGGAATTAATTCCAACACCGATTGGTGGACAACAAATAGAAAAATTCCAATCATTAATAGCCTCTGGTACCCCTGCTACCATCGCAAACCTGGATCCGGGAACTATTGTGCAATATAAAGATAAATTTTTAGATTTAGAGTCTGAGAAAGCTAAATATGAAAGTCTTACAAATCCAGGGGCTGTTGAGGGAGGAATCTTGGATGGAAAGTTCCTTGGTATCCCATGGACAGCCCAAGGTTACGGTTTATTATATAATAAACGAGTAGTAGAAGAAGCTATTGGCGGGACATTCGATCCAGCTTCCATCAAAACCCGCGATGATTTGGAATCGCTCTTTAAGAAAATTGAAGCTGTAGGCAAGGAGCCTGTCATGCTCCATGGTGCTGATTGGTCTTTAGGAGCTCACTACTTAGCATTGTCCTATTCTTTGCAATCGGATGATATGGAAAAGAATCGCAAGTTTGTAGAGGATATGCAAAGTGGCAAAGTCAAATTGACAGACAATCCGCAATTTACTGGTTTGATGGATACTTTTGATTTGTTAAAGAAATATAATGCTAGAAAAAATGATCCACTAGTAGCAGATTATAATAGAGATAGTGCCGATTTTGCAAAAGGCAATGCTGCATTCTACTTTATGGGTGACTGGACGTGGGCAGTAATTGGAAATCTTAAAGGAAGAGATAAAGAATTCGGCGTTATTCCGGTTCCAATCAGTAATAATCCAGAAGACTTTGGCAACTCTCAGGTAGCTTTTAGTGAACCAAAGTTGTTTGCAATTGATAATTCTGGCTCAACAAAAGAACAGCAACAAGCAGCAAAAGACTTGATTGAATGGATGGTTACAAGCAAAGAAGGCCAAGATGCAATTATAACAAAAATGGGGTTATCCATGCCTTACAAGGATGTAAAAGCAACAAGTACCAATATCCTATCTAAAGCAGTATCTAAATATGTAAGTCAAGGTAAAGTGATTAATATTGGTGTCATCAACTATTTACCACAGGACTATTGGGCTAAGACGGGAGCTTCTATGCAAAAGTATTTAGTAGAAAAGATTAATCGTGAGCAACTTGCGGAAGAAGTGGAAAATTATTGGAAATCAACCAAAAAATAAATGGGTTGACTGACCTAAAGAGATGGGAAAAAGTAGCTTACTTTTTCCCATCATTGTTAGGAGGGAATACTTGATGATAAATAAAAATCTTTTAAAGAATACGGGAACATTTTTATTGTTTGGTGGTCCAGCTCTATTCGCCTTTCTCGCTGTTGTTCTGATTCCATTCATTTACGGACTGTATTTGACATTTACGAATTGGAGTGTTGGTACGGGGGAAAGTACATTTGTTCAATTCAGTAATTACGTAAAGGTTTTTAAAGACGAGGCATTTTTAACTTCATTGTGGTTTACAATCAAATATGCCTTTTTTTGCTTGCTATTTTCCAATGTAATCGCATTTTTTATAGCTTTGGCGCTGACAAAAAAATTAAGAGGGTCTCAATTTATCCGTGCAGGCTTTTTTACTCCGAATTTAATTGGCGGAATTGTGCTGGGGTATTTGTGGCAGACTTTATTCTCGCAAGTATTTCCGTATATAGGCGGTAAATTTGGTTGGGAAATATTCGAAAAATCTTGGTTAGGTGATTCTGACAAAGCTTTCTGGGCATTAGTGATTGCGTCAGTTTGGCAATTAGTCGGTTATCTTATTATTATTTATATTGCTGGTCTGGCTGGTGTGCCCAAAGACATCTTGGAGGCAGCCGAAATAGACGGTGCGAATGGCATTCAAAAACTTGCTAAGATCATCTTACCACTTGCTATACCATCGATAGTAATCTGTATTTTCATCTCAATCACCCGTTCGTTCTTGGCCTATGATGTTAACCTCTCCTTAACAAAGGGAGGACCTTTTAATTCGACAGAAATGGTCTCTTACCATATCGTTCAGAAAGCATTCCTTTCTAATGACTATGGGACGGGACAAGCAGAAGCAATTGTGCTGTTTGTTGTTGTTGCACTAATCGCTTTGACACAAACGTATTTCCTTAAGAAGCGGGAGGTAGAAGCATGAGTTTACAAAGGAGCTCTTACCAATTTAATCAGGTTTCATCTGTAAATGATGTCAAGGACAAAGGTATTGGTTTAAAACGTGTTCTTTCTTTTTTAAAGGCAGGTTCTTTGTTTATTACACTAATAATATTTTTACTTCCATTTATCTTGATTGTCATGAATTCATTTAAAACAACACAGCAGTTTGTGGAGAATCCATTCTCATTTCCAGAGAGCTTTAAATCGGATAATTTTATTAATGCCTTTAATAGTATGGATTTTTCAAGAGGTTTCTTAAATTCGATAATTATTACTATGGTAAGCACCATTTTTATTATTATTTTTTCCTCGATGACTGGATACTTGTTCGCTCGTTTTAAATGGAAAATCAATAAAATACTATTCTTTACTATTTTGTCATCTATGACACTTCCTTTCCAGGTCCTAATGATTCCACTTGTCAAAATCTATGGAGAGTTGGGACTTCTTAATATGAGGTCGACTTTAATATTTATGCATATCGGTTTTATGGTCCCTTTTGGCATTTTTTTATTCCACGGCTTTATAAAAGGGATACCATTTGAATTGGAGGAAGCAGCCTTTATCGAGGGTTGTTCAAGATTTAAAACATTCTTCTTGGTTGTTTTTCCGCTCTTGAAGCCAATCATCGTAACCCTTTGTATTTTAGATGTGCTCGCAATTTGGAATGATTACTTGTTGCCTAGTTTAATTTTACAATCTCCAGAATTAAGAACCTTGCCGTTATCCGTATTTAGTTTCTTCTCCTCCTATTCTGTGGATTTTGCTCCATTGATGGCCGGGTTAATTATGACGATTATCCCTGTGTTGGTGCTTTACTTGTTGCTTCAAAAATACATTATCAAAGGAATCACTCAAGGGGCACTGAAATAAATTAGCTTTTCGGAAAAGGAGTTAAATTTAATGGCAGTAACAATTAAAGATATCGCAGAAAAGGTAGGTGTTTCGGTTACAACCATTTCCCGGGTTCTAAACAACCGAGGATATATAAGTGACAATTTAAAAAAAAGGGTTCAGGATGCTATGGAGGAGATGAACTATCAACCTAATGAAATAGCTCGTTCCTTATCCCGTAAAAAGTCCAATATTATAGGACTGATTATCCCGGATGTATCTCACCCTTTCTTTGCAGAACTTACGAAAAATATCGAGTATTACGCTTACAGTCACGGTTATAAGATACTCCTTTGCAATTCCTTGTTGAATAAGAGGAAGGAGAAAGAGTATTTTGACCTGTTAAAAGCAAGCAGAGTGGATGGAATTATTTTGGGTAGTCATACGATGGGAGTGGAAGAATATCGGTCAATCAAACTGCCAATTGTAACGATAGACCGACAAATTACTGATTCCATTCCTTGTATTTCATCCGATAATTATGAGGGTGGGAAACTTGCCACCAAGGTACTAATCGATAAAAAGTGCAGAAAAATTGCTTACATCAGTGGAAATCTACAATTGAATTTATTGGCTACAAAAAGACATGATGCATTTTTAGAGCAAGTGAAAGCAAATGGAGTTGAATACGTTGTTAAGCAAACACACGTAAATGGATTTAACTTAGAAGATTACCGGAAGTTGGTTCATGCTTTATTTAAAGAGCACCCCGATGTTGACGGCGTATTTGCTAGTAGTGATATTATTGCAATGGAAGTTGTAAGAGAATGTCATCGGTTAGGAAAAAGTATACCAGACCAAGTTAGAGTTGTAGGTTATGATGGAATTGAACAGGGTTATTTCCAAAATTGTGAAATAACAACAATTGAACAACCGATTAAAGATATGGGTGAATTAGCAGTTCAGTATCTAATTCAACAGATTGCGGGCGAGGCCCCCCCAATGGAAACGATACTCCCCATTAAATTACTAAAAAGGGGAACAGCTTGATTGGTTTCCAATTAAACATCAGGAATATAAAGCGGCTCAACTTTTGAGCCGCTTTATTCTATATTCTGGATTGAATTATGCATCTTTTTTCCATGATATTTCAAATCACATTGCCAGTTTTATTAGTATGGTGAACCATATTAAGTAGAGGTAGTCTATTTGAAAGATTTGTATGTACCTACTTAGTTTGTAGGGAATTATACTGTGGATGCCAAGCATTTTTTTTATTTTGTAATTGCTTTATTCATTAATCAAATGATTGTCATTTTCGCGCGAAGCGAATCTTTAGATTACATAAATAAAATATGCTGGACAATACAAACAACTTTAACACATCTTGTCTAGCATGCATTATAATAGCTTAATGCAATGTATGGTGTTGGGGGAAAAGGTGAGGTTTGTAACCAGTTAAATTCCGAAATAAATGGACATTTCTTCTACCGTTCAAATGTTATTCTTTATAAAAAAATCCATAAAGAGAAAAAGTTTGTACAAACATTCTTGTCTTTTTTTGTACAAACGTTTTTGTCCTAAATTTTCTCAAAAGGGTATTGTACAAATATTCTTGTTGTTTTTGTCTAGAGATTTATGTCGGTGAACAAAATTGCTCCTTTCAATAGGGGAGATTATTCATAATTTAATTATTCGTATAATACACATTTTGCGAAAGTAACTGTGTGGTATAATTATCCATAGCTCAAAACTTGAAAAGGTAATGGAGGTATATATGTGTCAAAAATCTTAAACTGCACTAGCGTAGAAACAATATATAAATCTTTAGAAAATATTTTAGGGGGCAACGTAGTAGGTTTTGTTGGTGATAATAATTATAGAATAAAACCTCCTATTAATGGGTTTGTACAATTTGAGCGTCCAACTATTGAATATATTAAAGATTACTTTAGAATTTCAAATTTTGCATATGATGAGGTTGTAATTCACCATGCTACTTCTTTAATTAACAAATCGAGTTTCTTAGAACAAGGAATCTACAACCTTAAGACTCTCGCTGAAATGCCATTTACCTATTTTAAGGAATTCTTACAAAAGAACGATATTGAATTTAAGTTGGACCAAGATGGTTTTCCCTTTTTTGAGTATAACTGTAAAAGAGTTACGTCCAACTATCTTGAGGTCCGATATAAACGTGATCAGTGTATCAACGGATACCTATTTGCATATTCCATAGGCGAGGATTCGAATATAAGGGAAATTAGAAACTGTCCGGAAATTATAAGCCATTTAGGAAGTCTATTAGGAAAAGACATAAAATTTCAATGGGAAAGGCAGTCAGTACCAAGTTTTATTTCATTTAAGGTAAAACTAGATGATATCCATCATTCCACATTTGACAATGAAAATGTTACTAAACAAGAAAAACAGGAGTTCTTCATATTAAAAGCTTTAGAGTTTTTATTAATTTTTGATGCCATAGTTTATTCATATCCTAAGGACCATCCGATGGTTTATTTAAAGGAGAATAAAATAATTACACCTGAAGATATACTCTCGATAAAAAAAATAGATGATATTGAATAAAAAGGAGAAATAAATGGATAGTTTATCTTATTCATTATTCGACTTAGACTTTCCGGACGAATTAAATAAGCTTAGTAAAGTGATTAGGTATAGTCATTCTACATTAAAAAAACTGGCTCAAATTAGTTTAATATCATACGAAGAAATTACTGTGTTAACTCTTTACAGAAAATTAATTGAAAACATTGATGGTATCTTAGTTCTTGTTGACAGTGGACTGGACAGTCCTTCAACTTCGGTTATTAGATCTGCATATGAAATCTTTATGCAACTTGAGTTTATACTTGAAAATCAAAAAGAATTCAAATCTAGAGCCCGATCTTACTATAGCACTTGGTTGTTTGAAGAGATAACATTTATTGAAAAACAATTGAAGAGCACACACCCTTTACTAGAAAAGGAAATTTTATTACTAAAACTACAAAAAAATAACCAATTGCTTGATAAAGAATTTAAGAATTATAAAATAGAAATACAAAATACCATGAAAAGATTAAACCTTAGATATCCACCAAAATGGTATTCATTATTTAATGGTCCTAAAAGTCTAGGAGAACTGTCAAAAGAAACCTCCTTACAGAAAGTACATAATATCTTGTACAATGGAATGTCTGCCGAGGCTCATGGGCTTAATTCAATTACAGACCTTTCAACTCCGGGTAAGAACTTAATATTACAACCCATTAGAAAAGCAGAGCTGTCACTTATGCCAATAAATTTAGGTCGCACTTTTCTTACTGCTACGACTCACAAAATTGTAGATAAATACTTGCCCAATGAATTTGAAGTGTTTCGAAAATTTATTATAACACTATTTGATGAGGAGAATAAAAATTCGTAAAATAGGACTTTATGAATAGTAAATAGTTAGTAGAAAAAGTGTTTGGTATAATAAAAAGGACTAGAAAAATTTTCTAGTCCTTTAACATTTTAATTAAATCAGCTGAGCCTTCCCATATTAGGGAGGGGGAAGAGCTAAGGGCTTCTGGTGTAGAAAAAATTAGATTTGTTCGATAATGCCCCCGATCTTTAAAGAAAGGTTTCCTTTTTTGACTATTACCTTGAACGTTTGTTTTGAATAAATCAATATGCTGATAATACTTTTTGGTGTTTAACCAGCCATATAATAGTAAGAGATATTTTTTGGTAACACATTTTAAATTTAATTTACTAGTAAACAAAATGAGACTATGAATAGGGTAACAGATCAGTCGTCTATAGTTAGAAAAATTAATAATTACAATTAAACACATAAAGGAGAATATCCAAATGAAATTAGAGAAAGTTTTCGATAAAGTTGTTGAAATTACAAATATGCAACCTTTAGAAGTGACATTTTGGCTAATAATTATAGCATTATTTGTTTGGCTTCAGAAAGAATTTAAAACACAATATCAGAAAAATAAAGAATTAAAAGCAACAAAAACAGACAAGGCATTGACAAATTTAAGTAAAGTATTAGCCATATCTCATCAATATAAAACAAATAGTGGGAAATTAGAAGAATATTATGCAACCTTATATGAATGTTTCACAATAATGGATGGAAATTTAATTAGAAAAATTAAAAGCTATATTAAAGACAATGCAATAACAGAAATACAAAAAATCGATAGAATTGAAGCAACAATATATGAAGAAATTATTTACTTTAGTAATGAAAATAAAAGTCTCTATCCTATAAAGTCTGGAATTGAAGGGATAGATTATCTTTTTAATAAACTGAAAGATATTGTTCTGCCTATAGGGTATGCATTCACTACTATATTTACCATTTTCTTGCTTTTAGGTTTAGGGATAGGAAGGAATAATATTTTTTTAAAAATCGCTGCTCCAACAGCTTTTGTAATTTTAATAATATTAATAACAGGATTCTTTGATATACATCAGAAGAAAAAGCTAAAAAAAACTAGTTATATTTTAATTACTATCATGATTCTATCTTTGATTTTCATTCTTACCTCCACTTCGTTAGCAATCGCTTTAATATTAATAGTGGTTTTCTTAGTTTCCCTAATTCTATTTTTTAATTATGGTATAAGAAAATAAGAGTTTAAAGAAAAACCCGCTATGATTTGAAGCTTTACAGAAAGTACAATTGATTGCTTAAACGTAGCGGATTTTTATATAGAAGGGAAGCATATGAGGAAATCAAGAAAAAAGGAGATGCTTTCAGTATATAGACGTGCATTATAAAGGAAAGTTTTAAATGAAGATAAAAGATTCATAGAAGTTATGGCCCTATTTTATAAATTTGTAAAAAAAAATAGGTTATGAATTGACAAATAAAAATTTTTTTATAATAAATTGAAAAGATGGAAGGCTCCTTCTGAAAGGGGCATCTTTATATTATTTATGGCTTGAATATGGATTTCATGGTAAAGAATTCTTGATGCAGACACTCAATTTGTGAATTCACTTCAAGAATTATATATAGAGAGACTTTTGGTGGTTGCTGTTCAAATAATTAAGATAAGGCTTCTCAGATGTATTCAATAATATGTTTTGAAGGCATCGAATTTTTGATAATATCTTTTCTCGCTATTCAAATTATAAAAGGGAAATCATAATCTATATAATGATTAAAACATTAAATAAAATTGATACCTAGTGCTTTTCAAATTACTGCAGGGTTTGAAGGTATATAAAAATACTATTCGTATAACACTAATTTTACGAATAATCGAAATGATTAAAGACATATGTTATAATAAAAGAAAATTATGGAGGTTTTTAGACAATGAGTCATATTATGGAACAAATCATTGTAGAAACATTAACAGATAAAGTCTCTCCATTCTTAATATATATATTCGGATCAACAGCTAAAGGTAATTTACATAAAGACAGCGATATCGATATTGCTTTTCTAAGCAATAATAAAAATTTAGATAAGTATGAGTTATTTTTGATTGCACAAGAAATTGCAGCAAAGTGTAATCGTGATGTAGACTTAATTGATTTATATCAAGCAAGCACAGTATTCCAAGCTCAGGTGGTTCATACAGGAAAAGTCATTTACTGTACAGATGACCAAACAAAGGCCGAATTTGAGCTTAAAACATTAAAAATGTACACCAAATTAAACGAAGAACGATCTCCAATACTTAAAAATGTAACAGAAAGTGGGTCCATTTATGAAAAATGATGTGATCTTAAATAAAGTAAACATTATTGAACGATGTATTAAACGTATTCATGAAGAGTATGCAAATAACCCCGAGAACCTTAGGAATTATACGAAACAGGATTCCATTGTATTGAACTTGCAGCGAGCTTGTGAAGCGAGTATTGATCTGTCTATGCATATAGTAGCCGAGAAGAAACTTGGCCTTCCTCAAAATAGCCGAGATGCTTTTTCCTTATTAGAGGAAGAAGGTATTCTTCCCCCTTTTCTATCGCAAAAAATGAAAAATATGGTGGGTTTTCGTAATATTGCAGTTCATGATTATCAAGAGATTAACTTAACTATTTTACAGAAAATTTTAGAGAATCATTTAGTTGATTTTTTCCAATTTACAAAAACAATTCTTATGTATTAATTATTGTTTCTCGTAATATAATTATGTAAACAATAATTCGTAAAAATTGTATTATACGAACAATTGTTCTATAATTGAGGTATTATTTCTTATGAGGTGCTTTGAATGGAAATTTCCAAACAACATGAAAAATACGAAAACCAATTAGAAATTTTACTTAATGAAATGCCCTCTTATGTGGTGGAATACGTAGATGCTAAACAAGATATCCGCTCTTCCATCACCCTATTTAATTATGTTAGAGATTATCGTGATTTCTTTAATTGGCTTATAACGGAAGGCATTGCGAAGTGTGATCGAATTAAGGATATTCCCCCAGATGTGCTTTCTTCAATTACATTAGATGAAGCAAGGAATTATTTTAAATTTTTAGCGAGGAAAAAATTTAAAGTATCAGGTGATGAAACAAAGCAAATTAATCCTAAGACAGTAAATCGTCATAAGTCCTCCCTCCGTTCCTTGTTTAAATACATGACTATCGAAGCGGAATTAGACAATAATGAGCCTTACTTCCATCGAAATGTTATGCAAAAAATAGAAGTAACCAAAGTAACGGAGACTTTTAATGAACGAGCTAAAAACCTTACAGATAAGATATTTATTGGAGAAAAAGACCTTGAATTTTTAGACTACATAAAGGGCGAATATGAACTCTCCCTCTCCCCTTCTCAGTTTAAATATTTTAAGCGTGATAGAGAAAGGGATATTAGTATCCTCTCTTTATTCTTAGGAACAGGAATTCGAGTAAATGAGTTATCGAACTTGCGTATTAAGGATATTGATTTCACTTCTAAAGAGATCAGTGTGATACGAAAAGGGAATAAGAAAGATACCGTTTCAGTAACTCCCTCTAGCCTAGATGACTTAAAAACATATCTCTCTATTAGAAATGAAAGATACAAGGCTGGGAACAATGAAAATGAGTATGTATATCTCAAACTTTACAAAAACGAGCCTAAACCTCTTACGAATCGTGCTATTGAGAATATCGTTTATAAATACACAAAATCGTTTGACAAAAGGATGTCTCCTCATAAGTTGCGACATACTTATGCAACAAATCTTGCTGAACAAACTAATGGAGATATCCCATTGATTATGTCTCAACTGGGGCATACTTCTTCTGATATTTCTTTACTTTACATAAATACTACTAGAGAAAAAGCAAGGCTAGCTGCAGAAGCTCTGGATAAGCGCAGAGAGAAACAATAAAATAACCTTCAGTTTCCTAAACTGTAGGTCGGACGAATCCTCTTCGGGAAAAGAAGGCCGGAATCCTTGATATGATCGGTTCGATCGGCTGCCATTCACTCCGCAAGACGTTCGGATACCAGCTTCATAAGAAAGGTGTTGATATCACGCCAATCATGGCTATTTTCGGGCATAGTTCGCCTGAGATAACGCTGGCTTATATCGGGATTACTGACGAGGAAATTAGCGATGCATCCTTATGATCGAAGTTTAGGCTTCGGTCTTTTTTTTACGCTCAATAAAGGGAAAGAGCGCCAACCAAACGAATGGCTAGCGCTCGAACCAAATCCAATAATAAGTATATTATACTAAATAACATAAATATTTCAATGCTTTTTGTGACGTTTGACCTATCGAGGAAGAAAAATTATGCGCAAGTTAGAAACGTCAAATGAAGGGGCTGGGCCGGCCGGGGTTGGGGGGGGCGAACGGATGCCGATGGTTGTCGAAAGTGTGTCACTACCGTAAACAATTCGTATTCACTTCGCTTTGCATGCGATTGTATAACTTATTCACTATTATTACGTATAACATTTATATGGTTTGATGAAATGGGAAGAAATCGGAACCCCTCCCGTTTACTTAAACGCAGTAACAACGATACTCTACGGCATATTTCCGCCACTTCCCACCGAGTTTTGCGGAAATGTAATATTTTGTACATTACGCAAGATAACGTTCTAAACTTCTATTATATACTCCTAGTAGGTATATACAGTAATGTCCGCTATTTCTAAATTAACAGAAGCTTAATAATTAACTCCGCTTTTGTCCATTAGTTATCGTTATTTTTTGCATAAGATATAGTACTTCGTCGATAAGTATAGCTAAATTGAAGCGTCTTAAATAGACGCTTCTTTTTTGTTAATCAATGACAACATCATCGAATGCAATCCGGTGAAACTCGCCTTTTTTCGTTTCTATCAGCATTTGTCTCTGCCGAACATTAACCACATTACATAATATAAAAGTGGGGGCAACGGGTAGGATTCAAACCATTTCACTTCTTAAAAGCGTCATTTATTGGCGCTTTTTTACGTCCTAATCCACGACAACCACTCTTTCAGCTAATACGAAAAGAATCACACGGTAGGTCAACTGTCGTTAATTATTTAAGCCAACATTCATAAAGTATTGTGTACGTTTAATTTTAGAAGGAGGTTTTTCTTATTGTCTCATCATCATGATAAAGACATCACATTGACAACAGGTCCAGTTTGGAGAAATCCCAATACGGACTTCGTTATAGTATCGATGCTGAATCAATCGGACAAGCCCCAGGAAGTCACGGTTTCTATCCTTGATTGGACAACCTGTGACCACCCTGAATATGGCAAGTTTGCGTATACTTGCGGAAATGCACCAAGCTCAGTTGATGAATCATCTGACGAGTCATCATCCAGTTCCGATGACGAATCCTCAAGCTCAAGCTCAAGTTCTGATGAATCTTCGAATTCAGAAGATGGATCATCACCAGTATTAGCCGCACCTGCTGATCCGTCGCCATGTGAACCATTGTCCGACCCGACATGTTGTGACCCTATATCTAGCCCAGAATGTGCACCACCGCTAACCTTCACACCGCTTACTTTTACCATTCAACCACAAACTACGGTGACCGTTTATGGCACACCTCGTACTCCTTGGGTACCGCCAGTTCCGATTTTTGAGGTGCGTGTGAGAATTCCGTTTCTTCCACCGGTACCTGTCGTTCCACCGTCACCTATGCGCGTCAACGTATTTGGGATTAACGCTGCCGGTGTGCCACAAGAGGGTAACTCGATATTCCATAATCTGTTGGTCCCGCCAAATCCCGTTTAATAAGAAAACAGAACGGTAGTGAATCTATGCTGCCGTTTTTGTTATTTAATCTACGACAACCACTCCGACAATGTCCACGTTAAAACGGTAGATCCACGCCATCAACATTGCGCCATTCGTGCGTTTGTAAAACCTTCACCAGCTGCGTAATATCCTCACCGCCACCAATAAGGACCTTCTCTAATATCGCGTGATAGGACATTTCCTTCCGGATCTGCTTCCAAAACGCCAGGGCAACTTGTTCTGGCCGTTTACCTCTGAGCGGAAAGGAACCTTTCTGCGTTATTCGGCTGCCTGCTGAATAATGAATTTCGATAGTCACTTCGGACATATTCCGCCCCTCCTCGTGTTTATTATAGCACGAACGCATGTTCTGTGTGTATAAAAAATAAAAAACGCCACCGGCTAGGGTGACGAAAATCTTACGATATATATTCAACAAAAGACGGAATTCTCAGCTTCCCATCCTTCGTATAATTACGGAACTTTACACGGCATTTAAGCTGCGGATCGATAAAGATAAACTTATTATTTTCCTCGATAATTAGATTGCGATAGCGTTGGTAAAACGTTCGCCTATCCGTTTGATTCATGAACTCCATAATACCAGCCGGCTTTATCTTGCCGCCCTCTTCAACGCCAAGCAATAGGCCGAATTCGTCTTTTCTCATACCGGTGATAAACGCTTCAGTATATTGATAATTAATCACCTTTAGCCAGTCGTGTGATCGCTTGCCAATCTTATAGGCCGAGTCAGCCTTCTTTAATACAACGCCTTCTAATGAATGATCCTGCGTTAATTTAAAGTATGCTTCGCCATTTCCATGCATCCATTGGACAAGAACGATTTCTTGCGTAGGCTGCAAGAATGACTCGAGGAGTTCTTTACGCTCAACTAACGGTAAATTAGCGACTTTATCTCCTTTGTAATAAATAACATCGAACACGCAATACTGGATACGGTGAGCTGACCTTTTCGACTGGAATCGCTCCATCATCGCCTCAAAATCTGGTTTGCCTTCGGAATCAGTTACGATAATCTCGCCATCTATTACCGTGCCGTTTGGAATATCGATCGAAAGCAGTTCGGGAAACTTTGCGGTTACTTCGTTATTATGTCGGGTATATAAGCGAACCTTGTCATCAAACTTCGATAAGATTAAACGAATGCCGTCTAATTTAAGTTCTGTGATATATTCATCATCGTCAAATGGACAATCTGTTTTATGCAATAACATAGGTGATACAAACATATAAAACACCTCATAATAAATTGTACCATGAGGCATTTACTATATTTGATGGTAATTAAATGTAAGTAATATTAATTTCTCCTTGCCAAAATCGGTTGTACGTTATGTAATTTTACTTTGAAGAAAAATTTATAAACATGATTATCTTGCTCATTGACTTCTTTACATGAAACATAATCAGCTCTAAATAGTCGTTGTTGACTATCCATTAAAAATACATCAGTACTATTTCTTTCTTCAAGCTGCTCAATCAAACTGTTAATGATGTCTGGCTTTTCATAATCAACTTCTCTTAGTATGTCTGAGGTGTAAGCATTAACAAATTGCAATTTGTACAAAATAAAGCACCTCCTAAAGTATGATACGAATTAAGCATATACTATTTGAGAAATGCCTTATTGATATAATTATGTAAATACAATGATAATTTAAGCTTTGCTATTTTGTTTAATCTACGACAACCACTCCGACTACATCCTCGAGTGCAATCCTGTGAAACGAACCATCCTCCGTCTCAATCCGTATCTGATGTGTTAAAGGATCCACGTAATGTACATGCCCTTTTATATCCGAAGTAAATCCGTCCGACCACCGCCAGGTTAATCTCCATTGCGTAAGCTATCCGCGAATCAAACTCCTCGAGCTCATAGGCGTCGACTATCGGCTTTGCTATCCGTTCCTGGTCGCGCCCTAGATCACGCTGTCCCTTGATTAGTTCCGGATGCCCGAACGCGAACTGCCACTTTTTCATTCCGCGGTCACGAATTGCCATATCCGTCATCTCCTCGGTATCATTATATACGAACAAACGTTCCGAATGGATAAAAAATAAAAAAGACCGGTTAGGTCCGCTTATGATTTTTTCTTTAATTAATGTGCCCGTTTAGTTGAATAAAGAGTAAAGAAGGGGAAAATAGACGCTCAAGATTGGAAATAGAATAGAAACAATAGGCTTCGAGATTACTCGGAGCTTATTGTTTATGGTAAAATTTGGTATAAAAGGAGGTTGTTATGAAAAGGAATAAGTTGCCTATTTTTATAGTACTTCTCGGTGCGATAATTGGAGCCATTGGTTATTATTTTTTCTTACATGTATTTATACCAAATATGATGTAGTCAACCTCAGGAGGTAATAAAATGAGAAAAAGTGCATGTAAAACATTTACCATTTTATCTAATAGTAAGATGTGGACTCCATCCTCAATGCTAGATTGAGGTTTGGGCATTAAGGATGGAATTTTTAAAGTAGGAACCAAGCATTGAGGAACCTGGTTAAAATTAATATGGACTGTATTTTCCAAAAAAATACATTAAAATAGGCTAATATCCAATTTACGATATTTACGATATTTAAGATAAAATGAATATTCTAAAATTCCCAATCATTCATATGATAAAGGTGTAGGACGATGAGGATCACCTTCCCGATGAAAGCGTCATTATTGACGCTTTTTTAATTCTATCCCAAACACTTATAATTTTTTAAATCTTGGCTATTATAATGATTGGATGTACTTAGAGGAAGGTACATCCTGCCCACACATAAACTGTAGTAAATTCCCCCTTCAAGGGAACCTACAGGGTGTACATAAAAAATGAAGAGAAAGTGGACACTTTTCATTTTTAGGAACCAATCACAACGCAAATGACTAGCTTTGCATGGATGATTGGTTCTTTTTTATGAACATAACCTATAAAATCGACAACTTAATGTTAAACCTATGAATGCTTATAACAGAAATAAGCAACTAGTGAATTCAGGAAAATTGACTATTGAGATTGAAAAAAGCCGTACCGACAAATATGGGAGATTGTTAGCGTATGTTTTTGTGGATGGCAAATCGGTGCAATAAACCTTGTTAAAGGAAGGGTATGCTCGTGTTGCTTACATCTATGAGCCGCTCTAAAATATTTATCTCAATACCACAAGAATGAATAAGTAGCAAAAATTAACCGTTTAAACAGTTGGTCAAAATCTGGATTTGTAACAGAAAAGGGATTCATTGGATGCGTTTCTTCCGTTAATAAGCAAATAAGGTATTTCAACAAAAACCATCTACAAAAGCCCTGAATGAAGAGGGGAATGGAAGCCAATCAGCATATACACATACGCCTTTTCGTTCTCTAACAGGGCTCGTTGATGAAGATTTATATGGTTTTTAACCTTTGTAAATAAAGCAGTGCATTGGGGATACCCTAAACTGGATGGAGAACCATACTACAAGGATAGGATACTTCTGTAAAAGCTAGTACCTGCAGTATTTCAAAATAATAAAAAATAGGACTAACAATGCAGTAAGAATTTTTAAAATTTTTTTCAAACCACCCTCAAATTTGGAGAAAGTATAACCTATCTGTCAGTAAAAATTCCACATATGTCAATGTTGGGGATAATGCACTTTAAGCGCAAAAAGAATAGATGCAAAAATGACAGCTTGATCCGCAGCTCTTGCACCCGCTCTTTCCTTTGTTAAATTAGGAAATTTTCCTTTATAAAATCAATCTTGCAATCCAATATATTTTCTTAAAAGTTGTTCTCCTTCTTCGTCAAGATCGCAATAAACATTACCTTTGTCATCTTTGATTTTGGGTAAAATCTGAAGGTTAATAATGGACCCGTCAGCGTCTTTTAGATTTAGATCTAATTTGACAGCTTCAAAAGTTTTTTCTAATGCCAATTGGTCCCTCACTGTAACTTTAGCTTTAAATTTCCCTAATGTACTGCTTTTAATATGAAATGTTAAAACAGAAGAAATTGAATTAGTCATATAAATAAACACACTCCCTTTAATTAGCAAATTTTTGCCCTGAAAAGTTAGGGTTTATGACTCAATATCCAAGCTAACAACTTGAATGTTGTAAAATAAAATCAATACTGACCTTCAATCATATGTTTCGTACCAACACAGTTCCTTTTGTGTATAAGACAGGAAAAATCCTAGTTTTTTTCCTAATATTTATCAAATGCGAAATTAAAGAGAATTTGAAGATAATGTGTAATAAAAGAGGAGGTAGTCCTTGAAAATGGGTATATATCTTTAAGAGATTGAACATTAGTTATGAAATTTTTTAATCCTTTTGGCACATCATTAACGAAAAAAATGCTACCCTAAGGGATAGCATCCTCACACTTTGAAACTCTTCACATTTTGAGCTGGTTTTGGTATTGGTTGTCACACTTTAATGAATGACGTATTAAAAAATCTATTTTCATATGATAACCTCCATTTTTTATGAATTGTCATCCTTATCTTTTTGCACTATCAATACAGTTAACGAAAAAAGAAGCCCTATCACGCTTCTTTTTCAAGTGTAGTACCTAGTATATACTTTTAACAGTGTAGTTTAAGAGTACTACAAATGGCTAGGGGCAATTCTTTTTTCCAATCATTCTTTAACCAATTGAGTTTTTAGTCTAAAAAATATTAAAAAGTTATCGACTAATTGAGTCCCATTTAATATTGATATCATCAACTTTAAGTTTATAGAATTCCCCAGATTCTGTTTGTAAATTAATATCATAGATTTTTAGATTATAATTATTTAAACTCCTGGTTACATTTAGTAAATCTTCTAATGTATTTTCTTCAATTGATACCTCTAGAATAATTTTACCTTGTGCTATATACACCTTTGCCCCCTCCATTGTATCATCTTCATTTTTATATCTTACAATTAAAGTAAAGTTTTTCCATGGGTATTTTTCCCTGTATTTAAATAAAAATATGAGAAAAATATATTTAAAATTCTTATGTATGTATTTACCTCTACCAACTTAGGTAGAGGAAATAAGTAAACATCAGTCTATGTGAATATTATATAAATCCATGATCGTATCGGGGTTTATAAAATCACGCAGGAAGGAAATGTTAAAGATTTCATACCCATTTACAACCGTCTTTTTCACTCCAAACTGATTAGCAATCATCGATAATTCTTCCGTTTTTAATTTGTTCCGTGTTTTAAATAAATTAACTGCCATGGCAATCATACCTGATTTTTCGATGTTTTTAGCGGTTAAGTATTGATAGCCAAAAAATTTGGCAATGGTAGATATTCTTCTGTAGATTAAATGTTTATCTGCCCGATTGTAATTTTGTACCCTTGTTGTGGCAGATCTTAAAATATAATGATTCTTTATTAACGGTAGTTCAGGGTTATTCCCTATCGAGGTTCCATTCTTATTTTGATATCGTGTTTGTTCAATTGCTTCTTTAATTAAATTTATACATGTTTCTGAAACTTTTACGTTTTTTCTTTCACCATATTTGTCATCCTTTAAATGCAGTTCACAATTGGTCCAATCAATATCTGTTTTAGTTAAATTTAATATTTCTGAATGGCCATGGCCATTCACACCTTCAAATAATAATTGAAGGATAATTTTATCCTGGGCATTCACCATTTTTCTTTGCATGCCTACTATCTCACACTTTGAGAAAAGGATTTTTTTCTTACTTAAATAGGTTTTTAATTCATCTCTTTTTATTGACCTAGCCGGATTAATGTTACTATGAACTTTACCCGTTTTTATAGCCCAATCTATATAGGACTCAAAAACATTAAATGTTAGTTTTATGGAATTGAGCGTTGAATGATCCGCATTAATCAAAGCATCTTTAATTTCTTCTGAAGTAAAGTTATATAGATCTTTTCCAGAAACCTCCTCGGTATCAAAACTTCTGCAAAGTGCGAATTTATATACAATTCTTGTTTTTTCAGGAATAGTCTTTAGATATTCCATTTTTTCTTTTTCGTTATAAAGTTTTTTGACCACCAAACCCCCCACCCTTATATTTAGTTAAATCTAAATCATAAAAAAATTTATAGACTTGTTTCTTTGTTCTTGTAGAGATTTTTTTGTACCGATTTAATATCTCGTATTCTTCCCATACCCTATTTTCTCTTGAAAAATTAATACTTCCAACGATATTTGATAATTTATTCAACTGAATAGTTTCATCCTTCATTCGTTTTGCTAAGGCGATATACCCATAAAACATGGTATTGGCGTTAATTAAACTATTCTTTCTAACGATTGATATATCAGAAAAAAATTCAGTTGGAAATGCAAAGAAAAGTTCATTAAAGAATTCACTTAAATACTTGGCAGTAATGATTGCATTTGGTTTATCTTCAATTTTGAATACATCATCTATTGCATCTGCGAGAGTGTTGAATGTTACTAAGAAATTAGAACCAGGAGCGATCATATCTGATGCTGCAACTTTATTTTTTAATTCACTATTATATTGTAATTGTTTTGCGATAAAATCGGCCTGTCTTGATTCTCCAACTTTCTTTAATTGCCCTTTTCCTACAGAGTTCGTTGTATTTAATTGCTTGAAATATTGTTGGGCCATTGTTTTTCCTAAATGTAAAATATTTAATTTAAACATACTGTCTAATGATGGATCTTTTCTCAAGGCTCGAACAATTGCATTTATACGATGAAAACCATCTAAAACATCTAATAATGTGCCCTCTGTTACAGTCAACTTCATATCATCTTCATCATAAATTAATTCTTCCCCCGACTCATCATCTGTACTGCCTAAACGTGCGTTGAAGGTAATAATGGTGCCAATCATTTCACCCTTCCTTAATAAGTCCTCCATTTCTTTTATACTTTTCTCAACTAATTTAGGAAGTTCTATGATTTCATCGGATCCTTTCTTTTTTGTTTGTCTCATTTCACGTTGAGTTTCCGGATTATATTGTAGCAAGCCATTTTCAAAAAGCTGTTTTAATTCACGTGCCTGGATATAAAGTATGAAGTCGTCTTCTGTCCCCCTAAGTACATTTTTGAATGTATAAGGAAGCCGAATATGATTGACAATATCTCCAACAAAATTTGTCTTAATTTCTTTTATTTCTCTAACAGTGAAGTATTCTTTTGGATTTATGATTGGACTTCCAGTTGCTGAATAAATTTGTTCTGTTAATATATAGACCGTATCAATATCTACATCTAACAACAATTCTGTGTTATAAAAATAACTTTGTATTTTACCAGGGAGAATTTTATATTGTTTCAGCCCCATTTTAATTTTGTTTACTAATTTTCTATCTTCTTTTATTTTTGTAACGACTTCAATCAAATTTTCTCTGAGCTCGTTTTTTTCCATTTCCTCAGATCCTTTTTAAGAATAAATAATTAAATAATTAAATAATTATAATATTCATATTAAAATAGATTGAATTAAATAACTCAGGAAAAAAACAAATTGGCAGATAAGCCCCTTGTCTTTAGGCAATGGGCTTGTTTTTTTAAATATTTCGTATATTGACTGAAAAAAGGCTTATTTTTAACTTTCATCCTTTAAAAAATTTGACATTTTTCAAGTAACTTACATAAATCTATAATGAACATTACAAAAGGGGATTCGATGACATGGATGATTTATCTTTATTAATTGAAAAGAAAATTGAAGACATAAAAAGTGAAATAGTGATCCTCAAAGATAAAATAATCAATATTTCCACAAATGATGAAAAATCAGTTATAAGTTACTTTAACTTTTCAATGAATTTTACCAAAGATGATTCAGAAGAAAATATACTTTTTTGTGACTTTGTCATTCAAAACAACACCAATATGTCCCTAAAAAATCCAATTATTCTCATAAAAATCAACAGTATAAATCCCACTGATTTTTTAGGCAGGTTTTTTAGTAAAACCATTATTGATGAAAAAGCCCAATGGGAACGGGTTGAAGTAGAGGAGATGGATGAAAAAAGCGATTATTGGTTGAAATCAAAACAAACAACTTTAAAACCAAAAGAAACTTTGGTTTTTCCAGGTTTCCAAATTAAATGGGCAGCCTCTCATGAACAAAATATTCATGTTTCGGGTTTTTTTTATTGTGATCAATTTAAAAAAGGGATTACTTCATTAAATTCCGTTTCAATAAATATATGATTAAAAGAGGAGAATCAAGAGGATTATTATGAAAAATGAGATTGATAAATTGATTTATGAATCCTTAAAAGCAAAATATACTAAACGTCTCCAAAGTTTAGATCTAAATAAGAAAAAAGAATCATCAATTTTAGTCTTAAATGACGATATTTTAGAGTTATTAATTTTAATTTACGCAAAGAATATGTTATTCCGGAATGACTTTCAAGGAGATGAGGTGGAAAATAGTAAAATATTAGAAAATCTTAATGAAATCTCTACAATGATTCATGATATCAATGTGAAGGTTGATGACTTTCAATGAGAAAAGGTGTCCCGGATTAAGGGACACCCTCTGATTATTGCTTATCCATTTATTTCTTTAGGCCAAAGGAGTTGGGAAAACAACAGGACATTGTGGAGGAATTGCTGGTGCAGGGCAAGCAGCGATAATATTTTCACGTGGTGCACAGAAATCTGCAGTTAATTCAATTGTAACCGGTGCTGTAACTTGGATGCTTTGACAGATGACAGCAGCAATATCCACAACTAAACCTACACCTGCCACGCATGCCCCACTAACGGAACTTTCTGTATCATAGGCTGAAACATTAATAGCTGTTCCTTCAGGAGCACATAGGAAGTACGATTCTGTTACAGTTGCAGGAATTGGAACCCCTGTTACAGTAATTTGAGCCCCTAAAGCGGTTAGAGCTGAAACAGTTACCGCAATCGATAAGGATTTTACAATAGTCACTCGCTGAAGGGTTACTTCTGCACCATTGATAATAAATGTACGATTGACCCTATCCCCTACTTCTGTAACAGCTCCTACAGTAACTTCAGCTGTAATATCTAAAATATTGGTTCCTGCCGCACAAGGGTCGGCAACTCCAGCTGGGAATGTAATTGTGGTGCCAGGTAAGTTGACACTTGCTTGACTGGTAACCCAATCATACACCTTATCTACATTGACACAAAGTAACTCTTGGCCACCGGATAAGTTTTTTACTTTCAAACTAATCACCTCATATATTTTATTTTTGTCTTACACTATAAAATATTATTTTTTGATTATTTTGAAACGGACAAGTGCGGAATTATTATTCTCGGTTACAAACACAAATTTATTTGATTTATCATAAAATTAATTAGTTCTAAATGCGAGGTGATAAAATGGAAAATAAAGAATCAAGTCAAATGGATGATGGACAACAAAAATATTTGGATGAAGAATCATTAAAAGACTTTGAAAATAATATTAACAAGCAGTTAACTAAAATCATGGAATTGTTAAATGATACAAGTAAATTAATTATAAATCAGCAAGAAGCTTTCAATTCTTTGCAAAAACAGATTGATCAATTAACTGCCTTAAATCACCAATTAATTTCTTTAATGGGAAAAACATCTGAACCGAAGGCTAACACAGAACAAATAACATTTAGAGGCTTGCAGCAGGCTGTTATTAAATCACCTATCTACTATAAACCCGACCAAAAAATAAATAATAACAAAAAACTTGAAAACACTTCACTACCCTCGAATATAGTCAAAAAGGATGAAAATCAATTGTCCCATAATATCTCTAGCGCTGATAATAATGAATTAAATAATATCCAAAATCAAGGCGAATTTAATGAGCCTTCAATTGAAACACCAGAGGAATCAAAAGTACCTGAGATTGTTGAACTTTCACCAGCTAAACAATCACTTTTCTCATTTCTAAGGAAAAAAGAGTGAGCGAATTGTTTTTAACGATTGAGTCGAACGTATGCAATCAAATGATTCAAGCAGGACTTCAAAACCTCCCTAATGAAACATGTGGGTTTTTATCCGGAAAATATAACAACATCACTACTTGGACAGAAATGAAAAACAGCTCCACAACCCCAAATTCTTTTTTTATAAAGAAAGAATTTGTGGAAGAAGCCTTAAAAACCATAGAGATAATAGGTGAAGAAGTAATTGCATTAGCACATTCCCATCCAACATCTAATCCAATACCTTCATATTTAGATCTTCGAAGTCATCCTGATTCTACAGTTAAAATGGTCATTGTTTCTTATAAATATAAAAATCCATTAATTAAATGTTATGACATAAACAAATTAACCTATAAAGAAGTTCCAATATACGTAAATAAATAATGTCTTATTATTGAAATCCAATGAGAATACCAGAAAATAAATATATTTAATTTAATGATTAAATATAAACAAAAAAACCCGTTATCCATTCAAGCATCGATGTTTTCAAATGCATGGATGGATAACGGGAAGGCTTCTATGTATGGGGAAGAAAAGGAATTTCCTCCCCCAAAAAAGATTGGTGCGTTTTATTGTCGACCTAATAATTGTATAACTGAAAGAAAGAGTCGGCCTAATTTAATATGATGGAAGGGGTAAAAAAGGACACTGTTGAAAATGAAGACAAGGGATCATACAAATGCTAAAACGATCAAAATGGAGGGAATTAAGTAGTGTTACAAAAAATTGGTGATAAAATCTTAGTCCAAATAACCATACATATAGAGAACTTCATCATAAAATGTAAAATAATCATAATGCTAGCAGTAATTGTATTGGAGAAAAGTATTGGAAACCTGGATTCCACATTCCCAATCAAATAGAGAAAGGGGGTGGATAGATTGGGATGTTTTTGCGGAGGAAGTAAGAAAATAGTAACTGAAAATGCATATGTTTATAAATCAACACCCAATTACAAAACAACAACTGTTTACAAAGCAACTAAAGGTCCTCAGTATCAAAATTTAGGAAAGAGTCAAAACCAAGAAAGTTCTAATAAAGAAAAGAATTAAGACAAAATATAGTATTATCCCTCTTTCTTTAGGCTAAAACTTTTTGCTGTTTTTTCTTGAATATTCATAAGATTATGTTAAACTTTATTTGAGCCAAATAGTACCCTGATCCAGAGTAGACCCTGTTTCGAGTACTGGGATTGGCTCTTTTTTATTGAATAAAAAGACCTTTATATTCATTTTTAATAAATTTCATTAGACTGCAGTAATGGAGGCACTTTTATGATAAATTATAATCAGTTCAATGTAATAAACTTAAAGAAGCCATTCATCCAGGGTGGCTTTTTTCTTGCTCTTAAATGAATATAAGTATCAAGTATTCTGTTTTCTACTAACCGTTTGTTGAATAAAAAAATCTGCACCCTGTTTTTTAACGAAAGCCCTCGTAAATTGAAGAAAACACAAACATGAAGGGCCACGTAATGGATTCGGCAAGTAATTTCGAACCCCTCGTACGAAATCTTAAAATGGATATGGGCCGGTCGCCAGGAATGACGTCCAATACTTTTTAATAATTCCCCGACAGGTCCTCTTTTTCCAATTTCTTATGGAGAAGGAACAATCGTTTGAATTTCAACATCTCCCCCTAGTTTTCCATAAATAAAAAACTTGCTTGCTGCTAAACCATTTTAAAAAAAATCAGTTTATAACTTACCTATAACTTAATAAATAGAGTATCACTTGTCCAAATACTTGAATAAAATATAGTAGACGACGAGGTAGCACCTTGCGTCACATTGGATTGACTTTATATAGTCAGTCCATTTTTGTTCCCTTTGAGCGCCAACACGTAAAAGCTCGAATCATTCTCTATTATAATTTGTAAGAGTTTTGGGGAGGCAGTCGAGAGATTATGCCCTTGAAAGTCGAATAGAGAGTTGTTGACTTTCCTTACGCCAACTTCCATTTCCTTCAATCACAGTAACGGATTGTCAAAGGAAGTAGACGTATCAGGTTGAAGAGGAATTGGCACGAGTAAAGGTAAGTGGCGAAGATATTAAAGATTTGGTTAAATATTTAGATGATGCCTCTCTTTAGTGAAAGAATGGGTTTTAAACTTGATTAAAAATATGTAAAATAGACTAGTAAAATATATCTATGTAAATTACATAGGGGGAAAAATAATGGAGAAAGGTGGATCCGGGTGCACTACGATAGGACCCAAGATAATATTGTTTGGTTTTGCTCTGCTTCCGATGCTGAAGTTGCTGGATACAGACACTCAAAACGATAATAATGGGAAGCCGCATTAAATTAGGATTTCCATAGAATAAAAACGAAAGGATGTATTTAAATGAAAAAAACACTAAAAATTTTGATTTCAGTTGGTATGACTTTTGGTTTAGTATTTGCTGCTTCAAGCGTTTCGGAGGCAAAAACAAAGATTATTACTTACAAAAATTGCACTGCTTTAAACAAGGTTTATAAGGGAGGAGTTGCTAAATCCTCAAAGATTAGAAATAAAGGTGGAAAAACACATTACAAGCCTTTTGTTTCGAGTGCTCTTTATAATGCAAATAAAAAGAGTGACAGAGATAAAGACGGAATTGCTTGTGAACGTTAATGATAACCCGGAAATAAAGTTGCCCCTTACTCAACCGAGTAAGGGGCTTTTGTTGTCGAATACAATAACGGGATTCTATATACTGTTTCCGGACAATTAGATCTTACTCTTATTATCCGGATAGTTTTTCCGGCATAAATGGTGTACTTCGAGCCATATTATCCTAAACGCAATGGAATCGTTTAATGAAGAAAAGCCTTTCTAGTGGTTGCTCATTCATTAAATATTATAAATAAAATTCTCAGGTATGACCCGTCTTAAGAAATGCTGCGTTCTTTCCTCTTTTGGTCTTGAGAAAATTTCCTTTGGTGAATTCTCTTCTACAATCACACCACCATCCATAAAAATGACTCGGTTGGCTACATCCTTTGCAAAAGACATTTCATGCGTCACCACTAACATAGTAGTTCCTTCTTTTGCAATATTTTTCATGACGGTTAAGACTTCACCGACTAATTCCGGATCCAGTGCAGACGTTGGTTCATCAAATAAAATAATATCTGGATTTAACGCAATCGCTCTTGCAATGCCAACCCGCTGCTGCTGCCCACCAGACAATTCACTAGGGTAGGAATTCAATTTATCTGCCAATCCGACCTTCGCTAAGGCCTGTTGCCCTAGCTCATTAGCTTCTGCTTTCGGAACCTTTCTTCCAATGATAAGACCTTCTGTCACATTATCTAATACTGTTTTATTCGTAAACAGATTATAATTCTGAAACACAAAAGCAATCTTTTGCCTGATTTGATGTATTTGTTTTTTGGTTGCTGATTTAAGGTTTACATGAATATCACCAAAAATAGCTTGCCCCTGATCAGCTCGTTCAAGAAAGTTAATACACCGAAGCAATGTAGTCTTTCCAGAGCCACTCGGGCCAAGAATGACAACCACATCACCCCTATCAATCTGTAAATCTACTCCTTTTAAAATCTCATTCTTACCAAAGGACTTGTGGATATTTTTAATCTCTAGCATGACTTTGCCTCCTATCATGATCTTAGGCAGCGGCTGCTTTATACTTCCTTAACCGTTTTTCATACAGCTTAAATAAAGTTTCCACTAAGCTGCATAAAATGAGATATACAAGAAAGATATCGATGTACGCTTCAATAAAATTGTAGCCAACATTGGCTGCCACTTGAGCTTTTAAAGTAATCTCTCTCAATGACAAAGCATAACCCAAAGAGGTAGCTTTAATGAGATTGACCGTTGCTGTACAAATATTGGGCAATGCCACCACTAATATTTGTGGAATGAGTATTCTTCTAAATGCTTGCACATTGTTCAGCCCAACGGAATAAGCTGCTTCTAGCTGCCCTTTACTGACCGTACTTATAGCAGAACGAAATACTTCTATTAAAATAGCCGTTGTATTCAACGAGAAAACAATAAATGCGTACCAAATCGGATTGATATCGTAGATACTCGTTTTAACATGATACTTCTCGAATATGGGAGTCAATAGTAAAGGGGCACTTGTAAAAATAATAAAAATTTGAACAATGACAGGTGTCCCTCTCACAAACGAAACATAGACGCGTGCCAAATGGCTAATCACTGGAATTCGATTAATCCGCGATAAGGCGATCAAAAATCCTGAAGGCAGAGCAATGAGTAAGGAGACAATCGTAATGAGTAAGGCTATAGGCACTCCAGATAATGCAACAAAAAAGGTTTTTACTAAAAATGGAACATCCAATCCGACCGACATGCTTTCACCCCCTATGTCGTTTTTATAACCAGTTTACCTTTACTAAAAATCTTTTCTAACTTTGAAAAGAACTGTTCAATCAAAATGGATAAAACCCAGTATATAAGAGATAGGGCAAGATAAATTTCTAACGAATGAGAATTATAATTATTTGAAATAATTAGGCTTGCTTTCCCCATAATATCAACCAAACCAATGGTATACGCTAATGATCCTTCTTTCATTAATTCAAGGAGGCTGTTACCGAAATTGGGCAATGCGACAACACTTGCTTGCGGAAACACAATTCTCCTAAATGCCTGGGCAGGACTAAGCCCGACACTAACCGCTGCCTCATATTGTCCCCGGTCGATCGCTTCATAGGCCGTTCTCATCACCTCAGACATGATGGCCCCAAATTGCAGCGAAAAGGTAATCACAACATAAATCGAAGTGTCAAGATGATTCAGATCTGTACCAAAGTAACTGGCTATAGCCGGAAGCCCGTAATACACTATAAATAAAAGAACAATAGAGGGGGTACACCTTAAAATGGTGGTGTACCCATTGGCGATTTTTCTGGCAGCTGTACTCGTTCCTAGTTTCATTACAGCTAAAACAAATCCTAGAATCGTACCGAACAAAACCGATAGACCTGCAACCATAAAAGTTACGTGTAAAAACGAAAGAAGTTGTGGCAATGCTCCCCAAATGTAGGCACTATCAAAATACGTTTGCATATTCCACCTCTTTTTAGATGGTTACCTTTTTACAGTATCCAATAATTTAAATAAATCAGTATTATAGAACTTAACCATCAGTTTGTTTGTCTTCTTTTCCTCTTTTATTTTCTTGATGGCTTGATCATAGGCATCTGCAAATTCTTGTTCTTTTTTGTTGAATAATGGCCACGTTTTGACAACCGCAAATTCATTATACACAAGGTCATTTGCTAAACTATGATAAGGACCATCCTTTGCAAGGACTTGCTTTTCATACGTTGCTCCCAAATAAATGCCTCCATCTACACGGCCTTCATTTACCCATTGAGCGACATCCACTGAGAATGCATCTCCGGCTTCCAGTTTAACTTTATTGTCTGGATTGGCTTGGTTATATTCATCCACAATGGTATATTGAGCATTACTTGCTGCAATAGGTGCTAACGACAGTTTAGCTTTAGCAAAGTCGGATAAGTCTTTTATATTTTCATTTTTCTTTTTTAACAAAATGCCAACGCCGCTGAGTCCGAGGAATTCCTTTGGGAAAATATAACTCTTCGTTCTTTCCTCTGTGAACCAGGCATTTTTTACCCCTACTTGATATTTGCCTTGCTGCACCCCTATCAATAAATCATCACTGGATGTTGGCACATATTCAAATTCATATTCTGGCAATGCCTTATCCACTAATTTCATGACTTCAATTTCATATCCGGTTGGGTTGCCCTTTTCATCTAGGTATCCGATTGGTTTACCGCCTTGATCAAACGCTACTTTTACTTTTCTGACTTCTTGTTTATCAGTTCCCGCATCCGATTTTGCCCCCGTTGTTGCTCTTGAGCCGCAGCCTGCGATGAAGGTTGCTAAAGCGATTCCTGTAGCGGCGATTTTAAAAAATTTATTCATTTTCATTGTCTTTTCCTCCCTTGGATTCATATTGTTGAATAGCTGCTTGAGCTAATTTTAAAATGGTTAGATCGTCCATTGGCGGATTATGCAGGCCTGCCCGGACATCTCGGTAATAACGCTGAAGTGGATTGGTCAGCTGTAGGCTTTTTGCTCCGACTAATCGCATAGCTTTGTCGACCACGGTAATAGCGGAGTTGGTCACAATATGTTTGGCTACAAGTGCTTCATTAGTGATATCCCGTTGACGATCCTCATCAATGTAAGCCTCTGCCGTACCATATAGGGCAAATCTTGCTTTGTATAATTCCAAGTCCATCTCGCCTAATAACGCCTGCACGTTCGGCAGCTGAGCGATTGGCCCCTTAATACTATTGGGAGAATGGGTATTGGCAAATTTGAGTGCATAGTCCCTGGCCGCCTGCGCAATCCCTAAATAGGTGGCAGGAATCAGTAGACCCCAGCCATTCAGTTTAAATCCCGTATGATAACTGGGAATTTCGACTAAATCCGACTCATCCACTACCACGTTTTCTAATACTAGATCATGGCTTCCTGTACCACGCATCGCGATTACATTCCAATTTTCCTCGATGGTTAGTCCTTCCGCTTCTTTTGGAATCAGCAAAAAGCCTACTGTTCCTTTTTCTTCGATCCAAGCAGAAGTTAAAAAATAATCTAGTTCCGGTGAGCAGGTTGTATAGCTCTTCCGCCCATTAATCACCCATTTGCCAGCTACCCGCTTAGCATTTGTTTCGGGCCGGCCCCCGCGAATGGGACTGCCTGTAGCCATTTCGCTTACTGCTCGGTTAATGATGGCCCCATTGTTCACTTCTTCAGCAAAAAAGGCTAACTTTAATGGATTCCAGTACCGATTTTCAAATAATTCTCCAACGGTCATTAATGTCCATCCAATCGATAACGCGGTACTGCCATCATAGCTTCCCAGTTTTTCTTGTAAGAGGATGGTATCATATAGAGAAAATCCTGCTCCGCCAAATTCCTCTGGTAAGGTCATTTTGGTATAACCGATTTTTCTTAATGCCTGGATATGCTCTCTAGGAAAGCTGCCCTCCTTGTCGATTTGCGGGGCTTGTGCTTTAAAGTCCTCTTCTAATGGGTACAGCCGTTCAAGCCACTTACGCTGCTTGCTATTTTTTACAAATAAGTCCTGCATGCTCTTTGCTCCCTCCTAACACTTAATAAAAAAGACTGCTCCCATTTAGAATGGAAGCAGCCCTCAGTTGACTGATAAGCTAAGCTCATAAGTTTTTTATAACATTTTTGGAATATTATGTATCTATTACATTATAATAAGCATATTAATCCAATGTGTCAACTAGGGATTTAATTTTGTTTTTCCTTTAACTAATTTACATACTCCAGTTTCATATGAATCATCAAGAAAATCTGCACCGTAAAGAGATTTTAAAAATTGTTTTCTATGAGGAAAACCCGTTCAGCCAACCGAAATGCACAGAAATTATCAAACCAGTTGAATTTAGTTGTTTGCCATTTATAAGGTTAAAGGTTGCTTCTGTAACCCAATATATATAACGAGTTGTAGTTCGTGTTAATCGGGATCAATTGAACATTTTTACAACGAATGGACTTATTTGGGAGTTCTTCCCTTATTTTTGCTACTTAAAAGGATCCTTAATCTAGTTAAATTTGATTAACAAAACAGATATTCTAAGGTCTATTCTGTTCTTCATATTAATAAATAATAGAAACACAGATTTTGATCTAAATATGAGGTGGTAATTATGAAAGTAAGCGAGTTTAGAAAACACCTGTCTATGTTAACTACTAGTGATAAATCGGTTGTGGCAATAATTTCAAAATGTTTATCGATTGAACGTAAAATCAATATAGATCTTGATGATGTAGTAGTAGATGAAGATAGAACCTATCAAGCATTACTTAAAGTACAAACTGAACTAAATGACAAATCCATTCATGGGGTTTATCAAAATGCACTTAGAAAATACTATTTCTTTATAAACGGTTTCCATTTCCCTTCTATAAAAACATATGAACAAAAGAAGGAAAGAAGTCATCAATAAAATACCCCTTATTAATGGGTATTTTAAAAAAGGACTTTTAGAAAACGCAGATGATTTTATATTCACTTTTTTATTATTTATAAACAGTGATTTTACAATATATAATGTCTTTTTGAATTAAGGAAAATGGTTATTAGACAACAATGTTGTTTAAGAAAATAAAATATACTTTAATTTATATGTTATTTTTGATATATATTATAATGAATTAGGAGATGTAGACATATATGTAATTAACTGTTGAGGAAAACCTAAAAATTATAAATACATACAAATTTAGAGTATGAGCCACACCATTTTATGAATTTGACAGTGTCGATGTATCACATATTTTTTTCCTTGAATATCTGAGTTGTCAATTGTGATAAATACATTAAATTTCACCCTAGCCACTGCATCAACTATTTGGAAATTATAATCTTCAACCCTTCTTTTCAGTCACCCTTTTTATGGACAGGAATAATACAATATGATTTATTTCTAGCAACTTTTTGGGTAAATAAAAAATGTTCACGCATTTATAATATATAGTGTAAAGTAGATTGAAAGTTTCTTTTATATTTATAAAAGACAATATGAACGGAGATAACGTTGTGAAAATATGGATGAGGATACTTATCACATTAGATATTCTAATTATTTTGGGTGTTATTGCAGATGAAATTTTTTATTAAAAGTCGTTTATTTGATAAAAATAATTTAAATTTATAAACAATTAATATACCTTTAAAGGGGATCTTTATTTAGCGATACTGGAGCAAGACTTAATTCTGTAAACTCGTCTAAATATCCTGTTGTTATTAAACAAAATATGTAAAAGAAAAACGCCACCAAAAATGGTGACGCATTGGCATCGTTACTTATTCCGCATAATCTCCGTCTAATCTTCCCATACATCATTCATTAAATCTTCTATTTCACGTCTTAACTTTTCGGTTTCTTCTTTTAAGACTTTGACCTTTTCTCCGTTAATTTCTACAACATCTCCAACAGTTGCACTCTTAGGAAAAATTGATTTTGGAAAATCCTTCGTTTTCCCCTCGATTTCTACAACTGCAAACTTTCCTTCGAACCGATCAATGATACCCTTTACCAATTATTTCACCGTCTTTACGCTTAGTGTAGAACCGTTGGTGGTAAAGATGATATTTCCACTTAAATCCGTGCGATATATTTTTACTTTTTGTGCTTTTAGTCTATTTAAAATAGTACTTGTTGGGTGGCCATAATTATTGTTTTTGCCTACACTGATTACAGCATAACTTGGTTTCACGGCCTTTAAAAATGCTGAACTTGTTGAAGTCTTGGCACCATGATGGCCAACCTTCAGGACGTCTGATTTCAGAGTTTGTTTGGATTTTATCATATCTGCTTCAGATTTAGTTTCCGCGTCCCCAGTAAATAGGAAAGATTTCTTTCCATAAACTAAGCGAAGAACTGCACTCCAGTCGTTTAAGTCACTTTTAGAATACGTTTTAACCGGCGCTAAGAATGTTGCTGAAACGCCTTTTAAAGGTAATTTAACACCCTTTTGGGCTGTTTTAATTTTTACACCTTCTCGCTTTACAGCTGTTAGAAAATCCTTGAACGCTATTGTAGTGTTGCTTACTTTTGGTGCATAAACAGATTTTACTTTAAACGCTTTTAAAACCTCATCCAAGCCACCTACATGATCTGCGTCCGGATGAGTTGAAATCATAACCTCGATGTCTTTTACTTTTTGCTTTTTCAAATATGCTACGACGTCGCTACCATCTTTATTTCCACCATCGATTATAATGTCATCGCCAGCAGCTGTCTTAATGTAAATAGAATCTCCTTGTCCAACATTGATGAAGTGAACTTTCAAATCCTTTGTTGCAGCATTTGTTGATGAAGCACCAAATAAAAGACCAGTAGATAAAGTTAGTGCTGTTACTATTTTTATGATTTTTGTTTTCATATTCGCTCCCCCTCCAAATTATATTTTACCTATATTCCAGCTAATTACCAGAAATAATTGAAGTATTTATAAAAATGATTTGCGTCCTCGATATAAATCATTTAATCAACTTAATATTTTTTATGGAAATAACCTAATCTTTCCGTAAAAAGGCACCCGCTATATAGCGTTAATGCCACCTAATCAACGACAACCACTGCGACCACATCCTCGAAAGCAATCCGGTGAAATAAGCCATCCTCCGCTTCAATCCGCAGTTGATGAGTTAAAGGATCTACCCAATGCACCCACCCTTTTATGTCGGATGTGAAGCCGTTTGATCATATCGTAATAATCACCGCAAGGTTATATTCCATCGCATAAGCTATTCGCTGATTGAATTCTTCGAGTTCATATGGATCCACAATCGGCTTTGCTATCCGTTCCTGGTCCCGCCATAGATCCTGCTGCCCTTTTATTAGCTCCAGATGCCCGAACGCAAATTGCCATTTCTTCATACCACGGTCACGAATTGCCATTGTAATTCATCTCACTTTTATTATATACGAACCAATGTTCCGTATGTATAAAAAAGAAAAGCCACCAAATTGGCAGCTCTTTTTACTTGGTATGTACATTTTATAGAATAAAACTTTAATAATTATCGATAGATTCCATTCGGATGGAAATAATCCCACCAATTCTTTACCTTTTTAAACTTTTTTTCATCTGTAACAAATGATTTTATCTCAACTCCAAATAGGCGCTTGTGTAAAGCTTTAAATTGTTCACAGCCTCTTAAAAGTTCAATTGCCGCTTCTCTTCCCATATTTGATGTAGTTCCAACCACAATAAAAGGGATATCTTCTTCATAATGAAGTAGAACTTTTCCACCAAAATAAATGTCGTATAGTTCCGGTAATTCCTCTTTCATTGCAACTTCCATAATAACAAGTCGGCTCATTCGCGCACTCCTTTTAATTTCATTATGACTCGTTTGAAATTAGAGGGATGGGGAAATTGTGAAATTAAATCGAACTTTAATCACATCTTTACAGGTCTTCCTATATCTCTTAATAAACTAAAGCACCCGTTCGTATTATAAGGTCAGCCAGATATTTCTGGTTGACCAATTTTTATTTGGTTTTATTATAACGGTAGCCGGGGTAGAACGTAAGCACCCGTGGGACTCGGATCCCGTCAACTAAACAGTTCGCCCCCTATTTGTAGAAACATGTTTGAGGCTGGTTGGGACATAGATCTCGTATAACAAGCGAAGCTATGATACTGCAAGGAGGATTAGGGGTACCGGTTAATTATAGTTGGAGGAGGAGATTTATAAATGAATCCAGTCGTTGGTCTGGATGTAGCTAAAGGTGAATCTCAGATTCAAGCATACTTGGAAAAGAAAAAGCCATATAAAAGTAGTTTTAAAGTAACACATACTCTTGAGGGACTTGATAAATTACACCGATTTCTTATAGAAATTGAGAGTTTAACTGGGATTAAACCTCCAATCGTACTCGAAGCTACAGGGCATTATCATACAGCTGTTGTTCAGTATTTTGAGGACAGGAATTATTTATTAATCATTGTAAATCCATTAATCTCTTATCGGGCGAAAAGCTCAAGTTTACGCAAAGTAAAAACAGATAAAATCGATGATAATCATCTCTGCGAACTTTACTATAAGGAGGACTTAGAACCCTATATAAAGCGAGGAATTCAACTTTTAAAACTTCGTAATCTGACGAGACAACACGAAAATCTAACCGGAATTGTTGTTCAAACAAAACTGCAATTCCAATCTGTCCTTGATCAGGTTTTTCCTGAATTTAGAGGTGTTTTTGGGGACTTATATTCAGTTGTATCTTTACAAACTTTATTAGCGTACCCTACATCTAACGATGTACTGACAACTGACGAAGATACTTTAGCAGCTAAAATCAATGAGTTATGTAAAAGTCGTTCTAATAAGTGGGCTGAAATAAAGGCAAAAAAACTTATAGCTGCAGCTGAACGGAATCCTTTTCAGGAAACCTTATATCAAAGCCATATTTTAACCTTAGAACTGTACATTAAAATGCTTTTAGAATACCAAAAGCACCTATCTACGTTTGAGGAAGAGATAGATGCTTTAGCAAAAGAAATAAAGGAATATAAGATTATCCAATCAATCCCTGGTATAGGAGAAAAAATCGCTGCAACGATTATCTCTGAAATTGGTGAGATTGATCGGTTTAATCACCCTAAAAAGCTCGTAGCATTTGCCGGAATTGACCCTAGTATCTTTGAATCTGGTAGATTCAAAGGAACCGTGAATAGAATCACAAAAAGAGGATCCAGTGATTGAGACATGCCTTGTTTATGGCTGTCAAATGTGCTATTCGTGATTGTCGCAAAACGAAAACAACAGATACTATCATCCCCCGAAATAAACGGTTACGGGAGTTTTATGATAAGAAACGCGAAGAAGGAAAGCCTTATAAAGTAGCTATAATAGCGTGTGCAAATAAGCTCTTACAATGGATATATGCTCTTTTAAAAAGTAATTCAATCTTCCAAGATATAGCTTAAATAAAAAATAATACTAAACAATGAAAAACCTTCCAATAATCTAAATAAGGAAGGTTATTTGGTATGCTTATTTTTAGTATATCATGTGCCTTTTAAGATTTTTAATGAAAAATATTGACAAACTATTAGCTGGTTTGGTTTAAGTATATTCCTTCACATAGTTGAATTAGGTTTAATTCGTTTGTTTGGAGCCTTTCCTATAGCCCTCTCTTAATGGTTTAGAGGTTTCAGCATCCAGAATTATAAATTTATATTTAAATGTTTTATCATTGTCCAATATAGAGCAAAAAAAATATACCTGGCGATTAGGGCTTACGCTATTATTTGGATTAGAATAGATATTGATTAAATTTGTGTAGAAATAATCATTAACATTAGATTTTATAAACCGATTTAAATCCTTATAAAGTAATTTTTGCTGAAAATTAATATCAGCATCCTTATATTGAGTATATTCAGTTAGTTTCCCACTTTGGAGAAACTCCCTTGCACTAATAAATTGTTTTTCCTTATTATCTTGTAATAAGTAATTATTTTCAGCCAATGTGTTAATTGAGTTTTGTAGGTAAACCATTAAAAAAATTAAGATAAACAAAATGATTAAGAAAGGTCTTTTCATTTAGTACACCCCTTTTTTGAGAATAGGGTGTCCCCAAAAATCTTCAACTATGCTGCTCTTTAAGTTCAATAAAAAAAGCATTACCCCTTTTGCACTCGTTACTTTAAGTGAAACAATCCACAATCTTTTTTGGAAATTCACCTAAAAAAGCTGAATAAATTAATAGAAAAATAAAAAGACTCCCTTTTTGAAAGTCTTAATGCATGTACCTCTTTGTATAAATCTAATCTTCTCGGTTCGCATCACCGTCATTAGCTTCATCGGCTCCTTCGACGAGATTGTTACCCATCACTCCACCTGTAATTGCTCCTACTACAGTACCAATCGGACCGTAAGCAGAACCCACGGCAGCACCAGAGACAGCACCAACAACAGTATCTACAGCCTCACCAGTATCGTTATCGACTCGATTGAATTCGTTTTTATCAGCCATTCATTTCACTCCTTATTAAAAAATGGGCAGTGCTTTTCCAGTACAATCCCTTAACATATTTTGTCCTCGAAAGACAGAATTACACGATGAATAATTTACTCCCTTAAATATCCTATCCGTCAAGACAATAACAAAAATGCCACCAATTTACAACTTGATCTTTAACTCACACAAATCTTTTTATAGCATTAGATTTACCTCACTTTCTCATATTTTCTTTTTAATAAAATAAAGTATTCATTAGTTTTTAGTTCTGGAAATTTATCACTTACAGTATAGAAAAAATCTTGGATTGATTTTAACGCACCATCTAAGAATTCCTCTTTATCGATAATAAAGTTACTCTTTATTGGCATATTTTCTTCAAATAAAATATTCTTACCGTCATACCAATGTACTGCTATATTTTCTTCAACTTCCTCAAAATCGGTGTGCATAAACAATTGAATTTGGTTATTTTTATTTACCAGGACTAGCTTATAAATGTTAGGTGATTCACCTAATTCGTATAAGCCAGGTTTATCTGATTCTGCTAAGAAATACAACAAGTCATTAATTATATTAACAATTAGATACCTCATTTTGGATTCAAAAGGAATCCTTCCTTCCAAAGGTGTTTGTAAATAATTCAAAAAGAAGTTATTTTCTCTATAAGATATATCTATATAACCATTTAAATGTAAATATGGATCAAAATCTGGTTCGGTTAACCAACTTCTAAGTGTAGGCGAGTCTTCTATTTGAAAATTAATCCTAAACATTTATTAACCCCTTTTCGAAACTTCGTTTACTAACTGGAACTACTTCTATATGTAATTAATTATACCTTCTAATACTAATCCGCCCAGTTACAGCAATATAAAAAATGCGTCTCCGCTTATTGTAGAAACGCACCCGTTAGTTTAAGTACATCTATTCACAATCTTGTCATTAATTAAAAAACCACTAAATTGGCAACTAGATCTTCAAACTCTTACACCCGATAGTTGAAGAATTAAATTAGTTCTTTTAAATCATTGTTCAGGTCACTACAATTAAGTTCTGAATAATCCTCAATAATCGTTGTAAACGGATATGATGTCTTACTTTTAAGATAGTAATTTAACTGAATCAATTCTGTTACTGGGAAGTCGTATCCCCAATTATCCTTATAACCCACAATGCCGTATTTTTTAAGAAGAGCTTTCATTTCCCTAATAATTTCCGATAAAAAATCATCATAATTGCACTCTGTTTTAATTTTCGAAGTCAATCCTTCTCCGAAACCATCATTTTCTGTTACTTTAATTACAATTTTTCCATTTGATAAAACTTGAAAATTCCATTCAAGTTCATTTGGCTCCCCATTCCATTTAAAGGAGAAATCATCATAGGCTGGATCCATATATAATGGATTTATATCAATTAATGTTTCAAGAAGATATTTTAAAGCATCCGTAACATAACTTGCAGCAAATGTGAAGGCTTGCGAATTAATTTCAAAAAAACACTCCGCCCAACCTGTTCCCATTAATCTATATTTAAATATCATTGTATTCCTCCAATTTTATTGAATTTGTACTTACATAGTAAAATGTTCTTTAATAATCTGTTTAAAATAAGGCTTAAAATCAATTTCAATCATTTGTTGAATGTCCTCATTAACAACTGTTATTAGCACACTTGAATGGTCTTTCTTATCTGCTGTAATTTCAAATTTATCAACCCGTTTTAGGTCCAAAAGTGATAACAATCTTTTGGAAGCACGCTGAGTTACTTGTATTTTGACTTCACCATAAGAAGGAGAAAGAGTAACAATAAAGTCTTCCTCTCCATTAGAAAATCGGTATGTTGCTTTATTATAATAAAATGGCAAGTCTTTCGAAGTGTTATCTAATAACGTTGGTTCGCACTCGAATAACGAAAGAAAGTCGTTTTCTTTCTGGAAATATAGCCATTTTCCCGTCACCTTTTTTATCACTATTTTAACAGTTTCTTGTTCAACTATCCTGCCCTTTTTAGCACAAGAAGCGACTGTTCATATAGAACAATCGCCCCTGTTAGCTGAACATGATACTATTCTTATCAAAATACTTCTTAATGTCCTCTGTAAAACCGTTATCTTCAATCCATTCGAATATTTCATTCTCTAACTTTTCAATTTCTTCATTTTCACCTTCATCTTCTGAATAAAGATACATATCATCAAAACGTGCTATTGCTTGAAAAAGGTTGCTTTCCTTTTCCATTGTTTCCTTTATTTCATCATCATTATCTCTACGTCTAAATTCATCGTGTAATCGATTTAACTGATGTGAACCTTTTCGTAGAAAGTACATTGCAATAAGTAACTTGCGTTTTTCGTCGTCTGTCATTTGATTAAACTTCATTAAATTCACCTCTCTATAGTCATTCCCTAGTTCATATGAGTCATAACCTTATTCAACTAACCTGCCCCGCTAGTGGAACCAGAAAGCGACATCTCATTTATTGACCCATCGCACCTGTTACTTTAAGTTACAATTCTTCACAAACAAACTATATTAATCAAAACGTATAACAATCTCAAGTCCAATGGGTTTTCCTTTAAAAGGAGTCTGATTTTCTCTAAATATAAAATTCAAACCAGATAAATCGTCTGGTAATGGAGGAGACACAATAAAGTTATTACTAATATGTCCATCTGAACCTCCTCCGCCAGTCATTCTACAATCATATTCCTCTCCTAACCATAACTCCCAAAAACTATGTCGATGGAACCTGTCTGAAGTTCGATCCTCCTCAGGTTCCCAATCAATATTAAAATTAACCACACTTGCATTTGCGTATTGCCTGATAAAAGTTACTGAATACAAACACTTTTCATTTTCCACTGACTTTGAGACTGGCAGATACTTTTGAAAATCTATTGGTTCAACCTGCGGTCGAAAATGGTCGTCATTTTCTAATAAGCCGAATAACGACCTTAATAGATCCTCATAAAGGTTAAACTTTTCTGCCCACTTTGAAATATCTTCAAGTGGTGGAAAACCTGGGTTATTGTTTGAAATTTCCTTTCTTTGTTTTAGCAAAGAACATATTTGTTCATCGATTGGGGCTAACAATTCATTATAATGATCAGTCGGTCGTTCAAACGGCATTCGTTTCATCACATTCACACCTCAAATTTAGTCTATTTTAATATTACCAGATATTGTAATTGACTGGAATCCTTTAAGCGCGAATCATGGTCAATGCTTTTTGATGGTGATACGGATATGTGAAATAAACAAATTAAGTAATTGAATTACTGACTAATCCGTGCTTCAGGAATGAAATCCTGATAATAGTTGGTGAATAATATTCACCAACTCAAAAGAAGTAATTAGTGAACTAAAAGTTCATACTAAGCTAAAAAAGGTGTGACTTTTGTGAAACAAACATCATTTCTTGTCACATTAATTTCATTACCATTACTATTGGGATTAGTTAAAGAGAAGGAAGAAGAGTGTCTTCCTTGCAAAGAATGCTACGATATAGCTTGGGATGACGGATGGGGAGAAGGATATGCGACAGGTCAAGTAAACCAAAGATATAGCATTGTTAGAACTCTTATACAAATGGGCAAAACAGACCAAGAGATTGTTTATATAGCAACAACCAGCTATGTTGAATTAAAGGACATAAGAAATCAACTTAATGTATATCATGGTTATTTTGAGTTTGAAGCATCAAGATATGAACTTATCAGGACTCTTCTAAAAGAAGGTAAAACGGATGAAGAAATTGTCAAAAAAGCACATTCAAGTTTTTATGAATTGGAACAAGTGAAAAAACAACTTAAACAGTATAATGGAAAATTCAAATGGGAAGTACAGTAAATAAAGAACCCTGCCCCTTTAGTAAAAAACGTTCCTGAATATTACCAAAACGCATTCATCGGTTGAAAAAGATAATCAGGAATTATCTGATATAAAACTCCCAACGATAACAGTAAAATCCCAAAAATTATTAAAAGCAATTTAAAAATCCATGTTGGTGCACCGAAAAGCTTCAATAGGGGTACCACCAGATAATCGCGTTTTGCTGGTGGTACCTCATATAGGTGAGATTGTCCTATGAAGGCTTATGTATTTTTGATAACTCATTCATAATGATTTCTCTAACTGCTTTATTTCCGACCGCGCCAACGTTAAACGTGTTGGTGTTTGCCCAGTAAAGCAGTCTAAAGGTTGCACCGTTGTTTAATTCGATTTCTAAAAAAACACGTTCTCCTTCAAAACTGCGTTTCTTTTGTAAAGCATGATAACCTTCTAGGTTTAACTGATACCAGGCGTTTATAAATTTATCTGTTGATTGTGCTGAAAAAGTGTATAATCGTTTGCCATCTTCTGTACTTTCGATATGAATGTTTTTTACAAGTCCGCGTAAAGGGTACAGTTCACCGGCAGTCTTAGCTTTTCCATTTTGATCGGCTACATAAATATTATTATCTGCCACGACAATAAAAGACGATGGGTATCCCTTTAATTCGTAAATAGGGGTCCCTTTTTCTAAATAAGCTGCGTCTCCATTTTTCATTTGATAATTACTGCATGCACTGTCAGCCATTTTGTACGTTACTTTCCCGATTTCTTTCCCTTTTTCAAGTGAAACAGAGACTTTTTCAATTTCCGGTTCAGGAAAATGGTGCTGATACTTAATATTGTTAATCATCAATACATCAACCCATTCAATAATCGAGTCTGGACATCCATTGTTAAAAACTGCTTTATCACATGAGGTTAATATAACTGTAAAAACGATTATCAACACCGTGTTTTTAACGAATTTCATAACATCCCCCCTATTGCTAACTTTACTATATAACTTTTCCAAATTATAACATATACCTTTTTGCTTGGGCTGCTAAAATGGCATCCGACCGCTTCATATTGTAGTAACGAAAAATGTTTTGTTTCTTACAACATGTACAAATTTATAAGGTAACTGCTAAAATTTATAAGGTAACTGCTAAAATTTATGAGGTAAGCCAATAAAAAGACAACGGGGGTATTTCTTCACGAATGGTAAGAAAAAAGAAAATTCGAGGAAAAAGAAGGAAGTTCCGTAACATCAGGAACAAAATTGCTGTATGGTCACAATCTCTTCCGGCCCCACCAGACCAAAGTCCGACGTATCTTGGGTATAGAGCATATAGTTTTAATATCGCTAAGGATTTTGGCGATTTTAATAAATTCCCTAAAGCAAATAAAAGAGAATTTCTACAAATGATTATAAACTTCGTAAAAGATTTGCATGATTTAAAAACGGATAAAGAAAAAGAATATCGAATCATCGCATATTTTCCTATGCCTGATTTACCTTATGTAGTTGTAATGATAGGTTACACTAAAGCAGGGTTAGATAGTTTTTATGCAGGGTTAAATCATAACGGCAAGTTTTCTGAGTATTTTACACCGACTGCTAATACCCAGTTTCTTGAAAAAGATTGGGGTCTATACATCCCTGAAGGGTTAGAGGTTAAAGGTTTCGAAGGAGATTCTGAAGAGTATTTTGAAGGCAGCAGTTCCATTTGGTTTGTTGGTAATGTAAAATAGTTTGTTACTTCCATAAGCGCATCTGAAGCTGCGCTTATGCTTGTTTTTTCTCCTCGTGCATTCCTAAAAGTACACCAAGTCTTTTCAAATAAACCTCTCTTTTTACCAACCGACGCACTTCTTCGATTCGATGATAAAAAAAATCGCTATTATTAATTTGGCATTTCTCCCCTGAAATAGCTTATCCGATTCCCGGTAAAGTTAAATTAATGAAATTTGAACATATTGAAACACATGAAGTTCCCCCGAACTGGCAACACATCATTAAACAATGAATTGAAAGCTAAACGCAGTATATTTGCAATTATGGCAGTATCTTTTATAAATGTAAAAAGAGCCAAAATACGCAAGTAGTGAATAAAAATTTGCATATTTTAGGCTCTTTAATTTTATTCCTTATTGTGTTAAAGCACCCGTTACTTTAAGTGTAATTTTTCACAAACTTCTTTATTTTAAAGTTAAATCATCAGGGAATACCTCAAGTTCATAACTTTCCATACCATGAGAATCTAAAATGTCTCTAAAGTATTCCTCTGCTTGTTCTTTGTATTGTGTTTTTCCAATTCTAACTGTAAGGACTTTTTCTTCTGGGCTTAACCCCATAGCGTGTACAGTAAATTTCTCTTGTGCAACATCAAAAATTTGACCAGAAAACATTTTATCAATACCATTTGCAGTATCGTTCCCTTCAAATTTATCTTGTGCGATAAAGAGGATAAATCCAGTTACAACTATACATAATCCTATAATAACCTTCTTCAAAAAAATTACCTCCAACTTCTTCTTCATAACTTCCTTATTTGGTAATATATTCTATTTTAACAATTCGCCATTCACCTAAAGATTTCCTTCTTTAACTAATCTAGCCAGTTTTGTTTAATAAAAAATGGGATTGCCGCAGCAACCCCACTGTTCAAGTCAAGCACCCGTTAGTGGAATATCAAAAACTACCTAACATATTGAAGAATTAACTGATATAATGCTATGCAAAGTCCTAAAATACACGCTTTCATTTTAGATGGATGGTATCTTTTACTGCGAAACAAGTATAAGAAAACTAATATAAATCCCAACGGAATCCATAGCTGAAAGACACCTTCTTTTGTACTGCGAGAAAAAATTGGAGCAGTGTAAGTGCTTATCATAAAGTAAAGGAAAATCGTAAAACGTCGTGTTTCTAATTGCTTGCTCCACCTTACTAAAAAGAAAATAATAATTATTGCTATAATCGTAATGTGTAAAGGGGGTAGCACAATAGCAAAGTTCCCAAATTTGAATTCCATCCTGAATTCCCCTCCTTTTTTATAGTGTATCACCATTTATGGGAAATTTTGGAGCGTTTTTATTTTTAGTCATATCTTCCTCGGTAAATATCATTTAACCATATTCCTTGTTCCACTATCCTGCCCATTTAGTTCAATTAGAAAAGGCTGCTTATGTAGCAGCCAGTCCTTGAAGGAAAGCACCTTGTAATTTCAAAAATATCTATATTACCCAAGTAAGGAGAGTAGCGATTATACAACTTTGGACCATAAGAACTCCGTATGATCTTTTCCCTGTCGCTTTGTTTGATAGGAGTTTATTTACTACAAAGCTGATTGCTGTAACTAATAAGAATGTAAAAAATAAGGTCAAAGAAAACTCATATATCATAAACTCTACCCCTCGCTTATTCAGTTTTTTTTATAATATATCCATAAAATTCTTATTCAACAAACCTGCCCCGTTAGTCGAATAAGAAAAAAGCCACCAATATGGCAGCTCCGATCTTTAACTCTTGCACCCGTTAGTTAAGTAAGAAATGTGTATAACAACTTGAAATTATCTCCAATCATTAACTTTTAAGAATGATTATAATCACCACCTGTGATTTACACTTATTAGAATTTGTATATTGCTTAAAAAATAAATAAACATAACATCAATGGAGGTGTTGGTATGAAGAAAAAACTAATGATTTTATTAAATGGGTTAATGATTTTTTTCACTTTAAATGACACAGGTAATGCAATTGGTAGTGATAAACTTTATACAAAGAAATCAATGACTACCGAAGAAGCGTACGAAGCAATGGGATATACTGATTTAAAAAAAGCAGCTAAAGAATTTGAAAAAAAGTTTAATTCAAAAATATATCTTCCCTCAATCATTCCTTTTAAAGTTACACATAGATACGGTAAGGTTGAAAAAGAGGATTCAAAAATAACTCTTGAATATCTAGGGGAAGAATTTAAAGAAAATGATCTCACAATAATCGTAAGTTTAAATGACTTAGGTAAACTTAAAAACGAATATGAGCACACGTTAAAAAACGGTACAAAAGTATCTATTCGTGAAGATAATAATCCAAACCTTCATTCCTCCACATTTTTGTCTTTTAAAATAGATAATCTTCATTATTATTTAAGTTTACATTACCAAGATAAAGATTTAGAAAAAAAGAAAATAATTGAAATTGCTGAATCCATTTATCAGTAAAATATGAAGGACAGTTTTTTTAGCTGCCCTTTATAAAACACCATAAATTACCTATTATTGAAGTAATGCACCCGTTAGTTGAAGAAGGGCTATTTTACGGACTATATCCCAAAGTCATACTAAAGAAAAAAGCATAAACAAAAAGCAATACCAATCCAACTACAAAGAAAAGAAACATAAGAATTTTTCCTTTAAGGTCTTTCTCTCTTTTAAACCAAGAAAAGCATAAGATTAGAAATATGACTGTTGTTGGCACCAAATACAGTAAAAGCCCTATTTCAGACCAATCTGAATTTTTTTCCCAATAAATATCAGGAATAGGTGGATGTTCATAAAGGTAACTAATTCTTTCTCTTACTATGATGAATACCAATGTTAGTACAATGAAGTATCCATAACCAATATATTTAATAATATTAGGAAATACTCTTGAACGATGTAGTGCAACAGCAACAACAACTAATAATGGTACCAAAGGAAAATAATCGCCCACTTCCACCTTTTTCACCTCTTTTCTTTAGAAATTTGATTAAACAAATCTTAGTAATCACTTTACCATATAAATCCATTTCTTTATTAAACTATCCTAACCTGTTAGCACAATAAAAAATGCTGCATCGATGGCAGCAGGATCTTCAATATAAGCACCCTTTCGTATTATAAGGTCAGCCAGATATTTCTGGTTGACCAATTTTTATTTGGTTTTATTATAACGGTAGCCGGGGTAGAACGTAAGCACCCGTAGGACTTAGAACCCGTCAAGTAAACCGTTCGCCCCCTACTTGCTTAAACATGATTTGGCTGGTTGGGACATAGATCTCGTATAACAAGCGAAGCTATGATACTGCAAGAAGGAATTAGGGGTACCGGTGATTTAATTATTGGAGGAGGAGATTTATCGATGAATCCAGTCGTTGGTCTGGATATAGCAAAAGGTGAAAGTCAGGTTCAAGCTTTCTTGGATAAGAAAAAACCATACAAAAGTAGTTTTAAAGTTTCACATAAACTTGAGGGATTAGATACTTTACATCAATTTCTTAGAGAAATTGAGAACTCAACAGGGGTTAAACCTCCAATTGTTCTTGAAGCTACAGGGCATTATCATACACCCGTTCATACACCCGTTGTTCAGTATTTTGAGGACAGAGATTACTTATTAATAATTATAAATCCTCTTGTCTCCTATCGAGCCAAGAGCTCAAGTTTACGAAAAGTAAAGACAGATAAAATCGATGCTAATCATCTCTGTGAGTTGTACTATAAAGAGGATTTAGAGCCCTATAAAAAACGTGGAATACATCTCTTAAACCTTCGTAATCTTACAAGACAACACGAAAACATAACAGGAATATATGTACAAGCCAAACTACAATTTCAAGCAGTTCTTGATCAGGTTTTCCCTGAATATGTAGGTGTTTTTGGGGATTTATATTCTGTTGTTTCTTTACTAACTTTATTAGATTATCCTACATCTAACGATGTCTTAGAAGCAGGAGAAGAAACGATAACAGTTAGAATCAAAGAGCACTGTAAAAGTCGCTCTCGCAAATGGGCAAATACCAAGGCAAAGGAACTTATAGATGCGGCAGCTAGGAATCCTTTTCAGAGGACTTTATATCAAAGCCATATTTTAACCCTAAAAATGTATATTAATATGCTTTTAGAATACCAAAAACACCTATCTACGTTTCAGGCTGAGATAGATGCTTTAGCAAAAGAACTTATAGAATATAAGATTATCCAATCAATCCCTGGTATCGGAGAAAAAATCGCGGCAATGATTATTTCCGAAATCGGTGAGATTGATCGGTTTAATCACCCTAAAAAACTTGTAGCCTTTGCCGGAATTGATCCCAGTATCTTTGAGTCTGGAAGGTTCAAAGGAACCGTAAACAGAATAACAAAAAGAGGATCAAGTAGGCTAAGGCGTGCCTTATATTTGGTTGTAAAATGCGCTATTCGTGATTGTCGTAAAAAGAAAACAACCAAAGAAATCATTCCACGCAACAAGAGGTTAAGAGAGTTCTATGATAAGAAACGCGAAGAAGGAAAACTTTATAAAGTAGCTGTAATCGCTTGTGCCAATAAGCTCTTACACTGGATTTACGCACTATTAAAAACCAACACTACTTTCCAAGATATCGCTTAATTTATAAATAAAACTAAACAATACAAAACCTTCCAAAAGTCGAATCTAGGAGGGTTGTTTGTCATGCGCATTTTAGTATAACATAAAAAATTTTAAGCTTTTATTGAAAAATGTTGACAAACTATTAGCTGGTTTACTTTAAGTGTAATCTTTCACAAACCTGCCCCTTTATTTAATTAACTAGAACCCTTGGAAATCTCCGAATATCGGTTGTAATAATGAATTGATAAGTGTCAATTTGTCTAAATACAAAATAATTCCCATAACTATCATAATTACCCCGCCAATTTTCATTACAGTGCTGCTGTATTTTTTTAACCACGAAAATTTAGTAATGAAAAATGCCATTAAAAGAAACGGAATACTAAAACCTAAAACATAAGCTGTCATATACCATAGACCCTGTGATGGATTTGCACCTACAAGTGCTAATGTAGCTGCTAAAATTGGACCCATACAAGGTGTCCAACCTACTGCAAAAGCTAATCCAATTACCACTGAACCTAAATAACCAGTTGGTTTATTTTGAATGTGTAGTTTATGCTCCTTCATCAGAAACTTTGGTTGTAGTAACCCAATAGTAATCAATCCAAAGACCACCATTAAAATAGCACCAATTTGTCGAATTAAATCTCCATATTGAAAATACCAAGTCCCTAATAAATTCGCACTTCCTGTTGTTCCGAATCCAAGCACTAAATAAATTATTGAAAATCCAAACAAAAAGAAAAGTGTATGAAAAATTGCTTTACGTTGTCCTTTTAATTCACCACTTTGTATCTCTGCTACACGCATTCCCGTAATATACGATAAAAATGCAGGATAAAGAGGAAATACACATGGCGATATAAAAGCTAATGCACCTGCACCTAATGCAAGTAAAATAGAAATGTCCGCCATCAACGCACCCCTTATAAAAATGTTAAATTTTAGTAGTTCTAGTATAACATACCTTTTTCTTAAACTGACTGCCCCTTTAGTGCAATAAGAAAAAGCTGCCACAATGACAGCTTGATCTACAACTCTTGCACCCGTTAGTTTAAGTACATTCCTTCACAATCCTACAATTAATTACTTTTACATAAGAAAATGCAGGATTATCTATTCCTTATATAATGACTTACAAACGCTTTAGTTTTCGTTTCATTTCCCATTTGAAAATAGCTCAAACACGATTCTGTAAACGAAACAAATTCTTTATAATTACACCTTCCCCAAGTTCCACCAACTTGTCGTCTAAACTTGATTGGAAGGTTGCCTATTACTTCAATTAATGAAAGACCTCCTTTTAATTCAGAAGGATAATATGTTCTAATATCCTCCACTTCTTCTCCATTTTGAAAAGGGATAACTATTATTTCAGCATTTATAAAATCATCTATATTTGGTTTATCTTCCTTATTTATTTTAGTTCTTGCAATATAGTTATAATTCATCGTTCCCTTATATACTTCATCAAGAACGACTGCTCCTCCGTACCGACCATTGTTCATTTTAAAAATGAAGCAGTCTCCCTTGTTAAATAATGGAGGTTCGGCACTTTTATTCTGTTTTCTATTTTTAGGAGTTTCTTTTTCTATTGAAATTTTCTTTAAAAATTGTTCCAATGCTTTTTTTCTTTTCATTAAATGTTCATCAGTAGCCTCGCGTTCTTTCCAAAGCTCCAAGTCTTGTCCATTATTTATAATTTCTTTGACTTTATTATAAACAGCAGTCTCCAATGATTTACATTCCCATTGTGCTTTTGCCAAAGCAAACCAAAACTCATTTGGTTCCATAACAAGTAGGTCTTCAAAATTGTCTAACAAAAGATTTGTAATATCTGCTACTTCAAATCCTCGATTATAGAATGAAAAAAATCCTTCATATACTTCACAAAATGTATCATTACTTCCAATGCTTGTTCCCCAGGTTCCCATTATTAATCCCTCTCAATTGTTGTACTACTTTCTTTCGAAATATCTAGAAGGTATTAATTCTTTACTTATATAAATTTCTCCTTCTTTCACTCCCTCAGATTAATACGATTTTCTCCCGAATACTCGCTTATTCGCAGGATTTCATAACCATTGATATAGGAATAACAATTTAATGGAATGAGGTCAGATCATAAAGGCTTCGTGAAGGCATAGTTAAATAGAGGAGTAAAGTGCAACTCCACAATTTACCATATAATGTACATGCTCCACGCCTCCCCAGGAGGCTTTCCCTCCCATGTCTCAACGGGTCAATCGCCCTCTCATTCCTTCGTCATGCCTATCCAAGGGGTGGAGGCCAGTTATGCTAACCTGATGGGTCCGTGCCCTTTCGTGAAAGAAATCTGGTACTCCGTACATATTTGAAATCCTACGAATAAGCCAACATTCGGTAAATCCATGATTATATTTTATATATCCATCCTAAAAGTGGACGAATAATCTTCGCTTCTGTAAGTTATTAGGCCGCCAACGGTGATAATGGTTGAAGTTTATCAGGACAATAGGTTTCATTACGTCGAGAAAGACCTACAAATATTCTAGCCAACTTTCCAATTAGTTTCATAATGGATTTCATTTTCTTCATTTTTTTTACTTTAACATTATGAGAATGTAATGCTTTAAATTCTGGGTTGTTCATGACAAGGCTCATTGTTGCTAAGTAAAGGAATCGTCGAAGTCTCGACCTTCCGCGCTTTGAAATGACAATTTGGCCTCTCCACTTTCCTGAACTTGCTTCAGCTAGATGCAATCCTGCATGCCTTAGTAGAGAATTACCGTGGGAGAAACCACTTAAATCTCCTGCCTTACCTAATATGCCAGCCAAAGATACTTCACTAATTCCTTTGATGGTAAGCAGTTTCTTAGCGAAAGGAATTTTGTTTAACGCTTCGGTGACTTGTTGTTCAACTCTTTCGAGTTGTGTTACAGCTAAATCATATTCCTCTAATAACTGTTCTAAATGAAATTTATAAGCATCAAGTGCTTGTCTAGTACCGACAGATTTCTTAGCTAATTGAAGGAGTAATAGGGCCTTTTTTAATCCAGGCTGTCTCTTCATTATAGATTTCCAACCTGCAATAACCTCATGAGGCTGCATAATCTCTAAGTCCGTAGGGGACGGAAATAAACGGAGGGTGGCGATTGCCCCCTTAGCCTTAATATCTTTAAACACCTGTCGGAGTTCAGGAAAAACAATATCTACCCAACGATTTAATTGATTGATAGAACTAACAAGGCGCTTAACTACTACATCACGGTTAGACATAAGAACCCTTAGTTTTTCGAATGGTTCTGATGTGTACCTAACCTCTGAGTAGTAACCGTTCTTCACCATATCAGCTATAACTAAAGCATCCTTTTTATCGCTTTTTGACTGGGTATTATCACGATTTTCTTTATTCTTTTTTACTAAAAGAGGGTTTACTGTCACAACCTCAATATCTTGTTTAAAAAGCCATTTTGAAAGATTGATCCAGTAGTGTCCAGTTGGTTCCATCCCAACAATAGCTTCATCTAAATTGTTTAATCTTTGAAGATTTTTAATCCATTTTAGTAAACTACCAAATCCTTCTTCATTATTATTGAATGTGAGTGGATCCCCGACTACAATTCCACGGAAATTTACGGCTCTGGCCACGTGAAATTGTTGGGCTATATCCACGCCAACAACAAGATGTTTAACGGAAATTCTTTCTATCAGTTGATTTTGTTTGTTTTGCATTTTAAACTTCATAGTAGGGTTCCTCCTAAAGTTGTGAGTTAGAGTGGTGTCTATACTCATATCTTACTGAGGAGCCCTATTTTTTTCAAAGTCGAAAAATAACGTTCTACAGGAATGCTAACCTGCCCTGTTAGTGGAACAAGCAAAAAAGGCTGCCGAAGCAGCCCAATCTTATTTAACTCTTGCACCCGTTACTTTAAGTGAAGTATCTCACAAAAAGATTGTTTTTAGGATTTTTGAATAAAATACGGTCCGAGTCCTAAGTCAGTTTCGTGAGTTATGATAAAGGTCCATTTATTATCCCAATCCATGATATAAATGTCGCTATAATCTAAATAGTTTTCTTTATATGGTAAATCTTTAACTGTAAGAGTTTTGGCATTTTGAACTAAGTAAGCTTCATCTGTGAATTGATAAAAAATTGTACATTTATTCTTTGTTTGATTTTCAAATGCTTTTATAGCTTTTTCTTTTTCAAGGCATTTTACCTTTTCTCCACTACATAGGTTCCACAAAAAATGGTCCAAGCCAATCGATTTTTGTTCCTCTTTTGATAGATGACTTGCAAAACTTTCACGCCACTTTTGCCGTAAATAGTGTCCCCACTTTGGTATTTCCACTATCTTTAATTCTTTATTTTTCATCCCAATTAACCTTTCTCTACAATATTATATTAAAGTAAAGCACCCGTTCGTATTATAAGGTCAGCCAGAAAATTTTTCTGGTTGACCATTTTTTATATCGATATATGATAGCTGTAGCCGGGGTAGAACGTAAGCACCCGTGGGGCAAAGACCTCGTCAGCTAAACCGTTCGCCCCCTACTTGTAGAAACATGTTTGAGGCTGGTTGGGACTACGATCTCGCATAACAAGCGAAGCTATGATACTGCAAGAGGAATTAGGGGTAACCGGTAATTTAATTATTTGGAGGAGATCTGGAATGAATCCAGTCGTTGGTCTGGATATATCAAAAGGGGAAAGTGAAGTTCAAGGATTTTTAGATAAAGGAAAACCTTATCGTAAAAGCTTTAGCATCAAGCATGATCTCGGAGGTTTAGGATCATTACTTAAGTTTCTTAAGGAGATAAAAGATGTAACTGGTAAACAACCTCCGGTTGTATTAGAGGCTACGGGGCATTATCATGCGCCAGTTGTTCAGTATTTGGAGGATCGAAATTATTTATTAATAATCATCAATCCATTGATTTCCCATAGAGCCAAAAGTTCAAGTTTACGAAAAGTGAAAACAGATGCAGTTGATGCTTATCGGCTCTGCGAGCTTTACTATAAAGAGGAATTAGAGCCCTATAAAAAGCGTGGAATACGACTATTAAATCTGCGTAATCTTACTAGGCAACATGCAAATATAACCGAGATATATGTACAAACCAAATTACAATTTCAAGCTGTATTAGATCAAGTATTTCCTGAATATAAGGGAGTTTTTGGTGAGTTATACTCTGTAGTATCTTTACTTACCCTGCAAAAATATCCTACATCCCAAGATATCTTGGCTGCTAGTGAAGATGAGTTGGCTGATGGTATAAAACAGTTATATAAACATGGATCAAAAAAATGGGTACAAGAAAAGACACAAAAACTTAAGAATGCCGCAGCTCGAAATCCATTTCAAGAAACTTTATACAAAAGTCATTTAATAAGCATGAGTATGTATATTAATATGCTTCTTCAATATAAAGAGTATCTATCAAAGTTAGAAACAGAGATAGATACTCTCGCTAAGGAAATTGAAGAATATAAGATTATCCAATCTATCCCTGGTATTGGTGAAAAAATCGCGGCAACGATTATTTCCGAGATTGGTGAGATAGACCGGTTTAATCATCCAAAAAAGCTGGTCGCATTCGCTGGAGTTGATCCAGAAGTATTTGAATCTGGTAAATTTAAAGCCACATTAATACGAATTACAAAGCGTGGTTCAAGCAGACTACGGCATGCCTTGTATTTGGCTGTCCGTGCTGGAATACGTGACGCTCGTAAAAAGAAAACAAGTGATGAGATCATCCCTAGAAATAAGAGATTAAGAGAATTTTACGATAAGAAACGCAGTGAAGGTAAATTGTATAAAGTAGCAGTTATTGCTTGTGTTAATAAGCTTTTACATTGGATATTTGCCATATTAAAAAACAAGACCACTTTCCAAGATATCGCTTAAGAACTATATCTAACTAAAAACAGAAAAACCTTCCAGTAACCGTTTGACGGAAGGTTATTTGGCATGCGCATTTTTAGTATAACATGGGTAATTAAAGATTTTCAGTGAAAAATGTTGACAAACTATTAGCTGGTTTTGTTTAAGTACAAAATTTCACAAACTTATTTTCAAATAAGTTGTCGAAACAGATTATTTTAATTTAAACTCCCGTTGTTAAAGAACCTATCCTATCTAACATTACCAACAAATCATTATAATTAGATAAAGTTTCTTTATCTTCAACTTTAAAACCAGATTTAAAAAACAAAATATCCCCTGTTCCATCGTTAATTTGATTCCTTGCTTCGAGAATTCGTTTTAAATTCTTTGCAGTTCCAATACTCCCAGAAATAATGTCTACTCCTTCAGAAAATACTTTCTTTATACTATTTTCAAAATAAGGAAAATGGGTACATCCAAGAACAACAGTTCCGTACTCCTCTAAATCCAACGCACCTAGTTTTTCCCTTAAATATGGAACAACTATCTCTTCTCTAAATTCAAACTTCTCGGCAAATTCTACAAGACCAGGAAGGGGCAAACTTTCAACAATATCGTGATGATCTATACTTTTCACAAGGTTATGGAACTTTTCCTCTCTTAGTGTCAAATTAGTTGCTAACACTAATACTTTTTTTCGTTTTCCCTCACAGCTTTGAACAGCAGGTTTTACGGCTGGTTCAATACCCAAAATAGGGAAATCATACTTTTGGCGAAGATCATCTACTGCAATACTGGTTGCAGTATTACAAGCAATGACTAATGCTTTAATTCCTTGATTAGCCATAAAATCAACTGCATTAAAAATATATTCCCTCACTTCTTTTTTTGGTTTTTCACCATATGGTACGTGTAAGGTATCCGCATAAAATAGGTAATCCTCATTCGGTAAAAACCTCAATGCTTGATGAAGTACAGTCATTCCACCTATGCCCGAATCAAAAAAACCAATTTTCATTACTTTCACTCTTCTTTTCAATTAATTTTATAAGTCCATCTATTTTTTTAACATATCAATAAATTTTAATAAAGACGGTTGCAGGTACGTTTCTTTTCGAAAAATAAACATTGTTTTCATGTTTCCATTAAGATTCGGTAATGAATGTTGTTTAAGAGTTCCTTCTTGTAAATGTTTTGCAATGACACTGTAGGGGAGCAAACTTATACCTAGACCAGCAGATACACAACCTATTATCCCATCAACAGTGCCAAATTCCATTATCTTATTAGGTATCATCTTCTCTTGGTGTAACCATTGTTCAAACTTTTCCCGATAAGCACATCCTTTATGAAAAACAAGCAGTGTCCTTGTTTGAACATCTTTAATTGAAGATATAGGAGGATGATCTTTATCCGTAATGAGAACTAATTCTTCTTCAAATACTTCTTTCTGAATGAGATCAGGATGATTGATAGGTCCAGCCACAAATGCCCCATCAAGCTCATACTGAAGAACGCCTTGAACATTTTCTTCCGTAGAACCTGTTTTTAGGGTTAGATCAACGTCGGGATAGTCTTTAAGGTACTTTGAAAATAGGGCTGGTAAACGAACTGCGGCAGTTGTTTCCATAGAACCAATAATTAAAGGGCCCTTTGGTGTTTGATCATCATTCATCACATTTTTTGTTTCTTCTATAAGGTCAAATATTTTTTCCGTGTATGTTAATAACATGCTTCCTTTGGCTGTTAAAGCAGTCCCACGATTATGTCTATAAAATAAGGTTGTTTGAAGTTCCGTTTCCAATTGTTGTATTTTCAATGTGATATTCGATTGTGCATATTGAAGTTCTCTTGCTGCTTGTGAAATACTCCCTAGCCTTGCAACAGTTTGGAAAATTTTTAATGTATGCAAATCCATAAAAATCCTCACCCCTTTTTTGCCATCTTATTAACTGATGGCAAATATCAATATTATGTATTATTCAATATACCAGAAAAGAGATATGATTTAAATATAATCATTTTATTGGAGGTTTTTATTTGAAGAAGCAATCTTTTCTATTTTTAATAGGAGGAATACTTTCTCTAATCATTGCTATGGGAATTGGACGATTTGCATATACTCCCATTCTTCCGCTTATGCAAAAAGATCTTTCTTTCTCCAATTCAATTGCTGGTTATTTAGCATCAAGTAATTATGCTGGATATTTGCTTGGAGCAATTTTAGCAGGCGTTATTCCCTTAAAGGGACATAGAGCGATGTCCCTAAGAATTAGTCTAATCATCAGTATAATAACCACAGCCCTAATGGGTTTAACATACTCTTATTTACTTTGGTATGTGCTTCGATTTATATCAGGGGTTTCCAGTGCCTTTGTGTTGGTCCTAGCTTCTGGTATCGTGTTAGATAAACTCGCTGCTATAAGCAAAACCAGTTGGTCGGGTCTATTCTATGGAGGGGTAGGATTTGGAATTTTTTTATCAAGTTTAGTTATTCCGAGTTTAAACCATTTATTTCAGTGGCAAGGTACATGGATAGGATTGGCTATTGTCAGTGGAATCCTAGCTATCTTCGTATGGATATGGCTCGATGAAGCCCCAAACGATATTGAGATGAAAAATAAACAAGAAACTTTAGCACTTGTCCCCCCAACTAAATGGCTCCTATGGTTGACTATTGCCTATGGTTTAGAAGGATTAGGCTACATTGTTACAGGAACGTTTATTGTATCTATCGCTTCCTCATCCTTTCATAAAGGTGCCACCTTAGTTTGGATGATGGTTGGTTTGGCTGCGATTCCTTCCTGCCTTATCTGGTCTTTACTAGCTAAAAAATGGGGTTACGTGAAATCATTAGTGCTTGCAATGGTATTGCAATCCTTGGGTATGTCTTTGCCAGCCTTTTGGATTTCAAAATCTAGTTTTATCATAAGTGCTTTATTATTTGGAGCTACGTTTATGGGTATCACTACACTTGCTACAACATTGGGACGACAAATGAATCCATCTAATAGCAGTCGAACGATTGGCATTCTAACCGCTATTTATGCTATTGGACAGTTGATTGGTCCAACTCTTGCTGGAATCATATCATCATTCACCCATAATTTTGATGCTGCTTTGATTGGAGCATCTGGTGTCGTTTTAATTGGGGCAGGTTTGCTTTTAAATGGAATTCAGTTTGAGAGGAGATCTAAAGGAAAATTAATATGTAAGTAAAATTGAAAAACGAGGTGTGGAATGATGTTAAATAATAAAATGACAGAACTTCTGAAAATTAAATATCCGATTATACAAGCTCCTATGGCTGGGGGAGTAACAACTTCGAAATTAGTGGCTGAGGTTTCAAATTCTGGAGGTCTTGGGATGATTGGAGCAGGGTATATGACCCCTGTTCAAATTCGGGAACAAATCAGGGAAATAAGACAGTTAACTTCAAATCCGTTTGGGATTAATTTATTTGTTCCTAACGAATTTAAAGTTACAGACAATGAAATAAAATCGGCTAACCAACTCTTAAACCCCATTCATCAACAATTAAATTTGCAGCCAAAAGATGACTTTGAAATTCCTATTTTTAATAATGTACTTGAAAAATTTAATGAACAAATTAAGGTTATAATTGAAGAAAAGGTTCCAATTTGTACTTTTACATTTGGCATTCCTTCAAGAGAAGTGATTGCTGAATTAAAACAATCTAACATTATTCTGGTGGGTACTGCTACAACCGTTAGGGAAGCAGTTGAAAATGAAAAGACAGGAATGGATATTGTTGTTGTTCAAGGTAGTGAAGCTGGTGGACATCGTGGGAGCTTTAACGATGGTGATCAAGAAAGTTTAGTTGGTTTAATGTCACTAATCCCACAGGTTGTTGACAATGTAAACATTCCTGTTGTTGCTGCTGGAGGAATTATGGATGGGAGAGGGTTAATGGCTTCGATTTGTTTAGGAGCAATGGGTGTACAAATGGGTACGGCTTTCCTGACTTGTGTTGAAAGTGGCGCACACCATGTTCATAAGGAGGCAATCCTTAATGCTAATGAAGTTCAAACTGTTTTAACTCGTTCATTTTCTGGTAAATGGGCAAGAGGAATAAAAAATAAATTTATTTTAGAAATGCAGAAGCACGAAGCACTTTTACCAGACTTCCCAGTTCAAAATACATTAACCCATGATATTAGAAAGACTTCAAGTGCACAAAATAATCAAGATTTTATGTCGCTTTGGTCTGGTCAAAGTCCAAGATTAGCTAAAAATCAAACCGTCGATTCATTAATTAAAAATATTGTAGTAGAAGTTGAAAAAATAAATTTTAATATTTAAATTGTTACTGGAATAGTTCCTGACCAGGAGGAAATAAGATGAAAAACTACATTTTTAAACAATTAAGATTTGTTCGAAAAAACACAATCAATTTCGTCCCAGAAATTAATGATGAAGCATCGCTGTTTATCCCAGAAGGATTCAATAATAATATAAAATGGAATATAGGACATATATATGTTGTGCAAGAAAAGTTCGCATATTATTTTATTAATGAAAAAATGATTATACCGAATAACTTTTCGGAATTATTTACTACTGGCACAAGTCCCACCAATTGGGGGAATCAGACGTTACCAACGATTAGCGAATTAATCCAATTATTAAAAAATCAAATCGACAGAATCGAACAAGCATTGGAATTCCGGTTAAAAGAAGTTATCGAGAAACCTTTTACTACGTCAACAGGTCTTACTTTATCAACAATAGAAGAATTACTCAGCTTTTGTTTATATCATGAAGGTATGCATTTTGCGACGATAAAATCATACCAACGAATTATTCAGAATGAGAGAAATGATAAGGGTATTTAGAACAAATAAGTTTCCTTCTTCTTAAACAATTATTAAATAACCTTTATTCTTAGCACCGTCATAAAAATGGACGGTGCTATATGTGTTAAGCTTAAAATTAAATTATTAATATCTCACTTAAGCTTCTTTATTAGACAATTTCTTCTAATTTCTGATTTTCTTGTTAAACTAAACTGCCAGTTAGTACAATAAGAAAAAGCTGCCGCAACGACAGCCCTGTTCTTCAACTCTTGCACCCGTTTGTTTAAGTAGATTTATTCACAAACTTCGTTTTTTTATCAAAATTAACGGGCTTCTCTTTGAAGTATAAGTATAAGAATCATAAATACGCATATGAATTCTGTTCAAATCTCACAGTGAAAATCACAGTAAAAAAACGCTGTTATAAAATGATCAACAACGTTTTTTTGTTGGATTTCTCTATTTTAAAACTGTTTCGCCTGGGGTAAATGCTTCATATTGATTATATTTCGTTGTTATTGATGAAATAAACCAATACTCTTTAAATGGTTCTAGATTTTTTTCCACAGTTATAATTTTCTGCCCACCACCAAAATCTCCATATGATGCCCATAAATCGTATTTAACGGTATACCGCATTTTGGATTCGCTAAGCTTTCTACTTTGGTAAAACGAAAGTTACTAACCGAAGGGCTTGACTGACCTGTCACCCAGCGAGTTTGCTCAAATTTTCTCCTTGATTGTTTTTGAAGCGAAGGGGACAACATCGCATACTGGACAGCACCGCTTCGATTATTCACGCCTAATATCCACAATTCAACGGCTTGTTTCGGTTCTCCTATGTGCAAACCAGTCATAAAAGACAGTAACTGGCTTTCTAAAAGATTGAGTTGTTTTGGAGCTGCTAGTGCAGGGGTGTTATTAAATAGCATTAATGAAAATAAAAGTATAATAAATCGCAATAAATTCACAATACCATCACCTTAAATTAAAATTAGGTGTATTTTCCCCAAAGTTAATCTCAGCTATCCTTCTCCACAAACCTGCCCCTTTAGTTAAATAACGGGTAACAAAAAAAGACTGCCGAAACAGTCCGTTTGTTGTGAAACAAAAGCACCCGTTAGCTTAAATACATTATTTTACAAACTAAGTATAGAGGTTTTTGAATTAAAAGTATAAATAGTGCCTTTTGTGATTTTGATAAATCATTTGTTTGATACAGGCATTTTCTGATTTTCAATTGTAATAGATGCTACATTTTTGAGGTCAATAACTTTCCTATTTGCTCTTGATCCCGTTGAAAATACTGCCCGATTATTGTCTGCCATGTAAGCATATAAATTTACAGTTGTACCATCTTTATAAGTTACAAATGTATTGTTGTTCCAGCCATCCCAGTCTACCCATGAATCTCGATTAATGCTATTAATGGAGGATAAAGTGTGAAAATTTATTGTTAGTCCTAGTGGGTCTAAGCTTATTTTATCAAACTTTACATTTGCTCCATTGTGTAGGGAGAAGTTGTTATTAGCAAATATCTCAAGGGTTTTTACTTGTGCAGGAACTTTAAACTTGACCGACCAATTTCCATTGTATTTTTTCCCATTATCAGTAGTGATAGAGTGAATAGAGTAAGTCATTGTTTGACTTTGCTCTCCATTTATATCCGCCATATAAGTAATTGTTTTAGTGGCAGAATCATAGTCAAGATTATCCCATCCAAAATTTGCGTGCAGTTTTGTCGTTTTACTTAATCGGTCATCTGTTTTATCTGTTAACGTGAAGAATATCATTACATCACCAGAGGGATTGTGAATAACCGACAATAATCTCAGCTGAATTCCATCATGTACAACTTCATTATTCAAAACAGTACCATATTGATTTATATATGACGTTCCCCCTTCACCAAAAATTCCATGATAAATGGCAGTCAATTTATCTGAATTTGCATAAACCAACCCTGCAGAAAATAGTAAACTAGCTGCCATTACCGCAGCAATTAGTGGTCTCTTTTTAGTATGTTTCTTTTTTATCTCAGATGTTTTCTCAATAAAACGGTTCATAATATTTTTATCGTTTTGCTCTGAATATGTAGGAGCATAATTAAGTAGTTCATCGATTTGTGTTTCACTCAAATCTGAAATCAATTGATTTGTTTTCAAACCGTACCTCCTTGGTCCGCTAGCAACCTTTTTAGTTTTAATTTCCCTTGGTATAGCCTGTTTTCAACTTCTTTTACATTGATGGAAATTTTTTTTGCGATCGCAGCTGGTTTTTCCGCAAGAAAATAGCGACGTATCATAATTTCTTTATCAGGTTCATCAAATGATTTAATGGCTATATAAAGTTGTTCACATGTTTCTTTGTTTAAAACATAGTCTAGCAAATCACCATTAGAGGCATGATTGGAATCGTTCAGTTCAACGGCTTTCATTTTTGTCAATTGTCGGTATTTATCTAAGGTTTTATTTCTTGCAATCGTAGCTAAGAAAGTTTTCAAAGTTCCTTTTTTCGGATTAAATGATTTTGGGCTCTCCCATAGCTTGATATAAACATCACAGATACATTCCTCAATATCCTGTAGTGTACCAACCTCATTCAAAATCCCACCAATGATAACCCATAAAAGTTTATTATATTTGCTCATGATTAATGAAAAATCGTCTATCTCATGAGCTTTTAACCTTTTTGATAATATCTCATCATCCAAGTTCGCATCCCCCAACCCGTATTCTATTGATAAACGTTTACATCATATAATACGAATAAACTCAAAAAAACACTTAAAAATATTGTCGATGGACTAAAATAATCCATCAAAAAAGTCCGTTAGTGAAACAAGAAAAAAAGACCGCTGCAGCGATCCTCATCTTTAACTCTTGCACCCGTTAGTACAATAAGAAAAAGGGATTGCCGCAGCAGTCCCATTCTTATACTCCTGCACCCCTATAGTAAGAAGAGAAGGTATGAATAGTCTAATTTAACACTTTTAATACCTCATAGACTAAGGTATTCCTACACTTTAGAAGAAAAAGCGTTGCTGAACAACATAAATTCAACCTTCACTCTATATTTCTACAAACGTGGTAAAATGATAATAGTATTGATTATAGCTATTCATTTTCCAAAAGGAAGGTTTACCCATATGATATATTTAAAAAGCTTTAAACTTTCCCCTCATACAGTCAAGAATCCTAATGCCTATCCATACAATGTGTTTAGAAAAATAACTGGAGAAGTGTTTGTCTTTAATAACATTACAGTTTTGTATGGTAACAACGGTTCGGGCAAGTCCACGCTGTTAAATTTAATAGCAAACAAGCTGAATATTACGGGGGCTGAGGACCTTACAAATAATGGCTATAATACATACCCGCCAGATTACATGATGGATTGTTCATACAACCTAGGCGAAAATAAGAGTGACGGAGAGTCAAATCGAATACCGCCTAATAGTCAGTACATCAAAAGCGAAGATATTTTATATGAGATTAAGAAGATTCAGCAGGAAGCAGTTCTTAAGGAAGGTTACCTGTACCAGCACTCTAAATTGGGGTATACTAAGGAAAATTTGGAAAAGTTGAAACACTCTTCACAGATGTACAAACAAATCGAGATTATGAAGTTTGCCAATGAGAAGTATTCTAACGGGGAAACATCCATGCAAATATTTGATGAGTATCTTGCCCCTAATGGATTATACCTACTCGATGAACCTGAAACATCTCTTTCACCGACAAACCAAATTCAGTTGGCGGAAGAAATCAATAAACTGGCTAGATTTTTTAACTGTCAGTTTGTTATAGCGACACATTCGCCATTTATGTTGGGAACACTAGATGCTAAAATCTATAATCTTGACGCCCCCCTTTTGAGAACCTATAGATGGACTGAACTTGAAAATGTAAGGTATTTCTACGACTTTTTCAGAGACCGTAAGAATGAATTTGAATAAATGACAGAAACATTTTTGGGCACTTCAGAAGGCATATAATAAAGGAACCAACAAAAATGTAAAATTATTTACTTTTGTAGGTTCCATTATTGAACTATTCTCCCTCAATAAAGAAAGCAAAATCTCCTGATTTCTCTGTTTTTCTTAGATTTTCATAGTAGTTTACCTTTCGGTAATTACTTAATTGTTGGGTGAACATTACTGAAAAGGATAAAACTGGACCATTTGAGAAAAAAGACTTATAGCCCACTAAACCAATCACTTACAGAAATTGGAGGATGAGTAAAAATATGATCGCATTGGTGGATATCCACATTTCTCATGGAGGTCAACCCTCCCATGCCTCACAGAGTCTTCGCTCTCAAATTCCTTCGTCCAACCTTTCCATGAGGTGGATGTCAGCCATGCTGCCCCACAGGGTCCTTTGCCCGTAATTTAGTTGCTTTGCCGACTAATCCATGCTTCAAATGTACCCAAATCTAAAAAATACTCAGCTACTATTTAATCTAATCTAAAACAGAATCAAGCGGCCATTTCTATGTTTTTTGCTACTGATAAATGAGGAACATCCTTTAACATCTTTTCTTCACTGAATTCAAATTGCTTTTTACTTATACTAAAGAAAATACGAATCAGTTTATTACATAATGCAATAAGGGACTGCATCTTCTTTAATGGATTGTCAGAACGTTGAGTATAGTAAGCATGTAATGCCTTAAATGCTGAATTTTTTGCAACCAGAATCATACACACTCTAAACAATAGAGCCCTCAGTTTCTTCCGACCCCTTTTTGTGATCGTTGTTTTTCCCTTGTGCTTACCAGAAGTATTTTCTTTTAAACTTAAGCCTGCTAGCTTAATAATTTGTCTGGGATGAGTATAATCATTGAGGTCACCTACTTCCGCAAAGAAACCGGCAACCGTATCCCTTCCAACACCTTTAATGGCTAACATTTGTGGTACACCAGGTATTTTATCAAGTAAAATATCTATTTTTGAACCTAAATCTTCGAATTTAAGCTGAATTAAATCATATTTATCAAGTAACGTTTTCAGTTCCAGTTTAGCCATATCAGAGCCTTGACGAAGTCCGATGGACTTACTGGCTGCTTGCTTTAACTCTTGAATCTTATTAAGCCCTACACTCCGAGTAACGGCTTTTCTTAAGTGAGTAAGCAGTTCTTGATCAGAGAAATCTATTATTTCATGTGGTAAAGCATATAGTTTTAAGAATTGTAAGGCCGCTTTTCCTTCCCACTTCTTAAAGACTGTAAGAAATTCTGGAAAGTACCGATCAATCCAGTTATGGACTTGCCCTTGGACCGTTTGGAGGTCATCAGTTAAAAGATCGCGTATTTTTTTCGCCACTCGGAGTTCTGCATAAACCCCTTGTGGTATTGTAGGTTCGGCGTATCTTCCGTCTTTGACCAACTGGGCTATGACTTTAGCGTCTTTTACATCATTTTTAGTTGGTGAATTATCATCGAGTTCCTTGCTTTTCTTTACGTGCAATGGATTGACTACTACAAACTTAATCTCATTTTCCTTTAGAATATGTGCCAGGTTGAACCAATAATGCCCTGTCGGTTCCATCCCAACCACAACTTTATCCATGCTTTGTTCTTTCTTTATTTCCGAAATCCACTTAAGAAAATGATAGAATCCCTCTTTTGTGTTTTCAAAATAACAAGTTGACCCGAACTCTATTCCTCTAAAGTCCTGGGCACGTGCCACATGCTTGAATTTAGCGATGTCGACTCCTATAATAAGTGTTTGTGAAGTAATTTGAGCAATCTTCTTATTTTGGTTATAATTCATTTTAAAGCCTCCTGGTATTTGAGTATTGTCCTTTTCGCTGGCCAGCTTCAGGACACTCTCATTCTACCAAGAGGTTATTTTTTGGTTCAAACCTCATTTTCACTCATTACAGGAATGCTGCCCCGTTACCACAATAAAAAAGCCGCCTGAATTGGCAGCTGGATCTTTAAGTATTGCACCCGTTAGCACAATAAGAAAAATGCTTCGATAACAGTATGGATTTCAAAACGTTTCTACCCTGTTCGTTTGAAAAGTGTGTAATTCCTTTTATTCAGAGATAACGCCTTTTGTTTCATTTGTAATAAAACGATACGTTTCTTCTCCTATTTTTTTATTTCCTTCAGGTACAGAGTTAGAAAAAATTCCTTCTTCCTGAAAATCCCTAGCATTTAATGCTTTTTTGGTACTAAACAAGAAGTAAGCCCCATCCTTTACAAATAAGTTTTCAAAATTAATCCATACTGGTGAGGATGCAACGTAAAAAAATGAGTTGGTTTCCTTATTAGGCGATGCACCAACGGAGAACTTAATAACATTATATGGAACTACTTTGTTTTGTTTTTGATTGTCAGTAAGAGGATGCTTTTGAAGGTTTAGGACATAGTAATATTTCTTATTTTGTTCATTATAAAACTCATCAATGTTATAAGAGACATTATTTATGTTGTGTAATAAAACCTGTTCTTTTTTGGTGTAGCTTATTGTTGTTTTTTTTAAACTCTGCAATTCTTTTACTGTCAATGAGTATTCAGCTTTCTTATTTACATCCTCATTTATTTTTTTGGGTGATTCACATCCAACGCTTCCCAATATTAAAAAAAAAATAATCCCAAAACCATTGGTTTGATTCTCATTCTATATCCTCCAATTAAAAGAATAAATAACTCACTCTGATTCAATGGTACCATATAAAGGAAATTTAAGTGTATTTATTTTCCTTTCTTGTTGAACTAACCTGCCCCATTAGTTTAAGTGAAAAGTTTCACATTCTCTACTCTTTAATTCAACATAAATATACAGGTATTATAGGGTAATTACTGGCATAATTTAAGGTGTTCTCTAGAAGTTAATCATAACTTTTATTCATAATCACTATTAATTTATAAATTAATAGTGATTATGATGTTGTCATTATAGGTACAAATAACATATATAATATAGTACTATTTATTATATATGTTGAAATATATGATATTTTATTAAATACCTTTTAAAATAAATTAACTTTAAGAAAAGCCTTTTTAAATTATGAAAATTGGTGTGTTCTCTATTTTAAGTAAAGAATGATATTAAACTTTATCCTTTATCCTTTTACTAAATCTCTATGTGTTGCAAGCTCCTTTCTCCCATCATATATCTACCAAAAAAGCATTAATCCCAGTAACCACGTTTGCCTATAAAATAAATTTAAAAATTATTTAAGTACGTCTAAAATTTACCAATTCTATGTTAGGAATAATCTAACCTATTTACTCCAAACTAATAGTGTAAATAAATTACACTTAGGAGATGATACATATGGCACGAAGCAACAATAACAATCAGCTTTTAGTTTCAGGAGTAGAGCAAGCACTTGAACAAATGAAGTATGAAATTGCACAAGAATTTGGTGTACAGCTCGGGGCCGAGACATCTTCAAGAGCCAACGGTTCTGTCGGTGGGGAAATTACAAAACGCTTAGTAAGAATGGCTGAACAACAATTCGGTGGGACTTTCCGTTAATACAAAATGCTCAGTAAAATTAAAGGCTAGTGATGATAAGGGATTACGACACCGCTTATATAGTGGTGTCCTTATTTGGTTTTATAAGAACTGTTTTTGAAATGTAAGATTATGGGGATGACTGAACTTTTAGCTGCTCTACAATAGGAACAGAACTATTTTTTGAATTTTTCAATAAATTTTGTGTAGCGAAATTAGGTGAACTACTATACATAAAACGAAAAATAAATTTGTTAGAATGCAAATCTCCAACACACTAAAAAATTGTAACTTTTCTTTTTCTATTGGTAATATATTTTCATTTTTCCAATCAGCATCTCCCTACCCCCTAGCAATATTTTTTTGATTTATAGTTCTGATAACTATATTATTGGAACTTAGATAATAGATAGAACGGATATTCTGTGATATTATTAAGTAAAGATAATTAGGAGTTATCTTTACTTTACATAATATAATTATTTATGACTAATCTTAGGAGGTCAATAATGAATTACTTGACTCTTCTTCAAAATATGAATGGTGAACAGTACTTAACACATTTACAGGAGAATCTAAAAGCTCGTCATCTACTTGATGAAAATCGTAACCTCACTCTTGAAAATAGTACGGAACAGGATTTTCTTGAATTGTTTTTTCTAGAGGAACTCTTCCCACAAGATAAGCGGCTTTCTGTACATACGGTTAAAGCATATCGTTCAGATGCCAAAACGCTGCTCACATTTTTAACAGACTATTCCCTTTCATTTCGGGATCTTGGATTCCCGGAAGTAAAGGCCTATAACCAATTTATTAATGAAAAGTATGCAGCTAAGTCTGCTATACGAAAATTGGAGTTTTTCAGAAGGTTATTGGACTTTGGTTATGAAACACAATTTTACAAAGCCCACCTTTCCACTTGGATCTCGAAGCCGTTGTCTAAAAAAGGACACCATATAATAGAAGAAACTCGTCACGAAGAAGCACAAACACGTGTTCAAGTCAGGGAATTGAATCAAAGAGAAGCTGAATTTCTTATTTCCTTCTTTCCTAAAATAGTAAGGGCAACACGAAATCGAGAACAATTGGAGAAGAGGAATTTGCTGATTGGCTACCTCCTCTATACCACGGGGCTTCGTGCAAGTGAGCTTTTAAGTTTGAATTGGGGAAGTTTTCGTTATAATCGAAAAGGGTTTCTATTTGCAGATGTGATTGGAAAAGGAAATAAACCTCGATCGATTCCTATAAGAGAGGAAACAAAAGAAATACTATTTAGTTTTCGAAAAAGTATGGATGACTCAGTTGAAATAAATATGCAAGATACAAGTCCTCTTTTTTTCGCTTTATATAATAAAAATGAACCTCTTGAAAATAAAAAACGGTTAACCTACCCTGCTCTGTATAAAATTGTGAAGGAGGCTGTACAACTTGCGGGAAAAAATTTGAGCGTTACGCCGCACTGGTTCCGTCATACATTTGTCACTCTCCTGTTGGAAAACGACGTTCCTCTTGCGGTGGTTAAAGATTGGGCTGGGCATTCCGATATTTCTACAACCAATATTTACTTAGAACGTATCAACCAAGATAACTCCTATCTACATTTAAATAAGGTTAACTTGTTTTAAAGGCATTATTTTTTATTAATTTAAACAATACAAAGTTTTTTGGTAACTTTTACTTAAAAAGGGTTTTTTAATACTCGCTTTGTCTCAAAATCTAAGAATAGTAAAAAAATATTGGCATTATTTACTTCCTTTATTGTGGAATAGAGTAACTAGATTTCAGCATCTAATTATTTAATATATATTTTACAAGGAAATATAAACCAAAATCTTAAATCGAATCTATTGGTTTAATGAATTAATTGTGATTAGAACTATTTTCAATTTTTCAGGCTTAATTTACTTTAATCCCTGTTTCCTGAATTTAGGGTTTTGGAGATTTGCATTGTTGTGCAATTATCTTTTCTTTCATGTATACCTATTCATCTAATTTTGTTGTATGAAAAATACAATCAATTAATTGTATATCAATATTTATATAATTATTTAAAACGTTCAAATATCTGATATAGATGTTATTTTCTTTACTTTTTAACCGCACTGGTCCAACTGCAATATTAAACATATGTATATAACAATTATGATATTGTTAACATTTTACAATTAACATATATGTATATATATATGTTAATAATATTTTTGCTTTAAAATTTTAATAGTAAAAATCTAAAGCCTATACTCTATTCATTTTGAGTAAAATCAGTAATCAAAAGGTATTCTAACATAAAAATAAAAAGTCTCGAAAACTGCTTTTCGAGACTTCCAATTACTGTAAATCACTATAAAAGGTGTTGAGATCTTTTACTTTAAATCTATGGGTTCTAGCCCTAACAAACTGTTCTCAAGCAGTTTTGAAGTTAGAGGGAAGGTATCTTTTTTGATTCCATTTAGTTTTATTTAATACCGTAAAGTCTTGATTTTATGCACTTTTTTTATCAAGTGATATATCATTTAATTTTATCTAATAAAATATAAAAACATTTAATCTGTGACCAAGGTGTGACCAAAGGTGTTAAACCTGCCAGTTTAAAACAAAGAAAAATAAGCTGCAATTTGCAAACCACTTATTGCTTTTAGTTAAACAAAAAAAGCATGGCAATAATTGCCATGCTACTTTTTATTTACTTTTTAAAAGACAACACCTTTTATATTTTAAACCACTTTCACATGGACACTTTTCATTCCTTCCAACTTTAATATTTTTTTTAACCTTTTCTTTCGTTAAATTCTCGCGATTATTATTAAAATCAACTGATGAAATTAAAGGTTTTGTATGGGAATGATCAATAACCCCTAATGAACGTTTAAGAGTTTCAAGTTGTGATTTATATATCTCCTCTCCTTGTTTTAACTGATTTTCTTTTTCCATTTGTTCGTATCGCACTTGTGCTTGTTTCGCTAATAAAACAGCTTCAGAAAATTCCGAAATTACTTTTTCATAATTTACACTACCATTTGATTCCCTACCATGTTCCACAAATATATCTAAATTAAGCACCCCAAAATTAGCGCTCTCCGGTAAAGATAAGTCCATGTGTGTATCGGTCGATTCACGAACAATTTCCACAATTTGTTTATGGTATTCATTTGGAATGCTACTCAAACCACTTAATGCTATTCCTGTACGCCAATCAACCCAATCTGTTGGTCTATATTCTGCAAACAACATATCATTCGGATCTATCGCACTAAACTTTTCAATAAATACATCGGGAACTTTTCGACCATTCGGATTTTGCACAAAAGCCACTGGATATTGTTCTGAAGGCCAATCAAAAGCATGCTCAAGGTCATACATAAATTCCTCATTTCTCAATATCCTACGAAACTGATGTAAATGGCGAACGATAAAAACACCATCAATCAAGTTAAAATTTGATTTGGGATAAAAGGTGTTATTAGTAAAAAGTCCACAATAAGGATTAATTAATGCGGAGATGGGCTCATTAATGAAATCATCCCAAACTATAAATAAAAACCTATAATCTCCCCTGTATTCATTCTTTTGAATATACTCATTATATTTATTTTGGTTATTAACCAAATTATCTTTTATTCTTAAAATATTTGGACTTATTATTTTCTCATCAATAAATAAATCCCTATCCGGCAAATGGGTAGTAATTTGAATACCTGATTGACGATTATAAATATATTCGGCTAAACTAGGAGTTTTAACCTCGCCAGTGTAATAAATTCCTTGTATTTTAGATCGAAACTCCGGATTTTTAGAATCCTTTTCGCTAGAAGGTTCTGGCACAATGTATTGTTTATCGTTTACAATATCCGCCATTTTAGCAGCTTTATAAAGGACTAGAATTTCTCCAAACACCGCAAAATTTTGCTCATATTCATTTTTATTAACCAAAGTAGATAACCAATTGACAATACGTTCAGCATAAGTAGGCATCAATCTATCTAAGTACTCCAGAACTTCAGCCATCATACTGATAAATGGGTGTACAGTTCGGGATAATGAGTGCTTCCTAAAAAAATGAACATGATCGTTTAATATGTGGTTCTCATGTATCTTTTCAATAAATAAATTAATAATTTCTTCTTTTCTCATTTTCTCCACCTTAAAAAACCGGTCAATTAAGACCCAGACTAAGGATACTTAATTTAATTTTTATTTGGTTTATTTATATGTAACTACAAACTTCTTTTGAGAATTAATCTTTTAAGTCCTAACATATGGATCATTATTAATTTTTTGAAGTATTTTCTCGTTTAAGCGTTTTAGAACATCAGGAAGGAATTTTACAAAATCTTCTTCACTAACCGTTTGTAATGCCATTAAATGAGTTGTAGGTTTGCCTCTTTTTCCAAGAAAAAAGTATTTGTAATATATCATTTTTTCTTTCTCCACTTCTGTGAAGGTAACCCCCTTATCTTCACTTTTTAGAGTGGCCTTTAAAGCACTAGTAACATCACTTGTTGGTCCACCGCCAGGTGGGATTAATTGCATATATGCATTTTCAAATGTAGATAGCATTAAAAAATCTAAATCAAGCGGTGAGGAAAAAAATACGTCATATTTTTCTAAATGATTAGCCCACTTTTCTAAATCTTTTGCATCTTCAATTGACTCCATTTTCCATTTATCCATTTCATTAATATCCTCAATTCTGTATTTAGCCTCATTAATTGTTAATAATTCATCGGCATTATATTTTTGTTTTCTATTCTCCTGTAAAGAAATTAATTGCTCTAGGATATGTTTAATTCTTCCCCATCCACAATCGTTTCCTCTTTCCCTATCTAAATCTAATAAGGTAATAAATGGTATATTTATATCTTGAAGTAAAGACCATAAATGATTTACATACCTTCCTCCCAGCGGGACAAAGGATACAGCAGAACTGTCAAGGCTAGTATTATTTAATTCTTCGATAAGTCTAGTAAGAATAATTTTTTCACTTGCACCTTCACCTAAAACTACAAAACGTGAAAAGAAAATTTCAGGATAAGTTTGTAGAGTAGCTGCTATAAATTTATATGCATCTTGCTGTTCATCGGGTAATAATACCTTCTTAACAATACTTTTATAATTCTGATAATCTATTGATACGTGCCGAATTTCTTTAGGTGTAATTCTACCCACCACTGAAGCAGAGTGTGAAGTAATTATAACCTGTCCATTAGACCTCCCTGATAAAGCCCTTAAGTTTTCGATGATTCTCCCCATAAAGTACGGAGCAACATGACTCTCAGGCTCCTCAAGTAAAATTATACTTAAGATAGGATACATTTCAGATTGTTTATAAGGTTCAAAACCTTCAACTTTAGTTAACCGTTCGGGGCTTTCAAAATAGTCCATTGATTTCCACTCTAAATTTAAAAGAGCTGTAATTAATACAATATAGAATACAGCCTTTAATCCGTCTCCGATTTGGTCTAAAGAGTATTGATTTTTTCCATCCAGCTGGAACGTAACGATAAGTTCTTCATTAATAAAATCCAAATTAATATTTTCATATCTTTTATCAAAGACAAATTCCTTCCATCCCTCGGAAATAATTTGTTTTAAATTTTCTAAGGCAGGTTCCAAGATTATCTTGCCCTCTTTACCTTCGTCTTGGAGAAATTGAAACATACGATTAAGTATAGAGTCTTTAGTGATTCTTAACTGTTCTAAAGGATTTCTGAAGGTAGGAATATATATAGCCTGAATAGGTTTATTATTGTATGGATATGTATCAGTCCCGTTAACATATAGAGATTTTACAACTTCTTTTGTATCTTTTATGAAATCACCGACCAATTCTACAGTAAAAAATAACTTGCCTTCATCGTTTGTTTTTAAATTTAAACGACCAAAGGGGAATTTGTCATGATTCTCTTCTCCATCTTCAACTACAAAAAAAGCTGTTATTTCTAATTTGTCGCTACGATTTTTTAACGCATCAAGATGGAAGTCATTTTCCTCTAAGGCAGTTTCTGCTTCTATAGGGCTAAACATTTTTCTTATAGCATTCATCACCGTAGATTTTCCTGAACTGTTTAAACCTAAAAAGGTTGTTAAATTTTCAAAATTAACAACAACCGTTTCCGGACCAAAAGATCTAAAATTTGTTATTTCTAATTTTACAAGTTTCATTATTTTCTCCTTGGTATGGGTAATCTAAATAAGAGGGAGTAAAATTTATCCCTCTACGCATTTAACTACTCCTTAAAAATTTTTTCCTCTATTTCCATTATATGATATTTTAGTAGAAACTTTTGTACTTTTTAGTTATATTTTCTTAATTAATTATTCCTAATTCATTTCCCTCTTTTCCAATTTGTTACCCAGTACTTTTAAGAGTTATTTTTGCAAAAAAAAGAAACCAGCATTCTTAAACGCTGGTTTCAGTATTGAACTAATTTATTTGTGCAGGGCATCGTAGTTTTAATTAGTATATATTGTAGTTAATATATTCTCACTAAAACAATTCTCGCTCTTATCACTGGATAAATTGTAGATGCTTAAAAAACTACCTTCTAAGATTCGATGCCTATCTGGTTTTAGCCCCCTGATTTTATAGGTTTTAACGCCTGACTTAATTTTAAGCAGATAGGTGCCATTTCCTAATATGGACAGGCTTTTAAATTGCCCCCTAATATCGTTGTTCCATTTTAATTGGGGATATTTCTCCTTTGCTTCCCAATAAGCATTACATAGTGGCCGGACGCTGCAATAGCAACAATTTTCAGGAACTGGTTGAGCTAAATGTTTTTGCAATTCCGTTTGCTCGTTAAATCTTGTTATCAGCTCATTAACACGATGAAACATCTCTCTTGCTTGATTTAGTATCCTAACACATTCATCTTTTTTGTAATTAATACAAAATTCTTCCCCATTAATTCCTTGAATTTTTAACGCACTAGGCCATTCATTTAAATTCTCATAAAATAAGGCTGCATAAAGGAAAAGCTGATATTTATAAGCATCTTTAATATCCATTGTGTACTTATCAATAATTGCCCCTGTCTTATAGTCAATTATTTCATAACCTGATTCCGTTAATAAGACCCTATCTAAATAGCCGCCTACTACACCATCTGCAGTTTGAAACCAGCTTTCAATTCCATGAAATAAATTAGAAGCGGATTTACATTCTGTTCTTCTATTAACTATTAAACTTGATGCTTTATTAAACAGGACCCTTTTCCTAACCTCAAATTGCTTAACTGTTTTGCTTAAAGGAATCAAATGCTTTTCTCTTTCAGACAATAACAAGAGCTGTTCTACCTCTGATACTGTAGTTAACCATCCATTTTCAAAATCATCTGGCTCATTGATTAATCCTGATCCAACCTTTTGCAAAAACGAATGTGCAGCAAGGCCAAAAAACTTATTCGGCGATGAAGGAAGTAGTTTTTCCAACCCATTAGATACTAATACTTCTCGATAGCTGCATAATTGCATATCAAAAAATCTACTTGCTGATATCCTTTTTAATGGACTTAGGGTTATGGGTGATGGGATATTACCACCAGGCATCATTATCATCATCCATATTTCCTCCTAATGCTTCATGGCACCACCCAGGGCGCCTTGCAAGATTAAAAGTATCAATAAAATCGATGGTGTCCATATTAGCGCCTGCAGCCACTACAGCATCAGCTAACATTCCATCGGGGTTTTTTAAGTCCCATAGAGGATGAACGATAATAATATTTCTATTTCCTGCTTTTATTCCTGGTATTCCTGCCCATTCGGTTAATTCATAATGGAAATAATCAGCAAATTGTTTAGCCAGCATCTTTGCAAAGCCAATCCACCCTTTTAATTCTGGAGTTGAAAAATCTCCATTTAGCCCGCACTGGTATTTTTTTTCATAGATACTCCTTAAAAAAGCAAGCCCCAAACGCCAATCCAATAATCCATGGTACTGCATATTTCTATAATTCATTAAACAACTATAACATGCGGTATCGCATTGATGCCTTTCACTTATTAAATAGTCCATAAATGAGTGCTTTCCATTTGGTTCCACAATATTTTTTAACACGGTTATCCAATTATTTTCTAACCAACGTACAAAACCTGCACCATTTGGCAACCTATCACTAAAGATTATTTCTCCAACAAAACTGCCATCACCAACTTCAGACCTTAAACACTGGGATATTTCTATTTCATCGGCATCTATATCTAATTCTTCTGAAACCACAGAGCGGAGCAAAAATCCTGCTGAATATAGGGACGCTTTGGCCGTTATATTGATAGGGTCAAGATTTAAACCTTTATTATTTGAAATTGGCTTTATTCTTAATAAATCAGTTGTTTTAGCACTAGCAATGCCTAATTCTTCACTTGTAATGTAATCCTGATCACTTGTATACTTATAATCTTCAAGTATCCATTGGCCTTTAAAGTTAAAATGTTTTAAAACTCTGTCACTAGTATTTCTTGTATGATTAGTAGTTATTTGACCGCCTTTAAATAAGTTCCCGTTGTTGTCATTAATGCTAATTGAGGTATCGCCAACATTTTGCAGAATTTGTACATTTAGGCTTAATCGCTTAATACATAAATAATCTGTGGTATAAGTACTAAAAACGGTCGTTTTTATAAAATGAGAACCTTCTCTACTAACCAAATACTACTAAAATGTATAATCAAAAATATAACCAAAAACAAACCTGTTAGATATAAAGTGAGACAAATCATATTAAATCAACACAACAAAGCTGACAAAAGTAAATATTGTCAGATTCGTAGTGTTGGAGTAAATGTTTGGTGCTTAAAATCAAAAAAAGACCAAAGTGGTCTTCCTTGCTAATCTCTTAATAGGGGATATATGACATGGGAGAAGCTCCGAAAGGGGTTTTTTGCAGGTTTGGGCCGCGTTTGGCTATCTCGCCCTGCTTTTCCCTAATAGTACCCCACGAAGGACGGATAGCATGTACCAGAGCAGCGTTAATAACGAGAGATTAGTGGTCCAAATTGTGAAAAAAAATGCTAAGATAACGATTTAAGACTCCCAATTTGATCAAGCTTTCTTTTGTGCCGAAAAGTCTTGGTTGACTACCTTTTTATTATTTAAGAAACGTGATAATCCAAATGTTGTAATACTTGCCAACACAATGCTTAACGCACTGAACCATGTAATGGAAGAAATTGATACTTGCCCCACAATTACTCCACCTATACCTGCACCAACCGCAAATCCTAATTGCATCATCGATTGGTTCAGACCTAGTAACACATCTGAGGATTCAGGTGATATCGTTGCTAAATTATATTGCTGAGTTGCACCTGATGACCAGCCTGCAAATGACCAGATTGTCAATATAATAAATACTGCAATAATTGAATGTGATATGAATGAAAGCACGATTAAAGATGTTACGTTTACAAGTAACCCTCTATTTAATGTAAAAATTACGCCTCTTTTATCTGCACTTAAGCCACCTAGTTTAGAACCAATTAAGCTTGCAACTCCAAGAACAAGTAAAGTAATGCTTAAAAGTGAATCACTCATTCCTACAGTATTTACAAGGAATGGAGATAAATAAGTAAAAATAATCCCGTACCCTGTCATTAAAAAGAAGGTGATTGATAAAGCTAAAGCAATTTTCGGTTTTTTGAACATAGCAATTTGTCTCGTTAATGGGATTGAAGCACCACCATTAATTTTCGGTATTGTATTTAAAACAATAAAAATGACAAGTAAAACTAGAAATGCGATACCGATAAATACAAATTTCCAGCCATACGCAGATGTAATAAAACGTCCAATAGGAACGCCAATGATTAAAGATGCGGTAAATCCCATTACAACTGTTGCAATTGAACTTGCCTTTTTATTAGCAGATGCAATCTTTGCGGCGATACTTAAAACTGTAACGACTGCGACACCTGTACTTAAAGCCATAATAATTCGAGCAATCATAAATAATCCATACCCTGGAACAATTACTGAAAGTAAATTTCCTACAATAAAAACAAATAACGCATAGATCAATAATTTACGTCTTTCCATTTTAGCCGTTATTACCATTAATATAGGTGTACCAATTGCATAGGCCAATGAAAAGACTGTAATTAATTGACCAGCCGCTCCAATTGACACTCCAAGAGCATCTGCCATTTTATCCAAAATACCTGAGATGATGTACTGTGAAGTACCAACTAAAAAACTTATCAATGCTAAAATATAAATCTTTGCTGTAGTTGACACGTCAATTTTCCTCCTCAATATCATTTTTAATTTCTATATTTCTATAAACACTGAAATATTAAGCAAAATGAAAGAAGCTATAAAAGCTTCTTTCTATTCTAATGCTTTAAATTAATGTATAAAGATGCTTATTTACATCGTATACTTCCAATTCTTTACCACTTTTTAAACGATGAATAAAATCAGGATTAGCAATGAATGGACGTCCGAAAGCAGCAACATCAATCGTTCCTTCTTCAATCGCCTGATTCGCCATTTCTGGATTTAATGTTCCTACCCCAATAATCACACCATCCCAATATTTTCGAACTAATTGATGTATCGTTTTTCCATCAGCAAGCACTCGGTCAAATTGCATAGTCGAAGGGTGAATCATGGTTGCACCCGCTTCCTTAAATGCCTCAACAAATGTACGAATAGCCATTTCTGGATCATCCCACATGTAATTTGGTATATCTCCTTTAAAAGCAGAGAATCGGATCATTGTTCGTTCTGTACCGATTGCGTCGATAACTGCTTTAATAACTTCCTTCATGAACTTTAACCTTTGAGCAAGGTCACCACCATATTCGTCTGTACGATGATTTGTTATATCTGAATTAAATTGGTCAATCAGGTATCCGTGGGCACCGTGAATTTCCACACCGTCAAAACCTGCTGCTATTGCATTTTTCGCAGCTTGCGAATATTGATTGATTACTTCATTAATATCTTCAGTTGTCATTTCTTCCGGAATATCATATGGCTTACGGAAACGAGAGACAAGGCCTTCAGCTGGAATCGCTGATGGTGCTTGAGGAGGCAGGTTTCCAGCAAGCTCGTGATGAGATAGACGACCAACATGCCAGATTTGAGCGATCATTGTTCCTCCCTCTTTATGCACAGCATCAGTTACCTTTTTCCATCCCACAATTTGTTCGTCTGAATAAATGCCTGGAACTCCAGGATTGCCTTTTCCACGAGGACTAATGACCGTTCCTTCTGAAATGATTAAACCAACTCCATCAGCCGCACGTTTTCGGTAATATTCAACAATATCCTCTCCTACAACGCCCGTTTGATCATCAGCAAAGGATCTTGTTAACGGTGCCATTGCGATACGAGAGCGTAAATTCCAAGCTCCGATTTTTATCGGTTCAAACAATTTACTTTCTAAACCCTTATTTAAATATCCCAATGACCTATTTTCTTTACTAATTTGACTCATATATTTTCCTCCGTTCGTTTACTTATTCTATATTTCTATAAATACCAAAATTAAATTTAAAATTAATCCGCTTTAACATTAAAGTAAAGCGGGAGCGTATTGTGCAAGGACTTCTCGTTGTAAACTGTAATATCTGAAGGTTCCCTCTCTGCGAACGACTAATAATCCGCAATCGAGTAATGGTTTTAAATGATGTGTCAATGTTGAATTGGCAGGGATTTTTAATTGATTTGCCATTTCCAGGCAAGCTAACTCTGTTTGCCCTGCAAGCAATTTTACGATTTGTAAACGAGTCGATTCACCTAGTGCCTTATAGACTTTTACTGCAATATCATCATTCACCGCTAAAAAACTCCTTTCAGCGATCTTTATTTCAGTATTTCTAGAAATATTATATTTAATCAGGAATGCTCTGTCAAGATAGTGCTTTTCCATTTTTTATTCAAAGTAAATAAACGCCCGTTAGGTTAAATATATATCACAACAAATAGTCAGAAAAAATAAAGCCCGTATCTTAGATTAGCAAGTAATCATTGATACAGGCTATTATAATATTCGTTATTTCACTAGTCGAGTAGAAGGGAGCCTTCTTTAATCCACTCAAGGATTGAAGCAAAAATTCTTGGCCTGGTCTCTTTTCATAAGGGCCACGGGAGGACAGATCCGTTACAAGCAGGTGAAGGCATAGTGAAATAAAGGAGCATTTGTCATAGTCCTGGTTAATACAAATTGTTAGCAACGTAGCAGCCAGAAGCAGTCGCCATTCACAAACTGGGGCATCGAGCCCCCAACAAGACAGCTGCATCCATGCTACGCAAGGATGCACCATTTAATTGCATTAGGCCACCAAAAAATAGGCTTTACCGATTGAATGGGCTCCTTCAATCAAAAGATATAAAGGAGTAAAGAACGCCTTGTTTCCGTTTCAAGAAGTAGATGGGACAAGATCACTTTGGATTTCTCGTTAAACTTTCCTTCACTATATATTGCAAAGAGACTCTTAGAGACCACTATCACCTTGGGGAATTTGTTTTACCTTCTTCCTCTGTCAAAACTTTCATCGTTACATTTCATATATAAATTCTAATCAAGAATATCATGTGATGGAAATTGGAAGAACGAAAAGCTACTTTATCAATCTTAATAATAATTAAACCTGCTTAAGTGTGATATTGGACTCCTCTGCGATTGTTCGACCATGGTCAAATTCTGGTGCGATCTGAATAATATGCTCTACAAAGTTCCCTTTTTAACCTTAATTATTCCCCTTTGTGTCGATACTTCCTTAAAGATTCTTTCCAATCGATGATCAGTTAAAGGATAGTTTTGTTTTCTACTTTGTTTCATCATTAAAATACTAGTGGATAGGAACATCTTAAATAGAGAGCTCTTTTGACAATTTTAAAAGATTCATGTCAAGCGTATGTGTATCTCTTAAAATAGGTGCAATTTTCCCCTTTATTAAGCTCATCTATATAGATTGTAGTTTTATATGATTTTTCAATAATTCTTGTTTGGTCTCAAATCAATTTATAATCTCAGGTTGATTACCGATATACTTTGCTTCTGGACGGAAAATGGTATTGTCTATTGATTGCTCAATAACATGCGCAGTCCATCCAACCATTCGACTAACGGTAAAAGTAGGAGTAAATAATTCAGGAGGCATATCAATCGCCTTCATGACAGCAGCTGCATAAAATTCCACATTTGTATAGAGCTTTCTGCCGGGTTTATATTCTTCAAGTAATTGAATAGCTATTTTCTCCACATAACCCGCTAAATGAAGCCACGGGTCATCTTGTCCAATACGTTGACAAATTGTGCTTAATACTTCTGCTCGCGGATCACGTGTTTTATAAACACGGTGTCCAAATCCCATGAGATATTCTTTGTTCTCTAATTTTCGTCGAATCCATCTTTCTGTATTTTCTTTTTCTTTAATCTCGTTTAACATATCGATTACACCAGTAGGTGCACCACCATGCAAAGGCCCTTTCATCGCCCCAATGGCTCCTGTTACAGCAGATACCATGTCCGATTCTGTGGAAGAAACGACTCTTGCTGTAAACGTCGATGCATTCATTCCATGTTCCATCGTTAAAATCATATAGGCTTCAAGCGCTTTTGCATGTTTGATAGAAGGAACCTTGCCCGTTAGCATGTATAAATAGTTTTCCACATGGTTCAACTCTAGGTGGGGTGGAACCGTTTCTTCTCCATTTATTTTTCGGTATATCATAGCTGTAATGCTAGGAATGGCTGCTGTCAATCGGATGGCTTGTTCAATATTCGGTTTCCATGTAAATTCCTTTCCCCCAAAAGCTGAAACAGCCGTTCGGATTTGACTCATCATATCCATATCATTTGGAAGTGCTTCAATTACTTGATATACATATGAAGGTAAACTACGATTATTTTTTAATAATACTGAGAATTGATGTTGCTCTTCCTTATTCGGCAGATACCCATACCATAGTAGATACGTAATTTCTTCAAACGAATAGTTTAACACCAACTCTTTTACATCATAACCTTTATAAATTAATTGCCCATTTTCTCCATCAACCAAGCTGATTGATGTTTCCGCAGCCACTACATTTTTCAAACCCCTTTGAAGCATCCGCTGTCTCTCCCTTATATTTTCTTACCATGTTCAACAAGATAGAATTGTATTTTATTTATTGACTTGTCAGTTCAATAAGTAGATCACCTGGTTGTATGGCTTCTCCATTTAACACATAGATCTCTCTACGGCTCCGTCGAATGGCCCTTAATCCAGTCACCCTAATCCATAGACTTATTAATTTACGCACTCCTCTTTTTTTAACGAATGAGCAGGGTCTTCTTAAGTATTGTGATTTTTCTTTTCTTGAAGAAACTTATTTTCAGGATAGTTCAATAAGCAAGTCACCAGTTTGAATCGCATCGCCATTTTTCACACAAATGTCTTTTATGACACCGGTAAACGGCGCTTGAACCGTTGTCTCCATTTTCATAGCCTCTGTGATCATAAGATGATCCCCTTTTGAAACCGTTTGTCCTTTTTCAACAAGGAGCTTCAGGACGGTTCCCGGCATAGATGCCCCGATATGGCTTTGATTACCAGGGTATGCTCTCAATCTTGCTTGAACAGTCGATTTAATATTCTCGTCTTTAATAAGAACTTCACGCGTCTGACCGTTTAATTCAAAATAAAGAACGCGTGTCCCGTCCGCTTTTGGTTCGCTAATGGAAACGAGTTTAACAATGAGGGTTTTCCCTTTTTCAATCTCCACCTCAATTTGTTCGCCTAGATGCATACCGTATAAGAACGTAGGAGTATCAAGAACAGAAATATCACCATATTTCTCGACGGTTTGATGGTATTCCATGAACACTTTTGGATATAAGGCATAGGCGATCACATCATGGCTTGTTACAGGACGATTTAATGAACTAGACAGTATCTCTATAATTTCTTGAAAGTTCACAGGTTCCAAGAGTTCTCCGGGACGAACATTTATTGGCTGTTTACCTTTTAAAATAATGTGTTGAAGCTCTTTAGGAAATCCTCCATTAGGCTGGCCAAGGTAGCCTTCAAACAATTCAATCACCGAGTCCGGAAAATCAAGTGTCTCGCCGCGTTCAAAAATATCGTCTTCCGTTAAATGATTTTGAACCATATAAAGAGCCATATCACCAACAACTTTTGAAGAAGGAGTTACTTTTACAATATCGCCAAACAATTGGTTTACGCGGGAATACATTTCTTTTACTTGTTCCCAATTATCCCCGAGTCCCACGGCTTTTGCTTGTTGCTGCAGGTTACTATACTGGCCGCCCGGCATTTCGTGAACATATACTTCGGTTTGCGGAGCATTCATGCCACTCTCAAAATCGGCGTAATATTTACGAACATCCTCCCAATAATGAGAGATCTGCTGCAATCCCTGGATGTCCACGTTTGGTCTGCGGCTATGCCCTTCTAATGCATAATAAAGAGAATTAGCACTTGGCTGTGAGGTTAGTCCAGCCATGGAGCTTGATGCAACATCCACAATATCTACCCCTGCTTCAATGGCTTTTGCATACATAAATAGGCCATTGCCGCTTGTATCATGGGTGTGTAAATGGATCGGAATGTCAACCGTTTCCTTTAAAGCGGAAATCAAGTCATAGGCTGCCTGAGGTTTTAACAACCCAGCCATATCCTTAATTCCTAAAATATGCGCGCCTGATTGCTCTAGCTCTTTTGCTAAGGTTTTGTAGTATTGTAAATCATATTTTCTTCTGGACGGATCCAAAATATCTCCCGTATAGCACATGGCCGCCTCAGCAATTTTTCCATTATCCCTAACAGAATCAATCGCCAGTTCCATCCCTTTTACCCAATTGAGGCTGTCGAAAATACGGAATACGTCAATGCCTGCCTCTGCAGACTTTTTCACAAATTCCTTGATCACATTGTCCGGATAATTCTTATAACCGACCGCATTGGATGCACGAAGAAGCATTTGAAACAACATATTCGGCATGGCCTCTCGCAGCTTTAATAAGCGGTCCCATGGACTCTCTTTTAAAAAGCGGTAGGATACATCGAATGTTGCGCCGCCCCACATTTCAACAGAAAATAAATTCGGAAGTAAACGGGCAGCCGGCTCTCCAATATGCATCAAATCATTCGTACGCACGCGAGTCGCTAACAAGGATTGATGGGCATCACGGAAAGTGGTATCGGTCAATAATACTTCCTGTTGTTCTTTAATCCAATGTACGACACCCTCCGGACCCTTTTTATCCAGAATTTGTTTCGTTCCATTTGGAATCGGTTCAAGTGGATGAATCTTCGGTACTCTTGGTTTTTCAAATAGAGGCTTATCCTTTTTAGCCACCCCCGGAAATCCATTTACCGTAACATTTCCAATATAGGAGAGCATTTTCGTCCCACGGTCTTTCGGTTTCGGGAAAACAAATAGCTCAGGTGTGGAATCGATAAAGGATGTATTGTATTCCCCTTTTAGGAATTTCTCGTGTTTTACTACTTTTTCAAGGAATGGAATGTTTGTCCTGATGCCTCGAATCCGGAACTCTTTTAAGTTACGAACCATTTTCGCAGCAGCTTGATCAAAGGTTAAGGCCCAAGTTGTTACTTTTACAAGAAGGGAATCGTAATAAGGAGTAATGACGGCTCCCTGGAATCCATTCCCTGCATCCAAACGTACTCCGAACCCTCCGCCTGAACGGTAGGCCATTATTCTTCCTGTATCCGGCATAAAATTATTCAACGGATCTTCTGTTGTAACCCGTGATTGAATCGCAAAACCGTGCACCTGAATCTCTTCTTGCTTCGGAATTCCCACTTCACGGCTATGAAGAGAATAGCCGTCCGCAAGTAAGATTTGAGATTGGACAATATCAATACCGGTAATCATTTCGGTGATCGTATGTTCAACCTGTACCCGCGGGTTTACTTCTATAAAGAAGAATTCATCATCCGTAACGAGGAACTCTACGGTTCCGGCGTTCAAGTAGGAAACGTTTTTCATTAAATGGACAGCTGCTTCACAAATAGACGATCGCAAGTCTTCAGGCACGGAAAGGCTTGGCGCTACTTCCACCACTTTTTGGTGGCGGCGTTGCACGGAACAATCGCGTTCATATAGATGGACGATGTTTCCATCCTGGTCACCTAGAATCTGTACCTCAATATGTTTTGGATTTTCTACAAATTTTTCAATATAGACCTCATCGTTTCCAAATGCAGCTTTTGCTTCCGATTTTGCACGATCATATGATTCTTCTAAACTATCTTCACCTCGGACAATCCGCATTCCACGGCCGCCTCCGCCAAGAGCCGCCTTAATCATGAGCGGATATCCATGTTTTTGTCCAAATGATTTCGCTTCTTCCAGGCTTTCAATCGGTCCATCACTACCAGGAATAACAGGGATATTGGCCTGAATTGCTTGGTGGCGCGCTTTTACTTTATCTCCAAACATCTCTAAATGTCTTGATTTTGGTCCAATAAAAATAATCCCTTCATCCTCGCAACGCTTTGCGAATTCGAGATTTTCTGACAAAAATCCATAGCCTGGGTGGATTGCGTCCACTTCATGAGCTTTTGCAATTTCGATAATTCCTTCGATGTCGAGGTAAGCTTCAATTGGCTTTTTTCCTTCTCCCACTAGATAAGCTTCATCTGCTTTATACCGGTGGAAAGAGCCGCTATCTTCTTTTGAATAAATGGCAACAGTTCGAATGTCTAACTCGGTACATGCACGGAAAATGCGAATCGCAATTTCTCCACGGTTTGCCACTAACACTTTGTTAATTTTTCGAGTCATTAGATCCAATTTAAACCTCCCCTTTCACAGATAAAAAACTGAAAGAAATCATAGTTTTTTATCTTGGCCTATATGTTCATGAGTCCTGATCCTCTAAGGTATAGACAAACCGGACCACACTTCCACTATTTAATCGATTTTAAGCAGGGTAGTATTCAACCTGCTTTTCTTCAGCAAGATATAGCCCTTCTTCGTCTAAAGGGGTGAATACCCGAAATTTTCTCAATTGCTTTCCATAAACATGGATTGTAATCGCCGGTGTATCGCCTACCCCCTCTAAGATATGACAGTCTGCCGGAGGCAATAGCTTTCCTGTATTTTGTTCGTTTACAACGATGGAATCAGCAGGCTGTAACTTGACAATTTCCCCCCCTGATAATTCCTCTAATCGGATATAATTCGTCACTTTGACCTGACCCGTGACAACTCCTTCTGCTCCCCATGTATCATCGTGATCATGAAGGGTGGTCTTCTGACCGGGCTTCCAGACGAGCGCAATCACTTCGAAACGGTCCTCGGGATCACAATACAACGGATGTCGTGAGTACCCCTCATCACTTGGCCTTCTCTTCTCTGCAGGAAGCCATGAAGAGGATTGAATTAATTTGCCAACTAACCTTTCCGCTTCCACGACACATTCGTTATCATTCAGACTCTGTTCCACCATTACGGTCATATCCTGAACAAAATTATTGAAATCATAATCATTTGCGTAATCCATCCTAATTCCTCCTCAATATTCTGACTTTCCAGTAGGGGAAAGTTGCTTGACGGCGTGTTCTAACTGGAGTAAAGCTTTTTCCAACATGGTGCGGGGACATGCGATATTCATTCTCATAAATCCTTCTCCCCCTTGACCAAAAATGTGACCTTCATTCAAGGCCAATCTTGCTTTTTGCAGCATAAACTGATCTAATTCTTCCATACTGAATCCAAGTTCCCGGAAATCCAGCCATAGCAGGTACGTCCCCTCCGGATCGACCAGCTTGATTTGGGGGATATGAGTGTTCAAATACGATTCTACAAATTCTACATTTCCCTCTAAATATTCAATTAGTTGATCCAACCATTCTTCCCCGAATCGATAGGCACTTTCCAATGCTGCTATTCCAAACGGGGTTGCCCACCCAATTGCCATACTGTTTATTTCACGATTATAGCGTTCTCTTAGATCATGATTTGGAATAATGGCAACAGAGGTTTGTACTCCCCAAATATTGAACGTCTTACTTGGTGAAAAGCACGTAATAGTCTGTTTAGCCAGCGCTTCTGAAATCGAGGCGATCGGAACATGTTTATACGCGTTGTAGACGAGATCAAAATGAATTTCATCCGAAACAATCAAAATATTATTTTTTAGACAGATTTCCCCAAGACGTGTAAGCTCTTCTTGTGTCCATACCCTTCCCACCGGATTATGCGGGCTGCAAAGGATTAACATTTTAACGGAAGAATCAATCTGAGCCTCTAAATCTGCAAAATCCATCCTGTATCGTCCATCCTTAAAGGAAAGAGGGTTGTTTACGACCGTACGTCCTTGTGATTCAATCACTCGGAAGAAGTGGTGGTAAACTGGGGATTGAACGATGATCTTATCACCTGGCTCGGTTAATGAACGTAGGAGAAAGGCCAAAGCCGGAATAACTCCTGGGCTATGGGTGATCCATTCCTTTTTAATGGACCATTGATGCCTTCGTGACACCCAATCAATAATGGCTTCAAAATACGAGTCCGGGCGGTAGGTGTAACCATAGATCCCATGCTCCACCCTTTCCTTTAAGGCCTCAATCACAGCGGGCGGCGCCTTAAAGTCCATGTCAGCCACCCACATGGGCAGGACATCATTCACACCAAAGCGCGTCTCAAGGTCATCCCACTTTTCGCAAGCTGTTTTCATCCGGTTAATTTCCTGATCGAAGTTGTAATTCATTTCGCATCCTCCTTACTAGTAATTCTCACACCAAACTTTATTGCAAAAATCATGCCAACATAAAAATTGTTCTTTCATCACCCTGTAAGGGAGTTGTTTTGGTTGATACAACACTGTTTGATCATTTTCATTTATCGGAATTTCCCATTACTTTTCCTGGAATCTTAGCAAATGTGAAAAAATCCCCCTCACATCCGAAAAAAAATCCTTCCCTGTACATAAAAGTAAAGGAAGGATGAATACATAATTGAAAAATTCAGGAACCTGATTACTCGCGATTCTCAAAGTCACATTCCGTAAGAGGGACAACCTTTGTTTTTTTAATCATTTTATAACCAATCCAAAGAACTACAAAGAGAACAATGCCAATATAATTCGCGATGGTCGTTCCCCAATCAATCTTGCCATCCGTAAATAAATTTTGACCAAGAACTAAAACAATAATGAACAAGAATGTGATCATCGGTCCTAAAGGAAATAATTTAGCTTTAAACGGTAATTCATTAGGATCTTTTCCTTGGGCAATATAGGCCTTGCGAAAACGGTAATGACTAACAGCAATCCCGAACCATTTAATAAATCCGGTCATTGCCGAAGTAGCCACTAGCCACATAAAAACGGAACCGCTTCCAAACATTGATGAAAGAAAGGAAATAAACCCGAAGATGACGGAAACCATTAAGGCAGCCATTGGTATACCACGGGAATTAACCTTCGCAAACATACGCGGAGCTTTTCCTTCCTTCGCCAATGACCAAAGCATACGTGAAGATGCATACATGGCGGTATTGGCTGCAGATAAAATTGAAGTAAGAAGGACTGCATTCATGGCTGAAGCTGCAAAAGCTAAGCCTGCCCTTTTAAAAACAAGGGTAAATGGACTAATCGAAACATTACTAATACCCGTTTTAAGCAGATTTGGATCTGAATAAGGAATAATCAAGCCAATAATAAATATCGTTAATACGTAAAAAATAAGAATCCGCCAGAAAATGGTTCGAATGGCTTTAGGGACATTTTTAGATGGATTATTCGTTTCACCAGCAGCAGTTGCAATTACTTCGGTCCCCTGAAACGCGAAACCAGCAACAAGGATCACACTAAAGAAGGCTAAGAATCCGCCGTGAAAGGGAGCATCTCCCTTTGTAAAGTTACTTAAACCCTCGGTATGTCCTCCCATAATTCCGAAAATCATGGCTGTTCCGATGATTAAAAACAAAATAATCGAAACGACTTTAATACCTGCAAACCAATACTCACTTTCCCCGTATCCCTTAACGGATAATAGATTAAGAGCTAGTAATAAAACTAAGAAAATCGTACTCCATAATAATGCAGATGAGTCTGGAAACCAATATTTCATAATCAAAACGGCAGCTGAAAGATCAGCCGGAATCGTAATGGCATTGGTGTACCAATAATTCCATCCTAAAGCAAATCCGAAGGCAGGATCCACATACCTTGTTGCATAGGTTTCGAATGACCCCGGCACAGGTAAAAAGGATGCCAGCTCCCCTAAACTATTCATTACAAAATAAACCATGATTCCCACTAGTATATAGGCTGCAAGAGCCCCCCAGGTCCTGCTTTACTGATCGCTGATCCACTTGATACAAACAACCCTGTACCGATTGCACCGCCAATCGCCATCATCGTTAAATGTCTGGACTGTAGACTTCGGTGTAACTGTCCAGTTGATTTTTCCTTGGTCGAGATCACATTTAATTTAAGTGCCGGTTTGCCCATAGAAAGTACCTCCGATTTTAGAAAATTACCTTCAAAAATGATGAAATATTGCAAAAATTCAAAAGCCATTTAGCTGTATACAAAATCAATAAGGCAAAGAATCGTTTGCAACGCTCATCCGTATGAAAGAGGAGTGAATATAATCTAAGGATCATCATCACATACAAGGTGACACTGGAGCATAAGATGCAAAGAGAACGATCCGATAACGCTTTCATTTAGTCGTGCCAAAGGGGCTTGAAGAAGAGACTTTTATACGATCGTAAAATTTCATAGGTGATTTAGGCAGAACTGGAGACTCAAAATTGACCTAAGATCACCTATGTTCTAAAAAATCGTTGATTACAGCAAAAATTATTTCTTAGCAATAGCCTCTATTTCGATCATTACATCCTTAGGAAGACGACTTACCTCTACAGTAGACCTTGCAGGGTTATGCCCCTGCATAAATTGACTGTACTCTTCGTTAATAACAGGGAAATCATTCATATCTTTTATAAAAATAGTCGTTTTCACAATATTCGTAAGTAAATAATCTTCCTCTTCTAAAATGCCCTGAATATTCTTTAAAACTTGCCCAGTTTGAAGTCTTATATCCTTTTCAACTACCTCTCCCGTTTCGGGATCAAGCGGGATCTGCCCCGAAAGAAATAGAAATCCATCTACACGAATGGCTTGCGAGTATGGCCCAATCGCTTGCGGTGCTTTATTTGTTGAGATAACTTTCATCATAGTAATCACTCTACCTTTTCTAATTTAATCTTAATATCACATTTCTACCGTGTAATAGTGGAATTTAGCAAACTTTCAATATAGCGAAAAATAAATCGATTCCTTCCTGTTGTCTCTACAAAATATAGATTCATAAATTCAAAGCGTCTCCATTTTTAATCATCATATAAATGGCTACAGTTATGACAACAGCAGAAAAGATATAGTGAAGAGTTTGTCGTTGTTGGCTTAAACGCTTTGCAACGATTGTACCAAAGATTCCCCCTAAAAATCCGCCGCATACAAGAGCCAGTACGACGAACCAATTAACCAATCCAGAAAGACTGTAATTTAGCGCCGTTGTAAGCCCAAAAGTTCCTACAGAAAACAAAGATGTACCGATTGCTTCAACGATTGCCATATTTGTGGCTGCCAGCAAGGAGGGAACAACCAAAAAACCGCCGCCAATGCCAAAAAATCCAGATGCCAATCCTGTCATCACACCAAATAGGGTTAATTTTTTTCCATTAAATTTATCCATTTAACTTATACCTTCTTTTTCTGTATTGGCTATCTGTTTTAAAGTCTTTTTAGGCAGGATCATTTTAATGGCCATAAAAATCATCAGTAAGGCAAAAAGAAACAGCAATTGCTTGCTCGGTAAAAGCTTACCAAGATAAGAACCTAAGAAGGCACCAACTACACCTGGTATAGCAAATACAATGGCCGGTTTTAAGTGAACATGGCCTGCGCGTGAATGAGGGATAAGATTCAAGAAGGCATTAATGGAAACAGCAAGGGCTGTACTGCCGATCACAATATGAGGGTCTTTCACGCCGACCACATAAAGCAAAAGAGGGACTGCTAAAATGGAACCGCCACCGCCAATAAGTCCTAACGTAAAGCCAATAATTCCGCCTGAGGCAACTGTGAGAATCCATTGTAGAATTGTCATTCCATAACTCCTTTTTTACATTCCACGTGTGTTTATCGGTGTCTTTAGTAACTTAAAAACACCAAGCCATTCAGATTTGTTCCACCTCCTCCTATTACATGTCGCTAGTTAATATTGCAAGAGTTGTGCCAACTTATAATTCTTGTAAAATCAACCTTTCTCTTTCCTATTAAATGAAAAATTTATCAAATTTGCGATGATGATGACGAAAACCTAATGATAGAGCCTTTTCATGATTCCTATGGTTGATTTTAATTTTTCCACTTTTCAAAAATTTAAGGGGGCAATTTTACCTTTTAGCAAAAAACATAGCCATTTAGGGAAAAACCAATGGCTATGTTTTTTTAATCATCTAAACTAGTTACTTTTTCCTTTAGCAGTAATTACAGTAGAATTTAACACCTCATTATTCTCTTTTATCCATTGATCAAACCCGCCTATTAAATTAATGACCCGGTCAAACCCATTTGCTTTCAATAGACTAACGGCAATCGCCGATCTTGCGCCCGATTTACAATGGACAAGAAGGGATTTTCCGCTAGGAATCTCGTTTATTCTGTCTTTTAGATGGCCAAGCATGATATGGTGAGCCTCAGGAATATGGCCTGCCCTCCATTCACTGTTCCGACGAACATCAAGGACATAATACTCCTCAAGCCTCTCCATAATCTCTTTTGGTTCAACTGATTGATAATCCACGACATCCATTTCATTCAATTCAAGCTGTTCAATGAACGAGTGATCCATCACAGCTTTAACCTGATCAAGACCAATAGATCGTAATGCTTTCAGCGTTTCCGCTTCTCTTTCCTTACTTACCAATAGATAGATTGGCTGATCATAATCGAGCAACCATCCAGCCCAAGTCACAAAGGATTGATTATAGGGCAGATTGATGGTACCCGCAATATGTTTTTCCGCAAATTCCAACGCTTGCCGGGTATCCACCACCATACCGTTTTGGGTCCATTCCTGAACGACGTTTAATGAAGGCTGTGCATGAAGGATAGGCTTAAGGTTTTCGATTAGGGTAGTCCCTTGTTTATTCAGCCTTTTCATAAATCCGAAATACTTTGGCGCCTCAGGCTGTCCGGAAAGTAATGCTTCGATAAAAAGGTCCTCCTCTTCATATTGCAAAGCCCAGTTGGCTAGCTTTTCATATCCGACGGTTGATGAAGGCACTGCACCCAATGCTCTCCCGCACGCACTCCCCGCTCCGTGCGCTGGCCAGACTTGTAAATAGTCTGGAAGCTGTTTAAATCGCTGCAAGGATTTAAACATTTTTTTTGCCAGCGAATAGGCCGAACCATTTACACCGGCAGTTCTTTCCAACAAGTCAGGACGGCCCACGTCCCCGGCAAAAACAAAGTCACCTGTAAATAAGCCAATAGGAGCTTGGGCTGCTGAGCCGCCGTCTGTCAATAAAAATGAAAGATGCTCCGGTGTATGCCCAGGAGTATGCAGTACTTCAAAGGTTAAATTCCCAATTGAAAACTGATCCCCGTCCTTGAGCAATTGCGAATCATACTGATCGACAAACTGATACTTCCAATCGGCATCCCCCTCATCTGTCAGATAAAGTTTGGCCCCAGTTTTGGAAGCAAGCTCCTTTGCACCAGAAATATAATCAGCGTGTATATGTGTCTCTGTAACACCTGTAATCGATAATCCATTGGCCTTCGCTGTATTCAAGTAGGAATGGATGTCACGGGAAGGGTCAATCACAATGGCCACTCCCTTAGCTTGACACCCGACTAGATAAGAGGCATGAGCCAATTTCTCATCATAAAAATATTTAATTAACATGAGTGTGAACACTCCTTTTGAAGTCGATTATTTTGATTTAGGTTCAGAAGCAATGGTTAAAAGTGCTTTAACAAAATGAATACTACGCTGAACGGCAGGTTCTTTGATTAATTTGAATACGGTAAAGATCGTCACAGGTGAATGATCATTGTCCGCTTCCATTTTTGCCCGCTGAATCAAATCCAAGCCATTTTCAACTTTTTGCTGAATCGGACCTGCGAGGTCTTGTGCCCCCTTATATAAATAATCAATGGACTCCTGATCACGGGAGATCGATAATAGGAAATCCATGATTGGTTCTACCATTGACAAGTATTTAGTATATTTCGGAAGGCTATGGACCAGTGCCATCAATGCCTCCAAAGAATCTCTAGTGGGAATGTATTTCCCGAATTCATCTTCTAATCCACCTAATAAATATTCCATCGATTGTTTATCGTTTAGAGTAGATTTTATAAAAGTGATGTTTCGTTCTAAGGCAGAATACTGGTCAACCAGTTCGGGTAATTTTTCCAGTGTTTGGATTAAACTATTTTGTATTTCCTTTTGGCTTAATAATGAAAGTAATGGTTGGAGATCAGATAACTGATCAATGGTAGTTTTCTGCATAATCTTCCTCTCACTAATACGTATTTTTAAAGCAGTCCCTTTAGCATTCCGTTCCAATAGACAATCGGGAGTACCTGCTTCTTTAATAGATACATACTGTATCTTTCCTTGGCTTGATCAAAAGGAAAGCTCTCATCCGGTTGAGATTCATAATCAAACTCTGCTAAAACTAAGCTTCCATATCCCGTTACGAGTGGGCACGAAGTATAGCCGTTGTACTTTTGCATAACAGTCTTTTGGTTCATTAGGCATAACAAGTTCTGAACAAGGACCGGAGCTTGTTTTCGAATAGCGGCACCCGTTTTTGAAGTGGGCAAATTGGTACAGTCGCCTATTCCAAAGACATTTCCATATTTTTTATGGCGCAATGTATAGGGATCCACATCCACCCAGCCGGTATCTGCAGCTAACGGGCTTTTCTTAATAAAATCGGGCGCACTCATCGGAGGGACGACATGAATCATATCATAGGAAATTGTTACCAACTCATCTGTTGAAAGGTTTTTAAAAACGGCCTTTTTTTGCTGTGCATCTATTTCCACTAAATTTTGCTGATAATGCGTTTCAATTCCTTTTCTTTTAATTACTTGGTTCAATGTATCGGCATATTTTTTTACTCCAAAAATACTGCCCGCTCCAGAGAAAAAGTGGATGGCGGAATTCGAGCGGACCCCTGATTTGCGAAAGTAATCATCCGCCAGATACATAATTTTTTGCGGTGCACCACCACATTTAACCGGTGTATTCGGATTTGTAAAGATGGCATTACCGCCGCTGAAATTGCGGATATTTTCCCAAGTACTATCGACATAATCGAAAGAGTAGTTACTGCAAACGCCATTCTTGCCAATGCTCTCTTTTAAACCTTTCACCTTGTTCCAGTCAATTTGAATACCTGCTGCAACCACTAAATAGTCATAACTCAATTTGTTGCCAGATGATGTTACGATTGATTGTTCATTTGGAAAAAAATCTTCAACCTCTTCTTTAATCCAAACAATACCATCTGGAATTAAAGTGGACTGTTCTCTTTCTGTTACCTTTTTATCAACAACCCCGCCACCAACCAGTGTCCATAGCGGCTGGAAATAATGTTTTTCAGCAGGGTCAATAATGGCAATTTTTCCATAAAGGCCCCGTGATTCTTTTAATACATGTGCTGCCACTGTAATACCAGCACTTCCGCCGCCTACAATGATCACTTTGTAGTCTGTTAAATCATTCATATAAGCCCTCCTCTAGTCACCTAAGTTTACGCAGATTCAAGATCTATTTTTTAAAATTCCTGCGCCTCCCTCTTTTCGGTTTAATATTATGCAAGTAATGTGCCAAAATGAAATCATTGGTAATTCAGGCTTCCTACTTCTGAATTAGATGAGAATTTTTCATTTCCCCTATGAATATAGTGGAAATCCACCTATCCATACTGTTTTTCGATTCCCAAATTTAACAATATTTTCTTAATTATTCAAAAGAAGATTGCAAATGAGATTTGCAATCTTAAGCCTTTCCTATGAACAAAGTTTATTTAGAAATTGTAATGTCCGTTCATGCCCTGTATGTTCAAAAATTTGTTGAGGTGTTCCTTCTTCAACGATCACACCTTTATCAATGAATACGACTTTATCCGCTGCTTCACGCGCAAAGTTCATTTCATGTGTCACGACAACCATGGTCATTCCTTCTTTAGCAAGCTCTTTCATGACCTTTAAGACCTCTCCTACTAACTCAGGATCTAATGCGGAAGTAGGTTCATCAAAAAGGAGGACTTCAGGCTCCATTGCCATCGCCCGTGCGATTCCTACCCGTTGTTGCTGTCCACCGGATAGCTGGGATGGATAATGGTTCGCCCGTTCCGATAATCCTACCTTTTCGAGCAATTGAAGAGCCTTCATACGAGAGGCTTCCTTATCTTGTTTACGAACGTAAACTAGACCTTCCATAACATTTTCAAGCGCGGTCATATGAGGGAACAAATTGTAACCTTGGAAAACCATACCTGTTTGTTGACGGAACTTAATCACTCGATCTTTTGGAACTTGTTTTTTCTCCTGAAAATCCAAAGAAAACTTTCCAAGCGTAATGGTCCCTTTTGTAGGCGCTTCCAATAAATTCAGACAACGTAACAAGGTTGTTTTCCCTGAACCCGATGGCCCAATAATACAGACTGTATTGCCTTCCTCAATTTTAAGATCGATTCCCTTTAAAACTTCTGTTTGTCCAAATTGCTTATGCAGGTTCTTTATCTCAATCACGCGGATATCCCCCTATCAAATTAACCCGTCACATAACGATCAAACCGTTTTTCCATCCGTCCTTGAGCGTTAGAAAGAACTGTACTGAAAATCAAATAAATAAATCCTGCTAGACAATAGAGTACCAATGGTTCATAGGTTGTTGCGGTAATTTGCTGGGCCACTCTAAACATTTCCGTCACCGTAATGGTAGCGGCCAACGATGTATCCTTAACCAAACTAATAAAACTGTTTGCCAAAGGTGGAACAGACACCCTTGTTGCCTGTGGGAGAATAATTCTTTTTAATGCCTGCGGATAGCTCATCCCAATAGAATATGCTGCCTCCCATTGACCTTTGGGAATAGAAAGAATAGCTGCTCGAATAATCTCTGAGTTATAGGCGCCCACATTAATTGTAAAACCGATTATTGCGGATGGCAGCGGACCAATGGTAACCCCAATACTTGGAAGGCCATAAAAAATAATAAACAGCTGAACAAGCAGCGGTGTTCCCCTAATCACCCATACATAAAATCGTGCAGCAGCATCCAGAGGTTTAATTCCCGAGATTCGAGCCAGTGCAGTAAGCAGAGCAAGAATCAGTCCCAGAAAAAAAGAGAAGAGTGTCAACGGCACGGTAAAAGCAATCCCTGCTTTTAACATTGGTAAAAATGAGTTGACAACGATGTCAATAATTCGGTCCATTCTTTCATGATCCAACATTCGAACACTCCTTATTTGGAAACATCGGTTTCAAAGTATTTTTTTGAGATACTTAAATACGTCCCATCTTTCTTCATATCGGTGAGTGCTTTATTTATAGCATCGACCAATTCTTTATTCCCTTTTCTCATCATGATTCCCATTTTTGCTGGATCATCAAGTTCTGCTACAAATTTAATCGGTGCATCAGGTTTTTGCTTTTTGAAATCTAGGTAGGATAGTCCGTCATTTACAACCGCATCCGCACGTTTTGAAAGTAATAAATCAATGGATTGATTAAAACCCTCTACTCCAACAATCTCAGCGCCATAAGATGCTGCTATATCTTTATAGTTACTAGTTAATGTCTGAGCTGATTTTTTTCCTTTCAAATCTTCAAATGATTTAATCGTATTATTGTCCTTGTGAACAATTAAGAAAGGTTTTGACAGAATATACGGCACTGAAAAATCGTATTTTTTCTGGCGGTCAGGAGTAATTCCTACATTATTGGCAATAATATCGAACCGCTTTGAATCGAGTCCTGCGAACATACCATCCCATTGGGTTTCAATGAATTCTGGTTTTACACCAAGTCTTTTTGCTACTTCTTCAGCAATTTCGATATCAAAACCAGTCAATTTTCCCGATGCATCATGATAACTAAACGGTGCATATGTTCCTTCTGTACCGATTTTAATCGTACCATCTGCTTTAATTTTTTCTAGTAGGGACTTACTCTCAGCCGCCTTATCAGGTTTGGCTGATGTTTGTTTTTGAGAATTTCCACATGCCGTTAATATAAGTGCTGCGATCAGCGAAAAAGCAATGAAGATTATACTCTTTTTCATAAAAAGTTACCCCCTATATTTTTTAAAAAAAGCCTGTTTTCGTAAACTTTGTTGCTTTCACAATAGTGGTTGATTTCCTCTCCAGGATGCTCGCTTTCAGCGGGGCTGCAGTGAGCCTCCTCGTCGCTTTGCTCCTGCGGGGTCTCACCTTGTCCCGCAGCTCCCGCAGGACATTGAATAGCTTCCTCGAATTCACCCACGCACGAAGAAAATGCGATAGCATTTTCGAGGAGTCTGGCACCTTCCGCTCCAATCAACTCTATTAATCGAAGGTTTGTCTTACCCAAACCTATTTCAAAAACAACAATCTTTTAGAAAAAAGCCTAAAAAAATGAATGAATTGCAGATTGTTCATTAAACCTTTCTGTATTATTATAATATTCGGAAAATTCAATCCGCTACAATATCTATCCTCTTCAAATTGACTCCACCTCCTTCTATTCAATTACTTTTAATGCAAGAGTTGTACCAAAATTAAATCCTTTTTAATTCAACATTCCTGGTTCCAAATAAAATGTGAAATTATCAATTCCGCGATGATTATAGTGAAAAGCTACCATTTACTACTGTTCTTCTATTCCCAAATTTGAAAAATATTTTTTAATTATTTAAAAATATCCTTGCTTAGAGTCTAAAGAAGATGGCCAATAAATATAGAGCGATTGCTCAATATTTATTGGCCCTAGGCAAGGATTTTCTATGCTAGTTTCCCACTTGCCTCAACAATTTGATTAAGAAACTGTTCAACCTCTTCCTGACTTTTTCCAAGTTTACTTACAAAGCGGTTAAGTTCCTTCCCTTCTTGAAAAACAATAAAGCTTGGAATTCCGTACACATCCAACTTCTCTAATACCTCTGGGAAATGTTCACGATTTACTGCAATCATATCTAATTTCTCTTTATACGCTTCTTCTAAAATGGGCAAAAATAAGTCGGTATGCTGACAGTCAGGGCAATATTCGGCATAGAATTTGGCCATAACTGGTTTTGTTGATAAAATTGCCTCTTCAAACTCTTGTTTCGTTTTAATCTCTTTCATTTTTAAATCCTCCCTATATTTGGTTTTCCATGATAGATTGATTGTTTTCACTACATAATTCACTTGCATCAAGGTATTTTTCGCAATCCAGTGCAGCCATACAACCACTTCCCGCAGCCGTAATGGCTTGACGGTATTTATGATCTTGAACATCCCCGCAGGCAAAGACACCTGGAATATTCGTTTCGGTTGTACCAGGATTCACCATGATATATCCCATATCATCTGTTTGGATTTGATTGTCTAAAAATGCTGTGTTCGGTTTATGGCCGATGGTAATGAAAATACCATCCGTTTCCAAAACTTCCTCTTTTCCTGTTTCGCTGTTTTTTACTTTCAAGCCAGTAACGTGTCGATCCCCTGCAATCACTTCTTCAGGAATGGAATTTAAGCTCCACTTAATTTTGGGATTCCTTCTGGCACGGTCTTGCATAATTTGGGAAGCTCGAAGCTCCTTTCTGCGGTGGACAACCCGAACCTCCGAAGCAAACTTCGTTAAAAAGTTTGCCTCTTCCATAGCAGAATCTCCGCCACCGACAACGATAATTTTCTTTCCTCTAAAGAAAAATCCATCGCATGTTGCACAGGTGCTTACCCCACGCCCAATATTTTCTCTTTCCCCTGGGATCTCTAAAAGTTTCGCAGAAGCTCCCGTTGAAATGATTAATGATTGCGTTTTAAGCTCCCCTATTCCTTCCACTGTTAGAGTAAAAGGGTTATTCGAAAAATCGACCTTTTTAACCCATCCTCTTTCAAACTTTGCTCCAAAAAACTCAGCTTGGTTTCGCATGTTCTGCATTAGCTCTCGTCCCATAATCCCTTCAGGAAAACCAGGAAAATTCTCAACATCTGTTGTCATTGTCAATTGCCCCCCTGGTTCTGGCCCTTCAATGACCAAAGGACTTAGGTTAGCACGGGCTAAATAGATTGCTGCGGTTAACCCAGCAGGTCCAGTCCCTAGAATAATAACTTTATACATCTCTTCCCTCCTTATCTATTAGTCATGAATATATATTGCAATAATCGTGCCAATCTTTAATTCCTTGTAAAATCACTATTTTTCAAGTCTCTTATAGATTAATCATTCTTATTTCCTATCATGTTTGAAAAAAGTTTTTTTAAAACTAAGAAAATACGTACTATCTAATATTTCAAACGGTAGATTAAAAGCCAAGAAGGTTTTAATGAAAAGGCGATTCCTATAATGTCTTCAGGAATCGCCTACATAAAAACCTATTAACTTAGATCGCTTTAGTTACTGTTTCAACATCCTCGAGCTTCTCAGGCTTTAACTTCTTTATTGCAAATCCAGTGGCACCGTAGAGTAAATCGAATAATGGGACAAAGAAAGCTAAAAAGACATATGGGAAATAAGCATATGGCGATACACCCAGCATCTGCGAACAATAGATAGCGTTGGAATTCCATGGAATAACCGGTGCACCCATCGTTCCAACATCCTCGATATTACGCGATAGATTTTCTGGCGCCAAATGATTATTTTTAAAGACATTTCTCATAAGTGAACCCGCTACAATCGCAGTTAATAACATCGATGAGCCAATCATATTTGTGATTAAGGCAATTAACATAGTCACTAAAGTTATTTTAAAAGTAGAACCGTGTGTTCGTTTAACTAAAGGCTCTACTAAAGCACTGAGAATGCCTGATTGTTCTAACATGCCGGTTACACACATGGCTAAAAGGACAACAAGGAATGAGCTCATTAAACTGTAGAGCCCGCCTCTGCTTAGGATGGGGTCAACTAACGTACTGCCGCTTTTAAACACAAATCCATTGGTCATGATATCAAACACTTTTGTTAAATTATACCCCTGAGTAAAAACAGCGACAGCCATGCCGCTAAACACTCCCATTAATAGCGAGATAATAGATGGAATGCCCTTTATAAGCATCACTAGTACAACCAGAAGAGGAATCAATGAAATCCAGGATAAATGGAAATGCTTTGATATTACACCAGTGATTTGTTGAATCTCCTGCATATTCGCTCCACTTTTTCCATACTTTAAGCCTAAAATGATAAAGATAATTGCTGTTAGAATATACGCCGGGACAGTTGACCATAACATATGTTTTACGTGTGACATTACTTTAGAGCCGGCAACGGTAGCTGCTAAAATGGTACTATCAGACAATGGTGACAACTTATCTCCAAAGAAGGAACCACAAATAATGGCACCTGCTGTCATTGCTTGGGGAACTCCAAGTGCATTACCAACTGTCATTAAGGCCAAACCCGCTGTACCCAAAGTCCCCCATGAAGTTCCGGTTGCAAGAGATGTTGCTGATGTTAGGAGCAAAGCCGTGATTAAAAAGTATTGCGGTGAAATTAATTCTAAGCCCCAATACATAACATAAGGGATTGTACCAGAAGCCATCCAGGTAGCAATCATGACGCCGACTACTAAAATAATCGTATTCGGCTCAAATGATTGCTTTCCCATCTCCCAAGCCATATTTTGAACCTCATTATATTTGTATCCCAGTTTCATGACAAGTAAGGCCACGACAATCCATAACAACAAGAACATTAATTCCAGAGATGCACCAAAAACAACAGTTCCTGTAAGCAGCAGGCCGAAAAAGATTAAGACAGAAACCACTGCATATTTAAATGACACCGGAAATTTATAAGATTTATCATCCCACGAAACAGTTGCATTTCCCTGCTTTTCAGGTTTGTTCCCCATACGCAAAACCTCACAATTCAATTAGTTTTTTTTAAAACCATATTTATCATAGTTTAGCTTAATCTGTTTCAATGCGCGCTCTAGTAAAGCCCTTGTGCAAGCAATATTTACTCTTACAAAGTTACCACTATCTTTTCCGTATGAACTCCCATCATTGACTCTAACCCCTGCGTCTGTAAAAAATTCATCCAATTCCGTACCGGTGAGGCCCAGCCCCTCACAGTCAATCCATAACAAATAGGAACAATCAGGATACTGAACTTTTAACTTTGGTAAATGTTTATGGATATAGTTAATCGAAAAATCAATGTTGCTTCGTAAATAAGCATTTAATTCATCCACATAATAATCGCATTTATTATAAGCCGTAATTAAAGCCTCAACTCCTAAATAGTTATAATCAAAGTGGTATTTTGTGTAAATATCATCAAATGCTTTTTTCATTTTTTTATTTTTTATAATCACATATGCACTGAAGAAAGAGGCTAAATTAAAGGTTTTACTTGGAGAGTTCATTACCACCACATTTTGATCTTCTTCCTCACAAATCTCTAAAAAGGAGTGAAAAGGCAGCTCTTTGTGAATCATGTCGCTATGAATTTCATCACTTATAATCAACACGTTATTCTCACGGCATAAATCATACATTTTCTTCATTTCCTCTATTGCCCATACTCGCCCGATTGGATTAGCTGGATTACATACAA
>NZ_JAVGVR010000001.1:6110000-6261405 GCF_030938565.1 Bacillus salipaludis | reverse complement strand
CATTGAAGGAGAGGAGGGAAGACATTCCCTTCTTCCTCCAATACTTCATTTGTAAGTATTGTTCAATCTTAAACCGTCCGTACATGACGGTCAACCGCCAGTTAGAAAAATGGCTAATCCAATATGATTGGCCAGGGAATATTCCGGCAGGTATCAAAGAAAGATGTGGAGTATATGGTGAATATGGCGGAATGAGGTGTGATTGGTTTTCGAGATTGTTCCGATTATTTGTACCGATCAAGGCACCTATTCAGACAGGAGGGTTAAGCTTAGATGAGATGGTTGCCGAATATGAAAAGTCCATTATTCAAAGTTTCTTTTATGAGTGGTCATGGCCGAAATGACAAAGAAAAAGTAGCCGATGAATTGAAAATTAGTTTATCGACACTTTATCGTAGTTTCAACGATATCATCTAAAAGTTTTCTAACTTTTCCCTGAGATTGCAATTTCATTTGCAATCTTTTTACTTAAGGAAAAATATTTTTGAATAATTAATAAAATATTTTTCAATTTGGAAATAAAAGCAGTACTGAATGGTCATGTTTGGCTCTAATCATCGCGGAAATGATAATTTCATCTCCTTTGCCAACCAGGAATGTTGAATTAACAAGGATTTTATTATGGCACAACTCTTCCATAATTATAATCAAAAGGAGTGAACAAAATGGAACTGGATACAAAATTAATTCACGGTGGTCCGTTGATTGATCAGCATACCGGAAGCTCATCCGTACCGATCTATCAATCATCTACCTTTCATCAAGCTAAATTTGCGCAATCACAGACAAGAGTTTACCTACACGCGTTTTGGCAACCCAACAAGGAAAGCATTGGAGGAAACTGGTAGTTGTTTGGAGTTTGCTAAATATGGATATGCCTTTGCTTCCGGTATGGCGGCAATTTCTGCGGTATTGCTAAATTTCTCACAGGGGGATCACGTAATCCTTTGTAAAGATATATACGGGGGAGCCTATCAGCTCATAACCGAGATGTTTCCGAGATACGGAATTGAATACACTTTCGTGGATGAGACGGATCTTAACGCCTGGAAGAAAGCAATCAAGCAAAATACAAAAGGAATTTATATTGAGACACCCTGCTTAATCCCTGTTTATTAACGGTTACCGATATTAGAGGTGTTGTTAATTTAGCAAAGAAATACAACTTGCTGACCATCATCGACAATACGTTTATGACACCCATTTCCAAAATCCGATTAAATTGGGAGTGGATATCGTCATCCATAGTGCGACAAAATTTATCAATGGCCATAGTGATGTAACCGCTGGATTCATTATCAGCCAATAAGAGATTGCGGAAACGTTATTCAAAACGCAAAAAATGCTGGGCAGTATGCTCCCCCATATGAGTTTCTGGTTAATTTTAAGAGGGATCAAGACCCTGAAAATCCGTATGGAAAAGGAAGTTGAAAATGCGGCATTTATAGCGGGTGAGCTTTAAAGCATAGCAAGGTGAAGGCTGTTTATTATCCGAGTCTTGAATATCACAATGGACGGGAGATTGATTTTTCCAAGCAGGCAGCGGTGGAGCTGTTTTAACATTTGATTTAGGAAGCTATGAAAATGTGAAGGACTTTTTTGCCCATGTAAGCATACCTATAGTGGCCATTAGCTTAGGCGGTGTTGAATCGATATTATCTTATCCTTTCACGATGTCCCATGCCGTAATTCCTGAAAAAGAGAGGCTTGAATTAGGGGTGACAGACGGGCTAGTTCGGCTGAGCTGCGGCATTGAAGATAAAAATGATCTTCTAAATGATTTATTTAAAGCCTTGGATCATGTAAAAACAGCCGATGTCTTCTTACAAAATACTATAATGATTGGAAAATACTTAATGGAGAAAATAGAGATCGCCAATGTACCCACAAAAGGTTGAAAAAGTGGACTTTTTTCAATAAACACTTAAACGAATCAGGTTCTATCAAGCGCGATGACCAGACGGGAATGGGATCATCGGGAAACAAAATTAGAAAGCTGGAATATTTATTAGCCGATGCAAAAAACAGAAAATGTGATTATTTAATTACCTGTGGCGGGATCCAATCGAACCACGCGAGGGCAACTGCGGTGTTGAGCGGCTGAGATACCAGATGAAATCCTTGTTGATTTTAAAAGAAAGTGAAGTAAATAGAACGGAAGGGAATCTATTTCTTACTAAATTAGTTGGTGCAACCATTAAGGTGGCAACTGAGGATGAGTATCAAGATTTAACACCTACAAGTGATTGCAAAAATGACAAAAGAGATTGATTGCCTCCGGGCACAACCCCTATGTCATTCCGATGGGAGGCTCAAACGGCATTGGTGCTCTAGGGTATGTAGAAGCCTATTATGAAATACTCCTTCAAGAACAGGCAATTAGGAATCGTGTTCGACACGATTGTCGTTACGAATCGGTCGGGCGGTGCCTATGCCGGTTTGTTATATGGAAATAAAAGAAAGTAATCAAAATAAAACCATTATTGGCATGAGTGTCTTAAATCAGAGGGAACAAGCCGTTCATGATCTATTACACATTTTAGAAGATATGGATCAATATAGAGACCATCATCTCCGTTTTTCGGCTGAGGAAATCAACATTATTGATCGCTATATAGGTTTAGGTTACGGTAAGAGCCAATTGGATGAACTGAGATTCATAGAGTCAATTCGCACAAGAAGAAGGGATTATCCTTGATCCGGTAGATATACCGGGAAGTCGAATGTATGGTTTATACAACGAACTTAAAGATGGAAAACTTGCAGGGAAGCCAAAACATACTGTTTATTCATACCGGTGGGATTTTTGGCTGGACGGACGAGAAGATTAAAATGTTATATGGAGCTATTTAATTGTGTTCTGTCTCTTTGGACACATCTCGGGGGTGCGTCCGGAAGACTGCTAAAAAGTTTCATTTGATATATTGGCTGCGAAAATCTAAACGCATTCGCAGTAATTTTTTAGAAAAATCGGGGGTAAGCATGATTCACAACTTTGATGAAACGATTAATCGAATTGGTACGGATTCCGATAAATGGGACAATGAAGGAAAATGCGGCCAATTGAATCGCACTGGGCATTGCTGATACCGATTACAAGGCACCATGTGAAGTTTTAGCGTCTGTAAGGGAAAAGGTGGATTTTGGCGTATTTGGTTATGGATATTTTCCGCATGATCGATTTAATGATGCGATCAAAGGGTGGTATGGCCGCCATCATAAAATTGATATTAGGGCAGACGATATTAGTTTTTATGCGCCTGGATTAATGACAGGGGCGTTATGGATGTTTTTAGATGCCTATACCAATCCGGGAGACAAAGTAGTGATACAGCCTCCTGTCTATGCAACCTTTAAAAGGGTAATAGAGAATTTTAATAGAGTTGCAGTCGACAATCCATTAACTTACTACAACGGAAGTTATCAGATTGATTTTGAAGATTTAGAAGCTAAACGAAAGCTACCAGATGTGAAAATACTTCTTGTATGTAATCCAGCCAATCCAATCGGGCGGGTATGGACAAAAGCGGAAATGCAGAGAATGTATGATTTATGCCGTGAGAATAACGTAATGATTATAAGTGACGAAATTCATAGCGATATGATTCACAAAAGTTTGCCTTTTCACTCCTTTTTAGAGATTTGTGAGGAAGAAGATCAAAATGTGGTGGTAATGAACTCTCCAAGTAAAACCTTTAATTTAGCCTCTTTCTTCAGTGCATATGTGATTATAAAAAATAAAAAAATGAAAAAAGCATTTGATGATATTTACACAAAATACCACTTTGATTATAACTATTTAGGAGTTGAGGCTTTAATTACGGCTTATAATAAATGCGATTATTATGTGGATGAATTAAATGCTTATTTACGAAGCAACATTGATTTTTCGATTAACTATATCCATAAACATTTACCAAAGTTAAAAGTTCAGTATCCTGATTGTTCCTATTTGTTATGGATTGACTGTGAGGGGCTGGGCCTCACCAGTACGGAATTGGATGAATTTTTTACAGACGCAGGGGTTAGAGTCAATGATGGGAGTTCATACGGAAAAGATAGTGGTAACTTTGTAAGAGTAAATATTGCTTGCACAAGGGCTTTACTAGAGCGCGCATTGAAACAGATTAAGCTAAACTATGATAAATATGGTTTTAAAAAAAACTAATTGAATTGTGAGGTTTTGCGTATGGGGAACAAACCTGAAAAGCAGGGAAATGCAACTGTTTCGTGGGATGATAAATCTTATAAATTTCCGGTGTCATTTAAATATGCAGTGGTTTCTGTCTTAATCTTTTTCGGCCTGCTGCTTACAGGAACACTTGGTTTTGGTGCATCTCTGGAATTAATGTTTTTGTTGTTATGGATTGTTGTGAGCCTGCTAGTTATGAAACTGGGATACAAATATAATGAGGTTCAAAATATGGCTTGGGAAATGGGAAAGCAATCTTTTGAGCCGAATACGATTATTTTAGTAGTCGGCGTCATGATTGCTACCTGGATGGCTTCTGGTACAATCCCTTATGTTATGTATTGGGGCTTAGAATTAATTTCACCGCAATACTTTTTAATCACGGCTTTGCTCCTAACATCAGCAACATCTCTTGCAACCGGAACTTCATGGGGGACTTTGGGTACAGCGGGTTTGGCCTTAATGACAGTTGGTAATGCACTTGGAGTTCCCCAAGCAATGACAGCAGGTGCCATTATTTGTGGTTCCTTCTTTGGAGATAAGTTGTCACCATTGTCTGATAGTACCATTTTAGCAGCTACCGTTGCCGGCTCTAAAGTAATGTCACACGTAAAACATATGTTATGGTCAACTGTCCCGGCGTATATTCTAACAGCAATTATCTTTATCATTTTAGGTTTAAAGTATGGAAAAAGTGGAGCGAATATGCAGGAGATTCAACAAATCACTGGTGTAATATCAAAGCATTTCCATTTATCCTGGATTTCATTGATTCCTCTTCTGGTTGTACTAGTGATGCTTATAAAGGGCATTCCATCTATTATCTCGCTATTAATGGGAGTGTTTAGCGGCATGGCTGTCGCTGTTTTTACTCAGGGGTATAATTTAACAAAAGTGTTTGATATCATGACCAATGGATTTGTGTTTAAAAGCGGCAGTACGTTAGTTGACCCCATCCTAAGCAGAGGCGGGCTCTACAGTTTAATGAGCTCATTCCTTGTTGTCCTTTTAGCCATGTGTGTAACCGGCATGTTAGAACAATCAGGCATTCTCAGTGCTTTAGTAGAGCCTTTAGTTAAACGTACACACGGTTCTACTTTTAAAATAACTTTAGTGACTATGTTAATTGCCTTAATCACAAATATGATTGGCTCATCGATGTTATTAACTGCGATTGTAGCGGGTTCGCTTATGAGAAATGTCTTTAAAAATAATCATTTGGCGCCAGAAAATCTTTCGCGTAATATCGAGGATGTTGGAACGATGGGTGCACCGGTTATTCCATGGAATTCCAACGCCATCTATTGTTCGCAGATGCTGGGTGTATCGCCATATGCTTATTTCCCATATGTCTTTTTAGCTTTCTTTGTCCCATTATTCGATTTACTCTACGGTGCCACTGGATTTGCAATAAAGAAGTTAAAGCCTGAGAAGCTCGAGGATGTTGAAACAGTAACTAAAGCGATCTAACTGAATAGGTTTTAATGTAGGCGATTCCTAATCGGAATCGCCCTTTTTTAATTGGTAAGTTGACCTGGTTCATGTTTTCTTAGTTTTAAAAAAATTTTTTTCAAACATGATAGGAAATAGGAATAAGTAACCTATCAGAAGCTGGGGAAATAGTGATTTTGCAAGGAATTTAAAATTGGCACGAATATTGCAAGTTAATCTTCATGACTAAGAGAAAGGGGGAATGAGATGTATAAAGCTATTATTCTAGGGACTGGACCTGCTGGGTTAACCGCTGCAATCTATTTAGCACGTGCTAACATAAGTCCTTTAGTCATTGAAGGGCCAGAACCAGGGGGGCAATTGACATTGACAACAGATGTCGAGAATTTTCCTGTTTTCCTGAAGGGGTTCTAGGACGAGAGTTGATGCAGAACATGCGAAAGCAAGCTGAGCATTTTGGAGCAAAGTTTAAAAGAGGTTGGGTTAAAAAGGTCGATTTTTCAAACAACCCTTTTACCTTAACGGTGGAAGGAATAGGGGAGCTAAAAACGCAATCATTAATCATTTCAACGGGAGCTTCTGCAAAACTTTTGGAAATTCCGGGGGAAAGAGAAAATATTGGCCGTGGGGTAAGCACCTGTGCAACATGCGATGGATTTTTCTTTAGAGGAAAGAAAATTATCGTTGTCGGCGGCGGGGATTCAGCTATGGAAGAGGCCAATTTTTTAACGAAGTTTGCTTCGGAGGTTCGCATTGTCCATCGCAGAAAGGAGCTTCGCGCTTCCCAAATTATGCAAGACCGTGCCAAAAAGAATCCCAAAATTACGTGGAGCTTAAATTCCATTCCTGAAGAAGTAATTGCAGGGGATCGACACGTTACTGGCTTGAAAGTAAGAAACAGCGAAACAGGAAAAGAGGAAATCCTGGAAACGGATGGTATTTTCGTTACCATCGGCCATAAACCGAACACAGCATTTTTAGACAATCAAATCAAAACGGACGATATGGGATATATCGTGGTGAATCCTGGTACCACCGAAACCAATATTCCAGGTGTATTCGCCTGTGGGGATGTTCAAGATCATAAATACCGCCAAGCCATTACCGCTGGCAGGAAGCGGTTGTATGGCTGCACTGGATTGCGAAAAATACCTTGATGCAAGTGAATTATGTAGTGAAAACAATCAATCTATCATGGAAAACCAAATATAGGGAGGATTTAAAAATGAAAGAGATTAAAACGAAACAAGAGTTTGAAGAGGCAATTTTATCAACAAAACCAGTTATGGCCAAATTCTATGCCGAATATTGCCCAGACTGCCAGCATACCGATTTATTTATGCCCATTTTAGAAGAATCGTATAAAGAAAAGGTAGACATGATTGCAGTAAACCGAGAACATTTTCCAGAAGTTTTAGAGAAACTAGACGTGTACGGAATCCCAAGCTTTATTGCTTTTCAAGAAGGGAAGGAACTGGACCGCTTTGTAAGTAAACTTGGAAAAAGTCAGGAAGAGGTTGAACAGTTTCTTAATCAAATTGTTGAGGCAAGTGGAAAACTAGGATAGAAAATCCTTGCCAGGGGCCAATAAATATGGAGATATTGCTCTATATTTATTGGCTTTAAAAGGAATATTTTTGAATAATTGAAAAATATTTTTCGAATTTGGGAATAGGAGAATAGTACTGAACAGTAGGTTTTCACTAGAATTATTGCAGAAATGATAATGATGCATCTTTTTTTTTAGCAGGAATGTTGAATTAACAAGGATTTTATTATGGCACAACTTTTGCATAAAAAGTAATTGAATAGGAGGAGGTGGAGTTCATTTGAAAAAAGTAGATATTGAAACGGGATAAATTAACAGAATATTTAAATGATACTGAAAAATGAAACTAATAAACCGCAAATCATCCATTTTTTATAAATACAGGGGGGAGTTTTATGAAAAAGAGTTTATTTATATTTGCTTTTTCAGTATTCGTAGCACTTGTATTAACGGCATGCGGGAACACTCAAAAAGAAACATCAGCCAAACCTGATCAGGCGGCAGAAAGTAAGAAACTACTGGAAAAAATAAAAGCAGATGGGACGATTAAAATTGGTACAGAAGGAACATATGCACCGTTTAGTTACCATGATGCATCGGGGAAATTGACTGGTTTTGATATCGAAATCGCTGAAGAAGTAGCAAAAAGACTTGGTGTGAAAGCTGAATTTGTTGAAACCCCGTGGGACGGAATTTTTGCGGGACTTGATTCGAAGCGCTTCGATATTATTGCATGTCAAGTAGGTATTCGTCCTGACCGGCAGGAAAAATATGATTTTTCTGATCCAACGAATGTGTCAAAACCTTACTTAATTGTCAGCAAAGACAATAACACGATTAAAACGTTCAAAGATTTGAAGGGGAAAAAGTCAGCCGAGTCACTAACTAGTATGTTTAAAGACATGGCAGCTTCCAATGGTGCTGAAATCGTCGGTGTTGAAGGATTTAATCAAGCTATTGATTTATTAATTTCAAAACGTGTGGATGCGACGATTAATGATGGGTTGTCTTATCTTGATTTCAAAAAGCAACAGCCTAATGCGCCGCTTAAAGTTGCAGCCGAACTTGATGAACCAACAAAAATGGGAATTATGTTAAGAAAAGGGAATATAGAATTGGTCGATGCTATCAATAAAGCACTCGCTGATATGAAGAAAGATGGGATGTATTTAAGCATCTCAAAAAAATACTTTGAAACCGATGTTTCCAAATAAGGAGTGTTCGAATGTTGGATCAAGAAAGAATGGACCGAATTATTGACATCGTTGTCAACTCATTTTTTCCGATGTTAAAAGCCGGGGTTGCTTTTACCGTGCCGTTGACACTCCTTTCTTTTTTTCTGGGACTGATTCTTGCTCTGCTTACTGCACTGGCTCGAATCTCTGGAATTAAACCTCTGGATGCTGCTGCACGATTTTATGTATGGGTGATTAGGGGAACACCGCTGCTTGTTCAGCTGTTTGTTATTTTTTATGGTCTTCCAAGTATAGGGGTTACCATTGGTCCGCTGCCATCCGCAATAATCGGTTTTACCATTAATATGGGCGCCTATAACTCAGAGATTATTCGCGCAGCTATCCTTTCCATTCCCAAAGGTCAATGGGAGGCAGGTTACTCCATTGGGATGAGCTACCCGCAGGCATTAAAAAGAATTATTCTCCCGCAGGCAACAAGGGTGTCTGTTCCGCCTTTGGCAAACAGTTTTATTAGTTTGGTAAAGGATACATCTTTGGCCGCTACCATTACGGTGACGGAAATGTTTAGAGTGGCCCAGCAAATTACCGCAACAACCTATGAACCATTGGTACTCTATTGTCTAGCAGGATTTATTTATTTGATTTTCAGTACAGTTCTTTCTAACGCTCAAGGACGGATGGAAAAACGGTTTGATCGTTATGTGACGGGTTAATTTGATAGGGGGATATCCGCGTGATTGAGATAAAGAACCTGCATAAGCAATTTGGACAAACAGAGGTTTTAAAGGGAATCGATCTTAAAATTGAGGAAGGCAATACAGTCTGTATTATTGGGCCATCGGGTTCAGGGAAAACAACCTTGTTACGTTGTCTGAATTTATTGGAAGCGCCTACAAAAGGGACCATTACGCTTGGAAAGTTTTCTTTGGATTTTCAGGAGAAAAAACAAGTTCCAAAAGATCGAGTGATTAAGTTCCGTCAACAAACAGGTATGGTTTTCCAAGGGTACAATTTGTTTCCTCATATGACGGCACTAGAAAATGTTATGGAAGGTTTAGTTTACGTTCGTAAACAAGACAAGGAAACCTCTCGTACGAAGGCTCTTAAATTGCTGAAAAAGGTAGGATTATCGGAACGGGCGAACCACTATCCATCCCAGCTTTCCGGTGGACAACAACAACGGGTAGGAATTGCCCGGGCGATGGCAATGGAGCCTGAAGTCCTCCTTTTTGATGAACCTACTTCCGCGTTAGATCCTGAGTTAGTAGGAGAGGTTCTAAAGGTCATGAAAGAACTTGCTAAAGAAGGAATGACGATGGTTGTCGTGACACATGAAATGAATTTCGCACGTGAAGCGGCGGATAAAGTCGTATTCATTGATAAAGGTGTGATCGTTGAAGAAGGAACACCTCAACAAATTTTTGAACATACAGGGCATGAACGGACATTACAATTTTTAAATAAACTTTGTTCATAGGAAAGGCCTAAGATTGCAAATCTCATTTGCAATCTTTTTTTTGAATAATTAAGAAAGTATTTTCAAATTTGGGAATCTAAAAACAGTACGAAACAGTAGATTTACACTATTTTCATATCGGAAATGATAAATTACTGGTTTTTTCAGTAGCAAGAAAGCTGAATTACCAATGGTTTTATTTTGGCACAACACTTGCAAGATAAAAAAACGAAAAGAGGGAGGGGGAGGAAATTAAAAAAAATAGACTTTGAATCTGTGCAAACTTAGGTGACTAGAGGAGGGTTTATATGAATGATAGGACAGACTACAAAGTTGTGATTGTAGGCGGCGGAAGTGCCGGTATTACTGTGGCAGCACGTCTATTAAAAGAATCAAGGGCTCTTTATGGGGAAATTGCCATTATTGACCCTGCTGAAAAACATTATTTCCAGCCGCTATGGACACTGGTTGGTGGCGGGGTTGTTGATAAAAAGGTAACAGAAAGAGAACAGTCTACTTTAATTCCAGATGGTATTGTTTGGATTAAAGAAGCGGTTGAAGATTTTTTTCCAAATGAACAATCAATCGTAACGTCATCTGGCAACAAATTGAGTTATGACTATTTAGTGGTTGCAGCAGGTATTCAAATTGACTGGACCAAGGTGAAAGGTTTAAAAGAAAGCATTGGCAAGAATGGCGTCTGCAGTAACTACTCTTTTGATTATGTCGATAGTACTTGGGAAAATATTCGCAATTTCAGCGGCGGTAATGCCATCTTTACAAATCCGAATACACCGGTTAAATGTGGCGGTGCACCGCAAAAAATTATGTACCTGGCGGATGATTACTTTCGCAAATCAGGGGTTCGCTCAAATTCCACGATCCACTTTTTCTCAGGAGCGGGCAGTATTTTTGGCGTAAAAAAATATGCGGATACATTGAACAAAGTAATTGAAAGAAAAGAAATTGAAACACATTATCAGCACAATTTAGTGGAAATAGATGCACAGCAAAAAAAGGCTGTTTTTAAAAACCTTTCGACTGATGAATTGGTAACGGTTTCCTATGACATGATTCATGTTGTCCCGCCAATGAGTGCGCCTGATTTCATTGAGAAAAGTCCATTAGCCAACGAGACTGGCTGGGTGGATGTAGATCCGTATACATTGCGCCATAAAAAATATGGAAATATCTTTGGAATTGGAGACTGTACCAATTTGCCAACATCAAAAACTGGCGCCGCTATTCGAAAACAAGCGCCGGTTCTTGTCCAGAACTTATTATGTCTAATGAACCAAAAGACAGGTATGCAAAAGTACAACGGCTATACTTCGTGCCCACTTGTAACGGGATATGGCAGCTTAGTTTTAGCAGAGTTTGATTATGAATCTAAGCCGGATGAGAGCTTTCCTTTTGATCAAGCAAAGGAAAGATACAGTATGTATTTATTAAAGAAGCAGGTACTCCCTATTGTCTATTGGAACGGAATGTTGAAAGGTTTGTTATAAAAAAACATGTCAGTGAGAGGAAGATTATGCAGAAAACAACGATTGATCACTTATCTGATCTCCAACCATTACTTTCATTATTGAGCCAGAAGGAAATACAAACTAGTTTAATCGAAACACTGGAAAAATTGCCAGGGCTTGTTGACCAGTATTCTGCCTTAGAACGAAACATCGCTTTTATAAAATCCACTCTGAGCGATAAAGAATCGATGGACTATTTATTGGGTGGACTAGGAGATGAATTCGGAAAATACATTCCCACTAAAGATTCATTGGAAGCATTGACGGCATTAGTCCAGGGCCTCCCTAAATATACTAAGTACTTGTCAATGATGGAACCGATTATGGATTTCCTCTTATCGATATCCCGTGATAAGGAGTCCGTTGATTATTTGTATAAGGGGGCACAGGAAATCGCAGGCCCGATCCAGCAAAAGGTTGAAAATGGCATGAATTTGATTCAGCGGGCGAAAAATGAAGCGGACAAAGACCATTCACCTGTGACCATCTTTACCGTATTCAAATTAATCAAGGAACCTGCCGTTCAGCGGGGGATTCATTTTGTTAAAGCGCTTGTAACCCTGGCTTCAGAACCTAAATCAAAATAAAGGAGTGTTCACTCACATGTTCATGAAATATTTTTATGATGAGAAACTGGCTCATGCCTCTTATCTGGTCGGGTGTCAAGCTAAGGGAGTGGCCATTGTGATTGATCCTTCCCGCGACATCCATTCCTACTTGATTACAGCGGAGGCTAATGGATTATCGATTACAGCTGTTGCGGAGACACATATTCACGCTGATTATATTTCCGGTTCAATGGAGCTGGCCTCCAAAACAGGGGCCAAGCTTTATCTGTCAGATGAGGGCGATGCTGATTGGAAGTATCAGATTGCCGATCAGATTGATTCCCAATTGCTGAAAGACGGGGATCGCTTCTCAATTGGGAATTTAACCTTTGAAGTCCTTCATACTCCAGGGCATACACCGGAACATGTTTCATTCCTATTGACAGACGGCGGCACAACAGTGCAAGCCCCTATTGGTTTATTCACAGGTGACTTTGTTTTTGCCGGAGATGTAGGCCGTCCCGACTTACTGGAGAGAGCTGCCGGTGTAAAGGGTTCGGCTTATTCGCTGGCAAAAAAAATGTTTAAATCCCTGCAGCGATTTCAACAACTTCCAGACTATTTACAAGTCTGGCCAGCGCACGGAGCAGGGAGTGCATGCGGGAAATCATTGGGTGCAGTGCCTTCGTCAACCGTTGGATATGAAAAGTTGGCCAACTGGGCATTGCAATATGATGAGGAAGATTTATTTATTGAAGAATTGCTTTCCGGACAACCTGAGGCGCCAAAATATTTTGGAATCATGAAGTCACTGAACAAACAGGGGACTACCCTAATCGAAAAACTTGAGCCAGTCCATCATGCACAACCTTCATTAACCCTCGTTCAGGAATGGATCCAAAACGGCATTGTGGTGGATACCCGGCAAGCGTTGCAATTTGCGCAAAAACATATTGCGGGAACCATCAATCTTCCCTGCAATCAATCCTTTGTGACGTGGGCTGGATGGCTGCTTGATTATGATCAGCCGATCTATTTATTGGTAAGTAAGGAAAAAGAAGCGGAAACCCTGAAAGCATTACAATCGATTGGACTAGATCAGGTGAAAGCTGTGATGGATCACTCGTTCATTGAACAGCTTGAATTGAATGAAATGGATGTCGTGGATTATCAATCAGTTGAACCAAAAGAGATTATGGAGAGGCTTGAGGAGTATTATGTCCTTGATGTTCGTCGGAACAGTGAATGGAGGGCAGGCCATATTCCTAAGGCTCACCATATCATGCTTGGACATTTAAAAGACAGAATGAACGAGATTCCTAGTGAAAAACCAATTCTTATAAACTGTAAATCAGGCGCAAGATCGGCGATTGCCGTTAGTATCTTGAAAGCAAATGGATTTGACCAAGTCCTTAATTTAACAGGCGGGTTTGACCAATGGCTAAAAGAGAGCAGTACAAAACTAGTAAATAAAATTCACTAAAGAAACACCTATATACACATCGTGGATTGTAAAAAGGAGTTATCGAATGACAATTCTACAATGGATTCTCACAATTGCCTCTGGCGGAATAATTGGCTTTACTTTAGGACTTATTGGCGGTGGCGGTTCCATTTTAGCGGTTCCTCTTTTGCTTTATGTGGTCGGGGTGAAAGACCCGCATATTGTGATTGGCAGTACAGCCCTTGCTGTTTCCATTAATGCCTTCTTGAATCTTATACCCCATTCACGTGCAGGGCATGTCCACCTAAGACCGGCCATCGTATTTGCAATACCAGGTGTAGTGGGCGCCCTCTTTGGTTCTTATCTTGGTAAGCTTTTACCGAGCAAGCAATTATTGTTTCTTTTTGCGCTACTTATGATTTTTATGGCTATTAAGATGATCATGCCTAAAAAGGCAGTAAAACAGGCAGCAAATATTGAAACAGAAGGTTTGAGTTAAATGGATAAATTTAATGGAAAAAAGTTATCCCTATTCGGCGTTATGACAGGATTGGCATCAGGATTTTTTGGCATAGGCGGTGGATTCTTGGTTGTTCCCTCCCTGCTGGCAGCCACAAATATGGCCATCGTTGAAGCAATCGGCACATCCTTGTTTTCTGTAGGAACTTTTGGACTAACAACCGCACTGAATTACAGCCTTTCTGGATTGGTTAATTGGTTCGTAGTACTGGCACTTGTATGCGGTGGATTTATAGGGGGAATCTTTGGTACCATCGTTGCAAAGCGTTTAAGCAAACAACGACAAGCCCTTCAATATATCTTCTCTGCTGTTGTCATAACTGTAGCTATTTATATAATGATTAAAAATGGAGACGCTTTGAATTTATGAATCTATATTTTGTAGAGACAACAGGAAGGAATTGATTTATTTTTTGTTAGATTGAAAGTATGCTAATTTCCACTATTGCACGGTGGAAATGTGATATTAAGATTAAATTTGAAAAGGAAGAGTGATTACTATGATGAAAGTTATCTCAACAAATAAAGCACCGCAAGCGATTGGGCCATACTCGCAAGCCATTCGTGTAGATGGATTTCTATTTCTTTCGGGGCAGATCCCGCTTGATCCCGAAACGGGAGAGGTAGTTCAAAAGGATATTAGACTTCAAACCGAGCAGGTTTTAAAGAATATTCAGGGTATTTTAGAAGAGGAAGATTTTTTACTTACGAATATTGTAAAAACGACTATTTTTATAAAAGATATGAATGATTTCCCTGTTATTAACGAAGAGTACAGTCAATTTATGCAGGGGCATAACCCTGCAAGGTCTACTGTGGAAGTAAGTCGTCTTCCAAAGGATGTAATGATCGAAATAGAAGCTATTGCTAAGAAATAATTTTTGCTGTGATCAACGATTTTTTGAACATAGGTGATCTTAGGTCAATTTTGAGTCTCGAGTTCTGCCTAGATCACCTATGAAGCTTTACGATCGTACATAAGTCCCTTCTACATGCCCCTTTGGCAGAACTAAATGAAAGCGTTATCGTATCGTTCTCTTTGCATCTTATGCTCCAGTGTCAGCTTGTATGTGATGATGATCCCTAGATTACACGCACTCCTCTTTCATACGGATGAGCGTTGCAAACGATTCTTTGCCTGATTGATTTTGTATACGGCAAAATGGCTATTAATTTTTTGCAATATTTTATCATTTTTGAAAGTAATTTTATAAAATCGGAGGTACTTATATGGGCAAACCGGTACTTAAATTAAATATGATCCCAAACAAGGAAAAATCAACTGGACAGTTACACCGAAGTCTACAGTCCAGACATTTAACGATGATGGCGATTGGCGGTGCAATCGGAACAGGGTTGTTTGTATCGAGTGGATCAGCGATTAGTAAAGCAGGACCTGGAGGGGCTCTTGCAGCCTATTTACTAGTGGGAATCATGGTTTATTTTGTGATGAATAGTTTAGGGGAGCTGGCATCCTTTTTACCTGTGCCGGGGTCATTTGAAACTTATGCAACAAGGTATGTGGATCCCGCCTTCGGATTTGCTTTAGGATGGAATTATTGGTATACCAATGCTATTACGATTCCGGCCGATCTCTCAGCAGCAGTTCTGATAATGAAATATTGGTTTCCAGACTCCTCTGCATTATTATGGAGTACGATTTTCTTAGTTATATTACTAGCTCTTAATCTATTATCCGTTAAGGGATATGGGGAAAGTGAATATTGGTTTGCAGGTATTAAGGTCGTTTCGATTATTTTGTTTTTAATCATCGGAACAGCTATGATATTCGGAATAATGGGAGGGCATACCGAGGGTTTAAGTAACTTTACAAAAGGAGATGCTCCCTTTCACGGCGGATTTTTAGCCTTCTTTAGTGTAATCCTTGTTGCCGGTTTCGCCTTCCAGGGGACCGAAGTGATTGCAACGGCTGCTGGTGAAACGAATAATCCATCTAAAAATGTCCCTAAAGCCATTCGAACCATTTTCTGGCGGATTCTTATTTTCTACGTATTAACGATCTTTATTATTGGTTTGATTATTCCTTATACGGATCCAAATCTGCTTAAAACGGGTATTAGCAATGTTTCGATTAGTCCATTTACCCTTGTGTTTAAACGGGCCGGATTAGCGTTTGCCGCTTCGGCCATGAATGCAGTCCTGCTTACTTCTATTTTATCTGCAGCAAATACCGCCATGTATGCATCTTCACGTATGCTTTGGTCATTGGCGAAGGAGGGAAAAGCTCCGCGTATGTTTGCGAAGGTTAATTCTCGCGGTATTCCAATGGCTGCCTTAATGGTATCGGTCATCTTCGGGTTTATTTCATTTCTTTCATCTATGTTTGGAAGCGGTTCCGTTTTTATGTGGCTAGTGGCTACTTCGGCTATGACGGGATTTATTAAGTGGTTCGGGATCGCTGTGAGTCATTACCGCTTTCGCAAGGCCTATATTGCTCAAGGAAAAGATCCTAGTGAACTGCCGTTTAAAGCTAAATTATTCCCTTTAGGTCCAATGATCACCTTCTTGTTCATTATTGTTTTAGTTCTTGGTCAAAATTTATTTACGGAAGGCAAGTTTGATTGGGGAACGACCATCGCTAATTATATCGGCATTGTTTTCTTTGTAGTGCTTTGGATTGGTTATAAAATGATTAAAAAAACTAAGGTTGTACCTCTTACGGAGTGTGACTTTGAGAATCGCGAGTAAGTTGATCCCAACTGTATTTCAATAATGAGATAATCCTTCCTTTCTGAGGAAGGATTTTTTTTCGGATGTGAGATGGATTCTTATCAGATTTGCTAAAAGACGGCCAAAAGCAAATTTGAACGAATACACCAAAAATTGTTGTATCAATGCTTGAGGATCATTTTTATAGTTGGCATGGTTTTTGCAATATAGTTTGGCGTAAAGAGTTAATTAGTTTGGGGGATGCGAAATGAATTACAACTTCGATCAGGAAATTAACCGGACCAATACAGCTTGCGATAAGTGGGATGATCTTGAGACACGCTTTGGTGTGAATGATGTCCTGCCCATGTGGGTGGCTGACATGGATTTTAAGGCACCTTCTACTGTGATTGAAGCCTTAAAGGAAAGGGTAGAACACGGGATTTATGGCTACACCTATCGCCCGGACTCGTATTTTGAAGCGATTGTGGATTGGGTGTCAAGAAGGCATCAATGGTCCATTAAAAAGGAATGGATCACCCATAGCCCCGGCGTTATTCCGGCTTTGGCCTTTCTCCTGCGCTCCTTAACCCAGCCAGGTGATAAGATCATCGTTCAATCACCAGTTTACCATCACTTCTTCAGAGTGATTGAATCGCAAGGACGTACGGTTGTGAACAACCCTCTATCCTTTAAGGATGGACGATACACGATGGATTTTGCGGATTTAGAGAATCAGATTGATTCGTCCGTTAAAATGTTAATCCTTTGCAGTCCGCATAATCCCGTGGGAAGGGTATGGACACAAGAAGAGCTCACACGTCTTGGGGAAATCTGTCTTAAAAATAATATTTTAATTGTTTCGGATGAAATTCATTTTGATCTCGTCTACAACGAGTATAAACATGTTCCAATCGCCTCGATTTCAGAAGAGCTGGCTAAACAGACGATCACGTGTTTTTCTCCAAGTAAGACTTTCAATATTTGGGGAGTCCAAACATCTGTGGTGATTATTCCAAATCGTGATCTGAGAGAACGCTATAATCGTGAAATCAACAGTATGGCGATTGGATGGGCAACCCCTTTTGGTATAGCCGCTTTAGAAAGTGCCTATCGATCTGGGGAAGAATGGCTGGATCAGCTGATTGATTATTTAGAAGGAAATGTAGATTTTGTTCGGTCGTATTTGAAAAAGAATGTCCCGCAAATCAAGCTTGTCGAACCGGAGGGAACATACCTGCTATGGCTGGATTGCCGGGAACTTGGATTTAGTATGAAAGAATTAGATCAGTTTATGCTGCAAAAAGCAAGATTGGCCTTAAATGAAGGTCACATTTTCGGTCAAGGGGGAGAGGGATTTATGAGAATGAATATTGCATGTCCCCGCTCTACGTTAGAAAAAGCCCTTCGCCAATTAGAACAAGCCGTCAATCAACTTTCACATACAAAGTAAGACCTAATACATTGAGGAGGAAGTAGGATGGATCACAGGAATAAATATGATTTCAAAGATTTTGTTGAGGATATGACCGATATGGTTGAACGGAGTCAGAATGATAAAGTTTGTGTTTTGGAAGCGGAAAGGTTAGTTGGTAAATTAATTCAATCCCATTCCTGGCTGCCTGCAGAGAAGAGAAGGCCAAGTGATGGGGGATACTCGCGGCATCCGTTGTATTGTGATCCAAAGGATCGTTTCGAAGTGATCGCGCTCGTCTGGAAGCCCGGTCAAAGGACCACGCTTCATGATCACGATGAAACATGGGGTGCAGAAGGCGTTGTAGCGGGTCAGATCAAAGTTACGAATTATATCCGATTAGAGGAATTATCAGGGGGAAAAATCGTTAAGTTGCAGCAGACGGATACCATCGTTGTAAACGAACAGAATACAGGGACGCTATTGCCTCCAGCCGACTGTCATATTTTAGAGGGGGTGGGGGATTATCCCGCCATCACAATCCATGTTTATGGAAAGCAATTGAGGAAATTCCGGGAATTCACTCCATTAGAAGAAGAAGGGCTCTATCTTGCACAAGAAAAGTATGTGGAATACACCGCTGTATAGGCTGTGATCTGGATTGACTAGAATTTATTACCGCGAGGAGGAGAGCCATGTTAAACCCGTTAGCTAAAGAATTAAATCATACGATAGAAAAAAATGATGCACATGTTTATCAAATGTTATCTTCGCTTGGGAAGTCCCTGTATTTTCCAAGAGGAATTGTAAGTCAGAGTGGAGAGGCTCGTGAAAAAGCCCATACCTTTAATGCAACGATTGGGACTGCCACAAAAAAAGGAAGTCCCATGTACTTGGAGGCTTTACAAAGCAAACTAGCAGCGTTTGATCCAAAGGATTTATATCCTTATGCTCCGCCAACAGGAAAAATGGAGTTACGAACGATCTGGAAAGAAAAATTAATGAAGGAAAATCCCTCATTAGGTGAAAAGAAATTGGGTCTCCCTATTGTCACCAACGGTCTAACGCATGGATTAAGCATTGTGGCTGACTTATTTGTGGAAAAGGGGGATCCAATCATTCTGCCCAATTTGTTTTGGGATAATTATCACTTAACGTTTGATGTACGACACGGAAGCCAAACCGTAACCTACCCTCTTTTTACAAGCACAGGTACGTTTCATGTAGAAGCGATGGAAGAAGCCATGATGCAATGCGGCAAGTCCAAGTTAATTTTAGTGATGAATTTCCCGAATAATCCAACAGGATACACTCCATATGAAGAAGAAGTAGCCAAGATTATTGAGGCAATTATAAGGGTAGCAAATTCAGGTATTGATCTCGTTGTGGTAGCCGATGATGCGTACTTTGGACAGTTTTATGAGGATTCAATAAAAGAATCGATTTTTTCACGGTTAGTTGGTGTTCATCCACGTGTACTTCCCATCAAGGTAGATGGCGCAACGAAAGAAGAATACGCATGGGGGTTTCGGGTTGGATTTCTGACCTTTGGCATTCAGAATCCAGAAGTTTTAGAAGCTTTAGAGGAAAAGACTTTGGCTTCGATTCGAAGCACGATTTCCTGTTGTCCGCACCCTTCGCAAACCTTTATTTTAGATGTTCTTCAGCATCCAAATTTTGAGGTCCAACGAAAGGACCATTTTCAAGTAATGAAAACGCGTTGGCAAAGAATTAAAGAGATTGTGAGCAGTAAAAAGTATACGGATGCATTTGAGGCCTATCCTTTTAATTCGGGTTATTTTGTCTGTCTCCGTATCAAGCAGGTGGATGCGGAGTCCCTTCGGAAATATTTAATTGATCAATATGGGGTAGGTACCATTTCGTTTGGACAGCAGAATCTCCGGATTGCTTTTTCAAGTGTTGAAGTAGAGGATTTACAACAACTTTTTGAATGTATTTATCAAGCCAGTAAGGAACTAGAGACGAATTTGGTCAAATTATAGATACGAGATTACTATTTACTAAGTTTATAGATCATAAGGAGAAGGTAAAAATATGACTCGAAAAATTAACAAAGTGTTAGTGGCAAACCGAGGGGAAATTGCGATTCGTATCTTTCGTGCGTGCACAGAGCTAAATATCCGGACTGTAGCCATTTATTCCAATGAAGATGCAGGATCTTTTCATCGCTATAAAGCGGATGAAGCGTATTTAATTGGAAAAGGGAAAAAGCCAATTGAAGCCTATTTAGACATTGAAGGAATCATTGAACTGGCCAAAACACATGAAGTAGATGCCATTCACCCAGGGTATGGGTTTTTGTCGGAAAATATTCAATTCGCCAAACGTTGTGAAGAAGAGGGTATCATCTTTATTGGTCCACAATCCAGACATCTTGATCAATTTGGTGATAAGGTGAAAGCTCGTTATCAAGCCCTCCAAGCTAATATTCCCGTGATCCCCGGGAGCGATGGTCCAATTTCAAGTCAGGATGAAGCGGAAACGTTCGGCCGAGACTTTGGTTATCCTCTTATGATTAAAGCCGCATTGGGTGGGGGCGGCCGTGGTATGCGTATTGTTCGAAGTGCGGATGAATTAAAAGAAGCTTATGAACGTGCTAAGTCTGAAGCAAAGACTGCGTTTGGGAATGATCAGGTTTATATCGAAAAATTTATTGAAAACCCTAAGCATATTGAAGTACAGATTTTGGGTGATCAAGACGGCAACATTGTTCATTTATATGAGCGTGATTGTTCGATCCAGCGCCGACACCAAAAAGTTGTGGAAATCGCACCGAGTGTTACCTTATCGGAAAAATTGCGTAGACAAATTTGCGAGGCAGCTATTCGATTAATGGCAAACGTTGGCTACCTAAATGCCGGAACCGTAGAGTTCCTTGTGGCAGGAGATGCGTTTTATTTCATTGAAGTGAATCCAAGGGTTCAGGTGGAGCATACGATTACTGAAATGATTACAGGGATTGATATTGTTCAGTCGCAAATTCTCATTGCGGATGGATACTCCTTACATAGTAAGGAGATGGGGATTCCGCTTCAGGATGACATACAAATCAATGGTTTTGCGATCCAATCTCGGGTGACGACAGAAGACCCTCTTAACCATTTTATGCCGGACACAGGAAAAATTATGGCGTTCCGTTCAGGTGGCGGGTTTGGTGTTCGTCTGGATGCTGGAAATGGGTTTCAAGGGGCGGTCATTACTCCTTATTATGATTCCTTGCTCGTAAAAGTAACGACATGGGCAGATACGTTTGAGAAGGCGGCTTCAAAAATGCTGCGTAACCTTCGTGAATTTCGTATCCGCGGGATTAAAACGAACCTTCCTTATTTGGAAAATGTGGTCAAGCACGAAAAGTTTTTAAAGGGTGACTTTGACACGTCCTTTATTGATACGACACCAGAATTATTCCTATTTCCGAAAAGTAAGGACCGTGGGACAAAATTGCTGACGTATATCGGGAATGTCACAGTAAATGGGTTCCCTGGCATCGGGAAAAAGAAGAAGCCTGTATTTACAAAACCCACCTTACCTAAAACCATCTGTTCAGAACCTATTCCCGTTGGTACGAAACAAATTTTGGATGCTGAAGGTGCTGCTGGTGTCGTCAAGTGGATTCAGGAACAAAAAGAAGTATTGTTAACCGACACGACCTTTCGTGATGCCCATCAATCTCTGCTGGCAACCCGGATACGGACCAATGATTTAGTACGAATTGCGGAGCCAACGGCACGCTTAACCCCTCATCTTTTTTCGGTAGAAATGTGGGGTGGTGCTACATTTGATGTATCGTATCGTTTTTTACATGAGGATCCTTGGGATCGGTTATTCCAATTACGCAAGAAAATGCCCAATCTATTATTCCAAATGCTTCTTCGTTCTTCCAATGCGGTGGGGTATAAAAACTATCCAGACAATGTGATTAAAAAATTCGTTGAAGAATCAGCAAATGCCGGAATTGACGTGTTCCGAATTTTTGATAGTTTAAATTGGGTGAAAGGGATGTCATTAGCGATTAATTCTGTAAGAGACAGCGGTAAAATTGCCGAAGCTGCCATGTGTTATACTGGAGACATTTTAGATCCGACGAGAAGAAAGTATGATTTGAGTTATTATAAACAGCTTGCGAAAGAGCTAGAAGAATCAGGTGCCCATATTATTGGGATTAAAGATATGGCTGGATTATTAAAGCCACAAGCCGCTTATGAGTTAATCTCGTCTTTAAAGGAAACCGTAGACATTCCGATTCACCTGCACAGCCATGATACAAGTGGAAACGGAATTTATATGTATGCGAAGGCCATTGAGGCAGGGGTAGATATTATCGATACAGCCGTAAGTTCGATGGCGGGTTTAACCTCGCAGCCAAGTGCGAATTCGTTATTTTATGCGTTAGAGGGTCAGGAACGGAAACCAAACATCGATATTCAGAGCCTTGAGGAGCTCTCCTATTATTGGGAAGATGTTCGTAAGTATTATCAACCTTTTGAAAGTGGAATGATCGCCCCGCATACAGAGGTATATGTTCACGAAATGCCCGGAGGTCAATACAGCAACTTACAGCAACAGGCCAAATCAGTTGGATTAGGGGATCGCTGGGATGAAGTAAAAGACATGTATTCAAGGGTGAATCACTTATTCGGAGATCTTGTCAAAGTAACGCCTTCTTCAAAAGTCGTTGGTGATATGGCCCTATTCATGGTTCAAAACAATCTTACGGAGCAGGATATTTACGAGCGCGGAGAAACATTGGATTTCCCGGATTCGGTAATTGAACTATTTGAGGGGTATTTAGGTCAGCCTTATGAAGGTTTCCCAAAAGAACTTCAACGCATTGTTCTGAAAGGGAGAGAGCCGATTACGGTTCGTCCCGGAGAACGATTAGAAGAGGTTAACTTTGAACAAATAGAAAAAACGCTTTTTTCTTCGCTTAACCGTCCTGTTACCAGTCAAGAAGCGATTGCTTATGCCTTATATCCAAAAGTATTTATCGATTATCAGAAGAACGTTGAGCAATTTGGGAATATTTCCGTTTTAGACACGCCTACTTTCTTATACGGAATGCGCCTTGGCGAAGAAATGGAAATTGAAATTGAAAAAGGGAAAACGTTGATTGTTAAGCTTGTCTCCATTGGTGAGGCTGGGCAGGATGGCATACGTACGGTGTATTTTGAGTTAAATGGTCAATCCCGTGAAGTCATGATTAAAGATGAGAGTATTAAGACCACTATCCTTTCTAGACAGAAAGCTGATTTAACCAATTTAAACCATCTGGGAGCTACTATGCCGGGTACGATTATCAAAGTATTGGTGCAAAAGGGAGAAACGGTCTCAAAAGGTGATCATCTCATCATTACCGAAGCGATGAAGATGGAGACCACCATTCAAGCACCATTCGACGGAATCATAAGAGATATTTATGTGAAAAGTGGGGAAGCCATTCAACAAGGGGATTTGCTTATTGAGGTAAGCCGATAAATCCTTTCTCGAAAGCATAAATCGCCCATAGGGACGGTTAACCGTCCCTGTGGCATTAGAGTTTTGCACTCTTTAGCGTCTTTAGTTCCTTTAACCTTTCTTGGATGAACTCAATTTGATCTTCGGTAATAATAAAATCGGTAAGACGGTCCTCAAAATGAGCAATTCGTTCATCTAACTCCTCTATCGTAATGCTATCAGGATTCCTCATAAACCTACCACTCCTTAAATTTTCATGAAAAATAGGGTCATTTTTTAAGTGAATTTATCATTTTTCGATCGCGATTAAACTATTTAAATAGTACTATAAATTTCGCGTATAAAAAATTGATAAAATTCGAAAAAATTCGACATTATCGCTAATCGTGTCGAAAACTAAAATGATAAAATATAGGTGTTAATTGATGTTATCACTTACAATTAAAGGTAAATGAACAAGAGCCTTGATTAATATATGTACGAAAAGCTATAAGTATGAAGCAAATCCAGTTATTTTAAGGAGAAGAAAATATGGAAAAAAAGAAGATTCTCTTAGCCTTACAAGGCGGAGGGGCGCATGGAGCTTTTACATGGGGAGTTCTCGACCGATTGCTTGAAGAAGAAAACCTAGAAATTGCGGCTGCATCCGGAACGAGTGCGGGGGCGGTGAACGCAACCGTATTGGCCTATGGATTGACGATTGGAAACAGACAAACAGCGCGGGAGATGCTTGACCTATTTTGGCGTAAAAACGCTGAATCGGGAATGTTTTCTCCTTTTCAACCGACATGGCTCGATCGGATGGTGAGTCCTGGTAATATGGATTTCAACCCGTTCTATCAATCATGGGGAATCCTTACTTCGTTCCTCTCCCCTTATCAGCTCAATCCATTCGATTTTAACCCGCTTAAGGATACACTGAATGAAATGATTGATTTTGAGAAGGTCCGTAACAATCAGAAAATAAAGCTTTTCTTATCTGCTACGAATGTGAGGACTTCACAAGTTAAAGTGTTTGATACCGATGAAATTACAGTCGATTCCGTGCTAGCCTCAGCGTGCTTGCCGCAAGTCTTTAAAGCGGTTGAAATCGACGGAGAGCATTATTGGGACGGTGGTTATGTAGGGAATCCTGCTCTTTACCCACTGTTATGGGAGCATGATTGTAATGATTTAATGGTTGTTCAAATTAACCCGACCAATTATCCCAAGCTGCCAACAACTGCTCATGATATTGTTGACCGTGCAACCGACATCGGTTTTAATGCTAGTTTAATGCGTGAAATACGCTTCATCAATGGGTTAAATCGACTTGTCGATAACGGATTTGATTACGATGGTGAATTGGAGAAAGTATATATTCATTTTATTAATACAGGTGAAGGGTTGAACCATTTAAATGGTTCAAGTAAATTGAATGTTTCGTGGGATTATCTCACTTACTTGCGTGACTTCGGCCGAAAAAATGCGGATTCATGGATTAAGGAAAATTACGATAAGATTGGCGTCGAGTCAACCTTTGATGTTGAAAAGTTTTTTGGTTCGGACTCCCCTGAGGCCCAAACTTTCATCCTTCCCGGCAGGAAAAAAGCCCGACCGTTTGATTGCTTTTTCCAATAAGTGGACCATGGGGACAGTTCTGATGGCATTTTTGAACCAAGAGAACCGTCCCTGTGGCTTTACCCTAAAGAAAGCGGCACCCTAATATTCACTGTTGTACCCAGATTTTCGATGCTTTCGAACGTTAACGTTCCTTTATGCTGTCTGATAATCCTCATACATAGCATTAAACCTAATCCCGTTCCTTTTTCTTTGTTACTATAGAAGGGTTCTCCTAATCTCTTGATCCGTTCTTCGCTGATTCCCACTCCGTTATCACGAACCTGAATCAGAAGATTTTCTCCGTTCTCGATTCGAACGGTGATGGTGATCATTCCTCTTCTGTTGAAATCTAAAGCTTCAATACTATTTTTACAAAGATTAAGTAAGACTTGTTTGATTTGATTCGCGTCACACATAATGGAAGGGAGCTTCGGTTCCATTTCAATGAAAAATTGGATTCCTTTCAGATGGGCTTCCGACTCTAGTAAGGTTTCTACTTCTTTTAACAAGGCAGAGATATTTACTTGTTTAAGCTGAATTTCCTGTGGTTTTGCAAGGGAAAGAAATTCCTTGATAATATCCTCGATTCGATTAAATTCCGATAGAATCACATTATAGTATTCTTCTTTTAATGGACCTTGTTGGAAAAGTTGAATAAACCCTTTTATCGAGGTAAGCGGATTTCTTATTTCGTGTGCGACTCCTGCAGCTAACTCCCCAACTAAAGATAACTTCTCTGAGTTCCATAGGAGTTCTTCTGCTTTTCTTTTCTCTGTAATATCTTTTCCGACTACCATGATATGCTCTACTACGCCATTCTCAACCATTACGGGGGTTCCTGTTAATTCAAATAATCTCCATTCGCCATTGGCATGTAAAAGCCTAGCCTCCGCCTTGGAAATGGATTGGGTCTTGATCACTTCGTCAAATTGCCTTTGGATCATGAGAGAATCTTCGGGATGAATAAGATGAAGGGTATTGTTGTCTTCAAAAAACTCTGGAGAATACCCTAATACAGTTGCATGGGAAGGGGATGCATAGATCCCGTTTCCATTCAGATCAAATAAAATAAGCAAATCCGACATGTTTTCTGCAATTAAACGATAGTTCTTTTCACTTTCCAGCAGTGCTCTTTCTGTATTCTTTCGATCTGTAATATCGATACAGGAAGCAATTACCTCCATCACTTCTCCGCCGCGTTTAATCGGGCTTAACACTGCAAGATAGGAAACGCCATTCACCTCTGTTTCATAGGTAACTCGTTCTTCTCCATTCCAGGCCCGCTCATAATACGGTTCCTTTTCTTTCGCAATCTCTTCCGGAAAAAACTCGATTAATTGCTTCCCTACGACAAGGTTAGGCATAAGGCCTAAACGATACAATAATTCACCGTCACATAAGGTGTGAATAAAATGACCATTAATTTTTTTGAATTTAAAAATCATTCCTTGTTGTAAACGGATCGTTTCGTTTAATTCTTTTTTCGCCTGACGCACTAATTCTTCGGACCACTTACGTTCATTGATATCTTGAGAAATTCCGGAATCTTTCACTACTTTTTCAATTTCAATAAGGGAACCCTCTAATTCCTGTGCTGATAATGGTTTCGTAAAGAGGAACCCTTGTCCTTCATCACAGAGATGCTGCTGTAAAAAGATTAGTTGTTCTTTTGTTTCAATTCCTTCCGCGACCACACTTAAATTTAAGTTATGTGCCATGGAAATGATGGTTTTTACAATCGTTTCGTCATTCGGGTTGTTTTGCAGACTACGAACAAACGATTGATCAATCTTCAAGGTATTCACCGGAAACTTTTGCAAATAATTCAATGAACTAAAGCCAGTTCCAAAATCATCTATACTAATATGGACCCCAAGCTTCTTTAGTTTGTGTAAGGTGTTAATCGTACGTTCGATATTTGCCGTCATACTCTCGGTAATTTCTAATTCTAAATAGTTTGGTTCCAACTTCGTTTGAAGAAGAATCTTCGCAACCGTTTCCTCCAAATTGGATTGAGTAAACTGCTTAGCCGATAGATTAACCGATACGGTTGTTACGAATCCTTTCTGCTGCCATTCCTTATTCTGTTTACAAGCTGTATAGAGTGCCCACTCGCCAATCGGAATAATTAACCCCGTTTCTTCGGCAACCGGAATAAAGGTATTTGGCGCGACCATCCCTAGTTCTGGATGGTTCCAACGGATTAAAGCCTCAACTCCAACGATTTTCCCTGTTTTTAAACTGATCTTTGGTTGATAGTGAAGAAGTAACTCCTCCTGTTGGATTGCTTTATGAAGGTACATTTCTAATTTCAACGGATTTATATCCGTTTCGCGGCTATTCATGGAGTAAAATTTAAAATTATGTTTTCCATCCTTTTTGGCTTGGTACATCGCAAAATCAGCATGGTTGATTAGGCTTTCTACTGACTCACCGTCTTCGGGGAATAAGCTGATTCCGATGCTGGGACTCGTAAAAATATCGTAATTTTGTATTTTAAAGGGAGAAGCTAGAGCATCTAGTATCCTTTTACTAACTTTTGCTGCCACGTCTCGGTCCGCGTTATATAAAAGGACAATAAATTCATCGCCGCCTTGTCTGAAAACGATGTCTTTATCCTCTACAGTTGACTTTACACGTGCAGCTACTGCTTTTAATAATTGGTCCCCTGTATGATGACCAAGGGTATCATTGATCATTTTGAATCGATCAAGATCCATAAATAATACGGCAATATTTTGTTTCTTTTCTGCGGCTAGGATTAATTCATTTGAGAGTGTTGAGTTTAATTTATTTAGGTTTGGCAGGCCTGTTAAGTAATCATGATAGGCCATATGTTTATAGTTTTTTTCTATTTCTACTTGATTGGTAATATCCTGTGCGATTCCAAAAACACCATTGATTTGTCCCTCTACGATAATAGGGACGAAGGTAACCTGTAAATGAATCTTTGATCCGTTCTTATGAAGGATTGTCGTACGAAAGTTTTGTGGTTCTCCTTTTATACATCGGTCAAAGTGGTGCAGAGCCTGTTCGCGTTGTTTCAGAACGATCAGGTCTCTTATTTTCATCGGCCGTAATAGTTCTTCTTTCCGAAACCCTGTAAGTTTTTCACAAACAGAATTGTAGTGGGAGAAGGTTCCATCTACATCAAGGGAGAAGACCATGCTGGCATTATGTTGAAAAAGCGATTGGTAATGTTGATTGTATAGTTCTAATTGTTCAATCATGTCTTTGGCCATCACATAAACTCCTAAACGTAATATTTGAAGATCTAAGTTTAGTGGGTTGAGATTCTATATTTAATAATTATAAACGTTTTTTCGAAAAATAGATTCTGCTTTTGGTTAAAAAATGGGAGGTACAAGTGCAAAAGTGGTGGGTAACGTTAAAATACGTTGGGTCCTTGGACCCTGAAGAGTGGGATTTTACTGAAAATGGTAATTATCCCTTTGGAAAGAGACTTATTTTAAGAGAATTACATGGGCGTTTAGTAGTTTTAATAGAGAGTGGAAGATAAAAGGAGGGAAGAGGAAGATAAAAGTGCAAAAGTGGCTGATAAATTGATAAAACTGGAAGGTAAAGTGTCAAAACTGGTGGATAACGTTAAAATGTGTTGATTTCTTGGATCCTGCGGAGTAGGGTTTTACTGAAAATGGAAATTATCTTTTGAAAAGAGACCCATTTTGAGAGAAATAAAAGAGTGTTTAGCAGTTTTAATAGAGAGTGGAAGATAAAAGAAGGGAAGTGGAAAGTAAAAGCGCAAAAGTGGAAGATAAATTGATAAAACTGGAAGGTAAAGTGTCAAAACTGGTGGATAACGTTAAAATGTGTTGATTTCTTGGATCCTGCGGAGTAGGGTTTTACTGAAAATGGAAATTATCTTTTAGAAAGAGACCTATTTTAAGGGAAATACATGGATGTTTAGTAGTTTTAATAGAAAGTAGAGGGTAAAAGGTGGGAAGTGGAAGATAAAAGTGCAAAAGTGGCTGATAAAGTTAAAATACATCAGGAAAAGAATCATGCATTCATTAATTAAAGCTAAACAGAACACTTGTTTTGTTGTAGAATGAAGACAATGGTGTTTTTAGAAAAATTTAGTTAGAGGTGGATTTTCGATTGAATGGAACAGCACATGCAGCAATTGGGGCAGCGACAGGTTTTGTTGTTGCCAACACTATACAAACCTCCCCGTCTATGACTCTATTTTTAATAGGATTGGGTGGGGTTTCGGGATTAGTCCCCGACCTTGACATTGACGGGAAACTTCGTGAAAAAATTACCTTATCCCATCAGGTGATCCAGCTAGTAGCACAGTTAATTGGAATTTTGATGATCCTTTATAGCTTTTTTCAGGGTGCAGGGAGAGAAAAATTGCTTGGGATTGGAATCGGCTTGGTGATGATGGTGATATCGGCGAAGATCAAGCAAAAGCATATGTTAACCCTTACCGGAATCGGTGTACTAGCAGGTGGATTCTCTTTACAGGAAATGTGGTTGATTCTACTGGGGATATATATATTAATTGCGTCCTTTGTTCCACATCGCAGCTATACCCATTCTATATTAGGAGTCATTTTCTTCGGAGTGACCGCTTCAAAGTTAGAAGCGTCACTCGGAATGGACGGTGTTTATTATACGTGCATTCTAGGATACATTAGTCATCTGATTGCTGATTTAAAAATATTGCCATGTAATAGACGGGGCGTTAAATTGTTTTTGCCTATTTCATCGAAGGAACTATAGATTGTAATTTACCTTGAAAATAATCCTTTCCCACACATCTTTCAAACCTGTTGCATTAAATGTTATTGGTACCCAAGAAGAAGGCCGAAAACCGTTCAACTAAAAAGTATGAAGAAAAATAAAAAAGGGGAAAAGGACAGTGGGGAGTAGAGAAAAACACAAAGGTAACCAAGACAATCGTATTCCCAATAGTAAAGAAAAAAATAAAGATAAACACCAAGAAGGCGTTGAGTATGCCTATCCCAGCAGTAAAGAACAATTTAAAGCTAAACACCAAGAAGTTATTGAGCGTGCCTATCGCATTCCGATATTTTTAAGTACGACCACACATTTAAATGACAATCAAAGCATGTTTCTAAACCGTCTAATATTAGAGATTGAGAATGCTTTGCTTTTTCCGCGTACCTTACCTTTAAGTGAGAGTTACCCGGAATCCATTTTAACGGATATTCGCCGGTTAGTTTCATCAAGTTATGGAATGTTGGCCATGAACTTTCGTCGATTTCTCGTTGAGGTCGTTGAAACCAATGAAGGACCATCTCCATCGACCCCTCCGTTCTGGGAGGGATCCGTATATTCACAAGTAGAACCTTCTATGGCTTTTCAATTTGGTCTACCTATATTATTAGTAAGGGAAGATAATACGGACGCCAATAATGGAATTTGGTCAGGCGGAATTGCCCCGCTCAACACATTTATTGTTTGGGATTCTGAAAATCAAACAGTTGATGAATTTTTTAATACCATTGAGTGGAGAGAAGCCTTTGCCAATTGGAGTGCAGAGGTAAGAAATGCTTATTATATTCAGACAGAGCCTAAGTTCAAATACAGATGCGATCGGTAAATTGGTATTTTTACCAAATTGAATATTTTATTAAGCTGAAAAAATAAGCATCGATTTCGATGCTTATTTTTATTGTTTTAAGATTTTCTTTTCAAAATTCAGCTTTTCCTGTCAATTTATAAGGGAAGGTCTTTCCGGATGATATATTATTAATTATATAGGAATTATTTTAAACATGTAGAAGATTACATGGGAGAGGTGAAAACAGATGGGAAGACATTATGATGTGATTATTGTTGGAGCAGGATCTATGGGAATGGCTGCTGGTTATTATTTATCCAAGCTGGGAATCAAAACATTGCTGCTTGACCGGAACAATCCACCGCATGATCAGGGAAGCCATCATGGGGAAACAAGGATTATCCGTCACGCTTATGGTGAAGGGAAACAATATGTTCCCCTTGTATTACGAGCACAGGAATTATGGGAACAACTTCAGGAGGAATCAAATAAACGGTTATTTCTCCAAACAGGGGTGCTGGGAGTTGGAGCACCGGGGTCTCCTTTTATAAAAGGAGCAATCGATAGCGGCAGGGAATATTCTTTGCCTTTTGAAGTCTTATCGAGTGAGGAGATGGCATATCGATGGCCGGGTGTTACCTTCCCAGAAGGATTTACCGGATGCTTTGAAACGAGGTCAGGAGTACTGTATAGTGAACAATGCATACAGGCTTTTCGAGACCTGGGCATTGAAAATGGTATGACGTTACTTCCGTTTACACAGGCTGAAAAGATTGAAGTTGATTCAAATGGAGCAACCATTACAACGGAGAATGACACCTATTATTCAGATTTTGTCGTGGTAAGTGCGGGTGCATGGTCGGGGAAATTGTTAAAGGAGTTAGGATTGGATCTCTCACTTCAGCCCACCAGGAAAACCGTTTCATGGTTGGAATGTGACCGGCAATTATATGATTCTAGCCTATTTCCCGCCTTTACAGTTGATTTACTGAATGCCCATTATTATGGGTTTCCGAGCATTGGTGGAAGTGGAGTGAAAATCGGCCGCCATGATGGGGGAGTACCGGTGGATCCGGATGCAACGGTAAGCCCGTATGGAGCGGATGATGAACAGGAGATACGTACGTTTTTAGAGAAATATATGCCGGGAGCAAATGGCCCTTTGGTAAAAGGAAGTACTTGCTTCTATACGTTAACGCCGGATGAAGATTTTATTTTGGACAAGCATCCTGAGTATCCGCATCTGTTTATTGCTGCTGGGTTTTCTGGACATGGATTTAAATTTTCAAGCGTGATTGGCGAAGTCATCAGCCAGGTTGTTACAAAGGGGAAAGCGGATTACGATTTGAGTAGATTTTCAATAAGGTGATAATGTCCATGGGGACGGTTCTTCTGGCTTTTTGAATCAGGAGAACCGTCCCTATGGTCTTTTTAAAATAGCAATATTGTGCTAATATTTCGAAATATCCTCTAGAGTCAAACAATTTAAAAATAGATATAATCGCTTTATCACACTAATTGATTAATTATTTACTAGTTTATTAATCAATTGAAAACGCTTTAATTGCTAGCTGTAGAGGAGGAATGAGTCGATACGTTTATTTTTTTGGAATTGAATATCTGAAAAATCAAAAATTAGAGAGGGGAATTTCCGGTGAACAAACAAACCTATAGGATGGATGACGCTCCGCTAAATAAGTTTCATATAAAAATTACTGCGCTGACCTTTGGTTCCAATTTTTCGGATGGATATGCTCTTGGAATCATCGGGATGGCCCTTAGTCTGCTTAGTCCGCAAATGCATCTTGGTCCATTGTGGAATGGATTAATTGGAAGCTCAGCCTTAATCGGATTATTCTTTGGTAGTCTTTTGCTTGGCGGACTTTCTGATAAAATTGGCAGACAGAAAATCTTCTTATCTAATTTTGTCATTATTACCATAGCTTCTGCTTTGCAATTTTTTGTGAATGATCCCATCACCCTTTTCATACTAAGGATTTTAATCGGTATTGCTCTTGGCGGGGATTATGCAGTAGGTTCTACATTACTTGCGGAATTTGCACCAAGAAAGTACAGAGGTCTTCTATTATCATCCTTAAATGTTTTATGGACCGTTGGTTATGTGCTTTCCAATGTTGTAGGATATTATCTTGGAAAAATGGGACCGGATTCTTGGCGCTGGATGCTTGTGAGTGCAGTCGTTCCTGCTGTCATTGTTTTAGTGATGCGGATTGGAACTCCTGAATCTCCAAGATGGCTGGTGAAAATGGGCCGAAAAGAAGAGGCAAGAGAAATCGTGAAAAAATATATTGGACCTCATGCCGTAATGGATGAAACGATTTCGCAAGATGCTGCCACCAATTATGGAATGAAGGATCTTTTCAACAAACATCTTTGGAAACGCACGGCATTTGGCGGCCTTTTCTATGTATGTCAGGTAGTCCCATACTTTGCTATTTATACTTTCCTTCCAACCATTTTAGAGAAAATGGGCTTTGAAGAAACCTTTACGGTTGATATGCTGTTAAATCTATTCCTTCTTGTGGGTTCAATCGCAGGTTTATGGTGTACAGAAAAGCTCTCACGCCGCGGTTTTACCATTTATACCTTTATTATCCTAACAATTTCCTTATTTGTTCTAAGTCTTTTGCCAGCAGGATCGCATGGTTTTTCGATTATGATTTTCGTCATTTTCACCTTTGTTATGGCGGCAGCTTCCAATTTAACTCTTGTTTACCCAGCAGAGCTATTCCCAACGGAAATTCGCGGTACGGGCGTTGGGATGGTTACCGCAATCAGCCGAATCGGTTCAGCGATTGGAACATTCCTTTTGCCGATTAGTGTAAGCTCCTTTGGAATGACAGCATCTATGATCACCATGTCTGTTATCTTATTGATTGGAACGGTTGTTTCGATTTTCTGGGCACCTGAAACGAAATCACTTGGCTTGAATGAAGCGAGTGATCCAAACCTAGACGTTGCAATTAGTCTAAATGGAGAGGGAAAGAGTGTTGAAGCAGTCAAATAACATTCATTTCTTGGTCATGAAAGGGGGAAATAAGGGATGATTACTACGGAATCAAACACCCGCCCAAAGGAAATAAAAAAAGTTACCTTGGGTGATGGAGATGTTTCCCTAAATGAAATCATTGCTGTTGCTAGATATGATGCAGAGGTTTTATTTTCACAAGATTACGACGACCGGGTCAATCTTTCGCGATCAGTCATTGAAAAGTTTTTGGAAGAAGAGCGGGTCATTTACGGGGTCACAACGGGATTTGGCAGTAATGTAACCCAAAATATCTCCGCTGAAGATGCTGAGACCCTTCAAAAAAATATTATTCGTTCTCATGCCGTTTCGGTTGGTGCTCCGTTGGAGAAAGAAGTGGTAAGAGCCATCCAATTCATGATTCTAGTGAACTTAGGGATTGGTTTTTCAGGTGTAAAGTTAGCGACTTTAGAACTTTTAAGGTCGCTGCTCAATCACCAAATTACTCCTTTTGCCCCTGGGGAAGGGTCGGTCGGGTATTTATCTCCGGAAGCGCATATGGCCTTAGTGTTAATGGGGGAAGGAAAGGCCTGGTATAATGGTGAGCTGATTCCCGGGAGTGAAGCATTAGAAAAAGCTGGTTTACAGCCAGTAACATTAGGTTGTAAGGAAGGATTAGCCCTTACAAGTGGAACGACTTCGGTCACTGCTTTCGCATCATTAGCTCTCTACAACAGTATTCAGGTGACAAAAACAGCGGATATTGCTGGTGCGTTGTCTCTAGAAGCGTTAAAGGGAACCATTAAAGCCTTTGATCCACGAACACATGAGGTTAAGAGACATGTTGAACAAGCTGGCACAGCTCGAAACCTTGTAAAAATGCTGCAAGGCAGTGAGATTGCTGAAAAATATCAGGATTACCGATTACAGGATGCCCTTAGCCTGAGATGTATTCCTCAAGCTCATGGAGCCGTAAAAAAGGTTTTAAAAGATGCGGAATTTACCATATGTAATGAGATAAACTCGTCAAGTGACAATCCACTGATTATTACAGAGAATCAGGGAGATGCCCTTATGGGTGGGAATTTCGATGGAACATACGTCGGTATCTATGCGGATACAATGGCCATTGCAATGGCCAATCTAGCAAAGGTTTCAGAGAGAAGGCTAGACCGACTAGTTAACTATCATGTAAGTGAACTTCCGAATTTTCTCGTAGCCAAACCAGGCTTAAATAGCGGTTACATGATTCCACAGTATACGGCAGCAGGACTGCTGAATGAAATAAGGGTTCTTGCACATCCCGCAACGGTTGATAATACACCAACCTGTGCCAGTCAGGAGGATGTTGTCAGTTTTGCTTATTTTGCCGCAAAAAAAGCCTATCAAATCGCTAAAAAGCTGGAGAATATTTTAGGGCTTGAACTGATGGCAGCTGTCCAAGCGTTGGATTTTCATCGACCTCTAAAACCTTCACCCGTCAGCCAAAAGGTTTATGAGCTCATCAGGAGCGCGGTTCCAACGGTAGAAGAAGATCGATATTTCTATCCTGATATAGAATTTATTACCAACCTTATAAATGAAGGAGAAATTCTAAACGCTGTCGAATTGATAATGGGAAAATTAGATTGGTAGGAATGTTTAGAATAATGGAAGCTTTTTTACTCATCTTCATTCGAGTAGAATAGCTTCTATTCTTTTTGGGGGCTAAGAATATGGTCGAGGAACTGACACAAATATCTTTTGCACAGCTACTTCTTTCAGGGACCTTTGTACACGTGGCACCTTTTGAAGTTTTACAAGAAAAGTACAGCGCGAATATTCAGCCTAATGTAGTTGTTTTAGTTTCGATGGATCGTTATCCGGATTTAGCTGACGGAAAACCGGTTGAATGGAAAATAAATGTTGGGCGGAGGCTTGTGGAAGAATTAGACATCCTCTTACCTGTTCCATTTTTATGGGCATGGACAGAAGAGGGGGTTCTGGCGCTCTTACTGGATTTTCATGAGGTACCTGCACATGATAGAAAGAGGGAAATCCTTTTACTGGCTGAAGAGATTCAAAAGGGATCCGATCAAATTGGCATACATGTATCGATTGGGATCGGAAATTTTTATGATGACCCAGTTTCTCTCATTTGTTCATTTGAAGAAGCCAAGAAATCAATGTCCGGAAGGTTTTTTCAAGGGAATAAATTAATTTTTCACACAGATATGAGAAAAAACATGGTGGAATCCTTAAAGATTCCTTTAACAAAAGAAAAGTCAGAACTATTTTCTATTGTTAGAATCGGGCACACAGAAGGGGTTGTGACCCAAATGAAAGGAATCATGGAGAGGGTTGCTAAGATTTATAGCTATAATGAAGAGGTCTTTAAATCTGAGGTCATTGATCTGCTCATGATGATGTCTAGAATTGATTTAGAAGCCGGAGTAAGTCCTGTCTCGATTTTGACCAACACGGCAAATGTCATTCAAGATCTCTATCATACGATCCGATATGACAAATTTGTTATGAAGGTTTGTAAGTATGCAGAATGGTTAACCGAACAGGTAGAAAATATCCATATTGGTGATGTTTCACCCAATATTAAACAGGCGATTCGGTATATGAAAGAGAATCATCAAAAAGATGTTTCTTTAGAAGATATCGCCCATTATTGTCACTTAAGCAGATATCATTTTAGCCATCTTTTTAAAAAAGAAGTGGGAACCAGTGTCATGGATTTTTTTAATAAGCTCCGAATTGATAAATCCTTATTCTATTTAGAAAAGACCGACTCATCCGTGCAGGAAATTGCGAATCAAGTGGGTTTCCAGGATTCCAATTACTTTAGCCGATTATTTAAAAAATATATCCATTCGAGCCCAACCGAATATCGGCGATTAATGAGTAATCGTTTTTGAGGGGTCTAGGCGGGATTTATTAATAAAACACTTTTGTCAATATTGTATTTAGCGTGCCGGTTGTTGATGATGTAGGTTTCGTAAATTTCTCTATCCATCGGATCCTCGACGATGGATAGAGAAATTTTATACACTTCATCACGGTGCATTTTTTTTGTACGCTCCTTTTGACAATCTTTTTACTGCAATGTAAAAAGAAATCACCATTTTATAATCTATTCCCTGATTCTAATCAAACGTTTGATTAAAAAAATGCGTAGATCTTGTCGGTTTGTAAAGAGCGGGTGATTGTTTCCAAGTATTTTAGGATGGATTAACCACCTTCTCTAGTCGTATCAAAGGCACAATTTCTAACTTTACCCACTTTCCGCTCTTTGTGATGAGATGCTTAATCAAAAGTGGAATATCGGCTCTTCTCTCATTGAGTGGTGGAATACAGAGATTAAGTACATTCAGCCTGTAAAACAAGTCTGATCTAAATGAGCCTTCCCGTATCTTTCCTTTAAGATCTTTATTCGTTGCGGTAATCACTCGAACATTAACAGGAATAATTCTTCCACCTCCGATTCTGCGAATTTCTCTCTCCTGCAGAACGCGCAGCAGGTGTGATTGAACAGTGAGACTTATGTCGCCAATTTCATCCAAAAAGATAGTCCCGCTATCCGCCAATTCAAACAGACCTTTCTTGCCTCCCCTTTGCGCTCCTGTAAATGTCCCTTCTTCGTAGCCGAATAATTCGCTTTCAAGCAGGGTTTCTGTTAAGGCGCTGCAGTTTACAGCCAGAAACGGCCCGTTTTTCCGCATTGAATGCCCATGAATAGCATGCGCAAATAGTTCTTTTCCTGTTCCTGTCTTGCCCTGAATCAAAATCGGATGCTCCGACAAGGCGAACTTCTTGGCGATCAGCTTGCATTCTTTCATTACATCATGCTCGCCAATAATATCATGAAAGCTGTATTTCGTATAAAAACTATTATTTTGCATTTCTCTTTGCGCAGTCTTTTCAATTTCAGAGGCTTGATGTACACTTTTGAAGGTTGCGACAATGGTATTTTCTTTCATCATTTGCAATCGAAAAATAACGACATCCACGCCGTCTATGTCGAAGAATTTACTTTCATCCTTGCCGTTCATGATGAAATCGATAATATCCCGGCGATTCATCACATGTTCTATATACTTATTGATCACATCTTGCGCACCAACATGAAACAATGCCGCAAGACTATGATTGAATACCGTAACCCGTCCCTCCTGGTTAACGACCAATATTCCATCATCGACAGTCCCCAACACATTTTGGATGTGCTCGCTCATCTGCTTGGCATCCCGCTCTGCAACTAACAGCTTACGTTGTAATTCAATGATATTGCGAATATACCTTTCTGAAATCTTCGAGGCTATATCTTTGTCCAAACCGCAGCATTCCACAACTTCCAAAATGGTTGTCATATCAAAAAGACGCACGCCTATATCGATTACTTCTTTTATATAAGAGGGGCACAGATGCGTTTCTCCTGGTGAAACGGCAATTTGAACATCCTCATAAAACAATATGCCCTTCCGAAAAGGGATAATTTGAATATGATCGACACCAAGCTGATATAAGGATTCAATAAGGCTTATCGTTGCATCATGATCATCATTTACCAGCAGAACTGTTGAGCCTTCAGGTATTCTTAAAAGTTTGTCAATGTATTCATGATGAACGGTTCTCTTGCCCACAATTATTTTCTCGGCATTCACGCTATACATACCGTTGGTTCTATTAAAAGCAGCATCTGATGAACACAAGATAATGGTATCTTCCAGAGACTGCGGTATTCCTTCATCTGCAGCATGACTGTTAATTTGAACATAGTCTCCAAGCAGTTGTTCCAGCTGTTCGTGCAAAGCTTGCTTTGTTTTTACACTTCCCGCTATAAGTGTAAGGGCGGATTTCGTCATAAGATCCCTTCCTGTCTTTAAATTGGTTCTATTATATCACCAAAAAAGGCCAATTAAACCCTAAAGAATGATTCCAAGTATATAAATCCCCTTTAGAATCAATCTCCCCATTTTGGCACAGATTTTGCATCCATAAATGGACGAAGTGCCAGAGGATTTGAAAAGGAGGGGGAAATATAGGATGAAAGGTAAAAAAGGATAGGCGATCAGAGAAAACGAATTGTAAGCGTTTTTGTAGGATTCTTTTATTTTAATTACAAAGGAGATTTGTGTATGGGCCAACCACAAGAAAAAGCTGTTTCGCTCGGAACAGCGGGGAAAAGAGAGAGAAAAATCAATATTTTTGTATTGCTATTCATCATTCTTTTTATTGCAACTCTATTAACCTATGTTTTGCCTGCTGGGGAATATGTACGGATTGAAGCGAATGGACGGACAACGGTAGACCCTCACTCTTTTAAGTGGTTAAAATCTGCACCAGTAGGTTTGTTCGATATGATAAAAGCTGTTCCTACAGGAATGGTAGAAGCGGGCAATATTATCTTTTTCTTGTTAATTATCGGAGGATTCTTCGGTGTATTAAGAGCAACAGGTACGGTTGACGTACTTATTGCAACTTTGGCTCGGAAGTTGGCAAGGCGTGAAAAATTATTAATCCCTATCGTGATGCTGGTTTTCGCTGCGGGAGGCTCCTTAATGGGGATGGCGGAAGAAACGCTGGCTTATGTTCCTCTTGTCATTCCGCTAGCGTTGGCTTTAGGATTTGATGCAATTACAGGAACGGCCATTGTCATAATAGGGGCATTGTCAGGGTTTACGACTGCCATCATGAATCCCTTCACAGTAGGGATCGCGCAAGGCATCGCGGAATTGCCGATGTTCTCAGGCATAGGATACCGCCTCATTTTATTTGTTATTGTTTACCTTGTTTCTGTTCTTTTTATCTATCGTTACGCAATGAAGGTAAAGAAAAACCCTTCTATAGGCGTCTACGGAAAATATACAAAAGAAGAAGCGAGCCATCTACTGCAATCCAATGAGAAGTTAACAGCGAGGCATAAATGTATCTTAGTTGCTTTTTTACTTAACTATATCGTTTTGGCTTTAGGTGTGATCAAGTTCCAATGGTACATTACAGAAATTGCAGCCTTATTCATTATATTGACAATCGTAGTTGGAATCATCGGAAACATGTCTGCAGATCGTATTGTTAACTCCTTTACAAAAGGTTCTGCTTCCTTAATCGGTGGAGCCTTGATCATCGGCGTTTCACGTGCGATTCTTGTTGTATTAAATGAAGGGCATATCATCGACCCTCTCCTGCATCAAGTATCTGAGTCCATCAAACATTTTCCTGGCTATTTAAGCGTTGCCGGTATGTATAGCTTCCAGACGCTTATTCACTTTGTTCTAGCGTCCGGCAGCGGTCATGCAATGCTGACAATGCCGATTATGGCGCCGCTCGCGGACCTACTGCATATTACACGCCAAACTGCGGTGTTGTCTTTCTCTTTTGCAGACGGAATCGGAAATATGATTTTTCCGACTGCCACCACCTTAATGGCAAGTTTGGCCATTGCCGGTATTTCTTGGACAAAGTGGGCGAGGTGGATTCTTCCGCTGGTACTCATTCAATATCTCATCGGATTAATAGCTGTCATCACAGCTTACTTTATCGGATATGGTCCATTTTAAGGCCAAGAATTATTAACAGGAGGAGAAAAAAATTGCTTACCTTAATCAAAAATGGCGAAGTATACGCACCCAATTACCTAGGACGGAAAGACATATTGATAGCAGACGATAAAATCGCATTTATCGATAACAAAATTGAGATTCCTGACAACTTTGTTCCTATTCAAATTATGAATGCAGCAAATCTTTTAGTTGTTCCGGGATTTATAGATTCACATGTTCACATTATTGGTGGAGGCGGCGAGGGCGGATTCAAAACCCGCACTCCCGAGCTTATGCTCACTGATATTACAACCGCAGGTATTACAACACTAGTTGGCTTACTTGGTACGGACGGGACAACACGAAAAATGGAGAGTCTACTTGCCAAGGCGCGGGCGCTTGAAGAAGAGGGTGTTTCCTGCTTCATTCATACAGGCTCCTATCAAGTGCCCGTAAAAACACTAACGGACACAATCGAAGACGATATTATTTTAATCGACAAAATTATCGGTGTTGGAGAGATTGCCATTTCTGACCATCGATCATCAGAACCCACATTTGAGGAACTGGCTAAAGTCGCTGCTGCGGCACGAAATGGTGGGATCCTTTCAGGGAAAGCCGGCATAATAGAAATTCATGTAGGGGACGGGGAGGGGAAGCTTTCATTGCTGCATGAAATTGCAGATCAAACTAACATTCCGATTCGGCATCTCCATCCGACACATATCAACCGAAATGAAGAATTATTCAAGGCGGGAATTGATTACGCAAAGCAAGGGGGATATGTTGACTTTACTACAAGTACCATTCCTCAGTTTTTGGAGGAAGGCGAAGTGAAGTGCAGCAAGGCATTGCGCAGGATGCTTGAAGAGGGGATTCCAGTCGGACACATCACCTTCTCTTCAGACGGACAGGCAAGCCTTCCCTTCTTTGACAGCGATGGGGCGTATGTAGGCCTTCAAGTCGGAAAAGTATCGTCGTTATATCATGAAGTAAGAGATGCTGTTTTAGAGGAAGGCATCCCGTTGGAAACGGCATTGGAGGTCATCACCACGAATCCCGCACAAGTGTTAAGGCTTTCAAGCAAGGGCAGCATCCAAACCGGAAAGGATGCTGATATCGTATTGTTGCAAAAGGAAACATTAACAATTGACACTGTAATGGCAAGAGGACAGGTAATGGTTGAAAAGGGGGTTCCGCTGATAAAGGGAACTTTCGAATAAAAAATGGGAATTTACGAAAAAAAGGAACCGTGTACGGAAAGACAAGATTTTTTAGGAGAAAAGCAAGTTCCGGCCGGGCGATGCCTATTACAAGAAACGGGCTATAAACAGTTAAAATTCGAATTACGAATTTATCGACAAAAAACTTCCTCGGAAACTAGAGGATGTTCGTTTTCCAAAAGGCAAAGGTGGCTAACTACTACTTAGTCATCTTATTTAGATAATTATAATTTCCCTGAAAAGCTCAGATTTTGTAATAAATTACTGGGTGTATCCTAAAAAAAGTTAGGGAAAACGCCCTTACCTCCATAACTTATCAACATATTTTATAAGGAATAAAAAAGAGGAGGACTACAAAATGGATGGATTTGGATACGGCGGATTTGGTGGCTGCGGTTGCGGCGGTTTTGGCTACGGAGGTGTCGGCTTCGGCGGCGGTTTTGCATTAATCGTTGTATTGTTTATCTTGTTAATTATCGTTGGTGCAGTAATCTTTTATTAAGTAAGAACAATAAAAAAGCCCTTTAAGGGCTTTTTTGTTTGGGATTACTCTTTATATGACCTATGTGCACACAAGGGGTAATGAGGGATAGTTGTAACGGCTACACTCTAGCGTATGCGTATGGCTAGGCAAAATAATCAAATGGTTAAGCCTGATTTTTGGGGATTTAATTTATCGTAAAGGAATTATTTTAATCATGTAGAAAATTACAAGGGAGGGAGGAAAAAAGGGAGAAAACCTTTAATTCTCAAGGAACACATCTGACGAATTAAGCGGAAACAAAAAGAATAAGAGCAGAGCTACTTATCAAGATTTATTCTTAAGAAAAAGGCTTTGTTAAAGAACAATGTTAATTTTTAAACAAAGTTGATTGGAGCGGAAGGTGCGAGACTCCTGCGGGAGCAGCGGGACAGGTGAGACCCCACAGGCGCTAAAGCGCCGAGGAGGCTCACCGCCCGCCCCGCGGAAAGCGCGCATCCTGGAGCGGAAATCAACAACCAAGTTTAACACAGCCAAGAAAAATAAAATAGGCAAGGTGAAAACATGAGACAAACAATAAAAGGAAAGTATGTATACGAGTTTTCGAGTGCGAATAAACCAATCGCTTCGGTTAAACTTGGCGAAATAGTGGATATCGAAACGATTGACTGTTATGGGGGACATTTAAAAACGGAAAAAGATTTAATCACTGACTTCCCTCATTTAAAAGTAAACCCTGCAACAGGACCTATTTACATTGAAGATGTGAAAAGGGGGGATGTACTTGAAATTATCATAAAAAAAATTGAACTTGATTCTGCAGGCGTGATGTCAACCAGACCAGGAGGTGGGCTTCTTGGTGATTACATTCGTGAAGCACAAACCCGGATTTTAAAGATCGAAAACGACATGGTGATCCTAAATAACACGATGACATTTCCCGTTAATAAAATGATCGGGGTTATAGGCGTTGCCCCCCTTAATGAAGCGATTCCAACTTCAACACCAGGAGAACATGGCGGTAATATGGATACGAAAGATATTACGGAAGGGAATACCCTATATTTACCGGTTTTTCAGACTGGTGCCCTTTTGGCTTTGGGAGATCTGCACGCATCTATGGGAGATGGGGAATTGAATGGGACTGGTGTTGAAATCGGCGGGAAAGTCACACTTCAAATTAACAAAAAGGAAAACGTAGAACTTTTTACGCCCATCGTGGAAACAGACAGTCATATTCTCATCATTAAAAGCGCAACAGAATTTCGTACTGCTGTAAGAGAGGCTATGATCGAAGGGATTAGGCTTTTACAAAAGGAACATAACCTGGAGTTTGCCGATGCCTATCGCATGATCAGTGCAAAAGGGGACATTCGAGTTAGTCAGCTTGTCAATCCGAAAATCACTGTTCGGCTTATGTTGCCAAAATGCCTGGTGTCTATATGAATTGACTTTTATTGTCAGCTTTCGACAAATATATTCAAAATTATTCAAAAATTATAAATATATTGACGTTTCAGATAAATAAGACTAAACTATTATTATAGAATAATTGAAGGGGGGGCTAGTTTGCCAAATTCAAAAATGGGGGAACAGCAGATTTATCAAATTTTACGGAATGCAATTTTCAATGCAGAACTTCCTCCAGGTACCCAATTAGTAGAATCTTCACTTGCTGAAGGATTTGGCGTGAGCCGAACCCCGATTCGAGCGGTTCTTTCTCGTCTGAAATATGAATCTTTGGTTCGTTTTATTCCCAATAAGGGCACTTTTGTTTATTGCCCGACACCTGAGGAAGCGGAACAAATCTTTTATATTCGAAAAATATTAGAACCGGAAGCTACATATTTAACTGCACTACAAGCGAGTCCCTCTGACCTGGAAAGGATGAACTTTTTCTTGGATCAGGAGGAACAGTTTTACCAGCAAGATCAGCCACAGAATGCCCTGCAGGCCATTCAATCCTTTCATCTAGCCGTGATTGAGGCTTGTAAAAACTCCTATCTCATACAATATTTGCGGGAGATTCTTTCCTTAACGCTTATCATTCAAACATTTTATGACGTGACAGTAACGGAAACAACCCATTCGAATCATCAGCACCGGGAATTGTATGAAGCCATTAAACAACGAGATTCCATCCGCGCAAAGCAACTTGCAATTGAACATATTCCTTTCATCATACGAGATATTGACTTCACGAAAAAATTAAATCATGCGTTACCCATTGATCAAATTATTACTCGGTACACACTCTAGTCATTTTTTTTAGGGTTAATTGTATACAATCATTGTACACGCTAGGGGGATACAATCTGATCTATCGTAATGATGGTTTTCCAACACATGTCGGATTCTGCCATTTTTAAAACTGCTGGGTAACCAGTATATGCCTACAAAGGAGAAATGAACATGGAAATGTTAAAACAGGAACAGCTGAACAATGGTGAGGCAGTTCGTGTAGAAGAAGCTGTTGCTTCCATTATTCAACGAGTTCGGCAAGAGGGGGATGCTGCCCTTAAAGCCTACCTAAAACAGTTTGACGGAGTGGAGATTGAAGAACTTCGTGTCCAAGAGGACGACATTCAGAGAGCCATTTCCCAATTACCGCAAACGATGATTGAAGACCTTCAGTTTTCGGTGGAGAGAATTCGCGCTTTTGCCGAGGCGCAGCGGCGAACACTAACAGAATTTGAGCAAGAAATGATTCCGGGGGTGTATTTGGGACAGCGGGTGATTCCGATTGAAACAGTTGGGGCTTATGTTCCCGGGGGAAGATATCCATTGTTATCTTCTGCACAAATGGCGATCATTCCCGCTAAGGTTGCAGGTGTTTCGAATGTGAAGGTCTGTACACCGCCTACTAAATCGGGAGAAGTCCACCCGGCTGTATTGGCGGCGGCTCACTTTTCCGGTGCGGATGAAGTCTACCGCGTGGGCGGGGCTCAAGCGATTGCCGCGCTTGCTTACGGCACGGAAACGATTGCACCGGTTCATAAAATTACCGGACCAGGTAACCTGTATGTGACCGAGGCCAAGCGGCAAGTTCATGGCCAGGTGGGAATTGACTTATTAGCGGGCCCGAGTGAAGTGTTGGTGATAGCCGATCAATTTGCCAACCCTGTTTATGTCGCTTCCGATTTACTCGCTCAAGCAGAGCATGATGTAAATGCCAGGGTGGCCTTAGTTACCACCGACCGTGATTTAGGCGTGGCAGTTCTTCAGGAAATTGAAGAACAGCTAAAAACCTTGCCAACTGCGGTAACGGCACGTGCTTCATGGGAAAAATGGGGACAAGTATTCCTTGCCGACAGTTTAGAAGAGGCCATTGCTATTGTAAACGAGTGGGCGCCAGAACATCTCCATGTTCAAACCATCAATGCGTATGACATTAAAGAACAATTTATCAACTATGGATCATTATTTCTAGGAGACCTATCCTCTGTTGTTTATGCAGACAAAGTGTGTGGAACGAACCACATTCTTCCGACTCGGGCTGCTGCTAAATATACAGGCGGTGTGTGGGTTGGGACATTTTTAAAAGTGGTGACCTATCAGCAAATCAAGCCAGAAGGCGTCAATGTCCTGGCACCACATTGTGTACGGCAGTCTAACCAAGAGGGTTTGATTGGTCACCTTCGTTCTGCCAATGTCAGATGGAGCGGAATGCTTGATCTCGAAGTGAAAAGCTAAATTAAAGGCTGTGCTAAACCTGGTTGTTGATTTCCGCTCCAGGATGCTCGCTTTTAAGCGGGGCGGGCGGTGAGCCTCCTCGGCGCTGAAAGCGCCTGTGGGGTCTCACCTGTCCCGCTGCTCCCGCTGGAGTCTCGCACCTTCCGCTCCAATCAACTTTGTTTTAAATATCAACATTGTTCTTTAACAAAGCCAAATTAAAAGGGGGATTTTTTTCGATGAAACGATTGACCAAAATGTTTTTGCTTACGGTTCTTTCTATTATTCTATTAGCAGGCTGCGGCGGCCAAAAGTCAAATGGAAATGCGGATGGTTCAAAAAATAGCTCCGCAAGTGCGTTACAAAGGATTAAAGATAAAGGAGTGCTTGTTGTCGCATCCTCTAACGACGTTCCATTTGCCTACATTGATAAGGATACAAAAAAGTTTTCAGGGATTGATGCTGAAATTATCACGGAAGTGGCTAAGCGTTTAGGCATTCCAAAAGTAGAAATGAAAGAAGTAAAGTTCGAAAACTTGCTGCTTGATCTTAATAATAACAATGTGGATATGGTAACCGATGGTATGTATATCAAGCCTGAGCGTCAAAAAATTGCTGACTTCACGAACATTTGGTACACCGAAGGGGAAGCATTGGTTGTCGTGAAAGATTCTCCTATTAAAGGTTTGGATGATTTAAAAGATAAGGTTGTCGGCGGACAAAAAGGAACCGCATTCCTTGAGTTTGCGCAAAAGCTTCAAAAGGAAGGCAAAATTAAAGAGGTTAAGGTGTTTAATTCACAATCTGAGCTTCTTCTTGCCGTAAATACGAACAAAATTGATGCATGTATCACAGATAGTGCGGTTGCGGGCTATAGTATCACAAATGATAAAACGTTGAACTTAAAATTAGTATCACCTTATAAGGCTGAAGCAGCTGGAAATATTGGTGCAGCGGTCCGTAAGTCAGATAAAGATCTGTTAGATGCGGTAAATAAGGAACTGGATAAGATGAAGGAAGATGGCTTTATCCTGAAGACCTTGAAAAAGTATGGATTAAATGAAGATAATTTCGTACCTGCTGGAAAATAGATTTAAAGAGATTCTTTGTCTTACATGCTCCTGACTTCTATCATGGTTTAGCTCAAGCGCCTAGCGGCAAAAGGACTTCATTATACTTTAATTGAATGTTGTTGGTTTTCTTCATTTACCTTAGTCGAAGTTCCAGTCCCAGAGCCGCTTATCGGGCGCTTGTGCTTTTCTAAAAAGGGTGATTCTCATATGAACATTTTAAAAAATTTAGATTTTGCTACAGCGTTTAAAGATCTTTCTCCAGAATTGGTAAAAGCACTGGGGACTGTTCTTGGAGCCACCGTGTGCGGGTTCGCTCTGGCATTAATCCTTGGAACACTGATTGCTTTAGGGCGGATTTCTAAATTCAAGTGGCTGAATCGAATATTGGTGATATTCCTAGAAATTATTCGCGGAACTCCTCTACTTGTCCAACTCGTCTATATGTATTATGTAGTACCGTTGCTCCTCTCACTTGTAGTCCAATTTTGGATTCCAAATTATCAAATCAATTTTAACGCCTTTACAGCAGGTACTGTTGCGATGGGAATTAACTATGGGGCTTATTTGTCAGAAGTTATTCGATCCTCAATTATTTCAATTGACCGCGGGCAAACGGAAGCAGCACTTGCCCTGGGGTATACGAGCAAGCAGGCGATGTGGTCGATTGTGATCCCACAAGCGGCTCGAGTGGCATTGCCGACCTTTGGTAATTACATCATTATGATGGTAAAGGATACTTCACTTCTTGCATTTATAACCGTGTATGAATTATTATTGCGGACTCAAGCTTACGCCTCTCAAACATTCTTAACGATTGAATCTTATACACTATTAGCTTTAGCTTATTTGGTTTTAAGTTTACCAATGGCTCAAGTTGTACGAGTACTAGAGAGGAGATTACGTCGTCATGTCTAATGTGATCATTGAAGTCAATCAATTACGAAAATCCTTTGGTTCCAACGAAATTTTAAAAGGAATCGATTTAGAGATAAAGGAAGGCGAAAAGGTAGTTATCATCGGCCCATCGGGATCAGGAAAATCTACTTTTCTTCGCTGCCTTAATTTTTTAGAAATCCCAACGGCGGGGACTGTAAAAGTCCATGGTGATTATTTCGTAAAGCCGGGCGAAAAATTTGATGAGAAGCATGTAGCCAGGCTTCGGACGGAAGTGGGAATGGTATTTCAAAGGTTTAACTTATTCCCAACAATGACGGCGTTGGAAAATGTGATGGCTGCTCAAATGAAAATCCGTAAAAAATCCAAGGAGGCGGCTCGTGCAACGGCTGAAACCTACCTGCGTAAAGTAGGTTTGGCAGAACGGATGAATCATTATCCGAGCCAATTATCAGGTGGACAGCAGCAGCGTGTCGCGATTGCCCGGGCCCTTGCGATGGAGCCGAAAGCAATGCTGTTTGACGAAGCCACCTCTGCACTCGATCCGGAACTAATTGGCGAAGTTTTAAATGTTATTCGTGATTTGGCCAAAGAGGGAATGACCATGGTGCTGGTTACCCATGAAATGAAATTTGCTGAGGAAGTGGGCGATCGTGTTATCTTTATGGACGGAGGCGTCATCGTGGAGGAAGGTCCGCCGAAGGAATTCTTCCACAACCCGAAACACAACAGAACACGGGAATTTATTCAGAAAGTGGAACATTAATAGAATGGTAAGGCAGCTTTCCTAATTTTTTAGGGGGCTGCTTTTTAATTGGACCTTTGGGACGGTTCTGTCGGCTTTTTTTGTCAGAAAGATAAAAAAGTAGACCAAGAGAACCGTCCCTATGGTATCAGAACAATATGCTTTAAGTCCTCCCTCATAAGGGCTGCTTCAATGGTTGACTGCTTTTTTAATCTTCATGGTTGAACCCCCCTAGTAAATACCATTCTTTTCGTTCCAATATAATTCATTCCAACACTTGCTGCTGTGACGAGTAACTTACTGATCCATAATGGAAGTCGCAAATGCTTATAAAACATCGTTAATAAAAAAGAAGTCATAACCAAAGTAATCAGGTTCACACCAAGAAAAGTGAAAAATTCTCGCTTACTTCCTTTTCCTTTTTGTTCAAATGTCCATTTTCGGTTCATGATATAGCTGTTTAACACCCCGGCACTGTACGAAATACATTGAGCGACGATGTAGTTTACATTGAACCAAGTCAAGAATGCATAGACGCTAAAATCAATCGAGGTATTGACCGCACCCACAATTGCAAATTTTATAAAAGAAAGCCATCGCTTGGTCATCTGTATATCATTTTCTTTTCTGGCTTCTTTTGATAGATCTCTTGAACAATATAGAGTGGACGATGTTTCGATTCGTCATAGATTCGGCCGATATATTCACCAGTGATTCCGAGAATAAAAAGTATAAACCCGTTAAAAAGCAACTGAATCACAATCAGGGAGGACCAACCTGTGATGGTAGTATGGGTAAACAGTTTTAAGTATAGGACAATGAACAAGTAGAAAAAGCCGATGACCGATAAACCCGCACCAGCAAAGCTTGCTAGTTTTAATGGTTTATAGGAAAAGGAGGTAATGCCATCCATCGACAATTTCAGCATTTTCTTGAGCGGGTATTTAGATTCGCCCGCCAGACGCTCGTCCCGTTCATACTCGACGGCAATTTGTTTAAACCCAACCCAGCTCACTAACCCGCGGACAAAACGGTTTTTTTCTTGCAGGTTATTCATTTGATCACATACTTTACGGTCCAATAAACGAAAATCTCCTGTATCAAGCGGGATGTCGATATCTGTCATCGAATGTAAAAAGCGGTAAAACAGTTTGGCAGTGTATTTTTTAAAAAATGTTTCTCCTTTTCGTTTCGTCCGTTTTGCATACACCACATCGTAGCCTTGTTTCCATTTTCCAATCATTTCCAAAATAAGCTCGGGCGGATCCTGCAAGTCGGCATCAATCACGACTACGGCCCTTCCTTTTGAATGATCCATTCCTGCTGTGATGGCAATTTGGTGGCCGAAATTCCTTGAAAAATCTACTAAAATAACAGCGGGGTCCTTTTCACTAAATTCCTTTATGATGTCGGCTGTGCGATCACGGCTGCCGTCGTTCACAAAGAGAAGCTCGTAAGATTCTCCTGTCGATCTCATTACCTCGGTCAATCTACGGTAGGTTTCATGAATCACTGCTTCTTCGTTGTACACGGGTACAACGATTGAATATTGAACAACTTGATTCATTTCTATCACTCCTTCACGAAATATCTCATTGAATTCATTATGGGCCTGCAACCTGAAATCAGCTTGAAGATCAGCTGAAGGTTTCCTGAAATTAGTTGCTGGAATCCATAAAAAAGGGGGGATGAACCCCCTTTTTTGAAAAATTGATTTTTACTGGCGGAAGCAATCCATTTATCCTTGTGCAGCTGTTAGCTTTTTCTTACTCGAAAACAGCATCCCCCCAAAGATGATGACGGGTGCGATATTCACGGCCGCCAAAATCGTTCCTTGGAAGTCCGTACCGCTCAATAATCCATGTAACGTAACGAGTATATAGAGTATGGGATTTAGCGCATGCAGTTTTCGCCATCTTTGATACCCAATTTTATTGCGGAATTTTGACGTAATGATCGTTAAGATTAAAAAATAAGTCGCAATTGAACCCATCGCCATGGAGATCGTTTCATAGCCGCTGGCAAATGGAATCAAGATTTCAGACAGTTTAAAGGGGAGATAAGAATCTATTAGCAAAATTCCTAAGTGTCCCCCTGTAAGAATTAACGACCAATCTGACAGTACTTCATGAAGATGAAGTAGGTTGTTTACTTTCTTTTTTCGTTTCTTCTGGACCATGGAATACAGTCCAGTAAGAACGGCCGCATATAATAATAGATAAGCTATCGTTCCGGTTGCCCGAATCGCATACCATTCAAATGTCTCCATTTTATTTTCCTCCTCGTTTCCATTTCGTCCTCATGATCAGGTTCCTCCAGTCGTCGTATCGAAACCGCCATGCTGGCTAAACGATTGGTCTTGTGAAACAGATTGAGTATTAGACTGCTTGGAATCGCTGATTCTGTTTCGGTTTGGGAGTTCATAGGTGATCGAAGAACTTCCACTCTGGGTTGGACTTTGTGTTGTGACCTGAGCTTGAGTGGTGGCAGTTGTTTTGTTTATGGTATCTTTGTTGATCCCAAGGTATGAGATCATGCCAGCGACGAATGCTAGACTGGCAAAGCTTACACTCCAAGAAGTAAATTTCTTTTTATTCATTTTTGTTGCCTCCTTGTATTTAAATGACTTCTTTTTGTCTATGTCTGTATTATGGATTTTCAATCTGAATTCAGCATGAGCGTAAGCTGAAGGTTTCCTGAAAAATAATGAAATGTTTTTTGGAAAATGGTGATTTTTCTTGATTCGCTGATAAACAGGCCGAATTCACTGATAAAACCTTTCAATTCGCTGATAAAGGGTCTAAATTCGCTGATAAAAGTTGTTAACGCACGCATACAGTAGCTTTCTTAGTGTAAAAACAACAATTTTTATGATAACGAATTTAGAAAAGCAAAATAAAAAGGATCGAGCCCTGTTTATCCAGGGCTCAATCCTTGCTCGTTTCCAACCACATTATTTAGATTTCGGTTGAGTCAAATCATAGAGAGTCACACCATCGACTGTTGTTGTCTTAAAATTGTTTTGAACCCAATTGGTGATTTCTGAATTAGAACCACCGCCCATTGGTCCTCTTTGGAAGTTACCATTAGAAGTGCTTCCATTTGTTTTTCCATTCGTATTATCAGTGGACATGCCGCCGCCCATGCCGCCTCTGCCGGAGTTAATAAAATAATGAATCTTTCCATCACTCACGTATTTCTTAAACTGGGCAAGGGTAGGGGTCGGATCACTGCCGGTAAAGCCGCCGATGTCCATGATGGGCGCACCTGTCGCTAGTTGATATGGAGCCGAAGACTGTGAACCGATCGTTGCAGCCACCCAGGTGTATTTCGTGGCATCCTTTTTAAACAATTTTACGATATTCTTGCCAGGTGTGGCGTTGTCATCAGGACCACCCTGTTTAGCGTTCCTGGTTCCTCCTGCGGATGAAGGTGGCATTTGACCACCAAAGCCGGACTGTCCTGGGGAAGAATTAGTTGAGCTGTTCCCAGGAGGCATTTGCCCGCCAAAGCCGGAGTTTCCAGTTTGTCCTGTAGACGAATTACCTGAATTGTTCCCAGGAGACATTTGCCCGCCAAAACCGGAATTCCCGGATTGTCCTGTAGACGAATTACTTGAATTAGCCCCAGGCGGCATTTGACCTCCGCCAAAGCGGCCAGGGAATCCATCGCCACCCGTCGAAGGACCTGCAGAAGGCATCGATCCAGTATGTGGTGTCGCAATGGTCTGGACTGTATAGGCAAACGGACCAGCCAGGCAGGCAGCCAATCCAGCTGCGGCAGCACCCATCATTAAATTTCGCCGAAGCTTTGGTGCGATCATCATCGTAATAGCAGCAACCAACCCGATCACTAGGATGGCCACACGCAGCCACGGGTACCAGGTTGAAGTACGGTCAAGTAAAATATAAGACCAAACTGCTGTCGCTGCAATAGTCGCCGTTAACCCTAAACGGGCAGCCAATTGTTCACGTCTCGTCCAAAGAACTTCAACACCAATCCCGATGATGGCACCAATAGCTGGAGCCAGGGCAACTGTGTAATACGGGTGAATTGTTCCCGCACTATAGCTGAACACAATACCGGTCACGAAGAACGTTCCAGCCCACAAAAGCATGGCAGGAATGGTGCGATCACTTTTCCAGTTCCGGCGGACAAGCCAAACCGCAACGATTAAAAGAATCAGTGCCGCAGGAATCAGCCAAGAAATCTGGCCTCCCATTTCGGAGTTAAATAGACGTGTCAGACCAGTGCTGCCACTGAAACTCCCGCCCATGGCGCCGCCGGGTCTGCCCATATTGGCCGCTTGATTTACCATATCATTGGCAGTTGAAACTCCTGTCGCAGCTTTTGGGCTGCCCATACCGGACTCATTCCCGGTAAGCCGGCCTAAACCGTTGTATCCAAAAATCAAGTCCAGAATGCTGTTTTTCTGAGAACTCCCGATATATGGACGGTTCGCAGCCGGGACAAGCTGAACAATCGCCACCCACCAACCTGCTGAAACCACAACCGTAATCGCACTGATCACCATTTGCACTAGTCGCCGGCGTACCGATACAGGGGCAAATAACAGATAGACGACTACAAACACAGGGATGATCAGGAATGCGGCCATCATTTTAGTCAAAAAGCCAAAGCCAATGAAGACAGAGGCCCACACGAGCCATTTTGTTTTCCCTTCCTCAAGTGCTCTTGTAAAGGCATAGGCACTTGTTGTAAGTAACAGAACTAGGAGCGCATCAGGATTATTAAAACGGAACATGAGCGCGGCCACCGGTGTCATTGCAAGGACTGTTCCCGCGATTAGCGCTGCACCGGCACTGAACCAGCGGCGAATCGTCAGGTAAAGGACCCATACACAAGCGACACCCATCAGTGCTTCTGGAACAAGCATACTCCAGGAATTCAGGCCGAATATTCGCGCCGATAATTCCATGATCCACAAGGAAGCAGGGGGCTTATCGACTGTAATAAAATTAGATGCATCAATGGATCCGAAGAAGAACGCCTTCCAACTTTTCGTACCCGCTTGTACTGCGGCACTGTAAAAGGAATTGGACCAGCCTGATTGGCCAAGCCCCCATATATATGCGATTACTGTCAACAGCAATAGGGTCAACAGAGCAGGCCGTTCCCATGGCGGATTTCCTGGCCGGCCTCTTACATTCATATTACTCGTTTGCAATGGTTCGGATTGATTTGTTTTTTCCATCATATGATTCCTTTCCTTTTGCTGCCTTTTAAGAGGTCAGCAATTATTTTACTTATCATGCTAGATCCAGCCGATAACCGGCACCACGGATTGTCCGGATTAAGGTACGTTTATGATCATGAAGCTTTTCTCTCAATAGGCGGATATAAACTTCCACAATATTTTCTTCACCACCAGCGTCATAGCCCCACACCTTCTTTAAAATAGTTGCTTTGCTTAGGACCATTCCGTGATTAATCACCAATAATCGAAGGAGTTCATATTCCGTTGGTGAAAGTTTCAGACCTGTTTCATTGAAACGAATTTCCCTCCGACGGTCATCAATTTCAAAAGGACCGATTGCGATATTTTCTGAAAGAATGGGAAATTGATTTCTTATTCTTGCATGGATTCGCGCCACCAGTTCTCCAAAGCTAAAGGGCTTGACCATATAATCGTCGGCACCTAGATCGAGTCCTTTCATTCGATCCTCCTCGTCCCCCTTTGCCGTCAGCATAATAACAGCCAGATTTCCTAATTTTTTAAGAATCTTGCATGCTTCAATCCCACTCATTCCCGGCATCATGACATCGAGGATGACAACATGTGGTTCAAAATCTTTGGCTAAGTCGATGGCTGATGCACCGTCTTGAGCGGTCCTTACTTCGAATCCTTCCTCTATTAATCCGAGCTCTAAAAATTGCAAAATCGATAATTCATCATCCACTAGTAGTATTTTTATATTTTTAGTTGTCCGCATCGTTTCGCTACTCCTAAGGATGTTATTTTCTTTCTCCCCATTTTCATGTCTCCTCCCCGTTTTGTTCATGTCTGTATTGTGCACGGCCAACCTGAATTAGACTTGAAGGAAAGCTGAAGGTTTCCTGAAAAATTCAGCAAACTAGTTGATGCATAGTATAATAGGTATTTACATAACGATTCCGACATTTTTATATCGATTAAGCCGATATTCAGTTTTCATTCAGCTAATTTTCAGCTAAATAGACGAAACTATATCTATTAGGGGATCTGGAGGTATGATCATGAATGCTAAAGAAGGTATTAAAATCTTACTCGTCGATGACGAACCACATATTTTGCAATTTTTAGAGATGGGTCTTACAGGGGAAGGGTATGAGGTAAAAACAGCATTAGATGGGTTGATGGCGATTAATGTAGCGAAGGAATTTGAGCCGCATATTGCGATATTAGACGTGATGATGCCTGGAATGGATGGGTTTGAAGTGTGCAAAATGATTCGAAAAAGCGGTGCGCAAACCTCCATTATTATGCTTACGGCCAAAGATGAGGTGGAAGACCGGGTGAAGGGGTTAACCATCGGAGCCGATGATTATGTGATAAAGCCATTTAGTTTTGAAGAATTATTGGCTAGAATTCGGGCCCGGCTGCGCAATCAATTCCCGAATCTATTTAATGAAGTCACGTATGGACCCTTTAAGCTGGACGACCGAAGAAAAGAATTTACGTATAACGGCCGAATTTTGGAGCTTTCTCCAACTGAATATGAGCTTCTCAAATTCTTAGTGATGAACCACGGGATCGTGATGAGCAAAGCCATCATCTTAGATCGGGTTTGGGGCTATGATTTTCTTGGGGAAGAGAATATTGTGGAAGTGTATATTCGCTCTTTACGAGATAAGCTGGGGGATAAGCAGCACCAGGTGATTCGTACGATAAGAGGTTCAGGCTACAGGGTAGATTTCTCATGAAGGGGGTAAAGAATTTATTTTTTTCCCGTTCCTTACGCTATCAACTTCTTGCACGGACGTTAGTCATCTTGGCTTTTATTTTACTGGCGATTGGGCTTACGCAGTACTTGGTTATGAAGGATTTCCTGTTTCAGAATGAGGCAGAAACGCTAAGTGCAAGGCTGATGTCATTGCCAAAAGATATTGGTTTAAATGTAGATTTACCAGATGATAATGAAAAGCCTCATGACAACGGGGACACTTTCCCGGGGCCAAATCATAAGTTTTTCTTTTTACAGGATATGTCGCTTGCGCTGATTAAGAATAACGGCAATTTTCAAGACCTTTTAGAAAATAGTAGTATCCAAGCTCCAATACTTTCTAAAAAGGAATATCAAAATATTTTGCAGGATTTTTCAACTCATCAGGATGTTTCCTATCGTATCGAAACGAATTCAAAGGGAGTCGAGCAATTGATTGTGTTTAAGCCAGCGGGGGGAGGTTTCCAGGATCAAATCTCCGGAATCCTGCAGCTGGGAACGAATACGGCACCGCTCAAGCATGTACTTCTTCAGCAATTATTGATTTTTTCCATTCTTTCCGCTTTAGCTTTAGCTGGTGGACTTGGAATTTACTTGCGCGTTCTGAACCAAACCCTTGTGCCGTTATCACGGATTGTGAAAGCGGTGAAGAAAACCAATGCCGGAAACTTAGAAGAGCGCCTTCCGGTTGAACAGGGGCAGGAAGAGATTGATCGTTTAGCGGAGTCGTTTAATGACATGTTAGCGAGATTGGGAAAATCCTTTGAGTATGAAAGAGAAACGAAAGAACAAATGAGACGTTTCATCGCGGATGCCTCTCATGAGCTGCGAACACCGCTTACTTCCATTTCCGGATTCATTGAGGTTTTATTAAGGGGAGCTGCCAATCGTCCAGAACAGCTGTACAAAGCATTAAATAGCATGCAGGGGGAATCAAGGCGGATTATTAAATTAGTAGAGGACTTATTATTGCTTACGAAGCTGGACCGTGCTCCTGAATTACAGGCTAAAGAGAGCAATCTTTCCATGTTAATCGAAGAGATGGAACCTCAACTAAACGTTTTGGCGGGAGATCGCGCGATTCAATTTCAGCTTGCTCAAGATGTTGTTGGATTCTATGAATCAGATAAGTTAAAGCAAGTGATTCTTAATCTATTTAATAATGCTGTCCAGCATACGGATCCAGTATCCGGGGTGATTAAGGTTTCGCTTGAAGCATCTAATCAGTTTGCAAAGCTTTCCGTAGAAGACAATGGCACAGGGGTGAGCGAAGAAAGTCTGCCGCTCATTTTCGACCGTTTTTATCGTGCAGATGTTTCCCGTGCAAGAAGAACGGGAGGAGCAGGCCTTGGATTATCGATTACTAAATCTATTGTAGAGGCACATGGAGGAAGAATTGAGGTCGAGAGCAAGCTCGGGACCGGAACCATCTTTATTGTGTTTTTGCCGATGGGGTAACCATAGGGACGGTTCTGCTGGCTTTTTGGAGCCACCAGAACCGTCCCTATGGCTTTTACTGCTGATTCGTATGGTCATATTTTTTAAAAGAAAAAAGATTCGCGTTGTGAACAATCTCTGTAATATAGTTCATGGTGATTTTCACTGCCTCCTGAAACTCATAGCTTTTGCGATTATTTAAGATATTTGTAAACATTCCTTGCCAGATTAAAATGGTTAATTCATTAATCGCATCAACGTTTTCTTCTTTGATATATCCCTCTCTTAGTGCATTTTCTAAGAAGGACCGCCCCCGTTTTGACACGTTTCGTTCAAAGAGAATAATCTTTAACTCCTCAGGAATGTTAATCAAATCAGCCGGATAGATTTTATAATATTCTTCAAGCAGCTTTTCGGGTTGATCCCCTAAATCCATAATAAATACCGCATTAAAAATTTGTGGCTGCTTAAAGGAGTGAATACAAAAACATTCCCATGCTAACAAGTACTTTTCAATGGGATCTTTTCCTTTTTCAATATAAACAGCTACCTCATCCGTGTAAGATTTCAAGAATTTCATGGATGCGAAAAAGATCAGATGGGAGATTTCAGAAAAATAGTTATAAATCGTGGCGCTGTTATAACCTGCCTTATCCGCAACTTTCCTGATCGTTACATTCTCTAAACCTTCTTCTTCGATAATTTCAGCCGTTGCGTCGACAAAGTATTTCCACATGCGGCTCAATTGTATTTCCTTTTTTTTCATCGTTATACTCCTTACAAATTTTATATCCATATAAGTTATTTCGTTCTTAGGCGAAGTGAGATCTAAGGGCTATGTTAACTTTGGCTGTTGATTTCCGCTCCAATCAACAGGGCTAAAAATTCAACAATGTTCTTTAACATAGTCTTTTTAAAAAAGATGATAGAAAAATTATACCAAACTATTGGCTCAGAAGCCGAAGTAATAATGACCCGTGGTGGAACTGGTTCAAAATGAAAAAGCTGGCGAAAAACAAAACTTTATCGCCAGCTTCTTTTCATTTTAGGGGCTCATTCTAACTTGCTTTTTTTTCTTTCATTATTTTTCTCTGAAGGGCAATTTCTTTTCGTTTTTCTTTCGTTACTCTTTGCCAAATGACAGCGGTAATCAATCCAACGATCGTTAAGCCTAATAAAATGGCGAATAATACCTTATAACCAGTGGTACCATCCCAGTGGTCCAAACAAGCTCCGGCAATAATCGGCATAAAGATTTCCCCGCTATACCCGATGATCATTAATGGCATAGCGACAGTTCCTGTTGTTTCAACGGGATAGTCTCCTTCCACCAAAATCGCGAAGTGCGTTGCCTGTAAGGCATACATGGCTACATAAACAACGGCGATAAAGACTAACAGTAACAGGATAAGAGAAGGCTTTCCGGGCAAAAGAATGAGAGCGACTAAGCCGGCTGCCAATAAACTATAGGCAATGATGACCATATTCGAAATCCCAATTCGATCCCCGATGATTCCGGAGGAGAAACTTCCGACTGGGCGGCAGTATTGTGAAAAGTAACCCAGTGCTGCGGCAATGATGGTGGAAGCACCAAATGCTGCATGTGCATAAGGAGTAATATAATAGAAACTATTGATCATTGCATAAGATGTTAAAATAAGAACGGCTGCCAGCCAGGTTGTTGGCATTTTTAGAATCTTCCAAAGGATATCCCAATTAAATTTTGTATGATCCTTTTCGTTACCTTGATCACTGCTGTTGTTTTGTTCAGGACTCTTGTAAAGCAGCATAACCATGATCCCTAAAAGAATACACATCACGGAATAGAAAATAATTACTGTGGACAATGCGACCTTGTCACTCAGCTGCTTTGAAACAAAGGCGAAGAGTCCTAAAACCAAAGCGGATTCGATTACTTTGGCAGCACCGCGTCCGCCTTCAAAAAAGCCGAATGCTTTTCCTTGTTCATTTTCATTTGCTAACGAACGGACGGCTTTTATTAATGCTACCCAAAAGGTCAGGATGGATGTAAATCCCCAAGCTCCATAAATTAAGACCAATACAGAGTAAGGGGGATACAATAGTAAGGTAAAGCCTAGAGCTCCTGTCACGATTAAGGAGAGCGTCAATAAGTGTTTCGTTTTCCAACGATCTGCCACATAACCTGCAAAGATATAGGAAATCAAACAAGTAATTCCAAACACACTTCCGAGCGAACCCATTTGTGTATTTGTTAAGTGAAAGTCCTTTAGAAATACATCATAATAATAGTTTCGAAAATATGGCAATGTATAAATCATTTCACCTGCAATAATTAAAATGATTAGAGTAGGTATATTTTTTCTTAATTTTCCTTCCATCGCATTTCCCCCAATCGCTGGCTTTAAGAATTGTCCAGCGCAAGCGTCCTGCCCCTCGAGGTCACAAGCCAATCCGTTAAGAAGGCTTGGCTTGTGCTATGCCTGAGGCTGACCAAGGCGCTTCCGCTTTTCTCTTAAAGCCCTACGCGTTTAATTTTTTGGTCCCAATTTTTCTTGAATGCCGGCTCGCCGTTCTCTTTTACATCCATTTCGCCAACGATGATAAAGTTTTCCGCATCTGAAGTTTGCGTAACGGTAATGTCAGCTTCAATCCACCAGCCCTCACGGCCAATTCTCATTTTTTGATAAATGGTATACTTTGCGGAAAGAGGATCAGCATTGCTTAATGTCAACTCCCGCTTCAAATTGTGTTCAACGGTCACATCAATTTCATCAAAGCGATAAACCCCTTCACCAAATACCCCGCCGACACCATCCGTTATACAAGTCCATGTATCGGCTACAATATCATAGGAAATCGAACGATCGACTTTGCCCTCTGAAAGTATGGTTATCGGAGTTAATGGCGCACTCTCCGGACTCATATTCGGTCCTGCTGTCCGGCTGCCGTTAAAGATTGGCAATGAAAACTTAGCGGTTTCCAGATTCAATGTAAGTGTTGCATCCTCCGGCATGGTCCAAAACATTGGCCAAAAAGTGGTAGCAATTGATAAACGAACCCGGTGTCCGGCTTTAAATTTGTGTCCGCAACAGTCAAGATTCACATAAGCATTTACTTTCTCACCAGCGGTCAGCAAGTCTACCCGGTCATGTCCATTTAAATGGGCTAAATTCATTACACCGTAGGAAACACGGGTAACGGCTCCGTCCGGCGCCACATCTGATAACTGTGCAAAAAGCATTGCTTTAGGTTTGTCACTTGATAATTGTACTTCGAATCTCGGGTAGCCTACGATTTCTAATGGGTTTTCTAATAGATCACTTTCAAAGACCATCGCCATTCCATCATCTAATCGCTGGTCTGAAGGACTTTCTCCAAGTACTCCGGCACCCATCCATTCACCTGATAAAAGGCCGTGATTTAGAGGGGTTTTTAATAACACTTGCTCTTCTTTATCATCTTGTTCTTCCAGTAATTTACCATGCGTCAATTGATACGTTTTTGTGAGAACTTCGTTGGATGGCCATGATTGAAGTCCAACCCACTCTCCTTTACTAACCGGTTTAATAGAAGAAGGCGGCATGCTTTCCTCAAGCCATACATCGATCATTGGTCCATCGATGCAATCATTTTCGATTCCTTTTAGCCAATGATCCCACCATTTAACAGCCTCTTGTAAAAAGCCCAACGCCGGACCTGGAACGCCATCCTGAGGATAAACATGTGCCCATGGACCGATGATCCCTTTCCTAGGGACCGAAAGCCCTTTCATTAAGCTGAATACGGTATTTGTATAAGAGTCTTCCCAGCCATCAATGGCAAGAACGGGCACTTCAATGTCATCGTAATTTTCACAAACTGAACCATGCTTCCAATATTCATCCCTTGTTTGATCCTCCATCCACTGTGCCATCCATAACGGCATATTTTCTAACCGTTCCAGCCATTTTTCCCGCCAGCTGTCGCCGACAATATGAGGGTCAAGCGGACGTACCTGATAGGCGAGCATAATGTTTCCCCACCAGAAATTATCGTTTAACAGACAGCCGCCTTTATAGTGGATATCATTGTTATAGCGGTCATCGGTAAATCCAAGGGTAATAATGGCTTTTAAATTTTTGGGTCTTCTGGCTGCAACTTGAAGGGAATTAAATCCTCCCCAAGATTTACCCATCATTCCGATGTTTCCATCACACCAAGGTTGATTTGAAATCCATTCAATTACTTCTAGGGCATCATCTTGTTCTTGCTTTAGGTATTCATCTTGTAAGAGACCATCGGATTCCCCCGAACCTCTCATATCCACTCTGACTGCTGCATAACCATGTCCGGCAAAATAACCATGCATCGGTTCATCTCTTGTCCTTGTACCATCAGTTTTACGGTAAGGAATGTACTCTAAAATAGCCGGTACTTTTTCACCTTCCGGAACTTCAGGCAGCCAGATCCGACTGGAGAGTCTCGTTCCGTCTTTTAAAACAATCCAAGTGTTTTCAATCGCTTGATACGTATAAGGAAAATTGGTGATAATTTCTCTTTCTTTGCATTCTGTTGACATGTTAACATCCCTTTCTTCCTCTTTCGCCACAAGAGGTTTAACATAAAAAGTTTCACCTTAAAGCGCTTTCTAAAAGCTTTAAATCATTGTTAAAAAACAATCAAAGTGATTTTATAATCATGATTACTAAATTACTATGTTCAGTATAGCATTCAAAAATATGTTGCACAACTTAAAATTTTTAGAAAAATTGAACTTTATTTCAAGAGTCTGACCCCCGCTCGGGTAAGGAATTAAAGCGGGAAAGCACGAATAATATTGAGGTTGAAAATGGGAAAAACACCTTGCGCTAATGGCGCAAGGTGTTTTGATGGGGGCGGGATTTATTTATAAAAGACTTTGTCAATATTGTATTTGGCATGCTGCTGGTTGATGATGTAAGTTTCGTAAATTTCTCTTTCCATCGGATCTTCGACAACAGATACCGCAATCTTGTATACCTCATCGCGGTGCGACTTTATTGGAGAAACCGTATCCTCAAAGTGTTTCTTTACCCTTGGACGCAGCTTCCGGGCTTTGCCGACATATAATAGTTGATCCTCTGCGTTAAAAAGTAGGATGATCCCGCCTTTATCACGCGGAATTCGATGATAATCGGTAAAACCATATTGGCTGCTAATCACGGCTTCTACTTTTTCACCTAGCTGTTTTTGTTTCGTTAATACTACATCAGGGTTTGGTATTTCAATTTTTATCATAAACTTCACTTCCTATTCTAAGGTAAAACGTAATTTTAGCTCTCTTAAAATACATTAGTTAATGGTTATTTTCAAGTTTTTGGGTGGGGCTCCCTACACTTGCGGTGATAAGGATTTATACTAGAGTGTAAAAATACATCCTCATTTGCCCATCATTTTATGAGGTCTAATCATTTTTCGGAGTCATGAGGTGCGGTAACTTGATTTATTAGGTAGATTGTCCACACCTTGATTTGAAATCCATCATATTCTATTTAAAAGAAGAAGAAGAAAGGAAGAAGAGGGTCAATGCTGGAGAACGATAATGAATTAAAAAGGGAACCAATTGAGGAAATCGACCGGTTTTCAAGACTCATGCTTGGCAGTCATAACCGCAGAGAACCTTATCAAATGAATGAAAATACTTCACAAGAATTTCTGGAGCAACCTGGGCGGGCATCTTTTAATCGCACCACCAATCGAATGGATGGTTGGCTATTTGGCTTTCAGGAAAAAGAAGCTCCGACCTCCTCACAAAACAATCTAAATCAGATAGAAGGTCTCCTTAACCAGATCGATTTGATGCAGCTGATGGAAACAGTTGATATGTTCGTTGCGACAACTAAACAATTACAACCTTTATTTAATGATTTCACCCCTTATTTCAAGCAGTTGGCTAAAAAATTCAAAGCATTTAAAGAGGGCTAGCTTTCTACCTACAACTTCCACTAAAAATTGGGTAGGAAGAAAATAGAATCAAAAAAGTAATTTTATAAAAACTTTCTATTGCAAGTTAACACCCACGGTGTTATATTAATAAAGTCGCTCCCAGAAAGAGTGGATATGTAAACAAGATTAAGTAAAATTTACTCTTGTTTTGATGTGCATAACGTGATATAATGTAAAAGTTGCTCTTGAAAAGAGTGCAAAAATCAATCGGAATTGGAAATAATTGATGATTGATAGAATTTAAGAAGTTTGATAAAATAATATTCCTGTCACTTTTTATAAGTGCTATTGTTCTTTGAAAACTAAACAAACAAAAACGTCAACAAACAATAATAATCATGTTTCTTCTATTATATAGAACATGAGCCAACGTAACAAATGAGCTATATCAACTTTCTTGGAGAGTTTGATCCTGGCTCAGGACGAACGCTGGCGGCGTGCCTAATACATGCAAGTCGAGCGAATCAATAGGAGCTTGCTCCTGTTGGTTAGCGGCGGACGGGTGAGTAACACGTGGGCAACCTGCCTGTAAGACTGGGATAACTTCGGGAAACCGGAGCTAATACCAGATAATCCTTTTCCTCTCATGAGGAAAAGCTGAAAGTCGGTTTCGGCTGATACTTACAGATGGGCCCGCGGCGCATTAGCTAGTTGGTGAGGTAACGGCTCACCAAGGCGACGATGCGTAGCCGACCTGAGAGGGTGATCGGCCACACTGGGACTGAGACACGGCCCAGACTCCTACGGGAGGCAGCAGTAGGGAATCTTCCGCAATGGACGAAAGTCTGACGGAGCAACGCCGCGTGAGCGATGAAGGCCTTCGGGTCGTAAAGCTCTGTTGTTAGGGAAGAACAAGTATCGGAGTAACTGCCGGTACCTTGACGGTACCTAACCAGAAAGCCACGGCTAACTACGTGCCAGCAGCCGCGGTAATACGTAGGTGGCAAGCGTTGTCCGGAATTATTGGGCGTAAAGCGCGCGCAGGCGGTCCTTTAAGTCTGATGTGAAAGCCCACGGCTCAACCGTGGAGGGTCATTGGAAACTGGGGGACTTGAGTGCAGAAGAGGAAAGCGGAATTCCACGTGTAGCGGTGAAATGCGTAGAGATGTGGAGGAACACCAGTGGCGAAGGCGGCTTTCTGGTCTGTAACTGACGCTGAGGCGCGAAAGCGTGGGGAGCAAACAGGATTAGATACCCTGGTAGTCCACGCCGTAAACGATGAGTGCTAAGTGTTAGAGGGTTTCCGCCCTTTAGTGCTGCAGCTAACGCATTAAGCACTCCGCCTGGGGAGTACGGCCGCAAGGCTGAAACTCAAAGGAATTGACGGGGGCCCGCACAAGCGGTGGAGCATGTGGTTTAATTCGAAGCAACGCGAAGAACCTTACCAGGTCTTGACATCCTCTGACACTCCTAGAGATAGGACTTTCCCCTTCGGGGGACAGAGTGACAGGTGGTGCATGGTTGTCGTCAGCTCGTGTCGTGAGATGTTGGGTTAAGTCCCGCAACGAGCGCAACCCTTGATCTTAGTTGCCAGCATTTAGTTGGGCACTCTAAGGTGACTGCCGGTGACAAACCGGAGGAAGGTGGGGATGACGTCAAATCATCATGCCCCTTATGACCTGGGCTACACACGTGCTACAATGGATGGTACAAAGGGCTGCGAAACCGCGAGGTTTAGCCAATCCCATAAAACCATTCTCAGTTCGGATTGTAGGCTGCAACTCGCCTACATGAAGCCGGAATCGCTAGTAATCGCGGATCAGCATGCCGCGGTGAATACGTTCCCGGGCCTTGTACACACCGCCCGTCACACCACGAGAGTTTGTAACACCCGAAGTCGGTGGGGTAACCGTAAGGAGCCAGCCGCCTAAGGTGGGACAGATGATTGGGGTGAAGTCGTAACAAGGTAGCCGTATCGGAAGGTGCGGCTGGATCACCTCCTTTCTAAGGATAATGCAGTCCTTATGGACTGATAAGATGTTGACCGTTTCTTGTTTGTTTAGTTTTGAGAGAGCAATTCTCTCAAAGCTTTTTTAAATCGTTCTTTGAAAACTAGATAATCGTAAGAAGAAGAAACCAAGTAAAAACCGAGTAATCGCCATTTTAGTTTTTCTCTCTAATTTTAGAGTAAAACCTTTTAGGTTAAGTTAGAAAGGGCGCACGGTGAATGCCTTGGCACTAGGAGCCGATGAAGGACGGGACTAACACCGATATGCTTCGGGGAGCTGTAAGTAAGCTTTGATCCGGAGATTTCCGAATGGGGGAACCCACTGTTCGTAATGGAGCAGTATCTTTATCTGAATACATAGGATAATGAAGGCATACCCGGGGAACTGAAACATCTAAGTACCCGGAGGAAGAGAAAGCAAACGCGATTCCCTGAGTAGCGGCGAGCGAAACGGGAACAGCCCAAACCGAAAGGCTTGCCTTTCGGGGTTGTAGGACACTCAACATGGAGTTACAAAGGAACGGGGTAGATGAAGCGATCTGGAAAGGTCCGTCATAGAAGGTAAAAACCCTGTAGTTGAAACTTCGTTCCCTCCTGAGTGGATCCTGAGTACGGCCGGACACGTGAAATCCGGTCGGAAGCAGGGAGGACCATCTCCCAAGGCTAAATACTCCCTAGTGACCGATAGTGAACCAGTACCGTGAGGGAAAGGTGAAAAGCACCCCGGAAGGGGAGTGAAATAGTTCCTGAAACCGTGTGCCTACAAGTAGTCAGAGCCCGTTCATGGGTGATGGCGTGCCTTTTGTAGAATGAACCGGCGAGTTACGATTACATGCAAGGTTAAGTTGATGAGACGGAGCCGCAGCGAAAGCGAGTCTGAATAGGGCGTTTGAGTATGTGGTCGTAGACCCGAAACCAGGTGATCTACCCATGTCCAGGGTGAAGTCCAGGTAACACTGGATGGAGGCCCGAACCCACGCACGTTGAAAAGTGCGGGGATGAGGTGTGGGTAGCGGAGAAATTCCAATCGAACTTGGAGATAGCTGGTTCTCTCCGAAATAGCTTTAGGGCTAGCCTCACGAAGTAAGAGTCTTGGAGGTAGAGCACTGTTTGGACTAGGGGCCCTCATCGGGTTACCGAATTCAGACAAACTCCGAATGCCAATGACTTATCCGTGGGAGTCAGACTGCGAGTGATAAGATCCGTAGTCAAAAGGGAAACAGCCCAGACCACCAGCTAAGGTCCCAAAGTATACGTTAAGTGGAAAAGGATGTGGAGTTGCTTAGACAACCAGGATGTTGGCTTAGAAGCAGCCACCATTTAAAGAGTGCGTAATAGCTCACTGGTCGAGTGACTCTGCGCCGAAAATGTACCGGGGCTAAACGTATCACCGAAGCTGTGGGTGGACACCATTAGGTGTCCGCGGTAGGAGAGCGTTCTAAGGGCGTTGAAGCTAGACTGTAAGGACTGGTGGAGCGCTTAGAAGTGAGAATGCCGGTATGAGTAGCGAAAGATGAGTGAGAATCTCATCCACCGAATGCCTAAGGTTTCCTGAGGAAGGCTCGTCCGCTCAGGGTTAGTCGGGACCTAAGCCGAGGCCGAAAGGCGTAGGCGATGGACAACAGGTTGATATTCCTGTACCACCTCTTTATCGTTTGAGTGATGGGGGGACGCAGGAGGATAGGGTAAGCGCGCTATTGGATATGCGCGTCCAAGCAGTTAGGCTGAGAAGTAGGAAAATCCGCTTCTCATAAAGGCTGAGCTGTGACGGCGAGGGAAATTTAGTACCGAAGTTCCTGATTCCACACTGCCAAGAAAAGCCTCTAGCGAGATAAAAGGTGCCCGTACCGCAAACCGACACAGGTAGGCGAGGAGAGAATCCTAAGGTGAGCGAGAGAACTCTCGTTAAGGAACTCGGCAAAATGACCCCGTAACTTCGGGAGAAGGGGTGCTCTTTGAGGTGAATAGCCTCGAAGAGCCGCAGTGAATAGGCCCAGGCGACTGTTTAGCAAAAACACAGGTCTCTGCGAAGCCGCAAGGCGAAGTATAGGGGCTGACGCCTGCCCGGTGCTGGAAGGTTAAGAGGAGGGGTTAGCCTTAAAAGCGAAGCTCTGAATCGAAGCCCCAGTAAACGGCGGCCGTAACTATAACGGTCCTAAGGTAGCGAAATTCCTTGTCGGGTAAGTTCCGACCCGCACGAAAGGCGTAACGATCTGGGCACTGTCTCAACGAGAGACTCGGTGAAATTATAGTACCTGTGAAGATGCAGGTTACCCGCGACAGGACGGAAAGACCCCATGGAGCTTTACTGTAGCCTGATATTGAATTTTGGTACAGCTTGTACAGGATAGGTAGGAGCCGTAGAAGCCGGAGCGCTAGCTTCGGTGGAGGCGTCGGTGGGATACTACCCTGGCTGTATTGAAATTCTAACCCGCACCCCTGATCGGGGTGGGAGACAGTGTCAGGTGGGCAGTTTGACTGGGGCGGTCGCCTCCTAAAGAGTAACGGAGGCGCCCAAAGGTTCCCTCAGAATGGTTGGAAATCATTCGCAGAGTGTAAAGGCATAAGGGAGCTTGACTGCGAGACCTACAAGTCGAGCAGGGACGAAAGTCGGGCTTAGTGATCCGGTGGTTCCGCATGGAAGGGCCATCGCTCAACGGATAAAAGCTACCCTGGGGATAACAGGCTTATCTCCCCCAAGAGTCCACATCGACGGGGAGGTTTGGCACCTCGATGTCGGCTCATCGCATCCTGGGGCTGTAGTCGGTCCCAAGGGTTGGGCTGTTCGCCCATTAAAGCGGTACGCGAGCTGGGTTCAGAACGTCGTGAGACAGTTCGGTCCCTATCCGTCGTGGGCGCAGGAAATTTGAGAGGAGCTGTCCTTAGTACGAGAGGACCGGGATGGACGCACCGCTGGTGTACCAGTTGTCTTGCCAAAGGCATCGCTGGGTAGCTATGTGCGGACGGGATAAGTGCTGAAAGCATCTAAGCATGAAGCCCCCCTCAAGATGAGATTTCCCATAGCGTCAAGCTAGTAAGATCCCTGAAAGATGATCAGGTTGATAGGTCAGAGGTGGAAGCGTGGCGACATGTGGAGCTGACTGATACTAATCGATCGAGGACTTAACCATAGTCTTAAGGTGAACTCGTTTTTACTAAAACTTCTTCTGTATTATCTAGTTTTGAGGGAATGATACCTCAAATAAAATAGTCTGGCAATAATGGCGAGAAGGTCACACCCGTTCCCATACCGAACACGGAAGTTAAGCTTCTCAGCGCCGATGGTAGTTGGGGGCTGTCCCCCTGTGAGAGTAGGACGTTGCTAGGCTAAGCCCCTTTAGGGGCTATTATTTTGCTGAATTTTATAGTTGGCCCCTTGGTCAAGCGGTTAAGACACCGCCCTTTCACGGCGGTAACACGGGTTCGAATCCCGTAGGGGTCACCAAAGTTTTTTCGAAACAGTGAAAATAACTGACAGTATAATGGAGGATTAGCTCAGCTGGGAGAGCATCTGCCTTACAAGCAGAGGGTCGGCGGTTCGATCCCGTCATCCTCCACCATTTAATTGGATATGCGGGTGTGGCGGAATTGGCAGACGCACCAGACTTAGGATCTGGCGCCGCAAGGCGTGGGGGTTCGACTCCCTTCACCCGCACCATTCTTATGCGGAAGTAGTTCAGTGGTAGAACACCACCTTGCCAAGGTGGGGGTCGCGGGTTCGAATCCCGTCTTCCGCTCCAATTTGCCGGGGTGGCGGAACTGGCAGACGCACAGGACTTAAAATCCTGCGGTAGGTGACTACCGTACCGGTTCGATTCCGGTCCTCGGCACCAGTATTTTGCGCATGCAAAAAAACTTTCATAATGCGCCCGTAGCTCAATTGGATAGAGCGTCTGACTACGGATCAGAAGGTTATGGGTTCGACTCCTTTCGGGCGCGCCATATTTTTACGGGAAGTAGCTCAGCTTGGTAGAGCACTTGGTTTGGGACCAAGGGGTCGCAGGTTCGAATCCTGTCTTCCCGACCAGTCAAAATGATATTAATACCATGGGGCCTTAGCTCAGCTGGGAGAGCGCCTGCTTTGCACGCAGGAGGTCAGCGGTTCGATCCCGCTAGGCTCCATTCCTTTTTTGGGAAATTAGTCAAATTGCACCGATTAAGCCGCATCTTGAATAAGCATACTGAAATCGGGGCGGTTGTTAAGCTTGGAGCATGATCCAAATTTAATATTTTTACTATCGCGGGGTGGAGCACGTTCGAATATGCTTCTTCGAATTATCCACAGCGCACCGATTGAGCCACATCTTGAATAAGCATACTGAAATCGGGGCGGTCGTTAAGCTTAGAGCATCATTTAAACTTAATATTTTTACTATCGCGGGGTGGAGCAGTCTGGTAGCTCGTCGGGCTCATAACCCGAAGGTCGCAGGTTCAAATCCTGCCTCCGCAATATATGGTCCGGTAGTTCAGTTGGTTAGAATGCCTGCCTGTCACGCAGGAGGTCGCGGGTTCGAGTCCCGTCCGGACCGTTCTTTTACCCCAGTAGGATATACCTGCTGTTGATATAGATTTTTTTTATGGCTCAGTAGCTCAGTTGGTAGATCACGATCGACCAGTATCCCCGGTTCAAATCAGGGAGGCCGACCACCGGTATTGTAAAAAATAAAATATCATTTGCGGGTGTAGTTTAGTGGTAAAACCACAGCCTTCCAAGCTGTTGTTGTGGGTTCGATTCCCATCACCCGCTTCAATCTTGAAAGAGTTTAAATATTAAAAAAATATCTTTGAAAAAGCCGTAACCTCCTGATAGGTTACGGCTTTTTAAGTTCCTACTTAGTATTTATAATAGAATTGGAGGAATTAGGAAAGAGACTGAATGGATAATAGTATTTGTGAAGCTGTCTTTTTCGTCAAAAGGAAGGTTAAAATTGCAATCGGAAGGAAGAGAACTATGATTAGAAGACTAAATAAAAATGATCATGAGGTTTGTCTTAATTTCCTAAAGACCCGACCTGCTGAAAATTTATTTATCATTGGTGACATTGAAGCATATGGTTATGAACAAGAGTTTCAAAAGCTTTGGGGAGAGTTTAACGAAAGAGGAAAATTGATTGCTGTCTTGTTAAAGTATGAGGAAAACTATATACCATTTGCGACAGAAGCTTTTAATGCTAATGGATTTGCCGAGATCATGTCTAAAGATCCTGCTTTTAAGATGATGTCTGGACTTAAGGAAATCACAGAACAAATGGAGCCATACTTGCCTCAACCATATAAAAGGAAAAGACAAACCTATTATGCTAAGTGTACCAAATTGAATGTTGATCCTACGAATATTGATTTTTCGAATATTCAACAAGCAACTCCCACGGATGCAGCGGATCTTGTTATCTTATTAACCTCTATTCCAGAGTTTTGCAATTCAACTATCACAGTGGATAGAAAAATTCGTGAATGGAAAGACGGCAGTTCCCGGTCATTTTTTCTAGAGGACGATGGAAAAATGGTTTCCACTGCCTCAACAGCTGCAGAAAATTCATTGTCTGCAATGGTTGTGGGGGTAGCTACGTTAGAAGACTATAAGAAAAAAGGATATGCAACCAAGTGTATGCTTAGGCTATGCAGCCAACTTTTAAGCGAGGGGAAAGAACTTTGTTTGTTCTACGATAATCCTGAAGCGGGAGCGATTTATAAGCGAATTGGCTTTGAGGATATTGGTTTTTGGATGATGTATACCTATCGATAAAGATCGAGGTGTTCTATGAGGACGGGAACCATTTTTAAAAACCCGGAAGGAAAAAGAAAACTTTCTCAACACTATGAAAATTATCTTCAATCATTAAAGTTTGAGGTTGATAGAATCTATATCAATACAAGCTTTGGGAAAACTCATATGCTAGTAGCAGGACCTGTCGAAGGAAAACCATTGTTTATATTTCAAGGTGGCAACTGTATCAATCCAATGACATTATCATGGTTTTCACCGTTGACCGATCAATATCGAATCTATGCCCCTGATACAATTGGTCATCCAGGATACAGTGATGAAACTAGGATTTCTGCGAAGGATGGAAGTTTTGCGATCTGGATTGAAGAATTAATGGATTACTTTGGGATGAAGAGTTGCGGATTTATTGGAGCGTCCTACGGAGCCGGGATTATATTGAGAATGGCCTCCTTTAAGCCTGATAAAATTGATTGCTCCGTCTTAGTGTCACCAGCGGGAATCCAGTTAAGTTCTAAAATAAAAATGATTAAGAATATATTTCTCCCGTTAATTTTATTTAAAGCTACATCCTCTGAAAAATATCTTAATCAAATCGCTGGTGCCATGTCCGATCGTCGTATGAAAGAAATCGATAAACAAATCATCGGTGATATTTTTAAATACATCAAACTCGAACAAGATATGCCAAAATTGACAGAAAAAGAGGAATTACGAAATTATCATTCACCAACGCTAGTCATCGCGGGGGAAAAGGATATTTTTTTTCCTGAAAACAGCATAAGTAAAGCAGCAAATGAAATCATACCGAATTTAATAGCTTTCCAATCTTTTAATATGGGACATTTTCCTTCGGAAGAAAATTTGGTGAAAATTAACGCGGGGATTAATGAGTTTCTAAATACGCACTACGAATGAAGGAGAGAAGCAAATTGAAGAAAATTAATTATTCAATTGTGGATGTTTTTTCACAAGGGAAATATACAGGAAATCAGCTTGCTGTTTTTAAGAATGCTGGAAATTTATCGGATGAGGAGATGCAGCAAATCGCAAAGGAATTGAATTATTCTGAAACGACTTTTATTTTATCTAATGTGAAAAATAACGGGGGATATGATGTTCGGATTTTTACGCCGAATGAAGAAGTTCCTTTTGCTGGCCACCCGACATTGGGTACGGCGTATATTATTCAAAATGAAATTCTAGCAGAACCAACGGACAAACTTAAGTTAAATTTTAAAGCTGGTCAGATCCCCGTTTCCTTCGACCATCAAGAAGAAGTGATTTGGATGAAGCAAAATGAACCAACTTTCGGTCAAGTTTTAGAAGCTGATAAAGTTGCTGAAGTTTTAAACATCGATAAAGAATACATAAATGTAAAATATCCTATCCAGGAGGTCTCCACGGGTCTTCCAGTGATTATTGTCCCTTTAACCTCTTTAGAAGCTGTTAAAAAAGTAAAGATTAACAAAGAAAAATACTTTGAGCTAATTGAATATAGGGAAGCAAAAGCGATCCTGGTTTTTTCTCCTGAAGCCTATCATCCAGAAAATGATTTAAATGTTCGTGATTTTGGAGATTATTATGGGATTCCTGAGGATGCGGCTACGGGAAGCTCGAACGGCTGCTTAGCCGGGTACTTATTAAAGTACCGATTTTTTGAAAAAAATGAAATTGATCTTCGTGTCGAACAAGGATATGAAATGAACAGGGCTTCTTTATTGTTTTTAAAAGCAAGTGATGCTGATGGGAAAATTAGTGTTTTTGTAGGTGGCAGGGTAGAAAAAATCGCTCAGGGTGAATGGTTTCTGTAGTCGTTTTTTTGAGAATCAATCATACAAAGTGTGGAAAAAATTTTTTCCACCCTTTACCGTCATCTTTTGATTGGACGTTCCAATGTAAGGATTTCATCTTCAAGGGAAGAAAACTTCTGTTCCACTACATGTTTTACATCTAAGAAGCGGTGTGAAAGGCTAATTTAATCTAAAAGTATTAACCTAGTAATAGAAAAATAAGGAAATAGAATGTGGTGATGAAAAAGAATATGGCTTAAAATAGAAACAAGTAATTAAATTTACTAGAGGAGGATCTGCCAATGCCTTTACGAAATTATACCGTTTTGAAAGGGAAAGTTGTGAACACTGCCATCGGTCGCTCCGGAAACCCTCATTTTGAAATTCATCTTAAAGATGACCAAGAGACGAATTATCGAATCGCGGTTAACATTCAATCAGGAACGCACCCCTCGGAAGTTCTTTACTATGTTAGCGAGAATTTTAACTCCGAACAAATCACAAAATTGCCATCACTCCCTTCTGGATTTATTCCCATCACGAACGACAATCGGGATATTGCCCTCGACTATATTCGCGGGGGATTATTCGACCCCAAGGAAATGGTTGCCCTTCCACCTTTTAAACCTGGTCTCAATAATGATTTAAATGAAAAAGTAGAGTACTACATCAAGGAAGCCATGGAGAAAAATGCAACTCTATATGCTTATGGTGAGAGATGGGGACCGGAAGAGGATAATCCGGATCAATATTTTCACTTTTTACCTGGTAACGGGATCCATGATATTCATATGAATCAGGGGAATGTGGGCCGATGGAAAAATGATGATGGAATCTGGCAAGACGGTGGGATCCTTATTCATTTTACCGAAGAGAATCGATGGGCAGGGATTTTTTTAGCCTTCCAATCCCAATCCTGGTGTACGGATGATAACGGACATGCAATTGAATCCGTAAATAAATGTAATCATTTAAACGTTGCAAATGTCAGCAACCATCTACAATCTTTGTACTGAGCTATAGTTGGAAATCCACCTATTATAAGGCCTGAATTCGGGGGTCTGACCCCCACTCAGCAAAAGTTTATAGAAAATGTGAAAATCACCTTGCACTTATAGTGCAAGGTGATTTTATGTTGACGGAATTTATTTATAAAACACTTTGTCAATATTGTATTTTGCGTGCTGCTTGTTGATGATATAGGTTTCGTAAATTTCTCTTTCCGTTGGATCTTCGACGACGCAAACCGCAATTTTATATACTTCATCACGGTGCATTTTAATGGGGGAAACGGTATCCTCAAAATGTTTCTTTACTCTTGGACGCAATTTCCGTGCTTTGCCGACATATAACAGTTCATCCTCTGCGTTAAAAAGTAGGATAATCCCGCCTTTATCACGAGGAATTCGATGATAATCCGTAAAACCATATTCACTGCTAATCACAGCTTCTACTTTTTCACCTAACTGTCTTTGTTTCGTTATTACAACATCAGGATTTGGTATTTCAATCTTTATCATAATCTTCACTTCCTATTCTGAGGTAAAACGTAATTTAAGCTCTCTTCAAAATACATTAGCTAGCAGTTATTTTCAAGTTTTGGGGGTTGTTGCTGAGAATAACTGCTCCTATTGTCGAATATCAACAAATTTTTGAGGGATATCAACACTTTTTCGAGGATATCAACACTTTTTCGAGGATATCGACACAAAAATGGATTATATCAACAAAATTTAAACAGATATCAACACTTTTCGGATTATATCAACAATTACGCTCTAAAGCCTCATCATTATTTTAATTTTAAAACGGGTATTTGAAAGTAAAGAACCAGAAAAATCGTACATATAAAACAGAGAACCCATGCCAATAAGGGCTTTTTTTGATGAATTGTGATACCAATAAATATAAAAAACCAAACAATTAACGACCACCAGAAGTTCCATTCATTGTGATAAGACAAAAGTTTCATCAATAAAAAAATGGTCTCTATGACTGTGAATACAATACTCCATACGAAAATATAAGAAAATTGTATAACGAATTGAGTCTTGTTTGGATAAAGTGAAAGAAAAATTAAAATGATGAGAGGGATATTTGTATAAGCAATAAAAAAATCAGCTATCGTATGATTGGGAACTAATAAGGATTTATGGAAGAACCAGAGTGAATGTTTATAGGTAATGATGGCAATAAAAAAGTCTACACTAATAGCAAATAGGATGGTTGAGTAATATTCTCTCCAATTTTTCCAATCGGCAAATATGATTGCTGCAACAAGAAGTATTATTGAAAATAGTAAAGGGAAGTATCTAAATAGTTCGTGAACCATAGTGTCCTCCTATAAGTCCCAGTCAATATGCCATTTTATTATGTCCATAATAAGGAAATTATTTTCAGGTTTTATTGAGGAACCCTTTCTGGGGATTTTGACAATGTTTTTACTGAAGTAAGGCGGGAAATCCTTATTTAACAACCTATTTCCGGATACTAATCAATTGTTTGATTAGTAGGCTGGTTTGTAGGAACTAGTCAAAATATGCGGGATATGCTGGATTTTGATAGTTTGGGAGATTATACGGAAAAAACAGAACGATCTTATCGACAAAATATTTCCTAGGAAACTAGCCAATGTTCGTTTTCTAAAAGGATTTGCTCCGGTTTTAATTAAACGTTTGATTGGAAAAGAAGGCGCTGAACTTGTCGATTTGTGTAGTAAACTGGTAGAAAGACGGCTGGTATTTACAATTGGGAGGAAAACTAGATGGGGGAAGAACAGTTACTTACTTTGGCTTTGAGTTGGTTCAAATGTCACATCAATTTAATCTGTTTGCAAAAATTGAATCCTCTTTTTGTTCTATAATAACTATGATTATAGATATTTTTATGTCCTTCTAGGAATAATTAATAGATGGGGGAATGATTTCATGAATTCTTGCAGTAATTGTGGTAGAAAAGTTAATAAATCTAGTGGATTCTGTCCGAACTGCGGTTCGGGAATCACTAAAGATCATAAAAATATATCCCCAAACCCTAATTCCCGTGTGGAAAAAAAGAAATATCGTTCGAAAAATAAGAAAATAGTGGCCGTTGGATCCATTGTTGGGATGCTGGCTGTTGTAAGTGTCACTCCGTTCGTAGTTAAAGGCCTTCAAAAGCCAGTAACAAAAACAAGTGTTACAGCAACTAAAAAGGTTGCTCCATCAACAGAGAAAACGGCAGAAAATAAAAAAGAATCTAGTGACCTTTTGCCAGAAAGTTCAAAACCTTCTTCTTCCGATTATATTATACCTACTAGTAATAAAAGGTTGCTGAGCTTAGACGACATAGATATCTTACCAAAATGGCAGCTTCGTTTAGCCAGAAATGAAATCTACGCCCGTCATGGCTATGTGTTTAAATCGAAGGATTTGCAAAAGTATTTTTCAGGTAAATCGTGGTATCATGCCAATGCATCCTTTGATGGCTCATTAAATGATGTAGAAAGACAAAATGTAACCACCATCAAGGCAAGAGAGGACAGTCTATAGTGAGCCGCTTTTTTAAAAAATATGGTTCCATTCTTCTCATCCTTGTGATGGTCTTGATCACATTTATTTGTTTTCGAGCAGTTGAACAAAAAGAACCGCTTGCACGGGATGAAAAAAAGGAAAAGACAGCACTTCCCATCACGGCGAAGCCAAAAAGGAAACCGCTTGTCATCTGCATTGACCCTGGTCACCAGCAAAAAGCTGATTTATCAACTGAAAAAATCGGCCCAGGGGCTAACAGGAAAAACCAAAAGTAACGGGAGGAACTAGGGGGATCACAACCGGTACACCTGAATATAAGCTGACATTAAAGGCTTCTAGAATTTTAGGTGCAATCTTAAAAGAAAAAGGTTTTAACGTCGTGTATACACGAACCTCAAACGATGTGAATGTAAGTAATAAAGTAAGGGCTGAAATGGCCAATGTGAATAAGGCGGACTTGTTTATTCGCCTTCATGCGGACGGATCAACCAATCGGAGTGTCAGAGGCTTTTCGATTCTAACCCCATCAAGCAAGAATCCTTATACGAAAACCATCTACAAGGATAGTTTAAAGGCCTCCCAATTGATTATGGATGAGGTAAAGGAAAATCGGGATGTCAAAGTAAATGGTATTTCCTTTCGCGACGATTTGTCCGGCACAAATTGGTCTCAAGTCCCAGCGGTCTTAATCGAAATGGGATTCATGACAAACCCAATCGAGGATAAGAATCTTTCGAATGAAACGTATCTCACTTATTTAATGAAAGATGTTGCTCGTGGGATTGTAGATTTCAGGGAGTCAGTGCGTCGTTCATGACAGTGCCTGGCCCCACATCAATTATTAGGGAACGGTAAAGGTTGCAGGGAGAAGTGTTATGAGCACTTCTCCTTTTAAGCTTGTACGAAGCTTCTCAAGTGGCAGGCTAATTGAATTTTTAGGTTATCTTCTGGATTATTAAAATCAACATTTAATAGTTCTTCGATTCTTTTTAACCGCTTGTAAAGCGTATTTATATGAATATGAAGCTTTTTAGCTGTTTCGACAGCTGACTTGTTCAATTGAATATAGGTAAGGAGTGTATGTTCTAGTTCATGATGGTTCTTTTCTGACAAAAGCTGAGCTAATGTTTCCTCTAAAAAACGTTCAATTTCCTGCGGCTGCTGATGGATAAATAGGCGGTTTACTCCAATGTTTTCATAATGAATAATCCTCTGTTCGCTCCGATTAGCTAAATACGCGAGTGCTTTTTCTGCTTCATCATAGCTCCTTGAAATATATTCAATTCCTTTATAGGTTGAACCAATACCAACCGATACCTCTAATCCATCCTTACTTTCCCAAATCCTGATTAGATTTGCGAGTCTTTCCGTTATCTTTGCTTGAGTTGCTGGATGATCAGTAGAGATGAGAAGATTGACTTTATTGTGAAAACCATAGATTAACAAATGATGCTCTGGAAAGCCTTTTTTAATAAATGAAACTAAGCGGTGAATATTTGCTTCTAAAAGTTGCAAGTCAGGATATGTTTTTATTTCAAATAAGGCAACACATAGATAGGAGGATGGAATGAGTCCAAGATCTTTTGCATGTTCATAGAGCGAGTCGGGATTTGTATTTTTAATGATTGCAGTAAAATATTCATGAGTTTTCTTGTAGTAAATATCTGTCAACGTATGTTTTTTTACTAATTCTAATGAAAGAATCGCACCTCCTTGTTCAATCGTTACGATATCCATTTTGCTCAGCGGATTTGTTGCTGCCACAATTAAGCACCCTAAAAAAGCAGTTCCATTATGAATCGGATAAAGATAATAAGAACCATTTTCCGTGCCATGAACTTCGATATTATGAGGGCCATGATTCGGATGAATTATTTTTCTAATTTCTTCATAATGAAAGAGGTGGAGCTGGCTTTGATGACTGCAAAAAAATTCATCTTCCGTGCAATCGAAAAAGGAAATGGGCGTTTCTATCATTTTGCTTAATTCCGAAATAATTGTTTTAACGCCTTTATTTTCCAATGAAATTTGTGTTAACGTTTTATGAACTTGATTGCGTTTGTTTAACAATGCATTTTTTTCTGTCAACTGCTCACTTAGTTCTGTCAGCACAGCAAAATTATTCTTTATCTCAGAAAAAAGCGCTGCATTTTGGATAGCAATGGCTGCTTGGTCAGCAAAACCTTGTAATAAATCGATATCCCGGTTTGTTAAGCCTCCTTCAGTGAAAAATTGGTGTACCATCATGACGCCAATTCGCTTTTCCCCAACGGAAACAGCTACACAAATTCCTCCTTTAAGAAAATGCTGATCGGAAGAAGCCATAATATGTTGGAAATTTTCCTCCGTAATCTTTTCTTCGCTCATTGAAGCCAAGATTTCTTTTCGAGAATGGTAAATTCTCGTCTTTCCATCTAGATAGGTCATTCCCGTTATCGACTCACCACTTTTGGGTTGGAAGTGGTTAATGTGTTCATTGAAACCAACAGCTGCCTTTATAACCAGTCGTTCCCGCTCCTCATCAAATAGCTGTAAATATCCTGCATCTGATGCGGGGATCACCTTGATGGCATTTCGAACGATATTCGTTAGCACCTCATCCGTATTAATGGATGAATTGATTGATCTTGTTATTTCCATCACCATTTTCCATTCGCGATCTCGCTTTTGAATCAACTCCTGACTGTATAAAGGATAAAAATAATAGTGAAGCTGTTTGAGTGTTTCGTCAGGTAGAATCAAATTTTCTTTAAACATGCAAAGACAGATATAAAACTCTTCCGGATATAAAAAATGGAGGAAGGTCTTCCCGTTTTGACTGTTTATCGAATAGGTTTTAAATGGTTTGCAAAGGGAAAAAAATGGCGGTAAAAGAGGAATCTCGCTGCCGTTACTATAAATATGTTTTTGATCATGCTGTTGACCTGCCCAAATTTGAAAAGGGGTTTTATTTATTACATGATCTAAAAAGGATAGAGCTGGCTTTATCACTTCCATAGGAACCTCCTGGTGTAAATGCATACATAATATTGAGGATAATCGGTAAATACCTACATTGAAAACGCTTTAAAATCATTTTATACTTTTTATAAGATTTTGAAAAGTATGAGGATTATTCGGTGTGTAGTCTACTAAAAGGAGGTTTACTTATGCAAGAACAGCTTTTTGACAAACTGGAAAAACTTTATTCAGAAATGGTCGATATTCGAAGGGATCTTCATATGAATCCCGAGCTGTCGTTCCAAGAGGTGAATACACCGAAGAAAGTAGCCGCTTTTTTAACCAACTTAGGCTTGGAAGTGAAAACAGGAGTGGGCGGAAGAGGTGTTACGGGATTGCTCCGAGGGGGTAAGCCAGGGAAAACCGTCGCATTACGGGCTGATTTCGATGCCTTGCCGATTCAAGACGAAAAAGATGTTGAATACAAATCCAAGGTCCCTGGCGTGATGCATGCATGTGGACATGATCTCCATACTGCCGCATTACTTGGTGTTGCCAAGGTGTTAAGTGAAGTGAGAGACGAATTGGAAGGAAATATTGTGTTCATTCATCAGTTTGCTGAGGAAGTAATCCCTGGCGGAGCAAAATCAATGGTTGAGGACGGTTGTTTAGAGGGAGTAGATGTGATTTTTGGAGCACACGTTTCTTCCATGCATCCCTATGGAATCATTGGCATTAAAGAAGGCTACATCTGTGCTTGTGGGGATACATTTGAAATTGAGATTCAAGGCAGAGGTGGTCATGGTGCAACACCTCATTTAACAGTTGACCCCGTTGTGACTGGAAGTCAGCTTGTGATGAATTTGCAGCAAATAGTCAGCAGGCGGGTTGATCCTATTAAAACGGCTGTTATTACAGTCGGTGCCTTTAATAGTGGCAGCGGGTTAAATGTAATCCCAGATAAAGCAAGAATTATCGGAACTGTTCGGACGTTTGATGAAGAGGTAAGGGATTTGATTGAGGAACAAATGGGACAAGTTGTCGAATCCACATGCAAAGGGGCAAGTGCGGTTTCCAACTTTACATACACTCGAGGCTACCCAGCTGTCTGGAACCATCCAGAGGAAACAAAAAGAATGGAAAAATTGGCGACATCCTTGTTTGGAGAAGACAAAGTCCAACATATTGAAGCGATGATGGGGATGGAAGACTTTGCTTATTATGTAAAGGAAGTTCCAGGAACTTTCCTGTGGGTCGGCGCCGCTAACCCTGAAATCAATGCTATTTACCCGCATCACCATCCAAAGTTTGATGTGGATGAGCGGTCCATGATTTTGATTGGGAAACTATTTATCAGTGCTGTTTTTGATTATCTATCAGAACATTCTCGAGCAAAATCAGGCTTCATCATGCAAGAAAGCTAGAATGATTTGTAAGCGTATCCACTAGGTTTAAGATGTGTCATTCAACTTTTAATTAAGGGGGAAAACTGATGAAACGAGTGATTGCGTTACTTTCCTTACTACCGTTTCTAGGTATGCTAGGATGTTTGCCATTTGTTAACAAAGTAGAACCGTATATTTTAGGATTACCGTTTGTGTTTTTTTGGGTGATTGTGTGGGTTATTTTGACATCTGTCCTATTGGCAATCGTTTATAAACTGGACCCTGCAAACAAGGAAGGGGATATTGTATGAATTCAGCCCTTTTAGTTATTTTTGGTTTTTTACTCTTTTCACTTTATTTAGGGATCAAAGCGAAAAAAGGCAAGGATATGAGCCTTGAGCAGTGGACAGTCGGAGGACGAGGCTTCGGTGCAATCTTTGTCTTTCTTTTAATGGCGGGTGAAGCTTTTACTACCTTTACATTCCTGGGTGCGAGCTCTTGGGCCTACGGAAAAGGCGGACCAGCCCTTTATATCCTCGCTTATTTAAGTCTTTCTTATGTCTTAATTTATTGGATGTTTCCGGCCATCTGGAAATACGCAAAGGAACAGAATCTTGTTTCCCAATCGGATTTCTTTGTTACAAAGTTTAAAAGTAAATATCTAGGGGTACTCGTAGCCTTTATTGGTGTCATATCCATGATTCCTTACATTGTTCTTCAATTAAAAGGATTAGGAATCATTGTTTCGGAAGCTTCTTATGGATCGATATCTCCCACCGCTGCAGTTTGGATTGGTGCTATTTCCGTAACGATTTATGTCATGATCTCTGGTATTCACGGCTCGGCATGGACCGCTGTCATTAAGGATATTTTAATCTTTGCGATTGTAGCCTTTATCGGGATTTATATTCCTTTCCATTACTATGGAGGAATAAAACCGATGTTTGAATCGATTCATGCAGCTAATCCTGGATTTTTAACAATTCCTGATAAAGGATTAAGTGTATCATGGCTCATCTCTACTGTTATCATGACCGTGTTAGGGTCAGCCATGTGGCCTCATTTGTTCGTATCGGCCTACTCGGCAAAGAGTGCAAAAGCAGTTCGAAAAAACGCCATTTTTACGCCTTTATATGTTATCATGCTGCTTTTTGTCTTTTTCGTCGGTTTTGCGGCTATCGGTCAAGTCCCAGGTTTAGAAGGGGCAGCAACGGATCTTGCCTTGCTCCGAATTTCAATTCAAACATTTGATCCGTGGTTTGTCGGGGTAATCGGAGCAGCAGGATTATTAACCGCTTTAGTCCCCGGTTCGATGTTATTAATGGTTTCATCGAGTTCATTAGCTAAGAATGTTTATAAAGTTATCGTGCCAGCAGCAACAGATAAACAGGTTTCCATCATTGCAAAATCCCTAGTACCTGTAATCGCGCTTATTTCCGTTTATTTTACTTTAAATGGGGGAGATGGGATTGTAACGTTGCTTTTAATGGCGTATAGTTTTGTGACCCAATTATTCCCGGCGGTTCTCGCAAGTTTAATGAAGAGTAATTTTGTTACGAAGCAAGGTGCTGCGGGCGGAATGATTACGGGAATGATTGTCGTAGGGTATGTTACGATTACCGGGGCATCGATTGGCACGCTTTTCCCAATTTTGCCGCAATCGGTGCAAGAATTAAACACCGGGATTATCGCTCTCATTGTAAATGTTTCAACTATGATCATTGTAAGTCTTGTTACAAGAAGCAAAGTCGTTCAATCAACTGTAAAAGAAGAAGTTCAATCTGTTTCATCTTGAATAAACCAATTCCGTATGAAAAATTACTCATCGGTACGAAATTTAGCTTAGTGAATCGGTGTGACGTTCAATGAAAAAGCAGGAGGTGGAAAATCACCTTCTGCTTTTTCATTTCTCAATCTATTTCTCTCTGAGAAAAAAAGATGGTAGGTAAATTCTATTAAAAAGAAGTGTGAATTTTTCCCCATTTTTTCCCCCTTTTGAATAGGTTTATCTTAACTAGACAATAAAATCCAGGTTAAGTAGACTTAAAACTACATCATGTTTAATGGCAAAAGAGTCATTCTAGAAACTTTACTTGGACCTCCTAATCTACTAAACACCAAAAAGAGACGGGAAATTTAAATTAGATAAAAGATTTATCATGCAATCCTAGTGAGGAAATTCAACTAAATTTAGATATAGGAGGAATCATCATGTTAGAATTTGATGCCGATTTCGACCAATTCGCTACGATCAAAGTCATTGGTGTTGGCGGCGGGGGAAACAACGCCGTGAACCGAATGATCGAAGCTGGGGTGGAGGGTGTAGAATTTATTGCTGTTAATACCGATGCACAGGCTCTTAATCAATCAAAAGCCGAGATTACAATGCAAATCGGCGGAGCCTTGACAAGAGGTTTAGGAGCTGGTGCAAATCCGGAAATAGGAAGAAAGGCCGCCGAAGAAAGCAAACAGCAGCTCGAAGAGGTTTTAGCAGGCGCAGACATGGTTTTTGTTACAGCTGGAATGGGCGGCGGAACTGGTACAGGGGCAGCTCCGGCGATTGCGAAAATTGCCCGTAAGCTTGGCGCTTTGACCATTGGGGTTGTTACCCGTCCGTTTAAATTTGAAGGTCTAAAACGTGCAAAAAACGCTGAAATTGGAATTAACGCCATCGGGGAAGCGGTGGATACCCTTATCATTATTCCCAATGACCGGTTATTGGAGATTGTAGATAAAAAGACCCCCATGGTGGAAGCTTTCCGTGAAGCGGATAATGTCCTCAGACAGGGGGTTCAAGGGATTTCCGATTTAATTGCTGTGCCTGGTTTAATCAACCTGGATTTTGCTGATGTGAAAACGGTCATGTCTCATAAAGGTACTGCCCTAATGGGAATCGGTATTGCCACTGGGAGTAATCGTGCGGCTGAAGCTGCTCGGAAAGCATTAAACAGTCCGCTGCTGGAAACCTCCATCAATGGAGCGCAAGGTGTGATCATGAATATAACGGGCGGCAATAATTTAAGTCTTTTTGAAGTACAGGAAGCAGCCGATATTGTCGCTGATGCTTCTCACGAGGAATTAAATATGATTTTTGGGTCGGTTATTAATGAAAACTTACAAGATGAAATCATTGTAACCGTCATTGCTACTGGATTCAATGAGGAAGAGGAAACCGTTGTAGAAACGCCTTCCCAGCCTTCCGTGGAAGAAATATCTGATACATATCAAAGGGAAAATCGGTTACCGCGCAGGCCGCGCGAGCCGAGATACCGAAGTGAACCCGTTCAAGATTATGACCGATACTCTGAACCTTCAAGGGGAGAGTATGACCGATACTCCGAACCTTCGAGGGAAGAGTATGACCGATACTCCGAACCTTCAAAGGGAGAGTATGACCGATACTCCAAACCTTCGAGGGAAGAGTATGACCGATACTCCGAACCTTCAAGGAGAGAGTATGACCGGTACCCTGAACCTCCGAAGGAAAATCATGATCGGTACTCCGAACCGCCAAAAGTAAATTATGACCGATACAACGAACAGGCAAAAGACCCTTTGGATATTCCGTCGTTTCTGCGTAATCGAAGGAGACGAACTTGATTCATTTAGGAAGTCAGAAAGGGAATTCAGATTGATTCATTCAAAAAACGCTCATATGAGCGTTTTTTTGTTTTGATATTTTTTATAGAAGATGATGTGCCAGTCACTTTGTATTTATTTTATAGCACAAACTTGTTCGGTTTGAGACATCTAACTTTTTATAGATACTTTGCAAATGTTTTTTTACGGTATTGACACTTATGAATAGTTCATTGGCCAAATCGACATTTGTAAAACCTTTTTGAACTAGATTTAATACTTCCTTTTCTTTCAACGTCAACTCATGAAAACTGTCATTGATGTTATTTTTAGTTGATTCATATGGTCTTAAAGGAGATTGGAGGATCTTTTGTGTTAAGAATCTAGAAATCATCTCCATCGACATCAATTCCAAGGAACTAAAGGGATGATCCTTTTTTGATCGTACAAAATCTATCAGTCCTATAATCTTATTTTCATTATAAAGTACTAATCCAACATCATAATAAAACCCGTATTTTTTCATGAAATTATTATAGAAATCGCTTTTTTCATAGCCTTGTGGAGGGAAGAGTTCAAGATTACTGATAACCCTTTGTTTATGTATTCTATGTATCATTTTTTGTGGAATTAAAACGTCAAAATGATAATGATTCTCTAGATAGTCATCCATGACATACTTATCTATATTTAGCATGACAGGATCGATAAAGTTTTCATTCTCATCACTTAACCAAAAATTAGATTGATGAAAACCAAATAATCGGTCAAATGCAAGCAGCACTTGTTTTCGAAAATCCTGTTCGGTACCTGTTACTTCATCCATGAAGGTTAGAATTTTTTGATACATACCACTGGGTAAAAATTCCATATAGTCATCACCGATTTTATTTTTGATTATAACATATTCATCATACTTAACTGAATAGTCTGTCACATTATTTTAAATAAATAAAAGCGATTCCTTTTATCACTGAAAGTATATTGAAATATTATGAAAAAATATCCATTTTTATCATTTTGTTCCTTGTTATTCCTAACAAAAATGGCCCATCTGGGTAATAGAAATTAAACCGAAATTTCAGAATAATAATAACATAACAAATTCATTGTGCTGCTTTAAAATCCGTAATGCACAAAAAGGGAGTGGATGAAAGAATGACAAAAGTTTATAAGCTGTTTATTGGGGGAAGTTGGGTTGATAGTAATTCTGGAAAAACCTTTAAGTCGATAAACCCGGCCACTGGTGAAATCAATGGAATAATCTCTGAAGCAGATGAAGGGGACGTCCATCAAGCCGTTCAAGCAGCTCGTAAAGCTTTTGAATCGGGTGCATGGGCGAGTATGCCTCCTGGAGATCGAGGCAGATTGCTTTATAAAGCGGCTCAAAAAATGTGGGAAAAGCTAGACTTCCTTGCTGAACTCGAATCCATGGATAATGGACTTCCTATTAATGAAACAAAATACATTGCCATGCCTGCAACCATTGATGTTCTTGAATTTTATGCCGGTCTTGCTAATAAAGTTCAAGGGGATACATTTGCTTCACCCTCCAATCGATTTAACTATTCTTTAAGAGAGCCGTTAGGTGTAATTGGGGCAATCGTGCCTTGGAATTTTCCGCTTATGCTTACGATGTGGAAGCTGGCACCAGCACTTGCAGCTGGTAATACCATTGTGATTAAACCAGCTGAGGAAACCTCCATCAGCATTTTAGAACTTGCAAAAATCTTTCAAGAGGTGGGCATTCCAGATGGGGTTTTGAACATTATCCCCGGAACAGGACCTGTCGCGGGTAATGCATTAGTATCGCATCCTGAAGTAGATAAAATTGCCTTTACAGGTTCGACTGAGACAGGCCGCCTGATCATGCAAACTGCCAGCCATAATTTGAAACCGGTTTCACTTGAGCTGGGCGGTAAGTCACCGAATATTGTGTTTAATGATGCCTCTCTTGAAGATGCCGTTAACGGTTCCATGTTTGGAATTTATTTTGCACAAGGTCAAGTATGTGCAGCAGGTTCGCGCTTATTTGTTCAGGACGGGATTTATGATAAGTTTATGGATTTATTTTTTAATAAAGTTCAATCGATACGCATTGGAAATCCCCTTGATGCAACCACTCAAATGGGGCCGCAAGTATCTGATAAACAACTTAAAACCATTGAACACTATGTAAGCTGTGGACTAGAAGAGGGGGCCAGGTTAGTAACAGGCGGTAAACGTTATGAACATGCTGGCAGCGGTTATTATTTTTCACCGACTATTTTTGAAAACGTAACAAATCAAATGAAGATTGCCCAAGAAGAGATTTTCGGCCCAGTTGTATCCGTCATTCGTTTTAAAGATGAAGAGGATGCGCTTTTAAAGGCAAATGATACTGTGTATGGCTTGGCATCAGGAGTTTGGACAAATGATCTTCAACGGGCACATCGCATGGCGCGTGGCCTAAAATCCGGAACGGTATATGTGAACACGTATAATATGCTGGATAGTACGACTCCTTTTGGCGGCACAAAGCAAAGCGGGTTTGGCAGAGAGTTAGGAGTGCAGGCAATGGATATGTATACCCATACAAAAAGTGTATGGATCGATTTGAATAAAAATGGATTAAATTGGTACGGAGTATAAATCAGTCTGTATTCAAGGATGTAAATATGTTTGTGAGAAGTTGATTGAGCGGAAGGTGCGAGACTCCTGCGGGAGCAGAGGGACAGGTGAGACCCCACAGGCGCAAAGCGCCGAGGAGGCTCACCGCCCGCCCCGCGGAAAGCGAGCATCCTGGAGCGGAAATCAACCACTCTTCTTCTTGGATAAATAGCAACAAAGCTTACGAAAAAACAAAAATCTTTTAGAAAACAGCCTTATTCAAATAGCGCTATTATTCTAGTAAAACGCACAAAATGGGGAGGTATTTATGAAAAAAAGTAAACTTGTACCTATTATTCTTACAACTGCTTTAGCTGTTTCTGGAGGAGTTGGTTTCTATCATCATCATCAAATAGCAGAGGCCGCTGAAAGTGCAAAAGTAAATTCCGTTCAAAAAGAAGTTCCCTATAACCCTTTAAATCCTTTAAGCGCAGATGAAATCAATTCGGCACGTACTATTCTCAAGCAGCAGGGCTATATCAAAGCAAACACTCGTTTCCAAGAAATAAGCTTAAAGGAACCAAACAAAGAAGCGGTAAAGAACTGGAAACAGGGAAAAAAGCTCCTTCGGCAGGCATCGATTATTGTCATGCAGGATAATCATATAAAAGAGGGACTCGTAGATTTAGGGGAAAAAAAGGTCTTATCCTGGAAGGAAATGAAGGGTGCGCACGGTATGATTCTCGCGGATGACTGGGCAACCGCACAAAAGGCTATTCTCGCTAGTAATGAATATAAAAAGGCTCTGTTAAAACGGGGAATAAAAGATTTTTCTAAAGTTATTGCTACTCCTCTAACCGTTGGTTATTTTGGTCCGAAAGATAATAGTGCGGATCCAAATAAAAAATTATTAAAAAGTGTGGCTTACTTAGATACAGGAGACGGGAATTTCTGGGGACACCCTATCGAGAATCTTGTTGCCGTCATCGATTTGGATAAAAAGAAGGTGATTCAAGTTCAGGATGAAGGCGTGATACCGGTCCCAATGAAAAACACCTCTTATGTCATGAAGGATAATGCTAGTAAGCGCGAGCCGGCTAAACCTCTTAATATTGTGCAGCCAAAGGGTACAAGCTTCCACGTTAATGGGAATGAAGTCAAATGGCAAAATTTCACCTTCCACTTTCGCTTGGATCCGCGTGTAGGCCCTGTTATTAATACCGTTACCTATAATGATCATGGAAAAATAAGAAAAATCATGTATGAAGGCAGTCTTGGCGGAATGACCGTCCCTTATGGAGATCCAGATGTCGGTTGGTATTTCAAATCATATATGGATTCCGGGGAATATGGTGTAGGGAATTTAGGCAGACCTCTTGTGAAAGGTTCGGACGTACCAGCAAATGCTAAACTGTTCGATGCTACTTTGGTTGACTACCAAGGGAAGCCGTATGTATCACATAATGTGATGGGCATATTCGAGCGTGAGGGCGGTCCTGAATGGACACATAATGATTTTGTTACAGGCACTTCGGAGAGCAGGGATCGACGAGAATTGGTTCTTCGTTTCATCACGACTGTAGGGAATTATGATTATATATTTGATTGGGTATTCCAGCAAAACGGGAATATTGAAATCGATAGTGGTGCTTCAGGTATTGAAGCGGTTAAAGCTGTGAAGAGTAAGACGATGCACGACAGTACGGCCAAACAAGATACACGAAATGGGACATTGCTTGATCAAAATCTAGTCGGTGTATACCACCAGCATATTTTTAATTTCCGGCTTGATATGGATGTAGATGGGGAGAAAAACAGTGTGGAGAAAATAACCCCTAAAGCTCAAAGTGTTACCGACAAATCGTATCCTTATCGCAATAGTGAAATGGTTGTCGGCAAAACTATCTATAAAAAGGAATTAGATGCAGCACAGAAATGGACTGACCCTAGCAAACTCATACTGGTTACGAATAGTGAAAAGGAAAATAAGCAAGGGTATCCGACGGGTTATCAGATTATCCCTTATGCTGGCGGTACCCAGCCATTTGCTGAAAACCTGCTGTTTACGAGTGATTCCTATCTTGCGAAGCGAGTCGGTTATGCAGGAAAACATGTTTGGGTAACACCTTATAATGAAAATGAACTATATCCAGAAGGGAAATATATCAATCAGAGTACGAAAGAAATCGGCCTGGGATTGTGGACGCAGCAAAATCGACCAATTGAAAATACGGATGACGTTGTTTGGGTCACAACTGGAATTACCCATATTCCAAGAGCGGAAGAATGGCCAATCATGCCAACAGAATGGGTATCCCTATTATTGAAACCATATAATTTCTTTGATCAGACCCCAACTCTTGATTTGCAAAAACCGAACAGCAAGTAATAAAGAATTCGAATGATTTTGATTTAGAAGGTGAAATGATGATAAAAATTGAAAATCTCAAGCAAAGCTACCTGGGAGTTCCAGTGATAAAGGGATTAAACCTTGAAATCCAAAAAGGAGAATTGGTATTTTTACAAGGAAGTTCAGGGTCAGGGAAAAGTACCTTTTTAAAAATACTAAATGGGTATACCGAGGACTTCGGGGGAGAAGTATGGATCGAAAATGTTTCCATTAGAAAAATGAAAAAATTTGAATTAAGACGCATAACTGGTACAGTCTACCAATCTTTCGAATTGCTTGAGAGAAAAACAGCTTTCGAAAATGTTTGCTTAGCCGGTGAAGTATTAGGGAAAAGTCAGTCTGAAATCATGGGGCGGGCCAAGGAGCTTTTTGAACAGGTAGGCTTGAGAGGAAAGGAGGAACGGTATCCGGCACAGCTATCAGGAGGAGAACAACAAAGGGTAGCGATTGCTCGTGCCTTACTCAATAAACCGAAAATATTGCTTGCTGATGAGCCAACGGGAAATCTGGATCCGGAAAATGCATTCATGATCATGCAGCTATTTTCACAAATTAATCAGCAACATGGTCTCACAATGCTAATCGTTACACATTCAAAGGAACTAGTCAAAGCGTTTCCAGGTAGAAAAATACGAATGGAGGGGGGGATTATAAGAGAGCTATGAATATCTTAATCTATAGTTTGCGTGACGTTAGAGAGGGAATCAAACGAAATGCTGCAGCTGCCATAGCAACGATTTTACTGGTATTTATCTCTCTATCCATTTCAGGCAGTTTTTTATTAATGAAAACAGGTTTGGATAATGTGACCAACTTTCTAAGTTCCCAAGTGAAAATAAAGATATTTGTAGATCCTTCCGTTAATACACAAGAGGTAGCGCAAATCTTGAAAACGAAGGGCTTTACTCAAAATATAACGATTGAAACAAAAGAAGAAACCTTAAATAATTTAAGGCAATTTTTTCAGGGGAAGTCTTACTTATTTGATTCTTTTAAAGACAGTCAACTGCCAGATACCATCTTGCTGGATTTAAAAGATAAAAGCGAAATTGATACGGTTGCAGAAGGATTAAAATCGATTAAAGGGATTACAGATGTCATTTATGCTCAAACATATGCTCATACCATCCTTTCATGGTCGAGCAAGATCAATCGATACGGACTGATTGTTTTAGCTCTTATGATTACATGTTCCTTTTTAACCGTTCATGTTGCCGTCCATTTGGGTTTATACCAACGGCAAAAGGAAGTACAGGTCAAACTATTACTGGGTGCAAAAGTCTCTCATGTTCGGAATCAAATTTTGTTTGAGGGCTTTCTATTAGGTTTGATCGGAAGTATATTCGCTAGTTTTACTATATTTTTACTCTATGAATATGTTTTGTATCAATTACAGGTAAAATTTTATTATATTTTTACTTTTAGTATTCAAAATATGAATTTGATTATGCTGACTCTTATCGCATGTGGAGGAGCGATTGGATTATTAGGAAGCTACTTTGCAACAAGAAAGATGTTGAAAAATGGCTAAATTTATTATCGGACTTCTCACATTTTTTCTGGTATTGATTGCTGCGTCTCAAACGAGCGCTCATGTTTTAGGTGTTTTCAAAGAGTTTCTAGTCGGCATAAATGAAAACACAACCCAACAATTAAAAAATGAAATGCAAAAAACCAAAGTCGAAATTGAACAATTAACACCACAGGTGCAGGAAATGCAAATGGGATATGCCCAGCAACAGGAGTTGGCTGCAGATAAATTAATGTTCTATAACTCAATTGGTATGGATGCTTATTTGAACTTTATTTTTCAATCCAATCAAATTGAGGATGTCTTAGCGAACAAAACGATTATCCAAAAAAAAATAAAGAATGACCTGCAAGATCTTAATGATCTTTACTATCAATATATGCAATTGAAAGTGACGAAGGAATCGCTAGAAGGAGAAACACAGCTATTAGGTGCCATTCAAGAGAATTTAAATGTAAGGAAACAAATACTCGATCATTATGGACGTTTAAGTCCGCTTCAACTAGCAGATAAAGTCGGGCAATATTGGGACATTGTCCGTATCTTTTTGCAGGGTGATCTGCTTTATGACAATCGTTTACTATCTAAAAATTTAAAGGACTTTGTTACACAAAAAACGGCAACTTCTCCCTACCGCATAGAGGAAACGATGTTAAATCAAAAATGTAAGGTGACGTATTTTATCCGTTCTGATCATATTTATGTTCATTATCATACCGATTATGATGATTTGATCTTAATTGGAGTGATGGCGATGGACAATCAAAACACAGCCAGTTTAAAGATCGAAGCTGGTTTTATCGATGGATTTATGATTCCGAATGGTGAACTAAAAGATCTCAAAGCTCTATCTATTAATCTTGCAGTTCTAAGCAAAGGCTCGAAAAACTTTTATGTTGAACAAACGAATGGAGCCATTGAGATTCAAAAGGCAGAGGATGCCGGGGAATAAATAGGAAAAGGAATCTCACTCCAAACTACGATTCTGTATAAATAACATGATTAAAAGGAAGAAATAAAATGAAAAAAATGATTTCAATAATAGCTGTTCTATTTAGCGTCTCATTCCTATTTTCTTCAACCGCTTTAGCCCATATTACGAACGAAAAGAATATCTATGACGATATTCAATTTTCGAAAGTTCAAGAACAAATTGTGATCCTTCGAACGATTGGAGCCCTGGCTGCGCCGGAAGGAGTGAATTTATTTAAGCCACAAGAAAAACTGACACGTGCTGAGTTAGCTTATTATATCGCCACCTTTGATCATTTAGCGGATGATACGGCTAAAGAAGAAGTTTTTGAAAAAGCTGCACTTCAAAAAAAACGTATCATTAGTCTGGATGGTAATGCTACATATCAAGACGTAGATCAGGCATTCTTTGGCGGAAAAGCTCCTGATTCACATAAATCAAGTGAATTGACTCATGAAGACTATGTCCGTTATTTAAGCAGATTCTTAACAGAAAAGGTTGACGGAAAAACATTATATGACTTAGCTGGGGCAGCAAATGGACCAACAGGAACCATAAGCGATGTCAAAATCATTAAAGAGGGTACAGAAGATCAATACGTCATAACCATTGAGGGAATGAATTATAAAATAAATCCACATGGTAAAGTTTTGTATGGACCGGTTGATCTTCAGTCTTGGGGTGGGAAAAAAGTAGACCATTCTATTTTGGTTACCCACGATGGAGAGAAAGTAATTGGTTTAATTGTTTCCGCGAAAGGTCAGTTTGCAGACGATCAATTGGTAAACGATCACTCATCGATGGGGACTCACTCTATTACTTCAAAAGGAGAGGAAAAACCATTCCCGTTTGTTCCGATGGCAGGTGGAGGTATAGTTGTAATCCTTTTCGCTTGGATATTTGTCGTTAATCGGTCAAATAAGAAAAAACGAAAAGAGTTTCTTCAGTAAATTGAAAGACAAGTTGGTCTTAATGTTTAGACTATTGCACGAAATACAAAAGTGCAAGACCTCCAGTCACTAGAAGAAATAAATATCCAAAAGAGAACCGCCCTCATTTTCGCTGAACAATTTTGCGCAACGAACAAAAACAAGCACCTTCTACTTTTTAGAAGGGCTTGTTTTTGTTTATTGGTCAATTGGCAAGATCACTTTAAGCTCTGTCCCTTTGTTAGGGGAACTTTCAACCTGTATATCCCCTTTATGCATTTCAATGATTTTCTTTACAATCGAAAGCCCTAATCCACTCCCGCCATTTGAACGGTTCCTTGATGGGTCGGCTTTATAGAAACGTTCAAAGATATGCATCTGAACCTCTTTTGTCATCCCAATTCCAGTATCTTTAATCGTCACAGTAATCCTATCCGCAGCATTTTTAATTATTTCCACACCAATCTTCCCATTGTTTGGTGTAAATTTAATGCTGTTATGGAGTAAATTTATCCAAACCTGATCCATCAGCTCTTCATCGGCATTGATGGTTACTTTATTCAAGGAAACATCCATCTCAAGATTTTTATTTCTCCATTGCGGTTCATTCGAAAGGATGACTCTGCGCAATTGTTGATCTAAACGGTAGGATTTTGGTTCAAATGGCGGATGGTCGGACTCCAATGAAGTTAGCTTTAACAGATTATCGCTTAGCTTTGAAAGCCGCATGCTTTCCACCTCAATAATTTCGAGGTATTGCATGCGTTCTTCATCAGATAGATGATCACTTTTTAAGGCATGGGCAAATCCTGTTATGGAGGTCAGAGGTGATTGGATTTCATGAGAAACGTTGGAAATAAACTCCTGGCGCATTTGTTCCATTTCACCGAGCTCTGTTGCCATATGGGTAATACTCTCTGCAATTTCATTAAAGGGATGATTTCGATTCCCGAACTCTTTTTTATAAAATGAAAGATCAATATTAAAATTCCCTTGAGCCATCTTTGCCATCGCCTCAATCATTGGTCGCAAAAACAGACTCTGTTTTTCTTGAAAAAAACTAATTTTAGAAAAGCCATACATGATGAGTCCAAAGAGAAAAAATCCAAAAAAGGTATCGATCATCTGCATCTTATAGGAAGATAACTGATGGATGGGAAAGGCTTGGAAAAACCAGGGAGTGATGTAAAAAGCGGCTGTCCAGCATAAAAGTAATAGGAGTAAAATGGCTAAAACCTCGCCGCTTTTTTTTACCATCTTGATGATTTTCATTTTTTCACCTCTAAACGATAACCGAGCCCGCGAATCGTCGTAATTTTAAAAGGGCAGTTCACATCTGAAAAACGCTGTCGCAAACGTTTAATATGAACGTCCACGGTTCGCTCATCCCCTTCGTAATTATATCCCCAAATATCTTCAATCAACTGTTCTCTTGAAAATGTTTTGCCCGGATAGGCTGAAAATTTATATAAAAGCTCAAATTCCTTTAGAGGCAAGGTGATTTCGTTTCCACCATCAAACACTTGGTAAGTCGCGCGATCCAGCTCGATATTTCCAATATTCACCTTATTTGAGCGATTGATATGGTACCGTTTGAGTAATGCCTTTAACCGTGCTAACAGTTCAGCGGGATGAAAGGGCTTGACCAAATAGTCATCTGCCCCAAGCTCAAATCCTTTTACTTTTTGAGCTGTTTCTCCCTTTGCCGTCAGCATCAGGATGGGAAGGGAATCGGAATAATAGGATCTTATGTTCCGGCAGAAGTCCCAGCCATCCATGTTTGGCATCATAATATCAAGAATGATCAGATCGACTTTTTCGGCCTCGAGCAAGGATAACGCTTCTTTTCCATCCTGGGATTCTAAGATTGAAAAGCCTTCCTTGGACAAGATGACACCAACCAATTTGCGAATATGAGAGTCGTCGTCAACTATTAAGATTTTTGTCATGACATTCCATCCTTTACAAAGAAAAAATCTATAATTTACGTCTTTTTAGTATACTCCTTCTTTATGAACTGAATATGAATTAGAGAATTGATTAAAAGTTCATATTCAGTTCATAATGGCCTGTTACGATGTATGCAGTGAAAGAGGAGGAATGCATATGGAACCTATATACAGGAAAATGCCAAACAATGGGGATTGGGCTGTTGAGGCTCAAGGGCTATTTAAAAATTTTGGTGAAAATCGTGCTGTTGACGGCGTAAATCTAAATGTGCGTGCAGGTACGATTTATGGCCTGCTTGGTCCGAATGGGGCAGGTAAAACCACTACAATTAGAATGTTGGCAACCTTGCTTCGACCTGATGCAGGTTCGGCACGCATCTTTGGTCATGATGTAGTGAAGGAGTCCCAAATCGTACGTCAATTGATTGGGGTTACAGGTCAGTATGCCTCGGTTGACGAGTCGCTTAGTGCAACCGAGAATTTGGTTATTTTCTCCCGGCTGCTCGGGTTGGGAAGGGCAGAGTCCAAGCGGAAGGCAGCGGAGTTACTTGAGGAATTTGGATTAACGGAAGCAGCGAAGCGTCCGTTGAAAAATTTCTCAGGCGGTATGCGTCGCCGGCTGGATCTTGCGGCAAGTCTTATTGCACAACCGCCGCTTATCTTTTTAGACGAACCAACTACAGGGCTTGATCCTCGCACGCGAAATCAAATGTGGGATACCATCCGCCGATTGGTGCGTACTGGCTCAACAGTCCTTTTAACAACACAGTACTTGCAAGAAGCTGATGAACTGGCTGACAGGATTGCGGTGATCGATCGCGGCATCGTTGTCGCGGAGGGCACCGTGGATGAGTTGAAGGCATCAGTTGGAAAAACTTCGTTGCATCTTAGAATTCAAAATCCACTGGACAGCGAGAATGCCCGTCAAACCGTTGAACATGTGCTAAAGGCCAAGTCCAATGTGTCGTCGGAAGGCGGAAAGATTATTGCTCCGATGACGGATGCCGACCGGGTCACGGATCTCCTGATCGCTCTTCGCAAGGCGGGAATCCAGCTGGCGGAATTGAGTGTGCAGAAACCGACTCTTGATGAGGTCTTTTTGACGATTACAGGGCATGATGCGAATAGTACGCCTGAAAATTTCAATGAGGTAAGGGAGGTAGGAGTATGAATACATCCACTAAGCCTTTTGCCGATCGCCAGTTAAAAAACTATACCAGTTTGGGTCAGACCGTGCGAAATACTTTTACAATGGCCTATCGTGGTCTATTGAAGATTCGGCGAACACCCGAGCAATTATTTGACGTCACACTCCAGCCAATCATTTTTACTCTTATGTTTACTTACATCTTTGGAGGGGCCATCTCAGGAAATGTGAAGAGCTATTTGCCCGTTATCATACCCGGCATCCTTGTGCAGACCGTGATTACGACTTCCATTGTTACTGGGGTCCAGCTGCGTGAGGATATGGATAAAGGCGTATTTGACCGGTTCAAGTCACTTCCGATTGCGCGGATTGCTCCGCTGGCGGGAGCGTTGTTGGCAGATACAATCCGGTATACCATTGCGACCGTACTTACTTTTACCATGGGGTATATCATGGGTTATCGTCCGGATGGTGGATTGGGTAACGTTTTCATTGCAGGGGTGCTTGTCATTGTATGTTCCTGGGCCATCAGCTGGATATTTGCCTTTTTCGGTGTGATTGCACGTACTGCTTCAAGTGTTCAGGGGATATCAATGCTCGCCCTGTTCCCGCTTACGTTTCTTTCTAATGCTTTTGTGCCGGTTAAGACTATGCCAGACTGGCTCCAATGGTTTGTGAAAATGAATCCAATCTCACATCTTGTAACTGCCGTCCGTAATCTTGCCAACAATGGAAAAATTGGTTGGGATTTTACAATATCTCTTATTGGAGCTGCGGTAATTTTAGCAATCTTTGCACCAATCACGGTCCGCGCCTATATGCGGCGGACGTAGATACTCGAATCTTTGCTAGATTATTTTAGGTAAATAAAAAAACACTGCAACCCTTGGTACATAAAAGAGTTGCAGTGTTTTGCATAATAATGGGTATACTATAGATAAGTTGTTTAATATGTTTTAGTTTAATATGGTTACCTTTAGGTGTTTTACCCCAAAATTGATTGCATCGTGTTCAGAAGGGATAAAGACATCAATTCGATTTCCTTTAATCGCTCCGCCAGTATCTCCGGCGATCGCTTCCCCATAGCCTTCTACATACACTTTACTACCAAGTGGGATAACCGATGGGTCAACGGCGATGACCTTTTGATTTGGATTTGCTTTAATGTTCATTCCAGTTGCCGTAATGCCGGAACATCCCTCACATGAGGCTGTATAAGCTGTAGCTTTCACTGTAATTTCTTTAGAACTTGAATCACTTTTTGTTTCAGCTTGTACCGCAGGTGCGCTTTCTTTTGGTTCAGGTGCAGCTTTTACTGCAGGTGCGCTTTCCTTTGGTGCTGGTGCTACTTTTACTGCAGGTACACTTTCCTTTTGTGTTGATTCAGTTTTAAATACAGGTGCATTTTCCTTAGAATCTTGTAAAGCAAGGTCCATTGTTTTTCCTGTTACAGCAGTATTATTCGTATTTATGCCATCAAAGATTAATAGATTTAATCCAGGATGGATGAGATCGGTATTTAAATGGTTCCATTCTTTAATTAACGAAACCGATGTATGATGCTCCGTGGCGATATCCCATAATGTGTCATCTTGTTTAACTATATAATGTTTCTCTGGTGCAATGGCTAGTTTATCTCCAGGATAAATAAGATCGGTAGTAAGATGGTTTAACATTTGAATATTTTCTACTGATGTATTATGTACGCGTGATAGATCCCAAAGGGTATCCCCTTTTTGTACAGTAATGGTTGCAGCTGACACATTAGCACTTACAGTTACTGAGAGTACAGCAACTGCTATCAATGATATAATTTTTTTAAGCATTCTTTTACCCTCCGTTTTCTTTGGTTGCTAAGTTTTCATAATCGTAACATGAAATTTTCTGAAACAAAGAACAGAGAGATGTTAATTAGATTACCAACGTGGCATTTATATTGCGATAATATGTCGGAAATAGTTGAATAATCTGAAAGTGGTGATTTTTGAAGGCACTTAATGCAAAAAGCCCAATTGAGGAAATAGGAATGATAAAGATAAAGTTATTGAGAATTTGGAACGAAGTGATAAATGGGCAAAAAAATAAAAGGTATTCTTCTATTTGTTTATTAGAAAAATATCCTTTCATCTATTTAACCACTCTTTCAGTGATAATCTCATGATCAAAAGTATAACAAATAATAAATTCCTTCAAACGAATTTCCCTTTCTATCATTAAGTTTGTGTAATAAGTTATTGATCGATGACACATCCAGGTCTGATTCAAGGGGGCATCTGGTAAAATTATTTCTTCTCGACTTTTACGATGCCCTTTCCCAAATTATCCTTTTCAAAATAACATATGACCTCATCATGAACTTTTATCTTTTCACCCGAAACGATGTTTTTAGAAGAAAAACGAATCCCTGTCCCGTTATCGCCTTTTCCGTAGTAGTTATTCCCTTTAATATTGGTAATCTTGTATTCCTTTGTAATGTACTGAGAGGAACCATTACCTTTAGAAATTGAATTGTTAACTGGATTGGCTGTGTGAACTTTAACGAATAGTAATGCTACTAAAATGGATGAGAGCACAACAAGAATGATAGCTTTTTTAAACATGGTATCTTACCTCCATTATGTATTTTAAGATAGGAAAGTGGAAAGTAAATCCTACTTTTTTCCTTTGTCCTTATACCTACCTCAATCCTATTATCCATCATAGCAGTTTCTTAAGAAGGGGGATAAGTTATTTTTAAACTGTTGACATAAGTGAATTAATCTAGTAATATTACTTCTTGTCACTAACAGAAAATATTAAACTTCAAAAAAACAGTTGAATTAATTAAATGTTTCTGTTATCATAGTTTATGTTGCTTTTTTAAGAAATTTTTCTTAGAAAAGTAATTGACGCTTTATGGGTGAGATGGTATACTATAAACCTTCTCGAAAAAAATGCTCTTTGAAAACTAAACAAACAAAAACGTCAACAAACAATAATAATCATGTTTCTTCTATTATATAAAGAACATGAGCCAACGTAACAAATGAGCTATATCAACTTTCTTGGAGAGTTTGATCCTGGCTCAGGACGAACGCTGGCGGCGTGCCTAATACATGCAAGTCGAGCGAATCAATAGGAGCTTGCTCCTGTTGGTTAGCGGCGGACGGGTGAGTAACACGTGGGCAACCTGCCTGTAAGACTGGGATAACTTCGGGAAACCGGAGCTAATACCGGATAATCCTTTTCCTCTCATGAGGAAAAGCTGAAAGTCGGTTTCGGCTGACACTTACAGATGGGCCCGCGGCGCATTAGCTAGTTGGTGAGGTAACGGCTCACCAAGGCGACGATGCGTAGCCGACCTGAGAGGGTGATCGGCCACACTGGGACTGAGACACGGCCCAGACTCCTACGGGAGGCAGCAGTAGGGAATCTTCCGCAATGGACGAAAGTCTGACGGAGCAACGCCGCGTGAGCGATGAAGGCCTTCGGGTCGTAAAGCTCTGTTGTTAGGGAAGAACAAGTATCGGAGTAACTGCCGGTACCTTGACGGTACCTAACCAGAAAGCCACGGCTAACTACGTGCCAGCAGCCGCGGTAATACGTAGGTGGCAAGCGTTGTCCGGAATTATTGGGCGTAAAGCGCGCGCAGGCGGTCCTTTAAGTCTGATGTGAAAGCCCACGGCTCAACCGTGGAGGGTCATTGGAAACTGGGGACTTGAGTGCAGAAGAGGAAAGCGGAATTCCACGTGTAGCGGTGAAATGCGTAGAGATGTGGAGGAACACCAGTGGCGAAGGCGGCTTTCTGGTCTGTAACTGACGCTGAGGCGCGAAAGCGTGGGGAGCAAACAGGATTAGATACCCTGGTAGTCCACGCCGTAAACGATGAGTGCTAAGTGTTAGAGGGTTTCCGCCCTTTAGTGCTGCAGCTAACGCATTAAGCACTCCGCCTGGGGAGTACGGCCGCAAGGCTGAAACTCAAAGGAATTGACGGGGGCCCGCACAAGCGGTGGAGCATGTGGTTTAATTCGAAGCAACGCGAAGAACCTTACCAGGTCTTGACATCCTCTGACACTCCTAGAGATAGGACTTTCCCCTTCGGGGGACAGAGTGACAGGTGGTGCATGGTTGTCGTCAGCTCGTGTCGTGAGATGTTGGGTTAAGTCCCGCAACGAGCGCAACCCTTGATCTTAGTTGCCAGCATTCAGTTGGGCACTCTAAGGTGACTGCCGGTGACAAACCGGAGGAAGGTGGGGATGACGTCAAATCATCATGCCCCTTATGACCTGGGCTACACACGTGCTACAATGGATGGTACAAAGGGCTGCGAAACCGCGAGGTTTAGCCAATCCCATAAAACCATTCTCAGTTCGGATTGTAGGCTGCAACTCGCCTACATGAAGCCGGAATCGCTAGTAATCGCGGATCAGCATGCCGCGGTGAATACGTTCCCGGGCCTTGTACACACCGCCCGTCACACCACGAGAGTTTGTAACACCCGAAGTCGGTGGGGTAACCGTAAGGAGCCAGCCGCCTAAGGTGGGACAGATGATTGGGGTGAAGTCGTAACAAGGTAGCCGTATCGGAAGGTGCGGCTGGATCACCTCCTTTCTAAGGATAATGCAGTCCTTATGGACTGATAAGATGTTGATCGTTTCTTGTTTGTTTAGTTTTGAGAGTGCAATTTTCTCTCAAAACATTGTTCTTTGAAAACTAGATAATCGTAAGAAGAAGTAACCAAGTAAAAACCGAGTAATCGCCATTTTAGTTTTTCTCTCTAATTTTAGAGTAAAACCTTTTAGGTTAAGTTAGAAAGGGCGCACGGTGAATGCCTTGGCACTAGGAGCCGATGAAGGACGGGACTAACACCGATATGCTTCGGGGAGCTGTAAGTAAGCTTTGATCCGGAGATTTCCGAATGGGGGAACCCACTGTTCGTAATGGAGCAGTATCTTTATCTGAATACATAGGATAATGAAGGCAGACCCGGGGAACTGAAACATCTAAGTACCCGGAGGAAGAGAAAGCAAACGCGATTCCCTGAGTAGCGGCGAGCGAAACGGGAACAGCCCAAACCGAAAGGCTTGCCTTTCGGGGTTGTAGGACACTCAACATGGAGTTACAAAGGAACGGGGTAGATGAAGCGATCTGGAAAGGTCCGTCATAGAAGGTAAAAACCCTGTAGTTGAAACTTCGTTCCCTCCTGAGTGGATCCTGAGTACGGCCGGACACGTGAAATCCGGTCGGAAGCAGGGAGGACCATCTCCCAAGGCTAAATACTCCCTAGTGACCGATAGTGAACCAGTACCGTGAGGGAAAGGTGAAAAGCACCCCGGAAGGGGAGTGAAATAGTTCCTGAAACCGTGTGCCTACAAGTAGTCAGAGCCCGTTTATGGGTGATGGCGTGCCTTTTGTAGAATGAACCGGCGAGTTACGATTACATGCAAGGTTAAGTTGATGAGACGGAGCCGCAGCGAAAGCGAGTCTGAATAGGGCGTTTGAGTATGTGGTCGTAGACCCGAAACCAGGTGATCTACCCATGTCCAGGGTGAAGTCCAGGTAACACTGGATGGAGGCCCGAACCCACGCACGTTGAAAAGTGCGGGGATGAGGTGTGGGTAGCGGAGAAATTCCAATCGAACTTGGAGATAGCTGGTTCTCTCCGAAATAGCTTTAGGGCTAGCCTCACGAAGTAAGAGTCTTGGAGGTAGAGCACTGTTTGGACTAGGGGCCCTCATCGGGTTACCGAATTCAGACAAACTCCGAATGCCAATGACTTATCCGTGGGAGTCAGACTGCGAGTGATAAGATCCGTAGTCAAAAGGGAAACAGCCCAGACCACCAGCTAAGGTCCCAAAGTATACGTTAAGTGGAAAAGGATGTGGAGTTGCTTAGACAACCAGGATGTTGGCTTAGAAGCAGCCACCATTTAAAGAGTGCGTAATAGCTCACTGGTCGAGTGACTCTGCGCCGAAAATGTACCGGGGCTAAACGTATCACCGAAGCTGTGGGTGGACACCATTAGGTGTCCGCGGTAGGAGAGCGTTCTAAGGGCGTTGAAGCTGGACCGTAAGGACTGGTGGAGCGCTTAGAAGTGAGAATGCCGGTATGAGTAGCGAAAGATGAGTGAGAATCTCATCCACCGAATGCCTAAGGTTTCCTGAGGAAGGCTCGTCCGCTCAGGGTTAGTCGGGACCTAAGCCGAGGCCGAAAGGCGTAGGCGATGGACAACAGGTTGATATTCCTGTACCACCTCTTTATCGTTTGAGTGATGGGGGGACGCAGGAGGATAGGGTAAGCGCGCTATTGGATATGCGCGTCCAAGCAGTTAGGCTGAGAAGTAGGAAAATCCGCTTCTCGTGAAGGCTGAGCTGTGACGGCGAGGGAAATTTAGTACCGAAGTTCCTGATTCCACACTGCCAAGAAAAGCCTCTAGCGAGATAAAAGGTGCCCGTACCGCAAACCGACACAGGTAGGCGAGGAGAGAATCCTAAGGTGAGCGAGAGAACTCTCGTTAAGGAACTCGGCAAAATGACCCCGTAACTTCGGGAGAAGGGGTGCTCTTTGAGGTGAATAGCCTCGAAGAGCCGCAGTGAATAGGCCCAGGCGACTGTTTAGCAAAAACACAGGTCTCTGCGAAGCCGCAAGGCGAAGTATAGGGGCTGACGCCTGCCCGGTGCTGGAAGGTTAAGAGGAGGGGTTAGCGCAAGCGAAGCTCTGAATCGAAGCCCCAGTAAACGGCGGCCGTAACTATAACGGTCCTAAGGTAGCGAAATTCCTTGTCGGGTAAGTTCCGACCCGCACGAAAGGCGTAACGATCTGGGCACTGTCTCAACGAGAGACTCGGTGAAATTATAGTACCTGTGAAGATGCAGGTTACCCGCGACAGGACGGAAAGACCCCATGGAGCTTTACTGTAGCCTGATATTGAATTTTGGTACAGCTTGTACAGGATAGGTAGGAGCCGTAGAAGCCGGAGCGCTAGCTTCGGTGGAGGCGTCGGTGGGATACTACCCTGGCTGTATTGAAATTCTAACCCGCACCCCTTATCGGGGTGGGAGACAGTGTCAGGTGGGCAGTTTGACTGGGGCGGTCGCCTCCTAAAGAGTAACGGAGGCGCCCAAAGGTTCCCTCAGAATGGTTGGAAATCATTCGCAGAGTGTAAAGGCATAAGGGAGCTTGACTGCGAGACCTACAAGTCGAGCAGGGACGAAAGTCGGGCTTAGTGATCCGGTGGTTCCGCATGGAAGGGCCATCGCTCAACGGATAAAAGCTACCCTGGGGATAACAGGCTTATCTCCCCCAAGAGTCCACATCGACGGGGAGGTTTGGCACCTCGATGTCGGCTCATCGCATCCTGGGGCTGTAGTCGGTCCCAAGGGTTGGGCTGTTCGCCCATTAAAGCGGTACGCGAGCTGGGTTCAGAACGTCGTGAGACAGTTCGGTCCCTATCCGTCGTGGGCGCAGGAAATTTGAGAGGAGCTGTCCTTAGTACGAGAGGACCGGGATGGACGCACCGCTGGTGTACCAGTTGTCTTGCCAAAGGCATCGCTGGGTAGCTATGTGCGGACGGGATAAGTGCTGAAAGCATCTAAGCATGAAGCCCCCCTCAAGATGAGATTTCCCATAGCGTCAAGCTAGTAAGATCCCTGAAAGATGATCAGGTTGATAGGTCAGAGGTGGAAGCATGGCGACATGTGGAGCTGACTGATACTAATAGATCGAGGACTTAACCATAGTCTTAAGGTGAACTCGTTTTTACTAAAACTTCTTCTGTATTATCTAGTTTTGAGGGAATGATACCTCAAACAAAATAGTCTGGCAATAATGGCGAGAAGGTCACACCCGTTCCCATACCGAACACGGAAGTTAAGCTTCTCAGCGCCGATGGTAGTTGGGGGCTGTCCCCCTGTGAGAGTAGGACGTTGCCAGGCGAAAGACAGGAAGTTTCTTCTTAGTCTTTTTAAATCCCTTTAAGAATTAAAAACTTTCTCTTGCATTAAAACACCGAGGGTGTTAATATAAGAAAGTTCCTCAAAAAAGGGAAGTCAATTAATAAGATCTTTCGAGATTTTTTTTAAAAAAATAATTGACATTGTTTTTGAAAAGTGGTAAGATAGATTTTGTCGCTTTTAAAAAAAGATTGTTCTTTGAAAACTAAACAAACAAAAACGTCAACAAACAATAATAATCGTGTTTCTTCTATTATATAGAGAACATGAGCCAACGTAACAAATGAGCTATATCAACTTTCTTGGAGAGTTTGATCCTGGCTCAGGACGAACGCTGGCGGCGTGCCTAATACATGCAAGTCGAGCGAATCAATAGGAGCTTGCTCCTGTTGGTTAGCGGCGGACGGGTGAGTAACACGTGGGCAACCTGCCTGTAAGACTGGGATAACTTCGGGAAACCGGAGCTAATACCGGATAATCCTTTTCCTCTCATGAGGAAAAGCTGAAAGTCGGTTTCGGCTGACACTTACAGATGGGCCCGCGGCGCATTAGCTAGTTGGTGAGGTAACGGCTCACCAAGGCGACGATGCGTAGCCGACCTGAGAGGGTGATCGGCCACACTGGGACTGAGACACGGCCCAGACTCCTACGGGAGGCAGCAGTAGGGAATCTTCCGCAATGGACGAAAGTCTGACGGAGCAACGCCGCGTGAGCGATGAAGGCCTTCGGGTCGTAAAGCTCTGTTGTTAGGGAAGAACAAGTATCGGAGTAACTGCCGGTACCTTGACGGTACCTAACCAGAAAGCCACGGCTAACTACGTGCCAGCAGCCGCGGTAATACGTAGGTGGCAAGCGTTGTCCGGAATTATTGGGCGTAAAGCGCGCGCAGGCGGTCCTTTAAGTCTGATGTGAAAGCCCACGGCTCAACCGTGGAGGGTCATTGGAAACTGGGGACTTGAGTGCAGAAGAGGAAAGCGGAATTCCACGTGTAGCGGTGAAATGCGTAGAGATGTGGAGGAACACCAGTGGCGAAGGCGGCTTTCTGGTCTGTAACTGACGCTGAGGCGCGAAAGCGTGGGGAGCAAACAGGATTAGATACCCTGGTAGTCCACGCCGTAAACGATGAGTGCTAAGTGTTAGAGGGTTTCCGCCCTTTAGTGCTGCAGCTAACGCATTAAGCACTCCGCCTGGGGAGTACGGCCGCAAGGCTGAAACTCAAAGGAATTGACGGGGGCCCGCACAAGCGGTGGAGCATGTGGTTTAATTCGAAGCAACGCGAAGAACCTTACCAGGTCTTGACATCCTCTGACACTCCTAGAGATAGGACTTTCCCCTTCGGGGGACAGAGTGACAGGTGGTGCATGGTTGTCGTCAGCTCGTGTCGTGAGATGTTGGGTTAAGTCCCGCAACGAGCGCAACCCTTGATCTTAGTTGCCAGCATTTAGTTGGGCACTCTAAGGTGACTGCCGGTGACAAACCGGAGGAAGGTGGGGATGACGTCAAATCATCATGCCCCTTATGACCTGGGCTACACACGTGCTACAATGGATGGTACAAAGGGCTGCGAAACCGCGAGGTTTAGCCAATCCCATAAAACCATTCTCAGTTCGGATTGTAGGCTGCAACTCGCCTACATGAAGCCGGAATCGCTAGTAATCGCGGATCAGCATGCCGCGGTGAATACGTTCCCGGGCCTTGTACACACCGCCCGTCACACCACGAGAGTTTGTAACACCCGAAGTCGGTGGGGTAACCGTAAGGAGCCAGCCGCCTAAGGTGGGACAGATGATTGGGGTGAAGTCGTAACAAGGTAGCCGTATCGGAAGGTGCGGCTGGATCACCTCCTTTCTAAGGATAATGCAGTCCTTATGGACTGATAAGATGTTGACCGTTTCTTGTTTGTTTAGTTTTGAGAGTGCAATTTTCTCTCAAAAAAAACATTGCTCCTGCGCCGCAGTAGTTCGAGGAAGTTATCCCTCAGCTCGTCGCATGGCAGCATGAAGTAACGCTCTGATGTTTAATCATGATGTGATTGAAATCAGTAGCCACGTTCCTTGAAAACTAGATAATCGTAAGAAGAAGTAACCAAGTAAAAACCGAGTAATCGCCATTTTAGTTTTTCTCTCTAATTTTAGAGTAAAACCTTTTAGGTTAAGTTAGAAAGGGCGCACGGTGAATGCCTTGGCACTAGGAGCCGATGAAGGACGGGACTAACACCGATATGCTTCGGGGAGCTGTAAGTAAGCTTTGATCCGGAGATTTCCGAATGGGGGAACCCACTGTTCGTAATGGAGCAGTATCTTTATCTGAATACATAGGATAATGAAGGCAGACCCGGGGAACTGAAACATCTAAGTACCCGGAGGAAGAGAAAGCAAACGCGATTCCCTGAGTAGCGGCGAGCGAAACGGGAACAGCCCAAACCGAAAGGCTTGCCTTTCGGGGTTGTAGGACACTCAACATGGAGTTACAAAGGAACGGGGTAGATGAAGCGATCTGGAAAGGTCCGTCATAGAAGGTAAAAACCCTGTAGTTGAAACTTCGTTCCCTCCTGAGTGGATCCTGAGTACGGCCGGACACGTGAAATCCGGTCGGAAGCAGGGAGGACCATCTCCCAAGGCTAAATACTCCCTAGTGACCGATAGTGAACCAGTACCGTGAGGGAAAGGTGAAAAGCACCCCGGAAGGGGAGTGAAATAGTTCCTGAAACCGTGTGCCTACAAGTAGTCAGAGCCCGTTTTATGGGTGATGGCGTGCCTTTTGTAGAATGAACCGGCGAGTTACGATTACATGCAAGGTTAAGTTGATGAGACGGAGCCGCAGCGAAAGCGAGTCTGAATAGGGCGAATTTAGTATGTGGTCGTAGACCCGAAACCAGGTGATCTACCCATGTCCAGGGTGAAGTCCAGGTAACACTGGATGGAGGCCCGAACCCACGCACGTTGAAAAGTGCGGGGATGAGGTGTGGGTAGCGGAGAAATTCCAATCGAACTTGGAGATAGCTGGTTCTCTCCGAAATAGCTTTAGGGCTAGCCTCACGAAGTAAGAGTCTTGGAGGTAGAGCACTGTTTGGACTAGGGGCCCTCATCGGGTTACCGAATTCAGACAAACTCCGAATGCCAATGACTTATCCGTGGGAGTCAGACTGCGAGTGATAAGATCCGTAGTCAAAAGGGAAACAGCCCAGACCACCAGCTAAGGTCCCAAAGTATACGTTAAGTGGAAAAGGATGTGGAGTTGCTTAGACAACCAGGATGTTGGCTTAGAAGCAGCCACCATTTAAAGAGTGCGTAATAGCTCACTGGTCGAGTGACTCTGCGCCGAAAATGTACCGGGGCTAAACGTATCACCGAAGCTGTGGGTGGACACCATTAGGTGTCCGCGGTAGGAGAGCGTTCTAAGGGCGTTGAAGCTAGACCGTAAGGACTGGTGGAGCGCTTAGAAGTGAGAATGCCGGTATGAGTAGCGAAAGATGAGTGAGAATCTCATCCACCGAATGCCTAAGGTTTCCTGAGGAAGGCTCGTCCGCTCAGGGTTAGTCGGGACCTAAGCCGAGGCCGAAAGGCGTAGGCGATGGACAACAGGTTGATATTCCTGTACCACCTCTTTATCGTTTGAGTGATGGGGGGACGCAGGAGGATAGGGTAAGCGCGCTATTGGATATGCGCGTCCAAGCAGTTAGGCTGAGAAGTAGGAAAATCCGCTTCTCATAAAGGCTGAGCTGTGACGGCGAGGGAAATTTAGTACCGAAGTTCCTGATTCCACACTGCCAAGAAAAGCCTCTAGCGAGATAAAAGGTGCCCGTACCGCAAACCGACACAGGTAGGCGAGGAGAGAATCCTAAGGTGAGCGAGAGAACTCTCGTTAAGGAACTCGGCAAAATGACCCCGTAACTTCGGGAGAAGGGGTGCTCTTTGAGGTGAATAGCCTCGAAGAGCCGCAGTGAATAGGCCCAGGCGACTGTTTAGCAAAAACACAGGTCTCTGCGAAGCCGCAAGGCGAAGTATAGGGGCTGACGCCTGCCCGGTGCTGGAAGGTTAAGAGGAGGGGTTAGCGCAAGCGAAGCTCTGAATCGAAGCCCCAGTAAACGGCGGCCGTAACTATAACGGTCCTAAGGTAGCGAAATTCCTTGTCGGGTAAGTTCCGACCCGCACGAAAGGCGTAACGATCTGGGCACTGTCTCAACGAGAGACTCGGTGAAATTATAGTACCTGTGAAGATGCAGGTTACCCGCGACAGGACGGAAAGACCCCATGGAGCTTTACTGTAGCCTGATATTGAATTTTGGTACAGCTTGTACAGGATAGGTAGGAGCCGTAGAAGCCGGAGCGCTAGCTTCGGTGGAGGCGTCGGTGGGATACTACCCTGGCTGTATTGAAATTCTAACCCGCACCCCTTATCGGGGTGGGAGACAGTGTCAGGTGGGCAGTTTGACTGGGGCGGTCGCCTCCTAAAGAGTAACGGAGGCGCCCAAAGGTTCCCTCAGAATGGTTGGAAATCATTCGCAGAGTGTAAAGGCATAAGGGAGCTTGACTGCGAGACCTACAAGTCGAGCAGGGACGAAAGTCGGGCTTAGTGATCCGGTGGTTCCGCATGGAAGGGCCATCGCTCAACGGATAAAAGCTACCCTGGGGATAACAGGCTTATCTCCCCCAAGAGTCCACATCGACGGGGAGGTTTGGCACCTCGATGTCGGCTCATCGCATCCTGGGGCTGTAGTCGGTCCCAAGGGTTGGGCTGTTCGCCCATTAAAGCGGTACGCGAGCTGGGTTCAGAACGTCGTGAGACAGTTCGGTCCCTATCCGTCGTGGGCGCAGGAAATTTGAGAGGAGCTGTCCTTAGTACGAGAGGACCGGGATGGACGCACCGCTGGTGTACCAGTTGTCTTGCCAAAGGCATCGCTGGGTAGCTATGTGCGGACGGGATAAGTGCTGAAAGCATCTAAGCATGAAGCCCCCCTCAAGATGAGATTTCCCATAGCGTCAAGCTAGTAAGATCCCTGAAAGATGATCAGGTTGATAGGTCAGAGGTGGAAGCATGGCGACATGTGGAGCTGACTGATACTAATAGATCGAGGACTTAACCATAGTCTTAAGGTGAACTCGTTTTTACTAAAACTTCTTCTGTATTATCTAGTTTTGAGGGAATGATACCTCAAACAAAATAGTCTGGCAATAATGGCGAGAAGGTCACACCCGTTCCCATACCGAACACGGAAGTTAAGCTTCTCAGCGCCGATGGTAGTTGGGGGCTGTCCCCCTGTGAGAGTAGGACGTTGCCAGGCACCAAAAAAGACAACCTGATGAAGGTTGTCTTTTTTGATGATTAAGGAGAAATGATGCATTTTATGCTTATATCTGTAATTGCTATGGATAAAGCAAATAATTTAGATTGGGTTTCAAAATTAAACTAAGGTATTTTAATTTACCGGCAAAAGGCTTGGAGGGATTCCGGCTGGACTGCATATTTCTTTTATATTTAGATTATGACCGTCTGAGTTTACTGAACGGTTTTTTTTATGCTTTACGCGAAGGAGAAAGGTTTCTCAATAGTGATATGATTTTTTATCAGATTGTCCAATCCCTTTTGATATATTGGCATAGTATGTACTAACACTAAAACTAAGAAGGGACTATTATGAAGTTGTTAACTAGCTTTTTTAAAATAGGGATTGGCTCGAATCTGGTTGTATTTCTAGCGATGATGCTTCTTCCTGTTTTCATTGTTACCGATCAATTGGATGTTTTTGAGAAAATCATTTCGAATATTTCAGAAAGATAAAGCTGCCTATAAAATTGGGCAACTTTTTTTTATCATGGTTTTCATATAAGCATGGATTGTATTTGGCAATTAAAAAAGGCTGTTTATGGGAGTATTCCTAAGGATATAAAAAAGTTCTTACCCCTTTAAAGTCTTTAAATGTGAGTTATATTTACTTATTTCTTATTAATTCATCTCTATCGGATGCCATTGGGGGCTGTTCCAACCATCCATTTTTTATCATGATATTTGCCCCATCTTCGGAATACAGCTGAACTTCTAAGGATAGCCTGTTATACATTGCAGTTATATCGCCTCTTGGACTTTGACTGACAGCTGTACCATAATACCCGATGCTCAAACCAATTAAACCTGATGTGAAGAACATCATAAGTTTATCGGAAAATGTGTAAGCTGTACTATTTGTTATTTCTGAATCCCACCCCATTGGTGCAGGTAGTTTACTTTCCTCTAACTTACTTCTAAATAATTTAATATGTTTATTCCCAATTTCTAATCCTTTTAAAAAGAATTGTTTTACATCCTTATGTTGTGTGACCTGACTAAATCCAGTAAGTGCAGCAACTCCCAATGCGTTTCTTTGGAGATTGGTAAATAAATTATCTACTTCAGCTGCTGTTAATGGTCTTTTCTCGCCAAACACATCTAACATAAACCATTGCTTTTTCACAAATTCAACCTTCTCTAAATTAGGCAGGCTGGGAGATCGAATAAACAATCCTTTTGACAATAATAAATCCGTTGATTTTTTAAATAATTGCATTGTTTCAGTAAGGCAGTCCATGTAATAGCTTTTAATGTCATCCCTTACAGATGCTGAAACACTACCAGCGTATGATGTAAGACCAACCTTAGACATTTGGTTTATAAAGTTAAGTACAAAACTGTCAGAATAAAGTCTAGGGGCAGCTAAGTCTACATCTTCTTTTATACTAAAACCATATGGAACGACATGTTTTTCCTCAGTTAAAATGGCTTTAATTTTTTCAATATGTGTCTTAGTGAGCTCTAGTGCATATTGAATTATTGGCTTAATTTCTTCATCCTCTGCTTTTTCTAAAAAATACGAAAGAACACATTTGCTAGAGCTGTCATTTAAGTATTGAATCCAAAGTTGAGCAATCTCACCTGCTGTCAGCCTGATCTGGTTTCCCTTTTCCTACATAAGTAACCTCCAAAAAAGATATACTAAAAAATACCTTTCCCAAAAATCACCTATGGTATGTATTAGCTATAGTTATAATGAATACCCCACCGTATAAAATATGAGCTCAGCAATCGCTAAAGTTCATACTATTTCTTAATCTGTTTTTTCTCAACTAAACTCAGTTCTCCATTAATGATAAAAGGGTTTCAATAAAGGCTTCATAATTTTTGGATTGCAATAGTCGATGGACGTTTTCGGGTTCGGAGATGATTCTGATAAAGCTATCGTAAACGTCTCGAAAGATTTTTCGTTCGTTTTTATTGATGGCGATAAGTGCTACGATTTGTACGGTGTCTTTTCCCCATTTTAAAGATTTCTCGTTAATCAAAATGGAAATGGAGGATCTAATGGCATCCATATGCAAAGAATGTGGGACGGCTACATTATTATTGAATGCAGTGGAGGACATTTTTTCTCTTTCCATTACATCATCAATAAACTCATGCTCAATAAAGCCAAGCTTCACCATCTTTTCTCCCATATATTTGATCATCGCAAATTCATTCTCTAAGTAAACATTTTGTTGAAAGAGATGGGGGTCGAAAAGGTTGATTAACTGGTCTCTTAATTTAAAACGGCTTTGCCTCTTTTTCACCCGTAATATAAATTGATAGATTTCTCCGATATCTTCTTCAGTAAGAAACGGGTTAACACGAATGATTTCACGATTGGGTTCTCTTGGTATATCAACTGTGGTAATGATTAAATCTGACTCAATCACACTTAGATCCACATTTGCACTCGTCATGACTTTGTCGATTTCCAAGTACTTTTCAAATGAGTGGTTCAGCTTTCTTACCATTTCAATGTGCATATTATAATATTGGGGACAAATAACAGTACATGTTAGTTTATTCTGCAAGTCATTTTGCCGTTCAAAAAAAGAGCCAATATGAAAAGCAATATAGGCGATTTCGTCTTCATTAATGGTGATTTGTTCCCGCTTTTGAATCTGGTTAGAAATAAAGACAGCCAAATCATAGATTAATGGATAGGTCAATTTAATTTGATTCGTCAATGGATTTTTTGATAAATAATTAAGCTTGGCCCGATTAATCAAATTCCGAATATGCAAGGTGAATTTAATCAGGAATTCATCATCATGGAAGTCGATCAAATAATATTCATTTACTTTTTGGATTACTTCTTCCACTAAATCAATATAATGCTCTTCAATATATCGATTCAGGTTATTCCTAGTTAAATTATCATACTCTAAGAGAGTGGTATTACTGATTAATAACATATTTAAGTAATATAATTCAATTTCATCAAATTGAACACCGTATTGCGTGTAAATGAGTTGGGCAATTTCAATGGCTGCTTTATGTTCCTCTGTATGATTCAGCGAATTCATGTGAGTTTCTTGAATTTTATAATGATTTTTAACTCGTTCGATGGCAATGACAATATGAAGCAGGATATTTCCTACTGTGTACTCGTTAATATTTAGATTGTAACCTTCCAATATGGTTTGAAGCTTTTCCTTAAAAGGAGTTAAATCATAATCGAAAGCCTCTTGAATTCGTTTTATGATTAAAAATTTATTGTTGGTCTCATTATAAAAGATTTGACTCATCAATTTTCGCTTATTCCGTTCAGACCCGTTTAATAGAATTAAGTTTCCATGCCTCTTGATCGTTAAGTTAAATGGGTCTAAAAGGTTTTTTGCCTTTTTTAAATCGCTTTCAATTGTAGGAACACTTACAAAAAGCTCCTCGCTTACGTCAAAAATGTCCATTCCTTCATCGTGTAAAACAGCTTGTTTTAAGATATTGTACAGCCTTTCCTTAGGTGTTATCGTATACTCGGCAGCTTTCGTTGTGTCAATTTTTGATTTAAGATTTATCTTATAGCCGAGCTTAGAGGAAAGAATCCGTTCATAGGAAGAATCATAGGAGTTAATGGCATTTACATATTTTCTGATTGTCCGTGTCGAAACGGAGAAATGGGTGGCTAAAATATCGGCCTTTACCCAATCATTTTTTTGAGATAAAAGTTGAATGAGTGCCTTTTCTCTTTCATTCATTAAAATCACTTCCAGTACTTCTTCAAGTAGATATACTTTTTCCCTATTATAGATTTTATATGAATATGGAATTTGCCGAAAATATTTATTGTTCCTAGTTGTAGGAACTTTTTTTATTGGAAGCGGATTATTTAAAAAGGGGATAATGATGGTGTAGATCAGCAAATACACCTTTGGAGGGGAATTAGATATGACAGAAAAAAATGTGTTATTGGTATGTGGCGGTGGAGCATCCAGCGGCTTTTTGGCTCAAAATATTCGCAAGGCTGCCCAAAAAAGAGATATGAGTATCGAAATTAAGGCAAGAAGTGAATCTGAAATTGATGAGTATCTTGATGAGATGGATGTTCTTTTGATTGCTCCGCATTTGAGGTATATGGAGTCAGATATTAGAGATCGAGTTCAATCAAAGAATATTCCGGTTGCTGTCATCGATCAAACGATTTATGGCATGCTCGATGGAAATAAATGTCTTGATTTGATTATAGGCTTACTTGATTAATAACTTTAAAGGGGGGTGCTGTTCTTTATGGAAGTATTTATTAAATGGATGAACGAAAATTTTGCACCTAAAATGAATAAAATAACGAGAAATGCTTGGGTTTCCGCAATTCAAGATGCGATCATGGCAGCCTTGCCATTGATTCTTGTAGGATCACTCATCACCATGATCTCAATTTTAAATAATATTTTTCCGAAAATGCCTGACTTCTCACCAATCAGTTCTTTTTCTTTCGGGTTGTTTAGTATTTTTATTGCCTTTCTTACACCATATTTCATTATGGAAAAGAAGAAAAAGAATGATCGGAAAATCATCTCCGGCTTAACTGGACTATGTTTATTTCTTATCTTAGTCATGCCTACATTTTCAAAAGATGGGGCAACCGTTAAATTCATTTTTGAACGTTTCGGTGGAAACGGGATGTTTGTTTCACTTATTGTCGGGATATTTGTTGGCGCTGTGATGTATTTATTTAGTAAGTTTTCATTTTTCAAAAACTCCAGCTCTCTTCCTGATTTTATTATTGTTTGGTTTGATACCGTTATTCCTATCACGATTTTATTATTAATCGGCTGGTTGTTTTCGTTTCAATACCATGTGGACTTATATGATTTAATCCTTAAGATTTTCCATCCGCTTTCGCTCATTGGTCAAAGCTTTGTGGGATTTGTGTTGTTTACTTTTGTTTGTGTGTTTTTATATACATTGGGGATTAGTCCCTGGGCATTATATCCGATTATTTTTCCAGTGTGGATGGCCGGAATTCAAGCGAATAGTGACGCGGTATCCCATGGGTTACAGCCTCATAATATTCATACCTTTGAAACGCTTATGGGGTGGGTATGGATCGGCGGCATGGGTACAACTTTGCCATTAGTCATTATGATGTTATTCTTGGCGAAATCCAAACATTTGAAAGCAATAGGTAAAGTAACGATTGCACCTGGTATTTTTAATATTAATGAACCTGTCGTATTTGGGGCGCCGATTGCCTTTAATCCTATTTTAATGGTTCCGATGTGGTTAAATGGACTGATTGTACCGGCAATCACTTATATTGTGTTGAATCTTGGGGCAGTGACCATGCCGGCTAAGCTTTTCCAACTATGGTATCTACCTGTAGGAGTTTCGACGTTCCTCGTAAACTCTGATTTTAAAGGTCTAATTTTATTGGTTGTTATTATCGTTATTTCTTGGCTGATTTGGTATCCATTTTTTAAAGTGTATGATATGCAGCAAATGAAGAAGGAAGCAGAAATAGCGGATTAGAAGGAATATGGAGGCAGAAACATGACTGAAGATGTAACACGAGAAAATAAGTTAAACGAAATATCCATGCAAATCATATTGCATGCGGGCGATGCACGTGTAGTGATTAATGAGGCTTTAGAATGTGTAGCCGGCAGCCTTTTTAAAGAGGCGGAAGAAAAGCTGACAGAAGCGAAAAAGAAGATTACCTTTGCGCATTCCTCTCAAACCAAAACGATTCAGGGGGAAGCGCTTGGTGAAAAAATTCCATTTTCATTATTGTTTGCGCATGCACAGGATACTTTGATGACGATTATGAGTGAATGGAATACGGCTAAACAACTCGTAAATCTTTTTAAAGTGTACGATGCACGTTTGAAGAAATTAGAAGAAAAGTAAAGAGTGTTGTGGATGCCAGATTGCAGATTTGTAATCTGGCATTTTCGCAGGGTATTTTAAACCCCTAGAATAAGATTAAGTATAGGAGTTGTTATCACTTGAACTATAAAAAGGATTATTCATTCCCGGAGGGCTTTTTATGGTCAGCTGCTACTGCTGCTTACCAGTTTGAAGGAGCTTATCTTGAAGATGGGAAAACGATGTCGATTGTAGATAAAAATATTAACCCTAGCTTTGCGAATACCAGTGTTGCATCGGATCATTATCACCGTTTTAAAGAAGATGTTGCACTTATGAAGGAGTTAGGCTTGAAGGCATATCGATTTTCCATTTCCTGGCCGCGGGTTTTGCCTAAAGGCCGGGGAGAGGTAAACCAAAAGGGTTTGCAGTTTTATCAAAATCTTGTAGCGGAATTAAAGGCAAATGGCATTGAACCGTTAGCCACCATTTATCATTTTGATCTACCGGCCTGCCTTCAAGAGGAGTATGGCGGATGGTCATCCCGTCAAATCATTGATGATTTTGCTTATTTTTGTAAAGTTCTATTCGAGCACCTGGGTAACCAGGTTAAATATTGGTTTACGATTAATGAGCAAAGCAATATGTTTCTTTTGCCGTATTTAATGGAATTTGATGATCAAATCCCAATCGAAAAACAAAAATATGAAATGAACCATATAATGACGCTAGCCCATGCTAAGGCGATTACATTATGCCGAGAAATGCTCCCAGACGCCAAAATTGGCCCAGCTATTGGTCTTTCTCCGAATTATCCTGAATCCTGCCGGCCTGAGGATATCCAGGCAGCTCGTGAGGCGGATGATTTCCGAAATTATTTATTTACAGATTTATATGTCCACGGGCGCTATCGGGAAAATATATGGAGATATATGAAGGAGCGCGGGATTACTCCCACCATTGATGAAGGAGATATGGAGCTACTGAAATCGGCAAAGCCGGACTTCCTTGGGATTAATTATTACCAAAGCAGAGTGGTAAAATATGCTTCGGAGTCGACGATAGTAAGGGATATGAAGGTGAATGCTGACGGCCGTAAAGGGGAAACGGAGTTTGAAGTTGTCCCAGGCGTTTATGAAGGATGTAATAATCCTTATCTTGAAAAAACGGATTGGGATTGGGAGATTGATGCGATTGGTCTTCGTACGCTCCTTAATGAATTAAATGATCGCTATCGTTTGCCGATTATCATTACCGAAAATGGCATGGGGGCTGTAGATAAATTAACAGCTGATGGCAAGGTTCATGATGACTATCGCATTGATTATTTAGCAAAGCATCTGGAACAATGCCACTTGGCGATTGGAGACGGTGTTCAATTATTCGGTTACTGCCCATGGTCCTTCATGGATCTAGTAAGTACAACAAGCGGCTTCCGAAAACGCTATGGATTTGTCTACATCAACCGAACCGATGACAACCTAAAAGACCTCCGGCGAATTCGAAAAGAAAGTTTTTATTGGTATCAGGGTGTTATTAGGACGAATGAGGGAGTGGGGGGCTGACCCCAATTAGGCTTATCTATTTTTTTTGCTAAGTAAATCAACGGAAATATTTATGGAAAATTGATTTGGTTGGTCTAGGGGATTCTATTACAATTTCAGACGATCTATAAAAACATGCCACAAGGGTCAGGCGTGGCAATCATAAATTCAATTTGACAAAATTCGGGTGGTGCCTGTCACCACTCGAATTTTGTCGAATAAGAAGTTTACTTGGATAGACTATCTTGTCCATTTGGAAGGTACGGGACCTTTTTAGGCCGATAGGTAATCACATCGGAGGAGTAGATCTCAATGATCAGTTTGTTCTCAGATGTTTTTGCTTGTATGAGAATCGGTTGATTATATTTATTTTTAAAAACTAGGTCCGGTCCATCCCAGCTAACTGTGGCATCTCGTCCAGGCGGAACGTAGGAAACTTCTCTACTGTGTGAATTACGTTGAATCACGTTTAATCCCGCATTATCTACTGCATTAAAGAGGGTAGTGGATACTTGACAAATTCCACCGCCAATATCTTCGGAAAATTCCCCCTTAATAATCACAGGTGCAGCCATATATCCTTTTCCTGCAGTTCTTTTTCCAACTACTTTATTAAAGGAGAATACTTCACCTGGGAACAAAACATAGTTATTAATCGCTTTAGTAGCAAGAGAAATATTTCTGTTCCGCTCTTGATTAAAGTTATTAAAGGTTGTTACATATCTCCCGATCTTTTCACTTCGAATCGTACCAAGCAATTCGCTGTCCACTCTTGGATAAACTTTCTGTAGAGGAACCTCTAATTTGGATGAACCCTTATTAAAATAATAAGCATAAACTTGTTCGATAAAAATAGTACGATCTAACTTGTAACCTACTTGTTCAGGTATAATCGTTCCTTGATAATTAATAATGGCATTTTTAGGCTGTTTCGAAACAGTTTTGTCGATTTCATCCATTACCTTATTAAACCTTTCAAGGTCCATGGGTAGTTCGGGTATGTTCATTGAAAGGTCAGAACGATTAACAACGGACAATGGCTGCCCATTGTTAGTGAGGAACAAATTTCCTGGCATAAACACTTGTTGAGATAATATAGCTAGCCCAAGCAACCAATTTACATTCATTTTATGAGACCTCCCTTATTTTATTATGAGTTGAAATCGTTCTTTCTATGTAAAAAAGGAAAATGTCCATTCCTCTCTAAAGATTCCGAAAATCAGGAATATTTGAAATCTATTTCCGAAAATCAGGAATTTTCCGTTTTTCCGGAATGAACAAATAAGGCTGTTTCTGTAAGTATCTAGCTTTTAACATTGGCACGATACTTGCAAATTATTGGAATAGCGGACAAAATTTATGAACATCTTAGGGGGTGCATGAAGTAGAACAATCGTTTCACTAAGAAGAAGTTTCGTCCATTTATAGAGGCGGCAGAAGGATTTATGGGGATCACAAAAAGAACTTGGTGTCCGCATTTCTAAGGAAGTTGTATGAACCAAAATGATACCGTTTTCATAGAAACTGGGGTGGGATCTATGATAGACAAGAAAAATAATTATAGGTTCATGAAGAATTTGAAAAGAGAAGGAACAAACTAAAAGGGGGATTTATATGGATTTGTTCGTCATTTTATTAGCGCTCGGGCTGTTAATGTTTGTTGCTTACCGCGGTTATTCTGTTATTTTATTTGCTCCGATTTGCGCACTCTTAGCGGTTGTTCTCGTTGCTCCGAGTCATGTTTTACCGTTCTTTTCCGGTGTGTTTATGGAAAAAATGGTCGGCTTTATTAAGTCGTATTTCGCTGTCTTTTTATTAGGTGCTATTTTTGGAAAGGTAGTCGAAATGTCGGGGATTGCCGAATCCATCGCCAGGACGATTGTCCGCCTGCTTGGAGCCAAACGGGCAATCGTAACAATTGTCCTATTGGGGGCCATTTTAACTTATAGCGGTGTCAGCTTGTTTGTAGCTGTGTTTGCCATCTATCCATTTGCTGCGCAAATGTTCAGACAGGCAAATATTCCAAAAAGGCTTATTCCAGGTACGATCGCACTCGGTGCCTTTACGTTCACGATGGATGCTTTACCAGGAACACCTCAAATTCAAAACGTTATTCCAATCGCATTCTTTAAAACTAATATTTATGCTGCACCAACATTAGGGACGATTGGTGCCATTTTTGTTTTTATTGTCGGTTTGTTGTATTTGGAGATGAGAAGAAAACAAGCGGAAAAAGCGGGCGAAGGCTATTACGGGTTTGAAGCTGAAACCGCAGCTGCATTAGAAAAGGCGAAAGAGGATCCAAACGAAGCTGCTGTTCCCGATTTAACGGCAAAGCAGCCGCTTGGAAAACAAATCTTTGCATTTGTGCCGCTAATCCTTGTCGGGGTTATGAATAAGGTGTTTATTACCTATATTCCGAAATGGTATCCAAACGGATTTGATTTTTCAGCTATCGGCTTGAAAACGTATACAGTGGATGTGACTACGACTGCAGCGATATGGGCAATTATTATGGCACTGATCGTGGGAATTCTCACTTCGCTTCTTTATGATTGGAAAAAGGTAACGAAGAATTTGAAAGAGGGACTAAACACATCCATTGCCGGTTCTCTCTTAGCCACGATGAATACAGGTGCGGAGTACGGGTTCGGTGGAATTATCGCGGCACTTCCAGGCTTTGCTAAGATTAGTGGAGGAATTTCAGGTACATTCCATAATCCGCTTGTCAATGGCGCGGTGACCACGAGTACGCTTGCCGGAATAACGGGGTCGGCATCCGGCGGTATGGGGATTGCCCTTGGTGCGATGGCTGATAAGTATAACCAGGCGATTGCAGCTGCTAATATTCCTCCGGAAGTTATGCACCGTGTTGTAGCAATGGCATCCGGCGGTATGGACACCCTTCCGCACAACGGAGCAGTTATTACCTTGCTTGCTGTTACAGGGTTAACACACAAGCAATCTTATAAAGATATCTTTGCCGTAACGATTATTAAAACCATCGCTGTGTTCTTTATCATTGCCCTTTACACCCTCTTTGGCATTGTTTAAGGGGAAGACTATTATACTCGTAAACTAAGGAGAAGCTATCATGACAAAAGCATTAGAAGGAAAAACAGCATTTATTACCGGCTCCGCAAGCGGGATTGGGCTCGAAATTGCCAAGACATTTGCCCATGAAGGTGCAAATGTAGTGATTTCAGACTTGAATGCTGAAAAAAGTGAACAAGTGGTATTGGAATTAAAGGAGCAGGGATTTGAAGCATTAGCTGCTCCATGTGATGTGACCGACGAGGAAGCTTTTAAGAATGGGATTGAATTGGCACAGAAGACGTTTGGAAAAATTGATATTTTAGTCAATAATGCCGGGATGCAGTATGTTGCCCCCATTGAAGAATTCCCTACGGAAAAATTTAAATTACTGATTGACATCATGCTGACGGCTCCTTTTATCGGAATCAAAAACGTATTCCCGCTCATGAAGGAGCAAAAGCTTGGGAGAATCATCAATATGGCTTCCATTAATGGAGTTATCGGGTTTGCTGGCAAAGCCGCCTACAATAGTGCCAAGCATGGGGTGATTGGTTTGACAAAGGTGGCAGCATTGGAGGGGGCCGAGCATGGAATTACGGTCAATGCTTTATGCCCGGGCTATGTGGATACGCCGCTTGTCAGAAATCAATTAGCTGATTTAGCGAAAACAAGAAATGTAAGCTTGGACAGTGTGATCGGAGAAGTCCTCTTGCCGCTTGTCCCGCAAAAAAGGCTATTATCAGTGTCAGAAATTGCCGACTATGCCGTCTTTTTGGCGAGTGATAAAGGAAGAGGCGTAACGGGTCAAGCCGTGATTTTGGATGGCGGGTATACAGCACAATAATTCGTCCGGAAGCTGGAAGATGTTTTAGTAAAATTTTGTTAGAAATGGATAGCCTTCTTTCCTATCTTCGAGGGTCTGCCTTTTTGTTATAATAAGGTAAAAAAGGTGACGGGGTGGGAAAGAAAGTGAATCCAGGATTTGAACGAGTTCCTTCTAGTTGGCATGAGCAAATTATTAATCTACTAGCTGAACGAGTCGTCATCGTCGATCGTGAGGGCATTATTCTATATATCAATGAAGCCTATTGTGAGTTTATCGGAACAACGGTTGAAAAAGCTCTGGGACGTCCAGCAATGGAAGTGATTGAAAATTCACGAATGCACATCGTTGCGAAAACAGGGGAAAAGGAACTAGCTTCCCTTCAACCCATTAACGGTAGTGAAATGATCGCCAATCGTTTTCCGCTTTTTGAAAATGGGGAAGTAGTTGGGGGCCTTGGAACGGTGATGTTTCGCAACCCTGAGGAGTGGCGGATGTATCAAAGCAAAATTCAGCATCTTGTGGAAGAACTGAAGTATTATCAGACCAAAATTCAAAAAGACATGAGAAGTAAATACAGCTTCCAAGATTTAATTGGGACCAGTTCCGCATTCCTTGCGGCAAAAGAACTTGCCAAAAGAATTTCCAACAGTAATTCATCTGTCCTACTGATTGGCGAGTCTGGAACGGGAAAGGAATTATTTGCTCATGCGATGCATGATAACAGCGTTCGTTGTTTCTCCCCGTTTGTGGCGATCAACTGTGCCTCTATTCCCGAGCATTTACTTGAGTCGGAGCTTTACGGGTATGAGGAGGGCGCGTTTACCGGAGCAAAAAAAGGCGGCAAGAAGGGGCAGTTTGAACATGCGAACGGGGGAACCCTTTTTCTTGATGAAATAGGAGACATGCCTCTTTCGATGCAAAGCAAACTGCTAAGGGTTCTACAGGAGAAAGAAGTGCGGCGTGTGGGCGGACATAAATCCATTCCAGTGGATGTCCGAATCATTGCTGCCACCCATCGAGATTTAGAAAAGTTGGTAGAGGAAGGAAACTTTCGTCAGGACCTATACTATCGCTTAAATGTCATAAAGATTCAAATTCCTCCGCTCAGGAAGCGAAGTGAGGATATTCCTTTGATTTCGAGGAGCCTGCTGAAAAAGTTGGAAAAGAGGTTCTACCGAAAAGGAATCGAACTATCGAATGAAGTGCAGGAAAAACTCATGGAGCACACATGGCCAGGCAATATTCGTGAGCTTGAGAATGTGCTGGAGCGCTGCATTAATGTGATCGACGGCAAAACGATTCAACTGAATCACTTGCCATTGTATTTACGCGACCAAGAGCCTAAGCGAGATCGTCAAGACCATTTAAAACCAGTGATTAACGCGAAGACTGACGTTACGTCTTTACCTGTTCAACCCTTAAAAGAAACCATAGCCTTGGTTGAAAAACAAGCTATTCATCAGGCACTGGCGGTCACGGACGGAAATAAATTAGAAGCTGCCAAGCTGCTTGGAATTAGTAAAACCAGTTTTTATGAAAAATGCAAATTATATGATGTCAAATAGCAATGCCACCTAGATGGAAAGGCCTCGGGAGGGAAGTCAAAAATGATTCAACAAATTTCCATTATTGGTTCGGGTGTAATGGGGAGCAGTATTGCCCAATCTTTTGCTGCTAGCGGTTATTCTGTTATGATCCATGATTTAAATGAAGAGTTGTTACAAAAAGCAAAGAAGCGGATTCTTGAAAATGTTTCACTGATGGTGGAAGAAGCAGGGCTGAATGAGGGGCAAAAGCATACTGTTTTAGCGAATATTCACTATACAGCAGATTTAGAAGAAGCGGTCAGGGAAGCGGATTTTATCCTTGAAGCGATTCCAGAAGTGATTGAGTGGAAGTGGGAGCTTTACGAAAAATTGGAAAGAATTATGAAAACAGATGCAATTGTGGCCTCCAATACGTCGACGTTTCCCATCTCGCGTTTAATGGAAAAGGCAACTTTTGCCGATCGGATGATGATTACGCATTTCTTTAATCCAGGCCATTTAGTCCCTCTTGTTGAACTGGTGAAGCATCCTCAAACAAAAGAGGCGGTTGTCGATGCGACCATGGATCTGATTCGCCAGATCGGTAAATCTCCGATTCTCTTAAAGAAAGAGATTTCCGGCTTTATTGCCAACCGTTTGCAGACTGCCTTAATGCGGGAAGCCTTTTATTTGTTAAAAGAAGGCGTAGCCAGTGCACGGGATATCGATACAGCGATCACTGCCGGACCAGGATTTCGCTGGGCGTTTACAGGGCCGATTGAAATTGTTGATTTCGGCGGACTTGATACCTGGCAGCGTGTGTTTGAAAATGTAGCTCCTGATTTGGATCAAAGTGTAGAAGCCCCTGAAGTTATTCAAGAGTTGGTTGAACAAGGAAAGCTTGGAACAAAATCAGGGGAAGGCATATTTCCATATGACGATCGGCTCGTTTCCCAAAAGCTAAATGAACGCGACCGTAACTTTATTAAACTAGGAAAAATGAAAGCCCGGGGCATTCCACAACAGGCAAAAGTTTAAAGGATTCGTAAATATTGTTGTCTTTATCCGGAAATTTACGCTAAAAGGGGTTGGAAAGTATAAAATTTCACTCCATAAGTGGGCTGCCAGCTTTTATCCGCGAATTCAGCCGCTTTATCCGCGAATTGAAGGATTTTATCAGCGATTCAATTTTAATAGCCTATAAGAAAATAAGATTGAAAGGTGATGATTTTTAATGGAAAAGTATAAGACGATTGATTCAATTGAAGAAGCTATTCAGGATATCCAAGATGGAGCAACGATCATTGTTGGCGGCTTCGGTCTATCTGGTATCCCGGAAAAGGCCATTCTCGCTTTACGTGATAAAGGAACAAAAGATTTAACGATTGTGAGCAATAACTGCGGTGTAGACGATTGGGGACTTGGCCTCCTATTAGAAAATCGTCAAATTAAAAAAATGATCTCCTCTTATGTTGGAGAAAACAAACTTTTTGAGCGCCAATTTTTGAGTGGTCAGCTTGAAGTAGAATTAGTGCCACAAGGGACACTCGCTGAGAGAATTCGTGCTGGCGGTGCTGGAATTCCCGGATTTTATACGGCAACGGGTGTAGGGACACCGATTGCAGAAGGAAAAGAACATAAAGTGTTTAACGGACGAACCTATATTTTGGAAGAAGGAATTGTCGGAGATTTTGCCTTTGTAAAAGCGTGGAAGGCAGACCCGCTTGGAAATCTTATCTATCGAAAAACAGCCCGCAATTTTAACCCGCTTGCCGCTATGGCCGGAAAGGTCACCATTGCGGAAGTGGAGGAAGTCACTCCGATCGGCGGGTTGGATGCAGATCAAATTCATACCCCTAGTGTTTTTGTTCAAAGGGTCTTCCTTGGAACGAACTATGAGAAGCGCATTGAAAGGCTTACGGTTAGCAAGGCATAGAGAAACGATTTGGGAGGAGAATACGCGATGAGTGAAATGAGACAAAGAATTGTAAAACGGGCGGCACAAGAGATCCAAGATGGGATGAATGTGAATCTGGGAATTGGAATGCCAACGCTTTTGGCAAATGAAATACCGACGGATTATAATGTATTGCTTCAATCAGAAAACGGATTATTGGGGATTGGACCGTATCCGGTTGCTGGGGAAGAAGATCCAGATTTGATTAATGCAGGAAAAGAAACGGTTACGACCGTGCCAGGTGCTTCCTATTTTGATAGTGCGGAATCGTTTGCGATGATTCGGGGCGGGCATATTGACCTTGCCATTCTTGGCGGGATGGAGGTTTCTGAAACCGGGGATTTAGCCAATTGGATGATTCCAGGTAAAATGGTCAAAGGAATGGGCGGTGCAATGGATCTTGTACATGGTGCCAAACGAGTAGTGGTAATCATGGAACATGTAAATAAACATGGTGAATCAAAGGTAAAAAAGACATGCTCTCTTCCATTAACAGGTCAACAGGTGGTTCACCGCTTAATTACGGATCTGGCCGTCTTTGATTTTACATCGGAAGGTATGGTCCTAGTCGAAACACAAGAGGGAGTTTCGGTAGAAGAAGTAAAGGAAAAAACAGAGGCGGCTTTTTCTGTTCGTCCGGAATTGCTTTTAACAAAATAAAATCATCATCCTAAGAAAAGTGTTTACGCACTTTTCTTTTTTTATTTCAGAAAAACATTTGAATACCGAATGTCGAAGTTTGACGAAAAATATATTTTCTTGTATCCGCTTTCAGTTGTTAAGATAGTTTAGGTTAAAAATTTATAATATTTAGTTTTCCGTAATTAATTTGAAAAGTCTTTTATTCTAACGGGAGGTTCCATCATGCATCAAACTAGCACAGAAAAAAAGGAGAAGGAAGTAAGCACCAAAACGGTTCGATTGAGTATTGAGGTTCCCGAATGTATTCGTGATGAATTTCGCGATGCAGTTGAGAAAAATGGAAAGTGTATGAAGGATGTTCTTAGGCTGTATATGCAGAAATACATATGGAAACAAAGCGAATTACAAAGAAATCGGGAAAAACGTCGTCAAAGTATTGTTAAAAATAAAAAAGGTTTGGCCCTTATCAAGGATTGATAAGGGTTTTTTTGTTAAGTTTAATTTTGTGATGAGTTTTAGCGGCTGATTTGCAGATATCAACAAATTTTTGAGAGATATCAACACAAAATTAGATCATATCAACACACTTTGCCCGGATATCGACACAGATTCAGATTATATCAACAAATTTTCGCAGGATATCAACACTTTTTGGGGATATATCAACAATTTGGCAGGTTATCAACAAGAAATATTCGAGGAAACAGGACAATGTTCGTTTTCCAAAATGGTTTGTGGTGATTTTAATCAAACGTATGAAATGAATCGAATTGTGTCTCTTTTAATACTTATATGTCAAAGATTATCGTGTGATGTATAATATTCTTTAAGAAGGAGGTGAGTGGAATGAATGCGGGAAAAATGGAAGAAATGTTATCTAACCTAGTGACGATAGTAGGCGGTATGAATGAAACGTTGCAAGGCGTCCAAGGAGAAGTACAAGGGCTAAAAGGAGAAGTGCAGGGCTTAAAAGGAGAAGTACAAGGCGTCCAAGGAGAAGTACAAGGGCTAAAAGGAGAAGTGCAGGGCTTAAAAGGAGAAGTACAAGGCGTCCAAGGAGAAGTACAAGGGCTAAAAGGAGAAGTGCAGGGCTTAAAAGCAGAAGTAAAGGGTGTCCAAGAAGAAGTACAAGGCCTAAAAGGAGAAGTACAAAGCATCAAAGAGGAAATCCAGGTTGTGAAAACGGAACAGCTATCTATGAGTAAAAAACTGCAAATTATTGTAGAAGACCAAGCTGCTGTCCGTGAAAATCAAACGATCATGGATGGAAAGTTGACTAAAGTGATAAATAAATTGACTGATATACAAGCGGACCAAGACCTTATTTGGAAGAAGTCGGTCCAGAATGAAAGAGATTTAGGAAAACTCAAAATGCATCTTCAACTTTAACCTCAGTTTTTATCTCCACATTGTTATTTTCATATGAGAACTGAACGTCAATCCCATGACGTATTGGGGTTGGCGTTTTTTATTGGGTTTAGAGCAGACTTAGTGGCTCCACTTTTTAGGATATCAACATTTTTTTGCCGGATATCAACACAAAATTAGATCATATCAACACTTTTTGCCCGGATATTGACACAGATTCCGATTATATCAACAAATTTTCGCAAGATATCAACACTTTTTTGGGATATATCAACACTTTAGCAGGATATCTCAAAAGTGAGCAAAAGAAAATGACGTGGAAAGTTCACCACGTCACGATTTTATCACCAATTTTTTTGAAAAATCCAATCCTACTCCACTAGCCGGTATAATCTCAATGGCCGGCCCACGGTTCCGTATTGCTGTTCTTCAATCAATTCATGTTCTTCTACCAAATGAGAAAGATACGTTCTTGTCGTGGATAGACTAACACCGGCTAATTTGGCAATTTGGTCGGCGCTTAAGGGACTGGCTGAGTTGGAGAAGCATTTTTTTATTTTTTCCAATGTCCTTAAATCAATCCCTTTTTGATAGAGTGGGAGTGCGGTTGATTCCGAGATTCGCAGCTTTTTTAAATCATCTACGGTTCCTTGGTCCAAAAGGGTGGAACTTGAGAGGCGTGATTTAAATTTTAAATACTTATTTAAGGAGGTTTTCAGCTGGTTCAAGTCAAAGGGCTTGATTAAATAATCGATAATGCCAAAGCGAAAACCGTCCTCCACCACTTCTAGCTCTTTTGCAGCCGTTATCAAGATCACGTCACAGCGTTTATTTTGTAAACGAATGGCGCGAAGTAATTCAATTCCGGAAGAATCGGGAAGATAGACATCCAGCAGCACTAAATTCGGTTCCACCGATTCAAGCATCATAATCGCTTCTTCGTAGTTATGGGCAGTCCCCGCCAACTGATAACCTTTCTGGGCAGAGATAAATTTACCATGCATCCTGGCAATCATGAAATCATCATCCACCACCAGTACCCGCAATTCTTGGTCAGCCATTCTTATCCCTCCTTAGGTAAGCTAACTTGTAATACTGCTCCTTCTGATGAAGAATTCATCACGACACTTCCCTTTAATCGTGAAACCAAGCGGGAAACTAATGCTAAGCCAAATCCACGGCCTTCTCCTTTTGTTGTACCGCCATCAGCAAAAATTTGATCGCCGAGTTCCGGGTCAATCCCTGGCCCATTGTCGCTTACTTGTAAAATCAGCTGGTCTCGTTCTTCTTTGATGTAGACCGATATCACCGCTGCGTCATTTTCTGTTGCCTTCGTGGCTATAGCTTCCACTGCATTTTCAATCGCATTTCCCAAAATAGTTAAGACCGTTTCCCGATGAGGACAAATCTCCGATACCTCGGAATATTCACTGATGGTAAGCCCGATTCCTAATTCTTTTGCCCGGTGCATTTTTCCAATTAGAACACCGACAATTGCGGGGTCACGCACCCTCGCTAGAAAAAAGTTAAGGACACTTTGCTGTTCATGATGAACATCCTCAATAAGGTCCTTTACCAAATCAAATTCCTTCATATGAATCAGCCCTGAAATCAGGTGGAGCTTGTTCATAAATTCATGGCGCTGACTTCTTAGGGTATCGACATATTGTCCGATATCGGCCAAGCGCTGATCCAACTGATCGAGCTGCAGTTTATCACGAAAGCTAGCGACAGCCCCGATTACTTCCCCATTCAGTTTCACAGGAATTCTGTTAACCACCACTAATGAATTCCCCATAATCATTGGCTGGTCATAGTGGGAAGTTCCTTCCTCTATGATTTCATGCAGCCTAGAGTTAGGTAGGATGGATTTTATCGATTTCCCAATGAAATCACCTGTATTTTTCTCTAGCATGCTTTTCGCTTCCTGATTGAAGGTCATGATTTTACCGTTCGTGTCAATGGCGACTATTCCTTCCCGAATCGATTCGAGAATCGCCGCTTGCTGTTGGGTGAGAAACGCAATTTCGTAAGGCTCTAAATTGAGAATTTCTTTTTTAATATGGCCTGAGAGGAGCCAAGCCCCTATTAAACCAACAACCAATGCGATGAAACCGATTCCAATTATTTCGAGAATGAGAGAGGTCAGTTTTTTCCAGATATTCTGCATTAAAAAACCTACAGAAACTACGCCAATTTGTTGATGCTTTTCATTAAAAATAGGGTATTTCCCGCGGATGGAAAGTCCGAGAGTCCCCTTTGCCATCGTAATACTCCCATGACCCGAGAGAACCTGTTTGTCATCATCGCCCACCATATGCTTGCCAATTTGGGATGTGTCGGGATGGCTGTAGCGAATTAAATTCATATTGGAAACTACAATAAATTGTGCCCCCGATTCTTTTCGGATTTCTTCCGCGATGGGCTGGATGGTGGAAGCGGGATTCGGATTTTTAAAGGCTTGAACCACTTCCGGCAGGCCCGCTACTGTTTTGGCTTCAGACAAAGCATTACTCCCTATCTCACCATACTCCCGGTGAACCATAATCAAGGATAGAGTCACGATAAAAAGAACAAGGACAAAAAGAAGATTTAATAAGATGAGAAGATTCATTTTCGTTCGTAACTTCACTTGTCTTTTTTTACCCATCAAGCTCATACACATCCTAGTTAGCTTCAATGAAGATAATTTTCAGAAAAATAAAACTATATTTATTTTAAAGTAAAAACGGAATGCCAGTCTATATCAAACTAGTATTTTTTCGCGTTGTTAAAATCATTTAAATTGTTTTTATTGTGTTTATTCAGGATATTGTGTAAATGTTTTCGTAATGTTACGAATTTTCTATAATCATGTTTGTAAACGTTACCAAGAAATCAAGAAATGGGGGAATCAAGTGGGTGCATTGGAGAAAAAGGTGTATCGGGCTATGACCGATTCAACTCCAACCATGATGGAGTTAAACGGCGTGACAAAGGAGTTTGTTAAGCCAACTGGAGAAGTCCATACCGTATTGCGCAATATTGATTTGAAAATACCAAAAGGGGAGTTTGTTTCCATTGTGGGACCAACGGGTTGTGGGAAATCGACCACCTTAAGCTTGATCGCCGGGTTCGAACCGCCATCTGCCGGAGAGGTTCTGATTTCTGGTGAAAAATTAGAGGGAATTAACCCAAGGGCCGCCTGTGTTTTTCAAACAGAAAATGCCTTTCCGTGGAAAACGGTCATTGACAATGTTTCGCTCGGACTGCGAATGCGGGGCAGATCCAAAGCGGATGCCTATGAGGAGGCAAGGAAATGGATTGCCCGTGTCGGACTTAAAGGCTTTGAGGGCCATTATCCTTCCCAGCTTTCCGGGGGGATGCGTAAGCGGGTTGCTTTAGCACAATGCCTCATTGTTCAACCCGAGATTCTTCTAATGGACGAATCCTTTTCGGCTCTTGATGTCCATACAAGACATTTAATGGAAGATGAGTTGCTAAGGATTTGGGAAGAAACCTCTGCTTCCGTCTTTTTTATCACGCATGATTTAGAGGAAGCGATTGCCTTAAGTGATCGAGTGATTGTTCTGACAGCAGGACCGGGGGCAACGATTAAAGGTGATTATCGGATTGATTTGCCGAGACCGCGTAATGTAGCTGAAATCAGTTTTGATCCAGCTTTTATGAGAATCCATAAGCAGATTTGGGAAGATTTGAAGGACGAGGTGATGATCAGTTATGAGAACGCAAACAAACTCCATTCCAAATCCAGTTAATGAGGAAGTGGTTTCTCGAAAAGCGGAAATGCGGAGAAAGGCATTAAAACTTCGGGCGAGAAATCTATGCCTGCAACTTGCGCTGTTTATCCTTCTTATGGGTGCTTGGCAATATCTATCCAGTCGGAACATCATTGACCCATTCTTTTTCTCGAGTCCGTTTGATATTGCAAAGCATATCTGGGGATGGGCGGTGAATGGAACAACGGCGGGTCCGCTTTATAAGCAATTCATCATTACCTTCGAAGAAACGATTCTTTCTTTTATATTGGGGGGGATTGCCGGAATTATTTTTGGCTATGCACTGGGAATGAACGAACTGCTATCCGTGATTTTAGGACCTTATATTAAGATGATCAATGCGATTCCACGGGTGGTCCTTGTCCCGATCTTTATCTTATGGTTTGGTCTTGGTATGTCGTCAAAAGTTGCTTCGGGATTAGTGCTTACGTTCTTCATCGTATTCTTTAATGCTTTTCAAGGGGTTAGAGAAGTTGATCGTAATTTAGTCAACAATGCTCGATTATTAGGTGCTAGCAAACGTCAATTAGCTAGACACGTCATTATACCGTCTGCACTAACATGGATTCTTTCAAGTTTACACTCAAGCTTTGGTTTTGCCTTAATTGGGGCTGTAGTAGGGGAGTTCATTGGCGCTACGGAGGGTCTAGGATACTTAATTGCCCAAGCACAGGGGGCATTTGATACCACTGGGGTATTTGCTGGAATGGTCATTCTATCCATCACCGCCTTGATTGCGGATTGGGGAGTGTCAAAACTGGAAAAACGGTTTATCGCATGGCGGCATATCCGTCAATAAATCGCAGCTAAACATGTAGGGAGTTTTATTTTTACAAAAATAAGGGGGAATTACGAATGGGTAAGACAATGAAAAGATTAAGTATCGGGGTTTCAGGTATGGCCGTTGCAGCCATGCTTCTCACTGGTTGTTCTTCCAATTCTTCCACAGCTGCATCAAGCACACCGAAAAACACCAGCAGTACAAAGGGTACACCAAAAGTTTCGATTATGGTGGGCGGTTTAGAGAAAATTATTTACCTGCCTTATATGCTTGCTGAAAAACTGGGGTATTACAAGGACGCAGGAGTGACAGTTACACTTGTCGAGGAAAGTGCTGGTCAGGATGCGGAATTAGCCCTACTAGCAGGTCAGGTGGATGGTGCAGGCGGTTTTTATGATCATACTCTCGATTTACAGACAAAAGGGAAAAAGGTGGAAGCCGTTGTCACGATGGCCGACGTTCCGGGCGAACAGCTGATGGTCGCCAATCGCTTAAAGAATAAGGTAAAAACATTAGCGGATTTGAAAGGACTTACCATTGGTGTCACGGGGCTTGGGTCATCAACCAACATGCTTGCTAGCTATAATGTCGTCAAAGGCGGCAATAAAGAGAGCGATTACAAGCCGCTGCCTGTAGGAGCCGGTCAAACGTTAATCGCAGCGATGCAAAATAAACGAATTGATGCTGCTGTTACAAGTGAACCAACTGCTTCCCTTCTTAAAAATAAACATTTGGCCTACACCTTTGTGGACATGAATTCAAAAGAGGGCACAGAAAAAGCATTAGGGGGAAGATATGCTGCAACTAGTTTATATATGACGAACGATTATGTGAAGGCGCATCCGGATGTTGTTCAAAAACTAGCCAATGCCTATGTCCGAACATTGAAATGGATGAGTACCCATACACCTGAGGAAATAGCCGACAAATTGCCTGAAGAGTATTACGCCGGGGATAAAGCCCTGTATATCCAAGCATTAAAAGGCCAGCTTCCAATGTTTACAACGGACGGAAAAATGCCGAGCGGGGTACCGGAAAATGTAAAAAAAATTCTTTCTTCCTTTAAACCGGTACAAAATGTCGACCTCAGCCAAACTTATACGAATGATTTTGTGAATAAAGTGCAATAAGTCATGTCTGACCGGGAAGCCGATATATGGTTTCCTGGTTTTTTTAATGTATTTGCGGCCTGTTTTGTAGATATCAACATTTTTCAACCGGATATCAACACCAATTTGATTATATCAACAAATTTTGGCCGGATATCAACACAAATTCCGACTTTATCAACAAATTCCCGTAGGATATCAACAAATTTTGGGGATATATCAACAATTGGGCTGAAAATTCACATAAATTATTAACTTATCCACAATAAACGTTCCAAATAAATTCGGAAAATTACTGGTCGTATTGATTGGCCGCAAGTTCTAGTCTCTCTTATTTAAGCTTACTTGGAATTTCAAATAATGTTCCATTACAGGTAGTGTGTTGGCCTTTACCTTGTATGACACATCATTTAAAGCACAAACTAAAAGGATGAAATTTAATTAATGAGGATCTTAAGATGCAAAAATACTTTCAATTTCCTTCAAAACTTGATCCATTTCGCCTTTTTTCCGTACAGCACCTTGTAACAATCGGGATTATTTTTGTACTCTGTATTCTTCTGTTTGTAATGCAGAAGGAGCTAAAGGAAAATTGGAAACAAGGGATTGTGCGTTTTTCTCTCGCTGTTCTCTTAGTAGTTTCTGATGTTTCATATCATCTTTGGTTGATCGAAGAGCATGCATGGTCCATCAGGAGGGATTTGCCGCTGCATCTTAGTGACCTTGTTGTCATCCTTGCCGTTGTCATGTTGCTTTTGAGAAGCGATAAACTTTTTCAATTCATGTATTTTGCTGCGCTTGGCAGTTCCATTCAGGCCATCTTGACGCCTAGCCTTGATAAATTTTCGTTCCCTCATTTTCGCTATATTGAGTTTTTTGTTTCACATGGAGGGGTGGTTTTGGCTTGTTTGTTTATGGTCGCAGCGTTCTATTATCGGCCAGCCATCTCATCCATGTGGATAACTATTCTGCTCGTGAATCTATATGCACTATGTGTTTTTTTTCTTAATATGTTACTTGGCGCAAACTACCTGTATATCATGAAAAAACCTGAATCTGCTTCTCTTTTAGATTACCTGGGTCCATGGCCGTGGTATCTTCTTTCATTGGAGCTGGTGATGATTCTGAGTTTTTACATTCTCTATAGTCCATTTTGGATTAAAAGAAGATATCAACATAAATCTTGATTATATCAACACACTTTGGCCGGATATCGAAACAGATTCCGATGATATCAACATATTTTCTCCGGATATCAACAAATTTTGGGGATAGATCAACAATTGGGGAGCACATCTACATAAATTAGGAACTTATCCACAAATACAAAAACCACACTGAAATTTTCAGTGTGGTTTGTTCCATTTTACGCTGCTTTATTAATATCAATCTTTTTGCCTTCTTTACGCCACTTGTTAAATTCAGCTGTTGCTGTAAATAGAACGTCTGTGGAAGAGTTGAGTGCTGTTTCACAAGAATCTTGTAAAACCCCAACGATGAAACCTACACCAACTACCTGCATCGCAACATCATTTGAAATTCCAAATAAGCTACACGCTAGCGGGATCAATAATAGGGAACCGCCGGCAACTCCTGAAGCACCGCAAGCACACACAGCTGATAAAACGCTAAGGATGATTGCTGTTGGAATATCCACATGAATACCGAGTGTATGAACCGCTGCAAGCGTTAAAACAGAAATCGTTACGGCCGCACCTGCCATGTTGACGGTAGCACCTAATGGGATTGATACAGAATACGTATCTTTATCCAAACCTAGTTTTTCACATAATTTCATATTAACCGGGATGTTTGCTGCTGAGCTGCGTGTGAAGAATGCTGTAATTCCGCTTTCCTTTAAGCACTTTAATACAAGTGGATACGGGTTTTGACGGATTCCCACGTATACGATCAATGGATTTACCACAAGTGCGACAAAGAACATGCAGCCGATTAACACGACTAGTAATTTTCCATAGCTTAATAAAGAGCCAAGTCCGTTTGCGGTAATCGAATCAAATACAAGTCCCATGATGCCAAGTGGGGCAAATTTGATGACCCATGTAACCACTTTCGAAATTGCGTCGGAAAAATTGGCAATCACGGTTTTGGTTGAATCGGAAGCATTTTTTAACGCAAAGCCTAGAACGACTGCCCAAGCTAAAATACCGATATAGTTGGCATTGAAAATGGCTTTAACCGGGTTATCGACCACGTTCATCAGTAAGGTTTTAAGGACTTCTGATACTCCGCCTGGCGGTGTAAGGTCCTGGGCGCCCGTTCCGAGTTTTAGACCAACCGGGAAGATGAAGCTAACAATAACAGCAATCAGTCCTGCTAAAAAGGTTCCTAACAGGTAAAGTACGATAATGGATTTCATGTTGGTTTTGTGACCGCTTTTGTGTTGTGCAATAGCAGACATAACTAAGAAGAGTACGAGTACAGGTGCAACGGCTTTTAAGGCACCGACAAATAAGGAACCAAAGATTGCAACTGGTTTTGCTGTATCAGGAATCGCTACCGCTAGGATTATCCCAATAATTAATCCGATAATAATTTGTTTTACTAGACTTAATTGATTCCACTTTTTCAGTAGATTTTTCATCGATTCGACCTCCGCTAGTGTAAGATGAAATGCAATAATTCAGAGCCGTTCTTTCCTTTGACCTTGGGTTACCCTTGCAGTTAGAAGGCGATTATTATCGTAAGTTCATTCTATAAAACTATTCAATTAATAATATTATAATGAAAATTTAGATATATTACAATAGCATTTCAGGTGGGAATCGATGGGGAGGTAGTGTGATAGCAGGAAATTCTTTTTTTAGATGACCTTACTGAAAAAAGCATTCTGGTCTCCACCTGAATGCTTTGCTTACTTCCTCGAAAAAACAGTACTATTTTGCCAACCACTTCCCCAGCGGTTCATACATCCAGCTCACAAACTGCGTGGGGCCTGGAAGATCGGGAAAAAGATTAGCAAAATCGCCAAAATCCATCCAAGAATAGACAGGGACAGAAAAGCAAACTTATCCCTTTTTTGATGCTGGTGTAGTTTTGGCCATTGGTAGAGAATCATGGTTAAAATGATCAGTAGACTTCCTAACAAAACTCCCCATTTCATTTGTAGCCCCACCTTTCGTTTAAGAACTCATGCCCTGTCTACGGATTTTACTTTTTATTTGGAACGACACCTCTACATTCGGAAAAATTTTATCCCAATGATTTTTTTCCTTGTTCCATCTGTCGGGATATTTACGGTGGAAGGCTTCCGCAAAGCCAAACACATCTGCTTTCATGTCCTTTTGAACATGTTTCAAGGCGAGCCTCATTCTGTTTTCAATGGCTTTATTTACTTGCTTTTCAATCATTTTCCCTACTTCAGGATTGGATACATCCAATTTTGTTGTATTTTGGACAATATCACTATTTGATTCGGCTTGGAGCGTGATCTTCCATTTACCGTTCTTAATTTTAGGCATTAGCTTTGAACTGGCCTGCGTTAAGTTCACCGAAATATATCCTTCCGTATGAGGCGGATTAATCGTAACAATGGCTAAGCGAATTTCATCTCTCAGCCACAGCACGCCCCTTGTGACAGAAGAGTCAATCACGCCAACCATTTTATCCTTCTTGAAAATCGCAGTACCCGTGATATAGGCGATTGTTTGTTCTTGCTTTTTCCCTTTCTCCGGGGGCAGGATTTTAATCCAGGGCAGGGCACAATCTCCCGAATCGCTAATCAACATTTGCGCTAATTTTTTTGTGGTTACATCCATTCCGACTTTATGTTGAACTAATTCATTCAACACCTCAGACAAGTCTCGTTCAAGCGGTGGCATTAGCTCCAAAATATCTTTAGCTTTTTGTTTACTGACAAAGATTTCACCGCGTTCTCGAAGCTGCGGATGCCGCATAATAAAATCAATATGGTCACGAATCCCGTCTTTTGCCAGCGCTTCATTAAAAATAAACACTTCACTATCCCCAGAAAAATCGTCCGCGGCAGTTTTTCCTGCAGTTTTGACATCGCATCGGCAATGGTGGTTCCTTCCGCCGACCGGACCAAAACGTTGGAGCTATTACCACTGCTGTTGATATCCATTGACTGCTGGCTCCCGCCGCCTTTTGGGATAAAGACGAGGACGCTTAGTTCAATTTTATTATTCGCTTTTTTATCAATTCCCGTAGCCGTTACTAAAGCTAAATCATTTACTTCCTCTCGATCCCAACAGGCTGATAAAAACAGAACGGTAAAAATAAAGAGAATGGCCAATGCACTTTTTTTAATGATTTGCTGGGGAATCATTCTGTTAAGATCCTTTCCGTTGTTGAGCTTTCATTCGAATAATGGCAATGAGCCATAATAGAAGTGGAATCACCACTTGAATCGATAGAATATAAAACGCCCCTGAGGTTGCAAGAAAGTGGGACAGTTCCTGTAAATCACTGGCCGACCATATCCCACAAAGGATGACCAAGAAGCCAATGGGTAAAACGATGGGACGAAAATCAGAAAGCTTAAGCCATTGAGCTGTGCCAAGTGTAAGGATATAGTAGAAAACGGTAATTTTAATAAAGGTTCCTGCAATCCAAATTGCCATGACAATCGACTCTAAATGCTCCAGAAAGTCGGAAATGCTAATATAGCGGGCGGCCACCATGACCGGATAGGTTAAGTGAGAGGTCAAATTTCCAAACAGCATTAGATTCATGATATTCGTTAGTACCATTAAAAATAAAACGCTGCCGACTGAAATCATTCCCCACTTCATTCCTTTAGACCTTTCTGACAAATATGGTAAGAAAAACGAGACAAGGATGAATTCGCTAAACCAGCTTTGTGGGACGATGGAGCCCATTAAAGAAGGTTTGATTCCTTTTTCCATAATGGGAAACATATTTTTTATTTCTAAATCCTTAATCAGCATGACGAAAATTAATAGATACAAAAGAGTCACAAACGGGACAATCATTTCGGCTGCCCTTCCAATGACTTCGATTCCCCCCATAACCGCAAAGGAACAAACTAGGACCATTGTTCCAATGATAATGACCATGGGCGTTTGATGCAGGAAGGTCCCGGAGACAAATTCCCCATATTCCCGAACGATGATGCCGGTTATGTGCATATAAAAAAGAAGGAAAATGGCTCCGACTACTTTTCCGAAAAATTTCCCGAGGATCTGTTCACTATATTCAATGATGGTATCTGTTGGATAAAGCTTGTTCAATTGATGGGCGACAAAAAGGACTAAAAAACCAATAACGGAGGCCCAAATGGGTGACAGCCATAAGTCTTGATGCGCTATTTTTGCCGTGATAGCGGGTACGAGAAGGAGAACCGTCGCTGAAATAGCCGGGTTCATCATGAGAGCCATTTGGGTTGGTGAAATTTTTCCGCGTTCGATCATGTCTCATCCACTCTTATTCGTTTTCATTGTTAGGAGAAGGTTTTTGGTTGCTTGACTGTCGAAATTGATTATATTCACTGCTCCAGTTTGGGCGTTTTTTTAGCGACCACCATGGAGCTCTGATTAAAATATCCTTCATATCGGATTTTTTCATCGGTGCCATTGGCTGAAGATAGGGAATGCCAAAGGAACGGATGGTACACATATGAACAATAATGGTAAGAAGCGCAAGCATAATTCCTACGAGTCCGAGTGTCCCGGCTAGAAACATAATCGGGAAACGAAGAATTCTTAGGGCGATCGAGGCACTGTAACGTGGGATTAAAAAGGATGAAATCCCTGTAATCGCCACTACGATGACCATTGGTGCAGATACGAGACCCGCGGAAACCGCTGCTTGACCGATGACCAACGCTCCGACAATGCTGATCGCCGAACCAATATTCTTAGGTAGACGAATTCCTGCTTCTCTTAAGGCTTCAAAGGTAATTTCCATCAGGAGTGCTTCGATAAGGGCTGGAAATGGAATTTGCTCCCGAGACTTGGCAACACTGATCAAAAGTGAGGTAGGAATCATTTCTTGATGGTACGTAAGAATGGCCACATAGACAGAAGGAAGCAGCAAAGCAATTAATAAAAAGATATAACGAAGCCAGCGAATCAATGTGCCGCTGATAAATCCTTCATAATAATCCTCTGCCGATTGCAGCAAGGAATAGAAGGTAGTGGGGGCAATCAGGGCGAAAGGTGTGCCATCTGTTAAAATAACCACATTTCCTTCCAGCAGACCTGCTGCCGTAACATCGGGCCGTTCGGTATTTAATACTTGTGGGAAAGGGGAATAAGGATAATCCTTTATAAATTCCTCAAGGTATCCACTTTCTAAAATCCCATCAATATCGATCCGGGTTAAACGTTTTTGGACCTCTTCAATGATTTTTTGATCCGCAAGCCCCTCCATATACAGGATGACGACTTTTGTTTGGCTATATCTTCCTACTTGAATGGTTTTCGTTTTAAGGTTTGGGCTCTTGATTTTTCTGCGGATCAGCACAATATTGGTACTGATTGTTTCGATAAAGCCATCTCTTGGACCGCGAACGACGGTTTCAGCAGTTGGTTCCTGAATCGAACGTTGCTCCCATTTGGATAGTCCGGTAGAGAATCCCGCTGTTTGCTGATCGATTAAAACAACCGGGTTTCCTGATGAGACCTCTTTTACGACATCATTGAAGGTTCTAACCTCATTTACACCTGAAATCGTTAGCTTTTTTTAAGAATAGATTGTACATCTGGATCCGTTTCCTGTCCCATTAAGGGGTGAAGGACATGCTGATCAATTTCTTCGGTATTTGCCATCCCGTCCACATAAATTAGAGCGGCATTCGTTTTGTTACCAATCAAAAAATGACGAAAAATGATATCGGAGCAATCCGTGTAGATGGATTGCAGGCGTTCGATGTTTTCGGTTAAACAAATGGATAAGGACCTTTGGTGATGGATTTTTGTGTCTATGCCCTGGTGGTTGTTTTGTTCCATGTTCTTTTGTAATCGTTTTTTTCCAAAAAACATAGTCCATTTCTCCAGTTATCGGATTCAATCAGTTGAAATCCCATTTTTTATCTGTTTTAGTATGAATTAGAAGGCGAAATTTTAATCAAAAATATTTTGAATCTATTTTGATTTGGCTAATATTTCCTTAGAACAACAGGAAGAATAGAGCATTATAGAGTTTGTTGGTGGGAAAATTGGCGTTAAAAGGGGAAATGCATATGTCTTTAGAAAACCAGCAGCAACCGTTTTTCAAATCTTATAATATTGATGAAGGAGAATTCAATGAGGCTGGCCTTGTTTGGTCGGAGGTTATTCAGATCTACCAAGATTTTCTGGAGTTTATCCCTACCTTAAAGGCAGCCACTTCTCCCTTGCTATCCATTCTTCAAAGTCATCCGGATGTTCATTCAGTTCGGACACGGGTGAAGGACCCAGAGCATTTAGTGGAAAAAATCATACGGAAGACGATTAGCAAAAAGAAGTTAAATCGGGATTATAAAATTACCGTGGGGAATTACAGAACAGAGGTAACGGATTTACTAGGAATTCGCGTTCTCCATTTATATAAGGATCAAGCGATTCATATCGATGAAAAAATAAGAGATACATGGAATCTCCATGAGCGGGCGAAGATTTATTTTCGTAAAGGGGATTATAATGATGCCGAGATTCGAAAGTACAGCGAGCATTTTGACTTTGAAGAACATCCGGCCGGATACCGTTCGTGGCATTATTTGATTGAGAGCCAAATTACGAAGGAAATGACGATTGCCGAGATTCAAGTACGGACGATTTTTGAAGAGGGCTGGAGTGAAGTTGACCATCAGCTCCGCTATCCGTATGATTTGGAGAATGAGTTATTGACGAAGCAATTGATGGTATTAAACCGGTTGGCGGGTAATGCTGATGAAATGGTTAATTCGATTCGGGAAACGAAAACGAATTTGCATGATCTTTTGGAGGAGAGAAGGAAACAGGAAGGGATTATTCATGATCTCAGTAATGAGTTAAAGGAGTTAAAAAATGAGCTGGAGGAAGTTTACCATAAGAAGGAGATTCAAGAAGAGGATTTAAATTCTTTACGAAAAAAAATAAAGTCTTTGGAAGACTCACAAAAGAAATTGACCTATTATGATTTTTCTCTTGCAGGCAAGGGAGCGGATGGAGGGACTTTGCCTGTTGTCGAGGGTGGAGATTATGTGAACACGGTAAAAGAAGTGGAGAAGATTCAATTGACTTCTGATCAGTTGAAACTCCATAATCCGCTGCTTCGGGGGCTGGATACAACGAAACAATAATCTTGTTTTGGAGAGGTGTTTGAGGCACTTCTCCTTTTTTATTTGTTCCAGTTCTCGACAATTTTTTTAGGGTTTTGGCTCTGTTAAACCTGGTTGTTGATTTCCGCTCCAGGCACAAGCGGTTCGTGGGCGGTTCGGGGAGCCTCCTCGTCGCTTCTCTCCTGCGGGGTCTCCCCTGTCCCGTACTCCCACAGGAGTCTTCGTGCCTTCCGCTCCAATCAACGCTGTTTAAAAATTAACAGTGTCCTTTAACACAGCCATTGTTTTAAAGATGGAAGGTCTTGTTTAGCAAGTATTGTATCGTTTCTAATCAAACGTTTGGTTAAACATGAAAAAAGGGGAAGGGTGTCGTTCCATGGAAATTATACTATCAGGACAGGTTGGTGCATATTCTAGATTGATTAGTTTTTTAAAAGGAGATTTTCATGTATAGAAGATCCGCTCAATTTAGAAGGATTGTTGTTGGAGCTTTGCTGGTTGTGGGTGTGTTTGTTGTTTTTCAGGTGATTCGCTGGAGTTTTTCTTCAGAGGATAGCCAGGTAAAAGGGGTGGTAGAGGATTTTTATCATTACGAGCAGGATAGCGATTTTGCCGGTTCGTGGGGGTTGTTTCATTCATCGATGAAAGAGAAGTTCAATAAAAGTAATTATATTCAGACGCGAGCGCATGTGTTTATGAATGACTTTGGAGTGGATACTTTCACGTATAAGGTCGGCAGCCCGGAGGAATTGGGGAAATGGCAGATGTCGCAAAAAGGGCCATCGTTCCAGCATGTCTATAAGGTCCCCGTCGTCCAAAGCTTCAAAGGGAAATTTGGCAATTTTGATATTCACCAAAATGTATTTGTTTTAAAGGAAAAGGGTGAATGGAGGATTGTTTGGGATTATGCGAAATGATTTTGAAAAAATAGGTCAGACACCCGTGGGGCTGACCTGTTTTTTAACGGTTCAAGGCATTTCGTATTTCCGGATGGTTCATAAGAATTTCGTTTCCAAAAAAATAACTAATTGACAGGGCAACGATTAAACCAAGATAGATTAAAAATAATTGCCACTTCGTTTTCTTATCTGTTTTGTAATAGGTTTCCGTTATTTGTACATCTTTTTTATACTCTTCTATGACTTTTTCGAATTGGATTAGCGTTTGTTGAATCACTTGTTCATTTTCGTTTTGCGCTTCTTCGCTTAGATTAGGGACACCGGATAATTGCTGAAGGTAAAAATTCTTGCTCATTTTTTCAATTTCAGACACCAGTGTATCAAAAGCATTTTTCACTTCCGGTTGAGACATGTTCCAATTTACTTCTTTCAGAATCGGTTGAATGGATCCTACATGGTTCGATGTTTGCTTTAATTTGTTTAATAGGAGACCAAGTTTTTCGGCTTCTTCTTTGCTGGAATTGAGATTCTTTTGTTTTCTATAGGTTTTGTACCATTCAATCGAACCCAAGATGACAATCAAAAAGCCTATAAAGCTTCCTAACTTAATCGAAAATGCCACTAACAACACAATCCCTAAGCCCCAAAGCTTGGTGCTGATTCCGGCGGCGATTCTTCCGCCATCTAATGGTGTGATCGGGATTAAATTAAATAAATTAATGGTCCCGCCTAAAATGATGCAAAGCGCCCAAAATGGTTCGTGTGTGAGAAAGTATAAGGGAATGGCCGGCAAAAAGGATAATAATCCAAAAAGGGGTCCCATGTAAGCCAAGTATCCTTCATCTTTTGCGCTTTTTGGCATTTCCTTTAGTCCAATCGCTGCACCGATAAAGGGAATAAATACGGCCGGGCTGACGGACAGTTTTAGCTTTTTGGCCGCATATAAATGTCCCATCTCATGAACAAACAGCAAGTAGACGAGGGCTGCGGCAAACTTCCAGCCAAAAATTAAGGCGTATGTTCCAAGCGTTATGAACATGCTGATCAGTGTTTGGAGTTTAAGAATTTTAAAAGCGACCAAAAGATATTTTAGTTTGCCGAGTAATAGTAATCCTAATGTGCCCAATATGCCCCAAGAGGATTTCTTCACGCTTTTTTTCAAAAAAGCACCTCCTATTATAAAACTTCCTGCTTATCGTTTATTTTATTTACTGGTTAAGGATGATCCAGGTGGTCTCTGGCCGTTCTGTAAATCGGCAAGTGTTAAGCCAAAGTCCATTTGTAAATGGGGATAATCTTTAAATTGGGGCCAATCACCGCCCCATTGAAATCCTAAACCTTTTGCGATGGCCACTACCTCGTCCCAATCCGGCAAGCCATTTTGATTTCCATCATAGTTCCGATCCCAAATCACATTGGCGGATGGAGTTTTTAGCGCAAAATCAACGGCAAGTCCATAATTGTGAAAAGACTCTCCGCCCTTGGCATACGTTACAATGGTCCCGCCGGCTGTACGCCCTTTTTTATAAAGTTGATCCTGGTCTTCTGCGCTGCGGAAGCCATCGGTAATCACAACCGTGATGCCTTTTTTCGCAGTTTGCTGGATTAATTGATTGGTTGCTGCTTTTACCATTGGGTTGAGCCCAGTTGGTAGGGAAACGGGTTGTTTCTTTGTTTGCATTTGAGACGCAATATATAGATAAACGAAAATCGCTAGAAAAAGTATAAACATAAAGCTTCCAAATCGTTTCAGTTTCAAAACCATATTTCCTTTCATTAAAATCATTTTGACATTAACTTATACGTAAAATATAGAGTTATTGTTTCATAAGTTTATCTAAATTTCTATTCCCGTGCATTCGAGTCGTTTTATCAACTCATTTTTGGGGGATATCAACACAAATTTTGATTTTATCAACACTTTTATAGAGTATATCGACATAGATTCGGATTATATCAACACTTTTTCGCTGGATATCAACACAAATTGCGATTTTATCGACAATTTGAATGGAAATCTCCAATAAAAAAGGAAGCATGAAAACATCATGCTCCTCGATCAATTGGTTAAAACCGCGATGCAAACAGGTTCCTTTCCCAATCACTTACATATTTTGAATACTTGTCCCATTCGGTTCTCTTGATATTGATAAACTCTTCCCAGATGGTGCGGCCGATGGTTTGTGCTAGGACTGAATCTTCGGCTAAGGCGTTAATGGCTTCATTTAGGCTTCTTGGTACCCATTTGATGCCTCTTTCTTTCAATTGGTATTCACTTACCGTGCTCACATCAAACTCAACTGGCTCACCTGGGTCAAGTTGATTCTGAATTCCGCGAAGACCTGCTGCCACAAGGCAGGCGGCAAGCAGATACGGATTACAAGTCCCATCAGCGCCCCTGAATTCGAAGCGTCTTGTCCTTCTTTTTTCAGGAATCCGCACTAATACCGAACGGTTTCCTGAACCATAACAAATATGTGCAGGCGCAAAGGATCCAGGTTGCATCCGCTTGTATGAGTTAATACTTGGAGCACCAATCGCGATGAGCGAAGAGGCATGCTTTAACAGTCCGCCAATAAAGTGGTAGGCTTTTTCGGACATATCCAAACCGCGTTGATCCGTGGAGTCTTCAAAAAGATTCTCACCTTCATCAAATAAACTAATATGAACATGGAGACCACTGCCGGCATGGTTTTGAAATGGCTTTGGCATTAGGGTGCCTATTAATCCTTTGTCACGGGCAATTTGCTTATATAGATGCATGAACGTAACCTGATCGTCAGCGGCTTTTAAGGCATTTGTATATTTTAAATTGATTTCAAGCTGGCCGGGGCCATATTCACTTGATAATTGCTCGGTTTCAACACCCATTGCGTCAAGGGCGTACACAAAGTCTTGAATGAAATCCTCCTGAATATCTGCTCCTTCGATCGAAAAACAATGGCTATTGTCGGCGGGTACGAGTTGACCGTCGACTTCTTTTAATAAATAAGCTTCTTGTTCAAAGGCCATATTCATTTTTCCGCCAAGAAGGGTTTCGACCTCATTGAGAAGCCGTTTTAAAGCACTTCTTGGGCAGCCATGCCATGGTTCCCCGTTGATATCGACTAAATCACAAAGCATCCGGGCTGTGTTTTTTCGATAGGGAAGGATGGCAAAGGTTTGTGGATCCGGGATGGCAAAGAAGTCCCCATCGTTTGCCCCAAATGCCGGGTTCGGAATATATTCATCAAACACATCGAAGCTCATAATCGCCGTACTAAAATTGATTCCCTTTTCCATTGCATCTTTTAGTTGAAGCGGACGAATCGTCCGGCCGCGGGTGATGCCGGCATAATCGAGAAACTCAACACGGATGAATTCGATGTTTTTCTCTTTCACGATTTTTAATACGGTATCTTTTGTCATCATTTCTTTATCTTGTACTAACATTTTTCTTCAACCCCTCTTGATAGTTTCGTTAATACGGTTGAGGTAAATAACTGCACCCCGATTGGAATGATGGATTCATCAAATTCAAATTGCGGGTGATGCAAATCAAATGCCTGTTTTCCTTCGAGCGCTGTACCGAGTCTGAAATACGTACTTGGGACGATTTGGGCAAATGTCCCAAAGTCATCTGCGCCCATTGATGGTTCCTTTAACTGAACCACTTTTTCCGAACCAAATAGTTCAGCTGCACACTCCTCAACTGCTTTCGTGACCCACTCACTGTTAATGACTGGTGGATGACCATCTTTATAGTGAACATTGGCTTTTCCGCCAAAGCTTTTAGCGATACTTTCACATAAATTAATCAGCTGTGATTTTAATTTTTTCCTTGTTTCAAAGGTTACGGCACGGGTTGTTCCTTCCAAAACCACTTTGTCGGCGACGATGTTGCTTGCAGTCCCACCGTTAATTTTTCCAATATGAACGACGACCGGTTCTACCGGGTTACTAGATTTTGTTACGAGTGTATGAAGGGCTTGGATAATCTGCGAGCTGATGGTAATGGCATCAATCGCTTGATGTGGTCTCGCACTATGACCGCTCTTTCCTTCAATTTCTATCGTAAAATCATCACACGAGGCTGTAATGGCCCCATATTTAATTCCAATCGTTCCATGTGGCAGGTGCGGCCATAAGTGCAGGGCCAGCATTCCATCTATGGAAGGAGTTTCAAGCACGCCAAGATCTATGAGTTGCTGGGCAGCACCGTCCGCCTCCTCGCCGGGTTGAAAAATGCAGCGAACACGTCCTGAGATTTTGTCTCTTAATCTATGAAGCTGGTAAACGGTTCCGAGGAGAATGGTCGTGTGACCATCATGTCCGCATGCGTGCATGACTCCTTGGTTGGCGGATGAAAAAGGAAGCCCGGTTTGTTCTTGAATGGGAAGGGCATCGATATCAGCCCGAATGCCGATATGAGGGCCCTGTCTGTTCCCGCCTATAATATCAACAAAAATTCCAGTTTCTCCAATTCTATTATAAGGGATTCCCCATTCTTCTAATACTCTAGCAATATACCCGCAGGTATTGTATTCCTGAAAGGATAATTCAGGATGTTGATGGAGATGTCGGCGTATCTCAATTAACTTTTGTGTGACCTCTTCGCTTACTTTAATTTGCTCTTTTATGATCATCCTAAAATCCTCTCACTTACATAGATTCTTTTTTTCTATCCGAAGTAGAAATGGTTCTCGATTTATTGAAAACTTTAAACAGAAGAAAGAGTACGCCCATCCAGATGACGCCGCGTAAAAGGGTCATTGGAGTTCCGATGAAACTGCCGTAAAAGACAATGGCAATTCCAATAAAACCTAGAATCGGAAACAAAGGATAGAGCGGCTGTTTCCATGGGAGCTGGAGAACCTCTGATTTTGCATTTTTTCGATAAAGAACACTTGCAATTAAGGCTAATGTCCAGGAAACCAACCATGCAAATACCAATTGGTTCGATAATTCTACGTAAAGGAAATCCGGATTGATCATCCCTAAGATAATTAAGGCAACCGATGCCGCCCAGACAACGATAATCCCATTGACTGGAGTACCTGTTTTTGGATGAAGACGTCCGAAGAACGCAGGGAGGTATCCGCTTTTTGCCTGTGCGTAAAAAATCCGGGAAGCGGCATATAAGGTACCCATGAGCAAACAAGTTGCTGCAGCAATCCATGCTGTCATATTCATGATATAAGCACCGGCAATTCCGAATACTTGATTGGCTGCAATGGTAAATGGCGAATCATCAATGGTCACTTTATTCCACGGGATAATGCCCTGTAAGACAAACTGTGCTGCTGTGTACAAAACTAAGAAGGTAATACTAGACCATACCAATGCTTTCGGAAGATCCTTTGGATTTTTCACCTCGCCGCCAGCGGTTGCTAAGGTTACAGCACCCAAGTAGGCATAGGTGCCTAATGGAATGGCTGCCCAAAACCCTTTTGATCCGTGTGGCATGAATGGCGTGAAATTATGGATGTTAATATCTTTTAGTCCGATGATGGAGAAAAGAGCCATTACCACAGTCATAATGATGACTAATAGAAGCTGCGTTTTGGCTGCAATTTCGGTTCCAAGAATATTTAATGCCGCGAAAATCGTCAAGAACAGGATGGCAAAAAACGCGGGCCATAGATCCCCTTTTAGCTGCGGGAAAAACCACATGGTGATTCTGCCGATTGCGATTCCGACGCTGCCGCCGCAAATGACCCAGCCAAGTGCAAAGGCAAATCCGGACAAAAATCCCCACCAACTTCCCATAAACCGTTCGACCCAATGGGACATGGCCCCGGCATTTGGCATTCCTACCGCTAGTTCACCAAGTGCAATCATAAGGAAAAGTTGTGATAATCCAGCAATTCCATAGGCAACGATGGAGCTTGGACCTGCTGTGGCAATCCCTTGCCCCATCAGGAGGAAGATTCCGTCCCCGATCACGGACCCTACTCCAAGAGCCCAAATCGCCCAAAACCCAAGTTTCTTTTGCGGAATCATCTCTGTCACTATTTGCTTATTGTTTGACATACAGCAGCCTCCTTCATGTACTTTTGATAAACATTTTCATAGTTTCGGTATAGGACCATTTCTCCAATGGTCTGTGCGGTTTCGACATCCATGTAATCTGAATCAACCCAGGAATTTAATACTTCTTCAAAGGACTCTTTAAACAGATGGACGCCCATCCAGTTCATTTCCGGCACGGTAAAGGCATCAGAGCCGTACATTACCTTATCAAATGGCGCAAATTCAAATACTTGAGATAAAATACGTTTCACCCCGTGGCCGCTGAAAGGATTTTGCAAAGAGATATCCATATAGACATTCGGCAGGATGCTGACAATAAAGGCAGCTTCCTCCATCCATGGATAACCGCCGTGAACGAGATGAACTTTGGTATTTTCATATTTTTGATCGCGGAGCATGTCGATGAGGAAGCTGGGACTTGCTTTCGAAAGGACGACTTCTCCGTCACCGACACCAGTGTGAATATGCATGACTTTGTCCGTCTTCGTACATTCTTCCATTGCTATATGTAGGCAATAGTCACGGAATTTTTTTACAACGGCACGGGTATTGAATTTAAATTCCGCGTATTCTGCTGCCGCAGCCTGCTCATCCATGGGAGCGATTTCCAATCCGCTTCTGTAGGCAATAATCGACTTTAGTCCAACGATTCCTTTTGTATTTAAGGCCTCTGTCAGATTTGCACGATATTTTTCGTTGAAGTCAGCAAAGGACTCGCATTCTTGACTGAGTTGAACCATGGCAGGTTCGATTCGGTGGATTTCCCAGATACGGGCTCCGCAAAGGTCGGCATATTCTGCTTTGCTTAATGGCGGTTGCGGGTAACCAAAATCACCGACTACTCCGGTCAGTCTTGCATCTGAAAAAAGATCGTGAGTATATTTTTTAAAATCGACTGCCCTCGCATTGCGCTGCTCGACTACCGCTTCAAGGGTTGGCTCGCATGAAAAATATTTTGCTAAACGCTTAACAAGGATTTGCATCCACATATTGGTTCCAGGGAATGGCTGATTGGGTAGTCTCTCGTAATTGGCAGGTATTTGGTTTGGAATAACGGCTAGGGACAGCTTTCTGACAAACTCTTCTGGAGTGTATGGTTCTGTGTTTTTTGTGTAGGGGTGTGCATGAACGTCTATTGCTTGAATATTTTTTAAAGAAACTTTCATCATTTGTTAATTCCTCCTTTACGGTTTCATTAGAATAGTAGCAAGTTTTATGCCAATCGGTTTTGAATATTCAGAATTGGGTAAAATCAAGGCTATTGTAGGAAAAGTTGAATTCTATTAGCCGCAAAAAAATGTTGAAAGAAAAATATTTTTCAGAAAAATATTTTTCTATTTTTAATACTATACCGAATTTTCTGTTTTATATATCTTTTAATATGTTAATATTTTGGTAGAAAGAGCTTACATTTTAAAGGGTGACAAATTTTTTTCGCTTAGAAATTTTTCGGAAAGGGTGGTGATCAAAGTGGATGAGCAGTTTCGTTTATCATTTTTAGATGTTTGGAATCATTCGTTCGAAAGTATCATCCTGTTTAATGAACAAGGGACGATTTTGTCCTTAAACCGTCCGGCGGCGCGTTTGTTTTCGGAAAGTCCTTCTACGCTTAATGGTGCTTCGATATATGAGTTGATTCCATCCGAGGATTTTAAAAAATGCCTTCAAAAGAAGGGGAAAACAGGAGTTTCTATTCTTTTGGGGACCAAACAATTAGTAGCCAATATCTCATTTTTTGAAAATAACGAGTTGTACCTGCTATTTTTGAAGGATATCTCGCAAGTTCAGTTACTGCAGCATCAAATTCAGGAATTGAAGAAAACGAAGCAATTATTTAATTTGATTCTGGATCAGTTAGAAGAAGGGATCTCTGTCATTGATGAACAGGGAAGGCTTCTCTTTTATAACCTTAAAGCAGGTGAGATGGATACATTGGAACCTGAGGCGGTTCGAAATAAAAGGGTACAGGATGTTTGGAATGTCGATGAAAATACAAGTACCTTATTAACCTCGCTGCGAACGAGAAGGACGCTTCATCACAGAGAAACGAAATTTTCCTCACACGGGAAGGCGATTACCACATTAGCCAGAACGGTTCCGTTGGTGCTGAATGAAAATGTTTCGGGAGCCATTGAAATATTAAAAGATATCACGGAACAAAAACATCTTTCCGATACTATCTTACAGCTGCAAAAACAGGGCAAAGGTGATTTGGAATCGTCAAATTCTTTCTCTTCGCAGAAAAATAATACCCGGTTTCAGTTTGAGGACATTATCTTTTCAAGCCGAGAGATGGCTCAATCGGTTGAACAGGCACGCCGGTCGGCAAGGTCAAAATCCAATATTCTCATTGTGGGTGAAACGGGAACGGGCAAGGAGCTGTTTGCTCAGAGTATCCATAATGAGAGTCCTAGAAAAGATAAACCGTTTATCGCACAAAATTGTGCAGCACTTCCGGAGTCTTTACTTGAAAGTTTATTGTTTGGAACAACGGCAGGCAGCTTCACCGGCGCTGTCAACCGTCCGGGACTTTTTGAACAAGCGCAGGGTGGGAGTCTCATGCTCGATGAAATTAATTCGATGAGCATTAATCTGCAGGCGAAGCTTTTGCGGGTGATTCAGGAACGGAAGGTGCAGCGCCTTGGTTCGACAAAGGTAATTGATATTGATGTAAGGATCGTTGCTACGATGAATGAGGAACCGTTAGAAGCAATCGCCAACCAACGGCTTCGTGAGGATTTGTATTATCGGCTTGGTGTGGTGAATCTCGTGATTCCGCCTTTGCGCAATCGGAAGGAGGATTTACGGGTATTAATTGATCACTTTATTACCAAACATGCTGATCTATTAGATGTACAGGTGGATGGGGTGGACCAGGATGTTTTTCATTATTTTATGAATTTCGGATGGCCTGGGAATGTCAGACAGCTAGAGCATGTTATTGAGGGCTGCCTTAACCTTGTTTATGATGAGCGGACCATCGGCTTCAATCATTTGCCGCCTATTTTTAAAAATAAAATTCAGCAGGCAGAGAGTACTTTAAGTCATGAACCCTTATCGTCGTTTTCAGGAAGTCTTCCTGAGCAGATTGAAAGGCTGGAGCGTGTCATGATTGAGCAAGCGATGAATCATGCGCAAGGAAATATTACGAAGGCGGCGGAACAGCTGGGGATTTCAAGGCAAAATCTCAATTATAAGCTGAAAAAATTTCAGATTTTCTTTTAAGGGGGAGAGGGTTTGGAAAACACGTTTCTTGAGGCAGAAGGTCAAGTGATTGCGGATAGTTTAAAAATTCGTTTTTACCCTATTGCGGTAAAGGCTGCGAAGGGTACGCGGGTGATAGATCAATCTGGAAAGGAATATTTGGATATAGCGGCTGGTTGGGCGGTTGCGAATATTGGCTATGGACATCCTCGTGTGGGTGAGGCGATTAAAGAAAAATATGATACCTTATCGTTTACTTCACAGCTTTCGGCTCCTGAGTCGACGATGGTTTCTTTGGCTCAGAAATTAATCGAGATAACACCGGGTGATTTTTCAAAAAAGGTTTGGTTTGGCCATTCTGGTTCTGATGCGAATGATTGTATTGCGAAATTGGTTCCGCTTGAAAAGAAGCGTTCCAGAATGATTTCTTTTATAGGTTCTTATCATGGGCAGACGATGGGATCGCTTTCGCTTTCTGGGCATCCCGCCCAAGCAGGTTTTATCGGTAGTGGCAATGTGGTGAAAATTCCTTATCCGAATCCGTATCGACCGCCATTTGGGGTAACGGATCGTCTAACAGATCAGTGTATTGGATATTTAGAGCAGGAAGTGTTTAAGACGATTTGTCCGCCCGGTGATACGGCTGGAATCATTGTTGAGGGAATTCAGAGTGATGGCGGGCTGATTGTCCCGCCAGAGGATTTCCTGCCTCGGCTTGAAGGGGTCTGCAGGCGCTATGGTATTCACCTCATTTTTGATGAGGTGAAAGTGGGGCTTGGACGAACGGGTAAATGGTTTTCGTTTGACCATAGTGGAGTGGTTCCGGATGCTGTTGTGCTTGGTAAGTCGCTTGGCGGCGGACTGCCGATCAGTTCGGTTGTAGCTAGACGCGAAATTCTTGATGCAGGCATGGGGGTACATATGTTTACGATGAGCGGGAATCCTGTCTGTAGTGCGGCGTCGCTGGAAAATTTGCAGATTATTCAAGAGGAACAGTTAGTTGAGAATGCTAGGGTGAATGGGGAATATTTTATTGGTCTGTTAAAGAATCTACAGGAGAAGTATGAGTGGATTGGGGATGTTCGTGGAAAAGGGCTTGCGATTGGTGTTGAGTTGGTGGAGGACAGGGTTACGAAAAAGCCCGCCGCTGAAAAAACGGCCGCTATTTGTTATCGCTGCTATGAGCTCGGTCTGCTCGTTTTTTATGTAGGCATCCACAGCAATGTTATTGAAATCACCCCGCCACTCACCATCACCAAACAAGAAATTGAATTAGCCGTATCTATACTCGACCAAGCCTTTTCAGACTTGGAAAAAGGGAAGATTAACCTGGATTTGGTGAGGGAGTATAGTGGGTGGTAGTTTGGGGTCTAACCTCCGCTCGGTTGAAAGGCGTTATGACAATCTGTAAAAACCAAAAATCAAAATGCCAACAGAGGCTGAGTCTTTGTTGGCATTTGTCTAATTCTTATCTAATTTAGTTAAACCAAGTGCTCCGTTTTCCCATAAAATTTTTTCGACGGTTTTCCATTGATCTTCTTCACAGCGAATCATCAAGACAATTTCGGAACTAATGTTTTTTGACCCTCCTTTCCCTTTTTTTACAATCAATAGTTTCAGTAGAAATCCTAACAAGAGACCAAAGATTGCTCCGATAATTCCCCAAATAATCGGGCCCCATTTTAAAATAAATCCATAGATAGACCCTAGTAGCATGAAACAGGTCCCGAGGATTGCTGCACCGTCAAATAGACTCAATCCATCCGCTCTATGGATGGTATCAAACAGTTGTCTTTTTCCGGCTCTCTTATCAAGTGGAGCAGCAAAGATCTTTTCATGCGATAGGCCGTTTTGTTTAAGTTCTGTAATCGCTAATTCAATAAATATTGAATTTTCGTAGGTAGCAATTACTAACATGGTATTCACAATCCTTTATAGGGGAGTTTTAAAATGAATCTTTTGATAGTTTTTTCGTAAATATGCGGCCATTTCTTTTTCGAACAGTTTATTGTTCTCAACTGCAGAAACATAGGCATCGTAAATGATGAAAAAGTAGATGGATGGAAAATAAAGTGCCCATTGCATATTGATCGTCTCTTTAGCCTGTGTAAAATCACCTAGCATTGATAAGTGGATCGCATAAAGAATATGGCCGTAATAACAAATCCCGACGGTATAAATAAAAATAAAGAATCCTGAAACTACATTATGTAGATAAAGATGACCGAGACCAGGGAACAAGGCTGACCAGACTAATGCTAGCCAAGGCTTCCGTTTATCCAGGTAGTTCATATCCCAAGAGCCCATTTTAATATTCAACATGGGGGCATCCTCACGGTCTGCCAGTACATATTGTTTGTTTAAGTCAATGGTGGTCCGATATCCGTCCCAGATGCTGAACATATAAATGGCTATATAGAGAATTAACCACCTTTCATCTAGAACTTCTTTGGCTCTGTCAAAGTTACCTAATAAGGAATA
>NZ_JAVGVR010000001.1:5532500-6105000 GCF_030938565.1 Bacillus salipaludis | reverse complement strand
CCCAAGGGTTGGGCTGTTCGCCCATTAAAGCGGTACGCGAGCTGGGTTCAGAACGTCGTGAGACAGTTCGGTCCCTATCCGTCGTGGGCGCAGGAAATTTGAGAGGAGCTGTCCTTAGTACGAGAGGACCGGGATGGACGCACCGCTGGTGTACCAGTTGTCTTGCCAAAGGCATCGCTGGGTAGCTATGTGCGGACGGGATAAGTGCTGAAAGCATCTAAGCATGAAGCCCCCCTCAAGATGAGATTTCCCATAGCGTCAAGCTAGTAAGATCCCTGAAAGATGATCAGGTTGATAGGTCAGAGGTGGAAGCATGGCGACATGTGGAGCTGACTGATACTAATAGATCGAGGACTTAACCATAGTCTTAAGGTGAACTCGTTTTTACTAAAACTTCTTCTGTATTATCTAGTTTTGAGGGAATGATACCTCAAACAAAATAGTCTGGCAATAATGGCGAGAAGGTCACACCCGTTCCCATACCGAACACGGAAGTTAAGCTTCTCAGCGCCGATGGTAGTTGGGGGCTGTCCCCCTGTGAGAGTAGGACGTTGCCAGGCGAAAGACAGGAAGTTTCTTCTTAGTCTTTTTAAATCCCTTTAAGAATTAAAAACTTTCTCTTGCATTAAAACACCAAGGGTGTTAATATAAGAAAGTTCCTTAAAAAAGGGAAGTCAATTAATAAGATCTTTCGAGATTTTTCCTAAAAAATAATTGACATTGATTTTTGAAAGTGGTAAGATTAATTTTGTCGCTTTTAAAAAAGATTGTTCTTTGAAAACTAAACAAACAAAAACGTCAACAAACAATAATAATCGTGTTTCTTCTATTATATAGAGAACATGAGCCAACGTAACAAATGAGCTATATCAACTTTCTTGGAGAGTTTGATCCTGGCTCAGGACGAACGCTGGCGGCGTGCCTAATACATGCAAGTCGAGCGAATCAATAGGAGCTTGCTCCTGTTGATTAGCGGCGGACGGGTGAGTAACACGTGGGCAACCTGCCTGTAAGACTGGGATAACTTCGGGAAACCGGAGCTAATACCGGATAATCCTTTTCCTCTCATGAGGAGAAGCTGAAAGTCGGTTTCGGCTGACACTTACAGATGGGCCCGCGGCGCATTAGCTAGTTGGTGAGGTAACGGCTCACCAAGGCGACGATGCGTAGCCGACCTGAGAGGGTGATCGGCCACACTGGGACTGAGACACGGCCCAGACTCCTACGGGAGGCAGCAGTAGGGAATCTTCCGCAATGGACGAAAGTCTGACGGAGCAACGCCGCGTGAGCGATGAAGGCCTTCGGGTCGTAAAGCTCTGTTGTTAGGGAAGAACAAGTATCGGAGTAACTGCCGGTACCTTGACGGTACCTAACCAGAAAGCCACGGCTAACTACGTGCCAGCAGCCGCGGTAATACGTAGGTGGCAAGCGTTGTCCGGAATTATTGGGCGTAAAGCGCGCGCAGGCGGTCCTTTAAGTCTGATGTGAAAGCCCACGGCTCAACCGTGGAGGGTCATTGGAAACTGGGGGACTTGAGTGCAGAAGAGGAAAGCGGAATTCCACGTGTAGCGGTGAAATGCGTAGAGATGTGGAGGAACACCAGTGGCGAAGGCGGCTTTCTGGTCTGTAACTGACGCTGAGGCGCGAAAGCGTGGGGAGCAAACAGGATTAGATACCCTGGTAGTCCACGCCGTAAACGATGAGTGCTAAGTGTTAGAGGGTTTCCGCCCTTTAGTGCTGCAGCTAACGCATTAAGCACTCCGCCTGGGGAGTACGGCCGCAAGGCTGAAACTCAAAGGAATTGACGGGGGCCCGCACAAGCGGTGGAGCATGTGGTTTAATTCGAAGCAACGCGAAGAACCTTACCAGGTCTTGACATCCTCTGACACTCCTAGAGATAGGACTTTCCCCTTCGGGGGACAGAGTGACAGGTGGTGCATGGTTGTCGTCAGCTCGTGTCGTGAGATGTTGGGTTAAGTCCCGCAACGAGCGCAACCCTTGATCTTAGTTGCCAGCATTTAGTTGGGCACTCTAAGGTGACTGCCGGTGACAAACCGGAGGAAGGTGGGGATGACGTCAAATCATCATGCCCCTTATGACCTGGGCTACACACGTGCTACAATGGATGGTACAAAGGGCTGCGAAACCGCGAGGTTTAGCCAATCCCATAAAACCATTCTCAGTTCGGATTGTAGGCTGCAACTCGCCTACATGAAGCCGGAATCGCTAGTAATCGCGGATCAGCATGCCGCGGTGAATACGTTCCCGGGCCTTGTACACACCGCCCGTCACACCACGAGAGTTTGTAACACCCGAAGTCGGTGGGGTAACCGTAAGGAGCCAGCCGCCTAAGGTGGGACAGATGATTGGGGTGAAGTCGTAACAAGGTAGCCGTATCGGAAGGTGCGGCTGGATCACCTCCTTTCTAAGGATAATGCAGTCCTAGTGGACTGATAAGATGTTGACTGTTTCTTGTTTGTTTAGTTTTGAGGGAGCAATTCTCTCAAAGCTTTTTTAAATCGTTCTTTGAAAACTAGATAATCGTAAGAAGAAGTAACCAAGTAAAAACCGAGTAATCGCCATTTTAGTTTTTCTCTCAAAATTTAGAGTAAAACCTTTTAGGTTAAGTTAGAAAGGGCGCACGGTGAATGCCTTGGCACTAGGAGCCGATGAAGGACGGGACTAACACCGATATGCTTCGGGGAGCTGTAAGTAAGCTTTGATCCGGAGATTTCCGAATGGGGGAACCCACTGTTCGTAATGGAGCAGTATCTTTATCTAAATACATAGGATAATGAAGGCAGACCCGGGGAACTGAAACATCTAAGTACCCGGAGGAAGAGAAAGCAAACGCGATTCCCTGAGTAGCGGCGAGCGAAACGGGAACAGCCCAAACCGAAAGGCTTGCCTTTCGGGGTTGTAGGACACTCAACATGGAGTTACAAAGGAACGGGGTAGATGAAGCGATCTGGAAAGGTCCGTCATAGAAGGTAAAAACCCTGTAGTTGAAACTTCGTTCCCTCCTGAGTGGATCCTGAGTACGGCCGGACACGTGAAATCCGGTCGGAAGCAGGGAGGACCATCTCCCAAGGCTAAATACTCCCTAGTGACCGATAGTGAACCAGTACCGTGAGGGAAAGGTGAAAAGCACCCCGGAAGGGGAGTGAAATAGTTCCTGAAACCGTGTGCCTACAAGTAGTCAGAGCCCGTTTATGGGTGATGGCGTGCCTTTTGTAGAATGAACCGGCGAGTTACGATTACATGCAAGGTTAAGTTGATGAGACGGAGCCGCAGCGAAAGCGAGTCTGAATAGGGCGTTTGAGTATGTGGTCGTAGACCCGAAACCAGGTGATCTACCCATGTCCAGGGTGAAGTCCAGGTAACACTGGATGGAGGCCCGAACCCACGCACGTTGAAAAGTGCGGGGATGAGGTGTGGGTAGCGGAGAAATTCCAATCGAACTTGGAGATAGCTGGTTCTCTCCGAAATAGCTTTAGGGCTAGCCTCACGAAGTAAGAGTCTTGGAGGTAGAGCACTGTTTGGACTAGGGGCCCTCATCGGGTTACCGAATTCAGACAAACTCCGAATGCCAATGACTTATCCGTGGGAGTCAGACTGCGAGTGATAAGATCCGTAGTCAAAAGGGAAACAGCCCAGACCACCAGCTAAGGTCCCAAAGTATACGTTAAGTGGAAAAGGATGTGGAGTTGCTTAGACAACCAGGATGTTGGCTTAGAAGCAGCCACCATTTAAAGAGTGCGTAATAGCTCACTGGTCGAGTGACTCTGCGCCGAAAATGTACCGGGGCTAAACGTATCACCGAAGCTGTGGGTGGACACCATTAGGTGTCCGCGGTAGGAGAGCGTTCTAAGGGCGTTGAAGCTAGACCGTAAGGACTGGTGGAGCGCTTAGAAGTGAGAATGCCGGTATGAGTAGCGAAAGATGAGTGAGAATCTCATCCACCGAATGCCTAAGGTTTCCTGAGGAAGGCTCGTCCGCTCAGGGTTAGTCGGGACCTAAGCCGAGGCCGAAAGGCGTAGGCGATGGACAACAGGTTGATATTCCTGTACCACCTCTTTATCGTTTGAGTGATGGGGGGACGCAGGAGGATAGGGTAAGCGCGCTATTGGATATGCGCGTCCAAGCAGTTAGGCTGAGAAGTAGGAAAATCCGCTTCTCGCGAAGGCTGAGCTGTGACGGCGAGGGAAATTTAGTACCGAAGTTCCTGATTCCACACTGCCAAGAAAAGCCTCTAGCGAGATAAAAGGTGCCCGTACCGCAAACCGACACAGGTAGGCGAGGAGAGAATCCTAAGGTGAGCGAGAGAACTCTCGTTAAGGAACTCGGCAAAATGACCCCGTAACTTCGGGAGAAGGGGTGCTCTTTGAGGTGAATAGCCTCGAAGAGCCGCAGTGAATAGGCCCAGGCGACTGTTTAGCAAAAACACAGGTCTCTGCGAAGCCGCAAGGCGAAGTATAGGGGCTGACGCCTGCCCGGTGCTGGAAGGTTAAGAGGAGGGGTTAGCGCAAGCGAAGCTCTGAATCGAAGCCCCAGTAAACGGCGGCCGTAACTATAACGGTCCTAAGGTAGCGAAATTCCTTGTCGGGTAAGTTCCGACCCGCACGAAAGGCGTAACGATCTGGGCACTGTCTCAACGAGAGACTCGGTGAAATTATAGTACCTGTGAAGATGCAGGTTACCCGCGACAGGACGGAAAGACCCCATGGAGCTTTACTGTAGCCTGATATTGAATTTTGGTACAGCTTGTACAGGATAGGTAGGAGCCGTAGAAGCCGGAGCGCTAGCTTCGGTGGAGGCGTCGGTGGGATACTACCCTGGCTGTATTGAAATTCTAACCCGCACCCCTGATCGGGGTGGGAGACAGTGTCAGGTGGGCAGTTTGACTGGGGCGGTCGCCTCCTAAAGAGTAACGGAGGCGCCCAAAGGTTCCCTCAGAATGGTTGGAAATCATTCGCAGAGTGTAAAGGCATAAGGGAGCTTGACTGCGAGACCTACAAGTCGAGCAGGGACGAAAGTCGGGCTTAGTGATCCGGTGGTTCCGCATGGAAGGGCCATCGCTCAACGGATAAAAGCTACCCTGGGGATAACAGGCTTATCTCCCCCAAGAGTCCACATCGACGGGGAGGTTTGGCACCTCGATGTCGGCTCATCGCATCCTGGGGCTGTAGTCGGTCCCAAGGGTTGGGCTGTTCGCCCATTAAAGCGGTACGCGAGCTGGGTTCAGAACGTCGTGAGACAGTTCGGTCCCTATCCGTCGTGGGCGCAGGAAATTTGAGAGGAGCTGTCCTTAGTACGAGAGGACCGGGATGGACGCACCGCTGGTGTACCAGTTGTCTTGCCAAAGGCATCGCTGGGTAGCTATGTGTGGACGGGATAAGTGCTGAAAGCATCTAAGCATGAAGCCCCCCTCAAGATGAGATTTCCCATAGCGTCAAGCTAGTAAGATCCCTGAAAGATGATCAGGTTGATAGGTCAGAGGTGGAAGCATGGTGACATGTGGAGCTGACTGATACTAATCGATCGAGGACTTAACCAAAACGAAAAGCGGAGGCGACTGTTCAACTTCGACAGACGTTGAAGAGCCGGCACTGCAAATCCTGCCTTTTGGATTTGTAGGGACGGATCGAAACGGCCGAGAAGTTAGGAGCCGAAGCTAGACAAGTCTTAAGGTGAACTCGTTTTTACTAAAACTTCTTCTGTATTATCTAGTTTTGAGGGAATGATACCTCAAACAAAATAGTCTGGCAATAATGGCGAGAAGGTCACACCCGTTCCCATACCGAACACGGAAGTTAAGCTTCTCAGCGCCGATGGTAGTTGGGGGCTGTCCCCCTGTGAGAGTAGGACGTTGCCAGGCTAAGCCCTTTATGGGGCTATTATTTTTGCTGATTTTTTAAAAAAGGCCCCTTGGTCAAGCGGTTAAGACACCGCCCTTTCACGGCGGTAACACGGGTTCGAATCCCGTAGGGGTCACCAAAGTTTTTATTACGACAGTAAAAAAAATGTCATTATAATGGAGGATTAGCTCAGCTGGGAGAGCATCTGCCTTACAAGCAGAGGGTCGGCGGTTCGATCCCGTCATCCTCCACCATAATATTTTTCTTTAAACCTGCCGGTTTAGCTCAATTGGTAGAGCAACTGACTTGTAATCAGTAGGTTGGGGGTTCAAGTCCTCTAGCCGGCACCATCTTTAATTTTAGAGCCATTAGCTCAGTTGGTAGAGCATCTGACTTTTAATCAGAGGGTCGAAGGTTCGAGTCCTTCATGGCTCACCATTTAGAACAATGCGCCCGTAGCTCAATTGGATAGAGCGTTTGACTACGGATCAAAAGGTTATGGGTTCGACTCCTTTCGGGCGCGCCATACTATCGGGAAGTAGCTCAGCTTGGTAGAGCACTTGGTTTGGGACCAAGGGGTCGCAGGTTCGAATCCTGTCTTCCCGACCAGTCCAATGCTTTAAACTATATACTTTTTATTTTTACGGAGGAATACCCAAGTCCGGCTGAAGGGATCGGTCTTGAAAACCGACAGGCGGGTTAAACCGCGCGGGGGTTCGAATCCCTCTTCCTCCGCCATATGTTTTTATCTTCAGCATTGATTTTTAGCTTTAATTTCTATTATCGCGGGGTGGAGCAGTCTGGTAGCTCGTCGGGCTCATAACCCGAAGGTCGCAGGTTCAAATCCTGCCTCCGCAATTTGGTCTGGTAGTTCAGTTGGTTAGAATGCCTGCCTGTCACGCAGGAGGTCGCGGGTTCGAGTCCCGTCCAGACCGCCATTTGTTGGTTCAGTAGCTCAGTCGGTAGAGCACGCCCGAATAAGCTACAATGAATAAGCATCAGCGCACCAATCGAGCTGCTGCTAGAATAAGCTTTCTGAGATGGGGGCGAAGGACTTACAGCTTTATGGTTGTAGGGGATATAAACTAACATGGCTCAGTAGCTCAGTCGGTAGAGCAAAGGACTGAAAATCCTTGTGTCGGCGGTTCGATTCCGTCCTGAGCCACCATTTAATTTCGTGCTTTTTTTATTTTTATATGGAGGGGTAGCGAAGTGGCTAAACGCGGCGGACTGTAAATCCGCTCCCTCAGGGTTCGGCGGTTCGAATCCGTCCCCCTCCACCATGTTTTTTAATAAGGGCCTATAGCTCAGCTGGTTAGAGCGCACGCCTGATAAGCGTGAGGTCGATGGTTCGAGTCCATTTAGGCCCACCAAAGTTTTTTGCGATAGCAAAAAATTAACCATATTATTAATTGTTCCGCAGTAGCTCAGTGGTAGAGCAATCGGCTGTTAACCGATCGGTCGTAGGTTCGAGTCCTACCTGCGGAGCCATTTTATTTTTTTGAGGGAATAACTAATCCCAGATAATCTTTAACACACCTACATATACCATGCGCCTTTAGCTCAGCTGGATAGAGCATACGCCTTCTAAGCGTACGGTCAGAGGTTCGAATCCTCTAAGGCGCGTAAACATGATGAAAAACGCTTGGACAATTGTCCAAGCGTTTTTTTATAACTTGGAGATTTTTGTATAAATAATAAAAACCCCTCTGAAAAAGAAGAATCAGAGGGGAACGTATTTTTTATATTAAAACATTTGTATTCTGTTGTTCATAAACCTTTTTAATGAAATCTAATAGGGTTAAATAGATCAACCCGTTTCCTTCGACCTTTGGTGAATTTCCTAATGGCACCGTTCTTTTTATTAATTGGGCATACAATTCGGGCTCCGTGAGTACTCTTTCAAATTGCTTTGAAGAAAGATCTTTTAATAAGGCAAGTGCCCCTGAAACATGTGGTGTAGCCATCGATGTGCCACTCAGTGTTGCATACGTTCCATTTAGATAAGTAGAAGTAATTTTTTCACCTGGTGCTACGAGGTCTACTTCATTGTTTGAGTTCGTAAAATAAGAGGATTGCCGGTTCAGGTCAACCGCCCCTACACTAATCACTTCATTATAGCTGCCAGGGAAGGCAAACTCATCGGTTGAGGAATCTCCATCCCCTTCATTACCCGCGGCACAGACGACAAGAATTTGATGGTTCAGCACCGCTTCCTTGATCGCATCATGTAATTCTTTTACATCGGTAGGACCGCCTAATGACATTGAAATGATATCGACTTTTTGTTCGATGGCATAGTGAATGGCGTTAATGATCCAGTCATACTGCCCAGAGCCATCTTTTCCTAAAACCTTTAAGATTAAAAGATTTGCTTCCGGAGCAACGCCTGCTACGCCTGTGTGGTTGATTGTCGCTGCAATCGTACCTGCCACATGAGTGCCGTGGCCATTGTAATCCTCGAAGATAGCCGGATTTCCGCCATCGTCTTGTGTAAAATTTCGTCCGCCAATGATTCGATTTTGCAGGTCCGGATGATCGGTATCACAGCCTGTATCCAGTATAGCTACTGTTATACCTTTGCCAGTTGATTGCGCCCATATTTCGGGGGCTTGAATTAGTTCAACACCTTTGGGAATCTCGTTCACGTTTTCTAACTGCTCAATCATTTTGTAGGGAATCAGATAGATAGCATCTTTCATAAAAATCCCTCCTATTTTTTAATTGAAGTCAGAACTTGGTGATAGAGAAATCATATCATTTTGATAGAGGGATAAATAGGTTAAATAGAATTATTTTCCATACAGGCAGGATGTCCTATTATTTTGTGCGCAGAAAAGGGACTTCATTGGAGGGGATTTTTTTCATAGATGAGAGGGAGAAGAAGTTTATTTGTTGTAATTCAGCAAACGGAGTTCATTTTTCAAAAAAGGGGAATGAGCTCCGTTTGTTATCGTTTGGAGAGTGATTATTTAGGATTATAGAGAAATAAGAGTGTTTTACGTTTGCTAGAATGTTTGGACCAGTAATCATGGAATGCATCCAATACTTCTTTCGCAAATGCATCTCCTTTTTCTTCCTGCCTGATCACGCCATAGTTCAGCTGGCCTTGATGTGTTTTGCCAGTCACTTGTTTATAATTACCTGAGTCCAACTCAATAAAAAATTCCACTTCGATTCCTTCGCTATTTTTGATAGAAGCGAGATGATTTCCGAATTCTTCAATCAGAACCTTGGACACCCACCCCTTTTGCTCACTTTCCTTTAAAAATTCTTGATATAGCCTGATAAAAGAATTTAAATCCATTTATCCACACATCCTTTACTAAGAATTGATCCACACATATAGCAGCAATTGGAATGAAAACGGGAAGGTTCAAGGTGATTTAGATTGTATGTATAGACTATATGCAACAAAATAGAAGGTAAGAATAGAATTTGGTCTGACTCCACTCTATTAAAGTTTAAAGCGGTGAAATGTGAATATGTAAATATCTATATGAATCACAATCAGGTGCCTTTTCTGTTTTTTACAATGTTGATAAAATAAGGTGTTATTGGATGTCATCAATGAAGCAGGAGTGAAGATAAATGAGCGGTAATAAAAAATGGTGGATGCTGGCTGCAATGTTCTGGATGTTGATCATCTTTTTGGTAACACAGCTACCTTATTTTACGGGAGAACGTACGGCGTCGGCGATAAATGAAGTGTCCGGCGCGGGAAAGGGTTTGATAGATGAACTGAATTTTATGATAAGGAAAGCTAGCCATTTTTCTGCGTTTGGAATCCTGGCATTCTTGTTTTATAAGGTAATGAGTAACTATCGATTCGCATATTTCTTTGCCTGGGTTACTGCCTTCCTCTATGCCATGTCAGATGAATGGCATCAATCCTTTATGCCGGATCGAATGGCTTCGTTTAAAGATGTATTGATTGATGGGGGCGGGGCGTTTCTAGCGTTAGTGTTGACTTTTTTGGTTAGCAGGTGGAGAAAGGCGGTTGGATCGTAAAATGAATGACAAGGCCGCCTGCTTTATCAAGGGCTGGCCCTATTTTTAAAAGAATTGTAAGAGCATTAATCGTATGATAAGATAATTTGTGAATTTTCCGATAATAAACATATAGAGTACAAGTGGGGAGGTTGAGGTATGAAATTTAAGTGGTTTAAGAGTTTAGTAGTAACCGCTGCTATCTTGGGATTTGGCATGACTGTATCCGAATCCAGTGTGCATGCGGAGGAAGTTTCGTTTTACACAAGCAATCCTGTCATTATAAAAGTGAAGATGCCAACCTATACATATCAGGACATTGAATTAACGAAAAAGATTGCTTTACAAAAGAAGGATACCTTTTTACATGTAAAACGTTTGGTAAAAACAGAAACAGGGAAACCACGGTTACAGTTAACCAACGGAAAATATGTAACGGCCAATAAATTAAAGGTCGTAAAAACAAAAGGGTATCAAAATCCGAAGCGTTATTATCAAGTGCAATACAAACAAATTCAGCCGACTGGGAAGGTGGGCTATAATCTATCACGCGGCTATGAAGGTGTAAAAACGTGGAAAGTCATGCGCAAACTGGGGATTATCGGTACGCATGGGTATGCGAAATATAACAATAAAACATGGTATGCGGTTCGAAGCTTTCAGGCAAAGCATAAATTACCTGTCACCGGGGATGTAGATCTGAGAACTTGGCAGAAGCTAGGGTTTAGTGAAAGCTCATGGTATAGCATCGATAGCTATATCGCACCGTTAAAGGCGCATGCATGGGATGGCCGTTCTGCTCATATTGAGGCAATGATCAAGCAAGCCTATCAATATATGGGGAATCCTTATATTGTGGGGGCATCTTCGTCTCCAAAGTATGGACTTGACTGCAGTGGATTGGTAACGCAGGCCTTGTATGCTGCCGGGATTAATCCGGTGCCTGTGTCGAGTATTCAGCATGCGCATCCTGGGAACGAATGGAACAGCCGAAAACTGTTTGCTTCGAAGAATTTTAAACACGTGCCCTATAGCCAGCGACAACGCGGCGATTTAATCTTCTACTATCAACCAGGCACCCATACCATTTGGCATGTAGCTATTTATCTAGGAAACAACAAAGTAATCGAATCCTGGCCGCCGCGTGTCATGATACAACCAATCAAGAATTCGCATCGGAACGTGATTGCAGGGGTGGCACGGCCGTTTCTTTAATAGTTCGGCAAAATTCGGGTGGTGCCTGGCACCACCCGAATTTTGTCGGAAATGTATTATATATTATGGCTGAGGGCTATCTTGTTTTGCTAATTCGTCGCCAAAGTTGTTTGCGATGAAGGTTTTTTCTTCTGCCTTTGTCATGGTTCCGTACGCTTTGCCGACGGTGCCGCCTTGTTGCTGCCAGAAATAGTTATGGTCTTCGGCTATTTCTTCAAAATTCCCCACTTTCCATTTCTCTAGTATGGCTAGTAGGTCGCTTTTCAGCTCGAAATCGCTGTTTTTCACTATGTTGTAAACTTGGTTAATAGTATCCGGAATCATCGGGACGGCGCCCCATTTTTCTTTGGCCTTTACTTTTTGGTGGGTCATCTTGTGCATGACCTCAATCACAGCCTCTTGCGAACTACTTTTATCCAATTTAATGTCGTATTGAACTCCGCCAATATAGCCAGTCTGTTCTTTCTTCTCCTTTGCAGCATCCTTTTTCGCAACAGCAGTGGTTTCCACTGTATGTTTTCTTTCAAATTCTGATGCATTGTTCATGACTTTATATACTGCGATTCCCCCGATGAAAAGAAAGGCCAATATCATGGTCGTCGTTAAGCTTAAACCTTTTTTCAATAGAATCCCTCCTAAAAACAGTTGGATAATTCTAACTTAACAAAAAAATAGAAGGTGTACTAGCTATAAGTTTGATAGAAAAATAGTAGAGCTGCGTCTGTCCTAATTTCTGACATACCATCCTTCGACAATCGTTTTAAAGCGTTGAAGGGGAAATGTCTTATTTCATAACGGTTTGCTGTGAATCTAATCAAACGTTTGATTGGATAGCGGATTTAGGGGAACTAGTCAAAGTATGTAGAAGGATTCTATTTTTCGTCAGGATTGGAGCTTTGTAAGGAAATAAAGGCTTTTTTATCGACAAAAAATTTCCCCGGAAACTACAAGTAGTTCGTTTTTCAAAAGGGGTTGTCGGGATTTTTATCAAACGTTTAATTGAATGAATTTCTGTGGAGGGGTGTCGAATGAGTCGTCGGATGTTTCATTCTTCCTCAAGGCGGGTAATGTAAATGAACAAGAGGAGGGATTTCAATGTTTAAACATGACAAGCATTTGGTAGGAGTGTACGATACGGAGAACGAGGCGATTCGGGCGGTTGAAGATCTTAAACGTCAAGGGTATACGGCAGAGGAAATTTCAGTCATCGGTAAGAATAGAGAGGATGTAACGGCAATCAATGATGCGACGGGTACGAAAACGGAAGATGGTCTTGCAGCCGGGGCAGCAACCGGTGGTGCACTTGGCGGCATGGTTGGTTTGTTGGCGGGAATGGGTGCTCTAGCGATACCAGGGATTGGACCGCTTATTGCTGCAGGTCCGATTGCGGCAACGCTGACCGGGGCCGTTTTCGGTGCAGGAGTGGGCGGTCTGACGGGGGCATTGATTGGAATGGGAATCCCCGAGGAGGAAGCAGGGCGCTATGAAGACTATGTGAAAGACGGTAAATTTCTTGTGGTCGTGGAGCGCAGGGAAGATCGTGCAGGTTTTGGGGCAGACGTCTATCAAGATGTTACAGGCAGGAATATGATTGGAAATGATTCACCCAATGCTCCGCTGACTCGGGAGGATCTCGCAAATCGACGCTAAATACTAGAATTCTTTTTAAAAGGAAATTGCTATTTTCGGCAATTTCCTTTTTTGTCTCATTTCCTTGGAGGAACATTTTGGAAGGGGGCATTTTATATTGTGAAATGGGGTTTATTTTTTATTGTGGGTGAAGTGGTACTGTATCGGTTAGGGCATGTTCGCATGACCATGCCTGGAATTTAGGCTGGTCTGTATTGTTTGATTTCACTATGTTCATCAAGCTGAGATTACATTTTAAAAAGCCGATATGGGCAGTCGTTCTCTCATTATTCTTTACTTTACTTTATTTGTATGTGTTTGGATATTTTCGGTAACCGCTGGTGCCGGCATCGGAAACCTCAGTTGACCAATGGACACTTCCAGCCGGAAAGCGGCCATTGGTGTGTTTGTGAAAGATAGACTAGGGGTTAGTTAATTCCCATAAGTTATTCCTTCAAAAATCTTTTGTCCTCTCCTTAGTGTAGTCCACTTGAACAAAGAACTGTCTCCAAGTCTCTATGCTTTCTCCATATCCTTTTGGTCCACATTGAGTTCAATTAAGTTACCATCGGGATCCGCGCAGAATATTTGTGCAAATCCACTTTTGCTGTTTGGCTTTTCTAGAATTTCCACGCCATTTTTCTTCAACCAGTTTAGCGTATTCTGGTAGTTTTCCACTCTCAAAGCAAAGTGGCCTTCCCGGCTGCTCACGTATTTATCTTGGCGAATCGTTTGGGATTTGGGGAGAACAATGAGATGGAGTTGCTGCAGCCCGATTCCATACCATGCCCCTGAAAGTCAAAGTCCGGGCGTTGGATCTCCTCTAAACATAAAATACTGCTATAAAAATCCTTAGCCCTCTCTAAATCCGAAACCGTTAAACTCACATGGTGAAGCTCCCTATATTGAATCAAGCCATTCATCTCCTTACTAGATTTAAAGGGGAAACCCTACTTGTTCTATCTTAATAGATTATATTATTTTACCAGAAATATGGTTTCGACAAAATTCGGGTGGTGACAGGCACCGCCCGAATTTTGTCGAATGGGTTGGGTAGTACTATTCCCATTCTTTCCACAATAAATTGAGATTAGCAGATGTCTGTTTTTATTAGTTTGTAAAGGGGGGAGGGTGCTGGTGGTTTGTAGGGGAGGCAGGTGTCTGTCAGGTTGTGTTGTGGTTTTTAAATTGGTTAAGGAGTTAAGCTGCGGATGTTGGATGTATTGTTGACGGAGAAGACGGTACAGGTTAGGTCAAGGGTTGGGGATTGGGCTGAAGCAATTCGTATAGCTTCGAACCCTTTGGTGACAGACGGATCCGTTACTGGAGGGTACGTGCAGTCGATGATTGACAATGTCAAGTCGCTTGGCCCCTATATTGTCATCGTCCCGCAGATTGCGATTCCGCATGCCCGGCCTGAACAAGGGGTCAAAAAATTAGCGATGAGTATGCTTTGTTTGGAAAATCCAGTGAGTTTTTCGGAAAAGGAAGAGCATCAAGTCAGGCTTGTCATTGTGCTGGCTGCCATCGATCATGAGCAGCATTTGCAAGCTTTGTCTGAATTGGTCACACTCCTTGCAGACAAGGATAAGGTTGTTCAAATCATGTCGGCCTCAACTTCAGAAGAGGTGTTATCTGTTGTACATGGAGCATAAAGGAATGGAGGGATGATCATGAGAATTTTAGCCGTATGCGGCATGGGTTTTGGCAGCAGCATGGTGTTAAGGATGACGATTGAAGCGGTGCTCAGGGAAGCGGGGATTTCTGCAAGTGTTTCTACGTCGGATATCAGTTCGGCCAAAGCCGAGCCGGCGGATGTCATTGTGACCTCTGCCGAATTTTCGGAGCTTTTATCTGGAATGAACATCCCGATTGTGACGGTAAAAAATTACGTGGACAAAAATGAAATGAAACAAAAGCTGATCCCAATTTTATCAAAATAAGGGGGACTAACAAATGGCTGTGTTACATTTTATTGTGGATGAGATTTTGAGCAATGCCGCGATTCTTGTTGGTTTTATGGCTCTTATCGGTTTAATTGCCTTGAAAAAGTCTTTAAGTGATACGATAACCGGAACACTGAAAACGATTATCGGGTTTTTGATCCTTGGCGGAGGCGCCGGAATCATTATTGGGGCGCTGAATCCTCTCGGTGCCATGGTTCAAGCAGGGTTCAATCTGCACGGGGTGGTACCGACGAACGAAGCGATTGTGGCGATTGCGCAAAAAAGTTTCGGGGCGCAGACCGCGATTATTATGGCCCTCGGTTTTGTCGTCAACCTGCTGCTAGCCCGCTTTACACCTGCTAAGTTTATTTTCTTAACTGGTCATCATTTATTTTTTATGGCAACCGTTTTAGCAGTTGTGCTTGGCAGTGCAGGGATTACCGGAGTAAACCAGGCTATCCTCGGAGCGATTTTCCTTGGTACGGTCAGCACGATTATGCCAGCGCTGGTTCATCCTTTTATGAAAAAAGTAACCGGAAATGCGCCATTTGCGCTTGGTCATTTTAATACATTAGGTTATATCATTTCGGCATTGGTTGGGAAAGCCACCGGAAAAAATAGCCGGACGACAGAAGAGATCAAGGTTCCGAAAAATCTAGGCTTTTTACGCGATTCGCTGGTTATGACCACGTTAACGATGATTGTGATGTACTTAATTCTTGCGCTTGTTGCGGGTCCGGATGCATTGAAGGATTTTACGGGTGGTAAAAATTATATTGTGTACGTAGTGGTGCAAGCGCTTACTTTTGGCGCCGGAATTGCTGTTGTCCTCATGGGCGTACGGATGATTCTAGCAGAGCTTGTTCCTGCGTTCCAAGGGATTGCCAATAAAATTGTACCAAATGCGCTTCCTGCGCTTGATTGTCCGACGACGTTTACGTTTGCTCCGACTGCTGTAATAGTTGGATTTATTTCGAGTTTAATTGGCGGGATTATCGGGATGTTTTTGATGGGGCCGCTTGGTCTGGCGTTGATTATTCCGGGGATGGTGCCGCATTTCTTTGACGGGGGGACTGCCGGGGTTTTCGGAAATGCAACTGGCGGCCGTCGTGGTGCGGTGATTGGCGCGTTGATTAATGGCTTTTTAATCACGTTGATTCCAGCTTTGCTTTTATCTTTCTTAGGGTCGCTCGGGTTGTCGAATACGACGTTCGGTGATGCCGATTTCGGCTGGGTCGGAATTCTTGCCGGAGCTATGGCGAAGGTGGGTGTCGGCGGTTTTTATGCTTTAACGGTGATTGTCTGCGGCGTCTTGATTGCTTTTGCAAGTTTTGTTTCGGTTAAAACGAATAAAGGTGATGCAGAGGCTTAATGGTTGGAGGCTGAGCGGGTGCGATGGGGATTGGATCGTGCCCGAAGTTGAGGGAAAAGAGGTAGAGCGGGCACTAAAGGGATTAGGTTGTGCCCGTAGCTGAGGAAAAAGAGTTTGTGCGGGCGCTATAAAAGATGGATAGTGCCCGTGATGGTGAGAAAAAGGTTTGTGCGGGCACTATGAAAGTTTAATAGTGCCCGTAACTATTTAAAAAGAGGTCCAGTGGGCACAAAAAATTTGAAAGCGCTAAAACACTCTTAAAGAAGCGTAATAGGTTGCTTTTTCAAAAAAAAATAAGAAACTTTTAGTAGAAAGGATGTAAGCATTGAATTCACCGATTCAGCAGCTTGCCATCAATACGATTCGAACGCTTGCCATTGATAGTGTGGAGTGCGCCCAATCCGGTCATCCGGGGATGCCGATGGGCGCTGCCCCGATGGCTTTTACCCTGTGGACAAAATTTTTAAAGCAAAACCCTGAACATCCAAAATGGTATAATCGCGACCGCTTCATTTTATCATCGGGGCATGGATCGATGCTGTTATACAGTCTTTTGCATTTATCAGGATTTGATTTGACCCTTGAGGATTTGAAAAATTTCCGCCAGTTTGGCAGCCGCACACCCGGTCATCCTGAATACAACCATACCCCGGGAGTAGAAGCCACAACAGGCCCGCTTGGGCAAGGGGTGGCGATGGCCGTCGGGATGGCAATGGCAGAACGGCACTTGTCGGCCATATACAACCGAGCCGGCTATCCGATTGTTGATCATTTTAGCTACTGTATTTGCGGCGATGGTGACTTGATGGAAGGGGTTTCGGCTGAAGCCGCATCCTTGGCCGGCCACCTAAAGCTTGGACGCCTCATCGTGATGTATGATTCCAATGGGACGTCTCTGGATGGCGAGACAAACCTTTCGTTTACGGAAAATGTTGGCGGACGATTTGAAGCCTATGGATGGCAGGTTCTCCATGTTGAAAACGGGAATAACGTGGGGGCAATCGAAAGTGCTCTGGAAGCGGCTAGACTGGAAACCGAGCGTCCGACGCTCATTCAAGTAAGGACGATTATTGGATACGGGGCTCCCAATAAGGCGGGAAAAAGTGTTGCTCATGGTGCGCCGCTAGGCAGGGATGAAGCTTCTGCTGCTAAAGCTTTTTACCATTTGGTTTCTACTGAGGAATTTCACGTCCCTGACAAAGTCTATGAATTTTTTCAGACCATAAAGGAGCAGGGGAAGCAAAGAGAAAGGGAATGGATTCAACTTTTTCAAAACTATAAAGAGGTGTATCCGACGCTTGCGGATCAATTTGAACGAATTACCAATGGAGATTTACCAGAAGAATGGGACTCGGCACTTCCTTTTTATGATGCAGGAGGAAAAATGGCGACGCGGGTTGCCTCCAATCAGGTTCTTGAAGCTCTCGGGCAGCGCTTACCGGAGTTTTTTGGAGGCTCGGCAGACTTGGCGTCTTCTACTAAGGGCAAGATTAATGGCGGCGGCGATTTCCGAGCGGGACACTATGAAGGCCGTAATGTTCACTTTGGTGTCCGCGAATTTGCGATGGCCGCAACGGCAAACGGGATGGCGCTTCACATTGGTGTCCGGCCTTTTGTAAGCACGTACTTTGTTTTTTCCGATTACCTGCGCCCTGCCCTCAGGCTATCCGCCTTAATGGGCGTCCCGGTCACGTATATTTTTACCCATGATAGCCTTGCCGTTGGAGAGGACGGTCCGACACATCAGCCGGTGGAGCAGCTATTATCCCTTCGTGCGATCCCCAGGGTATCGGTAATTCGGCCTGCGGATGCGAACGAAACCGCGTTTGCATGGAAGGCAGTGGTGGAGGAACGAGAGCGGCCGACGGTTCTTGTGCTGTCACGCCAGGATTTACCGATTCTCGAAGGCACAGCCTGTTTGGGGAAAAATGGTGTGGAAAAAGGGGCTTATGTTTTGTCCGAGGCAAAGGGTGAGGCGAAAGCATTGTTGATGGGCTCCGGGTCAGAGGTGCAGCTTCTGTTAGGTGCGCAAAAGGTTTTGGCTGAAAAAGGGATTGGCGTATCTGTGATCAGTTTCCCATCGTGGGAGCTTTTTGAAAAACAGTCACAGGACTATAAAAACCAAGTGCTTCCCGACTCGATTGATGTACGGTTGGCAGTGGAGATGGGGTCTTCGCTTGGCTGGCATAAATATGTTGGCAGGAATGGGAAAGTGATTGGGGTCGACGATTTTGGGGCATCGGGTAAGGGGGCGCAGTTGGTAGAAATGCGCGGGTTTACCGTTGAACATATTGTTTCACAGGTATTGGAACTGTTGGGGGACTGACCAAAGATTGGTTAACTCCAAGAAACCACCACGATAATGCAAAAAAAGGAGAAGCGTTCGCCGCACTTCTCCTTTTTGACATCCTATTTATCTTCTCTTAACAAATAATCATTTCCATCTTGGTCCTTAAAGGAGAACATCGTTCCAAACGGCATGCGCATCATTTCGTCTACCTGAACTCCGTTTTGTTTCATATTTTCATAAGCGGATTCGATATCGGTTGTGCTGAATAGAATCGAAGGGTGGGCAACCTTCGATGGAACATGCTGCTCCATTGCTTCCTTCGCATAAAGTACCAAAGTAGTAAATTCGTCTTCGCTTGGGCCGACCTCAATCCAAGAAAAATCCGGTCCCATCGGCTGCTCCATTTTCAACACAAAACCAACCTTATTTATCCAAAAATCCTTTGCCTCTTCTTGATCTTTTACATACACCGTTATTTTACCAATTTTATTAATCATGAACGAAAACTCCTTTATATATATTTGCGTGAATTTAGTTTATCAACGCAAAAGGGCAAAAGCAATTTTGACGTCGGATTTTTGGAGGTAATTTCTCTTAATAAATAGCCCCCATTTACAAGCATTTCTTTAATTCTCCTTAGAGGATGGAAGTTGAATGAATCCATATAAATAAAAAGGGAAAGATGGATTGGCCTATCGATAAACTGTTATAATAAAGCAGTGATTTTATTGTTCGACAAAATCCGAGTGGTGACAGGCACCGTCCGAATTTTGTCGAATACTTTACTAGTTGTGATTTGAAAGGTTGATTGGATGTTTTTGCATTTTGATCCGACGTTGTTGGTTATTTTGGTTGTGTTTGGGTTTTTGGCGGCTTTTATTGATTCGGTTGTTGGCGGGGGTGGGTTGATTGCGTTGCCTGCGTTATTGTTTACGGGTTTATCGCCGGCGGCAGCGGTTGCGACGAATAAATTGGCAGGGACGATTGGCTCGTTGACGAGTACAATTATGTTTTATCGTTCCGGCAAGCTTGATATAAAATCCGTATATAAGCTATTTCCGCTCACGTTTATTGGCTCGATGATCGGCGCTTGGACGGTTCATTTGATGAATCCGGAATTGCTGAAGCCGCTGATGCTGGTCATGCTTGCGGCAGTTGCGATTTATACCATTTTCAAAAAGGATTGGGGCAGTATTTCCAGCGTTAGAAAATTATCCTTCCAGCACATGGCCCTTTTTATCTTTGCCATTTTTGCGATTGGTTTTTATGATGGATTTCTTGGACCGGGGACTGGTTCCTTTTTAATGTTTGCCTTTTTAATGATCGGTTTTGATTTTTTGAAGGCGGCTGGAAATGCGAAGTTTTTAAACTTTGGCAGTAATATTGCAGCCCTGATTATGTTCATGTTTTTGGGGCAAGTCAATTATGCTTATGGTATTCCGATGGGAATTGCTCAAATTGCGGGTTCAATTGTTGGCTCAAGATTCGCGATTAAAAGGGGAAGCGGCTACGTCCGCGCTCTGTTCATTACCGTCACTTTTTTATTGCTGGCGAAAAATGCGTATGATTACTTTCTTTAAATGTTTTTGCGAAAAAGAGGACCTCATCAAAAGGTCCTCTTTCTTAACTTATCTACTATTCAAATAATGGTCATACATTTCTAGACATTCCAGTAGCTCTGTTTTATAGACCATTAATGCCTTTTTTACGGTTTCAGTATGGCTTTTCTGAAGCTCTCGGTTACATTCCTCTAAATCTATTGTTTTCATAACCGTAAGTTCATGATAAATACTGGTCAAATCTCTGCTCATTTCTCCGTTCCCCACTTCTATTTTTGTATTCTGCTCTCTGCTATCAGCATCGCCAAAATACTCACTTTTTAAACAGAAGCAGACCATCTATCCACTTATTTAATGATAAATACCGGGCACGGAGATTTTTGGACGACGTAATGGCTGACGCTTCCGAGGAATAGCTCTTTTAATCCACTCAATCCACGGCTTCCCATTACAACAAGATTTGCGTTTTCTTCTACGATGAAATTGACAATCGACATGGCCGGGCTTCCTTCAATGATGAAGGTTCTTACCTTGTTTGGCAGTTCTGAAAGCTTTTCTTTTACCTCATTGAGCATTTCTTTGGCTTCAGCCAGCTGAGCCTGCCGTACTGGATCACTGTCAAAATTAACATAGTTATAAATAGTTGTTTGGGTATTAATAACGGTAACCACATTCACTTCAATTTTTTCATCCTGTTTGGCCATTGTTATCGCTGTTTCCAACGCCCTTTTACTTAATTCAGATTGATCATATGGAACCACAATTCTTGAGCAAATCGTTAACATCTTCATCATCCTCCTAGAAAAATCAATTTCCTCTTCCTTGCCTTCATTGTATCAGCATCTATCAATCTATAACCCACTAAGATTTGACAATATTAAGGCAATGTAAAAGTGGTTATGGTGCCTGTCACCACCCGAAATTTGTCGAAAACAGTTTGGATATTCATGATTAAAAGAGGGTGTGGAGAATAATGGGTTTCTGGGATTTTTTAGCGCCCGAAAAAGCAAGGTCGGTTAAAATTCGGTAGGGAATAAAGGGGAGGGCAAAATAGCTGGCAAGAAAGAAAAAGTGTCCTTCAATGCTCAGTGAAGGACACAATTATTTAGGGGAATCCGATAAATTTTTCCAAAAACCAAGACTTAGCATAAATTCTGCCATACTCTTGAGCTGTTAACCACTGAGTTATTTTCAATAATGGCATAGGCTGCATTCGTAATCGCCTGTGCCAACGTTACCCCAGTCCCGCGCACTTCATTGAAGCAAGCCTCGGAATTGTCATTTGTTGTAAATGTATACCCAAACTGCTCTAATCTTTCCACAATACGCATCGCATGATCAAGGTTATCCTCAGGCTGAAAATCGGAATCATGAATAAAAGTACGGTTCTCATAATCATACCAACGATCCCAGCGATTTAACTTCCACCCCAAAATTCTCCGTGCAATTGAATCCGTTTTGTTCATACCCATTACCCTCTTTTCATTTTTTTGATTGGTCTATTATATAACAGTTTTAATTGATTGATAATATTATATAACACAATCACGAAAAACGACCACCATTTTTGGTGATATTTTCAATATTTCATTCGACAAAGTTAGGGTGGTGCCTGTCACCACCCGAATTTTGTCGAAAATAAAAAGCATTCAAGGTGTTGGCCCTGAATGCTTTTATGTGTTGTGGATAACTTGGACTCGTCCAATTTTTCCGTCTGTCAGCCTTACTTTGATTCCGTGGGGATGGGTGGCTGATTTGGTGAGTATGTCTTTTACAATGCCTCTGGTTAGTTTTCCTGTTCGTTGGTCTGCTTTTAAAACGATATCAACCGTCAATCCCGGTAATACGTCTTTTCGATTTTGTCCATTCATTCCACACTAAACGCCCATTTTTCTGCGAGTATTGCTAGGTTTCTTTGTTTGCTGGCTTTTCATTTTTTTCGTGGAAAGATCGCCAGTGGCCTTACCATTCCCAGCAGAGTTCTGGTTCTTTTTGTTTTCAAGCTGCTGTCTCATTGCTTCCTGCAGGCTGATCTTCTTTTTTGGTGCTTCGGTTTGATTGTTTTCTGTCATCGTTAAATCCTCCTTTTTCAAATAGGGTAGTTAGTCCAGTATAATCTATTTTCGGCCGTTTAGGAAATTGATAGAGGGATGAAGTTTGAAAATTATTGGGACAATCCCGAAAAAATTAAAAACCTTCATAAACAGGGATCAACACTCATAGATTATTTTAATGACCAATAAAAGAGGGGGCCGAAGGAATGAAATACAGAAAGTCGATAGTAGGCGGTCTTGTGGCGATTGTGGTCTTGATTCTAGTGTTTTCTTCCCTCACGACAGTGTCATCAGGTAATCGAGGAGTTCTTTTGCAATTCGGTGCGGTTAAGCCGACGATTTTGTCGGAAGGGCTACATTTTAGGATTCCATTTATGCAAACCGTTCAACAGATTGAAGTTCGCGTGCAAAAAGAAGAAAGCTCGCAGTCAGCTGCTTCTAAAGATCTTCAGATCGTCACGACCAAGGTGGCGGTCAATTATTCAGTCGATCCCGAAGCAGTCAATAAACTTTACCAAGAAATCGGCTTGGATTATCGTTCCCGGATTGTAGATCCTGCCATTGCTGAGTCGCTTAAAGCTATTACGGCACAGTACACGGCAGAAGAGCTTATTTCCAAACGGCCCGAGGTTTCAGCCGAAGTGAAAGATATGCTTGGCAAAAAATTAACGAAGTACTATATGAAACTAGAGGACATCAATATTAAAGAATTCGCTTTTAGCGAGGAATTCAATAAAGCAATTGAAGCTAAACAGACGGCGGAACAAAACGCACTAAAGGCCAAACGAGATTTAGAACGCGTCAAAATCGAAGCCCAGCAGCAAGTCACCCAAGCTCAAGCAGAAGCACAAGCCTTAAAACTGAAAAAACTCGAAGTGACCCCAGAACTCATCCAACTCAAACAAATCGAAGTCCAAGAAAAAGCCCTTGAAAAATGGGACGGCAAACTGCCAAGCGTCACAGGCGGCGCCACCCCTTTCATCGATGTAAGTGGGATTACGAAGAAATAATGTTTCGACAAAATTCGGGTGGTGCCTGTCACCACCCGAATTTTGTCGAAAAGAGCAGTCTTATCTAAAGCAGGTTAAGCGTCTATTCCTCTCTCTTATTGGACACATACACTATGTTGGAATTGATCTAAAGAGGAGAGAGTAATATGGAAAATAAGCCCTATCAAGGTTCGAATGTTATGCCAAATTTACCGATGGCGCCGGCGAATGTGATGCCTTCAAACATTGCGCCAAACGTAATGCCGAATATGGTGCCTTCAAATATGCCTTATGTAGCTCCGCAAGTGCAGCCGCAGCCATGTGTGGTGCCGTATTATCAAAATTGCTGTTATCCGATGCAAAATCCGTGTTGTTATCCGATGTATAACCCTTGCTGCTATCCTGCTTACAATCCTTGTTGTTACCCAAGTTACTATCCTTGTTGTTAAAAGATCTTTATAGCAAATAATTATAAAACCCCATTTCCGTGGATTACCGGGAACGGGGCTTTTCTATGTTTGCCTCAGTAATATTTCGGTTATTTCTTTTATCAGTAATTAATTGTGAATTTTGGAAAAATTCATTAAGTAACTGAATAGAAAGTGCCATTCTTGTTGATATTGAGAGTAGAGATGCAAATTAAAAAAGGGAGAGTTGTCTTATGCAAAAATTTGATCAGGAATTTTGGGAAGAAAAATATGCTCACTTTGGTGCGGTTGCAGCCATTACGGAAATTCTTTATTTTGCGGTACATGAGGAATAGAGGAATCCAAAATTCGACAAGTGCCTGTCACCGCCCGAATTTTGTCGAAAAAAAGCCCGTTTCAGCAATTAAGCTGGAACGGGCTTTTTGTGTGGAAATCTTATCGCACATGCATATCGTTGGGATGTGAACCCCTGCGGCGATCTCGATTAAGCTGATGAATTTGCTGCATTTCATCTGCATTTAGCTCGAAATCAAATACATTAAAGTTCTCCTCGATTCTCGCTGGAGTAACAGATTTCGGAATGACAATCGTGTTGTTTTGTAAATGCCAGCGCAATACGACTTGTGCAGGTGATTTACTATGTGCTTCGGCAATTTTTAGAATTACTTCATCCTTCAGCACTTCTCCACCCTGTTCAAGCGGGCTCCACGCTTCCACAAAAATATCATGTTTTGCACAGAAATCTTTTAATTCTTTTTGAGAAAGGTATGGATGGCACTCTACTTGGTTTAAAACAGGTTTTACTTCACATTCGTTTAAGAGGCGCTCGAGGTGTTCGATTTCAAAATTACAAACACCGATCGCTTTCACACGGTCATCATGATAGAGCTTTTCTAAAGCTTTGTATGTATCAACGTATTGATCGAATTTAGGGGTCGGCCAGTGAATTAAGTATAAATCCACATACTCAAGACCTAATCTTGCCAGGCTTTCGTCAAAGGCTTTTAGTGCATTATCATAGCCTTGGTCGCTATTCCACACTTTTGTTGTAATAAAGAGGTTTTCACGGGGAACTGTGGATTCCTGAATTGCTTTACCCACACCTTCCTCATTTTTGTAAATCATCGCTGTATCGATAGATGTATATCCGACTTCAAGTGCTTTCGCTACGGCAGTGGTCGCTTGATTATTTTCGACCTGCCAAACACCAAAACCAAGCTGCGGCATTTTAACACCATTATTTAAAGTAACAAAATTCATTTGAACTTTCTCCTTTACCATTTATTTGTTTCTCAACAACAAAAGTAGTCTTCCCACTGCGATTGGAAAAACACCCCAAATCACATGTTTATTATACTGCAGCGGAAGTGGGAAAGTATAGAATTTAGGATTGCGAAATATAATTAGGTTCGACAAAATCCTGGTGGTGCCTGTCACCACCAGGATTTTGTCGGAATTTATTGATGGATGGAACCCCTAGTCTCGGTGGAATACTTAGGATAATATTCTTCCTTTTGGATATACTTCTGCGAAAAGGGGGGTCGAATTATGTCGAAGGAAAAGAGAATAATTATTTCCTCTTTGATCGTATCTTTTTTGTTGCTTTTGTTTTTAACGCCTAAAAGAAAGATCCGTCAGGCTGCCCTCATCCTTTTATTTCAGCAAACTTATGCCTGGATTACGGGTTTATTTGTGGTTGAAAAGGGATGGATTGCTTATCCGAAACGGATATTTTTCAAGAAATCCTATAAAGGAAGCTTTACTTTTGAACATTTTGTCTTCCCCATTGTTTCTGTTCTTTTTAACCTTTATTACCCTGTTCAAAAGAATTCAGTCTTTAAAGTACTTTATTATCTATTTTACTGTTCCGTTATATGTACGTTAGAAGTTATTGGCGTTAAATATACTCGAGTTGTTACCTATAAAAAATGGCATTGGTATTTTAGTTTTATCAGTATGTGGTTTTCGTTTTATGTTTCTAGAGTTTTCTATAGGTGGTTTTTTAAATATGGACTTGTCAAAGATGAAAAATAGTTCTACAAAAATTTGTTGGTCACCACCTAATTTTTTATCGAATCTAAAAAGCACCTCATTCCCAATAAAATTCAGGTTTGAGGTGCTTTTTGCGTTATGCAGTGTGGTTCACTGCTTTATTTCCTTTTGCAGTTGTTCTACGGATGAACGGTATCACCCAGCGGTCTAAACCGTATCGGCCTGCGTTGTAGCCGGCTGCAATGATGATTGCTCCCATGATAATATCAGTTGGGCTGTGAGAAACGGTTCCTGCCATTATGAATGAGAGGTTCATAACTACTCCAAAGAACGCAGCAGCAGCGGTTAAGCATCCAAGAATTAATCCTAAGCCGACAAGGAATTCACCTAAAGGAATAATGGTATTGAAAAGATCCACATTTGGTAATGCAAAATGTTGTAAGAAACTTACATACCCCGCATAGACGGCGCTGCCATCCGGACCTTTGACCGGGTTGGCGATTGCGCCTTTTAGGAATCCAGCTGCGTCAAACCCGCCTGTTAGCTTGTGAAATCCAGCTGTTAACCAAGAATATCCAAGATATAACCGAACGACGGTAAGAAGGGCTGCAGCGACTTTGTTCTCTCTTAAAAATTTGTTAAACATATAAAAGACCCCTTTAGAAAAAGTATTATTAATAACTTGATTACACTTATATTATAATCCGTTTATCTTGAAATGAGAGTTATTTGTTCACTATTTCACAAATTTGTAATAAAGGTTTGAACAAATTATTACAAGGGTGTGGGAATCGACAAAAAGCACCTCATTCCTGGGAAAGTTCAGGTTTGAGGTGCTTTTGCGTTATGCAGTGTGGTTCACTGCTTTATTTCCTTTCACAGTTGTTCTACGAATAAACGGTACTACCCAGCGGTCTAAACCGAAGCGGCCAGCGTTATAACCTGCTGCAATGATCATGACACCTAGTAAAATATCTAATGGGTTGCTAGAAACGGTTCCGGCCATTACATAAGCGAAATTCATGACAAGTGCAAAGAATACAGCGGCAGTTGTTAAGCAACCAAGAATCAAGCCTAAACCAACAAGGAACTCACCTAATGGAATCATCGTATTGAAAAGATCTGCATTTGGAAGGGCAAAGTGTTTTAAGAACCCAACGTAAGTGGCATAGACAATGCTTCCATCTGGACCTTTGACCGGGTTTGCGATTGCGCCTTTCAAAAATCCTGTAGCATCAAATCCACCTGTGAGTTTGTGAAGACCGGCCATCATCCATTCATACCCAAGATATAAGCGAATGACTGTAAGAAGAGCAGCAGCGACTTTGTTCTCTCTTAAAAATTTGCTAAACATATAAAAGACCCCTTTTAGAAAAAGTATTATTAATAACTTGATTACACTTATATTATAATCCGTTTATCTTGAAACAAGAGTTCTTTGTTCACCTTTTCACAAATTTGTAATAAAGGTTTGAACAAATTATTACAAGGGTGTGGGAATCGACAAAAATCGGGTGGTGCCTGTCACCGCCCGATTTTTGTCGATTCCCAACTACTTTTTCACAGGGCTTAAGATTACACTTTTTTGATGTCAAAGTGCTGGTTTATTGCTTGGCATGTATTGCGGAGGGCTGCAGCAAGCTTCTGCTCGTTACCATAAAAACGGGTTGATGGGAGCGGAATCGAGACAGCGCTTAAATTCCCCATTGAATCCAAAATAGCTGCGCCGACTGCACAAATTCCCGGAATGTGCTCTTCCCTGACAAAAGAAACACCCTCTTTATGAACCACTTCCAATTCCATTAACAATTCATCCCTGCTTGTAATCGTATGATCTGTGTATGGTTGCAGCTGCATTGGCAACAATTTTTCAACGTCAGCAATAGACATTGATGCCAGAATGGCCTTTCCGTTTGCGGTGCAATGTAATGGAAAAGATGCCCCGGGTTGTGAAGTTGCTTGTAATGGATGCGGAGCAATAATCTGATCCACAAAAAGCACCTTTCCGTTATCTAATACGGAGAAATCGACTGTTTCATTGACTTGATGGGAAAGTTGTATTAAAAATGGCCTAATTTCTTCTCTTATATCACTATGGACTGCATTCGCAAGCATCGCAATCTCGGGTCCAAGACGGAAACCGCCGTTAGCAGAGGCTGCTGCAACATAACTTTCCTCCTCCAGGGCAGTCACAATTCTTTGAACCGTTGACCTAGCCAGCCCCACCTCTTTGGCAATTTGCGATAGACTTAATCCTTTTGGATGTTCCCGAAGCGCCCTCAAGATTTTTGCCGCACGAGAAATGACTTGAACACTAGATGTTTTGGTTTGTTCCTGTTTATCGATGTTCAAAAGTATGAACTCCTTCCTGTATCCATCGTTCTATTATAACGAAAATTTATTATATAACAGTGGAAAAATGGGGCCATTAATTTGCGCCTTATAATAATAAAAGCTGGACAGCAAGAGTAATAAATTGTTATGGACATGTGGATTAATGATATTTTATACTAAGGTTAATCACTTTATGATACAAGTGTACCACAATGTGGTTAAATATAAAAACCTCATTAAAAATGATAATAAAATTAATCCCAAAAAGGACGGTGATTGATATGGATGTAGTTAAAATTGGTGTGATCGGCATTGGAAATATGGGCAGTTCACATGTTCAAATGCTTACCAAAGGCCAAATTAACGGAGCGGTATTAACGGCAGTTTGCAGCAGGAATGAAAACCGTATTGAATGGGTGAAAGCCTATACAAAGGGAACTGTGAAAATTTTCAAGGACGAAGAGGCCTTTTTCAACGATTCAGATATCGATGCCGTCCTGATTGCAACACCACATTACAGTCATCCAGAACTAGCCAAAAAGGCCTTTGCAAAAGGGAAACATGTCCTTATCGAAAAACCAGCCGGTGTCTATACAAAAAACGTACTGGAAATGAATGCAGCAGCGAAATCTTGTGGGAAAGTGTTTGGCATCATGTATAACCAAAGGGCAAATCCCCTTTATCAAAAAATTCGATTCCTTATTCAATCTGGCCAGCTGGGTGAATTAAAACGAACAAATTGGATTATTACGGATTCATACCGTCCGCAAAGCTATTACGATTCAAGCCATTGGAGAGCAACCTGGAAAGGGGAAGGCGGCGGGGTTCTTTTAAATCAGGCACTTCACCAATTAGATCTTTTGCAGTGGACGACGGGGTGTATGCCAAAAAGCGTTCGTGCCGTTTGTAGTGTAGGGAAGTATCATGATATTGAAGTGGAAGATGATGTAACAGCATTTGTGGAATATGATAATGGTGCAACTGATGTGATCATTGCTTCAACGGGAGAAGCACCAGGGACAAATCGTTATGAGATCGTTGGGGACCGGGGAAAAATCATAGTCGAAAATGAGGAACTTCTTTTTTATCAATTATCACAATCAGAACGCGAATTTAATGCTATGTATGCAGGAGGATTCGGCAAGCCTGATTATGAAAAAATAAAAATTCCCGTAATCAGTGAAAATGCGAATCATGCGACCATTGTTCAAAACTGGGTGAATGCCATCAGGAATGGAACACCGCTACTTTCACCTGGTGAGGAGGGCGTCAATGCGCTGGAAATTTCAAATGCCATCTACTTATCTTCCTGGTTAAACGAAACGGTAGAATTGCCAGTTAACCCAGATCTGTATTATGAAAAATTACAAGAAAAAATCAACACATCCAACCTTGAGAAAAAGCATGTAACGAACACTACGTTGGATGTCAGCGGGACTCATTAGTAATTAAACAACAGAAGATTTGAAGATTGAGAGTTCAACAAAATTCGGGTGGTGCCTGTCACCACCCGAATTTTGTTGAATCCCTAAATATAAAGTCCGTTCGCATAAACGGCGGTCATGGTTCCGGCGATTTCTTCGACGGTGCCAAGGTGTTCGTTGCGGACGATTTCCCATAAGTACATTTCGTTGGTGAAGAACCAGCCTCGGGCGACGAGTCCATGGTTTAGTTCCGTTCGAGCTAGACCTCTTTCTTGAGCGAAGGCAATATCTTTTGAGATTCGTTGGATAAATTTTTCGCGGATTTCTTTCCATTTGGTTGATATCGAAGGGGAAATCCCAATGGCCTGCTCGAACAATTGCATCATGCTTCGTTCGGTTTCGGCCATTTTTAAAAAGGCAGTTGCCTGCGAAAGGATGATCTGCCTGGCTTCCTCCTTTGTTTTTGGTAAAAAGGAAACCTCGGCAATGTCATAAAATTTTTCCATGACATCATCCATCAAAATCATTAAAATTTCCTCTTTTCCCTCAAAATGAACATATGCGGTGCCATAGCCAATCCCCGCTTTTTTAATCATTTGCGAAATCGTTGCTTTTTGAAAGCCCTCCTCAAGAAACACTTCTTTTGCTGCTTCTAGCAGCTTTTGCTTTGTCTTTATCGAGCGCAAATGGCGTTTGTCAATCACATCATGTTTCTCATTCATATCCGTTTCCCCCCGTACTCTCTACCATTAAGCATATAAGGATTTTTCCAAAAATAAAAGTGATTACAACATTAGCAATTTTCAAAATTATAATATTGACATGATGTCATATTTATTGATATAGTTTCTTCAAGTAATAAAAAGGGGGAAAATCATAATGATGCAACCAACTTTAGAATACGCCAAACAGTTGGACAAGGGGGACTCGTTAAGGCAGTTTCGCGAGGAATTTTATCTAAAGCCAGGGACGATTTATATGGACGGAAATTCATTGGGGCTGCTTTCGAAGCGGGCGGAACGAACCCTTCTAGAATCAGTCGAGGATTGGAAAGAACATGGAATTGACGGCTGGACGATGGGAAATCATCCATGGTTTGCACTTTCTGAGAGATTAGCAGAAAGGTTGGCACCACTAGTTGGCGCATCTGCTGATGAAGTAATTGTAACCGGTTCCACGACCGTCAATCTTCACCAGCTGGTGGCGACCTTTTTTCAGCCGCAAGGAAAACGGACGAAAATTTTAGCCGATGAGTTGAATTTTCCGACCGATATTTATGCGCTAAAAAGCCAGCTGCGTATCCACGGATTTGATCCGGAACAGCATTTGATTCGTGTAAAAAGCCGCGATGGCCGCCTGATTGAAGAAGAGGATATTATTGAAGCAATGACAGATGAGGTTGCGTTAGTGATTCTTCCAACGGTACAGTATCGCAGCGGGCAAATCCTTGATATGAAGCGGTTAACCAAGGAAGCCCATAAACGCGGGATTTTAATTGGCTTTGACGGCTGCCATTCTGTCGGCGCGATTCCACATTCTTTCAGTGAATGGGATGTCGATTTTGGCTATTGGTGTAATTACAAATATTTGAATGGCGGACCGGGAAGTGTTGGCGGGCTGTACGTCAACCGCAAACATTTTGGCGCGAACCCGGGATTAGCCGGATGGTTTGGTTCCCGTAAGGATAAGCAGTTTGACCTTGAGCATACTTTCACTCCTGCGGAAACAGCGGGAGCTTATCAAATTGGCACACCGCATGTATTAAGTATGGCACCGCTGCTTGGCTCCCTGGAAATTTATGATGAAGCAGGAATTGAAAATATTCGAAAAAAATCGCTTGAGATTAATCAATATTTTATGGATTTGATTGAAGTTGAATTGGCGGGTCTTGGGTTTGAAATTGGCAATCCGCGTGATGATGTACGCCGAGGCGGCCATGTTTGCCTGGAACATCCGGAAGCGGCACGTATCTGTAAATCATTGAAAGAAAATGGGATTATTCCAGATTTCCGCGCACCTAACGTGATCCGTCTTGCCCCGATTGCGCTATATACTTCCTATGAAGATGTTTGGAACGTGGTTCAAATTTTGAAAAAGATTATGGTTGAAAAGCAATATGAGAAGTTTGCGAATGAGCGGGAAATTGTAGCATAGATTGATTCGCGGATAAACGCTATCAATCCGCGGATAAATCACTCCGATTCGCGGATAAAACCCAAAAATTCGCGGATAAAATTCAATTATATACTCTAGGATCTTTCAAAAATCGATTTCTACAAAGGAAAGGCGGGGACGTATGGAGAATAAGATGGAAAAGGGATTAAAGCGGGAGTTAAAAACAAAGCAGTTGACGATGATTGCGATGGGGTGTGCCATCGGGACCGGGCTTTTCCTCGGCAGCGGTCTTGCGATTAGTACGGCAGGACCGGGCGTGCTGATTAGTTATGCGGTCGGGGCATTTATTGTTCTGCTGCTCATGGGGTGTTTAGCGGAAATGACCGTTGCACACCCATCCTCAGGATCATTTGGACTGATTGCCGAAAAATACATTCACCCGATGGCCGGATATCTTGTCCGCTACTCGTATTGGGTTGCCAATGTACTCGCGGTCGGCGTCGAAGTAAGCGCGATTGCCGTTTATATGAAATACTGGTTCCCAACCGTTCCGGGGATTGTCTGGATTTTGCTGTTTGGAGCCGTACTTATTTATGTAAATGCCACCAGTGTAAACACCTTTGCCACCTTTGAATACTGGTTTTCAATGATTAAAATCAGTGCAATTATCGGTTTTATTTTACTAGGAGCCTATGTTTTATTTGGATCCACCTCTGGCGCTGCCAAAATTGGACCTGAAAATTTCACAAACGACGGGGGATTTCTTCCGTTCGGCTTTAAAGGCGTCTGGATCGCCATCTTCATTTCATTGTTCAGCTTTTTAGGAACGGAATTGATTGCCGTGACCGCTGGTGAAGCGAAGGATCCCGATGTTGCAGTGCCAAAAGCCTTGAAGGCAACCGTTTTCCGTCTTTCTACTTTTTACGTCTTAACGCTCGCTATCATGTTGATGATTGTTCCTTGGAAAAATGCAGGCATCGATAAAAGCCCATTTGTAAAAGTAATGGAAATTTTGAATATCCCTGGTGCATCCGGAATTATGAATTTTATTATTTTAACCGCGGCATTATCGGCGATGAACAGTCAATTGTATGCATCGACGAGAATGGTGTTTTCCTTATCGCAGTCAAAATTTGCTCCGGCCGTTTTTGGAAGGGTCAATAAAAGAGGAGTGCCATCATCTGCTCTTGCAATATCCGCAGTTGGGATTATAGTGGCAGCAGTTGTTAGTGCCTTGTTCCCGGAAACTTCGTACGCCTTTATGATGGGAATTTCGATGTTTGGCGCAATTTTCACCTGGTTTATGGTATTTATCTCGCATTTATTTTTTCGAAAAATGTGGGAAAAATCAGGCGGCCGTAAGCTGCCAGTGAGAATGATCGGATTTCCTTATTTGACCATTCTTGGGGCGGTTCTGTTAGTGAGTTTAATGATTACGACGTGGTTTACGCCTTTTAAAATTTTGCTTCAGTTCGGTATCCCATGGCTGGTGTTTTTAACGGTTGTGTATTTCTTTTTTCATAAAAAAAGGGTGGAGGCAGCTGCCCAACAAGATATTGTGATAGAGGATTAATTAGGAGGTCTTGAAAATGGAAAACTCAGAGAATAAAAACTTAGAAAAAGGCATTCAATTAGACTTTAAAAAGGATATGTCTTATGGCGATTATCTCCACCTTGATAAAATTTTATCGAGCCAGCACCGGCTTTCGGATCACCATGATGAAATGCTGTTTATTGTTATTCATCAGACAAGTGAGCTGTGGATGAAGCTGATTTTGCATGAAATGAATGCAGCGATTGCGTGTATTCGTCAAAATGATTTGGAGCCATCGTTTAAAATGTTGTCGCGGGTATCGCGGATTCAACAGCAGTTGATTCAGTCGTGGAGCGTTCTTTCGACACTCACACCTTCTGAGTATATGCAATTCCGCGATAAATTGGGTCATTCTTCTGGATTCCAATCCTATCAGAATCGCTTGATTGAGTTTGCGCTTGGAAACAAGAATGCTCGTACTCTTGCCGTCTATCAGCATCAGCCGGAGCTGTATCCGGTGATGGTGGAGGCTCTTAACGAGCCGAGTATTTATGATGCCGCGATTTCGGCGCTTGTGGCGCACGGGTTATCGGTTGATGAGGAAGCCCTGAATCGGGATTGGTCACAAAATTATGAGCCAAATGCGAGTGTCGAGGCAGCGTGGCTGACTGTGTACCGCAATCCGGATCAATATTGGGATTTATATGAGCTGGCGGAGAAGTTGGTGGATATCGGTAACCAGCAGCAGCTATGGCGATTTAATCATATGACGACGGTGGAAAGAATTATCGGGAACAAAATGGGAACGGGCGGTTCGTCTGGGGTAACGTATTTAAAAAGAGTACTCGATCAGCAGTTTTTCCCTGAGTTGTTGAGTTTACGGACGAAGCTGTAGAATGCAAGAGGCGGTCTTCCTGGTGATGGGAGGACCGCTTTGCGTGATATTTGCGTTTCGGGGCTATACAAGAATTTTTCAAAAACAAATATAAAAAGTAAAGTAGGAGGACATTTTACATGAATCCTTGGATTGATATTTCACAGCCGCTCGACAACAAAATTGCGGTCTGGCCGGGAGATACCCCATTTACATACAAAGTCAATTGGAGCAAGGAAGAAAGCGGCTCGGTTAATGTCGGACAAATCAAGATGAGCACCCATACCGGTACCCATATTGATGCACCGTTCCATTTTGATAATGAGGGCAAGAAGGTCATCGATCTCGATGTGAATCTTTATATTGGCCCTGCAAAGGTGATTCATCTGCCAAAACCAACATCAATCGGAATAAAGGAATTATCTGATTACGAACTAGACGGAGTTACCCGTCTGCTAATCAGAACCGATTCCTTGGTGGACCGACAGGAGTTCCCAAGCGCGATTCCAGAGATTGAACCCGAACTAGCCTCCTATTTAGCTGGATACGGGGTCCGTCTCATTGGGCTCGACCTGCCATCCGTCGACCCCATTGACAGCAAAGAACTCACCGCTCACCACGAACTAACCAGGCACGGAATCCATATCCTCGAAGGCCTGGTCCTGGAACAAATCGAACCAGGTGAATACGAATTAGCCGCACTCCCACTCCCATTAATAGAAGCCGATGGAAGCCCAGTACGTGCTGTTGTAAGGAAAATTTAAATTCGACAAAAATCGGGTGGTGCCTGTCACCACTCGATTTTTGTCGAATGGATTAATAAAATAATTTTTCTTTTAGAATATCCAGGGCCCGATTTATGTCTTCTAGGTCTTTTTCTGAAGTATTTTGGATGCGATGAAGGAAACGAGTTTCTATTGATGCAAAGGTCTTGTCCATTATTTTTTCTCCTTCTTTAGAGAGGCAAATATATTGTTTGCGCCGATCTTCTGGGGAACTGAATTTTTCAATTAAATTTTTTTCTGTTAATTTTTTTAACTCACGGCTTGTATTTGGCAAGGACATATGCTGACAATCGCTAATCTCGCTTGGAGAAACAGGCTGATTTACTGTTATATATTCAAGAATGCTATATTGAACGGGCGTAATCGAATCTGATTTTGCATTTTTTGTTAATTCATGTGTTGCTCGATGAACAGCGGTTGTAAAGGCCACACATTTTAAAAAAAGAGCTTTTTTGTCCATAACTCTCACCTCTTACAGACAAGATAACAAAATTGTTATCAAATAACAATTATCATTTGACAACTAAATAAAAAGAGAGTTATTATTTAGTTATCAAATGATAAGTATAAGGGGTGCGCAATGAAAACACTGGTTATTTATTCTCATCCTAATCACCAAAGTTTGTGCTATGCTTTTTTACAAAAAGTTATCAAAGGATGTAACGAAAATCCTCACGTTAAGGAGTTACAGGTCCTTGATTTATATGAAGAGAATTTTAATCCACTTCTTGTGTTTAATGAACATAAACGAAGACGTGATATGTATCGAGATCCTCATATTGAAAAATATCAAAAACAAATTATGTGGGCTGAACAGATGGTCTTTGTCTATCCAATCTGGTGGGGAAGACCTCCGGCCATGTTGCTGGGATATATTGATCAATTATTTGCCGCAAATTTCGCCTATCGGGATAAAAGAGGACTATTTCCAGAAGGGCTTTTAAAGGGAAAGTCCGTTGTATGTATATCCACCATGAAAGGACCAACCCACTATCCGCTTATTTGGTTAAATAATGCCCATAAGATGTTAATGAAGAAAGCCTTATTTCATTTTGTAGGCATCAAAAATATAAAGTTTTTTGAATTTGGTAACATGGAAAGCCCAAACGGGAAACAAGAGAAAAAACTAGAAAAAATTTATCGTTATTTCAAAGGGATGGTGCACGAATATCATTAAAAAATTCCCTCCCGGGCTGGGAGGGAACGAAATGGTTAATCTTCCAATTGGAAGTCATAGTTGAAATGGATTTTTCCATTTTCATCTCGTATTTCTACTGTGGCCTTGTTCGTTGTCGGATCGACTTTGAAGACGCCAAAGTTGAAGAAATTGCCTTCTGCGTACATGCTTTCGGGGCTAAAGGTTGGGTCCAGTGTGCCGGGATTTATTTTTACCGCGCCGATTGGACCGCTGATGAGCTCGTGATAATCGGTTTTGCCGTCATGATTGGCATCATATTTAATCACTTGAGCAAAGTGGACATCCGTCGTAACAAAGAATACATTCTTAATTCCCTTTTCCACAATAAAATCAGAGATTTTTTTGAACTCATTCTCATATCCGGTCGGATCATTTGGGTTTACTTGATTGCCATTTGCCCAACCATCCCTGGCATTTGCCTTTCCAGTTGGAACAGAGATTGGCACAGAAGTAGCAACCAGTTTAATTTTGGCATCCGATTCAAGGAGCTGCTTCTTCAGCCACTCTAACTGTTCCCCGCCAAGCATCGTTTTATCCGCACCGTCTGCCTGGGTATTTGGAGCACGATAACCGCGGTTATTCAAAATCATCATATCGAGGGTATTGCCCCAAGAATAGGTGTGATAAAGCTTGTCTGCAGAACTGCGTTCATTCGAAATCGGCCAATAATCTTCAAATGCCCGAAGGCCAGTCGGTGTCAATGGCTGAGACGGTCCCGAAAAATCGTTGGTCACTTCATGGTCATCCCAAATCGAGAAGGTAGCCGTTTTTTGCAGCAAGCTTCGTAATCCAGCGTCCGTACGGTTCTCCTTATATTTTGCCCAGAAATCCTGTACCGATTGAGATGGAGGATTTGGCACAGCCGGTGTCTTATTATCGGCATAAATCGTGTCACCGCTGAACAGGAAGAAGTCTGGATTTAAAGCGGACATCGCCTTAAAGGAGTTATACGGCGGGATTTCTCCTTGTCCGCCCGTATCGCCGCCCCAGACCATGGTCAATGGTTTTAAGCTGTTTTCAGCCGGTGCCGTTTTGAATGATCCGTTCACGGTATAGCTGCTGGAAACAGCATGAGCACGGTAAAAATACGTCGTATCCGGCTTCAAGCCATCCATTTTAGCCTTTACTGCAAAATCATTTTCGGCCTCAGCATGAACGGTTTTTACGATAAACGGCTCTTTAAAGCTGCTGTCCGTAGAAATTTCAAATTGGACATTCGCTGCGTCATTTGTCCGTGCCCATAGAATCGCTGATGTATCAGTGACATCACCACTCGCAACGCCATGGGAAATAAATGGCTTGTCCGTTAGTTCAACCATCTTATCAGGATTATTGGTAAACTCTCCATCGACCCCAAGGGAAAGAAGGGACGCTAAATCATCCTGGGAATTCACCGTCCATGGATGCACAAGCAGTTGATTTTGATGTGCAGCCTCCATGAATTTTGGAACAACGAGTTCCTTACTTGGACCAATACCAGAAGCGTAATCCGCAACACGTTTAAATTCCTGATAAACATCTTTACCCTTCAGCATCGCCCCCGTATATAGCTGAATCAGCTTTACATTTGGCGCCAATGTTTTCAACTTGCGCAGGCTGTCTTCACTGAATGATTCCAGAAAAAGATTCTTGCTATCTAGCACCTTGTTTTTTTGCAAGATTTCAATCAATTTTTCTTCCATTCCCGGATAAACATCTGGTGCTTTTGTCTCCATATAGAGGCCGACTTTTCCGTTCCCATGTTTTTTCACAAATTGAATCGCTTCATCAAGAGTAGGAACATGCTGCCCGATGTATTCTTTCTTCGCCAGCTCCGGATAAGCCGCATTGAACCATGAACCTGCATCAAGACGTTTAATCTCATCCATTGTAAAATCCTTCACACGCCAAGGTGCACGGTCCGGGTACAATTCCTTTGCATTGGTCGTTCTCGCCAATGTTTCATCATGCATAGCGATCAACTGACCGTCCTTTGTCATTTGTAAATCAAATTCCACGTAATCAGCTTTCATTTTAATGGCCTCTTTGTATGCAGCCAGTGTGTGTTCCGGCCCGTATGCAGAGGCTCCCCGATGTGCAATAACCGCTACATCAGAGGTGATTGGCTGTAAGGTAGATTGTCCATTGTCAGTTGCAACGGTTTGGTGAGGTGCTGCTAGAACTGCCCATGGAGCAGCTGAGGATAATGATAAAGAAAGACAAGCAATTCCCGCTACTAAACTCTTTTTCATTTTTCATTCATCTCCTATAAGTTATGTACTCGTACTTAACTTATAGGAGAATTGTAAAGTGGCTTTTAATAGAATATAAACGTTTGGTAAATTTGACAAAAATAGTAAATTTTGCTTATAAAAATAGATGTAAAAGATGCATATTTAATGAAAAATACCTATTTGACAAAAAACGGGTGGTGCCTGTCACCACCCGTTTTTTGTCGAATGTACTATTGAAGTCCTTCAATCTTAATTTCCTTCACCGGAAGGAATTGTTCCTCAGTATTTAAGTAGGTTAGTCTTACTTTATCTCCTTCTTTTAGGTAGATGATGAGTGGTTCCTTTTCAGATGAGAGAATAAAGTTTTGGCGATTGTTGAGCAGAAAGGAGACGACCGTGAAGTCACCTGATTTTTCTTTGTACACTCTAAGGACGGTTCCGCTGACCTGTTTTTCATCGGCTTTTGAACTGCCGTCAACCGTTCCTTTGCCACGTTGTAAGGCTGTTTTATACTGTTTTAAGGCATCGTTCGGCGTAGAACCATAGGCGGAAATTTCCGGATTTGCCGCTGAAACGATAAAGTAGTTTTGTAAAAATCCATTGGAATCAAGGACGGGGGTCAACCAGCTTGCCTCTCCATAAAAGTTATAAAGGATTGGCATTTTTCCTTCCCATTTTTTCTCAATGAATTTTTTTTCAATAATTTGCAGAGCTCCTTGGGAATCCATATACGATTCTTCCGGGTTTCCCGTATAATAGGTTGCCTTGCCCGACCTTGCATTTGTCAACGAATAACCGAGCATTGAGTCGACACTTTTCTTCGGGCTGGTGAAGTCTGTGAAATAATACATGATTCCATTTTCATCAAAAATCGGACTGACATTGGCCTCCGTACCCTCATCAGAAGGCAATTTCACATCTGATTTTCCAAATTTACTATTCCAGTAGCCATGAATAAAGTTGCCAAAATAACTGTTTTGCAGGCTGACAGCTTCCGGTGAGACAGCGCCATCAATAAAATCTGGAGCTTCATCTAATGAATATTCCTTTGTTTCCCCGGTTTTCGCGTCAACTAAAACAACCCCTTCTACGTTAAAACCATTTCGAGCAGAGATGAAATCACCGTAGGAACGAATATAGTATGGTGTCCCATCCTCATCCACTTCTAACTGGACATCACCGAAGAAAATCTTTTTAGGAAATTCCATGCGAATATGTCGTTCAATATTTTTATTGAAAAAAGAAGAGGGGGTATATATCATTTCTTTCTTTATGAACTTAGGATTTGCTGATGAATCAGTTGCGCTTAAAGAAAAATAACCTGGCGTTTCTGACCCCTTCCACCATTTGAAAAACCCCGAGAATTCAACGGGAGCAATATAAACATAGTCTCCGTTCACTTTTTGGATTTGCAGGTTGCCCAGTTCATAATAACTTGTGTTCGGGACCTGTCCAAATGCCTTTTTCATTTTGTTACGGGCAAATTGCGGCGGGACGCTTGCCGGTTTTTCATGCTCATCAAATGCTTTGATTTCAACCTTTTCCGTCATTTTGGCCATCGTATATTTTTCGTTGGCATTAAATAGAAAGGCCGTAAGAAAGTAAATGCCCAGGGCCAGGCTCCCCAAAAACAGGCTTGCTTTAATCTTTTGTTCCAATCCAGTGGAAAGAACTGTCCCGGCCGCCGTTAAGATGATTGCCAGCGGCCATATGACGGATAAATTTCGATCTAGGTTTGAAAAATAAAAGAATGCGAAAATAGCAAGTATAAAAACAATCAAACCCACCACCAAACCTCGAGCTTTTGGAGCATTTCCTTTCGGACTCCTAATAGGGACCAAAATAACCACCGAAACAACACCGATAATAAACGTAAACAAAATCATATTTCCCATAAACCCAATCCCTTCCAACTTCTATATGAATATTCCTACGAACGATGTGCTAGAAAAGTTTCATCGACAAAATTCGGGTGGTGCCTGTCACCACCCGAATTTTGTCGATAACATGTTTATTAAGATAATAGGCTTTAAAAAGGAATTGGGGCGGCATTAACCAAAATCTTACTCTATCAGAGCTCCATTATTCCTTCGTGAAAGCAAAAGATCTTCCTGAAAATGGCAGGCTAATAGAATTTGCAGGTAGTCCTCCGGGTTGTGAAACTCTAGCCCGAGCAGTTCTTCAATTTTTTTAATACGGTTATAAAGTGTGTTTTTATGAATATGAAGTGTTTCAGCCGTTTCGATCATCGATTTATTGCATTTTACATAGGTCATCAGTGTTTTCTCCAGATCATTATTCCTGGCTTTTTCCGTTCGAAGCGGCGTTAAAATTTCTTCGGCAAAGCGCTCAATTTCCGGAGAGGATCCTGTCGGAAATAACCGATTGATTCCCATTTTCTTATAATCCATCATCCCTGTTTGCTTTCGACTGATTAAATAAGCCAAGGATTTATTTGCTTCCTCATGGCATTTCACAATCGATTGGATTCCTTCGTGCGGCGTACTCAGGCCGGCGTGGAGCGGCATTTCCTCGCGATCACTCCACTTGACTAATAAAGAATGAAGCGAATGGACCCATTCGTTTATCTCGTGTGTGTGCTGTGTCGAGAAAAGAATGGTTACTTTATTATGGAATCCAAAAATCAAGATTCCCTGGCTTGCAATCCGCCGCTTTAATTGGGAAATTAAGCGATGGATCACCGCTTCTAATGTTTGCAAATCTTGATATGCGACTACTTCAACTAATATGACAGAAAAATGTGATTGCGAATTCAACCCTAATAATTCGCCTATTTCCTCTAGGGCTGATGGGTCCTTATATTGCAGCAAGTCATTAAATAATTCCTGCGTTTTTTTGTAATATACCTCTGCCTGGGTTTTTCGTTTTGTTAATTCCAATGCCAGAATAGAACTGGCCTGCTCAATCGTCATTTTATCCTGCTGAGAAATCGGCTCCCGCAGCGGGACGAAAAAACAGCCAAGTGTGACACGATCCGACTGAATCGGATACACATAGTATTCGATTTCGCTCCCATCCACAATCATCATTGAGAAAGGCCTTTTTCTTGTTCTCAGAATTTTTGAGAATTCATCATTACTTAAATAGGAGGAGGGAATGTTCTTTTTTGGGAAAAGCTCCATATCGAGATGATCGAAAAAGAAGATTTCGCTGTTCATCATGCGGTTCAATTCCAGAATGATGAATTCGACACTCTTATTTTGCAAGGAAAGCTGTGTTAATGTTTCATGAATTTCCGCCCGCCTTAAAAGCAGTTTATTTTTTTTCTCTAATTCTCGTGTTAAGTTAGTGATTTCCGCTAACCGGGCATTCTTTTCTTGAAAAAGCTTGGCATTTTGAATTGCAATTGCTGCTTGGGCGGCAAATCCTTGTAATAAGCTGAAATCGCGCTCTCTCAATTTTCCCTCTGTGTTAAATTGTTGAACCGCCATAACTCCAATTGCTTTATTTTCCAAGATTAGTGGAATGGCAATCATTGATTTTATTTGCAAAAGATCAATGGAATTTTCAAAAATCGTTAAATTCCCCTTTGTGATGGTTTTCATCTCTTCGAAAACCTCAGAAGGTGATTCATACATCACAGGTGTTCTGTCCTGAAAGACCTTTCCGGTTATCGATTCCCCGCTTTTTATTTTTACCGCCTGAAGTTTTTCATTGTATCCGACAGCTGCACGTGGAATTAATTCATTTGTTTTTTCATCATAGAGCTGCAGGTATCCTTTATCTGCCGCAGGAATGACACTTAGGGCCTGCGTAATGATTTTATTTAACACCTCTTCAAGCTCTAGTGAGGATGTAATCGTCAGACTGCTTTCGATCATGCTGGCAATTTCCGCTTCTTTCTCCCGTAAAGTAATTTCCGTCTCAAGAAAAGAAAACATCACATACAGTTGTTCAAGTTCTTTCTCTGAAAGGTTCACTTTAGGGCTGGAAAGAGTGAGAAGGACCTGATTGTTCTCTGAGTAGTAAAAAGAAACCGCCGTTTGGTTTCCATCAAATTGAATCGCGATGTTGTCTGTTGCTGAAGCAGGCAGAATCGTAAAGTGATTAGGCGCTGTTTCATTATTTGTATATAGCAAATGAGATGATTGCTTTCTGTTTTCAAAAAAGTAAATTTGAAAAGGAATTGGATTGAATTTTTTACAAAGAAAGGTGTAAAGATGCAGATTTTTCATGTAGAAGACCTCCCTATGGACTAGTATACAGTAAATGAGTGATTTTATTGTGCTATTGTACATTGATATAATTTTCAGATATTTTATACTTTTTAGTATAGTAGAAAAACATACACAGTAATTTTTTTATATAGGAGGTCAATGAAATGAACAAGCTTTATGAATTATTGGATCAGGCATACGAAGAAATGGTAGAAATTCGTCGTTATTTACATCAACATCCTGAGCTTTCCTTTCAGGAAGAGAATACAGCCAAATATATTGCCGAGTATCATCGGAATTTGGGACATGAAGTCCGGACAGGTGTAGGCGGCAATGGTGTTGTTGCTACATTGCATGGTGGTAAACCTGGACAGACCGTAGCCTTACGTGCTGATTTTGATGCATTGCCAATTCAGGAGGAGACCGATGTTCCGTACAAGTCGCAAGTGCCAGGTGTCATGCATGCATGTGGACATGACAGTCATACAGCAACCCTTCTCGGACTCGCTAAAGTGCTAAACTGCATGAAGGATGAAATCGAAGGGAATGTCGTCTTTATCCATCAGCACGCAGAGGAGCTTCTCCCAGGCGGCGCGATTGCAATGATTGAAGATGGCTGTTTAGAGGGTGTCGATGTCATTTTTGGCCAGCATATTTGGTCCCCAACACCTGTTGGAACGATTGAATACCGGACCGGCCCAATGATGGCAGCAGCAGACTTTTTTAAGGTGAAAATTCAAGGCCGCGGCGGACATGGATCCCAGCCGCATTTAACAAAGGACAGTGTTGTGATTGGAGCGCAACTTGTCGGAACTATTCAGCAGATTGTCTCACGCCGAGTCGATCCGCTCGATTCAGCCGTTATTTCCATTGGTTCGTTTGAAGCGAAAAATGCATCGAATGTGATTGCCGATACGGCTTTCCTTCAGGGTACCGTTAGAACCTTTAAAGAAAGTACAAGGGAATTTATTGAAGCGGAAATTGAAAGGGTTATAAAAGGAACTTGTATTACTGCTGATTGCACATACACTTATGAATATCAAAAAGGCTATCCAGCCCTTGTCAATCATAAGGAAGAAATGGAGTTCGTTGCGAATCTTGCTGAAACCGTTCCTGGTGTTACCGCTGTGAGGGAAATCGAGCCGCTAATGGGTGGCGAAGACTTTGCTTACTATTTAGAACATGTGAAAGGGGCGTTTTTCAACACAGGCGGCCAAAGCCCAGAGTGGATCGAAACCTATCCACACCATCATCCGAAATTTAACATTGACGAAAAGGGTATGTTAATTGCTGCTAAAGTTTTAGGAGCAGCTACATTAACATATTTGGAGAATAATAAAAAATAAATTGGGGTTAGGCACTTGATCTTTGAAGGGTCTAGTGCCTACGAAAATAAAAAAAGAAAGAAGGGATTCTTATGTCTCAAATGCTTGCACTAGTAATTGTTGTTCTTATTTTATTTATTGGAGACGTTGTGGCGGTTAAGACCAAAGCTTGGATTCCTTCTGTATTTATCAGTGCGGTTTTATTCTTGATTGGCTATTGGACATTTTTCCCGAAGAATATTGTTGAGTTAGCGGGTGTGCCGCCGGTTGTAGCGACAATGATGATCTACTTATTGATTACCAATATGGGCACGTTACTTTCTTTAAAGGAATTAAAGAAACAATGGAAGACGATTATCATTTCGCTTGCAGGGATTGCCGGAATCATTGCGTTATTATTTGGAATTGGAACCTTTATTTTTGGCTTTAAAACCATTGTTGTTGCGATTCCGCCGTTAGTCGGCGGCTTAGTATCTGCCTTGATTATGTCGGAAGGGGCAAAGGAAGCAGGGCTTACAACGTTATCCGTCTTTGCCATCGTCATTTATGTCATGCAAGGATTTGCCGGTTATCCACTTACTTCGATTGTATTGAAAAAAGAAGGAAGAAATCTTCTTCAGAAGTATCGCAGCGGTCAATTGGGTATGGCTCAAGCAAATGAGGAGGTTGCCGCTACAGCTGTCGCGGAACCAAAGGAACTTAAATTATTTAAAAATTTGCCTGATAAATATAATACTGATTATTTCAAATTCTTACGACTTGCATTTGTCGGATTCTTAGCCTTCATCGTTTCCACTTTATTGAAGCCAGTCGTCGACATTAGTCCATTTGTTTTATGTTTATTATTTGGTGTTATTGCACGAAGTGTCGGCTTCCTTGAAAGGCATGTACTGCAAAAAGCGAATGGTTTTGGAATTGCGATCATGGTTCTCATGTTGTTTGTTTTCGATCCGCTGCAAAGAGCAACGCCAGGGATGATTATGGAAATTTTATATCCGTTGATCGGCTGTATTGTGTTAGGTGTCATCGGAATGTACATTTTCTCGTTTATCATTGGAAAGGTCCTTGGGGTCAGCAAACACATGTCCTTTGCCGTATCGTTAACAGCACTATACGGATTCCCATCCGACTACATCATCACAAACGAAGTCATCAAATCCCTAACCAAAGACGAAAAAGAACAAGAAGTGTTGACCAGCCACATGCTGCCACCCATGCTCGTCGGCGGATTCATCTCCGTCACAATCGTTTCCGTCATATTAGCAGGAATATTTGTAGGATTTTTATAGGGTGGTTTCGACAAAAATCGGGCTGTGCCTGTCACCACCCGATTTTTGTCGAATTCTTTTTTTGTTTTAAAAGCCATTGTTTTGTTGTATATTAAAGAGGATAATTGGATTTTTATACATTGCTTTTTTAGGTGGCAATGCTTTAGCGCTTGTCCAAGTAGGCAGTTTTTCTATACTCCGGTCACTTTGTCAAAACTTGTAATATAATATTCTTTGAATATGTAAACGTTTTCAATTATAATGTGGATAGGTGGATGGCGCGCGTGGCCATCATGGTATTGAGCGTAGGGTGGGGCCGATACTATCATGATTGATTACTAGGTATGTAGTGACTGCAGAACGAACAATCTATTAGTAAAATTTTATAAAGAAAATCCAGCGAAGGAAAAAGAAAGGGGTAAAAAAACGTGGAGAAACATAAAAACTTGTTTGATCTTTTTGTACAGGAAGACCGATTTGAACTTCATTCCTATTTAACTTATTTGTTCAACCAGCTCTGTGATCATCTTCCAGACCATGTCGAAGAAAAATTGGCGAACCAATAAAATATGAAAAAAAATATGAAAAATACCAAACCATAAAGGCGGCCATTTTATTTTACTGAAAATAAAATGACCGTTTTTTTGTGCTGTTTTGGGACTAGCACACTCGGATGCTTTTGAAAAAGAGCGGTGCCTGTCACCACCCGAAATTTGTCGAATAAATTTACATAATTTACTGAGTAGTCAGAGTTTGTTAGAATAATATTATACGTGGATAATAAAAGAGTTAGCAGCAGGACAGGAGGTTCCATGGGATTACTTGTAAATGACATCTTACAGTTAGAGATTATGAAGGACGCTATGGTGGTTGCCGGGGAAGATTTGGTACAGGAAAAAGAGGTTCAATGGGTTTCTGCTATGGAAATGCCGGTAGAAAGTTTTGTACGAAAGAATGAATTTGTGTTAACTACAGCAATCGGCTGCGGTCAAAACGTGAAGGAATTTGAAAAATTTGTACAAGATGTGATCGATTCTGAGGCTTCCGCACTGGCAGTAGCTTTAGGACGTCATATTTTTGAGATTCCAAATGAAGTGATTGAAAAAGCGCATCAGAATCATTTAATCCTGATTGAGCTGCCGTGGGAATTGCGCTTTTCTGATATCATTGAGGAAGTCATGCTTCAATTAAATGATGTCAATTATAAGGAAAGCAGAAGATCTGAAAAAGTTCAGCAGGAGCTTTTGAATCTAATATTAACCGAGACCGGTCTAACTTGTATTTCGAATTATTTATACGGGTGTATAGAGTACCCAATTGTAATAACCGACCAAATTGGGACCATCCAGGCCCAAAGTAAAGATGCCCCCAATTTTCTCGAATATTGGCGAGGTTATGCTGTAAAAGGGGTCCTTCCCCAGCGGAAGCCAACGCTAAGGTCGTCACATGATCCAATGATTCAAAAAATCCAATCCATTTATATTGACGAATATTGCATCTTACAGCTCCCCGTCATTCAGGTCTCAGGAAATACCCTGGGCTATTTATTCGTCATCTTGCCGTCTGAGGTATTGCTAGATCAGTTTTTAACTCAGTATATTGTCAATGTATTAGAGCATGCTGTCACAACCATCGCTTTGTGGTTTTCAAGAAAAAATGCTGTTGAAGAGGCAAAATCCATTCTTCACGATTCTTTTGTCAAAGAATTAACGAGTGGAGAATTTACGTCTTGGGATTCAGCAAATTCCAGAGCTGAAATTGTCGGCTATAACTTGAATCTTCCCTATATTTGTTTGATTGGCGTGCCGGAAAATTTAAAAAAGCTTTTTCAGAAAAACAATTGGGATGAAATGGCTTATCAGCAGTGGGTTGACAGCATGATTCATTATATAAAAGAAGAAATTTATTATGCTGCCCAGTCCTTGAATAAAGAAGTGATGATTACCTATCAACAAGAAAAGCTGATCGTTATGATTGAAATTTCTTTAGAAAACAAAAAAGAAAGCGTAACCAATTTTTTAGATCTTGTCGATCGCCGCCTGCGCAGTTTACTTCCAAAGGTGGTGATCTCTTGGGGGATTGGCAATTATAATGAAGGGGTTTTAGGTTTTAAGGAAAGCTATCAAAATGCGCTGACCGCCCTAAATATCAGCAGGAATAAAAAAGGAATCGGAAACCGGGTGATGTATGAAAACACAAGGATCGACCGAATCCTTCTCACCCTCTTTCAAAACCAAGAAATGAAAGAAATCATTACAGCCACCGTTGAACCGCTCGTTGAATATAACAAACAGCGAAATCTTGATTTAATTGATACCATCAGTACCTATAATCATTATCAGGGGAATGTAAGTAAGACTGCGAAAGCATTATTTTTGCATCGGCAATCCTTACTTTACCGTTTACGAAAAATTGAAGAGTTAACCGGGCTGTCACTTGTTGACCCAGATGATTTGTTTTTATTAGATTTGAGCATAAAAACTTGGAAAATGGGGCAATAAATTTCGCAGATCATTTTATAAAAAGCTGGCAAATGAAATGGAAGTCACTTCATTGCCTGCTTTTTTTCATTCAAAGTGTATGAAAAATCCGCCTTAGTTATCGACAGTTTTGACAATTGATATCCCAGTACCAAAAACTTAGGATTAGAGTAAAATGCACGGAGGTTGGTTCCATGACAGCTATACAAAGGAAAAAAGAATTAATGAAAATTCGGGACGTATGGGAAGCAAGACAACGAATTAGTCCGCTCATCAAACGAACACCAGTCATCCAGTCGTCCATACTATCAGAAAAAATTGGCCGCAATGTGTATTTAAAGCTCGAAAACGTTCATGAAGTTGGGGCCTTTAAAGTAAGGGGAGCAGCCAATAAAATCCTAAGCTTAAGTGAGGAAGAAAGAAAACGAGGAGTTGCAACGTACTCAACCGGAAATCATGGCATGGCGGTAGCTTATGTAGCAAAAAAGCTTGGCATTAATGCGGTTGTTTGTATTTCCAATCGGGTGCCAAAGGCAAAAGTCGACTCCTTAAAAAGGCTTGATGCACATATTGAAATCGTCGGTGACAGCCAGGATGCTGCAGGTGTGCGCTGTTATGAGCTCGAGAGGGAGAGGGGATTAACGGTTATTGAGCCATTTGATGACCCGTATGTGATTGCAGGTCAAGGAACGATTGGGCTGGAATTATTGGAGGACATCCCCAATCTAAGCGATGTAATTGTTCCGCTTTCGGGCGGCGGACTGCTGTCTGGAATTGGCTTGGCAGTGAAATCCAATGATCCAGGAATCCGCGTAACGGGGGTTTCGATGGAAAAATCAGCTGTGATGTATGAGAGTTTAAAAGCGGGTAAGCCAGTCGTGCTTCCGGAAAGCGAGACACTCGCTGATAGTTTACTTGGTGGAATCGGCCTCGATAATCAATATACCTTTCCAATGGTCCGAAAATATATGGATGAGGTCGTTCTAATTCCAGAAGAGGAAATTGCTTTTGGCATGGCTTTTATGATGGACAAACACCGAATGATGATGGAAGGTGCTGCAGCAACAGGAATTGCAGCTATTTTAGGCAATAAAATCCTACACCAAGAAGGGGATGTTGCTGTTATTATCAGCGGTCAAAATGTCGATCTGTCCATTGTCCATTCGGTCATCGAAAAATATCTTTCAATACACAAGTGATTTTGTCACTTGTGTTTTTTTTGGAAGAAGGTTGTTTCATCGATTCTTTGATAAGTGACCAAGATTCGCTGATAAACTGGTCGATAAATCCCGAACATTCGCTGATAAAATTAATCTTCACTTACTTTTTGCTAATTTTGACTAGAAACTAGCAAAATCTTTCATACAGAATGTCAGATGAAAAAGCTTTTAACAGTTTTATATAATACAAACAAATAGAAATATTCCAAAAATAAATATAACAAAACAGGAGTGAACAAGATTTATGTCATTCTCAATAACAGAATATAAAGAACGTATCCGCAAAACAAAAGAACGAATGGCTGAAAAAGGAATTGAGGTTCTCCTACTTACAGACCCAGCAAATCTAAACTATCTTTCCGGTTATGACGGATGGTCGTTTTACGTTCATCAGATGCTTGTTGTCATGCTTGATGAGGAACAGCCAAAATGGATTGGACGCGGCCAGGATGCTAACGGAGCAAAAGTAACGACTTGGCTAACGGATGATAATATCATTCCTTATCCTGATGAATATGTTCAATCCGATCTTAAACACCCAATGGATTTTGTTGCCGATCGATTAAAAGAATTTGGCAAAGATAACTGTTCAATCGGTGTGGAAATGGAAAACTACTATTTCACGGCAAAGTGCTATCAGCAGTTAACAAAGGGGCTACCAAATGCCACTTTCCAAGACGCAACCCTACTCGTCAACTGGGTCCGTTTAATCAAGTCGGATGCAGAAATTGAATATATGAAACGCGCAGCCAAAATTGTTGAAAAAGCAATGCAGGCAGGAATTGATCTAATTGAAGAAGGCGTAAGGGAATGCGATGTTGCTGCGAAGATTTTTTACAACCAGATTACCGGTACCGAAGAATTTGGCGGCGATTATCCATCGATTGTTCCATTATTGCCATCCGGAGAAAAAACTTCGACACCGCATTTAACCTGGACAGATGATCGCTATAAAGACGGGGACGCTGTTATTGTCGAAATAGCCGGCTGCTATAAACGATATCACTCACCGCTCGCGAGAACCGTTCAGATTGGCCGCCCTACAGATGAAATGAAAACTCTTTCGAGTGTTGCAGTTGAAGGCATTAATGCCTGCTTGGATATGATTCGTCCTGGTATCGCGGCTGAAGAAATTGAAGAAACCTGGAGAAAAACAATTGAGAAAAGCGGATTTGTGAAGGAATCACGCCTTGGCTATTCAATGGGCTTGAATTACCCGCCAGATTGGGGCGAGCACACCATGAGCATCAGAAAAGGCGATAAGACGATTTTACAGCCTAATATGACCTTCCATCTCATTCCAGGATTGTGGCTTGACAAATATGGCTTTGAAGCGAGCGAGTCCGTTCGGATTACGGAAACTGGATGTGAAACCTTTGCGAAGCTTCCTAGAGACTTGACGTTAAAGGGGCATCAGCTTTTAAAGTAAACCTTAAATGGAGGTGAATCACACGATGCGAATCTTCACAGAGCAGGAACTAAAGCAATTTGTTTCATTAAATTCTGAGGCTGTAAAAGTGGTTGAAGATGCTTTTACTAGCTTATCACAAGATCAAGTTTCCATGCCGCCGATTATGAGAGTGGATATTGACGATCAAAACGGTGAAGTCGATGTAAAAACGGCTTATATCAAGGAAAAAGAAATGTTTGCAATCAAAATCTCTTCCGGCTTTTTCAATAATCATCTTCTTGGGTTGCCAAGTGGTAATGGGATGATGATCCTGATTAACACAAAAACCGGGGTTCCGGAAGCCGTCTTACTCGACAATGGCTACTTAACCGATGTCCGCACGGCGGCAGCTGGAGCGGTTGCAGCATCCTATCTTGCCAAAAATACGATTGAAACCGTTGGGATCATTGGAGCGGGCAGCCAGGCAAAATATCAGCTGCGGGCACTGAATATTGTAAGGAAGTTTCAAAAGGTCCTCGTGTACGCCCGGTCAGCTGAACGCGCAAAGAAATACGCGGAAGAAATGACTGCTGAATTAGGAATTAAAGTTGTGGCCGTTGACAGCGCTGAAGCGGTAGTCCGGAATAGTGACATTGTGATTACCACCACCCCGGCAAAAGAGCCAATCATCAAAGCCGAATGGCTGCACCCTGGTCTACATATTACTGCGATGGGATCGGATGCTGAGCATAAGCAGGAATTAGAAGCCGAAGTTATAGCGAAAGCAGACATTCTTGTCTGTGATACAAAAGCTCAATGTGCCCGGTTAGGGGAACTGCATCATGCTCTTACAGCTGGTGTCCTCACGGAGGAGTCGGAGGTTGTCGAATTAGGTGACCTAACTTCCTTGTGGGGGGCCGGACGTAAAAACGACGAACAAATTACCGTATGTGATCTAACAGGAACGGGTGTACAGGATACAGCCATTGCCCTGTTTGCTTATAAAGAAATGGTGAAAAGAAACAAAGGCATAACCATCGAAAACAATAAAATTTTACAAAAAAACTAATGAGGAGTGGTTTTAATGACGAACACAAACGCGAAAATGGGAACGAAAGCAGTATGGGCTGGAGAAAAGGATTATTTAGTACATGGAGCAACTCAAGTACCAGTGGTATTGAGTGTTGCTTATGGCTATGACGATATGGACGAATGGTATGATGTCGCAATTGGTAAAAAGAAAGGTCATATCTACGGACGTAACACGAATCCAACAGTACAGGCGTTTGAAGATAAAATCAAAATCCTTGAAGGCGCAGAAGCAGCAACAAGCTTTTCAACAGGAATGGCTGCCATCAGCAACACACTTTCCACTTTTTTAGTACCTGGAGACAAGATTATTTCCATTAAAGATACGTACGGCGGCACAAATAAAATTTTTACAGAGTTCCTTCCGCGTCAGAACGTAGAAGTCGTGTTATGTGAAACAGGAAACCATGAGCAAATCGAGCGTGAAGTAGCGAAAGGCGACGCTAAAATTCTATACCTAGAAACACCAACAAACCCAACTGTAAAAATTACTGATATTGAACGGATGGCAAAAGCAGGTAAAGCGGCTGGAGCATTAGTGATTGTTGATAATACGTTCGCAACTCCAATGAATCAAAATCCACTTTCCTTAGGTGCTGATTTGGTTATTCATAGTGCAACTAAGTTCCTAGGCGGACACGCAGATGCATTAGGCGGCGTTGTATGTGGTTCTGAAGAATTAGTGGAAAAAATTTATCACTTCCGTGAAATTAACGGCGCGACAATGGACCCAATGGCAGCGTACCTGATCCTTCGCGGAATGAAAACGCTTCACTTGCGTGTACGCACACAATGTGAGAATGCTATGAAACTAGCGAACTACCTACAAACGAAGGATCTTGTGGAAGGGGTTTATTATCCAGGTCTTGAAACACATCCACATCATGATGTGGCGAAAAAACAAATGAGAGACTTCGGCGGTATGCTTAGCTTTGCAGTAAAAGGCGGTGTTGATACGGTTCGTGATCTTCTTCCCAAATTACAGTATGCCAACCGTGCTGCGAACTTAGGTGCAGTTGAAACAACTGTTGGACCTGCTCGTACAACTAGCCACGTTGAGTGTACACCAGAAGAGCGTGCTGCAATGGGAATACCTGAAGGATTGATTCGTATTTCTTGCGGTATTGAAGATATTGAGGATATCATTGCAGACTTTGAACAAGCATTTACTCACGTTGAAAATCTTTTAAAAGTGAAATAGACTTCCAAATCAGTAGGAGGAATGAACGGATGGAAAATCATCCTACAGCAGTTCAAGCAAAAGCATTGAGCGAGCAGCTGATTGAATGGAGGCGCCATTTTCATCAACATCCCGAACTCAGTTTTCAAGAGTTCGGGACCTCCCAATTTGTTGCCGAAACACTAAAAAAGATAAAGGGTTTACGGGTGGAAACCGGGATTGGCGTCGAGACGAGTGTTGTTGCAACGCTAACATCAGGGGAAGGACCCGTGATAGCTATTCGTGCGGATATGGACGCTCTTCCGATTAAGGAAGAAAATACGATTGACTATCAATCGAAAAATGAAGGTGTCATGCATGCATGTGGTCATGATGCCCACACCACCATCTTGCTAGGTGCCGCCCATCTTCTAGCAGAGAAATTTGAAAAAGAAGGGCTTCAAGGCACCGTTAAATTTATTTTTCAACCAGCAGAAGAAGCCACTGATGAACATGGACTTTCCGGTTCACCGTACATGGTTCAAGCGGGCGCTTATGATGATGTAGACGCAGCGATTGCCCTGCATATGTGCCCATGGCTTCCGGTTGGAGCGGCCCAGGTGAATAATGGGTATAGTATGGCCAATGTCGACGTGTTTACGGCGAAAATTTTTGCAAGCGGCGGACATGGTGCCTATCCTGAACTAGGAACAGACCCGGTTTGGATGTTGGGACTTGTGATGCAGGCGTTACATGGTGTTGTGGCCCGCAGAATTCCTGCATTGGAAGCGGGTGTCATCAGTATTGGTCAGATCCATGCCGGAACGGCAAGCAATATCATTCCAAGTGAGGTTTTCATCTCTGGGACAATCCGCAGCTATACGCCTGAAGTACGGGACTTATTAAGTCTAGAACTGAAGAAGGCGCTGTCGATTGTGGAACCAATGGGCGGAAGCTACACACTTGAAGTGGAAAGAGGCGAACCTGCCTTAAACAATGACCCTCATGTGAACGAGTTATTTTTAAAGGCAATGGATGAAATGTATCCGGATTTTCAAATTGTTAAGCGTCCCTTTGGGATGGGCGGAGAAGATTTTGGCTATGTGACGCAAAAACTGCCAGGAGCCTTATTTTTCCTAGGAAGCGGGACAGAGGATGGGCTGAAGCGGGATTTACATACACCAATCTTTGATTTGGACGAAAGCAGCTTATCCATTGGTGCCGCGATTCTAACGCAAACGGCTGTGAATTTTTTAAAAGAAAAATCCCAATCTTTAAAAACGGAGGTGCAGGTACATGGCGCATAAATTAGCCTTTATCGGCTTTGGCGTTGTTGGTCAGGGCTTAGCAGAAATATTACTCGAGAAAAAAGAACAATTAAAGGAAAAAGAAGGATTCGAAGCAACGGTTGTGGCGATTTCTGATTTTATCAAAGGGTCGATCTATCACCCGAATGGCCTAGATTTAGATCTTGTTTTAAAAACCCTAAGAGAGACAGGAAGTCTAGAAAATTATCCTCAGACATCAGGTTTAATCATAGGCTGGGATAGTTTTCAAACGATCAAGGCCACAAACGCAGATACGGTTATTGAAGTTTCCTATACGGATGTCAAAACCGGCCAGCCGGCGATTGACCACTGCAAAGCAGCATTTGAAAGTGGAAAAAATGTCGTGATGACCAATAAAGGTCCCGTTGCCCTTGCTTATAAAGAATTATCGGAAATTGCTGAAAAGAATGGGGTTCATTGGGGCTTTGAAGGGACAGTAATGAGCGGCACTCCATCTTTAAGAATGCCAATTGAAACGCTGGCAGGAAATGAGATCAAGGAAATCCGCGGGATTTTGAATGGTACAACCAACTATATTTTAACGAAGATGGAACAAGAAGGCGTTTCCTATGAATCAGCCTTGAAAGAGGCACAGGAGCTTGGGTATGCGGAAGCAGATCCAACAAGTGATGTCGAAGGCTATGATGCAAGATATAAAGTTGTCATTCTAGCAAACTATATCATGGGTATTCCATTAAAGGTAGAAGACGTTTCTTGTAAAGGAATCACCGAGATTTCATTAAAGGACATTGAAGAAGCGAAGGCTGAAGGAAAGCGCTGGAAGCTGCTTGGGAAAGTGAAAAAGGAAAACGGCGAAGTGACTGCTTCGGTTGCACCGGAAAAGGTTGAGATTACCGATTCATTAGCATCGATTGGCGGCGCTGTCAATGCGATTACGTATGAATGTGATCTGCTGGGGCCTGTTACCTTAAGCGGGGCTGGAGCTGGTAAAACAGAAACAGGATTTTCTCTGTTAATCGACTTGATTCATATTAACCGTGAGCGTAAACCGGTAGTCGTTTAATAAAAAATAGAAAGGCGTGAAAGGGATGACAGTTCAAATCAGAGGACAGAAGATGTTGATTGGCGGCCAATGGGTGGAGCGTGATCAAGTGATTGAAGTGCGCGACCCCCAGGATAATCGTTTGATTGATACCGTTCCAGCAGCTACTAAGGAAGATATGCTTGAATGTATTGAGGCGGCAAAAGTAGGGGCCAAAATCGCGGCCGGCATGCCTGTGCACGAAAGAATCAGAGTCATCCATGCGGCTGCTGATTATATTGAAGAACATAAAGAGCGTTATGCTTCAATCATCAGTCAAGAAGGAAGCAAAACGATTCGCGAAGCGCAAAAAGAAGCCGCCCGCTGTATTCAAACATTAAGAATTAGTGCCGAAGAGGCAAGGAGATTAAATGGGGAAACGCTCTCCTTTGATCAAATGCCTGGCAGTGAGAATCGCGTTGGGTATTACTATCGCTTTCCAATTGGAATTATTGCCGCGATTACTCCTTTTAATGATCCGTTAAATCTTGTTGCCCACAAGGTTGGGCCGGCGATTGCGGCCGGCAATGCGATTATCGTAAAACCTGCAAGCGTGACACCGCTAAGTGCCCTATTGCTTGCAGAAGCCTTCTCCTCTGCAGGACTTCCGCCTAATGTGCTGTCTGTCATCACCGGACATGGCCGTGAGATCGGTGACATCCTTGTCACACATCCTGCGATTCGGATGATTAGTTTTACAGGAGGATTGGAAGCGGGAGAAGAAATCGTTCGGAAAGCCGGTTTGAAAAAGATTGGGATGGAGCTTGGTTCCAATTCTCCTGTCATCGTGCTGGAGGATGCGGACCTTGGAGATGCAGTTGAATCGTCCGTATCTGGTGCCTTTTGGGCTGCTGGTCAGAATTGTCTTGGTGTGCAGCGTATTTATATCCAAGCGGGGATCATGGCAGAATTTCAAAAAGCATTTGTTACGAGAACAGAGCAATATCATGTTGGCGATAAACAATCTGTACTTACCGACATGGGACCGCTGATTACCGAAAAAGAAGCGATCCGTGTTGAAAAAATGGTTGAGGAAGCCATCGAAAAAGGTGCCATTTTACTAACAGGAGGAAAACGGAACGGAGCCTTTTACGCCCCTACTGTTTTGACGAATGTTCCTGAAAACTGCAGCATCGCAAAAGAAGAAATTTTTGGACCGGTTGTTCTTCTTTGCCCGGTAGCGGATCTAGATGAGGCCATTCAAAAGTCAAACAGCGTGGAGTATGGCTTGCAGGCGGGAATTTTTACAAAAAATATCGAAAAAGCTCATAAGGCCATTTCCAAATTGGATGTGGGCGGGATTATGATCAATGACAGCAGTGATTATCGAATTGATGCGATGCCGTTCGGCGGTGTGAAAAATTCTGGATTAGGCAGGGAAGGCATCAAGTTTGCCCTCCAAGAAATGACGGAACCAAAGGTCGTGTGCTTTAAGTTATCAGATCAGTAATTTTTAAAAAAAGTTGATTCCACCAGGGAGGAAATTCGCTTATGTCATTTACAACAAGTGAGTATAAAGAGAGAATACGGAAAACGAAAGAACGAATGATGCAAAAAGGAATTGATGTCCTGCTCATCACCGATCCGGCCAATATCAATTATTTATCTGGCTATGATGGTTGGTCATTTTATGTGCATCAGATGCTTGTTGTCATCATTGACGAAGAACAGCCGATGTGGATTGGAAGAGGAATGGATGCGAATGCTGCTAAGGTAACGACCTGGCTCTATCGCGACCATATCATTCCTTACCCGGATGATTATATTCATTCAGACACCAAGCATCCGATGGATTTCGTAGCTGGCTTTTTAAAGCAAATTGGCCAAGAAAATCGCTCCATAGGGGTCGAAATGGAAAACTATTATTTCACAGCCAAAAGCTACGAGCAACTAAAAAAAGGTCTGCCAAATGCTAATCTACAAGATGCAACTTTGCTGGTGAATTGGGTGCGCCTCATCAAATCCGATGCGGAAATTGAATATATGAAACGCGCAGCTGTGATCGCCGAAAAAGCGATGCAGGCAGGAATTGAGCTAATTCAAGAGGGTGTCAGGGAATGTGATGTAGCTGCGAAGATTTTTTACACCCAAATTACGGGAACGGAGGAATTTGGCGGAGATTATCCAGCGATTGTACCGCTATTGCCATCCGGTGAAAAAACCTCGACTCCGCATTTGACTTGGACAGATGAACGGTATAAAGACGGGGATGCGGTTATTTTAGAATTGGCAGGATGCTATAAAAGATATCATTCCCCACTAGCCCGAACCGTTCAAATTGGTAAGCCAAAAGAAGAAATGGAAACCCTTTCAAAGGTGGCGGTCGAAGGCATTAATGCTTGCCTTGAGATGATTCGCCCTGGTATCGCGGCGGAGGAAATTGAAGAAACCTGGAGAAAGACAATTGAGAAAAGCGGCTTTGTAAAGGAATCACGGCTTGGTTATTCAATGGGCTGTAATTACCCGCCAGATTGGGGCGAGCACACGGTAAGTATTCGTAAAGGGGACAAAACAATCTTACAGCCGAATATGACATTCCACCTGATTCCAGGATTATGGCTCGACAAATATGGTTTTGAAGTGAGTGAGTCCATCCGGATCACCGAATCAGGCTGCGAAACCTTTGCCAAAATGCCAAGAGACCTGACCTTGAAGGAATTCGTTTAGTTAAGGAAAATTTAAGTTAAAAGGATAAAATTTATTCGATTAAATAAGGGGATGATGCATGGATGAAGAAAGCTACGATGGCTACTGCAATAGGGAATCTAGTTGAATGGTATGAATACGGTATCTATAGTTATACTGCGGCTCTTATTGGTGCTCAGTTTTTTCCGGAAAAAAGTAGTTCAGTAGCTTTGTTATACGGATTTGCGATATTTGCAATTTCGTTCTTCTTTAGACCGCTCGGTGGAATAATCTTTGGTTCGATTGGTGACCGTTTGGGGCGTAAGAAAGTAATGGTGGTAACGATTATGGTAATGTCCTCTTCAACCGCTATTATCGGGTTAATTCCCAGTTACGGGTCCATTGGTATTTTCGCACCGCTATTATTAATTTTGATGCGGATGACACAAGGGTTAGCCGCAGGCGGGGAGTATACAGGAGCATCTGTCTTTATGAATGAATCAGCTCCTGGTCGGAGACGCGGGCTATTCACTAGTTTACTAGAATCGGGATCTTTACTCGGCTACATTATCGGTTCCATATTTGTCGCGTTGCTCACGTCCGGGCTAAGCCATGACGATATGGCAGCATGGGGATGGCGGATTCCATTTATTTGTTCCTTGCCTTTAGCATTAGTGGGAATGTATGTTAGAACGAAAGTGGATGATACACCAACTTTTATTCAGATGAAGAAAGAGAATACTTTATCTAAGAACCCTCTAAAAGAAATGTTTTCAACTGCTCGCAAGCCGCTTGCGATTGCCTTCTTAAATGTGGCGTTCGCCAATGGTGCTTATTATACCTTGCTAACTTATCTTCCTTCTTATTTTGAGACACAGGTGGGGCTTTCGACAATGCAATCCCTTGTGGTTACGACGAGCGGGATGTTGTTCATGATGATTCTCTTTCCGATTTTTGGTATCCTGGCTGATCGCTATGGCAGGAAAAGGTTTCTGCTCTTATCATCCTTACTAGCTATTTTTACAGCGGTTCCGATTATTGCTTTCGTTTCAGGCGGATCTTCAGCTGGTCCGATAGTAGGTTACTTTGCCTTAGGAATCATTGTTGCGATGTTTATTGGGGTATTTCCTTCGACCATTCCATTGTTGTTTCCGGATCGAGTAAGAAACAGTGCCTATGGGATTTCCTATAATGTTTCGACTGCCATCTTTGGAGGTGGTGCACCATTCATTATCACCTCCTTACAAACAGCTACAGGAAACAACCTCATGCCGGCTTTCTATTTAATTGGGACAGGACTAATGGCCATAGTTTCCATCATGCTCATACCTAAAACCATCAAAAAAGCAACAACCAACGGTGCAATCGAATCAGACACCCACTCTGCCTAAACAGAAGAGCTAAGACCACTGGTCCCTATGGACGGTGGTCTTTTTGAATTCGGCAAAATCCGGGCCGTGCCTGTCACCACCTGGATTTTGTCGAAGCCCTTCAGCCCGATGCAATTGAATTCATTTTTTATCGATTACTTATGTTAAGATAGGTTCTAGTGAGGTTTTTGGAAGGAAGTTGTCATTTATGAATGATTATATAGATGAAAGCAGGCGCGATGATCAGGGTTATAAGCTGGCGGTGGCGGGGACTGGCTATGTCGGACTGGTAGCCGGTGTGTGTTTTGCTGAGGTAGGCCACATGGTGACGTGTGTCGATGTCGATGAAGACAAGATCGCCAGGATGAAACAGGGGATTTCTCCTATCTTTGAGGCGGGCCTTGAAGAGCTTATGAAGAAGAATTATGCGGCTGGCAGATTGCGGTTTACCACAGACTATTCACAGGCCTACAAGGATGCAGACGCGATTTTCATCGGAGTTGGAACCCCGGAGCAGCCGGACGGTTCAGCGGATCTTTCGTCAATTGCCACTGTTGCGCGGCAAATTGCTGAAACCATTGAGAAGGACTGCTTAGTGGTGGTGAAATCAACGGTTCCTGTGGGGACCAACGATAAAGTAGAACAGTTTATCCATGATTTTCTACCTCATCATGGCGGACAGGTAATGGGAAATGGGTCCGCCTCGGAAAAGCCAATCCGAGTCGAGGTAGCTTCAAATCCCGAATTCCTGGCACAGGGTACAGCTGTCCACGACACACTAAATGCGCCGAGAATCATCATTGGGACGGAAAGCAAGTGGGCAGAACAGATGCTGCAGAAGATTTATGAACCGTTTCAGCTGCCGATTGTTTCCGTCAGCCGGCGATCGGCGGAGATGATTAAATATGCCGCAAATGATTTCCTTGCGCTAAAAATTTCCTATATGAATGATATCGCGAATCTATGTGAGCTAGTTGGTGCCGATATTCAGGATGTAGCGGTCGGGATGAGTTTCGATGAGCGAATCGGCGCGAAATTTTTACATGCTGGAATTGGCTATGGCGGCAGCTGTTTTCCGAAGGATACGAAGGCGCTCAACTATTTGGCTGAGCAGCACGGATATGAGCTGCGGACCGTCAAGGCGGCCATTGACGTGAACATCGATCAAAAGACGGTACTATATAAGAAGGCCAGCAAACGGTTGATCACCTTCAATGGCTTGAAGGTGGCTGTGCTCGGTTTGACATTTAAGCCGGGAACGGATGACACACGGGAGGCACCGTCCCTTGATAATGTTCCCCTGCTATTGGAGCAGGGGGCCGAGGTTTTTGCCTATGACCCGGTTGGCGCCGAGCAATTTAAGCGGCGGTTTCCTGAGGGGTCCATTGGAAAAGGAAGTATCACATATGTGGAAAAGGCCGCAGAAGCGTTAGAGGGTGCCCATGTCTGTTTTATTTTTACCGAGTGGGGCGAAATCAAAGCGGTGAAGCCTGAAGATTATAAAAAGTGGATGCGAACACCGCTGGTATATGATGGCCGCAATATTTACCTGGTGGAAGAAATGAAGGGAGCTGGGGTTGAATATTATTCGGTTGGAAGACAAGCGGGAACGCGGAGAAGCGCTGCTGTTCTAGAGAGGGAAATAAATCATGTTTGAAAAAAATAAGACCTATCTGATCACTGGGGCGGCAGGGTTTATCGGCTATTTTTTAGCGCGGAGGTTATTAGAACAAGGCTGCCGGGTCATTGGGCTTGATAATTTAAACGATTATTATGATGTAAACCTGAAGAAAGCCCGTCTGGAAAAACTTCGAAACTATGAGCAGTTTATTTTTATGAAAGGGGATATTTCCGACAAGGAAGCGGTCTTCGGAGCATTTGAGACGCATGAACCTCATATTGTGGTGAACTTGGCCGCGCAAGCAGGGGTTCGTTATTCGATTGAGAACCCGGATGTTTATATTCAAAGCAATCTGATTGGTTTTTATAATATTTTAGAGGCGTGCCGGCATCACCCGGTTGACCATCTTGTATATGCTTCATCGAGCTCGGTTTATGGGGAAAATGAAAAAGTCCCTTTTACAGAAACGGATTTTGTCGACCACCCAGTTTCGCTTTATGCGGCAACGAAAAAGTCAAATGAGCTGATGGCCTATACGTATAGCCATCTTTATAAAATTCCCGTCACAGGGTTGCGCTTTTTTACGGTTTACGGACCGATGGGGCGGCCGGATATGGCCTATTTCGGGTTTACTCAGAAGTATTTTGCGGGTGAGCCGATTCGGATTTTTAATAATGGTGATGTGGAAAACGATCTCTATCGCGATTTTACGTATATTGATGATATTGTTGAAGGACTGGTGCGTCTACTGGAAGTGCCTCCTATGGCAGATGGAGGTGTACCACATACTGTCTTCAATATTGGCAACCATCGCCCGGAAAAATTGATGGACTTCATTGAGACATTGGAAAAAGCTTTAGGTCGGACGCTGGGCAGAGAGGTTCTTTTTAAAAAAGTCTTTGAACCTATCAAGCCGGGGGACGTTCCGGCCACCTTTGCTTCGACAGACAGGCTTGAAAAAGCAGTAGGCTTTAAACCTTCAACTTCAATTGAAGAAGGGCTGCAAAAATTCACGGATTGGTATTGTGAATATTATCAGGTGAAATAAAAGGGATGAGTAACATAATGACAGGGGAAAGAGTATTAAGTCAGCCATTTGTTTCAATTGTGATCCCTACCTACAATCGGCTTTATCAATTAGCCGAGTTGGTGGAGGCACTCAGCAGGCAGACGTACAAAAATTTTGAGGTAATCATTGTTAACGATTGTGGGGAAAAGGTCGATGTCCTTCAGGAAGTGTATCCTGATTTGAATCTAGTGATAGTGGAGCTGGGGGAGAATTCGAAGCATGTTTTGGCCCGCAATCAAGGGGTATTACGGGCTAAAGGCGAGTTCATCATGCTGATTGATGATGATGATTTAATTATCCCGACCCATCTTGAAACGATGGTCGGAGCGATTGAAGACTATGATTTGGTTTATTCCGATGTAGAGATTGTGAATTTTGCTGTGGAACACCAGGTGAGAGTTGCAGCCAGCCGGTTTTTATTTGCCTATGAGATGGACTTAGAGGCGATGAGAAGCTTCTCCACCTATGTCCCCTCCGGAAGTCTTTATCGACGGGAGTTGCATCAAACATTGGGGTTATTTGACCCAGACGTACATAACTATTGGGATTGGGACTTCTTCTTGCGGGTAGCGGAAAACCACCGGGTTCATCGGGTGGCGAAAGCCGGCGTTCTATACGACTTTTCCGATGCGAACAATAACCAATCGAAAGATCCGGCATCAAGAAGAGACTATCTAGACAAACTATCCGAAAAACACCAGCTTGGAAGCCTCCCAACCAAAAATTTCTTCCAGCTCCTAGAACAACCCGAAGTCAAACAAAGACAAGCCGAAAGCCACATCCTCTGGGACGGCCAACCGTTTCGGTCTCGATTAATTGGGTAAGGGGTTCTTTTAATTCGACAAAAGTCGGGCGGTGCCTGTCACCATTCGATTTTTGTCGAATTTTTAGTGATTTCTAAATACTTTTATTTTTTATGAGTATATTATTACAAAATAACGTGTTTTTTTTGCTATTGGTACTCTAAAGATGGTATTAAAGGAGTTTGGGCAAAATTTCCCCTTATGACTTGGTATATCAATATTATTTACTATTTTTTTTAATATTTTTACTTTTATTATCTTAGTTCACATGAAAAATGGACTATGATACGATCAATTTGGTTTTGGAATTGTTGTGCCCATCAATCGAACAATGAAACAACAAAATGAATCAGTCATCATACCTTCCAAAATCATCAAAATTCTTTAATAGAGGTGTGGATGATGAAGCTTAACCAAGCTTTTCAAAACGAGAACCTGAAACTTTTAACGGAAATCCGTGATCTTAAACTCAAAATGCAAAAACTCTACCAAGAAAAAGGTCCAAGCGCCCCCGACTACATCACACTTTCACTAAAACTCAATTTCCTCATGAACGAATACTTTGATGAAAAATTAGTCCATCTGCAATAGACTTATTATCCTATTCGACAAAATTCGGATGGTGCCTGTCACCATCCGAATTTTGTCGATTCTCCCCTTTTTTTACAAAAAAATCTCAAAATATCTCAAAATATCTTAAATTTTGTAATAGAGTAATAGTATAATTGTCTTATGAAAATATTTCGAGAATAAAAATATGGGGAGGAAGTATGAAAAAAGCAGTTATTTTAATAGTGGTTATGTTGATGTGTTCGACAATGTTCCCGCAATGGCTGACAGGGGGACAGGCCTTTGCAAAGGCCAACTATCCGGATGTGAATGAATATATTAAAACAAAAAAGCTCACACCGGTGAAATTCGAATATCAGCATATCAGTAAGTTTCCAGACTTTAATTATCGCAATGGCTATGCGATGGTTGAAGGGGTCGTCGCCCATGAAACGGCAAACAGCCACTCGACCATCTACGACGAAATCGCCTATATGTCGAAACATTATAACAATGCATTTGTGCATGCATTTGTCGATGGCTCCCATGTCATCGAAATCCAGTCCCCCGATTATGGGGCATGGGGCGCAGGACCGTATGCTAACAAACGCTTTGTCCATGTCGAACTGGTCCGAGTACATAGCTTTGATCAATTTGCTCGCTCCATCAATAACTACGCGAACTACCTTGCCTTTCTACTATTTGAATACAATCTAGGAGTCACAAGCGCTGAAAAAACAGGTAAAGGCACATTGTGGTCCCATAATGCCGTTTCCAAATTCCTTGGCGGCACAGACCATGGTGATCCGCATGGTTATTTTTCCCAATGGGGCTATAACTGGAATGACTTTGTTAATCAAGTCACGCAAAAATACAATACCTTAAATACAACAATCGATACAAAAAGATTAGGCTATATCAAAAACGAAGGCGCAAAAATTTATCAAGAAATTGGTGAAGACACCACTGCCATTACAGCAGATTCAACCTATACCAATCGCGTTTATTACATAAAAGAACAAGCGATCGAAGACGGTCAAATCTTTTTTCTATTAAGTAATGAAAAAGGAATCATCGGTTGGGCAAAGTCAGCGGATTTATCCGTAATGCCATACGCCATCATCAGTAAAAAATCAAAGAATTTTATTTTAAAAGGAACCGGAAAAGCCTATAGCAAGGAATGGGGCCAGAAAAATGACGCCGTCATCGCGACGCTTTCTTCCTATGCCGACCAAGAATTCGCGGTCAACGCAACGGAGCAAATCGGAAACTCAATTTGGTATCACGGAACGCTTGCAGGCCAACCGGTTTGGGTGTATTCAAGCAACGTAACGACCATCACTGAAAGCAGCACAAACCGATTAGGTGTGGTCAAAAATCCTGACGTTAAGATTTATAAGAACATTGGTGAGGAAGCGACTGCGAATCTAGCGGGTGCAACGAATACCAGCACTGTTTTTTACATTAAAAAGAAAGCTGCGGCAAACGGTAAAACCTATTACCTGCTTAGCACACAGCCAAGCAGCACAAAAGGAGTAATCGGCTGGGCAAAATCGACGGATTTAACAACGGAATCCTATGCAGAAGTTGATAAAAATCCGAAGATGTTTTTAATCAATGGATCCGGCAGCGCCTATAGCAAGGCATGGGGCGGTGTAAAGGATTCCACTATTAAAAATCTATCCGTCTATAAGGAACAGGGATTTAAGGCGCAGCTAACCGCTAAAATCGGCAGTACCATTTGGTATCGCGGACAGTTGGATGGTAAGACGGTTTGGGTTCCTTCTTATTCTGTCAAATCAATCAAAGAGAGCAGCACAAGCCGTTTAGGCCGTGTAAGAAGCAGCAGTGTAAAGATTTATAAACTGATAGGAGATAGCTCGTCTGGCTTCAAGGCAGGTTCAACCTATACGAATCATGTCTATTATATGAAGAAACAAGCAAGCTTTATGGGACAAACCTATTACTTGCTGAGCAATCAGGCTAGTGCAAGCAAAGGAGTCATTGGTTGGGTGAAACAAACTGACCTTTCCTCACAGAGCTATGCGCAGGTCAAACAAATAAGCAAAAAACTTGTTGTCAAAGGAACTGGCAGCGCCTACAGCAAACTATGGGGCAGCAAAAAAGACACCATCTACAAAAGCCTATCCAAATACAAAGGAAGTACCTTCAAAATCACTTCCACATGGAAAGTCGGAAAAACAACCTGGTACTACGGCAACTTCGGCGGCAAAAAAGTATGGATCGACAAAAAATATTTGAAATAATGATTCGACAAAAATCGGGTGGTGCCTGTCACCACCCGATTTTTGTCGAATTCTTCCCATTGAAAACGTTTTCGGTGAAAGCTATAATAATTTTAACTCTTCAAGTTTGGTAGGTTTATATTTTTTTATTCAATTAATTTCACCACTGGAGAAATTAAACTAAGAAATTGTGAATACACCTAGAAAAGTAGCATGGGATTATAGTCTTTATTAACACCATGGATAAAATTGCGGTATTGGATTTAAGATTACTTCTATCCCCAATCCTGTTATAGGAGACGAAATGGAAGTAATCCAATCATATTCTTTCAAGGGTATAACTCATATCAAACACAACAAGCAAAGTACCTGAAAAAATTATCAAAGGGGGAAGACAATTGAAGAAGACTCATTTTTGGAAAACGCTGCTGTTAATCGTTCTTTCGGCAATAGTAGTCGTTGGATGTTCCAGCAAGGAAAGCAGCAGTGAAAAGAAGCCTGGTACCAAATCAGGTGACAAAGAAATGGTGATTGCAGTAAATGAAAACTTTATTTCGATGGACCCGCACAATACGGGTGATACCAATTCTAACTCCGTGCAGTCTGCCATGCTTGAAGGGCTATTGGGCTTTGATGCAGAAGGAAAGATTATACCTAAACTAGCAGAAGAGTACAGCGTTAGTGATAATGCATTGGAATATACCTTTAAACTGCGTAAAGGGGTAAAGTTCCATGATGGGGAAGACTTTAATGCAGAAGCCGTAAAAGCCAACTTTGAAAGAATCATGAAAGATGACAGCCTTCGTTTAAACAGCCGCGGATTTAATCTCATCACGAAAATCGATGTAATCAATGATTATGAAATGAAAATCACCATCAAAGAACCATATGCTGGGATGTTAACCAGATTTGTATCCGCAAAAATTCTTAGTCCGAAGCTCTTAGCTGAAGGAAATGACAAAATTGCCAAAAACCCAGTCGGAACAGGTCCATTTAAATTTGTTGAATGGGTTCAAGGCGATCATTTAACCGTTGAACGTTTTGATGGGTACTGGAACAAGGCTGACCGTGTGAAAAAGATTACCTATAAACCAGTTCCGGAAAATGGCTCTCGCGTTGCTATGTTGAAAACAGGTGAAGCACAGGTCATCTATCCACTGCCAAGTCAAAATATTAAAGAATTAGAGAGTAATTCTGACGTTAAAGTAGAAAAAATTCCTTCTACGATCGCACGTTATGTATCGATTAACACGATGAAAAAGCCTTTTAACGATCCGCGTGTTCGTCAGGCATTAAACTATGCCGTTGATAAGGATGCTTTTATCAGTGTTGTCAATGCGGGCTTCGGGCTTCCTTTAGACTCGATTATCCCGAGCAAAACGCTTCACTATGTAAAACAGGAAGAATATCAGCAAAATATCGAAAAAGCAAAGCAATTATTAAAAGAAGCTGGATATGCAAATGGCTTCAAAACGGAAATTTGGGGGAATACAAACTCCGACACGATGAAGGGAATGCAGTTCATCCAGCAGCAATTAAAAGCCATTGGCGTCGATGTAAATATTAAATCAATGGAAGAAGGCACTCTTTCGGATGAAATTTATGGAGCACAAAAACCGGAAGATACAAAATTACAAATGTGGTATGTAAGCTGGTCTGCCTATCCTTCTGATACAACCAATGCGACAAAACCATTATTCTATGGCGGTTCGTTCCCTCCAAGGGTGCGAATACGGCTTATTACAAAAATGACAAGGTAGACAAATGGATGGATGAAGTGAATAAAACAGCAGATGAAGCAAAACAGGATGAAATCTATAGCAATATCCAGTCCACCATTTATAAAGATGCTCCATGGATTTTCCTAGGCGTCGATGAAATTTTAACTGGCAAGAGAACAAATGTGGAAGGTGTCAACATTACGCCAGATGGCGGAATTGACGTAACAAACGCAAACTTGAAGTAATTTTAATGGTTATAAAAAAGGCGGAGGGGGACTCTCTCCCCCGAGGCTTCTTACCTTCTTAGAAGATAAGAATAATTAAATTTTGACTTCGAGAACGGTCTAGCGCGCTTTTCTTAGAAAGGGGTTTTCACCATGCTCCAATATATTTTAAAAAGAATACTAGAAATGATTCCTATTCTATTTATTGTTTCTATTTTAATCTTCCTCTTTACCCACTTAATTCCTGGAGACCCAGCACGACTGGTGGCAGGAAAAGACGCCACGTTAGATGAGGTCGAAGCGATTCGGGCGCAGCTTGGGCTCAATCAGCCGATTTGGGAGCAATATTTTACCTACATGGGCCACCTATTTCAAGGGAATTTAGGTACCTCCCTGAAGACAAAATTACCAGTAACGGATATGTTTGTTGACCGCTTTATGCCATCGATTTATTTAACATTAGCCAGTATGGTTTGGGCTTTAATCATTGGATTAATTATTGGAACATTCTCCGCTGTTTTTAAAAATAAATGGCCCGATTATCTTGGGATGGTAACAGCGGTTTCGGGAATTTCGTTACCAGGTTTTTGGTTAGGGTTAATCCTCATTCAGATTTTCTCCGTACAGCTGGGATGGTTTCCAACAGGCGGTGCAGAGGGCTGGCAAAGCTATGTGTTACCATCGTTAACGCTGGGTGCCGGCATCATGTCGATGCTTGCCCGGTTTACCAGATCTTCATTACTCGAAACGCTTAAGGCTGATTTTATCCGTACGGGACGTGCAAAGGGATTGAAGGAATCGGTTGTCATTCCTAAGCATGCCCTGAGAAATTCACTTATTCCGGTTGTAACCATTGCTGGTTTGCAGTTTGGCTTTTTACTGGGAGGCTCCGTTGTAGTAGAAACTGTTTTTAGTTTCCCGGGAATGGGTCGGTTATTAATTGACTCGATTGCCTTTCGTGACTACCCTGTCATCCAGGCTGAATTATTACTGTTCTCCGTTGAATTTATTATTGTCAATTTAATTGTCGACCTTTTATATAGTTATCTTAATCCTAAAATCCGCTACGTTTCATAGAGGAGGGCCGTAATGGAATTATCGAAACAAGTTACTCAAAATCAGACGATCATCACAGAAAAAAGGTATTCTCCGTTTAAGGACTTTTGGAAAAATTGGAAAAAGCAAAAAACAGCGTTCTGGGCAAGTTTTTTTATCCTATTACTGATTATCATCGCAATTATTGGTCCTTATATCGCACCGTATGATCCCTATAAACCTGATTATAATGCACTGTTACAAGGTCCAGGCAAAGACCACCTAGCAGGCACGGATGAATATGGGAGAGATATCTTTAGTAGATTACTAGCCGGTGCTAGAATCTCATTGAGTGTAAGCTTTCTTTCTGTTTTTCTGGGAGCTTTGGTTGGTACCATGTTAGGGCTTGTCAGCGGCTATTTTGGCGGCTGGTTAGACCGGTTTATCATGAGAGGAAGCGACGTCATGTTTGCTTTTCCAGATATCCTTCTTGCGATTGCAATTGTCGCAATCTTGGGACCGGGATTGACGAATGTCGTGATTGCCGTGTCCATTTTTGGTGTCCCATCCTTCGCGAGATTGGTGAGGGGAGCTACGCTTGAGGCAAAAGAAACTGTATTTGTGGAGGCGGCCAAATCGATGGGGGCATCCCATTTTCGAATTATGTTTCAACATATTCTGCCGGAAACACTTGGTAGTTTAATTGTTTTTATCTCAATGCGGATTGGAACAGCCATCTTGGCAGCCTCGAGTTTAAGCTTCCTTGGTTTAGGGGCAAGTCCAGAAACACCGGATTGGGGAGCGATGTTAAGCCTCGGACGTGATTATTTAGGTACATCGTCGCATGTCGTAATGATGCCGGGGATTGCCATCTTTTTAACCGTTTTGGCCTTCAATGTTGTCGGCGATGGGCTGCGAGATGTACTGGACCCGAAAACGAAGAATGAATAAGGGAGTTTGAAAAGGATGGAGAAGCTGCTGCAGGTAGAAAAGCTTGAAACAGAATTCACGAAGGATAAACATAAAACGAAAATTTTACACGGTGTTAACTTTCACATCCATAAAGGTGAGGTTGTCGGTCTTGTTGGTGAATCAGGAAGTGGAAAAAGTATCACTTCCCTCTCCATCATGAAATTATTTAAAGGGACGAGCGGAGAAATTTCAGGCGGCAGGATTCAATTTAATCAAGAGGATTTAACGAGCAAATCTGAAGGGGAAATGAGGAAAATTCGTGGAAAACAAATTGCGATGATTTTTCAAGAACCGATGACTTCTTTAAATCCCGTGATGAAAATTGGCGAGCAGCTGCTCGAGCCGATCCGCCTTCATTTAGGATTTGATGAGAAGAAGGCACGGGAACATGCCGTTTCAATTTTAAAAAAGGTCGGTATTCCAAGGGCGGAGGAAATCATGAAGGAGTTTCCCCATCAGTTATCCGGCGGTATGCGGCAAAGAATCATGATTGCGATGGCGATAACCTGTCATCCACAGCTACTCATCGCGGATGAACCGACGACGGCACTGGATGTCACCATCCAGGCGCAAATATTAGATCTAATCAAACAACTTCAACAAAAGGAACAAATGTCGGTGTTATTGATCACACATGATTTAGGGGTTGTTGCGGAAATGTGTGATCGGGTAGTCGTATTGTATGCAGGCAGAGTGGTTGAAGAGGCGAATGTATTCGATTTATTTGAAAGCCCAAAACATCCTTATACGAAAGGGCTGATTGGCTCTGTGCCAAAGCTTGGTCAGAAAAGGGATAAATTGGACTCGATTAGAGGCAATGTCCCGGACCCGAATCATTTACCTCAAGGATGCAAGTTTGCACCAAGGTGTAATGATGCGATGCCGATTTGTTATCAGGAAGAACCTCCAGAATTGAAATTTGATCATGGCAGGACTTGCAGCTGCTGGTTATACAAAGAGGAAAGGGGGGGCATACGTGTCTAATACTCTTTTAAAGGTATCAGGGTTAAAGAAATCTTTTTCGATTCCGGATGGCATGTTTGGAAAAAAGAAAACGCTCAAAGCGGTCCATGATGTATCCTTCATGATTCCGGAGGGGAAGACGTTTAGTCTTGTAGGGGAAAGCGGCTGCGGAAAATCGACAACAGGGAGACTGATTAATCGGCTGATTGCACCGAACCAGGGCGAAATCTGGCTTGACGGGGATGAAATCTCGGGAAAAAAAGAATCTCAATTAAAAACAATGCGAAAAAAGGTGCAAATGATTTTTCAGGACCCGTATGCCTCTCTTAATCCAAGAATGAAAGTTCGTGATATTGTTGCCGAACCACTTGCGATTCATACGAAGCTATCAAGGGCAGAGCGATATAAACAGGTAGCGGAAATTTTAGAGGTCGTTGGTTTAAGTGAGTATCATGCAAATCGTTACGCCCATGAGTTCAGCGGCGGCCAGCGTCAGCGCATTGGCATTGCACGGGCACTGATTCTGAAACCAAGATTGATTATTGCGGATGAACCCGTATCGGCCTTAGATGTTTCCATCCAGGCTCAAATCCTTAATCTTTTGAAGGATTTACAAGCTGAATTTAACTTAACCTATCTATTTATCTCGCATGATTTAAGTGTTGTTGAGCATATCAGTGACCATATTGGTGTGATGTATTTAGGGACGATCGTGGAGTCTGGGCCGAAAGAGGTTATTTTTTCTAACCCGCAGCATCCGTATACAAAAGCGCTTTTGTCGTCGATTCCAATTCCAGACCCGCGCCTGCGAAGGGAAAGGATTATTTTACAAGGGGATTTACCAAGTCCTGTAAATCCGCCGGCAGGCTGCCGATTTCATACACGCTGCCCTGTAGCGACTGAGGCTTGTAAAGGGACGGAACCTGCTTTGAAAAAAGCGGGAACAGACGATCATTTTGTTGCTTGTCATTTGGTAGAATAGCAGTTTTAAAAAAATAGGAGGGGTTTTCGATGAAGGTTGGATTAAGTACATACAGTTTAGTGAAGGAATTACGCGAAGGGACCATGGACGTATTGGATGTCATTCAATGGATTGCGGATAATGGCGGCGAACATATGGAAATGGTTCCTTACGGTTATTCGATGGTCGATAATCCCGAATTAGCGGATCAAGTTAAGGAAAAAGCAGCAACACTCGGGATTGAGCTGTCAGCCTATTCCTTGCCGGCAAACTTTGTTCAAGAGACTGAAGAGGCTTTTCAAGAAGAAGTGGAACGTCTCAAAACACATGTAGATATCGTCAATCGTTTAGGGATCAAGATTATGCGCCATGATGTAACGGCCTTCACGCTAAAGCCTGAAGAAATGACCATCCATTATTTTGAAGAACATTTTTCAAAATTTGTTAGGGGCAGCCAGTTGATTGCTGATTATGCGGCACAATTTGGTATTACGACTACGATTGAAAATCATGGCTTTAATGTTCAGTCAAGTGACCGGGTTCAGCGGGTGATTCATTCTGTGAACCGTGAGAATTTTAAAACGACCCTTGATGTGGGAAATTTCCTATGCATTGATGAAGATCCGCTTGTAGGGGTAAAGAAGAATATTCCATATGCCGCGACTGTTCATTTTAAAGATTTCTATATTCGTCCTTACTATGAAAATCCAGGGGATGGTGTCTGGTTCCGGACGGTGAATGAAAACTATTTGCGTGGTGCGATTGTCGGCCATGGTGATTTAAATATTCGTGAGATTATCAAACTCGTTAAAAATTCAGGATATGACGGCTATTTAACGGTTGAGTTCGAGGGAATGGAAGATTGCAAGATTGGATCGAAAATTGGAATGGATAATGTAAGAAGACTATGGAATGAAGTGCAGTAATTTTTACAGAAGGGGTGAAACACATGGAACAGCTTCGGGTTTGTGTGATTGGAACAGGTTCAATTTCCGATATGCACCTGGCATCCTATGCGAACAATCTCCATGCCGTATTATATGGTGTGTACGATTTTTCAAAGGAAAGAGCGGAGGAGAAAGCAAGGAAGTACGGAATTGAAAAGGTGTATGACTCTCTAGAAGCGGTTTTTGACGACCCTCATGTTGATGCTGTCAGTATTTGCACCTGGAATAACACGCATGCTGAAATTTCAATCGGTGCTCTTAAAAGCGGCAAGCATGTTTTAGTAGAAAAACCTCTTTCCATGACAGTCGAAGAAGCTGTAATGGTGGAGGAAGCAGCGCGAAAATCCACTAAAACCTTTCAGGTTGGTTTTGTCAGAAGATTTGCCACCAATACGAGGGTATTGAAATCGTTTATTGATCAGGGGAAATTAGGGGAAATCTACTATGCCAAGGCATCCTGCCTGCGGAGATTAGGGAATCCGGGCGGCTGGTTTGCCGACCAGGCGCGCTCTGGCGGGGGACCATTAATCGATCTTGGTGTTCATATTATTGATATTTGCTGGTATTTAATGGGGCGCCCAAAGGTGAAATCGATCTCCGGGAATACGTATCGGCAGCTTGGAAATCGTGGAAACGTTGGGAATCTAAGTTTTTATAAAGCTGCGGACTATGATCAAGGGAAAAATACGGTAGAAGATTTAGCTAATGCCCTCATTACCTTTGAGAATGGCGCTTCTTTACTTGTAGATGTTTCCTTTACCTTACATGCAAAGAAAGATGAAATTCAAGTAAAATTATTCGGGACAAAGGGCGGAGCTGAATTAGAACCAGAATTGGTTTTGATTAGTGAAGAAAATAATACGATTTTAAATATTCATCCGCAAATGGATCATCTTAGCTTCGATTTTTCCAATGCGTTTCAAAATGAAATTGATTCCTTTGTGGAGAGCTGTTTATCAGGGATTGAACCAGTGGCACCCGTTGCAGACGGCGTTGAAATCATGAAAATTTTAGCGGGGATTTATGAAGCTGCGGAAAAGAAGTGCGAGGTGAGATTTTAATCTATGACTTCCTTAAAACTGAATAATAAAATTGGGGTTATCGTGGATAGTCTTCGATTGCCGCTCCGTGAAGGTCTTAAAGCAGTAAAGGAAATGGGAGCGGATGGTGTTCAAATCTATGCGGTTAACGGTGAAATGGCCCCGGAAAATTTAAGTGGCCAATCTCGGAAGGAACTTAAATCTTATCTTGAGTCATTAGGATTAGAAATCTCCGCCCTTTGTGGTGATTTAGGCGGTCATGGGTTTCAGGACCAGCAACAAAATAAGCAGAAGGTTGAAAAATCGAAGCGGATTTTAGACTTAGCCGTGGAGCTTGGAACCAATATTGTCACTACCCATATTGGGATTATTCCAGAGGAGAAGGATAGTCCTATCTTCGAAGCTATGCAATCAGCATGTGAAGAGCTTGGAGTCTATGCAAAAAGGATGAATGCCTATTTTGCTATCGAAACGGGTCCGGAGCATGCGGTCAGATTGAAGGACTTTTTGGATAGCCTAAGTACCAATGGAGTCTCCGTCAATTTTGATCCGGCGAATATGGTAATGGTAACGGGGGATGATCCTGTAGAAGGTGTAAAGCTTCTTAAGGATTATATTGTTCACACCCATGTAAAGGATGGGATCCGCCTTAAACCTGTTGACCCTCGCGATGTGTATGGTGCGCTTGGCTATGGAGGCGGTACTGACCATGAAAAAATCGCTCAAATGGTCGCCTCTGGGGAATACTTTCGAGAACTGCAACTCGGAAAAGGTGCAGTTGACTTTCCAAAATACTTCGCAGCCTTACAAGAAATCCAATACAACGGCTACCTAACCATTGAACGCGAAGTTCAAACCAACCCAACTCAAGATATAAGTGAAGCAATTGAATTTATTAAAGCATTTAAGGTAGATTGAGAAGGAGTTGTGTTCGATAAAATTCGGGGCGAGACAGGCGCCGCTCGAATTTTGTCGAATGAATTTAAAAAATGATGTTAGTGCTTTCTTATGAATGGGAGATTTAACATGATTTTTTAAAGAGAGATAGAAAAATCATTTAAAAAGGGATGTAAATGGAATGGAAAAACAGGATCAGCTTTTAATGAAGAAGCAGAATAAGAATTTAGTTTTAGAGATTATAAAGAATCAATCGCCGATTTCGAGGATGGAAATTGCTAAGATCACAGGGATGAGTCCGACATCGATTACGAGGATCGTAAATGAGCTTCATTTACAAGGATTTGTTAAAGAGACGGAATTAGTAACTTCCGGTGTTGGTAGAAAGGCTGTTTTACTTGATGTATGTGATGATGTGTTTTTTACGATCGGAGTTGAAATAGACAAATTTATTATAAAAATCGGTATTGTCAATTATGTTGGGGAGATTGTTGAATTAAGGAGGATTCCAAGATTGGAGTCCGAAAGTTACTTTGAAACACTTGAAAAGGTAAATATGAATCTAAAGGAATTAATTGAAAAAAATCGGATTCCTCATCAAAGGATAATTGGGATTGGGGTAGGATTACCGGGTTTTATTGATAATCAAAACGGAGTTGTAAAGGTATCGGATCAGCTTAAATGGAAAAATGTCAATCTAGCGGAAGATCTTAAACAGCTTACGGCATTCGAAGTCATGATTGATAATGAATTAAAAATGAAGATTGTCGCGGAGGATTTTAAGGGGAGCGCAAAAAATTCGCATCATGCCGTCCTTGTTGGTATTGGATCAGGTATCGGTTCTGCGATGATTCTTAACGGGGAAATTTACCGTGGCGATTCCAATAATGCGGGGGAAATCGGCCATACGGTGATTAATCCGACTGGGAATGTTTGTAATTGCGGGAAAATTGGCTGCCTTGCCACCTATATATCCGAAGGGGCGATTGTTGGGGATGCAAGAAAGGTAAAAGAAATTGATTCCATTCTTGATGTATTTGAGGCATACCGAAATGGGGAATCATGGGCCCATAATCTTATGGATCGAACAACGACTTATATTGCTCTAGCTGTCAGCAATATCCTTTGTCTCTATAATCCGGAAATGATTATTCTGAGCGGGGATACGATTGAAAGGCTCCCCGAAATAAAGCAACCGATTGAGCAGAAATGTGACCTATATATATGGGAACCATTGAAAGAAAGAGTAAAGATCGTTTATTCCCAGCTAGGGGAACATGGGGTTGTTCTTGGCGCAGCGATTCAAATACAAAATTTGCTTCTAGATTTAGAGTAAACAAGGGATTTCATTTTTTAAGGGGAGAGGTTAGAAGGATGAATGCGGTAAAATTAGTGGAAGAAACTAGAGCAGGCTTAGTTGAAAATGTTCATACAGGAATGATTTGCGGGGTAAATGAAAGGTTAGAAACGATCTTTTATGCAGGAGATCCTGACCACTACACCTATTATCGGTCAGCAGCCAAACCTATTCAAGCACTGCCTGCCTTCTTATCGAATATTATAACGAAATATGGATTGACAAGTGAGGAGGCTGCTTTGTTTACTGCTTCCCACCGCGGAGAATCCTATCATATTGCAGCTTTAGAGTCGATGCTAAAGAAATTACCTGTTCGGGAGGAAGAATTATTTTGTCCTTGCTCCTATCCTTTAAATGCAGCGCCAAGGGAAGAAATGCTTCGGGAAAATAAAGAAAAAAGAAGACTTTATCATAATTGTGCAGGTAAACATATGGGATTTGTTACGGTTTGTCGTGAACTTGGCTACCCGGTAGAAGGATATTGGGAAGTGGGCCACCCGCTTCAACAACAAATCTTACAGATTCTTTCGGGGCTCTCGGAAATCCCTATTGCGGAGATCAAAGTTGGAAAGGATGGCTGCGGGGTCCCTGTTTTTGCCATTCCTTTAAAAAATATGGCGACAACCTATCTAAAATTAGCTTGTCCTGATTTGATTAAGGACCCAATTTTACAAAAAGCCGTTATACAAATGACGGGTATTATGAATGAGTATCCCCATATCATTGCTTCAGAGCGATTTATTTGTTCTGTCTTGCTTCAAGATCAAAATATTGTCGCAAAAGGCGGAGCACAGGGAGTATATTGCTTTGGCTTGAAAAATGAAAGAATTGGTTTTGCTTTAAAAGTGTTAAATGGATCAGAGGATGTTTGGCCAGTCATTGTCGCCTCGATTTTGGAACAAATCGGGTATAAGAATAAACAAACGATTACGAATTTAAGAGCTTTAAAACCATCTGTTCTAAAAAATGATGCCGGTGATGAAGTTGGGGCCGTTCATGAACGGTTTGCACTGATTGCATATCCCGAAAATGCGGACAAACAAGAAATTTGAAAATAAGTTGCTATGTTAAAGGCTAGCGATGGTTTCTGTATGGAAACTGAAATCAATTTGTAGGGTGGTTGTTCATGCTTAAAGAAGTCTGTGTAGAAAATTTTACGAGGGTCCCCGAGGTAATTGCCAAAGGAGCTGGCCGAATTGAGCTTTGTGACAACCTTTCTGTAGGAGGCACAACCGTCAGCCACGGTGTTGCGGTTAAAACCATTGAATATTGCCATAGGAGCAATATTCAAGTGATGGCCATGGTCCGGCCTAGAGGCGGAAATTTTATTTATAGTAAAGAAGAAATAGAGTTGATGCGAGAGGATCTTGTCCATCTTAAACAATTAGGCACAGATGGAGTGGTGCTTGGCTGTTTAGATGAATCTGGCTGGATTGATGAGGAGGCGATGCTGCGCCTTCTGGAATCAGCAAAAAGCCTAGACGTAACGTTTCATATGGCCTTTGACCACATTCAGCCTGAATGGCAATTGGCTGCAATTGATTGGCTAGCAAATCATGGAGTAAAACGAATCCTAACCCATGGCGGCCCGATGAATTCCCTAATTGAACAGAACCACCATAGGTTGAAGGAATATATCGACCACGCTGCCGATAGAATCATCATCCTACCCGGTGGCGGAATCACAACTAAAAACCTAAACGAAATCACCACCTCCTTAAATATAAAAGAAGCACACGGAACCAAGATTGTTGGTTGAGCTGTAGAAAGAATGATGCGACAAAATTCGGGTGGTGCCTGTCACCGCCCAAGTTTTGTCGAATAATCCCTTTTCTGGATACAAATACTATCCTCGTTTGTATGATTTTCATATAAGGGAGGATTTTTTTCATTGGTAAAGAAATTTATTTTGTTTGTAATTTCGGTGCTGGTTCTGGCGGTGCAGGCGATGCCGTCTAAAGGATTTGCGCAAAAGCCGGATAGCAGGATGCAGCTGCGCTTGCTTGAAACGACCGATATCCATGTGTTTTTGGCAAACTATGATTATTATCAAACCAAGCAGGATGACAAGGTCGGCTTGGTGAAGACCGCCAGCCTCATTAAACAGGCGCGCAGTGAAGTGAAAAACTCCATGCTGTTTGATAATGGCGATGAAATTCAGGGCAATCCATTAGGCGATTACATGGCAAGAGTAAAGGGGTTAAAGCCAGGTGAAGTTCACCCTGTTTACCGGTCGTATAATCTTTTGGGGTATGATGCGACCACGCTTGGAAACCATGAATTTAACTATGGATTGGATTATTTAAAGGAAATACTGAATGATGCAAAAATGCCGGTGGTCAATGCCAATATCGTAAAGGCTGGAACTGAAGAACCGTATTTTACACCGTTTGTTATTTTGAAAAAGAAGGTTGTCGATGAGCGCGGCAAAAAGCATAACCTTAAAGTCGGAGTAATCGGTTTTGTTCCACCGCAAATAATGGAATGGGATAAGTCTAATTTAGAAGGAAAAGTGGAAACAAGATCAATTGTGGAGACGGCGAAAAAATATGTTCCACAGATGAAAAAGCAGGGAGCCAATGTGATTGTCGCTCTTGCTCACACGGGAATTAGCGGGGAGTCTTATCAGCCCGGAATGGAGAATGCAGGCTACTACATAACGCAGGTCAAGGGCATTGATGCGGTATTTACAGGACATCAGCATAACACCTTCCCGGGTCCAATCTACAAGGACCTGCCGAATACTAATCTGGAAAAGGGGACAATTAACGGGAAACCGGTGGTAATGGCCGGAGCCTTTGGCAGCCATCTTGGTGTGATTGACCTGCAGCTGCAGAAAAAGCGTGGCAAATGGAAGGTGGTCGATAGTAAAGCCGCCCTTAGGCCGATTGTTGATCCTACGGGGAAATCCCTCGTTCCAACTGATGAGACATTAATGAAGGTGATTAGGCAAGAACATGAGGCGACCATCAACTACGTTAATCAGCCTGTCGGTGAAACGACCGCCCCAATCTATAGCTATTTTGCCCTCGTCAAGGACGATCCTTCTGTACAAATTGTCAATAATGCACAAGCAGAATATGTGACGGGCGCATTAAAGGACCCAAAATATGCGGGCATTCCCATTCTTTCGGCGGCAGCGCCATTTAAAGCAGGTGGTCGTGGCGGTCCGACGTATTATACTGATATTCCAGCTGGAAAGCTGGCCATTAAAAATGTTGCGGATTTGTATTTGTATCCGAATACACTGCAAGCAAAAATGGTAACAGGTGCCCAATTGAAAGAATGGCTGGAAATGAGTGCAGGGCAATTTAATCAAATCAATCCTGCCGGCGGCGAGCAGGCGTTAATTAATCCGGATTTTCCATCGTTTAACTTTGATGTAATTGACGGTGTGCAGTATCAAATTGATGTAACCAAACCAGCGAAGTATGATATAAATGGGAATATGGTGAATGCGGGCTCAAGTCGGATCGTTAATTTGACCTATCAAGGGAAGCCGGTTACGGCCGACCAGAAGTTCATTGTTGCCACGAACAATTATCGTGCTTCGAGTGCGACTTTTCCGGGAGTTAGTCAAGGTGAGATTGTGTTAAAGGCACCAGATGAAAACCGGCAGATTGTGACCAATTATATTCAGGCGCACAAGCCGCTGAATCCGACTGCCGACCAAAACTGGTCGTTTGCGAAATTTGCCGGTTCGGCCGTTCTGGTATTTGATTCCTCGCCAAATGCGCAAAAATACCTTAGACAATTCCCAAATATTAAATATATGGGACCGTCTGATGGAGGATTTGCAAAGTATTTGGTGGATTTGACGGAATAAAGGAGATTTACAATAAAAAAGTGCGGACCCCAATGGGTTTGCGCTTTTTTTGAAGAAAGAACTAGGGATTCTAGAGTGAAAGTCCAGGGTATATAGTCCTGGTTTTAGACAAATGTAGGAGAAAATATCCTCCATCCTTATGATTTAATTAAACCCAACTTTTTCTATAATAAAAGTAGAAATGGTGAGGAGAGAGAAAAATGAAAGTAGTTATTATAAATGGTTCGCCTAGAAAAAAGGGAAGAACCAGAATCGCAGCCCGTTTTATTGCAAAAAAATATGATGCAGAACTATTGGATTTAAGTGAAGTGAGCATTCCGTTGTATAACGGAGAAGCGGAGCAGGCAGAGCTGCCAGAGGTGCAGCAATTAAAAAGGATGGTAAAAGAGGCGGATGCTGTTATCCTTGCATCTCCAGAATACCATAGTGCCATGAGCGGGGCGCTGAAAAATGCGCTGGATTTTTTAAGTAGTGAACAATTTGCGCAAAAACCAGTTGCTCTTTTAGCCGTAGCAGGCGGCGGTAAAGGCGGAATCAATGCTTTAAATAATATGCGTATGGTCGCAAGAGGCCTCTACGCCAATGCCATCCCAAAGCAGCTTGTTTTGGACCCTCACTGCTTTGACTACGAACAAAACACACTAAATCAGGAAAGCGCTGAGTTAGTTGATGGATTACTAAAAGAACTTATCCTCTATACGAAGTTTTATCAAACTTTATAATGAAAAAGGGTTGCATAGGTTGCAACCCATTTTTTTAAGATTCCATTAGGTTTGATACATCAACGCTTTGCTTTTGATTAGGCTGATCTAAAGGATGAATGGTAGCAGTGCCATTTTGTTGGTCAACATGCTCGATATAAATCCGAGTTCCATTATACATAACATTTGCCATCGTAGTTGAATTGGCAATCTCTTGAGCTCTTTGTGCGTCCATCATTCGAACCTCCTTTTCCTTTAACAGTATCCGCACAATGACAAGGTATATACGCATTTTTATGTAGGTGTGTGGTGTTTCGACAAAATACGGGTGGTGCCTGTCACCACCCGTATTTTGTCGAAAGCTATTTATTCCCTGACTCCATCTTTGAAATTTTTGTTCCAGTGTTTGTCGCCGGAGTGTTCGAAGTCTTGGATGGTGCGTTCAAGGACGTCGAGGATCCATTTTTTTGTTTCGTTTACGGTGTCGTAGAAGGCTTTTTCTGCGATTCCGGAGGTTTTGATTCCGGCTAAGGCGTTCGAGGAACTTAGACGGCGATGTTCATCTGCCTTTTTGTCGAACTCGTCAAGGACATGCTGTACGAACTTACCAAGGTCTTTGTGTTCCTTTGTAATCCGCTGCTGGATTTCCCGCAATCTCTTGTCCATATTTATTTTCCTCCTTGATTCGAGAGTGATTTATTATATTAAGAGACTTGAAAAATCATGGATTAGAATTCCATTAAAATTGTAATTTTTGGGGGAAACTAAGCATTTGGTTTGTGAATGGAGGTTTGTGTTAGAATGGTTTAAGTGATTCGACAAAAATTGGGTGGTGCCTGTCATCATTCGAATTTTTTCGAAAAGTTAATTTTGGAGGTGTGGGCTTTGTCCCAGGAAAAATTATCGATTCAGCATTCAAAGACTATTCAAACGCGATTGGTTTTTCCACCAGATACGAATCATTTGGGTACAATTTTTGGAGGAAAAGTACTGGCATATATTGATGAAATTGCAGCATTGGCAGCGATGAAGCATTCAAGTAGTGAGGTCGTTACTGCATCTATTGATTCGGTTGATTTTCTGTCTTCGGCAAAGGTTGGAGATATCTTGACGTTAGAGGCTTTTGTCACCTATACAGGGAGAACCTCAATGGAGGTCTATGTGAAGGTAACTGCACATAACCCTATCCAAAACAAGAAAACTTTAACAACTGAATCCTTCCTAACCATGGTAGCTGTCGATCAAGAAGGAAAGCCCAAACCTATTCCGGGCATATATCCTGAAAGTGAAGAAGAAAAACAACTATTTGAAACTGCCCTACCCCGCAAGGAAAACCGAAAATTAAGGTCGGCACTTCGATAGTGGGACACTGTCTTGAGAATATCCTGCAATTCGACAAAAAACGGGTGGTGCCTGTCACCGCCCGTTTTTTGTCGAATCCGTTCATCCAATCCACTCGCAGTTTTCGGGGTCGTTCGGGTCGATATGCCGAGGGATGAGGTCCTCTGCTGCTTCGCCTTCGTCACATAGGTAGTAGTGTCGGATAGGGTTAAGATTGTCGTCGAGTTCATAGACGAAGGGAATACTGTTGGGAATGTTTAGGCTCGTGACTACTTCATCGGGAATTTGATCGAGATTTTTCACCAGAGCCCTTAATGTATTTCCGTGTGCAGAGATGATCACGCGTTTGTTCTGCTGTAAATCAGGAACAATCGCTTCCCTCCAATAGGCTGCAGCACGCTTCTCTGTATCGAGAAGGCTTTCGGTAAAGGGTATATCTTCTGCTCCGAGCCCTGCATATTTCGGTTCGGTCAGGATACCCTTATGAGCCTCCTTAGAAAGCTCTGGCGGCCGGACTTTGGCCGAGCGCCGCCACTCATTTACTTGTTCTTCACCGAAGCGGGCGATGACCTCGTCCTTGTTCAACCCCTGCAGCCCACCGTAATGCCGCTCATTCAGCTTCCACGATTTTTGTACCGGAATCCACACTAAATCCATTTCATGAAGGAGAATCCAACAGGTCCGAATCGCCCGCTTGAGAACAGAGGTATAGGCAACATCGAAGGTAAATCCATGCTTTTTCAAAATCGCACCGGCTTCTCGGGCCCCATTGTACCCCTCATCGGTAAGGTCGATGTCCAGCCAGCCGGTAAAACGATTTTCCAGATTATAAAGACTTTGACCATGCCGGATAAAAACAATTTTTTTCACTGTTTTAACCACCTGAAAATAGTTTTTACTTAGTATGCGTTTTGCGGTAGTGAATTATAGATACAACGGGGATTACCGAATTCAGAGCACAATACTTGTACGGCCACAAAACATGTTCCTATAAAAAAAGAAGCAGCCCACCCGAAAGTGCCTGCTCTTAAATGATATTAAAATGGAACTTTCTTATAGTATCTTCTTGTAGTCAGCGGATGTTCGCGGTATTTTTCCAGGTAGCAGCTGACACGCTCGAGCAGGGTGGCAAAGACGATTGGTGATAGGTAGCTTCGAAATTCCGCTGAAATGCCTGTTAACTCATAGTCTTTCGTATCAAAAACAGTTACTTCCTTCGAATAGTGCTCGGCGAAACGTTCGACTCTTTCTACGAGTGAACGTGTTTTGTCTTCCCCTTTGAAAAGAAGGATGCTGGTGTCTTCTTCGACTAGTTCTAATGTGCCATGGAAGAAATGGGAGGCATGGACTGCTCGCGTTTTGATCCATTGCATTTCTTCTAAAATGCACATTCCATAATAATGCGTTTGGGCCCAATCGATGCCGGCACCGGAAAGGATGTGGTAAGGGGTGTTTTGGTGTTTGCGGGCGAAGGCTTTCGCGCGTTCTTCGGTTGCTTCCTTTACCATTAGTAATACCTCTGGTAAGCTCTTCATTTCCTCGGTGAATTGGTGGTATTGCGGCAACTCGTTTAGTTTATACAGGATGCGGAATGCTAGCAGGTAGGATTGAATGTAAAAGGATTCGCAGGATGTATCATCCTCTGCATAGTTTACAAAGGTGTAGTCTGTCAGTTGTGCCAATGGTGTATCTGCATGACCGACCAGGCTGATGGTGGTGGCGCCTTTTTCTTTAGCGTATTTCGCGGCCACCCCGGTTTCCTTCGTGGTTCCGGAAAGGGAAGGGAGGATGACTAGTGATTTTGGGCCAAAGTGTTTATGGTCAATGAGCATTATTTCTGATGAGATTTCTGTAAAGACAGGCAAGGTAGAGTGTGTTTTTAGGATGAATTCTGCCGGCTCCATTAGGATGGCTGCACCGCCTGTTCCTGCGAAAAATAGGTTTTCAACGCCTTTTTCTAACGCTGTATCAATCGCTTGGTCGAATTCATTTTTTAAATTTAATGCCCCATTTTGGATTTTCAAAAATCGTTCTACATCGAAATTATACATCTTCTACCCCTCCACCTTGTGTTTTATATAACCTTTGGTATGTTACCTCTGGTTATAATTTAACATGAGGATCAGTTGGAAATCAATCATATTTTTTGAAAAATCAAAAATTCAATTTAGCACGAAAAAGACAGCCGTCACGGCACCGGCTGCCTTGGTTACATCTCGTGTGGACGGTATACTTCGCTTTCAAAACGGGCCTTATAGGCGGGATACCTTGATTGGACGAATTCAAAAGGTGAACCGTTTTCGGTGAATCCAAGGCTTTGAAAAAGTACCATGGGACTGTCCAGGTCAATGTTCAGATAGGTAGATTCCCTTGTTGGTGCCTTTTTTACTTCAATCGACCGTTTGGCATTATGAATGGAAATGTTGTGCAGGTTTAGAAATTTGTATAGTGAACGTTCGGAAAAATCAGTGCGGATGAGGTCAGGACATATGTGCAATGGGATATAGCTGCTGACAAGGCATATGGGTTCATTGTCGACGAACCTTAGGCGCTCTAGTAAAAATACTTCTGAGTTTTCCGGGATTTCAAGGAATTTTGCAACGTCCACAGGTGCTGTTGTCACGATTTGTTGAAGCACCATCGATGTGGGTGTTTTGTTCTGATGGCTGGCATCTTCGTGGAAGCCAATAAATGACTGCAGTTCATGGTCAGTGTATTTTTTATCCGCAATAAAGGTTCCTTTACCAGCTAGGCGATATACCTCACCATCCTGCTCAAGTTCCTCTAGTGCTCTCCTTACCGTTGGTCTGCTTACACCAAAAAGGTCACATAGCTCCCTCTCCGAAGGAATCGGCGTGAGTGGTGACAGGTCCTTAAATTGCTTAAGGATTTTTTCCTTTAATTGTTGATATAGAGGAATACTTTTATCCATTTAAAATCAGATCCTTATCTTTGGATGTTAATAACCTTTGGTCATATTATTGAGTTTATCTTACCTGATTTGCTGAAAGGAGACAATCAAATTTTTCGACAGGTGCCTGTCACCACCCGAATTTTGCCGAATAAATTCATCCTCTGTGTAGACCTTTTTGATAGATTACAATTATTTTAGCAAAATAGACGTCGAAGTTCGTAAAATTCCCTGGGAAATCCTGTCGAAGAACAGGAAATTTCCGCAAATCAGTTATATGATTTTTCAAAAAGGTACCATGCGAAAAATGAACAAACACATTTTCACATACTTTTCACACATTTATACCAAGGTTTTACCCGCCTATTTGTCTATACTTAAAAATGTAATCTGGACAAATAAAGGAGGGATTCATGGTGAAGAAGGTTATGGTTGCCGGAATTGGGGCTGTGATGTTGTTGGGGGGCGTTTATGGAGTGAAAGCGTGTCGGCTGCGGCCAATCCTGAGAAAGTGGAAGGAAAAGCAGTTTTGCAGACAAATTCCCATATTGGAAAACGGCTAGCGTTTCGAGCTAAGTATATATCGATGTGGTGGTTGAAAGTAAATTCGGTGATTCGGTTATAATGGATGGGGAAAAATGAAGCGGGCTTTGATCAACCTGCTGGGAAATGCTATTCGGTATGCGGAAACGAGGATTGTGGTAAGAAGCTTTTTGGCCGAACAGCAGGTTATCGTTGAGGTAAAGGATGATGGTGTTGGATTAGCACCGGGAGGAGAGGAGAAAATCTTTCAACGGTTTTACAGCGGCGATGCCGGCGGGTCAGGGATTGGTCTGGCGATTTCAAAGCGATTATTGAAGGGCATAAGGGGTCCATCCATGCGTTTAACGGAAAGCCAAAAGGAGCGGTGTTCCAGGTTGAAATTCCGCTTCTACTACTTTCCAAAAAAGGGTCTGAACCAAAGGTTTAGATCCTTATCCTTTTTATAAACTTGCCCTTGTTTGCCTAGTGTCCACCCCACAAGGACAAAATCGATAAAAAGTCCACGACCGGTGCCTGTCACCTTTTTGAATAATGGGTTGGAATTCGAGGGAAAATACGGATTGGGACGGAATATTACCTTTAATTACTGCTAGGAAGTTGTTGACCAATGAATCGCTTATTTATTAGATGCACTACTACTATTTTATTTTCTGGACTAATTATGTTTTCAGGAAGTTCCGGGGGCTCTGCTGCATTCGCCATGATCGACCAAGGAGAAAGTAAAAGGCTGCTTCAGATGGATTTACCTAAAAGTATAAAAGAGGGGTTTCCCTTTATTCCTTTGAAAGTCACTCCCTATGCATGGGTACAGAAAACCAAAATTATCGCTCACGGGATGGGCGGAGTTGAAAGGAAAAGAGTGACAAATAGTTTAAAAGCCTTTCAATCCAATTATAAAAATGGTATCCGAGTTTTTGAGGTGGACCTTGTTTTTACGACTGACGGTCATATAGTCGCAAGGCATGACTGGCACGCGTATATGTATCCGTTTTTAGGCCAGAAGAACAAAGGCGATCAACTTTCACTTCAGGAGTTTAAAAGCTTAAAAATCCATGACGGGTGGGAGCCGCTGTCCGTATACGACCTCATCACTTTAATGAAAAGGTACCCTGATGTTTATTTTATCACGGATACAAAATTAGATAATACACGTGTTATTAGCGAGGTTGTGGCTCAATTTTCAAAGGAGAATCAGGCACTGCTGCAGAGAATAATTCCCCAAGTGTACGGGCCAAAAGATTATCAGAGAATAAAGGAGATTTATCCTTTTGAAAATATGATTTTAACAACGTATAGATTAGGTATGATGAGCCGGGAAAATATCCTTGGATTTCTGCAAAATAGCGATATTAAGGTAGTAGCATTGTCACAGAACCAAGCTAGTTTGCCATTTATTGAGAGGCTAAAGAGGCAGGGGATTTCGGTGTATGTCCATACGGTCAATAATAAAGTGGAGGCAAAAACACTATTAAACCAGGGTGTTACGGGAATCTATACAGACTATTTAAGGATAGATGATTTGAAATAATTCATGTCAGGCACCATGTGAAGAATTCACATGGTGCCTGACACCGTTCGTGGACATTTCACTATTTTTGTACACTGTGGGTGGACGGTTGAGGTGTCATTTTCCGAAGGAGGCTTCTCGCTCCTTATAAAGGGATTTTTCCTTATACATTTCTTGGTCTGCGGTTTCAAGAATTTCTTCGACGGTAATCGGAGCCCCAGGTACATAGTGGTAGAGCCCATGACTGACAGAGATGTGAAATTGCTTTTGTTTTTCTTCATTCAGGAACTCGAAATCACGCTGAATATCTCCCCAAATGTGCTCAACGTCTTCCCTTTTCTTTTTAAAAAAGAGGATGATAAATTCATCTCCGCCAAGACGAAAGAGGACATCGTGATGATCGATATGCCGTTTCAAGGTTTCGCAGCAAGTTTTAATTAGATCGTCCCCAGATGCATGGCCGAGACGATCATTGACCTTTTTCAAATCATTAATATCAATAAAGCTAAGAAAAAATTCTTCGGACTCTGGCCCTCCGGAAACTTGTTTACGGAGCTGCTCAATCCCAATCCTACCATTTTTGACACCGGTAAGCATATCATAAGAGGCATGCCTTTCTAGTTCTTCTTCCGTTTTCTTGATATCGGTAATATCCGTTGTTCCAATTAACATACAGGTGTGATCTAAGTAATCAACCAGCTCGAAATGAAGCATGGACCATTTGCGGATATATGGAGTGATTTGTTGCTCCGTTACAATGTTTTTAATCGTTCCCTGTTCCTTTAATCTTGTAAAAATATCATCCTTTTCTTTAGGGGTGCGAAACAAGAAGCTTCCGTCGGTTTCAATGTCCCGGAGTTGATAGTATTCAACTGCCTGGTGGTTCATGAGAAGAATTTCATTGCTATCAGGATTTATGAGAAACAAGGGATTGGGATTTAAATTAAATAAGCGGCGAAAAACTTCCTCTTTCCTGCCAAGCTTCCTTTTGTTTAAAAAATCATTTTTACGAAATGTGTAAAATGCTAGGGCAATCGTAAAAGAAATTACTGCAGCACCCGTGGAATTAATGAGCTTGATTAAAAATGAGACTCGGTCTTGTTCAAGGAGGAAAAGGCCTATAACAAAGAGTAAATGAACCCCCGTAAAATTTTTTAGTAGATATTCCGGATGGACAGGGAAAATGACAGCAACCCCAATTAAGATAATGATATAGGCGTAAAGATTTCCGTTCAGCAATTGACTATTGAGAGAGGAAACGGCTCCTATCAATAAATAAAAAAAGACATAAAGGTGAATGATAGACCCTTTTGCCTTAATGTCGTTCCGTAAATAGCGATAAATCACAATAAAAATAAGCGAAATCATAAGCCCAGAGACATGTACACCTGCTAGCATCTTTTTGTAAGTCGGATAAGCAAGCCCATTTAATAGGAAGAAATCGACAATGAAAAATGCGGGTTAAGTGAAAATCAACATATACGAAACAAGCTTTAAACGCTCAAATAAAACATCATCATTGAAATAAAGAAACTCCCGATCCGCACTGGAGCACACCTTCGATCGGTTTAGAAGTTTTTTAGTGAAGGACCTTTAACATCGTATCATCCTTTTAGCTTTGAAATCCGCAGTAGTTTAACATATTCATAAGGATGCTGTCGACAAAATTCGGTGGTGACAGGCACCACCCGAATTTTGTCGAACACACTTATTTAAGATTTTCCCTGCAGTACCATTTTCCGCGATTCCACGAATCGCTGCATGCGTTTTAGTGCTTCTTGGAGCTGCTGCATGGAGGTGGCGTAGGAGCAGCGAACGTAGCCTTCGCCGCTTTCGCCAAAGACGTTGCCTGGGACGACGGCGACTTTTTCCGCCAGTAGTAGTTCTTCGGCAAATTGTTCCGAGCTTAGACCTGTTGAACGAATCGACGGAAATACGTAGAAGGCACCACCCGGTACATGGCAGTCCAGGCCGATTTCGTTTAAGGCCTGCACCATAAAGTTCCGTCTTCTGCGGTAGCTTTTTCGCATCTCTTCCACTTCATGGTAGGTGTTGCGAAGGGCTTCAATCGCTCCGATCTGCAGCATATGCGGCGCACACATCGTCGTATATTGGTAAATCTTCAGCATAACCTCAACAAATTCCACTGGAGCCGCTAGGAACCCTAAGCGCCAGCCGGTCATCGCGAAGCCTTTTGAAAAACCGTTAATCAAAATGGTCCGCTCATACATCCCATCGATGGCTGCGAAGCTTGTAAAGGTTTCGTCGTAACTCAGTTCCGCATAAATTTCATCAGAAATAACGATTAAGTCATGTTTTTCAACAATCTTGGCAAGTTCCGTTAAATCTTCTCTTGTCAGCATGCTTCCTGTCGGGTTGTTCGGTGAACAAAGCAAAATCGCCTTTGTTTTTTCCGTGATAGCAGATTCGATTTGCTCCGGTGTTACCTTAAACCCGTTGTCCGGTGAAGTTGAAACCGGAATTGGTTTACCGCCAGCCAATGCAACCAATGGAGCATATGCAACGAATGCTGGTTCAACAATCAAAACTTCTTCCCCTTGGTTTAAAATCGCCCGGAAGGCGAGGTCAATTGCCTGACTTGCCCCGACGGTAACAATCACTTGATCTTTAGGATTATATTCGACTGAAAACCGATTATTTAAGTATTTACAGATTTCCTGACGTAATTCCAGCAACCCCGGATTGGCAGTATAAGAGGTAATCCCCTGCTCGAGTGAAAGAATCGTTGCCTCGCGAATATTCCATGGCGTGACGAAATCGGGTTCTCCCACCCCTAACGAAATAACCCCCTCCATACTGGCAGCCAAATCGAAAAATTTACGAATTCCCGAAGGCTGAATGTCTTTTGCCAATTGTGAAATATAGGAAGAATACCCGTTTTTCATGGTGTAACCACCATCCTGCGATCCTTATCTTCGCCGCCTTCAAAATTAACTCCATCATGTTTATATTTTTTTAACATGAAATGGGTGGTAGTGGAAATGACGTGCTCAATCGTTGATAATTTTTCTGATACAAAATTAGCGATTTGATTCATCGTTTTTCCTTCTATTGTAATGGATAGATCATAGGCACCTGACATCAGATACAAAGAGGATACCTCCGGAAAACGAGCGATTCTTTCCGCCACTTCATCAAAACCAACGCCGCGTTTCGGAGTAACCTTTACTTCAATCATGGCAATAATGTTTGCTTCGCCTTCAACCTTACTCCAGTTGATTAATGTCGGGTAACTCATAATAACCTTTTGATCTTCTAATTTTTTAATCGAGTTTTTGACGGTTTCTTCGTCGCTCATGACCATGGAGGCGATGGTGGCCGCCGATAATTGATGGTCCTCTTCAAGTATTTTTAAAATTTCAATTTCCTCACTGCTCAGTTTCATAACGAGCCTCCTCAAAGTATACAACCTCCAGTTTATAGGAGATTGGCGATAATTATCGAAATTAGTCGGTAATATTACTATAATAGGTTATTTTGAAATATCACTCAATTTAAATTCATTATTTTTTTATTAAAATTAGTGGAAAGTTACAGGAGGTTGGCAACCCTTTCCACTTTATTAAAAAATCCCCTCAAAAGCCATACTAAAATTATCAAAATAAGGGAGATGTTAGGGTTTGATTGGATTTATCGGACTTGGAATTATGGGCAGCCGTATGGCTGAAAACCTATTGAAAAGCAGCCATGAAATAGTCGTTTATAATCGAACAAAAGAAAAAGCGGAGGACCTTTTAAAGAAGGGGGCGAATTGGGCTGCATCTCCGAAGGAAGTCGCTGCCCGGTCCACTGTTATTTTTACCATGCTCGCGGTGCCAAAGGCTGTGGAAGAGGTTGCCTTGGGTGAGGAAGGATTTTTGGGGAGTTTACGTGAAGGCAGCCTCTGGGTTGAATGCAGTACCGTCGATCCCGCATTTACACGAAGAATGGCAGCGGAGGCAGAAAAACGTCAAATTCGGTTTTTAGAGGCACCCGTATCGGGCTCAAGAATTCCTGCAGAAAAGGCAGAGCTTGTTTTCCTCGTGGGCGGCAAGGAAGAGGATATGGAGGAGGTAAGGCCGCTGCTTCAGACAATGGGGAAGGATGTTCTCTATCAAGGAGAAACCGGGAAAGGGACGTCCATGAAAATTGTCATTAATTTAATGCTCGCCCAATCGATGGCTGCGTTTGCGGAGGCCCTGAATCTTGGTGAAGCTCTCGGTCTTCAAAAGGAAACTGTTATGGAAACACTGTTAAATGGGCCGACCGCGGCTCCGATGTTGAAAGGAAAAAAGACCAAAATTCTCTCCGGCGAGTATTCGGCCGATTTTCCGTTAAGGCTGATGCAAAAGGATCTTCAGCTAGTTTCCCAGGCGGCATACGAACACTCTTTATCGATGCCAAGCGCCAACCTCACCAAGGAACTCTATGCGTTAGCAAAACAACAGGGCCTCGGTGAACTTGATTTCTCGGCCATCTATCAATTCCTAAAACCAACTAAATAGAAGGATGTGAAAACTTCACAATGGCGAAAGAAACCATGTGAAGTTTTCACATTCCCAGCGAGTCTTTAAGATACAATGTCAAATAGTCGACATTGGTAATTTTTTTATTACAATCGGAACTATCGGTACAAATATAATTGCCGATGGCCTTGTAGTAATCCGGGTTTTTGGACTTTTTCGTTTTTGTTATGGTGGAAATGTAAGCAACCTGGCCAAAGCGGCTACAGAAGGCACAGATATTTTCTTTACTGATGGGAGTAACTTTGCATTCGATGCCGGCAATTTTTCCATCCAGCTCATAAACAATAAATTTTTTATTGGAACTGAGGTCGTTCCAACTCAAATAAGTCAGTTGGCCGTGATCAATTTGTGATAAATCAGGCAGCTTTAATTTTTTATTTTTAGGAAACATCTTTTTCAACTGCTGCTCGGTGATTTTGGGAAAAGGGATCACGTAGGCGGAAAGATGCTGGATATATTGATCATATTCGGCATCTGTCTTCAGCCTTGAAAGGTCGAGCATTTTATGATGTTCCAATGTTGCATTTGGAAAAAGGTCGTTGATTTTAGCATTGGCTAAGTCTTGCACTGCAGCTAAAACGGTAGGGGCCACATTCTTTTTGGCGCTATCCTTAATAAAGGCAATCTGATTTTTTATAAAATTAAGCTGTTCATTTTTAATAAATTTTTCGGTCATTTTGGGTAGCTCCTATCATTCTCTATACTGTTTATTTTAAAAAATACAGCTGATTTCTAAAATGGAGAAAATGGGTTAGAACTGTTTTTTACATAAAAAAGCACTGATGAAGTTTTTTCACCAGTGCTGTTCGATTATGTCTTTTTCGAATAGACAATTTTTTTGATGGTTTCTGTAGAGAGATAGTGTTCCTCGGCTAATTGCTGGATGCTGCAGCCGCTGTTGAACTTTGCTTTAATAGCGGCATTGCGGTGATCGAGCAGCCGTCTCCCGCCACTTGAGGTTCCCCATTTCCGGTACTCCGTTTCCGGTTTGGGAATGTATAGGGTTTCTCCCTGGACATATTTTTGGATTTCTACGATCAGCTTTTCGGGTAAAACCTTGTTTGCATTAATATATTTCATTTTTGCCAGCCCCTTATTTCGATTTTGAAAAAATAAGGTGCAAAGCCAAAATAGTAGAAAAGCTAGGTCGGCGATAAAATTAAATGATTCGCCCCATGCAAAGTATCGCCTTTCCAATACTAGGCTTTGCATGAGTGGCAGAAGTACCAGACAATCTTAAGTGATTCTCCAACTGTACGCACCTCCCTTAATCTGTTGTTATTATAACAAAATCTCCCACAAGCGTGAGGGATTTATTTTTTTACAGGTGCTTCTGCTCCACTTGGAGTGTCCATGCCCACACGTTCAAACTTCCATTGGCATACTGTGTTTTTACAGAATGTCGAATGGAGGGAAAGTATGAAAACACGAAAATGGTTTTGGACAATCGTTTTAAGTGCCATATTGGTTCTCCCGTTGGTTCTCGTAATGTTCCATGATAATGGAGCCAAAAAGCAGTCTGATCCACCTGAAGCGCAGACAGTCATGGGGGAGCATTCCACAAAGAATCCTGGAAAGTCTCACCCCAATTCCCACTCCCAACCTCATTCCCAGCCTAAACCGGAAAACAAGCCTGCTCCCAAACATAAAACCCTCTGGGGTGTCGATTCCGCTACAAAGGTGGATAAGGCATTTTTAAAATGTGTAAAAAAGCATTATGGCAAGCCAGCTGTGTTTGGCCGTTATTTGGAGACGAAAGAGGGAATCTCGACAGGACTTACGAAAAAAGAGGCTGACTTTCTTCACAAAGAGGGAGTCAAAGTTATTCCGATATTTAATCATTTTATCGATGCCACCGGCTATAAAAAAGGGGTATCTGAAGCAAAAGAAGCAATCCGTTATGCCAAAAAGATAGGAATTCCAAAGGGAACCGGGATTTTCGCTGATATCGAACCGAAATATCCCGTCGATGAAGGTTTTATTCGCGGCTGGGTCGACACCTTGCACAAATCGGATTATAAACCTGGAATCTACGGAGTGTTCACAAAGGAATCTAAGGTTACCTCTGCATATAAAAAGGCGATGGAGAAGGATAAGGAGATTCAAGATCAGACCATCATCTGGAGCAGCAACCCTGAACCTGGAATCACCAACAAGGACAGCGCACCCAAATTTAAACCAAAGGCCCCCGACAAAATAGAAGTATCCATCTGGCAATACGGAATCGACGGCCCAACCTGCAACATCGACACCAACCTCATTCAGTCAGACGTAATAGAGGACCTATGGTGAATACGGTGCCTTGAAATACGGTGCCTGACACCGCCCGTGGACTTTTCGCTCCATTTGTCCGTGTGGGGTGGACGCTTATGGCCTATCAGCGGAAACTGGGTTCCAATTGGCGAAACGAGGAGTCCGATCAGCGATAACAGCTCTCCAATCAGCGAAACACAAAGTGCCTGTCACCAATGTGAAAATTTCACAAAGCTGACAGGCACTAACCAAGAACTAGCTAATACCTATACCCCAACTTCACCGAGATCCGCCTTCCATATTCTACTACTCTGTCAATCAACAGCTTTTCCCGCTCCTCCGAAACTTGGAAATTGACATACCCGATACTAATGGCGCCAATCAGTTCATTCATCTGGTTAAAAATGGGGGCGGCCACCGCCGATGTCCCCTTCGTTTTCTCACCATGACTGATGCCATACCCCTGCAATTTTACAGCCTGCAATCTTTCGAAAAATGCGTCCTGCTCCTCTACAGCGACCAATTCTCCAACAATATTCTGCGACTCCGCATGCGGCAGGAACGCGAGCATCGCCTTGTTTGCAGCACCAATATGCATCGGAATCCGATTGCCGAGCTGGTCATAAATCCGAATCGGGTTGGTCGGACAATCAATTCTTTCAACCACAAGCGACTCCAGCCCAAACGGCTTATTGTAATAAACACTTTCTCCAACCTCGTTCATTAATCGCTCCATTTCAGGGCGAATCTGGCCGACAAAATCGAAGCTGTCATATAACTGCAAACCATATTCCAGCCATTTATTTCCCAGTGTGTAAAGTTTCGAGTCCGGATCCTGCTGAATCAGTCCATGCTCTTTCATTGAATTCAGCAAGCGGTGAATGGTACTAACAGGCAGGTCGCACTCCTTCGATATATCCGTAATCGACAACCACTTTGCCGCTTCACTGCCGGAAATAATCTCGATGATCTCCATTGCACGATCAATCGTTTGCATTTCCTCAACTCCCTTTTTCTAAATAATGATTGAAAATTCCGTAATGTGGAACATTATCCTTACTATACATTAATTTTTAAAAATTAAAAATATTGACATGATTATCGAACTGCTATACTATCAAATTATAAATTTCATTTGATGAAATAAAATTCCACTATGCGAAAAAATGGAGGTCAATTACATGTTTAAAAATGTTATTGTTAAAACACCTGGGAAAACATATGTAAACGGATTAACCACTTCAGATCTTGGAACACCAATTTTAGAGAAGGCGCTAGAGCAACATACTTTTTACATAGCAGCCCTTAAACAATGCGGCGTGGAGGTAACCGAGCTTCAAGCAAACGAAAACTACCCTGATTCCACCTTCGTTGAGGATACTGCTGTTCTTACACCAGGCTTTGCCGTAGTATCCAATCCCGGCGCAACCACTCGCAATGGCGAAATTATTGAAATGGAGCCGGTATTAAAGAAGTTTTATGATAAAATCTATCGTATTGAAGCACCAGGAACTCTTGACGGCGGGGATATTTTACAAATTGAAGATCATTTCTATATCGGAATTTCAGCGAGAACGAACCATGAAGGTGCCAAACAATTAAAGCAAATCCTTGAATCGGAAAACTACAAAGCTACCATTGTTGAATTAGAGAAATTCTTCCACTTAAAAACCGGGGTTAACTACATTGGGGAAGGAATCATCTTGGCCGCTGGTGAATTCGTCGACCATGCTGATTTCAATTCTTACAAAAAAATCATTGTGCCGACTGAAGAAGAGTATGCAGCCAACTGTATTCGCGTCAACGATTATGTTATCGTTCCAGCTGGATTCCCGAAAACTAAGAAAAATATAGAGGATGCAGGCTTCAAAACCATTGAAGTAGATACAACTGAATTCCGTAAATTAGACGGTGGACTAAGCTGCTTGTCCTTGCGTTTCTAAATCTTCATAGAAAAAGCTGCTCCATTCTGCTGCTCCTGACATGAAATGCCAGCCTATTAATGATAGTAAATAGATCGTTATAGCAGTATATTTAAAATGAGTTCCGCTTTTTTAGACAAAGTGTAATACCTTAAAAGGGGATAGAAGATCATGACAGAATATCAGTGGGCAACAAAAGAAGGGCTTCGCCGTTTGTTATGCGAGGTGGTGAGCTGGGAAAGCCGGACATTGACGCCGGGAGAACGGGAATTCCCTAAAAAGCTGGAAGCAAAACTACAGAGTTTGCCCTATTTTCAAGAGAATCCTGGTCACTTAAGTCTTCATGATGCGGATTTAGGTAGAAGATTCGTCACCGCTCTATACAAACATCCAGAAGCCCAGGATACCATTGTTCTCATTAGTCATTTTGATACGGTTTTTACAGCGGAATACGGGGATATCGAAGAATTCGCCTTCAAGCCTGAGGAATTAACGCAATTACTTTATAGCCGAATTGACAGCCTGCCGGAGGATGCAAGAGAAGATCTTCTTTCTGGTGAATATCTGTTTGGGCGCGGCACGATGGATATGAAAATGGGTCTCGTCATGCATATGGGATTAATTGAAAAGGCTTCCGCAGAAAAATGGCCAATTAATCTTATTTTACTTACGGTTCCGGATGAAGAAGTCAATTCGGCGGGTATGCGGGCCGCTGTAGTGAAATTAGTTGAAATGCGTGAAGAACACGGTCTCACCTACAAATTATTTCTAAATGGAGAGCCGGTATTTACGCAGCAGCCGGGTGACCGCAATTATTATATTTACTCCGGCTCGATCGGTAAAATTATGCCTTCCGTGCTTTTTTACGGGCGCGAAACCCATGTCGGCGAACCGCTGAGCGGGATTACTGCAAGCTATATGGCTTCGTTTATGACGCAGCAAATGGAGTGGAACGTTAAACTTGAGGAAACGGTGATGGGAGAAAAGACGCCGCTTCCGGTGACACTCCAGCAAAAGGATTTAAAAATGGAGTACTCGGCACAGACACCATTTCGTGCAGCTGCCTTGTATAATGTATTTTTAATGAAGCGAAATGCAGCGGAAATCATGGATATTTTTGAGGAGATTGCCGGGGACGCAGCAATGGCCTGCAATACGGCCTATCAAAAAATTTGTACGGCTCAGGGCGTAAAACCGGTAGGGGAAGTCCATGTTCTCCGTTATGAACAATTGCTCGAGCATGCTGTTGCAAAACTTGGCCAGGATTTTGTTAATTCGGTGAAAGCCGAGGTTCTCACCAACAGCGAGTGGGATGACCGCGATAAGTCCTTCCAAATCGCTGATACATTAATGATTGAGTGCCAAGAGCTGGCACCGGCAATGATTTTGCTCTATGCACCGCCATATTATCCGGCTGTCAATTCGTCTGATAGTGAATTTATTCGTGAGTGTGTGAGCCATATTAAAGCGCAGGGCATGGAAAATTTTGGGCTGCCGGTAGGACAAATCCACTATTTCAATGGCATTTGCGACTTAAGCTATGTGAATTACAACGATACGAATGAAGGATGGAATTCTTTTGTCGCCAACACACCGGTTTGGGGAGACAGCTACAGCATCCCATTCGAGGAAATGAAACAACTCCAAGCACCCGTGCTGAACGTGGGGCCATTTGGGAAAGATGCCCACAAACGCACCGAACGCCTCCATATCAAGAGCGCATTTGAAGAAGTTCCGGCGCTTGTGGAAGAGTTGGTCAAATCGATTTCTAGGAACAACACGAAGGGACAGGTCCCTTGTAAATAACATTAATGAAGAAAAAGGGCAACACAGGGTTGTCCTTTTTTGTTGTTTTCTGAAAATATTGAATACTGTAAAACTGAGTGGTAAACTATATAAAGATAATCTTATCTTCTAAACAACGTGACTTCTTCTACCAATCGTACTTTTTCGAGGAGGTAATGATGTTAAATTTCAATGCTGCCGGTCCTAATCATATAGATGTTGAAGGGATGAACCCAATTTCAAAACAGTTATCAGCAAAAATAGATAATTATCTGATACTATGCGTCTATGAACAGGATTATAAAATTCAAGATCACACTGGTTTAGAGTGGGAACAATCCAAGAATTCACTAGCAGCGATGCCGTTATCTGCGGACACAAAGGGATCTAATACTTTTATTATTTGGGACCGAGTCTATCAGGAGAGCACCCACGTGTTTAATAGTTTGCGTCTTGCGGCTAGGAATCGGTTAATTAGGCATATCTCCAATAATATTGTGAACTATCTTTTAACGAAGTATAAAAAGTTTTCTCCGATATTCTCCACGATTCTTAATGATGTTGAAATGAAAAGCCGGTCGATTCACTATTTTGAGGAGATGTTAAAAAGAGACACTTTCTTAGTTAATGAGGATGTTTGGGATAACTTTTGTGATTGGTTCCGGATCTATTTAACTGAATGGGTACTGGAAGAAATGGCCCAAACCCTTGGTGAGGATCGATTAGTCCAGCTGGAGAAAAAGGAATTAAACGAGCAATTCTATCAATTTATCTCCATGAATTTTTCGCAAAATAAAAATTTCATTACAAGGTTTACAAGTATTGTAAATAACTATACCTTAGAGTGGGTTGAAAAAATTATTACCTTTTTAAATTTAGAAAATTATTCTATTCAGCAAATCGAATCATTGCTTTGTAAAGATATCTCCATTTCTGAACATCCATCACCCTCTCCTGTAAATGAGTTCACGTTTAATTCAGCAGGGAATGACTGTATATTTGTCATGAATAATGCACCGTATCAGTCTGTTCGTGAAGCTTTATATAAAACGAGTTTTACAAAAAAAGAAGAATTTCTTTGGCCCACCTTCCCTATTATAAAGAGCAGTGTTAAGGGAATCCTGCAAATCAAACCCTTTAAAAAAGACTATTACCCATTACATAAAAATCATCCTATTGTAAAAGAAACCTGGGAGGAGGTTAAGGTTTTATCGGATTTAGAAGCAGATATATTCGATGCTCTTTGTACCTTCTTTTTATCAAATGCCAAACATCCAGATGATGTCATCGAAATCCAGTTGGATGACTTGTTAGCTATTCGGGGCTTAAAACCAAAAATGGGTGGTGATGGCCGTCGTGGCGGATATGAGGAGAAGCAGCGCCGTCAAGTATTGAAATCGCTTTCGCTTATACAGAAACTTTGGATTGACTTGGAAAAAACGATTGTCTATGAAAAAGGGAAGCCCTCCGAGACTCGGCTCCAAGGCAGGGCCTTTCTTTTCGTTGACCAGAATCGAGTCGAGTATCCCATTACGGAAGAAACAAATGAGAAAAAAATAAGTTATAAAGTGGACCAGGTCTTTTCTAGATACTTGTTTGGATCAGGAAGACAAGTGGCTCTTCTTCCTTTAAAAGTGTTACATTATGATCCGTATCGAAAAACATGGGAGAAGCGATTAACAAGATACCTTAGCTGGAGATGGCGGATACAGGCCAGAAAAGAGGATTATTTACAGCCGAATAAAATTAACACGTTACTTGATGCGATCGGTGTCAAAATAAATGAACGAACCCCGTCACGCACAAGAGAAAGATTGGAAAAAGCACTTGATACCTTGCAGCAAGATGGTGTGATCGGGGCATGGCACTATGAGAAATGGGAAGAGTCGATCGCCGACCAAAAAGGATGGGGGCGTATTTGGCTGAATTCTATGATCAACATTCAGCCGCCGGATTTTATAATGGAACAATATCGTCCGATTAAGAGAAGCTATCAAGGCCAGAGTATAAAACAACCTCAGAAAGAGGTATTGGGTGAAGAGGCAGAATTGATTGGAGTACGTATAAGGGAGATTAGGGAAAAGTTCAACTTGGCTTTAGCACATGTTTCGGAAGAATTGGAAATCTCCACCTCTTATCTAAGCAATATTGAAAGAGGCATTAAAATCCCATCTAAAAAAATTCAGTTCAAGCTTATGAAATGGCTGAAGCGCTTTGAATAAAAAAAGAACAATATGTACATGAAAAATGTGCATATTGTTCTTTTTTTTCGTAAAAAGGGTTTATCTTATACATTTGTCGAGGTTGTCTTGAACAGATGTCGGGATGATGGTGTACATAAAAAAATTACTAGTTTATTTTGCTGTTGATAGACCAAGGTTTTTACCCATTTTTTCTTTTTTTTCTCACTAATAATTAAATAATATAAGTTGCTTTGTTTTCTGAATATTAAAAATCAATTGTGTATGATTACAACTATGAAAACAATAGTAAAGATTGGGGTGGAAGAAATGAAAAATGAAAACGTTTCCTATAGAAGTTTGGACCCCTTATTTTATCCTCGTTCCGTTGCAGTATTAGGGGCGTCAAAAAATCCTAATAAGCTGGGTTACATTCAGGTGAAAGCATTATTGGATGGGAACTATGATGGAGCGATCCTGCCGATTAACCCAAAGGAAACCGAAATTGCTGGGTTAAAATGCTATTCCACATTATCAGATGTCCCTGGACCCATTGATTTAGCCATATTTTGTGTGAGTGCCAGTCAAGTTTTACAAAGCATCGAGGATTGTGGAAAGAAAAAGGTGAAAGCCGCCATTATTTTTGCCTCAGGATATTCAGAAACAGGAGTAGAGGGGGCAAGACAGCAGGAAATGATTGTAGATACAGCTAGAAAGTACGGAATTAGATTAATCGGCCCTAACTGTGTTGGACTCGTCAATACTTTGAATGGATTGGTAGGAACCTTCTCACCGGCTGTAATGAGTCATCCATTAAACGATCAGCGGGCTGTAGGTTATGTTTCTCAAAGTGGAGCCTTCGGGATTCTAACTTATATGGCGGCAGCCCAGAACGGATTAACCTTTAATTATTTTGTCAGTGTTGGAAATGAAATGGATACAGAATTTGCTGACGTTGTGGAATATATGATTCATGACCCAAAAACGAAGGTCATCAGCGGTTATCTCGAGGGAGCTAAAAATCCTGCTAAACTGCGGCAGCTCGCAAAGGAAGCATTGAACAAAAATAAACCAATTGTAGTAATGAAAACAGGCCGCAGTTCAGCAGGAAGCCGGGCCGCAGCTTCCCATACAGGTTCCTTGGCGGGATCAGATCAAATCTATGACGCATTTTTTAAGCAAACAGGAATCGTAAGAGCAAATGACTACGAAGAAATTATTTCTTTCTCCAAACTGTTTCTATCAGGTAAGCTGCCCACTGGACGTAATACGGTCATTATTACAAGTTCTGGCGGCAGGGGAATTAATGAAGCAGACCGCTGTGAGGCAAGCGGACTAAAGATTATCCCGTTAAGGAATGAGACGAAGGAAAAAATAAAAGAAGCTTTACCATCCTTTGCAAGTGCTGCCAACCCAGTTGATTTAACCGCTGCAGCCGCAGTTACGAATCCTGAGTTGTTTATCGCACCGCTGAAGGCACTTTTGGAAGATCAAGAGATTGATAATTTAATATTTACTGAGTTTCCAATGTTTTGGAGAGACGATCACCCACTATTACAAGAGTTTATTCAAAAGTGTAAGGAATCGGATAAATTTGTTCTGGTAACAACCTTTCCATTACAAGGAATGTCAATCCCTAAAGGGACATCCGAAATGGAGAAAAACGGAATTCCTGTAATACCTGGGAACTTAAATCCAATTGGGGCTTTGGCAAAATTGGTAGAGTACAGTGAAAAATATCGTAAAAATCAAATCAACGAGGCTCAAGCCGGACAAAAGTATCCCGTCCTAAAAGGCTCAAAACCAAATTTACAGCAGTTGTTAAAGCCAGGTGTAACGCTAAGTGAATTTGAATCAAGTGAAATATTGGAATTATACCATATTCCAACTTCCCAAAAAGCATTAGCGCGAACAGCGAAAGAAGCTGTTTTACACGCCAAAAGTATCGGTTTTCCCGTTGTAATGAAAATAGACTCCCAGGATATTCCTCATAAAACCGAAGCAAATGCCATTCGATTGAATTTACAAAACGAACAGGATGTAGTGGATGCCTATGCGGATATTTTAAGTTCCGGTAAAATGTACAATCCTGATGCCGTCATCAATGGCGTATCTGTTCAAGAGATGCTGCCGAAAGGTACAGAGGTGATTGTAGGGGTAACAAAGGACCCAGTTTTTGGGCCGGTCATCATGTTTGGTCTTGGTGGAATTTTTGTTGAGACGTTCAAAGACATTTCTTTCCGTGTTGCCCCTCTAACCCGTCAAGATGCAGCAGAGATGATGGAAGAAATTAAAGGAAAGGCGATTCTGAAAGGGGTAAGAGGACAGGCTCCTGCTGACCTTGAGACACTTATCGATGTTTTATTAAAAGTTTCTGATTTAATTTCTGACGCAGATGGTGGGATTGAGGAAATCGATATTAATCCACTCATTGTTTATGAGAATGGCTTAAAAGCGGCGGATGCCTTAATCATTACCAGTCATTCTTCACTTGAAAAAACGGAAGCAGGGAGGAGATAAGATGGATTTGGACAGCAGCATTATTGGATTAATGGGTCCAGAATTTACTTTTGAAGTAGAAAAACGACATATACGACAATTTGCTCAAGCAATTGGAGACCCCAATCAGCTTTACGTAGATGAGGAGTATGCCGCACAAACTCCTTACATGGAAATCATTGCCCCGCCTACTTTTCCGATTGCCATTGGTGCGGAAGGTGAAGGGATTGACTTGGACCTCAATCCAAAGAGAATGCTTCATGGTGAACAGGAATTTATCTATAACCGTCCGATTAAATCTGGGGACAGGTTGGTGTGTCAAATGAAAGTGACGGATTTATATGAACGAGAGGGAAAAAGCGGGAAAATGCAGTTTTTGGTGTTAGATACAGAGATGAAAGATGAAGGGGGAAATCTGGTAGTCATCAGCCGCACGAATATTATTTATCGGCCAAAACAATAGAATGAACCTTTTATTCTTTTAATCTGCGGTTCAAAAATAAATGAGCACCCTGCAAAAGGAGGGAAGATGAATGTTAGTATATGAAGATTTACAAGAAGGGCAGGTTTTACAGCCTATCATAAAGCCACCCGTGACAAAGGTCCAATTAGTTAAATATGCGGGAGCCTCTGGGGACTTTAACCCGTTGCATACCGATGATGCGTTTGCCCAAAGTATAGGAATGCCAGGTGTCATTGCCCATGGAATGCTGGTGATGGGTTTTTTAGGGGAATATGTTATGCAGCTTGCAGGCAAAACCGCAGAAACAACTAATTTTCGAATGAGATTTGGCGCTATGACTAAGCCAGGAGATCAAATTACCTGTTCTGCCATCATCCAAAACTTCTTTGAAGAAGATGGAAAACGGTTTGTAAGGTTAGCACTAAAAGCGGAGAAGGCCCCGGAAAAAGTTGTGGGGTCCGGTGAAGCGATTTTACGTTTTTTCTAAAATAAAGAGGGAGGTTTTCTTGTGGGATTGATTAAAGATCGCTATGCGATTGTTGGTGTAGGGGAAAGTGAGCGTTCAAAAAATTCAGGAACAACTCCGCTGCATTTAGCCTTAGATGCAGCAAGAGCTGCCATTCAAGATGCAGGTATTGAAGCGAAAGAGATCGATGGTTTCATGAGCTACAGTGAAAATGATTCTTGTACCTCTCATCAATTAGCCACATATTTAGGAGTTCGTCCTAAATATGTGAAAGATATTATGGGCGGCGGCAGCAGTACAGAAATGTTGATTGCCGATGCGATTGGATTAATTGAAACAGGTCAGGTCAATACCGTTTTAATTTATCGTTCGATGAATGGCCGATCTGGTGTCAGGATGGGAGGCGGCGGATGGGATGTAAATATGCTTCAATCTGCCATTGATGGAGGAAGCTTTATCATCCCATATGGTGCAGGAGGACCAAGTCAGTGGTTTGGAATTTTTGCAACAAGGCATATGCATGAAACTGGGCTTACGCAAGAACATTTGGGGCATGTATGTGTAAGCTTTTATGAACATGCCCAGCGGAATCCCAAAGCATTTTTTTATGGAAAACCGCTAACCATGGAGGAGTATAAAAATACACCTTATTTAAGTTACCCGTTTAATAAACATGACTTCTGTCTGGAATCAGATGAAGCCAATGCACTGATTGTTACTTCAGCTGAAAGGGCCAAGAATGGTAAATCAAGACCGGTGTACATTATGGGGATTGCGGCAAGACAATGTGTATCCCATGCGCATTACTGGTCAGATCTTTCGGAAGTTGCTGCGGATTACGTTGCACCTGAGGTGTATAAAATGGCAGGGGTTAAACCGGAAGATCTTCATGTAGCTTCCATCTATGATTGCTACAGCTGGGTGGTGTTACGCCAGCTTGAGGCTTATGGAATTGCTCCTCGCGGTCAAGTAGGAGATTTTGTTGCTGATGGAAATTTACGAATGGGTGGGAGATTGCCGAGTAATACAGCGGGTGGCATGCTTTCCGAAGGCTATACACATGGAATGAATAATGTTCTCGAAATTGTTCGCCAGATCCGCCACGATTATAAAGGAACAGACCGTCAAGTAGAAAATTGTGAGGTCGGCTTATGTACTGGCTGGGCGGGGCCAGATATTGCAGGGGCTATGATTCTTAGAAACTAGGAGGGTTAAGAATGGGATATCAAAAACCAATACCATTAAAAAATCAGGATAATCATCCCTTTTGGGACGCCGCGGATCGTCATGAACTTATGATCCAAAAATGTGAAAGTTGTCATCGATACCTGCATCCACCTGGCCCTGCTTGTGCAAAATGCGGCAGTACGGAACTTAGCTGGGTGAATTTTGGAAGTGACATTAAAGGAACGGTCTATTCTTACGTTATATCCTATCGTCCATTTCTTCCAGGATTTCAAGACAATCTGCCCTTAGTGATTGCGATTGTGCAGCTTGAAAAAGCCCCTGATATAAAGATAATCGGGAACATTCTCCATTGCAGTCCAGAGGATGTCAAGATTGGAATGAACGTAAAAATGACATGGCAGGATATCAACGAAGAACGCGCACTTCCGCAATGGATCCAGGTATAGTAAAAAGATTTATTTTTGAAAGGAGGAAATGAAGCAAATGGATTTTTCTTTTACAGAAAGGGAAGAAGCATTTCGCCAAGAATTACGAACATGGCTGGAGAATCATTTACCGGATGGTTGGCTTATGGGAAACAGGGAGCTACCAAAAGAGCGAAATGAGTATTCTCAATTCTTAAGAAACTGGCAAAAAAAATTATATGAGGGTGGATACGCTGCGATTGCTTGGCCGGAAAAATATGGAGGCCGGAATGCCAGTTTAATAGAGGAGATTATTTATCAGCAAGAAATGGTTCGAGTAAAAGCTCCGCCATTGGTTAATTATGTTGGGAATCATATGGTCGGACCTACATTGATGCAAATCGGGACAGAGGAACAAAAAGCTGCCTATATTCAGAAAATATTAACAGGTGAAGAGGTTTGGTGCCAGGGATATTCGGAGCCGAACGCAGGATCTGACTTAACTGCCATCCAGACCTCTGCAGTGCGGGATGGGGATCGTTGGAAAATTAATGGACAAAAAGTGTGGACGAGTTTTGGACACTTGGCAGATCGTTGTTTTCTTCTTGCAAGAACAAGCAAGGGAGAGAAGAAGCATAAAGGGATTACTGTTTTCCTATTAGATATGAAACAGCCTGGGGTGGAAACTCGGCCCATCATCCAAATGGATGGCAAACATGATTTTAATGAAGTGTATCTAGAAGACGCGATTGCTTATGATGCCGACATTGTCGGTGAGGTAGATGAAGGCTGGAAGGTAATGATTGCCCTCTTAATGCATGAAAGAACGGGAATCGGAGCCCAAGTCTTTACTTTGGAACAGCAATTTCAAGATTTAGTCGTTTTAACAAAAGAATTGCGAGAAGATGGCCAACCACTAATTAAAAATCCGTTTGTTCGTAACACAATGGTTGATTTATATACACGCTCAAGAGGTTCTCTTCTAAATTATTATCGAAATCTGACCAAGACATTAAAAAATGGGCATCCAGGTGCAGAAGGTTCCATGGATAAATTATTGGTTAGTGAATTAACCAAGGAATTATTTGCTCAATCTATGTCCATACAGGGGCATCAAGGTGTGCTATGGAAAGAGGATTCCCTAATCGGAGATTCGTATTGGCAAGAAGGTTTTCTTTATTCATTCGGTATGACCATTGGGGGCGGAACGAGCGAAGTTCAGAAAAACACGATCGCGGAGCGGATTTTAGGACTTCCTAAAGATATGGGAAGATAGTGAAAACGGGGGTGACAAGTCATGGATTTTTCATTAAATGAAGAACAAGAGATGTTCCGCAATTATGTTCACAAGTATTTAAATGATAAGGGGCAAACAAAAATTGCCCGGGAGTTTATTAAGGGTGAAAGGGAATTCTATCAATCTGTCTTTTTAGGATTGGTGGAGTTAGGCTGTACGGGTATCAATATTTCGGAAGAGAATGGTGGAATGGGACTTGGAGCATTGGATTTGGTTCCCATTCTAGAAGAGCTGGGCCGGAATGTGCTCCCGGGTTTATATTTAGAAACCAATGCATTTGCCGTACCTTTGCTGGAGAGATTTGGAACAACCGAGCAAAAGGAAAAGTACCTGCCTGCGGTTGCCGATGGAACGCAAACTTTTTCCCTTGCTTGGCTTGAACCGGGAGGTAGTTACAACCCATCAGATATAAGAATGACTGCTTCCTTAACGGGTGATCGAATCATTCTAAATGGAACAAAGACACTTGTTCCAGATGCCGAGATGGCGAATAGTTTGATCCTGCTTGTTCGTACGGGGGAGGGAGATGGAACTGAAGGGGTGTCACTTGTAATCCTTGATCAATCTGATCCCAAAATAAGGATTAAGAGACTAGCAAATATAGATGAAACACGCCAGTTAGCTGAAATTACTTTAGAGAATGTTGCCATCTCAAACGAGCAATTGATTGGGCCTCTTCATGAAGGCTGGGAGGTTCTGCAGAATGGATTGCTTTCGATCAATGCGGCACTTGCATCCGTGATGGTTGGCGGAATGGAGAAGGTCGTCGAAATGGCGGCCGAATATGCTAAGATTCGTGAACAGTTTGGCCAGCCAATTGGCCGTTTCCAGGCAATCAAGCATAGGATTGTCGATATGAAGCTGGATCTTGAAACAGCAAGATCCTTAGCCTACTATGCGAACTGGGCATTAGAAAGCGGGGCAGAGGATCGTGTACAGGCGATTTTCAGCGCCCGAATTTTTGCAAGCGAAGCCTTTAACCGTGTAGCAGCACATAATATTCAAATTCACGGTGGCATTGGTTTTACCGAAGAAATGGACTGCCATTTATTTGTGAAACGGGCACGCTTTTATGAAAATTACCTGGGAAGCACGCAAAGCTATTATGAAAAAACAGCAGCTGCATTGGGGTGGTGAGAGTAGATGAAAATCGTAAGTGAAATCAAGGAATACCAAAATCAATTGAATGGAAAAGCTGTGCCGGCATCATCCGGCAAAACCATTGATAGTATTGACCCGGCAACAGGTAAAGTGTGGGCAAAGGTGCCTGGCAGTTCTATACAAGATGCCGAAGAAGCGATTTCTTCTTCAAAGCAGGCTTTTAATGATTGGGCCGCCTTATCAGCGATGGAACGTGCGGCTTATCTAAGAAAAATTGGCGATCAGTTAGTCCGGCATGCCCAAGAGCTGGCCGCATTAGAAACAAAAGACATTGGTTGGGTCATCCGGGAAACAAGCTATGGATTGATTCCGGTATTGACGAGTATTTGGCATGATGCTGCTGGTGCAGCAGCCGTGGCAAGTCGGGGAGAAACGGTTCAGCTCGATTCAAAGAGTTTTGGATATACGCTGCGAGAGCCATTAGGGGTGGTGGTTGGCATTCTTCCGTGGAATGCACCACTCTTTACTTTTACGATTAAAGCTGCCTATGCACTTGCTGCAGGGAATACCGTGATTATCAAACCATCTGAGTTTGCATCCGTTTCTAGCTTACGATATGGCGAAATTTTGAATACAATTTTTCCCCCTGGAGTCTTAAATGTTGTCTCCGGTGATGGGGAGGTTGGCGATGTATTGGTTCGTCATCGGGATGTAAATCGGGTTAGCCTGACAGGATCAGTGAATACAGCGAAAGCAATTGTCCGTTCCTCTGCCCAGGCACCGAAACCACTGACTTTTGAGTTAGGTGGAAAGTCGCCTAATATTGTATTTGCCGACGCAAACCTTGAAAAAGCGGCTGAAGGCGTAACACTTAATGGCATTTTTACAGGAAACGCAGGGCAAATTTGTGTGGGCGGTTCAAGAATCCTGATTCAAAGGCCAGTATTCGAGAAAATGCTTTCTTTAATGAAAGAACAAATAGAGAAAAATATTAAGCTAGGATACCCGATGGACCCGGAAACCTCCATGGGACCGATTGCCAATAGTGTTCAATATAAAAAAGTATGTAACTATATCGAGTTGAGTAAAGAGGAAGGTGGAGAAATTATTGTCGGAGGCCGTTATGGGGGAGCTGCTCTGCTGCCAAACAACCCTTCATTTGCTGAAGGCTATTGGATTGAACCGACCTTGATTCTTGTTGGTAGCAATTCGCTTCGGATATGCCAAGAAGAGATTTTTGGACCTGTTGCAGTTGTGATGCCATTTGATACAGAAGAAGAAGCTCTAAAAATCGCAAATGAAACGGCCTATGGTCTTGGAGCAGGGGTTTGGACGACAAACTTAGACCGTGTTCATCGAATGATCAGAAAATTGGAATCCGGTAATGTGTGGGTCAATACGTATCGAAGAGTGGGACCAGAGCTGCCGTTTGGTGGTGTAAAGGAAAGTGGCTATGGAACGGATTCGATTCTAGAGAACACACGGGAAAAGACCTGCATTATCGAAATGGGGTAGAATGGGGAGCTTGTTCGTTCCCCTGTTTATACCGATAAAGATTATTGGAACATTTTAAATTGGAGGGGAAGTTATTGGAGGAGAAATTTATTAGAAGATCTTTTCACTTCTTATGTTTAGGGATTCTACTTGTCGTTTTTGCAGAGGCAACACATATACCGGCCTATCCTAAAATGCTTGAACACTTTCATTTAGGTGCAGGGTATGCAGTCTATATGCAATTGGGGTTTGCATTGGGGCTAACAGGATTCCAGCCCTTAATGGGATGGCTGTCCGATTCTTTTGGACAAAAAATAGTAGTGCTTTTTGGCGCAGGATTTTTGGCCGTTGGCTCCATTTTAGTTGCAGCAGCTCCTGCTTTTTGGGTTTTGGTAGTAGGTCTTTTCTTAAAAGGCTTTTCCGGTGCAGCCGTTATTCCTGCAGGTGTTTCCTTCGTAGGTAGATACTTTACCCAACAGCAACGTGGAAAAACGATGGGGATCTATGGGTTTTATACGGTAATTGGAGGACTTGCGGGGCCGATTTTAAGCGGAATCCTTATAGATCGTTTCGGGTGGAACTCTATCTTTTTCCTCTGCAGTTTCTTTGGTGTAATTTCCTTCCTGTTATTTGCACTAGGTGTTCCAAATGTAAAAGGCCAAAAGTCAAAGTCTTTCGATTTCTTAGGTGTAATCTTTGTATTCTTATTACTGGGAGGACTCCTGACCGTTCCAACCTTTATAAACAATTATGGAATTTCCTCTTGGATGTGGGTTCCAGCTCTCGTGGTTTCCATTCTTTCCTTCCTATTGCTATTAGCTGTCGAAAAAAAACAGAAGAAACCACTGTTAGACATCAAATATGCAAAAACAAGAACCTTCTGGGGTCCTTCGATCATTGCGGTGATTATGTATATGTCCTTTAGCAGTGTCATGTACGTTTTAACATTCTTTGTCCAGAGTGTGCAAGGGAAATCTTCAACCGTTGTCGGATTATTACAATTCCCGCTATTTTTGACAATGGCAGTAGCAAATATCATAAGCGGAAGATTAATGGGTAAATACTCCCCGCGCAGATTAATTGGTATAGCCATCGCATTATTAGTGGCAGGAGTCGGAATGTTATCGATGGCAAGAACCGCTACCTCCTTTATCTATTTATTTATTTCTATGAGTTTAATTGGATCGGCAATTGGAACGGTTGGTCCGGTAGTGAAATCGGTGATTGTATCAAAAGCGAGTCCAACCCGTCTAGGTGTTATTTCGTTTACTTATATTACGATAGAGAATGTTGCTTCCCGAGTCGGTGCCTCATTTGCCCTTGTCGCATTTGCTTTATTCTCGGCCGGAGGAAATGCCTCAAGCGCTCTTTCAACTACAGCTCTTTTATTAACCATTTTTACGGCTGTGTCGTTCCTATTTCTTATGTTCATTCCCAAAAAGAATGAGGAAAACGGAGAGGAAATGGTGGAAGTTATAGATCTTAATCAAGAATCCGAATCCACAACTATAGGTTGATAATGGATTTTAAACAAAGGCTCTTTTCTGAGAGATTGTTGTTTTTTAAATGAATTTTGGAAACGCAAACGATTAATAAATCGGTTGATTGGAAGGGAAATCGAGCAGCATTCGTTCCAATCAACCACTCTTTATTCAAGAACAACAAAGTTTACGAAAACAGCCTAAAAAGAAAAAGGGATTTTGTAATTTACTAGACTTAGTAAGCCAATTCAATAAAGGTGGGATGATTTTGAATATTTATGTGCTATTAAAAAGGACGTTTGATACAGAGGAAAAAATTTCTCTCTTAAATGGGAAAATCAATGAAGAAGGAGCAGAATTTATCATTAATCCCTATGACGACTATGCGGTTGAAGAAGCACTAAATGTGCGTGAATCACATGGTGGTGAAGTGACGGTTGTCACCGTAGGGAATGAAGAAGCAGAAAAACAACTTCGGACGGCACTAGCCATGGGGGCAGATCAAGCAATTTTAATTAACGTAGAGGATCTTGAAGACGGGGATCCCTATACAACTGCAAAAATTATTAGTAAATATCTGAAGGATAAAGAAGTTGATTTAATCTTTACAGGAAATGTAACTATTGATGGCGGTTCCGGTCAGGTTGGCCCCCGCGTAGCTGATATCTTAAATATTCCTTATATCACAACGATTACAAATCTGGATATCAGCGGTGCCCAAGTCACCGTTATAAGAGATGTCGAAGGGGATTCTGAAACCATTCAGTCTACAATGCCCCTATTGGTGACTGCGCAACAAGGGTTAAATGAACCACGTTACCCATCCTTGCCGGGGATCATGAAAGCAAAGAAAAAGCCGTTAGTGGAACTGGAGTTGGATGACCTGAATCTTGATGAAGATGAGGTAGAAGCTAAAACGAAAACCATTGAAGTTTTTTTGCCACCAAAAAAAGAAGCTGGAAAGGTTTTAAGCGGGGATTTGAAGGATCAAGTAAGTGAGCTTATCCAATTACTTCGTAACGAAGCAAAGGTTATTTAATTTATGTCAATGTATTCAAAATAGAAATTATTTTAATAGGGTAATAGGAGGGTGTTTTTATGAGCAGGAAGGTTCTCGTATTAGGAGAAGTACGTGACGGAACGCTTAGAAATGTTTCATTTGAGGCAATTGGGGCTGCAAAACTTGCTTCTCAAGAAGGAGAGGTAATGGGTGTATTACTGGGTGAGAATGTACAGCCGCTAGCAAATGAACTCATTCAATATGGAGCAGATCGGGTCGTTGTGGTAGAAGATGAAAAATTAAAACAATATACATCAGATAGTTTTTCACAAGCCTTATTTGCTGTGATTGAACAAGAAAATCCAGACGTCATTCTTTTCGGTCATACCGCACTAGGAAAAGACTTGTCTCCAAGAATTGCAAGCAGATTAAAATCCGGTCTCATCTCGGATGCCACTGCGGTTGAAGAAATAGCTGGAAACCTTATTTTTACCCGGCCAATTTATTCGGGTAAAGCTTTTGAAAAGAAAATGATTACGGATGGCCTTGTGTTTGCAACTATCCGTCCTAATAATATTCAGCCGTTACTGAAAGATGAATCCCGCTCTGGTGAGGTTTCCATCCTATCCACTCAAATAAAAGATTTACGGACGATAATTAAAGAGGTAGTCCGGAAAACAAGTAAAGGTGTAGATCTTTCCGAAGCCAAGGTGGTGGTAGCCGGAGGGCGCGGTGTGAAAAGCAAGGAGGGGTTTGAACCTCTAAAAGAATTGGCCCAAGTTCTAGATGGGGCTGTCGGTGCCTCGCGCGGAGCATGTGATGCTGATTTTTGTGATTATTCACTGCAAATCGGGCAAACGGGTAAGGTGGTAACACCCGATTTATATATTGCCTGCGGGATTTCTGGTGCCATCCAGCATCTTGCGGGAATGTCCAATTCAAAAATCATAGTGGCGATTAATAAAGATCCCGAAGCAAATATTTTTCAAGTAGCCGATTATGGGATTGTGGGAGATTTATTTGAAGTGGTTCCTATGTTGATTGAAGAATTTGCTGCAGTAAAACAATAAACCTACAAGAACTTAGGGAGTTGAAATGGTGAACCCATTATTAATCAATATAATCGCATTTACTTTAGTAACGGGTTACGCCCTTTGCTTGTTTCTATATTTAATCAAGACACGTTATGAATATATTAAACTTGGCCGCAAGCAGGAATTTGACCGCCGCTTTAAAGAAAGATTTGAACTGATAAAAGTAAATGTATTTGGGCAAAAAAAATTATTAAAGGATAAGAAAAGCGGCGTGATTCACGTCATGATGTTTTATGGTTTCTTATTAGTCCAATTCGGGGCAATCGATTTTATTTTAAAAGGACTTGTACCAAGGGCACATCTGCCTCTTGGTTCAGCCTATCCTGTATTTACCTTTTTCCAAGAAGTCATCACCTTAATGATCCTTCTTGCTGTAGCTTTGGCCTTTTACCGGCGTTATATTGAAAAGCTGACCCGCTTAAAACGTGGTTTTAAAGCAGGCCTTGTCTTGATTTTTATCGGTACTCTCATGCTTTCTGTCCTATTTGGAAATGGCTTCTCAATTATTTGGCATGGTCATTCACCATCATTGTCCGAACCTGTTGCTTCCTTCCTTGCGATCTCTTTTAACTGGATCAGCCCGTCGGCAGCAATGACCTTATTTTATATTTTTTGGTGGATTCACTTGTTTGCATTACTTAGCTTTCTTGTCTATGTACCGCAGTCCAAGCATGCCCATTTAATTGCAGGGCCGGTAAATGTGTTTTTCAGCCGTTTAACCTGCCCAGGCAAGTTAGAGAAGATCAATTTTGAAGATGAAACGCAGGAAACCTTTGGTGTTGGTAGAGTCCAGGATTTTAAACAAACACAGCTCATTGATTTATATGCTTGTGTGGAATGCGGACGTTGCACAAATATGTGTCCGGCAACGGGGACAGGGAAAATGCTCTCGCCAATGGATTTAATTGTAAAACTGCGTGATCACTTAAACCTGACAGGGGCGGCGATTACCTCTAAATCTCCGTGGGTGCCAGGAATTGCTTTTTCTCGCACAAAGGGCAATCAATTGGCCTCGATGGCTCGAACAGACGGCAATCAAGAAATGGCAGCAACACTTGAACATCTACCTAACTTAATCGGAGAAGTAATCACCGAGGAAGAAATATGGGCTTGTACCACTTGCCGAAATTGTGAGGATCAATGTCCCGTTATGAATGAGCATGTCGATAAAATTATTGACCTTCGCCGCTACCTTGTTTTAACAGAAGGGAAAATGGATGGAGATGCCCAAAGGGCAATGCAAAATATCGAACGGCAAGGAAACCCTTGGGGATTAAATCGGAAAGAAAGGGAGAATTGGCGCGGGTTACGAGAAGATATTAATATCCCTACTGTAAAAGAGTTGAGAAAACAAGGAGAGGAATTTGAATACTTATTTTGGGTAGGTTCAATGGGTTCGTTTGATAATCGCAGTCAAAAAATTGCTCTTTCGTTTGCAAAACTTTTAAATGAGGCAGGAGTCAAGTTCGCCATATTAGGCAATAAAGAAAAGAATTCAGGGGATACAGCCCGAAGGTTGGGAAATGAATTCCTATTTCAGGATTTAGCTGCTGCGAATATTGAAGAATTTAAGAAAAACGATGTAAAGAAAATTGTAACAATCGACCCTCATGCTTTCAATATTTTTAAAAATGAATATCCAGACTTTGGTCTAGAAGCAGAAGTATATCATCATACCGAACTTCTGGCCAAGCTTGTGAAGGAAGGGCGGCTTATTGTGAAAAAAGCAGTAAATGAGACGATCACCTTTCATGATTCCTGCTATTTAGGCAGGTATAACGAAGTATATGACCCTCCAAGGGAAATCTTAAAAGCAATCCCAGGTGTAAAGCTTGTAGAAATAGAGCGCAACCGTGAGAAAGGGATGTGCTGCGGGGCTGGAGGAGGACTTATGTGGATGGAAGAAAAGTCTGGTAGCAGAATTAATGTTGCCAGAACGGAACAGGCAATGGCAACCAACGCTACTACCATTTCCAGCGGATGTCCTTATTGCTTAACCATGATTAGTGATGGAACCAAAGCCAAAGAAGTAGAAAATGAAGTTAAGACCATGGACATTGCGGAAATTTTAGAACTAGCTATTTAAGCCACCCTATAATTCGCTCTTTTTTGGTACGAAGGATTATAGTTGCAAGATAAAAAAAATATTGCTAGAATTTAGATGTCTAATATTTAGATATCTAAATATATTTTCAGGGAAAGAGGTCTTACGAATGAGATTACTAGGGAAAATTGCAATTGTTACCGGAAGCGCCTCAGGAATTGGAAGAGGTATTGCTCTTGCTATGGCCAAGGAAGGGGCACATATCGCCATTGTCGATGTGAATGAAGAAAAAGGAAAACAAACTCTTGAAGAGATAAACCAATATACAGAGGGTATGCTTTTTATTAAGGATATTTCAGTCAAAGAAACCGTATATACAATCGTAGAAGAAGTGGTTAAGAGATTTGGAAAGCTAGATATTATCGTTAATAATGCGCATGTATCGAGTCAAGCGCCATTTATTGAAACCACACAGGAGCTTATAGACTTGTCTTTTGGAACGGGCTTTTATCCGACATTCCATTTCATGCAGGCAGCCTACCCTGAATTGAAAAAATCAAGGGGTAAGGTGATTAACTTTGCATCTGGTGCTGGTCTTGAAGGACAGGTCACCCAAACGTCCTATGCGGCGGCAAAGGAAGCCATTCGAGCTATTTCCCGCGTGGCAGCAAATGAATGGGGCCCAGAAGGAATCAATGTCAACATGATTTCACCTATCGCCCTTACACCAGGTGTTGAACAATGGCGTGAGAGTGCTCCACAATTATACGATGAGATGATTAAGAAAATTCCGCTCCGCCGGCTTGGAGATCCTGAACAAGATATTGGTAGAGTAGCAGTATTCTTGGCAAGCAGTGATTCGGATTATATTACCGGTCAAACCTTCATGGTTGACGGCGGTTCAATAAAATTACGCTAAAAGCTTGAAAAAGGAGTTTTCAAAAATGGGAAGAGTACAAGATAAGGTGGCGCTGGTTACCGGCGGAGCCTCAGGTATAGGATTATCCTCAGCGACATTATTGGCCAAGGAAGGGGCCAGAGTTGTTATAGCTGATTTCAATGTTGAGGGGGCAAAGGAGGCAGTAAACAAGATCAAAGCCCAAGGTGGAGAGGCGGCAGGTATTTTTCTCGATGCCGGTGATGAAACTTCCATTAAAGAAGCAGTTGAATTTACGGTTGAGCACTACGGTAAGATTTCTGTTCTATTTAATAATGTTGGTGCAACCAATTTGAAAAAGGATTTAGATGTTGTAAACATGGATCTTGATGAATGGGACCGACTAATGAATCTGAATTTAAGAAGTGTGCTGCTTGGAAGCAGATTTGCCATTCCGCATATGATCAAAGCTGGTGGCGGCTCGATTATCAACACAGCATCCATGGCAGGCTTTTTCGGCGATTCGATCCGTGCGGCATACGGGGCATCAAAAGCTGGTGTTGTTAATCTGACAAGATATTTGGCGGCCCAATACGGAAGACATTTTATTCGATGTAATGCCGTGGCACCAGGTTTAATTTTTACACCTGCTGCCCAAAATAATATGCCGCCTGCTGTATTGGATATCTTTGCGAAATATAATGCCCTGCCATATCATGGTGAACCTGATGATATCGGGAATACGGTTTTATTCCTGGCATCAGAAGAATCTAAATTTATTACTGGGCAGACGATTCAAGTAGAGGGCGGACATTATATTGCCAACCCAACAATTTCGGATTTTGAAGAGTTTATGAAAAAAAAACAAGGCTAATCTAAATGGGCAATTTGGATTTGCTGGCTTCATAAAATTTACCTTAGGGAGAATTGAAAATGGGAAGATTAGATCAAAAAGTGGCCATTATTACAGGAGGAGCCTCCGGGATTGGTGAACGGATGGTTGACTTGTTCAGCCAAGAAGGGGCCATTGTCATCGCTGCAGATATTAATGAGGCAGCACTTGAAAAAGCGAGCCAAAAAGAGAACGTATATGGGATGAAATTAAATGTTGCTTCTGATGACGACTGGGAAGCATTAGCAAAAGAAGTGAACGACCGTTTTGGCAGAATTGATATTCTGGTCAACAATGCTGGGATATCTTCAGAAAAACCATACCAGGAAATCAACTTTGAGGATTGGCAAAAGATGCTATCCATTAATGGTTTTGGTCCATTTGCCGGCATGAAGCATGTTGCACCTTACATGGCTGCACAGAAGAAAGGTTCCATTGTAAACATTTCTTCCTATACGGCCCAAATTGGACAGGGTTTTAATCATTATTCAGCATCAAAAGGGGCAGTGCGGGCGATTTCGAAAGCAGCGGCAACAACCTTTGGCAGCCAGGGAGTACGTGTTAATACACTATTTCCAGGAATAATTGAAACACCGATGACCCAAGCTTTAAGTACATCAAAAGAACTTCTTGGACGTCTCATTCAAGCAACGCCGCTTAGAAGGTTAGGGAAGCCAGAAGATATTGCAAATGCAGCTTTGTTTTTAGCTTCTGATGAATCATCTTATATTACAGGTGCAGAATTGGTGATTGACGGCGGATTTTCTGCACAATAATATAATGGAGAGCCCCTGTTGATAGTAGGGGCTCTTACCTTTAAATTAGAAGGAAGTTGTTATACATAATGGCAGAACAAACTATTTTTGAGTTAATTCACTTAATGGATAAGGTGACGAATAATTTAATTATTCAGTGGAATAAAACGTTTAACGAAGACCTCGGTGTCTCCCATATTCTTGTACTTGGGCACTTGAAGAAATATGGAAAAAGTCGTCCATCCGATATTGCAAAAGCATTGGGATTGACCCCTCCGACGTTGACACATTTAACTGAAAAAATCGTGCAAAAAAATTTGGCCATTCGACTGAATGATGAGTCGGATCGGAGGATTGTTTATTTGGGAATTACGGATAAAGGAATTGATATGCTAGAAAAGGCAAATAAAGAAGGGGAAATACTGCGAAAAAACCTTTTTGAAAGATTAACCGAACAGGATAGGCAACAATTATTAAAAATATATACAAAACTCAGTTCAGAAAAAAACTAAATCCATTTTAAAGCGGCTAGCACTTTGAGGAATTCTCTTATCGTGCCGGCAGCTTTTTTGTTTTGAAAACATTTTGGGGGGCAGAGAGCTATAAAACTCTCTGTCTTTTTTATTTTTGATTAAGTTAACATTCAGATAAATTTAAATAATTAAAAATAATGAAAGATAATTATTGACTGAAAACGCTTTTAGGCTTATTATTGAATCAAACATAACCAACACTTAACCAAAACATTACAACAAATAGACAAAATAGTCACCATCTTCGATTGTGTTGGTAAGTTATTAAGAGATTGCCAAATTGGTTAAATCATTAACTAATAGATACTAAATGAAATTTTCAAGGAGGAAAAAATCATGACTGAGGTAGCTACAAAAGTAAGAACCATTAAAAACTACATAAACGGTGAGTGGGTTGAAAGCAACACAACCAAATATGAAGACGTCTTTAATCCAGCAACAAAAGAAGTAATGGCTCAAGTACCACATTCCACAAAGGAAGATGTCGAACTAGCTGTCGAGGCTGCGAAAAAGGCATTCGAAAAATGGAAAGACGTTCCAGTTCAAAAACGTGCAAGAGTTTTATTTAACTTCCATCAATTATTACAAGAAAACGCAGAAGAATTAGCGCGTCTAATCACAATCGAAAATGGTAAAGCCCTAACAGAAGCAAGAGGAGAAGTTCTTCGCGGGATCGAAAATGTTGAATTTGCTGCAGGTGCTCCAACGCTTATGATGGGTGATTCGCTCACAAACATTGCAACAGATATTGAAGCAACTAACTACCGTTACCCAATCGGTGTTGTTGGTGGAATCGCGCCATTCAACTTCCCAATGATGGTACCTTGCTGGATGTTCCCAATGGCCATCGCAGTTGGTAATGCGTTCATTCTAAAGCCATCTGAAAAAACACCGCTTCTAGTAGAAAAATTTGTTGAGCTATTTGAAAAAGCAGGACTTCCAAAGGGTGTATTCAACGTCGTTTACGGTGCCCATGATGTGGTAAACGGCATACTAGATCATAAAGAAGTAAAAGCCATCTCCTTTGTAGGCTCAAAGCCAGTTGGCGAATATGTGTACAAGCGTGCAAGTGATAATTTAAAACGTGTTCAGGTTTTAGCCGGTGCAAAAAACCATGTTACGGTACTAAATGATGCTGATCTTAATGATGCGGTAACGAATATTATCGGCTCAGCATTCGGTTCAGCCGGCGAGCGCTGCATGGCAACTTCTGTTGTAACCGTAGAAGAAGGCGTCTATGATGCATTCGTAGCAAAACTGGTTGAAAAATCAAAAGAAATTACAATGGGTAACGGTTTAGATGATGGTATTTTCTTAGGACCGGTCATTCGTGAAGAAAACCAAAAACGTACGATTGGCTATATTGAAAAAGGTGTCGAAGAAGGAGCAAAACTAGCACTCGATGGACGTGAACGTGTTCTAGAAGAAGGTTACTTCGTTGGACCAACCATTTTTGAAGAGGTAACAACAGACATGACCATCTGGAAAGATGAGATTTTTGCTCCAGTATTATCGGTAGTAAAAGTGAAACACTTAAAAGAAGCAGTAGAAATTGCGAACCAATCTGAATTCGCAAACGGGGCTTGTATTTTCTCAACCAATGCTTCATCAATCCGTTACTTCCGTGAAAATATTGATGCAGGTATGCTCGGAGTAAACTTAGGTGTTCCTGCACCAATGGCCTTCTTCCCATTCTCTGGCTGGAAGTCTTCTTTCTTTGGTACCTTACATGCCAACGGAAAAGACAGTGTTGATTTCTTCACTCGTAAAAAAGTGGTAACTGCACGCTATAAAGCACCAACATTCGAATAAAAAAAGTAGGCTTTTAAAATGGAATGAACAGTATGAGTTCTGTTCATTCCCATCCTTTTCATAATTAAGATTTTGACTCTGAGAATTGTCCAGCTCCAGCGCCTAGCCCCTCGAGGTCGCTTCGGCCCAGCCGATGAAGTCAAAGAACGACTTCACCGTCTGGTCCTCCAGCGCTTGTCGGGGCTGAACAAGGCGCTTGCGCTTTTCTAATTAGAATAAGGAAAATGAGAGGTACTCAAAATGAGCAAATTACTTCGCAAACCAATTAAAAATGAAGCTGCACCAGGAGTTACGATTGTTCACGATGTGACAGAACAAAATTCTTCATTAGAATATGTTGGTTTTAAGGTTGTCGATCTCGCTCCAGGCGCTAAATATTCAGAAGAATTAGGCAATAAGGAATGCTGCATTGTCGCTTTAACGGGAAAAATACATGTGACAGATGGTGAACAAACATTTGAAAACCTGGGCACGCGCGAAAGTGTTTTTGAAAAGAAACCCACGGACAGCGTTTACGTCTCCAACCATCGCAACTTTGAGGTAAAAGCAGTGACAGATGCTAGAGTGGTTCTCTGCTATTCCCCATCAGAAAAACAATTACCAACCAAGCTAATCAAGGCTTCTGATAACGGTATCGAACATAGAGGCAAATTCAGCAATCAGCGCCTCGTTCATAATATTTTACCTGATTCCGACCCGTCTGCTAATAGTTTACTAGTTGTAGAGGTTTATACCGAAGCAGGAAACTGGTCGAGCTATCCGCCGCATAAACATGACCAAGACAACTTGCCTCTCGAATCATTTTTGGAAGAAACTTACTACCATGAAATGAATCCGCAGCAAGGTTTCATCTTCCAACGAGTTTATACGGATGACCGTTCCCTAGATGAAACCATGGCAGTCGAACATGGTGATGTTGTTCTTGTACCAGTAGGCTATCATCCAGTAGGTGTTCCTGATGGCTACACTTCCTACTATTTAAATGTCATGGCTGGACCAACACGTATTTGGAAATTCCACAACGACCCCGATCACGAATGGATCTTAAACCGGTAAGGAGCTGTTTTCGAACATGAAATATCTATTTAATGAAGAAAAAGAGTACGACCTCATTGCCATCGGCCGCGCCTGCATCGATTTAAACGCGGTTGAATACAACCGTCCAATGGAAGAGACGATGACGTTTTCAAAATATGTTGGCGGTTCCCCGGCTAATATCGCGATTGGTTCATCCAAACTGGGCCTGAAAGCCGGTTTCATCGGGAAGCTTGCCGATGATCAACATGGCCGTTTCATCGAAAGCTATATGCGCGGTGTCGGCATCGATACCTCCAATATGGTTGTTGACCAAGAAGGTCATAAAACCGGTTTGGCTTTTACAGAGATTAAAAGTCAGGAAGAATGCAGCATTTTAATGTACCGCGAGAATGTTGCGGACCTTTATTTAAAAGCTTCCGAAGTCAATGAAGATTACATAAAAAAGGCAAAAATCCTGCTTGTTTCCGGAACAGCACTATGTAAAAGCCCGTCACGTGAAGCAGTATTAAAAGCAGTAGGCCTTGCCAAAAAGAATGATGTGAAGGTTGTTTTTGAGTTAGATTACCGTCCATATTCATGGGAATCCGTTGAAGAAACATCTGTCTATTATCAATTAGTCGCCGAGCAATCCGATATTGTCATCGGGACCCGGGATGAATATGATGTGCTTGAAAACAAGCTCGAAGGTAACAACGAAGAAACGATCAACTATCTATTCCAACATTCTCCGGAACTCATCGTCATCAAGCACGGTGTCGAAGGATCTTATGCCTTTACAAAATCAGGGGAAACCTTTAAAGGTCATGCATATCTGACCAAAGTGTTAAAAACATTTGGCGCCGGTGATTCCTATGCCTCTGCTTTCCTTTTCGCCTTATTAACAGGCAAGGAAATCGAAACGGCCTTGAAATATGGAAGTGCATCGGCTGCGATTGTTGTCAGCAAGCACAGTTCATCTGAAGCGATGCCAACCGTAGCAGAAATCGAACAATTAATTGCTGAAAGAACGGAAAAGGTTGAGGTGAAATAAGCCGTGGGAAAAATTCGATTAACAACCGCACAAGCTTTAATCAAATTTTTAAATCAACAGTATATCCATGTAGACGGTCAAGAGTTTCCATTTGTAGAGGGTGTTATCGCTGTTTTTGGTCATGGAAATGTCCTTGGCATGGGGCAGGCACTTGAACAAGATCCTGGACACTTAAAAGTCATCCAAGGAAAAAATGAGCAAGGGATGGCCCTTGCCGCGATGGCTTACGGTAAACAAATGCTCCGCCGAAAAATATATGCTGTTACCACCTCCGTAGGTCCTGGTTCCGCGAACCTTGTAACAGCAGCGGCAACTGCTCTTGCAAATAATATTCCGATGCTGCTCATCCCTGGAGACACGTTCGCAACGAGACAGCCGGATCCGGTCCTGCAGCAATTTGAACAAGAATACAGTGCAGCCGTGACCACCAATGATGCCCTTAAACCTGTTTCAAGATATTGGGATCGCGTGACTCGTCCTGAACAATTGATGTCCAGTCTAATCCGTGCATTTGAAGTGATGACAGACCCGGGTAAAGCAGGCCCTGCGACGATCTGTATTTCACAGGATGTAGAAGGTGAAGCGTTTGATTATGATGAGAAATTTTTCGAAAAACGTGTTCACTACCTTGACCGCAAAGCTCCGGTAGACCGTGAATTAAAGGGTGCAGCGGAACTGATTAAGGCAAGCAAAAAGCCGTTGATTTTAGTCGGCGGCGGTGCAAGATATTCAGGCGCACGCGATATATTAATGAAGATTTCCGAAAAGCATAATATTCCTTTAGTCGAAACCCAAGCTGGAAAATCAACAGTAGAATTTACCTTTAAAAACAACTTGGGCGGCATGGGTATTACCGGAACATTGGCTGCCAATAAAGCGGCGCGTCAAGCAGATCTTATTATCGGAATCGGTACAAGATATACGGACTTTGCTACTTCCTCTAAAACTGCATTCGATTTTGATAATGCTAAATTCTTAAACATTAATGTCAGCCGCTTGCAGGCTTATAAATTAGATGCTTTCCAGGTAGTAGCTGATGCAAGAACAACATTAGAACAATTGGCACCATTGTTAGATGGATACGAAAGCGAATTCGGTCCAATGATTGAAGAATTAAAAACGGAATGGTTAGTGGAACGTGACCGTTTAAGTAAAATCACTTTCAGTCGTGAGAATTTTATTCCGGAAGTTAAAAACCACTTCTCACAGGAAGTACTAAATGAATATGCCGATACGTTAAAAACGGAATTTGTTCAAACAACTGCACTAATCACTATCAATGACATTGTAAATCCAGACAGCATTGTGATCAGTTCAGCAGGATCCCTTCCTGGTGACTTGCAGCGGGTGTGGAATCCAACTGTGCCGGAAACCTATCATCTAGAATACGGCTACTCTTGTATGGGCTATGAAGTATCCGGTGCATTAGGAATTAAATTAGCAGCGCCAAATCAAGAAGTATATTCCCTTGTAGGTGATGGCAGTTTCTTAATGATGCATTCCGAGCTTGTTACAGCGATTCAATATAATCAAAAAATTAATGTTCTTCTATTTGATAATTCTGGATGGGGATGTATCAATAATCTACAAATGGATCACGGCAGCGGCAGCTATCATTGTGAATTTAGAACCCATGACAATAAAGTCCTTAATATTGATTATGCGAAAGTGGCAGAGGGATATGGGGCGAAAGTATACCGTGCAAATACAGTTGATGAATTGAAAGCAGCATTAGAGGATGCGAAGAAACAAGAGGTTTCTACTTTAATAGAAATGAAAGTGCTGCCAAAGACGATGACAGATGGTTATGACAGCTGGTGGAATGTAGGCGTTGCCGAAGTTTCTAATAAGGAAAGTATTCAGCAAGCGTATGAATCCCGAAAACAGAAACTAGAAACAGCAAAACAATATTAAGAGGAGAAGGATCTTATGGGGGAACAAACTATTCTATGGGGAATTGCACCAATTGGCTGGCGGAATGATGATATTCCGGAAATTGGGGCAGGGAACTCCCTATCTCATTTGTTAAGTGATATTGTTGTAGCAGGCTTTCAAGGAACAGAAGTCGGTGGATTTTTTCCGGAAGCTGAAGTATTGAATAAAGAGCTGAAGTTACGAAATTTAAAAATTGCTGGACAATGGTTTAGTAGTTTCATTGTTCGGGATGGTATAGAAGAAGCAGCCAAATCCTTTCACAAGCATTGTCAGTATTTAAAAGAAGTGCATGCCAGCGTTGCGGTTGTTTCAGAGCAAACATACAGTATCCAGGGGACTGGAAAAAATGTTTTCACGGAAAAGCCTTACTTTACCGATGATGAATGGAACACATTGTGTGCAGGACTAAATGAACTTGGGAAAATAGCACAACAATATGACTTAAAACTCGTCTTCCATCATCATATGGGAACCGGTGTTCAGACCCTAGAGGAAATTGATCGGCTCATGGAAAATACGGATCCCAACCATGTTCATTTACTTTATGATACAGGCCACATCTTCGTCTCTGATGGAGATTATCTAACGCTATTAAATAAACATCTAGACCGGATTAAGCATGTTCACTTTAAAGATGTTAGAAAAGAAGTTTTGGAACAATGTAAGCAGGAAGGAAAATCATTTTTACAATCCTTCTTAAGCGGCATGTTTACCGTACCTGGTGATGGCTGCATCGATTTCACAAACGTTTACGAGACGCTAATCAACAATGAATATCAAGGATGGATTGTGATAGAAGCGGAACAAGATCCATCCATTGCACACCCTCTAGAATATGCTCTCATTGCTCGTCATTATATTGATGAAAAACTATTAATTCATGCTTAAGCAGCAGGGGGCAACTATATGACAAAACAGGGAACAGTGAAACCTCGAAATCAAAAGTCATTTTTAAAGACCATTACGTTAGTCTCGACCTTCGGGGGTTTGCTTTTTGGTTATGATACGGGAGTAATCAACGGCGCTTTGCCATATATGTCTAAATCGGATCAGTTAAACCTGACTCCGGCAACGGAAGGGCTTGTTGCCAGTTCACTCCTTTTCGGAGCTGCCCTTGGGGCGATGTTTGGGGGTAGATTGTCAGACAAAAATGGACGTCGCAAAAATATTCTTACTCTTGCCGTTCTGTTCTTTATTGCTACATTAGGCTGTACGCTTTCGCCAAACGCTTCTATCATGATTGTCTTTCGTTTCTTGCTTGGTCTAGCGGTTGGCGGTGCATCGGTAACCGTACCAACTTATTTAGCAGAGATGGCGCCGATGGAACGCCGGGGCCGAATGGTGACCCAAAATGAACTGATGATTGTTACTGGACAATTATTGGCCTTTACCTTTAATGCGATTCTCGGAACAACGCTCGGGGAAAGCGGCAATGTTTGGCGGTTTATGCTAGTAATTGCGACACTGCCGGCTGTTGTCTTATGGTTCGGGATGCTGATTGTACCGGAAAGCCCGCGCTGGTTGTCTTCTAAAGGAAAATTTGGTGAAGCATTAAGAGTTCTGCAGCAAATTCGTGAAGAAAAACAGGCTCAATCCGAACTAAAAGAAATTAAAACAACTCTTTCACAAGAAAAAGAAGTAAAACAAGCAACCTTTAAGGATTTAAATACTCCATGGATTCGGCGGATTGTTTTTCTTGGAGTTGGAATAGCTGTTGTTCAGCAAATCACCGGTGTTAACTCCATTATGTATTATGGAACGGAAATCCTAAAAGACTCAGGATTCGGAACAGAGGCAGCGCTGATTGGTAATATTGCAAACGGTGCCATCTCCGTTTTAGCCACTTTTGTTGGGATCTGGCTGCTTGGTAAAGTTGGCCGCCGCCCAATGTTATTGACTGGACAAATCGGTACGACGGCAGCACTTCTGTTAATTGGCATTTTTTCAATTGTACTAAAAGGCTCTCCTGCACTTCCTTATGTAGTGCTTTCGCTAACCGTAACATTCCTGGCATTTCAACAAGGAGCCATTTCACCAGTTACCTGGTTGATGCTCTCAGAAATATTCCCGCTTCGACTACGGGGAATTGGAATGGGCGCAACAGTGTTTTGCCTATGGATCACGAACTTCCTAATTGGATTGTTATTTCCAGTACTACTCGCCGGAATTGGATTATCAACCACTTTCTTCGTCTTCGTCGTACTTGGAATTGGGGCCATTGCCTTCGTGAAAAAATATTTACCGGAAACTAAGGGGCGTTCCCTTGAAGAATTGGAACATCATTTCCGTAGCTTGGATCAAAAAGGTATGAAAGATGTTTCAACCAAAATAGCTCAGTAATTTTATCGTAAGCGTTTACCCTATAAGACTATTAATAATCATTATGATAACTTGGAGGAACATAATCATGACATTGAAATTTGGTGTAGTAGGAACTGGAGCCATTGGCCGTGAACATATTAAAAGAATTACGAACACATTATCAGGTGGAAAAATAGTCGCTGTCACCGATGTAAATCAAGAGTCTGCAAAACAAACCGTCGAACAATTTGGTTTGGATGCCGTTGTCTATCCGGATGATAAAACACTAGTAAAGGATGAAAATGTTGATGCTGTCCTAGTTACTAGCTGGGGTCCTGCACACGAACAAACCGTTTTAGCTGCGATTGAAGCAGGAAAATATGTTTTTTGTGAAAAACCTCTGGCAACGACTGCAGAAGGCTGCATGCGAATCGTTGAAGCCGAAATCAAGCATGGCAAACGTCTTGTCCAGGTTGGATTTATGCGCAGGTATGACCGCGGTTATATGCAAATGAAAGAAGCCATCGATAGTGGGTTTATTGGAGCACCTTTAATGATTAAAGCTGCCCACCGCAATCCAACGGTTGATGAAAAATATACAACGGAAATGGCTGTTGTTGATACGTTAATTCATGAAATTGATTGCCTTCACTGGTTAGTAAATGATGATTATAAATCTGTTCAGGTCGTTTATCCAAGAAAAACCAAATATGCCTTAGCGCATCTGCAAGATCCACAATTGTTTACTATTGAGACACAGGGCGGTATCGTCATCAATGTAGAGGTATTTGTAAACTGCAGATTTGGATATGATATTCAATGTGAAGTCATTGGCGAAGACGGAGTTGTGACCTTGCCTGAACCGTTAAGTATCGGCTTCCGTAAAGAAGCAAAATTAGGGACGAATCTATTAATGGATTGGAAAGATCGCTTTATTGATGCTTATGATGTAGAATTGCAAGATTTTATGGATTCCATTAAGAAAACAGGAGAGCCTAATGGCCCGACTGCATGGGATGGCTATATAGCTGCTGTCACAGCTGATGTATGTGTGAAGGCACAACAGACAGGGGAAAAGGAACTGATTACCCTTCAAGAAAGACCAGCATTTTATAGTGAAAATGCAATTTGCACAACTGTTTAATTTTTGAAGGAGCATTGAAAGGGGATAAAAGCGAATGCGTTTAGCATATGATCCGTCACATTATCGTGACAATACAAATTTAAAAGATACAATCGATGCAGTTGCAAGACTAGGATATGAATGGGTAGAGTTATCCCCTCGTAAAGATTTTATTTGGTTTAATCAATATCCAAAGGTAGATAGGCAGCTAATCAAAGATTTAAAAAAATATTGTTTAGATGCTGGCGTAAAAATCTCATCCGTACTTCCTGTTCAGCAATGGTCCTCACCAAATGAAGAAGTACGTCAAGCTGCAGTGAGAAACTGGAAACGCTGTATCGAAATCACTTCTGAATTAGGAGTTGATTTGATGAACAGTGAATTTGCCGGCGACAAAAACCGTCCGGTTGAAAGTGAAGCTGCTTTTGTAAAATCAATGGATGAGCTGATGCCGATTTTTGAAACAGAGGGAATTAAACTAAATTTACAATCTCATCCACATGATTTTATTGAGTTGAACACAGAAGCGATCCAAATGATTCGTGCCCTGGATAAAGATTGGATTAAGCTGGTCTATTCTGTTGCACATGCTTTCTTTTATGATGACGGTATTGGTGATGTGGCCAAACATTTAGACGAAGCAGGAGATTTACTCGCGCATGTACTCATTGCGGATACACTTAATCATAAAGCAGCATTTGGATTACGCTATATCATTAATCCACCTGATGCAAACGTAACGATTCACCAGCATTTGAATCCAGGTCAAGGAGAAGTAGATTTTGATGCGCTCTATCGTAAATTAAGAGAAATGAAATTTGACGGAATTGTAACGAATTCAGTTTTCGCTTATCCTGATAAACCTGAATGGTCAAATGATGTAACATTGAAATCCATTAGAGAGGGTCTACATATTTAATGTAAAACTGCCAACTCTCTTATTTCTTTAAGCGGTGAGATCAATGCGAATAAGCATGGTTATCCAAAGACTATAACCATGCTTTATCTAAAAGAAAATTTGAACGAATGGAAACGGAGAGGTTCCTTATGAAATTATGTTTTAATCAGGCTACTACACTTGAAAATTCTAATCTAAAAAAAGATTTAGAGCTTTGTGAAAAACATGGCTATGATTATATTGAAATCCGTACAATGGATAAACTTCCTGAGTATTTAAAGGGAAATTCCATCGAAGATTTAGCAAACTACTTCGAAAATCATCATATTAAACCATTAGCCTTTAATGCTTTAGTATTTTTTAATAATCGTGATGAAGAAGGTCATGCGGCTATTATTGATGAATTCAAAGGCATGCTGGAGACAGGCAAAAAATTAGGTGTGAAGTATGTTGTAGCGGTTCCGCTTGTGACCGAACAAAAAATCCTAAAAGAAGAGATTAAGAAAAGCTGTGTAGAGGTATTAACAGAGTTATCTGATCTTGCAGAACCATATGGAATGAAAATTGCGGTTGAATTTGTCGGACATCCGCAGTGTACCGTAAATACTTTCGGTCAGGCCTATGAAATCGTTGAGACTGTTAATCGTGAAAATGTTGGCCTAGTCCTTGACTGCTTCCACTTCCATGCAATGGGTTCTAAAATGAAAGATTTGAAAAATGCGGACGGCTCGAAAATCTTTATTTTGCATATGGATGATACTGAAGATTTCCCAATTGGCTTTTTAACTGACGACGATCGTGTTTGGCCTGGATTAGGTGCTATTGATTTAGACAGCATTTTATCTACATTAAAAGAAATTGGTTATTCCGAAGTAGCTTCAGTAGAGCTATTCAGACCGGAATATTATCAACTAGATACAGATGAAAATATTAAGACTGCTAAAGAAACGACCGTTGGAGTGGTTTCAAAATACTTTGACTTTGAATAAGTAATAATGAAAAAACTTTTAAAAGGGGAGGTGCACGATTGATGACGATAGTACCTGTAAAAGAACATTCTCTTGTACCGATGAAAGAAATGCTTTTTAAAGCAAAAGAAGGCGGATATGCTGTTGGGCAATTTAATATTAATGGCCTACACTGGGTTCAGGCGACACTGCAGGCAGCAGAAGAAGAACAATCACCGATCATATTAGCGGCATCTGATCGCCTTGTCGATTATTTAGGTGGCTTTGGAATGGTTGCGGCAATGGTAAAAGAACAAGTGAAACGAATGAATATTACAGTTCCTGTCGCCTTGCATTTAGATCATGGCCGAAGTGTGGAAAGTTGCAAACAGGCAATTGATGCCGGATTTACCTCCGTCATGATTGATGGTTCCCACCTTCCAATTGACGAAAATATTGCGATGACAAAGCAAGTCGTTGAATATGCAAGGGCATTTGGTGTATCTGTAGAAGCGGAAGTGGGCACGGTTGGTGGAAATGAAGACGGCTTAATTGGCGGAATCCAATATGCAGATCCAAATGAATGCTTGCGAATCGTTACAGAGGCAGAAATCGATGCGTTAGCCGCTGCACTTGGCTCTGTTCACGGACCGTACCAAGGGGAGCCGAAGCTCGGCTTTGCCGAAATGAAACAAATTTCTGATATGACTGGAATACCTCTTGTGTTACATGGCGGTTCCGGTATTCCTGAGTATCAAATTGAAAAGGCAATAGCACTTGGTCATGCTAAGATCAATGTCAATACAGAATGTATCCAAGCCTGGACCAATGCAGTCCGTGTCTTTTTGGATACTGATCAAAAGGTATATGACCCTAGGACTATTCTTACGCCTGGGAAAGATGCGATTGTAGAAACAATTAAAGAAAAAATCAGATTGTTTAAGTCAAACCAAAAGGCTTGACGAATAGGGGGGCCTTATCTAACATGACTAAGGCATCCCCTATTGATAGCATTTGATCTTTTATTATATAGTAAAAATAAACTAGATGAACGTATGAACATGAAGTAAAGGGAGGTGGCGAGAATTGATTAAGACAAAACGGATTAAACAGATACAGGATTATATTTTTGAACATCAAACCGCTTCTCTAGACGAACTTTGTGATGTTTTTAATGTTTCTAAAAATACGATTCGTCGTGATATTCAAGAATTAGTTGAACTTGGAGAAATTAAAAAGGTTTATGGCGGGGTTGCTGTAAATGCGGAAGCACTGGTTTCCTTTAGTGACCGGAAAATACGCAACCAACAATCAAAAGAAGTCATTGCGAAAGCTGCTGCAAGCTATGTGGAAGACGGGGATGTCATTTTTATTGATTCTGGGACGACCACGCTAGAAATGATTGAATACATTAAAATGAAAAATTTAACAATTATCACGAATAATCTTGATTTTATGATTAATGCCCTTCCATATGAGAATTTAAACGTCATTTCTACTGGCGGGGTACTGGAACGGAAAACGAATTCGTTTATCAGCTTGAAACAATTTAATTTGCTTCAATCCTATAATATTAACAAAGCATTTATGGCTTCGACGGGTATTTCCTTAACAAATGGAGTGACAAATGCTTCACCGCTTGAGAGCGAAACGAAAACGATTGCGGTAGAAAGAAGTTCAAAAGTCTTTTTATTGGTGGATCGGGATAAATTTGATAAATATGGTCTAATGACTTACTGTGGCTTAGACGAGATTGATTATGTCGTGACTGATCAAATGCCATATGAAAACTATCAAGAATTTTTTAATCAGAATGAAATTGAGCTTGTTGTTGCAGAAGATCACGATTAAACCTAGAAAACAATCTCAGTCCAAATGTGAAAAACCATGTACATACGTCCATGGTTTATTGTTTATTTACTTCACTTTTCGAATGGAAGGTGACTGACGAAAAAGACTGGGAGTGGTTCATTGCGTACGTTTAATCCTATTAGGGATAAAACTATTTTTTTAGCGGTTTCGTTCATTTTATGGTTTTCCCATTTTATTTATGTTCCGATTTTATCCCCCTATATGGAATCAATTGGGGGAAAATATACGTTTATCGGAATCGTTTTGGGCAGCTATGGTCTGATGCAATTATTATTTCGATTACCGATTGGTATTTCTTCAGATATGCTGAAAGTAAGAAAGCCATTTTTAATTTTTGGAATGATGGTTAGTGCGCTAAGCTGTCTGATTTTTTCGGTAACCGATCATTTACTATGGGTTCTGATTGCCCGTTGCCTTGCAGGAATAGCTGCAGCAACGTGGGTAGTTTTTACCGTCCTGTACTCTAGTTATTTTTCAGACCGTGAAATTCATCGGGCGATGAGCATGATTTCCTTCATTGTTGTGTTTGCACAGCTTCTAGGGATGGGGCTAAGCGGTTATATTGTTGATCGGTGGGGCTGGCATGCGCCGTTTTGGTTCGGAGCAGGTATTGCGGTAATTGGTGTGTTTCTTTCATTCTTTGTGTTTGAGCCGAAGGAAGGGATAGATAGGAAACCTATTCAATTAAAAGATTTGACCACGGTGGTAAAGGACCCTCTGCTTTTAAAAGCTTCTACCTTATCGATTTTGGCCCATAGCATTATTTTTTCAACGATGTTTGGATTTATTCCGGCCTATGCACTACATATTGGTTTTAGCACAAATGATTTAATTCTTGTCATTCTTTCGTTTATGATCCCGCATGCGATTGCTACTCTTTATATGGGGAATCTATTGGTTCCATCGATGGGAAAATGGGGAACGTTAGGAATTTCTTATTTGCTGGCGGCTGTTTTCACGTTTGCAGTTCCATTTATTCATTTAAGGAGCTTATTTTATGTCGCACAAATCGTTAATGGGTTTTCACTGGGGATTATCTTTCCACTGCTTTTAGGTATGTCGATAGAAACGATTCCGCATGCGAAAAGGGCAACTGCAATGGGGGCCTATCAAGCCATTTATGCCATTGGGATTTTTGCGGGGCCCTTTATTGCGGGCATATTAAATGCCCATTTGGGGCTGGCAGCTGGATTTTATTTCGCTGCTGCCATCGGAGGGGTTGCGGTGATTTTTATTAGTCTATGGAGAAGAAAGAATGCTTTTAATCCAGCATTAGAAAATGGAATGGATGTTTAATTTTATTGTATGGAGAGGATGAAGTAAAAATGGTACAAAAGGCTCGGCTTGGACGATCTGATCTAGTGGTTACCCCAATAGGACTTGGTACAAATGCGGTAGGCGGCCATAATTTATATCCAAATTTGGATGAACAAATGGGGAAAGAATTAGTTAGGGCGGCTCTTCGCCATGACGTTGATTTTTTGGACACCGCTTTTATTTATGGGCCAAAGCGCTCTGAGGAGTTAATCGGTGAGGTAGTAAAAGAATCAGGGATGCGCGGTAAAGTTGTTTTAGCAACCAAAGCAGCCCATCGATTTATTGGGAATGGTGTTGTCATGGATAACTCGCCTGCTTTCTTAAAACAGTCAGTAGAGGAGGCCTTGAGACGTCTACAAACAGATTATATTGACTTATTTTACATCCACTTTCCCGATAATAAGACCCCAAAATATGAGGCAGTTGGTGCATTGAAGGAGTTAAAGGATCAAGGGAAAATCCGGGCTATTGGTGTTTCTAACTTTACACTCAACCAGTTGAAGGAAGCGAATCAGGACGGGTATGTCGATGTCTTTCAAGGTGGATATAATCTATTAGACCGCGGAGCGGAGAAGGATGTTCTGCCGTATACAGCAGAAAACCAGATTTCATTTGTACCGTTTTTCCCATTAGCCTCGGGTCTTCTTGCAGGGAAATATACGAATGATACAAAGTTTGGTCCAAAGGATTTGCGCAGTGATATGCCACATTTCCAAGGTGAAGCATTCAAACAAAACTTAGAAAAAGTAGAGCGATTGCGGAAAATGGCTGAAGCGAAAGGAGCGGAAGTGGCTCATATTGTGCTTGCATGGTATTTAACGCGAGGTTCGATTGATGTAGTCATTCCGGGGGCTAAGAATCCTGAGCAAGTATTGAACAATTTGAACACTTTAAATGTAGAACTATCAATGAATGAAATTGAGGAAATTGACTGGATCTTTAAATAATATTTTGAAAAAAACTATATCTAAAAAAGAGCCAAATGAAATTTATGGGCTCTTTTTTTGTTTATTAAGCGGAAATTACCGTAAAAAATTATTCTAAGATAGAAAGGATTACGAAACTATTAGAAAATACAAAAAAATCTGTTGACTGAAAGCGCTTAACAAACTATTATTAAGTTAACCAAGAATTAATCAATACATAACAAATTTTCTTAAGATGAATGGGTAATATAGTTATTGTGTATTGGTTTGTGGGTAACTAAATACTTTAAATAGTAGAGTTAACCATAATATTATCAAAAGTTAATAATTCAAAAAGGGTCTAATCACACTAAGGGGGAATGATCTTTCTATTCGGTTAAATCTTCAAAAATATAACTTGGAAACTCCATTTGAAAAGTGTGCAAATCTAGTAAACTACTTAGAACATACATAAATACAAATATAAGGAGGAAGTATTGTACATGAATAAGAAATTAATGGGTTTGTTGATGGCTTTTGTATTACTTTCAGGATTACTAGCCGGCTGCGGTTCGGCAACAACTTCAGGTAAGGATAAAAATCATATTGTCATTGGTGCAGCGATGCCGGTGTTCGACGATAAATGGCTATCATACCTATATGATGGAATTAATCAATATGACAAAGAACATAAAAATGTAGAAGTGAAAATGGTAGATGCCAAAAATGACTCTAGTAAGCAAATGTCTCAAGTGGATACATTCATTACTCAAGGCGTAGATGCAATTATTATTAACCCAGTTGATACAGATGCAGTTGAACCAATGGTCAATGCTGCAAATGACGCTAATATCCCAGTGATTATTGTAAATAGAGCGCCAAGTAAAAAGGTTTTGAAAAAAATCTATGCATATGTTGGTTCAGAGTCTCTTGAGGCTGGAACTATCCAAATGAAAAAAGTAGCAGAATTATTGGGAGGCAAAGGAGATATTGGTCTAATGAATGGTACATTAGGTCAAGAATCAGTAGTAAAAAGAACACAAGGGAACAAAGATGTTGTGAAAGAAAACCCAGGTATGAAAATTGTCCGTGAAGCTTCCGCTGATTATCAAAGATCCACAGGGATGACCTTGATGGAAAACTGGATCCAATCTGGAAAACATTTTGATGCCATTGTTGCAAATAATGATGAAATGGCCATTGGAGCGATTGCGGCGCTTGATGAAGCAGGTAAGCGCGGAAATATCATTGTTGCAGGTATTGATGGAACAATTGACGCTTTAAAATATGTTAAAGATGGGAAATTAAATGTTACCGCTTTCCAAGATGCATTTGGTCAAGGTAAAGGAGCGATTGAAGCAGCAATTGATGCTGTAAAAGGTAAAAAATTAAAGAATAACTTTATTAATATCCCATTCCAATTAGTTACAAAGGATAATGTCGACGAGTTTATCAAAAAATGGGAAAAGTAATTCTTAATTGAAAAGGTCGCTCAGACCCGAGTTCTGAGCGGCCCCTTTACAAAAATCTTAATCTAGGCGGTGATGAAGGTGAGTGAGTATATTCTCGAACTCGATAACATTACAAAGGAGTTTCCCGGGGTAAAAGCACTAGATAATATTCAATTAAAGATAAGAAAAGGTTCTGTTCACGGCCTAATGGGAGAGAATGGGGCGGGGAAGTCCACTCTAATGAAGATTATCTTTGGGATCTATACTCCAGATGCTGGCACTATTCGGTTCAAAGGTAAAGAATTAAAAGTAAGCGGGCCTAAAGAAGCGGTGAAAAATGGTATTTCCATGATTCATCAAGAATTAAGTCCAGTCCCGCATATGACGGTGGCTGAGAATATTTTTTTAGGCAGGGAATTTTCATTTGGAAAGACCGGCTGGGTAAATAATAAAAAAATGGTGGAAGAATCTAGAAAACTCTTTGAAACATTGAATATCAATATTGATCCGGCTACGAAAATGAAAGATTTAAGTATTGCCAATATGCAAATGGTTGAGATAGCAACAGCTGTTTCCTATAATGCTGACTTAATTATTATGGATGAGCCAACATCAGCGATTACAGATAAAGAGGTTGAACAGTTATTTGCAATTATTCGTTCTTTACAAGCCAAAGGCGTTTCCATCATTTATATTTCACATAAAATGGATGAAATTTTTAAAATCTGTGATGAATTAACTGTTTTTCGAGACGGCCAATATATAGGCACAAAATCAGCAAAAGAAATAGATGAAAATACATTGATTCAAATGATGGTTGGGCGGGAAATAAAGCAAGTCTTTCATAAAGAAAAAGCTGAATTGGGAGAAGTCATCTTAGCGGTCAAAAATCTTTCCAGGAAAGGGAAGTTCCAAAATGTTAATTTTGAACTTCGAAAGGGCGAGATTTTAGGGATTGCTGGCCTGATGGGAGCGGGAAGAACAGAGGTCATTGAGAGCATCTTTGGAATTGATCCTCCTGATACCGGCGAGATTTACATAAAAGGCAAAAAGGTAAAAATAAAAAATCCGCAAGATGCCATTAAAAATAAAATTGCCCTGTTAACGGAAGATCGGAAATTAACGGGCGCTTTTCTTCCTCTATCTATTCGGGAAAATATGATTATCTCCAATATTAATCGGTTTTTAAAGGGTGGCTATATCAATAATAGGGAAGTAAAAGAAAAATGCAATGAACAGGTCGAACTGTTAAATATTAAAACCCCTCACCTTGATCAGCTCATTATGAATTTAAGCGGTGGAAATCAACAGAAAGTATTACTTGCACGATGGCTCTTGAATGACCCGGATATTCTTATCCTGGATGAACCGACAAGAGGTGTAGATGTTGGTGCTAAATCAGAGATTCATAAGCTAATGTCTAAGCTTGCGCAGCAAGGAAAGGCGATTATCATGATTTCCTCCGAAATGCCGGAAATCTTAGGAATGAGTGACCGAATTATTGTCATGCACGAGGGTGATAAAAAGGGAGAATTAGGGCGAGAGGAAGCGAATCAAGAAAAAATATTAGAAATCGCCTATCATTAATATTTTTTAGGGAATTGAAGAGGAGGGTTCAAATTGAGTAGTCCATCAACTAGTACTGTTTCTACTGTAAATCAAGGTAGTGAAAAAAACCTTTGGAAAGAAAAGATTGGCCCATTCATTAGTAAATATGGAATTGTCTTTGTTTTACTTGCAATGGTTATTATTATGTCGTTTCTATCGCCGTCCTTTCTAAAAACACAAAACCTATTAAACATTATTCGGCAAATCTCGTTTATTGGAATAGTTGGCATTGGTGTTACCATTGTTATTATTACAACTGGTATTGACTTATCCTCCGGCTCAGTTATTGCATTGACTTCTGTTATGGTAGCGAGTTTTGCGCATCCTGGGGACTCTCTGGTCATATCTTTATTGATTGGTGTAGGGGTAGGGGTTGCCTGTGGCGCGATAAATGGAATTATCTCAACAAAGGGGAAGATTCCGCCATTTATCTCAACGCTTGGAATGATGACAGCGGCAAGAGGTTTAGCCCTGTTATATAGTGACGGAAGACCGATTCCAAACTTATCTGAACCATTTATGTTTTTAGGCAGAGGTGTCATTGCAGGAATTCCGGTTCCGATTATTATATTTGCTTTAGTAGGGATTGTGTCTCATATATTACTAGCTAAAACAAAGTTTGGTAAGTATACCTATGCAATTGGCGGTAATGTTCAAGCTGCGAAAATCTGTGGAATCAATGTTGATCGCTACCTAATTTTAATCTATGTTTATGCAGGATTGCTATCTGCTATTGCCGGTATGCTGCTGACTGCAAGGGTAAGTGTCGGACAGCCAAGTATGGGAGTATCCTTTGAGCTTGATGCGATTGCTGCTGCGGTTATCGGTGGCACAAGTTTAGCAGGTGGGGTCGGTACCATCCCTGGAACGATTATTGGTGCCTTGATAATTGGGGTTTTAAATAACAGCCTTGATTTATTAGGAGTATCTTCTTACTGGCAGCAAATTTTAAAGGGTGCCATCATCGTAAGTGCTGTATTAATTGATTCTCGTAAAAATAAAAAAGCTTAATAGAGAAGAACAAACAGGTCTGACTTTTAGAGGTCAGACCCATTTTATGCAATATAGATAAAGGGTTTCCCTAAAATAATAAAAGGTGGAGATTTCGGATGAATAGGGTAAAGGTTGGTATAGTTGGCTTAGGAAGATTAGGCAGGCAGCATGCGGAAAATCTGGCGTTTCGCATTCCTAATTGTGAATTATCAGCCGTTTGCAGTGTAATTCTCGAGGAAGTGGAAGAAGTTCAAAAAGAGTGGAATATTCCATATGCCTATACGAATTATGATGAGATGCTAAAAAATAAGGAACTGGATGCCATCTTTATTGCTTCACCATCAGGGTTTCATTGTGAGCAAATTGAGAAAGCTTTAAATGCTGGATTCCACGTGTTCAGCGAAAAACCACTTGGATTGTATTTAGAAGAAGCGCTTCATGTACAAGAAGTAGTCAATATGCATAAGGACCAAGTATTTATGCTTGGATTTATGCGCAGATATGATAAGTCTTATGCCTATGCAAAAAAGAAAATAGAAGAAGGTAAAATTGGGGAACCATTCTTAATTCGCTGCTATGGACTTGACCCGGCAAAAGCCATCAACGGGTTTATGCAATTTGCGAAAAATAACTATAGTGGTGGTTTGTTCCTTGATATGGCGATTCATGATTTGGATCTTGCCAGATGGTTTTTAAACGCAGAGGCTAAACAGGTTTGGGCTATTGGCGGTGCCTATGCCTATCCTGATTTTTCAAAGTTAAATGATGCTGAAACAGGTGCGGCAATGGTAAAATTTGAGGATAATAAAATGGGGATTTTTGTAGCTGGTCGTAATAGTGCCCATGGCTATCACATTGAAACGGAAATTATCGGAACAAAAGGTACGTTGCGAATTGGAATGGTTCCAGAAAAAAATATGGTTACTGTCTTTGATGAAACTGGCGCAGTAAAGGAATGCTCTGATGGGTTTTTGGAACGTTTTGAACAGGCCTATTTAAGTGAAGTTGAGGAGTTCATCTCTTGTATAAGGGATAATAGAAAGCCAAACGTTACAGTCGAAGATGGAGTGTTATCAACCGCTCTTGGCTATGCTTGCAAGGAATCATTTGAAACAGGAGAGTTGATTATGGTTCAATCTCCATATCATAAACTAACTAATAAATGACTCAGTATTTTATTAACAAAGACTTTCATCCAAGCTTTGAAGATGGTACCATTCCGAAACTGCTCTATATTTGTAATGTTGATTCAACTCATACAAGCTTGCCTAGAGCGATGCATATGCATCATGATGTACTGGAAATTATTTTTATCAAAGAAGGAAGCGGCGGTCACTTGATTGGTGACCGGCACTATAAAACCATTAAAGGTGATATATTAATCTATAATAGTGGTGTTCTTCACGATGAATATGGAAATCCGGATACGAATATGAGCGTTTTTTGCTGTGGGATTACAAATTTAAAGCTATCTGGATTTCCGAAAAATCATTTGGTTTCAAAAGATTCTTCCTATGTTTTACGCAGTGGGGAGTATGCCACGAATATTGAATCGTTACTAGAAATGATGTATTCACAAATTTCGGGGAAAAACCAGGTGCAGAAGAAACATGTAGTTATTTGCTTCGTGCCCTTATTACGATCATTTTGCAAATTCCACAGGAGAACCTCGTATTATCAAAATCAGAGGAATCACTACTAGCCAATACCATTAAATCGTATATTGACGAACATTATATGGAAGATATTTCATTGAATATCCTTTCGCAAAAACTTCATATTAGTTCCTTTTATCTCGTTCATGTTTTCAAAGAACATACTGGATTTTCTCCGATTCAATATATCATTCGCCGCCGAATTGGGGAAGCGCAGTCATTGCTGATTAACACAAACGAAAGTGTTACCAATATTGCGGGTGTGGTTGGTTACGATAATACTAGCCATTTTACGACCCTTTTTTCTAAAACTGTAGGAATGTCTCCAAAAAAATACCGACAATTATGGATTAAAAAGTGAAGGAAGAAACTCCTCTCCCAAAATATAAAAACATTAAAAAGTCCTCATCTGGTGATATTTGATCCAGATGAGGGCTTTTTTTGTACTTTGTTCATTTGAAAACCTGATAGTGCAAGATTGTGAAGTTTTTTTATAAAAAAGTGAACATTTCTTTTGATGGCCAAGTACCCATCAAGTTTTTAGAACATCACAAAAATAAGATATTGGAGGTAGAAATATATATAAATACTATAATTTATTTATAGGGAGGAAACGCTTACAGGTTAATTGATAGGGGACGAAAAAAATTAAAAAGGAGTGTTTAATATGTTAAATGGTGAAAGAAAAATAGCAAGACCACTACGTTGGGGTATGGTCGGAGGTGGCCGACTTGGACAAGTTGGTTACAAACACCGTACGGGTGCACTACGAGATAATACTGCTTATCAATTAGTAGCAGGAGCATTTGATATTGATTCCGAGAGAGGAAGGGATTTTGGTGTAAATATTGGAGTAGACGCAGACCGTTGCTATTCTGATTATAAAACCATGTTTGCAGAAGAATCGTTGAGAGAGGATGGGGTTGAGGTTGTAACCGTCGCTACTCCTAACGGAACTCATTATGAAATCTGTAAGGCGGCGTTAGAACCTGGTCTGCATGTTATTTGTGAAAAACCTTTGTTTTTTACCTCCCAAGAGGGTGAAGAGATTAAAGCACTGGCAGAGAACAAAGGGAAAATTGTTGGGGTAACGTATGGTTTTTCCGGAAATCAAATGTTACTGCAAATGAGGGCAATGATTGAACAAGGAAAAATTGGTGACATTCGTGTTGTTGAGTTGCAGTACACTCATGGTTTTAATTCTAATGATAAGTCTGATAAAACAAATGATGCACAAAAATGGCGTATTGATCCTACGGTTGCAGGCCTAAGTTTTGTTTTAGGGGACCTTTCCACCCATACGTATTATATGTCCCAGCTGATTATGCCACATATGAAAATAAAAAAATTGTTATGTGACCGGCAGAGTTTTATTGGAACCCGCGCTCCTTTAGAGGATAATGCTTTTGTTCTTATGCACTATGAAATGGGGCGGTCGGAAGACTTTGGACATCCTCCATTAATGCAGGATGTATGGACGGACATCGGATTCGAATTGTCGGATCTAAGGCAAGTTTGGAATGGTGGGACAGTAAAGGTGGAGAACTGAAATATGAGGTTCAGGGCGAACCTGCTCAAACTTTAATCCGTGCTATGGCTTACTTAGATGATAGTTCTAATGCAGACGAACGTTTAGGTGCACTGCATGTCGAAGGATTATCTGAAGCTTGGGCTAATATTTACCTCAAATTTGCGATTGCAATTGATGCAAAAAACCGAAATGATGAGGAAACATTAAAGCATTTAGTTTACCCTGATATTGACGCTGGTATAGAAGGAATTCGCTGGATTGAAAATTGTGTTCGTTCTGCAGATAATGGATCAGTTTGGGTAGAGTTTCAAAACAAAAAAGCCTTATTAGTATAAAAAGGGGATTTCCAACTCTTGACAAAATATTGTAAACTCTTATTCAATTATATTAACTGGTGAAACTGTCACACCGTAGAAGAAGAGGTGGGTTTATGGTACAGAGTTTTGTTAAAAAAGAATTCACACCATCTTTTGAAAATGGCAAACTTCCAAAGCTCCTTTATGTTTGTAAAGCTGAGGCCGATCATACCAAACTACCTTGTGTTATGCATGTGCATCATGACAGGCTCGAAATTTTGTATATTAGAGATGGCAGAGGAATTCATACGATTGGCGGACGGCAATACCATACGAAAAAGGGCGATATTCTTATTTATAACAGCGGAATGATCCATGATGAGCGTACAAATCCAGAGGCAGAAATGAGTGTGTACAGCTGTGGTGTAGGAAACTTAAAGTTAGAGGGATTACGGGAAAATTGTCTAATACCCGACGGATCAAGTCCCGTTTTACGCAGCGGAGCCTTTGGCCAGGATATTGAAGATTTATTTCGAATGATGTACACCCAAATTTGTTCGGGGAATACTGGGGCGGAAGAAATCAGCCATCATCTAATGCATACCCTCTTGATTATGGTGCTAAAACAAATGGATCGAAGGAATGATACGGAGGAAAGCAAGGGAGTTATTTTAGGAGAACGCATAAAGAATTACCTGGATGAACATTTTTCTGAAATCGATACGTTGGAAACCATAAGTGAAGCTTTAAATATCAGCCTTTCATACTTATGTCATATTTTTAAGGAAACGACTGGTTATGCTCCGATGCAATACATTATGAGGCGTAGAATTGGGGAGGCTCAATCTCTCTTGATTAATACCCAGTATAATTCCACTGAAATCGCATCCTTAGTAGGATACGATAATTCCAACTACTTCAACACAATTTTCACCAAAATTGTTGGCATGTCTCCAATCAAATATCGAAAATGCTGGGTGGATATAAATGAACCTGTTGGGAAATGAACATTTCATGAAAGGGGATAGCTCTTTAAGGGAGTTATTCTCTTTTTTTTAAAACGATTAAAAACAAGATAGTGAAAGTTTTACTTATATAGATAGAAAAATCGTTTTAAATCAAACAAGATAGTGAAAGCGTTTAACCGATACAAAATTTATAATGAAAGCATAAGTTTCGGAGGTGTTTCAATTGAGTATAAAAATTTCAGGAGCCCCATGCTGCTGGGGGGTGGATGATCCCCAAAATCCTTATCTGCCTCCATGGGAGCGGGTGCTGAACGAGGCATCACAAGCTGGGTATAAAGGTATTGAGTTAGGGCCATATGGATATATACCAATGGATATTGAGAGAGTACAAGATGAGCTCTCGAAACATGATTTGACGATTATTGCAGGGACAATATTTGATGATTTAGTTTCAGAGAGTAATATTGAAAATTTACTACAACAGGTAGATGATATTTGTACTTTAATCACAAAACTTCCTCCTTCCCCAAAGGAGAAGGGACAAAAATTTCCAACTCCTTATTTGGTGATTATTGATTGGGGGCATGACGAAAGAGACTTTAATGCTGGCCATCCTGATCGGGCACCAAGGTTATCGACACAGGATTGGGACAAGATGATGAACCATATTCGTTCACTTTCCGAGCGGGCGTGGAATCTGTATGGCGTACGTCCCGTCATCCATCCGCATGCCGGGGGTTATATTGAATTTGCAGACGAGATTAAGAAACTATTAGAAGATATTCCATATGAAACCGCCGGACTATGCCTGGATACAGGACATCTATATTATTCTAAAATGGATCCGGTTCAGTGGCTAAGAGATTATGCAGACCGAATGGATTATATCCATTTCAAGGATATTGATCTAGATATCTATCACCAAGTGATGGATGAACAGATTCGCTTTTTTGATGCTTGCGGCAAAGGGGTCATGTGTCCAATCGGGCAGGGGATCATGGATTACCATTCGATTCACCAATTATTAAAAGAGATTCATTACCATGGATATATCACGATCGAACAGGAACGAGACCCTAGAAATGCGGATACTAGTTTACGCGATGTGAAGCAAAGTGTTGACTATTTAAAGAGTGTAGGCTATTAAGAGTTTCAAAGAAAAGGAGAAATCAAAAATGATCTATGGCGAAAAAAATGTTGAGAAACCAATCCGTTGGGCAATGGTAGGTGGCGGACGCGGAAGTCAAATTGGGTATATTCATCGTTCATCTGCTTTACGTGACAATAATTTTAAATTGGTTGCCGGAGCCTTTGATATTAATCCGGAACGTGGAAGAGATTTTGGCGTAAATTTACATGTTAGTCCAGACCGTTGCTACCCAGATTATAAAACCATGTTCGAAGAAGAAGCTAAACGTGAAGATGGTATTCAAGCCGTTTCAATTGCAACCCCAAACGGCACTCACTACGAGATTTGCAAAGCTGCACTGAATGCGGGTCTGCATGTTGTTTGTGAAAAGCCGTTGTGTTTTACGACTGAAGAGGCAAAAGATCTTGAGGCGCTTTCCAAAAAGGAAAATCTTGTGGTGGGTATCACCTATGGTTATTCCGGTCATCAGGTCATTGAACAGGCACGTCAAATGATAGCGAATGGTGATTTAGGGGAAATTCGTATTGTGAATATGCAGTTTGCACACGGATTCCACTCAGGAGCTGTGGAAGAAAATAATGCAAGTACAAAGTGGCGTGTAGATCCAAAAATGGCAGGTCCAAGTTATGTACTGGGTGATTTGGGAACACATCCTCTCTACTTGTCAGAAGTAATGCTGCCTAATTTGAAAATTAGAAAATTGATGTGTACGAGACAGAGCTTTGTTAAGAGTCGAGCTCCACTGGAAGATAATGCCTATACCATTATGGAATATGATAATGGTGCTGTTGGTACGGTGTGGTCCTCATGTGTAAATGCTGGTTCCATGCATGGACAAAAGATCCGGGTCATCGGTTCTAAGGCCAGTATTGAATGGTGGGATGAACAGCCTAATCAGCTGCGTTATGAAATCCAGGGAAAACCTGTGCAGATTGTAGAACGCGGTATGGATTATCTCTATCCTGAAGCATTAGTAGATGATCGCATTGGCGGTGGTCATCCTGAAGGGCTATTTGAAGCATGGTCCAATCTATACACACGGTTTGCAAAAGCTATGGCAGCAGTAGATCGGGGTGAAACGCTAGAAGATGTTTGGTACCCGGGTATTGAGGCAGGGGTAGAAGGTGTCCGGTGGGTGGAGAACTGTGTACGATCTGCAGACAATGGTGCTGTATGGGTCGAATATCAATAACAACAGATAGGGGGGCAAGATGATAAAAAGAGTGGAACACGTCGGTATTATGGTTTCAGATATGGATGAGTCCATAAAGTTTTACAATACTCTACTAGATTTTAAGGTTCGTGTAAGAAGTCATAATGGAGATAAGGAGCTTACATTTTTAACTCAACCGGGGTTGCCTGGATTTGAGATTGAACTCATTCGTGATCTTCGGCAAGATGTCATTTATTCGGAACATGGGTTAGTCAATCATTTGGCATTTGTTGTAGAAGATATGGATACAGCAATTTCTTATTGTAAACAATTGGGGATTATCTTTGAAACGAGTGAACCCAAACGTGGGATCAATGGTCGTAAAACGATTCGTTTTAGGGGACTCAACGGGGAATTGCTGCAATTTGTGGAAGAAAGAAAGGAAGATTAGTTAACAATGAGAGGCCGGGCATTTTCAGAAGGATTGGACTCCATTATCTTGAAAGTAATTCGAAGATCGATTAAATAAAATAATAATAAACGCTAATTCTATTTGTTTTAAGAATTGGCGCTTATTATTGTTCTTTTATTTTCAAGTTGTATTTTCATCTGGACCTTCCTTACCTCGTCAGTGTATTGAATCCCTTAGGTTAAATTTGTTTACCTTAAATAGGTTTTTATACGAGCATTTCCATAGGAATCTGCTGCTTTTTTGTAAGCCTTAAGTGTGTTCGTCATGAACCGTACTAATTTTTTCATTTAGGTTTCCTCCTTATTTTATTTATGACTTTATTATTGTCCTTTAAGGATTATTTGACAAAGACAGTGAAAACGGGAACATTTACCATGAAAGCGACAACATCGGAATATATCGAATAAAAGGTAGGGTTTTCTCATCATTTCACGATTTTAGAGATTGTGCATAGTAATAACTAATTGCGAAAAATGCACCACCCGAATTGTGTTTGAAAAATAAAAAGGCTGAATCGTCAGCCTTTTTGCTAAAATTCAAGCTCTAGAAATTTTTCCGGAAGTAAATTCAACTTTTCAGTATTCACCACCCGTAGCCATGATGGTGCCACGGGTGATGAAATCCATAGCCAAAACCGCCATAGTATGGGTAGTGATGATGATGGAACCCATATCCACCGTACATATATGGATTAAATCCTACTCCGATAATTGGATAACCAAAAACTCGAGGCATATAGACACCTACTCTCATTTATTTGTACCTACACTCTAGACATATGAATGAGGGATTAAAAATGAGCATTTCTCATTAAAAATGGGCCGTTAGTTAAAGGGGAATATGAAATAAAACACAAGGTGACAAGCACTATGCGGATTTTTTACATAGTGTTTTTTGTGCATGATTATGTAAGGAACGGCAAATAATGACTTCATGAGTACCGTTGTAAAGGATGAATGAGTTGGAGCATGTTGTGATTTTAGCAATTTTACGTACAGTTGTTTCTTTTATTATTCTAATGGTGGTCACTTACTGTATTGGCAAACAGGTAAATGCTCATAAAAACCATTATAATTTTGCATTGTCTATAACGTTAGGTTCATTTATTGCAAACATGGGCTTTGATACTAATCTCAAATTTTACCCGATGTTGGCAGCCTTTCTTACACTTATATTTCTCTACTTAATCATGTCTGCTTATTCTGCCAATAGCAGACGTTTTCGAAAGTGGCTTTCAGGAAACCCAACCATCATTATAGAAAATGGAAAACTTTTGGATTCAAATATGAAGAAGGTAAAATACACTCTCGATCATTTGAATCTGCAACTAAGGGAGCAGGGAATCTTTGATATTGTTGAGGTAGAGTTTGCCTTACTTGAGGTGAGTGGAAACTTATCAGTATTAAAAAAATCATCTTTTCAGACTGTCACCAAAAAGGATCTAAATCTAGATCAGCCTCATCAAGAAAACAGCCTTCCAGTAGAACTGATCATGGACGGAGTGGTTATTGATAAAAACCTCAATGATCCGTATTCCAGACCATGGCTTGAACAACAGCTAAAAACGAGGAGATTAGAAATAAAAGATATCCACTATGCGGTCGTCGGAACCAATGGTTCTTTTTTTATTGACCTTTATCAGGATTAGTTGAAGTCACCAGGGGGCAAAGAATAGGGGTGAGTGTGTTCAACAAAAATCGGGTGGTGACAGGCACCACCCGATTTTTGTCGAATTTTATTTCAAATCTTCAATTGAATTAACATCCATGTAGGTTGGGACTACTAGGCCAAGTTTTGTGCCGGCTAGGTTTTCGCCTAGGTCTTGGAATTTGCCTTTGTATTTTTTGTAGTAGTCGGCGTGGGTGGATGGGAGCCAAGCTGCGACAGAGGCGTCGAGGCTGCCATCGGCTATGCCGGTCCACATTGGTCCAGCTTCTACTTGTCTTAACGTAACTTTATAGCCCATGTCGGTTAAGACTTTGCCAAGGACATTGGTGCTGGCGATTTCGCTATCCCATGCAACATAGCCAAGGGTAACTTTTTCGCCAGAACCTTTCTTCGCACCCTTCGTCCATTCGGCTACCTTATCCGCATTATCCTTTACCCATTTAGCGGCAGCATCTTCTGGTTGGTCTCCATCTTCAATACCGTTCATCACGACACCCATATCATCTGGAGTCCAGTGGAATTGGTCGATAACCTTAAAGGCTTCTGGTAAATCTTTTTCAAGGCCATTACGGGCAATCGTATGGATCGTTTCATCCTTCCCAAATGAACCTTTTGGATCTTCTAAGTATTTTAAATCAAATTTGGCAAACATCCAATGCGGTGTCCAGCCGGTAACAATAATCGGCTCTTTTTTGTCATAGGCTTTTTTCAAAGCGGCAGTCATTGCAGCACTTGAACCTTCAACCAGCGTCCAATCATCTAACCCATAATCCTTGATTGCTTTGGCAGATGCCTTCATCAAACCGGCACCAGGGTCAATCCCGATGATTTTATAATTAACACTATCCCCGACTGTTTTTCCCTTGGCATCCGAACTTGTTTTATCTGATCCACATGCAACAAGTCCCATGGTCAATAAAGCTGCGAGTAACATCAATATCCATTTTTTCATTTCAGGCAGTTCCCCCTTGTTTTTTGCTTTTTCCTATATTTTGCGTAATCCGGTCTAGAATGATCGCAATGACAACAATCGATAGACCGGCTTCAAACCCTTTCCCAATTTGAATCTGTGTAACAGCCCGGTACACATCGGCACCTAGACCAGGAGCCCCAACCATGGAAGCAATGACAACCATGGATAGCGCCAGCATGATACTTTGGTTAATCCCTGCCATGATCGTAGGCATGGCTAGCGGCAATTGTACTTTTAGCAAACGCTGTCCGGTTGTCGATCCAAACGCCTCGGTGGCTTCAATAATATCAGCCGGAACCTGCTGGATGCCGAGAATCGTTAAGCGAATGGTCGGCGGCATCGCAAATATAACCGATGCGACAACCCCTGGAACAACACCTATATTAAAGAAGAAAATGGCTGGAATCAGGTAGACGAAGGCAGGCATTGTTTGCATAAAGTCCAAAACAGGTGTCACCGTTTGTTTGACTGCTTGGTTTTGTGAAGCCCAAATACCCATCGGTATGCCTAAAACAATCGAAATGATGACGGCTGTGAGTACAAGCGCCAAGGTTTGGAGCATTGGATCCCAATAGCCGAGATTTGCGATTAAAAATAAACCAACTAATGTAAAAAGTGCAATTCCCTTATTAGCGATTTTCCAAGCAAGCAGTGTTAATAGAATCATAAAAATATAGGAAGGGATATAGCCGAATCCTGCGACTAAGCCATCGACAAATGATTCAAGGACTTCGGAAACTCCGTCAAAAGCCACTTCAAAAGCTGTCGTCAGCCAATTGACAAAAGCATCCACCCAATCGGCAATCGGGATTTTTGGCAACCATTTTTCCATCGTTTATTCACCCCTGCTTTCTTGAACGGCTGCGACTTCGGATTTTGCGGTTTCTAATTGATTAATTGTGTCATTGTTGCCTGCCAGCGCAGCAATGACGGCCCCTCTGACAAGAATCCCGCTTAAGCGCTTGTTTTCGTCGACAACCGCTACCGGAATTGACGCGGTCGAGACTTTTTCAAATAAATCGGTTAATAAAGTATCGGGCGCAACAGTGGAAATATCCGTTTGTAAAATTTCCCGGACTAAGAGGCCATGTTCAAGCGCGTTTTTTGCATCAGAGGCAGTGATCGCTCCGAGTAGAGTTTTCTTTTTATCCACGACATAAATACTCGAAATTCCTAGTTCCCTCATCATCTGTAGGGCAACTCTCGGACCTTTTTCAATCGAAACAGACTCGGCACGTTTCATGACATGACCGGCTGTCAATACTTTGGATAGGTCCACATCCTCTACGAATCTCTCAACATAGTCGTTTGATGGGTTAATAAGGATCTCCTCCGGTGTTCCAATCTGAACGATGGAACCATCCTTCATCAAGGCAATACGGTCACCGATTCGGAGCGCTTCGTCAAGATCGTGAGTTATAAACACAATTGTTTTTTTCATCGTTGACTGTAGCTCGAGCAGCTCATCTTGCATATCTTTGCGAATTAAGGGATCGAGTGCACTAAAGGCTTCGTCCATTAGCAGGATATCGGCATCATTAGCAAGGGCCCGGGCCAATCCAACCCGTTGCTGCATTCCGCCGCTCAGCTGTTTCGGGTACTGGTTTTCATATCCTTCGAGCCCGACAAGCCTTAAAGCCTCCAGCGCCTTTTCTTTGCGGATTTCTTTTGCAACCCCCTGGACCTCCAGCCCATATTCGGTATTTTCTATAACCGTGCGGTGAGGGAGGAGTGCAAATTTCTGGAAGACCATACTGATTTTTTTACGGCGCATGTCCCGTAGCTGTTCTTTGTTCATTTTTACAATATCTTTCCCATCAATCAGGACTTCCCCGGATGTAGGCTCAATCAGGCGATTGATCAATCGCACCAATGTCGATTTACCGCTTCCGGATAAACCCATGATGACAAAAATTTCACCGGCTTCGACTTCGAAGTTGGCCTGGCTAACACCTACAGTTGCACCAGTTTTCTTTAAAATGCTTTGTTTGGTCTCTCCCACTCTCAATAGCTGAAGAGCTGTTTTTGATTTTCCAAAAACTTTTGTAACATTACGAACTTGAATTTTATAGTTGTTACTCATAGATTCACCTCAATTTTTTCGAACTGACTATCTTATTGTAGATTATTTTAGATTTACTGGGCAATGTTGGTATTACGCCAAATCTGTTCATAAAGTACGTACAGAAAAAACTTTACAAAGTGTATTCGTATTATTCTTACAATTCCTCCGAAATGCTCCCTAATGCTCCCTAACTAGCTCCTTTACTTTTCAATTTTTCATGATAATCTAATAAAGGACACGATTGTAAAGTGAGTGTGAATTGGATCATGGATGGAGAACAAAAGCTTGAGCATGCCCGTGAGCGGGTTATAGAGGCGATTTCTCAAAATATGAATTTATATGGTGTAACGGAATCTGTTGGACGTTTATATGGTGCTTTGTATTTTCAAGAGGGACCATTGACATTAGATGATATGAAGGAAGAGCTCGGGATGAGCAAAACGAGTATGAGCACATCTGTGCGAAGTCTTTTAGAGTTAAAAATGGTCGGGAAAGTTTGGAGAAAAGGGGTCAGGAAGGACCTTTATCAGGCAGAGCCGGATTGGTATCAAACCTTTATTGATTTTTTTACGGTTAAGTGGAGAGCCGGGATTTCAATCAATGTTTCGGCGATGGAAAAATCACTCCGGGAGCTTCGGTCGCTTTTAGAGGATGAAAGTGTCGAGGAGCTTACAAAAGAGAAGGCCAGGCTGGATATTGAAAAACTCACTTCTGCGCTTGAATACTATGACTGGCTGAACCGGTTAGTGGATAGTTTTGAGTCCGAGGAGATCTTTGAGTTTATACCGAAGAAGAGATAGTGCTTTTACGTGAAAAAATCACCTGCCTAGTTGGCCGGTGATTTTTTCTTTAAACTTTTTAAAATCGTAACTGTTTTCCCGTTATTGGTCGCTTTCACGAGCCCGATGTTTTTGGCGAAGTAGGTAGTATAACCGGAATCCTCTTTTACGATGATGCAATTTTTAAAGTTACCGGCCGGCGTTTTGACAGTTTTCGTGATGGAGATAATCCGTGCCTTGCCCTCACCTTCGTAACCGACGTCCCATGACTGGCCCACCTTTGCCGGGTATTTGATATCAATATAGTACTCGGAGTCAATATATCCCGTGTACAGGCCTATACTGTTTTCGCTTACAATGAATAATTGTTTCTCAGTTGATTTGGAGGAGTAGTACCATTTGTCCCAGGTTTGGTTATACTTTTTCCCAGTGGGGATCAATTGGTAGGTTCCATCTTTGCTTGTATAGGTATAAACCTTGGTTTTGTCTAGTAGATAGCTTGCGCGTTTTGAAGTTTTGAATTTTAGATACTTCGTGTAAACGTAGGCTTTTTTTGACTTGTAGCGAATTTCAGACCATTTTTGGGATTTCGTTTTAGAATAGACGGTGACCTCGGTGCCTTTTTTCAAGCTTCCTATTTTTTTAGCGCTGAGGCTAGGTTTTTCTCTTACATTTAATATACTTGCCGTTACGGTCGCGGTCGACTTGGACTTGGTAACCGCCTGTGCAGGGATATTAAATGGAAGGAAGATCCCAACTAGTAGAGAAAGTAGAATCGTTAATTTCAGCAGAGATTTCAAAGCCACCCCTCCATTTCCTTTATTACTATAATTGTAACGAACCTGGAAACAGAGAGTAACCCAATATAATAACAAATATTCAGACAATTTATTCGTAGAATATCCAGGAAAAATGTAGAAGATTGAAGAGTATTGAATGGGGGAGGTATGGTTCGACAAAATTCGGGTGGTGACAGGCACCACCCGAATTTTGTCGATTAGACTTTTTCTACATTTACTCTGCCGGAAAAGAAGGTGGCGCCGCCGCCCATGTCGGCGATTCGGTCGGGTGTTAGGGTGTTTACGAGTTGCCTGGTGCCTTGTTGGTCTGCCCAGAGACCTTGGGTGACGAGGACCCCTGGGAGGACGTTTTCGCCGATGCTTACTTTTAGGATGCATTCGCCTCGGTGGTTCCAGATGCGGACCTTGGCACCGTCCTCAATTCCTTCCTTAACTGCATCGCGAACATTCATATGCAGGCGCGGTTCTTTTTCAAGTGTGGTGTGCTTTTGATTGTTTGAAAAAGTAGAGTTTAAGAAATTATGGTTTGGTGCCGGAACAAAGGAATAGTCGAAAGCTCCGTCCTCTTGTAAAGGTATATAGGTTGGAAATGGGGGATGCCCATCCTCCTTCATTTTTTCTGAGTAAAGCTCAATTTTTCCACTTTGGGTTGGAAGCTTTCCAGGGAAAAGCGGTTTCACCTTGGCTTTCAGATAATGATGTTCCGCCAGCCCCGCAAAATCAATGCCTTCCAAATAAGGATTTTTCAAATGATCCAATGCTTCGGCTATCATTTCTGCTTCAGATTGTTTAAAAACAGGTTCATCAAAACCCATCACTTCAGCCAGTAGCTGGAAAACTTCAACATTCGATTTTGCCTCGTAATATGACTCGATGACGGGCTGCTGAAGCTGAATATAGTGATGCCAGTAGGAGGTGTAAAAATCCGTATTTTCAAAGGATGAAGTCGCTGGCAAAATGATATCAGCATACTTGGCCGTATCGGTTAAAAATAAATCATGGACGACCGTAAATAAGTCTTCCCGGGCAAGGCCTTCGCGGACTTTATTGCCATTGGGCGCAACTACTGCCGGATTTGAACCGTACACAAAAAGGGATTTCACAGGTGGGTCCAATGTCAGCAATGCTTCACCAAGAAGATTCATATTTATAACGCGGGTGTTTTTATTTTTTAATAAATCTGGGCGCTGTAATCGAAGCTCATTATGTGACAGGTAGCCGCCATTTCCCTTAATAGCTCCGCCGCCTTTTACAAGCCATTGGCCGGTGAGTGCGGGAAGACATGCAACCGTTCGGACGAACATCCCGCCATTGTCATGGTGCTGCGGACCGTTTCCGATGCGAATAAAAGAAGGTGAGGTTTTTCCGTACATTCGCGCCAGTTTATAGATATCCTCGGGAGAGACACCTGTGATTCTTGAAACAGTGTCCGGGTCATATTGGCGGACATGTTCGCGAAGTTCTTCGTATCCCACGGTGTATTTTTGTAAAAAGTCTTCGTTGACCAGGTTTTCGGAAAATAGAATATGCATGATTCCAAGGGCGAGGGCGCTGTCGGTTCCTGGTAAAATCGGAATAAACCAATCTGCTAATCTGCCGGTCTGGTTTTTGTGAACGTCAATGACGACAATTTTCGCCCCGTTTTGTTTGCGGGCCTTTTGGGCAATCGCCACCTGATGCATATTGGTGCTGACGGCATTGATGCCCCAAAAAATGAACAGTTTCGAATGGATGGTATCTTCAGGATCAATGCCGAAGCTGCCGCCCATCGTATATTTATAGCCGGCTGAACCCGCAGAGGAGCAGATTGATCGATCGAGCTGGGAAGCGCCTATGCGGTGGAAGAAGCGGCGGTCCATGCCTTCCGCGCTGAGATTTCCCATATTCCCATAAAAACTGTAGGGGAGGATGCTTTCCGGTCCATCGGTTTGGATCAGGCTTTTCCAACGGGCGGTTATCGTTTGGATTGCTTCATCCCAAGTAATCTGTTCAAACTGGCCTTCTCCTTTTCGCCCCGTTCGTCTTAGCGGGTATTTCAAACGTTTCTCATCATTGATCCGGTCAGTCATATTCCTGACCTTATTACAAATATGGCCTTGAGTTACCGGATGATTAGGATCTCCCTCCACCTTAATAATTTTCCCGTTTTCCTTTTGTAAAAGAAGACCACATTGATCCGGACAATCAAGCGGGCAAACGGCCTTAAAAATACCGTTTTGGCTCATGACTGTACCTCCTTTTCATAGTTTTCACAAGGTGACAGGCACCGTTCGTGGACTTTTTATCTATTTTGTCCGTGTGGGGTGGACATGTTGTGGTGAATACATTTTTTGGATGTTGTTTTTATCATAAAGCAGTTTGGGATGTCCCGCAAGGTAGGAATAGGGGAAAACGAGAGGGGCCCAGCCGACCAAAAAAACCGCAACAAAAAAGTCCCAAGTGCACGATCTAACCTCGGCATTTGGGACTTTCATTTATATTCTATTTTAAGATTTTCACTTTAACCGTTTTTCTGCCCCATTGAATGGCTTTTTTATAAGTAGGCATGAAAACATCGATTTCTTTTCCTTTGATGGCGCTGCCTTTGTCGGCGGCAATCGCATAGCCGTAACCTTCAACATATACCTTTGAGCCTAGTGGAATCACTCTAGGGTCAACCGAAATCACTTTTAGATTCGGATTTTTCTTTAGGTTAAGACCTGTGTAGGTTTTACCTGAGCAGCCTGCGCAATTAACCGTATAAGCAGAAGCACTCACTGTAATGGTCTTTACTACTTTTTGTGACTTGCTTGCTGTTACTTTGCTAGTAGTCTTTTTTACAGTTTTACTAGTTTTTGTAACATTACTAGTAGCAGGCTTCGTAATCTTTAATTTCTGGTTTGGATGAATGACATCTGATTTAAGATGGTTCCAATTTTTTAGATTGGTAATCGAAACATGTGTTGTTCTGGAAATCTTATAAAGGGAATCGCCTTTTTTAACGGTATATGTATTAGATGCTGCGGATGCTCCACTATTATGTGCTAGTAATAGAAATGCTGCAAGACTTATTGTTGCGAGGAATTTTTTCATAATTCAAACTCCTTTTCTTTGATACTAAAAATATACCATGGTAGTGTTACAGTTATATTTCAATCGTTTACTAGTTTTATGACATTTTTCTTAAAAAACGGCTTTTTATGACGAAAATGTGAAATTTCTACCTTATTCTGGGATTAAATGGAGAATATTGGGGGTATAGGGGTGGAATGTGAAAAAATCACATAGGTGTCAGGCACCTATGTGATTTTTTCGCAAATTTTATTTTACCTTTATTTTCGTAGTTTTGCTTACATTTTTGGCCTTATCTGTTGCTGTAACAGTAAGAACTGTTTTCTTTTTTTGTGCTTTGATTTTTACTTTAAATTTGCCATGTGAGTCTGTCTTGGTTGTTCCGACCGTTTTATGGCCCACTTTGACGACAATCATGGAACCCGATTCTGCTGTACCGCTAAGATTTTTCGTTGTGCTTTTTACAACGGTTTTCAATTTCGGTGCTGCAGGAGGGCGTTTGTCTGTCACGGTCACCGGCACCGAACGTGCATTACTAGCAGCATCCTTAGCTGTCACGGTCAGTTTTGCACCCGCTTTTTGTACAGAAATTCCAACTTTGAAGTTTCCGTAAGAATCCGCCTTGCCATAATATTTTTTCGAACCTGCCACAACCGTAATGGATGCGCTTTTTTCCGTTAGGCCGCTAACCGTCTTCGATAGGTTAGACACGGATTTAACCTTTATAGAGGCAGGCGGGATTTTATCGACAACCGTTATGGTTTTTACCGAACTTACGTGTCCAGCAGCATCCTTAGCGGTTACAGTTAGCTTCGTTCCAGCTTTTAGTACCGGAATGAACACTTTAAAGCTTCTGGCAGAATTGGCAACAGCTTTATAGCTTGCGGAACCAATTACAACCGTAATCGTCGCTCCGGCCTCAGTTTTTCCGATTACTTCCTTTGAAAGGTTTGACACTGTGTTCGTAATCGTAACCGCAGGGACGGTGACGTCAACGACCTTCACGCTTACAACATCACCGGTATATCCAGCCGAAACAGATAAAATCGTACCCGCCTTTTGCACAGGAATCGCTACAGTAAAATGCCCGTCCCTATCAGCGACTGCCGTATATTGCCTGTCGCCAATTTTAATTGTAACCGTTGCCCCCGGTTCAGCCGTTCCCATTACCGAGTTGGATTTTTCAGTTACCTGACCAACTGTTGGTCTGAAGTAGGTTAAAGCCTTATATGCATTTAGCTTTTTACCGCCTGAAATTTTTGTATTTAATGAAATCAAGTTGTCGCCGGATGAGAGTAGAATCTTTTTCAATTGCTCGGCATCAAAGCTTGGGTATTTGCCCGCCAACAATGCGGCAACACCGGTCACATGAGGAGTGGCCATGGATGTTCCGTCAAAATAATCATATGCATCATTGTAATTCGTCTCAGCAGGGAAAATCAGGTTAATTTTCGCCAAGTTCGGATTATTACTCGTAAAATAATCAGTGTAAGGGGCATATCCAAGCGGGTACTTTCCACCATCGTAAATCGTCCCGGGTACCCCTACAGCGGTTCTTGCCGCACCTTCCCCCGTAATATGAAGGGAGAGAGTATTCGTTACAAAACTGGAATCCTCATTTTGATACAATAAATCTTCACCGCTTAAAATAAGAGATTTCTGACCTTTCTTCAAAAATTGATCGAGGGAAGTGAGATCATTATTGGTTAAAGTAGGATATTGATTTCCCATTGCGTACCCTGAAAACCAAATGACCGTATCATAGCTGCTGAGTATTCCCAAGTCTGGGCCGGAATTATCTGTTGATACTGTTACTTCTTTATAAGTACTCACCCCGGCTTGTTTTAAAAGTTCCTCGTACTTTTTCAGGAAGTTTGGGTAACCATCATCAGATTCATCATCCTGAACTAATAATATCTTTGAAGCGGCTGTAACCCCTAAATAATCGAGCGCTTTTTTAAAAGCCTCTGGACCGTCTGTACTAGTCATGTTTTCAAAACCAAAGCCATTCACAATCGCTTTATATTGATTGGCAGAATTATTAATCTGAGCAGAAACGCCAGCCTCTAATTTTTTCGGAACCGTACTTAGAATACTCACACCGGGCGCAGCAATATCCACACCTCGAGTCCCGTAGTTCGAAAAATTTGCTAGTTTACCAGTGTTATCGATCGCAGCAACAGAAATAATATTTGGGCTGGTAAAGCTTGCCGGGTAATCAGGATAATAGTCAATATTTTTCCCGTCATTACCCGCCGCCGTGACAAATAACATGTTCGAGCGTTCAATCGCATCCTTCAGGGCTTGGTCATAATCAGAACCGCCCCAGCTGTTATTGGAAATTTTAACGCCCATCTTCGCCGCATAATCAATCGCTGAAATCGCATCTGCAGTGGAACCGCCATCAGGGCCAATGAACTTTAATGGCATAATTTTTACATTCGGGGCAATCCCGGTTACCCCAAGACCGTTATTACTTGACGCCGCAATCGTTCCCGCCACATGGGTCCCATGCTCGTCGCCATCAGCCGCATCAAAAACGGAATTATCATGGTGAAGGAAATCCCAGCCATGCACATCATCTACATAGCCATTTCCATCATCATCTTTCCCGTTATTGGCAATTTCCCCCGGATTCGTCCAAATATCACCCTGCAAATCAGGATGATTGATATCCACCCCCGTATCAATCACTGCAACAACGGTCTGACTAGGGTTTGCAAGTTTATGAAACTCCTGCATGGCTTCCGGGTAATCAATATCCATATCGGTGGCCCCAATGCTGTCGGCAATCTTTTGTCCTGTATTGTGGAGGCCCCATAATTGATTAAACGACGGATCATTTGGGAGAGCAGAAGGTTTATATAAATAGTTGGGCTGAACATATTCAACCGAAGGATCTGCCTCCAATTTTTCCATTTGGCTATCCATTGACGTGCCAGTTTGTACCTTCACAACCTCAGCATCAATTGCTTTCAGCTTTTTCAGCGATTTGAGCGAATGCTTCGTTCGAACCTTCGTGGACACTGTATTATTTTTATACTTAACAATCAGTTCACCAGGCACATACTTTTCTTGATTCTTTTTTGAAAAAGCTGCCCGTGCTGCTTGCATTGCTAGTTTCTTTTTGCCAACAAGGTCTGACTGTGAAACGGATTTTTCTAGCATGTTGTTGTCGTGCTTTTGTATTAATGCATAGTTCTCATCTTTCTGCTCATTCCTTGCAGCAAATACTAGAGCCGAAGCCGAAGAAGAAAAAACTAGTAAACCAGAAAGAAGAGAGACTGCAACCTTTTTGTACACTCGACCAATACCCCTTTCGGTGCCAGGCACCTCCGAAATAACTAGGATTCTATTGAAAAACAGTACTTTTTGTCCAACTACTATATATTACAATATTCATAGGGGAAATTATATAAGTCTCGCTATCTGCCAAATTTTTTTTATAGGAAAGGGAACGGCCCCGTCTTGGCCGTTCCTTTCGTATTGTTTATTCAGCTATCCTCTCCCTCAACTTTTCGCGTGCTCCCGCACGCCAGCTTTTGACAGCAGACATGGAGACGTTTTCTTTAATGGCAATCTCTTTAATTGAAAGATCATGTAGTGCAGTGTATAGCACCCATTTCCTTTGGTTGGGTGTTAAGGTGGTGCAAACGGATAGGATGGTTTCTGTCTCTAAAGGATAATCAATGAAAATCCCTTCGGCGGTTTCCCAGAATTCTTCTTTAGGACAGACACAATTTTCTTCATATTTGTGTGCTTTAGTTAATTCTAATAGAAGGAACCCTCTAATATAGTTGTAGGCATAGCTGGTGAAGTTTCCTTTTTCGGGTTCAAAGCGATTGCTTGCCTCCCAAAGGGCAATCAGACCATGTTGATAGAATTCATCCCAATTTTTATAGATGTGCAATGTGTGAATGATTTTATGGATCATCGGACTATAATGGACAACCAACTCTTCAAAGCTTTCCAAGGGAAATCCTTTCAGAAAGCGCGCTTCACCTTTTATTCCCGGGTACCTCTACCATAACGGGAAAAAACATTTCCATCGAACCGACCAAAACCAAATTTGAATGTAAGTAACAGCTAAAAACTTGATTTTAGAGATCAAAATTCACTTTTGGGGGGGATTTTGGTTATTTCAGCTGTTTTTTATAGATTTTTCGACAGGTGCCTGTCACCACCCGAATTTTGTCGAATAACAGTGGCCGCATAAGCGCTATTGACAATTGCTTTATTGGCTCATACGATATTAATGTTGTTTGATATTATGCTAGAATAGCAAAGTGAGGGAAACGAAATGGGTTGGATGATTATATGGGCGCCATTGTTAGAACTGATTGTTGGCAGTTTACTTTATATAAAGTTTGCGGAGAAAATAAAGGATATCGCTTTTTTGATCGTTGTACAAGTTATTCTTTACGTCGTTCTCATGAATGGTTTGCTTTTATATGGGTATTTGAGTAAATAGGGATTGACCGAAAATGGACAATCCCCTATTTGTTTCACAAGGTGTAAAGGAGTAATCCTATTACCCTGCAATTCTCGTATTGTTATCAATCCCTCTATTTTTCCGTGAACGGAACCAGGCGAGGATAATGGCTGCAATTAATGTAAAGCCTAGATAGCCCATTAGCGGGTATACCGTACTGACTAATTTGATGAATCCGACAAAACTGGCTGCAAAGGAAAGAACGCCGAAGCCAATGACTGCTGGTTTGAATTTTTTAGAAGAAGGTTTGATCAAGCGTACGGAAAACGCGTACAACATTCCAACAGCTGTGTTATAAATCATCCCAAGTAACGCGATCGACATCAATGCACCTAGAACCGGATGCATATGGTTGGCAAGCATCAATGTAGGCATGTCCACACTTTTCAACTGGTCCATTTTCACAAACATTCCGATATTGATCAATAAAATCAATAATCCCAGGCCAAGTCCTCCTAGAATACCACCGCGTCCAGCCACCTTCGAATCCTTTTCCGTTCCTCCCATGACCGCAAGCATCGCTGCTCCTGCAGCAATATTATAGGAAACATAAAGAAGTCCACCCATTAACCAGTTTGATGCAGCTTGCGGCTGCGCTTTTGCAATCGCATTAAGGTCTGCAAAACTTTGGTCCATTGTAAAAAGGGAATACCCTGTGATGATTAAGACCAATACCATTAAAAACGGTGTAATCATACTAATGATGTTTAACAATTTTTGTACATTCAAGCAAACCGTTAAAATCGTCAGAGCTGCCATAACAATGTTCCCGACTATTGCTGGCAGTCCGAATTGCTGTTCAAAAATCGAACCGCTTCCGGCCATCATTACAACGGCAACACCAAATAAGAAGAAGGTAATAATAATATCGACAATAACCCCTAAATAACGCCCACAAATATGATAGATTACGTCTTTATGGGAATCTGTTTTAAGACGCGAGCCCAACTGGGTCAGCTGCATGCCCAAAAAGGCAAAGAAAAAGGTTGCAATGATGCCTCCCGCGATTCCCATCCAGCCAAAGCTAGTGAAAAATTGTAGAATTTCCTGCCCTGAAGCAAATCCGGCGCCAACGATGATTCCGACATAAGCGCCGGCAATCTGAAAACTTTTTTTCATATCCATTCTCCTTTGTAGTTTTAGAAAAATTCGGAAAATTTAACCCATAAAGAGAGAGGAGGCCAACTCCCCTCAATTTAATAATTTTGCTTTCTTACTGTAAATGACTCAATTGCGTCAATGTTCGGATCATATCCAATTCCTGCCTTACTTGGCACAGTAATTAGCCCGTTATGGACTGTAACTTCCGGATCAATAATATCCCGCTCCCAATAACGAGAAGATGCTGCTGTATCTCCAGGCATCGTAAAATTTGTGAGCGTAGTCAAGGCGATATTATGCGCTCTGCCAACCCCGGCCTCGAGCATCCCGCCGCACCAAACCGGCAGACCTTGTTCCATACATAGGTCATGAATCCTTTTCGACTCTGTTAGGCCTCCAACTCGTCCAATTTTAATATTAATAATTTTACAGCTTCCGAGACTGATGGCTTTGCGTGCATCCTCATAGGAATGGATGCTTTCATCCAGACAAATCGGTGTAGTCAGATGTTTTTGCACAAGCGCATGGTCGACAATGTCATCAGAAGCGAGTGGCTGTTCAATCATGGTTAAGCCGAACTCGTCCAGTTGTTTCAACAACTCCAAATCTTGAAGACGATAGGCAGAATTTGCATCAGCCATCAACTGGATGGTTGGAAAATGGCGGCGGATTTCACGGATAACATCGATATCCCAGCCCGGTTTGATTTTTACTTTGATACGGCGGTAGCCTTCTGAAACGGAACCGTCAATAATTCCCAGCAAATCGTCTACTGATTTTTGAATGCCGATACTGATCCCGACTTCAATTTCTTTTTTCTCACCACCGAGTGCGGTTGCAAGAGGGAGATTTTCCCGTTTTGCATACAGGTCCCAAATTGCGCCCTCAATCGCTGACTTTGCCATATTATTTTTTCGAATGGGTTTGAAGAGGGCGGACACTTCGTCAGGGTGGCTGATTTCCTTATCCTTAATCATCGGAATCAAGAAGTCCTCGAGTATATGCCAGTTGGTTTTTAGTGTTTCTTCATTATAAAGAGGGGATGTGAAAGCTACGGATTCGCCCCAGCCTGATGCGCCATTCTCATCCTGTACCTCTACTAAAATAAATTCTTTATCTGTAAATGTTCCAAAGCTAGTCGTGAATGGAAAGTTCATCTTCATTTTTAAGTGACGGAGAATTACCTGTTTAATCATCATTTAAATGGCCTTCTTTCTACTGGAAGTAAATCTCGTTTTTTTAGTAAATAGTAATGGACAGGTTCGTCGGCTGTTTTCACAACCCTTACGGCAGTAAATCCATTGGCAAATAGGGATTCAAACAATTCCCGCGTCTTCAGGCGCCAATCAAGCGCCAGCTCGGGGTAATCCTTTTTCATTTGCTGGAACTGGTTTGAAACAGGGATAAGCAAGGCTTCGCTGTTAAAAAAACTACTAGGATCAACCTCTGCAAGCTGTGGAAGTCCATCTGCTGTTTGCACATATGGTACCCGTTCAATCGCCGCCAGGTCATCCTGATGTTTTTCCTCAATATAGGGATTGGTGATCCACCACTCTACCTGAAAACGGTCGGAAGGCAAGCCTTGATTAAGTCCATCCTTCATTTCCCCGTAGCAATTTTTCACATATGTACTGCAAATTGCTTTCAGCTTTGTCAAATTCAAAAAGGCATTTACGCTTTCAAGCGGGTCATATGTCCAAGTCAGTAAATCATAGCCCATTTCAATCGCCGCGTTCTTTTGCTCTTTCTTTAAAAATTCACCAATGCCTTGTCCTCGATAGTTTTCGTCAATTCCAAGCATATGTGAGCAAAGGTAGGGTTTGCCATTAACGAAGCCCGGGAAGCCGTAACTAAATCCTACTAATTGATTCTTTTCGTATGCTCCGACGACAATCCCGCCGTTTTTAACAGCGGTTAGGGTTTGGTGAATCGGAATCGCCGGGTCTCCCCAAACTGCTTTTTCTAGTTGTTGAACTTGTTTGAGTTCTTCAATAGTCTTTATCTGTCTTACTTCAACAGTGCTGTTCATAGTGCTGTGGCGCCTCCTTTTTCAAATGTTCAAAGGTATTCATGATGGTTTTTGTTAAAATTTCAATACCTGAAAAGATTGCTTCATGATTAAAGGTCATTTTTGGATGATGCAGACCAGGGGATAGGTCACAACCAAGGCCGAGCATCGTCGCTTTAATGTGTGGTCGTTTTACTGTGTAAAAATGAAAGTCCTCACCACCGCTTGAAGGGTAGGGGGCTGTTACATTTCCGAGTGTATCAACTATGGCTTTTTCCATAAGCTTTTGGGCTTGCGGATCTACCTTTGCCGCTGCGACAAAAGCTTTGGTTTCAAGCGGAATCTCTACTTCGTACAGGGCGGCAATGGCTTGCGTGATTTTTTCTACCTTAGCGGTTAATGTTTCCATGACCTCGTTTGTTTGCGCTCTAAGATCCAGATGGAAACTTGCATGACCCGGAATCAGATTGCTGCTTTCGCCGCCGGCATGGAACTTGGTCATCTTCACAGAAGATGGAACCATCGGATCGACATGAATTTTTCCCATTTCGTTGATAAGGGCCGCGCCAATTTCAATGGCATTTTTTCCAAGATGCGGTCTTGCTCCATGCGCATCTTCACCGATAATTTCACCGGCGATAAACTTAGCTGAGCCGTGAAAAATGGCAGGTGTTGCTGTGCCATCCGAGATTTCTTGGATTGGGCGAAGGTGGACGCCGTATAAAAAGTCGAGGTCATCGACAATTCCCTTTTCAACCATTTTTAGGGCACCAGTACCTTTTTCTTCTGCGGGTTGAAATAGGACCTTGAGTTTCCCGCTAGGTTGATAGTTTAGTTTTTTGAGAAGCAGCAGGACGCCGATTATCATCGTCATATGGGCATCGTGCCCACAGGAGTGATTGGCTTTGAAAGTACCGTCTACCTCCTGCCATAGGGCATCAATATCGGTCCGCAGTCCGACCTTGTGTGGTCCGTCGCCGATTTCAACCACAAGCCCCGTGCAATCATCAAATGTCTGCGGCTGAAGCCCGTTCTGCTGTAAAAGATTTTTTATGTAGGCCGTCGTCTCTACCTCCTCCCAACTCGCCTCAGGATGCTGATGCAAATGATTAAATATCTCAAGTAGCATTGGCCGTAACTCATCAAGCTCAGTTCTCATACGAACCGCCTCCTAATAAAATTCGGTGACAGGCACCGTTCGTGGACTTTTCGTCTATTTTGTCTACGTGGGGTGGACATTAAAGCTGTTAGTCACAAAATAGATGGTCGACATCAAGTGTTTCGTATTGATGTTTGCGTTTTTCAAATTGTTCCTTATTCTGTACGGATACGTTTGCTACTAGAGCATTTAATAATGAAAAAAGTGATGGCATGGCATCAAGTGTTGATTTTTCTGGCTGGGATATGGTAAGAACCACATCAGCATATTGGCTGATTGGAGCGACGGGGGAATCCGTTATTCCAATAACTGTTGCTCCTTGGTTCTTTGCCAGCTCTGCCATTTTTACTGTTTCTTTTAAATAGCGGTGAAAAGAGATGGCCAAAAAGACGGATTGATCATTCATCCGGTCCAAGGTCAGTATTAGATCATCGGTATCCGGCTTATATAAGAAAACATTTTTTCTCATTAATCCCAGCGTGAAGGATAGCCAATGTGCTGCTGCAAAAGACGAGCGCAATCCAGTAATAAAAATTTGTTTGGCTTGAATGAGGTGATGGACTGCCTTTTGAAATTGTCCCTCATCGATTTGTTCTGCAGTCCGTTTTATGTTGTGGCAATCTTGATCCATTACATTTGTAAAGAAATGTGGTTGATTAACCAGTTCCAGCTTATTGGAATAGTACTGATCCAAGCTGCTTTTTGGTAATAGCAGGTTTTCTCTTACGGTTTTCTGCATCTCGGAAAAACCATTAAATTGTAAGGAATAGCAAAATCGAATAACGGTGGTTTCACTAACTCCTACTGCTTTCCCGATTTCCCCGGCTGATTTTATCGCAAACTGCTGTGGCTGATCCAATAAATATTTGGCGATTTTTTGCTGGCTCTTGGATAGGGTCGAGAACTGGGTTTTCAGACTTTCTAGAAATACTATATTAATCACCCTTTCATAACGGTGAAGTATAAAATTCAAATTAAACTATTATGAAGCCTAAACTTCATTTGATAAAACAAAAAATATCATAATTCAGAAAATTCCGCAACACCCAATTTCATAATTTCACAAAGTGACACATAGGGTGACAGGCACCGTTCGTGGACATTTTGCCTCTTTTGTCCGTATGGGGTGGACTTTTTCATCCTGACTTAAAAGGGAATGACTTCCCTGAATCATTTTGTATGGAATGTTTTATTGAGGAGATGATTTTTATTTAATCTTTTTGATGATTCAAAAGTGGAACTTATGATGAAGGGCAATGGGGAGGAGAGCGTGAACATTACATTATTCATACCTGAAATAAGTCTCATCTCTTTTTTGCACGAATACTAATCCCCAGCGTCCCTATCAGAGCCTTGGTCCCCATCTGAATAATGGCCTTCAGAAGAGTATTCCCTTTCATAAGAGATGCTGTTGTCATTAGGGTCATTGTTTTTAGCATTCTGGTTTCCACTTCCGCCGCCGGGGAAAAATAAAAAGGCAACAATAATCGCAACAATTCCTGGAAACCTCTGACCTGTAACGAATAGATATATGCCATCCAAGAAAAAGAGGCCGCTAATCACCTTTAAAATAACCCTTAAGGTTTTCAGAGTCATTCCCCCTAGAAAAAGGATAAATATCACTTATATAAAATGAATATTATCTATATTGGACTTTTATACATTTCCATTTCATTACAATTACGGTGACCGGCACCGTCCGTGGACATTTTGGTCATCTTGTCTGTGTGGGATGGACAAATCAGTGCATACTTAAACTAGTCTGTTTTTCGCATCCCTATGGTATGTTACTCTTTAAGTATTATATATACATAAGTAAAGGTGATCTAAATTGTTAAACAAAATAAAAGGGGCACTTTTTGGTTTTGCGATTGGCGACGCTTTAGGAGGAACGACAGAGTTTTTGACAAAGGAAGCAGTCAAGGAACGGTACGGGCAAGTGCGGGAAATCATTGGTGGTGGTGTTTGGCGCCTGGAAAAAGGGGAGACAACCGACGATACAGCGATGACCTTGGCGGTTGGCAGGGGAATCTTAAAACACCCACAAAATCTCGTCAGTGCGATTGGTGAGGAATTTTTAAAATGGAATGCCTCAAAGCCGAAGGATATTGGGAATATCATTCAAACCGTTTTTGAAATTTATGAGGGGGACTGGTTTGAAGCTTCGAAAAAGGCCCATTTTCACTATCTTAATGAAAAGTCAGCGGGTAATGGATCATTGATGCGATGTCTCCCGGTTGCGCTTGCTTATACAGATCTTGAAAAAATTGAAGAAATAACCAAATTACAATCAAAAATGACCCATTATGATGCTCTTACGGAAGAAGCGTGCGTTATTTATAACCGAATTGCGTTTCAGATTCTTCAAGGGAAGTCTCTAGGGGAGGCAATTACCAGCGAGGTCAAAGGCACCATTTATGAAGAGGCACTGAAGGGCAAAATGCCATCCTGCCCTCCTGATGGTTTTGTTGTTAACACAATGGAATGGGTTTTGTACTGGCTCCTTAACGAGGACAATTTCTTAGGGGTTGTGATTGGAGCCGCAAATGAGGGATATGATAGCGATACTGTTGCTGCCATTGCCGGCGGTCTGGCCGGGTTACACTTTGGTTTTGAGGAATTGCCGAAAGACTATTGCCAGGTGCTCCTGCAAAAGCATGAATTAGAGCAGCTAGCCCTTGGTCTATATTATTTTTCCAAGGGGGAGTAATCAAAAAAAGGCTGGAAGAAGTTCCAGCCTTTTTGCATAAGTACTTTTATCGCTCACAAGCAATCAAATCTTTATCCCGATCACGCGATTTATTCGCGTCATAAAGTGCCTTTGAAACAAATGGTTTGTAGTGGGTTTTTCCTCCTTTGTTTTTCACTTTGGAAGAACGGGCTACGCCCCCTTTATACACTTTATTCATAGCCTTACAGTTTTTAAACGTAACAATCTTTGATTTTGCTTCTGCTAAATTTTGTGAGCTTGAACCGTATGAAAAACCTAAAACCAGTCCAAAGGCGAGTAAAAATGCAAAAAAACGTTTCATTTTCAAATTACCTCTTTTCCCTATATTTACCTTAAAAATAATAATAATTTACTATTACATATTTTTCAATAGAATAAGAAACTTTTAGAATTAATCTAGAAATCGACAATTTTTTTATAAATCAAGCAGGACTTTAAAACTAGAAATCGAATTATTATAAGGAGAGGAAACATGTCCTCCTTAAACCCAACAACCACCCAGTTCCTCGTAACTTTTCCTTACCAAACCAACTTACAATAAGGAGTGACTCCCGTATGGCTCGTAAGCCTCGTGCCTGGCTTCCCGGCTTTAAATACCACATCATCAGCCGCGGAATTCGAAAACTACCACTATTTTTAGATGACAGAGATCGTTATAAATATCTAAATCTACTAGTAGAAATAAAACAAGAATACCCCTTCATCATCCACACCTACTGTCTGATGACCAATCACATACATCTGCAGCTTGAAACCATCGACACATCTCCGAGCATCATCATGAGCCAGCTCAATACCAAATACGCCCGGTACTTCAACAAAAAATACCAGTTTAGCGGACATCTTTTTGAAAAACGATATAATGGCGAACTGATTGATTCTGCCGCCTACGAGCTCGACCTCAGCAAATATATTCACCTAAACCCTGTCAAGGCTGGCATCGTAGCGCGCCCCGAAGATTATCCTTGGAGCAGCAGCCGCGCTTATCTTCTCGGTGAAACCAACCCGCTTATCGAAACCAATCAGATTTTTTCCTACTTCCCAAACCCACCAATCGAACATTACCGTGAATTTATCCAAAAGCCATTTATTGATGAAGCAGCAAAACAATTTTTTGAAGAAATCTATTGAAAGGAAGACAAAACTATGTCAGCTAAAGTAACCAGCATCGGCCTAAAAGGGCTCGAGGGCTTTCGTGTAAATGTCGAGGTCGGGACATTTGTCGGCAATGATTCGATCAAAATTGTCGGCCTGCCCGATGCTGCTGTGAAGGAATCCAAGCTCCGTATTCTCGCCGCCCTTCGTTCCCTCGGATACAATCTCTCCGGTCAAAACATCATTATCAATCTATCCCCAGCCGAGCAGAAAAAGGATTTTCGTTCTTTAAAGGGAAAAACGGAGGAGTCTTCACAAACAGTAAGAAAGAGGGTAGAGTCGGCAAGAGAGAGGCAGTACGATCGATATGGGGAGGAAATTTGTAATAGCAGAGTGCCTTATGAGGTTTTAGTCAAATGAGTCCATTAACCAATGAACAGCAACGCTCCCTACAACAGGTTTCCATCAAGAAAAATTGGAGCAATCGAACGTATATTAAATCATCTGGCTGGCCCGGACGATTGCTAATCTGCATGGAGTCAGGGAGATTACCGATCAAAGCATTTGGGAGGCCATTAAATTGAACACAGGTGTAAGCGGGAGACCCAAAAGCAGTCTTGTTTTATAAAGGAAAAGGGATGTAGAGGCTTAATCTACATCCCTTTTTCCATAAGATGAACCGGCTATTCATCCTCATCTTTCTTATCTTTTTGCTGTTCCTGTAAGGCTTTGAGCAGCTCTTGCACATCAATTTTTCCATCCTTATTTAGATCAGCCAGAATGCTATCCGGCGTGCTTTGTGGCGTTGGGGCAGGAGGAACAGGTGCCGGCGCCGGATTTGTTGCTACCGTAAGAGCCTGCTGTTTCGGTCTAAAAGCAAACGTGAAAGCCAATAGTAAAATGACTAAGAGCCCTGAAACACCATCGATAATATAGAAGAGGGTGCGGTAATCGGACCAAAGAATTTTACTGTCGTCGACCTTTTTCTCCGCATTGGTGATGTATTGCTTGATTTCTGAATGATTCGGGTAAATCCGCTGGACGGCCTCAAATTTTTCTAAGGCATTTTTGTAATAACCGCCCCAATACAATTGAAGGCCTTCTTTGTAGAGGGTGTCGGTGTCACTCTTCGTATTTTTCGCACCTGCATCATTTACGAATTCTTTTACTGTATTAACCGGAACGGCAAAGTTAAAGCCTTGAACCTCCTGGCCATTGACTGTGTCGCCTCTAAATGTTAATAAACCAACGATTTCTCCCTTTTCGTTCACCACTGGTCCGCCGCTATTTCCGTGGGTGGCGGCAGCATTTAGTTGAATCACTGGACTGCCTTGCTTCGTATTTTTTGAAGCGGTGGTAATCTGGCCGCTATTGGTTGTCGAAATTAACGAGGAATCTGGCGATAATAGGTCCGAATCAGCCGCCGCCGGATACCCGCTGACCCAGATATTGTCTTGGTTTTGGATATTATCGGAGTTTCCAAGCGTTAAAGTAGGGAAGTTTTTCCCTTCAATTTTGAGAACAGCTACGTCTTTGCCTTGATTGACAGGAGCACCGTAGGCTTTAATTTCCCCATCGAGAATGTCTCCGCCAGGTAAGATTACTTTTGTGACCATCTGAACGTCAGTGTAGAGATTATACTTAGCGAGATAATTTACGACAGCATTATAGTCGTAATTATAGGTTTTGGCGATTTGCTCGGCCAGCTGATGCATGGCTTCTGTGGCAACATCACCTTTTTCCATCTTGGAGATTTCTACTACATGGGCATTGGTTACGATATAGCCATTTGAACTAATAATTGCACCGGACCCAGATCCGCCAATTACGGATTGATAGTTTAATTGTTTTAAAAAATCGTTGATATCTGCGTTATAGCCGTTATATTGCCAGCTGACAACGGCATAGTTCACAATCCGTACAACGGCCGGACGGATGTACTCCGCAAGCTTTTGCCCGGTTTTTAAACTTCCGGTGGACGGCTTAATGCTCATAAGGAAGAAGGAAGTAACCATAACCGCAATAAGCAGCACACTGATTGGAATAGTAAAAATGGCCCGTTTTTTCAAAAAGGAAACACCCCTTAATCAAATTTTCACCTCAGCAATATATTCAGGGAACAGAAAAATGTAGTTTTGTACACAAAAAAATAAGCGGTGCCTGTCACCGCTCGTGGACTTTTTGGGTGTTTTGTGCGTGTGTGGTGGACATGAATAATCCAATCCCAATCTAATCGTATGCAACCGGCAGTATTAAGCGTTATTTGATTTCGGCACCTGTTTCTGGTCCTGCGTATATTTGTACTTTTCCAAGTTGTTTTGTTTGGATGATATAGACATTTGGCCAGGTCTCACCTAGGATTTCGTATTGGAGTCCGCCATATTTACTTGGACGCAATTGGTCAGGCAGGGCATTTTTTTTGATTGGATCTTTATTAAGCGGGTAAATTCTCCAGGAATCAGCTGAAGCCGGCAGGAAAAGTGTCTTCTTTTTACTGTCAGTGCTCTCTTTTGTATAGGATGATGAAGAAGAGGCCGGCCGCTGTAAAGCCTTTTTAGAATCTGAAGCTGTTTTCGTTGTCGTTTTTGTTGTTTTTGTCAACTTATGGAGGTTGAGTGCTTTAGCGAGTCCATTTACATGTCCGCGTGCTACGTTGTTTATCCAATCTGGATCCTTCATTTTTGCTAAGTCATTGGTATTGTCAATAAAACCATTTTCCGACAGCATCGCATCCATGTTAGATTCCCGAAGAACGTGGTAGTTTGCTTTCTTTATACCACGATCGATAAGATCGTTTAATTTAATGACTTCCTTATGAATGGTCCGCTGAATTTCTGCTGTCCGTGAATTGTTGGAAAGAAGGTCATGAATATAATCCTCGTAGCCGGTTCCACCGCCTGAATTAATGTGAACAGCCAAGTAAAAATCAGCACCCCAAGCATTCGCCATATCAGTCCGTTCCTCGAGGGAAACCGTTTGGTCGCCGGTTCTGCTCATTTTGACTGTGGCATTCTCATATTCATCTTCTAACATATCGCGAATTCTTGTGGCAATTTTAAGAGTGACATCTTTCTCGGCTAGACCAGTTCCGGTTGCTCCCGGGTCACTTCCACCATGACCGGGGTCAACAAATATCTTTACCATATTTATCACCTCTTAATTTTATATGTAAGCGGCCAAACTCCCGTTATAGGTCTATCGAACTGAAAAAAGATGGTAAAAAATAAGTGACAATATAAGGTGACAGGCACCGCTCGTGGACAAATCATCAAATTTGTCCGTTCAGAGTGGACAGTAGGTATTTAGATTGCCAAGTTTCTTAAAAACGATATCTATCTTAAAAAAAGAGGCTGTTCCAAAGTCTGCCAAGCAACGGCAAATGGAACAGCCTCAAATTTATTATAAAACACTAAACCTCTCATCTCGAACATCGCTGATAAACATATGTCCAGGTGCGTGGGTAATCATGATGGACGGTTTACTTTTCATTGCTACCGCTTGTGGTGTAACACCACAAGCCCAAAATACCGGAATTTCTCCGTCCTTAATGGTTACAGCATCCCCAAAGTCAGGCTTAGAAACATCAGCAATCCCAATCTGACTTGGATCGCCAATATGAATCGGAGATCCATGCACAGCTGGAAACCGTGAAGTAATTTGAACCGCACGAATCGCGTCCTCCGGTTTCATCGGCCGCATGCTGACCACCTGGTCCTTCAAACACACCGGCTCGTTCACATGGAATATTCGTCTTGTACATCGGAACATTACAATTCTCCTCAATATGACGAACCGGAATCCCACTTTCCAAAAGCGGTGTCTCGAAGGTAAAACTGCATCCTAGCAAGAAACCAACCATATCATCTTCCCAATACTCCGATATATCCGTTACCTCTTCAGTAAAAACACCATCTCGGTAAATCCGATACCGAGGGATATCCATCCGAATATCAGCATTCTGAGCAATTTTCCCAGGAACAAAGGACCCTGGTTCCGTCACATCCAGGAGCGGACATGGCTTAGGATTTCGCTGGCAAAATAATAGAAAATCAAATGCATATTCCTTCTTTAAAATCACTAGATTCGCTTGTGTGAACCCTTTTGACATCCCCGCAGTAGGACCTGTAATCGTTTGACGACGAATCAATTCCCTTATTTCTTCAGGAGACATATTTCCAAAGTCACTCATTTTAACCCTTCCTTTATGAAATCTATTTAAAAAGCAAAGGAATTTGTTCAATTAAAGTATCGATTCCTAAATACCCCATGACCACAACTACGATTCCACCAGTAATCGTCAGCCACAGTGGATGTTTATATTCTCCAACCACATTTTTCTTATAAACCCCAATTAACAAGGTTCCTAATGCAATTGGTAAAATTAGTGCATTGAGGGCACCTACCAAAAGTAAAATTTTAACCGGTTTGCCAACCAACGTAAATGTCAAAGTGGAAACCAAGATAAATATGATAATAATCCAATTGTGATATTTCTCAATCACGGGACTAAAAGAACGAATAAATGAGACCGAAGTATATGCTGCTCCTACAACAGAAGTAATCGCAGCTGCCCACATGATGATTCCAAACATACGGTAACCGATCTGCCCTGCAGCTAATTGAAAAACGGAAGCCGGAGGATTTGCTGCATCAATTTGTAGACCCTTTGAAACCACGCCAAGTACTGCTAAGAATAAGGCAACACGCATCAAACCTGTTACAACAATGCCAGTTACGGAACTTTTTGTCACCTCTGGTATGGATTCAACCCCTTTAATTCCGGCATCTAACAAACGATGTCCGCCGGCAAAGGTAATGTATCCGCCAACTGTCCCGCCAACTAGCGTTACGATGGCAAAAATGCTAATTTTTTCTGGTGCAACCGTATTGACTATTGCTTCCCCAACAGGAGGAGAGGTGATGAAAGCAACATAAATCATTAAGAGGATCATGATGGCACCGGCAACTTGGGCAACCTTGTCCATCGCTTTGCCTGCTTCTTTTACAAGGAAAATAAAAATTGCAAACGCAGCACTAATGATAGCGCCGGTTTTTGGATCCAACCCGAGCATCGCATTTAGTCCAAGACCTGCTCCGGCGACATTTCCAATATTAAAGGCAAGACCGCCAAGAACAATCAATACGGCTAAAAAGACTCCTAGTCCGGGTAAAACCTTATTGGCGATCTCTTGGCCGCGCAATCCGGAAACCACGATAATCCGCCAAATATTGATCTGTGCAAAAGCATCAAGAAGTAATGATAGTAAGATGACAAACGCAAAACTTGCAGCCAATTGCTGCGTAAAAACAGTTGTTTGTGTTAAAAAACCGGGGCCAATAGCGGATGTAGCCATTAAAAAAGCGGCTCCCATCAAAACACTTGTGCTGGTTTTCTTTTTCTTTTTTGCTTTTTCTGCTGCTACATTTTCTTCGACTTCTACTTTTTTCGCGATCATTTAGTTTCCTCCCAATCTATGTGCTGATGGATGATACAGCGATATCATTTCGCTCTAATGTCTCTTTAATATATTTTGCAAAAGCAAGTGCATGTTCGCCATCACCATGGATGCAAACCGTATCTGCTTTTAATGAAACTTCTGTATTTTGCTGTGACGTTACTTTTCCTTCTGTCACCATTTTTATTACTTGTGTGACCGATTTTTCTTGATCAGTAATTAAGGCATCCGACTGCGACCTGGAGGTCAACGTACCGTCTGTCTGATAGGTGCGGTCAGCGAAAACTTCATGCGCAGTTACAAGACCCAGCTTTTCTCCGGCCTTCACCAATTCACTTCCGGAAAGTCCGAATAAGACCAATTCAGGGGAAACATCATAGACCGCTTGGGCAATGGCTTCTGCGAGCAATGCATCCTTTGCTGCCATATTGTATAAGGCACCGTGAGGTTTTACGTGCTGCATACTCTCGTTATATACAGATAAAAAACCTTGAAGAGCCCCGATTTGATAGACCACCATGTCATAGGCTTCCTGTGGGGTAATCTTCATTTCCCTGCGGCCAAAGCCATTTAAATCTGGCAGTCCGGGATGTGCGCCGATTTTCACCTGATTTTCAATCGCAAGTTTGACCGTTTCTCTCATTACACTCGGGTCCCCAGCATGAAAACCACAAGCGATATTTGCAGATGTCACATACTTTAAAATTTCTTTCTGTTCGGCTAAGCGATATCTGCCAAAACTCTCTCCAATATCGCAATTTAAGTCCACTTTAAATCCCATGTTATCCTCCTTATATTTTTTATTGGAACCTACCAAACTCCACTTTTTATAAAGCGTTTTCATTTGAAAAATGGAGTTTAGTTCCGAAATTAGGAATTGCAGTTTTAAAATTTAAATTTATTCTATCATAAAATAAAAAATCTGAGTAGACAGAAATCAGGAATTTTCTAAAAATATAAAAAGGGATAATTTTTATACAATAAACTGCTTGTTTTTTAAATTCGGAATATTATAATGATTGTATATCCATTTTTTAAAACATAAGTTCCGAATTTAGAAACTATCGGAGGTTTTACAATGTGTTCTCGTATAAATGAAACCGTCATCAAACCTTTAGGCGATTCGGCCTTGATTGTCCAGTTTGGGGAAGAAATCAGCCCGGCCATTCATCAAAAGGTTCAGGCGTTCTCAGCCATGGTAAACCAGCACCCATTTGAGGGCTTTGTAGAGTCCGTACCCGCTTTTACGAATGTCACCATCTATTACAATCCGGTGGTCGTGCACCATTCCTTCGTGGCTTCCCAACCAATGACTCCATTTCAAAAGGTGAGTACAAACCTCAATGACTTACTGGAGCGAATGGATGATCAGCAGGTTTTTGAGGGGAGATTGGTGGAAATTCCCGTTCTCTATGGGGGAGAATATGGGCCGGATTTAGAATATGTAGCTTCTTTTCACAAAATATCAGCCGAAGAAGTAATCCAAATTCATACTGAAAGTGAATGTTTGGTGTATATGATTGGATTCGCTCCAGGGTTTCCATTTATGGGAGGAATGGACGAAAGAATTGCAACTCCCCGAAGAGAAAGCCCAAGAACCGCGATTGTCCCAGGTTCAGTCGGAATTGCCGGTAAGCAGACGGGCATTTATCCATTGGAAACGCCCGGTGGATGGCAAATTATCGGCCGTACACCGCTTGATTTATTTCGGCCGGATCTAACACCTCCGACCTTACTAAAAGCTGGAGATAAAATTAAATTTTTCTCGATTTCTCCTGAGGAATTTAACGCCTATAAGGAGGGGAGCAAATGACAGTAAAAGTACTTCACCCGGGACTCCTAACAACCATACAAGACTTGGGGAGATATGGTTCACAAAAATATGGTGTCATTGTCAGCGGAACGATGGATTCTTATTCACTCCGGGCAGCGAATCTGCTCGTTGGAAATAAAGAAAATGAAGGGGCCCTGGAAATCACCTTATTCGGCACTTCCCTTTTATTTGAAGAGGATCGGGTCATCGCGATTACCGGTGGTGATTTACAGGCCGTGATAGACGGTAAAAAAGCCGCAACTTGGCGGCCGGTTTTGGTCAGAAAAGGGTCTATCTTACAATTCAAATCCGCAATCTATGGGTGCCGCGCCTATGTTGCCTTTGCCGGCGGGATTGCTGTTCCTGAAGTGATGGGCAGCAAAAGCACCTATCTTCGCGCAGGAATTGGCGGCTTTAAAGGCAGGGCTTTACAAAAAGAGGATATCTTAGATTTCGGTGAGATGAATGATCAGAGTCATTCAATCAATGCAAAATTAAAAAAATTGGAATGCAACCCGTCCTGGTCCATCAACTATACAAAGCTAGTTAACTTACAGCAGACGCAGACGATTCGTGTGATCAGGGGCACCGAGTTTGACCGGTTTGATGAAAAAAGTAAAACCAGCCTGTTTCAGGAACCGTTTAAGCTCACGACCCAAGCCGATCGGATGGGCTATCGCATCGAAGGCCCGCAGCTTTCATTAGAAAAGAAATTTGAATTATTGTCTGAAGGGGTCACATTTGGAACGATTCAAGTCCCGCCTAACGGAAACCCAATTGTCCTAATGGCCGACCGGCAGAGCAACTGGCGGCTATCCCAAAATAGGGCAGATTATTTCCGCTGATTTACCAAGCATGGGGCAACTGCAGCCGAATGCGGTCATTCATTTTAAAGAAATTTCCCATAAAGAAGCGGAACAAGAGCTATTAGCAAAGGAAAAAATCATCGATGAAATAAAACTAGGAATCCGCTTTAAAATACTCGGATGAGAGGAATCGAAATCATGAAATGGAATGAACTAAAGGAACTAATCGAAATACTCGATCACTCTTCTTTAGATGTATTAAAGATAGAGAATCAAGATATCAAATTATACTTTCAAAAACATGATGCCGCAACTATTGATTTTACAAAACAGCAAACAGAAACACTTGAATCCGTGACTGTGAACCTTGAATCAGAAAAAACTGCTCCCAAAAGAGAGGAAGGTTTACATCAAATCAAGTCTCCAATGATTGGCGCGTTTTATTCCCGTTCCAATCCGGAGACAGCCCCTTTTGTACAGGTGGGAACCGTTATTGAAAAAAATCAGACACTTTGTGTATTAGAAGCTATGAAACTATTTAATGAAGTCGTCTCAGATGTAGGGGGAGAAATCGTTGATATTTTAGTGGAAGATGGGCAAATTATCGAATTTGGTCAGCCCTTGTTTTTAGTGAAGGTTGGTGGCTGATTTGCTAAAAAAAATCCTTATTGCCAATCGCGGGGAAATCGCTGTCCGGATTATTCGTGCATGTAAAGAAATGGATATTCAAACCGTTGCTGTTTATTCGGAAGCGGATGGGGAGGCGCTTCATGTGAAGCTTGCAGATGAAGCGTACTGTATCGGCAGGGCTCCTTCAAAAGAAAGCTACCTAAATATGGAGGCAATTCTCGGTATAGCCACCTTAACAAAAGTGGATGGAATCCATCCAGGGTATGGATTTCTAGCCGAAAATGCGGATTTCGCTGAATATTGCTGTAAGTGCGACATTGAATTTATCGGCCCATCTCCAGAATCGATTCGAAAAATGGGTATCAAGGATGTTGCGCGAGACACGATGAAAAAAGCCGGCGTCCCGATTGTACCCGGCTCAAATGGAACGATAAAAGCTACCGGTGATGGTTTAGAGATTGCTAGAAAAATAGGCTTTCCGGTCATCATTAAAGCCACTGCAGGCGGGGGTGGAAAAGGAATCCGTGTTGCACGCAATGAAGAGGAATTAACAAAAGGAATTGAAATGACCCAGCAGGAAGCGAAAACCGCATTCGGAAATCCGGAAGTGTATTTAGAAAAATTCATCGAAGATTTTCGTCATATTGAAATTCAGATTCTTGCAGATACATACGGAAATGTCATCCACTTAGGGGAACGCGATTGTACGATTCAGCGGAGAATGCAAAAACTCGTGGAAGAAACCCCGTCGCCAGCACTTTCAGCGAAAACCCGGGAAAAGATGGGGGAAGCGGCTGTTCAAGCAGCAAAAGCGGTTGAATACGTTGGTGCGGGAACAGTTGAATTTATCTATGATTACAAGGAAGATCGTTTCTATTTTATGGAGATGAATACGCGGATTCAGGTAGAGCATCCGGTTACAGAGATGGTAACAGGGGTTGATTTGATTCAAGAACAAATTCGTATTGCTTCTGGCGAGTCGCTTAAGTTGAAGCAAGAGGATGTCGACATGGAAGGCTGGGCGATTGAATGCAGAATTAATGCTGAAAATCCTGCCAAAAACTTCATGCCTTCACCAGGTAAAATTGAAGAATACCGCTTACCGGGGGGGTTTGGGGTACGGGTCGATTCAGCCATCTATGCCGGCTATCAAATCCCGCCGTTTTATGATTCGATGGTCGCCAAATTAATTGTTCATGGACGGACAAGAAACGAAGCGATTAAGAAAATGCTTCGTGCTCTAGATGAGTTTACGGTAAAAGGGGTAGCGACAACGATTCCATTCCATCAAGTACTTCTGAAAAATGATGTTTTTACCAGTGGGGAATTTAATACAAATTTTCTTGAGACTTACTCATTAGAGATAAAAGACTATTAAAAAAACATCCTCTATTTCCTGTAAAACCAGGTACTAGAGGATGTTTTTTATGTCTGGCTATAACCCAGCCGTTTAGAAATTTCTTCTGTTGCTGCTTTTATTTTTTCGGAGAAAATCCGGATGTTTTCATTTTGATAATTGGCTTCAATTCCTGCAATACTCATGCCGGCAATAACGTCACCTTTATGGTCGAAAATCGGTGCCGCAATCGCAGCCGTGTGATCCTCTAACTCCGAATAACTAATCGTATACCCATTTTCCTGTGCTTGGCGAATCGTTCTCAACAGCTCGCTCTTATCGGTAATCGTTCCCTTTGCAAAAGATTTAAACTCTGCTGAATCTAAATAGCTTTGAATTTCTTGCTCGGGTAAAAAAGATAAAATTGTACGAGCACAAGCACCCGCATACAACGGGCTCCTTCTACCGATGGCGGTATATAAACGAACCTTTTGGTTTGTATCAATTTTTTCTATATAGATTGCCTCTTCGCCTTGCTTAACGATAAGGTTGATCGCTTCCCCTACATCATCATGCAGCTCTTGCATAATTGGATAGGCAATTTTTCGGATATCCAGTCTGGATGAAACAAGGTGACCAAACTTAAGAAATAGCAGCCCTAAGCGATATTTGTTATCCGTCCCCTTTTCTAAAAACTCCATTTCTTCCAAGGACATTAACATTCGATATACGGAAGTTTTCGGAATCCCTGATAAATCAATCATTTCTTGAAAGGTTAAGGCCGCATGATTTTTAAATAAATTTAAAATATCCATTGAACGGACAACCGTTTTATTTTTATGATTCATAGTGTTACTCCTTTTAAAAATAAGGCTTTGTTAAAGAACAATGTTGATTTCTAAACAAAGTTGATTGGAGCGGAAATCAACAACAAAGTTTAACACAGCCAAAAATATAGGTATAAGCTGCTTTTCTATTATAATAACAAATTTGTGGCAGGGATTGTAAGTGGAATCAACAATATTCGCCTCGTTGCCTCATAAGCTAATATATACGTCTTAGGTCTTAGTCTTTTTTACATTTCCAGGTCAATGGAAAGCAGGATTTTTTTCGTGTATTGTTGAAATATGGAAGAGCAGTACATGATTTTTACAATAGAATGAAACATTCATTCCATGTTGCTCGTATGAATAAAGAGGACTATTAAGGTCAGGAGTCGATTTAACATGAACCCAATTATTTCGTTGATTATTCGATCGTTTGTCGCCGTACCGATGACGGTCATTGTTTGGCTAATTAGCAATTTTGCGTTTAACCAACCCTTCCTGCTTTCCAGTGCATTTGCGATTGCTGCTGGGGTGATCACACATTTATTCCTTGGCTTGTATATGCAAACACGTTTTTTAAAAAAGCATCGGTTAACTCGAAAAGAATATTTATATATTATGAAAAATTTATCAGAGGCCAAGCGGAAAATCCGCCGCTTGAATAAGGCGCTTTTTGGAGTCCGCGATATTACTTCGGTTAAACAAAGAATTGAAATCCATCGCATCGCCAAAAAAATATATAAGATCACAATGAAAGAACCGAAACGCTTTTATAAAGCAGAGTCCTTTTATTTTTCTCATCTAGACTCCGTGGTAGAGCTCTCTGAAACCTACGGATTTCTCTCAACACAGCCGAAAAAGAATGCGGAGCTCGAGCGGTCGTTAGCTGAGACGAGGAGAACGGTAAATGAATTGAACAAAACCTTGGAAGAGGACTTGTATAAGCTGATTTCCGATGATATCGATCATTTAAATTTTGAAATTGATGTGGCGAAACACACGATTAAGAAGGAAAAGGAAGCAAAATTCGATGATGAAAACAGGTGGTTGAAATGAACGAAAACAATGTAAATAAAACGGGAAATTTATTAGACGACATTCTCGCCGATCCATTTGGCGACCTAGAAACCTCACCGGTGCAAAAAGCTGTCCTTCAGAAGACCCAGTCAGACGACAGGCCGGTAAAACTCATTAATGTCATCCCCGAGGAAAACCGGGCAAGGGCTTATCAGATTGCCGAGCAAATTGACCCGGCCAACCACCAGGCGATGATTTTATATGGCACGCAGGCACAAGGGAAGCTGCTATCCTTTTCCCATGCGATGCTTGAACATGTTCAAAAAAAGGATGTCGGGGAAATCGGCGAAATTATCAATGATTTAATGAAGCACCTAAACCAGGTTAATCCGGATGAACTAAAGGAGGGCAAGCCGTCCTTTTTTGCCCGAATGTTTGGAAAAATTTCAAGCTCGATGCAAGAGGTGCTTTCCAAATATCAAAAAACGGGGGCACAAATTGATCGTATCACCGTAAAATTAGAGCGCAGCAAAAATGTGCTGATGTCGGATATCAAATTGCTTGAGCAGCTTTATGAAACCAATAAAGAATACTTTCATGCGTTAAATGTGTATATTGCCGCAGGGGAGATCAAGCTAGAGGAAATGCATGAAAAAACCATTCCACAGCTGCGAAAAGCGGCAGAGGCAACCAATGATCAGATGAAATTTCAGGAGGTCAATGATATGCTCCAATTCGCTGACCGATTGGATAAACGCTTATACGATTTGAAGCTGAGTCGTGAAATCACAATCCAGAGTGCACCGCAAATTCGCTTGATTCAATATACAAACCAAGGCCTAGTGGAAAAAATCCAATCTTCGATTGTAACGGCGATTCCGCTTTGGAAGAATCAAGTGGCGATTGCTTTAACGCTAATCCGACAGCGCCATGCAGTTGAGGCCCAAAAACAGGTTTCCAAGACGACCAATGAGTTATTGCTAAAAAATGCCGAAATGCTGAAAACCAATACGATTGAAACCGCCAAAGAAAACGAACGCGGCCTCGTCGACATCGAAACCTTAAAGAAAACCCAAGAAAGCCTGATCACAACGTTGGAAGAAACCATGCGCATCCAAGAAGAAGGCCGCAACAAACGCCGCATCGCCGAACAAGAACTCGCTGCTATGGAAAATGACCTAAGGATAAAACTCCTTGAAATCAAGGGGAAATAACATTTGACAAAAATCGGGTGGTGCCTGGCACCACCCGATTTTTGTCGAATTTCCCTCCGCTATTTGTTTACCGGTGTCGCATTATAATATTCTTCTAACGTAATTCCCTTGTCCATAATCTTGGTGGCAATTTCTTTGCCCACGTAACGGATATGCCAAGGTTCGTATTGGTAGCCGGTTATTGCTTCTTTGCCCTTAGGATAACGGATGATAAAGCCGTACTCTGCTACATGCTTCTCCAGCCAAACGGCTTCTTTGGTTCCGCCGAAGCAATCGGAAGCAGCGCATCTTCCATCACCTCCGGTCACATCGATGGAAAGCCCTGTTTCATGCTCGCTCGTGCCCGGCAACGCACTGTAAGTCCGTGCCTTTTCATATCCATCCCGTTTCACATAGGTATTAAATAAAGCAACTTGGGTAATGTGTGAACGATAGGCCGACACACCTAACAGAACCACTCCATCCTTCTTCGCCCCTGCAAACAGTTTTTGCAGTGCATCGGCTGCTTCCTTGCGCATTTTTCTCTTATCCGATCCCACTGGCGCCCCGACAAAATCAACTTTTGTAGCAACCAAGTCCTTCGGATTATAGTTATCTGGGAGCTTATTTTGCTTGTTTACTAGGACCGGAATACTCTCCGGATTGGAAACCGTCTGGATGCTGTCGCCCTTCGGTTTTTTTACCGTAGGTTTTTTGGGGCTTTCTGTTTTATGTTGATTTTGCTGATCCGATTCGGTATTTGTATCGGTTTTTGGAGGAGTCGTTTGCTCCGTCTTCGGTTGATTCGTTTCCTTTGGCTTTTGATCTGCATTTTGGCCAGTAAAGCTGCAGGCTGCTAAAGAAACCGTTAAGACAAAACAACATGCTCCTGTTGATAATAATTTAAACATCTCAAAACTTCCTTTTTTATAAAATGATACAAGAGAGCCTAAAAGAAATGCCCCTATGTTTTTTGACGATCATATAAATACGAAGTTACAACCTTGTGAAAAAGTTATCTGTAACCCGTGACGCCATTCTCTAGAATAACAAAAATATTCGCCAGTTTAAATGGAAATTTCTAAGGAATTAGACTCAAATATAGAGTGGAATTCTCGACAAAAATCCCGACCCATGACCTGATTTCCTTTGTCCTTTTTATAAAATTTGGTATCATGAAGTTGGACGATTTTGTCAATAGATACACTTTGGAGGCTCATATGGAGAAAATTAAGGTAATGACCGTTTTTGGAACAAGACCGGAAGCCATAAAAATGGCACCACTTGTAAAGGAACTTGAGAAAAATCATGAACAAATCCAATCAATCGTGACGGTAACAGCACAACACCGGGAAATGCTGGACCAGGTTTTACATATTTTTCAGATCACGCCCGATTATGATTTAAACATAATGAAAGCGAGGCAGTCACTGATTGATGTGACAACCCGCAGTTTAGAAGGCTTAAATGAAGTATTTCAAGAAGTGAAGCCGGATATTGTCCTCGTTCATGGCGATACAACGACCACTTTTGTTGCCAGCCTTGCTGCCTTCTATCATTCGATTCCAATTGGCCATGTCGAGGCCGGGCTTCGGACAAGGAATAAATATTCACCCTATCCGGAGGAAATGAACCGCCAACTGACGGGAGTCTTGGCCGACCTGCATTTTGCACCGACAGCTCAGTCCAAACAAAACCTATTAATCGAAAATAAAAAAGAAGAAGCTATTTTTGTCACCGGAAATACTGCCATTGATGCGTTAAGCACGACGGTGAAAAAAGATTACTCCCATCCAGTTCTAGAACAACTAGGGAGCAGACGTTTGGTGTTAATGACGGCCCATCGCCGTGAAAATACCGGTAAGCCGATGGAAAATATGTTTACCGCCATCAGAAGATTGGTTGAAAAACACGAAGATATCCAGGTTGTCTATCCGGTTCACATGAATCCGGTAGTCCGTGAAATTGCCGGCCGAATTCTAGGTGAGAACAATCGAATTCACTTAATTGAACCCCTAGATGTAATTGATTTCCATAATTTTGCTTCAAGAGCATACTTGATTTTAACGGACTCAGGCGGTGTGCAGGAAGAAGCGCCATCTCTAGGGGTGCCGGTTCTCGTTTTACGCGATACTACCGAGCGCCCGGAAGGAGTCGAAGCGGGAACCTTAAAGCTTGCCGGAACTGAAGAGGAAACGATTTTTCAGCTTGCTGATGAACTTTTAACTGACCAGCAGGCCCATAATAAAATGGCGAAGGCATCAAACCCTTACGGTGACGGACATGCCTCCGAACGAATTGTCGAATCCATTCTTTACCATTTTGGCGTTAAAAAGGAAAGACCTGCTAACCTGGGGGAAAAATAATCAGAAGCTGTTTCCAAAAGTCGCTAAAGTGGCTTTTAGGAACAGCCTATTTTTTTGGAAAATCACTTGCGCAGATAAAATTGCTTTTATCGCAGATAAATCAGGCAGGAACGCAGATAAAATGAAATTTCACTTCAATATGTGACCAATTTCTGTGATTACACCATTTATGACGATTAACCCAATACTAAAATGCTAAATAGAGAGAGGGCTTTCTTATGAATCTATTAAAAATCCACCATGTTGCCATCATTTGTTCAGATTTTCAAAAATCAAAAGATTTTTATGTTCGAATCTTAGGGCTGACTCCTAAAAATGAGGTGTATCGCGTGGAACGGGACTCCTATAAGTTAGACCTTGAGGTGAACGGCGACTACCAAATTGAGCTGTTTTCCTTTCCAGACCCGCCGGGCCGTCCGAGCTATCCGGAGGCAGCAGGGCTAAGACATCTTGCCTTTGAAGTAGGGGAAATTGAGCAGGCTGTCCACTATTTAATCGAACAAAAAGTGAAAGTGGAGGCAATTCGGGTCGATCCGCTGACAAATAAGAAGTTTACCTTTTTTGCAGATCCCGATGGACTTCCAATTGAGCTCTATGAAAGAGGATAGGCCTTTTTCCCCTTTAAAACGCTTACATGGTGGAATATATTAGTAATAACACATCATCGTACGAAACGGCAAACCCATTGAAAAATGGTGACGCAAAACTAGAGGGGCTAATGTTTTTTATAAAAGAAAAGCTAAACCGCGCTGAAAGGATATTACTTTTCTCTTTCTAAAAATAATGCCAGCCAGTTACCGAACACGAACACTCCTGCGATTTTGTGTAAAGCGAAAAGGGAGGCCATATGTGTGAAAAATTTTATCACCAAAGGAAAGTATTATTGGCATTTATTTCAGTACCGCCACAATGAACTGCTTCAGCAAGACTGTCTCTGCGAGGAGCTAAAATCAAAATTAAAGGTCAAAGCCATCTACCACAACAGTAAAGCCGTTGAACTCGCACACCAATGTGATGAAGCTTAATCTTTACAAAAAAGCCTAGGAAAATATCCTAGGCTTTCAGTATGTTTATTAAAAACGACTGTTTAACATTGAGATTTGTCGGTCAATCCTTAAAAATCAAACTTCTGAACAAAATTACAATTAGAGCAAGCCCGGCCAATCAGCCGATGGGTTTTGGCGTTTTCGTAATAAATTTCCTCTAATCCACATACAGGGCATTCGATAATGTGGAAAATTTGTCTTTCTCCTAAGATTGCATCCAACAAAAATTCAAAGTGCACGCTAACCGCCCCCAAATCTAGCTTTTCTCTACCATAACAAATACTAAATGAGAGATTAGAAGAAAATTGTCAGATGAGAGTCAAATTTTTTCGACAACATCTGAAACAGAAAGAAAGCTGGCCCACTGGACCAGCCTGCTTTCGTTTGGGGGAGGGGTTAATTAAAACAAATTTTCAAGCTTTTACGACTGCCTATTAATGTTTAGCTGCATCAGGTTGTGCAGGAAGCTTACCATCTTTAGTGACAATTAACTTAGCAATTGAACCTTTCATTGCCTGATCAAATTGGTGAGACAATACTGAGTATGTTCCTTCTTCTACTACAGTAAATTCAACAACTGCTCCACCACTAGCAGGAATCATAACTGATTGCATACCTTTAAGGTGGTTATAAGGGTTACCATCAAGATATACATCATCAAAAACTGTACCTACAACGTGGAAGCTAACAGGTTGTGACATACCCACATTTTCAAAGTATAAACGAACCTTATCGCCAACTTTCGCTACGAATGGAGTATCACCAACTTTACCATTTGCGAGTTCTCGAACATTCATCGTATAGTGAGAAGGATTTCCATTCTTCATGTCTTCGGCATTGCCGCTATCAAACCATTCGTTATTAACCACTACATACTCTTTATCCACTTTATTAGGATATGGATTTGCATTATCTTTAACAATGATTGTCCCAACCATACCATTCGCAATATGCATCATAACGGGAGCAGTACCACAGTGATACATAAATACTCCGACATTGCTTGCTTTATAAGTAAAAGTACCTTTATCATTCGGTTTGACATCAGCAAAATTCTTAGTCGGTGAAGTATGCACAGCATGGAAGTCCATTGAGTGATTTACAGTGGGGTCATGATTCTCTAATGTAAAGTTGATTGTATCACCTTTATTCACAATAACAACTGGACCTGGAGCCTCGCCATTGAATGTCCAAGCTTTATATAATACATCTGGTGCAACTTGCACATCTGTTACGGTTGATGTCATGGTTACATTAACCTCATGCTTACCAATACGTTTAATTTTAACTGGTGTAGCTTTTTCGTTCATATTTTTCTGAGTAGGTAGGATCGTATTTTCATTCACATATTTACCATGGCTCATATTTTCCATAGTATCATGGTTGGCAGAAGCACTTACTTGTGGAGTCTTCTTGGCGTTTTTTTCAAGTTTCAAGTTCGTCGTATTACAAGCACTTAATACCAACATAGAAGTCATCATCACCGTTGCAACTTTTCCCACTTTTTTCATTTTAATCTCCTCCATTTAACCTCATTTTTTTATAAAAAAGAATAGTTTTGTATGTCATTGTTAGTTGTCTCTAGTGCCTAATATCCTTGGCTTTTTTAAGCCGTTTAATTGTCTAGCTTCAGCGCCTAGCCCCTTGAGGTCGCTGCAGTCCTGGCGATGAAGTCAGAGAACGACTTCACCGCCAGGACTGCAAGCAGCTGTTGGGTCTGACTATGGCGCTTACGCTTTTCTTGTAATTTGATTACACTTTCATTTTATTCTCGGGGGGATATGGAACGAGTGATATTATTCACTTAAAGAGGGGTACCCAGTGAACAAATTGTGAAATGGTGAGCAAGGTAAACATAGTGAAAAACATAGGTATATAGTTTGTGTGAATAAGCGGTATTTAGGACATTCTAATAGTGTAAATTATAAAAATTTGGAGGGATCAGTTTGAAAAAGGAACAGGACGAAACAAGTGAAGGTTTAAATCAAATATTTGAGGTAATCAATGCAAAAGGGGACACAGGTGAACTAAAGGAAATTGTTGAGAATAAGGAAGAGGTGGATGAAGGCCAAAACCAGTAGAGAGGATCAAAGAAATGGTCCTCATTAGGTGGATGAAGGCCAAAACCAGTAGAGAGGCCCAAAGAAATGGTCCTCATTAGGTGGATGAAGGCCAAAACTCGTAGAGAAACCTAAAGAAATGGTCTTCATCAGGTGGATGAAGGCCAAAACTCGTAGAGAAACCTAAAGAAATGGTCTTCATCAGGTGGATGAAGGCCAAAACCTGTAGTGAGCCCCAAAGAAATGGTCTTCATTAGGTGGATGAAGGCCAAAACCCGTAGAGAGCCCCAAAGAAATGGTCTTCATCAGGTGGATGAAGACCAAAACTCGTAGAGAGACCCAGAGAAATGGTCCTCATCAGGTGGATGAAGGCCAAAACTCGTAGAGAGACCCAAAGAAATGGTCTTCATCAGGTGGATGAAGGCCAAAACCTGTAGAGAGCCCCAAAGAAATGGTCTTCATCAGGTGGATGAAGGCCAAAACCTGTAGAGAGGCCCAAAGAAATGGTCTTAATTAGGTGGATGAAGGCCAAAACTCGTAGAAAGACCTAAAGAAATGGTCTTCATCAGGTGGATGAAGACCAAAACTCGTAGAGAGACCCAAAGAAATGGTCTTCATCAGGTGGATGATGGCCAAAACTCGTAGAGAAACCCAAAGAAATGGTCTTCATCAGGTGGATGAAGACCAAAACTCGTAGAGAAACCTAAAGAAATGGTCTTCATCAGGTGGATGAAGACCAAAAATCGTTGAAAAACACAAAGAAATGTCCTTCATGTGGCGAGGAAGGACAAAATCAATTCAAAAAGCAAGCAAGCTGTCTATCAAAAATCCATCGAGCATCCAGTCCACAATGACATCAACCAATAAAACAAGCTATCCATTCACCGCAACCAATTTGGACTTCTCTTCTTCCTTCACATCATAAAGCTGCTTGATCATGTTAATAAACGGTTCAACGAATCGTGGGTCAAATTGTTTTCCGGAACAATCCCGTAACTCGACCATCGCTTCATTGTAGGTTTTTGTTTTTTGGTACGGTCTTTCCGTCGTCATGGCATCAAACGAATCAATTACACAGAGAATCCTGGCCAGCTTCGGTATCGACTTTCCTGCGAGACCATATGGATACCCAAAACCGTCATAGCGTTCATGATGAAGCTCTACAAGAGGAATCAAGTCGTCGAGCTTTTTATTCGTTGAAATGATCTCCTTGCCCCACGTCACATGCTTTTTCATCATTTCCCACTCATGTGAGTCCAGCTTTCCTTTTTTATTTAATATATCGCGGGGAATTTCAATTTTTCCAATATCGTGAATTAACGCTCCAAGAATAAGCGTTTTCCGCTCATGGTCACTCAAGCCTAACGTCCTCGAAAAATCAACGGCATATTGGTACACCCGTTTACTATGCCGATAGGTGTAAACATCCTTTGACAGGAAAATCTTTAACTGCTGTTCAGCCTCTTCTAGATCTTTTTCAAGAGAAAGGGAGCGACCGATGGAATAATCTGAATGCTCATTAAATACTTGAACAAGGTTTTTGCCTTGGTCTTTCGCGGCGTACATCGCCTTATCGGCCTTATTGAGCAGCTCGGAAATATTGTAGGTTTCTTTTTCACATTGTGCAATCCCAGCTGAAAAAGATAGGCAGCCGTATGGTAGCCCTTCTACGCCTTTAAAATAGGTATCATTCGCCTTTTTTCGCAGCTCATTCATAAATGTAAAGGCCTGCTTGCGGTTGGTATTCGGCATGAAGATGGAAAACTCTTCGCCGCCGTAACGGGCAACAGTATAATTTTTCGCTTCTGTTTCTGCTTTTAAGATGGCGCCAAATTTCTCAAGTAAATAGTCGCCTTGAATATGCCCGTAAAGATCGTTGTATTTTTTAAAATCATCAATGTCCAGTAAAGCAACGCTTAGTGGCTGCTCACTTTCCTTTGCGACAGCTAACTCTTTTTCTAAAAGCTCTTTAAAATACCCGTGATTATTGAGACCCGTCAGAAAATCCTTGTTTGCTTTTTCTGAAATGTCCTTAAATAATTGAAAATGCTGTTTAAATGCTAAGGATAATAGGAACGAAATACATGTAAACAGGAAGATACCTAGTAATTCCTCGGTCTGCATTAAAATGACTAATACAAGCGATAGCATAAGAGTACTCAAGTATGTGGCAATCGTTTCTTTAATGACTCCGTTAAAAACTTCTACCAAACTTTCAGAGGCATCTAATATGAAGTAAATCCCAATTAACAGTACATTAATCATAAAGTATACACTTAAAGAAATCACATAAGAGAGGATATTTTCAATATGTACATTACCAATATGTCCACCAGTGAGTATAAATGAGTAATAGGCACCACTAATCATCAAAGAATAAATAGAGAAATTAAATAGATGCTTCCACCACACGATTTTTCGTTGGGTAGCTGCAAAAATAATCGAATGAATGATTAAAACATTTAAAGTGAAATGAACACCGAATAAAAAAAGACTTGCTAAATAAATGGAAGAATCCATCGACAGGGAATTCCCCTTCGGAGGGAGTAAGATTGTGTAATGATTTAGAAGAAGAATTGATCCGGTAATTGCCGAAATCATAATCCATTCCATCGTAGAGTGCTGTTTGAAGTCGTTTAGGAATAGAAAGGAAATTATTCCTAATGCTGAAACAAGTGAAAGATATCGGTTAATGGGTGTCTTTACTATACTCATTTTCATCACTCACATGAATAAATTTAGGAGAAGTTTTTAAAAACTTCTCCTAATGATTATACTATTAAACTAACTTAAATCCAGATGTTAACGCAATAATTACAGAGCCAATGATGATGGCATTGTACAATACACTTGTTAATTTGATGCCATGTTTTTGTTCGTTTTTCATTATTTTTCACCTCCTTTCAAGGAGAGTGAAACTGACTTTGTTCCTTTTGAAAGTGGGTGATGAATCATAAGATGTTGAATAAAGAAGAAAATTCCGATATTCATAATGATGTCGCCAATGCTAATGATTTGTGTGCGAGGATAAGGCTTCGTGATGGGAATGATATCTCCTAAAATACCAAGATGAGTTGAAGATGTTAACATCGTGTGCTTTGCATATAGTCCTTCTTTAAGAGCGGTTACATAACTGGGGTCTAAAACGGTAGCTGCTTCTGGCGAGACCGGCATTCGTCCACCATTCATAACCATGACAAGAAAGTTAAGAAAGACTCCTGCTAAAATCAATAGAAATCCAGGGTTCTTGCGGTTCATCCATAAAAAGAGTAAACCAATCACATAAACTGCAATGTATATGGAACCGCTTACCTCTCCGAGAAATTTAAAGTGGTTTTGTAAAAAGAACACAGTCAATTCAATTGCCAATAACAGTGGAAACATCCAACCCCACTTAAGTTTCAGGTGTGCTAACGCTCTTACATTGCCTTTTCGTAAAAATCCGACAATAAAAGAAAGAATAATTCCGTCAAATACCATAAAAAGTACCTGCCTATGATCATATTTTTATGGATCAATAGTAATATTTTAAATTTCCAATTGAGTTAAAATATTCCTAAAATAATGATAAATGATGAAAAATATTGAAGGCAAGAATATTTTTTGGGAAAGGTGAAAAATGTGTCTTTATCCTTATAAAATTGACGAATTTTGTAAAAAATGGCCTGTAAATAGGTCTATTTATGTCGTTTTTCGAAAAATACGAAACACGAAAATTTCTTTGGCAGAAAAATAAATATCTTGGCCAAATTATTATTTGGAAGTCTATTCCTAATTGAACCAATATATTTCTAGTCATTAGGAATCAAAATTGATTAAAATGAAGATAACGATAGAGATATTTGCCTATCCATATGGTAAGTTATTAATAATACAATCTAAAAAAGGGGAAAAATTGATGACACGAAAATGGAAATGGCTGATCGCCTGTTCCTTTTTTCTTCTTTTCTTAAATGGAGTTGGATTCTTCGCAGTGCATTTCTTGAGCAGGTAAGAGATGTACAGTTAATGGGGAAGGAGGAAGAAAGATGATGACGACCAATCTAACGAAGCCGCTTTCAAAAAAAATGCTGGCGGCCATCCTTGTCATAACGCTTGGTGCTGAAATAGTTCTTTATTTTATGAGATACACCTATTTGGCGGGTACTTTATATGATGCGATTATGGTCTCGTCTTTCTTTATTGGCTGGAAATTGCATCACAGAATTGTTGACGCGACAAGTGGACGGCCGACAAGTCGCCAACGCGCACTTCAATTTACCGGTGCCTTCCTAGTTTTTTTTATTGGGAGCACGATTATCAATATATATTCGAATCTAGCCTTCCCAGCCTTTAACAAGAATTACGATCAATATGTTCAAGTCTACACTGACCCGCAAACGACAATTGACGAAGCCACTTCTACGTTTTTTTCGATGATTGATAGCGTCGGTTCTGATTTATATAATGATACTCTTGCCGGGCTGGAAGAAGTTTGGCGCTTAGGCTATATCATTCTTGTTTTGATTGTCTGTAAAAAGATTTTCCCTCGCCGCTGGGAAAATGGCTCAAGGGACATATTTATCTTATTTGCCCTCTTTTTCACATCGATTCTCTTTGGTATCGACCATACATTGGATACTGTCCAAACCTGGCCTGTCCGAATTGGAGCAATTGTAACCTTTGCCAATATGGGATTGATTTTAGGACTAATTCTATTGTGGACACGAAGCCTCTGGGTGACGGTCATCGTCCACTCGGTTTACGATATTACAACCACCTTGTCATGGAATTATTTTCATTATGCGGTTGAAACCTTTGCCCTTGCCGCCTTTATTCTTCATATTATTCTTTTAAAATTTGAAAAAACACAGCAATCGCAATCCATAGAACTCACAGATTAAAGGGGATGCCACCTAAGGCATCCCCTGTTTTATTATATACCATATACATAGGAATGTTTTTTATACCAATATTGAATGGTTCCATTCTCATACTTTTTATATGTAATTGACGCTTTCTGAAATGCACGTATTAAACGATCCTTTTCCAGTTCCTGCTTTACATATAATTGGTTCAAAGAGCGCTTCATACCTGTTAGGTTATTTTTTTGCATGTCAGTTAAAATATTCAGCCGCTCTTCATTTACTGCCAGGAAATCTTTCTTCAGTTCTGAGAAATTGGCAGGGGCCTTCAAATTCTTTGCCTGCTCGTTTAATTTCCTTTGCAGTGATAATGCTTGAATGATTTTAATTCTGGAAGGGTTCGGCTCAGATTGAGTATTGTCCAATAATCGATCCCCCTTCTGATTCAGATCCTGTGCCTTAGATAAATAACTAATGAAGGCTTCCTTATTTTCAATAGATTTCTTGTTGTAAAGCGCTAAAGAAAAAATGAGAAGGACGAAAATGAATAAAACCATGCATGTAATCTTAAAGACCCTCTTGTCCCGATTGGACAGCTGTTTAATTTCGGGATAATTGTTTTTTTGTTCTGTATGAAGAAGTCCTTTTATTTGCAATTCTTCAAGCTCTTGACGGATCTTTTGTTGCGCCGGGGTCAGCATCATGAACCTCCAATATAATAATTCAAACTAATCAAATCAATACTACAATAAAATAGGATAAAAAAACTAGATAATATCCAAATTTTTAGACAATATGCTTTAATATTATGGCAAATCAAAAGGGGATTAATTCAAGAGTGTGTCGAAATATGTCGTTTTTTAAGGAAAATTATCAGGTTATTATTCGACAAATTCTTAAGGATTTATGAGAAAATAGTTAAGAAATGCTTTAACGTGTTCATTATATTTTAATTTAAAATTAACTTTGGTAATTGATTGTAAAATACACAGTACTATTTCCATAAGCGAAATAAAAGTGTATTATAATAAAGGCAAGAAGTTTTTACAGCAATTGACAAATGTTGATGAGATTCTCCAATTATTCTGCATTTCATTACAGCCTTCAATATAGATAGGGTGGTCAAACGTAAGTGAAAAGAGTTTTAATTATATCGCAGCATTTTTATCCGGAAATAGGAAGTCATGCAAATCGAATAAAAAATCTATTTATCCTTTTGAAAAAGGAGAATTTCGATGTAACGATTTTTACATCGGAACCATCGTATCCTAATAAAAATATTTATAAAAAACATAATTTTTGGGATGAAGAAGTACTTAATTGTGAAAAAGATAACATAAAACGTATAAGTATTCGCAATCGGAAATACTCGTCCAGTATATTCAATCGGTTGTTTTATTATGTAGAAATAGCCTTTAAAACGATTTTACTTATTCTTCAGGATAAGAAACGATATGATTATATCTTCGTAACATCTCCACCTATTTTCACTGGCTTTGTTGGACTGTTTGCAAAATATCGGTATAAAACGAAGTTAATATTGGATATTCGTGATTTATGGCCAGAATCCTTAAAAGGAGTAGGGGTGTTTAATTATACTTTTATTCTTTATTTTTTTGGGATATTAGAAAAAATACTCTATAAAAAATCTGACAAAATTGTCATCAATAGTTTAGGATTCCAAAATTATATACAAAAAAAGGCCGGAATTGCAAATTCGAAAATGATTTTTATTCCAAATGGATCCCTTCCTGAGGAATTAGTTCCAATTAAAGAAAACGAAATAAACAGAAAAAAAATCATTTACGCAGGCAATCTTGGACTTGCGCAAAATACAGAATTAATCCATCAACTGGCACCATTGTTAGATAAGGAAAATATTCAGTTGACGATCATTGGCTATGGAGTAAAAAAGAGTCAATTAATCAACTCGATTCAAGGATATAAAAATGTAACAGTAATCAATCCGATGACCAAAAAAGAATGCTTTAAGATTATTGCAGAGCATGATTTAGGATTGGTTACACTAAAGGACAGCGAAGTGTTTAAAACGGTTTTACCAGGTAAAGTGGTCGATTATTTAACTTGTGGTATACCAATTGTAGGAATTGTTGATGGATATGCAAAAAGTGTAATAGATGAGAACGGAGTTGGAACAGCTCTTCATACGGATGACCCAGTCCAAATTCTTTCACACATTAAGCAATTATTAAATGATGATGAATTAAGATTAAAAATGGCACATAACGGACAACAATTAATTCTTAATCATTTTAACTGGAAAAAGAATATTACTAAGTTAGTTGAGTACATGAATTGATGAAAAAGTTTTACAAAGGATGGATTTAAAATTATGTCCAAAAATGTTTGTATGTTTGTTTGGAACCACTTTACAAACGATGCCCGAGTGTTACGTGAATGTACAGCATTATCAGAGGCCGGTTATGCGGTTGATTTAATCTGCATTCACGATCCAAAGGATGCCTCGCTGCCACGATTTGAACAAAGGAATGACCTCTTTAAGGTATATCGGATTAAAAGATATCCTGTATTATTTGAAATCATTCAAAAGCTATTTAAATACTCCAAACAAAATAAATTGTTCGGAGTTCTTTGCTTGCTGTTATGGGCGGCATTCGTATATTTATCTCCCATTATCACACTCTTTCTCACTGCATTAGCTATACTTCTTTTAAAAACAAAACTGAAAGTAGTATGGGTTAGAGGGGGACTGATCCTCGGAATGATCATGAAGGGGTTGCAAAAGAACTACGATATTTATCACTCAAATGATCTTAATACTCTGCCTCAAGGTTATATTTGTTCGAAGTTTCGATTCAAAAAGAGAAAACTGATTTATGATTCGCATGAGGTTCAAACCAGTCGTACGGGATATTCAAGTCCGCTTTATGGGAAAATGGAAGGTTTTCTTGTAAAAAGAATTGATGAAATGATCGTAGAAAACAACACAAGAGCGAAATATAACGAGGACCTATACGGATTTTATCCTCACGTTGTCCATAACTATCCATTTAAACAAACAAATAATAATGAAGAAAAAGTAGATTTACATGAACTGTTAAACATCCCCAAACATGAAAAAATTCTGCTCTATCAAGGCGGGATTCAAACGGGTAGAGGCTTGGACAAGCTGATTAAAGCTGCTCCGCTCTTTCATGAAGGAGTACTGGTCCTTATCGGTGATGGGAAAATTAAAAAAGAACTAGAAAATATGGTTCAAGAAATGAATTTGCAGGATAAGGTTAAGTTTTTACCTAAGGTACCGCTCGCAGAATTGCCGAAATATACAAGGAATGCCTATTTAGGATTCCAGGTTTTGAATAATGTCTGTTTTAACCACTATTCTGCATCCTCTAATAAATTGTTTGAATATATGATGGCTGGTGTACCGGTTGTGGCTTGTGACTTTCCGGAGATTAAGAGAGTTGTTGAAGGTGATGGGACAGGGGTTTGTGTTGATTCACATGACTATGTATCTATTGCCGAGGGGGTTAATTATCTCCTCCATAATCAAGTGAAATTAAATGAAATGAAAAAAAGCTCTATTACAGCAAGCAAAAAGTACAACTGGGATAAGGAACAAACTAGCTTCTTGCAGGTCTATAACAGTCTATCTTTCTAGTGAATGAAGGCGTAATGACTTTAGAAATTTTCGTATGGGGGAAAAATTGGTGGTAAATCAAGAAATCGTAAATCTAAAAGATGGTGTAAAAATTAATATCATTAATGATTATATTGGGTCATTAATTAAAAGTTCCAATGGATATTTTGAAGAAGAACTATTAACTAATTTTATAGATTATATTCCAAATCAGGGAGTTATATACGATATTGGTGCAAACATTGGAAACCATACATTGTTTTTTTCGAAATATATGAAGCCTAATAGAATATTTTCATTTGAACCTTCAAAAGAATTATTTGAGGTACTAACAAATAATATTCGTATCAACAAAATAGATAACGTTCAGTTATATAACTCTGCAGTAGGGGAAAAAGAAGAAAAAGGGATATTAAACTTTAATACAACAAATTCAGGGGCTTCTAATATAGAAGTAAAACAAGATGGAAATATTCAAATTATTAAAATTGATAATTTAGAAATAGAAAGCCCAGATTTTATAAAAATTGATGTAGAGGGTTTTGAGTACAATGTACTTAAGGGAATGAATAAAACTTTACAAAAAAATAGACCTGTAATTTGGATAGAGATTCAAGATGAAAATTATTATAATGTTGATTCCTTTCTAAATGAACACGGATATATTCAAATTGACAGGTGGCTAGATAACTATATTTATATTAAACCTGATGGAGAAACCTCTTTACAACAAGTGGTTAATAAAATTAAAAATAAACCCTTTCAAAGATTAAATTCAAAAATAAGAGAAATTAATTTGAAGTATAGAAACATCACTCTACAAAATAAGACACTTCAAACCAAAATTAATACATTAGAACAAGGAAATTTAGTAGAAAAGAATAAGAATATAGAATTAAATCATGAGGTAAAAGAGCTAAGACAGACTATACCGTATTTAAAAGAGCAAATCGAAATTGTTAAGGCGGTAAATATTTCAAATCAAGATTCGTTAATAAAAGAATTAAAAAGCGTTCCAGAAAAGGAAATCAATTCTTTAGAAATAAAAATTGCTGAGTATAAATCAGATAAGGCATTCTTACTCAATCAAATAGAAGATTTAAAACAAAGGCTTAATAATAGTGAAGAATTCTTACAGCTCTACTATCAAGAAAAAACTCATTCAGAAATTTTAAAAAGTAAATTAGAAATACTAACAGATGAGAATAATGACTTAAGAGAAGAAGTAAATAAAAATTGTGTATTACAGGAGAAATTTTTAGAACTTAAACAATTGGCGGAAACAAAGGAAAAACAAGTTACAGATACTATGAAAAAAAATGATTCCTTAGAAAATGAGGTGAAAGTTTTAAATAATATAGCCACAGAAAAGGAATCTCAAATTGAAGAAATTACCGAAAAGAATGCAAACCTTGAACAATTAGTAGCTAATCTTGAGGAAAAACTTAATTATAAAAATATAGCAACGAAAGATCAAGAAAATACAATTAATCTTTTAAAGAATGAAATAAAACAATTAGATGTAACTTTATCAGAAAAAATGGTACAAATTAGCGAACTAACTAAAAATAATGTAATTTATAATCAAAAAATAAATCATTTGGAAATTGATTTTAATGAGAAGGAAAAAAATCTTAAACAATTTCAAGATGAAATTAAGCAAAAGAATAAAAAAATTGTGGACCTAGAAGATAAGATAAATCATCTGCAGCAACAGTATTCTGATTCACAGGAAAGATTAAATAGTAAGAAAAATGAAATTGAAAAGGTTCAAGCGGAAATTCAAATAAAATCAGACTTTATTAATCAACTTAAACGTGAACGAGAACTGTTAGTTGCTGAAAATGTGGATTTAAAATCCGAAATTGAAAATGAAATAATTGATAAAATTAGATTAATTAATAATGAAGAAATTTTTACACTAAAATTAGAAAATCAACTTGTTTTAAATAAAAAAAGCGAATTAGAAAAGGCTGCTTTAAATAACAAAATTATAAAGATGGAGAAAAAGCTAAACGCCATTACTAAAAAGTATAATGCCTTAAGTAGTTCCAAATTAGGTAAGTTAACTACTAAATATTGGACATTTAGAAAACAAATGATAAGAGGTAAGTAAATGGAATCACTATTGTTAAATAAATTAAAAAGCTTAGGGCAAGAAAAAGCAAAATATAAAAAACGTTTAAAGTATTTAAATCCAAACTTTGAATTTTCAAACATAGATGATTTTTATAATATTACATTATCTAAAGAAAAATTCGGGGTTAATCAAAAAATCACCTTAAAGAATAAAGATAATGGTATTGAATTATATTCTAGTTTACATGCAAATGAACACCAGTATTTGTACTTGAGTGATGTTAATGAAATTAAAGCAATAAAGGATTTTTTTGATAAGAAGAGCGGTCAACGGATAAATCTGACTTTATCTGGATTCTGTGACAATTCAATTGATATTGAGTTTTACTTCATATTTATTTTATCGAGCGGTGAACGAGTAAATATTAAGGTGAATCCGGGTAAAAACAAAACTTTTAATGTACCTGAAAAGGAAAAAGTACAGTCTATAAAAATAGCAATAAGGGTAAAAGGAAATGGTTTTACTTATTTGCATAATCCATTTCTATATAGTCAAGATCTAAACGGGTTGCAACAAAAACGTTCAATCAAAAACAAGGCTCCTAAAAAAATTAAAGAAATGAACGTTATTTTTATTGGAGATGAATTTACTACCCGAAGTTTTGAACCAGAATTTAATTTAATAAAGGTAACTCCCCAAAACTGGGAAGTAGAACTATCTACAGTAGAGCCAGATTTGTTTTTGTGTGAGTCAGCATGGTTAGGTAATAATGGTGCTTGGCAAAATAAAGTTGGAACTGGTGGTCCACGTGACAATTCCATATTATTAAATTTAGTTTCATGGTGTAAAGAAAATGGGATTCCAACTGCATTTTGGAATAAAGAAGATCCATTCCATTATAATGCGTTCATTGAAACTGCGAAGCATTTCGATTATGTCTTTACCACTGATTCAAACTCAGTAGAAAAGTATACTGCTGATGGCTGTCAAGATGTTTATTGTTTTCCATTTGCGGCACAGCCCAAATATCATAATCCTATTGAAAAGTACCAAAGGATAAATAATGTAGTTTTTGCAGGTGCATATTATGGTGATAAGTTCCCCGAAAGAAAACAAGTGATGGATAATATGATTGAAATATCAGGAAAGTATGGTTTAGAAATCTACGATAGAAATTACAATAATCCCGAATCACCAAACCAGTTCCCGGAAAGTTTTAAAAACTATATAGTAGGAACCTTAAAAGGAGATGAAATTGAGAAGGCTTATAAGGGATATAAGCTTTCACTAAATGTTAATAGTATCGTTGATTCTCCTACTATGTTTTCTAGAAGGGTATTTGAAATTATAGCATCTAATACCCCTGTTGTTAGTTCAGAATCATTAGGTATTAAGAATTTATTCGGAGATATTATTATTGCCTCAAATAATTTCAATGAATTACAAGATAGAATAAAAAAATACTTTGAAGATGATCATTACTATAAAACAAATAGATTATTAGGATTAAGGAAAGTTTTAGCAGAGCATACCTATACAAATAGAATTAAAATGATGCTTGATAAAATGGGTATTGAGTTCATTGAAGAGGATCACTCCGTTACAGTAGTTGGTGTTGTAAGATCCAAAGATGATTATGAAGAGCTAATGAAACAATATCAAAGACAAGAGTGGAAAAAGAAGAAACTTCTAATCTTGTTAGATATATTTGATGGATATTTGGAAATTTTTAATGCCAACAATAATAAAGAAGTAAAATCCTACTTAATAGATTATATTCATAATTATTCATCTCTTAGTGACATTATTGATACCGATTATTTTGCTGTCTTTGATAAGAAACACTTTTATGGTGATTTCTATTTAACAGATATGATGTTAGCGACGTTATATGTATCGGATTCAATTATTGTTAAAGGTTCTGGTGAAGAATATACGTTTACTGTGAATGGACATATAAGTAAATCCCTTATCAGAAAAAAGTCTACAGGTATATTAAAACCTTCAGAACTTTTGAATATTATTGAAAATAAGGATCTAAACGTACTTGATGATTGGTTTAAATTTGGGGTTCGATTCTTTAATATAGATGAATTTAATTTTGTTAACAATTATAAAGGAAAGAAAAATAGCATAAAGAAAATTAAACAGCTAACAGTTTAGGGTGAAACTATGAAAAAGATAGCTTTTATTGGACATGATTTAAAATTTATTAATCATATTATTAATTTTTTGCATGAAAAGTTAGATTACGATGTTCGAATAGATGAATGGACTGGCCACGAAGTTCATGATGAAACTAAAAGCTTGGAAATCGTTGAGTGGGCAGATATATTATTTTGTGAGTGGGGATTAGGTAACGTAGTTTGGTATCAAAAGCATAAAAAGGATCATCAGAAATTATTTGTTCGCATTCATCGTTTCGAAATGAATACAAAATATCCTCAAATGTTTGATTATGATAAGATAGATAAACTTTTAGCGATATCACCTTATATATTTGAGGAGTTTTTTAGGGTAGCAAAAGTACCTAGGGAAAAGATGACTGTTATCTATAATGCTGTTGATACCGAAAGATTTAATAAACCAAAGTTAAGCGAAGATGTGAAATTCAATTTAGGAATTATTGGTATTGTTCCAAAACTAAAAAGGTTAGATCGTGCTGTGGAAATTTTTGAAACATTATATGAAAAGGACAATCGGTATAAATTATTTATAAAGGGAAAACATCCAAAAGAGTTTGGTTGGGTATGGAATAATACAGCAGAAAGAGCACACTATGATGCTGTATTTGAAAAAATAGAAAACGCCCCGTATAAGAAAAATGTTATTTTTGAAGGATGGGGAGATGTTTCGGAATGGCTCAGAAAAATTGGGTATGTTCTTTCTGTTAGTGATTATGAGAGTTTTCATATGGCACCAATAGAGGGCATGGCATCAGGCGCATTTCCTGTTGTTTTAAGGAGAGAAGGAGTAAATACTATATTCCCGAAACAATATATTTTTAATGTAATGCCTGAAATACAAGATTTTATTAGTAACGGGAACTCTTCTTATAATGATGAGAATATTAAACCATTAAAGAAATTTGTTTTAGAAAACTATGGTTTAGAATCAGTATGCAGTAATCTAAATGCGTTATTTAGAAATACAGTAGAAAAGAGAATAAATATATGATTATATTAAATCTCCTTGGAAGCTGCGTGACTAGAGATGCTTTTTCAAACAAAGATAAATTTTCGATAAAAAATTATTTTGCTAGAACTTCCTTTGCTAGTTTAGTTTCAGAACCTATTAAAGTGGATTTAGATGACATTTCATTAAATTCTAATTTTCAAAAGAAAAGTGTGTATCAAGATTTAAACAAGTCTATTTTAAATACTCTAATTGAAGAACCTAGTGATTACTTAATAATAGATTTAATTGATGAGCGGTTTAATCTAGTTCAAATAAATAATTCAATAATAACAATGTCAAATGAACTTAAAGGATCAGGTTTATTAGACAAGTTTAATTATGTCGAAATTAATAGATTTGAAAATAATGTTTTTGATTTATGGAAGAAGTCAGTAGATGAATGTTTTAATGCTATTTTTAAGGTATATGATCCAAGTCAAGTTATTTTACACAAAACCATATGGCGAGAAAAGTACCTCGATAAATCTGGTGAAATCAAAAGTTTTTCACCATCGATGATAAACGGGATCAAAAAGCAAAACAATCTTCTAATCTCTTATTATGAATACATTGAATCGTTCATAACAAAAATTAATATTATTGATATGACAGATATTGATCTTCTATCAAGTGAAAATCATATATGGGGTTTATCTCCATATCATTTTGAAGATAAATATTATGAAATTTTTAATAATAAATTAAATGAAATAATTGAATTACCTACCTTCGATTTTTACAGTACAAAAATGGGAAGTGTAAATTTAATTAAAGAATATGATTATAAAAGGTCATATTTGGATTTAGCATTGTCAGGAAATATTGAGTTTACTAAAGGGTTGCAATTTGATGAGAGTGGTATTCCCCTTATTAAAATTAGGGATTTAGGTCCTCAATATTATCCAGTTACAATCAGTTTATACGGACTTGAATGTATTTCTAAATTTTATAATAAGAAAGATAAAAAGTATTACCAAAGTTTTATTAGTGTATGTGATTATCTAGTAAAAACTCAAGAAACAAACGGATGTTGGTATGTTAATTATGATTATCATTATGGGGTAAAAGAGGCTGGCGTATGTAAAGCCCCATGGGTTTCTGCATTATCTCAAGGTTGGGGAATTTCTTGCTTAGTAAGAGCTTTTTACCTTACCAATGAAGCAAAATATATTAATTCGGCCATTAACGCATTTAAACCTTTTATGAAGGATGTTGAAGAAGGTGGAGTGCAAAGAAAAATATTTAATAGTTACATTATGTACCAAGAGTATCCTACTGAAAAGCCAACACATATCCTAAATGGATTTATGTTTTCCTTGCTTGGAATATTTGATTTATATAAAGCAACTAATTACGAATACGTTAAGGAATTATTTGATTTGGGAGTAGAAACCTTAATAAATACTGTTTCAATGTATGACCAAGGAAATGTTTCTTCATATGACTTAACACATATAGTAATACCTGGTAATCCAAGTAAATTCCACTACGGTTATCATTTAACGCATGTAAAGGAATTAAGTGCGTTAAATTCCTTCTTGAAAAATGATATATTATCAAATGTAATCAATAGATGGTTATCATATGCTCAAGGAAACCAATCTTGTCACAGATTAACTATAAATAAACTTACTTTTGAAATTAATGGTGGTTTAAATAGTTACTTATTAAAAAATAAAGAAAATATTATTTCTATTAATTACCCTATGGATGAAGAGTTAGAATTTGCTGCCTATGTTAACTTTGAAGGGAAAAGAATACTAACTAAGAGTTATAATCTGGAAAATAATTTTAAATTTTCCCCATCCGAGGATAATTACGAATTAATTATTTATGTAAGAGATAAATTCGATAATGTTATATATAAGACCATAAGTTTAAAAGTTGGTACAGAAGATATAAAGACTTTTGAACTTATAGATATTAAGGAATCTTTAAGGGAAAAAACAATAATTTCAGTTGATAAAGGAAATCTTAGTCTATCAATTGGTCAAAATGAATATTTAGATAGGTTACGTTTTGCTTATTATGTGAAAGAAAATGGTGAGATTATTTATAAAGGATGGTACGATAGCAACCCTACCTTCCAATTCCCTATGGGAAATAGGAGTTTGGGAGATTGTGAAATCGTAGTATTTGTAAGAGATAGTGACGATAATCAAATAAACTATTCTTTAGCGGTATCTAGCTAAGAAAAACGGGGGATTAATAATGAAAATCTGTACAATAGGTCTAGGATATATCGGTTTGCCAACATCAATCATGTTCGCAAAGCATAATGTTAATGTTGTGGGTGTTGATGTTAAACAGGAAGTAATAGATTCATTGAATAATGGAAAAATCCATATTGAAGAGCCAGGATTGCAAGAAGCTTTAGAAGAAGTAATTGAAAAGGGGACTTTTAAAGCTTCTATTCAACCTGAGAAGGCAAATGCATTTATCATTTCTGTTCCTACACCAAATTATGATGATAAGTTTAAATCCTGTGATTTAACCTATGTTATTAGTGCGGTAAAATCAGTATTGCCTTATGTTGAAAAAGGGAATGTTATTATTGTGGAATCTACGATTGGTCCTCGTAGCATGGACGATGTTATAAAACCATTAGTTGAAGAGGCTGGTTTTGTCGTAGGGAAGGATATTTATCTAGTTCACTGTCCAGAGAGAGTATTGCCAGGTCAAATTCTCCATGAACTAATTTATAACAATCGTATTGTCGGAGGGATTACACCAGAATGCACAGAAGCTGGTGCAATGGTATATAGTACTTTTGTTAAAGGTGAAATTATTAAGACAAATGCCAAAACGGCAGAGATGTCAAAACTAATGGAGAATACATTTAGAGATGTAAACATTGCGTTAGCTAATGAACTTGCAATGGTATGTAATGAATTAGAAATTAATGCTTTGGATGTAATTAATATGGCAAATAAGCATCCTCGTGTAAACTTGCATACACCTGGACCAGGCGTAGGGGGACATTGTTTAGCTGTGGATCCTTACTTTATTGTTGCTAAAGCTCCGGAAACGGCTAATCTAATTAATTTATCACGTTCAATCAACACCTCTATGCCACATTATGTAGTTGAGAATGTAAATAAATTAATGAAAAATGTAGACGGTAAAGTAGTAACTGTATTTGGTTTAACTTATAAAGGAAATGTTGATGATATTCGTGAAAGCCCAGCTATGGAAATACTAGAAATGCTTAAAGAGCAAAATCATTTTGAAGTTAGGGCCTATGATCCACATGTTCAATTAAATTGGGTTATTAATGATATAGCTGCTGCGGTAAATGAATCCGATTTAATTGTTGTATTATCTGATCATGATGAATTTAAAGTAATAGAAGAACACAAACTAGTAAATATGAAAAATAAGAGAATCTTCGATACTAAAAATGTGGTAAAAATGATTCCAACTAATGTGGAATATATTAATTATGGGAATCTATTTGAATTTCTTAAAAAGGAAGCAAGCTTAGTATGATTCTAGTTTGGCAGATCTTGAAAGAACAGCTGCGTAATTTGAACCTAATTTTTAGATTAGGTCTCCATGAAGGGACAAGTCAGTACAAAATGCATTATTTAGGTGCATTTTGGCAAGTTTTAAACCCATTCATTCAAATAGGAATTTACTGGTTTATTTTTGGTTTTGGAATTAGGGGGGAGCCCCTGTAGATGGGACTCCATTTTTTCTCTGGCTTATAGCTGGGCTTGTACCATGGCTTTTTATAAGTACTGCCACAACACAAGGTTCAAATAGTGTGTATTCTAAAATTAATTTAGTATCTAAGATGAAGTTTCCTGTTTCTGTATTACCTTCTATTAATATTATAGGAAATTCTATTTCCTTTTTTATCATGTTGATAATTACTTCTATTATTTTCTTTTTATATAAATCGTTCTCGGGAGTTTATCTTTTACAAGTTCCTTATTACTTGTTCTGTCTTTATTTTTTGCTCTTTGGACTAACTTTATTATTATCAACATTAACTATAATCATAAGAGACATACAACAAATGGTTCAATCTGTCATGAGATTAATGTTATATGCACTTCCAATAGTATGGAATATAGATAAGCTGCCAAAAACTATTGTGAATTTATTACAATTAAATCCTTTTTTCTATATTATAGAAGGATTCAGAGATTCACTTTTAGGTGGGAAATGGTTTTTTAATGATCTTTCCTATACGTTATATTTCTGGTGCATTAGCTTATTAATTTTATTAGTTGGTTCAAGTGTTCATTTAAAATTTCGTCATAAATTCGTTGACTATATTTAATTGGAGGCTTTTTATTAAATGAGGCCTAAAATCGTTTTTAAAAATGTTTCAAAAACCTTTAATTTATATAAAAAACAATCAGATAAATTATTAGAAATCATTCTTTTTAGAAAAGCAAGGGATAGCTTTTATGCATTAAAAAATGTATCTTTTGAAATTTACGAGGGTGAATCCATTGGAATAGTTGGTTTAAATGGGTCAGGAAAATCCACACTTTCAAATTTGCTAGCACAAATCATTCCGGCTAGTTCCGGGTCTATAGAAATTAATGGTGAAACCTCTTTAATCGCAATAGGAGCCGGTTTAAATAATTTCTTGACCGGACTAGAAAATATAGATCTAAAGTGTATGATGCATGGATTAAAAAAGGATGAGATTAAAAGGCTAAAATCTCAAATTATTGAATTTGCAGATATTGGTGATTTTATTGACCAACCAGTTAAAAATTATTCCAGTGGAATGAAGTCCAGATTAGGATTTGCAATATCCATTCATACGAATCCAGATATTTTAATAATCGATGAGGCTCTTTCTGTTGGGGATCAAACTTTTTATCAAAAATGTATTGATAAAATGAATGAGTTCAAAAAACAGGGCAAGACAATAGTATTTATCAGCCATTCTATGTCTCAAGTTCAGTCCTTTTGTGACCGGGTGTTATGGATTCACTATGGAAGAAATAAACAATTTGACGATGCCGAGATTGTTGTTAAAGACTATAACGAATTTATAAAGTGGTTTAATACTTTAAATGATGTCGAGAAAAATAAATACAAAAAAGAAATGCGAATAGAGCAATTTAAAGAGGAAGAGGATCCAGGTAATTTTAATCCTTTAAGTAGAGGGTCAAATCGAAATAAAAATAAAGTTCGAATAAAACAAAAGGGTTATACTCTTTTCTCTATACAAATTCTTTTACTATTTGTGGGTGCACTTATAAGTGCTTCCTTCATGTTTAATCCTCATCCCTTTCAAGGTATTGAAAAGCATTTTAACCATTACTTTAATAAAGAACAAGTATCAAAGGAAGTAATAAATAAAAAAACTAGTACCAAAAAGAAAGTTGATAAACCTAAGAATATAAATCAGAATGGTGTAATAGTTTCAGGAGTTTCAACTCTATTTGATGACCAAACATTAAAAAGCAAAAAAGGAAAATTACATTTTTCTGAAAATATATTTGTGAAAAAAAAAGTTAAGGACACATATATGATTAAAACATCTGATAATTCTGTAGGTTACACAAAAGTTAAATATGTGAAGTTAAGGAAAGAGGAGTTTCCTGAGCAATCCAATATATACAAGGGACTAGCAGAATTTCTTCCAATATTCCCTGAAAACTTTTCTCATTCTTATCAATATTTTTTAGCATTTCTTAACGCTGACTCCGGGGAGCTTAGATCAAAGGTAAGAGGGTTAGCCAATGAAAAGAAACTGGATAATGGTGAGAAATCTCTAACATATTCAATCTATGATACAGAATATACTGTTAATACTGAAGACAAAATAAAATCTATCTTAATAAGTAATATTAATACAGAAAACGATGAATGGAATCAACTTAAGGAAAAGGCTTCACTTGTTTCTAATGATAACCTTTTCTATTGTTTTATTGTTAATAATTATAAAATCGTTATTAATTTGGAAGATAATAACGCGACCATATCACTGGTAATTTAGAGAGGTATAACAATGGAAATTGCTTTAATTTAAGAAGGGCTAGAAGAAATACTAAGGTTTTAGGTATATTTGTATTAGTAAATATTATTCTATCGGAACTAATTAATTGTAGGAATAGAATAGGGTTAATAATGATGTTACACAATATATCATGGGGATAAATCTTTTTGGGGATTTATCTCTATTTTTATAAAATTAGACTATACTGAGAAGTACTCTGCAATAAACCATAGGAATTTATGTAATAGTCATTTATTGCAATTTTTAAATGTTTCAATGTATAGTTTTATATGAGGTGATATAGTGCAACGAAGAAACTTCATAATAAACTTCATACTTTGGATATTATCTTTCGTCTTTGGGTATAAAATCGGAAATACCGAAGACCCGCATTCAAACACAATTAATGATAATAACGGAGTATTGAATTTTGGAGATATAAAGAAACTAAATGAACAGTTATCAGAAAAAGCGACAAAAGTAGATATATCAAAAACGATTATTTTTTATGTCTCAACATCAGGAAATGACAAAAATGATGGATTAACATTTCTAACATCTTTTCGAACTTTGCAGAAGGCCTTTGATACGATCAAAAAAATGTATAATGTCATTGATGGAACAATTAAAATAGATATAGCTGCAGGAACCTATGAACAATCGGCTACAATTGATGATGTAAAGAGTAAAAATAGGATTCAAATTATTGGTAAAAAGGATGTTTTTGGCGTTCCAACAGTGATATTTGAAGGAGCTAATAATTCTAGTTTGCCTTTCGCAATGTCCTTTTCAGGTTATATGAATGTATTAATTCAGGATGTTAAAGCACAAAACTTTGCTAAAAGTTCTAGCCGAAGTGGAATTGTTGGAAAATTGTACACCAATATCTGGACTAAAAACGTACATGCATATAATTGCGGATTTGCAGGGATAAATATGGACGTTTTTTGTAGATTGTATGTAGAAGGTGGAACAATCGATGCCTGTCGAATAGGAATTCGTGCTTATTCCAATTGTGTAGTTACCATTGGCTATAATAATCCTTCTCAAAATTATAAAGACCCGAACCATCCAATAATAAAGAATTGTAAAGAGGAAGGTGTTCTGCTTTACAACATGAGTACAGGGCACTTAGACTTTTGTGAATTAGATGCAAACGAAATAGGCGTAACGATTGAAAATTCATCACGATTACATATTTGGAAATGTTTAATTAAAAATTCAACGAAATATGGGGTATTGGTTGGCTCGTCTTCTACTTGGGTTAATGATGAAAATTATTTCCAATCAAATGCCAAAGACTACAAACGGGGTGCATATAGCACAGAGCTGAGTCAAACGGAATGCTACACCCCTATAATGCAAATTGAACCTACAGTTGCCCTTGATAAAACAACACTTACAGGTACAACAAAGGAAACGTATTTTAATTCCCTTAATGATTCTATTGTTCATCGTTTAAATGCTAATACATTTGTAACTAAGGGGCAAAAGTTAAAAATCATGGTGACAGGTTCATTTAAAGGAGCAGGAACAAAAAGAGTACAACTTAAAATAGGCACAAGATTAATAACTGGATTCACATCAGAGAGTGGCTCGACAAAGAACTTTTGTCTAGAAGTTGATTATTATGCAATAAACGGGGTGTCGCAAAAAGCCTTTGGACGATGGAGTGAAGGAGATTTAGCTAACATTGGACTCTACTCAGAAAGCAGTGCAAGACTAACAGAAACAAATGATTTAACTGTTACAGGAACATTGTCAGATACGAATGCTTCAATTGTGATTGAATCATTTGAAGTTAGAGAGATTGCTTAATAACGAAGTGTAGAATATTTCTAAGTAGCAAAGAGGGTTGAAATCAGTTCTCGTTTTAATACTGTAAAGAAGGTTCTAGAAGATTTATATTGGTTAGACAATTTTCTCATGCACAATTCAACAAACTATTTTCCCAATCTATGAAATAATTAAGATATTAATTAGAGAGGGGTTGGGGATAATGTTTTACTTAAAAGATCCTTTATGTTTTAAAGAATCCATTTTAATTTCTTTAGAGGTAGTCTCTGAAAATAACTATTTACCTGTAAAAAATTTTGCTCAGTCAATCCCTAGCGTTGTAAAAGATGGTAGATTTGATACGCCACAAGAACTTGAAGAATGCATAGTTAGTTGTATAAATGAATTTAAAAAAACGAAAACATATATTTGGCTCAGAGAAGATTTTAAAAATATCTTAATTGATGTTGAAGGACAACTAAATAAAAAAGTCTCACTAAATTGATAAAAAGATAAGACAATTAAAAGCATTGGTTAATCCAATGCTTTTTAACTTTCTACAACTCTAGTGAGATTCTGTGTTCCTTAAATAAATAAATAAATAAATAGAAAGAAGAAAACATCTTGGTCCTAATCATCCACCTAGACTATTATCCTAATTTTTTATGAAATACCCCAAAGCATGTCCCTAGGTGTTAAAATATAAAAAAATAGTTTAATTGGGAGGAGAAATAGTTGAAATATATATGGTCATTGGGACTTATGATGATTTGTATGTCATGGTTTGGAGCAGCTGTCTCTGCTGAAGGGGCGGATGTCGAGCCCGCTTTATCAAAAAACTTAGCCGGTATTGAAACAAATGCCTTCAATGACCAGGAACTAATCGTAAAATTCAGCTCCAACCTTTCTAAAATAGAAAGAAACTCGGTTCTAAAATCAGTTAATGCAACAGAAGATACCCATTTGGAGCATGGCGACTTTTCTTTTGTCAAAGTTCCCAAAGGTACAGATTTAACTAAAATGGCCCAAATATTATTAGGAAAAAAACAGATTATTTGGGCAGAGCCAAACTACAAGGTGAAAAGTACATATATTCCGCAAGAACCAAACTTTCAAAAACAATGGTATTTAAATAAAATTCAAATGCCTAAAGCATGGGACATTACAAAAGGATCGCCCCATATAACAGTCGCTGTGATTGATGATGGGGTGCAGCAGGACCATCCTGAACTGAAAGGGAAAATCGTCAGCCCGTATAATGCCGTAACAGGAGGAACGCGTTATACTCCTCATGAACATTCGACACATGTTGCCGGAATTATTGCAGCGAGCTTCAATAATTCTGGGATTGCGGGGATTGCTCCAAATGTAAAAATTATGCCGATTAATGTGTTTAATGGGGATGAGGCAAGTGATTACGCTGTTGCCCTCGGGATTAAATACGCGGTCGACCACCATGCAGACGTGATCAATATGAGCTTGGGAAGCCCTTATTACAGCTCCCTTTTAGACTATTATACAAACTATGCAAAATCCAAAGGCGTGATTCTTGTGGCTGCTGCTGGAAATGATGGCACTTTTACAAAGACGTATCCAGCGGCGTTTAAGGCTGTCGTGGGAGTGGGGGCAACCAATAGTTTTGATCATCGAGCCATTTATTCAAATAAGGGAAGTTTTATTGACTTCACTGCTCCAGGGAGCAATATTTATTCATCCATTAATGGAGGTTCCTACGCGTATTTATCTGGTACATCGATGGCAGCGCCCGTTGTATCAGGAGTCGCCGCACTGGTTCTTTCCAAAAATCCATTTTTAAGTCCGAAGCAGGTTGAAAATATTCTTAGGCATTCAACGATTGATCTAGGACCAAAGGGAAGGGATGACTACTATGGATATGGCAGGATTGATGCATACAAAGCTATGTCGAATACTCCTTCATCCACTGCGACCATTAATACTCCGAAAACCTATACAATGACGGGAAAAAACAAAGCAGCTTTTTCTTTGAAGCTGCCTGGTGAGGTTAAACTTACGATCTCGATTAAAGATTCAAGTGGGAAAACAGTCAATACCATATTAAATAATAAAATCGCATCTGGAAAAGTTTCAGCATATTGGGATGGGAAATCAGTAAATAAGAAATTTGTTCACTCCGGTACTTATAAAGTAGTTATAAAAGCCGCAAATAATCGAGCGTCTATCTCTAAGATTGAAATAATGAAAGTCGTTAATCATACCTATGCGGCTATTTTGGTATCAGGAGAATATCCGTTTTCACCGAAAGTAAGCAAAGCGATTAAAATTCCTTATCAGTTAACACAAAAAGCAAAGGTTTCTGCTAACGTAACCGATCAATCTGGCAAGATCATTAAGAATATCATGATAAACAAGCCATTGGCTGCTGGAAAGTATTCCATTGCTTGGGATGGGAAAAATACAAAAGGGCAAAGTGTTAAAGATTCCACCTATAAGCTGAATCTGTCTTTAATTGATACTTATAATAAAAAAGGAAAAACGAAAAGTGTTCCAATTCGAGTAGACACAGTTCGTCCTTCCGGAAAAATTGTTCTGTCTTCAAATATCTTTAATATGGATACAAAAAGCAGAAATACAATGAATCTACAGATGATGGAAACCGCAAAAGTTCGTGTCTTGGTCACGAATGAAAAAGGAACAACCATTAAGGAATTATCGATTAAACAATTCAAATCTGCAACTGTTAACTGGAATGGACAAGATGCTAAAAAACAATTTGCTACCGAAGGAAGGTATCGTTATCTTGTTCAAATGAAAGATTTGGCTGGGAATTCCTCAACCATTCAAAGCGAATGGTTTGATTTAAAGGATCGGCGTGTTCCAACTATCCAATCAGAAAAGGATGTTTATTCAACATTACAGGAATTAAAGCCCGTGGATTACACGTTAAGTAAAACAGGAAATGTGTCGATTGAGGTTACTCAAGGGGGAACATTGATAAAATCTATTAAAAATAATTTGGTTGAAAACCCCGGTGACCAATCGTTTCTGTGGGATGGTACAAATAACGACAACAATCTTATGGATACTGGAGATTATCAATTTAAAATCTCAATTGAAGACAAATATGGGTTACAGCAATACTTTACAGGAAATATTCATATCAATTAAGTATAAAAAAACGAGGGCTCCTTCACAAAGTTGGCCCTCGTTTTTTTATCTCTATTTTAATTCCAATTGCGCTTTTAACTCTTTTTGAATTCTCTGCTTTTCAGCATCCGGAACAATATAATAGTAGATATGATTAATCATCGCACCGTTCCCTTTAATGCTCATTTGTTGAACATTATTGGCAGCAGCCCGGTAATTCTTTTGAATATCCTTTATTTGATCAAAGGTCAGATTGGTTCGTACATTATTTCCAAGCGCGGAAAAAATGCTTTGGTATTTTGCAAGCGAGGAGAGGCTTGCACCTTCTCTTAGAACACCTTGTATGATTTCACGCTGACGTAACTGGCGGCCAAAATCTCCTCGTGGGTCTTCATGTCGCATTCTAGTAAAAGCAAGTGCTTTTTTACCATCTAATGTTACTTGCCCCTTAGAGAAACGATACCCATCCTGAGTAAAGTCTATATCATTATTAACTGTTATACCACCTACAGCATCAACAATATCTTTGAACCCTTCCATGTTTACCTTCACATAATAATCAATTGGAATATCTAAGAAGTTTTCAACTGTATTCATCGACATTTCTTCATTACCAAATGCATATGCATGGTTGATTTTATCCACTGTACCATGACCGACAATTTCAGTCCGAGTATCACGCGGGATACTTAGCATTTCTACTGATTTGTTATTTGGATTAACTGCTAATACAATTATAGTATCAGAACGACCTTTATCGCCTTTTCGTTGGTCGACCCCTAACATAAGCACGCTAAAGGGTTGTTTATTTGTTAGTGAGACTTGTTCAGCACGTTTATCTGATTTCGTTCGATCTATTGGCTGATGCATCGTTTCAACCGCATTCGTTAATGATTTATATACAGAAAATGCATAAGCACCAATTCCAAATAAAAGCAAGACTAAGACAATTCCAGTAACGCGGAGCCATCTTCTTTTCTTCTTCTTTTCAGTAGCTCGCATCATTAAACCTCCAATATTTTATATTAAAGCACAAATAATAGAATAGCAGATTTTGGCGAATTTTTATACAAATATTTGAAAAAGATGTAGAAAAACCTGTTTGGATATGTTGGAATCTTTTTTTTAATAATACCGGTCATAACCTCAACTTATCGCTTGTGCTACTTTTATTTTCTCAAATTAATCTTCAGTAAAACTTTTGTAAAAATAGAAATAAACCCTATTAATCTACCAAAAATCCTAGTAGAATAATCTTGCAATACAAAATTTTATGTCGAAGGGCGGAAGATGTGTGAAGAGAAAGATAAAAAGAAACATGAAGAGACGGCTGTTAAACAGTTCTCTAGCAACTGCACTTGCTCTTACAATGGTTCCATTGAATATTTTTCCACACTCAGCTAAAGCAGCAGGAATTTCTGAGAGTACAGTAAAACTACGTTTCCTAGAAACTACAGATTTGCATGACAATGTAATGGATTATGATTACTACAAAGATGCGCCTACAATTGAGTATGGACTGGACCGTACAGCACAGTTAATCAAAGCAGCAAGAGCAGAAAAAATAAATCCTGACGATCAAACTAGTCCTACATATGCACAAAACTCCATGTTATTTGACGCAGGAGACTTGCTTCAGGGAAATCCAATGGCTGATTATGTGGCTAAGGTTAAGAAATTAACAGCGGACGAAGTCCACCCTGTTTTCAAAGCTATGTCTCTACTAAATTACGATGCTGGTATTCCTGGAAACCACGAATTTAATTATGGTTTAGATTTCTTAAATACTGCATTGAAACATGTCCCTTACAATTTTGTAAACGCTAACATTTACAAAGACGATCATGATAGTGATCCGACAAACGATCAAAACTACTTTACTCCTTATAAAATTATTAACAAAGTGGTTAAGGACCAGAACGGGGAAGAACAAACCATCAAAGTGGGTGTCATTGGTTTTGCTCCTCCGCAGATTATGCAATGGGATAAAGATAATCTCGAAGGCAATGTCATTGCAAAGGATATCGTAAAGACTGCTCAGGAATTTATCCCAAAAATGAAGGCGGATGGCGCTGATATTATTGTTGCGATTGCCCACTCCGGTTGTGATGTTTCACAAGCTGATCAAGAAAAAGCTGAAAATGCTGTATATGGTTTAGCCAAGGTAGCAGGAATTGATGCTCTTCTTTTCGGGCATGCGCATGTAAACTTCCCTGGCGACGCTCAATTTAACAATAACGACACAATTGATAATGTAAATGGACATATTAATAATGTTCCGGCAATGGAAGCTGGATTCTGGGGTAATAACCTAGGGGTTATGGACCTTGATTTACAAAAAGTAGACGGAAAATGGACAGTAACAGACTCTAAGGCTGCATTAAGACCGCTTACGAAAACCCTTGCAGACAAAACAAAAGTGGCCACCGTTGATGGACCTGATCAAGAAATCGTTGAAGCTGTAAAAGATGTTCACGAAGGAACTCTTGAGTATGTGCGTGGGAAAATCGGCACTACCTCTGCTCCGATGTACAGCTTTTTTGCTCAAGTGCAAGATGATCCGACTATCCAAATCGTTAACAATGCGCAAACAGATTATGTTAAAAAGTGGATTGCTTCTAAAAACCCGGAATTAGCAGATATTCCTGTCTTATCTGCTGGTGCACCGTTTAAAGCCGGAGGCAGAAGCGGCCCTTCCTACTATACGAATATTCCAGCAGGCGAACTCTCAATTAAAAGTGCCAATGACTTATATCTCTATCCAAATACATTAAAAGCAGTGGAAGTAACTGGAGAAACAGTGAGGGAATGGCTGGAAATGTCAGCAGGACAGTTTAATACAGTCGATCCTAATAAAACTGAACCTCAAAATGTCGTAAATGATATTTTCCCATCCTACAATTTCGATGTCATCGACGGTGTTAAGTATCAAATTGATATTACGCAAAAGCCTAGATATGACAAAGATGGTAATCTTATTAACTCTGATTCACACCGGATTAAAAATTTAACCATGCCTGACGGTACTCCAGTTCAGGATGATCAAAAATTTATTGTTGCAACAAATAACTACCGTGCTGGTGGCGGGGGGAACTTCCCGGGTCTTAAGGGTGGAATTGGAAAAGTAGTGGTCGATTCACCAGATGAAAGCCGCCAGGTATTAATTAACTATATTGCAAACCAAGGAACAGTGAATCCTTCGGCCGATAACAATTGGAAGTTCGCTCCTGTTGGCGGTGTTGCCAAGCTCGTCTTTAATTCATCACCAGATGCTAAGCCATTTGCTGCTGCGTCACAAAATATTAAAGACATTGGAGCTAATCCCGATGGTTCTGGCTTTGAACAGTTCGCTCTGGATCAAAACGTTCATGTTCAATTATTAGGTATCAACGACTTCCATGGCCAGCTTGATACTTGGAGAACAATCAAAGATTCAACTGGAAAAGTGGTAGATTACTCAGGCGGTATAGAATATCTAGCAGCTTATTTGAAACAAAGAGAAGCTACTAATCCTGCTAATACCCTAATGCTTCAAGCCGGTGACCTTGTTGGGGCAAGCCCTCCAGTGTCTGCTCTATTACAAGACGAGCCTACCATTCGTTTTATGAATGAACTTGGCTTTGATGTAGGTACAATCGGTAACCATGAATTTGATGAGGGCGTTGCTGAAATGAAGCGTTTAATCTATGGCGGCAGCAATCCTAAAACAGAGAAATATGAAGAAAAGTATGGCAAGTTTACTGGTTCAACGATGGACTATGTAGTTGCAAACGTGGTGGATGAAAAGACAAATGAACCTATTTTACCTCCATATGTATTAAAGGAAGTGGATGGCGTTAAGATTGGATTTATTGGCGTTGTCACGACTGAAACACCAACGATCGTAACTCCTAGTGGTGTATCAGGTGTCAAATTTACGGATGAAGTAGAAGCTATTAATAAATATGCAAAAGAATTAACAATTCAAGGAGTTAAAACCATTGTAGTTCTTGCCCATGATCCTGGTACATCTAATACAGATGGCTCAAATGCAACTGGGAAAGTTGTCGATATGGCAAAAGATATTGACCCTTCCGTGGATGTGATTTATGGTGCACACGACCATAAATATTTAAACACTACAGTAAGTGGAAAGCTTTTAGTCCAATCCTGGTCTTATGGAACGGCTTTTTCGGATATTGATTTAACCATTGATCCGATCACACAAGATATTGTGTTTGAAAAGGCAGAAGTAGTTGACACACTTCACAGCAAGATTACTCCTGATGCGCACATCAAAGCGGAGCTTGATGGCTATCAAGAAGATATCAAACCAATTACAGGTCAAGTGGTTGGTGAAACAGCAGATGTTATAAGTAACACTGCAAATGAAAGTGGAGAGTCTGCACTAGGTAACCTTATTGCAGACGGAATGAAAGCAACGACTGGTACTGATTTTGGATTCATGAATTCTGGCGGTATTCGTAATCCGCTTCCAAAGGGAACGATTACTTGGGGTGATTTGTTCAAAGTTCAGCCATTCGGTAATGATTTAGTTACGATGACCATTACTGGAGACCAATTAAGAACATTATTAAATCAACAATTCCAAGCACCGCCAAGCTATAATAAAATTATGGCAATCTCAGGATTACGTTACACTTGGTCTGACAAATTACCATATGGACAAAAAGTCCTTGATATCTATCTGCCAAATGGATCGAAGATTGATCCTGCAGGAGAATACACGATCACTGTGAATAACTTCATGGCAGACGGCGGAGACGGATTTACAATCCTAAAGTCTGGTAAAAACCGTGTAACAAATAAGGTTGATTTAGATGCTTTTGTTGACTATTTTAAATCATTGCCACAGCCGGTTAGTGCGAAAATTGAAGGAAGAATTATGCTAGATACTGTAGCTCCAGATGCTCCAGATGTGAATGAAGTGAATGATCAATCAACAAAAGTAACAGGTACGACTGAAGCTGGTGCAAAAGTTGAGGTTAAAGCAAATGGAACGGTAATTGGTTCTGCTGTTGCAACAGATAATGGATGCTATACAGTAAACATTCCGGTCCAAAAGGCTGGATCTGAGTTGCTCGTAACTGCAACTGATAAGGCATTAAATGTAAGTGCAGGAACATCAGTTATCGTTAAAGATGTAACTCCTCCTAATAAACCGGTTGTAGATGATGTAGAGAATGCTGATAAAAAGATAACCGGAACAGCCGAAGCAGGATCTATTATCACTGTTTCCAGTAATAAAGGAGTTCTTGGCAGTGCAACGACTGGGCAAGATGGGAAATATTCAGTAGCATTAAAATCTGCTCAAACAAAAGGAAATGTCCTTAAAGTAGTTGCAACAGATGGCGCGGGTAACAGAAGTGAGGCTACTACTGTAATTGTTAGTGAAAAAGCACATCCTGTTTCTCATCGGTAATATGGTAGAGAAAATAAAAATAACAAAAAGAAACGATAGAGAATACTTTTAAAGTTGATCACCATAATATGAAGAAAGGTCCCTAAAGAATATTTCTTCAGGGACCTTTTTTATAAGTATTTTAAAAAAACAACCTTTGCACTAGCCAGATGAAACCTAAACCCACAATCACTATTGAGCTATAACGAACAATTTTCTCCGAAATCTTCTGCTTGAACAAATAAGTTAAAAGCGGTAGCAGCAAGAGAACAATAGTTAATTGAACGGCTTCAATCCCCAGATTAAAATTCACTAAGGCAACAGCAAGGTCCTTTTTAGGAATCGCCATTTCCCGTAAAAGAGTTGCAAAGCCGAGTCCATGAATTAAGCCAAATAAAAAAGTAATCGTCCAGCGGTAACGGATTTCTTTTCTAAAAATATTCTCAGCTGCTACATAACAAATACTAAAAGCAATCACCGCTTCAACAAACCTTAAAGGAAGGGTAACCACCCCTAACACCGAAAGTGTTAGCGTAATACTATGTGCAAGTGTGAATGAGGTCACAATGGCTGCGTATTGTTTAAAGGTTTGCTTCCTTAATAATAAGGCAAGCAGAAATAATAAATGATCGTAACCGGTTAAAATATGCATCATCCCTAGCTTGAAAAAAGAAAACCAGGTTAAGGTTGTGGGCAGGGCATGCGCCGTTGGTGTTGTTTTTTTCTGGATTTGATCTTGTACCGCTTGTCCACTATCGGATTGCTGCTCCTTCTGAACCTCGGTTAACAGCATTGTCCAAGTCCGGTTATCCCCTTGTAATGCCGCTTCACTTGTTTCTCCCTGATAATTTGCAGAAATTAAATTTACATAATTGGTTGCCGGGTCGTTTGCGTAGAATCCGTCATTAAAACTAATGGTTTCCCCGGGAGAAACACCCGGATACTTTAGATAAATAGATAGGAATATTTTGTTTGATTTTTTGATAATTTTCATCTTTTCTAGTTCTGGAGTCTGTTCCTTGTTGTCTTTATCCAGGGCTATTCCCTCGGTAAGCAGCTCTTCAATATGGTGCTTTTCTTGGTCAATTTCCGATTGTTGAAGAACCCAGTCTTTGTTTTTATCAATTCCTTCGATTAATTCCATAATCGATAGGGTATCAATGGAAAAAATCACATCTGTTTTATTTTGATCCATTGTTATTTGCGTATAACTAGCACTATAGGCATGTGCTTGTACGGTCATAGGGTGGTAAACACTAGATATAAACACTCCGAATAAAAAAATGGCAAGGGTAAATCTATATATGGTAGACGTCTGACCTTGTCGTTTTTTTATAAAAAAAACAGGCACATAAAAACCCCCTAAATTATTATATTAAAATAATTTCCTGAAAGTACCAAAAATCATAAAAAATCAAATTACCTTAATATAATCACATTTTACCTGCGTTTGTATACAATTAATAAAAAATTTACAAAATATTTATATAATAATTTTGATTAGTATATATCTAAAAATCCAAAAATTTTGTAGAATTAAAGAGTATTAGAATTATATTAAGGGGAGGTTAGAAAGTGGATTTTAGAAATAAATATTTTAAGCGCTGGACAAGCTCATTTCTGGCTGTTTTACTCCTAATCAGCACGTTTTTGCAAAGCGGTTTGATTAGCAGGGCACATGCTGATATGGCGGATCATGTGGTTATTTCCCAATATTATGGAGGGGGAGGTAACTCTGGGGCACCATACAACAAGGACTTTATTGAATTATACAATCCTACTGATCAGGATGTAGATCTTACAAATTGGTCTGCCCAATATGCTTCTGCAGGCGGGACGTCATGGACAGTTATTGCGCTATCAGGAACAATTAAATCGCATGGCTATTATTTGATTGCTGAAGCAGGAGGTTCAAATGGTGTTGATATTCCTACTCCAGATGTATCTGGTGGGATAGCAATGGGTGCTTCCGGTGCTAAAATTGCATTATTTAAAGATAAAACTACTGCAGCATCAGGAGCAAAACCAGCAGATACGGTTGATTTTGTGGGAGTGAATTCTACAAATGGTTTTGAAGGTTCTGCTGGAACAAAAGCTACTTCAAATACATCAAGTGCCCAACGCCGCCCATATGCAAACGTAGATCCTTCAACGGGAAAAGGTAATGCATGGGATACAGACGATAATGCAGCAGACTTTTATGTAGGGCCTGTTGCAGCACCAAGAAACACTGCAAGCCCAACCGAAGATCCTATGGTTCCACAAATTAGCTTGCAGCCAAAAGGAAATAATATTCAATTTTTACAAAATGGTAACTCTGTTAAGGTAACAGGGGCTGCAGAAGCAACTGAACCGAATTCAACTGTTAAGGTCTATGAAAGCGCCCCCAAGGGAACTGGACTTGGAACAGCTACCGCAGGGGAAGATGGAAGCTTTAATATTAGCTTTACAACTGATAAAGCCCTTGCATCCGTTTTTGTGGCTTCAACACAGACGGATCTTGCTGAGAGTGCGGCAATTGAAGTCAAAGTTGCAACACAAAGTGCATCAGTGGATCAAACCAAGCTTAGCTTCACAGTTTCCAATGGAACTGGTACATTAATCGGAAACGCAGGCAGTGCCTCTGCCAATGCAAACATTAATGTTTATTCAGATAACACTTCATCTTCAAGCGTAAAATTAAACAGCCAAGAGATTAAAGCAGGTTCATCAGGAGATTTTACAGCAACCATTAGTAACGCTCCGAACACTGTTTATGTAACACAGATCACCAATTCTGCAAAAGGAATTATGCTGGAAAGCGTTCCTGTTTCCGTAACCAAAGCAGATACATCCGTGGTTACATCCATTAAAGATGTAAGATCCTATGATTCCAATGGACAGCCTCTAAATCTAAATAAGACCTTTACAATTGAAGGTGTCGCAACTGTAGATAACCAAATTCTTGGTACGCAGAAGCAAAACTTCTACATACAAGATGCTACAGGCGGAATCAATATTTTTAGCACAAGCTATGAAACTCCTTTTAAGGTTACCAAAGGAGATAAATTAAGGGTTACTGGTAAGGTTATTGTTTACAACGGACTTTTAGAATTTGATACTACCTCCATTGATAAAATCAGTGAAGGTGAGCCAATTCCAGAACCAAAGGTTATGTCGATTGTTGACTCAACTACCTTTGCGACAGCAGAGCCGCTTGAAGGTAGCCTGGTAACCGTAACAGGAAAAGTATCTGCAACTGCAAGTACTCCTCCTAACTACAATGTAACCTTTGTAGATGAAAACAACAAAGCAACAACATTAAGGGTTATGAGTACAACAGGTATTGTGCCTGATACAGATTTAGTAACAGGTAAAAGCTACACGGTAACTGGTGTATTAGCTCAATATACTACCAATAAAACACAATTAACTTCCGGATATCAAATTTATCCACGAAATGTAAAAGATATTGCGCCAATCTTAGGGATTACGCATACAGCTTTGACAGAAGTATATGAAGATACCAATGTATTATTTGAAGCAAATGCTGATGGTGCTGAATCTGTAACTGTCTACTACAGAGAAACGGGCAAAACAGGTTATACAGCTTTGCCAATGACAAAAGGCAGTGAAAGCCGCTATACAGCAACATTAGATAAAGCAAATATCACTCAAAATGGCTTTGAGTATTATATTGAAGCAAAAGCAGGGGAACAGGTAAAAACAGCTGGTACAAGTGATAAGCCTTATACTGTTAAAGTAATTAAGGACACAGTCGGACCAGAATTCAGCGGTGAAACTCCACAAAATGGAGATAAGATTGAAACTCCTCAACCTGAAATTTCTGTTTTAATTAATGACCCTAGCGGAGTGGATGAAACTTCCGTCAAATTTACTTTTGATGGTAAGGAAATAACGGCTCCAGATGCAGCGATTAGTAAAACACAGGTTAAATATACTCCTGGTGAAGATCTTGCCCTTGGAACCCATACAGTGAAAGTCGAAGCAAAGGATGCAAAAGGAAATACAAGCTTAAAAGAATGGACGTTTGAAATCGTTCCGCGATTCACAGGCGGCCATCACTACCGTGGTACAACACATAACCATACGAACATTTCACATGATGGTGCTGGATCTCCAGAAGATGCGTTAAAGGTTGGTAAATACCACCATTATGATTGGTTTGCGTTCTCTGACCACTCCCATGATATTGATCCTGATCTGCTTGGCAAAGATACTGTTGACCACAAAGGTATGCAGGAACGTACAGGTGGAACACAGTGGCAAATGACGAAAGACCTTGCAAAGGAATATACAAAAAATGGTGAATATGTTGTCTTTCCCGCGTTTGAAATGACTTCTACTACATGGGGACACTCAAATATTTTTGGAACGGACAATTTTATCGACCGAAATATTAATGGAAAGCAATACCAAGATTTAAATCAGTACTATGCATGGGTTATGACCTATGATGATATCGTTGGTCAATTTAATCACCCTGACATGTCTGCAAATGCATTCAATAACTTCAAGCCGTACAATAAAGATGTAGATAAGTTATTTACAATGCTTGAAGTTGGTAATGGTTCTGGTCACTATGGTTATGCGAATGCTGAAGCAAAGTTCTTCTCTGCGCTGGATTTAGGTTGGCATGTTGCCCCTACTTACGGTGAAGACAACCATGAAGGAACTTGGGGTCAAACAAACCAACGTACGGTTATCGTTGCGGATGATCTTTCCCAGGATTCATTAATGCGTTCAATGCGCAATATGCGTGTGTACATGGAAGAAGATCCAAACTTCACTTTAGATGTTTTAGCAAATGGCTACTACATGGGTTCAACCGTTGACAGCAAAACGCTAAAGTTTGATATCAAAGGAAGCGACCCTGCGGCAGAAGCTCATAACAGCACAGATTACAGCTACCTTCCAACCTCTTATAAATCAGACGATAGAATTGCAAAGGTTGAACTGATTACAAGTGGCGGCAAGGTAGTGGATTCTATTGCACCAATGACAAAAGATTTTACATGGAATCCAACTTATACCGTTTCAAGCGGCCAGCAATGGTTTGTGGTAAAAGTTACACAAGCGGATGGAGAAAGAATTTATTCTGCTCCAATCTGGTCAAAGGAACAACCGGTTGATGTAAAAGTAAATGGTATTGATATCGACGGCGGTGTTGTGATCGGCGGAAACCCTTCAAAATTAACTGCAACGGTTGCCAATAATGGTACGCAGCCAATCAATGACCTTAAGGTAGATTTTTACTATGATTCAGTAGATCAGGGTCATTTCATTGGAACAAATGATATTGCATCCATTTTAAGCAAAGGTTCCTCGACTGCATCTACAACATGGACGAATCCTATAACAGGAGATCATGAGATTATTGCAGTAGTAACATCAAAAGAAGGACTGGATATTGGGGATGTTCAGTATCATTTAGCAGTAAAAATTAAGCAGCCGCTAGGCATTAAAGTGTTAATCGATGCGAAACATGGCAACGAAAACACATCAGGTGACAGCGGTTCGTATAAAGACAATTTAAAAGCATTCACATTACAGCTTCAAAAAGAAGGCTATACAGTTACTGAAAATACAGCAGCAATTACCGATGATGTATTAAGCAATGTAAAAGTTTTAGTAATGACTGCCCCAAGAACAGCACTTACAGCAGATGAACAGGCTGCAGTTGCGAAATTTGTGAAAAATGGCGGCTCATTATTGATGGCTGGTAAAAGTAACAATAGCTCTGACCCATCTATTAATAATGGTTTACTAAGCGACATTGGTACAGCAATCCGCATGGGTAACGACGGAGTCTTTGATGATAGTAAGACAGGAAACTTCTGGTCTGATCCTGCTGTAAGCCCATGGGCTGTAAGGGTTCACCCAGGTCTTGTTTCTAATTATATTACGGACCGAGTATCGTTTGTTGATTACTACAGCGGTACAAGCTTGTCAGGCCCAGATAATCAGCCGTTAACTCAAACCGGCAATGTTACGATTCTTGCAAAAGGTAATGAAACCACTTATCAAGGTAATATTAAGGGTGGCAATATGTATGATGCTGTTTCTGACAGCACAGGCGGATCGCAGATTCCATTAATCGCTTCTGATGAAATCGGCGATAACAAGGGTCGTGTGGTTGTCACTGGTATGAACTTCTTTAACGATAAGCAAATGGATGAGTCATATGAGCCAAAAGGAAATAATGAGTTAGCACTCAACGCTGTGAACTGGCTTGCACATCGCGATATTAAGGTTACGAAGATTGCCGATGTAAGAAAATTAGATGACGATCAAGAAGCAGTAATTGAAGGAACGGTAACAACCGGCGCCGGCGTATTCTTCGATGCGTTCTATGTTCAAGATGAAACTGGCGGAATCATGGCATTTAAAGAAACGCCAGACGAGACATTAAAAGCAGGGGACAAAGTTCGTATTTACGGTCACCTTAAAACCTATGAAAATAACAAAGAGTTCGAGTTTAATAGCTATGCAATGGATGTTATTAAAATTGGCAAAGGTACACCGATTGAACCAAAAGTAGTTTCAACAGGTGATGCAACTTCAGCTGAAAACCAAGGACTTCTTGTGAAGGTAACAGGTAAAGTTGTAAAACAATACGATGAGAATTCATATGTAATCAACGATGGCTCTGGTGATGTATTAGTATTTACGGATGGATATATTGTGAACCAAAGCGGTCCGGTTCCGGTTCTTCATAAAGGAGATACATTGGAAGCAGTCGGACTTTCAGGTAAGTTTGCGGAAGGTGACCGGATTCGTGTTCGTGATACGAAAGAATTAATTGGTACACTAGCAAAAGCTCCTGAGGTAACGGGTGTAGAAAACAATCATTCTTACAATCATGATGTAACCATTTCTTTCGATAAAGGAACGGCTACATTAAATGGCAAGGATTTTGTTAATGGTGCAAAAGTTTCTGAAGATGGATCCTACACACTTGTAGTAACGGATGAATATGGAAATGCAACCACCGTTATTTTTACCATTGATCAAACAGCTCCAAAAGTAACAGGAGTTAAGGACAAGGGGCTTTATAATCAAGATGTGATGATTACGTTTAATGAAGGAACCGCGACATTAAATGGGATAGCATTTGAAGGCGGCACCGTTGTTAGTGAAGAAGGAAAATACACATTAGTTGTAACGGACGAAGTAGGAAACAAAACAACTGTTGATTTCACGATTGATAAAACAGCCCCTAAGGTTAGTGGAGTTGAGGATGGATACTATAATCGTGATTTAACCATTAGCTTTGATGATGGAACCGCAACATTAAATGGTAAGGATTTTACAAGCGGCACAACGGTTTCGGCTGAGGGAGATTACACCTTGGTGGTAACGGATGATGCCAAGAATGATACAGTTGTGAACTTCACGATTGATCAAACAGCTCCAACTGTAACAGGTGTTGCAGATAATAGTTACTACAATAAGAACGTGACAATTACCTTTAATAAGGGTACAGCAACATTAAATGGGGAAGCCTTTGATAGTGGAACAAAGGTTAGTGAAGAAGGAACTTACACATTGGTAGTAAGGGACAAAGCAGGGAATGAAACAACCGTTCACTTTACGATTGATAAAACAGCTCCTGTAGTCACTGGTGTAAAAGACCAGGGTCTGTACAATCATGATGTGGCTATTGAATTTAATGAGCAAGGTGGTTTATTAAATGGGAAGTCCGTTCCTTCAGGAGTTGTTGTTTCCGAGGATGGAACCTATACATTAACTGTAACTGACCAGGCGGGGAACGTCACAACGGTTAACTTTATCGTTGACCAAACGGCGCCTGTGCTGAAGGTTGCAGTAGATAAGCCAATTCTATCTGTACCAAATAATAAATTAGAAAATATTAAGGTGAATTTGGAGTATTCGGATGCGTTATCTGGAATTGATTCTGTTGTACTGGAATCGATTATAGTTAACGAAAAGAATGCAACCGAGGACGACATTCAGGACGCGAACTATGGAACTTCAGATACAGAATTTAAATTGCGCTCTGAAAGAAACGGTACTGGTGAGGGTAGAGTTTATACGATCACCTATCTGGCAAAGGACAAAGCAGGTAATAGTACTAGAACAACTGCAACTGTTACTGTACCGAAAGGGAACCAAGGAAAGTAGATTTAATAAAGGTGAATACAAAAGAATTAGTAGAAAATGTAAGTTCCTTAAACTGTCAAGAAATAATAGCTTAAAAGAGAATGCCCTCGATTTTTAGAGGGCATTCTTTTGAGAATAATTCACCTTAATTGTAATAATTATGAGAATACTAGTGTGACTTACGTGGAAAATAGTGCTAAAATAATAGGTGACTCGAATGATGTAAGCTGGAGAGATAAAGTGAAACCTTTTACTTTTATCCGAAAAAGTCAGTCACGAACTTTACCTATAATAGTATTATAAAGGTTTATTATACTTATAATGGATTGAGTTACACGTCCTACCTGTACAGATAAGCAAAGGGTGTCCATTGCGCATTTCTTTGTTTTTTTGTTAGTAAAATTCAGGTAAATGAAAAAGATAATTGCTATACTAAATCTATAAAGGTTAAAATTATAATAGTAATTTGAATTTAATGGATAAATGGATCCTTTTTATGAATATTTAATTTTGAGGGTCGTTATTTTTTATAGTGAGGTGTTTTTTATGACGATTTTAGTTACTGGAGGAGCGGGATATATAGGAAGTCACGCTGCTGTTGAACTTTTGGAAAATGGATACGATATTGTAATTCTGGACAATTTGTCAAACAGTCAAAGGGAATCAATCAATCGTATTAAAGAACTGACAGGAAGAGATTTTCCTTTTTGTGAAGTTGACATTTTGGATCGCGATGCTCTAGATCGTCTATTTAGCCAGTACAATTTTGATGCAGTTATGCATTTTGCTGGGTTAAAGGCTGTTGGAGAATCAGTCGAAATTCCATTAAAGTATTACAATAATAATATAGTCGGCACAATTAATTTATGTGAAACAATGGCCAAACATAATGTGAAGAAACTAGTTTTTAGCTCTTCAGCCACAGTCTATGGGGACCCAGAGAGTGTACCAATCGATGAATCTGCTCGTTTGAATGCAACCAACCCATATGGACGGACTAAATTAATGATCGAAGAGATTCTAAGGGATTTAAATGTTTCTGATTCTACCTGGAGAATTGCTTTATTGCGTTACTTTAACCCGATCGGTGCACATGAGAGCGGTAGAATTGGAGAAAACCCAAGTGGGATTCCGAATAATTTAATGCCATATATTTCACAGGTTGCAGTAGGAAAAAGAGAAAGGCTTTCCGTATTCGGTAATGATTATGAAACGCACGATGGCACAGGGGTCAGAGATTATATCCATGTGGTTGATCTTGTAAAGGGTCATTTGAAGGCTCTACAATACTTAGATCACAATGAAGGAATCGAAACCTTCAATTTAGGTACAGGGACCGGATACAGTGTTCTAGATATCGTGAATACTTTTAAAGAAGTTACTGCCCAAGAGATTCCATATTCAATAGTTGAACGACGTCCAGGAGATATTGGGGTTTGTTATGCCAATCCTGAAAAAGCAGAAAAAGTACTTGGTTGGGCAGCAGAAAAAGACTTAAAAGAAATGTGTCGAGATACGTGGAATTGGCAATCGAAAAATCCGAATGGGTATGAATGATGCTTTATTCATCTTTAGAATAGATGATTATTAATTAAGTTAAATTAATACAACTAAATCAAAATTAGGGTGTTCCAAATTAATTGTTTTGGGGCGCCCTTTTTTACTGCCGTTTTTGTCCACCTTCGTATTGATTCTGAGCAAACTATACTAATATATGGATATTTTTGATAAATTATAGTGTAAAGAGACTATTAAAAGGCTGGGGCTTTTCCACGATTCAAGAGGAATGGCCCAGCAACTGCCTATCATTATTGATTATCTGCGAAAAAAGGGGTACACCTTACAGATTTATAATCCGAAACATCATATTGTGATGAATTTTTTGGGGAATAAAAAGTTTTAAAACGAAATGGACCACTTGAAGTATATACTCTAATATGGTAAATAGTAAAAGAGCCATTATTAAGAGATGAATAATATTCAATGAAATTCTAAGGAAGTGAAAATAATAATGATTCTTGTTGTAGGAGGAGCAGGTTACATTGGCAGTCATCTTGTAAAGGAATTAGTTGAAAAAGAAGAGGTTGTGGTCCTTGATAATCTTTCTACAGGCCATCGTGAAGCGGTTGATCAACGGGCTATTTTTGTAGAAGGAGACCTCGGTAATGAGCAGGACTTACAAAAGGTTTTTTCAAACTATCCAATCCAAGCGGTCATGCATTTTGCTGCCAATAGCCTTGTGGGCGAATCCGTTGTAGATCCCTTAAAATACTATCAAAATAACGTGGCGTCCACTTTAACATTGCTAAAAGTGATGAAGGAAACTAACGTTAATAAATTTATCTTCTCTTCCACCGCCGCCACTTATGGAATACCGAATGTAGAGATTATTCACGAGTCAACCCAAACAAAACCGATCAATCCTTACGGCCATTCCAAATTAATGATTGAACAAATTTTAGCGGATTTTGCTAAAGCTTACGGCTTCCAATACATTGTTCTTCGATATTTTAACGCTGCTGGCGCACACGAATCAGCTGTTATTGGTGAAAGCCATGATCCGGAAACACATTTGATTCCAATTATCCTTCAGCATCTATTAGGACAGCGCGATAAAATTTCCGTTTTTGGTTCTGATTATGATACGAAGGACGGTACTTGCATTCGTGATTACATTCATGTCACTGATTTAGCAAGTGCTCATATTCTTGCACTCCAAGCATTGTTAACTGAAAAGAAATCAGCAGAGATTTATAATTTAGGTAACGGCCTAGGCTATTCAGTAAATGAGGTTATTGGAACCTGTGAAAATGTAACTGGAGTAAAAGCCAATGTTGAAATGGCCGATCGCAGGGCAGGAGATCCGGCAAGACTAGTCGCTTCTTCCCAGAAAATTTTCTCTGAACTTGGATGGAAAGCCGAACGGGATTTAAAGAAAATAATTGCAGATGCCTGGAAATGGCATCAAACCCAGCGATATTAATATGAAAGGGTCCCCCAAAAATTATTTTGGGAGACCCTATTTGTTTTTGATTTCATAAAAGATTTTTGGAAAAGGTATTTAAATATACCAATTTGTAAGGAGAATGGACTATTTTTAGTGATGATGCTTTAGTTTGGTTTTATTGAATGGTAATTTCGACCATAGAAGTGAGGGTTCTATTCATATTATAATATAATTATTTAGGAATGAATCATTGCCATTTGGGAAGAATGAGAACTCAATATTAATAAAATATAGCTTGCTTGATATAGAAGAAGGAAACAAAGGGAGAGTGATGATGTGAGTAAGATTAAAATTGCTGTCATTGGAAGTTGTGTTAGCAGAGACGGCTTTAATTCCGAATTCATAGAGAATTATAAAGATTATTACCAATGTGTATTGACTCAAAATCATATGTCGATGCTTTCACTTGTATCAGACCCAGTTCCTTTTATTCCTAAAAATTTGGATGGGAATATTACAGATTTTAATAAGCAAATTTTAATAACGGAATTAACCAAAGGTGTTTGGGATTCTTTAAAAATCCAGGAACCTGACTACTTGATACTTGATTTTTATGCAGATGTTTATTTTGGTATTAGAAAAGTTGGCAACAGTTGTATAACGGATAAGACCTGGCTGTTTAAGGAATCTCCGCTTTTCCATACACTTGATTTAAAGGATACCATAAAAATTAACAAGAATTATGAGGAATTCATTAGAGTATGGAGAAATTCCATTGATGAGTTTATGAGAATCATGGAGAAAGAATTTCCTTCTATAAAAATTATCGTTAATAAAGTCCATTTTACTGATTTTTATATTCCTAAAAATGGCGGGGAGTTAATAAGGATCAGCGAAACCGGAAAGTATAAAAAAATTGATGTGGACCAAATCAATCAGTGGCTAGATGAATTTTATCAATATTTCGAAGACCATTATGATGTTGAATTTATTGAATATGATAAAGAGTATTACTCATATGAAGAACATAAATGGGATTATTTTTATGTGCATTATACCAATGATTTTTATGAAGATTTTACATCCAAATTGATTAGCATCATCTTAGATGATTTATATAATGCAAAACAAAAAGAAAAATCAGTGTATGTTACCGATTTGCCGAAGAATAACCTTATTAGAAATTCTACTTTTAATATGGGGAATTCCTTTTGGTCTTATTGGCAGGATGATTTTAAAATTGAAAAGCCTGAAAGGGATTGTCCTTCTTCCCATATATTATCCATTAATTGTCAGGGGCATAAAAAAGACTCGAATCGACAGGTTTGGTCACATCCGATTGAAATTAATGCCAAAGGAAATGAAACATTTACCGTTTCTTTTGATTTGAAAATTCATAATTTGGAACAAGTCGACAGTCTTAAAGTTGTTTTTTCATTAAGGACATTTAATAAAGTTGAGAAAGTATTGCAAAAGGATTGTGTCTGGTATAAAAATATAAAATTTGAGGATATAGAAAACCTGGCAGAGAATAAGTGGTTTAGATGTTCCTATACCTTTAAGCCTAGTAAAGGTAAATTTCTAAAGGTAGCACCTTATTTAATCAGAAACGGAAATTTGTCCTGGAGAAATATTAAGCTTGAAAAAGGAGAACAAGCAACAGAATGGATCCCTTCTTTTAAGTACGCTTCAAATGGATAGAAAACGAAAGTGAAAAAACCAGGTTATGCCTGGTTTTTTTTGTATGGATAAATTCAAATATTTATTTTTTAATGCACCAGTTTTACTAATATGTTTAAAAAATGACAATGCCGACATTTTTGTAGTGTGTAGAAAAAATGTGTGTTATAATCGTCTCTGTTAAAAAACTGTGACAGTCAAAGAGAAACAATCTGCATTTCATTAGTTGAAATGGGTTAAATTAGAAGGTACTAAGGGAAAATTTAATAAATCATCACAGTGTTTTTTTTATTTTCAGCAATTTTTAAGGGAGCTGTTAATTTGATGAATAGAAAGATTATAAAGAGAAAAATCAAGTTTATTATAGAACCGATTTATAATTACTTCAAAAAAACAAACCATCGTAGAACAACACAATATACCCGCTTTTATGAAGATTTAGATGTGATTAACAATACGGTTCTTTACGAGAGCAGAGATGGGAAGAGTTTAACAGATAGCCCTTATGCAATCTTTAAATATCTTTTAAGTAACCCAGAATATAAAGATTATAAACATATTTGGTCTGTAGACAGCTTTGAGGATTTAGACAGTGTTATCAGCCAATATAAAGATCGGGAAAATGTAACCTTTGTCAAACGCAATTCTGAAGAGTACCTCAAATCTTTGGCCACAAGCAAATATTTAATTAATAATTCTACATTCCAGTCTTTTTTCATCCCTAAAAAGGAACAAGTGTATATCAATACTTGGCATGGAACACCGCTTAAGAACATGGGATTTGACATCCCAGGAAACCCTGCCCATTCACAGAATGTTGTGCGGAACTTTCTTAGTGCCGATTACTTGTTGAGTCCGAATGAGCATACAACAGATATGTTTATCGATAGTTATAAGCTTGATGGTTTGTACAGTGGAGAAATCATTGAAGAAGGCTATCCAAGAATCGACCTTACCTATCATACCGATGCAAGTGCCTTCCAATCTCAATTATCCAGATTGGACTTAAATATTGATCAGCAGAAGCAGACGATTCTCTATGCACCTACATGGAAGGGGAAGAATGTCTCAAGTGCAAAAAATGACATGTATCAAATCATAGCTGATATGAACTATTTAAAGCAGCAGGTAGGTAAAGAGTACAATATCTTAATCAAGGTACACCCGTTTTTATATGGACAGGCTCGAAAGTTTACTGAGGTTAAGGATATCTTAATTCCGGATTTTGTGGATACAAATGAACTGTTAAGCACTGTTGACATTTTAATAACCGATTACTCAAGTATCTTCTTCGATTATTTAGTGACCAATAAGCCGATTTTATTCTATGTCTGGGACTATGATGATTATAATCAGCAAAGGGGCCGCTATCTATCCGATGAAGAATTACCGGGGCCGACACTGTTTACCATCCAGGGAGTGGCTCAAACGATTCAAAATATTGGACAAACAAGCGACAAGTATAAGGATGTATACAAACAGAATCAAAAAAGGTTTACGAACCATGATGATGGAAATGTGACAAAAAGAATTGTGGAGTATATTTTTATGAAGAAGAATACTCCTTTAAAGGTCATCAAGAATTTAGATACGAAGAAAAAGAAGATTCTTATTTATCCTGGGGGTATGGCGAATAATGGGATTACCTCTTCTTTTATCAATTTAATGGATAATATCGACTTTGATCAGTATGATGTTAGTATTTTTACCAAATCTCCAAATTCAAAAGAGGTTTTGAATAATATTTCGAAGGTGAATAAAAAAGCTAGATTCCTTTTCCGGCATGGACTGCCTGACTACGGCCTTTTTGAAAAATACCGGGATAAGTTAGTGCATAATCGTGGTGCACATACTTCTTTAACGAAAAAAGCGTATCCGGAAGAGGCTTATCGAAGAGAGTTTAAACGCTACTTTGGCCGCTCAAATTTTGATTACGCGATTGACTTTAGCGGTTACAGTTTGTTTTGGGCCAAGTATATCCTTGTTTCTGATGCGAAGAAAAAAATCTGTTATATGCACAATGATATTTTATCCGACAGCGAGAGAACGATTAATGGGAAGAGGCCGCACCGGATTAATTTAAGAGGGTTGTTTTCCGTTTATAATCAGTTTGATAAGCTTGTAAGTGTGTCGGTAGGAACGATGGAATTGAATAAAAAGAACTTAATTGAATATGCGGATGAATCGAAATTTGACTTCATTATGAACTCTATTAACCCGCAAAAGATTTTAACCTTAAGTAATGAAGGTAATGAAGACCAACACGACCAAGCTTCAGAGAATTTGGAGGATGATGACACACTTGAGAGTAATGTAACCTTTAAGGGCCGCGCTATAATCAATAATCCGAAAGATCATTTTATCTGGAACCGTCCTCCTATGCTTAAAGGTGCCCAAAAGATGGATCCAGCCGGAAATTTCGTAAATCAAGAGGTAAACATTATCCGTGAAGCACGTACAGATACGAATGTTTATTATAAATTTACCTTCGGGGATCGTATTGTCGGATGGATGGATCAGGAGTGCTTTGAACTTCTTCCTGACAGTATTATAACTGAGAACAAGGTGAATAAAACGGCAATTATTAAACATGTCCGCCGGAATCATATTTGGAATCAACCCTATATGACGGAAGGAATTGAAAAGGTATCTGCAAGTAAAGACTATAAAGGAATTTTGGTTGATGTGGATTTAGAGGCAAGAACACAGCATGGCTTCTACAGCAGATTTTCAATCAACGGTGTTGTGATTGGCTGGATTGATTCTTCGGCACTGGCCAACGTTACCGAATATGACATGAATGATAGTTCAAGCTCCGAGAGGTCTTTTCGTAAATGGTCGAACCACCGGAATTATAAAGAATTTATTGAGCAATTAGAAAATAGAACCTTAGAGGAAAAATCTTTGAATTCACTTGCAACGATTTCTAATCCAGCTGATTTTGTGGTTTGGAACAAACCGTACCCAAATGTTGGATATAAAAAGGTTATGGATGCCAGCGAATTGTCTGGTGCAATAGCCTTTGTGACAAAAAGCAATCGAACAGCAAAAGGAACGTTTTATCAATTTTCGATTGATGGAAAACAAATCGGCTGGCTGGATGTAAATGCATTTACACTTATTGATAAACCTGTTGTAATTTCAGAAACAGCCGTCAAATATGTTGCTGAAATTAAACGATCATCCGAAGATGTCGTATTAACCTCTGTTGAAAATCGCGAGGAGGTAAAGGATTTTCAACAATATGATGGTAAAACTGTAACGGTTGACATAGAAGCAAAAAGCCAGGATGGGGTTTACTGTCATTTCATTTATGAAGATGAATCAATTGGCTGGATAAAGAAGCGAGCTTTACATGTTAAGGAGACGCTAGGAATCAAAACAGCTAGAGGATTTATTCCAGAACCAACAAAAGAAAACTATAATTTCATTAATATGGGCAGATTGTCACCAGAAAAAGCCCAGGATAACCTGATTAAAGCATTTAGCGAATTCCATAAAGGCTTTAAAAACGCTAAGCTTTACATTTTAGGCGAAGGTCCATTACGAAATGATTTGGAAAAATTAATTGATCAGCTTCAATTAGAAGACTCTGTATATCTCGTAGGACAATTAGATAACCCATTTAAATTAATGAAAAAATGTGATTGCTTTGTTCTTTCTTCCCATTACGAGGGACAACCGATGGTATTATTAGAAGCAATGACCCTTGGTATGAAAATTATTGCCACTGATATCGTCGCTAATCGAACCGTACTCGAGCAAGGTAGATATGGCTTATTAGTGGAAAATAGTGTGGAAGGTCTGGCTAACGGCTTAGAGCAATTGGCGAAAAATGAGTTGAAAGTTCTGCCTGACCCGTTCTTCCCTGAAGAATACAATAAAAAAGCCATGGATACTTTCTATAAGGTGTTTGAATAATCATACATGAACCAATTTGTGAGAAGAACGATTACCCCATCTCGTTTAGTTTTTACAAAAAGGAAAACTAGGAGGAATGCAAAATGAGTAAAGTAAAGAAGGCTATTATCCCTGCTGCTGGTTTGGGAACACGATTTTTACCTGCTACAAAGGCAATGCCAAAAGAAATGCTTCCAATTGTGGATAAACCAACCATTCAATATATCGTCGAAGAAGCTATTGAATCGGGGATTGAAGATATTATCATTGTCACCGGTAAAGGGAAAAGAGCGATCGAGGATCACTTTGATAGTGCCTTTGAACTTGAAGAAAATTTAGCCAGAAAAGAAAAGTTTGATCTATTAGAGCAAGTGCGTGAATCATCGAAGGTAGACATCCATTATATTAGACAAAAGGCTCCAAAAGGTCTTGGACATGCTATCTGGTGTGCTAGAAAGTTTATTGGAAATGAACCCTTTGCTGTATTATTAGGGGATGATATTGTACAAGCCGAGGTTCCTTGCTTAAAACAATTAATGAATCTTTACGATCAAGTGGGTTCTTCTATTATTGGGGTTCAGCAAGTGCCAAAAGAAGAAACAAATCGATATGGTATTATTGATCCGATTAGCCAGGATGGCCGTGTTTATGAAGTGAGAAACTTTGTAGAAAAACCACGCGTTGAAGAAGCTCCTTCCAATGTAGCGATTATGGGAAGATATGTTTTAACTCCTGAAATATTTGAACTTCTTGAAAATCAAGAAACAGGATCAGGCGGAGAAATCCAATTAACGGATGCGATTCAAAGATTAAATCAGTTCCAAAAAGTATTTGCGTATGACTTTGAAGGAACTCGATATGATGTGGGAGAAAAGTTAGGTTTTATCAAAACCACAATAGAAATTGCATTGAAGTCAGATGAACTAAAAGAAGAGTTAATAAAATATTTAGTGGACTTTACTAATAAAGTTGGGCTCGTAAATAAATAATTTTAACGGAAAGGCTGCTGACTTTTTTGCAGCAGCCTTATTTTACATAATGTTAATGAAATGAAAGTAATAAAATATCTTGTAAGCGGGAAGGAGAGTGGTTTATTTGTCCTTTTCTTTGAAAAAATTACCCATTACCAAAATTGCTTACAAAAGTTTATTTCAATTGGTATCAATTTTCCCGCGAAAGAAAAATCTGATCATCTTTGAAAGCTTTCTTGGAAAACAGTATAGTGATAATCCACGGGCCATTTACGAGTATCTACATAAACATCATCCAGAATATAAATTGGTTTGGAGTGTAGACCCTCGGTTTCAAAAGGGATTCATTGATAAGGGGATTCCATATGCCAAACGCTTTTCGATTAAATGGCTGTTTTTAATGGCGAGGGCGAGGTTCTGGGTGACAAATAGTCGAATGCCATTATGGATTCCCAAACCTAGAAACACGATCTATTTACAAACATGGCATGGTACACCTTTAAAAAAACTAGCTCATGATATGAAAGAAGTTTTAATGCCCGGAACAACCACAGAGAAATACAAACAAAATTTTTATAATGAATCGCGAAATTGGGATTATTTAGTTTCGCCCAATCGTTATTCAACGGAAATTTTCAAACGTGCCTTTAAATTTGAAAAAGAGGTCATAGAGTCCGGTTACCCAAGAAATGATATTTTTTATTTTCCAAATCGTGACGATATTGCAAGTGAATTTAAGAAGGAACACCATCTTCCAGAAGACAAAAAAATTATTCTTTATGCACCGACTTGGCGGGATAATCAATACTATCAAGTTGGAAAATATAAATTAGATTTACATTTGGATTTGGATAAATTTAAAGAAGAGTTAGGAAATGAATATATCGTTATTCTACGTATGCATTATTTAGTTGCTGAAAACTTTAACCTGGATGCTTATAAGGGGTTTGCTTATGATTTCTCCAAGCATGAAGATATTCGGGAACTTTATTTGATTAGTGACCTACTTATCACCGATTATTCATCTGTCTTTTTTGATTATGCAAACTTAAAGCGGCCGATGATTTTCTTTACGTATGATTTGGATGAATATAAAGACGATATTAGAGGTTTTTACTTTGACTTTGAGAAAAAAGCTCCAGGCCCGCTTGTTGAAACAACAGAAGAACTAATCGAAGAAATTAAAAATATTGAGAATGATGCAATGTTAACTGAAAAATTTAATGAGTTTTATCAACGATTCTGTTACTTAGAGGACGGACATGCTGCAGAAAGAGTTGTAAAAGAAGTGATTTTGCAAAATAACTAAAATGATTTTTGCCATCGAACTTGTTTGATGGCTTTTTTTATTGGGTGAATAGTACTGGTTAGGAAAATATTGAGTGTTACAACCTGATTTTTCACTTTCGAACAAGTTTTTCCAAAATCCTATTTAAAACCAGCTATGAATAAGCGATAATAGTAGTATTGTAGAAAATTGCTGTTTAATAGAAGATTTAGGATTAAAAGGCTGAAAAATATATAGGGGTGTAGCAATATGAAGAATCTAGGAAAAATTGCTCTTTTATCTACAAGTATAGTACTTAGTGGAACTGTGGCACCATTATCCCTGAATAATTTGAGTAATGTGGAAGCCGCTAGTACATTGAAACTAGCAAATATAAGCTATCAAACAACTGCGAATTTAAACTTAAGGACAGGGCCTGGTCCGAAAAATAAGGTTGTGACAACAATCCCAAAATCTAAAACTGTTACTGCTTCTGAACAAACAGGCAATTGGTTTAAGGTTTCGTATCAATATACCTCAAAAGGGAAAAAGGTCACGAAAATTGGTTGGGTAAGCGGATCTTATCTTAAGAAAGTTGCTCCCACTACAGTTACGAACACGACTACAGTCAAGTTTAAACAAACGACATATCAAACAACATCAAGCCTTAACCTTCGTTCGGGAGCAGGGACGAAATATAAAGTCTTACGTACGATTCCTAAGGGGAAAGCCGTCACAAGTACAGAAAGAGATGGAACCTGGTATAAGGTAGTTTATACATATACTTCTAACGGAAAAACGGTAAAAGTTACCGGCTGGGTCAGTGGTACATACTTAAAAGAATATTACAAAACGTCAAATATAACTGGTGCTTATTATTTTACAACAAAGACTGTAAGCCTTTATCCAAGTGCAGATACTAAGAAAAAAGCACTTTACAGCCTTGCCGCAGGGAATGGCTTTTATATTACTAGTAAAGTCATTAATAGTATTGGTGAAACTTGGTATAAGGTTTCCTTTAATGGAAAGACGCTTTACCTGAACAGTAAGGATGTTTATTTAGTCTCGGTACAATCTTTAGAGGCCGCAAATTATCAGTCCAATAAAGAGACGTACCTTTATACTTCGGTTGGAAAGGCTTTTTCAAAAGTAGCGCAAATTCCAAATGGTACGGTTATTTCCACCAGTAAACAAATTGGGGATTGGTTTGCAGTAAATTTTAACGGAAAATCCGGCTTTGTTTATTCAAAGGATTTTACAAAGTACAGCTTACCATCCGAAGAAAAGCTGGATGAAGCTGGGGATTATCTTGCATTGACAGATGTAGTTTTACGAGTCAAACCTGATGATGCTTCTGATCTGTTATCTTCTATTCCAAAAGGTGCAAAGCTTTCTCTTATCGCAAAAACATCTAATGGTTGGTATAAAGTTACCTATAACGGGATGACCGGTTATATTTTGGGAAACTACATACAAAAGGCTGAAGACCTTCCGCCTGCAAAAGAAGAGCCAAGTGAAGTACCAATTGCCAAGGCAACCTATATGGTTTTGGCGGGGTTAAATCTTAGGGAGTCTAATGACACAGTGTCAAAGAGCCTCGGGGTTATTCCAAAGGGAACAATTGTTGTCCCGGCAAGCAAAACTTCTGATGACTGGTATAAGGTTTCATACGATGAAAAAACAGGATACGTTTATGGCAAATATCTTCAACAAGTAATTACAGGTGATCCAATGGAAAATCGAGATGGTTACCAATTCATTGACTTGAGAACACAATCTACTGTAGTACCAAGTCAGATTGACAACTATATAGCGAGCTACGAAAAAAACACGGGTATGACAAGCATTCTTCATGGGAAAGGGAAAGTATTTATTGACACTGGTAAAAAGTATGGGGTAAATGCTTTATACTTGGCCGCTCATGCGATTCATGAAAGTGCTTTTGGGACATCACCTATTTCGATAGCGAAAAATAACCTATTTGGCTTTGGGGCTTATGATGCAGCACCATATATGTCTGCTTATCGTTTTGCAAATGTTGATTTATGCATTGACTATATTGCCCGTGAAATTAAGGCTACTTATTTAAATCCGTCGAATTGGAAGTATAATGGGGCCTATCTTGGTTTTAGCACGAAAACCTTATCGAATACCAGGATTGATGAAGCAAGTAAAGGCATGAACTTTTACTATGCCAGCGATCCTAACTGGGGTAAAGCCGTTGCTCAGCATATGGAAAATATCCTCCATTACGATAAAACTTTTTATACAAAAGCAAGTGTAGATACTTCTTTTCCAACAAGACCGGCCGTCCCAGCAGGTAGTGACATTTTCCCTGCTAATATTTTCGCGGTCGCAAACAGCAACCTTGTCCTAGATAGTAAAAAAGGAATGAATGATGCTGTAAAAACAATTACTAAAGGTACATCGTTTAATGTCCTGGAAAAAACAAATGATTACTGGTTAAAAGTTATGGTAGATGGCGAGGAATATTGGACGAATGATGTTAAATTTAGTTCTTATACAGATTATCTTTCCGTTCAAAATTTAGGCCGAGTAACTGCAGTAAAATTAAATGTCCGTCCAGATGCGTCGACGAACAATACACCAATTGCATCTTTATCCTTGAATGATTTTGTGCAAATCGTTTTGAAAAAGGATGGCACCTTATCAATGGATTCTTCCAAGGGATGGTATCAAGTGGTGTTAGCTAGTGGCACAACTGGCTGGGTTAGTGCGAGTTATCTTTATACGAAAGATTTTAAATAAAATGAAAGTCTTGCAGTTTATATAAAAAAATAGACTTATGGAATGTTACAAGGAAGTGTAGTGAAAAACATGGGGTATTGCCGGCTAACATTCAAGTCATTGCCAAAAAGGATTTATCCAGTGTGATTAAAAAGGGTAATATTTTCACCATGATCGAAAAAGCAAATACTTATCGAGTAAAAGTGCTGGTAAATAATAATCAGTTTTGGCTTGATAATATTCGTTTTACAGTATATAAGGACTATATTTCTGTACTGAATTTGGGCAGAGTGACCGTATCATCACTGAATGTACGTTCAGGTCCTTCCACATCCGAGGGGATTATTGGAAACCTTTATCTAAACCAATACGTTCAATTATTATTGGATGACGAAAAAAAATTATCACGGACAGCTCAAAGAAATGGTTCAAAGTTAAATTATCCAATGGAAAAACTGGCTGGATGAGTAAAGCCTATATCTTACAAGAACTAAAATAATCAAAAAGCTGACATGCATCATATATTGATGTGGTCAGCTTTTTGATTATATAGGGATTCCTTCTATTTTGGTATTTTAGTGGAACATAATGGATATGCATTGAAATTTAAGATTGATAGTCTTATAATGAGTTGGTAAGTTAATTTTATGTAAATTTAAGTTGTTTTTATTGTAAATGATTGAAGTTTTTTGATAGATAAATAACTCTTTCATAGGAGGTAACATAAATGAAAAAGGTACTAACATACGGAACTTTCGATTTACTACACTTCGGACACATTAATTTATTGAGCCGTGCAAAAGATTTAGGTGATCATTTAATTGTGGGCCTGTCAACAGATGAATTTAACAAAGGTAAAAATAAACAAGCATACCACAGCTATGAGAATAGAAAATTAATTTTAGAATCGATTCGTTTTGTTGATGAAGTGATTCCTGAAAACAACTGGGATCAAAAAATTAAAGACGTTATTAAGCATAATGTTGATATCTTCGTCATGGGCGACGATTGGAAGGGCAAATTTGATTTCCTTAAAGACTATTGTGAAGTAATATACTTACCAAGAACCATTGGTATTTCTACTTCACAAATAAAAAACGATTTAAACATGGTGAAAAATGGTTAGGGAACTAGCCATTTCTTTTTATTTGTTTGTCTTTAAGTGTGTATTTTCAGTTTTCAATCTGTTGCCGCTTAAAGACAAAACCACCTTTGTTATCAGCTTTGGTGATAACAGCCAATATGTCTTTGAGGAAATGCGTCGCCAAAATATTCAAAATGAAGTAGTTTTCTTGTGTAAAGGTAAAAGTATCGCCCGATTTAAGGGCTATAATGATGTTGCCCGTGTTCCATTTGAAACCTACAATTTTTTGCAATGGTGTAAGTCTGTTTATCATTTAGCGACATCCCGACATATTTTTATAGATAACTATTTTGGCTTTCTTGCGTCTGTAAAATTTAAGGAAGAGGTTACTTGTATTCAGCTATGGCATGCATCTGGTGCGATTAAAAAATTTGGCCTTGAGGATGGGTCTGTTAAAAACAGAAGTAAACGAGCAAAACAACGTTTTTTACAGGTTTATCAGCAATTTGATAAAGTCGTTGTCGGTTCTGATGTTATGGCAGTTACTTTTATGAAATCCTTCAATTTAAAAAAAGAAAACATCTTAACAACAGGGGTTCCAAGAACGGATTTCTTTTTTAACGAAAAAGAGAAGCAAAAGGCAATACAAAAGCTTACTCGTACGCATAGTGTTTTAAAGGATAAAAAGGTGATTCTTTATGCACCAACCTATCGTGACCATGAGCTAGAGAATTTCTCGCTTCAGCTAAACGTAGAAAAAATGGGCAAAGAACTTGGAAATGAGTACATTTTAGCGTTACGGTTACATCCAGCAATTAAAAACTCGGTTGATTTCTCTAAATTACACTCAGATTTTGTCGTTGATTTCTCCTCCAGTCAATATGATATCAATGAGTTACTTGCGGTGGCTGATTATTTGATTACAGACTATTCTTCGATCCCATTTGAATTTTCCTTATTACGAAAACCCATTATCTTTTTCGCTTACGATTTAGAAGAATACAAAAAGGACCGCGGTGTTTTAAACGGGCTTGAAGAAAATCTTCCTGGTCCGATTGTAAATGACACAGATTCGATCATTGATTTGGTTCAAAATAACCGCTTCGATCAAAAAGTTGTTGACCATTATGCTGAAAAATGGAACAAATATTCCAATGGCCGCTCAAGTCAGAATTTGGTTCGTTTTTTATTTGAAGAAAAAGATGCGCAAATTCAACAACGAAGAGCACAATAAAAATAAAAACCAGCTTCGAGTCCAATTATTGCTCGAAGCTATGTGTTTTTATAATGCCCATTTGGGGAAATTAATGTATAATGAACAAGGTTATTAATAGTTAAAGGAAGGACAATCTTAATGAAGTCAATGATTACAGTCATAAAGGAACAATTTAGTTCCTTATATCTCATCTTTAGACTTTCTGCTTTTGAATTGAAAAGTGCGAATACCAACAATTATTTAGGCAGACTATGGGAACTTATTAATCCGATGATTCAACTTGGCATCTATTGGTTTATTTTTGGCATAGGAATTCGAAAAGGCCAGGAAGTAACAATGGAGAATGGAGTGCATGTACCTTTTTTTATTTGGATGGTTACGGGTATGATCCTTTGGTTTTTTGTAAATCCGGCTATTTCCAATTCTTCAAAATCAATTTTTTCACGGATTCATATAATTGCAAAAATGAATTTTCCGATGAGCGTTATCCCATCATATGTAATTATGGCAAATTTTTATACTCACTTGATGCTTGTAGCAGTGGTAACAATTATATTGCAATTTACCCGGTTTAAAATTTCGCTCTATTTTATCCAGCTTCCTTATTTTATGTTATCAACCTTAATCTTTTTGTTAACAATTGCACTAATTACCTCAACACTTTCGACTATTGTGAGGGATGTATATCAACTAGTGCATTCTATCCTTAAAATGTTATTATATGTCACGCCTTTCTTATGGCATATTAATAAATTTATTATCAATGGAACGGATTTTAGCTTTCTTATAAAGTTAAATCCATTTAACTACCTTGTTGAAGGGTACAGGGCATCTTTATTAGGTACGTCTTGGTATGCGTGGGAAAATCCTCAATATACATTGTATTTCTGGGTAATAACTCTTGTATTTTTTATGATTGGTTCTGCTCTTCATTTAAAATTTAGAAACCGATTTATTGATTATTTGTAAACTGGAGTTGATTTTCTTATGGCTGAAACGGTTATTGTCAAAAATTTATATAAAAAATATAAAATGCATACATCCTCTAAACAGAAAATCCTAGATGTTATTTTACCAGGGGGATATGGCGAAGATTTTTATGCCCTGCAGAACATCTCTTTAAATGCGAATAGAGGAGATGTCATTGGTCTAGTTGGTGTAAACGGTTCTGGTAAGTCTACTCTTTCGAATATAATTGCAGGCGTTGTACCGCCCACATCTGGTACAGTTCAAGTCGAAGGGAAAACCTCTATCATAGCTATCCAATCTGGCCTTGATAATCAATTAACTGGCCGGGAAAATATTGAATTAAAATGTTTGATGCTTGGATTTAAAAAAAAGGAAATTCAAGGAATGGAACAAGATATTATTGATTTTGCTGATCTCGGAAAGTTTATTGATCAACCGGTTAAAAAGTATTCAAGTGGTATGAAGTCCCGGCTTGGGTTCTCTATTTCTGTAACGGTTGATCCTGATATTTTGATTGTGGATGAGGCATTATCTGTTGGAGACCAGGCATTTGCCGAAAAGTCAAAAAACAAAATGTTTGAGTTTAAAGACCGAGGTAAGACGATTTTCTTTGTAAGTCACTCAATGGGACAAATCAAAGAATTTTGCGATAAGGCAGTTTGGCTTGAGTATGGAGAAATCAAGGCAGTTGGCCCTGTAGGAGAAGTCATTCCTGAATACGAAAAATTCCTGAAAAAGTACAAAAAGATGACAAAAGAAGAACAAAAGAAATTCCGCGAAGAAGTCATGCGAAAACAAAGCGGCTTGGCAACAGTATAAAAAATATTTCATAAAGCCTAAAATGGTTAGCTGGGATTAGCTTCCGTTTTAGGTTTTTTCTTTTTCAAAATGTAAATATTAAAAGTAATACTTCTAGCAAAAGGGGGCGGTTGAAAATCAATCCTTCGAAGACTTCAATTGTTATGACTATTACTCTTATTTATATCGTTTTACAGCCCATCCTTGATCTCTTAACATCGTTATCACTTCGGCTCCGGGGACAGGATTTTACCACGGGATTATTGATTCGTTTGACTTTTCTTGTATTTATGGGTTTGTATGCAATGTTTTATTCGAAAGGAGTGAGAAATTACTTCCTGTTGATGGCTGGATTCTTCATTATTCATTTACTCATCAATCAGCACATGAAGCCCATCTTTTCGGTTTCAGTTGAAGTTAAATACATAGTCAAACTTGTTTATTTTAATGTGGCACTACTCTTTTCTTTTGTTCTTTTTAGTCGGGAAGGAGGAATCCGAAGGCATAAGGCGATTGATGTTATTGTAATTGCAATGACATTGATGGGAGTAATCATGATAGTTTCCGGTCTAACCTGTACCGCGTTTAACAGCTATTCATGGGGAAAGGAAGGCCATGTCGGCTGGTTTTATGCCGGAAATGAGATTGGAGCAATCATGGCAATGGGTTTTCCAATAGTGGTGTTGGCTGCTCTCCAAAAAACAAATTGGGCTTGGATTTCGGTGTTGCTTGTCATATACTCATTGTTTGCCTTAGGGACCAAGGTTGGTTTTGGAGCAATCGTCATCGTCTTGCTTTTGGCTCTGTTGATGTCCCTGTTTGGATTAGTCAAAAATCGTTCCGGTTGGATACGGCCAATTATGCTCATGGCACTCTTCGCTGGAGCGTCTTGTTATTTTCCGTTTTCCTCCATCGCTAGAAATATGAATATGCATTTGAATTTGGTTGAAGCGAATCAATCGCAGGCTGTGGAGGAGGCTAAATCAGAGACTCCTGGAAACACAGGAACCGCTGTTGTCCAAATGGAAAATTTGGTGCTAAGCGGCAGGGAACATTTCCTATCCGTACAGAAACAATACTTTAGCGAAGCTCCCATTACGCAAAAACTGTTTGGAATGGGGTATGGGGGAAATTATCCACAACAACCAAAGCTGATTGAAATGGACTTCTATGATGTGTTTTATTCGTTGGGGATATTCGGGTTTATTTTATACTTTATCCCGCTTGCTTGGATACTGGTTCAAACTGTACGGTACGCACTGCGTTATCTTCCGGAAAGCTTTACGATAGGAAATGTATTAATTGCGGCAGGTGCCGTTCTGGGATTAGGGATTGCTTTTACCGCTGGACATGTTTTAACCGCCCCAGGGGTAAGTATCTATTTAGCACTGCTGCTGGCTTTTTTGATGACGAATCTTAAGGAACAGACCGAAGATAGGAGATAGTAAGGGAACCTGCCTAGGAGGGCGGCGGGTTCCCTTTATGTTTGTTTTCTCCTTTTAATAATGGCAATTAGGCCGAGAATTTCTTGTGATTTTAGGATAAGCGCAAAGGCGGTAAATATAGAAAATGTAATTATTGTTACGATGCCTAGATGAAGAATTGGATGTGTTGCCGGTAAAATAAACGCTGACAGTCTCGAAACTATAAAGACAATTCCGAAAAGGATGAGTAATTTCCCCAAGCTATTCCTAAAGGATAACTTTTCATTTTTTTCAATTGGGACATGCCTAGAAAGACTGAAAAATAATAATAATGTCTGTAAAAGCATGGCAATCGCGGTGGCCAGGGCAATCCCGCCAACGCCAATAAAATGAGCCAAAATGACGCTCAAAACGATGTTTAATGCAACGGAAAGGATACTGCATGTCATCGTCACCTTTGTTTCTTTTAAGGCGACAAAACAGCGGTTCAAATACTCCTTTAATGCCATAAAGATCATTCCAAAGGTATAAAAGAAAAAAGCTTGTTTTGTCATCATTGCGGCTGTATCATCAAAAGCCCCCCGCTTAAATGCCAGTTCCACTAGGATTTTGCTCTCGACAAGCATCACAACAGCAATTGGAATTGCGGCAAAGGTAATGATTGAAATTCCTTTGAATACCCACTGTACAAACTCTCCCCCTTTTTAACAGCCGAATCTACAACCGACGGAAAGATCACGGTAATCAGGGATAATAGGAGAATACTAAGGGGCAGGTACATTAATTTATTGGCGTAATTTAATGACGAAACGCTGCCCTCCGGAAGCCGGGATGCAACCATTCGGTCTACCACTGCATTTATTTGATAGGCCCCAGAGGCAATGATAATAGGTGAAAATAATTTAAGTGTATTAAAGATTTGTTTCTGATAGGTTTTAAAGGCGAAATTAACGTAAAAAACTTGATATTTTTTTATAAAAGGAAAAAGAATGAAAAATTGACTAACCGCACCAAGAAGCGTTGCAACCGCGACACCGTAAATCCCATATTGTTTGGTTAAAAATATGATTGTAATGATCACAAATAAATTTTGTGGTATCGCAATAAACGCTGGTGGTGCAAAGACTTTTTCATATTCAAGGATCCCGGTCATGATCGCCGATAGGACAAAAAAACAAAAGCTCGGCAGCATAATCATTGTTAGTTGGTTGGTAAGTTCAGCTTGTTGGATGCTAAAGCCTGGCGCAATCATTTTTGTCATAAAGGGTGTCACTAAATAAAATACGAACGTTAGAAAAACGGACAAGGTGATAAACAGTGTTGCCAAGACGCTAATGATGTTGCTAGCTTCCCTCTTGCCTTTTTCCTTTGCTTCAGCATAAATCGGTGCAATTCCGCTGGTAATCGCCATTCCGACGGCGGCAAACAGCAGGACAGGAATAATCGAGGCAACAAAAAAGGCGTCAGTAACAGTGGATGCGCCAAAATAAGCTGCCATCAATAGGTCGCGGCCGAACCCGAGAACCTTGCTGACAATCGCGACTAACGTTATAATTCCAACTGATTTAATCATTTTCATAAAAGTCACCGTCTTTGACTTGCCAAATGGTTCATTAGCCATTATGGTCAATATTGTAGCAGGATATATGTAAGGATATGAAAGAATGAGGATTCCATATGAAAAATAACGTTAATATATTGGGAATAAATTTTTTAAATAAAGGATTTAATGAAGTTGTTGAATTGCTTTCTGAGCGAATTGCTAAGGGCATTAAAACATTCGTCGTAACTGCAAATCCAGAGATTGTGATGTATGCAAGAGAAAACGATGAGTATCGGAAAATCGTCCAAGAGGCCGATTATATCGTTCCGGATGGGTCCGGTATTATTTTAGCTGCTAAAATCTTGAATACGCCGATTCAGGAACGGGTGACAGGCTATGATTTAACCGTACGGCTTTTGGATTTAGCGAATCAGAATCGATGGCGTATTTACCTATTGGGCGGCAAGGAGGAAACGAATAAGAAGGCAGTTGCTAATATCTGCGAGCAATATCCTCATTTAGTGATGGCCGGCTCCCATAATGGGTATTTTAAAGGGAAAGAGGACAAGATTGCTGACGAAATCAAAGCAGCCAATGCGGATATTGTATTCGTGGCATTAGGCTTTCCGCGGCAGGAAAAGTGGATTTCATCTCATTACGCGACATTTTCAAAGGGTATTTTTATGGGAGTTGGCGGCAGCATTGATGTCCTTGCAGGGGAGGTTAAGCGTGCCCCTGTTGTTTGGCAAAAGTTAAACCTGGAATGGTTTTACCGGCTCGCAAAACAGCCATCCCGTTGGAGAAGAATGCTTGCTTTACCAAGGTTTTTGGTGGAGATTTTGAAGGTGAAAAGGTAATTGGGGCTGGGAATGCATTTTACGACTAAGTTTATTATGAGTGCTGACAAAGGGCCCTACCAAAGGTGCTAGAAGGACAAAACCTGCTAGACCGACGAGGGAGCTGTCCTACCAAAGGTTCTGGAAGGACAAAAGGATAACAAAGAAAAGCATACTGTTCTTTCGGCTCAATAGTAAAAAACCCTCTTTGAAACGCCCGAATTTTAACGAACCTTAATGCCCTTTACCCCATTGGATAAATCTAACGTACATGATTTTCCGCCATTATGGTAATAAACAATAATAGATGAAACTTTTTATCGAAAAAAGTCGTCAATTTATTGAACCAGAAGGTGAGAAGGGTGAAGGTGCTTCATTTAAATGCCGGGGTGGAAACCGGCGGGGGAATGGTTCATATTCTTGATTTGCTTGAAAACAATCAAGAAACCGAAAACATTTTAGGACTTTTTGAAGAGGGTCCTATGTACGAGAAAGCAATCGATAAAGGAATTAAAGTTGTACTTTTTCACCAAAAATCAAAATGGGATCTTACGCTTCTAAAAAAAATCATATCGTTAATTGACCAAGAAATGATTGATATTGTTCACACCCATGGACCGCGGGCTAATTTTTACGGATGCTTTTTAAAAAGAAAAAGGCAAGCCTTACGTTGGATCACTACTCTCCATAGCAACCCACGACATGACTTTCTTGGCCGGGGATTGCAAGGTGTGATGTTTACCGCACTTCATTTATGGGCATTAAAAAAACCAGATCATTTTTTAGCCATTTCCGAACGATTCAAAAATTTATTAGTCGCTGAAGGTATTGATGAAAATAAAATTACCCCCATTTTTAATGGTATTGATTTTAAAAAAACCTTTTGGACAGAAAAGATCTCGCGTTTTGAATTAAACCTCGTGGACAATGACTTCTTAATCATTATGGTTGCTAGATTATGCCCGGTAAAAGGACATTCTACAGTGTTTCAGGTTATCAAGGAATTAAGCCTTCTGCATGACAATGTCAAATTGCTTGTTGTGGGTACAGGCAGCTTAGAAACAGAACTAAAACAGCTTGTTTCACGGCTGGGAATTGAGAACCATATTCTTTTTTTAGGCCAACGTCAGGATGTTCATGCTTTATACGAAATCTGTGATGTTAAATTACTTGCTTCCTTTAGTGAAAGCTTTCCACTTGTTTTGCTAGAGGCGGCTCGGGCTAAAAAACCCATTATCACCTCCGATGTAGGCGGTGTTCGTGAATTAATCCCTTCGAAAGAGTTTGGCTGGATTGTTCCGGTTAATCAAAAACAACCAATGCTCCATGCAATAAAAGAAGCCATTCATTTCCGTGAAAAGGGTAAGCTAAGAGAAATTGGTTTGAATCTTTACAACCATGCTTCCACACAATTCACCATTGAAAATTTTCGTAATAGCGTCCTTACTGTATATAAAAATCTTGGATAAAAAAAGGATCCATTATGGACCCTATGTTACAAAAATCGCTCAAAAAATTGGTTTTTTGACATTATTTTTACAATATGATTTTTTTAGACCAAACTAAAATCTATGTGCTATAATATACACGTTGTATCAAATAGAAAAATATGCCTTGGTTCTAAAATTCAGAAAGGGGCATTATATTCATAAGGAGGGTCTTTATGCTTTATTTGACCTTTTTATTATGTTTTTTATGCTCCATTCTTATCACACCGATTGTTAAAAAATTGGCCTTTAAGGTAGGAGCAACAGACAACCCGAACCAACGAAAAGTCCACCTGAAGATTATGCCGCGATTGGGCGGTTTGGCGATATATGTAAGCTTCATTCTTGGGCTTCTCCTCATGCATCCAGACAGTCAGTATCACGCAGCCATTGTGGTTGGGAGTGTGATCATATTAGCTGCTGGTATATTAGACGATATTTATGAATTATCAGCAAAAATAAAGTTTTTGTTACAAATTTCAGCAGCCCTCATTGTTGTTTATTGGGGCGGTGTCCATGTTGATTTTATTAACTTACCATTCGGCGGGAACTTATATTTTGGTGCCATGAGCGTACCGATTACCGTCATTTGGATTGTCGGTGTTACCAATGCAATCAATCTGATTGACGGACTTGATGGTTTAGCAGCTGGTGTTTCATCGATTGCATTAATCACGATTTCCGCAATGGCGATTGTCATGGGAGATCCGTACGTTATGACAATGGGTGCTATATTATTAGCAAGTACATTAGGATTTCTTATTTTCAATTTTCATCCCGCGAAGATTTTCATGGGAGATACAGGAGCTCTTTTCCTTGGGTATATGATCGCCGTTCTTTCCTTATTAGGTTTTAAAAACGTAGCGTTTATCTCCTTTGTTGTTCCTGTCATTATTTTAGGTGTTCCCATTTCGGATACATTCTTTGCAATTGTGCGTCGCCTTTACAATAAAAATCCGTTATCGGCTCCGGATAAATCCCATTTACATCATTGCTTACTTAAATTGGGCTTTACTCACCGACAAACGGTATTGTTGATTTATGCCATGAGTGCGATGTTCGGCTTAGCTGCAGTGATCTTTACGATGACAACAGTATGGGGATCAATTTTAATGCTGATTATCATTTTGTTGGCAATTGAATTGATTGTTGAAAGCATTGGCTTAATCAATGCAAATTATAAACCCTTACTCAAAATTGTCCAGGTATTAGCAAGAAATCGTCAATAATGAAAGGACCTTTGAGTGGGTCCTTTTTATTTTTGGATTATATCTTGTGCGATCTGATTGGAGTCATAGTATAAAAAAGGAGATATAGTCTATCGCCAATGAAGCTTAAGGAGACACTTTTTACGGACCAAGAGAAGGTTTTGTCGCCAATAGAGCTGATAGAGGAGACACTTTTTATGGTCAAGGAGAGTATATTGTCCCCAAAGGAGCTGATAGGAAACACTTTTCAAGGAGGAAACAGAAGAATTTTCTTTAATAATATAAAGCGCACTTTTTTCTGAGAAAAGACCCCGGCTGATTTCTTCAGCCGGGGTCTTTTTATTATTGACTTGTTCCAGTCGAATCACTTTCACTTGAAGACGTAGTAGTTTTTCCTAATAGATGGTTTTTCAAGATTAACTTTGTTTCATCTAATGAGGCTTGATCTAATCGATAATAATAAATCCCACTAATCCGTGAATCTGAACCTTTTAAGGTAAGTGACTCAGTATCTAAACCGCCTGCTTTAATATAGTTTAGGAACGATATCATTTGATCAAATGTTAAATCCGTTGTCATATTTTTACCAACTGCATCGATTACCTTTGAATAACTGGTTACATTTTTAACAGAAGTTGCTTGTGAGAGAATCGACTTCATAATTTCCTGTTGTCGTTTTCCACGATAAATATCGCTGTCATAATGTCTTGTTCTTGCTAGAGCCAATGCTTGTTCCCCGTTAAGATGTTGCATTCCTTTTTGTAAGGTAATGGCACCCTTATGATCCTGAGAATCTTGTTCCGTAAAGGTATATGGAACATTAACATCAATTCCGCCTAGGGCATTAATGATATCCATAAACGCATTGAAATTCATTTTTACATAATAATTGATTGGCATATCAAGTAATTCTTCAACGGTATCAAGTGTAAGCTTTACCCCGCCATAGGCATGTGCATGAGTGATTTTTGTGTAGATATTCTTTTCTGGAATATAAACATAAGAATCACGCGGGATGCTTAGTAGCTTAATGGATTTATCTTTTTTGTTAAAAGTTGCTACCATCAAAGCATCCGAACGAGGGTTTCCTTCTTTCCGTTTACTGCTGTCATCGACTCCAATAAAAAGGATCGAAGTGTTTTCTACTGGCACATTTTTAAATACACGTTTTGATTCCCGATCAATCGGCTTATATGATTTATTCATTACCGATTCTGCTTTGTTATAAAGGAAAGTGGCATAAGCTGCACCGCCCAGTCCAATGACTAATATAGGTAATAAGATCCAGGCTAAAAGTCTTTTTCTTTTCTTCTTAGATTTTTTATTTATACGGTCTTGTCTATTTGCAGACATAGATGATCTCCTTTTCATTGTAAAATACTGTATGAAAACATACAGAACCATGATTAATTCTATAATATTTTAGGAGATTGGTAAAATGAAATTTTTTGTAAATCGTAAATTTAATGTTGTATATTGTTGGAATTTGTAAAAAGATGTACTTTAGATGAAAAAAAGGCCAATCCAGCAATGGTCAGCCGTTTAAATATCTTCCTCCAGGTAAAGTATTTCCCCTTCACTAATTTTAGCTTGTCCATTGGTCATTTCTGTTATCCAAGTGCTGAATTGCTCAATTTCGCCTTCTTCAACAAAAACTTCAAAATCTACTGTATCTAAATAATGAATTTCTTTGAGCGTATAAACAGAAGAACGCAGTTCATTTTCCAATTTACCAAGCCATGTATAATCGACAGTAACATGGATGACTTTCATTAATTTCCGCTCAACCACACCAGTTGCTGCAATTCCTTCTGAAGTTGCTTTTCCATACGCACGAATCAGTCCGCCGGCTCCCAATTTAATTCCTCCAAAATAACGGGTGACGACAACCGCTGTATCCTTCAAATTCTTTTTCTTTAATACTTCGAGGATTGGAACACCAGCCGTGCCACTGGGTTCGCCATCATCATTGGCTTTTTGTATTTGATCGTTTTGGCCAATTAGATAGGCGGAACAATTATGAGTTGCATCCCAATGGTTTTTCTTAATCGTCTGAATAAAATCCTGTGCAGCTGCTTCCGTTTCAACTCTTTTTATATGGGCAATAAAACGGGATTTTTGAATAACAATTTCATGTTCTCCGGACTCTTTTACCGTATAGTAGCGGGATAGCATAGGTGAGCCTCCTTCAATTTTTCTGAAAAAATGACTTGTGTAATATAACTTTAATATATGTGTAACCTTAGCATGGTATAATAAGTCATGTTTGATAGTGTAAACCTGATTAGGGCTTATTTTTAATAGTAAAAAAGTTTTAGAAATAGTACACTTATTATACAACTTTTTTACGAAATTTGAGGGTTTAGTTATCTTTAAATTTCTATATTAATACAATCCAAGGTAAAATATGTTAAAAGGCCTTTGTTCTAAGGACAAATCGCAGGGTACACAAAGCTTCTTAATGGAGGCATTTTTATGAAGATAAAAAAAATTAATATGAAGTCGATTGATGAAATTCGTGAAAAAATGATTGAAACCGTTACTTCCAGTAAAACGGATATATTTCAAATTGAAGAGCAGTGCCGCCAGGATTACGACAGCATGAGGAATGAGCTCCAAGCCATTAAGCATATGGTGGAGAAGCTCTCGGGTGAAGGCGACTCCCTTGAGGAACAGGTTAGGCAGGCTCGTTCAAGGCTTTCTGAAGTGAGTATGAACATTAAACATTATTCGGAGGGCGAAGTCCGGGAGGCGTACGAAAAAGCGCACCAGCTTCAAATGGACCTCACTATTAATTGGCAATACAAGAAGCAGCTTTTGGATAAACGAGATGATCTTGAACGGAGACTGCTGGCACTGGATGATACCATTGACCGAGCCGAGCATCTGATATCGCAAATCTCCGTTGTCATGAATTATTTAATGAGTGAAATGGGCGTTGCGCTCGAGGATGCGAAAGCGAAGCAGGACTTTGGCTTAAAAATTATTGAGGCTCAGGAAGAAGAGCGGAAGAGGATGTCACGGGAAATCCATGATGGTCCCGCGCAAATGCTTGCCAATGTGATTATGCGCTCAGATTTAATTGAGCGTGTGTATCGGGAGAGCGGACCCGAGGATGCTTTTTCAGAGATTCATAGTTTTAAAAAAATGGTCCGTTCAGCACTTTACGAGGTTCGCAGGATTATTTACGACCTTCGTCCTATGGCGCTGGATGATTTAGGATTAGTTCCTACCCTCAGAAAATACCTGCTTACCATCGAAGAATATCATAATCACTCCAAAATTCATTTTGTGAATATTGGACTAGAACACCGTCTTCCAGCTAAGTACGAGGTCGCATTATTCCGAATGATCCAAGAGTCAGTGCAGAATGCTTTAAAACACGCCAATGCCTGCGAAATAAAAGTAAAATTAGAAATGACTCAGACATCTATTACAGTACTCATTAAGGACAATGGTTCTGGATTTGATACGAGTCAGAAGAAACCTGAATCCTTTGGGATTATGGGCATGAAGGAACGGGTCGACCTGCTGGATGGCGAAATTATGATTGAATCAAAAATTGGTAAGGGAACTGCTGTTACCATTCATGTTCCGCTGCCTGAATAGGAATCAATTAACCAGAACTTAAAGTGATTTAAACAACGAAATCTTATTACAAGGATTAGGGAGGCGAAGAAATTGACGACTAAAATTGCCATTATCGACGATCATCAATTGTTTAGAGAAGGAGTAAAAAGGATTCTCGAATTCGAAAAAACGTTCCAGGTTGTGGCCGAAGGGGATGACGGCAGCGAAGCGGTTCGTATCGTCCAAGAATTCACTCCAGATGTGGTCATCATGGATATAAATATGCCACAAAAGAACGGAGTAGAAGCAACCAAGGAGCTTGTAGAAAAATTCCCGGAGACAAAGGTCATTATTTTATCGATTCATGACGATGAAAATTATGTTACACATGCACTTCAAACTGGTGCGCAAGGGTATCTTTTAAAGGAAATGGATGCCGATGCCCTCATCGATGCAGTTCGCGTCGTTGCTGACGGTGGCTCCTATTTACATCCAAAGGTTACGCATAATCTAGTGAATGAATACCGCCGTTTAACAGCGGGAAAAGTATTTGGAGGCTCATACGTTCAAACGGTAGAAATCCGCCGGCCGCTTCATTTGTTAACGCGCCGTGAATGTGAAGTACTGCAAATGCTTGCTGATGGAAAAAGTAACCGTGGAATCGGGGAAGCCCTTTTCATCAGTGAAAAAACTGTTAAAAACCATGTCAGCAATATCCTGCAAAAAATGAACGTAAACGACCGTACACAGGCCGTTGTCGTTGCAATTAAAAATGGCTGGGTAGAAGTTCGTTAACGCATAGATGCGTTAAAATACTTTTGGAGAGAACACGCTTTCGGGCGTGTTCTTTTTATGTTTTGATAAATTAATGCAAAATAACCGGATTTCGGATAAAATGGAAAAACAATAGTCTAGACAAGGATGGTATTTTGTTATGAAAACAGCAGTTGTCACGGATAGTACTGCATACATCCCGAAGGAATTACGTGATAAATGGAATATACATATGGTCCCGTTAAATGTTATTTTCGGAAATGAGGCTTACCGGGAAGAGGTTGACATATCCGCAGAGGCATTCTACCAAGAGGTAAAGGAAAAAGGTTTGCCAACTACTTCACAACCGCCAGTCGGCCAGTTTGTTGAGCTATTTGAGCAATTAGCGAAGGAGTATGATGCGGTCATCAGCATCCATCTTTCAAGTGGCATTAGCGGAACCATCCAGGGGGCTGTCACGGCAGGAACGATGGTAGACGGGATTAGGGTCTATCCGTTTGATTCAGAGATCAGCTGTATGGTTCAAGGCTTTTATGCGATTGAAGCTGCGGAAATGGCGTCAAAAGGTGCTGATGCGGATACAATCATGGAGCGCCTTGAAGAGCTGAAGCAATCAGCCAGGGCTTATTTTATGGTCGATGATCTTTCCCATTTGCAGCGAGGGGGACGCCTTTCAAGCGCTCAAGCCTTTATCGGCAGCCTGCTCCAAGTGAAGCCGCTGCTCCATTTTGAAAATAAGGTTATTGTGCCTTTTGAAAAAATCCGTACACGCAAAAAAGCGATGAAGCGGATTGCTGACTTGCTGGGGGAGGATGCGGCCACTGGTGCATCCTATTGGGCTGTCATTATCCATGCTAACCGCGAAGCGGAAGCACATGAGTGGAAAGCGGAGTTATCAGCGATGTATCCGAATGTTGAATTTTTAATTGGCTATTTTGGAGCTGTAATCGGAACCCATCTAGGCGAAGGTGCAATGGGGATGGGCTGGATGAGGAAGTAATTATTGAAAATCACTCCGGATGTATTTTCGGAGTGGTTTTTTGTTGACCTATTTTTAAAAGATATTTCGACATAAACAGGAATTTATCAGTTCCTGTCGAAATTTTAAAATAACCCTACAGATTTTTCCTCCATTAATCTTAACTACAATCTCCCAAAAAGAAGGTGCCCTCATGCGATTCGCATTGAAAAACAATATCCTCTGCCCGCAAAAGGAGGATTCCCTGCCGATTTCCCACATCCCCAACATCCCGCAGCCACCACCTAACCCAAACTTTCGCTTTAACCCTGAACTGCAACTGCTTCTTACCGGCAAACAGCTTCTCACAGACGACATCCCATCGAAGGAATTTCAAGTTCACTATGAACAAGGCTATGTAACCTACCGTAAAGGAATTGATTACCTCGGAAAACAGCCGATTTGCGCTCGTTGCGGAAACAAGGACCCGCAATGGTTCGCCCGCTTTCCATGCACACGATGCGGCGAAATATGCCTCTATTGTCGCCACTGTATTATGATGGGAAGAATAAGTGAATGCACCCCTCTTATCGGCTGGAATGGTCCCCCGCCGGAAATAAAACTCCCCGGAAAGATCATGGAATGGCAAGGGAAACTTTCATCTGGACAACAAGCTGCATCCGACAAGGTGGTTGAAGCAATTGAGCAAAATCATGAACTTTTGGTATGGGCAGTATGCGGGGCGGGGAAAACCGAAGTTTTGTTCCATGGGATCGAGACTGCACTAGCCTCACGAAAAAGAGTTTGCATTGCTACCCCAAGAACCGATGTAGTTCTCGAACTTACTCCACGTATTCAGGCTGCATTTCCTAGTATCCCTGTTGCCTCCCTCTATGGCGGGAGCAAGGACCGTCATCTTTACGCCCGCCTTACGATTGCGACCACACATCAGCTGCTAAGGTTCTACCATGCCTTTGATACCCTGATCCTTGATGAAGTGGATGCTTTTCCTTATACCGTAGAAGAGTCACTCCAGCATGCGGCTGTACTGGCAAGAAAACCGGTTTCAGCGATGATTTATTTAACCGCCACTCCTAATCAAAAATGGCAAAAAGAATGCCGGCAGGAAAAAAGAGCCTATACGACGATTCCAGCCCGATTCCATAGACATCCGCTTCCAGTCCCGCAATTTGTCTGGTGTGGGAATTGGCAAAAGAACCTCCATAATAACAAACTACCCGCAAATGTGCTTCAATGGATAAAAAATCGAATTGAAAGTAATAAACAATCACTCATATTTTTTCCGCATATTCCTTTGATGGAAAAAGCGCTTCCCATCCTACGTCAGTTTGCTCCAAAGATTGAAGCCGTCCATGCGGAAGACCCGGAACGAAAGGAAAAGGTACAAAAAATGCGGGCTAAGGAAATTCCATTACTTTTAACGACAACGATCCTTGAACGGGGCGTTACCTTTCCCAACATCGATGTCGCCGTTGTTGGTGCTGAGGATGATATTTTTTCTGAAAGCGCACTTGTCCAAATTGCTGGAAGGGCAGGAAGAAGCGCGGCCTTTCCAACAGGGGTGGTTACTTTTTTTCACTATGGTAAAACGGATGAGATGCTAAAAGCAAAGCAACAAATTGTTTTTATGAATCGGGAAGGAGTTAAAAAGGGACTAGTCGATTAAAAAGAGGTGAATTCCGATGATTCTTTTCCAACAGGAACGTTGTTATCTTTGCCATCAACCCATCCCTTCCATCATTGGATGGCGGGCGATTTTTTCGCCAGAAAAAGATCAATACCTGTGCCCTGTGTGTGAATGCAAACTTGAAAAAATAGCTGGGGAAACATGCAGAATTTGCTGCCGGCCATTCCGTCATTTAGACGAGAAATTTCGTCATGGGGACCTCTGTCATGATTGTTTGCGGTGGGAGCAGGACCCAGAGTGGCAAGGGCATCTCGATAAAAACACTTCATTATATCTTTACAATGATTTTTTAAAAGAAGTGATTGCTGTATTTAAATTTCGCGGTGATTATATCGTTGCGAAGGTATTTGCAGACCAAATTCATGAAGTGCTTCAAAGAATGAAAGCAGATGTGGTCGTACCAATTCCATTAAGCGAGGAGCGCCTCTACGAACGAGGTTTTAATCAAGCAGAGGCTCTTTTATTAGAGGCAGGTTGTACATCAACACCGCTGTTAACCAGGGTTCATTCTGAAAAACAATCAAAAAAAAGCAGATCCGAACGTATTCATCTTCCACAAGTATTCGCAATTAACCCGCAAATTGATATCCAAGGAAAAAACATTGTATTAATCGATGATGTATACACAACCGGTTCAACCCTTAGACATGCTGCAAAGCTTATAAAAAAAGAAGGAGCAGCCGGTATTCAATCACTGACTCTTGGAAGATAGGAAGCCAAATAAAGGTGGCAAACATTGTATGCCGCCACCTCAAAACACTAATATTTCATTCTAAGCGCGTGCTGTGCATTGTGAACATCCTGCCCAAGCAAAGGACCTAAATCATATGAAGGATAATAGCCGTGTTTGTGCATGTAGTTATAGGCCCGTTCATGCCCGTGGATTGCAGCAATCAGCTGATTAGTAAAGGTTTTTCTTAACGCAGGTGTTGCCGTTTCCGTAATGGCGGCTGCCAGGCAGCGGACTAACTCTTTAGAGAGAGCCAGCAAATCGGCTGCAAAAAAGCTGACATCCTGACGGGCTTCTGCCTCTCTCCCCTGATATCCCGGTGCCGAAGGGTAAAATTGAAGCAGCTCATTTAAGTTTCCTTCAAGCTCCCCTATGCATGTTCTGTAAAGCTCTCTTAATTCCTGGTCTTCAACCTTTTTAAACGACATTTTTAGTTTCATTAAGCCAATGGATTGAAGCGCAACAATTTCGTGTAATTCCATTGTTTCATGCCATGCGAGTAATCTTCTTTCTTGCTGAGCCATATGGATGCCTCCAATCATTTTTTCATCCTTTGTAACCTATTCTATGGGCATATGAGTGGTAAATTGTCCTATATAATATTAAAATTTAGTTAAAATAAATTATCCATTTTACCCAGTTTTACCCACGTGCATTCCACTAAACACATGTTTGCTACTATATATGCATTGTTTTTGTCATGAAATCGACAAAATAATGTACTGTTTTAGCAGGATATTCATAGGGTAAAATAGAAATGTATTTACATAGTTTTAAAAAAAGGAGGAGTTCACTTATGAATTATAACGTTCGTGGTGAAAACATTGAGGTAACTCCAGCAATTCGCGAGTATATTGAAAAGAAAATTTCAAAATTAGAAAGGTATTTTACTGAAGCACCTGAAGCAAAGGTTAATGTTAACCTAAGGTTCAATCAAGATAAAACTTCCAAAGTAGAGGTTACTATTCCTCTTCCACATCTCGTCCTTCGTGCAGAAGAAACAAATGTAGATATGTATGCGGGGATTGACCTCATTTCTGACAAGCTTGAGCGTCAAATTCGCAAGCATAAAACAAAAGTGAACCGTAAATTCCGCGAAAAAGGCGATTTTCCAATCACCTTTGCAACTGCTGAAAATACAGAGTCTCACGATTTTGAGGATGACGAACTAGAATTGGTTCGTACAAAACGCTTTGACTTAAAACCGATGGACAGTGAAGAAGCGATCCTACAAATGAACATGCTTGGTCATAGCTTCTACGTGTTCACCAATGCAGATACGAACCGTACAAACGTTGTTTACAAACGTAAAGATGGTCGTTATGGCTTAATCGAAGCGCACTAATAAAAATAAAAATAAAAACGCAGCCCCGAATCTTTAGGCTGCGTTTTTATTTTTCAATATATCGCTTTCAGAATGTTCAGTATAATAGAGTGAATAGAAGTAAAGAGGTGTTGGCAATGAACTTTGATTTTCATTATCATCCTTATCCATCTCAACGAACTACCGTTTTTGCAGGGCGTGGAATGGTCGCAACCTCCCAGCCTCTTGCCGCTCAAGCAGGACTCGATATCCTCAAAAAAGGTGGAAATGCCATTGATGCAGCAATTGCGACTGCAGCGGCATTAACCGTTTTAGAACCAACCTCTAACGGGATTGGCGGCGATGCATTTGCGCTCGTATGGACCCAAAATAAGCTGCACGGCTTAAATGCCAGCGGTCCTGCCCCAAAAACCTTGACCATTGAAGCGGTAAAGGCGAGGGGCTATACCAAAATTCCTGCCTATGGCTGGGTGCCTGTTACCGTCCCCGGTGCTCCTTCCGGCTGGGTGGAGCTTTCATTGAAATTTGGAAGATTGTCCTTAAAGGAAGTTTTAAAGCCAGCGATTGAGTATGCTGAATATGGTTACCCGCTAACACCGATTTTGGCGCAATACTGGGGTTATGCCTATAAACGCTACAAACAAATATTAACAGGAGACGAGTTCCAGCCCTGGTTTGAAACCTTTGCCCCAAAGGGACGGGCACCAATGGTGGGGGAAATCTGGCATTCGGAAGGTCATGCTTCGTCATTACGTTCTATCGCCGATACAGACGGTGAAAGCTTTTATCGTGGCGAAATCGCGGAACAAATCGCCGCTTTTGCCGAACACTATAAAGGGTTCATTTCTCAGGAAGATCTTGCCGGTTACCGTGCAGAATGGGTAACCCCAATCATGGTTCATTACCGAGGTTACGATGTCTGGGAGATTCCGCCAAACGGACAGGGTCTTGTTGCCCTTCTCGCATTAAATATTGTCAAGGGCTTCAACTTCACCGAAAAGGAAACCGTCGATACATACCATAAACAAATCGAAGCGATGAAACTCGCCTTTACAGATGGAAAGGCACATATCACAGACCCTTCTTTTATGAAAATGAACCTAGCTGACGTTCTTTCCGACGAATACGGGTCCATCAGACGGAGTGAAATTGCTGCAGAGGCCTCTCTCCCACTCCCGTACAAGCCTCCTAGCGGGGGCACGGTCTATCTTGCCACAGCAGATGGTGAAGGAAACATGGTTTCCTTTATTCAGAGCAACTACATGGGCTTCGGCTCCGGGTTAGTGGTGCCAGGCACCGGAATTTCCCTGCAAAATCGCGGACATGATTTTTCGTTAGATTCGGCACACCCTAATGCGTTAATGCCAGGGAAAAGGACATTCCACACGATAATCCCTGGATTTTTGACAAAGGGAGGTCATGCTGTCGGGCCATTTGGCGTGATGGGCGGTTATATGCAGCCGCAGGGGCATCTGCAGGTTGTTATGAACACAATTGATTTCGGTCTAAATCCGCAGGCGGCGTTGGATGCTCCCCGTTGGCAGTGGATTGAGGGAAAAAAGGTTCAAGTTGAGCCGCATTTCCCGCAGCATCTTGCTCATGCGTTGGTAAGGAAGGGGCACCAAATCGAGGTGGTATTAGATGCAGGGGGATTTGGCCGCGGTCAAATCATCTGGCGCGATCCGGAAACCGGCGTGTTAATGGGCGGTACCGAGCCGCGAACAGACGGAGCAATTGCGGCCTGGTAGGAAGTGTATGCTTGGAGCCAGTTTGGGGAGATTTCAAGCTACATACTTGCTTGAAGCAAAGAGGCTGTCAAAAAGCTATGGTTTGCATAGTGAATGACAGCCTCCTTTTTGTAAATAGGTGTGGTATAGGATATGAACTTGGTATTTTTTTATGGTGTAATTGACACTGTTGATTTTTTAGGAGCATGGGCTGCCTCGATAAAGGATTTGCTTTCCCCACCATGACAGTTTGAACATGCCTTACTTTCTATATCTTTTTGGATTTCTTCCTTTGTACCTTCACTTATTATTTTATGACCGTGAATTGAATCATCTAATGCCTTACCCGTTACCCCAAAAATTGCAGTTTTGCTATTATGGCATTTCAAACAGAATTCGCGTTCACTGCTAGCACCCCAATCTCCAGATATAAAGGAGAAAGGTTCAGAATCTTGGTCTTCGTGACCTAATTTTGTTTTTAACAGCATGCGATTTGTGGATTTATGCGTATCATGACATTCCGAGCAAGGTAAGTATCCATTCAGTTGACTGCCGTCAATTGCAGTTATTTTGTGTTTAGAATCGCTATCCTGATAATATTGAAGAATATCCTTTGTTCTAACTTTTGTTTCTTTTTCGTTATTATGGCAGGTGAAACATAAGTCGAAATTATCTTTTTGCCCAACGGCTGAAAACCGTTGATAATGAGATATTTTATATGGATCTTTTTCAGAAGCTAATTGACTTGCTAGATTTTTATAATAGTTAGAGTTTAACTCATGACATTTCTCGCAAAGCTGATTATTGCTATCAATTTCTCCAACCTTTCCACCATCAACTTCATCTTTATCCTCGTGTTTATATACAAAATGGTCTTGTAATAAATTTGGATTCTCTTCACTCCAAGTAAGATGTGGATTATGACAGGCTGTGCACGTACCAGATTTCATTTCATGGTCGGTTATTTGCTGTGTTTCATGCTTTGACTTAATATCTGAACTAACGTTTTCAAAGACGGGCGCTGATGTACCATCGTGGCAGGCCATGCAATAACTATTTTCTAGGTTTTTCATATTTCTGTTTTTGGTCTCTAAGCTTTTGTTATCTCCGTAATGGGGGCTATGGCAAATGGAGCAGTTATTTACATTATTGGTGTAGTACCCATGGGGCTGCTCCGCCCAATCAGATAGGTTCTTAAAATCACCGGAATTAGACTTATATTTCTGATCATATAAAAATAAATTATTAACCGTATTACTCACTGTTGTGAATTTCCTAACAATCGGAAATAGCGGTGTACCCTCGTCATCCACATAGGAGGAATTGTATAGAATATAATAAGTTGTACTTGGTGACAAGTCCTTCAATTTTAGCTCAATTTGGTTTTGGGTATTTATTGTTATGTCACCGGAAATTTGCTTCTGTTTATTAAAAACTGCAATTGGACTATATTGATTTGGATGGTCGAGAATTAGTTGATCCAAAGCATCATTATTACTGACCTCAGCAGTTATGGTCGGGTTCAACGAGATATGTGTTAAATCATCATTTTTCATGACATCAACCGGTTCTGTCACTTCTTCTATTTTTTCCTTTCCATCGACGAATTCTTTTTTCTGCGTAATAAAAGACATAATGGAAAGCGACTTTATATGAAGACGAGCATCTTTTATTGTGTATCTCTCTGATTCAATAGAGCTGTCGCTTGCTTTAATATAATAGGTGCCTGCTTTGTCCGTTAATACTTTTTTCATTGTCCAATTTCCATCTGTAGATGGGTGTATAGGAGAATTCAATTGTGGTTGATCTTTCGAATCAAATAATTGTATTGTGATATCTTCTAAGGGTGTCTGATTATCGGATACAGTCCCAGTAATCGTAGTTTCCTCTCCTTCTACTTTAACATTGTTAATTAAAATGGAAGGAGGGGAATTAGGGGGAGAATCTTCGGCATCAGTTTTAATAGGTAAGGTAAGGGAGTATATAAGGACTAAAATCATTATGTAAAGGATGTTTAATTGTTTATTGTTATTTAGAAATTTCATGATTGATCCATTCCTTTAGGCTGCAACATATATAAATTGTAGATTTTATTTATGTAAACAAATTAAGTAATTTTAATATAAAAATTTCGGGAATCTACATTATTATTATACTTTTATTGTTAAAGTAAAAGGATAACAGAACTGTGAATAATGTTTGTCTCTTTTGTGAAGGGATAATTGACTTATTTGTGAACACCCACCTATAATTAAAATAAGAAAGCAACCTACTGAAGTAAGTTGCTTTCAAGTAAACTTATACTTGCCATATCGGGGCTAACAAATAGTGGGGCTATTTGTTAGCTCTTTTTTAATAGTCAAACTCAATACCATTACGGTCAGAGTCTATACCAGGTGTTGAGTTATATTGATAAGTGTCAGTGTTTCTTGTTCCTTCTGAGTGAGAAGAAGTATGACATCCCCAACATACAGCCATGTTCGTGTAACGTTTTAGAGCAGAAGATGGGTTCTTATCAAGTAAATAGTCTTTAACTATTGAAGTACGAGCTTCACCAGTTACACCTGGGAAGTAGTTTGTAGTATCATCTAAGATATTTTGGTAAGTTAAACCACGAGCATCACGCATTACAGTTACATCAGTACCATGTGCATAGTGACAACGTACACAAGTGTAGCTGTCTGATGTTGTGGTGTGGCGATATGCATGATCAAATGTACCAGTTTCTTTTCCAGAGCCAGCTAGGTAGTCAGTGTGACAAGCAGAACAGAATGTTGACATAGCAACCCCTCTGTTTGCTACATAACCAGGGTTAGTAGATCCATCAGCTTTTTTACTTGCCCATAGTGAAGATGCTGTAGTTGTTGTTACATTGTTTGCATTAGGGGCTGAAACGTCTAACTTAACTACATAACCACGAGCAACATTACCGGAAGTTAATGATTTAACAGAGGAAACTAAAGCTGTTTTAGAAGCAGGAACCCCGGCAAAACCGTTACCTAAAATTTCACCTTTTTTCAATTGATCAGTATCGAATACTTCTTTACCAGTAGAATCTTTGAATGCTGTCCAGTAATGTTTGACATGGTTTTCGTCGAATTCATAACCATGTAACCATGGATCTGTATCGTTTACATATTTCGTGCCGTTCCACTTCATTAATTGAAGAACAGTATCACCAGTTGTTAAGCCTTTTGCAGAATAAGCAGCATCAACAGTTGTTCCAATATCAAAACGATAAAGAACATAGTTAATGGTAACATCTGCGCCAGTTGCATCTTTGTAAGTAACATCTGCTGCAGCATTTTTAGCTGTAATGTCAGTTACAACAGGCACGTTTTCTAAAAGTTTACCGCCTTTAGAAACAAGCGTATTACCCATATCGTTTGGATTTTCATGTAATAAACGATCTGAGTAGGAACCGTGCGGTGCGTGGCAGCTTGCGCAAGTAAATTCAGCTTCCCAGTTACCTGTACCAGTACTATTACCACCTGGAGCTGCTTTTAATTCAACTGTTCCATTAGCTAAGTGAACAGACATGTTACCATCATGAGTTCCTCCAAAGGTCCCAGCAGAGTTAGAACCAGTAAATACGTTATAGAAACCTAATGTACCATCATGACATGCAGTACAAGTTGCATATTCTCCGTCTTTGAACAGTAAGTTTTTAGATGCGCCTGTGTGTGTTTGGTGACAGCTGGCACAAGAGTTCGTGTTGTTCATATATGATCCGTGAGTACGTTGTGTTCCGTGTGTTCCATCTGCGTTTTTAACCATATCATCAGATTTGATAACATTGTTAAAATCAGAGTTTTGACCTCCCACACCTGAACCTGTTTTATTTGCGTTGCTTTTTCTAACAGTGTCGTAATTGTTGTCTTTAGCACTATCATCTGTAACTAATCCGCCCTTCATATCCGCAGGATCTCCGGGTGGTGTTCCTACAGGGTTACTACCAGCAGCGAAAGCTACGACACTAAACATTCCCACAAAAAGCAATGTAAGCAGGAATGAAAAGCCTAATTTGACCTTGCTCATTCCAAAAACCTCCCTTGTTACTTCTTTTTTTCTCTCTTTTTTAAAAACTATGGATCTAAAACTTGTCCAAGCTCGTTTGGGGCACCACCTCCTTAAAGTGAAGAATTATTTAGTTATACATTGCAATACGTTCATTTAAGGTATCTGTAATATAAACCTGGTCATGTTCGTCTACAAATAAGCCATTTGGCAGGTAGAATTGTTCGTTTTGATCTCCCATTGTACCGAAGTGGAAAACCTCGGAACCTTTTTCGTCAAATCCATAAACCATGTGGGTAAGGTTGTTTACAATGTAAAGAATGCCTCGAGAATCTACGCCAATTCCTCGTGGATTTACAAAAACAGAGGAACCTTTTCCATTTTTTGAACCGTTAATAGTTCGAATAAATTTACCGTTTTTATCGTACACTTGAACCCGTTGATTTCCAGAATCGGAAACAAAGATATCATTATTTTTCTTGTCGATTGCCACTGCATTTGGAGCTTTAAAAGTATCTTGTTTATTAGTTCCAGTACTAATTTCAAATAACTTTTTACCATTAAGATCAAAGATAAAAACCTTATTTTTTTGAACGTCCGTTACATATAATTTTTCATCATAGATGCGGATACCAGCAGGAGATTCTATTACTTTCTTTTTATCATTAAAATATTTTAAGAATTTCCCTTTTGGTTCAAAGATAGAGATTTTACCATTATATAAATCTGCTACATACACATTTCCTTTACCATCACCAGCAATACCGTATGGGAATTTAAATTGACCTTTCCCTTGGCCCTCTTTACCAAACCTAAATACAGACGTTCCAGATGTATCAAAAACTTGCACACGTTTATTATTCGTATCAGAAACATAGAGGAACTCGCCAATTTTTGCGACATCCATCGGCTTATCGAGTGAATTATCAAAGTCACCGTAAATTGCTTGGCTAAAGGAAGGAGGGCCATCCGGATTAACTGCATTCGGTACCTTTTTCACGACTGATTCCAAATTAAAAAAGTAAATAGCGGCAAAGGCAGCAATCGTAAGAACAACAATACCGCTCATCCACCAATAAACTGTTTTTTTCATCATGTGTTTTCAATCCCTTTACTAGTTTTTAGAGACTCTTTTCAACCCATCAAGGGCTGGTTTGTACAGAGGGTCATAATTCAATGCCGTTTTATAAATTTCTTCCGCGTTCCTTTTATCTCCTTGATCTTCCGCTACTAGTCCAACTTCGAAAATGATATCTGTATTGGAAGGCATCAATCGATTTGCTTCGTTTAGAGCTTTAATGGAGTCTTTATACATTTTAAGCTTACGGAAAGACATTCCTTTCAATAGCCAGCCCTTATAATCTTTAGGTGATATTTCAGTAGCTTTTTGAGCCATTTTTATGGAATCATTTAGGCGATTTTCCTCGTTATATACAAGTCCTAAGTTAAAATAGGCATTAAAATAATTCTTGTCTAAGTCAAGAGCCATTTTATATTGTTTTATCGCTTCATCGTTATTATCATTTAAGAAATAAGCATATCCAAGGTCTACATGGGACTTAGGCTCATTAGGTTTAGCATCTGCTTCAGCTTTTGCACTTTCTAATTGTTGTTTTAAACGATTCATATTGTATTTTGGCCAAAGGTACTTATTGCTGACGTAATAACTGGCACCAACTGCAACAACTAATGTTATGGTCAAAATAAGTAGTGTTTGCCACCATTTGAATTTATCGTTTTTAGATTTTTTTACTTGTTTATTAGGTGTTTTGTCTTTTTCAAGCTCTTGCTTATCGTTGAGTGGTTGTTCATAAGCTTCCATACAAAGCCTCCTAATCTAGCAAAGTTTCATTCATTTATTCTTTATGACACGCAGAGCATGTTCTTTTTACGTGACAGGTATAACAAAAATTTGTTACCTTTTGATTTGCTGCTAGCGGAATAGGGTGCCTTTTCTTGTCAAATCCTTTATGCATTGCTGGATGACAGGAAGAGCAGGCTGCCGTTGCAGTTTGATACTGACTTGATTGCTGATAATTATGACAGGCTAAACATTTCTGTTTATCCTTAGACGCTTGAATTTTATGTTCCAACATCCACCGGCTATCATGACTTGCTGGCCGTTTGCTATGACAATCCTTACAGAAGGTATTTTCTTTTGCATAATCCAATTCGGTAATATGTGGTTTGGTCGTTTTAATGTTTTGCAAGACCTTTTCAACAGGAGAAACAGTCTCTAGCCCTTCAATTTTCTCCTTCGACATATACCCATGGCAGGAGTCGCATTTTTGAAGATTCTTGCCAGCTATTAATCCGTGAGTAGAAGCTTTAAATTCAGGATTTTTATGGCTCTTTGGTTCCATACCTGTTTTATGGCAGGTTTTGCATGCAGTTGAAACATTTCTTGCCTTATGGCATTCCATACAAGTGTCCATGTCAGGACGAGTAAATTTTAAATCGGACATTGCTTGTGTACCAATGGATTGATCCCATTTAGCATAATCTGTTTGGTAGGTCATTTTTCTGTCGGCGATTTTCCCGTGGGCGACGCTGCTATGACATTGGACGCATTCTACCCCTTCATTTAGATGCTTATCGTGGGGGATGATGAGATCCCCCGATGGTGTTACATCACGAGTTTTCAAATTGTGACATTTTTCACATGCGCTGTTAGGCACCTCGTTGGGCATTCGGATAGGAGTAGCAGTGACGCCCAAAGAATGGTTCTTTAATTGTTCAACCAGCCCTTCCGCTTTATCTTTCGCCAGTTTCTTAAATACCGGATCGGTATGGCAATTTACACAATCCACTTCATTATGAGTCGATGCTTTCCACGTATAATACTCTGGTTTCATCTCATGACAACTTTGGCAAAACTTCGAGCTTGATGTTGCCTTTAGACCCGTAAATCCTACGAAAAATAAGATGGCTAGAAAAAACAAAGTGATCGTCATATATTTGATTAACTTATACAGATAACGGGGAGGGGCCGGCATCTCAGTATGTTCTTCTTCCATAAAGCGTCCCTCCATTTTTATAAAAATTATTTTTTTACAGGACTTTTAAAGCCGGTTCTGTGGCAGTACTCACAATATACATCTGTAGGTGCTTTCGTATCAGTTGATCCTGGTTTTGGTTTTTTCTGGTCATGGCAGACGAAGCATTGTGATTTCGCTTCAGCTGTCAGTGCTTTCGTTGAGTGAGCTGTCAGCCATTGATCGCTTTTCGTATGTCCAGGAGGACGCTTATTGTGACAGGTACTGCAAAACTTATTAATACGGGACTGATCTTTTACCACCTTGATGTCAGGTTGATAATGTGATTTTTTTACACCTAATTTAAGAAGTGAGATAATATCTTCTTTTGGTATTTCTCTTACCCATTTGGAATCCTGGTGGCAGGTTACACATTTATTTAACTCTTGAACCGCTGTACTTCCGTGTTGTTGGTTCCATAGGGCAACTTTGTGGGATCGTGGTACTTTGAGTTTTTTATGACAGGTTCCGCATTCCATTGAAACCTTCACATTTGTTTTTTGCTTTCCAATCGCTTGTAAAATGATTTCCTGTGTCTTTTGGTCATGATTGGCTGCGAGTTCTGCCGTATTTTCGTCTTCCTTGACTGGCTTCGTGGACGCTGCCTTGTTTTTTCCTTCTGCAAGTTTTTCAAGTTCTTCTGGATTTGGCGGAACAGTGTATGCGACATCTTTCCAAGGCTTTTCACCCTTGTTCACTTTATCGTGACAATCGATACAAGTTCCCATGTTCGGACGCACATATTTTTCTTCAATTAATTTTTGAGCATTTTTTTCCGTCCACTCTCCACGAGCACTGTCAATATTTAAACCGCGGGCAGCAATCTTCGCGTGGACAACCCCTGCGTGGCAGGTGATACAAGGAATGTCTTTTTCAATATGGCCTTTATGGTTGACCTTTAAGTCACCAGATGCGGTGACAAGCCGGTTCTTCGAGTGGCACTGTAAACAGTTTTCATTTGAAACGGCTTCTTCCTCGGTTTGAACGATTTGTTTTGGCACACCGGTAACATGGTAGTAAACTTCTTTCATAGACTTCACCTTGTGTGTCAGCATGTTGGTGACGCCGGGCTTAATATGACACTGCACACAGGAGATTTGATTATGAGCGCTTGCCGTATAAGTGGTATATTCAGGTGCCATTTCATGACAGCTGGAGCAGAAGGATGGCGAGTTTGTAATAGAAAGTACGCCGTATCCTCCGCCAAAAACGACGATACAACCAACAAGGGATGCAAATAATAATTTCCAGCGAGTAACGGGATTTGTCCAATCTATATCTCTCCACATTTGCCAGAGTCTCTTTATTGGGCCCGATTTTTTTCTATTTTCTCTTAATTCGGGATCGGCCTCGGAATTTTTCTTTTTTCCCCAAAAGCCCATTTTGCTCACCCTTCCCATTTTTATTGAGCTATCTACTTTATTTTCCATCTAAACTTCTCTAAAGGTAGTATCTAACATAGAATGGGCATATTCCAATGTACAATTTGTGAATATTTTTCCAAACAAACTTTATGATAAAAACAACGTAAATACATTGAAAAAAGCGGATTATTTAATAACTTATAGGTAGTGGTTAGTTGTATAAAGGTTAATTTTTATACGCATTTTAGAATGTTTATTCATTTTTGTGAGCACTAAGAAACTATCGATTAATAGAGGAATTAAACAAGTTTTTGTTACAATTTTTCATCAATGGGAACTTTGTTGTCACACACATAGCGGAAGTGGTAAGATGGAAAGTGATATTCAATTCATTTTGGCAGGATTTAGTACCTAATATTGCGAATTCTTTATAATAGCAATCTCGATAAAAAGGAGAGTTCAATCACATGATGGGGATTTTAAATAAATTGTATGATGTGAATAAACGTGAGTTAAAACGCTTAGACAAACTAGCGAATCAAATAGAGGCACTTGCGGCTGAAACAGAAAAATTATCAGATGATCAGCTTCGTGAAAAAACAGATGAATTTAAACAGCGTTATCAAAATGGAGAATCACTTGATGATTTACTGGTTGAGGCATTTGCTGTTGTCCGTGAAGGGGCACGCCGTGTCCTTGGATTGTACCCTTATCATGTACAGTTAATGGGGGAATCTCTCTCCATGAGGGAAATATTTCGGAGATGAAAACCGGGGAAGGTAAAACGTTAACGGCTACGATGCCGGTTTATTTGAATGCTCTTTCCGGTAAAGGAGTTCACGTTGTTACGGTCAATGAATACCTTGCAAGCCGTGATGCTCAGGAAATGGGGCAGCTTTATGAATTTTTAGGGTTAACGGTTGGGTTGAACCTAAATAGTATGACGAGTGAAGAGAAGCAGGAAGCATATGCTGCAGATATTACCTACGGAACTAACAACGAATATGGTTTTGACTATCTTCGTGATAACATGGTCCTTTATAAGGAACAAAAGGTTCAACGTCCGCTTTTTTATGCAGTCATTGACGAGGTGGACTCCATCCTAATTGACGAAGCGCGTACACCGCTGATTATTTCTGGTTCTGCCCAAAAATCAACGGCTCTATATATTCAAGCAAATGCGTTTGTGCGTACGCTGACGAAAGAAAAGGATTATTCGTATGATGAAAAAACAAAAGGCGTTATGCTGACTGAAGAAGGGATTAGCAAAGCAGAGAAGGCTTTTGGTATTGAAAACCTGTTTGATATGTCCCATGTTTCGTTAAATCATCACATCAATCAAGCGTTAAAAGCCAATGTCAGCATGCATCTGGATGTGGATTATGTCGTTCAGGATGGCGAAATTGTGATCGTTGACCAATTTACTGGTCGTTTGATGAAGGGACGCCGCTATAGTGAGGGCTTACACCAGGCGATTGAAGCAAAGGAAGGCTTAGAGGTACAGAACGAAAGTATGACAATGGCGACGATTACGTTCCAAAATTACTTCCGGATGTATGAGAAATTAGCCGGGATGACGGGTACAGCTAAGACGGAAGAAGAGGAATTCCGAAACATTTATAATATGAATGTCATCGTGATTCCAACGAATAGACCGATTGCCAGGGATGACCGTGCGGATTTAATTTACTCTACAATGGAAGGGAAGTTTCGAGCTGTTGTTGAGGATATTACAGAACGACATCAAAAGGGACAGCCCGTGCTTGTCGGTACGGTTGCAATCGAAACATCTGAGTTAATTTCCAAGCTCTTATTGAAAAAAGGCATTCGACACAATGTCTTGAATGCGAAAAATCATGAACGTGAAGCAGAGATCATTGCGGAAGCAGGCCATCAGGGTGCGGTAACGATTGCAACAAACATGGCCGGCCGTGGTACAGATATTAAGCTTGGCGAAGGGGTAACCGATTTAGGTGGCCTTGCTGTTATTGGGACGGAGCGCCATGAAAGCCGCCGGATTGATAACCAGCTCCGCGGGCGTTCAGGCCGCCAAGGGGACCCGGGGATTACCCAGTTTTATTTATCAATGGAAGATGAGCTTATGCGCCGCTTTGGTTCTGATAATATGAAATCGATGATGCAGCGCCTTGGGATGGATGATTCCCAGCCCATCCAGAGTAAAATGGTTTCAAAAGCAGTGGAATCAGCGCAAAAACGTGTTGAGGGTAACAACTTTGATGCGCGTAAGCAGCTGCTGCAATATGATGATGTGCTTCGCCAACAGCGTGAAATCATCTATACGCAGCGCGATGAATTACTTGAGTCTGAAAACTTGCGTGAAATTGTGGAGGGCATGATTTTACGAACAATCGAGCGGAATATTGAGGCACATGCGTCAATGGCGGATGATGAAGAAAATTGGAACCTCCAGGGTGTTGTGGACTTTGTCCATGCCAATCTTCTTCCTGAAGGGGATATCACCTTAGACGATTTAAACGGTAAAGACCCTGAAGAGATGACCGAGGCTATTTTTGCCAAGGTGAAGGTGCGTTATGATGAAAAAGAGGAGCTGCTTTTCCCAGAGCAAATGCGTGAATTTGAAAAGGTCGTTACGCTTCGCTCTGTAGACTCAAAATGGATTGACCATATTGATGCAATGGATCAGCTTCGTGATGGAATCCATTTGCGTGCATACGGACAGACGGACCCTCTTCGCGAATACCAGGCGGAAGGCTTCGCAATGTTTGAAGCAATGGTTACTTCAATTGAGGAAGAAGCTGCCATGTACATCATGAAGGCAGAAATTCGCAACAATTTAGAGCGTCAAGAAGTGGCAAAAGGCGAAGCGGTTCATCCGAAGGACGATGGTGAACCCGTTAAGCAAAAGCCAAAAGTGAAGCAAATGGATGTAGGACGAAATGATCCATGTATTTGCGGGAGCGGTAAAAAGTACAAAAATTGCTGTGGAGCAGGGAAATAATTGATTTTTTCATATAAGAAGCGAAATCTTATGGGATTTCGCTTCTTGCTTTTCTAGGGATCCTAAATTATGGAGAACTTTAAGTTGTGAATAACCTTATTGTTTATGTGGATATTATTTACTGAAATGTTGATATTTTTTGTTAATTTGTTAATAACTAACTGGATATGTGGATAAATAAATATATCTTGTTGGTAAGTGTTGAAAAATATCGGTTATCCACAATTTGTTTTTTCTTTCATTAAAAAAATTATCCCCAACCTGGCGAAACGGCTTGTTTTGGATTTTTGGAAGGTATGCCGTTATAATAGATTAGGACTGACTTAAATTATTTGCATATACTACGATACAAAATGAATTTTTTATAGAGGTGACCAGAATGGAATTAGCAGAAATTCGGAATGAATTAGAAAAAACAGCTAAACGTTTAGCGGACTTTAGGGGGTCTCTTTGACCTTGAAAATAAGGAAGCTAGAATTGCTGAATTAGACGATCAAATGCTTCATCCTGACTTTTGGAATGATCAGCAGGCGGCTCAGGTCGTAATCAGTGAGGCAAACGGCTTAAAGGATCAAGTAAATGAATTTACTGATTTAAATGAAACGTATGAAAATTTGGAATTAACATATGAGCTCGTTAAAGAAGAAAGTGATGCGGAATTACAAGCGGAACTGGAAGAAGAGCTGGGACAGTTGACAGAACGTTTAAATCAATTTGAATTACAACTTTTGTTAAGTGAAGAGTATGATAAAAATAATGCGATTTTAGAGCTTCACCCTGGTGCAGGCGGTACAGAATCACAGGACTGGGGTTCAATGCTTCTTCGGATGTATACAAGATGGGCTGAGAAAAAGGGCTTCAAGGTGGAAACGCTTGATTATCTACCGGGAGATGAAGCAGGGATTAAGAGTGTGACTTTAGCCATCAAAGGGCATAATGCATATGGTTATTTGAAGGCAGAAAAAGGGGTACACCGCCTTGTACGGATTTCTCCATTTGATTCCTCGGGCCGCCGCCATACCTCCTTTGTTTCATGTGAGGTTATGCCGGAGTTTAACGATGAAATTCAAATCGATATCCGCACAGAGGATTTAAAAATTGACACGTACCGTGCAAGCGGCGCCGGCGGTCAGCATATCAACACGACCGATTCAGCTGTACGGATTACCCATGTTCCGACAGGGGTAGTAGTAACATGCCAGACGGAACGCTCGCAAATTAAAAACCGTGAGTCAGCGATGAAAATGTTAAAAGCAAAGCTGTATCAGCGCGAAATTGAGCAGCAGGAAAAAGAACTTTTGGAAATTCGCGGCGAACAAAAAGAAATTGGCTGGGGAAGCCAAATCCGTTCCTATGTTTTCCATCCTTACTCAATGGTCAAGGATCATCGTACGAGTACCGAGTCAGGAAATGTGCAGGCTGTAATGGACGGGGAAATTGATCCGTTTATTGATGCTTATTTAAGATCAAGAATTTCATAATCAATGAAAAAGCCTTTGCCTTAGGATGCGGTAAAGGTTTTTTCATTTTTAAGGGACAAAACCTGGCAGTAGAATAAAAAAATTGTCCCCCAAGGACGAAATCCAACAGAAGCGATAGCGAAATGTCCTAAAAACTTTAAGGATAAAATTCATCCCCTTGATGAAGGAGGTTTTCAGGGATACCCAAGCCTTCAGGAGCAATAGCGAATTGTCCTAAAACCCAATTTTAAGGACGAATTCCAATAGTCGTACCAGCAAAACACCTATAAAATGGGCCTTTTAGGACAAAATGATTTAAAAGAAGAAAAAGTCCTATCACTAATACCCCTATTCCACTTTATCGCTTCAACTGAATGCTATTTACACCAAAAAATACCCATGCTATACTCACACTCGAAATTGATAAACACAAGGGGAATACGAAATGAATAAAGTTCTAGAACTCACACAAACGAATCCGAAAATCGAAGTGGCCATTGACTATGTTTTTGTCCTCATCGGATCAGCCATTATTGCAATTTCTTTTAACGTTTTTTTACTGCCTAACCAAATTGCTTCCGGCGGAGTAAGCGGCATTAGTACGATTTTACATACTGTTCTTGGATTGGAGCCAGCGTATGTTCAATGGGCATTCAATATCCCGTTGTTTATTGCCGGCGTCATTTTTTTAGGAAAACAGTTTGGCGCAAAAACACTGGCCGGTACCATTTTTTTACCCTTCGTTGTATATTTCACAAAAAATATGGAGCCTTGGACCCATGACGCTCTACTTGGAGCATTGTTTGGCGGTATTGGCGTTGGGCTTGGCTTAGGCATTGTTTTTAGAGGGAGAGCATCAACAGGGGGAACAGACCTTGCAGCACAAATTATTAATAAATACACTGGATCCCTTGGGACATGTGTCGTACTCATTGACGGGTTAATTGTCCTTACCGCTGCGATAGTATTTGATATCGAAAAAGGGCTTTATGCCCTCATTGGCTTATATGTGACTAGCAAGACCATCGATTTAATTCAAGTTGGTTTTGGCCGTTCAAAAATGGCCATGATCATTACTAGTAAACAAGAAGAGGTTCGCACAGGAATTTTGAATAAAATTGACCGTGGTGTGACAAAACTATCAGCATATGGTGGATTTACTGACCATGAACGCCCAGTTCTCATGTGCGTGGTTGACCAAACGGAGTTCACAAAATTGAAACAATTGGTTAAAACCCTTGATCCATCTGCATTTATCGTGGTTATGGATGCTGCGGAGGTATTAGGTGAGGGTTTCAAACGTGCGTAGAATTGGTATACTTGTTAAGTAATGGTAAAATTTTCTGAAGGGGGAGTAGCAGTGAAGAAAAAGCTACTTACATTATTATTGGGAACTTCCCTAGTAATGGGACTTGCTGCATGCGGCGGCGGATCGGACACATCTAAAGACAAAGACACAACGACCAAAACTACAGACACAAGCGGCGGAGGAAATGATGTTGCCGCAGCAGCTGAGAAAATCACGGCTCAAAAATGCTCAAGCTGTCATGGTGAAAACCTTAAGGGTGCTGTAGGTCCAGACTTAACAAAAATTGGCTCAAAGTACTCCAAAGATCAAATTTTGGACATTCTTAAAAACGGTAAATCCGGTGGAATGCCTGCTGGCTTAATTTCCGGCGATGATGCAGACAAAGTAGCAACATGGCTTGCCTCTAGAAAGTAAATGTACAAAAAACGTTCTGTCCTAACAGAGCGTTTTTTTTGTGCATAAAAAACAGAAAAATGTCGAAGTTTGTTACTGAGGTAACTGTAGAAATAGAGGGAAATACGTCTGCACTTGTATTCTTTGAAAAGAAACTGTAATATATTTATCGCTTTTAATAGTGTTTGATGATGTTATAATAAGGCTATGCGAAATTTTGCACGTTTCGTAAAGTATTTTGCGGCCTTTTGCAAAAAATAAAAGATTATTGTCGAATTTACTTCATTCACAATAACTTTCCTACAGGTGATTAAATGATAGAATTGCAAGAAGTATACAAGAAATACCCAAATGGTGTATCCGCTATTAATGGGATCGATGTTCGAATTAATCAAGGTGAATTTGTCTATGTGGTAGGCCCCAGCGGCGCTGGAAAATCCACTTTTATTAAAATGATGTACCGTGAAGAGGTTCCTACTTCCGGAACGATTACGATGAATGGTGTCAATTTAGCAAAATTAAAGATGAGAAAGGTTCCGATTTTTCGCAGAAATCTTGGTGTAGTCTTCCAAGACTATAAGCTTCTGCCAACCTTGACTGTCTATGAAAATATTGCCTTTGCCCTCGAGGTGATTGAGGCACAGCCAAAGTTTATTAAAAAGCGGGTCATGGAGGTTCTCGACCTCGTTAATTTAAAGCATAAGGCAAGAATGCTTCCGACAGAACTTTCAGGTGGGGAACAGCAGCGTGTGTCAATCGCTCGTTCCATTGTAAATTCACCGAAGGTTGTGATTGCCGACGAGCCAACTGGTAACTTGGACCCGGATACATCATGGGAAATTATGAAAATATTTGAAGAAATTAATAACCGGGGAACAACCGTTGTAATGGCGACCCACAATAAAGAAATTGTTAATACAATCCAACATCGCGTAATCGCCATTGAAGGTGGAAAAATTGTTCGTGATGAGCAGAAGGGGGAATATGGTTATGAAAATTAGAACCATTGGCCGCCATGCCCGCGAAAGTTTAAAAAGTATTGGCAGGAATGGATGGATGACATTTGCATCCGTAAGTGCCGTTACTGTTACTCTCATTTTAGTTGGTGTCTTTTTTGTGATTATGATGAATCTCAATAAAGTGGCCCAAACGATTGAAGAAGACGTTCAAATCCGCGTTCACATCGATGTTGCCGCAAATAAAGCCGATACGCAAAAATTACAGAGCGAGCTTGAGGGTATTCCTGAAGTAAAAAGTGTGAAATTCTCATCAAAAAAAGAAGAATTAAAGGACTTAATTAAGGGTCTTGGTGAGGAAGGAAAGGCATTTAAGCTTTTTGAACAGGATAATCCGCTTAACGATGTATTTATTGTAAAAACGAAAAATCCAACTGATACGATGATGGTTGCAAAGAAAATAGAAAAGTTTAATTTTGTTGCAAAAGTAAAATATGGTCAGGGCAGTGTGGAAAAGTTATTTAAATTTATTAAGGCAAGCCGAAACGTCGGTGTCGTCTTAATTATTGGTCTATTTTTTACAGCCATCTTCTTAATTTCAAATACAATAAAAATTACCATTATTGCGAGAAGAAGAGAAATCAAGATTATGAGACTAGTAGGAGCAACCAATAATTTTATTCGCTGGCCATTTTTCTTGGAAGGCCTATGGCTGGGAGTATTAGGCTCTATTTTGCCTATCATCTTGATTTCGATTGCCTACTATAACGCATATGATTATCTGGCTCCAAAACTTGCCGGTAATTTTATGCAAATTCTCCCTTACAAACCATTTGTCTACCAAGTATCCGGCATGCTGATACTCATGGGTGCGTTAATTGGTATTTGGGGAAGCGTTATGTCTGTAAGAAAATTCTTGAAGGTTTAGACTTTTTGAGGAAGGGTTCTTTACTGCACCCTTCCTTCCTTTATTAAAAAAAGATTTACATAGATTGCAAGGGAAAGGAGAGGATAGGACAATGAAAAAATCAGTTGTTGCGATTACGGTCGCTGCTTCGATGGGAATAGGCAGTTTATTTACAGGAAGTTCCCTTGTAACAGAAGCGGCCTCCATTTCAAATTTAAAAGATAAACAAAATGAAATTCACAATAAACGTTCAAATTTAAAGTCCGACATAAATGATGCCAATACAACAATCAATGATCTACAGGGTCAGCAGGCAAATGTAAAGTCTGAGATGAAACGCCTCGATTTTGCCATTGGAGATACCAATGCAAAGATTCGCGATAAGACGGCTAAAATTGGCGAGACTCAAGGCAAAATCAATCAGCTTCAGGGAGAAATTCAAGTCATTGTGGACCGGATGGAAAAACGCAATAATTTATTAAAAGAGCGTGCACGTAATTATCAAGAAACGGGCGGGATGATCAATTATATTGATGTGCTGATGGGTGCAAAAAGCTTCAGCGATTTCATTGACCGAGCCAATGCAGTAGCAACCATTATGGAAGCCGATCAGGAATTATTAAAACAGGCGGATATGGATAAAAAAGAACTGGAAGAAAAACGGATGAAGGTAGAAGAAGATTTGGCCAATCTCCAAGAGATGAAGAGCGAATTAGAACAAATGAATAAGCAATTGAGTACGCAGCGGGCTGCAAAAGATAAATTGCTTTCAAAACTCGTTCGGAAAGAAAAAGAAGTTCATGAAGGAAAACTAGCATTAGAAGAGGAAGAGCAAATCCTTGCCGGGCAGGAGGCAGCGGTTCAAAAAGCTATTCAATTGGAAAAGGATCGTCAAGCAGCAGCAGCGGCGGCAGCAAAAGCTGCAAAAGCGCCTGCACAGCCTAGTGGCGGTGGGGCTTCTGGTAAAGCACCGGCAATCTCGGGCGGCACCTTCACGAGACCTGCTTCTGGTATCATAAGCTCTGGATTTGGGACTCGCCCTGGATTCCGCCCAGGTGAATTCCACTACGGAGTCGATATTGCCAATCATGCATCGAATGTACCGATTCTAGCCGCGGCAGATGGAGTCGTAATTCGTTCCTATTATTCTAACAGTTATGGAAACTGTATTTTCATTTCGCATTCAATAAATGGACAAGTTTATACGACAGTTTATGCCCATATGGAAGCTCGTTTAGCAGAGACAGGTGCTGTCGTGAAGAAGGGCCAGCAAATTGGAATCATGGGAAGTACCGGTGATTCTACCGGTCAGCACTTGCATTTTGAACTTCATAGAGGGCAATGGGTGCCGGATCGTCATAACGCCATCAATCCTGTGGGAATCGTGCCACTTTAATGGAAGAAGCTAAGCTTCTTCCATTTTTTTTGTTTCTTGTTATCTAAAATCATATCTTGTCCCTTTGAATCATATAAGTTAATAATTAGGCTGAAATGTGACGCCTTTTAAAATGTAAATGGACAGGCAGTTTTCGCCAAAGGAGGGGACGAGAGCTTGAATCGAAAATGGATTGCCCTAATGATGACGGGATCGCTTTTAACAGGGGCAGGAGGGACCTACGCTGCAATGCAATGGGTAGAAAAGCCAAATGAGAATTCCATCCTTGATAACAAGGATCATGCATCACTGGCAAATGATACAGAAAATCTAGAAAAAGTAGACCAGGCCTACGATTTAATTTTAAATCGATATGTCGAAAAGGTGGATCGCAATAAACTGGTTGAAGGAGCCATTCAAGGGATGCTTTCTACATTAAATGATCCATATTCGGTTTATATGGACAAAGAAACCGCTAAGCAATTTACTCAAACATTGGACTCCTCTTTTGAAGGCATTGGTGCGGAGGTTGGAATGGAGGATGGGAAAATCGTGATTGTTTCCCCATTCAAAGGCTCTCCTGCTGAAAAAGCCGGATTAAAACCGCATGATCAAATTTTGAAGGTGGACGGAAAGAGTGTGCAAGGGCTTGACTTAAATAAAGCTACCTTAAAAATCCGCGGCAAAAAAGGAACGACTGTAAAATTAGAAATTGCCAGACCGTCTCTTAAAGACCCGATTACAATTGAAGTCATGAGGGATGAAATTCCACTTGAAACCGTACATTCATCTACAAAGGAACAGAACGGGAAAAAGATTGGCTACCTTCAGGTAACTTCTTTCTCTGAAAATACGGCGGCGGATTTTAAAAAGGAATTGAGCACACTTGAAAACAAGCGTGTGAAAGGACTAATTATTGATGTTCGCGGAAACCCAGGCGGATATTTAAACAGTGTTGAAAATATTTTAAAGGAATTTGTTCCAAAAGATAAGCCGATGGTTCAAATTGAAAAGAGAAATGGCGATAGAGAACGATTTTTCTCTTCTTTAAAAGAGAAAAAGGAATATCCGGTGGTTGTTCTTGTTGATAAAGGCAGCGCATCTGCATCCGAAATTTTGGCTGGGGCTTTGAAAGAGGCAGATGGGTATCAACTGGTAGGTGAAACTACTTTTGGAAAAGGAACGGTTCAACAGCCCGTTTCAATGGGAGATGGCAGTAATATTAAATTAACCCTATTTAAGTGGCTGACTCCGGATGGAAATTGGATTCATAAAAAAGGAATTAAGCCGGATGTGGAGATTAAACAGCCGGAAATATTCCATACCCATCCGATTCAGGTTACCGACCCGCTCGAGCAGGATATGAATAATGAACAAGTAAAGAATGCTCAAGAAATATTAACCGGACTGGGATTTTCCCTGGACGTACAGATGGATATTTTAGTGCTGAAACCACAGCTGCAGTAAAAGGATTCCAACAATATAATGGGTTACAGCCAACAGGGAAAATCGATTCCATCACAGCAGCAAAGCTTGAAGAATCAGCCATAAAGGAAATGAAAAAAGAGAAAAATGATCTGCAGCTTCAAATTGCTTTAAGGATGGCTGCCAAATAAAGAAACAATGACCTCGGTCGTTGTTTCTTTATTTTCATTTTTTGACAATTTTATTAACTTTTGGAGAATCCTAGGGAATTTCCGCGGAAATAGTAAGAACCGAAAGAGATAAAATATTTACTAATGGGGTAGAATTGTATTTCTTGTCCAATTTCAAGAAACTAGCAATAGGTTTTATAGCGGCAATTTGATAAAATAGACTTTAAGAGACTTTGCAGAATAGATTGAGAGATTTATTTATAAAGGCAGGTGGCAAAAAATTGGCGCAAATATGGTTGGTAGAACTGCTAAAAGGAATTGGCAAGTTATTTCTACATCCCATTTTTTATTATCTTCTATTCTTATCAGCAATTTTAGGGGTAATGAGAGTAAAGCGGGAACGGAAAAATTTCCATGTTCGGGCGCATGATGCTTATTTTGAGCTTCGGCAGCTATTTCCTCTGGGGATCATGGTTGGTCTTTCACTTTCGATTGTTTCCATTTTGGCGGGCATTGTTGTTCCGTTTGCGGCAATCGTTCTTACTGCTGTCTTTACGTTATTGTGGAGTTTTACTGCCAATATTCGGTTGATGTCACCCGTTTACACAGTTGGTGCGGCATTTTTTACCTTAATCATCATGACAGAAAATAAATGGTCAATACCCCTTTTTTCAGAAACGTTTCATTCGCTTGACCAAAAGGTATATCCGTAAGTAGTGGTCGTATTGGCCCTTTTATTTATTGCCGAGGGAGTCATGATTACAAAGAACGGCAGTAAAGGGACCTCTCCCAAACTGGTAAAAAGTAAACGGGGTCAGAGTGTTGGGGCCCATGAGGTAAAACGATTATGGTTTTTACCGTTATTTCTCCTCGTACCTGGGGATGCACTTAGCCTCCCGTTCGATTGGTGGCCTGTTTTTCATGTTGGTGCTGAAAAGTACTCGCTCATACTTGTTCCCTTTGCGATCGGTTTTCAACAGCAAATCCAAGGGATGCTTCCAAAAGCAGCCATTCAGCTTTATGGACGACGTGTAATTGTACTTGGCTCGATAATCGCGATTCTTTCCATAGTCGGATGGTGGTATCCGCTTCTATCGATTATTGTAGCTGCGTTTGCAGTGATTGCCCGTGAGTCATTAGCATTAATCCAAAAATTGAAGGATGATAGTCTGCCATTTTATTTTTCAAAAAAGAACAATGGTTTGATGATTCTTGGAATTATTCCGGATTCCCCAGCTAGTAAAATGGAATTGAAGGTTGGAGAACTTGTAACAAAGGTCAATAGTGTTGTAACTTATAACGAAAAAACCTTTTATGAAGCGCTGCAAAAAAACCGCGCTCATTGTAAACTCGAGGTTCTCGATACGAATGGAGAGATTCGTTTTGTCCAGAGAGCCTTATACGAAGGCGATCATCACGAATTGGGCATCCTTTTTGTTCAGGATGAACGGAAGTTTGATGATGAGAAAATCAGCTAAAAAAAGAACCTGAAATGGTTCTTTTTTTGTGTGTCCCAGCAATTGGTCCAAGTTTTTAAGGTACTAACATCCAAGAAAAATATTGACATTCAAACAGTGGTTTGAATATCAAATAATCAAACGAATATTTGAATAAAAGAGGGTGAAGGCATAAAAGAACAGGATGTTTGTGAAATAACCTGTGTTGATTCCGATAAAACTACACGTGTTCAACAACATCTTCAAAATCGAAATATCGCAGACGTAGCGAAAATCTTTAAAGCGTTAGCCGATGAAACAAGAATGAAAATTGCTTATGCCCTGACCCTGGAGGAAGAACTTTGTGTTTGTAATGTGTGGCGAATATTGTCGGAGCAACCACCGCGACTGCGGGTATAAGTCCCAGCCCCCTAGTCAATGAATTGAAATAGGAAGTTGAGAAAAAATAACTTAATCGGAATTTTCGTTTTAGCAAAGGATACAAACTTCTTCATTGGGATAGATAACAAAAGAGCCCTTTACTTCATACTGTAAATGAGAGCTCTTAGGGGGGAATAAATTGGGACATCACCATCACCATGGACATGATCATGGACACCACCATCACCAACCGGCCAATTATGGTTTTGCTTTTGGCTTTGGGATTACCTTAAATGTAATTTTTATTTTGATTGAGGTCATTTATGGGATACTAAGCGACTCTCTAGCATTACTTGCGGATGCAGGACACAATTTAAGTGATGTACTCGGACTTGTCATTGCCTGGATTGCTGTTTGGCTGGGGAAGAAAGCACCTACAGCTAAGCGAACGTATGGATTTAAAAAAAGCTCCATTCTTGCTGCTCTGTTTAATGCAGTATTCTTACTTGTAGCAATTGGTGCGATTGCTTGGGAAGCGATTCAACGATTTTCTTCTCCCGCTCCTGTTGCGGGTAAGACCGTGATCATTGTTGCTCTTATAGGTATTGTGATAAATACAGTTACCGCATTATTATTTATGTCTGGAAGGAAAAACGATTTAAATATTCGTGGGGCCTATTTACACATGATGGCGGATGCGGTGGTGTCACTGGGTGTTGTCATATCAGGTTTCATTATGCTTTGGTCTGGTTGGCAGTGGATTGATCCCCTTGTAAGCCTAATTATTGCGATCGTCATTTTCCTTGGTACATGGGGCTTATTGAGTGAATCATTAAATTTATCTCTTGATGCTGTTCCAAATGGAATTGATGTAGATAAGATAAGATCTTATTTAAAAAACTTACCTACGGTTATAGAGGTTCATGATTTGCATGTTTGGGGAATGAGTACGACTGAGCCGGCTTTAACGGTTCACCTTGTGCGTTCCGAAATTACGGATAATGATCAATTACTTCAACAGTTAACGAAAGAGCTGCATGATCATTTTGGAATTGAACATACGACCATTCAAATTGAAAAAGGGACATTTGACTGTGCCCAAGCCCCGGTTGATACCATTTAACAGCTCAGCAAAAAAACAACGAATGTATCGTTGTTTTTTTGCTGACTTATTTATTTAAAAAGATTTTAAAACAAGTTCCTTTTCCAGCCTCGCTTTCAGCAGAAATTTCCCCGCCATGGGCTTCAACTAACTCCTTTACAATTGCAAGACCTAATCCAAACCCACCAGTTGCTCTTGAACGAGATTTGTCCACTCTGTATAAACGGTCAAAAATATGCGGAAGATCTTTCTCTGGAATGCCTATACCTTGGTCAGTGATTACCATATGAATGGCTTCGTTTCCTTCAAAAACTTTTATATGCACACATGTATTTTCTTTTGAATATTTAAGGTTGTTATCTAAAAGGTTTAAGAGAACTTGCTCGAAACGAATCGGATCCAGATCAAAAGTTAAATTTCTTGAGCATTCTAATTTGAATAGTATTTTTTTTTCATTAAAGGCCGGCAAAACCTTTTCGAGGATAGATTGTAAAAAATCACTGAGATTCACTTTTTGTTTAGAAATAGAAAAAGTATTTTGGTCCAATTTTGCCAAGTCAAATAATTCTTTAAGTAATCGGCTGACATGATCCGCTTCTTCTTGGATAATATCGAGGTATTTATCACGGTCTGATTCAGCGAGTTCCTTTCTTTTTGCAATATCTGCATATCCTTTGATATAGGTTAATGGTGTCCGAAGTTCATGAGAGATACTTGCCAAAAATTCATTTCGCTCTTGTTTTAAATAATTTAAGTCATTTGCAAGAGTCTGTATGGATTGTGCTAATTCTCCGAGTTCATCTCGGGAGGGCGGTGGAAGTGTAACGGAAAAATCCCCTTTGCTTAATTTTTTTGTTGCTTCTTTCATCGAGATCAGAGGCTTTGTTAATGCCTTTGATAAAAAGAAAATCGTAATAATCATGAAGAGTAGAATTAAAACAGATGCTAAAAGGAAATGTTTATTTAATTGAGAAATTAACTTCTGAACCTCATCTGTGTTCTTGAACATATATACATATCCCGCTTTTTCTCCGCCCTTATTAAATGCGGTAACGGTTGCAATATATTGTTCCTTTTGCCAATCCGATTGCAGCACCCGTCCATTTCTTGGGAGATTATCAATCGGTTTATTTAAGATAGTCCTCATGCTTTGGTTGAGTTTACTAGAGGAAAGTAAGACATCACCGGTTGTGTTCGTGATAACAACTTCAGTATCTGTATGGGATTCCATTAAACCAATGTGATGAAGTGTGGCTGAATCTGAATTGATTTCCAAGACAGATCGATGACTATTTCCCCTTGCTTGAAGCGAACCAAGCTCCTGATGAACCTGCGAATGTACTAAATTATTATGTAAAAAAAACATCGAAAAAATTTCAATCACCAAAATACAGAAAAAAAACCACATGCCTAATTTAATTGAAATCTTCATACCTGCCACCTATTTTGATTTTAATTCAGAGCCCTCTTTTACCCATTTATATCCTATTCCCCAAACGGTATAAAGATGGTTATCTATTGGAAATCCTGCATTTCTTAATTTTTCTCTTAAATTCCGAATATGAGAATCGACCGTTCGGTCATCGATATTTGAATTTAGGCCCCAAATGGCTGTAACTAAATGATCTCGGGAGTACACTTTCTTAGGATTTTTTAAAAACAATCCCATTAATGCAAATTCCTTTGGTGTAAGGGGAATATGTTGATTTTGAAATTTTAACTCCACAGTTTCTTCATTCCATTCTAATTCGTTGAAAATAAGCATATGTTGATGATCCTTTGAATGACTTGCCCTTCTTAATAATGCTTCAATCCTGGCCATTAGTTCAGCTTCGTGAAAGGGTTTCGTTACATAATCATCGGAGCCATGTTTTAATCCTTTGATTACATCGCTTGTTTCACTTCTAGCCGTTAACATGATAATGGGAATATCTGAAAATTCCCTGATTTTTCGGCAGGTCATCCACCCATCCATTTCAGGCATCATCACATCAAGGAGTACGATGTCGATATTTTCCTTCTTCAGGTGCCTTAAAGCATCTTTCCCTGATTCAGCCTTCAAACATCTATAATCATAAGGTGTTAAATATAGACATAAAAGGTCGAGCATACGGGTTTCGTCATCCACTAGTAAAATTGTCTTCAAAACTCTCCCACCTTACCCTAAGTTACGATCATTATAAAAGAAAAATATGAAGAAACCTTGCAGATTAAGTGTTTTATTATTTCGATTTTGTGTCAATTGGCTCGGCTTTCATAAATGACAAACTTTGTCCAAGGAAAAACCATAGTTTCTGCACACTTTTCCATTAAAGTGAAACCATGTTAATTAATACTCTTATTTTATACTTTATGGGAATGAGGTGAATAGTTTTGAAGGCTAAATGGATGTTTATGATTATTCTGGTTATTGTATTTTCCGGTGGAAGAATGGCTATGGCAGATGAAGGGAATCAAAAGATGCCATCAACATCAAGCCTTAACGGAAACGAACTTTCCGAGCACAACATAGAAGGAATGGACGTGAGCGGGGAACACACCGCTGACAGCCATGATATGGAAGGAATGGACATGAGCGGGGAACACACCACGGACAGTCATGATATGGAAGGAATGGATATGAGCGGGGAATACAACACTGAAAATCATGATATGGAAGGAATGGACATGGAGGGCAGTGGACACTCCCATGGAACGGTAATTGAAAAACCAGCTAATTTAATGGTGTTGGATACTTATGGTGCAGTTAATCTTTCGTTTATTGTGATTGGAATATGGAATAAGTGGTTTAGAAGAAAGGATGGTTCCAATGGCAATTCCAAGTAATCAATTAACTAATGAGGAAAAACGGATGGAAGAAAAGCAGCCTTATAATCTATTATCCATACCGATTATAAAAAAATTTATTCAGAGCCGATGGTATCCAGGCATTTTTCAATGGATCGTCCTCATCGTTTTTTCCGTTATTGTTTATGAATTAGTTGCCGGAACCGTTGACCCAACACGAAATGTCGGAACTTCGTTAACCTGGGTTTTATGGTGGCCGCTAATCCCAATCTTTTTCCTCGTCATTGGAAGGTTTTGGTGTGCGATTTGTCCATTTGGCAAATTGAGTGATATTGTTCGAAAAACGATTGGCAGTAATCGGCCGATGCCGAAATTTTTAAGAAAATATGGGCTTTGGATGATTGACCTTTTTTTTATCGGAATTACCTATAGCGATCATATTTGGGGAATTGTTGAATCCCCAAGAGGATCCGGTTATTTACTCCTATTACTAGTCACAATGGTAATTGCTACATCCGTTTTTTATGAACGAAGAACATTCTGTAAGACTCTTTGTTTCCTTGGAGGATTATCTGGTAACTATTCACGTTCTGGTTCATTAGAACTTCGCGGTACTCCGGAGATCTGTAAGACGTGTAAAACTCAGGTCTGTTTTAAAGGGAGCGATAAGGCAGAAGGCTGCCCAATGTTTCAATTTGTAAGGACAATGGATTCATCGGCAGATTGTAACCTTTGCGGAAACTGTGTGAAATCTTGTCCGAAAGACTCGATTCGGATTTCTCCAAGGGTACCTACATCGGAATTATGGGGAATCAAAAAACCGATGATTGAGCACACCTTCTTGGCAGCCGTTATTATGGGAATTGTGTTTGTTCAAAACATCACTATGGTATCCATCTGGCAGGATATTTTAAATGCAATTGGTTCCATAACCGGGACAGATAATTATAATGTAAACTTTACGGTTGCCTTTATTATTTCAATGGCCATCCCAGTAGCACTATTATTAGGAACAGCAAAAATTGCAACCGTAACCGGTGGTTCGGCAGAAAAAGTAAAGAAAAACTTTATTCGATTCGGTTATGCGATTATTCCATTAGATTTAGCAGGTCACCTCGCACATAACCTTTTCCATATCATTACGGAGGGAAAAGCAATCTGGTATAACACCGCAGCATTATTTGGGTTGAATGTAACAAGAGCGGATTTAGCATTTGCTCCTGCCTCATCTGTTCAAATGCTGCAGTATATTATTATCGTGATTGGAATGATTGGTTCCATTTATACAGCTTATCGAATTGGCAACAAAGGATCTTTTAAAGCATTGATGCCGTATTATACTTTAATGGTAATACTTCCAGTAGCAAATATTTATTTGTTCTCACTCCCAATGATGCACAGGGTCTAAAACACTAAAAACCTTAGCCCATGATCAATGGGCTAAGGTTTTTAAATTGATGTATGCGGTGGGAATCACGGCATGATACTAATTCCGTTAGGTGTTTTTCCAACGTTTATCGTCTTGACCACCTTATTTTGGGAGTTATCGATAACATTCACGGTGTTTTCAAACATATTGGTTACATACGTTAATTTATTGTCTGGACTTGTTACTACCCCATGTGAGCCTTTGCCCGTTTCAATCGTTGCCGCCACATGTTTTGATTTTAAAACTACCTTAGTTATAGAATGTGAAGGAGAATCCGCTGTTCCTTGATTAGCGACGTAAGCAAATTGATTTCCCGGCCCAATATAAACCTGTGCAGGTCCATTTCCAACTTTGACCTTATCTACTTTTCCTGAAGCTAAATCTACAATGGCTAAGGCATTTTCTTTATTTAATGTAACAACTAATGTCTTACCATCCGTTGTAATTCCCGTCGTGACGGGGGTTTCTCCAACTTTAATTTTTTTGTCCTCCTTCAGGGTTTGAAGGTTTAGAACACTCACTGTGTCCTCCCCCATATTTGCCACATAGGCGAACTGGCTATCCTTGGATATTCTAAAACCGTGCGGGCCCTTTCCGGTCGGAATGGTTTTAACTATCGCATAATTTTTAGCATCAATCACGGAAACAGTATTATCCTCATTGTTTGTAACCAAGACGTACTTCCCATTTTCCGTAAAGACGATATGCGCAGGGTGGTTGCCTACTTTTACTTCTTTCATAATTTTATCTTGAATTGGATCAAAGAATATTGCTTTTCCTGTCATATCCATAGAATTGTCATGGCCATGCCCATTCATCATTTCCGGAACAACCGTAGCAGCTACCACTTTTCCATTAGGTGACACCTGAATATTATGAACGGCTCCATCAAACTTAAAGGTTGAAATAACCTTTTGCTCATTCAGGCTTATTTTTGAAATACTTCCACCTTCATTTGCTGTAAAGAGGAATCGAGCTTCCTGATTTGTTATTGATACCTGAGTTTTTTCCGTTTTTCCATTTTCCTTATTGGTTGTATTTCCACACCCTGCAAGGAATAGGGACAAAATTAACATGCTGGTAAAAAATAAAGCTAAATATTTTTTCATTGATTTTTCCTCCTTTGCAATTTCAATACCATGATAATGTTTAAATTTGCAGAAAGTATGGATTTTGATAAAAATGTTACAATCAGCTATAAATACACGGGAGTTTTGGCGAATTTATGACAAAATCAAAAATGCATTATTTCTTGATAGTTATCTGATAAAGTTATTTTTAAGTAATACTGTTAAAAAAATATAAACAAATTATAAATCGGGCTTTACATAGGGTAGGGGGGTATAGTATTATTAAAAATAAGAAAAAAATTAATTAACAATATCCGAAGGGAATGAACATAATGGAAAAGGTATCATTAAATGTTATAGGAATGTCTTGCGGTCATTGTGTAAAAGCAGTAGAAGGAAGCGTCGGTGCACTTAACGGTGTCTGTTCCGTTAAGGTCGATTTGAAGGCAGCAAAAGTGGATGTAGAGTTTAATCCAAATGAAATTTCATTGGATAAAATAAAGGAAACCATTGATGACCAAGGTTATGATGTGAAATAAAGAGTGTGAAAAAGACGTGCTAGCTCCTAGCACGTTCCTTTTCACAAAAATATATACCTATATAGGGTATAAGGAGCTGGCTTTTATGAGTCAAAATATAAAAGAGACTAATTTACAGATTTCTGGAATGACCTGTGCTGCATGTGCCATTAGAATTGAAAAAGGTCTTAATAAATTAGAAGGCGTTGAAACTGCAAATGTGAATCTGGCCTTGGAAAAATCTAATGTTAAATATGATCCCGAAAAAATCAAGGTCGAAGAAATAGAAAAAAAGATTAAGGATTTAGGATACGAGGTTGTCAATGAAAAAACTGAATTTGATATCACTGGAATGACATGTGCCGCTTGTGCGGCCCGAATCGAAAAAGGCCTTACTAAATTAGAGGGTGTTGTAAGGGCAAATGTGAATTTAGCCTTAGAAAAAGCGACAGTGGAGTACAATAGTGGGGTTCTCTCAACAGGTGAAATCATTCAAAAGGTGGAAACCCTCGGTTATGGTGCTCATATCAAGGAAGATGTAAAAGATACGATTGACTATCGCCAAAAGGAAATTGAAAAACAAACAGGGAAGTTTCTTTTTTCGAGCATCCTTTCAATCCCGCTTTTATGGGCAATGGTAGGTCATTTCAGTTTCACTTCATTCATATGGGTTCCGGATATGTTTATGAATCCGTGGGTTCAATTAGCTTTGGCCACTCCGGTTCAGTTCATGATTGGGAAACAGTTTTATGTTGGTGCCTATAAAGCTTTAAAAAATAAGGGTGCCAATATGGATGTTCTCGTTTCACTGGGAACTTCCGCTGCTTATTTTTATAGTTTATATCTATCTATTGTCTCTATTGGAAGTCACGGAAATTCAGTGGAGCTTTATTATGAAACAAGTTCAATCCTGATTACATTGATCATTCTTGGAAAGCTGTTTGAGGCGAAAGCAAAGGGTCGTTCATCTGAAGCGATTAAGAAATTGATGGGTCTTCAAGCGAAGACAGCAATGGTTGAGAGAGCAGGAATTGAACAGGAGGTCCCGATTGAGGAAGTAATCGTTGGGGATATCCTTCATATTAAACCCGGTGAGAAGATTCCAGTCGATGGAAAGATAATAGAGGGCCGTTCGGCTATTGATGAGTCGATGTTAACAGGTGAAAGCGTTCCTGTTGATAAAAGTCCTGGTGATGAGGTAATTGGAGCTACCATCAATAAAAATGGATTTCTCAAAGTGGAAGCAACAAAAGTTGGCAGGGATACAGCTTTGGCACAGATCATTAAAGTTGTGGAAGAAGCCCAGGGATCAAAAGCGCCGATCCAACGTCTAGCTGATAAAATTTCCGGCATATTTGTCCCTATTGTTGTGGCACTTGCCGTCCTAGCCTTTGTTGTTTGGTATTTTTTCGTAACACCCGGGGATTTTGCAGAGGCGTTGGAGAAGTTGATTGCGGTTCTCGTAATTGCCTGCCCGTGTGCATTGGGATTGGCAACACCAACTTCGATTATGGCTGGTTCAGGGCGAGCAGCAGAATATGGAATTCTGTTTAAAGGCGGGGAACACTTGGAAATGACGCATAAAATTTCTACTGTTGTTCTCGATAAAACTGGCACAGTTACAAATGGTACACCGGTTTTAACCGATGTTTTCACAAACAACTCTAAATCAGAAGAATTTTTATCACTTGTGGGATCAGCTGAGAAACAATCCGAACACCCACTTGCTCAAGCGATTGTTCAAGGGATTAAAGATAAAGGAATTGCTTTAAAGGATGTAACGGAGTTTGAAGCGATTCCTGGATTTGGTATAAAGGCAATTGTCGAAGGAAAAGAGCTGCTGGTGGGAACAAGAAAGTTAATGAAACAGTTTAATGTATCTGCGGAAAATGCTCTTGATCAGATGGATGTATTAGAAAGGGCTGGAAAAACCGCGATGCTTACAGCAATAAATGGTCATTTTGCAGGAATAGTGGCCGTGGCGGATACGATAAAAGAAACATCCCAAACAGCGATCAGCCGCCTAAGAAATATGGGAATTGAAGTAATCATGATTACAGGGGATAATCAGCAAACAGCAAATGCCATTGCAGTTCAGGTTGGAGTAGACCAGGTAATTGCTGAGGTACTTCCTGAAGGGAAGGCGGATGAAATCAAGAAGCTTCAGGCACAAGGTAAAAAGGTTGCCATGGTTGGAGATGGAATCAATGATGCACCGGCCCTTGCTATTGCCGATATCGGTATGGCGATTGGGACTGGTACGGATGTGGCGATGGAGGCAGCTGATATTACACTAATTCGCGGGGATTTAAATAGTATTGCTGATGCCATTTTTATGAGTAAAAAGACGATTCGTAATATTAAACAGAACCTTTTTTGGGCGCTTGCCTATAACACACTTGGTATTCCGGTTGCTGCGCTTGGGTTCCTTGCACCTTGGCTTGCAGGGGCAGCAATGGCATTCAGTTCCGTTTCAGTTGTTTTGAATGCATTACGGTTGCAAAAGGTTAAATTGTAAAGGTGTGGATATGATCCACTCCTTTTTATGGTGAAATCCTTATAGGAAATACGGAATTTCAATAGCTAATTTCATTTTTCTGTTGCAATTTTGTGAATAAATTTTTAGAATTAATTAACAGAAATGAATGAATGAGGTGTACCCATTGGTGATTAAATTTTTGTCGGCGCTTATTTTGCCGGGCTTACTCGTTTTGTTTTTTACACGGGTCACTTACAATCGGATTATAGGACTTGCATTAACCGTCGCACTTATTGCTGCTTCTGCTTATAAAGGTTATACCCATACTTTACCGCTTATTATCATCGATGCTCTATCATTGACGGCCGGTTTTTGGCTGGCTGCAAAAATGAAGCCGAGAATCATAAAAAAAAGCTAGAAGTCTGCCAAATCAGGATTTGGCAGGCTTTTTGTTTTTTATAATTAATAGACAGGATATTGGATTCGCGGATAAACCTGGTCAATTCGCGGAAAAACATTTAGTTTCAGAAAGACTAGTAATTTTACGACGGTATTCTATTTAATTTTAATTTGAGTGTAATATAGGTAGGAAAACAGCACTTATTTCAAAAAAACGAATATTCGTTCGCATATTATTGGTTTGTTTTTGGTGTTTTGTGGTAACATGGTAATATATATTATGGAAAGAATCACTTTTCAGCCGCAACCGGTCCGAGACTTTCTTAAAAAGGCAGAAAAGTAATGAATCGAACCTATTGTATTTAGGGGGAAATTTTGTGAAGGACCAATTTGAATTAGTATCTAAATATTCGCCGCAGGGCGACCAACCTGAAGCTATCCGTCAATTAGTGCAAGGAATCCATGAAAATAAACGTTATCAAACCCTTTTAGGAGCAACTGGGACGGGTAAAACATTTACGATTTCCAATGTCATTAAAGAGGTAAATAAGCCAACCCTTGTGATTGCTCACAATAAAACCTTGGCCGGCCAGCTGTACAGTGAGTTTAAGGAATTCTTCCCAAACAATGCTGTGGAGTACTTTGTCAGCTACTATGATTACTATCAGCCGGAAGCCTATGTTCCACAGACTGATACATTTATTGAAAAAGATGCAAGCATCAACGATGAAATTGATAAATTGCGGCACTCAGCAACCTCTTCGCTTTTTGAGCGGAATGATGTCATCATCATTGCCAGTGTTTCGTGTATTTATGGTCTCGGTTCGCCAGAGGAATATCGTGAAATGGTACTTTCACTCCGAACAGGGATGGAAATTGAACGCAATCAGCTGCTCCATCGTCTCGTCGATATCCAATATGAACGAAACGACATCGATTTCAAACGGGGAACATTCCGTGTCCGCGGTGATGTGGTCGAGATCTTCCCGGTTTCACGGGATGAGCACTGTATGCGTGTTGAATTTTTCGGCGATGAAATCGACCGGATTCGTGAAGTAGATGCCTTGACAGGAGAAATTATTGGAGAGCGGGACCATGTAGCTATTTTCCCTGCCTCCCACTTCGTTACGAGAGAAGAAAAGATGCGCATTGCCATTGAAAACATTGAAAAAGAACTCGAAGAACGCCTAAAGGTCCTTCGGGAAAATGATAAATTGCTTGAGGCTCAGCGAATCGAACAGCGGACACGCTACGACCTGGAAATGATGAGGGAAATGGGCTTTTGTTCAGGTATTGAGAACTACTCGCGCCATCTAACATTACGGCCGCCAGGTTCGACACCTTATACCCTATTAGACTATTTTCCAGAGGATTTTTTAATGGTTATTGATGAATCACACGTGACATTGCCACAGGTCAGAGGAATGTTTAATGGGGATAAAGCTCGGAAAGAAGTGCTTGTTGAACACGGATTCCGCCTGCCTTCCGCATTAGACAACCGGCCGCTTACGTTTGATGAATTTGAAAAACATATTCACAATATTATTTTTGTGTCCGCCACCCCTGGTCCCTTCGAGCTAGAGCATACACCGGAAATGGTTGAACAAATTATTCGTCCAACCGGCTTGTTAGATCCGCCAATTGAAGTTCGTCCAATTGAAGGACAGATTGATGATTTAATTGGTGAAATCCAGGATCGAGTGAAGCGTAATGAACGTGTGCTGATTACAACATTAACGAAAAAAATGTCAGAGGACCTAACCGATTACTTAAAAGAAATCGGCATTAAAGTCCAATACCTTCATTCAGAAGTCAAAACGCTTGAGCGGATTGAAATAATTCGCGAGCTGCGTCTTGGTAAATATGATGTCCTCGTTGGAATTAACCTGCTCAGGGAAGGTCTCGATATACCGGAGGTTTCGCTTGTAGCTATTTTAGATGCGGATAAAGAAGGGTTCCTCCGTTCGGAACGCTCTTTAATCCAAACGATTGGACGTGCGGCCCGGAATGCAAACGGACAGGTAATCATGTATGCTGATCGGATGACTAATTCAATGGAAATGGCGATTAGTGAAACGAAGCGCCGTCGCGAGATCCAGGAGGAATATAACCAAAAGCACGGGATAACACCAAAAACGATACAGAAGGATATTCGCGATGTTATTCGTGCAACGCATGCGGCTGAGGAGCAGGAAGACTACAAACCGGCAGCAGCACTTGGCAAGCTGTCCAAGAAAGAAAAAGAACGCTTAATTGCCGATATGGAAAAAGAAATGAAGGAAGCCGCCAAGGCGCTTAATTTCGAGCGTGCCGCCGAGCTTCGTGATTTAATTTTAGAATTGAAAGCGGAAGGATAACTTAATCATGGCAATGGAAAACATTATTGTAAAAGGAGCAAGGGCTCACAATCTTAAAAATATAGATGTTACAATTCCGAGAGATAAACTAGTGGTCGTAACGGGACTTTCCGGGTCAGGAAAGTCCTCGCTTGCCTTTGATACCATTTACGCAGAAGGTCAGCGCCGTTATGTTGAATCCCTTTCCGCCTACGCCCGGCAATTCCTTGGACAGATGGATAAGCCGGATGTCGACGCGATTGAGGGATTATCTCCGGCAATCTCGATTGATCAAAAAACAACAAGCCGAAATCCGCGGTCAACAGTAGGAACAGTAACCGAGATTTATGATTACTTACGACTGCTGTTTGCTAGAGTTGGGCATCCCACTTGTCCGATTCACGGAATTGAGATTTCGTCACAAACGATTGAGCAAATGGTAGACCGAATTCTGGAGTATCCGGAACGCACGAAAATGCAAATCCTTGCCCCAATTGTATCTGGCCGTAAGGGAGCACATGTAAAGGTGTTCGAGGATATTAAAAAGCAAGGCTTTGTACGTGTCCGGGTCGATGGTGAAATGCTCGATCTCAGTGATGAAATTGAGCTGGAAAAAAATAAAAAGCATTCCATCGAAGTAGTTGTTGACCGGATTGTCGTAAAAGAAGGGGTTTCTTCAAGGGTGGCTGATTCCCTTGAAACGGCCTTAGGACTCGGAGCTGGAAAAGTCATCGTCGACGTTATTGGGGAGGAAGAACTACTATTCAGTGAAAACCATGCCTGTCCGCACTGTGGTTTTTCCATTGGGGAATTAGAGCCGCGAATGTTTTCTTTTAATAGCCCGTTTGGTGCCTGCCCTCAGTGTGACGGGCTTGGCTCGAAGCTTGAGGTCGATGTTGACCTTGTGATTCCAAATAAGGATTTAACGCTAAAACAGCATGCAATTGCCCCGTGGGAGCCAACCAGTTCGCAATACTATCCGCAGCTGCTTGAGGCAGTCTGTGATCATTATGGTATCGACATGAATATTCCAGTTATAGATATTCCAAAACACCAAATGGATAAAATTTTATATGGATCTGACCGTGAAAAAATATATTTTCGCTATGAAAATGATTTCGGACAAATCCGTGAAGGTCATATTGAATTTGAAGGAGTACTCAGGAACGTTGAGCGCCGTTATAAAGAAACAAGTTCCGATTATATTCGTGAACAGATGGAAAAATACATGGGACAGCAGCCATGCCCGGCTTGTAAGGGGTATCGTTTAAAACCAGAAAGTTTGGCTGTCTTAATCTCTGGCAGGCATATTTCCCAGATTACGGACCTTTCTATTGAAGAAGCGCATCAATTTTTCTCCGAATTGAATCTATCTGAAAAAGAGATGCAAATTGCTAGGTTAATTTTTCGTGAGATTAGTGAGCGCTTAGGATTTCTGATTAATGTCGGTCTTGATTATTTGAACCTTAGCCGTACAGCGGGAACTCTTTCCGGCGGTGAGGCCCAGCGGATTCGCTTAGCCACCCAGATTGGATCACGGTTAACAGGGGTATTATATATTCTTGATGAACCTTCCATTGGACTGCACCAACGGGATAATGACCGTTTAATTGGAACCTTGCAAAACATGCGCGATATCGGGAATACCTTGATTGTCGTCGAACATGATGAGGACACAATGCTTGCGGCGGATTACTTAATTGATATCGGACCTGGTGCAGGGGTGCATGGCGGGGAAGTGATTTCTGCTGGTACACCTGAAGAAGTGATGGCCGATCCTAATTCTTTAACCGGCCAGTATTTATCAGGAAAGAAATTTATCCCACTCCCACTTGAACGCAGAAAATCTGACGGCCGTTTTGTTGAAATTAAAGGAGCCTCGGAGAACAATTTAAAAAATGTCAATGTGAAAATCCCACTTGGAATGTTTATTGCCGTTACCGGTGTCTCTGGGTCAGGGAAAAGTACGTTGATTAATGAAATCCTTCATAAGTCACTGGCACAAAAGCTGCATCATGCCAAAACGAAGCCGGGTGAGCATAAGAGCATTAAGGGGATTGACTATTTAGAAAAGGTCATAGATATTGACCAATCGCCAATCGGCAGAACTCCGCGTTCGAACCCAGCGACATACACAGGTGTGTTCGATGATGTTCGCGATGTTTTTGCGACAACGAATGAGGCAAAGGTTCGCGGTTATAAAAAAGGCCGTTTCAGCTTTAATGTTAAAGGCGGCCGCTGTGAGGCCTGCCGTGGTGACGGGATTATCAAAATTGAAATGCACTTTTTGCCTGATGTGTATGTCCCTTGTGAAGTGTGCCACGGGAAACGCTATAACCGCGAAACACTTGAGGTAAAGTACAAAGGAAAGAACATTGCCGATATATTAGATATGACGGTAGAGGCGGCTGTTCAATTTTTCGAGAACATTCCAAAAATCAGCCGCAAGCTGCAAACGATTTTGGATGTGGGGCTTGGCTACATCAAATTAGGGCAGCCGGCAACCACGTTATCTGGAGGGGAAGCGCAACGGGTGAAATTGGCATCGGAGCTCCATCGACGTTCAACTGGAAAATCCTTCTACATTTTGGATGAGCCGACAACCGGATTGCATGTGGATGATATTTCTAGGTTGCTTGTTGTGCTTCAGCGCTTGGTAGAGAATGGCGATACCGTTCTTGTTATCGAGCATAATCTTGATGTGATTAAAGCAGCGGATTATTTAATTGATCTAGGTCCGGAGGGCGGCGATAAGGGTGGTACTATTGTGGCGACCGGTACACCGGAAAAGGTCGCGGAGGTTCCTGAGTCCTATACAGGAAAATATTTAAAACCAATTCTTGAACGTGATCGCGTGCGGATGAAAAAGCAAATTGATGAAAAAGAAATGATTGCAAAAAGCTAAGGCCAGGTGCTCTAGCTTTTTTGCATGGGGAAAACTGAAACTTTAATTCCACTCAATTCGTATTAATAAAGTAGTACAGAAGGCGTAAAAGTCCCAGGAATGGAATAAGATGAATAGAATAAATGATTCGGGGTGAAAAACATGAAAGAGGAAAGAAAGCGGATTTTACAAATGGTTGAAGAGGGAAAATTAAAGGTTGACGAGGCACTATCCTTGCTTGAGGAGCTGGAAAAGGCACAGCAGACCATGGAGCAAAAACAGGAGCAAATCGTTCGTGAGCTTTCCACTGCAGTCAAGTTTGAGGAAGCGAATAAGGAAAATCAAGAATATGCAAATGGAAACAGGTTCCAATCTACAAAAGATAAAATATTTGACTTTGTTGATTCCGCTTTAAAAAAAATTAAAGACTTTGATCTCGATTTAAACTTCGGACAATCCGTAGAAATCTCCCATATTTTTCAACATGGCGACGTTTATTTAAAGGATATGGATTTGGATGTGGCCAACGGCTCATTAAAAATTGCTGCATGGGATCAGAAGGATGTTCGGATTGAATGTCAGGCAAAGGTATATCGGGTTGATACACCCGAACAGGCAAGACAAAACTTCTTAAAGGATGTCATTTTTGCCATAGAGGGGGAAAAACTGCGCTTTACGACCCAGCAAAAATGGATGAAGGTCGATGCGGTTATATATATCCCGCAGGCACAGTATGAACGAATTCGTGTAAGAATGTTTAATGGACCGATTTCAGGTGAAGAATTGAATGTAACCGATTTTCGCGTCAAAACCGCTAATGGTAAAATTGACTTAGCAAGGGTAACTGGAAAGCGAGCGGAAATCGAAACAGCCAATGGTCATATAAAGCTTCAAAATAGTATTATTGATGATATTGAGGCTGAGACCATTAATGGGGCAATTAAGCTGGATGGGAATTTTAGAAAGATGGCAACGCAAACATTCAATGGCAATGTAACATACAGCCTGAATGGCAATCGCTGTGAGTTAATCTCAGCAAAGGCAACCACAGGCAGTATTGATCTTTATGTTCCGGAGGGTGTTCCAGTTAATGGGGAATTAAAAACCAATCTCGGCGGCTTTAATATGAAGCTTGAGGGGGTCCAAATTCTCGAGGAAAAAAGCGAAATGATACAAAAATTACTGCGTTTCGAATCGATTAATCATCCTGAGCGACAGTTAAAGGTATTTGCCGACACAAAAACGGGTTCTATTACCATTCATAAATCAGACGGAGTTATTCCATTTAAATAGGTGGGAGTTTACATGAAAGAAACATTATTACCAATTGAGCAGGATGCGAGAAGATGAGATGGCTGATAGGAGTCCTAATTAATGCTATTTTATTTATGGCGCTTGCCGGATATTTTCGTGAAAGTATCCAACTGGCAGGTTTTACAGCTGCCCTTCAAGCAAGTTTTCTGCTCTCCATACTAAATATTTTGGTACGCCCACTGTTAATCCTGTTAACCCTGCCGGCAACCATTTTAACACTTGGCTTATTTTTGTTTGTGATAAATGCGCTTACCCTTGAGATTACTGATGCCATTATGGGACCGGCCTTTGAGATATCCGGCTTTGGAATGGCTCTGTTTGCTGCCATTATCATGGCAATTGTTAACCTGATTATTCAAAAGACGATTTTGGAACCTTCTAAAAAACAATAAAATGAAAAATAACGCGGGAGTGAATCCTGCGCTATTTTTTTGCAGTAAAATCAATAAAAACGTCAGTTCTTCGGCATAAACTTGTTCGGAAAATGGACATGGTTGTGTGGGAATTTAATAGAGTTGCATCTGTTTGTTTTCTTTTGCTCCTATGGTGTCATTTCAGAGAAATTGTCTAAATTATTTGGTTCTTGTTTAAAAAATGCTAAAATAAGAGGAAACTTATTTTAATTAATACCACTAGTATCAGCACTTATAACCAAATCATCAGCATCATTAGAAGTTTGCGCTTTTCTAAAAAAGGAGGAACCTACTTGGTAAAGGTACGCACGAAGGAAATTTTAGAAAAATTTCATCTAGAACTTATGAGTGGTGAAGAAGGAATTAACCGCCCGATTACCACAAGTGATATTTCCCGCCCTGGAATTGAAATGGCTGGATACTTTGAGTTTTATCCTGCAGAGCGAATCCAACTGTTAGGAAAAACAGAGCTTTCCTTTTTTGAGGAACTCACACCAAGTGAACGCATGTCCCGAATGGAACAGCTTTGCACCGATATTACTCCGGCAATCATTGTCACACGTGGATTAGAGGTTCCTCAAGAACTGTTTGAAGCGTCCGAACGCGAATCTGTTCCTGTCCTCCGCAGTGGTATGAAAACAACTCGATTTTCCAGCCGGTTAACCAATTTTTTAGAAAGTAAACTTGCGCCAACGACCGCTGTTCACGGTGTATTAGTCGATATTTACGGCGTCGGGGTGTTAATTACTGGTAAAAGCGGCGTTGGTAAAAGTGAAACTGCTTTGGAATTGGTGAAACGCGGGCACCGCTTAGTGGCTGATGATTGTGTTGAAATCCGCCAAGAGGATCAAGATACTCTTGTTGGAACTTCTCCAGAATTAATCGAGCATTTATTAGAAATCCGCGGGCTCGGAATCATCAATGTTATGACGTTATTTGGTGCGGGAGCTGTCCGCAGTAACAAAAAGATTTCGCTCGTCATTAGTCTCGAAAATTGGGATTCTCAAAAGCAGTATGACCGTCTTGGTTTAGACGAAGAAAAAATGAAAATTATTGATACAGATGTCACCAAACTGACTATTCCTGTTCGCCCAGGACGAAACATCGCAGTAATTATCGAAGTTGCGGCGATGAACTTCAGGCTTAAACGGATGGGTGTCAATGCCGCCCAGCAATTTACTGAGCGTCTCTCCGAGGTCATTGAAGAAGGCGAACATGAAGACATTTAAGGGAAATAAGGAGACTAGAACATGAAAGAAAATATTCAGCCGCTTAATCCCATTGCTTTTACACTTGGACCCATTCAAGTGCATTGGTATGGAATTATTATTGGTTCAGGATTGGCGCTTGCTTTGTTCCTTGCCATCAGGGAGGGGAATCGCCGCGGCCTGCCAAAGGATACATTTGCAGACTTAATGCTTTGGGCGATCCCGATTGCGATTATTTCAGCGCGGATTTATTATGTGATTTTTGAATGGAAGTATTATGCCCAGCATCCATCTGAGATTCCAGCCATATGGAATGGCGGGATTGCCATCCATGGGGCCCTTATCGGCTCCGTTATTACCACCTATGTTTTTGCGAAAAAGCGGGGAGTGTCCTTTTGGAAAATTACTGACATTGCTGCTCCAAGCCTCATTCTCGGCCAAGCCATCGGCCGATGGGGGAATTTTATGAACCAGGAAGCTCATGGTGGGGAAGTCACGAGAAGCTTCCTAGAAAATTTACATTTACCGAACTTCATTATCAATCAAATGTATATTAATGGAACTTATTATCATCCGACATTTTTATATGAATCTGTCTGGGACTTTATTGGCTTTATTTTATTAATACTGCTTCGCCGTGTTAATCTGCGCCGCGGGGAGTTATTCCTTTCCTATGTGATCTGGTATTCCGTCGGCCGTTTCTTCGTTGAAGGAATGAGGACTGACAGCCTTATGCTGACTAGTACTCTCAGAATGGCACAAATGATTTCCATTGTCCTAGTCATTGGTGCCGTGGCAATCCTGTTGATTAGACGAAAGAAGAATCTGTCAGAAGAGCGTTATTTAGATCAATCCATATCATAAGGCGGTGTGAGAAACAACCATGAAGAGCAACATTACCACCCTTCTATTTGATTTAGACGGGACATTAATCGATACGAATGAATTAATCATTGCGACTTATTTACACACACTTGAAAAATATTACCCAAACAAATATAAGCGAGAAGACGTACTTCCGTTCATGGGTCCTACCCTTCATGAGGCATTTTCAACCGTTGACCCTGACCGGGTTGAGGAAATGATTTTAGAATATCGGACCTATAATCTTGCCAACCATGATTTGCTCGTGAAAGAATTTCCTAGTGTGCTGGAAACCATCGGTACTTTGAAGGAAAAGGGCTATAAGCTTGGAGTTGTCACAACCAAGCGTCATGATACGAGTTTAAAGGGTCTACGCTTAATGAAGCTCGAGGAATATTTTGATGTCGTAGTTGCGCTGGATCATGTGACAAAAGTGAAGCCAGATCCGGAACCGATTCTTAAAGCGTTGGAGCAATTAAATTCCCAACCTGAGGAAACCATTATGGTCGGTGATAATTTCCATGATATTTTGGCTGGGAAAAATGCAGGAACAAAAACAGCAGGAGTCGCCTGGACCATTAAAGGCCGAGACTATCTTGCCAAATATGAACCAGATTATATGCTAGAGAACATGGCAGACTTATTAACCATTCTCGGAGAGTGAGAAGGATGAGAAATACAACCCGCTATCCGGTTGAAGGGGCGAATTCCCTATGGCATGTTTATAAGACTGTGCCATTTTGGAAGGTGGTCAAAAATTTTATTGTCATTCAGCTGGCACGTTACACACCCTTTCTCGGGATGAAAAACTGGCTGTACCGCACCTTCCTTCGGGTAAAGGTAGGGGAGCAAACCTCCTTTGCGTTAATGGTGATGCTCGACGTCATGTTTCCGGAAAAGATTAGTGTTGGCCGCAATACGGTGATTGGCTACAATACCACCATCCTGGCCCATGAATATTTAATCAAAGAATATCGGCTTGGCCCGATCGACATTGGCAGTGAAGTCATGATTGGCGCGAATTCGACGATTCTCCCTGGAGTTACAATTGGAGATGGGGCGATTGTTTCAGCCGGAACCCTTGTACATAAAGACGTACCGCCAGGGAGCTTTGTTGGCGGCAATCCAATGAGGGTAATCTACACAAGAGAAGAACTGGAAAAGCGCTGGGCAGCTGACCCGATTTATCGAAAAAATGAATAAGATTTTAGAAAAGAGCCCGGTTTTAGACTAGGCTCTTTCCTATTGTACAGACTATTCAATGAGATTTTTTCATTGACGAACTGCAACCCTAGCGTTAAACTACTAATAACTTTACTTTACTACCATATTAGCAGACTAAAGGATTTCCATAAAAAGGATGAGCGTAATGAGTCGTTTGTTTATGTTTGAGAAACCATTGGGCATGAGAGATACACTTCCAGAGTTATTTGAAAAAAAACATCGTGTTCAATCTTTATTAGCTGAAACGATTAAGCTTTGGGGCTATCAATTTATCGAAACCCCTACTCTTGAATACTATGAAACGGTCGGAGCGGCTTCAGCGATTCCGGACCGTCAACTTTTTAAATTACTTGATAAAGATGGGTATACGCTCGTATTGAGGCCGGAGATGACCGCCCCGATTGCACGTGTTGCCGCTTCTAAGCTATTGCAGGACGACCTGCCATTAAGGTTAGCCTATACGGCAAATGTTTATCGGGCTCAGCGCCGTGAAGGCGGGAGGCCGGCAGAATTTGAACAAATTGGCGTGGAGTTCATAAATGATGAGACCGTCTCGTGTGACGGTGAAGTGATATCACTTTTAGTCTCCTCTTTAAAGCAAGCCGGTTTGGATAAATTTCAAGTATCAATTGGCCATACCTCTTTTACCGAAGAATTATTTTTACAAATATTAGGTACGGAGGAACGGGCAGATTCACTAAGGAGATTTTTATTTGAAAAAAATTATGTCGGGTATCGTGAGCATATTCAAGCGCTCTCGTTGTCCTCGATTGATAAACAAAGGCTTCTGCAATTCCTAGAATTACGCGGCGGGGCAGAAGTGATCGGCATGGCACTTGATTTAATTGAAAATGAACAAGGAAAGCAAGCGATCCTCCAGCTCAAAGAATTATGGGATGTCCTCAGTGATTATGGAGTGCAGGATCAGGTGAGATTCGATTTAACCCTTGTCAGCCATATGAGTTACTACTCAGGAGTTTTCTTTGAAGCCTATGCAGGCAATGTTGGTTTTCCAATCGGTAATGGCGGCAGGTATAGTTTAATTGAGAAGTTTGGTAAAAAAGCAAGTGCGACCGGATTTGCACTTCAGCTTGACAGGGTATTAGAAGCTTTGGGTGAATTTGAAACCCAAAATGACTTGCAGTGTATTTTCTTCAGCCAGGAACGGCGAAAAGAGGGCTTTCTGTTAGCTCAAAAAATGCAGGAACAAGGGGAACGGGTCGTGCTTCAGGATATTTCCGGAGTGAAAAATCTAGATGCTTTTTCAAAGAAATTTTCCAATACCATCTATTTAATTGGAAAAGCAGGAAAGGAGCCTGCAGATGAGTGATTTACTAACGATTGCGATGCCTAAAGGACGGATTTTTGAAGAGGCGGTTGTATTACTTCGCCAGGCAGGCTACAAGCTGCCGCCGGAATTTGAAGATTCCCGTAAGCTAATCATCGATATTGAGGAAGAAGGTCTTCGGTTTATTTTATCCAAGCCAATGGATGTCCCTACTTATGTTGAACACGGGGTTGCCGATGTCGGTATTGCTGGGAAGGATGTTATGCTTGAGGAAGACCGAGACGTGTATGAGCTTCTTGATTTGAAAATCAGCAGCTGTTATTTGGCGGTGGCTGGTCTGCCGAACACGAAAATGAACGATGTGGCTCCAAAAGTAGCCACCAAATATCCCAAAGTGGCGGCTGCCTACTTCCGTGAGCAGGGCGAACAAGTGGAAATTATCCGTTTAAATGGATCGATTGAACTTGCCCCGATTATTGGTTTATCCGATCGGATTGTAGATATCGTTTCTTCCGGCAGGACATTGAAAGAAAACGGTCTTGTCGAATATGAACGAATTGTCGATGTGACTTCACGGGTCATCGTCAATCCTGTTAGTTATCGAATTAAGGATGTAAAAATAAATGAACTCGTATCAAGGCTTAATGAAGTGGTTTCAGCGGAGGTGGATTTATAATGAAAATTCAAAAAGTGGATGATTTGGTTTCCATTAAACGTTCGATTGAAACCGGTACGTCGGAACAGCTGTCGATTGTAAAAAATATTCTCTCCGATATCCGCACCCGCGGCGATGGAGCGTTACGGGAATATACAGAAAAATTTGACCGTGTACAATTAGCTTCTTTTTTCGTAACGGAAGAGGAAATCGCGGAAGCCTACAAGAAGGTGGATGAGGGTTTTGTTGCAATTGTTCGAGAAGCAGCGGAAAACATCCGCTCCTTCCATGAAAAACAGCTGCGTCCTTCCTGGATGACAACAGAAGAAAATGGAACAATCTTGGGACAAAAAATCACACCGCTTGATTCCGTAGGTGTTTATGTACCGGGAGGAACCGCCGCATACCCTTCTTCGGTGCTGATGAATGTGATTCCGGCTAAAGTCGCAGGGGTTAAACGGATTGTCATGGTATCGCCGCCCGACCAGGAAGGGAAGCTGCCTGCTGCCGTTTTAGTTGCCGCAAAGGAAGCCGGCGTGAAGGAAATCTATAAGGTCGGCGGGGCACAGGCAATTGCTGCACTTGCCTATGGAACAGCTTCAATTACAGCCGTTGATAAAATTACCGGACCGGGGAATATATTCGTTGCACTGGCAAAGCGTGAAGTTTTTGGAGATGTCGATATCGATATGATCGCCGGACCTAGCGAGATTGCAGTTCTTGCGGATGAAACAGCTAGGGCTGAAGAGATTGCAGCCGATTTATTATCACAGGCAGAGCATGATCCACGTGCCTGCAGTGTTCTAGTCACACCATCGCAACAATTGGCAGATGAGGTTTCTTTGGAGGTTGAAAAACAGCTGGCTTTGCTTCCGCGAAAAGAAATTGCTGCGCGTTCCATTGCAGATTACGGTGTCATTTATGTGGCAGAAAATCTGGATCAGGCAGTGGAGACAATCAATGTCCTTGCACCGGAACACTTAGAAATTATCACTGAAAATGCAATGGAGCTTCTTGGGAAAATCCGTCACGCAGGGGCGATTTTTATTGGACGATACAGTTCAGAGCCAGTTGGCGATTATTTTGCCGGTCCGAATCATGTATTACCGACCAACGGCACAGCACGGTTTTCCAGCCCATTAAATGTGGATGATTTTCAAAAGAAATCCAGTGTCATTGTATACAGTGAAAAAGCTTTAAGGGATAACGGTGCGAAAATCGCAGCGTTTGCCCGCATGGAAGGGCTAGAAGCACATGCAAGGGCAGTAGAAATGAGACTGAAAAACTAACTTGAGGAGGCCCCTTCATGGAAAGAGTGGCAGGAATTGAACGGAATACAAATGAAACACAAATTAAACTTTCTTTAGCAATCGATGGTGAAGGGCATTCAGAACTTGAAACAGGGGTGCCATTCCTTACACATATGCTTGACCTATTTACAAAACATGGGCAATTTAATCTTATGGTGGATGCGAAGGGCGATATTGAAGTTGATGATCACCATACTTCAGAAGACATCGGAATATGCCTCGGACAGGCACTTCGTGAAGCACTCGGTGATAAGCGGGGAATCAAACGCTATGGAAATGCGTTTGTACCAATGGACGAAGCATTGGCGCAAGTCGTGGTCGACCTCAGCAATCGCCCGCATCTTGAAATGCGGGCGGAATTCCCAGGTCAAAAGGTTGGGACTTTCGATACTGAACTCGTCCATGAGTTTTTATGGAAGCTGGCCCTTGAAGCGCGAATGAACCTTCATGTTATTGTACATTACGGAAAAAATACACATCATATGATCGAAGCTGTTTTTAAAGCATTGGGCAGGGCGCTTGATGAAGCGACGACGGTTGACCCACGTATCAAAGGGGTTCCATCGACAAAAGGGATGTTGTAGTAACAATAAAAACCACAACGAAGGGAGTGCTATCGATGATTGGCATTGTTGACTACGGAATGGGCAATCTTTTTAGTGTCAGTAAGGCGCTAGAGCGTTTAGACGCAGATTATTTTATTTCCGCCCAAAAAAGTGATTTGCTTGCGGCAGATGCGTTAATTCTTCCGGGTGTTGGTGCGTTCCGGGACGCAATGGAGCGCTTGCCAGTGGAAACGATTAAGGAATTTGCAGCAACAGGAAAACCGCTCCTTGGAATTTGTCTTGGCATGCAGCTTCTTTTTGAGGAAAGTGAAGAACATGGACCAACGAAGGGATTAGGCCTGTTACCAGGAAAGGTTGGCAGATTTCCAGGAAAAACAGATCAAGGAGAAACCTACAAGGTTCCTCATATGGGCTGGAACCGCCTTGAATTTGTTAAAGCCTCACCTCTTTTAAAAAATCTTGAAGAGGATTACGTTTATTTTGTCCATTCCTATTATGTGGACGCTGCTGACTCGGATGTATTATTGGCGAAGGCAAACTACCATGAGGAAGTCTCTGCAGTTGTTGGCAGGGAAAATATTTTTGGAATGCAGTTTCATCCGGAAAAAAGCAGTAAGCTTGGAATGGCACTTTTAAATAATTTTTTACAATTGGTTGATAAAAAGGAGGTTGTACGATGAGTATCACAATTTACCCTGCGATTGATATGCTGGGCGGAAAATGCGTACGCCTTCTGCAGGGAGATTACGAAAAAGAAACGATTTATGGGGACTCCCCTTTTGCGATGGCACAACAATTTGCGGCAGATGGGGCAGAATGGATCCACATGGTAGATCTTGATGGGGCAAAGGATGGAAAACGTGTTAATGATCGTTTTGTTATTGAGGCAGCCAAGCAATTGTCGGTGAACATTCAAATCGGCGGCGGTATTCGCTCTGAAGAAGATATCGCCCATTACCTTGAAAATGGGGTAAATCGGGTGATTATTGGGAGCATTGCTGTTTCTAATCCTGATTTTGCAATTGAAATGATTAAAAAATACCGAGAGCAAATTGTAATCGGCATTGATGCGAAGGATGGCTTTGTGGCAACACATGGCTGGCTTGATACATCAAAGGTAAAGGCGGTTGATTTAGGCAAACGGTTTGCTGAAGCAGGTGCCGAGACGTTCATTTTTACAGATATCGCCACAGATGGAACGCTTGCCGGACCAAATATTGCCGCGGTTTGCGAACTGGCAAAAGTGACGGGCAAAAATGTAATTGCTTCCGGCGGCGTGAGCAGTTTAGCCGATCTCAGTGCCTTAAAATCGGTTTCCTATCAGGGCGTAGGCGGTGCCATTGTTGGAAAGGCTCTCTATGAAAACCGGTTTACTTTAAAGGAAGCACTTGATGAGGTGAGAGTATGGCCTTAACAAAACGAATTATTCCTTGTTTGGATGTAAAAGAAGGCCGGGTTGTAAAAGGAATCCAGTTCGTCGAGCTGCGGGATGCCGGTGATCCTGTGGAACTGGCGAGATTTTATGATGAACAAGGTGCTGATGAACTTGTATTTCTTGATATTTCTGCATCGGTAGAAGGCAGAAAAACGATGGTTGAGGTTGTAAAAGCAGTTGCCTCGGAACTTGCAATCCCTTTTACGGTTGGTGGGGGAATCAATGCTTTAGAGGATATGAAACGAATTCTTCGGGCCGGGGCAGACAAGGTATCATTAAATACAGCTGCCGTTTTAAATCCCAAGCTGATTGAAGAAGGCGCTAATTTTTTCGGATCTCAGTGTATCGTTGTTGCCATTGATGCAAAATTTGATAAAGAGATCGGGACGTGGCGTGTTTATACCCATGGCGGCCGCACACCAACAGATAAAAAAGTAGTAGAATGGGCACAGGAAGCAGCTGCCCTTGGTGCTGGGGAAATCTTATTAACGAGTATGGACAGCGATGGCGAGAAAAATGGCTTCGACCTTGAACTGACAAAAGCAGTGGGCGATGCAGTATCGATCCCGGTGATTGCTTCAGGCGGCGCGGGAAATGCAGCCCATTTTGAAGAAGCATTTCTAACAGCAAAAGCGGATGCGGCACTTGCGGCTTCCATTTTTCACTATAAAGAAACGTCTGTACATGAAGTGAAGAGCTACTTAAGGGAAAAGGGAGTGACGGTACGATGAAGGTGAAATTTGATGAAAAGGGACTTGTTCCTGCGATTATCCAGGATGCGGGTACAAAAGAAGTATTAACACTTGCTTATATGAATGAAGAATCGCTCAAGAAAACATTGGAAACAGGAGAAACATGGTTTTACAGCCGCTCTCGCCAGGAGCTTTGGCATAAGGGGGAAACGAGCGGGAATACACAGTCTGTTGTGAGCATTAACTATGACTGTGATCAAGATGCGCTCTTAGTACTTGTTTATCCGAAGGGCCCTGCCTGCCATACCGGTGCGGTTAGTTGTTTTTCCGAAAGAGTATATGAAGGCGGATCAAGTTTAGACGATTATCAAATCTTGCAATCTCTTGAGAAAGTCATTTTAGACCGGCAGCGGGAACGTCCGGAAGGGGCATATACAACCTACCTTTTTGAAAAAGGCGTCGATAAGATTTTGAAAAAGGTAGGGGAAGAAGCAGCGGAAGTGATCATTGCGGCAAAAAATCGCAGCCATGAAGAACTAAAGTGGGAAGCATCGGACTTACTCTACCACCTTCAAGTTTTGTTGGTTGAACAAGAACTTCCGTTTAAAGAAGTATTAAAAACATTAGAAGAAAGACACAAAGACCGGTCGTAAGTTGGCTGGTTTTTTTCTTTTCGACAAAACTCGGGCGGTGCCTGTCACCACCCGAATTTTGTCGAATTTCTACTGTCTTTGCCTTCCAGACTCTTCTCGTACAAGCGCCTATTATGTTATACTACATTAGTTATGTAAGTTTACTGAAAGATGGAGGACATTATGGGAAAAGACTCGAAAGCAAGAATTCAAAAGGGAAAAATTCTCTCATTTGTCCCAACAGGGGAATATTACTTCAAGAAGGGATTAAAGGCCTACTATCGACGTGACTTTATCAAAGCAAAGAAATACCTAGGGCGTGCCATGCAGCTTGAACCAGGTGAACCCATTATTACTTGCCAGTTGGCTATTGTATCGACAGAACTAGGTGAATTTGAAAATTCAAATCGACTTTTGCATCAGATTCTTGAAGAACTTGATGAACAAATGGTAGAATGCCATTATTTTTTAGCGAATAATTATGCCCATATGGGATTATTTAAAGATGCTTATCACCATGCAAAACTTTATATAGAGCTTGAGCCCGACGGTGAATTTATTGAAGATACAGAAGACCTACTCGAGTTACTTCTTTTTGAAGAAGAGGATCTTGAAGATGAGCTTTATCAGCAGGATGATCTTATTGTAAAACAAGAACAAGCCAGAGATTTACTAGAGTCAGGATATTTTCCAAAGGCAATTGAATTATTAAAAGACGTTGTCGAAGAATATCCAGAGTATTGGTCAGCCTATAATAATTTAGCCCTTGCCTATTTTTATTTAGGAAAAACAGAAAAAGCAGAATCGATTTTAGAGGATGTTTTGGTGAGAAATCCGGGGAATCTTCATGCCCTTTGCAACCGGCTTGTATTTGCCCATTATCAAGGGGAATTTAAGAGCGCTGAAAGATTAATGGAATCCTTGAAAAAAATAAAACCGCTTCTTGTTGAACAACAGTTTAAATTAGGGGCAACGTTTGCCTTAGTAGGGGAATATGAACTTGCCTACTTTTGGCTTAAAAAGCTATATAAAAATGGCTTTGATGGAGACGGTCCATTCTACTATTGGCTCTCGAGTGCCGCCTACCAAATCGGTAATAAACCCTTTGCCCAAAATATTTGGAAAAAGGTTCTTGAAATCAATCCTGAAAAAGAAGGATTTGAGCCATGGAATACTGACAAAGTGCAGGGGAGTGGATTTGAGGACCATCCAAGTTCCATATTTCAAAAATTAGACAGTGATTATATTGAGGAACGATTATTTGCTCTATTTCTTACAGCTTTATCAGATAAAGCGGAAGATATTTTTTCATCCAAACGATTTTTGGATAACCAAAAGCTGACGCCGATGGAACAGGAATACATGTCGTTTATCAAATCTGGTACCCCATCGATTTCGGCTGATGCGCATGAAATTGCCGCGCTTTTATACCAAAATCATCAACCAATTGGTCCGATTGAATCGGGTTTATATTTAATCTGGTTTTCGACATTTGTGGAAATCTCGAAGTCGGATGTCAAATTGAAAAATAAGCAGGCCTGGGCCGGAGCAATTGACTATGTTTGGAACAAGCTTCGCAGCGAAAAAGTAACGCGTGAGGAAATTGCAGAACGGTATGGGCTTTCCACAGCGACTGTCGGAAAATATGTTAAATTGGTGAACAACTTTTTAAACTGAAACAAGGTATTTTCGCTCTTTTAACAAGCATATTTTTGGACTATAATCTATTTGTTTTATACGATTAGGGAAAGGGAATGATATAACCTAATCGTATTTTTTATAGGGAGTGAAAAAAGTGTCCGAAGAGAAAATTTATGATGTTATTATTGCGGGTGCCGGCCCAGCTGGTATGACCGCTGCAGTATATACTTCACGTGCAAACCTTTCAACACTTATGATTGAACGCGGAATGCCAGGCGGGCAGATGGCCAATACTGAAGATGTTGAAAATTATCCAGGCTTTGAAAGTATTTTAGGCCCGGATTTATCCACCAAAATGTTTGAGCATGCTAAAAAGTTTGGTGCAGAATATGCCTATGGTGATATTAAAGAAATTGTGGACCATGGTGAATATAAAGTAGTAAATGCAGGTTCAAAACAATATAAAGCCTATTCGGTCATTATTACGACTGGTGCTGAATATAAAAAGGTTGGCGCACCTGGTGAAAAGGAACTAGGCGGACGTGGTGTTTCTTATTGTGCAGTTTGTGATGGTGCTTTCTTTAAAAACAAAGAACTTGTTGTAATCGGCGGCGGTGACTCAGCTGTTGAAGAAGGTGTTTATTTAACAAGATTTGCATCAAAGGTAACGATTGTTCATCGCCGTGATCAGCTTCGCGCTCAAAAAATTCTTCAAGACCGAGCGTTTGCCAATGAGAAAGTGGATTTCATTTGGAATCACACCATCAAATCGATTAACGAAAAGGATGGTAAGGTTGGCAGTGTTACATTGGTTTCTACTGTAGATGGTGAGGAGCAGGAATATAAGGCGGATGGTGTATTTATTTATGTCGGAATGCTGCCATTATCGAAACCATTTACAAACCTTGGGATCACGAATGAAAATGGCTATATTGAAACAAATGAACGAATGGAAACAAAAGTGCCTGGAATTTTCGCTGCTGGAGATATTCGCGAAAAAACATTGCGCCAAATCGTAACCGCTACAGGTGACGGCAGTATTGCCGCACAAGCTGCCCAGCATTATGTCGAGGAGCTTAAGGAAGAATTAAAACAAAAACAATAAAAAATGGAAAAAAGTAACTCTGTTTTAATTCTTCTGTAACAGTAGTGAAATATTGATGGGGTAAGATAGAGATAGTAATTGACCCCCTTTAAAAATATACCTTTTTTGTGCACAGGCTAAAGCCTGTGCTATTTTTTTGCTTTTCCTGAGGATTTAAATAAAGCAGGAATTTTTTAGTTAATTATCAAATTTGTATTCATTGTGACTGGATATTAAAAATAGTATAATGAAATGAATCATGAACACGGAAATTTTTTTGAAAAAAAATTATCGATAGAGGCTAGTTTTTAGTGCGTGGGGTTAGGCGCTTACGTTTGTGAAAGAAGGTGAAAAAAGTGCAGCGAGTCACCAATTGTGTTTTAATAAGGGATAATCAAATCTTGTTGCTGCAAAAGCCACGACGTGGCTGGTGGGTGGCACCGGGCGGCAAAATGGAGCCGGGTGAGTCTGTCAGAGATTCCTGTATTCGTGAATACCGCGAAGAAACGGGAATATATTTGAAAAACCCACAATTAAAAGGCGTTTTTACGATGATTATCAAAGAAAATGATTGTGTGGAATCTGAATGGATGATGTTTTCATTTTTGGCCAATGACTCAGATGGCATGGATGTCGAGGAGTCAGAAGAAGGAATTCTTCAATGGCATACATTGGATCAGATTAAAAATCTGCCAATGGCAGCGGGTGATTATCATATTATCGATTATATGATTCACGGAAAAGGAATCATTTACGGCACTTTTACGTATACAAAAGATTTTGAACTAATCAGTTATCGATTAGATCCAAGCTAATTTATAGGGGGAATTGAAAATGAGTACCGGGTCTACGGGCGATACTCAAATGGTCATCATTACAGGAATGTCTGGAGCAGGAAAAACAGTTGCCATTCAAAGCTTTGAAGATTTAGGGTTCTTCTGTGTGGATAATTTACCCCCGACATTATTACCAAAGTTTCTTGAACTAATGAAGGAATCAGGGAATAAAATGAATAAAGTGGCCTTAGTCATGGATTTGCGTGGGAGAGAGTTTTTTGATCATCTTTTTAAAGCTCTTGATGACCTAGCCGAAACCTCATGGGTTACACCAAGGATTTTATTCTTAGATTCAGATGATTCCACTTTAGTGCGCAGGTATAAAGAAACAAGACGGTCACACCCGCTTGCCCATGAAGGGCTTCCGTTAGAAGGAATTAAGCTGGAAAGAGAGCTATTAGAGGAATTAAAAGGCCGGGCCCAATTAATTTATAATACTTCAGAGATGAAACCGCGCGAATTGCGGGAAAAAATTTTAACGGAATTTACTGCGAATAAAGAACATATCTTTACTGTTAATGTCATGTCATTTGGATTTAAGCATGGGCTTCCAATCGATGCTGACCTTGTATTTGATGTGCGTTTTCTGCCAAATCCACATTATATTGATCATATGCGCCCTAAAACAGGAATGGATGAGGAAGTCTCCAGTTATGTTTTGAAATGGAGCGAAACCCAAAAGTTTTTAGAAAAGGTTACGGACTTGCTTTCCTTTATGCTTCCTCATTATAAGCGTGAGGGAAAGGCACAATTGATTATTGCGATTGGTTGTACGGGCGGGCAGCACCGCTCAGTAGCACTTGCGGAATATATTGGGAAGTTTTTCGAGAAGGATTACAAGACTTGTATTTCGCACCGTGACATTGAAAGGAGAAAGGAAAAAACTACATGAGCAATTTCGGACAGCCAAGAATCGTCATCATTGGTGGGGGAACTGGATTGCCTGTTTTGTTGCGAGGGTTGAAGCAATATCCTGTTGATATCACTGCGATTGTTACCGTTGCGGATGACGGTGGAAGTTCAGGGAGATTGCGGGACGATTTGCATATTCCACCGCCCGGAGATATTCGTAATGTATTAGCGGCCATGTCGGATGTAGAGCCGCTTGTCGAGGAAATGTTTCAGCATCGTTTTAAAACCTCAAATGAGTTATCGGGACACTCACTTGGAAACCTCATACTTGCTGCTATGACATCGATTACCGGCAACTTTGTGCATGCTATTCAAGAAATGAGTAAGGTTTTAAATGTTCGCGGCAAGGTATTACCTGCTGCCAATCAAAGCGTAGTACTGCATGCTGAAATGGAAGATGGGACTGTCGTTTCAGGTGAATCGAAGATCCCGTATTCCGGTAAAAAAATAAAAAGAGTTTTTTTGACACCAGATGATATTCGTCCATTACCTGAATCCATTCAGGCGATACGCCAGGCTGATCTAATTATCATTGGCCCAGGAAGCCTTTTTACAAGCATTTTGCCGAACCTTCTTGTTCCAAAGCTTGGTGACGAAATATGCAAGGCACATGCAAAAAAAGTGTATATCTGTAATTTGATGACACAGGCAGGGGAAACGCACGGCTTTACAGCAAGTGATCATGTAAAGGCGATTTACAATCACATGAAATGCGCGTTTATTAATACAGTTCTGGTCAATAATGAAGAAATTCCACCGGAGGTACAGCTCCGTTATAATGAAGAATTAGCGGACCCTGTTCTCTATGACTTTCCATTTCTTTATGAGCTCGGTTTAGAAGTGGTTCATGCTGATATTGCCATTCAGGAAAACGGGGCATTAAGGCATGACCCGAAAAAAGTAGCAAACATCTTATACAATTTGCTTATAGATGAAACTAAAAAGCGTTATCATCGTAAATAATAGCAGGCAAGAAATTTGAGGGGGGTGAAGGGATGTCTTTCGCTTCGGAAACAAAAAAGGAATTAACCAACTTGGAAGTGAAAACGTGCTGCATTCAGGCAGAGCTTTCTGCTTTAATTCGAATGAACGGTTCCCTTTCCTTTTCAAACCGGAAGTTAGTTGTCGATATTCAAACAGAAAACGCGGCAATTGCAAGAAGAATTTACACATTGTTAAAAAAAGCTATGATGTTCAAGTCGAGTTGCTCGTTCGAAAAAAAATGCGTTTGAAAAAAAATAATGTTTATATTGTCCGGTTAGCGGATCAAGCAAAAGAAATTCTAGAGGATACGAAAATCTTAGGTGAGGGCTTCACCTTTATTCATGACATTTCAAACGATTTAATCAAGAAGAAATGCTGTAAGCGTTCTTATCTGCGCGGTGCATTTCTTGCAGGGGGATCCGTGAACAATCCGGAGACGTCTTCCTATCATTTGGAAGTTTTTTCGCTTTATAAGGAACACAACGATTCTTTATGCGAATTAATGAATACATTTGGATTAAACAGTAAAACGCTTGAGCGGAAAAAAGGTTTTATTACTTACCTAAAGGAAGCAGAGAAAATTACCGAGTTTTTAAATATCATCGGTGCTCATAATGCCCTTTTACGTTTTGAGGATGTCCGAATTGTAAGAGATATGAGGAATTCAGTTAATCGTCTTGTCAATTGTGAAACAGCGAACTTAAATAAAACGATTGGTGCATCCATCCGCCAGGTAGAGAATATACGTTATATTGATCAAATGGTTGGACTTCATATCTTACCGGAAAAGCTTAGGGAAATTGCGGAGCTCCGGATCAACTATACAGATGTTACACTTAAAGAGCTTGGTGAAATGGTTTCCGGAGGAACAATCAGCAAATCAGGAATCAATCATCGTTTAAGAAAAATTGATGAAATTGCAGAAAAGCTGCGAATTGGTGAAATAGCTGTAAAAAATAGATAATACTTTTGAGGAGGATACTAGAAATGTTAGAAAGACAAGTGGAGGTAAAATTGAAAACCGGTCTTCAGGCCCGCCCTGCAGCCCTATTCGTACAGGAGGCTAACCGTTTTTCGGCAGATGTTTTTCTTGAAAAGGATGGCAAGAAGGTTAATGCAAAAAGCATTATGGGGTTAATGAGTCTTGCTGTCGGTTCAGGAGTGGTCATTAATATTATTGCTGATGGTACTGATGAAGAAAATGCCATTACGACCTTAACTGATTTTGTCGAAAATGAACACCATCATTAAGTAAAAAAGGTTGGCTTAGAATAAAGCCAACCTTTTTTTAAAAAAACAACCGGTCAAAATACCGGTTGCTTTAGACATTACTTTTTATTTTTCTCATCCAATAAATTGCGGGTAATAATGTTATCGATTAGCCCGTATTCTTTTGCTCTTTCCGCTGTCATAAAGTTATCGCGGTCTGTATCCTTGGCAATCACTTCGAGCGGCTGGCCAGTCCGTTCTGCTAAAATTCCGTTCAATTTATCACGGAGGAATAGAATCCGTTTTGCAGCAATTTCAATTTCTGTTGCTTGCCCTTGAGCACCGCCTAGTGGCTGGTGAATCATGACCTCTGCATTTGGAAGCGCGAAACGCTTGCCTTTTTCCCCTGCAGCAAGTAAGAATGCGCCCATAGAGGCAGCCATCCCGATACATACAGTTGATACATTCGGTTTAATATATTGCATCGTATCGTAAATGGCCATTCCAGCTGTGATACTTCCGCCAGGGCTGTTGATATAAAGGGTGATGTCCTTTTCAGGATTTTCTGCTTCAAGGAATAATAATTGGGCAACAATGGAGTTTGACACATTGTCATCAATTGCACTGCCAAGCATAATGATCCGGTCTTTTAACAGACGAGAATAGATGTCATATGCTCTTTCCCCTCTGTTCGTTTGTTCAATAACTGTAGGAATCAAATTCATTTTTCTTCCTCCTTTAAGTATGAAAGATTTTACTTATGTATAGTTATCATACACTGATGGTCAATAAAGGTCAAACATTTCGATTGTAAAATTGTTCGACAACTTTCCTTCCTTCATCATTTCCATCTCTCCTAAATTTAAACCTATTTTCCCCTTGCATTTAGGACAGATATCGCATATAATAGGTAAGTCGCTAATATTTGCCCTCGTGGTGCAACGGATAGCACGTAAGATTCCGGTTCTTGAGATGTGGGTTCGATTCCTGCCGAGGGCGTCATAAAAGCCTCCTGTTCTGTAAACGACAGGGGGTTTTTATTTGTCTAAAATTTCGACACTTTCTTTTAAAATATCTGAAAAAATTTAACCTTCGAAAAAATATCCAAGCCCCTTAAAACCCTTATAAATCCTGTATTCTTCGCAATCCAATTGAAAAAACATTCCATATACCAATTTCTTGCCATACACCAAATCCCTCCAATCATGTAAAATAGAACTATGGGGGGATTGGAATGAACTTAAAGGCTGGTTTATGGCAACAGCAAACGTTAAAATTAACCATGACGCAGGAGCTCTCGCAGGCTATTGCGCTTTTGCAATACAATGCTCAGGAACTAACTGCTTTTTTGGAAAATAAAGCGCTTGAAAATCCCCTAATGCAGATTGAAAATGGGAATGTTCAACCGATGAATCCGTTGATTGACCGAAACCGGAAAAAATCGCAAAAAGCAGAAAAAGACTGGATTGAGCAGATTGCCGGAAAGACTAGCAATTCACTTGAGAATCAATTAATTTCTCAATTAAACTTAAAAACTCTTACATCTGAGCAATTAAAGATAATCCGTCATCTTATTCATAATCTCGATGAAAACGGTTACTTATTTGGTGATCTGAGTGATATGGCTAAAGCGTTAAAAGTGCCGGAAGAGCTTGCCTGCGAATGCTTACTCATCATTCAAACACTTGAACCGGTAGGAATTGGTGCCCGGAATCTACAAGAGTGTTTATTGATTCAAATAGAATGGGAATATCCTGATGAAGAATTGGCTCATAAAATTATTTCCGATTACTTTGTTCCCTTTGCAGATAAGAAGTGGAAACAAATTGCAAAAGAGCTGCAGGTATCACTAAAGGATATTCAAGATGTATTTGATCTTATTCAACTGCTCAATCCTAAGCCGGGAGCACAATTAGGCCTTGGGGATTCTACTACTTATGTTATTCCTGATGTCATAGTCGAACGGAATGGGGACGAGTATACGATTCGGATGTGTGATGACTCCCTGCCAAGACTTTCATTTAATGATGGTTACTACAAGAAGTTTTCTGGTATTCAAGGGCAGGATCCTAGTGTTACGCGGTTTTTGCAGGAGAAAATGCAAGATTATCAGTGGATATTGAAAAGCATTGAACAAAGGAAAGAAACGTTAACAAAAGTAGTGGCGAAAATTTTAGAAAAGCAGGTAATCTTTTTCCAAAAGGGGCCAAACTATTTATCGCCGATGACAATGAAGGATATTGCAAGTGAACTGGAAATTCATGAATCGACAGTCAGCCGTGCTGTTCGTGAAAAATTTGTGCAAACACCAGTTGGAACTTTCCCGTTGAAATCATTTTTTACGAGTACCATTCAAACTACATCTAACGAAAATACTTCATCAACTTTAGTAAAAAAAGCAATTTCCTCTATGATTGAAAAAGAAGATAAGCAAAAACCACTTTCTGATCAAGAAATTGTAGAACAGCTAAAAAATGCCGAAGGGATGGTCGTGTCGAGACGAACCATTGCGAAATATCGTGAACAATTAGGAATTCCTTCTTCCTCCAAAAGAAAGCGGTTTAATTAAAAGGAGTAAAACATGGAACCAATTCTCGTTACCTTATATACAAGAACGCGCTGTCCATTATGTGATAAAGCAAAGAATTCTTTAATGGAACTTAAAGAAACCTGGAATTTTGCTCTGGAAGAAATTGATATAGAGGAAAGTGATGAACTAACGGAACGTTATGGCTTAATGATTCCAGTTGTTCATATTGATGGAGAAGAAGTTGGATTTGGCTATGTTGATAAATTTGATATAAGTAACCGTTTGCAAGAAAAATCTGAATCTTAACTGTTGAAATTACATTTCACTCCTGCTACAATAAAGGAGTGATTTTTTTTAGCTGTAGCGGGACATAATATGTCACGGGTGGACATTTTACGGCCAACTACATAATATAAAGGAGCTTATGCTCATGCAATCAATCATCGACATCCAAAAAAGGCTAGTTCCTGATATTTTACATATGCTGCAGAAAAGACATCATATTCTGAGATACATCGGATTCATGCAGCCAGTAGGAAGAAGAAGCTTAGCCGTAAGCCTTGGGTATACGGAGAGAATTCTCCGAAGTGAAGTGGACTTTTTGAAGGATCAAAACTTAATATTCACCAATAGTGTGGGAATGAGTCTAACATCTGATGGAAAAAATTTACTTGAAGATTTGGAAGGACTCATGCGTGAACTTAAGGGCATTGATGTGATGGAATTAGAATTAAAGCATCGTTTGGGTATTAAAAACGTCATTATTGTCCCGGGTGATAGTGAGGACTCTCCGATGGTGAAAAAGGACCTTGGTAAGGCAAGTGCCTCTTACATGAAAAAACATCTTGGAGGAAAAAATATTATTGCTGTGACTGGCGGTTCCACAATGGCGGCTATTGCCGATGAGCTTTCTCCGGAAACGGATCAAAAAGAGATTTTATTTGTCCCAGCGCGGGGTGGTGTCGGTGAGGATGTTCACAATCAAGCCAATACCATTTGTTCAATTATGGCGACAAACATGAAGGCGAAGCATCGTGTATTTTATGTGCCTGATCAGGTTAGCCCAGAGATTTATGATTCACTTATTAAAGAACCTGGGATTCATGAGGTTTTAGAGTTAATCAAATCGGCGAGCATGGTTCTTCATGGGATTGGGGACGCTATGACAATGGCTGAACGTAGAAAATCAAGCTCCGAAATCCTTGGGAAAATTGAAGAGGGGAATGCTGTTGGCGAGGCATTCGGTTATTATTTTAACGAGCTGGGTGATATTGTACACAAGGTATTTACCATTGGTATTCAACTCAACGATTTGGCCCGCATTCCGGAAATCATTGCAGTAGCAGGCGGTGCATCAAAGGCTAAGGCCATTCGAGCCTATATGAAGCAAGCACCGGCATCCACGATTTTAATAACGGATGAAGGTGCAGCAAAGAAGTTATTAAAAGGATAAATCCTTTGAATATAAATCCTTAACCAATTAAAGGAGGAAATTATCATGACAGTAAAAGTAGGAATTAACGGGTTTGGTCGTATTGGACGGAATGTTTTCCGTGCGGCATTAAACAATTCAAATATCGAAATCGTAGCAATCAATGACTTAACAGATGCTAACATGTTAGCACATCTTTTAAAATATGATACTGTTCACGGAACTCTTACTGAGGATGTAACCGTTGATGGTGAATACTTAGTGGTAGGCGGACATAAAGTGAAAGTTATCGCTGAGCGCGATCCTGCACAACTTGGCTGGGGAGATCTTGGTGTTGAAGTAGTTGTTGAATCTACTGGCCGCTTTACAAAACGCGAAGATGCTGCTAAACACCTTGAAGCGGGTGCTAAGAAAGTAATCATCTCTGCTCCAGCAACAAACGAAGATATTACAATTGTAATGGGCGTTAACGAAGATAAATATGATGCGGCTAACCATCACGTACTTTCTAATGCATCATGTACAACAAACTGTCTTGCACCATTTGCAAAGGTATTAAACGATACATTTGGCATCAAACGCGGTATGATGACAACTGTTCACTCATATACAAATGACCAACAAATCCTTGATTTACCGCATAAGGATTACCGTCGTGCCCGTGCAGCTGCTGAAAATATGATTCCAACATCTACTGGTGCTGCTAAAGCTGTTTCTCTAGTTTTACCAGAGCTTAAAGGCAAATTAAATGGTATGGCTATGCGTGTTCCAACTCCAAACGTTTCTGTTGTTGACCTTGTTGCAGAATTAGAAAAAGATGTAACAGTTGATGAAATAAATGCAGCGTTAAAAGAAGCTGCTGAAGGTCCATTAAAAGGAATTTTAGCATACAGCGATCTTCCATTGGTTTCAAGCGACTATAATGGCGCAACTGTTTCATCTACTATTGATGCTTTATCAACAATGGTTCTTGAAGGAAATATGGTTAAAGTACTTTCTTGGTACGATAACGAAGTTGGATACTCTAACCGTGTTGTTGACTTAGTAGATTACATCGCTCAAAAAGGACTTTAATCATAGAACATTTCTGTTTGGACGGGATTGGCAAAAACGCCAAGGGCAGTCTATAATGGTAAATGGTGTGACAAAGGGGAGTGGGGAAGATTCCCCCTCCTTTTTTTAATGTAAATGGATGTACCATTGATCGTTATCCGAAGTACATATTAAGGAGGTCCTTTCATGAACAAGAAATCATTAAAAGATGTGGATGTTAAGGGGAAACGCGTTTTTTGCCGAGTGGATTTTAATGTTCCTATGCAAGATGGAAAAATTACCGATGAGACGCGGATTCGTGCCGCATTGACAACCATTCAATATTTAATGGAACAAGGGGCAAAGGTTATTTTGGCGAGCCACTTTGGCCGTCCAAAAGGCCAAGTAGTAGAAGAAATGCGGTTAGCGCCTGTTGGCAGACGTCTCGCGGATTTGCTTGGCAAAGACGTTAAAATTGCCAATGAAGCACATGGCGAATCTGTAAAAGCCTTGATTGAAACGATGAATGATGGGGATGTTCTTCTTCTTGAAAACGTTCGTTTTTATCCAGGTGAAGAAAAGAATGATCCAGAGCTTGCAAAAGCATTTGCAGAACTTGCGGATGTGTATGTGAATGATGCATTTGGTGCGGCACATAGAGGACATGCTTCAACTGAAGGGGTAGCCCACCATCTTCCAGCTGTTGCCGGATTCTTAATGGAAAAAGAATTAGAGGTTTTAGGAAAAGCACTTTCTAATCCTGAGCGTCCTTTTACAGCGATTATTGGCGGTGCAAAGGTAAAAGACAAAATTGGCGTTATTGAAAATCTATTAGAAAAAGTTGATAACTTAATTATTGGCGGTGGCCTCGCTTATACATTTATAAAAGCGCAAGGACATGAAATCGGTCAATCACTGCTGGAAGAAGATAAAATTGACTTAGCTAAGTCTTTTATCGAAAAAGCAAAGGAAAAAGGCGTTAATTTTTACATGCCGGTGGATGCGGTTATCGCAGATAAATTCTCTGCGGATGCGAATACACAGGTTGTTTCAATTGAAGCGATTCCTGCTGATTGGCAGGCACTTGATATTGGCCCTAAAACCGCTGAGATCTACCGTGAAGTAATTCAAAAATCAAAATTAGTCATTTGGAATGGACCGATGGGTGTATTCGAAATGGATAAATTTGCAGGCGGTACAAAAGCAGTTGCCGAAGCACTTGCGGAAGCGGAAGGAACGTATTCCGTTATTGGCGGTGGAGACTCTGCAGCGGCTGTGGAAAAATTCCATTTAGCAGATAAAATGAGCCACATCTCAACAGGCGGCGGTGCTTCTCTTGAGTTTATGGAAGGAAAAGCATTACCTGGAGTCGTGGCATTGAACGATAAATAATATTTATAAATATTGCTGTGTTAAAGGTCAATGTTGATTGGAGCGGAAGGCACGAAGACTCCTGTGGGAGTACGGGGCAGGGGAGACCCCGCAGGAGCGTAAGCGACGAGGAGGCTCCCCGGACAGCCCACTGAAAACGAAATGCTTGGAGTGGAAATCAACAAACAAGTTTAACAGAGCCTCACTTTAGAAAGGATGGGACAGCATGCGTAAACCAATCATTGCAGGCAACTGGAAAATGCACAAAACTCTTTCAGAAGCAAAAAGCTTTGCAGAAGAAGTGAAAACATTAGTTCCTGCACAAGACAAAATTGAATCCGTCATCTGTGCACCTGCATTATTTTTACAAAGCTTAGTGGAAACAGTTAAGGGCAGCGATGTAAAAATCGGTGCTCAAAACATGCATTTTGAAGAAAGCGGAGCCTTTACTGGAGAAATTAGTCCCAAAGCTCTTGCTGATTTGGGAGTGCAATATGTAATTATTGGGCATTCGGAACGTCGTGAAATGTTCAATGAAACAGATGAGTCTGTAAATAAAAAAGTTCTTGCAGCTTTCCATTACAATTTAGCTCCAATCGTTTGCTGTGGTGAAACACTTGAACAGCGTGAAAACGGCGAAACGATGAATTTTGTTGGAGGCCAAATTGAAAAGGCGCTGGCTGGTTTAACAAGTGATCAAGTAAAACAAACTGTTATTGCGTATGAACCAATTTGGGCAATTGGCACTGGTAAATCCTCTACTTCAGAAGATGCAAACGAAGTGTGTGCACATATTCGTCAGGTGGTTGCAAAGCAATTCTCAGAAGATGTTGCGAATGCGGTAAGAATTCAATACGGCGGCAGCGTGAAGCCGGGCAATATTAAAGAATACATGGCACAGCCTGATATCGATGGTGCTTTAGTTGGCGGAGCCAGCCTTGAAGTACAATCATTCCTGCAGCTATTGGAGGCAGGAAGCAATGAGTAAATCTCCTGTTGCGCTCATTATTTTAGACGGCTTTGGATGCCGCGATGAACAGAAAGGGAATGCTGTTTATCATGCGAAAAAGCCGAATTTTGATCGTTATTGGGAAACTTTCCCTCATTCCCATTTAACAGCATCCGGTGAAGCAGTAGGTCTTCCAGAAGGACAAATGGGAAACTCTGAAGTCGGGCATTTAAATATCGGTGCCGGCCGGATTGTCTATCAAAGCTTAACTCGTGTAAATATTGCAATCCGTGAAGGGGAATTTGAAAAAAATGAAACCTTCACCGGAGCAATGGAACATGTGAAAAAACATGGAACAAGTCTTCATTTGTTTGGATTACTTTCAGATGGAGGAGTTCACAGTCATATCAACCATATGTTTGCTTTATTAAAGCTTGCAAAGGATGAGGGCGTTGAAAAAGTATATATTCATGCCTTCCTTGATGGCCGTGATGTTGGGCCGAAAACAGCAGAAACATATATTCAGCAGACGCTGGACAAAATGAAGGAGTATGGTGTTGGCGAATTTGCTACCATCTCTGGAAGATACTATTCAATGGATCGTGATAAACGCTGGGAGCGGGTTGAAAAATCCTACCGTGCAATGGTTTACGGAGAAGGTCCTTCGTACACAAATCCATTGGAAGTTGTCAAGGATTCGTATGAACATGGCATTTTCGACGAGTTCGTCATTCCATCTGTGATTACAAAAGAAGATGGACAACCTGTGGCAACGATTCAGGACAATGATGCCGTGATTTTCTATAATTTCCGACCTGACCGTGCCATCCAAATTTCAAATACGTTCACGAACGAAGATTTTCGTGCTTTTGACCGTGGTCCTAAGCATCCAAAGGATTTATTCTTCGTTTGTTTGACACATTTTAGTGAATCGGTTGATGGATATGTTGCTTTTAAACCATCAAACCTTGATAATACCCTTGGTGAGGTCTTATCGCAAAATGGATTAAAACAATTGCGAATTGCCGAAACGGAAAAATATCCGCATGTCACATTCTTTATGAGCGGAGGCCGTGAGGATAAATTCCCCGGGGAAGAGCGAATTTTGATTAACTCTCCTAAGGTTGCTACCTATGATTTAAAACCTGAAATGAGTGCCTATGAAGTTACGGATGCCCTGTTAAAAGAAATCCAAGCAGATAAATTTGATGCCATTTTACTAAACTTTGCTAACCCTGATATGGTTGGCCATTCCGGAATGTTGGAGCCAACCGTTAAGGCGATTGAAACGGTCGACGAGTGTTTAGGAAAAATTGTTGATCTTATTCTTGAAAAAGGCGGAAAAGCGATTATTACCGCTGATCACGGAAATGCCGATGAAGTCATCACGCTCGAAGGTGAGCCAATGACGGCCCACACAACAAATCCGGTACCTGTGATCGTAACAAAACCGGGTGCCCAATTACGTGAAGATGGAATACTTGGCGATTTAGCCCCAACCATGTTAGATTTATTAGGTGTACAAAAACCAGCTGAGATGACAGGAACATCATTAGTTAAATAATTAAATTTATTTTTAGGAGAGATACAAATGCCATTTATTGTTGATGTTTATGCACGTGAAGTTTTAGACTCCCGAGGTAACCCTACTGTTGAAGTGGAAGTTTTCACTGAATCAGGCGCATTCGGACGCGCATTAGTACCAAGCGGTGCTTCTACAGGTGAGTACGAAGCAGTTGAGCTTCGTGACGGTGACAAAGGTCGTTACCTTGGCAAAGGTGTTTTAAAAGCCGTTGAAAACGTAAATGAAATTATTGCTCCATTCTTAGTTGGAGAAGAGTTCAGCGTTCTTGATCAAGTTGGTGTTGACCAAGCTTTAATCGAGTTAGACGGAACTGAAAATAAAGGTAAATTAGGAGCAAACGCGATTCTTGGTGTTTCTATGGCCGTTGCTCATGCTGCAGCGGATTACTTAGATGTTCCTTTATACCAATACCTTGGCGGATTCAACTCTAAGCAGCTTCCAGTACCGATGATGAACATCGTAAACGGCGGAGAACATGCTGATAATAACGTTGATATTCAGGAATTTATGGTTATGCCTGTCGGTGCGCCAAACTTTAAAGAAGCATTACGCATGGGCGCAGAAATTTTCCATAGTTTAAAAGCAGTTCTAAAAGACAAGGGCCTTAACACAGCTGTTGGTGACGAGGGTGGATTTGCTCCAAACCTTGGTTCTAACGAAGAAGCACTTCAAACGATCGTGGAAGCAATCGAAAAAGCTGGTTACAAACCAGGCGAAGAAGTAATGTTAGCCATGGATGCTGCATCTTCTGAATTCTACAACAAAGAAGATGGAAAATACCATCTTGCAGGTGAAGGCGTTGTGAAAACATCTGCAGAAATGGTAGATTGGTACGAAGAGCTTTCTTCTAAATATCCAATCATTTCAATCGAAGATGGCTTAGACGAAAACGACTGGGAAGGTCACAAGCTTTTAACAGAGCGTCTTGGCAAAAAAGTTCAATTAGTTGGTGATGACTTATTCGTAACCAATACGAAGAAGCTTGCTGAAGGTATTGAAAAAGGAATTGGAAACTCAATCCTAATTAAAGTTAACCAAATCGGAACTCTTACTGAAACTTTTGATGCGATTGAAATGGCAAAACGCGCGGGATATACTGCTGTAATTTCTCACCGTTCTGGTGAAACAGAAGACAGCACAATTGCTGACATTGCAGTAGCAACAAACGCAGGTCAGATCAAAACTGGTGCGCCATCTCGTACTGACCGTGTAGCGAAATACAATCAATTACTTCGCATTGAAGATCAATTAGGCGAAACATCTAAGTTTAACGGAATTAAGTCTTTCTATAACTTAAGCAAATAATTTTTTGTATAAACCTCCTATAGGTGTGGGGAACCCCACATTTATAGGAGGTTTTTTATGTTTTACAAGAGATGTCGAATAGTTCATTCTGATGAACTAAATTTTGTCGAAGGTTAGGTATTTTTGGGTGGATGGGGTGAGGGAAGAGTGGTTTAAAGGAATTAGGAGGAGTGGATTTCTGAAAGAAATTAGAAGTGAGGTCGGACCTTTTTACCAATATATAGATAAAATAAATTGGAATAAAGCTTATTAGTAAAACGAAAATTATTTACTAAAAATTACAAATAATGAATAATAAGGGTGTATTTCAAATAAAAGGGGGATTTAGTTAGATGTTTCGAAAAAAATCGATGATTACGGTTTTAACAGTTGGGATGGTTTTATCCTCTGGGACTGTTTATGCTCAAACGACAAGTCCGGCAAATGGACAATCAGACACAGCCTTTGACAACAAAATTATCAAAAAAATCAGTGCGGATAATATGTATAACACCATTGCCTTGTTATCAGAGCAGCCAAGGGAGGCTGGTACAGAAGGGGAAGTTCGTGCAGTAAATTACATAGAGGGGCAGTTTAAGAGTTTAGGTCTTGAAACAAAAGTAATCCCGTTCCCTATTTACGATTATCTGACAAAACATGTGTGGGTGAAAATTGACGGTATAGACTTGGATGGAACGGCACCAAGAGCGTTTAGTGGCAGCGTGAGTGGAAAAGTGACAGCCCAGCTTGTGAATGTTGGAAAAGCAAAACCTGAGGAAATTACTGATGCTGTAAAAGGTAAAATTGCCTTAGTGGAACGTGGGGACCTAACGTTTGTTGAAAAGGTGCAAAATGTTCTTGAAAAAGGTGCCGTTGGGGTCATTATGTATAATAATGTTAATGGGAATAGTTTTGGACAAGTTTCAGAAGGACAGAATATACCGGCAGTCGCTATCACACGTGCTCAAGGTTTGGCATTAGTTGATCAACTAAAGTCCGGACCAGTTGAGTCAACCTTAGATGTCGATATTGAAAAAATTGAGAAAACTTCTTATGTGGTGGAAGCGAAATTGAAGCCGAACAAAAATAAGGATACCGGGCAAATCATCACCATTGGGGCGCACCATGACTCTGTTCATGGCGGTCCGGGAGCTAATGATGATGCCTCAGGGGTGTCCGCTGTCCTAGAATTAGCACGAATATTTTCTAAAACTCCGATTGACACAGAAGTTCGATTTCTTACCTTTGGTTCAGAGGAAAGGGGTCTGGTTGGTTCATCGTTTTATGCATCAAAGCTTCCAAAGAGCGATGTGGAGCGCATGGTTGCCCACTTTCAAATGGATATGATTGGCGGGCGTGATGCAGGGGAAGATAATCCCGCAGGCGGCTTAATCATGTATACAATCGACGGTAAGAAAAATCTTGTAACGGATTTAGGCTCCTCTGCTGGTGCAAGAACGATGGATGTAGCGATACCATATGGACAATTAGGCCGAAGCGATCACCAACCATTCCATGAGCTTGGAATTCCTTCAGCACTATTTATCCACTCACCGGTTGAGCCTTGGTATCACCAACCGACGGATACAATTGATAAAATTAGCAAGGAAAAGCTTCAGCAAGCTGCTTCAATCGTAGGAGCTGCTGCTTATCAAATTGCGCGTCCTGACACGCCAGCTCTAGTAAATGCACACGTAGCTCCTGGCCCAGTTGATTATGATTTTGATGACCGCCCAGTAGATTAATATGTTCAAAAAACGGCTTAGAACTTATGTTTAAGCCGTTTTTCTCTGTGGGAACTTCTTTTTTAGAAGTATTTTTAAGTTAATATACCTTTAAATGATTGCAAAATATATAATTTCCCAAAAGCTGTCACAACAACTCTATTGTGGAAAGGGAAATAATATGGTAAATTTAAGTTACTGTGATGCACGTGTAACTGGAGGTGGCCTTATGCATACATTCGTTGTAATCTTGTTAGTAATCGTAAGTATCGGACTTATCGCTGTTGTTTTACTTCAATCAGGAAAAAGCGCTGGTTTATCCGGTGCCATTTCAGGTGGTGCTGAATCACTATTCGGTAAGCAAAAAGCTCGCGGTATCGACCTAATCCTACATCGAATTACCGTCGTTTTATCGGTGTTATTTTTTGTACTAGCAGTTGCTGTTACCTACTTTAAAGTTTAAACCTGGCCGCAGGCCGGGTTTTTTTGTGCTTTTAGAGGAATTGTTCCTCCAAAAAGTGTCGATATATCTTAAAAAGTGTTGATTTATCTTAAAAAAGTGTCGATATCCCTCCAAAATTGTAGATATTTTCTAAAAAAGTGTTGATATCGCAAAAACAACGCTTTTCCAAGCTCACTGTAAGCCTTTTTTCTGGAATGTTCCCCACCCCATTGCTTAAACTAAGATAAGCTAGAGATAAAGAAGGAGTTTTTACATATGAGAATTTCATTACCAAAGCCATTTACCTTTGAAGGAGGAAAAAGAGCGGTTCTCTTGCTCCATGGATTCACTGGGAATTCCTCGGATGTGCGGATGCTGGGCCGTTTTCTTGAAAAAAAGGGCTATACTTGCTATGCCCCACATTATAAAGGACACGGAGTCCCACCAGAGGAGCTTGTTCATACCGGTCCTAAGGATTGGTGGCAAGATGTACTGAATGGCTATGAATTTTTGAAAAATAAAGGTCACGAGGAAATTGCAGTCGCCGGTCTTTCCCTTGGCGGGGTATTTTCTTTAAAATTGGGTTACACTGTACCTATAAAAGGCATCATAACTATGTGTGCGCCTATGTATATTAAAAGTGAAGAGGTTATGTACCAAGGCGTTTTAGAATATGCCCGCGAATTTAAAAAACGAGAAGGAAAAACAGAGGAACAAATCGAATTGGAAATGAACGAGTTTGCAAAAACGCCCATGCAAACCTTACGCGCTCTTCAGGAGCAAATCGCAGATGTTCGGGACCATGTTGATTTAATTTATGCTCCAACCTTTGTGGTTCAAGCTCGCCATGACAACATGATCAACACGGATAGCGCCAACATTATTTACAACAACATTGAGTCTGTTCAAAAACAAATCAAATGGTTCGAAGATTCCGGACATGTGATTACTCTAGATAAAGAGAAAGAACAGCTTCATGAGGATGTATATGCCTTTTTAGAAACATTGGAATGGAACGATTAAAGCACCCGAAAAGGAGGGATTTGCTTGGAAGATACAATTCAAAAGCATATTGACAAGCTTTTGCATTATATGAAGGACGAAGCCTATAAACCGTTGACTGTACAAGAGCTAGAAGCTGCATTTGGAATTCAGGACTCCAGTGACTTTAAGGAATTCGTTAAGGCATTAGTCCAAATGGAGGAAAAAGGATTAGTAGTCCGAACTCGCAGTAACCGCTACGGCTTGCCGGAAAAAATGAACCTAATTCGTGGAAAATTAACAGGACATGCAAAGGGCTTTGCCTTTGTGATTCCGGATGAGCCGGGAATGGACGATATTTTTATTCCTCCGAATGAAACAAACACAGCTATGCACGGGGATACCGTTTTAGCTCGTGTATCATCAGAGAGCTCCGGCCAGCGCCGGGAAGGCAGTATTATTCGGATCATTGAACGAGGAATTCAGCAAATGGTCGGAACTTATGTGGAAAGTAAAAGTTTTGGTTTCGTAATTCCGGATGATAAAAAGTTTGCTAGTGATATTTTTATCCCGAAAGCTGCTTCAAAGGGAGCAGTGGAAGGACATAAGGTAGTTGTAAAATTAACTACCTATCCAGAGGGACGCAAAAGTGCTGAAGGGGAAGTCATTGAAATTCTTGGACATAAAAATGACCCGGGAGTGGATATTCTCTCGATTATCCACAAGCATGGTTTGCCAATGGCTTTTCCGGAGGATGTTTTGCAGCAAGCAAATGAAACACCGGATACCATTGATGAGAGTGAACTGGCGAACCGACGTGATTTACGGAACGAAACCATTGTGACGATTGATGGTGCAGATGCAAAGGACCTCGATGATGCCGTAACGGTTACGAAACTTGAAAATGGAAACTATAAGCTTGGTGTACATATTGCTGATGTCAGCTATTATGTAAAAGAAGGGTCACCGATTGATGTAGAAGCTGAGGACCGGGCAACAAGTGTTTATTTAGTAGACCGAGTAATCCCGATGATCCCTCACCGGCTTTCAAATGGAATTTGCTCGTTGAATCCAAAAGTGGACCGCTTAGTTCTTTCTTGTAATATGGAGATTACCTCGGAAGGTCAAGTGGTGGATCATGAAATTTTTCAAAGTGTCATTAAGACAACTGAGCGAATGACCTATTATGATGTTAACCGAATTTTGATTGATAAAGATGAGGAAACTAGAAAACGCTATGAACCGCTAGTTCCAATGTTTGAGTTAATGGAAGAACTGGCTGCGATTTTACGCGATAAAAGAATGAAACGGGGCGCCATCGATTTTGATTTTAAAGAATCAAAGGTATTAGTCGATGAGGAAGGAAATCCAACAGATGTGGTTCTACGTGAGCGTTCCGTTGCCGAGAGATTGATTGAAGAATTCATGCTTGCCGCAAATGAAACGGTCGCAGAACATTTTCATTGGATGGAAGTTCCGTTCATTTACCGTATCCATGAAGATCCGAAGGAAGATAAGTTACGGAAATTTTTCGAGTTTATCACCAATTTTGGCTATATTGTAAAAGGGACAGCCAATGAAGTGCATCCAAGGGCTCTTCAAGAAATTATTGAAGAGGTTCAGGGAAAGCCTGAGGAAATGGTTATTTCAACAGTGATGCTGCGCTCGATGCAACAGGCGAAGTATGACCCGGAAAGCTTAGGGCACTTTGGTCTTTCTACGGAATTTTATACCCATTTCACCTCGCCGATCCGACGTTATCCGGATACGATTGTACACCGTTTAATTCGCACGTATTTGATTGAAGGCAAGCTGGATGAAGCGACAAGGGAAAAATGGAATGCCCAGCTTCCGGAAATTGCAGCCCATTCTTCAAGAATGGAGCGCCGTGCCGTTGATGCAGAACGTGAAACGGATGAATTGAAGAAAGCGGAGTACATGGAGGACAAAATTGGCGTTGAGTATGATGGAATCATCAGCTCTGTTACCAATTTTGGGATGTTTGTTGAGCTTCCAAATACCATCGAGGGACTTGTTCATGTCAGCTATATGACAGATGATTATTACCGCTTTGACGAACGCCACTATGCGATGATTGGTGAACGTACGGGTAATGTATTCCGGATTGGTGATGAAATTACTGTTCGAGTTGTGAAAGTGAATAAAGAGGAACGATCAATTGATTTTGAAATCGTCGGTATGAAGGGTACACCTCGCCGCGAACGATCAGAGGCACCGAAGGTCTTTAAGACCGGCAGTGATACCAATAAACCTCGTAGAAACAAGCAGCAGGGCGACCGCAATCAAAGGTCTGGTGAAGGCGGCCAGGGCGGCAACGGTTCGAAGTCGAAAAAGAAGCGCAAATTCTACGAAAATGTGCCGAAAAACAAAAGTACGAAGCGGAAAAAGAGAAGATAATCTAGTGGAGGCTGTCGTAAAAGGTTGATTCATATGCCTTTTTGATAGCCTTTTTTGATAATCAAAGTAAGCCGACGTTTTATGAAGGCTAAAACATTAGAAGAATCTGATGGAAATGGTCTCATAAGGTCGATGAAGGCCAAAAAAGAGAGGGAGTTTCATGGAAATGGTCTTCATAAGGTCGATGAAGGCCAAAAAAGAGAGGGAGTTTCATGGAAATGGTTTTCATGAGGTCGATGAAGGCCAAAAAAGAGAGGGAGTTTCATGGAAATGGTCTTCATGAGGTCGATGAAGGCGAAAAAAGAGAGGGAGTTTCTTGGAAATGGTTTTCATAAGGTCGATGAAGGCGAAAAAAGAGAGGGAGTTTCTTGGAAATGGTCTTCATAAGGTCGATGAAGGCCAAAAAATAGAGGGAGTTTCTTGGAAATGGTTTTCATGAGGTCGATGAAGGCTGAATAGAGAGGGAGTTTCATGGAAATGGTCTTCATGAGGTCGATGAAGGCCGAATAGAGAGGGAGTTTCTTGGAAATGGTCTTCATGAGGTCGATGAAGGCTGAATAGAGAGGGAGTTTCATGGAAATGGTCTTCATGAGGTCGATGAAGGCCAAAAAAGAGAGGGAGTTTCATGGAAATGGTTTTCATGGGTCGATGAAGGCCAAAAAAGAGAGGGAGTTTCTTGGAAATGGTTTTCATGAGGTCGATGAAGGCGAAAAAAGAGAGGGAGTTTCTTGGAAATGGTTTTCATGAGGTCGATGAAGGCCAAAAAAGAGAGGGAGTTCCTTGGAAATGGTTTTCATGAGGTCGATGAACGCCAAAAAATAGAGGGAGTTTCTTGGAAATGGTTTTCATGAGGTCGATGAAGGCCAAAAAAGAGAGGGAGTTTCTTGGAAATGGTTTTCATAAGGTCGATGAAGGCCAAAAACTGAAGAGGAAAATCAAAAGTGGTCTTTCAAAAATAGTTCCGCAGATAAAATCTAACTTATCGCAGATAAAACCTCTACTACCGTAGATTAAAGTGGATTTTCCGCAGATAAATTTTCAAAAGGTTGTTAAAACCTCGCCAAATACCCGTTTCAATTGTACAGCCCCAAGAATTCTGCTACAATTTAAAGGAAATAGAGGTGAGAACATGCCAAAAGGTGAAGGAAAAGTTGTTGCGCAGAACAAAAAAGCTTATCATGACTATTTTATCGAAGAAACGTACGAAGCCGGAATCGTTTTGCAAGGAACTGAAATCAAGTCGATCCGTGCGGGTAAAGTAAACCTAAAGGATTCATATGCCAGAATTCAAAATGGCGAAGCGGTTTTATTCGGGATGCATATCAGCCCCTATGAGCAAGGGAATCGCTTTAATCATGATCCATTAAGAACTCGTAAATTATTGCTTCATAAACGTGAAATCAATAAACTAATTGGTGAAACAAAGGAAGCGGGCTATGCGCTTGTACCATTAAAGCTTTATTTGAAAAATGGCTTTTGTAAGGTTTTAATTGGCCTTGCAAAGGGTAAGAAAAATTATGATAAGCGTGAGTCTCTGAAACAAAAAGAAGCAAAGCGTGAAATTGAGCGGGCATTCCGAGAACGTCAAAAGATGTAGTTTACAAATACTTACAATTGAAATTTTCCCGCAGTGTGTTATAATAAATTTGTCGCTAAGGAGCGACGGAAACTTTTGCTCTTAACTAATTCTTGAGCACCCGAACGTCTTGCTAAAATCTTTCACATTTTATAATGGGGACGCTACGGATTCGACAGGGGTAGTTTGAGCTTAGGTTGCGAGTCGAGGGGATCGGCCTCGTTAAAACGTCAAAGCCATAACTGGCAAAACTAACAACAACCTCGCTTTCGCAGCTTAATACTGCATAGCGGTTCCTCCCTCCATTGCCCATGTGGTAGGGTAAGGGACTCACTCTAAGTGGGCTACGCCGGATTCCACCGCCTGAGGATGAAGGAAGAGAACAACCAGGCTAGCTGACCGGACGCCTGTCGACAGGCATATGGCTCAGCGAAGTGCCAATATGTCGACTACACTCGTAGAAGCTTAAGTGCCGATATCTTTGGACGCGGGTTCGATTCCCGCCGTCTCCACCATACATAGGTGGATACAAGACCAGCATAAATAATGCTGGTCTTTTTTATATTTCAAAAAACATTTCCTCAAATGCTATTTTCCTCCACGATCATACTGCATTATACTTTCCAATCCAAGGAATCACCTTTTCATATTTCGAACATACATTCTGTTTTTATTTTAATCCATTAAAATCTATTTTTAATTTAATTTAAAATAATTTGAATTTTTAGTCATTTTTGATTATGATTAAATCAAAAATGACTAGGTGATAAAGATGAATTTAACTTTAGATGACTCCATTCTTTTAAAGCATATTTTAGAGCATTCTTTTGATGAAATCTTTATTGCGGATGCATCGGGAATGGTTTTATATACAAGCCAATCTACTGAAAAGGTATTTGGAATTCCTAGTGAGCAAATTGTGAATCATAATATTTTTGAACTAGAAAATCAGGGAATGTTTTCGCCATCAGTAATTGCGAATGTCTTGAGAACCCAAAAAAAAGATACGTTAATCCAAGAAACGAAGCATAATAGAAAACTCATAATCTCAGGTTATCTAATTTATGACTCAACAGGCGAATTAGTTGGAGCATTGAGTGTTTCAAGGGATGTTACAGAATTTGAATACTTAAAAAAAGAAAATGAGCAGGTTGCTAAGGCATTGAAATTATATCAAGAAGAGATTGCAAAATTAAAAAAACAAGCGGCAAATCCATTCTTTCTTCGTAACAGCAAAATGGAAAAAGTTTTTGATATTGTATCAAAAGTGACCAATCTAAGTGTTACGGTCCTACTAGAAGGGGAGTCCGGGGTAGGTAAAAATCATATTGCCCATATGATTCATCAAATGTCTACAAAAGAAAATCATCCGTTTATTGAAGTAAACTGTGGTGCGATACCTGAGTCCCTATTTGAGTCGGAACTATTTGGGTATGAGGAAGGAGCATTTACCGGTTCTAAAAAAGGCGGTAAAAAAGGGTATTTTGAGGCAGCAGGGGAAGGTACATTGTTTCTCGATGAAATTGGTGAATTGCCAATGAATCTTCAAGTGAAATTGCTTTCTGTATTGCAGAACCAAACGTTAATGAGACTAGGCGGTAGTAAAAAAGTTGAGGTAAAGTGCAGAATCATTTGTGCTACAAATCAAAACTTAGAAATCTTAATTAAAGAAAGGAAATTCAGAGAAGATTTATATTACCGAATCAATGTAGTTAAAATTGAGATCCCACCCCTTAGGGAACGAAAGGAAGAAATCATTCCACTCATTTATAAGATTACAGAGGAAATGAATCGAAAGTATGAAATGAATAAACATTTTACCCCGGCAATGATTGCATGGTTAAGTCAACAAATCTGGCCGGGAAATGTTAGGGAATTAAGGAACTATATTGAGAAAAAGATTATCACTTCAAGTGGCATTGAAATAGGTATTGAAGTAGAGGATGAAGAGGATCAAAACAAAATGATTACAGAATCCAATGAAATGACTTTAAATGATTATATAGAAACAATAGAAAAGGAATATATTGTCCGGATGTATCAGAAATTTCCTAGCAGTATTAAACTTGCTGAAAAATTGGGGATTAGTCAATCCACTGCCAATCGGAAAATAAGGAAGTATGTTGATGGGGGTAGTCAGTTTTGACTATAAATTATCTGCTGCCCGTAATTTATACCTTACATAATCATGAATAAGTTCATCCCAGTAAAGATTGGCATGAAAGTTGCATTATTTTTAGTGAAAATCTAAAAAGGAGGCATATTACATGTCAAATCAGGATGAAAAGCAATTTTTGAATTTACCTTTTACGGGAATCAGTACATTTGGAAAATACCCTGTTTGCCCAAATCTAAATGAATTGGATGCAGATGTTGCAGTCATTGGTGTTCCAAATGATATGGGTACGCAATGGAAATCCGGTGCAAGAATGGGTCCAAGGGGGATTCGTGAAGGTTCAACGCTTTATAGCTTTGGGTTAAATGGTGCCTATGATATCGAAAAAGATATTACGTATTTGGGGCCAAAATGGAAAGTAGTTGATTGCGGAGATGTTGATATGGTACATGGTGATATTATCCAGTGTCATGAAAATACTGAAGAAGCCATTAGGAAGATTGTTTCAAAAGGAGCCATGCCGGTTGTCTTAGGCGGGGATCATTCGATTTCAATTCCCGTCGGAAAAGGGTTAGAGGATTTAGGACCTTTTCATGTCATTCAAATCGATGCTCATTTAGATTGGGCAGACCATCGTTCCGGGCAGCGGCTTGGTCATGGAAGCTGCATACGGCGTTTATCTGAAATGGATCATGTTCAGAAAATTTTTCAATTTGGGATTCGTGGAATTAGCAGCAGTTTAAAGGAAGATGTAAATGCTGCCCGAGAATATGGCAGTGTCATCTTATCACCGAGGAAAATGAGAAAAATGGGATTTGAAAATGTGTTGGAGCTGATTCCGGAGGGAGAGAAATATTACATCACCATTGATATTGATGGATTAGATCCTTCCGTAGCGCCGGGAACAGGTACACCTTCTCCTGGAGGATTTATATACGATGAAGTTAATGAATTGCTTGAAGGAATTGCGAAAAGAGGAAAGGTAATTGGTTTCGATTTAGTTGAAGTAGCCCCTCCCTATGATTCTGCAGGAATGACAGGGCAAGTAGGCGCGCGCCTGGCATTGGACTTGCTTAGTTTTGTTTTAAAAGAAAGAGAAATTGATGAGGAAAGCAAAGCGAAAAAGGAAGAAATTCATACTTAATATTATTCTCCAAATTAAATAACGGAGGTATGTCGATGAAAATAGAGACAAGAAGCATTGAGTATATTCCTGCGAATGAACGTCATGGAAAAGCGAAAGGATTATTTTCAGTTTGGTTTGCTGCTAATATGCATATTACCACGCTAGTAACTGGAGCATTGTGTGTTACGTTCGGTTTAAATCTTTTTTGGAGTGTTGTTGCAATTATCGTTGGTAATCTATCAGGAGCTATTTTTATGGCTTCCCATTCGGCACAAGGACCAAAACTTGGAATTCCACAAATGATTCAAAGCCGTGCGCAATTTGGTGTGATTGGTGCAGTTATTCCCTTGCTTCTTGTTGTTTTTATGTACTTAGGCTTTTTTGCAAGTAGCGGATTGTTAGGAGCTCAAGTTTTGAGCAGTACATTAAACATCAATTTAACATTGAGTATTATTATCCTCAATATCATTACCTTTATCGTGACAATGATTGGCCACGATTTAATTCATAAAATGCAGAAATACTTGACATGGGTATTTTTTATCGTTTTCGTCATAGCAACATTTATTGTCTTTAAATTACCAGTGCCGGCTGGAAGCTGGTCTCCGGCCAATTTTAATTTTGGGACATTTATGTTAGCTGTTAGTGTGGTTGCAACCTGGCAGATTTCTTTTGCGCCATATGTTGCTGACTACTCAAGGTATTTACCGGTGGATACCTCTTATTCAAAAACCTTTTGGTATACGTATGCCGGGTCTGTTCTTGGAACTGGTTGGATGATGCTATTGGGAGTGTTTTTGACGACAGCGATTCCGGGTTTCCTAAACCACACCGGTGCCAATTTAGCACACCAGTTTGGCAGCTTCTCATTTATCATGTTTGCCGTTATCCTCTTAGGTCAGCTCTCAATTAATGTGTTTAATTTATATGGTGCCTTTATGTCAACTGTAACCACCGTTGAGCCTTTTTCAAAAATTAAAGTAACGCCAAAGGTAAGATTTTTCTTTGTGTTTGGAATAGCAACAATTGGAACAGTACTGGCCATTTTGGGGCAAGGGAATTTCTTATCGAATTTTATAAACTTTATATTATTTATCAGTTACTTCTTAATCCCATGGACAGCCATTAACCTCGTTGATTTTTATGTGTTGCGCCATGGCGAGTATAGTATTAAAGATATCTTTGATTTAAATGGGAAGTACGGGAAGGTTAACAAAATTACTGCTATATCATTCTTGGCATCCATTATTGCTGAAGTGCCATTTATGAATACATCCCTCTATGTTGGACCGGCTGCCAAGGCAATGGGAGGAGCCGATCTTGCTTGGATTTTAGGAATAGTCGTCCCGGCTGTACTCTATTATGTTTTAATGAAAAGAAAATTGAGGGATATGCCTCAGTTTTCAATCCATCATGTTGAGAATGATACTTCTTCAAATTTAAATTAAATATCGGATAAAAGGATAGAAAGCGGGAATGTAATATCCCGCTTTCTATCCTTTTTTGTGTAGAAACAAATAAGTAAAATCAGGTCATTCGTTGAGGGAATATCCTCCTATATTTCCTCAAGTTTTGCCCTTTTGTTCTATTGAAGGATATTTTGGGGTTCGTTTTAATTAGTAAATGTCGAGAAGTGTCGAAAAAAAGTTATTGAAGGAGGTATATAATGATAAAACAACGTATACCATGGTTCGATAACGTAAAAGGCCTTTTAATATTTTTAGTAGTGTTTGGGCATTTTATTGAATCATATCGAAATCATTCACATCCGGGAATTATTCTATATCTTTACAATGTAATTTATTTTTTTCATATGCCATTATTCATTATGGTGAGTGGGTATTTCTTTCGTCCGCAAAAATTCAAACGGATTATTCAATTACTTTCAGTGTACCTAGTCTGGCAAATCGCGAACGGCTTCTTACAAAAATTAATTCAGGATCATTCTGTGGTCAATTTATCACCAGAAGGAAGAATATTTGATATCTTTGACCCGTATTGGACGCTCTGGTACTTACTTGGAATCGTCGTGTGGAGTATTGTTACGCCATACTTCTTGCGCCTGCGGTTTCCAATCATCATATCACTTATTTTTGCTGTTGCTATAAGTTATGTTGACCACGTACCATCTTGGTTCTCAATGAGAAAATTAGTGAATTTCTACCCGTTTTTCTTAATTGGCTATAGCCTTGCGAAGAAGAACGTTCTTATCAGCCTTAGCCAAAAAACGAAAATTTGGAAAATACCAATACGTTGGGGAGCCTTATCCATCGTGGCCGTATTCCTTGTTTTCATGATCTTTTTTAACCAATTGCCATCAGGGACAGAATTTTTATTTTTACGAAGCTCCTACAGCTTTTTTACTTGGTCAATCTTAAAGGGAGCAGTCATTCATCTAGCTTACTATGGAGTTGTTGTCGTCCTTTCCATATCACTTATGCTGCTTGTTCCAAAGGAAAAGAAACTGGTTTTCTTTAATAAACTCGGAGTAAACTCCTTGTTTATTTACTTGATTCATACAAATATTGTCCGAGTATACCGCGAAATAGCACCGGAGCAGCTTGTCAGCCATAAAGGATTTGTCATTTTGGGAGCGATTCTATTTGCTTCAATTGTCTGCTGGCTGCTGACAAGAAAGTTTATTCTCAACCTATTCAAGCCAGTTATTTTGCCACGTTTAAACTGGATGATAAAGCAAAAAGAAATCCACTCATAAATGTTTTGCCATTTTATGTCCAGGAAGGTATACTATTTTGGTGGAAAAAGTTTTATTAAATAACTTTAGGTTGGGAGTAGGAAAATGTCTCAATTAAATATTGAAGCCTTTCGTGCGATTAATAATCTCGGGAAGGACCATTCGTTTTTAGATCCAATTGCCGTTTTTCTTGCAGAATACATGCTATATTTTTTAATTTTAGGAATGTTAGTTTATTGGTTTACTAGAACCGATAAAAACAGAATGATGATTATCTTGTCCGTTATTTCTGTAGCAGTGGCTGAAGTCATCGGAAAAATAGCCGGTAAGCTTTATTCGCATTATCAGCCGTTTGCAGAGCTGCCGCATGTTAATAAGCTTGTAAGCCATGCTGTAGATAATGCGTTTCCGAGTGACCACTCGATTATCTTTTTCTCAATATGTTTTTCAATCTTGTTGGTTCGCAAAAAAGAGGGTTGGTTATGGATTATTCTGGCCTGCTGTGTAGCCATCTCCCGTGTAATGGTTGGTGTTCACTATCCTCTAGATGTAATAACAGGTGCTCTTATCGGAATCATTTCTGCTTTGTTTGTTTACTTGATTGCTCCAAAGCTTTCTTTCTTAAACAAACTGCTTGCTATTTATGAAAAAGTAGAAGGAGTCATTCTGCCAAAATCGAAATCTGGCGACAGAAATAAAAACTTTTAATAAAAGAGGGCTGAAACTTTAAGTTTCAAGCCCTTTTTTAAGTTATCGTTAAAATCCATGAATGCAGGATGGATAGGATGGACAAAAAGGTTAAACTTGCAAATACCGAAAGAAACCATCTTAAATACTTGGAGCCCGTTCGTGAAAATAAAAATGATGCGCATAAACTAAACCAAATAACCACTGTCACAATGATGAAACCGTCCAGTAGATAATAGGGCAATACTCCCCCAAAAAATCCCATGCCTAAAATGCTGCTAATAACAATTGGCGAAACCAAATCCTTGCTCTTCATGATAACAGGCTCACTCGTCGCCTCAAGGCATTTTGTCGAAAGCAGGGGATAGAGAAAGTAAGGTAAGACGAGCCCAAAGCTTATTCCTGTCAGCAGCCTTCGAATATTGCTTGATTCAAATAACTGCAAATAAGATCCCAATCCGTCAATCATCAATGGAACAAGAAATAACAAAAGGAACAAGCTTGTTTTTACAGAAGGGATGGTTAAGCTTTTTTTCCTTTTGGTAAAATGCAAATAAATAAGGGATGAAAAGATCCCGATATAGATTCCTGTATCTCGGGCACAAACAGACAATGTTTCACCGGAAGCATGGAGTGAACGTTCCTCAAGCTGATGACAAATCGCTCTTCCTAAAAAATGAAATAATTCTTGAACCATTGTTGTTACCCACTCCTAAAGAAAAACCCAATCCACAAGGTGAATTAGGTTCTAATGATTTAATATCCGGACATAAAAGCAGGACCAATTGAAAGCGCGGATGCAGCAAACCAGCAAATACAACTTAAGACAATGGAGATAATTCCGACGATCAAGCAAGTTTTTCCAACTTGTTTCTTTTCAGGTTCCTGATCATTCAACCATATGATTCCTAAAATAATACCAACAACAGGAATGAAAAAGGACAAAATGTATAGCAGGGCTTTTAGACCACCTGACATCAGCCTTCACCTCCATTAGTTTATGGAAATTTTCACATATGAAAATGTATGTTATGGAGTGGGGGATTTTGTCTGTCCATGATTTAAATTTATATTTTCGTTTTAGGGGCAAAAAAAAGAGACAGCACCTGTCTCTTTAGAGTGATAGAATATCTCCCTGCTTTAAGCCTAATTGTGAAATGGACCCTGCTGGAAGTTCGATAACGGAGTAGGCATCCTTGATGGGTTTTACGAAGCGCCAAGGCTTTAATCTTTCAACCACTTTTACAATTTCTCCTTTATTGCTTAGAAAAACCGCATCAATTTCAAAATGCATGAAACACATATGAATCGAATTACAAGGGATAATCCATAATCCCTCCTCGACCAACTGTTCTTTTTTAAACATTAGTCCTTTTAGTCTAGTAAAAAAAGAATCTGCAAGTTTAATAGAAAAAGGAATGGTTTTAATTAATGGCTGCATTTTATACTCTCCTATCATTCAATTTGTTCGATATATTGAATATACAATATCAATAATTTGTTCTCAATAATGAAAAATGTTGAACAATGTCGTTTTTTATTTAGAACAAAAATAGGAAAAACTATTTACATTTCGGGACAATGGCACTATTATTAACTTAAGGATTGTTCATTAAAAAGAACAAACAGCGAATAAATATAGAACGGGCAGGCCGGAAGTATTGTTCGATACAGTGAACTAATCTTAAAAACTAACAAATTATTTAGGAGGAATGTAACATGTTGAAAAAAATTAAAAATCTAGTAGTACAAGAAGAAGGACAAGCATTAACGGAGTATGGGTTGGTTATTGGTTTGATTGCCGTTGGTTGTGTTGTTGCTCTAGGTGCTTTTAAAGATAAAATTGTAGCACTTTTTAATGGGATTAGTTTTAAATAATTAAATTAAAAATCCCTGCTTTTCAGACATGAGAAGCAGGGTTTATTTATAAGGAAGGGGGAATAATATCTTGGAAGATATTATCCTTGTAATTGTTCTTTTAATCTGTCTTTTTACAGATATAAAATCACGGAAAATATTAAATATTGTAACTTTACCTACTATCGTTTTCGGCCTAGTTTATAACATACTTACGACTGGATTTGAAGGTTTTTTATATAGCGGCAAAGGTTTCCTAGCGGGACTCGGTTTACTTATTATTCCCTATTTATTAGGTGGCATGGGAGCAGGTGATGTAAAACTAATGACAGTAATTGGGGTATTAATGGGAAGCAATTTCGTTTTTTATTCGTTCATTTACACAGCCTTAATCGGAGGAGCAATTGCTCTAATACTGATTATTAAGAAGAAAGGTCTAATAAATATCATTAAATCCATATTTTTCAATGTTGTTTTTTTCAGAAGTAATCTTGGTTCAATACTTTTATCAAAGGATAAAAAAAGTAGTATTTCATTCCCATATGGAGTAGCGATTTTCTTTGGTACATTATGCACACTTGTCTGGGGTGGTTTTTAATGAAATCGGAAAAAGGTCAATCTCTGGTTGAGTTTGCATTGATTCTGCCTATCTTAGTGTTATTGCTGTTTGGAATTATTGACTTTGCGCGAATTTTTCATGTGTATTTGACCATGGATCATGCGGGTAGAGAAGCAGCACGGGCAGCAAGTATTGGTAAAGATGATAGTACAATCAAAAGCACAGCTGTTTCCGATGCATCAAGCATTGGCTTAACAGCAGATAAAGTAGGGGTTACTCCTTCAGGAACAAAAACATCTGGATCAAATATAAGTATAACAATTACTTATCCTATAACATTTCTTACCCCAGTAATTGGAAACATTGTTGGACCGATAACTTTAACAGATACCACTGTAATGAGGGTGGAATAAATGAAAAGATTTTTAAGCTTGTTAAAATTGCGAGATGAAAGCGGTGCGGCTTTAGTAATAGTGGCTATTTCAATGGTTGCTCTTCTAGGTCTCACTGCTTTAGTGATAGATGGCGGCAGGCTTTATTTAGAGAAAAGCAAGTTGCAAAAGGCTGTTGATGCGGCTGTTCTAGCAGGAGCTCAAGGATTAACAACAAATCAGGCGCGGGCAATCGAAAATGCTGAAGATGTCTCACAAAAAAATGGCTATCCACTAATAAAAGACAATTTAACCTTAACAAATGATTCTATTAAGGCGGTTAAGCAAATTAATGTTCCACTGACTTTTGCAAGAGTATTGGGAATAAATACTGCAGATGTTAGTGCTACAGCAAAAGCTATTATTGCACCATTAAAATCCGCTAAAGGAATTGCCCCGATTGCGGTAGAAAAAAGCGCAGTTCCGGATAAAACAAATATCACATGTGGAAATGTAGAAAATGAGTCGGGAAAAAATAGCCCCGGGAATTGCGGGTTTCTTGATATAGATGGGAACGGGGCACCTGATGTAGAGGATGGAATTAAAAATGGGAGCAAAAAGATGGTCTCAATAGGTGATAAAGTTTCTACAGAAACAGGTGACATGAATGGACCCATTAAAAAGGCTGTTGAAACTGACTCTGACTCTTTAATTAATAGTGACAAAGACAAAGATTGGTGTCAGTCTGCGGCTACTGCTGATAACACTTGTAAACGGGTAATTTATATAGCTATTATTGATTCCTGGGAGAGCATCAATGGTAAAAAGCAAGTTGAAATTCTAGGTTTTGCTCCCTTTTGGGTCAAGGAATATGATAGTCAAGGAAAAAATAAAAGTATCGTAGGACAATTTATTAATTCCGTCACTGCAGGGGAAATTGGTGAATCTGGCAGCTACAATTATTTAAAAGGCGTCAAGCTTGTAGAGTGAAACTGGAAAGTCGTTGAAATAGGGGAGGACACTATGAACACAAAAAAAATTTGGATCATTTCATTAATATTGGGAATAGCTTTTGCAGGTATTGCCTATCTGTCCATATTTTCGAAGGGGAAAGTCTCAGAAGCTTCTACTGTAGAGGTAACTCAGAAAAGCGATGAGAAAAAATCGGATGAGGAACAAGCGAAAAAAGAAGAAGCACTAAAAAGGGAATTCAATAATCCGCTCGTTGTTGTAAGTAATGGCAAAAGGGCAATTTCGATCAATGTTGACCCAGCACAAGGGGTTTCAGGGTATATTGCCCCGAATTCCAAAGTTGATGTAATTGCCTACGGAACGAAAAAAGATGATAAAACGAAAAAAGAATATAGATCAGCTGTGCTAGTTCTTGAAAATGTAAAAGTCCTATCTTCTGGTAAATCCAGTGACAACAAGGAAGAAGCCCTCCATTATGAATCCGTTACATTGGAGGTTACCCCAAAAGAAGGCGTTATGCTTAGTTTAGCTGCCAAAGATAAGGATGGGTTCTATTTAATGCTTAGAAATACAGAGGACCCAGATAAAGGAAAAGTTGGTCTTAAGCAAACAAGAGAAGTAATCAAAGAGGGGGATTAAATCGAAATGAGCATAAACTGGGTTTATTTTTCTGATACGAATACACCTCCTGGAGAAATAAAATCACTTTTAGAAAAGAAGCAGTTCCGATTAACTGCGACCAACGAAATTGATAGACTCCGATCGCTTTTAATTGAGAATAATCAATCCGTATTATTTATAAAATCTCATACACTTTACAATGTATTTGATTTTTGTCAGGAAATATCTGTTCTTTACCCGCATGTTTATATCATCTTAATTGTACCTGATAACTTAGAAAACCTGAAAAAAGCAATGTTGATGGGGGCTTCGGATTCCTTGCGTTCGTCGTACACTCAGGAAGAACTGAATGATGCAATTGAGCACGCAAAGAAATATATGCAGCACCGGGCAAAGAAGGACCAAGGCTTAGTTAATTTAATAAAAGAAAAAAGTAAAGTAATTGCCGTTACCAATCCAAAGGGCGGCGTGGGCAGGACAATTGTAACCGTTAATCTAGCTGTAGCGTTCGCGAAAATGGGGAAAAAAGTGGCTGTAATTGATGGAAACCTCCAATTTGGTGAGGTGGCCATGTATTTTAATGTAAAACCGAAAAAAACGATATATGAATGGGTAAAGGAAGGATATGGAAGCGAACAATATTCAATCAACCAATATATGACCACTGTTGAGGGCAATGTCTCGATTCTTGCCGCTCCTCCTCGTCCAGAGTTCTTTGAAGGAATTTCAGAGAATCATATAAAAGCAGCCGTCAACGAAGCAAAGAAACTATTCGATATTGTCTTAATTGATATGCCGATTCACATATCAGAAATTCATTTACGATACCTTGATTTAGCCGATGAGATTTTACTAGTAACGCAAAATGAAGTTTCCGTTTTAAGATTAAATCAACTCTATTTAGAGATGTTAGAATCGATTAACTTAAAGGATCGCGTAAAACTAATTTTGAACCGTTTTGTAAAGAAACAGGGACTTGATATTAAAAAAATTGAAGCAATCTTAGGGTTGAATATCTTTTTCACCCTGCCGGATCAAGTAAATGTTGCGTCCTCCTCGATAAAAACAGGGCAGCCGTTTATTCTCTCGAACTCACGGAGCCAGCTTGGGAAGGCTGTTTTAAAGCTTTCAGAAAAGCTAATTGATCAAAAAATTGGTGAGACCAAGAAATTAAAAAAAGTAAAACGCTGGTCTCTATTTGGAAAGAGAGGAGAACAAAGGAATGTCACTATTTAAACGGTATAAAGAGGAAGCGGCTGCAACGATTACACCAAATGCATCAAGTACACCAAGTATACAAAGTAAACCCATCAAAGAGGTCCAAGAGTCTCCGGCTATAAAAAAATCACAGGAATTTTGGAACATAGAAGCAAGTCTTCACAATTATCTAGTAGAAGAGTTGAAAAAGTATCCTAGTCAGAATAAAGAGCAGGAGAAAATGAAAATAGAGGAATTAGGAGAAGCCTTTTTTAATGAAGAAGGCGGACGATTAACCTTTGAGGAAAAGCAAGAAATTTTTGAATACGTAAAGGATGAATTGCTTGCATATGGTCCGATTACTCCCCTGTTAGAGAACCCATTAATTAGTGAGGTAATGGTCAATTGTCATGATGAAATTTATTATGAACAAAACGGAAAGATTACTAGGAGTAATGTAAGCTTTATGGATGACCAGCATGTTATGAGGGTAATCGAGCGGATTGTTGCCCCCATTGGCCGTCGAGTCGATGAAAGTTCTCCGATGGTGGATGCTCGCCTGCCGGATGGCTCGCGTGTGAATGCAATTATTCCTCCACTTGCTTTAAAGGGACCGAGTTTGACAATACGGAAATTCTCGGATACTCCTTTTACCATTAAAGATTTAGTCGAATTTGGAACATTAAGTGAGGAAATGGCGGAATTCCTCGATATTTGTGTTAAGTCCAAACTCAATATTTTTATCAGCGGCGGTACAGGCTCTGGGAAGACTTCAACCTTAAATGTTCTCTCTTCCTTTATCCCAAATCGTGAACGAATTGTTACCATCGAAGATGCAGCAGAGCTTAAACTTCATCAGGAACATATTGTTTCGCTCGAATCCCGTCCTGCGAATATCGAAGGAAAAGGGCAAATTTCAATTCGTGATTTAGTCCGGAACTCGCTGCGGATGCGGCCTGACCGGATAGTAGTTGGGGAGGTGCGTGGAGCCGAAGCACTGGATATGCTTCAAGCAATGAATACCGGTCATGACGGCAGCTTAAGTACTGGGCACGCTAACTCCCCTAGAGATATCCTTTCCCGCTTGGAAACCATGGTGTTGATGGCAGGCTATGAGCTTCCTGTCAGGGCAATCCGTGAACAGATTGCCAATGCCATCAATTTGATTGTTCATCAGTCAAGATTAAAGGATGGTACGAGAAAAATAACCCATATAACGGAAGTACTGGGAATGGAAGGCGATACAATCGTTCTTCAGGATCTGTTTTTATTTAAAGAAAAGGGACATAATGGCGATGGTCTGATTCAAGGAAGCTTTATTAGCACAGGTATCAGGCCAAAGTTCACAGAGCAGCTTGAATTAAATGGATACTCCTTGCCTGCTTCTTGGTTTGTTGGAGAGTGGTTTAATTGAAATTAGTCATCGAATTGGTCTTTGTATTTTTAGTCGTTAGTATTTCGATGTATCTTATCTTAAGCGGGTTTTCAAAAAAGAGGAGAATGAATCACCGAATCAAGGAGTTTTTGCCAGTTTCGCAAGCGGAAGAGGATGAAAGTAAGAAAGAAAAAAGACCACCGCTTTCTAAACAGTTTATTCTTTCTCTATCAAATATGTTTAAAAATGTTCAATTTAGCAGGAAAACAGAAAAAATGCTAGTAGAAGCTGGTAGTGGATTGAGGCCGGAGGAGTTTTTTGCGTTGAGAATTTTAGCCTCTGCCGGTTTCGGACTATTCACAGCTTTCCTAAGCCTGCCATGGTTTCTTTCTGCTATTGCGGTAATTATTGGTTATGCCATTCCCCATTATTTTATGAAACAAAAACGAAAAAAACGGTTAACTCGGTTGTCCTATCAGTTAATCGAAGTCTTGGGGATGATGGCTAATTCCATGAGGGCAGGCTTTAGCTTTATGCAAGCAATGCAGCTTGTTGGCAAAGAAATTCCAGACCCGCTTGGTCCAGAATTTGATCGGATTGTAAGACAGGCAGGACTTGGGATGCCATTAGAGGATGTATTTGAAGAATTAATTGACCGATTACCTAACAAAGAATTGGAAGTTGTCGTTCAGGCCATTCTTGCACAAAGGAAGAGCGGCGGAAATCTTGCTGAGCTATTGGAAACAATGGAAGAAACAATTAGAGGCAGAGTCCGAGTGCTTGAAGAACTAAATACGTTAACAGCGCAGGGAAGAATGTCATCTTGGATCATCACCTTACTGCCGGTTGGACTTGGCTTATATTTAGCGTTTGTCAGCAAAGATTATTTTTCACCAATGCTGCATCATCCATTGGGATGGGCAATGCTCACTGTAGGCAGTGTCTTCATCATTATTGGGTGGGGGGTAATCCAGAAAATCATCCGAATTGAGGTGTAGGGTTCATGTTGAACTTTGTTTTCGTTGTTCTATCTGCCGCATTTGCAACCTTCGTAGTGGCAGGTTCCTTGTTAACTATTTTCAAAAAGGAAATTGCTTTCAACGAACGTGTTGGAAAGTTTTTTGGGGAAACAGTTAAAAAAGAAACAAATAATTCTTTAAGAAAAAAGAATGATGACAGGTTAAGAGAGCTTTTTGATCGGTATTGGAATAAGGGAACCAATTTATTAAATCAAAAGGTTTCCAAAGTGGAAAGAAAAAAACTAGATATCCTTTTAAGGGATGCGGGCTACCCTTTCAAGTCCGCAATCGATTTTAGGCTTTTTCAATTTGTATTGAGTATTGGTATAAGTGTGCCGATCGTTCTCTTTTTATTGCCAGTTGCGGACAATAAAATGTTAGTGTGGTTGATGGCAATCACTATGGCGATTTTAGGATTCCGGCTTCCTGTGTTCCAGCTTGGGAAGAAAAAAACAGCAAGGGTTAAAGAAATTAATAAATCAATGGCTGATTTTTTTGATACGGTAAACCTTTTGCTTGAGGCAGGGATGGGGCTGGATTTGGCACTCGCAGAGGTGTCAAAAAAATATAAAGGTCCGCTGTCAGAAGAGTTTCTTCGAACATTAGAGGATATGAAGCTTGGTAAATCAAGAAGAGAAGCTTTTTACGAGCTTCGGAAGCGTGTCCCATCTGATTCGTTTCAGAGTGTGATTACCTCGTTGATTCAAGCGGATCAGCTTGGGATTGGAATGGCAAAGGTTTTAGGGAATCTTACCGTACGTGTACGTGAACAGAGACGTGAAGCTGCAAGAGAACAGGCGATGAAGGCACCAGTAAAAATGCTGTTTCCAATGGTGTTTTTCATATTTCCAGCATTATTTATTGTCATATTGGGACCTCTAGTTATTACGTTAATCACAAAGGGTCTAGGAGGATAAATATTTTTTTAAATGTTTTGTTCTTTATTGTGAATGAAAAGTACAACAAAAAGAATCTGCTAGTCAAGGAGAGATTTTATGGAAGGAACTAAACTCAAATTACTTCGTGAAGAAAAAGGTTTATCAATAAGCCAGTTAAGTGAGTTATCGGGTATTTCAAAGTCTTATTTAAGTTTAATTGAGCGGGATATCCAACGGAATCCTAGTATAGAAATATTAGATAAATTAGCAACAACTTTAAAGGTAGACATAGACCAATTCATTAAAGGTAACCAAGATGGTGAAACAAAGATAAGCAGCGGCGTGATAAAGGGTACATTAAAGCTTGAAATCGAATTGTCCGAGGGTCAATTAAATACTCAAAAATTAAGGAAAATAAAGAATTTGATTCAAGAATTGAATACGGAGTAAAACTAAACCATGGTGATTTGTTATAAATCACCTTTCTTTATTTTGTATGAATATTCTCCCCTCCCTTCCCCCAAAAATATTTTCTTCATTGAATTTTTTTCTCTCAAAGTAAACAGCCAATAAATCATTGACAAAATGATTTCATCGCCATTATAGTTAACTTTGTTAATAGTTAACGAGTTGAACAATTAAACAGTAGAATCATTCGAGTGAGGTGAATCGATACATAATGGCTGATAAAAACATTCAAGAATTAGTGGACCGTTATATCACGCTTTCCTTTTCCGTTAATAAAAAAGGGGAATCGCTGGTAAAAGAGCAAATTAGCAGTGATCTCACTAGTGACCAGCACTATATGTTAAGGTATATCCACAAATCAGGTACCTGTACATCTACTGAATTGGCAGAAGTCTTTGAGGTGAAAAAAAGCGCCATCACTGCCATTATTAATCGGATGTGGGAAAAGGGTTTAATTCAACGTACCCGTGATGAGAATGACCGGCGTGTAGTGTATCTAACGTTAACGGAGAAGGGCATTGACTTATTTGAACAAACGGAGGATCGAATCTATAAATTAGTTGAATCCTTAATTACCCAATTCGATGAAACCGAAATCAAACAATTTTTAAATACGTATGAAAAGATAAATCGAATTCTTATCGAAAATAAAAAGCTACAGCAGGAGGAGTAAACGGTGAGGTTTATTATTAAAAGTAAATGGCTCGTGTTAATTGCCTGGATTGCAGTCGTAGTGGGGTTATTCATGATTGCTCCGAATATGGCTGACCTTGTCCGTGATAAGGGGCAGGTCGATGTTCCAAAGGGATATTCCTCCCATTTAGCTACGGAGATTATGAATCAGGTTCAGAAACAGAAGGATGGCGGCAAGGAAACCCAAGTCGCCCTTGTGTTTCATGATAATAAAAAGTTATCAAGTGCTGAAATAATCGAAGCAAAAAAGGCGATTCAAGCATTGGAAGACAACAAAGAAAAGCTTGGTATCACAGAAATCCTAAGTCATTTTAATGAAAAGAGCTTAAAAAATCAGCTTGTTGCTAAGGACGGGAAGTCCATCCTTGCTTCTGTTAAGGTGAACTGGAATGACCGTGAGCCCAAAGAAGTTAGTGCTGCCTTGTATAAAACAATTGAAACTGTAAAGGTGGATCATTATTACACCAGTAACTGGATGATCAATGAGGATTTGATGAAAAGCTCTGAAGAAGGCTTGAAGAAAACAGAGGGAATTACAGTCGTGTTTATTTTAGCTGTATTACTACTTGTTTTTCGTTCATTAATATCACCTTTAATTCCATTGCTAACAGTGGGTATTACTTATCTGGCTGCGCAATCGATTATTGCTATTTTAGTAGATAAGCTGAATTTCCCTGTATCCAACTATACACAAATCTTTCTGGTTTGCGTTTTATTCGGAATAGGAACGGATTATTGTATATTATTGCTTAGTAGATTCAAAGAGGAATTATCTCAAAGAGAAACGATCGTTGATGCAATCGTAGAAACATACCGAACCGCTGGACGAACGGTGTTATTCAGTGGTTTAGCCGTGATGATTGGGTTTGCAACGATTGGTTTTTCTCAATTCATCCTCTACCAATCTTCTTCAGCGGTAGCCATTGGAGTGGCAATGCTTTTGATCGCCTTATTTACAATCGTTCCATTCTTCATGGCGGTATTAGGCAGAAAACTTTTCTGGCCGTCAAAGGGCAGTGCGGAACATGCTGAAAGCAAGCTTTGGGGGGCTGTCGGAAAGTTTTCCCTGGCTCGTCCAGTGATTTCATTATTAATTGTTGCGGCTATTTGTGTTCCATTTTTAGTTACGTATGATGGGAAATTATCGTTTAACTCATTAGAAGAAATCAGCGGAAAAGTTCCATCCATCCGTGCTTTTAATGCGATTGCTGACAGCTTTGGTCCTGGTGAATCAATGCCGACCCAAATCGTGATTAAAAATGATGAGGCAATGAATTCAACAGACTATATGGAATTGGCAGAAAAAATTAGTCAAGAAGTAGAAAAGGTGGATCAAGTTGACACGGTCCGTTCTGTCACGAGGCCTACAGGTGAAAAAATTAAAGACTTTTACGTGAATAAACAAGCTGAAAGTCTTGGGGATGGTTTAGGAAAAGGAAAGGATGGAATTACAAAAATTAGTGACGGCTTGCAAGAAGCAGGCAGCAAGCTTTCAAAATCCGGGCCGCAATTAAAAGGAGCAGTGAACGGAATTAACGGGTTAATTTCAGGAACCGATCAATTGCAAACGGGTTTGACTGATATTCAAACCAACCTTGCCAAAATTGAAAATGGAATCCGCCAAGGCTCAGCAGGTTCTACAGAACTGATAAAAGGTTTAGAAAAAACGAAAGCTGGTGCCGAGGACTTACTTGCTGGCTATAAAAAGTTGCAAAAGGGTTATCATAACATAGATGCGAATCTAAAAACATTAAACACCAAATATAAGGATGTAGGCGGTGGATTAACAGCTTTATCCAGTGCTCTTGCCCAGATTAAGAACGAAGATTTTACCTATTTGGAAAGTCATTATGATGGATTGGCGAAAGAAGGGCAATATCAAAAAATAAAAGGAACCGTTCAAGTACTCCAGCAGCAGCTAGCACCTCTTTCCGGTGGACTTAATCAGTTAAACGCTGGTCTTTCTCAAATTACAAAGGGAATGGATACGGCGAACGCTGGATTTCAAAAAGCAAATGGCGGCCAGCAGGGACTTGCTGCTGGTCTGGAAAAGTTAATTAAAGGAATTGAGCAGCAGCAGGCAGGACTTGACAAGTTGGCAAACGGTCAAGGTCAAATTGTTGCTAATATGCCAAAACTGACTAGCGGTTTGTCTGGAATCAATGATGGACAAAAGCAACTGCTTACTGGATTTGGCGGTCTAACAGGCCAATTAACGCAGTTATCGAACGGGCTTGACCAAAGTGCGAAAGGGTTAAATCAAGTGTCGGATGGTCTTGGTTCTGCTCAAGGTTATTTATCCGATTTATCCGACTCGACCAGTATGTCAGGATTCCATATGCCAAAAGAAGTGGTGGAAAGCAAGGATTTTAAACAGGCAATGGATACCTATCTGTCGGATGACCGAAAAGTTATGACATTGGATGTGGTATTTAAAGCAAATCCATATTCAAATGAAGCGATTCACCAGGTTCCTGAAATTAAGGATGCGGTAAAAAGAGCGGTTAAAGGTACAAAGCTTGAAAATGCGGTTGTTGCCGTTGGCGGTATTACCAGCTCAAACGCAGATTTAAATAAAATGTCCAATCAGGATTTTTCACGGACAGTTGTCCTTATGCTGATTGGAATTACGCTGATCTTAATTCTTTTATTTAGATCTATTATCATGCCGATATATATTATTGGCTCATTGATTTTAACTTACTATACAGCGATGGCCATGAATGAAGCGCTATTTGTAAACCTGTTGGGCTATACAGGAATCAGCTGGGCGGTTCCATTCTTTGGATTTGTAATTTTGATGGCTCTGGGAGTCGATTATAGTATTTTCTTGATGGATCGCTTTAATGAGTATAAGGATTTAAAGGTAGCAGATGCGATGCTGTTATCGATGAAAAAGATGGGTACGGTCATTATCTCGGCAGCGATTATTTTAGGAGGAACATTTGCGGCAATGATGCCTTCAGGGATGCTATCATTGCTCCAGATTGCTTCGATTGTCTTAGTTGGTTTATTATTGTACGCGTTCGTCATCTTGCCATTGTTTATTCCAGTCATGGTTAAAAACTTTGGCAAAGCCAATTGGTGGCCGTTTAGTAATATGACAAATAATTTAAAATAGATTAAAAAAGAGGCATCTAAGTGATGCCTCCAGGCTGTCAAAAAACCTTCGACAGCCTTTATTTTATTCATCTGCTTTAACAATAAACCGCGTTAATTTATTATAATATAATTAACAAAATTATTAATAAAGTGGCGAATTCCAATGTTCAAACCTAAATAGTCCTCTCAAAACGAATATGAATTTGTATCTATAGATGAAATAGTTCTTGATGGAAAAAGTGTGTGGCAATATTTAAATTTATTATCCCTGTTGATTGGAGCGGAAGGTGCGAAGACTCATGCGGGAGTACGGGGCAGGGGAGACCCCGCAGGCGCCTAAGCGCCGAGGAGGCTCCCCGGCACGCCCGCGGAAAGCGAAGCACCTGGAGCGGAAATCAGCAGGACTTTGAGCATGCACAATATTTAATGATAATTCTGTTAGTTAGACTCAAACAAATTAAAAAATGCCGGTACATATACCCTTTCTCGACAATCCGGAGGTATCCAAGTGATGTCTCTTTTTTTAATCTATTTAAAGTAAAAACTTTTAATAGTTTTGTAATATTTTTGATATATTTGAAACATTTTGCGAGAAAAATCGTCTATAATGGGCGTAAGGACATAAAATTACAGCAAAGAGGGATTTAAAAAAATGGGGATGGGGAAAAATAGATGGTTAAAGGGAACCTTTCTGTGCAGTGTCGCTTTGGGCATACTCACTTCAGGGGCCTTTATCATCTATAATTTCGGTTCAAAGGCAGAAGCAAATGAACCTAGTATCGGAGAAAAGGACAGAAGTTTAATGTCTTTAAAAAAGACAGCTGGATCAATTTATCAAGTTACGATAGATGATTTGTTTGAAAAGGAATTATGGCAAGAGAAGCAGCATGCCGCTGATTTACGGCATTGGCAAAAAGTAGATGACGAGATTCATAATAAAGGATATAAAACAACTGTAAAGCATAGTGCTCCAGAACACACAGCCGCAAACAAAAATAAAACTCCTAAATCATCGAAAAAGGACACCGATTTAGTTCAGCCAAAGGATAACAAATTAAAAACAGTAAATAGCAGAAAAAGAACCATTTATTTAACTTTTGATGATGGACCGGAAAGCTTTTCGGAGGATATTCTTGCAGTACTGGAAAAATATCATTACAAAGCTACTTTTTTTATGCTCGATGGCAATATTAAAAGATATCCCCATGCGGTTAAAAAGATGGTGAAGCTTGGGGAAAGCATCGGCATTCATGGTGTAACCCATAATGTTAAACTTTTTTATGCATCGGAAAAATCTGTATTGGGAGAATTAAATAAGACCCAGTATTCTTTAAAAACCATAACAGGGGAAGATTCTCATTTAATTCGAACACCTTACGGAAGCTATCCATATATGACTAAAGAAGAAAAACAGGCAGTCTCAAAAAGCGGGTATAGGATGTGGGACTGGAATATTGACAGTCAGGACTGGTATTACAGGGACGAACGATTTGTAAAAAATGTAATCCAGCAATTGAAGCAGAAATCAAAACAAAAGGGGCCGATTGTAATCCTAATGCATGAAAAAAGGGAAACCTTGAAACACCTGCCTAAACTGCTGGACTATTTAAGCAAGCACGGCTATGAAAGTAAAGCGCTGGACGACTCGATGAAACCTGTCCATTTTTAACGTTGCTGGAAGGAATGTTTTTAAAAAGTAACAATTTTAAAAAATGATTTGTTATAATAAATTTAGTGTATTTAGACTATAAGTACAAACAATGGGGTTAGATTAAATATATGATCACTAAACTTTGGCAGAGCAGCGGTTTTAAAAGAATATTAATCTTCATTTTCATTGCCCTTATCATATATGGGATGAAAGAGATGATTAACTTAATTTTATTTACCTTTATTTTTACGTTTTTAATGGATCGTTTAGTTAAATTTATTGAGGGGAAAGTTCGACTGAATCGAAAGATCATTGTGGTGGTCTCCTATGCGGTGATTGTTGGATTGCTTTCGTATGGATTAGTCGTTTATTTACCGCTTATTGCAGCAGAAATAACGCAGCTTATTAAACAATTAACCACCTTCTATACAACAAAGCATGATAATATTGTTTTAAATTATATCACGGAAAAAATTGAAGAAATCCAAATATCGAATTACTTAGAGCAGGGATTTACCTTCTTAATCAAATATTTTACAGATATAAGTAAGGTAAGTCTGCAAATTCTTTTGGCACTTTTAATGAGTTTATTTTTCCTGCTGGAAAAACCAAGGTTAATTGAGTTTACAAAGAAATTTAAAAAGAGCAAGATTTCCTCCATTTACGTTGAAATTGAGTTTTTTGCCCGAAAGTTTGTGGGGACATTTGGTAAGGTAATCGAGGCTCAATTAATTATTGCAGTCGTTAACTGTATTTTAACAACGATTTCTTTATGGATCTTGGATTTCCCACAGCTGGGCGGACTTTCGATTATGATTTTCCTTCTAGGGCTCATTCCGGTAGCAGGGGTGATTCTATCGTTAATTCCACTGACGATTATCGCCTACAGTATCGGTGGTTTAATGAAGGTTCTTTATGTTGGAATAGCCATCGCGATTATTCATGGGATTGAAGCCTATATTTTAAATCCAAATTTGATGTCGTCTAAGACCAATCTTCCTGTTTTCTATACGTTTATTATCTTGATTTTCTCTGAGCACTTTTTTGGGGTTTGGGGTTTGATTGTCGGAATTCCGATCTTTGTTTTCCTTCTGGATGTTTTAGAAGTGACGGATCAAAAAAAGGTATAATTTGAACCCCCATTCTAAAAAGAATGGGGGTTGTGTTATTCTAAGGGTATTGAAGGAGGTTATAAGCATGAGCGAATGTAAGCTGGACCATTCACATGAAGATGTAAAAATGAAATATGAATCACAGGCAGCCTTTTTGCCTAAAGAGATGCAGCCATTATTTAAGCAGTTTTTTGAAAAAGAACATTCACAGGAATTATTGAATGAGGTTTTCCATTTATTAAAAAAATACGATCTCGTGTCCGATGATGAGAAAAGTGTACGAAACAATCGTTTATTTCTAGTTTTAGAAAATGCATAAAATGAGGGCCCGTTTTTAAGACGGGCCGCTTTAGCAGATACAGGTCTTTTTCTTTACGCCAATTTTTCCTTTTTGGTCAATTTTTTTAATATATTCAGTTGCAATTGGTACTTTACAGGCTGTTTTCCCTACATCGACCTGCACTTTTCCGATTTTTTCTGCCACTTTAATTGCCTCATTATGTAAGGAAACTATATATGCACCGACACATATCACAAAGAGATTCATCACGTAACGAACCCGATTTTTTTCTTCATGAATGGTTGCCTCGACCAGATCGAGTAATTTGCGAATTTCAGTTATATCTAAATTTTCATCAGGGGCAATCGATAAATAGTTTGCATAGGTGCTCCAGCCGCAAACGGCAATCATTTCTTTTTCAGACCTCATCCATTCCCGTGCAAGTTCAAGGGCATATGGACTTTCGGCGGCCACCCCTGCCACCGTGTATTCAGAAAGTAAATACCAATTTGCTTTCTTCACCCAACCCTGAAGTGTTTCTTTTGAGATTTTTTGCGGATTAATCGAAAGTCCTGCCAAATACATTGCATCATGGTTATCAGAATTAAATAACGCTAATGCTAATTCATGATCCTTTTTTACGTATTTTACCAATTTTTTTAAATCTCCAACCTTAACTCCAAAAAGAGGTTCTTTTGCTCCATGGTTGACAAAGGTTTTTTTCGTTTGTTCCGACCCAAGTTCAGCTAGCTTTTTCATCATTTCATCGAAAGTCATGTAATTTCTCCTTTTGTAGATATAAATACATCTTTGTTTCTTAATTTCTTGACGGGTTATTTAAATACCTTCTACAATATACCTTGTTTTCTAAAATATTCCGTTTTTATACAAGGGCTTCTTGAGATTTTTTCATGAATCCAGGTGATTTAGAAAATATTAAGGGTATTAATTATATAAAAAGAATAGGGGATACGATGAGAGAATTATTTCAGTTATTAAAAAAGGGCAATAAGTCAGCGATGCTGGCTGCGATTATTAATACGATCATAGCTATTATTAAAGGGGTTGCCTATTCGTTTACGGGAAATGTAGCGATGTTCGCTGAAACGATGCACAGTTTAGGGGACGCGGCAAATCAGTTATTTGTTTTTATTGGGTCTGCCTTAAGTAAAAAAGCACCAACGGAACGATTTCCCAATGGATTCGGCCGCTTGGTCAACTTAGTTCTATTAGGTGCCGTCCTAGTCGTTGGGATAATGGCATTTGAGACAATTGTGGAAGGCTATCATCATGTCATCCATCCTACAGCATCCCATGGATTTGTCCTTAATATTGTTGTGTTAGGAGTCTCAACGATTCTTGAGACATCCGTTCTATTTAGAGCGATGAAGGAAATTTTGCATGAAGTAGAGGTCCAGGCTAAAGGCTTAAATGTATTTGCTCAAAGTTTTGCGAATTTGGGGAGAGCAAAGCCCGCTACGAAACTGGTTTTTATGGAGGATATGGTCGCAACACTCGGCGGCTTGTTGGCAATTATAGCTGTCCTTATTTCTCATTTTACCGCTTTTCACCAGGCAGAGGGACTTGTTTCGATTATTATTGGAGCGATGATGTTCTTTGTCGTCGGCAGGGTATTTTTAGATAATGCCGCAGGTGTTATCGGGCAGGCAGATGAAGAAATGGAAGACAAAATTGGTAATCTCGTGATGGCAGATCCTGATGTGAAGGATATCCAGGGGATAACCGTTATTAAAGAGGGGGAGGATCTCCACGTTGAATTAGAAATAGAGGTTGATCCGAAATTGACAGTTGCTGCAGCAGATGATATAAAAGACCGCCTTGAAGAAAGAATTATGGCGGAAAAGGGTGTAGTCGACGTCACCATTGAAATTGACGAAGATGATCAGGTCATGAATTGGAAACCTCAGACGGAAGAAACGGCAAAATAAGTATAAAACAAATTGTATGTTGGGAACCTAATTTTAAACCGTGTTTTTAGGGGGGATATAATGGTTTCACATACGGCAAGATTATCCAGTTCAGAAATTGGGGGATTATGGGCAGTTTTTCTCCAAGAGGATATGGGAATTCGGTTATTGGAATATTTTCTTCATCATAATCAGGATGAAGAAATAAAAAGTGTACTAGAGCAAGCCCTTACTGCTTCCATTAGTCGTATTCAGCAAGTAACCGATATTTTTAAGGAAGAAGGAATCCCCCTGCCAGATCGACTCACAGATGAGGACGTCGACTTATCTGTCCCTCCTTTGTTTTATGATGCATTTGCTTTAAGCTTTGTCTATTCGGTGGGCCGTATGAATATGATCAATATGGGATTTGTCACTGCAAATGTCGCAAGAATGGATGTTCTGAATTTTTTTACAACCATAGTGAAAGAATCTGCCACTTTGTATCAAGATGCTACTACTTTAATGCTTAAAAAGGGAATCTATGACCGCCCTCCGATGATTCCGTACCCTAATAAGGTTGAATACATTGAAAAACAATCATATATTTTGGGACTTGGTAAGAAAAGACCGTTAAACACAGCGGAAATTACTGAAATTTTCTTTAATGTCGAACGGAATTATTTTTCAATTCTCATTTGTACGGCTTTTTTACAAATTGTTAAAGACAAGGAAATTAGAAAATATATTAAAGAAGGAAAAAAAATTTCTGAAAAGCAAATTCAAGTATTTAACGATCTTTTTATGAGAGAAGAGCTTTTAGGAGTAAAGCCAACTACAATGGCGGTAACGGATTCACAAGCAGCTCCTTTCTCCGATAAATTAATCGTTCTACTTTTTCATTCTTTAAATGCGATTGATATTACTTTCCTTGGGCACGCCCTGTCCTTATCAATGCGAACGGACCTAGCGGCTCATTATCAAAAGTTTATCCTTGAGATTTTGCTTTATGGAGAGAAGGGTTTTAATATCATGGTAAATAGAGGCTGGCTTCAAATGCCTCCACATGCACCAAATCGAAGAGAATTAGAGGGTTTAACGTAAAAAGGTTCGTCGTCTCGACGAACCTTTTCTTATTCCCATGGTTTATTAATGGTTAAGTGCTCTGCTAATTCTTTGCTGTTTTGTCTATGCACTTTTCGTTCTTCAGCCCGTTTTGAAGCCGTTTCATGTAGTTTTTTTTCTTCCTCAGTTTCAGGAATGATTCCAGGTACTGGTGCGGGTTTGCCGTCATCATCTAAGGCAACAAACGTTAAAAACGCGGTGGCAGCGATTTTTCTATCCCCAGTAATTAGATTTTCAGCAATAATTTTTACAAAGACTTCTAATGAAGTTCTCCCTGTCCAGGTTACAAACGATTCGAAGCAGACAGAATCATCAGGAGTAATTGGACTTAGAAAATCAACTGAATCGGTAGAAGCTGTAACACATTCTCTTCTTGAATGCCTTACAGCAGAAATGGATGCAATCATATCTACATCACTCATTAGTTTTCCGCCAAATAAGGTATTGTGATTATTTACATCATTGGGAAAAACTCTGCTTGTCCTTACTACTACTGACTCTTTACAAGTTTTTGCGTCCATATTTAATCCTCCCGTAAGTGCTCGCAATATATTTATTTTTTACCAGAACTTCTGGCACTAACCGAAAATTCTAATCAAATGTTCATGATAATTTAAGGGAAAAAGTGGTTTAATGGAAGCATTATGATAAAAATAAGAAAAGGATATGGATGGTATGGGGGATTGGAATGGTAAAAAATCTTCTAATTTGTTTTGTTGTCGTATTAATGATTGTTGGTCAAACAGCCTGCCAAAACAATAAAGGATTCATTAATCGTCCTAATCGGACTTTAGCAAAACAGCATGAAGTTAATCTTAAAAAGATTATCCAAAAGGGAAACAATGAACAAGAACGAATTAAAGATTATTTAACTCACATGCATCTTAATGGAAGTGTTACGGTTATCAAGAATCATAAGTTGGTCTTTAACAAAGGAATGGGCTATGCGAATTTCAAGAATCATATTTTGAACCAACCCTATACTACCTATCCAATTGGTTCGATTTCAAAGGCGTTTGTAGCGGTATGTATTTTACAACTGCAAGAAAAAGGCATGCTATCGATTGAAGACCCTTTATCAAAATATATTCCCGGTTTTCCTAATGGCCAAGAAATAAAATTAGTTCATTTATTAAGCCATACTTCAGGAATTCAAAAACCGTTGTGGAAAGTCTGGGATACTAAGCCCGTGGATATGATACACGAGGCGGAAAGAAGACCACTTCTATTTATACCGGGCACAAGATGGGATTATAAGGACATTAATTATCTCATATTGGGCTATATTGTTGAAAAGGTGTCGGGAACAACACTGCATGAATATATTCAACATAATATTTTTGCTCCTGCAGGAATGAAAAGTTCAGGATTTATTACGAGGGAAAATCTTTTTCCTTTTACATCAACTGGGTATTTAAAAATAGGTCAACATCTGCATTCCATTAAAAAGCTGAATCCGTATCCTCTTTTTGGTTGTGGAGATATTTTTACAACTGCCCTTGATTTATCTCGTTTTGATGAGGCATTATTTGGTGGTAAACTTATTTCTAGAAATCGTTTGAAGGAAATGCTTAGGCCAAGAAGTATCTCGAAATATGGACTTGGGCTTTATAACTATGGCAATCGCATATTTAGCAGAGGCGTTTTATTAGGGTGGGAATCACTTCATGTATATTATAATGATAAAACCCAAATTACGATTTTATTGAATATTCATTCCAAAAGGACAAAAATTAAAGCCATTGCAAATGATATTCACACAATCATAAAATTGGGGAAATCCCACAATTTGGAGATGTGACCTAGTAATTTCCTAATGGCAGTGTATAGAATGGAGGAAAAAAGATGAGTATGCAAAACCAAATTATGCAGGAGTTAAATGTATCTTCTGAGATTAACCCTAAAGAGGAAATTAGAAAGCGAATTGATTTTTTAAAAAATTACTTACATAAAACAAAGGCTAAAGGTTATGTTTTGGGGATTAGCGGCGGTCAGGATTCAAGCCTTGCCGGGCGCCTCGCGCAGTTATCGGTTGAAGAGCTGCGGAAGGAAGGAACGGAAGCTGTTTTTATTGCAGTCCGTCTGCCTTATGGTGTTCAACAAGATGAAGACGATGCACAAAGGTCGTTGTCCTTTATTCAGGCAGACCAAGACTACGTTTTTAATATAAAGTCTTCTGTTGATTCTGTTCAAACGGAGTATGATGGGATGTCAAAAGGTAAACCTTTAAGTGATTATCAAAAAGGAAATGTAAAAGCTAGGATGAGAATGATTGCCCAATATGCAGTTGGAGGAATGGAAGGGCTACTTGTAATTGGAACTGATCATGCTGCTGAAGCTGTTACCGGATTTTATACGAAATATGGCGATGGGGGCGCAGATGTTCTTCCGCTTTCAGGTTTAACAAAACGCCAGGGAAAAGCTTTGTTAAAAGAACTTGGAGCGGATGAGCGTTTATATTTAAAAGTACCGACAGCAGATTTATTGGATCATAAGCCAGGACAAGCAGATGAAACGGAATTGGGCATTACATACGATGAGCTTGATGATTACCTTGAAGGTCGACCTGTTTCAAAGGAAATTGCCGAGAAAGTTGAAAATCGTTATCGCATGACGGAACATAAACGCCAACTGCCAGCAACTATGTTTGATTCTTGGTGGAAATAACTTTTAATGACCTATTAGAATTTTCTGATAGGTTTTTCTACATTAATTTTTAATAATCGGATAAAATAACTTTACAGAAGTCATTAGTTGTAATATGATAATCCAAGTAAAACAATAAGAATTAGGGGGTTATATTGTGAAAAAGCTTTCAGTTTTATTTGCACTTTTACTCAGCTTTATGTTAATTCTGTCAGCATGTGGTACAAGTAATAATGATACCACTAAAGATAATAAGAATGATAATCAATCTGCTTCAAAGGATAAAGATTTATTGGCTAAGATTAAAGCAGATGGAAAAATTCTCATTGGTACGGAAGGTACATATGCACCATTTACGTTCCATGATAAAAGCGGTAAATTAACCGGTTTTGATGTCGAGGTAGCTACGGAAGTGGCCAAGCGTCTAGGAGTAACACCGGAATTTAAAGAAACACAATGGGATGCAATGTTTGCCGGATTAGATGCAAAACGTTTTGACATAGTTGCCAACGAGGTTGGAATTCGTCCAGACCGTCAGGAAAAATACGATTTTTCAAATCCATACATCACATCAAGCGCAGTTCTTATTGTACGTAATGACAACAATAAAGTGAAAAAATTTGAAGATATAAAAGGTTTAAAATCTGCTCAATCTATGACTAGTAACTATGCGGATATTGCAAGGAAATTTGGTGCAAATATTACCGGAGTAGAGGGCTTTAACCAAGCGATTGACTTATTGGCATCGAAACGTGTTGATGTAACGGTCAACGATAAAATTTCTTTCTTAGACTATAAAAAACAAAAGCCTGATGCACCTGTAAAAATTGCGGCAACTTCAGCAGATGCTTCACAAAGCGGATTTATGTTTAGAAAAAATAATCAAACACTAGTAGATGCAGTAAACAAAGCATTAAACGATATGATTTCAGATGGAACATACAAAAAAATCTCCGAGAAATGGTTTGGTGAAGATGTACTTAAATAGTATTTTTGCTGACCCGGAAAGAACAGCTCGTTTAATGGATATTGCACAAAGTTCCTTTCTGCCCCTTTTGAAAGGGGCTATTTTTTATACAATACCCTTAACGCTGATTACCTTTGTCATTGGTTTAATCCTTGCCATATTAACTGCGCTGGCGCGGATTTCGCATCTTAAAATTTTACAAATGATTGCTAGGATTTATGTTTCTATCATTCGGGGAACTCCATTGTTAGTCCAGCTGTTCATCATTTTTTATGGTTTACCGACGGTTGGAATTACACTGGATTCCTATGTCGCAGCTATTATTGGTTTTTCTCTCAGTGTCGGTGCTTATGGCTCGGAAATTATTCGTGCCGCGATTATCTCAATCCCAAAAGGACAGTGGGAAGCAGGGTACTCGATCGGAATGTCTTATTCTCAAGTACTTAGAAGAATTATTCTGCCTCAGGCTACAAGAGTCTCGATACCGCCATTATCAAACTCATTTATTAGTCTTGTAAAGGATACGTCGTTGGCATCTCTTGTTCTTTTAACGGAGTTGTTTCGAAAGGCACAGGAAATTGCTGCAACCAATTATGAATTTTTATTGGTTTATAGTGAAGCGGCACTTATTTATTGGGTCATTTGCTTTTTCCTTTCCATCCTTCAACAATCATTGGAAACGAGATTGGACCGCTATGTGTCTTAAGTAAAGGAGAATGACCATGATATCAATTAAAGGACTATATAAGCAATTTGATCAATTAGAAGTATTAAAAGGGATTGATCTTGAGGTGGAAAAAGGAAAGGTTGTTGTCATTATCGGCCCGTCCGGTTCTGGAAAAACAACGATGCTCCGCTGCCTGAATGTTTTGGAAACACCAACGAAGGGTGTAATTTCCATCGAAGGGAAAAGTCTTGATTTTTCTAATCCTGTTTCAAAGAAGAATATTGCTTCTTTTCGCCGCTTAACCGGTATGGTTTTTCAAAATTATAATTTATTCCCGCATAAAACTGCTGTGGAAAATGTGATGGAGGGGCCCATCATCGTAAAGGGGCAGAGTAAGGATACGGCTCGTAAAAAAGCAGTGTCTCTTTTGGAAAAAGTCGGACTTGGTGACAAAATTGATTACTATCCTGCACAGCTTTCCGGTGGACAGCAGCAGCGGGTAGGTATAGCAAGAGCGCTTGCAATGGAGCCGGAGGTTATGTTGTTTGATGAACCGACCTCAGCTCTAGACCCTGAACTTGTCGGAGAGGTTCTTAAAGTAATGAAGGATCTTGCCCAAGAAGGAATGACGATGATTGTCGTTACCCATGAAATGCGCTTTGCCCGTGAAGCAGCGGATGAAGTTATTTTTATGGACCAGGGTGTTGTGGTTGAAAGAAACAAACCGGAAGAGATTTTCACGAATCCAAAAGAAGAGCGGACACGGAAATTTTTAAATATGATTCAGTAAAGTGTTATGGCTACGGTCATAGCACTTTTTGTTTTTCAAGCGAAGAATGATAGTGCCCGTGCAAAGGGAAAAATCGTGAGCATGGGAACAAACAGAAGTTGATAGTGCCCGTGTGAAGGGAAAAATCGTGAGCCCAAGAACAAACAGAGGTTGATAGTGCCGTTTCGGAGAAATAAACCAAGAGCATGGGCACTTACAAGGATTCATAGTGCCTATGAAGAAAGGAAAAAAGAGAGTTCGCACACCATACATTGAGACAATTAACACATAAAAGCAAAGGCTGCCTGTGTTTCTTTCATCACAGGCAGCCTCGTTTTCGTGCTATTCAGCTGTCTTTTTCACTTCTTCAGTCAATTTCTCAATGCTTCTTTTCACATTGGATTTACCTGAATAATTCTCAATTAATTCCTTTACATCAATTCCACTTGAAGCTTTTAATGACTCTTGGAGACTCGCCATTAAGTTCGTCGCATAACTGGTGATTTTATTGGCACCGCCATTCGCTCCCGATTCGCCACCCGTATCAACAACGGTAATTTTATCGATATTCGAAAGCGGGCTCGCCACCTGCTTCGCATATTCTGGAAGCATTTTGATCACCATGTCGAGAATCGCGGCTTGACCGAATTGTTCGAACGCCTCGGCAATTTTTTCTTTTGCTTCTGCCTCAGCAAGACCTTTCAAGCGAATAATTTCAGCTTCGGATTGACCTTGTGCTTTCTGTGCTTCCGCTTTTGCAAGACCATCCATCCGGATACGTTCTGCCTCCGCTTTCGCCATTGCTTCAATCCGGTATTTATTGGCTTCCGCTTCCGCAATCTCTCTTGCCTTATTTGCAGCAGCTGCCTGCTCAACAGAGTAGCGGTCCGCATCCGCTTTTTTCTTTACTTCAGAATCGTACTGGCGCTCACGACGGAGAATTTCTTTTTCTTCCAGTTCAATTTGTTTTTGCCTTTCAATGATCTTAATCTGCATTTCCTGTTCCGTAACTTCTTGTTTCGATCTGGCACTTTCAAGATCATAGGCCATGTCGGCACGCGCCTTGGCAATATCCTGTTCACGGCGGAATTCAGCAATTTTCAACTGATTGATTTTTTCTGCTTCAGCGATTTCTGTTGCTCGTTCCAATTCAGAACGCTTTGCTTCCTTAGATGCTTCCGCTTTTTTGATCCGTGTTTCTTTTTCTGCTTCAGCTGTAGCAATATCGGCATCACGCTTTACTTGAGCAATCCGTGGTTTACCTAATGAGTCTAGATAACCATTTTTATCACGGACATCTTTAATCGTGAACGATACAATTGTTAAGCCCATTTTTGCCAGGTCTTGAGAAGCGACCCTTTGAACTTCCTGCGAGAATTTATCACGGTTTTTATAAATTTCTTCAACGGTCATCGAACCAAGGATTGACCGCAGGTGACCTTCGAGGACTTCACGCGCTTCATTTTCTCGGTCTTCCTTTGCCTTTCCAAGAAATTGTTCTGCAGCTGTAGCAATTTCACTAATCGACCCGCCAATTTTAATGATTGCTACCCCGTCAGCCATAACTGGTACGCCCTGTTCCGTATAAACCTCTGGGGTCGTAACCTCTAACTTACTGGAAAGAAGGCTGAGTGGTTTTGCTTGTTGAAATACTGGTAAAATAAAACTACCTCCGCCGCGGATAATTTTGATTTTATTACCCGATTCATCCACATGAACATTACGGTTTCCAAGGAAACTACCTGTTACAATCAGTGCCTCATCCGGCCCCGCGGTTTTATATTTTGTAATAAAAACTCCGATTAAGGCTATTAGAATTAATGCTACAATCCCAATAATCACCCAAATGATTCCAAAACCCATTGAAACTCCCCCTTATATAAAACTTTCTATTTCTTGATTAATGGTAACCTGAAGGATCCCATTTTCAACTTGGACTACAAGTACCTTTGTACCATTTGGTATGGCCACGTCATCAAAGCTCGAAGCTGGTTTGGCAATTCTGCCGCTAATATTTTCAATCATGACTTCCCCAAATCCGTCTGCTGGAATGGCTGTGATAACTGTGCCAATTCTGCCGCGTAAATCACTTTCTTTATAAACAAGTGACTCTTCTGCCGACGATAAGGGAATAAGAACGAAAACATTTAATAATGTCACCACTATAAAAGCCACGACCGCAGAAATCCCCAAAATCAATCCGTAATGGAGCGATGACAATTTTTCCAGCAGAAATCCAGAGGCTGAGAGTATGGTCACAAATGCAAAAATAAGGACCGGATTGAGAAAATGCAACCCGGCATCCCCGGCTCCATGAAAATGAAATACATCTGCAAACAAAACATACAAAATGGTTAAAACACCTGAAATAATAAGTGCGTATAAATAGATGGTTTCTAAAGGAATGCTTAACGGCTCCATAAATAGGCACCACTCCTTTTCTTTGTCTATATTTGTATATACGTATAAAATATGTAAAAAGTTTCACATTTTCATTTTACCGGAAAAATTTGGTTGAAGGAAAGGTTTTTTAAAGGAAAATTTTGATTTTGATATATTAATATTTTCGCCCATTATAAAGCAAAAAAATAAGATGTCCTTGCAACAGGACATCGGTATATAAAGAGAGAGGTTTAGGGAAAGAGGAGCCAGTGTTTCTTCCACTTTCGTTCTTACACCTACATATTAGCGGGAAAGATTGAAGATATGATGAAGAAGTTGTGGTGAATTTGTGAAGTTGAAAACATCACAGACATCAAATGTTATAGTTAGGGTGAGAGGGAGTGGTGTCCGATGAAAATTTTACTAGTAGATGATGAAAGAAGAATAATCGAAGTTCTCGAAGCCTACCTCGAAAGGGAAGGATATGAGATGCATCGTGCAGATAATGGCATTGATGCTTTAAAAAAGGTGAAAAACGTCCAGCCTGATTTAATTATATTAGATTTGATGCTGCCGGATATTTCCGGTGAAGAGGTTTGCCATCTGGTCCGAAAAGAATCCGATGTTCCGATTCTAATGCTGACAGCTAAATCGGCGGAGGATGACCGGATTAATGGGATCATTATCGGAGCTGATGACTATTTAACAAAGCCATTTAGCCCGAGAGAAGTGGTTGTTCGTGTACAAGCCATTCTACGTCGTGTGAAAAAATCAGAAAAAGTGGAACGGCTAGAATTCAACGGCAAAAAGCTTGCAATTGACCTAGAAAAAAAAGAAGTAACCATAAATGGACACGAAATTATGCTGACGCCGATAGAATATAAACTTTTAACTAATATGGCATTAAATCCGGGGAGAGTCTACAGCAGAATGGATTTACTCGAAAAAATTCAGGATGAAGGCATGTTTTACGAAGGGTACGAGCGCAGTGTGGATACCCATATAAAGAATCTTCGTAAAAAAATTGAGTTGGAGTCACGGCAGCCGGAATTTATTTTAACTGTATTTGGCATGGGCTATAAATTTGGAGGAGTTGCCGATGCTGCAGACATTACGGTCTAAAATTCTTTTTTATTTATTATTAATCTCCATGATTGGCATTCTATTGGTCAGCTTTTTTATCCAATGGGGGTTTGAAGCGAGCTTTAAAAGCTATTTAGATCGTAATCGTGAAAAAAAGATTGAAAGAGTGATTGTTGAGATTGAAAAAGATTATAAAAAAAATGGCCATTTTACAAGTGACCCTGTTTTTAACCTGCTTCATGAGCATGCCATGACTGACCAGCTCTATTTTCAATTATTCGACCGTTTTGGCCGCCTGCAAATGGACTCCTCAAAAATTAGAGGAATGTTAAATAGCTTGGGATTAACAGAACCGGTTACGATTGGCGAGGAGTGGCATACGAAATCCTATACGCTGAAGGTAGACCAAACGGTGATTGGGAAGCTAGTAGCCATATATCCAGAAGGATTAATTGATGATGAGCATACATTTTTGCAAACCATTCAGTTATATATTTATGGAGCTGTTTGTTTGACCATTGTCCTAGCAATCCTTTTTAGTATGCTTTTTTCCAAAAAATTAACTTTGGGTTTGAAAAAACTCTCTTTTGCGGCAAATGAACTGCAGCAGCATAACCTTTCTGTCCGGATCCCTTTGGTAGGATTGCCGACAGAGGTAAAAGATTTAGCGATTTCGTTTAATAATCTGGCCGAATCCTTGGCGAAGGAAGAAATGCTGCGTAAGCAATTTACCGGTGATCTTGCTCATGAACTAAGGACACCACTTACGACGTTAAGGAGCCAAATTGAAGCCTATCAGGATGGAGTTTGGGAACCAACACATGAGCGTTTACAACAGAGCCATGAGGAATTAATGCGTTTGGTTCGCCTTGTAAATGAGCTTGAAAAGCTGCTTGCAGCAGAAAACCCGCAAATTCGCTTGGAAAAAATCGAATTAGAAGCTGGAAGTGTCCTTGCGGCTTTATGGGATATGTTTTTACCAGTGTTTAATGAAAAAGGTGTTCATCTTGATATTGTTGAACCTGGGGAGGAAGAAATGTTTTTTGCGGATAAAGACCGCTTAGTGCAAATCCTTTCAAACGTTCTAAATAATGCATTGAAATACACGGTGGAAGGTAAAAATGTTAGGATTTCGGTTCTTACCAATGAAGAGGGGTATGTTGGATTTCAGATTGTGGATGAAGGCTCTGGAATCGCAGAGGATGATATTCCCCATATTTTTGAACGATTTTATCGGGGTGACAAATCTCGTGACCGTAAAACAGGCGGTGTCGGGATTGGCCTATCCATTGTAAAGGCTTTGATGGACGCCCACCAAGGAATGGTCAAGGTTAAAAGTACAGTAAACATTGGAACAAGCATTACGCTGTGGTTTCCAAGGGAAATTAAAAATTGAAAATGCCCGCCGTCATAGGCGGGTCAGATTAGGTCATTCACATTATAGATTCTGCCGGTTTCTGCTTCACCGCTAAGGGCAAGGTCAACAAGTGCATTCGCTACTTTTTCCGGTGGAAGCAGCAAGCTTTTTTCTTTAAACTCTTTAAAGTGCCCAAGCTCCTTAAATGCTTCATTGGATGAGGAACGAATGGTTTCCTGCATTTTTGTGTCCATAATTCCAGGACTTAGGGCATATATTTTATGAGTCGATTTTGCCGCAGCCTGCTCTAAGGCAACCGTTTGGGTAAACATATTTAACCCGGCTTTTGCGCTGCAATAAACGCTCCAGCCTTCAATCGAACGAACTGCTGCACCTGAAGTGATATTAATGACCTGAAGGCTTGTATTGGCCTGCTGGGCTTTCTTTAAAAATAGATTGGTAATTAGGATGGGGGCAATTAAATTCACATCGATATTGCGAATGATGGGAGTTTGGTCTAAATTGCCTACTGTATGAATCGGTTCAATCACCCCTGCATTGTTAAATAAAAAAATTTCTTCAGGATTTTCAAGAAAAATATAATGGGTGATGAGCATAAAGATTTCCTGTACTTCCTCTTCTATAGACAAGTTGCAGGAATAGTGTTTATAGTAATTTCCTTTTTCAGCTGCTAATTGTTTAATTTCCTCATTTTCTGTCCGGGAAACAGAAATGACTGCTATTTCTTCCATTAGTAATCTTTTCGCAATCGCTTCACCTAAGCCTTTTGAAGCCCCTGTAATAATAGCGTATCTCATGTCATCCCCCTAGATTCTTTTTGAATATTGTATTCCTCTTTTTTTCGTAAATCAACCAATCGTTCAGAAATTGTTCAAAAGTGAGCATAAAAGATTGTAGTACTATAGACGTAAGAACTTTTTATTAAAGGATGAGATTTTGATGATAAAGCTTCTTTATATAACTGTTAACCCAAAAAGGGATGGAAAGCTTTCAAAAGGAATGCAAATTGGTGAGGTTTTTCTTGAGGCTTTCAAGAAAGAAATCCCGGATGTGGAAATTGCACAGATGCATTTATATGACATGGAAATCCCGGAAATTGATATGGATTTAATGTACGCACGTGCCAAGCTATCCTTTATGGGACAAACTTTTGACCAATTATCAAAGGCAGAGCAAACCAAAATAACGAAAATGCATACTCTTGCGGATCAGTTTATTGATGCGGATTATTATGTCTTTGTCACACCGCTATGGAACCTTGGGTCTCCAGCCATATTAAAATCCTTTCTTGATAATCTATTTATTGTTGGAAAAACCTTTAACAACACAAAGGATGGTCCTAAAGGGCTACTAACTGGAAGAAAAGCGATTCATATTCAAACACGTGGAGGCATTTATTCAACAGGACCTATGGCTGATCTTGAATTTGGCGACCGTTTTTTAACGACAGCACTAGGCTTCCTTGGTTTGGAAATGATGGACTCAATTATTGCTGAAGGAACAGATTATAATCCAAAACAGGTACCGGAGATCATGGCAAGGGCCAAACAAGAAGCCATGGAAAAAGCAAAGGCAATGGCAAAAGAAACAGCTATCATTAGCAACTAAAGCGGCTCAGATGATGAGCCGCTTTTTTAAAACTTACCTGTTAATTGGAAAAACAAGACCGCAAATCCTAAAATCCAGACATAAATCGCAAAAGGCTTTAAGGAATGCTTTTTCAAAAATTCAACCATCCATTTGACGGCAATATAACCAAATATAGCGGAGGATACAATCCCAACTAATAACGCCGATAAAGAAATGGTTTCACCCTTACCCTCGAATAATTCAAAAGACTGAAGGACTACAGCACCTGCAATCGCCGGTGTTGAAAGGAGAAAGGAAAAGTAAGCCGCTGTTTCGCGGTCCAATTTTCTCCATAATGCGGCAACAATGGTCATACCAGAGCGGGAGATAGCTGGAAAAATCGCAGCTGCTTGAAAAGTGCCAATAATAAATGCATCCTTATAGCTGATTTGGTCCATTTTTTTATAGCCATTTTTTGCTGAATCCGCAAACCAAAGGAAAACCCCTGTAATTAAGAATTCCCAGCCGATTGTGGCTCCTGTTTTAGAAATTTCATCAAAATAATCCTTAAAGGTCAACCCAATAAGAACGGCTGGAATGGTTCCAATAATTAATAATAAAGTTAATTTGCTAAATGGCTTCTTGATGATATAGATGAACTCGTTCTTGTAAAATACCAATACAGCAAGCAGGGTTCCAAGATGGAGCATGGTATCCAATAAAAGCCCCGCTTCCTGCAAGCCAAACAAATTTCTACCTAAATATAAGTGGCCTGTACTACTAATTGGTAAAAACTCTGTTAATCCCTGAATAATTCCGAGCACCAGTGCTTCAAGTTTGGTTAACATATTTTCCCTCTCTTTTATGGTAATAGAAAGCTTGTTTACTTTATAAATATTCGTAAAAAGGCGGGCTATTCAATTATTTATTAAATTTCTCCTTATCTTCTCTCAAAGATTAGCAAATAATTGGATTGTTTAAGTAAAAATAGTGCAAAAGCTTTTCATTGTCCCATAAAATAGAAGTAAGTATGTTGGAGGGGAGAAGCACAGTGAAAAATAGCCATTTATTATTTAATACATCCATTGGTGTTCAAAAGCCTGAGAATATCCGAAATAAACAGCAAGCTTGCCCTTTTTGTGACCGCGACCAATTGACGGATTTGATCGAAGTCGATGGTCCTATTATTCTGTTAAAAAATAAATACCCTGTTTTGGTAAACGCTTATCAAACTGTTTTAATTGAAACAGATGAATGCCACCGGGAATTATCGATGTACTCGAAAGCACATTTACATAGACTTTTACAATTTGGCCTAAAACATTGGCGTGATATGGAGGAAAGTGGTCATTGGAAATCAGTCATCTTTTTTAAAAACCATGGGCCATTATCAGGAGGAACGATTGCCCACCCCCATATGCAGATTGTTGGCTTAAATGATCTTGATTACAAGGAGAAGGTTTCCGAAGGCGTATTTGAAGGGATTGTCATAGAAGAAACAGACGGGGTGGTCTTTTCTTTATCAACTAAGCCAAGGGTTGGCTTTTATGAATTTAACGTGGAAATGGCTGATGAAGGATACGTCGAGGCTTTTGGGGACTATATTCAAACAGCAGTCCATTATATTCTAAACCATTTTCCATTTAAAGCTACCAGCTATAATTTGTTTTTTCATCATATTCATCAAAGAATTTTTGCGAAAATTGTGCCTAGGTTTGTGACAACACCGCTATATATTGGCTATGGGCTTCCACAGGTACCTAATAATTTGGAATGGATGGTGGAAGAGGTTAAGAAATTCTACTTTCAACCTGAAATTCCCAGTGAAAATCTGGATTAACCATGTAAATTAACCCATTCGAAGGTTAGAAGTTGTGATTTGCGGATAATAAAAATATAATGAAGGAATGTAAAGATTCTTTTAAGGGTTGGTGCATTAAAAGGAGAATGAATGAGCATGACTTCCAATCACAATAACTCAACTTCGAAACTTGATTATAGTCTTATTTTTATCTTATTGTTACTCTGTTTAGCCAGTTGTATTTCGATCTATAGTGCACAGGCAAGCGGCCAATACAAGGAGAATTTTGTATTGAAGCAAATTGTCTGGTATGCGGTGGGAGGCGGAATCATTGCCGGGGTTATGACCTTTGATTCTGACCAATTAAAGAAAATCACATGGTACCTTTATGGCTTTGGTATTTTTCTTCTAGGATTATTGATTATTGCCCCGCCAAGTATTGCACCAGTCATCAATGGCGCGAAAAACTGGTTTAAGGTCCCTGGGATTGGTTCGCTCCAGCCATCAGAGTTTGTGAAAGTCTTTATTATCCTGGCTCTGGCATGGGTGATTGAAAATCATCATCATAAACATCTGGTAAAAACAATGCAATCGGATTTCTGGCTGTTAATGAAGCTGGGAATAGTAACAATGTTTCCGTTAATGCTGATTATTAAGCAGGACTTAGGGACTTCGCTTGTCTTTTTATCGATTATGTTAGGTATGATTTTTATCTCGGGAATCTCCTGGAAACTTCTTTTACCGATTTTTTCAGTCGGAACCGTGTTGATTTCCACGATATTTTATTTTGTATTGGTGAAACCGGATTTGTTGGAAAAGTATCTTGGGGTAAGACAGTATCAGTTCAGCCGGATCTATTCTTGGCTTGATCCCTATAATTTTCAAAGTTCTGCAGGTTATCAATTAACCCAATCCCTTCTGGCAATTGGTTCCGGACAAACATCAGGAAAAGGGTATGGGAACAGGGATGTATATTTACCCGAGAGCCACACTGACTTTATTTTTAGTATAGTCGGCGAGGAATTTGGCTTTGTTGGTGCAAGTGTTTTAATCAGTTTATTTTTCTTGTTGATTTACCACATTACCAAGGTGGGGATGGAAACGAAAAATAATTTCTATACGTATATTTGTGTCGGGGTGATCAGTATGATTACCTTCCACGTTTTTCAAAATATCGGGATGACCATTGGAGTATTACCTATCACCGGTATTCCGCTTCCGTTTATCAGTTATGGCGGCAGTTCGTTAATGGGGAATATGATGGGGCTCGGATTAATTTTTTCCATTCGCTACCATTATAAGAAATACATGTTTTCAACCACATCTTAAGTAGATGGAAGGTGTCGAAAGTGGAAGAAAAATTTTTACAGCAATTTGAAGTAATCCTCGATAAATACAGCGAACTCCTTGTCGGAGAATGCGATACAGAAACAAAAGAAAAAGTAAAAGTATGGGCACTCTACACCCATATTGCCAAATCCATGCCCGCGCTGGCCAAGCATTGGAATAGCATGTATCCAGAAGCAAAAGAACAAATGAAAGAAATTGTGGGCGAAATCAAACAAATGAATGAAGAACATCGTAAGAAATAAATTCGACAAAAATCGGGTGGTGCCAGGCACCACCCGATTTTTGTCGAAAAGCTATTACTGTCCAGCTCCAGCGCCTAGCCCCTCGAGTGGCTTCGGCCCTGCCGATGAAGTCAAAGAACGACTTCACCGTCAGGTCCTCCAGCGCTTGTCGGGTCTGATCAAGGCGCTTCCGCTTTTCTTACTGAACCATTCCGCCATTTGGAAGTTGGTTAGTGTAGCCTTGGAATTGCTGATAGGATTGTTGAAGTTTTTGTTGTTCGGCGGCCTCGACTGCGTACCAGCCTTTTTTAAACATTAGGTTATATAGGTCTCTTTGGCAATTTTGTGTTTCGGTAAAGATCTGCATCATGTCCTGATAGAGGCCTTGATGGCTTGCTTCGTGCAAGGCCATGCTATAGGAAGTGGTCATATACTTTTCAGTTGTTAATAAATCATTGATAAAATCGCGTTCATTCATTTGTGGTGTTTTCGGAACCTGTGTTTCGGGATTTTTAATTTTTTGTTGGTTTTGGTTCTGATTTTGGTTCATCATAATCTCGCGCTCCTCTCTTATTGCATACCATTTAGCGGTTGCTGTGAATTTGCATGGTGCCCAAGATGATTAAGCAGCTGCTGATAGTGGCGCTGATGCATTTGGCCGCATTTTTCTGCTTCCGTTTTTAACTCTTGGTCCTGACATTGCTGGGCAAAAAAATGGGCCTTTTTAGCCGCCAGTAAGTTCCAAGACATCATATCGGTTAAATAAAGAGAATCCTTTGTTGAAATAATCCCGGGAGGCTGCTGCATGATATTCTGTTGATTTTGCATATTCATATTCGACTGAGCCGTATTCATGTTTTGCTGCTGCATGTTCATATTTTGTTGCTGCATAGTGATTACCCCTCCTGTATCTATAATCTTTTACCACTTTATCCTTTGTTAAAAGGGAATTTTTATGCCCGTTAAAAAATGCATTTTCCGTGAACAAAAAACAGGCTGAAAAAATTCAGCCTGTTTATCTTTTCTTGAATTGGTTGTTTTGGCTGTTCCTTTTTCCGCCGCCGTCATTTTCAACGTTAGGACCAGCATCCCCCTGAACGCTTGCCGCGCTTACCCCTGCTTTGGAGGGGTTTTTCTTCATTTTGCCCATGATTATCACCTCAAAAATAGAATGCCCATTGATTAATTTTTATTGTATTAAACCAATAAAAATTAATTTTCAAAAAAATTTCAATTTTCCGCGATTATAGATTGCGCAAATTTTTAAAATCTTTTATAGTTAATAGTAACAGAACTCATTCAAGTGAATTTTTTTTACTCAAAAAATGAATGAGTATTCATTCAAAGTATCGGAGGGGGAGACCATGTTGAACCAACAAATTAAAAAAGCAGCTGTTCTAGGATCTGGAGTAATGGGCTCGGGAATTGCTGCCCATCTGGCAAACAACGGCATTTCAACACTTTTATTGGATATTGTGCCTCGGGAATTAACGGAAGAAGAAAAGGCGAAAGGGCTTACTCTTGGAGATAAACAGGTCCGAAATCGTATTAGTCATACATCCATACAAAAGCTTTTAAAACAAAAACCGGCACCATTAACGGTGAAAAAAAATCTTGACCTTATTGAGGCAGGAAATCTTGAAGATGATCTAATCAAATTAAAGGATGTTGACTGGGTCATCGAAGTGGTCGTTGAAAATTTAAATGTCAAAAAGCAGGTATTTGAGCGTGTTGATCAATATCGTAAGCCAGGCAGCATCATCAGTTCAAATACATCCGGAATTTCTGTCGAAGCAATGGTTGAAGGCAGATCAGACGATTTCAAGAAGCATTTCCTGGGAACTCACTTTTTCAATCCTCCAAGGTACTTAAAATTGCTTGAGGTCATTCCTACTCAATATACTGACCCTGAAGTTCTTGCTTTCATGAAAACCTTTGGTGAGGACGTATTAGGGAAAGGGGTTGTCATAGCAAAGGATACACCAAACTTTATTGCGAACCGTATTGGTACGTACGGACTTTTGATTACACTTCAGGAAATGCTAAAAGGCGGTTACAGTGTCGGTGAAGTGGATTCCGTTACAGGTCCGTTGGTTGGCCGTCCAAAAAGTGCAACCTTCCGTACTCTCGATGTGGTTGGTCTCGATACCTTTGTCCATGTGGCCAACAATGTATATGAACAAGTGGAAGGAAAGGAAAAGGAAATCTTTGAAGTCCCCACCTTCATGAAAACGATGCTTGAAAAAGGCTGGCTAGGCAGTAAATCCGGCCAAGGGTTCTTTTTGAAAAAAGGCAAAGAAATTCTTGAACTTGATCCTAGTACATTAGAATACAGTCCACGCAAAAAATTATCCACCCCTGCAATAGAACTGAGCAAACAGGAAAAGGGCAGTGCCAATAAATTGAAAGCGCTTGTATATGCCAAGGACCGTGCCGGTGAGCTTTTATGGAATATATTCAGTCCCGTTCTCGTTTATTCCGCTCAATTACTAGGCGAAATTGCCGATGATATTGTTGCGATTGACCATGCAATGAAATGGGGTTTCGGCTGGGAAATGGGTCCGTTTGAAACATGGGATGCCATTGGTGTAGAAAAATCCGTTCAAAAGATGAAAGAAAACGGACTTGAAGTCCCTGCCTGGGTTACAGAAATGCTTGAAAAAGGATTTACGACTTTCTACAAAGAAGAATCCTTCTACGATAACGGAGAATATAAATCGGTTGAATTTAATCCAAAGGTAATGGATTTGAAAAAAATTAAAAAACAAAAAGGGGTCATTAAGAAAAACAGCGGCGCCAGCTTAATCGATATCGGAGACGGTGTAGCGCTTCTCGAATTCCAATCTCCTAATAATGCCATCGGTCTTGATATCATCCAAATGGTAAACTTTGCCATTGATGAGGTAGAGAAAAACTACAAGGGCCTGGTAATCGGGAACCAAGGGAAAAACTTCTGTGTCGGAGCCAACCTTGCCATGATTTTGATGGAAGCCCAGGATGATAATATTTATGAATTGGATATGGTTGTTCGTCATTTCCATCAGGCGATGATGAAAATTAAATACAGCTTAAAACCAGTTGTAGCTGCACCATTTGCCATGACGCTTGGCGGCGGAGCAGAGGTTTGTTTACCGGCTGCCCATATTCAGGCATCTGCCGAGACTTATATGGGACTTGTTGAAGTCGGTGTCGGTTTAATCCCTGGCGGCGGCGGTAATAAGGAGCTTTACATTAAGCATTTAGAGAATCTTCCAAATGGTGTGCCATTTGATTTACAAAATGTCGCTAATAAAGTATTCGAAACGATCGCAATGGCTAAGGTGTCAACCTCTGGTGAGGAAGCGCGGGAAAATAATTTCTTAGATTTTGCTGATGGGATTAGTGTAAACAGCGATCACCAGCTATATGATGCAAAGCAGGCGGTCCTTGCGCTCCACGAAAAAGGCTATAAACCAAAGGTTCGCAGAAAAGTTCCTGTTGTTGGTGAAACCGGTTATGCGACCCTGTTACTTGGTGCAGAGGGAATGTTCCTGTCAGGCTACATCTCCGAGCATGACTTGAAAATTGCCAAAAAGCTTGCATATGTCATTGCTGGAGGGAAGGTTCCATTTGGTACTGAAGTAGATGAACAGTATCTATTAGATTTGGAAAGAGAAGCATTCCTGAGTCTTGTTGGAGAGCCAAAATCGCAGCAGCGGATGCAGCACATGCTTGTGAAAGGAAAACCATTAAGAAACTAAAATAATAGATTGGTATTTTTTAAAAGTGAAAGAAGGCGAGGGAACGTTATGAGAGAAGCGGTCATTGTAGCCGGAGCTCGGACCCCGGTTGGTAAAGCGAAGAAAGGAACGCTTGCCAATGTTCGTCCTGATGATTTGGGAGCATTGGTAGTAAAAGAAACTTTGAAACGTGCTGGAAATTATGAAGGAAATATCGATGACTTAATCATAGGTTGTGCCATGCCGGAAGCTGAACAAGGGCTTAACATGGCACGAAATATAGGTGCTCTTGCCGGGCTTCCACATACTGTTCCTGCGATTACCATCAATCGGTATTGTTCTTCTGGATTACAGGCTATTGCTTATGCAGCACAAGGAATTATGCTGGGCCACACCGATACTGCCATCGCGGGAGGTGCGGAATCGATGAGCCTAATCCCGATGATGGGTCATGTCACTCGACCAAATTTAAAATTAGCCGAAACCGCACCGCAATATTACATGAGTATGGGCCATACAGCAGAGCAAGTGGCAAAGAAATATGGAATTACCCGCGAAGACCAGGATGCATTTGCAGTGCGAAGCCATGAACGTGCAGCAAAGGCAATTCAAGAAGGAAAATTTGTCGATGAAATCGTACCGGTCGATGTCACCATCCGTTCAATTGGCAAAGACAATAAGCTTGTTGAAAAAACGATTCAGTTCTCACAGGATGAAGGGGTTCGTCCTGGCACGAACGTAGAAACCCTAGCGAAGCTCCGGCCGGCCTTCTCAGTAACAGGCTCTGTTACGGCAGGAAATTCTTCGCAAACGAGTGATGGTGCTGCTGCTGTGATGGTCATGGACCGTGAAAAGGCTGAATCGCTCGGTCTAAAACCGCTGGCAAAATTCAGATCATTTGCTGTTGGCGGTGTCCCACCAGAAATTATGGGGGTAGGCCCGGTTGTTGCTGTTCCAAAAGCTGTAAAACTGGCAGGACTCGAACTTTCTGATATCAATGTCTTTGAATTGAATGAGGCATTTGCTTCCCAATCGCTTCAAGTTATTCGTGAGCTTGGCCTTGATGAAGAAAAAGTGAACGTAAATGGCGGCGCCATTGCACTTGGCCACCCGCTAGGCTGTACAGGTGCCAAGCTTACATTGTCACTCATTCATGAATTAAAGCGCAGAAATGAACAATTTGGTGTCGTTACGATGTGTATTGGCGGCGGAATGGGCGCTGCCGGCGTATTCGAACTTCTTTAATCAAGGCTATGCTAAAGAACATTGTTGATTTTTATACAAAGTTGATTGTAGAGGAAGGCACGAATAACAAACAATTTTAATTTATTCAAAAGGGGCTGATTTGTAAGCGCCCCTTCTGAATAAATTCGATGAATTTCCAATGGGAGGAATTTTTTAATGGCAAACCAAACTGAAAAAATCATAAAAGGCGGAAGCTTTTTAATTGAAGATGTTTCCTATGACCGTGTGTTTACACCTGAGGATTTTTCGGATGAGCATAAAATGATTGCGAAAACAACCGAAGACTTTGTGGAAAATGAAGTGCTTCCACAGGTTGAGTATTTAGAAAAACATGAGTTCGACCGTACAGTAAAACTTTTAAAAGAAGCAGGGGAGCTTGGACTACTAGGTGCAGATGTACCGGAAGAATATGATGGAATAGGCCTAGATAAAGTTAGCTCATCACTTATTACTGAAAAAATGTCAAAGGCCGGTGGGTTCTCACTTTCACATGGTGCTCATGTCGGAATTGGATCCCTGCCAATCGTCCTGTTCGGAAACGAAGAGCAAAAGAAAAAATATTTACCTGCACTTGCTTCAGGTGAAAAGCTTGCTGCCTATGCCCTAACAGAGCCAGGCTCAGGATCCGATGCACTTGGTGCAAAAACAACAGCAAGATTAAATACGGAAGGAACTCATTATATTTTAAATGGTGAAAAGCAATGGATTACCAATGCCGGTTTTGCAGATGTGTTCTGTGTTTATGCAAAAGTGGATGGCGAGCATTTTACTGCATTCATCGTTGAAAGAGATTTCCCCGGCGTTTCAACGGGTGCTGAAGAAAAGAAAATGGGAATTAAGAGCTCTTCTACTCGGACGCTGATTCTTCAGGATGTACCGGTTCCAAAAGAAAACCTTTTAGGCGAATTTGGCAGAGGTCATGTTATTGCCTTTAATATTTTAAATATCGGCCGTTATAAGCTCGCAGTCGGTGCTGTTGGCGGTTCTAAAAATGCTTTTGAAATGACCGTAAAATACGCTAATGGGCGCCAGCAATTCAAAACACCCATCTCTCAATTCAACCTAACAAAAGAAAAATTCGGTACCTTGGCATCGAAAATATATGCTGCTGAGAGCTCTGTATATCGAACAATTGGATTATATGAAGATAATGAAGGAAAACTTTCAACCGAAGAAGCAAAGGATATTAAATTAGTGGCTAATTCCATTGCTGAATATGCAATCGAATGCTCTCTAAATAAATTCTTTGCAAGTGAAGTTTTAGATCAGGTTGTTGACGAAGGTGTTCAAATTCATGGTGGATACGGGTTTATGCAGGAGTATCCAATTGAAAGAGCCTATCGTGACTCCCGTATTAACCGAATCTTTGAAGGAACAAATGAAATCAACCGTCTTCTTGTACCAGGAACATTTGTGAAAAAGGCAATGAAAGGCGAACTGCCATTATTCCAAAAAGCATTACAGCTTCAGGAAGAATTAATGATGTTAATGCCGGAAGAACCTGGTGATGAGCCACTCGCACAAGAAAAATATTTAGTGAAAAATGCGAAGAAAATTGGTTTATTGGCTGCTGGTTTAGCTGCACAAAAATACGGCAAAGCACTTGAAAAAGAACAAGAAGTTCTTTCGAATATTGCGGACCTCGTATCCAATGCCTATGCGATGGAATCCGTTGTATTACGTACAGAAAAAGCAATTGCCAAATCAGGTGTTGAGAAGAATCAACAAAAGCTTCTTTATACGCAAATTTTCTGTCAAGAAGCCTTTAATGAGATCGAGCAGATTGCAAAAGAAACATTAGTTGCGATTGAACAAGGCGATACGCTTCGTATAATGTTGTCTTCGCTTCGTAAATTCACCCGCCATACCCCAATAAATGTTATTGCGAAAAAACGACAAGCTGCAGATGTGATCATTGAAGCAGAACGTTATATCGTTTAATTCATATGAAGCTCCCTTCTTTTAGAGGGGAGTTTTCTCTTTTTTATAAAAATTTATATGGCAGGAAGGATTTTTGCGAAGAAAGTCGAATTTTTTCTAATGGACTTGATGATAGAATCCATTCTTATTCCTGCTTAGCACGATTGATTTAAAATTGTCTTATTATTGTGCTATTTTTATATTAGGAATTTTGACTCCGTTATGGTAAGATTCAATTGTCACTCTGAAGTTTAATTTTGGAAAAGAGGGCGGTGAAACAGATGTCTCTGACTTTTTACTGGTATCCTAAATGCGGAACCTGTCGAAAGGCAAAGAAATGGCTGGATGATCATCATCTTTCCTACAAGGAAATACATATTGTTGAAAATCCCCCTTCTAAAGAGGAATTAACGGGATTTTATCAAAAAAGCGGTTTAGAGTTGAAAAAATTCTTTAATACTAGCGGTCAAAAGTATCGCGAATTGGGTATTAAGGATAAAATGAAGTCTGCATCGGATGAAGAATTAATTGATTTACTTGCATCAGATGGGATGTTAATCAAAAGGCCTATTTTAACAGACGGAGAAAAAGTTACCGTTGGCTTTAAAGAAGAAGAGTATGAGCAAAAATGGCTGTAAGCGTTTAACGATCTGCTTTTCTTGTCTTCATTATGGAAATCGATTTTTTTATCGATAATAGATTTTAGAAAAATTAATGGAGGGATTTTCGAATGAGTACACCAAAAGAGTTACGTTATTCTGAAGAACATGAATGGGTAAAAGTTGAGGGAGAAAAAGTGCGAATTGGAATTACTGACTTTGCACAGCACGAACTAGGAGATATTGTATTCGTTGAGCTTCCTGAAATTGGCGATGAAGTTTCTGCTGACGAACCATTTGGCAGCGTTGAGTCCGTTAAAACTGTTTCTGAGCTATATGCTCCTGTCAGCGGCAAAATCGTTGAAATTAACGAAGATTTGAGTGACAATCCTGAATTTGTAAACGAATCTCCATATGAAAAAGCATGGATGATTGTAGTTGAAGTTTCCGACAACAGCGAATTGGACAAGCTGATGACTGCTGAACAATACGAAGAAATGATTAACGAATAATTATGTAATCTAAGCACCTTGATATCAGGGTGCTTTTTTCACTTTATTACCATTTTTCAAAAAGTATATTAGGAAACAAATAATACAATATAACAGGAAATACCTTCATTTAAAAAGTTATCTTCCTTTCTAATTTTTTTGGTAAAAATGGACATAAAAGCAAGGCTCACGTTATATGTATATCTAGAATATGTTAACATAAACACAAGACTTCATAATACAGGTGATGATATGAATGACTCATATGTTGACAAGGTTCTTATTGTGGAAGGGACATCTGATAAGAGAAAGGTCAAAAGAATTGTAAAGGAACCTGTTGAGATCATATGTACCAATGGGACCATTAGTATTACAAAGTTAGATGAATTAATTGATTTTCTTGAGGACAAGGATGTCTATATTCTAGTGGATGCGGATGCGGCTGGAGAGAAGTTGCGAAAACAATTTAAAAGGGAATTTCCCCAAGCTGAGCATATCTATATTGACCGGTCTTACCGCGAAGTTGCAACGGCCCCTGAACACCATCTTGCGACCGTCTTATTAGGGGCAAATATTGATGTGCATACACAATTTTTGGAGAATTGCTGAGTGAATCAATGAAAGAATGGAATCGAGATGAATTCTCATTATTTATAGAAAATAAATCGACAGGGCTCGTGTACTTTTATACACCTTTATGTGGGACCTGTCAGGTAGCTTCAAGGATGTTGCAAGTCATTGAACAAATGGTGGATTGCAAAATGGGGAAAATGAACTTAAATTTTTACCCCGATTTTGGGAAAAGCTATGGTATCGAAAGCGTTCCGTGTTTAATGTTTATTCACAATGGTCAAGTGGTTGAACTGCTCTACGCTTTCCGCTCTGTGCCCTATCTAATTGAAAAAATCAATGAAAACCTAACATAAAACAGATGCTGCTATCCTAGCAGCATCTGTTTTAATTTGTCGACAGGTTTTGAAAGGATTCTGGTTCTTTTTGCTGAAATAGTTAGTAAGCAAATAGAACGGAGTGATAAAGATGATGGAAATGATTCAAATCTTTCTGATCAAGGTTAAAGAGCGTGATCACATACGATCTCTATTAAATAATGAGGATGGTCTGATGGTCCGTTTTATTTGCGGGCATCAAAACATTGATATTTTTTTAAAAAATGGAGAATGTACATTGTTGCATGATCCAAGCGAGAATTTTACAGAATGTGAAATTTACGGTGAGATAGAAACAGTTCAACAGCTTCTTTCGGGTGAACGGAAATTGAGATCTCTTATGCAGAAGGGGCGACTCCAAGTAAAAGCTTCTTTCCGAACCTTGCTGCTTTTGGAGGCGCTTTTTTATTTAACTAAAATTGACACAAAGTCTTACAGAATAATCTGAATAAACCTATTGACTCTATCGGAATAAAGGTGTATTATCTGTTTAAATATTCAATTAATAATAATAATTTAATAAATATTCTTATCCAGAGCGGTGGAGGGACTGGCCCTATGATGCCCGGCAACCGGTTTATACACGGTGCTAATTCCAGCGGAGCAATATGCTCTGAAAAGATAAGAAGAGAGAGTCCCCTCTTCTTATGAAGCGGGGTTATTTTTTTGACAATGTTTAACAGAGCCATTTTTTAAAAGGGAGTGGATTAGTGTGGGAGTCGATCAAAAAAAATTACGTTTTGAAACTTTAAGTGTTCATGGAGGCTTATCTCCAGATCCTGTAACGGGTGCTCGTGCCGTTCCAATTTATCAAAACAATGCCTATCAATTTAAAAGCACAGAACACGCCGCTAACCTTTTTGCGTTAGCAGAGCCTGGTTACATATATACACGGATTCACAATCCAACCACAACTGTCTTTGAGGAAAGGGTTGCCTTATTAGAAGGCGGTGTTGGAGCTCTTGCAGTTGCAAGTGGGATGGCCGCCATTACCTTGGCAATTTTAAACCTTGCTCAAGCAGGAGATGAAATTGTCGCAGCATCAACATTATACGGCGGCACTTATAATCTTTTCGCTGTAACATTACCAAAATACGGAATTAATGTGAAATTTGTTGACCCTGAAAATCCTGAAAACTTCCGTACTGCCATCACGGAAAAAACAAAAGCGGTTTTCGCCGAAACAATTGGTAATCCAAGCTTAACCATATTAGATATTGAAAAAGTGGCCGATATTGCCCATGCGGCAGGTGTTCCGCTGATTATCGACAATACCTTTGCAACACCATATCTCTGCCGTCCGATTGAACATGGGGCAGATATTGTCATTCACTCTGCTACAAAATGGTTGTTAGGAAATGGTACAACAACAGGGGGAATTATTGTAGACGGCGGTAAGTTCGATTGGAATTCGCCAAAATTCCCGGGCTTTACAACACCTGATGCGAGCTATCATGATCTTGTTTATGCGGAGGCACTTGGTGCGGTTGCTTATATTATCAAGGCACGCGTTCAATTGCTGCGTGATCTTGGACCGGCATTAAGTCCTCAAAATGCTTTCCAATTTGTACTTGGACTCGAAACCCTTCATGTTCGTATGAAAGAGCATGTTGCCAATACGAAGCAGATTGTGGATTATTTAGTAAACCATCCTGCTGTTGAATGGGTATCCTATCCAGGACACCCATCACATCCTGACCATGAGCTTGCTGAGAAATATTTACCAAAAGGTGCCGGCTCGATGGTTGTATTCGGTATCAAGGGTGGTAAGGAAGCAGGAGCTAAGTTAATTGATTCCATTACTCTCTGGGCACATGTGGCCAATGTTGGGGATGCGAAGAGCTTAATCATTCACCCGGCAAGTACCACACACCAGCAATTAGACGCTGAGGGTCTTAAAGCAGCTGGAGTTTCTGAAGATTTAATTCGTCTATCAATCGGTATCGAAAATGTTGAGGATTTAATTGAAGACCTTGAATCTGCTATTGAAGCAGCAACTGGGTTGATATCGTTAACGGCCAATGCCTAAAACTACCATGTCTGATTTTTTCTAAATATGTAGAATTTTCGTTGACACCCCTTTTTATCCGTGATACGATAGCTTTCGTAATAAAATGATTGCTTACATCATATGTGTGTTAATTGAATATAGGATGCTTAATGCTCTTATCCAGAGAGGTGGAGGGATGTGCCCGATGAAGCCCGGCAACCGTCAATTTGATTGAAATGGTGCCAATTCACACAAAGCTATTGCTTTGAGAGATGGGAGAAAGGTTGAATTTATTATGCCTTTCTGCCTGCGCAGAAAGGCATTTTTATTTTTCTAAAATAGAATGTTTTATTCGAAACCATCAAACCCTATGTTTAAGTGATACGGAGCAATTGGAATTTTTACTTTTACGTATATATGGAAAAAAGAAGGTGAATTCTATGATTTCTATAAAAAATGTTCGAAAAATTTTCCCTTCGAAACAGGGGCAGTTAAAGGCAGTAGACGACGTGAACCTGGAAATAAACAAAGGGGAAATTTTTGGGGTAATTGGTTATAGTGGTGCGGGTAAAAGTACGTTAATTCGTATGTTAAATGGATTGGAGCTTCCTACAGAGGGATCCGTTACTGTTGCCGGCCGTGAAGTTTCAAAGATTAAGGGCAGTGATTTGCGAAAAGCACGCCAAGAAATCAGTATGATATTCCAGCACTTTAATTTACTTTGGTCAAGAACAGTAAGTGAGAATATTGAGTTCCCATTGGAAATTGCAGGGGTAAATAAAGCGGAAAGAGTAAAGCGTGTCAGCGAGTTGGTGAAACTAGTTGGCCTTGAAGGCAGGGAAAATGCTTATCCTTCGCAGTTGAGTGGCGGCCAAAAGCAAAGAGTTGGTATTGCCCGTGCATTAGCGAACAATCCAAAGGTTTTGCTTTGTGATGAGGCAACCTCAGCCCTTGACCCGCAAACCACGGATTCAATTCTTGACTTGTTGGTCGATATCAATAAAAGACTTGGTTTAACGATTGTTTTAATCACCCATGAGATGCATGTAATTCGTAAAATCTGCCACAGGGTAGCTGTGATGGAAAGTGGAAGAGTCGTGGAGCTTGGTCCGGTGTTAGATGTGTTTAAAAACCCTCAGCAGCCGATTACAAAGCGCTTTGTTCAGCAGGTAACAGAACCGGAAGAGACAAAAGAAACTGCTGAGCATTTGCTTGAACTTTATCCACATGGGCAAGTGGTGCAACTCTCTTTTGTGGGGGAAGCAACAGAACAGCCATTAATTACAAACGTGATCCGGGATTTCGATGTTGTCGTAAATATTCTTCAAGGGAAAATTTCGCATACTCAAAACGGGTCATATGGAACATTATTTATCCATTTGGATGGACAATCTAATGAAATTCAAAAAGCCATCAATTTTATTCACTCACAGCAAGTTGGCGTGGAGGTGATCAGTAATGGCTAACCTAATGGAAATGGTAAATTGGGACGAATTAATTGCAGCAACACGTGAAACCATTTATATGACTTTTATTTCAGTGTTTGCAACATTTGTTTTAGGGCTATTACTAGGCTTGTTGTTATTTTTAACAGCTAAAGATAATTTATGGGCAAATCGAACAGTTAATGTCATTATAGCTGGCTTTGTTAATATTTTTAGATCGATTCCATTTATTATTTTAATTGTTTTATTAATTCCATTTACAAAATTAGTGCTTGGGACGATGCTCGGGCCAGATGCGGCGATGCCGGCCCTGATTATTGGAGCAGCTCCTTTTTATGCAAGAATGGTGGAAATTGCCCTAAGGGAAATCGATAAAGGTGTTATTGAGGCATCGCAATCAATGGGAGCAACACATGGCCGTATTATATTTAAAGTATTAATACCGGAATCTTTGCCAGCATTAATTTCAGGGATAACTGTAACGGCTATTTCGCTAGTTAGCTTTACAGCGATGGCTGGAGTCATTGGTGCAGGTGGACTTGGAAATTTTGCCTACCTTGAAGGTTTTCAGCGCAATAGACCATTTGTCACGTTGGTTGCAACAATAGCGATTTTAATTTTAGTATTTATTATCCAATTTATTGGAGATTATTTTACAAAGAAAACAGATAAACGTTAAAAGGAGGAGTTAGAAATGAAGAAAGTATTTAGTCTCATTTTCGTTGCATTATTAGCATTTGCTTTATCAGCGTGCTCAGGTGCAAAAAATGATACGGCAAAGAATGATGGTAATAAAAAATTAGTCGTTGGTGCAACTGCTGTACCGCATGCGGAAGTGCTTGAAGCGGCAAAACCTTTATTAAAGAAAAAAGGAATTGACCTTGAAATAAAAGTTTTTCAAGATTATGTTCTTCCAAATGTAGCATTAAGGGATAAAGAACTTGATGCAAACTACTTCCAGACACCAGGTTATTTAGCACTTCAAATGAAAGAAAACAAGGATTTTCATTTTGTGAGTGTTGGTGAAATCCATAAGGAACCAATTGGAATTTATTCTAAAAAATATAAAAGCTTAAAAGACCTTCCAACAGGTGCGAAAATTATTATGAGTAATTCACTTAGCGATCATGGCCGTATTTTACCTATTTTTGAAAAAGCAGGTTTAATTAAGCTTAAAAAAGGCGTTGGCGCTAATGCAAGAGTAGAGGATATTGTTTCCAATCCAAAGAAACTCGATTTCTCAACTTTAATTGAAGCGAAATTATTAGCTTCTTCTTTCCAAAGCGGTGAAGGTGATGCGGTTGTTATTAATACAAACTACGCATTAGAAGGCGGTATCGATATCAAAAAGTATGGAATCGCATTTGAAGGTAAAGATGTAGTTCCAGCAAATCTTGTTGTTGTTCGATCTGAGGACAAGGATCGCCCCGAAATTAAAACACTTGTTGAAGTTCTTAAATCAAAAGAAATTCAACAATTCATTAAAGATAAGTACCATGGTGCCGTTTTGGCAGCAGAATAAAAGAGAAAGAAACCAGTGCATTTATGTACTGGTTTCTTTCTATGAGCTTTGCTCAATTTAGAGTAGCTTTTCAGTTATGTTTGCATTACCTTACATGAAACTAATTCTTTATGTGAAAAATAAATTGAATTTGAGTTTTAATACCATGGCAATTGATTAATTAATAAGGTATTATTTTACTCGGGTGTTTTTTACATAATAGTTTGTCTGAATTTTCTTTTTTTATTCTCATTTAAGGTGGTTCCACTGAAAATCATTTCACGTTACCACTGTTTAGGAGTTGCTAACAGATTCTATTTGTTATAAGATTGTAATGAGAATAGAATGAGAATGAATTTTTTAAGTACTGCGTTCTATAAGACACAATAACTTTCTTTTCGGAGGTATAGATATGGCTGGATCAACATTAACTATCAAGGATCTACATGTAGAAATTGATGGAAAAGAAATTTTGAAAGGTGTAAACCTTGAAGTAAAAGGTGGAGAAATCCACGCAATCATGGGACCAAATGGTACAGGTAAATCGACGTTATCGTCTGCAATCATGGGTCACCCTAAATATGAGGTAACGAGCGGAAATATTATTTTAGACGGTCAAAACGTCCTTGAAATGGAAGTAGATGAGCGAGCTCGTGCCGGCCTATTCTTAGCTATGCAATACCCAAGTGAGATAAACGGCGTAACGAATGCCGACTTTTTACGTTCAGCAATCAATAGCCGCCTTGGTGAAGGCAATGAAATCTCCTTGATGAAATTTATCCGTAAAATGGATAAACAAATGGAATTCCTTGAAATGGACCTTAATATGGCGCAGCGTTATCTAAATGAAGGATTCTCCGGCGGTGAGAAGAAGCGTAATGAAATTCTTCAATTAATGATGCTTGAGCCTAAAATGGCGATCTTAGACGAAATTGACTCTGGTCTTGACATCGATGCCTTAAAGGTTGTTTCAAAAGGAATTAATCAAATGCGCGGTGAGGATTTCGGCTGCTTAGTTATTACTCACTATCAACGACTTTTAAACTATATCACTCCTGACTACGTGCATGTAATGATGCAAGGCCGTATCGTGAAATCAGGCGGTCCAGAACTTGCACAACGCTTAGAAGCAGAAGGATATGACTGGATCAAGAAAGAACTTGGAATTGAAGATGAAACAGTTGAGCAAGCTTAAGTAAGCGTTAGGAGGATTACGATGACAACAGAAACGAAATTACCGTTTGATCAGGATTTTGTTCGCTCCTTTTCAAAGCAAGCAGGTGAACCTGCTTGGATGGAAGAGCTCCGCGTAAAGGCATTTGCTGATGTCAATATACTTCCAATGCCAAGACCGGAAAAAACAAAAATTGATAAATGGAACTTTACCCAATTTACTTCACATACTGTGAAAAGCGAGCCATTCTCTTCTCTAAATGAATTACCTGAAGAAGTAAAATCGCTCGTAGCAGAAAATAAAAATCTATACATTCAACGCAATCAAACACCTGCGTTTTTATCTTTATCAGAAGAACTTAAAAACAAAGGCGTCATTTTCACAGATCTTTTTACTGCTGCAAAAGAGCATGGTGATTTGTTGAAAAAATATTACATGACTCAAGCGATTAATGCCGATGAGCATCGCTTGACTGCACTTCATGCAGCTCTTGTAAACGGTGGAGTATTCTTATATATTCCAAAAAACTTAGAAGTTTCCGAGCCAATTCAGGCTGTCTATTTACATGATAATGCTGAAACGAATCTTTTCAACCATGTCATTGTCGTTGCGGAAGATAATAGTTCTGTTACGTATGTTGAAAACTATATTTCTACAGTAGATTCAGCTGCTGGAATCTTCAATTTAGTGACTGAAGTAGTTGCAAACGCAAATGCTCAAGTTCGATATGGTGCAGTTGATAATCTTGCAAAAGGTATCACCACTTATGTAAACCGCCGTGGTGTTGCCGGCAGAGATGCCAGAATTGAATGGGCACTTGGGTTAATGAATGAAGGAAACACCATTTCCGAAAACACCACCAATCTTATTGGTGATGGTTCTTATGGGGATACCAAAACGGTTGTGGTTGGACGTGGTGAACAAACACAGAATTTCACAACGAAAATCGTCCACTTTGGCAAGAACACAGAAGGATATATTTTGAAGCATGGTGTAATGAAAGACAGCGCGACATCAATTTTTAATGGAATTGGTAAAATTGAACATGGTGCATCAAAATCGAATGCCGAACAAGAATCACGCGTGTTGATGCTTAGCGAAAAAGCCCGCGGTGATGCAAACCCAATTCTTTTGATTGATGAAGATGATGTCACAGCTGGCCACGCTGCTTCTGTTGGTCGTGTTGATAACGTTCAGCTTTACTACTTAATGAGCCGCGGTATTCCAAAAGCGGAAGCAGAACGATTAGTTATTCATGGATTCCTCGCACCTGTAGTAAATCAACTTCCAATTGAAGGTGTTAAAAAGCAGTTAACTGAAGTGATTGAAAGGAAAGTGCGTTGAGATGAATATCCAAGATATTCGCAAACTGTTTCCGATTCTAGACCAAGAAGTTAATGGTAAGCCACTTGTGTATTTGGACAGTTCCGCAACATCGCAAAAGCCTATTCAAGTGATTGAGGCCGTTGAAAAGTATTATCGTGAAATCAATTCCAATGTCCATCGTGGTGTGCATACACTAGGTACAAGAGCAACAGATGCATATGAAGGTGCCAGGGAAAAGGTTCGCAAGTTTATCAACGCAAAATCAACTCAAGAGATTATTTTTACTAGAGGAACAACGACTTCTATAAATACGGTTGCAGCTAGCTATGCGGCAGCAAATTTAAAGGAAGGTGACGAAATCGTCATTACTTATATGGAGCACCATAGTAATATCATCCCTTGGCAGCAGGTTGCCAAACGGACGGGTGCCATATTGAAGTATATCGATCTCCAAGAAGATGGCACTATTTCTTTAGATGATGTAAGAGCACAGGTTACACCAAATACGAAAATTGTTTCCGTTATGCAAGTTTCAAATGTACTGGGTTCTATTAATCCTGTTAAGGAAATTGCTAAAATTGCTCATGAAAATGGCGCAGTAATGGTGGTAGACGGAGCTCAAAGTGCACCACATATGAAAATTGATGTTCAAGATTTAGACTGTGATTTTCTTGCTTTTTCCGGACATAAAATGTGCGCTCCAACGGGTATCGGCGTTCTTTATGGCAAAAAGGAGCTGCTTGAAAATATGGAGCCAATTGAATTTGGCGGTGAAATGATTGATTTTGTACATTTACAAGAATCAACATGGAAGGAACTGCCGTGGAAATTCGAGGGCGGTACCCCAATTATTGCCGGTGCTGTCGGCCTTGGAGCTGCCATCGACTTTTTAAATGAAGTTGGTTTGGATAATATTACCGAGTATGAACATAAACTTGCTGCTTATGCATTAGATAAATTATCTTCCGTACCTGGTATTACGATTTATGGACCTCATGATCCAGCAAAACGTGCAGGCTTGGTTACGTTTAATATTGATGATGTTCATCCACACGATGTTGCAACTGTCCTCGATGCAGAAGGAATTGCCGTCCGGGCAGGACATCACTGTGCACAACCGTTAATGAGATGGCTGAAAGCCACAGCGACAGCACGTGCCAGCTTTTACCTATATAATACGGAAGAAGATATTGATAAACTCGTTGAAGGGCTTGTCAAAACAAAGGAGTATTTCAGCGATGTCTTCTAATTTAGATTTAGATGCACTTTACCGAAGAGTTATAATGGACCATTATAAAAAACCGCGTAACCGTGGTATTTTAGAGGATGGCAGTCATACGATTAATATGAATAACCCAACCTGTGGCGACCGCATTCAATTAACCTTTAAGGTGGAAAATGGAATCGTCGAGGATGCCAGGTTTGAGGGTGAAGGCTGTTCGATTTCCATGTCCTCTGCATCGATGATGACGCAGGCGATTAAAGGAAAAAAAGTCGAAGAGGCTTTAAAACTTTCAAAAATCTTTTCAGATATGATGCAGGGAAAAGATGTAGATGATGATATCGATTTAGGTGATATTGAAGCACTTCAAGGTGTTTCAAAATTCCCTGCCAGAATTAAGTGTGCAACCTTAGCATGGAAGGCCATGGAAAAAGGTTTGAAGGAAGAGGAATAATAATATAACGGTAAGGAGTTCACTCCTTACCTGTTTAAAAAGGAGGAAGACGACGATGGCAAAAAAAATGCCTGAAATCGGTGATTATAAATATGGTTTTGCCGATAAAGACGTTTCCATATTCCGATCAAAACGTGGTTTAACACGTGAAATTGTTGAAGAGATTTCAAAAATGAAGAGTGAACCTCAGTGGATGCTTGATTTTCGCTTAAAATCACTTGAGCATTTCTATAATATGCCAATGCCACAATGGGGCGGAGACCTAAATTCATTAAACTTTGACGAAATCACTTACTATGTAAAACCATCTGAGAAATCGGAGAAGTCATGGGACGAAGTACCGGAAGAAATCAAAGCGACATTTGACAAGCTTGGTATTCCAGAAGCAGAACAAAAGTATCTTGCAGGGGTTTCTGCTCAATATGAATCTGAGGTTGTTTATCATAACATGAAGGAAGATCTTGAAGCTCTAGGAATCGTATTTAAGGATACTGATTCAGCTCTTAAAGAAAATGAAGATATTTTCCGTGAGCACTGGGCAAAGGTTATTCCGCCAACAGACAATAAGTTTGCCGCTTTGAATTCTGCAGTTTGGTCAGGTGGTTCCTTCATCTATGTGCCGCCGGGTATTAAAGTGGATACGCCATTACAAGCGTACTTCCGCATTAACTCAGAAAATATGGGGCAATTTGAAAGAACATTGATTATCGTTGATGAAGGAGCAAGTGTACACTATGTAGAGGGCTGTACAGCACCGGTTTATACAACCAACTCCCTTCATAGTGCCGTTGTTGAAATTATCGTTAAAAAAGGCGGTTACTGCCGTTATACAACGATTCAAAACTGGGCAAACAACGTTTATAACCTTGTTACGAAACGTACAGTCTGCGAAGAAAATGCCACAATGGAATGGATTGATGGCAACATCGGTTCTAAATTAACGATGAAATATCCTGCGGTTATTCTTAAAGGTGAAGGCGCCCGCGGTTTGACACTATCCATTGCGATTGCCGGCAAAGGTCAAGTTCAAGATACAGGTTCTAAGATGATTCATTTAGCACCAAATACATCTTCAACGATTGTATCGAAGTCCATTTCTAAGCATGGCGGAAAAACAAACTATCGTGGTTTGGTTCATTTTGGCCGTAAAGCTGAAGGTGCGCGTGCTAACATTGAGTGTGATACGTTGATTATGGATAATTTATCGACATCGGATACAATTCCATACAATGAAGTGTTAAATAACAACATTTCACTGGAGCACGAAGCAAAGGTTTCTAAAGTATCAGAAGAACAGCTCTTCTACTTGATGAGCCGCGGAATTTCTGAACAAGAAGCAACTGAAATGATTGTTATGGGCTTCATCGAGCCATTTACAAAAGAATTACCAATGGAATACGCCGTTGAAATGAACAGATTAATCAAGTTCGAGATGGAAGGTTCTATCGGTTAATATGAAAAATCCGCTTGCTGACTTTGGCAGGCGGATTTTTGTGTATTTTGGTATTTAACTGAAGTTACAAAAATACACAAAAAATTAGGTTATGCTATTATTATAAACGGAGGTGATGTGGATTGATTTACATCGGTGTTACAGGCTGGGGCGATCAAGACAGCCTTTATCAGGGGCAAATATCACCAAGGGATAAACTAAAAGAATATGCGGGGCATTTTCCGATTGTTGAAGTTGACTCGGCTTTTTATGCTATCCAGCCACAGCGAAATGCCGAGAAGTGGGTTAATGAAACACCCGAATCCTTTCAATTTATTGTAAAAGCCTATCAGGGGATGACGGGACATATGCGCGGTGAAATTCCCTTTCACAATAAGCAGGAAATGTTCTCGGCTTTCAAAGATTCACTTGAACCATACATAAACAAAAATAAATTGGCGATAGTCCTATTTCAATTCCCACCATGGTTTCATTGTTCACGTGAAAATGTTGAATATTTAAGATGGTGTAAAAATGAAATGGGTGAAATCCCATGCGCACTAGAATTTAGACATCAATCGTGGTTCACATCGCAATACCGAATCAAGACACTTGATTTTATGAAAAAAGAAGAATGGATTCATAGCATTTGTGATGAACCGCAATCCGGTGAGGGGTCTATTCCCACTGTTTTAGAAACCCTTGATTCTGAACGGGTCTTAGTCCGCTTGCATGGCCGTAATGTTCACGGCTGGCAAAAACGGAATGCCGATAATTGGCGTGAGGTCCGATACCTTTACCGCTATAATCAGCAGGAACTTGAGGAATGGGCTGCTAACCTAAAAAAATTAGAAACTGAATCCAAGGACGTTTACGTTCTCTTTAATAATAATTCAGGCGGAGACGCGGCGGATAATGCGAAAGAAATGATTGACCTGTTAGAAATAGAATATGAGAGCCTTGCCCCAAGGCAATTGGATTTATTTTAAAGAAGGAGAATACAGAAATGGAATGGGTTATTTTACTGATTGTCGGACTTTTAGCCAGTTCTTTAGGTTCGCTAATCGGTCTTGGCGGGGGAATTATTGTCGTTCCAGCGCTTCTCTATTTTGGGGGATTATCGTGGTTCGGTCATGTTTCACCTCAAGTAGCAGTTGGGACTTCATTGTTTACAATGATTTTTACGGGTTTATCTTCAACACTTGCGTATATGAAACGGAAAACCGTTGATTATAAAAGTGGTCTTATTTTTTTGATTGGAAGCGGACCCGGAAGTATTTTAGGTGCATGGGTCACTGAAAAATTGAATTTGCACTCATTTAGTATCTTTTTTGGAATCTTTATTATTTTCGTATCCATTGTTTTATTGTTAAAGGATAAGTTAAAGCCGATTCCCTACCGTAAAGATAAGGGGATTGTACGCACTTTTAGGGATAATGAAGGCAAAAGCTATGAATATGGATTCAATCCATTTGTCGGGATTCTAATCGCCTTTATAGTTGGATTTTTGTCAGGAATCTTTGGTGTGGGCGGAGGTTCATTAATGGTTCCGACCATGATATTAGTGTTTTTCTTTCCGCCGCATGTTGCAGTGGCAACTTCAATGTTTATGATTTTACCAACATCTGTCCTCAGTTCGATTACTCATGTGGTTTTAGGAAATGTGAATTGGCTTTACGCTTTAGCATTAATTCCAGGTGCGTGGATCGGGGCTAAGGTAGGGGTTTATTTGAATTCAAAGCTTAAAAGCAAAACGATTGTTTTGATTTTACGAACGATATTAGTGATTGTTGGGCTTCAACTTATTTATGAAGGAATTATAGGATAAGGAAGAGAACTTAGAATGGAAATCATTCAGATTTATCATACAAATGATATTCATAGCCATTTAGAGCATTGGCCGCGAATTGAGAAATTTTTATTAACCCAAAAGGAACTCGACCAAAAGCAAGGAGATGAAGTTTTCCTTTTTGATATTGGTGATTTCATCGACCGCTGGCATCCTTTATCAGAGGGAACAAAAGGAAGAGGAAATATTGAACTGTTAAATGGTTGCGGCTATGATGCTGTAACGATTGGCAATAATGAAGGGATTAACCTGCCTTTTCATGATTTGGATCATTTGTATGACGATGCACAATTCGATGTGTTGCTGGCGAATTTATATAAAGAGGGAAATACCTCTCCTGAATGGGTACAACCCTATAAAATTTATCAAACAAAAAAGGGGACCCGAATCGGGGTTATTGGCTTAACGGCACCGTTTACGCATCTTTATCAATTGCTTGGCTGGGAGCTTTCTGATCCAATTGCAGAGCTCAGGAAATGGATGAAACCATTATCGGAAAAAAGTGATCTTATCATTTTACTGTCCCATCTTGGTTTAAATATTGATGAGCAGATAGCAGTAGATTTCCCTGAAATTGATGTTATTCTTGGGGGCCATACCCACCATATTCTTCTAGAAGGAAAGCAAATAGGGGAAACCCTTCTTGCTGCTGCAGGAAAGTACGGCAACTTTATTGGTCTGGTTACCCTAACACTACAGCCTGATAAAAAAATTGCAAACAAACAGGCAATTCTTTTTCCGTTTGAGACGCTTTCCGAAGTGAAAAATGAGCAAAGCAAGATAGATGAATTTTTTTCAACTGGCAAGGAGCTTTTAAAAGAGAAAATTACTTTTTTAAAGGAACCTTTAGAGGCTAACCCCTTTGAAAAGACCAAGCTTTCTAGGATATTGTGCCAGGCACTCCGCGAATGGTGCAAGGCAGATTGCGCCTTTATTAATACAGGATTACTCTTAGGCCCGCTATCAGGAGAGGTTACAGCAAATGATTTATTAGCCATTTGCCCCCACCCCATTAATCCTTGTAAGGTAGATTTAACCGGACGTGAATTGCAGGAGGTTCTCGAAAAAACGAAGGATCCCGATTGGCCGGAAAAGAAAATCCTGGGGCTTGGTTTTAGGGGAACAGTAATGGGAATGATCGTATATGAGGGGGTCATCTTCCAAGAGGATGCCATCTATATAAATAATGAGAAATTGGATTTTGAAAAAATTTACTCTTTGGCTCTTCCCGATATGTTTACGTTTGGACATTTCTTTGACGAAAATTTTAAAAGGAAACAAAAAAAATACTATCTCCCAGAATTCCTACGTGATTTATTGAAATGGAAATTACAATTGGATGCTTAGGGTATACACTCTTTTTCGGGCACTGTCATAAAGTGTAGAAGAAGGGAGTGTGGGAACTTGATTGATCTTTCACCAATCGAATTGAACGGCCATACTTTTTTAGCAGTAACTGTACTGCTTCCAAAAACAACGTTGCTGTCAATCTCAAACGATAAGGGATATATTATGTGCGGTGCCTTAGATGTTGGATTATTAAATGATCAATTAAAGGATCGTAAAATTGTTGCCGGCCGGGCAGTAGGAGTAAGAACCATCGACCAGCTCCTTAACGCCCCGCTGGAGTCGGTAACATTTGAGGCTGAAAGCTTAGGGATTTATAAAGGCATGATTGGCAGGGAAGCCCTGCTGAAAATGATTTAAAACAGCTTGTCTGATGGCAGGCTGTTTTTTATGATTTGTGCTAGGTCCACCAGTTCAAGCATACACATAGCTTGTAAGGGGGGATTTTTTTGGCAAAATTTCGTTCGCGATATAAGCGTAAGGGACCACTGCCTCTCCGCTATGTGATGCTGCTGTCATTTGTCTTTTTTCTCTTTTCTTCTGCACTTGGCTTATGGATGATCAACAAAGGGCTAGAGCCGACATTAATGAGATATGCTGAGTCCCAGTCCAGAAAAATAGCTGCATCTGTGATCAATAACGCCATCACGAAAAAAACAGTGGACGTTGGCGATGTGATTGGAATTGAACCTGGGACAAATGGAAACGCACAAAGCGCCTATTTGAAAACAGAATTAATTAACCAAAAATTATCGGAAATTACCAGTCAGATACAGAAAAATTTGTCGCGTGCGGAAAAGGGAGACGTCGATGCACTAGAACAATTAACAGATGTTGAAATCGAAAAAGAATCAACCGAAAAAACGGATGGGATTGTTTGGTATGTACCCTTAGGTCAGGCAACCAATCTTGCTCTATTTGGTAACTTGGGTCCAAAAATACCGGTAAGATTTCATGCTATCGGGGATGTGCGTCCGGATGTAAAAATTTCTACAGAAGCATTGGGAATCAACAATACATGGATTAAGGTGAACATCCATCTTGAGGTAGCGGTTCAGATTATTACACCATTTGCAACGAAAATTACCAAGCTAACTCAAAATATCCCCGCTGGAGGAAAACTAATCGAAGGTAAGGTTCCACAATTCTATAACAGTGGAGGCGGTTTGCTGCCATCCATTCAATTACCGGATTCAACAAACAGTAACAAAACCACTACCACTAACGAAGAGAAATCTAAGTCCAAAAAATAAAAGGACTGTCTTTTAGCGGACAGTCCTACCTTCTTTTTCTTATTTTAATTCTTTCCTGACGTTCCCACATGGCTAAATGTGGATATGGATCAAATGACCATTCGGTGATTCCATTGTCTTTATACATCCCATAGTGTAAATGTGGAGGGAATTTACCGGATGTTCCTGGAGGCCCATAACCAGAGCTTCCAACACTGCCAATGACCATTCCCGGTTCGACCACCTGACCAACGGATAAATCCTTTGCAAATCCATTTAAATGAGCAAAATAATGGTACGTATTATTTATGTCACGTATACCAATTCGCCAGCCGCCGAATTTATTCCATCCCTTCATTTCTACAATCCCATACTTGGTTGCCCTTACAGGGACACCGTAACCGGCAAAAATGTCGGTACCTTCATGGATTCTTCGTCCACCCCAGCCTCGTGCATCGCCCCATGTACTGCGATAGCTGTGATTTGCCCGAATAGGCATTGGGAATGCTTGGTCATCAAGATTTAGTCTGCCAAAGTGACGGTAGACCTTTGCCTTTCCCGCAATGATTCCAACGGTTTTATCACGATGATAATAATTCCACAAACCAATCTTAAGATTATCATGATCCAAGCCATAAGAAAGAAGGTAATGGGCAAATGTATATAAAACATCTTCATCATTATTACTATCCGCTTTTCCATCTCCATCCCCGTCGACGCCCAATCCATTAAAAAGCTGAATCGTTGCGGGATTTTGATCTGTTGGGTTAGGGTTTGTAAGACCTGCCCATTTTTCTGGGCTGATATAAATCGCAATCACACTTTCTGCTTTCGGCAAGTCTCTACGGACTTGACGGATACTTCTTTCATATTGATCAATGGCAGCAAGGTAGTACCAAGGAATCTGTGTAATCGTTTCAACTTTTTTGTAAAGTTTCATTCTTTCCTGGTATACATCAGGTTCTTTCGCATGAGCATCCCTGACAGCAAATGTAGAGGAAAAGAATAAAAGGAAAGTTCCAATTATCAGAGCTGCCCGCACAGGAATCCTCCTTCCAATTAATGTACACCATTAGTTTATGATTCTTTAGCCATTTCATAATGGTTAATAAATGGTAATGAATGTTTTTAGAATGAAATAATTCACAAAGTTGCAAAGTATTCTCGACTTGTCCTTCTGTGTACTCTATGTTAAAGTGACAACTGAGAGAACTCATTCACATACATAATGTAGGGGTGGAATACATGAGCACAAAAGAACCAATTTTAAGAAAGCCGGAATGGCTAAAAATAAAATTAAATACAAATGAGCATTATACTGGCTTAAAAAAAATGATGCGTGAAAAGAGCCTTCATACCGTTTGTGAAGAAGCGCGCTGCCCGAACATTCATGAGTGCTGGGCGGAAAGAAGAACGGCTACCTTTATGATTCTCGGAGATGTTTGTACCCGGGCATGCCGCTTCTGTGCGGTTAAAACAGGTCTGCCAACTGAATTAGATTGGCAAGAGCCTGAAAGAGTGGCTGACTCTGTTCAGTTAATGAACTTAAAGCATGTCGTCGTTACAGCTGTAGCCAGAGATGACTTGAAGGACGGCGGTGCTGCTGTATTTGCAGAAACCGTAAGAGCCATTCGTAGAAAAAATCCGTTTACCAGTATTGAAGTTCTGCCTTCAGATATGGGTGGCAAGGAAGAAAATTTAAGAATCTTGATGGATGCAAAGCCGGATATTTTAAATCATAATATCGAGACCACCAGACGCTTGACTCCAAGTGTAAGGGCAAGGGCTAAATATGATCGCTCATTAGAATTTTTACGTCGTGCAAAAGAAATGTATCCGGAAATTCCAACTAAATCAAGCCTAATGATTGGGCTTGGGGAGTCAAAGGAAGAAATTCTTGAAGTTATGGACGATTTAAGGGCAAACCAGGTAGATATTATGACCATTGGCCAATATTTACAGCCAACGAAAAAGCATTTAAAGGTTCAGAAATATTATAGCCCTCAGGAATTTGAGGAATTACGACAAATCGCCATGAGTAAAGGCTTCAGTCATTGCCAAGCAGGGCCACTTGTCCGTTCATCCTACCATGCAGATGAACAAGTAAATGAGGCGGCAAAACATAAGCAAGCTTTAGGTGAGCAAGAAATAAAAGAAGCATAACAAAAAGAGTTCAGCCGAATGAAAACGGCTGGACTCTTTTTGTTATTTAATGCATTTTACGGTCATCCGATGTTAAACCATTTTCATCTTCACTATCACTTAAGCGGTTTCCTTGTGGAGAGTCTTTCATTTGTCTGATAACATAGTTAATCGAATGTCTGGCGTTTTTGTTCCTTGCATCCATATGCGAAAGGTTTTCAACATCGCGCATTAAAGCTTTTTTATCGGTAACATATACATGATAGTATCGTGGAACAACAGACATGGCTGTCCTTTTTACCTGATCCGCTGTTAAATTACGATCCTTGGAATCGGTTGTATAAGCAACCAAAACCTCCTGGTCGGTTACCAAGGTTGCTACATCATGTACATTCGGCAGGTTTGTACTGTACTTACTAATAATATTCGCTACCTGTTCACGATCAAGGGCAGTGTAATGATTATTAGCTGTATTATCGTTCATGATTGGACTTTTTTGATGGCGGACATATCCGAAATCATTACTGACATTTCGAACACCCCGGCCAGCCCCCTCATTATAAAGCTCAGTCCTTTTATTGTTCACATTTATGGAATTTCCGCTTTCCTCGTAGACATCCCGGTTATTCATATCCTTTGAGCAGCCTGTTATGGTTGTAATCGTACATAACCCAAGGATGATCATCAACTTTTTCAATTTAAAACACCTCCTTTTTTTAGAATAGCCAGAAGGAGGATTTTTTTTCTTAGTAATTGATGGTGAATCGGTTATAATGGGAAGTAGGATTGACTGGTAAAATGAGGTGATAACATGATTGTAATAAACAATACCATTTATGATATGGTCGAGGAATACCGTAACGGATTTAACGAAGAGGCCTTTAAGGCAAGGTACAGTGATATTTTATCCAGGTATGACTATGTTGTCGGAGATTGGGGCTATGGGCAGCTCCGTTTAAAAGGATTTTTTGATGATCAAAATCAAAAGGCGACGTTCGATACAAAAATAAGCACACTTAGCGAATATATATATGAATACTGTAATTTCGGCTGTGCTTATTTCGTTTTGAAAAAAGTAAAAAAATAATGAAAGGACCCAAAAGCGGGGTCCTTTCATTATTTTATTCATTCATGGAATACGGCGGCTGTGCATCTGTATCCGGGTCATCATGCGGCTGATGTGCAGGTTCTATTTGTCGAGGTGCATCTTCATGCAATGATTTGAATTCCCAGTTAAAAGCTGAATAACGGCGCTGTCCTTCTTTCCAAGGAGTACTCTTATTCTGTACGGGATCATTTACTCGGAAAGTTGAGCCATAGGGTCCTTCTGGAAACTCTTGGGCGGTCAAATAATTTTCCCGCTTTTCCACCGTTGATATTTCTGTATATTTTTCCGCATCCTTTTTAGACATGTACCTCACTCCTTTTATCGTTAGTATGATAAAAGAAGTTCCTAAACATAATATCAATTTTTTGGTTAAACGATTTCAGAAAGAAAAGATCTTAATTCCTCTGCATCCTCTTCATTTAATTGAAAAGCGAATTCTAAATATCCTTCTTCTTCCAGGTCATCATGTCCGATAATGGCAAAACGGTTCCCTTGCATATCAAGGACAAGATGTTTGCCATAATGACGACTTGTTTGGACAATCGCTAGATCAAAACGTTGGTTTTCACCCACAAAGCTGACAAATCTCGTTCTTGTATTTTCTGTATCATCATATAAGAAAAATCGTTCGTTCATAAAACGGTCTCCTTTATTCACAACTTTTTTCGACACTCCCTTAATCATATCAAATATACAGTAATAAAGGGAGGAATGTTTTTTAATAATTAAAATGTCGTGAAAAGACAAAAGGTGCCAAAATGTGGTATAATTGTACTAATCACGTATGTTGACTTTTGAGAGGAATGAATGGAATGGTCCGTTGTTACATTGAAAAAGTTAAACGTGTAATACAATGGGGAAAGCTCCTTTTACCTCTTGCGTCCATACGATATTATCCCCCTCAATTTAATTTGCGCAACCCAATATTGGAAGGTGTTTCTGCTGCTTTTAAAGCAAGGCATGATGTAGCAGTAATTGTTTTTACCATAAAAAATTATTATGAATTGTCAGAAGCGGAGGGAAACTTTCATTCCTCTCCATTTATAAAAAAAATGAAACGAGTTTTTCAGAACTGTATAGAAAAGGAAATGGAAAAAAATGATGTTATTGCCCTTCATGACTATTATGAAGATGGCATTACCCTAATGATTAAGGTGGACTATGAACGGCATAGCCTCTCTGAAATTGATGAACTTGTGAATAAAATTATCCAAGAAGTGGAGCGTGATCTTCTCCAGCAAAATCCACCAGTCAGACCTGTTTTTGATGGTGGTTATATGTTCGTGGAGAAACATAATTTTTCGATTCAAAGCTCCATTGAAAGGGCTCATCGCCAGGCAATTGCAATGGCGGAACGAAAGATAGATGCAGAGTTGAATGAAATGATTTTTACGTTTAAGAAAATCATCTCTAAAAAAGAAATTCACCTATGGGCACAGCCGATTATTGATGTGGCAACAAGCGAAATTCACGCTTGGGAAATGCTAACTCGTGGTCCCAAGGGTGTATTAGAGGATCCTTTTCCGCTTTTTTCTGTTGCTAGGCAGACAGGAATGCTATATGACCTTGAAATGATTATTTTCGAAAAGATTTTTCAACAATTAAAGGCAACAAAAAGCAGGGAAAATATTTTTGTGAACTGTACGCCGCTGACGATTGGAAATATCCGATTTCCCCGCGATATTAAACAGTTACTTGAAAAATATAGAAGAATTTCCCCCAAACAGATTACGTTTGAAATAACTGAACATGATTCAATTGATGGAGTTGAAAATTTTACCTATAATCTTAAGGTCTTACGGTTAATGGGATTTCGATTTGCTGTTGATGATACTGGAGCAGGTTATAATAGTTTAAATACGATTAGTGAAATCATGCCTGATATCATTAAAGTGGATCGTTCCGTGATTGAGAATATCCACAAAAGTCCTGTAAAGGAATCCATGTTGAAGGGATTATTACTCGTGGCACGAGAAGCAGGGTCGTTAGTGGTAGCGGAAGGTATCGAAAATGAAGAGGAAGCCTCTGTATTAACGCGTAATAAGGTTGATTTAGCCCAAGGATACTATTATGCTAGACCTACCGCACTGGTGAAAGGAATTGCAACATAAGAGAAGCGGAAACAAGGAGTGGACAATCATGTATTTTGTTGATAGGGAAAAAATTGAAGCCATTTTAGTTTTTTTTGAAAAGCAAATTAGCCTTTTTTTAAGCCAGAAAAATTGGTCATCGCCAATTGAAAAGGCTGCTCTCGAACGTTTGACGCAGATGATGCTCGAGTCCGTACTGGATGTCGGCAATTCGATGATTGATGGATTTATTATGCGTGACCCTGGAAGCTATGAAGATATTATTGAAATTCTTACAGACGAAAAGGTGATTTCTGCAGAAAACGGCAATCGTCTAAAGATTCTCATTCAATATCGAAAATCTCTTGTGCAAAATTATACCGAAATCAATCATGATGAACTGTTAAAACAATTTTTAGAGAACATCGAAGCATTACACCAATTTTCGGCCAATGTCCGAGAATATATTGTAAATGAATTAGGCCCCGTTTCAGCATTTAAAAATTAATTATAAGACCGTCATTTGCGGTCTTTTTCCTATTTAAGGAAGGAGTATCTAATGAAAAAATATCAAGGTTATTTAATTGATTTAGATGGTACGATGTACAAAGGAACAGAGCGAATCGAAGCGGCTGCCGATTTTGTCAAAAAACTAGCAAACAAAGGAATCCCTTATTTATTTGTAACCAATAATTCTTCACGAACTCCAGCGCAGGTTGCGGATAAACTACGTGAATTTGATATTCCTGCAGAAGAGCATCAAGTGTTTACAACTAGCATGGCAACAGCTAATTATATTTTCAGTCAAAAGCCAGATGCTTCAGTTTATGTGATTGGTGAGGAAGGAATCCAAACCGCCATAAAAGAAAAAGGATTTCTAACTGCATCCGAGAGCGCTGATTTTGTGGTGGTTGGAATTGATCGTGCGATTACCTATGAAAAATTAGCAGTTGCCTGCTTGGCTGTAAGGAATGGGGCTGTGTTTATTTCTACCAACGGCGATATTGCGCTTCCGACAGAGCGAGGATTACTGCCTGGGAATGGTTCATTGACCTCTGTCATTTCCGTATCAACCCAGACAAAACCAATTTTTATTGGGAAGCCTGAATCGATTATTATGGAGCAGGCACTAAAGGTGTTGGGGACGGCCCAAGATGAGACCTTAATGGTGGGGGATAACTATGATACAGACATCATTGCGGGAATGAGTGCCGGCATGGATACTTTGTTAGTACATACAGGCGTTACCACAAAAGAATTGCTCGCCGGATATGACCGCAAACCAACCTATGTGGTGGATACATTAGACCAATGGGAGCCATAAAAAAAGAATGGAAGAGAGTTCCATCCTTAGGTTGTGTAAAATAGGGATTTTTCTCAGTAATTTTCTAAATCTAAAAACCAATTGTTTTTGAAAGTTCCTACAAAAGGGCTTGTTGCACAGACCAAACTTTAAAAATAATTAACGCGGTGAATTGTTAAAGATAACAAATAAAAAAAAGGCTATCGAAAAAGATGATTTTCGACAGCCTGAGGATGGAAGAGTTCCATCCTTTTTATTCTTTATCCTGTTCCTCTTTGCGTGCAGCCCGGTGTGCCAAACGGCTTGATGCAGCGGCAGCAATCGCACCGACAATATCATCAAGGAAGGTGTGGCATTCACCAGTTGATTTATCGTTTAAATGAGCAAGGATACCTGGTTTCTGCTTATCAATATAACCGTAATTTGTAAAACCAATTGAACCGTAAACATTCACAATTGATAACGCAATAATTTCATCCACACCATAAAGGCTCTCGTCACGTTTAATAATGTCCTGGAGCGGCTCCTCTAATAAGCCTTTTTCCCCTAGTTTATCGAGCTGTATCCCTGTTAAAATTGCGTTTTGAACCTCGCGCTTTGACAGTACCCTTTCTACGTTGGCAATACAGTCCTCCATTTGTAAATTTTCATGATACTTATTTTGGAGAAAATAAACTAAATCGGCAATATCCTGAATTTCAACGCCTCTTTCTTTAATCCATCTTCGAGCGGTTTCTTCAAGAATATCCATTTTTTTGTCTGCTGCCATACAATCACCTTTTCTATGAATTTTCACGATTGTTCTCTATATATTATTGATTTTTTCCTTAACATATGCACTTTTTTCAAAAATGAATTGAAAAACGGGAACCAACAAGTTTTTAAAGACCCTTACATATATATAAAGGAAAAAGAGGTTTCGAAAGAGGTGGCGGCATGCTGCAGAAATTACTGGAGAACCAGTATGGAATAAAGGTTGAGGAATATCTGAAATTAGATTCCTATGACGCTTTAAGGGGAAATGGCTGGCTTTATTTAGTCTCTAAGCCCGGTGGCAAGGAGGAAACGGATATTTCGGAATTGGAGAAAATAGCAGTGCATCTTAGAAACTTTGGAGACCAGCATGTTCCAGTTTTCCTTTCATCAAAAGACGGGAATTTGATAACAACCTGGGAGCAAAATAAATATTGTGTTCTCGCAAACAAGCAGACTGAAAAACCACAAAAAATTAAATTAGGCCGCAAATTGGCCAAATTCCATGAGCGCGGCCGAAATGTTCCGTTTCAAATCGAAAGAACTAGCAGGATTGGCCAGTGGAAGTCCCTATGGGAAAAGCGCCTGGAGCAAATGGAGAAGGTATGGAATGGACAGTTGTTTCAAACACCGGAGGATGAATTTGAAAAAATGTTTATTGAATCTTTTCCTTACTATTTGGGGTTAACCGAAAATGCCATTCAATACTTAGTGGATACCGAAATTGACGATGAACCTATGGACTTTGATGCTGGAACTGTGTGCCACGAACGATTTTCAAAAAATTCTTGGGGCAGAAATTATTATATTAAAAATCCATTTGATTGGGTATTTGACCATCGGAGCCGGGATCTTGCTGAATGGACCAGGGAGCGCTATTTCAGAAACAATCAAACATATGATCAGGAATTAAAACAGTTTTTCGATGAATATCAAAGCATTGCTCCATTGTCTTCCTTTTCTTGGCGGCTTTTATATGCTCGTTTATTATTTCCATTACATTATTTTGAGTGTGTTGAAAATTATTATATTACTCGATCTGAACAAGATAAAAAGCTTTTGGAGGAGAAATTAAGTAAAATCTTAAGGCAATCATCAGAGTATGAACAATTTCTTGGGGGCTTTTACCTATTATCAGGAGCTCCAATTAAAAGACTGAATCTACCACTGCCTGAATGGCTTATGGTAAAATAATTTTAAAAGTGTGGTAAGGAAGGAAATACCAATGAAGCCATATATTTATATAACAAGGAAGTTGCCAGAAGAAGCAATTGCGCCGATTCGGCAAAAATATGAAGTCAAAATGTGGGACCACGATGACGTTCCTGTGCCGAAGGACATCTTACTAGCGGAAATCAAACAAGCAGATGCCCTGTTAACCATGGTATCCGATACGATTGATGAAAAGGTACTAAATGAAGCGAATAACCTGAAAATAGTGGCCAATTGTGCTGTTGGGTATGACAATATAGACCTTACTGCGGCTGCTAAAAATAGGGTGATTATTTGTAATACCCCTGATGTTTTAACAGATACAACGGCTGATCTGACCTTTGCATTATTAATGGCCGTTTCCCGCAGGGTGGTGGAAGCGGCTGAATTTATTAAAAAGGGACAGTGGAAAAGCTGGAGTCCGTTTTTATTAGCAGGTCAGGATATTCATCATAAAACACTTGGAATTGTTGGGATGGGGAAAATCGGAGAAGCGGTTGCCAAACGTGCGTCCGGATTTGAGATGAATCTCCTTTACCATAATCGAACTAGGAAGCCGGAAATCGAACAGAAACTAGGCACTGTTTATTGTTCGTTTGAGGACCTCATAAAAAAGGCTGATTTTGTCGTCTGTTTAGCACCGCTAACCGACGAAACCCAAAATATGTTTAACCGGGAAGTTTTTCAGAAAATGAAGCATTCCGCCATTTTCGTTAACGCTTCAAGAGGACCCGTTGTAGATGAACAGGCCCTATATGAGGCACTTGTTACAGGAGAAATCGCCGGGGCTGGTTTGGATGTATTTGAGAAGGAACCTATTGATGACGGCCACCCATTACTTGAGCTTTCAAATGTTGTTGCTCTCCCGCATATCGGAAGCGCAAGTGTAGAAACAAGAACGGCGATGATCAATTTATGTATTGCTAATATTGAAGCGGTGTTAGAGGGGAAGCTCCCCTTAACAATGGTGAAAAAGAATTCGAAGATCTGTACGAATTCTAAATAAAAAGAGCGATTGCCGATAAGGCAATCGCTATTATTTTATTAAAATACTTGTTCAACTTCGACAATTCCAGGAACTTCTTCAAGAAGTGCTCTTTCAATGCCGGCTTTAAGCGTGATGGTCGAACTTGGACAGCTGCCGCATGCACCTAATAAACGAAGCTTCACAATACCATCCTCAACATCAACTAGTTCACAATCCCCGCCATCGCGAAGAAGAAATGGTCGTAATTTATCTAATACTTCTTGGACTTGTTCTTTCAATTCTAACTCTTCCATTCCCATCGACTCCTTTCCTATTTATATTATAAAGTGATTGACAGTAAAAATCCATTCCGAAGAAACTGGCAAAACACCCATTTAATCATTTTCTTTCATTTTTAAGGAATAGATGTTGTAAAATAAAAGAAAAAAACAAGGATGAGTCAAATGGAACATAATCAAGTAGAAATTATATTATACGGAGCAGAGCAGCTTTGCCCAAGCTGTGTAAATCTCCCCTCATCGAAAGAAACATTCGAATGGCTGGAGGCTGCTATTGCACGGAAATTTCCGGAACAGCCCTTTAAAATGACTTATGTAGATATTCATTTTCCTCCTGCAGAGCCTGAAAAGCAAAGTTTCGCTCAAAAAGTGATTGAAGAGGATATGTTTTATCCTGTGGTGGTCATCAAAGACAAAGTGGTCGGCGAAGGAAATCCGCGGTTAAAAACGATTTTTTCCGAGCTTGAAAAATATGGATACAAAGCGGTTTAAACAAAAGAAGGGGATGATCCATTTATATGGACATCCCCTTCTTTCATGCCATTATCCATTATGATATTTGTACATCCATAAGATACCGGACTTGATCAGGCGTGCAACACGTCCTGTAATCGCTGAATTGCCCATCATTCCAAATCCTTGTTTCTTCCCTAGGGATCCGAGTATGCCTTTTAATTTGATTGGTGGGAACGATGCAGGCGGTTCTTCACCATTCCAACGTTTTCTCAATACCTCCACAATTTGCTCTGCTTGCCCTTCCGCTAATTGTGCACTTGGTGCATGTGGGAGGCTTGCACAGTCACCGAGGATATAAATATGTTCATCGGTTTTCAGGTTGTGTTGAGGAGTAAGGACCACTCTCCCCATGTTATCTTTTTCCTCAGGAAAATCACGAACAATTTTGTTTGCTTGAATTCCAGCTGTCCAAACGATGACATCACAATCAATCGGTTCATCATGGTTATATAATCTTTTTTCTTCTACTTTTGTTATATTGGAATTGTTGATAATTTCAACGTTATGCCTATTAAACCAATTTTCAACATATTTACTTAGGCGGTCAGGAAATGAAGATAGAATGTGCTTTCCTCTGTCAAACAACTTAATTTTAAGGTCATCCCGGCTTTCACTTAATTCACTTGCAAGCTCTACGCCGCTAAGACCAGCTCCGACAATGCTGACCACTGATCCGGGAGGAAGATTATTTAAAACAGAATAAGTTTCACGGGACTTTCCAATGCTTTGAATACTGTAAGTAAATTCATCAGCGCCAGGAACACCATGATACTTGTCCTCACAGCCAAGACCAATAATTAAATCATCGTAGTTAATTGGTTCATCATCTTTTAGAAGAACCTTTTTTTCTTCTCTTGCGATTCCGGTAACTTCACCAAACTTTATATTTAACCGAGGATGTTCAGGAAAACAAACACGAACCTCTTTATCGGAAATGGTTCCTGCCGCTAATGCATAGTATTCGGTTTTAAGACAGTGATATGGGACTCGGTCCACAAGTGTAATCGTTACGTCTTCCGGAAGATTGTTCGGAAGGAGTTCACTAAGAATTTTCATTCCTCCGTATCCTCCGCCAAGAATTACCAGGTTTCTCATTTTAAAATTTCCCCTTTTTACAAAACAATTGTATTCCTATTTTTAATGTTCCTTTTTTTTCGATTTATTGCACGTAGAATAAAGCAATAAATTGGAATCAAGGATTTAATGGTTTATGAGGTCAAGAGCAATTTCACACAATTACGAGTATAGCTAAGAATTGGCGAAATAACAACAATTTTCATGTTTTCTTGACAAATTGAATGCACTTTGTTAATTGACGGTATCCCCTAAAAAGAGTACGATTAGTAGGTATGAAGAGGTGAAGGCATTGATTAAACCAATCATTGAATTTTGTATAAGCAACTTAGCAAATGGCGCACAGCGGACGCTTGAAATATTAGAAAAAGATCCGAATTTAGACATTATCGAATATGGTTGTCTTGGATATTGCGGAAAGTGTGCAATTACACTTTATGCACTCGTTAATGGGGAAGTAGTATCTGGAAAAACTCCGGAAGATCTTGTAGATAATATTTATCAATACTTGGAAGAAAATCCAATGTTCTGAGAAAAGCAAAAAGCGCCTGTTTAGCCCTGACAAGAAACCTTAGTGGAGCTAGGCGGTGGAGCTAGATAAAAGAAAGGAGCGTTAACCGCTCCTTTTTTCATTTTTTATCATATAATAGTTATTATAAACGATTTGTTGTACCAGTAATCTGAAGTGGATATACTAAATTAAAAAGCTTAAAAGGGGGAACTAGAATGAGTAATGAGGTTGTTATTTTAACCGAGGCGGCTGCCATGCAAATAAAAGATATGATGAAGCAAAATGAAGAAGAAGGAGCCCTTTTACGTGTGGGTGTCAAAGGCGGGGGCTGCAGCGGCTTATCTTATGGAATGGGATTTGATCATGAAGTAAAGGAAGATGATCTTCATTTCGAACTGCATGGAATTCAAATCCTCGTCGATAAAGAAAGTGCTCCTATTTTGCAAGGAACAAAAATTGATTATAAACAATCGATGATGGGCGGCGGATTTACGATTGAAAATCCGAATGCTATTGCCTCGTGCGGTTGTGGATCTTCTTTCCGAACAGCAACGGCTGCAGGTTCACCTGAGGAATGTTAGCACTTAAAGGGAAAAGGCGTCCGCATAACGGGCGCCTTGTAAGATTATTGATTAAACATCGAAGAACTGTGTAATGGCTGAACTTTTGCCTTTGGGTCAATATATGATTTTGCGTTGTTAACGGCAGTTGGTGCCTCACCAAATCCACAGGCAATTAATTTCACTTTCCCATCATACGTGCAAATGTCCCCTGCAGCATAAATTCCCGGTACATTTGTTTCCATTTTAGAGTTGACTAAAATCGAATTCTTTTCAATTTGCAGGCCCCACTCTTTTATCGGTCCAAGAGATGACACAAAACCATAATTACAAATGACGGCGTCGACATTAATGGTAACCTTTTCTTCACCGTTCACACTTTCAAGAATAACTTGCTTAATTCCGGAATGGTCTCCAATTAGTTCTGCAGGAACATAGGGAGTTTTTACATTAACCTTTGAATTGAATAAGTTTTTAACACTATGTTCATGGGCTCGAAATTTGTCTCTGCGGTGAACAATCGTCACTTTTTCTGCTATCGGTTCCAACATTAAGGCCCAATCCACTGCGGAATCTCCGCCGCCAAATATTACTACTTTTTGATCGGCAAATTTATTTAAATCTTCGATAAAATAATGGAGGTTTTTCCTTTCATACTGTGCAGCACTTTCTAGTTCTAAGCGGCGAGGCTGGAATGCACCGTTTCCTGCCGTAATTACCACGGTTTTTGAATAATGAACTTCAGCATTTGTTGTTAATTTAAAAATACCGTTTTCTAGCTTTTCTAACTTTTCAACAGATTGTTCAAGCGCAACCACTGGATCAAATTTCGCCATTTGCTCTTTTAGGTTATTTACCAATTCTTGAGCACGAATTTTTGGAAAACCGGCAACATCATAGATATATTTTTCAGGGTATAGCGCTGACAATTGACCGCCAAGTTGTGGTAAGCTCTCAATGATTTTCACTGAAGCTTGTCGCATCCCTCCGTAAAACGCGGTAAATAAACCAACAGGACCTCCCCCGATAATGGTGAGATCAAATACCTTTTGATCATCTTGCACTATGAATCCCCCCAGCTAGGCAGTAACAATCTTCACCCCAATCATACCATAAAAATATTAAATGCTCACTTGAATTGCGGGGAATATTCGCTCAATTAGAAATTGCGCGTTAATTCATTACCTTAGTTGGAATACATGAATCGAAAATGTTCAACCTATAATTATGTTAAATAAATTAAAAAACCGCTTGAAAACTAGATGAAAAAGGAATAAGATGAATTGTGTATATATTGTTACTATTATGTGACAATATCAGAACATTGTTTAATTAAGAGAGTTTATAAAAAATAGGAATATTAATGTGCATCCTACTGTAATGAGAAGTAGCTGCTGATTTCTTTGCACCTATTCGTGAAAAATATCACAAAGATTTCGCCTTGTAAACCTAAAGAAATCTGCCGATTGGCAAGCGCCAGTGGGGCCCAGTTGTGCTATCGACAAATAAAAACAAAGAAATCAGTGGATGATAAGGCAAAAGGTTCATTAAAATAAAATAAAGGTGGAAGTGATTACTTTGAGAAAGCCAAAAATTGTTATTGTCGGGGCAGGATATGGCGGACTTATGACAACAGTTCGTTTGCAAAAATTATTAGGTGTGAATGAAGCGGAAATCGTGTTAATTAATAAAAATGATTATCATTACGAAACTACATGGTTACATGAAGCATCAGCAGGCACATTACACCATGATAAAGTGCGCTATGATATCCGCAATGTAGTGGATCGGAGTAAAGTTGAGTTTATTCAAGATACAGTTGTCGAAATCAATAAAGAAGAAAAGAAAGTCATTTTAGAAAATGATCAAGTCAATTATGATTACCTTGTTATTGCACTTGGCGGTGAACCAGAAACATTTGGAATTAAAGGGTTAAAAGAATATGCTTTTGGTATTACCAATGTCAATTCCTCTCGTCAATTACGCGAGCATATTGAGTACCAATTTGCTACGTACAATATGGAAGAAGAAAAGAACGATAATCGCTTATCTATTGTAGTTGGCGGTGCCGGATTTACTGGGATTGAATTCCTTGGCGAATTAACGAACCGTATTCCAGAGCTTTGCCAGGAATATGATGTGGATTTCCAAAAAGTTAAAATTACTTGCGTGGAGGCAGCGCCAACTGTTCTTCCAGGCTTTGATCCGGAATTAGTTAGCTACGCAGTTTCTCAATTAGAGCGGAGAGGCGTAGAGTTTTTAATCGGTACTGCAATTAAAGAAGCTACTCCTGAAGGAATTTTTGTCGGTAAAGGCGATGAAGAGCCTTATGAAATTAAGGCTGGAACTGTCGTTTGGGCTGCAGGTGTACGTGGGAACGCCATTATTGAAAAATCTGGTTTTGAGGCAATGAGAGGCCGCGTGAAAGTACAACCGGATCTTCGTGTACCGGGATTTGATGATGTATTTATTATTGGTGACAGCTCCCTAGTTATTAATGAAGAGATTAATCGTCCATATCCTCCGACTGCACAAATTGCCATGCAGCAGGGTGAGGTAGTTGCTAAAAACATTACAGCACTTGTTCGAAATAAAGCAGAGCTTGAAAACTTTACCTTTGATAATAAAGGTACTGTTTGTTCCCTTGGTGAAGATGATGCGATTGGTGTAGTATTTGGCAAAAAAGTGACTGGTTCAAAAGCAGCCTTCATGAAAAAAGTGGTTGATAACCGGGCCCTTTATATGATTGGCGGTACATCACTAGTACTGAAAAAGGGCAAGTTGAATTTCTTTTGATAAAATTTTTAACAAAAGGGCAGAAAAATTCTGCCCTTTTTTTTCATATCTTTTCATGAAATTGTAATTTAGGAGGTTCCCATGAGTAAACGCGGTAAGGTGTGGCTGGCCGTCTCGGGATTGGTAAAGTATGACGAGAAATGGCTTGTAGTTAAGAAAAGATACGGTGGGTTAAAAGGTCAATGGTCGTTGCCGGCAGGCTTTGTTAATGAAGGAGAAACAGCGGATGAAGCTGTTATTCGGGAGGTCAAAGAAGAAACGGGTATTGATTGCGCAGTGAAAGGTTTAATTGGGCTAAGAACAGGTGTAATAAAAGAAGAAGTAAGTGACAATATGCTTATGTTTTTACTTGAGCCGAAGGGCGGTGTTCAAATTATTCATCAAGACAGCGAACTCTATGAGGCGCGATTTATGACACCTGAAGAGCTTCTGCAAGAAAAGGAGGCCTCTATTCTTTTAAGCTACCTAATAAATCAAACCAATTCCTTTTTAATACCTTGTAAAGATGGTTTGAATCCGGGTAATCAGTTCGGATATACAGCATATAAAATATTTTTGTAATTTTTAGAAAATTTAAGGAACCATTCGAAAATGAAAGAAAACTCTAGATGTATCCGTTTTCTTATGTTAATTTGCTTGTATTTCCTCCTTTTCTTTTTTTCATTTTCTTGATATATTATCAGAAAATTTAGTTAATAAAAGAGGAGGATGAATAGTGTGACTGTAAAAAATTTGGATACAAAAACATGTGATTATTGTTCTGGAAATGGTTATTTTCAACTTTTACTTGGCGGCTCTGAAACCTGCTCCTGCTGCGAAGGTACAGGAAAGAAGCAGGAGTAAACAAATGTAACTGAGAAAATTTGCTTCTTCGAATTCTTCGGAGGGCTATTTTTTTGGCATAATCGTTGACCTTGAGGATTCTTCCGCTCAGGCTTATAGGTTTGTGCTTTTCGCCCCTGAGCAAGGCGCTTCCGCTTTTCTTTTCTATTGACTCCCTTTTGGACATTCAGTACACTTAATGTTGATGTGTCAAAGGGGGAATTTTCAATGCAGATGAGCATTGTTGTCTTAATTATCTCGATGTTATTATTTCTTGTGTTATTTTTTGGAATAGGATTTATCCTTAATATGCTTTTAAGAATGTCATGGATTATGGCGATTATTTATCCAATTGTCGCGATTTTAATTGTTGATAAAGTACGTTTTATTGAATATTTTACGAATAGTAAAGCTGCCTTCGGACAACTCGGGCATCGGTTCAGTTCACTTGCAACTGCTGACATCTTAATTTTAGTTAGCGGGCTGGCTGGTGCTATTGTCTCAGGCATTGTCATAAAGCTTTTAAGAAAAAATGGATACCAGATGTTCTAAGACTTTTTACCATGGTAAGGAGTCTTTTTTATTTACTTCTTGAATAATTCTTTTCCCCTTGGGAAATGAATATTTTTTGAGGAGTGAAAAATTTTGATGACTATTTTAAAAAGTTGGGCTAAGCGCTTTGTGATGACAATTCTTTTCTTCCTGGCGCTTTTAGTAACCTATCAATCCCTTTCCGGGGTGAATGCCCAAACAGTATTGAATTTTGTTGATCCGTTTATTTCGTCCAGTAAAACGGCAGCAGGTACAGTCCCAACGTTAGAAGAAGCCATTGATTGGTCTAAATATCCGAAAAAAACGGTTATTGCCACGGGTTACACTGCAGGGTTTGAGTCAACAGGAAAATATCAAGGGCATCCTGAATATGGAATTACCTATTCGGGTGTAAAAGTGAAACGGGATTTATATTCAACCATTGCAGCAGATTTAAATGTTTTTCCGGTAGGGACCATTTTATTTATCCCCGGCTATGGCTATGGTGTAGTAGCTGATAAAGGCGGGGCAATAAAGGGAAATGAGTTGGACCTGTATTTTAATACGGTTAAAGATGTTTATAATCAATGGGGCAAAAAGAAATTGGATATTTATGTTGTTCAAAAAGGAAATGGAAGTCTTTCTGAACAAGAATTAACAACATTAAATGAAAAAAAGTCGATGCAAGTATTCAGGCAGCAATATATTCATTCTGAGAAAAGATAAAAGCAGGCAGCCGCCTGTTTTTTCTATTTTCCAGCCTCTAGTCAAGCCGCTCCCGCTTTTCCTATTGTTTTCGATTCTCGAAAGAATTTTTCTTTTTCGTTATAATAAAGTTATAAAGATACTAAGGGGGAAAAGTCATGTTTGAAATGAAAACAGAATTTAATGAATCAAATGAACATGAAGGTTTGGTCATCGGTCTTTTTGACCGGCCCGAAAAATTCACGGGTTTATTGGCAAGGCTTGATGAAATATTCGAAGGACAGCTTAAAGAGCTTGTAAAGTCTGGAGATATTACCGCTAAATTTAAAAGTATTAATAAAATACATACTCTTGGAAAAATGGGTGTAAAACGAATTTGGTTTGTAGGTCTGGGTAAAGAAAAGGAACTATCCTTTGAAAAAGCACGGGATGTGTTCGGGCAACTTTTTAAGCTGATAAAAGCACAAAAACAGGAAGAATTAGCTTTTGCTATGGAAACGTTTACAACAGAGGGGCTGACAGCGCTGGATGCTGCTCATGCAGCCGGTGAAGCATTGGCACTAGCGACTTATGAGTTTAAAGGCTACAAACAGAAGTCAAATGAACCGGAGAAGAGGCTGGAAAATCTAACAATCTATTGTGGATCCAATGATTTTGAAGAACTAAAAGCATCGTTAACAGTAGGATATGCGTTTGGAAAGGGAACTAATTCAGCCCGGACACTTGTGAACACACCAGGAAATTTGCTGACAGCTTCCGATATGGCTGATTATGCAAAGAATCTTGCTGCTAAGTATGACTTTGAAGTGGAAATCTTAGAAAAAGCGGAAATTGAAAAGCTGGGGATGGGTGCGTTTTTAGCAGTAAATCAGGGGTCAACAGAGCCACCGAAAATGATAGTTCTTAAATATCAAGGAAAGGATGACTGGAAGGATGTTATTGGTCTTGTCGGCAAAGGGATTACCTTTGATACCGGAGGCTATTCCATTAAAACAAAAACAGGGATTGTTGGGATGAAATCAGACATGGGCGGTGCGGCAGCTGTGTTAGGGGCAATGGAGATTATTGGGGAAATAAAGCCTGAACAAAATGTTGTCGCTGTTATTCCGTCTACTGACAACATGATCAGCGGATCGGCCTTTAAGCCTGATGATGTGATTACTTCGATGAGCGGTAAGACGATAGAGGTACTAAATACGGACGCTGAAGGTCGTTTAGTCCTAGCGGATGCTGTTACATATGCAAAGCACCACGGTGCTGAATACCTTGTGGATGTTGCAACCTTAACAGGGGGTGTGATTACTGCACTTGGTCTTCACACAACGGGTGCCATGACCAATCATGACTCTCTATATGAGCAGGTTTTAGAAGCATCAAAGGAATCCGGAGAACGGATTTGGCAATTGCCACTGTTTGATACCGAGAAAGAAAGAGTACGAAACAGTAAAGTGGCTGATTTAAATAATTCACCTGGAAGTGAAGGTCATGCCCTTGTTGCGGGTGCGTTTATCGGAGAATTTGCGGAAGAAACACCATGGGTACATTTAGATATTGCAGGAACCGCAACTACCTCTAGGGAATACGACCTTGGACCTGCCGGTGCAACGGGTGTCATGACCCGGACACTCGCTCTATTTGTTGAGCGTTTTGATCCAATTGAAAAATAACTTCATCCTCTGAGCCATCTTGGGTTTTTTATGTATTTGCCCACTCAAAAACCTTTCTGTTCGCATATGAAATAGTGTAGGCAAGTATATACGAAAGGGAGGTATGATGGCATGTACCCTTATCGATATCCCTATCCCGTTCAAGATCAAAGATTTATCGGGTTGGGCTGGCCGTTGGCGATAGGTGGACTTGGCTTTTTAGGAGGATTATTAGGTGGAGGATTAGGCGGGTTTGCAGGAGCAGCATTAGGAAGCCGCCCGCCATGGGGCTATCCCGGATTCGGCTATCCAGGCATTGGTTACCCTGGATTTGGTTATCCGGGCATGGGTTACCCTGGATTTTATTAAACAGAGTAAAAACAGCTCCAAGGGCTGTTTTTACACTTTTTAGAAGAGCAATTTTACATTACATAAAATAATCTCTAAAGGAGAGGTAAAAATGGTTAAAAACACATTATTAGAAGCATTAGGGATTGAAATAACCCATTTAGAGGCTGGGAAAGTAATTGCAACGATGCCGGTGGATGAGCGTACAAAGCAGCCTGTTGGTTTACTGCATGGCGGGGCGTCTGTGGCGCTAGCAGAAACGGTTGCTAGCTTAGGTGCTTATGAATTGGTGGACAAAGAAACACAAGGGGTTGTAGGTCTGGAAATAAACGCAAACCATGTACGGTCTGCAAGAGAGGGTATTGTGACAGCAGTTGCAACCGTTCTGCACCAAGGAAAAACAACAATGGTATGGGATATAAAAATAAGCGATGAAAAAGATCGGCTTATTTGCGTATCCAGATGCACAATGGCGGTCATTTCCTTAAAAAAATAAAGTCACCGAAAGGATGAATTTTTCATCCTTTTTTCTTTGGATGATTTGTAGGAAAATTTAAAAAAATCACGACCATTTCATGTTATAATAGAAAATAATAAAAAATTTCTTATATGTACAATTTTTTGTACAGGTTTCTCAATATAATGTAGTAAGAAATTTGTTAGAAAAGGTGGTGAAAAAGGATGGGAAAGCGGCATTGTTTATTTATTGATTTTGAATTTACCATGCCAGAAAGAAATGTCCGTATGAAGGAGTTTTATCCTGAAATTATTGAGGTTGGTATTGTTTCAGTAATAGATGATCAAATCGTTGATCAGTTTTCATCCTATGTGACCCCGCTTAAATTTCCTACGCTTTCAGAACGCTGTAAATCATTTCTACATATTTCTCAGGATCAGGTAAACAAAGGGATTACTTTTTTTGAATTAATTCGAAAAATGGAGGAGTTCAATCAAGGGTATGAAATGACCATTGTTACTTGGGGAAATATGGACATGAAGGTGTTGCGCCATAATTGTCTTGCAGCCGGAATTCCGTTTCCATTTCATGCAGCTGAGTTAGATCTATCCATGGAGTATAAACGATTTTTTGGTGATCAAAACCAAACGGGTCTTTGGAAGGCGGTTCAAGAGTATGGCAAGGAAGGGACAGGCAGACACCATCGTGCACTTGATGATGCGCTGACTACTTATAATATATTCAAGCTTGTAGAAAAGGATAAACGTTACTTGGAAAAACCTAAACCAACGACGATTGGGGATCGAGTGGATTTTTCAAAACTATTAAATGAATTCGCATAAAAGGCCAAATCATTCAAATTGATTTGGCTTTTTATGTGTATATATATAGGCTGTTTTAGTAAACTTTGTTGCTAATGAACATGGGTGGTTGATTTCCACTCCAGGATGCTCGCTTTCGCCGGGCGGGCGGTGAGCCTCCTCGTCACTATACTCCTGCCGGGTCTCACCTGTCCCGCTGCACCCGCAGGACACTGAATTGCTTCCTTGAATCCACCCACGCACGAAGAAAATGCGGTAGCATTTTCGAGGAGTCTCGCACCTTCCGCTCCAATCAACCTATTTCCTGGAAATTGCCAATCATAACATATTAAAAATTAACAACCCTTTAGAAAAGACCTTTATTTAAAATAATCCTTTTCCAAGGAATCTATCATTTTTAAGCTCATTTCTGCCCAGTCTGAGGGGGTTTCATTTAGCTCTTTCTTCATTACCTCAATGGCTTCTTTTAAAGATGCTTGGTAATCCGGTACTTCCTCCTCAAAATGCTTGACCATTTGCTTCGGTATATTGGCTTGTTCTCTAAAGGCGAGTGCGCGTCTTTCGTGAAAAAAAAGTACATCTGCACTCTTCGGATTATGTAAGTCGCCTTGCATCGGATGTTTCTTAACCGCCAAAACCTTTACTAAATAATGTTGCGTCCGTTCCTCTGTTATTTCACCAATATATTTGCCTGTTTTATATATCGCTGTAACACGATCGCCAATTTTAAATTCCGCCAAAATAAGCCCTCCCTGCTCCTTCATATCTTTCATTTTAAAAGAATTAAAAACAAAGTGCAAAAATAGTAAATTTCGGTTAAATTAAAAAAATGGAGGGATGATAATGAAAAAGAGCTTAAAAATATGGACTGCATTGCTTATCATCATGTTTGTAATAGCTGGATGCGGGACAAGCAATGACAAGCATGAATCTAAATCCAAAGGCAGTACATTAAGCACGGAACAAAAGGAAGGGGACAAAAAAGTGTCAAACGCCGTCTATCCTCAGCTAACAAAGGAAGTCTCTGAAAAGGAAAGATTAGTCGAAATGGAAACTTCAATGGGAAATATTAAAATAAAATTATTCCCGGAATACGCTCCAAAAGCGGTTGAAAATTTTGTGAAGCACAGTGAGAAAGGCTATTATGATGGTCTTATTTTTCATCGTGTAATAAAAGATTTCATGATACAAGGCGGAGACCCGAACGGAAATGGAACGGGAGGGGAAAGCATCTATGGTGCACCATTTGAAGATGAATTTTCGAATAATCTCTTTAATCTTCGCGGTGCATTGTCAATGGCTAACTCAGGTCCGAATACGAATGGGAGCCAATTCTTTATCGTACAAAATTCTGATCTTGATCCATCCATGAAGGAGCAAATGGAAAAGATAGAGTATCCGAAGGAAATCATTGCGGCTTATGATAAAAATGGTGGAACTCCATGGCTAGATCACCGTCACACAGTGTTTGGACAAGTCATTGAGGGAATGGATATTGTAGATAAAATTGCTGATACACCCGTCGATAAAAAGGATAAACCAACGAAAGATGTTGTCATTAAAAGGATTAATGTCTTAAAATAACCCTGACTATAAACTTGGTTGAAACTATTTTTATTGCTATAATGGTATGAATGGATTTCCTTGATGAAAGGGAGAAAGAAAATGTTTCAACCACACATCTTGTCGTTATTTTTATATTTTCCGAAAGATAAATCAGAATATATCCCCGCTGCCATCACGTTTTTCATCTTCTTTATTGGAGCTGTTTTTGCAATGAAATTTATCATTGCTATTTCCAAACGTGAAGCCAAAAAGGCAAAAGAGTTAGAAGATCGAATCATGAATCAGCATAATCAAAAGGAACAGTGAATCAGGCTGTTCCTTTTTCATTTATGAATAGCCCCTAGACACATTGGAGATACTATTTACAAAATGTCTATTGTGGAGGTATTAGATGAAGAAATATTGGCTGATCCTTCCTTTGCTTTTACTTGCAGGATGTACCGAAGAAAATCCTAAAAAGATTGATGTTCAAATGTTTAATCCGGTTGGTGATTCCCTAGGGAAAATTACCTTATCAGAACAGGCAAGCGGAGTAAAGATGGAAGTAAATTTATCTGGATTAACACCAGGAGTACACGCGATACATATTCACGATACAGGAAAATGTGAGGCTCCTGATTTTAAATCAGCGGGAGGCCATTTTAACCCGGAAAATAAAAAACATGGACTGCTGAATCCGAATGGAGCCCATGCCGGAGATATTCCCAATTTAATTGTCGGAGATGACGGGTCGGTGAAAGCGGAGCTAATGGCACCAAATGTCTCTTTAAAGGATGGAAAAAAATCTTTATTTACTAAAAAGGGCACTTCCATTGTCGTACATGCGGGAAAAGACGACGGCATGACACAGCCGGCCGGAGACTCCGGAAAACGAGTGGCTTGCGGTGAAATTACAAAAGACAAGAAGCAAAAAGGTCAAGGTTCTCAAGATGAAAAATAAAAAGTAAATGTTTGGCTTTCTCCTGCCTTGGAGAGGCCTTTTTTTCATGCCTATTGATTACTATAACTTGATTTCTGTTCTCACTTTGCTGAAAATAATAGTCGGAGTTTATAAAGAAATTTAGGAGTGCACAGCCATGCGGAATAAATTATATTATCAAGACCCGTACATTCAGACTTTTTCATCCGCCATTTTGAAACAGGAAAGCGATGACTCTGGAAACTGGTATGTTGTTCTAAAGGAAACGGCTTTTTATCCAACTGGTGGCGGTCAGCCGCATGATACCGGAACAATCGGTGGAAAAGCTGTCATAAATGTAGAAGAAATCGAAGGGGAAGTTCGTCATTATCTTGAAGAGCCTTTAGAGGAAAAGGATAAAGAAATCCAGGGAGCAATCAATTGGACACGAAGATTTAATCATATGCAGCAACATTCTGGGCAGCATATTTTATCAGCTGCGTTCGACCAATTGTTTCATTATCAAACCGTGGGCTTCCATTTAGGGAAAGAGACGGTGACCATTGATTTAGAAACAGATACTTTAACGGCGGAAGAGGCCTATACAGCTGAGGAACTAGCCAACCAAGTGATCTTAGAGAATCGGCCAATCGAAGTAAAATGGGTGACGGAAGAAGAATTATCCTTTTACCGGCTGCGTAAAGCAACAAAAGTAAAAGAAGATATTCGACTTGTGATTATTCCCGAATTTGATTACAATGCATGCGGCGGGACCCACCCGAATACAACGGGAGAAGTACAAGCTATCAAAATACTTGATTGGGAAAGGCAAAAGAAAAAAGTCCGAGTTCAATTTGTTTGTGGGAATCGTGTTCTTCAGCAGCTGAACGAAAAGAATAAAATTTTATTGGATCTAACCCGGCTCTTAAATGCCCCTGAGAAAGAAATGGGACAGGCTGTAATACGTCTTCTTGAAACTGGAAAAAGCCTTGAGAAATCACTTGAACAGACCCAGGATCAGCTTTTACATTATGAGGCAAAGGAATTGCTTATAAAATATAAAGATCAAACCATCGGCGAAGTTTATCAAAACCGTACGATTCAAGAGCTACAAAAGCTGGCGCGTTTGATTACAACCGAAAATGGAGGTTCACTTGTCTACCTGTTGTCCGAAAATGAAAACCGCTTGCAAATCGTATGTGCAAGAGGCACTGCCAGGTCGGAAAATATGAAAACAGTTATTGGAAAGGCTCTTGCCCTTATTAACGGAAAAGGCGGCGGCAATGACTCTTTTGCTCAGGGCGGTGGGGAAATGAAAATCTTAGGGGAACAAATGCTGCAACACCTAGTTAATTCCTAATTAAAATTTAAAAAAAGGCAAATGTTAATAAGTAGGAAGAGAAGAAGTATTTCGATAGAATTTTTTGCATAAAAGTTGTTTGAAATAAATTTTCTATTATAATTAGGGGTAAATGAAATTTTTTTCAACTACTGAAGGGATGAGTTTAATTTGAGGACACAACAAGTAGGAGTAGTTGGCGTTGGTGTTATGGGAAGAAGCCTGGCGCTAAATTTTGAAAGTAAAGGTTTTTCTGTCTCTATTTATGATCTATCAATTGAGAAAGTAAATGAAATACTTGATAGTAACCAAGGAAAAAACCTATATGGGACAACAGATATAAAAGAGTTTATTCAATCACTTGAAATTCCACGCAAAGTTCTATTAATGGTAAATGCCGGGCCGATTACGGATAAAGCGATCGAGTCTCTCTTACCCTATTTGGATAAAGGTGATATCCTCATTGATGGTGGAAATAGCTTTTTCAAGGATACAATCCGTAGAAATTCCGACCTTGCCGAAAAAGGAATTCTGTTTATTGGCGCAGGCGTTTCCGGCGGGGAAGAAGGGGCGCTTAAAGGCCCGGCAATTATGCCAAGTGGTCAAAAAGAAGCATATGATGAGGTAGGACCGCTTTTAACGGCTATTTCTGCAAAAGTAAACGGGGATCCATGCTGTACATATATTGGGCCAAACGGGGCTGGGCATTACGTGAAGATGGTTCATAATGGCATCGAATATAGCGACATGCAGCTTATTTGTGAGTCCTACCATCTCATGAAAGAGCTGCTTGGTTTAACTGCAGAGGAACTCCATGAAGTATTTAAGGAATGGAACGAAGGAGAACTGGACAGTTATTTAATCGAAATCACGGCGGACATTTTTTCGAAAAAGGATTCTGACACAGGGAAACCGCTTGTTGATGTTATTTTGGATACGGCTGGTCAAAAGGGAACGGGAAAGTGGACAAGTCAAAGTGCGCTTGATTTGGGAGTACCGCTTTCGATTATCACGGAATCTGTTTTTTCACGATTCCTTTCCGCTTTGAAACAGGAACGTGTTAAAGCGAGCAAGATTTTAAACGGTCCTGCCAAATTTGATTTTACCGGGGATAAGAAACAATTTATCGAATTGATTCGAAAATCATTATATTTAAGTAAAATTGTTTCCTATGCACAAGGATTTGCCCAATATAGGGTGGCTTCTGATGAGTATGGATGGGATTTAAAACCAGGAGAAATTGCGATGATTTTCCGTGGCGGCTGTATCATTCGTGCAGCATTCCTGCAAAATATCAAAGAGGCATATGACCGTAATCCGAATTTGGAGAACCTTTTATTGGATTCATATTTCCAATCAATCGTCGCTGATTATCAGGATGCTGCGAGAGAGGTGGTTTCCGTTGCCATTAAGGCTGGTATACCGGTTCCGGGGCTATCTAGTGCCATTGCTTATTATGACAGTTATCGCTCTGAGGTTCTTCCAGCGAACCTGCTCCAAGCACAGCGGGATTATTTTGGTGCTCATACCTATCAGAGAGTGGATAAAGAAGGCACCTTCCATACAGAATGGCTTGCAAAATAGAATGGACAAAGCCAGGCAGATTTTATAAATTTGCCTGGCTTTTTATTAGGGAGAAAAAAACGTATACTAAAACTATTAAATGGGGGTGAGATCAATGGGAATTTTTGATGGAATAATGGGGAATGCATCTGAAGTAACCCCTGCAGAATTACAAAGGGAATATGCGAAAGTCCTTGCATCAAATGAAAAAATTGAAAAAGCGTATAAATTAATTCGAGATTTATTTATTTTTACAAATAAACGCCTGATATTAGTGGATAAACAAGGGTTAACGGGGAAAAAGACCGAATATCACTCCATTCCATATAAAAGTATTACACATTTCAGTATTGAAACAGCAGGTAATTTTGATTTAGATGCTGAATTAAAAATATGGATTTCCGGAAATGCGCTGCCGCTTCAAAAACAATTTAATAAGAACTTAAATATTTATGAACTTCAAAGCGTTTTGGCGGAATATGTACTTAAATAGGGGAATTTAGGTGATAGGAATATGGAAATTAGTCAGCTTCAAACGAATTTAAAATTTGTCGATTTATTAAATGAATGGGATCCTTTTCAATTAAAAGAGGGGAACTATGATACAGAGATTGCTGATACGATTCAGGCGATTCATGAATTGGAGGATCCGTCCGAACTTGCGGAAAAAATTCAAAGCATTTACGAGTTTTCTTTTGAACAGGTCATACCCATCGACCTCTGTCTTGAGATTGCGGGGAAACTGTTGGTCATAAAAAACAGTGACTCCTGCTCAATTTAAATAGGTTGTTATTTCCGCTCCATGCACAAGCGGTTCGTGGGCGGTCAGGGGAGCCTCTTCCGCGGGTCTCCCCTGCTCCATACTCCCACAGGACATTGAACTGCATCCTTGAATCCACCCACGCACGAAGGAAATGCGTTAGCATTTTCGAGGAGTCTTCGTGCCTTTCGCTCCAATCAACGTTGTTCATAAATCAACATCGTCCTTTAACACAGCTAAATAAAAAAAGAGGACATCCCGGAATAGGGTGTCCACTTCAAAAAGGGGGAATACTAGAAAGCCTTATAGAATAAGGATTTCCAGTTTCCTTTTTTTATACATAAAATGGAGAAAAAATAAAAAAAGCGGCATATGCCGCGCCATATCATATACTCAAATGTTTCTACAATCCTTGATCAATGGTAGAGGATTGTGTATGAAACGCTTGGTCTAAAAGTTCTGATGCAGGAATATCTAATACGGTTGATAGCTTTAAAATCGTCTGTCTGCTTGGAACTTGCTCTCCAGATTCGTATTTTTCAATCGTAGATAATCCTACTCTAACCTTTTGCGCCAATTCTTGCTGTGTCATATTTTGCATTTCACGGCAGTTTTTAATTATTTGGCCGATTGATCTCATACTATTCACCTCTCCTAGAAAAAATTACTTTTATACATATTTTATCATACTATATCAATAAAGCCGATGGTGAAATTGAACATTGTGTTAATTTTTAAAATATTTCTAGCAATTTTTATTGCCTTTTTGATTTAATGCCATAATTGTGATATAATTTTTTATTGCATATATTGGGATATAAATAAATCATGATTTAGGAGTGTTTTCATGTCGGAAAAAATCGAAACAGGCAGTATATTAACAGGTAAGGTAACAGGAATTCAGCCTTACGGTGCATTCGTAGCGCTAGGGGAAAATACACAAGGTCTTGTGCATATTTCTGAAATTACACACGGCTATGTAAAGGATATTAATGACCATCTTAAAGTTGGCGATGAAGTAAAAGTAAAAGTTTTATCTGTAGATGAGGAAGCAGGTAAAATTGGTTTATCGATTCGAGCTACCGAAGAAGCTCCTGCTCAGCAGGCTGCAAAGCCGGTCAAAAAGCCTCGCAAGCGCCAAGCAGCTGCAATTGTTCCAGATGCTGAAGGAATGCAAGGATTTAATACACTAAAAGATAAGCTTCAAGAATGGATTGACCAATCACAGCGCGAAGAAATAAAAAAATAATAACCAAAAAGCCCGGATGTTTAGAGTTCATATAACATCTGGGCTTTTTTATTGGCTATGTTAAAGACCCTGTTGATTTTTAGTAAAGTTGATTGGAGGGGAAGGCACGAAAGACTCCTCTAAAATGCTAACGCATTTCCTTCGTGCGTGGGCGGATTCAAGGATGCAATTCAATGTCCTGTGGGAGTACGGGTCAGGGGAGACCCCGCAGGAGCAATGCGACGAGGAGGCTCCCCGAACCGCTTGTGCTGGAGCGGAAATCAACAACCAAGTTTAACAATGCCTTTTTATTAACAAAATCTAGTAAAAATCTTTTTTGATATTGGGTCATTCTTTTTCTTCCCTCGGCTACAATAATATTAGTACATATTTCATCATTGAAATGGAGGAAAGCTTTATGGCAGCAGAAATAGATACAAATAAAGTAATTGAACAAACAGAGAAATATGGTGCCCATAATTATCATCCGCTTCCAATTGTCATTTCACGTGCAGAAGGAGTATGGGTGGAGGACCCTGAAGGCACTAAATACATGGATATGCTTAGTGCCTATTCGGCCGTTAACCAAGGACATCGTCATCCAAAGATTATTCAAGCCCTAAAGGATCAGGCGGATCGAGTTACCTTAACATCAAGGGCCTTTCACAACGATCAGTTAGGGCCTTGGTATGAAAAAATTTGTAACTTAACAAAAAAAGAAATGGCTTTGCCTATGAATACAGGCGCAGAAGCGGTTGAAACAGCCTTTAAAGCAGCACGCCGCTGGGGATATGACGTGAAAGGAATTCCGGAAAATCAGGCGGAGATTATTGGTTGCAATGGGAATTTCCATGGCAGAACAATGACGGCTGTTTCTTTGTCATCCGATCCCGAGTACCAAAGAGGTTTTGGTCCAATGCTTCCGGGGATAAAGTTAGTTCCATATGGTGATTTAGAGGCATTGAAAGCAGCGATAACCCCTAATACTGCGGCCTTTTTAATTGAACCGATTCAGGGAGAGGCTGGAATTGTCATCCCACCGGAAGGCTTTATTAAAGCGGCATTTGATCTTTGTAAACAAAATAATGTTCTTTTTATTGCCGATGAGATTCAGGCTGGCTTGGCACGTACCGGGAAAATGTTTGCATGTGAATGGGAAAACATTGAACCGGATGTATATATATTAGGTAAAGCATTAGGCGGAGGGGTAATGCCGATTTCATGTATTTGTGCCAATAAAGATATATTGGGTGTATTTAATCCGGGATCCCACGGTTCTACCTTTGGGGGAAATCCACTTGCTTGTGCTGTTTCTATTGCTTCGCTTGATGTATTGGTCGATGAAAGGCTTGCTGAAAAATCCCAAGAGCTTGGCGAGTATTTTATTAGTAAGTTAAAAGAAATAAACAATCCAAAAATTAAAGAAGTCCGCGGACGCGGGTTGTTTATTGGAGTGGAATTAACTGAACCTGCACGTAAATATTGCGAAGAATTAAAGGAGCAAGGACTGCTTTGTAAAGAAACGCATGATACAGTCATTCGATTTGCACCACCGCTTGTGATTACGAAAGAAGAATTGGATTGGGCAATAGAAAGAATTCAAAAGGTGTTGGGCTAAAAAAAAAATCCTTGCTAAATATAAAATGTACCCTTTGTAAAGGACATTTTGAAAAAAGGGATTAAGCAACCTGAAGAAGATGATTTCTGTATTGTACAGGGGTCATCTTTTTTAGGTTCCATTGATATCTGGTATGGTTATAGTGGCGGATATACTTGTCTATTTCACATTGAAGCTCCTCGAACGTCTTACACGCTTTTATGTTTACCTCGTCTTTCAGATGACCAAAGAATGATTCGATTGGGGCGTTATCCCAACAGTTCCCTCTCCTAGACATAGACTGACGTAACCTTAGTTTCCGAACGAGTTTTTGGAAATCGGGATGGGTATAATGTGTCCCTTGATCAGAGTGGATAAGAGCATTTTCAGCCTTCTTAAAGTTTCGATTCTTCTTTAATTTGAGTAAGGTGTTAGTGGCCAAATCCATGGTGATGCGATTAGAAAGATAGTGCGCCAATACTTCCCCGGTAGACCCGTCTTTAACCACAGACAGGTACGCTCTTTGTCCACTATGGTAGTTTAGGTATGTGATGTCCGTGAGCAGTACTTTACCTGGTGCATCTTGTTTGAATTGACGGTTTAATAGGTTAGGAACCACTCTGTGTTCCTGAGTGGCTTTCATCATTCTTCGGTATGGATTTGCTTTCCTGATTGGGCAGACAATATCATATTTTTTCATGATTCTACGGATCTTCTTCAAATTGAAGACACACTGAAATTGGCCCGCCAATGTCATTTTAATTTGACGTGCCCCTTTCATTTTACCTTTAAAGTGAAAGGCCTTTAATATCAACGCTTTTGATTCTTCATCCTTTGCATCTTGCCGTTTTCTCTGTTCTACGGACTTCTGAGAGAAATAATTATAATACCCGCTTCGTGAAACATTAGCTGCCTCACAAAGGAAACTCACCATGTGCTTCAAGTTGTATTTCTCAATGACGTACCGAATGAGGATATATTTTTGACTAGCAGGGAGTTTTACTTCACCAGCCCCCTTTCTAGCATGCGGATCTTTTTTAGGAGTTCATTCTCTGCCTTTAAGAGATTCATTTGAGCTTCTAACCTGGCATATTTCTCCTCAAGGGATAACTCCGTTACACGTGGTCTACCAGAACTTTCTTTCCTAGTGTCATTAAGTCCCAATACCCCAGCCTTCTTAAAGGCATTCCTCCAACGTTCTGAAGCTGATTTAATTCTTTGTATCCCGATAATATCAACGTCAAACCCTGCTTCTTCAAATATTTGTCTCGAGAATTTCCCCTTATTGAACTCTGAGATAAAGTGTTGCTTAAACTCATCAGAGTATGTAATTCCTTTTGAACTAACAGATTGTATATATGGATTCTTAGATAGTATAGCGATTTCTTTCTCTGTAAAAGTCTTTTTACTCATGATTTCTCCGTCTCCAGTATGTCTCTAGTTGTGTTATTAAATTATATAAAAAAAGTACCCTATAGAAAGCACTTTTTTTAAGTGTCTACTCTATAGGGTACATTTTAATATAGGCAAGGATTTTTCTTTTTTGTTCAGTTCGAGCACTTGGCATCTCCGATTTTTATTACCTTGTTTCTGTTTCAGGTGACTCTTCAAAGTGTTCATTTGCCTTGAATAAAAGGCCGAGATTTAAGAGTCCAGCTACTCCAACTAATCCATAAATAATCCGTGCGAGTGCGGTATTTTGGCCGCCAAAAATGGTTGCCACAAGATCAAATTGGAAAAAACCTATTAATCCCCAGTTTATCGCACCGATGATGGTAAGTACTAAGGCAATCCGCTGCAGAGAACCCATATATGTAGACTCCTCCTTTTTTATTAATTCCTATCTTTAGAATGAAACAATTTCCAAAATTATATTCGCTTTTTCTTTTGAAAACATAAAACTAGTTTTTTGCAATTAACATCATAATAATAAATAATGAAGAAGGAAAAGGAGTTGAGATTTATGGAGAATTTTACTTTTTGGAATCCAACGAAATTGATTTTTGGAAAAGGGCAACTTGAACAATTAAAAAACGAGATTCCGAACTACGGACATAAGGTTTTACTGGTGTATGGAGGCGGAAGTATTAAACGAAGCGGCCTTTATAATCAAGTATTAGATATATTAAAAGAACTAAATTGTGAGGTTTTTGAGCTTCCAGGTGTGGAACCGAACCCCCGTTTATCAACGGCTCGAAAAGGTGTAGAAATTTGTAAACAAGAAGGAATCGAACTCCTATTAGCCGTTGGCGGAGGGAGTGTGATTGATTGCACAAAGCTGATTGCTGCCGGGGCTAAATATGATGGGGATGCCTGGGATTTAGTAACTAAAAAGGCAATTGCCACTGATGCACTGCCATTCGGGACGGTCTTAACACTTGCTGCAACTGGTTCTGAAATGAACTCAGGTTCTGTGATCACGAACTGGGAAACAAAGGAGAAGTATGGTTGGGGAAGTCCTGCCACATTCCCGAAATTTTCAATTTTAGATCCAGTTCATACTTTTACGGTCCCAAAAAATCAAACCGTTTATGGGATTGTTGATATAATGTCACATACTATAGAGCATTATTTTCATCTTGAAGAAAGTACGGATTTTCAAGATCGCATGTGCGAGTCATTATTAATTACTATAATGGAAGCAGCGCCTAAATTATTGGCGGACCTTGAAAATTATGAATACAGAGGAACGGTTCTTTACTGTGGAACAATGGCATTAAACGGCATCCTTAATATGGGCTACCGCGGGGATTGGGCTACCCACAATCTGGAGCATGCCGTTTCAGCCGTTTATGATATTCCGCATGGCGGCGGACTTGCCATCCTCTTTCCTAACTGGATGAAGCACAATCTTAACGTTAAGCCTGAACGTTTCAAACAGCTTGCTGTCCGGGTATTTGGTGCAAACCCGGATGGAAAGAGTGCGGAAGAGGCAGGTCTGGAAGGAATTCAAAAACTGCGTGACTTCTGGAACAGTCTCGGAGCCCCATCACGTCTGGCAGATTACCAAATTGATGATAGCAAAATTGACCTGATGGCTGACAAGGCAATGGTAAATGGTGATTTTGGTAATTTTAAAAAGTTAAACAGGGAAGATACTTTAGCAATTTATCGTAGTTCAGTATAAGCTTCAAAGGCCCAGGCAGCCAATGCCTGGGTTTTAAAAAATCTGTCGAAAATGGACGCGCTTTCATTGTGTGCCCGTTCTTGATTATCAACCCGGCATTCGTTAAAGTGGTTATTGAAACTAAATTTAATGGAGGATCCTACATATGACACACGTTCGCTTTGACTATTCAAAAGCATTAACCTTTTTTGGGGAACATGAACTTACATATTTACGTGATGCTGTGAAAGTTGCACACCATTCTCTTCATGAAAAAACAGGGGCTGGCAGCGACTTTTTAGGGTGGATTGACCTTCCAACTGAATATGACAAAGAAGAGTTTTCCAGAATCCAGAAAGCTGCAGAAAAAATTAAATCCGATTCAGATGTTTTACTTGTAATTGGAATTGGCGGTTCATACCTTGGGGCTCGTGCAGCGATTGAAATGTTAAACCATAGCTTTTATAATGTCCTTCCTAAGGAAAAACGGACTACACCTCAAATTATTTTTGTCGGCAACAACATCAGTTCTAGTTATATGAAAGATGTCATGGACTTGCTGGATGGCAAAGACTTTTCAATCAATGTTATCTCTAAATCTGGGACAACAACAGAACCGGCAATTGCTTTCCGGATCTTCCGCAAGCTGCTGGAGGAAAAATACGGCAGGGAAGAAGCACGTAAAAGAATTTTTGCAACCACTGATAAGGCAAGAGGGGCTTTGAAAACATTATCCAATGAAGAGGGCTATGAAACGTTTGTGATTTCGGATGATGTCGGAGGTCGTTATTCTGTTTTAACAGCAGTCGGTCTTCTGCCAATTGCGGTAAGCGGAGCAAACATTGAAAAAATGATGGAGGGGGCAGCACAAGCCCAAGAGGACTTTAGCCATTCGGAACTTGAAGATAATGCAGCCTATCAATATGCTGCTGTAAGGAATGCTCTGTATAATAAAGGCAAAACGATTGAAATGCTCATCAACTATGAGCCGGGACTTCAATATTTTTCAGAATGGTGGAAGCAGTTATTTGGCGAAAGTGAAGGTAAGGACCAAAAAGGAATTTTTCCTTCGTCCGCTAATTTTTCAACTGATTTACATTCATTAGGACAATATGTTCAGGAAGGGCGCCGCGATTTATTTGAAACGGTAATAAAGGTTGAACAGCCACGTCATGAATTGACCATTGAAAAGGCAGATAATGATTTAGATGGCTTGAATTATCTTGCCGGTCAAACGGTTGATTTTGTGAATAATAAAGCCTTTGAAGGAACGATGCTCGCCCACACAGATGGCGGAGTACCAAATTTAATCGTGACCATCCCATCACTCGATGAATACACATTTGGCTATCTTGTTTATTTCTTTGAAAAAGCCTGTGCAATGAGCGGTTATTTACTTGGAGTGAATCCATTTGACCAGCCGGGTGTTGAAGCTTACAAGGTAAATATGTTTGCCTTATTAGGGAAACCAGGATTTGAGGAGAAAAAAGCAGAACTTGAAAAGCGGTTAAAATAACAGAAAGAGAGTGCTGAAAATCATCAAGCACTCTCTTTTTGTTTTGAAATTCTTTCTGTTGGAGAAACTATCTTCATTGAAGATAAGGAGGTTTTATGATGATTGAGTTACCATCAAAGGTAGAGGGGCAACAGTTTGATTTATATAAGCTGGAACAAAAATTGAAGCCAATCGGCTATATGATTGGCGGTAATTGGGATTATGATCATGGTGCATTTGATTATAAAATCGATGGTGAAGACGGGTATGAATTTTTAAGACTTCCATTCCAAGCGGTTGACGGGCAGCTTGATGCAAATAATTGTACAGTTGAATTAGGGAGACCATTTCTCCTATCCCATGAATACCAATCGGACATCGATGAACGTGTCGATTCGGCAGGGACCTTTAATCAATTTCAGGAACCTGTTGATAAAGATGCCAGTTTCCCTACTCAGTTTATTGACAATGGTAAAGCACTTGTACAAGAATTAGAATCAGTTTTATTATCAGAGTAGGGATTATTTAAAAATTAACAGTAAATCATGTTTTTCTATTCTGAGGGAGTGGGAAGGATTTAAAATGGTTTCTTCCCCTCTTTTGATCCCCATTACTAAACTTCCTTCTTTTAAATGATGATGACAGACCTCTATGAAGGTTTTTCCCATTTCATTTTCATTTACAGTGTTGGCGGACAATCTGCTTTCCTGTAATTGATGGACGAAATCCGATAAAAGCCCATCCCCGTTAGAATGAAGACTGTTTACCATAAATACACTTGTTAATTTATTGGATTGAATGACCTCGTCTGCTCCTGCTCTAAGTGCATTTACCACTTGTTCCGCAGTTAAGATTTCCACAATACATTTTACCTTTGAACATAAGCCTTTAATGGTTAATAAGGTTAAAATACTGTTCATATCGGCTTGAAGTTCATCATTTCCCCGATCGGCCGTTATCAAAACCTTTTCTGCCACCGATATATTACTTTTTGTAATCGTTTCATCAACATGACCCTTGCCTTGAATAAAGTGGACAAATTTTGAATGGACCGGGTTTGCTTCAAGAGTTTCGTCAATTAAAACAACCATTTGCGGAGACGTTGAACGGGTGATCTTATCAATCAACTCTCTTGACCTTTCATTCCAGCCAATAATGATAATATGGCCTTCTCCTTTAAATGCAATTTTTCCTTCGGATAAGGCATCCTGTTTTGTCACAGCAGCAGCTGCTAAGGTTCCAAAATAAGAGGAAACGATACCGGCGCCAAGCAAAATTAGAATTAAGGCGATAAACCTGCCCAAAAGGGAATGTGGAACATAATCCCCATACCCTACCGTTGTTCCGGTAATAATCGCCCACCAAATACCATCAAATATAGAAGGGAAGGTTTTGGGCTCGACAAAATGTATAGAAATTCCAAATACTAGAAACACTAGTAAGGCAATTAAGAGGATTCGAATTAAGAGAGGTAATCTTAAAAAACTAATATAAACACGGTTTGGCATGTTCTCACCCCGATACTCGATTCTATTCCATTATTGACGTAAAGAAGGCTAATCTAATCAGGTATCAATATTTTCTATTGCTAATTTGTCACAAAAAAATTACCTTTTTCATGGATTGTTCTATTGTAAACATTTACAAAATCGAATAAATTATGAATAATAGTATGCAATCAGAATCAACATGAAATGGGGTCTGAGGACATGAATATTACAGTAAACGCACTATTATCCAATATTGAAAAAACAAGATTAGAAATGATTCTATTAGCTCATCAGTTTGGATATTCTAATCCCCATGTGGTTCAATGCAGTCAAAAACTCGACCTTTTGCTAAATGATTATAGTAAAAAGATAAATATGAATTAAAAAAACCTTCCTGGTCTCAGGAAGGTTTTCAGATTGTCGAGAAAGGTTATTTTTCTCGGCAATTTTCCATTTTGTCTAAATCTAAAATACCAATTTTTATTATATGATTGTCCATGCTAGTGGGCCTGTTGATTTCCGCTCCAATCAACAGGGATTAGATCATTAAGAATTGCAACACACCTTTTCCAATCTGGCTAAGTGTGTTGCAATTTTTTTTATATTTGGGCTGGCCCCAGTAAGGAGAGCCTGTTCACTTACATTCTCCATCCCCATAATCAGCAGTAGCGAAGCCGTACAGCCATTTTGAATCTCCAAAGTTTAGCTCAATTTTTTCCTTTCTAAATTTATAAAGCATTTTTCCCCATTCTGATAAGGAATAGAAACATGAACATTGCCAGGCGTAATGAGTGGAATCCGTAAATAAAAATACGCCCCTCGGCCATTTTGTGATTCTTTGTCTTGAGACCAACTTCATCGAAAAAATCGTTAAATATATCAGTATCTTTAAAATATGGTGTTGACGATTTCCGTTGAATCGTTGAATGCTGTGGAACGAATCATGGAATTTTAGGAGTAAAAATCGATAGCAAATGATCATTGTAATTTCTCTCTTTCAGAACGAATAAAAAGTACCCCATCAACATTATTTTAAAAAGAATTAGGGAATCAGATAAGAGACCATTATTCTTGCTATAAAAGACGAAATTTTTTTAGGAAAAAAGAAAAATCTATATGATTTTGTAGGTAAAGAAGGTGGTCTTCCGGAACTAATCTATCAATAAAGACAAATTCATATTCACTTTTCCTAGATTCTATTAGCTTAAACATTAAATTTACTACTGATTTTTATTAATTATTGGGAGTTGTAGGACTGTATTGTAAACACCTGTTGATTGGAGAGGAAGGCACGAAGACTCCTGCGGGAGTACGGGGCAGGGGAGACCCGCAGGAGCAAAGCGACGAGGAGGCTCCCCGACACGCCCGCGGAAAGCGAAGTGCCTGGAGCGGAAATCATCAGACCAGTTGAACAGCCTATATATGAACCTTATTATAATAAATTATTAAAAGAAAAGAATGGAATAAAGAGCTATCGAAAGTTTTTCAACAGCCTAAACACCTTCCTGGTCTCAGGAAGGTTTTTTTCTTATTAGGAGTATGAAAAGTTTTCCAATCATATGAAAGGGATAATTTTCTACTGGAATGCAAAATTTAACTATAATTAAAAATTTTGAGGTGTAGCAGGTGTTTAGTGAAACGAAAAAGGAGCAAAAGTTGATTTTTTTTGCTTTGTTGGTTTTGGCAATTTATTTATCCCCGCTTTTTATACTACAGGAAAATGCCCATATCCGTGTTCACGATAATTTAGATTCAAATTTGGCGTGGTATAAGGTGCTGGCAAAAAGCGGAGAAATGTTCGGCCCGGTAAATGGAATGATTCCTCAAATTATTAATGGAGTACCAAGAAATACATTCGGAACAGAGTTTAGCCTGATTGTCTGGCTATATGCTCTATTTCCAACGATGATTGCCTATGGAATCAGCCAAGCCATTACAAGGATTGTTGCTTTTTTTGGAATGTATTTGCTTCTAAAGAAACATTTTCTGCCGGGGGATAACTGGAGTTTTTATCAAGTAAGTGCTGCATTAGCCTTCGCCCTAACCCCATTTTGGCCGTCGGGAATGTTAAGTACGTTGGGAATGCCTCTTGCCCTTTGGGCTTTTCTAAATATCCGTAAGGGACAAGGAACAGCCAAAGATTACGTAACACTTACGTTGCTGCCGTTATATTCAAGCATCGTTCTAGGATTTTTCTTTTTTTTAAGTGCAATGGGAATTTTTTGGCTGGTTGATGTGATAAGAAGGAAAGGGTGGAATCTACATTTTTTATTTTCCATCGTGTACATGATCTTCATTTTCATGATAGTAGAATACCGTTTAGTGTATTCCTTTTTATTCGTTTCGGAAGCAAATAGCAGGGATGAATATTTCCATGCCCATTTACCTTTATGGCGGGCGATTAGACTGACATTTAAAAACTATGTGCTGGGGCATACCCATGTCATGACTGTACATACTCTCTTTATCCTCCCAGCGACATTTATTGCTTTGTATTTTATTTATAAGAAAAATATATGGAAACAAGAAAAGCTCTACGTGTTCTTATTTATCTTAAATTTTGTATTGTCCCTTTGGTATGCCTTTTGGTTTTACAAGGGGTGGTTGCCAATTACAAAGCGGTTTCATTTTATGGATACGTTTAACTTTGCCCGTTACCATTTCCTACGGCCGCTCGTCATTTACGCTAGTTTCGCTCTTGCCTTAAAAATTATTTCGCTTCAAGGGAAAAGTTGGGCTAAAACCGCTAAATGGTTTGTCGTACTGCAACTGCTGGTTTTAGGGTTATTTAACGATGAAATTATTTACCATCAGAAACCGACAGTAAAAGAATTTTATGCAGAGGACTTGTTCAAAGAGGTAAAAGAATACATCGGTCTTCCACAGAAGAATTACAGGGTTGCCAGTATTGGGATTCACCCGGCTGTATCTCAATACAATGGCTTTTACACGCTTGATACGTACAATAATTTTTATCCGCTAACCTATAAGCATCATTTCCGGAAAATAATTGAAAGGGAATTAGCAAAAAATAAAACAGTTCGCACCTATTTTGACAAATGGGGTGGGCGCTGTTACCTATTCACGGCCCAGCTTGGAAAAAGATACATGATCAAAAAAGACTCAAAAAGGCACTTAAAGGATTTACAGCTAAATACAGCCGTGTTTAATCAATTGGGCGGCCAATATATTTTTTCAGCCTTACCGATTGATAATGCAGAGGAAAATCAACTGAGCCTTGAAAAGGTGTTTAAGTCAAAAACCTCAGCATGGAAAATTTATTTGTATAAAACAATCGAGACATCGGAGGTAATGACTAGATGATTGAAGCAAACCTTACGATTGTGGTTCCTTGCTATAACGAGGAGGAAATCCTGCCTGATACGATTTTCGAATTAAAGCAGCTTTTAGAAAGCTTGAAAGAGGAAAAGCTTGTTTCCTCTTTCAGCAAAATCCTTTTTGTCGATGATGGCAGTAAGGACCGCACCTGGGAAATTATTTATAAAGAAGGTTTGAAAAATGAAGCGATCCGAGGCCTTAAGCTATCTCGAAATGCCGGCCACCAAAACGCACTATTAGCGGGTCTTTTTACGGCAAAGGAAACGTCAGACTGTCTAATTACGATTGATGCCGATCTCCAAGATGATATTCAAGTAATCCGGGAGTTTATCAAAAAATATCATGAAGGCTGCGAGATTGTTTACGGGGTCCGAAAAGGTAGGGAAACGGATACAATCTTTAAAAGAAGCACGGCGCAAGGTTTTTATAAAGTGATGAAAAAAATGGGTGTCGATTTAATTTATAATCATGCTGATTTTCGACTAATGAGCAAAAGGGCAGTAGAGGAACTGGAACGCTTTAAAGAGGTAAATTTATTTTTAAGGGGAATTGTTCCGCTCCTTGGTTTCCGTTCAGATGTTGTTTATTACGACCGGAAAGAACGGCTTGCCGGCGAAACGAAGTATCCATTAAAAAAGATGATTGCCTTTGCCCTTGACGGTATTACTTCTTTCTCCGTGTCTCCGATTCGTTTTGTCTTGTTTATCGGTTTTGTCTCCTTTTTTATGAGTCTTTTATTTGGGGGGTATTTTTTAACTCTTAAGTTTTTAGGGAATACGCAAACTGGGTGGACCTCGCTTATTACGTCCATTTGGCTGATTGGCGGCTTACAGCTGATTGCTATTGGATTGATTGGAGAATATGTTGGGAAAATCTATAAAGAATCAAAGCAGCGTCCAAAATATATCATTGATATTGATTCCTTTAATTTGCCGGTTTCCAGGAACCACTTACTAAATCGAACCCTTGAAGATGAATTTTTTAAAAGAGAGCTAAAAAAAGTTACTGAAAGGAACTAAGCTAAAACGAGTTTTTCTGAATATAGGAAAACTCGTTTTTTTGTGGTACAACCCATCTTTCCCGAATAAAAATGAAAAGACAGGCTTTATTTTTATGCAGGGGGAGAGAATAATGAATATATTTCTAAGCTACATTTTATTGGGATTATCACTTGCCGCGCCGATTGGTCCTATTAATGCAGCACAAATAGACAGGGGAATTCGGAGCGGCTTCATGCATGCCTGGTTAATCGGGGTGGGGGCCGTTGTGGCAGACGGGATTTATATGCTCATCGTTTACATAGGTGTGGTTCAGTTTCTTGAAACACCAATCGTCCAAACCTTTTTATGGCTCTTTGGCTCTTTTGTACTTATTTATACGGGAGTAGAAAGTATTTTAAAGGCCGGTACATTAAGCTTGGAGTATACACGAAACAAGGAACCCCTAATCAAATCGTTTTTCTCGGGTTTTTTCATGTCAATTTCCAACCCATTAACGATTCTATTTTGGTTAGGGATTTATGGTTCGGTACTGGCAAAAACAGCTGCCACCTCGAATAGTGCGGAGTTAATTGTTTATAGTACTGCGATATTTATTGGACTTTTACTATGGGATATTACCATGGCGGGGGTTTCAAGCAGCTTTCGTAATTTTTTAACTTCCCGCTTGCTAGTTATGATTTCCCTTTTTTCTGGGCTTTCTTTAATTGGCTTCGGACTCTATTTTGGAATTCAAGCTTATCAGCTTTTATTTTAATTGTAAATTGAGTATTTAGACTTTTTAGAATTGTATTTGTTGACAAAGAAAACAACCTCCTATTAATATTATGTTTATAAGACGATATTTGGTAAATCGTAATACTGGTTTAATTGAAGATGGAAACTTTAAAAAGGGGGGAAGTTTGTGCATCTTACAGCTCAAAGAAGTGAATTAATCGAAGTTGCCAAAGGCGAACGGCCCGCAGATTTATTTATAAAAGGCGGAACGGTTATTAATGTGTATTCAGGGGAATTCTTGAAACTTAATATTGCCGTGTATAAGGATTGTATTGCCTGCGTAGGGCCAAGTGAATCCTCGATTGGAGCCCAAACAAAGATCATTAACGCAGAAGGGAAGTTCGTATCCCCTGGATTTATCGAGGCACATGCTCACCCATGGGTGGTTTATAATCCCGTTAGTGTTACGGAGAAAGTGCTGTCATTAGGAACCACCACCACTGTTAATGATAATTTATTTTTTTATCTACATATGGGGGCAAAAGGATTTAAAGCAATGGCAAACGATTTAAAAGTATTGCCTGGAAATTTCCTCTGGCTGGTCCGGCTTGTTTCACAAGCCGATTATCCGGGTGAACGTGAGTGGTACAATCATAAGGATATACAGGAACTGTTGGAACTTGATAATGTTGTAGGATCAGCGGAGGTAACGCGTTGGCCGCTTTTATATCAAGGGGATCCATTTTTACTTGAAACAATGGATTTTATAAAGAAACTGGGTAAGGTTTCTGATGGGCATACAGCGGGTTGCTCTTATGAAAAATTAAACGCGGTTGTGGCATCCGGTGTAACAGCATGTCATGAAGCAATTACAGCTAAGGAAGCTTTTGACCGCCTAAGACTGGGCATGTGGACGGTGCTCCGAAATAGCTCATTGCGCCCGGATTTAGGGGAGCTTGTCAAACTTATTGTTGACGGGAAGGTAAACACGAGCAGAATCGTAATGACAACGGACGGTCCGCATCCAGGATTTATTGAAAAAGAAGGCTTTGTTGATGGACTTGTCAGACAGGCTGTTGAACTTGGTGTCCCTGTGATGAATGCCATTCAGATGGTCACCGTCAATGCTGCAACCTACCTAAGGCTTGATGACTACATTGGAGGTATTGCTCCCGGCAAAAAAGCAGATATTTTGCTGCTTCCGAATTTAGTTGATTTTCAACCTGATATGGTCATTGCATCAGGGGAAATTGTTGCTGAGAATGAAGAATTAAATATATCTCTTCCTGAGATCGACTGGAATCAATATATTGTAAGGGAACCATTTGCTTTTTCAAAATCAGCTTTAGAAAATTTGAATCTGTACCGATATCCGCATCCGTCCGAAAAGGTTCCTGTGCCAGTTTCCTATTTTAAAAGTAATGTCATTACCCAAAGAAAGGATACGGAACTTCCGTCCGTAAACGGATATGCGGATCTTTCGCACCATGAAGGGCTTGTATATGCTGCTTTAATTGATCGAAGGGGTGAATGGGTCTCAAAGGCGATATTAGAAAGATTTGCCGTAAATCTGGATGGTATGGCTTCTACCTATAATACGACCACTGAGCTTCTCGCGGTCGGAAGAAATCCGGAATCGATGAAAAGAGCGGCAGTAAGAGTCCATGAAATGGGAGGAGGAGTTGTCATTGTCGACGGTGATGAAGTGGTGTTAGAAATTCCTCTGCCGCTGACGGGAATGATGACATCGGATCCAACCTTTTCTGCAGCAGTGAATTACCATGACCAACTTTTGGCCGCTGTACAGGAGCGTGGTTTCCCATTCCATGACATTCTTTATACATTGTTATTTTTAACCTGTGATTTTCTACCGGGGCTTCGGTTAGTTCCATATGGTTTATATGAGGTCAAGACGGATGAAATTTTACTGCCTTCTGCACCATTAAATTCACTAACCTATCAAAATAATTAAAACAATAGCAGCAGCCATGGAGGCTGCTGTTTATATTTTTAGATTGCTGTTTTGTAATTTTGTTAGAAAATCGACCTAAATTCTAGAGGTGACTGATGGATTTGGTCTTCATAAGGAGGATGAAGCCCCAAACGCTAGAGATGCAGTTGGATTTGGTTTTCATAAGGGGGATGAAGCCCAAAACGCTAGAGGTGACTGATGGATTTGGTCTTCATAAGGGGGATGAAGCCCGAAACGCTAGAGGTGACTGATGGATTTGGTCTTCATAAGGGGGATGAAGACCGAAACGCTAGAGGTGACTGATGGATTTGGTCTTCATATGGGGGATGAAGACCGAAACGCTAGAGGTGACTGATGAATTTGGTCTTCATAAGGGGGATGAAGCCCGAAACGCTAGAGGTGACTGATGAATTTGGTCTTCATAAGGGGGATGAAGCCCGAAACGCTAGAGGTGACTTGATGGATTTGGTCTTTATAGGAGGGATGAAGCCCAAAACGCTAGAGATGACTGATGGTTTTAGGCCTCAAAGATGGCCCGAAGCCCAAAACCAGCTGCTTTCACCATTTATTATTTTACCGAGTAGTGCCATACCCCGTTTACAAGCTCTTTCACAATTTTCCCCTGTAATTCAAGATAGTCTAGTTGACCGATGATTTCGGACATGACAAGAGAGAATTGATCGTAATAAGTATTTTTGTAATAGGCTTCAGCAATTGCACTTCCAGTAGTGCATCCTGATTGAATTAATTGGATCACGCGTTCTGCTTTTTTCTCAATCCGCTCCAGTCGTTTTACAATCAATGAATCAGGTTTTTCAATTAAGATGCCATGGCCTGAAAAAACAAGATCCGCATGAAGGGATAGGCATTTTTTTAAGGAAGCAATCTGCTGTGAGAGGGTTGGAAGCCGAGCACCATATGAGTCCGGCTCAACTAATGCATTACTTGAAATATGCTCAATCAACAAATCCCCTGAAAACAACCAGTTTTGTTTTTCATGATAAAAGGCGATTTGGTCCGGAGAATGTCCCGGAACCTCAACGATTTGAAAATTGCTTACTTGCTTATCCTCAATGGGAATGAGATTAGCTTGAATCATATTTTTTTTATTTTGCTTTATAGCTTTTTTCAAATAGGCTGTTTGGTGTTCCCCCTTATCCCCACAGCCCATTTCCCTGTAAAGTTTTGAATAAAAATCTACCCTCATTTCAGGAAGTTTTTGTCCCGTTTTAAGCGGGCAATGGAATCTGTGTGACAATATACTGGAATTGGGCTTATAGATGTAATTCTATCCACTAAGCCTACATGGTCGATATGATGATGCGTAAGGAGGATTTCCGTAATATCCTTTATCGTAAATCCATTTCTTTTTAGGCCATCCATTAAGCCATTCCAACATGCCTCATTATTCCATCCGGCATCAATCAACGAAAGGGATTGATCTTGTTTTACTACATAGAAGTTTACGCTTTTTAATGATGACGGTTCAGGAATCATGATAGGGAAGACCTCAATGCAGGATTTATTTAATTCAATCAAAGATTACACCCCTTTTTATTTTCGAAATTGCGAAATTAATGTAAATTATACCAATGAATGGATGTATCAACAAAGAATATGCATCGCTCTTTTTTATGTTTTTACTACGTCCGTATTAAAAAAGTGTAAAAGTAAGAAAACAGAAGAATGGGTATGGAAATGAAAGAAAATTGCAGATTATTATGGGGAATTGAGTGTATTTGGTATTTTAAAAATAATAAGAAAATTATGTATATTATGTATATAGCACGACAGAAATAAAAGCATAATAAAACCTTGAGGAGGATTTTAAATTGACAACAGTAACCGAAACGAAAACATTAACAGTAAAAAAACTAGATGGAGTTGCAGAGGTTCACATTCATGTAAACAAAACGAATGCATATGACTTGGAATATTATAAAGAATTAAACGCAGCCATTGATGACATTCGTTTTGACAGCGATATTAAAGTTGCTGTATTAATGAGTGATATGCCTAAATTCTTCTCAGCAGGTGCGAATATTAATTTCTTAAAAGCAGCAGAGCCGCGCTTTAAAACTCAATTCTGCCTATTCTGTAATGAAACACTTGATAAGATTGCCCGCTCTCCACAAATTTGGATCGCATGTTTGGAAGGGCACACCGTTGGCGGCGGTTTAGAAATGGCGTTAGCTTGCGACTTACGCTTCATGGGTGACCAAGCTGGTAGAATCGGTCTTCCGGAAGTATCTCTTGGCGTATTGGCAGGTACAGGCGGTACACAGCGCTTAGCCCGCCAAGTTGGACATTCTAAAGCGCTTGATTTAAACATTACTGGTGAAACATTAACACCTCAAGAAGCTCTTGAAATTAAATTAGTTGATCGAGTTTTCCCACAAGAAGAAACGAGAGCAAAAACATTAGAATATGCACAAAAAGTTGCCAAAAGCGCATCCTATGCAGTTTCCAATATTAAGCTTTCGATTATGAATGGTAAAGAAATGCCTCTAAATGTGGCAATCCGTTACGAGGGTGAACTACAAAACCTATTATTCCGCTCTCAAGATGCAAAAGAAGGACTAAGCGCATTCATCGATAAACGTGAAGCAAATTGGACTGGGCAGTAAAATACAAAATGGCGATATCGGCAATCGATATCGCCATTTTAATCAAAGAAATAGAAGTGGGGGATTTGCATGCGTTCAAACGAACTGGAGGTTTTAATTAATTGGGGAGACACGGATAAAGCGGGAATTGTCTATTATCCTAACTTTTTTAAATGGTTTGATATCGCAGGCCATCAATTTTTTAGAAGTTGTAATCTAGCTCCTGCAAAATTGGAAGAAGAACGGGGAATCATTGTTCCATTACTAGATGTTCAATGTACATTTGAAAAATCATTACTCTATGATGATCTCATCATCATCCATACAAAAGTAGAAGAAATCAATCGGAAAACAATTAAATTAAGACATGTGATCTATAGAGATGGTGTTCGCTGTGCACAGGGGTATGAATTACGGGGCTGGGTAGAGAAATCACCGGAAGGAATCAAGGCTGTTATTATTCCAGAAGACGTTAAAGGCATTTTAAATGAGAATATTGAAACAAAGGTTGATAAAAATAGACCTAGGTTTAATGCATAAGCTAAGACAATCCTCTATAATATTAATGTCTCTTAAGAATTTACATAAAGTGAAACTTCAATCAGTGGGGGGTTTTTTTCACCTCCCACTGATTGTTAGTTGAACCAATCGGGCTTTTACGGGCAGTTGATCCCCCACTCACTCTTCCTGCGTACACTAAGCCCTTAAGTGGGGGTCTTACTGCCCGTTAACGCGGGATAAAATGCGAATACTACTAAGTACTGGATGGTGGCAGCAATGAAACCGAGATCACTAATGTTTACTCTATATGGAGAATACATTCAATATTATGGAGAAGAAATCTGGGTAGGGAGTTTAATTCAATTAATGAATGGATTTGGTATCTCAGAATCCTCTGTCCGCGGTGCCATTTTAAGAATGGTACAAAAGGATTTATTGCAAGTGAGAAAGAAAGGAAATAAAAGCTATTACTCTGTAACAGAGCTGGGGAGAAGAAGGGTCGAAGACGGGGTAACAAGAGTATATTCAGCCCCTAGAGCACATTGGGACGGGAAATGGAGAATTTTAAGTTACTCTTTTCCTGAGGAAAAACGTGAGCTTCGCAATGAAATTCGCAAGGAGCTGACGTGGACTGGATTTGGAATGCTTTCAAATAGTACCTGGGTCAGCCCGAATCCCCTTGAAAATCAAGTAATGGAAATGATTAAAAACTATAAAATAGAAGAAAATGCGATCCTTTTTAGCTCCTCCGACGTTGTTTCACATCCTAAAGAATGGATTATGGAAAAGGGCTGGGATTTTCAACAAGTTACCGATAATTACATTCATTTCATTGAAAAGTATTCACCTAAATTTGAACAACTGCGTGAAAAGGCGTTGAATAATGAGTTATCTGATGAAGAATGTTTTATTAAGCGAACTACGATTGTTCATGAATATCGAAAGTTCCTTTTTCAGGACCCGGGGTTTCCGCGGGAGTTAATGCCTGTGGACTGGGTTGGAACAAAGGCTAGGGAGCTATTTTGGAATATTCATCAATTAATATCGATTCCCGCTGTCCGTTATTTTGAATCTATATATGAAGCTGCTCCTGATCGTGATATTAAACCTCAACGGGACAAGGCCATTAATCCGTTTAAAGAAGTTTATGTGTAGACAGGAAAGCGCAAAGGGAGGAAGACATGATAAACACCTTTCAAAACGGTGAAACTGTGACCATTGAAAAAATTGTTTTTAATGGATATCGCATTGGGATTCCCATCCCTTTTCCGATTAAGTATGTGTATTGCTATCTGTTTAAACAACAGGATGGATATGTTTTAATTGATGTTGGCTACAACAACAATCGTGGAAAAACAGCCTGGGAAGATGCCTTTCGAGAACTTCATATGGAGCCGGGCGAGATTAAAACGATTTACTTAACCCATTTCCATCCTGATCATGCCGGGCTTGCAGGCTGGATGCACCAATTAACGGGGGCGCCAATCTTTATGCACGAGATTGATGCCAAAATGATGGAGCATGTTTGGGGAGAAAATAGCAGCCAAGCAAGAAACATCAAGAAAATGGTAATCGAACATGGGACCCCTCAGGAGTTAGCTGGCGAGATTGAAAAACAAATGGATGTATTAGTACATCATGTGCAGCCACTCCCTGCCATTCACACGATTACTTACCAGGTGGTGTTTGCAAATAGAGAATGGAAGGTCATACATACACCGGGTCATAGTACAGGGCATATTTGCTTTTTCCAAGAAGAAGAGCGTGTGTTAATCTCAGGGGATCATATTCTTGAAAAAATTACCCCCAATATTAGTGTGTGGCCGGGAGCGAGCCAGACACCGCTTCATGATTATATAAATTCTCTTCATAGAGTAGCAGATTTACAGGCTAAAATAGCCTTTACAGCCCATAGAAGGCCAATTGGGAACGTAAATGAGCGGATTAAGGAACTTCTGCAGCACCATGAAGAACGGTTAGAATCCATTTTGGCGCTGGCACAAAACCGGACAGCTTTTGAAGTTGCCGGGGATCTATTTGCCCATAAGGAGCTAACCCCGCACCAGTGGCGTTTTGCTATTGCTGAAACAATCGCTCACTTAGACTATTTATCTATTGAAAACCGAGCAGAAAAAATAATGGGATTTCCGATAAAATATGAAAAATCGAACGAATAAAAAGGACAACACATTTGATATGTGTTGTCCTTTTTTACTTCGTCGTATAAAAAACGTATAACCAAGGACTGGTTATTAGGATAAAAGAAGCCCACCAAGCTTTAAAAAGTAAGCTATTGGGAGGGGTTACTTGGGAAAACAGGCCTTTATCATAATTAAATTACGTTTTTAATATTAACAACATAAAAACGTAATAAAGTAATTGACAGATAATTATTAATATTCTATATTATATTATATAAACGGTATATAAAAAAACGTAATGAAGAGGGGAGCTAAATATGAATCAAGCTGAGGTTTTGTTAGATGAGATTCGCAATGGTTTTGTCGTGGAATGTAAAGAGGATATGAACGAGGAGTACCTTCGTGCCTTAAAGCAAACATTAACGATTGTTGGCGACACTGAGCTTTTAAGTGTTCCGCCTTTATTAACGGTATACAATCAAGCTCCCAATCTTAACTATAAGATTACTGCTTTAGCCGTGATCCAAGATGAAATTGGCCATGCCCATATCGCCTACAGGCTATTAGAGGATTTAGGGGAAGATGTGGAGGACCTTCTTTATAAACGTCCTGCAAATCGCTGGAAAAATCCTTACGCTTTTGATTTTAAATTAGACAACTGGATTGAGCTTGGTGTATTTAATGGGCTATTTGACAGGGCCGGCTACACACTGCTTGGAGATGCATTCGAGAACACCTCCTATGGACCCTGGAAACGTGCTTTAGTAAAAGTGGATAAAGAGGAATTGTTCCACCTCCGAAATGGCGAAATCATTATGAAGGCGGGAATGAAAAATCCGGAAACAGCTAAGCAAGTACAGAAGGCTGTTGATTGGATGTTCTTAATGGGCTTAGAGTTCTTCGGTGTTGCTGATAATCTAAAAAGTCGTTCAGCCCAATTAGATTACAAGTTAAAGGGCAGGACAAATGACCAGTTGAGGCAAAAATGGCTGTCAACGGCAGTTCCATTCTGTGAATCCATCGGGGTAAAGGTCCCAGCTCACTATGATGAGGAACAAGGCAAGTTTTTTATTGATATTCCATTTCCTTGTAAATTCGATGTAGAAAATAAAAAATGGCTGATCGATCAACCGGACACCTGGGAAGGTGTAATCGAACGGTTTAAAAAGCGTGGACCGCAAAATCAAGAGTTTGTAAGACGAATTCAAAAGGGCTTCGATGAAATGGAAGAACTGCGTGCCGAGGAGGTAAGTTAATGATGCAAATAATGGAGACGGAGAAATATTGGGATGCTTTAACTGAGGTCATGGATCCTGAATTTCCTATAAGTGTTGTCGATATGGGATTGATTTACGGAATTACGAAGGTCGATGAAGGAAAGCTCGCAGTAAGGATGACCTATACTTCAACAGGTTGTGGCTGTATGCAGTGGATTGAAAACGATATCAAGGAAAGGCTGCTCCAAGAAGAAGATATCGCCGAGGTGGAAATCGAAGTAGTTTGGAGTCCTCCGTGGACCGTTAATAATTTATCTGAAAAAGGAAGAGCAAAACTTAAAACATGGGGGGTAAGTTCATAATGGTCAATAATCAAAAACTAGAATACCTCCTTTTTACCCGTATCAAACGAGGGGATGATTTGATTCAAATCGGGTCATTTCAAGCGGAAAGTGATGAATTGGCAAAGGTGTATGCACAGTATATTTACGATGAAGAAGACTGGGTTGAAATGCAAGTCGTAAGAAAAGAAGCATTTATTGCTGTACGCCTTCCGGAACCACTATTTGAAAAAGAGGGTGTAAATTAATATGAAAAATCAAAATCTAGTTTCTCTCGTTGAGGTAGCAGAAACGATTGCAGATAACAAATTTATTTTAGGCGATCGTCTTGTTGAAATAGGAATCAGCGGTCCGAACCTGGAAGCAACGCTTTCCTCAATTGCAATGGCGCAGGCAGAACTTGGTCATGCCAGACTGATGTATAAATGGGCAAATGAATTACAGGGTTTAAATGGAACCAAGATTGAAGTGAGAGGACAAACAGGCAAAGCATTTCCATCTGTAGTCAATACGACTAATTGGATTGGTTTGATCGCTGGTTTATATGCTGTGAATGTTGCGGTTGATCTTGTTATGAAAGCGGTGATCAATACCAATCATCCCAAGGTAAATACCCCATTTAGTAAAATGCTCAAAGAACAAGAGGAACATCTTCTTTATTCAAAAAGCTGGTGTAAACAATTGCTAAATGACACAGGGGCTGTTCCCAAAACATTCAGGCAGGAATTAGAAAAAGTAACAGTTGAAGTCGGGCAGTGGTTAAGGACTGTGGAAAATGACGAACTATTAATCTCTGAAAAAATATTCAGGGAAAATAGTAATCTTATAGCCCTCTACAAAGAAACCATCGAAAAGCTAATCAGCCTTGGAGATGTACAGCATGTCTAATCAACAAAATCTAATTCAATGCTCATTTTGTTCATCTGAAGACGTTGAAAAAATCTCTTCATTCGGTACAGCACAATTGGTTCGACAGTATTATTGCAACCACTGTCATTCAGTCTTTGAATATATTCGCTGGCAGGGCGCACCTTCGGAAAATGAGGGGTGTCTAGCATCAAAAGAAGGAAATTAAGGTTCTCATTTTTTCTCCGGCAAGGACAATGTGTATTAGGGTTGGTCATTTCCATGATGTTGAAACTCTTGATTTATATACCGAAACAAAGAGTGTTGTTTCCTATGTTGGGGCAAAACCGCTAAATATTATCGGAATATAAAAATATTTCATAAAATATATATATTAAATTTCCAGGAGGAATTATCATGACTCAAGTCAAATTAAATACTAAAACATTAACGGTAAAAAAAGAAAATGGTGTTGCTGAAGTCCACATCCATGTGAATAAAACAAATGCTTACGATTTGGAGTATTACAAAGAATTGAACGCAGCGATTGATGATATTCGTTTCGATACTGACATCAAAGTAGTTGTATTAATGAGCGATATGCCGAAATTCTTCTCAGCTGGTGCAAATATCAATTTCTTAAAATCAGCAGAGCCAAGATTTAAAACGCAATTTTGTTTATTCTGTAATGAAACATTAGATAAGATTGCCCGCTCACCGCAAATTTGGATCGCTTGTTTAGAAGGACACACAGTTGGCGGCGGTTTGGAAATGGCGTTAGCTTGTGATTTGCGTTTTATGGGCGACACTGCAGGAAAAATTGGTCTTCCGGAAGTATCCCTAGGAGTATTAGCAGGAACGGGAGGAACACAACGCTTAGCCCGTCTAGTTGGACATTCAAAAGCGCTTGATTTGAATATTACCGGCGAAACTTTAACACCGCAAGAGGCTCTGCAAATTCAATTAGTTGATCGTGTGTTCCCTCAAGAGGAAACCCGTGATAAAACATTGGAATATGCAAGAAAAGTTGCAGATAGTGCAACATATGCAACTTCCAACATTAAGCTTTCCATCATGAATGGTAAAGAAATGCCGTTAAATGTAGCGATTCGCTATGAAGGAGAATTACAAAATTTATTATTCCGTTCCCAGGATGCAAAAGAAGGATTATCAGCCTTCATCGAAAAACGCCAGCCAGAGTGGTCTGGTCAGTAAGAAGACTGGGTCTAACCTTTTAAAAGAAGGTTAGACCCTCCTTTCGTGTGGGTGTGCCCGTTCATTTTCTGTAGGTAGATAAATGAGATTTTAGTCTTCAATATACTTCTGGGGGTTAAAGAATGCTAGAATTAGCGAAACAATTAAATGGCATAAAAGATTATTACAATTGTACAACTTTTTTTATCGAAGAGAAGGTTCGTAATGGACTCGGTAATAAAGTGGCAATTTTTTCTGACAGCGATGAAATTACATACCAGGAGCTCCTTTTTAAAGTAAATCAATTTGGAAACGCTCTCAAAAGTATTGGCGTTGAACAGGAAAATCGAATTTTACATGTCATCTATGATTCCCCAGAATTTATCTACTCTTTTTTTGGTGCAACAAAAATTGGAGCCATTCCAATACCTGTCAATACAGCAATGAAACCAAAGGATTATGAGTATTTTTTAAACCACAGTCGTTCAAGGGTCCTGGTCATCCAAGAGGACGTTTGGGAGACCATTAAGGAAAATAGGGATCGATTCATTTTCTTAAAATATATTATCGTTATTTCAGAAACCGGGACCCTCTATGAGGATACCATTGATTATGATGAATTCATCAGTCAAGCCTCTTCTGAGTTGGAAGATGCTGTTACTACCTCTGAAGATCAAGCTTTTTGGCTGTATAGTTCCGGCAGTACTGGCAATCCAAAAGGAGTTGTTCACATTCATAGGAGCATGGAAGTGGCTGTTAAAAACTATGCCGAAAACATTCTAAAAGTAAATGAAAATGATCGGACGTTCTCTGCTTCTAAACTTTATTTTGCTTATGGACTTGGAAATGGAATGTACTTTCCACTTGGAACTGGAGCTTCGACCATTTTAATGAAAGAGCGGCCAACACCGGAAAATATTTTTAAAACCATTGAAAAAAATAAGCCAACAATCTTTTTTTGTGTACCGACATTATATGGTTCGCTTATTCAGTATGTCGAAAAAACAGGGGTAATTCCAGATCTATCCTCTGTTCGAATATGTGTATCAGCAGGAGAAGCTCTTCCGTCCACCTTTATGAAAAAGTGGAAAGAGTTGTTTAACCTTGATATTTTAGATGGAATTGGTTCAACAGAGGCATTGCATATTTTCCTTTCTAACCAGGCACACGATATTAAAGCAGGAAGTACCGGAAAAGTGGTTCCAGGTTATAAGGCTAAAATCGTAAACGAAGAGTCTAAACCGGTGGGTGTTAATGAAATTGGCGACCTGGTTATTCAAGGAGATAGTGTTAGTATTGGGTATTTTTGCAACTTATTAGAAAATCAACGGAAGTTCCACGGTGAGTGGATGTATACAGGAGATAAATATTATCAGGATGAGGAAGGATATTTTTGGTACTGCGGACGCTCGGATGACATGCTTAAGGTAGGGGGAATTTGGGTTTCACCGATTGAAATAGAATCGACCTTAATTCGTCACGAGTATGTGCTTGAAGTGGCCGTTGTCGGGTCGAAAAATGAGAGTAATCTTGTTTATCCAAAAGCTTATATTGTCTTACGAGATGAGATTGAACCAACGGAAGACTTGAAAACAGAGCTTAAGCTTTTTGTTAAACAAAATCTCGCTCCTTATAAATACCCACGGGAAATTGAATTTATCTCAGAATTACCGAGAACCGCGACTGGAAAAGTACAGAGGTTTAGGTTGAAACAAGTGTAATAGTATAGGTGGAAATAGCCAGACCTTTGGTTCTGGCTATTTTTAATAAGAATTTGGACTGACGAATGATAAAAAGTGTATTAAATATCTCTGCCCGTTGCCCCAACCGATTTATCGGTATCTTCCGCGCTATTATATTCCGGGTCGTTAAGACCTGGTTGCTGTCTTTTTTCACTTCCTAAATAACTTGCCCGATGTTTTTGCTGAATTTTATTAAATTCGTTCCAGTTTTCATTTACCATTAGTTTCCCTCTTTTCTTGGCTGCATTTATATTTTTTAAGATACTCGCACCAGGGAATCTTATTCAGTTATTCCATGGAAATGCCATTAGGATTTTGATGGAATTAAATTTTCATTACATAAACATTCGTAAAAACATTGAAACTAAATAAGAAAAGCGGAAGCTTCTTTTTGAAAGGGGTTTGAGCAATGCTGTCGACTGAGCAGTTAGCTGAATTACGATTGCAATTGTTAAAGGAAAAAAACGAAGTGGAAAATAACTTGAAACAAAATAACCATTTTGGCTTGGAACAAGGGTTTTGGCATGAATCAATGGGGGAATTATCAAGTTATGATAACCATCCGGCTGATCAGGGATCGGCGCTTTATGAGCGCGAAAAGGATATTGCTTTAAAGGAGCATTATGAATTGCAATTAAGCAATATTAACCACGCTCTAGAGGCAATGGAGAATGGAACTTACGGGAAATGTGAGGTTTGCGGTAAGGATATACCAACTGAACGTTTAGAAGCCTTACCAAACACCACCTATTGCAAGGAGCATAGTCCTGACCAAGTCGTTTCTCATGAGCGCCCGATTGAAGAAGGGGTATTAATGCCGCCATGGGGTAAATTTGATATGGATAATCAGGACGAAGATGTTGCCTTTGACGCGGAAGACTCCTGGCAGGCTGTTGCCGAATGGGGAACATCTGAAACACCATCTGATATGGTCAATCCACAAGATGATTACAATGATATTTATATTGAGGCTGACGAAAACATAGGATATGTTGAGGACTTTGAAAATTTTACCGGTAACGATATGTATGGCAAAAATATTACCGTTTACCCGAATGCTCAGCATGAACGCTATGAAGATGCGCTTGATGAAGAAGGCATTATGACAAGCTTCGGCGATCTTCCTGCATTTGAACATGATGCGTATGTAGATAACAATAACAAAAACGAAAGAAATATCTAATTCTGGTGCCAGACAATATAAAGAAAACAGCTTTCATCGATGAGAGCTGTTTTCTCTGAGTTCTTATTCTTGTTCATTTAAATCGTTTGTTTCGATGACGCCCTCCATATAGGTATCACTTACCTGTTCGTGAGTTGTTGCCAGACCTGAAGACAAAGCATCATTTTTTTGATAATCATTTGCATTAAAATTACGTCCTGCGATTTCTGTACTGCCGTTTTGATTTTTTTTAACCATAGAAACCACTCCTTTATTGAAAAATCTTACAGACGTATTTTCTCTTATTAACTGATATTTAGTCTAACTATTTTAGGAGTTGATAATTATGAATAAAAAAAGCTCATTTCCCTCTAGAGAAGAATTAGATCAAGCTTTTCATTTTCTTCAGGATGAAATTACCAGAATTTCTGTAGTTGAAGAAGTTGAAATGGTGAAACAGGAAAATAAAGGACAGGTCGAATAATAATTTGTTGAATGTGTCCAACTATGGTTCAAGGGGGCAAGACTTTTTCTCTAGACCCATCCAGGAAAAGTTTGGTATGATTTCAAGAGAATTTTTTGAGGTGGTAGACGATGGAAATGAGAGAAACTCTTGCTAAAAAAATAGCCTGGATAAGTGTAGTCAGTAATATTGTCCTGACATTGGGGAAAATCTTCATCGGCTGGCTCGGGCATAGTGATGCCGTGTTTGCCGATGGGATTCACTCTGCAGCTGATGTATTTGCTTCCGTCATTGTTTTATTGGTGATAAAAATTGCCAATAAGCCGGCCGATAAAGAACATCCGTATGGACATGGAAAAGCAGAAGTTATTGTTTCCGAGATAATTGGAATTTTGTTGTTTGTCGTAGCCCTATATGTGGTTTATGAAGGAATCAGCGGATTCTTCCATAAGGTTGAAACACCAAGTTATTTAGCAATGTGGGTAGCGGTTTTTTCTTTTTTTGCAAAAATAATTCTTTACCGTTCATCCTTAAAAGTAGCAGAAAAGCATAGGAGTAAGGCAATCGAAGCGATTGCTTTTGATCATAAGGCTGATATTGTTGCTTCCATCGCAGCAGCCATCGGCGTTCTTATTTCCATTATCGGCGTGAAATTTGATATTCATGTTTTACTTTACGGTGATAAGGCGGCCAGTATTTTTGTTGCCTATTTAATTTTTAAAATTGCGAAAGAAATGATAACGGAAGCATTTGACATCTTACTCGAGAGAAATATTAACAGCGAAATTCTTCAAGAATATATCTCCATTATTTCCGAATTTCCTGAAGTAAGGAGAATCGACCGAATTCGGGCGAGAGAACATGGACATTATATATTGGTGGATTTAAGGATTTCCATTGATCATTTTAAAACCATTAAAGAGGGTCACGATCTTTCTCATTCGATTAAACAAAAATTGATGGACCATTTTGATAATATTAAGGAAGTGCTGATTCATTTAAATCCATACTTCCCTAAGGAAAAATAAAACCAAAAAAAACTGCTTTGTACTTTTTGCCTTTAGGGTTTATGATAAGAAAGGAATAAAAAAGTTAAAGGAGTTGATATTTTTGAGTTATTCCATAGACCCGGACCCAAGTAGGCGAGGGGAAGTCAATGTGATCTTTGAATTGATTGAATTGGTTTCTACAAGAATATCAGCTCTTGAAAAGGTTGTTGGCTTCCTCAAAAACGAATAATGAGGAGGTTTTGACATGTTGGAGATTTTCAAAAGTACAGAAACAAAGGTTTTAGAAAAAGTAGATGTTGTATCAAAGGGCTGCTGGATTAATATGTACGCCCCAACAGCTGAAGAAATAAGCCGGATTGCAAATGATGCACAAGTCGATGTCGATATCATTAAAGATGCCCTGGATGATGAAGAACGTCCAAGGATTGAGCGCGATAATGGTCAAGTATATATTATCGTTGACTTTCCCTATATTGTTCACGATGATACCGGTTTAGCTGTTTATGAAACGATTCCAATTGGGATTATTCTAACGGACGATTGTGTAATCACCGTATCCTTAAAGGATACACCGATTTTAGAAGAATTTAGAAAAAATAGAGTAAAAGAGTTCTTTACGTTTAAAAAGACCCGTTTTGCCCTGCAAATTTTATTTGTCATTTCATCTTATTACCTACGCTATTTAAAACAAATCAATAAGAAAACAAATGAAATTGAACGTGAAGTGCATCAATCATTAAAAAATAAAGAATTATATGCCTTTCTTGCCTTAGAGAAAAGTTTGGTTTATTTTACAACCTCACTAAAATCGAATAAGGTTGTCCTTGATAAGATTTTGCGTTTTAATTATTTAAAAATGTATGAAGAAGACAAAGATTTACTTGAAGATGTCATCATTGAAAAAACACAGGCGATTGAAATGGCGGAAACCTATCGTTCCATCTTGAGTGGGATGATGAATGCCTTTGCTTCCATCATTTCGAATAACCTAAACATTGTCATGAAATTTTTAACATCGATTACGATTATCCTATCATTCCCGACGATGGTGGCAAGTTTTTATGGGATGAACGTCGATATTCCGTTCCAGCATGCAACCCACTCGTATGCCATTCCATTAGTTATCTCGGCCCTTTTAACGAGTTGTACGGCTTTTATTTTTTGGAAAAAGAAATATTTCTAGAGTATTAGTTTTTTATATTAAAAATGACAGGCACATTTGCGGCCTGTCATTTTTCTATCTCCTTGTAATTTTGAAAAGTAAAGTTGGGGGAAAGGATTGGGTCAGTACTCTTGTCTTGGTTTTTATATTTCCTTCCTTTTTTTGTGTAATGGGCATCCATTCCCGCCTCAAGTTCTTTTTTCATCATATTAATTAGTAAAATTAAAAAGAAGTAGGCAAATAAGGGGTCCAAGATAATCCAGGGGACTCTGTAAAATTCTCGATAGTTTTGACCGATTAATCCTGACCATTCCCTCGTTAGTGAAGCATCCTGGGCTGGAACACTATGAGCGCCAATTCCTATTCCAATCTGTTCCGTTCCGGCAATTCCTTCCGCCGAAATCCCGCCCATATAAATATTGAAGGTACCAAGAAACATGATTAATACCAATGTATTCAGTAATTGTTGAACAAAGATGATCAAACCGTAGGAGGTCATATAGGGTTTCAAATGCCTTTTAATAATATGGAAATGACCCGCCCCCATTAAGTAGGAACTTTGAATAAAAGATTTTCCCTTTAATTCAGAGATGATATCGGATGTATTGATTAATACAGAAGGAATTCCGATAAGGACTAATATGATCATCTGATAAACAATGATGAAAGGAGCAGCCCCTTTTATATAGGTAGTTGAAGTAGCTGTAATTAGTAATAAGGTGATAATAATTGGGGGAATGATCCGAAATACAACAAATAAGTTTTTTACAATCGGCAACAGCAGATTAAGCCAGAAGGAGAATATAATTCCTAACACTCCTCCTATCAAAAATCTTAGGATGGTGATCCCAAAAGTGATGAGGATTGTATATTTTGCTCCATAAATCATCATCAGCAGGATGTCTGCGCCATTTCGGTCAGAACCGAGAAGGAAATGCGATGAAGGAGAAAAGGGTCGAACATCAATCATCTTACCTTTGTTATCATATAGAATGATTGTCGTGTTGAAGTCAGGTGGACCGTATAGGGGATAAAGGAAACTTAGAATTAGGATTAGAATCAAGATGAGTAAGCCAAAAGTTGTTTTTTTGTATTTGAATATCTTCATAGACTGTTCTGTTCCTTTCTGTTCATTCTAATGGTTACAATCCACGCAAGTAATTGTGAGAGAATAACAGGAACGGCAAAAAGCAGAAGGCTTATTATATATGGGACGATCCGCTTAGCATAGAAGGATTTCACAATTACAATATAGCCATTAATATTAAATAAGTACTCAACGACAATAATATTTGTAAGAATGTACCAAATAATTACTTTTAAATGAATTAGTAATAAAGGAATCACGTTACGCATGATATGTTTAAAATAAATGGTTCCCCGTGAAAGTCCTTTTGCTCTTGCTAAAAGAACATAATCCTTTACCTCTTCATCTGCAAATACCTTTAATAAATACTGAATCAAAAAGAGTGCAGGTAGAAAAGACACCACGAAAACAGGTAAAAAATAAGGTTGTGTACTCATCCCGCCATATAACTGAAACAATTTAATCCCGTATGTCTTATAGATATAGATGACCATATATTGTAATAGAAAGATAATTAATAGTTCAGGTGCAGTCGTTGTAAAATCAATTAAACCTTTTAATCTTTTACGGACATTTGTCGGCAGCATCATAATGGCAGCGGAAATAACTACCCCAATAAGGATGACAGATAGAAGGGCCAGTGATAAGATGCTCATTGTATAATAATATTTATCAATGGTTGAAGCATTTAAATATTAAAAATAAATGGAACTTCGTCTTTGATATGTAGAAACCAGCTTAAGTTACTTTTTGAGTACTCCCAGTATAAGCTAAGATCCATTTCGATTCTTTTTTCTTCAGCATTGATTTGGAGGAATATAGGGATATTCATCAAAAAGACAAAACCAGCTAAAATGGCGGTTACTTGTATGGGGAGAAATAATAATTTTTTAATCAGATTTATCCATCCCTTCCAAAATATACTAATTGGCAAAATCTATTATAAAATATTCAAACTTAAATTGTCATTTGTTTTCTTAGGGTAGATGTTCGAATGAGTAATCTGCAATTTAGTCAGCTTTATAATCTTCCCTTATTATGAAGCATAAGAAATGATGATTGGAAAAATTTGTTTGTATCCAGTAATGTTAAAAATGGGGTGAGGGGGATGAACAAGGAATTTTTTAATTCAATTGAAAAAGAAACCTATACGAAACGGCCTGTCGACCCACAGTGGATGGAGTTAGTTCAATCAAGGGCAAATGTTTCTGGGAAGATTGCAGTGGATATTGGTGCAGGCGGCGGAATCTATTCAGTTGCATTAGCGAAATTGGGAGCGGCAAGTGTCATTGGAGTCGATATCTCTGAAAATATGATTGCCGGAGCGAAGGAGAATTGCCGGGAATATCCGCAAATTAGCTTCCAGGTTGGAACAGCCAGAGAATCGAATCTTCCAGGAGGGACAGCAGATGTGCTGCTGGAGCGTGCGTTAATCCATCATTTAAAGAATCATCAATTACCGGAATGTTTCGCGGAGGCTAAGCGAATTTTAAATGAAAACGGTGTATTCATCGTTCAGGACCGGACAATTGAGGATTGCTCGTTAGCTGGAAGTAATGAGCATATTCGTGGTTTCTTTTTTGAACAATATCCGGAATTGCTGAAAAAGGATATTGCTAGAAGGCATTCAGCTGACACAATTAATTCTTATTTAACAGAGGCAGGTTTTCAGCATGTTGAGGTTCTGTCTTTTTGGGAAAATCGCAAAATTTATAATACGCTTGATGAATTGAAGCAGGAGATCACTTTGCGTAAAGGCCGTTCGATTTTGTTTGAATTAAATGATGAACAGGTTCAGCTTCTAGCTAACGGTATTGGAGAACGAGTAACGAAATCTTTTCCGTTGGTTGAAAAAGAAAGATGGACGATATGGTTTGCAAGGGCATAGACAAAATTTTGTCTATGCCTTTTTTCGTCCCTTTTTTAGGAGAATGGACTGATTATATTAAATTAATGTTCTGAATAGTTTAGATAAGCAGCGGTGTGCTGTAAATAGAAGGGGTGAGGTGTGCGAGTGAAAACGAGAAGAGTAATCGGTTCAGTAGTACTTAGCGTGGCAATGGGGGTATCCATGTTTGCAACAGCGGCATTTGGGCAGCAAACCAGCAGCCAAAGTCGGGATTCCTACCGAGTTTTAATTAATGGACCGGCCTCTGAAAAAGCGAGGGCAAAAGACAGCTACGGAAAACGTTGGGATTTTGGTAGCAAAGGATTTACTACAACGGTTAATGATCATCAGTATCAGGCGTTATTGAAAAATAAAAACTTAACAATTGAAAAAGTTCCGGAAATTCAGATGGAGAAAATTGTGGACCAAAAAGGTAAGCCTGGGGGCATTGCTAGCAGCGTTCCAAGTGATCGGACACCATGGGGAATTCAGGCAATCTATCATGATTCTGCTATAACAAAAACAACAGGCGGCAGTGGAATTAAAGTAGCAGTTTTGGACACGGGAGTTTTGAAAACGCATAAGGATTTAACTGCAAATGTCGAGCAATGTAAAGACTTTTCGCAAAGGAAAACCGCATTGGTTGAGGGCAGCTGTGCGGACGGCAATGGACATGGAACACATGTATCAGGAACTGTTTTGGCAAATGGCGGAAGTGGTAGTGGGATTTATGGAGTTGCTCCGGAAGCAAAGCTTTGGTCCTATAAAGTATTAAACGATCGAGGTTCGGGTTACTCGGATGATATTGCTGCGGCGATCAGAAGGGTTGCCGATGAATCCGTTGCGAATAAAGTTCATGTCATTATTTCGATGTCACTTGGTTCCAGCACGAAGGACTCACTAATTTCAAGTGCCGTTGATTATGCATATGGTAAGGGTGTACTTATTGTGGCGGCTGCCGGAAATGATGGTCCGGGAACAAATACTATTGGGTATCCAGGTGCATTAATGAATGTGGTGGCGGTTGCTGCTTTAGAAAATGTTCAAGCAAATGGAACTTATCGTGTTGCAGATTTCTCTTCCCGCGGGAATCCGGCAACCGATGGTGATTATATAATTCAAGAACGAGATGTTGAGGTTTCTGCACCAGGTAGAGCAATTGAATCCACTTGGAATGACGGCTCTTATAATACGATAAGCGGTACATCAATGGCCACACCGCATATATCCGGTCTAGCCGCAAAAATTTGGGCTTCTAATTTATCATGGTCCAATACTCAGCTTCGGACAGAACTGCAAAATAGAGCAAGAACTAATGATATTTTAGGCGGAACTGGCGCTGCAGCAGGAGATGACTATGCATCAGGATTTGGTTTTCCACGAGTAAATTAGCTCTTCTTGTATATAATAGAAAAAATAAAAATACAAGAGGAGGATGAATAAGATGAAAGAAAAAGAACCCCAATTTCAAAGTGGCGAAGAAATAGAACAACTGGCAAAAGGCCTCTACGGACTAGACCCAGAAATGAGCCTACTATCCGTCAACTTTGCAACCACAGAAAATCCTCTATTAAATGAACATTATCAAGAGGATCCAAAAGAAGACGATTGATTCGACAAAATTCGGGTGGTGCCTGTCACCACCCGAATTTTGTCGATAATATTTTGAATTTTCCGGTGGTTTTTGGTTGATTACTAGATTTTAACAATGATACTATAAAACTCGAGGGTTGAAAGCGTATACAAATTGCTTTTATTCTCAGAATCTTGTACATAGGGAGGAATTACATTTGAGTCAAGTAACAGTCGGTCTAAAAGAAAAGGTAGAAAAATTTCTATTAGGGAAAAAGAAACTGTATATTGATGGTCAATTTGTTGAAAGTCTCTCTCAAAAAACATTCGATACGTATAATCCTGCAACGGGTGAAGTGCTTGCTGCAGTTTATGAAGCCGGTCCGGAGGATATTGACCGTGCAGTAAAAGCTGCTAGGAAAGCCTTTGATGAAGGTCCCTGGTCGAAAATGAGTGCAGCTGCACGCAGCCGCTTAATGTACAAGTTAGCGGATTTAATGGAGCAAAATCAAGAAGAGCTTGCCCAATTAGAAACACTTGATAACGGAAAGCCAATACGGGAAACGTCTAATGCGGACATTCCGCTTGCCGTTGAACATATGCGCTACTATGCCGGCTGGTCAACAAAAATTGTTGGGCAAACCATTCCGGTAAACGGACCATTCCTTAACTATACACGCCATGAAGCGGTTGGAGTCGTCGGACAGATTATTCCATGGAACTTCCCGCTGTTAATGGCAATGTGGAAGCTGGGTGCAGCCCTTGCCACAGGCTGTACGGTTGTATTAAAACCTGCAGAACAGACTCCGCTGTCTGTTTTATATCTGGCTGAACTAGTTCAAGAAGCAGGATTCCCAGATGGGGTAATCAATATTGTCCCTGGTTTCGGTGAAACAGCCGGCCAGCCGCTTGTTGATCATCCGTTAGTTGATAAAATTGCTTTCACAGGCTCTACTGAAGTTGGTAAATCCATTATGGAGAAAGCTTCAAAGACGCTTAAACGCGTAACACTTGAGCTTGGCGGCAAGTCACCAAATATTATTTTACCGGACGCGGACTTAACAAAAGCTATCCCTGGTGCCTTAAATGGAGTTATGTTCAACCAAGGCCAGGTTTGCTGTGCTGGGTCCCGCGTATTCATTCAAAAGAAACAATTTGATAATGTTGTTGCCGATATGGTAAGCCATGCAAAAAAAATTAAGCAGGGAGCAGGTTTACATGCTGACACGGAAATCGGACCGCTTGTATCTGATGAGCAGCAGAAACGCGTGCTTGGATATATTGAAAAAGGTTTGAAGGAAGGTGCCGAATTGTTAGTGGGCGGAGATAAGCCATATGAACAAGGCTACTTTGTTTCTCCGACCATTTTCGCTGATGTCCGTGATGAAATGACGATTGCTAAAGAAGAAATTTTTGGGCCAGTTATTTCCGCAATGCCATATGAGGACCTGGATGAATTGATTAATCGCGCAAATAATAGTGAATATGGCTTAGCCGCAGGGGTTTGGACGAAGGATGTAGCTAAGGCACATTATATTGCAGGGCGACTCCGTGCTGGTACTGTATGGGTAAACTGCTACAATGCTTTTGACGCAGCATCACCATTCGGAGGCTACAAACAATCCGGAATTGGCCGTGAAATGGGTTCATATGCATTGAACAACTATACGGAAGTCAAGAGCGTCTGGGTTTCGTTAAAATAATAAACTGACTTATAAGCTAGCAAAAACGTTTATGCGTTTTTGCTAGCTTATTTTTATTGGACACCGTTTTTTAGAAATTTGAATAAAGTATTGGAAGCAGACTTCTTTTGAGGGAGTGTCTTCATGAGTAATAAGAATGGAAATTTTTCAGAGTTGGAACAAAAGAGGCTAAATATTGAAAAACAAATTTCACTTGGTATTTGGATTCAGGTGATTGGGGCAACAATCGAATTCTTAGGGATTGCAAAGTTAAGGGAGATTAGCGATAATCCAGATTCGATCCCTGAAAAAGAAGTACTAACTGGTGCCGGCATTCAAGCACTCGGAACATTTTTTGAAGCGATTGGGGTTTCCGGACAGATTACTGGAAACGACAATAAACTTAAATTAGACGCCCAAAAATTAGCAATAACAGGTGATTGGCTCCAGTCGATCGGTGCGGCCTTAGAAGCTGCCGGTGGAACTGGGGAGTTTTTGGAGGAACAAGAAAAGGCAAATTTATTTGTTCCATAAGGTAGGATTAAATGGTAAAAATGGGCATGCTAACTGTATGTGTTGATTAAATTGTAGGAGGTTATTATGCAATCATTTATCGTTAGTTTCCATCAGGAAGACAATGTAGATAGCATGCAAATACAAAAACTAAACCAACAGGATTTTGAAAAAGCAACCGAAGGTGGAACAAGACATTTATTTGATTTAGATACTAACGTTGGCTTTTTTGTCTTTTTTGATTCAGAAGATGTCGACGGCGTTGTCTCTTATTTAATGCTTCAATATGAAGAAGACAATGAAGAACCTGTTGGCTGTTACTCTTTCCGACTAGAGGATTTTTATGAATTCACGGCGCTTTACCTAAACGACCTGGAATTTAATGAAGAAACTGAGGAAGAGGAAGAAGAGTACGGACCGATACACCATTTAGCACATTTATTGTTCCATATTGTTGAAGAAGGTAAGGACATTGAGGTGTAGTTTTGGACTTATTGTTGAATCGGGCGCTTTCGAGAGCGCCCTTTTGATTGTTATCAGCGAATTTTTGCAGTTTATCAGCGAATCGCGGGGATTTATCAGCGAATTGGACCACTTATCAGCGAATCCATTTTTACCAAGGAATTGTCTTAGGAAAATAAGTACGATTTTTGTTCGCCCCGGAAAACTTAAGATTTGAAGCCTGTAATAATCTTTTAGCTGTATCAATTGATTTAATATGCATAAACTCCCGAAACTCTCGATTTGTTATTTTCATATCAATCAATAAAAAATAGTCTTTAAGTGCACCAATATGAGCATCTATTGAATAATGCTGACATTTAGCACAAAACCATTTCTGTTTCTTTCGAATCATAGGGAGATATTTACAGTAGGGGCATTGCACGCCAGTTAATAACTCTAACCTTTGAATACCGAATTTCTGAAGAAGATATCCTGTTGGTGGAGTGTTCATTTTCAATAGAAGGCGAGAAAGCTTACGGAGGTCTTTTGCTGTTAGAATGGGGGTAGTATAAATACCTTCAAGATCTTGAATTCTTTTTAACATCACATCCCCTTTACATACTTTTGGTTTTACTTTATAAGCATTTTTTCCCGTAATGACATACGAAGCATAACTATTGCTTATAACAACTAAATAAACAACTGGAACAGGGGGAAAATGATTCGCAGCCAATAGCTTCTTTATATATTCTTGATGCCTTTCTGCCTGCGTAATTGGATAGGAATACCCTTTTTCTTCCTCACCTTTAATTTGGATAAATTGCTCATTTTCCGTATCAAATATTAATTTTCCGGCCATATTTTTCACATCAATTATTAGGATAAATTCAGGTGTTAAGAGAAGAGTATCAATTTGGCAGTTGTAGTCACCATCTGGAAGGTTTAGATCGTGGAAAATCAGGTATTTCAGTTTGGGGAGTTCACGATAATAAAAATCTAGAGATTGTTCGCCCTCATATCCAGCTTGTCTTCTGCCTAATTCATCTGAAATTTGCTGGTATCTAGCATGACTCAAGGGAATACGCCGTAAAATAGCGGATAAAATGAGAATTTTTAATGGGATTGTTCTTTCTTTTACTAACAAAATGATCACTCCTTTTATTTTTTCTTCTTAAAATTAGCATATAAGTTCTCCAGAAAACTAAATGATTTGTAAAATCTTTATGAACAAATACCTTATCAGCGAATCACGAAGATTTATTAGCGAATCTGATACATTTACCAGCGGATTAAACCAATTTATCAGCGAATCCAAATCCCCAGAAGAATCCACCAGCATATTAATTGAAAAACCACCTATACAACGTTATAATTACCTCGAATTCAAAATAAATTCTCCACGAACGGAGGTAAGGAAATGTTACAAAGAGAAATACAACGAACCTGGACCGTGCAACATCATCAGCAAAGCCCAATCCATGCGGCAGGAATGGTGCTCGATCCGACTAACATGCATGAATTTGATCCATTTCTTTTCCTGGCCGAAGATTTTTTCAAAAAAGGTACCTTCGATTTTCATCCCCATCGCGGGATTGAGACTGTAACCTATGTCATCGAAGGAAAACTTGAACATAATGACAATAAAGCGGGCAAAGGAGAGCTAGGACCTGGCGATGTTCAATGGATGACGGCAGGAAGAGGCGTCATTCACATTGAAGACCCAGCAGAAGGCGACACCGTTCATTCCTTACAGCTATGGGTTAACCTTCCTCGTGAACACAAAATGACCGAGCCGTGCTATCAAAACCTTCGAGGTCAAGACATGCCAGTCCGCGAAGAACAGGGTGTGCTGGTTCGTATTTTTTCCGGGTCATCGGGCGGAATAAAGTCCTCGACGAAAAACTATGTTCCAGTGACATTTGTTGAAATCAATCTCGAAGCCGGAGCAACCATCTCCCAGGACTTACCTGGAGATTACAGCGGTTTTATGTATGTTCTTGATGGAAGCGGACTTTTCGGGAAAAATAAGGTAGAAGCCGAAAAAGGCCAGGCATTGCAATTAGGCAAGGGTGTAGAAGGGGACGCGAGCGAAGTGACCATTCAGGCGAAAGAAAAACTGCAAGTATTGCTCTATGCGGGAAAACCTCTAAACGAACCAATCGTTGCCCGGGGGCCATTCGTAATGAATACAGAGGAAGAAATTCGCCAAGCTTACAGCGATTATATGGACGGAAAGTTTGGAGAGTAACTAATATTAAGGATGGGAAAAAAGGTTTGGCAGATTACCAAACCTTTTACTAAATTTTAAAAACGATTCATCATTTCTTTAGAATTTGTCTCGCTCATCATACCACCGTTTCCATGACAGGTCTTGTACATGTTTTTCAACTCTTCTTTAGATGAATTAGGATGCATTTTTTCCATAAAAGGCAACATTTTTTCGAAGTTTAGACCATTACCAGAGTTGCCGTTTCCTGCTGCAAAAACTGCTGTACCTGCGCCAAGAATTAGTGCTGCACTAAAAATACTCATTGCAATTTTTTTCATTATAAACAACTCCTTTCATATCTTACCTTCATCATAAAGCAAGAATTTGCAGAAAAGATGGATAGGGAATGACGAATTCGTGAAGTTTTAAAAAAGCACTGGTTCTCTAAGAGACCAGTGCTAAGCCAGTTATCCTTTTTTCACCACGACAACCCTTGCTTTCCCCATGAAAAAGATGGTTACAGCTGCGATTGCAATTGGAATTAATGTAAGTAAAAACGTATGTGTAATGGAATCAGACATAGCGTGAACAATTTTATCCAAGATAAAACTAGGAATTTTCGCGCGTTCACTGGCTTCGAAGATTTGACGCGGGTCCATGTTAGACATAGAAGGAGCTCCGCCTTGGCCGCCTGCTCCCTGCATCCCCTTAAAAGCTTCTTTCAAGTTATCAGTAAATTCATTCGTTTGAATCGAGCCGAAAATCGTTACTCCAAGCGTCATTCCGAATGAGCGAAGGAAGGAGTTGGTGGAATTGGCCGTTCCCCGGTTTTGCGGCTCCAAGTTGTGAATCGATGCAGTTGGTAAAAGGGAAAAAGAAAACCCAACGCCAAATCCGACAAGAATCATATAAAGAGTTAACATCCAGCGTGCGGTATCCGTTGTCAGATTTCCAAGCAAAATCATCCCGGCTAAATAGGAAATGATGGAGATCACCATTAAATTACGATATGAAGTTTTGGTTAAGAAAATACCACCGACAGAACTTCCTGCAACTGACCCTAACATCATAGGAGTCAAAATTAACCCTGCATTCTTAGCTGAGCCGCCATAAACAGCCTGAACAAAAATCGGAATAAACACCGTTAATATTATAAATGTACCGCCATATAAAAACGCAAGAATTTGCGAGGTGGCAAATAATCGTCTTTTAAAGAGCCAAAGTGGCAATATCGGCTCTGCTGCTTTAAATTCAGCAATAAAAAAGGCCACGAAGAAGACGAAGAAGCTAGCAAACAAGCCAATAATTTGAGCTGAATCCCAGTCATATTCCTTGCCGCCAAGCTCAAGAGCAAACATTAAACTAACGACCGAAATAACAAGTGTGATGGCACCGACCCAGTCAATTTTTTGCTTAGAGTGCTGAAGGGATTCATGGTAGAAACGAACAATTAAGAAAAGCGAAACGATTCCAATTGGGACATTGACATAAAAAACCCAATGCCAGCTAATATAGTCGGTAATATAAGCCCCTAATAATGGACCCAATACACTCGAAGCGCCAAAAACGGCACCAAGTAATCCAGTCATTTTTCCACGGTTTTCCGGTGGGAAAATATCAAAAACGATGGTAAAAGCAATCGGCATTAATGCTCCACCGCCAATCCCCTGGATGGCACGGTAAATGCTTAACTGAATAATACTTTGGGCAATTCCGCAAAGGGCAGAACCAGCTAAAAAGATGACTAAACCAAAAATAAAGAAGCGTTTGCGCCCGTACATATCAGATAGTTTGCCGAAAATCGGCATTCCGGCCATAACCGCTACCATATAGGCAGAAGTCACCCAAATAAATTTGTCGAAGCCTCCAAGATCTGAAACAATGGTAGCCATCGCCGTTGCGACAATTGTATTATCCATGGCAGCCATTAAAATAGCTAATAAAATTCCAGCCACAACAAATTTAAGATTATTATCTTTTTTAATCATGAAATGTCTCCTTCTTTTGTATGGTCTTCCTAGATCTTCTTTCATAGGGTAAAAAAGTTTGATAAGATGAAATATACTAAGGAAACCTATTATCTTGATTATCAAGATAAAGTAATTTTAAAAGGAAGGATGAAACATGTCAATGGATTTATTTAATCATCCTGATACAATAAAGAATCTAATAAAAAATTTGCGGAAACTGAGCACAAGAATGGTTCTTTTTCAACAAACTGCAGCCCATTCAATCGGCTTGGTTCATACTGATTTTAAAACAGCGGACATTCTCAATGAAGCAGGCCCGCTTACGGCAGGGGAATTAAGTAAGGTAACCGGTCTGAGTACGGGGTCTGTTACTGCTCTTATTGATCGACTCGAGCATGCGGGGTATGCAGGAGGGAGAAAGATCCGAACGACCGCCGACGGGTCATTATTGTACCAGTAAAAGAAAATCAATGCTCCATTAAAGAGCATTTCTTACCTTTAAACAAATCGATGACTGAGCTCTGTTCTCATTATAATGAAGAGCAGCTGGCATTAATCAGCGGCTTTTTAGAAAAAACAATTGCCATCCATGAAAAAGAAATTCAGGCGGCAAGCCGATACGAAGTTAAAAAAGAGGAGCTCCAATAAAGAGCCCCTCTTAATAAATCATCTTTGAAAAAACTCAACCCATTCACCATCATGTCCGTGAAAAAAGAAATAGCGGTACCCGTTTGGAAGTGTTGTGATTTCTTCATCGATCAATTTCACATCTAATCCTTTTATAAGATTGAATTCTGCTTCAATATCATCGACCAACACAGCAAAATGATGCACTTTGCCTTCTTGAGGGAGATTATCATTATAGCCTTGAATTAACTCTAGTTCGGTTTCATCGGAGCCATTGAAACCGAGAAAGGCCAAGGTCATCGACTCATCAGAATGAATGAATTTATCCTTCAGCTCCATTCCCACAATTTCTTGATAGAATTTGATAGATGCATCGATGTCTTTTACCATAATCCCCACATGGTCAATTTTCTTTCCAGGCATTTTCGGTTTCTCCCTTAGATTATGATTTTAAGACATCATGGTCAACGTAGCGTTCGCCGTTTAATTCGCTAATTACATTGATGGCAACCTTTGCTCCGTCACCAGCAGTTATGATCGTATGTACACTCACACCAGCAACTGTTCCAGCTGCCCAAATTCCATCTAGATTTGTTTTTCCTTCAGCAGTTACATCTAGAACCGTTTTAATTCTTGGCTCTGTACCTGGCTTGGTTTTTAAGCCAACTGTTTCAGCAAGAGTAACTAACGCGCCAGTAGCAATGATAACATGCTTGGTTTCATAACTTTCACCATCAGTTTCCACTTTATAGCCATTATCTGTTTTAACGATATTGTTTACTGTACCCTGAACTAGTTCAGCGCCAAATTTACTTGCTTGCTTTTTACCAATTTCAATTAAATCTGGACCTGTGATTTCTGCTACACCATAATGATTTTCAATCCAAGCACGTTTTGTCATGCTTTTGTCATTGTCAACAACCAATGTTTTCTTTCCAGCTTTTGCGGTAAATAAAGCAGCACTTGCTCCAGCTGCACCTGCGCCAACGATCACTACATCAAACATACACATACCTCCAATTTTAATTATAATAATTCTTATTTAGATTAACTTAAATCCAAAATATTGTAAAATAAACTGCTCTATATTCGAAATCTTTCAATAGCAGTATGTCCATTTCCGAATAAAATAAAAAGAACCATCTTTTCCTTCTGTGGAATAATGGTTCTTGTACTTGTTTTTGTATAAACAATCTTTTTTCGTTTTGGTTGTTCGTGTTCTCATATCTGCGAAAACAAAGACGCTCCGTTTTAGATCAGGCTTCAGCTTTCCTTCGCGTTCCATTTTTTCGCGCAGCTTTTTGGCTTTTGATTTTGCCATTTTCATCACCTCATATATAAAGAGTAATACCATTATATAATACTCCTATATAGAGGTGAATAGATTATTGTTCCTGACTTTTTAATTTCGATGAAGTTTCGCGTTTCTTTGCATGATGAAAGAAGTAATAGAGTACAGCACCAATTAAAACATAGAATGCACATAAGAAATATAGAGAGCTATAAGACATTTTTGCAGCAACTAATCCGATGAAAAATGAACCAAGAGCAATACCGGTATCGTAGATTGATAGAAAGGTAGCCGTAGCCAATCCACGTTTATTCGGAGCAGCATCTTGAATCGCAATTGTTTGGAAGGTTGGAAATAATGTTCCCCATCCTAACCCGATTAAAGCGGCTGAAAGGAGAAAGGTAAACGCTCCATCAGCTTTACTTAATACCAAAAGCCCGATCGCAAAAAGGATAATACATGGATAGAAAAGAACGTTTGATCCATATTGATCCAACCATTTTCCGGTAAAAGGTCTTGAAAGCAAAAGGAAAGCAGCGTAGACCACAAAGAATAGACTTGCTACATTTGCCAAGTGTATTTCGCTCGCATAAACGGATACAAAGGAAAGAAGCGCCGAATAGACGATGGCTAAGAAGCCGCCAACAATCGAGATGGGTACCGCAGATGCTTCGAATAAATTCCGTACAGAAAAGGAAGATTGTACTGTCGGCTCAACTTTCTGTTCTTTTTTCGGAAGTTTAATACTAAGACCGGTAAGAAGGGCAGCAATTGCAACTACTAGTGTTAAAGTAAACAACCAACTAGAGCCCCATTGCTGAACGGCGAGCAATCCTAGAAACGGCCCTAATACCATCGCCATGTTGATTGACATCACAAAGTAGCCCATTCCTTCGCCCCTGCGCGAGGAAGGTATTAGATCAGCCACAATCGTCCCAGCTGCTGTTGTTGCTATGCCGAAGCCAACTCCATGTAATAACCGAATGATGAGAAAGCCGGTGATTGATTTTGGAAAAAAGTAAAAGAGGGAGGCACCTGCAAAAATGATTAAAGCAGTTAACAATACCTTTCTACTCCCTGCCCGTTCTAGCCATTGCCCTGCCAGCGGACGCGAAATGATGGCGGAGAGCAAAAATACAGTGGTCATTAAACCTGCTTGTGAAGCACTGCTGTGGAATTCCTTTAACGCAAATATAGGAAGAGTCACTAGCAAAATATAAAAAGTTAAAAACAGAAAAAAGTTACTTAGGGATATACTAATAAAATCCTTTGTCCACAATTTCGGTTTCGACATGTGGAAATCACTCCTTTAAAAGTTTATGTAGCCAGTCAATTTGAATCGTGCATAGTTCTTTCTGGGATGTTTCAGGAAGATGCTTTAATAACAATTTGTTTTGTTCCGTTACGGCCCGTTCCCAGTTTGGATATTCATTTAAAGCTGCATCCGTTAATTGGATATGTTTTTCGCGTTTGTCTTTACCCGGAACCTGTCTTACATACCCTTGCTTGACAAGCCTTTGGATCGTGCGAGTCATTGGAGGGGCTTCAACGAATAAATAATCACATAGTTCTTTCTGGGTTAAGGAGCCCTTCGTTTTTAAAGCAAATATAACGGCCCACTGTGATCCATATAAACCCATTGGTTTCAAGACTTCATTCAATTTATTAGTAAGATGTCTGGATAGCTGGTGAAGAGTATGGAAGAGTTCGTGGTTATACATTTAGATATGTCACTCCAGATCAAAATCGCAAATTAGTTACCTAGGTAACTATATGCCTGTTTAAAGGAAATGTCAAGGAATGTTCACAGATTGGCTACTATGAATGAATAACAAAAATCCCGTGGAATCATATTGAATTCCACGGGATTTTTAAAAAATTCTATTTCAACACATTAAAATACCTTGCTTCCGGATGGGCAAATACCATCGCCGATACTGAAGCCTCCGGTTCCATCATACAGCCATCCGTAAGCTGAATGCCGATATCCTCCGGCTGAATTAATCTAAATAATTTCTTTTGATCCTCTAAATCCGGACAGGCAGGGTAGCCAAAAGAAAAACGCTGTCCCGGATATTTGGCTGCAAAACGATCCTGCATTGTAAAATCAAGCGGGTCAGGGAATCCCCAGCGATCGCGCATTTGCCTGTGGATTAACTCCGCAAAGCCCTCAGCAGACTCTAAAGCAAGCGCCTGAAGAGCATGGCTTTCTAAAAAGCGTCCTTCGGCTTTAAATTGGTCTGCCTTCTCGCGAATACCTCTGCCAGCAGTTACAGTAAAGAAGCCTACATAATCCTTTTCTCCGCTTTCTACTGATTTCACAAAATCAGCTAAACATAGATGCGGCTCAGAATCCTGACGAGGAAAATCAAACGTTTCAATCACTTGCTCTGGATTTTCTGGATCATAAATATAAATTTTATTCCCCTCTGATTGAGCAGGGAAAAATTGATAAACTGCTGCAGGAGTAATCCAGCCTTCTGAACTTGCACCTTGAAGCAATTGATCGACAATCTCTTTGATCTTCAAAGCTTTCTCATCTTTTTCTGCAAGTAATTTTGAAAGCTTGCCTTTTAGACCAAGATGGTGTCCAATCAACATTTGCATATTGATATACGGTTCAATATGTGAAAGCGAATAAGAACGTAACAAATGGCGTTTTGTATCCTTAGGAACAAAAACAGGAACATTCGTTGAAATGGCTGGTCTCACCTTTACTGCTACAGCACTTGCTGTACGGAGATGGCTGAAATCATGAACAACCTCCGCAGCGGCCAATTTTTCCTGTCTTTCTTCCAATAACTTTTCGCGTTCCTCAGGAGTTTGTACTTGATTAGCAAGTGCTAAACCAGTCATTGCATCTTTTGCGTAAAGAACCAGACCATCGTATTCTTTGGAAATCTTTGTATCAGTAAATTTCCTAGAAAGAGCGGCACCGCCAACCAAAATCGGTAAAGAAATGCCCGCTTCTTTTAAATCCTGTGCGGTTAAGACCATTTGCTGGGCAGACTTAACTAATAAGCCGGATAATCCAACGATGTCCGGTTTTTCTTTACGAATAGCTTGAATCAAGTCTGCTGGGGTAACCTTGATTCCTAAATCCACGACTTGGTAGCCATTATTGCCGAGAATAATATCGACAAGGTTCTTCCCAATATCATGAACATCGCCTTTGACCGTTGCTAAAATTACTTTTCCTTTAGAGGCAGAGGTATCGCCTTTTTCCATATGCGGCTCTAAATGGGTCACGGCAGCCTTCATGACTTCAGCGCTCTGAAGAACCTCAGCAACAATCAATTGGTTGTCATTGAAAAGACGGCCAACCTCGCTCATTCCTTCCATTAAAGGACCATTAATAATATCAAGGGGAGCAGGATATTTAGCAAGCGCTAAATCTAAGTCCGGCAGCAAGCCTTCCTTTGTTCCTTCGACAACATAGTAGGCGAGTCGCTCTTCTAAGGTCATATCAGGAAGGGTAGATTTAGCTTCTTTCTTTTTCCCACGGTACATTTCAGTAAAGGTGGCTAATGATTCATCTGTAGTGTCAAATAACAGCTTTTCAGCTGCTTCGACTTCTTCCTTAGGAATGGAAGCAAACCGCTCAAGCTTCTCTGTATTGACAATTGCATAATCTAATCCTGCTTGTGTGCAATGATAAAGGAATACGGAGTTTAAAACTTCTCTTCCAACTGGAGGAAGTCCAAATGAAACATTACTGATTCCAAGAATGGTTTGAACTCCAGGAAGGTTTTCTTTAATTAACCGAATTCCTTCCACTGTCGCTTTTGCGGACCCAATATATTGTTCATCACCCGTTCCAACCGGGAATACAAGCGGATCAAAAATAATGTCCTCCGATTTTAAACCATATTTATGAACGAGTATGTCATGGGATCGTTTCGCAATTTCGAGCTTGCGTTCTGCAGTTACACCCATGCCTTTTTCATCAATGGTTCCCACAACAGCAGCAGCACCATATTTGTGAATCAATGGTACAACTGCTTCAAAGCGCTCTTCTCCATCTTCAAGGTTAATCGAATTGATGATTGCTTTTCCTTGTGAATATTTAAGCGCTCTTTCAATGACTTTTTCATCGGTTGAATCGATTACAAGTGGAACTTTTACTTTTTTAACGACTTCTTTAATGAACTTTTCCATGTCGATGATTTCGTCACGGTCAGGGTCGGCAAGACAAATATCGATAACATGTGCGCCGCCTTTTACTTGTGCGCGGGCAATCTCTGAAGCTTCTTCAAATTTGCCTTCGGTTATTAACCGTTTGAATTTGCGGGATCCGATTACATTCGTCCGTTCTCCTACCATGATCGGTCTTAAGGTCGGGTCATCATATATAAACGGATCAATCCCCGATACCATATGGACAGAGGAGGACTGCAGTTCACGCGGTTGATAATTCTTCATTGCTTCAGCAATTGCCTGAATATGCTCAGGTGTTGTTCCGCAGCAGCCGCCGACAATATTCAGCCAGCCATGTGCTGCAAAGTCAGAAAGTTTTTTTGCCAAGGTATCAGGTGTTTCATGGTAATGACCTTCTTCATCAGGAAGCCCTGCATTTGGGTAACAGCTGATCGCAGTAGTTGCTAGACCCGAAAGAGAACGAATATGGTCCTGCATAAATTCTGGACCGGTTGCACAGTTTAAGCCAACCGCAACTGGTTTCATATGTTCGACCGAAATATAGAACGATTCAATCGTTTGACCGGCAAGTGTGGTTCCCATTGGCTCAATGGTTCCTGAGAGCATTAATGGCAACGTTCTGCCTGTTTTTTCAAAAGCCCGGGAGATTCCGATGAAGCCTGCTTTCACATTCAGCATATCCTGACTTGTTTCAAGGAGCAAAAGGTCGACTCCACCATCAATTAAGCCGACTGCCTGCTCTTCGTAAGAGGCAGCAAGCTCATCGAAGGTGGTTCCGCCGGTCACACTTAATGTTTTCGTTGTTGGTCCCATTGAACCAGCAACATAGCGCGGCCAATCCGGAGTGGATATTTCATCAACCGCCTTTTTGGCAATTTGTGCGGCAACCTTATTCAATTCATAGGCTTTGTAGCCCAAATCGTATTCATCTAAAACAATGCTGGTTGCTCCGAACGTATTTGTTTCGATAATGTCTGCCCCGGCCTCAAGGTATTCGCGGTGGATACTTTCAATCACTGCGGGTGCAGTTAAATTCAGGTTTTCATTACAGCCCTCATATTCTTCCCCGCCAAAATCTTCAGCACTTAGGTCTGCGCGTTGAAGCATGGTTCCCATTGCGCCGTCCATGACAAGAATTCGTTTTTGTAATTGTTCACTGAATGGTGCTTTCGACATAGAAGTTCCCCCTAATTTCGTTCGCGCGCTGGTTCGTATAGGCTGCCAGCTCAGCTGTTATCTCATATCGTAAAAATGGTGTGATTAAATAAATCCCATTGAATAAATCTAATGCTGTATCAATTAATGATTTCGTTATCTCAATTCCTTCTCGAACTGCCTGCTGCGGTTGATCATTCAACCTTGCCATTCTGTCACGAATCGAATCGGCAATTTTGATTCCAGGGACTTCATTATGAAGGAACTCAGCATTTTTACTACTTGTAAGTGGCATTAAGCCGATATAGATTGGTGCACTTAGATGTTTCGTATTTTCATAGACTTCGATTAATTTTTCCTCTGAAAAAACAGGTTGGGTGATAAAGTAATCTGCTCCATATTCGACTTTTTTCTCCAAACGTTTTACCGCTTTTTCAAGGGTTCTGACATTTGGGTTAAAGGCGGCAGCAATACTGAAATCAGTTTTTTGTCCAAGGTCTTTTCCTGAAAAGGATAAGCCTTCATTTAGCTGCTTAATCATTTGAATCAATTCAAAAGAAGACACATCGTAAACAGAAGAAGCTCCAGGGAAATCGCCCACTCTAGCAGGATCTCCGGTTATCGCCAAAACATCATTCATCCCAAGAGTATGAAGTCCCATTAGATGTGATTGCAAGCCGATGATATTTCGGTCCCTGCATGCAAGATGAATCAGCGGCCGCATTCCTAATTCCGCTTTTACTCGATATCCTAATGCTTCATTAGCAATTCTTACTGTGGCAAGGGAATTGTCTGCAAGTGTAATCGCGTCAATCCCAGCTTTCTTTAATGCCTTTGCGCCTTCAAAGAACTTAGTAATCGAATCTAGTTTCCTGGGTGGATCTAATTCTACGATAACTGATGGCCGTTCCTTTACAACCTTTTCAAGAGGAGGATATTCTCTCTCTGGAGTTCGATCATCAATCGTTATTTTCTTTGGTTTTAATTTTACAACTTTTTCGACAATTGGAACAGCATTCTTTAATTCCGAAGCAAAAGCTCGAATATGTTCCGGCGTTGTTCCGCAGCATCCGCCAAGGAGGCGTACTCCTTCGTTCCGGAAGGCCTGGGCTGATTTTCGAAAATAATCGGCATCTCCTTCATAATGAAACTTTCCATCCGTATAAGCAGGAAGGCTTGCATTCGGATAAGCAGATAAAAAGGCATGTTCCGGGAGTTCAATCTGCTCCAAAGCGAGAAGCATATGGTGCGGGCCAAGCCGACAGTTCAGTCCAATTACATCCGCCCCGAGTCCTTCCAATCTTCTTAACGCATCATTGACAGGGGTTCGGTCCTGAAGAATCCCAGGCTCTTGCAGCGAAATTTGAGCAATGATGGGAAGTTTTGTTTCCTTCCTTGCAATGGTTAGGACCGTTTCTAGTTCTTCCAAATCGTAAAACGTTTCGAGCAGCAATCCATCTACCCCTTCGAGTAGAAGGCAATAAAGCTGTTCACGAAAGCTCCGTTTTAATTCTTCAATCGTTATCGAATCCGGTTTAATTCCACGATTTCCGCCAATTGTCCCCAGCACATAAGCATCCTGCCCGGCTGCCAACTTTGCGTTACGGACAGCGGCACTGTTAATTTCTTTTACCGAGTCTTCTAGTCCGTATCGCACAAGTTTTAAGTAGTTTGCTGCATAGGTATTTGTTTGAATGACGTCCGCCCCAGCCTCAATATACGCCTTATGAATTTTTTGAATTTGCTCGGAGTGGGAGAGATTCAGTTCCTCAAAACAAGAATCCTTTCCAAAGGAATAGAGCAGCGTTCCCATCGCACCGTCAGCGATCAAAATTTGATTTTTTAATTTGTCTAAAAAGCTCATTGTCATTCTCCTTGCTGCAGCACTAATTGTTCATGGCGAATTTGCGCAAAGCCTTGCGAAAAATCTTTAATTAAATCATCTGGGTTTTCGAGTCCTACTGAGAGACGGAGCAGGCTGTTCGTGATCCCGCGCTTTTCTCTTTCGTCCTGTGGCATTGCTGCATGTGACATTTTCGCTGGATAGGATAAAATCGATTCAACCGCTCCAAGACTGACGGCAAATACAGGTAATTTAACGTTTGAAACGAAAGTTCTTAGTTCTGCTTCATCATTTAACTCAAATGATAATACAGCTCCAGGCCCTTCTGCTTGAGACGCTTGAAGTTCATGCTCAGGATGTTCCTTAAGACCCGGATAATAGACTGATTTAACGAGCGGATGCGAATTTAAATATTCCGCTAGTTTAATAGCTGAATTTTGCGATTGCTGAAGCCGTACATGGAGTGTTTTAAGCCCTCTTAAAACAAGCCATGCATCTTGGACGCCAAGGATTGCTCCAAAGGAATTTTGTAAAAATCCTAGTTTTTGAGCAAGGTCTGCATCCTTAACTACGGCAAGACCTGCAACAACGTCACTGTGTCCTGATAAAAACTTAGTAGCACTGTGCAATACAACATCGGCACCAAGTTCCAATGGTTTTTGCAATGCTGGTGTTAAAAATGTATTATCAACAAATGTTAACGCTCCAATTTCCTTTGACAATTCACTAACTGCTTTAATATCTGTAACCTTTAATGTTGGATTCGAAGGAGTTTCCACATAAAAAGCTTTTGTATTCGGCTGGATTGCTGCCTTTACCTCATCTAGGTTCGTCATATCAACGAAGGTATGTTCAATTCTGTAACGTGTAAGGACTTGTGTCACCATCCGAAATGTTCCACCGTATACGTCCTCTGTGATGACAATATGGTCTCCGGCAGAAAGGAGAAGAAAGGCTGTGGAAATCGCAGCCATACCGGAGGAGAAAGCAAATCCTTTCACTCCGCCTTCTAATTCAGCAATAACATCTTCAAGTGCTTCACGAGTTGGATTTAAACTGCGGCTGTAGTCATACTTTCCAAATTGGTCAATATCATATTGGTGAAAGGTAGAAGCATGCTGAATAGGCACACTTACCGCACCAGTAGCAGGATCGAGTTTATGGCGGTTATGCAAAAGCAAAGTTTCGAAACAAATATCCTTATTTTGCATTGATAGTCACTCCTTCATGAATATTGGCAAAAGCTTTCTCTATATCAATAATCAAATCTTCCGCATCTTCCGTTCCTACAGAAAAGCGAAGTAAACAGTTATCAACACCTGCGGCAAAACGAACTTCCTCAGGAATATCTGCATGTGTTTGTGTTGCTGGATAAGTAATGAAGCTTTCCGTACCGCCAAGACTTTCTGCGAAGGTAATCAAAGATAGGCCTTGCAAAAATGGATTCACCCATGATTCTTCCTTTACTCGGAAAGAAAGCATTCCACCTTTTCCAGGGTAAAGGACATCCTTGACATCTTCGTGGTTGGAGAGATATTCCACAAGTTGCTTCGCATTTTTCTCGTGTTGCTTCATTCTGAGCGATAATGTTTTCATTCCGCGCATTAACAGCCAAGAATCGAATGGACTCAACACGGCACCTGCACCATTGTGATGGAAGGCAAGGGCTTCACATAATTCTTGTCCTTTTGCAACAACGAGACCTGCGAGCACATCGTTATGACCGCCAAGATATTTGGTCGCACTGTGAATCACAATATCTGCCCCAAGCAGGATTGGCTGCTGTAAGAGAGGGGTGTAAAATGTATTATCAACAATCAGCAAAATCTTGTGTTTCTTGGCAATTTCAGAAACAGCGGCGATATCTGATTGCTGCATAAGAGGGTTTGTCGGAGTTTCAAGGAAGATGGCCTTTGTTTTAGGGGTAATCTTACTTTCAATTTCACTCGGACAACAGGTATTTACATATTGAGCGGTTAAGCCCCATTTTTTATAACCTTGTTCCAATATGCGATAGGTCCCGCCATAAAGGTCTTCGCTGACTATCCATTCGTCACCGGATTGGAATAAGGAAAGAATTGTTAAGATGGCAGCCATTCCGGAGCTGCAGGCATAGCCTTGATCGCCGCCTTCTAAATCGGCAATTGTTTTTTCAAGCAGCTGGCGTGTTGGGTTTCCGGTACGGATATAGTCAAATCCGGTCGATTGGCCGATTCCTTCGTGACGGAAGGCAGTAGAGAAATAAACCGGTGGATTGACGGTTCCTGTTACGGTTTCACTGCGGTTTCCAATTTGAGCAAGTTTCGTTTCAATTTTGTACATGATGATCACTCCATTTTAAAAAGTATAAATTATCGACTTTGAGAATTATCCAGCTCCAGGCGCCATCGGCTCGAGGTTCACAAGCGGGTCCATCCAAAAGGTTAAAAAGCAACCTTTCGGCCGGCTCGTCTTGTGCTAGTCGCCGATAAGCAGGCGCCTTCCGCTCTCAAAACAAAAAAGGTCTTCTTTAAGAAGAAGACCTTTGTCAGACGCTCACATATGTCATTCTTCTTATCTCGCAAATTATTAATGGTAATTTGCAGGACTTAGCACCTTTTCAATGAACGAAGCCATTGAAGGTTGCTGAGGTGTCTTCGGGCCATTCCCTCTACCTCTCTTGATAAGAAATTAAATTATTTGGATTATTTATAAAATTTACTACAAATTATTGGTGATGTCAATTTGTTTTTAAAATCAACAAAAATAATCAATTAAATATAGTTGACTATCATAAATTATGGTAATAATCTATAACTATATTTCTTAATAAAGAACGATAAAGTAAAATTAAAGCAATATATCGAGAGGATAGCTAAATGATTATTTCACAAAAATTGACCCAACAAAAATTACTTGAAATTTTAGTTGCCGCATATGAAATGGGACAAGAAGTAGAGAGTGTGGATTTGAAAGAATTTGTTGAAGAAATCAAGGATAAAGTTTTAATGGTCATCTATCCCTCGAAGAATAAGTAGGAATTGAACATGAATTCCATGCAAAGCTAATCCAGTTATTGAAGTTAAAATTTAAGTAGATTCGACATTATATGTTCTTTACTAAGAACTTATTATTCATTATAATGGAACGAAAGGAGAGTGAATTTTATTATAGGGGGTAATTATGTTAGGTTCACAAATTCAAAAATTAAGGCAGGAAAAAAAACTTACTTTATCTCAACTAGCAGAGAAAACGGATATTTCAAAATCCTATTTAAGCCATATCGAAAGAAATATTCAGACCAATCCAACTATTGAAGTATTGGTGAAAATTGCTGCTGCTTTGGATGTCGATCTTCATACACTTTTATATCCTAATAAAGACATTTCTGAATCAACGAATACTAAAAAGGTACATGTAACAAATTGGAGTGAAATTATTAAAGCTGCTCTTGAAGCGGGATTGATTAATAAAGCTGATTTAAAGGAAATAAGTGAGGCCATCGAAAATGAGAAACAAGGCAGTAGAAAAAATTAATTTCACACGAGGTGAAGCATAAGAGTTCTAATAACAGGTGGTTATGGCCTCTTCCACTGCTGTTCACGGTCTAAATTATTTTCCATGGGCAAATTCCAATTTTAATGTTCTTAGTAAAGAATTTAAATGATTTACATCGGTAGTTATTAATTTTTGTAGGAGAAAATTATGATTCGAAGGAATAAAATTATATATTTTTCAGCAATTCTCTTAGTAATCTGTTTACTTCTATATAACAATCATGTAGAGAAAAATCAAGGGGTGAGCAAGGCAGGAAATGTTCAACCCGAATATGTTAATGTGGATGAATTTGGCGCAAATGGTGAGGATTCAAAGGATGATTCTGAATCCATACAGAGAGCAATTAACTATAGCCAAAAATCAAAGATAGGAAAAGTAAAGTTACTTGGGAATAGAAATTATATTTTAAGGAACGGATTAGTTCTAGCAGAGGGGGTTGAATTAGAATTTGGACAAAATACAAGACTAATAATTAAAGGAAACTTTCGGGTAATTACCGTGAAAAAAAATGCATCCATTTCAAATGGAATTCTAGAAGTTGTAGATGACCACTTTAATTCAGATGTTATTTATTTAGACGGAAGTCAAAAATTTTGGTCATGGGACCGGACACAAATAAAGAATGTAACAATATTAAACACGAGTGGTTCATATAAGGGTACAGGTCTTCATCTTTATGCTGGAGGCTCGGACCAGTATATTTGTTTTGTGAAATTTACGGATATGAACATAGCAGGCTTTCATACAGGGGTTAAATTGGAAGCTAAAAAGCCGCAAGATTCTAAATATAGTTTTATCAACGGTAATCGATTTAGTAATCTAACACTTGATGATTGTATAAACGGTATTGATATGAATAGTTCTGTAACCGTTCCAAATGAAAGTTCTGGTAATGAATTTAATGGGCTTCAAATCCAAGTAACTAAAAATACTAAAAAAGCTATAAAAGTTAGTGGGTCTGATAATAAATTCGAAGGTATTATATGGGACATTCATATATTGGGAGACCTTGAACCAATCATAGATTTTTCAAAGGATTCTACAAGGAGCAGCTTATTTATGAATGTGAGTTCAAACAATATTAGGGATTATGGTGAATATAATTATTATTCTTCACCCGAGGAAGAAGCAATGAAAAGATAAAGATAATTATTCATCACTATGACTCTTAATAAAAAGCATACTATAATCTTTTTGTTCGTTATATTGGATATTCAGGAGGTTATCATGAACGGAGAAATAAACTTAAAAAAGTTTTTAAGCATCATGCGAAAAAGGATATTCACGATTATTGTTACAGTGCTATGTGCTTTTTTATTAACAACCATATTATCTATTTATTTTATAAAACCAACCTATGAAGCAACTGAAAATATTCTAATTGGAAAATTAGTACGGGATAAAGGTGCGTATACTGATTCACAAGAGATTAGTATGTTACTTGCCTCGACAATGGATTTTATAAAAAGTCCCATTGTGTTAGATTCTGTTCGGGAAAAATTGAATATAAAGGACCAAGAATTAGAGAAGAAAATCGTTGTTCAAAATAATCGGAATTCCCAAATTGTGAATGTTGTCGTAAGGGATCACGATATAGAAACCGCGAAGGAACTGGCTAATACTGTGGCGATTACATCGGTTAATAAAATGAAGGAATTATTTGGTGTGCAAGACATTAAACTTTTAAGTGATGTAAATGGAAAGCCTGCGGCAAAGCAGGTAGGAAGTATGACTTTAAATATTGCTATTGGTGTTGTAGTAGGATTTTTCCTTGGAATAGGTCTGTCCATGCTTAGAGAGTATTGGGACGATTCGATTAAGGATGAGAGTGAAATTGAAGAATTGATTGGCCTACCTGTTCTTGGAGAAATTAATTTGAGAAATAAACTTAATAAATCTCGAAACAAAAGACAAATGAAGCAGCAGGCTCAAATTTTAAATGGAAAAAATGGGGGGCAAATAAGTGTATATGAAAAGGGATGAAACGAAAAAAATAATGCAAAGGCTAAAGTTGAATGAGGAGTCAGTTAGTACGGAACAAATTCGAATGATTCGAACGAAGATTGATCAAGCTTCAGATCGGAAATCGACTTTATTTATGCTGACATCCCCCCAATATGAAGCAGAAAAATCAATCATTTCCACTAAATTAGCAAAATCATATGCCGAACAAGGGAAAAAAGTGTTGTTAGTTGATGCTAATATTCGAAATCCTTCCCTACACCATTGGTTTCAGATTTCAAACGATAGTGGTTTATCAAATGTGATTTTGAATAATGAAGAGATTCACCTTTATTATAAAGAAACATTGGTACCAGGCTTAGTTGTTTTACCCGCAGGTCCAAGTCCATTAAATCTATCAGACGTGTGGGTAACGAGCAAAATAAAAGACATGGTTAGCAAATGTGAAGCAGAATTTGAGGTTGTTATTTTTGAGGCACCAGCTTTTTTAACAGCCTCGGATTCTCAAATTCTAGCAAACCATTGTGATGGCGTTATTTTAGTCGTAAAAGCTAATAAAACAAAAAAAGAAGATACGCTTAAGACGAAAGAGTACTTAGAAAGAACAAATAATCAAATAGTCGGGGTCATTTATCAAACAGGATGATGTGGATCGGGAAATCGTTAACATGTGTAATAAGGTGGCTAATTTATGGTGAATCCAAAGAAAAATTCAATTACGAAGAATATCATACATCTATTTTATAGTACAGCATTATCAAGTGTTTTAAATGCTGTGGCATTAATTATTTTAGCTTCCTATTTACACTCTTATTATTATGGAATGTTTAGCGTCGTTTTAGCATTTGCCATGATTATGGGCTATTTCACAGATGCCGGTCTTAGTACAATAGTTTTAAGAGAAGGGTCAAAAAAAGAGGTGGATACATCCATTCTAATCTCCTCCTATGTAAAAGTGAGATTGGTGCTGCTTGCTGCTACTTTTTTATGTGGTTTTCTAATTATTCACCTATCGCATTCTGGGAACCCAGAACTGATTCGAACAGCCTATTTTTTAATTATACCGATGGTTATTGGAATTGCTTTACAAAGCATTGGGACTACCTATTTTCAACTAATGGAGAAAATGCAATATTACGGATTAATTCGAATTGTCTCTGCGGTTGGTTTAGTTCTAACCCTCTCAGCAGGGATGATATTTCGTATTAATCCACTTATGATTTGCACATTATATGGTATTTCTTATTTTGTAGCAGGTATTTTTGGATTATACCTTGTTCATAAAAATGTGCAGATCTGTTTAAGTGGTCCATTTCATAAAGGATTATTACAAAATTTAGGCTCATTTACATTAGGGGGGCTGCTTTTTGTGCTGCTGCCTCAATTAGGACCGTTAGTGTTGGAAAAAACTATGAGTCTTAAAGATGTAGGGGTATTTGCCGTAGCCTACCGAATCCCGCAAGCGTTGCAGCAAATCTCATTTATTGTTGCTGGAGCATATTATCCAGTGATGTTTAGGTCCTTTAATAATAATTTTTTGGATGATCATTTAAGGCACAACTTAGCACTGATAAAAATCATTTCTTTAGTTGGAATGGCATTGACAATTCCATTTTATTATATGTCAGGTTATGTTATTCATTTGTTGTTTGGTGAAAAGTGGATTGACGCTGCATTTCCACTGAAAATTTTATCAGTAATTCTTACTTTCCAAGCGATAAATATTGCATTAGCCGATGGCTTAACAACAAGAGGATTACAATTAAACCGAACAATTGTTCAATTCATCTCTGCTTTTTCAGGTGTCTTTGTTTATATGTCAATGAGTCAATCTTTTGGTGTTTCTGGTGCGGCTTTTGCTGGAGTAATGATTGAAGTAATTGCCTTGCTGGGATATTGGATATGTATTCCTAATCGTTGGATCATGGCAAAAAAGGTAATTATCCCTTACCTATCTTTTTTTGCCATTTGTTTGGGCAGCATAGACTATTTTCTGGATTCCCTCCCACTTTTAGCAACAGGATTGAATTTTATTTTATTGGTTTTTGTAGTTCTTATCGATAAAGAAAGCATGGAAAAGATTAATAGGTATTTAAAAACAGCAGGTTTCAATCATTATTGGAAGTCGAAGAAAACTGAGGGGGGTTAAGGTGAATAACAAAATAACTTCAAAATCCGATAAATATAGCTTTACAATCTTCTCTCTTTTTTTGTTAGTGATGCTTACAAATTATTATATTTATGTAGGGTTTGCAATTAAACCATATATGATTTTTTTACTCTTGTATTTAATGATTCATATAGGTTCATTTAGCTTTCAAAGGCTTCATTTGTTTGAAATTGCAATGTTGTTCTTTTTCCTGATGTATAGCTTCTCCGGGGCCTTTTCATTATATCCTGCCTCGAGTATTAGAGCAATTTGTGGAATAATTCTGTTTCTATTTTGTTATTTTATTATGAAGTCAGTTATTCAAAAGGCAAATGATTCTATGACTGAAAGAGCTATTTCAGATGTTGGAATATTTTTCAATATGGTTAGTTTAATTCTATATTTTGTAGGCCTAAAAAGCTTTGGGTTTGTGTTCGATGGAGATAGGGTCTATCAATTTGGCGTGATGTTGGATAGAGATTACCCACGTTTAATCGGATTATTAGAAGATCCTAATTTCTTTGTTTTTTATAATACGATCTTTTTTTCTTATTATCTATGTAATGCTAATTCCATGAAAAATAAGCTGGGATTGTTTTTATGCATCATTACAAACATCTTAACCTTTTCAAGAGGCGGCTTATTAGTTATGGCATTCCTTTTGGTTATTTATATCCTTATAAAAAACCCAATTAAACAATTAAAATTACTGGTCGGTATTATCGCTTTATTATTTGTTTCAGTTTATATCGCAATTGTTTATATGAAATTTGATATTTACGGAATCATACAATCGAGAGTTGAGGACCTTTCTCAGGATGGTGGAAGTGGAAGGATAGAATTATGGGGTAGAGCGTGGGATTACTTTACTTCACATATGGTTATGGGGATAGGTGCTTTTAATTTTTCAGAGTACAACTTATTTCAATATGGAGATAGTTTGGAGGTACACAATACATTTATAGCCATTTTGTCAGAGTCTGGATTAGTTGGAATAACATGCTACGGTCTATTTATTATTTTAGTGTTTGTACAATTATTCAAAAGCAATGTGATTAAAAAGAAGCTTTACCTACTTTTAACTTTTGTTGGAATGATTCTTCAAATGGCGTTTCTTTCGTTAATTATTAATGACATGTTTTTTATGTATTTAGCGATTTTATCAACGTACTTTCATACTCCAGAGAACGCGTTTAAAAATGAAAAGAAAAAAATTGTTTTATTCTCGTCTTTATTTTCCCATAAACAAAAAATAAAATTGAATGTTCATTATAAAGGAAGTGATGTAATCCATGAATATTCTAATCATAACAGATAAGTTAATATTTGGTGGAGCAGAAATGTATTTTTGTAAATTAGAAAATCAATTGCAACATCCTGACATTACCTTTCACTATGCGGCAGGCTCAGGAGAGTTATATGAAAAACTAAAGCATAAATATAATTTTAGTGAAATGAGTAGAACGAAGCATTATCAAAATATAAAAAAGCTTAGAGATTTGATTACTTTTAAACAAATAGACGTTATCCATGCCAATAGTTTGAGGATGGTTCTTTACTGTATAATTACCCAGAAATTAACAAAAAGGAAATTCAAGATTGTCTACACAAAACATAATGTTACTGTTCTGGAAGAAAAGAGTCCATTTATTTTCGCACATTTATTAAATAAATATGTTGCGAGAATCATCACGGTTAGTGAATTCGAAAAGAGGAATCTTGTTAAAGCAGGGATAGATCCCACTAAAATCACGACCGTATATAACGGCGTAGATTTAAATCAGTTCGTTTTTCACCGTAAAGTACAGGGGGAGTCCTTTAATGTTGGAATATTAGCAAGATTATCAGAAGAAAAGAATCATGAGTTATTTATTAACATTGCTAAACAGCTTCGCAACAATCCTAATATCATGTTTTACATTGCAGGAGACGGACCAGAGAAAGAAAATATAAAGAATATGATTAAATCACATAGTCTTCATCACAAAATAAAAATGGTAGGAGCTGTTCACAAACCAGAGGAGTTTATAAAGGAAATGGATCTCTTAGTACTAACATCCTATCGGGAAGTCTTCCCTATGGTTGTCTTAGAAGCTATGGCAGTTGGGACACCAATTATTTCTATTGATAGAGGCGGGGTTGGTGAAGCGATAATCGGAAATAAGACCGGTTTTCTTATAAATGACCATTCAACAGAAGATTTTTGTAATAAAATCTTGGCTATTGAGTCAGATAGGGAGATTAGAGAGCATATTATTGAAAATGCCAGAAGAAAAGTCCAAACTGAATTTTCATTAGAGCAAATGGTAAGTAATACTTTAAAAGAGTACTTAAACTGCAGCTGATGGTACAGCATTTTAAACGATACATCCTATATTTTTTTGTTTTCCTATTCTTTATTGGGAATGGATTATTCGTCTAAAAGAACATTTTTTTCTGTATTACTCTAATTTGTAGACTTAAGAGTATTAAAGAAAGGAGAAATGAAATGAATGAAGATTTTGGGAGAAGAAGGTATGTAAAAATGTTCCTAGCAGTAGTAGATATCACAATAGTGTTTACAGGTTTCATTTTGGCAAATGGCATATTGCAACAATTTTCAATCATGAACATGGAACTTATTGTCGATTATTCTTGGTTAATAGTAGTTTCGGCTGCGTCGGTTGTACCTTTGTATCTATATGACCTTTATACAGATTGGCGAAGGAAAGGCATTCATCATTTGGTCTATTCAATTGTATTATCGATGATTATCTTCTCAGGTTTGGAATCAATAATTTCATTATTGACTCCTTATTTACCTTTCCAGCCAAGCTACATTTTAGCAGCATTTCTTATTCAAACGACTCTATTAACCTGTTTCCATGTATGTGTTTGGTATATAAATAAGAAATTATTCGGTAAGAAAAAAGTCTATATTATTGGTGAAGCATCCAATGCCGGCCTTTATTTGGCCGGAAAATTACTAAATCATCATAATGGGTGGTTTGAAATTGAGGGATTTATCCCTTTAGAAAAAAAAAGGAACCTTCATGAATACGTCAAAAAATGTGATCTATTTCTGCTTAGTCCTGCTATAAATAGAAAGGATTGTGAGGAAATAGCGAGAGTATGCATCAGATACGGAAAAGAAATATTGATGGTTCCACAATTATTTGAGTTGTCCTTTATTGGGGCAAATACACAACAAATAGATGATATGCTGGTTGTTTCGATAAAACCTCCCCTTTTAAATGTATCACAAAAGATTTCTAAACGGATCTTTGATGTGATGGTATCAGCAGTGTTATTAGTTATAGCCAGCCCATTCTTCATGATTTTATTCTTTTTAATCCCGCTAACCTCAAAGGGACCAGCTTTTTTTAAACAGGAGCGTATTGGACTAGATGGGAAACCTTATTGGATTTATAAGTTTAGGAGCATGATTCAAGATGCAGAAAAAAGAACAGGTCCAGTATTAGCAACAGATAAAGATCCAAGAATTACTTTAGTTGGAAGGATTATTCGAGCAGTTCGTTTAGATGAGCTACCGCAATTAATAAATGTCTTAAAGGGTGAAATGAGCTTAGTTGGACCAAGACCTGAGCGGGAATATTTCATCAATCAATTTAAACAAACTCTCCCTGATTATCCCTATCGGTTAACTGTAAAGCCGGGAATAACAGGATTAGCCCAGGTATTAGCAAACTATACCACCCCTGTCGAAGATAAATTGCGTTTCGACCTACTGTATGTTCGAAATTATTCTTTTACGCTAGATATAAAAATTCTATTTCAAACCATCAGGGTTGTTCTTCAACGTGAGCAGGCCCAGGGGGTGAAGGAAGGGAGTATTTATAATCAAAAATTACTAAAAAGGCTTGAAAAAAACAAGGTTATGAATCATTAAAATTAAATGCTTTATAAGTTAACAGCGTATATTCAACATACAAAAGTCTAATTGACATGGAGGGACTGTGAATTAAATGAGATTCGCTACACAAACAGTTGTTTCAATTATCACTCCAACCTATAACGCTGCAAGATTTATTACTGAAACCATTCAATCTGTTAAGGAACAAACTTTTTCAAGTTGGGAAATGATTATCGTGGATGATTGCTCTTTAGATAACACGGTGGATATTGTAAAGATAGAAATTGAGAAAGATTCAAGAATCAGGTTAATTGAACTAAAGAATAATAGTGGCCCGGCGAATGCGAGAAATAGGGCTATTACTTCTGCAAAGGGAAACTTTCTAGCCTTTTTGGATAGTGATGATCTCTGGCAACCTCAAAAGTTAGAGCGGCAGCTAATGTTTATGGAAAAAAATAATCTTGCTTTTTCATATACGGATTACAGAATTATGACCGAAGTTGGTGAAAAAACAGATATTGTGTTTCAAGTACCAGAGAAAATGGATTATAAGGACCTTTTAAAGAATACAATAATTGGAACATTAACCGTGATGCTTGATAAAAGAAAAATAGGAAAAGTACAGATGCCATTATATCGCGATTGCTCAGAAGATTACGGACTTTGGCTTTCAATATTATCGAAAGGGATCCAAGCGTATGGTCTGAATGAGGAGCTGGCAATCTATAGAAAATGTGAAAACTCCCTTTCTAGTAACAAACTAAAATCTGCACGAAAAACATGGAACACATATAGGAAGGTTGAAAAAATCAATATCCCATATTCTTTATGGTGCTTTGTAAATTATTCATTAAATGCTTTAAAAAAACATTCTAGGGCATAGCACGTGAGGAAGAGGATGATTTTAAGAAAAGGAGAGAAAAGTATAGAAAGCGGAAGAAGAAAATTATTATATATACAGGTATCAAGGGCAATAGCCATCTTATTTGTACTTTTAGGGCATGTAAATATTTTGTTTTATACAGAGTTTAAGTACAATTGGTTTCATTTAGGGGAATGGGAAAGAACTGGCGGTGTAGATTTCTTTTTTACTGTAACTGGTTTTATGATTTATTATATTTATCATGGTAAAGCGGGTAATTCAGGAAAGGCAACTGAATTTTTCTTGAAACGTGTGATTCGAATTTACCCGTTATATTGGTTGTTTACTTTATTAACGATTGCGGCATCTATTATTTTTCCTTTTATTGATGAACCATACTCTTTTGATCTTATCATTAAATCAATGCTTACCTTACCTACAGATCCTATTCTTGCATCAACTTGGTCACTTAGTTATGTAATGTTTTTTTATATCATATTTACTGCGTTTATATTCAAACCAAAAATTTTTAAACCAATTATTTTTTTATGGATTATAATTTCAATTTTACTAGAGCTTAAAGTCATTCCAAAACAAGGAAATTCATTTTTTACCAGCTTTAGTAATTTAGAAATTTTATTTGGATGCTTAGTAGCGCATCTAACCCTCAATTACAGATTTAGATATTCTTCCTTATTGATAATACTAGGCATGGCCGGTTTTCTGGCTGTTTGGATCAATAATATTTACCACCTAATTGAACTACAGACACCGATATTCTATTCGCTATCTTCAATGATTCTAATGCTTGGTATTTCGGAAAAAGACAAAAAGAATCGAAAGGTTCCAAAAGCGCTTTCTTTCCTAGGCGACGCCTCTTATTCAATATACATTGCACATGGGCCTTTTTTACAATTTTATATCTTGATTTTTAAGAAATTAAATTTAATGGGGTCAATTGGCTACTTCTTTTCCATGTCAATGGTAATTTTATTAGCGGTGGTTTCTTCCTGTTTAGTCTATATCTTACTTGAAAAGCCTATGTCTAATTATTTAAGGGGGGTTGTTTTCAATGGGAAAAAAATTACATCTTTAAAAACGGCTGTAAAAGTTGCAAAATAAACCATTTTTGACTATTTGTTCTTATTTAAGAACAATGAGTAATTTTATAATGAAAACATGTAGGAGGCACTATGAAAAGACTTTTTGATATTTTTGTGAGTTTACTACTGTTGTGCCTCTTTAGTCCCATCATTCTGGGGGTTGCAATCGTGGTCAGGTTGAAACTTGGTTCACCAATTCTATTTAAACAAAAACGAGTCGGGTATCAGGAGCGGATTTTTACACTATTTAAATTTAGAACAATGACAAATGAAAAGGATGAAGCGGGAAACGATTTACCGGATTCTATTCGCTTAACAAAAGTAGGGCTTTTAATCAGACGATTAAGTATGGATGAGTTGCCACAATTACTCAATGTGCTAAAAGGCGATATGAGCCTGGTTGGACCCCGGCCGCTATTAGTTCGATATTTGCCCTACTACTCTCAAGAAGAAAGAAAAAGGCATACTGTTCGGCCTGGAATTACCGGGTATGCACAAGTAGAGGGGAGGAACGAACTGGACTGGAACACGAGACTGGCATTAGATGTAAATTATATTGAAAACCATTCTTTCCTCTTAGATTTAAAAATTATTTTAAAAACAATTAGCAAAACATTAAAACGCGAAGGGATTGCCAATGTCCCTGATCAACAAATGTTGGATTTTGACGTAGAACGACAGATAAAAGCAAAGTCTTTAAAAGGTGGATAAAAAAACCAATGGAAATACGAATCGAAGCCTTAAAAAATAAAGATGTTCATCAAATACCCAAGCTAATTGAATCTGGAATGGATAAAGATATTTTTCCACTTACCATTTTTAGTTCAATTGGCTATGAGGCATACTTAAAAAAATTGCTTACCATACCTGAGGAATTTCGAAGAGTGAAGCTTTACGGAGCATTTATTGAAGACCAATTAGCAGGATATACGGAATGGCGTATTTTAAAGAATCATCTTTTTTTAAATAATATTTATGTATTGCCTGAATATCAGGGATTGGGCATTGGAAGATCCCTTCTGGTAAAACACGGGTATAAGTTGTTGGATGAAAATAGGAAATCGAACCTATCCCTCGATGTTTTTAATAATAATACTAAGGCAATGAATTGGTATGAGAAAATTGGCTTTGTTAAAAAGGATTCGACCTACTGGTATGTTGGTGAGCAGCCTTTTGTAACGGCGTCGAATTGTTTTAATGAATGTTATATAGAGAACTATCCGAATGCTGAGGTTGAGCAAAAGGCATTTGGTTTTTCAATGCTAACATGTACAACTAGAAATGGAGTTTATCAAATAGGTAGAATAAATCATCAATTATATCGGCTAACAAATGCTAAATCTTTTCATGATGATGATTTACTACATTTTCTTAATAAGTTGGACTCAAAACGAAAACTTCTTTTAATGGCAAGTGAAATTCTCTCAAGTCAATTCCCGGCCAGATTGGCTTGTCAAAGTAACAGGATGGATCTAAAGATTTAAAAAGAGTAATTTACTAGCTCGGTTATAAAAAAATAAATCGAATTTAAACATTCTATATAGGTTTTAGGGGGAAAAATAGTGGTTTATAAAGTATTTGATTTATCTCAAAAAGAGAGTTGGTATGAATTTTTAGGAAAAACTGTAAGTCAGGATATATACTTTACACCTGAATACTTTGAAATTTATGAGAGAAATGGGGAAGGGGAGGCAAGGCTTTATATTTATGATAATGGCCAGGATTTTGTCTATTACCCGTTCTTAATGAGAAGGCTTAAAACCTTGCCCAGTTCAAAGGATATTTCAAAAAAATATGGGGAATTGTATGATATTACAACTCCTTATGGTTATGGAGGTCCAATTACCAACACGAAAGACGAATCTAATAAAAAGCAGCTATTCAGAGAATTTGAGGATTCATTTCATTCTTATTGTTTTCAAAATAATATTATTACTGAGTTTGTTCGATTTCATCCATTAATTCGGAATGATCAAGATTATAAAGATATAGAATCTACCTTAAACCGTCATACTATTTACATTGATTTGTCATTGGATTTAGAAGAGATCTGGGCCAATTATGATAATAAAAATAGAAATAGGCTACGAAAAGCAAAAGCAAATGAATACTTTAGAATGGTCCATCGAAATCCAAGAGAATTGGATAACTTTATTAATCTATATTATAAAACGATGGATAAGAAAAATGCATATGAATATTACTATTTTCAGAGGTCCTTTTTTGAAAATAGTGTTGAACTTTTGAAGGATCACCTGGAATTAATAGAAGTCGTGATGGACGATAAAGTGATCATGTCATGTTTTTTTATGCACTATGGTGATTTCATTCATTACCATTTGTTAGGTTCAGACGAAGAATATTTAAATTTCTCACCTAATAATTCATTAATTCATTACGTAGTGGAATGGGCAAAGACTAAAGGGAAAAAAGCTTTACATTTAGGTGGAGGATACACCGGGGATAGTGATACCTTATATCGGTTTAAAAAGCGTTTTAATAAATATGGAGATGTACCTTTTTACATTGGGAAAAGAATCCGTAATGAGAAGATTTATTATGAGTTAGTTAAAGACCTGCCAGTTTCCGAAAATTATTTTCCCCTGTACAGGCACCCGGATTTGACCTTTCAAAAGCAGCTTAGTAAATAATAATTTTTTATGTTTATATTTCAGAATTTTTAGAGAATGGGGTGGGTTCATGGAAAGTAATAAGAAGAGAATTTATCTATCATCACCACATATGACCGGAAATGAACAGAAATACATTGATCTGTCTTTTAAAACAAATTGGATTGCTCCATTAGGTCCAAATGTTGATAGGTTTGAGGAGGATATTTGTCAATATGTTGGAGTAAACGATGCATTGGCAGTCAGTTCAGGAACAGCGGCTCTCCACCTGGCATTAAGATTGCTTGATGTAAAAGCTGGGGATAAAGTTTTTTGCTCCACACTTACATTTATTGCTAGTGTAAATCCAATTCTGTATCAACAAGCTGAACCAGTTTTCATTGATTCAGAGTTTGATACATGGAATATGTCGCCAGATGCTTTAAAAAGAGCATTCATGGATGCTGAAAAAGAAGGGAATTTACCTAAAGCGGTAATTGTAGTTCATCTTTATGGACAGAATGCCAAAATGGACGAAATAGTAGAAATCTGTAATTTTTACCAGGTACCTATAATTGAAGACGCAGCTGAATCACTTGGTTCCACCTATAAAGGGAGAAAAAGTGGCACGATAGGTAAATTTGGTGTGTTTTCCTTTAATGGAAACAAAATTATTACCACATCTGGTGGAGGAATGTTAGTTTCAGATGATAAAACAGCAATTGCTAGGGGGAGGTTTCTTGCTGCACAAGCAAGAGACAATAAGCCTTATTATCAACACAGTGAATTAGGTTACAATTATCGGATGAGTAACATCTTAGCAGGAATTGGGATTGCCCAACTATCTGTAATTGAAGAAAGAGTAAAACAAAAACAGGCTATTTATCAGCGGTATATTAGAGGATTAAGCGATATTAAAGAGATTGTTTTGATGCCTGAATACAAAGGAACACGACACAATCGTTGGTTAACTACTTTTTATATAGATTCAGAACAACCATTGTTTACGCCATTTGAGTTAATTCAAGAATTAGAAAGAGAAAATATCGAAGCAAGACAAGTATGGAAACCAATGCATTTACAACCCTTACTTAATGAATACAGATTTTATTCTCATTCAGAACATTTGAATGTCGCAGAAACTTTATTTGAAAGAGGGATCTGTTTGCCGTCGGGGACCAACATGACCGAAGATGAACAATCACGGGTAATACAAATTATTCAATCCTTTGTAAGTCGAAGAAGGGAACAACACTTTATTGCTAATTTTTAAAAATTAGTAAACCATTTTATGTCCGGGTGTTCTTTAAAAAGAACAAAATGGTTTCTTTAAATAGAAAAGAAAGGAGTGTCCACCCATGAGTTTTCAGAAACGGCTACTTTCTTTAGTAGTAGTTGATTCCTTAATCGTGTTTGCATCCGTATATATCTGCAGCTTTCTACTTTTCTCTGGCTGTGTTGTTCCTAAAGTACCGTTAACACTTGTATCAACAACCCTTCTTGTAAGTCATCATTTATTTGCCTCTAGATATAGGCTGTATAAGAGGGCTTGGGAGTATGCAAGTGCAGATGAAATGGTAACCGTTCTTAAAGCTGTAACCTTTTCCGTCATTACCGCAGCGATTATACAATGGATTATTGGACAGCAAATTTATTTTCGAATTTTAACCACAACGTGGATGATGCATTTATTTTTAATTGGGGGTTCCCGGTTTTCATGGCGCATCTATAAAGAAAAACACTTTTCCGGAAATAAAAAGGTTAAAAAGCGGACGCTTATTATTGGTGCGGGGTCTGCGGGTATGCTGGCAACAAGACAATTAAAGAATAGTAAGGATTGTGATCTAATTCCTGTTGCCTTTATTGATGACGATAAACAAAAGCAAAATCTTGAAATTTTAGGTCTTCCCGTAATTGGTGGTTTGAGCAGGCTTAAAGATATAGTTAGGGATCTAAAAATTGAAAATATTATCATTGCAATACCCTCTCTAACAAAAAAAGAACTACACAGTATTTATTTGGATTGCATCAAAACAAAGATTAATACACAGATGATGCCGATGTTCGAGGATTTAGTAACAGGTAAGGTCTCTGTTAATGAAATTCGCAATGTCGAACCGGGTGATCTATTGGGCAGGGAGCCTGTTGAATTGGACACAAACTCGATTTCAAAATACATTACTGACAGTGTTGTACTGGTAACAGGTGCGGGTGGATCCATTGGTTCAGAAATTTGCAGGCAAATTTCTCTGTTTTTACCGTCAAAACTTATACTCCTTGGTCATGGCGAAAATAGTATCTATACCATTGAGATGGAATTGAAGTCCTCCTTAAATCATCATTTTGAAATTGTTACTGAAATTGCTGATATTACAGACCGGGATAAAATTTTTACGATTATGAATCAATATAAACCAAGGGTTGTATTTCATGCTGCAGCTCATAAACATGTTCCATTAATGGAGAGAAATCCAGAGGAAGCTATTAAGAATAATGTAATCGGGACAAAAAATGTTGCAGAGGCGGCAGGAGAAAATGGTGTGGAAACATTTGTCATGATTTCAACGGATAAAGCAGTAAACCCAACGAGTGTTATGGGTGCTACGAAGAGAATAGCCGAGATGATTGTTCAGGAACTAAATCATAAAAGCAATACTAGGTTTGTAGCAGTCCGTTTTGGAAATGTATTAGGAAGCAGGGGGAGTGTCATTCCATTATTTAAGGAACAAATTTCAAAGGGCGGTCCCATAACAGTAACACATCCTGAAATGACAAGATATTTTATGACCATTCCTGAGGCGTCCAGGCTCGTTTTACAAGCTGGAGCAAATGCACAAGGTGGAGAAATATTTGTCCTAGATATGGGAGAACCAGTAAAAATTGTAGATCTTGCTAAAAATTTAATTCGATTATCAGGTTATTCTGAGAATGATATAGAGATAACCTTCTCCGGAATAAGAGCAGGAGAAAAACTATTTGAAGAAATTCTTAGTAAGACTGAAGTACAGGATTTTCAGATCCATCCTAAAATTTTCGTAGGTAAGTCGGTGAATGTAGAAGTAACAAAAATAACAAAATTACTTGAGGTTTATAACCATCTAGATAGAGATGAGCTAAAGGAAGTACTTTTATATATGACGAATCAACCGAAAGAAATTATGCAAGTGGTTATCTAGCAGTTTAAGAAAACCTGAAATTGGATGGAGAGTGTTCGGATGTTAACAAATAGTAGAGAGATTCTTTTAGTTGCTCCCTTTACAATTCTTCCAGGAGAAAAGGGGTTTAATAGATTCACGTATATTGCTGACAAATTAAGTTCTAAAGGGCATAGGGTTACCTTACTTACAAGTAATTTTAAGCACAGCGATAAAAAATTTAGGGATAATGCGAAAATTGAAATGATCAGTAAGAGCCTAAAATATAAAATCGTTATGTTAGAGGAACTGGGATACCAAAAAAATATTGGGATTGATCGTATTCAAAGCCATAGACAATTTTCTAAACAATTGGCGTTTTATTTAAAAAATATAAAACATAACCCGGATGTGATTTACTGCGCTTACCCTATGATGGACGCTGCTTTTATTGTTGGGAAATATGCCAAGAAATTTGAAATCCCATTTGTTATGGATATCCAGGATGTCTGGCCAGAGGCAGTCAAGAATGCCATTCCGCTTCCAGAGATATTAGTGGATGCCCTATTATACCCTCTTACCATCTATGCCAATAAAATTTATAGTTTAGCAGATTATGTTGTGGGCGTATCTAAAAGTTATGTGCAGCGTGTAAAAAAAGTTAATCTGGATGCCAGAAGTTACTTGCCTATTTTTATTGGAACAGACCTGGGTGTTTTTGATCGGTATAAAGATAATCCAGTTAACAAAGAGCCTAATGAATTTTGGATTACCTATATAGGAACTATTAGCTATAGTTATGACCTGGAAACAGTCATTCGCGCAGTTTCAATTCTAAAAGATAAAGGGTTCACTAATATCGTTTTTAAAGTATTTGGGTCAGGCCCATTACAAGCGAAATTTGAGAATTTGGCCAATCAATTAGGAGCCCCCGTGGATTTTATGGGTCACTTTACATATGAAGAGATGATTCCATATTTAGTGAAATCTGATATTGCAGCAAATGCAATTAGTAAAGGTGCTCAACAAAGTATTACCAACAAAATTGGAGATTTTCTATCCGCTGGATTACCTATATTAAATAGCAGCCTTAATAAGGAATTTATGGACATGGTAACAAGCGAAAATATTGGTCTTAACTATAATCCTGGTGATGCGGTTAAATTAGCCGCATTAATTGAACAGCTTTATACAAATAAAGGTTTGCGCGCAGCATATGGGGAAAACGCTAGGAGATTGGCAGAAGAAAAATTTGATCGAAGACATTCGTATAAAGAAATTTATAGTCTTATTGAACGTGCAACGGTTTAAAGAGGCCATTACACTATGTTTTCAATAATCAGACGACAAGGAACATTGTCCATTAAGAAACGAAAAAAAATAAGAAAAAGAATTTTTTTTATAATCGTTTTATTATTCACTTTTTTCCTATTGTTTGCAGGCAGATTTCTTGTGGTGGATGAAGCACCAAAAGCAGCGGACGTAATTGTCGTATTAAGTGGAGGAGAAGGACGTCTTGAAAAAGCATATGAACTTTATCAATCGGGATATGCAAGAAAAATGATTGTATCCAATGGACTGGCAGACAATCTATGGGAAAGCACTATAAGACTTTTGCCAAGGAAATCCGTAATATTGGAGAGAAAGGCAGATAGCACATATGAAAGTGCAGTCTATGTAAAAAAAATTATGAAAAAGCATAAATATCATTCTGCACTGATCGTCTCATCTGACTACCATATGAGAAGGGTGAAATATAATTTCAGTAGAGTCTATAAGGATAGTGATACGAAACTAATTTATGTTGCCAGTAATACAACCTATGACCCAAAGGCATGGTGGTTAAGTAAACACAATGTTGGCATCACTATTAGTGAATATATAAAAATAATTGGCAATACCTTTGGAATTTACGGAAATGATGCAAAAAGGAAATTATATCAATATATAGAAGTGTTTTTTTATGAATAAGGAAAAAATAATAATTATACAAAGGAGAGATAATTTTGCCTAAAAAATTAATAAATGAAATCTTCTTAATGAGAAGTATTTCATGTCTAAGTATATTACTTCTTCATTCATTGGCGAGGGCCTATGCTGACGAAAATAATACTGTCAATTTAGTCAGGGTTTTATTAACTTTCGGTACGCCAGCCTTTATTTTTATTTCTGAATTTATCTTATCACGTTCGTATCCGCAAGAACTTCCATCTAATTTTTGGTCGAAAAGGTTAAAGTTTATTATGGTGCCATATGTTTTGTTTGGCACATTTTATGCTTTCTTAAAAGCATTCGAACAATCGATAAGCTCTGGCAGTGATTTAATGGGGTCCTTTATAAATTTTTTATGGAGGCATCTTTTGTTAGGGGATTATCATGGTTATTTCATACTAGTTATCTTTCAATTTTACCTGCTTCATTATTTCTTTGATAAATTTTTAAAAAAGTGGAATCCAGCCTCGGTCATGGGAAGTGCACTTTTAATAAATTTAATTTATTTAGGATTTTTCAATTTTGTTAAACCATATCCATCTGAAATCGGTGCATACATTTGGGATAAATTCTATTGGATTCCCTTTTTTGGCTGGTTGTTTTATTTTACACTTGCCTATTACTGTGGTAGAAACTTTTCATCATTCATTAATTTTTTAAATAAATATTCCAAGTGGGTGATTGTAAGTCCACTACTATGCGGAGGAATGTGTTTATTTTTATATGATTCACATCTAATCTCTAGTATTTCATCCAAAAGGGTCGATATGGTGTTTTTTACTACTAGTATGATTTTGCTGATTTATTATATTGCTACGAAACTTCCTAAGGTTCCTAAAATTTTCGTTTGGATTAGCCAATATTCGTTTGGAATTTATTTAATCCATCCTGTTTTCTTAGCTTTAATGTACGTATTTTTCAACCGACTTTCTCTTGATATGAATCCATTATTCCAAACCATATTCTATTTCATCGGCAGTCTGCTCTTATCAATCGTAGTTACCTTCGTCTTGAATAAAATTCCATATGGATATTATTTTGTTGGGAAAATAGGGATAGGATTGAACAGCAAGAAAAGTAGAAATCTAAAAGATTCTGATCTAAAAACAGTGCATGGCAGATCTAAATATATATAAGTTCAAACAAAAAAGAACCATTAATGATCCTTGTAATAGTGGTTTTAGCGTCTAGAAGGGCATTCCGTGATAACAGTTTGTTAGTCATGGAATGCCCTGTGTTTCCTTAGAGAAATAGTTTTAAAAAGTTTCAAATCTATTTTTTGTTTTCCCGCTATTAAGAATACGATTCGCTGGTATTGATTTCATATCCAATTCATTATAGTTACTTTCTGGCTTAAATATAAAAATAGGATTCGAATTTTGAATGAGTTGCAAGTCCCAACACATACCATCTATCTTGTTATATTGGCCTTGAATAGACATGATGAGTTTCGTATTCGATGAAGGTTGGATTTGTAAATTTGTAAAAGAATTCCCGCTGCATTCATTGGGGATGGTTTCACTGCCTTCTAAAACAATATTTTCAATACAATCTTCCAATGAGATTTTATCAAAACGATTAGCATTAACATATGCAAATCCACTAGCGGGTTTAACCGCCTTTAAATAAATACCTTTTTCAAAAGATACAATTTTGATATCTGTGAAGTTTACATATGAAATCTCATGGCCGCTCCCACCTGAGTATAGCCGGATCCCAATACCTGAAACTGTCCCTGTCCAATTCACCAAGACAAGATTTTTGAGTGCAGTATTATTCCACGTATTGTAGTATTGGTATTTTCCATCCAAGTAAATAGCTTCTTTGCTATAACCTTTATAATCAATCATAATACTAGCATTACACAATGAAGAATCCTTTTGTAGTTCAAACCCCCGGACATTTGCGCCCATAATAAACCTTGTCGCGTAACTTCCTTGTAATTTTACCCCTTGTTTAATAATAATTGTACCGGTTAAATAATAATCTTTATCGGATGCAATGACTGTTTTTTTAGAGTTTTGCGAGGCGAAATCAATCGCTGCTTGAATTTTGGCTTGGGGTGTATTACCTGTAAAATCCTCAACATAAACATTTGGATTTTCAGCTATTCGAATCACTCCCTTAAAAATTGGTAGAATCTATTAGATTCTTACTCTATTCTATGATTAACGAAAGATAATGGAATAATAAAAAAGCACATTTATTTCCTAAAAACTCAGATGTACTTAAATCTCCATTAGGAAAAGTGATAAATATTTTAATTTAAATGGAAAAATCCATCTCTTTTTAATGATGGATCTTTTAATCTTATTTATATAGAAGAATATTTAATTGACTTTTTCTGTCAATTGTTGCTAGTAATACATTTGATACATCAGTTTGATGGAAATTTCTCAGGTGATTATATAACCATTTTTCATCTCTTTTGATTTGCTGAAGTACATGGAAATTTATTTTCCCCTCCGAAATAATGGTCTTTGGTAAATCAAAAGGTTCAGTTTTCATTTGGTAGTTCGATGGTGTAAGCGGCTCAAACTGAGGATCCAAAAAAATAGACATTTGACCGTCTGCTTCCCATAGTGCCAAAGCTACTTTTTTTACATCCTCCACTTTCTCTTTTCTTAATTCAGCCAATAAGTAATCTACTGAAATTCTTGCTTTTAATAATCCTTTATTTAGAATCTCTCCATCCTTAATGAGCGGGATAGGATCAGAATCCATAAACTTGCGAAAGCGAGGCCATTTTAAGGATATAGAAATACAAATCATATATAAGACAATGATAATCATCGTTGAGATAATCGAACCTTTCATCCCAATGCTATGGTCTGATAGTGGATGTGCAATGATATTCCCTAACATTAAAGCCATAATGAAATCCAACAATCTTAATTGAGAAATGGCACGGCTGCCCATAATCTTTGCAGAAAAAAGCATAAAGAAAAAAGTAATGATCGCTCTTAAACACCATTCCATTATTGTTAATGATTCTTGCCCATGGAAAAAATGCACTATTCACACCTCAAATAAATAAAACTATTTTTATTTAATATGGCTTTTATATAAAAAATAAAAACCGAATGAGTTGGATATTTCTTGAATTAAAATTTTGTCGGAATTTTTGGGACTGTTCTTGTTCGATATAGTGAATTTTCGTGGTAATATTTTCTTAACGAAATAAGGATTTATAAGATAAAGGGCACACGTTTTAAAAGAGTGGGAGTAAAGCTTGAGTGCAAAAGTAAAATATATTGACCACTGAGCTACCTAAAATACCTATATTTTAGGAGGGAAATTTAAACATGGGAATCCATCAAATTGGCGAAAAAGAACTAGATAAAGAATGGTTATACTTGATTATTCAGGCACGTAATTTAGGAATTACGATTGCAGAGATCAAAAAGTTTCTAAAAATCCCCTAGGGAAAGGACCTGCTTCAAAGCGAGCAGGTCATATTTGGAGGGGGAGTTTGGGTCATTCAATTTTTATCAATAATGCAAAAACTTCACACATACTGGAAAAGGAACCTCGATATTTCTTTCAATCAAAGTAAGTTTTCCTGTCTCAACATCTCGGCGATAAAGGACAAGATTGCCTGATTCCTGGTTAGATCCGACCATATATCTGCCGGTTGGGTCAATCGAAAAATCTCTTGGCCAATCTCCTTCAGAGGAAACTCGATAGACAAAGCTTAACTCACCAGTAGTCTCATCCACACTAAACACAGCAATGCTATTATGCCCGCGATTCCCGGCATAAACAAAGCGGCCGTCAGCAGAAATATGGATGGCACTGCCTTGATTGTTTTCCTTAAAATCGTCAGGAAGTGTAGAAATAAATTGGTTCGCTATAAAATGACCATCTTCAGCGTGATAAGTAAGGAAAATGACCTCTGAGCTAAACTCCGTCATCACATAAGCAAATTTTCCGTTTGGATGGAAAGTAATATGTCTTGGACCGTTTCCTGCAGGGGTGGATAAACGGCTAACCTCCGTTAATTCTCCATCAATGTTTACTTCATATGTAAGAAGTAAGTCGGTGCCTAATTCAACCACTACGATATATTTTTCATCAGGAGTGATTCCCGCAAAATGGGTATGGGCCTTTTCTTGTCTTGGATCTGGACCAGAACCTTCATGTTGTATAACGGAAGCAGGCTGCTGAATGAAACCTGTTTCAGAGTCAAGCAGATAAGATTCAACGGTTCCTTTATGATAGTTTGCACTAAATAAATATTGATTTTTGCTGTCCATGCTAACATGGCAAGGAGACGAACCGGGAGCTAACTGGGTATTCATTGGGGTAAGTTCACCGGATTCGCTATCAAGCGAAAAAGAAGCCACTCCGCCTTCTTCACCTTTTTTTATAACGGCATATAAATATCGATTATCCTGACTGATGTTAAGGTAAGTAGGGTTGTCCAATTCAGCAACTGCTTTAATATCGGTTATTTTTTCATTTTCAGTATCTAATTTAAATGTGTAAATTCCTTTGCTGTCACCTTTTGTATAAGTGCCGATGTATCCGGTGTATTCGCTTTTTGAAATCATTTTCGCCTCTCCTTGTGTATGATTTTCCGTTTTATTTTACCATAGTAGGGAAAGTTTATTTATTTTCACTTCTCAGAACACAAATAAAAAAGCATGGAAACTCATGCTTCTTCATCGGTCTTAACCCATTCCCCCGACCACTTCTCTATTTCCCTTATGATGGACTCCATCGCCATTCCTTTTTCCGTTAAAGAATACTCAATTCGTACCGGTGTTTCAGGAAAAACTTCTCTTTTTACAATCCCTTCATGCTCTAGGTCCTTTAATCGTTCTGATAAAAGACGTCCACTGATGGGAAGAGAGGATTCGATTGTACAAAACCTCTGTGGGCCAGATAAAAGTTGATAAATAATAAAACCAGTCCAACGCTGGCTGAGTAATTTCATAGCCTGCTCAAATTTAGGGCACAATGTTGATGGATTCATACTTATTCACCTCTATGATCTTTATTATACATATGGTGATTGTAAACAATCAATTTAATTACTTGACGTAAATATATTACGTTATTATAGTTAGTTACATAAAGTAAGTAAAGGAGTGAAAGATATGCTTCCATCTTTATTTTTAGCGCATGGTTCACCGATGTTAGCAATTGAAGATAACAATTATACAAGATTTTTAGAAAAACTTGGCCAGCAATATCATCCAAAAGCGATTGTCATTTTTACTGCTCACTGGGAAGCTGAAACATTAACCATTTCTTCTTTAGATGAATCGTATGAAACCATCTATGATTTCTACGGATTTCCACCGGAGCTTTATGAAATTAAGTATCCCGCAAAAGGTTCCACTAAACTCGCATCATATTTAAAAGACCGATTAGCACAAGCAGGAATTCCCTCTAATCTGGATACGAAGAGAGGGTTAGATCATGGTTCTTGGACGATGTTATCAAAAATGTATCCAAATGCCGATATTCCTGTTATTCAAGTTTCTGTTCATCCCTTCCTGCCTCCAGAAATGCAATACAAAATCGGTGAGGCATTAAAAGGCATTGGGCAAGAAGAGATTCTTGTTATTGGAAGTGGGGTAACGGTCCACAATTTGCGAATCGTTCATTGGGGACAGAAAGAACCGGAACCTTGGGCTGTCGCCTTCGATGGCTGGCTTTTAGAAAAAATTGAAAAGCAAGATTTAGCTAGCCTTTTCGAATATGAAAAACAAGCACCGAATGCCAAGACTGCTGTACCAAGGCCGGAACACTTTGTTCCATTTTTCATTGCGATGGGCAGCGGAAACGGTTTGGACCAGGTACAACCAATCTATCGCGATTATGAATTCGGAACACTGAGCTATCTGTGTATGAAATTCTAAGGCAGTTTTTCAAAGATTGTTGTTTTTAAATAGGTTATTTTGAGAAGTTGATTGGAGCGGAAGGTGCGAGACTCCAGCGGGAGCACCGGGACAGGTGAGACCCAACAGTCGCTAAAGCGCCGAGGAGGCTCAACGCCCGCCCCGCGGAAAGCGAGCATCCTGGAGCGGAAATCAACCACACTTTTTTTAGTAAAGAGCTACAAAGTTTACGAAAAAATGCAAATCTAAAATAGTGAAGTGCCATTTTTCGATGGCATTTTTTGGTGTAATATTAACATTTTGTGAAGGTGTTTCCTTTTGTTTCACATTAGAGGACAGGTTTAGTACAATTAAACCTATCTTAGAGAATAAATGAGGAGTTTAAATTTTATGGCAAATAACAAAAAAAATACGAAACAACAGGGGAGTTCATCTAAGTTCACCTTTTGGATGATCGGCTTAATAGCGGTATGTATTCTTGGCTTTATTTTTCTAGGAAATCACAATAAAAAAGTTGAAAAACCAGCGTCTAAGTCGGAAGTCGCAATTGATTATTCTGGCCAGCCATTCCTTGGAAAAAGTTCAGCACCAGTCTCCATTATTGAATTTGGCGATTATAAATGCCCAAATTGTAAAAACTTTGCTGAGGGTGTGATTCCAGTAATTCAAAAAGAGTTAGTTGATACTGGAAAAGCAAAACTATATTTTTTTAACGATTCTTTTATTAATGTAGACTCAGAGCGAGCTGCAAAATTTGCTGAAGCAGTATACCACGAGCTTGGAAACGATACTTTTTGGAAATTCCATGACCTGCTTTATAAAAAGCAGCCGGAAGATCCTAAATATGAAAAAATGGATGTTTATGACAAGAAATTTTTGACGAATACACTAAAAGAAGTAGCGAAAGAGGATGAGGTCAACAAAGTCGTTGCTTATTTTGATGCCAACAAGGCAAATGCTGCTTGGCAAACGGATATGGATTATGTTACAAAACTTGGTGTAACAGGAACTCCAACTATCTTTGTGGACGGAAAGATGTTCCAAGGGAAATCACTTGATGATTTGAAGGATATGGTTGATAAAGCAGCAAAGGGGAAATAGGTAAATGAATAAATCCTTATTACTTGCTTGGGTTGCTGCAATTATCGCCACACTTGGGAGCTTGTACTTTAGTGAAGTCCGTCATTTTATCCCATGCACACTTTGCTGGTATCAAAGAATTTTCATGTACCCATTAGTGATTATTCTTGGAATCGCTGGCTATCGAAATGATTTAGCCATCTATCGATATGTTTTACCATTATCCATCATTGGGATGCTTATTTCTGGATATCATATGGTGCTGCAAAAAATACCGTACCTGCAACAGTTTGAAATGTGCACTACAGGTGTTCCTTGTTCAAAGGATTATCTGAATTGGCTTGGTTTCATAACCATTCCGATGCTGGCGTTTGTTGCGTTTACCATTATTACGATAAGCCTCATTTTTCTTGCTAGAGAAAGCAAAAAAGAGACAATTTAGTCTCTTTTTTTATTGGCACTGTTAAACTGGGTTGTTGATTTCCGCTCCAGGCACTTCGCTTTCCGTGGGCGGTCTGGGGAGCCTCCTCGTCGCTTTGCTCCTGTGGGGTCTCCCCTACCCCGTACTCCCACAGGAGTCTTCGTGCCTTCCGCTCCAATCAACTTTGTTTAAAAATCAATTTTGTTCTTTAACATAGCCTTTTTATTAAAGATTTACGGTAAAAATTTTCAAAAACTCGAAATGTTGATTTGCGGTTCTAGTAAAGATAATTTAAATATAGGTAAATATTTTTAAATTAAATTATCGTAATATTTTGTATAATCCTGGATACAATGATTGCGCAAAGTGGAGTAGAAGAAACTATTTTTGAATAATGGGTAGTTTGGATTTAAGAATGTAAAGGAGAATATTAATGGAAAATCAATCCTTAAGCCAAAATCTTATTCATGCTAGTGAACGGGGAGAATATGATCTTGTCGAACAGCTTTTAAAAGACGGTGCAAGTGTAGATTATAAAGATGCGGATGGCAGAACTGCTTTAATGGCGGCAACACAAAAAAATCAGGAAGATGTTGCAAAGCTATTAATTGGGGCCGGAAGTGATGTTAACGCAAGAGATATTACCCAACTCTCTCCGTTTATATGCTCCGCAGCAAATGGTTTTCATAAAATTTTGCGTTGGATGATCGATGCAGGTGCTGATGTAAAAAGTGTGAATCGGTTTGGCGGAACAGCTTTATTGCCTTCGAGTGAAAAAGGATATTTGAAAACCGTACAAATTTGTTTGGATGCAGGAGTTCCGGTAAATCATGTCAATAATCTAGGATGGTCTGCACTACTTGAGGCAGTTATTTTGGGAAATGGAGGCAGATTATATTCTGATATCATTCAAACCCTTATAGATGCAGGTGCAGATGTTCATTTGGCTGATAGAGACGGTAAGTCGTCCCTTCAACATGCAAAAGAGCTTAATCAGCAAAAAGTTGTAAACATTCTTAACATGGAATATAAAGAAAGTAATGATTCTATAAAAAAAGCAAAAGCTTTAGCGTTAACGGATAAGTATGAAGATGCGATTTTGGAAATTGATAGAGGACTTGAATTCGATTGCAATAATCTTGATCTAATCTATTACAAAGGATATTTCCTGCTAGAATTAAAGAAACATGTTGCTGCTTTAACTGAATTCAATAAAGCACTAACGCTTGACCCAAAGGATCTAGACTTTTATTTTTACACCGCAAATTGTTTCAGATTAATGAAAAAACCGGAGCAAGCTCTGAATGAATATGATAAAGCATGTAATTTGGATCCGAAGGGAACATTTTACCGCTACCATAAATCAAATTATTTAAGAGAGCTTGGAAGGCATGCGGAAGCTGTAATTGAAATGGATAAGTTACTTGCTCTTCAGCCGAATAGATACGATTTTTCTTTTCATAAGGCAAATAGTCTAAGATCACTCGGCAAGCATGAAGAATCAATGGAAGCAATTGAGAATGCGATTGCAACAGATCCAACGAATCCATTGTATCATTTGCATAAAAAGCAATCTCTTGAATTGCTGGAACAGAAGTGAACTAGGTTAGGAAAAAAACTAATTAGAACACTTTCTCGTATTAAAAACCGCACAGCAACAACTGTGCGGTTTTTAAATTAGCTTAAGATATCAAACTTAAAAGTTAAGAATTTGATAATGTTTTTTATATGGGGAGTTAAGTTCTGTTAGGTACAATCAGTGTACGTCGACGAAATCATAAATCAGAATACAAAAGAAATACTATTTTATTGAGAAATGCCAAAAATGAATTAGGAGATGAAATAAATGATCAAGAAAGCAAAAATATTTACACCTTTACTTGGATTGTCAATAGCATTAGCTGCGTATAACACAATTGCACAAGCCAAAGTAAGTAAACAAAAGAACGACACAAAAATAGAACAAACGAATATTCAATCCGAAAATAAACTGACTAAAGGTCAGAAAATGGCTAACATCCTTAGCAGTACAAATTGGCAGGGTACAAGGGTATACGACAAAGACCATCATGACTTAACAAATGAGAATGCAAACTTCATTGGTCTTGCAAAATATGATGCGAAATCAGGAAGATATGAATTTTTTGATGCGAAAACTGGTAAAAGTCGTGGCGATAAAGGTACTTTCTTTATCACCAATGATGGGAAGAAGCGAATATTAATTTCAGAATCAATGAATTACCAAGCTGTTGTTGATATAACAAAACTAACTAAAGATGTTTTTACCTATAAAAGAATGGGAAAAGATGCTAATGGCAACGATGTAGAGGTATTCGTTGAACATGTTCCATATAAAGGAAAGGAACTGTCTTTTACGGATCCAGACAAGCAGTTGGACACTACTACAGGGGATATTGTTAAAAACATTGATGGGGATAAAATTTTAGGCAGCACTCTTTGGCACGGTACAAAGGTATTAGATGAAAACGGCAATGATGTTACAAAATATAATTCAAATTTTATAAGTCTGGCAAAATTTGATGACAAGACGAATAAATATGAGTTTTTCAATGCTCAAACGGGCGCAAGCCGTGGTGATTATGGTTACTTTGATGTTGCACATGAAAATAAAATAAGAGCCCATGTTTCAATTGGAGCTAATAAGTATGGTGCCGCTCTTGAACTTACTGAGCTTAATAAAAATAAATTTACTTATAAAAGAACTGGTAAAGACAGTAATGGCAGGGACATAACGGTATTCGTTGAACATGAGCCTTATAAAGGTGAATTTAAACCAAAATTTAGTTTTTAAAAACAACTATTGAAATAATTGAATTCAAAACAAGGTTGTCTACAAAAAGGTGGCAACCTTGTTTCCTTTACGGTAAATTTAAAAAAACTGTACCTCGGCAGGAGGCACGCTTATGTCCATTCGGTGGCGATTATTTATTTCACATACAACGATGCTAATCGTGACGCTAGTACTTTTTTTAATAAGCGCTTTGTTGATTCCGGTGGCAATTACAGGGGATATTCGAAGTATTAAAGATTTGTATACACGTCAATATGCGCTTAAGCCCTTAACAAAACCAGAGGAAAATGTATTCCTGGATGTTAAATATTTAGCGAAAAAACAGCCAAATCAATTGTTAAATCAAACCATGCTTAAACAATATGATCAAAAGTTAGATTCAGTTACCTCTGGATTAATCGTCCGTAAAGGAGATAAAATTGTCCATTCCTCAAAAATTTTAAACTCTATAAAGGATGAAAAAAAGCTTCCTCCATTTGAACCGGAAAATATTAAAGTAAGAGATACCATCAGTATCGATCATCAATTTTTTTTATATGTAAAGTTCGATTTTTATTTTCCGAATCAAGAAAAAGGCAGTGTTATCATTATGAGAGAAGTAAGTCCATTTGTTGAGCTTTCGAGAAGCTTATTTCCATTAATATTCGGGCTATTATTTCTTTCATTAATTCTTGTAAATGGTTTATTAAGTTATTTTGTATCCAAGAGTATTATTAAGCCGTTATTTTCTTTGAAAAACGCAACAGAACAAATGGGTGAAGGGAATCTGAATGTTAAGATTGAGTATGATAGACAGGATGAGATTGGTCAGCTTAATCATGCATTTGACAAAATGAGGACAAAGCTAAAAGAATCCATTAAACTTCAGCTTCAGTATGAGGAAAGCCGAAAGGAGTTAATTTCGAACATTTCACATGATTTAAAAACACCGATTACAGCGATCAAAGGGTATATTGAAGGAATCCAAGATGGTGTTGCAGAATCACAGGGGAAGACGGAGAGATATCTTTCAACCATCAAACGAAAAGCGACAGATATGGATCAATTAATTGACGATTTATTTCTATTTTCCAAACTTGATTTAAAAAAGATGCCCTTTTCCTTCGAGGACATTGAAATCATCCGTTATATCATCAATTTTGTTGAGGAAATAGGTTTTGATTTAGAGGAAAAGGATATAAAAATTTTTGTTAAAAATAGGACAGAAAACGAAGTAAGGGTCATTGCCGATCGTGATAAGTTAAGAAGAGTATTGTCAAATATAATTAATAATTCCATAAAACATATGAAAAAGGCAGAAAAACAAATAGAGATTTATATTCAAGGTAAAGGGGATTTTGTAGAAATTGAAGTCCGTGATAATGGTTCAGGAATTGAACAAGAGTCACTCCCTTATATTTTTGAACGTTTTTATCGCGTTGATACGTCAAGAAATAAATCAACCGGCGGGAGCGGTCTTGGCCTTGCAATAGCAAAACAGATTATTACAGAGCATGGCGGCGATATTTGGGTGGAAAGTAAATTAGGGATCGGTACAAGTATCTTTTTTACGCTGAAGAAGACAATTTAGAGTGGTGAATACATTGAAAAAAATTTTAATCATTGAAGATGATCTTGATATTGGGGAATTACAGCAAGATTACCTGGAGATTAATGGACATGATGTTGAATTACAAACCTCAGGTAAGGAAGGGCTAAAACGTGCATTAAATAAAGAGTATGATCTATTAATCATCGATATCATGCTTCCGGAGGTGGATGGCTTCGAAATTTGTAAACAAGTTAGAGCTGTAAAGAATATCCCGATTTTAATTGTCTCTGCCAAGAAGGAAGATATTGATAAAATAAGAGGCTTGGGTCTTGGGGCCGATGATTATATTATTAAGCCGTTCAGTCCAAGTGAGCTGGTTGCCAGGGTGAAGGCCCATCTGGCACGCTATGAGCGTTTAATAGGAAATATGGATACGGCCAAAAAGGAAATAAGAATCCGAGGGCTTGTCATTGACGAAATGGCTCGGAAGGTTTATGTGAATGATAAGAAGATATCTTTAACTGCGAAAGAATTTGACTTATTGCTTTTCTTAGCTCTGCACCCAAATCGGGTTTTTAGCAAAGAAGATCTATTTGAAAGCATATGGGGAATGGATTCATCGGGGGATATTACCACCATTACGGTGCATATTAGAAAAATCCGCAATAAAATTGAAAAAGACCCATCCAACCCTCAATTTATTGAGACAGTTTGGGGCGCTGGTTATATGATGTCGGTTTGAGCTAGTATTAACTTCAGACAGAAATGCTTTAATAGTAAATCACTTTCTTTTATCCCTGTTATTATTGGGAAGAAGAAAGTGATTTATTTTCTCTTTCACGGAATTCTGTAGGAGATATTCCTACAATTTTGCGAAATAACGTACTGAAATAGTGCTGGCTGCTGAATCCGGATTTTTCGGCAATATCCGATATCGTCCAATTTATGTTCGTAATCAAAAATTGTTTGGCTGTTTGAATCCGATATTGGATTAGATACTCAGAAAAGGATACCCCGACTTCTTCATGAAATTTCCGGCTCAAGTATGTCGGATTAACATGCACCTGATTCGCAACAGTTAACAAGGAGATCTTTTCATTGAATTTTTCATGGATCAACTTTAGTGAACTGTCTATAAGACTGGAATAACCCTTTTCTTGCTGTTTGTCCTTATATTTTGCTAGAACACTTAATAATTCACTTTCAATAATAGGCTTGGTTAAATAATCAACTACTCCGATTCGAATGGATTGTTGTGCATAGTTGAAATTCTGACAGGCTGTCACCATAATGATGTCCACTTCCTGATTGATTTTCCGCAATTCTTCTCCGAATTCCAATCCTGATTTTCCTGGAAGGTTTATATCTAAAAAAGCCAATTGGATAGAAAAATTCTGATTAATCTCATGTGCTTGGTTTGCATCGGCAGCTTTGTAAATCTTCCAATTGGGGCATTCTGATTGAAGCATATATTCCATTTGTTCCAATTCTAATGGCTCATCATCAACAATTAAAACATTCATTTCTTCATGCCCCCTCATTAAGAGAATAATAAAGTATAAATTTTGACTTCGAGAATTTGTCTAGCTCCAGCGCTTAGCCCCTCTAGGGAAAAAATGAACTGCTTTTTTCCTAGGTTGCAAATCTGCTCCTGCGGCAAAGCATATTCAAGGAAGTACCGTTTACTCCTCGCATGCCTGCAAAGATGAAAATTCAGTGATGTAGGCATGCCGATGAAGTCAAAGAACCACTTCACCGTCAGGCCCTCCAGCACTTGTTGGGGCTGTTCAAGACACTTCCGCTTTTCGTTTTTCACTAAATTTTAATCAAAATCAATATTTTAAGTAAATACAACAAGAGGATCTAGTAAAAAAAGTTTAAAAAATAGTATGAATTCTGAAAATATAAAAAAGACCTTTTTTTTATAATTTAAATAGGTGTTGTACTCGTTCAAGGGTATTTCTTGAACAAGTCTGAGAGGAAAAGGAGGCGGACCTATTTGATTGACTTACTGCTTATACATGGAACCGTGATCACCATGGATAAAAATAGACGAATTCTTCAAGATGGTGCAGTCGCCATAAATAAGGGAAGAATTTTAGCTGTAGATATAACAGAAAGGCTAATGGGAAAATTTGAAGCTAAAAAAGTGTTGGATTGCAGCCATCAGTGTATTTTACCAGGATTAATTGATGTTCATGGTCATGGCGGACATTCGATGTTTAAAACGATTGCAATGGAGAATATTGACTTTTGGATGCCAATTATGACAAATACGTATAACCATTTTGTAACAGATGATTTTTGGTATTACGAAGGAAAGCTTTCTGCTTTAGAACGATTAAAAGCTGGAATCACGACTGGAGTTTCCGTTTTAGGTTCGATGCCGCGGTCAGATGATCCGATTTTTGCAATCAATCATGCTAAGGCTTATGCCGAAGTTGGTGTTAGAGAGGTGGTTTGTACTGGTCCTTGCAATCCCCCTTGGCCGCATTTATTCAGCCGCTGGGTTGATGGGAAAAGAGTAACTAGAGAAGTAACTTACGAGGAAGTAATCAAGGGTGCTGAAGCAGTCATCGAAGTATTGAATCATGCGAATCAAGATAAAACAAGAGCCTTTATTACACCATTTGTAATCGTTACTTCCGTAGACCCTTCCAGTCCAACTTCACCGGCGAGGCTTTATGGTTTAACGGATCATGACCGCTTACAAGCGAAAAAGATTAGAGAGATTGCGAGAAAATATAATACAAGAATTCACTCGGATGCCTTTGGTGGAATGATTCATTTGGCCGTCAAGGATAAGGAAAATGCACTTTTAGGTCCCGATGTTCACCTTCAGCATTGCCGTGGAATTTCTTTTGATGAGGCAAAAATTTTAGCTGAAACAGGTACAAATGTGAGTGCGTCACCAGGATTTACACAGGTACATGCACGTACACCCATCATCGAATTACTTGAATTGGGAGCTACAGTTGCTATTTCTACTGATGGAACTTCTCCATCCACAAGCTTTGATCTCTTTCAAGCAATGAGGAAAACTCAGTTTATTCATCAAGCAGCAGTAAGAGACGAATATTATTTACCTCCTGGAAAACTATTGGAAATGATTACAATCGATGCCGCGAAATGCATTGGCTGGGATGACGAATTGGGATCGCTGGAAGTCGGGAAAAAGGCAGATGTTATTACCGTCAACCTAAATCAGCCCCACCTAACGCCTGAATTTATGCATGTACATCGACTTGTCTATCAAGCTGTAGCAAATGATGTAGAACATACAATTGTAGATGGAAATCTAATCATGGAAGGGCGAAGCGTTCTAACCGTTGATGAAGGTGCGATTTTAACTGAGGCCAATGAAGAGGCATGTTCCACCATCAAGCGTGCCGGTCTTGAAAAATACATGCAGCCAACAAAATATTTTTGGGGACATGCACGTGCCTATATAGATGAAAAGAGATATAACGAGGAAGATTATGATTTTACTATAAAGAAAGGAGCATTTGAATGAAAACTAAACTAAAAGGAAAATATGTTATCGGCTATGATGGATATGATCATGTCCTCCTTAAAAATGCGGAGGTTGTTTATGAAGATGATACCATCATCTATGTTGGGAAAAACTTTCCTGGAGAAGTAGATGCAATGATTGACACTGGTAACGCAGTGATAAGCCCTGGTTTTATCGATTTAAACGCACTTGGAGATATTGACCACGATATCTTACATTTAGAGGCAGGGGCGAACAGACAGAAAAATCTGCTATGGTCGGAGCGTTATATCGAAAAGGGTCATCATGAAGTAATGACAGAAGAAGAAGAGGCTTTTAAATCCTTATATGCCTATTCACAGCTGATCCTTCATGGAATTACGACCGCCATGCCGATTACGTCTGTTTTTTATAAGAGATGGGCCGAAACGTATGAAGAAATTGCGGCAGCTGCTCAGCATGCAGGTAACCTAGGACTTAGATTATATATCGGGCCAAGTTATCAATCCGGGATTAGAGTGGTTCAGCCTGATGGAACGATAAAGCTTTACTGGGATGAACAAGCAGGGAAAGAGGGTTTACAAAAGGCTGTAAAGTTTGTTGAGGAATTTGATGGTGCTTTTGATGGCTTGGTAAGAGGAATGCTTGCACCGGAACGAATTGAGTGCCAAACAGCAGAAAGCTTGAAACAGACCAAATATTATAGTGAAAAATTAGGGGTTCCCATAAAACTCCATGCTGCTCAAGGAAGTTTTGAATATCATACAATTGTAAAAGAACATGGAGCAACTCCTATTCAATATTTGTATGATCTTGGTTTCTTAGGTTCACAAACGGGAATTCCGCATGCACATTTTATATCTGGATATAGTGAAGCAATGGCTGGCCAAGGGGATGATTTGCGTTTATTAAAAGAGACGAATACAACGGTGATTCATTGTCCTTTAATCATCGGCAGGCATGGTTCAGCACTTGAAACTTATGCAAAATATAAACGGGCAGGAATCAATTTGGCACTTGGAACAGATACGTTTCCGCCTGATATGTTTCAAAATATCAGAACCGGCAGCATGCTGTCACGTATACAGGAAAGGGACGTGGATGACTGCTCCTATGCAGATTTCTTTCGTTCTGCCACTCTCGGTGCTGCTAAGTTTCTTGGAAGGGAAGATCTTGGTCGCATTGCTGTTGGAGCGAAAGCGGATATCATTGCCATTGACTTAGATGGATTTTATATGGGAGTTTTAGATGATCCGATTCGAACCATGTTTGCTAGTGGGACAGGAAGGGATGTTAAATTATCGATTATCAATGGCAGGGTCGTAATGAAGGACCAAAAGATTCCAGGCCTTAATTTAAATGAAATCAAAGACAAGGGACAGCTCTATTTTGACAAGATGAAAAAAGGATATTTAGAAAGAGATTATCAACAGCTGTCCGAAACTGAATTGTTCCCAGCTTCCCTTAAAATTGTAGAATCTATCTGATTAAAAAAGTAGTAAAGATATTGCAAATTTAAGTAAAGATATTTGAAATAAAATCGTCAGAATATTTTTTATAATTAGACAAACGCCAATAAAATAAAAAATAAGGGGCTATGTCTAATGAATGTAAAAAAAGTGTTAGGAAAGTTTTTTCTCGTTTTGTTGATGGCCATGATGATTGCTGGCTGTTCAACAAATAAAAATGTAAGCACAAAAGGAAATGAAACGAGTAAAGCTTCAACTGAAGGTAAAACATTAGTGATTGCGCGTCTATCAGATGCAGAAAATTTAGACCATCAGTTTATGTCAACAATTAATGCAGCAAGCGTAACACATGAAAAAATTTATGAGGGTCTGGTTGGAAGAGATAAAAATTCGGAAATTCAGCCATTACTAGCTGAAAAGTGGAAACAGTTGAATGATACTACATGGGAGTTTTATCTTAGAAAAGGTGTTAAATTCCATGATGGTTCACCATTTAATGCACAGGCTGTAAAAGCGACATTTGATCGATTGTTAGATCCAAAGGTCGCTTCGCCGAGAGCGGTTGTATTTAAAATGGTGAAAGAAGTAAAGGTCGTAGATGATTATACGGTTCAATTTATCTTAACAGAGCCATTTTCACCATTACTTTCTATTTTGGCTAACCATGAAGGAGACATTATCAGCCCAAAAGCGATTGAGAAATATGGAAAGAAAATTATTCAGGAACCAGATGGAACCGGTCCTTTTGCCTTCAAATCTTGGACACCAGGGCAGGAAATTGTTTTAGTTAAAAACGAGAATTACTGGGGAACAAAACCAAAGTTAGATAAAGTCGTATTTAAGGTAGTTCCAGAAGAAACTACAAGAGTCTCCATGCTTGAAACAGGTGAGGCTCAAATTGCTGAACCGCTTTCAGTTGAGATGATTGACACGGTAGAAGGTTCACAAGCATCCGAAGTATACCGCAGTGAAGGATATGGAACCGAATATATTGGTTTTAATGTTAAAAAGAAACCTTTCACAGATGTTCGGGTTCGAAAAGCAATCGCACATGCCATTGAAATGGATTCCATTATCAAGGGAGTTTATAACAATGTAGGTAAAAAAGCCAATTCCCTCATGGGGCCAAAGGTTTTGGGCTACAGCGCTGACCTAAAAAGATATGATTACAACCTTAATGAAGCGAAAAAATTACTTGCTGAAGCGGGTTATCCAAATGGATTTGAGACTACTTTACTAACAATGGACGACAAACAAAGAATAAATCTTGCTGAAGTTGTTCAATCTCAATTAAAAGGAATTGGGATTAAAGTGAAGGTTCAGGTTATGGAGTATGGTACCTTTGTTCAACAAGTAAATAAAGGGAATTCGGAAATGTTTATTCTAAGCTGGAGAAATGCAACCGGGGATGCAGACTATAATCAATACAATTTAATGCATTCCGCTTCTCAGGGACCTGCCGGGAACACTTTCTTTTATAGTAATAAACAAGTTGATAATTTGATTGACGCAGCCCGCAAAGAAAAGAATGAGCAAAAACGAATCGAGCTTTACAAAGAGGCTCAAGAATTGGAAATGAAGGATGCTCCATATATTCCGGTAAGGGTAATTGAAAATGTTGCCGCAGTTGCTAAGAATGTGTCAGGCTTTTCGATTAGTCCATCTGGTTATTTGGAAATAAATGATGTAACGATTAAATAAGCAGTGGATAAAAGGGATATTCCTAATAGGTATTCCCTTTTGTCTTGTCTTAACGCACAAAGGAGAATGAATATGAACAGCAGTTATTGGTTAATGAATGCGAGATTAGAAGTTGGCTTTAAAAACGAGAATGGAAAAGTAGTCGGTACAGAAACTGAAACGTTCAATTTATTCATTACGGATGGAAAAATCTCTGAAATTGTTAAGGCCGGGGAACCAATTTCAAATCATTTACCAACGAAGGATGCAAAGGGATTGTTGTTGCTCCCATCGTTTATTGAAAAGCATGTTCATTTAGATAAAACCTATATGGGTGAAAACTGGAGAGCATGCATTCCGGCAAAAGGTGTGATTGAACGCTGCGAAATCGAAAAAGAGATTCTTGCAACTATACCATCCAGTACAAGTGAACGCGCAGAAGCCTTACTAGAGATATTGCTCGCTTCAGGTTCTACACACGTAAGAACTCATGTAGATATTTATCCTGAAGTGGGGATACAAAACTTAGAAGGAGTTCAATTAGCATTAGAATCGTATTCTAATAAACTAAGTTCCGAAATTGTTGCCTTTGCTCAACATGGCTTGCTCCGTCCCGGTACAATTCAGCTTATTAGAGATGCAGTACGCAATGGAGCAGGGATTGTTGGTTCGGTAGATCCAGCGACAGTGGATAACAATATTGAAGAATCATTAGTTCAGTTAATGGACATCGCAGTGGAGGGAAATGCAGATATCGATCTTCACTTACATGATCCCGGTCACTTAGGAACTTTTACGATGAAACGGCTTGCCTATTTAACAAAGGAAGCTGGCTGGGAAGGTAGAGTAGCAATCAGTCATGCTTTTGGACTTGGGGATGTATCGACAGGAGAAGCGTTTGAAGTTGCGCAAATTTTGAAAGATGCCGGTATTTCGATTGTAACAAGTGTTCCAATCGGCAGGGCGATTCCACCAGTTAAATCCCTGACAGAGTGGGGAGTGGAAGTAGCAGTAGGAAATGACAATATTTATGATTCATGGTGGCCAACAGGAAATGGGGATGTTCTTGAAAGAGCTGGACGCCTATTAGAGTATTTCAGATGGACAGATGAGGTATCACTCTCTCAGGCGTTGAAATATATAACCGGCGGTATAACTCCACTAAACAAAGAAGGTAACCAAGTTTGGCCAAAGGCAGGAGATGCGGCCAATATGGTTCTAATCGATGCCAGCTGTTCGGCCGAAGCAATAGCAAGACGATCAAAAAGATCCGCAGTATTTTTTAATGGAAATCTTGTCTCCGGTTCATTAAAGTAACAAACTCACTCGCATTCAATTATAATTTAGTTTATGAAAAAGGATCTCTGGGAGCCCCAGATTTCCTTTTTCATTTATTAAAATTAAGGACTGGTAAATGATGATTCGAAATTATCTTCTTTTGTTATTCTGTGTTACTTGCTGGGGCAGTAATTTTATATTCGGAGCGATATTGGTAAAAGAATTCTCTCCAATGCTTCTTTCCGCTTTAAGGTTATTTTTTATTGCGATTTTTATCGTGATATACGCACTTAAATGTAAAAAATGGAAAAGGATTGATCGAAAAGACTGGTTGTTTTTTATTTTATTGGGGTTGGTCGGTGTATTTATAAACCATTGGACCTTTTATGCTGCGCTTGAAACAGCCGATCCGACAACATCCGCTATAATATTAGCCTTAGCCCCTATTACAACGGCTTTATTAGCTTCCGTTTTTCTTGGGGAAAAACTTACATTAAATTTATCAATCGGGATGATTATGGCTTTTATGGGAGTTTTCTTTGTGATTACAAATGGAGATCATCTTCATTTTTCAATTGGCATTGTATGGATTTTTATTACGATGCTCTCTTTTTCCATTTCAATGATTATGGTAAAAAAGCTAACGGAACGCTATCATTCTATTACCATCACTGTATATTCTACAATAATCGGTTTTAGCAGTTTAGCTCCAGTCGCCCTCACAACGGAATCTCCCCTTAAGATGAGCAGAGATTATGGTCCTTGGATTTTATTAATTATTACTGCCATCATCATGCATGGAGTTTGTACGTTAATTTGGAACAGCCAAATTGAAAAGGTAGGGGCTTCAAAGGCTTCATTGTTTATGAATTTGGAACCTTTTATTGCAATGATTGTCGGCCTGATTGTTTTAAAAATTAACATTACACGCTCGCAAATTTTAGGTTCTATCTTAATCATTATCGGGGTAATAATCGCAACACAGTTAAAGGATAAACTGGTTAACAAAGAAAACAGCTTGGTAAATTACCAAGAATACGTAGATGCTATTAAGAATCTGAAAAGACATAAAAGAGAGTACTGAAAATATCAGTACTCTCTTTTATGACTACGAAGACGGTTTCTTTTTATGGAAAAGTAATGTAGAGATAAAATGGATTAAACAAATACACAATGGGACAAAAAAACTAATCCATATCGTTTGAAAACTACCTGCAGAGGGCATGAATAGAAGGCCTGCAATGGTCCCAACCAATGCTGCGAAAGGAATGATGGCAGGAAGTATTTTTTTACTTAGAATAATATAAAGCATGGGTATGATGACGGATGCATAAATATTACCAAAGAAAAATAACAATTCAATTGGTTTTGGCGGCAAGATGCTTACGACTATTAACAAAATAAGACAAATTGAACCGGAAAAAACATAGGTCCATTTCCATTTTTCATTTTCGGTTTGCTCATGGAAATACCCAATCATGTTTCGAACCATCAATACTGTAACTGAGTGTAATCCTGAACTTAAGGCGGACAAAATGACACAAAAACAAAATAATATAAACAAAACAATTAATAGGTTTGATTGAATTTTATTAACTAACTCCAACAGGATTGTATAAATATTTTTGAAACCTCTTCCGAAAATGGCAATAAAAATTAGAGTGGATATTGAAAGAGGAATCGTTGCCCATAAAAATCCTGTAAGAGTGAAGGTTATTCGAATTTTTTCTTTTTGAATGATAAATAATCTCTGCCACGTAGCACAATCGAATAGAGCTTGACCGATCCCAATAATGATTGCTGCAAGAAAAAACCAAATGGCATCATAATTTTTAAAATATAACAAATAGGGATGATACAGCTTAACCCCATCGTAGACAGGGTAGACACCTTCTTGAATGAAAAAATAGACGGGAATAACAATGACAGCTCCGAAAACAAGGGTAATCGTCACACCGGAAAGCCGATGGAGCCATTGCATTCCGCCTACACCGCTAAATAAAAAACAAATGAATAAAAAGATAAGCAGTCCGATGGAAATAGGAAAGGGAAAGAGAAGATGCAAGAGGATCCCTGCCCCCAGTGCCTGGATAAAAATTGAATAGAGGCTTGTTATAAATAATAAGGCCATCATGATCCAAAAGCCGGTTGGAGAAAGTTTCGATTGTAATACATCGCCAATCGTTTGATGGTCTCTGTACTTGGCACAAATTTTTTGAGCAAGAAAACCGAAAAAAATAAGTGCAAAAGCACCCATTAACGAATAAACGATTACTCCGGAAAGCCCGTATTTCATTAATGATTCTGGTGAAGATAAAATCGTATTCCCTGTTACCCAACGAGCGAGCAGACTTACAATTCCATAGCCAACACCAAGTTTGACTGTACCTGCAATATATATATGATATTTTTCTTTATTCAATCCTTAAATCTCCTTTAAACGATAATCACGTGGTGATTTCCCCGTCATTTTACGAAACATTTGGCTAAAATAATGCTGACTATTAAATCCACATTTCTCTGATATTCCATTAATACTCATATCAGGACATTCAATTAACATTTTTTGTGCTGCTTTTAAACGAACTTCATTCAAATATTCTGAAAATCCCATTCCAACCTCTTCTTGAAACTTGCGGCTTAAATAGGCAGGATTTATATGGATTTTTGAAGCTAAATAATTTAAAGTTAGTTTCTCATTAAATTCGCTTTGAATAATTTGAACAGCTTGATAAATAGGGTCGGAATAGCTGCCAATTCGCTCGTATTTTATAAGGACTTTATAAAGATCATCTTCAATTACAGGTTTTGTAATATAATCAACGACACCAAGTCTAATCGATGTCCGGGCATATTCGAAATCTTGGAAAGCCGTTACGATTATGATATCGAGCGTATAAGTTTTGGATAATTCTTCTGCTAACTCCAACCCATTTTTCCCTGGCAGGTGAATATCCAGAAATGCAAGGGTTATATTATTGGAATGCATAATTTGGATGGCTTGAGATGCATCCTGTGCTTTGAATAGATTCCATGAGGGAAACCTATTACTAATTAAATAGTCTAATTGCTCTATTTCCAATGGTTCATCGTCTACAAGTAAAACATTCATGGGGTTTCCTCCGTTTTCTTACGTTTCCTCCAGCGTCTTAAATGGGAATATGGCAGTAACGGTTGTACCGTCACCAGTATTTGATAACTGAATTGCAGTATGTTCGTTAGGAAATAACAATTTTAACCTTTTTTCAATATTCCCTAATCCCAATCCACCTTCATTACTCTGAAATTGTTGAGCAAGGTTAGTGGAATTGTTCCATACTGATACTAGAACATTCTGATTCTTTTGAACAATATCGATTTTTAAAATAGCTTCTCCAGGAATTTTTTCGAAGGAGTGTTTAAATGCATTTTCCACAAAGGTCTGAATCATAAAAGGAATCATTACTGCATGTTTTACATTAGGTTCAATGGAAATATGAAATTTTAGTCTGTCTCTGAAACGAACTTTTTGAATTTCTAAATAATAACCTGAATAAATTAATTCTTCTTCAATGGTGATAATGGATTCGTTTTTTTGGTATTTGTATTTTAGCAATTTCGAAAGGGTTTCAATCGAGTTGATTAATTCAGTTTTTCGATCAAGCCTGGCTAAACTTAAAATAGAATTCAATGTATTAAAAAAGAAATGCGGCTGTATTTCTTGATTTAATTGATTATAGAGCGCAGTTTGCAGCTCTCGTTCAAGAGCAATTTCTCTTGTTTGTTTTTCTAGAAGATCAATTCGTTTTTCAAAAATAATTAAAAAGAGTAAGGTGAAGGCACCTAATAATGGTGCTAATATACACAACATAATATAGATGGAGAAAGCATCTAAGGTTAGCATTTACAACATTCTCCTTTAGAGAATACAAAAAGAGAGCGGGAACTCTCTTTTTTAATTTTACTATTATTTTATAAAATAAAAACCTTCTTGCAAATAAGGTGAGTCTGATTAATGTTGGAATTCCTCCGCGAAATGACAGCTGACGTAATGGTTTCTTTTCATTTCCCTAAGGGCTGGTTCCTCTGTTTTACATTTACTTGTAGCAAACGGGCAGCGTGTATGAAAACGGCACCCTGTTGGAGGGTTAATAGGTGACGGAACATCTCCCTTTAGTAAAATCCTTTCCTTTTTGATCTCGGGATTTGGGACAGGAATAGCTGATAATAATGCATTTGTGTAGGGGTGCAGCGGTGAATCGAATAAGTCTTTTTTCTCCGCAATTTCTACGACTTTTCCTAAATACATAACCATTACCCGGTCCGAAATATGTCTTACCACACTTAAATCGTGCGAAATAAACAAAAAGGTAAGATGGAATTCCTTTTGCAATTTTTTTAACAAATTTAGAATTTGCGCTTGGATGGAAACGTCAAGTGCTGAAACCGCTTCATCACATATGATTAATTTAGGGTTTACCGCAAGGGCCCTTGCTATGCCAATCCGCTGGCGCTGTCCGCCACTGAATTCATGTGGATAACGATCAAGTGCTTCAGGCGGCAGTCCGACATAATTAAGCAATTCAAGCATCCGTTCCATTCTTTTTTCTTTAGATACTACTTGTTGAATCGCCATTGCTTCATTCAGTATTTGCTTGATGGTTTGGCGAGGGTTAAGCGATGCGAACGGATCTTGGAAAATAACCTGCAGATCGCCACGTAATTTTCGCATTTGGCTTTTATTTAACTCAAGGACATTATGGTCTTCAAAGTAAACTTTTCCACCCGTTGGTTCATCCAACCGAAGGATCGCCCTGCCTGTAGTGGATTTGCCGCATCCAGACTCACCGACAATACTTAAAGTTTCCCCTTCATATATATGAAAGGAGACATCATCAACGGCCTTTACATAGGATTTTGGTTTAAACATGGAGTCTGTTTTAACCGGAAAATATTGCTTTAGATGCTCCACTTGTAAAAGAAGTTTTTTGTCTGCAGTTGCCGCCATTATTACACAACCTCCTCTTCTTGGGGATGTGCTGTCCATTGATCTGTAAATTTCCAGCAACGAACCTTCACATTGTCTTCGAGTTCAATCAAATCGGGAAGTTTTGTTTCACAAAGAGGCTGCCTGAATGGGCAACGTGATGCAAAACGGCAGCCTTCCGGCATATTGTATGGACTTGGTACCGTACCCTCAATGGTCTGTAATTCATCCCTGTCTTCATGAATCTTTGGCAAGGATTCCAATAATCCCTGTGTATATGGGTGTTGTGGATTGGAAAAAATCTTTTCCGTTGGCGCATGTTCGACAATATTCCCTGCATACATGACGGCAACTGTATCACATGTTTCCGCGACAACACCCAAATCGTGTGTAATCATTATAACGCCCATACCGAGTTTTGTTTGAAGATCCTTAATTAGTTCTAAAATTTGCGCCTGAATGGTTACATCCAATGCTGTTGTCGGCTCGTCGGCAATTAAAACTTCAGGTGTACAGGCAAGCGCCATCGCGATCATTACCCGCTGACGCATTCCTCCGCTTAGTTGAAACGGCTCTTGTTTAGCACGTTTTTCGGGAGATGGAATTCCAACCAATTTAAGCATCTCAACTGCCTTATTCCAGGCATCCTTTTTCCCCATTTTTTGATGTAGCCTAACTGCTTCAGCTATTTGTTCCCCAACACTAATAACCGGATTAAGGGATGTCATTGGTTCCTGGAAAATCATCGAAATTTCGTTGCCGCGAATCTTACGCATTTCTGATTCTGAAATGCTTACTAAATCCTTACCTTTAAAAAGGATAGAGCCGTCGGCGATTTTTCCTGGAGGAGAGGGAATAAGCCTTAATAGTGAAAGGGAAGTCATACTTTTTCCACATCCAGATTCACCGACTATTCCCAATGTCTCTCCTTTATGGAGGGTAAAATCAATTCCATTCACAGCTTTACTTATTCCTCGTTTTGTATGGAAATGAGTTTTGAGTCCTTTAACTTCTAAAATAACTTCCTTTTTTCCTTTCAAGTCCATTCACCACCTATTAATTTAGTTCAATCCGTTTATTAAAAAAGCGATAGAAAATATCGACGAATAAATTGACAATCACAAAGATAAGAGAGGCAACAAGGACTCCGCCCTGAACCATTGGTAAATCTCTCATTCTGATCGCATCAACGATCATTCTTCCCAGCCCGTTTATCGCAAAAATAGATTCTGTCAGGACTGTCCCTCCTAATAATGAACCAAATTCCAGACCTACAACGGTGATGACAGGAATGAGTGCATTTCTTAAGGCATGTTTATAAATAATGACTTGTTCCCGTAATCCTTTGGCGCGAGCAGTTCTGACATAATCTTGGCGAACGACTTCAAGCATACTGGATCTTGTCATCCTTGCTACAATCGCGGCACCGCCTGCTCCTAGAGTAATAGCTGGAAGGATAATATTTTGCCAGCTGTCCCACCCGGCAACAGGTAAGATTTGCAGTTTAACAGAAAAGAAATACATCATCATCAATGCTAACCAGAAGCTGGGAAGGGAGATGCCTAGTAACGCGACAATCATGACACTGATATCCGTCAGTGTATATTGTTTGATAGCAGAAATGATTCCGGCAATCATTCCTAAAATAATGGTAATGACGATACTGTAAAATGCGAGCTCCATTGTAATGGGCAGCCTAACCATAATTTCATCCAGCACAGGCCGGCTGTTTTTTAATGAAACACCAAAGTCTCCATGGAAAATATTAATCAAGTAATCAAAATATTGAATATATAAAGGCCTATTTAATCCTAGTGATTCACGAATCCCCGCAATGGTTGCTTTGGAGGCACCCTCTCCTGCGAGTAATACGGCAGGATCTCCTGGGACCATTTGCATGATTAAAAAGACAACTAGGGTTACTCCGATCATCACAGGTATGGTTTGAAATAATCGGCGGATTATAAACATTAGCATGGATTTTTCAGTCCCCTCTTAAAGGATTTTTTATTTTTTCATCCGTGGATCAAACGCGTCTCGTAATCCATCTCCAAAAATATTAAAGCCCATTACTAGAATTGAAATAGCGAGGCCCGGGAAAAGAGCCATAAATGGAGCTGAAAAAATGAAATCTCGACCATTACTAAGCATGGTTCCCCATTCAGGCGAAGGCGGCTGAGCGCCAAGTCCTAAGAAAGATAGACCTGCAGCTGAAAGAATAGCTGTTGCAAGCCTTAAAGTTCCTTGAACAATAATTGGCGACAAAATATTCGGGAAAATGTGTTTGGTGATAATGGTAAAATCATTTGCTCCTAAGGAACGAATCGCATCAATATACTCTAAGCGTTTGACTTCAAGTGTCGAACCACGAACAATTCTTGCAAAAAGGGGTACAGAGAAAACACCAACCGCGATTGTCACGTTGATTAAACTAGGTCCGAGGGCACTAATAATTGCAAGAGCGAGTAAGATACCAGGGAATGCAAGCATAACATCCATGATTCGCATGATGATGGTATCCGCCCACTTGCCAAAGTAGCCGGCAATAAGTCCAAAAATAATTCCAAAAAATGCACCGAAAAGAACAGCTGCAAAACCCACTCCCATCGATAAACGCGAGCCATAAATAATCCTGCTTAAAATATCTCTTCCTTTATCATCCGTTCCCATCCAGTGATGGATGGAAGGAGATTGAAGCTTATGTGTTAAATCAACATTGTATGGATCAAATGGTGCAAGTAATGGAGCAAATAATGCAACCAAAATATAAAAGAGAATAATAAATGCTCCGACCATAGCTGCTTTATTATCCATTAATATGGAAAGGGACTCCTTCCATTTGGATGATTTCTGATAGGCAACGGTTTGTTTCAAGTTAACGGTTTGTCCGGTTTTAACTTCAACTGACATAAAATTCCCCCCTGAAATTCATTGTTATATTCATAATGTGTTTACCACTGATTGCCTCCTCTCTTTACCTCCTTCTTTTTTGTAAGGCTGTGTTTAACTTGGTTGTTGATTTCCGCTCCAATCAACTTTGTTTAAAAATCAACATTGTTCTTTAACAAAGCCTTTTGTAAAAGAATTATTATCAAATTATCAAAATTTCAACCAATGTAAAATATTTTTTAAAACAGTTGTCAAAATATTTTAAAAACATGTAAAAATTCTGTAAATATTCAATTTATTATTCTTCTATAATTCAATTAAGCGCAAGAAGGATTGGTAGAAAAGGTAAATTGCATGTAACATTCAAATTCTTACAAAAAGGGGAGAAGAAAATGAAGAAGAAAAAATCAATCTTTAAAAACGGTATGCTAGTCGTTTTAATAGGATTAGTTCTATTGTTTACACAGGCATGTTCAACAAAATCAAACACAGAAAATAAGACCGGTAATAAGTCCGAAGCAGCAAAAGAAGGAGGGACGTTAACCATTGTTCGTCTTTCAGATGCGACAAAGCTGGATCCGCAGTTTATTACCGATATCCCATCAAATAATGTTATCTATCAAAAGGTTTATGAAACATTGGTTGTACCCGATAAGGACATGCACATTCAGCCATTACTAGCTGAATCTTGGAAAGTGATAAATGATAAGACTTGGGAGTTCAAACTGAGAAAAGGGATAAGTTTCCATGATGGTGCACCGTTTAATGCAGAAGCAGTAAAAGCAACTTTAGATCGATTGCTGGATCCAAAGGTTGGATCACCTTCTCGTGCAAAATTTGAAATGATTAAAGAAGTAAAGATTGTCGATGATTATACCGTGCAGTTATTGCTTAAGTATCCATATGCACCATTATTGTCCATTCTTGCAAGTAGTGAAGGAAGTATTATCAGTCCGAAAGCGATAAAAGAAAATTCGGAAAAGTTGTCTGAACACCCAGTAGGTACAGGTCCATTTGTTTTTGAAGATTGGAAATCCGGTCAGGAAATATCTCTAAAGAAAAATGATAAATACTGGGGTACAAAACCAAAGATTGATCGTGTAGTCTTTAAGGTTGTTCCTGAAGATTCAACACGTTTAGCGATGATTGAGACAGGTGAGGCACAAATTAATGACCAGGTTCCTGTTACGGAGATCGAACGAATCGAAGCGTCTAATACAATGGGCTTGTATCGTACAGATGGACTTGCAGTTGAATATCTTGGGTTTAATGTAAAGAAAAAACCGCTTGACAATGTCAAGGTTCGTAAGGCAATTAGTCATGCGATTGAGAGGGAAGCGATCATTAAAGGTGTTTACAACAATGTAGGGACGCTTGCCAATTCGGCAATGAGTCCAAAGGTATTTGGATATAGTGAGAATGTAAAGCCATATGATTATGACATTAACGAAGCAAAGAAATTATTGAAGGAAGCTGGATATCAAAAAGGTTTGAAATTAACCTTGCTAACGAGTGATCGAAAAGAGCGTATTAATATGGCTGAGGTTATTCAATCCCAGTTAAAAGGAATTGGGGTTGATGTGGAAATTCAGGTTATGGAATATGGTGCTTATATTGACGTAATAGAAAAAGGTACATTTGATATGGCAATCGGCGGCTGGGGAAATGCCACTGGAGATGGAGACTATAACCAATACAACTTATTCCATTCCTCATCACAAGGTCCTGCCGGAAATACTTTTTATTATAGTAATCCGGAAGCAGACAAACTTATCGTAGCAGCGCGCCAAGAAATGGATGAAACAAAACGAAAGGCTCTTTACGAGAAAGTTATGAAAATAGAATTAGCTGACGCAGTCTATGTACCAATCCGAAACTATGAGCACATTGCAGCTTATAGCAAAAATATTAATGGTTTCTGGATGAATCCTGCAAGCTATTTAATGATTAATGATGTGACTGTGAAGTAATCATCATCTGAGGCACTTACCTTATTGATAAGTGCCTCTATTAGTATTTTAAGAGAAAGATATAAAAATAGGAGGAATGGAAATGAAATCTTATTGGTTAAAGAATGTTCGTCTCGAAAAAGGATTTATTTTTGAAGAAGGACGAATTGCTGGGACAGAAACGGAAATTTGTCATTTGAAAATAGAAGACGGAAAAATAGCTGAAATCAGCTATACAGCGCCTCTCCCTGAGGAAAATCAGGTTGATGCTAAAGAAAACCTTCTATTACCCTCATTAAGGGATATGCATATTCACATCGATAAAACTTATTATGGCGGCCCTTGGAAGGCTTGTACCCCGTTAACCAAAGGAATTTTTACGAGATTAGAAGAAGAGAAGGAACTGCTGCCGAAATTATTGCCAACTGCCGGGGAGCGGGCGGAAAAAATGATAGAGCTGCTCCTCCAAAACGGTCATACACATATCCGAACACACTGTAATGTAGACCCAGTCATTGGGTTGAAAAACTTAGAGGCAACTGTCAATGCCCTTGGAAAATATAAAGATGTTTTAACCTATGAAATTGTTGCCTTTCCACAGCATGGATTGTTAAAGAGTAATTCTGTTCAATTAATTCGTGATGCTATGCGAAATGGTGCTACCCTAGTTGGCGGAGTTGATCCTGCAACAGTAGACAGAAATATTGAAAAATCACTTGAAACAATTTTTGATATTGCTGTAGAAGCAGATGCAGGGGTGGATATTCATTTACATGATCCTAATAGTTTAGGTGCGTTTACCTTTGAAAGAATGGCTCATTATACGAAGGAAGCAGGAATGAAAGGAAAAGCGACCATCAGCCACGGTATCGCCTTAGGTGATTTACAGGGAAATGCACTTGAAGAAATGTCTGCAATGTTGAACGAGCAGAATATTGATGTAACGACAACAGTTCCTGTGAATCGCCCGACGATTCCGATTCCAACTCTGGATAAATTAGGTATAAAGGTTTCTGTTGGACATGACAGCATCACAGATCACTGGTCGCCATTTGGAACAGGGAATACCATTCAAAAAATTAGTATCCTCGCAGAGAGATTCCGAATGATTGAAGAGTATTCATTATCAGCTTCTTTGAAATATGCAACTGGAGGAGTTACTCCATTAAACGAAAAAGGCGAACGGGTTTGGCCAAATGTTGGGGATGATGCAACGATGATGTTGGTAAAGGCCTCATGTTCAGCTGAGGCCGTTGCACGAAGGTCAGAAGTTGAATCTTTATTTTTTAAAGGGAAAAAGGTGGAAAGTAAACTAGAAAAACCAAGATCTGTATTAGCTTAATAGACTGGAGGAGGAATGAAAAATGGCATTACCATATTGGTTAACCAATGTTAGGCTCGAAACCGGCTTTGTTAAAGATGAAAAGGGAGCTGACGAAACAAAGACAGAGCTTTTTCATTTAAAAATAGAGAATGGAAAGATCGTAGAAAAGCAGAAGCATAGCTTTGAAATACCTGCCGAAGAAAAAGTAGTGGATGGAAAAGAGCTTCTAGCGATTCCAACATTTAAAGAAATGCATAACCATTTAGATAAAACCTATCTTTCTCTTGATTGGAAGGCATGTAAACCGTCAAAAAATTTAGCAGACCGCTTGCGTTTGGAAGCATTGGAGCTTGAAAAATTAGCACCAACAACAAAACAACGTGCAAGCAATATGATTGAATTACTTTTATCAAATGGGGCAACACATATCCGTACGCATGTGAATATTGATCCGTATATCGGTTTGAAAAACTTGGAGGGGGTCAAAGCCGCACTTGAGGAGTACTCGGATAAATTGACCTACGAAATTGTTGCTTTTCCACAGCACGGCTTGTTACGAGAAAATGTCATTCCGCTTATGAAAGAAGCTATGAGATCTGGGGCTCAGCTTGTCGGTGGACTTGACCCGGCTGGTATTGACCATAATATCGAAAAATCTCTATTTGAGGTAATGAATTTAGCGACCGAATTCGATGCCGATGTAGATATTCATTTACATGATGGGGGACATGTTGGATATTATACTGTTGACAAATTAACTGAGTTGGTATCGGAAGCAAATTGGCATAATCGTGTGGCAGTTAGCCATGCATTTAGCTTAGGGGATGTACCAATCCCTCAACAAGAGGAGATTGCTGATAAATTAAGTGCATTAGGAATGTCCATTATGTCAACCATCCCAATTACCAGAACATTGCCTCCAATTGATATTCTGGATCAAAAAGGAGTAAATGTGTTTTTAGGGTGTGATGGATTTTATGACTCTTGGGGGCCATTTGGAACAGGGGATGTATTAGAAAAGGTTACAAACTTCTGTGAACTTTATAGAAAAAGCGATGAAAAATCACTTTCTTCATCTTTAAAATGGGCCACAGGTGGAATGACATCACTATCAAAAGATGGTAAGGTTACTTGGCCGCTGGAAGGCGATGAGGCAAATCTCATTTTAGTAAATGCCTCTTGTTCAGCAGAAACAGTTGCCAGGAGACCAAAGCGTGAGGCTGTTATTTTTAAGGGAAAAGTAGTATACGGAGAAATTTAATCTTCCAAGAATCAAAAGAAGAGACAGCCCTTTCTTGTCTCTTCTTTGTTTTATTATTGTTGAAGTTCCTGTTGCTTCACCTTTAACCTTTCCTCTAATACACGTACCATATGAAGGAAATGGTCCGCCTCTCTCACGACATGGTCGGCCAATAACGGATCAATTACATTTCTGATTTGACAATTTTTAATAAAATCTAATCCTGCCTGCTTAAAATTGCGAATTTCTTGTGCAGCGTTTTCACTGTCTTTATTCAACTTTCCGATAATCGGGTAGGTTGGTTGTTTCTAATAGAGCATTGATTCAACATCTCTTGCCTGATTGAGAAGAACTTCAAAATCATCCCCAAATTTCAATGCCGCTCTTACTAAATTTCGTTCCGATTGATCTAATAGTGAAGCAATAAATCGGGAATGCTCCATCATAATCCGTAACCAAAACACATTTTCTTTAATAATCGCATCTTGAATGGGATCTAAAATTCCTTCATTGAATTTTTTTAACGTCCGCATAAAATATTCAGCTTCCCTGGCAATATGGTCGACCAGAAGCGGAAAGTTAAATCCCATTACCTTACAATTGATGATTAAGATTAGAAGATTTCTTTTGAAATTCCGTAAACCTAAAACTAGGTTAATCGAGTCTTCGTTTAATTTACGGACAGCGGTAACGTTATTGGGAGTATTGTAGGCTCTTTTTTCCTGTTCCTGAAAATAATGATAAAAGCGGTCTGTCTGTTGAATCAGATGTTTGTCATGGCGGCTAAAACCTTCGCCCAAAAAATAAGAATGCTCTTTCATAATACGCAGCCAAAATTTATTTTCTTCTAAGGAGCGTTCGATAAATAGTTGTTCCGTTAATGATTCTGGCTGTGCGGCAAATGTTTCCGGGGCAATTAACATTTGATTGTTAGAATCTATAAATCCTGATTTACCATCATTAGTCCCCCCTTCTAAAAACACGCATACATTCTATATGTATTAGCGTCCAATTCTAGTTATGTTTTATGGAAAAATAAATTTGGGTAAAGAATAGATGTAAGAAAGATAACTGGAGGAAAAAAATGAAAGCTTCGGATTTATTGGTATATTGCTTAGAAAACGAAGGTGTTGAATTTATTTTTGGAATTATTGGTAGCGAAGTCATTGATTTGGCCGATTCTTTATCAAAATCAGAAAAAATAAAATACATAACAGTCCGGCATGAGCAAGGAGCTGCCTTTATGGCTGATGTATACGGCCGTCTTAGTGGAAAGCCTGGTGTATGTCTGGCAACACTCGGACCAGGAGCGACAAATCTATTAACCGGTATTGCAAGTGCCAACCTAGATCACTCTCCTGTTGTAGCAATAACCGGTCAAAAAGGCCTTAATGTACAGCATAAAAATGCGCATCAGTACGTTGAAATAGTTAAGGTTTTTGAACCGGCAGCAAAGTGGTCGGTGCAATTAAAGGATGCCAATACAATCCCGGAAATCATCAGAAAATCTTTTCGGGTTGCTACTAGCGAAAAACCGGGGGCAGTCGCAATTGAGTTACCGGAGAATATCGCAAAAGCCAATACTACAACCAAACCTTTAACCCCTACACCATTGCCAATGAGTGTGCCTTCAGGAGAAGCTTTAAGGGAAGCCGCTCGATTGCTAAATCAATGTAAAAAGCCATTTATTATTTTGGGAAACGGGGTCATTAGGCAAAATGCTGTAAAGGAAGTGCAAACTTTTATTGAGCGGTTAGGCTGCCCGACTGCCAATAGTTTTATGGCAAAAGGGATTTTATCAAAAGAGCACCCACAAAATTATTATTCATTTGGTTTCAATGAAAAGGATTATGCCATCCGGGGGATGGAGGAATCCGATTTACTTGTGGTAATTGGTTTTGACATTAATGAAAAACTACCGTCGGAATGGAATAAGAAAAAAGTATCGGTTCTCCATATCGACCCTTTACCTGCCGAGGTGGAGGTGGGCTATCCGGTTGTGGGAGAATTAGTAGGCAATTTAAAGGAAACGCTTCGTTTGATCTTTGAGCAGGAGATTCTGTCTAAACCTTGGCAGCCAGCTGGAGATCTAAAGAAGCGAATAGAAGACGCCTACTCTATTAGTGAAAATGTGCCTAACCCTGCAAATTTAACACTTGAAAACATTCTACATGTAATCGAAAAATTATCTTCTGAACAAACAGTAGTTATTTCGGATGTAGGAGCTCATAAAGTCGCAGTAGCGAGAACCTTTCAACCGAAACATGCAAACCAACTCGTGATTTCCAACGGATTAGCTTCAATGGGAATATCGATACCAGGTGCGATTGGGGCGAAATTGGCGGCACCGGAAAAAACGGTGATTGTGTTAACAGGGGATGGGGGAGCATTAATGAATTTCGCCGAGCTTGAAACGGCCAAACGTTTAGGGCTGACTTTTATCATTATTTTATTAAATGATTCCATGTTAAAGCTTGAAGTAGAGGCCATGAATAAAGCGTTTGGTGAAAATTATGGGGTAACCTTCTCAAACCCTGATTTCGTACAATTGGTAGAAAGTTTCGGGGCAAAAGGCATGAGAGCAACTCAAATTACCGAGTTTGAAGAAATACTGGCAGCGGCAATGGGTAAATCGCAAGAGATTTGTTTAATAGATGCGATTTTGCAGGAAAAGGTTTAAGCGATAGACGACAAACTCCAAAAAAGAGGTGGCGGTGAACAAACGTTCACCGCCGCTTCTTTAACCCTATAATCCAATCATCATCAGTACATCATAAAGGATGCACCAACAATGATTAAGAGGATGAATAGAACAACAATTAGCGCAAAGTTGTTTCCGTGTCCATCAGACATTGTAGAATCACCTCCTACTTCTATTCATAATAATTTATGCTTGTTTTTTTCACGCGTAATGGACAAAGGTTGATTTTTTGAAAAATGTTGAAAAATACCTAACTATGAGGAAAAGGGACTGAAATGAGGAAAAATAAAAAAACGGACTCAGAACATCTGAATCCGTTAGTTTTATAAAAAATCAACTATATTGCGGACGTAGTTTAGTCCGTTTATTAACGTGCTGCTCTGCCCCTATTGCAGCAATCGCGCCATCCGCTGCAGAAATGACCGCTTGTTTGATTGGAGTTCTTCTCGCATCCCCGCCGGCAAAAACACCTTCGGCACTAGTCTGAAGAAGTTCATCAACACTCACATAGCCTTCCTCATCTCGCATTACTGCGCCTTTTAAGAAATCGGTTCCCGGTTTCATCCCGCCAAGATATAAGAAGACACCATCTACATCCCATACTTGTTCTTCTTTTTTATCATTTAAAATCACAATTTTCTCAACGCTATCCGTTCCAATAATTTCTCTTAAACGATGACGGCGATAGATTTCAACCTTTGGATTGTTTTCAAGCCCGGATAGGTCTGCATCCCCTTTTAAATTCTCAATTGGAATTAATAATTTGACCCTTTTACAATATTTTGAAAGTGTTTCAGCCTCATGAATGGCTTCTTCGTTATCTCCAACAACTGCGACAACCTGGTCCTGATAGAAAGCGGCATCGCAAGTTGAACAGTAGCTGACACCGCGTCCGGTAAATTCCTCTTCTCCCTTTATTTTATTTGATGGAGCCTTTGCACCAACCGCAATAAAGACACTTTTCGCTTGAACCGTTCCCTTTGCCAATTCAATCTTCTTAATTTCATTCGTGAAATCCACAGATAATACAGTAGAACGAACAAATTCCGCCCCAAAATCCTTTGCTTGAGCCTGCATTCTAGTTAAAAGCTCGAGACCAGTCAGTTCTTCACGTACTCCTGGATAGTTCGCGATTTTATGGGTAATAGCTAAGGTTCCCGCCTTAGGCGCCTTATCAATGACAAGAGTCTTTAATTTTCCGCGTGCTGCATAAACAGCTGCAGATGCTCCGGCAGGTCCTCCTCCGATTGTAACAAAATCATAAACTTCTTCGAGAACTTGAGGGGTTACAGGTTGAAAAATAGATGTTTCCTCAACCTTCACTTGTTCCATAGTTGGTTTTTCCTTGTTGGACGAACTATCAGCATCTTCAGGAATATCAAGAAGCTTCCTAAACTTTTTCTCTTGAAAACCTAATACAAGCTTGCCATTAATAAAGGTTGCAGGTGTACCAAAAATTTTCCGTTCCTTTAGCTGATCGAAATACTCTTTATGTATGGAAGCATTCCGTTCTTCGTATTCAATTCCCCAATCCTTTAAAGCAGATTTTACTTTTTCGCAATAAGGGCAGCCAGTACTGCTGTAAACAATTACTTCTAATTTTTCTGTCATAATTGCAGCCTCCTAAATAAATCCTTTTCTGTTACTATTATAATAATATTAATATTAGTTAAAAGTCAATACTTTTTAATAATTATTATAATTTAAATGAATGCAAAAAACAGAGTCCAATCATCATGCTGGACTCTATAACAGGTTTAAATTGTTTTACCAAGGAAGGCTTGGAGCATCCAAATATGTTTTTCTAAGCCAGAGTGGATGGCTAGAAGCATATCGCCGGTCGTTTCATCATTCAATTCCCCGGCTAAGTTCATTCCCTCTTTTAATTCCCCGGTGATAATTGAGAAATCGTTAATAATGGATTGAACCATGGCCTCAGCGGCTTCGTTGCCGTTTGCTTCTTGGATGGATGAAAGCTCCAAACATTCTTTCATGGTTGCGACAGGATTTCCACCAATGGATAAGAGTCGTTCGGCAAGTTCGTCCACGTGAACACCTGCTTCATTATAAAATTCCTCGAATTTAGTATGTAACGTAAAAAATTGGTTTCCTTTTACATACCAATGATAATTATGAAGCTTCATGTAGAGAACAGACCAATTGGCGATTTGCTTATTTAATACACTAACTAGTTGATTATTCATTAATAAAACCTCCTCATTTTCAATTTCTTCTATATTATTTCTAAAAAGATAGGAAAGATTCCTTTTTGATTTTTAGTTGAATGATGTCAATTTGGTGAAGATTTCCGGTTTGTGTTACATGAGCGAAACATCTTGTAAAAAAGCATCCTAAAACATCCAATTTAGTTGAGGTCTGGAAAAAAATGATTTTTGGTTGGTAATTCCATTTGCTGAATAAATGCATTTATAGCAGTGGCTAAATGAGTTTATTTATACCTTCCACTTTTTGGGTACTGAATAAGAATGTTACAACTGATAGCCTTATAGATAGACAAACGAGCGAAATGATTAGGAGGTTTTAAGATATGAAATTTAATAAACTTAAGAAACTAGTAATTGCTGCGGGTATGATGGTATCTTTATCAGCATTTACTTTAACAACAAAATCAGAAGCGGCAACAGGAACAGCACATAAAGTACAATATGGTGAATCATACTGGAAAATTGCAAAAGGATTCGGAATACCTGTAAATAGCTTAATGGCAGCAAACCATAATGCACCTCTTTATGCAGGTCAAACTATAACATTACCATACTCTACAGTCTCAGCAGCAGATAAAGAGCTAATGGCTCGACTTGTACATGCAGAGGCAGTTGGTGAACCTTATGCAGGAAAAGTGGCAGTTGCTACGGTTATTTTAAACAGAGTTTCAAGCCCTGATTTTCCAAATACCATAAGAAAAGTGATTTATCAAATCTCTAATGGACACTATGCATTCACTCCTGTACAAGACGGTCGAATCAATCAACCAGCCGACGCAGCATCCAAACGTGCTGTAAATGAAGCATTAGCCTTTAGAGGTCAAGGAAACGGCTCACTATTTTTCTACAATCCAAGAACAGCTCAAAGTAAATGGATTTTCTCACGACCGGTTACGGTTACAATCGGAAATCATCGATTTGCAAAATAAGTGCCTGGCACCACCCGAATTTTTCTTGTTTCACATGATTGTTTCACACCCCTAAAAAGCAGTGGATTCCGTATTATGGAATGCCACTGCTTTTTATTATCTTTAATTATGAAGAAAGTACTCAAAGAATGTCGAAATTTCTGGTGACAAATTTTATTTACTATGGAATAATGTATGCATGAATGCATAATTCTGAAAATTGTTAATTAACTGCACTAATGAAACTAACTACCGATAGTAAGTGTTTTTTCTACTATTATTAGAGTAGAAATATTGGCATAAAAATTGCATTTTAGTATATTGAACTTTTTAAAAGTAAGGGGGAGTGAAAAATTAGTGAAAATCAAAAGGGTTATTTACCCGTTGAAAGCGGTTTAATTATTTAATTTTTGGGGGAATGATATGTGGAAAATACTGTACATTTAAAAAGGTCGCTCAAGTTATGGCAGATTGTCGTTATGGGGCTCTCTTATATGGCTCCCATGGCTGTTTTTGACACCTTTGGAATTGTATCTGGGGAAACAAATGGGCATGTTCCAACAGCTTATATCATTGCATTACTTGGAATGCTATTTACAGCTATAAGTTACGGAAAACTCGTTCGGGTTTTTCCAGAAGCTGGATCGGCGTATACGTACACACAAAAAGCAATTAACAGTCACTTGGGATTTCTTGTAGGCTGGTCATCTTTGCTGGACTACTTATTCTTGCCCATGGTCAATGCACTATTAACAAAACTATATTTAAATTCTTTATTCCCTTCCGTTCCTGATTTCATTTGGGTATTGATTTTTGTTGGAATCGTTACATTTTTAAACTTGCGAAGTGTTAATATTCTTGCAAATTTCAATGCATTTTTTGTATTTGTTCAAATAGCGATTATTATTGTATTTATCGTCCTTGTAATAAATGGATTGAATCATGGTGAGGGGCAGGGGACTGTATTCAATTTACAGCCTTTTTTTAAAGAAGGAATGAATGCCTCCCTTCTAGTTACCGGCGCAACAATTCTTTGCTTTTCTTTTTTGGGATTTGATGCGGTTACCACTCTTTCGGAGGAAACACCGGACCCGAAAAAAACAATTCCTAAAGCCATTTTGCTTACTGCATTATTCGGCGGCATTATCTTTGTTGTTACTTCCTTTTTTATTCAATTATTTTTCCCAGACATTTCAAGATTCAAAAATCCGGATGCAGCACTTCCGGAAATTGCACTTTTTGTTGGTGGGAAACTGTTCCAATCGATTTTCTTGTGCACCACTCTTGTAAATACTCTCGCTTCCGGCCTTGCATCTCAAGCCAGTATTTCACGGTTATTATACGTAATGGGGCGTGACAATGTATTTCCTGAAAAGTGGTTTGGATATATTCATCCAAAATATAGGACACCGGTCTTTAACGTGATCCTGGTAGGAGTGATTTCTCTTTCGGCTTGGTTCTTTGATTTAGTAACAGCTACTTCTTTAATTAACTTTGGTGCGTTAATGGCCTTTACATTTGTTAACCTTTCTGTCATAAGTCATTATGCATTCCGGAAAAAAATGCATCGAACGCCAAAAGGATTTTTCAATTATGTAATTATGCCATTAATTGGGGCCGGGACGGTTGGGGTTCTCTGGTTCAACCTTGAAGCCAGTTCTTTGATTATGGGATTAGCGTGGTTTACCATTGGGTTTACATATCTACTCTATTTAACGAAAGCTTTCCGTAATGCTCCGCCACAATTTAAGGCTGAAGAGGCCTAATATATGGTAGTTGAAAACGCATTCTAGCCAATCAGAATGCGTTTTTTGATTTTTCTGAAAAAATTATGCAAAATTGCATAACCTCAATCATTTTTTCATAATTTTCAAAAGCGCATAGCTGCTATGTATTAAAAAAACTCAGTAAAATAGCGGCTTTTTCAAGTTGGCACGGAACTTGCTAATACCTTTTATAAGAATAAAAAATGAGGTGTTAAAATGACAGTCAGTACACAGAAAAATGATACTAATTTAAAGGAACAGGATAATTCGCTTAATGAATTTCAAGAAACATTAAAGGAAGCGGCAAGCGTCCTAAATTATCCATCTCAAGTATTTGAATTTTTAAGTAAACCAATGAGATTTTTAGAGGTTAGTATTCCGATAACCATGGATAATGGGCAAACAAAGATTTTCCAAGGATACCGTGCTCAGCATAATGATGCACCTGGTCCAACTAAAGGCGGGATTCGTTTTCATCCAGATGTTACCCCTGAGGAGGTAAAGGCATTGGCCGGATGGATGAGTTTAAAATGCGGAATTACCGATCTTCCATATGGAGGGGCAAAAGGTGGAATTATTTGCGATCCGCGTGAGATGAGTTTAAATGAATTGGAAAAATTGAGCCGAGGCTATGTAAGAGCAGTAAGTCAAATTGTCGGACCAACAAAAGATATTCCGGCACCTGATATGTATACAAACTCTCAAATTATGGCCTGGATGCTGGACGAATATGACCATATCCGTGAATTTGACTCACCAGGATTTATTACCGGTAAGCCTATTGCCTTGGGCGGGTCCAAAGGCCGCGAAACAGCTACCTCTAAAGGTGTTTTATATACTTTACAAATGGTAAGTGAATTAAAAAATATGCCATTAAAAGATATGCGCGTAATTATTCAAGGTTTTGGTAATGTCGGAAGCTATTTAGCTAACTATTTATATGAATTGGGAGCAAAGGTAATCGGGATTGGAGACCTGCTTGGTGGGGTATATGATGAGAATGGTTTAGATATCCCTAACTTAATTGACAGTCGGGATTCATTTGGAATCGTCAGCAACCGTTTTAATCAAGCGATTACAAACCAAGAATTATTAGAAAAAGAGTGCGATGTTTTAATTCCTGCAGCGATTTCTGGTGTAATTAATAAACAAAATGCTCACAAGATTAATTGTAGTATTGTCATTGAAGCAGCGAACGGACCGACTACAAAAGAAGCGTTGAACATTCTTGATGAGCGGGATATTCTGGTTGTCCCTGATATCCTTGCAAATTCCGGCGGAGTTATTGTTTCCTATTTTGAATGGTGTCAAAACAATCAAGGCTACTACTGGAAAGAGGAAGAGGTTGACAGCCGCCTTAAGGAGAAAATCACCGATAGTTTTAAAAATGTATATAACACCTCAAAAAGATACAACGTCAATATGAAAATTGCTGCCTATATCGAAGGAATCCAGCGCTTGGCAGAGGCTTCAAGATTAAGAGGCTGGCTTAAATATTAAGCTTTGTTAAAGGACCATGTTGTTTTTGAACAACGTTGATTGGAGCGGAAGGCACGAAGACTCCTCGAAAATGCTACCGCATTTCCTTCGTGCGTGGGCGGATTCAAGGATGCAATTCAATGTCCTGTGGGAGTACGGGACAGGGGAGACCCGCAGGAGCGAAGCGACGAGGAGGCTCCCCGGACCGCCCGCGAACCGCTTGTGCCTGGAGCGGAAATCAACAACTAAGTTTAAAAGGCCAAATATAAAAGAAGGGGGATTTTTTTAATGAAATTAGAATTCTTATCTGAACAAAAGGAACAGCAGCTTCTCCACTATTTTTGTATTATTTCCAATAACCACCGCTATGATTTAACGATTGGTTACTCCGAGCATTTCTTTGGAAAAGCAATGGTCACCTCTTTGCAGACAGGAAACATGGTATTACTTTGTCAGGAAGATACCCCTAATGATGAATTTTGGGCATACAAATTAGGAATTGAACAAGAAGACATTCCTGAATTCTATGAATTTTTTGATCTTGTCTTACACACGCAATCTTTTCAGGAGCAATATGAACATTAGGAGGTTAGAAGGCATGGATTTTGATGTGGTTCTTAGCCCTGTATACGGAAAGATTGAAAAAGTTTCCATAAAGGGAGAATCCAGAATTTATGAGTGGGAACCATTATTTACAATCAAAACTGCAGAAGGTATCGTCGAAACGATTCAAACGGGAATAAGCGGAGAAATTCATTCATTGGAGGTTCAAGAAGGGGATCAAGTCATTCCCGGAATGGTCCTGGCATATGTTAAAGAAGATTTGTTCTTTACAGGAAGCGACTAACTTTTTAAAAAAAGGAAGATGGAAATTACATCTTCCTTTTAAGCATTTTTTTCTATTTGAAATTTTCTGTATTACGTGTAGTATAAGATTGACAAGGCTTTAAGGGGGATGTAATAGATGTTTTCCGTGGCAAAGGAAAAAATTAAGCCAATAATAGCAGTTGAAATCAGCGAGAATCAAGAAATAGTTGGATCTTCCATTAAAAACATCAAGGAACCCTTTTTATTCCTGAAAAAACAGGACAAATTATTTGCCTATGCGATAATGAATACACCATTACTTGAAAAGCTGGAAAGGCAAAATTTCGAGTTAGCGATTTTACTTGAGCATACAAAGTCAATTGAAAATGTCTGTTATTTAGGGGAACATATTTCATTACCCGTCCTATTTCAAATTGTCGGGGAACCATTTGCAATCATAAGAGGAGAGGATGGAATTCCGAGCGGCTACATTCTCAGGGAAGACATCCTGGCAGAGCTTTTTAAACAAGAAAATAAAAGTGTGGATTTATTAAAAATCATGCTTACCTCGATACCAATGGGGATGTTTGTTTTAGATAAAGAAAAACGAATCATCAATTGTAATGATGCTGGCTTAAAAATGATTAAATCAACCTCCGATCAGGTTTTAAATCTTCCGGCAGAAAATATTTTTAGCCGAGAGCACATTCAGAATGTTTTTGAAACCGGAAAAACGCTTCTAAATCATCTCGAAATTACCAACGGAACAGGGGTCCTCGTTGATTATAGTCCTATATTAAACTATGACCATGAAGTAGATGGAATCATCATCGTGGTACAAGATTTACCAATGGTTGAAGAAATGGCGATGGAAATTGAGCATATCAAGGATTTAAATAAAGACTTAAATGCCATTCTTTCGAGCATTTATGATGAGATACTAGTAGTAAATGCGAAAGGTGAATTAATCAGGTACAGCGAAAACATCATCCAGGACTTTTGGAAGGTAGATTTAAAAGAGTTGATTGGGAAAAATATGTTCCAGCTTGAGGACCAAGGGTTGTTCACTCCTTCTGTGACAAGGTTAGTTATGGAACGAAAGAAAAAGGTTTCTGTTGTTCAGGAAACGAAAAATGGAAGACGGATTCTTGCGGTTGGAAATCCTATTTTTAATGATGAAAATGAATTGGATCGTATCATAATTGCTTCTAGGGATATCACAGAAACTACTAAGCTGAAAAGCGAATTAAAAGAAATGAAAAAGATCTCAGAGCAGTATAAGAAGGAATTGGATACGTTTAAAAGTAAGGACCGCTTTTTAAAAAAGTTAATTTATTGCAGCCCGAAAATGGAAAAGATTATGGGGCAAGTAAAGAAAATTGCTGATTTTTCTTCCACTGTCCTGCTCAATGGGGAGTCCGGTGTCGGAAAGGAAGTTATTGCTCAAGCAATTCATCAGCTAGGAAAACGAGCGGAGTATCCATTTCTAAAATTGAATTGTGGTGCCATCCCGGAAAATTTATTGGAAAGCGAATTATTTGGATACGTAAAGGGTGCTTTTACAGGTGCCGATAAGAACGGAAAAGACGGATATTTCAAACAAGCGGATGGGGGAATCCTGTTTCTGGATGAAATTGGTGAAATGCCGATGCATCTGCAGGTAAAGCTGCTGCGAGTTCTTCAGGAGCAGGAGGTTATTCCTGTCGGCAGTACCACTCCGTTTAAGATCAATGTCCAAATCATTGCTGCTACAAATAAGAAATTAGAGAAAATGGTGGAGGAAGGTACCTTCCGAGAGGATTTATTTTACCGCCTGAATGTCATTCCAATTCATATTCCACCATTAAGAGAACGGGTTGAGGACATTTCGTTGCTTGCATTTCATTTTCTTCAGCAGTTAAATGAAAAATATGAGCGGAATTATCATTTAACACCGGATGCGATTAATGTGATGGAGTTTTATCCATGGCCAGGGAATGTAAGGGAATTGCAAAATATTATTGAAAGATTAGTTGTTTCTGCGGATGAGCAGGCTATTGATGCAGAATTTGTCAGCCAGTTTTTATCATTAGGCTATGAATATAAAAAAATGAAGCCTGTGATTACGAGAGTCATCCCTCTGCAGGAGGCAATCGATCAGGTGGAGGAACAGTTAATTGTCCTCGCTATGAAGCAATATAAAACAACAACCAAAGCAGCAAAGGCATTAGGAATCAGCCAGTCCTCCGTCAGCAGGAAATATCAAAAAATTGTAAGTGAGAAAAATCTAAATACCGAAAAATTATCCACATAATCACCAAAAGCTGCATCAGACCTAAAATCTGATGCAGCTTTTTTTATATATAGTATGGGTAAAAATTTTTGAACCAAAGTTGATTGGAGCGAAGCGCCTGAAGCGTAAATCAACCACCATGTTCAATAGGGCCTATGCAAAAAATAATAGGTTTATGCAAAAATGAATAGCTTTCTGTAAGGTAACTTGTTAAATCCTTTAATTAATAGGTTTTTAGAGTTGGCACGCTTCTTGCATTAATAGATAGTGAGGATTAATTAAGGAGGAAATTTCACATGGTCGAAATAAAAAACCGAGTTGCAAATCTAAAAATGTTTATTGATGGCGAATGGAAAGATTCTGAAAATCAAGAAACACGCCCAGTCATTAATCCAGCCAATGGTGAAGTGATTACCCATGCACCTGAGGGTACGGTCGCAGATGCACGCACGGCAATCTTTGCTGCCCGCAGAGCCTTTGAAGAGGGAGTATGGTCTGGATTATCAGCACAGGAAAGAGCCTCCTATTTATTTAAAATTGCTGACAAAATTGATGAGTATGCAGAAGAATTAACTCAGCTTGAAACAATGGACAATGGTAAAACCTTAAGAGAAGCTGGGGGCGATATTGGTGATGCAGCTGCTTGTTTCCGTTACTATGCAGGGTTGATTACTAAACCGGATGGCTTTACCTACCATGTAGCAGATCCAATGCAGGCAATGGTAGTCCGTGAACCTGTCGGCGTTTGCGGCTTAATAGTTCCGTGGAATTATCCATTACTAATGAGTGTTTGGAAAATTGCTCCAGCATTAGCTGCAGGAAATACAATTGTCTTTAAACCATCTGAAGTAACTCCGGTAACTCCGAAAAAATTATTTGAAATTTTTGAAGAAATCGGTTTGCCAAAAGGTGTTGCCAATATGGTCATGGGAGCGGGGGCAGTTGTTGGAAATGAAATTGCTTCTCATCCTGAAGTAGACATGGTTTCGTTTACCGGCGGCACGAAAACAGGAAAACATATCATGAAAACTGCGGCAGATACCATGAAAAAGGTTTCTTTGGAGCTAGGTGGTAAATCACCAAATATTATTTTTGCAGATGCTGACTTTGAAACCGCTGTAGATTGGGCATTATTTGGAATTTATTGTGGTACAGGTCAGGTGTGTTCGTCTGGATCAAGAATTCTTGTCGAAGAAAGCATTTATGATAAGTTTGTTGACCGTTTTGTCGAAAGAGCGAAGCAAATTAAAGTTGGTCCAGGGAATAATCCTGATTCAGAAATGGGACCACTTGTCAGCCAGCAACACATGGAAAAAGTTCTTCATTATATTGACCTTGGAAAACAAGAAGGTGCAAAGATTGCATGTGGTGGTAACAGAATTGTTGATAATGGTCTAGAAAATGGCTATTTTGTTGAACCAACTGTTTTTGTTGATGTAAACAATGATATGAAAATTGTTCAAGAGGAAATCTTTGGTCCCGTTGTTTGTATTCAAAAATTCAAGGATGAAGCTGAAGCGATCCAACTTGCTAATAGCACTGTTTACGGCCTTGCTGGTGCTGTATTCTCAACCGATGGAGCAAAGGCTTTACGAGTGATTAAAAAGGTTCGTTCCGGAATTACCTGGATTAACGCTTACCACCCAACTTACAACGAAGCACCGTGGGGCGGTTATAAACAAAGCGGTATCGGAAGAAGTCTTGGAACATTCGGTCTTGAAGAATTCCAAGAGATTAAACAAATTAATATTAACCTGCAGGTTGAACCAATCGGCTGGTTTTCAAACTAATTTTGAAAAGTGAAAGCGCCCGTTTTAGGGCACCGGAACTTGAAAAATATATATACAAAATTCAAATATTTATAACTAACAAGGAGAGATAAACATGAGTATCGATTTTAAAAGTGAAGTAAAAAGTGAAAAGAATCAAAATGTAACCGAATATATTAACAAGGTTTTAAATTTAATAGAAAAAGAAGATATTACGCAAGAAGATGCAGCTTGGATTACAAAAGAAACCCTTGATGGTTTCCGTGAAAATGTCAACCCTGGATTCCTTGAATACCGTAAAACCGTTACTGAAGGAGGTCAATTCGCTGCAGTAGAATGGTCTGATAGCGGTGCTGGCTTTAAAGATGTTAATGGTAAAGAATATATTGACTGTCTTGGCGGCTTTGGAATTTACAATGTTGGACACCGTAATCCAAAGGTTGTAAAGGCGGTTACTGATCAATTAAAACGCCAAGCCCTTCACAGCCAGGATCTTCTTGATCCACTTCGTGCAATGCTGGCAAAAATTTTAGGTGAAATTACCCCTGGTGATTTGAAATATGCTTTCTTTACAAATAGTGGTACAGAAAGTGTCGAGGCAGCTTTAAAACTTGCAAAAATGTACAGTGAGAGAACGACTTTTATCTCTACTACTCGCGCGTTCCATGGAAAGAGCCTTGGTTCATTATCCGGAACAGCGAAAGGAATGTTCCGTAAGCCATTCCTTCCATTAATTCCTGGTTTCCGTCACGTTCCATTTGGCGATATCGACATGATGAGAAAAACGTTTGAAGTTTGTGCATCAGTCGGGGAAGATGTGGCAGCTGTTATTCTTGAGCCTATCCAAGGTGAAGGCGGAATTATCCTACCTCCAGAAGGCTATTTAAAACAAGTAAGAGAGCTTTGTGACCAATATGGCGCATTACTCATTTTCGACGAAGTACAAACAGGTATGGGCCGTACAGGTAAAATGTTTGCGGCTGAATTATATGATGTAGTACCAGATATCATCTGTCTTGCAAAAGCGTTTGGCGGCGGTGTAATGCCAGCTGGTGCGATCGTGGCAAAAGAGGAAGTGTTCAAAAGCTGGTTCGCTAATCCATTTATGCATACAACAACATTTGGAGGAAACCCGCTTGCTTGTGCTGCAGCCATTGCTACAATCGGTGTGTTAATTGAAGAGAATTTACCACAGCGTGCAGCTGAGGCTGGAGAATACTTCCTTGCTGAGTTGAAAAAAGCAACGGTTGGCCATGAAGATAAAGTACAAGAAATCCGTGGTCAAGGCCTAATGATTGGCATCGAATTCCATAAGGATGAGATCGGTTATGAGGTGTCAAAAGGAATGTTTGATAACGGTATCCTTGTTGCAGGAACATTGATTAACTCAAAAACCATTCGTATTGAACCTGCTTTAACAATCAGCTATGAAGAAATCGATAAAGTTGTCAGCACCTTTAAGCAAGTGCTAGCTCAAGTGAAATAACATCGTTTAGACTAAGGGATATGTTTTTTTAAGGGGGAGCAAAAAGACGTGGAAAAGAAATATGTTAAGCTCCAAACATCCATTCCAGGACCAAAATCACAGGAACTATTAGAGCGTCGAAACCAATATGTTCCTAAGGCGATTAGCAATAATATTCAATCCTTTGTGAAAAAAGCACAGGGTGCAATCGTGGAGGATGTTGATGGAAATATTTATATTGATTTTGCAGGGGCGATTGGAACATTAAATGTCGGTCATTCCCATCCGAGGGTGGTAAGAGCCCTTCAGGAACAAGCAAGTCAATTTATTCATACAGGGTTTAATGTCATGATGTACGAATCCTATATCAAGCTTGCGGAGAGACTCTGCAAGCTTGCCCCTGGCAATTTTGCAAAGCAGGCAGCCTTTTTTAACAGCGGTGCGGAAGCCGTTGAAAATGCAGTTAAAATTGCAAGGAAATATACGAAACGACAAGGAATCATCTCTTTCACAAGGGGTTTTCATGGCAGAACGTTAATGACGATGACTATGACAAGCAAGGTTAAGCCGTATAAATTTGGTTTTGGCCCATTTGCACCGGAAGTTTACAAAGCGCCATACCCTTATGTTTATCGCCGTCCTGATGGGATGAGCGAGGAACAATACAGTAAGATGATTATTGAGCAATTTGAACAGTTTTTAGTTTCTGAAGTTGCCCCTGAAACAATTGCAGCAGTTGTTATGGAGCCGGTCCAAGGTGAAGGCGGATTTATTGTTCCTGATATTGCCTTTGTAGGGCGTGTCCGAGAAATTTGCGATCAATATGGCATTTTATTTGTAGCTGACGAAATTCAAACTGGATTTGCCCGAACAGGTAAATATTTTGCCATTGAACACTTTGGGGTTGAACCGGACTTAATCACTATTTCTAAATCGATGGGGGCAGGGGTGCCAATCAGTGGTGTGATCGGTCGTGCCGAAATTATGGATGCCGCTGAAGTCGGTGAAATTGGCGGCACATATTCAGGCAGTCCGCTTGGATGCCGTGCTGCACTAACCGTTTTGGATATTATTGAAAGTGAAAATCTTAATGAGCGTGCCGAGAAGTTAGGAAATAGAGTTGTAGAGAGAATGCAAATCCTTGCTGAGCGCTTTGACTGTATTGGCGATGTCCGTGGTCTTGGTGCCATGTGTGCAATGGAAATTGTGAAGGATAAGCAGCTAAAAACTCCTGATAAGGAAACGGTTGGAAAAATCGTCAAAGCTGCAGGAGAAAGAGGGCTTTTATTATTAAGCGCGGGAATTTTTTCTAACGTTATTCGTATCCTAATGCCGTTAACCATCACGGATGAACAGCTTGAAGAGGGTCTCAAAATTCTTGAGGAATCCATGGAATCGGTATTTGCCATTGATCCGGCCCTGTAAAATCGGAGGTAAATGAATGGAAAGAGTAGAAAAAAAGTATCAAATTTATCCGATGTATATAGATGGAAATTGGATTGGAAATGATTCTGAGATTTTTACTGAAATCGTGAATCCGGCAACAAAGGAAGTTGTCGGTGCTGTCCCAACTGGTGGAGCCTATGAAGCAATTAAAGCAGTTGATGCAGCTCATACCGCATTTCAAACCTGGTCAAAAAAGACAGCCGATGAGCGTTATCAAATATTAATGAAATGGCATTATTTAATTGAAGAAAATAAACATGAGATTGCTAGAATCATGACAATTGAGCAAGGAAAACCTCTTAAAGAAGCATTGGGAGAAGTGGTTTACGCCAATGGATTTATTTCTTGGTATGCTGAAGAGGGAAAAAGAATTTACGGGGAAACGATTCCTGCATCACATCCAAATAAGCGGATCCTTGTTCGAAAAGAACCTGTCGGGGTTATTGCGGCCATTACGCCTTGGAATTTCCCGGCTGCGATGATTACGAGAAAAGTCGGTCCTGCGCTAGCTGCAGGCTGTACAGCCGTTGTAAAACCGGCCAATCAAACACCGCTTACAGCATTAAAATTGGCTGAGCTTGCCCATGAGGCAGGGGTACCTAAGGGAGTTATAAATGTCGTAACCGGAAGATCTTCAGAAATTGGTGATGTTTGGTTAAAGGATTCTCGTGTAACGAAAATTACCTTTACCGGTTCGACAGAAGTTGGGAAAACATTGATGCGTGGAGCTGCTGACACAGTTAAAAAGGTATCACTTGAACTTGGTGGAAATGCTCCATTTATCGTTATGGATGATGCCGACTTAAGAAAAGCGGCTGCGGGTCTAGTGCAATCCAAATTCCGTAATGCCGGACAGACCTGTATATGTACGAACCGTGTCTATGTTCAGGAAACAGTCGCAAATCAATTTGTTGATTTGTTCCAAAATGAATTAGAAAAATTAAAGGTCGGTAATGGTTTAGATGAAGGAATCGATGTTGGTCCATTAATTGATCAAGCCGCTTTATCAAAGGTTGAAACACTTGTTGAGGACGCAGTAAATAAGGGTGGAAAAATTGCTTTTAGCGGTGTAAAACCAGCTGAAGAAAACGGATATTTCTACGCTCCAACCATCATAACAAATATTAATGATGAGATGGAATGTATGCGGGATGAAATTTTTGGGCCGCTTGCCCCTATTGCAACCTTCAAAACGGAAGAGGAAGTTATTGATCGTGCAAATGACTCTATTTATGGACTAGCAGCCTATGTATATACACAAAATTTAAGCCGTTCCTTTAGAATAACCGAACAGCTTGAATATGGAATTATAGGTTTGAATGATGCCTTACCATCGACAGTCCAAGCGCCATTTGGTGGATTTAAGGAAAGCGGCCTTGGCAGAGAAGGCGGTCATTACGGGATTGATGAGTATTTAGAGGTTAAATATATTTCAATTGGTATAGATTAAGTCTTTTATAAGTAAATATTTTATAGGAACTGCCTAATTTATTTATCCCTCCTTTTCAAAGGACTTCAAATAAAAGCCAGTAAAACCTTCAGTGATGATTTTGTCATTGATAGTTTTATTGGCTTTTTTATCGAATTTAGGAGGAAAATGACGAAGCTGTGTTTAATATAATATGAAAAGATATATAGAGATGGGTGAAATTATGGCGGGCTTAAATACTTATTTTTTGGCAGGGCACTCCCGTTTGCCTCAAGGAATGGCGGCACAAAATGTATTTGAATCTTTAACGATTACTGTGGAAATCGATAAAAAATACGGTGTGATTATTGAAGCCTCCTGTACGCTTGCTACAGAACATGGCAGGCATTATGTCCAGCAAATTCTGAAAGGGCATTGTCTTCAGGATGGAATTGAGGATATAGTTGAAATTTTTAAGAATGATTATCGCGGAAAAGCCGCAAATGCATTAATTGCTGCTATAAAAGATTTGTATAATCAATATATTAGTCATGAAAACTCATTGCCTATTTAATGGGAAAAGGTCATGCTGCTTAATTTAGCACATGGCTTTTATTTTCTTTAAAAAATATGGGCTGCTGTGGTACGATAAAGGATAAAAGCGCAGGAAGAAGAGGGACTGTAAATGGTAAAAACAATTCTTTTTGATGTCGATGGAGTTCTATTAAGTGAGGAGCACTATTTTGATGCCTCAGCACTGACGGTTTGGGAACTGTTAATCAGCAAAAATTATTTAGCTTTATCACCTGAGTTGTTTAAAATAAGCTATACAGAATCTGAGATTCAACAGATTCGTACACAGGTGTTTGAGAATGACCAAGTATTAAAGCTTCAAAAATCACGCGGTCTAAATGCAAACTGGGATATGATTTATTTAACCTTTTGCTGCCAGCTCATTCATCTATTTGAACAAATTATCGATAGTGAACATGAAAAAATCAATCAGTGGCTCAAAGCCCCAATTTCAAGGGATACTTTAGTAGAAATGGGACAGGTTTTAAGCCAATATCAGGTTCAAATGAATTTCGCTTTATTTACTGAAGAGTTTGAACGGTCACATGCCGTTAAACAAGAGCTTTTAGGGTACCTAAATGTACTAGCAAAAGAAAAGCTAGGAGTCGAAACGTCTATTTTTGATAAGGACCGGACGCTTTGGTCCGTTTGTGAACATGTATCCCAGGAATGGTATGTTGGAGATGAAAATGTATTAGAATCTACGGGGAGACCCTCCGTTCAGCTAGGTAAAGAAGGATTTCTAGCAAATGAAACAACGTTAGCACCAAAAAAGGATATTGCCGAGTTTTTCAGTTTCCTAAAAAATTCCGGATATAAGATTGGAATTGGAACTGGTAGGCCTGCCCTAGAAACGATATTGCCTTTTCAGCATTTAGATTGGTTAAAATCCTTTGATGAAAAGCATATTGTTACAGCTGATGACGTGTTAATTGCGGAGAAGGAGTTCCCTCAAGAAGGGTCCTTGTCTAAGCCGCATCCATACACCTATATATTGGCTGAACAGGGGAAAGGGGCTTCTCTAATCGATTATTTGAATACCCCGCTGCCACTTGAAAACAGGGAAGAGATCTTAGTTGTTGGAGATTCGTTAGCAGACCTTTTAGCGGCAAGAACCATCGGATGCAAATTCGCTGCCGTTTTAACCGGATTATCTGGAAAAGATGCAAGAAGTGAATTTGAAAAGCATGAGGCGGATTATATTTTGGATTCGGTGCTAGATGTAAAGAGTATATTGTGATAAAAGGGATGGCAGCTTTGCCATCCCCATTTTAATATTACAATAAGCTTTCTACTTTCTGCGGGTCTATCTGCCCTGGTTCAGATGGAATGAAATTCTCTAACTCTAGCAATTGCACCTCTTCGATGCCGACGGTTAGGTTCAAGGCTTGCAGAACATTTGTATTCAGGGTTTTATCGAGGGTTAGGACCATGATGGCCTCGCCTCCGACTGCAGCTCTACCTACCTGCATCGTGCCGATATTGATTTCATAGTCGCCAAGAAGAGAACCTACTTTGCCAATCATACCAGGAACGTCCTTATGTTTAATATATAATAGATGTTCCTCCGGCTTTACATCAATCCGATATTGGTTAATCTTCACAATCCTTGCACCGTAGCCATTTAGGACCGTTGCACCAATTTTAGCCTTTTCATCACCTTGGGAAATTGTCAGCTCCATATAATTCGCGAACCCTTTATTAGTAGCATTTTTTTGCACATTATAGGAAACACCTTGTTCCTTTAGAAGGTGCAGTGCATTAATTAGATTGACAGAATCGCTTAAATGATAGGAAAGAATTCCTTTTATCATGATACGATTTAATAATTCTGTGTCTTCTTCAATTAGGTCCCCGTAATAATTGATTTCAATTTTAGCAGGGGCTTTTTTAAATAATTGAACGACAAGCTGGCCAATTTGATCCCCAAGCGCTAAATATGGCTGCATTTTTGCCTGAGTTTCCCCTGACATTTGCGGCATGTTTACGGCATGATGGACCGACTGCGATTCAAAAATTTCAATGATTTCAGCGCTGACCTCTTGTGCAACCTTTTCCTGTGCTTCTACTGTAGAAGCTCCTAAATGCGGTGTCACGATAATATTTGGATTTTGCAATAATTCAGGGTCTGACACTGGTTCCTTTTCAAAAACATCCAGTGCCGCTCCCGCCACATGACCGGATTGAACTGCACGAACCAACGCCTTTTCATCAATAATTCCACCGCGAGCGCAATTGATTAAGCGGACGCCTTTTTTGGTTTTTTGTAAATATTCCTCATTAATAAGTCCTTTTGTATCGTTTGTCAAAGGGGTATGGATGGTAATAAAGTCTGATTCCCCGGCAACTAGGTCAAGGCTGGCTTTCGTAATCCCTAATTTTTTCGCTCGATCATCAGTTAAATAGGGGTCAAAACCTAAAATGTTCATTCCAAAGCTTTTAGCCCGTTTTGCCACTTCTGCTCCGATTTTACCCATTCCGATTACACCAAGGGTTTTCTTATACAATTCAACCCCTTTAAATGAGTTGCGATCCCATTCGCCGGAAGAGGTTTTTTGGTGTGCCTGTGGAATTTTTCTTGCTAAAGAAAGCATCATCGCTAAGGTATGTTCTGTAGCTGCAATGGTATTTGCGCCTGGTGCGTTAATAACAATAATCCCTTTGCGAGTGGCGGCATTCACATCGATATTATCTACACCTACACCTGCCCTTGCTATAACCCGAAGCCCGCTAGCTTCTTGAAGCAATTCTTCGGTAACTTTTGTTTGACTGCGGACAATCAAGGCATCATACATACCAATAATCTTTTTTAATTCTTCCGTTGGCAGTGTTGGCTGTCTGTCCACAATAAAATGGGGATGATCAAATAATGCCTTTAAGCCTGTATCGCTAATTCCATCGGTAACCAGTACTTTATACATATCCATTCATTCCTCCCAGTTTAAAATAAAAAATCCCTCATAACAGACAGTTGTGTCGTGTTATGAGGGACGTGATCAACCGTGGTGCCACCCTCTTTTGCTGCATAGATTTCATACAGCCTCAACATGTTAACGGTTTTTACCGGGCAGGCCTACATACTATTTCGGCGTGCCAGTTCAGAAGTGCTGGGTATGTTAAGAAAGGACACCGGTTCACAGCAGCCACCGGCTCTCTGAAGTCCCTTATTAATACCGTCTTCATCATCACTATTTTAAATTGAATACAATTTTTTTGTGTGAATTTATTGAATATTCTACATCCATATGTTTAGAATTGTAAAGAGCTAATGGAAATATTTTCTGAATAATCTTATTAAAATTTTTTCCCAAAAGTTATATGCCTTGTGTGATAAGGCGGAGAGCGATTAAAATTATATTTTAACAGAACACATCTATTGTAAAAAGATTTAGAGAATTATATAATGTCTACTATACAAATACATTTGTGCATTTAGGGTGGACTTTTAGGAGGGGAAAGTAATGAAAGCTATCTCAATTGGATTATTAGGTTTAGGAACAGTGGGATCTGGTGTGGTACAAATCATCAAAAATCATCAAGACAAATTAATGCATCAGGTTGGATGTCCTGTTGAAATAAAAAAAATACTTGTAAACGACTTACATAAAACGAGGTCTGCTGAGATCAATACGCAAGTTTTAACAAATAACCCTGATGATATTCTTCAAGACCCGGAAATCGATGTGGTAATTGAGGTAATGGGTGGAGTAGAAGAAACGAAAAAATATTTGCAAAGTGCACTTCAGAGTGGCAAGCATGTAGTCACTGCAAATAAAGATTTGATGGCTCTTCACGGTTCCGAATTATTAAAGCTAGCCTCGGAAAATGGCTGCGATTTGTTTTACGAAGCCAGTGTTGCAGGGGGAATCCCAATTTTAAGAGGCTTAGTTGACGGGCTTGCATCCGATCGAATTACTCAATTAATGGGGATTGTAAACGGTACAACGAATTTTATTTTAACAAAAATGAGCTCTGAAGGACTTGCCTACGAGGATGTCTTAAAAGAAGCCCAAGAGCTTGGATTTGCTGAGGCGGATCCAACTTCAGATGTTGAAGGATTAGATGCTGCACGTAAAATGACTATCCTTGCTACATTAGGTTTCTCCATGCATATTGACCTTGAGGATGTAAAAGTCAGTGGAATTACTCAAATAACTGAAGAAGATCTGCGGTATGGTAAGCAGATGGGGTATACAATGAAACTGATTGGGAATGCTCATCGCGAGGGTGAAAAAGTAGAAGTGAGCGTTCAGCCAACCTTTTTATCTAATAATCATCCGCTTGCATCTGTGCAAAATGAGTACAATGCGGTATATGTTTACGGCGAGGCTGTAGGTGAGACGATGTTCTATGGACCTGGGGCAGGGAGCCTGCCAACAGCAACAGCGGTTGTTTCCGATTTAGTGGGTGTGATTAAAAACTTAAGACTTGGTGTTAACGGAAGAAGTGCGGTGGCACCACAATATCCGAAACGACTGAAGGATGACTCGGAAAAGTATTCGAAATACTTCCTACGTATTCATGTGCAGGACGAAGTTGGCGTATTTGCTGAGATTACCTCGATTTTTGCTAAATATGGTGTCAGTTTTGAAAAAATCCTTCAGATGCCGGTAACAAAAAATGAAACCGCAGAAATTGTTTTAGTGACGCATCAGGCTTCTTTAACCGACATTGAGGATATTTTAGTAGAGTTAAAGGATTTATCTGCAGTTAAGGAAGTTAAGAGTTCGTACAAAGTGGTTAGAAAATAGAGAATAAAGGAGCTGTCTGTTGATGACCCTCGATAACAGAGTACAAATCAAAGTTCCAGCAAGTTCTGCAAACTTGGGTCCAGGATTTGATTCCATTGGAATTGCTGTCGATTTATATTTAACGTTAGAAGTAGAACAAAGTAATCATTGGGAATTTATTGCGGAAACTGAGGAATTAAGTCAATTCCCCAACAATGAGGAGAATTTCATGTGTCAAGTGGCCCTTAAGGTTGCTTCGAAATATGGAAAGACCCTGACGCCATGTAAAGTGAAAATTAATAGTGAAATTCCATTAGCCCGTGGACTTGGTTCAAGTGCTTCGGCGATTGTTGCAGCGATTGAATTAGCTGACTTTGTTGGAAATCTTGGGCTGGATACCCGTGAGAAGTTATTGCTTGCAACTGAGATGGAGGGGCATCCAGATAATGTTGGAGCATCGCTATATGGGGGATTGGTTGTGGGATGTTATCACCATAATGAAGTGGACCTTGTGTCATTTCCCAATCTGGCGTTTGAAATGATCGCTGTTATTCCGAATGAAGAATTATTAACAAAGGATTCGCGTGGAGTTTTACCGGAAGTGCTTCCTTATTCGGAGGCAATTCAAGCCTCTGCAACCGCAAATGTATTAGTTGGTGCCCTTCTTAGTCAAAATTGGGAGCTAGCGGGAAAAATGATGGAGTCCGATTTATTCCATCAGCCATACCGAAAACAGCTGATTCCTTTTTATTCTGAAATTGAGGTAGCAGCTAAAGAAAATGGTGCCTTTGGAGTGGCTTTAAGCGGGGCAGGCCCAACAATGCTTTGTTTTGCAGAAAAAGGGAAAGGCAGAAAAGTTGCTGAATCACTTCAACAAACCTTTTCAGCCATGTCCGTGAAACTTTTAAACATTGATGATACTGGGAGCAATGTTTATAATTTAGAATGTGCAAAATAAAAAGGGCAGCCTAGCTGCCCTTTTCTAGTTTTTTAGAAAATCCTCAAATGCTTCTTTACTTAGTGGTTTACTAAACAAATACCCTTGCATCTGAATACAATCTTTTGATCGTAAGAATTCCTTTTGGTAATCCGTTTCTACACCTTCGGCAATTACATCTAAATGAAGCCCTCGGGCCATATTAATAATCGCCTCCGGAATCTCTGTATTGACAAGATTCTTGGTAATATTTTGAATAAAAGATTTATCAATTTTTAACGTGTTAATCGGCAAGTTTTTTAAATAACTTAGGGATGAGTACCCTGTACCAAAATCATCAATGGAAATGGCTATACCCATGTTTTGGAGTGATTGCAGCGATTGAACAAGTTCCTTTGAATTTGTAAGAAGAATACTTTCCGTAATTTCGATTTCGAAATTCTTTGGATCTAATTTACTTTCCTGCAAGATTTCCTTAACGTGTTTTACCATATTAAGAGGCTCCTGAAATTGCCTTGCTGAGAAATTTACTGAAATGTTTAATGACTGATGATATTTCGTATTCCATTCACTTACTTGGTGACATGCTTTCTTCATGACGATTTCCCATAGAGATTGAATTAATCCGGTATCCTCTGCAATCGGTATGAAAACCTCGGGAGAGACAAAGCCTAATTCTTCATCCGTCCATCTTAATAATGCTTCTGCTCCGTAAATAGTTTCCGTTTGAACATTCATTTTTGGCTGATAGTGGACCTCTATTTTTTGACTTTCGATTGCTTTTCTTAGCCGTGATTCCAATCTTGGCCGTTCTTGATTCATATTGCTAATTTGTTCATTAAAAATAACGACTCGGTTACCGCCCAATTTTTTAGCTGAGTACATCGCCATATCAGCATAAATGATCAAGGTATCTAGATTATTTGTGTGCTCAGGATACATACTGATACCACAGCTGGCACTTAGATACACTTCAATTCCAGCAATTGAGTATGGCTTTTTTAGAGTATTAATGATTTCTTCTGCAACTGCTTTTGATGCTTTCACATCCAGATTATTCATCAGAATGATAAATTCATCGCCGCCTTGTCTTGTAATGATGTGATTATCCTCAGGCAGGCATTTTTGGATTCGATTTGCTACGATTTTCAGTAACTCATCCCCTTTGTTATGTCCAAAGGAGTCATTAACATGTTTGAAACGATCCAAATCAATAAATAAAACCGATACAGTTTCGCCTTTTTCATTTGCTTGATTAATAATAGGTTGTAGCTTTTCTTGAAAGTATCTTCGATTGGTCAAACCGGTTAGCGGGTCGTGATACGCTTGGTATTCAATTAGTTTTTTACTCTGGTTTAAATCATTTACATAGTGTTGTAAATGATTTGATAAAGCGTTCACGTTTTCTGTCAGAAATCCAAGCTCATCTTTACGATTTAAATGTAACTTTTTACCAAAGTTACCTTGGGCAATTTCATTCACTTGTTCAACAATGTAACCAATTGGTTTAGTAATGGAACGTGAAAAAATAAAACTAATAATCAGAACAACAATCATAATCACAATAGAAAGCATAATGTGAACTTTTAACTCGTGTAACAATTCACTCTGGATAAGGCCATAATCATAAACAAGGCAAATCACATAGGGTTGATCAAGTTTCGTTTTTACCGGAACAAATGTCTTCATGACAGATTTGTCTTTTAGATTGTCTTTATAGGACTGTACTTTATTTGTTTGTATAGCTTTTCTAACAAATTTGGTATCTACATTAATATTTGGGTACTTCTCGTAAGAACCATACCATTTTGGCTCGGCAGAAATCCGGGTATAATCATTTCCATTTAAATGAACCTCTTCTTTCTTTTTGCCAAAATTCTTTGGATTCAAAACAGACATTTCCAGGATACCTGGTTCTTTTGTAAAGTTCTCAATAATTTTCCCTGGACCAAAACGCTCTTCGTATTCAAGAACTTTATGGTCTCGGAAATAGGGTTCAATTATATAATTGGTTGTACCATCATAGTAATAGCCCCATTTATCAATATGATCGGGATTAGATGAGGCTTTCTCCATTGGGCCTGACCAATAATAGGGTAAGGAGAGCCCTTTTTTTACAGTTACAGGCTTTAAGGAAAAAAGCTGCAGGTAGGCATCATACCAATAGCCCCACCCTTTTGTTCCCATATTAATTTCTTTTGGGTCAGAGGATCTGACACCAACAACATCATCCTTTGTCTTGGCTAAAAGTGTAATGTGGGAAACTCTTAATTCCTTTGCAAGTTCTTTTAGCTGTTCATTTGTTACATCTTGGTATCGTGGTGGAAGAGCCTTTCTTATCGCGATGGAGGCAATTCTCAGCTCTCTTGCAAGGATGTCTTCCACATATTCTGATCCCTGTTTAGTATTTTCAACTTGAACAGAAACTTCTTTGGTGATCATGGCGATTTCCTTTTCATTATAGTCAAGTAGTTGATTTTTTGACCGAATATAATGAAAGGCATTATTAGCAACTAAGATGATAAATACAATAAGACAAAAAATTAATGGAAGTTTCTTTTTAATCGACAATGAAGCAACACTCCAATTACATAAACATTTTGAAGAATTTTGGAATTTAGTATTTTCCTTGTGTAAAAATATGTTTATTTTGCTTACAGAATATCATAATCACATTATAAAAGTAATGAGTAAAAACAGGAGAATGAGCCTGGGGAACATTATGAGGAGGCAACTTACAAAAAGAGAATTCAGCAGCGAGGCTGCTGAATTATTACCCATTTAATCCATGTAACCACTCTTGGTAGCATTCATGACAAAGTGTTTCATCTCGTTCAACATTGGAAGTCACGAAGGTTACGTTGTGATGCTGATCTTGTTCAATATCATTTGTACAATAAAAACATTTTTCACTCATTTTTTCCACCTCGTTAATTTTGAATGAGTTTAGTTTTTACATTTTTTGTGTTTTCTTACGTTGAAAATTTCACCAGGTTTTTCCTTTGAGTTTCGTTTGAAAGATTCCCTCAATTCTTACTATTTTTGATATGATTGATTTGAGCATAAATCTATTATGACTGGTGAGCCAAATGAAATTTACTTTTAAGAATAAAGCAGCAGGAATTAAATTTCTTTTTTATCGCAGCATCCGCACGAAAATGGTTGTATTTTTTCTAATGGTAGCACTCATTCCATTGGCCATTTTCGGTCTGCTGTCCTATCAAAAGTCCTCGACGATTGTGAATAAACAATACAATGATTATGAACGATTTGCTGTCTCTCAATTGGATAAACAAATTGAAAATACGATTCAGCAGATGTTTGTGGTTTCAAAGGATATTAATCACTATCTATCGGATCCAACTTTAATTATTTTAAAAGAAGAAATACCACGGACCTATTCGGCATTTATTGAAAATAAAAACTTTGAACGCTATTTAGAAGCACATAAAACCTATAATACAAAGGGAATCTACCTCATTACGAATACAGGCTACTACTATGGAAATAATCAAGTGAATATCCACCAGCTTTTTCAAAAGCCTTTTTGGAAGGAAATTAATAATTTAAAGGAAGGGCAGCTTTGGATTGGCTTCTATAATGCTGACCATTACTATACAGGCAATAAAAAGGAAAAATTAATTGGGATGGTTCTTCCAATTGAAAGCCAGTTTGGGGTATTAAAAGGCAGTAAGCTTTTGATCGAAACAAACGCTGATGAATTGCTCTCCCATATTAAGTTTTTAGAGAAATCGTTGCATTCTTCGATTACACTAAGAAATGGAAACCATCAGATTGTATATAAAACAAATCATGCACCTAAAAATTTACCATCAGATATTGTCTTTAATAATCATATCGATACCTATGGATGGGATATTATTGTTCGGATCCCGCAAAAGTATTTTTATAAATCATCCAATGTAATTTTTCATTATACTGTTTTGGCAATTTTATTTTCCATCATCCTTGCCTGCATTTTAGCCGTTGTATTTTCGGTTCCGCTCTCAAAACGAATTAAAAGCCTTAAAGCCTCCATGGAAAGTGTAAGTAAAGGGGATTTAAATACCCAGATAGCGGTTACTTCGGAAGATGAATTAGCAATCTTGGGGCGAAGCTTTAATGATATGGTCCATCAAATTAAGGAATTAATTGAAAAAATTAGTCAAACAGAACGTTTAAAAAGGCAGGCAGAGTTAAAGGCATTTCACTATCAAATTAACCCACACTTATTATTTAACACTTTAAACTCAATCCAATGGAAGGCAAGACTGTTAGGGGCAAAAGAAGTTCAAGAAATGATCTATCATCTAACAGAAGTTCTTCATGAAAACTTAAATTTTGCCGATGAATTAATTCCTTTGAAAAAAGAACTACAAACCATCCAGCATTATTTAAAGGTTCAGGAGGTACGTTTTGGCCATACATTTGAATATGTTGAAACCTTACAAGAAAATTGTTTAGAATGTTTAATCCCAAGGATGACACTCCAGCCTTTATTCGAAAATATCTTTTTTCATGCATTTGAAGATGGGCAAGGGAGAATTGAGCTCAAGGTGGAAGAAAAAGATGATTATATTGAGCTTACGTTAGAGGATAACGGAAAAGGAATGAATGAAGAGACCATTAGGAAACTGCTTGACCCGAGGCAACATGATGAAGGAGGAAAAGGGATTGGCGTATATAATGTTGACCAACGCGTTAAACTCCATTTTGGAACGGAGTATGGCTTATCAATCGAATCAGTCGTAGGTTTAAAGACAATTTTTAGAATGAGATGGCCGAGAAGGAGAAAACTCAAATGATAAAGGTACTGATTGCTGACGATGAACTAATTGTACGAAAAGGATTAATGGCAACCGTCGAATGGGAAAAATATAATATGACAGTGATTGCTGATGCCCCTAACGGACAAAAGGCCTGGGAGTTGTTCGAGGAGCACCGTCCTGAAATTGTGATAACGGATATTGTTATGCCGGAAGTGAACGGAATTGAATTAGCCAGAAAAATTAAACAATTATATCCTGATACGAAAATATTACTATTAAGCTGTCATCGGGATTTTACATATGCGCAGGAAGGCATGAATATTGGAGCCTCAGGTTATATATTGAAAACAGCTTTTCAGGATCAGCAATTTGAAGAATATCTAAAGCGTTTTGAAGGGGAAATTAATTCGGTTCATCATGACCAAAAAACGTTTGATTCGTCATCATTGGCAAAGGAGTTTTATGCGTGGTTATGTGACTTTGAAAATTCATTTCCAATGATATTAGAAGAGTTATTCTTAAAAGAGTGGAAATGGATGCAGCAGCCCTATTATATTTATTTATTAAATCGATTAAAAGACAGTGATTTTCTGCTTACAAAGTTACAATCCGAGGAAAAACTAGTTGCAAAAATTTCTTGCGGTCAAGATCAAGCATTTATTTTTATTCCCGAAAAGTCACAGCGGCAATTTGAGCGATTGCTTGTCGAGGCTAGAGGGGGTGAGCCAGCCGTTCGTTGGAATATAAATGGTCCAAATCAAGGAATCAAGGAATGGATGGACGGGGTTTCCACCCTATATAGGCAGCTGCAATTTGAAAAACAATTTAAATATTCGATGGAAAATTGGCCATTACCAATTCAAAAGGCGGTACAAAAGATTATTTTACATTTGGACGAACCTCTTTCTTCTACAGATATTGCAAGTGAGGTTGGGTTAAGCCGCAGCCATTTTAGTACAATGTTTAAAAAGGCAGTTGGTGAAAGCTTTATTGCCTTTACGGAAAGAATAAGAGTACAAGTTGCTTGTGATCTTCTTGAAAAAACATCCTTAACATCACAGGAAATTAGTGAAAAAGTAGGGATTCAGGATGGTAAATACTTCAGCAAATGGTTTAAAAAATGCATCGGGGTCACACCTTCAGACTACCGGCAAAACAAAAAGAAGAATATCATCTAACAAAATTCCTAATCATTCTGTATCTTGCGAAATTTCAAACAATATTACAAAAAGAATAAGATGAATTTAAGTTTAAGACCGCTTTCATTAAGGTTACAATGAAAGCGGTTTCTGTTATGTATAAGGAAAAAAAGGGGGAATTAAAAATGAAGAAAATTACAGTTGCTTTTTTAGTATTCCTTTTGCTTTTTGCAATGGCCGCATGTTCAAACAGTAAATCAAGCGGTACAGAAGACGCAAAAGGTAATGACAGCAGCGGAAAAACCACGATTCGATTTGCAACATGGGATTCTGGGGAAACATTAAAAATTCAACAATTGATTGCGAAAAAGTTTGAAGAAAAAAACCAAAATGTAAAGGTTCAAGTAGAAGCTTACGGAGATGGATTTGACCAAAAACTGGCTGCGGCGTTTGGTGCAAAAAACCCGCCAGATGTTATGTATATGTGGAATTTCCCAGCTTACTTTCAATCGTTAGAGCCGCTGGATAATTTGATTAAAAATGATTCTGAAATGGATATGAATGATTTTTATCAGGGGTTATTTAATTACTCCAGCATATACGGGAAAGTATACGGGATGCCAGCCGGGTTCACCACAAGGGTTGTTTATTTTAACAAGGATTTATTTGATGCAGCAAAGATTCCTTATCCAAAGGATGGCTGGACATGGGATGACTTTAAAAATATCGCCAAGAAATTATCAGCCCCATCCAAAAAACAGTATGGATTTGGGGTAAGGCCTGAACCCGATACTTATGATCTACAAGGCTTTGTTTGGAGCAACGGCTCAAGCTTCATTAGTGAAGACGGAAAGAAAATCAAAGGATATATGAACAGTCCGGAAACCGTTCAAGCACTGCAAATGTTTGCAGATATGGTTAAGGATAAAAGTGCTGTTCTTGTCGGTGGAAAAAATCAACAGAGCGGTGATGATATTTTCAAGGCAGGCAAGCTTGCCATGTGGGAAAGTGGTATCTGGCCATTGGAGGGCTTTAAGGAAGCTAAGGTGAACTTTGGAACAGTGGAAATGCCTTCATTTGGCAGCAAGCCAGTAAAAGGAGTGATCGCATCGTCTGCGGTCTCGATTGCAAAAGATTCAAAACATAAAGATCTTGCATGGAAGTTTGTAAAATTTTACTCTTCAGCGGAAGCAATCAAAATGAGAACAGCTGATTTACCTGTACGTATTAGCGTTGTAAAGGAAATGAAAACGGATCAAGATCCGATGATTAAACCATTTTACAAAATGCTTGAAAGATCAAATGATACGCCTGCTTTCTTATTAAATAAAAATTGGGATGAAATTAATCGCAACTTATCAGCAGCTGTCAATGCGATTATGCTCGGACAAGATGGAGAACAGTTATTGAATAAGGCTGTGAAGGATTCCGAGAAGTATGTAGGACAGTAAAAACTAAAAAGAGGTGTTTTTTTGTTGAAACCCGTGTATACCTCACCTGCACCTATTGTAAAAATCAAAAAACAAACTAGGTGGGACAAAATTGTCCCCCTCCTTTTTATCGCACCATGGTTGATTGGATTTTTAGCTTTTACATTAGGTCCATTGCTCTATTCACTGTTTATTAGTTTCTTTGATTGGCCGATTGTAGGTGAACATAAATTTATTGGTCTTGATAATTATAAGACGATGTTTACCGACGACCCGTTATTTTGGGAATCATTATGGGTGACCGTAAAATTTGCTGGTTTATTTGTCCCTCTTAATCTCATAACCGCTCTCTTTCTAGCGATTTTATTGAACCAAAAGATAAAAGGACACTCTATATTTCGAACCCTTTTCTATTTACCGTCGGTTATCTCCGGAGTCGCGCTTGCGATGATTTGGGCTTGGGTTTATAACGGCGAATATGGAATCCTGAACTACTTTTTGTCACTAGTAGGAGTAAAAGGACCGGATTGGTTAAACGATCCACATTCAGCATTGATTGCAATGGTTATTGCCAGTCTTTGGGGACAAGGGACAATGATGCTGATTTTCCTGGCAGGCTTGAAGGCTATTCCCCATGATTTATATGAAGCAGCTTCAATTGATGGAGCAAATAAAATCCAACAGTTTTTCAAAATCACGATTCCGATGTTAACACCGACGATTTTATTTAATTTAATCACAACGATTATCAGCGCATTTCAACAATTAACCCTTGCTCTTATTCTGACTGGGGGTGGCCCGCTGAGATCCACATATTTCTATGCAATGTATGTTTACGAAAACGCCTTTAAGTATTTTAAAATGGGTTATTCCTCTGCTAATGCCTGGTTTATGTTTGTCATTGTCTTAATTTTAACTCTATTAGTCTTTAAATCATCATCAGCCTGGGTTTATTACGAAGGGGAAGTTAAAAATAAATCGTAATATAGAATACCGGGGTAGGGGAGTGCTTCATGAAAACAAAAAGAAGAATTGAGAAAACAACCGTTTATATACTACTTATCTTTTTTTCCTTGCTATTCTTGGCACCCTTTTTCTGGATGCTGACGACTTCATTGAAATCACAGCATGAGCTTTACCTTTTTCCGCCTAAATGGATCCCATCAAAATTCGAATGGGGAAATTTTAAAGAGGCATGGATGTCCCAGCCGTTTAATCAATTTTTTGTTAATACCGTCACAGTAACCGTCATGTCGACAATTGGTCAGTTGATTTCATCTTCTCTGGTCGCCTATGGTTTTGCACGATTTAGGTTTAAAGGAAGAGACTTTTTGTTTATTGTTCTGCTTGCTTCGATGATGATTCCTTGGGAGGTAACGATGATTCCACAGTATATGGAATTTAACTTCCTTGGCTGGATTAATACGTTAAAGCCGCTGTTTGTACCTTCTTGGTTTGGGGCACCATTTTATATTTTCTTAATGCGGCAATTTATTATGTCTATACCCAAGGAACTTGATGAGGCGGCACGTATGGATGGTGCGAATCCATTTCAAATCTACTATAAAATTTATCTTCCTTTAATGAAGCCATCATTGATTCTAGTTGCCGTATTTAATATTTTAACCTGCTGGAATGATTACTTAGGCCCGCTTGTTTTCTTAAATGACCAAAGTAAGTACACATTAACACTGGGCTTAGCACAATTTAAGGGAATGTTTGGGGTTGATATGGAGAGCATTATGGCTGTAACCTTCTTAATCAGTCTGCCGCCGCTCGTCTTATTCTTTTTTGCCCAGCGCTATATTGTGGAGGATTCCTCCAGGTCAGGAGTTAAAGGCTAAAAGAATTGTGATGAGGATAAAGAAGAGGTGGATAGAATGTTTGATATTAAAAAGGTTCCTTTCAGCCGCAATGGTTCATATATGGTCATTTCACCCTTGCATGGAAAGGATGAACAACATCTTTATCTGAGAAATATCCGAAACGGGGACAATGATTTAGGTGAGGTTTTTCGAATCGAGGTTCTAGCTGATGGTCAGGTGGTACAGTATGCCCCGGTACTAAGCCCAAATTTTCTTCGGCTTGAGACAGACAGGGGATTTGCTGACTTCGTTATCAGTGAAGCAAAGGTATTGCAAATTCGAAGTGTTGGAGTAGGGGTCCGCCTAACTGGTATAACAGGGGCATATGATTATGCGGTTCCGGTTAATAATGACCGTTTTGAGGTCAATCATTCAAAACAGGAAATCCGTTATATGATGACTCCTATAAAAGGCCAGCTTTTGATGGATGCACCCTTTCAAGAACAAAGATGCCTTAAGATCGTGGCTGATTTTTTGCCTGAAACACAGTCGTCGGAAATGGAATGTGCAATTGAAGAGTTTTTTACCGTGTGGAACGAGCGGGAATATTTACAATTTTCAAACGTTCTGGAATCTGTTCGAAATGAATTTCAAACTTGGCTGGATCACTCTCTGGAGTGCGATGTCAAATTGACTAATGGGCGGGAACTTGCAGCATATATCACGTGGTCTTGTATCGTTCAGCCTGAAGGGAAATTAACAAGACCGGCTATGTACATGTCAAAGAATTGGATGACGAATATTTGGAGCTGGGATCACTGCTTTAATGCATTGGCATTAGCAAAAAAACAACCCGAATTAGCATGGGATCAATTTATGATCTTTTTTGAACATCAGGATGAGTCGGGAATGCTCCCAGATTTTCTTAACAATCGCTTTGCTTTATGGAATTTTACAAAACCGCCGATCCATGGATGGACATTAAAACAGCTAATGGAGAACCGTGACATAGTGACAAAGGGAAAATTGCAGGAAGTGTACGAACCATTATGTAAATGGACAGAATGGTGGTTTAAATACAGGGATGATGATCATGACGGAATACCCCAATATAATCACGGAAATGACAGCGGCTGGGATAATAGCACCATTTTTCATCAAGGAACACCGATTGAAAGCCCTGATTTATCTTCCTTCTTGATTTTACAAATGGAGACACTCTCTGAAATAGCAGAGGAATTAGGGGAAAAAGAAGAGTCTCGGGAGTGGGCTAAGAAATCGAACGATTTACTTGACCGAATGATCCGTCACTTTTGGATTAATGAACGGTTTGCGGCAGTGAAGTCCGGGGACCATTCAATCATTGAATCAGAAAGTCTTGTACTTTATATACCTATTATTCTAGGAAAACGACTTCCTGATTCGATTCGGAAAAAATTAGTGGAGGGAATCATATCCAACGATTTTTTAACGCCATTCGGGCTTGCTACTGAAAAGCCAACTAGTGCTTATTTCCGAGAGGATGGATATTGGCGAGGGCCTATCTGGGCTCCGACTACTTTATTAGTTTATAAGGGATTGGCCGATTCTGGGGAAACAGAATTAGCGCAGGTAGTGGCACATAGGTTTTGCAATATGGCAAACCAATCAGGAATGGCTGAAAACTTTCATGCACTAACGGGAGAAAGCTTACGTGATCCAGCTTTTACATGGACTTCAAGTGTGTTCCTAATTTTGGCAAATACTTTAAATAGTTATTAAAATTTAGTGTCGTAGGAGGTTTTACAATGTTAACTCAAGATTATTTTGGTTTGGAAAATAAGGTGTGTGTTGTAACGGGGGGCGCTTCAGGAATTGGCCTTGCAACTGCCACACTTTTGGCGGAAGTAGGAGCTAAGGTGATTCTTTTAGACATTAATGCGGAAAACGGTGAGAGAGCAGCATCTGATCTTAAAAATAAAGAAAATCAGGCAGAGTTTGTCCAATGTGATGTAACGAAATCAAGTGAATGTGAAAAGGTACGTAATTATATTGAAGCAAGTTACGGCAGAATTGATGTTCTTTTTAACAATGCCGGGGTGATTCGAAGAAAGACAGTGGTTGATTTGGAAGAGTCCGATTGGGATTTAGTATTAGATGTTTCCTTAAAAGGAATTTATCTTCTCTCAAAATATTTAATTCCGCTTATGGCGTCCGGCGGTGGAGGCAGCATTATTAATACTGGTTCGGGATGGGGAATAAAGGGTGGAGATCAAGCGGCTGCCTATTGCGCAGCGAAGGCTGGAGTAGTGAATTTAACAAAAGCAATGGCAATCGACCATGGCCCACAAAATATTCGTGTGAATTGCATTTGCCCTGGTGATACCGATACACCGTTATTAAGGGACGAAGCCAAGCAGCTAAATCTAAAAGAAGATGCCTTCCTCGTATCATCTGCTAAAGGACGGCCATTAGAAAGACTGGGTACACCAAGAGATATAGCAAAGGGAGTACTTTTCCTTGCAAGCGACCTATCATCTTGGGTGACGGGTACAGACTTAATTGTAGATGGCGGAGGATTGGCTTAACTTTTTTTAAAAATAAAAAAATAATAGATTTAAGATTACAGGGAGGTAAGATTATGGCGCAAAAAGTACATCCTTATATACCGAATATGGTGCCAGAAGTACAAGCGGAGATGTTAAAGATAATTGGAGCCGATTCCATCATGGAATTGTACTCCTGTATCCCGGAAGAACTTCAGCTCAAAGGGGAATTAAAGCTGCCGCCTGCATTAACAGAATATGAGCTGCGGCGGCATATTGAAGGAATTCTTAATAAGAATACCAGTACAAAAGAATATTTAAATTTCTTAGGGGCCGGCTGCTGGCAGCATTTTGTTCCTGCTGTATGTGATGAAATCAATCAGCGCTCTGAATTTTTAACCGCATATGCGGGGGAACCCTATGAAGATCATGGACGATTCCAGGCCCTTTTTGAATATCAGAGTCTAGTAGCAGAACTAGTAGATATGGACGTTGTCAATGTACCGACATTTGATTGGGGACAGGCGGCAGCAACATCGATTCGAATGGCTGCGCGCATTACCGGAAGGAAAAAAGTATTATTGGCAAAGACCGTTGCTCCGGAACGAAGCAAAATTATCGTCAATTATGGTACACCGGAATTGGAATTTGAGTTTGTTCAATTTGATACCAAATCGGGAGCATTGGATTTATCGGATTTAAACGCAAAATTAACGGATGAGGTGGCTGCCCTTTATTTTGAAAATCCTTCCTACCTTGGATTTATTGAGGCACAAGGGTCGGAGATTTCTACTTTATTAAAAGAAAATCAAACCTTGATGGTTGTTGGGGTGGACCCAATTTCTCTAGGAGTTCTTGCACCACCAAGTCATTATGGTGCGGATATTGTTTGTGGAGACCTTCAGCCACTCGGCATGCATATGAATTTCAGCGGCGGTCAGGCAGGCTTTATTGCAACTCATAATGATGTGAAATTTGTAAATGAATATCCATCCCGTTTATTTGGAATTGTTCCAACCGTAAAGGAGGGCGAATATGGTTTTGGCGATGTAGCATATGACAGAACCTCTTTTGCCTTAAGGGAAAAAGGGAAGGAATCCGTTGGTACCCAGACAGCCTTATGGGGAATAACCGCAGGTGTCTACCTTGCGTTACTTGGGCCTTATGGAATACAGGAAGTAGGCCAAACGATTATGCAGAACAGTCAATATGCTGTACAGCAGTTAAATCAAATTCCTAGTTTATCAGGATCGCGATTAGATTCACCATTTTTTAAAGAATTTATCGTTGATTTTAATCAGACTGGCGTCACTGTTGAAGAGATTAATCAAAGATTAGTAGATCGGAAAATTTTTGGAGGGAAGGACCTCTCAAAAGAATTTCCGGTGTTTGGTCAATCAGCCTTATTTTGTGTAACGGAGGTCCATACGAAAGAGGATATTGATTTTCTAGTTCAATCCCTAAATGAAATCTTAACGAAATAACAGAGAGGAGCTTTTATTCATGCGAAGGATAGAGCGTATAAGCAAAACTCGTGATTTTCATCAGGCTAAATGGAATGAGCCCATTATTTTTGAACTTCATCAGCCAGGAGAAAAAGGAGTCGAATTGCCTCCGGTTAATGAAAAAATTGCTGCAGCAGTTGGGGATGGAATATCGGCAATACCTAAGACCATGCAGAGAAATCAAAAAACTAGTCTTCCTGAAATTGCGCAAGCACGTGTATTGAGACATTATTTAAGATTATCGCAAGAAACCCTAGGATCTGATTTTAATGTGGAAATTGGCCAGGGAACTTGTACGATGAAATATATTCCGAAAATTAACGAATTGTTAATTCGTGACCCGAAAATCATGGAGCTTCATCCGTTACAGAATGTTGATACGGTTCAAGGAATGCTGGAGATTTTTTATAAATTGGATCTTTGTATGAGAGAAATTTCCGGGATGGACTGTTTTTCATTCCAGCCAAGCAGTGGAACACAGGCGCTTTTTACAATGGCATCGATAGTTCAAAAATATCATGAAAAAAGGGGCGAGGGGGATCAACGTGATGAAATTATCACCACCATTTTTTCCCATCCATCCCAAGCTGCAACGGCAGCCGTAAAGGGCTATAAAATTATTACCCTTCATCCAGATGAAAATGGTTTCCCGGATATTGAAAAATTAAAAGCAGCGGTTTCTGAAAGAACTGCCGGTTTTGTTGTTGCAAACCCGGAGGATACCGGCATTTTTAACCCATGGATTAAAGAATTTACCGACATCGTTCATCGAGTGGGCGGGATTTGCTTTTACGATCAGGCGAATGCAAACGGGCTTTTAGGAATTACCAGAGCGAAAGAAGCCGGTTTTGATATGTGTTTCTTTAATCTTCATAAAACTTTTGCTGCACCGCATATGTGCGGCGGGCCAGCTACGGGTGCATTGGGAGTAAAAGCTGAATTAAAAGAATTCTTGCCGGCACCAATTGTGGAAATGGTAGGTGGAAAATACCTGCTTAATGAAGATTTGAAGCATTCAATTGGAAAGGTACGCTCCTTCCACGGTGTAGCGCAAACGGTTTTACGTGCCTATGCATGGATTCGGGCACTTGGTGCTGAAGGTCTTAAGGAAGTCGCAAAAATTGCCGTTTTAAACAATAACTATATGTATCATAGGGTATTGGCAATCCGCGGTGCAGGTGCACCGTATGTTAAGGGACACCGTCTTGAACAGGTTCGTTACAGCTGGGAACAGCTTACAAAGGAAACGGGTGTAACTACAGAAGATGTAACGTTAAGAATGACTGATTTTGGCCTCCATTACTGGACTAGTCACCATCCCTATATTGTCAAACAGCCATTCACCCTTGAGCCGACAGAGTCTTATTCAAAAGAGGATTTAGATGAATATATTCATTCCTTAGAGCAAATTTCAAAAGAAGCATATGAAAATCCGGAAATTGTCAAATCTGCCCCGCATAATAGCACTATACACAAAATTGACGAACAAGACTATTTGGATAACCCGGAAAAATGGTGTATTACTTGGCGCACGTATTTAAAAAAGACAAAAGAATTTGACTCTGTTAGATAGGCGGTTTTAAAAGGTTCAGTAATGAATGACAAATGGGGGGCTAAGAATGAGAAGGTACCTTTCTATTATGTTAGCAATTGCACTGATTTTACTCGCTGCGTGTTCAAATTCAGCCAGTAATGAGGGAACAACCGGTGATGCGAAACACCCATCAGGGACAATAACGATATGGGGATGGGACGTTGCAGCAGCAACGATGAAAGCCTCAGTAGAAAAGTTTCAAAAGAAATACCCTGATGTAAAAGTGAAGGTAGAGGATTTCAACAGCTCAGATCTTTATGACAAATTAACGGTGGGTCTAGCAGCGAGAGGTTCTGGCCTTCCCGATGTTGTTTTAATGGAAGATGAACGAATTCCAGGCTATGTCCATCAATTCCCTCAAGGTTTTTTAAACTTAAGTAAGCTCGGATATGGAAAGTATAGAGATTCTTTCAACCCTGCAAAGGTTGCTGCAGATCAAGATAAGGAAGGAAACTTTATTGCCGCACCATGGGATATCGGTCCTGCAGGAGTTTTCTACCGTGTCGACTATTTTAAAAAGGCGAATGTCAATCCAAATTCGATCAAGACATGGGATGACTATATTGCAGCTGGCAAGAAAATTAAAGCAGCAACTGGTGCGAAAATGCTTCCAATCGATATTCCAAATTATGATGGCGTCTTCCAATTGATGATGCAGGAGCAAGGACTTTCTTATTTTGATAAGGATGGAAAAACCACCCTTCAATCTAAGGAAGCCATCCGGGCAATGGATGTTATTAAAAAGCTTCATGATGAGGAATTAATTCTTAACAACAAAGGCTGGGATGGAATTGTAACGGCCACTGTAAACGGCAGTGTTGCGACCGTTCCTTATGGAGTTTGGTATGCAGGGTCGATTATGGATCAGGCGCCTAAATTAAAGGGAAAATGGGATGTATTTTATTTACCAAGCTTTGAGGAGGGCGGAAACAGGTATGCAAACGTTGGCGGATCTTCCTTATTGATTCCGGCGACAAGCAAAAATCAATCCGCTGCCTATTCCTTTGTTGACTTCTTTACAACAGATAAAGAATCTCAATTATTAGGCTTTGAAAAATATGGACTTTTCCCTTCGTTAAAGGAAACCTATAGTGCGCCGCAATTTACCGAAAACAACGAGTACTTTAATAATAGCCCGATTTTCAAAAAATTTGCCGATATTGTCGATCAAGTTCCACGAATTAATGTAAATGAATACTTATCAAAAGCAAGTACCCTAACTAGCAACGCGCAAGCAGCGATACTACTGGAAAATAAATCTGTCAAATCCGCATTGAAAGATGCCGAGATTCAATTAAAAAATGAAGTAAAATAGAAACACTTTTGGGATGAGAGGGGAGTTCACTCCTCTCATTTCTATCATATTTGGGTGTCAGGGGGGAGATACAATGGCTCAGACAGAAAAGGTGCAAAAAACAGTAGCGGCCTTTCGTGTCAATGCGAAAAAAAATATCGTCACACCTAAAACTGCTCCATACTTTTTTATTGGTCCCGCATTGCTATTGTTAGTCGTTTTCACGGTTTATCCGGTAATCTCTTCGTTAATTTTAAGCTTCCAAGAGGTTCGCGGTGTAGAGAAGACGTTTGTGGGTTTTGCAAATTATTCGCGATTATTTCATGATCCGATTTTTTACAAATCATTATTAAATACATTTGAAATTTTGATCGTTCAAGTTCCAATCATGCTGTTCCTATCCTTATTGATTGCTGTAGGACTGCACTCTTCAATGGTAAAGGCAAAGGCATTTTTTCGAATTTCTTTTTTTATGCCAGCAATCACAGCATTAGTCGCGGCATCGATTGTATTTATGATTCTATTGGATGAACATTTTGGACTTGTAAACTATTTTTTATCCTTTTTTGGAGTAAAGCCTGTTCATTGGTTAACCAGTCCTTTTTGGGCAAAAGCTTCTGTGATTCTAGTCATGACATGGAGATGGACGGGATACAATATGGTTATTTTTTTAGCTGGTTTACAAAATATCCCTTCCGAATTATATGAAGCTGCCAGTATAGATGGAGCCGGAAAGGTAAAGCAATTCTTTATGATTACCATTCCACAGTTAAAACCAGTGTTTATATTTACAGTGGTGATGTCCACGATTGGGACGCTTCAGCTCTTTGATGAACCATTTATTTTAACCCAAGGGGGACCAAATAGTGCAACAATGACCATTACTCTTTATTTATATGAAACTGGCTTTAAATTTTTTGATTTTGGCTATGCATCAGCCATTGCCTATGTCCTAGTGGTGATCACGGCCGTCATTTCTTGGATTCAAATGAAATTGGTAGGTGAGTAGAATACATGAATACTTCAAATGAGATGTCTTCAAAAATCGGTATATATGGATTGTTGTTCATTGGGGTCATTTTTTCGATTGCTCCCTTTTATTGGATGCTTGTCAGTTCTACTCATCCATCTGGAGAAATTTTTAGCCTGCCGCCAAAGCTTTTGCCAGGAGATTACTTAGCCAAAAATTTTCACTCCCTTGGTGAATCATTAGGGATTGCAAAAATTTTTTGGAATTCATTGTTTATTGCTCTTGTCTATACCTTTTTCAGTACCCTTATTTCTGCAATGGCCGGTTATGCATTCGCTAAATATCGTTTCAAAGGAAAAAAATTGTTTTTTTTCATGATTTTATGTTCGTTAATGATCCCCTCTCAAGTTACCCTGATTCCATTGTTTGAAATGATGGTTTCGTTTAACTGGCTAAATACGTATCAAGCGATTATATTACCCGGCCTTGCTTCCCCTTTTGCCATTTATTTAATGAGGCAGAATATGCAGGCCGTTCCGGACTCGATTATTGAGGCTTCAAGGGTAGATGGGGCAGGGGAAATGAAAATTTTCTTTTCGGTCATTTTACCTGTGGTTCGACCGGCTTTGGCGGCAGTAGCGATTTTTCTATTTATGTCACAATGGAATAGCTTAATCTGGCCGCTTATTACACTAAATTCAAAAGAGATGTTTACTTTGCCTGTTGCCTTATCAAGCTTAATCGGAATGGCACGGATTGATTATGGCCAGCTGATGATAGGCACCACTTTATCAACCATCCCGATTATGATTTTCTTCTTGTTGCTGCAAAAGCATTTTATATCAGGGATTTTAGGTGGATCGGTAAAAGAATAGAGTTAAATTTCGAGGTGACAGATATGAAAAACATAAAAAGATGGGAAGACGTTTATACTGATGGGATTAATCGGCTTGCTGCACGTGCTCACTTTATTAGTTTTCCATCTCGTGAAGCAGCGAAAACAGGGGAAGTCGTCAACTCTCATTATTATCAGAATCTTAATGGGATGTGGAAGTTTACTTTTCTCGAAGCCCCTGAATATTGGCCAGATGGTTTTTACGAAGAAGATTTGGATACAACAGAGTGGGACAATATCGTTGTCCCGGGAAATTGGCAGATGCAGGGTTATGGTAAAATGCATTATTCAGACTTGTGGTATAACTTTCCGATCATTCCACCACGAGTACCTACAGATAATCCAACGGGCATTTATCGCCGAGAATTTGGTATTGACCGTGATTTTGACGATGAACAATTAATCCTACGTTTCAATGGGGTGGATTCGGCATTTGAATTGTATATCAACGGTCAATTTGCTGGATATAGTAAAGGTGCACGGATTCAATCGGAATTTGATATTACAGGGCTTTACCGGCAGGGTATTAATACGATGACTGTTCGGGTTTTTCAGTGGTCAGATGGCACGTATTTAGAAGATCAGGATATGTGGTGGCTAAGTGGAATTTTCCGTGATGTTGAATTGTATTCCAAGCCACAGTTAGGCCTTTATGATTACTCAGTAAATACGACGTTTGATGATGATTGGAATGACGCAGTATTTACGGTTCATGTGAAGCTGTCCGAAAAGCGGCAACAAACAATTGTTTATGAATTGATCGACCCGAATGGAAACCAGGTTTTTATCGAGGAACAAGAGGCAGATGAGTTTTTTTCTCAAAAGATTTCATCCCCATTAAAATGGAGTGCAGAACAGCCGAATTTATATCACCTTTATATGACTGTTTTAGAAGAGGGTAGAGTCATCGAGGTAATTCACCAGTCTGTTGGATTCCGTTCCATTGTTCTGGCAGGTAATCAGTTCCTTGTAAATGGTGTCGCGATTAAACTTAAAGGTGTTAATCGTCATGATTACAATCCAAAGACAGGTCGAGTGGTTACAAGAGAAGAAATGGAGCAGGACATTAAAACAATGAAGCAAAACAATATTAATGCGATACGGACTGCCCATTACCCTAATGCCCATTCTCTTTATGACCTTTGTGATTATTACGGGATGTATGTCATTGATGAAACGGATTTAGAATGTCACGGCTTTGAACTGACAGCGAAATATGATTGGATTAGCAATGATCCTGAGTGGGAAACGGCCTATGTTTCTCGGCTGGAACGAATGATTGAACGAGACAAGAATCATCCTTGTATTATCATGTGGTCGCTTGGAAACGAGTCATCCTTTGGTGATAACTTCCGTGCAATGGCAAAACGGGCCAAACAACTGGACCCGACTCGTCTTGTTCATTATGAAGGTGATTTTAAAGCAGAAGTGACCGATGTTTACAGTACGATGTATACATGGCTGGAACATAATGAAAAATTGACAATGCAAAAAGTAATTGAAAAAACACAAAAGCCGCATATTCTTTGTGAATATGCACATGCCATGGGAAATGGACCGGGTAATTTAAAGGAGTATCAGGATTTATTTTATAAATATGATCAACTTCAAGGCGGATTTATCTGGGAATGGTTTGATCACGGGATTGAAACCACTTCGGAAAGCGGTGAGGTTTATTACCGTTATGGCGGTGACTTTGGTGATGACCCGACGAATGGAAACTTTTGTATTGATGGATTAATCATGCCTGACGGGACACCTTCCCCAAGTCTATTTGAATATAAAAAGGTCATTGAACCAGTTCAAACGGAATGTTTGGATATTGAAAATGGGAGTTTTCGTTTGACCAACCGATATGATTTTCTATCGTTGGATCAATTAGAATTAACCTGCTCACTCTATGAGGATCATAAATTACTAGAATCAAATAATGTGGAAATCCCGAACGTAAGGGCGCGGGAAAAAGCGGAAATCCAGCTTCCCGTAGCAGATGAGATTGAGCAGGTTAACGGTGCGAATTATTATTTCGTCTTTTCATATAAACTAAAACAGGATACACCTTGGGCAGCAAAAGGTCATGAATTAGCAAATGCTTCCTTTGTATTGCCTGGAAAGACTAAGATATCTAAAAAACATGCTGCCGGGGAACTTGGATTATCCAAGAATGGTGCGTTCGTATTCGTTAGTGGATCTGATTTCATTGCCACTTTCGATAGTGTAAAAGGAACGTTAAAACAGATCAGTCGGAAAGGGGAAATTTATCTTCAAAATGGACCGCAATTTCATTTTTGGCGTGCGCCGATCGATAATGATATGTACTTGCTGAAGGATTATCGCACGAAATACTTTATGCACTTAGGTCATGAAATTGTGGAAGAGGTCCGCTATGAACTAAAAGATGGTGTGTTCGAGTGGTATGTGGATGCCCTTTACGGTACAACAAACAGTTCATGGTATTATCAACTTCAGTATTTTTATAAAATTTATCCTGACGGAGATATTGTATTTACGATTAATGGTATTGCATTTGGTACAAAAGAAAATGCTCCTGTCATGATTCCGCGTTTAGGTGTTCATCTTCAGCTCAATAAAGATTTTTCACAAACTATATGGCGTGGAAGGGGACCAGGAGAAAGCTATCCCGATTCAAATCAAGCCAATCATTTAGGGGTATACACTCAAACGGTAGAAGGGTTATTTACTAATTATGTTAAACCCCAAGAGAATGGCAATCGTTCAGATTGCGATTGGGTCAGCTTTACGGATAAAAGTAAAAACAGTCTAATTTTTATTGCTGACGAAACATTTAATTTTAGTGCTTCACACTATGAGGTAGAAGACCTGGAGAAGGCTAAGCATACGATTGACTTAAGACCACGTGACTATATTGTTTTGAATATTGATTACATGCAAAATGGTCTCGGCAGTAATTCCTGCGGGCAAGACCAGTTGGAGAAATATCGTTGCAAGTTTGAAGACTTCTCGTTGAAATTCCGAATTTCCTTATTTAACGGTAATCTAGAAACTGCAGTAGAGCTTGGACGCGAAAATTGCGAATAACCAGAGGATTCCCAACATCAACTCTCGATGTTGGGTTTTTCATTTAATCGAACTAATTGGAATAAAAAGATTAATTGCTTTATTTTTGATAAACAATCATTATGAATAGATAATCATTTGAATTGAAAGTAGGGATTTTTTTGCCTGATTTTATATCATTAGGTATTTCAAAAGAATTAACGGAAACATTGCGCAGCTTCGGTATTGCCACACCGACCCCCATTCAGAAACAATCCATACCGGTTGTCATGAAGGGGAAAGATGTGATAGCGCAAGCTCAGACCGGAACAGGTAAGACATTTGCATTTATTTTGCCAATCCTTGAAAAACTTGACGCGAATGCTCTTCACGTTCAAGCACTTATTGTAACGCCAACAAGAGAATTAGCGTTACAAATTACCGATGAAATTAATAAGATGATTCAGGATATAGAGAATGTGAATGTTTTAGCCGTTTATGGAGGACAGGATGTTGAAAAACAGTTAAAAAAGTTAGAAAAAAATGTCCAAATTGTCGTTGGAACTCCGGGCAGGCTTTTAGATCATATTCGAAGAGGAACACTTGATTTATCGAGAGTTCATTTCCTGGTTTTAGATGAAGCGGACCAAATGCTCCATATTGGGTTTCTGGGAGAAGTAGAGGATATAATTAAAGAAACGCCAAAGAGCAGACAAACGATGCTCTTCTCAGCAACGATTCCGGATGAGGTTCGGAACCTGGCGAAAAAGCATATGAGGGAGCCGGAATATATACAGGTGGAAAAAAGGCAAGGGCCTGCTGCGAATGTAAAACAAATTGCTATCCACACAATTGATCGGGCAAAACAAGCAACGCTTATTCAATTAGTGGAAACCCACCGACCATTTCTAGCGGTTATTTTTTGCAGAACGAAACGTAGAGTCAGCAAATTGTTCGGAATTCTTAAAGCACATGGATTTTCTTGTGATGAATTGCATGGGGATTTGTCGCAAGCCAAAAGAGAGCAAGTCATGAAAAGATTTAGGGACGCTGAAATTCAATTGTTAATCGCGACGGATGTGGCTGCAAGGGGACTGGATGTTGAGGGAGTGACCCATGTATTTAACTACGATATTCCGCAGGATGCAGAAAGCTATGTTCACCGAATTGGCAGAACGGGTAGAGCGGGCATGAAGGGGTTAGCCATCACGTTTTATTCCTCAGCCGATCGCCCGACTCTTGATATGATTGAAAAAGAATTAAATATTCGGATTCAAAAACAAGTGCCAGACGGTGCAACGGAGCAGATTAAAAAGTCAGATAGGGATTCTAAGCATGACAAGCCGAAGCAAATCAAGGGGAATCAACAGAAACGTAAACCTTTGAACTCAAAGGCAGGTCCGTTAAAAGGGAAACGGAAAAACAGTGAAAAGACAAGCTGGGGAAGTTCTGCAAAGAGTTCTAGGAAAAATAGAAGTGGAAAGAAATAAAGAAAGGGACTGAAAAAAAATCAGTCCCTTTTTTGAAGCAATGAAAGAAATCTTACTGCCCCATCCCAATTCCTGTATTAGATTTAACCAGCACTTCCTCAAACTTCTTAACATCCGCCTTTTGGCTCGAGAAGATGGTGCCAAAGTAACCTGCTAGAAATCCGAGTGGAATTGATACAATTCCCGGTGTTGTATATGGGAAGATAGGGTTGCCGACAAAAATGGCTTTTCCTACCTCAGGACTTATTACACTTGGGCTAATTAGAACTAACCCAATTGCTGAAATTAGTCCAACCACCATTGCCCATATTGCACCGGAAGTGTTAAAACGTTTCCAGTAAATGGTGTAAATAATAACCGGCAGGTTGGCACTTGCTGCTACTGCGAAAGCAAGTGATACTAAGAAGGCAACGTTTAAGGTTTGTGCGCCAAGTGCAAGAATGATTGAAATAATGGATACCCCAATTGCTGCATAACGCGCCATCGTCACTTGCTGCTTTTCAGTTGCCTTTCCTTTACGAAGGATTTCATTGTAGAAATCATGAGCAAAGGCAGAAGCTGCTGTTAAAACAAGACCCGCAACAACGGCAAGGATCGTTGCAAACGCCACTGCAGAAATAAACGCGAACAACATGTTACCGCCAATCGCTTTAGCTAATAGGGGTGCCGCCATATTTCCGGCAGGATTTGCTGTCACAATTGCTTCATTGCCAACAAATGCAGCTGCACCAAAGCCAAGGAAAATTGTCATAACATAGAAGATTCCAATGATCCATGTAGCATAGACAACGGAGGAACGAGCTGTTTTTGCATCTTTAACTGTGAAGAAACGGACAAGAATATGTGGAAGTCCAGCAGTCCCTAAAACTAGACATAAATTTAGCGAGATTGTATCCAAGCCAATTTTATATTTCACTCCTGGATTTAAGAAGGCTTCTTTTAAAGGAGTTGCAGTTTTCATTTGCGCAAACATATCAGTAAGGCTGAAATTGAATTTAGCCAGTACAATAATTGAGATTACGAAAGTGCCGCCCATTAAAAGAATTGCCTTAATAATTTGTACCCAGCTTGTTGCATGCATTCCTCCAAAAATAACGTACACGGTCATTAAGACTCCAACAATTAATACGGATGTCGTATAATCCAAACCTAATAATAATTTAATTAGTGCACCTGCTCCAACGAGTTGCGCGATCATATAAAAAATAGAAATCGTAACAGTGTTCATCGCAGCAAAGCCACGAATCTTTTTGGTATCAAACCGTGCTGCAATCATATCTGCAAAAGTATATTTCCCTAGGTTTCGTAAAGGCTCTGCAACTAAGTAAAGAACAACAAGATACGCAACTAGGAAACCAATACTATAGAAGAAGCCATCGAATCCGGTTAAGGCTACAGCTCCTGCAATTCCAAGGAAGGATGCAGCCGACATGTAATCACCAGCAATGGCCAGACCATTTTGCCAGCCTGTCAGTCCCCCTCCGGCAGTGTAAAATTCGCTTGCATTTTTCGTCCGCTTAGAAGCTAAATATGTAACGATCAGCGTGACGAAAACAATGGCGAGGAACATAATAAATGCAGCTTTATTCATTTGCTATTGCCTCCTTCTTGGATCACTTGATTTGCCATATCATCGAATTTAGCAGCCTTTTTCGAGTAAAGGATGCATAATCCCCATGTCATAACAAATTGAAGGAAAGCAAATACCCATGCCCAAGTAATATTGCCTATAAATTTATGATTTAACACTGTGGAATAAGAAGTTAGGATTGGTAAAGCAAAATAAAAACAAAAGAAGAAGATGGTTACTGGGATGATAAATTTTTTCTTTTCGGAGAGTAATGTCTGAAATGATGAAGATTGTGCAATTTTACTGTAATCGTTTTCAATATTGTTTGCCGTCTTTTTAGCCTCCAATTTAAAGCTCCCCCTCTCAAATTAAAACCTTGATTTTTTTATGAGGAAAAAACTAAAAGACAAAGGTGACTTAAGTGTAAGAAATATAAATATCGATTCTCCTTTTTCACCTCCTTGAGGTGATTTTTAAAAATTTAGAAAATTCTAATCTAAATCTAATTATAGTTTTTATCTACCAAATTTTGCAAGAGGAAATTTCAAAAAGGAAAAATGGACTATCTACGGCATAAAAAAGAAAGCCTTTGTTTAACAAAGGCTTTCTTTTTTATGGAGAATAGGGGGCTCGAACCCCTGACCTCTTGCATGCCATGCAAGCGCTCTCCCAGCTGAGCTAATCCCCCGAATGAGTTGCACAAGAAAATTATATATGCTTTTGGTTATTCATGCAAGAGGAAATTATAAAAAAAGAGCCAAAGGATATGGCTCTTAACTAATACTTTCAACTTCTACCTTTTTAACTCCTTCAAATTGTGAAATAGAGTAGTAAACATCGGTTGTTTTTTCGCGATAATCTACAGCCACCAAAATTTGTACCGAGTGATCGCCATTGTCTAAATCCTTAATTCGTATTCTACGAATAATATATTGTTTTTCCATAATAAATGTTATAACTTTTTCAATCTGATCTTTATCTCGCATGAATAACTGGAGGCTAATTTCTTTTTCCCTTAATTGTTTTGGACCAATAAGCTTCAATAGAAATGGAATTAATTCTACGCTAATAATTAGGAGAGCAACTCCAGCAAATGCTTCCCAATAAAAGCCCGCTCCAACAGCAATTCCGATTCCGGCGGCTCCCCAAATCATTGCCGCGGTAGTCAGGCCGGAAATAGTGTCATTCCCCCTCCTTAAAATAACACCGGCTCCTAAGAAACCAATTCCAGAGACAATCTGTGCAGCAAGACGGAGCGGGTCCATTGTAATTCTCACGTGG
>NZ_JAVGVR010000001.1:1552500-5527500 GCF_030938565.1 Bacillus salipaludis | reverse complement strand
ATCCTGGGGCTGTAGTCGGTCCCAAGGGTTGGGCTGTTCGCCCATTAAAGCGGTACGCGAGCTGGGTTCAGAACGTCGTGAGACAGTTCGGTCCCTATCCGTCGTGGGCGCAGGAAATTTGAGAGGAGCTGTCCTTAGTACGAGAGGACCGGGATGGACGCACCGCTGGTGTACCAGTTGTCTTGCCAAAGGCATCGCTGGGTAGCTATGTGCGGACGGGATAAGTGCTGAAAGCATCTAAGCATGAAGCCCCCCTCAAGATGAGATTTCCCATAGCGTCAAGCTAGTAAGATCCCTGAAAGATGATCAGGTTGATAGGTCAGAGGTGGAAGCATGGTGACATGTGGAGCTGACTGATACTAATCGATCGAGGACTTAACCATAGTCTTAAGGTGAACTCGTTTTTACTAAAAACTTCTTCTGTATTATCTAGTTTTGAGGGAATGAAAAAAAATAAATTTACCTCTTGAAAAATTTCAAAAAGACATTATAATAAAATAGTGTCTGATAAACAGTCTGGCAATAATGGCGAGAAGGTCACACCCGTTCCCATACCGAACACGGAAGTTAAGCTTCTCAGCGCCGATGGTAGTTGGGGGCTGTCCCCCTGTGAGAGTAGGACGTTGCCAGGCTGTTATAATGGAGGATTAGCTCAGCTGGGAGAGCATCTGCCTTACAAGCAGAGGGTCGGCGGTTCGATCCCGTCATCCTCCACCATAATATTTATAAACCTGCCGGTTTAGCTCAATTGGTAGAGCAACTGACTTGTAATCAGTAGGTTGGGGGTTCAAGTCCTCTAGCCGGCACCACTTTTATGTTTAGAGCCATTAGCTCAGTTGGTAGAGCATCTGACTTTTAATCAGAGGGTCGAAGGTTCGAGTCCTTCATGGCTCACCATTTAAATTGGATATGCGGGTGTGGCGGAATTGGCAGACGCACCAGACTTAGGATCTGGCGCCGCAAGGCGTGGGGGTTCGACTCCCTTCACCCGCACCAATTAAATTAAATATGCGGAAGTAGTTCAGTGGTAGAACACCACCTTGCCAAGGTGGGGGTCGCGGGTTCGAATCCCGTCTTCCGCTCCACTCTTGCCGGGGTGGCGGAACTGGCAGACGCACAGGACTTAAAATCCTGCGGTAGGTGACTACCGTACCGGTTCGATTCCGGTCCTCGGCACCAAAGCTTTTAAAATATGCGCCCGTAGCTCAATTGGATAGAGCGTTTGACTACGGATCAAAAGGTTATGGGTTCGACTCCTTTCGGGCGCGCCATTATCGGGAAGTAGCTCAGCTTGGTAGAGCACTTGGTTTGGGACCAAGGGGTCGCAGGTTCGAATCCTGTCTTCCCGACCATTATCTTTAATTATAATATGGGGTCTTAGCTCAGCTGGGAGAGCGCCTGCTTTGCACGCAGGAGGTCAGGGGTTCGATCCCCCTAGACTCCACTTATCTAAATAATATTTTGGCGGTGTAGCTCAGCTGGCTAGAGCGTACGGTTCATACCCGTAAGGTCGGGGGTTCGATCCCCTCCGCCGCTACCAAAAGGGACCTTTAGCTCAGCTGGTTAGAGCAGACGGCTCATAACCGTCCGGTCGTAGGTTCGAGTCCTACAAGGTCCACCATTATATTTGAAATATTACGGAGGAATACCCAAGTCCGGCTGAAGGGATCGGTCTTGAAAACCGACAGGCGGGTTAAACCGCGCGGGGGTTCGAATCCCTCTTCCTCCGCCATATGATTTTATCTTCAGCATAGAGTTTTAGCTTCAATTATTATTATCGCGGGGTGGAGCAGTCTGGTAGCTCGTCGGGCTCATAACCCGAAGGTCGCAGGTTCAAATCCTGCCTCCGCAATTTGGTCTGGTAGTTCAGTTGGTTAGAATGCCTGCCTGTCACGCAGGAGGTCGCGGGTTCGAGTCCCGTCCAGACCGCCATTTGTTGGCTCAGTAGCTCAGTCGGTAGAGCAAAGGACTGAAAATCCTTGTGTCGGCGGTTCGATTCCGTCCTGAGCCACCATTTAAATTTCAATAGCATGCTTCCAAGTATGGCGGTTGTGGCGAAGTGGTTAACGCATCGGATTGTGGTTCCGACATTCGTGGGTTCGATTCCCATCAGCCGCCCCATAAAATGCGGGTGTAGTTTACTGGTAAAACCTCAGCCTTCCAAGCTGATGTAGTGGGTTCGATTCCCATCACCCGCTCCAAAATATGGGCCTATAGCTCAGCTGGTTAGAGCGCACGCCTGATAAGCGTGAGGTCGATGGTTCGAGTCCATTTAGGCCCACCATATTTTAATTATTCCGCAGTAGCTCAGTGGTAGAGCTATCGGCTGTTAACCGATCGGTCGTAGGTTCGAGTCCTACCTGCGGAGCCATATAGAGAAGTACCCAAGTGGCTCAAGGGGCTCCCCTGCTAAGGGAGTAGGTCGGGTAACCGGCGCGAGGGTTCGAATCCCTTCTTCTCTGCCATAAAATTTAATCGGCCCCTTGGTCAAGCGGTTAAGACACCGCCCTTTCACGGCGGTAACACGGGTTCGAATCCCGTAGGGGTCATATAGTAAAGCTGATGATATAGTTCATCAGCTTTTTTATATTGAAGGATCCTCCGCCATAGAATCTATATGAGACTGAATTTTATGAATTACTTTTGTATGTTTCCTCAATGTACGTATAGGGGATAGATGTAAATAAGCCACGAGACTAAAAGTGTCTCCAATACAGCGTATAGGAGACAGATACGGATGTATCATGACTGAAAGTGTCTCTTATAGGGCGTATAGGAGACAGATATCGGTGTATCATAACTGAAAGTGTCTCCTATAGAGCATTTAGTAGACAATTATGAATGAATTAAGGCTAAAGTGTCCCCAAAAGGCCCCTTTAACAAGTATTTGTTAAAAAAGTATCTCTTACGCAACATGCTGCATTTATGAAGATTTTTATAGGTTCATGTACTTTCTACTTTTAAAAATCATTATTTCCACTTTCTACGTTTTACTTTCTGATTTAGCAAATATACGTTCCACTTTCTACGTTTTACTTTCCGGTTTAACCAATATACTTTCCACCTTTCACACTTTACTTTCCACCTACCAAAATTTATCGTCCGCCTCGACCCAAACCGAACCACTCTCCATTAATATTTTCCTCTATATATCTTCCACTCCTACAATCACAAAATGTAAACGCTGCCAGGCAGAAACTTTTTTTAAGAGATTTCATCTGTTTTTGTCGAGAAACGTTATTTTCTTTGTCTGTTATGCTCGAATTCTGTCGAAAAAGCAAGCAATATGGAATTTGATAATAGTTATTGTCAGAAAACATAAAAAAGTATTTCAACGAAAATACAATAATTACAATTATAATTGTACTTTGTAATACATATTTTCAATGGAGATGAGAAAAGCCATGGCAGTGAATACATTTTTTCCTACTGACTATCAGTTGCATTTATTTCATGAAGGAAGCTTTTTTCAAAGTCACCAGCTTTTTGGCGCTCATATCTATAAAGATTCCGATAAAGTATATACACGGTTTTGCGTATGGGCCCCTAGGGCGCTAGAGGTGAGGCTAGCTGGCGATTTTAATAATTGGAACGGAAAGGGATATGAACTACAAAAAGTGAATGATGAGGGTGTTTGGATTCTCATAATGGACCAGGACCTTGAAGGACGCCTTTATAAGTACGAAATTATGACTGAAAATGGTGAGGTCATCAAAAAGGCTGATCCATATGCATTTTATTCAGAACTACGTCCGAATACTGCATCAGTTGTTTATTCCTTAGAAGGATATTTGTGGCAGGATGAACAGTGGATGAATCAGAGAAGGAAAAAAAACTTTCTATCAGAGCCTTCTGTTATCTATGAAGTTCATCTAGGGTCATGGCTGAAGAAGCAGGATGAAGAATTTTTATCCTATAAGGAATTGGCGGCAGAGCTTCTTCCCTATGTTCTTGAACATGGGTTCACACATATTGAGTTATTACCCCTTGTTGAACATCCGCTCGATGCGTCTTGGGGATATCAAGGTACAGGTTATTATTCTGTAACTTCAAGATATGGTAAACCGGAAGATTTCATGTATTTTGTTGACCAGTGCCACCAGCAAGGAATAGGAGTTATTCTTGACTGGGTACCAGGGCATTTTTGTAAAGATGCACATGGTTTATATCAGTTTGATGGTTCGCATGTCTACTCTTATAGTGATGTACATGATCGGGAAAACCCGGTATGGGGGACAGCGAATTTTGATTTAGGAAAAGCTGAAGTGCAGAGCTTCCTTATTTCAAATGCCTTTTTTTGGATGCTTTACTACCATATTGATGGTTTTCGAATGGATGCGGTTGCCAATATTATTTATTGGCCGAATGCCGACGGAAAAATTGAAAACCCATATGGGATTGAATTTTTAAAGAAATTGAACAAAGAAATCCACGAATATGATCCATCCTTCTTGGTGATTGGAGAGGACTCAACTGATTTTCCTCGTGTCACCACACCGGTTTGTTATGGAGGATTAGGCTTCGATTATAAATGGAATATGGGCTGGATGAATGACATGCTTGAATATATGGAGACACCCCCTTATTCTCGTTCAAAAGTCCATTCAAATGTATCCTTTTCGCTTTTATATGCATTTTCAGAAAACTTCATGCTTCCATTCTCTCACGATGAAGTTGTCCATGGGAAAAAGTCATTATTAGATAAAATGCCAGGTGATTATTGGCAAAAGTTTGCTCAATTACGACTATTACTGGGCTATATGTACGCCCACCCTGGCAAGAAACTGTTATTTATGGGATTTGAACTAGGGCAATTTTCTGAATGGAAAGATAAAGAACAGCTTGATTGGAACTTGCTGGAGTATGACATGCATCAAAAAATGAATGTGTATGTTAAAGAATTAACAAAGTTTTACAAACGTTCAAAACCTCTTTATGAATTAGACCATCTTCAGGACGGATTTGAATGGATTGATGTAAATAATCATCATCAATCAATCTTTTCTTTTATCCGAAAAGGAAAAAAAGTGGAAGAGTCATTAATTATTATTTGTAATTTTACAGGGGTTGGATATGAAAATTATCGGATTGGTGTTCCGTCCCCTGGAGAATATCGAGAAATTTTTAATAATGATTACGAAATATTCGGCGGTGCCGGATGGATGAATAAAAAGAAAATCATCTCTAAAGAGGAGCCGTTTCATGGCAGGAGATATTCTGTTGAAGTAACCATTCCGCCATTTGGATTCCTCATTATTAGACCTGTCAAAAAGCGAAAGGAGAGAAAAGGAAATGGGAAAGAAAAAGTGCGTAGCCATGCTATTGGCAGGAGGGAAAGGAAGCAGACTTAACTCTCTCACAAAGGACCTTGCAAAACCGGCTGTACCTTTTGGGGGGAAATATCGGATTATTGATTTTCCTTTAAGTAACTGCTCTAATTCCGGTATCGATACCGTTGGTGTTTTAACGCAATATCAGCCATTACTGCTCAACTCGTATATTGGAATTGGCAGTGCCTGGGATCTTGACCGAAAGGATGGCGGGGTAACTGTTTTACCTCCATATAGTGAATCGTCTGAAGTTAAGTGGTACACAGGTACGGCTAGTGCCATTTATCAAAATTTAAATTATCTTAAGCAATACCAGCCGGAATATGTGTTAATACTTTCCGGAGATCACATCTATAAAATGAACTACGAAAGCATGCTTGAATATCATATTGAAAAAAGGGCGGATGTCACGATTTCCCTAATTGAAGTACCATGGGCAGAAGCCAACCGCTTTGGCATTATGAGTACGAATGAGGATATGAGAATTACAGAGTTTGAGGAAAAGCCGAGCAGTCCTAAAAATAATCTTGCTTCCATGGGCATTTACATTTTTAGCTGGAATATACTGAAAGAATATTTGGAAATGGATGAAAGAAATCCTCATTCCAGTCATGACTTTGGAAAGGATGTTATTCCTTTATTACTGGATGAAAAGAAGAAACTTTATGCCTACCCTTTTAAAGGGTACTGGAAAGATGTAGGTACGGTCCAAAGCCTTTGGGAAGCCAATATGGATTTATTAAATGATAAGTGTGAATTAGATTTATTCGATCTTGACTGGAGAATTTATTCAGTTAATCCGAATCAGCCACCACAATATATTGCCCCAAATGCTATCGTTACAGAATCACTTATCAACGAAGGGTGCACCATTGAAGGTGAGATTGAAAAGTCAGTTCTATTTCAAGGGGTAAGTGTGGGGCAAGGGACAATTATAAAAGAATCAGTCATTATGCCTGATGCAATTATTGGTAATAATGTCTTGATTGAAAAGGCAATTGTTCCAAGTGAAGTTACGGTTCCGGATGGAACAGTCATTCGTTCATATGAAGATGAAATTATCCTTGTGACAGAAGAAATGTTAAGTGGGCTATATCCTGCGTTTTAAATAAATAAGGAGGGAATAAGGTTTGAAAAGAAGGCTATTAGGAGTAATTGACGCAACAACCTATCATGAAGATTTAGAGGACTTAATCACACACCGCTCACTTGCAGCCCTGCCTTTTGGCGGGCGCTATCGAATGATTGATTTTATTCTTTCCAACATGGTTAATTCCGGAATCCGCAGCGTGGCGATTTTTCCGAAGCAACAATACCGTTCATTAATGGACCATTTAGGTTCAGGAAAGAATTGGGATCTAAATCGAAAACGAGATGGACTGTTCTTTTTTCCTTCGCCCATTCTCGAAAATGATCAAAACAAAGTCGGTTCATTTGATCATTTTGCGGCTAATATGGACTATTTTTATCGCAGCACCCAAGAATACGCAATTATTGCTAATTGCTATACTGTTTTTAATATGAACTTTAAACCTCTTTTGGATTGGCATATCCGTTCAGGTTGTGATATCACAGAACTCCATCACAAAGACGGCCAGCCGATGGAGATTTACTTAGTAAAAACCTCCCTGCTTATGAAATTAATTGAAACCAGAAATGAAACAGGGTATACCTGTATGAAAGACGTTGTTCGGGATATTCATCATGAATACACAGTCTGCCACCATGTATATGATGGATATGCAGTAATGATTGATTCATTCCAAAACTATTATTCTACGAGTATGGAAATGTTAAACCCAGCTGTTTGGAAGCAGTTATTTTTAAAAGACCAGCCAATTTTAACCAAGGTAAAGGATGAGCCGCCATCAAAATATATCAAAGGCTCAAGCGTAAAAAATACGATGATTGCCAATGGCTGCATAATCAACGGTACAGTTGAAAATAGCATTATCTCTAGGGGCGTTAAAATTGGTAAAGGGTCAGTTATTAAAAACTGTATTATCATGCAGAAGTGCCAAATCGAGGATAATTGTTACCTAGATTCGGTGATTTTAGATAAGGATGTCAAAGTTCAGGCTGGAACCCAATTAACGGGGACAGCTCAGAATCCATATGTTATTCGTAAAGGTACGAAACAAGGAGTGTTGATTAATTCGTGAAAGTTTTATTTACAGTTTCTGAATGTGGTCCATTTGTAAAATCTGGAGGGCTTGCCGATGTTGCAGGCTCTCTTCCCAAAGAATTAAAGAGTCTTGGTACAGATGTTAGAGTGATCCTTCCTAAATATGGTACAATTTCTGATGATTTTAAGAAGGAAATGAAAAAAATAAAGGAATTTACTGTTCCCGTAGGCTGGAGAAATCAATATTGCGGGATTGAAGAGCTGGTTTACCAAGGACTTACCTTTTATTTTGTCGATAATGAATATTATTTCAAACGAGAAAGCCTTTATGGTTTCTTTGATGATGGGGAAAGATTTGCTTTCTTTAACCGGGCTGTGTTAGAAGCCTTATCACACCTTAATTTCTTTCCAGATGTCCTCCACTGCCATGACTGGCATACAGCGATGATTCCTTTCCTTCTAAGAAAGGAATATTATCAACGAAAAGGGTACGGTAAAATCCGCACAGTCTTTACAATTCATAATCTTCAATTTCAGGGAATTTACCCAAATGAAGTATTAGAGGATTTATTTGGAATGGACCGTAAGGCTGTCGATTTGGGACAACTGGAGTTTTTCGGAAATGTTAATTTTATGAAAGCTGCTATTGTGGCTGCCGATAAAATTACGACTGTTAGTCCTACGTATAAGGAGGAAATACAAACACCAACCTATGGTGAAAAGTTGAACGGTCTTTTGAAAACAAGGGAAGAAGACCTTCTTGGAATCCTGAATGGGATTGATGAGGATTTTTATAATCCGGAAAAGGATCCATTTATTTATCAAAGGTACACGGCCAATAATCATGAGAAAAAGTCCGTTAATAAACGCGAGATTCAAAAGCTTTTTGGTCTGCCGCAATCCTCGGGGACTCAGCTTATGGTGATGATTTCCCGACTTACGAAACAAAAAGGGTTTGACCTGGTTAAATGTGTCCTTAGAGAAATCCTGCAAGAGGATATCCAGTTAATTGTTCTTGGAACAGGCGATTACGAGTTTGAAGAATATTTTAGACAGGCTGCAAGGGTTTATCCTGAAAAATTAAAAGTTTATACCGGATTTAGTGAAGAACTGGCTCATAGGCTGTATGCTGCGGCAGACCTATTTTTAATGCCGTCACTCTTTGAGCCATGCGGGCTTGGTCAGATTATTGCCATGAAATACGGTGCCATTCCGATTGTTAGGGAAACCGGCGGGTTGAATGATACCGTTCAAGCCTGGAATGAAGCAACAGGTGAAGGAAATGGCTTCTCATTCAGCCATTTTAATGCACATGACATGCTCTATACGATTCAGAGAGCCATTCATTTTTACCATGATCAGAAGGTATGGCCAAAGCTCGTAAAGAGGGCTATGGAGACGGATAATAGCTGGGCACAGTCCGCATTCAGATATAATCAACTCTATGCAGAGCTCATCTCAAGGAGTGAAACTCATGTTTTCTAGTAAAAACGGGTTTAAAAAGACTTTTTTAAAAAGAGTTGAGATGGTATGTGGGACTAGTTTTGCCGAGAGTACGGAGCGGGACCATTTTCAAACCCTAGGAAATATGATTCGTGAATATGTAAGCAATGATTGGATTAAAACCAATGAACATTACCGGGAAACGAAGGGGAAACAGGTTTACTATCTCTCCATTGAGTATCTTTTGGGGAAACTTTTACGACAAAATTTAATCAATCTTGGTATCGAAAATGTGGTCCAAGAAGGGCTTGGGGAACTTGGGATTGATTTAAGCGAGTTAGAAGAGTTTGAAGCGGATGCAGGCTTGGGAAATGGTGGCTTAGGTAGGCTGGCCGCCTGTTTTTTAGATTCCCTCGCCTCGCTTAATCTTCCTGGCCATGGATATGGCATCCGCTATAAACACGGGTTGTTTGAACAAAAGATTGTCGACGGGTACCAGGTTGAACTTCCGGAACAGTGGCTTCGGAGCGGGAATGTTTGGGAAATTCGTAAGGCAGATTTAGCGGTTAAAATTCCATTTTGGGGGAAAGTAGAAGCTAAAATGGAAAATGGCAGGCTTCAGTTTCAGCATTTGAATGCTGAAACAATTACTGCCGTGCCCCATGACATGCCGGTAGTCGGCTATAACACTGACACTGTCAATACATTAAGGTTATGGAACGCCGAGCCTTCACAATTTCCGATCCACCATGATATTTTAAGGTATAAAAGAGAAACAGAGTCTGTTTCGGAATTTTTATATCCTGATGATACGCATGATGAAGGAAAGATTTTACGATTAAAGCAGCAGTATTTTTTAGTTTCTGCGAGCCTTCAATCCATTATTAAGTCCTACCGTCAGCAGCATGGCAATTTAGCACAACTTCATGAGTATGTCTGCATCCATATCAATGATACTCATCCTGTTTTGGCTATTCCCGAATTGATGCGGATATTAATTGATGAGGAGTCATTTGAGTGGGACGAGGCATGGAATATTACGAAAAATACCATTTCCTATACCAATCATACCACTTTAACAGAGGCCTTAGAAAAATGGCCGCTCAGGATTTTCCGCCCGCTGCTTCCACGAATTTATATGATTGTAGAAGAGATCAATGAACGGTTTTGTAAGGAACTTTGGGAACGGTATCCTGGGGATTGGGACCGAATTGCGAAGGTTGCCATTATTGCGGATGATCAGGTGAAAATGGCTCATTTAGCAATCGTCGGAAGCTTCAGTGTAAATGGGGTTGCGAAACTCCACACAGAAATTCTAAAGAATCGGGAAATGAGTCAGTTTTATCAGTTGTTTCCGGAGAAATTTAACAATAAAACGAATGGAATTGCCCATCGGCGCTGGCTATTAAAGGCAAACCCAAAATTATCGGGCTTAATTTCCGAAACAATTGGTACTAATTGGACACAAGCACCGAATGAATTAGTTCGGTTAAGCGAATATGAGAATAATACATCCTTCTTAGAACGTTTAGCGAAGATTAAAAAGGATAATAAAGAAAGACTTGCAGATGTCATTCATGAAAAAACAGGAGTTGCAGTTGATACGAATTCTATTTTTGATGTGCAGGTAAAAAGACTTCATGCCTATAAACGTCAGCTGCTCAATGTTTTACATATCATGTATCTTTATAACCAAATTAAAGAGGATTCAAGTTTTTCGATGGTTCCAAGGGTGTTTATTTTTGGTGCTAAAGCTTCACCGGGATACTATTATGCAAAGAAAATCATTAAATTAATTAATACGGTTGCAGAAAAGGTCAATCATGATCCAAAAGTCGGTGATCGTATGAAGGTCATTTTTATGGAGAACTATCGCGTTTCATTAGCAGAGAAAATTTTTCCCGCTGCTGATGTAAGTGAACAAATTTCTACAGCGAGTAAAGAAGCTTCGGGAACAGGAAATATGAAATTTATGATTAATGGAGCCCTTACAGTAGGAACACTGGATGGTGCTAATATTGAAATCCGTGAATTAGTAGGGGATTCCAATATTTTTACTTTTGGACTTACGGCGGATGAAGTACTGCATCATTACCAACATGGCGGCTACCAGTCCCTTGAATATTATCATCATGATTGGCGGATTCGGCAGGCCGTGGACCAGCTGGTCAATGGATTCTTCCCAGGAGTATATAATGAATTTGAGCCGATATTCGATTCTCTACTTGAGGAGAATGATCAATACTTTGTTTTAAAGGACTTTGCCTCCTATGTGGATATTCAGAAAGTAATTGGCAACACTTTTATGGACCCAATTAAGTGGCAAAAAATGAGTTTAGCGAACATTGCCAATGCCGGCTATTTTTCCAGCGACCGAACGATTCAAGAGTATGCTGATGATATTTGGGGCATTAAGTAATAGGCTGTATTAAAGTATAATGTTGATTTTTGAACAACGTTGATTGGAGTGGAAGGCACGAAGACTCCTGTGGGAGTACGGGACAGGGGAGACCCCACAGGAGCGAAGCGACGAGGAGGCTCCCCGAACCGCCCACGGAAAGCGAAGTGCCTGGAACGGAAATCAACCACCAAGTTAAAAAGGGAGACCAATAATACGGCCTCCCTTTTATTATGAGAAAAAGTGTCCAATAAAGATTCCGACAGCTAATAGAAATCCAAAGATTGTATTCGTTTGAGCTGTAGCTTTCATGGCTGGTGCCATTTGAATAGGAAGGGTGTTTTCGATAAATCCCTTTGTTGCTTTGATTGCTTTTGGTGCACTAATTATAACAATTGCGACCCAGGCAGGAGTGACTCCGGCAACAATCAGAGCGATCACCCAAAGATAAGAGAATGTAAACATCCCAGCAAGTAGATATATAGCTCTTTTCTTTCCTAGCAGAATGGCAACCGTTTTTCGGCCGTTTTTCTTATCTCCATCAAGGTCGCGAATGTTATTGGATAGCATGATTTCACCGACAAGTACCATACTAGGAACAGACACAAGAATGCTGGTACTAGTAACTGTACCGGTTTGAATAAAGAAAGAGATTAAAATAATCAACATTCCCATAAAGAAACCAGAGAAAATCTCTCCAAATGGGGTATAAGCAATTGGGAAAGGCCCTCCAGTATAAAAATATCCGATTGCCATACAAATCAATCCAACTAATGCAAGCCACCAGCTGCTGTTTGCACAAATATATACTCCTAATAATAAAGCAATCCCATAAAAACCAAAGGCAAGATTTAAAACGGTTTTTGGTTTAATTCCATCACGGACAATCGTACCGCCAATTCCGACCGATTCCTCATTATCTAAGCCTCGTTTGAAATCAAAATACTCATTAAACATATTGGTTGCTGCCTGTATTAACAAACTGGCAATCAGCATAGCAATAAAAAGTCCCACGTGAATTTTTTCATATTTAAGTGATAGTGCTGTCCCAAGCAGGACCGGTACAAAAGATGCCGTTAGCGTATGGGGGCGGGTCATTTGCCACCAAACCTGAAAACCGCGGTTTGATTCCACAGCTGAACGCTGTAAATTTGGCTGCATATTTATTCTCTCCCTTTTAAAATTTTATCTATATTCCAAGCTTAATTTCTAATAGGACCAATGATCTTTCCAAATACTAAGTGTAAGAAAACAAAGAGTCAGTGTCAATGGAATTTTATTAGTTAGCCTAGCAGATAATACCTGTTTGATTGAAAAGACCGTTTAACTAGCATGAGGAAATACCCGATTATACTGTTTTTATACGAAAAAGAAAAATTTACTATATAATAAGGAATGAAAAGGAAGGAAAAGACATGGATTTATTGACTTTTTTACGATGGGAGTAGTATGTTTAAATAGGCTTGAAAATGAATGGATAACAGCATTTTTAGCTGTTTTGGAGGGATTTTTTTGGTTACCATTCACGAATTAGAATTAAAGGAAAGGGGCCTTTTGGCTCTTACAAGAGCAAAAAAACTTGGCCGGTCCATTTTAGTAAGTGAAGTTCATCAAATGGATTGGATGAACCCTTTTACATTTTTTTTGCTGGGGAAGGAACGCTATCTGGGTGAACGTTTTTTCTGGAAGGACCCAACAGATGAAATAGTGCTTACAGGTATTGGAATATCAAAACAAATTCAGTCGGATCAGGCTACTGACCGCTTTTTTCATGTTGATAAAGAATGGCAGACTTTTTTAAAGGATAGCCTTATTTATAATTCATATTCAGAATCGGGGGTCGGGCCCGTCATGTTTGGCGGATTTTCTTTTGACCCTCACAAACCCAAAACAAATCTTTGGTCAAAATACCCGGATTCACTGTTTCATATCCCGAAATACATGTTAAGTATTATAAAGGGTCAAACCTTTCTTACAACCAACATTGTTTGTACCCCAAATGATGATGAATCATTATTTACAAAGATTCTGGACGAAAGAAATCAGCTTATACGTTCCAGCAATCAGAAGTTCGAAACAAAGTCAGCAGACCTCCTTATGACGAAAGAAATTTCCCCTGAATCGTGGAAAGCGTCCGTTGATGAAGTTGTAAAGGATTTAAAGACAGGCCCATTAAAAAAGGTTGTTCTTGCCCGTGAACTCCGTCTGTTATTTAATACTACGGTTGAACCGGAATCCGTATTAAATCGGTTATCTGAGCAGCAACAAGATAGTTATCTCTTTGTGTTTGAATCCAATGGGGATTGCTTTATCGGGGCTACTCCTGAACGGCTAATAAAGAAGCAGAATACTCACATTTTTTCGACTTGCCTTGCAGGCTCTATTTCGAGAGGCCAAACAGAGGAAGAGGATGAACATTTAGGTAAGACCTTATTAAACGACAAGAAAAATCTAATCGAGCATGGTTATGTTGTTGAAATGATTAAGGAAGCTTTAGAGGAATCCTGTGAAGAAATTATCCTTCCTGATAAGCCGCAATTAATGAAAATTAGAGACATACAGCATCTTTATACACCAGTTGTGGGAAGAGCTAAGAGCGATGCTTCTTTGCTCCATATAGTTGAGAGGCTCCATCCAACACCAGCCCTTGGAGGGCTGCCAAAAAAAGAAGCGGTTGAAAAAATCAGGGAAGTAGAAAAACTTGATCGGGGCTTTTATGCAGCACCCCTTGGCTGGGTGGACTATCGTGAAAATGGAGAATTTGCTGTTGCGATTAGGTCCGGCCTTATTCAGGGAAAGGAAGTTTCCTTATTCGCCGGATGCGGTGTTGTTTCCGATTCTGAATCAGAAAGTGAATATTTAGAGACGGATTTAAAATTTAGACCGATGCTTCGTGCTCTTGGAGGAAATTAAAATGAGTCATCAGGAATCACTAACTGCTTATATTGCAGCATTTGTTTCAGAGCTTGTGCTTTCCGGCATAACCGATGTCGTAGTCAGCCCAGGCTCCCGTTCAACACCAATGGCTATGGTCATTGCGGAACACCCAGACTTAAAACTTCATATCCATGTAGATGAACGCTCGGCAGCGTTCTTTGCATTAGGGATTGCAAAGGCTTCCAATCGTCCAGTAGCGATCCTGTGCACATCAGGAACGGCCGCTGCTAATTATTATCCTGCAATTGTCGAAGCACGATACGCAAGGGTACCGCTACTCGTACTAACGGCTGACCGTCCGCATGAACTACGAAATGTGGGTGCACCGCAGGCGATTGATCAAATTCATTTATATGGTCATCATGTTAAGTGGTTTTCAGAGATGGCATTGCCTGAAAAAAATGACGAAGTGATTCGCTATGCAAGAACCGTTTGCGCTCGTGCGGCAGCTATTGCGACACAAGCTCCAGCTGGCCCTGTCCATTTGAATTTCCCTTTTAGGGAGCCGTTAATACCAAAGCTGAATGATGAGCTGTTTCATTTGACGGAACGCCCGAATGGGTATGTAAACGTCCTTAACGGAGATGTTACGATAGACGATGAACAATTTAAGGCGATTGCCTTGTTGCTTGAAGAGAATGAAAAGGGAATTATTGTATGTGGGAATATAGGTGACAAGGATTTTGCAAAAAATGTGACGAAGTTGGCGGAAACCTTAAACTATCCAATTCTGGTTGACCCATTATCACAGCTAAGAAGCGGTAAACATAATCAGGAGCATATCATCGAAGCTTATGATACATTTTTAAGGAATGAAGATGCGAAAAATAATCTAAAACCTGATATAGTGATCCGTTTTGGAGCCATGCCTGTTTCAAAAGCGTTAACAATCTTCCTAAAAGAAAATCACAATGCATTGCAATTTGTGATTGATAGTGGAGGGGGCTGGCGTGACCCTGCTGCATTAACAACCAATATGATTTATTGTAAAGAATCAACTTTTTGTAAAAAGTTAGCATCAAGTGTTGAGCGAAAATCGACAACATCATTTTTAGATAGCTGGAAAAGGGTTAATCAACTGACGAAGGACCATATGGGTATGATAAGAGATGCTGCCGAGTTAAGTGAAGCGAAATTATTCTCCCAGTTGGCGGACATTCTTCCGGAGGGTGCCACTTTATTTGTCGGAAATAGTATGCCTATACGGGACTTGGATAGTTTTTTCCTTAATAATGATAAATCGATTACCATTATGGCCAATAGGGGAGCGAATGGAATTGATGGCACCGTTTCAACGGCTTTAGGTGCGGCTTTATATTTAAAACCTCTTTATCTTGTAGTAGGAGATTTAACGTTTTTCCATGATTTAAATGGATTATTGGCAGCGAAGTTACATGAAATCGACATTCAAATTCTTGTTATTAATAATAATGGTGGAGGAATTTTCTCCTTCCTTCCACAATCGGAACATTCGACTCACTTTGAGCTGCTATTTGGAACACCAATAGATCTTGATTTTGAATATGCTGTTAAGATGTATAACGGGAATTTTACTAGAATTAAGGATTGGGATCATTTTTATTCGGTAATGAATAATGCCAAAACACCTGGTTTAAATGTATTTGAACTCGTGACAAATAGAGAGAAAAATACGGAGGAACACCGCGAATTTTGGCGATCAGTTTCCCAGGAAATATCAAACTTTGTCAATGGTGAACATGAATGGACGTAATGGTTGATGATCTGCAGGTTCATGTCGAAATATACGGAAAAGGATTCCCATTACTTTTGCTGCATGGGTTTACAGGAGATGCCTCCACTTGGACTCCTTTTTGCTCTGTTTGGGGCGGACATTCCAAATTAATCATTCCTGATATCGTGGGCCACGGTAAAACCCAGATGAGCGAAGATTTAGAGCGCTATACGATTGAGTCAGCTGCTGGGGATTTGAACCTCTTACTTGAACACTTAGAAATAAATCAGATTGACGTTCTTGGATATTCAATGGGGGGAGACTTGCATTAACCTTTGCCATTCTTTATCCTAAAAAGGTAAGAAAGCTGATTTTAGAAAGTGCTTCACCAGGTCTAGAAACCGAAGAAGAACGGAAAAACCGCTGTATAAATGATTTTAAACTTGCTCGTTTTATAAAAGAAAAAGGAGTCCATTCATTTGTTGATTATTGGGAGACAATCCCATTATTCGCAACGATGGAAAAACTTCCGGATGAAACGAAGGAGTCAATTAGAAATCAGCGGTTAAACAACTCCCCGATTGGGCTTGCTAACAGTTTAATTGGAATGGGAACGGGTGCTCAGCCCTCATGGTGGGAGAATTTAAATCAGCTATCCTGTGAGGTTTTACTGCTTACTGGTGAAAAAGATGTTAAGTTTTGTCGGATTGCAGAAAAAATGATGGAAAAGCTGAAAAATGGTAATTGGATTGTGGTTCAAAAAAGTGGACATGCAATCCATGTGGAAGATGCTGAAAAGTTTGGTACAATAGTTAGTGACTATTTGTCGAATAAAACAAAAGGAGGATCAACTTATGACAGTTGAATGGGTTGCAGGTCGCAAGTACGATGAAATTATTTATGAAACCTATAATGGGATTGCGAAAATTACCATTAACCGCCCGCATGTACATAATGCTTTTACACCAAAGACCGTAATGGAATTAATTGATGCTTTTGCTTATGCACGTGATGACTCAAATGTAGGTGTTATTGTATTAACAGGTGCAGGAGATAAGGCGTTTTGTTCCGGGGGAGATCAGAGCGTCCGTGGACATGGAGGCTATGTGGGGGATGACCAAATTCCTCGTTTAAATGTGCTTGATCTTCAACGTCTAATCCGTGTCATTCCGAAACCAGTTATCGCAATGGTAAAGGGGTATGCAATTGGCGGAGGACATGTCTTACATGTTGTCTGTGATTTAACAATTGCAGCAGACAATGCTGTTTTTGGACAAACAGGACCGAAAGTAGGAAGCTTTGATGCCGGATATGGTTCAGGCTATCTTGCAAGAATTATAGGACATAAAAAAGCCCGCGAAATTTGGTATTTATGCCGTCAATATAACGCGCAGCAGGCGCTTGATATGGGTCTTGTTAACACTGTTGTTCCACTTGAGCAGGTAGAAGAAGAAACCATTAAATGGTGTGAAGAAATGTTAGAAAAGAGTCCAACAGCTCTTCGCTTTATAAAGGCTGCCATGAATGCGGATACCGATGGATTAGCTGGACTTCAGCAATTTGCCGGAGATGCTACATTACTATACTATACAACGGATGAAGCGAAAGAAGGCCGCGATGCATTTAAAGAAAAGCGTAAGCCTGACTTCGGTCAATTCCCGCGATTCCCTTGATTTTAAAAACAAATTTCAATGCAGCTTGATGGTCTCCATCAAGCTGTTTTAATAGAAAGCGGAACTTTAAAAGTTGGTGACTACGATGCAAAATGATTTAATGCCTAATTTTTTAAAGAATAGATCGTATTTAACACCTAATCGCGTAGCGGTTTATTTTAATAACAGGCAATTAACTTTTCATGAACTTTATGAACGATCAGTTGAAACAGCAGGCAAATTTCAAAGCCAAGGTGTTAGAAGGGGTCAATATGTGGGGGTTTTATTAAAAAACCACTTGGATACAATTGTGGTATTATTTGCACTCCAACTTCTCGGAGTTAGAGCTGTTATTCTCAATAACCGTTTAACCTCGTCTGAAATCATTTGGCAGCTCAAAGACTCACAGGCTGCCTTTTTGATAACCGAAAAAAGCTTTGCTGATAAAGAACTTGAAATAAGAGACATGATTCCAACACTTCCAACCCTTATAAAAGAACAATTGGACAGCCTTCCAATGGAAACTCCTGATATAGAAGAAGAAATTAATCTTGGCGATGTTTGTACCATAATGTACACCTCCGGAACCACAGGTAAACCAAAAGGAGTTATGCAGACATATGGAAATCATTGGTGGAGTTCTGTTGGATCCGCCCTTAATCTTGGATTTACCGATTCAGATTGCTGGCTTTGTTCGGTCCCTCTTTTTCATATCAGTGGTTATTCCATCCTCATGCGTAGTGTCATATATGGTATGCCAATCGTTCTTCATGAGAGCTTTGACGTTGAAAAAATCATAGAGGATTTTCATAGTAAGAGGGTTACCATTATGTCCGTTGTAGGAACTATGTTAACAAGAATTGTTGATTTCATTGGTGAAGAGCAGCTGCCGCAATCATTCCGCTGTATGCTTCTTGGCGGAGGGCCTGCTCCATTGCCATTACTTCAATTCTGCGTGGCAAAAGATATCCCTGTATTTCAGACATATGGCATGACAGAAACTTCCTCACAAATTGTAACCTTGTCACCGGAGTATAGTATTTCAAAATTAGGTTCTGCTGGAAAGCCGCTTTTTCCTTCACAGGTTCGGATTATGCTTGATGATGGTCGAAGAGCTCAGGAAGGCGAAACAGGAGAAATTTTCGTTAAAGGCCCCAATGTTACTCCAGGTTATTTAAACCGTCCAGGAGCCATGTTAGACAGGACGAAGGATGGCTGGTTTTCGACGGGGGACATCGGATATTTAGACGATGAGGGCTTTTTATATGTATTAGATCGCCGTTCTGATTTGATTATCTCAGGAGGGGAAAATGTTTACCCGGCTGAAATAGAATCGGTGCTTCTATCCCATCCTTTTGTTAAGGATGCAGGGGTAACAGGACAAGAGGACGAACGATGGGGTCAGGTACCTATTGCTTTTATTGTGATAAAAGAGAGAATCGCTGTATCTCGAAATGAACTTGAATTATTTTGTATGGAGCGTTTAGCCAAATACAAAGTGCCAAAAGATTTTAAGTTTGTTGAAGAGCTCCCAAGAAATGCTTCCAACAAGCTGTTAAGAAGAAAGCTTAAAGGAGAACATTAGCAATCTAAAAGAACCAGGCAGATCACAAATGCCTGGTTCTATTCTTTATATTCCCTCTGCTTCAAAAGTTTTACAGTCTGTTTCTTGAATATTATCTGCTGTTTTTCCTTTATGACTTACAACATATATTTGTTCAGCGCTGCATTTATTTCCTTTTGCCCAATAAGTACAGTTATTGACTTCACATAAAACATCTTGTGCCATTTTGTATCACTCCTTTTAATTTCGTAATACAGCTATAGCTTTTGATGTTTGGTATTGATTCATCCATGGGAGTAAAAGGAATTTTATTTAGATAAAGCCGTTTTTAAAGTCGCTAAATTTTTATTCATTAAAGTAAAATAGGTTTCTTTATTTTTAATATTTTCTTCGGTTAAAATGGCTAAATTGTGGATGGGAAGTGCCTTTGCACCAATTTCATTTTTAACAATCTCTCCTAATTTGGAATGAACATTTTGTTCAAAAAGAATATAGTGTAATCCTTCACGGTCGGCCAATGAAATGATTTTTTCTAATTCCTTTTGTGTAGGTTCATTCGTTGTCGATAAACCTGAAATACTAATTTGCTTAATTCCATAACGAGTTTCCCAATAGCCAAATGCAGCATGGGTAACGATTATTTCTTTATGTGGTGCATTTTTTATCGTTTCTTGATACTTTGTATTCAGATTATCCAATTGCTTTGCAAGCCTTTGGTAATTTTCTGTGAATAATGCTTTATGCTGCGGCATTTTTTTAATTAATGAATTTTTAATGACTTCGGCCATTTCTTTAGAGTATATAGGGTCAAGCCATACATGGGGGTTTATATCGCCATGTTGATGGCCATCTTCATCCGCTTCATCAGCATGCTGATCTTTTGGAAGTTGAAGCTGATCAGCAGCTGGAACTAATGTAACATTCTCGTCCTGCAAGGTGGTCTTTGCCTTTTCTACAAATCCTTCAAGACCTAAACCAATATAGAAAAACAGGTCTGAATCTGCAAGGTTCATCATATCCTTTTGCGATGGTTCAAAGGTATGTTCATCCGCTCCAGGGGGATAAATGGTTTTTACATTTACGTATTTTCTGCCAATTTGTTCAGTAAAATACTGAAGTGGGAATACTGTTGTATATATGGTTAATTGTCCTTTCTTTTTTTGCACTTGGTTATTATTTGATGTACATCCTGACAAAAGCAAACTTAAAGGAACTAGGATCGAAAGAAAAAGAATAAATTTTTTCATAAAAACTCCTTTATTAATTTAATAAATCGGATTAATTACGATTTAAATAAGAAAAATTTTTAAAAATAGCATGTATAATACGGAACGATTCCGATTTCCTTATGTATCTTACAAAAAAATAACCTTATTTGCAAGCAAAAAGTTTACTGCCGCAAGCAGAATTTATATAAGATAGAGAAAAGGAAATAGATACGAAAGGTAGATGGCTATGACAGGAAAGAAAATGTTAAATGATATTTTGGAATTTAATAAGCAATTTGTGGAAAATCGAGAATATGAAAAATATGAAACGACCAAATTTCCAAAAAAGAAAATGGTGGTCCTTACCTGTATGGACACCAGATTATTAGAGTTATTGCCAAAAGCGCTGAATTTAAATAATGGGGACATCAAACTTGTCAAAAATGCTGGTGCGATTGTTTCCCATCCGTTTGGTAGTATTATGCGCAGCATTTTGATTGCAGTCTTTGAATTACAAGCAGATGAGGTAATGGTCATTGCCCACCATGATTGCGGCATGAGTGGACTAAAAGCAGGCCCGGTAATTGAAAGTATGAAAAAGCGGGGTATTTCAGAAGAAAAACTTGAGACATTAAAATATGCAGGGGTTGATTTTGAAGAGTGGCTGCATGGATTTGATAACGTTCAAGAGAGTGTTGTTCACAGTGTAAATACCATTAAGTATCACCCGCTAATGCCAGAAGGCGTACCGGTTCACGGCCTTGTTATTGATCCAAAGACAGGAAAGCTTGATTTGATTGTCAACGGTTACGAGGACTAATCACCTTTTCGCCGCACTTTTTTTTCAGGAACAGGATCGAAACCGCCTGGATGAAAGGGATGACATTTTAATATCCGTTTGATTGTCAGCCAGCCGCCCTTAAAAGCTCCAAAGCGTTGAATGGCCTCCATGCCATAATGGGAGCAGGTGGGATAAAAACGGCAGGTTGGCGGTTTTAAAGGTGAAATCACCAATTGGTAAAAACGAATCAACCCAATAAATGTTTTTTTAATCATGCAGTTCACCTCTAGAGAATCAATATCTACAACATATCATAATTTTAAAGTAACGTCTAAATTGTTAATTTGAACTAAGTAGATGTAAGAACTCGGATTTTATAGTATGATAGGGAAGAAATAAGTAAAGGAGTGATATGAATGCCTTCAGTTGAAAGCTTTGATCTAGATCATAATGCTGTTAAAGCCCCGTATGTCCGCCACTGTGGTGTCCAAAAGGTAGGCAGTGACGGTGTTGTTAATAAATTTGATATCCGATTTTGCCAGCCAAATAAAGCGGCCATGAAACCAGATGCCATTCATTCTCTTGAACACTTACTGGCACATAATATTCGTGAGGCTGCTGAAAAGTATGATTTCAGCATTATTGATATCTCGCCTATGGGTTGTCAAACGGGCTATTACCTTGTTGTTAATGGAGAACCAACAGTTGATGAAATTATTGACCTTATTGAAGATACAATGAAAATTTCTCTTGAAGCAACAGAAGTTCCTGCAGCAACAGAAAGGCAGTGCGGGCAGGCAAAGCTTCACAATTTAGAAGCTGCTAAAGATTTAATGCGTGAATGGCTTAAAATCAGCAAAGAGGAATTAAAGCAAGTATTTGCATAGCAAAAAAACTCCTATTCAATCGAATAGGAGTTTTTTTATGGCCTATTTTGTTCCTCTTCATCCTTGTTTTCTTTCTCTGCATAAGGATTATCTTCCAATGGATCAACGGAATGTTTATATGAGTAGGCTTTAGAGGTGGTAATAACTGCAAGCAGTAAAACAACGATTACAATTACAATACATACTACGAAAACTGCATACATCTTTTTTTCCTCCCTTCCCACACTATTGTAGCATGCCATTAACCTTTTTTTGTACAAAAAAGGAAATTGCCCAAAGGCAATTTCTCTTTATTCTATATGTAAAATTAATGTATATTACGAGGATAAAAGGTATGTGTCCGGTGCTGTCCATATTCTTCTTGAGCAAATTTGCCCTTTAAACTTTCGATTAAATATAACCCCATTAAATCGTAAAGTTCTTGTTTATCCATATCTTGGATTAATGAGAGTAAATCTTCATGGGACATTTCCTCAAGAAAAGCGAATGCCAGCATATCAATATCTTCTTCGTCACCAGTCAATTTATTCCGATACATTTCGTATAGTTCATCAACTAATTTCAAATTGGTCACCTCCTATGAGAATATTTTACTTAATCACTATTTTATCCCTTTTTCATAATAAAAAATCTGTTACCTTAATTTTATGATAATTATACAGCATTCATTTCTAAAAAATGAACCAAAATTTAAAAAAGAATAAAATTATCTTTTCGGAAGTATTATTTGGGGTTAGTTAGGAAAGGAGTAGTGTTTCACTACCCCTTTTTAGGTTGAAGTTATTCTTATAAGAAAGCAGGCTCTGCCTTATTGATGAATAATTCCCTAACTTTTACATGGGAAGGAATCAATGGGTGGTTTTGAATAACGTTCACACTTGTATATACATTATCTTTAAATGTACCACTGCCCTCGAGCCATTCCATTATACTATCTGCTGGATACTCTGGCTTGCAATGTTTAAAAAGATAATCAAATATTTGAATTTTGTTCTGAATTTCTTTGTTTTCGTTTATCTTTTTAACGATTGCCTCTAAGTTATTGTGGTTATTTTCTGAAACTGCCACAATAATTTCATCTACATTTTCCTGATAAACAGAAAGGATGATGTCCCTCATTAAATCACCGAATGGCGAAATGACTGGTTGGAAACACTGCAAAATTAAGAAGTCCTCAGGATCCATTTTGATATTTTCTTTAATAAGCCCTTCAATTTTTTGGTCCATTCCAATAACAAAAAGGATTTTTTTCTTCCCATCTATATACATTTCATTCACCTTCTCAAGATAATTTGTTCTCTAAATTATTAGAGAGCTTAAAAACCATGATTCGTTCTCCAGTACGTGTACTAATATCAGTGTAAAAACTAATCACTTCCTGACCCGTGATCGTAAAGATAATCTCCTTTAATTCTTCTATACCTGATTCCACTAAACTATTTCGGGTCTTCTTAACGGATAGCAATCCCTCTTTGTCCTGACATAATGAATATTCAGCTGGAGATAAAATACCATGCAATATGACAAAAATCATATCCCGTAAGATATCTGATTTAACAGATACTGATCCACGTCCAAGATAACTTTTTTCCCAATAAGTTAAAGCTTTACTTATTTCAGCTTCAACCATTCCTTTTGACTTATCCATATTGATTCCTGTTCCTTCTCTCTTTTTAAAAGTTAAAAATAAATATGAAACATTATAATTGCATTATGTGAGGGGAAGAGCTGTTATGACCAACTCTCCCAGTTTCCTTCTGGATCAATAGATGCAAGCCGAATCCATCCATTTTGTACTTTTTGATAGAATTCTTGACTCTGGTTAAGTGCCCTTTGCACATATTCTCTTGGCGCTTGAATTACCATCAGAAGTCTTATTGGAGCGTGATAGACCTCTTCATCAGAATGCATAACGGATTGCCATGGAAGTCCGGATAATAAGTCACTGGCATTCCCTTGCATCACTCCGATACCGGCAGTTACGGTTTGGGTTGCTTTATTTCCACTGCCATAATAATGCGGTGCAACAGTAGAGGCATAATACTGCAAGTTAATCCATTGGCAAACTGTTCCTGGACCATTAATGATAGCGGAAAGTAAATCACCATTTTTATCATTTTGCCATTTATAATTATGCAGAAAAGCTCTTCCGTTCAAATTGCAATCTTGGGTTAGGTTTCGTTCTCCGATAATAAAGGAGGCATTGCGTGCCAGGCCCCACTCTGGACGTACTTCACTCCAATCTTCTGCAAAGCGTTCTGCTTCTCTCTTCGGATTTTTGCAAGTCAAGTTGATATTTGGTAATTGTGGTATACGTTCAGCATTGGCTTTTTCACTAACTTTTAACAATATGGACTCTATTTGATCAAATGCCTCCTTGGCTGAATCCGAAAGTTCCGGAACATAAAGCCAATTCAATTTATCCAGTGTAGTAATATGTTCGGCGGCCGCAAAAACCGTATCAACCGGAATCGAAATTCCCTCCCTAGCGAGAGTTTGCCGAACCTTTGGAAGATTACACAAGGACGCGAGCACTCGGGCATTGAATCCACTCGAGGCTCCACCACATGCACCACAGTCAAGTGCAGAGGCATAAGGATTGTTTGTGCTATGACTTCCATGACCGCAAATAACCACTAATGGAGCGAAATATTCAGTAAGTCCCATCATCTTCAGTGCTTGACGTACGTAGGACACTTTTTCCTCATCAGTAAATCCAACAGGCAACTCTGAATGTAAAGTATACTCACGTTCTAATGAGAGTTTAGTGGAAGGTTTTTGCAGCCAAGTTTTTCGAATTATGCGTAAAGCAGATCCGGCCCCTCTAGGAACAAAACTTCTTACTAACGTTTGTAAGCCCATCCATGGACCGCTAATCTCCGGCAGCAGCATGCTTGAAGGAAGGTTATGTTTCATTGTCTTAAATGTTGAATTGAGTGAATGAGCAGCCTTCCTTCTTTGTTGATACTGCTTTAATTCCAGTTCAGATGAAGTTTCTTTTACTTTAAATTGCGGTTTAAACATAACCGGTAAAGAGTTATGGCTGTGATGACATCCAAGCTCAGAGGTTTCGATTGGCAAACCGAAAAAACCAGCAGCTCCCATTGTCTCAAATGGTCCCTCTTGTTCAAGGTTACGGCGAAAAGGCTCAGAGCGTACATCAATACAAAAGATAAATTGTGCCATTACAGGTTTTACATACTTTTCTGAATTCGGTTGTTTTGATTCGATTATTTTCTTTAATTGATTTTCGTATGTTTTTTCCCATGCTTCTAACCAGAGGCGCTGGCGGACAACCCGATCAAAACGATGGGCAAGTGTGAAATGTGCTTTTAGTTCTGCAGTAGATAACTGGGCTAATCTGTTGAGTGGTATGCCACCCCACTCGTCCCAGGCTGCAGCCAACGGTTCTATTAAGACTTTATCCTCTATTTTTTTCTCAGGCAAGGGAAGATAAGGTTTAATCAAAGCATATTCCAGAGAAATTCGAACAGCCAAATATTCCTCAAGCAGTGAATTTTCCTGGGATGATTTCTGTGAGCGCCAAAGCATCATTCCCGCCCAGCCTGGAAGAGCAAGTAAATGAGCTTCTAGATACTCCTGTATCTCATAAAAAGGAATTTCTAGCTTCATCAAAGCCTTCATTAAAGCATCTTCAGCTTTTTCAGGTAAATCATTAAGTTCTAAGCGTACAGAAGATTTTAATGCTGGGTCATACTTGACTAATCCCCGCCAAGCATGATAGAAACCATCTTCCCGATTCGGCATTGACAAAACAGCCTGGGATTCATCGAGAAATAATTTACACCACTTAATCATGTGGCGATTGAGATCTTTAGCTGTTCCTTCATTTCCGAGTTGATCCAAGTATTGACTAAACGTTTTAATGGCATGTTTTTCGGAAATCTTATGCTTAAAATGACTTAGTTTCTTTTCGAACCTTCTAAACTCCTGTGTTTGTGGTAGTTTGGAAGGAGGGTGGTCCATCAAAAGTGCAGAGCGACAGAAGCGTTCTGCAACATCACGCGGTACGTCTAAAGATAGTGAATCCAGCCAATTATGAAGGACAATTTCGAGAAATTCCTGTCCAATTTCACCTCGTTTATATGCCGACTTTAATATAGATTCTGTCGGATAAATATCGACATCACAAACATCCTTGAGCCGACGGGCGACTTTCTCAAATGGTTGCTGTTCTAATCCCATCCACGGATTTCGCGCAGCAAACGTATTAATAGGTCCAAGGGGTGATATGATTTCAGCGGCTGATTTCACCAAATCGTTAAGATGCTGGGGATAAGATTCCTTTTCTAAACTGGATGATCGTGCCAATGTTAATGTAGTACTCACCGTAAATTTCCTCCTTGAGACAGTAATCTTGTCAGATACTTTGGATGGCTTTCAAAGAATTTATTTTTCGGTTCACTTAACCGTAAGAGCCACAGATAAATGACAGCAAAGGCCGCGGATGAACGATAATGAAATAGTAATAAACCAAGAGCACTGCAAGCTAGCACAATAACCAGAAGCATAAGGGTTGCAAGGGCAGGAGGTTGTGTTCCAGTTCCAATTTGAACGGTTTCCTCTAACAATCTATAAAAGGCGGTATGCACGAAGTGGAAAACAATACCTGCCCCTGCAAATAGTATAAATCCTGCTACTCGCCCGACCTTACCGTTTGCATGTGCAACAAGCTGTTTCCAGGCTAGTAAGACAGACCATCCTAAAATGATAGCGCTCATTAATTGATACCCGTCTTTAGGGGAAGTCAACCAAAAGACAGCACCCAGGAACAATCCTAAAACGCCCCCACTGATTGTCCATAACCAAGATGAAGGTTGTGTGGTCCTGATGATTGATTTACGGTGTTGCACCGCAGCCCCAGCCTGAAGGAAAAGGGTGGCCTTGAATAGACCGTGTAACACAGCGTGAATGATGGCTGCCCAATAAGCCCCTAATGCACATTGAATCAGCATGAAGCCCATCTGTGCGATCGTAGAGCCTACGAGTTGTCGTTTATAGTCAACCTGGACCAGCATAATTCCCGTACCCATTAAAACTGAAAAACTTGATAATACTAACAGAACCACCTGTGCCACATCTCCACTAAAAAATGGTGCAAATCGGGTTAACATAATTCCACCGGCATTTACAATCCCTGCATGCATCACAGCAGAAATAGGTGTTGGCGCAATAACTGAATCTAACAGCCAGCGGTGGAAAGGCCATTGTGCGGCTGGAATCATAACGGCCACGATTACCAGCAAGCATATACAGGTTTTTTCCCATGAATCAAGTTGCTCAAGACTATTCTCTGAAAGTACCTTTGACAACTGCCACTGTCCTGTTGCCTGTCTAATCCAGAGAAAAGCTGACAATAAGATGATCCAACCAAGGGCGAAAAGACGACCGGAGAGCCTAGAAGCATTTCGGGCAATTTGCCACTCTTTTTTTAATCCGATGAGAAGGGTCAATCCTAGAAGTGTCGCTCCCCAGCAAAGTAATAATAATCGGGTATCATTACTTAACCAGGCAAGAGAATCGGCGGCCGTAGTCATGGTAAGCAGTGTAAAATACTTCCGGTAAGAATGTTCCCCAAGTAAATAATGAACGGAGTACCGCTGCACAATAAAACTAATCGTAAATACAAAACATGCAAGCAGCCACGATAATGAATCAAGATGCCACGGGCCGAAATTTATTTCTCCATTTCTAAAAACCAGGGCGATTAGTGCGGAGATCGCGGGCAATAAAAGAATTGCAGTATGAACACGTACAAAATTCAAGGGAACTTTCGGATTTAATAGCAACATGGAGCTAAGCACAGAAAGTGCAACCATGAGAAAAAAAATCGTAGGCAGTAAAATCATTTGCATCAATTTCCTTTCTACTTAACATTTTTAAAACAAAAAAACCGACAATTTTTCAATGTATAATAGTTTTGTAATCAAACTATTATACGCTGAAAATTGTCGGTTTACTTTTAACTAGCCTATTTTAGGCTTTTTACTAGTCTACCTTATTATATAATTGTTCCTTCCTTGTCAAAAAGGAAGCATATTCCGAATTAACCTATTCCATTTTTCGTTAAAATTATAGATTTCCTTTTTCATATAGTCATAAATAAATGATTAACCAAATGCTAAAGGAAAATGAATTTTATATCTTAATAGAATAAGTTTTATATAGTAATAATGTTACTACTCATTAAACATTCTGTCAATGAATACGAACGGATGAAATAAAAAGAATAAAATGTATCACTTTGTGGAAAATGATAATTAGTGTTAAGAAAATTGGGCTGCCTCCGAAATTTCAGAGGAAATGGCCAAGAAAAAGGGGCTGACTGCATGGATGGACAAAAGAAAACCTATTATATAGATGTTGGAACAGGGCATATAACACAAAGTGCCCGGAGTTCAACATGGAGCTATAAAATTCAAGCAACGGATGAAGAAATTACTGAGCTGCGTGAATTATTTGATCAGAACTATTCAACGGAATGGGATAATTTTATCCGCGCCCATATTCCCTATGTTGAATATCACCATGATCGTGAAAACCACCGGTATGATAGTACGATTCAACAGGTTTATGGAATAATTTTCAAACTCGGTGATGAGGAAGCAAGGAATCATATTGAAACGATGAATATCCTGCCAAAAAGTGAATAATAAAAGGAAATCCTTATCCATCCAAAGATAAGGATTTTTTGTTTCCTGATTATTGATTATAATAAAAGAATCAACGGTAATAGGCGGTAATGAGATGATAGAGTTTATTGATCAAAATGGGAATCAAGTTGAGTTATCTTTTTCTGAAAAAATTTTTCCCGAAAAGGCAAAGCACGTACTGGTCATTTGTCAATATAAAGATTCCTGGTTATTGACGTGTCATAAAACACGTGGTCTTGAATTTCCTGGGGGAAAAATGGAGGAAGGAGAAACACTGGAAGAAACGGCGCGTCGTGAGGTTTATGAAGAAACAGGGGCTCTTCTTGGTGATTTAAGGCGAATCGGGGAATACAGGGTAATCGATCCAAAAGGTCCTTTTGTAAAGGCAATTTTTTGGGGAATCGTGAGCATGTTAAACAAAACGAATACCTATTACGAAACCAATGGCCCTGTTCTTGTGAAAGGAGATCTTTTACAACTCCGGTTTGGTGATGAATACAGCTTTATTATGAAAGATCGAGTCGTGGAAGAATGCCTTCAAGTTCAAGGTAGAAGAGAATAGCGGCATTGGTAGTGATTACTGCTATTCTTTTATTTTTATCAAAAATTTTGAATTTTCCCTAATAACTGAATTGACAAATAAACTAGTTTATGAGAATATAATTTTGTGAATCCGCTTTCAACTATTCGATTCTTCAAAAAACAATAGAATATTTTACGGTTGATTGTATTGGGAGAGAGTAACAAATGTTGCCGCCGAAGGAGCAAATTCCATAAAAGCCTTGGAATAAATCTCTCAGGTAATAAGGACCAGTACATGACGTAGCTCTGGAGAGTGCATATTTCTTTATATGCCACCAAAGGGGATCTGCTTTTTTAGCAGGAAACTTTCAGGTAAAAGGACAGAGAAGGCAGTAATAATGCCTTCTTCTGTCCTTTTTTGTTGTCAAAAAGGAGGTAAAGAAAATAGGTTGGATTTACTGAAACATGATGAGGGTGTATTCACGCTTTGAAAAAATTAGGAAAAGAGGGGAATCAATGCAGGAACAAAAATTAGATAGGGGTTTAAAGAACAGGCACGTTCAGCTAATCGCCATTGGCGGGGCAATTGGAACGGGGTTATTTCTTGGGGCAGGAAAATCTATTCATTTGGCAGGACCTTCGATTTTATTTGCTTATATGATTACAGGTGTCATTTGCTTTTTAATTATGCGTGCACTTGGCGAACTACTCTTAACTAATTTGAACTATCATTCATTTGTTGACTTTGTTCGAGACTATTTAGGTAATATGGCAGCTTTTATCACTGGTTGGACCTATTGGTTTTGCTGGATTTCGATTGCCATGGCTGACTTAACAGCGGTTGGTCTCTATACCCAATATTGGTTTCCGAATGTACCACAGTGGATGCCAGGATTAATTGCTCTTGTTATTCTGTTAGTTATGAACCTTACAACTGTTAAACTTTTTGGTGAAATGGAATTTTGGTTTGCATTAATCAAAGTAATTGCCATCTTGGCACTAATTTTCATCGGGCTTGTCATGATTATTAAAGGCTTTTCCACAAATTCTGGGCCATCCAGTTTCAAGAACTTGTGGAGCCATGGAGGCATGTTTCCAAATGGAATAAATGGGTTTATACTTTCATTCCAAATGGTCGTGTTTGCATTTACAGGGATTGAACTAGTAGGACTTACAGCGGGTGAAACAAAAGACCCGGAAAAAGTAATCCCAAAAGCCATCAATAATATCCCAATCCGTGTTTTTATTTTCTACCTTGGCGCATTATTTGTCATTATGAGTATTTATCCTTGGAATGCCATAAATCCGGCAAAAAGCCCGTTTGTCCAGGTCTTCGTAGCGGTTGGTATCGCAGCTGCTGCCGGTATTGTTAATTTTGTCGTGCTTACATCCGCAGCTTCAGCATGTAATAGCGCCATCTTCAGCACAAGCCGGATGGTTTACTCACTAGCCAAGGATAATAATGCACCTGTACCATTCGCAAAACTTACTTCACGAAAAATACCTTCAAATGCATTATTCTTTTCAACAGTTGTCATTCTCATTGCCGTAATTTTAAACTATATCATGCCGGAAGGAGTATTTACACTAATTACAAGTATTTCTACGGTATGTTTCATCTTTATTTGGGGAATTACTGTCATCAGCCATTTAAAATACCGTAAAGTAAGACCAGATTTGGCAAAAGTAAATAAATTTAAGTTGCCGTTTTATCCTGTTTCCAATTACTTAATCCTTGCTTTTCTTGCATTCGTTTTGGTTGTCCTTGGGCTAGCAGAAGATACTCGTGTTGCCTTGTTCGTAACTCCTGTTTGGTTTATTATGCTAATTGCTATTTATAAGGTACGGAATCAAAAGGAAAACCATGCAGATCCAGTGAATCAAGAAAAAATTGCAGAAAATTAACAGCAAACGATAAATGATCTTAATTACTTTTTATTGTTATCGCTTTCAAAAATTTATAAAAAAAGCTTGACGTGAATTATGTTAGCGATTATTCTGAAAATAATAATAAATAGAGCGGATGACGGTTGTGGGAGAGTGCAAATTAACACGCCACCGAAGGAGCAAGTTCCAAAAAGACCCTTGGAATAAATCTCTCAGGTAGATGGAACCATAACTGGACGCAACTCTGGAGAGCGCATAAATAATTATGCCACCAAAGGGGAAGGTTCTTTTCGTAAAAGAGCTAAACTCTCAGGTAAAAGGACAGAGAAGGGTAGAGCAATCTTTATGCTACCCTTTTCTGTCCTTTTTTGCGTGCAAAAAAGTGAGTGTTTCTATCGGTTTACTTGGAAAAAATATCTTCGGTGATAAGGAAGATATTCCATGTTTGAAACATCAAAGGGTAGTTGAACCATTAAAAGGAGGACTAGAAATGGGATTACAACAAAATGATTCAACTATTTTTGAAGCAATTAAGAAAGAGCAGGAACGCCAGCATCAAACATTGGAGTTAATCGCTTCTGAAAACTTCGTAAGCCAAGATGTATTAGAAGCAATGGGAAGTGTGATGACGAATAAATATGCAGAAGGCTACCCAGGGAAGCGTTACTATGGTGGATGCGAATTTGTTGATATAGCAGAAAATACAGCGATTGATCGCCTAACAAAGCTGTTTGGCGCAAAATATGCAAATGTTCAGCCACACTCAGGTGCACAAGCGAATTTTGCAGTATTCTACGCATTGTTGCAGCCTGGTGATAAGGTCATGGGGATGAACCTTTCACATGGCGGGCACTTAACTCATGGAAGCCCTGTCAGTGTTTCAGGAAAATGGTTTGAAATTGTCTCCTATGGTGTGAGAGAAGACACTCAAATGATTGACTATGATGAACTGGAAGAGATTGCAAAAAGAGAAAAACCAAAATTGATTATTGCGGGGGCAAGTGCTTACCCAAGAGTAATTGATTTTGCTCGTTTTAGACAAATTGCTGACAAAGTTGGTGCAAAATTCATGGTGGACATGGCGCATATTGCGGGACTTGTTGCAGCTGGTCTTCATCCATCACCAGTCCCATTTGCTGATGTTGTAACAAGCACTACACATAAAACGCTCCGTGGTCCGCGCGGCGGAATAATTTTAACCAATGATGAAGACATCATAAAGGCCATTAATAAATCAGTGTTCCCAGGGATACAAGGCGGTCCCCTCATGCATATTATTGCAGCCAAGGCGGTTGCTTTCAATGAAGCACTGCAGCCAAGCTTTAAGGAATATGCAAAACAGGTCATTGAAAATGCATCAACACTTGGCGAAACATTAAAAAATGAAGGTGCTGCACTAGTTTCTGGGGGAACGGATAATCATATCGTTCTTTTAGATTTACGTCCGTGGAATTTAACTGGAAAAGAAGCAGAAAAATTATTAGAAGAAGCGGGTATTACCGTAAATAAAAATACGATTCCATATGACCCGGAAAAACCGTTTGTTACGAGTGGGATCCGGATGGGAACTGCAGCTCTGACAACACGCGGAATGAAGCAGGAAGAAATGGTGGAAATCGGGAAAGTCATTGCCGCTGTTCTGAAGAGTAAAGGGGACAAAGTCGTGCTTGAGAAAGCAAAGGAAACAACAAAAACGATTTGTGGCGCCTATCCGTTATTTCAACAAGCTGTAACAGTGTAAGAAAGGGGCAAATTGGGATGGAATTTCAGAGTTGTTTTGACATTATCGGTCCGATTATGGTGGGACCATCGAGTTCTCATACAGCTGGAGTCGTATCAATCGGAAAGTTTATCTTCGAATTGTTAGGAGATTGTCCGGAAAAAGCAAATATTGTATTTTATGATTCATTTGCCGAAACCTATCAAGGTCATGGAACAGATAAGGCACTTCTCGGAGGATTACTTGGGATGGATACTGATGACTCGCGAATTAAATCTTCATTAGATTGGGCTAAAAAACATGGCATGCAGTACCAATTCGATTTTGCAGAAAACTGTGAGTATTACGACCATCCAAATATTGCAATGGTAACAGCAAGGTGCGGTGATTATGTTGTTAAAGTTGGCGGTGTTTCTCTAGGCGGCGGCTTATCTAAGATCTTTATGATTAACGAGAAGATGGTTGATATTCGATTGAGTGCAGGGGATGATTTTGCCGTCCTTGCTCGTCATTACCAACCAATCAGGAAAGAGCTTATGGAGGCAATATGATGGGAATTCAGTCGATGAGAGAACTAGTCGAAGCTTGTGAAAAAGAACAAACAACCATAGGCGAAATGATGTTGATGATGGAAGCAGAAAAATCAGGGAGAAACAAAGAAACCATTATTGCCATGATGAGAGAGCGACTAATCAAAATGAAAGAAGCTGTCGACAGCGGCATCAAAGATGACTCAGCTGCACCAAGTGGGATTTCCGGCGGGGATGCTGTGAAAATGTATGATTACATGAGTCAGGGAAAGGGTCTGTCAGGAAATTATATAAGTAATGCAATGGCCTTTTCATTGGCAACCTCTGAAGGTAATGCCCGTATGGGGGTCATAGTAGCAACGCCAACCGCCGGAGCAGCCGGCATTTTACCTGGAGTTTTGTTTTCGCTTCATAAAAATGATGGTACGCCCTTTAAAGATTTAGTTATGGGCTTGTTTACTGCAAGTATGCTTGGTTTAGTCATTGCAAACCGTTCTTTCATTTCAGGAGCAGCTGGAGGGTGCCAGGCTGAGGTAGGGTCCGCAACTGCCATGGCTGCCGGAACAATCGTTGAACTAAAGGGAGGCACACCACAACAGGCCGTGAATGCCACTGCCATTGCCATGAAATCACTCTTAGGTTTGGTTTGTGACCCGGTAGCAGGACTTGTTGAAGTGCCATGCATTAAACGGAATGTGATTGGGACTTCCATTGCGTTTTCAGCAGCGGATATGGCCCTTGCCGGGATTGAAAGCCGGATTCCTTGTGATGAAGTCATTGAGGCGATGTATAGGGTTGGAAAAGATATGCCTAGGACACTCCGGGAAACAGCTCTTGGAGGACTGGCAACGACAGAAACAGGCAAACAGGTAAAAGAACGGCTTTTTTGCAGGAAATTATAGGAGGTATAACAATGGGGATAGATACAGCATTAAAACAAACACCACTTTTTGAAACTTATGGTAAGCATGGTGCGAAGGTTATTGACTTTGGCGGCTGGGCACTACCAGTGCAGTTTTCCAGTATTTTAGATGAGCATGAAGCGGTCCGAACAAAGGCAGGACTTTTTGATGTCTCCCATATGGGTGAAGTGCTCGTTGAGGGAAAAGATGCAGAGAGTTACATTAACTACTTGGTTACAAACGATGTAACAAAACTTAGCATCAATCAAGCACAATATACCGCAATGTGCTACCCAGAAGGCGGAACGGTCGATGATTTATTAGTATATAAATTAGACAATGAAAAATATTTACTCGTCATTAATGCGGCTAACATCGAGAAGGATTTTGACTGGATGAAGCAACAGGCAAAAGGGGAGATGACGCTCCAAAATATTTCGAATGAAATCGCTCAGCTTGCCATTCAAGGTCCAAAGGCTGAAGGTATCGTTCAAAAATTAACTGATATCAACCTATCAGAAATTGGCGCATTTAAATTTGCCCAACATATCAATCTAGACGGGGTAACAGATGTACTTGTATCTCGCACCGGTTATACAGGAGAAGATGGTTTTGAACTATATTTAGCTGCTGATCAAGCGGACACCCTTTGGGAAAAGCTTTTAGAAGCAGGAAGTGAGGACGGCTTAAAGCCATGTGGACTTGGTGCACGTGACACACTCCGTTTAGAAGCACGTCTGGCACTTTATGGTCAAGAACTTTTAAGTGATATAAGTCCGCTTGAAGCAGGAATTGGCTTTGCCGTAAAACTGAAAAAAGAATCCGATTTTATTGGAAAGGCTGCACTTATCGCCCAAAAAGAATCAGGTTTAAAACGGAAGCTTGTTGGGATTGAAGTCACTGGACGAGGGATTCCGCGTCACGGTTATAAGGTTGTTTCGGAAGCTGGAGAGGAAATTGGGGTTGTTACATCCGGAACTCAATCACCCTCTTTAAAGAAAAGTGTTGGACTTGTTCTAATTTCTGCGGAACATGCTGAAGTGGGGACACCATTAAAAGTGGAAATCCGTAATAAGATGATTGATGCCGTTGTTGTGAAAACACCATTTTATAAAAGGGGTTAATAGAGTAATAAAGATACTCTCGCAGACTCTCAAACTGGCAGCACACCTAATCCACAAACATACTTAAAAATGATTTTTTTAACTTATTAAATTCTAATTAATCGTTGAAGGGAAGAAAATATGATGACACAAGCAATTGCAACTTTACTATATAGCAAGGAACATGAGTGGGTTTTAAAGTTAGACGGAAATCGAGTACGAATCGGGATTTCTGATTATGCACAAAAACAGTTAGGAGATATCGTATTTGTTGAAAATCCGCAAGTGGATGATGAAGTAACAGCGGATGAATCAATGGGAACAATCGAATCGGTTAAAGCCGTTTCTGAAATTTTCGCTCCAGTATCAGGTACAGTAGTCCGGATAAACGAAGAGTTAGAAGATGCTCCTCAGACAATTAATGAACATCCATTCAGCAAAGGCTGGTTGGTAGAAGTGGAAATGTCAGTTCCTGAAGAGCTTGAATCCCTTTTAAATGAAGATGAGTATAAAGCATTTATCAATGAAGAAGGAGAGGAATAAGATGGCGAATACTTATAGATATCTCCCTGATACGGAACAAGATAAAAAGGAAATGCTCGATTTCTTAGGAATGTCTTCAATCGAAGAATTATTTGAAGATATTCCATCTGAACTTCGCTTAAAAGGTGAATTAACTATTCCAGATGCGGATCCAGAACCTATTTTAATGAAGAAATTGAACCAACTTGCTGCAAGTAATTTAAATGCAAATCAATATCCAACTTTTCTAGGTGCGGGTACATATGATCATTACATTCCAAGTGTTGTTGATCATATGATCTCACGTTCAGAATTTTATACAGCTTATACACCATATCAACCAGAAATCAGCCAAGGGGAATTACAAGCAATTTTTGAATTCCAAACCATGGTTTGTGAGCTGACAGGAATGGATGTGGCCAACTCCTCCATGTACGATGGCTTTACATCACTTGCAGAAGCTGCCTCACTTGCTGTTGCTTCTACAAGACGTTCAAAAGTAGTTATTTCAAAAGCTGTTCATCCTGAATCACGTGCAATTTTAAACACTGTTGCTAAGGGTCAAGAATATTCAGTTGAAGAAGTAAGTCTTGATACAGATGTAACAGACTTAGAACAACTTAAAGCACAAGTAGATAAAGGCACGGCTGCTGTTATTGTTCAATATCCAAACTTCTTCGGTTCTATTGAAGATTTAACAGAAATTAAGAAAATTGCTGATGAGGTTGGTGCTCTTTTCATCGTAAGTTCAAACCCGCTTGCATTAGCTCTATTACAATCACCAGGTAAACTTGGAGCAGATATTGTTGTCGGGGATATGCAGCCACTTGGTGTTCCTATGTCCTTTGGGGGACCGCACTGCGGATATTTTGCTGTTAAACAAAAATATATGCGTAAAATTCCAGGTCGTATTGTAGGACAAACTCATGACGAACAAGGAAGACGCGGCTTTGTATTAACCTTGCAAGCTCGCGAGCAGCATATTCGCCGCGATAAAGCGACTTCTAATATTTGTTCAAACCAAGCACTAAATGCTCTTGCCTCTTCTATTTGCATGTCAGCATTAGGAAAGAATGGTGTTCGTGAAATGGCACAGCAAAATATTGAGAAAGCTGACTACATGGCAAAGTCTCTTCAAAACAAAGGCTTTAACGTTTTAAACAAATCAGCATTCTTCAATGAATTTGTTGTAGAACTACCACGTCCAATTAAAGAAGTTAACACTAAGCTCCTTGAATCAGGGCTCATTGGTGGTTATGACTTAGGTATTGATTACGGATTTGACAATCAAATGCTGATTGCGGTAACAGAACAACGTTCAAAAGAAGAGATAGACAAATTTGTAGAAGCATTGGGGGCTGTTGTAAATGGTTGAATATAATGATCTAATTTTTGAAATCAGTCGTTCAGGTCGTGTAGGTTACAGCCTTCCGAAAAGTGATGTTAAAAGTGTTGATTTACAAGATAAATTTCCAAAACACTTAATTCGTGATGAAGCAGCAGAACTACCTGAAGTATCTGAGCTTCAACTTGTTCGTCACTATACTGCACTTTCAAATAAAAACCATGGGATTGATAATGGATTCTATCCTCTTGGATCTTGCACGATGAAATATAATCCGAAAATTAACGAAGATGTGGCACGTCTAACAGGTTTAAGCCGTATTCACCCATATCAACCAAGCGAAACGGTACAAGGTGCATTAGAGCTTTTATATAATCTACAAGAAGAGTTAGCTGTAATCACTGGTATGGATGCAGTAACATTACAGCCTTCTGCAGGTGCTCAAGGTGAATGGACTGGATTAATGATGGTTAAAGCTTACCATGAGCAAAAAGGTGAAGTTAGAAAGAAAGTTCTTGTTCCAGACTCCGCTCATGGTACAAATCCTGCTAGTGCGAGCGTTGCAGGATTTAAGACAGTAACGATTCCATCAAACGAAAATGGATTAGTTAACTTAGATGAATTAAAGAAACATGTGGATAGTAATACCGCTGCATTAATGTTAACAAACCCTAATACACTTGGTTTATTTGAACAAGAAATCGCAGAAATTGCTGCTGTAGTTCATGAAGCAGGCGGATTACTATACTATGATGGTGCGAATGCCAATGCGATTTTAGGAAAAACAACTCCAGGAACAATGGGCTTCGATATCGTGCATTTAAATCTTCACAAAACATTTACTGGTCCACACGGTGGCGGAGGTCCTGGTGCAGGTCCTGTTGGTGTTAAGGAATTCCTTCTTCCATATTTACCTGTACCACGTGTTGAAAAAGACGGCGATAAATTTGTGTTGAATTCAAATTATCCATTATCTATTGGCCGTGTAAAAGGCTATCATGGAAACTTTGGAATTTTGGTTCGTGCATACACTTATATTCGTACATTGGGACCAATTGGATTGCGTGAAGTTTCTGAAGGGGCTGTCCTTCATGCGAACTATCTTCGTAAAAGACTTGAGCCTTATTTTGATGCACCATATTCACAAATTTGCAAGCATGAATTTGTATTATCTGGATCAAGACAGAAGAAGTTGGGGGTAAGAACCCTTGATATGGCCAAACGTCTGCTTGATTTTGGGTATCATCCGCCAACCATCTACTTCCCGTTAAATGTTGAGGAATGTTTGATGATCGAACCAACAGAAACGGAGTCAAAGGAAACAATGGATGCATTTGCTGATGTGATGATTCAAATAGCCAAAGAGGTTGAAGAAAACCCTGGTATTGTATTAGAAGCACCACATACAACAGTGATTGGCCGATTAGATGAAGTGCAGGCAGCGAGACAACCAATTTTGCGTTATAAAAAAGAGGAATCGGCAGTAAAAGTAAAAGAACCTGTAAACGTATAAAGTGAAACTTCAATCAGTGGGGGTTTTTTTCATCCCCCACTGATAGTTAGTTGAACCAATCGGGCTTTTACGGGCAGTTGGACCCCCACTTATGCTTCCTGTTTCCACTTGGCCTTGAAGCGGGGGTTCTTACTGCCCGTTAATGCGGGATAAAAGAAACCTTCCGTCTGTGCAGGGATTCCCTTGCACAGATAATTTTCAAGTTTAACAGATTATATGTTCCGTTCATAGGAGTGAATAAGATGGCAACTGAGTATGTACGTAAACCAGAATGGCTTAAGATAAAATTAAATACGAATGAGCAATATACCGGGTTAAAATCGATGATGCGTGAAAAAAAGCTTCATACCGTCTGTGAAGAAGCAAAATGTCCGAACATTCATGAATGCTGGGCATCTCGAAAAACGGCAACCTTTATGATTTTAGGAAGTGTATGTACACGGGCCTGTCGATTCTGTGCCGTTCAAACAGGGCTTCCTACAGAGCTTGATTGGGAAGAGCCAGAACGCGTAGCAGAATCAGTGGAGCTGATGGGATTAAAGCATGCCGTGATTACGGCTGTTGCCCGTGATGATTTAAAAGATGGGGGAGCCGGGGTTTTTGCAGAAACGGTCAGAGCCGTCAGACGTCGTAATCCATTTTGCAGCATTGAAGTTCTACCTTCTGATATGAATGGAAAATATGAAAATTTAAAAACGTTAATGGATGCAAAGCCTGATATTTTAAATCACAATATTGAGACAGTGAAACGTTTATCACCAAAAATACGTGCCCGGGCTACATACGATCGTTCCCTTGAGTTCTTGCGGCGCGCAAAAGAAATGAATCCTTCTATTCCAACAAAGTCAAGCATTATGATTGGCCTTGGAGAAACAAAAGAGGAAATTATCGAAACGATGGATGATCTTCGCGCGAACAATGTGGATATTATGACCATTGGACAGTATTTGCAACCTACTAAACATCATTTAAAAGTCCAAAAATATTGGAGTCCGCAAGAATTTGAAGAACTTAAAATAATCGCCATGTCAAAAGGCTTTAGTCATTGCGAAGCGGGTCCGCTCGTTCGCTCCTCCTATCATGCAGATGAACAGGTCAATGCAGCAAAAGCGAAGGCACAATAAAGGTAAATAAGTGATTAGGAGAAGAGGAGCGTGGTCCTATGAAGTTAAAAGTGACAGAAGCTGCGATAGACAAACTTAAAGAGCTGATTGAGACGGAAGGAAGAAGTCCCCGGATTGATGCGGATGTAACAGGGGGCTGCGGGATGTCCGTTAAGTTTTCAATTGTTTTTGATGAATCGCGTCGAAACGATTTATGCATTGAAATGGAAGGAATACAAATCCGGCTGGATCGTTTTACTAAACGCTATTTAGATGAAGAAACAGAAATTGATTATCAAGTTGAACAGGGGTTTCTAGTTGGAGACAGCTTTACCTCAAGTGCATGTGCAATTGAAATCGATTAATGGGAACCTGGTTGTGTCGTAAGATGCAATGAATATCTCTAATTTTTATTACTTATAATCTAAGTTTTCCGGTAGGTATTATAGGTATTTTTGTTTGGAAAGGAGAAACGAAAATGACAAAAGAATATGATGTTGTTATTATCGGCGGTGGACCTGGAGGATACGTAGCTGCCATTCGCGCATCTCAATTGGGTTTAACAGTAGCGGTTGTTGAAAAAGGGAAAATAGGTGGAACATGCCTTCATGCTGGGTGTATCCCAACCAAAGCCTTATTAAGAAGTGCAGAATTATATTCTCAAACAAAAAATGCAGAGCGGTTTGGTGTCATTGCCCCTGAAATTGGACTTGATTTTTCAAAAGTACAAGCTCGGAAAGAAGAAATCCAAGAACGTCTTTTTAAGGGGATCCAACATCTAATGCAAAAAGGAAAAATCGATGTTTATGATGGAAAAGGCAGTATCTTGGAGTCAAAAGATGTATTAGTTGAATTGAACAATGATGGCGGAGAAATCATTATAAGCCCGCGGAATATTTTAATTGCGACAGGTTCCCGGCCAAGAACATTCTATGGCTTGGAGGCAGATGAAAAGTATGTGATGACATCAGATGAAGCCTTAGAAATGGAAACACTTCCAAATTCCATCATAATTGTTGGCGGTGGGGTGATTGGAATAGAATGGGCATCGATGCTTGTGGACTTCGGTACACAGGTTACTGTGCTTGAATATGCTGATCGTATTTTACCGACAGAAGATAAAGATGTTTCAAAGGAAATCCAACGCTTACTAAAGAAAAAGGGAGTAAAAATCATCACAGGGGCAAAAGTTCTACCGGAAACGCTTGAAAAAGGTGATGGTGTTTCGATAAAGGCAGAGCATAAAGGGAAAGAAACATCATTTTCTGCCGATAAACTTTTAGTTTCCGTAGGGAGATTACCAAACACGGAAGGAATTGGACTTGAAAAAACGGGCATTGAAATGAATGGAATTTTTATTAAAACAAATGATTCCTATCAAACAAAAGAACCGAACATTTACGCAATTGGTGATGTTATTGGCGGCTTGCAGCTTGCTCATGTCGCTTCACATGAAGGAATCATTGCTGTTGAACATATAGCTGGAGAAAGTCCTAATGCACTTGACCCAACTCTTGTTTCAAAATGTGTATACTGCAGTCCTGAAGTAGCAAGTGTTGGACTTACAGAAGATGAAGCAAAGGAAAAAGGATTTCAAGTAAAAACCGGTAAATTCTCATTTCGTGCAATCGGTAAGGCACTCGTTTTTGGTGAATCAGACGGATTTGTCAAACTTGTTGTTGAAGAAGGAACAAATAAACTGTTAGGAGCTCACATGGTGGGTCCTCATGTAACGGATATGATCACCGAGTTTGGTCTTGCCCGTGTATTAAATGCGACTGCAATGGATATTGCCCATACAATCCATCCACATCCTACATTAGCCGAAGCAATAGGTGAAGCAGCACTAGCGGTAGATGGAAAGGCCATTCATGCATAAAGGAAGGTGAGAGAGGAAATGATCACAAAGTTAAAGCTGAATCGTGCGGTACTATTAATTTCTTGTCCAGAAAAGCCAGGTATTATCTCCACAGTAACGAATTTTTTATTAGAACACAAAGCGAATATTGTCCATTTTGATCAACATACAACGGACCCACACTCTGGTGTATTTTTCATGCGGATTGAGTTTGATTTGGAAGAATTAGATACTTCATTTGAAAAACTTGAACATGATCTTCATATGTTAGGGGAGGAGCATGCTTTAGATTGGCAGTTAAGCACGAATAAAAAAAGGAAGCGAATGGCTATCTTTGTTTCCAAAGCAGATCATTGTCTCACCGAGCTTCTTTGGAGGTGGAAATCAAAGGAAATCCCGGTGGACATCCCTTTGGTAATTAGTAATCATCCCGATTTAAAAGAGGAAGTTGAAAGTTATGGCATCCCTTTTTATCATATTCCAATGTCTCATGAGACAAAAGAAGAGGCCGAACATAAAGCGTTAGAACTAATTGACGGGAAAGTAGATTTTATTGTATTGGCAAGGTATATGCAAATTCTCTCCCCAAATTTTATCTCTCATTTCCCGAATCAAATCATTAACATCCATCACTCTTTCTTACCGGCATTTGTTGGTGCAAATCCCTATGTGAGAGCATTTAACAGAGGTGTGAAGTTAATCGGGGCTACTGCCCACTATGTAACGAATGATCTTGATGAAGGACCAATCATTGAACAAGATGTACAGCGTATTAATCATCGTTTTACAGTTGAGGACCTAAAGACGGCCGGGCGCCATGTGGAAAAAAGGGTTCTAGCTGAAGCGGTTTCCTGGCATGTTGAAGATAAAGTACTTGTTCATGGGAATAAAACGATTGTATTTGCATGAGAGGCATGAAAAAACTAAAAAGAATAGCGATATTTTTTCGCTATTCTCAGATTGTCGAGAAAGTGTATTTTTCTCGGCAATTTTTTACTTTGTTTAAATCTAATACCCATTTTATTATTGTCCCTCCAAAAGGGCCTGTTGATTTTCGCTCCGGTTAACAGGGGTGCAAATCAATTATTTAATTCCTCATCTGGAACTAGTTCATCAATAGAGACAAATTCATTTTCACTTTGCCTTGACTTTTTTAGCTTAAACATTAAATTTACCACTTATTTTTATTATTTATTGGGAGTTATAGTCTTTATTGAATACACCTGTTGGTTGGAGCGGAAGGCACGAAGACTCCTGCGGGAGTACGGGGCAGGTGAGACCCCGGAAGCGCCAAAGCGCTGAGGGGGCTCCCCGGCACGCCCGCGGAAAGCGAAGTGCCTGGAGCGTAAATCAACAGACCAGTTGAACAGCTATATTTTAACTTCTTATAATAAATAAACGCGGTAAATTATAAGAAAGAAAGTGAATGAAATAAAAGGCTATCGAAAGTTTTTCGACAGCCCGAGAATAGTGATACATTTTCGCTATTCTTTTATTAGTTTTTTTTCAATAAAGTCCACAAGTTGGTACATAATCGTTGCTAAGACGGCAACAACAAGGAGTGACAGCATCACTAATGTAAAATTAAATACCTGGAAGCCGTAAATAATTAAATACCCTAGCCCTTTAGCTGATACAAGGTATTCTCCTACAATTACTCCTACCCATGATAATCCGACATTTACCTTTAAAGTTGAGATAATCGTTGGAAAACTGGCCGGCAGAATCGCTTCTTTAAAGCATTGAAAACGAGTGGCACCAAATGTTCGCAGAACTTTTATATAGTTCGGATCAACTTCGCGAAAGGACGTATAAATTACGATGGTTGTCACAATAACAGATATGATGACTCCCATAGCAATAATCGAAGGATAACCCGGACCTAAAGCGACAATTAAAATTGGACCAAGGGCCACTTTTGGCAAAGCATTTAAGATTACTAAATATGGATCGAAAATTTTTGAAATCATCGGGGACCACCATAATATTGCAGCCATAATAGTGCCCAGTAATGTCCCTAAAATAAAACCGAAAATGGTTTCAGTTAATGTGACCATCGTGTTATCAAGCAATGTTCCATCTTGAATTTTATCCCAAAATAATAACCCAATTTTGGAAGGGGAACTAAAAATGAGCGGATCAACCCAATGGAGTCTGCTTGCAACTTCCCAACCTATAAAAAATAAGAGGAAAATTAACAGCTGATAAAATCTTACCCATCTATTTTCAACCTTTAAGAAGTGCAGGTATTCCTGGTGAAGCTGTTTTACTTTATGAGGATTCAAGGGACTCCAACTCCTTCCATATCATCTCAAATAAGTTGGAATATAATTCGTGGTTTCGGGCTTCAAGTGGTGATAAATCTCTTAGCTCATTTGGAATTTGAAAAGTTTGATGGAGCTTCCCAGGTCTTGCTGAAAACAAAAATACCCGATCACTCATGGCTATGGCCTCACCAATATCATGTGTAACAAGGATGGCTGTTTTGTTTAACTCTGTTAATGTGTTAGAGACTAGATCCTCTAATTTTAACTTTGTTTGATAATCAAGTGCTGAAAAGGGTTCATCCAGCATCAACAACTTAGGCTCTGTTGCTAATGTTCGAACGAGTGCAGCACGCTGCCGCATTCCTCCAGATAATTGTTTTGGCAGTTGTTTCTCCACACCTTTTAGACCGATTTGATTTAAAAGCTGTAATGTTTTCGTTTTCGACTTTTCATTCAGCTGGTTTGATAATTTCAGTCCCATAAGGACATTTTCCTCAATTGTTTTCCAAGGAAACAGGTAATCCTGCTGAAGCATGTAGCCAATTTCATTGTTGTTCGAGGATATAGGTTTATTTTCGAGAAGTACCGTCCCTTGGGTCGGTTTAAGTAACCCTGAAATAATGGATAGAAGCGTTGTTTTTCCACAGCCGCTTGGGCCGAGAAAGGAGACAAATTCCCCTTCCTCGATTTTTAAAGAAACATCGGAGAGGGCCGTGGTCACGGAGTTTTTTGTCAAATAGGTATGATGGATTTCATTAATGGCTAAGAAACTCATCGGACCGCCTCCTAAAGTAGTTTTAAAAAAATTTAGAGCCTTGGTGTCATTATTTTTGTATGATTTTTTCTGCAACACTGGTATTCACTAATGTTTTGTAATCAACTTGCTTTGGTAGTTCGCCTGCTTCTTTCATAATGTTTTGGAGATTGTTCCATTCTTCTTCATCGAGAATTGGGTCTGTAGCAAAAGACCCTTGATTTTTATAACGATCAACCACCATTTTAATAATTTCAAAGTCCGTGTCCTGGAAATAAGGCTGAACCGCCTTAGCAATTTCTTCAGTACTGTGCGTTTTCACCCATTGTTGAGCTTTATAAATGGCTCTGGTGAATCTTTCAACTGTTGCATTATGCTCCTTCATATAACTTTGCTTTGCCATAAAAGTGGTATAGGGAACATGACCTGATTCGGTGCCGAACGAAGCGATGATATGACCTTTTCCTTCTTTTTCAAAAATACTGGCGGTCGGCTCAAATAATTGGACAAAATCACCAGTCCCGGAAGCAAAAGCACTGGAAATATTTGCGAAATCAATGTTTTGAATTAAATTTAAATCTTTATGCGGATCAATTCCGTGTTTCTTTAAAACAAACTCCCCCACCATTTGAGGCATACCGCCTTTACGCTGTCCTAAGAAGGTTTTTCCTTTCAGCATATCCCATGAAAAGTTATCAATTTTTTCTCTGGAAACGAGAAATGTTCCATCTGTTTGTGTTAGTTGAGCAAAGTTTATCACCGGATCATCTGTTCCTTGGGTATAAACGTAAATGGAAGTTTCTGAACCGACTAATGCAATATCTGTTCCACCGGACAGTAATGCTGTCATGGTTTTGTCGCCACCGAAGGTAGTCGTTAGTTTTACATCCAATCCCTCAGCTTTGAAAAATCCCTTTTCTAGGGCAACATATTCAGGTGCGTAAAAAATTGACCTCGTTACTTCAGCTAACCGAACTTTTTCCAATTTTTTTGTCTTCGTAGTATCATTATTGCAGGCTGCAAGTGAAAACATAAGAATAGCAATAAGAAGCGTTGAGAAACTGAATTTTAGCCATTTTTTCATGTTAAACCTCCTAATCTTCAAAAATCTGGGCTGCTTTTGCATACGATATCGTATGAAAAGGGAAAAAATGTGTGAATGCCCAGTGACAAAATTTTTTAATAAATAGGGAGTGGTTGCGTTGAATGCAGATACAGGAAAAATCATTGAAATGGATCGGTTTCCCTCCCCAAATCCGAATGTTGAGCTGAAGCTTGTTACCTACCTTTCAAATGGATTAAAGGTGAAAGGAATGCTAGCAGAGCCAAAATATGAAAAAACAAATGAAGGATTTTTATATTTACGCGGCGGGATTAAAAATGTTGGAAGAGTTAGACCAGCTAGAATTGCTCAGTTTGCAGCGGAAGGGTTTATTGTTTTTGCACCGTTTTACCGGGGAAATCAGGGTGGAGAAGGGAATGAAGATTTTGCCGGTGAAGACAGGGAGGATGCATTTTCGGCCTTTTTGCTGTTAAAATCCCTTCCAAAGGTTCAGCATATTCATATTTTTGGTTTTTCACGAGGCGGGGTGATGGCGCTCTTAACAGGAATTCAATTTCCAGAGGCAGCATCCCTTGTTACATGGGGAGGGGTAAGTGATATGGCCTTGACCTATATGGAGCGCACTGATTTGCGTAGAATGATGAAAAGAGTGATTGGCGGTACACCTGAAAAATTTCCTGAGCGATATGAGGAACGGACTCCCTTATTTAAAATGGAGGCGTTAAAAGCACCTGTTTTAATTATCCATGGAGTGAATGATCATAATGTTTCGGTTGAACACGCATATCGTCTTGAACGGAGGCTGAAAGCTTTAAACAAGTCTGTAGAGCCCTGGTATTTTGAGTCATACACTCATTACTTTCCTCCGGGGGTAAATCGAAAAATTGTCCAAGATTTAACGAATTGGATGAAAAGGCAAATCAAAAGATGATAGAATGGAAGTAACCAATTAGCAGAGGAGTGGGTCATATGGGCATGCCTCTTGAGTTAAACACGATGATAGTGACAAAAGGAAATGAAAAGCGGGTAGAAGAAAATCTGTTCTATTTAGTAAAAGAAGGATACAGGCTCTATCCAATTGATATTCCGATTGAGGTTCGAAAAACGATACAAAGTGATTCTAATGGAACAGCGGTCATTCGGAAAGTAGAATGGCAGGAGAAAACAACTAAAATTACGTACCAATTAATTTCATTGAATTCAACGAATTAAGCAGGGGTTTTTACACCTGCTTTTTCTTTTATTAAAAAATCAGTTTCGCAGATAAAAGCATGTTTATCGCAGATACATCATCCAGTAACGCAGATAAATGTCCCCTTATCCCAGATAAAAGTGCGTTCACCACAGATAAACCTAAATCAAGATAAAAAAAGAGATGCCATTCATTTGGAATGGCACCCCTTTTTCATATTATGCGATTGGTCCGCCTTTTTCTTCGATATCGCTTGCGGCAGATGAAAACTTTTTGAAGTTTTGACGGAATTGTTCAGCTAATTCTTTTGCTTTCAGTTCATATGCATGTGCGTCAGACCATGTTTTGTTAGGCTGAAGCACCTCGTCTGGAACTCCTGCAATGTGAAGCGGGATATGAAGACCAAAGATTTTATCCTGAACAGTTTCAACATGATTTAATTCACCTTCAAGAGCTGCCTGAACCATTGCTCTTGTATAGGAAAGCTTCATTCTGTTGCCAACGCCATATTCTCCACCAGTCCAGCCTGTGTTTACAAGGAAAACATTTGCACCGTGTTCAAGGATTTTCTCACCAAGCATTTCTGCATAACGTTTTGCAGGCAGCGGCAGGAATGGCGCCCCAAAGCAAGTTGAGAATGTAGCCTGTGGTGAAGTGATTCCACGTTCTGTACCGGCAAGCTTCGATGTATAACCGCTCAAGAAATGGTACATTGCTTGTTCCTTTGTTAATTTAGCGATTGGAGGCAGTACGCCGAATGCATCAGCCGTTAAAAAGACGATTGTATTTGGATGCCCAGCGATGCTTGGCTCAATAATGTTATCAATCGCTTGAATTGGGTAAGCTGCACGTGTATTTTCTGTTAATGTGTTATCATCATAATCAGGAATTCTTGTTTCAGGATTCGTAATGACATTTTCTAACACAGTTCCAAAACGAATGGCATCAAAGATTTGCGGTTCTTTTTCACGAGTAAGACTAATGGTCTTTGCATAGCAGCCGCCTTCAATATTAAAAACTCCATTGGAAGACCAGCCATGTTCATCATCACCAATTAATTTGCGATTTGGATCTGCAGATAGCGTTGTTTTACCTGTTCCAGATAGACCGAAGAATAAAGCGACATCACCTTCTTGGCCAACATTTGCAGAACAGTGCATGGAAAGGATATTGTTTTCAGGTAGTAAATAATTCATGACAGAGAAAATGGACTTTTTCATTTCTCCCGCATATTCTGTACCACCGATTAAGACAGTGCGGCGTTCAAAAGAAATAATAATAAATGTTTCGGATTTTGTCCCATCAACAGCCGGATTTGCTTTAAAATTTGGTGCGGAAATAACGGTAAAGCCCGTTTCGTGTGCTAATAACTCTTCTGCATTAGGACGAATAAATAATTGATGGGCAAATAGGTTATGCCACGCATATTCATTAACCACTTGGATTGGCAGGCGAGATTTTTTATCTGCCCCGGCGAATCCTTTAAAAACAAAGATTTCTTCTTTTGTCTTTAAATAGTCAAGGACTTTATTGTAAAGGTTTGTGAATGCTTCTTCAGAAATAGGCTGATTGTTTCCCCAATCAATTTTATCCTTTGTAGATCCTTCAGCAACAATAAATTTGTCGTGAGGAGAACGTCCAGTATATTTACCAGTTGCTACACTGATAGCACCTGATGAGGTTAAAGTTCCTTCATTACGGCTTAATACTTTCTCTACCAATTGCGGAACGGATAGTTGGATTTGAACATTTTTTTCATCTAATAATTGATTTAATTCATTAGGGATATGAAGAGAATTCATTTGGATGGGACCTTCCTTTTTAGTTTTTTTAGCAGGGACTGCATCTTGATAAAAAGTATAACACATTTAATTTATTAGTCTATACTAATTCGAAAAATAACTAACATTTTATACATTATTCATAAATTAATGCGTTTATTTAGGCAAAATGTTCATTAATATTATTTTTTACAAAAAATAATTTTTTCGCTGATTTTTATTGTTGGTTTATTTTTGAAAAATTGATTGACATCCTTCGACATGGTAGGTTAAGATTTAAAATTGAACGGATACTCTCTTATCCCGAGCTGGTGGAGGGACAGGCCCAATGAAACCCAGCAACCTGCTATTTTCAGGAAAGCAGTCGACAAAAGGATATTCCTTTTTAAACTGGTCATTTTCTAAGCAAAGGTGCTAAACCTGAAGCAAGGCTAGACCTTGAACGATAAGAGTGAAAGGCGCGGAAACAGTATGCTCTTGACCTTTCCTCAAATGGAAAGGTTTTTTGTTTTGGTGCAGTAATCTTTTATTTCTACCCTTGAAAATGTACAATGGGCTTGTTTTTCTCATAAAATGCCCGTATTTATTTCATACTACTAAGGGAATGAGTACCGTATCAGCCCGAGGTTAAATGGAAAAGGTTTAAAAGCCGACACAGATAACCTCATATAATAAATTTAGGAGGAATTCAGATTGTCAACAAAACGTCGTTTGTTTACTTCTGAATCAGTAACCGAAGGTCATCCTGATAAAATCTGTGACCAAATTTCTGATTCCATTTTAGATGCCATTTTAGCAAAGGATGCTAATGCACGTGTTGCAGCTGAAACTTCAGTTACAACCGGATTAGTTCTTGTTGCCGGTGAAATCACCACTTCTACTTATGTGGACATTCCAAAAATCGTTCGTGAAACCATTAAAGGAATTGGTTATAACCGTGCAAAATATGGCTTCGACTCCGAAACCTGTGCGGTATTAACCTCAATTGATGAACAATCACCTGACATTGCAATGGGAGTTGATCAGGCACTTGAAGCACGTGAAGGTCAAATGTCTGATGAACAAATTGAAGCAATTGGTGCAGGAGACCAAGGCTTAATGTTTGGATTTGCTTGTAATGAGACAAAAGAACTTATGCCGCTTCCAATTTCACTTGCTCATAAGCTAGCACGTCGTTTAACTGAAGTTCGTAAAGAGGAGATTCTTCCATACCTTCGTCCAGACGGAAAAACTCAAGTAACAGTGGAATATGATGAAAATGATAAACCAGTTCGGATTGATACCATTGTTATTTCAACCCAGCATCATCCTGAAATTGCTCTTGAGCAAATTCAACGCAATTTAAAGGAATATGTAATTAATCCGGTTGTACCAAAAGAACTAATTGATGAAAATACAAAATACTTCATTAACCCTACTGGCCGTTTCGTTATCGGCGGGCCTCAAGGGGATGCAGGTCTAACTGGCCGTAAAATTATCGTTGATACGTACGGCGGCTATGCTCGTCATGGCGGTGGTGCATTCTCCGGTAAGGATCCTACAAAGGTTGACCGTTCTGCTGCCTATGCAGCGCGTTATGTAGCAAAAAATATCGTTGCTGCAGGACTTGCTGAAAAATGTGAAGTACAGCTTGCATATGCTATTGGTGTAGCAAGACCGGTATCCATTTCTGTAGATACATTTGGTACAGGTAAGGTAAACGAAGAGATTTTGGTTGAATTAGTAAGTAAAAACTTTGATCTTCGACCTGCAGGCATTATCAATATGCTTGACCTTCGCCGCCCAATTTACAAACAAACAGCAGCTTACGGACATTTCGGACGTACAGATGTTGATCTTCCTTGGGAGCGTACAGACAAAGCTGACGCCCTTCGCGAACAAGCAAATCAATAAACATTTTAAGGAAGAGAGTTACACAACCGTGTAACTCTCTTTTTTCGTCACATACATAACCGGTAAGAAGAATAGGATGTTTAAGTCATCCTAAACAGGTGAAAACTGGATAATATCTATATTTTAATATGAAGCAGGTGAGATACGATGTGCGGATTTATTGGCTGTGTCGATGATCAGCCAAGGGTTTATAGGGATGAACAAAAACAGCAATTTAAAACGATGAATGATATCATTACCCATCGTGGACCTGACGATGATGGGTTTTATCATGATGAATATGTTCAATTTGGGTTCCGCCGCTTAAGTATCATTGATATTGAAAGTGGGCAACAGCCATTAACATTTGAAAATGAACGTTATTGGATTATTTTTAATGGTGAAGTATATAACTATATTGAATTACGTGAAGAGCTTTTAATGGAAGGAATTGAATTTACCACAAGTTCTGACACGGAGGTCATTGTCGCTCTTTACAGTCATTTAAAAGAGCAGGCTGTTGAAAAACTTCGTGGTATGTTTGCCTTTATTATTTGGGACAAACAGGAACAGCGGCTTTTTGGAGCACGGGATCCCTTTGGCATTAAACCATTTTTCTATTTTGAAGAGAATGGAAAAACCTTCTTTGCTTCCGAGAAAAAGAGCATTTTGCTTGCACGTAAAAATGAGGTTCTGAATTATAATGCCTTGCAGCACTACTTTACCTATCAATTTGTCCCCGAACCGGAAACCTTATCAGAAGGAATAAAAAAATTAGAACCTGGACATTTTTTTACAAAAAGAATTGGCACTGCGATGGAAATAAAAAGGTACTGGAAAGCGCAGTTTCATCCTATTAACCGATCGGAATTTGATGTGATAAAAGAAATCAGGGATGTACTCACTGAATCGGTAAAAATTCATATGCGCAGTGATGTTCCAGTCGGTTCCTTCCTATCAGGAGGAATTGATTCGTCTATTATTGTCTCATTAGCAAAGGAATTTCACCCGGCGATTAAGACGTTTTCAGTAGGTTTTGAACGAAATGGATTCAGTGAAATTGATGTTGCGAAGGAAACGGCAGATAAACTTGGAGTTGAAAATATTAGTTATGTGATTCCACCTGAGGAATATATGGCTGAACTCCCCAAAATCATGTGGCATATGGATGACCCACTTGCCGACCCGGCATGTGTTCCTCTTTATTTCGTAGCCCGTGAAGCGCGCAAGCATGTGACGGTGGTTCTCTCCGGTGAAGGAGCGGATGAGCTTTTTGGCGGATATAATATATACCGGGAACCGCATTCACTGGAGGTTTTTAATAAAATCCCAAGAGTGGTGAAATTATTTTTAAAATGGATGGCCTCCGTTATGCCGGAAGGTACAAAAGGGAAAAGCTTTATTGAACGCGGGGTAACTCCAATGGAGGAACGCTATATTGGGAATGCCAAAATGTTTACGGAAGAACAGAAGCGGGAGTTGCTGAATGTTTATCAAGAAGGTTTGAATTATACGGAGATTACTAAATCTTTTTATCAAGAATCATTAGGATATGACCCTGTTAACCGCATGCAGTTCATTGATATTCATACATGGCTGCGGGGCGATATCTTATTGAAGGCCGATAAAATGACGATGGCCCATTCTTTAGAGTTGCGTGTTCCCTTTTTAGACAAGTCGGTCTTTGCAGTTGCTTCTCAAATACCTGAAAGTCTGAAAACAGCAAACGGAACGACAAAGTATATTTTAAGAAAAGCTGTAGAGGGAATTGTGCCGGATCATGTGTTAAATCGAAAAAAGCTGGGGTTTCCTGTCCCGATTCGCCACTGGCTGAAGGATGAAATGAATGAATGGGCGAAATCTACCATCCGTGAAAGCGAGACTGATCATCTAATCAATAAAAGCTATTTATTGAAGTTATTGGATGAGCATTGTCAGGGTAAAGGGGATTACAGCCGGAAAATTTGGACCGTGCTTATGTTCATGATCTGGCATCAGGTATATATTGAAGAAAAGTACTCATTTCAGAGGGAGTTTACAAGAGAGCCAGAAGTATTAAAAAACTAAGGGACTTATCATCATCCCTTAGTTTTTTGTTTGCAGTGATTTATAATACTGACCCTTTTCTGCGTATTCCCGAATGATTCTTTCCATGTCTTTAATATCTTCAGCGTTTAATTCGCGAATGACCTTTGCTGGTCTGCCAAATGCCAATGTATTTGGAGGGATTTTTTTACCTTGCGGAACAAGACTGCCAGCACCAATAAATGCACCCTCCCCAATTTCGGCTTGATCTAGAATAATGGAACCCATCCCGATTAATGCCTTTTTTCGAATAATACAACTATGTAAAATGACTTGATGACCAACGGTTACTTCATCTTCTAAAATGAGCGGATTATTTGGACTTTGGTGCAGGACGGAATTGTCCTGTATGTTTACCTTATTACCGATAATGGTAGGTGCTACGTCCCCGCGGATGGATGTGTTAAACCATACCCCTGATTCTTCTCCGATGGTAACATCGCCGGTGATGGTGACATAGTCAGCAATAAATGCTGAATCAGCAATTTGTGGGTATTTATTTTTAAAAGGATAAATCATTCATTTTTTCCCCTTTCTAGGTGATGGTTTTATTTTAACTAAAACGAGGAAGAAATAAAAAGTATTTGAACGTCTCTCATTAAATGCATGTCATTTTTGTAACTTATGTTAAAATAATATAATAATTATGACTAGGGTTCTAATATTTTGTCTATTGTTTCGTTCTAGCACGCAGCGCTTGCGGTTTCTAAGGAGGAAGGAAAATGTGGAAGTGGGAAGCAGAAGGGGAGGCTAAGGCGGTTATTGTGATGGTTCATGGGGCAATGGAACATCATCGCCGCTACGGTTGGCTAATTGAAATGTGGAGAACATCTGGCTTTCATGTCATCATGGCCGATCTTCCCGGTCAAGGCATGACCACTAGAACCCGCAGGGGCCACATTGATTCTTTTGATGAATACATACTAGAAGTGAAGGACTGGGTACAGGCTGCCTATCGCTACAATCTGCCTGTATTTTTACTAGGTCACAGCATGGGCGGTTTAATTTCGATTCGGCTCATGCAGGAGGAGAGAATGAATTTAGCCGGTGTGATTCTTTCTTCCCCTTGCCTTGGCCTTGTCCAAAAGCCATCCAGGTTTTTAGAGTTTCTCTCGTATGGTTTGAATTTTGTTTTCCCTTCCTTTCGAATCAATTCTGGTTTAACGGTGGAAATGGCGACAAGGAATCTGGATGTAAGGGAAGCCGATGTAAATGATACTCTATATGTGACAAAGGTTTCTGTCAGATGGTATCGTGAATTAACGACAGCAATGAAGCTTGGCTTTTTAAATTTGGAAAAAACGCATGATGTACCTATCCTTGTAATGCAGGGTGGGGATGATAAAATTGTCAATAAAAAAGCGGTAAAAGATTGGTTTAACCATGCCCTATTTTCAGAAAAAAGATTTAAGGAATGGCCAAAATTGTACCATGAGATTTTTAACGAGCCAGAGCGGGAAGAGGTTTTTGAATACGCAAAAGACTTTGTTACCAGTCAGTTGAAAGCAATTGGGTATATTGTATAAAAAAGAGGTGGAATGATGAGTTTTTCGATGATGCCAATCAATCTAATGTCAAACGTATACCGTAAAATCATTCCGGCTGTGCACCAAGAATTAGGCTACTGGAAAAAACGCGCAGAAAATATTCCAAATTCGGAGTTGCGAACCCAGGCACTTGCCAGCATTGAGCATAAAACCTTCCATTGTGAAGGTGGTGCAATCCTAGCATTAACTGCCAATAAGCATTATAAAAAAGCCGTTAAATTTATTGTTGCTTATCAAACCATTAGCGATTATTTGGACAATCTTTGTGACCGTAGTACATCCCTTGATCCAAACGATTTTGCCGCACTTCACGAATCCATGACAGATGCACTATCAATTGAAGCAACAAGGAAAAATTATTATCGCCTTCGTGAAGACCAGGATGATGATGATTATTTAAATGATTTGGCTGAAACATGTCGTTCGGTATTAAACGAAATGGGAAATTATGAGTTAATCAAGAAATACCTTCTAGAGCTTTGCAGCTATTATTGTGATCTGCAAATTCACAAGCATGTGGTAAAAGAAGAGCGGGTACCTAGGTTGGAAAATTGGTTTAATCTTTATAAAAGTCAACTTCCAGACATGGAATGGTACGAGTTTTCTGCATGCTCTGGTTCTACACTTGGGATTTTTTGCCTTATTTCCTATGCGATGCGGGAGGATTTCAGGAGAAGGATGGGGAAAATATCCGTAAAGGTTATTTTCCTTATATACAAGGCCTGCATATTTTATTAGATTATTTTATTGATCAAGAGGAAGATATTGAGGGAGGAGATTTAAATTTTTGTTTCTATTATGAAAATCAGGAAAAGCTCTTTAAAAGGTTGAAACACTTTGTTTTAGAAGCTGACCGTCATACAGAATACCTTCCTCACAAGAAATTCCACCAGTTGATTAATCGCGGTTTGTTAGGGATTTATTTATCGGATCGAAAAGTAAGAAAACAAAAGAATGTTCGGAAATTAGCAAAGGAAATCATAAAGACCGGCGGAATCATTAGCTACTTCTTTTTTATAAATGGACTAGCTTATCGTTCTTTTCAAAAATGGGTGCCATCATTTGCTACAAGATTGATAAAGTAAAAAACCAGGCCTTTTCAAACCTGGTTTTTAACGTTTTTCAATCGCCACAATAAATGGCGGATGATTTTGTTGGTTGATAAATTGATACATTAGGACATGAGCAGACTTTTGGTCGAGTGTTTGACAATACTCTAGTACCGCATCACGCTCAAATGCACCTTCAGAATGACCGTGATAAATGACAAGAATAATGATTCCTTCAGGCTCCATTATGTTTAAAAGCTGCTCAACCGCTGCAATAGTCGTTTCAGGTTTTGTGACAACCGTTTTATCGCTGCCTGGTAGATATCCGAGGTTAAAAATTGCTCCTGTTATTTTTCCGCAATCAGCAGCGGGAATTTTTTGTTTAATTTTCTCGTGTCCTTCATGAAAAAGTGTTACCCGTTCGTGCATGTTATGCTCGGACAGCCGTTCTTTACTTGCTTCTATGGCTTCTTCTTGAATATCAAAACCATATACTTTACCATTTTCGCCGACAAGCTCCGCTAAAAATAGGCTATCGTGTCCGTTCCCAAGTGTTGCATCAACAGCAATATCACCAGGTTTTACAGCTTTGGCTAGTAACTGTTTTGCAAAAGGAAGAATCCGCTCTAATTTCATTGGATATTCCCCTTTTGAAAAAATTTCCCCTGCCAGCTGTTTCTTCTTTTTAGCTCAGCATTAATTGCATTCAAAACTTCCCATTTATTTACACTCCACATTGGTCCAACCATTAAGTCAATTGGTCCATCACCGGTAATGCGATGGACAATCATTTCGGGTGGTAAAATTTCTAATTGGTCACATACTAGGCTTACATAGTTTTCTTGGGAAAGAAACTCTAGCATACCTTTTTCATATTGTTTTACCATTGGTGTCCCTTTTAAAAGGTGAAGTAAATGGATTTTAATCCCTTGAACATCTAATTTTGCGACCTCACGAGCAGTCTCCATCATCATTTCATTCGTTTCAAGCGGCAGGCCGTTAATTATATGAGAGCAAATGCGAATCCCATGTTTTCGTAACTTGTTAACTCCCTCAACATAGCATCGAAAATCATGAGCGCGGTTAATTAACATGGCTGTCCGCTCATGAACAGTCTGTAAACCAAGCTCGACCCAAAGATAAGTTCTTTCATTTAATTCAGCCAGATATTCCACCACATCATCTGGAAGACAGTCCGGGCGGGTGGCAATCGACAGGCCCACAACGCCTTCCTGTTTGAGTACTGCTTCATATTTCTCACGAAGGACCCCAACAGGTGCATGGGTATTTGTGAACGCTTGGAAATAGGCCAGATATTTTCCGTCTTTCCATTTTGTATGCATTTTTTCTTTTATTTCAAGAAATTGGGTTTCTAATGTCTCGGAACGGTTTCCGGCGAAGTCCCCGGAACCTGAAGCGCTGCAAAAGGTACAGCCTCCATGAGCCACCGTACCGTCACGGTTTGGGCAATCGAATCCGCCATCTAATGCCACTTTAAAAACCTTGTGGCCGAAATGGTGGCGAAGATGATAATTCCACGTATGGTAACGTTTATCATCTAATGCATATGGAAAAGGTTTCGTTTCAATCATTCGAAAACCTCCTTATTAAAAAATTTTATAAAGAAGCACATAAAGTAAATTTTATCATGAAGTATAGGCTTATCCAAATGGATTTTATTTGCTGTTATAGGAAAAGAAATCGAGAACAAAATAAGGATTGAAGCGGTGCGCTTCAGGGTTTACAGCAATAGGAAAGGGGTTCTAAGATGGCTACTCGTGATTCAATGAGTCATTTAATTCAGCAATGTGAGGATGCTATTCGATTTGCCCAGGATCAATATCGGGAAGGCAGCCTTCAACAACATTATAATAACGATGATTATACGAATGCCCTACAAGGACTAGAACAAACTTATCAGGATGTTTGTAAAATGGCACAATTTGCAAATGGACAACAAAGGGAGCAGCTGCACAGAATGAGACTACAGCTGCAACAGATTCAAAATACAATGATTTTACAGGGGCCTTATCAAAATACACAAATTCTTGAGTAACCAATGAGGAGGAAACTTTGGTGAAAAAACGGTCGAAACAGCAAAATCCGGAACAAAAAACAAGGAATGGCATCAATAATAACGATTTAGAGTTAGGTCAGGATGTTGATTTAGTAAAACAGGCAAAAAAGAAATATGAAGAGACAGGCGGTCAACCAGTAAAATCGAAATTTCATCAAGAAAAGGAACAATCTTCTTAATAAGTTGTTAACCCTCAACATATTGTTGGGGGTTTTTTATATTTGATTTTTCAGTCGAAATAAGGCAATGAAAAAGGATTGCGCGTTAGGTAAAAGTACACTACACTTATGTAGGGTTTCGAAATATTTATATGTAAAGGGGAATTTTCATGCCGCGTGCATTATGGCTGTTAATTATTGGGATGGCAGTGAATTCAACTGGCTCTTCTTTTTTATGGCCTTTAAATACAATCTATATTCATGATCATCTAGGAAAAAGTTTATCAATGGCTGGGGTTGTTCTTATGTTAAACTCTGGTGCAAGTGTTATTGGTAACCTAATTGGCGGTAGTTTTTTTGATAAGTATGGGGGTTATAAATCAATTTTATCAGGTATTGGGGTTTCATTGTTTGCCATCATCGGCCTTTCGATTTGGCATGGCTGGCCGGAATACGTGATTTTTTTAACCATCATTGGACTTGGAACTGGCATTATCTTTCCTTCGATGTACGCTATGGCAGGTTCTGTATGGATTGAGGGTGGTCGAAAAGCTTTTAATGCTGTGTATGTTGCCCAAAACCTGGGTGTAGCAGTAGGGGCTGCTCTATGCGGAATTGTTGCTGATTATTCTATGCAATTAATTTTTCTAGCAAATGCTGTTATGTATATCATATTTTTCTTCATTGCCGTTTTTGGCTATAGGAATATTACTGTGAGTACCGTAAAACAAATGAAAAAGCAAGAAGAACATATTCAGGTAAAAAACAAAAGGAATTTAAAATCATTACTTATCCTATGTTCTGGTTACTTGCTATGCTGGGTAGCCTATGTTCAATGGACAACAACGATTGCTTCATATACGCAGGAAATCCATATTTCATTATCACAATATAGTTTATTATGGACGATAAATGGTGCACTCATCGTTCTTGGCCAGCCAGTTTTAAATAGTGTTTTAAAACGCTGGGTTACTTCGTTAAAGGTACAGATGGTGACAGGAATCATCATTTTTATTATTTCATTTGTCGTAGCTGGTAATTCAAATGCTTTTTTGGGGTTTCTAATGGGGATGATTATTTTAACAATTGGGGAAATGTTTATTTGGCCCGCGGTCCCAACAGTTGCTTTTGCCTTATCACCTAAGGGTCGTGAAGGATTCTACCAAGGAATTGTCAATAGCACTGCCACCGGCGGCAGGATGCTCGGTCCGCTATTAGGCGGAATAATCGTCGATCTATACAGCATGTCCACTTTATTTACAGTATTAATCGCATTATTTTTGGTGGCTATCGTCACAACCCTAATCTATGACCGCGCAACGGTGACAGGCACCGTTCGTGGACAAATCTGAGGATTTGTCCGTATGGAATGGACAAAGTGGTTTTTTTAACCTCTTTGTCTATTTTTATGTTTAAAAGAGAAGGAATGCGGCAATTCTGAATTTAGGCTTTTGTTATCTTGCAAATTGCCGGGAAATTTTATACAATATCCGTATATCTTTATATTGAAAGACATGGATTAGGAATAGTAATGGTTCCTGCCCGTTTAGAGAGTTGACGGCTGGTGAAAGTCAATCGGGTACATCATGAACTCGCCTAGGAGTTGCAGGCACGAAAGAATAGTAATGTTTGCCGTTTACCGCGTTAAGGATAATGAAGCGAGTGTTTTAACACTAATGTGGGTGGTACCGCGGGAAGATACATACAATCCTCTCGTCCCTGTTTAGGGATGAGAGTTTTTTTATTTTTAAGGAGGAAAATCTTATGAGTTTCGACCATCAACAAATCGAAAAGAAGTGGCAAAAGAAGTGGGAAGAAGAGAAAACATTCAAAACAAGCGAAGAGTATGATAAACGAAAATTCTATGCGCTTGATATGTTTCCATATCCTTCCGGTGCCGGACTTCATGTCGGACACCCTGAAGGCTATACAGCAACAGATATTCTTTCACGTACGAAACGGATGCAGGGCTATAATGTTCTTCACCCAATGGGCTGGGATGCCTTTGGTTTACCTGCAGAACAATATGCGTTGGATACCGGAAATGACCCGGCAGAATTCACCGAACACAATATTAACACGTTCCGCAGACAAATTAAATCACTAGGTTTTTCTTACGATTGGGACCGTGAAGTAAACACAACTGATCCTGAATATTATAAATGGACCCAGTGGATTTTCTTGAAACTATGGGAAAAGGGTCTTGCTTATATTGATGAAGTGGCGGTTAACTGGTGTCCGGCACTTGGAACCGTATTAGCAAATGAAGAAGTCATCGATGGAAAAAGCGAACGTGGAGGACATCCGGTAGAACGCCGTCCAATGAAGCAATGGATGTTGAAAATTACTGCCTATGCTGACCGTTTGCTTGAAGACCTTGAAGAACTTGATTGGCCGGAAAGTCTGAAAGAAATGCAGCGCAATTGGATTGGCCGCTCTGAAGGTGCTGAAGTCACCTTCCAAATCGATGGACATGATGAAACCTTCACTGTATTCACAACCAGACCCGATACACTATATGGAGCAACCTATGCAGTACTTGCCCCTGAACATACTTTTGTTGAAAAAATTACAACCGCTGAGCAACGTTCAGCAGTGGATGCTTATTTAGATAAAGTAAAAACCAAAAGTGATCTTGAGCGGACAGATCTTGCAAAAGAGAAAACAGGCGTATTTACAGGTGCTTATGCCATAAATCCAGTAAATGGTGAAAAAATGCCGATTTGGATTGCTGATTATGTATTAGTAAGCTATGGAACTGGTGCAATTATGGCGGTTCCGGCACACGATGAACGCGACTACGAATTCGCTAAACAATTCGACCTGCCTATTAAGCAAGTAGTTGCTGGCGGTGATATTGAAAAAGAAGCGTACACAGGTGACGGGGAACATATTAACTCTGAATTCTTAAATGGTTTAGATAAAACAGAAGCAATTCAAAAGATGATTGCTTGGCTTGAAGAAAAAGGAATTGGCACTAAGAAAGTAACCTTCCGTTTACGTGACTGGTTATTCAGCCGCCAACGTTACTGGGGTGAACCAATTCCAATTATCCATTGGGAAGATGGCGCAATGACCGCTGTGCCGGAAGAAGAACTTCCGTTAATGCTACCAAAAACAACGGAAATACGACCTTCTGGAACAGGTGAATCACCACTTGCTAATATCGATGACTGGGTAAATGTGGTTGATCCAGAAACTGGTAAAAAAGGCCGTCGTGAAACCAATACGATGCCGCAATGGGCAGGCAGCTGCTGGTATTATTTACGCTATATTGATCCAAAAAATAATCAGGCACTTGCTGCTGAAGAAAAATTAAAGCATTGGCTTCCAGTTGATACCTATATTGGCGGAGCAGAGCATGCGGTGCTTCACTTACTTTACGCTCGTTTTTGGCATAAGTTTTTATATGATATTGGTGTTGTGCCAACGAAGGAACCATTCCAAAAGCTATTTAATCAAGGAATGATTTTAGGCGAAAATAATGAAAAAATGAGTAAATCTAAAGGAAATGTCGTCAATCCGGATGATATCGTGGATAGCCATGGTGCTGATACGCTCCGCTTATATGAAATGTTCATGGGACCTCTTGATGCCTCAATTGCATGGTCAACGAATGGCCTTGACGGTTCACGACGCTTCCTAGACCGGATTTGGCGTTTATTAGTGGAAGAGAATGGCGAGGTAAATCCGAAGATCCAGCCAAACGAGGAAGCCGCTAATTTGGAAAAAATTTATCATCAAACTGTAAAAAAAGTTACAGAGGATTATGAAGGTTTACGTTTTAATACGGCTATTTCACAAATGATGGTATTTATCAATGAAGCATATAAATCAACGGTCCTTCCAAAGGATTATATGGAGGGCTTTGTGAAATTACTTTCACCAGTCTGCCCGCATATTGCAGAAGAGCTTTGGGAAAAGTTAGGCCACAGTGGTACAATTTCCTATGAAACATGGCCAGCATATGATGAGGCAAAGCTTGTCGATGAAGAAGTTGAAATTGTCATCCAAGTAAATGGCAAAGTGAAAACAAAGCTAAAGGTACCAACAGATGCGAGTAAAGAAGCGTTAGAAGGTATCGCCATGGACGATGACCGGGTGAAGGAACAAATCGAAGGAAAAACTATTCGCAAGGTCATAACGGTTCCGGGTAAGCTAGTCAATATCGTGGCAAACTAATACAATTGAACATCCTCCAGCAAAAAGCTGGAGGATGCTTTCTGAAAGGATGGTTAATATGGAGGAAATTCAAATTATTACTCCGGAAGAATTAAAGTCGAAGCTTGAGCAAGGGGAAAAGCTGGAGCTTGTTGACGTAAGGGAAGATGAAGAGGTTGCTGAGGGAATGATTCCGGGTGCAAAGCATATCCGGATGGGAGATATCCCGGTCAACCTTGATTATTTCGATAAGGATAAAGAATATATCTTCATATGCCGCTCAAGCCGCCGTAGTGAAAATGTCTGCTACTACCTGCAGGAACAAGGCTATAAAGTTCGCAATATGATTGGCGGCATGATGAACTGGACAGGTGAAACCAAATAAACGATTCCACAAGTGGAATCGTTTTTTCTTTTACCTAACATTTCCCTCAAAAATTCCTCCTCTCCAAATTTTTCCCTCCTGATCAATGAGTACTGCTTGGGTTCTTTTTTCGCGGATATAACTCTTTCCATCCTTATCTCCTAATAAAAGAACGGTCTTTGCCCATACATCCGCTTCAACAGCGGTGGGGGCGGTCACGGTCGCTGAAACAATATTGCTCTCAGACGGCTGGCCGGTTCGAGGATCTATCAAATGATGCTGCCACTCCCCGTTTAACTTCCACCTTCTTTTCATGGAAGTTGAGGTTGCAACCGCACCACTTTCAATCTGAATGGAGGAGAGGAGGTTGGAAAAATCAAATGGACTCTCAATTCCAATATTTAATGACCGCGGCAATGCTCCAAAAATGCGTATATCCCCGCCGACATTAATAAAGCCAAATCCTATTTTTTCTAATAATTCTGCTGCCCGGTCAATCACCCAGCCCTTAGCAATTCCGCCTAAGTCAATTTTTGAAAAAAGAATGGCTGATTGCTGTTTCTTGTCTAAAACAAATGGTTTATTATTATGAAATACATTCGGGGAAAGGCCGGGTAATTTAAATGATTGTCCTTTAATATGCTCAATTGATTTTACATAACCGCTGCTTTCAAGCGAAGTTAATACTCCCGGATTGAAAACACCACAAGTTTCAAGAAAATATTGTTCAGCATCTGTTAGGATCGAAAACATTTCAGGAGAAACGGTTACTTGTTTGCCTATTTGTTTATTTAATTGGGATAATTCGCTATCCTCTATAAACCGGCTGCAGGTGGACTCGATTAAATCAAAAAGTTTATAGATCGGCATCAAATCATTCGCAAACATTTCTTGGTTAATCGAGATTTTCACCATTGTACTCATGGAGTTAAATTGATATTGATACATCAGGTACCACCCGTTGTTGTGTCAAAGCCATCATGATGCCCAAATGAATGACTACCGCCAGAAAATTGATCTTGATTTTGCTGAAAAGAATCATCGCGGTTCCCTTGCCCATATTGCGATGCTTGATTATCATCAAAACTAAAATTTGAATTCGAATTGGAATCTCCTGATGACTGATTTCCACTGGAATCAAGATTATTTTGTGCTTGTTGATTTGTATTTTGATTAGCCTGAGAGTTTTGACTCACTGCTGCTTGATTATTATTTCCATTTGATAGTCCGAGATAGGATACCATCCCTGCGACTAATGCCAAGCTCCCAAAGCTGACGCCCCAAGAGATTCTTTGTTTTTTATCCAATTTTCTTATCTCCTTTCCTTCTTTCTGATAGTAGTTTAAAAGCCGAACCTTAAATTATTCTTAAATTTTTGCGGGTTTTGATTTTTAAAATTCTGAAAATGAGGAAATAATGATAGGAAAAAACAAAAGGAGAGAGTAAAGTGATTCAGGTTAAACTGTTTGACCGGGAGCATGAAAAGGATTTGGAAAAGGAAATGAATCGTTTTTTAAAAGGTTTAGATGAGAAAAGCCTGCTGGATATAAAATACAATGTTGCGGCAATGACAGAGGATGAAGAGGAGGAACAAATTTATTGTTTTTCTGCGATGATTATATATAGATCCTGACAATTATTTGTCAGGATCTAGCTTTTGCAGAAAGTGCGGCATTTGTACCGGCAAGCCTTCCGGTTACAAGTGCAGAGGTAATATTGTATCCTCCTGTATATCCATGGATATCAAGTATTTCCCCACAAAAATATAAACCATTCATCATTTTAGAGCCCATCGTTTGTGGCTCAATTTCTTTTACTGAAACTCCGCCACCGGTGACAAATGCTTTTTCAAGTGGCAGGGTGCCATTCACTTTAAAGGTAAATTGCTTGCAGCTTTTTGCGAAATTACGAATTTTTTCATGAGAAACAGTTCCACACTGTACAGCAGGATCTATCTCATTGTTCTCCAGTAAAAATAGAAGGTATCGCTCTGGAAACATCCCTTTTAAGGTGTTTTTTATACTCCTCTTTGGTTCATTTTTTACCAGCTTACTAATTTCTTGAAAAAGGACCTCCTCTTTTTTGTCCGGGATGACATCTAGGCTCATCGTTACCTCTTTTAAATTCCACTTCTTCATCGCTTTGACAACAAATTGGCTGCAGCGTAAAACAGCTGGGCCGCTTACCCCAAAATGAGTAAAAATCATATCCATACGATGAGATATAATTGGTTTGCTTTTTGGATTTAAAACACTTAATTCAATATCCCTTAAAGACAGTCCCTGAAGGGTTTTCTTTTGGATAAACGCTTCGCTTGAAGTGACAGGTACTTCTGTCGGGAACAACTCGGTCACATTGTGCCCGGCTTTTTCTGCCCATGCGTATCCATCCCCGGTTGACCCGGTATGGGGAACAGATTTTCCACCTACCGCAATTACAACCGATTTTGAGGTTAGCTTTTGACCATCCCTTAGTGTAACGCCTGATACCTGCCCGTTTCCATAGAGGACTTCCTTTACGGCCGTATTTTTAAAAACCCGGACCTTCAGTTCTTCTAATTTTTGCAAGAGAGCATCTACAACTGATTGAGCTTTATTCGACGCTGGAAACATCCGCCCGTGATCTTCCTCTTTTAAGGTTATCCCGAGTTTTTCAAAAAAAGCAATAATATCCTCATTACTAAAAATGGAAAACGCACTATATAAAAATTTACCATTCCCTGGAATATGTTTTATAATTTCATCAACAGGGAGCCGGTTTGTCACATTGCACCGTCCTCCCCCTGAAATAGCAAGCTTTCGTCCAAGCTTGTCTCCTTTATCAATCAAAAGAACTCTTGCACCCTTTTCACCGGCGGCTATTGCTGCCATCAGGCCTGACGGACCACCGCCAATGACTATACAATCAAATTCCATTCTCTCACCAACTTTATGTTCCTAGAAATTTTTGGTTAAACTATTGAAATACATTATTTTATTATAAACCTTACCATTTTTTCTGAAAAGAAAACGGAAAGTCAATATTTAAAAAAATTTAATATGGTTGCTAGTAGCGTCAAAGGGAAAACAGTTGTAAACTACTATAGTGTGCAAAAAAAGTCGAATTAACTTTGAGGAAGAACATATTTTAAAATTATAACATGAATACTGTCTAGCTCCAGCGCCTGGCCCTCGAGGTCGCGTCGGGCCAGCCGATGAATTCAAAGAACGACTTCACCGGCTGGCCCGCAAGCAGCTGCCTTAGGCTGAACAAGGCGCTTACGCTTTTCGAAGTAGGAAGGGATTCTATGTCGTCTAAGCTTTTAAGAGGAACATTTATATTAACCTTTGGAACGATTTTATCAAAGGTTCTTGGCTTATTCTATGTCATACCTTTTTATCAAATTGTCGGGTCTTCGGGAACAGCGCTTTATCAATACTCGTATGTTCCTTATACGATTTTTATCAGTATTGCAACAGCTGGGGTACCGCTTGCCGTTTCAAAGTTCATTTCCAAATACAATGCTCTAGAAGAATACGCTGTTGGCCGCAAGTTATTTAAATCAGGCTTAGTGATTATGCTGTCGACCGGATTTGTCTCATTCTTAATCCTCTATTTTTCTGCCCCGCTTTTCGCAGAAATGATGTTTACGAAAAATGAGGATGTTGGTTCAAGTTTAAAGGATATCACAACGGTTATTAGGGCAGTAAGCTTTGCATTGATCGTCGTTCCGTTTATGAGTCTAATCCGCGGATTTTTCCAAGGCCATCAATCGATGGGGCCATCCGCAGTTTCGCAGGTAATTGAGCAAATTGTCCGGATTGCCTTTACACTTGCAGGTGCATATGTTGTCTTGCATTGGTTAAATGGCAGTACGGTTCAAGCGGTTAGTGTTGCAACCTTTGCTGCATTTGTTGGAGCTATCGGAAGTCTATTGATGCTATTTTGGTATTGGTATAAGAGAAAACATTATTTGGATGAACTTCTCATCCATGATAAAGGAACCATTAATATTTCATTGAAAGAAATTTATAAAGAAATCGTTCTTTATGCAGCCCCATTTGTATTTGTAGGAATCAACAATCCGTTATTCCAGGCCATCGATCAATTCACCTTTTACCGTGCATTAGGGGCAACGGAATTTGCTAAATCAGCTTTTTCCATTTTAAACTTTGAGTCTCATAAGATTGTTATTATTCCAGTCTCACTTGCAACTGGATTTTCGTTGGCACTGGTGCCAAGTATTACGAAAGCATTCGTTGAGCAAGACCGAAGTGGTTTGAATCGCCAATTAAATCAAGCATTTCAGGTACTTCTTTATTTAACTTTGCCAGCAGCCATTGGACTTTCTTTACTGGCTGAGCCTGTTTATACCGTATTTTATGAGCATAAAATGCTGGGAGTGGAAGTATTAAGAGCATATGCTCCTGTAGCAATCTTGTTTTCCTTGTATTATGTAACGGCCTCCATTTTACAAGGGATTAATGAGCAACGCTTTACTGTTTTAACCTTGCTGGTAGGATTATTGATAAAATTATCATTAAATATTCCACTGATACAAAAGTGGGGACCACAAGGGGCAGTACTGGCAACGACTCTTGGATATATGGCAGCCATTGCGATTAACTTATTCGTAATTAAAAAATTTGTAGGGTTTCAGTATCGGCTTGTCTTTCGGAGAAGCTTACTAATCTTCATTTTTGCCGGCTGTATGTGGGCAGGCTGTGAAATCGTTTATCGGTTATTAACGTTATTCCTTTCACCTGCTTCTAAAGGGCAGTCTCTTATTATCATTGTCATTACGGCAGCAGTGGGAGCAGTAATCTATTTTTATCTTGGTTTAAAATCAGGATTGATCAACCGATTATTTGGTGACCGCGTTGACCGGATAAAGCAAAAGCTGCATTTAAGAGTTTAAAAACCTTCTCAAAAGGGGTGTAAGCCATGAGAATTGATAAAATGCTGGCGAATCTTGGATATGGGAGCCGTAAAGAAGTAAAACAGCTTCTAAAAAGCGGTGCCGTAAAAGTAAACGATGTTGTTGTAAAAGATGCGAAACAGCATGTGGAGCCTAATCAAGAAACCGTGACACTAAATGGTGAAGTAATTGAATATAAAGAGTTTATTTATTTGATGATGAACAAACCGCAAGGGGTTTTATCAGCTACTGAGGATAATTCCTGTGAAACGGTTATTGACATATTGGAGCTTGAGGATCAAGTGTATGAGCCCTTTCCTGTCGGTAGACTGGACAAGGATACAGAAGGTCTGCTTTTGATTACGAATGATGGTCAATTGGCCCATCGCTTACTTTCTCCTAAAAAGCATGTCCCAAAGACATACTTTGCCGTAATTGACCAAGAGGTAACGGAGGAAGATGTCCGTGCTTTCGGAGATGGGGTCACACTTGATGATGGCTATAAAACAAAGCCAGGCGAGTTAAAAATTTTAAAATCAGGGATTCGTTCTGATATTGAACTTACGATTACCGAAGGGAAATTTCATCAAGTAAAGAGAATGTTCGAAGCGGTTGGGAAAAAGGTCGTATACCTTCAGCGAATTTCGATGGGGCCGCTGGCTCTGGATGAGACACTCGAACTTGGCGAATATCGCGAACTAACGAAGGAAGAAGTGGAGTTATTGATGGAGTTTCAAGTGAAATAGAATAAAGCTAGGAAAAAGCAGCCAGTCCTGGCTGCTTTTCCATTTGGTTGCTAATGTTTTTGATTTTCGTAAACCGAATAACCGCCGATATTTTTAATCCATAGCTTTGCATTTTTTCCATCCTGATCTGCAATCCATAAATCTTCCTCAGCAGATGCAATATCTTTTTTTCGCAACCAAGTTACCTTGCTGACAGAAGGAATATAAACCGGGCTGTAATCCCCCAAGCCTGCTGGTGGATGAGTAATCTGAGTCTGCTTCTGGTCATTTATATTGATTAAAAATAAGGATGGATCGGGGCGTTTGATTGCTTCGTTTGACCACTCTTTTTCTTTTACCCTTGAAACGTAAAGTGCATTGTCATCTTTCCATCCGAATCCTAATTCAGCAAAATTCACTGGGGTCAGACTGAGGGTATTGTAGGCCGGAAGTTCAGTGACCTTCATGGTTTTATTCTTGAAACCAAAAACAATTCTTCCACCACCGGCAATGTAACCGATTAAATCTTTATGTAATGCCCACTGTGGATGATCCACTCCAAGGATAACCTCATCTAAGACCTCGAAATTCTTTCCATCCGAAGAAATAACACAAACCATATTACTGTCCATTGACCAAGACGCTGTTGGCCCCACAATAAAAGAAATCCACTTGCCATCAGGAGAAAACTGAAAATCAGTTCCATCAATTGCGATAATACTGATATTGCCTTTCTTCAATTCTTTCGGGATTGTATAAAAAGGCTTTACGTTTTTAGTTAAGCTTGTAATCTTTTTTAAATTCTTTTCCAGTGTTATTTTATAAAGGACTGGATTTGTCCATCCATCAGGGCGTAATGATGCACTTGAGGAAGTAATTAAGGAACGGCCATCAGGGAACCAATTATAATCCCCAACTCCTAAAGCAATATTATAAAAATGTTTAAGATCCGAGACATTTAACACGCCACCGCTTTTAAAGGCTACCAAATCCTCGACAGGTGACCATTTCGGATTCGTGCCATTCACCGTAATCCTTTTATGCTTTTTCGTTTCGATATTATAAACCCATATTTCTGTACTATGTTCAGAGGCCGAGCTGGCTTTTTCTTTTGTTTGGATTTGGTACAAAATCCACTTTCCATCATGCGACCATTGTGGGGCATAAGGGTAAGTACCCGGTTCTTTCGTTTGTTTCTCTTGCTTGCCATTCATCATTGTCCAAAGGAAGCCATTTTTGATATAGGCCATTTTTATATGAGCCTCAATTGGTTCTGCCTTTGCAAAGGTTGGCATGAGCAAAAATAAAATAAATACGATGGAAATTTGTTTTTTCATTCTTTCACCTCATCTTCAATTATTTTCCACAATAAAGGGAAAATTATGTTGGAAAAAACAAATGAACAATATTTGCAAATAACATGATTAGACAGTGGGTAATCTATAAATATTTACTTGGGATTTTTGAAAAGGGGGAAAGTATATCATGAAGCTAACACATGAGCAGCGGATTGAGTTACATGGCTTTAATAACCTGACAAAATCACTTAGCTTTAATATGTATGATATTTGTTATACAAGAACGAAAGAAGAACGTGAGGCCTATTTGCAATATATTGATGAGGAGTACAGTGCGGACCGATTAACCAAAATGTTAAAACATGTTTCGGACATCATTGGAGCCCATGTCTTAAATATTGCCAGTCAGGATTTTGAGCCGGCTGGAGCAAGTGTGACTCTATTAGTATCAGAAGGTCCTGTTGAGCACGCGCCATCTGAATCCTTTGAGGAATCTCCTGGGCCGTTGCCGGAATCAGTCGTCATGCAGTTGGATAAAAGTCATATTACCGTTCATACATACCCGGAATATCATCCAGATGAAGGCATTAGCACCTTTAGGGCGGATATTGATGTTTCTACCTGCGGAGAAATTTCACCGCTTAAGGCACTTCATTATTTAATCCGGTCGTTTGAGACAGATGTGATGATTGTTGATTATCGCGTTCGCGGATTTACTAGGGATAAAAGTGGCCATAAGTTATTTATTGATCATGAAATCAGTTCGATTCAAAATTATATTCCTGAAGATGTTGGCGAAATGTTTGATATGATTGATGTAAATGTTTACCAAGAGCATATTTTCCACACAAAATGTAAGCTGCGGGAATTTGATTTAAATAATTACTTATTTGGTTACACAAAGGACAAGTTATCCCCTGACGAACACATTGAAATTACCGAAAGAATTAAAATGGAAATGGACGAAATTTTTTATGGGAAAAATATTGTTCAATAGCCAAGAAGAGGGTGCCCCAAAAGTATAACTTATAGGGGCGCCCCCTTTTTGCAAATGGTTCCTTTGACTTGTCCGTTGATTTACGCTTCAGGCGCTTCGCCTTTCCGCGGGCGTGCCGGGGAGCCTCTCCTCGTCGCTTTCGCTCTTGCGGGGTCTCCCCAGCCCCTTACTCCCGCAGGAGTCTCGCGCCTTCCGCTCCAATCAACTTTGTACAAAAAATAAGAAAATCATATTCATGAATAGATCCCCGTTTCGGTAATAGGAAATCAAAAAAGAGAGCAACAAAGTTTACGAAATCAGCCTTCTTTTATGGAAATTATCCATTTAACAAATGATGAAGCATTCTTTCCTTGTTATCAAAAAACTGTTTCATCATTTTATAGTGATTGGTCTCTTCTAGAGGGCATTCATGAATCCCTTCTTCTGTAAACTCAAAAATTTTCGCATTAGGATATGCCATGATTATTGGAGAATGGGTTGCAATAATAAATTGGGAATGATCTTTAACTAGGTCATGAATTCTTGTTAGCATCGACATTTGCCTCAGCGGTGAAAGAGCGGCCTCAGGTTCATCCAATAGATAAACCCCATTGCCACGAAACCGATGAAGAAATGTGGCAAAGAAGGCCTCTCCGTGAGATTGTTCATGCAATGAGACTCCCCCAAAAGAATCGATGACTCGAGGACCGCTGCCTTCCATATCTAATTCCTCAATAGTTGAAGCAACATTATAAAAACTTTCTGCCCGCAGGAAAAAACCATCACTCGGTCGATTAACTCCTTTTATAACCCTCATATAATCCCCAAGAGGTGAGTGAGAATCATAGGTTGAAAAATTGAAGTTTAGGGAACCTCCTTCTGGATTAAAACCTAATGCAAGGCCAATTGCTTCAAGCAAGGTTGATTTTCCCATCCCATTTTCCCCAATGAGAAAAGTTACATTTGGGTGGAATTCTAATTCATCCAACGACCTAAGACTGGGCAGGTTAAATGGATATTTTTTAAAAGAAGGCACTTGACTCCTCTTTAATTGGACGCATCGTAAGTATTGATTTTTTATCATAAATATACCTCAAGAGGAAATTTTACTTTGATTGTATCAGAAACTTCTGCTTCTATTAAATGAAACTTTTTCCAAAATTTAACGTAATATTGGTAGAGAGAAAAAGTTACGAGGAGTGGCAGAATGAACAAGGATTCACTTTATTTTAAAGATAATTTTTTTTCGTCTGGCAGGACGGAGGTTTATAATAGTTTAAAAGAAAAGGTAGGGGATTTAGATCTTAAGAGCGCCTTTTCTTCTAGTATTGACGTAATAGATGGGAATGGGAAAAAGATTATTAGTGGTAGATTTGGTTTATTTAGCAATAAATGGAGAATTTTAAACGGCTGTGAGCAAGAAATAGGGATCCTTAAACAAAAGTTAACCTTCTTTGCTAAAAAATATGAATATAATGCCTTTGATCGAGGTGTTTATATCATTGAAGCAGAGGCTTTCTCCCGTGAATATGAGGTATTTGATGAACAATCGAACCAAATAGCCAAATTTGAAAAAGTAAGCGGATTCTTTGCCTCCCCAGCTTTTCAATTAACTAATCTTAAAGAGAGTCTCCGTTCAGAGGAATTAATTGCGGTTATAATGGGAGTCAATGCCATTCAAAAAAGAAGAAGTAGTAATGGAACTGCTGCAGGCAGTACGGGAAATTGATTTTTTTTAAGTTTTTAATAAATCTATTTATTGAATGAAACAGGTCTATTAAGGTGACTTTACTAATTGTAGAGTTGCCTTTTTTATTAAAAGGCTTTGTTAAAGAACAATGTTGATTTTTTAACAAAGTTGATTGGGGTGGAAAGCGAGCGCCTGGAGAGGAAATCAACAACTATGTTTAACATCCTATTAAAAAAATAATTGACATGAAACCAAAGGGTGTTATATATTTTAAATGCGAAACCAAATGGTTTCTTATTTGTTTGTACAAATCTCTTATTAAAACCGGAACATTTTGAGGAGGACTTTTAAAAATGACGAATGAAACACTACAGGATATTAGATATACAGAAATCTACAATGCTCCCATTGATAAAGTATGGGCCGCTGTTGCCACTTCAGAAGGTCTTTCTGCATGGTTCATGCCGAACGATATGGAACCGGTAGAAGGCCATGAATTTCATTTGAATGCCGGACAGTTTGGAATGTCCCCTTGTAAGGTTACACTAGTCGACCCGCCTAATCGTCTTTCTTTTAATTGGGGAAAGGATTGGACCCTTACATTTGAATTAAAAGAGTTAGAGGGCAAAACTGAATTTACCTTAATCCATGGCGGCTGGGATGCGAATAAGGTTACTGAATTTGGTGCACCGCATACTCCAATCCGTGAAAATATGAACCAAGGCTGGGCAGGTCTTGTTAAAAAATTACAAGGATATGTTGAAGCATAAATGGAAGCTTCTTCGGCCAAACATGATGTCTTTCAAGCCATCGCTGACCCAACTCGCCGAAGGCTGCTAAAACTTTTAAGCCAGCAGGAAATGCCTGTTAAAGATATAAGCGATCAATTCCCAATTAGCCGGACCGCCGTTTCCAAGCACTTAAGAGTATTAGCTGATGCAGGTCTGGTTAAGGAGCGAAAGGTTGGAAGAGAAACTCGGTACAAGCTTGAACCTGAGCCATTATATGAATTAAAGGACTGGCTCCAATATTTTGAAATCTTTTGGGAGAACAAACTCTCGGCGCTCAAGCGCTTTGTGGAATCCGATGAGCCCAATAATCGTAATTTATCGGGACCTGCCGGGGAAATCAAGTCTGAAGAATAGAAAAAGTGATACCCATAACAAATGGGTATCACTTTTTGGTTTAATATGAAGTGTCCACTACCTTTTTAGAGTGCTGGATATGGTTTTTTATTGCTAATTCATTTTTCGAACAGTAAAAGAAAGAACAATCAAAATTCCCATGATTACCAAACAAACAGTTGATCCTATTAGATTATTTGAATTTAAGAGAAATCCAATAAAAATGACACTTAAAGAAACAATCGCAAAAATAGTAATGAATGGGAATCCTATTACCCTGAAAAACGGTTTGCTTTTATAATGTGGTCTAAGCTTTAACTGAGCTGCACAGATGCTAATCCAAATTAACATCACTGTAAACCCTGGAATCGTCATTAAGTAACTAATTACCTGGTCTGGGGTGATATAGGCTAAAAAGATTCCGACTAAAATCCATGCACTTGTAATCAAAATCCCAGCAATCGGGGTTCCATTTTTAGAAATTTTTAATAGACTTTTCGGTGCTACACCGCTTTGTGCCATTGAAAATAAGGTTCTTGATGTAGCATAAATACCGGAATTGGCTGCTGAAAGAACTGCCGTTAAGAGCACAAAGTTCATAATATGTGCGGCACCTGGCAGCCCGGTAATACTCAATACCTGGACAAAGGGACTATCTACGCCTGATACCTTGTTCCATGGTATCATTCCGCAAATGATAAGGATTGGGAAGATATAAAAGATAATGACTCGCCATACGGCCCCTTTAATGATCTTTGGCAAAACTTTTTCAGTATCTTTTGTTTCCGTAACAGCAACCCCAATTAATTCTGCTCCGCCATAGGAAAACATTACAACTAAGAAGGCGCTGGCCACTCCGTGAAAACCGTGCGGGAAAAAACCGCCATATGCCGTATAATTGGACAGCGGGTCGTGAATCGAGCTTGGGATTATTCCTACTAGGATTAATACACCCAAGATAATAAAAGCCGTTAAAGCTAAAATTTTGATTCCTGCAAACCAAAATTCAAGCTCTCCATAGTATTTAACTTGAAATAAATTAATTCCCACAATCAATAATCCACAAAAAAGACTTAACAGCCATAATGGCGCAGAAGGGAACCAGAATTGCAGGAAACTTCCCGCAGCGAGCAACTCAACGACGGTAACAATGATCCAGTTAATCCAATAGAGCCAACCAACAATGAACGAAACTTTGAATCCAAATGCTTTATTAACCAAAAGCTGTACGTTTAAGTTTGGATAGGAAACTGCCATTTCCCCTAATGCTGCCATAATGATTAGCAATAATATTCCGCCAATAAAGTATGTTAATACAACACCTGGACCAGCGATATTTAATGTATCTGAACTTCCTTTGAAAATTCCGGTCCCAATCATTCCAGCTAAGGCAATAAGCTGAACATGACGAGGTAATAACCCTCTTTTTAATCCTTGATGATTTTTTTCCAAAATGCTCCAACCCTTCTATATTCAACAAGTTTTCTTTTGCGCTTAAACGCTTTTATGTGTTAAAGATTTTTATATTAATATAATATATTTTAAAAGTTTATAAATCAAGTATAGTCTGATATCTTTGCCATAATGATAAATAATTTCACTTTAAGAATTTTTTTGCCTAAAGGAAACTTTTTAGATTTCACGAATAAAATAATAGTAAAATTGGAGGGTGATAGAAATGAATTCGACACCGCGTATCCATAAAAAAATCTTAAAATATTCTTTCCTTTTTAAAATGCTGGGCATTATAAATGACCAGGAATTTAAAGCAATAACGGGTGTAGATTTTTTACATGCTGACGGTAAAAGGTAAGTGGCGGAATTTTTCTAGGAATGACTTATTTTAAAAAGGGCAAAAAAATAGCAAGCGAAATCATCGCATGCTATTTTTTCATTATTTTGTTATTCATTAATAAACTGTTTAAGAAGTCATTTTTACTTTCTTTTCTGTGGTGGTCCATTTTCCGCGGCTTGGGCTTATAACCAAGTCATTATAGGCTAAGACATTTAAATCTCGTTGTATGGTGCGAGGAGTGATACCAAATTCCTCTACAAGTTCCTGCGTTGTCACAGTGCCATTATTGCGAATAAACATGTAGATACATTTGATGCGGTTTAACATCCGGTTAGTTGAAGGTTTCAAAGAACCACTCCCTATCCTTTTTTCAAACCTATGGCGAATTCCCTCTACCGACAGCCTCTTTGAAGAAGTATTCTTCAAGAATATGTAGTTTCTTTTCCGCAGACATCTCCTTTGCATGGACGTTTAAGTGGACACTTAGATGTCATACATCTAACCTTATTGTACCCACAATTTCTGAAAATTTCCACCATTATACATCATTTTACAAATAATCTTTTTTTATTTATAGATAGTGGTTACTCCCCCTCCTTTAAATTCTCTTAGTATAGAATATGGGGAATCAAGCTAGAAATATGATAAATTAATTGAATTTTTTGTAAATTTATCATAACAAAAACTATCCGGATTTCGCTTTTGTTATGAAAATTGGTAAGATATTTGCAATAATAATATTGTCTTTACGTATCATATTTGCTTTAGGAGGCATTTGAATTGACAAAGATTGATTGGATCATTGAGGTGGAAAAAAGAAAAGAGGCACTGCTCAAAGATGCACAGGGACTATTACATATTAAAAGCCTATTAGATGAAGAAAATGCTACGCAGGATGCCCCACTTGGTAAAGGGGTGAAAGAAGCATTAGATTACATGCTGACTCTAGGGGAGAAGGATGGGTTTATCCCTAAAAATGTTGGGAATCTAGCTGGTCACCTGGAGTTTGGAGAGGGGAGGGATTTGCTAGGAATTCTCTGCCATGTCGATGTTGTTCCAGAGGGGGACGGCTGGACAAGTAATCCTTATGCAGCTGAAGTGCGAGATGGAAGAATCTATGCAAGGGGAGCGATTGATGATAAAGGGCCGACAATAGCAGCTTATTATGCCATGAAAATTGTGAAGGAACTTGGTCTGCCGTTGAAGAAACGGGTACGAATGATTATTGGAACGGATGAAGAAAGCAATTGGCGCTGTGTGGAACATTATTTTCAGCATGAAGAAATGCCTTCTCTTGGGTTCGCTCCGGATGCTGACTTTCCGATTATTAACGCAGAAAAGGGAATTTCCGACTTTGATATGGTTCAAATAGGAACGGATCAGGTTAATACAGATGCAAATGTTGAAGTTCAAACCTTTCTTTCAGGGAAAAGATATAATATGGTTCCTGATTACGCAAAGGCAGTAATTCAGATTAAGGAGAATCAGGCAGAGATCACTGAAATGTTTACAAATTTTATGAACCAATATAAACTCGATCATCAATATTCAGAAGAAAATCAAGAGCTCACTTTAGAAGTAAAGGGAATTTCTGCTCACGGAATGGAGCCAAGAAACGGTAAAAATGCAGGCCTATTCTTATCAGAGTTTCTTTCAAAGCTCAATTTAGATCGAAAAGCAGCCCGATATTTTCAATTTGTTTCCCGTTATTTTTTTGATGATTCAAGGGGAGTTCATTTGGGAGTTGCTTTTTCGGATGATATTTCAGGGGAATTAACCATCAATCCTGGTAAGTTCTCTTATACAAAAGAGTCCGGTGGGACAATCGGAATGACATGCAGATACCCTGTCACTAACAAGATGGAAGCAACAAAAGAAAAATTAGACGCGCTGTTGAAAAACGAAGGTTTTACGATTGAAAACTTTTCAGATTCTAAACCGCATTATGTTGATGAAAAGGATTTCTTGATTCAGACGTTAAAGAAGGTTTACGAAGAGCAAACGGGTGAGCAAGCGGATCTGCTGGCAATTGGCGGTGGAACCTATGCACGTTCTCTTAAGGCAGGTGTAGCCTTTGGGCCATTATTCCCGGGAAGACCGGATGTAGCCCACCAAAAGGACGAATATATTGATCTTGAGGATTTATTCAAAGCCACAGCCATCTACGCACAAGCAATCTATGAACTGGCAAAAGAAGAATAAGCAAAAAAGTAAAGACGTGTCAGCAACCCACTGCTGCACGTCTTTTTTTAAGGATATTTGTGAAGTTTGCAAAATCCAATTATTTAAAGATTACCTATGTTAATGGGCCTGTTGATTTCCGCTCCAGGTGCTTCGCTTTCCGCGGGCGTGCCGGGGAGCCTCCTCGGCGCTTTGGCGCCTGCGGGGTCTCCCCTGCCCCGTACTCCCGCAGGAGTCTTCGCACCTTCCGCTCCAATCAACAGGGAGCGATTCAATATAAAACTTGCCACACACCTTTTCCAATCAGTTTGTTGCAATTTTTTATAAAACTCTTAAACAATGTAAAAAATATCGGAAACCTCTGGATTTTGTTTTAGATACAAATGGAGGCAAATCGACTAAAATTAAGTAAAGGAAGGAATTAGAAATGAATCATCAAACTCATTTTTTTTACGCTGTACCAATTCCAAAAGAAATAAAATTAATTATGAAAGACCATTGTGAAAAATTAAAACAGTCCCTTCCTTTTAACCGCTGGGTACATCATGAAGATTTACATATTACTTTAGCCTTTTTAGGATTTGCACCTTCAGATCAACTTGAAAAATCAATAGAAAACGTCAGTAAAGAACTATGGGGAACATCTTCTTTTTCACTGCAAATCAACCAACTTGGAACTTTTGGACGTAAAGAATCCCCCCGTATCTTTTGGGCGGATACGATAAAAAGTGATGAACTTCAATTGGTAAGAAGAAAAGTATTTACAGCATGTGAAAATTCAGGTTTTCAGCTTGAAACAAGACCGTTTCGTCCTCACATCACCCTTGCAAGGAAATGGACAGGGGATCAAGCCTTTCATCATGATAAACTTGATGTTTGGCAGGAACTACAGCCGGAACCCCTTGCTTTTATAGCTAGTGAAGTGGTTTTATTTCAAACCCATTTAGAGAAAACACCAAAATATGAAGTAAAGGAAATTTTCCCTCTAATAAAATAAAAAGGTTGATTCGGTATGAAGACCATCTACTTTATTATTAATCCCAAGGCAGGAAACGGGACCTGTAAAAAAATCTGGAGGAAGATTGAGAGCCAATTAAAGGTCGAGCAAATACCATATATAGCGTTTTTTACGAATTCCCCGGGACATGCAAAAACACTTGCATCGCAAATTGCGGAGAGTGTTGAGGAGCACACCATCATCGTTGCACTTGGCGGTGATGGAACCATGCATGAAGTGATGAATGGAGTTGTAAACTATAATAATATCACTCTTGGATTTATTCCGGGAGGATCAGGAAATGATTTTTCGAGAGGATTTGAAATTCCTTCTAATCCGAAGCTGGCCCTTAATGCACTACTCCATTTAATGCAAATTGAAGCCAGCGTTGATATTGGGAAAATCGATAGGGGGAATCAAGCAGTTTGCTATTTTATAAACAATATGGGTGTTGGGTTTGATGCGCTGATTTCATATGATGTGAATCGTTCAAAGATTAAATCCGTCTTAAATAGCCTATCCTTGGGAAGGTTAGTATATGTTTATTTTTTATTGATTAAACTTTTTAAGTATAAACGTTCAACAATTCGTTTATCAATTGATGGTAAAACGCATATATTTGAACATACATGGTTTGTCACAGTTTCGAATCAACCCTTTTATGGCGGTGGTATGAAGATTGCTCCAGATGCCAAGCCAAATGATGGCGTTTTTGATATTACAGTTGTCCATCAATTATCAAGGCTGAAACTGTTATTAGTATTTATTAGTGTTTTTTGGGGAAAACATGTTCTTTTTAAGGAAGTAAAAATGCTTAAAGGCAAGAATATTTCTATTCAATCATCAGCCCCCCTTTTTGCCCATGCTGACGGGGAGTTTATTGGTTATACTCCGATAAAGATACAGCTCAAAATCAAAGGCATTAAAAATTCTGACAGTAAACAAAATTTACAAGAATTTGGTTTGAAAGAGAGGGATTCGAATGATTTCCAGTGAACGAAATTTTCTTGCCTACTTGGATGAGATGAAGATCATTGCGATTCTTCTTCCTCTTTCATATTACCAAGGTATGTCCGCAACATTTTCGATAAGTGATGGAATTAAGACACAGCCTCTAAAGATACTCGAGAAGAGACGAATTGAAAATAATAATAAATATGTTTGTCAGCTTGCAGATGAAATTAGTTTTGGAAAAGTATACTGGATAATGGATGAGCATGGTGGTAAAACAGACCTACAAATAGGTGCAGTGATTCGTACAGAATTATTCGATAAAAAATATTATTACGATGGAGATGACCTTGGGGCAAAATGTACGGAAACTTATACCCAATTTAAACTATGGGCACCGACTGCTACCCAAGTGAAAGTCAAACTACGGCAGCCTCAGGGTCCATATGCTGAAATTGTAAAAATGAAGCGACATGATAGAGGGGTTTGGTCTGCAATAGTCCATCGTGATTTAGACTATCATCACTATACTTTTCTAGTCCTTGTGAATCAAGTATGGCAGGAAGCTGTTGACCCATATGCTACAGCTGTTTCGGTCAATGGGGAGCGAGGAGTAATCGTTAAGTTGGAAAAAACGGCGAGACCGAAAATCCCCTTGCCTGAATTGGAAAATCCAGTCGATGCGATTATTTATGAAACACATATCAGGGATTTTACCATCCATCCCAATAGTGGAGTAAGGCACAAAGGGCTTTATCTTGGTGCAGGGGAAATTGATACAAAAAGAAAAGAAGGAGACGTGACAGGTCTATCTTATTTAAAAGATTTAGGAATAACTCATATTGAATTTTTACCCTTTCATGATTTTGCCGGGGTAAATGAATTAGAAGCAAAAAAGGAATATAACTGGGGCTATAACCCTGTACATTTTAATGCCCCTGATGGAAGCTATGCTACCGACCCAACTGATCCCTATTCCAGAATTAAGGAACTAAAGCAGTTAATTGATCAAGTTCATTATAAAGGTTTAAAGGTAATAATGGATGTCGTATATAATCATGTGTACAGTCGTGAAAACTCCCCATTTGAAAAAATAGTACCGGGCTATTATTTCCGTCATAATGAATTTGGGATGCCCTCAAACGGTACAGGAGTTGGAAATGATATTGCATCAGAAAGAAAAATGGTAAGAAAGTTTATTCTTGATTCCATTCGTTTCTGGCTGGAAGAATACCATATTGATGGTTTCCGTTTTGACTTAATGGGAATTCTTGATGTGGAAACCATGTCCGAAGTCAGAAAGATGTGTGATCGATTGGCTAAGGGGATTTTGTTAATTGGTGAGGGTTGGAATTTAAATACGCCCCTTCCGCTTGATAAAAAGGCAATCATTCAAAACCAGTCCAAACTTCCCACTATTGCTCAATTTAATGATAAATTCCGGGATACGATTAAAGGGAGCACCTTTAATTTATTTGATAAAGGATATGCCTTTGGAAATGAACATCACTATGAGGCAGCAGCCGATTTAATTGCCGGCAGTGTTGGGGTTTTGAAAAAGGAAAATAAGTTATTTAATGAGCCCTCTCAAACAGTCAATTATGTGGAATGTCACGATAATCATACAATGTGGGATAAACTATTGGCATGCTATCGAACGGAAGATGAATCCATTCGAATAAAATATCATTTGCTTGCAACAGCCCTGGTGATTTTGTCACAGGGAGTTCCTTTTCTTCATAGCGGGCAAGAATTCTTTCGCACGAAGCAAGGTGAAGGGAATAGCTATCGATCACCTGATTTTATAAACCAAATGGATTGGAATCGAAAAAGCCGTTATATAAATAGTGTTCAATATATAAAAGGTTTAATAGAAATTCGAAAAAAATTATCCTGTTTTAGATTACGCACCGCTGAGGAAATCCGCTCATCCATGAAACAAAGTCCCCTTCACGCTCCGCTCATCACCTTTGTCTATCAAAATAAAAATGGAGAATATCGTGAAGTCATTCTTGCCATAAATCCAAGAAAAAATGAAGAAATAATCAGCCTTCCAGAAGGAGAATGGTACGTGTTAGCTGACCATTATGAGGCTGGGATTTCTATGAGCAAAAGGATTTCTGGGGGAGAAATAAAAATTCAACCTATCAGTATAAATATTTTTGCGAAAAAATAGATTCTTTAGATTTACTTGACGAAAAAAGCTCTTTGGGGATAAAATTTATTAAGATGGCTATTGTGTGAAATGATATCAATAGCTTTTTTTATTTTAATTATTTAGTATAAATTCTCCTTAAATTTTTAAGCTGTGAAGTATTACAGGGAAAGAAAGAACCTTCCAGCAGCAAGGATTTTACTTCGGAATAAAATGGGCTAGTACCCCATTAGAACGGTCATAATTGAAGGTGAACAATTTTGGAACATTTACTTGGACAAGAATGGGAAATTGTCCCGGCTGGTGGAGCGACTGGAGAAGCTTTTTTTGCCCGGTATCAGGATCAAAAGCTTTTTCTGAAACGTAATTCTTCTCCATTTCTTGCAGTCTTATCTGCTGAAGGCATTGTCCCGAAGCTTGTTTGGACAAAACGATTGGAAAATGGTGATGTGATAACAGCACAGCAATGGCTTTCCGGAAGAGAACTTAAGCCGGCTGAAATGGATCAAGAAGTCGTCGCAAAACTTTTGAAGAAAATTCATCGCTCGGAGCCAATGCTAGGCATGTTAAGCCGCCTGGAAAAAACGGCAATGTCTCCTGAAACGATTTTTCAATCCGTGCAATCACAATTAGATTCAGAGGTCCTGGGATTACCGGAAGTGCAAAAAACGATGGACTTTTTAAAAGAAGAAGTATCAAATATTTATAGCGAGGAAAAGGTTGTTTGCCATGGTGATGTTAATCATAACAACTGGCTGCTCGATGAAAACAACCAGTTGTATTTGATTGATTGGGACGGTGCCATGATTGCTGACCCTGCTATTGATTTAGGATTACTGCTTTATTGGTATATTTCAGAAGAAAGCTGGGACAAATGGTTAGCGATGTATGGAAAAATGTTAACAGACGATTTAAGACTGAGAATGAAATGGTATGTGGCCATTCAAACTATATCTTCCATACAATGGCATAAAAATAAAAGTAGATTTCAGGAAATGGATAAGTGGGTTAAGTTTTTAAATGTCATTCTTTAATTATGAGAATTGATCAATATTACTAACCCACCCGGATAGGTTTTCTTGGTTTGAAAGGATATGCTGGTCTAAATCAGCAGTCTGAGCTCCATTTTGGCTGTACTGATAAACTTCCTGCAAAATGCTTTTTACATTTTGATCGACTTGTGTATTAACCATAAGGGATTTTACTAAACGTTCCAATTGTTCACATTCAGCAACAGATCCACAGCAATCTGTTTGATGATTGCTTAATATATCTTTTAGTAACGTAACTTGGTCTTGGTGACTTAATGGCATAGCGTAACACCCTTTCAAGTGATAATAAGTAGAATTCACAGTTAGGTTGTGAATTCTTTTTTTGTTTATACATTGCATCTAAGTTACTTGATTTCCAAAAGATTCGCCTTGCACTTATGGATCATAGCATGTTAAAGTTTGAACGAAAATATTTTTAGGAGTGTAAAAATGAGACTTCGAAATAAGCCTTGGGCAAAGGAGAAAATAGAGCAGCACCCACAATATATAGTTCCCAATCCTGAAGATTTTAAAGGAAGATGGAAGGAAGCATTTGTGAAAGATCAGCCGCTTCACATCGAAATTGGAACAGGCAAAGGCCGTTTTATTACAGAAATGGCGAAGGCTCACCCGGACATTAATTATATGGGGATTGAGGTATACGACAGCGTGATTGTTGCGGCTTTAGATCGCTTAATTGAAGCGGATTTACCGAACCTTAAGCTATTAAATGTTAATGCAGAGGATTTAGAAAAATACTTTGCAAAAAACGATGTGGCTCGCGTGTATTTGAATTTTTCCGATCCATGGCCAAAAGTACGTCATGAAAAAAGAAGATTAATGTATAAAGACTTTTTGAAAAAGTATGAGGACATATTAATCGATGGTGGGGAAATTCATTTTAAAACGGATAATCAAGGTTTATTTGAATATTCGTTAAGGAGCTTTTCGGAATATGGTTTATTATTGAAATTTGTCAGTCTCGACCTTCATAACAGTGATTATGAAGGGAATATCATGACAGAATATGAACAAAAATTCTCTGAAAAAGGCAACCGCATATACCGTTCAGAAGTAAAATATCAAAATGAAGGAAAGGACAGTTCTTTATAGGGCTGTCTTTTTTGTTTTCCTGAATTATCAGACAATGGTAAAATAAAGGAAGAGGAGGAGAGGTCCGTGGAAAAATTACAAATTGGAAGGGTAACGCTTACATGGCTTACCGGAGGAGTTACAAACTTGGATGGCGGTGCGATGTTTGGTGTTGTTCCAAAAATATTGTGGGATAGAAAATATCGGGCTAACGAAAAAAACCAAATTGAATGTCCGACAGATCCGATATTAATTCAAATGGATGGGATGAAAATATTAGTTGAGTCCGGAATCGGAAAAGGAAAATTAACAGAAAAACAATTGCGGAATTTTGGGGTAACAAAAGAATCGGAATTGGATTCATCTCTTGAAAAAGTAGGACTAAAACCGGAAGAAATTGATTACGTTCTTATGACTCATTTGCATTTTGATCATGCAGGCGGTCTTACGAAACTTGTTGATGGGGAATATGTTTCAGCTTTTCCAAATGCGAAAATTATTACGTCAAAAATTGAATGGGATGAAATGCGTACCCCTAATATCCGCTCCAAAAATACATATTGGAAGGAAAATTGGCAGGCAATTGAAAAACAGGTCATACCCTTTGATGAAAAGTGGAACTTAGGTTCCCTCACCTTGATTCATACCGGTGGACATAGTAATGGACATTCGATTTTACTCATTGAAGATGGCGATGAGGTTGCCATTCATATGGCGGATTTACTGGCAACTCACGCCCATCAAAATGTGCTCTGGGTAATGGCCTATGATGATTACCCAATGGATTCGATTGCCGCAAAAGAAAAATGGCTGCCATATGCCCTTGAGAAAAATGCCTGGCTTACCTTTTATCATGATGCTTTTTATCGTGCAGTTAAATGGGATCTAGACGGACAACTAACGGATGCCATTAAAAGAAACTAAAAAAAATGGGGCGTACCTATCAGTACGGCCCGTTTTTATTCTATTTACTTGGTAACATGAACGTCTATGACCGTTCCCGTTTTAGCATCAGCGACAAATTCATATTGCTCGGCTGTACCCTCGTTATTTTTGGATATGCCGCCTTTATATACTTGATAATGGATATGTTGCTTTTGGTAGGGCACAGCTTCCATATGTATCCATGACCCGTTGATGTCTCCGTTTTGTTTAAACTGTTTTTTTACATTTGCTAATACCCGCTCAGGTGAAACTGTTGAATTTTTTGAAATGATTTCTCTTACTGCTAAACTGCTTATTGCTCCTGCTGCCGCACCAATGATAAATGATTTCCAGTTCATACCTTCTGTACCTCCGAAATATGATTTAGAAAAGAAAACGTTTCGGTTAAGAATTCTCCTTTTAGTATATCGTATTTAATGGTCTGAACATAATATAACCATTGGCGATTTGAAATGTTGGTCATCTAGGAAATGATTCTGTAAAATAAATGTATACATAAATAAATTTTAAGGAGTTTGAAAATGAACGAACAAACATTAAAGCTTTTTCAAACCTTGACAGAGCTTCCCGGCGCTCCTGAAATGAACATCTTGTGAGAAAATTTATGCGGGAACATTTAACACCTTATGCGGATGAAATTATTCAAGATAACCTTGGAAGTATTTTCGGTGTGAAAAGGAGTAATGAGAGTGGTCCCACCGTAATGGTAGCAGGACATATGGATGAAGTGGGCTTTATGGTTACTTCCATTACCGATAACGGAATGATTCGTTTCCAAACACTTGGCGGCTGGTGGAGCCAGGTTCTTTTAGCACAGCGGGTTCAAATCATGACGAAAAATGGCCCAGTTATTGGCGTCGTGGGCTCAATTCCTCCTCATTTACTCGATGATTCAAAGAAAAATAAACCGATGGAAATCAAGAATATGCTGATTGACATTGGTGCGGATGACCGTGAGGATGCGAAGAGGATTGGCATTAAGCCAGGTCAGGCAATTTTACCGATTTGTCCATTTACTCCAATGGCCAATGAGAAGAAAATTTTAGCGAAGGCTTGGGATAATCGTTATGGCTGCGGATTAGCGATTGAACTACTTCAGGCAGTAAAGGATGAAATTTTGCCAAATACTCTATATTCCGGAGCTACGGTCCAAGAAGAAGTAGGATTAAGAGGTGCACAGACTGCTGCCAATATGATTAATCCTGATATCTTTTTTGCACTAGATGCAAGCCCTGCTAATGATATGTCAGGGAAGAAGTCAGAATTTGGCCAGTTAGGAAAAGGGACATTGCTGCGAATCCTTGATCGCTCAATGGTTACCCATCGTGGAATGAGAGAATTCGTCCTCGATATGGCTGAAACCCATAGTATTCCATATCAATATTTCGTGTCGCAAGGCGGTACAGATGCAGGAAGGGTTCACTTGTCCAATGAAGGTGTTCCAAGCGCCGTAATCGGAATATGCTCTCGCTACATCCATACCCATGCTTCGATTATTCATGTAGATGATTATGCCGCAGCTAAAGAATTATTAGTCAAACTTGTAAAAGCATGTGACAAATCAACGGTAGATTCTATAAAAGCAAATAGTTAAATATTAAGAGGGGGCATTTGGATATGCCTCTTTTTAGCGAAAAAAGGAGCGGCACCATGAAAATCATTATCGGAACTAAGAACCCTGCTAAAATTTCCGCAGTTAAAAATGCATTTGTTGAAACAGAAGCGGAGTTTCTCTCCTTAGATATCCCGTCAGAAGTAAGTGACCAGCCGTTTTCGGATGATGAAACAATTCAAGGAGCAATCAATCGGGCACAGGGGGCTCTAGGACAAGGAAATGGTGATCTAGGTATTGGACTTGAAGGCGGTGTCCAAGAATCCAAACATGGGCTATTAATTGTAAATTGGGGGGCACTTGTTGCAAAAGGCAGAGAACCGATTATTGCTGGAGGAGCAAGAATTCTGCTCCCTGAAGAAGTTGCGGCACGTTTGAGGGCAGGAGAAGAATTAGGGCCAGTAATGGAGGATTTCTCCAACAAGGAAAATGTCCGTAAAAAAGAAGGTGCAATCGGAATTTTTACCAATGGATTCATTAAACGGGATGAAATGTTTACCCATATCGTGAAGCTGCTAGTTGGACAATACACCTATCAAATAAATAGGGAATAAAGAAATTTCTCCTTGTTTCGACAACAAATATCGACAAATACCTTGTCATGTAAAGAATGTGAAAGGTATGATGTATATAGGAATGGTCGAAAAAGGAGGGAAATCATCTGAAATTCTTTAAGACAATTTTTATTTGTATCCTAGCTATTCTCATATTAAGTTCCTGTGGGAAGCCATCATTGAAAGAGGCAAGTAAGACCGCTGTTGAAACTGTCAAAACTACTTTTAATGAAGACACGAAGAAGCCTAACAAAAAAAGCGGAGAATTCCAATTTTACCTGCCATTTGGCTATGAGATTAATGATAAATCGCCTAATAATATAGTTTTAAAAAATGGTTCAAGAACTTTTATCCTATTTAATAATCCGCAAGAAGATTTGGCAAGTGAAGTAGTTTACAAAGCAACAGTGGCACAATATAAGCATCTTTATACAAATGAAAAATTTAAGAAAAATAATGAACTTGGATTTATCTTGGTAAAACATTTGAAGGATGATTTGAATGAAGTTACGGTAGGAATTGGTGGAACCAAGATGACCACTCAAACTAAAACAAGCAGTTTAGCAGATGACGCTAAAACGATGATGCAGATTGTTCATTCAATAAAAAAATAAGCAGGAGGTAATGAAATTGAAAAATTTAGAGTCTATGGAGCAATTTGAACAACTTCGGGATAAGGGAAAAACGATTTTTATGTTTTCAGCAAACTGGTGCGGGGATTGCCGTTTTATTGAACCGTTCCTGCCTGAAATCGAAGAAAATTTTAAAGAATATACTTTTGTTCATGTTGACCGCGATCAGTTTATAGATCTTTGCCAGCAGCTTGATGTATTTGGAATTCCGAGCTTTATTGGCTTTGAAAATGGAAAAGAACTTGGTCGCTTTGTTAGTAAGGATCGAAAAACCCAAGAGGAAATCGAAAACTTCATCAAGGGCCTAAAATAATTACGTTTCTCTCTCCATCTCCTTTTGAGATGGAGTTTTTTTAAAAGAAAATTTAACATTCGACTTTGAGAATTGTCCAGCTCCAGCGCCCAGCGACTAGTGTACTTCACTCGCCTCCCTACGATAAGTCAACATCGAATCGCTAACGCTCTTCGTGTTTCCTTTATCTCAATCGACTCGCTCCAGTCCTGTCGTGTGCTAAACGGGCGCTTCCGCTTTTCTTATGTTACAATAAGTGCGCATCTCCTTTGATATGGAGGGATAAGGATGAAAATGGATAGTAAGAAAATGCGAAAAGAATTAGAACAGCGATTGGCGGCTCCTGGTCGGAACTTTACGTATAACCGTGATAAAGATCAGCTCCGAATCGAAAATTCTGCGGCTGGAAAAGGAATTACGGTTTCTTTATCTGGAATAATTGCTAATTGGCATACCAATAAAGAAAAAGCGATTGATGAAGTGGTTTATTATGTTGAAGAAGGCCTAAAGGCGATGGAAGATAAAATCCAGTTAACAAACCACGAGAAACATATTTTCCCTGTTATTCGTTCTACATCATTTCCGGCTGAAGCAGAAGAGGGTGTTCCTTTTTTAGTCGATGAGCATACAGCGGAGACGAAAATCTATTATGCGATTGATATGGGAAAAACGTATCGTTTAATTGATTCACGTGTGCTGGAAAATGAGGGTTGGGAAGCAAATCGGATAAGAGAAATTGCGTTATTTAATGCCAGATCCCTTCCAACCCCATTAAAGGAAGATCATGTTGCTGGAAATGTCTTTTATTTCCTTAACACAAATGATGGGTATGATGCCAGCCGGATTTTAAATAAAGGCTTTTTAAATGAGATGCAAAAGAAAGTTTCAGGAACAATGGTATTAGCTGTACCGCATCAGGATGTGCTGGTCATTGCGGATATTCGAAATGACAGAGGCTATGATGTTCTAGCACAATTAGCGATGAGCTTCTTTGCTAATGGCCATGTGCCCATCACGGCATTGTCATTTTTGTACGAGGATGGGGAACTAGAACCAATCTTTATTTTAGGAAAAAATAAGTGACAAAAATGAGGAAGGATCACAACAAAAAGTGGTCTTTTTTCATTTGTATTTTAAGAATTCCAACCTATTCCACTATATTTCGACTGATTTTTAGATTTCTTGTCGAAATATTATCAAATACTGCTAAAATAGAATAATAGATGAAAGTAGAAAGAGTGATAGTTTTGAGCTGGATCCAAAACTTTTTTCAAAGGTTTAAAAATGATGAGGAAGATGAAAATGATTACGAATATGAACTGAACCATTCTAGAATACATAATGAAATGAGAGACTTTCCCTCTAAAAAAAATAATGAAGGCGGCAGGGATATAGATGCCCGTATTTCCTACCAATATCCAAAAGGGAAAATTCGTTTACCTATTATCCCGGATGAAAAGTCAATCGAAAATAAGGGTGCAGCTTCAAAGAAGCGAACAGAAAGACAGCAAAAAAGTAAAGAGACAGAGCATTTTGAGGTTGTGCAAGAGAAAAAGGCAGCTCCTAAAATACAAAAGGAGCAGGAGCCAAAAAAAAGCAGACCTTTTCATGCAACCGAAATTCCATCTCCAGTTTTTGGATTTAAAAGACCTGTGAAAAGCAGCAATTCAATCATTGTTGAGCACGAGCTGACTCATTTTATAAAAGAGGATACAGAATCAACCCAAAACAGTCAAAAAATGATGGAAGAGATTCAAGTTCCACCACAGGAACAAAATGAAAATCCTGTTATCCTGGTAACAGAACCCGGTCCGTTAGTTGAGGAGATTGAAAAAGAGGAAGATTCAAGGTTGGAGCCATCCTTAAATATTTCATATTCAATACCGGATCGTGAGCAAGAGATTCCTTCAGTTCAAGCGGTTGAACCTGAAAACTTACCACCACAAATAAGTGTAGAAACCGTTCAGGTGCATACGGAGAACCCAAGACCAAAACAGTCCCATTTACCATTCAATGTCATGATGTTAAAGCAGGATAAGGAGAAATGGGAAGAAAGAAAAATACAAAGAAAAATGGGCATGGATTCCCGAATACCGCCTGAAATAAACAAGCCGATAGAAACGGTTAAGAAAGTAAAAGTGGTTCATGAGGAATTGAAGGAAGTGCCAATTTTTCAAATAGAGAAGGCTGCACCGAAAAAAGAGGCATTCATTAATGATGAAATCAAGGTCCATTTTGAAGAGGCAACCACTCATGATGAACCTGATGCTCATAAAGAAGAGGCAACCACTTATGATGAACCCGATGCCCATAAAGAAGAGGCAACCACTTATGATGAACCCGATGCCCATAAAGAAGAGGCAACCACTTATGATGAACCTGATGCCCATAAAGAAGAGGCAACCACTTATGATGAACCTGATGCCCATAAAGAAGAGGCAGCCACTTATGATAAAACTGTGGCCCATGAAGAAGTGGCTATTTCGGCAGCGGATACCTATCAATTTCCTGAATTTTCTTTGTTGAGTCCACCAGTTGTAGTTGAAAAAGATACAGAGTGGATTCAAAACCAGGAAAATTTATTAAACCAAACCTTACAAAATTTTAACGTTGGAGCAAAGGTGGTTAATGTAACACAGGGTCCAGCCGTTACACGCTTTGAGGTTCAGCCTGAGCCGGGTGTCAAGGTAAATAAAATTACAAACCTTAGTGATGATATTAAATTAAGTCTTGCAGCTAGAGATATCCGGATTGAGGCTCCTATCCCAGGAAAGCATACGATTGGTATTGAAGTTCCTAATCAAAAGTCACGGCCGGTCTTTATAAATGAAATTATCCAAAGTAATGTTTTTAAGGAATCCACCTCGCCCTTAACGGCTGTATTAGGGCTCGATATTTCAGGAAAACCAATTGTAACTGATTTGAAAAAAATGCCGCACGGCTTAATTGCCGGAGCTACGGGGTCGGGAAAAAGTGTTTGTATTAACACAATCCTTGTTAGTTTATTATTTAAAGCTAGTCCTGAAGATTTAAAGTTATTGCTGATTGATCCCAAAATGGTTGAATTAGCTCCTTATAATCGAATCCCACATTTGGTCAGCCCGGTTATAACGGATGTAAAAGCTGCAACAGCTGCCTTAAAATGGGCTGTTGAGGAAATGGAAAGACGCTACGAGCTTTTTGCCCATACAGGTGTCCGAGATATCAACCGCTTTAACGAACTAGCAATGGAACATAAGAGATATTCCGACAAGCTGCCGTTCATTGTCATTATTATTGATGAGTTAGCTGATTTAATGATGATGTCACCGGCAGATGTTGAGGAAGCCATTTGCCGAATTGCCCAAAAGGCTAGAGCGTGTGGGATCCATTTAATCGTGGCTACCCAAAGACCTTCTGTAGACGTTATTACAGGGCTAATCAAAGCAAACATTCCAACACGAATTGCTTTTTCCGTTTCATCACAAATTGATTCGCGAACAATCATTGACATAAGCGGGGCGGAAAAATTGCTTGGACGGGGGACATGCTCTTTTTAGAAAATGGTTCATCGAAGCCTGTCCGTTTGCAAGGTACATTTGTTTCTGATGAAGAAATTGACCTTGTTGTTGCACATGTAAGGGAGCAGCAGGAACCGGATTATTTATTTGAACAGGAAGAACTTTTAAAGAAGGCGCAAGTGACAGAGGAGGAGGATGAACTTTTTTATGAAGCCTGCGAGTTTATCATTGACCATGGCACGGCCTCAACCTCTAGTTTGCAACGCCGTTTTAAAATCGGGTACAACCGTGCAGCAAGATTAATGGATATGCTTGAAGCAAATGGGTTTATTTCCAGTGCAAATGGAAGTAAACCGCGTGAGGTTTTAATTACGGCATCGGATTTAGAAGCCTTTTATGAGGCGAATTCAAATGGATAACCCAATACTCTTTGAATTAAAAAATGAAATATTTGAAATAAAAGTAAATAGTTCTTAAATAGTTTTTAAGAACGAAGAGTGTTATAATATATAAATGTGATTACAATGAGAATATAGTTAAAATTAGCAAATAAAGTAAGATGTCATATACTGTTTTACAGATAGACGTTTGTTGGAGGTTCTTTAGATGACTATTTACCATTTTGTAGGTATTAAGGGGTCTGGAATGAGTGCGTTGGCACAGGTTCTGCACGATATGAATTTTGAAGTGCAAGGCTCCGATGTCGAAAAGCGCTTTTTCACTCAGGTAGCCCTTGAGCAATCAGGAATAAAGATCCTTCCCTTTCAAAAAGAAAATATTAAACCGGGAATGACCATTATTGCAGGAAATGCTTTTCCTGATACCCACGAAGAAATTCAAGAGGCGATGAAGCTGGGGCTTCCGATTGTCCGTTACCATCGCTTCTTGGGAGATTTTATGCAAAACTTTACAAGTATTGCGATTACAGGTGCCCATGGAAAGACGTCCACTACTGGGTTGCTTGCTCATGTTATGGAAGGAGCCAAACCTACATCGTTTTTAATTGGCGATGGTACAGGGAAAGGGCAGGAAGGCGCTGAATATTTTGTATTCGAAGCATGCGAATACAGAAGGCACTTTTTATCGTACTTCCCTGATTATGCAATCATGACCAATATAGACTTTGACCATCCTGATTATTTTGCCAATATTGATGATGTTTTCTCTGCCTTCCAAGAGATGGCCATACAGGTAAAAAAGGGAATTTTTGCATACGGTGATGATGAGCAGCTTCAAAAAATCCAAGCAAAGGTTCCGGTATTATTTTATGGTTTTGATGAAGAGAATGACTATCAAGCCAAAAATCTTGTGAAAACAACAGATGGAACTAGCTTCGATGTGTTTATCCGGAATACTTTTTATGATTCCTTTACAATTCCAACCTTCGGTGATCATAGTGTCTTAAATTCTCTTGCTGTCATTGCCCTTTGCCACTACGAAGAAATTGATGTGGCTATTGTCAAGGAGCAATTAAGCACGTTCCAGGGAGTAAAAAGAAGATTCTCGGAAAAAAGAATTGGTTCACAAATTTTAATTGATGATTATGCACACCATCCTACTGAAATTAAAGCAACAATTGAAGCGGCTAAACAAAAATATCCTGATCGTCAGTTGATTACCGTTTTCCAGCCGCATACCTTTACAAGGACGCAGGCGTTTCTTGAAGATTTTGCTGAAAGCTTACGCAAGGCGGATAAGGCCTATTTATGCGAAATTTTTGGTTCTGCACGTGAAAACCATGGAAAGCTTACAATCAAGGATCTTCAGGACAAAATAGAGGGAGCGGAGATTCTTTCAGAAGAGAATACATCTGTCCTTAAAAATTTTGATAATGGTGTGATTATTTTTATGGGTGCAGGAGATATTCAAAAATTTCAAGAGTCCTATGAAAAGCAATTATCTTAAAAAAGGATGCCAGGCAATACCTGGCATCCTTTACCTTTATACTAAATGATCTGGGTTTAATTTTTCTAATTCGGGGATCACGAATAGACCGTCCTTGCGAATTAAGACATCATCAAAATAAATTTCGCCTCCGCCATATTCAGGACGTTGAATATTGACCATATCCCAGTGAATATTTGAATGGTTCCCGTTAAAGGCATCATCATAGCATTGACCAGGTGTAAAATGGAAGCTTCCTGCAATTTTTTCATCAAATAAAATATCCTGCATTGGATTTAAAATGAATGGATTTACGCCAATGGCAAATTCCCCGATATAGCGTGCTCCCTCATCCGTATCAAAAACTTTATTGATTCGTTCTGAATCATTTGCTTCTGCTTCAACAATTTTTCCATCCTTGAAGGTTAATTTAACATTTTCAAACGTAAATCCCTGATAGGGGGATGGGGTATTATAAGAAATCATGCCGTTTACAGAGTCACGAACAGGAGCTGTATATACTTCTCCATCCGGAATGTTTAATCTTCCTGCACATTTAATGGCTGGGATATCTTTTATGGAGAAGCTAAGATCTGTTCCCGGTCCGGTTAAACGAACTTTGTTAGTACGGTTCATAAGTTCAACAAGGCTGTCCATTGCCTCATCCATCTTTCCATAATCCAAGTTACAGACATTGAAGTAAAAATCTTCAAATCCTTCAGTGCTCATTTTAGCTAATTGAGCCATAGAGGATGTTGGGTAACGAAGCACAACCCATTTTGTTTTTGGCACCCGAATGTCACGGTGGACTTTCTTGCCAATTGTATTCCCGTGAATCTTCATTTTTTCATCTGGTACGTCTGCATGCTCATTTATGTTATTGCCGGAACGCAGTCCTATGTATGCATCCATTTGACTCATTACATTGGCCTCAAATTCAGCCATCATATTATATTGTTCTTCCTTTGCACCGAGTAATAAAGAGCGGTCCACTTGATGATCTTTTAAAAGAACAAATGGGTAGCCTCCAGCTTCATAAGCTTCTTTTACTAAAGCGGTTACAAGTTCACGCTGCAATCCGAAATTCTCAATTAGTACCTTTTCACCTTTTTGAAGCTGGACAGAATAGTTAATTAAATTTTTTGCGAGTTTCTCAATCCGTGTATCCTTCATTTCATACGCCTCCGAAAGAAAATTTCTTATACTGCTTCTCTATTTTACCCGAATATGGATGAATGTTGAAAAATAACGATATTTTATAAATGTGTTGGCAGGAAAACAAGACAAAAAGATTGAAGTAGTATAAAATGTTGATGAGGTTTATGCCCAACATCGTTGGGTAATACATATAGGTAGAATCAAGCGGAGGTGCCACAATGATTATTATTTTATACTTAAGTGTTGCATTGATTGCAATTGCCTTTCTAGTACTTGTGATTTATGTTTCCAAAATGCTTACGTCTCTAAGGGAGACATTGAAAAGCGTTTCAAAAACTCTTGAAGGGCTCGAAACACAGCTTGAAGGAGTCACAACAGAAACAACCGTACTTTTACAAAAAACGAATGCTCTTGCAGATGATTTAAAATATAAGTCAGAAAGCTTAAATAGTGTTGTGGATGCTGTAAAAGATGTTGGTACAACAGTGAGTAAGTTTAATGGAACTTTACAGGACATTACCCAATCCTTTGACAAGCAAGTTGAAGAAAGTAAAGAAAAAGTTTCTCAAGTTATTCAATGGAGTAATGTGATTCTTGAACTTAGGGATAAATGGAAGGCAAAAAGGCAAGAAAAAAATATGATTACCCCAAGTGAAACCGGCAGAGTTAGGTCAAGATAATATAGGTTAACTCAAGGAGGGCGTTTTTTATGTCTAATAAAGATAACGAAACACGAGAAACGAACCAAAAAAGAAACGAAGATTCCGGTAATAGTTTTTTACTTGGCGCCTTAGTAGGCGGGATGGTTGGTGCGGCTGCCGCACTGTTTTTTGCACCAAAAGCAGGGAAGGATTTGCGAAACAAACTAAGTAACCAAACGGGTTTTCTAATGGAAAAAACCGCAGATTTGCGGGGAAATATGATGAACAAAAGCAGCCAGCTTGCTTCCAAGACAACATCGATCACACAGGGCATCGTTCAACAATCAAGTGATCTTTTAAGCAAAACAAAAATCAAACCGAAGGCAAGGGAAGAAAAAGAGGACAAGTCAGATGTCATTTATATTCCCATTCAAACCCACCAACAAAAAAATGTAAGCATAAAGACAGAGGCACCACTAAACAACGAGGATATTAAGAGAAAACTAGACGAAGCAAAAAAAGCCCTCGATGAAGAAGAGTTAAAGGTAAAACAGTAAGAATTTTTAAAATTTAAAAGACAGTGTTTTCTTTTGAACAACGTTGATTGGAGCAAAAATCAACAACTAGGTTTAAGACAGCCAAAATCTAAACTGATTATTTGTGATAGAAACGGTGAAGTGATAAAATGACTTCACCGTTTATTTTTTAGGAGGGAATAAGAATGGTTGACAAAATAGAAACACAAGAACAGTTTGAAACATTACTGGAAAAAGAAGAGAAATTTCTTCTTTTAAAACATAGCTTAACATGCCCGGTTAGTCAGGCAGCTTATCAGGAATATCAAAAATTTGCCGATAATGAAAATAGCATTCCTGCTTACTTTTTAGCTGTACAGGATTCACGCCCATTATCAAATGATATTGCAGAGAAGTTTAATATTAAGCATGAATCACCACAGGCTATTCTTTTTACAAATGGGGAGCCACGCTGGAATGCCTCGCATTGGAAAATTACCAAGCGTTCATTGACAGATGCAGTGGGTGAAAATCAGTAGTATTTAAAGGCATCCATAATATGGGTGCTTTCGTTTTGAAAAATGTACAATTTTTTCTATAAGCATCACATAATTCAAATATCAACATATTTTAATTTAATATCCCTTATAAATACTTTAGTGCTTAAAAGCGTTTAATCAATAAAGAAAAAAGTGGTGACAAAAATAATTTTTTCCGCTATAATAAAGCCTAATTATTGAAAAAATAGAAAATTTATTTCAATACAATCTTAAAAAAGTAGGACACCGTTCAGTATTTATGAATATAAATATCTGATGGGTTATGAAAGGACGGGGAAAATATTGAGCACAAATGAATTGGATCACTTACGATCACGTGTGGATGAATTAAACTTGGAATTGTTGAGGTTAATTAATGAAAGAGCTCGACTCGTCCAAGAGATTGGGCAAGTAAAGGGGAACCAGGGAGTTTACCGTTACGATCCAGTCCGTGAAAGAAAAATGTTGGAGGTTATTAAGGAGCATAATGATGGTCCTTTTGAAAATTCAACAATTGATCATATTTTTAAAGAAATTTTTAAAGCTGGGTTAGACCTGCAAAAAGATGATCATAGTAAAGCATTATTAGTTTCGAGAAAGAAAAAGCCTGAAGATACAATTGTTACGTTAAAGGGTGAAAATATTGGAGACGGTAAACCGCACTTCGTTTTTGGTCCTTGTGCAGTTGAATCTTATGAGCAAGTTGCAACGGTAGCTAAAGCAATGAAGGAAAAAGGACTAAAACTTCTACGTGGCGGTGCATATAAGCCAAGAACCTCTCCATATGATTTCCAAGGTTTAGGCGTCGAAGGCTTAAAAATTTTAAAACGTGTTGCAACTGAATTCGATATGGCTGTAATCAGTGAAATTGTAAACCCTGCGGATATTGAAATGGCAGCTGAGTACCTTGATGTGATTCAAATTGGTGCCCGTAATATGCAAAACTTTGAATTATTAAAAGCAGCCGGAGCTGTAAAGAAACCTGTTTTATTAAAAAGAGGCCTTGCAGCAACCATTGAAGAATTTATCAATGCAGCAGAATACATTATGGCACAAGGAAACGGACAAATTATTCTTTGTGAACGCGGTATTCGCACATATGAGCGTGCAACAAGAAATACATTAGATATTTCTGCAGTACCAATTTTGAAACAAGAGACACATTTACCAGTTATGGTGGACGTAACACACTCCACTGGAAGAAGAGATTTATTGCTTCCTGCTGCTAAGGCGGCGATTGCAATTGGAGCTGATGGAGTTATGGCTGAAGTTCATCCAGATCCAGCCGTAGCATTATCCGACGCCCAACAGCAAATGAATCTTGAACAATTTGATAATTTTTACAATGAGTTACTAGCATCACACTTTGTTCGGATCTAAAATTAATAGTAATTATTTCCAAAAAACCTTCTGCAAACTTGTGCAGGAGGTTTTTTTACTTAAAATATCCGAAAATAGAGGAATCTCATTGCGGCTTCTACGTTCTTGTCGTATCATTAAATAGATAATTAAGATTGTTTATTATATCACAAATTAAAATAGCGGAAACGATAGACTAAGCTAAGGAAAAAGAAAATGACTAGGCTTTGTTAAACTGCTATAAAATAAAGAAAAATAATGTATCGTTTTAAGGAGAGTGTTGAGCGTGAATGTGACGATTTACGATGTTGCCCGGGAAGCAAATGTTTCGATGGCAACCGTTTCACGTGTTGTGAATGGAAATCCCAATGTTAAACCGGTTACCCGTAAAAAAGTATTAGAAGTAATTGAACGGCTTGGATACCGTCCGAATGCTGTTGCAAGAGGATTAGCTAGTAAAAAAACTACTACTGTAGGTGTCATTATCCCGGATATATCAAATATTTTTTATGCTGAATTAGCACGGGGTATTGAAGACATTGCAACAATGTACAAATACAATATTATCTTAAGTAACTCTGACCAAAATAAAGATAAAGAATTACATTTGTTTAACACGATGCTTGGGAAACAAGTGGACGGCATAATTTTTATGGGAGGAAATATTACTTCTGAACATGTAGAGGAATTTGAAAAATCACCTGTCCCTATTGTGCTTGCCGGCTCTATGGAAGAAACCGAAACGATTCCTTCCGTGAATATTAATTATGAACAAGCCGCTTATGATTCGGTTAAAGAATTTATCGATAAGGGCCACAAGAATATTGCCTTTGTCGTCGGTCCATTATATGAACTGGAGAATAAGGTAAAAGGGTATCAAAGAGCGCTTGAGGATGCCGGGATTCCATTTAACGAAGAATTGGTTGTTGAAGGAGATTACACATACGATTCAGGAATTGAAGCCTTTGAAAAGTTATTGGAAGCACAAGAACGGCCAACTGCCATTTTAGTGGCATCTGATGAAATGGCACTTGGGGTTGTCCATGGTGCTCAGGATAAGGGGTACAATATACCTGAAGACTTTGAGGTCATTACCTCGGATAATACAAGATTGGCCCTTATGGTACGTCCACAGCTAACAACTGTTATTCAGCCATTATACGATATCGGCGCAGTGGCAATGCGTCTGTTGACTAAATATATGAATAAAGAAAAAGTGGAGCGGCATACTGTTGTTCTTCCACACCGAATTGAACATCGTCAATCAACAAAATAAATTTAAAAGGGCTATCTGCAGATAGCCCTTTTAATATTAGCTGGATTGACTCTTTTGCTGATTTCGAATCGGATATAAAGCCTTTTCAAGCGTCTGTAAATTTTTTTCAGTAATTTCTGCCTTTCTTGGAATCGGCAAATATAGATTGTCTGGATCGTCCCATTCTCTTGGTATTTCAACAGGGGAGTCCTTCTGCCAGAAGTGGACCCATTCCTCGGGTAAATTACCATAACAATTGGAGTTTTCAGTCATTTCCAGCCAAATAAGGGCCCATGCACGTGGCACCACTCTCCAGATGTCATACCCGCCGCCGCCAACAGCAATCCAGCGGCCATTACAATATTGATGGGCGATTTCATGGGCAAGCTTTGGTATTTCGCGGTAGATTTTCATCGTTGCGGATAAATGTGTCAATGGATCAAAGTAATGAGCATCTGCCCCATTTTGGGTGAGAATAACATCTGGCTTAAAGAAATCAGCGACTTCCCTAATTGCATGTGAATAGGTGTGAAGCCATGATTCATCTTCGGTAAAAGCATCAACAGGGATGTTAAACGAATAGCCATAACCTTTACCTTGGCCGCGTTCATTTACGTTTCCTGTTCCGGGAAATAAATATCTGCCTGTTTCATGTATAGACAGGGTACATACATTAGGGTCATCATAAAAAGACCATTGGACACCATCCCCATGATGAGCATCCGTATCGACATATAAAACGCGCGCATTATATTTTTGCTGCAGATACCTAATTGCTACAGAGCTGTCATTATAAATGCAAAACCCGGAAGCTTTTCCTCGAAACCCGTGGTGAAGCCCCCCTCCCAGGTGAACTGCATGAACTGCTTGTCCTGTCATTACCTGGTCAACTGCTGTTAATGTTCCGCCAACTAGTAATGAGCTTGCCTCATGCATATTTGGAAAAATTGGAGTGTCCTCGGTTCCTAAACCATAATTTTCTGCTATTTCAATAGGTAGTTGATCATGACCAGCCTTAAATACGGCGTCAATATAATTTGGATCATGAATAAGGCTGAGATCCTCTAAAGTAGCCGTTCTGGGTAAGATAATTTGCTTTTCATCCAGTGCATTTAATTTTTTTAGTAAATCTACTGTTAATTTAAGCCGAAACTGATTAAAAGGATGATGGCTGCTGAATTTATAATTCAACAGTTCTTCTGAAAAAACAAATGAACATTTATCTGTCATAGTGAAATCCCCGGAAGATTTGGCCATAGAACATGGTGTCCTGCTTTTTTTAAATCTTCAATTAGCCCCGTTGGGTTCATCATTTGCACGCGAATAACGAGTATTTTAAATTGATCATCCTTTTTGTCTGGGTAAACAAGCACACTAAGAATATTTGCGTTACGTTTTCGTATTATACAAGAAATTTCACTAAGCATTCCGGTTATATTTGGGACCTTTATTTCAATTTGTGACCCGGGCTGATGGGCACCGGTTAATTCCACCATTGTTCTTAGCAGGTCTGTTTCTGTGATAATTCCAACGAGCTTTTGATCATTGATGATGGGAAGGCAGCTGATTTTATGTTCATAAAATAGACCTGCCACCTCTTCTACAAAATCAAGCGGATGGCCTGTAATCACATTTTTTTTCATTATCGTCACAACTGGTTTTTGTAAATCCTCCAAGTGTTCATTGGCATGAAATATAGAGGGCATTGCATCACGGATATCCACGACTGTAACTAACCCTACTAAATGATTTTCGGAGTCTATAATGGGCACATGGCGAATTTTTTTTGATTCCATAAGGCCTAAGGCATCCTTAATCGAATCTGTTGGAAAAAGTGTTGCAACGTTTGGTTTCATGATTTCTTCTACGATCATTGGAAAATCCCCCTTCATAAAAACAGTTTCAGTGTCCAGCTCCAGCGCCTAGCCCCCTCGATGGTCTACAGTCAATCCGTCAAGAAGGTTAAAGAGCAACCTTCTCGCCGGCTTGTCTTATGCTTGTCGGGGCTGACCAAGGCGCTTCCGCTTTTCGTTTAATACATAAACCGATTCATAAAGCGCAGGCGGTCAAATTTTTGGACGGATTCGTTATCTACCCTTTTGCCGATCTTGACCATTAAGCAATTTGCAGGATGGGAACAAATTTCAGGATCATCGGTTGCATACCATTCAAGTCCACCGGCATTCATCATTTTCTCCATAACCTTTCGATATTCCCATACATTCAGACCTGTTCCTTTTAGATCCCAGTGCCAATAATATTCAGTCGTAATCGTAATATAATCTTCCATCGCATCATCCATCATTGCCACGAATATGAGATTTTTCCCAACAGCACAGCCCCTAAATTGAGGAATGACTTCAATGGCACCTAATTCTATTAAATTATCCATTTTTCCTTCAGACCATCTTTCAAGCGGGTCTGGATAGAGGTAGGTAACATAGCCAACAATTGTATGGTGAGATCTGGCGATAATAATTCTTCCTTCCGTAAGATCGGCAATTCCCACCAATGCTTGGTGTTGCTGCCTGGGCGGACGAAAGGCGGTAAGGTCCTCATGAAATTCGTAACCTGCAAGCTTTTCCGCTGAGATTGGTCCTTCTATAATTAAATTTCCGTGAGGGGTCTTTAATTCTTTTGCATTGTACGTTTTCTTATGTTCCATTTGATCACCACCTGGAAATGTGTTTCAAATATAATTCTATTATACAAAAAATCTATTTATTAGAAGCGTTTTCACAAAATTTTTAGACACTTTTTATAGATTTCAAAAAAATTATCATACAAAAAAATAATTTTAAAAATTGAGAATAGTCTCTTTTTGTAATATAATTATCTCAATAAAACTTAAGGGGGAGAATTAGATGAGAGTGGAAGCGCTGCCAGTGGTACAGGGAGAGTATAACCTACCAAATTATGAAGAATTGTATAAGAATTTTAATTGGGAAGAAGCTGAAAAGGAATTTTCTTGGCACGAAACAGGATTGGTAAATATGGCTTACGAGGCGATTGACCGCCATGTAAAAACCTTCCGGAAGAACAAAATTGCTCTTTATTATCGTGATGGAGTAAGGGACGAAAAGTACACATTTAAAGAAATGAAAGAACTGTCAAATAAGGCAGGCAATGTTTTGAAAACCTATGGCGATGTCGATAAAGGCGACCGTGTATTTATTTTCATGCCTCGCTCTCCAGAGCTTTACTTCACTGTTTTAGGTGCGATTAAATTAGGAGCGATTGTTGGTCCGTTATTTGAAGCATTTATGGAGGGGGCCGTCAGAGACCGTCTTCAGGACAGTGGTGCAAAGGTACTTGTTACCACTCCGGAATTGCTTGATCGTGTTCCTGTAAGTGAATTACCTGATTTAAAGCATATTTTTGTAATCGGTAAAAATGTAGATGAGCAGGGACCGGTTATTGACTTCTTGAAAAAATTGGAAGAAGCAGAGAAAGAGTTAAGAATTGAATGGGTTGAAAGAACAGACGGCATGATTCTACACTATACCTCCGGTTCTACTGGGAAACCTAAAGGAGTTTTGCATGTACATAATGCGATGGTTCAGCATTACCAAACAGCTAAATGGGTTCTTGATTTAAAAGAAGACGATGTTTACTGGTGTACAGCGGACCCTGGCTGGGTTACAGGAACCTCATATGGTATATTCGGACCATGGTTAACAGGAACCTCTAATGTCATAGTTGGCGGACGTTTCAGCCCTGAATCATGGTATCAAATGATTGAAGATTTTGGTGTTACAGTTTGGTACAGTGCCCCAACTGCTTTCCGGATGTTAATGGGAGCCGGCGATGAACTTGTGAAAAAATATAATCTTAGCTCACTCCGTCATGTTTTAAGTGTAGGGGAGCCGCTAAATCCTGAAGTTGTAAAATGGGGAGCAAAGGTATTTAATAAACGAATTCATGATAACTGGTGGATGACGGAAACAGGGGCACAGCTGATTTCAAATTACCCATGTATGCCGATTAAACCAGGATCAATGGGGAAACCGATTCCAGGAGTAACCGCAGCGATCGTTGATGACCAAGGTAACGAATTGCCACCTTACCGTATGGGCAATCTTGCGATTAAAAAAGGCTGGCCTTCCATGATGTACACAATTTGGAATAACTCAGAAAAGTACGAGTCCTATTTTATGCCTGGTGACTGGTATGTTTCTGGCGATTCAGCGTATATGGATGAAGAAGGGTATTTCTGGTTCCAGGGACGTATTGATGATGTGATCATGACTTCCGGTGAACGTGTTGGTCCTTTTGAGGTTGAAAGCAAGCTTGTTGAGCACCCAGCAGTCGCGGAAGCAGGCGTTATTGGAAAGCCGGACCCAGTTCGTGGGGAAATTATTAAGGCCTTTATCGCCTTAAGAGATGGCTTTGAAGAAACGGAAGAATTGAAAGAGGAAATTAGACAGTTTGTGAAAAAAGGTCTTGCAGCACATGCGGCACCTAGAGAGATTGATTTCCGAGATAAGCTTCCAAAAACTAGAAGCGGTAAAATTATGAGACGTGTTTTAAAGGCATGGGAGCTTAATCTGCCTACTGGTGACCTTTCAACAATGGAAGATTAAAAAGTAGAAAAAACCGCACTCTGTGCGGTTTTTTCTACTTATTTATTTTTCTCTTTGTTGTTATTTTCCTTTTGGTCGGTGTTTTTATCGGTACCCCCCACCTCCACCAAATTAGAGGGCGGGGATTCCTTACCGGCAATATCGACTGCCGTAACATAATAGGTTCCGCTTGGGACCGAAAGAGAAAGGCTTGATCCGCTTTTAATACTGGCTATCTTCAATTTTAAAAGCCCCGCGTGATAAACCCGGTAGCCAATGACATCATTTTCCGAAGATGTTGACCAAGCTAGTGTATTTGCGTCAGCACTTAGCCTTACGGATCCCGGAGTCTTGCCGTTATCAACAATCTTAGCGGTTGGGACAAGAATATGCGCCCAACGGCTTCTGTTTGGAATGAGCTGGCTTGGATTATGAAAGTTCCTTCCAACCATTCGGGTAATGAAATCGGGATTTAAGACAAGACCTCTTTGCGCAAACTCTGCAGGTGTTGAATCCAATGCTAAATATTTTCTGTCGCCAATCATAACATATTTTCCGGCAACTAAACTATCATCCACTTTTGTCGGGACATATTTAGCATTGAAGTAGTCACTCTCAACCAAGCCCGCATTTACGCAAGCTGCCGATGGCAAGAGACCTGATACAGCGCAATAAGAGCGTCTAACAATTCCGTTTGGCATTTTAAATTGCTTTTTCGGAGCAATTAAGGACGGCTTGATCTTATAGGCAGAATTGATTAAATCAACCCAAAGATTGTTTGTCCGCTGACTATACGACATATATCCGTAAGATTGAAGGGATTTTGGCGTATCATAACCCGTCCAGATTCCAAATGTTACATTCGGATTGGTTCCAACCAGCCATGAGTCTTTATAATCGACTCCTGTACCTGTTTTTCCGGCCCAGTCTGTTCGAAATTTAAGACGGTAATTAATGCCCGCAGCCGTACCCATTCGCATAACATCACGCATCATATCTAATGTTAAATAAGCGGTCTGAGGTGTAAAAACCTTAACAGGTTTAACCTGATGCTGATAAATCACTTTCCCATTTTTATCGACGATACTGTCAATCATATAGGCGTCGATAAATTTCCCGCCATTTGCAAAAGTTGTAAAAGCATTCGTATTTTCTTCAACTGTAACTCCGTTGCTTAAAGAACCAATAGCCGTTGAAAGGTTCGTATAGTCTTCACTTCTAAGTGAAGAAAAACCCATTTTTTCCAGGTATTTAGCCGGCCGTTGATTAACAATGTCCCTGTATAACTTCACAGCAGGCACGTTATAAGACCATGCCAGGGCGTATCTTGCAGAGACTAAACCACTATACCTCATGTCATAGTTATGGGGCCATGGGCTGCTGCTTGCCGGGTTAAGGCTCAAAGCAACATCTGGTAAAGTTGTCCCGGGGGCAGCCTTTCCCATTTCAATTGCCGGTCCATAAACAAGGAGCGGTTTCATGGTCGACCCATTTTGACGAATCGCGTTGGTAGCGTGATTAAGCTGCTGTTTATCATAATCTCTTCCGCCAACAAAGCTAATGATTTTACCGGTTTTATTTTCAATCAAGATAGCCCCAACTTCCACGGGCTCCATGACGGTTTTGACCTTACCTGTCTCCGGATCCTTCTTTTCTTCCGGTTTATCAGGTCCATAATATGGATATCGATCCTTAACTTTTTGCATGGCGTCATACATTTTTTTGTTAATGGTTGTGTGAATCTCATAACCATTTTGTTTTAAATCATGACTGGCTAAAGTTTGGTACTTGTATTGGAGATTGCTGTCTTTCTTTAATTCTTTTTCACTGATTCCGTCCTTTTGGGCCAAAACCGTAGCAAGAACATCGATTGAACGTTTTTCAATTTCAAATGTCAACCAAGGATATTTTTCCAAAGGATTTGGACGCGGTGGTGTAAAATCTTTTGTAATGTCATAGGCCGCCGCTTCAGCATACTGCTTTTTGTTAATGTAACCGCCATCATACATCCTTTTTAAAACGGTTTTCATCCGGTTGATTCCCGGTTCCAAATTTTCTTTCACTTTTCCGTCTCTTGTAAAAGGGGTGTATCCGAAGGGGCTTTGCGGTAACCCTGCGATAAAGGCTGCTTCTGGTAGTGTGAGCTTGTTTGCGCTTTTCCCGAAGATTCCTTTTGCTGCTGCCTGTACCCCTGCAATATTTCGTCCGGATGAATTTCGACCGAATGTTGAAACATTTAGGTAGGCCTCAAGAATTTCTTTTTTGGAGAAAAATTTTTCTAAACGAAGGGCAAGTAAGATTTCATTTGCTTTCCGTTGAAAGGAGACCTCATTGGTTAAAATTTGGTTCTTAATAAGCTGCTGAGTTAACGTACTGCCGCCTGATTGAACTGCTGAATTGGTGACTTCCTGAAATAGGGCGCGAAAAACGGCTTTTGGAACCACACCATGATGCTTGTAAAAATACTCGTCCTCTGTTGAAATGACGGCTTTTACAAGGTAATCAGAGACCTGATCCAAATTTACTTCTTCACGTTCAAGATCTGATCTTAGTTTTCCAAGGTAAACATTATCAGCAAAATAGAGGTCAGAAGTCTCAGTATAATTATAAATATCTTTTTTCAAACTACTGTAAGAGCGGACGGGTTCATCCTTCACAAGTGAGGCAAAGTACCCTGCACCAACACCGGTAGCAAAAGAGCCTCCAAGAATAAATACAGTTAAAAAGATTAGAAAAAGATTCCAAACCACAGAATATGTAATTCGAGCACTCTTTACTGTTTTTTTATGTGTAATCAAGTTTAGGGATGATTTTAAAACTTCCATCCAAGCCTGCAGTCTTTCTTTCATTAAGAGCATCACCTCGACTTAAATCACATACATTATAGCATATACATGTTCAAAAAAATGACAAAGTTCTACATTTATCTTAATTTTCCAATTCAAGTTTGACAAAAGTCATGGAAATATGGTAAAAAAGGTATAATCAATTTTATAATTTTAATGCTGTGAAGGGAATCAACAGTAGATTTTCTATCCCTGTTTGTAGAGAGTCAGCGGAGGGTGAAAGCTGATACATATAGAAAATTGAATTACGTCCTGGAGCTTTCTCTGTGAAGATTAGAGTAGCAGAGAACGGATAAGCCGTTAATTTTTCGAGGTGGAGGAATTTTTTTCCTCAAGCCGGGTGGTATCGCGTATTTATACGTCCCTGCATGTTTGCAGGGGCGTTTTTTATTTTCTTTTAGGAGGCTATTTTAATGAATTTATTAGAGGATTTGGCATGGCGGGGAATAATCTATCAGCAAACCGATGAAGAAGGTTTAAAAGATATTTTATCAAGTGAAAAAATTTCATTATATTGTGGTGCAGACCCAACAGCAGACAGCTTGCATATCGGCCACTTAGTTCCGTTTTTAACACTTAGAAGATTTCAGCAACACGGGCATCGTCCTATTGTGCTAGTCGGTGGGGCCACGGGTTTAATCGGTGATCCTAGTGGTAAAAGTGAAGAGCGTAACTTGCAAACATTAGAAGCCGTACAAAAAAATGTTGAAGGCATTCAAAAGCAATTAGCAGCGATTTTTGAGTTTGACGGAGAAAATGGAGCCACTATGGTAAATAACTATGACTGGGCTGGTTCCATGGATATCGTTTCGTTTTTACGTGATATCGGGAAACATATCGGTGTAAACTACATGTTGGCGAAAGATACTATTGCGAATAGACTTGAAACAGGGATTTCTTTTACTGAATTTACTTATACGATTTTACAAGCGATGGATTTCAACCATTTATATGAGCACCATAATTGTAAATTACAAATTGGCGGCAGTGATCAGTGGGGGAACATTACCTCTGGGCTGGAATTGATCCGTAAAATGCAGCCTGAAGGCTCAAAAGCTTTTGGATTGACAATTCCATTAGTAACAAAAGCGGATGGTACCAAATTCGGTAAAACCGAAGGCGGTGCCGTTTGGCTGGACCCTGAAAAAACAACACCATATGAATTTTATCAGTTCTGGATCAATTCAGCTGATGCGGATGTGGTTAAATACTTGAAATACTTTACTTTCCTGTCGCATGAGGAAATTGAGCAACTAGAAAAGTCGGTAAAGGAAGAACCTCATCTACGTATGGCGCAAAAGGCTTTGGCTGAAGAAATGACTCGATTAATTCATGGTGAAGAGTCATTGCAGCAGGCAATTAAAATCACCCAGGCATTGTTTAGTGGTAATGTGAAAGAGCTTTCTGCTGCAGAAATTAGACAAGGATTTAAAGATGTTCCTTCATTTGATGCTTCCGATTTTGAAGGGAATCTCGTTGACCTGCTTGTGGAAGCAGCGATTTCACCATCAAAACGTCAGGCGCGTGAAGATATAACAAATGGAGCGGTGTCTGTTAACGGTGAACGTATTACAGATGCTTCCTACTCCCTAGCTGAGAATGAGCGGATTGAAGGACAATTTACCATCATCAGAAGAGGGAAGAAGAAATATACATTAATTAAATACTAAAATAAAGGGGCTCTTGGAGAATTTCCGAGGGCTCTTTTGTTTGAGTTTTTGATGGGAGCCTTTAGGAGACAAAATAGAGGTGGAAAGTGTCGCCAATACTGTGTTAAGAAAAGAAATCTGTAACTAAATAGTAAATTTCATTTTATGTTACAACAGATTAAATTAAATCGTCTAATATTATAGGAGAAAGACGGGGGTGAGGTATTTGCGGTTAATGTTTCATGCTATTTTTATCATTGTGCTCACACTTATTACATTTTTTGGTTTAGGACCAATTATGTTAGCAGATGGAAGTTTAGCAGAAAGAATCATCACAGCATTCATTGTATTAATTTTATATGTAATCATTGTCTTTTTTTATCGAAGGTCACTTCAATCCATTAAAAAACGAAAATAAAGAGATCCTGAGCAAATTGCTCAGGATCTCTTTATTACAAAGATTAACGAGAATAGAACTCAACGATAAGAGTTTCGTTAATTTCAGCTGGTAATTCAGAACGCTCTGGTAAGCGAGTGAAAGTACCTTCTAACTTATCAGCATCGAAAGTTAAGAAATCAGGAACGAAGTTGTTTACTTCAATCGCTTCTTTCACAACGTCAAGATTGCGTGATTTTTCACGAAGGGTGATAGTTTGTCCAGCAGTTAAACGGTATGATGGGATATCAACGCGTGAACCATCAACAAGGATATGACCGTGGTTAACTAACTGACGTGCAGCACGACGAGTACGTGCTAAACCTAAACGGTAAACAACGTTATCAAGGCGTGATTCAAGTAGAATCATGAAGTTTTCACCGTGTACGCCGCCTAATTTACCAGCTTTGTCGAATAGGTTGCGGAATTGACGCTCATTTACTCCATACATATGACGAAGTTTTTGCTTTTCTTGTAATTGCAAACCATATTCAGAAAGCTTTTTGCGTTGGTTAGGACCATGTTGTCCTGGAGCGTAAGGACGCTTATCTAATTCTTTACCTGTGCCGCTTAGAGAGATTCCAAGACGACGGGATAATTTCCAGCTAGGGCCGGTATAACGAGCCATGAGAGACTCCTCCTTCGTGTTTTTATTTTGGTAAAATAAAAACGGTTATGAAACAACGATGATAGCCATTTTGTTTTCAGATACCTTCGCCCTAGCAGCAGAGGGTTACAAGATACCCCATCATTTGAAAAAGTGTTCAAGTGAGGAACAAAATGAACGATTAAAGTGTTCACATAAGCTGCAATATTTTACACAAGGAGTATTATATAATTTTATTTACTGAGAAGTCAAGAATATTTTGTTATAATAATGTATAGCCAAAATTTTGAAGTCTTTATAAAAGTTAGAAAAAATTCAAAAAAGTAATTAAAAAGGCGATGGATTTTCACTATAATAAAGTGAGGGTGTATATATTTGGAATTAGATCGAGAAAATTGGGTGAGCTAATAATGGACGTTCGGTGATCATGTAACCATACAAAATGACGAAAACAGATATAAGCGGTTATTTCATATAACTGAAAAATTCCATTCTTTAATGGATAAGGAATCTCTTTTACGAGAAATAATTGTTTCTCTCGAACAGTTGTATCCCTCATTTTCCTGCTATTTGCTTCTTTCTCAAGATTATCACAATCAAAACGAATTGCCCATTATTGATCTGGAATATGATAGTGAAAATATTATAGCCATGGAGGCTTACGTTTCAGGGAATACCAAAATGGAAAATTCTCTTGAAGAGAGGCGCTCTATCCTTTATGCGCCGTTAAAAGGGAAACAAGGGGTTTATGGAGTTCTGCAGATCATTGCTCCTAACATCCTTGTATTTCCAAAAGACGAAATTGAATTTATCACTTTACTGGCAAATGCGGCTGGCGGTGCATTGGAAAATACCAAGCTTTATCAGCAGTCCAGGCAGGTTATTTCCGATTTACAGTTAATTAATGAAACAACACATCGTTTAAACTCAAAACTCAGGCTAAAAGATATGATTAGCTATATGACAAATCAAATTAAACATTCCTTCCAAGCAGAGGAAGCAGGTTATTTCCTGCTGACAGACAATTTGATTAATAGTAAACTACTGCCAGGATCTACCCCATTCTTTTATACGAAACAAGCATATCCATATATTGAATACATAAAAAATAAAATACTGTTGGAAAAAGAGGCGCTTTTTTTCGGAGATATAAACATTCCTAGTATTAATGGAATAAAGTGTTTTCGTTCCATAATGGCGGTTCCAATGGTCCAAAGAGGAAAATTTAAAGGTTTTAGTATTGTTATGAATCAAGAACCCTATTTCTTTTCATTTGAAGCCTTTAAGCTTCTGCAATCGCTGATTCATCATTCCGCACTGGCGCTTTCCAATTCGATGCTTAGGGAAGAATTGGAGAGAATGATTATTACAGATCATTTAACGAAACTTCATTCGCGAAATTATCTTGATGAAAAGATTCAATTGTCAATGAAAGAGGACGAGCAAGGGACATTCATTCTGATTGATATTGATAATTTTAAGAACATAAATGATACGTATGGACACCAGGTTGGTGATGAAGTATTGGTTCAAGTGGCCAATATTATTCGTGGAAATATTCGCGATCATGATGTTGGAGCACGCTGGGGTGGTGAGGAAATGGCCATCTACCTTCCTAAAGTGTCATTAGAGACAGGGGTTGCAATCGCTGAGCGCTTAGTAAAAGCTGTGGCCGAATGCTCTGTCCCATCAATTACCGTATCTTGCGGTGTATCCTATTGGCATATGGACATGCTTGATTCCTATAACTATTTATTTAAAAGGGCTGACGAGTCCCTCTACACAGCAAAAGGGACAGGGAAAAATAAAGTCATTAATCAAAATGATCGCATAAAAGCAAGTTAAGGCATCTATGGATTCATGGGTGCCTGAATCCATATAGGTTGAAATTTTGTTTACGTACTTTATCTATATAGGCTTCATATTCTATAAAAATGGAAGCGTTTTCAAAATAGGAGGGGTAAAATTGGAGGATAAAAACTTACGCTTTGAAACAGAGGTCATTCATTCAGGTTATGTTTCAGATGAACATCAGGGGAGTCTCGTTCCACCCTTGTATCAAACATCAACCTTTACCTTTTCCACTGCTAAGCAAGGGGAAAAACGGTTTTCCGGAGAGGAAGAAGGCTTTATTTATTCACGTTTAGGGAATCCAACTGTAAAAATACTTGAAGAACGGTTGGCAATACTTGAAAAAGGGGGTGCTGCTTTAGCCTTTTCATCCGGAATGGCAGCTGTTTCTGCTGCATTAATTGCTTTAACGAAAACAGGTGACCACATTCTTTGTTCACAGGGTGTCTATGGCTGTACCTTTGGATTCCTGCAACTTTTGAAAGAAAAATATGGGATTGAACATGATTTCTCTTCAATGGATTCAATAGAAATGGTGGAAAAAGCGATCCTGCCAAACACCGCATGTATTTATATTGAAACACCAATAAACCCTACAATGAAACTGGTTGATTTAGGGCAGGTGGCTAAAATTGCGGATGAAAAAGGCATACCGGTGGTGGTGGATAATACATTTTGTTCTCCTTATTTACAAACCCCGCTTACCCATGGCTGTGATGTCGTCATCCATAGTGCCACAAAATATATTTGCGGACATGGCGATGTCCTTGCCGGTATCGTCGTTGGTAAAAAAGAATGGATTCAAAAGGTTTCAAGAACAACGCAAAAAGATATTGGAGGAATTATTTCACCCTTTGATGCGTGGCTTTTGCTAAGAGGATTAAAAACCTTACCAATTCGAGTCGATCGTCATTGTGACAATACAGAAAAAATCTTTCAGTTTTTAAGAAATCATCCTAAAATTGATGCAATCTATTACCCTGGTGATGCTGATCACCCGGACTATCAAATTATGAAAAAACAAATGAAAAAGCCCGGGGGCCTTATTTCTTTTTCAATAAGAGGTACAAAGGAAACAGCGCAGCGGTTGATGAATGAGCTAAACTTAATTAAAATTGCTGTTAGTCTTGGGGATGCAGAAACTTTAATCCAGCATCCGGCTACGATGACACATGCAGTTGTTCCGGAAGAAGAAAGACGAAAAATGGGGATAACGGAAAATTTACTTCGGCTTTCGGTAGGGCTTGAAGCCTGGGAGGATATTATCGACGACCTCGAACAGGCCCTAGAAAAGATATAATAATAAAAAGCAAGGAAGAGGAAAGACTCTTCCTTGCTTTTTATTATTAAATATGCTGGACTAAAATTTCAACAAACTCTTCTAATTTCTGCTGATCAAGTTCGTCGAAGCGGTTTGTTTCTGGTGAATCAATATCCAAAACACCAAGTAATTTTCCGTTTTTTAACAATGGGATAACAATTTCAGATTGTGATGCAGCATCACAGGCAATATGGCCTGGAAACTGATTCACATCTTCTACTCTGACTGTTTCCCTTAACTTTGCTGAGGTGCCGCAAACGCCTTTTCCAACAGGAATTCGAACACAGGCAGGGAGACCTTGAAAGGGTCCTAATACAAGTTCTTCCTTCTCATCCATTAAATAAAACCCGACCCAGTTGGTACGGTCAAGAAATTGGTTTAACAAGGAGCAGGCATTACTAAGATTCGCAATTTGATTTTTCTCATCATGAATCAAGGCATGCAATTGTTTTTTTACAAGCTCATAATTTTCCTCACGACTACCCGAATACATTTCGACGTTAAACATGTTTTTTCACCTATGTTTCTTTAGTTTTTTATGTTATTTTAGCAAATTACCGTGAAACTAGGTAGAATTTGTCGATTTTTTATTAAAGGAATAAGCGGCAAAATAAAGAAACCTTATTTAAGGAGTAAAAAGTTCGATCCACTTTCGAGGGGGAAAGACATGAAAAAAAATATAAAGGAAGCAATTATTGAAGCAGCGATTAAATTATTTAATTCAAATGGATACTCTGGTACATCAATCAGAGATATTGCAGGCTATGCGAATGTAAACTCTGCAACTGTTGCTTACTATTTTGAAAATAAGCTCGGTCTTTTAGAATATTGCTTTACGCACTTTTATGAACAATACCTCGGGATAATGGAAGAGGAATATGCCCTGGTGGGACTCGGTGCCAAAGATTGCGTAAAACGAATGACTGCCAAATTGCTCCATTATCAATGTGATAATATTCATTTAGCAAATGTCGTGTACCGTGAAATGTCATTGGATTCTCAAATCGTTAGGGAAATAATGTCAACGTATAATCTTAAAGAAAAATATTATTTTCAAAAAATATTTGAAAAAGGGATGGAATGGAAGGAATTCCAGCCTCACTCTGTTCCTTATTTGATTATTCAGCTTAAGGGTTTACTAATGATGCCATTTATGAATTCTCATTATCTAAGAGAAGTAATGTATATTTTTCCAAATGAACGTTTCTTTGAGCAAAAATATTTAAATGAAATGTACAATTGGATTGAAAATACCCTTTGTAATGGTGTTGTAGTAAAGAAAGAGGCTATTTTATGATGAGCCTCTATTTTTTTGATTTCTTTTGCAAAAAAATTGAAAATTATAGTCAAAAATTGTCGTTTACATGGTATCATAAATACATTGAATTGAACATATTGTGCTATTTTTATATAAACTGACACCTAAAGAGAACTTGAAACGATGTTTTCCGGAACAGGAGGCTTACATGTGAAGTATTTCATAGGATTTTTTATCCTTATGCTAGCTTTATTTGTATTAGGATATCTAATAAAGAAAAAGTATTTTAAAGAAATGGATCGGTTAGAAGCGTGGAAAATCGATTTGTTGAATCGTCCAATTTTAGAAGAAATGTCCAAGGTCAAGCAACTTAATATGACGGGGCAAACAGAAGAACTGTTCGAAAATTGGCGTAACCAATGGGATGACATTGTAACAGTAAAGCTCCCGAAACTAGAGGAAATGTTATTTGATGCGGAAGAATACATAGACCGCTACCGATTTAACAAGGCGAAAACAGTTCAACGTACAATCAATGATACCTTGCAGGAAACCGAAAATCAGATCACAAAAATACTGGAAGAATTGCATGAACTAGTCGGCAGCGAGGAAAAAAACCGGGTAGAAATTGAACAATTAAAAGAATTATACCGGGAAACAAAAAAAGTACTTCTTGCCCACCGGCATACCTTCAGCAAGGCTGAAAAAAGTCTGGAAAAACAACTGGAAGAGATCACGAAGAAGTTCCAAGAGTTTGATGAAAAAACAGAGAATGGAAACTACCTTGAGGCTCGAGAAATTGTTTTAACAATTAGCAGCCATTTAGGGACCATTAAAAATGTGATGGAGCTTATTCCACAGCTGTTAATTGAAGTTCAATCCATCCTGCCGGCACAACTTTCCGAAGTCTATGATGGGTTTAAGGAAATGGCTCAGCAGGGCTATTACCTAGAGCATATTCAATTGGAAAAAGAAATTAAAGCATTAGAAGAAAAGCTTTCAGAAGCAATTCGCTTGATTGAGGAAACGGACTTAGATAAAGCAGTTGAAGGTGTAAAAGAAACCAAGGATCGAGTGGATATCCTTTTTGATTTACTTGAAAAAGAGGTACATGCTAAGCACTTTATCATTAAAAATGAGAAAATTACCTATGATCTACTGATAGAAGCACAGGAAGAAAACGACCATCTTGTTGATGAAGTGTCGAATGTCCAGCAAACCTATCATTTAAAAGAATATGATTTTGAAACACAGAGACATTTGGAAAAAGAGCTTTCAGCAGTGTTTAAGCATTATGAAATCCTTGTTGAAAAATTAAAAATTAATGAAACAGCTCAGACCAAAATAAGTGAAGAATTAAATGAGATAAAGGAACAGCTTGAAAACATCAGAGAAGAGCAACAGCAGTTTGCAAATAATCTTCAATCATTACGTAAGGATGAGATTGAGGCAAGGGATGCGGTTAGAGAACTGACAAAAAAAGTGGGGGAAGCCGTTCGGCTTGTTTCCAAAAGTAATGTACCTGGATTGCCCGAGGATTATAAATATTTGTATGAGGACACAAATGAGAGCATACAAAATGTGAAGCTGCAGCTTGAGGAAAAACCGCTTAATATTTCTGCCCTTAATCAATATTTAGAAATTGCAGTTTTAACAGTCGAAAAACTTACTCATTCTACATTGGAATTGATTGAAAATGCGATGCTGGCAGAAAAGGCTATTCAATATGGAAACCGGTACCGCAGCAAATTCCCTTCCGTTGCAAAGGGATTAATGGATGCAGAACAAGCTTTCAGGCATTATGAATATCAAGAGGCTTTAGAACAGGTCGCAGCATCATTAGAAGGGGTTGACCCTGGAGCCTTAAAGAAAATCAAAGCAGCAATTGCAAATGACTAATAAAGATAAGCAAAAAACCGAATCAGCATCTGCTGTTCGGTTTTTTGCTTTTGTTAAACAGAAATTTCACTTGAACCATCTTTCTAAAATGAAGCAATGTATGATAAGATTATTTTTTGCATAAGGGTTTTCGGATTCGTTAGGGGGAAAATCATGATTTATTTTGACAATAGTGCGACAACTAAACCATATAAAGAGGTTCTCGATTCATTTTTGACGGTTTCTAGTGAATACTTTGGAAACCCGTCCTCACTAAACGCATTAGGTGGACAGGCTGAGAAACTTTTAACAAAGTCAAGGGAACAGGTGGCAAATCTTTTATCTGTAAAGCAAACAGAGATATTGTTTACATCGGGAGGAACCGAAAGTAATAATTTAGCGATTAAAGGTGCTGCCTATATTCATAAAAATAAGGGCCGCCATTTAATTACGACAAGCATTGAGCATGCCTCTGTCAGACAATCATTTGAGCAGCTTGAGCAGGATGGATTTGAAGTAACGTACCTTCCAGTTGATTCAACCGGTCGGATTCAAATAGAAGACCTCGAAAAGGCAATTAGGAAAGACACCATCCTCATTTCGGTTATGCAGGTCAATAATGAAGTTGGGACCATCCAGCCAATAAAGGAAATCGGAGAATATTTAAAAAGCCATCCTAATATTTTGTTCCACGTGGACGCTGTTCAAGCTGTCGGAAAAGTCCAGCTATCATTACATGAAAACAGAGTGGATCTATGTTCTTTTTCCGCCCATAAATTCCACGCCTTGAAAGGGACTGGAGTTTTATATGTTCGGGAAGGTGTACGATTGTCCCCATTATTAGCTGGAGGAGGCCAAGAGCGGAAACTCCGCAGCGGTACAGAAAACGTTGCAGGGGCAGTTGCCCTATCTAAGGCGTTACGAATGGTATTGGCGGAAGGGAAAAACGGGATGGAAAGAATGAAAAAAATTCGGGAAATCCTAAGGAATGGGTTAAGTGAATTAGAAGAGGTTCAAATCCATACGCCCATTGAGAATGCCGCTCCACATATTTTAAATTTTTCCATTAAAGGAATAAAACCCGAGGTTCTGATTCATGCACTAGAAGAAAAAGAAATCTATGTTTCCACCACAAGTGCATGCTCATCTAAGAAGAAATCCTCAAGTGCAACATTGCTTGCTATGGGGGTTCCGGATGAACTGGCTGAAAGTGCAATACGAATTAGTCTCTCCTTTAATAATACAGAAAATGAAGCCATTGATGCTCTTTCAGCAATGAAAGAAGCTTCTGATCATTTACGAAAGGTAATGAAATAATATGAATTATGATCGAATAGTCATTCGCTATGGAGAATTGTCAACGAAAGGCCGTAATCGAAATAAATTCGTTGGTAAATTAAGAAAAAGTGTTAAATTGGCCCTTTCCGCTTTTCCAAAAATAAAAGTGGAAGCAACACATGATCGTATGTATGTTTTATTAAACGGTGAAGATGTACAAGAAATTAAAATGATTTTAAGAAAAATATTTGGGATCCAAACATTTAGTCCGGCTGTTAAGGTAGAGAGTGATTTGGAGAAAATGAAAGAAGCTGCTCTTGAATTAGTTGGTTCACTTTATCAAGAAGGCCAAACCTTTAAAGTTACCGCGAAAAGATCAGATAAAACTTTTGAATTGGATACGGACGGAATCAACCAACTATTTGGTGCTCATCTGCTGTCAAACCTTCCTGGTCTAAAAGTAAATGTGAAGAAGCCGGATATTAACTTATTGATTGAGGTACGTAAAGAGGCTGTTTACCTATCATGTGAAACAATAACAGGGGCCGGGGGATACCCGGCGGGCTCCGGTGGTAAAGCGATGTTAATGCTGTCAGGTGGAATCGACAGCCCTGTTGCTGGGTTTATGGCCATGAAGCGAGGTCTTGAGATTGAGGCCGTTCACTTCTTCAGTCCGCCGTTTACAAGTGAACGGGCTAAGGAAAAGGTGATTGACCTTGCTAAAAAGCTAGCTGAAGTGTATGGTCAAATGACGCTTCATATTGTTCCGTTTACGGATGTACAACAGGCAATACGTGAACAAGTTCCTGAAAACTATACGATGACATCCACAAGAAGATTCATGCTTAGAATTACCGATAAAATTAGAGAAAAGCGGGAAGGGCTTGCCATTATTACCGGCGAAAGCCTTGGTCAAGTGGCTAGTCAAACACTTGAAAGCATGTTTACCATTAATGAGGTTACCAATACCCCCATCATACGGCCGCTTGTAACGATGGACAAAACCGAAATTATTAAAATCGCTCAAGAATTCGATACCCTTGAGATTTCGAATAGACCGTATGAAGATTGCTGTACGATTTTTGTCCCTGCGTCGCCAAAAACAAAGCCCCGCAGAGAGAAAGTCCAGCAATATGAAAGCTATTTTGATTTCGATCCTTTGATTGAAGAAGCAGTTAATGACACGGAGACTATTACAATTAAACCGGATCTGGGTAACGATGATTCAGAGTTCGATGAATTATTTTAAAATGAATTTTTTGTGAACAATTACCAATTGATATTAAGAATGAACCTTGTGAGTTCTACACATTATATACTCACAAGGAGGTGATATCAAATGGCAAACAACAATTCTAATCAATTACTAGTTGCTGGTGTTGAACAAGCTCTTGGCCAAATGAAATACGAAATTGCTACTGAATTTGGTGTACAACTTGGTGCTGATACTACTTCTCGTGCTAATGGTTCAGTTGGTGGAGAAATTACTAAGCGTTTAGTCGCTATGGCTGAGTCTCAATTAGGCGGCAGCGGATTTACTCGATAACAAATAAATAATATGGCTACAGAGAGCAGGAATTATTCCTGCTCTCTTCTTTTTTTGTTTTATCTCATTTGATTGTATCAATAACGAACTTAAAAAATGTTTTTCGAATAATAATAATTTAAAATTTTAGGACAATTTTGTATAATAAAATTGGACGTAAATTTTTATTGCTGAGGGGGAGAGTTATGAAACGTGAGGATTTAATTGCACCGGAGAACTACAATCTTGTTTCTGAAGTAGAACGTTTTGCAAAAGACCCGAACAAATTAGCATTAAAATGGGAAAATGAAACAGGTGAAACAAAACAGGTTACATATGAAGAATTATTGAAAAAAGTAAATCAAGCAGGTAATGTGCTGATTCATAATGGTTTACAAAAAGGTGATACAGTTTTAGTGATTGTTCCAAGACTGATTGAAGCCTATATTGTCTACCTCGCTGCATTAAAAGCGGGGATGGTGGTAATTCCAAGCTCTGAAATGCTAAGAGAAAAGGATTTACAATACCGGATTACACATGGAGATGTTAAGGCTGTTATTAGTTATTATCCATACGTGGATCAATTTGAAAATATTAGTACTGCCCAATCTCTTGTGAAATTTTCCCTTGGAGGAAAAATGGAAGGCTGGAACCATCTGGATGAAGAAATGAAAGCGGCTTCAGAGAATTTTGATATTGCCGATACGAAAAGAGAGGATATGGCCTTTTTATCCTATACCTCGGGTACAACTGGGAATCCTAAAGGAGTGGTGCATACCCATGGCTGGGCATTTGCCCATCTGAAAACGGCTGCGTCTAAATGGCTTGGCATTAACGAAGGGGATACCGTTTGGGCAACGGCCGGTCCAGGCTGGCAAAAATGGATTTGGAGTCCATTCTTATCAGTCCTTGGGTCAGGCGCAACAGGTTTAATATATAATGGCAAATTTGAGCCTAAAAAGTATTTAAGCCTGCTACAAAAATACGATGTAAATGTTCTTTGCTGTACACCGACAGAATATCGATTAATGGCAAAGGTAGATAACCTCGCAGAATATCAATTGCCAAACCTTCATAGTGCAGTATCCGCTGGGGAACCACTCAATCGCGAGGTAATTGATACCTTTAGGAAATACTTCCGTGTTGATGTTCGGGACGGCTATGGTCAAACAGAAAACACTTTACTTGTTGGGGTTACCAAGGGAATGCCGTTAAAACCTGGTTCCATGGGCAAACCAACTCCGGGAAACCGTGTTGAAATCATTAATGAAGAAGGACAAGTTTGTCAAGTAGGTGAGGTGGGCGATATTGCCGTTCATGTTGAAACGCCTGCTTTATTCAAAAATTATTATAAAGACCCAGAACGAACAGCGATGCAATTCCGTGGGGATTACTACGTAACGGGCGACAAAGCGAAAATGGACGAGGAAGGCTATTTCTGGTTTGAAGGGCGCGGCGATGATATTATCATTAGTTCCGGCTATACAATTGGACCATTTGAAGTAGAGGATGCGCTTGTTAAACATCCATTTGTCAAAGAATGTGCCGTAGTGGGAAGTCCTGATGAAATTCGCGGGTATATCGTCAAAGCGTTTGTTGTTTTACAAGAGGGGATTGATTCGAACAATCCTGAATTAACAAAGAATCTTCAAGAGCATGTAAAGGAGCTTACAGCACCATATAAGTATCCTAGAAAGATTGAATATGTATCGGATCTTCCGAAAACCACTTCCGGAAAAATCCGCCGTATCGAACTTCGCCAAAAAGAAATGGAAACTTTAAAAAGTTAATTAGATAAAGAAAATCGGTAAATTCCGATTGTTAAGACTGTCGACAAATCCGAAGGATTTTGGGTTTATCGACAGTCTTTTTTGGTTGTCTACGTTAAACTCCGCTCTAGGACCTCCCCGCGGAAAGCGAGTGACCGGAGCGGAAATCAATAGGCCCTTTTGCATGGGAAATCCATTAAATAGTATTAGATTTGACAAAGTAGAAAGTTGCTGAGAAAAATACCCTTTCTTGAAAATCTGGCAATCGGTTCTCGATTGTTTTTTATTTTGGGCAAAAATTGGTGAATTAAAATTCCCCCTTTTCCTTCCGTTTCACGTTATAATAATAAATATTTCGAAACTAGAAAGATTGGGGAACAGAACAACAATGAATAAATCAGAGATAAAAAAGGGAACCTTCCATGCAGGTTTCTCCTATTTCTTATGGGGGCTGCTGCCCATCTATTGGAAGCTCATCGATCAAGTAAGTGCCTTTGAAATTCTTGCGAACCGAATTTTTTGGTCGTTTATTTTTATGGTCCTAGTACTTTTATTAACAAGAAAATGGAGATTATTTACTCAAACCCTTAAAGGATTTGCACAAAATAAAAAACAGCTTTATGCCCTGGCCATTGCCTCGTTATTAATAAGCATTAATTGGTTTGTCTATATTTGGGCAGTTAACAGCGGTCATATGCTCGAAGCAAGCTTTGGCTATTATATCAATCCGCTCGTGAGTGTCCTATTGGGAATGATTGTCCTAAAAGAAAAATTGTCAATTGCACAATATATCTCATTTGGCCTAGCCACTATTGGGGTATTGATCATTTCAATTTCCCATGGGAAATTTCCTTGGATTGCCATTAGTCTAGCACTTTCTTTTGGGTTATACGGCCTTGCAAAAAAATTAATCAATGTAGAGTCAGCCGTGGGATTAACTCTTGAAACATTAGTTGTTGCACCGATTGCAGCAATATATATGTGTTTCCTATTTATTAATGGTACGAATTCATTTTTATCAGCAAGTGCGGTAACCGATTTACTGTTAGTAGGCGCCGGAGCGGCAACGGCTGTACCACTGCTTTATTTTGCAAAAGGTGCACAAAAAATTCCGTTATCCTTACTTGGATTCTTACAATACATTGCGCCGACTTTAACCTTAATTTTAGGCGTGTTTGTCTATAAAGAACATTTTTCAAAAACACAGCTGCTTTCCTTTATTTTTATTTGGTCCGCTTTAACGATTTATTCTTTATCTAAAACAAAACTATTTCCTCAGAGAGGATTAAATATCCAAAAAGAAAAATTAAACGGATAAAAATAGCAGCCACCGAGTTTAATTCTAGGGTGGCTGCTTTTTTATAGAAATTGTCTTTTCACTTTATGCCAGAATGAATTGTCTTTTAATTTAAGCGTCTTAATTTTTTTATTGCTCATTTTTATTTGAATTTTTTCCACATGGCGAATACTTAATGCTTCATTGTCCATACCCATTACGGGATGGTCATTTCCTTCTGAAATCACTTTAAGTGTCAGCGTACGTTCCTCTCCAATGATAAATGAAGACCCCAGTGTGCGGTACCGATTATTATTTAACGAAGCAACCTCACTGATTTGCATACAGGAAATTAACGGGTCAACAACGGAACCATTTAGTGATTTATTATAAGCAGTGCTGCCTGTAGGTGTGGCCACCACCAGCCCGTCTCCACGGAAGGTTTCAAAATGCAGCTGGTCAATGAACACGTCAATTACCAGCGTTTTAATAATGGAGGAACGGATGCTGAACTCATTCAAACATGGGAACATCCCTTGTCCATCCACTGTCACTTCAAGAAGAGGGTAACGACGGACTTCAAATTGTTCATTTACTGAAGCTTCAACCATTTTTGAGGTATCATCAATCCGAAAATCACAGTACATACTTAAGTTTCTAGTAGTCGAAATACCAGCGTAAAGACAATCCTCTCTAAAACCTGTTTTCCGGACGGCCTGCAGGAAAGTTCCGTCATGCCCGATGCTGGCAATAATATTTGCTTTCAGTTGATCATCAACGATCGTAAAACCATATTGTTCAGCTAACTCATAAATATGCGAAGCTTTTGAAAGCATATCGGCATCACGTGTGTGGTAAAAGTAAATATTGCGGCGACTTTCCATAAATGGACCTCCTAAATACAAAAATAATTTCCAATTTTTAACGTTTATAAAAATATCTTTTGATAAAATGATGATAATCTTATTTAGTTTAGCATTTTTTTGAAACAATATGAAAATACGGACGTAAATTTAACTGGATTGACACAGGTGGGGGAAAGAATATGAATGGAAAACGCTGGGCAGCACTCGGAATTGCAGCAGCACTATTTTTTGTCTCAGTGGTTATTAACTTTTTATCAGCTTTTGCCTTTAAGGGTATTGAGACGGATATAGGTGAATTTTTATCAACAAGTGAGCAGCCTTTTACTGAAGAGGTAGTTAAAGACGGAAGCGAGCTAAAAAAAATTGCAGTCCTAGATGTGGATGGGGTTATTCAAGATACGGGTGAAACAGCCTCTTTATTACAAAGTTCCGGCTATAACCATCAGGACTTTATGAAAAAATTAAACTATATCAAAGAGGATGATACAGTCAAGGGTATCATCATAAGAGTCAATTCTCCCGGGGGTGGAGTCGTCGAAAGTGCCGAGATCCATGATAAACTAGAGGAGATTCAAAAAGATACGAAAAAACCGGTCTATATTTCAATGGGGTCAATGGCAGCGTCGGGAGGATATTATATTTCAACAGCAGCTAAAAGGATTTATGCAAGTCCAGAAACACTTACTGGATCTCTTGGAGTTATTATGGAAGGGATCAATTATGAAGGATTAGCGAAGAAGTATGGCGTCGATTTTGTCACGATTAAAAGTGGAAAATATAAAGACATTATGAGTCCAACTAGAAAAATGACCGAGGAAGAGCGGCAAATTCTTCAACGAATGATTAATAATTCGTATCAGGGATTTGTCAAGGTTATATCTGAGGGCCGCCATTTAAGTATTGAGCAGGTAAAAAAGATTGCGGACGGGAGAGTATATGACGGTCGGCAGGCGAAAGAATTGAATTTAATTGATGGCTATGGATATTTGGATGATGTTATTAAGAAAATGAAAAAGGATGAGAATTTGAAGGGAGCAAAGGTTATTCGCTATTCAGATGACCTTGGATTTGGTTCATTATTCAGTATGCAGGTTCATAAATGGATGGGAGAAAACGCGGAAATGGCCGGAATGCTAAAAATTCTCTCTAAACCCAATTCACCAAGGCTCATGTATCTTTATGCGGAATAGGGGCGAAGTAGATGGAAAGCAATTATGATCAAGAAAACAAAAATCAAATAGAGGATCATCGCTCCGAAGAAATGATGATACATCAAGAAGAAGAGATTAACAGCGAAAACAACGTCCAACTAAAAAAGGAAATGATAAAGGAATTACCGCGATATCCAATTCGATATGCCGGATTTTGGATGCGTTTTTGGGCATATCTACTTGACTTAATTATAGTTGGGAGCCTAGTCAGGCTGTTGATTAAGCCTGTATTTCGCATACTTGACATCTCTTTAGCTGAATTTAATATGTTTGCTCCCATTTCTATTGCTTCTGCGGTTATTTTTTATTTATATTTTGTCTTGATGACGAAATATTTCCAGCAGACACTTGGCAAAATGGTATTTGGGATAAAAGTAGTTGATTTGAATAAGGATCAATTAACTTGGGGAACTGTTTTATTCCGTGAATGGATCGGCCGCTTTATTTCGGCGACAATCATTGTCGGATATGTAATTGCTGCCTTTCTTCCGAAAAAACAAGGATTGCACGATCTCTTTTCAGACACTACGGTAATCCACGCAGAAAAGTAATTTTTAAGCCTATCAACTTTTTGTTGATGGGTTTATTTTTTTGCCTTAAAGCCATACTAATAGGCTGAAAGGCTGTGAATGAAATTGATCTGGGTCCTTCTAATCTTTGTTATTCTTGTGCTCTTATTCTTACTGATTATTTTTACAAAGCTGACGATTAAAGTGAATTATTATCACCATAATGACAATGATGATTTAAAAATCGAGTTTAAGATTTGGTTTGGCCTGATTAAATTCAAAAAACATATTCCATTAATTAAAGTGGATGATGATTCACCAAGTATTGTTGTCAAAGATAAAAAGAAAAAAGGCCATTCTTCTGAAAAATCCTCAAATGATGAGGTACATCAAATTACTCCCGATGAAATGATTACGAATTTTAATAATACAAAAGAAATTCTAAAGCATATAGTTGATATGCATATAATCATCCGTAAGTTTTTAAAAAAGGTCTCTATACAACAATTTGAATGGCATACGATGTTTGGGATAGGGGATGCTGCACATACAGGAGTATTATGTGGAGGACTTTGGACGATTAAAGGAGGTATTGTTGGTTTACTAAGTAACTATTTTAATTTAAAAGAAATGCCTATTTTACAGGTTACACCACACTTTCAAGCAACCGTTATTCAAACACAATTTTCATGTATGTTTCAGTTTCGAATCGGGCAAGCTATTTTAGCAGGATTAAAACTAATAAAATTCTGGAAGGGCGGACGCCCGAAATTAAAATCAAACACTAATTTTTCAAAGGAAAAAACTAAATCCGTTTGAAAGAGGAGGAAACTACGATGTCTGACCATCCAATTCAAGGTTTGATGACAACGGCAATGGAAAGCTTAAAAGAAATGATTGATGTAAATACAATTATCGGGGATCCTGTTGAAACCCCGGATGGAAGTGTCATTTTAACAGTTTCAAAGGTTGGTTTTGGATTTGCGGCCGGTGGAAGTGAATTTAAAGGAGGCGGCGGTGGAGGCCAACAAGGTCAGGGCCAAAATCAAGGTCAGGGCCATAATCAGTCAAGCCTCCCATTCGGAGGAGGAAGCGGAGCCGGGGTTTCTATTACACCCATTGCCTTTTTAATTGTAAATTCTCAAGGTGTGAAAATGCTTCATTTGGACGAAAGTACTCATTTGTATGAAAAAATATTGGAACTGGCACCACAGGCAGTGGATAAAATCCAGCAAATGTTTTCGAAAAGAGATCACCTACATTCAACCAGCCAGCAAAATAGCCATCAGTCTCAAGAAAAACATGATCTTGATTTATAATGAAAAGGTTAATCTTCCGAGAAAAGGAGGATTAACTTTTTTCATGGATAGGTTTCAGGTTGAAATAATTGCAAAAAAGATTCTGAAAAGATATATTTACACTGTACATATTAGCGGTATGACATTAAATTGCCGCTCAATTTGATAAAAACAAAGGAGGATGTAAATATGGCAAACGTGACATTTGGCGGTAAAGCGGTAACATTATTAGGCAGTGAGGTAAAAGTAGGGGAAAAGGCACCTAATTTTACTGTGCTTGCAAATGATCGTTCAGAGGTTACTTTAAATGATACAAAGGGACAGGTGCGTTTAATTACTTCTGTACCTTCTTTGGATACAGGTGTATGTGATGCAGAAACACGTCGTTTTAACGAGGAAGCAAACAATTTAGGGAATGTAAAAATCCTAACGATCAGCTGCGATCTTCCATTTGCACAAAAGCGCTGGTGTGGAGCGAACGGAATCGAAAACGTACAGACATTATCCGATCATCGTGACCTTTCTTTCGGTGAAGCATATGGTGTTGCTATGCAAGAACATAGATTATTAGCACGTGCAGTGTTCGTGGTTGATTCCAGCGATACTGTGACATATGTTGAATATGTGAGTGAAGCAACGCATCATCCTAATTATGAAGCAGCAATCGAAGCAGCTAAAAGTGCGAAATAATTAAATGTAGAGGAGGCCTCGTCAATGGCGGGGTCTTTTTTGATTATATGGAGGTTATAGGATGAAAGTTTCTCCAGTTGAAGAGCTTTTTACGGTATTTAATCAGACGGCCCTCGTGATTCAGGAGGAATTAGAATGCAGCTTTTTAGAGGCATTGGCTGAAACAGGGGAGAACCTTTTTCAGGGTTCTATCCTTCAGGAGGAGTTAAGTGAATTAACCGTAAAAAGACTAAAAAAACATTATGAAGAAATTCAGATTAATAAATATTCAAATGAAGAAATTCGAAAAGCGTACCAGCTTGTGATTTTAAAAGGGATGCAGGAAAATGTGCAGCCAAATCATCAAATGACGCCTGATTCGATTGGTATGCTTATTGGTTATTTAGTTCAAAAGTTTGGCGTGCAACCATCAATGCGCTTGCTTGACCCGGCAATTGGAACAGGTAATTTATTAACGACTGTATTAAACCATTTACAAAAGGAAGTGGTTTCAATCGGCGTTGAGGTTGATGACCTTTTAATAAGGCTGGCTTACATTAATGCTAATTTGCAACAGCATCCCGTAGAGCTTTTCAATCAGGATAGCCTCGAGCCATTATTTATTGATCCAGTTGATGTGGTAATTGGAGATCTACCTGTTGGTTACTATCCGAATGATGTTCGGGCCGCGGATTATCAATTGCAGGCAAAAGAAGGGCATTCCTATTCACACCATCTATTTATTGAACAAAGTGTCAAGCACACAAAACCAGGAGGGTATCTATTTTTCCTGGTGCCAAATACACTTTTTGAAAGTGACCAAGCCAAAGGGCTTCACGAATTTATAAAGGAACATGTTATTATACAAGGGTTCCTTCAATTGCCAAATAGTATGTTTAAAAATAAGAGTACGGCAAAAAGTATTTTAGTTTTGCAGAAGAAAGGTGAGGAAGTTCTGCCTCCAAAGCAAGCTTTACTTGTTAATCTGCCAAGTCTGTCAAATGCTGCAGAAATGGATAAAATCTTATTAAAAATGGACAAATGGTTCCAAGAGAATAAACCAAAAAACCGATAAAATATCGGTTTTTTTTCAGGCTGTCGAAAATCTTTCGATTGCCTTTTATTTTATTTGATCTCTTAAAAAATGCACTGCTTTAATTCATTATATATTATTAGAGTTTGGTCTCTGCAACAAGTCTGTTGATTTCCGCTCCAGGTGCGTGCGGTTCGCGGGCGTGCCGGGAAGCCTCCTAGGCGCTTTGGCGCCTGCGGGTCTCCCCTGCCCCGTACTCCCGCAGGACAATGAATTGCTTCCTTGAATCCGCCCACGCACGAAGAAAATGCGTTAGCATTTTCGAGGAGTCTTCTCGCCTTCCGCTCCAATCAACAGATGCATTTTTAAAAAAATTTCACTCCATGAATATTTAAAATAATTGGTGAATTTAATTTTAGGCCAAGAAGAGTTTCGCCAAAGTGAATAGAATTCGTTTCTGATGGATTAGACCCAGATGACTACCTTCTATGCTTGATTGACAAATCTATTGGTTTTTCGTCTATTATTTAAAAAGTAAATCTGGAATAATGCTTTATAAATTTATAAAGGAAAAAATTGGGCGAAGCTTCGCAGGCTGGAAAGAGCTCTTCGTGGGCTTTCCGATTCCGGTTATGGGATTTGGACAGAACCGGTGAACAGGTTATTACCGCAGCCTGCCAAAATTATAGAAGATTACAATACAGTTAACAAGGTTTGAAAAAGTGTGTTGTAATACATTGTTTTACTAGCTTGTTGATTGGAGCGGAGGGCACTCGACTCCTGCGGGATAGAGAGGTCACTGGAGACCCCACAGGCGCACGCGCCGAGGAGGCTCCAGGACCTCCCCGCGCGGAAAGCGAGTGACCGGAGCGGAAATCAACAGGCCCTATTGCAGGGAAATCAAAAGACAAAGTAAAAAATCGCTAAAAAAATACCCTTTCTAAACAATCTTAACCGATGAATTTTTGTTTTTTTGTTTTTTACTAATAGTACAAAAACTTTGAATAAAATTATATTTTAGATGTAACCGCTGACACTTAAATTACTCCTTGAAATGTGACAAATCGAGTGTTTAAATGAGTAATTGAGAGATATATTCAATTTCGGTTTGCAAAGGCTAAAGATGAGAGAAAAGAGTCCTTTAAAACCGATGTTTTTATATAAAAGGAGCTGTAGCAAAATGTCTAAAATTATTGCAATCAATGCCGGCAGTTCATCCTTAAAGTTTCAATTATTTGAAATGCCAAGTGAGAATGTTATTACAAAAGGGTTAATTGAGAGAATCGGTTTAAAAGATTCTATTTTTAATATCACTGCACATGGTGAAAAAGTTCAAGAAATCATCGATATTCCAAATCATGATGTGGCCGTTAAAATGTTGTTAGATAAACTTACGTCGCTCAGAATTATTGAATCACTGGATGAAATTGAAGGAATCGGACATCGTGTAGTACATGGTGGAGAAGCCTTTAATGATTCTGTTCTCATTACCGATGACGTATTGGCAAAAATCGAGGAGCTATCGGAATTGGCGCCACTGCATAACCCGGCAAATATTACTGGAATTCAAGCATTTCAAGGAGTATTGCCGAATGTTCCGTCAGTTGCTGTCTTTGACACAGCCTTCCATCAAACGATGCCTGAAAGCTCTTTTTTATATAGTCTTCCATATGAATACTACAAAAATTATGGAATTCGAAAATATGGTTTCCATGGTACGTCCCATAAATATGTGTCACAGCGTGCCGCTGAGCTATTAGGTCGTCCAGTTGAACAACTGCGCCTTATATCCTGCCACTTAGGGAATGGGGCAAGTATTGCAGCTATTGAAGGCGGTAAATCAATTGATACTTCAATGGGCTTTACACCACTTGCAGGGGTTACAATGGGAACGCGTTCAGGAAATATTGACCCAGCGTTGATTCCATATATCATGGAAAAAACGAATAAAACGGCTGAAGAAGTTCTTGATATTTTAAATAAAAAGAGTGGAATGCTGGCTGTTTCCGGTTTTTCAAGTGATTTACGGGATATTGAAATTCAAGCGAAACAAGGAAACGCCCGGGCAAAACTTGCGTTAGATGTATTCGCAAACAGAATTCATAAATACATTGGTTCCTATGCATCCCGTATGTATGGTGTAGATGCGATTATTTTTACTGCGGGAATCGGCGAAAACAGCGATGTGATTAGAGAAAATGTTCTTAAAGGGTTAGAATTCATGGGAGTTTACTGGGATCCTGCCCTTAATAAGGTTAGAGGAGAAGAAGCCTTCATTAATTATCCTCACTCACCTGTTAAGGTATTGATCATCCCGACAAATGAAGAAGTAATGATCGCCCGCGACGTGGTTCGCTTGGCAAATTAGGATTTAATATAAAAGGCAAAGTCTCTCTAAAGGGATTTTGCTTTTTTTAATCCTTCTGTTTCTTTATGCTATACTTAAAGAAAGAATTGGAAACAGGAGGAGTGTTTTCATGCCGCTCTCAGACAGGGAGAAAAACGTCTTAAAGGAAATAAGGGAATGGGAAAATCATTTATTCAGTTATGAAGTAAATGACTTTCAATTGACCTATGAAAAATACTTAGAGCGTTCCTTTTTACTTTTACCCAAAATGGTTCAAAAAAAGTTTTTTCTATTAGTCGACAACTGGTTGTTTCACTTACATGGCTTGATTCAGGGTTCCCAGCTTCAGATGGATGCGAAGGAACGAATTCTTTCATCCGGAAGGATTTTTTACAAGGAGTTAGAAAAAATAGATGATCTAAAAAAATTAGATATCAATCAACTGCAATACATAGCCCAGCAACAAATTGCCAAGCATCGGCTGTATTCCTTTGCACAAGGTGGACTATCTGGAACAGGCGGTACCCTGCTTTTAGGAATGGATATTCCGGCAATTGCCGTGATTAATTTACGAGCTGTGCAATTAATTGCCATGACTTATGGATTTGAGGTCAATACTCCTTTTGAAATGATGACTTCACTGAAGGTTTTTCATACTGCTACACTTCCTCCTAGGATTCAGAAGGATGGATGGGCGGCGCTCATGCATGAATTAGACGGAAACGATGATTTTTATTTTTATCAAGGGAATGAAGAAATAACGGATATTACCTGGCTGGAGCAGCCTGTCCAACAGCTGTTAAAGGCAATGGTCATTGCTTTATTTCGAAAAAAATTGATTCAGGGCATTCCGCTTGTCAGCATGGCGATTGGGGCAGGGGCAAATTATCAGTTAACAAGGAAAGTTACGGAAGTTGCCCACAAATATTATCAGCTTCGTTATTTAAAAGAAAAAGAGGAGTATCCGGATGAGTACGAAAGAGCATAAAAAAGAAGCGCCGAAAACCGTTCATTGTAAAGTAATTACGGTTAGTGATACACGAAATGAAGAAAGTGACAAAAGCGGGAGATTGATGATTGACCTCCTAGAGCAAGCAGGTCATAAGGTCCTTGATTATTGTATAGTAAAAGATGAAAAAGCCCCTATTCAAGAAGAAATTTTAAAGGGCTGTGAACGAGAGGATATCGAGATTATTATCACCAATGGAGGCACAGGTATTGCCAAACGGGATGTGACGATTGAGACCGTCAAGGCGCTAATTGAAAAAGAAATTGTTGGGTTTGGAGAATTGTTTAGAATGTTAAGCTACCAGCTAGATATAGGATCTGCAGCCATACTTTCACGAGCTATTGCAGGGGTTGTGAAAGATAAAGCCGTTTTTTCTACCCCGGGCTCTTCAGGTGCCGTAAAGCTTGCGATGGAAAAACTTATTCTTCCAGAAATAGGGCATGTGGTAAGAGAATTGAAAAAGGACTTGAAATAAAAGAGGCTCCCATAAGCGGGAGCTTTTTCTAATGGTGCATTTTTACTGAAACAGTTTGATTTGCGCGATACCAAATCCATAAATCATTAATAATGGAAGCGAGATCCGCGATTTCACTGTTTAGTTCACAGGAACGAGGGAAGTCGCTTTCATCTGAAAGTTGTGATTGTTTTTGATTAATCGTATGTTCAAGTTCTGCAATTCTGTCAGGAATGGTGCCGCGAATTTGCTCCCAATAGAACAAGATAGCAGCCTGGGTCTGGCGGGAATACTGTTCCCAATCTAGTTGAATGTCAGGGAGTTGAATTCCCAGACGTTGATCGAAAGAAAAATGTTCTTCCATACATTTGCCTCCACATGTATAGTTTTTTTTATTTTACTACACATTATCGGAGCTTTCACTGGAAAACTATTAATCTAACCTAAAATATAAATGTAAAACAATTACACAAGTTAATAGCATTATGTATTTTTTATTAAGTCGATGATTCATCATCTCTTTTACCCGAATTATACAACAATTGGAAATGTATAGATGTGCCAATTTTTCGAACAATAATGGGGTATTAATTATTGAAGGGGGCAGGCACATGAGCAAGCGTAATCCGAATAAGCAAAATATTTTTGAGTTTGATGAACAGGGGACAAATGAGGTAAGCGAGCAAATCTTGAATTCGTATAATAGCGGATTTATCGGAGAGGGAACCGAACAGACTGAAAGCAGCAGTACAGAAGGTTAGGCAGGGAAGGATGGAAGGCTGTCCGAATGAGGGCAGTCTTTTTCTTTTTTTATTCTATTTTCAATAAATCACTGGAATCTATATTCATAACAGGCTTTGACATTATTAAGCTTATGGGTGGATATAATAGTAAATATGGATGATTTAAAATGGAGGTAAGGATATGCGGATTGGAGTACCTAAAGAGATAAAAAATAACGAAAATCGTGTAGCGATGACACCTGCCGGGGTAGTAAACCTATTAAAATTTGGTCATGATGTATATATTGAAAAAGGAGCGGGGCATGGATCTGGTTTTTCTGATGAGGATTATGCTTCAGCTGGAGCAAAGATAGTAGATTCGGCCGGAGAAGCTTGGTCGATGGAAATGGTTATGAAGGTAAAGGAACCACTCCCAAGTGAGTACTCCTATTTTCGTGAAGGGCTAATATTATTTACATATTTACATTTAGCCCCGGAACCGGAATTAACCAAAGCTCTCATCGATAATAAAGTGGTTGGAATTGCCTATGAAACCGTTCAGCTATCAAATAGAAGTTTGCCATTATTGACTCCTATGAGTGAAGTAGCTGGTAGAATGGCAGCACAAATTGGTGCTCAGTTTCTTGAAAAGGTTCATGGCGGTAAAGGAATATTGCTTTCCGGAGTGCCGGGGGTTCATCGAGGAAATGTGACAATTATCGGTGGCGGGGTTGCCGGTACCAATGCAGCCAAAATGGCCATTGGATTAGGTGCGAAGGTTACGATTATTGATTTGAACCCCGACAGGCTTCGTCAATTGGATGATATTTTTGGTTCAGACGTGACTACGTTAATGTCTAACCATTATAATATTGCCGAAGCTGTTAAGGAATCAGATCTTGTAATTGGAGCTGTCTTAATCCCGGGAGCAAAAGCACCGAAGCTTGTCACGGAAGAAATGATTCAGTCAATGAAACCGGGCGGTGTTGTCGTAGATATCGCCATTGATCAGGGGGGGATTTTTGAAACAACAGACCGGATTACGACACATGATAATCCAACATATGTAAAGCATGGGGTAGTCCATTATGCTGTTGCAAACATGCCAGGGGCTGTTCCGCGTACCTCCACCATTGCTTTAACAAATGTAACGGTTCCGTATGCATTAGACATTGCGAATAAGGGATATAAAGCGGCTTGCCTTAAAAATGAAGCATTGTTGAAAGGAATTAATACACTTGGCGGCTATGTAACCTACGAGGCAGTGGCAGAAGCACATGGTCTTCAATTTAAGGATACAAAGACATTGTTAGAAAAGGTGTAAGGTATATAAAAAAACCAGCTTCAATTTGAAGCTGGTTTTTAGTTACTAATATGTAGCCGCAATTGCCGTATTCATATAAGAAAGTTTTAAACCACCACTCCTCAAAGTGGGTGTTCGCAGAAACCTTCCTGCCTGTCCTCCATGTCTTGTAGACAGAGGCATGTCATTTCAGTTTCAATGTTAAAACTCCCTTTTACAGCTTAAAGGTTAAAACTTTATTATCATTACGTACAATGCAGCTTGTATTATTATTTTACTGCAGATTACTCGATTGTTCAATAGATAAAAATTCCATATGGTTATTTAATAATTTGTAATTCTTTCGGGAAGTTTGTTAATACTTTAGCACCGTCCGCGGTAATAAAGAGATCATCCTCAATTCGAACCCCGGCTACCTCAGGTACATAAATTCCTGGTTCAATTGTATATACCATGCCTTCTTCGATGACCAACTGATTTGTTTCAGTCATGGAAGGATATTCATGAACACTAATTCCAAGTCCATGTCCTAAACGGTGTGGAAAATACTCTCCATATCCTGCATCAGCAATAATTCTGCGGGCGGTTAGGTCAACCTCTGCTGCTGTCACACCAGGCTTACTAGCCTCAATTGCGGCAAGCTGCGCTTTTAAGACAGTGTCATAAATTTCTTTTTGCTTATCATTAATGTCTCCGTATGCAACGGTTCTAGTGATATCAGAGCAATAGCGATCAACGACAACACCGAGGTCAAATAAAACCAAATCGCCTTTTTTTATTTTTGTTAACCCCGGGTTGCCGTGCGGAGATGCAGCGTTTGTACCAGTTAAAACCATCGTTGCAAAGGACATTTCGGTAACGCCCTTTTGTTTTAATGCATATTCGACTGCATTAAGAACATCTAATTCTGTTTTGCCTTCTTTGATTTCACTTGCGCCGAATTCGACAGCATAGTCTGCGAGTGCACAAGCCTCCTCGATAACTTTTAATTCCTTAGCATCCTTAATCATTCGAAGAATACGTAATTTTTCTTCAGCAGAAATAAAAGCAGCTTTTGGGAAAAGGCTCGATAGTTGTTCGTACCGTTCCACATTCATATGTTCTTTTTCAATCGCTGTTTTCGATACGATTCTGATTCTTTTTTGAATAGAGCTTTGAATCATTTCCCAAGGATTTTCGATGTCATTATATCCTATGATTTCATGGTCCCATCCGGAGCGTTTCGCATCATGAACTTCCATGGCCGGACAAACAAGAAATGGTTCCTCTTGTTGAAAAACAACAAGAGCCAGCAGGCGTTCATGCGGATTCGTAAAATATCCGCTTAGGTAAAAAACATTTTCTGAAGAGGTGATGAAGCTTACTTCGATTTCATTTTCTTTCATCCAAGCTTGAAGCTTTTCTACACGTTGATTCATGTTAGTTCCCCCTTAAAAATCATTTCCACTTTTGAGATTATCAATTTAACGCCTGAATGTAAACAAACTGGGCTTTAGAAGTGATAGTTTATTATAGGACTGTTACAGTTCAGTTTTTTGCTAAAAGTGTTATCTTTTGGGTAAAGTTATTTTGTGAGGAAGGAATTCCTAATTTTAGTATGGAAGTAATTATAAAACTATTTAATGAGAGGAGTTAAAACAATGAAAATTTCTTATCATGGCCATTCCATTGTTCAAATTCAAACGGAAGGGAAAACAATTTTAATTGACCCGTTCATTCGAGGAAACTCTTTAACGGATCTAAATGTGGAAGCGGTAAATCCTGATGTTATTCTGTTAACACATGGTCATAACGACCATGTCGGTGATACGGTTGAAATTGCAAAAAGAACCGGTGCCCTTGTTGTTGCCAACGCTGACCTAACCACTTATCTCAGCTGGCAAGGTGTTCAAACCCATGGGATGAATATAGGCGGTGCCTATCAATTTGATTTTGGAAAGGTCAAACTGACACAGGCTTTTCATGGATCAGGTTATGCAACTGTTAACAATGAGATCGTGTATTGCGGCATGCCAACGGGTATTTTGTTTAGCAATGAGGGTAAAACAATTTACCATGCCGGCGATACAGGGCTTTTCTCCGATATGAAGTTAATTGGTGAGCGTCATCCAATTGATGTTGCCTTCCTGCCAATCGGTGATAATTTTACGATGGGCGCGGAGGATGCGGCTTATGCTGCCAAATTATTAAACGCGAAAACAGTTGTGCCGATTCATTTTAATACATTCCCGCCAATTAAGCAGGACCCGAATAAATTTATTGAACTACTTGAGGAACAAAACGGTAAAGTTCTTCAGCCAGGGGAAGCTATAGAATTATAATGAATTAAGGTATTTGTCTACTTTTTTTCCTCTTTCTAGCATAAATATGAAACAAGCAGTTTTTAAGGGAGGAAAAAATGTGAAGAAAAACAGATATTTATTATGTCTTTTACTTTGCGGAGCAATGCTTTATTATGCAGTGCCTCAATTATCGGTAACCGCACCGGGGCAGAAAGGGATTTTTGCTTTAGCGTGGCTTGCCTTTGCTCTAATGGTGATTGCCGGTAATTTAACGGGAATTCTTTATAGCCCGAAAAAAGCAGCTCAAAAACATCAACCAAACCGCAGTAAAAGAAAATCCCGCATGTTTCATTAAAGAGTATAAGAAAAGCTCCGGTAGAACCAATACCGGAGCTTTTTCGTAATAATGTAACAATCCTCATTGTCTAGCTCCACCGCCTAGCCTCTCGAGTCGCTTCGGTCCTGCCCATGAAGTCAAAGAACGACTTCACAGTCATGCCCGCAAGCAGCTGTCGGGGCTAACCAAGGCGCTTCCGCTTTTCTTGTATTGTATCAAGGCTTTTTTAACTCTATAATTAAATTTACACACGGAATCCGGGAAAGTCATTACTGGATGAATGGGAATTTAAAATAAAGGGTGACGGTCTTGGCTACAAAACATGAACAAATTTTACAATATATAGATACACTTCCTGTAGGCGAAAAAATCTCTGTCCGCCAAATTGCAAAGGCGATGAATGTCAGCGAAGGAACTGCCTATCGAGCCATTAAGGAAGCTGAAAATAAAGGATATGTCAGCACCATTGAACGGGTTGGGACCATTAGAATAGAGAGGAAGAAAAAAGAAAACATCGAAAAACTTACCTTCGCAGAGATTGTAAATATTGTGGATGGTCAAGTTTTAGGGGGAAGAACGGGACTCCATAAAACACTTAATAAATTCGTCATTGGAGCAATGAAATTAGAGGCAATGATGCGCTATACCGAAGCGGGCAACCTATTAATCGTCGGCAACCGGACGCAAGCTCATGAGCTTGCCTTGAAAGAAGGAGCGGCAGTCCTGATAACTGGGGGATTTGATGCCGAAGACCAAATCAAAAAGCTTGCAGATAATCTTGAATTGCCAGTTATCTCAACGAGCTATGATACGTTTACTGTAGCAACGATGATTAACCGTGCCATTTATGACCAATTAATAAAAAAAGAAATTATCTTGGTGGAAGATATTTTAACTCCTTTGTCTGAAACATTTTTTCTAAAAACATCAGATAAGGTTTCAAAATGGCATGAATTAAATCAACAAACCACCCACAGCCGTTATCCGGTTGTAGACCATAATATGAAGGTTCAAGGGATGGTTACCTCAAAGGATATATTAGGGCAGGATTTTGAAACAACTATTGATAAGATTATGACAAAAAATCCAATGACTGTAAGCGGAAAAACAAGTGTTGCTTCCACAGCCCATATGATGGTGTGGGAGGGAATAGAGGTTCTTCCGGTGGCAGATGATTCGAACCGTTTAGAAGGGATTATCAGCAGGCAGGATGTGTTAAAAACGCTGCAAATGAATCAACGGCAGCCGCAAGTCGGTGAAACGATTGATGATATCGTAACCAACCAGATGGAATTAATTCAAGGGAAGGCAAAAGGGGAAGAGGTTTATTCCTGTGAAGTCAGCCCGCAAATGACGAATCATCTTGGAACCATTTCCTATGGTGTCTTTACCACGATTGTCTCTGATGCGGCAAATCGAATTTTACGAAGCTATAAAAAAGGCGATCTTGTCGTTGAAAATATGACCATCTATTTTCTTAAACCCGTTCAAATGGAAAGTACACTAGAAATTTATCCAAAAGTGCTTGAAGTAGGGCGGAAGTTCGGTAAGGTGGACGTTGAGGTATTTAATGACGGCATATTGGTTGGGAAAGCGATGATGATGTGTCAGCTAATTGATCGAACCTAAAAAATACTATGTTAAAGAACCATGTTGATTTTTAAACAAAGTTGATTGGAGTGGAAGGCACGTAGACTCCTCGAAAATGCTAACGCATTTTCTTCGTGCGTGGGCCGATTCAAGGAAGCAATTCAGTGTCCTGTGGGAGTATGGGGCAGGGAAGACCCCGCAGGAGCAAAGTGACGAAGAGGTTTCCCAGACCGCCCACGAACCGCTTGTGCTAGGAGCGGAAATCAACAACTAAGTTTCACAGTGCCAAAAATAAGAAAAGCCGCTCCTGATATTAATGGAGCGGCCTTTCATTTATTTACTGTCTTTTTAGGGCCTCGGCTTCTTTAACAGCAAATGGCAGGTAATGTTTATAAGCTTTATACCCTGTCCAAGAGCTTATGCCGCCAATGATAATAAAAACAGCAGCAACAATAATGGTAACGGTTGTTTGCGATAAATATACAGTATTAATACCGAAAGAGAAGACAAAAAGACCAAGGGCAATACTCGATTTAGCCGAAAGCCATTTCTTTTCAGCAGGACGGTTGCTTCTAAAGTACTTTGTTTTATAAAATAAGTATAGTACAAATAATAGGACAATTAAAATAACGAGTACTGACATTTTTAGCTCCTCCGAACTTTTAAAAAATCATCTACTATTGTACAGGTTATCATCAAAAAATGCCAGAACCGGTTCAAAATGAACAGAAAAAGGAGACGCCATGCAAGAAAAAATCTTAGAAACAATTAAAAAATATGAAACCATTATTGTTCATCGCCATGTTCGTCCAGACCCTGATGCATATGGTTCCCAATGCGGACTTGTCGAAATGTTGAGAGCATCTTTTCCAGAGAAAAAGATTTATGCGGTGGGCCGCGAAGAACCATCCCTTCATTTTATGCAGCGATTGGATACCATCGAGGATGCAGTATATAACGGTGCACTTGTGATTGTGTGTGATACAGCTAACACAGAAAGAATTTGCGACAGCCGGTATACTTTAGGAGATATGCTGATAAAAATTGATCACCATCCAAACGAAGACCCGTATGGAGACCTTTTATGGGTGGATACGAGTGCAAGCTCTTGCAGTGAAATGATTTATGATTTCTATTTATTTGGGAAAGAGCAAGGTCTGAACATGAATGATAAAGCAGCAAGACTCTTGTATGGAGGGATTGTTGGCGATACTGGCAGATTTCTTTATCCAAGTACAACAGAAAAGACTTTTTCACATGCAGGAGAATTAATCCAATATAATTTTTCACGAACAGAACTCTATGACAAGATGTATGAGCTGGATTTAAATATCATTAAGTTAAATGGATATATTTTACAGAACTTTGAGCTGCAGGAATATGGAGTGGCCTCGGTTATTCTTACAAAGGAGCTTTTAGAGGAATTTGGGGCGAAACCGCCGGAAGCCTCCTTATTAGTTAGTACATTAGGGGACGTTAAAGGAATCACAGCCTGGGTCTTTTTCATTGAAGAAGATGACCAAATTAGGCTTCGCCTCCGCTCAAAAGGACCGGTAATTAATGGAGTAGCACGCAAGTTTAAAGGCGGCGGTCATCCCCTTGCTGCAGGTGCATCCATTCATTCTTGGGATGAAGTGGACTTAGTTTTAAACGAACTACGAGAGGTTTGCAAATCTCATTCCTAATTATTAAAATTAATGGCTGTATTAAAGGATAATGTTGATTTTTGACAACGTTGATGGGAGCGGAAGGCGCGAAGACTCCTCAAAAATGCTAACGCATTTTCTTCGTGCGTGGGCGGATTCAAGGAAGCAATTCATTGTCCTGTGGGAGTACGGGGCAGGGGAGACCCCACAGGAGCGAAGCGACGAGGAGGCTCCCTTGGACCGCCCACGAACCGCTTGCGCCTGGAGCGGAAATCAACCTCCAAGTTTAACACAGCCAAATTAATAAAAATTCGGCCCTTTATTGTTAGGGCCGAATATTATTCATCAAAATTAATTTCAAGCTCAATGGAAAGAGTGGTATAAACAATCATTTCTTTCACTTCCAGCTTGTATCTTTTATTGTTAATTTTCACTCTTTTATTTTCAATGATTTTTTTAATCAAATCCTTACTTTTATAAACAGTTTCGAGGTCCTTGGCCAGCATCATGCTAATATCGTCCTTTACGGATTCCTCTGTTTCAAATGTACTTAGCTGATCAAGCTTATATTTCTCCCAGTTTGTAATCCGAACATTTATTTTTTGAACTGTAATTTGTTCAATATTGCGTTTATTACTCTCTTTATATTCCTGTTGCCAAATATTAATATCCTTTTTCAATTCCAGGATTTCATCCTCCTGAAGACGGATTTTATGCGTATGCTTTTCTTGCCATACCCCAAAAATATATAAAAAAATGACCCAACTAATTGCACCGCCAACAGCCATTCCGGAAAAAAATCTTTGCCATGCGGGCCTTCTATAGTAAGGCGGGATTCTCATGATAAATGCTCCTGTGTCAACCAATTGATTATTAGAGCACCTGTTTGGGCACCGCCAAGTGCGGAAAGAATTAAGAGGATCTGTTTAAATACATCCTTTGTCTCAGCATTAAAAATTCCTCTCTCAAAGCTGTACACAGCATCAAAGGTCCCGCCAATCGCTGCTACAATTGCCCATATTCGAAGGGCTGAAGACAAACGAGCAACGGCTGTCAGAGGCGGCTGTCCAGTTAGGAAAGAAGCAATTCCCCCAATTAATGACCCGCCAAGTAAAACGCCTAAGGCAATAAAGTAGCTTTCGATAAAAGTAGGAAAAAACCCAATCTCTTTCATGATTTCAACCGCCCTTACACAAAATCAGTAATCTCTTACTCATTTATATGGACAAAGCCTAACGAATATGTTTTTTGCACTAAAATATGAGTAATGTCTAGCTCCAGCGCCTAGGGACTCTATGGTCTACAGCCAATCCGTCAAGAAGGTCAAAGTACAACCTTCTCGCCGGCTCGTTTTATGCTAGGCTACAAAAAGCTAACGCTTTTTGTACGCATTAAGTGCGGCTAATCACTGGATTTGCTACGCTTGCCAGTGATTAGCCGCACTATATTGCCCCTGACCAAGGTGCTTCTGCTTTTCTTTAGGGGAACATATTTTCTTTTTTTCAATGAAGTTCTATAATAAGAAATAGATAATCGTTTTAAGGGTGTGATGACTAATGTCTTTTATTCACCTGCATGTATATAGCGCGTACAGCTTATTAACGAGTACGGCATCTGTTCCTAATTTGGTAGAAAACGCAAAGAAAAAGGGTTTTTCCGCCATAGCGATAACAGACCGAAATGTCATGTACGGAACAATCGAATTTTATAAATTATGTAAGAAATTTGATATAAAACCCATCATCGGTTTAACCATAAATGTTCAAAGTGAAGAAGCAGAGGCGGAGTCTTTTCCGCTTGTCTTACTGGCAGAAAATGAACAAGGCTTTAAAAACCTATTAAAAATATCAAGTGCGGTTCAAACTAAATCACCAAGTGGTATTCCTTTCAAGTGGTTAAAACACTATGCAAAAGGGTTAATTGCTATTACCCCGGGAATCGAGGGGGAAATTGAACAATATCTAGCAGAACGGAAGGAAGAATTAGCAGAAACTGCTGCCAGAAAGTTGAGGGGAATTTTCGGTAATGACCATCTTTTTTTCTCGATTCAAGATCATCATTTGGAGAAAGAAAGATTGATAAGAGATGGAATTCTATCACTTTCCCAAAAGTTAAATATACCCATTGTTGCAACAAACTCTGTTCAGTATTTAGAAAAAGATGATTCTTTCGCACATGAAGTCATGCTGGCCATCAAAAATGGTGATAAAGTAAATGATGAAAATCATGAAAAATTGGGGAGTGACCATTTTTATTTAAAAACACCAGAAGAAATGGTTGAGACTTTTTCTGAAATACCGGAAGCCTTAGAAAATACAATCGCCATTGAAAAACGCTGTCAGGTAAACATTGAATTAAACAAGACTTTTCTACCTGTATATCCAACAGAAAATGGTATGCAAGCAGAAGATTATTTGGACATGCTTTGTAAAAAGGGATTAGCTGAGCGTATAACTAATCCTTCAGAAGAATATCAAAAAAGGCTTGCTTACGAATTATCGGTCATTAAACGAATGAAGTTTAGCAACTATTTTTTAATTGTTTGGGATTTTATGAGATATTCTCGTGAGAATGGGATTTTGACCGGGCCGGGCCGGGGGTCGGCAGCAGGTTCTCTTGTTGCCTATGTACTGTACATTACGGATGTAGACCCGATTCAGCATCATTTATTATTTGAACGTTTTTTGAATCCGGAACGAATTTCCATGCCTGATATTGATATCGATTTTCCGGACCATCGCCGCGATGAAGTCATTGAATATGTTGCAGATAAATATGGGGATTTGCATGTTGCTCAGATTGTCACGTTCGGAACAATGGCGGCAAAAGCAGCATTGCGGGATGTCGGCAGAGCATTTGGATTCAATTCAAAGGAATTGGATCATCTTTCAAGGCTTATTCCCACTCGATTAGGAATAAGTCTAAATGCTGCCTATAACGAATCAGAGGCATTAAGAAATTTTATTCACGAAAATCAATTGAACCGGCGTCTCTATGAGACTGCCTTGAAACTTGAAGGGCTCCCGCGGCATACATCCACGCATGCGGCAGGAGTAGTGATCAGTGAAAAGCAGCTTGTTGATTTAATCCCCATTCAACAGGGAAGCGGAAATGTTTATTTAACGCAATATTCAATGGAATACCTTGAAGAAATTGGCCTGTTAAAAATGGACTTTCTTGGATTAAGAAATTTATCGCTGATTGAATCCATTTTAGCTTCCATAAAGAGAAAAACCGGTAAAAAAGTAGAGATCGGTTCCATATCACTAAACGATTCTGAAACGTTTGAACTGTTAGCGAGCGGGGAAACCACAGGAATTTTCCAGCTGGAATCGGAGGGAATGAGAAAGGTGCTAGTCCGCTTAAAGCCCTCACGATTCGAAGATATTGTGGCGGTTAATGCGTTGTACCGGCCAGGTCCAATGGAAAATATCCCGCTGTTTATTGATCGCAAACATGGAATAAAGCCCGTTAGTTATCCACATCCGGATTTAAAAAACATCCTTGAGAATACATATGGAGTCATCGTCTATCAGGAGCAAATCATGCAAATTGCCTCGACAATGGCCGGATTCTCGCTGGGAGAAGCCGATTTATTGAGAAGAGCTGTTGGAAAGAAGCAAAAAGAGACACTGGACCGTGAGCGAAACCATTTTGTCCAAGGGGCTTTAAAAAAGGGTTATGAACAGAGTTTGGCGAATGAAATATACGATTTGATTGTCCGCTTTGCCAATTATGGATTTAATCGAAGCCATGCAGTTGCCTATAGTATGATTGCCTATCAGCTTGCTTATTTAAAAGCACATTATCCATTGCATTTTATGGCGGGGTTATTAACGGCTTCGATTGGAAATGAATCAAAAATATCGCAATATATTATGGAATCAAGGCAAAAGGGGATTAAAGTACTTCCTCCTTCCATAAATAACAGCGGGTATTCATTTCAAGTGGAACCGGAAGGGATTCGTTATAGTTTGGCGGCTATCAAGGGTATCGGTGCAGCTGCCTTGAAAGAAATCTTTGGAGCAAGAAAAAAGAAAAAATTTGAAGATTTATTTGATTTTTGCAGCCGTATTTCATCGAAAGCAATTAATCGTAAACAGCTTGAAACCCTGGTTCATTCCGGAAGCTTTGATGAATTTGGGGAAGACCGTGCGGTCCTGCTCGCCAGTTTAGATGTTGCAATTGAACATGCCCAGCTGGTGAATCCGGATGACTCCAGCCAAATTGACTTTTTTTCCGGTGAAGAGTACTTTCCGAAACCAATGTATGTACAGGTTGATCCAATTAGGTCCGAGGACAAGCTTTCCTTTGAAAAAGAAGCACTCGGATTTTACCTTTCCAATCATCCTGTTTCCACGTATGAACAGGAGTTAAAACAAAAGGGGGCTCAAGCGATATTTGAGCTTACTATGAATAGGAACAGGGCAATTTCAGGAATTTATGTTACTGCCTCAAAAAAAATTCGTACGAAAAAAGGTGAATCGATGGCCTTTCTTACCATTAGTGATTCAAGTGGTGAAATGGAGGCAGTGGTTTTTCCTGCTGTTTATAAACGCTTTTCAGCAATTTTAGACCAAGGGAAATTTGCCGTCGTCGAGGGAAAGGTAGAAGAAAGGGAAGGGAAACGTCAATTTATTATCCAGCAGGCAGCAGAAATGCAGCACTGGCTTCAGGAAAAAAAGCAAAAAGCCTCTGTGTTATATATTAAAATTGTCGAGGGAAAACAGGATGAACTTTCTTTAAGGAAATTATATTATTTTTTAAAGGAGGAAAAGGGGGATACTAGTGTTGTCTTACATTATGAATCCACCCGAAAAACTGTCCGATTAGCAAGTGAATATAATGTACATCCCACTTCTAAATTATTGACAAACTTGGGGGACTTTCTTGGTCCCGATAATGTCGTATTGAAAGAATAATTCTTTACAACTTTCGCAGATATGTTATAGTGATAAAGAGACGAGTGTGGTCAGACCACTCATAGTCGGAGAGATTTCAAAAAAACTTTTTGGTGATAATTTAAGGGGTGACTTAGCTTGACTTTACGTGAAGAAGCATTACATATGCACCGCATTAACAAGGGGAAATTAGAATCAAAATCAAAAGTTCAAGTTCGAAATGCTAAGGATTTGAGTTTAGCATATTCACCAGGTGTAGCGGAGCCTTGTAAAGATATCTATGAAAAACCCGAAACTGTTTACGACTATACAATGAAGGGGAATATGGTTGCCGTTGTGTCCGATGGGACAGCTGTACTTGGTCTTGGAAATATCGGCCCTGAAGCTGCATTGCCTGTTATGGAAGGAAAAGCAGTCCTATTCAAAAGCTTTGCAGGAGTGGATGCTTTCCCAATCTGTTTAAATACTACAGATGTTGATAAAATCGTTGAAACTGTTAAGCTGATGGAACCAACCTTTGGCGGTGTCAATCTTGAAGATATTGCTGCTCCACATTGTTTTGTTATTGAAGAAAGATTAAAAAAAGAAGCCAATATCCCAATTTTCCACGATGACCAGCACGGTACAGCGATTGTTACGGCTGCTGGATTAGTCAATGCCTTAAAGTTAATTGGTAAAAAGATGACTGAAATTAAAGTGGTTGCGAATGGCGCCGGTGCTGCCGGGATTGCAATCATTAAATTGTTATATCATTATGGTGTAAGAGATATTATCATGTGTGATACAAAGGGAGCCATTTATGAAGGCCGTCCTGTCGGAATGAACGCCGTTAAGACTGAAGTGGCGAAATTCACTAATCATGATAATTTAGCTGGAAGTCTTGAAGATGTAATTAAAGGCGCGGACGTCTTTATTGGGGTTTCTGTTGCTGGTGCCCTTACAAAAGAAATGGTTGCATCTATGAACGAAGATGCGATTATCTTTGCCATGGCTAACCCTGATCCAGAAATTATGCCTCATGTAGCAAAAGAAGCCGGGGCAAAGGTTGTTGGGACAGGAAGATCAGACTTCCCAAACCAAGTAAACAATGTTCTTGCATTCCCTGGATTTTCCGTGGAGCGCTTGATGTTCGTGCGACACATATCAATGAAAAAATGAAAGTGGCTGCTGTTGAGGCGATTGCTGGTTTAATCTCAGAAGCTGAGCTTAATGAGGATTATGTCATTCCGGGACCATTTGATCCCCGTGTTGCACCTGCAGTAGCATCAGCTGTTGCAAAAGCTGCAATGGAAACAGGAGTTGCACGTATTAAAGTTGACCCTGAAGAAGTAAAAGAAAAAACGATGAGACTTGCTATTATTGGAAAAAGTGAGTGAGATCGTAAGTGTCAAATACGAAAGTTTACCTCGAAATTGTAAAGCAGTTGAGAGAAATGATCACTGCTGACGGACTTAAGTCCGGCGATAAAATACCATCTGAACGGGAATTATCAGAGCGCCTGAATGTCGGGCGCTCTTCCGTTCGAGAGGCCCTTAGAGCATTAGAATTGCTGGGGTTAATTGAAACGAGACGCGGGGAAGGAACCTTTATTAGAGATTTCCGCGGGAACCAGCTTGTACAACTTTTAAGTACCTTTATTTTACAGGATGAAAAAGCGAAACAAGATGTTTTTGAAACAAAAAATTTAATTGAAATGGATTGTCTCCGATTAGCCATTCAACGAATGGGTAAAGAAAGTATTTTGAAACTCATTGAAAAAGTTAAATCCGGTCAATTGGATGATGATGAGTTTTTTTACCGAATCATTGAAAACGCTGATAACCATTTATTTTTAAGAATGTGGTTAATTTTAAAGGATTATTACAACTCACTCCATTTAAGAAAAGTTGAATATAAACGGGAAGATTACCTTATTTTACTCGAAGCGTTAGCGGAAAAAAATGAGCAAAAAGCGCTTTCAGCCTACCGGAATCTGCGAAAATTGTCTTCTTTAGCGACAAATACTAACAAAATTTGAACCCCAAATCCTTTATAGTGGATACAGACAAGCGATGCCCGGATAATGGGATTTTTGATATGTGGGTGGTCTGACCACTTTTATAAACCCGCAAAGGTATGAAGTGATTAAAGAATAGAAAGACTTTTGATTAGAAGATGTAGCTCTTGCCGATTGGCCTAAGAACTACAACGAGGGAGGTTATTTTTTGCTTAAAGACCTTTTTACAAAAAATAATACAAAGAAAAGAAAATATGCAACCATTCCAACTGAAACGGTAAAAAGTGATGTACCTGAAGGAATTATGACAAAGTGTCCTTCATGTAAAAAGATCATGTATACAAAGGAATTAAATAAAAATCTAAAAGTGTGTATACATTGTGGTCATCATTTCCAAATGAATTCAAGAGAGCGGCTTGAAAGTTTTCTGGATGAAGGTAGTTTTGAAGAAATAAATGAAAATATGATTTCAAAAAATCCTTTGAATTTTCCTGATTATCTGGAAAAGCTGGATAAAGACCGCGAAAAAAGTAAACTAAATGAAGCGGTTGTAACTGGAATTGGAACTGTGAATGGTCATAAAATTGTTGTAGCCATTATGGATGCCACCTTCCGAATGGGAAGTATGGGATCGGTTGTTGGTGAAAAAATAACACTTGCGATCGAAAAAGCGGATGAGCAATCCGTACCATTTATTATTTTTACTGCTTCCGGCGGTGCCAGAATGCAAGAGGGAGCACTAAGTCTTATGCAGATGGCCAAAACCAGTGTTGCCTTGAAGAGGTTTAGTGATAATGGCGGTCTAATTATTTCAATGATGACACATCCAACTACAGGCGGTGTTTCCGCAAGCTTTGCATCGCTAGGTGATTATAATTTTGCAGAACCAGAGGCTCTGATTGGCTTTGCAGGTCGAAGGGTTATTGAACAATCCATCCGTGAAGAATTACCGGAGGATTTTCAAACAGCTGAATTCCTTTTAAAACATGGGCAGCTTGATGCAATTATTTCTCGTTTGGATTTAGTAGATCAAATTACTAACATTCTTGAAATCCATCAACCTGGAGGTGAAATTGAATGGTAGGAGAACTAGAATTTGAACGTCCAATTATTGAGCTTAGAAAGAAAATCAGCGAAATAAGGGAATTTACCAAAACAGCTGATGTTGATCTAAGTTCGGAAATTGAAAAATTAGAGACACGCTTAGAGAAACTTGAAAAAGATATTTACGAAAATATTAAGCCATGGGATCGCGTGCAGATTGCCCGCCATCCAAACAGACCGACAACACTCGATTATATTGCGGAAATCTTTGAAGGCTTTTTTGAATGTCACGGCGACCGGACCTTTTCGGATGATGAGGCAATTGTCAGCGGAATTGCTAAATTTAAGGGATTACCTGTTACCATCATCGGCCATCAAAGAGGTAAGGATACGAAGGAAAATATCCGCCGGAATTTTGGAATGCCGCATCCGGAGGGGTACAGAAAAGCACTTCGTTTAATGAAGCAGGCAGATAAATTTAAACGGCCGATTATTTGTTTTATTGATACAAAAGGTGCCTATCCTGGGAAAGCCGCTGAAGAACGTGGGCAAAGTGAAGCGATTGCAAAGAACCTTTTTGAAATGGCTGGTCTGCGGGTACCTGTAATCTGTATTGTTATTGGTGAAGGCGGAAGCGGTGGAGCCCTCGCACTTGGTGTCGGCAATCGGATTTATATGTTGGAAAACTCTACCTATTCAGTTATTTCACCCGAAGGGGCAGCAGCTATTCTGTGGAAGGACGCCGCTCTTGCAAAGAAAGCGGCAGAAACGATGAAGATTACCGCACCAGACTTAAAAGAACTGGGTGTAATTGATGATATTATCCCTGAGATTAAGGGCGGTGCCCATAAGGATGTTAAAAAGCAGGCAGAGGAAATTGAAAATATGTTAAAGACTTCCTTACAAGAACTTCTTAAACTTTCAGAGGATGAATTGATTGAAGATCGCTATAATCGATTCAGGACAATAGGTGAGTTTTCACTTGCAAAGGATTACATTGGTGTTCAGTAAAACGTGTCTTTTTTAGACACGTTTTTTTATATCAAGGTCATTTTTTGTAACATAATATTCATTGAAAATTATTAAAAAAGACAATGATAACGGTTGCATTTACAATTAAATCGCTTGCAGTTGACAGACTATTCCGTCTATTTATTTTTGCATTATGAATCAGTTGTTATCGTTATTTCTTCATGTTATTTTATAAATATTCAAGTGTTTTATGCGAATACTAAAAGCAGTTATCAACAAAATAGGCTGAGAGTCTAATTTTTTTTTTGCAATACATAAATTTAGGTATTTTATAATGGGGTGTTTACCATGAAAAAAATTGGGGTACTTACGAGTGGTGGAGATTCACCCGGTATGAATCCGGCAATTCGTGCAGTTGTTAGAAAAGCAATTTATCATAATCTTGAAGTTTACGGTATCTATGGTGGCTATTCAGGATTGATTTCCGGTAATATAAAAAAACTTGAACTAGGTTCAGTTGGAGATATCATTCATCGGGGTGGGACCATGCTTCATTCAGCCCGCTGCCTGGAATTTAAAACAAAAGAAGGTCAGCTTCAAGGAATTGAGCAATTAAAGGCTCATGGAATTGACGGGTTAGTGGTAATCGGAGGAGATGGTTCGTACCGCGGAGCAAAAGCTTTGACTGAGCAAGGTTTTCCTTGTGTAGGTGTACCAGGAACGATTGATAATGATATACCAGGCACAGAGCTTACTATTGGATTTGATACGGCGCTCAATACGGTAATTGATGCTTTAGATAAAATCCGTGACACAGCTACATCCCATGAAAGAACGTTTGTGATTGAAGTAATGGGTCGCAATGCAGGTGATATTGCTCTTTGGGCAGGTCTTGCCGGCGGAGCCGAAACTATTTTAATTCCTGAAGAAAATTTTGATATGGATGAAATTGCTGACCGTCTTCGCAAGGGTCAAGAGCGTGGTAAAAAACATAGTATTATTATCGTGGCTGAGGGTGTTTGCAGCGGCGTTGAATTTTCTAAAAAACTAGAGGAAGCGACAGGCTTTGATACTAGGGTTTCCGTTTTAGGACATATTCAACGGGGGGGATCACCAAGTGCTGCCGATCGTGTCCTTGCCAGCCGTTTAGGAGCAAGGGCTGTGGAGCTTCTACTTGAAGGTAAGGGTGGACGTGCAGTCGGAATCGAAAATAATCGGCTTGTCGATTATGATATCATCGAAGCGTTAGGGAAGAAACACACATTAGACCTGCAGCTTTATAACCTTTCAAAAGAATTATCCATTTAATCATGCTCAATCTAGGAGGAAATAAAGGATGTTACGGAAAACAAAAATTGTTTGTACAATCGGTCCTGCAAGCGAGTCGGTTGAAAAATTAACACAATTAATTGAATCGGGAATGAATGTAGCAAGATTGAATTTTTCCCATGGTAATTTCGAAGAACACGGTGCACGGATTAAGAATATTCGTGAAGCCGCAAAAAAAACAAATAAAACAGTCGCTATTTTGCTTGATACTAAAGGCCCTGAAATCCGTACAAATAATATGGAAAACGGTGCAATTGAATTAAAGTCCGGGGAAAATATAATTATATCGATGACAGAAGTAGAAGGAACACCGCAAAAATTTTCCGTTACATATGCCGGGTTAATTGAAGATGTTCACGTAGGCTCGAAAATTTTATTGGATGATGGGCTAATTGGTCTTGAAGTAACAAAAATAGATCAATCTGCAAATGAAATTCATACAAAAATTTTGAATAGCGGTACATTAAAAAATAAAAAGGGTGTAAATGTACCGGGAGTTTCTGTTAATTTACCAGGAATTACAGAAAAAGATACAAAAGATATCCTTTTTGGGATAGAGCAGGACATCGATTTTATCGCTGCCTCCTTTGTTCGACGTTCCAAAGATGTTTTGGAAATCCGCCAGCTTTTAGAAGAAAATAATGCAGCCCATATTCATATTATCCCTAAGATTGAAAATCAAGAAGGTGTTGATAACATTGATGAAATCCTGGAGGTTTCCGATGGTTTGATGGTCGCACGCGGTGATCTTGGGGTCGAAATTCCTGCAGAAGAAGTTCCACTTGTACAAAAAATGTTAATTAAAAAATGTAATGCACTAGGTAAACCAGTTATTACGGCAACGCAAATGCTTGATTCGATGCAGCGTAATCCAAGACCGACACGTGCAGAAGCTAGTGACGTTGCTAATGCCATTTTCGATGGAACAGATGCTATTATGCTTTCAGGGGAAACGGCTGCCGGCACGTACCCTGTAGAAGCCGTACAGACCATGCATAATATTGCCTCAAGAGCTGAACAAGCACTAGACCACAAAGAAATCCTATCAACCCGCAGTAAGGATACGGAACATAATCTGACTGATGCGATTGGGCAATCAGTAGCACATACTGCACTTAATCTTGATGTAACCTCAATTGTTACGCCAACGGCGAGTGGTCATACAGCAAGGATGATTTCGAAGTATCGTCCGAAAGCACCAATTGTTGCTGTTACATCAAATGATTCGGTGTCCCGCCGTTTATCCCTTGTTTGGGGCGTATACCCGCAGCTGGGAAGAATGTGCGCAACCACGGATGAAATGCTCGAAATTGCTGTTGAAGAAAGTGTAAATAGCGGTATTGTCAAACACGGAGATTTAGTGGTGATTACGGCTGGTGTTCCTGTTGGGGAAGCCGGTACGACCAATTTAATGAAGATTCATGTTGTTGGTGATATCATTACAAAGGCTCAAGGCATTGGACGGAAGTCTGCTTTTGGAAAAGTAGTGATTGCACACAATGCAAAGGAAGCTATGGAAAAAGTAAAACCAGGATGTATTCTAGTTACAATTGGCTCTGACCGTGATATGATGCCTGCGATTGAAAAAAGTGCCGCACTTATTACAGAAGAAGGCGGTTTAACCAGCCATGGTGCTGTAGTAGGCTTAAATTTAGGGATTCCTGTAATTGTCGGTGTTGAAAATGCCTTAAACCTATTTACAGATGGTCAGGAAATCACCGTGGATGCAGCAAGGGGCGTTATTTATAACGGACATGCGAGTGTTCTATAATAAAAAAAGAAGGGCTTTTGCTCTTCTTTTTTCCTTTTCAATGGTATGATTGTCTTAACAGGTAGTAGGGGGAGAAGGAAAATGCGTTACTTATTTTTATTGATTATCATTATTCCGGCTGCTGATATTGGGCTGCTCCTTTTTTCAGGCAAAACAATTGGAGTATGGCCAACACTTCTCTTTATCCTTTTGACAGGGGTCCTAGGTGCCTATTTGGCAAAAAAACAAGGCATACAAACCATTCGAAGAGCACAGGAACAGCTGCGCTACGGACAGATTCCTGGTGAATCAGTACTAGATGGTGTGTGTATTCTGATTGGAGGAACGCTCCTTCTTACACCCGGATTTATTACCGATATCCTGGGATTTCTCATGCTTTTCCCACCAACTAGAAAACCAATTAAATTCTTAATGAAAAATTCGTTCCGCAAATGGATTAATAAAGGCAATATTAAAATAATAAAATAAAAAAACGTCAGCAGCGGAGCTGACGTTTTTTTATGCTTCTTTTCCCACAATGAATCCCCATAAATCATGAAAGACATTTGCACGGTAAAGTGTACTGATAATGACAAGGGTAACTGGGCCAAGGATTAATCCTAAAAACCCAATTAATTTAAATCCGACGAATAAAGCAATTAGGGTTGCTAATGGATCAAGGCCAATATTAGAAGATAGAATTTTCGGCTCCATAATCTGTCTTTGAGCTAAAACAATCACATATAGAACACCTAACCCAATAGCAAGTCCTGTATCTCCAGAAATGACCTCATAAATAATCCATGGAACAAAAACAGCCCCTGTCCCTAGATAAGGAAGTACATCGACAATCCCAGTGACGAGCGCAATCGTGATTGCATAATCGACACGAAGGATAAGCAATCCGATTAAAATAATAACAGTAGTGATGGAAATAAGGGTTAATTGTGCTTTGATAAACCCAAATAAGGCTTTCTTTAAATCAATAAAAACAGTTTTTCCACTGGACTTTGCTTTTTCAGGTAATAATTTTCCACCAAGGGCTGACAGACGATACCAATCCTTGCTGATAAAGAAGGTTGCCAGTAAAGAAAAGATTAAGACGGTAGCGGCAGTTGGAAACCATGATAAAATGTTAGGAATAATCCCGAAAAGGTTTTGGATGAATGAACCGACAGTGGAACCAATATTCTTCCCTACATTTTGAATATTTCCGATAATGGTATCCTGCTGTCCGGCATCAAGCTTGTTAAAAACACTCGTTAATTGATTATAGAAGGGAATAATCTGGGCAGTGACGACTTTTTCAATATAATCGATTAATGTATCAAGATGTTCCGGTACTACTGCGGCAAGGTAATTTGCTCCAGAAACAATTTCTGCAACTAATAATGTAATCAATCCCGCAAATAGAGCAAAAATAAAGATTAGCGATAGGAAAACAGCGAGTACCCTCGGCATTTTTGCTTTTTTCTCCAATATATTAACCAAAGGATTAATTATAAAAGCAATAACGAGCCCAATTAGAAATGGATAGGTAACCTTTGATACATAATAAAAAGATAAAAATCCAAGAACCACAATTCCTACTACTAAAAGGAATCTTAACGTTCTATATAAATACTTTAGATTCAAGCTTAAACCTCCTCTCTAGAATGATCTATTTTAATTAGATATATTTTAACATTTTTGAATGAAACTGCATATTTTTCCAATCTTATTTTTAAGGACCTTTTTATAATGTTATACTGATATATTTATAATGGGAGGTGCACAACAAATGATGAGTCATTCATTATTGTTTTTATTGTTATTACTCGGAATTGGTTTTATAGCTAAAAATAACTCCTTAATGATTGCGATTGCAGTTTTGCTTTTACTAAAATTTAGCGGATTAGGGGCAAAATCGTTCACCATTTTGCAATCGAAAGGAATCAATTGGGGTGTTACGATTATTACAATTGCAGTACTAGCTCCGATTGCAAGTGGAGAAATTGGTTTTAAGGATTTAACAGGCGCATTTAAATCCTCATTTGCCTGGATTGCCCTTATCTCCGGTATGGCCGTTGCCTTATTAGCAAAAGGGGGGGTCTCATTACTTGCGAATGATCCTCAAATTACGACAGCACTAGTTTTAGGAACCATTTTATCCGTTTCGATTTTTAAAGGTGTGGCAGTCGGACCGCTTATTGGGGCAGGTATTGCCTATACAGTGATGAAAGTTGTTGATTTTTTCACTTAGAAATTTTGTAAAAATAATATTTTTTCTTTTTTTCAAGTCCTTCTCATTCACAAAACTCTGATAATTGTTTATAATAGAACGTGTAAGCGTATCCTTTTTTTACATATCTCACTCATATATGATAAAATACCTTTATAATAAGCAATTTATTATGAAGGAAAGATTTTGCTTTTTTCCGAGCAAGCGCTCACTCTATTTCAATCTATTGGAAAAATGGGTGAGATGAGTAAACACTATAAATGGGAAAAGTACAACCTACTTTATTCTTTTCATCCAGGATAGCTTTTGCTAACTTTTTTTGAAAGCCATAATAAACAAATGGGTAATGGGGAATTTTAGAAAGCAAAGGAGAGATTTACGATGACGGTAACACGTGGACTTGAGGGGATTGTAGCAACAACTTCCTCCATCAGCTCAATTATCGATGACACACTAACTTACGTAGGTTATGACATTGATGATTTAGCAAAAAATGCTAGCTTTGAAGAAGTTATTTATTTGTTGTGGCATCGTCAGCTGCCGACAGCAGAGCAATTGAAAGAACTTAAAAAAGAACTTTCTGAAAATGCAGCACTTCCTCAAGAAGTAATCGAACATTTCAAAATGTATCCTATTCAAAAGGTACATCCAATGGCAGCGCTCCGCTCAGCCGTTTCTCTATTAGGGTTATATGATGACGAAGCCGATGTAATGAATGAAGAAGCAAACTATAAAAAAGCGGTTCGTCTGCAAGCAAAGATGCCTACAATTGTAGCAACATTTGCGAGGGTTAGAAAAGGTCTAGAACCTGTTGCACCAAAAAAGGATTTAAGCTTTGCAGCTAATTTTCTTTACATGTTAACAGGAAATGAGCCTAAGCCTATTGCCGTGGAAGCAATTAATAAAGCACTTGTCTTACATGCAGACCATGAATTAAATGCCTCTACCTTTACTGCACGTGTTTGTGTGGCTACATTATCAGATGTTTACTCCGGAGTTACAGCTGCAATCGGAGCATTAAAAGGTCCGCTTCACGGTGGAGCTAATGAAGCTGTTATGAAGATGCTTACTGATATTGGTACAATTGAAAATGTTGAACCATATATTCGCGGCAAGCTGGAGAAAAAAGAAAAAATCATGGGCTTTGGTCACAGAGTATACCGCCAAGGAGACCCTCGTGCAAAGCACTTAAGAGAAATGTCAAAGAAATTAACAGAACTTACCGGCGAACCATTCTGGTATGACATGTCTGTTAAAATTGAAGGCATTGTTACCGGCGAAAAGAAATTACCGCCAAATGTTGACTTCTATTCAGCATCTGTATATCACAGCCTTGGTATTGATCATGATTTATTCACACCAATCTTTGCTGTCAGCCGTGTTTCAGGATGGCTTGCTCATATTCTAGAGCAATATGAAAACAACCGCTTAATTCGTCCGCGCGCTGAATATACTGGTCCTGGAATGCAAAAATACATTCCAATTGAACAAAGAGGATAATTTTTATTTTACTTTTTGCTCAAAAATTGATGTAATAGTATTGTATGAAAAGGTTAGAGGTAACTCTCTAACCTTTGATTAAGTCGTGGAATACGGGTTATGAAACTTTAATCCGACAGTTATACATAATAGGAGGAGAACATCTATGCAAGGCGAAAAAATTACTGTAAAAGATGGCGTATTAAATGTTCCAAACAATCCAATTATCCCGTTTATCGAAGGAGACGGTACTGGTCCTGATATTTGGGCAGCTTCGTATCGCGTATTAGATGCAGCGGTAGAAAAAGCCTATAAGGGTGAACGCAAACTTGTCTGGAAAGAAGTTTTAGCAGGGGAGAAAGCATTCAATCAAACAGGGGAATGGCTTCCTTCAGAAACTCTTGATGTAATCAATGAATACTTAATTGCGATTAAAGGCCCATTAACAACTCCTGTTGGCGGTGGAATTCGTTCATTAAACGTTGCACTTCGTCAAGAATTAGATTTATTTGTATGCTTACGTCCAGTAAGATGGTTTGAAGGGGTTCCTTCACCGGTTAAACGTCCTCAAGATACAGACATGGTTATTTTCCGTGAAAATACTGAGGATATCTATGCTGGTATTGAATATGAAAAAGGTTCAGATGCAGTTAAAAAAGTGATTGAATTCCTTCAAAATGAAATGGGCGTTAAGAAAATCAGGTTCCCTGAAACTTCAGGTATTGGAATTAAGCCTATTTCTGAAGAAGGAACCAAACGTCTTGTTCGTGCAGCCCTTAACTATACCATTAAAGAGGGACGTAAATCTCTTACAATTGTGCACAAAGGTAATATCATGAAATTTACTGAAGGCGCATTTAAAAACTGGGGCTATGAAGTGGCTGAAAAAGAATTCGGCGATAAAGTCTTCACTTGGAATCAATATGACCGCATTAAAGCTGAACAAGGCACTGATGCTGCAAATAAAGCACAGGCTGATGCTGAAGCAGCAGGTAAAATTATTGTAAAAGATGCAATTGCGGATATCTTCTTACAACAAATCCTTACTCGCCCTAAAGAATTTGATGTTGTTGCGACAATGAACTTAAATGGTGATTATATCTCCGATGCGCTTGCAGCACAAGTCGGCGGAATTGGTATTGCACCAGGAGCAAATATTAACTATGTAACAGGACACGCTATCTTCGAAGCAACTCATGGAACTGCACCAAAGTATGCAGGTCTTGATAAAGTAAATCCTTCATCTGTTATCCTGTCAGGTGTTCTTATGTTAGAACATTTAGGCTGGAATGAAGCTGCCAATTTGATCACGAAATCAATGGAAAAATCTATTGCTTCTAAAGTTGTAACATATGATTTTGCCCGTTTAATGGACGGAGCAACAGAAGTGAAAACTTCAGAATTTGCCGATGAGCTAATCAAAAATATGGAATAAGTTTATTTCCTTCAGGGCTGTTTTTAAAACAGCTCCTGAAAGGTTATGCATTTTAGATTTAATACTTTTTTAAAAAAGGGGAGAGTCAAAATGTCTTTAAAACGTAAAAAGGTTTCTGTAATCGGCGGAGGTTTCACTGGTGCAACTACTGCATTCTTACTTGCACAAAAAGAACTTGCAGATGTAGTTTTAGTTGATATTCCTCAAATGGAAAATCCAACTAAAGGAAAAGCATTAGACATGCTTGAAGCAAGTCCTGTTCAAGGCTTTGATGCGAACATCACAGGTACTTCTAATTACGAAGATACGGCTGATTCTGATATCGTTGTTATTACAGCCGGTATTGCCCGTAAACCAGGCATGAGCCGTGATGATTTAGTTCAAACAAACCAAAAAGTAATGAAAAGTGTAACACAGGAGATTGTTAAGTATTCACCAAACTGTACAATTGTAGTTTTAACCAACCCAGTTGATGCAATGACCTACACTGTTTTTAAAGAATCTGGCTTTCCTAAAAATCGCGTAATCGGCCAATCAGGAGTTCTTGATACAGCTCGTTTCCGTACGTTCGTTGCCCAAGAATTAAACCTATCTGTCAAAGATATTACAGGTTTTGTTCTAGGCGGACATGGGGATGACATGGTACCGCTTGTTCGTTATTCCTATGCAGGCGGTATACCTCTTGAAACATTAATACCGAAAGATCGCTTAGAAGCAATTGTTGAACGTACAAGAAAAGGCGGCGGAGAAATCGTTAACCTTCTTGGAAACGGCAGCGCATACTATGCTCCTGCAGCATCTTTAGTGGAAATGTCTGAAGCAATTCTGAAAGACCAACGCCGCGTCATTCCTTCCATTGCATATCTTGAAGGTGAATTTGGATATGATGGAATCTACCTTGGCGTACCAACTATCCTTGGTGCAAATGGAATTGAAAAAGTTATCGAACTTGAATTAACTGCTGACGAAAAAGCAGCATTAGATAAATCCGCTGAATCGGTACGCAATGTTATGGGTGTACTAGCTTAATAAATTTGTGAATTCGGGGTTTATGCCCCGAATTTTTTTCGAATTGGATTGAAACCGTTTACATAAGGGGGAGATTAAATGCTTTTAGGGAAAAAGAGAAAACTGGGCCGGAAAATTAAAGAAATGACCGTTGGAGAAAAATTATCGCTAACCGAAAAAATTGAAGATAAAGACCTTTTACTCTATTTAGGATTAACAGATGATGCCAATCCCCTTTATATTCAACATGACTATGCATCACAAACACCATTTAAAAAACCAATTGTCCCGGCTATTATGCTGACAGGAATCCTCACTTCCGCTATTTCGAAGTATTTACCGGGTCCTGGAAGTCGCATTCTGAGTCAGGAAATTGAGTTTCCAAAACCGGTTTACCATTATGGAACCGTTCATTTTTTATTTGAGGTAATCGAAGTAAATCAACCCGATCATTTCGTCATGATTCAAGTATTGGGTCACAATGAAATTAATGAAGTGGTCATCCAAGGAAAAGTAAAGGTATGTCCGCCATACCCGCTCGAAGGTTTGGATGGACAGGCATTGGAAAATTTTTAATACGAACAGTTAAGGGAATGTAGTCTGCACATTCCTTTTTTCATTTTACCGAGGTTAAAGGTTATTGGAGAAATTTTTTAAGGTTTATATTATAATAAAAATTGGAAACTTGGATAGGACAATAAAATAGGGGCAAATTTATATAAAAGCGGAGGATTCTATGAAAAATAAAGTACTTGTTGTGGATGATGAGCAATCAATCGTAACCTTGCTTCAATATAATTTTGAACAGGCTGGTTTTGAGTGTCTTACAGCAATGGATGGTGAAGAGGGAAAAAGATTAGCTGAAACAGAGTCACCTGATATCATCATTTTAGACCTTATGCTACCAAAACTAGATGGAATGGATGTTTGCAAACAGCTTCGCCAAAACAAAGTCATGACCCCTATTCTAATGTTAACAGCAAAAGATGATGAATTTGATAAAATATTGGGCCTTGAATTGGGTGCAGATGACTATATGATTAAGCCATTCAGCCCAAGAGAAGTAATTGCTCGAGTGAAAGCAATTCTAAGAAGAACACAAGTACAGCCCGAACTTAATGAAAATACAAAAGATATCGAGCAACTTGTAATCGGGGATTTAAAAATTTATTCAGAAAAACATGAAGCTTATTTTCGAGGGGAACGATTAGAGCTAACATTAAAGGAATTTGAACTTTTGCTGCATCTTGCACAAAATAGTGGAAGGGTTTTAACCCGGGACCAATTATTAAGTGCTGTCTGGAATTATGATTTTGCCGGAGATACAAGGATTGTCGATGTCCATATATCGCATTTAAGGGAAAAAATTGAAGATGATACCAAGAAGCCAATCTATATCAAAACCATTCGCGGACTGGGGTATAAAATGGAGGGGCCAAAAGGAGAATGATAAATTTTCGTAAAAGGCTTCTAATTGCACTAATTGCTACCATAGTGATTGTCTTAACTGGATTAGGAATAATGCTTAGTCAGTTATTGAAAGGTTATTATTCTAATTCATTTTACCAACTAAAACAGGAATATGGACAATATGGGTGGATTTTATTATTTAGCCTGGGAATTATCTTACTTATCATTCTTTTTCTTGGATATTTGATTACAGCAAGATACACGAAACCGATTGAAGCCGCGACACAAGTGGCAATGGAACTTGCTAAAGGAAATTATCGAGCAAGGACTACTGTGGGTGGATTTAACGAAACAGGAATGCTTAACCAGTCGATAAACATTTTGGCAAAAAACATTGAAGAAATGGTCAAATCTAAGGAAATGCAGCAGGATCGGTTGACGGCTCTGATTGAAAATATTGGGGCAGGCTTAATTTTAATTGACAGCCGTGGATTTATAAATTTGATAAATCGTGGCTATAGTGAAATATTTCATGTGGATCCTGCAGATTATTTGTTTAAACGTTATTTTGAAGTGATGGACCATGAAGAAATCTGTAATTTAGTTACAGAGGTTTTCAGAACTGAGCAAAAGATTAGAAAACAAATGTTGCTTCCATTATTTATTGAAAGAAAGTACTTTGATGTTTACGGGGTGCCAATCATTGGGAAAAACAATGCTTGGAAAGGCATCTTGCTAGCTTTTCATGATATAACAGAAATAAAAAAGCTTGAGCAAATGCGTAAGGATTTTGTTGCAAATGTTTCGCATGAATTAAAAACACCGGTCACATCAATCAAAGGATTCACTGAAACACTTTTAGATGGGGCGATGAACAATCAAGAAACATTGGAAGCTTTCCTCTCGATTATTTTAAAGGAAAGTGACAGGCTGCAAACGCTGATTCAGGATTTATTGGACTTGTCAAAAATTGAACAGCAAGGATTTAAATTGGCTTTGCAAGAAGTAGATTTGACATTATTACTTAATGAAGTGATCACAATGTTGAGTGGAAAAGCACAAGAAAAGAAAATGAACATTGATTTTTATCCAAACCAGGAACAGGTATTGATTAAAGGCGATTTGGATCGATTAAAACAAGTGTTTATTAATTTGATTGCAAATGCGATTACCTATACACCTCCTGAAGGAGAGGTAAAGGTCATATTACTTGAACATGGAAAGAATGTTCGAATTCATGTGAAAGATTCTGGAGTGGGAATTGAAAAGGATGAAATTCCTCGAATATTTGAGCGCTTTTACCGTGTAGACCGGGCTCGAAGCAGGAATTCCGGCGGAACTGGTCTAGGTTTAGCCATCGTAAAGCATTTAGTTGAGGCTCACCATGGAACAATTAGTGTAAGAAGTAGTGTAGGCGAAGGCAGTGAATTTATTATCGAATTTAGTAAATAGTGAAAGTAACCTTGGATTGGTTGGTGTAATAAATTTACATAAACTTAATAGTTTCTATATATTTAGTTAACATTGTCGTTATATGATAATTGTACAAGCCCCCAATCCAAGGGAACCAAAGAAAAGGTGAAAGTTACCCCGCTTTCACCTTTTCTTTTTTTTGCGTACTCAACGTTATTTTCTTTTCTTTTTCCAGTCATGATAGAATAAGAAAAGGAAATTATGTTTTTATAAAGATATATACATAATCGTTTATAAATGTAATATGAGGAGGTTCCTGATGGATCAGAAAAAGCTAGTATTAATAGACGGGAATAGTATTGCCTACCGGGCATTTTTTGCGTTGCCGCTGCTGAATAATGATAAAGGAATTCATACAAATGCAGTTTATGGTTTTACCATGATGCTGATGAAGATTATTGAAGATGAACAACCGACCCATATCTTAGTTGCCTTTGATGCAGGAAAAACGACCTTTCGTCACAAAACGTTTGAGGAATATAAGGGTGGCAGGCAAAAAACACCTCCAGAATTATCAGAGCAATTTCCGTTTATCCGTGAACTGTTAGATGCCTATGGGATTTCACGTTATGAACTCAACAATTATGAGGCAGATGATATTATCGGCACTCTCTCACTAAATGCTGAAGAGAATGGTTATGATGTAAAAGTGATCTCCGGAGATAAGGATTTAACACAGCTATCCTCGAATAACATTACAGTCGGAATTACCCGAAAAGGGATTACAGATATTGAAGAATATACTCCAGAGCATATTCAAGAAAAATACGGTCTTACTCCTGGGCAAATTATCGATATGAAGGGTTTAATGGGAGATTCATCTGACAATATCCCGGGGGTACCGGGAGTCGGTGAAAAAACGGCAATTAAATTACTTAAGGAATTTTCGACACTGGAAAATCTTCTGGATTCCATCGGGCAAGTCAGCGGTAAAAAACTGCAGGAAAAGCTCGAAGAATTTAAAGGCCAAGCGTTAATGAGCAAAGAGTTAGCAACGATTGAAAGAAAGGCTCCAGTCGAAATAAAACTAGATGAAATTTCCTATGAAGGGTTTACCAGAGAAAAAGTGGTGGCATTTTTTAAAGAATTAGGCTTTAATTCATTGCTGGATAAACTCGGAGAGTCTGAAGTAGGTGAAGTTCAGGACGATTTGGAAGAGATCGAGTTTCAGATTCCGGAAGAAATCACTGCGGATTTATTTGCCGATCATAATTATTTCTATGTGGAAATGCTCGATGACAATTACCATTATGCTGACATTATCGGTTTTTCACTGGTAAATGAAAACGGGAATTTTTATTTTCCAACGGAATTGGCAATAAAATCAGAGGAATTTAAAAAATGGGCTGAAGACGAAAATAAAACGAAAACGGTATATGATGCAAAACGTTCAGAGGTTTCTTTAAGAAGATATGGAATTCATTTAAAAGGTGTCGATTTTGATACTTTGATTGCTTCTTACATCATCAACCCGACTGAAAGCATTGAAGATCTTGCATCCATTGCAAAAAGAAATGATGTTCATAATATTCAATCTGATGAAGCCTTTTATGGAAAAGGAGCCAAACGGAAAATTCCCGATACCCAGCTGCTTGCGGATCATTTAGTAAGAAAAAGCTTGGCAATGTCTGTTTTAAAGGAAAAACTGGAACATGATTTAATACAAAATGAACAATATGAATTGTTCACTGATCTTGAGATGCCGTTATCGCTTATTTTAGCAGATATGGAGGCATGTGGGATAAAGGTGGACAGCGAGCGGCTGCAGTTGATGGGGCAGGAGATTAACGACCGTTTAATCGACATCGAAAAGGTCATCCATGAATTAGCAGGTGAGAAGTTTAACATTAATTCGCCTAAACAACTAGGGATTATCCTATTTGAGAAATTGGGTCTGCCTTCATTCAAGAAAACGAAAACGGGATATTCAACTTCTGCTGATGTATTAGAAAAACTGGCGCCTGATCATGAAATCATTGAATATATTCTTCTTTACAGGCAATTAGGTAAGTTGCAGTCAACCTATATTGAAGGGTTACTTAAGGTCATTAATCCTGAAAATAGTAAGGTCCATACAAGATTTCAACAAACTTTAACTGCGACAGGAAGACTAAGTTCTATTGATCCGAACCTGCAAAACATTCCAATTCGTTTGGAAGAAGGACGAAAAATTCGGCAGGCCTTCGTTCCATCCGAAAAAGACTGGGTGATTTTTGCTGCGGATTATTCGCAGATTGAATTGCGTGTCTTAGCGGATATTGCCGGTGATGCCAAACTGATTCAAGCCTTTAAAGAAGACCTGGATATTCATACGAAAACCGCGATGGAAGTATTCCATGTCAGTGCGGAGGAGGTCACCTCTAATATGAGACGTCAGGCAAAGGCCGTAAATTTTGGAATTGTTTATGGAATCAGCGATTATGGTTTATCACAGGGATTAGGTATTACCCGTAAAGAGGCAGGAAATTTTATTGAACGTTATCTTAACAGCTATCCGGGTGTCAAAGATTATATGGATGATATCATTAAACTGGCAAAACAAAAGGGATATGTTACGACATTATTGCAGCGCAGAAGATATATCCCGGAAATCACCAGCCGTAATTTTAATATTCGCAGCTTTGCGGAAAGAACGGCGATGAACACCCCGATTCAAGGGAGTGCGGCTGATATTATTAAAAAAGCCATGATTGAGATGGATGCAGCACTGAAAGGGCACAACTTAAAAACAAGGCTATTGCTTCAGGTCCATGATGAATTGATCTTCGAGGCACCACAGGATGAGATTGAAATTTTAAAAACGTTGGTACCGGAAGTAATGGAACATGCACTGGAATTGAAGGTGCCATTAAAAGTAGACTATGCATATGGGCCAACCTGGTTTGATGCCAAGTAAAATGAGGTGAATTTGAATGCCTGAACTTCCAGAAGTCGAAACGGTGCGAAAAACGTTAAAAAATTTAGTTCTTCATAAGAAAATTAAAGATATCATAGTCCATTGGCCGAAAATCATAAAAAATCCCGTAGAAATCGAGCAATTCATTGATGCCCTAAAAGGGGAAACCATTTTGGATGTGGGGAGGAGAGGGAAATTTTTAATCCTATATACCGACCATTATGCGCTTGTTTCCCATTTAAGGATGGAAGGAAAATACGGACTCTATCCTAAAAATGAGCCTTATGATAAGCATACCCATGTGATTTTTCATTTTACCGATGAAACCGATTTAAGGTATCGTGATGTTCGTAAATTTGGAACAATGCATTTATATAAAAAAGGGGAAGAATTTTTCCGGCCGCCATTATTTGATCTTGGACCAGAGCCCTTTGATGATACCTTTACAAGAGATTATTTAAGCGAGATGTTAAAAAAGACAACAAGGAAAGTAAAACCGGCACTTTTAGATCAAAAGGTCCTCGTTGGGCTTGGAAATATATATGTAGATGAAGCCCTTTTCCGGGCAGGGATTCATCCGGAACGGATTGCGAATACATTGACTGAGGAAGAAACCACAAATCTTCATCGAGAAATTATTCATACATTAAGTGAAGCAGTGAAAAAGGGCGGAAGTACGATACGTTCTTATGTCAACTCTCAAGGAGAGATTGGCATGTTTCAGCTTGAATTATATGCCTATGGACGCAAGGGCGAAGCATGTAAACGATGCGGTACACCGCTTGAAAAAATAACGGTCGGCGGCCGTGGAACACATTTTTGTCCAAGCTGCCAAAAGATTTAATCATGATGTAAAAGCCGGTTTAAAGGCACACATAGGATAGGCTCCTTCCATATACTATCGTAGTGATTGACAGGAAGGAGCCCTAAATCAATGGTTCAATTGTTCTCACTTCTCTTGCTAGCTCTTGCTCTTAGTCTCGACAGCTTTAGTGTTGGATTTACCTATGGATTAAGAAAAATGGTCATGCCGGTTAAATCAGTTCTTATCATTGCTAGCTGTGCGGGATTATCTTTATTACTCGCTGTGTCAATCGGACATGGTCTTGCAAAAATATTATCACCAAGTATAACGGCAGGGCTTGGGGGATTCATCCTTATTGCTTTGGGTGCAGGAGTCATTTATCAATATTTTCGGCCGGAAAAAGAGAAAGAAGTTCAAAAACAAGAAAAAACAATTGTAAATTTTGAAATTCGCTCTCTCGGTTTAGCCATAAATATTTTGAAAAAACCAATGTCTGCCGATTTTGACCAATCTGGTACCATTACAGGAATTGAGGCATTAGCGCTGGGGTTTGCGTTGTCATTAGACTCTTTTGGCGCAGGAATTGGGGCTGCTATGCTTGGGTTTTCCCCTTACTATTTGGCGATAGCGGTAGCGATTATGAGCCCATCCTTTGTCGTTTTTGGAATTAAAATTGGAACATTCTTTCACAAATATGAATGGATTCAGAAATTTACCTTCTTACCGGGGGTCATGTTAATCTTAATTGGAATATGGAAATTATGATACGAAAAGCGGAAGCGACTTGTTCAGCCCCAGCAGCTGCTTGCGGGCCTGACAGTGAAGTCGTTTTTTGACTTCATTGGCAGGACCGAAGCGTCCTCGAGGGGCTAGGCGCTGGAGCTAGTTAATTCTTGTAGTCAAATGAATAATTTTTGTTAGATAGAAAGGATCAGAGCATGTCACTCGTTATTGGATTAACAGGCGGAATCGCCAGTGGAAAAAGCACGGTATCCAATATGTTTAAGGAAATGGATATCACCGTTATTGATGCAGATATCGAAGCACGCCTTGCAGTGGAAAAAGGTGAGCCTGCCTATAACAAAATTATTGAATCCTTCGGCAGCGATATTTTACTTCCGAATGAAGAAATTGATCGTCAAAAATTAGGTTCGATTATTTTTCACCATAAAGACAAGAGACAGCTCTTAAATGAGATTGTTCATCCCGAAGTACGAAAACGAATGAGACAACAAATGGAAGCGGCCATTTCGAATCAAGAAAAAATCGTCGTTCTCGATATCCCATTATTATTCGAGAGCAAGCTAACCTATATGGTCCAAAAAACAATTCTTGTTTATGTAGAACGTGAGGTTCAGCTCCAGAGGTTGATGGAGAGAAATCAGCTTTCGAAGGATGAAGCGGAGGCTAGAATCCATTCACAAATGCCGCTTGCAGAAAAAGTAAAACTGGCGGATGCCGTCCTCAATAATAATGGCACCCTAATAGAAACAAAAAAACAACTCCTTGAAGTTTTAGATAAATGGGGAGAAAATCTATAATGTATAACCTATTTGAGAAGGGATTTCCCTTCTCTTTTTTTATTGGAATCGCTAGTTTTTAGCGTTAAATCAAGGGATTTTCACCTGGGTGAATTATCTGAAAAATAAAACATTAAGAAAATCCGCATATTATTCATCACAATTACGGATTAATATGTTATACTAATTACAAGAAAACAAGTTAACAGTATAACACTTATGCGGAAGGGGCCGTAAAATGAAAGCAAGAATTGCAATTAACGGTTTTGGGAGAATCGGAAGGATGGTTTTTAGAAAAGCGATCCTTGAAAATAAGCTTGAAGTTGTAGCGATTAATGCGAGCTATCCGGCTGAGACATTAGCTCATCTTATTAAATATGATACAAATCACGGACCTTTTCAAGGGGAAGTTATTGCCTTAGATGATGAGTTAATCGTAAATGGAAAAAGAGTGAAATTATTAAGCAGCAGAAATCCGGAAGAACTTCCTTGGAAAGAGCTTAATATAGATATCGTAATTGAAGCAACAGGTAAATTTAATTCCCGTGAAAAAGCAGCATTACATTTGGATGCAGGAGCTAAAAAGGTAATTTTAACTGCTCCAGGTAAAAATGAGGATGTTACCATTGTTGTTGGGGTAAACGACGAAATGCTTGACCTTAACGAGCATGACATCATTTCAAATGCATCTTGTACAACAAATTGCCTTGCGCCAGTCGCAAAAGTATTGGATGAAAAGTTTGGAATTGAATCCGGTTTAATGACAACGATTCATGCCTATACAAATGACCAAAAGAATATCGATAATCCACATAAAGATTTACGCAGGGCTAGAGCGTGTGGACAATCTATCATTCCAACAACAACTGGCGCTGCTAAAGCATTATCCTTAGTTTTACCACAGCTTAAGGGCAAATTGCATGGAATGGCGCTTCGTGTTCCTACGCCAAATGTTTCTTTAGTTGATTTAGTAGTTGACTTAAAACAAGATGTTACAGTTGATGATATTAATCATGCATTTATTGAAGCAGCAGATGGACCATTAAAAGGAATTTTAGATTTTACAATGGAGCCGCTTGTTTCAGTTGATTTTAACACAAACCAACATTCAGCCATTATTGATGGTCTATCTACCATGGTAATGGGCACAAGAAAAGTCAAGGTACTTGCTTGGTATGATAATGAGTGGGGCTATTCATCACGCGTTGTTGATTTAACTCTATTTGTCGCACAAGAATTGGCGAATACAAAACAGGTGAAAGTGGGATAAAACCCGCTGAAACAAAAAATTGCTGTCAATTGGCAGCAATTTTTTTTACATAAACGGTATGTTAAAGATTTGCTTGGAGCGGAAATCAACAGGTAATTTATAATAGAATCTTTAAAAATTTTTATTTTGATAGGTTGCAAAAAAAATATAAACAAAGTATACTAGTCATCGTGAACTTCTTGAAATTAGGTAACGATCGATTACTTAAAGGGTTAGGACCTCTCTGGACTAACTTTCCCCCGTGGTAATTACTTTGCTACCGTCAATAACAGGATTTCAAGAACGAAGCAAAAATCCTTAGAGGGGGAAATTGAATATGGAAACTATGGGTAGACACGTAATCTCAGAATTATGGGGATGCGATTTTGAAAAATTGAATGATATGGACTTTATTGAACAAACTTTTGTTGAGGCAGCTCTTAAGTCAGGTGCGGAAATCCGCGAAGTGGCTTTCCATAAATTTGCTCCTCAAGGCGTGAGCGGTGTCGTGATTATTTCTGAATCACATTTAACCATTCACAGCTTCCCAGAACACGGATATGCGAGCATTGATGTGTATACTTGCGGCGATTTGAATCCGAATATTGCTGCCGACTATATCGCAGAAGCTTTAAATGCGGAAACACGTGAAAATATTGAAATTCCACGTGGTATGGGCCCTGTTCAAGTGAAACAGGCAAAAGTCCTTTAAACCTTATAAAAGTGAAAATGGCAGAAGAAGAGGCGTATCCGATGATACTCCTCTTTTTATTTTCATAATATTTGATGTAAACTAGGAAGAAAGATATTTTTTGGGAGGATGGATATGGCACTTTTTGGGAATATGTTCTTAAGGTTTAGTAAACAAATTGAAACCTCTGATAAGCACTCAGATGAACAGTTAAAAACACATTACTATAAATCCAGTTTTAATCAATTATTCCAATCTGTTGAGGAATTATTTAGGCAGGATGCGGATTGCCGGATCATAACCGTATCGAAAGAGCGAGGCGAAATAGCCGTTGAGGTAATGAAACCATTTCCTTGTTTTCTAATTGCTACGGTCATATCAATTAGAGGAATGGAAACGGCTGTGGATTTTAATCTTTCAACCGAACATTTTTCAGTCGGCGGGACCTATCCTGCTTTAAGGAAGAGAATCACTTCTTATTACGACAAGCTAAAACAACTACATACATATATTGGTACAGGTAAAAACGCCTAATAGTTCTACTTGTCTTAAAGGGTTGTTTTTTATAAGATAAAGGTAAGATATGATGACACTTGTTCGGGTTTTGTCGGATAGATTTGGAGCTGATTAACAATGAAATGCCCATCTTGTCAAAATTATGGTACACGTGTGCTTGATTCCCGTCCAGTTGATGAGGGGCGGGCAACACGGCGCAGACGAGAATGTGAAGAATGCGGCTATCGTTTTACAACCTTTGAGAAAATTGAAGAGATTCCCTTAATTGTTGTTAAAAAGGAAGGTACAAGGGAAGAATTCAGCCGGGATAAAATTTTAAGGGGCTTAATTAAAGCTTGTGAGAAGCGCCCTGTTGCATTAAAAGAATTAGAGGATATCACGCAAGGGGTAGAAAAAGAACTGCGAAGTCAAGGAGTCTCCGAGATTAAAAGTGATATGATTGGCGAAATGGTGATGGACAGACTCGTAAATGTGGATGAAGTCGCATATGTCCGATTTGCCTCTGTTTACCGTCAATTTAAAGACATTAATGTATTTATTAATGAATTAACAGAACTGATAAAAAAAGAGAAATCATAGGGAGCTAAAGAGACTTTGGCTCTCATTTTTTTCACTGGAAAAATTTTTATAAGAAGGGTTTGAAATATATGGCGCAGCATTGGCAGGAGCTTATTCCAATCGATCGTTATATTGTTGCGGCCAGTGGGTTACTACATGAATATGACCGAAAAGTGCTGACCTTATTGTATCAGCCATTAATTGGATCAACCTGCTCTAGTTTATATATGACACTATGGGCAGAGCTTGAAGAAAACAGAATGTGGTCTGAACCCTCCAGGCATCATTTATTAATGAATTTACTAGGGCATAATCTAAAAGATATTTATGAGGCACGATTAAAGCTGGAGGGAATTGGTTTATTAAAGACATATGTGAAAACAGATGAGGAGCGCTCGTTTATTTACGAGCTTCACCCGCCGCTCACGCCAGAACAATTCTTTTTAGATGGAATGCTTAATATTTATTTATATCGAAAAATCGGCAAGAATCATTTCGCCCGGCTAAAGCGGTTTTTTAGTGATCAAAAAAAGCCGAATGAAGAGGGATTTGTTGAAGTTACAAAGGCATTTCAGGATGTCTTTGCCTCAGCTACCCCTGGAAGCCTGCAGTATATGCAGGACATTCAAAGTGAACTGGACCCTGGCAATGACCAGCAGTTTATCGGCCGGAATGAACAGAAACCAATTGTGGTTGATGTGAATACCTTTAATTTTGATTTATTACAAGCGGGATTAAATGATTCACTTGTACCGAAAAAAGCACTCACTCCAAAAGTGAAAGAGGTTATTAGTAATCTTGGATTTCTTTATGATATTGATCCGATTCAAATGAAAAATATCGTCATAGGGGCCGTTAATGAGGTAAATGAAATTGATGTCGAGGAATTAAGAAAGGCTGCCCGTGATTGGTATCAATATGTCCATTATGATCAGCTGCCGTCCTTAATTGAACGAACACAGCCGCACGTTTACCGCGTTCAGCTTGAGGAGCCAAAAACACAGGAGGAGCAGTTAATTCGTTCATTGGAGACCACTTCGCCTGTGAAGGTTTTTAAAGACTCCTCTGGCGGTGTCGAACCTTCAAAAGCTGACTTAGAAATTATCGAAGAAATGATGTTTAAACAAAAGCTTCTCCCGGGAGTTATGAATGTACTCATTCAATTTGTATTACTAAAAACAGATATGAAATTTACAAAAGGGTATGTTGAAAAAATCGCCGGGCACTGGGCAAGAAAGCAGGTTAAAACAGTTAAAGAAGCGATGGACCTCGCAAAGAAGGAGCATAACACCTACCTTGGGTGGAGTGAAACAAAGAAATCGGGAAAATCTTCTTCAAAGCAAAAGCCAATTCGAACCGAAGTACTTCCTGAGTGGTTTGAAGAAAAATCTCAGACAGCAGCTAAAGATGCTCCTGTCGAGAATAACAAGGAACTAGAAGCGAAAAAGCGTGCCATCGAGGAAAAATTAAAGGCATTTCGCAAATAGAGGGTGACGAATATTGGAAAGAATAAACCAAACCTTGAAGCGGTTGGCCTCAAATGAAAACTTTCAAAAACGCTATGAAAAGATGCGGCGGGATCTACTCCAGCATCCTGATATTAAAGCATTTCTTAATGAGCATCGGGAGCAAATAAACGATGCAATGATTGAAAAAAGCTTAAGCAAACTTTTTGAGTATACGAACCAAAGTAAGGAATGCAGCCGCTGCCAAAGTCTTGACAGCTGTATTAATATGATGAAGGGCTATCATCCTTCTCTTGTTTTAAGGCGTAATTCGATTGACGTGGTATATGAAAAATGTCCACGGAAGGTCATTGCTGATGAAAAAAGGAAAAACGAGCAATTAATTAAAAGCCTTTATGTCCCGAGAGATATATTAGAAGCGACCTTTGAGGATTATGAGGGTGATTCAGGCAGACTTGATGCAATTGATCATGCTGCCGACTTTTTAATGAATTATGAACAGAATAAGAGGCAAAAAGGGCTATATCTTTATGGCAAATTTGGGGTTGGGAAATCCTATTTATTAGGTGCAATTGCCAATGAGCTTGCAAAAAAGAAAATTTCCTCGATGATTGTCTATGTTCCTGAACTGTTAAGGGAAATGAAAAGCTCCATAGCGGATTCAACCTTAAATGAAAAAATTGAAGCATTAAAAAAAGAACCAATCCTAATGTTGGACGATATTGGTGCAGAAGCTGTGTCCAGCTGGACGAGGGATGAGGTATTAGGACCAATCATGCAGTTCCGGATGCTTGAAAATCTGCCGACGTTTTTTACCTCTAATTTTGATTATCAAGGGCTGGAACATCATTTAACCTATAGCCAGCGTGGCGAGGAAGAAAAAATGAAAGCCCGCCGGATTATGGAAAGAATCCGTAGTCTGACTGTGCCTGTACAGGTAGATGGCCCAAACCGCCGAAATTAAATAGGGATGATGAAAAAAGGATTGCTAATATAATATTGGCATTCCTTTTTCTTTTGGGATAACTGTCTAGCTCCAGTGCCTAGCCCCTCGAGGTTGCTTCGGTCCCGGTGATGAAGGCAAAGAGCGCCTTCACCACCAGGCCCTCCAGCGCTTTTCGGGGCTGATTAAGGCACTTCCGCTTTTCTTATTCTATTTTGGCCAAGTCCCCCATATATATTAAAAACAGAGTTTGGGACATAGGGGGGATTTGGTTGGCGGAAATCATCTTCCAAGGCAAGATGGATGCAAAGCGATTTTATAACCACTTGCTGACGTATTTAAAAGATTGTTTAACTGAACATGATATTCTTCTCCACGAAGATCGATATATAGTAAAAATTTTTGAAGGCGGATTATCTGCTTTAACGTTTGAAAAAGTAAAGGATGCCTTTTTCGGGTTTATTGTAAAAATAAAGACAGAAGACTGGTATAGGGACATACTCAAGGAACATTTTTATTATGATGACCCCGAAGAGCAGCAGCAAATTATCGATATTATTTATTCAATCCAGGAAGGGCATCGGGAGGATTTAGCCATTTTATTAAAAGAAACAGCTGAAGAACCGAAGGTCAAGGAAGCAATTGAACAGGTTTTTCAAGAAAATATTTCTTTTTCCTTCGATTCCTTTCTTAAATTTCGGCTGCGTCCCTACCTGCAGATGCTTGAAAACTATGTAGAAATTTCAATTGATGAATATAAAATGGAGCAGGAATATCAAATGTTTATTCAAACTCTACGTGAATTTTTGGCTGGACGAGAGCCGAAAATGGACACGCTCCATCTATTGTTTGATGAGGAAATCACTTTCTTTACTGCCCAATTTGCAGAAATCAAAAGGGGGGAGTTAACAAAAATGATTGACCGAAAATTACTGGTGAATCATCCGGTCTATGTTGACTCTGCATCGATTGCACCGCTTTTGTCGATTGCGCCCAAAACGATTTTTCTTTATGCAAAGGAACCTGATGCACCGCTAGTTCGAACCATTCAAAATATTTTTGAAGAAAGGGTTACGCTCAAATCCTTTCAAGCACTGCGGAAAGTAAAGGAGCAAGAGGAGTATAGGAATGAAATGGGGGAAAATCATGCGTGAAAAATAAAAATGCAAAAATGGGCTAAAGGAACTTGATTTTTCAAAATTGAATCATTATAATTACGTACATAGTTTACTTACAATCATACATGCGTAAAAAGTAATGATAAGGATAACAGTATTTTTTTACGGTTTCTAGAGAGGGAGGTCCTAGGCTGAAAATCTCCTATCACGAGAAAAATACTTACCACCTTTAAACTTCGGCAGTGAATACCTTTCTTTTCTGCAGGGTTAGTAAATGCTGACGGCTAATCATCCGTTATTTGTCCAAAGTCATTTTAAAAAGCAAAAGGTCTTTTAAAATGAAAAATTGGGTGGAACCACGTGTTAATTATAACCCGTCCCTTTCTTTAGGGACGGGTTTTTTTATTTTTATAAAAAATATTATAAGGTTCGATTAGTGTCTAGCTCCAGCGCCTAGGGGCTCTAGGTCATAAGCCAATCCGTCGAGAAGGTTAAAAACCAACCTTCACGCCGGCTCGTCTTATGCTTGTCGCCCCTGAGCAAGGCGCTTCCGCTTTTCGAGTAAGGAGGAATTATCATGTCAGACGTTGTTAAGATTTCGTTTCCAGATGGGGCAGTAAAGGAGTTCCCACGGGGAACAACAACGGAAGATATTGCTGCTTCCATCAGTCCCGGCCTCAAGAAAAAGGCGATTGCCGGCAAATGGAATGGTAAATTAGTTGATCTTCGCCGTCCAATTCCAGAAGACGGTTCAATAGAAATTGTTACACCGGATTCAAGTGATGCATTAGAGGTTTTACGTCACAGTACAGCTCATTTAATGGCACAGGCAGTTAACCGGCTTTATCCAAATGTAAATTTAGGTGTAGGCCCTGTCATTGAAGGCGGTTTTTATTATGACATGGATTTGGAAGATTCGTTAACACCTGAAGATCTTCCAAAGATTGAAAAAGAAATGGCGAAAATCGTCAATGAAAATCTTGAAATTGTTCGTAAAGAAGTAAGTCGTGCAGAAGCTGTACAACTGTTTAAAGAAGCTGGCGACCCGTATAAGCTTGAATTAATCGAAGCGATTCCTGATGAGGAAACAGTGACAATCTACGAGCAGGGTGAATTTTTCGACCTTTGCCGCGGTGTTCATGTACCGTCAACTGGAAAAATTAAAGAATTTAAGCTTTTAAGCATTGCAGGTGCCTATTGGCGCGGTGACAGCAACAATAAAATGCTGCAGCGTATTTACGGTACAGCCTTCTTCAAGAAAGAAGATTTAGCAGAACATCTTCGTCTGCTCGAAGAAGCAAAAGAGCGTGATCATCGTAAAATTGGTAAGGAATTAAGTCTTTTCACAAGTTCTCAATTAGTTGGGCAGGGATTACCAATATGGCTTCCTAAGGGGGCAACGATTCGACGTATCGTTGAGCGTTATATTGTTGATAAGGAAGTAAGCCTAGGATATGACCATGTTTACACTCCGATAATGGGGAATGTGAATCTTTATAAGACTTCAGGTCACTGGGACCATTACCAGGAAGACATGTTCCCAGTTATGGACATGGATAACGAACAATTAGTGCTTCGCCCAATGAACTGTCCTCATCACATGATGGTTTATAAAAATGCGATTCACAGCTACCGTGAGCTGCCAATACGGATTGCCGAGCTAGGAACTATGCACCGTTATGAAATGTCTGGTGCGTTATCAGGGTTGCAGCGTGTCCGGGGAATGACTTTAAATGATGCCCATATCTTTGTCCGCCCTGATCAGATTAAGGAAGAATTCCAGCGCGTTGTCCGCTTAATTTTGGATGTCTATAAAGACTTTAACTTAACAGAATACTCGTTCCGTTTGTCCTACCGTGATCCACAGGATAAAGCGAAGTACTTTGATGATGATGCAATGTGGGAAAAAGCACAAAGCATGCTGAAGGAAGCAATGGATGATATGGGTCTAGAGTATTATGAAGCGGAAGGGGAAGCGGCATTCTACGGACCTAAACTTGATGTTCAGGTTAGAACAGCATTAGGTAAAGATGAAACACTTTCTACTGTTCAATTAGACTTCTTATTGCCTGAGCGTTTTGATTTAACTTATGTAGGGGAAGACGGAAAGCAACACCGTCCAGTTGTTATTCACCGTGGTGTCGTTTCAACAATGGAACGCTTTGTTGCCTTCTTAATTGAGGAATACAAAGGGGCATTCCCAACATGGTTAGCACCTGTTCAGGTTCAAGTTATTCCGGTTTCACCTGCAGCACACTACGACTATGCTAGAAAAATTCAAGAACAGCTAAAAAGCGCCGGCTTCCGTGTTGAATTAGATGGACGCGATGAGAAGATCGGCTATAAAATCCGTGAAGCTCAAATGCAAAAAATTCCATATATGCTCGTTGTAGGCGACAAGGAAGTCGAAGAGAATGCCGTCAATGTCCGTAAATATGGCGAACAAAACTCAGAAACTATAGCCTTTGCGGCATTCCTTGATGCATTAAAGGACGAAGTAAGAAAAGGCTAATTTTTTAAAAGGAAGGATTTACCTTCCTTTTTGTTTTTGAAAAAACTATTGAATAATTTTTTGTTTCTTGCTAAAATAAATTTCGTTGCATGAACATAGTCTATTTGACATTACGTCTTTGCTTATGTTATAGTAATCAAGGTGAAAATAGAATACGATTTTAGGAAAAGAAGGAGCACCCGCTTCTCACCTGATTGACGCTTTTTAGCAGTTGGCAGGTTTTACGTGAACTTTTTGTTTTATTACTTATGTTTCGTAAAGTGTGGGTGGTTTCATCCGCACTTTTTTGTTTGGTTAAAAAAACAAAGCATTGCTTAAAAGTTTTAGTATCTGACGATTTGCTTAGTGTCATAAGTAACGAGGAGCCTTTTTAAGATCCTTCTTGACCTGGATGTTGTTTTCGTGATTAAACCTTGGAGGTGGCTAATTATTAGCAAAGACATGTTGTTAAATGAGGGAATTCGCGCTCGTGAGGTTCGCCTAATTGATCAAAATGGTGAGCAGTTAGGAATTAAATCCAAAAACGATGCGTTGGAGATTGCAGGACGAGTGAATCTTGATTTAGTGCTTGTAGCACCAACTGCAAAGCCTCCGGTAGCCCGAATTATGGACTATGGAAAATTTAAATTCGAGCAGCAAAAGAAAGACAAAGAAGCTCGTAAAAACCAAAAAATCATTACCACGAAGGAAGTTCGTCTAAGCCCGACAATTGATGAGCATGATTTTAATACAAAGCTTCGAAATGCCATTAAGTTTTTGGAAAAAGGCGACAAGGTAAAAGCTTCAATCCGATTCAAGGGCCGGGCAATTACCCATAAAGAAATCGGTCAGCGTGTGTTAGACCGTTTTTCCCAAGCGTGCAAAGAAGTTGCGACCATTGAGTCACATCCTAAAATGGACGGACGAAGCATGTTCCTAGTTCTAGCACCTAAAACAGACAAGTAATAAGGAGGAAGTTCCCAATGCCAAAAATGAAAACTCACCGCGGCGCTGCAAAGCGTTTCAAAAAGACTGGTTCTGGTCAATTAAAGCGTGACCACGCTTATACAAGTCACTTATTTGCTAACAAATCTACAAAAGCAAAGCGTAAGCTTCGCAAATCTTCACTTGTTTCAAAAGGCGATTTCAAACGCATTCGTCACTTATTAACTTACGTTAAATAATCTCGTATTTTCGATTTATATAGGAGGGAAATTACATGCCACGTGTAAAAGGCGGTACAGTTACGCGCAAGCGTCGTAAAAAGGTTCTTAAATTAGCAAAAGGTTATTTCGGTTCTAAACATACTTTATATAAAGTTGCAAACCAACAAGTAATGAAATCATTACAATATGCATTCCGTGATCGTCGTCAGAAAAAACGCGATTTCCGCAAACTTTGGATTACTCGTATCAATGCAGCAGCACGTATGAACGGTCTATCTTACAGCCGTTTAATGCACGGATTAAAGCTTGCTGGTATCGAAGTAAACCGCAAAATGCTTGCTGAATTAGCAGTAAGTGATATAAATGCATTCAATGAATTAGCAAACGTTGCAAAACAACAAATTAACAAGTAATTATATAAAAAGCCATTCTCTTCTTTGAGGATGGCTTTTTCTCATAAGGAGGAATCGTGAGTGGAGGGGAAAACAATCTTAATACTCGCTTATATTGTTATGAATTTCACGGGGTTAATCATTATGTGGGAAGATAAACAAAGAGCGATTCATCATAAATACAGAATTCAAGAAAAAACATTATGGCTTGTGGCATTGTTCGGCGGTGCAGTAGGAGCAACGATGGGAATGCAGCTTTATCGCCATAAAACGAAGCATGTTCAGTTTAAAATCGGTTTTCCGTTGCTAGCCGTTATAGAATTTATCCTAATGCTCTATTTATTTTTAAAATATTAAGTGTCTTTTAGGAATTCCTGAATCGGACTTTTCCAATGAATCTCGGCATATGGATATTTTTCACAGATCTTTTTTTCAATAAAAATAAAGTCTTCTTTAGCTAATCCACTTGGCTTATTTTGTGGCCAAATCGTAATGGAAATAGCGGTACTACCGTTATATTTTTCACCTGTAAACACAGCCCCTTTGTAGGTCAGCTGGAAGTTCCTTCTAACATCATCACTATCAAGAAGCAAAAAACGCTTTTGTTTCCGGGCAGATTTAAGCTTCCTAGAAGGGGTAAAAATGTTTTTGAGTATGACATAAAAAAAGAAAATAATAAAAATCAATAAAATGATGCGCAGAAACCAAACCATTGGTAATGCCTCCCAGAGAGAGTTTTCTTTCTATACGATAGCGTGGCAAAAAAGTTTCATTCGTTTTTGAGTTTGATATAATTCTCTAAGGGAGTGATCAAAAAGATGCAGCTTGAAAAATTGTTTGAAATGCAGAAAGCATTAGATTCTCATATTCAAGAAAAACATGGTTTGATGGCGGAAGATTTAGTAAATAGAAAGATTCTTGCATTGCTTGTTGAAATTGGGGAATTGGCAAATGAGACCCGCTGTTTTAAGTTCTGGAGCGTAAAACCTTCTTCTACAAAGGAGGTTATTTTAGAGGAATTTGTTGATGGTATTCATTTTATATTATCTCTTGGGATTGAATGCGACTTTCATGACCGTGAATTAGTAATGAGACGCACAGAAGCCTCGATGAACCTAACAGAACAATTTCTTGCGATTTACGAATTAGTTGGTAATTTTCAAAAGAATAGAGGTTTTAATGAGTATCAAGCATTATGGGAAGGGTACTTGCAATTGGCTTCACTTTTGGGATTATCTTCTGAGGAAATCGAACAGGCATATTTTGCAAAAAACGAAGTAAATTATCAAAGACAAGAAAATAATTATTAGAAGGAAAATTTGTTAATTTGTTAATCGATTTTGTATAATGAAAGTTGGTACATAAGAGGATGTTTTAGAAGTGTTAAGCTAGACATTCTCAAACAATCCAATCAAAAGGGGGCAGAAAAATGGCTAAACTAGATGAAACTTTAACAATGTTAAAAGATTTAACTGATGCCAAAGGGATTCCCGGTAATGAACGCGAAGTTCGCGAAGTCATGAAAAAATACATAGCTCCATATGCTGATGAAGTTATAACAGACGGACTTGGCAGTTTGATTGCCAAAAAGGTCGGTAAAGAAGGCGGTCCGAAGATTATGGTGGCCGGTCATCTTGATGAAGTCGGCTTTATGATTACCCAAATCGATGATAAAGGCTTTCTTCGTTTCCAAACTGTCGGCGGTTGGTGGGGGCAGGTCATGCTCGCTCAGCGCGTGACGATTGTTACGAAAAAAGGTGAAGTAACCGGTGTAATCGGTTCAAAGCCGCCGCATATTTTATCTGCTGAAGCGCGGAAAAAACCAGTTGAAATTAAAGATATGTTCATTGATATTGGTGCCTCAAGCCGTGAAGAGGCAATGGGCTGGGGCGTTTGTCCGGGGGATATGGTCGTTCCATATTTTGAATTTACGGTAATGAACAATGAAAAAATGCTGTTGGCTAAAGCTTGGGACAATCGAATCGGCTGCGCGATTGCAATTGATGTTCTAAAACAATTGCAGGGTGTGGACCATCCGAATGAGGTTTATGGTGTGGGCACCATTCAAGAAGAAGTTGGTTTACGTGGAGCGCGGACATCAGCTGCAAAAATTGAGCCGGATATCGGTTTTGGTGTTGATGTAGGAATTGCCGGCGATACTCCTGGAATTTCTGAGCAGGAAGCCATGAGCAAGATGGGGAAAGGACCGCAAATCATTTTATATGATGCATCGCTTGTTTCTCATAAGGGCTTACGTGATTTTATCACAGATGTTGCAGATGAATTAAATATTCCGTACCAGTATGATGCGATTCCAGGCGGTGGAACGGATGCAGGTTCGATTCATTTGACGCATAAGGGTGTTCCGACTTTAGCGATTACTATCGCTACGCGTTATATACACTCTCACGCGGCCATGCTTCATCGTGATGATTTTGAAAATGCGGTTAAATTAATTGTGGAAGTCATTAAGCGATTAGACCGCGAAACGGTTGATAAGATTACATTTGAATAAAGATATTTTCCCCCGGGGGCAGCGCCTCGGGGGATTTATTTTATAGTCTCTATTAAAATTAGTTGTTGATTTCCGCTCCAGGCACAAGGGGTTCGTGGGCGGTTGGGGGAGCCTCCTCGTCGCTTCGCTCCTGCGGGTCTCCCCTGTCCCGTACTCCCACAGGACACTGAATTGCTTCCTTGAATCCGCCCAAGCACGAAGAAAATGCGTTAGCATTTTCGAGGAGTCTTCGTGCCTTCCGCTCCAATCAACGCTGTTCAAAAATCAACATTGTCCTTTAACACAGCCATTTTATAAAAAAACTGCCGATCTCAAAATCGGCAGCTAACTTCATCCATTATTGTTTTAAACCATTTTCAAGTGAAGACAGCATCTCTTTTTTCTCATCCTCGGAGGAATTTTTCCAAATTACTTCAAATAATACCCCAAGACCTGGGAGCATTTTTTCTTCGCCATTTTGGATGGCATCCACAATTGTATCCTCTAACTCAGCCTGTGAGTTCCCAGATACATTATGAATAATAGCATTTCTTAAGTTTAGGTTCATCCATACACACTCCTTTTTAGCCTTCGATTCTTTATTATCATTTCTAATTTTGGTTTAATTATGTATAATGAGGAAATTAAAAAGCATGTAAAAGGAGATTTACTGTTGAAACACATTCAATCTGTCCAAAATCCACTGGTGAAACAATGGAAAAAGCTGCAAACCAAAAAAGAACGTGATAAAACAGGATTGTTCATCGTAGAAGGATTTCACTTAGTAGAAGAGGCCCTAAAACAAAGAGAACAGGTTCTAGAAATTATTATTTCAGACAAAGCGGAGCTGCCGCCGCGCTGGGATACCGGATCAGTATCCATCACACTAGTAACAGAAGAAATTTCGAATACATTATCCGACACAGAAGCCCCGCAGGGAATTTATGCAATTTGCCGTCAAGAAGGCAGCGAAACTGCACTAAATAATGCGAAAACATTTCTATTCATTGATGCAGTTCAAGACCCGGGAAACTTGGGAACGATGATCCGTACAGCAGATGCTGCTGGAATTGAGGCTGTTATCGTCGGACACGGCAGCGTGGATATTTTTAACGCAAAAGTCCTAAGGTCCGCACAGGGCAGCCATTTTCATCTCCCAATTGTAAGGGGAGACCTAAATGAATGGATCCAAATACTGAAGGGAAAAAACATCCCGGTTTATGGTACTGCACTTGAAAATGCTTCTGTTTATACAGAAACTAAAACATCTGAATCCTTTGCTCTTGTCGTCGGTAATGAGGGAGCTGGCGTCAGTAAAGAGATCCTGTCCAATACAACCGCCAATCTCTATATCCCGATTTACGGCAAGAGCGAATCCTTAAATGTAGCCGTCGCAACTGGCATCCTTCTTTATTATTTGAAAAAATAGGCTTGATTAGGGTTTGAAACCGCAAGAAAATTATTATATAATAATGAACAATATTGATATTCTCAAAAACAATGACGGAGAAAAGTATCTTGTACAGAACCTTTTAGGGAGAAAGTGCCGTGACTGAAAGCACTTTTACGCGTTCACACAAGAGAAGTTCACCTCCAGAGTTGGCATCGGGACCATTTTCGAGCGAAAATGTAAAGATGCATCGGCGAAAAGCCGTTATCCGAATGAAGCGAACGCTAATGTTTTATACATACAGTGTTTACAAGGGTGGTACCGCGAACAAAACCTCGTCCCTTTTTGGGATGGGGTTTTTTTATTTTGTTGAATTCGACAGAATCCGACAGGTGCCTGTCGCCACCCGAAATTTGTCGAAATTAAAAGGAGGAAATTCTGATGCAAGAACGTTTAAAGGAGTTGCAGGAGGAAGCAATCGGAAAGATTGAGCAGTCTTCTAGTTTGAAGGAATTGAATGATATTCGTGTTGCGTATTTAGGGAAGAAGGGGCCGATTACGGAGGTGCTTCGCGGGATGGGTAAGCTTTCAGCGGAAGAGCGTCCGATTATGGGGGCACTTGCGAATGAGGTGCGTGAAGCCATTTCTGTAAAGCTTGAGGCAAAGCAAAAGGATTTAGAGGAAGCAGCGGTAATGGAGAAATTGGCATCGGAAACGATTGATGTTACGCTGCCTGGTCGTCCGGTCAAAGTGGGGAACCATCATCCATTAACAAGAATTATCGAAGAAATTGAAGATTTATTTATCGGTATGGGCTACCAGGTGGCAGAGGGTCCGGAGGTTGAGCAGGATTACTATAACTTTGAAGCGTTAAACCTGCCAAAAGGACATCCGGCTCGCGATATGCAGGACTCTTTTTATATCACAGAAGAAATCCTGCTTCGTACGCATACATCACCGGTTCAAGCAAGGACAATGGAAAAGAATGAAGGTAAAGGTCCGATTAAAATTATCTGTCCGGGTAAAGTGTACCGACGCGATAATGATGATGCGACACACTCCCATCAATTTATGCAGATTGAAGGACTTGTGGTTGGCGAAAACATCCGTATGAGTGATCTGAAAGGGACATTAGAGGTTTTTGCAAAGAAAATGTTTGGTGAAGACCGCGAAATCCGCCTTCGTCCTAGTTTTTTCCCATTTACAGAGCCATCTGTTGAAATGGATATTTCCTGTAAAATTTGTGGTGGTCATGGCTGCAGCGTATGTAAGCGAACAGGCTGGATTGAAATTTTAGGTGCCGGGATGGTTCATCCAAACGTATTGGAAATGGCCGGATATGATTCGAAAAAATACACAGGCTTCGCATTTGGAATGGGTCCAGAGCGGATTGCCATGTTAAAATACGGGATTGATGATATTCGTCATTTCTACACAAATGACGTTCGTTTCTTAAAGCAATTTTCAACGCATGAATAATAACAGGCCATCGGTCACTTAAGTAAATCAATAAGGAGGAGTAACGACATGTTCGGTTCATATAAATGGCTCCAGGATTATGTAGATTTATCCGGAGTAACGGCAGAAGAATTAGCTGAAAAAATTACAAAGAGCGGGATTGAAGTTGAGGGCGTTGAGGTTCTTAACGAAGGAATTAAGGGTGTCGTAGTTGGGTATGTTCAAGAACGTGAACAGCATCCAAATGCAGATAAACTTAGCAAATGTCTTGTTGATATTGGTGAAGAAGCACCCGTTCAAATTATTTGCGGCGCACCAAATGTCGCCCAAGGACAAAAGGTTGCAGTGGCCACGGTTGGTGCAGTGCTTCCAGGCAATTTTAAAATTAAAAAAGCAAAGCTTCGCGGCGAAGAATCAAATGGGATGATTTGCTCGTTAACGGAGCTTGGCATGGAAGGAAAAATTGTACCAAAAGAATATTCTGAGGGAATCTTTGTTTTTCCTGATGATGCTGAAGTCGGGACTGATGCGCTGGCATTATTAAACAGAGATGACCAAGTTCTTGAGCTTGGGTTGACACCTAATCGATCCGACTGCTTAAGCATGCTTGGTGTTGCCTATGAAGTGGCAGCAATCCTCGGGCGCGATGTAAAGCTTCCGGAAACAGTTCTTCAATCAACTAGTGAAAAAGCATCTGATTATGTAAAAGTGGTTGTTGAAGCAAAAGAGGATAATCCGCTATATGTTGCGAAAATGATTAAAAATGTAAAAATAGGCCCATCCCCATTGTGGATGCAAACACGCTTAATGTCAGCAGGAATTCGTCCACACAATAACGTCGTCGATATTACAAACTATATTTTATTAGAATACGGTCAGCCGCTTCATGCGTTTGACTACGACCGCTTAGGTTCTAAAGAAATCCTTGTCCGCCGAGCGAAAGATGGGGAAAAGATTGTAACACTTGATGATGCAGAACGCACCTTGACCTCTGACCATCTTGTCATCACAAATGGTTCAGAACCTGTAGCCATTGCCGGAGTAATGGGTGGTGCTAACTCTGAAGTAATTTCAGACACCACTACGGTTCTATTAGAAGCGGCTTATTTTAGTGGGGCAGCTGTCAGAAAAGCTTCAAAAGACCATGGATTACGAAGCGAAGCAAGTGCGCGTTTTGAAAAAGGGGTTGACCCGAATCGTGTTCGTGCTGCAGGAGACCGGGCAGCTTACCTAATGGTGAAATATGCCGGAGGTGAAGTGTTAGAAGGTACTGCAGAAGTGGATACCCTTACAGTTGAGCCTGCTATTGTATCAATTACACTTGAAAAAATTAACCGTGTCCTTGGAACAAATCTAACTGCAGCCGATGTTAAAGATATTTTTGACCGTCTGCAATTCGGTGTGACGATTGAAAATGATTTCGTTACGGTTTCGGCTCCGACCCGCCGTGGTGATATTAAAATTGAAGAAGACTTAATTGAAGAAGTAGCGCGTCTATATGGCTATGACAATATTCCAAAAACATTACCAATCGGTTCTTCCACTCCTGGAAAACTATCTGATTATCAGAAAAAACGCCGTATTGTCCGCCAATATTTAGAAGGTGTGGGACTTTATCAAGCGGTTACGTATTCCTTAACTAGTGAAGAAAAAGCGGCGCAATTCGCTCTTAATCAAGGTGAGTTCATCCGCTTGGCGATGCCGATGAGTGAAGAACGGAGCATTCTCCGCTTAAGTATTATGCCACAGCTGTTAGAGGTATTAAAATACAATAGTGCCCGTCAAAACGACAGCTTGGGGGTTTATGAAACGGGTGCTGTTTTCTTAGCTAATGGGACTGAAGTCCTTCCAACAGAGGAAGAACATGTAGCGGCTGCGATTACCGGCTTATGGCATAGCCATTCATGGCAAGGTGAGAAAAAGCCTGTTGATTTCTTTGTTTTAAAAGGGATTTTAGAAGGAATGTTTGCGAAACTAGGACTGCTTGATCAGGTGAATTTTGTCCAAGCGAGAGTAGATAGCATGCATCCGGGCCGTACAGCGGAAGTACAGCTGAATGACCAAAAAGTGGGCTTTATCGGGCAGGTACATCCAAAGGTGCAAAAAGAGCTTGACTTAAAAGACACTTATGTGTTCGAGCTTTCGTTGAAAGATATTCTTGGTGAGGAAACCGCTGCACTTCAATATGAAGCAATTCCTCGTTTCCCATCGATTACAAGAGATATAGCCCTTGTAGCCAATAAAGAAACAGTTTCCAACACCTTGAAGGAAATTATTTTAACAACAGGTGCTCCTTTAATTAAAGAAGCCCATGTGTTTGATTTATACGAAGGGGAGCATATGGAAGAAGGCAAAAAATCCATTGCGTTCTCATTAAAATATGCTGATCCAGAGCGGACTTTAACAGACGAAGAAGTCACAAAGGTTCATAATAAAGTGCTTGATGCATTAAAAGAAAAATCTGGGGCAGTATTACGAGGCTAGATAAAAGAGGGGCTGAATATCAATTCAGCCCCTCTTTTTCTTTACAAGATTCATCGCTTTTTCAGTGTTGGCAAAATGCAGTTTCACATACGCAGGCAAAACATCCTGCCCTTTTTTCAAAATCAGCTTGGCTGCCGCTTCATCTACCTGTGACCCTGCACCCTTAGGAATCGTAAAGCCTGCTGCAGCACTGAGTTTATCGATATACTGAACGAAGGCATAGCGCGCAAGGATGGAGGCAGCAGCAACTGCTAAATGGATCCCTTCTGCTTTCGTACTAAAATAAACATTCTCACGGGCAATCGCTTTCTGTCCCTTAAGATGTTGAAAATAAGTACTCTCCTGCACAAATTGGTCAATCAAAATGGCCTCCGGTTTTGCAGGAGAGATTTTTTCTAACACATGCAAAATCGCTTGATTATGTAGGATCGCCTTCATTTTCCCCTGTGACATTCCCGATTGCTGCAGCCTATTATACTTTTCATTTTTTAAAGTTAGCAGGCTGTAAGGAACAACATCCTTAATTACTTTAGCAATTGCAATAATTTTTTCATCATTTAAATCTTTTGAATCTCTGACACCCAATTCTTTTAATAGAGGGATATCCTCTTTTTTAACAAAAGCAGCGACGACTGTAATCGGGCCGAAAAAGTCCCCGGTACCGACTTCATCCGAACCAATGGCGGACATAAGTCCTATTCCCGTTGGCACATTGCCCTTAGCTGAACCAGTTTTCGCCGCAGTATTGCTTTTTCGAATAGGCGCAGAAGCTTTGGGAGTAGAATTCCCCCATTTGCTTGCCTCTCCTTCACAATTATTGCCTTGAAAAAGCACTTTGCCTGACTTATAGGCCGTAATCATACAAGCTGGGGTTTTGGCAGCAAAAATACTGCCAGGAGGCGTTTTATCGGTCAGAAAGGAATTATAATAGTTTTTCATTTTTGTGATTTCAGTTAGATCGCAATTTAAAACAACATTCCCCAAAATTTGCACCACATTTCTATAAAATTAGATTTGATTATGTGAAATTCCCAAGAGTTTTCCACATTTCTGTATGGTTTAACTTTTCCACGTATACCCGTTCGTGGTATGATAGAGAGTAGGATTCCTTTGAATGGAGGCATTTACGTTGTCAAACTCACAAAAATCAAGAACAACCGTTGATATTTACGGACAGCAATATGTCATTGTCGGAGATGAAAGTTCAAGCCATATCAGGCTTGTCGCCTCATTAGTTGACGATAAAATGCGGGAAATCAGCTCCAGGAATCCGTCGCTCGATGTAAGTAAATTAGCCGTACTAACAGCGGTAAATGCCGTTAATGATTATATTAAAATCAAAGATCAATTGGAGCGGCTGAAAGCTGAATTAATTAAGGAAAAGGACTGAAAAGTCAATGCTGGATTTAGCCATTATTATTTTATTAATTATCGGATTTTTTACAGGTCTTAGAAGGGGATTTATCCTTCAGCTTGTACATTTAACAGGTTTTATTATTGCATATATTGTGGCAAATTTATACTATGATGATTTGGCTTCAAGGTTAACATTGTGGATTCCTTATCCCAAATTAGGGGAAGACACTACCTTAAAGCTGTTAACGGGCAGCAGCAATATGGAAGTAGCCTTTTATCGGGCGATTGCCTTTGCCATCATCTTTTTTGCTGTAAAGGTACTGTGTCAAATCATTGGTTCCATGCTTGATTTTATTGCCCATTTGCCGGTCCTTAGATTTTTAAATGTTTGGGCAGGGGGATTCCTTGGATTTGCCGAAGTCTATTTACTTATTTTTATTTTATTATATATTGCAGCGCTTATTCCATTGGAAGTTTTACAGAATCCATTAGATCATTCTGTATTGGCCGGGATGATAGTAAAGCATACCCCAATCCTTTCGCAGCAAATTAAGAGTCTATGGATTGAATATTCAACTGCTTTAACTTCTCTGTAGCAGAGAAGTTTTTCTATTGATAAGGAAATGCTATTCTTTAAGGTGGGTGGAATTCATGGAAGTAAATAAAAAAGAAGTCATTCGTTTATTAGAAATCATTGCGGTCTATATGGAACTGAAAGGGGAAAATCCGTTTAAGGTTTCCGCTTTTCGAAAAGCCGCCAATGCTTTGGAGGCAGACGAACGCAGTTTATCAGAGATTGAAAACTTTACGGCGATTTCCGGTATTGGGAAAGGAACGGCCGCTGTCATTGATGAATACATAAAAGACGGTACATCCACTGTATTGGATGAGCTAAAAGAGGAAGTTCCAGCTGGATTAATTCCGTTATTGCAAATCCCTGGACTCGGAGGCAAGAAAATTTCAAAGCTATATCAGGAGCTGGGAATTGAGGATGTCAATGATTTAGAGGAAGCCTGTAAATCTGGCAAAGTGCAGGGGCTTGCTGGCTTTGGCAAGAAAACAGAAGAGAAAATTTTAGCGGCTATCGCGGGCTTAGGCAATCGGCCGGAGAGGCTGCCACTGGCCTATATGCTTCCAATTGCGGAGCAGATTGAGGCAATCTTGGCAAACACCCCGGATATTGAGCGCTTTTCAAGGGCAGGAAGTATCCGCAGAATGAGGGAAACGATTAAAGATTTGGATTTTATTATTGGGACGGACCATCCTGAAAGTGTAAAAGACTCCTTGCTGAAACTTCCAAAAATTAAAGAAGTCATTGGAGCTGGAGACACAAAGGTTTCCGTTGTATTTGGACTAGATTATGATGTTTCAGCTGATTTCCGTCTGGTAAAACCGGAGGAATTTATTACGACCTTACATCACTTTACCGGTTCAAAGGACCACAATGTCCGCATGCGCCAGCTGGCTAAGGAACGCGGTGAGAAAATTAGTGAATATGGTGTTGAAAATCTTGAAACAGGTAAAATTTTGACTTTTTCCTCCGAGAAAGAATTTTTCAAACATTTCGATCTCCCGTTTATCCCGCCAGAAATCAGGGAAGATGGCAAAGAAGTCGGAGAATTCACAGCAAATGAGGAACTAATCGAGCTGAAGGATATAAAAGGGGATCTCCATATGCACTCAACATGGAGTGATGGGGCCCATACGATCGAAGAAATGGTCGAAGCCTGCCGTGCCAGAGGCTATAAATATATGGCAATTACCGATCATTCCCAGTATCTCAAGGTGGCCAATGGTCTTACTAGAGAGCGGCTTTTAAAACAAAGGGAAGAAATAAAAAAATTAAATGAAAAATATGATGATATTCTCATTCTATCTGGGGTGGAAATGGATATTCTTCCGGATGGAACATTAGACTATGAAGATGATTTACTCGCTGAGATGGATTTTGTGATTGCCTCAATCCATTCCGCTTTTTCCCAACCGCGGGAGAAAATTATGGAACGGCTTAAAACAGCTTTAAATAATTCCAATGTCGATTTAATTGCACATCCAACCGGCCGAAAAATCGGACGCCGTGCCGGCTACGATGTCGATTTGGACCTGCTCATTGAGCTCGCAAAAGAAACCAATACGGCCTTAGAATTAAATGCAAACCCAAACAGGCTTGATTTAGCGGCAGAATATTTAAGAAAAGCACAGGCAGCGGGTGTAAAGATTCTGATTAATACGGATGCACATAGAATGGATACATTAGCCCATATGGAAATTGGCGTTTCAGCTGCCAAAAAGGGTTGGATTAAAAAATCCACGGTGATAAATGCACTGGAAACGAATGATTTACTGGAATTTTTGCATAATCGATCATAAGAAATAAGGAGGTCTCTTTCCATGCAAGAAAGAACCTTAAAGGTATTAGAATTCATTAAAGTGAAGGAACAGTTGCTTGACCATGCTGCTTCCTCACTTGGTAGAGATAAAATAAAAAACCTTGTTCCCTCAACAGATTTTTCCGAAGTCGTGAAACTCCAAGCAGAAACGGATGAAGCGACAGCTGTACTAAGGTTAAAAGGAAATGTGCCTCTCTCAGGGGTTCACGATGTACGGGCACATATTAAACGTTCGGTCATTGGCGGTGTCTTGAGCACGCATGAGTTGGTTCAAACTGCCAGCACGATCTATACAAGCCGGCAAATGAAACGTTTTATTGAGGAGATTGCGGATGAAAAATTGGATCTACCTATTTTAGCAGACCAAGCCGGACAAATTATTCCGCTGACAAACCTTGAACATTCAATTAAATATGCCATTGATGAAAGTGGAGAAGTGTTAGATGGGGCCAGTGAGCTATTGCGTTCGTTGCGGTCCCAAATGCGCTCCAATGAGGCAAGGATCCGCGAAAAGCTTGAAAGCATGATTCGTTCTTCAAGTGCGCAAAAAATGCTGTCTGATGCGATTGTGACGATTCGTAATGACCGATACGTTATCCCGGTAAAACAGGAATATCGCGGACACTACGGCGGAATCATCCATGACCAAAGTTCCTCCGGACAAACATTATTTATTGAACCACAGGCAATTGTTCAATTGAATAATCAGCTCCAGGATATTCGGGTAAAAGAGCAGCTTGAAATTGAACGGATATTAACGGAGTTATCAGCAAATGTGGCTGAGCATGAGTCCGAACTAAAGGTAATTGTTGAAGTTCTTGGTGATTTGGATTTTATTTTTGCAAAAGCACGATATGGCCGGCAAATTAAAGCGTCAATGCCAATCATGAATAATGAAGGAAGAATTCGTTTATTTAAGGCAAGACATCCATTAATCCCGATTGAGGAAGTGGTCGCTAACGATATTTTCCTTGGAACAGACTATTCAACGATTGTGATTACTGGACCAAACACGGGCGGGAAAACAGTGACATTAAAAACATTAGGTTTATGTTCGTTAATGGCTCAAGCTGGGTTGCAGGTGCCAGCATTAGATGGTTCGGAGCTCGCTGTTTTTCATGCCGTGTATGCTGACATTGGCGATGAACAGTCAATTGAACAAAGCTTAAGTACCTTTTCCTCCCATATGGTCAATATTGTCGATATCTTAAACAAAGTGGATTATAAAAGTCTGGTTTTATTTGATGAACTTGGCGCCGGTACTGACCCGCAAGAGGGTGCGGCATTAGCCATCTCAATTTTAGATGAGGTGCATAAAAGGGGAGCGCGGGTGATTGCCACGACCCATTACCCTGAATTAAAGGCCTATGGCTATAACAGGGAAGGGGTCTTAAATGCGAGTGTCGAATTTGATGTAGAAACACTTAGCCCAACGTACAAGCTGCTATTAGGGGTACCAGGGCGAAGCAATGCTTTTGAGATTTCCAAGCGACTAGGATTGAACGACCGGGTAATCGAGGCTGCCCGCTCCCATGTCAGTGAGGATACCAATCAAATCGATAAAATGATTGCTTCCTTAGAGGAAAGTAAGCGCCAGGCTGAAAGAGAACAGGAAGAAGCCCGTGATTACTTAAAGCAGGCAGAAAAGCTTCATAAGGACCTGCAAAAACAAATGATAGAGTTCTACGAGAATAAGGACAGCTTGCTCGAAAAAGCGGCCGAAAAGGCTAAGGATATTGTTGATGAGGCAAAAGGAGAGGCTGAAAAAATTATTCGTGACCTTCGGAAAATGCGCATGGATAAGCATGCCGAGATTAAGGAACATGAGTTAATTGATGCGAAAAGACGCCTTGAAGAAGCAGCACCTGAAATCAAGAAATCAGCAAATTCAACAGCGAAGAAAACGAAAAAACATACATTTGCATCTGGTGATGAAGTAAAGGTTTTAACTTTTGATCAAAAAGGCTTTTTAATCGAAAAAACTTCATCAGGTGAATGGCAGGTTCAAATTGGGATTCTCAAAATGAAGGTGAAAGAAAAAGACTTGGAATATTTGAGCACCCCAAAACAAGTAGATACAAAACCTATGGCCATTGTAAGAGGAAGAGATTCTCAAGTAAAACTTGAACTGGATCTTCGCGGGGAAAGATATGAGGATGCCTTGTTAAAGGTGGAAAAATATATCGATGATGCATTATTATCAGGGTATCCACGTGTTTCGATTATCCATGGAAAGGGTACGGGGGTTTTAAGGCAAGGGGTTCAAGAATATTTACGAAATCACCGCTCCGTTAAAAAAATTCGCTTCGGAGAAGCCGGTGAAGGCGGATCAGGTGTAACCGTGGTTGAATTCAAGTAGATTTCAACTGGTGAATTTAAATCATGTTCGGGGAGAAGCGTAATGAACCAGTTTTGGGAGAACGACTATATTCAAATTGCAGCCAATTATAGTGTTGTTATTTTATGTATGATTGTCTTTTTAGCGATTTTTGAAGTGGTAACGAAATATCGAAATTGGGAAGAAATTAAAAAAGGAAATATGTCGGTGGCAATGGCGACAGGGGGAAAATATTTGGAATCGCCAATATTTTCCGCTATTCCATTGAGCAGAATGAATCGCTGCTCATGATGATTGGCTCAGGAGTTTTTGGGTTTGTGCTTCTTTTAGCCGGTTATTTTATCTATGAATTTCTAACGCCGAAATTTAAGATTGATGAAGAGATTCAAAGTGATAATCGGGCAGTTGGTTTTATTTCGATGGTCATATCAATCGGATTATCTTATGTAATTGGTGCAGGAATATCGTAAGGGGAGAACTTTAGTGGAGACATTAGCAAAGGTACTGATGGGATTGTGCGGGCTGTTTTTGCTGATCGGATTAATTTATATGATCTTTTTTTAAATACAAACCGCTGAAAATATTCAGCGGTAATTTTTTTGCTTTGTTACTGGCTCAAACTTCGTACCGCTTTTCATTGTCTAAAAAATTCACCTATATTATAATGAAAGTAGTTAGAATTTTTTAATAATTTTAAAAAAGGAGGAGTTCAATGTCCGACCTCAAACCATGGTTAAAACACTATCCGGAGGAAATTCCCGCCACATTGGAGTATTCTACAGAGCCTGTTCAGCAATATTTAATCAATGCAGCCAAAAATTATCCAGATAAGATTGCGATTCATTTTATGGGGAAGGAAATGACTTATAAAAAGCTTTATGAAGAGTCACTCGTGTTTGCCGGGTATCTTCAGGACCTCGGGATTTCAAAAGGTGACAGGGTCGCAATTATGCTTCCAAATACACCACAGTCAATTGTTGCCTACTACGCTATTCTTATGGCGGGCGGTATTGTCGTTCAGACCAATCCTTTGTATACGGAAAGGGAACTTGAGTATCAGATGAAGGATTCAGGGGCAGTCGCCATCATTACCCTCGATATCCTCTATCCGCGTGTATCCAGTGTACAATCGCGAACCGATCTCAAGCATATTTTTGTAACCGCCATCAAAGATTATCTGCCATTTCCAAAAAAATTAGTTTATCCGTATATCCAGAAAAAACAATATGGAATTGTCGTCAATGTAAAGCATGAAGGAAGTACCCATCTTTTGAAAGAGATTATAAAGGGTCAGCCGAAGGAATTAAAGGAGTTTGATTTCAATTTTGAGGAAGATTTAGCCTTACTCCAATATACAGGAGGAACAACGGGTTTTCCGAAAGGGGTTATGCTAACGCATAAAAATTTAGTCTCAAATACTTCAATGTGTCAGGCATGGCTTTATAAATGTAAACCGGGTGAAGAATCAGTCCTTGGAATCCTGCCTTTTTTTCATGTGTATGGCATGACAGCTGTTTTGATATTATCTGTTATGCAGGCGCAAAAAATGATTTTATTGCCCAAATTTGATGTCGTTACTACATTAAAAACAATTGATAAAATGCGCCCGACCCTTTTTCCAGGTGCACCAACCATTTATATAGGTCTATTGAATCATCCTGATTTGAAAAAATACAATCTTTCTTCCATTAAGGCCTGTATTAGCGGGTCTGCTCCATTACCAGTTGAAGTTCAGCAGAAGTTTGAAGACGTAACCGGAGGCAAATTGGTAGAAGGTTATGGTTTAACAGAGTCCTCACCTGTTACCCATTCGAATTTCCTTTGGGACCGTCCAAAAGTGAAAGGAAGTATTGGGGTTCCGTATCCAGATACGGACGCCGCGATTTTTTCAATGGAAGGTGAAAGACTTCCTGTGGGAGAAATCGGTGAAATTGCCGTAAAAGGACCACAAGTAATGAAAGGCTATTGGAACCGGCCCGAGGATACAGAACAAACCTTACGAGATGGTTGGCTGTTAACGGGAGATCTTGGCTATATGGATGACCAAGGATATTTTTATGTGGTCGACCGTAAAAAAGACATGATTATTGCAGGCGGGTTCAATATTTATCCTAGAGAGATAGAGGAAGTTTTATATGAACATCCGGATGTACAAGAGGCTGTAGCCGCAGGAATTCCTGATCCATATCGCGGGGAAACGGTTAAAGCTTATGTTGTACTAAAAGATGGTTCAACTGTCACAGAGGATGAATTGAATCAATTTACTAGAAAATATCTAGCTGCCTATAAGGTACCAAGAATTTATGAATTTAGAAAGGAGCTCCCAAAAACAGCTGTTGGAAAAATTTTAAGAAGAACATTGGTTGAGGAAGAAAAGAAAAAACTAGATGAGGAACGACCTAAGCATGCATAACATGGAAAGGCCGTGAAATTCAGGTCTTTTATTTTTTGACAGAATCAGCTTGTCTTCTTTTGTTGTTTAAAGTTTTCGGAAAAATTGGTATAGTATTTCTTGACAGATGTTTGAATAAAATCTATTATTAATTTATGAATGATGGTTCATTCATTTTCTATCCCAGATAAAAAATGAATGAACTTTTTCTTCAAAGGGGGGATATGACAACGATGAAAAAAAATAAACCAAAATATATGCAGATTATTGATGCAGCAGTAATTGCCATAGCAGAGAATGGCTACCACCAAGCTCAGGTTTCGAAAATTGCCAAGCAGGCAGGAGTGGCTGATGGTACCATTTATCTTTATTTTAAAAACAAAGAAGACATCCTAATCTCACTCTTTGAAGAAAAAATGGGGAACTTTGTTGAAAAAATTGAGGAAATGATAGCAGGAAAACACTCGGCGGCAGAGAAATTATTAATAATGATAAAAGCTCATTTTCAAATGCTCTCTGATGATCATCACTTGGCAATTGTTACCCAGCTCGAATTACGCCAATCCAATAAAGAATTGCGCTTAAAAATAAACGACGTTCTAAAAGGATACTTAAAGCTGATAGAGAGAATCGTGTTGGAAGGCAAGGAAACAGGGGAATTTTCAATTGACCTGGATGTGCGCCTTGCAAGGCAGATGATTTTTGGCACAATTGATGAAACCGTGACATCGTGGGTAATGAATGAGGAAAAGTTTGATTTATACGCACTTGCACCCTCGGTCCATCATCTTTTAATTAATGGATTTGGGAGCCGGGAGTGTTAATCAAATGGGGGAGAAAATTGGAATTTTTAAAATGGTCTAAAGAAGACCAAATCGCAACCATCACGATTGAACGTCCTCCGGCGAATGCCCTTTCATCAGGTTTACTCAAGGAACTTTCGTCTGTGTTGGATGAAATTGAATCGAATCTTGATGTAAAAGTGATTGTACTACATGGAGAGGGGCGCTTTTTCTCAGCGGGGGCTGATATTAAGGAATTCACGACCATTTCTTCGTCAGAAGGTTTTTCGCAGCTTGGTAAATATGGACAAGATGTTTTCGAACGTATGGAGAAGTTTCCAAAGCCGATTATTGCCGCCATTCACGGGGCTGCTCTTGGCGGGGGCTTGGAGCTGGCAATGGCCTGCCATATCAGGCTTGTCAGCGAAACGGCGAAGCTTGGCTTACCGGAACTTCAGCTTGGGTTAATTCCAGGTTTTGCTGGAACGCAGCGACTGCCAAAATATGTCGGAGTTGCCCGTGCTGCAGAAATGCTTTTTACTTCTGAGCCAATTACTGGTGTACAGGCTGTTCAATATGGGCTTGCTAACCATGCTTATCCAGAAGGGGAAGTATTAGAAAACGCTTATAAATTGGCTAGGAAAATTTCTAAAAAAAGCCATGGCTCTTTAAAGTCAGCTATACTATTATTAAATTATGCAAAAACAGAAGAGTTCTATGAAGGTGTAAAAAAGGAAGCCGAGTTATTTCGTGAAGTATTTATGTCAAATGACGGCCAAGAAGGAATCCAAGCCTTTATTGAAAAAAGGGAACCACATTTTAAAGGTGAATAAACTTCGCTAGCGTGGTTGAACGCGCATCGAAGCCTTTATAAAATTTTTTTCGAAAAAGTTTTCTTAATCTTTCAAACTGAGCGAATGCTCGAAATTTAGGAGGGAAACCATGAACATTTATGTGTTAATGAAAAGAACCTTTGATACTGAAGAAAAGATTTCGATTTCCGGAGGAAAAATCAATGAGGACGGTGCAGAATTTATCATCAATCCTTATGATGAATATGCGATTGAAGAAGCCATTCAAGTACGAGATGCAAACGGCGGCGAAGTAACCGTCATTTCCGTTGGCACTGAGGAAGCTGAAAAGCAATTACGTACAGCATTAGCGATGGGTGCTGACAAAGCGGCTTTAATTAACATTGAAGATGATATCGAACACGGTGATCAATTCACAACTGCAAAGATTCTTGCTGAATACTTAAAGGACAAAGATGCCGATTTAATCCTTGGCGGTAATGTGGCAATTGACGGCGGCTCTGGTCAAGTGGGTCCACGCGTTGCAGAACTATTAAATATTCCATATGTAACAACCATCACAAAGCTTGAAATTGACGGAAGCAATGTAACCGTTACCCGTGATGTTGAAGGAGATTCTGAGGTGATTGAAACGAGCCTTCCATTGCTTGTTACAGCACAGCAAGGCTTAAACGAACCTCGTTACCCTTCATTACCGGGAATCATGAAAGCGAAAAAGAAACCGCTTGAAGAACTTGAATTAGATGATCTTGATCTTGAGGAAGATGACGTTGAAGCAAAAACAAAAACAATTGAAATTTATTTACCGCCTAAAAAAGAAGCTGGAAAAGTTTTAAGTGGAGAGCTTGCTGACCAAGTAAAAGAACTTGTTCAACTTCTTCATACGGAAGCAAAAGTAGTTTAATCGGTTTACAATAAGAGACTTGTCAATTGGCTTAGGAAGTTGGGGAAGGAAAAAGACAGGGTTGAACGATTAGCCAAAATTGTTGCAGGAGGTAAAGGGAATGTCTAGAAAAGTATTGGTATTAGGGGAAGTCCGTGACGGATCATTACGTAATGTTTCATTCGAAGCAATTGCTGCTGCGAAAACAGTGGCAGAAGGCGGAGAAGTGGTTGGAGTTTTGGTCGGCGAAGCTGTAAGCGCTTTAGGTTTAGAACTCATTAAATACGGTGCGGATCGTGTCGTTGTTGTCGAAGATGAGAAATTAAAGCAATATACATCAGATGGTTATTCTCAAGCTCTTTTAGCTGCAATTGAGCAAGAAAAGCCGGAAGGTCTTGTTTTAGGCCATACTGCACTTGGAAAGGATTTATCTCCAAGGATTGCCGGCAAGCTTGGCTCTGGCCTCGTTTCTGATGCTACTGCAGTTGAAGCTGCAGGTGGTAACATTGTCTTTACAAGACCAATCTATTCAGGTAAAGCATTTGAAAAGAAAATCGTAACAGATGGCTTAATTTTTGCATCTGTTCGTCCAAACAATATTGCTCCATTAGAAAGAGACGACAGCAGAACAGGCGAGGTTTCCAGCCTTTCTGTTGATATTAAAGACCTTCGTGCGATTATTAAAGAGGTAGTTCGCAAAGCAAGCGAAGGAGTTGACCTAAGTGAGGCGAAGGTAGTTATTTCCGGCGGACGCGGTGTGAAAAGTGCCGAAGGCTTTGAACCGTTAAAGGCATTAGCGCAAGTTCTTGGCGGGGCAGTTGGAGCTTCCCGTGGTGCATGTGATGCTGATTACTGTGATTACTCCCTGCAAATCGGGCAGACTGGTAAGGTAGTAACTCCTGATTTATATATTGCCTGCGGTATTTCCGGAGCGATTCAACACCTTGCGGGAATGTCTAACTCTAAAGTAATTGTTGCCATCAACAAAGATCCGGAAGCCAACATCTTTAAAGTAGCTGACTATGGTATTGTCGGCGACCTATTTGAAGTCGTACCAATGTTAACGGAAGAGTTTAAAAAACTTAAAGTTCACTCATAATAAGAAAAGCGAAGGCGAGGGTGCTCACGCTTGAAAATTGAAGCGAGCGGAATGATCCGCTCGCTCTTATTACGATTTTGTAAAGAATACTTATGGATTTAATGGGAAAAATATCTACGAAACATATTATTAGCTTGATTTACCAAACGATGGTATACTTTCGGTAGTAATTCAGTAATTTATAGGAGGTCAATATAAATGGCTATTTCACATGTAACTGATCAAAACTTTTCTGCTGAAACAGGTTCAGGTCTTGTTCTTGCAGATTTCTGGGCACCATGGTGCGGACCTTGTAAAATGATCGCTCCTGTTCTTGATGAACTTGATTCAGAAATGGGCGAAAAAGTAAAAATCGTTAAACTTGATGTTGACGAAAACCAAGAAACTGCCGCTAAATACGGCGTTATGAGCATTCCAACTTTGCTTGTTTTCAAAGATGGCGAAGTTGTCGATAAAGTTGTCGGCTTCCAACCAAAAGACGCATTAGCAGGCGTGTTACAAAAACACGTTTAAAAATAGCCCAAAAAACCTTAGCTGGAACTTTCCGGCTAAGGTTTTTATTTTTCCTATAAAACACAGCTTTTCTTTAAACGTAATTTAATTTAAACTTTAGCTATGTTAGAGAATAATGTTGATTATTAAACCTTAGTTGATTGGAGCGGAAGGTGAGGAGGCTCCCCAGACCGCCCACGAACCGCAAGCACCTGGAGCGGTAATCAACTTTTAAACAGATATAAAGAATGGGGTGGGGTGGCCGGAATGAACGAAACAATAAAACAAAAATTAACATTACTGCCTGATCAGCCTGGCTGCTACTTAATGAAAGACCGCCAAGGAACAATTATTTATGTAGGTAAAGCAAAAGTCTTAAAAAATCGTGTCCGCTCCTATTTTACCGGCTCACACGATGGCAAAACATTGAGACTGGTAAATGAAATTGAGGACTTCGAATACATTGTAACTTCCTCTAATATTGAAGCACTGCTTCTTGAATTAAATTTAATTAAAAAGTACGATCCTAAATACAATATCATGCTAAAGGATGACAAAAGCTATCCGTTTATAAAACTGACAGCAGAAAGGCATCCAAAGCTAATCATTACAAGAAAAGTTAAAAAAGATAAAGGCAAATATTTTGGTCCCTATCCGAATGTTGGAGCAGCAAATGAAACAAAAAAGCTGCTTGACCGCCTCTATCCATTACGGAAATGCTCGACCCTGCCGGACCGCGTCTGCCTTTATTATCATTTAGGACAATGCCTCGCACCATGTGTGAATGAAGTGGCGGAAGAACAATACAAGCAAATGACCGATGAAATTACCCGCTTTTTAAATGGCGGCTATAAGGAAATCAAAAAAGATCTTACCGAAAAAATGACCGCAGCGGCGGAAGAATTGGATTTTGAGCGTGCAAAAGAATTCCGCGATAAAATTATCCATATTGAAACGATTATGGAAAAACAAAAAATCACGATGACTGATTTTACTGACCGTGATGTGTTTGGCTATGCTGTTGATAAGGGCTGGATGTGTGTCCAAGTCTTCTTTGTCAGGCAAGGGAAACTCATTGAGCGGGATGTATCCATGTTCCCGATTTACAATGAACCAGAGGAGGAAATCCTCACCTACCTAGGTCAATTTTATCAGAAGTCCAATCATTTTAAGCCAAAGGAGATTTTAATCCAGGATGAAATTGATCTCGACATGGCTGAACAACTTCTTGAAGTAAAGGTGTTGAAGCCTCAGCGCGGGCAGAAAAAAGATCTCGTTAAAATGGCGATTAAAAATGCGAAGATTGCCTTGAATGAGAAATTTTCATTGATTGAGAAAGATGAAGAGAGAACGATTAAGGCTGTAGAGACCCTTGGAAATCTTCTTGGAATTTATACGCCGCATCGGATTGAAGCCTTCGACAATTCAAATATTCAAGGGACGGACCCGGTGTCGGCAATGGTCGTATTTACCGATGGAAAGGCAAACAAACGGGAATACCGCAAATATAAAATTAAATCCGTTCAGGGACCTGATGATTATGAGTCAATGCGCGAGGTTACGAGACGAAGATATGCAAGGGCTTTAAAGGAAGAACTACCACTTCCGGATTTAATCATCATTGACGGTGGGAAGGGACATGTCGAGGCGGTTAGAGATGTATTAGAAAATGAACTTGGTCTCGATATTCCAATCTCCGGCCTAGTGAAGGATGAAAAACACCGTACATCTCAATTGTTGTACGGGAATCCCCTTGAAATAGTCCCGCTTGCAAGGAACAGTCAGGAGTTTTATTTGCTGCAAAGAATTCAAGACGAGGTTCACCGATTCGCGATTACCTTTCATCGCCAGATCCGTGGCAAAACAGCTTTTCAATCGCTGCTCGATGATATCCCCGGTATTGGAGAGAAGCGGAAAAAAATGTTATTAAAGCATTTTGGTTCCGTGAAAAAAATGAAAGAGGCCAATCTTGAGGAACTTATTGAAGCTGGCCTGCCGGTAAATGTTGCTGAAGAATTAATGAAAAAACTTCAAAGTTGACCGTTGTCAGAAGAATAGTCCTATGCTATAATGAGTGAAAATTTAATAACACTTTATCAACGTAAAGTGTAGGTAGAGGTGCGAGCTTCAAGAGTAGTGGTTCTGAGAAGGATGAGCTTCAAGGAAGAATCATGAAAGGGAATGTTCGCCGAAGTGAAGAGAGTCTCATTTCTTTCTTTGCTGGTCCTGTGTTGAATAAATACTGGATTGTCAAGACTACTAGTAGGTCTTGGAGAGCTATCTTACATTGTAAACGCAAGAAAACTTTTTTTGTGTTCCCAAAGCAATGAGATACTCTTCTCATTGCTTTTTTTGTTTTTCAGAACTACATAGCCTTACAGGAAGAAGGGGAAAAAATGGGTTTAATTGTACAGAAATTTGGGGGAACGTCCGTTGGCAGTGTTGAAAGAATCATGAATGTGGCGGAACGAGTGAAAGATGAAACGATATTAGGAAACCAAGTGGTGGTGGTTGTTTCCGCGATGGGAAAATCAACAGACCAGCTTGTAAAATTAGCTAAAGAAATTTCTCCACAGCCAAGTAAACGGGAGATGGATATGCTGCTTACAACGGGGGAGCAGGTCTCGATTGCCTTATTATCGATGGCATTAAATCAAAAAGGACTTGAGGCTGTTTCCTTTACAGGCTGGCAGGCGGGAATTGTTACGGAACCTGTTCACGGAAATGCCCGAATTACCGATGTTAGAACGGAGGCAATTGAAAGCCAATTGTCACATCGAAAGGTTGTCATCGTTGCCGGTTTCCAAGGCATTACCGAAAGCGGCGAGATTACCACACTAGGACGCGGGGGCTCTGATACTACGGCAGTCGCATTGGCAGCTGCACTAAAAGCGGATCGATGTGATATTTACACAGATGTAACCGGGGTATATACGACTGATCCCAGGTATATTAAAGGAGCACGACAGTTGAAGTCTATTTCTTATGATGAAATGCTTGAACTTGCCAATTTAGGTGCCGGTGTACTCCACCCAAGGGCTGTCGAGTTTGCGAAGAATTATCAGGTACGGCTTGAAGTTCGTTCAAGTATGGAGAAAATTGAAGGAACAATCATTGAGGAGGAAGCAACAATGGAACAAAATCTAGTAGTCCGCGGTGTCGCATTTGAGGATCAAATTACGAAAGTAACGGTATTAGGTCTGGCGAATTCATTAACAAGCCTGTCTACCATCTTTACAACACTTGCACAGCATCATATCAATGTTGATATTATTATTCAAAGTACAACAGAGGCAGGAGCTGCAAATCTTTCTTTCTCAATCAAGACTGAAGATTTAATGGAAACTTTAAAAGTTCTTGAGGATCATAAAGAATTGCTAGGCTACGAGCAAATTGATGCAGAAAACCAATTATCCAAGGTGTCTATCGTCGGTTCAGGAATGATTTCCAATCCGGGGGTTGCTGCCAGAATGTTTGAAGTATTGGCTTCCAATCAAATTCAAGTAAAAATGGTCAGCACCTCAGAAATTAAGGTGTCAGCAGTGATCGAAGAAGAAAATATGCTAAAAGCCGTCCAAGCACTTCACAACGCCTTCGAACTATCCTCCGTAACAGAATAACAATGTCCGTCTGAGGCGGATAAAACAAGCAATTTGTCCACGAACGGTGACAGGCACTATGTGAATTCTTCACATAGTGCCTGTCACTTTTTAGTCTAGGGTATCTTTTTTGTCCCATTTTACAGTGAAGAGTACTTTGTTGGATTTTTTTATAGGGTGTTCGAAGGTTTCAGCGATGACCTTTTTTTGAAGTTCGATTTGCTGGGCAAGGAAACCGGCCTCGAGCTGGAAGTAATATTCAGCCTTTGATTTCACTCGGGAAACAATTAGTGGACTAATGAGTTCAAATTCCATTTCATCCTTATTCTCATTTTTAATCGTTAAGTGTCCCCATGAAGCCCTCTCGAAAAACTCAATCAGTTCATCATAATGATTTAAAGGGTACATTCTAGCTAATCGCTTTCCTGCCCAATATAGTATTTCAGGAGTGTCTTTTCCTAAAATTTCGGGTAAAAGAATTTCTCTGATTAGCTCATATCCAAAAATCGACACCGTTCTCGTCTCATCTGATTGCGTGTTTAAATTAACTGCCGTACTATCGTTCAATAGTATCCCCTCTTTCTACCATTCTATTATATACAATATTGGTTAAATTTCATTACTGAATTTTAGATTATAAAACGGTTAAGGAATCCAATTTCAAGGATTGTTATTTCGCTATACTTTTTTTGCGTACCATCATAACTATATTACCTTTTTACTTTAATTTCTATCCTTTACATAATGATAAATAAAATGTAGTTATAATGGAAACGCTTCCAAAATCAACCTCAAAAATGTAAGCGCTTAGCATTCTTTTTTACTACTAAAATCGCAAAAAAATTGTATTTTTAAAAAATAATTCTGTATACGGTTTCTTGACGCTCTATGTCGACAGGAGTAAAATGGACATGTCACAATTTTGTCATAGTGATGCTAGGTTGAATTTTCTTTTTAAATGGTTTATAAAAAGGAAGGAAACTTAACATCATTCTTATTATTTAAGGGGGGTAAATTATGGCGGGAAATCGAGAGTTTATTTCACGAAGAGTACACTCGCTGCTAGGGGTCATTCCAATTGGTTTGTTCCTTATCGTGCATCTAGTAGTCAACCATGCCGCTACGGGCGGAGCAGAATCCTTTCAAAGAGCAATAAATTTTATGGAGGATCTTCCATTCCTTATCGTTCTAGAATGGGTATTAATTTATTTGCCATTATTATTTCATGCAGTCTATGGCCTTTATATTGCCTTTACATCAAAAAGCAATGTCGGCAGAATGGGGTACTTCAGAAACTGGATGTACATTCTGCAGCGTATAACAGGGGTGATTGCCCTGATCTTTATTGCATGGCATGTATGGGAAACACGGATCGCCAAGGCATTTGGAGCTGAACTTAATTTCCAAATGATGGCGGATATCTTATCTTCACCATTCATGTTTGGTTTCTACTTAGTGGGAGTTCTTTCAGTTATTTTCCACTTCTCAAATGGTTTATGGTCATTTATGGTAAGCTGGGGAATTACCATTTCACCACGCTCACAAGTCATTTCTACATATGTGACTTTAATCATTTTTGTGCTGCTTTCCATTATTGGAATTCAAGCGCTTCTAGCATTTGTGTGATCAACAAATTAACGAACGGAAAATATTGGATTTAGGATTAGGGAGTGAGTCACGATGAGTAAAGGTAAGGTGATCGTAGTCGGTGGTGGTTTAGCTGGCTTGATGGCAACCGTTAAGGTGGCAGAATCGGGGACACCGGTAGAGTTATTTTCTCTAGTTCCGGTGAAACGTTCTCACTCTGTTTGTGCCCAAGGCGGTATTAATGGAGCAGTAAATACTAAAGGGGAAGGCGACTCTCCTTGGATTCACTTTGACGATACAGTTTATGGCGGAGACTTTTTAGCAAATCAGCCTCCGGTTAAGGCAATGTGTGAAGCTGCGCCTGGTATTATTCACTTATTTGACCGGATGGGAGTTATGTTTAACCGTACCCCTGAAGGATTACTTGATTTCCGCCGCTTCGGTGGAACACAGCATCACCGTACAGCATTTGCCGGTGCAACTACTGGTCAGCAGCTACTTTATGCGTTGGATGAACAAGTTCGCCGCCATGAGGTAGAGGGCTTGGTTACAAAGTACGAAGGATGGGAATTCCTTGGTGCGGTATTGGATGACGAAGGCGTTTGCCGCGGTATTGCTGCTCAAAATTTAAAAACAATGGAGATTAAATCTTTCGTGGCTGATGCCGTAATTATGGCAACTGGCGGCCCTGGGATTATCTTTGGTAAATCAACAAACTCTGTTATTAACACTGGTTCTGCTGCGTCAATTTTATATCAGCAAGGCGTTTCCTATGCAAATGGTGAAATGATTCAAATTCATCCAACTGCAATTCCTGGTGATGATAAACTTCGTCTCATGAGTGAATCAGCTCGTGGAGAAGGCGGTCGTATTTGGACCTATAAAGACGGTAAACCTTGGTATTTCTTAGAAGAAAGATATCCTGCATATGGAAACCTTGTACCACGTGATATTGCAACACGTGAAATTTTCAATGTCTGTGTGGATATGAAACTAGGAGTTAATGGGGAAAACATGGTCTTCCTTGATTTATCACACAAGGATCCACATGAATTAGATGTAAAATTAGGCGGAATTATTGAGATTTATGAAAAATTTGTCGGAGACGATCCGCACAAAGTTCCAATGAAAATTTTCCCTGCCGTTCACTATTCAATGGGCGGTATGTGGGTTGACTATGACCAAATGACGAACATTCCTGGCTTATTTGCAGCAGGTGAGTGTGATTATTCACAGCACGGTGCAAACCGTTTAGGAGCGAATTCATTACTATCTGCTATTTACGGTGGTTCTGTTGCAGGACCTAACGCTGTTCGCTATATTGGGGGACTTGAAAAGAGTTCTGATGCTATTTCTTCTTCTGTATTTGATCGAAAAGTTAAAGAGGAAGAGCAAAAATGGAATGCGATTATGTCAATGGACGGAAATGAAAATGCCTATGTTCTTCATAAAGAGCTTGGCGAATGGATGACTGATAACGTTACAGTTGTTCGTTACAATGATCGATTGTTAAAAACAGATGAAAAAATTCAAGAGCTTTTAGAGCGATACAAGAAAATTAACATCAATGATACAGCTAAATGGAGCAACCAAGGTGCTGCGTTTACACGTCAATTACAGAACATGCTTCAATTGGCTCGTGTTATTACACTTGGGGCTTATAACCGTAATGAGAGCCGTGGTGCTCACTACAAGCCGGATTTCCCTAAACGTAATGATGAGGAATTCTTAAAAACGACAATGGCGAATTTTGTTGACGCTACTTCAGCTCCGGCATTCCATTATGAAGATGTTGATATCTCGCTGCTTGCTCCACGTGAACGTGACTATACTAAAAAGCATTAATTGAAAGGGGAGTAGGAAAAAATGGCTGAAACAAAAACAGTAAAATTTATAATAACCCGTCAGGATACTCCAAACTCTGCTCCTTTTGAGGAGGAGTTTGAACTTCCATACCGTCCGAATATGAACGTTATTTCGGCGTTAATGGAAATTCGCAGAAATCCTGTCACTGCAAAAGGACAGGATACATCCCCAATTACTTGGGAAATGAACTGTCTTGAAGAAGTATGCGGAGCATGTTCAATGGTTATCAATGGCAAGCCGCGCCAAGCTTGTTCGGCGCTTGTTGATAAATTAGAGCAGCCAATCCGTTTGGCACCAATGAGTACTTTCCCGATTGTACGTGACCTTCAAATTGACCGAAGCAGAATGTTTGATTCCTTAAAGAAAGTAAAGGCTTGGATTCCAATCGATGGTACGTACGATTTAGGTCCTGGACCACGTATGCCTGAGAAAAAACGTCAATGGGCATATGAACTTTCAAAATGTATGACATGTGGTGTATGTCTAGAGGCGTGCCCAAATGTGAATAGCAAAACAAACTTTATGGGTCCTGCTGCCTTTAACCAAGTTCGGTTGTTCAATGCTCACCCAACTGGTACGATGAATAAATCTGAGCGTTTAAATGCATTTATGGAAGATGGCGGAATGCAAGGCTGTGGTAATTCACAAAACTGCGTGCAATCTTGTCCGAAAGGGATTCCAATCACAACATCAATCGCAGCTGTTAACCGTGACGCTACCATGCAATCATTCAGAAACTTCTTTGGAAGCGACAACGATTAATCCAGTTTTAAAAACCTTCTTTTCTTAACGGAAAGGAAGGTTTTTTTATTTCCGTTCCAAATACGAGTTTTTATCCTAGTCCATTTGTTATAATGTAGGAAATTTGAAAAAGGATGGTACGGTAAGGGTGAAGTCAAAGATTCCACTTCTGTTTGTTTTAGTCGGTCTTATTTTAATAGGGATTGGAGTTTGGCAGTTTATTGATGTGAAAATGCAAACAAAGGCGTCACTTAAAGAGGCAAAAGAAATCGTCTCAGAACAGCAGCCAATCGATTCAAATCAAAAGCCTAATGAAAAAAATAAACCTAAAGCCAGCAAAAAAAGTAAAGCTCCGAAAATTGGCGATACCATTGGCTTGCTCTCTATTCCTAAAATCAGTGCGGAATTACCGATTGTTGAAGGAACAGACCCCGATGATCTGGCAAAAGGGGTGGGTCATTATAAAGGTTCCTATATGCCTGGTAATCACGGGCAGATTGTTTTATCGGGACATCGAGATACCGTTTTTCACCATCTGGGAGAATTAAAAAAAGGCGATACCTTAAAAGTAAACGATTCAAAGGGCAATTTTGAATATGAAATCACCCATATGAAAATCGTTAAAGCAGATGACACTAGCATTATTACTTTGCAAAATAAACATGAGGAATTGATTTTGACCACGTGTTATCCTTTCAGTTATGTAGGAAATGCTCCAAAACGATATATCATTTATGCCAAGCCTAAATCATAAAAAGTTCCGGATCATAACTCGGAACTTTTTATTTTTTAACTTTTAGGCTGTGTTAAACTTGTCTGGTGAATTTCCGCACCAGGCACTTCGCTTTCCGCGGGCGTGCAGGGGAGCCTCCTCGTCGCTTCGCTCCTGCGGGTCTCCCCTGCCCCGTACTCCCGCAGGACACTGAATTGCTTCCTTGAATCCGCCCACGCACGAAGAAAATGCGTTAGCATTTTCGAGGAGTCTTCGTGCCTTCCGCTCCAATCAACAGGGATAAAAATCGACAATGTCCTTTAACACAGCAAACTTTTAAATTATAATAGGATTAAAGAGTACTGAATGACTATTCATTTTTTTGAAAAGGAGTTGACAAATAAGATGGTGAGAGCAAATTATATAGATGATTTTGATAAGTGGCAGCATGAATTCGAATATTTTCTCCCAATCAGGGTTAGGTTTTCCGAAACGGATATGTTTGGACATTTAAATAATACAGTTCCATTCGTTTATTTTGAGGAAGCCCGGACTGAATATTTGAAATCCATTGGTTTTATGGATGAGTGGGTAAAGCCTGAAAGTGAAACATTTCCGGTTGTTGCCGATCTGCAATGTGATTTTTTACAGCAAATTTTTTTCGGGGAGAATTTAAAGGTATATGTAAAAGCCGCTTCAGTCGGAAATTCCTCTGTTGATCTTCATTATATGGGCAAAAAAGAAGACGATTCTGTTGGGTTTGTAGGAAGAGGAACGCTTGTTCAAATCTCAAAAAAGGCAGGAAAAGGCGTTCCCTGGACAGAGGAAATGAGAAATCTGCTTGTACGGCATATCGATGTTCAAATATAACGAAACAAAATCATTTTTCAGATAGTATTTATAGTCACTACATTTGTAGAGTTCACATAAGATATGGTGACTAAATATATACCCACCCCACGGTTCATAACTGGCGAAGGCAAGGAGGGTCACAATACTTGAAGGAGAATGATTATACTCACAAGCCATTACTCACCAAACGCGAAAGAGAAGTATTCGAACTGTTAGTACAAGACAAAACAACGAAGGAAATCGCTGGTGAATTATTTATAAGCGAAAAAACGGTTAGGAATCATATTTCCAATGCCATGCAAAAGCTTGGTGTTAAGGGGCGTTCACAAGCCGTTGTAGAGCTCCTTCGAATGGGAGAGCTAGAACTTTAATCATGACCGGCATCCTTTTGGGACGCCGGTTCATATTTTTATAAAGATATTTTCTTATTGCATGCGGTTGTAAAACACCGTAATAGCTTTTTGGTAAAAAAACAACGGTTTATGTTCCTGCTTGAAATTTAAGCGAAAAAAGTAGAAAATATATACAAGCTTAACTCATCTTTAGAGAAAACAACTCGTTAAGCGGCGCTTTAAGTTGAGGGGAAAGCATATTATAGGAGTGTATAATACATGAAACTCGAAAATTCACAAAAAGTGAACGGGGAAATAGTGGCGAATATTGAAAAAGATTTACGGTACATATCCGGGATTATTAAACAAAAAGGAAGAGAAATGTTAAGTAATTATAAAATTACTCCTCCCCAGTTTGTTGCCCTGCAGTGGCTTTTTGAAGATGGAGATATGACAATTGGGGAATTATCTAATAAAATGTTTCTTGCCTGTAGTACCACCACAGATTTAGTCGATCGTATGGAGAAAAATCAACTCCTTGTCCGGGTAAAAGATCCGAATGATCGTCGAGTAGTGAGAATTCACCTGCTCGAGGAAGGCGAACGAATTATCAATGAGGTAATCAAGAAACGTCAAGTATATTTAGAGGAAATCTTAAAAAACTTTACCACAGACGAGATTCTTCTGGTCCAAAACAATTTAAGTAAACTGCATCAGGAAATGCGTTAAGAATGAGGCGAGAAGCTTGAAACAACCAATAGGTGTAATTGATTCCGGCGTTGGGGGGTTGACGGTTGCAAAGGAAATGATGCGGCAGCTGCCAAATGAAAAAATCATTTATTTGGGAGATACGGCACGTTGTCCTTATGGACCAAGACCAACAAAGGAAGTTAGAAAATTCACTTGGGAATTAACAACCTTTTTATTAGAAAAGCAGATTAAAATGCTGGTCATCGCTTGCAATACGGCAACAGCTGTTGCTCTGGATGAAATTCGTAGGGAATTAAAAATTCCAGTGCTCGGTGTCATTTATCCAGGAGCACGGGCCGCGATAAAGCGAACAAAAAACTATCGGGTTGGCATTATAGGCACCCAGGTTACCGTAGAAAGTGGCGCATATGAAAAGGCATTAAAATCGTTAAACAGCAGGCTGTTTGTAAAAGCCCATGCCTGTCCTAAATTTGTTCCGCTGGTGGAAAGTGGCGAATATGACGGGCCGATTGCGGAAAGAATTGTTACGGAATCCTTGCAGCCGATGTTACATTTAAATTTAGATACATTAATTTTAGGATGCACGCATTATCCTCTGCTTGGTCCGCTTATTAAAAAAGTAATGGGTCCGGAGGTTAACGTGATTAGTTCCGGTGATGAAACTGCGAGAGAAATCAGCGCCATCCTCCAATACAACGGCCAGCTCGAAGAATCTGAGGACGAGCCGGAGCACGAGTTTATTACAACTGGATCAAGAGGCATCTTTTCCAAAATCGCCTCCGAATGGCTGGACATGCCGGTGGACAATGTACAAAAAATTAAATTATAAGTTGGAGCTCCTAGTTTCTAGGAGCTCTTTTTGGTACTTTTGAAGAATCGAGTGAGGGGTCCTGTGCTTTAGTGAGGAAAAAAAGCTTTTCGGTAAAAAGGAAAGGCGCTGCATTACCCTTTAGGAGGAAAAAATCGCAAAAGAGGTAAAAGGAAAGGCGTTGCATTACCCTTTGGGAGGAAAAAAGCACCCAAGAGGTAATAGGAACCCCTATCCTTTGCCCTAAATAAGAAAAACAAACCTTTCATAGTAAAAGGAGATCCCACCACAACTACCCCCAAACAAAGATTTTTTAGAGAATGTCCAAATTTTTTTTTCCAGACGGTCTAAATTTCCGGAAGGCTCGTATACATGGTAGTACAAACTGTCTTGGGAGGGAATTTTATGTCTAAAAATAAAAATAAAGCAGTCATCCTTGTTTCGGCTATGTTTGCTTCGAGCGTTCTATTATCCGGCTGTGGCTTATTTAATACAGAAACGGAAAAGAAAATCGACCCGCCGAAATCCGTCTCCATGGACACTGGAAAAACGGTAAGCAAAGAAACAGTGGCTAAAACAGAAAATGCAAAAAATACCATCAAAACAGAACTATACCTCATCGATAAAAATGGTTATGTAGTGCCGCAGACAATAGCACTGCCGAAAAAATCTTCTACCGCCACACAAGCTCTCGAATACTTAGTCGATAACGGACCAGTTGAAGATATGCTGCCAAACGGATTTAGAGCAGTCATTCCGGCAGAAACTTCATTGTCTGTTAACATTAAGGATGGCGTAGCCCATGTTGATTTTTCAAAGGAATTTAAAAACTATCAGCCTGAAGATGAGTTGAAAATTCTTCAATCCATTACCTGGACATTAACCCAATTTGACTCCGTTAAGTCTGTACAGTTATCCATGACCGGGCATCCATTAACCGAAATGCCGGTAAACGGTACACCAATCAGTGATCACTTAACGAGATCCATCGGAATCAATATTGATACAACGGATGTTGTGGACATTACCAATACAAAACCGGTAACAGTATACTATATTGGCGGTGAAAAAGAAGGCTCGTATTACTATGTACCGGTAACACGCCGGGTTAGCAATAATGTAACCGATAATATTACTGCTGCTGTAAATGAATTAATTGAAGGGCCAAGTCAGAAGTCAAACCTTCTTTCAGAGTTTATGTCTGACGCAAAACTTCTTGAAGCGCCAAAAGTGGAAAATGGACAGGTGACATTGAACTTTAATGAGAATATTTATGGAAGCTTCGAAGAAAAGGAGATTTCGCAGGCCGTGTTAAACACTCTTGTATTATCATTAACAGAACAGCCGGGAATTGAAAAAGTTGCAATCGAAGTGAAAGGGAAAGCAGGGCTCAAAAATGAACAGGGTAAAAAAATATCTGAGCCTGTAACTCGTCCGGAAAAAGTAAATACAGGTAGTTTTTAAAAAAAGTTTTTTGTTATACTATATAATGACCATGAAAGAGGTTGGCTTCCCGCCGCCTCTTATTTATTTGTCTGGCTCTTAGCGTCCCTTAAAAAGACGCTTATGCTTTTCTATTTGCCAGATAGGCCTGCTTAAACCGACCAGGCGAGCTTGATCATGAAGGAGGAAGGTTAGTGCGTGTTGATGGACGTGAACCATTGCAGTTAAGACCCATACATATTGAAACAAACTATTTAAAGCATCCGGAAGGCTCGGTGCTCATTTCTGTTGGGGACACAAAAGTAATTTGCACCGCTACAATTGAAGACCGGGTGCCGCACTTTATGAGGGGAGAAGGCAAAGGCTGGATTACAGCGGAATATTCGATGCTCCCAAGAGCGACGGCATCAAGGAATATCCGGGAATCTTCTAAAGGGAAAGTGTCCGGGCGCACAATGGAAATTCAGCGGCTGATAGGCCGTGCCTTAAGGGCTATTGTAGATTTAAAGTCTTTAGGGGAAAAAACAGTTTGGATTGATTGTGATGTCATTCAGGCTGACGGTGGAACCCGTACGGCTTCCATTACCGGAGCATTTGTCGCGATGACGCTTGCTTTAAATGAATTAGCTGAAAAAAGAGCGATAAAATTCCCCATTACTGATTTCCTGGCAGCGACCAGCGTTGGAATTTTAGAAGAGAACACTACCATCCTAGATTTAAATTATCCGGAGGACTCCGGTGCTTTGGTTGATATGAATGTAGTCATGACCGGAAGCGGTGAATTTGTTGAACTGCAGGGAACAGGTGAGGAAGCTACATTCTCCTATAACCAGCTTCAAGAATTACTTCATGCGGCACAAGCCGGATTGAGTGAGCTTTTTGAACATCAAAAAATTGCTCTTGGTGCAGACATAACGGAAAAAATTGAAGAAAGAAGAAAAAATAAATGAGAGAAGTTATTATTGCAACTAAAAACCCCGGAAAAGCGAGAGAATTTGAGAGTATTTTTGCAAAAAGGGGAATCGAAGTTAAAACACTATTAGATTTTCCTGAGATCCCTGAAGTAGAGGAAACAGGAACTACTTTTGAGGCCAATGCAATCCTTAAAGCAGAAGCGATCTCGAACGCCTTGAATAAAATGGTCATTGGAGACGACTCCGGTTTGATTGTGGATGCATTAGAAGGTAGACCTGGTATCTATTCAGCCCGATATGCCGGAGAACATAAAAATGATCAGGACAATATTGATAAGGTTCTTTCTGAGCTAAAGGATGTCCCTGAGGAAGAGCGGACGGCAAGATTTTATTGTGCACTGGCGGTGGCTGTGCCGAATCAAGAAACGATGACGGTTTCGGGAACTTGTGAAGGCCGGATTTTAACAGAAAGAAAAGGGACGCATGGCTTTGGTTACGATCCGATTTTTTATGTTCCGAATTTGGGACTTGCAATGGCTGAGCTTCCTTCAGAGGAAAAAAATAAAATCAGCCACCGCGCAAACGCCTTAAAGAAACTTGATACGGTGCTGGATTCAATTTTAGAAAGAACAAATCAATTATGAGCAAGATTTTGATTGTCAGCGATAGTCACGGAATGACAAAAGAGCTTGAAATTCTGCGGGACAGACATATGAAAGATGTCGATTTAATGATTCATTGCGGAGATTCGCAGTTAATGCCGGATGACCAAGCGATTTCAGGGTTTGTCACCGTATTAGGGAATTGTGATTTCGGTGGTTATCCTTTAGAAGTGATCGAAGTGGTAACTGGCCGGAAAATTTTCGTTACTCACGGGCATAAGTATTCGGTTAAGTCATCTTTGATGAATTTAAAGTATAAGGCGCAAGAAGTAAACGCCGATATTGTTTGTTTCGGGCATTCCCATATATTAGGGGCGGAGGTCATCGGTGGAACGCTGTTTTTGAACCCCGGAAGCCTTCGACTGCCCCGGGAGCGCTTTGAAAAAACGTACGTTATTCTAGACTTAGCAGATGAAAAAATAAAGATGACCGTTTTTGAATTAAACGGTCGTGAATTAGTCGATTTAGGTTATGAATTTACCTTGCCGAAAAAATAATGGGGAGTGTATCTCCCCATTTCTTGTTTTAAAAAAACAGCAAATTTTTTATTGACTTTTATTTTTTAGGACTATATAATAAATCTTGTCTTTGATAAATGACTACGTCCCAGTAGCTCAGCCGGATAGAGCATACGCCTTCTAAGCGTACGGTCGGGAGTTCGAATCTCTCCTGGGACGCCATCTACATACCAAAATGAACTTTACTCACCCAGAAAAGGTGAGTTTTTTTGTTTTTTACCGAATTCGTGCTACACTAATTTTCATCAACCATAAGGGCGGAATTTTATGAAAAAGCGGGAACGAGTTAAAAGAAAAGAGAATGTAATCTTCTTTCCCGGGCTTGAACAGCGATTAACGGAAAAGGGTTTAGAAAGCCTGCAATTAAAAAAGTTTGAAGAAGCCATCGAGCTTTTAGAAGGGGCGAAGGAACTTGACTCGGAAAATGGCGATGTGCTAATGGGATTAGTCTTAGCCTATTTTGAAGCAGGTGCTTACCGCAAAGCAAAAAAACTTGCAAACGAACTGTTACTAAAAGGAATCGGCGATTATTATCAGATGGTCGATTTATATTTGACCATTCTGATCCAGCTGCACGAATATCAAGAAATCGTTTCAACAATTGAAGTCTTATTGGATGAAAAAGAAATCCCACCCGAAAAACAGGATCATTTTCTAACCATCCTGCAATTTAGCAAAAGGATGGCGGAACAGAATCAAGCAGATGTGGAAAATGATAATTCGGATGTAACTGGTCCAATGAACAAGAGCCTGAACCTTTTTTCCTTACAAAATACAACGGAACAAATGCTGCTCCTATCCAAACTGGCGGAGAGGAACATTAGACCGTATATAGAGGAAATTACAGCCTATCTAATCGCAGAAACAGGACAGTCCTTTTTTAAAACAACCCTGCTTACTCTACTAAAAGAGCAGGAATATGATAAGGAAATCGAGGTTCAAAAGTTTCATCAAATCATAAAGATTATTCCGATAAAATTGCCTGAAGTTCATGCCCAGCCCAGGATGGAAAAAATCATAGAACATTTAAAAGATTATCTAGAAAATAGTAACCCGGTTTTATTGGCAGATATAATAGGTATGGTAGAACGAATCTTTTTTATCAGCTATCCTTTCGAACTAGAGCCGAAGAATGCTAAAGCATGGGCAGCAGCCTTTCATGTTCTAGCAGAGGAATATATGGGAAACGATGCAGAAATAATTGATAGAGCGGAAGAATACGGTGTTCCTAGTGAAGAAATCAATCTAGCAATCGTTAAAATACGAGAAATAGAAGAAATTTCTTACCCCAATTTTTAGGCAGTGTGTTGAAAGAAATCAATCCTATGATATAATGTAGGGGTCGCATTCTGAAGAAATTCGATATTTTACAACAAAAAGTGGATAATGACTTGATAGAACAAGACATATTCATACAATTCGTTACGAATGAAATGAGAATAGATGTTGGAGGGAAAAAACGGTATGACAGCTAAGTGGGAAAAATTAGAAGGAAACCGCGGTGTTCTTACAGTTGAAGTAAGTGCTGAGGAAGTAAGCAAAGGATTAGACGAAGCATTCCAAAAAGTTGTAAAACAAGTAAATGTTCCAGGATTCCGTAAAGGGAAAATGCCTCGTGGCATGTTTGAAAAGCGCTTTGGTGTTGAATCATTATATCAAGATGCTTTAGATATCATTCTTCCTGAAGCATATGGAAATGCAATCGATGAAACAGGTATCGAGCCAGTTGATCGTCCTGATATTGATATCGAGCAAATGGAAAAAGGCAAAGAGCTTATCTTCAAAGCTACTGTTACAGTTAAGCCTGAAGTAAAATTAGGCGAGTACAAAGGTCTAGAAGTAGAAGAGCTTGAAACAAATGTTACAGATGAAGACGTACAAAAAGAATTAGAAACACTTCAAAATCGTCAAGCTGAACTTGTTGTAAAAGAAGAAGGTAAAGCTGAAAACGGTGATACTGTGATCATCGACTTTGAAGGTTTCGTTGACGGTGAAGCATTTGAAGGCGGAAAAGCTGAAAACCACTCACTTGAGTTAGGTTCTGGCTCTTTCATCCCTGGCTTTGAAGAGCAGCTTGTTGGAGTTGCTGCCGGCGAATCAAAAGACGTAGAAGTATCTTTCCCTGAAGAATATCATGCTGCAGAGCTTGCAGGTAAACCAGCAGTTTTCAAAGTAACTGTTCATGAAATTAAAGGAAAAGAACTTCCAACACTTGATGATGAGTTTGCAAAAGATGTAGATGATGAAGTTGAAACATTGGATGCATTAAAAGAAAAAATTAAAACTCGTTTAGAAGACAGTAAAAAGCATGAAGCTGAGCATAACCTACGTGATACTGTAGTGGAAAAAGCGGCTGAAAATGCTGAAGTAGAAATCCCAGCTGTTATGATCGATAGCGAAGTAAACCGTATGCTTCAAGAGTTCGAACAACGCTTGCAAATGCAAGGTATGAACCTTGAGCTTTACTTCCAATTCTCAGGTCAAGATGAAAATGCCTTGCGCGAGCAAATGAAAGAAGAAGCAGCCAAGCGTGTACGTATAAACTTAACGCTTGAAGCAATTGCGAAGGCAGAAAATCTTGAAGCAACTGATGAAGACGTTAATGCTGAACTTGAAAAAATGGCTGGCATGTACAATATGACAGTTGACAATATCAAAGCAGCACTTGGCGGAGTTGAAGGAATCAAAGCAGATCTTCAGCTTAAAAAAGCAGTTGACTTTCTTGTTGAAAACAAAAAATAATTAATTTTTAGCAAGGCACGATTCCATCGTGCCTTGTTTTATACATTTTATCGATTACATATTATAATAGGGGTAGGGAAACCTTTTTATTAAACCTCATGAAAAGCCTTATACATTTTTGCAGATGGGCAGGAAAAATGGAATTACATATCGAATTAAATTAAACCAAATGGATTTAAGGTTGATTTTTTAAAATTATGGTTATGCTTAATGGGTACATAAGTTTCTGTTATGATGGCGAATCCCAGTAAATTTAACAGTAGCAAACATAAGGCTTTTTATTTCCAGTCCATCGGCAACATGTGTTACAATGCAATACATACCACTAAAAATAGAAGAAAAAAGATTCGGATTTATTTGGGATTCGCAGCTTTAAAATTGTGTGACAACAAGTATCAAGGGGTGAAAAGATTGTTTAAATTTAATGATGAAAAAGGGCAATTAAAATGTTCTTTCTGTGGTAAAACACAGGATCAAGTTCGAAAGCTGGTTGCGGGTCCAGGAGTTTATATATGTGATGAGTGTATCGAGCTTTGCACAGAGATTGTTGAGGAAGAACTTGGAACAGAAGAAGAAGTAGAATTTAAAGATGTTCCAAAGCCAAAAGAAATCTGTGAAATTCTTGATGAATATGTCATCGGCCAGGATCAGGCTAAGAAATCATTATCGGTAGCCGTTTATAATCACTATAAGCGGATTAATTCCAATAGTAAGATTGATGATGTTGAGCTTGCAAAGAGTAATATTTGTATGATTGGACCAACTGGTAGTGGGAAAACGTTATTAGCACAAACATTAGCGCGCATTCTTAACGTACCATTTGCGATTGCCGATGCAACTTCATTAACCGAGGCTGGTTATGTTGGTGAAGATGTTGAAAATATTTTGCTTAAATTAATCCAAGCTGCTGATTATGATGTTGAAAAGGCAGAAAAGGGCATCATTTATATTGATGAGATTGATAAAATTGCCCGTAAATCGGAAAATCCATCGATTACAAGAGATGTTTCCGGTGAAGGCGTTCAACAGGCATTATTAAAAATTCTTGAAGGTACGGTTGCAAGTGTTCCTCCACAAGGCGGCAGAAAACATCCGCATCAAGAATTTATCCAAATTGATACAACGAATATTCTATTTATTTGCGGTGGTGCATTTGATGGCATCGAACCAATCATTAAACGCCGTTTAGGGCAAAAAGTCATTGGATTCGGCTCAGATGTTAAGACCCAAGAAATTGGACAAAAAGAGCTTCTTTCAAAAGTATTGCCTGAGGACTTGCTTCGCTTTGGTTTAATTCCGGAATTTATCGGACGTTTACCTGTTATTGCAAGCCTTGAGCAATTAGATGAAGGTGCTTTAATTGAAATCTTAACGAAGCCGAAGAATGCTTTGGTGAAGCAATACCAAAAAATGCTTGAAATTGATGATGTAAATCTTGAATTCGAAGAAGGCGCTCTAGTGGAAATCGCGAAAAAAGCGATTGAACGAAAAACAGGTGCCCGCGGCTTACGTTCTATTATTGAAGGAATCATGCTTGATGTGATGTTTGATCTTCCATCAAGAAATGATATCACGAAGTGTATCATCACGCAGGAAACGGTTTTAGATAACAGTGAACCGAAGCTGATTCTAGAAGACGGAACTGTTGCCAACGAAAAATCTGCATAATGAAAACGTGTTAAAGTACCTAATTACAGGCACTTTAGCTAAACAATCAAAGAACCTGGCGGTGTGCCAGGTTCTTTTTCTTACCAAACCGCACAATTTGTGGTTTATTACACCCAATCGCAGGAAATACTGAAAATATCTATCAGAATTAATCTGCAGGAGGGGATAGTATGAGTTGGACGGGGATTGCCTTATTTATACAGCTCTTTTTTGGAATCATCATTGGGCTTTATTTTTGGAATTTGCTTAGAAATCAGCGAACACAAAAAGTATCCATCGATAGAGAATCAAGAAAGGAAATGGAGCAGCTTCGCAAAATGAGATCCATTTCTTTAACCGAACCATTATCAGAAAAAGTACGTCCTACTAGCTTTAAAGATATTGTTGGGCAGGAGGATGGAATTAAATCATTAAAGGCGGCATTATGCGGTCCCAATCCACAGCATGTCATCATTTACGGACCGCCTGGTGTAGGGAAAACAGCTGCAGCCCGCTTAGTTCTTGAAGAAGCGAAAAAAAATAGCAAATCACCATTCAAACCGGCATCTGTTTTTATTGAACTTGATGCGACAACCGCCCGATTTGATGAACGGGGAATTGCCGACCCATTAATTGGCTCTGTACATGACCCGATCTATCAAGGAGCTGGGGCAATGGGACAAGCTGGAATTCCACAGCCAAAGCAAGGCGCCGTAACAAATGCACATGGCGGCGTATTATTTATTGATGAAATTGGTGAATTGCATCCTATCCAAATGAATAAATTGTTAAAGGTGTTAGAGGATCGGAAGGTTTTCCTAGAAAGTGCCTATTATAATGAGGAAAATAATCAAATCCCAACACATATCCATGATATTTTTAAAAATGGACTCCCTGCCGATTTCCGGTTAATTGGGGCAACAACAAGAACACCGAATGAAATTCCCCCGGCGATTCGTTCGCGCTGTATGGAAGTGTTTTTCCGTGAATTAAGCGAGGAGGAAATTAGTTTAGTTGCAAGAAAAGCAGCAGATAAAGTGAACCTATCCATAAGTGAAAACGGTGTTGAAACACTTTCAAACTATGCAAGAAATGGGCGGGAAGCAGTTAATTTAGTGCAAATTGCAGCCGGCCTCGCCATTCAAGAGGAACGAGACTTTTTAAAAGACGAAGATATTGAATGGGTGATTCATTCCAGTCAAATGTCACCGCGCATGGAAAGAAAAATTAATGATGATTCCCAAGTTGGTCTTGTGAATGGGCTTGCTGTTTACGGCCCGAATTCCGGTGCGCTTCTAGAAATTGAAGTAACGGTAATTCCAGCAAAAGAAAAGGGTTCGATTAATATTACCGGTATTGTGGAAGAGGAAAGTATTGGCGGTCAAGGCAAATCGATTCGCCGCAAAAGTATGGCACGCGGTTCGATTGAAAATGTGATTACCGTATTACGTTCGATGGGAGTTCCTGCTGATGACTTCGATATCCATGTGAATTTCCCAGGCGGAGTTCCAATTGACGGACCATCAGCGGGAATTGCGATGGCAACCGGAATTTATTCGGCCATTTATAAAATTCCGATCGATAACAAGGTAGCCATGACTGGGGAAATTAGCATTCATGGTAACGTCAAACCAATTGGCGGTGTTTATCCAAAGGTGAAGGCAGCGAAAAAGGCCGGTGCAGAAACGGTTATTATCCCGGAAGAAAACATGCAGTCGATTTTAAATGAAATTGAGGGCATCAATATAGTTCCAGTCACTCATTTACATGAAGTATTTGAGATTGCCTTGGTCAATGAGTTAGCCCGGAACAAAGTTATTCCGGCGTCCATTGAACTTTCAAAGAAAGAATCTATTTGAAAAATAAACTTCGGTTTGTAAACAAAAACAAACCGAAGTTTTTTATTGGCATGGAAGAAAACGAAATGATTGGGGAAAATAGAATCATATCTAACACGCTTTTCTTTTATAGTCTAGCTCCAGCGCCTAGCCCCTCGAGGTTGCTTCGGACCTGACGATGAAGTCAAAGAACGACTTCACCGAAGGACCTAAAGCCTTGTCGGGGCTGACCAAGGCGCTTCCGCTTTTCTTATAAATAGACACTTTTTTGCAAATAGGATAGAATTGTACAAAGATGAATTCTAATTCACTAATGGAAATATTGATTTTTGGAGGTGCAGTATTTTGGCGAAAAACAATGAAATAATCGTCCCCCTCCTGCCGCTTCGGGGGCTGCTTGTTTATCCGACAATGGTCCTTCATTTAGATGTAGGACGGGAAAGATCGGTTCAAGCCCTAGAAAAAGCGATGGTAGATGACCACTTAATTTTTTTAACAACCCAAAAAGATGTGTCAATAGATGAGCCTTTGGAAGAGGACATATATAAAATTGGGACTTTGACAAAAGTAAAGCAAATGCTAAAGCTCCCAAATGGGACCATCCGTGTGCTGGTGGAAGGACTTAGCAGGGCTGAAATCGTAACCTTTCATGACGAAGAAGATTATTATTCTGTCGTCATTCAAACATACGATGACCCGGATACAAAAGATGTGGAAGATCAAGCCCTGATGAGAACGATGCTTGATTATTTCGAGCAATACATAAAACTATCGAAAAAAATCTCTGCTGAAACTTTTGCATCAGTTACCGATATTGAAGAACCCGGAAGGATGGCAGATATCATTGCCTCCCATTTACCGATTAAACTTAAGGATAAGCAGACGATTCTTGAAACGATTGACGTGAAAGAACGAATGAGCCTCGTCATTGATACCATCCATAATGAAAAAGAAGTCCTTAATCTTGAAAAGAAAATCGGCCAGCGAGTAAAGCGCTCAATGGAAAGAACGCAAAAGGAATATTATTTGCGTGAACAGATGAAGGCGATTCAAAAAGAATTAGGTGATAAGGAAGGTAAAACCGGGGAGGTCGCTGATCTTACTGAAAAGATTGAAAAGGCTGGAATGCCGGACCATGTAAAACAAACAGCATTGAAAGAATTGGATCGTTACGAAAAAGTTCCATCAAGCTCTGCTGAAAGTGCAGTAATCCGCAATTATATTGAATGGTTAATTTCGATTCCATGGTCAAAGAAAACGGACGATGATATTGATATCAATCGTGCGGAGCGAATCTTAAATGAAGATCACTATGGTCTTGAAAAGGTGAAAGAGCGGGTACTTGAATATTTAGCTGTTCAAAAGCTGACCAATTCGTTAAAAGGGCCCATTCTTTGTTTAGCTGGGCCTCCAGGGGTAGGGAAAACAAGTCTGGCAAAATCGATTGCGACCTCTCTTAATCGTAATTTTGTCCGGATTTCTCTTGGCGGTGTCCGAGATGAATCGGAAATCCGCGGCCACAGAAGAACCTATGTCGGGGCTATGCCGGGAAGAATTATTCAAGGAATGAAAAAGGCGGGCACGATTAACCCAGTCTTTTTACTGGATGAGATCGATAAGATGTCCAGTGATTTCCGCGGTGATCCTTCTGCAGCCATGCTGGAGGTGCTTGACCCGGAGCAAAACCATAATTTCAGCGACCATTATATTGAAGAGACGTATGATTTATCAAAGGTCATGTTTATTGCCACGGCCAATAATTTGTCTACTATTCCGGGGCCGTTGTTAGACAGAATGGAAATCATTACAATTGCAGGTTATACCGAAATTGAAAAAGTTCATATTACAAGAGATCACTTGTTACCAAAACAAATTAAAGAAAATGGACTTTCCAAGGGAATTCTTCAGGTTCGTGATGATGCAATTTTAAAGGTCGTCCGTTATTATACACGTGAAGCAGGGGTTCGGAGTCTTGAACGGCAAATGGCGACCCTTTGCCGGAAAACGGCTAAAATCGTTGTTTCCGGTGAGAAAAAACGAGTCATTATTACCGAAAAAAACATCGAGGAATTTTTAGGCAAGCCAAGATTCCGTTATGGTCAGGCAGAAGCAGAGGATCAGGTGGGGGTTGCAACCGGATTAGCGTACACAACCGTTGGGGGGATACGCTGCAAATTGAAGTTTCACTGGCACCGGGTAAAGGCAAGCTAGTTTTAACAGGTAAACTCGGTGATGTCATGAAGGAGTCGGCCCAGGCGGCATTCAGTTATGTTCGTTCGAAGTCGAAGGAACTTGGCATCGAGGAAAATTTCCATGAAAAATATGATATCCATATTCATGTTCCGGAAGGCGCCGTTCCGAAAGACGGGCCATCTGCGGGGATCACCATTGCAACGGCGCTTGTCTCAGCATTATCCGGAAGACCAATCCGTCGTGAAGTCGGAATGACGGGAGAAATCACGTTAAGAGGTCGCGTTCTTCCAATTGGCGGATTGAAAGAAAAAACCTTAAGTGCTCACAGAGCCGGATTAACAAAGGTCATTCTCCCGAAGGATAATGAAAAGGATATTGAGGATATCCCAGAAAGTATTCGAAATGAAATTGAGTTTGTGCTTGTATCGCATGTAGATGAGGTATTAAAACATGCTCTGCTTGAAGGAGTCGTAAAATGAAAGTAATAAGTGCAGATATTGTCATCAGCGCTGTAAAGCCAGAGCAATATCCTGAAACAGATATACCGGAATTCGCCTTAGCGGGGCGTTCCAATGTAGGAAAATCATCTTTTATTAATCGAATGTTAGGTCGAAAAGCTTTAGCAAGGATTTCTTCCAAGCCGGGAAAAACACAAACCTTAAACTTTTTTATCATAAATGAAGTGCTCCATTTTGTTGATGTTCCTGGTTATGGCTATGCTAAGGTTTCAAAAACGGAGCGTGCTGCCTGGGGGAAAATGATTGAAACATACTTAACTTCCCGGGAACAGCTAAAAGCCGTTGTATTAATTGTTGACTTAAGACATCCGCCGACACAGGACGATATTATGATGTATGATTTTTTAAAGCATTACGAAATCCCATGTATCATTATCGCCACGAAGGCGGATAAAATCCCAAAAGGGAAATGGCAAAAGCATTTAAAGGTAACCCGTGAAACCTTGGATCTAGACCCGAATGACCATATTGTTCTTTTTTCATCAGAAACTGGTTTAGGGAAAGATCAGGTCTGGTCACTGCTGCAAAGCTATATGAAATAAGAAAAGCGAAAGCGCCTCGTTCAGCCCCGAAGCAACCTAGAGGGGCTGGGGCGCTGCAGCTAGACAAAATAAACGCCCGGGATCGATCCCGGGCGTTTATTTTTTGCGTTTCAGTATAAAATAAATACCAACAATAATTAAGAGGACGGGCCAATATTTCCAAATAATGGACAAACCGTTTTGCAGAAAGCCGAAATATCCGGCAATTTTATCATAAAACAGCAGCAAAACAGCTAAAATTAGAAATAAGAAGGCTTGAAATAAACCTGTATTCGCTCTTTGAAAACGAAGAAAAAACCCTAATGAAATAATCAGCATTAGCATTCCAATCGTGTTCTGAGGCCAAAAAGATACCTGTCCGACAAGATGAAAATGCAACCCAAAACCAAACATAATCACCCCGGGAAGAATTCCCTCATGGTCCTTAGCGGCATAGCCTTGACCAAGGAAAGCTGCGCCAACAATAAGAAGCAAGGTTGGCCACGTATAAAATTGTTTAAAAAGAGTGATATGTGATTGCTGTAGTAAAAAATAAGCTCCAAAGCCGAGCAGAATAATTCCAGGAAAAATTCGTTGATTTTTCATCTAAACCACCACTTCCAGAAAGGTTCACTTGAATATCGTTCGTTTTTTTGATACTGTACATAAGGAAGGAATTTGTCGAAATAGAATCCTTATCAATTCATAATCATATCATATAGTTTCATTTTCTGTTCACATTTTTCGGGTAAATAAACAAATTATCCATGGTATAATCATACTAGTTAAATTTGCAATCTTACGGGGGGTGTCTTAATCAATGCATATATTAGTGATCGGTGTAAACTATAAAACTGCCCCTGTAGAAATCCGTGAGCGGTTGACATTTAATCAATCCGATCTTGTGGATGCCATGAAAAAATTAAACGCAAAGAAAAGCATCCTGGAAAACATTATTCTTTCTACATGTAATCGTACGGAAATTTATGCGGTTGTCGATCAATTACATACAGGCCGCTATTATATAAAGGAATTTCTGTCAGAATGGTTTGGACTTGACCAAGCGGAGTTTTCTCCGTATTTATTTGTGTATGAAGAAGATGGTGCAGTGGAGCATCTGTTCAATGTAACATGCGGATTAAATTCCATGGTTTTAGGGGAGACGCAGATTCTTGGACAGGTACGAACAAGCTTTATGCTTGCACAAGAAGAAAATATTACCGGCACTGTGTTCAACCACCTATTTAAACAAGCGGTAACGGTGGCAAAACGGGGGCATTCTGAAACGGATATCGGGGCAAATGCCGTATCTGTCAGCTATGCTGCGGTTGAATTGGCGAAGAAAATCTTCGGTTCATTATCTGGTAAGCACGTTTTAATTTTTGGTGCGGGAAAAATGGGCGAATTAGCTGCTCAAAACTTACATGGCAATGGGGTTAAAAAAGTAACGGTAATCAACCGTACATTTGAAAAAGCACAAGAGCTTGCCACACGCTTTGGCGGTGAGGCAAGAGGACATGAAGAGCTTCAAAAAGCGCTTGTAGAAGCAGATATTTTAATCAGCTCAACAGGAGCAAAGGATTTTGTCATCACAAAGCCAATGATGGCAAAGGTTGAAAAAGCGCGGAAGGGCAAGCCCTTATTTATGGTCGATATTGCCGTGCCGCGTGATCTAGATCCGCAAATTGCTGAGCTTGAAAATGTCTTCCTTTACGATATTGATGACCTAGAAGGCATTGTGGAAGCGAACCTGCAAGAGCGCAAGAGAGCTGCTGAGAAGATCATGCTGATGATTGAAAAGGAAATCGTTGAATTCAAGCAATGGCTTGGCACGCTTGGTGTCGTACCGGTCATTTCAGCACTTAGAGAAAAAGCCCTTGCGATTCAGGCCGAAACAATGGTTAGCTTGGAACGAAAGCTTCCAAACTTATCAGACCGAGACATAAAAGTATTAAATAAGCATACAAAGAGCATTATTAATCAGCTTCTAAAAGATCCAATTTTATCAGCGAAAGAATTGTCTGCAAGACCAGATGCGGAACAGGCGATGGCGTTATTTAAACAAATATTTAATATTGAAGAGCTTGCAAAGGAACAACAATTGAAAGCAGCTGAATCAAAACCTTCACCCGTTTCTAAAGTGCAGGCTGCCTTTGAAGTCTAAGGGGCCGTTCGATGTTTAGTGTCTTAATGACAAGGCTGCACGAACTTACCGTTGTTCTATATGCCTTCAGTGTGTTGTTATATTTTTTCGACTTCATTCACCATAACCGGAAGGCAAATCGTATTGCCTTCTGGTTACTTGCGTTTGTATGGATTTTGCAAACCGTCTTTTTGTTTTTCTATATGGTTAAAACAGGAAGGTTCCCTGTACTCACCATTTTTGAGGGGCTTTATTTTTATGCCTGGGTATTAGTCACACTATCACTTGGGATCAATCGTTTCTTGCGGATTGATTTTATCGTCTTTTTTACCAATATCCTTGGCTTTATTGTCATGGCGATTCATACCTTTGCCCCGATGCAATACCATTCGCATGTGATGGCAAATCGGCTGGTTTCCGAATTGCTGCTGATTCATATCACGATGGCCATACTTTCTTACGGAGCTTTTTCATTATCCTTCGTTTTCTCCCTGTTATATTTGCTTCAATATGATTTATTGAAACGAAAGAAATGGGGCAAGCGATTATTAAGGCTTGCAGATTTGGAAAAACTGGAGAGACTGTCATACATAACTGCGATTATTGGTGTGCCAATGCTTTTGCTAGGCTTAATTTTAGGGCTGCAGTGGGCGTTTCTCAAGCTTCCCGGGATGGATTGGTATGATATGAAGATCATCGGGTCGTTTTTATTGCTAACAGCCTATAGCATCTTTTTATATTTACGGACTGTAAAAAACATCCATGGGAAAAATTTAGCCTTATGGAATGTCGCATCCTTTTTAATCGTATTAATTAACTTTTTCTTATTTGGTCGATTATCATCATTTCATTTGTGGTACTCGTAAACTAGGAGGCAATCATGAGAAAAATTATCGTAGGTTCCAGACGAAGCAAATTAGCATTAACTCAAACCAATTGGGTCATTAATCAGCTAAAAAAACTTGGTGCACCCTTTGAATTTGAAGTAAAAGAAATCGTGACCAAGGGTGATAAAATCCAGGACGTAACCCTTTCAAAGGTTGGCGGAAAAGGGTTATTTGTTAAAGAAATTGAGCAAGCCATGCTAAACAAAGAGATTGATATGGCCGTCCACAGTATGAAAGATATGCCTGCTGTTCTGCCGGAGGGACTTACGATTGGCTGCATTCCTTTCCGTGAGGACCACCGTGATGCGCTTATTTCCAGAGACCATATTAAGTTAAATGATTTAAAACCGGGTGCGATTATTGGGACTAGCAGTTTAAGACGCAGTGCCCAGCTATTAGTTCAGCGCCCTGATTTAGAAATTAAATGGATTCGCGGCAATGTCGATACAAGATTAAGCAAGCTGAAGGAAGAAGAATATGATGCAATCATTCTAGCGGCAGCTGGTCTATCCCGTCTTGGTTGGGCAAGTAAGACGGTTACGGAATTTTTAGATGCGGATCTATGTATCCCGGCTGTTGGTCAGGGTGCCTTATCGATTGAATGCCGTGAAGATGACCATGAGCTCCTCGAATTATTTGAGAAATTCACCTGCAAAAAAACAGAGCTTGCTGTCCGCGCAGAGCGTGCTTTCTTGCAAAAAATGGAGGGCGGCTGCCAGGTGCCGATTGCCGGCTTTGCAACGGTTGAAGATAACGATGAAATTGCCCTGAAGGTTTTAGTCGCATCCCCTGAAGGAAGAGAAGTATATAAAGAAGAGCTTCGCGGGAATAATCCGGAAGAGTTAGGGGTTCAAGCAGCTGACCTTTTAATTCAAAAAGGGGCAAAAGACTTGATTGACCGGGTGAAGCGGGAGCTTGAGGGGAAATGATTAAGCCTTCCCCTTTGCTTGAAAAAAAGGTCCTTGTTCCAAGGGGTGAAAATCAAGCAAAATCCTTTTCGCAGCTCGTCGAAACCTATGGAGGGATCCCTGTTGAAATTCCTCTGATTGCCTTTCGGCCGATTGAAAGCAATCAACGCCTTCAAGCCTGCTTGAAGGCTCTTGATACATATGACTGGATTATTTTTACGAGCAATGTGACGGTGGAAACATTCTTCTCGTTTTTACCGGGACAACAAAGCCGGCCGAAAATTGCCGTGATTGGCAAAAAAACCGCAGAGGGATTGGCAGCGAAGGGACTGCAGGCTGAATTTGTACCCTCCGCATTTGTTGCTGAGACATTTGTGGAAGAATTTTTACCGATTGTTCGTCCTAGTTTGAGGGTTCTAATTCCTAAAGGAAATTTGGCCAGAGATTATATTGCTGCTTCATTACGTATTGCGGGTGCAATAGTTGATGAAGTGGTCATTTACGAAACATTTATGCCTGAAGAGAACCGAATGAAGTTAGCGAGTATGCTTACTGAAAAACAATTGGATATTTTATTGTTTACCAGTCCTTCAACCGTGGACAATTTTATGGGTGTCATTAATGACTTAGAATTGAGAGGTAAATTAACGGGCTGCATAATCGGCTGTATAGGCCCTATAACCAAGCAAAAATTACTTTCGTATGGATTGCCGGTTCATGTCTCTCCGGAGGAATATACGGTTAAGGAAATGATAAAAAGTACGATTGCTTATATTGAGAGGGAGGAATTATAAATGGATTTACAATTTTCACGTCACCGCCGCCTGCGTTCAAGTGCAAGCATGCGTGCACTTGTGAGAGAGAATCACTTAAAGGCAGAAGACTTCATTTATCCACTGTTTATTTATGAAGGGGAAAACATTCGCAAAGAGGTTTCTTCGATGCCGGGAGTATTCCAAGTTTCAATGGACAATCTTCAAGCGGAAATGGAAGATATCGTTGCACATGGTATTAAAGCGGTTCTATTATTTGGAATTCCAGCTGAAAAAGATGAGTGCGGTACACAAGCATTCCATGATCATGGGATTGTTCAAGAAGCAACTCGTTTTATTAAAGAAAAATACCCTGATGTACTTGTTGTTGCAGATACATGCCTGTGCGAATACACCAGTCACGGTCACTGTGGTGTGGTCGAAGGGGAAAAAATTCTGAATGACCAGTCGCTGGACTTACTGGTAAAAACAGCGGTAGCCCAAGCGAAGGCCGGAGCGGACATTATTGCTCCTTCCAATATGATGGATGGGTTTGTGGCGGCTATCCGTGTCGGACTAGATGAAGCGGGATTCACAGAAATCCCAATCATGTCCTATGCCGTTAAATACGCATCTGCATTTTACGGACCTTTCCGTGAGGCAGCAGAAGGTGCGCCACAATTTGGTGATCGTAAAACGTATCAAATGGATCCGGCAAACCGTATGGAAGCGTTTAGAGAAGCAGAATCGGATGTTGCTGAAGGTGCCGATTTCTTAATTGTAAAACCAGGTATGCCATACCTTGATATCGTTCGTGATATTAAAAATAACTTCAATCTTCCAGTGGTTGTTTACAACGTCAGCGGTGAGTATTCGATGATTAAAGCTGCAGCATTAAACGGCTGGATTGACGAGAAAAAGACTGTTCTTGAAATGTTATACGGCATGAAGCGGGCAGGAGCTGACCTAATTATTACTTATGCAGCTAAAGACGCGATTCGCTGGTTAAAAGAAGAAGAATAATCAAGTGAAATGAGGGATTGCAATGCGTTCGTATACAAAATCGATTGAAGCCTTTAAAGAAGCCCAAACACTCATGCCAGGCGGCGTAAACAGTCCTGTGCGCGCTTTTAAATCGGTCAATATGGATCCGATTTTTATGGAGCGGGGCAAAGGGTCAAAAGTTTATGATATTGATGGAAATGAGTACATTGATTATGTGTTATCATGGGGGCCGCTTATTCTTGGCCACTCAAACGATCAAGTGGTCGAGTCTTTGAAAAAACAAGCAGAAATGGGTACAAGCTTTGGCGCACCGACAGTATTGGAAAACCAATTAGCCCAGCTTGTAAAAGAACGGGTACCTTCGATTGAAATCATCCGTATGGTTAACTCCGGAACGGAAGCAACAATGAGTGCTTTACGCTTAGCTCGCGGATATACCGGCCGTGACAAGATTCTAAAATTTGAAGGCTGCTACCACGGTCATGGCGATTCATTGCTGATTAAAGCCGGTTCCGGTGTGGCGACTCTTGGTTTGCCTGACAGCCCAGGGGTGCCTGAGGGTATTGCGAAAAATACGGTTACGGTTCAGTACAATGACCTTGAAGGCGTGCGCTATGCATTTGAGCAATTTGGCGAGGATATTGCTTGTGTGATTGTTGAACCAGTTGCAGGTAATATGGGTCTTGTGCCGCCACAGCCAGGATTTTTAGAAGGTCTTCGTGAAATCACTACGCAATACGGAGCATTGTTGATTTTTGATGAGGTTATGACAGGTTTCCGGGTGGGCTATAATTGTGCACAAGGTTACTTTAACATTACTCCTGACTTAACGACTCTTGGTAAAGTAATCGGCGGCGGACTTCCTGTTGGGGCATACGGCGGTAAAGCGGAGATTATGGAGCGAATCGCACCAAGCGGTTCGATTTATCAGGCTGGAACATTGTCTGGAAATCCGCTTGCCATGACTGCCGGTTATGAAACATTAAGCCAGTTAACGCCGGAGCACTATGATGAGTTTATCCGTAAAGGTGACCTGCTTGAAAAGGGCTTTAAAGCCGCTGCGGAAAAATACGATATTCCAATTACGTTTAACCGCGCAGGTTCCATGATTGGTTTCTTCTTTACGAATGAAGATGTTATCAATTATGAAACAGCGAAAACATCGAATCTCGAGTTCTTTGCGGAATATTTCCGTCAAATGGCGGATCAAGGGATCTTCGTACCGCCTTCCCAATTTGAAGGACTATTCCTATCCACCGAGCATTCGGATGAAGATATTGAAAAAACCATCCAAGCTGCAGAAAATGCTTTTTCAAAGCTTAGAAAATAATCTTTTGTCTAGGACACTCACCTTTTGGTGGGTGTTTTCTTATTATAGGGGCTGATTTCGTAAACTTTGGTGCTAATGAGCAAGAATGGTTGATTTCCACTCCAGGTTGCTCGCTTTCCGCGGGGCGGGCGGTGAGCCTCCTCGTCGCTTTGCTCCTGTGGGGTCTCACCTGTCCCGCTGCTCCCGCAGGAGTCTCGCACCTTCCGCTCCAATCAACCTCTTTCTAAACAGATTTCCTTATCAAAACCTATTAAAAAAACAACAATCCTATAAAAACAGCTATTAAGAAAGACGAATAGAAAAAGACATTGACGAAGTTTTGCGTACTATAATCGCTTTTTTATCATATTTATTTATCATCCCTCATAGAGTGTAAGTGACATAGTGATTTTACGTGAAGGAAACGAAAGGAGGAGTCGCTTTGTCTCAGGAGAATCAATCGAGCCTACGTTTTTCCTTGGAGGAATCTTTGTGGTTTAGAAAGGGACAGGAAGTCGAAGAACTTGTATCGATTTCCCTAGACCCGGATATTACCATCCAGGAAAATGATCAATACGTAATCATTCGTGGTTCGTTGGAATTAACCGGCGAATATAAGAGTTTCCAAGAAAGTGATGCAAACGAGCAATTTCAAGCTGCTAGTCAGAAATATGTTGAAAGGGTAGATGAACAGGACGAAGGCGTCTGCCAATTTGCGCACCGCTTTCCAGTGGACATTACTATCCCGAATAATCGGATTCAAAGCATCTACGATATTGACGTCCTGGTCGAATCCTTTGATTATTCCCTTCCGGAGCGCAGTTGTCTAAAACTATCAGCTGAGCTGACGATTAGCGGCTTATATGGCAATGAAGAACAGCTCGAGCCGCAAATTGAAGAAGAACAGCCTGAGTTGGAAGTTCTCCATCGTGCTCAAGATGAAAACGAAGAGGAATTATACCAGCAGCCAGTACAGGCAAATCCATATGCGGAATCCTTCCTATTCGAAGCAGAAGCAAGAAAGCCTCGTGAAGAGGAAGAGAAACCAGAAGCATTTCCGCAGTTCCCGAACTTTTCCTACCAAGCACAGGACTATGAGCCTGTAGAGCAATACCAGCCTTCCTGGAGCTTCCAAGAATCACGCAGCGAAGGGAACCATCCATTTGAAGTGGTCGAAGAAATTACGGAAGTTCAAACGGAAAATGTTCATTACGAAGAGGATGTAAACATGATCGAAGAAAGTTCTTCATCCTCTGAACAGGCTCCAAAGCAAGCGAAGAAGAAAAAGCCTGCCAAAAAGAAAAGCATGACGTTAACCGAATTTTTTGCACGCAAGGAAGATGGTGCGGAACAAGCAAAACTTAAGGTTTGTATTGTTCAAAAAGGAGAAACAATCGAAAACCTTGCGGATCGTTATGATGTGACCGTACAAAATCTTCTTCGTGTTAACAACCTTGAACTAAGTCAGGATGTATATGAAGGGCAGGTATTATATATACCGGTTGGATTTGCAAAAAAATATTAGAAATATCTAACAGATGAGCGGGTTTTAAACCCGCTCACCTTGTTGTAAAATCCGAAAAACAAAGAGAGTTGAGTAACATGAATGACTCCAATTGGCTTGAACGGCTTTCTCCCATTCTTGAAAATTATCAGATTAAGCCTTATTTTGTAGAGGATTTCGGCAGTGTCCTGAAGGTCTATTCCAATAAAGGAACCTTTGCCCTCAAAAAAATCACTCCTACAACAGGAACGGATTTTATTCGCCATGTCCATCTTTTATACCAAAAAGGCTATAACCGCATCGTTCCTATTTATCCAACCATGGATGGCCGGTATGCGGTCCTCCATAATAATGAGCTGTATTATTTGATGCCGTGGATGTCAAACGAGCTTAAGGAAGACCGTGTTCACCGAAATCAGCAATTATTCCGTGAACTGGCCAGGCTTCATACACTATCGGCAAAAGAAATCGATGTGAGCAAGGAAGAACGAACAGAGCATTACGAAAAGACCATTCAGCAGTTGGAAAAACATCAGGAATTTCTAGAAGGCTTTATTGAAGAATGTGAAAATAAGACCTATATGTCGCCGTTTGAATTATTGTATTGCCTGTATTACAACGAAATTAGTATGGCACTGCGTTTTTCAAAGGAGCGATTCGAAGATTGGTATGAAGAAACGAAAGACTCAGAGAAAGCCAGGATGGTCATAATCCATGGGAAATTATCTTCAGAGCATTTTCTATATGATGACAGGGGATACGGCCATTTTATTAATTTTGAAAATGCCCGGTATGGGTCACCCATCCATGACATGCTGCCATACCTATCAAGATCCTTAGAAACCATGCCAAAACGGAATAATGATGCAATAGGATTGGTCCAGCATTATTTTAAATATTTTCCTTTTAAACAGGATGAAAAATTACTTTTTTACAGCTATTTAGCTTATCCGGTCCCAATGATCCAGTGTGTGGAAGGTTATTATCGCAGGCAGGACACAAAAAATGAATTAAAGTTTGTCCGGCAGCTACAGCGCCGTTATTGGCATTTGAAAAACTCGGAATATGTAGTGACAAGTATGTTCGAAATGGATAAACAGCAGCAGCTAGCAAAAGAAGGAGCCCAGCAGCAATAATCTTGCTACCAAGGCTCCTTTAAATAATTTCAAACATAAGTGAAAGGCCGACAACGATAAAAAATGATAATAACAAAACATCAAAGACTGTCGGTAAAAACAGTGTACGGATAAATTGAAAAATAATAAATGGAACAATAAATTGCGCGGCGATTCTGCGGCAGGCTCGAAACCAGGGATGGTGGGCAAATTTGTTGAATTTTCTCCTTCGCACCGAAAGAGTCCTCCCTTTTTAACTGACTTTCTTTATGTATATTCTTGACCCCGTTCAAATTCCCCAAAAAAATACTAAAATCTGTCTAATACCTTAAAAAGGTCTACTTAGTATAAAATTTAAAAAAATAGGCAATCATTATTGACGTCAACACCCTATTTTGGGTAGTATAACAATATAATTTAATTAGCTAAGCACTGACAGGGAAGAGTACATTGCAATCTGCTTTTAGAGAGGGAAATCATTTGCTGAAAGATTTTCTAAGTAGAACATTGGAAGGTCGCCCTTGAGCTTCTTCTGCGAAAGGATCTATATCCCATTAGTAGAAGACGGATGAAATCCGTTATCCGATGAAGAGCCAATCGTAGTTTGATTGGAAAAAAGGTGGTACCGCGAAGCAACTCCATTCGTCCTTTTATGACGAATGGAGTTTTTTTATTTTTCGGTACAGTTTTTGTAAGAAACAAAGGAGGCAAATTTAGATGGAAACAAAAGAAATTACAATGCCGACCAAATACGATCCGCAATCGATTGAACAAGGTCGTTATGATTGGTGGCTGAAAGGCAAATTTTTTGAGGCGAAAGATGATAAAGAGAAACAACCATATACGATTGTCATTCCTCCGCCAAACGTAACAGGAAAACTTCATTTAGGTCATGCGTGGGATACAACCCTTCAAGATATCCTTACCCGGATGAAACGGATGCAAGGCTACGATGTTCTTTGGCTTCCTGGAATGGATCACGCCGGTATCGCTACACAAGCAAAGGTTGAAGCGAAACTCCGTGAAGAAGGCAAAAGCCGTTATGATTTAGGCCGTGAAGCATTTGTCGAGGAAACTTGGAAGTGGAAGGAAGAATATGCTTCTCATATCCGTCAGCAGTGGTCGAAGTTAGGACTAGGGCTGGATTATAGCCGCGAGCGTTTTACTCTTGATGAAGGTTTATCCGCTGCGGTTCGTGAAGTTTTCGTTACGCTTTATAAAAAAGGCTTAATTTATCGCGGTGAATACATTATCAACTGGGACCCGTCCACAAAAACGGCTCTTTCCGATATTGAAGTTATTTATAAGGATGTTCAAGGCGCGTTTTATCATATGAGATATCCACTAGCCGATGGATCCGGACATATTGAAATTGCAACAACTCGTCCAGAAACCATGCTCGGGGATACAGCAGTTGCTGTTCATCCCGAAGATGACCGTTACAAGCATTTAATTGGTAAAACTGTTATCCTGCCAATCACCGGACGCGAAATCCCAATCGTCGGTGATGACTATGTGGATATGGAATTCGGTTCAGGGGCTGTAAAAATTACACCTGCACATGATCCAAACGACTTTGAGATTGGCAACCGTCATAATTTAGAAAGAATTCTCGTTATGAACGAAGATGGCTCGATGAATGCCAATGCAGGCAAGTATCAAGGCCAAGACCGTTTTGAATGCCGTAAGCAAATTGTTAAGGATCTTCAAGAACTGGGCGTTCTTTTCAAAATTGAAGACCATCTTCATTCGGTTGGACATTCCGAGCGGAGCGGTGCGGTTGTTGAGCCATATCTGTCCACTCAATGGTTTGTAAAAATGCAGCCACTTGCGGATGAGGCAATTGCCCTTCAGAGCAAGGAAAACAAAGTAAACTTTGTTCCAGACCGTTTTGAAAAAACGTATATGAACTGGATGGAAAACATTCGTGACTGGTGTATCTCCAGACAGCTATGGTGGGGTCACCGTATTCCTGCTTGGTATCACAAGGAAACAGGTGAGGTTTACGTAGACCATGAGCCGCCGGCAGATATCGAGAATTGGGAACAGGACACTGATGTATTAGATACATGGTTCAGTTCAGCATTATGGCCGTTCTCAACTATGGGCTGGCCTGACAAAGAAGCAGCTGATTTCAAACGTTACTTCCCTACTGATGTACTAGTAACTGGCTATGATATTATCTTCTTCTGGGTATCAAGAATGATCTTCCAAAGCATTGAATTCACAGGCGAACGTCCTTTCAAAGATGTTTTAATTCACGGACTTGTTCGTGATGCACAAGGACGCAAGATGAGTAAGTCTTTAGGAAACGGTGTAGACCCAATGGATGTCATCGATCAATACGGCGCTGACTCACTCCGTTACTTCTTATCCACTGGCAGCTCACCTGGCCAGGACTTACGTTACAGCACTGAAAAGGTTGAAGCAACATGGAACTTTGCCAATAAAATTTGGAATGCCTCCCGCTTTGCCTTAATGAACATGGACGGTCTTAAGTTTGAGGAAATCGATTTTAGCGGAGAAAAATCAGTTGCTGACAAGTGGATTTTAACAAGATTAAATGAAACGATTGAAACAGTAACAAGACTTTCTGCCCGCTATGAATTTGGTGAAGTCGGCCGTGCCCTTTACAATTTCATTTGGGATGACTTCTGTGATTGGTATATTGAGATGGCAAAGCTGCCTCTATATGGAGAAGATGAAGCGGCGAAGAAAACAACACGTTCTATTCTTGCATATGTTCTGGATAACACAATGCGTTTACTTCATCCGTTTATGCCATTTATCACGGAAGAAATTTGGCAAAACCTTCCTCACAGTGGCGAATCGATTACAACTGCTCAGTGGCCTGAGGTAAACCCTTCGTTTACAGACGAAGAAGCAGCACAAGAAATGAAAATGTTAGTAGAAATGATTCGTTCTGTACGGAATATCCGTGCAGAGGTTAATACCCCAATGAGCAAAAAGATTAAAATGCTTGTAAAAGCAAAAGACGAATCTGTTCTTAAAGCGCTTGATAAAAATCGTGCTTATATTGAACGTTTCTGTAATCCTGAAGAGCTTCAAATGGGTATTGCGATTGAAACACCGGATAAAGCGATGACTGCTGTTGTTACTGGTTTAGAAATCATTCTCCCGCTTGAAGGCTTAATCAATCTTGAGGAAGAAATTGCACGTCTACAAAAAGAATTCGATAAGTTCACAAAAGAAGTAGAACGAGTTCAAAAGAAATTAAGCAATGAAGGCTTTATCAAAAAGGCTCCTGAAAATGTCATTGCCGAAGAAAAGGCAAAAGAACAGGATTATCTTGAAAAGAGAGCAGTTGTCGAAGCGAGATTAAATGAACTAAAAGGATTATAATAAATAAGACGAATCCGTCATTGGATTCGTCTTTTACATAAAGGCTCTGTTAAACTTGGTTGTTGATTTCCGCTCCAGGCACTTCGCTTTCCGCGGGCGGTTCGGGGAGCCTCCTCGTCGCTTCGCTCCTGCGGGGTCTCCCCTGTCCCGTACTCCCACAGGAGTCTTCGTGCCTTCCGCTCCAATCAACGCTGTTCAAAATCAACATTGTCTTTTAACACAACCTACATAAAAAAAACGGGGTGTCAAAAATGTTTGCAACCTATCAAGAAGCCCTTGACTGGATCCATGCAAGGCTAAGACTTGGGATCAAACCTGGTTTAAAAAGAATGGAATGGATGATGGAAAGACTTGGGCATCCAGAAAATAAAATAAAAGCGATTCATATTGGCGGAACGAATGGTAAAGGCTCAACAGTCACCTTTTTGCGTTCTATGCTCCAAGAACAGGGATACAAAGTCGGAACATTTACATCTCCTTATATTGAGCAGTTTAATGAACGGATTAGCATTAATGGAATACCAATCGATGATGATGAATTATTGCAGCTTGCCAATATTATTCGCCCGCTTGCTGATCAGTTAGAGGAAACAGAACTTGGCGGTCCGACAGAATTTGAAGTGATTACGGCCATGTCTTTTTATTATTTTGCTGAAATAAATCCTGTAGATATTGCCATTTATGAAGTAGGGCTTGGCGGTCGTTTTGATTCTACAAATGTCATCTTGCCGATTGCTTCGATTATAACGAATATTGGACTCGATCATACCAGTATTTTAGGGGATACTTATGAGGAAATCGCTTTTGAAAAGGCGGGAATTATAAAAAATCAAACACCTATTTTTACTGCAGTCAAACATCCTGGAGCATTAAATGTGATTGAAGAGCAGGCGAAGCAAAAGGATGCGCCGATTTATCGTCTCAGTGAGGAATTTACAATCAGCGGTCATCAGTCGGTTTCGAAAGGTGAAATCTTTTCAATGAAAAATGCCTTTGATTCATTGGAGGAAATTGAAATCAGTATGATTGGCAAACACCAAACCGAAAATGCCGCTCTGGCTATTACATCCGCTCAATATTTAAATCAAAAGGGATTGATTTCAATTACGGAGCAGTCCATCAGAGAGGGATTAAAAAAGGCCTATTGGCCGGGGAGATTTGAAATTCTTTCTGAAAAACCGTTAGTTATTATTGACGGTGCGCATAATGATGAAGGAATTGCCACGCTTGTTAACGAGTTAACAAACCGTTATTCGGATTGTAACATACACATTGTCTTTGCTGCATTAAAGGATAAAAAATTCGATAAGATGATTGAACAGTTGGATCAGGTGGCTGATAAGATTTCTTTTGTTTCTTTTGATTATCCGCGAGCTGCTACAGGACATGATTTGTATCAAAAAAGTAAGTCAGAAAATAAGGAAATTGTAGAGAAGTGGGAGGAGTATTTAAACGAAGTGATTCAAGTGGTACATCCAGAAGGTTTGTTAGTGGTAACAGGCTCTCTCTACTTTATTTCAGAAGCAAAACCGTTGATACGCAAATATTTAAAAAATATGGAACATGGGAATTGAGAAGAGAAGAAATCCGAGATCAAAGGATTTCAAATCTTAATAAAAAAGAAGCATGACTAGATGTTTTTCAAAGTCTGCTTCTTTTTTTAAATATATCTGAGTCATTATTATTTATAATCAACGTTATTAACAACTGTTCCTGTTGTTGTTTTCCAATCAATAGAGTTATATTCATCAAAGGTGTTTCCGCACTGTTGCCTAACGTAGGTATCGGTAGGATCTGTAACTTTAATAATTTGTGTTCCTGAAGGAATCCCTTTAGTTACTGTAACCGTTCCTTTAACAAATAATTTTCCACTGGTATTGATTGTTAAGTCGTCAGCTTTGAAATTTCCATTGACACACATCTTTGAGGTGGAATCAATTGTAAGGCTTTTACCTATGGTTGCATTTCCTCTAGCAAATAAACTTGAAGAAGTGGCGAGAGTCACGTGATCATCCGTAACCATATTTCCCCCTATATAAATATGCGACGAATCAACTCTAAGCTGACCACCAAAGCTTGCATCGTGTTCTGTTTCAAGGGTTAGATTCGTTAAACTATTTAAATTTCCTTTTAGGGAAACGGAATCAGCATGAAGGATAAGGTTTGATTTGTTTCCATTTCCATTTAATGCTAGATCAGCAGTTGAATATATTGTACCAACATACCCATTATAATTTTCTGAATAGGTCATATCTTGATTAATAAGAATTCCATTAGGGCAGCTAATGTTTGAGAATGTAGTTGGATTCGTGCAAGTGGAACTAACATTCTCTGGTTTTGGTACAGCATTATATTCTGGAGTAATCGATCCACCTTCCAAATTAATATCTTTTAGGTCAATCTCCATTTCCGCATTAAGGGTAGTATTTTTTCCATTCTCTGTCCCTACAATATCAAAAGTAGTCCGCACTTTATTCGTACCTGAAATAACTGTTGCAAGAAAATTTTTCATTGTGAAAGTCGCATTGGGATAACCATCGATTGTAACAGCAGGTTTTGTTTGTCCCAAATCCTGCTGAAGGGCATCTTTCATTAATCTTGTTGCCTCTGTTTTATAATCTTTTTGTGGATCAGTTTTTAAAATATTAATGACTTGATCATTTACACTTTGTTGTTTTGATTCAAAAACTCTTTGAACTTCGACTTTATAATAGGAAACACCCATTTCCGCAAGTGCTACGGAATGTGACGTTTTTTCAACTACTTGATTTTGCTTAGTACTGCTAAAAGCCTGTCCCATAAAAGAAACGAAAATAACCATAAAAATCACTATGATTAATAAAACGGTTATAAGAGCATAACCTTCTTCATTTTTCAATTTGTCCATTAATATCCACCCGCCTTAATTCGGTAAAGCATTGTGTTTATCGTAATGTTATTAGAAGGATTCTTTTTGTCACTTGAAGTTATTTTCAAGGACACATCATTTTGCTTTGGATTCACAGGCATTGTAACGGAATTAGTAATATCGAAATTAAAGCAAATTTGCGGATTATTATAGATTTCAGTCTGTGTAGTTCCGTCCATTTTTGTGTAATTAATCGTTATTTCACAATTTGCCCCAGTGTTTGAAAGGGTGTATTGAGTTGATTTTTGATGGATTCTTGTTAGATTGGTAATTACTAGGTTTGTTTCTTGAATCATTGAATTTTTAGAAACAGCCCTTTGTGATAATTTATAGCCTTGCAAAAAGACATTCCAGATTATAACACCAAGGATAGATAGAATCGTTATTGAAGCTAGAACTTCAATTAAGGTTAACCCCCGTTCATCTCGTTCCAATAATAAACCCTCCTACCTATTTATATAGCCAAATGTTTCACTGACAACTTTTCCGTTATTATTTAATATTTGAACAATAATTAAATTTGAATTGGTAAATCGGGAACTATTACTTGGTGTTTTCTTAATTTTTATATTCACTAAACCTCCATTGGGTTTAAAAATATAATAATCACCATCAAGACGGTCATACTCACTTATGACAGACTTGGTTGGGGTAACAAAAAAATTCTTCACTCTAGAATCATTTTTCCATTGGACTAACACCTGTTTCGCTGTGCTAATCGCTTGAGTCTTATCCTGATTTTGTTTATTCATTAAACCCATTTGAGGGAAGAAGCGCATTATTGATAGAAAAATAATGGATAAAATTGTGATGGAAACGAGTATTTCTATTAGGGTTAATCCTTTTTCATTTCTAATTAGATTCAAATTAGATCATTCCCTTCGGTAAGAAGCAAATTAGTTATTACGACCCAATAAATATTTACCAGCTTCTTTTAAACTAGCTAAAAATATTATACAATATTTAGTAGGCGAATTATGTCTAATTTTCCAAGAAACGACTAAAAAATAATATTAATTGAGGAAAAATGTAGATTTATAGGATAGACGTACTATAAGAGAGGTAGTGTCTGAATGCAAACCATTATATGGGCCTTTGGTTCGATGTTAGTGTTGATGTTAATATTATCCTTTTTATCCATAGGCTACACATTTAAAGGAAAGTTATCGATTGTTTTGGCTAGTCTTGTTTTATCTCTGGGCGGAAGTTTGGCCGCAAGTTCCTTTTCATTGATACTCACTATTTTGTTGATTATTTCCCTCGTGTTTTTTACAGCATATTTTTTAGATCGCCGTGCAGGAAGTCTTATATATATTGGAAACACAGTCTCTGAAGAAGGGTCAGTAGAAGAAATCGAAAATGTAATACCTTTCGATTCAAAAATAGAATTAGTAAACGAGGAAATTAGTCTTATTCCTCCAGAATTGGAAGTGGTTAAATCAAACGAAATTAATGTACTTGAAGATGTAAATGATCAATCTGCCCAAAATTCTAGAATTTTAGAAAAGAACCTTGCGTTTGAAGAGATAACAGAAATATTGGATGAAGATATTTCTTCCTATTTAGAAGAGAATACGGATTTAGAAAACTTGGGGCAGGATATGGAAACTGAACCTGAGGATACTTATTTATCTGATATTGAGAGCTTACTAGTTGAAGAAGTAGAAATGAACCACTTAAAAGATGAACAAGAAATCTTAGACGAAGATGAAAATATCACATCGTTAGACAAAGCAGACACACTTCTTTACGATTCATCTGAACTTAAACAGTTGGATGATTTTACTTTGGATATTCTAATTGCTGAACAGGAAGCGGCAGTTGGTCGTAACGAGGATATAGAAATTCTTAATAAAGATAAGTCATTACAAAAATAATTTCCTCTAGGAAAAAAATTTAGAAGAGACAATTTCATTGAAGGTAAATGAACGGAGGCTAATACCTTGGGGAAAAATCAACAATTTATCAAATTGTTTATTGTTCTATTTTTATGTACTGGATTTATTTTTAGTTTCTCCCATTTTGCTGCCAAAGCTTTTGAAAATTTAACAAATGCTGATGGAAAATATTCAAATGGAACTACAATTGGATTGATCGATATTTCAGGGATGTCTGAAAGTGAAGTCGTTGGTCTTCTAAAAAATCGTTACTCTGATTGGGTAAAAAATGCAAAAATAAATTTGCAATATAACGAAAAAAGTGCAGGAATCGATTTAAAGGAATTTAAATTGGATTCAAGCACGACAATCAGTTCTATTAAAAATGGTCAAAGTAATCCTATATTTGTGACTATAGATAAATCTAAAGCAGAAGAGCAAATTCAAATCCTTTTCCCACAAATCAACACTAAAGGTGTTGACCTGGACAAGCTCACTAATAGCTTAAATGAAACTGGGTCAAAGTTAGACAAGGGACCATATAGCTTTGATTTATATAATGACTTTTCACTACCAGGTACACATGATACCGTTGATGTGGTAAGTAGAACAACCTTGAATTTAAATGTGGTACCAATAGACTTACAAGATTTGCTGAATTTAACATCTAAAATTGAAATTCCTGGAGAATCTGAATTTTCCTTCTTAGAATTTGCCAAAAAGCAACATATTGAAGAATTCCCTTCCCTTAATATAATGGTAACGGGTATGTATCAAACTATTTTACATACAAATTTTTCAATAGTAGAAAGAAATATTGGAAGTAAACTTCCAAGCTATGCAAGCTTAGGAAATGAAGCAAAAGTAGATGATCAATCAAAAGCTGATTTCATCATTAAAAATCCAAACAAAGGTAAGTATACTTTAGAATTTAAATTAGCGAAAAAACACTTAACTGTAACATTAAAAGGCGAAAAATTAATGTATTCCTATAAAATTACTAAAAAGAATAAACAAGAATTAAAACCAAAAACGATTTTACAATATAGCCCGCTACTTCTTTCTGGGCAAACAAAGATTCAAACAAAAGGAGAAAATGGTCGTATTGTTAAGGTTTATAGAAATGTTTATGAAGGAGACCAGTTTATTAAAACTGATCTGATTTCCGAAGATTATTATCCACCGGTTTATCGTGTGGAGGTTCATGGATTGGCAGGAAGTACACAAGGGACATCCTCGGCATCTACTGGAACTGCAGATAACGAAACGGATAGTAGCACTTCAAATGATTCAAATGAGAATCAATCAATTACATCCGACTCAACTCAGAAAAGTTCAAATGATAGTAACCTTTGGGGGAAACCAAATGAACAGCCAAAATAATGTGATAAAAAGCAGGGATCGAAAATGAAGCAAATCAGAAGGAGACTTGGCGATTTATTAATAGAAGAAGGCATGATAACCGCTGACCAGCTGGAAACTACATTAGCGGAAAAAAACTCCTCCCAAAAGCTGGGGGAAGCGCTGGTTCAAAGAGGTTATATAAGTGAACAGCAATTAATTGAAGTGCTGGAATACCAGCTGGGAATTCCACATATAAGCCTATTTCAATACCCATTTGATACGAATATTTTTTCGCTCGTCCCGAAAGAAACTGCTAGAAGGAACTTAATTATTCCTTTGAAAAAGGATGGTAACAAGCTTTATATTGCGATGGTTGACCCAATGGATTTCATCGTCATGGACGATTTACGTCTTTCGACAGGCTTCCAAATTGAAGCGGCAATTGCAACTAAGGACGATATCTTAAAAGCGATTAATAAATATTATGATATTGACGATGGTCTTGATGAATTGCTAGATGAATTGCCGCAAAATGAAAAGGGCCGAAATGATGATGTAACCGACCTCAATTCACCAATTGTAAAGCTAGTGAATCAGATTCTTACTAATGCGGTTATCCAAAAGGCAAGTGATATCCATATTGATCCTCAGGAAACAAAAATTGTTGTTCGCTACCGCATTGACGGAGTCTTGCGTAATGAGCGAGTCCTGCCAAGACATATGCAAAGTGTATTGACTGCCAGATTAAAAATCATGTCCAATCTTGATATTACAGAGCATCGAATTCCGCAGGATGGACGGATTAAAATGAATCTTGATTTTCACCCAATCGACCTTCGTGTCTCGACACTCCCAACCGTTTATGGGGAGAAGATTGTTATGCGTTTGCTCGATATGAGCTCAGCTTTAAATGATATTAACAAACTTGGATTTAATGCACTTAACTTAAAAAGGTTCGGAGAATTAATTGAAAATCCAACAGGGATAGTGTTGATTACAGGGCCAACAGGATCGGGGAAATCCTCCACTTTATATGCTGCGCTCAATAAAATGAATAGCGAGGAAGTTAATATCATTACTATTGAGGATCCTGTTGAATACCAACTAGAGGGAATTAATCAAATCCAAGTAAACCAGAACGTTGGAATGACCTTTGCTGCTGGCTTAAGATCGATCCTTCGTCAAGACCCTAATATCATCATGGTTGGAGAGATTCGGGATAAAGAGACAGCTGAAGTAGCCATAAGAGCTTCTTTGACTGGGCATTTGGTCTTAAGTACCTTGCATACAAATGATTCTATCGGAACAGTTACAAGATTAATTGACATGGGGGTTGAACCCTTCATGCTTGCATCTTCACTTAGTGGTGTTGTTGCACAACGTCTTGTCCGAAAGGTTTGTAGGGATTGTTTGGAAGTACATGAACCATCGAAAAGGGAAATTGAGATATTTGCAAGACGCGGAATTAAGATTGAAAAAATTCATCGTGGTAAAGGCTGCTCCTACTGTAATATGACAGGATATAAGGGAAGAATTGCACTCCACGAAGTGTTAATGATAAACGAAGAAATGCAACGGTGTATTATGAACGGAGAGTCTTTTCAAAAGTTAAAAGAATTAGCGAAGAAAAGCAAAACTATCTTTTTACTAGATGATGGCCTATTAAAGGTAAAACAGGGATTAACTACAACGGAAGAAGTATTACGAGTAGCAACTCTTGAATAGGAGTAGTGAAGATGAAAGAAAAAATTGATCAAATATTAAAAGCTGCAATTGAATATAAAGCATCCGATGTCCATCTAACAGTAGGCGTTCCACCAATTTTCCGGATACACGGGGACTTAAAAAGGTATGGGCAAGATAGACTTTTGCCTGATGATACAGAAGGAATGGCCAAAGCGATAATTCCTGACCATTTATGGGATGTTTTTAAGGAAAAAGGCGAACTCGATTTTTCTTATGGGGTTCCGGGTATCTCCCGTTTTCGTGTTAATGCCTTTCATCAGCGCAAAAGTGTTTCAATCGCATTAAGAACGGTGGCTTCGAAAACTCCGACAATTGAAGATCTCGATTTGCCTGAAGTTATTGGTAAGTTAGTAGAAAAACCACAAGGTCTTATTCTTGTGACGGGTCCGACGGGAAGTGGTAAATCTACTACACTTGCATCGATGATTGATTATTTGAATCGGACGATGCGAAAACATATTATTACACTAGAAGACCCAATAGAGTACCTTCATAGACATGGAAATTCGATTATTGACCAGCGTGAAGTTGGCTTTGATACAAAGTCATATGCCAGCGGCTTAAAAGGTGCGCTTCGTCAAGACCCTGATGTCATTCTTGTTGGGGAGATGCGTGACTTAGAAACGATCGGTATCGCGATTACGGCCGCAGAAACAGGCCACCTTGTACTTGGTACACTTCATACATCTAGTGCACCAACAACTATTAACAGGATTATCGACGTGTTTCCACCTGTACAACAGCCACAGATTCGTGTACAGTTAGCATCTGTTTTAGTAGGAGTAATTTCTCAACGGCTGTTCCCAACTCCTGATAAAAAAGGCCGGAAAGCAGCGACGGAAATCATGGTAAACAATCCAGCTATTGCAAACTTAATTAGAAATGAAAAGATTCATCAAATTCAAAGCACGATGCAAACTTCCCGTGCCCAGGGGATGCATACGCTTGAGATGAGCATTAAAGATTTACTTGACCGAAACCTGATTCAAAAGGAAGCAGCAACTCAATATTTACATGAGAAGATGCTGAATGGCTAGATTTAAATACTCAGGTCGTGACCGCAAAGGAAAACGGCAGGGCACCGTTAATGCAACTTCTAGACGGGAAGCGATGGAAAAGCTTAAAGAAGAAGGTATTCGTGTAATTGAAATAAATGAAGTTCCCGAAACTTTCATGACAAAGGACCTTTCTTTTGGGGAAAAAGTAAAGCTTCAGCATTTTGTTATCTATTTAAGACAATTTTCAACTCTGTTAAAGGCAGGGGTAACGGTCGTTGATGCAACAGCTATTCTTGCACAGCAGACAGAAAGTAAAGGATTAAAGAAAGCGCTACTCGATGTTGAACTAGAATTAAGGGAAGGTAATCCACTTTCAGAAGCAGTCTCAAAGCATAAAAAAATTTTTACACCAATGTTTATAAACATGGTAAATGCCGGAGAGGTTAGCGGTAATCTAGATGGGACGTTGGACCGTCTAGCGGAACATTTTGAAAAACAACATTATACACGACAAAAAATTAAATCGGCACTATCCTATCCAATTGTTGTTGGTATCGTTGCAATTGCTGTAGTGATATTTTTACTTGTTTCCGTTGTACCAACCTTTGTGTCTATGTTTGATCAAATGGGAGGGAAGCTTCCAGCAATTACTTTATTTGTGGTAGGAGCAAGTGAGTTTATGCAGAAGAGCTGGTGGTTAATTGCAATTTTAATTTTTTTATTCGTTTTTGTATTCTCTTTTATGAAAAAAAATAGTAATACAAAATACTATTTAGATTACATGTTATTAAGGTTACCGATTTTTGGGAATTTGCTCCAAAAAGCTGCCCTAGCACGAATGATGAGAACGCTGAGTTCATTATTTTCTAGTTCGGTTCCCATTCTGCAGGCAATGTCAATTGTAGAAAAGGTTGTTGAAAACGAGGTACTTGCAAAGGTAATCCGCGAGTCTCGTAATACCCTTGAAAAAGGACGTTCAATGACAGAGCCCATGGAAAAACATTGGGCCTTTCCTCCCTTGGTTACACAGATGATTGCGATTGGAGAGGAAACTGGGGCTTTAGATGCAATGTTGTCAAAAATTGCAGAGTTCTATGAAAAAGAAGTAGAAACAGGAACAGATCAATTAAAATCTTTAATTGAACCATTAATGATTGTATTTTTAGCAGGTGTTGTTGGAACAATTGTTACGGCGATTATGATGCCGCAGTTTACCATGTTCGACCAATTCCAACAAATGAATCAATAAATGACATTTTAAAGAAAAAACTGATAAAATATTACAAAAAATACTATTTTCCTCTTTTTTTCGACTGCTAATTAAATTATAATAAAAAGGACTAAATTACTAGGTTCATAGAACCAAAAAGGAGATGAAGGCATGTTTCAAAAGTTAAGAAATAAGCTTAAAGAACAACAAGGTATGACATTAATTGAATTACTAGCTGTTATCGTTATCTTAGGGATAATTGCAGCAATCGCAGTACCTTCTATTTTAGGTCTAATAGACAATACTAAAAAGGATGCGCATGTAGCAAACGCTCAACAAATGATAAATTCAGCAAAAATGGCAATTTCTTCAGATGTGAATTTACAAACCGGTACAAAATATTTACCATTAGGATATTTAGAAGGACAGAATTTTATTGAACATATTGATGATCCAGATAGTACTAAAACCTATGCGCTTGGAACTAGTCAAATTGAAAGTACTATTACTGAAACAGATGCGATATCGTATGTAAAAATCGTTAGCGGTCAAGTAACAACTGTAAAACTTGTTGATCAAACACGAGGAGTTCAAACTAGCGGTGGATTAGGAGTAGCACCAAGTGCTTTAAAACGCGGAGTTGTTATTAATAATCCATAAGGTAATACATGATGGAAATTTATAATAATATTGTTGTTTCCTTTATATTCTTTTATGGATTGATTTTAGGATCTTTTTTCAATGTTGTTGGCCTTAGAGTCCCATTGAAGAAATCAATTATTGTTCCACGATCAGCTTGCCCAAACTGTGGGCACCAATTAAAAGCTTACGAACTAATACCAGTACTTTCATTTTTAATTCAAGGAGGAAAATGCCGCGGCTGTAAGTCGCGGATTTCTCCTATCTATCCGACTTTTGAATTATTAACTGGAATTCTATTTGCAGCTGCACCATACTTGGTTGGATGGTCTTGGGAATTATTGATTGCCTTAACACTTATTTCACTGTTCATGATAATCATTGTTTCAGATATTCACTATATGATCATCCCTGATAAAATTTTACTTTGGTTTGCAGGGATTTTTTTATTGGAAAGAATCTTTGTTCCATTAACTCCCTGGTGGGATAGCCTCATAGGCATGGCTACAGGTTTTCTCCTCCTCCTAATTATTGCTCTCGTTAGCAAGGGCGGTATGGGATTTGGAGATGTGAAACTTTACGCATTGCTTGGTTTTGTATTAGGGATTAAACTAGTACTATTGTCCTTCTTTTTATCAACATTATATGGTGCAGTGATTGGCGGTCTTGCGTTAATCTTTAAAATCGTAAAAAGGCGCCAACCAATCCCGTTTGGCCCCTTTATTGCAGCTGGAACTTTGTCGGCTTATTTTTGGGGAACCGATTTAATCAACATGTATTTTCAATTTCTTAATCAAGGATTTTAAATAAGGGGTTTTCAAAATGGCTTTTTCCCTTTTCACACCGAAAAATCGAATTATTAATCTGGTAATGAATGACCATTCAGTTCGCCTTGTTGAATTAAAGCAAGCGAGTCCGCCTACTGTGCAGAGATGGAATGAACGCTTCTTGCCACCTGGTCTCATTAGTGATGGGAAGATTGCTGATGTCGATTCCTTGTCTGGCATTCTTGAAGAATGTATTGATGAATGGAAAATTCAGCGTCGATCCATCCGCTTTATAGTGCCAGATCAGTTGGTGATTATCCGGAAGGTCTCTATTCCAGCAGAAATTCAGGATGATGAATTAAAGGGATATCTATATCTAGAGCTTGGTTCAAGTATTCACCTGCCATTTGAAGAACCGGTTTTTGATTATTACTTATTAGATGACAATGGTAAGACAAAGGAATTATTGCTATTTGCTGCACCTGAACAGCATGTTACTGAATATGCTGACTTATTTTCACAACTTAAGCTAAACCCGATTGCAGCAGATATTTCACCGCTTGCCTTATATCGGTTATACCATACGCTTGAAATGAACAGACCAAACGAAGTTCTTTTTACCATTCAGTTTGATTTGACAAGTGTAAATTTGTGTATTTTTGAAGAAACGGTCCCGCTTGTGATGCGTCAATTTCCATTACCTTTTAATTTGGAACAATGGGAAATTAAACGAAATGTACTAGGTACAATGGATTATAAATTTATTGGTGAATCAGAAGAACTAGCGATACAAATTGAGGATATCTTTAGAGAAATCAATATGCTTCATGATTTTTACCGTTATTCTCTAAGTAATGATAAGCAAGATGTCACCAAGTTTTTGTTAAATGGGGACCATCCAATGCTTACAGCAATTTATGATGAAATGGTCGAAAGATTTGAAATGCCGATCGACCGAATTTCACTTGAAAATGATCCAAAAGGAAAAACCGAAAGCGTACCCGAAAATCTTTTGTTAACTTTAGGGCTTGCTTTAAAAGAGGTGAAATAATGCTAGTAGAAATTAACCTGCTTCCTAAGAAAGAACCGAAAAAGATTAACTTAATCATTGCTCTTGGCAGTGGACCAGCATTATTTTTGCTTATTGGCGGTTTCTATCTTTGGCAAATCAATTCAACAAAGAGCGATGTTGCAGATGTTGACAGACAAATTTCGATGACACAGAAAATTGCTGAACAACAACAGCAAAAAACGGATTCAGCTGAATCTACCAATTCCGTTAGCCAATTGAAAGGTGCAATCGAGTGGGCGAACAACTATCCAATCCATACGATTCCTGTCATGAAACATCTGAATTCACTATTACCAGAACGAGGCTTTATTCAATCCTTTAGTTATACGGAAGCAGGAACGGTTACGCTTACTGTTCAATTTGATAGTGCTAGAGAAGCTGCCTATTTCTTGGACAGCCTTAATGAATCCAAATGGATTGAGGAAGCCAATTTGAATTCATTATCAACTACTGAAACTAATACAGCAGATACCACAGCTGTTTCAAATAATCAGACAAACACAACAAGCACAAGTGCAAGTACAAATATTCAAAACACAGCAACTACCAGCACGAATAATCAAACAAATACAACAAGTAATCCGTCAAATGACACCGATCAGAGTAATAATTCAGGTACGACGAATAATAATTCGTCACAACCAACAAAAAATTCAAATGATTCGAATAGTAAGGCTACAAATCAAACAGGTAATACAACAAGTTCATCATCTCCAAATAGTTCAAGTAGTACTTTAAATTCAACGAATAATAAAAAAGTCAAAAAGTATTTACCTCGCTATACAGGACAATTTGAAATCAAATTAAATAAAGATAATATCAAAGAAATTCTTAATAAGGGTAAAAAGGATCAGGAAGGGGTGACTGGTTCATGAAACTATCATTCCTAAAAAAACGTAAATTTATTGTTCTTATCGGCATATTTTTACTTATTTTACTTATCGTTATTGCCCAATTCAATTTATTATCACCATTAAAATCGGATTTAACAATGAAACAGCAGCAATTGCAATCAGAGCAGAAGCTGTTAGATATCGCTAGCCAAAAGACAGAAGAAGCGTCAGCGAATGTTGCAGATGATACACGGGAGTTACAGAAAAAGATTCCTGTAAAGCCACTTCAAGACCAGTTCATCTTGGATTTGGAAAAAGCTGAAACTGTTTCTAATAGTGAAATAAAATCCTACGGTTTTTCAAAGGATGCAGATGTTAGCACAAGAACAGATCAAGCAAACTCTGGAAATCCTACAGGCAACACTAGCTCAACTCAAAGTACATCAGCAAATGCAAGTACTAGTGGAACGGACCAAGCAGCTGCCAATCAAAATACATCAACTCAGCAGGCTGCTCCAGCAGTACCAAGCGGGATGAAAAAGCTAACAGTCTCATTGAGTGTGGAATCACCTAGCTACGAAGACTTTGAAAAATTTATTCAAACATTAGAGTCATTAAAACGAATCGTTGTCGTTGAAACGATTAACTATTCTGGCGGCCAGGAGATTACTTCTCTTACTCAAGAAGACCCGCCATTAACTTACTCTCTTACGGTTTCAACCTATTACATGCCAGGCCTAGCTGACCTAGCATCACAAGTACCAAAACTTGATGCACCGGCACCTGCGCACAAGGACAATCCATTAAGTACATTTGCAGATACTACCGAAAAGGCTAATTAAAAACTGAAAAATTTGACGAAAGTCTACGATAACAAGACGACAAAAGTCTTGTTATTTTTTTTTGTCAATATGATAGGATGGAACAAATTAGCAGTTTGGTAGAGAGAGGTGTACAAATAGTGGACAAGCCCAATAAAAATGGCCGGACCATCACAATTAAATTAAATGGTGAACCACATACGTTTCAGGAAGAGATAAAAGAAGAGGAGAAAATAGAAACAAGGCAGCTGCAGCCTGAAGTAATAGATGTAGAATCTAATCAGGAAGAAACGGAGGTTATCTTGGAAACAGCTGCTGCTCAAGAGTCGATGGATGAAAGTTTCGATTGGATTATCCCTGAAACCGCAGAGCATGAAATTGAGGAATACAAAATTGTTAATCACCAAAAAAACAAGAAAAGTACATTACCTAAGATTGCATCCTTTACTACCAACACCAAAAATAAAGATGGAAAGGGATTCCAGTCCATTCTTATTTCAGCCGTATTCGCCATCATCCTTGGCACCGGGTTTGGTTTTCTTATGCTTAAGCTTGTCCTTACTGAACATAGCAATAAGCCAGCAACTGAGCAAGTCCTAACAGAAGAGCAAGGTGGCCAAAAAGCCGAAACACCTGCAGCAACAGGTGCAACAGCTTCAGTAAAGCCTATCACCACCTTTGTTATTCAGGGCGGTGTTTTTTCTTCAAAGGATGGGGCCCAAGCAACTGCCGATCAGTTAGCGGCAAAAGGAGTACCTGCACAGTCAGTTGAAATTGACGGCAAACAGTATTTATTTTTAGGAGTGGCAAGTACGATTGATGATGCTAAAAAGCTTGGGAGTAATTATAAAGATGCTGGAATAACGGATGTATGGGCTAAATCGCTCTCAGTTGATCAAAAGGATATCAATGGAGTAAATGCCACTGATAAAACGTTCCTTGAAACAGCAGATGCCGTCTACCAGGACCTTTCCGAAGTAACAACAATTGCTTTGCTGACTGAAAGTATTCCCGAGGATTCTTTCAAAACTGTTTCATCCTTAATCGCAAAAACAGATAGTACGGCACTGAAAAATACAAAGGTAAAAAGCCTGCAAAATTTTCTGGCAACAGCTGCCGAAAAAGTAGCGAACTATCAAAAAAACAAAGATCAAAATAATCTAGTAGAAGCGCAACAAAATCTATTAAATTTTCTTTCCTTATATTATTCGCTGTAATCAAATTTCGACATCGATAACACAAATCGCTATTTTCCGGGAAATGAATCTGCAAAAAAGCCTGTTCAAAAATGGACAGGCTTTTCATCATGAACATAAATTTAATTGTATAATTTGACAATTTTCTTCAAATTTTAACGATATATAAATTGTTTGCTCAGGCATAATCTGATACGATTGATTTGTATCTCCCTATGATGAAAAAAGCAAAAAGGTAAGGTGATGAAATGCAGAACCTCATTTTAGCCTCTTCTTCTCCACGGCGAAAAGAACTTCTAGAAAACCTCCGCCTATCTTTCGCAATTTCAAGTAGCGATGTTGATGAAAGCTTTGAACCACATCTTTCACCAGAGGAAGTCGTAAAGGAGCTTGCCAGCCGCAAAGCCCGGGTAGTTTTTAAAGAGAACCCCGAAGCCTTTGTGATTGGGGCTGATACCATCGTGGTTGCGAATGGCCAAATCTTAGGAAAGCCAGCGAATGAAGCAGAAGCTATCAGTATGTTAAGGAAACTTTCAGGAACAAAGCATGAAGTATACACAGGTGTTGCCATCATTTCTTCAGAAAGCTCAACCCAATTTTATGAAAAAACGGAAGTTTGGTTTTGGGAGTTAACGGATGAGGAAATTAACTTTTATGCGCAAAGTGGGGAACCGCTTGATAAAGCAGGTGCATATGGCATCCAAGGACTAGGGAGCATGCTTGTCAAAAAAATAAATGGAGATTATTTTGCGGTTGTCGGTCTGCCGGTTGCACGAACGGTTCGGGAATTAAAACGGCTAGGCTATCCATTGCCGTATTAAGTGTTCATTAACTCCCAATTAACAGGGAGGAAAAAAAGTGTCCACTAATTCATTAATGATTCGGGATTTCCCACAGGATGAACGTCCAAGAGAACGGTTTATTCAACATGGTCCGCAAAGCTTGTCCAATCATGAGCTCATTGCCATTTTACTAAGGACTGGTACAAAGGATGAATCCGTCCTTCAATTATCTAATCGCCTCTTAACCCATTTTGAGGGGTTACGTTTGCTGAAATCGGCCACGCTGGAAGAAATTACCGAAATAAAAGGAATCGGTTCAGCAAAGGCGATTCAAATTCTTGCTGCTGTTGAAATTGGCAGAAGGATTGCCAATCTAAATTACAATGATCGCTATGTTATTCGCTCCCCGGAGGACGGGGCTAATTTTGTTATGAATGACATGCGCTTTTTGTCACAGGAGCACTTTGTCTGCCTGTATTTAAATACGAAAAATCAGGTGCTTCATAAACAAACCATTTTTATTGGCAGTTTGAATGCATCGATTGTACATCCTAGGGAAGTATTCCGTGAGGCATTAAAACGTTCGGCTGCTTCTATTATCGCTTTGCATAACCACCCCTCTGGAGATCCGTCTCCGAGCCGTGAGGATATTGAGGTGACGAAGCGTTTAGTTGAGTGTGGAAAAATGATTGGAATCGAGGTCCTTGATCATCTGATCATTGGTGAAAACAAATTTGTCTCACTCAAGGAAAAAGGTTATTTATAACAATAGGTTTTTATTTGACTCTAGGCTATAATATTAGTTATGATTTTTTAGGACTGTTTTGGAATTTTACGTTTTTTTTACAAACAATAAAGTTCGATTAAATGGTAAAGACATTACCTTTAAGATTAATTGCATTTTCGTATCAGAAAGGGAGATACAACGTATGTTTGGAATTGGTTCAAGAGACCTAGGAATTGATTTAGGTACAGCAAATACACTTGTATTTGTAAAAGGAAAAGGAATTGTTTTACGTGAGCCATCAGTAGTGGCTTTACAAACCGATACAAAATCGATTATCGCTGTCGGAAATGACGCAAAAAATATGATTGGCCGTACACCAGGAAATGTTGTTGCCCTAAGGCCAATGAAGGACGGCGTCATCGCCGATTTTGAAACGACTGCCAAAATGATGAAGCATTATATTAGTCAAGCACAGAAGAACAAGGGTGTTTTTGCAGGTAAGCCATATGTCATGGTTTGTGTACCATCGGGAATTACTGCGGTTGAAGAAAGAGCAGTAATTGATGCAACACGTCAAGCTGGTGCGAAAGATGCCTATACGATTGAAGAGCCGTTTGCAGCTGCGATTGGGGCAAATCTCCCGGTCTGGGAACCAACAGGAAGCATGGTAGTGGATATTGGCGGCGGAACGACTGAAGTTGCCATCATTTCTTTAGGTGGTATCGTAACAAGCCAATCCATCCGCATTGCCGGGAATGATATGGACGAATCGATTATTTCGTTTATTCGTAAGAATTACAATCTAATGATTGGGGATCGTACTGCTGAAACAATTAAAATGGAAATTGGTTCTGCAGGTGATTTGGATGGAATTGAAAATATGGAAATCCGCGGCCGTGACTTATTAACTGGACTTCCAAAAACCATTGAAATTACAGCTAAAGAAATTGCGGTTGCCTTAAAAGACACCGTATATGCCATCGTTGACGCGGTGAAAAATACGCTTGAAAAAACTCCGCCGGAACTTGCGGCAGATATTATGGATCGCGGCATTGTGTTAACAGGCGGTGGAGCCCTTCTCAGAAACTTGGACAAGGTGATTAGTGAAGAAACTAAAATGCCGGTTCTTATCGCTGAAAACCCGCTTGACTGTGTGGCTATCGGAACAGGTAAAGCATTAGATCAAATTCACATATTTAAAAATAAAGCGAAAGACTCACGCTAGAAAAATAGAGGTGTATAAATCATGCCACAGTTCTTTTTGAATAAACGACTGATTGTTTTGCTTCTCAGCATTATTATTCTCGTGGCATTGATTGGGTTTTCTATGAGGGAGAGGAGTAAACTTACCTGGCCGGAGCAGTTTGTTAAAGACTCGGTCGGCTGGGTTCAATCCCTGGTTTCAAAGCCTGCGTATGTTGTTGCAGGCTTTTTTGAAAATCTCAAGGATTTAGAAAATACATATCAAGAAAATAAGGAATTAAAATCACGTGTCGAACAGATTGTCAGTCTTGAATCCCAGGTTCAAGATTTGAAAAAAGACAACGCAGATTTACGAAACGTTCTTGGTGAGAAAAAGACTCTGAGAGATTTTAAACCGCTGCCAGCTACCGTTATTGGCAGAAACCCTGATCGCTGGCATGAAATGATTATCATCGACAAAGGTAAAATTAATGGAATCAAGCAAAATATGGCGGTTGTTACCGCAAATGGACTTATTGGAAAAGTAAAAAATGTCAATCAATTTAGTTCGACTGTTCAATTATTAAGTGCAATGGATCCGAAAAACCGGATATCAGCTGTCGTTCAAGGGCAAAAAAATTCGTTTGGATTTGTTGAAGGCTTCGACAGCGAGAAGAAATTACTTCAAGTAAAAACCATCCCATCAGGAGCGATAATTAAGAAAGGACAAACCGTTGTCACCTCAGGTCTTGGCGGTGTGTTCCCAAAAGATTTGCCAATTGGGAAGGTAGTGGAAGTGAAACCGGACCAATATGGTCTGAATCAAACAGCATTAGTAAAACCTGGCGCGGATTTTTATGACATTCAAAATGTTTTGGTTATCACGAGAACGATGACTTCGCCTGATGTAGGACTGGTTGATAGTAAGGGGTTGGGATTGTGAAAAAATTCCTTCTTCCTCTTTTATTTTTGTTTTTATTTTTATTAGAAAGTCTTTTTGTGCAATTAGTTCCTGCAGATATTTTTGGACCCCGTAAAATGTGGGTTCCGCATTTTTTATTTTCTGCCGTTCTTTTTCTGACTATTTATGGCGGCAGAAAGTACGGCATTATTTACGGTGCTGTTTTTGGGCTGCTATTTGATATTGTTTATACGGAAATCCTTGGAATTAACCTTTTTCTTTATCCGTTTGTAGCCTATATCGTTGCAAAAATTATGCATGTATTGCAAAACAATATTATTGTTGCATTTATCGTTTCTCTTTTCGGAATTGGGCTATTAGAGATTGGTGTGTACGAAATGGATTCCTTAATTCATGTGACACAGCTTAGTTTTATGAGCTTTGTCGAAATGCGTATTTACCCAACTCTACTTTTTAATGCAATCTTTTTACTTCTGGCCGGCTATCCCTTCAAAAAATATTTTGAAAAATATTCTCAAGTATTACGGGACGAATAATGAATTAAAAAAGAGGAGAATAGACTGGGCGTGTCGAATTTATATAGTGCGTGTACTCTGACTCATTTAAATGCATGATTTTCATGCATTTTTTGGCTGGTAAGAAAGTATAAACTTATTCTAAGTTGATACTTTCTTCCTGCGCATAAGTGCAACTACGCCTCTGTCTTCGCCCTTACGGGCTCGCCAGTCGGCGAGTTTTCTTTAAATCCTTTGGGGATTGTGTTTGATCGACGGCGCAGCCCTTTTCTTTAAACTTGAGGTGAAAATTCTCCATGAAAAAACGACAAAATGTAACGATAAAGGGAACAAAGGAAGGCTTGGTCCTTCAACTAGATGACTGCTGTTCCTATGAGGAACTTAAAAAAGAACTGGATGAAAAGCTTTCTACTAACCTAAGAACCGAGGAAGACAGTCATTTCCTTGCGGTAAAGGTGAATGTAGGAAACCGATTTTTAAGTGATGATCAAAGGGAAGAACTTAAAAACCTAATTCGGCAGAAAAAGAATTTGGTTGTTGATGATATTGAATCAAATGTAATTACGAAAGAGGAAGCGAAACGGTTAAAGGCTGTAGATGAAGTCGTAACGGTTTCAAGAATCATTCGTTCAGGCCAAGTATTAGAGGTTCCAGGGGATTTATTGTTGATTGGTGACGTAAACCCTGGAGGAACGGTTATGGCCGGTGGCAATATTTTTATTATGGGAACATTAAAAGGAATTGCCCATGCAGGCTGTACAGGAAACGACGAAGCGATTATTGCCGCATCCAATATGAGGCCAACACAGTTAAGGATTAGCGATTGCTTAAATCGAGCACCCGACATTGTTCAAGATAAAGAAAAACATGAAATGGAATGTGCCTACATAGATGAGGACCGAAAAATCAGCGTAGATAGATTACAAGCTTTAATACATTTAAGACCTAATTTAACAAGATTAGAAGGGGGACAATAAAGTGGGAGAAGCTATAGTAATTACATCTGGTAAGGGTGGCGTCGGCAAAACAACGACTTCTGCTAATATTGGGACATCTCTGGCCCTTCAAGGAAAAAAGGTTTGCTTAGTCGATACAGATATTGGTCTTCGGAACTTGGATGTTGTGATGGGACTTGAGAATCGTATTATCTATGACCTTGTTGATGTCATTGAGAAAAGATGTAAAATTCATCAAGCATTGGTCAAGGACAAACGCTTTGATGATTTATTGTATTTGTTGCCTGCCGCTCAGACTGTTGATAAATCTGCGGTGAAACCGGAGCAAATGAAAGAGTTAATTACCCAACTAAAACAAGACTATGATTATATTATCATCGATTGCCCGGCTGGTATTGAGCAGGGCTTTCAGAATGCTGTTGCCGGGGCTGATAAAGCGATTGTGATTACTACCCCAGAGGCTTCTGCTATTCGTGATGCGGACCGGGTGATCGGTCTTCTCGAAAAAGAACAACATATGGAGCCGCCGAAATTAGTAATTAACCGGATTCGCAACCAAATGATGAAAAACGGCGATATGCTGGATGTCGATGAAATCACTCAGCATTTGTCGATTGAGCTTTTTGGGATTGTGGCGGATGATGAGGAAGTCATTCGCGCAAGCAATCACGGGGAGCCGATTGCAATGGATCCAAACAGTAAAGCATCGCTTGCTTATCGGAATATTGCCAGAAGAATTCTTGGCGAATCCATTCCTCTCCAGTCCTTAGAAGAACCGAATAAAGGTATGTTCACAAGGCTTAAAAAGTTTTTCGGTGTAAGATAATTTATAGATTTGTAAGTCTGTTCACAGGGCGTGGACAGGCTTTTTTTGATGTTGGTATTTTCTTTCCACTTTTATTAATATATTTTCCAGTTTAGGTAAAATACTTTCCATTTCAAAACCCACATATCAAGATAACAAACCAAGGATTTTTTTGAAGAGTCATACTCCTTAAATCTCTTTCATAAACTTGTACAAAAAGTGGGAAAAGGGTTGATGGATATGGCGCGGTCGACACCGGATGAAATACGCAAAAGAATCAATAAACGGAAAAAAGAAATAGGCATGCAAGAAAAAAATCCAGACCGCCAGCTGGCTTGGCCTGGGGAAGAAGAAAAGTACGGGTTCAATCATGTATCTTCCTATGGAAGTGGACCAGATGACGAAGGGCACCCGCTGTTTCGCATGGAAGTTTTTATTTTTAAAATACTGGCTTCAGTGTGTCTTTTTTTAGTAGTTGCGATTTTGTTTCGAAATCATACCGCAACATTTGACCAAGCCAGGAATGTAGTCCGAACCACAATGGACAAGGAGTTTAAATTTGCAGTAGTATCCCAGTGGTATGAAGAAAAGTTTGGTAAGCCACTTGCTTTGCTGCCTTTTAATGAACCGAAAAAAGAAAAGCAAACAGAAACAGATACAGCAGAAAAGCCTGCCTTGCCTGCAACCGGTAAAGTTCTAGAAAACTTTGAGAAAAACGGGCAGGGGATTATGATTGAAACGGCAAACGGAGCCTCGGTCAGAGCGATGAATGGGGGAACTGTTACATTTTCAGGTGTAAAGGATGGCATCGGAAAGACAGTCATTATCCAGCACTCCGATGGAACAGAAACCTGGTATGGGAACTTAGCTGACATTCAAGTCAAACTTTATGATTATGTGGAAAAAAGAAAAGTGGTCGGAACGGTATCATCGAGTGAAGAGAAATCAAAGGGTACGTACTATTTTGCCATTAAAAAAGGGGATGATTTTATCGACCCGGTCCAGGTGATCCGCTTTGAGTAGAGTGAGAGATTTACTTCAACAGGTTTATATTCATCCGCTGTTATGGATTATTGTCGCACTTTCGATTGCAACCGCACATTTTCGAGAGGTTTGTCTATTGTTAGGAATTATTTTTATACATGAAATGGGGCATGCGGCTGCAGCTTCATTTTTTTCATGGAGAATTAAAAAAATAACCCTCCTGCCGTTTGGCGGGGTTGCTGAAATGGATGAACACGGCAATCGTCCGTTAAAGGAAGAGGCAATAGTTGTCCTTGCCGGCCCTTTGCAGCATGTCTGGATGGTCGGTCTTGGCTTTTTGCTCTACACCAATTCCTTGGTGTCTGCAGATTTATTTTATTTATTTTTCCAATACAATTTAATGATACTCATTTTTAATCTTTTTCCGGTGTGGCCGCTTGATGGCGGTAAGTTAGTCTTTTTATTCATGTCACTCAAAAAATCGTTTCCATTCGCGCACCGGGTCACATTGCAGATTTCCTTTATCAGTCTCACCATTTTCTCGTTGCTGATACTTTTTACCGCTCCGTATCATCTCAATGTCTGGGTGGTCATCGCGTTTCTGTATTTCTCGCTTTACCACGAGTGGAAGCAGCGTCGCTTTATTTTCATGCGCTTTCTGCTTGAACGCTATTACGGCAAGAAAAGTGATTTACACTTATTAAAACCGATTCAAGCGAACGAACATGATTTGTTAATTCATGTCCTCGAAAAATTTCAACGCGGCTGCAAGCATCCGATTATTGTTGAGGGGAACGGCATGGAAAAAGGAATGTTAGATGAAAATGAGCTGTTGCACGCTTATTTCACAGAAAAACGCTTAACCGACAAAGTTAGTGATTTGCTGTTTATGTTTTGAGAATCGGGTTTGGGGCAATCTGCTAGTAAAAGGTGGTTTAGCGCCAGTGAGATTGGCTATCCGACAATAGGCGTAGTCTACCCGACAATAGGAACAGATTATCCGACAATAGGAACAGATTATCCGACAATGCGTAGTCTATCCGACAATAGGAACACAGTCTATCCGACAATTGAAGCACGCTATCCGACAGTTGGCTCTCCTCTCCAAAAAGGGTATAATAAATGCATCAAAAATAAAGTGGGGCCGCCCGATTGGATCAATTAATCATCAATTATCAGTCAAGAGAAAAAAGATTTGCCTTCATGCGAAATCATAAGGTGGAAAAAATGGTTTTTGACCGGCCAGAGCAGCGTTCTTTGGTCGGTAATATTTATTATGGGACCGTTTCAAAGGTACTCCCCGGAATGAATGCCGTATTTGTCGACATTGGCGAAGAAAAACACGCCTATTTGCACCGGGACCTGCTGCCTTCCTATGTTTTATCATTAGATAAAATAAATGAAAAAAAGGGCATCTCAACATTTGTTCATCAAGGTGAAAAGCTGCTCGTACAGGTGAACAAAGATGCGACAGGAACAAAAGGGATGCGGGTAACAGGGATTATTGAAATCCAGGGAAATCAGCTCATCTACATGCCGCAAGGCCGCTATGTGGCGGTATCGAAAAAAATTGCCGATGATAACGAGAAAGCCAGCCTCCGCCGGATTGGCCATCAGCTCAAAACAGCCGACGAGGGAATTATTTTTCGCACCTCAAGTTTATTTGCAACAGAAGAAGAAATACATCAAGAACTTGAACAACTAAGAGTTCAACATCATGAATTAATGAAGCAGGCTGAAACCTTTAAAAAGCCCGGGTTGATTTTTCAAAAAGATACATTCGTTGAAATGCTAATCGAAGTGATGGCAAATATGGATAACGGCGAAGTCCTCGTAGATGATCTTTCATTAAAAAGAATATTAGAGGAACACAATCAAAACGCCACGGTAAGCTATTACGGCGGGAAGGAAAATATTTTCGCGGTGAACCGGGTTGAGCATGAAATCGACAAAGCGCTCAAACGGGTCGTTTGGCTCGAAAATGGTTCCTATCTTATTTTCGATGAAACGGAAGCATTATCGATTATTGATGTGAATACTGGCAAGTTCTCTGGAAAAAGCGACTATCAGGAAACTGTATTAAAAACAAACCTCTTGGCAGCAAAGGAAATTTGCCGGCAGCTGCGCCTTCGTGATATTGGCGGCATAGTCCTGATTGATTTTATTGATATGCATCGCGAGCAGGACAAGCAGTCAGTATTGGCAGTTTTTGAACAGAATAAAGATGAGAATCGTATTAAGTTGATTGGCTATACACCACTGGGCATTTTGCAGCTGACACGAAAGAAAACAAAGGTTTCCTTGTCAGAAGCGTTAACGGTTAAATGTTCCGTTTGTGAGGGAACGGGCAGAATTTTAAGTCAGGAAACGGTGGCTTTCCGGCTTGAAAGGGAATTAGTCGAGCACCGGAATGGAGATTTTGAAGCGGTGCTGGTGGAAACAACGAAAGAGGTAAAAGAAGCAATGGCACATCACCTTGAATTCTTAGAGGAATCTCTTAAATTTAAAGTTTATTTTTCCGTGAAGCCAAATCCAAGCCATTATTATCTATTAAAACAATTTGGTGAAGAAAGTGAGATGGCCCAAAAAGCTGGCGATTTCTATTGACACTTTCGTTTAAAATATGTTAGTATCTTAATGTTATGTTTGTAGCACCCGTGCTACAACCGCACAGAACAGGTAGTAAGTTTTATGCTTAAAGCATAGACGCCTGTGTATGGCGAGTCTGAGTTTATAAGGAGGTGCAGTTCATGTACGCAATTATCGAAACTGGCGGTAAGCAATTGAAAGTTGAAGAAGGCCAAGCAATCTACATTGAAAAATTAGATGCAGAAGCTGGTGAAACAGTTACTTTTGACAAGGTCCTTTTCGTTGGCGGTGAAGATGTAAAAGTAGGAAGCCCTGTTGTTGCAGGTGCTACAGTTACAGCTAAAGTTGAAAAACAAGGCCGTGCGAAGAAAATCATTGTTTTCAAGTACAAAGCGAAGAAAAACAACCGTAAGAAGCAAGGTCATCGTCAACCTTACACTAAAGTAGTCATCGAAAAAATCAACGCGTAAGGTGTTGAAATATAGATGATTGGAATTACGATTGATCGTAATCATTCCGGTGAAATTCAATCCTTCGAAATAAGCGGACATGCTTTTTTTGCCGACCGAGGCAAGGATATCGTCTGTGCAGGCGCATCTGCCGTTTCAGTTGGAGCTATCAATGCTGTTCATGCCATTACTGGTGTGACACCAATGATTGAACAGGGAGATGGTTTTCTCCGCTGTGTCATTCCTGATCATTTATCAGCTGACATACATGAGAAAATCCAGATTCTTCTCGAAGGTATGGTCGTTTCATTACGAACGATTGAAGAAGAGTACGGAACGCACATAAAAATTACCTTCAAAAAGCAGGAGGTGGAATAAATGTTATTAAAATTAGATCTTCAGTTGTTTGCATCTAAAAAGGGAGTAGGTTCTACAAAGAACGGACGTGACTCTATCGCAAAGCGCCTTGGTGCTAAGCGTGCAGACGGTCAATTCGTAACTGGTGGTTCAATCCTTTACCGTCAACGCGGTACAAAGATTTACCCAGGTGAAAACGTAGGCCGCGGCGGAGACGACACTCTTTTTGCAAAAATCGACGGCGTTGTAAAATTCGAACGTTTAGGTCGTGACCGTAAGAAAGTGAGCGTTTATCCAGTAGCTCAAGAAGCTTAAGCTTTTAATAAAACTCTAACCGGTTGGTTAGAGTTTTATTTTTGCAGATGTGAGAAAAAATTGCCAATTGGAATGATGGGAAATCATCCGAAACTCCATAAGTACTTCTTCATAAAAGCCGCTTTTTTTCCTCATTTGGACATAATTCGCAAAAAAACGCTTACTCATGGTTGCTTTTTTGATATACTATCAGAAAACGGTTATCGGACAATTAATGTGGGAGTGCAGGGAATGAAGGATCTAGATATTGTTGAAGTGCTTCGGCATTCGCGGCACGATTGGTTAAATCGGCTGCAATTGATAAAAGGAAATTTAGATTTAAATAAAATTGATCGGGCTAAAGAAATCATCGATGAGATTGTCATTGACACGCAGCAGGAATCAAAGCTCTCCAATTTACAGATGCCGATGTTTGCTTCATTGCTTTTAAAATCCAATTGGGATCAACCACATTTTCAGCTTGAATTTGAGGTTCTATCCGATGGGGATTTTATAAAAATAGATGATGCATTATTAACAAATTGGACAAAGTCCTTATTTTTACATTTAAATCAAGCAATTGAAGTATTTGGTGAAAACCATTTATCGATTACCATTGACCCGCAAATTGATGGTGCTCGTTTCTTTTTCGATTTTAGCGGGATAATAATAAAAAGTGAACTGATTGAACAATTCCTTTCTGAATCTCAAGGACCTGAACTGGTTCATGAAGTAAAGGAATTTTCTGAAAACGAACTCGCATTAGAAGTTTTTATGCCTTTTTTAAAAAGAGGATAGGGCTTCGCGATTCTCGTTGGTAGATCAGTTTGTTAAATGCAGACGGGAGGTCTACAACAAAATGTTTGTCGATCAAGTGAAAGTATATGTTAAGGGTGGAGATGGCGGCAATGGTATGGTCGCATTCCGCCGTGAAAAATATGTTCCAAATGGTGGTCCTGCAGGCGGGGACGGCGGAAAGGGTGCAAACGTCGTATTTGTCGTTGAAGAAGGTTTGCGCACACTAATGGATTTCCGCTATCAGCGTCATTTTAAGGCACCGCGCGGGGAGCATGGCATGTCAAAAAGCATGCATGGAAGAAATGCAAAAGATATGGTTATTAAGGTACCACCGGGAACGGTTGTAACTGATGCAGAAACAAAGGAAGTCATTGCTGACCTTGTTGAACATGGCCAACGTGCTGTTATTGCTAAAGGCGGCCGTGGCGGCAGGGGAAATAACCGCTTTGCCACACCGGCCAATCCGGCTCCGGAAATTGCTGAAAATGGTGAGCCGGGTCAGGAGCGCGATGTAATCCTTGAATTAAAATTGCTCGCTGATGTTGGGCTTGTAGGATTCCCAAGTGTCGGGAAATCCACTTTATTATCGGTTGTTTCAGCGGCTAGGCCGAAAATTGCCGAATATCATTTTACGACGATTGTTCCTAACCTTGGCATGGTGGAAACGGAAGATAACCGAAGTTTCGTCATGGCTGATTTACCTGGATTGATTGAGGGGGCCCATGAAGGTGTAGGCCTTGGCCATCAATTTTTACGGCATATCGAAAGGACCCGTGTCATTGTCCATGTCATTGATATGGCAGCGACAGAGGGCAGAGATCCGTACGAGGATTATTTGACCATTAATAAGGAATTAAAAGAATATAATCTAAGGCTGACCGAGCGTCCGCAAATTATTGTTGCGAATAAGATCGACATGCCGGATGCGGAAGAAAATCTGCAAAAATTTAAAGAGCGCTTGGAAGACGATTATCCAATTTTTCCGATTTCCGCTTTAACAAGAAAAGGGCTGCGCGATTTATTATTTGCGATTGCTGATAAATTGGAGGAGACACCGGAGTTCCCTCTTGAGCATGAAGAGGAACAAACAGGTGTACATCGTGTTCTATATAAACATGAGAAGGACCCTGACCACTTTAAAATTACGAGAGAGCCAGATGGTTCATTTGTAGTTTCTGGCGAAAAGGTGGAAAGGCTGTTTAAGATGACAGACTTTTCTCGTGAAGAATCTGTCCGCCGTTTCTCGCGGCAGCTTCGTGGTCTTGGGGTGGATGATGCCTTAAGGCAAAGAGGAGCAAAAGATGGGGATATCGTAAAATTGCTGGAGTTTGAATTTGAATTTATAGAGTAGCCTTCCTTGGTGGTTGGAGGTATAGAGATGAAAAGGAATAGAGTAGAGAAAAAATTCTATTTAGTACGTGAGGATGTTCTTCCGGAGGCAATGAAAAAAACGATTGATGCGAAGGAATTGCTTGAACGGGGTAAGGTGGAATCCGTCCAGGAAGCTGTCCAGCAAACCGATTTAAGCCGAAGCGCGTTTTATAAATATAGGGATACTGTTTTTCCTTTTTCGTCGATTAAAAAAGAAAAATTGGTCTCGCTCTTTTTTCATTTAGAAGATCGTTCCGGTACCCTTTCAAAATTGCTAAGTGTTGTTGCTTCGTCAGGCTGTAACTTGTTAACGATTCACCAAACCATCCCGCTCCAGGGCCGCGCGAATGTGACGCTTTCCATGAATACGGGGAACATGACCATGGAAATTGATGAGTTATTAACAGAATTAAAAAAGCTCGAATTTGTAGAGAATGTGGAAGTGCTGGGAACAGGTGCATAAGGAGGAGTTGTTTGTTCCTTATGAAAGCTGCTCCTAGCTTTCTTTTATTAGACATGACAACAAGGGAGTGGAGAAAAAGTGAAGGTAGGTTTCTTAGGGCCAAAGGCAACGTTCACCGAAATTGCGGTGATGAGTGTTTTTTCAGAAGATGAGCTTGAACCGTTCCGGACGATTCCGGAATGCATGGATGCGGTTGCCGATGACAGAGTAGAGTTAGCGGTTGTTCCAATTGAAAATGCCCTTGAGGGTTCTGTAAATATTACTTTGGATTATTTAACCAGGGTAGTGGATATCCCGATTGTCGGGGAAATTACCATTCCGATTAAACAGCATTTTATGGTGCATCCTTCGAATCAGGAGCATTGGCAGGATGTAAAGCATATTTACAGCCATTCTCATGCCATTGCCCAGTGTCATAAGTTTTTACATACGCAGTTTAAGGGTGTTCCATTTGAAAGTGTAACATCGACGGCTGCGGCGGCCAAAATGGTAATGGACCATCCGGAATGGCAGGCAGCAGCGATTGCCAATGAGTTAGCTGCGAAGGAATATGGACTGCAGATTGTTCAAAGAAATATCCATGATTTTAACTTTAATCAAACGAGCTTTTTTATTCTTTCGAATAAAGATATGGATTTACCGTTAATGGAAGCAGCGAATGCTACCTACAAAACGACGATTATGGTGACTCTTCCTGCAGACCATGCCGGAGCGCTCCATCAGGTGCTATCTGCTTTTGCCTGGAGGAAATTAAACCTTTCGAAAATTGAATCGAGACCGATGAAGACCGGAATCGGCAATTACTTTTTCATTATTGATATCGAAATGAAGCTTGATGAGGTGTTGATTCCCGGAGCAATGGCGGAGTTAGAGGCACTTGGCTGCGGTGTAAAGATTTTAGGAAGCTATCCTTCGTTGATGGTGGAGTTGGATTAGGTAGCTTGTGAATTTTCAGAGTTTTAAAAAAGGATCCGGGAACATGTTTCCGGGTCCTTTTAAGATTCCATTAAAAAGCCTTCACGTTTTAAGGCTGCTTCTGCTTCGTCAAGTGTCTTTTCACTTGGAGCTGAAATGGTATGAAGATGGATGCCGTCGGTTAATTCCGACAATAATGCTGCTTTGGTCGATTTCAGGTTTTCGATAAATTGTTTGACTTCCTTGCGGTTTGAAACCATTACGGATGCCGTTAAATCCCCGTATATCGCATGTTCGATTTTAACATCCTTGACCAATACACCCAGGTCCACCAACAGGTTGAGCTCCTTTTCAGTATCTTCCGGTTTATGAAAAGAGGGAATTGTTCTTTCAAATGCAGGGTTTCCGGCATTTTGATGTAAATATAGGTAGCCTTGGCTTGTGGCGATAATTGGTTCATTTTTTGCCTTGAGAAGGGTAATATCTCCAACGATGACCTGCCTGCTGACGTTTGTCCGGTTAGCTAAATCACTGCCAGTCAGTGGCTCAGTACTTTCTTTAAGCAGTTGAAGGATCAGGGTTCGCCGTTCCTCCCCTAAGATTTTCTTTTGTTCCATACAAGACCTCCTAGAAATTTCAAAGGGTTTACTATTTTGGGTTGTTAGTCCTTATACCCTGAAGTAGTAAGCCCATCAACCTAATAATTATCGTTTTTAGCATAACATAATTTACTCTTTTTAAATAACTACAGTGCCTTTATATTCCTTAACAATCCCAACGAGCGCTTCCCCAAGCTTCAAAACATCCTCTATGCTTGTTGACCGTCCAAATGATATCCGAATAAATTCCTTCGCTTGCCCGTCGCTAACTTCCAAAGCCTTCATCACCTTCGATGGGGACTGCATCCCCACTTGGCAGGCACTTCCGGTAGAAATCGCAAATCCGAGACGATTACATTCTAACATCACCCATTGCCCCTCAATCCCTGCAATTCGAAGACCAATAATTGAAGGCAGCTGAGCACCCTCCGCCTCAAAAAACTGAACCCATTGCTGAATCGGATTAAGTGCTTCTAGTAATGCCGTCCGGAGCCCCACATAATGATGATAAGTTTCCGAAATAGAAGGAAATATTAATTGAGCAGCTGCCGTCATGGATGCAACTCCAGGTACGTTAACCGTCCCAGGTCTTAACCCTTTCTCATGTGAGCCCCCTGGGAAAAAGGGTTGCCAAGAAATGCTGGGATCAATATAAACGCCCCCAACTCCTTTTGGACCATAAATTTTATGCCCGGAAAAAGAAAAGCTGCTGACTTGCGGTGCCAACGTACTAATATTGATTTTTCCAAATGACTGAACAAAATCACTGTGAAAATGAATATTCTTTTCCTTGCAAATGTGTGCAATTTTTTCAATTGGCTGGATGGTACCAATTTCCGAATTTACATGCTGAATCGTGATTAACACTGTATCTGGCCTGATTGCATCTACGAGTTTCTCGAGATCAATCAATCCAGATGACTGAAAGGGAAGGAAGGTTATTTCATACCCTAATGCCTTGAGACGATTTAAAGCACCATGAATCGATGAATGTTCTGCCACACCTGAAATAATATGTTTTCCTTGTTTTTTAGGAGCGGACAATAAAGCTTCGATTGCTAAAAAATTGCTTTCCGACCCGCCGCTTGTAAAAAATAACCCGTGTTTATCGACATTTACTAGATTGGCCAACTCTTCCCGGCAGTTTTCAAGCAGTGCTGAGGAGTTGCCGCCGATGTCATGGAGGCTGCTGGAATTCCCAAAAAACTCTGTAGCTGCTTGAACGTAAACCTCGGCTGCTTCCGGATCGATAGGCGTTGTCGCTGCATAATCAAAATAAATCATTCTCGGATTCTCCTAACCTTAAAAAATACTTGATATTAGTGTAAATCTGTGTAAATATATATGTCAAGACACCTGTAAAACCAGGAGGGTCAAAATATGACTTATACTGATGTGTTAATTATTGGAAGCGGAGTAGCAGCTTTACAGCTGGCAGTCCGTTTAAATAAGGAATTAAATGTGAGAATTATCACAAAGTCAAAAATTAGGACGGCGAATTCTTACTTGGCCCAAGGGGGGATTGCAGCTGCACTTGGTGACAACGATCATCCTGACAAGCATTTTATGGACACGCTTGAAGCGGGGAGATTTCATAATCATCCGGAAACGGTGCAAGAAATCATCAACGCTGCTCCCAAGTTGATTAGAAATCTTTCAAGTCAAAGTGATGTATTTGACAGGGATCAAAATGGTGAGTTACTTCTAGGAATGGAAGGGGCCCACTGTGAAAAAAGAATTGTTCACGGTGGCGGGGATGCAACAGGAAAAAACGTCATGGAACATCTTATCAGCATGGTAAAAGAAAATGTCCAAATTGAAGAAAATACCTTCGCATTTGAATTAATTATAAAAAATAAACGTTGTATGGGTGTCAAAGCGAAAAAATTAAATGGATACATTGAGCACTACTACGCCAGCCATGTAATCCTGGCAACGGGAGGCTGCGGTCAGCTTTATCCGTACACTTCCAATGCTGAAACCGTCAGCGGCGATGGGATTGCTATGGCGTATTTAGCGGGTGCTGAAATTGTAGATATGGAATTTATCCAGTTTCATCCCACGCTTTTATATATCAATGGTGAAACAAAAGGGTTAATATCTGAAGCCGTACGTGGTGAAGGTGCCATTTTGGTTACAGAAGATGGAAGTCCCATCATGGAAGGAATCCATCCTTTAAAAGACCTGGCACCAAGGCATGTTGTTTCGCAAACCATTTATAGCTATCTCAAACAGGGTGTGAAAATTTATTTAGATATAAGTAAAATTAGCAATTTCAAAAATAGATTTCCAACCATTACTTCGAATTGTGAGGAAAACGGAATTGCCATTTCTGAAGGTAGAATCCCAGTGGCACCGGGAAGTCATTTTTTAATGGGAGGTATCAAAACCGATCTCATTGGACGTACCTCGATTGAAGGTCTCTATGCCATTGGCGAGGCGGCTTGTACCGGTCTTCATGGGGCGAACCGTTTAGCAAGCAATTCTTTGTTAGAAGGTTTATTTCAAGGGGAAAAACTTTCAGCTTGGCTGAATAAGGCAAAAATGGAATTGCCTGAACCAAAATACTCTCATTATTCAACAACAAACACAGAGATGTTAAAACTTCCGGATGTCCAGATCTTAAAAGAACGGATGATGGAACGAGTCGGAATTGTCCGAAATGAACTCGATTTGAAAAAACAAAAAGATTGGCTGAATCAATGGGAAACAGTTGATCAATTAGACTCATACAGCATGGAAGACATAAACAAAATCTTTATGCTGACGATTGCAAAACTCATCACGGACTCGGCATTAAGAAGAACGGAAAGCCGCGGCGGTCACTACCGAAGTGATTACCCATATGAGGATGAAATAAATTGGTTAAAGAAATCAATCATTCAAAAACGGGAAGTGGAGAAGAAAAATGAACACATTGAAACTGCGCTCGCAACTTGAACAATTTTTTATAGAAGATATTGGAGAACAGGACATCACAACCGATTTAATTTTTTCGAACAATACCAATGGGGAAATTGTCTTCTTATCAAAAGATAACGGAATTTTTTGCGGAGAAGAAATCATCCGAACCGGCTTTCAGGTATTAAACCCACAACTCACAACTCAAGTTTTTGTAAGGGATGGCGAGGCCATTGAAAAAGGGCAGCAGCTCGCAACTGTCACTGGAAAAATTGCAGACCTATTAAAAGGTGAGAGGGTTGTTCTAAATTTGCTCCAGCGGATGAGTGGAATTGCCACCTTAACAAAGAACGCAGTAACAACGCTGGGCAGCACTCATACAAAACTATGTGACACAAGAAAGACAACACCGGGACTTAGAATGTTTGAAAAATATGCGGTTCGCTGTGGCGGCGGCTACAATCACCGCTATGGATTATACGACGGAATTATGATCAAAGATAACCATATTTCCTTTGCAGGATCCATTACAAAGGCTGTTGAAGTAGCAAGAGAAAAGGCCGGTCATATGGTAAAGATCGAAGTCGAGGTAGAAACGGAAGAACAGGTAATCGAAGCGGTAAATGCTAAGGCGGATATCATTATGTTTGATAACCGTACCCCTGAAGAAATCAAGGAATTAATTAAATTGGTACCGCCTGGAACCATTACCGAAGCTTCCGGTGGAATTCAATTAAGTAACCTGGCATCCTTTCAGGATACTGGTGTGGATTATATTTCTTTGGGCTTTTTAACCCATTCGTATAAAGCGCTTGATATCAGTGTAAAAGTAAAATGGAACTAAGGGGTGGAATAAGATGAGCATTCTAGCAGCCTTACAAAAAAACCGAATGATACCGGAAATTTATAAACAAATGTCAAGAGAAGCATTGGAAGAACGGGTACGTGAAGTAAAAAATAAGCTGGGATCAAAATTGTTTATCCCGGGACATCATTATCAAAAGGATGAGGTTATTCAGTTTGCCGATGCTACTGGCGATTCTTTAAAACTGGCTCAGCTTTCAGCTGAAAATAAGGAAGCAGAGTTTATTGTTTTTTGCGGTGTTCATTTTATGGCAGAAACAGCCGATATTTTGACAAGCGAGCAGCAAAAGGTATTTTTACCAGATATGAGGGCTGGCTGTTCGATGGCGGACATGGCGGATCTTCAGCAAACGGAGCAGGCTTGGGAGAAGCTCGGGGAGATTTTTGGAGACACGATTCTTCCATTAACCTATGTAAATTCAACAGCGGCTATTAAATCTTTTGTTGGAGCACATGGCGGGGCAACTGTTACCTCTTCCAATGCACATACAATGGTAAAATGGGCTTTCACTCAGAAGGAGCGGATTCTATTCCTTCCTGATCAGCATTTAGGAAGGAATACGGCTTTTGATTTAGGTATTGATTTAGATGATATGGCTATTTGGAACCCAATTACAAACACACTGGAATATGAAGGTGATGTTTCAAGTATTAAGGTCATTCTTTGGAAGGGGCATTGCTCCGTACATGAGAATTTCACGGTTAAAAATGTTATTGACGTAAGGTATCAACATCCAAAAATGAAGATTATTGTTCACCCGGAATGCCGCAGAGAAGTTGTGGAACTGTCAGATATGGCCGGATCAACAAGTTATATTATCAAGGCTATTGAAAATGCAGAACCTGGAACTGAATGGGCAATTGGGACAGAAATGAATCTTGTAAACCGAATTATTCACGATCATCCGGATAAAAAAATAATTTCGCTTAATCCTCATATGTGTCCGTGTCTTACAATGAATCGGATTGATTTGCCACATTTAGTCTGGAGCCTTGATACCTTAGAGGATGCATCTAATCTTAATCTTATTAAGGTGGATGCAGAAATTGCCGAGAATGCAAAATTAGCTTTAGAAAGAATGCTAGCAAATTCATAAATAACTGTTAAAAGGGATGCATTTTTAAAATGTATCTCTTTTTTTATATAGAAGAATTTATCAGCAAACCGAGCCGCTTTATCAGCGGATTGAAGAGATTTATCAGCGAATCGAGGCACTTTATCAGCGAATCGAAAAAATCCATCAAATCAACATCTATAAAATAATTCATCAGGGTCCAACTCATATTTTTCCCAAAAAAAGCATATGTTTTTGTGAAGAATGATAGCACTTTGCCCATTTCCACATAGACTATATGGACTTATGCATAGGAGGGAAATCAGAGTGAAGATCCATATCGTACAGAAAGGGGATACTCTTTGGAAGATCGCCAAGAAGTACGGCGTGAATTTTGAAGAGCTGAAAAAGATGAATTCCCAGCTCAGCAACCCTGATATGATTATGCCCGGTATGAAAGTGAAAGTCCCGACAACAGGGGGAATGGTAAAGAAAGAAGCACCTGTAGGGAAACCGGAAGCTGCCATCAATTTAGGAGCTAAGAAGGAAATGCCGCTTGTTGAACACCCATTTGCCAAGGAAAAGCCTATAGCGAAAGAAATGCCGATTAAAGAAATGCCAATTAAAGAAATGCCAATTAAAGAAATGCCGATTAAGGAAGTTCCAATAAAAGAACAGCCAATTATTAAGGAAGCACCAAAAGTACCTTATACTCCAAAAATGCCTCTCCCAGTTGTCCCAGAAATCGATATTAATAATTATTATATGACAAACATGACAAATATGACGGTAAAACCGGAGTTGCCGCCAAAACCGGCAAATATTTTACCCGAAATAAAGGAAGTACCGAAAAAAGAAGTACCTGTACTTCCACCTATGGAGGCACCAGTTGAGCAGCCATGTGTTCCGATCACACCTGTTATGCCTGGACCAGGATTCTGCCCACCAATGGAATTCTACCCGCAGCCATATATGCCATATCAACATGGTGGCGGCTATCCGGGGACGCTAGATGGCTATGCAGGTATGCATGGTGGTTATCCAGTAAATCCGGGTGCCTATCCAGGAGCACCTGGTGTTGGTGCCTATCCAGGAGCACCTGGAGTCGGAGCCTATCCAGGCGCATTCCCAGCACCTGGTATGGCACCAACTGTTGCAGGAGCATCCTTTGCACCGCATTTTGCTGATGAATCCTCATCCTTTATGCCGCATATGCCGGTTATGAACCCGGGCTATAATCCGGGAGCAGTGATGGGAGCACAAAATCCTGCCCAATATCCGGTAGGAGGTTACCCGCAAATGCTTGCAGGACCAGCTGCACCGACTGGTTATCCTGAAGGGTTTCCAGGGGCAGGAACAGCAGGATACCCAGCTGGACCGGCAGGATTTCAAGGGGCACCCGTAGGGTATGAGGGTTACCCTGGAGGCATGCCTGGAGGATTTCAAGGGGCACCTGCAGGATATGAGGGTTACCCTGGAGGCATGCCCGGGGGATACCAAGGAGCACCTGTAGGATATCCTGAGGCTTATCCGGGTGGAATGCCGCCTGGATATCAAGGAAGACCGGCAGGATATCCTGAGGGGTACCCGGGGGGAATACAGGCAGGTTACCCGCAGGCCGGATATAGTGCTGGGCCACAGGGGGGCTATCCGGGAGAATATCCGACCGCGCAGGGTGCAGTTAATCCCGCTTCAGGAGGAGCACCATACAACCCAGGATCGCCATACGGGCAAACCCCTTACGGATACCCGCCAATGGGATCTGCTTTTGAATCACCGGAAATGACAGGAGCACCAGGTGGTATTCCTGCGAGAGCGGGAGGGGATTGTGGATGCGGCGGACCGGCCAAGGGTGCAGTAACAAATTTCGTCCCATCTACTCCACCTATCTATAGTGCACCCTATACTGGACCAGTCAATGTCGCGCAGCCACCGTATATGAATCCTTATGGGATTGGGCCAGAAGGAGCAGGTGCCTACGGGATGCCCCGATTTGATGAGAGCAATGACGAGAACTAACAAAAAGGGAGACGATGCATATTTGGATCGTCTCTTCTCTTATTTTCAATCAAAGTTCCAAGAAAAAATTAAGCAATTTGTTCCTATACGAAAGAAAGTTTTTTACGTAAAAACGAAAAAAAATATCTATATCATCAAAGGTTACCGCTCAAATAGAAGACTGAAACTGCAGGAAACTTTTACAACAACTTTAAAAAATGAGGGATTTAGCAAAACCTATCTGTATGTCCAGCCTGTCAAAGAACCCCTTTATTTTGAAGGTACCCATTATGGCGTGATCGAATATATAGAACCACATAAAACCAACTTTTCGTATAATTCGAAAGAAAATATTATCGAGGGTTTAAAGCTATTAGAAGAATTTCACAAGGTCACCGCAGCCTTCGAGATACGTTATCGGACTTTAATTTCGAAGGGAGATCTGGTTGGGAAATTTCAGGAGCGTTCGTCCATCTTTATAAATAATCTTCCCGTTTTAGAGTATTTAATAAGCCAATCCTATCTTACTGAAATGTTAGAATGGGCTAAATGGTCATTGGACGGAATTTCCGCAAATCATACTTTTTTTGAAAAAGAACCTTTTGTCATCCTTCATGGGGATGTAGCGCACCATAATTTCTTACGCGATGCCTCCGGGGCTTTAAATTTAATTGATTTTGATTTAATTCAAGTTGGCCCTGATGTCCTAGACTATTTACAATATGCAAACCGGATTCTGCCATACTTGGAATGGTCCTTCGAGCGGCTTTATGAGTTTGAACCATTTCAAAAGTTTTTAAAGGAAAAAGCCTTTTTATATGCCTTGGCCTACCCTTCCGATATTTTTCGTGAATGGAACCGTTTAATCAGGGAAAATTCTCATATAAAACCCTCTAAAACAAAGTATGTATTGGAATTAACAATCAATCAATTTCATTTACGCAGGAAGTTTTTCAATGAGCTAAAAAAAATGGTTAAATAGATGCTTCCGCTTTCTGGCAGAATGAAAATCCCTTCTGAGAACAACCTAAGAATGAGCATATTTCCCTATGCTCATGATGTTCTTTGAGGGGGTTTTTCGCTTGAACAAGAAACCGTGGATGATTCCTCTATCTGCCTTATGTATTATGGGGCTGGCAGGTTGTGCAAATTCTGATCGAGCTGGTGTAAATAACAACAATGATAATAACGTAGCACGTCCAATGGGGTATTACTCAAATGAAAAACATCCAAATAATAACAATGGATTTCTTATCGATAACGATGGACCACTGACGGAAATGATGGATCATACGCTTGGGGATGAGGGGAACTATCAAAGGGATCAACGGAGACAGCTGCTCCAGACAAGGGATGAAAATGGAAACCCTCCGAATCCAACCAAACCTCTTGCGAACCATGATCATAATCTTTTCATGAGAGACAATCGATTTAGTACGGGAGATGTGAATTACCACAATCACTTAAATGTGAAGTACAGCGGCAATGATGCTGCCCATGATTCGGCAACACTTGGAAGAATCACCAATCAGATCAAGCAAAAGGCAGAATCAGTAAATAATGTACAAAACGTTCATTCAGTCATCTATGGTAATTCGGTCATGATTGCGATTGATTTAGTTGATCATAGCCGTGCAGCCGAGACGAAAAAAGCGGTTCAAAAAGCTGTAAAACCATATGTGAACGGTAAAAAGGTGTCGGTCATCACTGATGAAGGAACGATTAGTCGCGATCGTAACACGACAAATGAACTCCTTGAAGGTAAACAAATACCTTGATGAAAAAGGGTAAAGCTGCGGGCTTTACCCCTTTTTCATTTGTTAAGGATAAAAAGGCAAAAAAAGGCTAAACTAGAACTGTATGAATAAAAAGAAGAGGTGATTTGCATGAAGTTCAAATGGATGGTAATGGCTGGTTTCTTCGCTGTTATTTTGGGAATGGCCCTTGGTATGGACATGACAGGATCCGCCGCACAACAAGATCGCCATCTTGAACAGCAAACGAAGGAGCCTCTGAAATTAAAGGTTACTTTACAAAGGGTTTATTTGGATGGCGAGCTGAGCGAGGAAGTAGTTCAGGAAATAAGCTGGTCACCTGAAAATTTTTGGGCGAAATACGATCAATGGCAACTGATTACAAGAGATGGAGAAAATTTAGTTTTTCGTAAAAACGTAGACGATATTTCACCATTGTTAAAGGCAAACGGTTACTTCGGCATTACCAATGAAGGGGTATTGACCATTTTTAACGGCAGACCGGGCCAATCTAGAATAATTCAATCTTTTTTTCAAATAGATATTAGGAAACTCGAAAGCAAAAAGCAAGAAGAGCTCCTGCAGGGAATCCCTATCAAAACAAAGGATCGTTACGTAGAAGTTTTAGAAACCTTTAGGCACTACTCGACTGAGGCAGCCTCAAAAAATTAATGAGTCGAACATAAATTCAGACTGATGTCATTAATCAGCCTGTTTTTTTCGTAAAAATTAAACTTTGTCATATTAAATGATTTCTGTCAGCGGAAAATTGTCTCCTATCAGCGTAACGAATGATCTAATCAGCGAAAAATTGTCTTCTATCAGCGTAACAAATGATCTAATCAGCGAAAAATTGTCTCCTATCAGCGTAACGAACGATCCAATCAGCGAAAATCATTCCCAATCAGCGAAACCAACCATCCAATCAGCGAAACCAAAATCCCACTAAGGAAAACGGGTTATTTTCTTCAACACCCCCAAAATTTTATGTTAAAATGAAGTTTAGTCCAAACTTGGGGAGAGAAGATCATTGTTTGAATTTATTAAAGGGACCGTTGAATTTGTCGGTCCGGAATATATCGTCATCGAAAATGGCGGAATCGGGTATCAAATATCAACCCCTAACCCGTTTATATACTCCGGCAAAATGGAAACGATGGTAACAGTATATACTTACCATTACGTCCGTGAAGATATCATGGCCTTATACGGCTTTACTACAAGGGAAGAAAAAAGACTTTTTACAAAATTATTAAATGTTTCCGGGATTGGACCGAAAGGGGCGCTTGCCATACTTGCCTCCGGTGAAGTGCAGCAGGTTGTTTCCGCCGTTGAAAATGAAGACGAAGGCTTTCTTGTTAAATTTCCGGGAGTCGGCAAAAAAACAGCGAGACAGATGATTCTTGATTTAAAAGGGAAATTACAGGATATTGTCCCGGATTACTTTCCGAATTTATTTAATGCCGACCAATTTGCGGCACAGCAGGTACCGGCTGCCAACACTTCCTTAGAAGAAGCAATTCTTGCTCTTAAAGCCCTCGGCTATTCTGAAAAAGAAATCAAGAAGATTTCGCCGGAATTACAAAAAGAAAAACTTTCAACAGATCAATACATTAAAAAAGCCTTGCAACGGCTTTTAAAATAAGGTGATGATTCATGGAGGAAAGAATTATTTCGAGTGAAGCGAATCAGAGCGAAATAAGTTTGGAACAAAGCCTTCGGCCGCAAAACTTAAAGCAATATATCGGTCAAACCCAGGTGAAAGAAAATCTGGAGGTTTTTATTGAGGCAGCGAGACTCCGGAAAGAAACCCTTGATCACGTTCTCTTATACGGACCGCCTGGTTTGGGGAAAACTACACTTGCAGTCATTATCGCCAATGAAATGGGCGTAAACATTCGGACTACTTCAGGACCGGCAATCGAACGCCCGGGTGATTTAGCAGCCATCCTTACAGCTCTTGAACCGGGAGATGTGCTTTTTATTGATGAAATTCACCGGCTTCCGCGCTCAATTGAAGAGGTGCTTTATCCGGCAATGGAGGATTTTTGCCTTGATATTGTCATCGGAAAAGGACCAAGTGCCCGTTCTGTCCGCCTCGATTTACCGCCTTTTACACTTGTCGGTGCGACCACAAGGGCCGGTTCGTTATCGGCGCCACTCCGGGACCGATTTGGAGTTTTAAGCCGTCTCGAGTATTATAAGGAAGACCAATTAAAAAACATTGTCCTTCGCACTGCAGAGTTGTTTCAAACCGATATTGACGAGCAATCGGCGATGGAAATTGCAAGGCGAGCAAGAGGGACCCCAAGGATTGCCAACCGCCTGCTTAGGAGGGTTCGAGACTTTGCTCAGGTAAAAGGAAACGGGACGATACATCTTACACTTGCCATGGAAGCCTTGGACCTACTACAGGTCGACCGGCTTGGACTTGACCATATTGATCATAAATTGCTGAAAGGGATTATTGAAAAATTCCGCGGCGGGCCTGTTGGTCTTGATACAATTGCTGCATCGATAGGGGAAGAGTCAGAAACAATTGAAGATGTGTATGAGCCTTATCTCTTGCAAATTGGTTTTTTACAAAGAACCCCAAGAGGAAGAGTTGTGACCCAGGCTGTGTATGATCATTTTGGCATGGAGGTGCCTGAGAAGTGACCGGTCTATCCAAAGCACTAATGATTATCGGTGCGATTATTTTTATTATTGGTTTCCTTATGCCATATTTGCATTTGGGTAAGCTTCCGGGAGACATTGTCATTAAAAAAGGGAATGCAACCTTCTTTTTCCCGATTGTTTCATCGATTATAGTAAGTATTGTCCTATCATTAATTTTTTACTTCATAGGAAGATTTCGATAAAGTAAGGATGTAATAACATGAAAATAGACTTATTTGATTTTGAATTACCTGAAGAATTGATTGCACAGGTCCCATTGAAAAATCGGACGGACAGCAGATTGATGGTGTTAAATAAAGAAACAGGCGAAATTAAGCATGAGATTTTTAAAAATGTGACTGAGTATTTGCGTGAAGGAGATTGCCTTGTGTTAAACGATACCAAGGTATTGCCTGCACGCCTTTTTGGCGTTAAAAAAGACACTGGTGCCAAAATAGAAGTACTCCTATTAAAACAGCTTGAAGGAAACAAATGGGAAACACTTGTCAAACCCGCAAAAAGAATAAAAGAAGGAACAGAAATTGATTTTGGCGACGGGCTGCTGACTGCGGTATGTACGGAAACCTCTGAGCATGGCGGCCGTGTATTTGATTTCAAGTTTGAGGGGATTTTTTACGAGGTATTGGATCAATTAGGGGAAATGCCACTTCCTCCCTACATTAAGGAGCAATTAGAGGATCGTGACCGTTACCAAACCGTGTATGCACGCGAACTGGGATCCGCAGCTGCACCGACAGCCGGTCTTCATTTTACCGAAGAACTATTGCAAGAAATCAAGGAAAAAGGGGTTCATATTGCATTTATTACCCTTCATGTCGGCCTTGGGACATTTCGTCCTGTAAGTGTGGACGATATCTTGGAGCATGATATGCATTCCGAATATTATATGATAACCGAAGAAACAGCCCAATTATTGAATGATGTGAAAAAGCGCGGAGGAAGAATTATTTCGGTTGGGACCACCTCGACTCGCACACTTGAAACCATTGCGTCAAAAAATGACGGGGAATTTATTACAGGTAGCGGCTGGACGAGTATCTTTATTTATCCGGGATATGAATATAAAGCGATTGACGGGTTGATTACCAATTTCCATTTGCCAAAATCGACCTTAATCATGCTTGTTAGTGCCTTGGCAGGGCGGGAAAATATATTGCATGCCTATAATACAGCCGTCGAAGAGGAATATCGTTTCTTTAGCTTTGGAGATGCAATGCTGATTATCTAGTCAATGGATTAGGAAGGAGAAAAAATTTTGACAGCGATTCGCTATGAATTAATTAAAACATGTAAACAAACAGGGGCACGTCTTGGTCGCGTCCATACACCCCATGGTTCTTTTGATACACCTGCATTTATGCCAGTTGGTACACTTGCAACAGTAAAAACGATGTCACCTGAAGATTTAAAAGAAATGGGTGCTGGAATTATTTTAAGTAATACCTATCATTTATGGCTTCGTCCAGGCCATGAGATTGTTAAGGAAGCCGGCGGCCTTCATAAATTTATGAATTGGGATCGGGCAATTTTAACGGACTCAGGCGGTTTCCAGGTATTCAGCTTAAGTGAATTTCGTAAAATTGAAGAAGAAGGGGTTCATTTCCGCAACCATTTGAATGGAGACAAATTATTTCTATCCCCTGAAAAAGCAATGGAAATCCAAAATGCCCTTGGCTCTGATATCATGATGGCATTTGATGAATGCCCGCCATTTCCGGCGACCTTTGAATACATGAAAAAATCAGTGGAAAGAACTTCAAGATGGGCCGAGCGCTGCTTAAATGCTCATCAACGTCCCGAAGATCAAGGTTTGTTTGGAATTGTTCAAGGCGGAGAATATGAGGAACTAAGGAAGCAAAGTGCGAAAGACCTTGTTTCCCTTGATTTCCCGGGTTATGCAGTCGGCGGTTTGTCGGTTGGTGAACCAAAAGATGTAATGAACCGGGTGTTAGAGTTCACGACACCGTTATTACCAACGAATAAACCGCGCTATTTAATGGGAGTCGGTTCACCTGATTCATTAATTGATGGAGCTATTCGTGGAATTGATATGTTTGATTGCGTCCTGCCAACTAGGATTGCACGAAATGGAACGTTGATGACAAGCGAAGGCAGATTGGTAGTGAAAAATGCGAAATATGCAAGAGATTTTGGTCCGATCGATCCAGATTGTGATTGCTATACATGCCGAAATTACTCGAGAGCCTACATACGTCACTTAATTCGCTGTGAAGAAACGTTTGGAATTCGATTAACTTCTTACCATAATCTCTATTTTCTGTTAAGATTAATGGAGAAGGTCAGACAAGCCATCATGGAAGACAGGCTTGGTGATTTCCGAGAAGAATTTTTTGAACGTTATGGTTTTAATAAACCGGACGCGAAAAATTTCTAATAGATGTTACTTGAAAGGAGGGAAATGTAAATGCAAGGAATTGGTACACTTTTACCATTAATTTTAATGTTTGTGTTGTTTTATTTCTTATTAATTCGCCCACAGCAAAAGCGTCAGAAAAACGTACAAAATATGCAAAGCAGTTTAAAAAAGGGTGATAAGATTGTCACGATTGGCGGCCTTCATGGCTTTATTGATTCCATCGATGACAATAAAGCAGTCATTAAATGTGGAGACGGCAGCCGTCTTACCTATGACCGCTCAGCGATTCGTGAAGTAACGGAAGCGAGCAAAGAAGCTCCAAAAGAAGCTTCAAAAGAAGCTTCAAAAGAAGTTAACCTTGAAAAATAATTGCGGAAAAAAGGAAGCCGATCCATACTAGGCTTCCTTTTTTACATTGAAAAATTTTCATGCTGTTCTGGAATTATTGTTTGTGGCGATATTCACTCCAAGAATGCCGCCCATCATTGCAATCAGTGTATAGCAGGAGTGATAGATAATCTGATCGAAAGAGAATAGTTTATCATAACCTAAGTATTGAAATAAGAAGACGACGAGGGAATAAATTAGGCCTGTTACTCCCCCGATTAACCATCCTTTTTCCTTTCTTTTCCCTCCGGATAGAAATCCGCCGCCAAATAATGCGATAAAGGATAGGGCGGTGACAATGTATTGGAGTGATACTTCCCGTGTGGAGGTAAATTTAAGAATTAACGAAACAATAAGGCTGCTAATTGCTGCAAAAGCGAAGATAAAAATGAGCCCGTATAAAATGGATGTACCAAAGCTTTTTGATTCGATTTCAACTCTCCCCCTTCAATGCCTTATGGCAGTCTATATCATTCCTGTATAAATTCCTTCCATTGGAAGCTATACAGTAACCTTCTTAGTACAAGTTATTCAAAATGGTTGGAAAGTAGAATCAAAAAAATCTGCCTATGCTCATAAACATGGTTGTTGATTTCCGCTCCAATTAACAATAACCTTTAACACAGCCATTTTTTGAATCATTAGTTATTGGGTAATTATTCCACTTGTTATTCCCATTACTTTGCAAATAATAGATTTGAATGTACAAAAAGGGGAGACAAACAGTGGAAGTTTATTTGAATATTGCGTTTCGGACTATTTCTTTATATGTAGTGATTCTTGTGATTTTCCGCTTAATGGGTAAACGGGAAATTGGCGAATTAAGTATCTTGGACTTAGTGGTTTTTATTATGATAGGTGAGATGGCAGTCATTTCAATTGAAAATACGAAAGATCCCTTGACTCATACGATGGTTCCAATGGTCTTATTAATGTTAATTCAAATCTCACTTGCTACGATTTCCTTAAAAAGCAAACGATTTCGGAATTTAGTTGATGGGCAGCCGACCATCATTATAAACCGGGGAAAAATCGATGAACATGCAATGAAAAAACAACGGTATAATTTCGATGATTTAATGGCTCAATTAAGAGAAAAAGATATCCGAAGCATCGCGGATGTTGAATTTGCCATTTTAGAGGCTTCAGGGAATTTGTCAGTAATCGAAAAACTGCAGGATCCTAATAAACCGAATAAAAATGGGGATATTACGATTCCATTAATTATGGATGGTCAGATTGATGAAGAAAATTTAAAAAGAATTAATAAAACCAATCTTTGGCTAAGGCAAGAGCTAAAAAAGAAGGGGCATCATGACATAAAAAAAATTTCCTTTTGCAGCTATGAAAATGGAAAGTTTTTTATTGATTTACAGGATGAATGAGGAAAGCCACGTAAAACCCGTGGCTTTTATTCATTATCGAAAAACTAAGTTGCCAATGATAGGAATTCGTTTGAGTTCCTCTTTTTTATCAACCCTAGGCCCAAGAGCAGGAGGATATAGAGAATAGAGATCCCCGCAGTAGATATTACCACACGAATGGCTAAAAATTGGTTAATCAGGAAATGTCCAAACAGCCAATAACCACACCAGCCGGAAATCCCCATGGCAATAAACGCTTTTGCATAATCACGAATATAAAAAGAAAAAGCAATTTTCTTTAAGACGGTGGCAAAATGAAGGACCGTTACCAAGACAAAACCAACAATAATTCCTAATGCTGCGCCGGTTATGCCAAAAGAAGGCTGGGAGGCCAGCAAAAAGATAACGGCAGTTTTGACGACTGCCCCGATTAGGCTGTTAATCATCGCAGCTCTTGCTAAATTTAATGCCTGCAAAACGGCTTGAAGCGGACCCTGATAGTAATAAAATAAGAAAAATGGTGCCATTAGACGAATAAAGTATGAACCATTTGATTTACCATACATGATCGTCATTAATGGGTCAGCTAGTACATATAGGATCACAACCGCAAGACCGCCGGATAAAAACGCTAGCTTTAATGCCTGCTGCAGACGGTATTCGATTAATTTATGATTGTTTTGCGAATTAGCCTCACTGATGGCTGGGACTAAGGATGTTGCCAATGAAAACGTAATAAATGAAGGGAGCATTAAAAGAGGCAGCGCATATCCCGTTAAGGCACCATATTGTTTAGTTGCTTCCACTGCCGCCACACCGGCCAGTGCTAAGCTATTGGCCACCACAATCGGTTCAAAAAACCAGGCAACCGAACCAATCATCCTGCTGCCCATCGTTGGTACGGCAATTTCCATTAAATCTTTGAAGGTTTTTTTTCCGGAATAAACAAATTTAAAAAAGTTCCTTCGAAGTCTAAATCGTTTTTTGAGCTTAAATGCAGTCATTAAATAGACAAGGGAAAACAGTTCCCCGATTACCGCCGAAACCATTGCTGCTGCTGCGGCATATTGAATTCCATAAGGGATAAATGCTTTTGTCATAACCGCAATCAAGGTAATTCTCACAAGCTGCTCTAGTATTTGGGAGTTAGCAGACGGACGCATGTTCTGTCTCCCTTGAAAATATCCCCGTAAAACGGAAGATACAGCAATAACCGGAACAACCGGCGCAATTGCAACCAGTGGATAGTAGGTTCTCGGATCTGTGAAAAGCGTTGTTGAAAGAATCGGCGCAAGCAATATTAATGCCGGAGTAAATATAAGAGATAAGGATAGAGTTATGGCAAGTGAAACAACTAATATTTTTTTAATTTCCTTATGATCGCCCCGTGCTTCTGCTTCAGCAATATTTTTCGATATGGCAACAGGCAGCCCGAACTGAGTGATGGTTACTGCCAGAATAAAAGTCGGAAATGCCATCATATAGAGGCCAACGCCCTCTTCTCCAATACTTCTCGCTATTACAATCCGATTAATAAAGCCCAAAACTCTTGTAATTAGGCCCGCTATTAATAGGATGAAAGTCCCTTTTAAAAACTTCGACATTCAACTTCCCACCTTCTCAAAAAAGAAGAATTCATATACAATTAACTATATGCACCAAGGTGGACAAAGCATGACAAGCAGAATTGTTTTTTAGAAAAACTAATGGAATGGGTGACCTTTATGGAGGAGGCAGTTGGGATGGAGAATAGCCACGCATACGATCATTTTCGTACACAGGTAAAGCCGGCATTAGCAAGCAAACTTTCGGAATTTAAGATTCTTGGTTATGATTCGGTTACGGAAAGCAGCTTATGGGGATACTTGCAAAAGAAAAAATGGAAAAAGGTAAAGGATGAAATCTATTTACATGAAATTATCCAGGATATTCTTAAGGTTAAAGTAAGTGATTACATGAGTTTTGCAACGATTGAAGCCTATAAATCACCCGAGTTCTCTCTAGAGAATGAAAATGAGTGGAAGAAACTGTTCAAATAGACTTCCATCTTTACAATGTCTTCATATTTTTGTAAATTGACAGCCTTTCCATATTATCTCATAATGAAGGCAATGGATTTTTCATTATTGTACTAGGCTTGTACGTTAAAGTGCTTTGTCTTATGCCTAAGGAGGAAGAAATACATAATGGTAAAACGCAGTAGAATCCTCGCTTTCCTGCTTATTATTGTACTGCTGGGAAGCACAATGGGAGTCACCACGAAAGATATTTTACACAAAATTAAGCTTGGATTGGACCTTCAGGGCGGCTTTGAAGTTTTATATGAAGTTCAGCCATTGAAAGGACAAAAGATTGACAAAAAGGTTTTGGCTGATACAGCCGAAGCGCTTGATCGACGGATTAACGTCCTTGGTGTTAGTGAGCCGAGTATTCAAACCGAGGGAAATAATCGGATTCGAGTTCAGCTTGCCGGTGTAACCGACCAGAATAAGGCGCGTGAGATATTATCCACACAGGCGAACTTAACGTTTCGTGATGCCAATGACCGCTTAATGATGGATGGGTCTGACCTGAAGCAAGGTGGTGCCAAACAAACCTTTGATGAAAATGGTAAGCCAAGTGTATCCCTGACATTAAAAAGCGCTTCAAAGTTTGCTAAAGTAACAAAACAAGTTCTCGATATGGCACCAAATAATGTTCTTGTTATTTGGTTGGATTTTAATAAAGGGAAAGATTCCTTTAAAACGGAAGTAACGAAAAAAGATCCTAAATACTTATCTGCTCCACGAGTTAGTCAGGTATTTAATCAAGATACCGTTTCCATTGTCGGTGATTTTAAAGTCGAAGAAGCACAAACTCTTGCAAAACTTTTAAACGCCGGCGCCCTGCCTGTAAAACTAAAAGAAGTTTATTCCACTTCAGTAGGAGCCAAATTTGGTGAGCAGGCATTACATGATACCATTTTAGCGGGGATTATCGGGGTTGCGCTGGTCTATCTATTCATGCTTGTATATTATCGTTTTCCAGGTTTTATTGCGATTCTTTCTTTAAGCATTTATATTTATCTGGTCCTCTTGATTTTCGATTGGATGAATGGGGTCTTAACCCTGCCGGGAATTGCGGCTATTATCCTCGGGGTTGGGATGGCCGTCGATGCGAATATCATTACCTTTGAACGGATAAAGGATGAGCTTAAAGTTGGTAAATCCATTAAATCAGCATTTAAGGCTGGTGAAAATCATGCATTTAGGACCATTCTTGATGCCAACTTGACAACGATGTTGACAGCAGCTGTTTTATTTTTCTATGGGACAAGCTCAGTCAAAGGGTTTGCTACAATGTTACTTGTGAGTATTTTTATGAGCTTCTTAACTCAAGTTTATGGATCTCGTCTATTATTAGGTCTTTGGATCCATAGCAGTGTACTGAATAAGAAAATAAGCTGGTTTGGTGTGCGTCCGTCTAAAGTTAAGGATATTGCTGAAAACTATGATACAGTAGATCTCCCAACTAGATATGATAAATTAGATTTCGTAAAAATGAGAAAGACATTCTTCATTTTATCAGGAGTGCTATTTGTTGTAGGTATAATCGTTCTTTCTGTTTTCAGATTGAACTTAAGTATTGACTTTACAAGCGGTACCCGTGTTGAGATTCGATCAAATACTCCTTTGACAACTGCACAAGTTGAAAATGCCTTTACTAAACTTCATTTAAAAACAGATGATGTTACCATTTCTGGTGATAAAAAACAAATGGCCGGCGCAAGAATGATAGGTGTTTTATCTAAAAATGAAATTGCCCATTTAAAAAATGAGTTTAAAAAAGAATTTGGCTCGGAGCCAAATGTCAGCACCGTTTCTCCAACAGTTGGTAAAGAGTTGGCGAAAAATGCCTTTTTATCTGTTTTGATTGCATCCATTGGAATTATTCTATATGTTACAATCAGATTTGAAATGTATATGGCGATTGCGGCTGTGATTTCCTTGCTTCACGATGCGTTCTTTATGGTTGCCTTCTTTAGTATCACTAGACTTGAAGTCGATTTAACCTTTATCGCTGCAGTCTTGACGATTGTTGGTTATTCAAATCACGATACAATTGTAACCTTCGACCGGATTCGTGAAAACCTTCATAAGAAAAAACGTCTCAAAACCGTTCAGGAGATCGCTGAAGTAGTGAACGTAAGTATTCGTCAAACATTAACACGTTCCATTAACACTGTTTTAACTGTATTAATTACCACAGCCGCTTTAATGGTTTTTGGTAGTGCATCGATCCGAAATTTCTCCATCGCATTGTTCGTTGGTCTCATTGTTGGGGTATACTCTTCGCTCTTTATTGCTAGTTCATTATGGTATGTAATGAAATGTAGAGAGTTAAAGAAAAAGGGTGTTATTAAAACAGAAAAAGTAAAGAAAAAGTACACTGATCAACCTCAAGTGTAATAATCGTGAAAAAACCGCAGAAAATCTGCGGTTTTTCTTATACACGCATTTCTGATTGAAACGTTTATTCCACTCCTGTATAATATTAAAGTCTGAGAGGTGACCTTTACGCATGTTAAAGTCAAAAACAAGATGGATTGTTCGAGAGTCCGACCAAGCGAAAACAAAAGAAATCGCAGCTGAATTGAAAATTACACCTCTTGTAGCATCGCTGCTTGTTAACCGCGGATTAGATACCGTCGATTCTGCACGGTTTTTTTTATTTGGCAAGGAACAGTTTCATGACCCTTATCTTTTAAAAGGTATGGACCTTGCTGTAAAAAGAATAAATGAGGCTATAGAAAAACAAGAACCGATCTTAATTTTTGGGGATTATGATGCGGATGGTGTAAGCAGTACGACAGTTTTAATGATCACCCTTCGTGATTTAGGGGCCAATGTTCAATTTTACATTCCAAATCGTTTTACTGAAGGCTATGGCCCGAATGAAAATGCCTTCCGACATGCAGCTGATATTGGAATAAAATTAATCATAACGGTTGATACGGGAATTTCTGCAATACATGAAGCAAACATAGCAAAAGAGCTGGGACTTGATCTCATTATTACTGATCACCATGAACCGGGTCCAATTCTGCCTGAGGCGCTTGCCATAATCCACCCAAAGCTGCCGGATAGCGTTTATCCTTTCCGTGAGCTTGCTGGTGTTGGAGTTGCCTTCAAACTGTCCCATGCACTTTATGGCCGGCTCCCTGAACATTTATTTGAAATAGCAGTCATTGGAACGATTGCAGACTTAGTATCCTTGAAGGACGAAAATCGTCTTATTGCCAAAAAAGGTTTAGAAAACCTTAAAATGACAAATAATATTGGTTTAAAAGCGATTTTTAAATTAGCGGGAGTTGACAATAAGTCGATTAACGAAGAAACCATTGGATTTACTCTTGCGCCGAGAATCAACGCAGTTGGGCGCTTAGAAAATGCCGATTTAGCTGTAGAGCTTCTTCTTTCACAGGATCCTGAAGAGGCTAAAAGTTTGGCCGAGGAAATGGATTCTTTAAATAAATCAAGGCAGTCCATTGTTAATACGATTACAGCTGAAGCCATTGAAGAGGTAGAAAAGAATTATCCGATTGACTCAAATCATGTTCTTGTCATTGGTAAGGAAGGCTGGAATGCAGGTGTAATCGGGATTGTCGCATCCAGATTAGTTGAGAAGTATTATCGACCGACGATTGTTTTGAGTTTTGACAAGGAAAAGGGTCTTGCTAAGGGCTCTGCACGGAGTATTTCGGGTTATGATTTATTTAAAAATCTTTCAACCTGTCGTGAAATACTGCCTCATTTCGGCGGCCATCCAATGGCAGCTGGGATGACACTTACGATTGATGATGTTGCTGAGCTTCGTTCAAGGCTTAATTCTCTGGCTAAGGAGCAACTTTCTGATGCCGACTTTATTCCAGTTACGTATCTGGATCATGAAGTTAGGCTAGAGGACATTAACCTTTCGGCTTTAGATGAATTGAATTTATTATCACCGTTTGGGATGGACAATCCAAAGCCAAAGGTGTTAATTAATGAAGTTGCCATTTCGACAATGAGAAAAATTGGCAGTGATCAGAATCATCTAAAGGTTCTCGTGAGCGAAAATGGTGCGAATCTTGATGGAGTTGGATTCGGATTAGGAACTTTGGTGGACCATATTTCTCCTTCTTCTAAAATTTCATTAATCGGAGAATTATCCATCAATGAGTGGAACAATATCCGAAAACCACAAATTTTCGTCCAAGATATTGCCGTCCGTTCATGGCAATTATTTGACCATCGCGGCGGAAAACGCTTAAGCCATCTTGCCGGTTCCGTACCGAAGGAAAATAGAAAGTTTATTTTGTTTAAAAAGGAACTTTATGAGAAAATAGATTCTGAACTAATTGACGATGTTGTGATTATTGATCATTCCGAAGCGGCAAAGGATTTGGATCTTACTGAAACGAATACGGTTTTAGTTGATTTCCCAACTTCAAAAGAAATCCTCTTTAATTTATTTAGAGGAAAACAGCCTGCAAGGATTTATGCATATCTTTATAAACAATCAAGTGATTTTTTAAGCACTATTCCAACGCGGGATCATTTTAAATGGTTTTATGCCTTTTTGTTAAAGAAAGGGCCGATTGATTTGAGACGACATGGTGATGAAATTGCGAAACACCGTGGATGGTCACAGGAAACAGTCACCTTCATGGCAAAGGTATTTTCCGATTTGGAATTTGTTACAATAACCAATGGATTTATTACATTGAATAAACAAGCGCAAAAGCGTGATTTAACTGACTCAATTACCTATCAAACTAAACAGGCACAACTTTTACTTGAGAAGGATTTATTATTTTCATCTTTTCAGCAATTGAAGGACTGGTTCGACCAGGTCATTCATGAGTCGGTTGAAACTGAGGAGGAAAAGACGAATGGATTTAAAACAATTTATTAGTATCGTCGAAGATTACCCAAAACCAGGAATTAAATTTAAGGATATTACTCCTTTAATGAATAATGGAGAAGCGTATAAATATGCTACGGACCAAATTGTAGCTTATGCCAAAGATAGAGAAATAGACTTGATTGTTGGACCGGAAGCACGCGGGTTTATTATTGGCTGTCCTGTGGCATATTCATTAGGAATAGGCTTTGCACCCGTTCGTAAGGAAGGAAAGCTCCCTAGGGAAACCATTAAGGTTAGCTATGGTTTGGAATATGGAAAAGATGTCCTAACCATCCATCAAGACGCCATTAAACCTGGACAGCGCGTCCTGATTACGGATGATTTACTAGCAACAGGCGGAACGATTGATGCTACCATTCAACTAGTGGAGCAGCTTGGCGGTGTTGTAGCCGGGATTGCCTTTTTAGTCGAATTATCTTATTTGGATGGCCGTAAAAAGCTTGATGGATACGATGTATTAACATTACTTCAGTATTAAATAGGAACGAGGGCACTCAGCAATTGAGTGCTCTCTTCTTATAGGAATTTAGGGCTACATTTACCAAAATGTTTCGACATTTACGGAAAAATTACGTCAATCTCTTTACATCTTCGTGTTTTTTTTCGATAATAGTAACAATCATTCTAATTTAGGAGCAAGTTTACGAATGATATTTTTATAATAAATGAGAAGAAAAAAAAGGTGATTTTATGGCGAACGATCAAGTGTTAACCGCCGAACAAGTCATCGACAAAACAAGGGCATATTTAAATGATGAGAATGTTGACTTAGTCAAAAGGGCATATGAATATGCGAAACATGCTCATCGTGACCAATATCGAAAATCTGGCGAACCATATATTATTCATCCCATACAGGTAGCTGGCATTCTAGCTGACCTCGAGATGGACCCTGCAACGGTCGCTGCTGGTTTTCTCCACGATGTTGTTGAAGATACTCCTGTAACGTTAAAAGATATGGAGCAGGAATTCAATGATGAAGTGGCCATGCTTGTCGATGGTGTAACAAAGTTGGGGAAAATTAAATATAAATCGCACGAAGAGCAGCAGGCTGAAAATCATCGGAAAATGTTTGTGGCCATGGCTCAGGATATCCGGGTTATTTTAATCAAGCTTGCAGACCGTTTGCATAATATGAGGACGTTAAAACATCTTCCTGCTGAAAAGCAGCGCCGGATTTCAAATGAAACATTAGAAATTTTTGCACCTCTTGCTCATCGACTTGGGATCTCCAAGATCAAATGGGAGCTTGAGGATACCGCCTTACGATATTTAAATCCGCAGCAATATTACCGTATCGTTAACTTAATGAAAAAGAAGCGTGCGGAACGTGAGCAATATTTAGATGATGTCATTGATGAAGTCAAAGGGCGTTTGAATGAGGTATCCATTAAGGCAGATCTTTCTGGGCGGCCAAAGCATATTTACAGCATTTATCGAAAGATGGTGCTGCAAAATAAACAGTTCAGTGAAATTTATGATTTGCTGGCGGTTCGGATTGTTGTAAACAGCATTAAGGACTGTTATGCCGTACTAGGAATCATTCATACTTGCTGGAAGCCAATGCCTGGCCGTTTCAAGGACTATATTGCCATGCCGAAACCCAATATGTATCAGTCCCTTCATACAACGGTAATCGGCCCAAAAGGGGATCCGCTCGAAGTGCAAATTCGAACAACGGAAATGCATCGAATTGCTGAATTCGGGATTGCGGCCCACTGGGCATATAAAGAAGGCAAGTCGTTAAATGACAGTGCCTCCTTTGAACAAAAATTAACTTGGTTCAGAGAAATTCTTGAGTTCCAAAATGACACTGCTAACGCGGAAGAATTTATGGAGTCGTTAAAAATTGATTTGTTCTCTGACATGGTGTTCGTCTTTACGCCAAAAGGTGATGTGATTGAGCTGCCATCCGGTTCCGTTCCGATTGATTTTGCTTATCGAATCCACTCCGAAATCGGTAATAAAACGATTGGTGCAAAAGTGAACGGCAAAATGGTAACCCTCGACTATACACTAAAGACGGGCGATATTGTCGAAATTTTAACTTCCAAACATTCCTATGGACCCAGTCAGGATTGGTTAAAGCTTGCCCAAACCTCACAGGCGAAAAATAAAATTCGTGCATTCTTTAAGAAACAGCGCCGAGATGAGAATGTGGACAAAGGAAAAGAGCTTGTAGAAAAAGAAATTCGGGCAATGGAATTTGATACGAAGGAGATTTTAACTCCTGAGAACCTAAAAAAGGTTGCTGAAAAGTTCAATTTTATGAATGAAGACGATATGTATGCGGCTGTTGGCTATAACGGGGTTACAGCTCTTCAAGTGGCCAATCGTTTAACAGAAAAGTGGCGGAAGAAACGCGACCAAGAGCAATCGGCTAGCATCGCAAATGCTATTACCGATTTGAAATCCTTTCCTTCCTCTAAAAAGCGCGAGTCGGGTGTCCGAGTTCAAGGAATTGATAATCTTTTAATTCGCCTATCAAGATGCTGTAATCCTGTTCCTGGCGATGAAATTGTCGGATTTATCACAAAAGGACGCGGGGTTTCCGTTCATCGCTCTGATTGTACGAACATAGACTCAACCGATGCTCAATCAAGATTGATTCCTGTCGAATGGGAATCCTCCTTGAACGACCGGAAGGAATATAATGTTGATATTGAAATCAGCGGCTATGACCGCCGTGGCCTCCTAAACGAGGTATTGCAGGCAGTAAACGAAACAAAAACGAATATCTCAGCTGTTTCAGGCAGGTCTGACCGCAATAAAATGGCAATGATTAATATGTCAATTGCAATTCACAATGTGAATCATCTGCATAAGGTCGTTGAGCGAATTAAACAAATTCCTGATATTTATTCTGTTCGCAGAATGATGAATTAAAGGGGTATATGTATGCGAGTTGTTGTACAACGCAGTAAAAAAGCAAAAGTGACGGTTAACGGTGAGATTACAGGTCAAATTAGCAGTGGACTTGTATTACTTGTCGGAGTTACGCATGATGACAACGAAGAAGATGCTGCTTATTTAGCCGACAAAGTTGCCAACTTGCGCATTTTTGAGGATGCGGCTGAAAAAATGAATTTATCCTTATTAGATGTTGGCGGGGAAATCCTATCTGTCTCACAGTTCACTTTATATGGGGATTGTCGGAATGGAAGAAGGCCAAGCTTTATTAATGCGGCCCGCCCGGAACAAGCGATTGGTCTATATGAAACCTTTAACAGTTTGTTACGCGATAAAGGAATCCACGTTGAGACAGGCCGTTTTGGAGCGATGATGGAAGTAGAGCTGACAAACGACGGCCCTGTCACTTTAATTGTAGACAGCAAGGCATAGAAAAACCTTGGCACTATATTAGTGCCAAGGTTTTTAGTTATCCTTAAAATAGCGGGTCAGCCCATTATATAGGCCTGTAGCGGCATTTTCTTGGTATTGGTTTGAATTTAAGGTCATTTCTTCTTCAGGGTTGCTTAAGTATCCAAGTTCCATTAAAGCCGCATTTTGACTATTCTCCCGGATGACATGATAATCGCCAAAACGAACTCCTCGATAATTCAGCTTTGTTTGATTAATAGTTGACGAATATAAATATTCAGCAAGCGATTTTTGATAGGTATGATAGTAATAACCAGTCATGCCCCGGACACTACTATTACCATTTGCATCATAATGTATGCTGACAAAGGCATCGGCTTGATAGGTACGTGCAATACTGACTCTTTCAGGGAGAGAAATATAGGTATCGCTATTTCGCGTAAGGATTACGTTCGCACCGCTGGCTGTTAATTTATCATACAAAAGCCTTGCCGTTCGTATGGTCAGATTCTTTTCAAGTGTTCCGCTCGCACCGGTTGTCCCAGTGTCTAATCCACCGTGGCCGGGGTCAAGGACAATTGTTTTATTTCGTAAATCCGAACCTGCTCCTTTTTTCTGAATTGATGGAGAAGTACCGTTAGTGGAAACTAACCAGCCTGCTACATAGCCGATCGAACCATTAGCGAGCTTAATCGCATACCAATCGTTTTCCTCTCTTTTTACGGCAAATGTATCTCCTGCATTTGCTCTTAATAACACATCCGATTGGACATTCGGTCCTTTGCGAATATTGGTTCCATTATTGACTATCGTAACCTTGTTAGCTTTTGCGACTGGCTCGGAACTGACATTCGGTGTCGTTACATCCATATACCAACCAGCTACCCAACCATACCGATTCGGCTCAAATTCAATCTTTATCCAATCATTCTTCTCCCCTAAAATGGAAAAGCTTTGACCTTTATGTACTGAACCAATTATCGTTGCATTTAAGGATGCCTCGCTGCGAATACTAAGGCTGCCTGCTGTTACAGTTCCAATCGTCCCTGACGTGCTTGAAGTCGTGTCATTGCCCTTTTGAGTATTCGTTTGAAAATCAAGAAATTGACTGCTGACCCAGGCAGCCTGTCCGTTAAATTGGATTTGAGTCCAATTATTTTGGGTGCCGTAGACGTTGACTGTCATACCCTTTGATAGTTTTCCTACCGCTGCACTGGCTGACGATGGGGAAGTGCGGACGTTTAAGGACGGTACTGTAACAACACCGACACTTGTTTTGTTGGATGTAACGCTAGTATCATTGTTCGCTTTAGAAACTACCCAATCCGCCACCCAGCCAGTTTGGCCAGCAGATAGTTTTACCTCGATCCAATCGCCTTTTTCCCTAATGATTGAATACTTTTCCCCTTTATTTGCTTGTTTCACCAATGGATAGCTTAATCCGGGACCTTCTCTGATGTTAACAACCGCGGAGGAAATGGTAATTGTTCCACTTGCAGCCATACTATTTCCTTGCGGCAAAAATCCCGCTATCAAAGTAAAACAAAATACGAGAATAATGAATTTTTTGCCCATCTTGTTTCCTCTCTTAATTTTGCACTTTTCTATTATTTTATCGTAAAGGGGAATGGAAATCATTCCTTTCTTGTAAAAAAAGTCCAATATTCCTCTATCAGATGTTGATAATTCTTTCTTTAATCCTGCAATTTTTCTCTATGATTGGTAACAATAGAGAATATAGATGAGGATTCGAGGTGATTGGTTTATGAGAGCAAGTGAAAAAGGAATGAACGTCCAATCGATGGAAGGCCGGATTTTTGGAGTTGATTTTCATGATTTTATTCAAAAAGAGCAGCATGCGGGTACCATTGAACTTGCTTCTGAATTTGGATTGAATATGAGAGATGTCAGAAGGTTAAAAAAACATCTTGGAAGGTCTTAAAACTCACTTGACAATCTTCCTGATGCTCCGTATTATTATATAAATAAAATGTCATATTTAGTGATAACTAATGATGGAGCACAGTAGTTAAGCATAAAGCATGAAAAGAGAGGAAATGCCCCAGGCTGAAAGCATTTCTGCATGAATCTTAATGAAGGAACACTCCGTAGGTTTCTCTCTGAAAAAGGTATACTCTAGTAGGAGAAGAACGTTAACAGGCGTTAACTGTACGAGCGGAAGAGTCCAAATTTGGGCTTTTCAACTAGGGTGGCACCACGGGACTATAACTCTCGTCCCTTGTATTTATACAAGGGATGGGAGTTTTTTATTTATTTTTTTACATATTTGTTAGGAGGAAAATGGAAATGTCGATTAGCATTCCACGGGGAACGCAGGATATTTTACCCGGTGAAATTGAAAAGTGGCAAATGATTGAAGCAAAAGCGCGCGAACTTTGTGAGAAATACCAATACCATGAAATTCGTACACCGATTTTTGAACATACTGATCTCTTTTCAAGAGGTGTGGGTGATACGACCGATATTGTTCAAAAAGAAATGTACACCTTTGAAGACCGAGGCGGACGGAGCATTACACTGAGACCGGAAGGAACTGCTGCGGTTGTAAGGTCTTTTGTTGAGAAAAAAATGTTTGGCTATGCGAATCAGCCAGTAAAGCTTTATTATATGGGCCCGATGTTTCGATATGAGCGCCCGCAGGCCGGACGTTTTCGCCAATTTGTTCAGTTTGGAATTGAAGCACTAGGAAGTAACGATCCCGCAATTGATGCAGAAGTCATTTCTCTAGCAATGAACTTGTATAAAGAAATGGGTTTAAAGAAGCTGAAACTTATCATTAACAGCCTTGGAGATAAAGAAAGCCGGATTGCACATCGGAATGCATTAGTGAATCACTTCCAGCCACGGATTGGTGAGTTTTGCCATGACTGCCAAAACCGTCTTGAAAAAAATCCACTACGGATTCTTGATTGTAAACAAGACCGCGATCACGAGCTGATGAAAACAGCTCCGTCTATTCTTGATTATTTAAATGATTATTCAAAAGCTTATTTTGAAAAGCTGCAGCAATATCTTACACAATTGGATATTCCGTTTGAAGTGGATGCGAACCTGGTCCGCGGCTTGGATTATTATAATCATACTGCATTTGAAATCATGAGTAATGCGGAGGGATTTGGCGCGATTACCACATTATGCGGCGGCGGAAGATACAATGGTTTGGCAGAGGAAATCGGCGGACCTGAAACACCGGGAATTGGCTTTGCCCTTAGTATCGAACGATTCATTGCTGCCCTAAATGCTGAAGGCGTTGACCTCGAGATCAATCAAGGCATTGACTGCTATTTGGCTGCACTTGGCGAAGAGGCAAAGGATTATACGGTAGGACTTTTACAGCAATTAAGAATGGCTGGTTTTTCGGCTGAAAGAGACTATTTGGATCGAAAAATCAAAGCCCAATTTAAAGCAGCTGACCGATTAAATGCCCGCTTTGTTGCCATTCTTGGCGACGATGAGTTAAAAAATAATAAAATCAATGTAAAAAATATGGCGACAGGTGAACAGGTAGAAATAGATTTAGATTCATTTATTCAACACTTTCAAAGGTTGCAACCATAAGGGGGAAAAACAATGTTTGGCAGATCGTATTTTTGCGGAGAGGTTCCGGAAACAGCAGTAGGAGAGAAAGTAACATTAAAAGGATGGGTGCAAACCAGACGCGATTTGGGCGGAGTCATTTTTATCGATCTTCGTGACCGGTCTGGGATTGTACAGGTCGTATTTAATCCGGATTTATCACAGGAAGCACTTGAAATAGCTGAAAAAATCCGTAGTGAATATGTTCTAGATATTCAAGGGACAGTGGTTGCCAGAGAGGCATCGACCATTAATGAAAAAATTAAAACCGGTAAAATTGAAGTACAGGCTGAAAAAGTAACCATTATCAATGAAGCGAAAACACCACCATTTATGATTACTGATACAACAGATGTTTCAGAGGATGTCCGTTTGAAATATCGCTATTTAGATTTCCGTCGTCCGGTTATTTTTGAAACCTTAAAAATGCGCCATCAGGTGACAAAACAAATTAGAGACTTCTTAGATTCCGAAGGTTTCTTAGACATTGAAACACCGATTTTAACAAAAAGCACGCCTGAAGGTGCCCGGGATTATCTAGTACCAAGCCGCGTTCATCCTGGTGAGTTTTATGCGCTGCCACAATCACCGCAGTTGTTTAAGCAATTGTTAATGGTTGGCGGTGTTGAGCGATATTATCAAATCGCCCGCTGTTTCCGTGACGAAGACCTTCGTGCAGACCGTCAGCCTGAGTTTACTCAGGTCGATATTGAAACAAGCTTTTTAAGTCAAGAAGATATTATGGCCTTAATGGAAAAAATGATGACTCAAGTCATGAAAGAAGTTAAAGGTATTGAGATTCCTGCTCCATTCCCGCGGATGACGTATGATGAAGCAATGAGCCGCTTTGGTTCAGATAAACCGGATACCCGTTTTGGTTTAGAGCTTGTTGATCTTTCTGAAATTGTGAAGGATTCAGGCTTCAAAGTCTTTTCAGCTGCTGTGGCAAATGGCGGTCAAGTAAAAGCTATTAATGTAAAAGCTTCTGCGGATAAATATTCTCGTAAAGATATTGATGCCTTAACAGAATTTGTTGCTGTATACGGAGCAAAAGGTCTTGCTTGGTTTAAGGTTGAAGCTGAGGGGATAAATGGTCCAATCACAAAATTCTTCTCTGAAGAAGAAGTAAATGCGATGAAAGCGACGCTTGAAGCTAGTGTTGGTGATTTAATTCTATTTGTTGCTGATAAAAAGAGTGTTGTCGCTGATGCATTAGGTGCACTAAGAATTAAACTTGGTAAAGAATTAGGGTTAATTGACCAAAGCAAGTTTAATTTCCTATGGGTTACAGATTGGCCATTACTTGAGTTTGACGAAGAGGAAGGCCGCTATTTTGCTGCCCATCATCCATTTACAATGCCGTTCAGGGAAGATCTTGAATACTTAGATACGGATCCAGGAAGGGTTCGCGCACAAGCCTATGACATTGTTCTTAACGGCTATGAGCTTGGCGGAGGTTCTTTAAGGATTTTTGAACGGTCCATTCAGGAAAAAATGTTCAAGGTGCTAGGTTTTACACCTGAAGAAGCGAACGAGCAATTCGGATTCCTGATGAATGCCTTTGAATATGGAACACCGCCGCACGGTGGGATTGCCCTTGGCTTAGACCGTTTAGTCATGCTCTTAGCAGGCAGCTCTAACCTTCGTGACACGATTGCTTTTCCGAAAACAGCAAGTGCAAGCGACTTGTTAACGGATGCACCAGGTGAAGTTTCCAAGGCACAATTAAAAGAGCTATATTTAACACTAAATGTAAATAAATAACAATAAAACGCTTTCATGAACCCTTGAATGCCGATTTATTTTATGCTATTATAAAACCAATCCAAAAGAGTCCTGAAGTGTTCGTTGTATTACCTGAAATATTGACCGAACATTATTTCTTCGGGAGTCCAGAGTTTTTCGGCAGCGCAAATGCCTCGGCCCATAGCGGATTAGGGGACTTGCAAAACAGAGAACAGGACACCCACCTGCTAAGTGCGGGATCAATATGAAGGAAGCCAAAAGCGACGGCACGATTGGGACTCTTTTCAAATTGACCTTGATAAACCTCCTATATGGGAGGTTTTTATTTTCCCATATTTTTAATAAATCTTATCTGAATACTTGTTTTTAAATGATGGTATGATATATTTTTATTCGGGAAAAAGATACCTAATGAAATTAACATAACTGGAGTGAAATATATGCTGCATCAATTTTCTCGAAATGAGCTGGCGGTTGGTAAAGAAGGAATGGATATCATGAAAAACAGCACGGTTGCTGTTTTAGGAATCGGGGGAGTCGGTTCTTTTGCCGCCGAGGCGCTTGCTCGTTCCGGTGTCGGCCGTCTTATTTTGATTGACAAAGACGATGTAGACATCACCAATGTCAACCGTCAGCTTATTGCTTTATTATCAACAATTGGCAGACCAAAGGTGGAAATCATGGAGGAGAGGATTAAGGATATTAATCCGGATTGTGAAGTGATTTCACTAAAAATGTTTTATACGGAAGAAACTTATGAAGAAATTTTTAACCACAATATCGATTTTTTTGTAGACGCCTCCGATACGATTATTTATAAAATCCATTTAGCGAAGGAATGTTTAAAGAGAAATATTCCAATCATTTCAAGTATGGGTGCAGCAAATAAAATGGATCCAACCCGTTTCCAAATTGCCGATATCTCTAAAACACATACAGATCCGATTGCAAAAGTGATCCGGACTAAACTCCGTAAGGAAGGAATTCGCAAGGGGATTCCTGTTGTTTTTTCCGATGAGAGCCCGATCGTGATTCGTGAGGATGTCCGTCAGATTGTCGGGAATGACAAAGCGGAGATTCGTAAGGCTAAGATGCCGCCAGCTTCCAATGCCTTTGTTCCGTCTGCCTGCGGTTTAATCATGGCAAGTTATGTGGTAAGAGAATTATTAAAAGATATCAAAATTCAACGCGTGTCAGATGAGAAATAAGCTTAAGGCCCTGAACTTTGTTCAGGGCTTTTGTTTATTTTTAATAAGATTTTATAAAAAAGCGGTGGTGTCTTCTTTTTGAAACACCCTCATCAATTATTTTAACGGTATTGTTAAAACATCTACTTTTGAGCCATCTTTCGCCGAATAAATAAATAGCTCGAATGCTGCCCCTTCTCCTGTTTTTTCAGCAAGTGACTTGTCAAAGGAAATCTCAAAATTTCCCCATGCTGGAGCTCCTTCGGTTTGATAATGGTCTTGTAGAATGGTTTTATTACCGGAAGTTACCGCATATTGAAAGACACCTTCAAATACTCTTGCCTGCCCTTTTACCATGATTTTACCGTCTTTTTCAGATAAGACTACGTTTTTAAAGGAATTGTTTTGGTATACCTTTGGGTCATCCTCCTTAGGAGGCTTCTTGGTCCCGGTAGAAGGCTTATTTGGATCGGCCGGGGGTGTTGTTGTTTCCCCTGAAGGCTTCGATGGAACACTTTTTGGAGGCTTGGTGGTCTCATGTTCGGTTACACTGGGTTTCTGTTTAACATCCACATGGACCCTAACACCCAAACTGTACGCAATAACTCCTAAAATCACGATGATACACAACATTAACAAGTTTGTTAGTTTCATTAGGTTCACCCCCAAAACCGCTTGATTTTTTTCTTCCATCTTACCCCTATTATATTCATCACCCCCTCCCTTTCTACACAATATCGAATCTTTTCGTACGTCGCAGGTCCTAGAATTGACTCATTCTCAAGCCGTTTTAATCAAGAAAGACCTCACATTATAATAAAAATTAGAAGGAATGACATCAAATGCAGGAAAAATTTTCAAATTTAAGTTAAACTGGTAAGGTGGCCTTTTTTCGACAAAAGATAGAGAGAGGAGAAGATGAGTTGGATTCGATTGTAGAATTAAAAGATGTGACGAAAATAATCAAAGGGAGAAAGATCATAGATCAAATTAGTTTCCAGGTAAACAAAGGGGAGGTCTTTGGCTTTTTAGGGCCAAACGGGGCCGGGAAAACTACGACCATCCGGATGATTGTGGGCTTAATGGGCATCACTTCGGGTGACATTACCATTGGAGGAGCCAGTATTAAAAGTAATTTTGAGGATGCTGTCCGCCATATTGGTGCCATTGTTGAAAATCCGGAAATGTATAAATTCTTGAGCGGATATAAAAACCTTGTGCATTATGCAAAAATGTCAAAAGGAATAACGAAAGAGAAAATTGATGAAGTGGTCAAACTGGTCGGGTTAACAGACAGAATCCACGACAAGGTAAAAACGTACTCACTGGGAATGCGGCAAAGATTAGGTTTGGCGCAATGTCTTTTACATGACCCCGAGGTACTTATCCTCGATGAACCCACCAACGGTTTGGACCCGGCTGGAATTCGGGAAATCCGCGACTATTTGCGCCTCCTTGCAAGGGAAAAAAATATGGCTGTCATTGTATCAAGTCATTTGCTTTCAGAAATGGAAATGATGTGTGACCGCATCGGAATTATTCAAAACGGCCGTTTAATAGATGTACAGCTTGTCCAAGAATTTGTGCAAGGTAATGAAGTCACATATGAACTTGAAGTGATTCCAAGTGAAAAGGCACGCTCCATCATCCAAAACCATTATTCAGACGTTAGAGTGTCCCATTCGAGAAATGGCGTATCTTTGGAGCTGGCCAAAGAAGAAATTCCGAATTTAATAAAGTTATTGGTGGAAGGTAACGTTCAGGTCTTTGGAGTTAAAGAAGTGGCAAAAACATTAGAGGACCGCTTCCTTGAGGTTACAGGTGAAAAGGAGGAAGCTAGAATATGATGAATTTAATTCAAAATGAATGGATGAAAATTTTTAAGCGCCCAGGAACGTTTGTCATGATTGCAATTCTTCTTGTCGCAGCGTCGATTGTGGCTGGCTTTTTTAAATATCAGGAGTCAGGAAGTAAAGCCGGCGTTGACCAAAAATGGGAGCAAAACCTGAAGCAGGAGAATGATGCTTTAAAGAAGCAGTATGACCGAAGCGGATCAAAGATCGAAAAACAATTCCTTAAAAGAGAGATAGCCATCAATGATTACCGGATTGAGCATCATATTGCCCCACAGGAAAGCTATGATGTTTGGACCTTTGTAAAGGATGCTTCGCAATTAATATCATTAGCAGGGCTGTTTACGATTATTGTTTCCGCAGGGATTGTTGCAAGTGAATTTAATTGGGGCACGATTAAGTTGTTGTTAATCAGGCCGATTAATCGAACGAAAATTTTACTCTCTAAATATTTAACAGTTTTACTTTTTGCATTATTCCTGCTGGCCGTGCTTTTTGTATATTCAACCGTCATTGGCGCGATTTTATTTGGGATGCCTGACCAGGCTGTGCCATATTTGAATTACAATAATGGTACAGTGACTGAGCAGAATATGGTGGTTCATTTAATGAGTTATTATGGTTTGAGCTCGATTGGAATGATTATGCTGACAACCATGGCATTTATGATTTCGTCTGTGTTTCGAAACAGTTCACTTGCCATTGGTATCTCCATCTTTTTAATGTTTTCCGGAGGAAACTTAACTCAATTATTAGCATTGAAATTTGATTGGGCTAAATATATCTTGTTTGCTAATACGGATCTCATGCAATATTTTGAAGGTTCTCCGATGGTGGAAGGAATGACCTTATCATTTTCCATCATCATGCTAATTGTTTATTTTGTTGTTTTCCAATTTCTGGCCTTCTTTACTTTTAAAAAGAGAGATGTGGCGGCGTAATATTGTTGATACCCGCTAAAAAGTGTTGATAACGGCAGAAAAAAATAGCCTCCGCGTAACGCGAAGGCTATTTTTTTCTGCCTGTTAGTTTTGCATAGACCGTGGCCAGTGCTTGTTCAAACTTTCCAGTCTTTTTTGGTACATAGTATTGTTTATTTTTTAAGCGATTCGGTAAATATTGCTGCGGGACCCAGCCATTTTCATAGTCGTGCGGGTATTTATAGTCAATTCCCCTGCCCAGCTCTTTTGCACCTTTATAATGGGCGTCGCGCAAATGGTCAGGAACTTCTCCAACATTGCCTTTTTGAATATCCTCAAGCGCGGATTGAATCGCAAGCACTGCTGAATTGGATTTTGGTGATAAACATAATTCAATCACTGCGTTAGCAAGCGGGATTCTTGCTTCCGGGAAACCGATTCGTTCTGCTGTTTCAATCGCCGCCAGCGTCCGTGCCCCTGCCTGGGGACTGGCAAGACCGACATCTTCAAAAGCGATGACAAGCAAGCGTCTACTAATGCTTACCAAGTCACCAGCTTCAATTAACCTGCCAAGATAATGAAGTGCAGCATCTACGTCACTGCCGCGAATTGATTTTTGGAAGGCGGAAAGAACATCATAATGGCCGTCCCCATCCTTGTCAGCAGCAAAACTCTTCTTTTGTAAGCATTCTTCTGCTATTGCCAAGTCAATATGAATAACGCCTTCCCCGTCCTTATCGCTCGAAAGGACAGCTAATTCTAGGGCATTTAAGGAACTTCTAACATCACCATTTGATCCGATTGCAAAATGATTTAGAGCTTCATCGGTCAAGACAACCCTTACGTTTCCAAAGCCTCTTTCCGCGTCTTCTAAAGCTCTTGTCAATGCTATTTTTACTTCTTCCGGCTCCAGCGGCTTTAACTCGAAAATTTGACATCGGCTGCGGATCGCCGGATTAATCGCGTGGTATGGATTGCTCGTCGTTGCCCCTATTAAAGTAATTAATCCATTTTCTAAATAAGGGAGCAAATAATCCTGTTTCGCTTTATCGAGGCGATGGACCTCATCCAAAAGAAGAATTACCTTTCCGGACATTTTTGCTTCGGCAACGACAATCTCCATGTCTTTTTTATTATTGGTTACGGCATTTAGGGTGCGGAAAGCATATTTAGTACTTCCGGCAATTGCACTTGCAATCGAGGTTTTGCCAATTCCAGGCGGACCATATAAAATCATCGACGTCAGCTGTTTAGCTTTTACCATTCTGGCAATAATTTTTCCATCGGCAACAAGATGCTGCTGTCCGACAACCTCTTCAATGGTTCTGGGACGCATCCGAAATGCTAGAGGCTTTTGCTGCATAATCATCTCTCCAACTGAATACTGTCTTTTCTTATTGTCTAGCTTCAGCGCCTAGCCCCTCTAGGTCGCTTCGGCCCAGCCGATGAAGTCAAAGAACGACTTCACCGTCTGGGCCTCCAGCGCTTTTCGGGGCTGACCAAGGCGCTTCCGCTTTTCTTATTACGATATCATTTTTTCTGTGAAAAGCATATTAAAGAACAATATGGTATAATAAATAAATGCCTATCAAGTTACTGAGGATTTGATTCCTGTTGACATTATAAAAAATAATTTTAAAATAGAAAAAGTTGAAATGAGGTGCCTTTAAATGAAAATATCGACGAAGGGCAGATATGGTCTGACCATTATGATTGAACTGGCTAAAAAATACGGTGAAGGTCCGATTTCACTAAAAACAATTGCCCAAGCAAATGATTTATCGGAACATTACCTAGAACAATTAATTTCACCGCTTCGCAATGCCGGATTAGTAAAAAGTATTCGTGGAGCATATGGTGGTTACATTCTAGCTGATGATCCTGCAAAAATTACTTCCGGTGATGTGATTCGTGTTCTTGAAGGACCGATTACACCGGTAGAGGGTATTGAGGATGAAGAACCGGCAAAACGTGAGCTTTGGATTCGTATTCGCGATGCGATTAAGGATGTATTGGATAATACAACATTGGAAGATTTAGCCAGCCATAGCGATGATGGTGAGTCAGAAGCTTATATGTTTTATATTTAATGTCAAAGGTAATTGTATAGATTTCATTTGAATGAAGGTGGAATTATGGAACGAATCTATCTCGACCATGCCGCTACAACACCGATGCATCCAAGAGTTATGGAGAAAATGCTTGCAGCCATGAATGAAACCTTCGGGAATCCCTCAAGTATCCATTCTTTTGGAAGAGAAGCTCGGCACAGAATCGACCTCGCACGCGAAAGAATGGCAAAAAGTATCGGTGCAAAAGAGGTAGAGATTATTTTTACAAGCGGTGGAACCGAAGCGGATAATATGGCCCTATTTGGCGTTGCTGAAAGTTATCAAGCGAATGGGAAGCATATTATAACCTCACAAATAGAGCACCATGCAGTACTTCACGCCGGTCATAAATTAGAAAAGATGGGGTATGAGGTTACCTATTTGCCTGTGGATGAAACTGGAAGGGTGTCTGTGGCCGAATTAAAAAATGCATTAAGAGAAGATACTATTCTCGTCTCAATCATGTACGGGAACAATGAGGTAGGGACACTCCAGCCAATTGCTGAAATTGGGGAGCTCTTGAAAGACCATCAAGCAAAATTTCATACCGATGCTGTACAAGCCTACGGTGTTGAAAAAATAGATGTTAACGAATGTAATATTGACTTGTTGTCCGTTACAGCTCATAAAATTAATGGCCCGAAAGGTATCGGCTTTTTATATGCCCGCGAAAATGTTAAACTAGCGCCACGTCAATTTGGCGGAGAGCAAGAGCGAAAAAGACGTGCCGGTACCGAAAATGTTGCCTCAATTGTTGGTTTTCACGAAGCTGTTTTAATTTCGGCGGAAGAACTGTCTGAAAAAAGGAATAGGTACATGGGGTTTAAGGAGACGTTTATTCAAAAACTCCGAGAGCACAGAATCGATTTTGCACTAAACGGAACACTTGAACATTCGCTGCCACATGTATTAAACTTAAGCTTTCCGGGGACAAATGTCGAGCAAATGCTTGTGAATCTCGATTTGGCGGGAATAGCGGTCTCTAGCGGTTCAGCATGTACAGCGGGTTCGATTGAACCTTCTCATGTACTGGTTGCTATGTTTGGAAAAGGATCTGAGCGGTTAATTAATTCGATTCGCTTTAGCTTTGGTTATGATACGACTACAGAGCAAATAGTGAGAGCGGCTGAAGAGACAGCCAGAATTGTAACTCGCTTAAAAAAATAGATGTACGAAACACTTTTATGAGATAGAGAGGTGAAAAAAGATGGAGACTAGAGAGCCAAAAGATATACGAGTGGTGGTGGGCATGTCCGGTGGAGTCGATTCTTCGGTTGCAGCGTTACTTCTAAAACAGCAAGGTTATGATGTTATCGGGATTTTTATGAAAAACTGGGATGATACGGATGAGTTTGGCGTTTGTACGGCGACAGAGGATTATGAAGACGTAATCCGTGTTTGTAACCAGATTGGCATTCCATATTATGCCGTTAATTTTGAAAAACAATATTGGGATAAGGTATTTACCTACTTTTTAGAAGAATATAAGGCGGGCCGAACCCCGAATCCGGATGTCATGTGCAATAAAGAAATTAAGTTTAAGGCTTTTCTTGAGCATGCGGTGAACCTCGGTGCTGATTATCTGGCAACAGGCCATTATGCGCAGGTTGAGTACCGGGATGGAGAATATAAAATGCTCCGTGGTCTCGACGAAAACAAGGACCAAACCTACTTCCTAAACCAATTGACACAGGATCAGCTTAGCAAGGTCATGTTCCCGATTGGTAATCTTGAGAAATCCAGGGTAAGGGAAATTGCCAAGGAAGCTAATCTTGCGACTGCAACGAAAAAGGATAGTACTGGTATTTGCTTTATTGGGGAAAGGAACTTTAAAGAATTCCTAGGCCAATACCTGCCTGCCCAGCCGGGTAATATGGAAACTTTTGACGGAAAAGTTATGGGAAGGCATGAGGGACTTATGTATCACACCATCGGTCAACGTCATGGACTCGGAATTGGTGGTGCCGGTGACCCATGGTTTGCAATTGGAAAGGACCTAAAACGTAATGTCCTTTATGTTGGACAAGGCTTTCATAATGAAATGCTTTATTCCGATTCCATTATTGCGGATGCCGTCAGCTGGGTTTCCAATCAAGAAAAACCTGCTGAATTTGAATGCACTGCAAAATTTCGCTACAGGCAGGAAGACCATAAAGTAACCGTCCATCTTCTTGAAGACAACAAGGCGAAAGTGGTCTTTCATGAGCCAATCCGCGCCGTTACCCCAGGACAAGCCGTCGTCTTCTATAACGGTGACGAATGCCTCGGCGGCGGAACCATCGACGAAGTCTACAAAAATAACGAGCGCCTGACCTACGTCGGCTAAAAAAATCCCTGATTCCCCTTTTGGAATCAGGGATTTTTTCGACAAATTTCGGGCGGTGCCTGTCACCGCCCGAAATTTATCGAATGAACTTACCATAGAAAAAAATATGGTATACTCTCAATAGAATGGAGTTGACTAGTTTGGATAAGAACCAATTGGGTGTTAAATATATGCAGGAGGGTAATTGGGAGGAAGCGGCGAAGGCTTTTAATGAGGCGATTTCTGATAGTCCGCAGGATCCGGTTGCTTATATTAATTTTGGAAATGTGCTTTCTGCTGTTGGGGATGATGAGAAAGCTTTGAAGTTTTATGAGAAGGCGATTGAGCTAGATGAGAATGCTGCAGCAGCTTATTATAGTGCGGGAAACCTCTATTTTAATAAGGAACATTTTGAGCAGGCGAAAAAAATGTTTGAAATGGCGTTGAAAAAAGGGCTTGAATCAAGTGATAACTTTTTTATGCTCGGTATCACCCTTATTCAGCTCGATCAAGGGAAATTTGCACTGCCTTATTTACAAAGAAGTGTGGAATTAAATGAAGAAGATGCTGAGGCACGCTTCCAATATGGATTATGTCTCGCTCAATTACAATTCATTGATGAGTCAATTGTGCAATTGGAAAAATGTTTAGATCTTGATTCCCAGCATGCAGATGCCTGTTATAATTTAGGTGTTGCCTATGGCTTTAAAGAAAATCCAGAAAAAGCAGCAGAAATGTTTGATAAAGCACTTGAAATTCAGCCGGATCATTTGCTTGCCGGCTACGGAAAAAAACTAATTGAGAATGAAAAATAATTATTAACCCTTATGTCTCAAGGCCATGGAAGGAGGGAGTGTAATGGAAAAGCAGGACTCACTTGATTTATTTGCCGAACAAGGAAAGTTCGTGAAGGGGAAGCATCTTGTAACGATTTTTCATAATGAGCAAAATCTATACACCGTCCTGAGAATTCGTGTGGAAGAAACCAATGACCAATATGAGGACAAAGAAGCAGTGGTAACTGGTTATTTTCCGAAAATTCACGAACAGGAAACGTATATTTTTTACGGTGAATTTAAGGAACATCCGAAATTTGGTCTTCAATTTCACACCAATCATTTCCGAAAAGATATTCCTCAAACCGAACAAGGTGTTATTACTTATTTATCAAGTGAAATGTTTAAAGGGATTGGCAAAAAGACGGCGGAGAATATTGTTAAAGTATTAGGAGAAAATGCAATATCAAAAATTCTTAATCAGCCATCATTGCTCGATTCTATTCCAAAGCTGCCTCCTGAGAAGGCGAAAATGCTTTATGATACGTTAATGGAACATCAGGGACTCGAACAAGTCATGGTCGCCTTAAATCAATATGGCTTTGGTCCGCAGCTTTCGATGAGAATTTATCAAGCTTATAAGGAAGAAACCCTTGGTATTATTCAGAAAAATCCTTATAAATTGGTCGAAGATATCGAAGGAATCGGTTTTGGCCGGGCAGACGAACTAGGGTATCAGCTTGGCATCTCCGGAAATCACCCAGACCGAATCAAAGCAGCTTGCCTTTACACGCTTGAAAATGAAAGCATGCAGACAGGACATGTATACATACCTGCCAAAGACTTATTAGAAAAAGTAAAAAACCTTCTAGAAGAAAACAAACGAGATCAAATTGAATTTTTGGATATCTCGAATGAAGTTGTTAAGCTTGAAGAAGAGGGGAAAATAATTGGCGAAGAGCAGCGTGTTTACCTCCCCTCTTTATATTTTGCTGAAAAGGGCCTCGTGACCAATATTCATCGAATCTTAGAGCAATCCGAGTACAAAGAACAATTTCCTGAATCAGAGTTTTTACTTGCACTTGGAAACCTTGAAGAAAGACTCGGCGTGGAATATGCCCCCTCGCAAAAAGAAGCGATCCAAACGGCCTTAATGTCCCCAATGCTTATTTTAACAGGCGGACCAGGCACTGGTAAGACGACCGTCATCAAAGGGATTGTCGAGCTTTATGCCGAACTTCATGGCTGCTCCTTAGAGCCAAAGGATTATCAAAAGAAAGACGAACCCTTTCCTTTTTTACTTGCCGCACCAACGGGCAGAGCGGCGAAAAGGATGAGCGAGTCGACAGGTCTTCCTGCCGTTACAATTCACCGTTTACTTGGTTTTAATGGAACAGAAGGTTTTGACCGAGATGAAACAACACCGCTTGAAGGAAAAATTATTATTGTAGATGAAACGTCCATGCTCGATATTTGGCTGGCCAATCAGTTGTTTAAGGCGCTTCCGGAGCATATACAAGTCATTTTGGTCGGAGATGAAGATCAATTGCCATCTGTCGGGCCAGGACAGGTTTTAAAAGATCTGTTGAACTCAGAAAGAATTCCGACGGTTAGATTAACCGATATCTATCGTCAGGCAGAAGGGTCTTCTATCATTGAACTTGCCCATGATATTAAAAAGGGGTTTATACCGGCTAATGTAACATTCAAACAAGCTGATCGATCCTTTATCCGCTGTTCAACTGCACAGGTTGCGCAGGTTGTGGAAAAAGTCGCATTAAATGCAAAAAACAAAGGATATTCGGCAAAGGATATCCAGGTGTTGGCACCTATGTACCGCGGACCGGCAGGGATTGACCGCTTAAATGTTTTACTACAGGAAATTTTTAATCCCAACCCAGATGGTTCGCGTAAAGAAATTACTTTCGGTGATGTAAAATACCGAATCGGTGACAAAGTGCTTCAGTTGGTCAATCAGCCGGAAAATAATGTTTTTAACGGTGATATTGGCGAAATTATTTCGATCATCTATGCAAAAGAAAATACCGAAAAACAAGATATGATTTACATTTCCTATGAGGGTCATGAGGTAGAATATACAAAGCAGGATTTGACGCAAATTACCCATGCTTATTGCTGCTCAGTCCATAAGTCGCAGGGAAGCGAGTTTCCGATTGTCATTCTCCCAATCACAAGAAGCTACTACCGAATGCTGCGGCGGAATTTAATTTATACAGCGATTACCCGCAGTAAACAATCATTAATTCTCTGTGGTGAAGAAGATGCCTTAAGGATGGGCGTCGAAAGAGCGGATGAATTAAGCAGACTTACGACCCTTTGCCATAAGCTGCAGGAATCCATCCCTGCCAATGGAACCGAAACAAATTCGGAAACACAAATTACCGATGGGTTGACATTAGAGGAAACCTTAATGAAGGTTGATCCAATGATTGGAATGGAAAACCTTACACCTTATGATTTTATGGTTAATAACTGAAACTATAAATGTTCGGAAAGGTGGGACACTTTTTGCGGACATTTTCTTTATTAAAAAATCAACCGGTGTTTGACATCAAATCAGGGACGAAAATCGGTGAAGTAAGTGATTTGTTTATCACAAGCAATGGAGTCGTAAAAGGTTTATTGGTCAAAAAAGGCGTTTTCAAACAAACCGTTTTTTTGGACATTCAGAACATTGCTTCCTTTGGGGCGGATGGTGTCATGATTGAAGATGCTGACCATTTAGAAAAGCTTAAAACACCTCCGGAATATACTTTTTCGCATCAACATCCCTTAAATGGGCACATGATTGTATCAAAGAGCGGAGATTCAATCGGCTTATTAAAGGATGTATATTTTCTGGAAGAATTGGGCACAATCGTAGGGTATGAAATTACGGATGGCTTCTTTTCAGAAATCACTGAGGGGAAACAGGTTATTCAATCCGAAAAGCCCCCGGCGATTGGAAGAGATGCCATCATCGTAGATGTTAACCAAACGTGAGGTGTCTTTTTCATGTTAAAGTGTCCCAATTGCCAGAGTAAGGATATCGGAAAAATTGGTATTAACCAATATTATTGCTGGAATTGTTTTATTGAATTGTCCCTTTCTAAAGGCATTATTAATACCCATCAAGTCGAGGAAGATGGGACTCTTAGTTCCTTAGATGATTTGTTTGAAGAAGAAGAGCGTCGTTACACCATTTAATTTTAATCAGCTAGCACCTGTTCGGAGAATTCCTATCTTAAAGAAGAGGTGATACGTATGAATAAAATGATGACGACTGTTGTTGCTTTTGGGGCGGGAATGGCAGCTTACAACTGGGCACAGCGAAACAATGTTATGTCAGCCCGCAATATGAAAAAAATGCAGAGGAAAGTTAAACGAACGATCTTTTAAACCAAAACCCCCTCCATTAGAGGGGGTTTTTAATGCATAATTCCTACCTCCCCCTCCAACACTAACCAAAAAGGGGTGAGTGGGTTGGATATTCGTATGAAATGGTATTACCGAATTGGGTTCTTGCTCCTTTTATTAGTGGCGATTTATTTGTTTTTTAAAATTCGTTTTGTCTGGCTGCCAATAGTAAAGGTTGTATTTTATATTTTATTACCTTTTCTAATAGCAGGTTTTATTACCTATCTGCTTCATCCGATTATAGAAAAGCTTCATGAAAAAGGACTTCACCGTGGCCTTGCAATATTCCTCATCTACTGCCTATTCTTTGGAGGTCTCGGCTATGCTTTATACAAGGGAATTCCAGCTTTTATCAATCAGTTAAAAGATCTATCGGAAAGTGCTCCACTTTTAGCGGAGCAATACCGTGGCTGGATTCATACTCTTCAATCCCATACACGGGAATGGCCGGATGGACTTCAAGGAAAAATGAATGACGGAATTGATGCATTTGAGGAAAAGTTAAATTCTTTGCTCACTATCATGGTCGAAATTCTCTTAAACTTTCTTAATTCTGCGTTAATCGTGATGATTATTCCATTTATCGCATTCTATATGTTAAAGGATTTCCCCTTAATTAAACGAGTGGTGTGGTATTTAACCCCTCGGAAATGGCGCAGACAGGGAAAACGTTTTTTAAGGGATGTAGACGATTCATTGGGGAGTTACATAAGGGGGCAGCTCCTTGTTTGTGTCATTATTGGCAGTGCTGCATCACTATTATTTTGGGTTTTTCATTTGCGTTACCCGCTCCTTTTAGGATTTATTGTTGGGATAACGGATGTCATCCCTTATTTTGGTCCTATTTTAGGTGCAGTTCCGGCAGTTATTATTGCCGCTACCCTTTCAGTAAAGCTTGTGATTGTTACAATCGTAATTATTTTAGTGCTACAATTTCTTGAAGGGAATATTCTTTCCCCTTATATTGTCGGAAGAAGTCTTCATATGCATCCGCTCCTCATTATGCTCGCCATCACGGCCGGTGGAGAAATTGGCGGTGTTATTGGGCTCATTTTGGCTGTCCCGGTACTTGTTGTCTTAAAGGTGGGAGCTAATCATGCAAAAAATCATTTTATCCAAAAAAATACGAAGGATTCCCCGTCCTAATTGACAAACAATTTTAGAGTGGCTATAATTCGTCATATAGTATGAATAAAAATGTATGTAACATGTTGAAGGATCGAGTATGTTGTAGACCATTTGTAACGCCTAAAGTGCGTGAAGAGAGGAGCTTCCAAGGCTGAAAGAAGCTCTAAATGAAGGATGACAGAAAGCTAATCCAGAGTGCAGCTAATCCCTGCCGTTTTGCCGCGTTAAGGCAGCTGAGAGATGAATACAGCTTTTGTATTCATAATCAGGGTGGTACCGCGAGTCAAGTCCTCGTCCCTGTTTTAGGGATGAGGGCTTTTTTGTATTTTTTTAAATATAGGCTGTGTTAAAGGTCAATGTTGATTTTTTAACCCTATTGATTGGAGCGGAAGGCACGAAGACTCCTCGAAAATGCTAACGCATTTTCTTCGTGCGTGGGCGGATTCAAGGAAGCAATTCAGTGTCCTGTGGGAGTACGGGGCAGGGGAGACCCCGCTTGGAGCAAAGCGACGAGGAGGCTCCCCGGACCGCCCACGAACCGCTTGTGCCTGAGAGCGGAAATCAACAGACAAGTTTAACACACCTAAATATATTAGGAGGTCTAAACAAATGAAAAATTTAACAGGCTCTGAAATCCGCAAAATGTTTTTAGACTTTTTTAAAGAAAAAGGTCATTCCGTTGAACCAAGTGCACCCCTTGTACCGATTGATGATCCATCGCTTCTTTGGATTAACAGCGGGGTTGCAACCTTAAAGAAGTATTTTGACGGCCGGGTCATTCCGGAAAATCCAAGGATTACAAATGCACAAAAATCAATCCGTACCAATGATATTGAAAATGTTGGTCAAACAGCCCGACACCATACATTTTTTGAAATGCTTGGGAATTTCTCCATCGGTGATTATTTCAAAGAAGAAGCGATTATTTGGGCATGGGAGTTTTTAACGGATCAAAAATGGATTAATTTTGATCCAGAATTGCTGTCCGTTACCATCCATCCGGAAGACGAAGAAGCATATGAAATTTGGAACAAAAAGATTGGGATTCCTGAGGAACGCATTATCCGCCTTGAAGGGAACTTCTGGGATATCGGTGAAGGCCCAAGCGGTCCAAACTCAGAGATATTTTATGACCGCGGTCCGGAATATGGTGATGACCCGGCAGATCCAGAGCTTTATCCTGGAGGAGAAAACGAACGATATCTTGAAGTATGGAACCTAGTATTTTCGCAATTTAACCATAATCCAGATGGAACCTACACGCCGCTGCCAAAGAAAAATATTGATACCGGCATGGGCTTAGAAAGAATGGCGTCTGTCGTTCAAAATGTTCCAACAAACTTTGATACGGATTTATTTATGCCAATTATTCGTGCAACAGAAGAAATTTCAGGCGAAAAATATGGTGCAGACAAGGAAAAAGATGTTGCCTTTAAGGTAATTGCCGATCATATTCGGACAGTTGCATTTGCTGTTGGTGATGGTGCATTGCCTTCTAATGAAGGTCGTGGTTATGTATTGCGCCGCTTGCTTCGCCGCGCGGTCCGTTATGCAAAACAAATCAATATAAACCGTCCGTTTATGTATGAACTTGTTTCTGTTGTAGGGGAAGTGATGCATGACTTCTATCCTCAAGTAAAGGAAAAATCAGAGTTTATTCAAAAGGTAATTAAAAATGAGGAAGAGCGTTTCCATGAAACACTTCATGAAGGCTTAGCGATTTTATCAAATGTCATTAAAAAAGAGAAGGAAAAGGGAAGCGACACGATTCCTGGAGCAGATGTTTTCCGACTGTATGACACATACGGATTCCCTGTTGAATTAACGGAGGAATATGCTTTAGAAGACGGGATGAAAATTGATCATGACGGGTTTGAAGAGGAAATGGAACAACAGCGCGAGCGTGCCCGCGCAGCTCGTCAAGATGTTGATTCCATGCAGGTTCAAGGCACTGTGCTTGGAAATCTGAAAGTCGAAAGCCAATTTATTGGCTATGGAAATCTTCAAACAAATGCTAAGGTTGTTGCGATTATTAAAGATGGTGAATTAGTCCAGGAAGCAGCAATTGGCGAAGAAATCCAGTTTATCCTGGATGCTACTCCGTTCTATGCAGAAAGCGGTGGACAAATTGCAGACCATGGTGTACTTCAGGCTGATGGTATTTCTGTAAAAATTAAAGATGTTCATAAGGCTCCAAATGGCCAAAACCTTCATAAGGCTGTGGTTGAAGCGGGAACCCTAAAAACCGGTCAAACGGTTACAGCTGTGGTTGACCAAGTAAACCGTGTGAAAATTACAAAGAACCATACGGCTACCCATTTACTTCATCAAGCATTAAAGGATGTACTTGGAACCCATGTTAACCAGGCAGGATCATTAGTTGAACCTGATCGGCTTCGTTTTGACTTTTCCCATTTTGGACAGGTAAAACCGGAAGAACTTGAGCAGGTTGAGCAAATTGTGAATGAAAAGATTTGGCGAAACATGGAGGTAGATATCAATTTAAAACCAATCGCTGAAGCAAAGGCAATGGGGGCGATGGCCCTATTTGGCGAAAAATACGGTGATATTGTCCGCGTGGTAAAAGTTGGTGATTACAGCCTCGAACTTTGCGGTGGCTGCCATGTTCCGAATACTTCCGTTATTGGTTTATTTAAGATTGTCTCAGAAGGCGGTATTGGTGCCGGGACAAGAAGAATTGAAGCGGTTACTGGTGAAGCGGCATACCTGCTTTTAAATGAACAGGTTGGATTGCTAAAAGAAGCAGCTGAAAAGTTAAAAACTAATCCAAAGGACATCGTATCTCGTATTGAGGGTCTTTCTGCCGAAATTAAGCAGCTGCATCGTGAAAATGAATCATTGGCAGCAAAGCTTGGAAACATTGAAGCAGGAAATCTTGTTTCCAGGGCAAAGGAAATTGATGGTGTTAACGTATTGTTTGCAAAGGTTCAGGCAGCTGATATGAATAACTTAAGGAATATGGCTGATGATTTGAAACAAAAACTTGGATCTGCTGTCATTCTTTTAGGAAGTGTTCATGAAGGAAAAGTGAATTTAATTTCTGCTGTTACAAAGGATTTAAATGAAAAGGGCTATCATGCCGGAAAATTGATAAAAGAAGTGGCAACACGATGCGGCGGCGGTGGCGGCGGTCGCCCTGATATGGCTCAGGCTGGCGGTAAGGATCCTGAAAAACTTGATTCTGCCCTGCAATTCGTCGAAGAATGGGTAAAATCCATTTGATAATGGGACAAAGTAGTGTAAAATGTAGGTAACTGAATTAAAAAGCTCCAGCGACTTATCCAGACACTGGAGCTAGATTAGACAATTTTCTCCTTATCACGAATGCGAGGTGCAATAAAATGAGCTCATTTGACAAAACGATGAGGTTCAGTTTTCCTGAAGAGCCTTTTGAACACGATGTAAACGATGTTCTTTTCCAAGTATACGAAGCCTTACAGGAAAAGGGGTACAATCCAATTAATCAAATTGTCGGCTACCTTTTATCCGGTGATCCTGCGTATATTCCAAGGCATCGGGATGCCCGCAACATTATTCGCAAGCTTGAACGGGACGAAATTATTGAGGAATTGGTTAAATCATATTTAAAACAACAGCGTGAGGTTTAATGAATGCGCATCATGGGATTGGATGTAGGCTCAAAAACAGTCGGGGTGGCCTTAAGTGACGAACTTGGCTGGACTGCACAGGGTTTAAAAACGCTCAAAATCAATGAAGAAAAGAACGAGTTTGGTTTTGATGAAATTGGTCAAATAATAAAAGAGAATCAAGTCAGCCAGGTTGTCATCGGACTCCCAAAAAATATGAACGGCACAATTGGTCCGCGCGGAGAAGCAAGTCAAAATTTTGCAGCGGAGCTTGAAAGACGCTTTGATGTTCCGACCGTTTTGTGGGACGAGCGGCTTTCCACCATGGCCGCCGAGCGCGTGCTTCTTGAAGCAGATGTAAGCCGGAAGAAACGGAAGAAAGTAATCGATAAAATGGCTGCAGTGATGATTTTACAAGGCTATCTAGATAGCAAAAATTAATGAGGTGAAAAAATGGATCACGGCGAAAACAATATTACAGTAGTAGATGAGAATGGAAATGAACAATTATGTGAAGTATTATTTACCTTCGATTCAGAAGAATTCGGTAAATCATATGTTCTTTATTACCCATTAGGTGCGGAGGAAGATGATGCAGATGATATCGAAATCCATGCTTCTGCCTTTATCCCGACTGAGGACGGGGAAGACGGCGAATTAATGCCAATCGAAACCGATGAAGAATGGGATATGATTGAAGAAATGCTCAATACCTTCCTTGAAGAACAAGAGGACGAAGAATAAATGTAAGAAAAATGACCTATTTTATAGGTCTTTTTTTTGCCGAAAATCCTACTTTTTTCTGCAATTTCACTGAAAAATTGACATTTTTCGCTGCGTATGATGAAATTACTACGATATCTTATTATAATATTTTATTTATTATTGGTAATTTTGTGAACGTTTTACTGGCACAGGGGGGAGACTATTGGCAACTGAAAATAAAGGGCCAAATAAAGAAGCAATTAGAAAAAAATTATTGGAACATCAAAGTGAAGCAAAAATTGTCAGACGTATTGTCTTAATCATTTCGATCATCATTATTTTACTCATTGTTGTCATTGGCGGCGGCGGATATTTATACATTCAATCAGCACTCAAACCAGTGGATCCAAAGAGTAAAATATCAAAAAAGGTCGATATTCCAATCGGTTCATCTGTCACAGGAATAGCTGAAAGATTAGAGTCGAATGGAATTATTAAAAATGCAAAAGTATTTAAATACTATGTGAAATTAAAAAACGAGGGCGGATTTATGGCCGGAAATTATGAGCTAAGCCCTTCGATGGATATCCCGGAGATTGTCGGCCGTCTGAAAACAGGGAAGGTTCTCCAGCAGGCAGCCTTTAAGATTACCATTCCGGAAGGAAAGCAATTAAAAGAAATTGCCCATCTTATGGCAAAGGCAATCCATAAAAAAGATCAAGATGTGTTCAATCAATTAAATGATAAAAATTTTGTTAAAGGCATGATGGCGAAATACCCAATGTTATTAACAAATGAAATTCTAAATTACAATATCAAGTATCCACTTGAAGGATACTTGTACCCGGCAACCTATTCCTTTTATAAGAAAAATCCATCTGTCGAAGAAATAGTATCGGCGATGCTCGATAAAACAAAAACAGTATTATCGCAATATACAGCTGAAAGTGAAAAGAAAAAACTTTCAGTTCATCAACTGTTAACAATGGCATCGTTAATTGAAGAAGAGGCTACCGAAAAGGCAGACCGGAAAAAAATATCAAGTGTTTTTTATAATCGGCTAAAAAAGGGAATGCCCCTGCAGACGGACCCGACCGTGCTTTATGCACAGGGGAAACATAAGAAGAAAGTCTATTATGCAGATTTAGAAGTGAGTTCACCTTATAATACGTATAAAAATACCGGTTTACCTCCAGGTCCCATCTCGAATGCTGGGAAAATCTCCATAGAGGCCGCACTTCGCCCTGAAAAAACAGATTATTATTATTTTCTTGCTACAGCTGATGGGTCGGTTATTTTTACAAAAACACTTGCTGAGCACAATCAGGAAAAAGCCAAGCATATTTCCAATAAAAAATAGGTATAATTTAAGGGGGGAAATTAGCATTCCCCTTTTTTTTATGATAAAATAATTCAAGTGTTTTAATAAAGCAACCCATAGCGTTTCTGTGAACGCTATTTTTTCATGTCTAAAGAGAGCATTATGCTTTTATAGGATTGAGGTGAGTAGCTTGCATTACGAAAAGCTACATTCTTATATAGAAAATTTAATTTTGGATCGAATTCCATTGCTGCAGGAAATGGAAGAATTTGCAAAGAATCACCATGTCCCGATCATGGAACTGGCAGGAATCGAAGCGATGCTGCAACTTCTCAGGATACAGGATTCAAAAAAAATCCTCGAGGTTGGTACTGCGATTGGCTACTCGGCACTGCGCATGGCTTATACCTTACCCGATGCCAAAATTGCCACCATTGAACGAGATGAGGAGCGCTTTGCATTAGCAGAGGCCTTTATCAACCGTTCCGGAAAGAGTGAGCAAATTTCCCTTATTAAGGGGGATGCGCTGGAAGTCGAAGGCCTTGTGGCTGGCCATGCTCCATTTGATGCGATTTTCATTGATGCCGCAAAGGGCCAATATAAGAGGTTTTTTGATATTTATTCAAAGTTCCTTTCTTCAGGTGGAATGATTATCACGGATAATGTCCTATTTAAAGGACTTGTTTGTGAATCAGAAATCGAATCGAAACGAACAAGAAATCTTGTAAGAAAAATAGATGATTTTAATCGCTGGCTTATGGCCCATCCTGACTATGATACGATCATACTCCCTGTTGGTGATGGTGTGGCTATTAGTAAAAGAAGAGGTGAAAAAGAATGAAAAATCCAGAAATTTTAGTGACTCCTTTATCTGTAGAGGATATTCTGCCACTTGCAGAAGCCGGTGCAGATGCATTTGTAGTTGGAGAACAACGATATGGTTTGCGGTTAGCCGGTGAATTCAACCGTGAACAGGTTCAAAAAGCGATTGAACTTGCCCATTCTAAAGGAAAAAAAGTATATGTAGCCATGAATGCCATTTTTCATAATGAAAAAGTGGCGGAATTAAATGATTATATCCGTTTTGCTGAGGAGGCTAATGCGGATGCAATTATTTTCGGTGATCCTGCAGTATTATTGGCTGCTCGGGAAACTGCCCCAAACATGAAGTTACATTGGAGCACAGAGACAACCGGAACAAACTGGTATACCTGTAATTATTGGGGGAGAAAGGGCGCAAACCGGGCCGTTCTCGCACGTGAAGTAAATATGGATGCAATCGTTGAAATCAAGGAAAAAGCGGAAGTGGAAATTGAAGTTCTTGTTCATGGAATGAGCTGCATGTTCCAATCGAAGCGTTCCTTACTTGGTAACTATTATGAGTACCAAGGAAAAGTCATGGAAATCGAAAATCGTAAAATGCAAAAGAATATGTTCCTGCATGACAAAGAACGTGAAAATAAATATCCGATTTTTGAGGATGAAAACGGTACGCATATTATGAGTCCAAATGATATTTGTATCATTGATGAATTGCAGGATATGTTAGAGGCTGGCGTCGATTCTTTTAAAATTGACGGAATTCTGAAAAGCTCTGAATATATCCTTGAAGTGACAAAGGCATATCGAGAAGCCATTGATTTATATTTTAAAGATGAAGAGCTTTATGAAGATAAAAAAGAAGAATTATTAGCGGCCATTGAAGAAATTCAACCGCCTAATCGTCCTTTAGATACAGGGTTCTTTTTCAAAGAAACGGTTTATTAAAAGGAGGGAAATTGAATATGAGTATTGTTAAAGATAAAATATCAGAGATTATTGATGGTAAGCGCGTGATTGTTAAAAAACCCGAGCTGCTTGCACCTGCAGGAAATCTTGAAAAATTAAAAATCGCTGTTCAATATGGGGCTGACGCCGTATTTATCGGTGGCCAGGAATACGGCCTCCGCTCGAATGCCGATAACTTTACATTTGAGGAAATGAAAGAGGGCGTGGAATTTGCTAAAAAGTATGACGCAAAAATCTACGTAACCACTAATATTTATGCCCATAATGAAAATATTGATGGATTAGAAGAATATTTAATGGGCTTAAAAGAAGCTGGTGTAGCCGGAATTATCGTAGCAGACCCGTTGATTATTGAAACATGTAAAAGAGTGGCACCGGGTATTGAAATCCATCTTAGTACGCAACAATCTCTTTCTAACTGGAAAGCTGTCCAATTTTGGAAGGAAGAAGGCTTGGAGCGGGTGGTATTAGCACGCGAAACAAGTGCGGAAGAGATTAAAGAAATGAAAGAAAAAGTGGATATCGAAATTGAAACCTTTATCCATGGCGCCATGTGTATTGCCTATTCAGGACGTTGTACGTTAAGTAATCATATGACAGCACGGGATTCCAACCGCGGCGGCTGCTGTCAATCATGCCGCTGGGATTATGATTTATATCAACTCGAAGGCGAACAAACGGAAGCTCCGCAATTTGCTGAGAATGATGCGCCATTTGCGATGAGTCCGAAAGACCTAAATTTGATCAAAGCCATACCGCAAATGATTGAAATAGGAATCGACAGCTTGAAAATTGAAGGACGGATGAAATCGATTCACTATATTGCCACAGTTGTTAGTGTATATCGTAAAGTCATCGATGCCTACTGTGCAGATCCTGAGAATTTTGTCATCAAGCGTGAATGGTTAGAAGAGCTTGATAAATGCGCAAACCGTGAAACGGCACCGGCATTTTTTGAAGGCGTTCCAGGGTATAAAGAGCAAATGTTTGGTAATCATAGCAAGAAGACAACGTTTGAATTTGTCGGCCTTGTGTTGGATTATAACGAGGAGACGCAAATGGTTACCCTTCAGCAGCGTAATCATTTTAAACCGGGAGATGAAGTCGAATTCTTCGGTCCGGAAGTTCAAAACTTTACGCATGTCATTGATAAAATATGGGATGAAAAGGGTCAAGAGTTGGATGCTGCAAGACATCCGCTTCAAATTGTACAATTTAAATTGGACAAACCGGTTTACCCTAACAACATGATGCGAAAGGAGAACTAAAATGCGCAAACCGGTTGTTATTGGTGTAACCGGCGGCTCCGGCTCCGGAAAAACCAGTGTAACAAAAGCTATTTACGATAGCTTTAAAGGACATTCCATCCTTATGCTTGAGCAGGATTATTACTATAAGGATCAAAGCGAGCTCCCTTTTGAGGAACGGCTGAAAACGAATTATGATCATCCGCTTGCATTTGATAATGATTTGCTAATTGACCATATTGAAAGGCTTTTGCGCTATGAACCGATTGAAAAGCCAGTATATGATTACGCGCTTCATACCCGTTCAGATAAAATTATTCCTGTTGAACCAAAAGATGTTATAATCTTAGAAGGAATCATGGTTCTCGAGGACGAACGTCTTCGGAATTTAATGGATATTAAACTCTACGTGGATACTGATGCCGATTTAAGAATTATCCGCCGAATGCAGCGTGATATTAAAGAACGGGGCCGGACATTGGATTCAGTCATTGATCAATATGTGAACGTTGTACGGCCTATGCATAATCAATTTATCGAACCTTCGAAACGGTATGCGGATGTTATTATTCCTGAAGGCGGACACAATCATGTAGCAATTGATTTAATGGTCACAAAAATTCAAACAATTCTTGAACAAAAGTCATTTTTATGAAACAATAACAAATAATAGCCTAATTGATTCCAATTTGGAAAAATATTATTGCGGCGCGCCCTGATAAAAGGACGCGCTCCTATGCATTTACAAAAGATGCATACAACCTACATATATCTCAAACACAATCTTTTGGGGGATTGTGATACTAGAAGGAGTGAGAAGTTTTGGCAGCAGAAAAAGTATTTCCAATGACACAGGCTGGTAAAGAAAAACTTGAACAGGAACTTGAATACCTAAAATCCGTTAAGCGGAAAGAGGTAGTGGAGCGGATTAAAATTGCCAGAAGTTTTGGTGACTTATCTGAGAACTCTGAGTATGATTCAGCGAAAGAAGAGCAAGCATTTGTCGAAGGCCGTATTACCACATTAGAAAACATGATTCGAAATGCAAAGATCATCGAAGAAGGCGAAATGGCAAGTGATTCCGTAACCCTAGGAAGATCGGTAACATTTATTGAACTTCCTGATGGTGAAGAAGAAACCTATACGATTGTCGGCAGCGCCGAAGCAGATCCATTCGAAGGGAAAATCTCGAATGATTCACCAATCGCGAGAAGCCTTATAGGTAAAAAGGTTGGAGACGAAGTCTCTGTACAAACTCCAGGCGGCGAAATGAGCGTTAGAATTATTACCATTAAATAATAAAACAGAATAAATTGTTTGAAATTTCCAAACCTCGTCAAAACTTTTGACGAGGTGTTTTTTATGTGGAGAAGACGAGCAAAAGGATGGCTTTTCATCTGTATTTTCTTTTTAACGTTTTTATTATTCCGGCTTATGCAGATTCAATTAATGGATACAGAGTCTTTCTCCAAGCATCATATTAATTTGTTGGAGGAAAGCGTTAAACAGCGAACTCAGGAATTAGTGATTGACAATGGCAGAGGGGATTTTCTAGACCGGAATGGAAATATGCTGGCCTATAAAAAGGAATCAGTTCTTGTGCTTTTTCCTTTTTTAAAAAAAATGAATTGGGATGTTGAGAAGGTTTCGTCCATTACTGGTATTCCTCAAGAATCTCTTCAGCATGCGGTTGAAACAGCTAAAAAACCATTTGCCTATGGGAATCCAGAACCCTTGGAATTAACCCATTCACAGGTGGAAAGAATTAATGCACTGGAAATTCCAGGTGTCTTTGCGATTGATAAAAAGTTTGAAAGGGCAACTGTTCCCGCTGAGCAATTAATTGGTCTTACAGGTGAGAATCTAAAGGTAATGATGGAGCGTTATCCAAAAAAGGATCTTCCAAGGGAAACCTTAATCGGAGTGTCCGGCTTAGAGAAAAGCTTTGATGAATTTCTGCTTCCTGAAGGGAAATCAAAGCTTGTTTATCATGTTGATGGTGATGGTGCTCCGCTATTCGGGATAAATGTAAAGTATGTTGACCCTGCCAACCCGTTTTATCCTGTTAATGTAAAAACCACTATTGATAAAAAAATCCAGAAAAAGGCAGAAGAAATCGTCGATAAATATAAAATTAAAAAGGGCGGTTTAGTGCTTTTAGATATTAAAGATAACAGTATTTTAGCAATGGTATCCCGTCCTCATGTAAATAAACAGGATCCATACAATGGTTCAGGAGTCGCAAATCGAATGTTGAAGCAGCAAATTATGGGGTCCGTTTTTAAAACTGTGGTAGCTGCTGCTGCTATTGATCAAAATCTAGATAATCCGGCAAGGTTATTTAATTGCAGTAAGAAAATTAATGGTGAGCCTGAGGTGAAATATGATTACGGAGAATTGAATTTTTCCGAAAGCTTTGCCAGAAGCTGTAATCGTACTTTCGGTGAACTCGCAAAAGAATTACAGAAAATCGATCCAAGTCTATTAGAACAATACGCAGCTAAATTATCATTAATTGGCCCTGTTGGCTGGACGGGGGATGTCTATCATACGAACGATTTTAAACAGCTCGGTGAAGAGGAGAAAGGCCGGGTGTTTCTGTCTGATGCAGCTAGAAAGGACCCTAATTATGTTTCGATGTCCGGTATTGGCCAGCATGAGGTAAGATCCACCCCGTTAGCTGTTGCCAACATGATGGCCACTATTGCTAGAGGCGGTAAAAATGAAATGGTCAGGGCAGTGTCTAAGATTCAATATAAAAATGGGACAACAATGGTGAATTTTCCTCTGCAGGAATTGCCAGGTGATACGATTTCCCCTTATACCGCTATGAAATTGCAAAAATTGTTAAGGGAAGTTGTAATAAACCCAAATGGTACCGGAAAATGGTTTCAGGACCTGCGCTATGAGGTTGCCGGGAAATCAGGTACTGCTGAAACGGGTAAGTTTCAGGACGGAAAGCAGCTTCATAATAAATGGTTTGCAGGGTATTTTCCTTATGAGAGCCCTAAATATGCGCTGGTAGCTGTAAATTTAGATGTGTATGACAATGAGGGCGGGGTTAATTTATTATTTGCTGACATGGTCAAAATGCTTTATGCCTATGATCAGGAGAGTGAATAGTCTTTTCGATTGGTTTTGAGTGATATCTCTTCAAGTTCACGGAGAATCATGGTAGAATGTTGACAGCCTTATTTTTAGGAGGAGAGTAACTTGAATAACGATTTTGATTCTCGTTCGGGATACAGAGCAAAACGTAAAAAGACAAATTTAATATTAAATGGTTTGATTGTCGTTGTAATCGTCTTAATAGTTTTCGTTGCTTACAGAATCTTTGCGTCAGGTGATAGCAGCGCGTCACCGAAAAATGATGTTCAACATACAACTGAAAAACAAACAACACAAAATAAGAATCAAACTGATTCAGCTGAGGAAACCAATGCATCTGTAGCAGATGAAAATGCTTCCTCTGATACTGCAACAGACGGTACATCAGTAGAGGATCAAGAAGGCAGTACAAATGATTCCCAGGAAGAAGCTACAGACAAAGAAAGTACCGCCAATGACGAAAAAACTACTGAAAACAAAGATTGGAAACCAGTAGGGACTACGCAAACAGGTGAACATACCCCAGTATATGACACCAGCTCGGCAGATTGGCAGGAGATGCTTAATGCTATATCCTATGCAACGGGCTTAGACCAAAATAATATGATTGTATGGCATCTTGGCAGGGACCGAAGCAAACAGAATGCTTCGATTGGTACGGTATCATCAAAAGATAAAAAACAAAATTATACAGTCTATATTGAATGGGTTGACGGTCAAGGCTGGAAGCCGACAAAAGTAGATAAAAACTAAGGATGGGCCTAGCGGCTTCATCCTTTTTTAGGCTTGTGCTATTCCATGTTGGCTTTTAAACAAAGTAATTGGAACGGAAATCAAAAACCAGGTTTAACCATATATATTGAGTAAAAAAATGTATTATGGTAACATAGTATTCGTCTAATCCATAGTATGCTTATAGGAATTATATGTTTGCATCAGGAGTGTGGAAATAATGGGCAGAGAATTTTTAGATCTATTTGAACAATGGGCAGATTCATATGATGATACAGTCATTGGCCGTGATCAAGAATATAAAGAAGTATTTTCCGGATATGAGGAAATTTTAGAGTTAACAGCTTTCCAGTCTTCTGGTCATGTGGTAGAGTTTGGGGTTGGAACTGGAAATCTGACTAAAAAGCTACTAGCACGTGGTTTAATCGTAACAGGGATTGAGCCTTCCTCGTCCATGAGGGAAATTGCTCTCCAAAAACTAAATAACCAAGTCGTGGTTCTTGATGGCGATTTTCTAGAGTTTCCAGAGATCAAAAACATCGACACATTTGTAAGCACCTATGCCTTCCATCACCTGACAGATGATGAAAAAGCCTTTGCAGTTGAAAAATATAGCAAGCTGCTTTCAAAAGGTGGTAAAATAGTGTTCGCGGATACGATGTATGAATCCGAGGAAGATTACTATCATGCAATAGAAAAAGCAAAAAGCGAAGGCTTTCATAATCTGGCAAACGATTTGGAAACTGAATACTATACAACAATTCCCGTTTTAAAAGATATATTGGAAAATAACGGATTTAGTGTTTCATTTAAAAAGTGCAACGAGTTTGTCTGGTTAATGGAAGGAATAAAACGCTAAGAAAAGCAAAAGCGCCTAGGTGCAGTAGCTGGACTGGAAAGAGGTTAAGGAATGAAAATCGCAATCATTGGAGCTATGGAAGAAGAAGTAACTTTACTAAGAGATCATATCGAGGGAAGAAGTCAAGAAACAGTGGCAGGCTGTGAATTTACATTTGGCCAAATGCATGGGGTAGAAGTGATTTTGCTTCGTTCCGGAATTGGAAAAGTAAATGCTGCCATGTCAACGACTATTCTCCTTGAAAAATATAAGCCTGACTATATTATTAATACGGGATCTGCAGGAGGCTTTAACCCATCACTTAACGTAGGGGATGCGGTGATATCAACTGAGGTTCGTCATCACGATGTAGATGTAACGGCTTTTGGCTATGAATATGGGCAGGTTCCCCAGCTCCCTGCTGCATTTACCGCAGATGAAAAATTAATTTCCATTGCAGAAGAAGCTGCAAAAGAGCTAGAAAATTTCCAAATTGTAAAAGGCTTAATCGCCACAGGAGATTCCTTCATGGAAGATCCTGCACGGGTTGATTTTGTCCGTTCTAAATTTAATGACCTGCAGGCTGTTGAAATGGAAGCTGCTGCAATTGCACAAGTATCCCATCAATTCGGTGTTCCATTTGTCATCATTCGTTCCCTTTCAGATATTGCAGGTAAAGAATCAGAAGTTTCCTTTGACCAGTTTATTGATCAGGCAGCACGGCATTCAGCTACTTTAGTAATGAAGATGGTAGCAGCATTAAGATAGACTTTGAAAGTGGTGGGAAAATGAATGTTTACAATAATGTTCATGAATTAATTGGTCATACACCTATTGTAGAAATTACGCAGTTTCCATTACCTACGGGTGTTCGTTTATTTGCAAAGCTGGAGTTCATGAATCCGGGTGGCAGTGTAAAGGACCGGCTCGGTGTTGAATTACTAAACGATGCCATTAAGAGTGGAAAAATACGTGAAGGCAGTACCGTCATCGAACCAACCGCAGGGAATACGGGGATTGGCCTGGCACTTGCAGCCATCAATAAAGGCATCCAGATCATTTTATGTGTACCGGAAAAATTCAGTATTGAAAAACAGGAGTTAGTGAAGGCGCTTGGCGCAAAAATTGTTCACACTCCAACGGAAAAAGGAATGAAGGGCGCTATTGCAAGAGCGGAGGAACTTCTTAAGGAAATTCCAAATTCTTATTGCCCACAGCAATTTGGTAATCCGGCAAACCCTGAGACGTATTATAAAACACTCGGCCCGGAAATTTGGGAGCAACTGGATGGCCAGGTGGATGTTTTTATAGCTGGAGCAGGAACCGGCGGAACTTTTATGGGAACGGCCCGGTATTTAAAGGACCAGAAAAAAGAAGTAAAAACAGTTATCGTAGAACCGGAGGGGTCCATCTTAAACGGAGGAGAATCCGGTCCGCATAAAACGGAAGGAATTGGAATGGAGTTTCTTCCAGGATATATGGACCCAGCCTATTTTGATTCGATTTATACGGTTTCCGATGACGATGCATTTGCCCTTGTAAAGGAATTAGCGGCAAAAGAGGGCTTACTTGTCGGAAGCTCTACAGGTGCGGCATTTTATGCTGCCTTAAAAGAGGCAGAAATAGCAAAACCAGGGACAAATATTGTTGTCATCTTCCCTGATGGCAGTGAACGATACTTGAGTAAAAAGATTTTTGAAGGGGGACTTTAGGGTGAAAAGGAAAACAAAATTAATACATGGCGGCATTAGTGAAGACCCGGCAACAGGTGCGGTATCATTTCCAATTTATCAAGTAAGTACGTATAAACAAGAGGGGGTAGGAGGCCATAAAGGCTTTGAGTATTCTCGAACCGGGAATCCAACCAGACACGCACTTGAAGAGCTGATTAAAGATATTGAGGGTGGTAAGGCAGGTTTTGCCTTTGGCTCTGGTATGGCGGCGATTACTGCCGTTTTCATGCTGTTTAACAGCGGTGATCATGTCATTCTAACAGATGATGTATATGGCGGTACCTTCCGTGTGATGACCAAGGTCTTAAACAGAGTCGGGATCGATTCCACTTTTGTTGATACAAGTAATTTAGAAAATATTAAAAAGGAAATTAGACCAAACACAAAAGCCATTTACTTAGAAACACCAACCAATCCGCTTTTAAAGGTAACCGATATTGAAGCAGCGGCTATGATGGCAAAAGAACATAATCTGTTAACGATTGTTGATAATACCTTCTCAACACCATATTGGCAAAACCCTCTTGAGTTTGGAGTAGATATTGTCCTTCATAGTGCGACTAAATATATTGGTGGGCATAGTGATGTCGTTGCAGGTCTAGTTGTTGTGAACGACGACCAGCTTGCCGAAGACCTTCATTTTGTTCAAAATTCCACTGGCGGAATTTTAGGGCCTCAGGACTCATGGCTTCTGATTAGAGGGATAAAAACATTAGGAATTCGCATGGAAGAAACGGAAGCAAATACAAAGGAAATTGTTGAATTTTTGCAATCACACCCTAATGTGAAAAAGGTCTATTATCCTGGGCTTGAAACCCATCCAAATCATGCTATTGCGAAAAAACAAGCCCGCGGTTTTGGCGGTATGGTTTCATTTGATGTTGGCAGTGCGGAAAATGCCGACAAATTATTAAGCAGGGTAAAATACTTTACGTTAGCTGAAAGTCTCGGCGCTGTAGAAAGTTTAATTTCTGTACCGGCTAGAATGACCCATGCATCAATCCCTGCCGAGCGTCGTGCGGAATTAGGAATTGTAGATGGTTTGGTCCGTATTTCCGTTGGACTCGAGGATGTTGAAGATTTAATCGATGATTTGAAACAAGCGTTAAAATAAATCTCTTGACCCGGCTCAGATGCAGCCGGGTTTTTCAGTTCACTTTTTCTAAAATTTACATCCGCTTTCCATTTGGTTTCTATGTTAAAGTAGGTTAGTAGATTTTAAGAAAAGCAGGTGAACAGCATTGAAAATACAAACAAAATATCTTTTTGAGAAGATGGTGGACTTTAAACGGTTTGCAACTGTCTTATTAGCTGTCGGTGTCTTTTTTACTTAGGCGTAATCATTCCATCCGGGTCAAAGGATCCAACGGATTTAAATATTATGATGCTTGTATCAGCAAGTTTTTTAGCTGTTTCCATTTTATTTTTTGCTCAGTCGAAAATTTACAAATTGAAATTAATGGAAATAGAAGATGACCATGAACATAACTCAAATTAATTAGCGTTCCAAAAAGTGACGTTCAGATTGTCGAGAAAGGTAATTTTTCTCGGCAATTTTTAATTTTGTTAAATGATCTTTATTAAAAGGTTGTCCATGCTAATGGGCCTGTTGATTTCCGCTCCAGGTGCTTCGCTTTCCGCGGGCGTGCCGGGGAGCCTCCTCGGCGCTTTGGCGCCCGTGGGGTCTCCCCTGCCCCGTACTCCCGCAGGACACTGAATTGCTTCCTTGAATCCGCCCACGCACGAAGAAAATGCGTTAGCATTTTCGAGGAGTCTTCGCACCTTCCGCTCCAATCAACAGGGAGCTTTTTCCTAGTACTCCTCCCATATATGTCGTGTTAGGGCTAATAACTTATTTTTCAGATAAGGGGCCTGTTGATTCGGACTCAATCATCTTTGAAATCAACATCCCTGTGGATTATGACTCCATTCAACTCAATCGGCTTTGAAATCAACATCCCTGTCTGAATTAGGGCTCCATCCGGACTTGACCGTCTTTGAAAATAGCATCCCCTGTCTGAATCAGAGCCCCATTCGGACTTGGCCGTCTTCAAAATCAGCATCCTTGTCTGAATTAGGGTTCCATTTGGACACGATCATCTTCGAAATTAACATCCCTGTCTGAATCAGGGCTCGATTCGGACTCAATCATCTTCGAAATCAACAATCCTGTCTGAAGCAGGGCTCCATTCGGACACGACCGGCTTAGAAATCCACAACCATGTCTAAATCAAGGCTTCATTCGGACTCATCGTCTTGGAATCATCAAATTTGTACAATAGTATTTTTGCGAGTAAATTTAGTAAGAGAGCAACAAAGTTTACGAAAATAGCCTTTTAAAAAAAATATGGGGAACAAATGGGCATCATTATCCTCGTTGGGAATGAAAATTTTATCCATTACGGAGAAAAAACTATATATTTGTCAATCAGGCGAAAAGGTGGTTGTCCGGAACTTATACATCAATAAAAACAAATTCAAATTCCCTTTAGCTAGGCTCTTTTGGCTTAAAAAATAAATTTAACACTTATTTTTATTAATTTATTGAGAGTTGTAGAATTTTTAAATCAACAGACCAGTTGAACAGCCTATATATTATGCTTTTTATATAAATTAACGCAGTGAATTGTTAAAGTAAGTGAATGAAATAAAAGGCTATGAAAGTTGTTCGCGCCTTCGAAAAGGGACGCTTATTTTTTTGCCTATTTTGAAAAAATTGCTAAAAAAAGGTTTACAAAGTAATTTGATGTGGATATAATTACCGTAGTTAGTAAAAAATTCTAAAAGGAGGTCGAATCAAATGATGATGTTATTAATTCCATCAGCAGCGAAATTTAATAAACTAAATAATGTGCATTCGACCAGACTGGAATGGATTGCTTAACGTATTTTACAATACATATCCATGCCGCAGGGAGAATGACGCCTTGCGGTATTTTTGTGCCTAAAATTAGCTAATGCTAAAAAGCCGCAGGAGGAGTTGCTTCTTGCGGCCTTTTTGTGCCCTTTTTATAGTCCCTTTGGATATGTACTGCATAATGTGTAGAGGTTGTATAAATTTCTTTAAAGGAGGTGAACCAATATGACCCTGAATATTTTATTCTTTTCAATTACGATCAAAAAACGAAAAATGAGCCTTGAAGAAGCTGTTCAGCAGGAAATGGTTGAAAAGCTATATGAGCAAACAAAAGATCGTCAAAGCTCCATGTATCACATATTCTAATTGCTGCTTGAAAAATAAATCTGTTTTAGGAGGTGAAATCTAATGACCCTGAATATTTTATTCCTTTCGATTACGATTAAGAAACGCCGGATCAGTGTTGAGGAAGCAATGCATCAAGAAATGGTAGAGAAGCTTTACGAGGAAAATAGAGATCGGCAAATTTCAATGCATCATTGGATGTAAGTTCCAAAAATTCGCTAACAAAGAAAGGTGGTTTTATATATGATTTATTTCATTCAAGGAAGAAAAGCTAGTTTGTGGGTTATGAAAGATACCACCTAACGAACGTTAAATAGGAGGTTATGGTAATGCCGTTGCATGTTGTTTTATTATCACTTTTCCTAAGGGGTAAGAAAAAGAAGTCATCATGAATCTGTTTATCATATACTTTGATCGTTAACAAAATGTTCACAACCCTTGAAGATAGATACTGTGAAAATATGATAAATTCTAATTAGACATAGCAGAATCATTCTTAAAGGGGTGGGGAATATGTTGTTTATGGTTGCACTTTCTCTTGTCATTACAGGAGCGATTGCCTGTTATATCGCCGCAGAGGTAGCAGCATAATGATTAAACTCAAGCACCAACCGTTCCAATGGTTGGTGCTTATTTTATTCGACTTCGAGAATTTGTCCAGCTCCAGCGCCTAGCCCTCGAGATTGCTTCGGCCCTGCCAATGAAGTCAAAGAACGACTTCACCGTCAGGTCCTCCAGCACTTGGCTGCAGAAAGCTAACGCTTTCTGTACGCATTAAGTGCGACTAAGTCTTTGGCTTCGCTACGCTCGCCAACCGACTAGTCTTACTATATCGGGGCTGGACAAGGCGCTTCCGCTTTTCTTATAAGAAATAAAAAATAATGGACAGACACAATCTCCCTGTTTTCTACATAGGAATTAGTTATAGGCACTAGTCTAATATGGCTCGGGGGTGGAGATGCATGTCTGGAATTTTTACGGCTCTCGGTTATTTAGTAAAGGAATTTCTTTTTCTTGTTTCCTATGTAAAAAATAATGCCTTTCCACAGCCCTTGTCTGCTGCTGAGGAAAGAAAATATCTTCGTTTAATGGCAGAAGGGGATCCACATGCACGCAATATGCTGATTGAACATAATCTTCGTCTTGTCGCCCATATCGTCAAAAAGTTTGAAAATACTGGTGAGGATTCAGAGGATTTAATTTCAATCGGAACCATTGGACTGATTAAAGCAATCGAGAGCTATTCTGAAGGAAAAGGAACAAAGCTTGCCACTTATGCCGCAAGATGTATTGAAAATGAAATTCTCATGCACTTAAGGGCCCTGAAGAAAACAAAAAAAGATGTTTCCCTTCACGACCCGATTGGGCAGGACAAAGAAGGAAACGAAATTTCTCTCATTGATGTACTCAAATCAGAATCAGAGGATGTTATCGACACCATTCAATTAAATATGGAACTTGAAAAAATCAGAAAATACATTGATGTCCTTGATGATCGGGAAAAAGAAGTCATTATTGGCCGCTTTGGACTGGATTTGCAAAAAGAAAAAACCCAACGGGAAATTGCAAAAGAACTTGGGATTTCAAGAAGTTATGTATCGAGGATTGAAAAGCGAGCCCTTATGAAAATGTTCCATGAATTTTATCGAGCGGAGAAAGATCGAAAGAAAAATCGCTAATGAAAAAATGGAGCGGGATTAATCCTGCTCCATTTTTCCATTCTTTAAGAGAACCTTCCAATTCTTACCGCCATCGGTTGTTTCATATACATCATTCTTATAGGTTGTGAAAGCAATTTCCTTCTTGTTTTTCGGATTAACTGCTAAATACGTAATCGGATTGTCATAATCCAAGAAAGGGATTTTCCAATTTTTTTGGCTTTCATTTTTAGGGTTAATGGTTTTTAATAAGATGTTTCCATCTTCAACACTTGAATATAAAAGGTCATTATCCATAAATGTTAAGGCTGTTACCATAACAGGATTTGTAATCAACTTCATTGTATTTCCATTGTCTTCTGAGTAATAAATACCTGACCTCGTTGACATGGCCATTAAATCACCATTAATAGGGTGAACGGCAATCATACCGAGCGAATCAGCGGTAAAATCTTTGAATTCACTCTTCTTCCAGCTCATCCCGTTATCCTTTGAATAATTGACACCGGGTGCTAGTTTGTCGCTTTGTTCTTCATTAATGACATAAATGCCATTTCCTGAAAAGCTTGCGGCCATGAAATGAAAATCCTTTTGACCGTAAAAAGCCAATTGATCGATTGTTTTGCCTTTATCTATGCTTTGAACTAATCCAAGCGGATTCTTTAAATCCGTTCCTTTTTGCGGATGACCGCTTGCCAGAAATCCCTTTTCGGTTGCTTGAAATCCCATATAGTCATGGAGATTGGCGGTTGTTTCAAACCATTTTGAATCCTTATACATTTTCAAGCCATCATGCGCGGCAATATAAAGCTTATTGTCATTGCCGGGATAACCAATCCCATGGATATGATCCACTTTTAAAGTCTTTGCCTCGATAATCTTATAGGAAATGTTAGTTTTAGAATTTTTTGTTTCTTCTTGTGGTTTCTGGCTTTGACCTTTATTTGAGCAGCCGGCGGCAACCATCATTAATCCTAATAAAATAGTAAAAGTAATCTTTTGAATCTTCACTTCTTCTCCTCCTGAACGAACCAAAAATCATAATCCTTCACGGATCTCTTACTGAATCCTTTTCCTTCCACTTATACCCCAGTCTCTGCAAAGTTGTCAAATTTCTAATTACTTTTCCTAAAAATAGAATTCTTTGAAATATAAACATATAATAAATTTGTACATATATAAAGGAGGGAAAAACATTGACAGCCGTTACATATTCAGATGTTTGGGATCTAGATGTGATTTTTAAAGGTGGGAGTGATTCTCCTGAATTTACTACTCACTTACAAAAAGCAGAACATTTAATTCAGCTGTTTCACACAAAGGTTAATCAGTGGACACCAAAAAATAATCTGGAGGATACGATCTATTTACATGAGTTATTAGTAGATTTTGAGAGCGTTGCCAAAAAGCTGCGTCAAGCCGGGGCGTTTGTTGGCTGCCTGCAGGCACAAAACACGGAGGATCAAAAGGCAAACCAACTTGATTCGAAAGTAACGAGTTTAAGTGCTGTTTTTCAGACAGCTCTTGCAGGCTTTGACAACCTACTAACTTCAATTGGCGATTCCATTTGGGGACAAATGCTAAAGGATGAATCATTGATTGACCTTTCTTTTGTGTTAAATGAACGCCGGGAACGGGCGAAGGATAAATTATCGAAGGAAGAAGAGGCATTAATCAATGCCCTTGGGGTAGATGGCTACCATGGATGGGGACAGTTATATGACTTAGTAGTAGGGAAAATTAAAATTCCATTTACAGAAAATAGCGAAGAAAAGCGGCTGTCAGTCGGTCAGGCATTTAATAAATTTTCAAGCCCTAATCGAGAGATTCGCGCCGAAGTATTTAAAAATTGGGAGCAAGCCTGGGGAGAGCAGGCAGATCTTTTAGCTAAAACATTGAATCACCTCGCAGGCTTTCGTTTAAGTGTTTACGAAAAAAGAGGCTGGGAAGATGTGCTAAAGGAACCGCTTACCATCAGCCGCATGGAAAAAGCAACACTTGAAACGATGTGGGCCGTCATAACAGAAAGTAAGGAATTGCTTGTCCAATATTTAAACCGAAAAGCAAAACTGCTGGGATTAGAAAAATTAAGCTGGTTTGATTTAGATGCCCCATATGGCAAGACGGAATCTAAAGTTTCCTATCAGGAAGGTGCAGAATTTATCCAACAGCAGTTTTCACATTTTGGCGAAAAAATGGCGGCATTTGCCCGAAAGGCTTTTGAAGAACAGTGGATTGAAGGCGAGGATCGTCCTGGAAAAGCACCAGGTGGTTTTTGTACCTTTTTTCCGGAAAGTAATCAATCACGAATTTTCATGACCTATTCCGGGACTCCATCCAATGTCTCCACTCTTGCGCATGAATTAGGGCACGGCTTCCACACATTTGCAATGAAAGGTGTCCACTATTTAAATCGAAATTACGCAATGAATGTTGCGGAAACAGCCTCTACCTTTGCTGAAATGATTGTTGCTGATGCCGCCGTAAAAAATGCAAAAAATGAAGAAGAAAAGCTTGTTCTCCTGGATGATAAAATTCAAAGAACGGTTGCCCTATTAATGAATATTCACGCGAGGTTCTTGTTCGAAACAAGCTTTTATGAAGAAAGAAAACAAGGTCCTGTGTCGTCAACAAGGTTAAATGAACTGATGCTCTCAGCGCAAAAAGAAGCGTATTGTGATGCCTTAGATGAATACCATCCATTATTTTGGGCCTCAAAGCTTCATTTCTTTATTACAGGGGTGCCGTTTTATAACTTCCCGTATACTTTTGGTTATTTATTCTCATTGGGGATTTATGCAAAGGCTCTTGCGGAAGGAAAAGGATATGAAGAAAAGTATATTGCTTTGTTGAGGGATACGGCTTCCATGACCGTAGAGGATCTGGCAGAGAAGCATCTGCAGGTAGATTTGACACAAAAGGATTTCTGGGAACAGGCCGTAAAACCTTGCTTGGATGATATTTTCGAATTCCTTGAATTAACGAAGGATAAGTAAGAACAATAAGCGAAAAGCCCGGCAAAAAGGATCGCCGGGCTTTTTCGATTAAATTATACTTTTTTAAGTTTAAAGGAACTGACCATAAGAAATGATAAAATAATAATGATGAATAAGAAGGTTTGAGGCGGCAGATAGGGAATTGCAAGAAAGCTTAGGGTGACTAAACAGCCTGCTGCTGTAATGGGTAATCCTGTAAAATACCCATTGCTTTCGGTAATGTTAAAACGTGCTAATCTAAAAGCACCACATCCGATGTAAAATACAGTAAAAAACGATCCGGGACCGCCAAAATCGTTTAAGATTCCTTGATACAATAATAGTGCCGGTGCGACTCCGAATGATATAATATCACTCATGGAATCCAATTGTTTACCTAGCTCTGATTCAATGTTGAATTTTCTGGCAATCATTCCGTCAAATCGATCGGCTAATGCTGCAATAAAGATTAATAACAGGCTTAATCTTAGGTTTCCGTGAATTCCTAAAACAATTGCAAAACCGCCTAATGATAGGTTTGTTAAGGTGATAACATTCGCTGTTTGGCTTTTAAGTTTTTTTATTGTTTGATCAACAACGTCCGATAAAAACATTTCCGCTCACTCCTTTTTAATTAAACGGGAGAGAATCAATTTTTCTAAGTATTTACTCTATAATATTTAATATTAAGGGTTTTATGACTAATCGTAAAGAGTATTTTTACACTATTTGGGGGGAATTCAATGCTACAGCCTTTTTATCGGCTACTAATCGAATTAACAAATGGAAGGTGGACATCGTTCCTGTTAAAACGGTTTGCCCGTTCTCGAATCAGCCGTATTGCTGTCCCGTCCTTTGCAAGGGTTTATCGATTAAATCAGGAGGATATCGAAAATTCTTTTCAAGATTTTCCTACACTTCATGATCTTTTTATTCGAAAGCTGCGGAAAGATGCGAGACCGGTGGATCTAAGTTCAAATGCAGTTGTAAGCCCGGTAGATGCCGTAATTGAAGATATTGGACCCATTAAAGAAACCAGCGAAATTGTGGTTAAGGGTAAAATCTATTCAATAGAAGAGATGCTGGGAGATCGTTCAGTGTTAGAAAAGTATTTAAATGGGAAGTACATTATTCTTTATTTGAGTCCAAGTCATTATCATCGCATTCATAGTCCCGTTGATGGCACCATTACAAAACAATGGACTTTAGGAAGGAAATCCTATCCGGTGAACAAATGGGGCCTGAAATATGGTGTAAGAACCCTTGCAAAAAACTTCCGGGTGATCACGGAGCTTGAAACTCAATTTGGACATGCGGCTGTTGTAAAAGTGGGGGCAATGTTTGTTAATTCGATTGAAACCACCCACAATGGAAGTCAATTAAAAAAAGGCGAAGAAATGGCTTATTTTAGTTTTGGTTCTACCGTGGTCTTACTATTTGAAAAAGGGATGTTCGAAATGGACTCCTCTATCCATCCGCCAAAAGAAATTAAGGTTGGAGAGAAAATTGGAAAAATTGGTAAATGAACCTGCGATCACGGCACTTAAATGTGCCGTTTTCAAATGCAAAGAAAAAAGCCCGTAATCGGGCGTATTCAAAAATGGTTAGGAAGAAATTTTAATTTTATTAAATAGAGAACGCCGGTGAATTTCCGTTTCAATGAGGCGAATAAAATCAGTACTTAAATTTAATTCTCTAGCTTTATAATAGGATTCAATCAATAATTCATCTGAAAGTTTACGCATGGCAGAATTCACCTCCAATTTAATGGTTCTATAAAGATAAAAACAAACATATAATGTAGATTCATTTGCTGTAACCTAAATCTACCAAATATATTAAATTAGAACAACCGTTCCAGTTATCCACATAAATGGGTGGATAACTTGTGATTAATTTGTTTATAAATTTTCAAAATCTGGATATTTCAATGGGTATAATGTTAATAATGTTATCCACAAAAGCCTAAAAAGGAGGATTTTGTCGAAAAATATTTTTAAATAAATAATATACTTTGAAACAAAGGGTAAAATTGGTTATGATGATACAAGGAAAAGCAGAGCAGCTTGATTTGGTGCTTAAGCTAGACAATTCTTAAAGTCCTATTTAATGAGGTGTAAGCTTCGTGTTAAAGCAATTTTTACCGGATGAACATGTGAAGAGCATTCTAGACATAAATCCAAATGAATTAAAAAAACGAGGGATTAAGGGAATTATTACCGATTTAGATAATACCCTTGTCGAGTGGGACCGTCCCAATGCAACCCCTCAATTAATTTCTTGGTTTGATGAAATGAAAAAACATAATATTCTTGTCACGATTGTTTCAAATAATAATGAAGATCGTGTGAAGGCATTTTCTGACCCACTGAGAATTCCGTTTATCTTTCGAGCACGTAAGCCGATGGGACCTGCTTTCCAGAAGGCGATTTCCCAAATGGGCATTAAAAAAGAAGAAACAGTGGTAATTGGGGATCAGCTATTAACAGATGTACTAGGCGGGAATCGGAGCGGATTATATACCATCCTTGTCGTTCCTGTTGCGCAAACCGATGGGTTTTTTACTAAATTCAACCGTTTTGCCGAACGAAGAATTATGAATTGGTTTCGTAAAAGAGGCTTAATTCAATGGGAGGATTAATGTGTGAGTGAACAGCAAAATATTTGCCTGGGCTGCGGTGTTAAGGTTCAGACGGATGACCCAAGTGAATTGGGTTACGCACCGAAAGCTGCATTAGAAAAAGAAATCTTAATTTGTCAAAGATGTTTTCGGTTAAAGCATTATAATGAAGTTCAAGATGTCAGCTTAACCGATGATGACTTTTTAAAAATATTAAATGGACTTGGCAGCACAGATGCCCTGATTGTTATGCTGGTCGATATCTTTGATTTTAATGGCAGCTGGCTGCCTGGTTTACACAGGTTTGTTGGTAATAATAAGGTACTTCTTGTTGGAAATAAGGTGGATTTATTACCGAAGTCGGTAAAGCATCATAAATTAATCAACTGGATGAAACAGGAATCAAGAGAACTAGGCTTAAGACCGGAGGAAATTCTTCTCGTTAGTGCGGCCAAAGGGCAGTATATTAAAGAGGCAGCAGCCGTTATCGATGAAATGCGTGACGGAAAGGATGTATATGTGGTCGGTTGTACCAATGTAGGAAAATCGACTTTTATTAATCGAATTATTAAAGAAGTAACCGGGGAAGAGGATGTTATCACCACATCACATTTTCCTGGTACTACCTTGGATATTATTCAAATCCCGCTTGATGATGGGAATTCCTTAACTGACACACCTGGAATTATTAATCACCATCAAATGGCCCATTTTGTTGATAAACGTGATTTAAAAGTGATTACACCGAAAAAAGAAATCAAGCCAAAGGTGTTCCAATTAAATGAGGGACAAACTTTATTTTTTGGCGGACTGGCTAGATTTGATTATGTCAGCGGGGGTCGAAAATCTTTTGTATGTTACGTTTCAAATGAATTAAATATTCACCGCACTAAGACAGAAAACGCGGAAGATCTTTATCAAAATCATGTTGGCGAAATGCTGACCCCTCCACGACAGGAGCAGCTGGATACGTTTCCGGAGCTTGTCAAACAAGAATATGTGATTAAAGAAGGAAAAACAGATGTTGTTTTTTCCGGACTCGGCTGGGTAACCGTTAACGAACCCGGTGCAACCGTTGTTGCATACGTACCAAAAGGCGTACAAACCTTATTAAGGAAATCATTAATATAAAGAGAGAATGGGGAGAAACAGGTGAAAAAGCTTTTTGCAGTGTTGGGAGATCCGATTGGGCACTCGATGTCCCCAGTCATGCATAATGACTTATTTTCTTTTTATAATATCGATGCGCATTATCTTCCTTTTCAAGTGAAACCAGAGAATTTAGGGGATGCCGTAAAAGGCTTAAAGGCCATCGGTGCCGGGGGATTTAATGTTACTATACCGCATAAAAGTGCAATCATCCCTTTTTTGGATGAAGTGGATGAATTAGCTCTTCAGATTGGGGCAGTTAATACAGTTGTAAATAAAAACGGCAAATTCATTGGCTATAATACAGATGGATTAGGGTTTTTAAAAGGCTTGGCTGATGACGGTCTTTCAATAACCGAAAGCAAAGTATTAATTATTGGCGCTGGCGGGGCAGCAAGGGGGATTTACTTTACGATTGCAAAAAGCGGACCAAAAGCTGTCGATATTGCCAATCGGACGGTTGAAAAGGCTGCGAAATTGGTTGAGGAATGTCCATTCCAAATCCCTTCAAAAGCGATTTCGTTATCCGAAGCAGCTGAAACAATGGGAGAATATGACTTAATTATTCAAACGACCATGAGTGGGATGTCCCCGAATCTTGATGAGCAGCCAGTAAGCATGGAAAATATTCAAGATCAGGCACTTGTTTGTGATATCATATACAATCCGCTTGAAACAAAGCTTTTACGAGAAGCAAAACAAAAAGGTGCCAGGATTCAAATTGGAATAGAGATGTTTGTGTATCAAGGGGCACTTGCATTTGAAAAATGGACAGGTATTTTCCCTGATGCTAAAAGAATGAGAGAGAATGTTTTACAACAGCTGGGAGGCACATCAAATGTTAACAGGTAAACAAAAAAGGTTTTTACGATCAAAAGCGCATCACCTAGACCCTATTTTTCAAGTAGGCAAGGGTGGCGTAAATGAAAATATGATTAAACAAATTTCGGATGCCCTAGAGGCAAGGGAATTGTTTAAGATCAGCATTTTGCAAAACTGCGATGAGGATAAAAATGTAGTGGCTGAGCAGCTTGCTGAAGGCACAGGGGCTGAAATTGTCCAAATTATTGGTCATACAATTGTCCTCTATAAGGAATCTCTCGAAAAAAAGCAAATTGTACTACCATAAGAAACTAGGGAGGCGCTTTTCATGAAGAAGGTTGGAATATTGGGAGGAACATTTGATCCACCACATTACGGGCATCTTTTAATTGCAAATGAGGTCCTTTCCGTACTTCAGCTTGATGAGATTCGGTTTATGCCGAATCAAGAGCCTCCTCACAAGAAGAAAACACAATCAGTTGATAATCATGATCGAATAAATATGCTGAATCTAGCCATTGAAGGAAACAGCGCTTTTAAAATTGAAACGATAGAGCTTGATAGAACAGGTCCTTCCTATACCATTGATACGATAAAAATCTTAAATTCACGGGATTCTGATGATCAATTTTACTTTATTATCGGCGCTGACATGATTGAATATCTGCCGAAATGGAATAAAATTGACGAACTGATTAAGCTCGTAAAATTCGTTGGTGTTGAGAGACCTAACTATAATCATTTGACAGAATATCCGATTCAATATGTAGATGTACCTGCTGTTGATGTTTCGTCAAGTATGATTCGAGAGCGTCTCGAGAATGGCAGGACGATTCGTTATTTATTGCCTGACTCGGTAATTCGTTATATTGAGGAGAAACAGCTATATGGAACGAAATGAGGCACTTAAAGTCGTAAAGGAACAATTGACAGACCATCGCTATCAGCATACGCTTGGGGTAATGGAAACAGCAATAATCCTTGCTAAACAGGTTGGTGCAGATGAAAAAAAAGCAGAATTGGCAGCAATTTTTCACGATTATGCAAAATTCCGACCGAAGGAAGAAATGAGAGAAATTATTCTCACTCAAGGGTTTCCACAAGATTTATTGGAATATAATGCAGAATTATGGCATGCGCCAGCAGGAGCTTATTTAGTGGAAAAAGAAGCAGGGATTACTGACACTGATGTCCTAACAGCCATACGCTATCATACTTCCGGCAGACCAGGAATGTCTTTACTTGAGAAGGTAATCTATTTAGCGGATTATATTGAACCTGGAAGACACTTTCCCGGCGTAGAAGAAGTAAGAGAGATGGCAAAAGAAAATTTGGATAAAGCTCTAATTAAATCGATTCAGAATACAATCAGCTTTTTATTGAAAAAAAATCAACCAATTTACCCTGAAACATTTCAAACCTATAATGATCTTGTCAAAAAACTGGAGGATTGATGAATGAACAATCAAGAATTGCTTAAAATTGCGGTTAAAGCTGCCGATGACAAAAGAGCGGAAGAGATTATTGCCCTGAATATGAAGGGAATTTCCTTAATTGCTGATTACTTTATTATTTGCCATGGAAATTCAGATAAGCAAGTACAAGCTATTGCTAAAGAAATGAAGGAAAAGGCAGAAGAACACGGTTATGATGTAAGAAGAGTAGAAGGCTTTGATGAGGCAAGATGGGTCTTGATTGATCTCGGCGATGTGGTTGCCCATGTATTCCATCGAGAAGAACGCAGCTATTATAACCTCGAACGTTTATGGGGAGATGCTCCGCATGAAGATGTTCTCAGTGAGTTAAATTCATGAGTTACGAACAATTTGCCTATCTATATGATGAACTGATGAAGGATGCTCCCTATGAAAAGTGGGTCAGATTTGTTCAAGATAGGCTGAAAGAAAACGGTGATAGTGGTATTCGTTTTCTTGATTTAGCGTGCGGGACTGGCGAACTGTCCATTCGATTCGCCAAGGAGGGTTTTGATGTTACAGGAGTCGATTTATCAGAGGATATGCTCGCTGTAGCTCAAGCAAAGTCTGAAGAACAGGGGATGTCTATTTCATTTTATCAGCAAGATATGACCAGGTTGGAGGGACATGGTTCATTTGATGTTATTGGGATCTTTTGTGACTCGCTTAATTACCTGAAAACCGAAGAGGACGTTCTTCAAACCTTTTCATCGGTATATCAGCATTTGAAACCAGGTGGAATATTCATTTTCGATGTTCATTCGATTTTCAAAATATCTCAAATTTTTATCAATCAAACCTTTGCATTAAATGATGAACATGTCTCTTATATATGGAATAGCTTTCCGGGTGAGTTTCCAAATAGTGTCGAGCATGACCTCAGTTTTTTCGTTTTAGATGAAAAGTCGGGGATGTATGACCGATTTGATGAACTTCACTTTCAACGAACCTATCCTGTGGAAGACTATAAAAATTGGTTGCATCAAGCTGGTTTTGGTTTTGAAGAAATCAAAATATGTGCAGATTTTGAAAATACAGCTCCATTGCCACAATCCGAAAGAATCTTTTTTGTGGTCAGTAAAAAATAAAAGCCATCTTTTTTAAAAAGATGGCTTTTTATAGAGGAATTTGTCTTTTAATGGCGAATTAATGATTAAAGAACTGCAGCCCGACCTTCTCGAGATCCTCGTCAAACTTTGCGTGTGTGGCTTGAAATACATGCTCGAAAACTTCACCTATTTCTTTTTCCAGCACCTTGATCCCCTCACCTGTTATGCCGCCCTTTACACAAACCTTTTCTTGTAATGATGGTAATGTATAATGCCCTTGTTTAATTAGCTCTCCTAAACCAACAATCATTTCACTTGCTAGTATGGTTGCCGTTTCTTCATCAATTTCCGTTTCTTTAACCGCTGCTACGACAAAGCGCTGGAGTAAATAGCTAAAAAATGCAGGGCCGCAGCTGACGATATCGGAGGCAACTCTTGTTATCTTCTCATCGATAAAAACCGGAACAGAAATCTTCGAAAACAGATTCTCCACTTTTCTCTTCCAAACATTATTACAATGGTCTCCATAGGTGATTAATGAAACTCCCGACAGCGCCCGGTTCGTTATGCTTGGAATCACCCGGGCAGTTGAACAAGTAACCTTCTGTTCTATTTGGATGGTACTAATAGGGCTTGTAATTGAGATCACGCATTTGTCTTCATTTAAATAGGGATTGATTTCTTCGAGAATTTTGTACACATCAAGTGGCTTTACACAAATAAACACGAGATCGGATTCAACCGCCACCTCTGCTGCATTGTTCCCAACCCTTAGTTTTTTATATTTATCTTTAAGCAGCATCGCTTTTGATTTTGTTCTGTTTGTGATCAACGTTGAAGAAGGGGAAATGGCTTTTCCATCGATTAAGGCTTCCACTAAAATCCTCCCCATATTTCCGGTGCCGATGAAACCTATATTCATTGTTCCGACCCTCCTTTGCATACAAGTTTCTCTTTTAACAATATGAAAATCAATAGCGAAATATACCTTTAGAAAGGATGGTTCTTTGTGAAAGATTGGTTTATGGAACATAAGCTCTTTGTAGTTATTGCTGTATTAATTTCTATAGGTGGAATTTATTATTTTTTTATTTATCAAGAGAATCCTACCTCTGTAACCGCGCCACAACTGAATAGCACGGAAAGTGAGTTTCAAGGAGAGAACACGGCCAAGCAACCGGAAGAACCGGCAAAGAAAGAACAAAAAGCAGAAGCGATTATGGTGGATGTGAAAGGACAAATTAGGCACCCTGGAGTATATCCTGCTACAACAGGAGAACGGGTGATTGATTTGATTGAGCGTGCAGGTGGTTTAGCGAATAAAGCAGACGAAAGCCAAGTAAACTTTGCTGAACATGTTCAGGATGAAATGGTTATTTATATTCCTGCGAAAGGGGAAACAGATTCTCCTCCTGCCGCTATTGCGGGAAGCGGCCAAATGGGTTCTACCGGAGGCACTCCTGCCAACGTAAAAGTGGATTTGAATAAAGCCGACGCTACTCAATTACAAACCTTACCGGGGATTGGACCTGCAAAAGCTGCTGCAATCCTTGAATATCGTGAAACATCTGGTGGGTTTAAAACGGTTGAAGATTTAAAAAACATCAGTGGAATTGGAGATAAGACATTCGAAAAACTGAAGGATTTGGTAGAAGTTCACTGATTTCTTTAGTTTGACCAAATGAAATATCCCCATTACACTTAAATCAGTGATTAATGAAGTTTTGGGGGAGTAGAGAATGGAAAGAATTTCGTGGGATCAATATTTTATGGCACAGAGCCATTTGCTTGCTTTAAGAAGTACATGCAGCCGCCTAATGGTAGGGGCAACGATTGTTCGCGATAAACGGATTATTGCCGGGGGTTACAATGGTTCAATTGCGGGAGGTGACCACTGTATCGATAAGGGGTGCTATGTCATTGACAATCATTGTGTGAGGACAATTCACGCTGAAATGAATGCATTGCTTCAGTGTGCGAAATTTGGTGTCCCTACTGCAGATGCAGAAATATATGTGACTCATTTTCCTTGTCTGCAATGTTGTAAGTCAATCATTCAGGCAGGCATTAAAACTGTTTATTATGCTGAGGATTATAAAAATCACCCCTATGCAATCGAGCTTTTTCAAGAGGCGAAGGTTCATGTCGAAAAAGTAGAATTAAAGGAACAAAGCATTGATTTTAGCACGCTAAATCAATAAGGAATTATATTAGCGCCGGCAATCCCAACCGACCGGCGTTTTTGTTTCTTTAATTCAGAAATGGAGAAATATCATGGAAGGAAAATATTTTTATTTTGCTATTTCTGCCTTACTGGGTGTTTTATCTTCGCTCAATATAGCCGTTCCATTTATTTTCGCTGCAATTGTTTTCTTTTCTTTAGTGTTTACATATAAAAAGTATTCTTCCCCGCAGTTATTCCTCCTGTTTGGTGTTTTCCTGGTGTTTTTCCTGTCTGCCCAGAATGTCAAAATTAACAGCCAAACGGTTATTCCATCGAGTACGAAGGTTTTTTACCTAGAGTTTATGGATGATACGAAAATAGATGGTGATTTATTGCAGGTAATGGCAAAGGAAAAAGCGTACAAAGAAAAACTCTTAATTCGTTACCGGATTCATTCGGAGGCTGAAAAGGGAGCTATGAAAAATAAAAGTTTTTATGGAAGGTTATGTAAGGTCTCAGGAGAATTGTCTAAACCTTCAATTGCTAAAAATCCGAATGCCTTTAACTACCGTGCGTATTTAGCGAATAAAAAAATTTATTGGATCGTTGAAACCCAGAAAAATCCTTTGCAAACCTGTATCCCCCAAAAATTGACACCGGTTGTTTTTATTAAAGAGCTCCGTTTTTATGGTATCCATTACCTTGAAACTCATTTTCCACCAGAAATCTCCTCGCTTTCAGCTGCCTTAATCTTTGGGGATCGAAGCCTGCTTGGTCCTGAGGCTTTAGTTGATTATCAAAAAACGGGAATTGTTCACCTGCTCGCTATATCCGGTTTACATGTATCTCTTTTAATTGGAATGGTTTATTATCTTGGGATTCGAAGTGGTCTTACAAGAGAATTTATGACGCAATTTCTGCTTTTTTTACTGCCAATCTATGCTATTTTAACTGGCGGGTCCCCGTCCGTCATTCGTGCCGTTTTAATGATTTTTCTTGTCCTTATAACGGTAAAGTGGAAAAATAAAATAAAACTGATCCCAATTGATGCAATCAGCATTGCCTTTATCCTCTATTTACTCATAAACCCCATGGTCGTTTATGATGTCGGTTTTCAGCTATCATTTACAGTAAGCTTTGCGATTATCGTATCCGCCAAAATCATCCTCAAGAAATATCGAAATAGCTTAGCTAAAATGCTGGTAACATCGATTATCTCCCAATTAGCTTCACTACCATTATTGCTTTACCATTATTTTGGGGTTTCATTGATCAGTATTGCAGCCAACCTGCTGTACATCCCTTTATTTTCATTTGTTTTTCTTCCTGGTTTATATTTTTTATTTTTTATTCAAATTATTTTTCAAACAACTCCTTCCATCCTGCTTGCTTTTTTTATAAAAACCATTACGCTTTCCAATCAACTAATCCATTATCTTTCTGATTTTTCTATCGCCCTTTTTGTTCCAGGCAGACCCGGAATTCTTTTCCTCATTCTGTATATGGCAGCCATTCTTGCTGTTTTTTTTGTATGGGAAACTCCTTCCTATGTAAAAAAGCAACTTCATATTGTTGTCTTAACCGGCTTTTTAGTAAGTTTTCAGATCGTTTGGAATTGGCTGAATCCAGTTGGAGAGGTGACAATGATTGATGTTGGGCAAGGGGACAGTATTTTGATTCATCTCCCATCTGGGAAAGGAAATTATCTGATTGATACAGGCGGGACTGTCTCCTTTACAGAAGAAAACTGGAGGAGGAGGGAACGGCCTTATGAAATAGGAAGAGATGTCGTTATCCCATTTTTAAAAGGAAGGGGAATTACGAAAATTGACAAGCTTATTTTGACCCATGGGGACATGGACCATATTGGCGGTACATTCGCGATCCTTAAGGAAATGGAAATTGAACAAATTCTAATGCCTTCTGTTAAGGAACCATCACAAACTGAATTGGAAATTATTCATGAAGCGGAGAAAAAGGGCATTTCAGTCATGAAGGTTTCAGGAGGTATGAAATGGAAAACTAAGAACTATTTATTTTATGTCCTGTCTCCTGAAAAAAATTTTGAAGGAGAGCGGAACAGTGGGTCTATTACCATATTTGCTAAAATTGGCGGCCTTACCTGGTTCTTTGGCGGTGATCTTGACAAAGAAGGAGAAGAAAGGATCATTCATCACTATCCCGAATTAACCGTCGATATATTAAAGGCGGGGCATCATGGAAGTAAAACCTCGAGTTCTGAAGACTTTATTCAACAAATAAAGCCAAAAGTGGCCCTCATTTCGGCCGGTGAAAAAAATCGATTTGGTCACCCGCATAAGGAAACATTAGATATTTTACAAAAGTATCATGTGTTTATTTATCGTACGGATCAACAGGGAGCCATTACCTACCGTTTTTATAATGGACATGGAACCTTTTCAACCTTTCTGCCATAGGATAAAACATATTCAAAATAAATTTTTTCCAGAAAAAACGGCAAAGAGACTGCAGTACACTGCAGTCTCCTGAAAAATAAGTATGTAGCTAATTTATTAGGATCCAATTAACTTAATGACTGTTGCAATAATAAACATAATGGCAAAAAAACCAAATGAAACCCCAAAGCCTACTCCAGAATCAATAGCATCGTTCCGTTTACTTTGAACATCTTTCTCGAATTCATTCACAGTCTACCCCTCCTATTTCAACATATAGTATATGATATTTAAGTAAAAAAATCCAGCGTACTTAGAATTTTGCTCCACAGTGCAATGCTTAAAAAAATGGCGATTTACTTTCCTAAACTGACAAGAGTTAACACAAATAGTTTGTCCCGTCCCGTTCAAAATAATAGTACAAAAGAAACTCCGCCGAGCGATGATGGTTCCTAGGGCTAATGTTGCAGGCGTTCAATATAGATCGGGAATTGGTACTATCCAAAAAGCTGCCAATTCCCTTTAACTACTTGTCAAATCGTCCAAGCTTCTTTACGATAGGAAAGGAGATTTTTTTTTCGGGGAGCGTAAAGTGATGGTATTGGATATTTGGAAGAGAATAAAAAAAGGGGATTTTGCTCCCGTTTATTTATTGTACGGGAAAGAGGCTTTTTTAATAAATGAAACAAAACAGCTGTTACTCGACCGGCTTTTAAAAGAGGATGAGAAGGATTTTAATTACACTGCCTATGATTTAGAAGAAACACCAATCGAGGTCGCCTTAGAGGATGCCGAAACCTTTCCTTTTTTAGGTGATAAAAAAGTAATTTTTCTACATAACCCGCAATTTTTAACCTCTGAAAAAATAAAAGAAAAGATTGACCATAATTTATCCCGGTTTGAAACCTATCTAAAGGAGCCGGCGCCTTATACGGTGTTGGTCATTTCCGCACCGTATGAAAAGCTGGATGAGCGGAAAAAAATTACGAAGGAATTAAAACGAACGGCAGAGGTCGTCGAAGCAAAGAAACTGAATGAACACGAATTAAAATCATGGGTGAAAGAACGTGCAAGAGGGTATGGAATTGATATCGAACCGAGTGCTCTTGAGTTATTACTGACACTTGCAGGTACCAATATGTTTATGTTGTCTAGCGAAATGGATAAACTGGCCTTATACGCCCAAGATGAAAAAATGATTCATGCTGATTTGGTAGAAAAGCTGGTGTCGAGAACATTAGAACAAAATATTTTTACCTTGATTGAAAAAGTAGTGTCCCGGAAATTGGATGAAGCTCTAAGAATTTATTTTGATTTACTAAAACAAAATGAAGAGCCGATTAAAATTTTGGCTTTACTTTCCGGACAGTTTCGCTTGATTTATCAAGTGAAGGAGCTTTCAAGAAGAGGCTACGGACAGCAGCAGATTGCCGGTTTTTTAAAGACTCACCCCTTTAGGGTTAAATTGGCTGCCGGTCAGGCAGATAAATTTACGGATGAGGAATTGACAAACTTAATGAATTTGCTTGCCGAGGCAGATTATCAGATGAAGACCGGCGGGATGAATAAATCGCTGCTGATTGAAATGCTGCTATTCCGCCTGAATAAGTAAGTGAATATAAGAAAAAAACGATTCCAAGGAGGAATCGTTTTTTTTGGCTAATTATAGAGCGTTCGCTTTTTTAGCAAGGCGAGATTTTTTACGAGCAGCAGCGTTCTTATGGATAAGACCTTTTGCAGCAGCCTTGTCTAATTTACTTGCAGCAGTAACGAAAGCTTCCTTTGCAGCAGCAGCATCATTCGTTGTAACAGCAGCTTCTACTTTTTTAACAGCAGTACGCATTGCAGATTTTGCAGTTGTATTTTGAGCGTTACGTGCTTCGCTTGTTTTCACACGCTTAATAGCAGATTTAATGTTAGGCATTACATTCACCTCCTAAAGAGAATCGAGACTATATGAACTCGACTTTAACATTCATTCACAATTATTCAGAACAAGAGATATTTTATCAAACGAACGCTTATATTGCAATACTAGAATTATCGCTTGCATGTTTTTAAGTAAAAGGGGAAAAAATAGGAAATAGTATTTTTGGATGGGAGCGTTGTCTACTATGAAGGAGCAATCAATTGATCTTAGTAAATACTCTATTCGAACAGACCTGGCTATTGAGGCACGGGAGATGGTACTTGCCGGACGAGGGGACTCAGTTCAGCAGGAGGAAAATCTATCCCAAATTGAAGGCGTCATAATAAAAGAAAAAGATGTGGATGATATAAAAGTTTCATTAGTAGAAGTTACCAAAGAAGGAGAAAAACAATTAGGAAAAAAAGCTGGGAGATATTTAACACTCGAAGTGCAAGGAATACGTGGGCAGGACACAGAGCTGCAGAAAAAAGTAGAAGAGATTTTCGCGCATGAATTTGCCCATTTTTTAGAAGGGACAGGCATTAAAAAAACACACTCCTGTCTTGTGGTAGGGCTCGGGAATTGGAATGTTACTCCTGATGCACTTGGGCCGATGGTTTGTGAAAATTTGCTGGTAACCAGACATTTATTTCAGCTTCAGCCTGAGAATGTGGAAGAAGGATATCGCTCTGTTAGTGCATTGTCACCAGGTGTTATGGGCTTAACGGGGATTGAGACAAGTGACATCATTTTCGGTGTGGTTGAAAAAACAAAACCTGATTTTGTCATTGCCATTGATGCCTTAGCCTCTCGATCGATTGAGCGTGTAAATTCGACGATTCAAATTTCTGATACAGGTATTCATCCCGGGTCAGGGGTTGGTAATAAAAGAAAGGAATTAAGTAAAGAAACTTTGGGAATTCCTGTCTTTGCAATTGGGGTGCCAACCGTTGTGGATGCGGTTTCGATTACGAGTGATACGATTGATTTTATCCTTAAACATTTCGGAAAAGAATTGAAGGAAGGAAATCGTCCGTCGAGATCGCTTGCACCCGCCGGTATGAGCTTTGGGGAAAAACGAAAGTTGACGGAAGAGGATTTACCGGAAGAAAAGCATCGAAAAACCTTTTTAGGGATCATTGGGACATTATCGGATGAAGAAAAGAGAAAATTAATTTATGAGGTTCTATCGCCGATTGGCCATAATTTGATGGTCACACCAAAGGAAGTGGATGTTTTTATTGAAGACATGGCGAATTTAATTGCCAATGGTTTGAATGCATCGCTTCACGGGGCAGTCAATCAGGAAAATGCCGGGTATTATACGAGGTAGTTTTACTTTAGGCTTCCTACTTCTACTAAGAGCCCTTTTGGTGTCTAGTTAATAAATCGGTTCTATTAACTCTAGCATCGACATAATATTTAGTAGAAAAGTCTATGGGGAATCTTGTCTGTTGATTTGCGCTTCAGGCGCTTCGCTTTCCGCGGGCGGGTTCGGGGAGCCTCCTCGGCGCTAAAGCGCCTGTGGGGTCTCCCCTGTCCCGTGCTCCCGCAGGAGTCTCGCGCCTTCCGCTCCGATCAGCACAGAGTTTTAACACTGGTAAAGAATTTATAGAAAGAAAGGAAGCGGCTGTATGAAGTTGTTTATGCTTAAAAGTTTAGGGATTGCAGCTTTAATGTTTATCTCTGTTTTAGCGGGAATGCAGCTGGCGAATGACGGGATTCATCGAATGAAGGGCTATAATGATCCTAATTTTCAAAAGGCTGTTACGATAAATGATAAAGGGAATGACTTACATGCCTCGGTAATGGGAAATCAAATTACCAGCCATGATATCGAAACAAAAAAGAAAAAGCTAGAAGAGATGAATGCATTTAATTTATTTTCTTCAATGGGCAAAAAAATGTCCGAAGGAATTTCCGGTGCGTCTAAAAAATTAGTGGAAAGCATTTCTAAGTAACGCGAGTACGGTACCAGACGGCGTGTTGCCTTTTCTATTTTCACTTTTCATTGAATCTTGATTATCCTACTGCTATAATCAAAAATAGTGTACTTGTGTGAGTATAGTAGGAGTGAACGACCATGAACAGAGAAGACAAGCTCAAACGACAATCAAAGATTAGAAATTTTTCAATTATTGCCCATATTGACCATGGGAAATCAACGTTAGCAGACCGAATTTTAGAAAAAACGAATGCATTATCATCCCGCGAGATGAAAGATCAGCTTTTAGATTCAATGGACCTCGAGCGTGAGCGCGGAATTACGATAAAGTTAAATGCTGTACAATTAAAATACAAAGCAAAAGATGGAGAAGAATATATTTTCCATTTGATTGATACACCGGGACACGTCGACTTTACCTATGAGGTATCAAGAAGCCTTGCTGCCTGTGAAGGCGCGGTATTAGTCGTTGATGCTGCTCAGGGAATTGAAGCACAGACACTTGCAAACGTATACCTTGCTTTGGATAACAATCTTGAAATTTTACCTGTTATTAATAAAATTGACTTACCGAGTGCTGAACCTGAAAGAGTTCGTAATGAAATTGAAGAAGTCATTGGCTTAGATGCATCTGAGGCTGTTTTAGCTTCTGCAAAAGCAGGAATCGGAATCGAAGAAATCCTCGAACAAGTGGTAAAAACAGTACCAGCACCAACTGGAGACCCTGAAGCGCCATTAAAAGCCCTGATTTTTGACTCTCTTTACGATGCCTATCGCGGCGTTGTTGCCTATATTCGTGTGGTAGAAGGATCCGTCAAGGTTGGCGATAAAATTAAAATGATGGCTACTGGAAAAGAATTTGAAGTAAATGAAGTAGGCGTGTTTACTCCAAAGGCTACGATGCTGGACGAATTAAACGTTGGTGATGTCGGCTTTTTGACTGCATCTATTAAAAATGTTGGCGACACCCGTGTCGGAGATACCATTACAAATGCAAAAAATGGCGCTGTTGAGCCGCTGCCAGGTTATCGTAAACTAAATCCAATGGTGTATTGTGGACTTTATCCAATTGATACTGCCAGATTTAATGATCTAAGGGAAGCACTTGAAAAACTTCAATTGAATGACTCTGCCCTTCAATTCGAACCTGAAACCTCACAGGCACTGGGCTTTGGCTTCCGTTGCGGTTTTTTAGGACTCCTTCATATGGAAATCATTCAGGAACGGATTGAACGTGAATTTAAAATCGATTTGATCACAACTGCACCGAGTGTTATCTATCATGTTTATATGACAGATGGAACACAATTAAATGTAGATAATCCGTCCAACATGCCGGAACCGCAAAAACTTGACCGTGTTGAGGAGCCGTATGTAAAAGCAACGATGATGGCTCCTAACGATTATGTTGGTGCGATTATGGAACTTTGCCAGTTAAAGCGCGGAATTTTCGTCGATATGCAATACCAGGGAGAAAATCGGGTAAGCATCATTTATGAAATTCCATTGGCCGAAATTGTTTACGATTTCTTTGACCAGTTGAAATCAAGTACCCGGGGTTATGCATCTTTCGATTATGAACTGATTGGCTATAAACCATCCAGTCTGGTAAAAATGGACATATTATTAAATACGGAAAAAGTCGATGCATTAAGCTTTATCGTCCATAAAGATTTTGCCTATGAACGTGGGAAAGTCATTGTTGAAAAGCTGAAGGAGTTAATTCCAAGACAGCAATTTGAAGTGCCTATTCAAGCGGCAATTGGTCAAAAAATTGTTGCACGTTCCACGATCAAAGCGATGCGTAAAAACGTATTAGCAAAATGTTATGGCGGCGACATTTCTCGTAAACGTAAGCTGTTAGAGAAACAAAAAGAAGGTAAAAAACGAATGAAACAGGTTGGATCTGTTGAAGTACCGCAGGAAGCCTTTATGGCGGTATTAAAAATGGATGACAACAATACAAAAAAATAAATGAAAGGGAGGTTAGGATCTGTCTGATATCAGGCAAGTCTAACCTCTTTTTGTTACTGAAATAGAAGGTGAAAAAATGATTAATGCAGCCTATCTTCATATCCCATTTTGTGAGCATATCTGTCATTATTGTGATTTTAATAAAGTGTTTTTAAAAGGCCAGCCGGTAGATGAATATTTGGACGCCCTGAATAAAGAAATGATTTTGACAGTAAAACAATTTCCATCCAAACAAATAGATACGATTTTTGTTGGAGGAGGAACACCCACTTCATTAAACGAGCAGCAGCTTTACCGGTTTTGTGAAAATATAAATCAGAACCTGCCAAAAAGCGAAAATTACGAGTTCACCTTTGAGGCGAATCCAGGGGACTTAACAAGGGAAAAATTAAAAATATTAAAGGATGCGGGTGTAAATCGAATCAGCCTTGGTGTGCAAACCTTTAATAATGAGCTTTTAAAAAAAATCGGCAGAGTACACCAGGCGAAGGATGTTTTTCAATCAGTTGCAAATGCAAAAGAGGTTGGTTTTGAGAATATTAGCATTGACCTAATCTTTAGCTTACCGACACAGACTATTACGGATTTAAAAGAAACTTTAACAGAGGCATTTTCTCTAGATATTACCCATTACTCAGCCTATTCTTTAATCATTGAACCTAAAACTGTTTTTTACAACCTATTGAAAAAAGGCAAGCTGCCAACTCCAGGCGAAGATACAGAAGCTGTGATGTATGAATTGATGATGGAAGAAATGGACAAACATGGTTTTAAACAATATGAAATCAGCAATTTTTCAATTCCGGGCTATGAGAGCAGGCACAATCTAACCTATTGGAATAACGACCATTATTATGGATTTGGAGCAGGAGCACACAGTTATGTAAATGGGGTCAGACGATCCAACCTAGGCCCCTTAAAAAAATATATCGATCAAATAAACAATGGAAATCTTCCAGTCCTTGATGAACATCCTGTATCGTTTGCGGAACAAATGGAAGAGGAAATGTTTTTAGGTTTAAGGAAAACAGAAGGTGTTTCCATATCTAAATTTACATCTAAGTTTGGAAAAAATCCTTTTGAGTTGTTTCGGAAAGAATTAGAGGATTTAATAAATAAAAAGTGGCTGGAAATCAACGATGAATATATCTTTTTAACGAAAGAGGGACGCTTTTTAGGGAATGAAGTTTTTCAATCATTCTTGGGAGTTGTTTAGCCCTAAGGTTATTCTTCTTTTCGATTACAAATGATTGACACCTTCCCCCCTTTTTGATAATTTATTAGTAGAATTAGCACTCGATGGTTATGAGTGCTAACAGAGGTGATGCGTGTGTTAACAGATCGTCAATTGTTAATTCTTAAGGTGATTGTTGATGACTTTATTCGATCTGCGCAACCTGTTGGCTCAAGAAGTTTATCGAAGAAGGAAGAAATTTCGTTTAGTTCGGCAACGATTCGGAATGAAATGGCTGACCTTGAGGATTTAGGCTTTCTAGAAAAAACTCACACTTCATCAGGCAGAGTTCCATCAGAATTAGGTTATCGTTATTATGTTGATCATTTGCTTTCACCACAAAAGCTAAATCAGCATGATGTTTCCATTATTCAATCGCTTTTTGCAGAAAGAATTTTTGAGTTTGAAAAGATTATTCAAAAATCTGCAAAAATCCTATCTGAATTAACGAATTATACATCGATTGTCCTAGGACCAGCTGCAAGTATTAATAAACTTAGGAAGATTCAAATTATCCCATTAAATAAAGAAACAGCTGTTGCCATCTTTGTTACGGATACAGGACATGTAGAAAATCGTACTTTTTATTTGCCGCCTTCTGTTGATGCGAGCGATTTAGAAAAAACCGTTAACATTCTAAATGAACGGCTGACAAATGTTCCCCTTGAGGAATTAACCGGTAAAATTTATAAAGAAGTTGCCCTGTTACTTAAACAGCATATTCATAATTACGATTTTATGATGAAGACCATCACTGAATCCCTGAAAATGCCTGTGAATGAAAAACTTTTCTTGGGCGGTAAAACCAATATGTTAAGTCAGCCTGAATTTCACGATCTATCCAAAATTCGCGGCTTGTTAACAATGATTGATCAGGAGGATTGGCTTTATAACCTAATCAGAAAAGAATCGGAAGGGCTAAATGTTAAAATCGGCCGTGAAAATGAAAATAGTGCAATGGAGAATTGCAGCCTGATAACGGCTACCTACTCTGTTGGGGCTGAAAAATTAGGGACGATTGCCATCCTCGGCCCGACCCGCATGGAATACTCTCGTGTCATTAGTTTACTTCAGTTAGTTAGTAAGGATTTAAGTTCAGTCCTTACGAAACTGTATCAAAACAATTAGCACTGGTAATATTGAGTAAGGGTGAAATGTCCTAGTGTTTCGCCCCTCTTACCATGAATTGGGATATTTTAATAAATGATGATAAATGCTTTAAGGGAGGTGAGTAAGTTGACGAACGAGAATCAAAATACGATTAATGAAGAAATGGCTGAACAGACACAAGAAGCAAATCAAAAGGTAGAACTTACTGAGGAAAATACAGCAGAGACTGTATTTGCTGAGGAAGGGACAACAGGTGAATCAACCGTTCAGGACCTTTTAAAAGAAATAGAGGGATTGAAAAGCAAATTAGATGAAGCTGATAACCGTTATCTAAGGCTTCAAGCTGATTTTGATAATTTCCGCCGTCGTTCTAGATTGGATCAAGAAGCGAGCGAAAAATATAGAGCACAAAAGCTAATCACAGATTTATTGCCTGCATTGGATAATTTTGAAAGAGCCATGAAAGTGGAAGTGGACAATGAACAGGCAAAGTCACTGCTTCAAGGTATGGATATGATTTACCGCGGTATAGTGGACGCCTTGAAAAAAGAAGGCGTGGAACCAATTGAAACAGTTGAAAAAGAGTTCAATCCACATTTGCATCAGGCTGTGATGCAGGAATCAAACGAAAACTATGGTTCAAATATTATCATTGAGGAGTTCCAAAAAGGTTATTTATTAAAAGACCGAGTGATTCGCGCATCAATGGTAAAGGTAAATCAATAAGCCTACATATTATTTTAGGAGGAAAAGGCAATGAGTAAAATTATTGGTATTGACCTTGGTACAACAAACTCATGTGTTGCTGTACTTGAAGGCGGCGAGCCAAAAGTTATTCCAAATCCAGAAGGAAACCGTACGACTCCATCTGTTGTGGCATTTAAAAATGGTGAACGCCAAGTAGGGGAAGTGGCAAAACGCCAAGCAATTACAAACCCTAATACGATTATTTCAATTAAACGCCATATGGGTACTACTCATAAAGAGGATGTGGAAGGAAAGAGCTATACTCCACAAGAAATTTCAGCCATCATCCTTCAATATTTAAAATCTTATGCAGAAGATTATCTTGGCGAGCCGGTAACAAAAGCGGTTATTACTGTTCCTGCATACTTTAATGATGCAGAGCGCCAAGCAACAAAGGATGCAGGGAAAATTGCCGGTCTTGAAGTTGAACGTATTATCAACGAACCAACTGCTGCCGCTTTAGCGTACGGCTTAGACAAAACGGATCAAGATCAAACGATTCTTGTTTATGACCTTGGCGGCGGTACTTTTGACGTTTCCATTCTTGAACTCGGAGACGGTGTATTTGAAGTTAAAGCAACGGCTGGTGATAATCGCCTCGGCGGTGATGATTTTGACCAAGTCATTATTGATTATCTTGTAGAACAATTCAAAAAAGAAAACGGAATTGATCTTTCTCAAGATAAAATGGCTCTTCAGCGCCTTAAAGATGCTGCTGAAAAAGCAAAGAAAGATTTATCAGGTGTTACTTCAACACAAATTTCCCTGCCATTTATTACGGCTGGTGCTGCTGGACCACTTCATTTAGAAGTAACGATGTCTAGAGCGAAATTTGAAGAATTGTCTGCATCACTTGTAGAACGTACAATGGGACCTACTCGTCAGGCACTAAGTGACGCTGGCCTTTCTCCATCTGAAATTGATAAGGTCATCCTAGTTGGGGGTTCAACAAGAATTCCAGCTGTTCAGGAAGCGATTAAGAAAGCAACTGGAAAAGAGCCGCACCGCGGTGTTAACCCTGATGAAGTTGTGGCAATGGGGGCTGCTATTCAAGGCGGTGTTATTACTGGGGATGTAAAAGACGTAGTATTACTAGACGTAACTCCTTTATCCCTTGGTATTGAAACAATGGGCGGGGTGTTTACCAAGTTAATCGACCGTAACACAACAATCCCAACATCTAAATCTCAAGTATTCTCTACTGCAGCTGACAATCAAACAGCTGTTGACATTCATGTTCTTCAAGGTGAGCGTCCAATGGCAGCGAATAATAAAACATTGGGCAGATTCCAGTTATCCGATATTCCACCAGCACCACGTGGAATTCCGCAAATCGAGGTAACATTCGATATCGATAAAAACGGTATTGTTAATGTCCGCGCTAAAGATCTTGGTACTAATAAGGAACAGCAAATTACGATTAAATCTTCTACCGGCCTTTCTGATGAAGAAATTCAAAAAATGGTGAGAGAAGCAGAAGAAAACGCTGAAGCGGATAAGACACGAAAAGAAGAAGTAGAGCTACGCAATGAAGCAGACCAGCTTGTCTTTACAACGGAAAAAACGTTAAAAGACCTTGAAGGCAAAGTCGATGCAGCTGAAGTGGCAAAAGCAAATGATGCCAAGGATGCATTGAAACAAGCCATTGAAAAAAATGATTTGGATGAAATCCGCAGCAAAAAAGATGCATTACAAGAAATTGTTCAGGCTTTATCTGTTAAGCTTTACGAAGAAGCTGCGAAGCAAGCACAGGCACAGCAAGGAGCAGAAGGTGCTAGCGCTGGCGGTAAAGATGACAATGTAGTAGATGCAGAATTTGAAGAAGTAAAAGACGATAAGTAATAAATGAAAGAGAACATATGGAAAAGGTCAAAGTCAGTCTAGCGGCTTTGGCTTTTTCTTTGATTATTTATTATAAGGACATTAAGCTTTTTATTCTTGCAATATAAATCTTTAGAGTGTTAAAATAATCTTTATGTGAATGATTCGGGAGTGGTAATCATGAGTAAACGGGATTACTATGAGGTGCTGGGAGTTAGTAAGAGCGCTTCAAAGGATGAAATAAAAAAAGCTTACCGTAAGCTCTCCAAAAAATATCATCCAGATATTAATAAAGAGCCGGATGCAGCGGATAAATTTAAGGAAATAGCTGAAGCTTATGAAGTATTAAGTGATGATCAAAAAAAGGCCCACTATGATCAATTCGGCCATACTGATCCAAATCAAGGATTTGGCGGCGGAGCTGATTTCGGAGGCGGCTTTGGCGGATTTGAGGATATCTTTAATACGTTCTTTGGCGGCGGCGGTTCTAGAAGAAGAGATCCAAATGCTCCAAGGCAGGGTGCTGACCTTCAGTACACGATGACGGTAACTTTTGAGGAAGCAGCGTTTGGTAAAGAAACCGATATTGAAATTCCCCGCGAGGAAACGTGTGGAACCTGCAGCGGTTCCGGTGCTAAGCCGGGAACAAAGCCGGAGACATGTAACCATTGTCATGGAACAGGTCAATTAAATGTTGAACAGAATACTCCGTTCGGTCGGATTGTTAATCGCCGGACATGTCATTATTGTAATGGAACAGGGAAAGAAATTAAAAATAAATGTTCAACCTGCGGCGGAACAGGAAAAGTGAAAAAACGGAAAAAAATCCATGTAAAAATTCCTGCTGGTATTGATGATGGCCAACAATTAAGGATGGCTGGTCAAGGAGAAGCAGGTATTAATGGAGGTCCAGCAGGAGATCTTTATGTAGTTTTCCATGTGCGTGACCATGAGTTTTTTGAAAGAGATGGCGATGACATTTATTGTGAAATGCCAATCACTTTTGTTCAAGCGACATTGGGGGATGAAATTGAAGTACCTACCCTGCATGGAAAGGTTAAGCTAAAAGTGCCTGCAGGAACTCAAACAGGAACCCAGTTCCGCTTAAAAGGAAAAGGTGTTCCAAATGTTCGCGGCTATGGTGTCGGTGATCAACATATCATTGTCAAAATCATTACGCCGACCAAGTTGAATGATAAGCAAAAGCAGCTTCTTCGTGAGTTTGCTGATATTAGTGGAAATGCACCAATTGGTGAACATGAAGAAAGTTTTTTCTCTAAAGTAAAACGTGCCTTTAAAGGTGAGTAAGGATTGGAGTTGGTAGTATGAAATGGTCCGAAATTAGTATCCATACAACAAATGAGGCAGTCGAACCTATTTCTCATATATTGCATGAGGCTGGAGCAAGCGGTGTAGTCATTGAAGATCCATTTGAGCTGACAAAGGAGAGGGAAGACCAATTCGGGGAAATCTACCAACTTAATCCCGACGATTATCCGGAGGAAGGGGTAATTGTCAAAGCGTATTTACCTGTAAATAGTTTTTTAGGGGAAACGGTGGATGCCATTAAGGAATCAATCAATAATTTGATTATTTATAATATTGATATTGGCCTAAATAAGGTGACCATCAGTGAAGTGAATGAAGAAGAATGGGCAACCGCCTGGAAGAAGTATTATAATCCAGTAAAAATTTCTGAGAAATTCACGATTGTTCCAACATGGGAAATTTACACTCCGGTGAGCAGTGATGAACTAATCATTGAATTGGACCCTGGGATGGCATTTGGAACTGGAACACACCCGACAACCGTTATGTGTATACAGGCTCTAGAAAGAACCGTTAAGCACGGCGACAGAGTAATTGATGTTGGTACAGGTTCTGGCGTATTAAGTATCGCAGCAGCCATGCTTGGTGCTCTTGACGTGAGAGCCTATGATCTTGATGAAGTCGCAGTTACCCAAGCTAAATTGAATATCAAGCTGAATAAGGTAAGTGAGTCTGTCTCTATTTCGCAAAATAATTTGCTTGATGGTGTAGAAGAGACTTCTGCGGATGTCGTTGTGGCTAATATTTTAGCTGAAGTGATATTAAGGTTTACCGATGATGTGGCGAAGGTCTTAAAACCAGGTGGGTGCTTTATCGCATCCGGCATCATTCAGCAAAAGAAAGACCAGGTCAAAGAGGCTCTTGTTGAGTCTGGCTTTGAAATAACAGAAACGATTTTAATGGAAGATTGGGTTGCGCTAATTGCTAGAAGGGTATAATGGATAAAAAAGGAGCTTAGACTCCTTTTTTTAATTTCATGGCTTTAATAATCAATATTTTTTTAGTAAAATAAAGAGTAAAATGTTTTTAAAGAGGGTGCATCGTGTGCAACGCTACTTTGTTAAAGACCGAGCAAACGGAAATCGTTTTATGATTGATTCCGAAGATCGACATCATATTTTAAAGGTCATGCGCATGCATATTGGTGATCAACTCATGTGTGTGGACCCGCAGGGGAAAACGGCTGTATGTGAAATTGCAGAAATTACCGATGAACAAGTCGTTGCAGACGTTGTACAATGGAAAGAAGAAAATTCTGAGCTTCCGATTTCTATTACAATCGCCAGCGGTCTGCCAAAAGGAGACAAGCTGGAGTGGATTATTCAAAAGGGGACTGAGCTTGGTGCCCATGGATTTATGCCCTTTTCAGCGGCAAGGTCCGTTGTAAAATGGGATGACAAAAAAGCAGCGAAAAAAATAGAGAGATGGCAAAAGATTGCCAAAGAAGCTGCGGAACAATCCCATCGTGCTATTTTACCAGAAGTGTCCAACTTGGTAAGCTTTAAAAATTTGCTTGCGGAAAGCAAAAACTTTGACTATAAATTAGTTGCATATGAAGAAGAAAGCCGAAGCGGGGAAACTTCGATTTTTTCCTCCACTCTTCAAAAAATGGAAAATGGTCAATCACTTTTATTCGTTTTTGGACCGGAAGGTGGATTAACGGAGGAAGAGGTTCGGCTTTTAAAAGAAAATGGTTTTTCTATTTGCGGATTGGGTCCGCGGATTTTACGAACGGAAACGGCGCCTTTATATTCACTTGCGGCGATTTCCTATCATTTTGAATTAATGAGGTGAGTTCTAATGGCAACAGTCGCGTTTCATACACTTGGATGTAAGGTAAATCATTATGAAACTGAGGCCATTTGGCAGTTATTTAAACAAGAAGGTTACGAACGGGTCGATTTCGAAGCGATTTCCGATGTATATGTGATTAACACTTGTACGGTAACAAACACGGGTGACAAAAAAAGCCGACAAGTGATTAGAAGAGCTGTAAGGAAAAATCCGGATGCTGTTATATGTGTCACCGGTTGTTATGCACAAACATCCCCGGCAGAAATTATGGCCATTCCCGGGGTGGATATTGTAGTGGGAACACAGGATCGGATTAAAATGCTTGGTTATATCGAGCAGTATAAAAAAGAGCGTCAGCCAATTAATGGCGTAGGGAACATTATGAAAAGCCGTGTTTATGAGGAACTGGATGTACCTTCATTCACAGATCGAACGCGCGCTTCATTAAAAATCCAAGAAGGCTGCAATAATTTTTGTACCTTCTGTATTATTCCATGGGCACGCGGCTTAATGAGATCACGTGATCCAAAAGAAGTCATTCATCAGGCACAGCAGCTTGTGGATGCCGGCTATAAAGAAATCGTGTTGACAGGTATTCATACCGGCGGTTATGGAGAGGACATGAAGGATTATAACCTTGCAGCGCTCCTTCGTGATTTAGAAGCGCAGGTGAAAGGGTTAAAACGCCTTCGTATTTCATCGATTGAGGCAAGTCAGATCACTGACGAAGTCATTGAAGTCATTAAATATTCAAATATTATTGTCCGCCATTTGCATATTCCGATTCAGTCCGGATCGAATACGGTCTTAAAGCGGATGCGCCGGAAATATACAATGGAATTTTTCGCTGAAAGATTGGATCGTTTAAAGGAAGTACTTCCAGGTCTAGCTGTTACATCCGATGTAATTGTTGGTTTCCCGGGTGAAACAGAAGAAGAGTTTATGGAAACTTATCATTTTATTAAGGAGCATAAATTCTCTGAACTCCATGTCTTCCCGTATTCTAAAAGGACTGGTACTCCTGCTGCACGAATGGAAGATCAAATTGATGAGGAAGTTAAAAATGAGCGGGTTCACCGTCTCATTACTCTTTCCGATCAATTGGCGAAAGAATATGCTTCACAATTTGAAGACGATGTTCTTGAAGTTATACCGGAAGAAGAATATAAAGAGGAACCAAATTCCGGTTTATATGTTGGATATACAGATAATTATTTAAAAGTTGTACTTTCGGCAACAGAAGAAATGGTTGGGAAAATTGTAAAAGTGAAAATTACGAAAGCCGGATACCCTTATAATCAAGGGCAATTCGTTCGGATTGTTGAGGATACTACAGTAAAAGAATTGTTTATAGAAGAAGAAGCTGCCATGTAAGGACCCTATATTCGGGTCCTTTTTTCTTTGAAAGGGGTATCCTATATTCAGCAGCAGATTTCATTTTACTTCGCCATATCCATTGAATCGTGAAGGGAGCAAACAAATGACAACTGTCAAGATTGCTGCAATGATTGATCATACTTTGTTAAAACCGGATGCAACCAGGCAACAAATTGAAACCCTTTGCCAAGAGGCAATAGAGTATAAATTCTTTTCCGTTTGCGTGAATCCTGCATGGGTAAAAACTTGTAGTGATTTATTAAATGGAAGTGATGTTAAGGTTTGTACGGTTATTGGTTTTCCATTAGGAGCGACAACATCCGAAACAAAGGCATTTGAAACAAAAAATGCGATTGACAACGGTGCTGATGAAGTTGATATGGTTATTAATATTGGGGCATTAAAGGACCGTAATGACCAATTAGTGGAAAGTGATATTCGGGCTGTTGTGGATGCTGCAGAAACAAGGGCGTTAACGAAAGTAATCATTGAAACAAGTCTTTTAACTCAGGAAGAGAAGATTCGTGCCTGCCAGCTTGCCGTTCAAGCTGGTGCTGACTTTGTAAAAACCTCTACAGGTTTTTCTTCCGGTGGGGCTACAATAGAGGATATTTCGTTGATGAGACAGGCTGTGGGTCCGGAACTGGGTGTAAAAGCATCCGGCGGGGTTAGAAGCACTGAGGATGCACTTAAAATGATTGAGGCAGGCGCAACAAGAATTGGAGCAAGCTCAGGTGTTGCCATTCTTAAAGGGCTAACCGTTACAAGCTCCTATTAAAAAAGACGGCCTTCATGGCCGTCTTTTTAAGCTTTTTTTCCATGTAAATATAAAATCATTTCTCCAAATTTTGTCGCAAACGGCAAAACAATAATGGAAGTAGCCACATTAAAGATCACGCTAATATGTGCAAGTTGTACATCTTTATGGCTGGCCAGCAGATCTGCATGTTCGGTTAGATAGGGGATGAGCGGGATAAACAGTGCAACCCCAAAGACGTTCAGCCAAACATGGGCATATGCCGCAAGCCTGGACTCTTTACCACCGCCGATAGAAGCAATAATAGCTGTAATACATGTCCCAATATTGGCTCCAAGCATGATGGCAATTCCGGCGTCGAGTTGAAGGAGCCCGGCTGTTAAAAATCCCATTGCAATCCCAGTCATGGCGGTGCTGGATTGAATTATTGCAGTAATGAATGTTCCTGTAAGCAAACTAAGGAAAATATGATCATTAATTAAGAGAATATATTTATTTATATAGCTCAGCGATGTTAAAGGATGTGCTAATAATTCAAATCCTTTCATTGCCGTGAAAACAGAGGCAATTCCAAATAAAAGCATTCCTATGCTTCTCGCCTTTCGATTTTTAAGGATGATTAGAAAGGCGCCCAAAATAGCTAATGGTGCTAAAATAGCATCTATATCAAAAGTAATTAACTCAGTCTTAAAGGTTGTTCCAATATTTGTTCCTAAGATAATCCCAATCGATTGCGGGAAGGTCATAATCCTTGCTGAAATCAATCCAATTGTGATGACCATTACGGCGGAACTGCTTTGGAGCAGTGCTGTGATAAATGTCCCTGTTACCATCCCTTTTAAAGGGGTCCTCGTTAATTTAATCAGCCATGTCCTCAATTTTTCTGCAGATAAATTAAATAATCCAAACCTTATAATGGTCATTCCAAATATAAATAATAAAATACAAAGAACAAATAATATGATGTATAGCATGTCTTTAGGCCCCCTCGCTTCATTCTATGGCCTATATTGTTAGGACATGCCACTTTTAGGGGAAAATTAGACATATTTTCATTAATTATTCTTGTCAATTATGAATAAAAAATTAAAAAGCTTGGATAAGCACCTGTAATTAATATTGACCTTGTTTCAAGGTTATATTATAATTGCAAGGTACATGGATTGAATGTAAGTGTGTTGTGTTTCGGAGGGAGGGAAAGAGAATGTCTAAAACCGTCGTTCGTAAAAACGAATCGCTTGAAGATGCTCTTCGTCGCTTCAAACGTACTGTATCAAAAACAGGTACTTTGCAAGAGGCAAGAAAGCGCGAATTCTACGAAAAACCAAGTGTAAGACGTAAGAAAAAGTCTGAAGCAGCAAGAAAACGTAAGTTCTAAGAGAGGGTGTAATTTATGAGTCTTCTCGAGCGTTTAAATAATGAAATGAAACAAGCAATGAAAAACAAGGAAAAAGACAAACTCAGTGTGATTCGGATGGTGAAAGCTTCACTGCAAAATGAAGCGATTAAGCTTGGTTCAAGTGAGCTGTCTGAAGAACAAGAGTTAACAGTACTTTCTCGCGAAGTAAAACAACGCAAAGACTCCCTCCATGAATTTGATAAAGCAGGTCGCGAAGACCTTGTTGATAAATTGCGCACGGAACTCTCGATCGTTGAGTTGTATATGCCAAAACAGCTTACTGACGAAGAGGTATCGGATATTGTAAAAGAGACAATCGCTGAAACCGGTGCAACATCAAAAGCGGATATGGGAAAAGTGATGGCTGCGATTATGCCGAAGGTAAAAGGTAAAGCAGATGGATCACTTGTAAATAAACTTGTACAACAACACCTTTCATAATTATTCTGACATCAAAGCCGCAGGCATATAATGCCTGCGGTTTTTATTTTTAATAATTATGCTATGTTAAAGGAGAATGTTGATTTTTGAACAGTGTTGATTGGAGTGGAAGGCACGAAGACTCCTCGAAAATGCTAACGCATTTTCTTCGTGCGTGGGCGGATTCAAGGAAGCAATTCAGTGTCCTGGGGGAGTACGGGTACAGGGGAGACCCGCAGGAGCGAAGCGACGAGGAGGCTCCCCGAACCGCTTGTGGTTGGAGTGGAAATCAACAACTAAGTTTAACAGCCAATAATTTATGCATTCTGGTTTTAAATATCCAAGAAGGTGAAACTTTAACCAATGTCGAACGTAAATATAGCAATAGATAGAGAAGGGGGGATTTAATTGGTTGCTTTTCTTACGGATCCAATTGTCATAACCGTTCTATTAACCATCGCTGGTGTTGGTATTGTCATGGAACTTTTTTCTCCCAAATTTGGGATACCTGGGTTTATTGGTGTGTTTGCCCTCCTATTATTTTTTTACGGACATTATCTCGCCGGACTTGCTGGGGTTGGTTCATTTGTCCTTTTTGTTGCCGGAATCATCCTCATATTTTTAGAACTATTTCTGCCGGGGGCAATCTCCGGGACCCTTGGTTTGGCAGCGCTTATCTTCAGTCTCTTCTTAGCTGGTGGAGACACCCTGCAAATGGGCATCTCCATATTAATCGCTTTATTTTTTTCGATTTTGATGTTTTTTATTATGATCAAAATTTTTGGTAAAAAACTTGTTCTCTTTAATAAAATGATACTCTTTGATTCAGCAAGAAAAGAGGATGGGTATGTCTCAAATATCAATCGAACAGATCTTTTGGGCATGGAAGGGACAGCTCTCACCATTTTACGCCCGGCTGGTACTGCCATTTTTAACACTGAACGGGTGGATGTGGTCAGCGAAGGAGGCTTTATTGATCAAAATGCAAAAATAAAGGTCATTAAGGTTGAGGGAGCACGTATAGTTGTGAGAGAAATTAAATAATTAGGAGGTTGTTTCATTATGCCAAGCGGAACGATTTTTGTCATTGCAATTATCATTGTCGCACTCATTTTCTTAGGGATCTTATTATCCTTTGTTCCTGTGATGCTTTGGATTTCAGCACTTGCTGCCGGTGTACGTGTAAGCATCTTTACACTGGTTGGAATGAGACTTAGAAGGGTAACGCCAAGCAAGGTAATTAATCCGTTAATAAAGGCTCACAAAGCGGGGTTAAACGTAACGACCAATCAGCTTGAAAGCCATTACCTGGCCGGAGGTAACGTTGACAGGGTTGTAAACGCCCTTATTGCCGCACACAGGGCAAATATTGAATTATCGTTTGAACGCTGCGCAGCCATCGATCTTGCGGGCCGTGATGTGTTAGAGGCTGTTCAAATGAGTGTCAATCCTAAAGTGATTGAGACCCCCTTTATCGCGGGTGTTGCAATGAATGGGATTGAAGTTAAAGCCAAAGCAAGAATTACCGTTCGGGCCAATATAGAGCGCCTTGTCGGGGGGGCAGGTGAGGCAACCGTCGTGGCTCGTGTAGGAGAAGGGGTTGTATCAACCATTGGTTCCTCTGAAAGCCATAGTAAAGTGTTAGAAAACCCTGATTCCATTTCGCAAACCGTTTTATCTAAAGGACTAGATGCTGGAACAGCTTTCGAAATTCTTTCCATTGATATTGCGGATGTTGATATTGGTAAAAATATTGGTGCGGAACTTCAGATGGAGCAAGCGGAAGCGGATAAGAAAATTGCCCAGGCAAAAGCGGAAGAACGCCGGGCTATGGCTGTAGCCCAAGAACAGGAAATGAAGGCAAAAGTCCAGGAAATGAGGGCCAAGGTGGTCGAGGCTGAAGCAGAAGTACCGCTTGCTATGGCCGAAGCGCTTAAGTCTGGAAATATTGGGGTTATGGACTATATGAATATTAAAAATATCTCAGCGGATACGGATATGAGAGGATCGATAGGCAAGATAACGGGTGATAAAAAAGACGATCTCTAAAACGGCCGCCATCCATAAGGAATAATCTAAGGAGGATCGGTCATGGAAACCATTATTTTTTTAATTATTATCGGTGTTCTTTCATCTGTTTTTGGAAAGGCAAAAGCAAATAGGACACCATCAAAGAATAAATCTTTCACGTTTAATCAATTTGATGAATTTCGTGAAATTTTTTCGGAAAAAGTTACGCCAAAACAAGTAAAATCTATTAACAGAATAGAAGAACCTACTGTCACTCCGCGGAATATCGAAATCAACTATGACCAAATTAAGCAGGAAGCTGAATCTATCACCACCGGGGTCAGCAGGGTGCATGAGAGGCAAAGGGTTGAAGATCTGAAGCCCCAAGCATTGGATAAAGAAGATCATAATGAATTAATTTCGGATAGTCCTGATGCGCAAACCCTAATTAATGGAATCATCTGGTCAGAGATCTTGGGTGCTCCTAGAGCAAAAAGACCGTTTTATTCAAGAAGACGCTAAAATAATAAACCTGGTTTTGAAAAGGAAAAAGATGTGCTAGAACTTCCTTACATTTCATAAATATGAGATGAAAGGGGGTTCTTTTTTTATGGCAAAAAAATGGGGGCAACTTGTCCGGAATTGGATGACAAAGAATATGGATCTTCCTCAAGATGTCATGATGGATTTACCCCGTATCACGATGATTGGCCAGATTCATATCTATATCGAGAACCATAAAGGTTTATTGACCTTTACTGATAAAGAACTCCGCCTGCTTTTAAAACAAGGGCAGCTTTTGATAAAAGGTAAGTCCTTCGTGATTAAAACCATTTTACCTGAAGAGATTTTATTGGAAGGAAGAATTGATCAGGTCATCTATATAACTGAAAATCCGGGAGGAACAAAATGAAAAACCAGTGGATTGAATTTTTATTTGGCAGGGTAACAGTAAAAGTTACGGGGAGAGGAATTGAAAGATTCTTAAATGTACTAAGCAGAAATGGCCTGCTCGTTTGGAATGTTAAAAGGCATGGAACTGAAACGATTACGTTTAAAATGAGGCTGCAGGATGCACTGAAAATAAGACGGTTTGCCCGAAAAAGTGAATGTTCCATCAGCTTCTTACAGCGGAGCGGTGTTCCGTTTTTATTTAAAAGATTATTAAAAAACAGCGGCTTTTTGGCAGGAGCTGCTTTGTTCTTACTTATCATTTTAGTGTTATCCAATGTTATCTGGGGAATTGAAATAAAAGGAGCTAAGCCTGCAACAGAGCACAAAATTCGCAAAGAATTGGACAAGATGGGGGTGAAAATTGGCAAACTACAGTTCTTTGTTGATAACGTGGAGGGTATTCAAAGAAGGCTGACAAACAATATCAACGACCTTACATGGGTCGGTGTGGAGTTGAACGGGACAACCTATCACTTTCAAGTGGTTGAAAAAAACGAGCCAAAGAAGCCTAAAAAATTTGCTCCCAGGAATTTAGTCGCAAAGAAGAAAGCCATAATTGCTAAAATGTATGTTGAAGATGGACAACAAGTCGTTAATATCAATGATCATGTTGAGCCAGGTCAATTACTGGTTTCAGGGGAAATCGGGATGGAAGGCAAAACAAAAGCGATTGCTGCAAAAGGAGAGGTATGGGGAGAGACGTGGTATAAAAGTCACGTAGAACTCCCCTTTGAAACCAATTTTACTGTATTCAACGGTAAGGAAAAGGAGAAACATTTTGTAAAGGTAGGAAATTTTGAAATTCCTGTATGGGGGTTTGGAAAACCGGAATTTAAGGAATATGAAACAGAAACGAATGAACACAAAATTCACTTTTTAAAATGGGAATTGCCTGTTTCCTTTGTTAACAAAACTCTCCGTGAACGTGAAGAAATTAAAAGAAGTTATACTGTAAAACAAGCTGAACAAATTGCACTTGAGATGGCTAAAAAAGAAATAAAAAGTCATTTAGATGAAGATGCTATTATTAAGGATGAAAAAATTTTACACAAGTCAATTAAGAATGGTAAAGTTATACTAGATATCCATTTTAAGATAATCGAAAATATAGCAATCGGACAACCAATAACCAAGGAGATACATGAATGACAGTAAACCTAAAAACAATCAATATGCAGCTGGAAAATCCAAATGAGGCGATTGCGCTTTTAGGAAATGCAGATGCTAATATTAAAATTATCGAACAAGAGTTAAATGTTTCAGTCGTCACTAGAGGGGAATCTGTTAGCTTATCCGGGGATGAAGAAAAGGTTATTCTTGCGGGACAGGTTCTTGACAAACTAGTTGTATTAATTCGTAAAGGAATAAACATTAACCAAAGGGATGTTCTTTATGCCCTTCGAATGGCTGAAAAAGGAACACTAGAGTACTTCGTCAATATTTATGATGAAGAAATTGCCAGGACAGTAAAAGGAAAATCTATTCGGATTAAAACAATTGGTCAAATGCAGTATGTAACAGCAATCAAGAAGAATGACCTTGTGTTTGGAATTGGTCCGGCAGGTACCGGTAAAACCTACCTAGCGGTTGTCATGGCTGTCAACGCGCTAAAAAATGGTCAAGTAAATAAAATTATTTTAACCAGGCCTGCTGTTGAAGCGGGTGAAAGCTTAGGATTTTTACCCGGTGATTTAAAGGAAAAAGTTGATCCGTATTTAAGGCCGCTGTATGATGCGCTTCATGATGTTTTGGGAGCAGAGCATACCGGTAGGCTGATAGAGCGTGGTACAATTGAAATCGCCCCGCTTGCATATATGAGGGGACGGACATTAGAAGATGCATTCGTTATTTTAGATGAAGCCCAAAATACAACGAATGCCCAAATGAAAATGTTTATAACCCGTCTCGGATTTGGTTCGAAAATGGTTATTACAGGAGATCAAACACAGGTTGACCTTCCAAAAGGGGTTAAATCGGGTTTAATTGTTGCAGAGGAAATTTTATTAAATGTTAAGGGCATTTCATTTATTTTCTTAGAACAAAGTGATGTTGTCCGTCATCCATTGGTAGGCAGGATCATTGAAGCGTATGAAAAGAAAACAGTAAAACATTAAAAATGGGGATAGACCTTAAAAAATGGGTTTATCCCTTTTTTTTATTTTGTTATAATGATTAATCCATTCTATTTTGCAGATGAAACTTATCTTAAAAACTGTTATCATTTTACATAAAGCTTGCATCAAGAAAAACAGCTAGTTATTGATAAATTTTTATCCGATTAAAATGAAACGTACATAACGATTTGATTTTTATGGTTTTAAAAACCCATAATAATGGTGAAGGAACCTTGCATTTGGGTCTTTTAGGGAGGATAAAGATGGAAAAAATGCAGCAACATTTTATTCGAATACGTAAGCTGTTAGATTATACGTTTTTTCGTGTATTATTTTTTCTTGTTTTAGGATTAGCTTTATATGCTTCAATGTACAGTAATGTAAAACCTGAAAAATTGGACTTAAGTTTGTTTTCTGTTGCTGAAAAAACTATACGCTCGCCTGCGACCATTGAGGATAAGAAAAGTACAGAAATTAAGAGGCAAGAAGCTGTAGACCAAGTTCAGGATGTCTATACTCTAAAGAAGGAATATACGCAAAACAGAGTGGATTTAATTACTTCCATTTTTGATACGGCTTCAGAAATTAATGATGAGGAAAGTAAGAGCACAAAAAAAGAGAATGACGTAAAAACCACTCATGACGAGGAGCCTAGTGTATCTGAAAAGGTATCGAAGTTAAAAGATAATTTAACTGAAAATGTTACAAAGGATTTACCTGATTCTGTTTTTACTGCACTTGTACAGGCTGATAAAGATGAACTCTCTATCACCAAGGATCTAACCGTTACCGCGATTAATAATGTTATGACGAAAAGAATTTCTACGAATGATGTGGAGAATGCCAAAAAAAGGGTGGAAGAGGAATTAAAATATTCGACATTGAATGATGACCTTAAAAGTGCAGCCATAGAACTCGGCAGATATGCAGTTGTGCAGAATGAATTTTACGATCCAGTGGCAACGGAGGATTTAAGAAAGCAGGCTGCAGAAGGTGTGGAATCTGTGAAAATCCTTCAAGGGCAAATTATCGTGGAGGAAGGGGAATTAATTAATCAGGAAATTTATCGGCAGTTAAAGCTTGTCGGTTTATTAGATAATGAAAAATCCTATAAACCATTCCTGGGATTATTTATTCTGATTACCATTATTCTTTTAGCTGTTAACTATTATTTTTATCAAACAAAAACCCAGCAGGAAAAACGTCAGACAAATCTGCTTTTGTTTGGGATTATTTTTGTCCTGTCCATCTTTATTTTAAAGGTCATTAGCATGCTGCAAATCTTTAATTATTCAGGGATTGGCTATTTATTCCCGGCAGCAATGGGCGGGATGCTGATTAAGATTTTAATTGATGAAAAGCTTGCGATTCTAACATCGATCATTATGGCGGTTTGCGGCAGTATTGTCTTCAATGAAGGTGTAACTGGAACCCTGAATTTTTCAGAAGGAATTTATATTCTTTTTAGTTCACTTGCAGGGATTTTGTTCTTAAGTTCCCATAACCAGAGGTCAAAAATATTACAGGCCGGTTCGATTACAGCAGGTGTCAATCTTATAACGATTTGGGCGTTAATGTTCCTTCCAAATGGCCAATTTTCTGGTCTGGAATATGGGTATTACTTTTTAACTGCACTCGTTTCAGGCATTGCCTCTGCTGTTTTAACCATTGGTTTGCTTCCTTTATTTGAAGCTAGTTTTGGGATTCTTACAACCATGAAGCTGATAGAATTATCAAATCCGAATCATCCGCTTTTAAGAAAAATATTAATGGAAGCACCAGGTACTTATCATCATAGTGTCATGGTTGCTAACCTTTCAGAATCAGCCTGTGAAGCGATTGGGGCAAATGGTTTGTTAGCACGGGTCGGTAGTTATTATCATGATATTGGGAAAACACGGAGGCCAAACTTTTTTATTGAAAATCAAATGCATCTTGAAAACCCGCATGACAAACTGCCGCCGGAAAAAAGTGCGAATATCATTATTGCCCATGTGACGGATGGGGCCAATGAATTAAAGAAATATCATATGCCAAAAGAAATTATCGATATTGCAGAACAACATCATGGAACCTCTTTACTAAAGTTCTTTTACCATAAGGCACTGCAAAATGAAGAGGAACCTAAGGAAGAGGATTTTCGCTATCCTGGTCCAAAAGCACAAACAAAGGAATCGGCTGTCGTTGGAATCGCCGATAGTGTCGAGGCCGCTGTCCGCTCTCTTACACAGCCTACTCCGCTATTAATCGAATCCCTTGTTAAAAAAATTGTCGCGGATCGTCTCCAGGATGGGCAGTTAAATGAATGTGATTTAACTTTAAAAGAACTTGAAGCGGTAACCCATACTCTATGTGAAACATTGAAGGGGATTTTTCACTCGAGAATTGAGTATCCAGAAATGACTAAGAAGGTGAAGCAAGCATGAATTTAGTGATTGATTTTTTAGATGAAACGAATGAATTGTCTGATGAACAAATCAAAGAGATTGAAAATCTGTTAACCTTTGCTGCTGATAAACAGAAGATTGAAGATGGAAGCGAAGTTTCTCTAACATTTGTTTTGAATGACAGGATACAAGAAATAAATCGTGAATATCGCCATAAAGATTCCCCAACAGATGTCATATCCTTTGCAATGGAGGAGCCTGGGGAAGGGGAAATTGAATTAGCAGGTATGGAAATGCCGCGCGTTTTGGGTGATATTATCATCTCGATTCCAAAAGCGAAGGAACAAGCCGAGGAATATGGGCATTCTTTTTTACGGGAGCTTGGTTTCCTCTCCGTTCATGGATTTTTGCATTTATTAGGCTATGATCATATGACGGAGGAAGATGAAAAGGAAATGTTTACGCTGCAAAAGGAAATTTTAGATGAATATGGACTCACGAGGTAAGGGTAAGACGATTCCATTACTACGTTCCTTTGCCTATGCAATAGAAGGGATTAGGACAGCTATAATAGCTGAAAGAAATATGCGGATTCATCTCCTTTTTTCTTTCCTTGTAATCGGAGGATCATTTTTCTTTTCGATAACAAGAATGGAGTGGCTGTTTATCATTTTAGCAATTAGCGGCATGTTTGCCTTAGAGCTAATCAATTCAGCAATTGAGCGTGTTGTTGACCTTGTGACGGAGGAATATCACCCGCTTGCCAAACAAGCTAAGGACCTTGCTGCGGGTGCTGTCTTCCTTTACGCCATTTTTTCGGTTATCATTGGAATCATTGTATTTTTTCCATATATCCGAGAGTTATTTTCGTAAACTTTTTCAACCATTCTTAAAAAATATTGGAAATTGTGAAGTTGTTTACAAATAATTGACTTTTGGGAAAATTCTAAATTTTTTTATTACGTTTTTGCTACAAGTAATGATTTTATTTGGAAAATGAGGTAAAATAAAGTAAGCAGAAATTTCCTGCTTGAAAGGAAGAAGATTTGTGAACATTCAGCAACTAATTGAAGAAGCAAAAAAAGCAAGAGAAAAAGCCTATGTTCCTTATTCAAAATTTGGTGTTGGTGCTGCACTGCTGACAACTGATGGAAAAGTTTATCATGGCTGTAATATCGAAAACGCTGCATATAGCATGTGTAATTGCGCTGAACGAACGGCCCTTTTTAGTGCCTATGCGTTAGGAGATCGTGATTTTCAACTGCTGGCAGTTGTTGCAGATACCGACCGTCCTTGCTCTCCTTGTGGTGCATGCCGCCAAGTTATTTCTGAGCTATGCCCTAGGGACATGAAAGTCGTATTAACGAATCTAAAAGGTGATACTTTAGAAATTACAGTGGAAGACTTACTTCCTGGTGCTTTTTCACAGGAGGATCTGCATGCTGAATAATTGGAACGAAAACAAAGGCTATAAATCAGGGTTTATTTCCATCATAGGAAGGCCAAATGTAGGGAAATCAACATTTCTAAATCGAGTTATTGGTCAAAAAATTGCCATTATGAGTGACAAACCGCAAACGACTCGAAATAAAATTCAAGGTGTGCTCACACTCGATGATACCCAGATGGTTTTTATCGATACACCTGGAATTCATAAACCAAAACACAAATTAGGCGACTTTATGATGAAGGTTGCTCAAAATACACTAAAAGAAGTGGATTTAGTTTTATTTATGGTAAATGCAGAAGAAGGATTTGGCCGTGGCGAGGAATTTATTCTTGAAAAATTCCAAACTGTCAACACACCGATTTTTCTTGTGATTAATAAAATTGATCAAATTCACCCTGATGATCTATTGCCGATTATTGAGTCTTATAAAGAAAAATATCCGTTTAAAGAGATTGTTCCAATCTCAGCCCTTGAAGGAAACAATGTCGAGCGTCTTTTAGATCAAATAAAGACATATTTGCCGGAAGGACCGCAATATTATCCAGCGGATCAAGTAACTGACCATCCGGAAAGGTTTATTATTACAGAGTTGATAAGAGAGAAAGCGCTTCATTTAACAAGAGAAGAAATCCCTCATTCCATCGCAGTCGTTCTTGATAAAATTGAACGTCCAGCGGGGAAAGATATTATTAATGTAATGGCGACCGTTATAGTTGAAAGAGACTCGCAAAAAGGGATTATTATTGGAAAACAAGGCAGTATGCTCAAGGAAATTGGTAAACGTGCCCGTGTGGATATTGAAAATCTCCTTGGGTCAAAGGTGTTTTTAGAGTTATGGGTAAAAGTCCAAAAAGATTGGCGGAATAAAATGTCCCAGCTTCGCGATTTTGGCTTTAATGAAGATGAATATTGAACGAATCACCCTAACTAAAATATTATCCTTTCAATCAAATTATGCATGGACAACATTAACAAATTTTTCGTCTTATGATTTTGGCAAAGGCAGGCTATGATAAGTGTAAGGTTTGGGATATTTAAGGCTAGTCTAAATAATGAAAGGTGGGGTTTTCGATGATGGATTTTACGTGGAAAGTATTTACCCAAACAGGTAATATTGACACATATCTTCTCTTTAAAGAGCTTGAGAAGGAAAACCAAGAAATACCCGGAAATCAGAATGAAGATCTAGCGGAACTTGATTTTCCCATTTCATAAGCACGTCTTTCGCATCCATTGGATGGTGATATCATGCTTCAGAAATGTGAAGGCATCATCATTAGAACGACTGATTACAGTGAAACAAATAAAATTGTAACCATATATACCAGGGAATGGGGGAAGGTTGGCGTTATGGCTCGAGGAGCAAAAAAGCCTAACAGCCGGCTATCCTCCATTACCCAGCTTTTTACACATGGATATTTTCTTATCCAAAAGGGTACTGGCCTAGGGAGTTTACAGCAGGGCGAGTTGGTTACTTCAATGCGTTCAATTGGTGAAGATATATTTTTAACCGCATATGCGAGTTATATTGTTGAATTAACGGATAAATGTACAGAGGACCGAAAGCCAAATCCTTATCATTTTGAATTGTTATTTCAAACATTAAATTATTTAAATGAAGGTTACGACCCTGATGTTCTAATGAATATTTATGAGATGAAAATGTTAAATGTATTGGGATTGTATCCAACATTAAATCAATGTTCCGTTTGTGGCAGTACAGACGGGCATTTTTCTTTTTCTATTCGAGAAGGCGGGTTAATCTGCCATCGTTGCTTGGAAAAAGATCCCTATCATTTAAAAATTTCACAGGCTACAGTAAAATTACTGCGCTTATTTTATTATTTCGACTTATCAAGGTTAGGCAATATTTCAGTAAAACCAGAAACAAAAGCGGAGTTAAAAAAGGTCATTTCAACATATTATGATGAATATTCCGGACTTCATTTAAAAACAAAAAAGTTTTTAAGTTCTATGGATCAATTTCGAAATCTTTTATGATTGTTGTGTTGACTTTTTACCTTGTTTTAGGTAATATTTTCTTTAAAATAAATAATTGCCATGATGGAAAAGAGTACTTAGAAACTTCTATAAAAGCGAACCTAGGATGGTGGAAGCTAGGTTATAGAACTCCAAGGAAGGGCGTTCCTGAGCAATCATGTGCTGAAATGCACATTTAAAGAGGCTGACTTTATTTTCAGCAAATAGGGTGGAACCGCGGGTTAACTCTCGTCCCTATGCTTATTCAAGAGCATAGAGACGGGAGTTTTTTATTTTATTGGCTTTGTTAAAGAACAATGATGATTTTTAAACAAAGTTGATTGGAGCGGAAGGTGCGAGACTCCAGCGGGAGCAGCGGGACAGGTGAGACCCCACAGGCGCTTTTAGCGCCGAGGATGCTCACCGCCCGCCCCGCGGAAAGAGAGCATCCTGGAGTGTAAATCAACAACCAGTATAACACAGCCATTTTATTAAAAAAGGAGACGAAAAAAATGAGTGTAACAATGGACCAAATTGTATCCCACGCTAAACATAGAGGCTTTATTTTTCCGGGATCTGAAATTTACGGAGGACTTGCAAATACATGGGATTACGGCCCATTAGGTGTTGAATTTAAAAACAATATTAAACAAGCTTGGTGGAAAAAATTTGTACAGGAATCTCCCTATAACGTAGGTTTAGATGCAAGTATTTTAATGAACCCTAGAACATGGGAAGCTTCCGGCCATATCGGTAATTTTAATGACCCAATGATTGACTGTAAGAATTGTAAAGCTAGACACCGCGCCGATAAATTAATTGAAAATGCTCTTGAAGAAAAGGGTATTGAGATGATTGTAGACGGTCTATCTTTTGATAAAATGGAAGAGCTCATTAAAGAGCATAACATTGCCTGTCCTGACTGTGGAAGCCACGATTTCACTGGCATCCGTCAATTTAATTTAATGTTTAAAACTTTCCAAGGGGTAACCGAAACAAGTACGAATGAAATTTTCCTTCGTCCTGAAACAGCCCAAGGAATTTTTGTTAACTTTAAAAATGTGCAAAGAACGATGAGGAAGAAACTTCCATTTGGTATTGCGCAAATTGGCAAGAGTTTCCGTAATGAAATTACACCGGGTAATTTCACCTTCCGTACAAGGGAATTTGAACAAATGGAATTAGAGTTCTTCTGTAAACCGGGAGAAGAGTTGGAGTGGTTTAATTATTGGAAGGGATTTGCTGAAAAATGGCTGCATTCATTAGGTTTAACTAGAGAAAACTTGCGTCTTCGCGATCATTCGGAAGATGAACTTTCACATTATAGTAATGCAACCACTGATTTTGAATATAAATTCCCGTTTGGCTGGGGAGAACTATGGGGCGTAGCTTCAAGAACTGATTATGATTTGAAACAACATATGCAATTTTCCGGTGAAGACTTTAATTATATTGATCCGGAAACAAATGAAAGATATATTCCGTTTTGTATTGAGCCTTCATTGGGAGCGGACCGTGTAACCCTTGCATTCCTTATTGATGCTTACGATGAGGAACAGCTTGAAGATGGAACATCACGTACAGTGATGCATTTCCATCCTGCTTTAGCTCCAATCAAGGCTGCAGTTCTTCCGTTATCGAAAAAACTTTCTGAAGAAGCAAAAGAAGTGTTTGGCACATTATCTAAATATTTTACTGTGGATTATGACGAAGCAGGTTCAATTGGTAAAAGGTATCGTCGCCATGATGAAATTGGTACGCCTTACTGCATTACCTATGACTTTGACTCAAAAGAAGATCAGATGGTTACAGTAAGAGATCGGGATACTATGGAACAAACACGTATTCCAATTGCTGAACTTGTAAGCTTTTTACAAGAAAAGATGGTGTTTTAAGAAATTTAAAAAGGTGCGGGATTCCGCACCTTTTTGAAATGTTATCTTTTTAACTTAAGATAAAAATCGTATATAATATTGCTAAAGAAGATTAATTGTCGCTATATTCATGAGCGAGTAAGGCGGTGAGGAAAATCGAACTGACAAAAAGGCAAGAGCACATTTTACAAATTGTTCAGGATAATGGTCCGATAACGGGAGAACATATTGCTGAACAATTAAATCTGACAAGGGCCACACTTAGACCAGACTTAGCGATTCTTACGATGGCCGGGTATTTAGACGCACGGCCTCGCGTTGGCTATTTTTATACAGGCAAATCTGGAACTCAGCTTTTAACGGAAAACTTGAAAAATTTTTTAGTAAAGGATTATCAGTCTATTCCCGTTGTAGTGAATGAGAATGTTTCAGTATATGATGCGATTTGTACTATGTTCCTTGAGGATGTAGGTACATTATTTGTGGTGGACCAAAACACCCTTTTGGTAGGGGTTTTGTCCCGAAAGGATTTATTGCGAGCGAGTATAGGAAAGCAAGAGCTGACATCCATACCCGTTAACATCATCATGACAAGAATGCCCAATATTACAATGTGTGAAAAAGAGGACCTATTAATTGATATTGCCCAAAAATTAATTGATAAACAAATTGACGCTTTACCGGTGGTAAGAAAGACTGACAAAGGTTTCGAAGTAATTGGCAGAGTTACGAAAACAAATATTGCAAAAGCTTTTGTTGCTCTTGGGAATGAATAAGGTAAAGAATTTGCAGAGGAGCTGTTTAAGGGGAATGAATATACCGATTATTTACGTTGTATCTGATTCAGTGGGGGAAACAGCTGAATTGGTAACCAAAGCAGCAATTAGCCAATTTAATGGATCAGGGATGGTTTTAAAAAGATATCCCTATGTTGAAGATAAGGAACATATTGATGAAGTGATTTCGCTGGTATTAATGGATCAAGCGATGATTGCCTTCACGTTGGTAAAACCTGAAATGCGTACATATATGATGGAAAAGGCAAATGAATCGGGAATCCATACGGTTGATTTAATGGGTCCATTGATGGATCAAATTCAGGTTTTTAGCGGGAAAACACCTTTATGTGAACCAGGGTTAGTAAGAAAACTAGATGAAGATTATTTTAAAAAGGTTGAGGCTATTGAATTTGCTGTAAAGTACGATGATGGAAGGGACCCGCGCGGAATTCTCAAGGCGGATATCGTGTTAATTGGGGTATCAAGAACTTCAAAAACGCCTTTATCGCAGTATCTTGCTCATAAACGGTTAAAGGTTGCCAATGTTCCTTTAGTACCGGAAGTAGACCCTCCTGAAGAATTATATAAGGTTCCCGCCGAGAAATGCTTTGGACTAAAAATCAGCCCTGAAAAATTGAATAATATCAGAAGAGAACGCTTGATTGCCTTAGGGTTAAATGATAGCGCCAGCTATGCGAACATTGAGCGGATTAAGGAAGAATTATCTTTCTTTGATCAAGTTGTACAGAAAATCAGCTGTCCGGTAATTGATGTAACCAATAAGGCAGTAGAAGAAACCGCGAATGTCATTTTAAATTATTTTCATAAAAATAGACGGTGACACATAATCTCTTTTGATTATGTGTTTTTTCTGTAAACAATTGGCTTGAAAAAAAGAAAATAAAATGATGGTAAAATCAAAATGAATATACTATAATAAAAAATTGTGATAAAAATGAATCTTTTAGGTTTAGACTTGCATGTGAACGAATAAACTATTTATTGTTAGATGTCAAGGAAACTCTCCTAAAAAAAATTCGACATAATTCCTTTTATAAAAGTTACCGGCTAAAGAAGGAATATGTGGGTTGATGTAGAATTATTACTACTATTAACGGCAGTCCGACTATTTTTGTCGATGCGACTCTTGCCCAGTAAAAGAGGAATTTGTCGAAATTGCTTCTGGTTTTTCTGATAAAGTTCTTTTTGTCACTTCCTATGACTCATCATAGAATAAAGGTTTCTACATACTCAGTTTGGAAATATGTTGATTCTAGGATAGAAACCGCTGATTTGGGAAAGGACAAAACCTTTTAGTTCACAAGACCGGGCAAAATTTATCATGCATTAAGAAAAAAATGTCGAAAATTGCAGGAATTTAATTATTCTTTGTAGAATAATTGTTTGAACAAATGGAGTTGTTTTTCATGGCTGACCGAATTGCAGATGAAAAAATAGACCAAATTCGTCAGGCTGTTGATATTGTTGAAGTAATCAGTGATTATGTTCAACTTAAAAAACAGGGTAGAAATTATTTTGGATTATGCCCATTCCATGGAGAAAATACCCCATCATTTTCCGTTTCATCCGATAAACAAATTTTTCATTGCTTTGGATGTGGCGCGGGCGGAAATGCTTTTACATTTTTAATGGAGCTTGAAGGTATTTCTTTTCAGGAAGCTGCTGTGAAGTTGGCAGAAAAGGCGAATATTGAGCTTCAAGTGAATTTCTCCCATGATGGAAAAGAGAAACGAATTTCAAAAGATCTTCAATCCATGCAAGATGCTCATGAACTTTTACGTAAATTTTATCATCACTTGCTTGTAAACACAAAAGAGGGTCAGCATGCATTAGAATATTTGCTTAAAAGAGGCTTTACCAGGGAATCGATTGATAAGTTTCAAATAGGCTATTCTTTAAATTCTTGGGATTTTGTTTATAAATTTCTTACAAAAAGAGATTTTCCACCGGAATGGATGGAGAAAGCCGGTTTGATTATCAAGCGTGAAAAGGACGGAACCTATTTCGACAGATTTAGGGATCGTGTCATGTTTCCAATTTTTGATCGAAATGGTAAAACGATTGCTTTTTCAGGGAGATCTCTAGGGGCTGACGAGCCCAAATATTTAAATAGTCCCGAAACAGCAATCTTTAATAAGAGTAAAATTTTATATAATTTTCATTTGGCAAGGCCAAGTATGAAAAAAGCTCAGCAGGCTGTTTTATTTGAAGGCTTTGCAGATGTTATTGCTGCAGACCGGGCCGAAGTTGAAAATGGGATTGCTACCATGGGTACGGCGCTGACAGAGGAGCATATATCCTTGTTAAGGCAAAATGTTCAATCTGTTTTGATTTGCTACGATTCCGATAAGGCTGGAATTGAAGCAGCCTATCGTGCAGGGAGATTGCTTGGCGATACGGGTCTTCAGCTTAAAGTAGCAATGATGCCCGAAAACAAAGACCCAGATGAATATATTAATAAATTTGGCCCTGAAAAGTTCCGCAATGAAGTAATAAGCGCAAGCTTAACCTGGATGTCTTTTAAGTTCCTTTATTTTCGAAGAGGAAAAAATCTTCAGCTTGAAGGAGATAGGCTAACCTATATCGAAGAAATAATTAAGGAAATAAGTAAATTACAAATGGCTGTTGAAAGGGATCATTACCTAAGACAGCTTGCGGCTGAATTTTCGTTATCGCTCGATGCTTTAAAGCAACAGCAAAAACAAATCTTTTTTGCAGAAAAAAAGAAATCAAATGCGACCAATGTACCGCTTAATAAAACAATTATTAAGCCGGTGAAAGTGAATGATTTAAAACCTGCACACATCAATGCAGAACGGTACTTAATTGCCCATATGCTTAAAAATAGAGATGTTGCCTACAAGGTACAGGAATTATTGCAGGGGCAAACGTTTAATGTGGATGAACATCAGGCAATAATAACCTATCTGTTTGGATTTTATGAAGAACATCTCCAGCCTGACTCAAGTGCTTTTTTATCCTATATCCAAGATGATAATCTCAGAAGTTTGGTTGCAAACATTGAAATGATGTCCATTAATGATGAATTAAGCAGCCAAGAATTAAATGATTATATCAAACAGGTGTTGAATTATCAAAAAATGTTAAAGATAAAAGAAAAAGAACTTGAAGAAAGAGAAGCTGATCGAAATAAGGATTACAAGAAGGCAGCTGCAATTGCAATGGAAATTATTCAATTACGAAAATCACTTTAGTACTCATTATAGTGTCTTTGATTTCTGGAAGGAGGGGGACATATGGCTGAAAAATCTGCCCGTTCAAAAGAGGTTGAAAATGAATTAACCCTTGAACAAGTAAAAGACCAGATTACCGAGCTGGGAAAAAAAATTGGTGTCCTTGCCTACGATGATATTGCTGAAAAAATGGCTAATTTTGATCTGGAATCTGATCAAATGGATGAATTTTATGAATTCCTAGGTGATCAAGGAATAGAATTAGTCGGAGAAAGTGACGAGGAAGACCCAAATGCTAATCAATTAGCAAAAGAAGATGATGATGAATTTGATTTAAATGATCTTAGCGTGCCTCCTGGAGTTAAGATTAATGACCCTGTCCGTATGTACTTGAAGGAAATTGGCCGAGTTGATTTACTTTCAGCTGAAGAGGAAATTTCCTTGGCAAACCGGATTGAACAAGGTGATGAAGAAGCGAAACGACGTCTTGCAGAAGCAAACCTGCGACTTGTTGTTAGTATTGCCAAACGTTATGTTGGCCGTGGAATGCTATTCCTTGATTTAATTCAAGAAGGAAATATGGGTCTTATTAAAGCGGTAGAAAAATTTGACTATCGCAAAGGCTTTAAGTTTAGTACGTATGCCACTTGGTGGATTCGTCAGGCTATTACACGCGCGATTGCCGACCAAGCTCGTACAATCCGTATTCCGGTTCACATGGTTGAAACCATTAATAAATTAATTCGAGTTCAGCGACAATTACTACAGGATCTTGGCCGCGAACCAACTCCTGAAGAAATTGGTGAGGATATGGATTTAACTCCTGATAAGGTAAGAGAAATCCTTAAAATTGCGCAGGAACCCGTTTCCCTCGAAACTCCAATTGGAGAGGAAGACGATTCGCATCTTGGCGATTTTATCGAGGATCAGGACGCAACCTCTCCTTCTGAGCATGCAGCATATGAATTGCTTAAAGAGCAGCTAGAGGACGTTTTAGATACATTAACCGACCGCGAAGAAAATGTTCTTCGTTTGCGTTTCGGCTTAGATGATGGACGTACCCGTACTCTAGAAGAGGTAGGTAAGGTTTTCGGTGTAACTAGAGAACGTATCCGCCAAATTGAAGCAAAAGCATTGCGTAAATTGCGACATCCTAGCCGCAGTAAGCGTCTTAAAGACTTTTTAGAATAAAACCCCTCTAAATAGTTTACTTCTTTATTGAAGTAAACTATTTTTTTTACTTAAAAGACTTTTGTTTTTTATTTTACTGAATTGTCTTTCATTTTGCAAATAGACGCCAAAATACTTTTTTGCCTTAAATGAGTTAAATGTTTTTCTGGAAAAGGAATTATTTGGGTTTTTGCGAACGAAGAGTAGGTTTACACTTCTAATTTCACGTATACCTATATAATAATATTTGTATAAAATTTTTAAATATTGGAAAAAAAGTCCTTGCGTAATATAATTAGAAAGCGCTTATAAAAGATTCCTTAAAGTGGATTAAAATTACCAGAAAAATTGGTTGTTAAAAAGAAAATAGGGAAAAATAGAAAGAGGCTGAGTGGGGATAAAATTTCGGTCTCTTTTATCTTTTTTATAAAGAATATTGGACAAAGTAAGATTAGGACTTTTCCTTCTGTCAATTTTCAAGTAAAATAGTAGTTGTTTGTAGACGTTCTATTATTTAACAGCAGTACTTACATAAGGGAGGTTATAGCATGAAGCGAAATCCGGTTATTCCTTACATTTTGATCTTTGTTTTTGGAATCGGATTAACATTCTTATTATCCTTTAAAGGCCTCGGCGATATGAAAGAGGTTGCGAAGGATAAAAATGGAGGTAAAGGCGCCGAAAAGACAGAAACGGTCGCTTCTAAACCTGAAGACATTTATAAACAAACATGTATTGGCTGCCATGGTGATCAATACCAAGGTGTGGTAGGTCCTTCATTAAAAGGTATCGGCAGTAAGATATCTAAGGATGAGATTATTCACATCATCACAAAAGGTAAAGGCAACATGCCGCCAAACTTAGTTCCACAAGAACAAGCTGAAGCAATGGCAGAGTGGGTATCAAAGATTAAATAAAAAATGTAATTTAAAGAAAGTCCTTTGCATCTGTAAAGGACTTTTTTTATACTTAGAAAAGCGGATAGGTGCTTAGCTTTAAGCGACAATCGAGACAATGGCGCCTAGAGCTGGACAATTCTCGAAGTAGAATGTCTTATTCAGATTATTTATAAGATGGAATTCTAAAAGGTGTGGTGAAGATTTTTGAACACAGATAAATTATCTAACCGTTTGGCGACGGTTGCAAAATATGTTCCAAATGGAGCAAGGCTTGCCGATATCGGCTCAGATCATGCCTATTTACCTTGCTTCCTTGCAAAAAACGAAGCAATTTTATTCGCTATAGCTGGTGAAGTGGTGGAGGGACCATTTAAATCCGCCGTCGGAAATGTACAATCAGAGGGTCTGTCGGAGATTGTTTCGGTTCGTTTCGGTAACGGCTTAGAAGTCATCGAGGTTGGTGAAGTCGATTGCATAACCATTGCGGGGATGGGCGGAGCCCTGATTGCAAATATATTAGAAAATGGGAAAGAGAAGCTACAGACCGTTAGGCGGCTTATTTTACAACCGAATATAAGTGCTGCTTCCATACGAAAATGGCTTATCGAGCACCAATGGGAGCTTATTGCGGAAGAAATTCTAGAGGAAGATGGAAAAATATACGAGGTTTTGGTAGCTGAAAATGGCGACACTTTTAAACCATATAAAAACACCCAATTAGAACTTGGGCTTTTAGTAGGTCCCTTTTTATTAAATAAAAAAGATGAAGCATTTAAAAAGAAATGGCATTTGGAAATGGAAAATTGGAAAAGAATTTATTCCCAGCTTGAAGGGGCGGCAACTACCGAAGAAACTGAGCTGAAAAAACAGGAACTTTTAGAGAAAATTAAAATGGTAGAGGAGGCGCTAGGGGATGAAGATAGCGAACGGTCATGAAATTATCCAATTATTTGAACGATTTTCTCCAAAAGGTTTAGCAATGGAGGGCGATAAAATTGGTCTGCAGATTGGCAGGCTCAACAAAAAAATAGACCGAATTATGATTGCCCTTGATGTTCTGGAAGAAGTCATTGACGAAGCGATTGAAAAAAATGTTCAGCTCATTATTGCTCATCATCCTCCTATTTTTCGGCCGCTAAAAAATCTGCTTACAGATACAACTCAGGGAAGAATGATTGAAAAACTGTTAAAACATGATATTGCTGTTTATGCAGCTCATACCAATCTTGATGTGGCTAAGGGGGGGGTTAATGATTTACTTGCAGCAGCTCTTGGCTTGGAAAATTCAAAAGTCCTTGTCCCTACTTATGAAACCCCATTAAAGAAAATGGTTGTTTTTGTACCGAAAAGCCATGAGGAGCAAGTTAGAAAGGCACTTGGAAATGCAGGTGCAGGCTTTATCGGAAATTATAGCCATTGTTCCTTTTCAACAGATGGTACAGGAAGGTTTTTACCTGGTGAAGATACAAAACCATACTTGGGAGTACCCGGACAATTAGAAGAAGCAGTGGAGGTACGGATTGAAACCATTATTCCGGAGCCGTTGCTTAAAAAAGCCATTTCGGGGATGATTAAAGCCCATCCATATGAAGAGGTTGCCTATGATGTCTATCCGGTTGAAAATACAGGTGAAGTACTTGGATTGGGCAGAATTGGAACAGTTCAAGAGATGACATTAAGGGAATTTACCGAGAAAGTAAAAAACGCTCTTGAGGTAGATCAGGTAAGAGTGGTTGGTGATTTAACCGCTAAGATTAAAAAGGTTGCTGTGTTGGGCGGCGACGGAAATAAATATTTTACACAGGCAAAGTTTAGCGGAGCAGATGTCTATGTTACCGGGGATATTTATTATCACACAGCACATGATGCAATGATGTTGGGATTGAATATGATTGACCCAGGTCATAATGTTGAAAAGGTAATGAAAAAAGGAGTTACCGCCGTACTTCAAAAAATGTGTGAAGAATCCGGCTACCAAGTAGAGATATTTCCTTCTGAAATCAATACTGATCCATTTACTTTTGTTTAAGAGTAAAGTTCATGGAAACCGATAATTTATATAAAGCGAAAACCGGTCCATGACCGGTTTTTGTTAACTTTTTTTCACTTTAGGAAGAATCTTGTTCAATGGGACGTTTTTTCTTCGTTCCCATGTGGCTTCATTATTTGGGTCAAATTGTTCAAGAAAACTAATTACTTCTTTGGTGATTGGTGTTGGTGTGGAAGCACCGGCTGTTACAGCCACTGTTTTAGCGTCCTTAATCCATTCAATTTCCAGCTCTTCGATATTCGCAATACGATATGCTTTTGTTCCGGCAATTTCCTCTGAAACCTGTGCAAGACGATTTGAATTATTACTTTTTGGATCGCCAACAACAATTGTCACGTCCGCTTCAGTTGCTTGACCAGCCACCGCCTCTTGACGGATTTGTGTAGCATGACAAATTTCATTATGGACCTCTACATGCGGATACTTTTCCTGAACCTTCTTCATTGTATCTGCGACATCCCATTGGCTCATCGTAGTTTGATTTGTAACGATCAGTTTGTTACTATCGATGTTTAATGCTTCTACATCCTCAGGAGTCTGAACTAAGTGGACAAATCCCGGAGCAACGCCAACAGCACCTTCTGGTTCTGGATGTCCTTTTTTTCCAATATAGATTGTTTGGTAACCCTGACTAGCTTTTTCATGTATTAAATCATGGGTCCTTGTTACGTCCGGGCATGTAGCATCAATCGTAACAAGCCCTTTTTCTTTAGCAATCTGACGAACCTCTGGAGAAATACCGTGGGCTGTAAAAATTACGGTACCTGATTCCACTTTATCAAGGATGTCCTTGCGATTTTCTCCGTCAAGGGTAATAATCCCTTCCTCGGCAAAAGCATCTGTGACATGCTTATTATGAACGAGCATTCCGAGAATATAAATCGGACGTGGTAATGTTTTATCTAATGCGGCATTTCTAGCGATGACCATGGCATCGACAACGCCATAACAATAACCGCGTGGTGATATTTTTATTATTTCCATATAAGTAAGTCCTCCCAAAAAGAACATGAAATTCACAATCTATGTATTTATTATATAAAACTAATAGAAATAAAACAAAGATACATTTTTCCTTTATTTTTATTAACGCCAATAAGGACGTGGCTTCACTGTCCTTTTTTCGACAATAAAAATAAAAAGAATGCTGTTCCCAGCATTCCTGGTTTAAATATAGAGTTTAGGAACTGAAGTTCCTTTCTGACGCTTTGTTTCCTGGTGGTCTGGGCGTTTTCTTGATTCTGATTTTTGACTGCTGGAATGTTTCCTCGTTGTGTGCTGTTTTTTTGGCTGAGTCCGTTTTTTACCTTCTTTAGTAGTGTTAGAGGTAGTTTTTGAACTCGATTCATCCTTGTCTGTGCTTTCGTCAACTTTTGCTGATTCTTCCGTGTGGTCAGGTGCATTTTTTAAACCCCTGTATAATTTCCACATAGCCGGCAAATTTTTGACGAGCGGGCCATACTGCTGGATCATCGGGCCAATGGTTTGCGCCGTTTTTAACACTTGCTGGGTGTTATTTAATAAGCCGTTAATACTACCTGGATTACTTAAGGACTGCAGTAGACCTCCACCACCGGAAGCTGCTCTACCGGCGCCCTGTATAGCTCCAAGTCCATTCATTCCGCCTGCTGGATTGCCTCTTCCTAAAATCCTTGAAAGCAGTCCTCCGCCTCCACCTCTTCCCATTTGTCCGGCCCCGCCCATCATAGGGTTTCCGCCGCCGAACATATTAGTGCCTGGTCCAGCCATCGGATTTCTGCCGCCAAACATACTTGCACCTGGTCCGCCCATTGGGCTTCTGCCGGCAAACGGGTTCATCATTGGTCCGCCTCCGCCAAATGGACTTGATCCTGGTCCCATCATTCGGGGGCCCATTCCCCCTTGCATTCCGTTCATAGGTCCTGGTTGCATCTCTATACCTCCCCCCAAAAAACGTCTTCATGCTTTAAAATATGCATATAACCAATTTTGGTTTAGGTCTAATGCACAGGACAACAGGAATTTTTCTGATTTAAAATGTGATAAAAGGTAAATGATGTAAATAGAAAAAAGATTACTGGAGTTTTGGATGATTATTTACTATAATTGCATGATGGACGAAAAGCGGAAACTCTTGTAAATGCAAGAAAACCATTCCTAAAACAGATTAATTTAATGAGGAGCAATTAAATGAAGGAAAATCAATTTGATCGTTTTAAATTTCAACCTTTTATCATAGAAGCACTAAATCAACAAGGTTTTTATCAGCCAACTGAAATTCAAGAAAAGATGATTCCACTGGTTTTAAAATCAGAAAGCGCCATTGGGCAATCACAAACCGGAACAGGTAAAACACATGCTTTTGTTTTGCCTATTCTTGAAAAAATTAAACCGGAGGTTCAGCAGGTTCAAGCAGTCATTACCGCCCCAACAAGGGAACTAGCCTCGCAAATTTATCATCAAATTTTAAAAATGACAGAACATTGCAGCGCAGAACAAGCGATCATGACTAGATGTTATATTGGTGGAACGGACAAGCAGCGGACAATTGATAAATTAAAGGTGCAGCCTCATATTGTGGTAGGGACACCTGGAAGAATTAAGGATCTTATGACAGAGCAAGCCTTATTTGTGCATACTGCGGATACTCTCGTTGTCGATGAAGCAGATATGATGCTCGATATGGGATTTATTGAAGATTTGGATCAAGTTGCGGCGAAAATGCCGGAAAAATTACAAATGTTAGTTTTTTCTGCAACCATTCCCGAAAAGCTGAAACCGTTTCTTAAAAAATATATGGAAAACCCAAAAATTATCCAAATTGATTCAAAACAAAGGGCAGCAGTTAATTTAGAGCATATTCTTTTACCATCAAGACATCGAAATAAAAAACAATTGGTTCATGATGCATTACTAGCTTACAATCCTTATTTGGCTATTGTTTTTACGAATACCAAAAAAATGGCGGAAGAAGTCGCTGGTTTTTTAATTGAAAAAGGGTTAAAGGTTGGTAGAGTCCATGGGGATTTAAATCCGCGTGAACGTAAGAAAATGATGAAACAAATTCAAGACCTTGAATTCCAATATATTGTTGCCACCGATTTGGCTGCAAGAGGAATTGATATTGAAGGGGTCAGCCACGTCATTAACTATGAATTGCCGACGGATTTAGATTTTTATGTTCATCGGGTAGGGAGAACGGCAAGAGCCGGAAATTCGGGGATTGCTCTTACCATCTACGATCTTTCCGATGAAGATGCCCTTAACCGTTTAGAAAAAATGGGGATCCAATTTAAATATGTAGATCTTAAAAATGAAGAATTTGTTGAGATAGAGGACCGAAATAGGCGTAAAACAAGGGTTAAGCAAGAAGACGAGGCGGATAAAATTGCTAAGTCAATGATTAAAAAACCGCAAAAGGTTAAACCGGGCTATAAAAAGAAAATGCAATGGGAAATGGATAAAATTAAAAAACGGCAGCGAAAATTAAACCAGAGAAAAAAATAACGAGTGAATGGAGAGGGACAAATGTTGAAAATTGGATCTCACGTTTCCATGAGCGGCAAGAACATGCTTCTGGCTGCAAGTGAAGAAGCTGTATCATATGGTGCAAATACGTTCATGATTTATACCGGCGCTCCACAAAACACACGAAGAAAAAAGATTGAGGATTTGAACATCGAAGCCGGAAGAAGACATATGGAAGAGAACGGGATTTCTGAAATTGTTGTTCATGCCCCCTATATTATTAATATTGGGAATACAACAAATCCGGATACCTTTGAATTAGGTGTAAGATTCCTTCGGTCAGAAATTGAGCGGACAGAAGCACTCGGAGCAAAGCAAATTGTTCTCCATCCCGGTGCACATGTCGGTGAGGGAACAGAAGCAGGTATTAAAAAAATTATTGAAGGATTAAATGAAGTCTTAACTGGAAAAGAAAATTTGCAAATAGCATTGGAAACAATGGCGGGGAAAGGCTCGGAATGCGGGAAATCCTTTGAGGAACTTGCGATGATAATCGATGGAGTTACCTATAGTGATAAGCTTTCAGTTTGTTTTGATACCTGCCATACCCACGATGCCGGCTATAATATTGTCGAAGATTTTGATGGTGTATTAAATGAATTTGATAAAATAATTGGAATTGACCGCTTAAAGGTTCTGCATATTAATGATAGTAAGAATGCTGTCGGAATGAGAAAGGACCGTCATGAAAATATTGGATTTGGGCATATTGGTTTTACTGCCCTGAACTATATTATTCACCATCCGCAGCTTACGGACATTCCTAAAATTTTAGAAACTCCATTTGTCGGCGAGGATAAAAATAATAAAAAGGCTCCTTATAAATTTGAAATTGCTATGCTTCTTGAACAGAAGTTCAATGACAATCTACTTGATGAAATCATGCAATCATAATCAAAAAAGCTGTGCGACTTTGCACAGCTTTTTTGAATCCTAATTAGCTTTTGTTAATTGCATAAATAGTTTATTTACTTCACGTGCTGTTTCCGGTCCGGCGGCTTTGGCTATTTCTTTTACTAATGCAGCGCGTTCACGGTCATCAAAAATATTAATATTTTTTCCTCGTAAGTATTCAGCGATTTTTTTCGCTTGGGTTCGGTTTACCGAAATATTAAATTGCATGGCATACTTTAATAATTCTTCGGCAGTAATGGTATTAATTTTATGATTAATGATGTTTTCAAATATCCTCACCTTCATCACTCCTCTGTGCTAATGTATGAAAAAGGAGGAAGAATGTGACTCATCCTAAAGAATTTTATGGGCGTATTTTGAATTACTTTACAACTGGGAAGACCTATTGTATACTACATGATATTAAATCGGAATGATTCTTAAAATTAAAGGTGAGAGTTCAGCATATGCAATCAATCATTGAAATTAAGCATCTTTTTTATCGTTATGAAAAAGATACGGTCCTTGAGGACATTAATCTTTCAGTTCCAGACGGCTCTTTTTTAGCGATTGTCGGACCAAACGGTTCAGGAAAGTCAACGCTTTTAAAGCTAATCCTAGGTCTTTTGAAACCGCAAAAAGGCGATATTTATTTATTCAACCAAGAGCTAAGTAAATTTAAAGATTGGCAAAAAATTGGTTATGTCTCCCAAAAGGCCAATTCTTTTAATACCGGATTCCCGGCAACTGTATTCGAAGTCGTCTCGAGCGGCCTAACAAAAAAAATAGGGATGTTCCGGTTCTTTAAGAAAGAACATTCACAAAGGGTAATGGAGGCACTCGAGGCAGTCGGAATGGATAAATTCAGCAGGCGGAATATTGGTGAGCTTTCAGGTGGTCAACAGCAGAGAGTATTCATAGCACGTGCACTTGTCAGCGAACCGAAGCTCTTAATCCTAGATGAACCGACGGTCGGAGTAGACGCACAAAATGTAAATTCGTTTTATCAAATGCTGGGAAATTTAAATCACAAGAGGGGAATTACCCTTTTACTGGTGACCCATGATATTGGCACGATATCAGAAAAGGTAACACAAGTCGCCTGCCTAAATAAACATATGCATTTTCACGGGGATACAGAGGAATTTGAGAGGTATAGAACAGAAGGTATCTCGGATTTCTATGGGCATGGTGTTCACATGCTATCCCATCAACATGATCATGGAGGCGAGTCAGATTGATTCAAGGAATTTTTCATTATGAATTTTTACAAAATGCCTTTTTAACCGGAATCATGATTGGCTTCCTCGCTCCTTTATTAGGTGTATTCATTGTTGTAAGAAGACTTTCCTTAATTGCCGATGCCTTAAGCCATGTTACGCTGGCAGGAATTGCAGCAAGTCTTTTAATCGAAAAATACTTCACGGTGATGGCGGGGTTAAATCCACTTTATTTGGGGATGGCCTTTTCAGTGGGCGGCTCCTTATTTATTGAAAAGCTAAGAGGAGTTTATAAACATTACCAAGAATTAGCGATTCCGATTATCCTTTCAAGCGGGATTGGACTTGGAGTTATCTTTATTTCACTTGCCAATGGATTCAACACTGATTTATTTAGTTATTTGTTTGGCAGTGTATCGGCGGTTAGCCGTACTGATTTATGGGTTATTTTTATTATTTGTCTTTTAGTCGTTCTTGCAATTATTTTATTGTATAAAGAATTGTTTTTATTATCATTTGATGAAGAGCATGCCAAGGCATCTGGAATTGCAGCCAAAAGTATTCATTTTATTTTTATCGTAATGGTCGCACTTGTCATAGCGGCTTCGATGCGGATTGTCGGAATTCTATTGGTTTCCTCGTTAATGACTTTACCTGTTGCTGCAAGTATCCGAATTGCCAAGGGGTTTAAACAGACTATTTTCTTTTCAGTGCTCTTTGGGGAAATCGCTGTAATGGGAGGACTCTTTACTGCTTATTATTTAGATTTGGCACCAGGTGGAACGATTGTCATGATTGCAGTTCTTATTTTAATTTTTTCCATTCTTTCTAAAAAAATGACCGTTCATAAACAGGTGCAATAGAGGTGAAACACGTGAACGTTAATGATGCAATACAATATTTAAAAGAAAAGGGTTTTAAGCACACAGGGAAAAGGGAAGAAATGCTGCAGCTATTTGCGGATAGTGATAAATATTTAACGGCTAAGGATGTGTTAGACCGATTAAAAGAAGGGTATCCTGGATTGAGTTTTGATACCATCTACCGCAATCTTTCTTTATTTGTAAAAATGGGAATCCTGGAAATGACTGAATTGTCGGGGGAAAAGCATTTTCGTTTTACCTGCTCCCATCATAGCCACCACCATCATTTTATTTGCCTTGACTGCGGAAAGACAAAAGAGATTGAAACTTGTCCCATGAATGAGTTAAGTGAGGATTTAATCGGGTATGATATATCGGGCCATAAATTTGAGATTTACGGAAGATGCCCGGACTGTATCCAATAAAGATAATAAAAAAACAGTTTGTTTAAATAAGCTGTTAGGCTGTCGAAAATCTTTCGATAGCCTTTTATTTTATTTGTTACTTTAATAATTCACAGCGTTAATTTATTCTAATTTTAGAGTTTTGTCGTGCAACAAGTTTGTTGATTTCCCCTCCAGGACCTCCCCGTGGAAAGCGAGTGACCGGAGCGGAAATCAACAGGCCCTTTTGCAGGGACAATCAATAAATTTGACAAAGTAAAAAATTGAAAATACCCTTTCTGTAAAAAAAACAGCTTGTCATTGATCTGCCCCCCCTAAGTTGGATTATTAGTCCAACCTAAGGGGGTCACTTCATCATAACAAGATGTTTTTTTTGTAATTAAACGGTTAGTATCGCTTTTTTTTCTTCATGATTTGTTTTTAACCAATGTTCAACCCATTTAAATGCTTCAAACCAATTGTTGACACGGACCACCCCAGATGGAATTGGATCTTGGTTATAGGGGGTATTAAATAAAATAACCGGGATATGACATTCTTCATGTATCATTACAGCATTATCGTGCTTATCCTCAAAAAATATGTCAACCCGATGTTTTTTTACCGTCTCAACTTTATCATGTGATCCAATTAAATCAATGTTATGGTAGGTTAACCCTTTTTTTCTGAACCAATTTTTTGTATTTTCTAGTAAATGTGGGCCGCGGGCGCTGATGAAATATAGTTGATGTTGATCCTTCCACATATTTAGAATATCGTCAGCACCGTCTGAAAGAGGTGACTCCTCATAGATCTTTGGCTCGTTTTCACTAAACCATTTTGAAAATTCCTCTTCCGGAACATTTACAAAGGGAGTCAAATCGTATTGGTTTATATCGGAAAGGTGAAGATTTAACCCAAAGTCTTTATTTATAAAGGGTAAAAGCGCTGAAGGACTTGTTACCGTTCCATCAATGTCAATGCCAAATTTTTTTTTCATTGCCGTCACCTACATTGCTAATTAGTATCTTATTTTATTGTACCAAAGAGAGTTATTACACTAAAGCTAAATATTTTTGAAGTTCTTGAAGAAAAACCCTATTGCAGACAAACATTAACAAACTAAAAAGAAAAAGAAAACAAATACTAATAAGGCTCCTATAACTGAAAGTGAGGGATCAAGATGGCAGACCAAGAGAGAGACACTGGGGTGCGTGAAAATACCGAAAGTGCATACATTGGACAAGACATCCCAAATAACCCTTCAGACTATAGGGAAGAAACGGCAGCAGAAATTGCTGCACCTATACCTGTTGCTAGGCGGAGGGAACATGATGATATTAGAGGCCGGGCAGAGGCTGGAACGGGTACTGGTTATGTTGCATTAGCACTATCGATTTTATCTCTGTTTGTATTGCCGATTCTTTTTGGTGCAGCAGGTATTGTGTTAGGATTCATTGCTAGAGGCAGAGGTGCAACTGGTCTCGGTGCATGGGCAATCGGGATTGGTGTCGTATCGATTATCATCGGTATTTTTATCCTCCCATTCTTTTAACCAATAACCTGCAATAGGGGCAATTGATACGAAAAAACCCGGTAGTTTTTAATTAACTACCGGGTTTTTTCTTATCTCGTCACTTTTTCTTCTGCAGCTTTTTTCCTGAAATATTCCTCTGCGACTTGGTCTATTTCTTTTTTCAATTCTTCGACCATTTGGTCTTCTGGAACTTTACGGACAATTTCTCCTTTTCTAAATAACAGGCCTTCACCGCGGGCACCTGCAATCCCAATATCAGCTTCCCGTGCCTCACCAGGACCATTGACAGCACATCCCAGCACAGAAACCTTGATAGGGGCCTTAATGTTCTGAATGTATTCTTCCACTTCATTAGCAATACTAATTAAGTCGATTTCAATCCGTCCACATGTAGGACATGAAATGAGTGTTGCGGCATTGGAGGAAAGTCCAAATACCTTTAAAAGTTCTCTTGCTACTTTGACTTCTTCAACAGGGTCCGCACTTAAAGATACTCGAAGTGTGTTTCCAATCCCTTTGTTGATGATTGCTCCTAATCCAGCTGCACTTTTCACTGTTCCGGAAAAGAGTGTCCCCGATTCTGTAATCCCCAAATGTAGTGGATAATCAAAAGCACGAGCAGCTTTTTCATATGCTTCAATTGCAAGATTGACATCAGATGCTTTCATGGAAACAATGATGTCGTGGAAATCGAGATCTTCAAGAATTTTGATATGATGGAGGGCGCTTTCGACCATTCCATCAGCAGTTGGATAGCCGTATTTTTCAATGATTCGCTTTTCAAGAGAGCCGGCGTTTACACCGATACGGATTGGAATCCCGCGTTCTTTTGCCGCTTTTACAACAGCTTCAACTTTTTCTCGTTTTCCAATATTACCAGGATTGATACGGATTTTATCTGCTCCGCCTTCAATCGCCTTTAATGCCAATTTATAATCAAAATGGATGTCAACTACAAGTGGAATATTAATTCTTTTTTTAATTTCAGATATAGCATTGGCAGCACGCTCATCCGGACAAGCTACCCTGACAATTTGACATCCGGCTTCCTCTAGTCGCTTGATTTCGGCTACTGTAGCCTCGACATCATGTGTTTTAGTGGTTGTCATACTTTGTATAATGATTTCATTGTTTCCGCCAATCGTTAAATTACCAACTTTAATTGGCCGGGTTTTCGTACGATGTATAATTTCACTCACGTGGAATTCGCTCCTTTAAATTGGAATTCGAATAAAAGGTAAATAATAATCAAATCAATTTATTTTATCAGTCATTTACTAATCTTGACAAGACAAACGGTTTTATCCCGATTACTTAGATTAATCAGAACTTGATTAATTTGAATAATCAGGAAATTGATAAGTGGCCCCAACTTGAATTTTTTCGGGTGAATATCCAGGATTTAAAAGTTTGAAATCCTTTACTAAATCGGTAATCGACACGGGCAGGGGCTTCTTTAATTGATGTTCAACAATGGATATCACCGTTTCACCTGGTTCAACGGTTGCTTCAAAAGAAGGAATAGCTGATTTTTTTTGTGAATTAGGTTCGACCTTTGCCTCGACTGTTTGGATTGAATCGCTTGGCAGCGTACCGACCGTTAAGTCAATGTATATAACATATATAATCAAAGCAGTAAGCACTAGACCAAATAATTTCTTCATATGTACAGACCTCCAAAAGGAAAGTTTGTACATTTTTATGCTTGTCCACTTTTAAATAGACCAAAAAACACACCAAAAATGGTGTGTTTAGTCGATTTTTTTCGGTTTTGGTATTTCATTGATTGCTAAATATAACACAATGATGATGACAAACCAGTTAATTAAAAAGCTGTTTGGTACAGAGGTCTTTAATGCAGCCATAATGGTGAAGAATAGGGTCGGTAATGTTTCACTATAAGCAGCCATTCTCCATAAATGACGGTAATTTAATTTTCTTCCTAGAAGGTTTTTTAATGCTAATCCAATAAAGGCTAAAACGGAAACCTCAATAAAACTTGCCGCACTTGAAAATAAATAAATTAAAAGAGCAGCGATCGGAATAATGATCGTTTTCATATCGTCTAAAGCTTGAATGAAGTCCATTAAATCATTTTGAGCTATGTGTAATCCTTGAAGCATTGAATAAGGATAGGTTTGGACCTCTCCACCGGAGGCTAATACAAACTCGTCCTTTAATAAGGCAAAGGCATTTTCCTCATCGGCAACATCCTTTTCAGAGACAGCTCCTGTCGGATCAAGCATGATGGAGAATTGATTTTTATTGATGGTAATGGGAACTTTCGTATCTGCTTCAAGTTTGCCGTTCTTAATTTCAAATGAAGGAATTTCATCTTTAATAACAGTCCTTGCCGTGTCAATACCGTTTGCAAGGGAAGTACTTAAATAATATACAGACGGGAGAATAGAAATGAAAGTAAGGAAAAATACATATAAAATTGTTTTTCCAATACCCTGAAACCGAAATAGAGCTATATCCTTAGGGGAATATAAACTTTTATAAAATTGTTTAAAAATATTCATAATGACCACCTTTATATTGATTCACCATTCTATTGTAGCCGCTTAAAGCGTTATATACAAGAATGATCAAAGTTAACAAAGGTAAATTGAAAATTCCTCGCTTAATTAATTCCGCAAATTTCATTTTTACAATTCTGGCAGTCAACTTCTTGTTTCAGGTAACTTAATTTTTTGATAATGAATTTTTGCTGATCATAGGAAATGATTTCTTTCTCTCTCAAATCTTTTAATAATCGTTGAATGACTTCCCGTGTTCCAAATGTTAAATTGGCTAGCTCCTGATGGGTTATGGGGATGTCGATGAGAATTCCATCAGGAGTTGCAACCCCGTAGGAATTGCTAAGACGAATTAAAATTGAATATAAACCGCCCCTTTTTCCATTCATAATTAAATCCATGCATTTTATTTGGGCCTTGATATAACTGATGCTCAACCAAGCGAAGAGAGCATTCATGGCATCTGGATCTAAGGAAACAAATTCTTCAAATTGCTCCTTTTTAATCATGATTAGTTCACAGTCTGTGTGTGTTTTTGCGTTAAATTGGTAATAGGGGTTTTTAGAAAAAAGCTGATACTCTACCAGAATTTCATGATGACTTAAAATTTTTAGTGTAAAGTCCTTGCCGCTTTCATGAACCCTCCCAATAGCGATACTTCCTTTAACTATTAAGTATATATAGTTTACAAGCTCCTTTTCTTGAAATAGAATCGTGCCAGCTTTAACTTGTTGAATGGGCTCATTTATAGAAAAAAAATTATGTAATAACTGATAGATCATCATATTTGATTTTTGCATATTCTCCACTCCTCAATTTGATTTAAATGCGGAAAGGGTATCCTGTCAATAAGTGGTTTTTCATTAATTAGAGACAGGTTTTTCTCATTTAGCTCTAAATGTTGATAGAACAACCTTTTGAAATCATGACAACTTTTTGAAAAATTCCAGGGATAGCAATATGTTTTTTTATTTACCTTTTTGATGAATAAAAACTGATATTCAGGGGATTGTATCTTTGTGGTATTAGCGCAGGCATTTCATTTGAAACCGGCTGATATATTTGGTAATCTTAAGGAGAAAAGCTTTAGAAATATTCTAATATCATTATGATTTTAGTTTACTAAGGCCCAAAATAAAAACGTATACATAGGAGGATGTAACATGGCATTCGAATTACCACAATTACCTTATGCAGAAGATGCACTTGAGCCACACATCGACAAAGAAACAATGAACATTCACCACACTAGACACCACAATACGTATGTAACAAACTTAAACAACGCTTTAGCAGGAAATGAAGAGTTATTATCTAAGTCTGTTGAAGAAGTAATCTCTAACTTAGATGCAGTTCCTGAAGCTGCACGTACTGCTGTACGTAACAATGGCGGCGGACATGCTAACCACTCTTTATTCTGGACAATTCTTTCTCCAAACGGCGGCGGTGCACCATCTGGCGAATTAGCTGATGCCATCAACAGCAAATTTGGCAGCCTTGAAGCTTTCAAAGAAGAATTTGCTAAAGCAGCAACTACTCGTTTCGGTTCCGGCTGGGCTTGGTTGGCTGTAAATAACGGAGAATTAGAAGTTACTAGCACTCCTAACCAAGACTCTCCATTAATGGAAGGTAAAACTCCAATTCTTGGTCTTGATGTTTGGGAGCATGCTTACTACTTAAAATATCAAAACAAGCGCCCTGACTACATCGGTGCATTCTGGAATGTAGTAAACTGGGATGAAGTAGCGAAGCGTTACAGCGCAGCGAAATAATTATGTATTGAAAAGGACAGCTAACTTTTAGCTGTCTTTTTTAATGGAATTGTTTGCAGAAAGGTGAATAAGAAAATCTTGCTTGTTAAAGACTACCCTTATGAAAAAGGGGAGTTTTTATGGCAAAAAAATTTAAGTTTTTGGGTGAAGTAGAACTAACAAAGGATCTCACATTATTGCTATTAATTGGTGGATTATATTCCCTAAGCGTTGCTCTTTCCAACACATTTGTGAACATTTACTTATGGAAACAAACAGGACAATATTCTGATTTGGCATTGTACAACCTATCCATTGTTGTTCTTCAGCCATTGACCTTTATTTTAGCCGGAAAATGGGCGAAGAAAATTGACCGAGTCATTGTTCTTAGAATTGGTGTAATCTTTCTGACATTCTTTTACGTAACTGTTTTAGTAGCCGGGAAACATGCATCAACCTATCTTCTGCTTTTAGGAAGCCTTTTGGGGATTGGCTACGGGTTTTATTGGCTCGCCTATAATGTTTTAACATTTGAAATAACCGAGCCGGAAACTCGAGATTTCTTTAACGGTTTTTTAGGGATTTTATCATCGGCAGGAGGTATGATTGGTCCTCTAGCAGCAGGGATTATCATCACACGATTTGAGAAATTTGCTGGTTATTCCATTGTCTTTGGCTTATCACTTAGTTTATTTGCTCTCGCTGTTTTCTTAAGCTTTTCTTTAAAACGCAGGCCAGCGCATGGAAAGTATTGTTTTACGAGAATTTTGGCGGAAAGAAAACAAAATGAAAATTGGCGTCTCGTAACGAATGCTCATTTTTTTCAGGGCTTAAGAGAAGGGACGTTTTTGTTTGTCATTTCTGTATTCGTGTACATTTCAACAGGCAGTGAAATGGCCTTAGGAACTTATGGCCTCCTTAATTCCGGTATTTCCTTTATTGCCTATTACTTTGCCTCAAGGTTAATTAAAAAAAGAGCCAGAAAAAAAGCGATTCTCATTGGCGGCATCCTTCTTTATTTAGCGATCTTGTTAATTGTTTGGGATGTGAATTTCGTTAAATTGTTAATTTATGCAGCCACCATTGCGATTGCTTACCCACTTTTGCTGGTACCATACATTTCAACTACATATGATGTCATTGGTACAGGGTGGAAAGCAGCTGAAATGAGGATTGAATATATTGTTGTTCGGGAAATTTTCTTGAATGTTGGCAGGGTTGTTTCGATTTTATTATTCTTAGTCGCCATTACTTGGTTTAATGAGAAAAACAGTATCCCGATCCTCCTATTAATATTAGGGGCGGGACATACATGTATTTATTGGTTTATCAAACGAGTTCAAATACCTACTGCCTAAAGCGATGAGAAGAAATTTACTCATCGTTTTTTCCATTTTTTATAAAGAATATGTGACTTTAGTCGATTGTTGTAAATTGGTAAGGGTTGATAATAGTAAAAGTGAGCTTTTTCTTATAGAATAAAGAATGTTATGTTGAGCAATAAGGAAGTGAGAATCGATTTTGAATCAAAAAAAGAAAAAGAAGAAGACACATGTTCCCTTTCGGTTAAATATGTTATTCTTTGTTGTGTTTTTACTTTTTTCTATACTTATCCTGCGTCTTGGTGTAGTCCAAATTGTCTATGGGGATGATTTTAAACGGGAAATTCAGCGGACGGAAGATATTACAGTCAATAATCCTGTCCCCCGCGGTAAAATGTTTGATCGAAATGGGAAGGTTATTGTTGATAACAAGCCATTAAATGCGATCACCTATACGAAATATCAAAATACAAACCAAGAAGAAATGATCCAAACAGCTGAAAAGCTGGCTAGATTAATTAAAGTGGATACGTCTAAAATTCGTGACCGTGATAAGAAGGATTTTTGGATGATCAAGAATCCAGAAAAGGCGAAAGAAAAAATAACAAAAAAAGAATGGACATTATTTGAACAGAAAAAATTGGATGATAAGGATCTTTATCAATTACAACTTCAAAGAATTACTGACAAAGACCTTAGTAGTTTTTCTCAGGAGGACCTAAAAACATTAGCGATTTATCGGCAATTTAACAGCGGCTATGCTTTAACTCCGCAAATCGTGAAAAATAAAAAGGTGTCAGACAAAGAGTTTGCGGTCGTAAGTGAGAATTTGGAGAATCTGCCTGGTGTAGATACGACAACCGATTGGGATCGCAAATATCCATTTGGGAAAACGTTAAGAACGGTCTTAGGCAATGTCACTTCTTCTGAGGAAGGTATTCCAAAGGAACAGATTGAGGAGTATCTTGCCCGGGATTACAGCCGAAACGACCGAGTGGGAAAGAGTTATATTGAAGCGGAATATGAAGATGTACTTCATGGTCAAAAGGCTAAAGTGAAAAACCAGACTGATAAATCTGGAAATGTTTTATCTACAGAGCTTCTTTCGCAAGGTAAACGCGGCAAAGACCTCGTTTTAACCATCGACATGGATTTGCAGCTAAAGGTTGAAAAAATTATTGAAGAAGAACTATGGAAAGCAAAAGCTTATCCAAGAACCGGATTATTAGACCGTGCCTTTGTTGTTTTAATGGACCCTCATACTGGTGAAGTGTTAACCATGGCTGGTAAGCAAATTGCCCGCAATGATAAAACCGGTAGATTGGAAATGAGGGACTTTGCCCTGGGAAATATAACAACCTCTTATAATGTTGGTTCTGCAGTTAAGGGTGCTACAGTTTTAACAGGATATAAAACAGGTGCAATTCATCCAGGGTCAATGCAATTGGATGAACCGTTAAGAATTGCCAGCACGCCAATTAAAGCTTCATGGAAAACCTTTGGGTGGATTAATGATTTACAAGCACTTCAAGTTTCTTCCAACGTCTATATGTGGAAAACTGTTATTGCCATGGCTGGGGGACATTATGCTCCCGGGCAGCCGTTGCCATTGGACTTAACAAAAGTTAATACAATTCGGCAATCCTTTAATCAATTTGGCTTAGGATCTATGACGGGTATCGATCTCCCTAATGAAAGCGCAGGGTTTAAGGGGATTGTAAGACAGCCAGGTAACCTTCTTGACCTTGCAATTGGTCAGTTTGATACGTATACCACTATGCAGCTTGCTCAGTATATCTCTACTATTGCTAATGGTGGGTACCGCGTACAGCCGCATCTTGTAAAGGAAATACGTGAACCAATTATGGAAAAAAATCAATTGGGGCCGATTGTTCAAGAAATTCAACCGAAAATATTAAATCGGATAGATGAAAAGGATTCGTGGATTAATCGTGTAAAAGAAGGATTTAGAATGGTCATGCAGACAACAGGAGGTACAGCTTACAGTTATTTTAAAGGTGCTGATTACAGTCCTGCAGGGAAAACTGGAACGGCTCAAGCATTTTACGATGGACCTGACCGTCAGAAATTTGGGAAAATCCCTCCTGAGGTGATGAACTTAAGTCTTGTGAGTTTTGCGCCATCTAATAACCCTGAGGTCGCTATGGCTGTTTTAGTTCCATGGGTTTATCAAGGAAATAGCGGACCAAGTGTAAACAACTATATTGGCCGCCGAGTATTAGATGCTTATTTTGATTTAAAGAAGGAACGGGCAAAGAAAAGTCAAAAAGCGCTATCGGCTGATAAAAATAATGGTTAATAAAAACCTTGTCTCATTTAATTTGAGGCAAGGTTTTTTTGCTTTTTACACATTGATAAAAGTAAAAAAATCGACATGGATTTACAAAAGGTTTACATTCCCTTAAAACACAGTTAACAGTCAGGTATTATCATGAAACATGTAAGCAAAACAAAAAACCACCAAATTTCTTAGGGGGAATTACAGAAAATGAAAAGCTTTAAAAAAATTAGTCTTGCAACAATTTTAGCAGCTTTAATGGTAGTGATGGCTGCCTGTGGAAGCACAACATCCAAGGAAACAAAAGAATCTGCAAAGAATGATCAGTCGAATACAAAAGAACTTTCCGGTTCATTAGTTATCTCCGGTTCAACTGCATTACAGCCATTAGCGTCTGCGGCGGCTGAAGAATTTATGAACAAAAACTCAAAAGTAAGCATCCAAGTAAACGGCGGTGGATCCGGTACTGGTCTATCACAAGTTGCCCAAGGTGCGGTCCAAATTGGTAACTCTGACCTTTTCGCTGAAGAAAAAGGTGTCGATGCAAGCCAATTAGTTGACCATCAAGTTGCTGTAGTTGGTATTACTGCTGCAGTAAACTCTAAAGTTGGTATTAAAGATATTAAAAAAGCTGACCTTATCAAAGTTTTCACTGGTAAAATTACAAACTGGAAAGAGCTTGGCGGAGCAGACCAAAAAATTACGCTTGTAAACCGTCCTGATTCTTCAGGTACACGTGCAGTATTCAATAAGTTAGCATTAGATGGAGCTACTCCTGCTGAAGGCGTTACAGAAGATGCATCAAATACAGTTAAAAAGATTATTAACGAAACTCCAGGTGCAATTGGATACCTTGCATTCTCATATTTAACTGACAACACAGTAACAGCTCTTTCAATCGATGGTGTAGAACCAACTACAGAAAATGTAACAACTGGTAAGTTCCCAGTTTGGGCTTATGAGCATGCTTATACAAAAGGTGAGCCAAACGAAGTAGCAAAAGCATTCCTTGACTACATGATGAGCGATGAAGTTCAAACTAATATTGTAACTAAACAAGGCTATATTCCTGTAACATCAATGAAAGTAGAACGTGATGCAAAAGGGAATGTTACGAATAAGTAATCAAAACAAAGAAAAATGGGGTACCCAGTAATTGGGTACGCCATTTTTCTTGTAATCAATTATTTTTTAATGGGAGGGTTGTTTACATCAACATGAAAGGGTAATGAGTTTATTCCTTTTTCTTTACCATAGAACAGCTCTTGAATTTTTTGATTAGCCTCTTCTGCCTCTGAGTTTACAGATGCTGAACTCCGAGCACCATAGTCTTTAAATCCTTCATTCATTTCTCGATTTGCTTCCTCTGCTTCATTTTCAAATAGACGATCTTTCCTCACTGTAATTCCTCCTTTTTTCCATAGTTATATCTTCTCTGCTTCGGGATATATTATTAATTTTTTATACTCACTACCAACGTATGGATTATTGTTATTTGTTAAAAACTATTTCTGTTCCATTTCATCCGAATTGTAAACTTATGTAAATGTTTTTACAAAAAATTAATATTACTTTACGTAGCGTTTACACAGAATTCAAATGCAGTTAACACTTCACCGTTACTATGTAATATGTAAGGCAGACAAGTAATCAAAATCCTTAGGGGGAATGAATAAATGAAAAGCATAAAAAAGTTTAGCCTTGTAACAATTTTAGCAGCTTTAATGGTAGTAATGGCTGCCTGTGGAGGCGGAACAAATAAAGATCAATCAAAGAATAATGACGGAGCTAACACAAAAGAACTTTCTGGTTCTTTAGTAATTTCCGGTTCGACAGCATTGCAGCCTTTAGCGTCTGCAGCGGCTGAGGAATTTATGAACAAAAATTCAAAAGTAAGCATCCAAGTAAATGGCGGTGGGTCTGGTACAGGTCTATCACAGGTTGCACAGGGTGCGGTTCAAATTGGTAACTCTGACCTTTTTGCTGAAGAAAAAGGAATGGATGCAAGTCAGTTAGTTGACCATAAAGTCGCTGTAGTTGGAATTACAGCTGCAGTAAACCCTAAAGTCGGAATCAAAGATATTAAAAAAGCGGATCTTATCAAAGTTTTCACTGGTAAAATCACTAACTGGAAAGAACTTGGCGGTGCAGACCAAAAAATTACGCTTGTAAACCGTCCGGATTCTTCAGGTACTCGTGCAGTATTCAATAAATTGGCTTTAGATGGTGCAACTCCTGCTGAAGGAATTACAGAAGATGCTTCAAATACAGTTAAAAAGATTATTAATGAAACTCCAGGCGCAATTGGATATCTTGCTTTCTCATATTTAACTGATGATACAGTAACAGCTCTTTCAATCGATGGAGTAGCACCAACTACTGAAAATGTAACAACTGGTAAATTCCCAGTTTGGGCTTATGAGCATGCATATACAAAAGGTGAGCCAACTGGAGCAGCAAAAGCGTTCTTAGATTACATGATGAGCGATGAAGTTCAAACGAATATCGTAACTAAACAAGGTTATATTCCTGTAACACAAATGAAAGTAGAACGTGATGCAAAAGGGAATGTTTCGAACAAGTAATTGAAATACTAAATGAAAAGGGTGTGTCATCAAAAGTAAACCTTTTGGTGCACACCTTTTTTAGTTACATTTTCATATACCGATCATGAAATACATTGAGGAAAATTAATCATCTTTACAAAAACTTAATATTACTTTACCTATCCTTTACATTGAATTCAAATTAGATTAACACTTTGACGTTAATATGTAACAAGTAAGGCAAACAGTAAATGTATCAGGGGGTACCCTGTTAAAACGTAAGATAGGGGTGTTTTACTTTTATATGGAAAAAGTGATTCCAGCAAAAGATAGATTATTAAAATCACAAAAGAATTGGATGAACGGGGAAGTAAGAGGAAAGATCATTGTTTTTATATGTGCGATTATCATGATATCAGCAACGATTGCGATTACAATTTTTCTAGGGCAAAAAGGATTGCAATCTTTTATCAAAGATGGTGTAAATCTTTTTGATTTCGTAACCGGTAAGATTTGGAATCCTACCGACCCAGCAAAGCCGCTGTACGGAGCACTTCCATTTATTTTGGGATCTTTCGCAGTAACGTTTCTTTCGGCACTTATTGCTGCACCATTAGGAATTGGCGGAGCCATTTTTATGACTGAAATTGCGCCATCTTGGGGAAGAAAAATACTACAACCCGTAATAGAACTTTTAGTAGGTATTCCTTCTGTTGTTTATGGATTCATTGGACTTACAGTATTGGTACCATTTATAAGAGGACATGTTGGTGGACTCGGGTTTAGTTTGCTTTCAGGAATGATTGTGCTTTCGATTATGATCTTACCGACTGTAACAACAATTGCTACAGATGCTATGAGTTCTCTTCCGAATAATCTTCGAGAAGGATCATATGCGCTAGGTGCAACTCGTTGGCAAACCATTCGAAAAGTGTTAATTCCGGCAGCCTTGCCAAATTTATTGACAGCAGTTGTTCTAGGGATGTCTAGAGCATTTGGAGAAGCGTTAGCCGTACAAATGGTTATTGGAAATGTGAAAACCATGCCTCACAGTCTTTTAGATGCATCAGCCACATTAACAACGATTATTACTTTAAATATGGGCAACACGACGTTTGGAAGCCCTGAAAATAATGTTTTATGGTCTTTGGGGTTAATTTTATTAATAATGTCATTCGCTTTTATTCTTTTGATTCGCTACCTTTCATCTAGGAGGAAGATTTAATGAATTCGAGAGTAGCCGATCGGATCGCAACAGGTGTTTTTGTTCTGATTGCCGTCATTATCATTGCAGTTTTAGTGGGTTTATTTGGTTTTATTTTATTTCACGGTTTGCAGCATGTTTCTTTCAAGTTTCTAACCACCCCATCAAGTAATATGATGGCTGGCGGAGGAATTCGCGATCAATTATTTAATTCATTTTATGTCCTGTTTATTACGATGTTGATTACTATTCCTCTAGGCGTTGGCGGCGGGATTTATATGGCTGAATACGCTAAACCGGGGAAAGTGACAAATTTTATTCGCTCTTGTATCGAGGTTTTGGCTTCCATGCCTTCGATTGTAATTGGGATGTTCGGTCTATTAATGTTTGTTACCTTAACAGGTTGGGGCTACACCATTTTAGGGGGAGCACTTGCACTTACTGTTTTTAACTTACCTGTAATGGTAAGGGTTAGTGAAGATGCGATTCGTACGGTTCCACGGGAGTTAAAGGAAGCGAGCCTTGCACTTGGAATCACTCATTGGCATACGATTAAGACGGTTTTATTGCCAAGTGCCTTTCCGGTTATTTTGACGGGTGCAATCCTTGCTTCAGGTCGTGTCTTTGGTGAGGCAGCAGCTTTATTGTTCACAGCTGGATTATCAACACCAAGATTAGATTATACGGATTGGAATCCTTTTTCTGATGTGTCACCATTGAATATCTTCCGTCCTGCTGAAACTTTGGCAGTTCATATTTGGTCGGTTAATACCCAAGGGTTAATTCCGGATGTTAAAGACGTTTCAAACGGTTCAGCAGCTGTTTTAGTACTTTCTGTTTTAATTTTCAACCTGCTTGCCAGATGGATTGGCAGTCTAATTCATAAAAAGATTACTGCTACTAAATAAAGAAAAAGGTGAGATTGGATGGTTACAGCCATGAAAGAAAGAGAAACAGTAGAAACTGCAGCAAACCTAGAAGAGTATATTACTCCAATACCAAAAGAAAACATACTAAAGGTAGATAATCTTGAAATTTTTTACGGTGAAAAACGTGCAGTGAACGGTATTTCAATGGATATTGAAAAAAACTCCGTTACAGCACTAATAGGTCCTTCAGGGTGCGGAAAGTCTACATTTTTACGCAGTATTAATAGAATGAATGACCTTATCCCAGGAGCGCGGGCAGAAGGGGAAATTAATTATGAAGGTCTCAATATTTTATCGGATCAAATCAATGTAGTTGCATTGAGAAAAGAAATTGGAATGGTTTTTCAAAAGCCAAATCCATTTCCAAAATCAATCTACGAAAATATTACCCATGCACTAAAGTTTAGTGGAATAAGAAAGAAAAGTCAGCTCGACGAGATCGTAGAGGAGAGCCTACAAAAAGCAGCTCTATGGGATGAAGTGAAAGACAGACTTCACAAATCAGCTCTTTCTCTTTCAGGTGGGCAGCAGCAGCGTCTTTGCATTGCACGGACGATTGCCATGAAACCAACGGTTATGCTTTTGGACGAACCTTCTTCTGCGCTTGACCCAATCTCGAATGCAAAGGTAGAGGACTTGATTGTTGAATTGAAAAAAGATTACTCCATAATCATTGTAACCCATAATATGCAGCAGGCATCACGGATTTCCGATAAAACAGCCTTCTTTTTAAATGGTGACTTAATCGAGTACGATGCAACAGAAAAGATATTTACAAATCCTTCAGTACAAAAGACAGAGGAATATATTTCAGGAAGGTTTGGCTAAGGAGGATATTATGACTTCAATAACAGTTCACAGACAAGCTTTTCAAATAAATGATTTAAACTTGTGGTACGGAGATCACCACGCACTCAAGAGTATAAACTTTCCAATTAACAAAAAAGAAGTAACGGCGATTATTGGTCCTTCAGGATGCGGGAAATCAACGTTTATTAAAACCTTAAACTTAATGATTAACTATGTACCAAATGTAAAAATGACTGGGGAAATTAATTATAATGACCAAAATATCTTAAATGAAAAAACGGACCTTGTAGACCTGAGAAAAAATGTTGGTATGGTTTTTCAAAAAGGTAATGTTTTTCCTCAATCGATTTTTGATAACGTAGCATATGGACCTAGAATCCATGGAGTTAAACGAAAAGTCCATTTGGAGGAAATTGTCACAAAGGCATTAATAGATGTAGCGTTATGGGATGAAGTAAAGGACCGTCTACATGCACCGGCACTAGGTCTTTCCGGTGGACAGCAGCAAAGATTGTGCATTGCAAGGGCACTGGCAACTAAACCGGATGTTCTACTTATGGATGAGCCTACTTCCGCTCTTGATCCAATTTCCACCTTGAAAATTGAGGAATTAATCCTAGAATTGAAAGAAAAATATACCATTGTTATTGTAACACACAATATGCAGCAGGCATCCAGAGTATCAGATAAGACTGCCTTCTTTTTAATGGGAGAGTTAATTGAGTTAGACGAGACAGCTAAAATATTCTCGCAGCCTTCAGACCAACGTACTGAGGATTATATTTCAGGAAGATTCGGATGATAGAGGTGATAAAATGAGTACAAGATCGAATTTCGACAATCAATTAAATGAGTTAAAAAAATTAGTATTGGATATGGCAAAAAAGTCGGAAATTGCCATTAAGGATGCAATGGATGCCCTCATCCAACAAGATCTTGAAAAGGCTAAAGAGATTATAAATGCAGATAATATTATTGATGATTTAGAGCAAGACATTAATAATAAAGCAATCATTCTTATAGCGAAAGAATCACCAGTAGCAACAGACCTCAGAAGAATTATTGCAGCCTTAAAAATTTCTTCAGAGGTGGAGCGTATAGGTGATTTAGCCGTAAATATTGCAAAATCCTCACTTCATATTGGGCAGGAAAAGCACGTTAAAGAAATCATCGATATTCCGAACATGATGAATCTGGCACTAGAAATGTTGTCTGAAGCCTTATCAGCCTTTTATACTGAGGATATAACACTTGCACAAAGCTGTGCAGAGAAAGATGATATAGTAGATGAAATGTACGGGAATTTGGTCCACGAATTAATGGGCTATATTCCCAAAAATCCGAATGCAACCAATCAGATTACTCAATTAGCATATGTCTGCCGCTACATTGAAAGAATTGCTGATCATTCCACCAATATTTCAGAAAATGTTATCTTTTTAGTAACAGGAAACCGTTATAATTTGAATGCTTAAAAATCAATGTAAACACCCAAGGATGAGGCCATAAAACGCCTCATCTTTTTTATTTTCACTTAAAAAAATGTCGTAACCATTCATTCGGATATGAGGAAAATGTTAATTTCTTATTGATAGAAGGTGTTTGTTCTCAAAAATAAATTTTTTCCAAGTCATAATTAACTATGTCATAAGGAATAGCAAGATACGACAAAATGTGTTTATTGTGCCTTTTACGTTCAAGTGATACGATAAAATTATAAAAAATATGAATAATTTGGAATTTTAAGCATAAAATGATTGTTTACCATTAGGAGGGCATTATGATTGATGAAATAATAAAACTACGAGAGGAAGGATTATCGTTTAGAAAAATCGCCTCAGAACTAGACACAACGGTAGGAAGAGTCCAATATCGCTGGAATAAATGGATCAATAGGAATGAAAGAAATACGAACGATGAACCGGATATACAAAACAATAAGGAAAACCAATCCTCTGCAAGCGGGTCTCCTTCGGCCTTTGTTCCCGTAAAGGGGGAGTTGACAGCAAGGCTTGTCACACCACAGAAAATGATCCTATTCTGGGAAGTTTCCGAATTACCTCGAAATGTTATTCAACTATTCTTTGATCAGCCATTTGATGATTTCATATCCGTTGTTCGGATTTACGATGTAACTGACATGACCTTTAATGGCAGAAATGCACATCATTTCTATGAGATAGCCGTACCTTACCAAAATGGTCATTGGTATGTAAAGGGGTTACTTTCTAATCGTCATTATATTGCTGAACTTGGTGTCAAACTCGGAGCGGGCTTTTTTCCAATTATTCGATCCAATACCATTCAAACTCCATCAATGGAGACGGTAAGTGGATATCAAATAAGTGATAACCTAAACCAGTTTCAAAAAATAGAGACACAAACTCCAAAATGGATTGACCATGTAAGCACCTATACTTACTATGCACAAACAGAAAACATGGAGGAGAACAATGGATAATACAAAATACTCGCTCACTGATATGGAGCGGATATCTCAGATTCATCGCCCATTAAACATTTTGATGTTAAGTTGGGAGTACCCTCCGCATGTAGTGGGTGGGCTTTCAAGGCATGTATATGGATTATCTGTTCATCTTGCCGAATTGGGTCATGAGGTTCATGTTGTCTCATTGCTAAGAAATGACTTGCCTTCTTATGAAAAAATAAATGATGTTCATATACATCGCGTTAAGCCATTGAACGAACAGGATGAGGATTTTCTATCCTGGATCGGCGGACTTAACTTGGCGATGGCGTATAAAGTGGCAAAATTGGCTGATGAATATAGCTTCAGTATGATTCATGCTCATGATTGGCTCGTAGGGACCGCAGCCATTGCCTTAAAGGATTCGTTATCCATTCCATTACTAGCTACCATTCATGCTACAGAATATGGAAGGAATAATGGGATTTATACTGAAATGCAGAAGTTTATTCATAGCAAAGAGCAGCAGCTTGTATCAGCGGCTCACCAAGTTATTGTATGCAGCGAATATATGGTTGAGGAAGTGACCTCTATTTTTGATGCAGCTGCTGAAAAATTAGCCATTATTCCAAATGGGGTTGATTTGTTAACCAATAGCGAAGAATCAGTTGATTTTCCCCATAATCTCCAAGATAAAAAATATATCTTTTCAATGGGAAGAATGGTGAAGGAAAAAGGATTCGAAACGATAATCGAGGCGGCAGCCATTGCAAAGGAGCTAAAGCTTGAATACACCTTTGTAATTGCCGGAAAAGGCCCGATGCTGGATACCTATCGTAAGCTGATTCAAGAAAAACATTTGGAAGACAAGATCACGTTTATTGGCTTTATATCCGAGCAGGAGCGAAATACTTTCATACAAAATTGTGAAATGGTCGTTGTTCCAAGCTTGTATGAACCTTTTGGAATTGTTGCACTTGAATCAATGGTTCTTGGAAAGCCGACAATTGTTTCAAAAACAGGCGGATTAAAAGGGATTGTGAAACATTTGCAAACGGGGTTGCTAATGACTCCTGGAGATGCCAAAAGCTTATTGGAACAAATTTTATTTATTTACAAAAATCCTAAAAAGGCAGCGGAGATGGCTAAAGAGGGTCAGCTGGTGATGAAAAGCTTATATAGCTGGAAACGCGTTGCAATGGAGACAAGCAGATTAATCGAAGATCTATTATTAATCCAATTAGTGGATGAAACAGAATGCTAAGTAAATACCCTATTTAGGGCAAAAAGGTGGTGTTAATCCGATGAGCCTAATGGAGCCGTTAAAGATTGTTCCAACCTCCCTTAATCATTTCGTTATCGAGCAGCTGCAGTTAATTCCGGGAATATGGGTAAATGGTAAAGTTTATTGGATGCAAAATTGTACAGAAAAAGTAATTTACGATGAAGAATTGGTAATTAAGCTAAAACTTGAGCATATCCATTCAAAAATTTCCTTCGCAAAAATCTACATTAGTAATCACAGCATAGCAACAAAAGAAATCAAAGTTTTAGTTATGCATCATAATCCGAATTTAACGGGGGAGAATTTTACGTTTATCTCTCCGGTGGAGAATCGTATTTTTCATCTTACCAATGAAAAGCTAATCCTCGTAAATGGTAAATACAATGGTTCTGACATGAAAGAATGTACTGTTCATCCGTCATGGAATATCTTTACTGATAAACTATGGAGTAATTTAAATAAAGGCAGCTTAGTGTACCAGCCTATGGCAAAGGGTCCGGCTGCAAGTGTTTTTACGATGAAAATGTCAATAGGGCCTCGTGATACCAATAAAATCAGTACTTGGGCAATCAATGGGAGCAATAAAAATGAGCTTATTTCTATGGAATGTGCACTTTTAAAAAACACACTAGCATTTCCTTTCGAAAAATGATATTATAGAAAAGTCGTATGAACGAACTAGCTTAATGGTTTGGAGGGAAATCAACATGCGTGTAAATATTACGCTAGCTTGCACTGAGTGTGGAGACCGTAACTATATTTCAACAAAAAATAAACGTAATAACCCAGATCGTCTTGAGCTTAAGAAATATTGCCCAAGAGAAAAACGTACAACCGCACACCGCGAAACAAAATAAGCAGTAGGAGCTTCCTGCTGCTTTTTTTGTTGTCCTAAAATAAGGAGGAATCCGATAATGATCGATAAAAGATCCTTTCGAAAACAAATGATGGATAGATTATCACAAGTTTCGAGGCCTATTTATGAAGACCTCTCTTATAAAATTGCCAATCGGATGTTTGATGAACAAGATTGGAAAAATGCACGCGTTATTGGAATTACCATTTCTAAAGTACCTGAGGTAGATACATATCAAATTATCAGAAAAGCTTGGGAATTGGGAAAACAAGTGGTTGTCCCTAAGTGCCTGCCTAAAGAAAAATTGCTATCTTTCCGAATCTTGACTGAATTCTCGCAGCTTGAATCCGTATATTATGGTTTATTTGAACCAAAAGAGGAACTTACCAAAGAGGTTGAACCTGGCTTAATTGATTTATTAATTGTACCGGGTTTAGCTTATACAAAAGAAGGATATCGAATAGGTTTTGGTGGAGGGTATTATGATCGATTCTTATCAAATTATAGCGGTAAGACAACATCGCTTGCTTTTGATATGCAAGTAGTTCCCGAGTTTAGCATTGAGGAACATGATTTACCGGTTTCAAAGATTATTACGAACCATGAGGTTATTATTATAAAATGATGGAAAAATGGATCATTATTGCTATCATTATCTTTGCCGGAATTCTCGCCTACCTTGTTAAAGCACTTACGAAATCGGGGGCTCTAGCAGCTATAATTGTAGGGGCTGCAGTCATGCTCGGTTTTGGTTTAAATGGTCTTTTTCTCCTTGGGACTTTTTTTGTTTCTTCAAGTTTATGGTCTGAGTATAAAAGCTCTGTGAAGAAAACCATTGAAGAAAAATTAGCAAAAGGAGCAACAAGGGACTGGAGGCAGGTTGCTGCTAATGGTGGTGCTGCAGCTCTTTTCAGTCTAATTAACTTCCTTCAACCTAACATCATTTGGCTGCTTGCTTTTGCTGTTTCACTTGCAAGTGCTAATTCGGATACATGGGCATCGGAAATCGGATCATTAAGTAAAAAAAATCCGCTTTTTATCCGAACATTTAGGCCAGTGGAAAGAGGGACCTCGGGTGCAATCAGTTTTTTGGGTACTAGTGCTGCATTGGCAGGGGCGTTGTTAATTGCTCTTTTAACATTATGGCTATTTCATTTACATATTTTTCTTGCCTTCCTTATTTTTCTATTCGGTTTTTTGGGTAATTTGATTGATACGTTATTTGGGGCTTTTTATCAACAATTATACAAGTGCAGTCAGTGCGGGATTGAGACGGAAAGACGAATTCATTGTCAAAAGGAAACCTTACGGATAAAAGGTATTAACTATATTGATAATGACATGGTAAACTTTTTATCGGGTTTAATTGCAGCATTATTGGCATTGGGTATAGTGCTTTTAGTAGTATGAAAACTATTTTTTAAAGGTGGGTTTGAAATGGTCAATCGAGTGAATCGGGTTGCGCTTATTGGAACAGGTTTTGTTGGTTCAAGTTATGCTTTTGCTCTTTTAAATCAAGGGATAACAGAAGAGCTTGTCCTGATTGATTTAAATAAGGAAAAAGCTGAGGGTGATGCCATGGATTTAAATCACGGTCTGCCTTTCGCCCCTTCCCATACAAAAATTTGGTATGGAAGCTATAAAGATTGTGATCAAGCTGATCTTGTAGTCATAACCGCTGGGGCTAATCAAAAGCCCGGTGAAACAAGACTGGATCTTGTTGAAAAAAACACAAGGATTTTTAAAGGCATTGTCCAAGAGATTATGTCTTGCGGTTTTGATGGGATTATTCTTGTAGCAACAAATCCTGTAGATATCTTAACTTATGCTGTTTGGAAATTCTCCGGTCTTCCGAAAGAAAGGGTTATCGGTTCAGGCACAATTCTCGATACGGCCAGATTCCGGTATTTATTAGGCGATTATTTTAGTGTGGATGCCCGTAACGTACACGCTTATATCATTGGAGAACATGGTGATACGGAATTACCTGTCTGGAGTCATGCTGATATCGCGGGTATCTCCATTTCAGAATGGACAAAAAATAAAGAAGGCTACACAAAAGATGACCTTAATCAAATCTTTTTAAATGTTAGGGATGCTGCCTACCAGATCATCGAACGAAAAGGAGCAACCTTTTACGGAATTGCTATGGGACTTGTAAGGTTAACCAAAGCGATATTACAAAATGAAAATTCTGTCTTAACCGTTTCGACGTATCTCGATGGGGAATATGGGCATAGAGATCTATATATCGGGGTTCCTGCAGTGGTTAACCGTAATGGTATTCGAGAAGTTGTAGAGTTGGATTTAAGTGAGGAAGAAAGAAATAAATTTGCAAATTCAGTCGCTGTTTTAAAGAAAACAATGGGGCCGGTGTTAAAAAATATTTAACCTATAAGGTTTGAGTTCCTCCATTGATTTTGTCCCATTATTATTGGTAACAATGGATAAAACTTATATCTATTACACAGAATAGTTGTAGGAGGGATCTATTATGTCTCGTGCTATTACATCTATTTTTTTAATTGGTTCCATCGGGTATTTTGGATTTCGTTACCGATATCGGCTTATTAATTTGCTGCTGGCATCCGGCTGGCTACGCCGCCTTGCGGTAGGTTCCATTATGAGTTTCCCAGGAGTAAAAAATAAAATGCTGCAAACTGTTTTTGGAGGACCATCTGAAAGGTGAAAACCGCAGATGGTTTTTTTTATTCTGTAGAAACCATAATAAAATTGCCGGAATGAGGACATTTAGTCATGGATTTGAATGGATTTCGGTTATAATGAAACCATCCAATAATTATTCATTCTATATAGCTATTACTTAGATAGAAAGTGGGAGGAGTATTGAATAAAGAGGAATTCATCTTTTGGCGCTTAGCTCATTTCTTTATTACAGAACAAGGTTATCGCATCATTCAATTATTTGATAATCAAAAAGAGCTATGGCTAGAAAAATTAGAAAATAAGAACGCACCTATAGTACGTTTATACAATCAAGACCTTAATTGGAGCAATTCCATGCAAAGGGATATCGAATTTACCGCAGCGAATGGAGAGAATATTCGTAAACAACTTCGTCGTGGTGATTTGATTATGGCGAACATTTATATCAGTTCCTATCCACCAGTAGATGAATATGAATATCGTCTGGAAAAGCCTTATTTTTATCCGGAGGGAAATAAAACCTCAATTGTCTCTATTTTATTTGCAAATGAGAATTATGAAACAGGCTTTCAAACTCTTTCTCGTCTACTAGAGAAGCAGGTATTCTTCGATATTAATGACTCGTATACAGAAGAAACCATCCAGGCTTTAAAAAAATCTACACTTGAGTCTGCTTTAAATCAGGCAGAAGCGGAAAAAGCTGTTTTTGAAAATGGTAGGCCGTTATTTACCTATTTATTCATGATTGTGCAAGTCCTCGTCTTTTTTTGGCTGGAAATGCACGGAGGAAGTACCAACAATTCCACATTAATTAAATATGGGGCCAAATTTAATCCTCTTATCTATGAAGGTCAGTGGTGGCGTTTTATTACACCAATCTTCCTTCATATTGGTTTTTTGCATTTAGCTATGAATACACTTGCATTATATTATTTAGGAGTTGCCGTTGAAAGATTATATGGTAATCTACGATTCCTTTTTATTTACTTGTTCGCTGGTATTGTTGGGGTTATTGCCAGTTTTATTTTTAGCCCAAATCTATCAGCAGGAGCCAGCGGCGCCATTTATGGATGTTTTGGAGCATTGCTTTATTTTGGAATGATACAGCCAAAGCTTTTTTTCAGAACAATAGGCCTCAATTTAATTGTTGTTCTGGGAATCAATCTTGTTTTTAGTTTTACAGCTTCGGGTATCGATAGTGCTGGTCACTTGGGGGGCTTAGTAGGAGGATTTCTTGCAGCCGGAGTGGTTTACCTTCCAAAGCAGAAAAAAGTATTCCTCCAAGCAGTATTTTTCCTATTGGCTGCAGCTCTTATTTGGGGGTCCTTATCTTATGGGTATAGTTCTGGCGCAAGGACAAGAGATGAAAGCTCCAGTTTAGCCCTTGCCCAAGAATATATAAAGCAGGATAATTATGATCAGGCTTATCAGGTATTAAGGGAAACAGAAAAAAAATTAAAGAGTCCTTCGGCAAATGTTTATTTTCTTCTATCTTACACGGAAATTAAAAAGGGAATGCTTTCGGAGGCAAAAATTCATTTAGACAAAGCGATCCAGTTGTACCCTGATTTTGAAGAAGCTTATTATAATCTTGCGCTGATTAATATCGAGGAAGGGGACTTTAAAGAAGCGAAGGTAAATGCGGAAAAAGCCGTTAAGATAAATCCAAACCGCAAGGATTACTCGGATTTAGTCCAAAAAATTAACCAACATCTTCAATAATCTTTTGTCCGGAATAATTCGGATTTTACTGTTGCTGTTACAAAAATATTTTCTTGAGGCGTGAATTGGCATAAGGTATACTTTTTTTGTACGATTCATTGTATTTCCAATTTATAGAATTTTAAGGGGCAGGAAATGAAAACAGTTTACGAGATTCAGCAATTTTTAAAACAATTTGGAACGATTATTTATATTGGTGATCGAGTGGCCGATATGGAACTGATGGAAACGGAATTAAAAGAACTTTATCAATCTCAATTAATTGAACCAAAAGAATACCAAACAGCAGTATTGATCCTAAGACAAGAGATTCAATTTCAAAAAGAAAAAAGTCGAAGATAGGTGAATAAATTGCAAGATAAATGGATTGTAGGCGTGGACCTTGGCGGCACAACGACAAAATTAGCATTTCTGACTACTAGTGGAGAGATCCTACAAAAGTGGGAAATACCAACTGATAATTCAGATGAAGGCCGAAATATTACCTGTAATATTGCAAAGGCGATTAATGAAAAATTAGCAAGTCTCGGTGAAAATAAAAATAGATTAATCGGAATTGGGATGGGTGCTCCAGGTCCGGTTGACTATGAAAATGGAGTAATCCTGAATGTTGTCAATTTAGGATGGAAAGAGAACTATCCCCTTAAGGAACAACTAGAAGTAACGACCGCTCTTCCTGCTGCAATTGAAAATGATGCGAATTGTGCAGCGCTAGGTGAAATGTGGAAAGGGGCGGGTGGTGGAGCAAAAGATTTAGTTTGTGTCACGCTTGGTACCGGTGTTGGCGGCGGAGTCATAATCGGCGGGAACATTGTCCAAGGTTCTAATGGTGCTGCTGGGGAAATCGGACATATTACGGCTATTCCAAATGGCGGTGCACCTTGTAATTGCGGGAAAACCGGTTGTCTTGAAACGGTTGCTTCAGCAACGGGGATTGTCCGGTTAGCAACGAAAGAAATTTTAAAAGGCGATTTAAAAGGTGAATTAGCTGCGAAACAGGCTGCAAACGGTAAAATAACGGCAAAGGATGTTTTTGACTCTGCAAGAAATGGAGACCAGATGGCAGTAAAAGTATTAGATGAGGTAACATTTCATTTAGGTCTCGTTTTAGCAAATATCGGAAATACCCTGAATCCGCAAAAAATAGTTATAGGCGGCGGTGTTTCAAAAGCTGGTGATATCCTCTTAAACTCTGTGAAACAACAATTTAATCAATTTGCATTTTCTTCCGTTAAGAAATCAACAGAGCTCGCATTAGCGACATTAGGAAATGATGCAGGTGTCATCGGTGCAGCATGGCTGATTAAAAATAAATTAAATTTATAAATCATCGGAAACCTGCCATCGCAGGTTTTTTGTTTTATAAAATTCATCTTTTTCTTTTCTTTTCATATGATTTTTATGATGGGAGGGGGAAAAATGGAGGTCCTGTTTCGATCTGAAGACTCCTTATGGTATTATAGCAGGCTATTTATGGTACCGTTAAATTTGATTGAGGACTCAAATCGTGATATAAATCCGAAGAATATCGAAACCTCAAAGAAAATAATCATTCCTGGTTATGAAGCAGTCCCATACAGAATAAAAAACGGGGATACGTTAGCCGGAATAGCTGCTTCAAATAATTTTCCACCAGATGCCTTACTTTTACTAAATCAAACACAAAAACCTGATCAATTGCTCCCGAATGAAACCATCCTACTACCTGAAAGAGTCACAATGCCTTTTTTAACTACCACAAAGCCATGTTGTTCTGCAATTCTTTACGACGCAATCTCTTCACTAGAAAGGGTTTACCCTTTTATCAACGTGTCTATCATAGGGAAAAGTGTCTTAGGAAACCCAATCCATGAAATCAGAATTGGGAAAGGAACAAAAAAAGTTCATATGAATGCATCCTTTCATGCAAATGAATGGATCACCACCTTGATTTTGATGGATTTGTTAAATCATTATTTACTCTCGGTAACAAATGGAATGGCCTTTAGGGGAGTTTCTTCTTTACAATTGTACCAAAGTGTAGAGCTTTCTATTGTACCCATGGTTAATCCGGATGGGGTTGACCTTGTTATAAATGGGCCGCCTGAATCAGTTCGCAAGAAAGTGATGAAAATTAATAATGACAGCGATGATTTCGTTCACTGGAAAGCGAATATTCGCGGGGTGGATTTGAATAATCAATATCCGGCAAAATGGGAGATTGAAAAAGAGCGGAAACTGCCGAAGCTGCCGGCTTCAAGAGACTTTCCCGGGAATGCTCCGTTAACTGAACCTGAAGCGATTGCCATGGCTAAATTAGCGAAAAGCACTCCTTTTGACTGTGTTGTCGCTTTTCATACCCAGGGAGAAGAATTTTATTGGGGATATGAGGGTTTGGAACCACCTGAAGCTGAGAAGATTGCAAAAGAAATGGAACGATTAAGCGGGTATAAAGCCATTCAGTATGTTGACAGTCATGCAGGGTATAAGGATTGGTATATTCAGGAATTTAAGCGTCCTGGCTTTACCATTGAGCTAGGAAGGGGGATAAATCCGCTTCCTCTTTCAAAATATGAAGAAATTTACTTACGGGCTGAGGCGATTTTTTTAGCTGCGCTACTTCATTCATAATTTAAAAAACACGCCTTGTAAAATTAAAAAATTCTCATTAAAATAATCGGTAATGGATCTTTTTATTTACTTTGGAAAGCCGTTAAAACGGCTTTTTCATTTTTTGGGGACTGAAACATTCTGTTAATATGAACGTCTTAAATTATATATAGAATTTTTAAACGGAGGGGTTTGGATTGGTTCATTTTGGAATACAAAAAGCTGTCCGATATATTTTTCCAATCATTTTGTTTCTTTCCCTCCTCCTTGGAGCTTGTAATCTTCAAACGCAAAAAAAATCTAATCAGACTCCCCAAAAAAAAAATGGAACTACTTTCTCCATAAAGGATTGGAAGCTCCCGCTTACTGTCTCGAAGGGTGAGTTTTTTAAGATCGCAGGCTGGGTTTCTGAAAATCAAATCCTATATATTACGAATATAGAACAATCCTCAAATATTTATATTTATGATTTCTTAACGGGGAAAAGTAAGTTTGTTTTTAAAACAGATTCCCCAATTGTTAATGTTCAAATAAGTCCGTCTAAAAAGTACTTCTTAGTACAGTCCTCCCCTTCTACCTATGAAGGTTTGATTGAGATTATAAATCAAGAAGGGAAAGTATCTTGGAAACACCCCATGGCATCTTATGAATTAGAATTTGAATGGAATCCCTACGACGAATCAAAAATCCTTATTTCAAACTTTAATGAAGACTGGACCTTTAAACTTTTTTTAATTGAAATGAATCATTCAAAAATGAAAGGGATTTCTGTGCCCCAGCCTTTTCTTCAATGGGTAAATCGAGACCGGATTGCCTATTTAAAATGGGATGAAAAAAAATCAACACTATCTGCACCGCTAGTTTTTAAGGACTTGGAGAATGGAGAGGAAAGGCCAGTGTTCTCTGGTGTGTTTCATTTTACCGTGTTTCCTGATTTGCTTTTAACCATCGAAGCAAATAAGGTGGATAAAACAAACTCGACATATACATTTTTTGACAAAAAATTAAAGCCTATTTTCTCATTTTCCATTCCACAGCTTACTAACTATTCGGATTGGGTCGTGCCCAATTATGATTTTATCGAAAATAAAAAGGAATTTATTGCTTTTAGTCCATTAGAAAGTACCGAGGCTGACTCGTATACGGAGGGGTTTAATCTTGTTACATATAATCTTAAGGATGGAAAACACCAGTTAATCCTCTCTGGGATGAACGATGCTCCGCTAAGTTGTTCACCATCGGGGAATGCTTGCTTATATGGGAACAGCTTTGAAAAGCTGATTGATTTAAATACCAAAAAAATTTACGATTTGATAAAAGAATGACTGTGAAAAGCCATTCTTTTTTTCTTGCTTTGCCAGGTATGATAAAATCACACTGTACTAAAAATTAATGAACCAAGCAGGTGATTAGGATGGCAATTGTTGATGTTACCGTTATTCCACTGGGGACTGAAACACCTAGTGTGAGTAAATACGTGGCTAGTGTACAAAAGGTATTAAAAAGATATGAGGCAGAGGGGAAAATTCATTACCAGTTGACCCCCATGAATACGATTATTGAAGGGGACCTGCCCGTTTTATTTGAAGTGATTCAGGCGATGCACGAAGCACCATTTGCAGAGGGGATTCAGCGGGTAGCAACAAATATCCGTGTGGATGACCGCAGGGATGTAAAAAGAAGCATGGAGTATAAGGTAGATAAAGTAAATAGCCTTTTGCAAGATTAATAAAAAAGACTGCCTAAAGGGCAGTCTTCTCTATATTGTCTTAGTGCGTTCCAGTCGGAATTCCGTGGTGAATGATGGTCATGACAACAAACCAGCCAAAGACCAAGAATGAAGCGACTCCCCAAAATGCAGCTAATAAATTTTTATTTTTTAGTGCACGAAGTCCAGCAAAGAAAGCAAGGATGGTTACTAAAGCAAAGATAATAACTAAACCCATGAACAAATCCCCCTTTATTGGTTATTTACCAGGCAGTATGCCTAACATTTTAAAATAGTTATGTAAGAATATTATATACATTCGTTTCTTATTTTATAGTTTTTTCATTCGTTTGTCGAGGACAAAAAAGAGACAACTTTATGTTCGAGGCTTTAAGTTGCTTTTAAGAATATCATTCGTTTCTTTATCTACAATTAAAGAATAGTGTAAAATGTTATTATTGCATTTATTAACTGGAGGTATACAAAATGAAGTGGTCGCAAATCCCCTTAGGGGTTCTGCAAACAAACTGTTACATAGTTGAAAATCCTGATCAAACATGTCTAATTTTTGACCCAGGTAGTGAAGGGAAAAAGTTGATTAATTGGTTGACCAAGCGTGAATTAAGGCCGGTGGCCATTTTCCTGACTCATGCTCATTTTGACCATATTGGGGCAGTAGATGAGGTAAGAGATTTTTTTAAGATTCCTGTTTATGTCCATGAGGAGGAGGAAGAGTGGCTAAGTGATCCAAAATTAAATGGTTCAAAATTTTTTATGATGAAGGAAAGCGTTAACGCGCGGCCAGCAGAGTTTGTTTTGAAAAAGGAAGAGGACATAAATATAGCTGGTTTTGAATTCAAACTGTTTGAAACTCCAGGCCATTCACCGGGCAGTGTTTCTTATTATTTTGAACATGACGGATTTGTCGTTTCTGGAGATGCCTTATTTAAAGGAAGCATTGGCCGAACAGATCTACCAAAAGGAAATCAAGCACAACTATTAAAAAGTATTCACGAAAAGTTGTTATTTTTGCCAGAGGAAACAGTGGTCTTACCGGGGCATGGTCCTGAAACCACTATTATCGAAGAGATGGATAGCAATCCTTTTTTAAATGGTTTTTGATTACTCAAATAGAAAAGCCCTTCTCTCGAGGAGAAGGGCTTTTCGGGGGATGTTCTATTCATATAATGGGAGGGGATATAGTTAAGCTACTGATTTAACAATAATATATAGTAATCACTATGTCAATAGTGGAAAATCAAAAAGGAGCAAAAGATGATTACATATTTTAAAAAAATTATTTCGGAATCACCCAATCATTTTATTTCCTATGCAGATTTCATCAGTGCAGCCCTTTATCATCCCGATTTTGGCTACTATATGAAAGAAAAGGTGAAAATCGGGCGCAATGGTGATTTTATCACAACCAGCAATATTTCAGATATTTATGGCCGGCTTTTTGCAAAATGGTTTTCAAAAATATATAAGCAATACGAATTACCGGTTGTATTTTGTGAAATTGGGGCGGGAAACGGCCGCTTTGCTAACGCTTTTTTAACGGAATGGTATGAATCAGTTCAAATTCCGATTGAATATATGATTGTCGAAAGCAGTCCTTATCATAGGAAATTACAAAAAGAGCTTCTCGGTTCTTCCTTCTCTGTTACTCAGTTAGAAACGCTAGATGAAATCAAAGGCTTTACAGGAATGATTTTTTCAAATGAGCTTTTCGATGCACTTCCTGTCCATGTAATCGAGAAGGAGAATGGCAGGATTTTTGAAGTGATGATTGGAATTGAAAATAATAAATTGTTTGAGAAAAGGGTTCCGTTATCGAATCAGGAAATTGTTCAATATTTATCAGAGTATAAATTGGAGTTACAGGAGAACCAACGGTTTGAAGTTCCTCTAGCAATGGAAAAAATGATTGGGGATATTTCGAAATTTATTACAGAGGGTCTTGTTGTTAGTGCTGACTATGGTTATACCAATCAGGAATGGATGCAGCCTGCGAGATCGAGGGGGAGTTTACGGGGATACTATCAGCATCAAATGTTCGATAATATTTTGCAGCATCCCGGGGAAATCGATATTACAACACATATTCAATTTGATCAGCTTATTCAACATGGAGAAAATGCTGGCCTAAATTTTGTTACAATGCTTAGGCAGGATGAATTTTTACTAAAAGCAGGCATTCTTGAAGAATTACAAAGTCATTTTGATCCTAACCCGTTTTCTGAACAAAGCAAGCAGAACCGGGCAATACGAAGTTTAATAATGCCTTCGGGAATAAGTTCCTATTTCCATATCATTATTCAACAAAAGGGTTTGAACGTTGATTTTACTAAAATATTTTAAAGAAAGGCGTTGTTAAAGAACAATGTTGATGTTTAAACAAAGTTGATTGGAGCGGAAGGTGCGAGACTTCTCGAAAATGCTAACGCATTTTCTTCGTGCGTGGGTGGATTCAAGGACGTAATTCAATGTCCTGCGGAAAGCGAGCATCCTGGGAGCGGAAATCAACAACCAAATTTAACACAGCCTAAAGAAAAAAACACTGGAGGCATTTCCAGTGTTTTTTATTTCTTATTCTGCTGCACCTAGAGGCATCATGAAAGTTGTCCAATAAGTGAAACCTGCAAAGAAAATGGTTAAATATGCTCCGAAAACGTACATGTACATACGTTCGGATAGTTTTAGATAGCTGAGCAGAACGAAGAATCCTGTTTGGGCTAAAAATAACATTGCCGTTTTATCCAAATCTCCTAGATAAAACATAACGGTAAAAATACCCGTCCAGAAACCCAATACTCTGAACATGCGATCCATATGTATCCCTCCTTTTACCCTACGAATACCATCATTACAATATTATAAGGTAAAAGTTAGGGTAATGTAAATAATGGTTTCGTATTAGTTTGTGACGAATGCTTGGTAGGAACATGTTTCACAGCCATTAAACATATTCTCTTTTTCAATCAACTCCACGGAAGAGAATAAGACCTCAAACATCCCCTTAAGGAATTCACGATGCATACTGCAAACGGTTTCGTGTTCCTCTGCCACTTCTTTAAATGGGCAATTATAAATCTGAAAATAGATTTTGGTTTGATCCCCGTTTACATCAAATTCCGGATAAAAGCCTGCAAGTGTTGATGCACTCTTTAATATATTTAGCTTTTCGTTAAAATCTAATTCATCACCGAAAGATCTTTTTGCCATTTCTTGTTCTATAATTTCAGTTCCAAAACGTTTTCCCGTTATATATAATGCTTTTTTTCCTTCCTCACCAAGTGTAAGCATGGTTTGAATCGCCACTTTGGATAACAGCATATAATCGCGGAATGGAAAATGCAGTTGAATTACATCATCTGATAAGCGGTACAACCGGCTAGGACGGCCGCCCTTACCAGTTTTCTTTGTTTCAGAAATTAACATATTTACATCTTCGAGCTTGGAGAGATGCAATCTTGCTACATTTGGATGGATATTAAAATTTTCAGCGACCTCTTGGACAGTTACCTCTTGGTGTCTTTTTGTAATGTATTGATAAATATAATAACGCGTTGGATCTGATAAAACATTTGTTATTTTTAACGTTTGTTCCATCTGGTTTCACCTCGAACCCCCATAATTTACACTCATTATAATACAGCGATTTTAACAAGGGAATGTGGTTAACAACATAAACACTATAAGTTTAGAAAATGTTCACAATTATCGTCAAAAATTTGTAATATTTAGCTCAAAATTCTTGTGCCTGAATGGTGTCCATTGAGTTATTCTAATAATGGTTAACAAATTATAAATAAGGGGGAATCCTGCTGAAACATGTTGTTTTCTGTCAGTAGTAATACCAAAAGGAGGTTATTCTCATTGTCAGCGCTATCGAAATTTTAGCCAATCGAATTATTAAAGATGCCACTCGAAACCAAGCAACTGATATTCATATCATTCCGAGAAAGAATGATACACTCGTTCAAATCCGCCTTACGAATAAACTTATTCCTCGGTTATCCCTTCCAAAAGAAGAATGCGACAAATTAATTTCACATTTTAAATTTACCGCAAACATGGATATTGGGGAAAGAAGATGCCCGCAAAGCGGTTCAATTTTTTGCGATGTCAACGGTCAATTGATGGGGCTCAGATTATCTACCCTGCCTTCAAACAATCGAGAAAGCCTTGTTATCCGGCTTTTACCTCAACAAGAACAGATTCCATTTCACCAGCTTTCCTTATTCCCTTCAATGACAAGAAAATTACTTGCTCTTCTTAAACACGCTCATGGCTTAATTATATTTACCGGGCCAACCGGCAGTGGGAAGACCACTACCTTATATTCACTCCTCAATGAAACTGCACACTTATTCCATCGGAACGTTATTACACTAGAAGACCCTATCGAAAAGAATTATGATACCGTCCTGCAGGTCCAAGTAAATGAAAAAGCGGGGGTTACCTATGCCACCGGATTAAAAGCTATTTTGCGGCATGATCCGGATATCATTATGGTGGGGGAAATAAGGGATAGTGAAACCGCAAAAATTGCTGTTCGAGCTGCGCTTACTGGCCATTTAGTACTTTCCACTATGCATACAAGGGATGCGAAGGGAGCGGTTTATCGGCTCCATGAATTCGGGGTGAATTGGCTGGAAGTAGAGCAAACGCTTATTGCCGTTACAGCACAGCGCCTGGTGGAATTGACCTGTCCATTTTGCCCGGACGACTGTTCCCCATTTTGTTATTCATATGGCAGATGGAAAAGAGCGAGTGTGTTTGAACTCTTATCAGGGAGGAATTTACATTCAGCGATGAGGGCTGCAAAGGGGGAAAATATTGAACCACGCTATAAGACGATCAATCAAGTAATCAATAAGGGAATTGCACTTGGTTATATAAAAGAGTCAGAATATGAACGGCTGGTATACAATTATGAAACATCGTAAATGGACGGTAAATGAACAAGCAACCCTTTTAAAAAGGACAGGTGAATTATTGGCGAGGGGATATCCGATTTCCGAGGCTCTTGAGTCCATTTCCCTTCACCTTTCTACCAACCGAAAGGAGGAGCTTCATAAATGCTTAATTGGGTTAAAAACTGGTCTATCGTTTCATGAGGTTTTAGATGGGCTTGGTTTTCACAAAGATTTAGTTGGTTTTGTTTATTTTGCTGAACAACACGGCAATTTTGCGGAGGCACTTCTAGAGGGGAGCGGGATGGCTTTGGTAAAGGATAAGGATTTGCAGAAGTTGTTAAAACTGCTTCAGTATCCGCTGCTTCTTATTTTCATTACCGGTTTTTTGTTTGTCTTTGTTGAAAATACACTGCTGCCAAGGTTTACAACTCTTTTTAAATCAATGGGACTTGAAGCTAATTTTTTCACGAAAGTAATTTATGCTTTTGACCAATATTTTCCTAAGATTCTATTGGGGATATTTACTATTTCTTTACTAGCAGCAATGTATTACTTTTTTGTATTCAGAAAAATGTCTATCCTTCTGCAACGGTCGCAGTTAGTTCGTCTCCCTATAGCAGGAAGGGTCCTCAGATTGTTATTTACCCACTATTTTTCCATTCAGCTTAGCTTTTTACTTGCAGGGGGAATCTCAGTCTCTGAAGCCTTACTGCTCTTTGAAAAGAACCACAGACAACCGTTTTACAGCCAGCTTGGGAAGGTGATTAAAGAAAAGCTGGTAACCGGAGAAAAACTCGAGTCTATTTTAGCCGCATTTTCTTTTTTTGAAAAAGAATTTCCGATGATTGTTAAGCATGGACAAGCGAATGGAAAGTTAGAACAAGAACTGCAATTTTTTAGCAGGCATTGTGTAAATACCATGGAAGAAATAATTGAAAAAAGCTTTAAAATGATTCAGCCGATTTTATATCTTTTTATTGGATTTCTTGTTGTGTCGATGTATTTAGCAATTCTTTTACCGATGTTCCATCTAATGGACGGAATTTAAAACTGGAGGTTAAAAAAAATGCTGAAAAAATTTAAGAATCAAAAAGGTTTTACACTAATTGAAATGATGATTGTTATGTTAATTATTTCTGTGTTGTTAATTATAACAATTCCGAACATCACAAAACATAATTCAAATATCAATGAAAAAGGGTGTCAGGCATTTGTGAAAATGGTACAAGCACAGGTTCAGGCTTATGAAATGGAAAAGAAAAAAATGCCTACAAGTGTTGAGGATTTAGTTGCTGCTGATTATTTAAAAGAGGATGCAAAGGGCTGTCCTGATGGAAAAACAAAGGTAGAAATACAAGCTGACGGAAAAGTTGTTGCAGTGGCAAATACATCTGAATGAAAAATCATCAACAAGGATTTACTTTAATCGAATCATTACTGGTTCTCGCGATCTTTTTAATCCTATCCTCGATTACTGTCTTTTCTGTAAAGCCACAAGCGAATCGGATGGAAGACGAAACCTTCATTTCCCAGCTCAAAGCAGACTTATTTTTCGCCCAACAATATGCTATTTCCCATCAACATGAGGTCTATGTAGCCTTTTCGGAAAACGAATATAACTATTATATTTATGAGCGCAATGATCTTCCACGGCTGGTCGAGCGATATTATTCAAACAATATTCATGTTTATCCGGGGACACTGTCTTTATATTTTCGATTTCTGCCGGATGGGAATATAAGTAAATTTGGTTCGTTTACGATTGTAACGAAGGATAAGCAATATCGTGTTACCTTTTTGATTGGAAAGGGAAGGTTTTATGTCACGGAAGAATAGAGGCTTCTTTTTACTTGAACTGTTATTGTCGCTATCGGCCTGGTTTATGATGTGTCTGTTTTTTATGCCAATTATCATTGAATTAAACAGTCAATCAAAAAAACTCCAAATCGAAAAAATGGCCAGGCAGCTTGTATATCAGGAACTCGAGGCTAAAATAATCGAGGGGAAATTAGACACCAATTATTCTGTGTTAAAGGATGGAATAGAATACAAAATCAGCTGGAAAGACACTGCATTTTCCGGAGCAAAGGAGGTGTGTGTAAATGTTGAGGAAACCGCCGTTCATTCCAAAACAGAAATTTGCGGTATGCAAGAATGAAAAAGCTTTTACATTGATTGAATCTCTATTTGCCCTAGCGATATTTTCTATCCTTGTCTTTTTCATGGCACCACTAATGCAAATAGTTTTAAATAGTAAAGCAACACAAGGGGAAGACCAACCATTGGAGTGGGAGGTTTTTAGCAGTCAATTAAAGAGGGAAGTCCGATCTTACATGAAGGTAGGGGTCCTTTCAGGAAGACTGTTTTTAACGAAGGATGCCGAAACCGTTCAATATGAAAGGTACGGCACTAACCTCCGAAGAAGGGTGAATAGTACTGGAAATGAAATCGTGTTACAAAATGTATCTGAGGTAGTTTTTGTGCTATTAAATAACGCTGTAAAGGTTACTGTAAAGGACACATGGGGAAAACAATATTCAAACGTTATCTACTCCTTCATTAATTGGAATTCAAGTCCATGAAAAAAATTCAGGCAGGCTTTACCTATCCCCTTACATTGTGTGTCCTCCTTATTTTTTTCTTATTTTTATCCATACGTGTTGAACAGCTGTTAGCTGAGAGGAAGGTTGCAAATCAAACTGCGATCCTGTTACAAGAAGAGTATTATTTCCTTAGCTCCATCAAAAAGGTTGAGAACATGCTAACCTCCACCGGAACCATTCAAACAAAAGGGTCTTTTAAGTATATAAACGGGACGATGGATTATCAGGCCGAGGTTCCTGTAAGTAGTGTTCAAAAGGTTAATTTCACACTTCGTTTTAGTTCAGGAATAACTGTTGTTGGAATTGGCTATTTTGATATTAAATTAAAAAGGATGATCAAGTGGACAGATAGTAGAGCTTGAAAAAGGTCGTTTGAATTTGTAAAACATGGACATACTTGTATTGAAGGATAAAGGCAGGTGTGTCGATGAAAACAAATGATTATGTAAAATATATGACGCAAACAATTGTTAAATATGCGGACCAGCCAAAGGATGAACGAAAAAGAATTCGTACAGAGCGGAAGCAAGCGCAAGCATCTTTGTGGTATCGTTGGTTCGGAATCCTTCCTTATATTTTTTACTCAGAAATGAAAAGAAGAAGAAAAAGGTAAAGAAGCAGATGCACCGTCTGCTTCTTTACCTTTTTAGATTGCCTTATCTGTCAAATAAAACAGTCCTCCGTTGATCAACGAGATATTAATTTTGGGTTCATATTGTTCCTGCAGCGCTTTTTTTTCTATTTCATAGCTCTCATTTTCTTCTTCACAATCCTCATAAAAATGGTCTAAAAGCTTCCGGTCCTTATCCCATCTTTCACGAGCTTCCTCAGCCCATGTATGATCATCACCTTCAATGACATTTCTTAGATAATTTTCAATTCTGGTCATTCCACTTTTTGGTTTAACTAATGGAGATAAGGTAAAGGAGTAATCCGGAATTTTGGGCGTTAGCTTTATTTTCAATAAGCGCTCATGGAAATCTTCGACCATTTGACCATTTATTAGCTGCAAACCAATCGATTTAAAAATATCTCTTTTTCGATCACACTGGTAGGATATTTTCACATTCATACAAAGCCAAGGTAATAACGGTGTTTGTCTATTATGCAAGCTGTGATTTTCATAGAGCCGAATAAAACCTGCAAGGTTTTTTGTAGAAGTAAATATTTGATGCAGTCTAGGTGATCCCAAATAAATGGTTTCCCCTTTAACATGATCAGGTGCCCGCTGGTGATCTGTAATAAAGGTAAGCTTCATCGGATTGGGAATTCCGCCTGTTTTCTCAAGATAATGCCAGTAAAAGGGGCGATTCATCAATTCTTTATCAAGTTCAATGGTTAATTGAGTAGTTAAATATCCAGGTTGGTTTTCGACAATTTTACATTCGTTGGCTTCAAAATACTTTATTAAAAAGTTATGAATTTCCTGCTGCTGCATGTGAATCTCCTTCCTTTAAGTCTCTTGCGAACTCAATCATCGATGAAAGGTTTTCCATTTTTATCCTCATTTCCCCTTCAGAAGAAGATTGCCCAAATATGTCGATTAAATGATCCTCGATATTACCAAAATCAAGTTTTGTTAAAATATCATCAAGTTCGCCAATTACCTTCTCAAACAAATCAATTTTTTCGTATAGAAGTTTTAAAATATGTTCTTCGACCGTATTTTTGATGGCAAAATTATAAATCATCACATCTTTTTCTTGGCCGAGACGGTGAATCCTGCCTATTCGCTGTTCGAGTCTCATAGGATTCCACGGTAAATCAAAATTAATGATATGATTACAAAATTGAAGGTTAATTCCTTCTCCACCGGCTTCTGTTGCAATTAAGACTTGAACATGCTTTTGAAAGAGCTCACGCATCCAATCTTTTTTACCGCGTTTAAATCCTCCCCTGAACGGTACGGAAGTAATTCCATGCTGTTTTAAATACCATTGCAAATATAATTGTGTGGCCCGATATTCTGTAAAAATTATGACTTTGTCATTTACATTCTGGATTAACTCAAGCGCTTTTTCAGCTTTTGAGTTTTGCTGGACGGACTCAACTTTTTTAATCAAATAATTAATTTGTTCTTCAAAGGCAGGAGATGGATTTTCCTTTTTTTGCAGCATGTTTTTTAGTGTATAAAAAACGGCTTCGCGGCTGCTGCATGCTTCTCTTTGTAATGTCATTACAGAAAAGGCACTTGTCTGAACCCAATCTCCTTCGCTTCTTAAATCGTTAATGGCCTCATATAAATCCTTTTCTGAGGGTGAAAATTCAATTGGAATGGTTTCAACATGCCTTTTTGTCCATTCAATCCCGGTGTCAGCTCTCCGATTACGTATCATTACTTTATTGACTAATTCCTTTAAATGTTCATTATCATTTAAAGAACGGGCGTCCCGTTTATATTTTTCATAAAAGGCTGTTTCGCTTCCCAAATGCCCCGGTTTTAAAAGGGATACTAGGTTGAAGATTTCTTCAATTCTGTTTTGAATCGGGGTTGCTGTTAACAATAAACAAAATTTCTTTTTTAAATTTTGAACAAACTCATAGTTTTTCGTTTTATTATTTTTCAGCTTATGGGCTTCATCGATGATAATAAGGTCATAGTTTTGATTGTATATAATATCACGATGCGGATTCCGTTTTGCGGTATCAATGGAGGATACCACCACATCACATTGTTCCCATACATAACTCTTTCTTTGAGAAATCGCTGGAATAAAAAACTTGCTGTTTAGTTCCATTGCCCATTGTGTAACCAGGGAAGCAGGGACTAGGATCAATACTTTTTTAACCAAACCGCGAATCATGTACTCTTTTAAAATAAGACCAGCTTCGATGGTTTTACCTAGCCCAACCTCATCGGCAAGAATTGCTTTTCCATTCATGTTTTCAATTACTTGTTTAGCAGTTTCGAGCTGATGCGGAAGTGGAGTTAAGTGCGGCAGATGGCTGGGTGCCTGCAGACCCTCAAATTCGGGTATTACAAGATGTCTTTCAACCTCTATTGCAAGTTTAAAAAGATCCCAATTTCCCCATGGACCATCATGTTCAATCCTATGTAAAAAGTCATCTTGCCAAGAGGAATCGAATTCTATGTGAACAGACATGGTTTTCAGCTCCTTTTCTAACTTGTCTAGTTTCAGCGCCTAGGGGCTCTATGGTCTACAGCCAATCCGTCCTGAAGGTTAAAGAACAACCTTCATGCCGGCTTGTCTTATGCTTGTCGCCCCTGAACCAGGCGCTTACACTTTTCTTTAATAACCTATTGCTCAAAATATCATTTTAGGGTAGGATGTTAGTAGCTTAGAAAGTTTTAAATTTTTGTAATATAGTAAATGATTTTGAAGATGTATTTATTTTAGTATTACCCATATGGAAAATATTATAAATGCGGATGATAACAAGGGGAGAGACTACTCGTGTAGCGCCGAAGGAGCAAACAGAAATGTGAATCTCTCAGGCAAAAGAACTCTTGTTTGACGCAGCTCTGGAGAGTGCTTCAGTTAAAAAGGAGCCACCAAAGGGGAAAGCCATTAATGGTAAACTTTCAGGTGCAAGGACAGAGACCTTCTTTTATTAAAAAGGGGGGACTCTGTCTTTTTTTCTGGGGAAAAATAGCTTAGAAAAAATGTAAAACTTATTCGTCTCTTATGGATAGGTTTTCTCTACGCACCATCTTGTTATTTTTCTAATAAAATTTTCTGAAAAAGGGGAATTCAATTTGGCTGATTTAAAACGCACTCCATTATTTGAAACCTACAAGCAATACGGGGGTAAGACAATCGATTTCGGCGGCTGGGAACTTCCTGTCCAATTTTCAAGCATTAAGGAAGAGCATGAAGCCGTTCGTACAAAAGCAGGTTTATTCGATGTATCTCATATGGGGGAAGTTGAGGTTAAAGGACCTGACAGCTTATCCTATTTGCAAAAAATGATGACGAATGATGTTTCTAAACTGAAGGATGGCGGCGCTCAGTACACAGCGATGTGCTACGAAAACGGCGGTACTGTGGATGATTTGCTTGTTTATAAAATGGAAGACAATCATTATCTACTCGTAGTAAATGCCTCCAATATTGAAAAAGATTATAAGTGGCTTGAAGACCATCTTGAAGGTGATGTTACCCTTAAAAACTTGTCTGACCAAACAGCTCAATTGGCCATTCAGGGACCACTTGCAGAAAAGGTACTACAGAAGTTGGTTAATGAGTCCGACCTAAGTCAAATTGGCTTTTTCAAATTTCAGCAGGAAGTTAAAATCGATGACAAAACGGCCCTTGTTTCTAGAACTGGTTACACTGGGGAAGATGGGTTCGAAATTTATTGTCAGTCAGAAGATGCAGTTGACCTTTGGAATGCTATTTTGGAGGCAGGTAAGGAAGAAGGAATTCTTCCTTGTGGATTGGGTGCACGTGATACGTTACGCTTTGAGTCCGTTTTACCACTTTACGGTCAAGAACTTTCTCCTGAAATCTCACCACTCGAAGCAGGAATTGGTTTCGCCGTTAAGTTAAATAAGGAAGCAGATTTTATTGGTAAAGAAGCATTAAAAGAACAAAAAGAAAATGGTCTTCCTAGAAAAACGGTTGGGATTGAAATGATTGACCGTGGTATTCCACGCCATGGGTATTCTGTTTATAAAGGGGAAGAGCTCATCGGTGAGGTAACTACTGGTACGCAGTCCCCAACATTAAAGAAAAATATCGGGCTTGCACTTATTCCAACTCAATATGCCGAATTAGATGGTGAAGTTGAGGTTGAAATTCGCGGAAAACGTTTAAAAGCAAAAGTAATTCCAACACCTTTTTATAAAAAAGAAAAGAAATAACGGAAGGGAGTTAGGTTTATGAAACATCGCTATTTACCTATGACTGAAGAAGATAAGAGAGTAATGCTTGAAACCATTGGCGTTTCCTCCGTTGATGAACTTTTTAGCGATATCCCGGAGCAAGTACGTTTTAAAGGTGAATACAACATTAAAGCAGCTAAATCAGAGCCTGCTTTAATGAAAGAACTATTTAAAATGGCAGATCGTAATGCAGATTTGAAAAGAAATGTTTCCTTCTTAGGAGCAGGCGTTTATGACCATTATATGCCTGTTATTGTCGACCATGTTATCTCACGTTCAGAATTCTATACAGCCTATACACCATATCAGCCGGAAATTTCTCAAGGGGAGCTTCAAGCAATTTTTGAGTTCCAAACAATGATTTGCGAATTAACGGGAATGGATGTTGCCAACTCTTCGATGTATGATGGCGGAACGGCATTAGCTGAAGCAGCAATGCTTAGTGCCGGTCATACAAAGCGGAAAGTAATTTTAGTTTCAAATGCGGTTCATCCTGAATATCGTGAAGTTCTTAAAACCTATGCAAAGGGTCAGAACTTGTCTGTTGTAGAAATACCGGTAAAAGACGGGCTAACAGATTTAAATGAATTAAAAGGCTTAGTAAATGCCGATGTTGCAGCGGTAATTGTTCAATATCCAAACTTTTTTGGCAGAATTGAGCCATTAAAAGAACTAGAAGAAATCATTCACGCCAATAAATCAATGTTTGTTGTATCAAGCAATCCACTATCTCTTGGAGTATTAACACCTCCAGGCAAATTTGGTGCTGATATAGTCATTGGGGATGCACAGCCTTTTGGTATTCCATCCGCATTTGGCGGTCCGCACTGTGGATACTTTGCTGTTACTGAAAAACTAATGAGAAAAGTTCCGGGTCGCCTTGTCGGACAGACAACAGATGACGAAGGACGCCGTGGTTTTGTTTTAACCCTGCAGGCACGCGAACAACATATTCGCCGTGAAAAAGCGACTTCAAATATTTGTTCTAACCAAGCATTAAACGCACTTGCAGCTTCTGTTGCAATGACTGCTCTTGGCAAAAAAGGTGTTCGTGAAATGGCAGCAAACAATTTGCAAAAGTCTCAATATGCGAAAAATGCCTTTAAAGCGGCAGGCTTTGAAATTGTCAATGATGGTTTTTCATTTAATGAATTTGTAGTTAAATTGAATCACCCGGTAAAAGAAATAAATAAACAGCTTTTACAAAAAGGAATCATCGGCGGTTATGATTTAGGTCGTGATTATTCAGAACTTACCAATCATATGCTGATAGCTGTGACTGAACAAAGAACGAAGGAAGAAATCGATACTCTTGTAAAAGAATTGGGGGATTTGCATGCATAATCAAGATCAGGCGCTCATTTTTGAACTTAGTACACCTGGCCGTGTCGGATACAGCCTCCCAGAGATGGATGTTCCGGAATTAGAATTAAATGACCTTCTTCCTGAAGGATATTTACGCGCAGATGAGCCTGAGCTTCCTGAAGTTTCTGAGCTTGATATCATGCGTCATTATACAGCACTTTCAAAACGAAACCATGGCCTTGATTCAGGATTTTATCCACTAGGCTCATGTACGATGAAATATAATCCAAAAATCAATGAAAATGTTGCCCGCTATAACGGTTTTGCTCATATTCATCCCCTTCAGGATGAAGACTCTGTACAGGGTGCATTGGAGTTAATGTATGACCTTCAGGAGCATTTAATCGAAATTACAGGGATGGATGAAGTAACCTTGCAATCGGCTGCAGGTGCCCATGGGGAATGGACCGGGTTAATGTTAATCCGTGCTTTCCACGAGGCTAATGGTGATTTCAACCGGACAAAGGTTATTGTTCCGGATTCAGCCCATGGTACAAATCCTGCGTCTGCAACGATTGCTGGCTTTGAAACCGTAACAGTTAAGTCTAATGAAAACGGTCTTGTTGACCTTGAGGATTTAAGAAGAGTGGTTGGCGAAGATACAGCAGCGTTAATGTTGACGAACCCAAATACACTTGGACTTTTCGAAGAAAATATTGTAGAACTAGCTGAAATTGTTCATGATGCAGGCGGAAAGCTTTATTATGATGGAGCAAACCTTAACGCTGTTCTTTCAAAAGCAAGACCGGGGGACATGGGATTTGACGTTGTTCACTTAAATCTTCATAAAACGTTTACTGGTCCACATGGCGGCGGCGGTCCTGGTTCGGGTCCTGTTGGGGTAAAAGCTGACTTAATTCCATTCCTGCCAAAACCAGTTGTCGCAAAACGCGGGGAAGATTATGTGCTTGATTATGATCGTCCACTCTCAATTGGGCGCGTGAAGCCATTCTACGGAAACTTTGGTATTAATGTCCGTGCATACACTTATATCCGTTCAATGGGTCCTGACGGCTTAAAAGCTGTTACTGAGAATGCGGTTTTAAATGCGAACTATATGATGAGAAGACTTGCAGATCATTATGATCTTCCATTTGATAAGCATTGTAAGCATGAATTTGTATTAAGCGGTAGACGCCAGAAGAAGTTGGGTGTCCGTACATTAGATGTTGCAAAACGTCTGCTTGATTTCGGATATCATCCACCAACCATTTACTTCCCATTAATTGTGGAAGAATGCTTGATGATCGAGCCGACTGAAACCGAAGCAAAAGAAACCCTAGACGCTTTCTGTGATGTGATGATTCAAATTGCCAAGGAAGCAGAGGAAAATCCTGAAATCGTTCAAGAAGCACCACATACAACGATCGTGGGCCGTATGGACGAAACAAAAGCAGCACGTAAACCTGTGTTGAGATATAAAAAGAATTAATTGATTTTCGGTGGGTGGATTCTATTAAGGAATTCACCCTCATCTTTTTATAGAAGTTAAGAAATTATTACCATGAGCTAGGAAAGTAAAGGCTCTCGGAGCCACTAGCAGCTCTTAGAGCCCGTGATTGGGTTAAAATCAGTGTAGTAAGAACCATCAAGGGCTTATCGTGCCCGTAAGCGGAGAAAAAGCAAGAGAGTGGGAGCTATCAGGGGCTCATAGTGCCCGTATGTGAGGGAAAAGCAAGAGAGCGGGAACTATCAAGGGGTCATAGTGCCCGTAAGTGAAGAATAATGGGGGACAGGGAATATAAAAAGACCACCGTTTCAGCGAACAATGGTCTTTTTGAAAAATCCTCATTATTTTGCTTTAACTTTACCTGTCCATTTTTTAAAGCCGCCTTGTAGCTGGGTAAGATCTTTGTATCCTTTGCGATATAAGAACTGTGCTGCCCGGCCGCTGCGCATTCCGCTTTGGCAATATAGATAAACTGGCATATCAGGGCGGATTTCTTTCATTCGCATTCTAATTTGAGACATTGGAATATTACGAGACCCTAAAATATGACCGGCATCAAATTCATTTGGTTCGCGCACATCAATTAATTGCGCTTTACGATAGCCTGCACGAAATTCTTCTTCCGAAACGGTTTTGACAATCTTCTTCTGATAAAAATAGGTGAATACAGTGTAAATCGCAACCGCAACGATAATGATTAATAGTGGAATAAGTGAGTTCAATTAAAATGCTCCTTTCAAGCTTTTCTGCACTAATTTTTATTATATAAGTCAACCCTTACATCAGTAAAGATACATTAGAAAAAATCTTTTTTTGCCCACAAAAAATATTATAGCAGAAATATATCATTTTGAATTCATATCAGATTTTGGTAGACTAGGAATCGCCAAAGAAAATTATTATAAATAAAAATGAGGTCTAGAAAATGGAAAAAGAAGTATGGCGTTTTATCGATTCGGGAAATGGCTCCCCATCATTTAATATGGCTCTTGATGAAGCCTTACTTGATTGGCACAGTGAAGGGAAGATTCCTCCTGTGATCCGATTTTATGGCTGGAATCCGGCAACACTTTCCGTTGGTTACTTTCAAAAGGTAGAAAAAGAAATTGATATGGAGGCAGTAAAAAAACATCAATTGGGTTTTGTCAGAAGACCTACTGGCGGACGCGGTGTTCTTCATGATCATGAACTTACATATAGTGTTATAGTTTCTGAAGACCATCCTGAAATGCCTCAATCGGTAACAGAGGCCTATCGGGTCATCTCTGAGGGGATTTTGAAGGGATTTCATCATTTAGGTTTAGAAGCTTATTTTGCCGTACCAAAGACAGCGGAGGAACGGGAAGCATTGAAAAATCCACGCTCTGCAGTTTGTTTTGATGCTCCTAGCTGGTATGAACTTGTTGTTGAAGGACGAAAGGTAGCAGGGAGTGCTCAAACCAGACAAAAGGGCGTTATATTACAGCATGGTTCGATTTTATTGGATATAGAGGAAGATAAGTTATTTAGCTTATTTAAATATCCAAGTGAAAGAGTAAAGGAACGGATGCAAAAAGCATTCAAGAATAAAGCTGTAGCCATCAATGATATTAGTAAACGAAGAATTACCTTAGAGGAAGCAAAAGAGGCATTTTATAAAGGCTTTGCAGAAGGACTCAATATTGAGCTAGAGCCCTATCAATTAACTGAAGAAGAGCTTACATACGTTCAGAAAATAGCAAAAGAGCGTTATGAAAGTGATGAATGGAATTTTAAAAGGTAACCGATTAAAAGGCGGCGCAATGTCGCTTTTTCTTTTTTTGAAAAAAATTGGAGAAATAATTTATGGGCAAACTGCGAAATTTGTTAAAATTACTCGTTTTACCTCGAAAACCAAACGAAAACTTTAATTTGCTCTAAAATCTAGTTTTTTTTAAGTTTGACAAAATAAATATTTTTTGCGTCAATTACAATATGTAGTAGTGTCGAAATTAATGCGAACACTATATGTTGATTTTTTGTGTGTCGATATGGTACCTTAAATGTATTAAACCAACTAGGTCTAGCATGAAACTACTAGAACTAGCACAATAGATTGATTTTATTATTTGAAGGAGTTGTTCTCATGTCGGTTGTGTTTAGACAAAAAATGAATATTGATTTCGAGAGGTTGAATGAGGAGATCCACTTATTTCCCCAGGTACACCCAGTTACCCCTGATATGAAAATAACTCACAAGGGTGTTTCACGCTTGGTCATGCTGGACCGTTACACCTTTAAAGACACTGAAAAAATTACCCTCAAAAATGGTGACTTTGTCGTTCTTACAATCAAGGAAGATCCAAAATTCCCAGCACGTGGTTTAGGATACATCACGGATATAGACTGGGAGAATAAAAAGGCTAAAGTTTTAGTGGAAGAGGAATTCAGAGGAGTTTTAGATGATCCGGAAGAGGCGAGCACAGGTATTATTTCTCGCTCACTTGATGTTATTGAGAAACCTTTAGAAATTTTTTATGAGCAAATTGCGAAACGTAATGCCACAGGACTTGCTTCCGTTGAAACGACAGAGGAAAAGCGGAGAGAGTGGTTTGAGAGGTTTTATAATGAACTCGTAAATATGAATTTTATTCCTGCCGGGCGTGTTCTTTACGGTGCAGGGGCGAATACGGATGTAACGTTTTTTAACTGTTACGTGATGCCTTTCGTGGCGGATTCTCGTGAAGGGATTTCGGATCACCGAAAGCAGGTAATGGAAATCATGAGCCGCGGTGGCGGTGTCGGAACCAATGGTTCCACCCTAAGACCACGAAACACCTTGGCAAGAGGCGTAAACGGTAAATCATCAGGTTCTGTATCTTGGTTGGATGATATTGCGAAATTAACGCATCTAGTGGAACAAGGTGGATCGCGCAGGGGTGCGCAGATGATCATGCTGGCTGACTGGCATCCAGACATTATTGAATTCATTATTTCAAAAATGCAAAATCCAAGAATTCTGCGATTCTTAATTGAAAATACAAAAGATGAAACGATCAAAAAGCATGCGAAAGATAAGTTGAAGTTTATGCCATTAACACTTCAAGAAACTGCGATGTACCAAGGAATTGTAAATTATAAAAACATCCCTGGAATGGGTGGATTTAGCGAAGGAATTATCGCTGATGCAGAAGAAAAGTTAGAAGTCGGAGGAACTTTTGCAGTCCATAATTCAGAATTCTTAACAGGGGCAAATATTTCTGTTTGTTTAACAAAAGAATTTATGGAAGCAGTTGAAAATGATAGTGATTATGAACTGCGATTCCCATACGTTGAACATTACGATGAAGAAGAAATGAAGGTATACAACGAAGAATGGCACAAAGTTGGAGACGTTCGTGAGTGGGAAAAACTTGGTTATAAAATTCGGACCTACAAAAAGATTAAGGCCAAAGAACTTTGGAACTTAATCAACATCTGCGCAACCTATTCAGCAGAGCCAGGGATTTTCTTTATTGACAATGCAAACGACATGACAAATGCAAAAGCATACGGACAGAAAGTAGTTGCAACAAATCCGTGTGGTAAAGTGGCTTAGTTTGCCTCACGTTAAAAACTGCGGAATAAAGCGGGGACTCTGAGATTGAGAATCCGAACCGAAGGCTGGATGTAAAGGTTCAGTCAGGGGCAACGCATAGATGGTGAACCTCGAAAGAGAATATAACCCATCCACGAGGCCGCAGCATTACATTGTGTAATGAAAAGATATGCTGAACTTACGGGAAGTGAACCGTAAGAACTATCGGATAAAAAGCCGATGGGATAACAAACTGGAACAACCACTTGCACCGTTTTCCGTGTGTAACCTTGCCGCTGTGAATCTTGCAGAAATGGCTAATAAGGAAACCAAAACGGTTGATTTTGAAAAACTTAAGAAAACAGTTTCTGTAGGAGTAAGGATGCAAGATAACGTAATTAACGCGACTCCTTACTTCTTAGATGAAAACAAAAAGCAAGCACTTGGTGAACGACGTGTTGGTTTAGGTGTAATGGGCTTGCACGACCTACTCATTTATTGTGAAACAGAGTATGGCTCTGAAAAGGGAAACCAGCTTGTAGATGAAGTTTTTGAAATGATTGCGACAACAGCTTATAGAACATCTGTTGAACTGGCGAAAGAGAAAGGAAGCTTCCCATTCTTAACAGGTGAAACTACTGAAGAAACAAATCATTTAAGACAGGCATTTATCGAAACAGGTTACATGAAGAAAATGCCAGAAGATATCCGCCAGTCTATTTTAGAAAACGGTATTAGAAATTCCCATTTACTAACTGTTGCTCCTACGGGATCAACCGGTACCATGGTTGGGGTTTCTACAGGATTAGAACCTTACTTCTCATTCTCTTACTTTAGAAGTGGACGCCTTGGTAAATTTATTGAAGTAAATGCAGATATCGTTCAAGAATATCTGGAACAGCATCCAGAAGCAGACAAGAACAATCTTCCAAATTGGTTCGTAACAGCGATGGAACTGGCACCGGAAGCACATGCAGATGTTCAATGTGTCATCCAACGCTGGATTGATAGCTCAATCAGTAAAACAGTCAACGCGCCTAAGGGCTATAGTGTTGAACAGGTAGAAAAGGTTTATGAGCGTCTATACCGTGGTGGTGCCAAAGGTGGTACTGTCTACGTGGATGGTTCACGTGATTCTCAAGTGCTAACACTTAAAGCCGAAGAAAACACAGAAGAACAATTATCCATGTTTGAAGATAAACCAAAGCAGCATGTTGTACTAGTCGATACCATAACTGACCTTCGTTCAACAGATGTAACAATTGGATCTGAAGTAGGCAACACCTGCCCAGTTTGCCGCAAAGGAAAAGTAAAAGAAATTGGCGGCTGTAACACCTGTACAAACTGCGGTGCACAATTGAAATGTGGTTTATAAAATTTTACAAAGAGGTTGTCTCAATAAGAGGCAGCCTTTTTCTGTTTTTCGAGTCGAAAAAACGAATTAACTCCATAAAAAATGACAAAACCTCCTATATTTATAACAAACTAGACAGCTTTCTTAGTGAAATTTTTACAAGAAAAGTCGAAAATTGTAATATAACTGTAATCTACCTGTGATGTAAACGTTATCTTTATTTTATATAGTAAAAGTAACAAAACACCTCACAGGGGGATCAAACATGATGTTGAAAAAACTTATCGCAGTTCTCGTCTTTGCAATTACAATAAGTTCATTGTTTACACCTATGGGGGATAAAGCAGAAGCGGCATACTATCATAAGAAAGCGATTTCAGTAGCAAAGGCAAATCTTGGTGTTCCATATAGATGGGGCGGCATGAGCCCTAGAGGTTTTGATTGCTCAGGGCTTGTAAGTTACTCTTATCATAAAGCAGGAAAGAACTTACCACATTCAGCAGCGCAAATGTTTTACACAAAAGGAAAACGAGTTAAATCATCTTTAAGAGTCGGAGATTTAATGTTTTTTGGTCCAAATAAAGCAAGCCGTCCAACCCATGTTGCTATCTACATTGGCAGCGGAAAAATGATTCAGTCCGTCACATCAAATGGTGTTTCCATTACCTATACAACGAATAGCTATTGGAAGCCAAGATTTATTGGGGCTAAACGTATATAAAATAAAAAGAAACATCGGGGACGCCACGATGTTTCTTTTTATTTAGCAGCCATTTCATTTTCCACGACTATTCCCACATAAATTTTCTCCCTGTCCACCGTACTATTTTTTTAACATTGTGCTTAAAGATGTAACAGTGAGTATATCAACTTTGGGAGTGGCTGCCATGAAAATAGACGGCGTTTTTTCTGGAGGGGGTATTAAAGGATTTGCACTAATTGGTGCATGTGAGGAAATTGAAAACCAAGGATTTCAATTTGAACGGGTAGCCGGAACGAGTGCAGGCTCAATTGTGGCTGCATTACTTGCTGCTGGATACTCAAGTAAAGAAGTTTATCAATTGCTTGAAGAGTTAGATATTACAACTATGCTGGATGCAAGAAAAACCTTACTTCCTTTTTCATTGGCGAAATGGCTGCTAGTCTATTTCAAACTTGGACTATATAAAGGAAATGCATTTGAAAAATGGATGAAAGAAAAATTAGAGGCAAAAGGAATAAGGACATTCTCAGATCTTCCTCCAAAAAAACTTAGAGTCGTTGCTTCCGATCTTTCAAATGGCCGGTTAATTGTCCTGCCAGATGACTTGGATAAATATGGTATCACACCAGGTTCCTTTTCAATAGCAAAAGCAATTAGAATGAGCTGCAGCATTCCCTACTTTTTTGAACCGGTAAAAATGCGTTCCATTGAGGGTATAGACGTAATAGTAGATGGCGGGGTCCTAAGCAACTTTCCAATGTGGCTGTTTGATACAGATGACGGTAAGATTAGGAGGCCAGTAATCGGAATCAAACTAAGCACAAGCGAATATGAACACCAAAAACATAAAATCCAAAATGGTATCCAGCTATTTGGCGCATTATTTGAAACAATGAAGGATGCCCATGATGCACGGTATATATCCAAAAAGCATGCAAGGAATATTATTTTTATCCCAGCGGAGGGTGTAAACTTAATTGAATTTGGCTTGACTGATGAAAAAAAGCAAAAAATAGTTGAGATCGGGAGAGCACATGCTGAAAAATTTTTAAAAGTATGGGCATATTAGGCAAAAAAAAGAGCGTTAAAGTGACGCTCGATTTTTCTTTTTGCCTTTTTTTCCGTCAATTACGGTTAAGTGAGCAGGAGATTTCTTTTTAATTCGGTTGCTTTTCTTTAAAGATGAGAGGGTCCCAAGGGAAGAACTCTTAATTCCTGAGTCCTTCCCTTTATGCTGCAAGCGTTTTTTTGACTGTTTCGCTGCCTTAAGAAATGCCCGCTGCTCTTTTTTCTGAGGGCTCGAATTTGAAAACCTTCGAACAAGGAAAAAGATAACGAGACCAACCAATGCAATGACAAGTATATTCTGAAGAAAAGCAGAAGGATTATTAGTAAATGTTGCAAAAATCCCCAATAAAGCAAGAAGTATTAGCCCGCCAACAATGATAACGGGTGTCCGATTTTTCAAGAAAGCCACCTCCCTATGAGCATCTTAAGCATTTTTTTTATCTTTTAAACACGGAAAAGGCAAAGATTAGACAATTTCCTCTATCTCTACTTGCTTCTCTGTTGCCTCTTCCATTTTTAAGAGTTCCTTAAAGGACAAAATAGCCACTTCAACCTGGTCATTATAGGGTTCTTTTGTTGTTAACAATTGAAGCCATAAACCAGGGAGACCTAAATACTTTAATACAGGAATATCTCTAAGCTTATTGGTAAGCTGTAAGACTTCAAAGGCAATCCCAAGCACAACTGGAATTAATGCCAGCCGGTCAACAATACGTAACCATAAAGGCGAAGTAGGGACAAGCATATAAACAAATACCCCAACAATAACCGTAAACAAGATAAAACTGCTGCCACAACGGTAATGAAGCCGGGAATGTGCTTGCACATTTTCCACCGTTAGTTCCGCTCCGGATTCGAAGGTATTGATTACTTTATGCTCAGCACCATGATATTGAAACACCCTTTTAATCAAAGGTGTAAGGGAAACAAAATAAATATAGCAAAGTAATAAGATTAGCTTAAAAAAGCCTTCAACAAGCACCTGTGCAAAATCGGATGGGAAAATGGTTCTGGTTAATTCGGCAAGGAAGACAGGGATTAACGTAAAAGCAAATTTCCCAAACAAAAAGGAAATAACCCCAATTACAGCGACCCCCAGGTACATACTAAGCTTCGAACCTTCTTTTTCTTTTATTGTATGATCATCTTTTGGGTCCACATCAAATCTTTCTGTTGAAAAATTTAAATGTTTGGAACCATTTGCACTAGCTTCAATGATGGCAATGATTCCACGGAGAAATGGAATCTTTTTAAGATTTGCCAATTGAGGGTTTACCTTCCGAGGTAAACGGAAATATTCAACAGAATGGTCCTTTCTGCGAATGGCGGTAACATAATGATGCTTTCCGCCGAACATAACGCCTTCGACAACCGCTTGGCCGCCGTAAACTGGTTTTTGAGTTTTAGACATGTACATTACACCAACCTTAACAAAGTTGCACATTAGCAGAAAGTAAATCTGTATGTACTTAAATTTATTCTACTAGAAAAAAGAAAAAACCTCTATTGATGTAATAATTTTTCCATTTAAATTAAAAAAATTTTTATATGCAAGGGAATGAAATCCGAAGGACATAATAAAAAGTAATAACATGATGGGAGCATACTCAGAAAAACTCAGTATATCCATTTGATAAAGATAAAAGGAGGTCTATTCCATGGAAAACGATCGTAAGGAAAAAACGTATCCAAAACCAATGTCTTTCCCAATGATGGTTTTTTGGACAGGGCTAATTGGGGGACTTTTTTGGAGTACAATCGGCTGGTTAGCTTACTATTTTAACTTTACGGAGATTCGCCCAAATATCCTTCTAGAGCCTTGGGCCCTTGGCAGTTGGAAATACGGTTGGATTGGAACGCTAATCTCCATACTATTACTTGGCTGCATTTCCGTTGTAGCCGCATTTATTTATTATGCTGCTTTAAGAAAGTTTACCGGCTTTTGGGTTGGACTAGGTTACGGGGTTGTTTTATTTTTATTGGTATTCTTTGTATTAAATCCGCTTTTTCCAAGTATGGATTCAATTGTTGACTTAAACAGAGATACCTTGATTTCTTCTGTTTGTTTATATATCGTATATGGAATTTTCATAGGATATTCCATTAATTATGAGTACCAAAATACCGAAATGAAGCGAAAAGAGACAGCCAGTTAATCATCATGATTAGGCGTATTTAATCTATTATGATAAAATAATTTTGTTGTGCAACCCAAGTACATAGTTCTAAAACTGCCTTTTAAAAGGAGAGTAGAAACCCATGGTGAAATTAGAGAAATTAAGAGAAAGTTTTGCGGCAAACGGGATTGAGGGAATACTGATTACAAGCCCATATAACCGCCGATATGTTTCAAACTTTACCGGAACAGCAGGAGTCGTTTTAATAAGTTCTGAAAAAGCATTATTTATAACTGATTTTCGCTATATTGAGCAAGCTTCAAAGCAATGTCAAGGATTCGAAATTATTAAATTTTCAACTACGATTCCAGAGGAAGTGGCGAAACAGGCCAAACAGCTTGGAATCAACAAGCTCGGTTTTGAAGCGGACTATTTAACTTTTTCTGAATTTAAATCATATGAGAAAGAAATTGAAGGGGAGCTGCTGCCGGTTTCAGGGGTAATTGAAAAATTACGCTTGATTAAGACGGATGCAGAGATTAAGATATTAAAGGAAGCAGCAGATATTGCTGATGCTGCGTTTAAACATATTTTAGATTTTATTCGCCCCGGGAAGACTGAGCTTGAGGTAGCGAATGAATTAGAGTTCTTTATGAGAAGGGCCGGAGCAACGTCTTCTTCATTTGATACAATTGTAGCTTCAGGGAAGCGCTCTGCACTTCCACATGGTGTAGCAAGTGATAAAGTAATTGAAACTGGGGATTTTGTTACCCTTGATTATGGTGCATATTATAAAGGGTATGTATCCGATATCACAAGGACAGTAGCAGTGGGACAGCCGGATGAAAAGCTTAAGAATATTTATGAGATTGTTCTGGATGCGCAGCTCAAAGGAATGGAAGGCATTAAACCTGGGATGACAGGTAAAGAAGCTGACGCGTTAACGAGAGACTACATAACAGAAAAAGGATTCGGTGAATATTTTGGACATTCAACCGGCCATGGAATTGGTCTTGAAGTTCATGAAGGTCCTGCTCTTTCATTTCGTTCTGACCTTGTTTTAGAACCAGGAATGGTGGTTACATGTGAGCCGGGAATTTATATTCCAGGTCTTGGCGGCGTCCGAATCGAAGATGACACATTGGTCACGAAGACTGGTAATGAAGCTCTGACTCACTCAACAAAAGATCTAATTATTTTGTAATGTATATAGGAGGATTTATTGCATGATTTCTGTTAACGATTTTAAAACAGGCTTAACGATTGAAGTGGATGGCGGTATTTGGCGCGTCATTGACTTCCAACACGTAAAACCAGGTAAGGGTGCAGCTTTTGTTCGTTCCAAGCTGCGTAATCTTCGTAACGGAGCCATACAAGAAAAAACGTTCCGTGCCGGTGAGAAAGTTGAAAAGGCCCAAATTGATAACCGCAAAATGCAGTACCTTTATGCAAGCGGAGATCAACATATATTTATGGATATGGAATCTTACGAGCAAGTTGAGCTTCCGGCAACTAGCATTGAGTATGAATTAAAGTTTTTGAAAGAAAATATGGAAGTTCACATTATGATGTTTAATTATGAAACCCTTGGAGTGGAATTGCCAAACACAGTTGAACTTGAAGTTACTGATACAGAGCCTGGAATTAAGGGTGATACTGCTTCAGGCGGTACAAAACCAGCAACACTTGAAACTGGTTTAATTGTTCAAGTCCCATTCTTTATAAACCAAGGTGACAAGCTAATCATCAATACTACAGAAGCATCATACGTATCAAGAGCATAATTTATTTTTAAAAGCCTTAGAGCGGTTCAGCCGTTCTAGGGCTTTTTTTCTTTTCCTTCGAAAAGGCCCATATTTGAAAAGTTTGTGAAATATAAAGGGATAAGTTTTGAACAATTTATTAAACTCATTCTTTATCACTAGTGTGGACATGGCTTGAAGAATAAAATGGAGTTGTATAACGAGGAGCATTTTAGTGTGTTAATTTGCCTTTTTAGATTAGGGGGAGTCCAATGGATAAAATCAAAATTCTTATAGCTGATGATTATCATTTGTTTATCCGCGGCATGGAAAGTATTCTTTCTGAAGATGCATCTCTTCAAATCGTCGGGAAAGCATACAACGGCAAACAAGCCTATGAAATGGCTGTAGAACGCAAACCCGACGTGATTTTATTAGATATGAATATGCCTATTATGAATGGTCTTCAATCCTTAAAAATGATTGTAGGGGAATTGAAGGATGTAAAAGTTTTAATGTTGACGCTGAATGATCGGGAAGAATTATTAGTTGAAGCGCTAAAATCAGGTGCTAAGGGATATTTATTAAAAGATTTACTTCCTAATGAATTGCTGACATTTGTACATATGGTGCATAGAGGAGAAAACATTATTACGGGACAACTGGCTGGGAAAATCATTGAAAACAGCTCGAAGCGGGCAATAAATGGTAAAAATCAAGTAGAATTTATTTTTACTAAAAAGGATGTTTTGACTAAACGAGAGAAGGAAATTTTGTTCCATGTAATGAAAGGCCAGACCAATCGTGAAATAGGTCAAGCATTGCTTATTTCAGAAAATACCGTAAAAAATCATTTGAGAAATATTATGGAAAAGCTTCACATGAATAATCGTGTCCAAGCAGCTGCCTATGCATTCCAGGAAGGCTGGCTGCAAAAAGGGTCATGACCAGCTGAACTAATGACTACAAAAATAATTAAAACCATAAAACTTCACTAAATAGTAAGAATTAAGGGACGTTTGCAAAAAATGTTTTGCTAAAATGAACATGAAATTAGGTTTAGGAAGGAGGGAATTGAAAATGAAGCGAATTGGCTATTTATTTTTGATGGGTATAATAATTGCATTTATTGCTGCCGGATGCAGTTCAAATCAAGCGAACACACAATTTGATAAAAAAAATGCTCCTTTACCGGATTATGTTCTAAACTCTTCCGCAAAAATAAAAGAAACCTATGTAATGGCCTCGAACTATCCAAAGGTATTGGCACAGGTTCCGTGTTTTTGCGGCTGTGGTACGGACGGGCATGATAGTAATTTAAGTTGTTATATTGATAAATTCGATTCAAATATGAAAGTAGAACAATGGGATTCGATGAGTATATCGTGAGACATTTGTATCAATATCGCCCGGGAGGCGGTACAAATGCATCTGGATGGTAAAAATCCAAAGGAAATTTATCGATTAATTAATGAAAAATATAAAGAATATGGGGATCCAACATCCACACCTGAACCAAAGTAGGGATAGCCTTTGAAGAAATTATTCGTTGGAGTTTTTGCTTTGATTTTAATTGCTGCTGCTTTCCTTGGAAAGGGCGTTATTCCTGTTCATAAGGACACCAAAGCGATTGCAGCAGGTGAAAAAATATATCGTCAGCATTGTCTTGCCTGTCACGGACAAACTGGTAAGGGTGAAGGCACAAAGGTCGGGACAGCCATTAATAATCAGCAATTCTTAGGTACGGTGACAAATCGAGATCTATATGAGTATGTGAAATCTGGTAGGAATGGGACAGATATGCCTGCCTACAGAACAATTTTGTCCGAAAAAGATCTAAACCAACTCGTTACCTTTATCCGAAGTTGGCAAACCGACCAAATTAAATTTGCTGCGCCAAAAACTATCTCTGGAAATATCGAGAGGGGAGAGAAACAATATAATCTGTATTGTCTTAATTGTCATGGAGAGGCAGGCACGGGAAAATTAAAAATGGGGACAGCTCTTTCAAATCCACAATATTTAAAATTCACTTCCAATAAGCAAATTTGGATTAGTACGGCTTATGGCCGTGAAGGCACCCGCATGGGTCCATCCTTAAAAGGGCTAGACGGGGTACGGCAATTAAAAAAGGAAGATATTATGGATATTGTTTCCTATATTCGGTCATTAGAAAAGAAAAAGTAGAAATCTGAATCAACTGGATTCAGATCAGATTGTCGAGAAAGGGTATATTTCTCGGCAATTTTTTATTATGCCTGAATCTAAACTACCTCTTTTTCATTAAATATTTATACTGCTAATTGGTCTGTTGATTTCCTCCCCGGCACGCCCGCGGAAAGCGAAGCGCCTGGAGCGGAAATCAACGGACCTGTTAAAAAGCATATATATTAATAATTTTAAAATAAATTAACGGTGAATTGTTAAAAGAATAAAATAAAGGCTATCGGAAGATTTTCGACATTCTGACCTGAATCAATTGGATTCAGTTTTTTTGTATTCTCATTTCATTACATGTGAAAATTTTGTGTTGTTTTTTTGTCAAAAACAGGGCGATTTTCCTCGTTTAACAAAATGTTCAAGAGTGAATCAACCATCGAGTGCTAATACGGATTATATTTATTCCGAAGAGGGCTATGGTGGAAAATAGTACTTTCTGGTGATGAGTTTTCCAATTAAGGGGGATCTAAATGCTAAAAAAGAAATTTGTCCTATTCATTCTTGCCTCATTTTTATCCAGCTTTTGTTTACAAAAAGCAAGTGCAGAAATGGAATATAAGGCAGAAAAATTTCCGTTTAAAGAAATGCAAATTCAGGTAATGCCGGAGTTTGATTACCCGGAGGATTGGCCAAAAGACACTCCATCCTTACTAGTAGGTCAATACGGAACGATTACTAATAAAAGCGGACAAGATTTTAACGGTAAAGTTGAAATTCCTGTGCCTGCAAAGGAAAAAAACTTTCAGGCCTATTTAGTGGCAGAATTTCCTGATGTAAATAAGCCAGAGATTCAGCGGCCATATGATGTTGATCAAGAAAAAGGCATCGTTACCTGGAAACCGAAAAATCCAATTAAAAATAACCAAACCTATCGATTTGTCATCGAATATTACACAAATTCAATAAAAGTTGCAGATAAAAAAAGTTTTACATACGAATTAAAAAATACTGCAGAAATTAAGCAGCTCGACGTAATTTTTTATGCACCAATGAAAGCAAAAGAAATTCAAATGAATCCTAAACCACAAAATACTGAAAAAAGTGAGTATGGAGAAGACCTTTTCTACTACCAATACAAAAACGTTAAATCTGGAGATTTAATGAAATATTCGTTCTCTTATAAGAAATCTGGATCTGAATCAACAATGGCTGCCATGAATAAACAGCAAGCTCCAAAAGATGAAAACCATAAAGGGGTTAGCAGTGGTACTTCAACCGATCAAGTGCTCAATAACAGTACAAGCACTGAGAGTACAACCCCAAAACCGATTATCGGGGTTGGCGGTGCTTCTATAATCGGATTAGCAATTATCATTGCAGGTGCTTTTGTATATATGGGATTCAAAGGGAGATCGCAAATAGAAGCAAAGGGAGCAACTAAAAATAAACAGCAACAATCAAAACAAACCGTAAAAAAAGATAGTATGTCTGCACATGCAGAACAAAAAAAGGAGCTTCGCAAAAAGCTATTGATTGGAAAAATTGATCAAGAGACATACGACGAACAAATGAAAAAATTAATTTGAAGGGGTGATGGGAATGAAGAAAAACACACTCGTATTGCTTGGAGGCTTTGTAATTGCAGGGGCGATTATTTTTCTCTTAATGGCCGCAACGCCGGGGTCAAGCGGGATTGAATTAACGATGAAACAATTACTTGCAACACAGGACCAACATAATGATGATTTTGTCACCGTCGAAGGCTTATTACAGGAAAAAACCATTCAATGGAATCCTGACAAAATTGAATTGAAGTTTGATTTAAAAGATAACGAAGGTAATACGCTTCATGTCATCCATAACGGACCAAAACCGGATAATTTCACTCAAGGAGTCATTGTCATTCTCCAAGGGTCACCGACAACAAAGGACCATTTTAAAGCTGAATCGGTAAAAACGCGATGCCCATCTAAATATGAGGGAAAAGATATGAAAAACTATGATCCTAAAAAACACGCAAAAATGTTAAATAAGCCACCAAAAGAAAACTAAGAGAGAGACATAAGAAGGTGACAAAATGTATTTATTCGCGAATGCAACAATTTATATTGGATTAGCACTTGCCATATACGCTCTTCTCATTATGACACTAGGTATTAGTACAAAGAATCAGCGGTTTATCAATAGTGGTAAGGGTGCAATGGTTGCCCTATTTACCTGCGCAGCGTTTGCTATGATTTCATTGCTGTATCTATTAGCAACCTCTCAATTTCAATATGAATATGTAACAGACTATACAAGCAGTGAGCTTCCGATTATTTATAAACTCACGGCTTTATGGGCAGGAAATTCCGGTTCCCTGCTATTATGGACTTTTTTCTTAACATTGTATTCGATCATGATTGTTTTTTCTAAAAAAATGAAAGGGAACCCAATGGTTCCATATATTTCTGCCATTCTATTAGCCAATGCGGTTTTCTTCTTTTTCGTACTTGGCTTTGTAGCAAAACCGTTCGCAGTACTGACAGAAATACCTGCAGAAGGTAAGGGCCTAAATCCGATGCTTCAAAATCCAGGTATGATTATTCATCCTGTGACCCTTTACCTTGGCTATGTTGGATTAGCTGTTCCCTTTGCATTTGCTATGGCTGCGTTAATCCTGAAAAATGTCGATGATTTTTGGATTAAAATGACAAGACGGTGGACGATTATTGCTTGGTTGTTTTTAAGCTTAGGCAATATCTTCGGGGGGCAATGGGCGTATGTTGAACTAGGCTGGGGCGGATACTGGGCATGGGATCCGGTAGAGAACGCTTCGTTTATGCCATGGTTAACGGCTACCGCTTTTTTACACTCTGTTATGATTCAAGAGCGAAAAAATATGCTAAAGGTTTGGAATATCAGTTTAATTATTGTTTCCTATGCATTGACACTATTTGGAACATTCCTGGTCCGAAGTGGAGTTCTTACCTCTGTCCATGCTTTTGCAAACTCAAATCTCGGATTATACTTCCTAATCTTTATGGGGGTAGCCGTTATTGGGGCATTATATGTGCTGATGAGCCGCTATAGCCTTCTTAAAAGAAGTGCAGGTGAATTTACATCATTTGTTTCAAAAGAAAGCAGTTTCTTAGTTAACAATCTATTATTAGTTGGAGCAGCTTTCGCCGTGTTCTGGGGAACCATCTTTCCGCTTGTTTCAGAGGCTGTTCGTGGTACGAAGGTAACGGTTGGGCTTCCTTTCTTTAATAAAGTAGAAGCGCCAATTCTTTTATCGATGATGTTTGTGATGGCTGTTTGTCCTATGCTTGCCTGGCAACGTTCCACTGTGAAAAATTTAAAGAAAAACTTTATGATTCCCGCGATCCTTGCAGTGGCTGGTATGGTGTTAATGATTGTGCTCGGTATCCAGAAAGCATGGGCGGTTATCGGCTATGGAGTTATTATTCTATTATTTATTACCCACTATTTAGAGTTTTATCGAGGCGTAAGGGCAAGGAGAAAAATGACGAAGGAAAGTCCATTCGTTGCACTTTACCGTTTAATGATTAAAAATCGCCGTCGCTATGGAGGTTATCTTGTTCACCTTGGGATTGCTTTTATCACAATGGGGATTATTGGTTCGCAAAACTACGATTTGCAGACGATGAAAACCGTTCCTTTAGGCGGCTCTATTGACATTAAAGATTATCGTATCAATTATGAACGGCTAGATCAGAAAAAAGAAGGAATTAATGATATTGTCTACGCAGATGTTACGGTCTTTAAGGAGGGGAAAAAGCTTGGCACCTTTGAACCACAAAAGGTCTTTTACGGTAACTGGGAAGAACCCTCTTCCGAGGTAGCAATTATTTCTTCTTTAAAAGAAGACTTATATATTGTCCTAAGCGCCTGGGAAGATGATGGCAAGGCCACATTTGTCGTTAAAGTAAATCCAATGATGGATTGGTTATGGATTGGGTCTTTCATGATTGTGATCGGGGCATTGTTTGCTGTATGGAATGGAAAGTATCAAAATATTACTCCGAGATACACAGGAGTAAAGAAAGAGGTGGCTTAGTATGAGATACAAATATTCTATTGGGCTTATCCTCATTGCTTTTATCTTTCAAGCATCTTTCTTTCGTGTAGATGCCAGAACCATCGATTATAAATCAGCTGAATTTAAAGCGGTAGCTTCACAATTTTCCTGCACATGCGGCTGTGGACAAGATCATTTTGAGTGCGATCCAAATACTTGCAGTCTCACGAAAGAGTTTAAGAAGGATCTAGTTGGCATGATGAATAAGGGCTGGGACAAGGATAAAATCCGCGATTATTACATCAATATCTACGGTGAAGAAATTTTAACTGCTCCCGAAAAAAGCGGTTTTAGCTTGACTGCCTGGATTCTTCCTTTCGTCGTGTTAGGATTTGCTGCCGCTTCATTATTTTTCGTCATTAAAAAATGGGTGAGGAAAAAGGAAGGGGATGAACCTGTCCTTGAAGCTGAAACAAATAAGGATGAAGTTGAAGGAGAAATCCTTTCCTCCATGATTGATGAGGAACGTAAAAAGTATCTCTAGGATGTGAACAAAATGCACGATATCTCAATCATATCAATCATTTTTACAGTTGCATTATTACTGGTCTGTTTATTTTTAACCATATCACCACTTTTTAAATGGGATTCTTATTTGCCGGGCAATGCAAAACCGGAACTGGCTGGGATGAAAGAAGCACTGCTGACAACACTCAATGAATTAGAGTTTGAGTATAAGATGGATAAAATATCGCAAACCGATTATCAACATTTAAAGAAACAGTACGAGATTCAGATTGCCGTGTTGATGAAAGAAGACGAGCATGTCGATGAACAGAAGATGAATCAAGCGCTAATGGCTGAAATAGAACGAGAAATTGAAGCAACTATGAAAAGCTATAAAAAGAAAAAGGGGGAAGGGAAGTGACAAAGAAGATCACCATTTTCTTCCTTGGGTTGCTGATGCTTCTACCCTTAAATGGAATGGCAGCTTCCAATTCAAAGATTTCAATTGATATGCATTATCTTGTAGTAAGCCCTGCAGAAGATGGCTCCACGAATATGATGAATATGGTCAATTACTCTAATGAAACTGCCCAGGAATTTAACGGGGATGGAAAAAGTGAAGGAGTATTAAAGGTGACCTTACCGGCAGGAGCTGCAGATTTAAACTTTTTAGATAGTAAAATAGCAATAAAACAGATGGATACAGGGTTTATTACAAAGGATCCAATCCTGGCTAATCAAACACAGGTTCTTCCCTACAGTTATCGGATGCCAAAGGGTAAGGAAATTAACCTTTCATTTGCTTATCCTGTGCAAACGATGCAGGTCCTAGTCCCTGAAGGCATGGGAAGTGTTGAATTTAAGGGTGTGGAAGCAACAGAACAGGGACTCTTTAAATTTGAAAATCAAAACTATTGGGGCTATAGCGTCGAAGGCATTAAAGTGGACCAGTCCTTTACGATTTTTTATAACAAGGATAAACAGCCTTCCACAGAAGGAACTGCGGCAGCTGCAGAGAAAAATAGCGCTAAAACAACATCCGTTACACGAACGGCACCTGCGTTTCATAATCCCGGGCATATTCGAATGTGGGAGCAATCGGCACTAAAGCGCTTCAACCCGCACATCTTTTTAATCGTATTGCTTGCCATGATTATCGCAGGAGTCTCCTATTTTGCCTACTTTAAAAGAAAAGCGAGACTGGAAGAGGATAGGTTTGATGGAGATAAGGATGAAAAAGCGTTTAAGCTGTTAATGGCAAAACAAAAGGCAATTTTGGATAAAATTCTTGAGCTCGAAGAAACCTTCGGGGATGGAAGCCTGTCTGAGGATGATTATCAGGCAAAACTCAATGCATATAAACAGCATTTGGTCCATGTGAAATTGAGTTTACGGAAATATATAGAGTAAGCTTCTAGTTTGGGGGGACTGCAATGATAGAAATACAAAAACTTACTAAGCAAGCGGACAACAAATTAATTTTACGTGGAGTAGACCTCTCTATTAAAAAAGGAGAAACAGTAGCCATTCTTGGACCAAACGGTGCGGGAAAAAGTACCCTGTTAAAAGTGCTTGCTGCCCTAATAAAACCAACATCGGGAATGGTCAAAGTAAATGGTTTGGATTTAAAAAAGAACCAAACCGAGATTAAAAAAATATTAGGATACCTGCCCCATTCAAGCTTGCTTTATGATCATTACTCGCCTTTGGAAAATCTCGTATTCTATGGCAATGTTTATGGTGTGCAAGAGGTCGAAAAAAAAGCGGTTGAACTGGTAAAAGATGTAGGATTGTCTTTCTTTTTAAATGAACCGGTAAAGAATTTTTCCCGTGGGATGATCCAAAGAATTGCAATTGCCCGAGCGATTATTCATGATCCGGAAATCCTGCTTCTCGATGAGCCGCATACTGGATTAGATCAAGGGGCGATAACGATATTAAACAAAGCAATCCTTTCCATGAAAGAAAAAGGGGCAACAACCTTGATGGTTACACATGATTTTAAACAAGCTGCTGAAATTTGTGACCGAATTATCATTGTGAAAAATGGGAAACTTGTCGATGATTTTCACATCAGCGATCAGGCCCTTAGCATCGTTGCTCAAAAATATGAGCTGCAGGTGGAGGGAGCCTCATGAACCTTTTTCAAACAGCGCTCATGCTAGCAAAAAAAGATTTACTCTCAGAATTAAAAACAAAGCAAATATTAGTAACTCAGATTATTTTTGCCGGACTTGTCATCGTGGTTTTCAGCTTCGCCTTTGATCCGGCAAATAATACAACCAAGGCTGTTATTCCCGGGATTATTTGGGTGATTATCGTTTTTGCCGGTATCTTAGGCCTTAACCGCTCGTTTATTTCCGAGCAACGAAATGATACGATTCAGGGTTTATTGGTGGCGCCGATGGAAGCTGCTAGTATTTTTTTAGGAAAATTCATGGCAAATTTTACGATGATTCTAATTGTTGAACTGGTTTCCATCCCGTTTTTATTCTTATTATTTGATTTCAAAATGCTTGGAAGTGTCGGTTATTTTATTCTCGTTATCTTTGTCGGCAGCTTTGGGTTTATTTCCATTGGTACTTTTTTAGCTGCCTTGGCTGCGAATTCCAGAAGCAGCGAAATGTTGTTGCCTTTATTATTATTTCCAATTACAAGTCCAATCCTAATTGGGGTTACCCAAGCAACTAGGATTATTTTAACGGATATGAGCAAATTATCAAGTGCACTTTCATGGACGCAAATGGTCACAGCTTACGATATTATTTTCTTCGTGGTTTCGTTTTTATTAATCGATTATGTATTGGAGGTTTAAGAAATGAGTATGAATCTCGAACGGGAAAAGGTCACGCTTCCTTTACCTCAATTGGACGAAGCAAAGAACTCGAGGTTACCTAAAATATTATTTAGCAGTACGGTTATTGCAATGCTTTTATCCCTTTATTTTATCTTCTTATATGCGGAGGAAGAGAAAACAATGGGTGCGGCACAAAAGATTTTTTATTTCCATGTAAGTTCCGCATGGGTGGCCTTTTTTGCCTTTTTTATCACCTTTTTGTTTAGTATATTGTTTTTGATCAAGCGGAAAAGAATCTTAGATACATATGCCTATGTTTCCGCGGAAATTGGGGTTGTGTTTACGCTAATTGTATTAACAACTGGCCCTATATGGGCAAAATCATCATGGAATACTTGGTGGGTATGGGAGCCCCGTTTAATTACGACGTTAATCCTATTCTTTATATATATTGCCTACATCATGATTCGTCATATGGATGGTGTCTGGGATAAAAAGGCAAGGCTGTCTGCTGTATTCGGAATCATTGGGTTTGTTGATGTTCCGATTGTATTTTTTGCGATTCGCTGGTGGCAGACAAAACTTCATCCAATTGTTTTTGGAGAAGGTCCTTCTCAAAAAGGAGAGGGGATTGCCCCAACGATGCTTGTAACTTTGTTGGTTACGATTGCGACGTTTACACTTCTTTATTCCTATTTACTTAACAAAGGCGTAACACTCGAAAATATGAAAATTAAAGTAGATCAATATAAAGAAAAATTAAGAGAAAGCATAGAAAATTAGGAGGAATGTAAAATGAATTATGAATTTATGTATGCTGCTTATTCGGTTGCCTGGGTGATCATATTCTCATATTTGTTTTTGATTGACAAGAAACAAAGCAAACTAAAAAAAGAAATCGAGTTCTTGAAACAGCTGGACAAATAAGAAGTGAATTTGGAGGATATGCAATGAACCAGCGTGTCATCAAATCAGTCGTGTTGACCCTTTTAATTGGAATGTTTTCGTTTTTCGCCTATAGTTTAGTGAGTAAGGCAAAGCATACAGATGTAGGGGATCAAGCCTATAATTTTAAATTGCCAAATTTGGCAGGCAGTAATACAAGACTTTCTGATTTTCGCGGTCAAGTGGTTGTTTTGAATTACTTTGCAACATGGTGTGCACCATGTAAGGAGGAAGCGCCGGAACTAGAAGCTTTTGCAAAAGATTACGGTGATCAATTTAAATTGATTATGGTAAACAGAGGCGAAACAATTGACCGGGTTAAAAGGTTTTTGAAAAAATATAATACACCCGCAACCTATGTTTTTGATTATAATGCTAAAATATCAAAATTATATAATGTCACAGGACAGCCTGAAACCTTTGTGATTGACAAAAAAGGTGTGATCCGTGAACACTATAATGGACCGGTAACTGAAATGCAGCTTTATAATTTTGTTAAAAAGTATGACTAGTAAATGAAAAAAGGATGGAATCGTCTATATCCCGATTCCATCCTTTTTTAATATTCGAATTCAGCTGAAATTGTTGCTTTGACTATAAGTTCGCCGGGTTCAAATTGAGTGGAGCTAATCCCTTTCACATAGGTCATTTGTGGATTCAAAATAGGCGGTGGAAGCGTTCCGCCTTCAATGACCAAATAGGGAGTGGGATTCAATGTTACCCTTAACGTGTTTGCAATGGTTTTAGCTTTTTCAATCGCCTTATTTAATGCGAGGGAAAGTGCTTTTTGATAATTCCCATCTTGATTTTTTAATGAAAAATGGACATTTGCTACATAGTTAGCCCCGTTTTGAACGGCGGTATCGATTACCTTGCCAATTGATGTTAAATCCTCTATTTTCACTTTAAGTATATAGGTCACTTTATATGCGCGAAAAGTTTGTTTCCCTTGATCAAAATCATATTCGGAATCAATTCGATAATCAAAGGTTTGTAGATTTTTCCGAGGAACCCCTAAGGATAATAGTGATTGAATCAACTTTTTAACCGCCTCTGAATTTTGCTGCTGTGCCTCCATCAATACCTTATTCTCGGTCATGACACCTAAATTTACGTTGGCCATATCAGGCAGCACCGCAAGCTCCCCTTCACCGGTAACTTTTATGACATGGTTTTTACCTATACGTTCCGGTTGTTGGTAACGATACATTGTTGCCCCCCCCTCCTTTGTTCTTTTTATAAAATACTGTTGCAAAGCTGGAAGTATTCCTTAGGGGTTCTTACCGTCTATCATTTAGGCTGAAAAAAATAGAAGGAAAGGAAATTTTGAAAGAATTGCCTGATTTGAAAGTCATATTGCGCCTTAAAAGGCATACATTTTAAATAATGAGACAAGCAACAACAAGGAGGATACATTGTGGAAACGATTCTTCATTTTTTACCAAAAAATATTGCAGACCTTATCAGTAAACTCCCTCCTAATCAAAAAGAAGAGCTTGAAGAAATCCGAATTCGCATAAATCGGCCGATTGAAATTACGACAAAAGGAGCTCCCCAGTTCCTATCGTACCGGATTCAGCCCGAGGATGCCTTCCATTTAATGAATAAAATAAGCCACTTTTCCATCTACACCCTTGAGGAAGAGCTAAAACGGGGATATATCACCGTTTCCGGCGGGCATCGGATTGGTCTTGCCGGAAAGGTCATTCTCGAGGATGGAAGGGTCAAGGCAATTAGGGATATTTCTTCTTTTAATATTCGAATTGCCAGGGAGAAGGTGGGGATTGCTGAACCATTCATTTCCTATATTTATAAGGATACCTGGATGAATACGATGGTGATTGGGGCCCCGCAAACAGGGAAAACAACCTTGCTGCGTGATTTTGCCCGAATCATTTCCACCGGGGTTTATTCAAAAGGTATCCAGGCAAACAAGGTAGGTATTGTGGACGAACGAAGTGAAATAGCTGGGTGTGTAAACGGTGTTCCGCAGTTGACCTTTGGGAATCGTGTGGATGTTTTAGATGCCTGTCCAAAAGCAGAGGGAATGATGATGATGATTCGTTCGATGAGTCCGGATGTTTTAATTGTGGATGAAATTGGCCGTAAGGAAGATGCGGAGGCAATCCAGGAGGCAGTTCATGCAGGAATAAAACTAATGATGACCACCCATGGAACTAGTCTTGAAGAGATAAAAAATAGGCCCTCACTTAAAGGAATACTTGAGCAAAACATCTTTCGCCGATTCATTGTCCTTAGCAGAGATAAAGGACCTGGAACGGTTACACATCTATTGGATGGAGAAGGAAAAGAACTGATTCAAAAAGTGAGAGTGACATAAATGATTAAAATTATCGGTGCCATTTTCATTATTATTGCAACCACTTGGACAGGTTTTGAAGCATCACGAAATTTCAGTGAACGTCCAAGGCAGCTTCGAATGCTGCGTTCTAGTCTGCAATCACTAGAAGCTGAAATTATGTATGGGCACACACCATTGCATGAAGCGGCGAGAAGGCTCTCTGATCAGCTCTCAAAACCTTTATCCGGTTTTTTCGAAGCCTTTGCAAAGAAGCTCACAGATTCGGAAACAACAGTAAAAGAGGCTTGGGAATCAAGTTTGAAAGAGGTATGGAAATCAACAGCCTTAAAGCAAGGTGAATTTGAGATTATGAAGCAATTTGGGGAAACGCTTGGCCGACACGACCGCTATTCCCAGCAAAAACATATTATGCTGACTCTTTCACATTTAGAGAGAGAAGAAGCAGATGCGCTTGATAGACAGTCAAAATACGAAAAAATGGTAAAAAGCCTGGGATTCCTGACAGGATTATTATTAATCATTTTATTATTCTAGGGGGAGCTGCAATGGGGTTAGAAGTGGATATTATTTTTAAAATAGCTGGGGTGGGAATTGTTGTTGCCTTTTTGCATACAGTTCTAGACCAGGTTGGTAAAAAGGAATACGCCCAGTGGGTGACGTTATTTGGTTTTATCTATATTTTATTTCAAGTGGCATCCATCGTAGATGATCTTTTCCAAAAAATAAAATCTGTCTTCTTGTTCCAATAGAAAGGGGGGCTCTGCCATTGAAATCGTAAAAATAGTCGGGTTAGCTCTAGTGGCAACCTTTCTTGCCTTAATCATTAAAGAGCAGAAACCCAATTTTGCCTTTCTCTTAATTGTATTTGTGGGCTGTACCATTTTTTTATTTTTAGTGGACAAGATTTACGAAATTATCCATATGCTTGAGAAGCTGGCTGTAAATGCAAATGTAAATCTGGTTTATGTGGAAACCATTTTGAAAATCATCGGTATTGCTTATATTGCTGAATTTGCTTCGCAAATTACAAAGGATGCAGGCCAAGGAGCACTCGCTTCAAAAATTGAATTAGCAGGGAAAATTTTGATCCTTGCTATGGCCATACCGATTCTAACTGTCATGATTGAAACGATTATAAAACTGATTCCCAGCTAAAGATGCCATTAAATTGAGGTGAAATTTTAAATGAAGCAATGGTGGCAGATTATTCCTATTATTATTCTTTTCGTATTTTTTTTAAATGTTCCAAATGTCCAAGCCTCACAGGATCTATCGCAGGATACAAAAGAAACATCAACGCCTCTTGCACCTCAAGAATTGGTAGATTCCCAGTTAAAATCAATGGATTTAACAGAGTTGAAGCAATTTTGGGAAGATATCCAAACTAAATATGACGGATTTCTGCCAGAAAGCCAAAAAGGCAGCCTATATGATTTTATCAAAGGAGAGAAAAAGTTTTCTTTCAAGCAATGGGGACAAGGGGTTTTAAAGTTTGCATTTCATGAATTTGTAGCCAACGGAAAGCTCCTTGGATCAATCATCATGCTTACTGTTTTCAGTATGTTTCTGCAGTCCATGCAGAATGCTTTTGAGAAAAGTGCCATCAGTAAAGTAGCTTATGCGATTGTTTATATGGTCATGGTGATTCTTGCTTTAAATAGTTTTCATGTTGTGATCAACTATACAAACGAAGCCATTGGGACGATGATTTCATTTGTACTGGCCCTTATTCCGCTTCTATTAGCTCTAATTGCCGCTACAGGCGGGGTTGTCTCAGCAGCATTTTTTCATCCGGTGATCCTTTTTTTAATGAATACAAGTGGTTTGTTTATGCAATATGTGATTCTTCCGCTTCTTTTTTTGGCGACATTGCTAAGTATTGTTAGCACCATGTCAGATCAATATAAGGTCACTCAGCTTGCGCAGCTGCTTCGAAACTGGAGTATTGGATTAATGGGTCTTTTTTTAACGGTTTTTCTTGGAGTTATATCCGTACAAGGGGCATCGGCTGCAGTTACTGACGGTGTCGCAATTCGAACAGCAAAGTTTATAACGGGGAACTTTATCCCTGTGATTGGCAGAATTTTTACTGATGCTTCTGACACAATCATCAGCGCCTCAACTTTGCTAAAAAATACGGTCGGAATAGCCGGTGTGGCAATCTTGTTAATTATCGTCGCATTCCCGGCTCTAAAAATACTAATGATTGCGTTTATTTATAAATTTGCAGCTGCTATTTTACAGCCATTGGGCGGAGGTCCGATAATCAGCTGTCTTGATATTATCAGTAAAAGTGTAATCTATGTTTTTGCTGCATTGGGTATTGTTTCATTGATGTTTTTTTTAAGTATAACGGTAATTGTTGCGGCAGGAAATCTGACCATGATGATGCGATAGGGAGGGGAGCGATATGGAGTTTATAAAAGAGTGGGTAACAAATATTATTCTATTTGTCCTCCTGGCAACTGTAATCGATATGCTTCTTCCCAATTCCAGTATGCAAAAGTACGTAAAGATGGTAACAGGATTATTGTTAATCGCCATTATCCTTACCCCCATTTTTAAATTAATCTCCAAGGACTTTGAAACAACGCTTGTGTCCATCCCATCAAATCAAACGCCTGGAGAAAAAAATATAAAAAATTTAATAGATTCAAAGAAAAAAGAAATACAAGACTCCCAACATGCATATATTTTAGAACAAATGCGTGTCCAATTAAAAAAGGACGTTAAGGAGGAGTTGATGGAAAACTACGGATTAGAGATTGCAGACTTAGACATCGCAACGAATGAAGAAAGTGACCAAGCCTTCCCTGAAAACATCCAAAAGATAACGGTTCTTCTGAAGCATCCAGAAACATCGGTACAGACAGTCGAAGCGATCAAACAAGTGGACATCAACACAGAAACACCTCTTTCAGCCAATGTTTCAGCAGAAGACACAGCAAAGGTTGCTGCATTTCTTTCTCAGAAATGGGATGTTGCTGAGAAATCACTAGAAGTTTCGATTGAAGGGGGGAATATGAACAAAAATGGATAAAAACCAAGGACCATTATCATGGTTAAAGAATTTACTTAAAAAAGACGGAAGCCCAAATAAAAAAGCCGGAAAATATCAATATATGCTTCTTGTTCTCTGTATCGGGGCTGCCTTCATGCTTGTAGGGAATGTCCTATTTAAAACGGACTCAGCTGCACCGGATGTTCCAGCTATGAAAAGTGATAACCAGCCAGCGAGTGATGTACCCGCCTTTGGATTGGGGAAATCAACTGGAAATAAAACCATCCATGAATATGAACAAGCATATGAAGATCAGTTGAAGAAGGCATTAGAAAATATGCTAGGGGTCAAAGATGTCACTGTCGTTGTAAATATTGATTCCACGGATCAGCGAGTGCTTGAAAAGAATAGGGTAACAAAATCGCAAACAACAGAAGAAACCGATCGTGAAGGTGGACAACGAAAGGTTCAGGAATCTTCTACAGATGAACAGCTTGTTATCATCCGAGACGGCGAAAAAGAAACTCCAATTGTGACAGAAACAAAAAAGCCTGAAATTCGTGGTGTCCTTGTTGTTGCCCGAGGTGCAGAAAATATTCAAGTGAAAAAATGGATTATTGAAGCAGTAACAAGAGCGCTTGGGGTCCCAAGCCACCGAGTTGCTGTCATGCCAAAAAAATAAGAGGGGGATTTATTCATGCTTTTGAAAAAACAAACGGTTTGGTTATTAACGATGTTAAGTTTGGTGGTTGTATTATCGGTGTATTATATTACTTCACCGGAGCAAAAAAATAGTAATGAGCTTGCAGCTGTACAACAAAAAGCAAAAGATCAAATGAATCAAAAAGAAATGAATTCAAAATCAACAGCAAAAACAAATGCTAAAGATGATAAGACTATTATCTCCCAGATTGCCGGTGATGATGAATTTGAAGCACTTCGTTTAAAATTGCAAGATGAACGCAGTCAATTACAAGAAGATTTAACAGCTCAAATGGCGAGTACAGATCTTCCCGCCGATAAAAGAAGCGAAGCGATGGATCAAATGAAAGAACTAAATAAAACAGCTCAAAAAGAAGAAATTCTTGAAACATTAATTAAAACGATGGGATATGAGGATGCTCTTGTCAGAGCCGAAGGAAACCAAGTCCGCGTAACAGTAAAATCAAAGAAACAACCATCAGCAACTGCAGCAAACGATATCATCCAACAGGTTAAAAAGGAAATTGGCGATACCAATTACGTTGCCGTCGAATTCCAGCCAACAAAATAAGAAACACTCCAAAGAGGGGGAAAGTACAAAGCTTTCCTTCTTTTTGGTTTGTAGAGTGTCCGCCTGGTGCGGACACTTTTGCTGGAAAGTCCACGGGCGGTGCCTGTCACCCACTTTCCCACCCTTTTTTTTACTTTTAGGTAAATAAAGATTAAAATGAATTTGAAGGTTATTGAAGCAGGAGAAAAAATATAGATTGTTGAACTTTTATAAGATAGTATCGTATAGTATTAGTAGCTAGTCTTAATATAGTGGTACAAGGAGTGTTACTCAATGTTAAAGGTACAAGAAATTCGTGAGTTAATTAAATTAGTTGATCAATCTAGTATTGATGAATTTGTTTATGAAAATGAAGGGTCAAAAATTAAAATGAAAAAAAGTGTGACTTCTGTCGTCACTACGGTTCAACCAGTCGTACATACTGAAGTTCCAGCAGCTCAAGCTGTTCAAGCAGCGCCTGTTCAAACGGCAGCACCAGTTACACCAGTGCAAGAAATCAAACAAGAACCGGTAACAGAAGCTCCTGTTCAAGCGGATACTTCCAACCTTCACAAAATAACTTCTCCAATGGTAGGGACTTTCTATGCCTCCCCATCACCAGATGCTGATGTCTATGTTAAAGCAGGCACAAAGGTTTCTAAGGATTCCATTGTTTGTATCGTTGAGGCGATGAAATTATTTAATGAAATTGAAGCAGAAGTAAACGGAGAAATTGTCGAAGTTCTTGCGAAAGATGGACAATTAGTGGAATACGGACAGCCATTATTTTTAGTAAAGCCTGAATAAGGAGCGGTAACAGAATGATAAAAAAGCTGTTAATTGCAAACAGAGGAGAAATTGCAGTTAGAATTATTCGTGCCTGCAGGGAAATGGGGATTGAAACAGTCGCCGTCTTTTCCGAAGCAGACCGTGAAGCACTGCATGTACAATTAGCAGATGAGGCCTATTGTATTGGACCAACCTCATCAAAAGATAGTTATTTAAACTTTACAAATATTATTAGTGTAGCAAAATTAACTGCCTGTGATGCGATTCACCCTGGTTATGGTTTTCTTGCTGAAAATGCAGCTTTTGCTGAGCTTTGCCGTGATTGCAACATCACTTTTGTCGGGCCAAGCCCTGAAGCCATCACAAAAATGGGAACAAAGGATATTGCAAGAGAAACTATGCGGGAAGCAGGCGTTCCAATTGTTCCCGGCTCCACCGGAATTATCGAGAATATTGAACAGTCGCTTGAACTTGTAGAAAAGATAAATTATCCGGTCATCATTAAAGCAACAGCCGGTGGCGGTGGAAAAGGGATTCGTATCGCCAAGAACGAACAAGAATTAATTAAGGGAATTAATATCACCCAGCAGGAAGCCTTAACAGCATTTGGTAACCCTGGTGTATATATTGAAAAATATATTGAGGATTTCCGCCATGTTGAAATACAAGTGCTTGCAGATAATTATGGCAATACCATTCATTTAGGTGAAAGGGATTGTTCGATCCAACGGAGACTGCAGAAATTGCTTGAAGAAACCCCTTCACCTGCTTTGGACGGGGAAATTCGTGAAGAAATGGGTAATGCCGCAGTAAAAGCGGCGAAAGCAGTTGATTATTCTGGTGCAGGCACGGTAGAATTTATATATGACTACCGCAATCGAAAATTTTATTTTATGGAAATGAATACAAGAATACAGGTAGAGCATCCTGTAACTGAATTGGTCACTGGAACAGATCTCATTAAAGAACAAATACGAGTAGCTTCCGGAGAAAAATTATCTTTGAAACAACAGGATGTTACCTTCACGGGTTGGGCAATTGAATGCCGAATTAATGCAGAAAATCCGGAGAAGAACTTTATGCCATCCCCAGGAAAAATCCATATGTATTTACCTCCTGGCGGCCTAGGGGTTCGTGTCGATTCTGCTGCATATCCGGGATATTCAATTCCGCCTTACTACGATTCCATGATTGCGAAAGTCATCACATATGGAAACACCAGGGAAGAGGCAATTGCAAGAATGAAACGGGCCTTAAGCGAATTTATTGTTGAAGGAATCCATACGACAATTCCGTTTCATTTAAAACTTCTTGAACATGAAAAATTTGTAGAAGGCCAGTTCAATACGAAGTTTTTAGAATTGCACGATGTGATGAAGTCAGTCTAAAATCTGGAGGTGTTCTAAAAATGAGTGAGTTTAGTATCTTGGAAATGGAGCAAGGAAACAACGGACTTGGTAAAGTGGAAATTGCACCGGAAGTGATTGAAGTAATTGCAGGGATTGCTGCTTCAGAGGTAGAAGGCGTAGCCTCCATGAGAGGAAACTTTGCCGCAGGTGTAGTAGAGCGGTTAGGGAAAAAGAATCATGGAAAAGGTGTTAAGGTCGAATTAACCGAATCGGGAATCAAAGTAGATGTCTATTGTGTGATGAAATTTGGGGTGTCCATTCCTGCTGTTGCACAAAAGATTCAAGATAATATCCGACAAGCCTTGTTAAATATGACCGCCTTAGATGCGGAAGAAATCAACATTCACGTGGTTGGTATCCAATTTGAAAATCAAAAAAGCGAACCAGAAATCGAACAAGAACTATAATACCCAAAACCAAAGGAGAAATCCTTTGGTTTTTTATTTAAGGCTGTGTAAAAGGACAATGTTAATTTTTGAACCAAGTTGATTGGAGCGGAAATCAACAACTAAGTTTAACAGAGCTTAATTTTAAAAAATTTTGCTCGTACAGTGCGAATCATTTTTAGTTATGCTATTATATTTTTTATGTGATTGACAAACTAAAATAACGGAACATGATTGGACAGACTTTTATCAATGTCTCTAAAAGGAGTTAACGGTATAATGAAAAGAAGAACAGCTAGAGAAAAGGCACTACAAGCCCTTTTCCAAATCGATGTAAGCAATGTGGACCCGGAATCGGCAATCGAACATGTATTGGACGGGGAAACGAATGACGACTATTTAAACAGACTTGTTTTAGGAGTCGTCGAACAAAAAAATACGATTGATCAATTTATTAAAGAAAACTTAGAAAAATGGACATTAGACCGCGTGGCTGTTGTAGACCGAAACCTGCTCAGAATCGCAGTATACGAATTAAACTTTGCACGAAACGAAGTTCCGGAAAATGTCATTTTAGATGAAGCAATTGAAATCTCAAAAATTTACGGTGATGAACAATCAAGCCGTTTTATCAATGGCATTCTTTCAAAAGTGAAAGAAAAGCTTCCGAAGGAATAAGTTTACAAAACAAGGTAAATAAAAGAATATACCCAATGGTCCTTATCTTTCATGTATATTTTTCTTCATTTCCCGTAGATTGCGGACAAAATGGAGAACTATATATATAATGGGTAAGGACAGTTTTATGGTTATGTTAAAAACTCTAAAGGAGTTAGCTATGCAGGAGCAAAGGTACTTATCAGTTAATGCCTTAACCAAATACATAAAAAGAAAATTTGATGCCGATCCCCATTTACAGGATGTTCACGTCCGCGGTGAAATTTCAAATTTTAAACAGCATTCCAGCGGACACATGTACCTTACTTTAAAAGATGAAAAAGCACGCATACTGGCTGTTATGTTTTCTAGCCATTCAAGGACGATGAAATTTTCACCTGAAAACGGGATGAAGGTTATTGTCAAAGGGGACATATCTGTCTATGAACCAAGCGGACAATATCAAATTTATATAAAGGAAATGCGGCCTGACGGAATTGGAGAACTATTTTTAGCCTATGAACAGCTGAAGAAAAGGCTTGAATCGGAAGGATTATTTGCATTAGATAAAAAAAGGCCGATTCCAGCCTATCCAAAAACGGTTGGGGTCATTACTTCTCAGACAGGAGCGGCCATCAGAGATATTATTACCACCATAAAAAGGCGTTATCCCATAGTCAAAATCCTTGTTTTTCCGGCGCTTGTACAAGGTGAAAACGCTGCACCCTCAATTGCTGGAGCGATTGAAAAAGCAAATAAACTTGAAGCGATTGATGTACTCATTGTTGGCCGTGGCGGAGGTTCGATTGAGGAGCTATGGGCTTTTAATGAAGAATTGGTTGCCAGGGCGATTTATACCTCTTCAATACCGGTTATCTCAGCTGTAGGACATGAAACGGATTTTACTATTGCGGATTTTGTGGCCGACCTGCGCGCACCTACACCAACGGCTGCTGCGGAACTCGCTGTCCCTCATATTGAGGAGCTTTTGGAAAGGGTCCTGCAGCGTCAAACACGGCTTTTAAGAGCAATGAATGAAAAATTCCGGACAGAAAAGCAGCGTTTTTCGCGTGTGCAAAAATCCTACGCTTTTCGTTACCCACTTCGACTTTATGAACAAAAGCTGGAGCAAGTGGATAAATTAACGGAATCTCTTGAACGTGGTCTTACCCGTCTGTCAGCATTAAAATCAGGTCAATACGAAACGGTTTATAAGAGACTGCAGCTAAAGTCTCCGAAAGTATTAGTACTGGAAGCGGAAAAACAGTTTAATCGGACACAAAAAGAAATCAATCGTGCGATGATGCAAATCTTAATGAAAAAACAAACAGAATTTGATCGAATGATTTCAACATTAAAAGCTTTAAGTCCTTTAAAAATAATGGAACGGGGTTACAGTCTTGTTTATACAGAAGACAACAGACTGGTTAAGAGCGTTCATCAGGTACATAAGGATGAATCTGTTGAAATCCAATTAGCCGATGGTAGCTTAATATGTAAGATTGAGGATAAGAAGGAGAGCGAAAAAAGTGGTGAATGAAAAACAATTATCCTTTGAAGAAGCAATGAATAAATTAGAGCAAATTGTGGATAGGCTTGAAGAAGGAGATGTTCCATTAGAAGAGGCTATTCTTATTTATAAAGAGGGAATGGAACTTTCTAAGCTATGTCACGATAAATTAAAAAATGTCGAAGAACAATTAACACAAATCATCACGGAGGATGGGCGAACGGAAAGTTTTTCAATTAAAGAGGAGGAATAGATTGTGGGAAATCGGTTACTTGATGAATTTGCATATGAATATAAACATCTGCTTGAAGCGGAACTCCGCAAATTAGTTGACCGGCTTGAAGCACCTCCTATCATAAAAAAGGCAATGCACTATTCCCTCGATGCTGGAGGAAAGAGGATTCGTCCCCTATTATTATTTGCAACTCTAGCTGCATTTGGCATTGACCCGAAAAAAGGGCTATTAGCTGCTGCTGCAGTTGAAATGATTCATACCTATTCCTTAATTCATGATGATCTGCCAAGTATGGATGATGATGATTATAGGCGCGGTAAGTTGACCAATCATAAGGTTTTTGGTGAGGCTACTGCGATCTTAGCAGGGGATGCTCTTTTAACCTACAGCTTTGAAGTGTTGGGAATGATTCCAAATGAAGCGGGCAGTTCAGATACAAAATTAAAATTGATGGTGGAGTTTGCGAAAGCAGGCGGAGCGGAAGGCATGGTAGGCGGGCAAGTCGCCGATATGGAAGGGGAAAATAAAGAACTTTCTATTGAAGAACTGGAGTATATACATATTCATAAAACAGGTAAGCTTTTAGGCTTCAGTGTTCATGCTGGTGCATTACTTGCACATGCAGAAGAGGATCAATTGGAGAATTTGAGAGCTTTTGCGCATCATCTTGGATTGGCTTTTCAAATACAGGACGATATTTTGGACTTAGAAGGTAATCCGGAATTACTAGGCAAACCTGTTGGAAGTGATGCGTCCAACCATAAAAGCACATATCCGCAATTATTGACAATGGATGGGGCTAAGAAGGCATTGCATCATCATATTGACGAGTCAAAGCGTTACTTGAAACGAACGGGCTTGAATACATCCCTTCTTATTGAAATAACCGATTTAGTGGCTTCTAGAGACCATTAAAAAGCAAGGGTGCTACAGCAGCATCGTGAGTCGTTATAGGTATTTGAGGCATTCTTTTCGTTATGATATAATGTGTTTTAATGAAGAAAACGTTGACAGTGCCGTTATCACTTGTGTGTTAGCGGCTATTTTTAAATAGATGGAAATTTCAAGTGAAAACAAACCTTACTAAATGTTTAGATAGAAAAAGGATGAAAGTGAGTGGTCCCAAATGGATCTGTTATCAATTAAAGACCCTTCCTTTTTAAAAGGGATGTCAAATAAAGAATTGGAGGTTTTGAGTCAAGAAATTCGCCAATTCTTGATTGAAAAGCTGTCTGTTACGGGAGGCCATATTGGACCGAATTTAGGTGTAGTTGAATTAACCATTGCATTACACAAATGTTTCGATAGTCCTAAAGATAAACTTATTTGGGATGTCGGACATCAGTCCTATGTTCATAAAATTTTAACCGGCAGGGCATGTGATTTCGATACATTAAGACAATTTAAAGGATTATGTGGATTCCCTAAGCGTGTGGAAAGTGAACATGATGTATGGGAAACAGGGCATAGTTCGACATCACTCTCTGCCGCTATGGGTATGGCGATTGCTCGCGATTTAAAGAAGGAGAAATCGTTTGTAGTACCGGTGATTGGGGACGGCGCATTAACAGGCGGTATGGCCTTAGAGGCGTTAAATCATATTGGTCACGAAAAGAAAGATATGATTGTGATTTTGAATGATAATGAAATGTCCATTGCACCGAATGTCGGTGCGCTACACAATATTCTTGGACAATTGCGCACAGCTGGAAAATATCAATGGGCTAAGGACGAACTTGAAGGATTATTGAAAAAGATTCCTGCTGTTGGCGGTGTTCTTGCGGCAACTGCCGAAAGAATTAAAGACAGCTTAAAATATTTGCTTGTATCCGGAGTGTTTTTTGAAGAACTCGGCTTTACCTATCTGGGCCCAGTCGATGGTCATAGCTTTGAAGATTTATTTGAAAATTTTAGTTATGCTAAAAAAACAGAGGGCCCAGTCCTTCTCCATGTGATTACAAAAAAAGGTAAAGGGTATACCCCAGCAGAACGAGATACAAAAGGGACTTGGCATGGAACCGGCCCTTATAAAATGGACACTGGAGCATTTGTCAAACCGGACAAAGCACCTCCGGCATGGAGTAGTTTGGTCAGTGAAACGGTGCGTAAGCTTGCACGAGAAGATAAAAGAATTGTGGCAATTACCCCGGCGATGCCTGTGGGGTCTAAACTGGAAGGCTTTGCAAATGAATTCCCTGACCGGATGTACGATGTGGGAATCGCCGAGCAGCATGCCGCAACAGTTGCTGCAGGCTTGGCAACACAAAATATGAAGCCTTTTTTAGCAATCTATTCTACCTTTTTACAGCGTGCTTATGATCAGGTGGTTCATGATATTTGTCGTCAAAACTTAAATGTTTTTATTGGAATTGACCGCGCTGGTCTTGTTGGAGCAGATGGCGAGACACATCAAGGTGTCTTCGATATTGCCTTTTTAAGGCATGTTCCGAACATTGTTTTGATGATGCCAAAGGATGAAAATGAAGGTCAGCACATGGTTTATACAGCACTTCAATATGATAATGGCCCAATTGCTATGAGGTTCCCGCGTGGAAATGGGCTGGGCGTACCGATGGATGAACAATTTAAGAATATCCCGATTGGAACGTGGGAGGTACTAAAGGAAGGCGATGATGCGGCGATATTAACCTTTGGTACAACAATTCCCATGGCAATGGAGGCAGCGGATATACTTGAAAAACAAGGTATTTCAGTTAAAGTAGTCAATGCAAGATTTATAAAACCCCTTGATGAAAAAATGCTGACAAATTTATTAGATAAAAATATACCGTTGTTAACAATAGAAGAAGCAGTACTTCAAGGTGGTTTTGGCAGTGCAGTCCTTGAATTCGCTCATGACCATGGTTATTACAGTCACGTAATTGACAGGATTGGAATTCCAGATCAATTTATTGAACATGGAGATGTCGGTTCCCTGCTTGAGGAAATCGGCATGACTACCAAGGAAGTCGTTAAAAGATTAACCATTCTTGCACGAAAAAAACAACAAAGGGCTTAAATCATGAAAAATAAAGAACGAATAGATGTCTTACTGGTCGAAAGAGGACTTATTGAAACACGGGAAAAAGCAAAAAGAGCAGTTATGGCCGGTCTTGTTTATACAAATGAAGAACGCTTAGATAAACCCGGGGAAAAAGTAAAAACAGATATACCTCTAACGGTTAAGGGAAACCTTATTCCTTATGTAAGCCGCGGAGGCTTAAAACTTGAAAAGGCCCTAAAAGTATTTGATGTTTCAGTTGTGGATAAGATTTTATTAGATATTGGTGCATCTACAGGTGGATTTACTGATTGTGCCCTGCAAAACGGAGCAAAAATGTCCTATGCTCTGGATGTTGGTTATAACCAGTTAGCATGGAAACTCCGGCAGGATGACCGTGTGGTCGTAATGGAGAGAACAAATTTCCGCTACGTGACTCCTGCTGATTTAATAGCAGGAATGCCAAATTTTGCAACCATCGATGTATCATTTATTTCGTTGACCTTGATTTTGCCGGTGCTTAAAACTCTTTTAGTACCTCAAAGTGATATCGTTGCACTTGTTAAACCGCAATTTGAGGCAGGACGGGAGCAGGTTGGCAAAAAGGGAATTGTTCGCGATGAAAAGGTCCATTTGCAGGTTGTAACCAAAATCATCAATTTTTCAATTGAGCAGGGGTATCAAGTTAAAAATTTATCTTTTTCACCTATTACTGGAGGAGACGGGAATATTGAATTCCTTCTTCATCTTTCCTGGTGGGGAGAGGAAAACAAAGAAAATAACCTCTTGCCTGTGGACCCTTCAGAGGTTGTTAAACTTGCACATCAGGAATTCCATACAAAGCAAACGGGTGAAGGATAGGCAAAATACGCTTATCCTTCTGTTTTTGGGAAAATAAATGACAACTCTTACAAAATCGGCTAACATAAGGGTAGAAGCGACATTTTTGAACATAATATTTAAATGGTTTTTACTGTTTACGGGGTGAAAAATATGAATAAAGGCCAGCGCCATATTAAAATTAGAGAAATTATTGCCAATAATGACATTGAAACACAGGATGATTTAGTGGATGAACTAAGAAATTCTGGCGTCAATGTGACACAGGCTACTGTTTCCCGTGATATAAAAGAATTGCATTTGGTGAAAGTCCCTTTGTTGGATGGCCGTTACAAATACAGCCTTCCTGCTGATCAACGATTTAATCCGCTTCAAAAACTAAAAAGATCTTTGATGGATGCTTTTATTCGAATTGACTCAGCAGGACATTTATTAGTGATGAAGTGTTTACCTGGTAATGCCATGGCTATTGGGGCACTTTTAGACAATCTTGATTGGGAAGAGGTACTGGGAACCATCTGTGGAGATGATACCATTTTAATCATTTGTCGAACACCTGAACAAACAGAAATCATTACAAACAGGTTTCTTGATATGCTTTAATTGGGGGAATGTTCCTTGTTATCAGAACTATCGATAAAAAACTTTGCCATTATCGAAGCCTCTTCCATTTCGTTTGAAAAAGGCTTGACAGTGTTAACTGGTGAGACAGGAGCAGGAAAATCCATCATCATTGATGCGATACATTTATTGGTTGGCGGGAGAGGTTCTGCAGAATTCGTACGGCATGGTGAAGAAAAGGCTGAGATTGAAGGACTTTTTCAATTAGATCATGATGGGCATCCATGCTATCTAAAGGCAATGGAATTTGGGATTGATATTGAAGAAGGGATGGTCGTTTTACGAAGGGATATCTCCCGTTCCGGAAAAAGCGTTTGCAGGATAAATGGAAAGCTTGTGACCATTTCTACTTTAAGAGAAATCGGTTCGACATTGATTGATATCCATGGACAGCATGAGCACCAAGAATTAATGGATGAAACCAAGCATCTATCATTGCTTGATCAATTCGGTTCCGATGAAATCATTTCCTCCCTCCGTGAGTACCAGGAAGTATTCCATCGCTATGAACACACATTACAAAAGCTAAAGTCATTAAGTGAGAATGAGCAGCAAGCAGCACACCGCCTGGATTTAATTCAATTTCAATTGAACGAAATTCAAAATGCCAATTTAAAGCTTAATGAAGATGATGAGTTATTTGAGGAAAAACGGAAGCTTGGAAACTTTGAACGGGTTTTCGAAGCGATACAATCCAGTTATTCAGCCTTAAGTGGTGAACAAAAGGGCTTGGACTGGATTAGTATGGTAATGGGGCATCTGGAGGATGCAGCAGGATTAGACACAGAATACAAAGAATTATATGAGGCGGTTTCAAACAGCTTCTATCAACTTGAGGATGCTGCACATGCTTTAAGAAATGAAATGGATGAATTGGAATACGATCCGCAAAGATTAAATGAAATTGAAGACCGAATAAATGAAATAAGCCAGTTGAAACGAAAATATGGCAAGACAATCCAGGAAATTTTAGAATATGCAGCCAAAATTGAAGAAGAAATTGAAACATTACAAAATAAAGAAACACATATTAACAAATTAGAAAAAGAATTAGCCTCTATTCAAAAGGATTTAGTTCTTGAAGCAAAACAATTAACTGAGCTTCGTAAAAAGTATGCGGAAAAGCTGACCAAGCTTATACATAAGGAGCTAAAGGATTTATATATGGCAAAAACGATTTTTGAAATTCGCTTTGAGAAGGATATAAAGCATTTTGCAAAAAATGGTGTCGACCATATCGAATTCTATCTTTCAACAAATCCCGGGGAACCGCTTAAACCATTATCGAAAATTGCTTCCGGGGGAGAACTTTCACGAATTATGCTTGCCTTAAAGAGTATCTTTTCAAAACATCAAGGTGTCACATCGATTATATTTGATGAAGTGGATACAGGAGTTAGCGGCAGGGTTGCACAGGCAATAGCTGAAAAAATTTATAAAGTCGCACATTCGTCGCAGGTTTTATGTATCTCCCATCTACCGCAGGTTGCTGCTATGGCTGACATCCATTTGTTTATTTCGAAGGTTACGAAGGGTGGCAGGACCAAGACATCCGTGACACCGCTTAAAGCCGAAGAGAAAATAAAAGAAATCGGCAGGATGATTTCTGGAGTCGAAATCACCGACCTTACAAAGAAACATGCTGAGGAATTATTGTTAATGGCTGCAAAAAATAAGAAAAATTGAAAAGCTTCCCAATAGGGGGAGCTTTTTTATATTGAAGGAAGGTTATAAATGCTTGTCAACGAGGCAAAATTATAGATGTAGCCATTTCGAAGTTGTGGACAAGAAGCGAGGAGAGTGAAAAAATTTGAATTTAGATATAATTAGAAAAATCATTGGTGGAATTCTCCTTGTTTCATTAATCAGTTTTATTTTCAATCAACCGCTTAAACAATACCTCGAAATACCAAAGACAATCACTGTCTTTGAAGGGCAAGATTATAATTTTCAAAAGGCTGCTCCGGTGTCAGCCGCTTTAGTTTCTCACAATTCAAGTATCGCACTTGCACAGGACAAACATTCAGTTTCTTTAAAGGCAAAGGAAAAAGGCAGTAATGAAATGCTCTTAGAGTTTGCAGGAATCCCTATTAAAAAGGTCGATGTAAAGGTTTTAAAAGATTTTCGAGTTATTCCAGGTGGTCAGTCAATTGGCGTGAAACTAAATACCGTAGGTGTCTTAGTGGTCGGGCATCATTTAGTGAATACGTTAAATGGAAAAAAATCTCCTGGTGAAATGGCTGGTATTAAAGTTGGAGACATTATTACAAAAATTAATGGAACTAAAATTGAAAAAATGGCAGATGTTGCACCATTTGTACAGGATGCAGGAGAAAACGGTAAAGCTTTAAACTTGGTGATTAGCCGTGAAAGCGGTAAATTTACGACAAAACTTACCCCCTTAAAGGACAAAGGGGAAAACACGTACAAACTGGGATTATATATTAGGGACTCGGCAGCAGGAATCGGAACGATGACCTTTGTTCATCCAGATTCTAAAAAATATGGTGCATTAGGACATGTGATTTCAGATATGGATACGAAAAAACCAATCGTCGTGGAAGACGGACAGATTGTCCGGTCAACCGTTACGTCGATTGAAAAAGGTAGTAATGGAGACCCTGGTGAAAAACTTGCACGTTTTTCTTCAGACCATGAAATTGTTGGGAATATACAAAAGAACAGCCCATTTGGTATTTTTGGGAAATTAAATAAATCGTTGAAAAATGGTATAATGGATAAGCCATTGCCGATTGCTTTATCAAATCAAGTAAAAGAAGGCCCTGCGAAAATTTTGACAGTTGTTAACAATGATCAGGTTGAAGAATTTGATATTGAAATTGTGAACACAATTCCGCAAAAGTTTCCAGCTACAAAAGGCATGGTCATAAAAGTAACGGATCCAAAGCTTCTAGAAAAAACAGGCGGTATTGTTCAAGGGATGAGTGGAAGTCCAATCATCCAGAATGGGAAGCTTGTCGGTGCTGTGACCCATGTTTTTGTAAACGATCCTACCTCTGGATATGGAGTGCATATAGAATGGATGCTGGATGAAGCAGGAATTAATATATATGATACACCGAAAGAAAAAGCAAGCTAAAAAGGAAAGTGCTTTGGCGTTAAGTTGATAATAAAAACAAATAGGCGGTTTCGCCTATTTGTTTTTTACGGATTTAAAGATTATTCGACAAAAAAGCGAAATTCGTCGAAAATAAGAGAAAAATTAAGAAAAACTGAGATTTTATCACTATTTTAAGAAATATTAAAAAAATGAAAGGAATTTTAGTTGCATTGTCGAATTTCTAATTTACAATAGAAAATAGAGACTACAGATGGAACTTACCAATTGGATTTGAGGAGGAATACGGTGTTGAAGAAAATAAAGGTGTGCGTCGTTGATGATAATAGGGAATTAGTTGGATTATTAGAGGAATATATTTCATCCCAGGAAGATATGGAAGTTGCAGGGATTGCACATAATGGTCAAGAATGTTTAGATTTATTGGGATCTGTAGATCCTGATGTACTAGTATTAGATATTATTATGCCCCATTTGGATGGGTTAGCTGTTTTAGAACGCCTACGTGATTTGAAGAAAGGTGCCTTGCCAAATGTAATTATGTTAACTGCCTTTGGTCAGGAGGATGTTACCAAGAAGGCCGTTGAACTGGGGGCATCTTATTTTATTTTAAAGCCTTTTGATATGGAAAACCTGGGTAACCACATTCGTCAAGTCAGCGGCAGAAATGCTTCGATAACAAGAAAAGCACCTCCTTCTCCAGCTTACCGTGTACAAGCGGAACAAAAGCCAAAAAACCTTGATGCCAGCATTACGAGCATTATCCATGAAATCGGTGTACCTGCACATATTAAAGGGTATTTGTATTTACGTGAAGCGATTTCCATGGTTTATAATGACATTGAACTTTTAGGATCGATTACAAAGGTCTTATACCCTGATATTGCTAAAAAATATAACACGACAGCCAGCCGTGTTGAGCGTGCCATTCGCCATGCCATTGAAGTAGCGTGGAGCCGTGGAAACATCGACTCCATTTCATCACTTTTTGGCTATACTGTCAGCATGTCAAAAGCAAAACCAACAAACTCTGAATTTATCGCAATGGTTGCAGATAAGTTGCGCTTAGAGCATATGGCTTCATGAAACGTTTAAAACTATAAATAAAAGCCTTCATTTATTGGAAATGAGGGCTTTTTTCGTTCTTATAGGGTGGTTATCAAAATTTTGATGCATATGATAGGACTGTAGATTAAAAATTACTTTTTTTGCTCCTTGTCCAATTCCATTAATTTTTGAATTAGGATATGTTGTGGCATATGCATAATTTGCTCAATGGGAACGTTTAATTTTTCCGAAAGTTTAATCGCTGTTTCAGGGGTTATTTGTAAAGGTTTCATAAAAAATTCCTCCAATTTAATAAGTAGTTAGGAAGTGACGGCATGACAGAAATTTTTGCTCACCGTGGTTATTCCTCCCTATTCGCAGAAAATACCATGAGTGCCTTTTATGAAGCGGAAAAGGCAGGAGCGGATGGGTTAGAACTCGATGTACAATTGACAAAAGATGGTGAACTCGTTGTCATCCACGATGAAAAGGTGAACAGGACCACAAGTGGAAACGGTTTTGTAAAAGATTTTTTATTTAAGGATATTCGTAAGCTGAACGCCAATAAAAAAGGCTTAAAAAAAGAAACCATTCCATCCTTAATTGAGGTTCTTGAATGGATGCAAACAAATACGCTGCTATGTAATATCGAATTGAAAAATGGTCTTCTTGCCTACGAAGGCATGGAGGAAAAAGTAATTGAGCTTATCCAAAATTACGGTTTAACGGATAGAATCATTATTTCCTCCTTTAATCATTACAGTATTGTTCATTGTTACAGGCTGGCCTCGGAAATTGAAACCGCTCCGCTTTTTTTAGAAGGATTATTTATGCCGTGGGTTTATGCACAATCCATCAGAGCAAAAGGGATTCATCCTAAGTATTCAACTCTCAGTGATGAAATCATTACCAGGACAATGGAGAACGAAATTGCTGTAAGGCCTTATACTGTTAATAATGATGCCGATCTTCATCGGTTATTTAGACTTAACTGTACATCCGTCATTACCGATGACCCTGTTAAGGCGTTGCGAATTAGAAAACAGTATGAAAAGAGACCCTAAGCGGTCTCTTTTTAGTTGGATTTTTTACCGTCGGTAGACCGTGGGTTTCCAGGACCTTTGAAACGTGATTGAACTTTGTTTCTTTTGCGGTCACGATGAAAGATAAATCCCGCAACAAACCCTAAACCGCCAAGAAAGAGGATGAGTCCGATCAAAAATTGCAGAGATAAATAGGGAATTGGCGGCTGCAAGATTCCAAAGGTCATATCACGCATTAGCTTAATGCCGAAAGCAGCCAAGAAACCCGGAATCAATAATATAATCAGTGCAATAATCCGCTGCATAATAAATTCCTTCCGAATTTTAATTGAAAGGCTGTGTTAAAGTACATAAACGTTGATTGGAGCGGAAGGTGCGAGACTCCTGCGGGAGCAGCGGGAACAGGTGAGACCCCACAGGTGCTTAAGCGCCGAGGAGGCTCACCGCCCGCCCCGCGGAAAGCGAGCATCCTGGAGCGAAAATCAACAACTAAGTTTAACAGAGCCAATTGAAAAGAAAAAGCTTCTCACGAAAATAATAGTACAATGAATATATTTGTCAAGCTGAACTATTCACTATACAATAAATATGAAAAAAATTGCATGACTCACTATGAGCGTATGAAAAAAGTTTCCTGATTTAAAGAATGGAGGCTAGAAAATGCAAAATGTAATGATTGTCGGAGCTGGAAAAGGTGGAACGGCGATTTTAAAAATTTTAAAAGAAACAGAGGTTTTAAATGTAAAGGCAGTTGTTGACCGGAATACAGATGCACCTGGTATTCGATTGGCACAAAAAGAAGGTATTAAAACTGGAACGGACTGGCACCCCTTTTTATCTAAAAACATCGATATCATTATTGAGGTTACAGGAGATGACACAGCATTTCACGAAATAAGGCGGACAAAACCAAGTAGTACGATTTTAATTCCCGGAAGTGTTGCTTTCCTTGTTTCAAAACTTATGGAAGAAAAGGAAGATCTGGTAAAAAGACATCAAAATGAGTCCTATCAGCAAGAGTTGATTTTTAACTCCACAAATGATGGGATGGCGGTAATTGATAAAAACGGCATGGTCATTCTCTTTAATCGTCGAGCGGAAGAAATGATGGGAGTAAAAAAAGAGGATGCGGTTGGAAAATATGTCTGTGAAGTGATACCGGAAAGCAGACTACCTCATATATTAGAGACGAGAAGAATTGAAGCAAACCAAGAAATGGTTTTAGGCAATGGACGAAAAATTATTACAACAAGAATTCCAATCGTTGAAGAAAATGGCACACTCATGGGTGCTTTTGCCGTGTTTAAAGATATCACGGAAGTTGTTAACTTAGCGGAAGAAATTACGAATTTAAAAGAAATTCAAACGATGCTGCAAGCGATTATCCAATCTAGTGATGAAGCGATATCCGTTGTCGATGAAGTCGGCCGGGGAATTCTTATTAATCGGGCATATACCCGTTTAACCGGACTGACAGAAGAACAGGTAATTGGGCAGCCCGCGACGACCGATATCTCAGAAGGTGAAAGCATGCATATGAAGGTTTTACAGACAAGAAGAGCTGTCCGCGGCGTCGCTATGAGGGTTGGGCCAAGCAAAAAGGAAGTAATCGTTAATGTCGCACCGATTATTGTAAAGGGAAAACTTAAGGGCAGTGTAGGTGTTATCCACGACATGTCTGAAATTAAATCGTTGAACAGGGAGTTGCACCGTGCACGGCAAATCATCCGAACACTTGAAGCAAAATATACCTTTGAGGACATTATCGGGAAGTCCGAGGAAATGCTGCTGGCAATTGAGCAGGCGAAGCTCGGAGCAAAAACTCCTGCTACCGTCCTTCTTCGCGGCGAATCCGGAACGGGAAAAGAATTATTTGCCCACGCTATCCACAATGCAAGCGACAGAAAATACAATAAATTTATTCGTGTCAATTGTGCAGCTATATCGGAATCTTTGTTAGAAAGTGAATTGTTCGGTTATGAAGAAGGAGCATTTTCCGGCGCAAAAAGGGGAGGGAAAACAGGGTTTTTCGAAGAGGCAAACAACGGAAGCATTTTTCTTGATGAAATTGGTGAACTTCCGGCAAATACTCAGGCAAAGCTGCTTCGGGTTTTACAGGAAAATGAAATCATCCGCGTTGGCGGAACGAAGCCTGTTGCAATTAATGTCCGAGTCATTGCTGCAACCAATGTGAACCTTGAAAAAGGGATTGCTAAGGGTACTTTTAGGGAAGACTTATACTATCGTTTAAATCGAATGCCGATACATATTCCCCCGCTTAAAAGAAGAAAAGAGGAAATCCCTTTATTATGCGATCGGCTTATTCAAAAAATTAATCGTGATTATGGACGGAATGTTGAAGGGGTAACAGAGGCTGCGATGGCGGGGCTAATGAAGTATAATTGGCCGGGAAATGTAAGAGAACTAGAAAATATCCTTGGGCGGGCCATTATTTTTATGAAATTTAACGAAGTCTATATTGATGTAAAACACCTGCCGGAACTTAACAATAATAAATTGATTGGCAGGGAATTTGGGACATTAAAGAATCCTGATTTTCGGGAACGGCCGTTATCAGCAATGGTCGACGAATATGAAGCAAAGATCATCCGCGATACACTTAATCGTTTAAACGGAAACAAAACGTTAACAGCTAAAACACTTGGTTTATCTGTTCGAAATTTATATTACAAACTTGAAAAATATAAAATTGAAAATAACGGCATGCAGTAAATTTCATGGTATGAAAAAAATTGCATGCGGGTAACTAATTAAATAAAGCGCTTACAATGAATTTTGTTGGCATGAATCTTGCTAATTAATTTATTGGAATTTGATTTTGCTGTGGAAGGGTTGATGACAACTTGTTGCTGGATTCACTTATTGACAGAGCAACCCAACTTAAAAAGAATACTGTTGCTGTCGCAGTAGCGGAAGATATCGTTGTTATAAAAGCGGTTCTAGATGCAATTGAACGAAATCTTGCAAATTTTATTTTATTTGGAAATCAGGAAAACATTAATCGAATGATTAAGACTGAAGAAAACAAGGTAAATCCGGAGAAAAGCCTCAGAATCGTTCATGCCGAGACAAATGAACTGGCTGCCAAATTAGCCGTTAAAGCGGTTTCGAATAAAGAAGCGGATGTACTAATGAAAGGGAATATCCCGACGAATGTTCTTCTAAAGGCTGTATTGAATAAAGAATATGGTTTAAGAACAGGAAATATTCTTTCGCATGTTGCTGTTTTTGAAATCCCTAATCGGGACCGTTTTACAATCGTAACAGATTCGGGGATGAACATTACCCCGGATTTGGAGCAAAAGGCACAAATCATAACAAACGCTGTTGCGGTTGCTAAAGGAATTGGAATTGAAACGCCAAAGGTAGCACCGATTGCTGCCGTTGAAGTGGTTAATCCCGCTATGCAGGCAACGGTGGATGCAGCGGCACTAACGGTGATGAACAAGCGCGGGCAAATCACTGGCTGCATCGTTGACGGTCCGCTTGCATTGGATATTGCTGTTTCGGTTTTAGCTGCTGAACATAAGGGCATCCAAAGTGAAGTAGCGGGCAAAGCCGATATTTTAGTGGTTCCTGCCATTGAGGTTGGAAACGCATTGTATAAATCGTTAGTTTATTTCGCAAATGCAAAGGTTGGTGCTGTAATTGCCGGGGCTAAAGCGCCGATTGTGCTAACTTCCAGAGCCGACTCCGCAGAGAGCAAGTTGTTTTCTCTTGCATTAGCAGTATGCTCTGTGGCAAACTAGTTTTTTCATTATTGAGGAGGAATATTAATATGGAAATTTTTAAGTATTTAGAAAAATATGATTACGAGCAATTAGTTTTTTGTCAGGATAAATCTTCGGGATTAAAAGCAATTATTGCAATTCATGATACAACCTTAGGACCGGCATTAGGCGGAACGCGTATGTGGACATATGAATCTGAAGAGGCCGCGATTGAAGATGCATTGAGATTGGCAAAAGGAATGACTTATAAAAATGCGGCGGCAGGTTTAAATCTTGGCGGTGGCAAAACGGTAATCATAGGCGACCCTCGTAAGGATAAAAATGAAGAAATGTTCCGCGCTTTTGGACGTTATATTCAAGGACTAAATGGAAGATATATAACAGCTGAAGATGTAGGTACCACTGTGGCGGATATGGATTTAATTCATGAAGAAACGGATTATGTAACAGGGATTTCCCCGGCATTCGGATCATCTGGAAATCCATCCCCTGTAACAGCGTATGGTGTTTATTTAGGAATGAAAGCGGCAGCCAAAGAGGCATTTGGCACAGACTCACTAGAAGGAAAAGTAGTAGCTGTCCAAGGCGTTGGAAATGTAGCTTATACCCTTTGTAAGCATCTGCATGAAGAAGGCGCACAGCTGATTGTTACAGATATTAATAAAGAAGCGGTCGGGCGTGCAGTGGAAGACTTTGGTGCGCGTGCTGTTGACCCAAATGAAATTTACGGTGTGGAATGCGATATTTATGCGCCATGTGCTCTTGGAGCAACCATCAATGATGACACAATCCCGCAGTTGAAGGCAAAAGTAATCGCTGGTTCTGCGAACAATCAATTAAAAGATACACGTCATGGAGACATCATTCATGAAATGGGTATTGTATACGCTCCGGATTATGTAATAAATGCTGGTGGTGTAATCAACGTAGCCGATGAGCTTTACGGATATAATCATGAACGTGCCCTTAAAAAGGTTGAACAGCTTTACACAAGTATTGAAAGAATCATTGAAATTTCAAAGCGTGATGGAATCCCAACCTACCTTGCAGCAGATCGCATGGTAGAGGAACGGATTGAAAGAATGCGCAATTCCCGCAGTCAATTCCTTCAAAACGGACATCATATTTTAAGCCGTAGAAAATAAAAACTGCAATAATCTTAAAATTTGAGCGCTGAATGAAAATTCAGCGCTTTCCTAGGTAGTGATTTACCTCATATTGTTTAAAATTTGATCATTTTAGAAATTACTTTAAGTATAATGACCACTCAATTATTGAACATTACTTAGTTAAATATGTGGGGGTAAATCGACGAAAAAATTTTTGAAAGGTACCGTCTTAATCTTTCGATAAAGCAAATTGGGGGTCAAAACGTGCAAGAAAGAGAATATCGAATACTCATCATCAACCCTGGCTCTACTTCTACTAAGATAGGGGTTTTCGATAATGAAATTTCCATACTGGAAAAAACGATTCGTCATGAAGCTGAAATAATAAATTCTTACCCAAATATCATTGATCAATATGAATTCAGGAAAAACACCATCTTAGAAACATTGGACCAAGAAGGTATTAATATTTCAAAATTGTCCGCGGTTTGTGGGCGGGGAGGATTGCTTCGTCCGATCGAAGGCGGAACCTATACAGTTAATGACAAAATGTTGACGGATTTAAGAAATGGGTATTCTGGACAACACGCATCGAATTTAGGTGGTATAATAGCATATGAAATAGCATCTGGTCTTAATATCCCGTCCTATATTGTGGACCCAGTAGTTGTCGATGAACTTGACCCGATTGCAAGGATATCCGGTTTCCCGTTAATTGAACGAAAAAGTATTTTTCATGCGTTGAATCAAAAGGCTGTTGCAAGAAGAGCAGCAAAGGAATTAGGGAAAAAATACTCAGAATTAAATTTAATTGTTACCCATATGGGGGGCGGAATAACCGTCGGTGTACATAGAATGGGTAGGGTTATCGATGTTAATAATGGTCTTCACGGTGATGGGCCTTTTAGTCCGGAACGTGCTGGTACTGTTCCAGCCGGAGATTTAATTTCCCTTTCGTTTTCTGGTGAATACTACCGGGAAGAAATCATGAAAATGTTAGTAGGGCAGGGCGGTCTAGTCGGTTACCTTGGCACAAATAACGCAGTGAAGGTAGAAGAGATGATTGAAGCCGGGAATAAAGAAGCCAAGCTTGTTTATGATGCCATGGCCTATCAGGTTGCAAAAGAAATTGGTTCTGCTAGTGCGGTTCTTTCAGGTAAAGTAGATGCGATCGTTTTAACTGGCGGACTTGCTTATGGAAAGGATTTTGTACAATCGATTACCAATAGAGTAAACTGGATTGCTGATTGTATCATTCATCCTGGGGAAAATGAACTTCAAGCATTAGCAGAAGGAGCCCTTCGCGTCTTGCGTGGCGAAGAGGAAGTTAAAATATATCCTGGTTCATTTAAAACAGCAAAAATTTAAGTAGTTGGGGAGGAAATAAAATGGCACAAGAGTATGATTTGGTTATTCTCGGGGGTGGCACTGGTGGATATGTTGCCGCAATCCGTGCCTCACAGCTAGGTTTAAAAACAGCAATTGTTGAAAAAGGAAAACTCGGTGGAACATGCTTACATAAAGGTTGTATACCAAGTAAAGCCCTGCTAAGAAGTGCAGAAGTGTATGCTACTTCAAAACATAGTGAAGACTTTGGCGTGATAACTGGCGAAGTAACTTTTAATTTTACTAAAGTTCAAGAAAGAAAAACGAAAATCATCGATACCCTTCATAAAGGAGTACAGCACTTAATGAAACAAGGGAAAATCGATGTTTATGAAGGATTAGGACGGATTTTGGGCCCTTCCATCTTTTCACCAATGCCAGGTACCATATCTGTTGAAATGAATAACGGCGAAGAAAATGAAATGCTCATCCCCAAAAATGTAATTGTTGCTACCGGTTCAAGGCCAAGAACCCTTCAAGGGCTTGAGATTGACGGCGACCAGGTCATTTCATCTGATGAAGCATTAGAACTGGAAAACTTACCATCTTCTATTATCATTGTTGGCGGCGGCGTAATTGGGATTGAATGGGCCTCAATGTTATCCGATTTTGGGGTAGACGTTACGGTGATTGAATATGCAGACCGAATTATCCCTACAGAAGATAAAGACATTTCAAAAGAAATGCAACGGTTAATGAAGAAAAAAGGAATTAAAATTGTAACAAGCGCAAAGGTCCTTTCTGAAACAATAGTAAAAGGTAATGGTGTAGCAATCTCCGCTGAAGTAAAAGGCAGTTTAAAAGAATTTAAGGCTGAAAAACTGCTTGTTTCCGTTGGACGTCAAGCGAATACTGAAGGAATCGGGCTTGAGAATACGGAAATTCAGCTTGAAAAAGGAAATATTGTCACAAATGAATTTTACCAAACAAAGGAATCCCATATTTACGCAATTGGAGATGTTGTTGGCGGCCTGCAGCTCGCCCATGTTGCATCCCATGAAGGAATTGTTGCCGTTGAGCATATAGCAGGAAAGGATCCTTCACCTATCGATTATAACTTAATATCAAAATGTATTTATAGTAATCCTGAGGTTTCTAGTGTTGGTATTACCGAGGAGCAAGCGGAAAGTAGAGGGCATAAAGTAAAAGTGGGCAAATTTTCCTTCCGTGCCATTGGTAAAGCGCTGGTTTTCGGTGAATCGGATGGATTTGTGAAAATTGTGGCCGATGAAGAGACCAATGATATTTTAGGGGTACACATGATTGGTCCTCATGTTACCGATATGATCTCAGAAGCTGGGCTTGCAATGGTATTAAATGCAACTCCATGGGAAGTCGCTCACACCATCCATCCACACCCAACCCTTGCAGAAGCAATTGGGGAAGCTGCATTAGCAGTAGATGGCAGAGCACTTCACGGATAAAGTGAAACTTCGATCAGTGGGGGTTTTTTCATCCCCCACTGATTGTTAGTTGAACCAATCGGGCTTTTATGGGCAGTTGATCCCCCACTCACTCTTCCTACTTACACCAACCACTGAAGTAGGGGGTCTTACTGCCCGTTACTGCGGGATAAATACTGACGCTGTTTAGGATTCAATGCGAACAATAGGGAGGTACAAAATTAATGGCTGAAAAGCGACATGAGGCATTAGGATTAAGTGATGAAAAAGTTTTAGAGATGTATGAAACAATGGTTTTAGCCCGTCGGATTGATGAGCGGATGTGGTTATTAAACCGTGCTGGGAAAATCCCATTTGTTATTTCCTGTCAAGGCCAGGAAGCGGCCCAAGTTGGGGCAGCTTTTGCACTTGATAAGGATAAAGATTATGTGCTTCCCTATTACCGGGATATGGGGGTAGTCTTAACCTTTGGGATGACGGCGAAGGAGCTTATGCTTTCTGGATTTGCGAAAGCAGAAGACCCTAATTCAGGAGGAAGGCAAATGCCTGGACACTTTGGACAAAAGAAAAATCGTATTGTTACAGGTTCCTCGCCCGTTACAACACAAGTACCTCATGCAGTAGGGGTTGCTTTGGCTGGAAAGATGGAAAGAAAAGACCTTGTTACGTTTGTAACATTTGGTGAAGGGTCATCCAACCAAGGTGATTTCCATGAAGGTGCAAATTTTGCCGGTGTACACAAACTTCCTGTTATTTTTATGTGTGAAAACAATAAGTATGCTATTTCCGTTCCAATTGAAAAACAATTAGCCTGCGAGAAGGTATCAGATCGTGCAATTGGCTATGGAATGCCAGGGTTCACAGTGGATGGGAACGACCCGTTAGAAGTTTATAAAGTAGTGAAAGAGGCTGCGGAACGCGGCCGCAGCGGCGCGGGACCTACCTTAATTGAAACAATTTCCTACCGTTTAACACCACATTCTTCTGATGATGATGACCGTTCTTACCGGGCACCTGATGAGGTAGCAAAAGCCAAAACCCAGGATCCGATTATTACATTTGGTGCCTACTTAAAGGAAACGGGTGTCCTGAATGATGACTTGGAAAAAGAAATCAATGACCGTGTAATGAAACTGGTGAATGAGGCAACTGACTATGCTGAAAATGCCCCATATGCTGCACCTGAGGATGCAATGAAATACGTTTATGGGGAAATGTAAGGGGGGACGTAACATGGCAGTAATTTCTTATATAGATGCGGTGACAATGGCCATACGTGAAGAAATGGAAAGAGACCCTAAGGTGTTTGTACTTGGGGAAGATGTTGGTAAAAAGGGTGGTGTATTTAAGGCTACACAAGGATTGTATGAACAATTTGGAGAAGAGCGAGTAATTGATACACCGCTTGCTGAATCAGCCATAGCAGGAGTAGGAATCGGTGCAGCTATGTATGGTATGCGGCCGATTGCAGAAATGCAGTTTGCTGACTTTATCATGCCTGCTGTAAACCAAATTATTTCAGAGGCAGCGAAAATTCGCTATCGATCAAATAATGACTGGAATTGTCCAATTGTTATTCGTGCTCCATACGGCGGAGGGGTTCATGGTGCATTGTATCACTCTCAATCTGTTGAAGCGGTATTTGCAAATCAACCTGGATTAAAAATTGTTATGCCATCTACTCCTTATGATGTAAAAGGTTTATTAAAAGCAGCTATACGTGATAATGACCCTGTTCTTTTCTTCGAGCATAAACGGGCCTACCGTTTGATTAAAGGAGAAGTTCCGACTGATGATTATACGCTTCCAATTGGAAAAGCTGATGTGAAACGTGAAGGCGATGATATTACGGTCATTACTTATGGTCTGTGTGTTCATTTTGCCCTCCAAGCTGCCGAAAAACTGGCTAAGGACGGAATTTCAACCCATATTCTTGATTTAAGAACAGTTTACCCACTGGATAAGGAAGCGATTATTGAAGCTGCCTCCAAAACCGGGAAGGTTCTGCTCGTTACAGAAGACAATAAAGAAGGCAGTATTTTGGGGGAGGTATCTGCCATTATAGCTGAAAATTGCTTATTCGATTTAGATGCACCTATTAAACGCTTGGCTGGACCGGATATACCGGCCATGCCGTATGCACCGACGATGGAAAAATACTTTATGGTAAATCCTGATAAAGTTGAAAAAGCAATGAGAGAATTAGCAGAATTTTAAGGTGCAATTTTTTTAGCTGAAGAATAATCCACAGTAGTAAATGCACTAAGGAGGTTTTATGCATTGGCAGTTGAACAAATAAAAATGCCTCAACTAGGTGAAAGTGTTACAGAGGGTACCATTAGTAAATGGCTTGTTTCTGTTGGGGATAAGGTAAATAAATATGATCCACTTGCAGAGGTTATGACAGATAAGGTAAATGCAGAAGTCCCGTCTTCATTTACAGGAATGATTAAAGAACTAATTGCCGGAGAAGGCGATACATTGTCTGTTGGTGAAATCATTTGTACGATTGAGATAGAGGGCGGAGAAACGGATGGTGAGACAAAAGCAAAAGCAGCTGCTGTAGAAGAAAAATCAGCCGATAGGGGAACTGAGGCTGCAGATAAAGGAAATGTTGGCCGATATTCACCCGCGGTTTTAAAGCTCTCTCAGGAGCATGGAATTGACTTGACTCAAGTGCATGGAACAGGTGCCGGAGGCAGAATTACCAGAAAAGATTTGCAAAAATTGATTGAGTCCGGAAACATACCTGCAGGATCTCCAAAGACAGAACCAATCAAGCAGTCTGAAATTCAGCCTTCTGCCTTGCCGGAAACGGCTCAACCTGAGCCAAAACAGGCTGCAACTTCCGTAAATGTGCCAGTTGGGACAGGTGACATTGAAATACCTGTTACAGGTGTCCGTAAAGCGATTGCGGCTAACATGCTGCGAAGTAAACACGAAGCGCCACATGCTTGGACAATGATAGAGGTTGATGCCACGAATTTGGTAGACTACCGCAATTCCATTAAAGATGAGTTTAAGAAAAAAGAGGGCTTCAATTTAACTTTCTTTGCATTCTTTGTAAAAGCAGTTGCTCAAGGCTTGAAGGAATTCCCACAAATCAACTCAATGTGGGCCGGGGATAAAATTATTCAAAAGAAGGATATTAATATTTCGATTGCCGTTGCAACTGATGATGCGTTATACGTTCCTGTTATTAAGCTGGCGGACGAAAAAACAATTAAAGGAATTGCCCGTGAAATTTCCGAGCTTGCTGTTAAGGTTAGAAATGGAAAACTAAAGTCCGAGGATATGCAAGGTGGAACATTTACCGTCAACAATACCGGTTCATTCGGATCTGTTCAATCCATGGGCATCATCAATTACCCGCAAGCAGCTATTCTGCAGGTTGAATCAATTGTGAAGCGTCCGGTAGTCATGAATAATGGAATGATTGCCGTACGTGATATGGTGAATTTATGTATGTCTCTAGACCACCGAGTTTTAGACGGACTTGTTTGCGGACGATTCTTACAACGAGTTAAAGAAATACTTGAAAATACATCAAAAACTACAACTTCCATCTATTAAAGAGTACCGCCAGTTTTTCTGGCGGTACTTTTCTTATTGATTGTAACGGGTTTGTACCATAAAATAGAATTAATTGAATATTTATTATTTTGCTTGGAGGGAGTTGTCAAGTTTGGAAGATTTGCGCAATCAGTCTTTTCCTTCAAAAACAAAACTTGATTGGAAAGCTAAAGCCGAAGAATCCTTAAAAGGGAAAAAAGTTGAGTCCTTGCAAAGCCCAACATATGAAAACATTATTTTGAAACCGCTTTATTCTAAAGAAGATCAGAAAACACCCTCTGAGTATCCGGGCCAATCGGATTTTAGACGTGGTACATTCCCGCTTGGATATGTAATGAATGATTGGAAGGTGGCTCAGCGGATTTCTTATTCAACTATTCATGAACTAAGAGAAAAACTCATATCTGCCGTCAGTAAAGGGCAAACGGCCATTTCGTTTGAAGTTTCAAAAGCTTTATTTGAATCCGATGCTGATGTAGCTAGTTTGTTCATGGATTTGGCCGAAAACTTTCCAATTGCCATTGATTCAAAAGGTTTGCAGGCGGCCTTATTAGCAAAATTATCTAAAGGAAATAACGAAAAAATTACTGGATATATTGGTACTGACCCCATTTCACTTTTTGGCGAAGAAGGAAATTTTTCAAAAGAATTGCTCCCTGCGTGGGTAGAAAATATCAAGACAGCTGAAAAGGTTTTTCCAAATTTACGTACGATCCTGATTAACACATCCATCTATCAGAACAGCGGGGCAAATGCTGTTCAAGAACTGGGAATTGCTGCAGCCACAGGTGTATTCTATCTCCAACAGTTTATTGAGAGTGGTATGAAGCTTGAGAAAATTCTTTCAAAAATGATTTTTCAATTCTCAATTGGCAGCAACTTTTTTATGGAAATAGCTAAGCTTAGGGCAGCACGAATGATCTGGAGTAGAATAGCGGAAGCCTATGGGGCTCATAAAAATAACAGGGGTATAGAAATTGCTGCAGAAACCTCTACATTTACAAAAACTATCTATGATCCACATGTTAACCTTCTTCGTGCCGGCAATGAAGCGTTTGCAGCTGTAATTGGGGGCATACAGTATTTGCATGTTGGTGCTTTTGATGAAATTACAGGTCCCAATTCTTTTTCAGAAAGAATCGCAAGAAATACACAGCTAATTTTAAAAAATGAAGCGCATCTGAAAAATATTATTGACCCAGCGGGCGGCTCATGGTATGTCGAAGAATTAACAACAGAATTGGCTGAAAAAGCATGGGAGTTCTTTCAGCAGATTGAAATAAACGGCGGAATTCTGAAAGTATTGCAAACCGGTTGGCTCCAAAATGAGATCGCAACAGTTAGAAACAAAAGAATGAAAGATTCTTTTACAAGAAAACAAAGTATTGTAGGTACAAATGTGTATGCAAATCTGGATGAAACCGTTCCTGCTCTCATAAAGGAACAAGAAGCAGCCTATTTAGTTTCTCAATCATTGGAAGATGTATTAAACGGTGCCGAGCCTCAATTTTTACAGATGAATAAAATAGAGTCTGCGATTGAAATGAATCCTTTAGTGAAAAAAAGATTGGCAGAGCCGTATGAGGAACTAAGGAAAAAGGCAAAGGAAATCGAGGGAAGGTCGAGTTCTAAACCGATTATGTCGATGATTTGTCTTGGGGAATTAAAACAGTATAAAGCAAGATTTGACTTTATGCGAGGATTCGTTTCCGCTGGGGAATAAACGCAGTTGGAAGTGAGCCAATTTTTTCAAAGGAATCAGCTGAGGCGTTTGTTGCAAGTCAAGAAACGCAGCATTTTTGTCTATGCGGCGATAACGAACAATATGAGACAATTGGTCATGAGATCTTATTATTCATAAAAGCTAAGTTTCCGGATAAGCTCTTTTATTTAGCTGGATTACCGGATCAGGATCAACAAGTACAGTGGAATCATGAAGGTATTGAAGAGTTCGTTCATGTAAAAAGCAATTGCTATGAAACACTTTCTCATATACTTACTGAAATGGAGGTGAGGGCCGATGCAAAAGCCTGATTTTCAAAACCTGCGCCTTTTTACTGAGCAACCGCTCAATAATAAAAAACAATGGGAAGAAAAAGTGGAACAAGAGCTAAATTCGTCCATCGAAGATTTACTTTTTGAAACTAATGAACAAATCAAGTTGAAGGCTCTTTATACAAAAGAGGACTTGGAAGGCTTGAATCATCTAGACGATCTGCCGGGGCTTCCGCCGTATACACGTGGTCCGTATCCAACCATGTATGTCAACAGGCCGTGGACGGTAAGGCAATATGCTGGATTCTCAACTGCTGAGGAGAGTAATGCGTTTTATCGCCGGAATTTGGCAATGGGACAAAAGGGTTTGTCGGTTGCATTTGATTTGGCAACCCATCGCGGCTATGATTCTGACCATCCCCGGGTTGTCGGCGATGTTGGAAAAGCCGGAGTGGCAATCGATTCGATTCTTGATATGAAAACACTTTTCGATGGAATTCCACTTGATCAAATGTCGGTATCGATGACGATGAATGGGGCGGTCCTGCCAATTCTAGCTTTCTTCATTGTTACCGCCGAGGAACAGGGCGTTAGTCAGGAAAAGCTTTCCGGAACGATTCAAAACGATATTTTAAAAGAATATATGGTGCGAAACACTTATATTTATCCACCTGAGATGTCGATGAAAATTATCGCTGATATTTTTGAGTATACTTCTAAATATATGCCAAAGTTTAATAGTATTAGTATTTCCGGCTATCACATGCAGGAAGCAGGTGCTCCTGCTGACCTGGAGCTTGCTTACACACTAGCGGATGGATTGGAATATGTTCGGACAGGACTTAAAGCCGGGATTGAAATCGATTCATTTGTACCAAGATTGTCATTTTTTTGGGCAATTGGAATGAATTATTTCATGGAAGTGGCAAAAATGCGCGCTGCACGGTTAATTTGGGCAAAAATGATGAAATCATTTAATCCTAAGAATGATAAGTCATTAGCCTTACGAACCCATTCACAAACGTCCGGTTGGAGTTTGACAGAACAAGACCCATTTAATAATGTGACTCGTACATTGATTGAAGCGCATGCTGCAGCTATGGGGCATACACAATCCCTGCATACCAATGCACTAGATGAAGCGATTGCTTTGCCAACGGATTTCTCTGCTCGAATTGCTCGGAACACACAACTATTTCTTCAGGAGGAATCAGGAATCACGAAGGTAATTGACCCTTGGGCAGGATCCTATTATGTTGAGAAGCTGACTGATGAATTGGTACAAAGAGCTTGGATGCATATCGAAGAAATTGAAGGGCTTGGCGGAATGGCGAAAGCGATTGAAACTGGTCTTCCAAAAATGAGAATTGAAGAGGCAGCCGCACGGAGACAGGCGCAAATTGATTCCGGTAAAGAAATCATTATTGGTGTAAACCGTTATCGTTTAGAGAAAGAAGAGCCAATTGATATTTTAGATATTGATAATACAGCTGTTCGATTGAAACAAATCGAAAAATTAAATACGTTAAAGCAAAGTAGGGATGATCAAAAGGTACAGGAATCACTTAACGCCTTGACGAAAGCGGCAGAAGCTGGTGAAGGAAATCTGTTAGAGCTCTCAGTAAAGGCAGCAAGAGCAAGAGCAACGCTCGGAGAAATTTCTGATGCCATCGAAAAAGTGGCCAAAAGGCATAAAGCAATCATCTATTCGATTAGCGGTGTATACAGCTCAGCCTTTAGCAACGAAGAGGAAATCACGGTTGTGAAGGAAATGGCTGACGAGTTCCTCGAAAATGAAGGAAGAAGACCACGAATTTTGATTGCCAAAATGGGTCAGGATGGCCATGACCGTGGAGCAAAGGTGATTGCAACAGCCTTTGCGGATCTTGGGTTTGATGTCGACATCGGTCCATTGTTTCAAACACCGGAAGAAACCGCTTTGCAGGCAGTAGAAAATGATGTCCACGTCATTGGGATGAGTTCACTTGCCGCCGGACATAAAACTTTACTCCCACAGCTTATCGACGAATTGAAAAAGCTGGGCAGGGAGGATATTTTAGTTGTTGCAGGAGGAGTTATTCCGGCCCAGGATTATCGATTCTTATATGATCACGGTGCGGCAGCTATTTTTGGACCTGGAACCGTCATTCCGGTAGCAGCACAAAAGGTTATTAAGGCAATCTATCAACAGCTCGGCTATGAGGAAGTGGCGGAATAAATGGCGGCTGATCAAAAAGCGGAATGGAGCGATCCATCAAATCCAGATTTATGTTCAAGTGTAGTAAGAAAGGGGCAAGAGCTTGAAGGTCAATCAACTTCCCTTCAAAAAAGTTCTCGATTCAAAAAGCGCAATACCCAAGCGGTTTCTGTAGAGGAATTATATAACGGGGTATCGGAGGGGAATCGAAGCATGCTTGCCCGTGCCATTACGCTTGTAGAAAGCAATGCTGAGCATCATTTTGAAAAAGCACAGGAACTGCTGCAGAAGCTTTTACCCTACACTGGGAAGTCTATTCGGATTGGAATTACCGGAGTGCCCGGAGCCGGGAAAAGTACTTTCATTGAAGCGTTTGGAGAGTATCTATGCAGCTTAGGTTTAAAGGTTGCGGTTTTAGCGATTGATCCAAGCTCTAGTATTAGCGGCGGAAGTATTTTAGGTGATAAAACACGGATGGAGCAATTATCAAGAAATCCTCTCGCTTTTATCCGGCCTTCGCCATCTGCAGGAAAGCTTGGCGGTGTGCATCGAAAAACAAGGGAATCAATGCTCCTTTGCGAGGCAGCCGGTTTTGAGGTGATTTTAATCGAAACGGTTGGCGTTGGGCAAAGTGAAGTCATTATCAGGGATATGGTCGATTTTTTCATGCTTCTAGTATTAACAGGTGCCGGTGATGAATTGCAGGGAATGAAAAAAGGGATTATGGAGCTGGCCGATGCCATTGTTGTTCATAAGGCAGATGGTGAGAATAAGCCCATAGCGGAAAAAACACGAAATGACTATAACCGCATTCTTCATTTTCTTCAGCCTGCGACAAAAGGCTGGGCTACCAAAGCATATACCTGCTCCTCGTTAACCTTGGAGGGCATAAGTCGAATTTGGGAAATGATTCAATCTTTCGAGCAGAAGGGTAAATCCTCTGGAGTTTTTAATGAACGCAGAAAGGCGCAATCACGGGAATGGCTCTATGCATTAATTAGTGACCAGCTTCACTACCATTTTTACCATCATCCAGGGGTGAAAAACCAACTGCCAAAAATAGAAAATGAAGTAATTGCCGGAGAAAAAACGGTCGCTTCGGCAGTAGAAAGTCTTTTTCGGACATTCTTGGATTCAACTTTGTGACGGTAATGGCTGATTACCGTCTTTTTTTATTGAACTTTTTGGAAAAAATAGTGTAATATTCACCCATTTCATACAAAAAATGGTAATATTATTTTGGTAATATTTTAGTTTGCAAGAACCAAACATAGAATGGTGGATTGATAGGGAAAATAGCAGGGATACATAAAGAATTGTTTATTTAAAACAGAAAAAATAGAATGCTAGTTGGAGAGTGAAACATGTTAAAAAAACTTATATTATTAATCATGGCCTCCGTATTATTTATTACTGGTTGCCAAGCAGTTAAAGGTGTAGATTTGAACAAATTGGTTCTTAGCAGTTCAAAAATTAATTCCGCTGAGAGCAAAACAACTGCTTCATTAGATTTAAAATACGCAAAATCGAAAGTAAAAGACAAGGATTTCCTAAAAGTACTTACCCTTCTCGACAATGCAAAATTAGAAGTTTACACAAAAATGCAAGATGCCAATACTGTTTCCATTACCGGAAACATCATTCTTCATAATAAAGGCAAGATTCCATTACGATTATATATGGACAAAAAATATACGGTGATTCAACTTGATAATGCCAAGAAACCAGTTCGCGTTTCGATGGATAATGGAACCTCACCAGATCAAAAATTGATTAAAGATGTGCAAACAAAATTAATGGCTCCAGTTGTAAGGAATTTGCCAAATCCTTTCCCGGCCCATCTTAAGGTAACGGCAAATACCACGGATAAAGTCCATGGAGTTAAAGTAAAAGGTCATCGTGTTCAAGCAAAGGTATACGCAAATGAAGTGCCAAAGCTCCTTGAGTCCTTCCTTACAAATTTATCAAAGGATGAAAAGGCAATTACAGATATTGTGAATGCTTTGAATGAAATTAATAAAGTCGCTGGCGATGACACCAAAATGACAGCTGATGATCTTAGAGCTGGGATTGTCGAGTTTCAGAAGATGCTGCCAGAACTTAAAACTGACCCAGAATTTAAAGCATTGTTAACAAGCAAAAATAATGTAAAAACAGATATTTTCTTAGACAAACATTATTACGAGAGAAAATCATATACGACCCTAAATATTGGCAGTATTCCAGATGGTGAAGGATTAACTGGTATCACATTAAAAATCAAAAATGAAACCTGGAATATTAATAAAAAGGTAAAAGCTTCAAAAATCGAAAAATATTCCAAATATCTTAACGAAAATGCTACTCCAGAACAATTTTTAGCTACGCTAGATAAAAAGAAAAGTGTTCTTTATTCTGCGATGACATCGTTGATGTATTCACCATCTAAAGTCTTGAAAAAATCACAAGTCAAAGTAACCAATAATAAAGGTAAAAAAGCAGATAAAATCACAGTCAAGAGCCTTAAAAAAGGTGATGTAATTAAAGTATACAGCAAGACAGGATCATTGATTGCTGCAAAAGAATCAACAGGCAAAACTGCTGTTTTAACTGTAAAGCAACTTGGAAAAAAATCAGGTAAGGTATATGTAAGTATTATCCGCTCTAAACATGCAGAAAGCAGCAAAGTGTCTATCTCTTTCAAGGCGGAGAAAAAATAATGTGAAAACAGTAAGCGACAGGGAGCCCAAGCCAGGCTCTCTGTTTTTATTTAAATTGGCGAAAATTTATTATTTGATATCCCTCCATTTTTACTGTTAATATGAACATATAGGTATATTTTAGTGAGGAGCGATAAAATGAGCATGGATTTTAATTTTTTTATGAATGATGTTGTCCGCCAGGCGCGTGAAGAAATCGTGTCAGCGGGTTATCAAGAACTAAAAACACCTGAAGAGGTAGAACAGGCTCTTGAACAGAAGGGAACAACTCTTGTTATGATTAATTCTGTTTGCGGTTGTGCAGGCGGTATTGCTCGCCCTGCAGCAGAACATGCACTTCATTATGATAAGCGTCCCGATCATCTTGTTACCGTTTTTGCCGGTCAGGATAAGGAAGCAACTGAAAAGGCTAGAGGCTATTTTACCGGCTATCCCCCATCCTCTCCATCTTTTGCCTTATTAAAAGATGGTAAAATTATTACAATGATTGAAAGACATCAAATTGAAGGCTTTGATCCAATGAATGTTGTTGGCAAATTGCAAAAAGAATTCGATCAACATTGTGAAGAAGTTTAATATGTTAGAAAAAAGATGGTCAGCATACGACCATCTTTTTTTCTTTGTTCGTGCATGAAAGCAGAAAAAAGATGCAAACTAGGAAGAAAAAGGCAGGTGGAATTTATGATAAAAATCTTATCACCCATCCTGATTGCTTTTTTCATTTCGCCGCTCTGGCCATTAGGTCATAACCCATTGTCAGGAGATCCCTTTATTATTGTAAATAAGAGCAACAATGAAATGGCTTTTATTGATGATAATAAGGTGCAAACGGTGGTTAGTGTTGGAACCGGTAAAACACAGGAACTAACACCAGAGGGGCTTTTTACGGTTACAGTTAAAGCAAAAGACCCCTATTATCGTAAAAAAGATATTCCCGGCGGAAGTCCTAAAAATCCACTAGGATCAAGATGGATTGGATTTGATGCAAAGGGGACCGACGGACGAATCTATGGAATTCACGGGACCAATCAACCAGCATCAATAGGGAAGTATGTTTCACAGGGCTGTATTCGTATGCAAAATGAGGTTATTACTTCACTATTTCCTCTCATTCCACTTGGAACAAAAATTTTAGTGTTATCTACAAAAAAATCGTTTGAAAAGTTAGCCGTAGAAAATGGGGCAATTAAGTAAGGAAAAGGGACTGTTTAACACTACAGTCCCTTTTTATATGTTTAACGAATAAATTGGCCAATTCCAATTAGGAGGGTTGAGGCAAGCATGGCAAAGAGCATTAATAAAACAATTATTTTTTGATTCTTCTTTTTAGACAATGAGAATACCTCCCTTAAGATTACTCTATTCTTATTTTACAGGGAAAAGCCCAAATGAACAACTGAGCAACTGCTCAATTTTAGGAAGGATTTATGAACTTTTTAGCGAATAAGATAATTGTCGAATTAATTTAATAGTGGATCAGAGGGATAAAAATGATAAAAAAAGTCGACCATATTGGGATTGCAGTTCAATCACTGGAGAAAGCGCTTCCTTTCTATACGGAGGTACTTAAACTGCCTTTAATCGCTATTGAGGAAGTTGCAAGTGAGAAATTAAAAGTAGCCTTTTTAAGTGCAGGTGAAACAAAAATAGAGTTGCTTGAGCCGGCATCACCTGAGAGTACGGTTGCTAAATTTATCGAAAAACGCGGTGAGGGTATTCATCATGTCGCACTTGGTGTTGAATCAATTGAGGAACGCATCAGGGAAATGAAGGAAAATGGGATTCGCATGATATCGGATGAGCCTAAGATTGGTGCAGGGGGGGCGCATGTAGCCTTTATGCACCCAAAATCAGCTTCCGGTGTATTATATGAACTTTGTGAAAAAAAGGGGAAGTAGGGATAGCATGAGTGACATCTATGAAAAAATAAATGAATTATACGATAAGCGCAGAGAGGTTGAACTTGGCGGTGGTGATGAAAGAATTGAAAAGCAGCATGAAAAAGGAAAGCTGACGGCCAGAGAAAGAATCGAGCTTTTAGTGGACCCTGGAACATTTGTCGAATTAAATCCTTTTATTGAGCACCGAACACATGATTTTGGACTTGATGAACAAAAAGGACCCGGTGATGGGGTTGTAACAGGTTACGGGAAAGTAAATGGTCGTCCAATCTATCTTTTCTCCCAAGATTTCACTGTATTTGGTGGTGCACTGGGAGAAATGCATGCAAAAAAAATAGCCACAGTGATGGATTTAGCGGCTAAAAACGGTACACCATTTGTGGGTCTAAATGATTCCGGCGGTGCCCGCATTCAGGAGGGTGTCGTTTCACTTGATGGATACGGTCATATTTTTTACCGTAATGCTATTTATTCAGGGGTGATTCCGCAAATTTCTGTGATTATGGGGCCCTGTGCGGGTGGAGCCGTTTATTCACCAGCAATTACGGATTTTGTATTTATGGTTGAAAAAACGAGCCAGATGTTTATTACCGGTCCAAAGGTCATTGAAACCGTTACAGGGGAGAAGATTTCTGCAGAGGATTTAGGGGGGGCGAATGTCCATAATACCATTAGCGGTAATGCTCACTTCCAATCCGATTCAGAAGCCGAGGTTCTACAAAACGTTCGTAAGTTGCTAAGTTATTTGCCGCAAAATAATGAGGAAAAGGCGCCAATACTTGAGGTTGAGAAAGAAAATGATTATCGTCCGGACTTAACGGATGTGATTCCATTTGATACCGTTCGCCCTTATGATGTGAGAAAAGTGATTGAGCAAGTTGCCGATTCCGATTCTTTTATGGAAATTCAAAAGGATTTTGCAAAAAACATTGTTGTTGGGTTTGCAAGAATTAAAGGGGAAACCGTGGGTCTTGTATGCAACCAGCCAAAGGTAATGGCTGGTGGATTAGATATTGATTCCTCTGATAAAGCTGCACGGTTTATTCGCACATGCGATTCGTTTAATATCCCAATCATTACATTTGAAGATGTTACTGGCTTCTTCCCAGGGATTAAGCAGGAACATGGAGGAATCATTCGCCATGGAGCTAAAATCTTATTTGCGTACTCTGAGGCTACCGTTCCTAAGCTTACAATTATATTGCGAAAAGCATATGGCGGCGCCTATGTTGCACTAAACAGTAAGTCAATTGGTGCTGACCTTGTTTTTGCATGGCCAAATGCAGAGATTGCCGTGATGGGTCCACAGGGGGCGGCAAATATTATTTTTGCCAAAGAAATTCAAAATAGCGAGAATCCTGAGGCGCTCAGACAACAAAAGATTGAGGAATACCGTGATAAATTTGCGAATCCATATGTTGCAGCAAGCAGGGGAATGGTGGATGATGTCATCGATCCTCGTGAAACAAGAATAAAAATTATTCAATCCTTAGAAATGCTGCGGACGAAGAAAGAGTCGAGACCTTATAAAAAACATGGAAATATACCGCTTTAATCTTGTATTTTCGCAATTCTTTCATTTGATGACATGTATACGAAAAGGTATACTGAAATAGTGAATAAAGTACATAAAATGGAGGTTCGGCTAGATGATTAATCAAGAGCGTCTTTTGAACGAATTTTTGGAACTGGTACAAATCGACTCAGAAACGAAATATGAGACGGAAATAGCGAAAGTTTTAAAGCAGAAGTTTTCAGAATTAGGTCTTGAAGTTTTCGAGGATGATACGACAGCACAAACTGGTCATGGAGCAGGGAATTTAATTTGTACCCTTCCTGCCACAAAAGAAGGTATCGACCCGATTTATTTCACGTCCCATATGGACACAGTCGTTCCGGCAAAAGGTGTAAAGCCATCGATTAAGGATGGCTATGTGGTTACAGATGGAACGACTATTCTTGGTGCTGATGATAAAGCTGGTTTAGCTGCCATGTTTGAAATGATTCGTGTTTTAAAAGAACAAAATATCGACCATGGATTAATCCAATTTGTCATTACGGCTGGAGAAGAGTCAGGTCTTGTTGGGGCAAAGGCATTAGATCCTTCCCTAATGAAGGCAAAATATGGATATGCGCTAGATAGTGATGGTTTAGTTGGAAATGTTGTCGTTGCTGCGCCTACACAAGCTAAAGTGAAAGCGGTTATCTATGGAAAAACAGCTCATGCTGGTGTTGCACCTGAAAAAGGAGTTTCCGCCATCACCATTGCCGCTAAATCCATTGCAAAAATGCCTTTAGGAAGAATAGACGAAGAAACCACTGCAAATATTGGTCGATTTGAAGGCGGGCAAGCGACGAATATCGTGTGTGACCGAGTAGATATTTTAGCAGAGGCCCGTTCGTTAATTCCTGAAAAAATGGAGGCACAGGTTCAAAAAATGAAAGATGCTTTTGAAACCGTAGCTAAAGAAATGGGCGGAAAAGCAGAAGTTAACGTCGAAGTTATGTATCCAGGTTTTAAATTTGGTGAGGGAGATCAAGTCGTTGAGATTGCCCGCAAAGCGGCAGGGAAAATTGGCCGCAGCTGTGAATTACAGCATAGCGGTGGCGGAAGTGATGCCAATGTGATTGCAGGCTTTGGCATTCCAACAGTCAATCTTGCCGTTGGTTATGAAGAAATCCATACCACAAACGAGCGTATGCCGGTTGAAGAATTATATAAATTGGCGGAAATGACACTGGCCATCATTGATGAAGTAACAAATCAATAGTACAGCTTGAAGGGGAGCGGGCAGCTCTCCTTTTTGTTATACTTTAGGTATAAAAGGTTGTTAGGAAGTGCGGGACATGAAGGAAATGTATCCGAAAAACGGAAGGGTTATTTTACATGTTGATATGAATAGCTTTTACGCTTCCGTGGAAATGGCCTATGACCCGGAGTTGAAGGGGAAACCACTCGCAATTGCCGGAAATGTGGAAGAACGAAGAGGGATTATTGTCACATGCAGCTATGAGGCAAGAAAATTTGGAGTGAAAACGACGATGCCACTTTGGGAGGCGAAAAAGCTATGCCCGAAGCTAATAGTAAAATCTCCTAATTTTGACCGATATCGGGCTGCTTCGATGGGGATGTTTGAAATCCTCCGGCAATACACAGAACTCGTTGAACCTGTTTCGATTGATGAAGGTTATATGGATATTACAGAATCCTATGAGATTGGCAGTCCTATTGAAATAGCCGGAAGTATTCAAAAAAGAATTCTTGAGCAGCTTGACCTGCCCTGCAGCATTGGGATTGCTCCTAATAAATTTTTAGCTAAAATGGCTTCTGATATGAAAAAGCCAATGGGAATTACGATTCTTCGTAAAAGGGATATTCCATCAGTTCTTTGGCCGTTAAATACAAATGAGATGCATGGGGTTGGAAGAAAGACAGCAGAAAAGCTAACAACAATTGGCATTCATTCGATTGGTGATTTGGCAAAGGGAAATGAAATTCAACTCAAAACCCTGTTAGGCATTAATGGTCTTCGGATAAAAGATCGTGCAAATGGAATTGACTCAAGACCCGTTGATCCAGAATCCGTGGCCGAGTTTAAAAGCATCGGTAATTCAACGACTCTTCCAAGGGATATTAGCAATCAGCAAGAGCTTTTTGCTGTTTTGGATTCATTAGCAGAAACGGTTTCGGTCAGACTGAAGCGGAAAAATGTTCTTGCATCTACATTGGGTATTACCATTCGTTTCAAGGATCGCAAGACGATTACAAGGAGCAAAAAGCTTTCAAATCCTATTTATCAAAAGGATGAAATTTCATCTGCTGCAAAGCAGTTATTTATCAAGCATTGGAATGGGAACCCTGTAAGATTATTGGGGATCACGGGATCTGATTTATTGGATCATGACGATGCCTATAAGCAGCTTGACTTGTTTTCCTATGAAAAGGATGCGAAAAAGGAGCCGTTGCTCAATACATTATCGAACCTTCGAAAAAAGTACGGCAAGCATATTGTCGAAACGGCCTCCTCGCAAAGACCGATTGATCCCGACCATAAAGTTGGAACCGAAACTAGTTTCAATAAGGATTTTTTACGTTCGTTTCCGGAAAAGAATAAAGACGAATAAAAGCTCCGCTTTGCAGAGAGAACAAAGCGGAGCTTTTTATTTTTATTAAAATTTTAACAAGTATGCAGCTTATTTTTCAAAGATTGCATTGGATAGAAGACGGAACAGGTAATCGGTATGGTCACGGAAGCCTACTTCTAGGCCAATTAGGGTTACGTCTTTATCCTGCTCTTTTACGACCACAGCCTGGCCTTTCGCAGCATTATTGTTTTTCCAATGGCCTGCCATGAAGAAGTCGTCAGTGTTTGCTAGAGTTGCACCCACTTCATCATTTTCAGTGTTTGTAAACCATGCCGGACGGTAAACAAATCCTAAATCATCTTGGCTATAGCCAGCAGTTAAACCACTTCCTTCGTAGTCGACTTTTACGATTCCATTATAGTTGGATCCGCCAACATTGATTGTATCATCAGTTAAACCTAATGTTTTTGTTGCTCTTGATGCTCCTGCTCCAATAGCTAAATACTTTCCTCCTTGATCAACAAAGCTTGAAACATTAGCTTTAAAGGTATTTAGTTGATCTGCATTTTGGAAGCCAAATTCTTTATTAGCAGCTGATAAATTTGTAGAAATAAGGCTTTCTGTTCCACTGTATACAAATACATCTAAACCATTAAGCCCATTTTCAGCTACCTCGACAGGCGTCACTTCTGCCACTTGGAATCCAAGTCTCTTAAGCGCAAGCTTTGTTCCACTGTGGGATTGTTGTTTACCCATACCGCCATCCTTTAAGATTGCAACCTTTAAGGTGGTTAATGCTGACGCTTTTGCCGGAATCTTAGCAACTGATCCTATCTGTATTCCTGAATCTTTTACAGCTGCAGAAAAAGTATTAGCTGCCGATTCGACATAAAAATTACCTTCAGCATCACGCTTTACAGATACCCCTTTTTGAAGCAATGTATTTACTAGATTAACAGCTTTTACAGAACTATTAGGAATTAGGAATGGCCCCTTGCCTGTTACAGCTCCTTGGCCAGTAACCTGATTCACCTTTGAAGCAGTTACATTAATAGAATTTTGTGTTGCTACTGCTTCAAAGCCCCAAAGCTCCGGTAAGCTCCAAGCAGATATATCATACATTGCTGGAGAATCTTCGGTGATGTCTTCTCCCTTCCAAAGCATCGTGTTAGCTAACCCTGCTTTTGCTTGGTCCATTTTTACAAGATATGTCCCTTTATGGTACGTTTTTCCATCTACTGCAAATGCTTTAGTAGCTTGCTCTACTTCAATATCATTGTTTAGTAAGTGATTCACAGCTTTTTGAGTTACAGTTGGATCCTTTTCGTTAACAGGGAGGATATAAGCTTTCGGGAAAAATCCATCCTGATGGAATGGATGATCAAAATTAATACCACGTTTAAACATTTCAATTTGATCGGTAATCATTGCCTGTTTGTTTTCTGTTGCAAATTTAAGTGCTCCCATTATGGCGTTGTATTGCCAAAGTACCCCGTCCAAATCATTTGTTGGTGCTTCAAGTGTATGACCGTAAGCACCATGATACATTGCATACATCGGTGTGAAAATTGGCGGATAATCATCCCAGCCTGCAGCATCATCACGCTGCGGAACATATACACCTTGCATATCTTGATAGAGGCTATTACTTGAGAATTTATTTTTTTCTTTTATAATTTGCGCTTCCATTGCCTCAGCCTGCTTATAAGCCCACTTATTATAGAGATCATACTCATAGTTTGGATTATGCGGTGGTGTACATGGCTCAATTAAGCCCTGGCGGTTTGGAGCGTAATTTTTCACATATCCGTGGGTATCAAGGAACACCATTGGGTTCCATTCCATAATAAGCCCAACTGTTTCCCTAGTTTCCGGCTGTGATTGTGTAATAAAGTCGCGGTTCAAGTCGATTCCCTCACCGTTAAAACGGGTAGCATCCACGCGGCCATCAGGGTTTTGCACTACATTGAAAATAAGAATATTATTAGCCAAAATATTTTTTGTCTCATTATCATTTTGTTTGGCAAAGCGTTCAATCAATTGAAGAATGGCATCACTTCCCACGAATTCTGTACCATGAATAGACCCATTTATCATGATAGGAACTTTAAAATCAGGATTATTGTTAATCCAATCTTGAGCCTTGCCTGGGTTTTTAAACATTTGTTTTCTTAGCGCTTGAATTTTTCCAAATTTTCCTTGGGTTGTCGGGTCTGCGATTGTTACGACATAAAGCGGATGCCCTTTAGCGGATGTTCCTCGGACCTCAACTTTCACACGGTTTGATTGTTTCTCAATATCTTTTAGTTTTGCGCCAATTTGAGAGAACTTCACAAACTCATAGGTTTCACTATTAAACTTGCTTCCATCTTGTTCTTCATATACATTAACATTCGTCCACTTGGGTCCTTCGGCAAAACTTGCAGTAAAAGGGATCGTAGTTGTAAATAAGCCTATTGTTAAAAGACTAGCAACCGTTTTCTTTCTCTTCATTTCTTTTCATCCGCCCCTATAATAGTTTTAGAATAATTGAAAACTAAAGCACTAGGTGGAACCTATGTATGCTAATTCACCTCCGTATTCTCATTAAATTCTAATGCAATTCTATTGTAATTTTAATCTATTAAAGATTCTGTCGAAAAATCAGAGAAATATTTACATTTCGCCCTACAAAATTTTTACTTTTCGAAATATAAAAAAGCTCTGCTTTGCTGTGATAACAAAGCGGAGCTTTTTAGTTTTTATTTAATTGCAAGTTTCTACTTCTAATTCAGTTACAGGCCACCAAGAGAAACCGTCTTTTTCTAATAATTGATCTGCTGCGTCAGGACCTCTTGAACCTGATTCATAATTTGGAAAGCTTTCGTCCTTACTATTTTTCCAGGCTTCAGAGATTTTATCAACAAAGCTCCAAGAATAGGCTACTTCATCCCAATGGGTAAAGTTTGTTGCGTCTCCCTGCATACAGTCATATAGAAGCTTTTCATAACCCTCCGGAGTATTCATCGCATGGATCCCCGTATTGGCAAAGCTTAATTTCACCACTTGGGCATCGAGATGACCGCCTGCCTTTTTGGCATTTAAATGTAACGTAATTCCTTCTTCCGGCTGGATATGGATAACAAGGAGATTAGGGTTTAACATTTTTTCCGTTTGATAGTATAAATTCATTGGTATATCTTTAAACTGCACAACAATTTTGGTGGATTTTACCTTAAGCCTTTTTCCTGTTCGGATATAAAAAGGTACTCCAGCCCAGCGGAAATTATCAATCATCACTTTCCCTGCGACGTAGGTTTCTGTATTGGACTCTTTGTCCACCATTGGTTCGTCACGGTATTTCGGAACCTTTTTGCCATCCATTTCCCCTTCGCCGTATTGCCCGCGAACAAAATAATCCTTTACTTCTTCGCCTTCTATCTTACGAATAGCTCTGAATACTCTTCCTTTTTCGGAACGAATTTCATCCGTTGTAAGCTTAATCGGAGGCTCCATCGCAAGGAGGGCTACCATCTGCAGCATGTGGTTTTGTACCATATCCCTTAATGCACCGCTTTTTTCGTAATAGCGTCCTCGCTCCTCTACTCCAAGTGTCTCACTTGAGGTGACTTGAATATTGGAGATATATCGGTTATTCCATAATGGTTCAAAAATGGCATTGGCGAAACGAATTACTTCTATGTTTCTTACCATTTCTTTTCCAAGATAGTGGTCAATCCGATAAATTTCTTCCTCAGAAAAAGCTGTTCTAATTTGCTTATTTAATTCTTTTGCAGACGCAAGGTCATGTCCGAATGGTTTTTCGATGACAAGTCGTTTGTATCCTTTTACATCCGTTAAACCATCAGATTTTAAATGAAGGGCAATTGGTCCGAAAAATTCCGGTGCCATGGCGAGGTAAAAAATCCGGTTGCCTTCTAACTTATAATGTTCATCAATCTCATCTGCTAACTTTTTAAGAGCAAGGTATGAACTCGAATCCTGCACATCGTGTGCCTGATAGTAAAAGTGGGAAATAAATTCATCAATATTTTTATCTCTTCCTAGAGCAGAAAGAACAGATTCTTTTACGGATTGTTGAAATTCATCATTCGAAATCGACCTTCTTGCCACACCAATTACAGCAAATTGATCGGATAATCGGCCTTTTTCAAATAGCCGGTATAGCGAAGGAAACAACTTCCGTTTGGCTAAATCGCCAGTTGCACCAAAAATCATAATGAGTGAAGATGTGCTTCCAGTTTGTTCCACTAAAAATACCTCTTTTCCAGTATGTATCGTATAAAATAACGTTATCTTACCAAGTATTAAATTTTATCTGTTTACTATATAATTCGCAAATAAAAAGCAATCATGTAAAAATCAATTTATTTTCAAAGACTGGTTTGTGCTATAGTAAAGCTATTAATAAGTACGGGTGTTTGAAAGGAGCATGTTTGAGTGGATATTTTTTTCTTAGGAACGGGTGCTGGAATGCCGGCAAAGCTTCGCAATGTTACATCCATTGCCTTAAAATTACTTGAAGAGCGGGGGACAATCTGGCTATTTGATGCCGGAGAGGCAACACAGCATCAAATTTTACATACTGCAATTAAACCGCGCAGAATTGAAAAAATTTTTATCACTCACCTTCATGGCGATCATATATATGGCCTGCCCGGGCTATTATCGAGCCGTTCCTTTCAGGGGGGAGAATCGGAAGTCACCGTTTATGGTCCAAAGGGAATTAAGGAATTTATTGATGTGAGTCTTTCTGTAAGTCAGACCTATTTAAAATATAATATCACCGTCATTGAGATTGAGGATGGGATAATTTTTGAGGATGACCAGTTTATTGTTGAAGCAGGTCTTTTAGAACATGGAATTCCGTCCTATGGTTATCGAATTGTTGAAAAGGATCGGCCGGGAACATTGCTTGCTGATAAATTGGTGGAAATAGGTGTTCGTCCAGGTCCTGTTTTTAAGAAAATCAAAAATGGTGAAACGGTTACCCTTGAAGATGGTAGAACGATTCATCCGGCAGATTTCCTTGGACAGCCCCAAAAGGGAAGGATTATAACCATTTTAGGGGATACCAGGTATTGTGAACAGGCGGTTTCCTTGGCGGAACATGCAGATTTGTTAGTGCACGAAGCTACCTTCTCAAAAGGAGAGGAAAGGCTTGCATTTGATTATTTTCATTCCACCACACACCAAGCAGCGAAAATTGCGAAAATGTCAGGGTGTAAACAGCTATGCCTAACGCATATCAGTTCACGTTATGACCGGCATGCATCAAGAGAATTAGTAGAAGAGGCACGTGAGATTTTTCCGAATACGGATATTGCAGAAGATTTTAAAGAAATTAATATTCCGTTGAAATGAAATAAAATCGTTCAATAAACCAAAAAATGTCCTTCATCCAATCAATGAAGGACATTTCTATTCATTTATATCCAGCCGCGCTTATACTGCACAGGCGTTTCAATTTCTATCCCCAGCTCTTTGGCTGCCGTTCTTGGCCAGTAAGGATCACGCAGTAGTTCCCGCGCTAAGAAAACTAAGTCAGCACGGTCATTCTGCAAAATTTCCTCAGCTTGGATCGGGGTTGTAATCAACCCAACCGCACCTGTATCAATACCCGCTTCATTCTTAATCGTTTCAGCAAATTTTACTTGGTAACCAGGGTAAACATTTATATGGGCCGGTACAACTGCACCAGAACTAACGTCGATTAAATCAACACCTTGCTCCTTCATCCATTTACTGAAGGTTACATAATCCTCTGGTGTTAAACCTTCCTGATTGTAATCGTGTGCGGAGACTCGAACTAATAATGGGCCATCCCATACAGTCTTAACAGCGTCAATCACTTCGCGGAGGAAGCGGTAGCGGTTTTCAGCTGAACCGCCATATTCATCGGTTCGTTTATTAGAGAGAGGTGATAAAAATTCATTAACCAAATATCCATGAGCCCCGTGAATTTCAATCACATCAAAGTCGGCGTTTGCCGCCCGTTCTGCCCCTTTTTTGAATGCATCAACAGTCTCGGCAATTTCTGCCAGGGTCATTTCCTTTGGTGTTTTACTTTTTTCATTATAAGCAAGTGCAGAAGGAGCAAGGATTTCCCCTTCTAAAACAGCTTTTCTGCCAGCGTGGGCGAGTTGAATCCCCGTTTTAGCTCCGTGCTCTTTCATCAGACTGACTAGTTCCTTAAATCCCTCAACATGCTCATCGCTCCAAATTCCTAAATCCTGAGGGGAGATGCGGCCTTGTGGAGTAACGGCTGTTGCCTCAACAATAATCAGTCCAACCTGACCCACCGCTCTGCTTGTATAATGGGTACGGTGCCAGTTTTGAATATGTCCGTCTTCGTTATGACTCGAATACATGCACATTGGTGACATTACAATACGGTTTTTTAACGTAACCCCTTTAATTGTGTAGGGAGAGAATAATTTTACCGCCATTTTTAAACCTCCTGAATTCCTATTTAAATCCATAATTTAGTATATCAAAAGGTTTCATTTTAAAGAAAAACTCTGCTTCACTCTTTTTCTCTAAGATCTCTTAAGCGATATTTTGTCCCTCTCCAGACAATACCGCCCCGTTTAAAGGTCAATATACTTGCCCGGACAATTGTATAAATAAACAATAAAGCAGAGATGGGAAAAACAAGAAATAGGGCAGGGGAAAATAAAGTCATTCTTCTGATTACCATTATATAAAGAATCCCGCTTGTTAAAATATTACCTAAGCTTAGCAGGACAATAGGTTTGCTGTTTGAAAAAATGGTAAAGAAGGGAAGAAAATGGGTTAATAGGATTCCGAAAACTGCTAAAAAAATCATACTGATACGGTAATTTAATCCTGCAAACGTATTTTTTTCGAGCCCGACAAAGGCCTCCTTTAAGCTGCCATACCATTCTACTTCAATTAAATGGAGGGCGGTGACAATCCTCTGCGAAAAGCCTTCCTTTTTCATTCTCATTCCCAATTGAAGATCATCGTCCGGGCGCATTTTAATCCTCTCATGGGTGCCGAACGCTTCATAAGCCTTGTTTGAAACAAGGTTAAAAGCACCAATTCCCGTACCGATTTTGGATTTAGGGTTATTTGCCCGCCACGGCCGTTTAAAATAGGAAAATCCAAACAGGAAAAAGGCAACAAATGACTTGAGCCAAAAGCTGTGGGCATTTAAATTCGGTGCTGCGGTTAAATGGTCAAGTTTATTTTTATTAAAATAATGCAGCGCTTTTGCAAATGCATCTTTTTCATAGCGAACATCTGCATCTGTAAACAAAAGCCATTTACCAGAAGCCTGTTTGGCACCTGTATATAATGCATGGTTTTTACCAAGCCAGCCTTCCGGTAATTCTTGTATATGAATGACCTTTATTCTTTGATCCGATCCAGCTAACTCATCAATAATTTTTCCAGTATGATCTGTTGAACGGTCGTCTACCAGAATCCATTCGACATTTTCATAGGTTTGCTGCAATTGACTTTGGATACTTAACTTTATTTGTTGTTCTTCATTTCTTGCTGCGACAATGACTGTCAATAACTCCCCATCTACTAGACCTGTTTCATTTTCGAGAAAATCTAATTTTCTTAAACCGGCCCAGGCATCCAATATAAACGCAATCCAAACAACGATCCCCAATGAAAGTAATGTGGTTAACATCTATGACACTTCCCAGTCCTTTTTTTACATTTTAAAAGAACTCTCGGGAAACATCCAATTTATAGGAGCTGTTCAGCTGTTTCCAGCTGGGTGCTCAATGCTTTCCCCATTTTTTTTGATTGAGCAGTGGCTGTTTTTATGCACTCAATAAATGCCTGCTGAACGCCATTTTCTTCAAGGACTCGAATACCGGCTTCGGTCGTTCCCCCAGGGCTGGTTACATCCTTGCGCAGCTGTACAGGTGGTTTTATCGATTTCCGGACCATCTCTGCTGCTCCAATTAACGTTTGTACAATCAGTTCTTGAGCAGTTTCCTTATTTAGGCCGATTTCTACTGCGCTATTTTCCATCGCTTCAATCAGATAATAAATATAGGCAGGGCCGCTTCCTGAAAGTCCTGTCACAGCATCAAGATGTTCTTCTTCAACAATAGTAGTTAATCCTACTGTGTTGAAAAGCTTTTTCGCCATTTCCATTTGCTCATCTGACACACGTTCATTGACCGCAATGGCAGTTGCTGATAATCCAACTGCTGCTGACGTGTTTGGCATCGATCTGATAATTGCCATTGGTTTTTTAGCTAAAACCTCTATTGTTTTGATTGAAACCCCGGCGAGAACTGAAATTACCAGCATTTGTTCCGTTAGGTACTCCCGAATCTTGGCTATCGCAGTTGCGGCATCCTTAGGTTTCATTGCTAAAATGACAATATCCGCTCCGTCAAAGAGTGCACACATGTCGTAAGAGGCGCTTACCCCATAGCGATTACGAAGCTTGTGCAGCCTTTCCTCGTTTGAATTATTTGTTACCCAAATATTTTCTCTTTCCATTAACCCATTTTCCAGAACACCCGAAATGAACGCTTCAGCCATAGAACCTGCACCAATAACTGCCATTTTTTTCATGTTACAGCCTCCTTCTTATTTTATTCATTAGAAGAGTGGTTGATTTCCGCTCCAGGATCCTCGCTTTCCGCGGGGCAGGCGGTGAGCCTCCTCGGCGCTGAAAGCGCCTGTGGGGTCTCACCTGTCCCGCTGCTCCCGCTGGAGTCTCGCACCATCCGCTTCAATCAACGTCTCACTTAACCTATTTAAAAACAAAAATCTTTTAGAAAACAGCTTCTTTAAAAACAAAAAGACCTTTCATCCGTAAAGGACGAAAGGTCTATCTTCCGTGGTACCACCTTCATTGACCCCTTTTAAAATACAAAAGGGTCACTCGACTCCGATAACGCCGGATTTGCGTTAGGTTTTCCTAAAAGCTCATAAGGTAGGTTCAATGATTAAGAGGGTGGTGAAGCCTTTCAGCCTTTAGAGCTTCACTCTCTTTCACCGTTACTCATTTACTGGCCTTATTCATCGCTTTAAACGAATCAAATTTTAATTGTGATTATGCATTATAAACAGCCTGTCTGTCAAGGGATTAATTTATTGAATTTTTTATTTTTTCCAAAAAAATTATGTGAAAATAATGACATTTTCTGAGAAAATCGGTACACTTTATTTTATAATCAAATTTTTGCATTCGGAAATTTTATAACAATAATGTTACGGGGGTATAAGAATGACAGAATGGAAAGAGGGAATTGCTAAAATTACGCTGCCGACTCCGTTTGAGGTAGGAGATGTAAATGCCTATTTGATTAAGGGAGAGAGGTTAACGCTTATTGACGCAGGAGTAAAAACGAAAGAATGCTGGAATTCACTGAAAACGCAAATGGCTGATTTGCATGTAAGTCCTGATGATATTGAACAAGTCATTTTGACTCACCATCACCCCGACCATGTCGGTATGCTTGATTTTTTACCCGATACGATTGAACTGTTCGGCCACCCGCTAAATGAGCGATGGATTCATCCGACAGAAGAATTTTTTCAGGTGCAGGAGGAATTTTTTACTGCGCTATTCCATCAATTTGGGTTGCCCAAGGAATATTTACCTTCCCTTGAAAATTTGCGAAAAACGTTAAAATATTCATGCAATCGTTCACTGACCGGACATTTACATGAAGGGATGACACCTCCGGGACTCAGCGGTTGGCAGGTTATAGAAGCACCCGGTCATGCTCAAAGTCACATTGCGCTTTTTCGTGAAAAGGACGGTGTTTTAATTGGCGGAGATCTTATTTTGGCCCATATCTCCCCAAATCCGCTGCTTGAGCCGCCGCTTTTGGGAGAAACAGAAAGGCCAAAACCACTCTTGCAGCATAATGAATCGATGAAAAAATTGTTATCTTATCCGATTTCTGTTGTGTACACAGGGCATGGGGATGAGGTTTATCAATTAAAAGAACTAATCGAAAAAAGACTTACTCGGCAGCATGAACGGGCCATGACAGTTCTTGACTGGTTAAGGGAAGAGCAGTTAAGTGTTTTTGAAATTTGCAAACGGCTTTTTCCGGCCGTTTATAAACGTGAATTGCTGTTGACAATATCAGAGACCGTTGGACAGCTTGACTATTTATCATCCATTGGTGAAATTACTAATAAAGACACGCAGCCTGTTCTTTTTCAGGCCAGATGAGGTGATAAATTGGTTAGGGAACATTTAAAAGGCAAACATATTGTCATCACTGGCGCCTCAGGGGGGATTGGTGCGGAAATTGCTAAGCTATCCGCTGCAAGCGGAGCCAATCTTGTCCTTTTGGCAAGAAGCATCGAAAAGCTGGAACAGCTGCAAAGTGAATTACAACAGAAACATCATGTCAAAGTGGTTATTTTTCAGCTTGATGTGTCTGATACCGAAAAAGTTCAAGAAGTTTTTCAGCGCATTTTTGCGGAAATGGGTTCGGTCGATATCCTTGTGAATAATGCCGGCTTTGGAGTTTTCCGTGAAGCCCACGCGGCGACAATGGATGAAATCAAGGGGATGTTTGAGGTAAATGTGGTTGGGTTAATGGCGTGCACAAGTATGGTGCTGCCGAAAATGCGTGAGCGGCGTTTCGGCCATATCATCAACATTGCCTCCCAAGCCGGAAAAATTGCCACACCAAAATCAAGCGTTTATTCGGCAACAAAGCATGCTGTTCTTGGTTATACGAATTCACTAAGGCTGGAATTGGCTGATTATAATGTTCAAGTCACTTCGGTGAATCCAGGTCCGATTGCTACCAACTTTTTTAATATTGCTGACGAAAAAGGAACTTATGTGAAAAACGTTCAGCGATTTATGCTTAAACCGGATTACGTTGCTGAGAAAGTGGTTAATAGCATGCTTACAAAGACAAGAGAAATCAACCTCCCGCGCTGGATGAATATGGGCAGCGTTGTCTACGTTCTTTTTCCAAGGCTGTTTGAACGAATTGGGAAAAAGGCATTTAATCAAAAATAAGCCGCTGCTTCTGTGGCGGTTTTTCTTTTCTGATTAACCTGTTAAAAATTCATACACCGTATCATTGATTACCTCATACAAATTCGCTTCCGGTTCTTCTGTTATCATCTCTAGTACCCGATGATAAAGTTCTTCTAATTCTTTTCCACTCATCGGCAATGAATCTGCCTCGGTATAGTACTGTTTAAAACAATTTTTTATCATTTTGATTACCAGTTTTTTATCCACAGCTATGCACCTCAATCCCATTATACTGTTTTTTTGTTTCATCACCACATTGGAAAATTGTCATTAAATTCCCATTGAATACGAACGCATATTCGCTTAAAATAAAGAATATAATATAAAGGAACTGATGTTCGCATTTATGACCATGGAGGGAAGAAATATGGTCGATTACAGCACAGCACCGCAAAATAAAATTCTATGTGTAGACATGAAGAGCTTCTATGCAAGCTGTTCAGCTGTCATTTACGGCCTTGATCCGATGCAGTGCTATTTAGTTGTGGCCGGCAATCATGATCGCCAGGGGAGTGTGGTACTTGCAGCTTCACCAAGGGTGAAAAAGGAATTTGGTATTAAAACTGGTTCTAGGCTGTTCGAGATTCCCAATGATCCGCGTATTCAAGTAGTTGAGCCGAAAATGGCTACTTATTTACGAATTTCCACAGAAATTAGCCGTGTTTTCAATCGCTATGTTCCAAAGGAAGCCATTCATACGTATAGCGTGGATGAAAGTTTTATAAAAGTGGATGGTGCCATCCATCTTTGGGGGGATGCCTATACCATTGCCCAAAAAATAAAGAGTGACATTGAGCGGGAGTTCCAACTGCCATGTGCGGTTGGAATCGGGCCGAATATGTTAATGGCGAAGCTTTGTCTTGATTTGGATGCAAAGAAAAAGGGGGTTGAAGAATGGACGTATGAGGATGTACCGACAAAGCTGTGGAGTGTGTCGCCGCTTAGGGAAATGTGGGGAATAGGCAGAAGGGTTGAAAAAACATTAAATGGAATGGGCATTTTTACAGTCGGACAGCTGGCCCGTTATGATTTAGAAAAGTTAGAAAAGAAATTCGGCATTATGGGCAACCAGCTTTACTATCATGCCTGGGGAATTGACCTTTCGGAGTTAGGCGCACCAATTGTCGAAGGACAAATCAGTTTTGGAAAAAGCCAAATTCTCTTAAGGGATTATAAAGAGGAAGAAGAAATCAAGCATGTGATTTTAGAAATGTGTGAGGAAGTGGCGCGAAGGGCAAGAATGCATCGAAAGGTCGGGCGAACGATTAGCCTTGGAATTGGCTACAGTCAGGATGAATTGGGAGGAGGATTCTACCGCTCAAGGACAATTACACAGCCGACGAATGTGACAATGGAGCTTTACCGTGTTTGTCTTGAGTTGTTTTATGAGCACTATAATGGCAAAACCGTAAGGCAAATTTCGCTCGCACTCGGCAATATTGTCGATGACAAGGAGCTTCAGCTTGATTTGTTTGATATGGATGCATATAAAAAACGAGATTTGGGTTATGTAGTAGACTCCATTCGCAGCCGTTTTGGGGCAGGTTCCTTATTGCGGGCTGTTTCCTACACGGCAGCAGGAACCGCCAAGCATCGAGCTACACTCGTTGGCGGGCATAAAATGTAAAAGAAAAGCTAGAGCGCCTTGATCAAGGGCTGTAGACCAAAGAGCCCCTAGGCGCTGCAGCTAGACAAAAATAAACTTTTTTGATTTATGTATGAAAGAAGGTGAGGCGGATGATTCGTGACCGTGGAAGAATCAAATGGACATCAATGATGCTTCCCGAGCATGTCAAACTGCTCAGGAATTGGGTAAAGGAAGATCGGTATGAAAATAGAAAAGAAATGGATGAGCAGCAGCTTGAGCTAATGAATGAAACCTTGGTTGAGGCAATTGAGTTTGATCAATTTGTGACGATTACCTATTACAGAAATTTCAACTATGAAATCGTCATTGGGAAAATCCATTATTGGGACGAAATGACCCAAAAGCTCCATGTGGTTGACCGATTTGAAGGAGCGCATCGTATCCCCATTCGCGAAATTGCCGACATCCGGTTGACCGATGTGTAGTTTCAAACGAAATAAAAAAGAGCGGCTGATAACAACCGCTCTCAATAATTAATCTTCTTGAGGAACCCGAACCTGGGATTCGAAATTACCTTTATGTGAGCCGTCACAAAAAGGTTTATTTTTCGATAATCCGCAGCGGCAAAGGGAAAAGGATGGCTTTGTTGTATAAATATTTCCTGAACCGTCGATTAATTCCACATCACCTGTAATTCGATAGGATCCGTTATCATTTACCTTGATTTGAACTTTTGACATTCCCAACACTCCCTAAGAATATTTATTATATTTGTAACTTGAAAAACCTTAAGCAGATAAATAAGAGCATAAAAAAACATATGATACAATCATCATATGTCAATAAAGGGGGCTTTTAAACATGAAAATAGAAATTACCTTAGCGGCTGCTGAAAAAATAAAGATGAAAACAGAGGGCCGCTCGGGCTATTTAAAGCTAAAATATGATACAGACGGCTGCGGTTGTGCGGTAAATGGCGTAACAGTATTGTGGTTTGTACCAGAATTGGATGATAACGACATTCAGATTGAATCGAATGACGTACCGGTTTATATCGAAAAAGCAAAAGCGGTTTTCTTTGATGAACAAATGAAAATTGATTTTTCAACTGTATCAAATTGCTTTCAATTAAAAAGCCCGCAGCAAATTTTAAACGGGCATATGAGCCTTATCATCAAATAAAAAACAGACTGCTCCAATTGGACAGTCTGTTTAACGAGAAGGCTCCAGATTTACATATTTTTGTAAAAACTCATCAATTACTCGTTCATAATCAGTGCGGTTTTCATTAAAGGATTGGGCATGCCGCCCTTTTTCTGCAATATAGAGCATTTTAGGCCCTTTTTTATGTTCAAATAAATCCTGGGTCATCGAGGGCAAGATATAATCATCCTTACGGCTATGAATGAACAAGACAGGATGTTGAATATTTTCAATAACCGAGATCGGTGAGACATTCCGGATTGAATATTTATCCCGAATCCGTAATATAAGGTCTCCAATCGGTAATAAAATTCCAGGAAAAAGCTTAAAATCCTTTTTAATCAAATAAGCAAGCTGAGCCCTGAAATCTGAAAATGGACAGTCGGCGATGTAAAAATCAGCACCATCCTCAAGCATTCCTGCATACAACAGCATCGTTGCTGCTCCCATGGATTCACCGTGAATTCCCAACAAAAGATTCGTTCCTTTTTCCTCTTTCAGCCAGTCAACAACGGCTTTTAAATCGAATTTTTCGTAATAACCGAAGCTCGTGGTCCTTCCTCCGGATTCTCCGTGGCGCCGGTGATCATAAATTAGCACATTAAAACCGCGCTCAAGGAACAGATTCATATATTTGATTGAATTGATTTTCGTTTCTGTTACACCGTGAGAAATAATAATATAACGGTCTGTTTGGTGCGGTTCAACAAGAACTGCTTTAATTTCATAACCAAAGGGTGAAGGAATCTCGATTTTTCGTTTCGGCAGTGTTTTTAATTGTGTAGGATTATATCTGCCGGCTTCTTTTTCCCGCTTTAAAATAAATTCTTCATCCTTTTTTTTCATATACATCAGCCGGTTGGTAAAATAAATTGCAAGTGCGAGCCAAAAAAATAATAAAATAAACAAGGTTCGAAATGCCTTTTTCAAACAGGGCACCTCCCGAAAGGTTTCAACAATATTTTCCTATTAGCGTTATATTAACATAAAAAAAGCCGCAAACTCCATTGCGGCTTTTACTATTTTATTGTTCGGCATTCTGCCTCTTGGTTGGGTGTGTTGCTTTTTCTACTTCTTCCGCGGCAATCATTCTTTGGCCCCCGCCTGCAGAGTCAGCATAGTTTTTTCCCTTTTGGCTGTTTCCTTTTTCGCGTTTTTGGCTCATCATTGGTACTCCCTTCAAGATGGTTTCACCTTATAAGATGCATGAATGGAAGTATGATTATTCATAGAAGGTAAAGATTCAATCAAAGCAACTTTTTAAGGAAATTCAGCATCATTTTCCTTTTCTAACATTCATACTTTCATTATAAGGAGTTAAATTTAATTGGATGGGGCAAAGGGAGTATCCTTTGGTAAAACTAGTGAAATCGAAAGGAGAGAGAGAAATGGCAAATGAAAAGGCCTCAGTCAGGGAGAGAATTGCGATACGGGCGGAGAAAGAAATCGAAAGCGGCTTTTACGTCAACTTAGGAATCGGTATGCCAACTCTTGTAGCCAACTACATGTCAGAAAATAAACAGGTGGTTCTACAATCGGAAAATGGTTTGCTAGGAATTGGTCCATATCCAAAGGAGGATGAGGTCGACCCAGATTTAATCAATGCCGGAAAAGAGACGGTAACGACCATTAGCGGCGCTGCTTTTTTTGACAGTGCTGAATCATTTGCGATGATTCGTGGCGGGCATATTAATCTAGCCATTCTTGGGGGAATGGAGGTTTCTGAAACCGGTGATCTAGCAAACTGGATGATACCTGGAAAAATGATTAAGGGCATGGGAGGGGCAATGGACCTTGTCCATGGCGCTCAAAGAATCATTGTCATAATGGAACATGTTAATAAACGCGGGGAATCGAAAATTTTAAAGAAATGCACACTTCCGTTAACAGGAAAAGGAGTTGTCAATCGTATTATCACAGAGCGGGCGGTAATGGATGTGACTGATTCCGGGCTAAAACTTGTTGAAGTGGCAAAAGGGTTTACGGTGGAAGAGGTTATAAATTCAACAGAAGCAGCATTAATGGTGGATGAGAATGTGTTACTTGAGGCCTATTAAGGAAAAGAAAGCAGGTTAATACCCAAAAGGGAAAAGTTCCTAATTTTCTCACCTGTTTTTTTGAGATAAATCTAAAGCTGTTTTATTGCGCCAAGTGGTATAATAGTGGCAAATTCGTTATGAAGGGGAGGTCTAACTGTGAAAAAGCAACCGAAACAGAAACCGAAAAAAGATGAATCTGTTGTTACGCTGAAGGATATGATGGATCCAAATTTACTAAAGCAGCTAAAAGAGCAGCAGGAGAAGCTCAAGATAGAGGAAGAGAATAAAAGAGCTGAAGAGGAGTTTAAAAAGCGGGAAGAAAGAAGATTAAAGGAAAAGAACAAATCCTTTGAAGAGTTGTTAAATGAAAGTGGAATGAACTGGAAAGAGTTTAAATAGGATTCTTACTGTCTTTGTTGGTGGAAATGTCCTTAATCTTCGATATGAAGACTAAAACTCGTAGCGAAACCTTCGAAAATGGTCTTCATAAGGTCGATGAAGACCAAAACTCACTAAGGGCCCCGGGGAAACGTCCTTCAAGAGAGCGATGAAGGCCAAACCTCAATAAGGGCTCCGGGGAAACGTCCTTCAAGAAGACCGATGAAGGCCAAAACTCAACAAAGGCCCCGGGAAACGTCCTTCAAGAAGACCGATGAAGGCCAAAACTCAACAAAGGCCCGGGGAAAAGTCCTTCAAGAGAGCGATGAAGGCCAAACCTCAATAAGGGCTCCGGGGAAACGTCCTTCAAGAAGACCGATGAAGGCCAAAACTCAACAAAGGCCCCGGGAAACGTCCTTCAAGAAGACCGATGAAGGCCAAAACTCAACAAAGGCCCGGGGAAACGTCCTTCAAGAGAGCGATGAAGGCCAAACCTCAACAAGGGCCTCGGGGAAACGTCCTTCAAGAAGACCGATGAAGGCCAAAACTCAACAAAGGCCCGGGGAAAAGTCCTTCAAGAGAGCGATGAAGGCCAAACCTCAACAGGGGCTCGGGAGAAACGTCCTTCAAGAGAGCGATGAAGGCCAAAACTCACAGCGGGCCTCGGGGAAAAGTCCTTCAAGAGAGCGATGAAGGCCAAACCTCAACAGGGGCTCGGGAGAAACGTCCTTCAAGAGAGCGATGAAGGCCAAACCTCACTAAGGTTCCCTTCGAAACGTCCTTCATAAGGTCGATGAAGGCCAAAACCCATAGAGGTTCCCAAAAAAAGTCCTTCATAAGATTGATGGCCAAAAGTCAACAAATAACCCACTGGACAACGCCCAGTGGGATTTCTTTTACCGATGCTCCTGATAAACGCTTGCCTTTGTCAACTTTCTAATAAAGCTAATCTCCTCATCTGACAATGCCCGGCTCATAGCCGCCGCCGCATTGCTTCGCACCTGCTCCGCACTGCTCGCACCAGTAATCACTGATGCAACAGTTGGGTTGGATAAATTATATTGGAGTGCGACTTCTGTAAAAGAACGCCCCAATGCAATCTTTTCTTTCAACAGTGGCAATACTTCTTGCAACTCCTCCAGGCTATAATCCAAATAGCCTTTTTCCGAAGCCTTTTCAAGCATTCTATCACTAAGAAGACCTTTGGCGAGAGGACCACGGGTAACAACACTAATTCCATGTTCAGCAAGAAGTGGCAATGCCTCTTCTTCAGGACGGCGATCCAAAATACTATATTGCATCATTACTGAAACCATTTTGGATTTCCTAACATATTCACGAATGACATTTGGTCGAATCGATGAAATCCCATAATAACGAATATAGCCCTCTGCCTTCAATTCCTCAAATGCTTCAATGGTTTCTTCTAATGGGTCTTCAATGGTCCCGCCGTGCAGCTGGTAAAGGTCAATATAGTCTGTACCAAGTCGTTTCAAGCTGTATTTTACTTCTTCCTTTATGTAAGATTTGGATGGGTCCCAAGACCAGCCGGACCGGTCCTTTCTCCAGCGATTACCTACTTTTGTAGCAAGAATCATCTTATCTCTGACAGGCTTTAAAGCAGCGCCGACCAGTGTTTCATTTACTCCGAAATCGTATAAATCAGCGGTATCAAAGTAGTTAATCCCCTCATCTAAAGCAGTATCAATAATATAGCGGGCTGCTTTTTCATCGGTGTCAATCGACATACACCCTAAGCCCAATTCAGTCACAAACAAATCAGAGTTCCCAAGTTGTCTTTTTTTCAAAAAAACCACCCCTGTTCTTTTCCTACAATTTTATAAAAGAATAGGGGAGACTACAAATGTAACGATTACTTTTGGGAAACATCCTTTATCCAATCCGAAACATAAACAAATTCTTTATTATATTCCTTAAGCTTTTGCAGCACTTCCCAGCCTTTGCCGACAAGGAGGACGCCCTTTTCGTGTACGTACACCTTCATCCCATACCCCTCCAAATAAAGTATGGTAAAATGTATGAGCAATGAATAGCGGATTAGAACAGGAGTGACAATTATGGACAATCTTGAAGAAAAAACAATCCATAGTGAAGAAATTTTTTCTGGCAAGGTCATCAGCCTGCAAATACAAGAGGTTGAACTACCTAACGGGAAAAAGTCGAAACGTGAAATTATCAAACATCCTGGTGCAGTGGCGGTTATCGCCATCACCAATGAAAATAAAATCGTCATGGTAGAGCAATACCGCAAAGCCTTGGAAAGAACGATTGTTGAAATTCCTGCGGGAAAGCTTGAAAAAGGAGAAGACCCGGCCCTTTGTGCCCACAGGGAACTTGAGGAAGAAACAAGCTATGTATGTGAAAGCCTTGAACTGCTGACATCTTTTTATACTTCACCAGGTTTTGCCGATGAAATCATTCATGTTTACCTTGCAAAAGGACTTTCGAAAAAAGAGAATTCAGCTGCTCTCGATGAAGATGAATTTGTAAATATTGAAGAATTGACCCTCGATGAGGCCATTCAATATATGAAAGATCAAAAAATCTACGATGCCAAAACAATTTATGCCATTCAATATTTGCAATTACAAGAGGCTCTAGCAAAATAATGAAAAATTATTATGTGGATTTACATATTCATATTGGCAGAACCTGGACGGGTAAGCCTGTCAAAATTACTGGTGCCAAATCGTTAACCTTTACAAATATCATTGAACATGCGAGGCATGAAAAGGGTTTGAATATGGTGGGGATTATTGACAGCCATTCCCCGGAGGTTATTTTAGAGATGGAAAACCTCATTGAAAGCGGAGATCTTGTCGAGCATCCTGATGGCGGTTTAGTATTTGGAGATTTAACAGTGATTCCTGGGTCAGAGTTGGAAATTTATGATGAGGGATGCAACGGGCCAATCCATTTACTAGGTTTTTTTCCGACTCTAGCCATCATGAGGGAATTTTCATCCTGGCTTTCAAAAAATCTAAAAAATGTTCAGCTAAGCTCACAGCGGGTATATGTAACGGGCCTCGAACTGCAAAAAAAGATTAAAGACTTAGGAGGGATTTTTATCCCCGCCCATGTTTTTACTCCGTTTAAAAGCTTATATGGGAAAGGGGTTAACCGTTCCTTAACAGAGGTATTTGACCCAAACCTAATTGATGGGATTGAGCTTGGTTTAAGTTCAGATACTGACATGGCGGATCAAATTGGGGAAATTCACAAATATACGTTTGTAACAAACTCGGATGCCCATTCCCTCGCAAAGATTGCCCGAGAATATCAAGTAATCGCGATGGAAGAGCCGACCTTTAAGGAATTGCAAAAAGCATTAAACGGTGAGGATGGTCGTGGAGTTGTTGCCAATTACGGGCTTGATCCGCTCCTAGGCAAATACCACAAAACTGTTTGTGCAGAATGCTTAAATCCGGCGGGTGAAGATGATCAAATATGTACACTTTGCGGGAACAAAAAAATCATTAAAGGTGTAGCAGATAGGATTTTAGAATTAAAAACAGCAGAGGAGGGTCCTTCAAACAGACCGCCATATGTTCACCAAGTACCGCTGGAGTTTATCCCAGGGTTAGGGCCGAAGCTGCTTGAAAAACTTGTCAATCATTTCGGAAGTGAAATGGCGATTTTGCATGAAGTCCCGGCAGAATCATTAAAAGAAGTCGTTCCGCCCAAAATTGCTGAATTAATTATGAAGGCGAGAGAAGGAGAAATTCACCTATCTGCAGGCGGCGGTGGCAAATACGGGAAAATCGCGGATCAATAATAATTAGGGTTTGACTCCATAGAGTCAGACCCTTTTATATTATCTATTAATTTTTGGTCATAGAAAAGATAGACAAGCATAGTATGTAATAACTGATTGTCCGAATAGGGAGGAAACGCAAATGAAGAAACGATTGTACCAGTCCGATGCCGCCAGTTATTTCCGTGAGCATTCCTCAATTTTTTTATTTATTATCGTGTTATTTTTAATGGGTGTTATTTTTGGAGCTATTGTCGTAAATAGCATGGGAATTACGCAAAAAGAAGATCTATTCTACTATTTGTCGCAATTTTTTGGCCAGATTTCTAATGGAAAAGTGGCAGAAACAAATGATTTATTTTTCCAAAGTTTCTTTCATAACAGCAAATTTATTGGACTGATGTGGATTCTGGGGATTTCCATTATTGGTTTACCAATTATTCTTATTCTTTTATTTTTAAAGGGTATGGTAGTTGGTTTTACGGTTGGTTTTTTAGTCAGTCAAATGGGCTGGAATGGATTTTTACTTGCATTTGTATCCATCCTTCCGCAAAATTTGATTATCATTCCGGTATTTATCATAATGGCGGCATTTTCAGTTATTTTTTCAATTAGGATGATTAAAAAGCAGTTCTTAAAAAAGTATGGGCAGCCGATTATGCCCTTTTTCAAACGCTATATTTTTGCTTTACTGGCAGCTGTCATTTTCATCTCCGCCGCTTCTGGAATTGAAGCTTATATGTCGCCATGGTTAATGAAAACAATCATCAGTACTGCTAATTTAAAATAATTATATAATAATAATTAATATAAACCCTTGTTTATAATGATTTTATTTTGAATCTCTTTTCCCATCTGTTATAATGAGAATTAACAGTGGCGAGGGAGGGACTTCGGGATGGAAACTAGAATAGAAAGAATAAAAAAACAGTTGCACTCATCGAGCTATAAGCTTACACCTCAACGAGAAGCAACCGTTCGAGTTTTACTTGAAAATGAAGAGGATCATTTGAGTGCGGAAGATGTGTACCTCCTCGTTAAAGAAAAATCGCCGGAAATTGGCTTAGCAACTGTTTATCGGACTTTGGAACTTCTAACGGAATTAAAAATTGTCGATAAAATTAATTTTGGTGATGGAGTATCACGCTATGACCTTCGTCAGGAGGGGGCAGCACACTTTCATCATCATCTAGTATGTATTGAGTGCGGTGCAGTGGATGAAATTCAAGAGGATCTTCTTGAAGATGTTGAAGAAACGGTTGAACGCAGATGGAATTTTAAAATTAAAGATCATCGCCTCACCTTTCATGGCATTTGCTATCGCTGCCAAGATAAAAAAACGGAACAAGAAGAAACAGAATAAGAATAAACGAGTCCTTTTTTATGAAAAGGACTTTTTCTATTATAAATAAATTTCCCCTTTTCTTACTGTAAAGGTATAAAACTTGTACAATTTGGCATACCTTTTACTATTATGAAGCAATTTGGGGGAAGAAGAGAATGGTTTCTTTTATAAAAGTCGCACTTCAAACCATAAAGGTTTTTATCATTTTCACTGGATGCACGATTCTCTTTTATTATGGTATTATGTGGGTAAGTCAGGAATACCAAAGTTACCATCGCTATGATGCGCCGGAGGGAGCTGCGTTAAAGGTATCCAGCGAGGTAAAGGATGAAAATCCAGGCTGGTTAAACCGGTTGATTTTGTTTTATTTAAATGGGGAGTAAATAGATGATGGAGAATCAATTAAAAGATTTTATAGAATTTTTAATAGTAGAAAAAGGCTTGGCTAAGAATACGATTATGTCTTATGAACGAGATTTGAAGAGTTATATCCGCTTTTTACAACATGTTGAAAGGATCTCCTCTTTTAATCTTGTCCAGCGTGTGCATATTGTTCAATTTCTGGGTTTTTTAAAAGAACAAGGGAAATCATCAAAAACCATTGCGAGACATATTGCCTCCGTAAGAGCCCTGCATCAATTTCTATTAAGGGATAAAGCAACAGACCAAGACCCCTCTGTGCTAATCGAAACTCCAAAATTAGAAAGGTCGCTTCCGAAAGTATTAAGTCTGAAGGAAGTAGAAAAATTGTTGGATTCGCCTAAGGAAAATAATCATTTTGGAATAAGAGATAAGGCCATGCTGGAACTCCTCTATGCAACCGGGATCCGTGTCAGTGAACTGATTAATCTTGATATTGACCATGTTCATTTAACAATGGGATTTGTTCGATGCATCGGAAAAGGGGAAAAAGAACGGATTATACCAATCGGCAAAACAGCTGCAGAAGCTATTAAGCGTTACCTAGAATATGGGAGAGGGCATTTTGTTACCCCAAAAAATCAGGATAGCGCATTATTTTTAAACCATCAAGGGAAACGATTAACACGGCAGGGTTTTTGGAAAATATTAAAAAAGCTCACAAAAGAAGCGGGAATTGAGAAAGAGTTAACCCCTCATACACTTAGACATTCTTTTGCAACACACCTGCTTGAAAATGGTGCAGACTTAAGAGCGGTGCAGGAAATGCTCGGACATGCTGATATATCCACCACACAAATTTATACAAATGTAAGTAAAACAAGATTAAAGGATGTTTATAGTAAATTCTTTCCCCGTGCATAATAGAATTATAGTTTCATGTTCAAAAAACTGTCTAATTTTAGGCAGTTTTTTTTCTTGTATTTTCCTAATCTTTTAGTAAAATAGAGATGTCAGACTTCTGACAAATGAATGTGCTTTCATGGTTAATCTGGATGAAAAGGGGCAACATATGATTGCTTATTATTTTGTTTTGAGTGTAACCGTTTACCACGAAACAAGGAGGAAAAATTTATGAATGCAAATACATATAAACGGATATTTTTAATCGTGATGGATTCAGTAGGAATTGGCGAAGCTCCCGATGCCGAACGGTTTGGCGACAAAGGGGCTGACACCTATGGTCATATTGCAGAAAAAATGAACGGTCTTCATATGCCAAACATGGCAAAGTTGGGTTTAAGCAACATCCGCGAAATCAAAGGTATCCCAAAAGCGGAAAAACCACTTGCTTTTTATACAAAGATGATGGAAGCTTCTAACGGTAAGGATACGATGACAGGACATTGGGAAATCATGGGCTTAAATATACAAACCCCCTTCCGTGTATTTCCTGAAGGTTTTCCTGATGAACTTGTTTCAGAACTAGAAAAACGAACCGGAAGAAAAGTAATTGGAAATAAACCTGCAAGCGGAACAGAAATTTTAGTTGAACTTGGGGAAGAGCATATGAAAACGGGAGCATTAATTGTCTATACCTCTGCTGATTCCGTGCTTCAAATAGCTGCCCATGAAGAGGTGGTTCCTCTTGAAGAATTATATAAAATTTGTAAAATTGCCCGCGAATTAACTCTCGATGAAAGATATATGGTGGGCCGGGTCATTGCTCGTCCGTTTATAGGCGAACCTGGTAATTTTAAGCGTACCGCAAATCGCCATGACTATGCATTAAAACCATTTGACCGAACCGTGATGAGTGAGTTAAAAGACTCTGGGTTTGACGTAATTGCAATTGGGAAAATTTCCGATATTTATGACGGGGAAGGAGTAACTCAATCCTTAAGGACCATTTCTAACATGGATGGAATGGATAAGTTAGTTCAAACCCTGGATATGGAATTTACCGGAATTAGTTTTTTGAATTTAGTTGATTTTGATGCCCTTTTTGGACACCGCCGTGACCCTGAGGGATACGGTAAAGCATTAGAAGAGTATGATACACGTCTGCCTGAAGTGTTTGCCAAAATGAATGAGGGGGATTTGCTCATCATTACAGCAGACCATGGAAATGATCCAACAGCACCCGGAACAGACCATACAAGGGAATATGTCCCATTACTTGTATACGCTAAGAACATGGAACAAGGAAGGGAACTTCCATTAAGGAAAACATTTGCAGATATTGGGGCTACGGTTGCTGAAAACTTCAATGTGAAAATGCCGAAGTATGGTCATAGCTTTTTAAGCGAATTGAAATAGAAGGGGAATGAAAAATGGAATTTGAAAAGATTCAAAATGCAGCAGGATTTTTAAAAGGAAAATATTCAAAAACCCCAAAAATTGGCCTTATTTTGGGTTCAGGTCTTGGTGTATTAGCAGATGAAATCGCCGAGCCGGTTAAAATACCCTATCATGAGATTCCAGATTTTCCGGTCTCGACGGTTGAGGGGCATGCAGGACAATTAGTTTTTGGTTCCCTAAGCGGGGCAGAGGTTGTCGCCATGCAGGGTCGTTTTCATTTTTATGAAGGATACAGTATGGATAAAGTGACATTTCCAGTGAGGGTGATGAAAGAACTTGGAGTGGAAATGCTGATTGTGACAAATGCAGCGGGTGGTGTCAATGAAAGCTTCTCCCCAGGAGACTTAATGATTATTACGGATCATATTAATTTTATGGGAACAAATCCGTTAATTGGTCCGAATGACTCCAAGCTTGGGGTTCGTTTCCCGGATATGTCTGAGGCTTACACAAAAGAATTAAGGGCGATTGCAAAGGAAATTGCTCGAGGCCTAAACATCGAGGTCAAGGAAGGTGTTTATGTTGGCTTTACTGGCCCTGTCTATGAAACCCCTGCCGAAATAAGAATGGCTAGGGTGCTTGGCGGTGATGCAGTTGGAATGTCGACAGTTCCAGAAGTAATTGTGGCACGCCACGGCGGCTTAAAGGTTTTGGGAATTTCTTGTATTACTAACATGGCATCAGGAATCCTAGATCAGCCATTAAGCCATGATGAAGTAATTGAGACGACTGAAAAGGTAAAAGCAAACTTTCTTTTATATATAAAGGAAATTGTGAAAAGGATCGCTTAATTTCCTGAAATTTAAACTGGTAAAGTGGTGATGAATAATGAGAATGGTCGACTTAATTGAAAAAAAACGCGATGGGCATGAATTATCAACAGCAGAAATTAAATTTATTATAAATGGCTACACGGATGGCTCTATCCCCGATTATCAAATCAGTGCATGGACAATGGCCATCTATTTTCAAGGAATGACGGAAAAAGAACGAGCAGATTTAACCATGGCGATGGTGGAATCCGGTGATCAAATTGATTTATCGAAAATAGAAGGAATTAAAGTAGATAAACACTCCACTGGCGGTGTTGGTGATACCACGACACTCGTCCTTGGTCCGCTTGTGGCTGCCCTTGGAGTACCGGTTGCCAAAATGTCCGGGCGTGGCCTTGGCCATACAGGAGGAACCATTGATAAATTGGAGGCCGTTAAGGGTTTCCATGTGGAAATTGAAAACAAGGAATTTATTGATCTCGTCAATCATAATAAAATCGCGGTAATTGGTCAAAGTGGAAATCTGACCCCTGCTGATAAGAAGCTGTATGCTCTTCGGGATGTAACAGCTACAGTCGACAGCATTCCTCTTATTGCAAGTTCCATAATGAGTAAGAAAATGGCGGCAGGTGCTGATGCGATCGTCCTTGATGTAAAAACAGGTGCAGGCGCATTCATGAAAACACTGGATGATTCCAGAGAATTGGCCAAAGCAATGGTTCGAATTGGAAATAATGTTGGTAGAAGAACAATGGCAGTTATTTCAGACATGAGTCAGCCGCTTGGATATGCCATTGGAAATGCGCTTGAAGTAAAAGAAGCCATTGATACGTTAAAAGGGGAAGGTCCTGATGATTTAACAGAACTTTGTTTAACACTTGGAAGCCATATGGTTTATTTGGCTGAAAAGGCAGATTCTTTGGCAGAAGCTCGGGCCATGCTTGAAAACGTGATTAAAAATGGAGAGGCACTTGAAAAATTAAAGGTATTTTTAAGTTCCCAAGGCGGGGATGCATCCGTCGTAGATGACCCTTCCAAATTACCTCAGGCAAATTTTACTTTTGAATTGGAAGCAAAAGAAGATGGATATGTATCCGAAATTATTGCTGATGAAGTTGGAACAGCTGCGATGCTGTTAGGTGCCGGCAGAGCAACAAAAGAATCTGTAATTGATTTAGCCGTCGGGCTAGTCTTAAGGAAAAAAATCGGCGACCAGGTGAAAAAAGGTCAATCCTTGGTTACGATTTACAGCAATTTTGAAGATGTGCGTGAAGTGAAAGATAAACTTTACGAAAATATCAAGATTTCATCTTCAATAATAGAAGCGCCAATCCTGATTCACGAAGAGATTACTGAATAATGAATGCTTTGAAAAGTCCGGGGGAACCCGGACTTTTTTTATTGTATTCATAGGAAATTATTGTATAAAGTTGTTTGATTTGGAAAAAATGTTATCTATATAAAGAATGGAGGGTTATGCGATGAAACGAATCGTCTCATTAATGATGATATCTTTTTTAGTTACAAGTTTATGGATTCCTTCCGCTTTTGCGGCTGAAGAAAAGAATAGCACCGAGCTCGTTAATAATGTTAGATCAGCAGTATTAATTGAACGCGATACGGGGAAAGTCCTTTTTGAGAAAAATAGTCAAGAAGAACTACCGCCGGCAAGTATGACAAAAATCATGACAATGCTGTTAATTATGGAAGCAATTGATCAAGGAAAATTGAGCTGGAATGAAAAAATTCGAGCAAGTGAATATGCTGCCTCTATGGGAGGTTCACAAATTTTTCTTGAGCCAGGCGAAGAAATGACTACAAAGGAAATGTTGAAAGGAATTGCAATTGGTTCCGGAAATGATGCTTCTGTAGCAATGGCCGAAAGAATCGGAGGGTCTGAAGAAGCATTTGTGGATATGATGAATAAAAAAGCTAAAGAGTTAGGTTTAAAACATACTTTCTTTAAAAATACCACGGGGCTTCCAGTAAGCGGTCATTATAGTTCAGCACATGATATGGCTATTATGGCAAAAGAACTATTAAAATATGAGGACATCACGAAGTTCACGGGAATGTACGAGGCATACCTTCGCGAAAATACGGACAAAAAATTTTGGCTCGTTAACACGAACAAACTAGTCCGCTTTTATCCCGGCGTGGATGGCTTAAAAACTGGCTTTACCGGAGAAGCAAAGTATTGTTTAACAGCAACAGCCCAAAAGGATGGAATGCGCGTCATAGCCGTTGTATTTGGTGCTCCAACATCGAAGGATAGAAATGCTCAGGTAACAAAAATGCTAAATTATGCTTTCAATCAATATCAAACCCATCCAATGTATAAGCGGAATCAGGTTATAAGCAAAACACATGTAAGCAAGGGAAAGGAAAAGACGGTGGATGCCGTTACAAGTGAACCACTTTCTTTATTGACGAAAAAGGGTGAAAAAACGAAAGATGTAAAACAAAAAGTCATTCTAGAGAAAGGTTTAGATGCTCCTATCCATAAAGGTGACAAAATAGGAACCATTAAACTGATTAAGGATGGAAAAGTAGTTTTGGAAAGTCCATTAGTGGCTAAAACGGATGTTAAAGAAGCAAGTTGGTGGACCCTTTATAAACGTGCATTTGGGATGTTTACAAAATCCGGTAAATAAACATATGTCGAAAATAAAGAATTATTCACTAGTTTTGGCGAATTACGACTAGTTTTGTCCCGATAGGAGGAAATGTATGCCCCTCCATCGAATTGACTCACTATACCAGATTAAGGAGGCCAGGGATAGTGAGTCTTAACATTGAATTAGAAATAAAACATGATGTTTTATGTATTCGATTAAGCGGTGAGCTAGATCACCATACAGCAGACGAACTCCGTGAGCAGGCTGCAAATGCGATTGATAGAAATGAAATTCGTCATATTGTTTTAAATTTAGAACAGTTGACCTTTATGGATAGCTCAGGACTTGGAGTTATTTTAGGAAGATACAAACAAATTAAGCAGGTGCACGGTGAAATGGTTGTTTGTGCAATCTCCCCTGCAATACAAAGGTTATTCGATATGTCGGGTTTATTTAAGATTATTAAAATGGAACCGACTGAAAACTGCGCATTGCAAAAATTGGGGGTTGCATAAAAATGAAAAATGAAATGAATCTTCAATTTAGTGCGTTAAGTCAAAACGAATCTTTTGCGCGTGTAACGGTTGCCGCGTTCATTGCTCAGCTTGACCCGACAATGGATGAACTGACTGAAATTAAAACAGTTGTATCAGAAGCGGTAACAAATGCAATTATTCATGGATATGAAAATGATTCAAAAGGAATTGTCTATATTGACGTTAGTATCGAGGATAATGTAATTGATATGACGATTCGAGACGAAGGAATTGGAATTGTAGATGTGGAGGAAGCTCGTCAGCCATTATTTACAACAAAACCGGACTTGGAAAGATCCGGTATGGGATTCACCATCATGGAAAATTTCATGGATGAGGTCGAGGTTCTCACGCAGCCAGGTAAAGGAACCGAAGTAAGATTACGAAAGCATTTACAATCTCGCAAAATGCTGTGCAATTAAGGAGACTTGCCGATGGATGTGGAGGTCAAAAACGATAAAAGCAGGCCGTATTTAAAGGATCACGAAGTAAAAGAACTGATTAAAAAGAGCCAAGATGGGGACCAGGTATCCAGGGAGTTAATTGTTGAAAAAAATATGCGTCTTGTCTGGTCTGTTGTTCAGCGTTTCTTAAATCGGGGCTATGACCCGGACGATCTTTTCCAAATTGGTTGTATTGGCTTATTGAAGTCAGTAGATAAATTCGACCTTTCTTATGATGTAAAGTTTTCAACTTATGCTGTTCCGATGATTATTGGCGAGATTCAACGATTTATCCGCGATGATGGAACGGTTAAAGTGAGCCGATCATTAAAAGAAATGGGCAACCGAATTCGAAAGGCAAAAGACGAATTATCAAAGACGCTTGGAAGGATTCCGACCGTAAATGAAATTTCGGAATATCTTGAATTATCACCGGAGGACGTCATTCTTGCCCAAGAGGCCAGCAGAACACCATCTTCCATTCACGAAACGGTCTATGAAAATGATGGTGATCCCATTACGCTTTTAGATCAAATTGACGATGGCAATGACGGTAAATGGTTTGATAAAATCGCTTTAAAAGAAGCGATTCGGGAATTGGATGAACGTGAAAGATTAATTGTTTATTTAAGATATTATAAGGATCAAACTCAATCGGAAGTCGCATTAAGGCTGGGAATCTCTCAGGTTCAAGTTTCAAGGCTCGAGAAAAAAATATTGATGCAAATGAAAGACCGAATGGATCTATGATTCATCCGGTCTTTTTTTTGTACCATTTTTTGGGTTTCATTAAAAGGATAACAATTAACCATACTACTTATACGAGGAAATCAATGTGTGGGAAGTGAATGTTTTGGAAAAAACAATCTACATCCGCATGCGGAATCGTGTGAAAACTAATCCTGAAGATGTGATTATGCTGAAAGATGTGGCTCAAATCATTGCCCCGGAAACTGATATGACTAAATTGGAAAATACCGTCATACATCGAATATCTGATAAAGATCGGAATATCGTCGTTATTGATGTAATGAAAGTGATTTCTAAAATAATGGCAAAATTTCCTGAAATGGAAGTCCAAACTGTCGGACCAGCACAAACGATTATCGAAGTGATTACAAAGAAAAAAGGAGTGTCTCTTCCTTTATTTCTGTTAATTTGGTTTTTATTATTCTTTGGTTCAGCCATGGCCATCATGAATTTTCATGATGATGTCAGCATGAGAAGTGTTCAGGAAAAAATTTATACCATTATTACCGGTAGAAAAGTGGCAAAGCCATGGTTATTTCAAATTCCTTATTCCATTGGTTTAGGATTGGGGATGATTTTATTTTTTAATCATGTGTTTAAAAAGCGAATCAATGATGAGCCCAGTCCACTTGAAGTCGAAATGTTTAATTATCAAATGGATTTAGATAATTACTTAGTCATTCATGAAAACAAAGAAAGTATGAAGAAACTTGATGACAATTAAAATTTTAGCCATACTCTTTTTTGGTTTAGCAAGCGGATTGGCTGTGGGTTCGGGCTTTGTAGCCTTTTTAACTGTACTTGGGATTATTCCAAGATTAACACAATTATCAAAAACACAAAAAATGATACAACAATATGAATGGGCTGTTGTCATCGGTGCCCTTGTAGGGGTTGCTATAAGTCTCAGAGATCCAACTTTAGGAATTTCAGCTTATTTTTTGATTCCTCTTGGTTTAACTGAGGGAGTCTATGTGGGAATGCTTGCAGGTGCATTAACTGAAGTATTAAATGTGCTTCCAATTCTTGCAAAAAGAATCCGGTTGGATGAAGAAATTATCTATTTAATAATGGCTATAGTTCTTGGGAAAGTTGCAGGCTCCCTATTTCAATGGGTTTATTTTATTCATCATTAACATGAATCTAGCCATGAAAGGACATCACAATCATGAGCATTCGGAGGCGTGTCATTTTAATTACTGATGGAGATGATTATGCGAGAAGAGCTGTCGAGCATGTTGCTAAGGAAGTGGGCGGTCGCTGCATTTCTATGTCTCATGGGAATCCTTCCAAATTAAAAGGTCCTGAACTTATCCATTTAATAAAAAAAGCTCCAAATGATCCGGTGTTGGTGATGTTTGATGATAGTGGAATTGTGGGTGAGGGTGCGGGTGAAAATGCCCTGAAATTTGTTGCATTACATAAGGATATTGAGGTACTGGGTATTATCGCAGTAGCTGCAAAGTCAAGACATGAAGAATGGGCGAGGATTGATGTAAGTATTGACCGCGATGGTGAAATAACTCCCTATGGGGTAGATAAATTTGGTATACCGGAACTTGAAATTGGCAGAATAAATGGAGATACCGTTTACTGTCTTGACGAATTGGATGTCCCGCTAATTGTTGGAATCGGCGATATCGGAAAAATGGCAAGGCGGGACGACTACAGGATCGGCTCACCGATTACGAAAAAAGCGGTGGATCTTATTCTCGAAAGGAGTGGTTTTCATGACAAATAGTACGGAGCAACAATGGCCAATCCCAAAATCAGTGAGTGAAGTTGAACATTATATGAAACAAAAGGTTGGTTTAGGAGTAAGCTTCGATTTAAATATTCGAAAGTTAAAGGTTTTGAAAAAAGATGTACACATATATTCTGTAAGTGGATTGGTTGATACCCGATTTGCGATTGAATTGGTTGAAGAATTAGTTGAAATTAATGACCATGAAAAATTATCTACAGATCTTTTTAAAATTATTGAAAACAGACTCGTTAACCAATCGGTACAACCAATCACATTACTAACCGAAATGGTCGACTATATCCTTTCTGGATTAATTGTTGTAGTAATCGATGGGGAAAGTACCGGATTTGTTGTCGATGTAAGAAGTTACCCTGGACGCTCTCCGCAGGAGCCAGATACAGAAAAGGTTGTAAGGGGAGCACGGGATGGCTTTGTCGAAAATATTATTCTTAATACTGCTTTAATTAGAAGGAGAATAAGGGACGAACGTCTTCGATATGAAATGATTAAGGTTGGGAAACGTTCAAAAACAGATGTTTCTTTATGCTATTTAGAAGATGTGGCAGACTCTGATTTATTAAATATTCTTAGAAAAGAATTAAAGTCGATTGACGTAGATGGAATCCCAATGGCTGATAAAACGATTGAAGAGTTTATCTTAAAGCAGGGGTGGAACCCTTTTCCACTTGTACGGTATACTGAGAGGGCTGATGTGGCTGCTGCACATGTATTAGAAGGTCATGTAATTATTATTGTAGATACATCACCTAGTGTAATCATAACGCCAACTACTTTTTTTCATCATGTGCAGCATGCTGAAGAATTTCGCGAATCTCCTGCTATGGGTACCTTTTTAAGGTGGACCAGGTTCTTAGGTGTCCTGACATCTATTTTCTTACTGCCTTTGTGGCTGCTTTTCGTACTGGAGCCATCATTATTGCCTGAAAAGCTTTCGTTTATTGGTCCCAATGATCAGACCAATATTCCAGTAATTATTCAAATATTTTTAGCGGATTTTGGGATTGAATTTTTAAAGATTGCTGCCATACATACTCCGACACCGCTATCAACAGCAATGGGTTTAATTGCAGCTGTGTTAATTGGACAAATTGCAATTAGTGTCGGTCTGTTTGTACCGGAAGTTATTCTTTATGTAGCGGTCTCAGGGATAGGCACGTTTACGACACCTAGTTATGAATTAAGCGTTGCGAATAAAATTGGTAGGCTTACGCTACTGTTGCTGGTTGCTTTCTTTCATACACCCGGGTTTGTTATTGGTGCAACACTTTTATTTCTTTTCCTTGTTAAAATGCGTGCGTTTAATACACCATATTTCTGGCCATTCCTGCCATTTGAACCTAAAGGGTTTTTACAAATTATTTTACGAAGGGCCGTTCCAGGTTCATTACTTAGACCAAGTATTGTTCATCCGCGCAACAGATATCGCCAGCCACCGGAGTGAAGGAAAGTGTAAATTAAAATAAAAATTGCAGATTTTCCGCTGTTATGCTAAAGTAATTTTAATTTAAAATTATAAAGATAGGCAGTATCTTTTAGATTCTGTCTATTTATTTATTGATGCCATTTGTATTAAATTTGAGTCATTGCGGGGGAGAGGGAAATAATGCATTTTTATGGTTCTACAGGAATAAATAGCAAGGGGAATTTAGAAATTGGCGGCCTCGATGCAATTGATTTGGCAAGAGAGTACGGTACCCCTCTATATGTTTATGATGTAGCATTAATTAGAGAAAGAGCCAGGGGATTTAAGCAGGCCTTTGATGAGCAAAAGGTCCAAGCTCAGGTTGCTTATGCCAGCAAAGCTTTTTCAACGATTGCCATGCTTCAGCTTGCAGAGGAAGAAGGCTTATCACTTGATGTTGTCTCAGGTGGTGAATTGTATACAGCTTTAGCCGCCGGGTTTCCCGTTGAACGAATTCATTTTCACGGAAACAACAAAAGTAGAGAAGAATTGGAAATGGCTTTGGAAAATAGGATAGGCTGCATAGTTGTCGATAATTTTTATGAGTTGAATCTCTTGAAATTAATTTGTAATGAGAAAAATACGATGGTCAAGATTTTATTAAGGGTTACCCCGGGTATTGAAGCACACACACATGATTATATCTTAACAGGGCAGGAAGATTCTAAATTTGGGTTTGACCTCCAAAATGGGCAAGCAGAGGAGGCATTATCTGCAGCACTTCAATTTGAAAACTTCGATGTTTTAGGAATCCATTGTCATATTGGCTCACAAATTTTTGAGACAACGGGATTTTTATTGGCAGCTGAAAAATTAATTGAAAAATTAAATAAGTGGAAAAACAAATTATCTTTCGAAGCAAAGGTTCTGAATTTAGGTGGAGGCTTCGGAATTCGCTATACGAAGGAAGATGAACCATTACTTCCTTATCAATATGTTAGTGAAATTATTAAAGAAGTAAAAAGCTTAGTAAGCAGCTTTTCGCTCAGTATGCCGGAAATATGGATTGAACCGGGGCGATCACTTGTAGGAGATTCTGGGATTACGTTATACAAAATCGGATCCTCAAAGGAAGTTCCGGGAGTTAGAAAATATTTGGCTGTTGATGGGGGAATGAGTGATAATATTCGCCCTGCACTTTATCAAGCCAAGTATGAAGCGGTGCTGGCAAATAAACCATTGGAAAAAGCGGATGAAACCGTGTCTATTGCTGGAAAATGCTGTGAGTCTGGTGACATGCTTATCTGGGATTTACCACTTCCAAAACAGGGGGATGAAGACATCCTTGCAGTTTTTTGTACAGGTGCTTACGGCTATTCTATGTCAAACAATTACAACCGTCTGCCAAGACCGGCCGTTGTATTTGTTGAAAATGGCAAATCTGCACTTGTTGTTAAAAGGGAAACCTATGAAGATTTAATCAGACTGGATTTGCCGCTCAAGTGATAAGCTGCCCATTTCGGGCGGCTTATTCCTTTATCAGTTCAAAAGAGAAATAGATTATTTTTGTCAAATAGTGTAGAATGTAGAAAGCATCTTCAATCCTTTGGGGGAAGTCTTGAATGAAAAAAAGTAATTGGCTTTTGTTTGTTATCCTAATTGCCCTATCCATTATATGGGGGATTATTTATTGGGTTTTTATTGGTCCTAAGCATTCCTAAATTTTGGGATTGATGAATAAGCATTTATTTTGTATGATTGACAAGAGCGCAACTAGGGCTGTTAAGACATATAATACATAAATTGTAATTAGTAAATCTATGTAGAGATAGAACATTATGGCGGGGTTTATTTAATATAATGAGGGATCAATATGTTAATTCGGTATAAAAAAGCTTTCGAAAAAATTGCAATGGGTTTATTGTCCTTTATGCCAAATGAAAAGGACTTGAAAAAACTCCAGCAAACAATGAAGGAATATGAGACAGAAGAATTTAGGCAGTTGTTTTTGTGGAAGGAAGAAGATATTATTGGTCTTCTTGGGGTAATTAATCTTGATGCTTCAAATGAATTAGAGATACAGCATATTTCAGTGAACCCTTCTCATCGTTATCAAGGGGTCGGTAAAAAAATGGTTAAAGCACTTAAGGAAATGTACCCTGAAAAAAACATTACTTCTAATGAACAAACTCAAGCTTTTGTTGAAAAATGTGATATATGTTAATTGTCAAAAAAGGCAACGATTACATTTTATCGTTGCCTTTTTTTAATTTAATTGCATGTTCTCGTTCAGCAATTACACTTGATCGATCACGCAATTTATGCCGATCGACCAATGAAGCTTTTGTAAGATCACTATGTCTCCCCCAGTGGAATCCTGTTTGTTTACATAGAAGGATACATTGATTCAACAAGTTGGAATCCTGAATAGGAAGCAGCATGCTAACATAGGGCGATCTTTTTTCAATCTCTGATAAGCGATCAGTCAATTCCTTAATCAAGAGGGAATATTTCAAGCCCGCTTGGGTAATTGATTCTGGTTGGCTTTTAAAAATAGAAATGGCTTTTTCCAAAGTTCGTTTTGCTCCAATAAAATTGGTCCTTCGATGGTGGTAATTTGCTACTGCCAGTTGGATAAATCCAACCCAAATGGATTCTTTATTCCCCGGGTCTTTTCTTTTCCAATATTCTTCAAGAATTTCATGGCATTCAAAATAATCACGGTCCCCATGGAAATGGACCAAATATTCAATAAATTCTTTTGGGTACACCTTTCTTCCCCCCTTAGCCTTTTTCGTCTTTTTAGTTTATCATATTTAAGGTTATCCTTGCTTTTTAGAAGCATTAAAAGGTTAAAATAAAAAAGCCTGCCAAAAGGCAGGCTGGGCGCTTCCGCTATTCTAATTCATTACCAACACCAAGAAGCACCAACAATAATTAATAAAATGAATAGAACTACGATTAACGCAAATCCGGCACCAAAACCGTCAGCCATATTCAATACCTCCTAAATATTATTTGCTTTGTTCATTGACATCATATGTAGAGAATTTGTCCAGTGTTTGGGCAAACATCACATTTTGGTTAATATCGAATCTAGAAGGGGGATTTTTCTATTGGATAACGAAACTGATTCCTCTATACTTATAATAGTCGAAAAAAGTCCGACGAATTTTTCAGGAATACTGGTGAATAACAATGCCATACAAGGTTAAAATTGATGCGTTTGAAGGGCCATTGGATTTATTACTGCATTTAATAAATCGGCTCGAAATTGATATATATGATATCCCTGTTGCCCAAATTACCGAGCAGTACTTAATCTATATTCATACAATGAAGGAACTGAAACTTGATATAGCAAGTGAATTTTTAGTAATGGCTGCTACATTGTTGGCAATCAAGAGCAAGATGCTCTTACCAAAAAATGAAGAGACAATGGAAGATATGGATATCGAAGCACACTATGATGAAGAAGATCCAAGGGACGAACTTGTTGAACGGTTGATTGAATATCGAAAATTTAAAGAGGCAGCCAATGATTTAAAATCAATGGAAGAAGAACGCGGCCTCATGTATACTAAGCCGCCTAGTGATTTGTCGGATTTTGCAAAAGAAAAACAGCCCGAAAAAGCAGAACTTAATGTTTCGCTATATGATATGCTGGCAGCGTTTCAAAAACTGCTAAGAAGAAAAAAGCTTCAGCGTCCAATGTCAACAAAAATTACACGTCAGGAAATTTCGATTGAAAAAAGAATGTCCGAAATCATGGATGAGTTAAAGCATTTAAAAGGGCGCAAAAACTTTAATGACCTTTTTCCCTACCCGGAAAAAGAGCATGTTGTGGTAACTTTTTTGGCTATCTTAGAACTGATTAAAAGAAAAGAAATTGATGTTGAACAACAGGAAAACTTTGGTGATATTTTTGTAGAGGCAATTAAGGAAGGAAGAGAAGTGGTTGGAAATCATTAATTGGAGCAGTATTTTAGAAAGTCTATTGTTTGCAGCCGGTGATGAAGGACTGACATTAAAACAAATTGCCGAGGTTTTAGAGGTGGACGATCTAAAGGCCGGTGAAATAATAGAAGAGTCGATCCGAGAATATGAGCGTAACGAACAAAGAGGAGTTACGATTGTACAGCTTGCAGGAACGTTTCAGCTTGCTACCAAGAAAGAAAATGCCTCATATTTAAAAAAATTGGTTGACTCTCCAAATACGTCCGCGCTATCACAGGCAGCATTAGAAACACTTGCAATTATTGCCTATAAACAACCGATAACCCGTGCTGAAATCGAAGAAATTCGTGGGGTAAAAACAGAGAGGCCGCTTCATACACTTGTGTCAAAGGCACTTATAAAAGAAGTAGGACGGGCAGAAGGTACAGGCAGAGCCATATTATATGGAACGACGAAGGAATTTCTCGACTATTTTGGATTAAAGAGTCTTAAGGAATTACCAAAGCTTCCTGAAAAAGCAGAAGAAGAATATGTCCAAGAGGAAGCGGATTTGTTTTTTGAGAAGTTTCAAGAAACACTTGAATCATAGAATAAATAGGAAACATAAAGGAATATTTATGTTAAAATAGAAATAGCTTTCAAATTTCATTAATTTCTAATTGTTTAGGAGTGGGATTAAGGTGCTAATTAATCAATGCAGCGGGTATGAATTAGAGAAGGAAAAATCAAATACCTCTGAAGATTTCTTTAACAGAAGTGAAGTAACTTTTGAGGATGAAGGAGAGGAAAAAACCCTACACGTTCTCTATCTAAGGTACTTTGATGAAATGTTCAATGAATTCACTCCCTATCTACAGGACCCGATTTTTGATGAAGTAGAATTCAAGGATATTGTTGCCCTTGTTTGCTTGATTAAAAATCCAGGACTGCGCCATCGTAAACGTGTATACATTAATTCTAAGCATGAGTTTGCAGCCTATTTCCAGGAAATTGATTTTAATAAGCTGCCTGAAATTTTTCAATCCCTTAAACAAAACAAAAGTTATGAATTAAAATCACCGCTTGCTTTTATAATGCAGCCAAAATTATATTAGATTGGACTAAATCCGGGGGTGTAAATATGGGGAATACTTTAGTAGAATCACAACTTAATGATGTCAAGGGGTTTTTAAAAGAAACTATCCAGACACTGGAAGGTTTCTTAAATGAAACAACGATTTCACAATTAAATCCTGAAACTGAGGAAAAACGAAATTACCTTAAATTAATTGTTGCAAATATGCGGAAACTGCTCGTTTACAGTGAGGAAAGCATTGAGACATGTGCGTTAATCCTTCAAAGTGAGCCGTTTCAAAAGGCTGCAGCAGAAAAAACATTGTACCGTATTTATCATCAATGCATCGAAGAATTCTTTTCTCCAAAAAACGATGCATGGTATGAGGACAGCAGGTCTGCGTATACAGGAAAAAATTCAATTAAATATTATCAGCCCGTCCCGGAAACCATTCAAAATCTTATTAAAGGTTTAGAAGGCGATTTCCAACGGATTCGAGAAGAACTGGAATTTTACGAGACAGATTACCGTACAAAAATGGCCCAGTCTAAATAAAAGAAAAGGTTATTCCTTATAGGAATAGCCTTTTTTTGCATTATTAAGAGTTTCGGAACATACCATTTAGATAGACTTTGGTTCGATCCTAAAAATGATCTGTCTGAAATGAGGGAGACCGTGAGCAAATTTAGAAAATATGTAAATGAGCTCTTTCAATGGAATGAGCAAATGAGAGATTTTTTAGAAATGGAAGAGGTTGAAGCAGATTCAGACTTATGGAAGAATCTTGATGAATTTAGTGATTTAATCGAGAATACAAATCGGGAGTTATCGGATGCTGAACTTCTTAGTTTACAGTCGAAGGCTGAGTCAATTCATGAAGAACTGGAAAGTTATTTTCAAAGAAAACAAGATGTCGGAAATATTTGGTTATTAGAGAAGTCGCTCGCTCCTGGAGGCCATTCACTTCCGGAACTGTCCTACCCCTATAATGCACTTGAGCCATATATTTCTGAAGAGATTATGAGGCTGCATCATGGAAAGCATCATCTATCATATGTGAATGGCTTAAATAACGCTGAATTAAATCTAAAAAAAGCACGGGAAAGCAATGAGTTTTCTCTAATTAAGCATTGGTCAAGAGAACTTGCCTTTCATGGTTCGGGGCATTATCTTCATACGATTTTTTGGAAGAATATGAGACCGAATGGTGGGGGTACACCACAGGGACCTCTAAAGGATGAGATTGAGAACTATTTTGGGAGTTTTTCAAGCTTCCAGAAACATTTTAGCGAGGCAGCAAAACAGGTTGAGGGATCAGGTTGGACCTTGCTCGTTTGGTCCCCGATGGCAAGGCATCTCGAAGTACTGCAAACTGAAAGACACATGCTTTTAACTCAATGGAATACCATTCCATTGCTCGTTCTTGATGTATGGGAGCATGCATATTATCTACAGTATAAAAATAACCGTGCTGAGTATGTGGAAAACTGGTGGAACATCGTAAACTGGCATGATGTAGGAATGCGCTTCGAAAAAGCGGCAGATATTAAATGGACAGCAATTTAATTTATAGAAGCAATCGCTTAATCCAGCGATTGCTTTCGTTTTTTTTCTCATTAATGCATAACAAGCCTTGTCCTGCATAAAATTGTAAAAGAAATAAGGAAAAGCGGAAGCGCCCTGATCAGCCAAAGGCAAGTGCTTTAGGTCCTGACAGTGAAGTCGTTCTTTGACTTCAGTGGCATGCCCACATCACTGCTAATCATCCTTGCAGGCATGCGACGAGGTGAACAGTACTTCTTCGAATTTGCTTTGACGCAGGAGCAGATTGGAAACCTAGAGGAGCTAGGCGCTGGAGCTGGACAGTTCTCAAAGTTCAAGGGATATAATTTTTGATTCAGAAGGGGACGAGGTAAATCTAATGAGAATGATATGGAAGCTAGTTATTTTTTCCCTCGTGGTCACACTATTCATTGCTAACATTCCTCAAAAGGTGGATGCTTCCGTTTCCGTAGGTGCTGCCAGTGCGGTTTTAATGGAACAAAAAACGGGTCGAGTCCTTTATGAAAAGGATGCACACACAAAGAGAAGGATTGCCAGTATAACCAAGATTATGACGGCGATTCTAGCGATCGAATCAGGAAAAATGGATAAATATGTGAAGATAAGTGATCAGGCTGTAAGGACAGAAGGATCATCTGTTTACCTAAAACCGGGCGAAAAAATAAAATTAAAGGATTTAGTCTATGGTTTAATGCTTAGGTCCGGGAATGACACAGCTGTAGCAATTGCAGAGAATGTTGGTGGGAGCGTTGAAGGCTTTTCACTCTTAATGAACGAAAAAGCAAGAGAAATCGGCATGTATGATTCCCATTTTTCGAATCCACATGGACTCGATAATTCTCCAGAACATTATTCATCTGCCTACGATATGGCATTGCTTATGCGATACGCAATGAACAATAAACAGTTCAGAGAAATTTCCGGTACAAAGGTACATCGGGCGCCCAATCCAACAGAAGACTGGGACCGCGTATGGAAAAACAAAAATCGTTTGTTAACAAAATACAAATATTGCACAGGAGGAAAAACCGGGTATACAAAGCTCGCGAAAAGAACGCTGGTTACATCCGCAACAAAAGGAGATATGGACCTCATTGCAGTAACATTGAATGACTCAAATGACTGGAACGATCATATCGCCATGTATGAGAGTGGTTTTAAAGGCTTTGATATGGCAGAGGTTATCTCTAAAGGCAAGCTTGATATTTCTACTAATAAAATCTACAAGAACCATTTGTATATAAAAAATTCAGTTGTCTATCCAGCTACAAGTGAAGAAATGGATTTATTTAGTGTTAAATATAAATTGAACAAGCCATCTAAAAAATGGGGAGATTCGAAGAAAACCAGGAAGGTTGGTAAAGCGATGGTTTTTTTGGATGGCAAGGTTGTCAAAGAAGTACCAATCTATTATAAGGGTATCAAGGTTAATAAGGATGGTTTATTCGAATTTGTGAAAGAAATCTTTCTCTCGATTATTGGTGTGAAAACTAATGGTTAATTATATATGGGTTGGTATGACCATCATTGGTATTGTGTTTGCTTTGATCAACGGGAAAATGGAAGATGTAAATAAGGCGATCTTTTCAGGTGCGCAAGATGCTGTAACTCTTTGTATTGGTCTAATTAGTATCCTCGTGTTTTGGCTCGGAATGATGCGGATTGCACAGGAAGCAGGACTTCTAGAGAAGCTTTCTAAATTATTCCGGCCGTTGGTAAAACGCTTGTTTCCCGAGGTTCCAGTTAATCACCCGGCGATGGGATATATATTGTCCAATATGATTTCCAATATGTTTGGACTGGGCAATGCGGCTACTCCCCTTGGAATTAAAGCAATGGAGGAGCTAAAGAAGTTAAATGGCGGCAAGAATTCAGCCAGCAGGTCTATGGTTACCTTTTTAGCAATAAATACAGCAAGTATCACGATTATACCCACCACAGTTATTGCCATCAGAATGACCTACAACTCAGCATCCCCTACGGAAATAGTTGTTCCAACATTAATTGCCACTATTCTATCAGCATTAGGTGCAATCCTGATTGACCGTTATTTTTATTATCGAAGAAGCCGAAAAGGATGAAAAGAACATGGAGCTGATCTCTGGTATCTCTCTTGGTTTTATTCCTATTTTAATAGGTTTTATTTTACTCTATGCAACATTCAAACAGGTTCCTACCTATGAAAGCTTTGTAGAAGGGGGAAAGGAAGGAATCAAAATTGCTGTTTCAATTATTCCTTTCCTCGTAGGGATGCTCGTTGCCATTACGGTATTCCGGGCATCAGGTGCACTGGATGCCTTAATGAAATGGATTCGACCGGCGATGGAAGCAATCGGAATCCCTGCCGAGATTGTTCCCTTATTGTTTATCAGACCCATTTCGGGAACAGCAGCGCTGGGAATGACAAGTGATTTGATTAAAGTTTACGGTCCTGATTCCTTTATTGGCAGACTGGCATCCGTATTGCAAGGAAGTACGGATACTACTTTTTACGTTTTAACCGTCTATTTCGGTGCGGTTGGGATTAAAAAAATGGGGGATGCCTTAAAGGTCGGTCTATTAGCGGATATAGTTGGAATTGTTGTCGCCATCATTGTGGTTGCTTTTGTTTTTGGAGCAAAATAGGAATAAAATAAAAATAAAGAAAGCAAGTTCCTACGAGAGGAGCTTGCTTTCTTTATTTTGGTATATCATTAGCTTTGAAAAATGTCGAAGTTATGTCATAATTCATTAGGATGGAATAAAACTAATTGTTTTCTTATTTAATGTTTTGGCTGTGTTAAAGGACAATGTTGATTTTTTAACCCAGTTGATTGGAGCGGAAGGCGCGAAGACTCCTCGAAAATGCTATCGCATTTTCTTCGTGCGTGGGCGGATTCAAGGAAGCAATTCACTGTCCTGCGGGAGTACGGGGCAGGGGAGACCCCACAGGAGCGAAGCGACGAGGAGGCTCCCCGGCACGCCCGCGAACCGCTCGCGCCTGGAGCGGAAATCAACAGACAAATTTAACAAAACCAATGTTTAAAAGAAAAATCCCCGAGGTGAAATATAAAATGGAACGATTGCAAAAAGTAATGGCCGCAGCAGGCATCGCATCAAGAAGGAAATCGGAAGAATTAATCAAAGAAGGAAAAGTGAAGGTAAATGGGAAAATTGTTACCGAGCTTGGTTTAAAGGTCTCAGCAAACGATAAAGTAGAAGTTAATGAAATACCGATTGAAAGAGAAGAACCAGTTTATTTTCTATTGTACAAACCGCGCGGAGTAATCTCAAGCGTAAGTGATGATAAAGGAAGGAAAGTGGTTACCGACTTCTTTTCAGAATTTAAAGAAAGAATTTATCCTGTCGGGCGGTTAGATTATGATACATCTGGTCTTTTGCTAATGACGAATGATGGGGAATTTGCTAATTTATTGATGCATCCGAGGAATGAAATTGAAAAAGTATATGTTGCAAAAGTAAAAGGGATTCCACAAAAAGAAAGTTTAAGAAAATTGGAAAAAGGCATTCGGCTTGAGGATGGAAAAACCGCACCTGCAAAGGTAAAAATGCTCTCATTGGATAAAAAGAAACAAACAGCCATTGTTGAAATTATTATCCATGAAGGCAGAAATCGCCAAGTTAAAAGAATGTTCGAAGCCATTGGCCATGAGGTAATAAAATTGAAGCGTGAACGTTATGGCTTTCTAACATTAAATGGACTAAGTGCTGGTGATGCAAGAGAATTAACTCCGCATGAAGTTAAGCAGTTAAGAGCACTTGCGATGGAATCTACCAAAAAAAATTCATAGAAGTTTCACAATTGCCCGTTTTTGTTAATAATATGGCGGTGTTGGAAAATGGTATAATTTAGACAAACTGTGTTAAAAGGGGTTTTCTGGAGGGGTATAAATGAAAAAACGGCGTTTAGTGATGAGAACGATTATATTGCTTGTACTTGGGTTAGCTGTTGCTTATACGCTATATCAAAATTTAACTAAGGATGATCAGCAAAAAGTAGCAATCGGAAAACCGGCACCGGATTTTGTTTTAACCGATATGCAGGGGAAAAAGCATCGTTTATCCGATTATAAAGGACAGGGAGTATTTCTAAATTTCTGGGGAACTTGGTGCAAACCCTGTGAAAAAGAAATGCCTTACATAAATAATCAATACCAGCAATTTAAGGATAAAGGTGTGCAGGTTCTCGCGGTTGATATTAACGAGTCAAATATTGCCGTTAACCAATTTGTGGACCGATATAGTCTTGATTTCCCAATTGTCATTGATAAGGATAAACAAGTGATGAATGTCTACGGTATTGATCCGCTTCCAGCGACATTTTTAATTGATAAAAATGGCAATGTAGTAAAATATTTTACTGGTCAATTAACGGAAGACAGGGTAAGGGAATTTATGGAGAAAATTAAACCTTAAGGTTGTTGGGAGTTTTTATCATGAAAGATGCAAAATGTGAATGTGGACATGTGAATCCCCATGGAACCGTGCTATGTGAAGCGTGTGGAAAGGTATTGGATGAACAGGAGAAAGAAAAACAATTAGTTGACATGCGCTATGAGGGAAGTGCACGACGTTCACAAACCTATAATAAAACCATTATTGATAAAATATGGAATTTTTTCTCTTCTGTAAAGGTTGGGGTGTGGCTAATTGTCATAACCTTAATAGCCTCTGCAGTAGGGACGATTTTTCCACAGGAAGAATATATACCGCAAATAATGCCTGCAGACGAGTATTATCAGAAGGAATATGGCTGGTTGGGGAAATTATATTACCAGCTTGGCTTTAATGATTTATATGGTTCATGGTGGTATTTATTATTGATTGCGATGATTGGAATTTCCTTGGTTATTTGCAGTCTTGACAGGGTTGTGCCTTTATATAAAGCTTTAAAAGCTCAAAATGTTACAAGACATGAAGGTTTTTTAAAACGTCAGCGTGTTTTCGGAGTCAATCCATCCATTAATACAGATGATTTCACAAAGGTAAAAGAACATTTAAAGGCGAAGCGCTATCATGTTCGTGAAGAAAATGGGGATTTGTTAGCGGAAAAGGGTCGTTTTTCCCGCTGGGGCCCATATGTAAACCATGTAGGTTTGATCATTTTTTTAATTGGTGCAATGCTTCGTTTTGTTCCTGGAATGTATATTGATAAATCCTTGTGGATTCGTGAAGGAGAAACTGCTGTTATTCCTGAAACTAATGGTAAATACTACCTGAAGAATGAAAGATTTATCTTACAGCTATATGATAAGGACAAAGACAAAAAATTTGATCAGGCTCTTAATAGAGTCAACCAAGTGGCTAAAAATTATCAATCTAATGTTGTTCTCTACGAAAGAGTCGGCGAAAACATTCCTGGTGAAAAGCCGAAGCTAAAAAAGGTTAAAGACTATGGTATTCGTGTTAACGATCCATTATCCTTTAACGGGTATTCAGTCTATCAAGTCGATTACAAGCTTGATGAACTGCAGTCTATGTCTTTTGCGTTGACGAATAAAACGACTGGAAAATCCTATGGGGATTTAAAAATCAATCTTTATAATCCTAAGCCTGTTTATGATCTTGGTAATGGGTATTCTGTGAAAGTTCTAAGCTATTTTCCCGATTTTGAGTTTGAAAAAGGCGGAGAACCTACTACAAAATCGAGAGTACCCAACAATCCTGCATTTGTATTTCGAATGATTACACCAGATAAACCAAAAGGGGAAACGAGTTTTGTTGCAATCCGACAAAATATTGAGCCTTTTGGTAATAATAAGTATAAAATGACATTTAGAGGCATCGAGACAAAAAATGTTTCTGGTTTAACAGTTAGAAAGGATTTAACGATTTGGGCCATCATCTTGGGCGGTATTGTTTTTATGATTGGGGTTGTCCAAGGCGCTTATTGGAATCATCGTAGAATCTGGATTCAACATAAAAATGGCGAGGTATGGGTTGCAGCCCATACAAATAAAAACTGGTACGGTCTGAAACGAGAAATGGAAACGGTTTTAGCGGATACGCATTTTACCATGCCTGAGGATCAGCTGCAAAAAGATAGGACGGAGAAGGAGGAAGCATAGTTGGTATCACTTAGTAGTAATTTGCTGTTTATTGCTTTTATTCTTTACTTAATTGCTACCTTATTTTATGGAGGAGCGATTAAAGCGAAAAAAAATATAGATGAGAAAAAAGGAACCAACAAGTGGGGGAAAATTGCTGTATTTTTAACGATTATTGGTTTCATCTCTCAATTGGGTTACTTTATTCTAAGATGGATTGCTTCTGGACATGCACCAGTAAGTAATATGTTTGAGTTTACAACCTTTTTTGGTATGGCTCTTGTCGGGGCATTTATTGTTATCTATTTTATTTATCGAGCCGTCCTTCTTGGATTGTTTACCATGCCCGTAGCTATTCTAGTCATTGCTTACGCAAGTATGTTTCCGCGTGATATAACGCCATTAATACCAGCATTGCAAAGTTATTGGCTCTATATCCATGTGACCACTGCTGCAATTGGTGAAGCGATATTAGCCATTAGCTTTGCGGCAGGTTTAATCTATCTTGTAAAGGCGGTTAATCAATCGAAATCTAGTAAACAAACCTTTTGGCTTGAAATTGTCATGTTTGGTCTTGTTACCACATTGGGATTTGTTTTAGTTTCTTCCATTTTTTCCGGAATCGGTTATCATGAGAAATTCAACTGGGTTGATAAAAATAAAAATCAAGTGCAAGTTGAATACACAATGCCCGCTGTTATTGGGCCTCATAAAGGAGAATTAGTAACAAAGGGTGGTTTTGAACCGGTTGTGGAAATGCCGGCAATGATCAATGCTAAAAAAATGAACACGGTCATGTGGTCCTTTGTTGGAGGACTGATTCTTTACGGTATCATTCGCTTAGTGCTTCGAAAACGAATTGCCGCAGCTCTTCAGCCGTTTGTAAGAAATATTAAACTCGATTTTGTTGACGAAATTAGTTATCGGTCTGTAATAATCGGTTTTCCTGTATTTACACTTGGTGCTCTCATCTTTGCAATGATTTGGGCGCAGGTTGCATGGACAAGATTCTGGGGCTGGGACCCTAAGGAAGTATGGGCTCTAATTACCTGGTTGTTCTATGCCGCCTTTTTACATCTCCGTCTGTCAAAAGGCTGGCATGGTGAAAAATCAGCATGGCTTGCAGTCATCGGCTTTGTAATTATCATGTTTAATCTAGTTGCGGTTAACTTAGTCATTGCTGGTCTTCATTCATATGCTGGATAATAGATAAGAATAGATTTAATCTTATAGCCTTCACAATTGGTTAGTGAAGGCTATTTTTAATAATAATTATTATACCCTGTCATAATTTTGACACTTTTAGGAAAGCATTTCTTTTGAAAATATAGCAAAAAATAAACTCATTTTGTAAAATAACAACATGGGGGGATTATTTAATGGAAAAAGACGTAAAAATCTTAGTTGTAGATGATGAGGAAAGAATTCGCCGACTTTTAAAAATGTATTTAGAGCGTGAAAATTATATGATTGACGAAGCTGAAGATGGAGAAGAAGCTTTATCTAAAGCGATAGAGAATGATTATGACTTAATTCTTTTGGACCTTATGATGCCTGGTAAGGATGGTATCGAGGTCTGCCGTGAACTGCGGGAAAAGAAAGCGACCCCTATCATTATGTTAACGGCGAAAGGTGAAGAGATCAATCGAGTGCAAGGCTTTGAGGTTGGTACAGATGACTATATTGTAAAACCTTTTAGCCCTAGGGAAGTTGTCCTGCGTGTAAAAGCTTTATTGAGAAGATCGTCTCAAACAAGTTTTTTACAAACTGAAACGACGACAAAAGACGTTATCGTATTTCCATTTTTAACAATTGATAATGATGCACATAGAGTTACTGCAGAGGGAAAAGAAGTAAGTTTAACACCAAAAGAGTATGAATTGCTATATTTCCTGGCAAAAGCTCCCGATAAAGTTTTTGACCGAGAACAATTATTAAAAGAAGTATGGCATTATGAATTTTTTGGAGATTTGAGGACGGTAGATACCCACGTAAAACGTCTTCGAGAGAAATTAAACAAAGTATCTGAACAGGCTGCCAGAATGATTGTAACCGTTTGGGGTGTCGGATATAAATTTGAGGTTGTAAATGGATGACCTTTCTACGAAGTGTAGTAGGTAAACTATGGATTACCATTCTATTACTGGTATCAGTTGTACTGTTTATTCTAACAGTGATGCTCCTCGAATTTTTTCAAAACCAAAACATTCTTGAAACAAAAGATAAATTAACTCATTCTGCAGAAAAAATTGCCCGTGTGTTGGAAGAGCATCCGAATGATCAATTTTCGCTTGCATTGGAGATATCATGGGAAATAATCGATGACGTTACAAAAGTAGTCATTGTTAAAAATGACGATGAGATTTACTACTCACCAAATACAAAAAAAGCAACGAAATTGACCATTTCAGATATTAAAAAAGACACTGAATTGGCAAAGGTTTTTAAAGAAAATAAAACGGTAGAAAAGGTTTCGGATTTTGCAGTAGACCAAAGTGACGGTAATCAAGAAGCAAGCTATTCTATTATTGGAGTGCCGCTTCATTTACCAAATGGAAAAATGGGCGCAGTTTTCATCTATCAGTCCTTAAAGGACATGCAGGAAACAACCCATTCGACAACACGATTTATTTTACTTGTCGCTGGAGTTGCTATTATCTTAACTACTATATTTGCCTTCTTTTTATCAACGCGAATTACAGCGCCACTACGAAAGATGCGAGAGGCGGCATTTGAAGTGGCGAGAGGGAAGTTTGATACAAAGGTTCCAATACTCACCCATGATGAAATTGGTGAGTTAGCAACGGCTTTTAATCAGATGGGAAGACAATTAAAATTCAACATGAATGCACTTAACCAAGAAAAAGAACAGCTTGCAAGCATCCTGAGCAGTATGGCAGACGGGGTTATTACCTTTAATCGTGATGGTACCATCTTAATTACTAATCCACCTGCAGATCGGTTTCTTCAATATTGGTACTATGAAAAAGGCCTATCGTCCCATTCAGAGGCAATTCCATCGAAAGTCATGGAACTATTCCAACAAGCTGTTGATACCGAAAAAGAGAAAATTGGTGAAATTTCTCTTCAGGGGCGTCATTGGGTCATTTTAGTGAGTCCGCTTTACAGCAACCGGTTTATACGGGGGGCTGTCGCGGTTTTACGTGATATGACGGAAGAACGGCTGCTTGAAAAAATGCGAAGAGATTTTATTGCCAATGTATCACATGAACTAAGAACACCTATTTCGATGCTGCAAGGATATAGTGAAGCAATTGTCGATGATATTGCGGAAACACAGGAAGAGAAAAAAGAGATGGCAAAAGTAATCTATGACGAATCATTAAGAATGGGACGCCTTGTGAATGAACTTCTTGATTTGGCAAGGATGGAAGCGGGACATATTCAATTAACGGTGGAGGAAGTTAATCTTTCTTCCTTTATAAATAGGATTATTCATAAATTCCAAGGTCTTGCCAAAGAGCATGAAATCTTATTAAGTTCATATATCGGGAATATAGTCAGTCCAATTTCTTTCGACCCAGATCGCATTGAACAGGTGTTGACCAATCTGATTGATAATGCCATTAGGCATACCCCAAAGGATGGAAGAGTGACATTAAAAGTTTCCGAGGAGAATAATAGAATTGTCATGGAAGTTGCTGATTCAGGTTCTGGTATTCCTGAGGAAGATTTACCGTTTGTATTTGAACGTTTTTATAAGGCAGATAAAGCCCGTACTCGGGGAAGGTCTGGGACTGGTTTAGGACTTGCTATTGCCAAGAATATTATTGAAGCCCATCGCGGACATATTTCCGTTCATAGTAAAATCGGTCAAGGAACGACATTTTCCTTCTTTCTTCCTCGAAAACAGGGAAAAGAGTGAATATTTTGACGATTGTTCTTGATACACAAGAAACATTTCAACTCATCCAATCAAAAATGGATGAGTTTTTTGTTTTAGGCAATGTTGTTAATTTCTTACCTATAAAGATTGGAGCGCAAATCAACCGAAATCACCTCTAAGAAATTCCTTCCTTTTTAACGGAAAAAAGTCTATATTTAGAGGAATAGAAAAATATTTTGGACTTTGAGAATTGTCCAGCTCCAGCGCCTAGCCCCTATAGGATGCTTCAGCCCTGCCGATGAAGTCAAAGAGCGACTTCACCGTCAGGGCCTCCAGCACTTGTCGGGGCTTACCAAGGCGCTTATGCTTTTCTAATAAAGTTGAAACTTTTTATACATAAATGTCGACTAATCTTTTGAACGGGGAGGGGAATAGATGGACTCCGTTTTCGATGAGTTATATCATAAATATCATCATGACGTATTTCAATTTCTATTTTATATGGTTAGAAATAAAGAACATGCCGAGGATCTTGTCCAAGAGGTCTATATTCGCGTATATAAATCTTATAGCCATTTTGAGGGGAAAAGCAGTGAAAAGACATGGCTATATTCAATTGCCAGAAATGTTGCCATCGACTTTTTCCGTAAGCAAAAAGGTTGGAAGGACCGTTTATTAGAAAAGTTTGATTGGTCCACAAGTCAAGTGAGGGACGAATACCCTATTCCAGAGGAAATAACGGTTCAAAAAGAAGAAATTATGAGTGTATACAAATGTTTGGAATATTGCACTGTAGATCAAAGAGCTGTTATTATTCTTCGTTATATCCACGATTTATCAATTGCAGAGACCGCCGAAACACTTGGCTGGACGGAAAGCAAGGTCAAAACTACCCAGCACCGTTCCTTAAAGATATTAAAGAAACAGATGGATTTACTTTCTGAAAAGGAGGGATTAAAAAGTGAAAAAGTCAGAGTGGAGCGATAAGCAGCTCGAAGAACTACTACGGCAAATGCCTAAAATTAAAGATCATCGCAATCCTCGTGACATTTATCAAAACCTTTCTTTAAAAAGGCGGAAGAAGCCAGCTTGGATTTTACCCGCAATAGCTTCAGCAGCTGCAGTACTTCTCATCGTAATTTTAATTCCAAAAATTCTTGTTAGTAATCAGATTTTCATGGATCAAGCAGATGAAAAGTCTAACAAAAAAATGGAACTTTTATCAGATAAACAAGAAAAAACAATAGAGATGAAAAAAGGCGAATCTTCTTCGAAAGCATTAGATTCATCAGGGACAGAGAAGTATGGACTTATGAGAGGGATGAATCAGAATACAGCTGCATATGAAGGGGATGTTGGAAATAGAAAGGTTTTAACCTATTGGATACCAGACCATCAAGGTCAGATTTTGATTCCTGTTTCCACGATCGTCAATCGAAAGAATAATCAATCATGGATGAGCCTATTCAATGAATATATGGTTCAGTTAAAAGAGGAAAAATGGGGGTTAAGTGATTTTTACCCTATGAATGCAACGCTATCCTTAAATGCAAAGGGCGATAGTGTGAATGTAGACGTTCCGAAAGACCATCCATATGGCCAAGGGGCAAATGAAACTATTTTTGTAAACGCAATAAAAAAGGATATTTCCACGAACAGTCATGTAAAAAGAATAAGGTTTTCAACCAATCGTCAACCCGGCATTGAATTAGGGGATTATGGTCATTTGGAAGAACTTAATGCTGAAAATGAAAGGCAAAGGGCTTTTTTCCTTTTTGTTCCCAGAAATCAGGATAAACCTTTTTTAGTTCCGTCACAAGATAAATATAATACCTTAAAAGCGGCCTTTGTGGCAATGAAAAAGGATCAATCTGAAGGGGGATTAAAAGCTTCTATTTTACCTGCAATAAAATTTAAGAAGATGTTAATAAGAAAGAATACCCTTTTTCTAACCCTAAAAGAAAAATCAATGATGGAGGATTCACAGAATACGATTTATTCGATTGAGGCTTTATTATTAACGGCAAAAGAGTTTGGAATAAAATCCGTTTTCATTCTTAATGCGCCATTAAAACGGGTAGGCAACTTTGATTTAACAAAAGAAATTAAAGTGCCCCTGGCACCCAATCTCCGATCTACCCCTTAATGTATGAAAGATCAACCCAATAGGTTGATCTTTTTCAATGTATAAAAAGATAAACCAATCCAAATTATAACAAGTATGCTTTACCATTCCTCTCCCAAGGAGGTTCTAAATGGAATCTAAATAACATATGGTGTGTTGGAGAGGAACAGATTTAAGGAGGAAAGTTAGTAATGTTGGATTATGTTAAAAGGTTTTTGATTGCTGCTATTTTGGCGGTTTGTGTCAGTTTGTTATTTTTAGGGGGAAGGCATACTGAAGCTAGCATGCTAAAGGCAAACGAAGTAAAAATTGATTGGATTTGGCCAGCAGATGGTGTTATTTCTGATACATATGGAACAAGATTTGGGAAACATAAAGGGATTGATATAGCAGGAAAATTAAATTCTCCTGTTTTAGCTGTTGACGATGGAGTAGTGGTCAAATCCTACTACTCTAATACATATGGAAATGTGGTTTTTATTAAACACCCAAATCAATTTGTTACCGTTTATGCTCATTTATTACAGCGTTTTGTAACAGAAGGACAAGCGGTCAAACAAGGAAAAATGCTTGGGAAAATGGGTAGAACGGGGCAGGCTACTGGTGTTCACCTTCATTTTGAAACACATGAATCAGCCTGGACCTATGATAAAAAAAATGCTTTTGACCCTGAAAGGCTATTAGGAAAGGCGGAGGTAGGGGAAACCGTCCAAGGGGGAATTGCAAGCAGTCGGGACAGTATCGTAGCCGCAAGCTCGAATTATCTGCGTGAATCACGGATAAATGTAAATCAATATATTGTTAAGAAAGGTGACACCTTGACCTCGATTGCCAAGAAAAGCAACCTTTCCATTGAAAAAATTAAAAATCTGAATCGGCTTAAATCTGATTTAATTAAACCAAAACAAATATTGATTGTTCCTGAATAAAAAAAACCCGCAAACCAGCGGGTTTTTTTTATGCATTAAACCCTCTCTGTTCTAAAGAGGGTTAGTAGCTTAACCAATGTTAGCTGGTTTATTCAAATTTAGTTGGATTACCATCGAATGGCTCTTCAGCAACCTTGATTGAATCAGTTGGACAGCCTTCAAATGCATCCATCATGTCATCGATTAATACGTCCGGAATTTCAACAATCCCTTCGTTATCGTCAAGAGTTACAAATGCAATGCCTTCATCATCATAATCATAAATGTCTGGTGCAGCTGCCCCGCAAGCACCACAAGCAATGCAAGTCTCTTTGTCAACAATTGTGTACTTCGCCATGAAAAAAAACCTCCCAAAAAATAACAAAAATTAATATTACTCTTTTCCACTATAAATGGAAAAGCATTTCTCTTACCTATTGTAAAACTGTATGTGTAACTTTTCAATAGAAAAATGGTTACAAATCAATGGCTGTTTTAGCATGCCCAATATTCTTCAACATTTTCATGAAACCAGATTGTTCATTTCATGGTAGAATATAATAGAAAAATGACTGAAATTGTCGATGAATTCAAAAAAGTGGTGGAGCCGGATGCAATCCTTAGAAAACATTATTCTTTATTGCCTAAAGCAATTAAATGGGGAACGGACAATTTATTCCATTTACCATCTGTTAAATGGAAAAAAATCGTCACAAACTATCCAAGATGCACACCTATATTCACTTAAAAATTTTTTTCGGATTATTGAACCTTTCCCAAGAGAATCCTTTGAAAGCATCATTCAAAGGATTCTTGATACAGGATGGATTAATCCCAGTGGCGACCATCATTTTTTACTTACACCCACAGGTGAACTTCATTTGAATAATCATCCCTTGCCTCGCTATTTGAAAGGCTGGGAATATCAACATTTTGCTAATCCTTTTTGGGAAAGACTTTCTTTACTTGTTCAGGTTATTTCCAATTTAGTTCATCAAGAAAGCCGGTATATTCCTATACAAAAAAACAAAGATACTCATTTATGGTTGAAAGAGGTTGTAAAAAAATTCAAACATTCTCGAGATGACTTAGGAAGATTGCTTTTTATAGAATTAACCGATGTCTTTGATACAACGCCGGACGTCAATCCCGATGTACTGATATATCGATTAACTGGTTATCGGCAAATTGGTTTAACAGAGGGACAAAACGCAAAAATGTTAAATATGGAAAACCCTGAGTATCATATTGAATTTATCAATATCATTCATTATTTAATCCAAACGATAGAGGCCAATTTTGAACGTTATCCACTTTTATCATCCATTTTTCATGGACGTAGGAAAAATGATTCATTAACAATCTCTGCACGAAAAACTTGGGACTTATTGAAAAAAGGGTATAGCATCGAAGAAATTGTACAGATGCGCCATTTAAAACAAAGTACAATAGAAGACCATCTTGTGGAATTTGCCTTAAATATAGATGATTTTTCAATCGAAAAATATGTAGATAAAGAATTGCAAAATAAAATCATGAATCTTGCTTTTCAATTGCACACAAGGCAATTGAAAATAATCAGGAATAGTTTGACTCAGGCAAGTTATTTTCAAATTCGCCTTGTGTTGGCAAAGTATGGTGAATTGCGATGGAATTAGAAACATTATTAAAAAAGCATTTTGGGTTTGATACTTTTAAAAACGGACAAAAGGAAGTTATTTCATCGATTTTAGCCGGCAATGATACTTTAGCTATTCTTCCTACTGGTACGGGAAAATCTCTTTGCTACCAGTTCCCAGGATATGTCCTACACGGACAAATTATTATTATTTCGCCGCTTTTATCGCTTATGCAGGATCAGGTAGAACAGTTAATGCAGATGGGTGAAAAACGTGTAGTAGCTTTAAATTCCTTTCTTTCCTCTGAAGAGAGAAAAAATGTTCTGCAAAACCTAAGGAAATACAAGTATATTTTTATTTCACCGGAGATGCTCGGTATTGATTTTATGATTCGTAAACTTCAAGAACTTTCGATTTCGCTGTTCGTTATTGATGAAGCACATTGTATTTCCCAATGGGGCTATGATTTTCGACCTGATTACTCAAGAATAGGTTATATTCGTAAGAGATTAGGAAACCCCCTTACGCTTGCCCTCACTGCTACTGCTACCAGGAAGGTTAAGGAAGATATCGTCCAATCCCTGAATCTTCAAGAGGTTGAAATAATTGAGTCCACCGTAGATCGCCCTAATATTGCCTATTATGTAGAAAAACTAGCAGATATCCCCGAAAAACAACGGCGGGTTCTGGAGCTCGTTTCAAAACTGCAAACACCAGGTATCATTTATTTTTCAAGTAAAAAAGCTGCAGAAAAAATGGCGTCATATTTGGTGGAGAATGGTGTATCAAAAGTGATGGCTTACCACGGTGGACTGGATCACGAGCAGAGAATTTTAATACAACAGCAATTTATTTACGGTCAATTAGATGTCATCTGTGCTACGAGTGCATTTGGAATGGGAGTAAATAAAGAAAATATTCGGTTTATTATACACTTTCATATGCCTATGCAGCTTGAGTCGTACCTGCAGGAAATCGGCAGGGCAGGGAGAGACGGTTTACCAAGTGTTGCGATATTTTTATACTCCCCTTGGGATGAACAGCTTCCGTTACAGCTCGCAGAAGGTGAACTTCCTTCAGAACAGCAGCTGGACTGGCTGTTCACCAGAATAAGACAAGATTTTAATACTTATCAAGATTTTTCCGATAAGAGTCATCAATTTATTGAAAATGGCGGATTTTCAGAAATTCAGTGGCGAATCATTCAAACCTTCATTAAGCAATACAAGGAAGTAACAGGACCGGAAGAATTAAAGGAAATCATCTCGGATTATGTAATGGAAAGACGTTCAATTAAAAAAAGTAATATTTACTTAATGAAAAAATGGGTGGAAACCGACACCTGCAGAAGGGAATTTATTTTAAACTATTTTGAGGAGACATCGATTCAAAACAATGTAAAGCTTTGTTGTGATTGTTGTGGGATGGATCTTTTTAATTATCAATCCTTTAATAAAAAGGATTCTAAGGACAAAAACCCAAAGAAATGGAAAGAATATCTTGAGAAAATTTTAATCAATTGTGAGATGAGTGAATGAAAAATAAGTATAATGATTTAATTAGGGGGTTAACAGATCGAGAATTATTATTCCATCTGTATATGACTCAAATTATTCTAATAACCATTTCTATTATTTTAGGTATTTTATTATTTGATCATTTTTCTTTTTTACGCTATTTCCGCCTGAATGATATTAGGATTGTAAATATAGGCCTGCCTGCCGGAATCCTGGTTGTAATCGTAGATATTACCTTAATGAAATGGCTGCCATCTTCTTTTTATGACGATGGCGGGCTCAATGAGCGTATATTTAAAAATAAAAATATACTTCAGATTATCTGGATTGCCGCACTTGTGGCTTTTAGTGAGGAATTATTATTCAGAGGGATCATTCAAACAAAGATTGGATTGATTTTTGCAAGTGTTATTTTTGCCGTGATTCACTATCGGTATCTATTTAATTGGTATTTGTTTTTTAATATAGTATTGTTAAGCTTTTTTATTGGATTTATATATGAGTGGACAAATAATTTTGCGGTTACAATTGTGATGCATTTCGTAATCGATTTTTTATTGGGGATGTATATAAAAATTAGACAAAAGAAGTATGACGAATGGGAAGGGGACGCACCATGAATCCAGAGGAACCATATAGAGATCAGGCTGAGCGATTAAAACGCCGAATTGAAAAAATAAATGAAAAGCCGGAAAATGGTGAACGGTTACCTCCAAGAGGCCAGCTTCACCGTCAAAAACCGAAAAAAACCAAGGTGAAATTAAAATATCCGATCATCCGACTATTGGTTTTATTGTTTATCCTTCTGCCAATCACCTGTTTCAGCATCATCTCTTACTATCATGGAAAAAAGATAACCGGAGCAGAGAAAGTCTCAGGGAATCAATCAGGGTATGAATCCATCAAACTGGAAACGTCACAGCAAGATAAAGAGGCTGGCTCGGACATTTCTGAGTCTGAAAAGAAGGAAGTAAAACAAGATAGCAGTGACTTAAATGCTAAAAGTGATGATAATAAAACGGAACCAGCATCCAGCCAGCTGCCGGAAAAAAGTGAAGAGCCCAAAAAACCTGAACAGAACAAAACAGTCAAGCGTCAAACTGGGCAAAATGAAATGGAAAAAAGTAAAACCGATCAGCTTAAAACGGCTGCTCCAGCTGAGAAACGTAAATTAGTTTATCATACCGTTCAACCAAAGGAAACATTATTTAGAATTGCGATGAACTATTATCATTCTAAGTCCGGGATTAACATCATTCGAGATGCAAATCATCTTCAGAATAATCAAATTTATACGGGACAGGTTCTAAAAATCCCCTTAAATAACTAACCGATCAGACAAAAAGTGATCGGTTTTTTAATATTTTAAACATAATTCACCGGACAAGTTCATATCGTTATAAGGAGAAATGGAGGGGGATGAATGGATACTCCAATCCTTAAATTACAATATACGGATGAAACCACGAAACATATTCTAGAAAATGTCCGAAAAAGAAAGAAAAAGTTTGACGATGCAAAAAAACTGCATAATTATTGGATCATGGCAACCCTTGTCGTGTCATTTATATATCTGTATTACTTCTATATTACGATAGGAAAACAATATTCTTATTCCTTTTTTGCCATGTTTTCTGTTTCAGTGAGCGATTTAAAAAATTTAATTTTATTAGCCATGACCATCTTAATGTATGGGTGGATGAATGTATTAAAGCAAAAAAAAGACAAGTTCGAGAAAGAATATCATGATTTACGATGTGAAATTGTAGATAGAAGTAAGGATTTATGGAAAAAGGAAGAACAATGGAAAAATCGCCATGTTGATTTTGAAATCATAAAAAAAACCTATGACATTAATCTCTATCATGCGAAAAAATAAGAAGCAGCCTATTGGCTGCTTCTACTAGATTAGAAAATCTTCTTACGGTCACGTTCTTCTTTAAGGATTTCTACTGCTTCTCGGAAACGCTGGGAGTGCACAATTTCCCGTTCACGCAGAAAACGAAGACTGTCGTTAATATCCGGGTCATCACTTAAATTAATTAACCATTGATAGGTAGCCCGGGCTTTTTCTTCTGCAGCAATGTCTTCATACAAATCTGCAATTGGATCTCCTTTTGCTTGGATATATTGAGTGGTAAAAGGTATCCCTGCAGCATTATGGTAGAATAATGCCCCGTCGTGATCCGCATAATGAGCACCGAGCCCGGCTGCTTTTAATTGTTCAGGTGTGGCATCTTTTGTTAATTTATACACCATTGTGGCAATCATTTCAAGATGGGCAAATTCCTCTGTTCCAATATCCGTTAAGAGGCCAATTACTTTATCGGGAATGGTATACCGTTGATTTAAGTATCTTAAGGCAGCAGCTAATTCCCCATCAGCGCCTCCGTATTGTTCAATTAAGTACTTTGCTAATGTTGGATTACAGGTACTTACTCTTACGGGGTATTGTAATTTTTTCTCATAAATCCACATGTAATCACCCTCTCTTTATCTGTTCTAAACCTGCCAAGGCCAAGGTGTATCATCCCAATTCCAAGGGTGACTGGAGTAGCTGTTGCCAAATTGCAATAGTGGGCCAAACTGGCTTTCGAAGGCTTTTTTCAAACGCTTCCTTTCTTTTGCATAGTGATTAAATTGGTTAATGGCCTCAAGATCGTCATTGTGTGTATCAAGGTAAAGTGTGAGCTCTACTAAAACAAAATCCACTGCTTGCAGCTGCTCCATCAATTGATAGTATTCAGGAGGAACCTGTTTCATGAAGGTAAGCCTCCTTTAGATTTTTCATAAGAGTTATAGTATGGGTCATAAAAATCTTTCCATAATGTCCCTGCCCTAAGGGCCTCCATGGGTGAAAATTGTGGTAAATTTGGCGGTTGAAATCCCATATATAAATGGGGAGGGGTCGAATAAGTTTTTACTGTAATCGGCTTACAAGGGTCGAATGGGCTTGCATAAGGATGATAGGTTTTGTTATGAGTATTCATATTAAACCTCCTTGTTTTAACATCATAGATAAATATATGATGTTAATTGGGAAACATGACACTAAACTTTAACAACAAAGTGGGGTTTTGGACGAGATTGTTGAACTATAATAAGGATGTAGGATTAAAAGTCTAGAGGTGATGGAATTGTTCGTAAAAAACATGATGATACCTAAGCACGAGTGTTTTACAGTTCAACATAATCAAACATTGAAACAAGCATTGACACAATTAGAAGAACACCAAATTGATGGTTTACCGGTACTCAATGGAGCAAAGTATGTAGGTGTTGTCACTCGATATGGGATATACGAAAACTTTTTTAAATCCAATCAACAGCGTGATGACTTTCTATCTACCACAACCGTAAATGAAGTTGCAACACACCATGATGATTTCTTAGAAGGTGGGGAAGTATTTGAAAAGACACTTCTGGAACTTAAAGATTTTCCACTGCTGGCAGTTGTAGATTCAAGTGGTAACTTTCTTGGTGTCGTAACACGTTCAGATGTGTTAAGTGCATTTGAAAGTGCATTTGGCGTACATCGCCCAGGTGTCCGAATAGCCTTTACTTCGGTTGAAACGGAGGGCCGAATCGCCCGCCTTTCGGAAATTGCCCATCATTTCCACGAGCACATTATCTCTCTGGTTACATTTGATGAAACCGATAAACTTGTTCGTAGAATAGTAATGAAGGTTGAAAAGAAGGATAATATAGATAAGTTTACAAAGAAACTGGAAGAGCATGGGTTTAGAATTTTAAATATTCAAGAAGATGAATAATATGGTCTTAGGAAAGAAATTATTTCCCTCTCATACATTTGTATGGGAGGGATTTTTTTGGCAGCGAGTATTTGGAAACTTTGCATAGTCTTTTTATGTGGATACCTTATAAATAAATGGATTCCAATCAACCACCCTTTTATTTTAACTGATTTCCTTATTCGATTTATCGTTAAGCCATTAGAATTTTTTGCGGGATCGATTGCATTTTTTATTGGGCTCGTTGTGAATGCTCGATACATACGTGAAACTATTTTGAAGAAAAAACATCTTCAAGAGCAAAAGCGCCGGGGATGGGAAGTACTTGCTGCATTATCAGGCTTACTACTGATTTTTTCAGTGCATTTTTATATAGGACCTGAATTGACACTTCTCTTTTTTAGTTTAAGTTTTCTTTATGGTATTATTTCCGTAGAACGTTAGAACGTGTAAAGGGGAAACTTTGAAAATGGTTATAATCATCATTGTTTTATTGGTAGGTATTTGCCTTTTGTTTTATATGATCAGAGAAGCATTTCTAAATCAAGTAAGGGAAGAGGAAATTGAATTTAGTGATTTTCCAAAATCATTTGGTAAGGTTTCTCTTTTTTATCTCCGATATACACCGGCGCAGTATTTCGGACAAAATTATTCATGCAGTAAAAGGTAGAACCGATATCGTCATTATCGGAGGGGATTTAACAGAAAAAGGTGTACCATTTTCAAAAGTAAAGGAAAATCTGAAAAAATTAAAAAGCCTTGGACCTGTTTATTTTGTTTGGGGAAATAATGATTATGAAGTGGATTATCATGAGTTAGATGCGATCTTCTTGGACTTTGGGGTTAAGGTTCTCGATAATACAGCTGTAACCTTTGAATCAGGGGAAGGCGATAAATTATGTTTATTAGGAGTTGATGATTTAAGTCAAGATCGGGACCGGCTCGATTTCGCGCTTATGGATGCGGATCCAAATAGCTTTAAAATTCTTGCCAGTCATTATCCTAATATAACAGATAAAATTAAAGCCCAAGATGAAATTAGGCTGGTGTTAAGCGGACACACACATGGAGGGCAAATTCATATTCTTGGATATAGTCCATTCAAAAAAGGGCAATTGAAAAAGTTAGAGAATACCACGCTCCTGATCAGTAACGGTTACGGGACAACAACTGTTCCGTTAAGGCTGGGGGCACCTGCAGAAAGCCATTTAATTACACTGAAAAAAGGAATCTAAGCGATTGGTGAGGTAGACAATTCACCATTAAACGGCGATGACATACACTAAACACAAGAGTTAGGTCACGGCAGGGGGCAAAAGCATGCGCTTAGAACGCTTAACAGCCAATAAAATTAAAATTTTCTTAACCTCTGATGATTTATTTGAAAGAGGCCTCTCCAAGGAGGATATTTGGAAGGATTCGATAAAATGGCATCAGCTCTTTCATGATATGCTGGAAGAGGCAAGTGAGGAATTTGATGTTGAGATACAGGGTTCAGTTGCAGTGGAAATTTTTTCTTTACAGGCTCAGGGAATGATTATGATTATTACCGTCGATGAAACGGCTGAAGATGAGGAATCCTTATTCGATGGCTTTATTGAAATGCAGGTTAGGGTTGAAGGTTCTGAAGATCTTTTGTATGAGTTTGCAAGTTTTGAAGATATCATAAATCTTTCGAAAAGGCTTAGTTTAATTAATATTTTGGCTGGTACATTGTTTTCGATGAATGACCGTTATTATTTACTTATCAATAAATTGGATGCTATAACAAACGAACGAGCAGCATCTCTGCTATCTGAATATGGGGAGCCTTCTATACTTAGTCCATACATGCTTGAGGAATATGGCAAAAAAATAATTGAAAAAAAAGCGGTGGAAACCATCCTCCATTTTTTTAAATAGGTTTTTAGCCTGTTTAGGAGGGGGCCACCGCTTCTTTCTGCCCAAATTATGAATTGGATATTCAGATTCCAGAGAATCCCTTATACATAAGAGTGGCAGCGTTTACACAAAATTTTTTTAAGAAAAAGGAAAAGTATATTTTTCTTCTTGCATTAATCATTTAAAAGTGTATACTTGTGTCTGAAAGCGGACAACATTCGTAAAAGAGATATCTTAGGAGGTTTACAAATGGTAGCCGAAAATGGTACTGAAAAGACTAATCAAGAGGAAACGAATAATGTGTTAAAATCTACACAAACCGTTATTCATAAAGCCCTTGAAAAATTAGGTTATCCTGAAGAGGTATATGAACTATTAAAAGAACCGTTACGCATGATGACAGTGAAAATTCCAGTTCGTATGGATGACGGTTCAATAAAAATATTTACTGGCCATCGTGCCCAGCATAATGATGCTGTTGGTCCTACAAAGGGCGGTATTCGTTTCCATCCTGGTGTGACAGAGACAGAAGTAAAAGCCCTTTCGATTTGGATGAGTTTGAAATGCGGTATTGTTGACCTTCCATATGGCGGCGGTAAAGGCGGAATCGTCTGTGACCCTCGCGATATGTCTTTTAGAGAGCTTGAAAGATTAAGCCGTGGCTACGTGCGTGCTATCAGTCAAATCGTTGGACCTACTAAAGATATTCCTGCTCCAGACGTATTTACAAATTCGCAAATTATGGCTTGGATGATGGATGAATATAGCCGAATTGATGAATTTAACTCACCTGGATTTATTACAGGAAAGCCACTTGTTCTAGGAGGATCCCATGGCCGTGATTCTGCTACAGCGAAGGGCGTAACAATCTGTATTCGCGAAGCTGCGAAAAAGAAAGGTATCCAAATCGAGGGTGCAAGGGTTGTCGTTCAGGGCTTTGGTAATGCAGGAAGCTATTTGTCTAAATTTATGCATGATGCGGGTGCAAAAGTAGTAGGGATTTCAGATGCATATGGAGCACTTTACGATCCAAATGGACTTGATATTGACTATTTATTGGATCGCCGTGACAGCTTTGGAACAGTGACTAAATTATTTAATAATACGATTTCAAATAAAGAATTGCTTGAACTTGAATGTGATATTCTTGTTCCTGCTGCAATTGAAAATCAAATTACCAAGGATAATGCACACGATATTCGTGCTAAGATTGTTGTTGAGGCAGCAAACGGTCCGACAACACTTGAAGCAACTGAAATCCTTACAGAGCGCGGTATCCTGCTTGTACCTGACGTATTGGCATCTGCCGGCGGTGTAACAGTTTCTTACTTTGAGTGGGTGCAGAATAACCAAGGTTACTACTGGTCTGAAGAAGAAGTAGAAGAAAAACTTGAAAAAATAATGGTAAAATCATTTAACAGTATTTATGATACAGCACAAACACGCCGCGTCGATATGCGCCTTGCAGCCTATATGGTTGGCGTAAGAAAAATGGCAGAGGCAAGCCGTTTCAGAGGCTGGATTTAAGTTAAAACATTGAAACCTTATAAAAAAACTCCTATCATAGTGGTGGGAGTTTTTTTTTATTTATAAATCATTGTTGAATTTCAAAACTAGTTGATTGGAGAGGAAGGCGCGAAGACTCATGCGGGGACGGGAAAGGGAAGACCCCACAGGCGCTTAAGCGCCGAGGAGGCTCCCCAGACCGCCCGCGAACCGCTCGCGCCTGGAGCGGAAATCAATAGCCATGTATAAACATATACAATTCATTAAGGAGTGCATTCGTTATGCAAAATGAAGATATAATCATTGTCGGAGGCGGACCATGCGGCCTAGCTGCAGCCATCTCTTTAAAAGAAATAGGAAAAAACCCACTTGTTATTGAAAAGGGAAATGTTGTGAATGCTATTTATCATTATCCAACACATCAGACTTTTTTTAGTACGAGTGAGAAATTAGAAATTGGAGAAGTCCCTTTTTTAACAGAAAATTATAAGCCTCGCCGTAATCAAGCATTGGTTTATTACCGGGAGGTTGTAAAAAGAAAAAAATTACGTGTTCATGCATACGAAAAAGTAGTGGAAGTAATGAAACAGGGGGAAAGGTTTGTCGTAAAGACGGATAAACGCACCTACGAGGCTCCTTACGTAATAATTGCAACGGGGTATTACGATCACCCCAACTATATGAATGTGCCTGGTGAAGATCTTTCAAAGGTTTTTCATTATTTTAAAGAAGCACATCCTTATTTTGATAAAGATGTTTGCGTAATCGGTGGTAAAAATTCCAGTGTGGACGCTGCGATTGAACTTGAAAAGGCTGGGGCAAGAGTTACGGTTTTGTACAGAGGGAATGAATATTCTCCAAGTATTAAACCCTGGATACTTCCTGAATTCGAAGCATTGGTTCGTAATGAAATGATTTCGATGGAATTTAGGGCACATGTAAAAGAAATTACTGAAAAGCAAGTGACCTATGTAAAGGATGGGGTAGAGCATACAATAGACAATGATTTTGTTTTTGCTATGACCGGTTACCATCCGGACCATCATTTTCTAAAAACGATGGGGATTGATATTGATCGGGAATCTGGGAGGCCTTGCTATAATCCAGATACGATGGAAACAAACATAAGCGGTATTTTTATCGCTGGAGTTATTGCTGCGGGTAACAATGCAAATGAAATATTTATTGAAAATGGACGTTTCCACGGGGGTCTCATTGCAAAATCCATCATGGAAAAAGAAAACAAATAATTATATTTAACTAGAAGAATCTTTCATTTCATTTAAGTTCGTTACATGATACGATATAAAAAACGGATTGAAAAGAGGATCCTAGATGCTGGCAATTTTATCAGCGGGAATTGCTCCCGGGTTAGCCTTATTAAGTTATTTTTATTTAAAAGATGAATATGAAACGGAACCTATTTCTGTTGTTCTGAGAACCTTTATGTATGGAGCCCTTCTTGTTTTCCCAATTATGTTTATCCAGCATGTATTTGAAACGGAACACCTCATAAAGTCTGAAGTGATTGATGCTTTCTTGACCTCAAGCCTATTGGAGGAATTCTTCAAGTGGTTTATTCTTTTTTATGCCATATACTCACATGTTGAATTTGATGAACCCTTTGATGGAATTGTTTATGGAGCTGCAGCTTCTTTAGGGTTTGCCACTGTAGAAAATATTTTTTATTTAGTTGCTAATGGAATTGAGCATGCTGTAACAAGGGCATTACTCCCCGTTTCAAGCCATGCCCTTTTTGGTGTTATTATGGGTTTTTATATTGGAAAGGCAAAATTTACAGAAGGTTTAAAGATGAAATGGATCATTCTTTCACTGCTCTTACCTTTTATTCTCCATGGTGTTTATGATTATATTCTAATAACCCAAGAAAATTGGATTTATATTATTTTCCCTTTTATGATTTTTCTTTGGTGGTTTGGATTAAGGAAGGTTAAAACGGCGAAAATACTTAGTGCAAATCATTTTAAAAAGAAATACTCTGTTGAAAAATCCCTTCAGTCTTAATGAAGGGATTTTTTTTGCATAGGCTTTGTTAAAGAACAATGTTGATTTTTAAACAGCGTTGATTGGAGCGGAAGGTGCGAGACTCCTGCGGGAGCAGCGGGACAGGTGAGACCCCACAGGCGCTTTAAGCGCCGAGGAGGCTCACCGCCCGCCCCGCGGAAAGCGAGCATCCTGGAGCGGAAATCAACAACCAAGTTTAACACAGCCTTTGCATAAAAGTAGCCAAACAATTGTATGAATAAAATTTCCATGAAAACAAAAAATAGGGTTACTGTAAAAAGATTTACATCTGGGGGTTACAATTCCATGAAAAAGAAAAAAATCCTAATGAAAATTTTCATTTTTAGCTCTTTTTTGATGATGATATTTTCGTTGGTGGAACCGAACAAAACGAAAGCTTTTAGCAACCAAGTCATCCAGCGAGGAGCGGTAGGCGAAGATGTAATTGAGCTTCAATCACGGCTTAAATATATCGGTTTCTACCATGGAAAGATTGATGGGGTTTTTGGATGGAGTACATATTGGGCATTAAGGAATTATCAATATGAATTCGGGCTTCCTATTGATGGGTTTGCAGGTGAATCAACGAAGGCTAAATTGCTCAAATCAACCAAATATAATCGATCGAATGTTTCTCAGAATAATACACCAGCCAAAAAAGCTGCTTCCAAAAAGCCAGCTGCATCGAATACTCCAAGTGGATTTTCTCAAAATGATATACAGTTGATGGCGAATGCTGTACATGGCGAATCACGGGGAGAACCCTATATAGGTCAGGTTGCAGTTGCGGCTGTCATATTAAATCGAGTGAACAGTGCGAATTTCCCTAATACGGTTTCAGGGGTAATATTTGAACCCGGGGCCTTTACGGCAGTAGCAGATGGCCAGATCTGGCTAACCCCGAATGAAACATCGAAAAAAGCGGTTATCGATGCAATCAATGGCTGGGACCCAACAGGCGAAGCTTTGTATTATTTTAATCCTGCAACGGCAACGAGTCCGTGGATTTGGTCTCGGCCACAAATTAAGAGAATTGGGAAACATATTTTTTGCAAATAAGGAGGTGTAGAGATGATTAGAGGAATCTTAATCGGGGTTTTGACCATTGGTGTTGCCGGAACCGCCTTTTGGGGGTATCAAGAACACCAAGAAAAAAATGCAGTCCTTTTAAATGCTGAAAACAACTACCAACGAGCATTTCATGGTCTTACCTATCAAGTAGATTTATTGCACGATAAAATCGGAACCACACTGGCGATGAATTCAAGACACTCATTATCACCATCTCTTGCAGAGGTATGGAGAATTACTTCAGAGGCCCATAATGATGTTGGTCAATTGCCGCTAACATTGCTTCCCTTCAATAAAACGGAGGAATTCTTAGCGAATATTGGGAATTTTAGTTATCGTACAGCGATAAGAGATTTAGATAAGGAACCGCTGACGGATAAAGAATATAACTCCTTGAAGGTTCTTTATAAACAGTCAGGAGAAATTCAAAACGAACTTCGGAATGTTCAAGCAATGGTATTAAAAAATAACCTACGCTGGATGGATGTTGAACTCGCATTAGCTTCAGGCAAGGAAATGACAGACAATACCATTATTGATGGTTTTAAAACGGTAGAAAAAACGGTAACAGGCTACGACGAAACGGACTTTGGGCCAACCTTTGCCAATATGCAAAAAAAAGATGAAAACTTTAAAAATATTAAAGGAAAGAAAATTACACGGACTGAAGCAGTAAGCGAAGCAAAAAAATATATGAAGTTTGATGGGGATTCTAAAGTAAAGGTTACTGAAAATGGAAAAGGTTCGGATTATGGATTTTATAGTGTTTCGATTAAAAATAGCAAAACAGGTCAAGAGGCAAGTATGGATGTTACCAAAAAAGGCGGATTTCCAATTTGGTTTATTAATCACCGGGATGTAAAAAAACAAACGATCAGCTTAAATGATGCGGGAAATCGAGCAGCAAAATTTTTAAAGGATCAGGGCTTTGAAGATCTAGAGTTGTTTGAAAGCACACAATATGATAATATCGGTGTTTTAAATTTTGTAACAACTCTTAACAAGGTTAGGGTTTATCCAGAATCCATTAAAGTTAAGGTTGCTCTTGATAATGGTGATATTATCGGTGTTTCTGCTGAAGAGTATTTAAAGACACATCATGATTGGAAAATCCCTTCACCTGTGATTACAATGAAACAGGCCCGTTCAAAGGTCAATCCTAAATTTAAAGTAATGGAAGACCGTGAGGCAATTATAGTGAACGATCTAAATAAAGAGGTATTGTGTTATGAGTTCCTCGGCACCATTGGGGAAGACACGTACCGAATTTTCATCAATGCGCAAAATGGAATTGAGGAAGATGTAGAAAAGCTCAAAAATGCTGAAGCCATTTATAGCGATGTTCTTTGAGTTCGTGAATAAAAATTAAAAATCGCTCCAATAATAGGAATAATTTATTATTGGAGTGATCCTATGAAAGTGTTAGAAAGAGTACTTATAAAAATGGTGATAATCCAATTTGTTTTTCTCATTTTAACTCAGATTTTATTACATCAACATGGTATTTTTCCAGAGTTAACACAATTAACAAAATATGAAGGTGTTAGTGAAAATTCATTTACTGAAATCATCCAAACCCTTTCCGGAAAATGAAAGCAGGTTGACTTTCTTCTCAGGCTGTCGAAAAATATTCGATAGTCTTTTATTTTATTCCTCTTATTTAATAATACACCGCGTTAATTTGTTATATTTTTATTAATATATGAGCTGTTTAACAGGTGTTAGCATGTACATATATTTATTAAAATTACGTTAGTTTGGATTCAAACATAATAAAAAATTCCCTTTCTCGAAACTCTGTGAAAGCAGGTTTACCAGCTTTCTTTTTCTTTTTTATAAGAATAGCTCTAATAAGAAATTCAAATATTAAGGAGTAAAAAAGGGAAGTATCCCAATTTCTTATGGTAAAATAAATAATAGAAGAGGTCCTAACGGATCATGAAGTTTTAGGAGGATTTATGGACAATAAGAAGATTTCAATCGCAATTGACGGTCCTGCTGCAGCCGGAAAAAGTACAGTAGCAAAAATTGCAGCGGAAAAATTATCGTATATATACATAGATACGGGAGCAATGTACCGGGCTTTAACATATAAAGCAATCCAGAAAAAATTAAATTTGGAAGATGAAGAAGCCCTATACGATACACTTCTCACAACCGAAATTGTATTGGCGCCGTCTGAAAATGGACAATTAGTTTATCTTGACCAAAGCGACGTTACAACCGCCATTCGTTCTGCCGAAGTAACTAACTCGGTTTCAATCGTTGCGAAACAACAAAAAATTCGTGAAGAAATGGTAAAAAGACAACAGGCACTTGCTTCAAATGGCGGTGTTGTGATGGACGGAAGAGATATAGGAACACATGTATTGCCCCACGCAGAAGTAAAAGTATTTTTACTGGCAAGTGTGGATGAAAGAGCTGAAAGACGTCATGCTGAAAATCTTGAAAAGGGATTTCCTTCCGATTTGGAAAAATTAAAGCAAGAAATTGCTCGTCGAGATAAAATTGATTCTGAAAGAGAGATTGCACCACTGAAAAAAGCGGATGATGCAGTTGAAATAGATACGACCTCAATGACCATTCCTGAAGTAGTTGAAAAAATAATGGAACTAGTGCAGGAGAGGGTTGGTTAAAAGTGAAATTTTATACTTTCGCTAAGTCTGTCGCCTATTCAATTTTAAAGCCTTTATATCGGATAGAAGCGATTGGGACCGAAAACTTTCCTAAAGAGGGTGGTGTTCTTTTATGTTCTAATCATATTAATAACTTTGACCCACCCGTTGTCGGTATTATGATTCCTAGAACGGTTTATTTTATGGCAAAGGAAGAATTATTTGCGGTTCCAATATTAGGGGATATTATTAGGAGATGTAATGCCTTTCCGGTGAAAAGAGGTATGAGTGATCGAGATGCCTTAAGAAAAGGGTTAAGTGTTTTAAAAGACGGTCATATTCTAGGGATTTTCCCTGAGGGTACAAGGAGTAAAACAGGGGAATTAGGAAAAGGTCTGGCTGGAGTCGGTTTTTTTGCCCTAAGATCGAATGCACAGGTTGTGCCATGTGCGGTAATTGGTCCATATAAAGCCTTTCGGAAATTAAAAGTTGTTTATGGAAAACCAATGCAAATGGATGAACTCAGAAAGGCAAAAGCATCCCCAGAAGAAGTGACTGATTTGATTATGGCGGAAATTCAGAAACTTATTACAGAGTACCGATAGGTTCTACTTGACAAAACAAGCTATTTATAAGAAGTTAAATAAAAGAGATTTTTTTAGAATATTCTCAAGCTTATCTTATGAAGTGTTTTTTTAATGGGATGGAGTAAACACCCCAATCTATAGATTTTTGCAGTAATTGGATTAAGGAGGAATACATATGTCGGAAGAAATGAATCAAGTAGAAGTAAGATCTTTTGAAGTTGGTGATAAAGTTACAGGACAAGTTTCAAAAGTAGAAGAAAAGCAGGTAGTGGTAAATCTTCAGGACAGTAAACTTGATGGAATTATTCCAATAAGTGAGCTCTCTAGCCTGCATATTGAAAAAGCTTCAGATGTTGTTTCAGAAGGCGATGAACTCGAACTAGAGGTACTGAAAGTGGAAGAGGATGCCTTGATTCTCTCCAAAAGAAAAGTAGATGCTCTGAAAGCCTGGGATCAACTCGAAAAGCAATTCCAAAATGGCGAAATTATTGAAACCGAGGTTAAAGATGTTGTTAAGGGTGGACTTGTTGTTGACCTTGGAGTTCGTGGTTTTGTACCAGCTTCATTAGTAGAGGCTTACTTCGTAGAAGATTTTTCGGATTATAAAGGAAAAAATCTAACCTTTAAAATTGTTGAACTTGATAAAGAAAAGAACCGCTTAATCCTTTCCCATCGTGCTGTGGTAGAGGAAGAAAAAGGGAAGAAAAAGCAAAATCTTCTTGACTCCTTAACTGCAGGACAAGTGATTGATGGAACAGTTCAAAGAATTACTGATTTCGGGGCTTTTGTTGATATCGGTGGTATTGATGGACTTGTTCATATTTCACAATTGTCGCACGAACATGTTGACAGACCAACAGATGTTGTTCAGGAAGGGCAAAAGGTCCAAGTTAAGGTACTAAACGTTGATCGTGATAATGAACGAATTTCTTTATCCATTAAAGAAACATTGCCTGGACCTTGGGCTAATATTTCAGAAAGAGCGCCAAAAGGTAGTGTTTTTGAAGGTATAGTGAAGAGAATTGTATCTTATGGTGCATTTGTGGAAGTTTTTCCTGGGGTGGAAGGCCTTGTCCATATCTCCCAGATTGCCCATAAGCATATCGCCACACCACATGAAGTATTAAAAGAAGGCCAAGAAGTGAAAGTTAAGGTTCTTGAAGTAAATGAACAAGAACAGCGTCTATCTTTAAGTATTAAAGAACTTCTTGAGAAAGATGTAGAAGAAAACTTCGACTATGAACTTCCTGAGGAGTCAAAAGGTTTTCAGCTTGGAGAAGTAATTGGTGAACAATTAAAGAATCTTAGAAAATAATGGTGATTTTACGTGTCTAGATTTGAACGAAAATGGGACCACATACGCTACGCCTTAGATAACAGGCAGGAACGCTCAGCAGCATTTGAAGATATTCATTTTATTCACCAGAGCTTACCGGATATTAATGTGTCCGATGTTCGAATAGACCATTCAATTGGCGAACTTTCTTTAAGTTCGCCAATTTTTATCAACGCAATGACGGGCGGCGGCGGTGAAAAAACCTTTGAAATTAATAAAGAGCTCGCTGCTGTTGCAAAAAATACTGGTATTGCAATGGCTGTAGGATCGCAAATGTCTGCGTTAAAAGACAAACAGCAGCAATACACGTATGAGGTTGTTCGAAGGGAAAATCCAACAGGGATTATTATTGCCAATCTTGGCAGTGAAGCTACACCGGAACAGGCAAAAGAAGCTGTTGAAATGATTGATGCAAATGCCTTGCAAATTCATTTAAATGTTATCCAGGAATTAGCCATGCCTGAAGGAGACCGGGATTTTTCTGGTGCAATGAAACGGATTGAAATGATCGTGGATGCGGTTGATGTACCTGTTATTGCAAAAGAAGTTGGCTTTGGAATGTGTAAAGAAACAGTTGAAAGGCTTTCATCTATCGGGGTTTCAGCTGTAGATGTAGGCGGTTTTGGCGGGACAAATTTTGCAGAAATCGAAAATAAGCGTAATAGGAAGCCGCTTGCTTTTTTTAATGAATGGGGGATTCCTACGGCTATCTCAATCCTTGAAGCATCAAACCATTCAAATCCAATTTCTATTATTGGCTCGGGTGGTTTTCGTACCAGTCATGACATTGCAAAAGGGCTGGCCATTGGAGCTAATGCAGTAGGGATGTCAGGTCATTTTTTGCGATTACTCGTAAAGAACGGAAGAGATGCATTACAAGAAGAGATTCATCGCTTTCACCAGGATTTAGTGATGATTATGACCGCAATAGGGGCAAAATCTATTTCAGAATTACAACGTGCTCCTGTGATGATTACCGGGTATACCTACCATTGGTTAAACCAAAGAGGATTTGATACAAAAATATTTAGTCAGCGCCGAATAAAATAAAGCTCTCGCTTTTCAGCGAGAGCTCAGACTGTCGACAAATCCGAAGAATTTTGGGTTTATCAACAGTCTTTTTTGTTTGGCTGCGTTATACTCGTCTGTTGATTTCCGTTCCAGGCGCTTCGCTTTCCGCGGGGCGGGCGGTGAGCCTCCTCGTCGCTAAAGCTCCTGCGGGGTCTCACCTGTCCCGCTGCTCCCGCGGGAGTCTTCGCGCCTTCCACTCCAATCAACAGTGTGTAAATATAAATATAGTACATTAACACAGCCCTTTATATAATTTAGGTAAAAGGTTTAAATGAGGTATATGAAATGCTTACTAAAAATACACAGATCAATCGTGATCAAGTAGAGATGATAGCCCTAGATCAACTTGTACCTGCTGATCATTTAGTTTGTAAAATGGAGGCTACAATAGATTTTTCATTTATCTATTCGATGGTTGAAGATTTATATTCAACTGAACCTGGACGCTCAAGTATTGACCCTGTGAAAGGCAGCCAATTATATCCTGAATCAACATGCAGGGAACTATGTGAAAAATTAGGAAAATTCTATAAAATTGATCCTGGACAATTTCTAATAGCAAACGGTGCCGGATAATATCATTTCTTTGATTGGTAATGCCTATATTAACCCTGGTGATGAAATTATCTATTGTACCCCTACTTCCCCCCATATAGAACTATTACTTTGCTTATGGAAGGAACTACTATTGAGGTCCCATTGCTTGAGAATCATACCTATAATCTCGAAGGAATTCTTACAGCAATAAATGAAAATACTAAACTTATTTTTATTTGTAATCCCAATAACCCGACTGGTACGATTTTGGCAGAAAATGAATTGGAATTATTTCTAAAAAGCATTCCACCACATGTGATTGTGGTGTTAGATGAAGCATATGTCGAATTTATTGATCGTGAAAGGTATCGGACTGGAATCGATTATGTAAAGGAAGGTTACCCTGTTATTTTTGTTCGGACTTTTTCAAAATTGTACGGATTGGCGGGTACTAGAATTGGATATGCAGCTGCACGTGTTGAATATATAGAAACTATCCAAGCGGTAAGGGAACCTTTTTCTGCTAATCGTATTGCTCATGCAGGTGCTTTAGCTGCACTTGATGATCAAGAGTATATAAATAAAAGTTTAAGAGAAAATAAGCGTGAGATGCTTGAGCTTACAAATAAACTAAAGACTTTGGGGTTTGATGTGATTGAATCACACGCTAACTTTCTGTTCGTGGATATGAAAGAACATGTTATGGTGCTTTCCCAGGCACTGATGCAAGAGGGAATTCTTATACGCCCATGTATTGCTTGGGGGTTACAATCACATGCCCGTATTTCAATTGGTACTTCGGAACAAAATAAACTTTTAATAAAATCATTAAAAAAATTAGAAAAAATCTAACTTTTATAGGAGCAAAAGGAGAGAAGTAGAGTGAGAGCAGGCAAGTACTTAGTTTGGATATTAGATGATGAATGGAATGATCATAATTTAGAAATGAATATGTATCAACAACATGATATAGAAGTAAAAGTTACCCGTTCAGAAACGCTAGAGGAAGATTTACCGATTTTTGCTCCTATCGCTGATGGAGTGGTAGCACAGGTGGGTTTTCAATGCCGAGCTAATATCATTGAAAAGTTAGATTCTTGTAAAGTTATCTCTATACCTGGAGTTGGCTATGATCATGTTGATGTGGACGCAGCTACTAAAAAAGGGATAGTTGTTTCACATGTTCCTGATTATTGTGCTGAGGAGGTTTCTGATCATACGGTTGCCCTAATTCTTGCGGTTACTCGTAGATTATCAGCGTATAGTCGTAAAGTAAAAGAAGGAAAATGGGATCCGATGGATACCCTTCCGATTCAGCGCTTTAGTACAAATACTGTAGGCTTTCTCGGGTTTGGCAAAATTGCCCGCAGAGTGGCTGAAAAACTAAAGCCGTTTGGAGTTCGCTTGATTACCTATGCTCCAAGTGTGCCTAAAGAAATATTTTCAAAATACACGGTGGAATCGGTTTCGTTTAACGAATTGTTAAGGCAATCGACTATCTTAAGTTTGCATATACCTTTAAGACCGGAAAATAAGAACATCATTGGGTACGAACAACTAAAACAGATGCCTAAGGGGTCTTTTATTGTCAACACCAGCCGGGGCGGGCTTATTAATGAAGAAGATTTGTATCAGGCTATAGTGGAAGGACATATTGCCGGTGCTGGCTTGGATGTACTGTTGAATGAACCACCTGATCCAAACGATCCATTGCTAAGTTTGGATCAGGTTTATATTACTCCGCATTCCGGATATATTTCGGATGATGCTCTTAGGGAATTAAAACATAAAACATGCCAAAATATTATCGATGGTGTAGCCGGCAGGCCTTTAGTTAAAGTCTTAAACCAAGAAGCATTAAACAATTTTAATCGTGTAGTTTAAAAATTCAATAATAAAGGAAAGCATCATCGGACAAGAAAATGTCCATTGATGCTTTTTTACTTTGGCTCTATAAACTTTGTTGTTGATTTCCACTCCAGGCACAAGCGGTTCGTGGGCGGTCTGGGGAGCCTCCTCGTTGCTTTGCTCCTGCGGGGTCTCCCTTTCACCGTACTCCCACAGGACACTGAATTGCTCCCTTGAATCCGCCCACGCACGAAGAAAATGCGTTAGCATTTTCGAGGAGTCTACGTGCCTTCCGCTCCAATCACCTTTGTTTATTAATCAACATTGTTCTTTAACATTGCCATTACTTTAAATTAATCATATTTGGAGTCGTTTAAACTCCTAGCCTCTTCAGGGCTTTGTAATTTGGTGGCACCTGGGTAATGCAATGCTTGATCCCTGTCAGATTCCACTCTTCTGCTTGCCTTTAGTTTTTTTTCTTGACGGTCTTTTCCCATTCTTTCTACACCTCCTCTTAATAAGATGAATCATCAGGTAAAGATTATGCAGGTTAGTATGAAAATACATAGTATTAACCAATAATGAAGATAATAGGAGGTGGTAAAGGTGGAAGGCTCCATATTTTATTGGATTTGTTGGTCTTTTTGGGTCTATCTAACTTTCTTTTTAAAAAAGCAGAATCCATATCGTTTAAAATTAGCTGCAGCCATTTTACTCGTCATTATTCTTTCACCTACTCATTATAAGCTTGGAAATATCGAAATATATGCAAGCGGTGTATTCATTTTAAGTCTTACCTTTATAATGATTAGTAAGGAAAAGCTTAGAGCAATCATCTATTATTTTATTTGTTCCTATATTATGGGAATTGCGTATGTTACCTTTCATTTGTTTGAAATTTTCGATCCGATTTGGATTATTATTAAAAAGGAATGGATGATGGGAATTCTATTGGGGTATTTAGCCATAATTCTGCAAAAAACACTCAGAGGAAGATTATTAATTGTTATAAATGGAACGATGCAAGGAGAATTCTTATATGCGTTTATTTTAAATAAATATCATTTTCCATACTCAATTGGTGCATTAGCCTATCTTGATGTTTGTACATTAATCAGCTTTTTGCTTGTTGGATGGAGCTTTTTTGAAAATGCAGGTGCGATATTTCAAAATCATTTTAACTTTACTGAAAAAGCAAAGCAAAAATCATCTTGACTTCGGAGGTTTCCATTGCGGGAAAGGATTAACATTTGTTAAACTAATTAAGTTGGCCCTTCTTATGGATAGAAGGGTTTTATCATTAGCACTTATTACTGAATGATTTGGCCTGAGTATATTGCTTAGAGAATTAAACATAAATAAGTTGTTGATTATATATTGGAAAGGATGGGAATGTAAATGGTAAAACCAGTTATTGCCATTGTGGGCCGTCCAAATGTAGGTAAGTCCACTATTTTTAACCGCATTGTCGGTGAACGTGTTTCGATTGTAGAAGATATCCCAGGCGTGACAAGGGACCGTATATATAGTTCCGGTGAATGGCTGAATCATGATTTTAATGTGATTGATACTGGAGGGATTGACATCGGTGATGAGCCTTTCTTGGAGCAAATTCGCCAACAGGCAGAAGTAGCGATTGATGAAGCCGATGTTATCATTTTTTTAACTAACGGAAGAGAAGGGGTAACTGCTGCGGATGAAGAAGTAGCGAAAATCCTCTATAAATCAAAAAAACCGATTGTTTTAGGAGTAAATAAAATTGATAATCCCGAAATGCGGGAACAAATTTATGATTTTTATGCATTGGGTTTTGGTGAACCTATTCCAGTTTCCGGGTCACATGGTCTTGGACTTGGTGATTTGTTAGACGCTGCTGCGAAACACTTTCCAAAAGACAGCGGAGATGATTATGATGCGGATGTCATTAAGTTTTCATTAATTGGACGTCCTAATGTTGGGAAATCCTCCTTGGTTAATGCTATATTAGGAGAAGACCGTGTTATTGTCAGCGATATTGCTGGTACAACACGGGATGCAGTAGATTCACCCTATACATATAACGACGAGAAATATGTCATTATTGATACGGCGGGTATGCGTAAAAAAGGTAAGGTTTATGAAAGTACCGAGAAATACAGTGTCCTAAGGGCATTAAGGGCGATTGAACGTTCCGATGTTGTCTTAGTCGTTTTAAATGCGGAAGAAGGAATCATTGAACAGGACAAAAAAATTGCCGGGTATGCTCATGAAGCGGGAAGAGCAGTTGTTATTGTCGTCAATAAATGGGACGCTGTTGAAAAAGATGAAAAGACTATGAAGGAGCTTGAACAAAAAATAAGGGAACATTTCCTATTCTTAAGTTATGCGCCAATCGTCTTTTTATCTGCTAAAACCAAAAAGCGGATCCATACCTTGCTGCCAATGATTAATTTGGCCAGTGAAAATCATTCAATGCGCGTTGATACTAGTGTGTTAAATGATATTATCATGGATGCAGTTGCGATGAATCCAACCCCAACAGACAAAGGCAGACGCCTGAAAATATATTATGCAACCCAGGTTGCTGTTAAGCCGCCGACCTTTGTTATCTTTGTCAACGAACCCGAGCTATTGCATTTTTCGTATGAGCGTTTTCTGGAGAATCGAATTCGCGATGCTTTTGGATTCGAAGGAACCCCGATAAAAATCTTTGCCAGAGAAAGAAAATAAGAAAGGCCGGTGTAGTAAATGGGGCAAAAATCTGAAACCATCGCTGTTTTAGGTGCAGGCAGCTGGGGAACAGCCTTGGCATTGGTTCTAGCCGATAATGGTCACCATGTCCGTTTGTGGAGTCATAACGAAAATCAAGTCACAGAAATCAATCAATTTCATACAAATAAAAAGTATTTACCGGGTATCAATCTGCCGGAGTTGATTGTAGGTTATGCCTCTTTAAGTGACTCATTATCAGGTGTAGAAACAATTATTTTAGCTGTGCCAACAAAGGCAATTCGCGAAGTCATTGGAAAAATCGCTTCGGTTGCAAAAAATCCATTTATTATTGCCCATGTAAGCAAAGGGATTGAACCTGGCTCGCTAATGAGAATAACTGAAATAATTGAAGAAGAAATGCCCAAAGAGTTTTTAAGCGATGTTGTGGTACTTTCCGGTCCAAGCCATGCTGAGGAAGTTAGTTTACGCCATCCAACAACCGTAACCGTATCGTCGAAAAATATGGAGGCGGCCGGAAAAATTCAAGATTTATTTATCAATAATAATTTTAGGGTCTACACCAATTCCGATTTAATTGGTGTAGAAATAGGCGGCGCCTTAAAAAATATTATTGCGCTCGCGGCAGGGATTACGGACGGACTAGGTTATGGAGATAATGCCAAAGCAGCATTAATCACCAGAGGCCTTGCGGAAATTGCACGTTTAGGAACGAAAATGGGGGCAAATCCACTAACATTTTCCGGTTTAGCGGGTATTGGAGATTTAATCGTAACTTGTACAAGTGTTCATTCGAGGAATTGGCGTGCTGGGAATCTTCTTGGTAAGGGGAAAACACTTGATGAAGTTCTCGACAATATGGGAATGGTGGTAGAAGGAGTAAGAACAACAAAAGCAGCGTATCAGCTCGCAAAAAAATACGATGTCGTTATGCCAATCACCTTCGCATTATATGATGTCTTGTTCAACGGTAAAAACGCCAAGGACGGCGTTGATATCTTAATGGGCCGTGGAAAAAAACCGGAAATGGAAGACCTGACAAATATTTTAGACGAAAGACATGATTAAAACTAAAAATGTGCATTTTTGACTAAAAAAATAGGTGTTCGATGATACGCTTTTTAATATGTCAGCATACAATGCAACGAAGAACAATGATAGTATGAAGCTGGAGTATGGGTTATTTTAGTCTAAATGACTGAAGTAAAGAATTCGCCCCTCTTTACTTCAGTTTTTTTATTGGACTATGGTATAATAACCTACGGTAAAAGGGGGAGTTATTTTTGTCACCTGGAATGCTTAAAATGTGGATTTCTGTTGCCGGAATCGCCTTAATGTTCTTAGCGATTTTCACCATTTATCTTAGCCGCTATAAATTAAAAGGGATTTTTCGGGCAATTACAGCAATTATAGCTTATTTATTTATGATTATTGCGGGAATTATTTTATTTATCGTTTTATTTACTTAAATTATTCTTATTACATAAAATAAAGGTGATTGTATGAAACGGCTCATGCTAGGCTGCGTTTTTGTGTTTACGGCTATTTTTTTATCAGGGTGCATGTACCCAAATGAAAAACTAGCAAAGAATCAAATCCCTTATAAAGATCAAATTCAGGCAGTTCAATCAGCTGTGGATTCTTTTCAGAAGGAAAATGGCGGCATTCTGCCGATTAAAACAAGGGAAGCCAATACTCCAATATATTTAAAATATCCGATTGACTTTAAAAAAATTTCACCGAAGTACATGGCGGAGCCTCCGGGAAATGCTTTTGAAAATGGCGGGATTTTTCAGTATGTGCTCGTGGATGTTGAAAAGAATCCAACCGTAAAATTGTTGGATTTAAGGATGGCAGAAACTCTTCGGGACATTAATCTAAGAATTAAAACAAAGGGATATCCGCCCTATAAAGATAGTATTGCAAATAACGTGTATACCCTGGATTATAAAAAGCTGGGTCTTGAAAGTCCGCCATCAGTAGTCAGTCCTTATTCAAATCAAAATCTTCCTCTTGTCATCACCGGAAATGCAGAGGTCTATGTAGATTACCGTGCTGATTTGTATCAGGCGCTGAAGAAAACGAAAAAAAACTTTAAACCCGGGGAGGACATTCGCTCCATTCTCGTGAACAACTCCATGTTTGTTCCGGCCTATTCCTTACCCTATACGGTGGATTCTAAAACAAAAGAGCCTGTTTTTCTGGAAACCAAATTCATGAATAAATAAGATAATATTAAATTGTCATAACCCTTTTCTTGCGAAATATATTGTAGGAGAAGGGTTTTTTAGGTTAATAGGTTAACAAAATCTATCCCAATAAGGATAACACCGAAATAAAAGCTGTGTATCTTTATTCGAAACCCTCACTTGATCCAAACCGTTCAGACACGACACATACCTTTAAAGCACTGAATTTTGAATAGGGGGGTAAAAAATTTTTAAAAAAGTGTCATAACAATATAGGACAACGTCATAAACATATACTGTCCAAAAATACCTAGATGGATAATATTATCCCACTTTAGTCTATGATCGGGAGGGGATCACTTGGAAAAGGTTGATATTTTTAAAGATATTGCCGAGAGAACCGGCGGTGATATTTATTTAGGGGTCGTAGGAGCGGTACGGACAGGGAAATCAACATTCATTAAAAAATTTATGGAACTGGTTGTTTTACCGAATATAAACAATGAGGCTGACAGATCCCGTGCTCAAGATGAACTTCCACAGAGTTCTGCCGGCAAAACAATCATGACAACAGAGCCGAAATTTGTTCCAAATCAAGCAGCGACAGTTCATGTTGATGATGGTTTGGATGTTAATATAAGGCTTGTGGATTGTGTTGGCTATACGGTGCCAGGTGCGAAAGGTTATGAGGATGAAAATGGACCTCGAATGATTACCACTCCTTGGTATGAAGAACCGATTCCATTTCATGAAGCAGCTGAAATTGGAACAAGGAAGGTTATTCAAGAACATTCAACCATCGGGGTTGTTGTCACTACAGATGGAACAATTGGTGAAATCCCAAGAAGCAACTACATCGAGGCGGAAGAAAGAGTCGTTGAGGAATTAAAGGAAGTCGGCAAACCATTTATAATGGTTGTCAACAGTGCTCAGCCATACCACCCGAGTACTGAAACGCTTCGGTCGAGCCTGGCCGAAAAATATGACATTCCTGTCATTGCAATGAGTGTAGAAAGCATGAGGGACAGTGATGTACTCAATGTTCTTCGTGAAGCCTTGTATGAGTTCCCAGTCCTTGAGGTGAATGTAAACCTGCCAAGCTGGGTGATGGTCTTAAGGGAGAATCACTGGCTCCGCGAGAGCTATCAGGAGGCAGTAAAAGATACCGTTAAAGATATCAAGAGATTACGAGATGTTGACAGGGTCGTGCAACAATTCAGTGAATATGATTTTATTGACCGTGCAGGATTAGCGGGGATTGAGATGGGGCAAGGGGTTGCAGAAATTGACTTATTCGCTCCAGATGAGTTATATGATGATATTTTAAAAGAAATCGTCGGTGTAGAAATTAGGGGTAAAGACCATCTTCTTGAACTTATGCAAGATTTTGCACATGCAAAAGCGGAATATGATCATATCTCTGATGCATTGAAAATGGTGAAGCAAACAGGTTATGGTATCGCCTCACCTACACTCTCAGACATGAGTCTTGAAGAGCCGGAAATTATCCGTCAAGGTGCCCGGTTTGGAGTAAGGCTGAGAGCTGTTGCACCTTCTATTCATATGATTAAGGTTGATGTTGAATCTGAGTTTGCCCCAATCATTGGTACCGAAAAGCAAAGTGAAGAGCTGGTCCGTTATCTAATGCAAGACTTTGAGGATGATCCTCTATCGATTTGGAATTCTGATATATTCGGCAGGTCACTAAGCTCTATTGTACGAGAAGGGATTCAAGCAAAGCTTTCACTAATGCCTGAGAATGCAAGGTATAAATTAAAAGAAACATTAGAGAGAATTATTAACGAGGGATCAGGCGGTTTAATTGCCATTATCCTATAGAAGAAGGGACTCCGCATGGGGTCTTTTTTCTTTTTTTGTAGTATTTTGTAAGAAAATAGAGAGAAAAAAGTAGAAATTTGTTGTTTTGAAGAAAAGATTACCATTATTTCATGAAATTTTCTTGATATGCTGAAATGATTATGATAATCTTTTAACAGAATTACGTTATGGTGCTAAAAACCTATATATAATAAGGTTTTTTCAAAAAAAATAGATTGTACGACAAGAAAAATTCAATTAAGATTAAATTGTTAATAAAACCGCACTATGACGTATAGAATTTGGAAAATCTGTTTAGAAATGTAGATAAGTATCCTTATTTACGAGTTTTTGAATAATTGCTTTGGGAGGAGGTGAATGGCATGAACAAGACAGAACTAATTAATGCAGTAGCTGAAGCAAGTGAACTTTCTAAAAAAGATGCTACCAAAGCAGTTGATGCTGTTTTTGATTCAATTTTAGATGCTTTGAAAAACGGTGATAAAGTTCAATTAATCGGTTTTGGTAACTTTGAAGTACGCGAGCGTGCAGCACGTAAAGGTCGCAACCCTCAAACTGGTGAGGAAATTGAGATTGGTGCAAGCAAAGTTCCAGCATTTAAGCCAGGGAAGGCGCTTAAAGACGCAGTAAAATAATTACATAATTTATTGCTTTAAGCGAATGCTTAAGAGCTAAGGTCATGGTTAAAGCCATGACCTTTTTTCTTTCAGTAGAATAAATCGCTTCGGTAAATGTCCAGCTCCAGCGCCTAGCCCCTCGAGGGAAAAAATGAACTGCTTTTTTCTTAGGTTGCTTCGGTCCTGACGATAAGATCAAAGAACGACTTCACCGTCAGGACCTCCAGCGCTTTTCGGGGCTGACCAAGGCGCTTCCGCTTTTCTTTTTTGCCTGTAGTGAAAAGGTTGTGCTAATATGTATGTGTCATATATACTTGACAGATATACAGTAGGAGGAATCACCATGTCAGATGTAAATCGTGCCCAAATCGAAGAGGCGGTGCGTTTAATATTAGAAGCAATTGGCGAGGATCCAAACCGTGAAGGCTTGCTTGATACACCTAAACGTGTAGCCAAAATGTATGAAGAAGTATTTAGCGGATTAAATGAGGATCCTAAAAAACATTTTGAAACTATTTTTAGCGAGGATCATGAGGAATTAGTATTAGTTAAAGATATTCCGTTTTATTCTATGTGTGAACATCATCTTGTACCTTTCTTTGGGAAGGCTCACGTTGCCTATATTCCACAAAACGGTCGTGTCACCGGACTAAGTAAATTAGCACGAGCAGTAGAAGCCGTTGCGAAAAGACCGCAGCTTCAGGAAAGGATAACCTCTACCATTGCAGATAGTATTATGGAAAAGCTAGAGCCACATGGTGTAATGGTCGTTGTGGAAGCTGAACATATGTGTATGACGATGAGAGGGGTAAAAAAGCCCGGATCAAAAACAGTAACGACTGCTGTTCGTGGAACACTTGCGAATGATACGATTGCTCGTTCTGAAATTCTTTCATTAATTAAAAATTAGTAAAATCAAAAGCTAGGGGGGATTATAATTGGAAAAACGGCAATCCCAAAATAGTGATTATGTTGTGATAAAAGCCTTAGATGACGGAGTAAATGTGATCGGTCTAACAAGAGGAACGGATACTAGATTCCATCATTCTGAAAAGCTTGACAAGGGTGAGGTGCTAATTGCCCAATTTACGGAGCATACATCTGCAATAAAAATTAGGGGCAACGCAAAGGTTTTAACCCAACTTGGCGAAGTAGAAAGTGAAATAAAAAAATAATCGATGAAAATTGATTATCTTCAAAATCAAAAGGATTAATCCTATTCCCTTTATTGAAGATGTGTTTATTTTGCGAAATTTCGCTCAGGGTAAGTCATTTGTGCTATAATTGTGTCTGTTGTTTAAAAAATGATCGAAAACTATTCCGAAATTAGATGAATAACAGGCATGAATGTTCCTGTTTATTATAAAATAACAGAATAAAGATATAAACTTTTTGGGGAAGCAAGGGTGATTAGGGTGTCAGACATTCGACAAAAATTTACAGATATTCTAGAGCAGGTTGAACAAAGGGTATTGGACCCTTACTTGCTCAAATATATTGAAACCCCCATTATTGACGAAGATAAACTTCTTATCCTTTTATCAATTATGGATGGACTCGAATTGTCTTACAGGGAAGTCAAAAACTACTGTTTATCTACAATGTTAATTCAAATTGCCCTTGATACCCATGAACAAAATTCGATTTCCTCCGATGATGAAAAAAGCCGTCAATTAACTGTTTTAGCAGGGGATTATTTCAGTGGTCTATATTATAAACTTCTTGCTGAATCAGAAGATATTTTGGTTATAAAAGCACTATCAGAAGGAATTAAGGAAATTAATGAAAATAAAATATCGGTTTACCATAGTGAAGCGGATACAATTGACAAGCTGATGATGAGTATAAAAAGGATTGAAAGTTCTTTACTAATCAAGCTCACTGAATATTTTCAAGGGGATGCTTGGACTGAGTTTTTCGAAAATCTATTCTTCATTAAGCGCCTATTAACGGAGAAAAAACAATATCTTCAATACGGCAGTTCATTATTATTTGAAGGACTAAAAAATATTATTTTTCCGTATAATGAACAGCAATCATCAAATTTATCGAGCGATCAGCAGCAGGACCTGCTAATGGTTTGTGATCGCTATATTAATAAAACAAAACAATTGATTGAAAAAGGAAAAAATCAGTTTCCTTATTTAAATGAATTACTTGAACAGCGAATTTCCTTTATTTTAGATCGAGCACAACCAATGGCAAAAACTTTTGTGGAGGAAGGGTAATCATGCAGCAATCGAAAGAACAGCGGGTTCATAAGGTTTTTGAAAAGATTTCTGATGACTATGACAAGATGAACTCTGTGATAAGTTTTCAACAGCATATAAAGTGGCGGAAGGACACAATGAATAGGATGAAAGTTAAACCTGGTTCAAAAGCCCTTGATGTTTGCTGTGGAACGGGAGACTGGACGATTGCACTAGCTGAAGCAGTAGGCCCTTCCGGTGAAGTGGTTGGGTTGGATTTCAGCAAAAACATGCTTAAGGTAGGCCAGGAAAAAGTTAATCATTTAGGTTTGAATCAAATTAAATTAATTCACGGTAATGCGATGGAACTTCCATTTCCAGACCAAAGTTTTGATTATGTGACCATTGGCTTTGGTTTAAGGAATGTACCGGATTACTTACAGGTTTTAAAAGAGATGAATCGTGTTTTAAAACCTGGTGGGGTTGCAGTATGTCTTGAAACTTCACAGCCCACATTGATTGGATATCGACAGCTATTTTATTTTTATTTTCACTATATTATGCCTTTATTTGGAAAGTTATTTGCAAAAAGCTATAATGAGTATTCATGGCTTCATGAATCTGCAAGGGATTTTCCGGGCATGAGGGAGCTTGCCCGCATGTTTGAGAATGCAGGCTTTATGAATGTTTTCTATAAACCCTATAGCGGGGGCGCAGCTGCCGTTCATTTTGGGTATAAGAACTGATAGATTATATGTAGACGGGATGAAAAGCTGGTGAATACAAATGAAATTAAAAATGATGTATTCATTTTTGAATTCGGATATAAACATAATTGAAAAGAAGCTTGAGGAAACGATTCAGTCAGACTCGTTTCTTTTAAAGCAGGCTTCGATGCATACACTTCAAGCTGGAGGAAAAAGAATTCGTCCTATTTTTGTTTTGCTTGCAGGAAAATTTGGTCATTATGATATTGAGGTAATGAAAGACGTTGCAGTTGCTTTAGAACTTATCCATATGGCTTCACTTGTTCATGATGATGTAATTGATGATGCCGATCTCAGGAGAGGGCAGCCAACGGTAAAATCAAAATGGGATAATCAGATTGCCATGTATACAGGTGATTTTGTTTTTGCTCTATCGCTTGAATTAATGTCTAATATTAAAGATCCTGCAGCGCATAAAATTTTGGCCAATACGATTGTAGAGGTTACAATTGGCGAAATCCAACAAATCAAGGATAAGTACCGTTTTAATCAAAATTTCCGTGATTATTTCCGAAGGATAAAGCGGAAAACTGCCTTATTAATTGCTGCAAGCTGTCAATTAGGGGCTATTGCCGCAGGTGCCAGCGAGTCTGTCCATAAAAACTTATACCGTTTTGGGTATTATGTAGGGATGTCTTTTCAAATAACCGATGATATTTTGGATTTTACTGCTTCTGAGGCAGAGTTAGGCAAACCGGCAGGTAGTGATTTATTGCAAGGAAACATCACAGCCCCGGTTTTGTATGCATTGGAAAATGAGAAAATTCGTGAGGAAATCATCAAAGTGAATGAGAACACTCAGCCAAATCAGATAAGCGAAATCATTTCCCTGATTAAACAGTCAGGAGCGATTGAAAAATCGATAGCATTAAGTGATCTTTATCTTGATAAAGCATTGGCTGTTCTTGAAGAACTGCCTACGAATAAAGCAAAGAAAACCCTTCGAGATATTGCGAAGTATATTGGAAGGCGCAAGTTCTAGATTTTCCGGTCTTGCGAAATTACCCAAAAAATGATACTATTTTCGTTGATTGCTTTATCATAACAATCATATACATAATGATTTAGGAGTGGGATTATGGAAAGAACATATTTAATGGTAAAACCTGATGGCGTACAACGTAACCTAATTGGCGAAATCGTTGCACGTTTCGAAAAAAAAGGATTCCAACTTGTTGGAGCAAAATTAATGAGCATTCCAAAAGAAGTTGCTGAAGAGCATTATGGTGAGCACAAAGAACGCCCTTTCTTTGGCGAATTAGTTGATTTTATTACATCTAGTCCAGTTTTTGCAATGGTTTGGCAAGGTGAAAACGTGATTGCAACTGCACGTCAAATGATGGGTTCTACTAATCCAAAAGATGCAGCTCCTGGAACAATCCGCGGCGATTTCGGTATAACAGTTGGTAAAAACGTTATCCATGGTTCTGATTCACCTGCAAGTGCAGAACGCGAAATCGGCATTTTCTTTAAAGAAAATGAATTGGTTGAATACACTAAGCCTGTAAATGAATGGATTTATTAAAATAGTTGTAAAAAGGGCACTTGTATAACTTTTATACAAGTGCCCTTTTTGTATGCGATTTCAAATATTTTTTGCCTATTTTCGGAATAGTTTTACTATGTTTATTGATCAGGATATGTTATATTGATAAATAATTCTTTAATGAGTTGAAGGGAGAAAGAACAAATGGGAATGAGATATTTAACAGCAGGAGAATCCCATGGACCTCAATTAACTACTATCATCGAAGGTCTTCCTGCGGGTATGCCGTTGTTAGCCAATGACATAAATGAGGAATTAGCAAGAAGACAAAAAGGTTATGGCCGTGGCCGAAGAATGCAAATTGAAAAAGATACGGTGGAAATCGCATCAGGAATTCGTCATGGGTATACCCTTGGTTCACCAGTTGCTTTAGTGGTGAAAAATAATGACTGGAAGCACTGGACGAATATAATGGGTGCAGATCCGCTTCTTGAAGGGGAAGAGGATGAGATTAAAAGAAAAATTACACGGCCCCGTCCTGGACATGCCGATTTAAACGGGGCAATTAAATATGGTCATGGTGATATGAGAAATGTTCTTGAACGCTCATCTGCACGTGAAACAACAGTAAGAGTTGCAGCCGGTGCTGTGGCAAAGAAGCTTTTGTCATTAGTAGGGATTGAGCTTATTTCGCATGTCGTTGAAATTGCAGGAATTAAGGCAGAAGTTGACCCATCATTATCCTATGAGGCCCTTAAGGAAACGACGGAACAATCGCCTGTTCGTTGTGCAGATGCGGATGCAGCACAGAAAATGATGGCTGCGATAGATGATGCAAAGAAAAATGGCGATTCCATCGGTGGAGTTGTAGAGGTTATTGCAACAGGTATGCCGACAGGGGTTGGAAGCTATGTACATTATGATCGAAAATTAGACTCAAAATTAGCCGCTGCAATTGTTGGAATCAATGCATTTAAAGGGGTCGAAATTGGTATTGGCTTTGAGGCGGCAAGAAAGCCTGGCAGTGAGGTTCATGATGAGATTGCATGGAGCGAGGAAAAGGGCTATTACCGAAAAACCAATCGTCTTGGAGGCTTTGAAGGCGGTATGACGACAGGGATGCCGATTGTTGTCCGCGGAGTTATGAAACCAATCCCAACTCTTTATAAGCCGCTGATGAGTGTTGACATCGAATCAAAGGAGCCTTTCACTGCAAGCATTGAACGGTCTGACAGCTGTGCAGTACCTGCTGCAGCTGTAGTAGCAGAAAATGCGGTGGCTTGGGAGCTTGCGAGTGCACTTGTTGAGCAATTCTATAGCGATCGCTTTGATACGTTTGCTGAGGAAATTAACAGACAGCGGGAATTTGCGAGGGAATTCTAATGCAAATTATTCCAATTCAAACGGAGTCAAAAAGCTATCAAGTTTTTGTTGGTGAAGGGATTCGAAGAGAAATTGGTTCATTTTTAGACAAGCATTTTACCAATTTGACCAAAGTCTTAATCATTACAGATGAGACTGTTGGCAGTCTTCATCTGGAAAACCTAGTAGACTGTCTTAAGCCTTGGGAGCCGGTAATCTTTACTGCGCCTAGCGGGGAGAAGGCTAAAACCTTCGATGTTTATTATTCGGCTTTAGGGACAGCTTTAGAAAATCGGTTAGACCGAAAATCTTTAATCCTTGCTTTAGGTGGTGGAGCAGTTGGGGATTTATCTGGGTTTGTTGCTGCCTCTTTTATGAGGGGGATCCCATTTATTCAAATTCCAACAACCATTTTAGCTCATGATAGTGCGGTGGGTGGGAAGGTTGCCATTAACCATCCATTGGGAAAGAATATGATTGGTGCTTTTCATCAGCCTGAAGCGGTTTTTTATGACCTTGAACTACTCTCTACATTGCCTGAGCGGGAAATCCGCTCTGGATTTGCAGAGGTCATTAAACACTCGCTCATTCATGATCCTGACTTTTATCTTTGGCTTAAAACCAATATAAGTGATCTTACCACCATCACAACCGAGCAATTAACCTATTCATTAACAAAAGGGATTGCCATCAAAAACGAATTTGTTTCAAAGGATGAAAAAGAAACAGGGATTCGTGCTTATTTGAATTTTGGACATACCCTTGGACATGCCATTGAATCAGAAATGGGCTATGGTAATTTTACCCATGGTGAAGCGGTTATGATTGGGATGGTATTTGCGTTAAAACTCAGTAATGAAATCAACGATCTTTCATTTAATTTACATGAATTTATCACATGGGTTGAAAATCTCGGCTATGAGACCAAAATACCAGATGGTTTAATGATTGAAAAATTAATCGGAAAAATGAAACAAGATAAAAAAACAATCGGTGAAACGATCCGATTTGTTTTACTAGAACAAATTGGCAATCCAAATCTCCAGGAAATTCCTGAAGATATATTATTAAAAGAACTTAATAGTTTTTAATCAAGGGGGAACTTTTCATGATTAGAGGGGTGAGGGGAGCAATTACAGTTAGTAGAAATACAGAGGATGAGATTGTTTCTGCAACTGAAGAGCTCGTCAAAGAGGTCATTGATAGCAATCAGATTCACCCAACTTCTGTTGCATCTGTTTTTATCTCAACAACTGAGGACGTGGATGCAGCATTTCCAGCAAAGGCATTACGGAAATTTTCCGGATGGACCTATGTACCTGTAATGTGTATGCGGGAATTACCCGTCCCAAATTCGTTAAAAATGTGTGTGAGAATTATGATGCATGTGAATACGGAAAAATTACAAGAAGAAATCAACCATGTCTATTTAAGAGGTGCAAAAGTTTTAAGACCTGACTTATGATAGCAGCAGTGAACTTTAAAGTCTTACAAAATTTTTACAATGGGGTGGAGAAAAATGAGATGGAAAGAACAATTATTAACGTTGACTCCGTACCAGCCGGGAAAATCGATAGATTCAGTAAAAAGACAATATAATCTTGACCAAATTGTTAAACTTGCATCAAATGAAAACCCATTCGGTTGTTCAAAAAAGGTGCTTTCTGCGCTTCAATCACATGAGGTTGGTTTTGCTATTTATCCAGATGGATACGCAACCAATTTAAGGGAATCTTTGGCTGCTTTTTTACGGGTTGAACAGGAAGAACTAATCTTTGGTAATGGTTCTGATAATCTTATTCAAATAATCTCAAGAGCATTGCTTCATCCTGATGCCAGTACAGTTATGGCAGCCCCAACTTTTTCGCAGTACAAACATAATGCAGTGATAGAAGGGGCCGTTATTAAGGAAGTTCCATTAGTCAATGGGGATCATGATTTAGATGGAATGCTTCAGGCTATAGATGAAAAAACAAACATTGTTTGGTTATGCAGTCCAAACAACCCTACAGGTACATATATTCCTGAAAATAATTTAGTTTCATTTCTAGATAGTGTTCCGCCTGAAGTTCTGGTAGTACTTGATGAGGCTTACTTTGAATATGCTGTAGCAGTTGATTATTATGATTCAATTGTATTAACGAGAAAATATCAAAATTTAATTGTGTTAAGAACTTTTTCAAAAATTTATGGACTAGCATCGCTGCGGATTGGTTATGGTGTTGCCAACCCTAAAATTATTGCAGCTTTAGAACCTGCCAGAGAGCCATTTAATGTAAGTTCCTTTGGACAGCTAGCAGCCGTAGCGGCACTTTCCGATAAGGAATTTGTTGAGGAATGTCAAATGGTAAATAGAAAAGGTCTCGAGCAGTATTATCAATTTTGTGAGCAAAATCAACTTACCTATTATCCATCACAAACAAACTTTATTTTGATTGATTTTAATGAGGATGGAGACAAAGTCTTTCAATATTTACTTGAGCGTGGGTATATAGTTCGTTCCGGAAAGGCACTGGGATTCCCAACCTCCGTTAGGATTACAGTTGGTTCTTTTGAACAAAATGAAGGTTTACTAAAGGTGCTGAAGGAGTTCCTGCGTGAAAGCCGTGTGGAACAGCACCAGGGGAAGTAGGAGGAGTTTTTTTGAAAGGCCGTGTTTTTGTCATTGGATTAGGGCTAATTGGCGGTTCCCTAGCGTTATGTATAAAAAAGGAACATAAAGAATCAACGATAATCGGATTTGATATAAATTCTGAGCAGGCACGCTTGGCAAAAATGCTGGGTGTAATTGATACCGCAGCCGAAAGCATCCAAGAAGGTGCTCTTTCAGCTGATTTAATTATTATTTCAGCACCTGTAAACGAAACAAAAGCAATCATTGAACTTCTGTCTGATTTACCATTGAATCCAGAAGTTATTGTGACAGACACTGGAAGTACAAAAAGAAAAATTGTTGCGAGTGCAGACAGTTTAAGAGAAAAAGGTATTACTTTCATTGGTGGCCATCCGATGGCTGGTTCTCATAAAAGTGGTGTTACAGCTGCTAAAGAAATTTTATTTGAAAATGCATTTTATTTATTTACTCCTGAAGGGCATATCGAAAATACCAGGTTGGAAAAATTAAAAATTTGGCTTAAAGGTACTAGAGCCAAATTTTTAACGATATCACCTGAAAACCATGATTTCCTTACCGGAGTCGTCAGTCATTTTCCACATATTATTGCTGCATCGATCGTGCGTCAGACTGAAAAATTGGCGTCAGAAGAGACGCTGATTCCGCGGTTGGCAGTGGGGGCTTCAGAGATATAACCAGGATAGCCTCAAGCAGTCCGGAAATGTGGAAGGATATCTTATTGAATAATCGGGAGATACTAATTGGTCTTCTCGATCAATGGCAAGCAGAAATGAATGGGGTTAAAAATTTGCTGGACGAAGAAAACTCTCAGGCCATTTTTCAATACTTTCAACAAGCGAAACAATTTCGCGACCGCCTCCCTGTTAGCGAAAAGGGAGCTATTCCGGCTTTTTATGATTTGTATGTGGATGTCCCTGACTATCCTGGGGTTATTTCAGAAGTGACTGGTTATCTTGCCAAGGAAAAAATCAGTATTACCAATATTCGGATCATTGAAACTAGAGAAGAAATATATGGGATTCTTGTCATCAGCTTTCAAACAGAAGAAGATCGTGAAAGAGCTGAACAATGTATTGCCACTTATTCTAGCTACGAAACATCTATAGGGTAAAAAAGGTGATGTTATGAAAGATATACAATTACAAACGAACATAAAAGGCTTAATAGGGGAAATTAAGATTCCGGGAGATAAATCAATCTCCCACCGCTCCGTAATGTTTGGAGCAATTGCCCATGGAGAAACAAAGGTAACGAATTTCTTACTTGGTGAGGACTGTTTAAGTACAATTTCTTGCTTTAGAAAGCTAGGTGTGACCATTTCTGTTAAGGGTAACGAATTACAGATCATTGGAAAAGGCTTTGAAGGGTTAAATGAGCCAAACGAACTATTAGATGTAGGAAACTCCGGAACGACGATTCGCTTGCTAATGGGAATTCTTGCCGGCAGACCTTTTTTTAATTCGCTAATTGGTGATAAATCAATTGGGAAAAGACCAATGACAAGGGTAACCAATCCACTAAAGCAAATGGGTGCACAAATAGACGGGCGCGAGAACGGTGCTTACACGCCTTTATCACTTCGTGGTGGTAATCTTAAGTCATTTACCTATGAATTGCCAGTTGCGAGTGCACAAGTGAAGTCTGCGCTTATTTTAGCCGGGCTTCAAGCTAAAGGGGAAACAACCCTTATTGAACAGGCAGAAACGAGGGATCATACAGAAAGAATGATCCGGAAGTTTGGCGGAGAAATTGAAAAAGACAATCTCACCATTAGGGTAAAGGGCGGTCAACAGCTAAAAGCAGCAACGATTCACGTTCCGGGTGATATTTCATCTGCAGCCTTTTTCCTTGTTGCCGGTGTGATTGTAGAAGGTAGTGAAATTACCTTAAGAAATGTCGGGTTAAATCCTACCCGAACGGGTATTATTGAGGTTATGCAAGCAATGGGCGCGGATATACAAATTCATGTGCAGGATGAAAGTTCTTTTGAACCTGTGGGGGATATTGTTATTAAAACCTCTAAACTTAAAGGGACGGTCGTGCAAGGAGAGATTATTCCAAGATTAATCGATGAAATTCCGATTATCGCCCTATTGGCTACTCAAGCTGAAGGTATTACAATCATTAAGGATGCGGAAGAACTGAAGGTGAAGGAAACAAACCGTATTGACACTGTTGTTAATGAGTTAAATAAATTAGGTGCCTCCATTGAAGCAACGGATGATGGCATGATAATTCATGGGAAATCTGAGCTTAAGGGTGGAAAAGTGTCCAGCCATGGTGACCACCGAATCGGTATGATGCTGGCAATTGCTTCGCTGTTATGTAAAGAAGAAGTGATTCTTGAAAATCCGGAAGCAATCTCCGTTTCCTATCCAAACTTTTTTGACCATTTAGATTCACTTATCAAGTAAAAAGCTGCACTTGTGCAGCTTTTTTATTTAGTAAAATTTGGCTGGAATATTTCTCTAAATCCCACATAGCTTGTCTTAAAGACAAGTAAAAGGGTGATTTTATGGCCTATATAATCGAAAACGCCAATATTTTAAAGGATAACCAATTGCAAAAACGCTCCCTACTTATTAAAGAAAATAAAATTGCCTCAGTTCGAACAGATGTTATCCAATACAAATGGATGAAAATGAATGCAGAACCCTACATTATGACCCCTACCTTTGTCCTGCTAAACAATCGAATCCCTTATAAGGGAACCTTTCAAGAAATAAAAAAATATATGACCGAAGAATTTTTATTAAAAGGCTGTACCACACTCCTAACCTGCGCAAATGTTTCCTACGAAAGAGAAATACCTGAAAAAGTACGAGAAATCAAAACTGCCCTTATAGGAAGTCCCGTAGACTTTATTATCGGTGTGAAAATCCCAATAAAAAAACTCACACAATCATTTATCAGAATCTGTAAAAGAGAAAGGATACCGGCTATTTTTGTAGAAATAAATAATACAGAAGAGCTGGAGAAAATTCCGTGGGGATGGATAAGGGATGCTTTATTTCCATTTAATAGTCCCTTAATCCCGGTAGTATCTTCACCTGCTAAAAAAGAAGCCGAGAATTACTTGAGTAAATGGAAAATGATGATGATTAAAGAGAAAATCCCATGTCTTTTTGATGAATTGGCTGAAAATGAACCACTTACAGCCGTGGTTTTAAATAAAATAGGTTTATATCCACAAAAAGCATGTTTAATGCATGGGGCTGAGGTAAGCTATAATCTATATTTAAAGGCTCGAGAAATCAAGAATGTTGATGAAGTGAGTTTATTTCATTATCATGGTGATAGACTTGTAGTGACAATTCATAAAGGAAAGGTGATTCGTTCAGGGGTAGAGGTTTTATATAGACCGGGGAATGGTGAATATGTTAAAGTGAAAACCCCATCTTTTTTTACTATTTAACTGAACAGCCTTGGAACGAGAGGATAAGAGAATGGACCGCATAAATAAAATTATTCAAATGTTGGAAAAAGGTCAACATAAAGAAGCATTAACTGAATATAATGTTGTATTAAACAGCGGCATGTCTGACGAAAAATTCCTTTTAGCAGAGGAGTTATACCAATTTGGGTTTTTAGAAGAAGCACAAGCTCTAGTTGAAAATCTTTTAGAGATTTATCCCGAAGAAGGTGAACTACTGGTTCTTCTTGGTGAGATCCTAGTTGAAGCTGGTGAAGAGGAAAGAGCGATTCTTGTTCTTGAAAGAATAACCGAACAGGATCCAAATTATGGACAATCGTTATTATTACTTGCCGACTTGTACCAAGTTCAGGGGCTTTACGAGGTTTGTGAAAGAAAGCTGTTAGAAGCAAAGAAAATTTTACCTGAAGAAGTGATAATCGATTTTGCACTAGGAGAGCTATATAGCGAACAGGGTGAAATCATCAAGGCAATGGTCGCATATGAAATTGTATTAAAAGAAAACAGTATGATTGCCGGTGTTAATATTTATCAACGGATGGCTGAGCTGTTAAGCTCCTCAGGTGCTTTTGAAGAAGCTTTGACCTACTATGATAAGGCACTCGATGAAAAGTTAGAAATTAATACCCTTTTTGGTTATGCATTCACTGCACTCCAGGCAGATTACAATCGTACAGCAATCGAGAAGTTTGAGGAATTAAAAGTGCTTGACCCCGAGTACCACTCCTTATATTTACATCTTGCAAAAGCATACGAACGTGAAGAAGAACTGGAAAATAGCTTTCGCACCATTCATGAGGGAATTAAACAGGACGAATTTAACAAGGACCTCTATTTTTATGGAGGGAAAATAGCGATTAAACTGGGTAAAACAGACAAGGCCGAGCAACTATTTCGGGAGGCGCTTGCATTAGATCCTGGTTTTATAGAAGCAGCCCTTACGTTAAATAAACTGTTTATTCAACAAGAGCAATATGAGGATGTAATTGATTTAATTTCCCAGTTGGATTTTGAGGAAGACGAAGAACCCCAGTTTTTATGGGATGCCGCCCTAAGCTTTCATAGATTAGAGGAATTTTCATATGCATTAGACAAATATGAAGCAGCATATACTTTTTATAAAAACAATCCAGACTTCCTTCGAGATTACGGATATTTTTTAATTGAAGAAGGAAAAACGGACACTGCTGCCGAAATTTTTAAACAGCTGCAAAAACATGATCCAACAAATGAAGAGTACATCGATTTACTTGAACGTTTCAAAGGTACAGAAGAATACTAATAAAGCTGAAAAGCGCAGAGGAGGGAAACTTTTATGGCAACCCCTGTATCTGTCAACGAGAAAAAGGACTTTATTCGCTGGTTTTTAAATCATTATCAACTAAAGAGAAGAGAATGTGTGTGGATCCTCAACTATTTAATGAGCCACGATCAATTAATGGAAAAGGTTCATTTTGTCGAGCAAGCCCAGTATTGCCCACGAGGATTGATTATGTCTACCCATTGTGTTGATAAAGTACCGTTTCGCTTTTATAAAGAAAATGTGATGACAACAGATGCTGAGAAGTCTTTTCACGATATTCGCTTAAATCGTGACGAAGAAATTTTTATTCAATTGAACTTTCATGCATCGAATCAGGCACATCAATATGCAGCTGTACTGGAAGAAAACCCTTTTGTACCGAAACACCTTCAGGAAAATGAAAAAGACGGGATAATCGCAGAACAATTTCTTCAAAAAAGTATCGAACGCTTTCAGAGGGAGAAACTGCTCCAATTAATTGACGAAGCGTTAGACAAACAGGATCAAGCAGCTTTTCATGAGTTAACCGGAAAATTAAATAACCTGAAAAAAATCGAGCAAAAAGGTGGCTTGCTATAAGCAGGCCTTCTTTTTTTGTCATTCATCGTAAAATGTTGATGTTGATGTTGAAAATGGTATGATGGTAATAGTGAGATTAAAGGCTGGTGTAAAAAAATGAAATGGATACCGAAAGACATTGAAACATTTTTAGGCGCAAAAGAATACATAGACACGGCGATTATTCCGATTTACTCTGTTTCCTTGGGGGATGAAATGAAAGACTCAGCAGCAAGGCACGAGTTTATTACCTTGCTTACAGGTTATTTGGAAAGACAGTTTACCGGAAGAATTTTATTATTTCCTCCATATACATACTTAAAAAATGAAAAAAGTGAAAATACTATGAAAGAATTAAAAAAATGGGAGGAAAATATCAAAAATAGTGAAATAAAACATATTTTTTTCATTACATCTGAAATTGAATGGAAATCGCAAGAAGAAAAACTTAATGGTTCGTTAATTTGGCTTCCGTCGATTCCACTCGAACATATGGACGAGACTCAGAAGGTATCGATCATTGATTCACAGGTCAAACAGCTGGTAAATCTATTTACTGAAAAGTGGCACAAAAAAGACTAATTCTTTACGGTAATAATATGTTTTTAAAATAGTATGATATTGACCTTGCTTGAAGATTGATATATCATGGTTATGTCCTAGTTTTATATGTGTTTAATAAATGTCCGTGTGGACTAAAACTTTAGAAATAGAGGGGGGATATGAATGAGTAAGAATCGCGTTACAAGACGCCAATTTTTAAGCTACACATTAACCGGTGTAGGTGGTTTCATGGCAGCGGGGATGTTAATGCCAATGGTCCGTTTTGCTGTGGATCCTGTTTTAAAAGCCGATGCAGGCGGTGAATTCATACCAACAAAGCAAAAGGCGGCTGATTTAACAAGCGAGCCTGTTCGTGTAGACTTTACCTTTAAGGAAAAGGATGCATGGTATGAGTCCGAGGTTACCAATACTGCCTGGATTTATAAGGACGATAGTGGGAAAATTGTTGCTCTTTCACCAATTTGTAAACATTTAGGCTGTACGGTTAACTGGAATACGGATAAAGCACATCCAAACCAATTCTTTTGTCCATGCCATTTTGGACGATATGAAAAGAATGGTAAAAACATTCCTGGAACACCGCCGCCACAACCGCTTGATCTTTATCCTGTAAAGGAAAAAGACGGGTTTATTCTTTTAGGTAAAGCACAACCACGGACGGAGGTGTAATAATTGTTAAACAAAATTTACGATTGGGTAGATGAACGTTTAGATATTGCGCCTTTGTGGCGGGATATTGCAGACCATGAAGTACCTGAGCATGTAAACCCAGCGCATCATTTTTCTGCGTTTGTCTATTGCTTTGGAGGTCTAACGTTTTTTGTAACCGTAATTCAAATTCTCTCTGGTATGTTTTTAACAATGTATTACGTACCGGATATTAAAAATGCTTGGGAGTCCGTTTATTACCTTCAAAATGAAGTAGCATTCGGACAAATCGTACGCGGAATGCACCACTGGGGAGCTAGTTTAGTCCTTGTAATGATGTTCTTACATACGTTACGTGTCTTTTTCCAAGGTGCGTATAAGAAACCTCGTGAACTTAACTGGATTGTCGGAGTACTAATTTTCTTCGTCATGCTTGGATTAGGTTTTACAGGATACCTATTACCTTGGGATATGAAAGCGCTATTCGCTACAAAAGTAGGTCTTCAAATCGCCGAGGCCACACCATTTATTGGCTCTTATATCAAAGTATTGCTTGCGGGGCATGAACACATTGTAGGTGCTCAAACCTTAACCCGTTTCTTTGCGATTCACGTGTTCTTCCTGCCTGGAGTATTATTTGGTTTAATGGCTGCCCACTTCGTTATGATTCGTAGACAAGGGATTTCAGGCCCACTTTAATACTCAAATGATAATGAAGAACTTGTAACTATTTTTTCACTTTTACGAAAAAAGGAGGGGATCGCTCGATGCATAAAGGTAAAGGTATGAAATTCGTAGGTGACTCACGTGTGTTAGCACCGGAGGCACGTAAAAAAATGCTGCCAAAGGATTACTCAGAATATCCTGGTAAAACAGAAGCATTCTGGCCTAACTTTCTATTAAAAGAATGGATGGTTGGGGCAGTATTCCTTGTCGGTTTTTTATGTTTAACAATTGCTCACCCGGCCCCGCTAGAAAGAATTGCGGATCCGACTGATACAGGCTATATCCCATTGCCTGACTGGTACTTCCTCTTTTTATATCAATTACTGAAGTACTCATATGCTTCAGGTCCATATACGGTTATCGGAGCATTGGTTATTCCAGGCCTTGCTTTCGGAGGATTATTATTGGCTCCATTCCTGGACAATGGTCCGGAGCGTCGTCCATTTAGACGACCGGTTGCAACAGGCATGATGTTGCTTGCATTAGCTGCTACGGTATTTTTAACATGGCAATCAGTTGCAACCCATGACTGGGCTGCAGCAGAACGCCAAGGTAAAATTGTGGCGAAAGTTGAAATTGATAAGTCAAATCCGGGATATGAAGTATTTAAAAGCCAAGGCTGTATTAACTGTCATGGTGAGAACCTTCAAGGCGGTGCAGGAGCACCAGCACTTACTGCCACTGGTTTAAAACCAGAAGAAATTGCAAATATCGCAAAAAATGGTAAAGGTGCAATGCCAAAAGGTATCTTCAAAGGTAATGACAAACAACTTAAACAGCTTACTGAATTTATTTCAGGTCTTGGAGAAAAATAATAGAAAAAGAAAAAAGCTGGCGGTTCCGTCAGCTTTTTTATTGATATCTAAAAAATTTGTTAGGGGGAAAATTGGTGGGATGGGTCTATCCTCTTCTGGCTAATCGCTCGGTTCTGAAGCTTCTGCTGGTTGTTAATGTTATTGGGACTGTTTATGGCTATTATTGGTATGGATGGCAGCTAAAAGAAACACCGGCAAAATTTTTAATTTTTGTTCCTGACAGTCCAACCGCAAGTTTATTTTTTGTGATTGTCCTAGTAGCATTTCTAATGAGAAAAAACTGGCCATTAATTGAAGCTTTGGCGATTGTTACTCTTTTTAAGTATGGAATTTGGGCAGTGGTCATGAATATTCTAGTTTATTTTGTTGAGGGAGAACTGAGTTGGGCAGGATATATGTTAATTTTTTCACATTTTGCCATGGCTGTTCAAGGACTATTATATGCACCGTTTTATCGTTTAAAATGGTGGCATTTAATTGTGGCCGCGATATGGACTTTACATAATGATGTGATTGACTATGTCTTTTTCATGCTTCCTCGATACGAAATGTTAAATCGATACATACCTGAAATTGGATACTTTACTTTTTGGCTATCTATTTTGTCCTTAGGAATTGCCTATTATTTATGTGTTCGTCCAAACCATTATAAGCTTGAAATAAAATAAAAGGAACATATTAAAATTTGGTCTATCCTTGTCCAACCGTTCATACATTTTATTAGTAATGAAAGGGGGGACAAGGATTGAAATTTAAATGTTTTTTATTTTTTGCAATGGTTTTGCTGCTCGCTCCCATAAGCGTCCATGCTGAGCAAACTTCACCTATGGAACAGCTTGATGATATTTCTGATGAAGCACTTCAAATGGTGAAATTTCATAGATATGATGATGCTAAAAAGCTGCTTAATTATTTCTCTGATCAATTTACAAGTTTAAAAAATAAACAACAGCCGTTAACCGTGGACGAGCTAAGAATTATAAATACTTCACATGATGAAGCACTGGAAGCTGCAGCAAGCCCAGACATGAGATATGAGGAACGAATTAATAAATTAACAACATTCCGTCTGGTAATTGATGCGATTGGGACAAGCAATAGACCGCTTTGGACGGAAATGGAAGGCCAAATTATGACAGTCTTTCACCAGGCTAAAGAAGCAGCACATAAAGGTGATTCTGCTGATTTTCATTACAATTTTAATAACTTTCTCTCCCTTTATAATGTCATCTATCCGAGTATGAAAGTGGATGTTAATGCAGAAAATATACAAAAGATTGATGCCCGTATTCATTTTATTGATGAATATCGTTCTCAGATCATGAGTGATTCGAAAAGCCAAAAAGAATTGGACGTCTTAGATTCTGATTTAAAAAATCTTTTTGAAAATATGGATGAGGATGAGGCAGACCCGTCTTTATGGTGGGTTATCATCTCGACAGGAAGTATTATTATAGCAACCTTATCTTATGTCGGTTGGAGAAAGTATAATGGTGATAAAGAAATGAAAAAAGGACGCTCCAGGGATCGAAAAAATTGACGAATTGATACGGCAACAGTAAACTGATAGGCAACAAGAGATAAAATGGAGGTTCATCATGTTTTACCTAGTATATTTTGCAATAATTGTCTTGATTCCGTTATGGGCTCAGCTGAAGGTAAAAAGTACTTTTGCAAGATATTCACAAGTCCCTTCCGCCACTTATCGGACTGGTGCTGATGTTGCAAGAGAGATATTAAATGCCAATGGTTTATATAATGTGGGAATTGAGCAGGGACATGGTTTTCTAAGTGATCATTATGATCCAAGAACGAAAACTGTCCGGTTATCACCTGAAAACTATCACGGTCATTCATTAGCGGCTGCGGCAGTAGCTGCACATGAATGCGGACATGCCGTTCAAGATTCACAAGGGTACGCTTTTTTAAGATTTCGCCATGCCCTCGTACCGGTAGCAAATATTGGTTCTAATTTTTCTTGGGTACTGATTATGATAGGGATATTTGCTCATCTGAGCGGGATGTTGCTTTTAGGAATCATTTTTATGGCTGCAGCAGTCCTCTTTCAATTGATTACACTGCCTGTTGAGTTCGATGCATCCAGCCGGGCTATGAAACAAGTCGTTTCTTTAGGCCTAATTCGCAACGATGAAGCTAAGAAAACTCGTAAAGTTCTCAATGCGGCAGCTCTAACCTATGTGGCAGCAGCGGCCGTAGCAGTACTAGAATTACTAAGACTTGTCCTCATTTATACAGGAATGACTCGGAATAATGATGATTAAAAAAACAATGTCCGTTATCGGACATTGTTTTTTAATCTACGATTGGCATCTTATTTTCGTCTAATGTGAATCCTTCACCATGGACATCATGAACAATGCTTACTGATATGAAGGCGTGTGGATCAATTGCCGTGATTAAATTTTTTAAACGGACAATTTCATTTTTGGCAACGACACAATAGAGGACATCCCGGTCATTTTTCGTATAGGAACCATACCCTCTTAAGGCAGTAACACCCCGTTCCATTTCCTCCATAATTTTTTTGGCAATTTCTTCGTTTTTTTCTGAAATAATCATTGCGCCTCTTGCGGTATAGGCACCTTCTTGCATAAAGTCTATGACTCTTGCACCAACAAAAACCGCGACTAACGTATACATAGCTTGGGTATATTTTAGGTATGTAAGCAAGGATAAAATAATCACACATGTATCAAACATGAACATGGTTTTCCCCATATTCCAGCCAATATACTTTTGAACAAGTCTGGCGATGATATCGACTCCACCTGTAGTTCCTCCTGATCGAAATATAACTCCCAGACCAATTCCCGCAAATACTCCGGCAAATAAGGCTGCCAATGTCAGGTCATGTTCTAATGGCATATTGATTGAATATCTTTGGAAAATCCATAAAAATATCGAAACACCAACTGTGCCAATAATGGAATAGATAAATGCGTTTCTCCCGAGTATTTTCCATCCGATTAGAAACAGAGGGATATTTAAAATAAGGTTCGTATAGGATGGGTCCCATTTAAACAAAAAGTATAATAAAAGTGTAATTCCGGTAAAGCCGCCTTCGGCCAATTTATTTTGCATATTAAAATTGACAAGACCAAATGACATAATGGCGGTACCAATTAAGATGAAAAGGATATTCTTTATCTTAAGGCCAAAAATCATCAAATCTCCCCCTTTTTTTCCAATATTTTTCTCTCTATCAATGTTTTTTATTATATCCAATTACGATTGGAAGAGCAATCCTATCAGAAAGTTCCCACTTTCAGCAAAAATATTTGTAAAATAGCCTTATTTTAGCTACTATGAAAAGCAGTAAGACACTTTACAGAGGTGAAAAAGATGTCAATCGGAAAGTCGATGAAGGACCTGCAAAATGAGGTTGATCAATACATAGGTCAATTTAAAGAGGGATACTTCAGTCCATTAGCGATGCTGGCAAGGATGACAGAAGAATTAGGTGAACTTGCGAGGGAAATCAATCATTTTTATGGTGAGAAGCCCAAAAAAGACAGTGAAACAGAAAAAGCAATTGAGGAGGAGCTTGGTGACTTGCTGTTTGTGTTAATTTGTTTCGCTAATTCTTTACATATAGATTTAGAAGATGCTCATAATTATGTGATGAATAAATTTAATACTAGAGACAAAAATCGCTGGACAAGAATTAATTCAGAGAATGGAGAGTGAGTTCAATGAAATCAATAAAAGTAATTATTGCTGGACCGCGTGGAAGAATGGGAAGAGAGGCTGTTATGCTGGCGGCGAATACGGAGCATTTCGAGTTGGCAGCCGTGGTCGATTATAAATTTGATGGGAAGCAGATAAATGAAATCCAAGGCTTTCAACTTCCAATAGAAGTCCCGGTCTTCGGGAACCTTGAATCATGTTTACAACATATTAAAGCGGATGTGTTAATCGATTTAACCACACCGGAAGTAGGTATGCATCATACAAAAACTGCGCTTCAATACAACGTTAGGCCGGTGGTTGGAACAACTGGATTTTCTAAAAATGACTTAGAAGAATTGGAGAGAATATGTACTGAAAAAGAAATAGGCTGTATCATCGCACCTAATTTTGCAATTGGTGCTGTTTTAATGATGAAATTCTCCCAAATGGCGGCGAAATATTTTCAGGATATTGAAATTATTGAACTTCATCATGACCAGAAACTTGACGCGCCATCGGGCACAGCTGTTAAAACGGCAGAAATGATTGCCGAAGTAAGAGAGGCAAAGAAGCAGGGGCATCAAAATGAAAAAGAAACCATTACAGGTGCAAGAGGTGCAGATTTTGATGGAATGCATATTCACTCGGTTAGACTCCCTGGTTTAGTTGCACACCAGCAGGTTTTATTTGGGTCTGATGGACAAACCTTAACTATTAGACATGATTCTTATAATCGAGCCTCTTTTATGTCCGGGGTGAAAGTGGCTGTAGAAACAGTGATGAACCTAAAAACATTTGTGTATGGTCTCGAAAATATTTTAGAATAGGAGGTTTGGATATGAATATTGCCTTAATCGCCCACGATAAAAAAAAGAATGATTTAGTTCAATTTGTAACGGCCTATCAAACAATTTTTGCAAAGCATACCTTGTTTGCAACAGGTACAACCGGATTACGAATTAATGAAGCTACAGGGTTGGAATTAACCCGATTTAAATCCGGGCCTCTTGGTGGAGATCAGGAGATTGGTGCGATGATTGCAAAAAATAAAATGGATGCCGTTTTCTTTTTTCGCGATCCACTAACCGCACAGCCGCATGAGCCTGATGTAACTGCTCTTGTTCGGCTTTGTGATGTTTACTCGATTCCGCTTGCAACGAATATGGGTTCTGCAGAATTATTAATACGTGGATTAGACCAAGGACTGCTTGAGTGGAGAAATGTGATGAAAAATGGTGAGAGCAATGGAAAATAAGTCTTTAGATATTCTCGCATTTGGTGCTCATGCCGATGATGTCGAGATTGGCATGGGCGGGACTATTGCTAAATTTTCTGAGCAAGGAAAACGAATTGGTATTTGTGATTTAACTGACGCAGGACTTTCTTCGAATGGAACGATAGAGCTTAGGAAAATAGAAGCGATGAATGCAGCGGATATCCTTGGGGTGGCCTTTAGAACATCGCTTTCCCTGCCGGATAGAGGGTTATATCTAACCGGTGAATACATAAAATTGATTGCCGGGGTTATAAGGCAATTAAAACCTAAAATTGTCTTTGCACCATATTTTGAAGACCGCCATCCTGATCACGGAAATTGTGCACGCCTCGTGGAGGAGGCCGTTTTTTCTGCAGGAATCCGCAAATTTAAAACTGATCAGGGTGAGGCACCGCATCGGGTTGAGAGAATGTATTTTTATATGATTAATGGTTTTCACAAACCGGATTTTACCACTGATATCTCGCATCAAATCGAGAAAAAACTCGAGGCATTAAGGGCATATAAAAGTCAATTTGAACGAACAGAAGAAAGCTTCGATACACCATTAACGAATGGATACATTGAAACAGTTGAGGCAAGGGAAAAAATGTTTGGGAAACTTGTTGGTATCCCTTTTGCTGAAGGATTTAAGTCGAAAGTTCCTCTTCTCATCGATCATGATTTATTAGGAGAGTCAAGATGAGGAAACTTAAAATTGGAATTACCTGTTATCCGACAGTCGGCGGTTCGGGTGTTGTTGCAACAGAGCTTGGAAAAATGCTCGCCGAGAAAGGGCATGAAATCCATTTTATTTCATCGAGCATGCCTTTTAGACTGAACCGGATGTACCATAATATTTATTACCACCAGGTGGATGTAAATCAATATTCTGTGTTTCAATATCCACCCTATGATCTTGCTTTAGCAAGTAAAATGGCCGAAGTAGCTAATCGAGAGAAATTGGATTTACTACATGTCCATTATGCAATTCCACATGCTGTTTGTGCGATCTTAGCGAAACAAATGAGCAATCATGACATAAAGATTGTTACCACTCTGCATGGAACGGACATAACGGTTTTAGGTTATGACCCTTCCTTGACCGACGCGATTAAATTTGGCATCGAAAAGTCAGATGCCGTGACGGCTGTCTCAAATGCATTAATTAGTCAAACCTATGAACTGATTAATCCGGATAAACAAATTGAAACAGTTTATAATTTCATCGATGAGCGTGTCTATCAAAAAAGTGATGTACAACATTTAAAAACTGAATTTCAAATAAAAGAATCGGAAAAAGTAATCATTCATGTTTCCAATTTCCGTGCTGTAAAACGGGTTCCGGATGTCGTCAAGACGTTTGCGAAAATTTCCAAGGTCTTGCCTGCTAAATTACTATTAGTTGGTGACGGTCCGGAAATGACGAATGTTTGTAAGCTCGTCCGTAAATTAGGTGTGGAGGACCGTGTTCTCTTCTTAGGAAAACAAGAAAGCCTTGAAGAATTATATTCCATCAGTGATTTAAAGCTCTTATTATCCGAAAAGGAAAGCTTTGGTCTAGTTGCACTTGAAGCAATGGCGTGTGGTGTCCCGTGTATCGGGACAAATGTTGGCGGTATTCCTGAAGTGATAGAACATGGAAAAACGGGATTTTTATGTGAATTAGGAGATATTGTGGATATCTCTAATAAGGCTATTCAAATTTTAAGTGATGAACATCTTCATGAAGCATTTTCGTTAAGAGGAGTAGAAACGGTTAGAAATAAATTTAATGCTAATAAAGTTGTTGAACAGTACGAACAATTATATTTTAAACTTTTGAAAAAAGGTGAAGTGTATGATTGAGCCTTTTTTATCTGCCCTCCCGATACTTAAAAAATTAGAAGACTCGGGTTACGACGCCTATTTTGTCGGGGGATCGGTCCGGGATTTTCTTTTAGGGAAGCCAATTAGTGATGTTGATATTGCAACATCCGCGACACCAGATGAAGTGAAAAAGGTTTTTCCGAAAACGGTTGATATCGGAATAGAACATGGAACCATTCTTGTTTTGTATGGGGATACATCCTATGAAATTACAACTTTTAGAACCGAATCTGAATATCAGGATTTCAGAAGGCCAAAAGAAGTTTCATTTATTCGAAACTTGGAGGATGATTTAAAGCGTAGAGATTTTACGATGAATGCAATCGCAATGGACCAAAGTGGAAAGCTAATCGACCCATTTGACGGTCAAAAGGCAATTTTGAAAAAAATTATTCAGACTGTCGGACAAGCAGAGGAAAGATTCCAAGAAGATGCGCTAAGAATGATGAGAGCAGTCCGCTTTATGAGCCAGCTATCCTTTTCAATTGAATCGCAAACATTGTCAGCTCTCGAAAACCTTGCTTCCCTGCTAGATAAAATTGCTGTCGAACGGAAACGGGCAGAGTTTGAGAAACTTCTCCTCGGCCCAAATTGTAAGGAAGCTGTTAACGTTATGCTTAACACAGGACTATACCACTATCTGCCAGGATTAAATGATCAGAAAGAACAACTAAAAAAACTTGCTCGTTTGAATTGGGACAGTTTGGCAAAAAATGAAATGTGGGCGCTTGTACTTTATTGCCTGAATTTTGATGGAAAAGAAGTTGAACGATTTTTAAGAAATTGGCGGCTGGCCCTTAAAGATATTAGAGAAATTCAACAAATCATTTTTTTCCTCTCTTCTAGGCTTAACAAAGAATGGGAGCTTTATGATTTGTATTTGGCAAAACGGGACACCATCTTATCAGTTGAAAAACTTTTTCAGGTGATAAATGGAATGAAGGAAGTTCAAATAATTAACAATTTAATAAAACGCTACGACGGGTTATCTATAAAGGAACGGGGAGACCTCATGGTCAGTGGAAACGATTTGCTTGAGTGGTGCAATCAAAAACCCGGACCTTGGTTAAAAGATACTCTTTTAACTATTGAACAGGCTATTGTCGAGGGAAGATTAATCAATGAAAAAAACAATATCAAGGAGTGGCTGATGGAGTGCAATCAGAAATAAGAAAAGAATTGCTGGATGCCTTCACGAATGCTGGTGAATCCTATTTATCAGGACAACAATTAGCAGAATTGATTGGCTGTTCCAGAACAGCTGTTTGGAAGCACGTGGAGGAACTTCGTAAGGAGGGCTTTGAGCTTGAAGCAGTTCGACGAAAAGGTTATCGAATTTTGAAAACTCCTGAGAAGATAACGGCAGATGAAATCAGGCTTGGGTTAAAAACAGAATTCATCGGCAGGAATATTTATTATGAGGAAAGTGTGGAGTCAACGCAAAAGATTGCTCACCGGTTAGCAAATGAAGGGGTTCCCGAGGGTACGACAGTCATAGCGGAAGAGCAGTTATCTGGAAGAGGAAGAATGGAAAGAAAATGGCATTCTCCAAAGTATACAGGAGTTTGGATGAGCCTAATCCTTCGCCCGAATATACCGTTAACAAAAGCACCTCAGTTGACACTGTTAACGGCTGTAGCAGTTGTACAAGCAATAGAAGAGATTACTGGCTTAACACCCGAAATAAAATGGCCAAACGATATCTTAATGAACGGTAAAAAGCTAACGGGTATTTTAACCGAGCTTCAAGCGGAAGCAGACAGAATTCACTCTGTTATTATCGGGATTGGAATCAATGTGAATCAGAAAAAAGATGATTTTCCGACAGAACTGCAGGAGACGGCAAGTTCTCTTTTGATTGAAAAAGGCGAGCCGATATCCCGCGCTGAATTAATAAAAAGTATTTTTTTGTATATAGAAAAATGGTATGGAATTTATTTAGAGAAGGGCTTTTCTGCAATTAAGCTGCTTTGGGAAAGCTATGCTATTAGTATCGGCAAACATCTAAAAGCCCGCACTTTAACAGAGGTAATTGAAGGAAAAGCGCTTGGAATAACAGAAGATGGTGTATTACTTTTAGAAGATGAGAATGGAGCCATCCGACATATCTATTCTGCAGACATAGAGATTTAACAATCTTTAGTTGCACATTTCGTATAATTTGTTATAATTCCATTGGGCAGTATCGAATCAGAACTGCACCTCTAGATTAAAAAAACACATAAAATTGGATTCTGCCTAGATCCGAAATTTCGGACCGGGACAGAGGGATGAACATAAACAAGAGTAATAAAGATCCTCTCTGCCTTCAGAAGGATCTTTTTATTTTCGAAAAGATACTCTTTACGTTTACTCACCTCTTCCTAATAAAAGGAGGTACGATGATGAAGCAAACGACTGATTTTCTGAAAATGAAACAAAGCGGAGAAAAAATTGTCATGTTAACAGCCTATGATTATCCTTCCGCTAAACATGCCGAGCAAGGAGGAGTAGACATCATTTTAGTTGGGGACTCATTAGGTATGGTTGTCCTCGGTTATGATTCTACGATCCCCGTAACCCTTGATGACATGATCCACCACACAAAAGCCGTTAAGCGTGGTGCAAAGGAAACCTTTATTGTCGCAGATATGCCATTTTTAACGTATCATCTGTCTCTTCATGAAACGCTGAAAAATGCCGGAAGATTGATTCAAGAAACAGGTGCACATGCGGTAAAGATTGAAGGAGCAGATGATGTTATTGAAAAAATAGCTGCCCTTACCAAGGCTGGAATCCCGGTTTGTGCTCATTTAGGATTAACACCACAATCAGTTGGCGTTTTAGGTGGTTATAAGGTTCAGGGAAAAGACGCTCATGCAGCGATTAAATTGCTTGAAGATGCAAGAGAATGTGAACGGGCAGGTGCATTTGCCGTTGTTTTAGAATGTGTTCCAAAGCAGCTTGCACATGAGGTTGCAAAAGAATTGAACATTCCGGTGATTGGGATAGGTGCAGGGCAAAATGTAGATGGACAAGTCCTTGTATATCATGACGTCTTAGGGTATGGGGTTGAACGGGTACCTAAGTTTGTAAAGAAATATTCAAATCTAGATCCATTTATTACGGAATCAATCCATGCCTATACCGAAGAGGTTAAATCGAACAAATTTCCGGAAGATCAGCACTCCTTTACAATGAAAGAAGAGGAACTTCAAGGTCTTTATGGAGGAAAACAATGAGGGTAATTCCAGCTGTCAAAGAAATGCAAGCAGAGGTCTTAAATCAAAAAGCACAAGGAAAATCGATCGGATTTGTCCCAACTATGGGTTTTTTGCATGAGGGTCATCTCAGTCTTATAAAAAAAGCTAGAGAAGAAAATGATCTGGTGGTATTAAGCATATTCGTAAACCCACTTCAGTTTGGTCCAAATGAGGACTTTGCCACCTATCCCCGCGATTTTGAACGGGACCGGGCATTGGCGGAGAGCGAGGGGGTAGATTTTCTTTTCTACCCCTCTGTTGAGGAAATGTATCCGAATCCTTCATCCGTAACCTTAGTGGTTCAGAAACGTACGGACGTTTTATGCGGAAAATCCCGTCCCGGTCATTTTGACGGGGTGGCAACAGTTTTGGCGAAGCTTTTTCAAATTGTGCAGCCAACAAGGGCTTATTTCGGGAAAAAGGATGCCCAGCAAGTGGCAGTTGTTGAAGGGCTAATTACCGACTTAAATTTCCCTGTGGAATTGGTACCCGTTGATATTGTTCGCGAAGCAGATGGGCTTGCTAAGAGCTCAAGAAATGTAAATCTACTTCCTGAAGATAGAAAGCAGGCAGTTGTTCTTCATAAAAGCCTGCAGCAAGCGAAAAAGGTGATGGATGAGGGGGAGAGAAACCCTTCTACACTAATCAGCTTAATTAAGGAAATGATTACTTCAGAGAGCAGCGGACGTATTGATTATATAGAACTATTGTCCTACCCTCAGTTACTTCCGATAGAAAGATTAGAGGGGAAATTCATCATCGCATTGGCTGTACATTTTACTAATGTTCGTTTAATTGACAATTTCATCTTAGAAATAAATTAATCTGTACAATAGAAAAACAACCAAAGACCGGGAGGAGAACAATCATGTTTCGTACGATGATGAATGGAAAAATCCATCGCGCAACTGTTACAGAAGCGAATTTAAACTATGTGGGCAGCATTACCATTGATGAAGATATTTTGGATGCGGTTGGGATGCTTGCCAATGAAAAGGTGCAAATTGTCAACAACAACAATGGAGCCCGTCTTGAAACCTATATTATTCCCGGTGAGCGCGGCAGCGGAGTGATTTGTTTAAATGGTGCAGCGGCCCGGCTTGTCCAAAAAGGGGATATTGTTATTATTATTTCCTATGCGATCGTTTCAGAAGAAAAATTATCTGAGCATAACCCTAGAGTCGCCATTATGGATGAAAACAACAAAATAAAAGAATTGATACACGCTGAACCAGCGTTAACAGTGATGTAATCCCCTTTTTTGGGGATTTTTCTTTTTTTCGGATCTTTTTATATAATAGTTTTAAATCTCTTGAAATAGTTTCTTTTTCTTTTACCTTTTTTGTGATACCGTTTTAATGAACGAAGGTTTGAGGTGTAAATAATGTTAGAAAATAAATATGTTGTTATAGATTTAGAAACCACAGGTAATCTTCCTAAAAAAGGGGATAGAATTATTCAATTTGCAGCTGTGGTCATTGAAAACGGTATAATCACAGAAATGTTTTCATCATTGGTTAATCCAAAAAAGCAAATCCCGGCTTTTATTGAAGAATTAACTGGTATTGATGATGATATGGTAAAGGATGCTCCTGCGTTTTCAGAAATTGCCCCAAGGATAGAGAAAATTCTTGAAGGGGCTTATTTCGTTGCACATAATGTATTATTTGATTTATCATTTCTCCAGGAAGAATTACAGCTTGCTGGTTTTGAGGGCTTTTACGGATCTGTAATAGACACGGTGGAAATGGCAAGGATTCTGTATCCAACAGCAGATGGCTATAAGTTGTCAGATTTAGCCGAAAAAGAAAATCTACAGCACGATCGTCCGCATCAAGCCGACAGTGATGCCGAGGTAACAGCAGAATTATTTCTTATTTTGCTTAACAAATTGGCATCAATGCCCATTACAACATTAAGACAGCTTTCACAGCTTTCAGGCGGTCTTAAAAGTGATTTACAGCAATTGCTCGACGAGTTGCTCGTGGAGAAGGACCCTACTGAAGAGGTCCTGCCAGAAGGGATTGAAGTTTTTAAGGGAATTGCTTTAAAAAAAGAAACCGCGAAGCAAGCAGTATATCGGGAAAAGGAGCCTCTTCATTATCCTGAAAAAGAAGCGGAAAAAATCAAGATCATAAAGCAAGCCTTTGAAAACTTTGAAAATAGAACCGGTCAACTTACGATGATGGATGGAATTTATCAAGCGTTTCAAAAACAGGAGCATTTGTTGATTGAAGCGGGGACAGGTGTAGGAAAATCCATTGGTTATTTATTACCAAGCGTATTTTATTCCAAGCAAAAAGGACAGCCTGTTGTGGTGAGTACTCATACCATTCAGCTCCAGGAGCAAATTATTAAAAAAGAAATCCCAATGCTTGAAAAAATGCTTCCATTTAAATTCACATCAGTGCTTTTGAAAGGAAGAAGTCACTATTTAAGCCTGGTGAAATTCAACGAAACCTTATTAGATGAAAACGATAATTACGATACAACCTTAACGAAAATGCAAATCCTGGTCTGGTTGATGGAAACAGACACAGGTGATAAAGATGAATTGAATTTGGCAAGTGGAGGATCTTTTTATTGGAATCGGATAAAAAATGACCCAGCTGTTTTTATACAATCATATGAATGGCTTGAAAAGGATTTTTATCTTAGGGCTAAAAAAACAGCTGAGGAAGCAAATTTAATCATTACCAATCATTCTTTACTATTAAGTGATCTTTCCGCCAATGGGAGCATTCTGCCTAATTTTGATTTCTGCATTATTGATGAAGGACATCATTTTGAGAAAGTAGCCAGTCAGTTTTTTGGCTTTAGCTTAGATTATTTGTCCACTAGAATGCTGTTAAGCCAATTTGGTCACTATGAACAGAAACAGCTTTTTTATCAGTTTGAGGAATTGCTGAAATTATCAGGCAGCAAAGCGGAAGCGTTGGCACATACATCTAAAATAAACAAGCTGGCAACAGATTTATTTTATGAAATGGATGAATTTTTTAAGCTGATTGCCCTATATGCCAAAAAGATGGGAAGTAACAAAAAGGGATTCACCCGCGCAAAGGTGCGCTTTTCAGACGAAGACCATGGAAAAGAGAAGTCAGCACTTGTCCATAGTGCAGAAAGATTTGCATTCTTGCTAAAGGATTTGCATTTAGCCATGATGGACAGATTAGCATTGATTGAAAATAAAAAAGGCAAACTTACACAAGAGCATAGGAATATTATCGAGGAATTGATTTCATTTCTACATGATTTGGAAGAATTGAAAAATACTGTCCAATCATGCTTTATTCTAAAAACAAATTTTGTAAAATGGATGGAAGTAGACTATAGGTCTCCACAAAACGTAACAACCTTTTTAGCGAAACCAGCCTCTGTTGCAGTAGCGCTCAGGGAAAAGTTTTTCAATAAGAAGAAAAGTGTTGTTGTGACATCAGCCACGTTAACGGTTAACCATTCATTTGAATATATAAAGAAGGAGATTGGCCTTCCTTCCGCTTCTACCATGATAATTCCTTCTCCATTTGAATACGGAGATCATGTTAAGCTATTGATTTCTGAGGATTTACCGGAAATCAATTCTGTCTCACTGGATGACTATGTTGTAACCATTACAGAACATATTATTTCACTTTCGGAAGCAACTAAGGGAAGAATGCTGATTCTTTTCACAGCCTATGACATGCTGAAAAAGACATATGAACTCATAAAAGAAAGTGGTTTTTTAAGCGATTTTGCGATTTTTGCTCAAGGTATTACCAGTGGAAGCAGAACAAGATTAACAAGAAATTTTCAACGTTATGATAAGGCCATTTTACTTGGGACAAGCAGTTTTTGGGAAGGTGTAGATATCCCCGGAGAGGATTTATCCTGCCTTATTATTGTCAGGCTTCCATTTAGCCCGCCGGATGAACCCTTTACGGAGGCAAAATGTCAATATATCATCCAGCAGGGTGGGAATGCCTTTTCGGATTATTCCCTTCCTGAGGCAATCCTTCGTTTCAAACAAGGCTTTGGCCGATTGATTCGAACAGCTTCAGACAGGGGGATTGTCATTGTTTTTGATAAAAGGATTATCACTACGAAGTATGGTAATGCCTTTTTAAAGTCCATTCCTGCTGTTCCGGTCAAAAAAGGTAATATAGATGAACTTGTGGAGATTATTAACGAGTGGTTATGAAGGATGGAATCTTCCTAACCATTAAATTCGGATAAAATTTGGTAAAATTACACATCCTATAGATAATATAGGGGAGGGAATGTGTATGCGAATTTTACTAATCCTAATAACTCTATTTTTACAAAATACTACATTGGGTTTTGCCTCTTCATTAATCTCGGATGATTTTGAAAGTATCAACTTAAAATTGAAAGACCATGAAATGGCCGTATCTTTTTTAGGGTTAACAAACGGGGAGGCAACCCTTATTCAAGGCCCTAATAATGAAAATATATTAGTGAATACAGGTGGAGAGAGCGTAGAGTCAGAATTAGATGAATGGCTGCGGTTCTATGGAGTAAAAGAAATTAATTCTTTAATCTTAACGAATAAACAAGGATTAAATGAATCTCAAATTAATCATTTAATCTCCAATTATTTTATAAAAGAAATTGTGACAACGCGTGAAATTTCAAGTCAATTGTCAGCGCATTTCCATGGCGCTAATTTAATCCCTATAAAGGTCTGGGGAGATGGGACAGCGAAACAGATTTTACCTGAAGTATTAGCAAACGTTCAGTATGCAGGAAATGAACAGGATGAGGGGTTAGACTTTACTTTAAAGTTTTATAAACATCGCCTCTTTTTTATGACTTCCTATAGTCCAAGGTCACAGGAGATGTTAATGAAAAAAAATCTCGGAGATATCAATGTCTTTAAGGTCCCAACGATGGTCGAAGACAATTCTTTATCTGAAAAATTAATTCATACGGTCAATCCGCAAATATCGATTCTTTTTTCTACAGAAAAAAACTCCCCGGATATTGATATGATCCAGGATCTACAGGATTCCTGGTCGGAAGTATATTTTACAAAGAAGCAAGGTACTGTGACCATTAAATTTACAGAGTTCAACTATGAGGTTTTTAACATCCCAATTGAAGGGGATGAATAAAGACAAAAAATTAATCTAAGATTGGGTAAATTAAAACACGAAACCGTGCACACCTGTTATAATAGTTGAAGAGTTTTCTGATTTGGCAATAAAGGAGGCAGGATATGGAGAGTAAAATTGAAGTCTTATCAACGGTTAAAATCCAGCATGGTCCTGATTTATATAAAATAGTCGATGCTCTGAATCGCACACTAAAGGAAAAAGACCTCATGTTTGGACTTGCCCTAGATCAAGAAGATAAAAATAAAGCGATTTTTACCATTTATCGTACATAGTGAAGTGATAACGTGAAAAAATGGATTGTAAGTCTCGTAGTAATTATATTAGTTTTTACAGGGATTTTGGTTAAGGTGTATGTAAAAGCACAAGAACCACTTAATACTGCAGAAAAAAAAGCCCTTGCTCTTGCTGAGAAAAAAGTTGCCATTAAAGAGGTGGATGACTTTCATGTCTATCATGGAATCGATACGGTTAATGTCATTGAAGGAAAAGCCAAAAACGGTCAAAAAATTATCGTTTGGATTCCTGAAAAGACGAAACAGATTATCGTAAGAAATGCGAAGACAGGTCTTACAAAAGAACAGGCAATAAAAAAGCTTTTACAAGAAAAAAATCCTGAAAAGATTATTTCTGTTCGCTTAGGAATGGAGAAAAATATTCCTTTATGGGAAATTTATTACCGTTCAAAAAATAATTTAATAAATTATTATTACATTCACTTTGAAACAGGCGAATGGCTAAAAAAAATTGAAAACTTTTAGTATAGTTGGAGAATGGAGGAGAAGAAGTTGGTAAATCTTGCAGAGCGGGTGTTGGCGCTTACGCCTTCATCAACATTAGCGATTACAGCAAAAGCAAAAGAATTAAAAGAACAAGGTGAAGATGTTATTGGATTAGGTGCTGGTGAGCCTGATTTTAATACTCCACAGCACATTTTAGATGCAGCAACAGAGTCTATGCAGGCTGGTCATACAAAATATACTCCTTCAGCGGGTTTACCTGCACTTAAGAAAGCGATTATTGAAAAATTTGAAAAGGACCAAGGAATTTCCTATAAGGCAAATGAAATCATTGTTGGGAATGGTGCTAAACATGTTTTATACACCCTTTTCCAAGTTCTGTTAAATGATGGGGACGAGGTAATTATTCCAACTCCTTACTGGGTCAGCTATCCTGAACAGGTTAAGCTTGCAGGGGGAGTACCGGTTTATATTGAGGGTAAAGAAGAAAACCAATTTAAAATTACTCCGGAGCAGTTAGCTGGTGCCATTACAGATAAGACTAAAGCAGTTATCATTAATTCACCAAGCAATCCTACAGGGGTTCTATACACAGCGGATGAGCTTCAAGAATTAGGAAAGGTTTGCCTTGAAAGGGACATCCTAGTTGTTTCAGATGAAATTTATGAAAAGCTTGTGTACGGTGATCATAAACATATTTCAATTGCTCAAATTTCACCTGAACTAAAAGCTCAGACTATTATTATCAATGGTGTTTCCAAATCCCATTCCATGACTGGATGGAGAATTGGTTATGCTGCCGGTAACAGTCAAATTATCCAAGCAATGACAAACCTGGCAAGTCACAGTACATCGAATCCAACAACAACTGCACAATATGCGGCAATTGCAGCATATAACGGCACGCAGGCGCCTGTCGAGGAAATGCGTCAAGCCTTTGAACAACGATTAGAAATTATTTATGATCAATTAGTATCTATTCCAGGTTTTTCGTGTGTAAAGCCGCAAGGAGCCTTTTATTTGTATCCAAATGTGAAAGAGGCAGCAAAGCTTACAGGATTTAATAATGTGGATGACTTTGCAACTGCATTACTTGAAGAAGCAAAAGTTGCCGTTATCCCAGGCTCTGGTTTTGGAACTCCAGATAATATTCGTCTTTCCTATGCGACATCATTGGATTTATTAGAAAAAGCAGTTGCAAGAATGCGTCAATTTGTGGAGTCAAAGCGATAGGGATAGTCTTTATTGATGAAAAAGTCTGCTAATGCAGACTTTTTTTACTTATAGTTTTCTTTACCAATGTTGGATTTCTAATACTCTTACTACCATGGCTTGTTCATGTTATACTTAACGCGAGGTGTTTAATATATGAAATCAACGATTGTTTCATGGCTTCAGGAAGGTAATATTACTGTCCCAGCCATTTTATTTTCAGAGTATCGAAATCTAAATTTAAACGAATACGAACTTGTTCTTTTATTAAATATTATGACTTTTATCGAAAAAGGAAATCAATTTCCAACCCCTGAAGAACTCTCCTCCCGTATGACAGTTTCCATAGCGGAATGCAATGAAATGCTGCGAAGACTTATCCAAAAGGGATGTATCGAAATCATTGATGAATATTCACAGGATGGGATTCGGTATGAAAGGTATTCTGTGATTCCTTTGCTTGAGAAATTGGTTGAACAATTCTTGATGAAAAATAAACGCGTTGATGAGGCAAATAAAAAATCTGAAGAAACAGATCTTTATACATGTTTTGAAAAAGAATTCGGTCGTCCCTTATCCCCATTTGAATGCGAGTCATTGGCGATGTGGATGGATGATGATCATCATGACCCCATTATTATAAAAGCTGCATTACGCGAAGCAGTAATGTCCGGTAAATTGAATTTTCGTTATATTGATCGGATATTATTTGAATGGAAGAAGAACGGAATTAAAACAATTGAACAAGCAAAAAACCATGGTCGAAAATTTCGTAATAAACAACAGCAAAATAGAAAAACAAGCCAGGAAGATTCGGAACAATCCCCAACAGTTCCTTTCTACAATTGGCTCGAACAATAAAATCTCAGATAGCGAGAGGTGGTTCTCTCGTTTATTTTTATTTTATCTGTGTTTGAGTGAAGCGGAAGGTGCGAGACTCCTGCGGGAGTACGGGACAGGGGAGACCCGCAGGCGCTTAGCCACGAGGAGGCTCACCGAACCCGCCCGCGGAAAGGGAAGCACCTGGAGCGTAAATCAAATGAAGTTTCAATTTATAATAGGTAGGTGACCAGTTTTGTTGAATAATACACAAATTCGCTATTGTCTTGATAAAATGGGCGAGATGTTTCCTGACGCCCATTGTGAATTAAATCATTCCAATCCCTTTGAACTAATCATCGCTGTTTCTTTATCAGCCCAATGTACAGACGCACTCGTCAATAAAGTAACGAACAACTTATTTCAAAAGTACAAAACACCTGAAGACTATTTAAGCGTTCCGCTTGAAGAGCTTCAAAATGATATCCGTTCGATTGGTCTGTATCGCAACAAAGCTAAAAATATTCAAAGCCTGTGCCGAATGGTACTAGAAGAGTATAATGGAGAAATTCCAACGGATCGTGATGAACTCACAAAGCTCCCTGGAGTTGGAAGAAAAACTGCAAATGTCGTGGTTTCTGTTGCATATAATATACCGGCTATTGCCGTTGATACCCATGTCGAAAGAGTGAGTAAACGGTTAGGCATTTGCCGCTGGAAAGATTCTGTTCTTGAGGTGGAAAAGACGCTAATGAGGAAAATACCACCCGAGGAATGGTCGGTAACCCATCATCGCCTGATTTTCTTTGGAAGATATCATTGTAAGGCACAAAACCCGCAATGTCCTTCTTGTCCTTTATTAGAGCTATGCAGGGAAGGAAAGAAGCGTATGAAGGCAAAGGATGTTTCCTAATGGAAAATCGATTTGATTTTGAAAAGCCTTGGGAGAACCCTACCGAAGTAATCCCAAGGCTTCTAATGGAATGGGGACAGATCAAAACAGATCTTGAAAAATTTTATCGCATTCGTGATCAAGAGAATACGAATCTGGGAATGAAAAAGGGGATTAACTTATTTCTTAAATTCTTATTTTGGTCGAATGAATTGCCAGTGGGTGATAAAGAACCACTGCCACTTGATTCATTACCATACAGACCTGTTAACATTGATGAGAGGATTGGTTTTATCCTTAAAAGACCCAATCTTTTTCATTCCTATCGTCAGCTTTCTGAACTTTTTCTTGAACAAGAAAAACAGTTTGTTAAAAAAAATATTAAAGAAAAAGCGTCTAAGCCAAAAGGCTAGACGCTTTTTTCGTAGATTTTATTAGGTACCGGGCTGTTCAGTGTCTTGCGTATTGGTACCGCCGTCTGTTGTGCCAGTATTAGTGTCACCAGTGCCTTGATTCTTATTACCTTGATCATTTCCTTGTTCGGTGCCAGTGCCCTGATTTTGACCTTCACCCTGGCCCTGACCCTGTCCTTGTTCAGTGTCAGTACCAGTACCAGTGCCAGTACCAGTACCAGTACCAGTGCCAGTACCAGCACCGTTGCCCTGATCCTGACCGGTATCCTGTCCTGGATTCGTATCAGATGGTGTGCCGTTCTCAGTGCCGTTATCACCATTGTTTTCATTTCCAGGGGTAGTTTCTTCAGGTGCTTTTGGTACTGTGAAGCTTGCAGCAGCCGAATCACTCTTCCGGCTTCCGTCGGTTGCAACAATGGTAAATTTATAAGTTGCTCCTGGTGTAACATTTGGAACTGTAATTGATTTTTTGTCCGTTGTTAAACTTGTTTGTCCGGAACCATCATCGACAGAGATAGCGAATTGAATATTCGCTGATGATTTATTTTTATAGCTCCACTTAAGAACAAGTTGATTATTTTTCTCGTCGTATTTTACTGATGCACTGCCAGGTGCATTCAATTTATCATATCGAGTTGATACCCTGCTAGGTGCATTCCCTTTAACAGCATATTCTGTAATGACTAAATTGGATGGTGTATATTGACTTGCAAGTACCGGCGGCATTGAGCCTTTTTCAATTCTTACCCTTTGAACACTATTTGGAACAGGGAAATCGGATGTTTGTTTCCCTTCAGATACATAGGAAATCAAATTCCTAAACATATCTTGAGCAATTTTTTGATCCTCCCCAGGTGCAATTGGGGTGGAACGGTCCTTATATCCGGTCCAAATCGATGCTGTGTAATTTGGTGTATAACCGGAGAACCAGGCATCCGGAATATAAGAGCTGCTCGGGATATTCCATTGTGCTCTTTCCTCATCCGTATAATTGGTTGTTCCTGTCTTCCCTGCGATATGAAGACCTGGAACGTTGGCCCTCGTCCCTGTACCCGGATATTGGAGGACACTTTTTAGCATATCGGTAATCATGAAGGCTGTGTAATCCTTCATCACAACTTTTGTTTCTGGTGTGGTGTTAATGACAGTTCCATCACGTAGTTTAATTTTTATCACCGCATACGGTTTTGTATATAAACCATTATTGCCAAAAGCACTGTATGCACCGGCCATTTGAAGAGGAGATACACCGTCCCTTAAACCACCGATTGCATAGGATTCATAAATTTCTTTCAAAGGAATTCCTAAATTATTAGCAAACTTTTTGGCGCGATCCAATCCTACCTGCTGTAAGGTTTGAACAGCAGGGGTATTTCTAGATAATTGCAATGCAGTTCGAATGGTCATTCTCCCCATGTAACGACCATCCCAGTTTCCAAAGGTTTGGCCAGTTGAATATTGTACCGGTTTATCATCAATCGTCTGATATGTTCCCCATTTTAAATATTCAATGGCAGGGCCGTAATCCAAGACAGGCTTGATGGTTGAACCCGGCTGGCGTCTCGTATCAATTGCATAGTTGAAACCCCGTTTTACTTGCTGGTTTCGACCGCCCCCGATTGCCCGGATCGCTCCAGTTTTCGTATCAAGAAGTGAAACACCAGCCTGGAATTTTTCATCAGGATAGTTAATCACATCCTTGGTATTCAGCATTTTATAAACATATTTTTGTGCCTTTGGATCCACTGTTGTATAAATAGTTAAACCATCGGAGAAAATATCAAAATCTCCTTGCTGTTTCACTTCATCAATTACCGCATCAACAAAAGAGTCGAAAGGTTTTTCATCAATCTTGCGCTTGTCTTCTTTTACTAATCCTTTTTTAATCGGAACTTTCATGGCTTCTTCCATCTTTTGCTTTGAAATAAAACCATGTTGATGCATTAAGGATAATACGATATTACGTCTTTTTTCTGCCAAGTCAGGATTTGTAAATGGATTGTAGTTATTAGGACTTTGCGGCATTCCCGCTAGCAAGGCAGCTTCAGGCAATGTCAAATCCTTTAGTTTCTTTCCGTAATAGGTTTCAGCAGCCGTAGCCATCCCGTAACTGCCTTCTGACATATTTACCTTATTGACATACATTTCAAAAATTTGGTGTTTTGTATATTTCTGTTCTAGCTGATAGGAAAGCCACGCTTCCTCCACTTTTCTTTTTAATGTTTTCTCTGGTGTTAAAAATGAATTTTTAATTACCTGCTGGGTAATGGTACTTCCACCTTCAGCTCCAAATCCATGCTTAATATTAGCCAGCACAGCACCGCCAAGACGGATAGGATCAATTCCATGGTGCTTATAAAAGCGATAATCCTCAGTAGCCAGGACGGCATTCTCCAAAAGCTTTGGTATATCCTTATAGTCGACATATTCCCTGTTAACAGCGCCGACTTCAGTCAGCAGGTGGCCATTCATATCTAAAATCTTCGATGAAATGGGATCTTTTAAAACCTTTGGATCAAGTTTTGGAGCGTCTTTCACCAAGTAGGCAAAAGTTCCAACCCCGGCCAAAATCACGACAATTCCAAGGGCGACAAGGGTTAAAAATATTTTTTTTATAATCCCTTTAGGTTTTTTGCTTGTTTTTGTTTTTGGGTTGCCCTTTGTTTGCTGCTGTTTTCGGCGCTCCTCTCTTGATTGATATTGATCAGCCATTTTAAAGTCCTTCCTTTCCAACTTCACTCAAGGTTATTTAAGACAATTGATAAAGCGTATCTATTATTCTAATATAGTCAATTCTTGCTTGGAATCCAAGCGGAATATAATACCCAAGTTGTTCAATTTCCTCCTTGGTAATTGATTTTCTTCCTCCTGTTTTCATTCTATCCCAAAATTGTAATAAGTTTTTCGCTTCAAGCAAATAAACCTGTTCCTCCTTTGTAAATCTTAAAATGACAAAACAGATTCCTCCCTGAAGCAGTACTTCTTCCATATGTCGGATTTGGTGCTCATGGAAATTCTTTAAGGGAAATGAACTGGAATTCTGTGTTTCTTTTGCTTCAAAATCAATATATTTACCTTTATATACCCCGTTATAATCGGTAGTAGAGGCTTGCTTGAAATAAGCTTCCTTTATGACAGCCGCACTTCGCATCGGGTAATCTACCTGAACAATTTGAACAGGTGTAGGTTTTTTATGAACAACCGCAATTTTTTTTTCTCTGTAATATTCATTTGTTATATTTAAGTCTTCTTCAAGAGTCATTCCTCGATTACTGTAAGATTCATTTTTTTTCTTATTAGCAATTTTGGTATTTGCCGCTGCATTAGGAATATACTGTTTTCCGTTTGGATAATTCACGCTCATTTTTTGCACCTCTCAAACTATTATTTATCATAACAAATCAAAGCCGAGTTGGGTGCATAAAAATTTGCAAGTTCCGTATTCTAATCATTACAACTTTTATTTTAACAAGGGAAGAGAATAATGAATCATTTTACAATACAGGAACAGGAGATTATCCGTCAAATAATAACTGAAACGGAAAAGAAAAATCTCGATAATATTTCAAGAACAAATGCCTATTTTCGGTATTTTAAGAAAAATCCTGATATTATTTGGTCCTTTCTTGCCCATATGGTTTCAAGGAATGGGGGATGGAATATGTGTGACCTTGAAGGGTCTATATTCCCGCATTTATTGGAGTCGAAAATAAGAAAGCAGCTTTTCCTAACCTATGAGCGGGCTAATTGGTTAATTTTCCACGATGTTTTCCCCAGCTGTTGCTCTATCAATATTCGACGAGATTAGACCGTCCGATGTTTCATTTACTTCCATATTTCAATGTTTCTTCATTTATTCAAAAGGAATGGGTTCACTATTGGAATGAAAAAGATAAGTTCAGAATGATGACGGCTTTAATTATTAATGAACAAAATGTCATTCAACAACCAATTATTGAGCATCCAATTTATAAGAAGAAAGTATTTCGTTCGATGATTTTCACTTTTCAGGATTGGCTTCATTTCAGCTGTGTATTGTTTCCGACCTGTGGGGGAGAAGTGTATGGGTCCTGTGTGAGTGGATTCCGATCGGTTTCAAAAAGAATTCATTTGGGGAAACGACTTGCAAACATTCTTTTTCATCCACGTTTATTTCCTTATTTTTTTGAATTTGCCAATCGTACACCTCATACGGGTTCAAGGTATGACTATGAACAGTACTTTAAAACGAAGATTGTAAGAAAAACACCTATACTAAGAGCAGCTTTTCCTGTGATTAAACATCATCAACATACCTATGAGGATTGGAATAAACATCAACGTGTATCCCCAATATGGCTCCATGGACCAGTCAGTCATAAACATTCAATTCACCTAACAGATTGGTATTTCAAAAAATTGACTCAACTAGAACTCTTGCTTGCTCTAAAAAATTCCTTTTTATAATCGAAAAAGATCCATGAAGATTCTTGCTCAGATAGTCCCTGCAAAATGGCCTGTAGATTTCCGCTCCGGTCACTCGCTTTCCGCGGGGAGGTCCTGGAGCCTCCTCGGCGCTTGCGCCTGTGGGGTCTCCAGTGACCTCTCTATCCCGCAGGAGTCGAGTGCCCTCCGCTCCAATCTACAGGGGCAAATCAACCTAAAGTATTGCATACACTTATTCAAACCTCACAAAGTGAAATTATTGTTATAAGGGAAAAGAAAAGTGGTTTCATTGTCCAATCAAGCTGGTATTACTGTCAAAATGGAATAGAAAAATTGTTTGTCGTGTCACGACTTTTACTTTATTTTTTGAGCGTATATCGGGGTAGTATAGGCAGTTCCCACTCTTCTTTGAATCAGTCTTGTATTCTTTATAAGCCTCACAATAATGGTGCAGGACATTGTTGTAAGGGCCTGTTGGTTGGAGTGGAAGGCACGGAGACTCCTGCGGGAGTACGGGGCAGGGGAGACCCCGGAAGCGCCCAATCGCTGAGGAGGCTCCCCGGCACGCTCGCGAACCGCTTGTGCCTAGAGCGGAAATCAACAGACTTATTGTAATGACAAAACTCTTAAGATTTATAGTAAAATAACCTGTGAATCATTTAAGAGAGCAAATAAAATAAAGGCTATCGAAAGATTTTCAATAGCCTGAGCAAGAGTTCCTTGCTTTTTTTCGTTATTCTGCTGGCCGATTTGGACCTTCTAGTTTTTTATCACCATAGCCAGCTCTTTTTTCAGTCTCTGATTGCCTAGGATTTTTATTTTGCTGTTTTTTATTTGTCATCGAAAAACACCTCCATTTCTAGCTTGTACGTTTTTACTAATTTCATTCGGAATCCGTTTTGTCGAAAACGTAAGCTTATAATGCCAAAATTACACTTTGTTTGACGAATAACTTCTAGTTTTGTCAGGGTAGAAGGAAGCAGGAAAAAGAGGGAGAATTACTATCTTAGAGAAAACTTGAGGAGGCTGTTAATAATGAATAAGCCAATGTCTGAAAAAGAAATGCTGCTTACGATGCTGACAGATATATACGATCAGTTGGAAGAATTAGAGTCGGTTCTAGAGGCATCATTCTCAGACCTTCGAAACAGTTTAGTGGAAGATGAACACAATAAATTGACAGTGCCTAAACAAAGATTATCAGCAATAGATGAGGAAATGGGGCATCTCTTCCCTGATACTTGCAATCATACAGATCTGAAGCAAAATCATGTCTCTGGAAGGCTAAAGCTTGAACTTGGCTTTTAATAAACAGTAAAATAGAGAATATCTTTTTAAGGTAGCTTTGTCATTCACAGCTACTTTTTATTTTGCAAAAAGGGAAGGTAGCATATGGAAGAGCGACATAAAGAACTAACGCAAAAATTACTTCAAAACAATCAATTGTTCTTGAAATATTATCAAGAAGTACGTGAAACCGGGATAAAACAGGATTTTCATCAGGTGATAAAACCTTTTGTCGATGAAGTAAAGATGGAAACGGATGAATGGAAGGAGTTAATGAAAAAATGGTTAAGAGAAAACTCTCGTAAGCATATTTATGAAAAGCAAATTGATCTTATCGCTGAACATATTTCTGATTTATCCATCCAAGCCTTTTTCCCAGAAACAAGCCGAACAAGGTTCACGAATACAAATCGAACGGTAGAATATTTTTTAACAAGTCTATTAATGGAGTTAAAAAAATAGAAAAAAGATGCCAAATGGCATCTCTTTAAAGTGATTTAGTTAGAATTTTCGATGAGGGAGTTTTCCGTATAATTTTCAGGAATAACCGCGCCTTGAGATTCAAGTTCACGGACAAGAAGGCGATATTCTTTAATGCTAATTTCATTGTGAATATAGGCTTTCTTGGCAAAATCCATTAGTGTATTAACATCATTTGTGCTGTAATCTCGACTTTGAATAAATTTGCTTTTTAATTCATGAATATCCATAGATTTCTCCTCCTTCACCTTTTATCTATCGTATCACGAAAAAAAAGGATTTTTTGTTTTTGAAATATTTAAACTTCAGACAAAATTCGTTTCGTTTTGACAAATCGCTGTGCTTTTAAAAATAATCACCTTTCCTGGGTTTTTATCATAAAGTGAAGTAATGAAAGAGTGGAGGAGATGTTTGCCCATGTATGGTAACTATAGGCCAATTCCCTTCTTTAATCATGGATTACCAGGGCAAAGGAAGCAAGGGTGGCCAGTTGATTATGAAAGAAATCATCAAGGGTTTGTTTTAAATCAGCCCTTTCCGTATCCGTCCCAAACACAAAATTACGATTGGAACCAGTACCAGCAGCAAAACCCATACTTACCGAAAATGGTTGGCCAAACCTATCAACAAGGGATGTTTCAACAGCCAATGCCCTATCCAAATCAGCAGTTTTCACAGAAGGATTCGCAATTTCTTTTCCAAAACCCGCTTCAGCCACAAGAGAAAAAGGTTCCTAACCAGTATATGCCCATGAACGGGTACCCAATGATGAATCCCTATCCAAAACAAAACATGATCCCCAAACAACCTGGGGGAATGAAATCGATTATGAATTCGTTTAAGTCCCAGGACGGGACAGTAGATCTTAATAAAATGATGAATACTGCTGGTACAATGATGAATGCAGTAAATCAAGTATCTACACTGGTAAAGGGGCTTGGCGGTATGTTCAAACCATAAAAAAGACGGCTTCGCTAAGCCGCCTTTTTTTGTTTCATGTATGTTATTCTTCAATTCTGATGACTTTTCCTTTTTCCTGAGGAATTCGGATTTGAAGTAAGCCATCACGGTAGGAGGCTTTTACTTTTTTTTCATTGATTTGGTAGGGAAGTGAAATGGTTCTAGAGGAGTGCTGGCGCAATTGCCTTTTATGATAAAGCTGATTTTTTTCATCTTCCTCGGTTATCATTTCATTATTATCAATGGAAATCGTTACATAATGGCCGGAAATATTTAAATGAATCTGCTCTCTTTTAATTCCCGGAAGTTCTGCCGTAATAATATATTCCTCCTTGGTTTCAACCGTTTCAACGGGAAAAGCCGCACTGAGTGGAAAGGGAGTTTTAAAAAGTTCATCAATCGATTGTAAAAAACCTCTGATCGGCTGTTCATGAAACAAGTCATTCATGGATTTGAATAAATCGCTGAACGGCTCGGTTTTTGATTTTTTTTTGTTATTTGGATCGCCCGGAAGCATGGCTGACATTGCAATTCCCTCACTTTCAAGAATTTCACACAACATCATATGCTAACGGTACTAGGTATGTGCCTGAATAACAGAGGAGGCCTGGGCTTGGATAAGAACAGAATAAATGAAAAACCGCTGCCAAGGCAGCGGTTAAGCTTTTTTTAGATCAAATGAATCTCTTCCATCAGAATATCGATATCAAGCAACATATTGCCTTCATCGTCAACTTCAATTAATTCCTCTTTTTTCATTTTTGTCAGTGTCCGGCTAATCGTTTCACGGGTTGTTCCGATCATGTTGGCAAGGTCCTTATTGGTAAATTCCGCTTTTAAGAGGATGGAGCTATCTTCAAGCTTCTTGCCATACTTTTGTGCAAGGCGGATGAGTAATTTTATAATTTGTTCATAGGTATTATTAAGAATTTGTTCCTCCAACCGGTTTTGCAGATCAACAATTTTTTCCCCAAGGACACGAAATACTTTTATACATAACTCAGGGTTTTCAATTAGCACAGATTCAAACTTTAGTATGGGGATTGCAATTAAGGTTGATGGCTCGAGGATTTCAGCATAGGCAGGGTAGTCTCCTTTTCTAAAAAAACCGACATGCGGAAACATTTCACCCTTTTTCATAATGTTAACAAGTTGCTCTTTCCCGCTAATATCGCTTTTATAGATTTTTACTTTCCCGCTTTTAATAAAGTAGACATTTTCAAGGGGGTCTCCCTGTAAAAAAACATGGCTATGTTTTTTCCATTCCCTCACAATCGCGATATCGGTTACTTTTGTTAATTCATAGTCATTCAAGTCTCGAAAAAGAGTGAATTCTGAAAGTATCTTTTTAATTTCTTCTATTTTCATTCTTTCACCACATTAAATTATTTTTAATTTATTGTATCAAAAAAACAAGCCTTTTTTTAATCATTACCTGTATTATCCTAAAAAGGTGTTTTAAATGTTACAAAATTGTGGCTAAAAAAAGGCCGGTTGGAATAATCATCCAGATATAAATAAGGAAAAATATCCGTTTAACTCTTTAATTACGAACGTTCATTCGATAAAATAGAAGTATTGAGGTGAGGTTTATGAAGTTGAAAAAAAACCTGCAGGAAATTATATCCGAGTTAAAGACAAATGAGCAATTTAAAGAAAATATCGTGACTTGGGAGACAATTGAAGAAAAACCGGCCCAAACCGTTTCAATGCCTGAATCCTTACATCCTATTTTAAGTCAGGCATTGAATAGTAAGGGAATAAAAGAACTTTATACACATCAGAGCACTGCCTATAAAACCGTTATGACTGGTAGGAGCATTGTAGCAGTAACACCAACTGCTTCAGGTAAGACCCTTTGTTATAACCTGCCCGTTTTGCAGACGATTCTCCAGAATCCAAATGCGCGGGCATTATATATGTTTCCTACTAAAGCACTGGCACAGGATCAAAAAAGTGAAATAAACGAAATCATTCAGGCATCGGGTGTGGATATAAATAGCTATACATATGACGGAGATACACCAGCGGCTATTCGGCAAAGAGTGAGGAAGGCGGGACATGTCGTCATTACCAATCCGGATATGCTCCATTCTGCAATATTGCCGCATCATACAAAATGGGTATCCCTTTTTGAAAATCTTAAATTTGTTGTGATTGATGAACTCCATACGTATCGGGGGGTGTTTGGCAGTCATGTTGCCAATGTGATTCGAAGGTTAAAAAGGATTTGCCGGTATTACGGTAGCAATCCCGTTTTTATTTGTACATCCGCAACGATTGCAAATCCTCTTGAGCTAGCAGAAACGTTAACGGAAGAAAAGATGTGTTTAATTGATAATAATGGTGCCCCAAGCGGCAAGAAACACTTTTTATTCTATAATCCGCCAATTGTGAACAAACCGCTAAATATTCGGCGAAGTGCCACACTTGAGGTAAGGAAAATTGCCGGAGAATTATTAAAAAATAAAATTCAAACGATTGTATTTGCGAGAAGCAGGGTAAGGGTTGAAATCATTTTAACCTATCTTCAGGAATTGGTGAAAAATCAATTAGGTGCAAAGTCAATTATGGGATATCGAGGCGGATATCTTCCGACTGAAAGAAGAAAAATTGAGAGGGGTCTGCGTTCAGGAGACATTTATGGGGTTGTAAGCACCAATGCTCTGGAACTTGGAGTGGATATTGGCCAGCTTCAGGTTTGTATTATGACCGGTTATCCGGGGACCATTTCGAGTGCATGGCAGCAGGCAGGAAGAGCCGGAAGAAGGCACGGAGAGGCCCTGGTTATTATGGTTGCCAGTTCAAGCCCTCTAGACCAATATATTATCCAGAATCCGGGGTACTTTTTCAGTAAAAGTCCGGAAACTGCGAGAATCAATCCCGATAATCTGATCATTTTAATTGATCACATGAAATGTGCTGCATATGAGCTTCCTTTTAAGAAGGAGGAGAAATTCGGGTCTGTCGATACAGAGGAGCTGTTAGAATATTTAACAGAGGAGCGCATTCTCTATCGAAATGGTGATAAATGGTATTGGATGAATGATTCCTTTCCTGCCCACAATATTAGTCTTCGGTCGGCTTCTCAGGAAAATATTGTAATTGTAGATCAATCAGATATTGCGAATGTAAAGGTGATAGGCGAAATGGATCGTTTTTCCGCCATGACATTACTTCATGATGAAGCCATTTATTTACATCAAGGCCGTCAATACCAAGTTGAAAAGCTGGATTGGGATGAAAAAAAGGCATTTGTTCGAGAAGTAGACGTTGACTATTTTACTGATGCAAATCTAGCTGTCCAATTAAAGGTCCTTGAGGTTGATCAGCTTACTTCGCAAACTCAAGCCGAAATCGGTTTTGGCGATGTAAGTGTCCGCGCTATGGCAACGATTTTTAAAAAAATCAAATTTGAAACTCATGAAAATATCGGTTCCGGTCCAATCCATCTGCCCGAAGAAGAACTGCATACAAATGCAGCGTGGATTTCATTAGATCAGTCATTTGCTGAAATGGGTCAGGATAGGTTAGAACAGGGATTGACTGGAGCCGCCCATGCTCTAAACCATATAGCCCCATTGTTTGTGATGGCAGACCCACAAGATATCCATGTCGTCCCGCAGGTTAAAGCAGATCATAACGAAAAACCAACGATATTCTTCTATGACCGCTATCCTGGTGGGATTGGCCTAAGTGAAAAAATCTATCAGGGGATGCCAGAGGTCTTTGAAGAAACTAAAAAAATGATTGAGCATTGCCAATGTGAATCCGGTTGTCCATCCTGTATTGGCGCTGAAACGATTAATGAGCAGTCCAAAAAAGATGCAATTAAAATTATAAATGTATTTGTAAAGTTTTCCGGGTCGGTCGATAAGGGAAGTGTAAAAAGTGTCCTTGAAAAATAAACTAAATCGGTTAAAACCACATATTTCAACAGGAGTTCAAATAGAAAAAGACTTAAATGTTCCTGAGTCTTCCGTGTTGGAGATTCCATTTCGGGAGCAATGGGAAAGTGAAAATGTTTTTCCATATGTGCTTGATCAAAACTACTGTCTCATCCGCGAGGTGAAATATCCATTATCGCAGTTGCATGGGCATTATCATTTTCAAGATTTTCTTACAGCCGTTGAAATATGGAACAAACAATCTATTAGCCATCCATTATCTGCCGCAGGACATCGTGCCGATGAATTATTCTTTTTTGACACAGAAACAACAGGTCTTGGCGGTGGAGTCGGCAATACTATTTTTTTACTTGGTTATGCTAGTGTTTCAGGAAATGAATTAGTTTTACGACAGCATATTTTGCCTAATCCAGGTGCGGAGGTCCCTTTATATCATAGTTTTTTGGAAAAAGTAAACTACAAGACGCTTGTAACCTATAATGGAAAATCGTTTGACTGGCCGCAGGTAAAAACGAGGCATACTCTTGTCAGGGACCATGTTCCAAAACTGCCGTCCTTTGGACATTTTGATTTGTTCCATTCTGCAAGAAGACTCTGGAAACATAGGTTAGACCGTTTAAAATTGGCTGTTGTTGAAAAAGAGGTATTAGGTGTTGAAAGGATTGATGATATTCCGGGTTTTTTGGCTCCGATGATTTATTTTGATTTTATCGAGAGTAAACAGCCTGACGGAATGATTGGCATCTTAAAACACAATGAAGTCGATATCTTATCCCTTGTCACCTTGTATACTCATTTGACCTTTCAAATTTGCGGTATTGATCCGAATCGGTCCAGGATGGAAACCTTTGAGGTTGGAAGATGGTTTGCTGCACTAGGTGAAGAAAACGAAGCAAAAAAGGTGTTAACGAGGCTAACAAACGGGAATGATCTTCCTTCAGATCACGCAAAACTAGCTCTTGCCTTTCAATTAAAGAAGGAACGGGAATGGGAAAAGGTTGTGAACCTTTTAAGTGAGACAGTTAATTCAGAAGACCTAGGGATTGTTCAAGAATCTTGCCTTGAATTGACAAAGATATATGAACATAGAATAAAAGATGTGGAGATTGCAAGAAAATACTGTATAAAAGCGATGGACTCTGTCAGTCAATTGCAAAGAAAAAAAAGGATACCCATCCGCTTTCTCTTTATCAACTTGAGTTAAGACTAAAACGATTGGAGAAAAAACTCGGTAAATTTCCTGGGTAAGCGCAAAATTCGCTATAAAACTTCTTCTTAAGCGCTATTTCGCCGTATTTCGATTTTTTGTAACAAAAATTTCATATTTTTTTCACTCAAAAACCAGCAATTCTATATTGTTTATCCTTGTTAAACACGGTAAAATGTAAAACTGTGTGAGTAAAAACGACTCAAAAATAAATATGGAGCTGGTAATATGTATAAGGCAATTTTGTTTTTATTTTTTGCTGTCGTTTGTTTGACTGCTGTCCTTTTTACAAGCTTAAAAGATAGCTTTTATTCAATCTTTTAGGTTTTTCAAAAATAAAATCCGTCCGGCTTAAAATTAGGTATTTTCCTTAGTACAAGAATCCTTCTTTCAACATAGCCTATTAGTGTAAATAGAATAACTATTTGAAAGGAGATATCATTATGTTTTTAGGTACTAATGTTACGCCGCCAGTCATTCATCCGACAACAAACATTGTGAACCATACGTTTTCATCAACGGTGGTGCCACACATTCATCCTGTTCACACTACAACTGTGAATCACCATATGTTTCAACATAAACACTATTGTCCGCAGTCTGCTTCTTGCTGTGAAGATGTTTGCAATCAACACATTAACTGTTGTTCACCTTGTGCTGCCCCAATGGGACCAGGGTTTGGAGGACCGGTTGGCCCAGGGTTCGGAGCACCTGGTCCAGGGTTTGGAGCAGTAGGTCCAGGGTTTGGAGCAGTAGGTCCAGGGTTTGGAGCACCTGGCCCAGGATTTGGAGCAGCAGGCCCAGGGTTTGGAATGCCTGGCCCAGGAGTTGCACCAGGACCGTTTATGGGTCCAAGACCTTAAAATGATTCAAATATTTGCAAGGGCTTTTTAGCCCTTGTTTTCTTTTTGGTTTACTATATAATATGTTCTTATTTAAAATGTGTTTGTCCTTTTATAAAAATTTTTTAAAGTGGAGGCAGTCATGCCGAAGGTACTCGCGATTTCTGGTTATAAGCCCTTTGAATTAGGGATTTTTCAAAATGATCACCCTTCTGTCTTATTCATAAAGGCTGCCATCAAAAAAGAATTGCTTCGTATGCTCGAGGAAGGACTCGAATGGGTATTAATCAGCGGCCAATTAGGAGTTGAACTTTGGGCAGGGGAGACCGTCTTTGAACTGCAAGAAGAATTTCCTGAATTAAGACTAGCTGTCATTACACCATTTTTGGAACAAGAGGCAAACTGGAGTGAAAAAAATAAAGAGTGGTATGAATCTGTTCTGATGCAGGCAGATTTTGTAGATTCCGTTACAAAAAAAGCTTATGAAAAGCCATGGCAGTTCCGGCTTAAAAATCAATTTTTTCTTGAGAAAAGTGATGTCCTACTACTTCTTTATGATCAGGACAAAGAGGGAAGTCCCAAATACCTATATGAACTAGCCCTTCAATACCAAAGCCTGAGGTCCTATCCCATCCAACTGATTACCTTTTATGATTTACAGTTGATTGTTGAAGAGGAACAATTAAAAAGATCTGATTTTTAATCATTTAGGAAAGATAAATTGACAAAAGCGCATATTTTTGAAAAAATAATAGGTAATGATTGGCGAATTTTGAGGTGATTTGAATGCTGTCTGATAAAGTGAAATTAACGGCAAAGGATATATTGGAAAAAGAGTTTAAAACCGCAGTTAGAGGGTATAAACAAGAAGATGTGGATAAATTTTTGGATTTAATTATTAAGGATTACGAAGTCTTTCATCAAGAAATAGATGATCTGCAACAGGAAAATCTTCGCTTACGTAAGCAGCTTGAAGAAACATCAAGAAGGCAGCCGATTTCCCAGCCAGCCGGTACAACGAATTTTGATATTTTAAAACGATTATCCAATCTTGAAAAGCATGTATTTGGCAGCAAATTATACGACTAACAGAAAATACCTGGATTTCCTAATAAAAACCATTGAATTAACACCATGAAATACATATAATAAAAATTGTCTTCATTAATTACGTTCGGGTAATCGCTACAATCGCATTGGCGAATTGTAGAGGAAAGTCCATGCTCGCACGAGCTGCGATGCTCGTAGTGTTCGTGCCTAGCGAATTCATAAGCTAGGGCAGCTGGGTTATCCAGTTGACGGCCGGGAAAATACCTAAGTCCTTATGGATATGGTATGAATACCTATAAAAGTGCCACAGTGACGGAGCCTTTCTAGAAATGGAAAGGGTGGAACGCGGTAAACCCCACGAGCGAGAAACCCAAATTATGGTAGGGGCACTTTCTCTGAGGAATTGAACAAGGAGAAGGACAGAGTCATTAAGATTCTGTAGATAGATGATTACCACCTAAGTACGAGACTCTAAAGTCGTTTGAAGTACAATGGTACAGAACATGGCTTACAGAACGTTTTTAATGGGAAAGTATGAAGAATTGAACGGCTCTCCTAATCGGGAGGGCTTTTTTATTTTCAATTGTCGAGTGCATTCAAGCTTTGCGTTTGGTCTATAATGAGAACATACATATTTTGTTAAGGGTGAAATAATGGGAAAATATCAATTAATTGCAACGGCAGCGATGGGTCTAGAAGCTCTTGTTGCGAAAGAAGTCCGTTCACTTGGTTATGAATGCGAAGTGGATAATGGGAAAGTAACATTTACTGGAGACGAGTATGCAATCGCCCGTACTAATTTATGGCTGCGGACGGCTGCAAGGGTAAAGATAAAGGTTGGAGAATTTAAAGCTTATACTTTTGATGAATTATTTGAAAAAACAAAGGCATTGCCTTGGGAAAAATATTTGCCGGAAGATGCAGAGTTTCCTGTAATCGGAAAGTCAGTAAAATCCAAGCTTTTTAGTATTTCAGATTGCCAATCGATTGTAAAAAAGGCCGTTGTTGAAAGAATGAAAACTCATTATAAAAGGAATTCCTGGTTCGAGGAAACAGGTGGATTATACCGTATTGAAGTGGCTATGTTAAAGGATATTGCTACGATTACGATTGATACCAGCGGTGAAGGACTTCATAAACGCGGCTATCGTGCTGATCAAGGATTGGCTCCGTTAAAGGAAACTACTGCAGCTGCTCTGATCATGCTTACGAATTGGAAGCCTGACCGCCCGTTTATTGACCCCTTTTGTGGTTCTGGAACGATTCCAATTGAAGCTGCTTTAATTGGGCAAAATATTGCTCCTGGATTTAATCGAGAGTTTGTGTCAGAAGGTTGGAATTGGATTCCTTCAAAGGTTTGGGATGATGTTCGAACAGAGGCGGAGGATTTGGCAAATTACGATCAGCCCCTTGATATTACAGGTTCAGATATTGACCACCGTATGGTGAAAATTGCTCAGGAGAATGCTTTTGAAGCAGGGTTTGGTGAATTAATTAATTTCAAACAAATGCAGGTAAAAGATATTTCGACTAAAAAGGAATATGGTGTTATTGTTGGGAATCCACCCTACGGTGAACGACTTGGGGAAAAAAATGCAGTAGAGCAAATGTACAAAGAAATGGGCCTAGCTTTTAGCAAGCTCGATACTTGGTCCATTTATATAATGACTTCAAATGAGAACTTTGAACAATTGTATGGAAAGCCTGCAACGAAAAAAAGAAAGCTTTTTAATGGGTTTATTCGTACAGACCTATATCAATATTGGGGAAAGCGGCCGCCAAGGCAGCAAGAATTGTAAACAAAATATTGCAATTAAAATGTGTAGCGCTCTTTTCCGAGCGCTGCATTTTATAGAGGGGGATTTTATGCAAAGTGGGTTTCCATTTACTGTTTCAAAAACTGAATCTTTTTATGATAAACTAGGCGAATGGATTGGTGATTTATTTTATGAGATTCTCCCTGACGCTGGTTTCGAATTAAGAGATGAGCAAATTTATATGGCCTTTCAGCTCGAAAAGGCTTTTAAGGATAAAAAAATAATGTTTGCTGAAGCAGGAGTTGGAACAGGGAAGACAATTGTTTATTTGCTTTATTCAATTATGTATGCACGTTACACAAATCGCCCGGCTATTATCGCCTGTGCAGATGAAACGTTAATTGAACAGTTAGTAAAAAAAGAAGGAGATATCTCAAAACTTGAATCCGTTTTAGGGTTAAATATGGATGTCCGGCTTGCAAAATCGAGGGATCAATATTTATGTATAAAAAAGCTGGATCAAGTAAAAGATTTAGACCTTTCCGATGAACTAGGCGATATTTATGAAAAATTACCTGAATTTCTTCATACGGAGGGTTCGATGCAGACATTTGAAAGATATGGTGACCGCAAGGATTATCCGGTCATTTCCGATGAAACCTGGGAAAAGATAAGCTGGGACCCTGTTCAGGATTGTTTTTCCTGCGAAAAACGTCATCGCTGCGGTCTTACATTACACAGAGATTACTACCGTCACGCAAAGGATCTTATCATTTGTTCTCATGACTTTTATATGGAACATGTATGGACAAAAGAATCAAGGAAAAGAGAAGGGCAGCTGCCGCTTTTACCAGAGTATTCTTCCGTTGTATTTGATGAAGGTCACCTATTAGAATTTGCGGCGCAAAAGGCACTTAGCTATCGCTTTACAGACACTTTGCTTGAGTCGTTACTGACCAGATTGATGGAAAATGAAGTTCGCGAAAACACACTGTACACGATTGAAGAGGCTTTATTCGAGAATGATGTATTTTTCAACGCAATCGCCCAGTTTTCCCAAGTCTCACTAGGTTCTGAAAAACAAATCATTTCTAAGCATCCAACCCTAATTAAACAGGGAAGAAAGCTGCTCGATACCTTACAAAAGCTTGAAGAAGAACTCGTGTTTGAAAGCGAATTATTTGTTATTAATGAATACGATTTAAAAATAGTTGAGGAATACCTTGAGCAAATCACTTATTCCCTTTCACTTTTCCTTAAGGAAATGAACGGGATTACATGGTTTGAAGAAAATATGGGTGAACGGACACTTGTGATTATGCCGAAAATGGTGGAAGAGGTATTAAGGGATGAAGTATTCTCACAAAAACTTCCATTTGTTTTTTCGTCCGCAACCTTATCCAATCAAAAATCATTTGACTATATAGCTAATAGTCTTGGGATTCATGATTTTCTATCCTTTTCTGTTTCTTCTCCTTTCAACTATGAGGAATTGATGGAGATTTATCTTTCGAGGTTTGAAAAAGAAAGAATTACAGATAAAGTCGAGTACTTAACAAAGAAAATGATTGAGTCAGAGGGTCGTACACTTATTCTCTTGAATAATAAAAATGAGTTGGCATTACTTAAGGAAAAATTGGCAGACACTCTTCCATATCCTATATATTTCGAGGGTGATGAAGAAATCAGCACACTTGTATCGAAATTTCAAAATGAGGAAAATTCAATCCTTTGCTCCATCCATCTATGGGAAGGGCTTGATATTCCTGGACGATCCTTAGAGAATGTTATGATTTTTTCGTTGCCGTTTCCGCCGAATGACCCCGTCTTTATTGCGAAGCGGGATGGTGTTCAAAAGGCATTTGAAGAAATTGATTTACCTTATATGCTTCTCAGGCTCCGTCAGGGAATTGGAAGGTTAATTCGAAGTGAAAATGACCGGGGAACCGTTCATATTTTGCTTGAAAATGATATGGGATCCAATATTTTAGAAAAAATAAAAGAGATACTGCCTGTAGAGGCAAAAGAAGTATAAACGAAAAGGGTCACGCTAAACTGAGGTGACCCATTTTTAAATTATCTTCCTAGTAGTCTAAGACCTTCCGGTGTCATTTTTTCCGGGCTCCAGGCTGGTGTCCAAACGAGGTCTACGTCAACATTTCTTGTATCCTCGATTCCTTCCACACAATAACGAACACCCGTTGTAATACTGTCATGCAGTGGGCATCCCGGTGTTGTTAAGGTCATGGTAATTTTAACATCCCCTTTACCTGAAACATCTAAATCATAGATTAAGCCAAGATCTACAACATTAATATTAAGTTCAGGATCATAAACACTTTTTAACTCGTTAAGGATTTTTTCTTTTAAATTCATGATAAACACCTCACTATTTTTTTAGGACGCTAATAATACTGATTGCAATCATAACTAAAACTACGGATAAAATTAATTGACCAATCGTAAAGAGAAGCGTAATTTTAAAGGTTAATGCAGAAAAAACAATCAAAACTCCAAGAATAAATAAAGAAAAAAGAGGCTGAACAAGTTTTTCATTCATCATCTCTTTCAATGTTGGAACCGATTGTTTGCCCATTTCCTTGCTATATTTAAAAGTCCACCAAAGGAATGGAACAATCTTAAATAGATAACCAACAATGCTCAATACAATCCAGAGCATGATATAAGCATAGATGAGTGGTCCAATAACCGAGCTGAAGGAATGAGTCCAGACAAGAATGAATGCAGCTAAATGAATGATATTGCCGAACAGAATTGCAGCTAACGCAAATGAGAATGGTTTATCTAATTTTTTCTTTAATCTTTTTTTGACAATGATTCGTATATGCCAGCTAAAGATGGAAAAGCCCACCAGCAGCGAGAACAGACCAAGCTTTACAAGGAGGCCTGAACCGGTCAAAAATGCGATCAATGTAACAAGGAGACCGGCTGCGTAAAATCCATAAACATATCTAGCCTGAATCATTGGAAAGCCATGGGATAAAGAAAACATTGGCACCATTTTATAGGAAAAACCAAAAATCAATAGGGTAAACCAGCCTGTAACCCCCATTAACAAATGACTTTTAAATAAAGCTTGATAGGTTCCTGCGCCACTGCCGCTCTTAAGGAAATAAATTAATGTAATACCCATGGAAATAGTAATGAATAAACAAAATAATGCTGTGCCAACAAAAGCCGTCAAGATGTTTGGCTTAGTTTGTTTTTTTAGAGTCATCATCATTTGAAATAAAAACATTAATATTCCAATCAGGGTAAGAACTCCAGGTATAATAGCATTCTGGGGTGATCCATAGAGCGAACTGGCAAAGCCAATAATTCCAAAAGCTGTAACAAAAAACTGTAAGAATCCAAATTTTTCATTCCAGATTTTTGTTAAGAAAGCAACCGGTACAAGCTGATACATTGCGCCCATTGCTACCATTAATGCCCAGCCTAAAACTAGTATATGCGCTGCGGACCAGATGGAAGGGATCCGGAAACTGCCGCCTATAAGTAAATCTCCATTAAATAAAAGGATAATTTGTGATATTACTAAGGCAATTAAACTAAAGAAAATAAACGAAAAGGGAAGCTTAACATTGGTCTCACTCCCCATATTTTGTGGAAGCATCATTTACACCTTCTTATCGGAAGATTTCAATTTTAAAACTTCCGTCGTCTTGTTGTTCTGTTCTTTGATTGTATCCAAGTTCCTCTAACTGCTCATATAAAAACATGGGTCTGCGGTCATTAATGATTGTCAAAACTTCATGATCAGGTAGTGTCTCTAATGCTGCGAGTGTTCGCATCATTGGTTGTGGCGGTTCTAAACCACGGTTATCTAAAATCATTTTTTATCACCCTTTATTCGTATTACTTTGAATTCTTTATAAATGTTACCTTCCAGTGATCTTCGGCAATTTCTTCTGCCTCATGGTTAAAGCCTTTTGTTTTTAATACCGCGAATAATGGGACTGGTTTAAAGGTTGCATGAAGAATGAAAATATCATTTTCCTTTAAATTCTTAATCGCCCCCATAATTTTTTGAAAGGGCTCCAGTTTATTTTTTAAATCTTCACGTACATCAAGTTCAACAATTCTTTGGTCCATCACGAAACAACTCCTCTTCATTATAAATAGTAGAAACTTCCGAAAGCCTGCAATTAATAGAATAGTTCCTGTTTAAGAGATTCGCGGTCAATGAAATAATAGCCGTCATCATCGAGAAAAATGAATTCTTTCTTTTTTAATTGATTAATGGTTCTACTTACGGTTTCTCTGGAGGTTCCAATCATATTGGCGAGCTCACGGTTGGTAAATTGCGTTGTCAGCTTAAATTGGTTATCGATTTTTTCACCATTTGATTTACAGAGCCTAATTAATAGTAGAACAATTTGTTCATAGGTATTATGAAGTATTTGTTCTTCCAGTCGATTTTGCAGGTCAACTATTTTCTCTCCAAGAACTTTAAATAATTTAATACAAAGCTCAGGATAAGAAATTAAAATCTCCTCGAATTTATCAATTGGGATGACAATTAGGTTAGCATCCTCCATGACCTCTGCATGAGCAGGGAAAGTGCCCTTTCGAAAGAAGCCTGCGTGTGGGAACATTTCACCGGGTTCAAGAACAGATACGATTTGTTCCTTACCGGAAAAATCCGATTTATAAATTTTTACTTTACCGCTATGGATAAAGAAAACCCGGTCCATCGAATCATCCTGCATAAATACATACATTTTATGCTTATAGAAACGAGTCTGGGCAATCTCAACAAAAGGTGCCAGCTCAAATGCCGTCAGCTCTTTAAAAATTGGGACAGCAGAAAGTCTCTTTATAATGTCTTCTTGCTTCAATTAACATCACCTTCGTATTAGTAATTCGATATAGCCCCATTTTAACAGTGGTTTCACATCAAATATGTGACCTCCATCATAGGTAAGTAAAATTTTATTGAAAATAATTCTCAATGTGACAACTTTGTGAAAACAACACACAAATGGGAGAAATAACACCATGTGTGTGATTTCCTTCACACTACGAATTTTTCATAACTATTACAATTCGATATGTAATTGAAACAAGAGAGGATGAGAGAAAGTGGAAATACAGCGGGGAACGCCTACAAAGGCAAAAACAAATAAAAGCGGAATGTTAAAATCCGTTTTAATTACAGTTATTTTAGTAAGTTTTACTGTATTACTTTGTGGTGGGTACTGGATTTTTAAAGAGCAAGCACCAAGACCATTGGAGGTTACCAATCAAAAGGGTGATGTTCTCTTTACTAAGGCTACAATCATGGGTGGTCAGGCAGTTTGGCAAAAATATGGTTTGATGGATTACGGTACAGTATTAGGACACGGATCATATATGGGTCCAGACTATACGGCTGAATCTTTAAAGATTTATACAGAAGGAATGCAGGACTATAAAGCAAATGAACAGTATGGTAAAATGTTTTCCAGTCTAAGTGTAGATGAGAAATCTGCGATTAAAAATGCTGTAATAAAAGAAATGCGTAAAAATCGTTATGATAGCAGTAAAGAATCATTAAAATTAACAGATGCACAAGCTTTTGGACTTGAAAGAGTAAGAGCTTACTATAAGAATATTTTCACTAAAGGTGATCACTGGGGTTTAAAAGCAAATCTGATCAAAGATAGTGATATGCCGAAAAATGATCGTGCGTATGTTGCAAAAGGCGATCAAATTAAACAGATTTCTGATTTCTTCTTCTGGACAGCTTGGCTTTCAAGTACGGTTCGTCCTGGGGATAAAATTACTTATACAAACAACTGGCCATATTATGAAGATGCCGGTAACCATTTATCTTTCTCGGCTGTTTGGTGGAGCGGCGCAAGTGTAACAATCTTTGTCTTGATGGTTGGTATTATCCTATTTGTTTTCTATCGTTATCAATTTAGTATGCAAGAGGCATATAAGGAGGGAAATTTCCCTAAAATTGATTTGCGAAAAATACCGGTAACAAACTCGCAAGTAAAATCAGGAAAGTACTTTGTTATTGTTTCAATTCTTTTCTTTGTACAATGTATGTTTGGGGCATTGCTTGCTCACTATTATATCGAGCCAGACAGTTTCTTCGGTATAAAATGGATTCATGACATCCTGCCATTTAATATTTCTAAGGGCTATCACTTACAATTGGCGATCTTCTGGATTGCAACTGCATGGTTAGGTATGGGGATTTACGTAGCGCCGCTTGTGGGTGGATACGAGCCTAAAAAACAAGGTCTTTTAGTAGACATTCTTTTCTGGGCATTGGTCGTTCTTGTTGGCGGAAGTATGGTCGGAGAATGGCTCGGTGCAAACGGATACTTAGGTAATGAGTGGTTCTTATTAGGTCATGCAGGCTGGGAGTATATTGAATTAGGTCGTTTATGGCAGCTAATCCTCATTGTCGGTATGTTAATTTGGTTATTTATTGTTTATCGAGGTATTAAAGCAGGTCTTAAAAAAGAAACGGACAAAGGCGGTTTAATCCACCTATTATTCTACTCCGCAATTGCGGTACCAGCATTCTATATCTTTGCGCTATTTATTAATCCGGATACAAGCTTTACCTTTGCTGATTACTGGCGCTGGTGGATTATCCATTTATGGGTTGAGGCAATTTTTGAAGTATTTGCAGTAGTTGTCATTGGTTTCTTATTAGTTCAAGTAGGATTAGTAACGAAAAAATCAACAGTTAGACAACTATATTTCCAATTAATTCTACTCCTAGGCAGTGGTGTAATTGGAATTGGCCACCATTACTATTATAATGGTTCGGCAGAAGTTTGGCTTGCACTTGGTGCTGTATTCTCAGCATTGGAAGTTATTCCATTAACCTTGTTAATTCTTGAAGCATATGAACAATATAAAATGATGCGTTCCGGTGGTGTGGACTTCCCATACAAATCTTCCTTCTGGTTCTTAATCTCTGTTGCGATTTGGAACTTGGTGGGTGCAGGTGTTCTTGGTTTCTTAATCAACCTGCCAGCAGTCAGCTATTTTGAACACGGTCAATTCTTAACACCTACCCACGGCCATGCTTCGATGATGGGCGTTTACGGAATGTTTGCAATTGCATTACTTCTATATTCTTTAAGAAATATCGTAAAACCAGAAGTATGGAAAGATAAGTGGCTAAAAGTCAGCTGTATCCTTTTAAATATTGGATTGGCAGGAATGGTCTTCTTCTCCTTACTTCCAGTAGGTTTCATTCAAATCAAGAAAGCATTCTATCATGGATATGCTGCAAGCCGTTCATCTTCCTTCTTAAAAGATGAACTAGTTAAAACACTTTTAACCTGGCGTGCTGTCCCAGATACAATCTTCTTAATCGGTGTGGTTATTCTGATGGTATTCTGTGTGAAGTGTCTATTCAATCTGCGCAAACCTACACACAAGGAAGAAGAAAAACTTCCAATTAAAGATTTAACACTTGATGAAGAGTAATAAGGAAGAGAAAGATTCGCAAAGCTAGTCTTGCGGATCTTTTTCTTTTTTTCTTCTGATTCATAGCAGTCAAAACAATAAATCTCTTTATCCTCTGTATGGATTCCGTTAAAAAATCCATCTAAGCAATAGATTTCTTTATTGCAGGACTTACATGTTCCAACCATTTCTCTCATTCTAAATTCCTCCTAATAAATTTATTTATTTCGTAAAAAATCATGTTTAGGGTGTGATACCTCTCACTAGGTTGTTAAAAAAGATTTCTTAATATAGGAGAAGTTAAAAATTAATAGGAGTGAAAATGATGCAAACTTTTGCAAAAGTCATACATGTTCCTGATTATTCACCACGTGAAAAACATCCAACGATTTTGAATGGGTTTGATGAGTTAAAATCAGGGGAATTTATGCAAATTGTGAATGATCATGACCCAAGACCGCTTCAATATCAATTGATGATTGAGAGAACCGACCAATTTACTTGGGAATACCTTGAAGAAGGTCCCGATACTTGGAGAGTCGCTATCGGTAAAAGATAATTCTCGTGCCAAGGGTCTCAGCCCCATAAAGCACACCCTTTTTAATCATTTTACTTGAGTTATATTTAATTTCCATGAAACATCTCTTTTTTCCCTATAGATTTATTTTACAACAGAATTTTATTTCTGTTGTTTTTTTTTCCATTTTAAAAGGGCAAGACCAATCCTTTTTTCAGAAAAATATGATAAAATTTATACATTGTTAACAGGGGGGTTCTAAATGAGCGATCAGACAGCGAGACTGGAAAAAGAATTTTTAGATTATGTGAAAAAAATAGCTGCTTATAATGAAGCTCTTGGCTTAATTTATTGGGATTTGCGTACGGGAGCTCCGAAGCAGGCCGTAGAGCAAAGGTCAGAAGTAATTGGAATGCTTTCCTCAGAAGTATTTAGAATGTCAATATCGGAGGAAATGGCTGCATATATTGCAAATTTATCGAAAATCCAATTATCCGATTCAACCAGAAAAATTCTAGAGGAATGCAAAAAAGAATATGAGCGAAACAAGAAAGTTCCTGCAGAAGAATATAAAGAGTATGTCATTCTCCAATCAAAGGCAGAAAGTGTTTGGGAAGAAGCGAGGGAAAATGCTGATTTCGCCATGTTTAGTCCATACTTGGAAAAGATCGTCGCAATGACAAAGAAGTTTGTTGGGTATTGGGGAACAAAAGAGAAGGTCTATGATCAACTGTTAGATTTATATGAGCCTGGGGTTACTGTGGAAGTGTTAGACCGGGTATTTGGCGAGCTCCGCAATAAAATAATCCCATTGGTCAAACAAATATCGGAAATGTCAAATAAGCCGCAAACAGATTTTCTCTTTAACCATTTTAATAAAGAAAACCAGCGTCTATTTAGTTTAGAGGTTTTAAAAAAAATGGGCTACAACCTTGAGGCAGGGAGATTAGATGAAACCATCCATCCATTTGCAATTGGACTAAATCCCGGCGATGTACGTGTGACAACCAGGTATGATGAATTCGATTTCCGTACCGCTGTTTTCGGAACGATTCATGAAGGCGGTCATGCATTATATGAACAAAATATTTCTAGAAAGTTAATTGGAACACCTTTATGTTCAGGTACTTCAATGGGAATTCACGAATCACAATCTCTTTTTTATGAAAATATTGTCGGAAGAAGTTTACCATTCTGGAAGTATCAATACGAGCTGTTAAAAAAATATGCTGATGGACAGTTTGATGATGTCTCAATTGAGGAATTCTATCGTGCCATTAATGAATCCAAGCCTTCCTTTATTCGAATCGAGGCGGATGAATTGACCTACCCGTTACATATCATTATCCGCTATGAAATAGAAAAAAAATTATTTAATGATGAAATAAAAGTTAATGACTTGCCAACAGTATGGAACGATTTATATGAAGAGTTTTTAGGAATCAGGCCGGAAGATGATGCAGAGGGAGTCCTGCAAGATGTTCACTGGGCTGGGGAAGCTTTGGTTATTTTCCTTCCTATGCATTAGGGTATATGTATGCTGCACAATTTAAAAATAAAATGCTTGAAGACCTTCCAAACTTCGATCAACTGCTCGAAAAGGGAGAGTTATTGCCTGTTCAAGAGTGGCTGACAAAGAATATTCATCAATATGGAAAAATGAAAAAGCCGCTTGAAATCCTGAAAGATGTGACCGGTGAAGGTCTTAATCCATCCTATTTAATTGATTATCTCTATCAAAAATACGGAGCAGTGTATCAGTTATCATGAAAAAAATCCTTCCGATATTATTAGTAGCGATCAGTGCTGCACTATGGGGAATTATAGCTATTTTTGTAAGAGGATTAGATGCCTTCGGTTTTACATCAATGGAAATTGTGACAATCAGGGTTGTGACAGCAGCGGTTTTGTTAGGAATTACTGGTTTAGTAAAATATCCGGCGCAAATGAAAATTAAATGGAAGGACACTTGGTTATTTGTTGGGACTGGTGTCTGCAGTATCGTACTCTTTAATTGGTGTTATTTTTCATCAATTCAACAAATGAATCTTTCTCTAGCGGTTATCTTATTGTATACAGCCCCGGCATTTGTGACAGTTCTTTCCTGGTTATTTCTTAAGGAGAAATTGAATGCTGCTAAACTTATTTCTGTAGCAGGGACAATATTGGGCTGCGTATTGGTTGCCGGAAGTAACCTGAATGAAACAACATCTATTAGTGCTGCAGGATTACTAACCGGACTTGGCGCAGGTTTCGGCTATGCTTTATACACTATATTTGGGAAATTTGCATTAAATAAATATTCACCGTTCACGGTTACTCTATATACCTTTATTGTTGCGTCAATTGCTTTAGTGCCGGTTACGGGCCTTTGGAATAAGGGAAGCATCCTTTTCAGTGGAGAGGTTATGTTTTATGGACTTGGGTTAGGATTATTTCCTACCGTGGTGGCATATTTATTGTATACAAAAGGGTTGGAAAAAATAGATAGCTGCAAGGCATCCATTATTGCAACCGTAGAGCCGGTGGTGGCAACCTTATTAGGTGTTTTTCTTTATAAAGAAGGCTTTGCGTTCAATCAATTTATTGGTTCTTTCTTTATTCTTTTATCTGTATTACTGGTGAACCTGCCAAAAAATCCGCTCGTTAAAACGCAAAATGAAAAGGCTTCAATCACATAGATTGAAGCCTTAATGCTTACCAGGTTTTATATCCTTTCGATCCCGGTGGTGCGTTCTGTATGATATCGATAAATGGAATTGTATAAGCGAAAAGAATGAGAACGGCAAGCATTCCAAGCCACAATTTCCAGTTTTCAAATACCATTGGTGCTTTTTCTTCAAGATTTTCTGCTTCACCAACAGGGAATTCTTCTTCCCCTTTTGGTGCAAAAAAGGCAAGATTAATGAAAATGATTAATACTAAGATAATCCCTAAGAAAAGAATCGTTCCACCAACAGCTTGTGCGATTTGATATGGGATCCATTCAGCTGCCTGCTTGGCACCATTGTAGGTTGAAAACGCTGAACGTCTTGGACCGCCAAGAAGACCTTGTATATGCATAGCACCTGACATAAAGACCATTCCAATAAACCAAACCCAGCCTTGGATAATCGCTAATTTGTTCATGGCCTTGGTTAATTTGCGGCCGGTTAAGTGAGGAACTAGCCAGTAAGAAATTCCAAAGAATGTTAGCACTACTGATGTGGCCGCAGTTAAATGGAAGTGTCCTGTAACCCAGATGGTATTATGAACAACTTGGTCCAATTGGTTTGATGCGTTAATAATCCCACCCGCACCGGCTGGAATAAATGAAGCCATTCCGATAAAAGGTACGGTGAAACGTGCGTCATTCCAAGGAAGAACCCGAAACCAGCCGAAAAGGCCTGTAGCTCCCTTAGAACGTCCATATCTTTCAAAAGTTGCAAATAAAGAAAAGGCGGTCATTAATGAAGGAATAACAACCATAAAGGTTAAAACAACTTGAATAAACTTCCACGCTGGATCAATTCCCGGCTCTGTTAATTGGTGGTGAAAGCCAACAGGAATGGAGAAGAGCAGGAATAAAATAAACGATAACCGTGCTAAAGAATCTGAGAAAATTTTGCCGCCAATAATTTTAGGAATAATTGCATACCAACACATATAAGCAGGAAGCAGCCAGAAATAAACAAGCGGGTGGCCAAAATACCAGAATAATGTACGGCTTACGAGAACATCTACCGTATCAACTAATCCTAAAGACCAAGGTAGTAATTGGAACAATACTGTAGCAGCAACACCCAGTGTAGCGACAATCCACATAACTGTATTAATGACTGCCATAAAGCTTAACAGCGGGCTTGGTTTACCAGGATTGTTTTTCCGCCATTTTGCATAGGTCATAATTTGCGCTGCACCATCAATCCAACTTCCGACCACAACGAAGGTCATCCCAAGATAGAAGATCCAATGTGCTTGCAGTGGTGCGTAAAATGTATAAAGTACGGATGCTTTATTTAATAGGACCATTGTTGCAGCCATCGCAGTACCAATGGTCATTACCCAAAAACCAATCCACCCGGTACGTCTTGCTGCAGGTGAGTGTGTACCAGCTGTACGACTGACAGCTGCATATTGAAAGCCCATGATAAAGAAGGTTGTTAATACAAGTCCCATCATAACACCATGAACAGTTAAAAGTTGGTAGTATCCAATCCCTGCAGGCAACTCGAATTTTCCTGAACGGACAAGGGTCTGCAGAAGCCCCATTAGTCCGCCAAGAGCAAGTGCTATAAAAGCCACATAAAAATGGGCCATTGAAAGCTTCGCATCCCTAGGGTCTACTTTTATATTTGCTGAAACGCTAGCCATTATTTTACCACCTCAATCTTAGAACTCATTAAATGGTGTCCGGCACCACAATATTCATTACAAACAATCAAATATTCGCCTTCTTTGTCAAATGTTGTTGTGTATTCGCTGACATATCCAGGTTCAAGCATCATATTAATATTGGTTCCGGCAACTTCAAAGCCATGGACAACGTCTTTGGTAGTAGCAATTACTCTTACTTTTGCCCCAAGCGGTACTTTTACTTCTGTCGGGTTATAAGAAAAAGTGGATGCAACATAAACAAGTTCGTAGTCCCACTCTTTCCCTTCAACCTTATGAAGTCCTGGTTTATCAAATGGTTTTGTTTGATCTACTTTATCCGGGTTAATGGTAGTTAAGCAGCTAGGCGGCTTGTTTCCGAGATAGAATGCACTAACACCGATCGTGGATAAGAAGACAATCAATGTTGCAACTCCGAAAATAAGCCAAATTTTTTCAAATTTATGCATATGCATGAATTTTCCCCCTTATATCTTTAAAATCTTTCTACAAATAGATAATAGACACTTACCCATGTGAGCACGATAAAGAGTCCTAAAAAGAAAACGGACGCTAATGTTCCTTTTAGTGAGGAACTGTCCTCTATTTCTGTTTTTTGATTTGTTTTCACTTCCGCCTTTGCCATCCCTTACACTCCCTTCGGATAATTGGAAAATAATAAGTTCACTTTCATAATACAAAACAATTTAGAAAGAAAAAGATAAAATTTGTAAATTCACAAATTGTTCATTCCTTAGTTAAGTAACATGTTAATGTTAAAAAGTTGATGTAACAGTGAGGAAAGTCACAACAGAGGGGGAGTAAATGTGAAAAAACTGTGAATTCTCACACATCCCCTGTGATGCAGATAATTGATTAACATGTGAGATAGATGTATGTAAGTGTGGAAAAGAAATATTGTCACACTCTAAGATTTTGAAAATAACATGAAAATATAGTGCTTATAATCTCAAAAAGTGAGTGTGTTCCTTAGTGGAAAAATATTATTGTGAATTATGCCGTCTTTTGTATAACAAGCAGGAATACTGTAAAATATGCGGATCGCTGGCAACCAATAAAATTAAGATTGATGTTCAAAAACAGCCTGATAAACCATAAATAAATTACCCAATTGGAAAAGATTATATAATGAACAAATGCCTCGTTTCGCGTTATAATTTAAGTGCACAACAACAACCTTCAAAACGATTGGCTTCCCAGCATAAGGGGAGCTTTTTTTTGTAAAAAATTCATCTCGTACATAATAGAATAATTCTTCGGCAGTTGGTAAAAATAACCTCATGAATTGGAGGAGATGAAGATGCCGACGATTATTTCAATTGCGGAAGCACTTCCACCTAATGAAATAAAACAGGATCAAGCAGAAGAATTTGCCCGGAAACTTTTTTCTGACTCGTTTAGAGATATTGAACGATTATTAAAAGCATTTTCTAATGGACAAATTGAGAAAAGGAATTTTGTTAAAGACATCAATTGGTTTGAGGAAGAGCATACCTTTGAAGAAAAAAATCATGCGTATATTGAAAACGCAGTTAAATTTGGTTCGCAAGCGATTAAGGAATGTTTATCAAGCCAATTGTTTTTGAAAAAACCGATTCCCTATCAAGAAATTGATGCTATTTTTTTTATTTCCACCACTGGCCTTGCAACACCTAGTGTTGAAGCAAGAATAATGAACCAGCTTCCATTTTCACAGCATACGAAGAGAATACCCATTTGGGGACTCGGCTGTGCAGGGGGGGCTGCCGGTATTTCTAGAGCTTATGAATACTGTTTAGCATTTCCAAAAGCAAAGGCTCTTGTCCTGGCTGTAGAACTTTGCAGTTTAACCTTTCAGAAAAACGACCTTTCAAAAAGTAATCTGATCGGAACAACTCTTTTTGCAGACGGGATTGCTTGTGCACTCATTTGCGGGGATGATGTCAATATAGAAGGCCTTCGTTCACGTAAAACCTCGCCTGCTATCATCGCAACTCAATCAACACTGATGCCAGATTCCTTGGATGTAATGGGATGGGATGTAAGAAACCAAGGATTATTTGTCGTCTTTTCTCGTGATATTCCCAAAATCATTGAAAGCTGGTTAAAGCCGAATGTGAATGATTTTCTCGAACAATACGGTATGAAACTAAGTCAATTTAATTATTTTATTGCCCACCCAGGCGGAAAAAAAGTATTAGATGCGTACGTTTCTGCTTTGGGCATTTTACCGTCCATGACCGAAATTTCCTTCGAGATTTTGAAGAATTACGGAAACATGTCATCGGCAACAATTTTGTACGTCCTAAAAAGGTTTATGGAGCTGGAAACTAACAAAGGAGAGAATGGCCTGTGTACGGCACTGGGTCCAGGCTTTAGTTCAGAGTTATTATTATTGAGGTGGCAATGAAATGGTGGATTTTTATCCCTTCCTTATCTTTTGGTGTCTCCTTATTGCTCAGCGTGTCGTTGAATTACTGATTGCCAAAAAAAATGAGAAATGGATGCTTGGACATGGAGCAATAGAGTATGGGCAGGAGCATTACCGCTTAATGGTTTGGATGCACTTACTTTTTTTTCTCATTTTTTTCAGTGAAAAAATCCTCCTTAATCGAGAAATGTCATTTGCTTGGCACTGGTTACTTTTTGTTTTCATTCTTGCTCAGTTGGTGAGAGTATGGGCGTTATTTTCATTAGGGAAGTATTGGAATACAAAAATTATTGTTCTGCCAAATGCGAATGTGATTAGAAAAGGGCCTTATCGGTTGATCAAGCACCCAAATTATCTGGTTGTATCATTAGAATTGCTTGTCATTCCGCTGATATTTAATGCCTATTTTACAGCAGCCATATTCACGATTTTAAATATCGGTATGCTTTCGATTCGAATTCCAATCGAGGAACAAGCGCTAAGGAACCATACCCCGTATGAAGGAGCATTCGAAAGTTGTAATCGTTTTCTTCCTAAATTGTTAAATAAATGTGACAAATAAAAAAGTGTTATTGAAAATCATTATCACCTGTGCTAAAATCTAATCAACGATGAAAATCATTCTCAACAAGTACGGAGAAGGAAGGTGTTATGATGACTTTTGCTTTTGTGGGCGGTACAATTATTATTTATGCATTTGTCATGAAGCACGTTTTAAAAAATGTAACACATTAATTAACACCTTATATAGTCAAGGAAATCTATTTGGCTCAAATTGTCGAGAAAGATTATTTTTCTCGGCAATTTTCATTTTGTCTAAAGCTAAAATACCGATTTTTGCTTAAAGATTTTCCATGCTAATGGGCCTGCTGATTTCCGCGGGCGTGCTGGGGAGCGGTAATCAACAGACAAAATGAACAGCCTGTATATTAACTTATTTATAATAAATTAACGAGGTGAATCGGTAATAGAAAATGATGAAATAAAAGTCAATCGAAATTTTCGATACCCTAGAGCCAAGGAAATCTCCTTGGCTTTTTACTTTTTTCTAAGATAATCGATTGTCAAGATAGGAAAAGTGTGAATAATCGTATAGAATAAAACTATTACTATGTAGTTAAGGGGATTAGGATTCATGGTTCAAACAACCAAACAACAGGAAACTGCTCAATCATTAAGAAATAAATTAATTGGGATTTATGATTATTTACTAAACGAAAAAGACGCTGAAAATGCCGGGAAGCTAAAGGAATTAGCTAAGAAAATGGAGCTTCAGGAATTTGTTGTTGCATTTTGCGGCCATTTTTCAGCAGGCAAGTCGACGATGATTAATAAGGTAATCGGAGAGAATTTACTGCCATCAAGTCCAATTCCAACCAGTGCCAATCTTGTAAAAGTGAAAACAGGTGAGGAATACGCAAAGGTTTTTTTCAAAAATGACAAACCACGGATTTACTTAGCACCATATGATTACGATTTGGTGAAAAATTATTGCAAAGACGGGGATCAAATCGAGGAAATCGAAATCAGCCACAGCGAATCAAGTTTGCCCGCAAATACGGTGATTATGGATACACCCGGAATTGACTCTGCCGATGATGCCCATCGAATCGCAACGGAATCCGCATTGCATTTAGCTGACTTGATTTTTTATGTAATGGACTACAATCATGTTCAAGCTGAACTAAATTTCTTATTCACAAAAGAGCTGGCCGAGGCGGGGAAAGAAGTATATCTAGTTATCAATCAAATTGATAAACATAAGGATGATGAACTTAGCTTTGCTGACTTCCAGAAAAGTGTTATTGATTCTTTTGCAACCTGGGGAGTACGTCCGAAACGGATTTTTTATACATCATTAAAAAACCAAAGTCACCGCTTCAATGAATTTGCCGAACTAAAACAATTTATTGCGGAGAAATTAGCTGCGAAAGATGAAGCATTGCTTCCATCTATTTTTCATTCTTTAAGAAAAATTGCCCAAGACCATTTGAATCAAGCAAAAAAAGGGGAGGAAGAAAAACTTTCATCCATTTTAGAAAAATTCAATGAGTTATCGGAAGCTGAAAGAGAGGAACTGCTTGAGCTTCATCAACTGTTGCAATCGAAAATGGGCAGTGCGGCAGGCAGTCAAGAACAATCTGAAAAGAAATTTGATGAAGATTTAACTGAAATTATTAAGAATGCATATCTAATGCCATTTCAAACAAGATCTTTGGCAGAGGCCTATTTGGAATCGAGCCAATCTGAATTTAAAGTTGGCTTCTTGTTTTCAAAACAAAAAACACAAGAGGAACGAGAGTCGAGACTTGAGCGTTTTTACCAGGACATGCTGGAAAAATCAAAAGAACAGCTTGAGTGGCACCTCCGTGAATTTTTATTGAAATTTCTTAAAGAACACGAAATTGATCAACCCGATTTAACCGCTTCTGCTCAGGCTCTTAAGATTGATTTTCCTGCCGATTTGTTAAAATCTTCAGTTAAGCCTGGTGCGCGTTTATCAGGAGAATATGTCTTAAATTATACAGAAGAGGTAGCCTCTAAAATTAAAAAATTAGCGAGAGAACGTGTAGAAGAATTAAAAGCTGAATTTTTACATGCTCTATTGGAAAGAAACGACAAAGTAAAACATCAGTATCAACAGGAATACAATAGGATTGAGCCGTATGTCCAGGCAATTGAAGAAATTGAGAAATATCAACAGGAACTAAAATTAAAAGCCGATAAAGTCGATGAAATCATTACCCTTTCGAATCAGGCGAGATCAGACACATACCATTTATTTGATCATGAGAATGAAGAATATGAAGTGGTTCAAAGTGGTGTGACGAAAATTAAGCCGGCAGAAAGTGAAAGTAAAGTTATAGAAAACAAGCAATTAAATACTGTAACTGTAGCCCAAAAAGAATCTCTACAAGAAACAAACCAACTAAAGAAAATGGTGGAGAGACTTCGGAAAAATTCCAGCCTTATACATGATCTGCCAGGTTTTAAAAAGCTTGCAAGGGAATTGGAAGAGAAGGCGTCGCGCTTAGAGAACAAGGGATTCACGGTTGCCTTATTTGGTGCCTTCAGTGCGGGGAAATCCTCTTTTGCCAATGCTTTAATGGGGGAAAAGGTTCTGCCTGTTTCACCGAACCCAACCACTGCGGCCATTAATAAAATAAAGCCGGTGTCTGAATCAAATCCGCATGGAATGGTTCTTGTAAAATTTAAAGAAACTGAAGCAATGCTTGAAGATGTAAATCGTTCCTTGAAGGTATTTGATTTACAGATTGGAAATTTAGCAGAAGCATGTGGGGAAATTGACAAAGTTCTTTTACAAAATCAGCAAGACGGAGTTATGGAGAAAACTCATTTTGCATTTTTACAAGCCTTTAAGAAAGGGTATGATTCATTCAATAATCTCCTAGGCACAGTCTTGGAAACGGATTTAAGCGAATTTACTGACTTTGTCGCAAAAGAGGAGAAATCCTGTTATGTTGAATGGATTGAATTGTTTTATGATTGTGAGCTAACCAGAAAGGGAATTACCCTTGTGGATACTCCTGGAGCCGATTCCATCAATGCACGGCATACCGGGGTTGCCTTTGATTATATTAAAAACTCAGATGCGATTCTTTTTGTAACGTATTATAATCACGCTTTTTCAAAGGCAGACCGTGAATTTTTAATTCAATTAGGCCGGGTAAAGGATTCGTTCCAGCTCGATAAAATGTTCTTTATCATTAATGCTATTGACTTGGCCGAGAATGAGGAAGAGAAAAATACAGTAGTCGAATATGTACAAGATCAACTTGGAAAATATGGAATCAGAAATCCGCATCTTCATCCGTTATCTAGTCTATTAGCGATTAAGGAAAAACAAGAACCTTCTGCTAATCCTGCATCCAATATGGTTAATTTTGAAAGGTCATTCTATCAATTTATTTCCAATGACCTTACACAAATGGCAATTGCTTCAGCCGAAAACGAACTTAGCCGTGTTCATGAATTGGTTCACAAGCTGATTCAAAGCGCAAAAGAGGATCAATCGGTAAAAGAAGAGAAGCGTTCAGCAATTGAAAATCAAAAGACGAGAATCAAAGAATTACTTAACAGGCAATCCGTTGAGGGGTTGCAAAATCGTATGCGCCAAGAAGCAGAGGAATTAATCTATTATATAAAGCAGCGGGTATTTCTTCGTTTTAGTGATTTCTTTAAAGAAGCCTTTAATCCTTCCACATTACGGGATGATGGGCGTAATTTGAAAAAAGCATTGCAGGGAGCCCTCGATGAATTCCTTGTAAGCTTAGGGTTTGATTTTGCTCAGGAAATGAGAGCAACCACGGTTCGTTTAGACCGTTTTGCTGAAAAGATTATGGCTGATTTCGAGATCAGTTTTGTGAGAAGCTTGATTGATTTAAATGAAGACCTATCATTCTCTAGGTTTGAATTAGAGCAGGGAGTTGAATTAGAATTTCAAAATGCCTTTAAAGACATGAATAAACAAAGCTTTGTTAAGGCATTGTCTTATTTTAAAAATCCAAGATCCTTCTTTGAAAAAAACGACAAAAAATTAATGTTGGATGAGTTAATGAATGTATTAACTACACCAGCAGACGAATATTTAAACGATGAATTAACCCGCATTAATGATCATTATGCAAATGTATTAATGGCCGAATTTAACAAGCTGTTAAGCCATATAGAAGAGCAATCAAATGAATTTTATTTGAGCCTTCTTTCCGCATTAGAAGGCGGAGTCTCGCTTGAAGTGCTAATGGATGTACAGCAAAAGCTTGTTGAAAAATAATGAATTTAAGGGGAGAGATTATTTTGAACTTTGGTAAGGAAAAGGAATGGCTGTTGAAAAACTTAAACAATTCAGATGTTCGCATTATTGATTGTCGGTTTTCTTTAGCGGAACCTGATAAAGGCAGTCTGGATTATCAGATTAATCATCTCCCCGGGGCTGTTTATTTTCATCTTGAAAAAGATTTATCAAGTCCTGTTACTCATCATGGCGGGCGGCATCCAATACCGGAAATCTCCGAATTCGTCGATAAACTGGAAAAGGCGGGAATCAATCAAAACACGATTGTTGTCGCTTACGATGACGGAGAAGGTGCATTTGCTGCACGCTTTTGGTGGATGCTGCAATACCTTGGACATGAAAATGTATATGTTCTTGAAGGCGGGTTTAAAGGATGGCTCGAGGCCAACTACCCTCTCACAGCTGAAGTCCCTTCATTTGCCAAAGCTAACTTTATCTCATCCATTAAGTCTGAATGGCTGGCTTCAATGGAAGAGGTAAAAACTGTAGTTCAAAATCGGCCTGACAATATCATTTTAATTGATTCGCGAGAAGAGAAAAGATATTTAGGAATTGAAGAACCAATTGACAAGAAAGCTGGACATATTCCGGGTGCAGTTAACAAACCATGGTTTGAGGGGCTAAAAAGTGGCTTTTATAAGTCAGAGGTTGAACAAAAACAGCGATTTTTAGATATTGATCCTAATAATGAGATAATCGTTTACTGTGGTTCAGGTGTAACGGCAGTTCCTAATTTTATCGCTTTAAAGAAAGCCGGTTTTCCACGTGTTAAGCTGTACTTAGGAAGTTTTAGCGATTGGATCTCCTATGAAGAGAACGAAATTGATTAAAATTTAGGGACGAACTATGTTATAATGGATTTTGTGTTGTTTTATGACCCTAAATTTTAAGGAGGTTCCAGTTTGGAAAATCAAAAGCCTTCACTTATGCTCGTAGATGGTATGGCTCTGTTATTTCGTGCTTTTTATGCCACGGCAGTAACCGGTCAGTTCATGATAAATTCAAAAGGAATTCCAACAAACGGAATTCATGGTTTCATCAAGCATTTATTTACAGCCGTTTCTTCCTTTAAACCAAGCCATGTAGCGGTTTGTTGGGATATGGGAAGTAAAACATTCCGCACAGAACTATTTTCGTCTTATAAGGGCAATCGTGGGGAAGCACCGGTGGAATTAATTCCTCAGTTTGATTTAGTAAAGGAAGTAGTTGAATCATTTGATATCCCTAACATTGGAATGGTAGGATTTGAGGCAGATGATTGTATTGGTACCATTGCTAGACAATTAAGTGGGCATGCTAAAGTTTCCATTTTAACGGGGGACCAAGATATCCTTCAGTTATTAGATGATAATATTTCAGTTATTTTGTTGAAAAAAGGCTATGGCAACTACCTTGTTCATACACCTGAAACTTTCTTCGAGGAGAAAGGTATAACACCTCGTCAAATGATTGATTTAAAAGCGTTAATGGGGGATCCTAGTGATAATTATCCGGGAGTAAAAGGGATCGGCGAAAAAACGGCCCTCAAGCTTTTAAAAGAGTACAACCATGTTGAAGGAATTATTTCAAACCTTGATGGACTTTCAAAATCAATTAAGGCCAAAATTGAGCAGGATTTAGAGATGCTCCATTTATCAAGACGTTTAGCAGAAATTAAATGTGATGTACCGGTCAACATTGCACTTGAAGAAGCCGGTTTAAAGATTGTAAAAGAAAAAGCATTGAATAAATTAACAGAACTTGAGCTTCGCGGTGTGCAGCGTTTGCTGCCGATTGACGAGGCAATTGTTTCTTAAGAAGGAAGAGGCTGAGTAAATCAGCCTCTTTTTTTATATTTTCGTGTTAGACTTTTTTGCTGCGTTTTCTAACTTGCTCTTTGGTTCCTCAGCAAATTCAGCATCCTGCCCATAACCCTGCGGTGTTACTCCTGGGGCCTTTGTTCCACGGTCGGAATTTTTATTTTTACTCAAAACGATCACCTCCTGTTTTGTTAGTATTTCCATCAAGAATAATAAAACACATCTTTCTTAACAATAATGGAAGAGGTGATGAAATGAATAAAGGTGTTTATTTAGCTCTATTTAGCATTGGGTTAGCCCAAGGATTAAAAATTCCTATCCATTATGTTAAAAAGAAGGAATGGCGTCCTGAACTATTCTTTCAAACAGGTGGGATGCCGAGCTCCCATTCAGCAGGGGTTTCTACTTTAACTACGTACATTGCATTAAAAAGAGGACTGCCCACCTTTGATTTTGCCCTTTCACTAGTATATGGGTTAATCGTTATGTATGATGCACAGGGCATTCGCCGTCAAACGGGGGAGCTCACCTTGAAGGTTAATTCCATGAATGATTTAATAGAGAAAATCCATAAAGAAGAGAGCCTTGAATTTAAACAAAATACTCCGAAAAGACTGAAAGAAATGTTAGGACATCAACCCGAAGAAGTAGTCGGAGGGGCGCTTTTAGGTGTACTCATTGGGATTGTGGGCCATTTATGTACAAAAAATCATAGAAAACCAAAGAAATTTACGTTAAGATTTTAGAGGGAATTTTTTTAAATAGAGAGGGGAAAGTCAGTGCAGTCGTTGGAGGATTATTTGGATTATCTGCAGGGAAAGGGCTTCCAATTACACGAAGATGCGATTGGATTTATTTATTTCGGAAAACGTTATACAAATGCTTCCGATGAAATAATCAATACAGCAGTAGAAATAACGTTAAAAGCGCAAAAGAGCTTTGATGGAAGTTTTTATATTTCTTTACTTGAAACGCTCATGGTTAACAAGGTAAAAAACAGAAAAGATGCAATTCAGTTTGTAAAGGAAAAAGAACTTCTTGCTATTTAGTGACAAAAAACTCCCTTTTATCAGGGAGTTTTTTGTTTTATCCTTCAATGGTTTTACTTTTTCTTAGAAAAGAAAATTTATCCGTAGGAAATTCAGCAATAATCATTCCCGCAAAAATAAGGATACAACCGAATAATGCGCTGATGGACAAACGGTCATGTGCCCAAAAATAACCTGCTACTGCAGCAAAAACGGGCTCCATGGCAAAAATTAGAGCAACTCTTGTTGCAGTTGTATATTTTTGAAAATTTGTTTGAATCAGAAATGCTGCAGCTGTTGCAAACACACTAGTAATAATGATGGCAATTAGTACATCATTGGATAATAAAATACCAGGCTCTAAAGATCTTTCCCAATCTTCAAAAATGAACGAAGAAATGATGGAAAGGACGGCAACCGTTGTAATTTGAATGACTGTTAATAAAAGGCTTGGATACTTACTGCTAAATTTGCCGGTCATGATGATATGCATTGCAAAACTTATGGCACAGACCAAAACAAAACCATCGCCAATATTAAGGCCTGTTACATCCGTCATTGTCAGGAAAAATAAACCAATAGTTGCGGTACACACACCAAAAATGGCATTACGGCTTGGATATTGTTTTGCTAAAAAAATCGACAGTAATGGCACCAAAACAACACTTAAGCCTGTAATAAAACCTGCTTTCGAAGAGGTTGTATATAAAAGGCCGATTGTTTGAGTTGCATATCCAAGAAATAACCAGAATCCGATAAAAACACCCGATAATAACATTTTACCATTAAGCAGTTTCAGTTGTTTTTTGTCAAAAAGGATAAGACAGATAAAAAGTAACAAAGCTGCAATTAAAAACCGAACTCCATTAAAGGAAAAAGGTTCTAGCAAATCAATTGCATTTTGGACTAAAACAAAGGTAGTTCCCCATACTAATGTAACAAGCAGCAAACTTATATCAGCAATAATCGGTTTTTTCATAATGATTATTGTTCCCCCACGTTATTTTTTCGGATTGCAAGCCTTGCTAGCTCATCTGCAACTTTATTTTCAATGCTTGGAATCCATTTCATAAAAAATAAATCGAATTTCTTCGATAGCTGCAGTGCTTTTTCTAACAACGGAACATAAAGTTTGTTTTTCGCAAACTCTTTTTCAACAGCTTTATTGACTAATTCCGAATCGGTTCGAAACGATACGACTGTATTGGTATAGCCTTTTTCTAAACAAATTTCTAATGCTTTTATAAAGGCATGGTATTCAGCTTCATGGTTGGACATGACCCCAAGCGGAATCGAATATTTATCTACAGTTCCCTGTCCTTTTATAAAAATGCCGGCTCCGCTTGGTCCAGGATTACCGGCACTCGCCCCATCAATATAAACTTCAATCAAGATAATTTCCTCCATTTGTAAGCTAATGAAAGTTTATCATAATTCATGACCATATTGGAGAAAAAGTTTTTTCTATCACAACTATTAATAACTGGGTATGATAAGAACATATCAACATAAGGTAAAATGAAGGATTAATATTTAAGAACGTATAAGTTGTTGCTTTAAAACCGAAATAGTATAAGAAAGGCTGGAAAAAATGAAATATCGAATTGAGTGGAAATATCAACCTAAGGGAAATGAAAAGGTACATTTTACCTCTGACTGGCTTTCCTCCGAATTAGCCATTCAAACTGGCGAAGAACTTGATAAGTCTGGAAAAGTATCAGAATTAACATATTATGATGAGATGGGGACATCATGGACTTTAAAGGAAATAAAAAAACTGACCGTTGAAATCGAAGAAGACCCCCATGAAGTGACGGTTTATTTTGATGGGGGATTTCACAAAGAAACAAATCGCGCCGGTCTTGGAGCCGTTATTTTCTTTCGGCAGGGCAAAAAGAAATATCGAATCCGGGCTAATGAACATATAGATCAAATGGATACCAATAACGAGGCAGAGTACGCTGCATTCTATTATACCCTAAATATTTTAGAGGACTTGGGCGTGCATCATTTACCTTGCGAATTTAAAGGGGACTCTCAGGTTGTTTTAAAGCAGCTAGAAGGAGAATGGCCATGCTATGAAGAAAATTTAAATCGCTGGCTGGACCGAATTGAGGAAAAAATCAAAGCTTTGGGAATCCAGCCGAGGTACACAGCTATTTCCCGTAATGAAAATAAGGAAGCAGATAAATTAGCTACACAGGCGTTGGACGGAAAAGAGATCTTCGCTAAAACACAAATTCTTTAAGGATGGGGGAGTAGAGTCAAGTGAAGGGTTCAGCACGAAAAGAAGTATTAACGCATGTAGAAACTCTGATGGCTCAATACTGTGAAGGGTGTTTTTTGCATCGCCAATTAATTAAAGACGGCGGGCGCAGGAGAGCGCATCAATTTTGTATTTCACAATGTACCATCGGGGAACAAATTAAGGAGTTTGGGAAAAAGCTTTCCTAAATGGCAAAATAAAAAGGCTGGCAAATGGCCAGCCTTAGATTATTTGAGATTATAGTTTTACCACGTTAGCAGCTTGTGGTCCACGGTTTCCTTCAACGATTTCAAAAGAAACTTCTTGACCTTCTTCTAAAGATTTGAAGCCTTCACCAGTGATAGCGCTGAAGTGTACGAATACGTCGTCTCCGCCTTCAACTTCGATAAAACCAAAACCTTTTTCATTGTTGAACCATTTTACTTTACCGTTTTGCATGTACTTCTTCCTCCTAAGCCTATCAAGACACATTCTTTAGTGCCTAAGTTAAATAATTATCATGCAGCTAATAGGGCAAAATTTTGCCAAGCAATTATATAACATGATGCTTTAAATATACAATAACAGAATTGGACAGTCAAGGAATGAAAGCGGTTTTTTATCCAAATTACAAGGGACTGAAGCTGGGAGGGACAACATCAGCGCGTTTAAACATAAAATTCAAGATTCAACATATGTATAATTATAAAAAAGTCTATGAAACAGGGTGAGGGGATGTTCCGATTTTCCATTGATGGAGAGGATTGGATATTAAGATTCTCTCCGCATTTACAAATCGAAACAGATGAAAAACAGGAAATTATGATGTCTTTGCTCCATATCGGGAACCATTTATCCAATTTTTCGCATGGTGAAGCATTTATTATGTTCTCCAAGAAAATTGGAGCGATTGTTTTTGAAGTTGAGAGAGTTCCGTCATTCATTCTGACGGTCTCCAATATTGTCGATGAAGACCATTGGTATATTCAGGATACCACTATTCAATTGAAGAGAAAATTGTAACTTTGGTAAATCCTTTCCAGAAACTAAGGTAACTGGAAGGGATTTTATTTTTTGAGTGATTTTTTACTCTTTACGTTGCGGGGGCAAAGTGGGAAAATGAATGTCGGATAGTTTGTAAAAAAAGGGAGCAATCTGCATGAAATTAATTATTGCCGAAAAACCGGACCAGGGCTCAACGCTTGCTTCAATTTTTAAGCATAAAAAACAAAATGGCTTTATTGAAATATTTCCTAATGAAATTTTTAAAAATGGTGCCTACGTGACTTGGGCTATCGGTCATATATGCCAATTAGTTTCACCCGAAAAGTATCAACCGGGCTGGAAAAAATGGTCGCTGGAATCCCTGCCAATGATTCCTGAACACTTTGAATATGAAGTGACAAGAGATAAAGCAAAGCAATTTGCAGTCATTAAAAAGTTAATCTCTGATCAGGCAGTTAATGAAATTATCCATGCCGGGGATGCTGGAAGGGAAGGGGAATTAATCATCCGGAATATACTTCGGTTAACTAGATGTAAAAAACCGATGAAAAGACTGTGGATCTCTTCCTTGACTGCAAACGCAATAAGAGAGGGTTTTACCAAGCTTTTAGATGAAAATGATACCAGAAGCCTGTATTTTGAAGCCTATACCAGGGCATGCGCCGATTGGGTAGTAGGGATGAACGCATCCCGACTTTATAGTCTTCTCCTGCAGAAACAAGGCTTTTCAGATGTATTTTCGGTTGGAAGAGTCCAGACACCAACCTTAGCCCTAATAGTGAAAAGAGAACTGGAAATTGAGAATTTTAAACCCGAACCGTTTTGGGAAGTAATCGCTCATTTTTTAATTAACGGAAAACGTTATAGCGGTAAATGGCAGAATGATGGAGAAACACGAGTAAAAACAAAGGACTTAGCCGAAAAAGTAGCTGCATTTTGTAAGGGAAAACCAGCTGAAGTTGCTGAGGTGGTTTCTGAAAGAAAAGAATTTTACCCACCGCTTCTTTATAATTTATCAGCCCTGCAAGCGGAGGCAAATAAACGTTATAAATTCTCACCGAAAAAAACACTGGATGTCCTTCAAAAGCTTTATCAAAAAGGAAATCTTTCCTATCCACGTTCCGATTCGCGCTATGTTACGAAAGAAGAGGCAAATATCTTCCCGGAAATATTGGGGAAATTAAGTCATATAAAAACATATCAATCATTCTTCCCTCTGCCTAATCCTTCTCTAATTGATAACAAACGGTATGTGAATGAAAAAAAGGTAACCGATCACTATGCCATCATACCGACTGAACAAATTCCCAATATTGAGAGACTGGATGCGGATGAACGAAAAATTTACGATCTGGTAGTAACAAGCTTAATTGCTGCTCATTATAACAAAGCAATTGCTGAATATACAACGGTAACGACATTAGTGGACGGGCGTGCTTCTTTTCAATCAAAAGGGAAAGTGCAAATCGAAGAGGGGTGGAAAAAGGTTTTACAGCCTCCAAAGGAACATGAGGATGAACCGTCACTTCCATTTTTAGAAAAAGGCGAGCAGGGCAAAACGGAAAAGATAAATGTAAAAGAAAGTCAAACACAGCCTCCAAAGCGCTATACTGAGGGCCAATTAATTACATTAATGAAGACGGCAGGTAAGCATATTGAGGATAAAGAGCTCGAAAAAGTTTTGACAAGAACGGAAGGACTTGGAACAGAGGCAACAAGAGCAGGAATTATCACTATGTTAAAGGACCGTCTTTATATTCAAGTGACCAAAAACTTGGTTTACGCAACGGCGAAGGCAAAAATCTTAATTGAGGCGATTGGACAGCAAATTCTGGCCTCACCGGAAATGACGGCAAAATGGGAGCAGAAATTAAAAGAAATCTCTGAAGGATCCGCATCACCCAAGCATTTTATGGAGCAAACCAATAAAATGGTTGTACATCTTATCAATACAAGTGTTGACCAATCAACAAATTGGAGCTTTTCGGATGAGATGAGGGACAATTTTTCACCGGGAAAGAAAAAAACAAAAACGGTGACTAAACTAGGATCATGTAAAAAATGTGATGGGTCTGTGATCGATAAAGGGAGCTTTTATGGCTGCAGTAATTTTCGTAAAAATCAATGTGATTTTACTATTTCAAAAAAAATTCTTGGGAAAAATATCACACAAAAAAATATTAAATTACTGCTTTCTGAGGGAAAAACGGACCTGATTGAAGGGTTTACAAAAAATGAAAAAACCTTTAATGCTCGGCTTTATTTAGATGACCAGGATAAAAAAGTGAAATTTTTATTTGATAAAGTTCCGCAAAGATAATCCCATAAAGTGACAAAGAACCTTGTCACTCAAATCTATCTATAGTACACTTTTAATGATGATTTATTTGGAGGGAACGGGATGCCAACACCAAGTATGGAAGATTATATTGAACAAATTTATAAACTGATTGAAGAAAAAACATATGCTCGAGTCTCTGATATTGCGGAAGCGTTATCAGTACATCCCTCCTCAGTAACAAAAATGGTTCAAAAGCTAGATAAAGATGGATATTTGGTTTATGAAAAGTATAGAGGTCTGACTTTAACTATAAAAGGACGGAAAATAGGAAAACGGTTAGTTTTTCGTCATGCACTTCTTGAGCAGATGTTAAAAATTATCGGTGTTAAGGACGAAAATATTTATAATGATGTGGAAGGAATTGAACATCATTTAAGCTGGGATTCGATTGACCGGATTGGCGATCTTGTTCAGTTTTTTGAGGAAGACATTTCAAGAATCGATGCATTAAGAGACATTCAAAAGCAGAATGAAAACGAATTGGAATAGCCGTAATTGCAAAAGGGAAGCACCTGGTTCGAAAGCCAGGTGCTTTTTAAAATAAATTTGGATACTGGTCAAAGGATTGTTGTAGCCCAGAGGTTAAGGTTAAATTGCCTTCAGAATCCTCTTCTGTTTGTATTCCAGCTATTAAGCCATTTTCAGCCTCCATTAACGCTTTCCGGTAAGAAATGACCCTCCCTTCCGAAGTAACGAAGCTAATAATTTCGCCAAAATGATTCCGGTGAAGCCCGACAATCGTCTCCATTCTTATTCCTCCTTTTTCCATTATTCTTTCTAAATGGTAGGGATAATAATCAAGAAGGGAATTTTTAATTTGAAACGAATTATAAATATAAATTCATTTTTGGAGGTTTAATGTGGAAATGCAATGGGTTGATGAAGCTGAAAAACAATGGGATAATCGGGCAGATAGCTGGCATTCCAGCAGCAGAGGGATGTGGGAAACGGGAAGCAGGAAGGACATCATCCCTTTTTTGAAAAAATATCTGCCTGATGAGTCTGCGATTTGTGACTTAGGCTGTGGGGATGGCTATGCTTCCGTTAAGCTTGCTAGAATGGGTCATCACGTAACAGGAATCGATTTATCAGAGCAAATGCTTGAAAAGGCATCAGTGCTGGCAGTGGGAAGTTCCGTTCAATTTATCAAGGCAGATATTTCAGAGGTTCCTCTGGAGCCAAATTCTCTCGATGCCGTTATGGCCATTAATTCTTTAGAATGGACAGAAAGTCCCTTAAAGGTTCTCTTCGAAATAAAACGGATCGTAAAAAAAGACGGCTTGGCTTGTATAGCCATTTTAGGACCGACCGCTATGCCGCGAATCAATAGCTTTCGAAGACTTTATGGAGAAAAGGTCATTTGTAATACGATGATGCCATGGGAATTCGAAAAGCTTGCAGAGGAAAATGGCTTTAAAAAAATAGCCGAAATGGGAGTGTACAAGCGTGAGGCAGAAAAACTGCCTGTTGAAAATCTACCACTCGAATTGCGGCAGTCCTTGTCCTTTATGTGGGTATTTATGTTCAAGATAAAATAAAACGAAAGCATCGGTTCACTCCGAACCGATGCTTTGTTTAATCCCATAAAAATGGTGTTTCTTGATAGACGTAATAATTCAGCCAGTTTGAAAAGAATAAATGTCCATGTGAGCGCCAGCGGTTTACCGGTGGGTTGCTTGGGTCATTATTTGGAAAATAATTTTCTGGGATATGGATATCCAGCCCTTTGTTAACATCTCTCGTATATTCTTCTGCCAATGATTCAGATTCATATTCTAAGTGACCTGTGATCATTACATGCTTTCTGTCGCGGGAGGATATTAATAATGGCCCCGCTTTTTCTGATGCGGCCAACAGCTTTAATTCAGGATGTTCTTTTATCTCTTCGATGGATACATCTGTATACCGAGAATGCGGTGCGTAGAAAACATCATCAAATCCGCGCAATAAGATATCATTCGCATCAAAAACCTGGTGTGAATAGATACCAGAACATTTACGCGGCAGCTCAAATTTACCAATATTAAAGTGGTAGTAAAGCGCAGCTTGGGCTCCCCAGCAAATATGTAACGTCGACGTCACATTGGTTTTTGACCAGTCCATTATCTCTGTTAACTCCTGCCAATACTTTACTTGTTCGAACTCTAAAAGTTCGACTGGAGCACCGGTAATAATCATCCCATCAAACTTCTGCGGCTTAACTTCGGGAAAAGTGGTATAGAATTGTTCAAGATGCTGTCTACTTGTATGGGTAGATTCATAGGAACGTGTTTTTAAAAATTTCACATTCACCTGAAGCGGTGAATTTCCTAATAATCTTAATAGCTGTGTTTCTGCCCTTTCCTTTATGGGCATTAAATTTAAAATTAAAATATTTAACGGACGAATGTCCTGGCTGATCGCACGTTCATCATCCATGATAAAAATATTTTCTTGTTCGAGTACTTCCCGTGCGGGTAAAAGCCTTGGAATATTAATAGGCAAGTGACCATCTCCTTCTTCTGTTAAACAAAATCATGTCTTAATTAAATATAAATTTTTAATATTTGGTCAATAACATTATAAACATTATCTCTCTTACAGAAAAGAAAATAATTTTAGATACAATAACAGTAATAAATTAAAAGAGGGTGAAATCTATGTTTGATCCAACTGCTTTCGATAACATGAAAGTTGTCATTGAGGGTGCTATATATGACTTAGACCTGGGCGGCGAAATCGTGATTACCGATCGCAACGATATCATTAATATGGCAAAAATGTCACGGAATTTTGATGTTTCTTTTAAAATGGCTGAATCTTCTGGGAAGAGTCCTTCGGTTAAAATTGAACTAGAATCTAGTATGGTAAATTTAGCAGCAGAACTAATTCCAGTAGTCGGGTCAGAAAAAATGGCGGGCTGTTCCCTGAAACTTGAATTCTGTTACGAGAGTCCCAATGTAGATCATAATGAAATTGAGAAACTATTTTCAGATATATGGGGACCTTCGAGAAAAATTACGCAATGGGTACAAATGAATCCAATTCACAAGGAAATAGAAGGGCTGCATACCGTTACGGTTGAATTTGATCGGATGGTACGGGAAGAACAATTAGATGATTTAGTTGAGATGATTGAATATATCATTTCATCGTTAAAGAGGCTTGAAATGCTAATTTAAAAGGGGGAAATAAAATGGCAATTTATGAATTTAATGCTAAAACTATTGATGGTGCTGACGTTTCACTTGAACAATTTAAAGGGAAAGTATTATTGGTTGTCAATACGGCAAGTAGGTGTGGATTTACCCCGCAATTTAATGAGCTTCAGCAAATCTATGAAAAGTATAAGGACAAGGGATTTGCCGTATTAGGTTTTCCCTGCAATCAATTTATGAACCAGGAACCTGCCAATGAAGAGGAAATCAAATCATTTTGTGAATTAAATTATGGTGTTACTTTTCCGATGTTTGCAAAAGTGGATGTAAATGGCAGTCAGGCACATCCGTTATTCAATTATTTAGCTTCACAAGCTCCCGGGGTCATGGGGTCTAAAGCAATAAAATGGAACTTTACCAAATTTTTAGTGGATCAAACTGGGAATGTCCATAAACGTTATGCTCCTAGTACAAAACCGATTGAGATTGTTAAAGATATTGAGGGTCTGTTATAGGTTATTTTGAAAATTTTAAATATTTACAATACTAATATGAGAGGTTACCATTAAAGTAATGATATTCCTAAAGCTATAGAGTATTGGGATAAGGAGTGATCATTTTTGTTCAAAACGGCTTGGGTAACCGACAGCACAGCATTTTTAGATGATGAACTAAAAAAACATCCGGATTTATATACGGTTCCGCTTTCGATTGTTCTTGATGGCGAGGAATATTTAGATGGCATAGATTTAACGGCGGGACAGCTTTTTGAAAAATTAAAAACATTAAAGACACCGCCAAAAACTTCGCAGCCCTCTGTGGGAGCCTTTAAAACGATGTATGAGCGATTAGAGAAAGAGTATGATCAGGTCATTACGGTACTCATCTCCGGAAAATTAAGCGGCACAGTTTCTTCAAGCGTTCAAGCGAGTAATCTAGTGGCAATTCCTGTCACGACGATTGATTCAAAAATTCTAACCTATCCACTAGCTGCCTTGATTAAAAAGGGGATGGGATGGCTCTCGGAAGGAAAAACCTTAGACTATGTCGTGAACAGGCTGGAAACGATTAGGGAAACAAATGAAGCCTATGTCTTGGTCGGCAGCCTAGAGCAGCTCCACCGCGGCGGCAGGATGACAGGACTGCAATTTTTCCTTGGCAGTATGTTGAATGTGAAACCTATTATTTCAATTGAGGACGGTGCTTTAACCGTTAGGGAAAAGGTCCGAAGCGAGAAAAAAGCAAAAGACAGGATTGTCGACTATTTGCGGCACTCCTATGAAAAATATCAGATGAAGGAAGTTTATATTTTGTATGGATTGCATGAGGATCAGGCAGAAGAATGGAAGAAGGAGTTAAGCAGACAATTCCCGGAACTTACGATTCTCCTCTGCCCACTGGGAGCAGTAATCGGCGTTCACGCGGGCGAGAACACCCTAGGAATTAGCTGGTTTAACGGAATGGAATAGTTGGTTGAATCCGCAGACTCCCTGCGGATTTTATTTTTTGAATTAGGAAGGTTTCATCCAAAGTTTTTCAACAATCCTTCTTTTTCATGATAGAATAGCAAGGATGAGGGTAGGTGTTTTATTTGAAAAAACAAATCATTGAACAAGCAGAAATGTTTGTCCAAAGTGAATTAGGTGAAGATGCGACAGGTCATGATTGGTTCCATGTCGACCGTGTCCGCCGTAATGCATTATATATAAACGAACAAGAAAAATCAGGAGATCCGTTCATTATTGAAATGGCAGCGCTCCTTCATGATATACCGGATGAAAAACTAAATGAAACCACAGAAACAGGCGAAGCAAAGCTGGATGAATTTTTAAAAACAATTGAATTATCAAAAGACGAAATACAGCAAATTAAAAAAATCATCGCTTCCATTTCTTTCAAGGGTGGAAGAAAGGTAAAGCTTGATTCAATCGAGGCAAAAATTGTCCAAGATGCGGACCGACTAGATGCAATCGGCGCCATCGGGATTGCCCGTGTCTTTGCCTATGGGGGAAAAAAGGGTCAGCAGATTTATGACCCATCCTACCAGATAAGAGAAGAAATGACGATAGAGGAATACCGAAAAGGGAAATCAACCAGCATTCATCATTTCTATGAAAAACTACTAAAATTAAAAGACTTGTTAAATACAGAAACGGCAAAAAAAATGGCTGAAGGCCGTCATCAAATGATGGAGATATTTTTAGAACAATTTTATCAAGAATGGAATGGTCAATCATGAAAATGCTCACAGTGGAAAACGTCACGAAGACCTATGGGGAGAAACAACTTTTTAACGATATCTCTTTTACAATCGGTGAAAAAGAGCGTGTCGGCCTAATCGGGGTAAATGGAACGGGAAAATCGTCCTTATTAAAAATCGTCGCAGGCTTGGATCAGCCGGACGAGGGGAAGAGTATTGCCGGTAAGGATTATACTATTGCCTTTTTGGCTCAGCAGCCCGATTTTGATGCAGACCGGACGGTACTTGAGCAGGTCTATCATGGAGAAGCTCCGATCTTAAAATTAATGCGTGATTATGAAAAAACGCTTCAAAGGCTCAACTCCTCTCCTAATGACTCCAAAATTCAGGACGAGCTATTTCACTTACAAAAACAAATGGATGCTCTGAATGCTTGGGATGCGAGTACGAATGCGAAATCCATTTTAACGAAATTAGGGATTGAGGATTTTGGAAAGAAGATAGGTGAGCTTTCCGGGGGACAGAAAAAACGTGTAGCAATGGCGCAGGTTTTAATCGCTGAGCCTGATTTACTTATTTTAGACGAACCGACCAACCATCTTGATTTTGATACTGTCAAATGGCTCGAGGATTATTTGAGCAGATATAGCGGTTCAATTTTACTCGTCACCCATGATCGTTATTTTTTAGACCGTGTTGCAAATCGAATGTTTGAATTAGATGGCGGAAATCTCTACAGCTATAAAGGAAATTATGCGGCCTTTTTGGAATCCAAAGCTATCCGAGAAGAAAATGAGGCAGCAACATTTGAAAAAAGAAAAAATCTTTTCAGACGGGAACTTGAATGGATCAGAAGAGGTGCAAAGGCGAGAACAACAAAGCAAAAGGCGCGGATTCAGCGCTTTGAGGAGCTGGACGATAAGCTTGCAGGCGGGAAACCCTCTGGGGAGAAGCTTGATATTTCTTTAAATGGGAGCCGGCTGGGGAAGCAGGTATTTGAATTAAAGGATGCTTCTAAACGATACGGGGCGAAAACAATCCTTAACCATTTTGACCTATTGGTGAAGCCTGGAGACAGATTCGGGATTATTGGACGAAACGGAACAGGAAAGTCAACTTTGCTCAATATACTTGCTAAGCGAATTCCACTTGATGAAGGGGAATTCCTGATGGGGCAAACGGTAAAAATCGCTTACTACACACAGGAAAGCGAAGACATGGATGAAAACATGCGGATGATTGAATACATTAAGGAAACGGCGCAAATTGTCGAGACTTCCGATGGAAAAACAATTTCGGCAGCGCAAATGCTTGAGCGTTTTCTATTTCCGCCGTTTAGTCACGGGACACCCATTCGAAAGCTTTCCGGGGGCGAGAAACGCCGTCTATATCTATTAAAAATATTAATGACAGCACCTAATGTTCTACTTTTGGACGAGCCGACAAATGATCTTGATACACAAACATTAACCGTTCTTGAAGATTATTTAGAGGAGTTTCCTGGGGTCGTTATCACTGTATCACATGACCGTTATTTCTTAGATAAGGTCGTCGACCAGCTGCTAGTTTTACAAGGGGATGGTGCAATTGATTCATTTTTTGGCAATTACACAGAATATCTTGAAAAAGAATCGATAGTTGAAGTGCAAAAAACGACTGGCGCCACCGCCCAATCAGCAAAATCTCCGGAAAAGGAAAAAAAGAAAAAAATGACTTACATGGAGAAAAAAGAGTGGGAAGAGATTGATGACGTGATTGCTAAAACAGAGGAGAAACTGGAAGAGACTTCAGCGGAACTTGCAAAGGTTGGCAGTGATTTTACAAAAGCACAGGATTTGATGAAACAAGAAGCAGAATTAAATGAGAAGCTTGAGCAGTTAATTGAACGTTGGACCTACCTCGCGGAGCTAGCAGAAGGACAATAATAGCTTTTGTACAATAAAAAAGTTGACGCAGATTCAATATCTGGGTCAACTTTTTTTGATTCGCAGATAAAATGGGTAGAACCGCTGATAAGGCCTGAAAAACCGCTGATAAAAAAAGTTTGAGTGTAACTTTACACCGAAAACCTGGACTTATTTTGCCTACATCGCCAATGTCAACGGATAGTAGTAGAAAATAAACGTAATGATGATGATAATAACGCCGCTGATCATTAAATAGGCAGGATATCTTTTTGTGATAGCCATTTCTTCTTTATCGTCTGCTTCAATCGGCCGTGTTAATATATTTGCTTGGAATTCTCGTTCTGCCGCAGAAATATCACCAACTTTAGAGCCCAACCAAAGAGCGATTAAACTTAAAATGACTCCAATAATCACTGGATCTAAATAAACAGGCAGTTTTACACCGTATTTTTTCAGGGATTCGCCGAGAATTACTCCTAAAAATCCAAATATGATACTCCACAGTGCACCTGTTTTGGTTACCTTTTTTGAGAATACACTTGCAAACGCAACAGGGCCCCAGGAAGCGGCAAATAACGTCGCCGCAAAATAGCCAATCCACATGATGGATGGCGGCTGCCAAAGCCCGATAAGAAGAATGACAATACTAGCAAGAATCATTGAAAATCTGCTAGTAACCAGCAGGCGTTTATCTGAGTATTTTTTGTTTCGGGACTGTTCCATGATATCTCGTGTAATGCTTGAGCCAATAAGTTGCAGGAAGCTGGCACAGGACGATAACGCTGCAGCCATGATTCCACTCACGATAATAATTCCCAGCCATTTAGGGACGATATTCATTGCTGCCCAAATGAACACTTTTTCCGTTGGTTTAATATCCGGATTAATCGTAGTGATCGTAGAAATGCTGATGTGAAGGAACAAGTAGATCGTAATGATAGAAATGGTTGCCCATACACCAGAGCGAATCGCGACATGTTCATTTTTAGCCATTAAATAACGGCTGCTTTGCCAAGGACTAATGGAAATAACCGCCGACCACACCAAACCTAAGATAAGTGCCCAAACAAAAGCTTCCCATGGCGCGCCCATATAGTTATTTGGACCGGTAATTCCATGCCAGCTTAATAAATCAGGACGTGCCGGGTTTGACGCTGCTTTCACAATCGCGTCCGGAAAACCTCCAGCAGAATGAATGATAAACGGGAAAGCTAAGTAGGTAGCAATCGAGAAGATGAAAAACATGATGGTATCATTAACCATAACCCCTTTTGCACCGGAAAGAACTGTAAAAGAAGCATACACAACCCACATAATCAGTAAAGCAAATGCGTAAGAGATTCCGGAAATTTCCGAGAGCAATACTGCAGCACCTTGTGTAACAGCGACCAAATAGGCGGCAATACCAAGAATCGTTGTGATGGCCGCGGCCATTCGCACTTTATTTGATTGGAAGCGGTTACCGAAATATTCAGGCACAGTCAAGGATTTACTCCGTCGTAAATACCGTCCGAAAAAGAACACACCCACTACATAGCCGGTTGCATTGAAAATAACCAGGATGAGTAAAAGGATCGGGTAGCCTTCATAGGAAAATCCAGCTTCGCCCATAAAGGAGACGGTACTTAAAAACGAAGCAACCAACGTACCAGTGACCATCAGCGTCGAGCCTTTTCTGCCGGAAACATAATATTCCTCAGAATTTTTAACTCGTCTGGAAAGAAAAACACCGATAAGGATGTAAACAAGGAAGGAGACAATTATACCGATTGTATAGATCATCTTTACATCCCCGCCTTTTCATCTTTTGATATATTTGTTGTGGTTATTACATCTTTTTCCATTCTGCTGACGAAAAATTTGGTAATAAGACCTAAAATAATTAGTGAACCTCCATAGCCAAAACAAAAAAGTAATTCTCCCACTCTCATCACTCCCTGTCATTTGATTGTTCACTGAAATATAATGCAATTTTTGTGCCAATATCTAAAAATTCAGTTAATTATAACAATCAAGTCGTTTCATTTGAGGTCATGTGATACTTATGTAGTTTTCTCATTATGGTGGTTTGATTTACTCCTAATGCCTTGGCCATTTTCCTTGTCGATTTATATTTCTTTAGTGCATAGGAAAGAACTTGTTTCTCTGTTTCTTCTACAGCCCTTTTCAATGGAAGCTGCTGCAATGAGAGACTGTTTTCATGAGGAATACGATGATCGATTGCAAACGGTAAATCTTCAATACTTATTAACGGTTTACTTGCAGTGACAACAATTTGTTCAATAAAATTCTCTAATTCTCTCACATTTCCACGCCATTCTTGGAGCTGCAGAAAGAGTTTGGCATTCTCATCTAGTTCAATTTGCTGTGAATATTTTTGATTAAATTGATTTAAAAAATAATCTGTTAAAACTAAAATATCCTGCTTCCGTTTTCTTAACGGAGGGATTCTTAATGGAACAACGTGAAGGCGGTAGTATAAATCCTGACGGAATTTTTTTTCCTCAATCAATTGTAATAGATCTTTATTGGTGGCAGAAATGATACGGATATCAACGTGCTTTTCAGTGGTTCCTCCCACTTTTTTAAAAGTTTTGTCCTGAACTAAATGGAGGATTTTCACTTGAAGATCAAGTGGCATTTCCCCAATTTCATCTAAAAACAATGTCCCGCCATCTGCCATCTCAACCAAGCCGGCCTTTCCCCGTTTGTTCGCCCCGGTAAATGCCCCAGCCTCATAGCCAAATAATTCTGATTCTAGTAAGCTTTCAGGTATTGCCCCACAATTCACTTGAACAAATGAATGCACATTTCTTGGGCTATTTTCATGAATGATCCGTGCTAATACTCCCTTTCCTACACCTGATTCACCATGTATGAAAATCGAGGAGTCTAAAGGAGCCACTTTTTCAGCTAATTTTAGTGTGTTGACCATGTTTTTAGATTGCGTAATAAACTTTTGGCGGCCAATCACTTTTTCGATTATGGCTTCATCAAGATTTTCCTGCTGTAAAGCATGAATCTCAGCCAACCTTCTTTTCATCTCAACTAATTCCGAAATATCACGGGAATTTGTGACAATCCGATACAATTTCCCTTCATCATCAAAAACAGGTTTAGCTGTCGCCAGAACGGTTTTTCCATTAGGGTAATTTTGTTCATACGATTGTACTGTCTGGGTTTGCATCGTTTTAATCGTGACCGAGTCGGTAATGATGCCTTTCTCCACTAATTCAAAGATATTTTTGTGGATAAAGGCTTCAGGCGGGAGTCCAGTAAAATATTTACAAGAATCACTTACAAATAAAACATTTCCTTCTGAATCTGTTACAAAAATTTCATCATAGGAGGAATTCAATATTTGTGTTAGTTCCTTTATTTTTCGTAATGCAATTTCTAGCTGTTCCTGAAGAGATACATTTAATTTCTCGATTCCAATAATTTTTTGTTGAAAGTTCCATTCAGTGATCATCTATCCAGCCCTCCTTTTAAAAGTGAACACATTTTGCAGCAACTTTAACCATGATTCCCGTATAAATTTGGTTTTAATAGATTATTAGGGGGAGTAAAGTTGCGGTGAACCTTTTTTGCACCGATTGATGCAAAAAACATTCACTTATTTCTTTTATTATACAATTAGTTCTAGTGAAAATTATGAATTTTTAAAAAATATATTGAAATGATGGCAACCTTACCGATTGGCACGTTTTTTGCTAGGTTACTTGTTAAATACAAACCAATAGGAGTGAGTAGCCGTGACGAATTATAAGCATTTATTTAGTCCAATCGAAATTGGTCACACAGAATTAAAAAATAGAATTCTTAGTACAGCACATCAGACAAATCATGTTGCCAACGGGATACCCACGCCGGAGATGACTGCCTATCATTCGGCCCGGGCAAAAGGTGGAGTGGGGCTGATTGTTTTAGAAGCAGCGGCTGTACACGAATCAGGAATGTTGACGACCCATACAATTGCAGGGTTTGATCAAAGGATTGTACCGGCCTATTTAGAGCTCGCAAATGAAGTCCATCAATTTGGAACGAAGCTATTCAGTCAATTATTTCACGGGGGAAGAGAGGTTGTTTCAAGTGATTATCGCACGGCAGCATTGGCTCCTTCTGCCGTGCCAAGTCTCCGGTTCGGAACGATGCCAAGACCGATGAGTATTGAGGAAATTAAAGATGTAATCAAAGGCTTTGCTCGATCAGCAAAACTTGCGAAGGAAGGTGGTCTGGACGGGGTAGAAATCTGCTGCTCTCACGGATACCTGCCAGCACAGTTTTGGTCCGGCCAAACCAATCATCGTACCGATGAATATGGCGGTTCGTTTGAAAAACGAATGAGGTTTATTGTGGAAGTGATGCAGCGGGTTTGGCAGGAAGTCGGCGAAGATTTCACGGTTGGGATCCGAATGAGTGCCGATGAAATGACAATGGATGGTTTGGATGTTAAGGATTCCGTAAAAATTGTTGAGTATTTAGTGGATCAAGTTCGTGTAGACTTCATCAATGTTACATCGGGTGATTCTAGTACTTTTGCAGGGTCAACACATATTGTGCCGCCATCTCCAATCAAACATGGCTATAATTCTCCGCAAGCTTTTAAAATCCGCATGGCGGGCGCAGTTCCCGTGTTTGTTGGTTCCCGGATTGTCGACCCAGTCGAGGCGGAGCAGATTGTTGCCACTGGGAAAGCAGATGTCGTTGGGATGACCCGTTCCTTAATTGTTGACCCTGAAATGCCGAATAAAGTAAAAGAGGGAAATCATCAATTAATTGATGCCTGTATTGGTTGTCTCCAAGCATGTATTGGCCATTATCATAAAGGATTAGCCATTGGCTGTGTCCAAAATCCAACAGCAGGGAAGGAACTGGAGGTGCAAGCACTTCAGAAGACACAACGTGAGAAAAAGAAAGTGCTTATTATCGGCGCAGGCCCTGCAGGGTTAAAAGCTGCCTTAACGTTAGATGAGCTTGGCCATGAAGTCATTTTAGCAGATAAATCAGATGAGGTCGGTGGGCTTTTGCATACCCTAAGGCGTGCTCCAATGCGACAAGAGCTTGCTGAAACGATGCTTGACAATTTTATAAAAAAAGTGTCCATCAGCAATGTAAGTGTAAAACTTGGCTGGAACATTGAACCCGAAGATATTAAGGAACTTGGCCCGGATGCGATTATTTGTGCAGTTGGCTCCCGCCCATATATTCCGCTAATCCCTGGGATAAAAGATCCAAGAGTTCGTACAGTTGATCAATTATTTAACCAACAAAGCAAAAATATTGGAAAAAATGTCTTGGTGTTCGATTTCGGCGGGGATTGGCCGGGAATGGAGTCAGCCATTGATTTGGCAGAAAAAGGGCACGAAGTAACATTAATTTCTTCAAGGCTATATATAGGTGAGGAAGTTCATCAATATTTAAGAAATGAATATTTAAAGAAACTCTATCAGTTAAATATTAAAATGATTCCTCACTATGATTTAGGCGAAATTAAAGAGGATGAAGTGGTAATTCGAAATTTATTTTCTTATGAGAAAGAAACCATTAAAAATGTGGACTCCATCATTCTTTCACTTGGGCGCGTTCCAAACGTGGAATTGTATGAGAAAATTAAAGATTCTGCTTCTGAAGTATGGCAAATCGGTGATTGCCTAGCCCCAAGAACACTTGAAGAAGCAACATTTGAGGGGCTAATGACCTCATTACAAATCGGACTTCAGGGCACAAAAAGTTTGCAAGTCAAACAATAACATAAATAACAGGAGAGTTTATCACCGCAAATGTGATAAACTCTCCTCTTTTTTTATGCCATATTGAAACAACTTGAGCGGAAATCAAACCAATTTTAACATTGCCTTTTAAGAACAGTATTTTAGGTATATGCATCAATAGTGAATTCAACTTATTCAATATGTTAAACTGTTTACAGAATACAAAGTAGGTGATCCTGTTGAAAATAAAAGCAATTGAACCAACTCCTAGTCCAAATACAATGAAAATCCTTTTAGATGAAGAACTCCCAATGGGAAAAAGTCATAATTATAAAAAAGAAACCAGCGCAGATGCACCAAAGGTGATTCAAAAGATCTTACAAATTGAAGGAATCAAAGGCGTATACCATGTAGCTGACTTCCTGGCAGTTGAGCGAAACGCGAAATTCGATTGGAAGGAACTATTGCCAAAGGTACGTCAGGCATTTGGTGAAAACGCTGAAGATGCTGCTAAAAATGAAAAAGTCATAGATGAGCATTTCGGTGAGATAAAAGTTGAAATCCAAATGTTTAAGGGAATTCCTTTGCAGGTTAAGCTCACTGATGGCACGACAGAAAAAAGGTTTGGGATGCCAGAATATTTTTTAAAGGCAAGAGAGCAGGCGCAGCTTCCAGAAGATAATTATATTTTATTGCGGAAATGGCAAAATCAAGGGGTACGGTACGGTGACTTTGATCAAATTGGCCAGGAAGTCGTCGAGGAATTGATTGCCGCTTATCCACAAAACCGGCTTGAAGCCTTGGTTGAAAAAGCACATTCAGGGGAAACATCTGATAAAAAAACAGTACTTTCACGAAAAAAAATCACAAAGAGCGATTTAAACAACCCAGATTGGCAGGTGCGCTATCAACTGCTTGAACAAATGGACGATCCTGAGCTTGAGGATTTGCCTGTTTTAGAAACGGCATTATCCGATGAAAAACCATCAATTAGAAGACTTGCAACGGTGTACCTTGGAATGATTAAGGATACCAAAGTTCTGCCGCATTTATATAGAGCGCTAAATGACAAAACTGTGACTGTCCGCCGGACAGCTGGAGATTGCTTGTCAGATTTAGGGTTCGCGGAGGCACAAGACGAAATGCTTAAGGCCTTAAAGGACCCAAGTAAATTGGTGCGCTGGCGGGCTGCAATGTTTTTATATGAAGTAGGAAATGAAAAAGCGTTGCCTGCTTTAAAGGCTGCTGAAGACGATTCTGAGTTTGAAGTCAGCATGCAAATAAAAATGGCAATTGAACGAATCGAGGGCGGCGAGGAAGCAAAGGGCTCAGTTTGGAAACAAATGACCGAAGCAAGGAAATTGGGGGAGTAAGCCCGGATTGCAATATAGCGATTTTTTATAGTATGCTTACACTGAAAACAGGAGGGATTATTAATGTCAAATGCCTATGAAGAATTTATGAAACAAATGGTTGTACCTATGCGACAAGAATTAACTAGAACAGGCTTCGAGGAATTAACTTCGGAAGAAGATGTGAAAAATTTTATTGATAATGTGAAGGGGACTACTCTTGTAGCAGTGAATTCCGTGTGTGGCTGTGCAGGTGGATTAGCCCGTCCGGCTGTTACTCAGGCAGTGTTGAACAGTGAGAAAAAACCGGATCACCTTGTAACGGTTTTTGCTGGCCAGGATAAGGAAGCAACAGCTAAAATGCGAGAATATTTTGCGGGTCATGAACCGTCATCTCCATCATTTGCTTTATTAAAGGATAAAGAAGTCGTCCATTTTATTCCACGCCATGATATCGAAGGCCACGCAATGGAAGAAGTCATGCAAAACTTAATCAATTCGTTTGAAACTCATTGTAAATAAGGATGTCCGCCGACATCCTTTTTTTCATTCAAAAGCTTATTTATATTAAAGAGGGATAATATGTTTGTTACAACAGCAGGACGAACAAACGAACAGATGATAAAAAAAGCAAGAAACTTAGCCGAAACACTCGATATTTCCTATATCCCTAGAAAAAAGAAATCGATTAACCAAATTCAAAAAGAGGAAGCTGGCAGCTGTCTTATTGTCGGCAAAGAACGGCTTGAGCTATATAATCAGGAACACAAGGAACCTTTCTTCTTTCATCCTAATTCTGCGATGTTTCGGATAAAAAGACTAATAAACGGGGAGAAAGATCCGTTTATTGAGGCCGCATATTTATCGATTGGAATGTCCATGCTAGATTGCACGCTCGGTCTCGCATCAGATGCCATTGTTGCTAGTTTTGTGGTTGGGTTCGAAGGCTCGGTAACAGGGATTGAAGGACAGAAATACCTTTCCTTTCTCGTAAAAGAGGGACTTCAATCCTGGGATTCTGGTTATTTAGAAATCAATTCTGCAATGAAAAGAATAAAGGTGAACACGTCTTTTTCTTTGGATTATTTAAAGAGTCAGCCTTCCTCATCTATAGATTGCGTCTATTTCGACCCGATGTTTGAAGAAAGCATTCTTGAATCGGATGGGATTAGGTCGTTAGGACATTTCGCTCTCCAACATGATTTGAATGAAGAAACCATTTCCGAAGCACGAAGGGTTTGCAAACGAAAAGTCATTTTAAAAGACCATTATAAAAGCCAGCGTTTTGAAAAATATGGCTTCACAGTTTTTCGAAGAAAAACCGCTAAATTTCATTTTGGGATACTTGAAAAATAACAACTGAGAGCCATTGGCCCTCAGTTTATTTTTTTATATAATTCGAAAAATATCCAATTCTATTTTTTCCAATTTCCATAAAAAAGAAGTATAATATTTTGTAAGAATAAAAATGGACTTCTTTACCCTTCCATTTCAAAAAGGGGCGTTTATTTTGAAGAATTGGATTCGTAAATCTTTTGTGGTGATGGTGTCGATTTTGACCTTTGGTCTTGTTTCACCATCCCAATTAATGAATAATATCAACGCAGGAAAACCATCAAACCCGGCTGCAGCACCTTCAGGCAGTTTTGTCCAAACTCCTACTCTTGCAGAAGAAACGGAGTTTAATCGGGACCACTTTATGGAAGAACTACTCAAACAAGCGGAGGAACAATCCTATCAAAAATTCGGAAGCAAAATAAAACCAATAATCGAGAACGAGTTTCGCACGATTATTTTACCTAATATTGAACAAGCCATTACAGAAACTGCCGCCCAATTTCCCGAGGAAGATTTAAGGAATCTTGCCATCACGGAACAGCCGAGCGGAGGACACTCAGAAAAAATCTTTCATATCAAAAACAGTGTAACAAACAAGGATATCCTTAGATTTCATGTTAGAAGGGATCAGCCGCCGCAAGAAGGCTACTGGTTTAATTTTCATTATCATACTTACCATGATGAGTATCAAAGCCATTATAATCTCGGTTCGATTTACTGGGCAAAAAATACACCTCCTAAATGGATGAGTTGATGATAAAATTTGCGAAGCAGTGGTAAAAAAATTTATTATAATAAATGAAACCTTTTTAAGAAAAACTCGTAAATAGATTATTACCTAAATTGGAGGAATGGAAAATGGCAATTAGTTTATCAAAAGGACAAAAAGTTGACTTAACAAAAACCAATCCGGGATTAACAAATGTCGTTGTTGGTTTAGGCTGGGATACGAATAAATATGATGGCGGTAATGACTTTGATTTAGACTCATCCGTATTCCTACTAGGAGAGAACGGGAAGGTTACAACTGAATCTGACTTTATCTTCTATAACAACCCTAAAGGCGCTAATGGTGCTGTCGTACATACTGGAGATAATCGTACTGGTGCAGGTGACGGTGATGACGAACAAATAAATATTAACCTAACAGCTATTCCTGCTTCTATTCAACGAATTGCTTTTACGATTACGATTCATGATGCAGACAGCAGAAATCAAAACTTCGGGCAGGTTTCAAATGCCTATGCTCGAATTTTTAGTGAAGCAACTGGGGAAGAATTGATTCGCTATGACCTTGGAGAGGATTTCTCTATCGAGACTGCATTAGTTGTAGGCGAATTATACCGTCATAATGGTGAATGGAAATTTAGTGCAATCGGAAGCGGCTACCAAGGTGGACTGGCAGCGTTAGCAACTGATTTTGGATTACAGGTTGGCTGATAATTAAAATAAAGAGACCCACCTTTTAAGGCTGGGTCTTTTCTAAAAACATATAGAACATCTGGGAGGAATTTTTTTAATGTCGGTTTTACAAGGAATATTAGACACATATTCACATTTCTTTGAGTGGGATATGTGGGTGAAGGTTTTATCAGATCCGGTAAGTTGGGGATTAATTGGAACTCTAATTATTCTAGAGGGATTGTTGTCTGCAGATAATGCCCTCGTTTTAGCGGTAATGGTAAAACATCTGCCTCCGGAAAAACGTAAAAAAGCACTTTTTTATGGATTATTAGGTGCCTATGCATTTCGTTTCATTGCGATTGGAATTGGGGTCTACTTAATAAAGCTGTGGTGGGTAAAAGCACTAGGTGCAGCATATCTAGCTTGGTTGGCTATTAAATACTTTATTGACAAACATAAAGAAAGTAAGGAAGAGGACGAAGAAGCAGAGGGAATCAACAAAAATGGTTTATTAATCCGGATGTTCGGAACCTTTTGGGGAACCGTTGCTTCAGTAGAATTAATGGATATCGCCTTCTCCGTTGACAGCGTACTGGCTGCTTTTGGGGTAAGCAATGAGATTTGGGTACTATTAATTGGCGGAATGCTCGGCGTATTAATGATGCGTGGAGTTGCTGGAGTCTTTCTTGCCCTTATTGACAAAATACCGGAACTTGAAACAACCGCCTATATCTTGATTTTAATTATTTCAGTTAAGATGTTTGCAGGTGTTCTATTCCATTATGAATTGGAACCACTTTATTTCTTTATTATTTTACTCTTTACGTTCGGTGCTACATTTATCGTCCATTTCATCAACAAGAAAAAAGAAGTTAGCAAAGAGAACGGTTAATAAGCATATTATATTACATGGGGGAGCTGACGAAAGTCCGGTCCCTTATTTTTATCATGAGGAGTAAGTTAAAAATGAAATTTTTCTCCTATTTTTATGATGAAATGGAGCATCTATTTTATCAAAAGCCAAAAGACTTCAATAAATTTGTGAACCGTGAGCTGTTAGCGTATGGCCTTGGAGCAACGCTTTATATGCCGGCAACCCGTCCGAATATTCATCAGGAAATCCTATCCAAAAAATATGAAGGATTGACATCCCTTGTGATTGATTTAGAAGATGCAGTCGGTGATCTTGAAGTCGGAAGTGCGGAAGGAAAACTTGTTAAGGAGCTTTCCAAACTATTTGAAGAGCTAAATAGGCAGTTTTTGCGGTTTGAAGATTTACCTTTAATGTTTATCCGGATTCGGGACTGTAAGCAGTTTCAAAGGCTAAAAAAACAGTTAGGAGAAGCGGTAAAACTGTTAACGGGTGTGGTGCTGCCAAAGTTTTCAGTAGAAGATGGCGCGGGGCTTTTAAAGGAAGTACGGGAAATACATAGTGAACAGCATCCCTTTTATGCCATGCCAATCCTTGAGACAGCAAGGATCATCCAAAAAGAGACGAGATTGGAAGAATTGCTAAAAGTCAAAAAACTACTTGATCAGAATCGTGAGCTGATTTTGAATATAAGGATTGGGGCAACCGATTTTAGCGGCTTGTATGGAATTCGCCGAAGTGTGGATACAACGGTTTATGAAATTGCTATTTTACGAGATTGCATTGCCGATATCATTAATATATTTCAACGAGGGGACGACCCCTATATAGTGTCTGGACCGGTTTGGGAGTATTTTTCTGCCAAAGAAAGAATGCTAAAGCCGCTGCTTCGGCAAACACCGTTCCGTGAGAGGTATGGTGACGAAGGATTGAAATTACGTGCTGAATTAATTGACCAAAATATGGATGGACTAATTCGTGAGGTTCTTATGGATATTGCAAACGGATTGACAGGAAAAACAGTAATCCATCCCTCGCATATCAAAACCGTCCAAGCGCTGAATGTCGTTTCATTAGAGGAATACATGGATGCCTGTACGATTGTAGAAGCGGCCGAAGGTCATCTCGGAGTGGTTAGAAGCGGCTTTGCGAACAAAATGAATGAAATAAAGCCGCATTACGTTTGGGCAAAAAAGATTCTTTTAAAATCACAGCTTTACGGGGTGTTACATGCAGAAGTTACAAACATCGACCTTATTAAAAAAGAAGTTTACGTTTAATATTTTGGATTCCATTGAGGTTCAAATGGAAGTGAGCGAAAATCCTTACAGTCTGCCGGTTGAGGATCTTTTCACGATGGCGGCAAGGATCAATAAAAAACGATCATTTTTATTCGTTAGTAAGGTTCTAGGGAAGCATTTGCCGATTGATGCGAATAAAGGACTTCTAGCAGCTGCACTGCTTGCTGCGCGATATTTGGAATCAGTAAAGGGAGTTAAATGTCCGGAAACTCCACATATATTAGCCGCGTTTATTCGAAATGAACCATTGTCGGGCAGCACTTTTATTCCATCATCGATCAATCCTATTGTCATTGGCTTTGCAGAAACTGCGACAGCACTAGGGCATGCTTTTTTTGACAGTTTCCAATCGGTGAATTTTTTTCATACGACGAGAGAAATACTCGTAAGCAGGGAGCCTGAAATAACGTTTGAGGAAGAGCATTCCCATGCTACCTCCCATCGCTGTTATATCCCTAAAGCTATGATTCAAAATAAGCGGGAGATTATCCTTGTTGATGATGAAATGACAACAGGAAAAACAGCTCTAAATATTATTCAATCGATTCAATCTCATTTTCCAAGAAAGATTTATACCGTTGTTTCAATATTGGATTGGCGATCGGATGAAGATAAGATGAAATTTACCCAACTGGAAAAAGAACTAGGAATTACAATCCGAACGGTATCCCTATTAGCGGGAAGGGTGGAAGTGAAGCAGCTGCGTGAGGTTCATAAAAAAAACAGGGGAAATGAATGGGAAAACCATTTAACTACTTCAAAAGAATTCATTCAATTAGGGCCATTTTTTTCAAGTTCCAATTATCAGACATCAAGAAATATGGCGTGTTTTATTCAGGAAACAGGACGCTTCGGGATCACAAGTAACGATAAGCAGATCAATCAACTGAAAATATCGGAAGCAGCATTATTTCTTCGTCAACAAAGGATAGGGGGAAAAACACTATGCCTTGGTACAGGGGAATTTATGTATATTCCCATGAAGCTTGCTGCTGAAATGGGTCCGGATGTTTCCTATCAATCTACGACGAGAAGTCCGATCCATATTGAAAACAAACAGGGGTATGGGGTGAGATTCGGTTTTTCCTTTCCAGCACCGGAGGATCCGGAAATCACGCATTTTGTTTATAATATTCCTCCATTTGAATATGATGAGGTATTTGTTTTTTTTGAAAGAGAAGTAGAATCTCGCCATCTTCAGCCAATCATAACAGAACTTGAAAAATTACAGATTAAATCAATCAAGCTCATATTTTTCTCTGCAAAAAGAGGTGAATGTAATGAATAAATTCATCCAGAATCCAGCAAAAATCGGATCCTACCGAGAAGACGATGTTGTTTTTCTCTTAAAGGATTTAAGTGAATACCAGCTTGAGGATTCCACTGCCAATCGTGAAAGGCGGGTACAGTCCGGACAGCACTATAGTGAATCGCTCCCTATCGAGTACCAGCCACCTAGGGCTTATGTAGACTTGTTCCGACAGTCATTAGATGACTATAAACGAAAAGTCGCTCTTTGTATTGGGATTGTGGCGGAGCAAATCTATCAGTTAAAAGAGGAAAACACCGTTCTTTGCTCGCTTGCCCGTGCAGGAACGCCAGTGGGGATTTTAATGAAACGCTATCTTCTGCTGCGATATAATGTCTCCCTGCCCCATTACAGTATTTCAATCATTCGTGACCGGGGGATTGACGAAAATGCCCTTCACTATATTCTGGAAAAACATCCGCAGGGAAAGATTCAATTCGTGGACGGCTGGACAGGAAAAGGGGCTATTTCTCTTGAACTCGAAATGGCCTGTCAACAGTACGAAAAAAAATATGGTGTGACGCTGGACGACCGGCTTGCTGTTCTTGCCGACCCTGGCCACTGTACACCGCTTTTCGGGACGAGGGAGGATTTTTTAATTCCCAGCGCATGCCTGAATTCCACCGTTTCCGGGTTGGTAAGCAGGACCGTTTTGAATGAAAAATACATCGGAAAGGATGATTTCCACGGAGCAAAGTTTTACCGTGAACTTCTCCCTTCCGATGTCTCAAATGAATATATTGATTCAATCACCGCAGAATTTCCTTTCATTACAACTGATGCCGTAAAAGCAGCAGCTAAAAGAAACCTAGAAACCATTGAGGCTGAATTTTTAGGGATGAAGGATGTAAAGAAAATTCAAGCGGAATTTTCGATTGAAAGCACGCACTATATTAAGCCGGGGGTGGGTGAAACAACCCGGGTGTTGTTAAGAAGGGTTCCGTGGAAAATCTTAATGCGTGACCCCTCGCGCCCTTATGTGAAGCATATTCTTATGCTTGCTAAAGAAAAGGGCGTGGAAGTGGTTATTTACCCTGATTTAAATTATTCCTGCTGCGGGTTAATTAAAACGGTAAAGGTGGATAAGAAATGATTATCGCCTCTGATATGGACCGTACGTTAGTTTATTCAAAAAGAGCCATCGAACAATTTGGACTGCCTGAAAAAACTTTGCTAAGACCTGTGGAAGTGAAGGATGGAATCCCTGTAGCATTTATGTCAGAAACGGCCTATCATGCCCTAGTTGAGCTTTGCCATAATTGTTTATTTATCCCTGTTACAACCAGGACCTCTGCCCAATATAAACGGTTTACCATTTTTGAAAAAGAAATTTCCCTGCCCTATGCGATTACGTTTAATGGGGCTACAATTTTATATAAAGGGGAACCCCTAATGGATTGGTCAGAGCATATTCTGTCTCAAATCCGGAGGGAATCGGCTCCGCTGGATGAATTACAAGCTGGATTAAAAAGGAGATGCTTTCATTTTAACGGAGTTCTTAAATCAGCCGATAATCTATTTTTCTATTATCTATTAGATAGTTCCCCATCACTCTCAGAAGTGCAAAATTTAAGTGAGACTGTTTCTAAATATGGCTGGAGGATCTCCTTGCAGGGGAGAAAGCTTTACTTAATCCCCAATGCTATTAACAAGGGTGCAGCTCTTGATTATATCTGCAGTCGCGAAGGTTCACCGGCTCTTGCAGGCGCGGGAGATTCGATACTTGACTGGGATTTTCTGAAAAATTGTCAAAACAGGTTCGTCCCGACTCACGGAGAACTTGCACAGTTCGGCCCAAAAAAGGAAGTTACCTATACGGAAAGGGCGGGCATCCTTGCTGGGGAAGAAATAATGCAGCAATTTCTAACAATTCTTGAACATTCGTTTAAAAATAAAGAAGTAAACACTAGTAAATAATACATAGCTGCTTGCGAAAAAGAGAATAAAATAGGTAACCGTTTGCAGAGCTGGGGTTAGCAGCAGAGAAAAGATCAGGCTTAGCCAAAATAAGTCTAATAGAATAAAAAGGTCAGAACTCATGACATCCATAAGGGTATCCAGTTCCTCGCTCACTTGCTCCATCCTCGGTCGCTTATAGAGAAATCTCATTAGAGTCACCTTCTTCATATATCAGTACTCAATGATATGTAAGGACAAGGAAAAAGGTGAAAAATCAGGAATATATATGATCTGTGAAACATTTTTTCGCTGCTTTCGTATTAAAAAATGAACGGACCCGCCAACTATGTTATGATGGAAGAGAAACCTTACATAATTTTCTATCTTATTTTGAAGCGTTTTGCTTTTTGAGGGAAGGGATTATGAATGAATCCAGCATATAACCAACTAAACGTCAAACAGGTATCCCTTTCATATGAAAATTGGCTTGATCTATTAAAAAAGCCGGTGAATGAGCGCCCAGAATTTTCATTAGAAAATGGATCTATTAACATTGGGCAGGTCCTTGGATCATTTCTTGGAATACCTTTAGACACGGATGAATACTATAATCAGCTTTTTGATTATGTGAATACCGAAGAAGTGCAATTACATTTATTGAGTGAAGACACACTGAACAAAGCGATCGATAATGCACATTTTCAATCGATTCAAAAAGTATTAAATATCTATCAGGAACAAAAGTTGTCCATCAATCGTTTTGCCGCCTTTCTCGATGGGGAGCAGCTGTTATTAAAATCAGCGGTTCCGGCGATACATCGAAAAATAAGAGAAGCGCTGATTGCTACACTTGAGCGTTTTTCCCAGCATGAAGACGGTGGCTTACGAAATCATGAATTAAGGCGTGTTCTTGTCGATGTGATAAAATGGTCCATCAATCACCTGCAGCATCCATTAGAAAAATCTGACCCTCAAAGGGAAATGCCAAAATTTATATGGTACGGCGATTTCAAAAAAAGCCATCAATATTTCCTATATTATTTAATTAAGCTCGGCTGTGATTTAGTCATTTTTCATCCGGAGGGACAGGATGTTCTATCTGGCTTTATAGAAGAAGATGTATTCACTCACCGCTTTCAAAATAAAAGGCATGCTGAACCATTTCCAATCGAAAAAAGAAGCAGGAAAACGACGGTGGCCTACCGGGCTTCACGGGAAATTGAATCGATTCTCAACCAAGAGGGGTCTGGTCTATATAAACCTTGGCAGTTACGGGATTACACTCCTTCATCGCTGACACTTCGAACGACCTATGATGAACTGTATCTCATCGGGAAGGAAATCGCGATGATTCGGCCGGATTTTGAAGTGGCAAATGGACAAGTTAAAATTCCGACGATTTTTGCCAAGATAAAGGGTGTTAGTAAAAACAAAAAAGAGTACTGGGAACGTCTGCATGCGCTTTCAGAATCAGAGTACAGCCTACTTATCCGCAAGCTCCCATTTACAATGCCTGGCACGAGTGATTTCCGTTTTCATTATCGAAATGCTTTAGATCGGGACGGATTATTGAATGTCGAAAAAATGATGGAAGCCCACTACTGGCCCTATTCATTTCTCGCCTCCGGCTTACAAAATGGAATTGCCCATTCCGTAAGAAGAATCTGTGAAAAGCCGGATTTAAAACCGCTGCATTCTGAAAGTGAGGAAGAAGTAAAAATCTACTTGTTCAACCAGGCGATGCACATGCCGAAAAGCATGATTCAACTGCTAGAACGGTTTGACTATTCCCAGCATGTGCCGAAAATCATTCTTTACAATAATGAATTAACTGGGATGCTTTCAAGGTCAGATGCCGCCCTCTTACTGCTTCTTAACCATTTTGGGATTGATATCATGATATACAATCCACCGGGACATAACGATATCGAAAATTACCTCGATGAGAGTCTTTATGATACCCACTGGCTGGAAGAGGTTGTTTTTGAACTGGAGTATAGAGAACCGTCAATTTTAAAAAGAGTTCTTTTTCAAGGGATATTAAAAAATTTAAGGGGAGATTAAAAAGTGGACCAATCACTAAATCCTTCTGGAAACTTAATAACCACGACCAAGGATGATCAACTATCAGAAACAAAGGTATCTGATATAAAGCTTGCACTTCGGAAGGAACCGGAAATTCAAAACTTGGCCAGCACGATTGACGAACGAGACCAGATTCAAATCTTGGAGTTTGGAAAAGAGCCGGCCGTGCAAATTTCCCGATTCTCCGATCAAATATTAGGCAATATGCGGACGACAAAAGTTGAGGACTCCGGAGAGCTGTTAAAACAGCTTGGCCGAATCATGGATAAATTTGATGCTAAAGATTTTCAAAAAACGTCAAACGGATTTTTCGGCAAGCTTTTCAAAAAAGGCGGAAAAATGGTTGAAAAGCTGTTTGGAAAATACCAAACGATGGGGCAAGAAATCGATAAAGTATATGTTGAAATTTCCAAATATCAAAAAGAGATGGTTGACTCAACATCCATGCTCGAGCAAATGTATGAGCAAAACTATCAATATTATTTAACACTTGAAAAATATATAGTCGCTGGTGAACTAAAGTCGGAGGAGCTGAAAAACAATCAGCTTCCTCAGCTTGAAGCACGTGCAGCATCTGGTGATCAGCTTGCATCGATGCAGCTGGACTCACTACGAAATGCAATCGAGTTATTAGACCAGCGGGTTTATGATTTAGAAATGGCGAAAATGGTCTCCTTACAGACAGCACCGCAAATTCGTTTGCTGCAACGAGGAAACACGAAACTAATTGGAAAAATCAATTCGGCTTTTGTAACCACGATTCCGATTTTTAAAAATGGCTTAATTCAAGCAGTTGCTGCTAAAAGGCAGAAGCTGGTAGCAGACTCCATGAGCGAGCTTGACCGCCGAACAAATGAAATGCTCTTGAAAAATGCCCAGAATATTTCCCAGCAAAGTGTTGATATTGCGAGACTTGCCGGCGGACCGAGCATTAAAATCGAAACCGTCGAAGAGTCCTGGAATATTATCATTAAAGGTATGCAGGAAACGAAAGCAATTGAAGAAGAAAACAAGCGCCTGCGTGAAGAAGGAACAAAACGATTAGAACAGCTGCAAGATAATTTTAAAAAGATAAAATTACAAAGTTAAATATTTTGATGAGGTGATTTAAAATGGCGATTAATTTACAAAAAGGTCAAAGAATCGATTTAACAAAATCAAATCCAGGATTAACGAAAATCATGGTAGGCTTAGGCTGGGACCCTGTTAAAACGGGTGGAGGCGGTTTACTAGGCTCCTTGTTTGGTGGCGGAGGCAGTTCAGCAAATGTGGACTGCGATGCATCTGTCATCATGCTTGGCGAAAATGATAAACTGCAAAACAATAATGACGTCGTATATTTTGGTAATTTAAAAAGTAGAGACGGCAGTGTTCAGCACTCTGGAGACAACTTGACCGGCGCCGGCGATGGCGACGATGAGCAGATCATGATTGATTTGAGCAGGGTCCCGTCAAATATCCATAAGCTTGTTTTTGTCGTTAATATTTATGATGCAATAAAAAGAAAACAGCATTTCGGAATGATTCAAAATGCGTTTATTCGAATTGTCAACTCCAGCAGCCATACAGAATTGCTGCACTATAGCTTAACAGACAACTACAGCGGTAAAACATGCCTCGTAACTGGGGAAATCTATCGTCACGGAACAGAGTGGAAGTTCGCTGCGGTTGGTAACGGAACAAATGCCGGAAGCCTTGGCGAAGTGGTTCGTTCTTTTAGTTAAAAAGATTAAAATGTTAGCGATGAGGTGATCAGTTTGGGGATTAACTTAGCAAAAGGACAAAGAATTGATCTTACGAAAACCAATCCCGGCTTAACGAAGGCGATTATCGGCCTTGGCTGGGATACAAACCGGTATCATGGCGGAAATGATTTTGACCTTGATGCTTGTGCATTTTTAACGGATGCCAACAGCCGGGTTATTAATGATTCCGATTTTATTTTTTACAATAATTTAGTTCATTCCTCCGGTGGCGTCGAGCATACCGGGGATAACCGAACCGGCGAAGGTGACGGGGATGATGAACAAATTAAAATTGATTTTAGCAAGATTCCTCCAAGTATCCACCGTATTGCGATTACCGTTACTATCCATGATGCAGAGGCAAGAAACCAAAACTTCGGTCAGGTTTCAAACGCGTTTGTCAGAGTGGTTGATGAAGAAAGCGGCAGGGAAATTTTACGTTTTGATCTAGGCGAGGATTTTTCGGTTGAAACCGCTATCGTTGTGTGCGAATTGTACCGCCACAACGGGGATTGGAAATTTAATGCGGTTGGTAGTGGATTCGCCGGCGGTTTAGCTTCTCTATGCCGGAACTTTGGGTTGGAAGTATAGAAGTCGTCTATTTGGACGGCTTCTTTTTTTCGAAAGGCTGTGTTAAAGGATAATGTTTATTTGAAAAACGTTGATTGGAGCGGAAGGTGCGAGACTCCAGCGGGAGCAGCGGGACAGGTGAGACCCCACAGGCGCAAAGCGCCGAGGAGGCTCACCGCCCGCCCCGCGGAAAGCGAGCATCCTGGAGCGGAAATCAACAACCAAGTTTAACAGAGCTTTTCGAAAAATAACAAAACGTTTTTGTATATAGCTTTCAAAATGACCTAGTCATTGTTAAAATATTATAATGATGTTTGGACAGGAGAGTGGAAAAAATTGAAGCAATATTTACAGCTATGCGAGCATGTTCTGAAAAATGGTACCGTTAAAGGAGACCGCACGGGTACCGGCACGATTAGTACTTTTGGATATCAAATGAGATTCAATCTCGAAGAGGGTTTCCCGCTGTTAACAACAAAAAAACTTCATCTAAAATCTATTATCTATGAATTGCTTTGGTTTTTAAAAGGGGATACGAACGTAAAGTATCTTCAGGACCATGGCGTGCGTATCTGGAACGAATGGGCTGATGAAAACGGGGAATTGGGTCCGGTTTATGGACATCAGTGGCGTTCTTGGACTGGTGCAAATGGAAAAACTGTCGACCAAATCAGCGAGTTAATCGACCAAATCAAAACCAATCCAAATTCAAGAAGACTTCTCATTAATGCATGGAACGTAGCCGAAATCGATAACATGGCGCTGCCGCCATGCCACTGTATGTTTCAGTTTTATGTTGCCGACGGGAAACTATCCTGCCAGCTCTATCAGCGTTCAGCCGACGTTTTTCTTGGGGTCCCCTTTAATATTGCATCCTATGCTCTTTTAACATACATGATTGCCCAGGTCTGCGATTTAAAACCAGGTGAGTTTATCCATACCTTTGGTGACGTTCATATTTACCAAAATCATTTAGAACAGGTGAAGATGCAACTGGGAAGAGACCCTCGCCCACTGCCGCAATTAAAGATGAATCCTGCAGTGAAAGATATCTTCGGGTTTGAATTTGAGGACTTTTCATTAGAAGGCTATGATCCGCATCCACACATTAAAGGAGTGGTAAGTGTATGATTTCTTTTCTCGTAGCAATGGATGATCATAGAGTGATTGGCAAGGACAATCAATTACCTTGGCATTTACCGGAGGATTTAAAATACTTTAAAAGAGTCACGATGGGCCATCCAATTGCAATGGGGCGAAAAACACATGAATCTATCGGACGAGTCCTTCCGGGAAGACAAAATATCGTGATTACCCGTCAGAAAAATTACCGGGCTGAGGGCTGCACCATGTTTTACTCTGTAGAGGATTTTGTGGGCTACTGCCGCAAACAAGAAGATGAAATCTTCATTATCGGCGGGGCAGAGATTTTTAAAGAAACTTTCCAATATGCGGACCGTTTGTACATCACCGAGATACATTCTGAATTTAAGGGAGATACATACTTTCCGGAATTCAATCACTCAGAATGGAAGCTCCTAACCTCTGAAAAAGGAATAAAAGACGAAAAAAATCCATACGATTATGAATTTAAGGTCTATGATCGAAAAATATAGCCACTAAAAAAGCACCAGCTGAAAAATGCTGGTGCTTTAAATGTCTCTTATAATGTATATGTTCCCGTTAGCTCATATTCCGCTATTTTGGCAAGCATGCCTCTAAATTCATGTGGGTGACAGAACTCCTCCTCGTGAAAATGCGTTTTCACCCATTGAATTAATTCCTTTGGGCTATTAAAATATTCTCCGCTCCGGTCACTTTTGCGAATGGTATATCTTCCGTTGTCATCATCAATGGTTACCTCAACCGGAAGGGCACTATCAAAACTACAAAGAGAAAATTCCATCGGATTACATCCTCCATTCAAAATTTACAAACAATATGTGACTTTAACTTCAATTATAATCGAGGCATTGAATAATTACCAAAATATTTTAAAAATTAAATAAGTTGTAATGTACATTGACTTACAGAATAGTTATTGTTAAATTGACTATAGTGATTATTAGCTTTCTATAGTATTTCTGTTGATGTTGAATCGTTTATCGTTGCAAATGTGAATTTATTATGAATTATCAGCGTGAATGATTTCAAATTGATTTTTTAACACTATAATTGTAGTAGTATTGAACAACTGAAAAAGAGGAGGTTATTCCATGTTATCTAATATTGGAGTACCTGGATTAATTTTGATTTTAGTGCTTGCATTAATTATTTTTGGCCCTAAAAAATTACCAGAAATCGGTCGTGCCTTCGGTCAGACGTTAAAGGAGTTTAAAAAATCAACACGTGAACTTGCAGATGATGTCATGCCAGATATCGATGAGGATAAGAAAAAATTGACTAAATAAGGTGTAAGATACCGTGTCTTGCACCTTTTTCTACTTATTGTTTAATAGTGGTAAATGGCAAAACATATTTATTTTTACCTTTGAAATTGGCAGGGGAAGTTAATGGATGATAAAGAATTACAGTTAGTCGATCATTTAGAGGAATTACGCAAAAGGATTATCATAACCGTACTTGCATTTCTTGTTTTTTTTATTGCTGCTTTTATTTATGTTGATGATATTTATAAATGGTTTGTCCGCGGCCTTGATATGAAATTAATGGTGCTCGGTCCTAGTGATATAATCAGGATCTATTTTATGCTGGCAGGTGTTGTAGCCGTTGCGGGAACGATTCCAGTTTTAGCCTTACAAATTTGGATGTTTGTCAAACCTGGATTAAGACCGTTGGAAAGAAGAGTTACCCTTTCCTATGTACCTGCGTTGTTCATCTTATTTATTATCGGTCTTTGCTTTGGCTATTTTGTTATTTTCCCAATGGTTTTTAAATTCTTGATTGGAATTGGGGGAGACATGTTTGTCACCAATTTCACGGCAGACCGTTATTTCAGTTTTATCATGAACATGACTTTACCGTTTGGAGTATTGTTTGAACTGCCGGTTGTCGTAATGTTCTTAACGTCACTGGGGATTATTAATCCTTTTGTGCTTACAAAAATTCGCAAATATGCCTATTTTATTCTAATTATCATAGCAGTAGTTATCACACCGCCTGATTTTATGTCCGACTTTGTAGTGACACTCCCACTTTTGCTCCTATATGAAATCAGTATAAATTTATCGAAATTCGTTTATCGGAAAAAATTGAAAAAACAGCAGGACGAAGAATTACTGGAAGCATAATAAAACGACCTTAAGAGTATTCTTAGGGTCGTTTTCTATTTTATTGGAAGGATCACGGCGACAGACGTTCCATTTTCATCACTATCAATTTGAATTCTGCCTTGGTGATTTTCAATAATTTTCTTGCTAACTAATAGTCCCAAACCGGTACCTTTTTCCTTCGTCGTAAAAAAAGGATCGCCAATTCTTTTCAAATGCTCGGGAGGAATTCCGCTTCCTGTATCAATGCAGCGAATGATCATTTCTTTTTTATCCGTGCATTCTGTTTGAATCGTTATATTTCCACCAGCAGGCATTGCTTCAATCGAATTTTTAAGAAAATTAATAAACACCTGTTTCAATTGATTCTCATCACAAAGGATTTCCGGAAGTGGGGAAAGATAGACCGTCCTAATTTGAACATTGGTCATAATGGCTTGTGTATCAATAAGGGTTTTCACACCTTCGATTACTTCCTTAATATTAGTTTTGGCCGTTTTCATAGTTTGTGGTTTTGCTATGACCAACAACTCAGATAAAATCAATTCAATTCGATTAATTTCAGAATGAATAATATCGATATAATCCTTCTGTCTTTGATCTACATTCAATAATTGCAGGAATCCTTTAATAGCAGTTAATGGATTTCGAACCTCATGGGCAATTCCCGCAGCAAGCTGTCCGGCAACGGAAAGCTTTTCTGATTGTAATAACAATTCCTCGGTCCGTTTTTTGTCCAAATCGGCATTAATTCTTTCGGAAATATCTCGTAATACGGAAATCACTCGCACTTCTTTGTCACTATTACGGTAGGAGTTACTTAGAATTTCCATATAAATAAAACTGCCGTTTTTTTTCCGCAAACGATATGTATCTAATGATTTAGGCTGAATATGAATCGCTTTCTGATAATTTAGGAGATAGCGATCAATATCGTCTTTATGGATATATTCTAAGCTTGATTGGCCGACCAGTTCTGCAGGTGTGTAGCCGAGAATTTGTTCGCAAACAGGTGAGACATAAATAAAATTTCCTGCAGCATCTGTTTTTACAATAATATCCATTGAGTTTTCCATTAAAATCCGATAAAGCTCCTCACTGTCCTTTAAGCGTCGTCTCTTTCGTTTAATTTCAGTAATATCCTTAGCCACACCATAGACGCCGATCATTTCGCCATTGACAGTAATGGGTAGATTGGTGATATTTAGATCCACAAGCTGACCATTTTGCTGAATGAGTTTGCAATCATAGTTTTGAAGGCTGCCTTCTAAAGCTTGGTAATAGTAAGACGAAACCTTAGCCACATCTTCAAGTGCAAGGATCTCAAAGAATTTCTTATTCGCAATTTCTTCCTGGCTATACCCTGTTATTTGCTCACAGGCTGGATTAAGAAATACATAATATCCAGCTAAATCAATGGCAAAAAGGGCATCTGAGTTGCAGGCTAATAATGATTGATAACTATTTAGTCCATCTTTTAAATATTTTTCTAATATAATTCTTTTTTCGATTAAAATTGCAGAACTGTCCATTTGTATCTACCCAGTTCCTTTCGATTTATCTACTATTATAATAATATTAAATTTTATTAAGTTATTTTTCAAGCGTATATCCCTACTTTTGGCATATTAATTGGAAAACTAAAGGAAATTGAGTTTGATCTGCAGGAATACATTGCTATAAAATGTGTTCTCAATAACTATATAGAAGAAAAAATGATTCAGTAAAAAATTCACAAATATTTTTTTGATACAAGCACAATTAGACACATTTCGAGTTGGGGAAGGTGTATAATAGTATCAAACGGGTAAAAAGGATTGATATTTTTGTTACTAAAAAGCCTAGAGTTCAAAACGATTGTTGGACAGAAGGTTAAAGTCATGGAAATTCCTGTATTGGAGGAAGATAGCCCTTTTAAATTTATGATCCAAGTCCGTTTACAGACGTTTATCACGTCCATCAACAAGGAGTCAGGCCCCAAAAAATGCTACTCCTTCAGAGAGTATTTGAAAAAGGTCATGAAATGGCCAGACTATGAAAAACTATTTAAAGTAGATGAATTAAAAAACAACGCATAATGTCTTCGAGCATCGGCTAACCGGTGCTCTTTATTTTTATGCTTTTTGAAATCTAATTATTGACTAAATGACTTAGATTGGAGCGGAAGGCGCGAAGACTCCTGTGGGAGTACGGGGCAGGGGAGACCCCGCAGGAGCGAAGCGACGAGGAGGCTCCCCGGCACGCCCACGGAAAGCGAAGCGCCTGGAGCGGAAATCAATCGACAATTTTAACAAAGTCTATTTTTTAGAAAAATTAAAAGAAAATGAGAGATTGTGTTTCCATCAAAAGTCCTAACCTGTATAATACAAAGCAGTAAGAGTGGGGAAGTGACTAAATGAGCAAAATTAAAATTGTAACCGATTCAACCATGGACATGCCTCAAGAAGTGATTGATCAACTTGGTGTTGAGGTGGTACCGCTTTCGATTACGATAAATGGAGAAACCTTCTTAGACCGGGTGGAATTAGAACCGGTTGATTTTATAAAAAATATGAGTCAAACAGATGAATTACCGAAAAGTTCACAGCCATCAACGGGTGCTTTTCTTGAAGTATATGACCGCTTAGGAGAAGAAGGCTTTGAGGTTCTCTCCATTCACATGACGGGGAAAATGAGTGGGACTGTCCGCTCAGCAGAAAGCGCTGCCCAAATGGCGAAAACAAAAGTGACCGTTGTTGATTCCAAATTTATTTCAAAGGCTTTATCCTTTCAAGTAAGGGAAGCGGCTGAAATGGCCAAACAGGGAAATAGTTTGGAAGAAATCCTTGAACGTCTTGAAGCAGTACAAAACCATACTAAATTATATATAATGGTAGATACATTAGAGAATCTTGTAAAAGGCGGCCGGATTGGCAAAGGCAAAGCCTTTATTGGTTCGCTGTTAAATATTAAACCAATAGCATCACTTGAAGGTGCAGAGTATACTCCTGTTACAAAGGCGAGGAGTTACTCCCAGGTGGTAAAGTTCTTTACGAAACAATTTACCGAGGATATCAAGGGAAAAACCGTTCGAGGCGTAGGGATTGCTCATGCCGGGGCATATGAGCTTGCGGTAAAAATAAAAGAGAGTATTTTTGACTTGACCGGTGTTCAGGATGTTGAAATTGACTATACGGGTCCAACTGTAATTACACATGCAGGTCCTGGTGCGATTGCCTTAATGTATTACTATGAATAAGAATTGTAGATTGGATGGTGCCTAAACACCATCCAATTTTTATAGGGGAAGTAAATTATGAAAAAAGTAGAACGAAACGAACGAATAGATACACTAGATTACTTAAGAGGTTTCTCCCTTTTAGGAATCATCCTGGTAAATATCCTGGCAATGTTATCTGCGCAAAAGCCGCTCCCGAACACCCAGGATGCTTTCTATCAGAGGTTTTTATTTCTGTTTGTCGAAGGGCGCTTTTATCCGATCTTTTCCTTTTTGTTTGGTGTCGGAATGTATATTTTTCTAACAAGAGCAGAGAGGAAAGGGAAAAATGCAACCATTTTATTTTTGCGGAGAATCATCGTTCTTTTTATCTTTGGTTTTATTCACTTTATTTTTCAGCCGGGAGAAGCTCTTACCGTTTATGCAAGCTGCGGTCTGATTCTATTGCCTTTTTATAAAGTAAGAAAAGAGATTAATCTGGCAATTGGGATTTTATTGCTCATTCTATTCGCCATCTTGGCAATGAAAATATTTATGACAGTGCCCCTCATCTTATTAGGTCTTGCAGCTGGTCAATATCGAGTGTTTGAAGAGATTACTCATAAACGAAAACAAATTACTATTTTTACAGTGTCAGCATTTCTCTTGGCTGCCCTTGGTCTATTTTTTCAATATCAACATATGCCTTTGGCTCCATTTAATCCGTTTCATATTAATCGGTTTTTAACCATCGGTATTATGATTGGTCCAATAGTTTCCGCCTTTTATGTTGGGATCTTGATATTACTTTTACAATCTCAATTTTTTCGAAAAATATTATCTCCTTTAAAAAGTTATGGACGGATGTCGCTCACCAACTATGTCTCACAAACCGTCTTCATATTAGTCGTCGGAAAGGCCTTCGACTTGTTTAGGCATATAACCTATTTGCATACCCTTTACATATGCTTAGTAATCTATTTCATACAGCTGTTATTTAGTGCTATTTGGCTGCGTTTCTTTCAATATGGGCCGCTTGAATGGATTTGGCGGTTGGCAACATACAAAGAAAAACCATAAACAGGATGGTGCTGGTCACCATCCTGTTCTTTGGTTAAATATAGATTATTTGGTAATGCTAAAAAAAATTGAAGTTCAAAGGTGTTGCCAATGTTTAAATGGATGACGGGGAAAAAAACTTCAGAAGAAACGAAAACACATAGCTTAAGTGTGGAGGAACTGAAGGAAGAATTAAAGCAGGAGCTAAATGCTTGCTCGGATTTAACCTTTAGAACCCTTACAAAAGAAGGAAAAAAGATTTTATTTTGCTACTTAAGCAGCTTAATTGATAAAAATGGATTGGATCAGGATATTCTAGATCCAATTATTAAAAGTACACAATCCAAATGGACTCCTGAATCTCTGGCACAGATTCTCCCAATTGCTCAGCTTTCTGCTGTTAATAAACTGAAGGAAGTCATTCAGGCATTAATTGAAGGCCAGATTTATATTTATATTGATGGTGAACCATATGGTCTGTTAGCAGATGCAGCGAAAACAGTTGAACGATCACTGGAAAAAGCGGAAACAGAATCGCTTGTTTACGGTCCGAAAATCGCTTTTACGGAATCACTCCTTGGGAACATCAACATTTTAAGAAATAATTTAAAAGATCCGAATCTGTGTATGGAGGACCTTACAATTGGTACGAGATCCAAAAAACAGGCAAAGCTTGTTTATATAAAAGGTGTTGCCGATGACGAAAATGTCAACACATTTAGGCAGCGGATCAATGATCTGGATATTGATCATGTAGCTGATAGCACTGTACTTGGACAATTGTTAGAAAGTAACAGCTGGACTGTATTTCCGCAGTTAATTACAACGGAATTGCCAGACCGTATTTCGATTGCTTTACTGAGTGGCAAGGTAGCGGTTCTTATGGACCGAAGTCCGGATGCACTCTATGGTCCTACACCCTTCTTTACTTTTTTTGAATCAACAGAAGACGTTTATATGCGTTGGAATATGGGCTTTTTTCTTCGCATGCTGCGTTTACTGGCAACTTTTTTATCTGTTTTGCTTACACCAGCATATGTTTCGGTTTTGACCTACCATTATGAGGTAATTCCGTCACCTCTACTTGTTTCACTGGGGCAATCACGTTCACAAGTTCCATTTCCTCCAGTTTTTGAAGCCCTTCTTCTTGAGTTCATTATTGAACTATTAAGAGAGGCTGGTGCAAGGCTGCCGACCAAGGTAGGTCAAACCATGGGTATTGTAGGTGGTATCGTAATTGGACAAGCCGCAGTTGATGCGGGTTTTACCAGTAATATTCTTATTATTATTATTGCCCTAAGTGCTCTTGGTTCTTTTACGACTCCAAGCTACCTAATGGGTACAGCTATTCGAATCATTCGCTTTCCGATAATCATTATGGCGGGATTATGGGGGGGGATTGGCATAATGGTTTCGTTTTGTTTTTTCCTCATTCACCTTATAAAATTGGATACGTTAGGAAGACCCTATCTTGCACCAATTTATCCCTTTAGATGGAGAGATTTAGGATATAGTGTCTTCAGAATTCCTCCTAAATATCTTCCATACAGGCCCGTAACAAACCATCCTGAGAATCCTTATCGATTTCCACCAAAAAAAGCAAAGCGTAAAAAGGATGTAGATGAATAGGGGCGAGATCATGAAGGTAAATTTACGTCCAAGAGAAGGTTTACTATTTAATGCCTTTCTTCTAATGTTTTTTATTCATTCCGTACAAACGGGAGTTGGATTAATTGGACTGCCGCGGATTGTGTATCTGTCTGCTAAACACGACGCTTGGATTTCTGTGTTATTGACGGGAATCCTAGCGGGCTTTGTCTTAGGGTTGATGGTGTTGATTCTAAAACAATATGATAGTGCCGATTTATATGGAATTCACATCGATGTTTTTGGAAAATGGATCGGGAATGGACTAAATATTCTTTATATGCTTTATTTAACTGCTGATTTTTTTGTTATTTTTATGAATTATATTGAAATTGTTCGAGTGTGGATTTTTCCAGATTTGCCGACTTGGCAGTTAGCTGGTGTTCTTATTCTATTAGCCGTTTATTCGGTATATGGGGGCATTCGGGTTGTAATTGGAGTTGCCTTTCTTTCGGTAGTAGGGACCATCTGGCTGGGTGCTCTGCTCCTGGTGCCGATCCATTATTCAGATTTTACTCATTTGTTTCCAATCATGTCAGCCGATATGAAGCAACTATTGAATGGAATACATGACTCCTCCCTATCTATCATGGGATTTGAACTACTGTTATTTGTTTATCCCTATGTGAAGGAAAAAGAGAAAGTCTTTCTTTTTACCCAAATTGGAAATTTATATACAACGTTGTTATTTGGGATCGTAACCCTTGTATCTATAACGTTTTTTGCAGAAGATAGTCTGGCCCGTACCATCTGGCCAGTATTGTCGATGTTTAAAATTGTTCGGCTCCCAAATCTTGAGCGCTTCGAATTTATTGCCGTTTCCTTTTGGATGTTAATTATTTTGCCCAATATGTGTGCGTATCTCTGGGCAGCGTCAAAAGGATTTATGAGGATTTTTAATAAAAAACAAAAACATGGGATCTGGATTTTTGCGATCCTAACTTGGGGAGCCACCTTTTTTTTTAAAGCCAGATATCAAATGAATATGGCTACAGATTATGTAGCAAAGGCTGGATTTATAGCCGCCTTCTGTTACCCGATTCTGCTTGCAATGATTGTCTTCGTGAAAAAATGGTTTCAAAGGAGGAAGAAAACCAATGTGGCCTAAATGGAAACTATTGCCGATGATGATTCTTTGTATAGTATTGAACACTGGATGTGTAGAACCAAGACAATTAGAAAAATTAGCTTTGGTCACAGCAGCTGGGTATGATTTGGAGAAGGAAAATGTAATTAAAGGGACAGTTGTCGTCCATCGGTTCGATCCGCTGGCTCAAAATGTGACAAAATTAATTACAGTTGATGCCAATACAAGTAAGGGGTTAAAACAAAAGCAGAATCTTCAATCGAACCAACGACTCGTTACTGGCCAAATGAGATGTGTCATATATAGCAAAGAGCTTGCTGAGAAGGGGATTATCCAGTTGGTGGATGCATTGAACCGTGATGCTACCGTGGGGAATATGGTTTATTTAACCGTTGCAGATGGAAAGTCATCGGATTTAATGCAATCAGGTGTCACCCATAATAAAGTCAATCTGGGAACCTACTTGTATAACTTGATAAAACAAAATGTTGAAAGTGAACAAATTCTTTCTCCTACACTTCAGGAATTTAATCATACCTATTATGATTTTGGCAAGGATCCTTTACTGCCTATTTTAAAACTTAAAAACAATGATATCAAAATAAAAGGAATGGGTTTGTTTAAGGATGACCGATTAGTAGCTGAAATAAAGCCTGACAAGCTGTTTTATGTAAAACTCTTATCGGATAAATATAATGCCGGATCAAAAGACCTCGGTTTTGATCGTTCCCAATTTGAAAAAATTAGGATGAAAACAGGTGAGCATGCAATTCGTAATTTATATAATAAATTATTTGTAAATATAGATAATATTCAAAGCAGTGGCAAAATCAAATTGATTGATAAAGAAAATCTGCGTTTTCGGATAACAGTAAAGATAAAAGCCCGATTATTGGAAACAACAGAGCCGTTAACTGTTGGGGATCCAAAGGCAATTAAGTTGATAGAAAAGAAAATAAATAAAGTGATGGAACATGATATTACAAAATTACTCAATTATTTTCAATCTTTAGGTTCAGATCCTGTCGGGTTTGGAAATGAATACATGACCCATTTACGAGGAAAAAGACTATCAAAAGATGAGTGGAAAGAACGATACAAGCAGGCGTCATTTGAGGTCAAGGTAAAAAACACGATTGTTCAAACAGGAGTAATCGATTAATTCAGTCACAAAGCTTTCTTCTTATCCAAAACTTTGTTACACTATTCACGGAATGAAATAGAAAAGTAATGGGTGATATCATGAAAGTTCGGAATTGGCTGGTGGTAGTACTATTATCTACACTAATTTTGTCAGCATGTGGAAAGAAAGAGATCAAAGATGCGGTGAATTGGCCAATAAAGGATTTTTCAGCCACATCTCAAGCCGGTAAGCCCTTTGGATTAAAAGATTTAAAAGGGAAGATCTGGATTTCTGATTTTATTTTTACAAGCTGTGTGGATATTTGTCCGCCGATGACGGCTAATATGCAAAAGCTGCAAAAAAAGGTGAAGGATGAAGGCCTGAAAAATGTTGAGTTTGTTTCTTTTAGTGTGGATCCAAAAGTAGATACCCCTCAAAAGTTAACAGAGTTTGCCAACCAATATCAAATTGATTTTAAAAATTGGACATTCTTAACCGGTTATTCCCAGTCGTTTATTGAAAATTTTGCCTTGAAAAATTACAAGGCATTGGTCAAAAAGCCGGAAGAGGGGAACCAGGTGATTCACGGTACCTCCATTTATTTAGTTGATCAGGATGGAAATATTAAAAAATCCTATAACGGATTTAAAGAAGTTCCATATGATGAAATTATCAATGATATTAAAGCACTGCAATAGACCTAATTAATAGGTCTATTTTTTTACTGTCAAACCCTATATTGAAAACGTTTTCAATTATGAGGTTGTTAGTTTTTGTCAATCCGGCTTGAATGTTTTTTCACATGTTATAATATTTATAGTTTGAGAGGAAGGTGAAGTCTTATGAAAAAGTTTTTCACTCTTCTAATTCTCTCCTCCTTATTCCTTTGTTCTTGTAGCGGTTCCACCCAATGGATGCCGCACTCCTATAAAAAAGCTGCAAAGATTGTTTATAAGCAGGTGCCGGCTGATTTTATTCCACGAAAATTAACCGTTGTTTCTGCAGGTGATTCCTTAACACAAGGTGTTGGTGATAGTACAAAAACAGGCGGTTATTTGCCCTATCTGAAAAAAATGCTTGAAAAGGAAAAGGGCATAAAAGAAGCGGAATTTTATAATTTTGGTGTTCAGGGAAACCGGACAACACAATTGATGAAGCGACTGCAATCGCCGGAAGTGAAATCGGCCATTTCTCAGGCCGATTTAGTAATCCTAACCATTGGCGGCAATGATATTGTAAAAGTTCTTAGAGACAATATCACCGATCTGCAATTTTCCGATTTCACGAGAGGCAAAGAGGAATATATCGTCCATTTGACGCAAATAATGGAGAGCATAACAAAGGAAAATCCCAACGCCAAAATCGTTTTGGTCGGATTGTACAATCCGTTTTCTAAATGGTTTGGCAATATTAAGGAACTCGACCAAATTGTCGGGGATTGGAACAGCGCTGGTCAGTCTGTAATTGCTCATTACCCCAATGCCTACTTTGTCCACATTGACGACTTGTTTAATGAGACCTCGGAAAATCTTTTGTATAGGGATAATTTTCATCCAAATGATAAAGGATATAAATTAATTGCACAAAGGCTTAACCAGACATTGGGAGAACGCACATTACCTGATCTGGAAAGGAATTCGTTGATGGTCAGTAAAGAGGAGAATTAGTTTTGTATGAAAAATAAGTGGAAAAGGGGATTCTGGCTTTTATTAGGGATTGACCTTTTAGTTGTCATAATAATTGCCGGCTTACTATTATCCCCGTCATCGGAGAAGCACGAAAGCCTTGTTAAAGGGCAAAATGGGGAATATGTTTCATTTCGGATTCGATCGAATAAGCAGGATTTGAATCGGCTTATCAACCATTATTTACAAACAGAAGCGGCTGATTCCCCAATAGCTTATCGTGTTATATTAGGAGATGAGGTTGAGCTTTACGGAACAATCCCGTTTTTTAGTGAACAGCTTAATTTAAAAATGACCTTTAAGCCGAAAGCATTGTCAAACGGTGATTTAGTTCTGAAGCAAAAATCGATTAAAATCGGTAACCTGAATCTGCCTGTTTCCTATGTACTGAAATTCATTGAAGAAAACTATAAGCTGCCTAGGGGAGTGGACATTCAGCCGGACAACAAACGCGTCTACGTTTATATGCAGCAATTGAAACTCAAAAGTGATCTAAAAATAAAAGCAGAGAAGTTTGACTTAGAAAAGGATGATATCTCCTTTATCATCTTAGTTCCAGTCGAATAATAACAGGGTGCCTCCTTTGAAAAGGCACCCTGTTTATTATTTTTGGATTCGAAGTCCTTTTGGGTAAAAATTCTTCAATACCCCTTTCGCTTCTTTCCCCCAGCCGAGTGGGTAGTCATCGATAGTTACGAGCATCCAGCCTCGGTCGTTTCCCGTTGTTAACGTTTCTCCTTTTAAGTAATGAAACCACTGATCATCTTTTAACGGAAAACAGTGCTTTGCCTCATTTGCCATTAACCCCAATGCCAGCGCATGGTTTGGTTCAAAACGATTCTTCTTTAACTCGCCAAGATGAAGCCCTGCCCGCAGGATTTTTAACCCCTGAAAACTAGGACAATGATCCGGTAATGCATAGAGCTGCTGATTAAAAAGATAGAAGTGATCGAATGTTATTCCTTTTATGGTTTGGTTGGTAAATTCATAGAAATCCTTCAGCTGTGCCCTGCTGGCATTCGAGGATATCTCTCTTATTTTTGCTGGGTCTTCAACGGCCGTTTTATGAATTTTAGCTACAAAATGGCCTTCCCCTTTAAGATGATGCGGCCATAAGCGGGCCGTTTGTTCAAGCTCGTTCATTTTGCTGGTTGACCATTCCGGCCGGCCATTTTGGATTCCATTTGTCTTTTCAATTGGCAGCAGCTCTAAATCAGGATATTTTTTCAAAAAATATTCAATTGTTTGTTCATTTTCTTCCGGTGAGAAAGTACAGGTAGAATATACAAGGATACCGTCTTCCTTCAACATGGAGTAGGCCGCATCAAGAATATTTTTCTGCTGCTTCGCACATGCTTCTACATGGGCTTCAGTCCAAAAGGCAATTGCTTCCTCATCCTTACGGAACATTCCTTCGCCCGAGCAAGGTGCATCGACAAGAATCTTATCGAAATAGCCTTGAAATCTTTCCGCAAGCCGTACCGGTGTTTCATTAGTTACTAAAGCATTGGAAATTCCCAATCTTTCAATGTTTTCTGACAAGGCCTTTGCCCGTTTGGAATTGATTTCATTGGCAACAAGAATTCCGCTTTGCTTCATCATCCCTGCGAGCTGTGTCGTTTTTCCTCCTGGCGCGGCGCATAAATCAAGAACTCTTTCACCGGGATTTGGTGCAAGCTGTTCCGCGACAAACATTGCGCTTGGCTCTTGGATATAATAAAGGCCCGCGGCATGATAGGGGTGTTTTCCCGGCTGGTCCTGTTCAGGGTCATAATAATACCCATTTGGGACAAATGGTATTTTATTTAGTGTGAATGGTGAGAGTTGTGACCATTTTTCTTCTGTTATTTTAAGCGGATTTATCCGAAGTCCGCTCATTCTTGTTTCTTTATATGTATGGAAAAAATCGTGGGATTCCTCTTTAAGTAAATCGGTAAACTTCCGAATAAATTCGGAGGGAAGTTGCATGATAAAGCTCCTCTCTTGTTTCAAATCCTATCATGATTATTGGGGTTTGGCCGCTAGAAGTCAAGCGGCAAAAAAGACTGAGATTTGTACTCAGTCTTCGTTACTCTTTGATCACAATCGCTTGCAGCTCGGGACTTCCTTTGGACAAACCGACCAAAGCAATCGTGTAGACTTCATTTGCCTTAAATTGCGAGTTCGGCATTGGAAGGATCACGTTCTTTGTACCAGCTTCCCTTGCCTCTAGGTCCACTGTCATCGGCGATAATGCCAGGTATTCTGTCGCTTGCTTATAGGCTACCTTTGGAAAAATAACATCTCGGTCCTTGACGGCCATGTCTAATGCATGAGTATCAGGTGAAAGGTGAATAAAACGTACCTTTGCTTCATTCATTGGCACCTCCGGTTGGTTGAGGTATACGAGGAGACGCATTTTTTTTACAGAATCAATGATGGCCCAGGTGTATGATTGACCGGGTTCAATCGTAATTTTTTTATTTAAGACACTATTGACCATGTTGCCTGCCGGATAAATATCGACATGATATTTACCGGGCTTAAAGGCTAGTACCTGACTCGCTTCCTTAAAGGGCAGGTCTCTTGCTACCCGCTTTCCGTTAACATAAATGTCTAAATTAGGTGCATCCGGAGAGGTGTTAAGAATGCGGATGTTTGCCTCTGTCTGCATTTGTTGCGCCTGTATCCTCATTGTATTGAATGCTTTATTGATATATTTCATGTGTTTTAAGTAGAACTGCATATGAAGTTCTGGATTCGAGTATTTATAAAATTGGGAGAGTGTATCATACATTGCCGCCCTTTGAAGATAATCAGAATGAGTTCGATTTTCGGACATACTGCTCGCTCCTATTCTCTAATTTACTAGTACTTTATTCAGTTGGGGATAGGTAGGTGTCTATTTCGTTTCAGCTGTAATCGAGTTATTTTATTTTTTAAAAGACATTCTGTATACTTGGGGCAAGAAGAAAATTCGTGGGGTGAGTAGATTGGAAGAGAAAGTACAAGTAGCAACCTTTGCCGGCGGCTGTTTTTGGTGTATGGTGAAGCCATTTGATGAGCAGCCTGGAATAAAAAGTGTGATTTCCGGATACACAGGCGGAACGGTAGAGAACCCAACCTACGAACAGGTTTGTTCGGATACTACAGGTCATTATGAAGCCGTCCAAATTACCTTTGAACCGAATATTTTTCCATATGAAAAATTGCTTGATTTATATTGGCAGCAAATTGATCCAACCGATCCGGGAGGACAATTTTATGATCGCGGTCAATCCTATCAAACCGCTATTTTTTATCATAATGAAACACAAAAAGCGCTCGCTGAAGAGTCAAAACAGAAATTACAGGAAAGTGGCAGGTTTTCGAAGCCAATTGTCACGCCGATCTTACCAGCGAAACCCTTTTATCCTGCAGAGGATTATCACCAGCATTATTATAAGAAAAAACGAGCTCATTATGAGTCCTATCATGTAGGCTCAGGCCGTGCAGGCTTTATTGAAAGATATTGGGGGAATCAAGATGGTAAATAAGGATGAGTTAAAAAAGCGGCTGTCACAAATCCAATATGAGGTAACTCAAAATAGTGCAACAGAGCCCCCGTTTCGAAACGAATATTGGAATGAGAACCGGGAAGGCATTTATGTAGATCTTGTTTCAGGAAAACCACTGTTCAGTTCGCTAGATAAATTTGATGCCGGCTGCGGCTGGCCAAGCTTTACAAAGCCGATTGAAGAGGAAGAGGTAATCGAAAAGGAAGATTACAGCCATTTTATGATTCGGACCGAGGTACGAAGTAAAACGGCGGATTCTCATCTTGGTCATGTATTTAATGATGGCCCAGGACCATCGGGTTTACGCTACTGCATTAACTCCGCCGCGTTGCGGTTTATTCCGAAGGATAAGCTGGAAAGTGAAGGGTACGGGGAATTTACAAGTTTATTTGAAAAATGATGAAAAGCCGCCATTAGTTGAGCGGCTTTTTATCATTTATGGGTATATGCGGATTGATTTTTGAAAAAATAGGCGAATGCACATACGGGACAACTGCCCAGCTCATAAAGTACCTGTAGAAAGTAACAAATTTTCAAGGAGTGAAAGTGCGAATGTATGGTTATGGATATGATGGCTGCTGCGGGTACCCGTATGGAGGATATGGTTATCCAGTAGGCGGCGTAGGCTTTGGATATGGATTTGGCGGATTTGCATTAATCGTTGTGCTCTTTATCCTGCTGATCATCATTGGAGCAAGCTGGGCGTAATAAAATTTAAAAACGAACTGCTGACTCTAGGGTTTATAGGGTCAGTTTTTTATTTATTTATCCACGGAAGAGTGGTCGGATAATACATCATGAGTCTGTATTTTCCAAAATGGAATAGTGGTGCGGACTTTAGTAATCTTTTAGATGTATCAATGGATTGAATATGGATAAAATCCCGAAACTGCTTATTTGTGATTTTCGAGTCCATCACTAAAAAATAATCTTGTAGTGCGTATAAGTGAGCATCAGTAGAGAATTGATCACAGGAAGGGCAGTACCATTTTCTTTTTTCGCGTTTAAGAGGCAGGGAAGAACAAAGTGGGCAATGTACTCCAGTTAAAAGTTCGTGTTTTTGAATTCCATATTTTTTGAGAATAAAATTAGTCGGCGGAGTGTTCAATTTGAGAAGGAGTCTAGTTAGTTTCCTGAGATCTTTACTATCGAGGATGCTGATTGAATACCTATTTTCGAAGAATTTGAACCTTTTAAGGAAATTGTCTGCTTTACATACGCGCTGTTTTATTTCTGTACAGCTTTTTCTAAATTCAAGAATTGAGTAGGGATTACTGACCACGACTATATAGTCAACGGGTACAGGCGGGAGATGATGAATAGCTAAAAGGTTTTTTATGTAATCCCGGTGCCTTTCTGACTGGGAAATCGGATCGGTGTATCCTTTTTCTTTGCCTGCAATAATTTGAAAGAATTGACCATTTTCTGAATCAAATACTAATTTTCCTGCCATATTCTTGATTTCAATGATTAGGGCAAATTCAGGTGAGAGGATAAGTGTATCAATTTGGCAGTTATAGTCCCCATCCGGAAGATTAAGGTCGTGGAATATCATTATTTTCTTTTCATCGAGCTTGCTAAAATAATAATCGAGGGATTGTTCCCCTTTGAAACCAGCTTTTCTTCTGTTTAGTTCTTCGAAAATTTGAGGTCGTCTTGGGTCGCTTAGAGGTAATCGTCGAAGTAATACCTCTAATATAAGAATTACCAATGGGATAGTTCTTTTCTTTTGAATCAAAATAGTCACTCCTTTCCTTGTCGAATATAATTTCTAAACTTTAATAGGAACTCCTGCCTATGTTTGATTGTAAATCGTGAACTTTTCGTGAAAACTTTTAGATTAAAATTTATTTCCTGTGGCCAATCAGCGAAAAAACGGATTCTATTGGCGAAAAAGTGAGTTCCATCAGCGAACCCAGTCGTTCAATTGGCGAAAATTGCGATCCAATCAGCGAACTGCCTAAATCCAGTGGGGAGTCTCCGCAAAATATATCCGCTAGATCCGTATGAAGTCGCCAATCAGCGAAAAAACGGATTCTATTGGCGAAAAATCGAGTCCAATCAGCGAAACCAACAACGCACATATCTCTTCAAAAACCACAACCTTCGTGCGAGCGCTTTATAAAATTTCAGACTTCTCGCAGGGGTTGAAAAATTTGCAGCGAACATTATTGAATGTACCCTAATCCCAACTAATAAGCACCAGGAAAAAATCTGCCCACCACATATGCACCAACATCGGGTCATACAATTTAGTAAAGCAGACTTAGCTAAAAGGGAAGTGGTGTCAATGGTGGAACGCACCTATTTAATTAAACCAATGATGGACGAAATATACCCCGTTATCGATTATGGCAAAGGGGTCTATCTATACGATTTAGAAGGAAAAAAATATCTTGATGCCGCTTCAGGAGCAGTCACAGCAAATATTGGGCATGGAGTCCAAGAAATAATTGAAGCAATGAATAAACAGGCAGAAAAAGTATCATTCGTTTATCGTTCGCAGTTTACCAGTCATCCCGCAGAAGAACTAGCTAAAAAAATAGCAGAAATGACACCCGGGGACCTTAATTGGAGCTTTTTTGTCAACAGTGGGTCGGAAGCAACCGAAACTGCTATGAAAATGGCCATTCAATACTGGCAAGAAAAAGGGATCCAAACGAAAACAAAAATTTTATCAAGGTGGGTGAGCTATCACGGCATCACAATGGGGGCCCTTTCCATGTCAGGGCATACCGCCAGAAGGGCTAGATTTGTACCATTACTAGAAGACTTCCCTGTAATCAATCCGCCCTATTGTTATCGCTGCCCCTATAATCTTGAACCAACAACCTGCGCCTATCAATGTGCGCAAGAATTAGAAACGGCAATCAATCGGATTGGTGCCGAAAAAATTGCTGCCTTCATAGCAGAGCCTGTCATTGGAGCAGCCGGAGGCGCGATTACCCCGCCAAAGGATTATTTTAAAGTTATAAAAAATATCTGTGACCAATACGATATTCTTTTTATCGCAGATGAAGTCATGACCGGTTTTGGTCGTACTGGCACAATTCTTGCATTAGAACAATATGGGGTAATACCGGATCTTGTTACCTTTGGAAAGGGTATGGGGGCCGGATATGCTCCAATTGCTGCTGCCGTTGCAAGCGAGAAAGTTATGGAGCCCATCTTAGCTGGTACGAAATCCGTCATGAGTGGTCATACCTTGAGCGCAAACCCGCAAACCTGTGCCGTTTCCCTGGCTGTCCTCGAATACCTTGAAAAAAACGAGATTGTAAAAGAAGTAGAATGTAAGAGTGTTTATTTAAGAAATCTACTAGAAAAACTACAAACTCAATTCTCATTTATTGGCGAGGTACGGGGAAAAGGGCTTTTGCTCGGACTAGAGTTTGTTGAGGACAAAACAACAAAACGGCCCTTCCCAAGAAAAGCCGCCGTAACTCAAACGATTGTCACCCTCGCAAAGGAAAAAGGGCTTCTCGTTTACCCTGCCGGAGCGGGTACGGATGGGGTGAACGGAGATTCCATTATCATTTCCCCTCCATTAACCATAACCAAAAGGGAAATGGAAGAAATCTTTAGTTTATTAAAAGCAACATTTGAAGCGTTTTCAAAACAACTAGCTGAACAAGTTTAGGATGGTGGTGTTGGGATGGAAAATCCATTTGGGAAAATTACAACACTGGAAAAAGTAATGGAGTTTTTCCATGACGGAATGTCATTGTTGTTCGGAGGCTTTGGCGGGGTTGGATCGCCCCCGACACTTATCGATGGGATCTTAGAAAAGGGAATTCGAGATTTAACGCTAATAGGGAACGATACAGGATTTCCTCACATCGGGATAGGGAAAATTGTCAGTCAAGAGCGGGCGGTGAAAGTGATTGCCTCCCATATTGGTTCAAATCCTATTGCAGGGAATTTAATGCATGAAGGGAAGCTTGAGGTGGAATTTTCACCTCAGGGAATTTTATCCGAACGAATCCGCGCAGGTGGAGTTGGCCTCCCCGGGATTCTATCCGATATCGGGATGGACATTGATATGGTCGCAAAAAACAAACCGGTTATGACCTTAAATGGAAAGGATTATCTCGTTGAAACCCCGCTGACGGCGGAAGTTGCCATCATTTATGCTAAGAAAGCAGATGAATATGGGAATTTAATTTATGACAAGAGTGCTAGAAACAATAATCCACTCGTAGCGATGGCAGGAGATTTGACGATTGTGGAAGTAGAAGAAATCGTCCCAATGGGCTGTCTGAATCCGGAGGAAATTATCACTCCGGGTGTGTTCGTAGATTATATTATTCCTTCTAAGGGGGTGAATTGGAAATGGGCATGGGAGTAGATATCCGCAATCAAATGGCAAGACGCGCCTCCGAAGAAATTAAGAATGGTATGGTTGTCAACCTTGGGATTGGAATCCCTTCGCTCGTGCCCAATCACCTTCCTAGAGATATGAAAGTGATGTTTCATGCTGAAAACGGAATCACCGGAATGGGCCCTAGTCCACAAAAGGGGTCAGAAGATGAAAATTTATGTAATGCCGGTGGATTTCCGGTCACACTTACCAGCGGCGGGTCTTACTGTGACAGTGCGATAGCTTTTGGCATGATCCGCAGGGGCAGAGTCGATATCACTGTACTGGGTTCCCTCCAGGTTAGCCAAAAAGGTGATCTTGCAAACTGGATTGTTCCAGGGAAAAAGGTTCCGGGAATGGGAGGGGCAATGGAGCTTGCTCAAAAGGCGAAAAAGGTCATCGTCTTAATGAATCATTGTGATAAGTTTAGCAATCCGAAAATAGTAAAAGAGTGCACATTGCCATTAACTTCCTCTGCCTGTGTGGATTTGATTATTACAGAGATGGCTGTTTTTAAAGTGACAGAAAAAGGGTTAATCCTAAGCGAACTATTTGCCCCATTTAATTTAGAATATGTTAAAGAAAAAACGGGCTGTGAATTTATCGTTAGTGAGCAGATTCGGAAGATACCTTATTAATTTTTTCATTTGGCATCAAAGGAGTGAATCGATTGAAAACGAAAGAAGATCGAGTGAAAAATTGGCTGAATGATAACCGGAACCGGGGTGCTAAGCTTTTACAATTAATGGTTCAGGAAAACAGTACCAGAGGAAATGAAAGCGGTGCCCAGGCCATCGTGATCGAAAAGTGCCGGCAGCTTGGGCTGGATTTGGATATTTGGGAAATTAACAATGATGAATTAAAAAATCATCCAGCCTTTTGCTGTGACCGTCAAAGCTTTGAAGGCAATCCCAATTTAGTTGCCGTATTAAAAGGTACGGGCGGGGGAAAATCAATTATCCTTAATGGTCACATCGATGTAGTGCCTGTTGGGGATGAAAAAAACTGGTCGCATGACCCTTTTAGCGGGCGAATTGAAAAGGGAAAGTTATTTGGACGCGGGTCGACAGATATGAAAGGCGGTTCAGCAGCCCTTCTTCTTGCAATCGAATCCTTAATCGAAACAGGAATCAAGCTCAAGGGAGATGTCATTTTTCAGAGTGTGATTGAAGAAGAGAGCGGCGGTGCCGGAACGCTCGCAGCCGTTTTAAGGGGATATCGTGCCGATGGAGCAATTATTCCTGAGCCCACCAACATGAAGATTTTTCCTAAACAGCAAGGCTCCATGTGGTTTCGGATAACGGTGAAAGGGCGGGCTGCCCATGGGGGAACAAGGTATGAGGGAATTAGTGCGATTGAGAAATCTGTTCGTGTCATTGAGCGCCTGCAGCAATTAGAGAAAGACCGAAACGCGAGAATATCCGATCCCCTTTTTGATTCGATTCCAATTCCCATTCCAATTAATATTGGAAAAATAAATAGTGGGGAATGGCCTTCCTCTGTTCCGGATTTAGCCTTTATCGAAGGTAGAATGGGAGTTGCTCCTGATGAAACCATTCCATCAGCTAAGCTGGAAATGGAAAATTGTTTACAGGAATTAAATCAGTGTGATGAATGGTTCAGGGCAAACCCCCTTCAGATAGAATGGTTTGGCGGACGATGGATTCCTGGGTCTCTTGAAAGTGATCATCCATTAATGAAAGAATTATCGGCTAGTTTCCAAGAAATTACCGGTGAAGCTCCCGTAATTGAAGCAAGTCCTTGGGGAACGGATGGGGGAATTCTGTCATCTGTTGGGAATACGCCAGTGGTCGTATTTGGCCCTGGAATTACCGAAACCGCACATGATGCCGATGAACATATCGAACTTGAAGACCTATATATCGCAAGTGAAATTATCGCACGAACCTTAATAAAATGGTGCGTGGTTAGTGAATAATTGGAAAAAGAGCCCTAAATCTTTAGATTATGTAAAGGCCTGACTTTTTCCAGTCAGGTATTTTTTTATGGCAATAATCTGCTAATATTAAAAAATAGGAGTGATTGAAATGACTGAAACAGCTACAACTATTATCATTGAGGAAAATAATTTTTATTTAAATGCTTACGTAGACCTATTTAATAAACGAATTCGCGTTGATGATTATCGAGGGAATACTAGTTTAGTATTAAAGCAGGCAGAAGAACTTGTTCATCAACACAAAGCGGAAAAATTAATTGTTAAAGGCCGTGCGGAGGATCTTCAATTATTTTATGAAAAGGGCCTGCAGCCTGAGGCTATTCTTGATCGTTATTTTCTCGGTTCAGATGCGTATTTCTTTTCGAAATTTTACACAGTAGAACGGAAAAAGAATGAGTATTGGATAAAAGAGGATGAAATCCTTCAAGGCATCTATCAATTGAACCCTTCAGTTGAAAAGCCTTATCCGCCAAAAGAGTACGAGTTGAAAAAAGCCGATGAAAGCTTCGCTGAGCAACTTGCAACCCTTTATGGCCAGGTTTTTGAAATTTATCCAACTCCAATGAATGACCCGGAATATGTGAAAAAGACGATGCAGGAGGGGACGGTTTATTATGTCTTCTTCCATGAAGGAAAAATTGTCAGCGCCGCATCCGCCGAGATTAATGCATTTTACAAAAATGCTGAGTTAACCGATTGTGCGACACTTCCAGAGTACCGAGGAAAATATGGTTTAATGAAAATCCTCCTTAAGGAGCTTGAAGGGGAATTAAAGAGACAAGGTGTTTTTTGTGCTTATTCCATTGCAAGATCACTTTCCTTTGGCATGAATGCTGCTTTATTTCAACTGGGATATGGCTACCGGGGAAGATTTATGAATAATTGCTATATTTACGACAAGCTTGAAGATATGAATATGTGGGTGAAGAATCTGACAAACTGCTAAATTTTCGGCTTTAGTGACGAATTTTCGGCACCTCGTTTTGTAATGAATTTTGGCAGGTGAAAATAGTTGATTCAATTAACAGCGTTAACATCAGAAGTTCTTACAGCCATATTAAGTAGCATTGACGAAGGAATTCACGTCGTTAATACGAATGGGGAAACTATCTATTACAATGAAGTAGCAGCAAAACATGATGGAATGGAAGTAAAAGAGGTACAGGGCAAGCATTTATTTGACGCCTTTCCTTCCCTGACGGAGGAATCAAGTACCCTTCTAAAGGTCATTAAGACCAAGAAGCCTATTTATAATCAAACACAGGTCTATGTAAATTTACATGGGACAAGGATTGATACCATCAATACGACCTTACCGATCTTTCTTGAAAAGGAAGTCATTGGTGCTGTTGAAATTGCGAAGGACTATTCAAGGATGAAGCTGCTTGCAGAGAGACTTTTAGACTTGCAAAAGGGCTTAAATAAAGGAAGCAAGAAAAAAACGGTAAATGATGTAAAGTACACTCTAGATGATTTAAAAACAGAGAATGATATCTTTAAAAATATGAAAAACGAAGCAAAAAAGCTGGCAAAATCAGATGCTCCGATCCTTGTATATGGTGAGTCAGGTACAGGAAAAGAATTGTTTGTTCAAGGAATTCACTATGAATCACGTCGAAGCGATGGGCCATTTATCGCACAAAACTGTGCCGCAATACCTGAATCTCTGCTGGAGAGTATTCTTTTCGGGACCGCGAAAGGAAGCTACACTGGTGCAGTTGAGCGTAAAGGGTTATTTGAACTTGCAGATGGCGGAACGCTTTTCCTCGACGAATTACATGCCATGCCAGTGGAATTGCAGGCAAAGCTTTTAAGGGTATTAGAAGATGGTATCGTAAGGAGAGTGGGGAGCGCGCAGAATATCGCTGTTGATGTTCGGGTGATTGCGGCCATGAATGTTCATCCGACTGTAGCATTAGAGGAGCAAAAGATTCGCTATGACGTTTATTATCGGTTAAATGTCTTTACCTTTTCACTGCTGCCGCTCCGGGACAGGCCAGAAGATATATTCTTTCTAACAGACCATTTTATTAAAGGTTTTAATCAAAAATTGCAAAAAAACGTAAAGGGATTAGATGATCGCCTCACTGCTTTCTTTAGGGACTATGCTTGGCCAGGCAATGTCAGGGAGTTAAAGCATACAATTGAATACATGATGAACATATGTGAAGGAAACAATCTAACAAATGAAGATTTGCCGATTATGCTTAGACAGCAGGCTGTAACCCATAAGCCTAAGCGGATTGAAGTAGAAAGTGAGACCCTTTCATTAAGAAAAAACATGGAGGAGCTTGAGAAGAAACTAATTGAAAATGCGCTTAGCGAGTCAGGCGGAAATATCAATCAAGCTGCTAAGCTATTAGAAATTCCAAGACAGACCCTTCAATATAAACTGAAGAAAACAAGTTTTTAGATGCCGAATTTTCGGCATCTTTTTTTATTAAAATTATGAATTTTCGATTAAAACTCCAACTATTTTAAAAAGAAATGGATATTATCAAGGTTTTATCGCTTTGGCACACTTCTTGCATATTGATAAAGTGTAAACATTGAATGGAGGAATGCAGTTATGAAACAAACTTTATACAAGCCAGAGCGTCACTGGAAAGATATTGAGCTTTGGAAGGATGTAACCGAAGAGCAATGGAACGACTGGCTATGGCAATTAACAAATACCATCCGTACAGTGGATGATTTAAAAAAGGTCATTAATTTAACTCCTGAAGAAGAAGAAGGCGTTAAAATTTCAACTAAGACGATTCCTTTAAATATTACACCCTATTATGCTTCACTTATGAATCCAGATGATCCGCGTTGTCCAATTCGGATGCAATCTGTTCCGATTTCAGCAGAAATCCATAAAACAAAATATGATTTGGAAGACCCATTACATGAAGACGAGGATTCACCAGTTCCAGGCTTAACACATCGTTATCCGGATCGTGTTCTTTTCCTAGTAACCAATCAGTGTTCTATGTATTGCCGTTACTGTACAAGAAGACGTTTCTCCGGCCAAGTTGGTATGGGCGTTCCAAAGAAACAGCTAGACGCAGCGATTAATTATATTCGTAATACTCCACAGGTTCGCGATGTGTTAATTTCCGGCGGTGACGGATTGTTAATTAACGACAATATTTTAGAATACATTTTGAAAAATTTAAGGGAAATTGACCATGTTGAAATTATCCGTATCGGAACAAGAGCACCGGTTGTATTCCCGCAACGTATTACTGAAAACCTTTGCAATATTTTGAAAAAGTATCATCCAATCTGGCTGAATACTCACTTTAATACATCAATTGAAATCACTGAGGAATCAAAGAAAGCATGTGAAATGCTTGCAAATGCGGGTGTACCGATTGGGAACCAAGCTGTTATCCTTGCCGGAATTAATGACAGCGTAGCAATCATGAAAAAATTAATGCATGATCTTGTCAAAATTCGTGTTCGTCCTTACTATATTTATCAATGTGACCTATCAGAAGGAATTGGACACTTCCGTGCACCAGTATCAAAAGGATTGGAAATCATCGAAGGTTTACGTGGACATACGAGCGGCTATGCGGTACCTACATTCGTTGTAGATGCTCCTGGAGGCGGCGGAAAAATTTCCTTGCAGCCAAACTATCTTATTTCTCAAAGTCCTGAAAAAGTTGTTCTTCGTAACTTTGAAGGTGTTATTACTTCTTATCCGGAACCAGAAAACTATGTTCCAGGGAAAGCAGAAGCTTATTTCGAAGGAATCTATCCTGAATATCAAGAAAAACGCTCCTTGGCGGGAATTGCCGGCATCATGAATGACCAGCACTTTAACCTTATTCCTGAAGGTCTAACACGTTTAGATCGCCGCAATGATTACACTCAAGACCCTGAACATCATTCATTAAAGGATAACCGCAGCAAGCGGGATGAGATGAAGGAGAAGAAATTCCAAGCACTTGCAAAGAAGGAAGAATTGAAAAAAACCGGTACAGCAAATGATCAAGCAAAAGAATAGGGGGTTCCGTCATGAGCCAAAGTTGTGAATGGTGCGACAGCACGAATATTAATGAAATTTCCGATTCAGTATATTGGGAATTGCCGGATGGAACAAGAGCCATTGAAATAACGGATACCCCTGCAGTTTCCTGCAGTGAGTGTGCAATGATCTATCAAAAAGAAGCGACTGTTAAGGGAATTGAAGATCAATTATATTTAATTGATTGCAAACAAATTGGAAAAACTATTACCTATCAGGAATTAATGAATATTCCAAGATTATTAAAGAAAAATTACTTTGATTTTTCTTCATAAGATTCTAAACAGCCAGCAGGATTGCCGGCTGTTTTTTGCTTTTCTCTAGACGAAGGGTTTTCTTTCCGTTATAGTTTTCTTTAAAAACATGAAGGGTGTTTTTTTAATGAGGAAATCCTTTTATCATTTTTTAATGAAATACAGACATCCCGAGCCAAAGGATGCGATTAGCAGATTTGCAAATGAAGCTTTCGAGGATCACAGCTTTCCAAAAACTTCAGAGGATTACAATGATCTATCCTCCTACCTTGAACTAAATGGACATTATTTAGAATCAATGGCGGTATTTGATGAAGCCTGGCAGGAATATCTTTTATCGGAAAAATAATGCTTGAATCGTCTCTAAAAAAAGGGGCGATTTTTTTATTTTCTTTACTTACTTAATTTTTCACTTGCATGTGCCGGTAAATAAATTAGTGCATATACTATTGTAATCAAAATTCACGGCTCAACACCTGAGAGGATGGAGGATATGGAGAAACGAAAAAAACCGAAGTATAAGATCGGTGATACGGTCGTGATTACGATGTATGGTACAGTTGGCAAGGTTACAGATATCAAATGGCTTGATGATCGATACGTCTACGAGGTAAATAAGAGCGATGGCCTTTTTGTTGAATCGGGACTTCAGCTACTTTCAGAATATGAAGGTACTGTGATGGAGCAGGAGCAAATCGATATTGAGTATAAGTTTTTTTTCGGTGATTTGGTTCAAGTGAGCGGGTATGGCGCCGATTTATTTAAAATTGTCGGCTTTAGAACCGAAATCTGGCGCTACAAAGAGGATGCATGGGAAGATGTCATTTATGAGCTCTCACGGGTAAGTGATGGGGAATGGCTTGAAGCAGGAGAGGAAGAATTAACTCTTGTTGCAGATGCAGAGAGTGCAGATACGTTTATCCAAAAACTAGGTCTCCTATACTTAATTAACAAACAGCAGAAACCAGCCAAAACTCAAAAACTACAAAATACCATCAGAAAAGCAGAGTATGAAGAAATCGAGCGAAAAAAAGAAAAAAAAGAATTAATTGATAATTTACTGGATATATTCAATGATTATCGAATTTTATATGAACTATTTCACGATCAAGAATACTACCATGTGATGAGAGTAATCCTTAGAAAATTGGAAAGCCTCGTGAATAACGATGGTAAAAGCCATGTATAGACTTGCTACCACCTCGTAATTTCGAATAAGAGATACAGAACAAGAGGAATTCCGCCCCATTTAATAAAAAAGAATAATAAATTCGTAATCTTTTCAAATAACTGGAGGGTGAAACCATCCTCCCGATTCACGTCTTCAATAAATGCCTCTAATTTCATTTGTAAGTTTGACATCATCTCACCTCAGAATTGTTCTTTTCACCATCCTATGCTTGTCCAAATCAAAATAGACATGTTTTTTAAGAGGAAAATCGGTAATAATGAAAGCTATTACAATTTGAAACCGACTTTGCATTTTTGTGAACTTACTAGCATGAAAAAGCCTGTTTCATCATAGATTTTCTAAAAAGGGGGCGATGCTAATGAGAGAAATTGAAGTATTTATTGATACAGAAGAAATCGCAGAATTTTTCTTTCATGAGCTTGTAAAAAGGGGATACGTTCCTAGTGATGAGGAATTGGAAGAACTTGCAGATATCACCTTCGAATATTTAATCGAAAAAAGTATTATCGATGAAGAAATTCAAGATGAATAATCTTTTAGAATAAAGCGAACAAAGGCGAGCCTAAGATGCTCGCTCAGGCTGTCGAAAATCTTTCGATAGCTTTTTATTTTGTTTGCCCTCTTTAACAATTCACCGCATTAATTTATTTCGATGTTATTAGAGTTTAGTCTGTGCAATAAGTCTGTTGATTTACGCTACAGGCACTTCGCTTTCCGCGGGCGTGCCGGGGAGCCTCCTCGTCGCTTCGCTCCTGCGGGGTCTCCCCAGCCCCGTACTCCCGCAGGACATTGAATTGCTTCCTCGAATCCGCCCACGCACGAAGGAAATGCGATAGCATTTCCGAGGAGTCTTCGTGCCTTCCGCTCCAATCAACAGGTGCATTCAATAAAAATTTCAACTCCTAAACTATTTATAATAAGTGAGAATTTGATGTTTAAGCTAATAGAGGTTACTCAAAGTGAGTATGAATTTGTTTCTTTTATGAATTAGTTCCAAATGACCCTCTTTTAGGCTTGATTGCAATAATATTGATTTTTCGGTTCTTCTTGAAAATGTTTATACTTATTGTAATGAGGATAATTGCCGCTGAACTGATCCGCTTATACTTTTTAAGATATGTTTATTAGGTATCTTTTGGGATGCGTTCTGAAAGAAAATATGGTTGAAGGACTTGTTTTATTTACGGAATTGACCCGTTTAAAAGCATGCACAAAAAACATAAATTTACAAATACGTAAAGGTAGAGACTGGCGAATATTTGGAGGAATTAATAATTGATTTGCCCCCCTGTTGATTGGAGCGGAGGGCACTCGACTCCTGCGGGATAGAGAGGTCACTGGAGACCCCACAGGCGCAAGCGCCGAGGAGGCTCCAGGACCTACCCGCGGAAAGCGAGTGACCGGAGCGGAAATCAACAGGCCCTTTTGGAGGGCTAGCAATTAAAATTGGTATTTAGATTTAGCAAAGAAAAAAATTGCCGAGCATAAGATGCTCGTTTTTTGTTTTTAAATGAAAAATTTTACGAAACCTTTTGATATATCCTTCGTATACATGAGTAGTCAGAGATGAAGGAGGGAAGCGGATGTTTAAAAAAATTCTAAAATCGATTTTGAATAACAAACTTAATTCTCATAAATACTCATCTTCAAGCGACGCATGGAAAAAAATGAAACATCATAAACATAACCAACTCGGGTCTTATCATTATAAGAAAAAATATAAAAGTGGAAGCTTTATGTCTAGTTTTTTTAGCAGCTAAGCCAATGATTGAAGGAATTACGATATGTGGAAGAGAATGATTCATACTGTCTCTGGGTTCATCGAAAGACCGTTTCCAAAAGATGCGCTAATTGAGAATCGATATAAAGTAATCGACATAATAGGTGCGGGCAGCTATGGTTTTTGTTATCTTGTGGTTGATCAAACGGATCATGAAATAAAGGTGTTAAAAACATTAAGGCTTCACAAAAGAATAACAGATTCCGGAAAAAGCAGCTTCGAGTTCGAAAAAAAACTTTTGGCATCGATTGAACATCAAGGATTTCCCCAATATTTTGAAGAGGGAGTCCATAAAGGGATTCCTTTTTACACGATGGAATATCTGAATGGGAAAAATTTTGAGCAGCTGATCTTTATCGAAGGAAAAAATTTTTCAGAAAAAGAGGTCTTTTTAATCGCCAGTCAATTGCTGCAACTTATAGGGCATCTACATGACAGACAAATCATTCATCGAGATATTCGTATTCCAAATGTTATTGTTGCAGATTCTACAATCCGGCTTATTGATTTTGGGCTGGCTCGGAAACTAAATCAACTGGATGCCACGAAACGTAAATGGAAAAGAGACCTGCGAAAAGAAATCAACCCGCAAGCTGATTTTTATGGTCTTGGTCATTTTCTTTTATTTTTGCTTTATTCTGATTTTCCATTACCTAATGATAAAAAGGAAAGAAGCTGGGAAGAGGAACTATCGATTTCAAGCGGGGCAAAGCATATTATTAGACGGCTTTTGCAAATTGAGCCAGAGTATGAAAATTGCAGACAAATTGAAACAGATATTTTAGAGGTTATATAGGGGGGAAACCACCAGATGTCATTTTTTAATAAGGTTTTTGCAAGTGTTGGAATAGGAGCGGCAACCGTCGATACAAAGCTTGAAAAGGATACGTATATGCCAGGTGAAACGGTAAAGGGAATCGTTGAAGTAAGTGGCGGCAAGGTTGAACAGCAGGTTGACGATATTTATTTATCATTAAATACAACATACTTAAGGGAAGCCGATGACCGTAAATATTCGGTTACTGCTTGTATTGATCGTTTTCGTTTAACTAGCCCTTTTATGATTCAAGTAAATGAAAAAAAGCGGATTCCTTTTTCTTTCCAGCTTCCAGAGGATACTCCTGTTTCGATTGGCAGATCGAAGGTTTGGGTGTCTACAGGATTAGATATTAAAAACGGGGTAGACCCAAGTGATAAGGATTACTTAAAGGTTGTGCCGAATCCATTAATGACAGCGGTCTTTAATGCAATTGACAATTTAGGGTTCCGCATTCGCGAAGCTGATTGTGAAGAGGCACCGCATCGGTTGCGGCGGAGATTGCCATTTGTTCAAGAGTTTGAATTTGTTCCAGCATCCGGACCGTTCCGTGGGAGATTAGATGAATTAGAAGTGGTTTTCTTTCCTTCAGCCAATGGGTCCATGGACATTATGCTGCAGGTTGACCGCCGTGCCAGGGGATTAGCCGGGCTATTTTCAGAGGCACTGGAAATGGATGAAACAAATGTAAGATTAAACGTTACAAATGCGGACATTCCGTCTTTACAACCAAAAATCGAGAGTGTTATCCATAGATACGCTTAAGCCTTTTACGATGAAGCCTCAGGTTTCATCGTTTTTTTTTTAGCATTTTCTTTTCAATTTAATGAAAGAATATATTTTTCGACAAAATTAGACCTTTTTCTTGGAAGGAATCGATAGGGTGTTTCTTTAATTAATATAGTAATAATCTTTGATTGGAGGAATATGATGATCAGAATGCTAACCCGAAGAGCAAATATGCAATATGATGTGACGATCTTTCAAACTCCAAAGTACAGAGAGCGTAAAGGCTATAAGGCTGTATACCGGACGTACATTAAAGCAAATAACCGTGAACAATGCCTTCAGGAAACATTTAGCTGTTTTAATGTGGCCGACCGAATCCCTGACAATTATAAAGGACGGTTCCTTTCGACTGGGGATATCATTTTGATCGATGAAGGAAGGGGCGGGCAGCATTACTTCCAATTAAAATCTGGCGGCTGGGAGCCAATAAATCGCCTTCTCATCCGCTAGGAACGTTTAAAAACCTAAGGAAATCCTTAGGTTCTTTTTCGGCCGCCTGTAGCTTGATGTTCTTTTGCATGTGCCTCATGTTCAGCCACTATCGCTTCCGGCGGAATATGATTATTTTTCTTAGGTGAAGCTGTGCGGTTTCGATGTTTTTTTCCCATTCCTTAATCCTCCCTCCTTTTTTTCTTCATAAAATAGTTTCCCACAAAAATAAAAATTCATGTCCGTTCTTAGATTGGTTTTTCATTACAAAATGATTGTGATATATTGTCATTGGTGGGTAGAATATCCACACCAGGGAATAATCGATTTTGATTTTCCTAAGATATGATTGGAGGATTATAAATGAGCGTACATATTGCAGCGAAAGAAAATGATATTGCTGAAACAGTCCTGCTTCCAGGAGATCCGCTTAGGGCAAAATATATTGCAGAAACCTTTTTAGAGGGTGCAGTATGCTATAACGAAGTTCGCAATATGTTTGGTTTTACTGGTACCTATAAAGGAAAAAAAGTTTCTGTTCAAGGAACAGGCATGGGGATTCCATCGATTTCAATTTATGTAAACGAATTAATCCAAAGCTATAATGTCCAAAACTTAATCCGTGTTGGAACCTGCGGTGCCATCCAAAAGGATGTAAAGGTTAGGGACGTTATTTTGGCGATGTCAAGCTCCACTGATTCTAATATGAATCGTCTTACATTTGGTGGAATTGATTATGCCCCAACAGCCGACTTCGATTTATTAAAAAAAGCCTATGATTCAGGCATTGAAAAAGGGTTAAATTTGAAGGTTGGCAGCGTCTTTACTGCTGATATGTTCTACAATGATAATGCAGAACATGAAAAATGGGCCCAATATCAAATTCTTGCACTTGAAATGGAAACAACCGCACTTTATACACTTGCTGCTAAATTCGGCCGCAAAGCGCTTTCTGTTCTAACTGTAAGTGATCATCTACTTACAGGTGAGGAAACGACTGCTGAGGAAAGACAACTAACCTTTAATGATATGATTGAGGTAGCATTAGAAGCCGCAATAAATGAATAAAATATCAACATAACTCTTCTTGGTTCATACTAAGAGGGGTTTTTTGTTTTTAAGAAAGGAACTATATCACCCTGTGGAGAATTTAATAATGACTAGGTGTGACAACAATCATCAAAAAATTGTCGAATTAATGTAGAATGAATGTAAACCGTCATGTTTTATTAAAGATTGTGTGGTGAATTATTTTTATGAAAGAAGAACTCAAGTTAGATATTACCGGGATGACTTGTGCAGCCTGTTCAGCAAGAATCGAAAAAGTCCTGAATAAGATGGATGGTGTCGAGGCCAATGTAAATTTAGCAATGGAATCAGCCGCTGTATCTTATGAAAATGAAATAGTTTCGAGTGATGAAATTATCGGAAAAATAGAAAAACTTGGCTATGGGGCAACTGAAACAGAGGATCGAAATGTAAAAGCACAACATAAGGAAGAAGAGCTGCAACAACGAAAGAATAAACTTTTGTTTTCGTTTCTTTTATCGATTCCCTTACTTTACACTATGCTTGCCCATATCCCTTGGGATTTTGGATTTCCTATGCCTCCTATTTTAATGAATCCATGGTTTCAATTGCTGCTGGCTACGCCGATTCAGTTTTATATCGGGGGTCCGTTTTATACAAGTGCATTTAATGCATTGAAAAATAAAAGTGCAAACATGGATGTCCTCGTTGCGCTCGGTACTTCGGCCGCCTATTTTTACAGTCTTACAGAAGGGGTTAAAACGATCGGAAATCCCTATTACGCTCCCCGCCTTTATTTTGAAACGAGTGCTGTCCTGATTACATTAATTCTGTTGGGCAAATTTTTTGAGGCTCTTGCAAAAGGACGGACGACGGAGGCAATTTCGAAACTGTTAGGACTGCAGGCAAAAGAAGCAACCATTTTAAAAAACGGAAACGAAATCAGAGTTCCACTTGACGAGGTGAAGGTTGCAGATGCTGTTATCGTAAAGCCTGGCGAGAAAATTCCGGTAGACGGGGAGGTTGTTTCCGGACAATCTTCCGTAGATGAATCCATGATTACAGGTGAATCCATTCCGGTTGAAAAAATGATCGGGGATCCTGTTATTGGGTCAACCCTCAATAAAAATGGTACGTTAACAATAAAAGCAACAAAGGTTGGGAAAAATACGGCACTAGCCGGGATCATTAAAATTGTGGAGGAAGCGCAGGGAAGTAAAGCCCCGATTCAAAGGGTTGCTGACACAATTTCAGGTTATTTTGTTCCAGTGGTTGTGGCTTTATCAATTTTAACCTTCTTAATCTGGTACATAATCGTGGAACCTGGCCATTTCCCTTCTGCATTTGAAACGGCTATTGCCGTCCTTGTCATTGCCTGTCCATGCTCGCTTGGACTTGCGACCCCGACCTCCATAATGGTCGGAACTGGCAAAGGGGCGGAAATGGGAATTTTATTTAAAGGTGGAGAACATTTAGAAACCGCCCATAAAATCAATGCAATTGTCCTTGATAAAACAGGGACGATAACAAAAGGGCAGCCAACCGTTACCGATTTTATTGCCTATCAGGATGATAAGAAGGTCCTGCAATATCTTGTTTCTGTAGAGAAGTCGTCAGAACACCCACTGGCAGAAGCCATTGTCCAATTCGGAATGTCAAAAAGAACAAGTACACTTCCGGTCAAACGATTTACAGCCGTTCCGGGTCACGGAATTGAGGCGAAAATTGGTGATGAAGAGGTGGTAATTGGAACAAAGAAGCTGATGGAGATCAGAGGGATTCAATATCAAACTGTTCAAAATGACCTTCTCCACTTTGAAAGCCAGGGTAAAACTGCAATGTTTATTGCAATTCAAGGAACAATAATGGGAATTATCGCAGTTGCCGATACTGTAAAAGAAAATGCCAAGCTGGCAGTTGATCAATTAAAGCAGCTCGGGATAGAAGTATATATGTTAACAGGAGATAATGAAGGTACCGCTAAAGCAATTGCTGGTCAGGTAGGCATTCAGAATGTAATTGCCGAGGTTTTGCCGGACGAAAAGGCAAATCAAATTAAGGAACTTCAATTGCAAGGGAAAAAAGTGGCGATGGTGGGCGATGGAATTAATGATGCTCCGGCACTTGCTCTTGCTGATATCGGAATTGCGATTGGAACAGGTACGGATGTAGCCATTGAAGTAGCTGATATTACCATACTTGGTGGAGAGTTGACATTAATTCCAAAAGCAATCGCATTAAGTAAAAAAACGATGTTAAATATTCGCCAAAACCTTTTCTGGGCTCTCATTTACAACTCCGCCGGAATACCGGTCGCTGCCTTAGGCTTCCTTGCGCCATGGGTAGCAGGAGCGGCAATGGCATTCAGTTCAGTATCAGTCGTAACCAATTCACTTCGTTTAAAACGGATTAAAATTTAATTTCATTTTTGGCGCTGCCTAATGGGGAGTGCCACTTTTTTAGACAACTTTATCTTTTCTTTGTTAATTTTAATAAAAAGATGTTATTCTAAACACTAAGGGTTCATTTTTCATAGAAGACTTATAAATGGAGCTCTGTACATAGAAAAAAGGAAGATGATTGTTCTAGAGGAACATAATTTTTTGGTGAATGAAAGTGGTGAAGGCTTTGGATGAAGAGAAAGTTGGACAAGAGCAAGCAGCAGCAGAAAACAAATCAGGCTATATTCGCTTCAAGAAATTCCATTTTATTATGCTATTGTTTTTCATAATTTTTCTGTCAGCAGGAATAACGGCTTTTGTACTGGCCTTTGGTGAAGAGAAAGTCGTAACAGTTGAAAAAGAAAGGGCAGAATTTAAAAAATTCTATACTGCCTATAATACTTTGAACAATGGATATTTCAAGAATGTGGATCGTCAAAAGCTAATCAATGGGGCTATTAATGGGATGGTAGAATCCTTGGATGATCCTTATTCTGATTATATGAGTGATGAAGAGGCGAAAAGCTTCCATAATACTATTTCTTCTTCGTTTGAAGGAATTGGAGCAGAAATTCAGGAGAAGGATGGACACATTCTAATTGTATCCCCGATTAAAGGTTCTCCAGCAGAAAAAGCCGGTTTAAAACCAAATGATATCATTACATCAGTAAATGGAAAAAGCCTGCAAGGGATGACCTCGACTCAGGCTGTCACCTTAATTCGTGGAAAGAAAGGGACAAAAATTGAATTAACCATTCATCGCCCGGGCACGGAAGCTCCAGTTAAGGTCCCAATCGTACGTGATGAAATTCCAATTGAAACCGTATATGGTGAAATGGTTGGAAAAGGTATTGCCAAAGTTCAGATTACCAGTTTTTCAAGTAATACCGCAAAAGAACTTGTTACGACCTTAAATGATTTACAAAAGAAAGGCATGAAAGGCCTTGTGTTGGATTTACGTCAAAATCCGGGTGGTTTACTAGACCAAGCCATTAGTATTTCCAGTATGTTTGTTCCTAAAGGAAAAGTAGTTGTCAAAGAACAAGATCGAAGCGGTAAGATTAAAGAGTTTGGCTCCCAAAATGAAGGAAATCCTACGCTTCCTTTAGTTGTTTTAATTGATAAAGGCAGTGCAAGTGCTTCTGAAATTCTTTCCGCAGCGGTTAAAGAATCCGCTGGGGTTCCATTAGTGGGTGAAAAATCATTTGGAAAAGGAACAGTCCAAACAGCACAAGACTTTTCTGATGGTTCTAACCTTAAATACACGATTGCGAAATGGTTAACTCCAAATGGAAATTGGATTCATAAGAAGGGGATTATGCCTGATTATCCGGTAAAACTACCTGATTATGCGTCATTACCAATTATTAATCCGGAAAAGAAGCTGGAACTTTCCAGCTCCTCTGAAGATGTAAAGACAGCACAAAAGATGTTAAAGGCACTTGGCTTTAATCCAGGCCGGACAGACGGATTCTTTGACCAGAAGACAAAAGAAGAGGTTGAAAAATTCCAAAAGGCTCATAAATTAGAAGTAAACGGGTATCTAAAAGGAGACTCGACTATGAAGTTAATGGAACTCTTACGGGACAAAATCCAAAAGAATGATACCCAATTGAAAAAAGCGATTGAAGTGTTAAAAACAAGAATGAAATAAAATGGATAAATCCGGATTCTTTCTTTAGCAGAGGAATCCGGATTTTTTATTTAACATGTATATTTCTTCAGCTGTTTTCCGAAAATGGACAGTAACAATCAGGATAAAGTTGGTGTTTGCAATGAGGAAACTAGTAATCGTGGTGATTGTACTTTCTTTTTTCGGGTATGGACCGCTAAAATCGTTGTTTCATTCTGCTAAAGAGACAGCGAATGAACTGCAAATTTCAGAGCAAAAAAAGGCTGTAAATTTCTTGATTACCGAAAATAATACAGATTCTCAAGCTTCGAAAACAGGTGCTGCTGTTATTGTCCGTTATGACCAAGAAAATCATAAACTAAAGTCGGCCCCCGTATTATTACCGGTCTCAGAAACGGTTGATAATAAACCTAAATTGAAAGAATTAAAACAAACGGTTCAAAAAAATTATGGCATATCCATTGATCATTTTTTCATGCTAAACCCCTCATCTATAAGTAAAATCATTGATCAACTTGCACCGGATGGAGTAACAATTAATGAAGGAAAAGGGCCACTACATGGTAAGGAAGTGCTTGAATACATTCAGCAGGTAGCGGTGGATCCAGAAAATACAGAGGAATTAAAAACGATTATCTCCTCACTGAAAAATGAAATTAAAAATCAATCATCCGATAATCTATTGTTGATAGCACCATCCATTATCAATGAAGTGGCTAACAGCATTAACACCGATTTAGGGAAAGGACAATTAGTGGGCTTGGGGTTATCGGCAATTATGAATCCAATTACCAAAATTGAGCCATTGCAATTTGTCAAAGGAAATGAAAAGGATGATTCAGCTACTGTGAATTCAATCCCTGAAGAGGAAGACCAGTCTAAATCGATCATTAATTAAAAAAGCGGATGAAGGCTCATCTGCTTTTTTCTTTTTACATTAATCCATATCCGTTATAATGAAGGGATGCAAAAACGAAAAAAGGCAGGGCAATAGAATGATTAAATCTGAGGTTTATATTTTGTCAGGATTTTTAGGGAGCGGGAAAACAACTTTATTAAAACGAATCCTTGAAGAGGAGCATAAGCAGGGAAGAAAAGTAGCTGTCATGATGAATGAGCTGGGGGAAGTTTCCATTGATTCCGATGTTGTGGATGAAGACGTTGCGTTAAAGGAATTACTTGGCGGCTGCATTTGTTGTTCGATTCAGGACAAGCTAGAGGCGCAGCTTCAAGGGTTATTAATCGATGAAAAACCAGATGTGATTTATATCGAAACAACGGGGGCAGCACATCCTGTAGAAGTGTTAGATGCGATTCTCTCACCGCTATTTGCAGATGCTTTGCATATTAAAGGTATTGTTACCACTGTTGATGGTTTAAGATGGTTGAATCGGAAATCAATGAGCCCTCAGCTTCAGCAGTTAATTCTAGAGCAAATTAGACACGCTGATTTCATTATCGTGAATAAAATGAGTGAATTATCAGAGTCGGAACAAGCGAAAATTACATTCGAAATCCAAGCATTAAATTCAAAAGCAAGATGCCTGCTTACGAACTATTCTCAGGTTTCGCTAAAACAGCTTAAAGAGATATCAGTTTCTTATCGAGATAAAACGAATACTCACCTAAGCCAGAAAAATTTAAATTTATCTACTTTTGTATACCGATTTCAGGGTCCCGTCAGTCATTCCAGGTTTGAAGAGTTTTTAAAATCCTTGCCTGATACGATCTACCGAATTAAAGGATATCTAAAATTTGATTCAAAAAGCTATCCTTTTTTATTTCAATTCTCTTATGGAATGCCCTTATATATGAAGGAGCAAATGAATTTACCGTTAAACCTTGTTTTTATTGGGGAAAATATCGATTGGGGCCAAATGAATACAGCACTAGAGAAGCTTGAAAATGAATTTGAAAATCAGCATATGGATGAATGATATTTTAGTCTTCAGGTAACTCTTTAAATGTAGTTTATATTCCATGGAAATGGGGGGTTACATGAAGAAGGCAGCTGTGTTTATATTTTTTATGCTCATCCTCCTGAATGGTCAAGCGGTAAGTGCAGCGGAAATCAGTTATAAGATTGAAATGCTCCCTTGGAAAGATGTCAATCATATCTTACCGAAGTACACAAAGTTTATCGTGCTGGATGTGGATACAGGGAAAAAATTTAAGGTGCAACGGCGTGCAGGCAGCCACCACGCGGACGTGCAGCCTTTGACTTCAAAGGATACTAAGATTATGAAAAAAATCTATGGGGGTAAATGGAGCTGGAAACGTCGTGCGATTATTGTTATTCATAAAGACCAGTGGATAGGCGCTTCAATGCATGGGATGCCACATGGTGCCGGAGCTTTGAAAAACAATTTTCCCGGACATTTCTGTATTCATTTTTATGGGAGTACGACACATCGGACGAACTCCATGGACTTATCTCATATGTTAATGATTTTAAAGGCATCAGGGAAACTGGATGATTATTTCGAGAAGGCAAACCCATATGAGATCATAAATGCCTATATTGCAGGATTTATACAGCAGGATTCGAAAATTATTTCCACGCCTTCCTTGCAAAAAATTAAGTGGAAACCGGTCCTTATGAAAATTGATGCAGTTAGAATCTCAAGATTACCTATGCTTCCACCTGAGGATTTATCAGAACAAATTAGTTTGGATATTCCTATTGAAATTGATTGGTACATAAAAAATAGAGGAAGACAAACATTTAATGGGCAAATTCATATGGTGCGGTTTTCACCGATTGAGGGATGGAAAATTGATTCAAAGCAATTTTTAAAAGATAATTATTTACAATAAATTCCTGTTATACTTGGTTGTTGATATCCGCTCCAGGCGCTTCGCTTTCCATGGGCGGTTCGGGGAGCCTCCTCGTCGCTTCACTCCTGCGGGTCTCCCCTGCCCCGTACTCCCACAGGAGTCTTCGCGCCTTCCGCTCCTATCAACATTGTTTCAAAACTCAATATTGCTCTTTAAAAACTTTACCTACATTAAAAAAACACCTTTATAAATGAATAGGTCATTTATAAAGGTGTTCTTATTTTAAGGTTGTTGTCCAAATTTAATGAAGGTACGCTCATCTTCGATTAGTCCGCAAGCGCCGCATTGAATCCGGAATTCTGGGCCTTGATATGGGATATGAAAAGGTTCTAATTCCGTTTCACCATACTCTCTTACAACCACACCGGATTGTGGGTCAAGCTTAACCGAGTGTGCTACTTGTTCAATAATATTAAATCGACTTCGATTGGTTTTACAATTTGGACATTTATATGGGGTAGACATATATTTCTCCTTTCAAAAATGGTCCTTTTTATTTTTTACAAAATACAAGGAAATATGTAACAATGAGCATAAGGGTGATGATTGGGGTGATATAAATGCCAACTGGGTTGGAGTTTTTTGATCGGTTATTGCATGAATATCGAAAGGTATGGAATAATCGTTTATTAAACGTGGAAAATCAGAACAGTGAGGAAATTTTGAAGGATGCGATAAAAAGAGAATTATTAGATGAAAACTCGCACCCTAGGGTTCGGAAAAACAGATATGAAAAATATTATTCCGCTATCAAAAGATTAGTGGATTCAAATATTTCCACTGAAACAAAAGTTCATTTAATTGAGGTTCATAATCAAATGATGGATGAATTAAAATAAAAAGACAGCCCATTCGCGGCTGTCTGCTTCTTCATTCTGGAGTAAGTTGATCGAATGTAATGGGAATCGTCTCGATTTCCTCTTTATTGATTGGCATGAAAATAAACAATAATCCATTTCGTATTTCTGTCCGAATTTGAGTTGTTTTAATGGGAAAGGGGAGGATTATTTCCTTTTTAAATGTCTGATTTGCTCTTTCCTTAATAAAATATTTTCTTCCTTCCTGTAAGGTTTTAAATTCTCCTGTCATCGTCAATAGCTGTTGATTGACAGTAATATGAAGATCTTCCTTACGCATCCCCGGAATTTCGGCTTCAATCACAAGCACATCATCCGTTTCATATAAATCGCATTTTGGAAAAGAACTCTGTATTTTTGTAAAGGGGCTAATGGAGGGACTCTTTATGACTTTTTCAACACTTTTTTCATCAAAGATTTGCTCCCAAAAATTATCACCTTGAAATTTTTGGGTCAATTCCAGCCATTTTTTAAGTTTATCCATTTCCATTCCAACCACCACCTCTAATTCATCATATTTTACTGGAACAAAAACATACCATAAAAATAGATGCTACATTATTTCTGTCACATCAATTTGAGAAAACTGCATATCGATATTTTTGGGAATTCTTACTTCTAGAGTCCCATCCTTATAATTCGCTGAAGCACCTTTCTTTCTAACAATCGCCGGAAGGGTAATCGTATGTTTATCTTCATATTGGGGGATATGGTCGACAATAAGCTGATTGGAGGTATGGTAAATACGCAGCTGCTTGAGCCATTCCTCACTTTTAATCGCAATCCGCACGTAAACAAAGTCATGTGTTTCAAATGCCGAGGAATTCAATGTACCTGTAGCGCTCTGCTGCTGGGTAGTGCCAGCTGAAGCGAATCCATTAAACATTTCGTTTGGGTTCATCATTCCACGCATGCTGCCGGGTATTACCTTTCCAATGAGGTCCTGGACATAATTATTGATTTCTTCTGGTTTCATGTTTTGCAGGTTATTCTTCATATCCTTATTAAAAGGGAACATATTCCATGGGAACATTTTTTTCATCCTTTCAACTGCCTGAAAAGGGCCTTATTCGTCCTACCACATACTATGCTAGCAAACGCCTATCCGTTATTAAAACCTGCTTTTCTTATTTAAATCAAAGGCTGGGTTAAAGGCCAATGTTTTTATTTTACATCGTTGATTGGAGCGACGAGGAGGATCCCCGGTCCGCCCATGGAAAAAGAAGCGCCTGGAGCGGAAATCAACAACCAGGTTTAACATGTCAAATTCATAAGGTAATGTTTAAAATTTGCATATATAATCAAATCTTTTTAACATATAGTATAAAGATAAATTGGAAAATAGAGAGGTAATGGTGTGTGAAGAAAAAAACTGCTTTGATTACCGGAGGGGCAACCGGCATTGGAAAAATTACTGCTTTACAACTTGCAGAAAAAGGGTATCAGTTGATTATTAATTATCGAAGCAGTGAATTGGAAGCAAAAGAACTTGCAAAGCAGCTCGAGGAAAGTTTTGGAACCGATTGCCTGTTACTTCAAGGGGATGTGGCCAAACAAGAAGATTGTATCCGAATGGTCCACCAAGCATTAACAAGATTTTCTTCGATTGATGTTTTAATCCATAATGCAGGGCCATACATACACGAAAGAAAAAAACTAACGGATTATTCATTCGAAGAATGGAATTATTTATTAAATGGAAATTTGTCAGCTGTTTTTAATTTATCAAAGCTGACCATACCTATTATGAGAAAAAATAAATGGGGAAGAATTATTACAATGGGGTTTGACAGGGTCGAAACAGCGCCTGGTTGGATTTATCGTTCTGCTTTTGCTGCAGCAAAAACGGGTCTAGCATCCTTGACAAGAACGATTGCCATTGAGGAAATGATAAACGGGATTACGGCCAATATGGTAAGTCCAGGGGATATTAGCACCGAATGGAAGGAAAAAACAATTGAACAAGCCTTTTCTTCTGATAATAGTCTTACTTCAGTCGGGAGATCAGGGACAGGTGAAGATATTGCAAGAGTGATTTCTTTTCTCGTCGATGAAAATTCAAGTTTTATAACCGGGAGTATTATCCCTGTGACCGGGGGAATAGATGTATTGGGAAAAGCATTGAAAGACGAACATAATATAAAAGAGTCCTGACCAAAATCATTAGGACTCTTTTTGTATGTTTGCTTGATTCGCGGTTTTTTGAACCCAAAGTAAACGTAATAAAAGACAAATTGCTCCGACTGCGAGTCCCGCAATCAAACCGATCCAATAACCAAATGCACCCAGATCAGTATAAACTGCCATTACATATCCAAGTGGGAGGCCGATTACCCAATAGGATAGAAGAGAGGCTAAGAAGGTAATATTTACGTCCTTATACCCTCGTAGTGCACCTTGGATTGGTGCCTGGATGGCATCAGATAATTGAAAGAATAACGCGTAAAGCAAAAATTTCGCCGTTAATTTTAAAACCACTGGATCTGTCGTATAAATTCCCGCAATATCATAGCGGAATAGCAGTAAGATTATTCCGCATAACCCTGCCAGTAAAATTGCGATTCCAACTCCAAGCCAGCTGTATTCCTTTGCATCCTGATTTCTTTTGGCGCCAATTTCAAAGCCGACCAAGATGGTTAAGGCCATGGAGATGCTGAGAGGAAGCATATACAAAAATGAAGCAAAATTTAATGCTGACTGATGGCTGGCTATTGTATTGGTATCAAAAGTACTCATTAGCAAAGTAACAGCAGCAAAAATGCTGGTTTCAAAAAAAATCGAAAAACCAATAGGAATGCCAATTTTTAATATTTCCTTTGATCTTGAAAGGGATATTTTATGAAAGTGGCGGAAAATACCAAAATTTGAAAATGGTTGATTCGTACAGATGATAAAAATCGAAATACAAGTAATCAGCCAATAGGTAATCGCTGTTGCAACACCTGCTCCAATTCCTCCAAGTTCAGGGAAACCAAATTTTCCATAAATCAACAGATAATTAAAGACAACATTAATCGGAAGTGAAGTTAAAGTAATGACCATCGTAACACGCGTTTTCCCAAGCGCATCAATAAATGATCTTAATACGTTATAAGCGAAAAGTGGGATCATTCCAAAGCTTAAGGCAGCAAGATAGTCATGGGCTACTTTCCGAACATGTGGTTCAAGGCTCATACCGTTTAAAATGGGGTCAAGAATGATAGCGCCTATAGCGATAACGATAATGGCAATGATTACAGATAAATAAAGTCCTTGAAACACAGAGTGTGCAACCTTATCCTGCTGTTTCGCCCCATTTAATTGCGCAACTATCGGCGTAACGGCCAACAATATTCCACTAAGTCCAGTAAATACCGGAACCCACAGGGAGGAACCTATTGCAACACCTGCCAAATCGGATGGGCTGTAATGCCCGGACATGGTTACATCAAAAAAGTTCATTGAAAAAAGCCCAAGCTGGGTAATCAGAATCGGGAATAAAATATAAATTAATTGTTTTAACTTTTGCTTCTTTGTAATGGTTTGTTTCAATTTTTAGTTTCTCCATCTTCTTTAGGTTACAAAGAGTTATTATATCATGGAACCTATTCCAGTGGTTTACAAAGATATCGTTAACAAGCTGTTTTTCTGTCTTAAAAAACATACCCAATGTACAAAGGATATACAAACTGCTTTTACAATTTTTCGAACAATTTGATTACAAGGAATGAAAATGGATTATTTTGCGGATAATAGTTGTGTATCATCTATGGAAAGGAGCAAAGAAAATGAGCTTTAATATTAATCGTATTAATCCTAATCAAACCCAGGTATTTTTTCATGATGGTCGATTTGAAACGTTAACGAATGAGGAATTAGAAGAATTTTTGCTCCAGATGGGTATAAGTGAAGTAGATGGAACAACCGAACAAAGCGTAATAGATTAACGAAAGTAAGATGATGACTATGCACCCAAGGGCGCTAGTCTTTTTTCTTGTAAAAAAAGCAATCGGCGGTGGCCGATTGCTTTTATGCTTCCAATAAATGAGTGGAATCTGTTTGAAGAGAGTCGTTTCTCATTATATAGAAGGTATATTGATCTTTTGGAATTTCATATAAATCGTAAACCTCACCATTGGCATTTAATTGCTCATACAGTGATTTTCGTGTTTCATTTGCTTTTATGACATATGGTAGTTTTTCCGCTGCTTTAATCGAACGGATATTGATCTTACGGATTCGCATATAAATCGTTTCAATTCCCATTTCGTAGAAAAGCTCACTGAAAAAAGCTTCTTTCGCAGGATTATTATACCCTTTTCCATGATAAGGTTTGCCTAGCCAGGTTCCCAAAAATCCGGCATTTTCTTCAATATCAAATAGATTAATTGTACCAATAGGGGAACCCCATTCATCAAGAATAGTGCGGGAGATTAATTCACCACGTTCTTCAGCTTCAATGGTTTTCTTTGTCACGAATAAGAATTCGTCATAGGATGCTGCTTTTTGGCGAACAAAAGGGAAGACATCTGGATGCGTCATTAGTTCATAAAGTGTGTGGCTGTCGTGAAGATCTCTTTTCTTCAGCATGAATATCCCTCCATTAGGGCAATCCGATCCCATGTCAAAAGAAAACGGCCCACCCTCGAAATTTTTTATTAGAATTGCTAAAAAATTTCGGGGTGGGAATCGAACCCACTAGAACCAGTATACTGGTGGCGCACCATTTGCCTTCCCTATATCATTTTTTTTGAAAAATAAAGATTAAAATAGTCCCCCAAATTCAAGTTACCATTAGTATCATCAAAAGTATGATACCATAAAAAAAAGCGAAAAATAAATAGGTTTTTGTTTGTTTTTAAGTGAAATTTTTTTCCAATTTTCTACAAAGTTTTTGCCTCTTCGAAAACCATTTCTCCACCTATCATTGTCCATTTTGGTTTTGCTAGATAATGGAAAGGATGGTGGCTCCATAATACAAGGTCAGCATCTTTTCCTTCTTCAATACTTCCGAGACGGTCATCAATTTTTAAATTTTTTGCTGGAAAAATCGTAATCCCCTCTAATGCTTTTTGTTCCGGAAGACCTTCTCTTACTGCAATTCCTGCACAAATATTCAAATATTGAATCGGAGTATAAGGGTGATCTGTGGTAATGGAAACTTCTACCCCATTATTGGTAAGTTCCTGATAAGTTTTCCATGTTTTATTTTTTAGTTCAACCTTGGACCTCCTTGTTAAGGTTGGGCCAACGGATACTTTTAGGTTCATCCCTGCTAATTCATTTGCAATTAAATGCCCCTCTGTACAATGCTCAATTCTCAGGTCCAGATTAAATTCTTCCGCAAAACGGGTGGCTGTAATGATATCGTCCGCCCGGTGGGCATGGATTCGAACGGGGATCTCCCTTTTTAATGCCATTACAATGGGTGCAATCCTTAGATCTTCTGGGTTATCGGCGTAAATGGCCTGATAAAATGCTTCGCGGAGCTTGCCCATGATTCCCATCCTCGTAATGGAGTCGCTATTTCCATGGCTGTGGATTCTTTTTGGGTTTTCACCTAGAGCGATTTTTAATCCCGCAATCTCTTGAATAAGCATTTTTTTAATATTTTTGCCCGTTGTTTTTATCACCGATGTGGTCCCTCCGATGATATTTGCGCTTCCCGGCATAATATGAACGGTTGTAATCCCGCTCCGAACAGCATCCGTAAATGCGGCATCTAACGGATAGGCACCGTCGAAAGCACGTATATGCGGGGTTAGGGCCTCTGCTGTTTCATTCGCATCGTTTCCCGCCCAGCCCGTACCTTCGTCATAAAGTCCAAGATGTGTATGGACATCAATAAAACCTGGTAAAAGATAGGCATTTCCACAATCAATTATTTTAACTTCTAAATCGGTGATGATATGCTGTCCAACTTTAGCGATTTTTCCATCTTCAATTAAAACATCCCCTGAATGAATAGGGGTGTCGGTAATCGGATATACCGTTGCATTCTTCAAAAGTATTTTCGTCATATTTAAACCTTTCTTCCTATATTTCATGTATTTAACTATTTTACCAAGCAGTATATTTTCCGAAAAGTTAAAAATGTTCCGAGCAATAACTTTTATTCTTTTATATGCAAAAAAGCCCAATTTTGAAACTTGTGTTCATTATATTTATTTTTAGGTTATTTTGCCCGTGTACTCTGTTAGCAAGCCTGAAAATAATAAGCGGATTTTACCAGAAACAATGAAATCTTTTCCAGAATAGAGCGTACATATAAAAGAAAGGATTTTTTTAATGAAGAAGGAGGTGCTATAGTGGTAAAAAGTGAAGAAAGGCTCTTGGCAGCAGTTCTTTATATAGTTAGTTTTATTTTTCCGATTATTGGACCATTAGTCATTTGGTTAATTAAAAAAGATGAATCATCATTCATTGATTATCATGGGAAAGAGTACTTTAACTTTTTTATTTCCTATACCATTTATTGTATTATAGGCGGGATATTAACGATCATCATTATCGGTATTATTGCCTTGTGGGTTTTAGGGATTGCAGCGGTCGTCTTTACCATCATAGCCGCTATAAAAGCGTATGAAGGTCAAGAATACCGGTTTCCATGGATCTTTCGCTTAATTCAATAGAAAAATTTTTCAGAACCTGGTATAAATATTTGCCGGGTTCTGAAACGTTTTTCTAGGTCAAACGTCATATATTTATAAATAGAAAAAAGGGGGAGATAGCATGGCAAATATAAACTGGGCACTTCTTGCGCCTATTCTGGTGATTGAGTTAATTTTAGTAATTGTTGTATTGGTGGATATCATTCGCATTGAAAAAACAAATGGACCTAAGTGGCTTTGGGTACTGCTAAGTTTATTCTTTAATCCAATTGGGCCGATTCTTTATTTTGTAATAGGAAGGAGTAAAAGCTGATGTCCCTTATTCAAATTTCTGGATTAAAGAAGAGTTTCCAGGGAAACGAGGTAATTAAAGGTCTTGATTTTCATTTAGATAAAGGAAAATGTATTGCCCTTTTAGGCCCAAACGGCGCAGGAAAAACCACGACGCTTAGGATGTTAGCTGGTTTAATGAAACCGACTGCTGGAACGATCGCTTTTAAAGATGCAAAGAAAGATGGAGATATTCGCCACATTATCGGTTATCTCCCTCAGTTTCCAGTTTATTATGATTGGATGAGTGGTCTTGAATTTCTTCAGTATGTTGGGAAATTGGGGGGCTTAACGAATAAAGAAGCAAAGGAACGATCACTTAAACTTCTTGAACTTGTTGGGATTTCAGATGCGAAAAATCGAAGGGTAGGCAAATATTCAGGCGGAATGAAGCAGCGCTTAGGTATTGCACAAGCCCTTATCCATCGGCCGCAGATGATCATGCTCGATGAGCCAGTTTCAGCTCTAGATCCCATTGGGCGAAGAGAAGTACTCGATTTATTGGAAGGACTAAAAAGAGAAACCACCATCCTTTTTTCCACCCATATTTTAAATGATGCGGAAGAGGTTAGTGATGAAATCCTGTTTTTACATAAAGGTCTAATTGTTGAATCCGGAACCATGGAGGAATTAAGGGAACGCCATCAACAGTCCAGAATTGATTTGTTTTTCAAAGGGAAGGCCGAGCTATATGCAGATGCTTTTGGAAAAAATCCGTTCACAAAAACCATCTCCATTGAAGGCAATCGACTAAGTGTAACCGTGAACGATATTGAACAAGCTAGACAAGTCTTTCTAAGAGAAATTTCGGAACATAACTGGCCGCTAGAAAAATTTGAAATGAGCAGCATGACGCTTGAAGATGTGTTTATGAAGGTGGTGGGAAAATGAGCCAATGGATTACGCTCCTTAATAAGGAGCTATTAGAAATGTGGAGAAATTTCAAATGGATTTGGGTGCCCATCACGTTTATTCTGCTAGGTGTGCAAAAACCGTTATCCTCTTATTATTTGCCGCAGATTCTTGACTCAATAGGGAATCTGCCAGAGGGAGCAAAGATTGAAATTCCAAAACCCTCCGCACAGGAGGTATTTGTTAGTGGTTTAAGTGAATATTCCTCCTTAGGTGTGTTAATTATTGTTCTAACGACAATGGCGCTAATTGCCGGTGAAAGAAAAAGCGGTGTTGCTGCCATGATTTTAGTTAAACCGGTTTCATACCGCTCTTTTGTAACAGCGAAATGGGTGGGGGCTCTTCTGCTAATGTGGGTATCTTTTTTTATCGGTTCGGCTGCAACTTGGTATTATACCGGGATATTATTTGATTGGGTTGCAGCTGGCGAAGCCTTTCAAGCATTCTTTCTTTATGGACTATGGTTTACCGTAATTTTAACCATCGCCTTGTTTTTTAGTGCGGCTCATCTCGTTCCTGGTGTGGCTGGTTTTGTCTCCCTTTTGGTAGTGATTATTTTAAGTTTGGTATCAAGCTCTCTTTCCGATTGGCTGGAATGGAGCCCGGCAATGTTAACAAAATATGCGAACGATTTAGTATTAATAGGCAAATTAGCGGATTATACTCTGCCAGCATGTTTGCTCTCGATTGCAAGTATTCTCATTCTGCTAGCCTTAAGTATTTTTATTTTTCGAAAAAAAGAGCTGGCATCATAAGAGGCAGTTTAGTTTTCAAATTCGTCCATATATGACAGAATAAACATGATAAAAATAGAGGAAAGGGACGAAGCAATGTGTTAAATGGAGTCGGTTTGGTTCTTGAGGGCGGGGGAATGCGTGGTGTTTATACGGCGGGCGTTCTTGAATACTTTTTAGAAAATCAATTATTTTTTCCTTATGTAATCGGCGTCTCTGCGGGGGCTTGTAATGCAGCATCTTATTTGTCAAAACAAAAGGGAAGAAATAAAACCGTAACAATTCAGTATGCTTCGGATCCGCGATATATATCTTGGAGAAATTATTTTAAAAATCGTCAGTTTTTTGGAATGGATTTTATCTTCGATGAAATCCCCAATCAACATGTTCCCTATCATTATGATGTCTTTTATAACGGTCCCTCTGAATTTGTTGTGGGAGCAACCGATTGCTTAACAGGGGAAGCGGTTTATTTCAATAAAAGAGATTATGGCCAAGAACTACTGACTGTTTTACGGGCATCGAGTTCGCTTCCATTTATTGCACCTGAAATAACCTATCAAAATAAAATTTTGCTTGATGGTGGAATTAGCGATCCAATTCCAATTAAAAAAGCACAATCAGATGGCTTTAAGAAAAATATTGTGATTCTTACAAGAAATATGGACTATCGGAAAAAGCCCTCGAAGTTTCATTTCCTTGTTAACCGAAAATATCCTGACTATAAAGGGCTGCAAAGGGCTTTAAGGAATCGGTATCAAATGTATAACGACACTCTCGCTTTTTTAGAAAAAGAAGAGGAGAAGGGAAATGTTTTTATTATCCGGCCATTAAAGCCGCTCCAGGTAGGAAGAATGGAACGGAATCCAGTGCGGTTAGAGGAGTTATATAACCAGGGCTATGAGGATGCCAAAGTATTAAGCGGAAAAATAGTAAAATATGTGCAATCAAATAATTAAGAGACTTTTGCAGGTCTCTTTTTTGATTTAATGAGGAAATCTTCTATCATTTTTCTTAGTATTATTTAATAGACTGATATAAGAGGAATGGATAAGGAGTTTTCATGATGAAAATAGATAAATATTATCGCGAATCTGCTAGCATCAGTCTAAATGGTAGCATCGCTGCACTAGTACCCGCATTTTTAATTATAATAGTAGATCTTTCTTTCTTTCAGAACAAGAAAATGATGCTGTTAACTATTCCCTTTCTCATTTACAGCTTCATCAGCTTTCAAATCTATTTATTCAAGGTTAGACAAGCACTATTAATAAAGAAAAATTTGTTGAAATCCCGCAGTTTCTACCATTCCATTTTTGAAACAGGGCATTTATTAGCCGTTTATTTACCGAAGCGTTTGCAGCTCTATTTTCCCGATGGAAACCTAGCAGGAGAGATCAAAAAATACCGAGGAAAAAAATTGGGTTTTCCAGTCTTTTCAAAAATTTATGCCCTTAATGATATGAATCATCAATTAATTGGGATTTATAAGGTTAAAAAGGGTAAATACAAAAAAATTGAGGTATTTGACCGAAACAAAGTTTATCAAGGATATTATCAAATCCGGAAATTGAATGCTCGAAAATATAAAAAGGAACTTTTTGACGCAAATGAAAGGTTCATAGGGGCAGTAGAGGGTGCTTCCCTATTTATGGATGAGAAAATCATAAATCCAGCCAACCACCAATTGGGACGTTTGCGCAGGGGCTGGATGCCGGTGGAATGGAGTGATTTTTTTCCGGAGCCAAATACACCGGTGCTTTCATTTACGGAAGGCATTTCAGAAAGTGACAAGCTTTTACAAATGTCTTTTCTCATAAATGAATATTTTATAGAAAGATAATTAGCAGGTTTAAGTTCCTTTCCCTACCAGAATTTGATACTATAATGAATAAATGCAATTACGTGATGCTGGAGGGTTTTAAAGTGCAAATCAACTTAATTAAAGGGCACGGTTCAGGCAATGATTTTCTTTTAATCGATGAAATTTCTAATTCCTATACATTTTCTGAAAAAGAAAGGGCCGATTTGGCAAGGGTTTTATGTAACCGAAACTCTGAACTCGGGGCAGATGGAATTCTGTTCATGTTGAAAAGTGAACATGCGGACGGAAGAATGAGAGTTTTTAATACAGATGGTTCGGAAGCCTCAATGTGTGGAAATGGTCTTCGTCTTGTTTCACGATATATTTGTGAGATGCGGGATCAGAAAGAAGCGATTATTGAAACAATGAAGACCGACTTAAAGGTGAGCAAACAGGCTGATATTTTTCCGGATGTAACAACATATCAGGTAGAGATCTCTCCTGTTTCATTTTTATTGGAGGATTTACCTTTACAATTAAACCAGCCTGACTTAAGAAATGAAAAAATTCCAGAGTTATCTCAAGAATTATATTTCACTGCCTTAGCGGTTCCCAACCCGCATTTAATTACGATTGTAGAATCGGAGCAAATTCAATCAGATCTTCAAAAAGATCTCAGCGAAAAAGTAAATGGGCCGAATGTTTTATTTCCTGATGGAGTCAATGTAAGCTTTGTAAAAGCCTTGGTCAAAGGAAATATTTATGTGAGGACGTTCGAGCGGGGAGTTGGTTTTACCAATGCCTGTGGAACGGCAATGTCTGCCTCCACCCTAGTTACCTGCTTGAATGGGTTAAATGATTTTGAAAAGGCCGTAAATGTTTATAATAATGGCGGTAAGGTTCAATGTGTGGTTCATAAAAACAACGGAAATTACCATATTGATTTAATTGGTAATGCAACGTATCTTTATACTGCTTCTATTGATGTGAATTTTGCTGAGGAAACATTTACAGTAAACTCTAAAGAGGATCTTGCAGAACAGGCAGCATACGAAAAACTCCAGTCAGAAGCACAGGCGTTTTTGGCTGACATCATGAAAGGATAAGGGCTCCTTATCCTTTTTTATTATACTTTAGAACTTCGAGAACAGGTGCAAAGGGCTGGACTGATTTTGTAGAAAAATAGGTTCGAAACGGGTCCCCTTGTTTCCGAACCCGGGTTAAGGCGTTTTTCATTGTAAATTGTGCCGATTCAAGCTTCTCATTAACTTCATCCCAATAAAGTGGTGTGGCTACACCGCCATGTTCATTTCCCCTCATCGAATAAGGGGCAACAATCGTTTTCCCTTCACCATGCTGGATATAGTCCACATATAAGCGATTCCCGCGGTTCTTTTTCATTCGCTCGATTGTAAACGAATCAGGGTCACGTGATATTAAGTAGTCGGCAATAAAGCTTGTGAACAGCCTTGTATCATCATAGGTAAACGTATTTTCAGGTAAAGGAAGGTAAATTTGTAATCCCTTATTTCCTGAGGTTTTAATAAAGCCAATCAAGTTCAATTGATCGAGGACTTCCTTGATAAGTAAAGCGGCTTTTACCGCTAAATGAAAATCATCCTTTGACGGTGGATCTAAATCAAAGACGATTTCACTTGGCCCTCTGCTGTAAATGGTTTGAAACGGAATATGAAATTCAATGGCCAATTGATTCCCAAGCCAGATTAGTGTTTTAAGATGATTACAAAGGATATAGTCAATATTTTCATGTTTAAAGGTTTCCACAAATTCGGGAGCATAATCGGGACAATTTTTTTGGTAAAAAGGTTCCCCGAACATTCCGTGCGGGTAGCGAATAACCGTCAAGAGCCGGTTTTCCAAAAAGGGCAGCATATAGGGTGATATTTCTCTTAAGTAAAGAATAAAATCTGCCTTTTGAATGTTTAGTTGATTCCAAAGAGGTTTATCCGGATGTGAAATGTCTAAGTCCTCAGGAAGATTTTTCTGTTGAAATAAAAACCGGTCATTGGTACAATCTGCAGGCTCTAAGTCAAAGCGGAACCGGTCAAAATGCGGCTCGCGGAGCTGTCCATCATATAACTCTAAATATTTTACTTCAAGGCAAATGGCTGGTTCTACATAAATAAACTGTTCATCTTCCTTTATTTTATTTTGTTTAATTGTTTGTTGAAGAGCCTGCTTCTCCTCCGGTTTAAACCCAAAAAGGACCTGACCAATCGGATGAATCTTTTTGTCCTGATAGACTCCCACGTAAAAGTACCCATTTGTTTTTTCTAAAGAGGTGATAAAACAGCTCACATATTTCCAATTTTTATACTTCAGCCACTGGGAGGAACGCTTTCCTTCTTCCCAGAGACTGTTTTGCTGCTTAGCGACAATTCCTTCGCCATCAAAAAGAACAACTTTTTCCCAAAGCATCTCAAAATCTTCATAGGCTTTAACGAACTGCACTAACTGTTTGGAGTAAGGATCAGCCTCTTGATTAAAGTGGAGCTTCTCAAACAATTTTATTAGTTCTTTTTTTCGTTTCGTAAAAGGCTCCGCATGAAGGGGCTTCCCTGAAAGTTGAAGTGCATCAAATATCATCAGCTGGCACGGTGCATTTTGTGCCTGTTCGCTAATTTTCTTTTCTGACTTTAACCGTCCGCGTACTTGTATTCCAGAAAAATTAGCTTTGCACGGATTTTCCAATAACACAAGCTCCCCATCAAGCTGCAGTGGTAAAAAGGGCTCAAATTCACGTTGATATTGTAATAAAAATTCTTCTATTTCCGGGAATTGTGGAATGAGGGGCTTGCCATTTCTGCTTGTTAAAGTTATCCCCTTTGTATTCCATTCCAATAGTGCACGGAATCCATCATATTTCACCTCGTACAGCCAATCAGGATGGACAGGACGATCAAAAGTCAGACTTGGAAGCATCGGTTTCATCTGTAATGGTCCCTTCTTTTTAGCCTTATTTTGTTTCAAAAAGACTCTCTTCATCCTTTTCCAGTTGTTTATAGGAATGACAGGTTTGTCCGTTTAGCAAAATAAAAGTAAAAAGAATGGAGAATCAGTATATGCATACGATGTGGAAGGGAAGTATCAGCTTTGGGCTCGTGAATATTCCCATAAAGCTCCATACGGCAACAGAGGATAAGGATATTAAGCTTCGGACTCTTCATAATAAGTGTCATGCTCCCATCAGGTATGAAAAAATTTGTACGGTTTGCGAAGAAGAGGTCAAACCTGAGGATATTGTCAAAGCCTATGAATACACAAAGGGGAAATTTGTTGTCTTGGACAATGATGACCTTGAAAAATTACGAAAAGAAAACGAAGATAAAGCGGTTGAAATTATTGATTTTGTCAAAATGGAACAAATTGATCCCATTTATTTTGATCGCAGTTATTATATGTCTCCAAATGAAGGAGGCGGTAAAGCTTACTCGTTATTACGTAAAGCCCTTCAAGAAACCGGAAAGGTTGGACTGGCTAAAATCGTGATTCGCTCGAAGGAGCAAATGGCCGTGATAAGGGTGTATGAAAATACTTTGGTTATGGAAACCATTCACTATCCTGATGAGGTCCGAAATGCAAGTGATGTCCCTAGCGTTCCTTCAGAGGATAAAGTCACGAAAAAGGAATTGGACACCGCCATTATGCTCATTGATCAATTAACAACCGATTTTACTCCGGAAAAATATACAGATGAATACCGAACAGCCCTATTAGAATTGATTGAGTCCAAACGAATGGAAAAAGAAACTGTGGTGACGCCTGCTGCCAAAGAGTCTCCATCAAACGTTACCGATTTAATGGCAGCCTTGCAGGCATCAATCGATCGCACTAAACCGGAAAAAGCCCCAGCACCAAAGAAAAAAGCTGCTGCCCCAAAGAAAAAGACTGTTTCAAGGGTGAAAAAAGAAGCATAAGGAGAAATTGCCGATTTGAATGCAGGTCAAATCGGTTTTTTTCATGTAAGACAGGTAGAGGGGAATACAATAGATAGAAAAGGGGTGAAATAATGGTTCATGTCCTGATGATTACTGATCCTGGAATCGATGACTCGTTTGCAATTATGTATGCCCTGCTAAATCCGGAAATTAATCTTGTCGGGATTGTCAGCGGCTATGGAAATACTCCAAAAGATATTTCGATTAGGAATACTGCTTATTTGTTAAATTTAGCAGGAAGAGAGGATATCCCGATAGTCGCTGGGAGCGCCGGCCCATTATCAGGAGAACCAGTCCAATTTTACCCCGAGATTCATGGAAAGGAAGGTTTAGGCCCTATAAAACCTCCTGACAATATCAAAAATATAAAGGTATATGATTTTAATAAAATTTTAGAAATCATTAAGCAATATAGCGGGAATATCGTGATTGTCTCTGTAGGAAGGCTGACAGAGCTGGCATTGATGTTTATTTTATATGGGAACAATGCGCTAAAAGACGTGACAGCTTTTTATATAATGGGAGGGGCTTTTTTAGTGCCGGGTAACATAACAGCTGAAGCAGAGGCTAATTTTTATGTTGACCCAATCGCGGCCAATTCTGTAATGGAAAAAGCCCATAATGTTTACTTATTTCCCCTAAATATTACCAATCGTGCAATTATCACGCCGGAAGTGATTCATTTTCTATCAGAAAATAGCCCAACACCGTTTCGGCCCCTATTAAAACCAGCATTTGATTATTATTATCATGCTTATCAAAAAAATGTTCCTGGTATTAAAGGGGCACCACTTCATGATGTGGTTCCGCTTATGGCTTTAGTCAATCCTGATTTTGTCCAGTACATTCCTCGTAGAGTGAGGGTAGAGGAAACTGGTCCGGCAAAAGGGAAAAGTATTGCAGATTTTCGTCCAAAACCTGATCCAGAACCAATTGAATCTCTTGACCAAATCGGCTTAGATGCTAATTTTCAAAAGTTTGTTGTTCAGTTCATGGAGGTTTTTCTAAGGGGAAATAAATGACATGTACTTTTATAAAATTTGACTTTTAAAGGAATATAGTATACTATTAAATTACGCTTTAAGTTCGTTAAATATTTATTGGATTAAGTAGTCGTAACTACACGAACATGTGGGTGATGTCTATTGCCTTGCCCCAATTTGTGAGGTTATGGCTTTTCTATATTTAAATGTAAAATCAACTTAAAAGTGAACAATATGTTGGGGGTAAGATCCATGAATAACGGTAAAGTTAAATGGTTTAATGCAGAAAAAGGTTTTGGATTTATTGAAGCTGAAGGCGGTCAAGACGTATTCGTTCACTTTTCTGCAATTCAAACTGAAGGTTTCAAAACTTTAGAAGAAGGCCAATCGGTTTCTTTTGAAATTGTTGAAGGTGCTCGTGGACCACAAGCAGCCAACGTTAAAACAGTTTAATCTTTTAAATAAAAGGTGATGCTCGTGAAATGCATCACCTTTTTATCTATATCTTGATTCTAAATCCTTTTGATTAGGAATAGAATACAAGGATGCATGTTTTTGATTTTGCTCTATGGCTTTTTTATTTGGGAATTTTTTGGACGATAATAAGCGCAAGGAGTGAAGAATTTTGGCTTTCGGCAGAAGAAATGATGTGGAAGTAAAATTAGAAGAAACAAAAGTTTGGGAATGTACTTCAGAAAATTGTAAATGCTGGATTCGCGACAATTTTAAAAGCAGTGAAGTACCGCTCTGCCCAATTTGTAAAAGTGAAATGAAACAGGCTACTAGAGAATTACAGGTTATTCATAACCATAGTAAAAACTTTATGTAAATATAAAAAGCAGGGGTTTTCGCCCCTGCTTTTTATTATTCCCCAATATTTTCTTTGCAGTAGGCGATAATTAAATCTTCTTCGTCTTCTTCTAAGGCAAAATCGAGAACTTTCTCTGTTCCTCTTTCGTAAAAATGATAATTCGTGATTTTCTCCCCATTTTCATCCATTACAAAGATTACCCTTAAGCCAATTCCTTTTTCCGAATAAAGTTCATCCTCTTCATCAATTTCTAGTTGAAGGAAAAACTCATAGCGATCGCCTGAAAGCAGACCAAATGGATCTTCAAGTTTTTCAACTGTATGCCCAGTAATGTTCAAATTTATCATCCTTTACTTATGTATAAACTCTTTCTTATTATACACAATTTTTTATAGAACTAAGATTCCGTGATTATTAAAAAAAACACTTTATTTTAAAGTGTTTATTGAAACAATATGTATGGAGGAGAAGATGAGATTCGAACTCACGCAACGGTTGCCCGTCCTAGCGCATTTCGAGTGCGCCCCCTTATAACCACTTGGGTACTTCTCCATTTTGGAGCGGGTGACGGGAATCGAACCCGCACCGCCAGCTTGGGAAGCTGAAGTTCTACCATTGAACTACACCCGCACTATCCCTTTAACATCAAAAATTATACCACAATATTTTATTTTCATCTAGTTATTTGCAAAACAACGATTGTTTCTTTCGAAATCATTCAATCCCATTCAAAATATGATTGATTTTGAAAGAAAATGATTGATTTTTGCAATCGGTTTCAGTAATATAGAATCAAGAACAATAATTATAGGTGGTGATGACTTGTTAACACCTGAACGTCATCGACTGATTTTACAACTTTTAAAGGAACAGAATATCGTTAAAATCCAGGAGATTGTGGACCTTACCAATACATCTGAGTCAACAATCCGACGCGATTTATCACAATTAGAGAAGGAAAAACATTTAAAAAGAATTCATGGCGGTGCATCAAGACTGCAAGGAAAGCTACAAGAACCGAGCATGATTGAAAAATCAGCCAAAAACCTTCAAGAAAAACGGAGAATCGCCCAATATGCTGCAAGTTTGGTAGAAAAAGGCGACTGTATTTATCTTGATGCGGGGTCAACAGTTCTTGAAATGGTAGAATTCTTAAATCTAACTGACATTGTTGTCGTTACAAATGGTCTAACTCATTTAACGCCATTACTAAATAAAGGAATTCCAACCTATTTAATTGGGGGATTTGCAAAACTGAACACAAACGCGATTATCGGCCGGGGAGCATTAGCAAGTCTTGACCTTTATCGGTTCGATAAATGCTTTATGGGAGTAAATGGAATCCATTCTCAGTTTGGTTTTACAACACCAGATCAAGAAGAGGCAATGGTGAAACATAAAGCGATTTCTCTTTCTAGAGAAGCATACGTCTTAGCAGACGACTCCAAGTTTTCGGAAGTTGCCTTTGCAAAAATAGCCGATATTTCGGAGGCTGTGGTGATAACCAATGCTCTTGACGATGAAACCCAAACACAATATAAAAATAGAACTACAATAAAGGTCGTGACAGCATGATATATACATTAACCTTAAACCCTTCAGTTGATTATATCGTTCAACTCGAAAGCATTCAGTTAGGAGAGCTGAATCGAACAATAATGGAAACAAAGTTTCCTGGCGGTAAGGGAATCAATGTTTCAAGGGTTTTAAGCCAATTAGGTTTAACGAGCAGGGCATTAGGCTTCAACGGTGGTTTTACCGGAAGATACATTGAAGAATACCTGCAAAATGAAAAAATAGAAACGGATTTTATCAAAGTTAACGAAGATACTCGAATCAATATTAAGTTGAAAACTGGCGAGGAGACCGAAATCAATGCGAACGGTCCGAGGATTTCCGAAGAGAATTTCAGAGAGCTAAAGGAGAAAATTAACCATTTAACTGAAAATGATCTTTTGGTCCTAGCGGGAAGCATTCCTTCGACAATGCCAGTGACCACATATGAAGAGTTGGTAAGGATTTGTAAGGAAAGTAAGGCTAAATTTGTTGTTGACGCTGAGGGCGACTTGTTAAAAAAAGTTCTTCCTTACCATCCATTTTTAATTAAACCAAACCATCACGAGCTTGGCGATTTATTTCAAACTACTCTTTCAAGCTGTGAAGACGTCATCCCATTTGGAAAGAAGTTAATTGATATGGGGGCTAAAAACGTGATTGTTTCACTTGCGGGTGAAGGGGCTGTTTTTATAAATAACGAAATGGCCCTCATTGCCGATGTGCCAAAAGGCGTGGTGAAAAATTCAGTTGGTGCCGGAGATTCAATGGTGGCAGGCTTTTTGGCTGAATATCAAAAAACTTCTAGTGTGAAAAAGGCATTTCAATATAGTGTTGCCGCAGGCAGCGCAACCGCCTTTTCACTCGGCTTGTGTACAAAAGATTTAATTGAAGAACTCCTTGAGCAGGTAAAAATTAGAGAGGTTAATTAGGAGGAGAAGCCATGAAAATTACAGAATTGCTCACAAAGAATACTATTCTTTTAAATATAGATGGCCAGGGGAAAGAAGACGCTATCGACCAGCTCGTTGATGTGCTATTTAAGGCCAATAAAATTACGAACCGTGAAGAGTTTAAAGCAGCCATTCTAAAACGTGAAGAGCAGAGTACAACGGGTATTGGAGACGGAATTGCGATTCCTCATGCAAAAGTAAAAGCAGTAAGAGAAGCAGCCATTGTTTTTGGTAAATCCACTTCGGGTGTAGATTATCAATCATTAGATGGACAGCCAGCTCATTTGTTTTTTATGATTGCAGCACCAGAGGGCGCTAATAATACTCACCTTGAAGCACTTGCACGTCTTTCAGGTTTATTAATGAAACAGGAAGTACGTGAAAAGTTACTTCATGCTGTTTCTGCTGATGATGTCCTTGAGGTTATTAATTTTTATGACCAGGAAGATGAAGAAGAACAAGATGTGTCAAATAAAAAGAATGCCATTGTAGCGGTTACGGGATGCCCCACGGGGATTGCCCACACTTATATGGCAGCTGATTCTTTAAAAGCTAAGGCAGCGGAAATGGGTGTTGACATCAAGGTTGAAACCAATGGTTCCGGTGGAGCGAAGAATGTTTTAACAAAAGAGGAAATTGAGAATGCCGTAGCTGTTATTATTGCTGCTGATATCAATGTAGAAATGGAAAGATTTAATGGTAAGCATGTGATTCAGACGGCCGTTGCCGATGGTATACGCAAGCCGCAAAATTTGATTGAGCGTGCTTTAAAGCAGGATGCACCAGTATATTCGGGGAATGGCGGCAAAAGTGAGAATAGCGGTGCCGATTCAAGTGGTAGAAAAGGCTTCTATAAGCATTTAATGAATGGTGTTTCCAACATGCTTCCATTTGTTGTCGGGGGCGGTATTTTAATCGCTATCTGTTTTATGTTTGGCTATAACTCGTTTAAACCAGATGATCCATCCTATAATAAAATTGCCGAAGCATTGATGACCATCGGCGGTGGAAATGCATTTGGTTTAATTGTACCTGTTTTGGCTGGTTTTATTGCACTTAGCATTGCCGATCGTCCTGGATTTGCACCTGGTATGGTTGGCGGTATGATGGCAGCATCAAGCGGCGCCGGTTTCCTTGGCGGGATGATTGCTGGTTTCCTTGCGGGTTATGTTGTGGTTCTTTTGAAAAAGGTATTTGCTGGTCTTCCACAGTCATTGGAAGGAATTAAAAGTATTCTGCTCTATCCTTTATTTGGGATAGGGATTACCGGATTTATCATGCTCTTTGCAGTCAACCATCCGGTTACCTGGTTAAATAAAGAAATTACTCATTGGTTAACAGGTCTTGGAACAGGAAATGCTATTTTACTAGGAATTGTGTTAGGTTTGATGATGTCGTTTGATATGGGTGGCCCGATCAATAAAGCAGCCTATGTATTTGGTACCGGGTTACTAGCGAATGGTGTCTATGAGCCAATGGCAGCGATTATGGCAGCCGGAATGGTGCCACCACTTGGTATCGCGATAGCAACGACATTATTTAAGAAGAAGTTTAATAAGGAGGACCGTGATGCGGGTAAGGCTTGTTATGTAATGGGTCTATCTTTCATTACGGAAGGAGCGATTCCGTTTGCAGCAGCAGACCCGCTTCGCGTGATTCCATCTGTGATGGTTGGTTCAGCAATATCAGGTGCGATGTCTATGGCGTTTGGAATCGGTCTTCGTGCACCACATGGCGGGATCTTCGTTGTTCCATTAGTTGAAGGCGGGGCTCTTCAGTACGCATTAGCAATCTTTGTTGGTGCGGTTGTGACGGCTGTGTTACTTGGGATTCTTAAGAAGCCTGTGAAGTCTGAATAGTGAATGTTGAGCCGGCAGCGGGGTGCTGCCGGTTTTTTTGCTGTTTGTTTCGTTGTTCAGTGGAATTGTGTTCATATGAGCACGGGGGCCAAAATTTTTTAGGTGACAGATGGAGAATGGTCTTCATAGGAGGAATGAAGGCCAAAAGTCTGAGGGTACATGGTGGAAAAGGTCTTCATGGGAGGGATGAAGGCCTAAAGTCTGAGGGGACATGATGGAAAAGGTCTTCATAAGAAGGATGAAGGCCAAAAGTCAAAAGGTTTTTGATGGAAAAGGTCTTCAAAGGGGGGATGAAGGCCAAAAGTCTGAGGGTACATGGTGGAAAAGGTCTTCATAAGAGGGATGAAGACCAAAAGTCTGAGAGTACATGGTGGAAAAGGTCTTCATAAGAGGGATGAAGACCAAAAGTCTGAGAGTACATGGTGGAAAAGGTCTTCATAAGAAGGATGAAGGCCAAAAGTCAAAAGGTTCTTGATGGAAAGGGTCATCAAAGGGGGGATGAAGACCAAAAGTCTGAGAGTACATGGTGGAAAAGGTCTTCATAAGAGGGATGAAGGCCAAAAGTCAAAAGGTTCTTGAAGGAAAAGGTCATCAAAGGGGGGATGAAGGCCAAAAGTCAAAAGGTTCTTGATGGAAAAGGTCTTCAAAGGGGGATGAAGACCAAAAGTCAAAAGGTTCTTGATGGAAAAGGTCATCAAAGGGGGGATGAAGACCAAAAGTCAAAAGTTACCTTAAGGAAAAGGGTTTCATAAAGGTAGTGTAGGCCTAACTTTTTTGGTAGCAGATAAAATTATCCTTCAATTGGTCAATCCCCCTAAATAACCACCACGGTAAGCACTCATAATGAGATGTCAGATGGAGTATGCAATTTTCTTACTCATAAACTGCCCATTGATGAACTCCAACAATTTTAAGACTTTTTCCAAGGGTCCTGCCAATTCTCCTCTTAGAAATAGCACCTCCACACCAATCAAAGATTATATTTGAGTTGATTTTCCAATTTGGAAAAAGAAGCTTATATTCCTCTACGCTTCGCAAAACAGCTGTTGATATCATTTCAACATACCCACACTCATTGCAAATTTGCTTTTTCCCCTGTACAGACACTGAAAATGAGTCACATCCCTTGCAATTCAATCCTTTTTTAAGTTGGTCATATTCATAAGTGGGTAATTTAATCATGGATACCTTACTTTGATGCAAGGCGACCAATTGATTCGCTAGCTTAATATGAATATTATTTAGCCGTGATGGTTTCATATCTAATTTCTTCAAAAAACGATTTAGCTGGGATGGATATATAAACGATAAGTCATAAGGGGCATTTAATAAGGTGAATTCGGGGTTTATAAAAATTACGTGTCCTTCAACTTGTAAATTATATCCGAGATTTTGTAGAAGCTGGCGGATTAGGGTTTTGCTTCGTTTTAGTTGATCCAGCGGATTTTGAATAGGTTTTCCTGAACCACTTTTGAAGTTTTCAGGGTCGTAAATATAATCACCTTCATAATTCTTAACCTCAAAAAAATGATAAGTATTTTGAAAAATGATAGTAGAATCAATTTGAAATTTTGTGTGGTTCACTTCAAGCACTAAATCGTTTAAAATAAATGAATCACTTTGCAGCTTTTCGGTTAAAGAATCAAACTGTACTTCACCTTCATAACCTTTTAAAAGTGCTTTATAATACTTCTTTTCATCTGCGGTAAGTAACATACGTTGATCTAAAATCTTAAATCTTTTCAAATCCTCCGATTCTACTCTTGCCTTAAAAGGCATATAACCACATCCTCTCTTTTAAAACCTAAGTTCATTCTATAAAAAAATTCATGATCGTATAAAAAAATAAATGAATATTTTGTTAACATTTTTTTCTGGGAATTCGAATAAACTTTTAATTGGATTTTTAATAAGGGGGAGAAGAAATGAACGATGTTTTTGAGAGAACCGCCAGATTCGAGCATCGGTTTTGGCTGCAAATATTAGGTGATCATTCCCGATTTATCCACGAAGCATTAGCTCCTGTAGAAAAAAATGAGATTCAAATTGCATCAGAATTTATTCATTCTTTTGATAATCTTCTTGAACAAGCTAAATCCGCGGATATTAACCAATTAACTGATAAAGCAGAAACTGAAACCCTTAGGCTGCGCGACTTTAAGCTGAATTTAATCAAAAGACATCTAACCAGTAAAATAAAGATCCATTTATCGCCATCTTTTCTAAATCACATGGTAAATGAACTTGAAGAATATGTTCGGGTCTTAAAACATTTAAAGTCCCAAGAAATCCCCCCTATCTTCCACGAACTGCACCATCATCTCGTATGGATATTGGATGCTGCAGGGCATGCGAGCGCGATTTCCTCCAACCTGGATAGTGTGGAAAAAACGTTAAAAGAAAAAAGTGATTCTTATACAAAGCATTTTGAAGATTTTTACCTAAAGGCAGTTGAAATGACGGGCTTTCTAAGAACACAACTCACCAATTTTCCGGCCTTAGAAAAATTAAATTCAGATGTAACATTAGAAATTAAGTTATTTCAAAACTTCCTTCAAGAAATTGAAGAACTCGAATTAAGCGCCCAGGCTTTAGGTACATTCTCTCCGTTAATGGCTGACCATATGTTTAGGGAAGAATGTTACTACCTTATGAAATTGGCGGAATCAACAAATGTGGATAAACCAAACTGTGACCCGACCAAGCCTCGATTAAATGATAAATAATGGGAATATCTTCAAAAAATCAAAGATATAATTTCGAATATACTGACATGAACACCAAAACTAGACAGGAAACCATAAGATGCGGCTTTCAACCTGTCAGTGAAGGCTAAAACTACAGAGGAAGCCAAAAGATATAGCCTTCATGGTGTCCATGAGGGCTAAAACTACAGAGGAAGCCAAAAGATATAGCCTTCATGGTGTCCATGAGGGCTAAAACTACAGAGGAAGCCAAAAGATATAGCCTTCATGGTGTCCATGAGGGCTAAAACTACAGAGGAAGCCAAAAGATATGGCCTTCATCAAGTCCATGAAGGGCAAAACTATACATGAAATTAAAGGATTAGGCTTTCATCCTATCCATGAAGGCCAAAACTATACATGAAATTAAAAGATTAGGCTTTCATCCTATCCATGAAGGCCAAAACTATACATGAAATTAAAAGATTAGGCTTTCCTCTTATCCATGAAGACCAAAACTATACATGAAATCAAAAGATTAGGCTTTCATCCTATCTTTGAAGGCCAAAACTATACTTGAAATTAAAAGATTAGGCTTTCATCCTATCCATGAAGGCCAAAACTATACATGAACAAAAAGATATGGCCTTCATCAAGTCCATGAAGGCCAAAACTATACATGAACAAAAAGATATGGCCTTCATCAAGTCCATGAAGGCCAAAACTATACATGAACAAAAAGATATGGCCTTCATCAAATCCATGAAGGCCAAAACTATACATGAACAAAAAGATATGGCCTTCATCAAGTCCATGAAGGCCAAAACTATACATGAACAAAAAGATATGGCCTTCATCAAGTCCATGAAGGCCAAAACTATACATGAACAAAAAGATATGGCCTTCATCAAATCCATGAAGGCCAAAACTATACATGAACAAAAAGATATGGCCTTCATCAAGTCCATGAAGGCCAAAACTATACATGAACAAAAAGATATGGCCTTCATCAAGTCCATGAAGGCCAAAACTATACATGAACAAAAAGATATGGCCTTCATCAAGTCTATGAAGGCCAAAACTACCCAAGACTCAAAAAGATATGGCCTTCAGACAAAACTCATATGAAAATATAACCGCTGGCCTTCAAGGTTATTTCTGCCCCTCCGCCTCCGGCTTAATCGCCATTAAAGCAACAATTGCAGCAATGATGCTTAGCCCGCTTAGCAAAATAAAAATCCAATGATTGGACTGCTTCATGAGCAAGGCGATCAGTGGAGGACCGACAGCCACCCCAATAAATCTCATCGAATTATAAATCGAAGTAATTGTTCCACGTTCTTTTTTCTCAATTCCTTCGGTAATTAAAGCATCCAAACAAGGAAGCCCGGCTCCAATTCCTACTCCGCTAATTAAAAACATAGTAATCATGAACCATAACTTTATCGAGAACCAAAGAGCGGCAATGGACAAAGCTGCAGCCACAATTCCGCCAAACGTTAACCATTTCATTAAAACTTTATTTTCTTTAATGATTTTTCCTGAAATAAAAGATGATAAGCAAAGGGCGCCAAGTGGTAATGCTAAAAAGAACCCTTTTTTCAAGTCGTGAATCCCATATTCTTTTTCGAAAATTTCCGAAAGATAAAACAGAATTCCAAATAGAATAAGCATTAAGATTCCGCCAATAAAGAAAATGGCATATAACCACTTTCCTTCCTGGGTAAAGGTTTTCTTTACATTTTGGAAAAATTGTTTAAACGGAATTGGTTTTTGAGTTGATTTAGGACACTTAACTAAAAATATCATTAGAATCACGGAAATCCCGCAAAATACCGGAAAAGAGAAAAATGGTAAAAACCAGATGAAACCGGCTAAAAAAGCTCCCAAAATCGGGCTTAACACCTTCCCAAAGGTATTGGATGTTTCAATCAGCCCGAGGCAGCTGCTGACGTCATCGTCATTTTTAAACATGTCTCCTACTAGTGGCATGACAATAGGTGCTGCACCTGCAGCACCAACCCCTTGCAGGGAGCGCCCAAGTAAGATGAGCCAATACGCATTGTCAAATTTCCAAGCGGCCCATCCTGAAATTATTCCGCCAATACCAGCAATGATGAGGCTGGGAATAATGACTTTTTTTCTGCCGATGTGATCGGACAAGTAACCTGCGACAGGTATTAAAAAAATGGCAACGATTGAGTAAACCGTTATAACCATACTCGTTTGAAACGAAGAAATATTTAATTTTTTTTCCATTGCAGGCAAAACAGGTATTAACATGGAATTCCCTAATGTCATCACCAATGGAATGGAGGAAAGAGAAACAATGGCCCACTTTTGCTTCGATATTTCACCGGACTTTTTTTTCCCGGATGATGATGATTTTTTTTTCACTGCCCGTGGACTTGGGCAAATTTGCTCGATATGTTCCATTACCCTTCTATCCCGCCTTCATAATGTGCTACTGTTAATATTGGCTTATTTGACCCAAAATAATTAGGGACCCAAAATCCTTTAAATGGAATTAGACCAGCGATTCAATTTCGAAAATTCCAAAATTGATGGTTGACAAACGGTTGGAAAGTGATTATCATTAAAAACAATTAATAAAGATTGATACGGCATTGATGAAGAGTAGTAACTTTTACGGATTCTTTAGAGAGCTGATGGATGGTGCGAATCAGTGAATACGTAATGGTGAATGGACTTCTGAGCCCCAAACCGAACCCCAAAATGGCGTAGTAGGCTTTGGCGGAAATCTCATCGTTACATGAGACAGATATTCAAGCAGTTTTCAACCTGCTTCGATATCGGTAAAGTGAGCTAATTTTTTAGCTAATGAAGGTGGCACCACGGGTCTCTCGTCCTTTTTGGATGGGAGGCCCTTTTTGTTTTGAAAAAATTAATATTGAAAATCGTTAAGCAAGAGGAGTACACATTTTTGATTCTTTCCAGAGAGCCGGGGAGGGTGAGAGCCCGGTAAGAGGAAATTTGTGGAATGGACTTGCGAGATGCAGTTTGAACGCTGGAAGCGAAAATGCTTTCTTAGATCAGTAGGACTGCACGGAGTTCCACCGTTATAAGGATAGGATATCGGACGAATATGTCCTGTATCTGAAAGAGGAGACAGGTTGTGAACCTGTTTCAAACGGAGGTGGCACCGCGGTTTAAGAATCGCCCTCTATGGATGCATGAAATTTTAAAATGCATCCATAGAGGGCGATTTTTTTTATTTTGAAAGGAGCGCAATGGAATGAAAACAAAAAGTAACTTTTTGGTTCAGGAACTAAAAGGAGACACCCTGACACCGATCTCTATATTAAAAAAAATAAGCGGCAGAAAGAAATTTTTATTAGAGAGTTCCCATAAATATAATGACTCCGGACGTTATTCCTTTATTGGAGCGGATCCTGCACTGGAATTAATTGCAACAGGTAATCAAGCTCAATTAATAAAACGCAATGGCGAAGAAACAATCCTTCAAGGAAATCCCTTAGAGATTTTAAAAAGACTGCTCCCAAAAATGGAAATGAATGATACTCCTTTTCCATTTATCGGGGGGGCTGTCGGGTATGTTGGCTATGATATCGTCCGGCAGTATGAAGATATTGGCCCAAGCTTAGAAAATAGCTTAAATATGCCTGATGTCCATTTGATGTTTTACGAAGAATTAATTGTCTTTGATCACCTTCAGGAAAAAGTAACGGTTTGCGGCTTGCCGATTTTAGAGGAATCTGATCCGGTTCAAATTGAAAAAAGAATTATGGAAAGAGTTGAAGAGTTAAAACAACCTGATTATTTTCTTGAAGAGGAACCCTGCCAGTTTAACGGTTATGAGTCAGAGACAACGAAGGAGACTTTTATCAATAATGTGAAAAAGGCAAAGGAACATATCCTTGCCGGAGATATTTTTCAGGTTGTCCTTTCAAGGCGGATGAAGTCAGCATTTCAGGGAACGCCATTATCCGTATACCGTAAACATCGTGCGAATAATCCGACTCCTTATATGTTTTATATTGATTTTGAACCATACACGGTCATTGGTTCTTCGCCGGAAAGTTTGATTAAGGTTAGAGGAAAACAGGTGATCGCAAATCCGATTGCCGGGACAAAAAGAAGAGGAACAAGTCCTGAAGATGATCAATTAATTGAAAAAGAACTGTTGGCAGATGAAAAAGAATTAGCTGAACATAAAATGCTTGTCGATCTTGGAAGAAATGATCTTGGCAGGGTTTGCGAATTTGGAACTGTTACAGTTGATAAATATATGGCTGTTGAAAAATTTCGCCATGTCATCCATTTGGTTTCAGAAATCAGTGGACAATTAACTTCCCAAAACGAAGCTCTTGATGCATTGGCAGCATGCCTGCCGGCTGGAACAGTTTCAGGGGCACCCAAAATTAGAGCAATGGAAATCATAAATTCCTTAGAAGAATCGAAGCGCGGTCTTTATTCCGGAGCGATCGGATATCTTTCCGCAAACGGTAATATGGATTTTGCCTTAGCAATTAGGACGATGATTTTGAAAGAGGGAAATGCCTATATTCAGGCCGGCGCAGGCATCGTTCACGACTCTAATCCTGAGTCCGAATACGAGGAGACTGTAAATAAATTGAAATCATTTTTGGAGGGTGAAAAATGATTGTACTAATCGATAATTTTGATTCTTTTACATTTAACCTTTACCAATATCTTGGTGAATTGGGGGAAAAAGCAACTGTCATTCGTAATAATCAACTTACAATAGAGCAGCTGAAGGAGTTAAATCCTAAAACCATTATTCTTTCACCCGGGCCTGGCAGACCGGAGGATGCCGGGATTTGCATCGAAGTAATTAAGGAGTTTTATCAAAAGGTTCCTATTTTAGGTATTTGCCTTGGACATCAGGCGATTGGTTATGCTTTTGGGGCAAATATTACACGGGCTGATTCAATTAAGCATGGGAAAACGTCTTTTATCACACATAGCAGCTGTGGGCTATTTGAATACTTATCATCCCCATTAGAGGTGATGCGCTATCACTCGTTAGTGATTGAAAAAAATAGTCTTCCAGAAGAATTTGAATCGGTTGCAATTTCGATGGATGACCAAGAGATAATGGCGATTAAGCACAGGCACTATCCGGTGTATGGGCTTCAGTTCCACCCTGAATCAATTGGGACACCAACTGGAAAAGGAATCCTTAAAAATTTCTTAAATGACATAGAAAGGATGAATCGTAATGAAAAATTATTTACTCCAATTAGCTGAAAAAAAATCGTTCACTGAAAACGAAATGAAAGAAGCAATTGACAATATCCTCTGTGAGGAAGTATCAGAAAGTGAGATTGCCGCCTTTTTAATGGGGTTAAAGTCAAAAGGAGAAACAGTGGAAGAAATCACCGGTATTGTAAGGGCATTGAAGGAAAATACCCTAAGCTTTAAAAAGAAGTTTCCGAATGTTCTGGATAATTGTGGGACAGGAGGCGACGGATCATCAAGTTTTAATGTTAGTACCACCTCTGCTTTTGTAATTGCCGGAGCGGGAATACCGGTTGCCAAGCATGGAAATAGAAGTATTTCTAGCAAAACAGGAAGTGCGGATGTTCTGGAGAAGCTCGGAATCAATTTAGATTTAGCACCAGAACGAATCGAAGAAGTGATAGATGAGGTGGGCATTGCTTTTTTGTTTGCCCCAAATGTCCATCCAAAACTTAAAAAAATTGGGCTGGTTCGTAAGCAGTTAAGAATTCCAACGGTGTTTAACTTTATTGGACCACTAACCAATCCGATTGATTTAGATTTTCAATTATTAGGGGTTTACCGACGCGACTTGCTGCCGGTGTTTGCGGAAGTGCTGCACAAACTGGGCCGGAAGCGGGCAATTGTCTTAAATGGTGCCGGGTATATGGACGAAGCATCCTTACAGGGCGAAAATCATTTAAGTATTTTAGAAAATGGCAAGATCACAAAATTTACTTTTTCACCAGAGGAAGTTGGGCTTCCACATTATGATAACAGCGAGATAAAGGGCGGAGACTCGAGGGAAAATGCCGAAATCTTAGTGCGAGTACTAAAAGGGGAAAAAGGGGCTTACCGGGATACAGTATTATTGAACGCTGGCCTTGGAATCTATACAACTGGAAAGGCTGTCTCCATTCAGGACGGCATCAATCAAGCTAGAGAGGTAATAGATTCAGGCGCCGCTTACGAGAAACTTCAACAATTAATTGAGAAAACTGCAACAGGGCAGAGGGAGGCAATCTAAATGGGAACGATATTAGACCGGATTATTGAACAAAAAAAACAGGAGCTTCCGATTCTTCAAGAGTCGAGACCAAACCTTCCTCCCTTTTTAGAGGATAGAAAATCTTTCATTCGTAAGCTAGAGAAGGCGGAGGAAATTTCAATTATAGCAGAATTTAAACGTGCTTCACCGTCAAAAGGCATCATCAACCAAGCACTTACTCCAGCAGAACAGGCGAGGCAATACGAACGTTCCGGCGCCTCTGCCATCTCGGTTTTAACCGATCAAACTTTCTTTCAAGGTGCCTTTTCGGACTTGAAATCAGTAAGGGAAGCAGTAGAACTGCCGATCCTTTGTAAGGATTTCATGATTGATCCAGTTCAAATTGATCATGCTGCCGCAAATGGGGCTGACATCATTTTATTAATTGTTGCTGCACTGGATGAGAACAAACTAATGCAACTTCATCAATATGCAACAAGCCTCGGATTAGAAATCTTAGTAGAAGTCCATAACCTGGAGGAGTTGCAAACCGCCCTAAAATTAGGTGTAAAACTTATTGGAGTTAATAATAGGGATTTAAAGACTTTTAATGTGTCTCTTGAAGTAACAGAAAACTTGGCAGCACTCGTTAAAGAAAGTGGAGCGTTCCTTATCAGTGAAAGCGGCATCCATTCAATCGAAGATGTTGTTAGAGTTAGAAAAGCAGGTGCGAACGGTATTCTAGTCGGGGAAGCATTAATGGTCAGCACAGATGTAAATCAATCATTGGTTAATTTTCGTCTTCCTCTTGCACGAGGTGTGGAGCAATGAAGGTGAAAATATGCGGAATTCGTGACGCTGACACTGCACTAGCTGCTGTAGCCTATGGTGCAGATGCAATTGGCTTCGTTTTTGCAGAGAGTAAACGAAAAGTAGAACTTGAGAAGGCAAAGGACATCATTGAAAAACTGCCTTCTGAAGTTATGAAGGTCGGAGTGTTTGTCAATGAAACCTTGGAAGGAATAGAGAAGATTGCTAACTTCACTGGATTAACACATATCCAATTACACGGTGATGAAGCAGCATCGTTAAGTGAAAGATTGACATTACCGGTAATAAAGGCCGCAAGTATTGAAACGGACGAAACCCTCGAGGAGATTAAAAATTATCCGTGTGAATACCTCCTGCTTGATGGACCAAAAGGAAAGTACCGGGGGGGAAATGGAATAGCTTTTAATTGGAAAAACATTAATCTTGATATTCTTAAGGAAAAGAAAATTATTTTAGCCGGTGGATTGCATCAGGAGAATGTGGAGGAAGCAATCCAAACCATCCAGCCTGATATGGTTGATGTTTCAAGCGGAGTCGAAACAGACGGAAAGAAAGATCTTCAAAAAATTAAACTATTTATTGAAAAGGCAAAGGGAAGCCTTACGAGGAGGACAATAGTATGACAAGTTATACATTACCAAACGAAAAAGGACACTTCGGCATTTTTGGCGGAAGATTTGTCCCGGAAACACTAATGAAGGCTGTTACGGAACTAGAAGAAGCCTATAAAATTGCAAAAGGGGATCCATCTTTTCAGGAAGAGATTAATCAGCTTTTAAAGGATTATGTCGGCAGGGAGACACCGCTCTATTTTGCTGAAAGTCTAACGAAATATGCTGGCGGTGCAAAAATCTATCTAAAAAGAGAAGATTTAAATCATACAGGAGCCCACAAAATTAACAATGCGATTGGCCAGGCTCTTTTAGCAGTTCGAATGGGCAAACGAAAAATTGTTGCGGAAACAGGTGCCGGCCAGCATGGAGTAGCGACGGCAACGGTATGTGCACTGCTAAATCTTGATTGTATTATTTTTATGGGAGCGGAGGATATCAAACGCCAGGCACTAAATGTATATCGTATGGAATTACTGGGTGCAAAGGTAGTCAGTGTGACGACTGGAAGTTCAACCTTAAAGGATGCGGTAAATGAGGCGCTTCGCTACTGGGTGGCGAATGTTGACGATACTCACTATCTGTTAGGCTCTGTATCAGGTCCGCACCCGTTCCCGATGATTGTTCGTGATTTTCAAAGCGTGATTGGAAAGGAAACGAAACAGCAATTTTTTGAAAAAGAAGGTAAACTTCCGGAGGCAGTGGTTGCCTGTATTGGAGGTGGAAGCAATGCCATGGGAATGTTTTATCCATTTATTGAAAATGAAGAAGTTAAATTGTATGGAGTTGAAGCCGCAGGTCAGGGGATTGAAACCGGTTTTCATGCTGCTTCATTAACAAGCGGAAGTCCCGGCGTATTACATGGTGCACTTATGTATCTATTACAGGATGATGACGGACAAATTATCGAAGCTCACTCGATTTCTGCAGGTCTTGACTATCCTGGAATTGGGCCGGAACATAGCTATTTACATGAAAGCGGCCGTGCAATTTACAACTCGATTACCGACCAAGAGGCCCTTGATGCATTCCAGCTTTTATCAAAACTAGAGGGAATTATCCCTGCATTAGAAAGCTCTCATGCAGTTGCATTTTCAGTTAAACTTGCTGCTGAAATGAAAGAATCAGAACATCTGGTTGTTTGCTTGTCAGGGCGTGGGGATAAGGATGTTGATGCTGTCAGAGTAAGGTTAAAAGGGGGAAGGGAAAAATGAATCGAATTACACAAACATTTAATGAATTAAACAAGCAGAAAAGGAAAGCGTTTGTTCCTTATATAATGGCAGGGGACGGCGGCCTGGAGGTCCTTTGTGACCGCCTTATTACCCTAGAAAAATTGGGTGCTACGGCAATTGAAGTAGGAGTTCCTTTTTCCGATCCTGTTGCAGATGGTCCCACGATACAGCAGGCGGGGATTAGAGCGCTAGCAAATGGTACGACATTAAAGGGGATCATTGCAGAGATTGCTAAAGCAAGAGCACAGATTTCAGTCCCTATTGTTATGATGACCTACTTAAATCCAATCTACGCATACGGAATAGCTAAGTTTGTAGAGGATGTAAAAGTGGCGGGGGTGGACGGATGTATTATTCCTGATTTACCTGTAGAGGAAGAAGAAATCATTACGCCCTATTTAGAGGACGCTAAAATTGAGCTGATTCGGCTTGTTACGTTAACCACTCCAATTGACCGTATAAAGGCCATTTCATCAAAGGGCAATGGCTTCCTATATGCCGTAACGGTAAAGGGAATAACCGGAACAAGAAATGAGTACAATCAAGATTTGAATCAGTTCTTACACACGATCAAGGAAAACAGTCCAATCCCTGTTCTAGCTGGATTTGGAATATCAAATGAAACGCAAATAAAAGAAATTACTCCATACTGCGATGGAGTGATTGTCGGTAGTAAAATTGTTGATTTGTTAAATCAAAACAACTTGGCAGAATTAGAAACGCTTATGTCCGTATTAAAACTTGAATCTAAAATCTAGTCAAAAAGTCTGCTCTACGGAGTAGACTTTTCTTGTGAGAAAATAACAGTAATTACCGTTATCTTGATTGTGTTATATGAATTATATATAATAAGTAGGTATCCGAATTATTTAACAGCAAGGCTATGCGCCCGAAAACTTCCAGACCTGGAAGTTTGTTTTTTTTACCGTGTGTTTTTCAAATAGAATTTAAAATAAAGGAGTGGAAATAAATGAAGGAAATTCATGCTGAAGACTTTTCTAAATTAAAAAATCCTGTCATCATTGATGTCCGCTCACCAATTGAATTTAAGGATGGTGCTATTCCAGGAGCGATTAATGTCCCGTTATTTACTGATGAAGAGCGGGCTGTTATCGGTACTGTTTATAAGCAAGAAGGACAGGCAGTCGCAAAATGGAGAGCAATGGAATTCGTTTCTCCAAAGATTCCTGAAATGCTTCACAAAATAAAAGATTTAGCTTCGAACGGTGATGAATTAATCATTAACTGCTGGCGGGGTGGAATGCGCAGCAATGCTGTTGTCACTTTTTTGGAGTTTTCAGGAATTTACTCTTGGCGATTAGTCGGTGGCTATAAAGCATTTCGCCAATTTATTCTCAGTCAAATCCCAACGATGTTTCCTGAAAAAGCAGTTGTTTTACATGGATTAACCGGAGTCGGTAAAACCGTCATTCTAAAAAATTTAAACAGGAAAGGTTATCCTGTCCTTGACCTTGAAGAAATGGCGGGGCATCGCGGTTCCATTTTTGGAACGATTGGACTTAGTGATGGGCATAATCAAAAAACATTCGATTCGTTGCTTTATAAAGGGCTAAAGGAAATAAAAGGGTCTTCGTATTTCTTAATTGAGGCCGAAAGCAAACGAATTGGAAAAGCGGTACAACCCGAAGAATTAATGGAGAAAAAACGTCAAGGTATCAATTTTTATATTCATTCTCCAATCGAACAGAGGATAAATCTCTTGATCGACGAATATGTTACTCCGTATAAGGATGAACCATGGTACGATGAAAAGATTCAAGAAGGTCTTGATAAAGTACTGCGTCGTGTGACGAATGCAGATACTAAAAATGGACTTATTGATGCTTTAAAAAACCATGATTATCCCAAATTAATTCAAGCTTTATTGGAACATTATTATGATCCAAGGTATGACCATAAGCGTTATGAATATGAAGGCGATTTTATCGATATTCCCGCTGAAAATCCGGACGAAGCAGCGGATCGGATCATCACTCATCTTGATACTCTCACCTTCAAAGGAAAGAAAGCGATGGAGCCTCTTTTCTAATCTAATCTTAATGTTTTTTTCATCAAACCTTCTATTTGCTGCTTTATGATGAACTTGTATGGATAAGAATCGGGGACATAACAATTTGATCGGTACAATTTATATCATTCTTGCTTTGGCGGTTAGTTATGCTGCTAAGTAGCCGCTTAACCAAAATGAGAGTTCCCACTATTGCACATGCTATAAAGGCATGTGTTTTTCTGTTATTTATAGAGGGAATGATTATTTTATTAGCAAATTCTCATTTTCCTTTCATTATGCTTTAAATTTCTAAAGGTATGATAGGAATAGATGTTCCATTTATAAGCGTATTGACTATTGACCATTCCTGCCATTGATCATTCATTCGTTAATTCGATTAAAAAGGAGGGGTGTAACATGTGGGTACGACTATTAATTGTAGGATTCTTTTCTTTAAGTGCACTTTCCCTCATGTCTTTCCAATCAATTGAGATTGTGCATGCAGTCATGAATTTTCTTCAAGATAAACATCAGTTAAAATAAAAGTATATGTCAAATTTATATGCGAGCGTGGAATAGATGCCAAGAATTTTAATCATTGAAGATGAAAAAAATTTATCAAGGTTTATCGAGCTTGAATTAAAGTATGAGGGTTATGAAACCATGGTTTGTTCTGACGGACGGAGCGGTTTGCAGGCCGCTTTGTCTGAAAATTGGGATGCCATCCTGCTGGATTTAATGCTGCCTGAATTAAATGGAGTGGAAGTATGCCGCAGAATCAGGCAAACAAATAAAACCCTGCCGATTATTATGATTACAGCGAGGGACAGTGTCCTTGATCGTGTTTCCGGGTTGGACAGCGGTGCAGATGATTATTTAATCAAACCTTTTGCAATTGAAGAACTGCTGGCGCGTCTCAGGTCTGTGCTCAGAAGAACGGAAGCCTTAACTTCCGCTGGCTTAACTATTTTAACCTTTAAAGATCTCACTGTTGAAATTGAATCCTGTGTTGTCAGGAAAGGTGATAAGGTTATTAATTTGACGAAACGGGAATATGATTTGCTGGTGATTTTTATGAGCAATATCAATATCGTCTTGACAAGGGAAGTTCTTTTAAATAAGGTTTGGGGCTATAATACCGGTGTCGAGACAAATGTTGTTGATGTCTATGTCCGATATTTACGTACAAAAATTGATGATGATCATGAGGGAAGCTATATCCAAACAGTTCGCGGTACGGGATATGTTATGAGATGATCAAAAAACTTAAATTTTATTTAAACAAGCCTTCATGGCAAAACAAGCTCGTCCTAAGCGGTTCTACAGCTATTTTTTTTACTTTCTTTTTATTTAGTTTTTTGGAATATCATACGGTTTCAAAATGGATGATGAACCGGGAAGAAATTGCTGTAAATCGGACAATCACTGATTTAAAAACATATTTCAAGGAAAAAGCAGACTCATTAACACGCGAAGATATAAAAAATAGTAGAGATTTTTTACGAAAAATGAATGATAAGGACCAACTAATCCGGGTCTATGACCAAAAAGGAGAAGTAGTCGTTTCTGATAAGAATGGTAATTTCACCGTTTTGGAGCCGACTCCAATAAAATCTTCCTTGATTGAAAAAATTTCGGCTGAGGGAAAAGAAGCCATTGTTGCGAGGTCTCCGATAAAAGGTTCAAATTTTGAAGGAACCATTGAAATTGTCCGTCAATTAAACAACTATCAAAAAATGATGGACCATTTTTTCTGGGTAATGACCATTTTTGGGATGGCAGCCATTTTATTTAGTGCCATCAGTGGATTTTTCCTAGCTAGACAGCTCCTGACTCCTGTCCGTGATTTAACAGGTGCGATGAAAAGAATTAAAGAAAATGGGTTTCAGGGACGAATGGAAGTATATAAACAAAATGATGAATTAACAGAACTTACAAATGTTTTTAATGAAATGATGGATGAAATTGAAACATCCTTCCTGCAACAAAAACAATTTGTTGAGGATGCATCTCATGAACTAAGGACTCCTGTTTCTATTTTAGAGGGGCATTTATCTTTATTAAATCGCTGGGGGAAAAAAGACCCCGCTATTCTGGATGAATCCTTACAGGCATCTCTTCAGGAGCTGGCTCGATTAAAAAAGCTTGTTGTGGATTTACTTGAATTAACGAGAGCAGGAAACCAGCGAAGTTTAAGTGGTGAAAAGGCAAATATCCCTGTTGTTATACAAAGAGTAGTCAAAAATCTTGAGGTCGTACATCCGGATTTCCAATTTATAATGGAACTCGAACCTGGACTGCCGCAAGTCCTTTTGTCAGAACAACATTTGCAGCAAGTGTTAATCATATTACTAGATAATTCCATTAAGTATTCGAAGGATAATCGAACCATTCAGATTTCCTGCCATCGGGTCGATAAAAAAGTCTTATTATCCGTTATTGACCACGGAATCGGGATACCTTCCGAACATGTGTCAGAGGTGTTTAATCGTTTCTACCGAATTGATAAGGCCCGAAGCCGAGAAAATGGAGGGACTGGATTGGGGTTATCGATTGCAAAGCAGTTGATTGAAAAAAATAATGGAACAATTGCGATTGAAAGTAAAGAAGGAATTGGGACGAAGGTAAACATTCTTCTTCCTGCTGCAGTTTGAAAAAAAATTTTTTTTGGGGCCGATTTTTCGATCCTTTTCTTTTGAATAGCTGACGAGAGAGGTTTATAATGCTATAGTAGTCAAGTTACTACTATTTGCATGGGGAAAAATATTAAAATGATTTTTTATTTGACGCTGTTTTTTTTTGTGAATGGGTAATAGTAATAAAGACTATGAAAATAAGGTTTTGATTGGAGGGGAATATAGAATGAACAGACCAAATGTAGACAAAAAAGCTTATTTGGAGAGTTTTTTTGGCCCCAATCTTGGATATGTTATTGAGCAATTTGAAAATTATCAACAAAATCCCGAATCCATTGATCCGGAAATGAGATTGCTATTTGAGCAAATGAATGAAGCTGATTTTTCACTTTTGCAGGATAATGTTCAGGTTGTTCCTGAAACAAGGTCGGTTCAAACAGAAAAAATATTAGCAGCCGTTAAGCTTGCGGAAAATATCCGTGGATATGGTCATCTTGCTGCTAGTATTTATCCTTTAGGAAATAAAAGGGAGGAAGTCGAATTAATTGATCCCGCTTATTACGGGCTTAGTGTGGAAGATTTAAAAGCAATGTCAGCTAACATTATGTTAACCAATTCACCGGCAGCAATTAAAACGGCATATGATGCCTACCTTTGGCTAAAGGAAATCTACACAAAGTCGATTGCTTATGAGTATGACCACGTACATAATGTCGAGGAAAAAAATTGGCTTCGTGATAAAATCGAAAAAGGAAATCTCCACAGCAATTTAACAAACGAGAAAAAGTTAAAAATCACTAACCGGTTAATTGAAGTGGATGCTTTTGAAAAATTCCTTCATAAAACCTTCGTGGGTCAAAAAAGATTTTCAATTGAAGGCTTGGATACAATGGTTCCATTAATTGATGAAATCATTTCAGAAGCAGTGGTTGACGGTGCAGAAACAATTAATATCGGAATGGCCCACCGTGGCAGGCTGAATGTTCTTGCACATGTCCTTGGAAAACCGTATGAGATGATTTTTGCTGAGTTTCAGCATGCCCCTAATAAGGAACTTGTTCCTTCAGAAGGGTCAATTGGAATCAACTTTGGCTGGACAGGAGATGTGAAATATCATCTTGGTTTAAATCGCCAAATTACAGGTGAAAATTCAAAAAAGGCAAAAGTGACACTCGCCAATAACCCAAGCCATCTTGAATATGTTGGAGCTGTTGTTGAAGGATATACAAGAGCAGCACAGGATAATAGAAAAGAACCAGGCTATCCGGTTGAAAACTTGAAGGCTTCGCTTGCGATCTTAATCCACGGGGATGCGGCATTTCCTGGAGAAGGCATTGTAGCGGAAACATTAAATCTTAGCCGATTAAATGGATATCGGACCGGTGGTACTATTCACATTATTTCTAACAACACGATCGGATTTACAACCGAATCTCGTGATTCCAGGTCTACTCGATATGCAAGTGACTTGGCAAAAGGATTTGAAATTCCAATTTTACACGTAAACGGTGACGATCCGGAAGCGGTTCTTGAAGCTGCTGCTTTAGCGGCTGAATATCGCTCAGTATTTCAAAAAGACTTCCTAATTGACTTAGTTGGATATAGACGATTTGGACATAACGAAATGGATGAGCCGATGACAACTAGTCCGCAAATGTATACATTAATTCACAAACATCCGGTTATTAAGGATTTATACGCCGATAAACTTATAGCGGCGGGAATTCTTAAGGATGAAGAGTTTAAACAGATGGAGGCAGAAATTCAGGGGAAACTGCAAGCTGCCTATGAAAAAGTTTCAAAATATAAAGGTGAACATGAGACAGCGGAACCGGAGATTCCGGTATTCCTTGAAGAGGAGCCAACAATCGCAACAAGTGTTCCACAGGATCAGCTAAAACAAATCAATCACGAACTGCTTCAATGGCCATCTGATTTCAAAGTATTTAATAAACTAGAAAAGATTCTCAACCGACGCGTGGATGCATTTGAGGAGAATGGCAAGGTTGATTGGGCGTTGGCAGAAACATTGGCTTTTGCAACCATCTTAAAAGAGGGTACTCCTATCCGCATGACCGGTCAGGATTCCGAACGCGGTACTTTTGCGCACCGGAATTTAGTATTGCATGATTCTGTTACTGGAAAGACATTTTCTCCTCTTCATCAAATTTCTGATTCAAAAGCATCATTTGCTATTCATAATAGCCCGTTGACAGAAGCGGCAGTGGTTGGTTTCGAATATGGCTATAATATTTTCGCACCGGAAACTCTGGTGATTTGGGAAGCACAATATGGTGATTTTGCGAATGCAGCCCAGGTAATGTTCGACCAATTTATCGCTGCGGGAAGAGCAAAATGGGGACAGAAATCAGGCCTAGTTTTATTATTGCCTCATGGATATGAGGGACAGGGACCTGAACATTCCAGTGGTAGAGTAGAAAGATTTTTACAATTAGCTGCTGAAAAGAACTGGACGGTTGCCAACCTTACAAGTGCAGCACAATATTTTCACTTATTACGAAGACAAGCAGCACTGCTTTTAAAAGATGAGATTCGACCGCTTGTCATCATGTCACCAAAAAGTTTATTGAGGAATCCGCTGGTTTCTTCACCGGCGAGCGAATTAAGTACAGGCGAATTCAGACCGGTAATGGAACAATTTAACCGAGATGGTCAAGAGGATAAAGTAGAGCGAATTGTACTTTGTACCGGTAAAATTGCGATTGATTTAGCTGAGCAATTAAAAAATTACCCAGATAATGAATGGTTGCAAATTTTACGTTTAGAGGAAATTTACCCGTTCCCAACAGAAATTTTAAAAAATATTTTTAACCAATATAAAAATGTAAAAGAGATTTTCTGGATACAAGAGGAACCGAAAAATATGGGTGCCTGGTATTTTGTAGAACCGCGATTAAATGAAATCGCCACAAATGGTGTTCGTGTTCAATATATTGGTCGCAGAAGACGATCTAGCCCCGCAGAGGGAGATCCAAATGTTCATAAGCTTTATCAATCTAAAATTATAAATGCAGCATTAACGAGGGCAGAAGATGGAGGGTTAAACAATGGCTGAAATAAAAGTTCCCGAATTAGCAGAATCCATTAGTGAGGGTACAATTGCTAAATGGCTTAAAAATGTTGGTGAATTTGTAGAGAAGGGCGAATACCTAGTAGAACTCGAAACAGATAAGGTAAACGTGGAGATTATCTCTGACTATGCAGGAGTTTTAACGGAACAAAAATATGAAGAGGGAGATACGGTTAACGTTGGTGAAGCCATTGCAATCGTAAATGAAAACGCTACAGGTGCCGAAACAACTGCACCTTCAGAAGCGAAACCGGAAGCTGCGGCACAACCGAAGGCTCAACAACCGGTTATGGAATCTTCACAATCTGTTAATGCGAACCCTGCACCTGTTTCAGAAAATACAGAAGGGAACGGACAACGTCCGATTGCTTCCCCGGCAGCAAGAAAGCTGGCAAGGGAAAAGGGGATTGATTTACAGAGTGTTCCAACTGCTGACCCCCTTGGGCGGGTTCGCAAACAGGATGTATCATCCTATCAGCCAAATGCAGCAAAACCGGCTGCTAAAGCCGCGCCTGCTGCACCGGCAGTTGCACAAGATCCGACAAAACCAGTTTTACGTGAAAAAATGTCAAGACGCAGACAAACAATTGCTAAGCGCTTGTTGGAAGTTAGTCAATCAACTGCTATGCTTACAACCTTTAACGAAATTGATATGACTGCCGTCATGGACTTGAGAAAGCGAAGAAAAGATCGGTTCTTTGAGCAACACGATGTTCGACTTGGGTTTATGTCTTTCTTTACAAAAGCTGTAGTTGGAGCTTTGAAACAATTCCCGCTTCTTAATGCGGAAATTCAAGGAGAAGAACTGTTAATTAAACAGTTTTATGATATTGGTGTCGCTGTTTCCACTGAAGATGGCCTTATTGTTCCTGTTGTTCGTGATGCTGATCGTAAATCCTTTGCTGACATCGAAGGCAACATTGCTGAATTAGCGAAAAAGGCAAGAGACAATAAATTAGCGTTGAGTGACCTGCAGGGCGGTACCTTTACGATTACAAATGGCGGGGTATTTGGTTCCTTAATGTCCACTCCGATTTTAAACGGCCCGCAAGTAGGAATTTTGGGAATGCATAGTATCAAGCTTCGTCCGGTTGCCATTGATAAAGACAAAATGGAGAACCGCCCGATGATGTATATTGCGCTATCTTATGATCATCGAATTGTCGATGGAAAAGAGGCTGTAAGCTTCCTAGCCAAAGTGAAGGAAATGATTGAAGATCCGGAATCACTTCTTTTGGAAGGTTAATACTTTAAATTAGAAAACCGCCGAGAGTTCTCGGCGGTTTGTTACAATTTTAAATAGGAAATCAGCTTTTCTTAAACGGTCTCAATCCACGACGTTGAATTTCATCCTTCAAAATTTTGATCCATTCCTTTTCCTTACCAGACTTTAATGCATCCCGATATGACACAACCAACTGCTCGTTACTCATAATTTTCACCTTAAATGCCCCCTCGGAAAAATGGATTGAATATTCAGTTTTTATTATTGTAATGGTTTTCATTTAAAATGAAAACCCCTTAATCATAAAAATTTCTAACAAATTAATGAAAAGCATTTCAATAGAACCGCGATACGATTCACGTTAAAATAAAGACAAGTAATAGGAAGGTGATGATTGAGTTGTTACAATTGGATCATATTGTCCATTTTATAAATCGTAACCCTGACGAAGCTGTACTCGAGTGGGAGAAATATGGGCTAAAAGCCATTCGTGGGGGTAGTCATATTAACTGGGGTACCTATAATAGCTTACTGTATTTCGGATTATCGTATATTGAATATTTAGCAGTTGAAAATCCAGAGGTGGCAAACCAATCAGAGATTCCGTTAATATCGCAGCTCTTAAATGACAGCAAACAATTTGAAGGTTTTGGCCAGATTTGTTTCCGAACGAGTCATATTGTCAGGTTAAAGGAAGATTTAAAAACGAAAGGATATCATCCAACGGAAATTTTTGAAGGAAAAAGACTGCGGGATGATGGAGTAGAGATTTCATGGAAGATGTTGTTTATCCAGCAAGACGGACCGCTTCCCTATCCATTTTTCATTCAATGGAATCAGAGTGACCAAGAAAGATTGGAAGATCTAAAACGATCAGGAATGCTACCGTCCAGGCAGGAAAATCAATCAGTTAAATCAATTTCCTTTGTTGTTTCAAATGTTGCGCAAGTTGTTGCTGACTGGGCTCAATTGTTGGGCGTGCCAATAGAATCTAAAAATATAATAAAAGTGGGTAGAACCGACCTAGTTTTCCATGATAAAAAGAATAGTGAAATTTTGACGAACATTCACAAATTAAAAGGGGACAGACCTTTTCAGGTCGAAATAGACTCACCAATAGCGAGGGAACCAATTATCGTTTTTGGTGATAGTCTTAAGTAATTATTACGGCGAATAAAATACTAAGATGGTTGCGCATGCCCGCCGTGATTGATTATACTAGAAGATGGACAACAATGGAAAGGGTGGCCGCAATGATCCATTTAACATGGCGTGACCGTGAAACATTAAAAAAGGTAAAATGTGTACATACGGATGCCAAAAAATATATTGTTAATCGTGCTTTAACTGCCGGTAAAGAGTATGATGTAAAAAATGAAACAGAAGAATTTTATTACATCGTTGACAATACTGGTAAGGTTGGCGGATTTTACAAAGAATATTTCCAAGAAGTATAAAGAAATTAAGACATAGGCACAGCCTGAAGTCAGATTGAAAATTAGAAATGCCTGGCAATCGCCAGGCATTTTTGTAACAGAAGTTATTTAATCCTTTAAGTCTGGGAAGACGCGTCGAACTGCATCGGAAAATTCTTTAAAGAAGCCGGTTACCGGTCTGCCATCACGAATATCGCCAGCCCATTGATTCATTTGACCAAAAAAATCTGGATTGGCGGATATATATACATTGTCGATATCACGATCTACTGACTTCACCTTGTCAGAGATTTTATCTTCAAGATTATTCGTTAATTTATCATTTCCAGCCAATTTAACAGCTACATATGCATTATTATCAGAAGCAATTACAGTTGCTGAATCGACTTCGGAAAGGTCCGAAACCCGGTTTGCAGCATCGTCAGCGACGCTCATTCGATTACGATTATCGTTGTCATTACGAACATCTGTAACGTTATTTCGATTAAGTCTTGTATCAGAATTATCAACACCAGTTACCGCTGGTCCACCGTGAGGATTATAGTTTACCCTGGTTGGTTCGTTTACATTTCGATTTCGATTTGCCACATCGTCGTTGACATTATTTTTACCACACCCTGTTAAATAAAGACTAAAGACAAGGGAACCAATTAACAAAGCAGTCTTTTTCATGCTGTCCAAACACTCCTTTTTCTAAGTTGTTTCAAGGATAGCATTCCATTTATAAATAAAAATATTCAAGCGGTTATGACGAAAGAAAAACATGGATATGTTAAAATGAAATGGATTTTTTATTCAGTTATTGAGGTGTTTAAACTTGGTCTATTTATTTGTTGGAATGGGTGGATTCATTGGAAGTTTATTGCGATATGGTTTATCCCTTCTAGCAGTTAATATTTGGGGGGAACGTTTTCCAATTGGCACCCTTTTGATTAATTTAACTGGAGCTTTTCTGCTAGGGTGGTTTACAAGCAGGTTTGGCCAATCCAAAAAGCTTCACCCCTATTTAATTACTGCTTTTTCAACAGGAGTGGTTGGTTCTTATACTACTTTTTCAACTTTTTGCTTGGAAACAGTTCGCCTAATAGAAGCAGAGGCCTATTTTAAAGGATTGATCTATGTTTTGCTTAGTTTATTTGGCGGTCTTTTATTTGTAAAAATGGGGCAGAATTTTGGGGATGAAACGAGGAAAGAAAAATGACTGAAGTACTATTTGTCTCACTTGGCGGATTTTTTGGGGCCATTGGCCGCTTTATCATAAGCAAATCGTTTCAAAAACATAGCCAATCTGGATTCCCAATTGGGACCTTAACAGTCAATTTAATCGGTGCTTTTTTGTTGGGACTTATTGTTGGAATTCCCATTAAAGGTCATGTGTATAGTTTGCTTGGTGTTGGTTTTATGGGTGCATTTACAACTTTCTCAACATTTAAGCTGGAACTCACGGGACTTATAAAAAGTAAAAAAAATAAATTTTTTTTACGATATTTAGTCATCAGTTATCTTGCCGGAATCATCCTTGTTTTTTTGGGTATTTTAATTGGAAAGGAAATATAAAAAGGAAGCACCTATAAAAGATGCTTCCTTTTTATTTACTTTTATTTTTGCTTAACGGCTACTTCTTCTTTTTTATGATTTTGATACAATTTTCGGCTGATCATGGTTTGAATGATTAAGAAAGTTCCCCCGACTACCCAATAAAGCGGTAGCGCAGCTGGTGCTTGAAACGAAAACATTACAATCATTAACGGAGAAAGTAATCCCATATATTTCATTTGCTGTTGCTGTTGAGTAGGCATGTTGGATTGGGAAACCTTAAACTGAAAATAGTAAATTAAACCGGCAATAATCGTAATCGCAATATCAGGATGTCCAAGGCTAAACCATAAAAACTTATGATGAGCAATTTCTTGTGATCCACGTATTGCATAATAAAATCCTGTTAAAATTGGCATTTGAATAACGATTGGTAAGCAGCCCATATTTAATGGATTGACCCCATGTTTTTGGTAAAGACCCATCATTTCTGCTTGAAGCTCTTGCTTCTTTTTCGGGTCCTTTTCAGCCTTCATTTTTTTTTGGATAGCATCCATTTCAGGCTTAAGCACGTCCATTTTTTCCTTCATGACCATTTGATTTTTATATTGTCTTAACATTAATGGCATTAGTATGAGCCGGATGATCAGGGTAACAAGAATAATGGCTAATCCATAATTACCATTGAAAAAATCAGCGACAGAATGAATGACCACCGCGAATGGCTGTACAAAGTAAGTATGGAAGAAGCCTGTACTCTTTCCACTTTGAGCCTGACTTGAACAGGCTGAGAGTAATAATGTTGTGATTGATAATAGTGCAATCAATAATAGTGAAGATCGTTTTGTTTTCATATTTCCTCCTAAAAAGTGTGGTTAGATTGTATATAAGTAAAGAGAGGAAACAGGATCTTCAGGATCATCCTGTGAACATTTTTTTCTACGAATATATTTGACAATTCTAATTAAAATAAAATTCCCATTTAAACGGCTTTTTTCTTTATAAAAATAAATAGGGTGAATAATTTTTGTGTCCGAAGGATTAGACAAGGAATCCATAAAGGAATATTTTACACTCCAAGCCAGCAGAAATTTCAATGAAATCCCTAAATAGAGGCTGACATAGAGGGCTGTAAGTGTATTGATATCGGAATGATCGATTAGAATTTGGAACAAAAATTTTCACCTCGCTTTTAAGCCAATGATAAGAGTATAAAGGAGTTTTAGCAAATAATCAAATACTGAATTGTGGAAGGAATAATAGATTGTGAGAAACACCTTCACTCAACTGTTTTCGGTTTATTTTTATTAAAAAAGAGAAAAGTAAAGTTGTTGGTATCCATTTGCACAAAAGGAGTTTTATTTTTGAAGGAATTAGATGTGCATTCTATTTTTGTCATTGGCTTCGTACTCATTTTGCTTGCTGCCTTCGTTACAGCCATTGCCAAGAAATTAAAACAACCCTATCCAATTGCATTAGTTTTGGTCGGTGCATTGATTGGCCTTACCGATTTTTCTGCTTTAGTTTCATTAAAAAACTTTATTACACAGGGGGAAGTTTTTCATTTTGTCATCGTAACCCTGTTTTTGCCGGCACTTTTAGGGGAAGCTTCGCTAAAACTTCCTTTTCCTCAGTTAAAAAATAATAAGCTTCCAATTCTGGCTCTTGCCTTTGGGGCAACGTTAATATCTTATTTGGTTGTTGGGTTTTCATCCTACTTTCAACTGAATTTGTCGATACAAGCTGCTTTTGTTTTTGCCGCATTAATGAGTGCTACTGACCCAGTAAGCGTTTTATCGATTTTTAAAAGTGTCGGGGTCAATAAAAAATTAGCCATCATTGTGGAAGGGGAAAGCTTATTTAATGATGGTATGGCAGTTGTTCTTTATCAAATTTCAGCGTTTTATTTATTAACTTACCTGGATATGGGCTGGGAAGGTTTAGGAATGGGAATCTGGATATTTGTGAAGGTCATTGTTCTTGGGCTCATTGTGGGAGGAGCGCTGGGATACGGATTCTCCATTTTAACAAAGTTTTATGATGATTATCCGCTTGAAATCATCTTTAGTATCATTTTATTTTACGGTTCCTATTTATTAGCTGAAAGTGTGCATGGTTCAGGTGTGATTGCCGTTGTAGTAGCAGCTATTATTTTAGGTAATTTTGGCGCCAGGATTGGCATGTCTCCGACAACAAGATTAAATATAGGAAACTTTTGGGATGTTGCCGCCTTATTAGCCAATTCAGTCGTGTTTTTAATGGTAGGTCTCGAAATTACAAAAATCGGTTTAAGCAATAAATGGGGGACAATTATTGGTGCGATTCTGATTGTTTTAATCGCAAGAAGTGTTGCGGTCTATTTAAGTCTTATCTTTAATAAAGATTTCCCATGGGCTTGGAAGCATATAATTAATTGGGGAGGACTAAAGGGCTCTCTTTCCATTGCCCTTGTTTTAAGTCTTCCCTACAGTTTCAATGGTAGAGATGAATTGCTCGTGTTAACGTTTTTCGTTGTCCTTTTCTCCTTAGTGGTTCAGGGACTGACGGTCAAACCATTGATTACAGTCTTAGGCGTTACGCCTAAAGAGCGGGGGTCATTGGAGTATGAACATTTGATTGCAAAAATTCATCGCTTTGATTCAGCTATTGAAGAAATAACCAGGGTAAAAAGGAAGTTATTCATAACCGAACCGGTTTCAGCTGAAATGGTGACCGAATATCAAGAAAAAAAATCCCGTGTTGAAACGGAGCTTCAAGAATTATATAAAATTCATTCTGAATTAAAGGAAAAACAGAGGGATTTATTATCGAGACAGGCATTATATGCTGAACATGAGGCCATAAGCCATCTTCATAAAGATGAAGTCATTTCAAATGATATTGCAAACTTGGAGGAGGTCGAAGTAATGGACCTTTTAGTAAAGTTAGATGAAAAAAATCATTAAAAAATGCGGACAGATTCCGCATTTTTTTAAATCCAATATGTAATGGTATCCAATATCCCGAGAAGGAGTAGAAAGGCTCCGGCCGTTTTCTGTACCAGTAAACCAAATTGTCGGCTTTTTTTCATAATTGCCCCATCCATTCCAAGAAATGAAATCATAAACATAAAGATAAGGAGTGGAAGGGATGTACCGATAGCGAAAATACTTGGGAGAACTGCACCGTAACTAGAACTTAGCACAATTGGCATCAGGGTCAGGAAAAACAAAACGAACATGGTTGGGCAAAAAGCAATAGAAAAAGTGACTCCCATTATGAAAGATCCGAAAATCCCTCCGCTCTTTTGATTGGGGATATATGAAAAGAGCCGGTTAATCCAGTTTAATTGGATCATTCCAATTAAAAATAAACCTAAGAGGATAATAAAGGGTCCAATTAATTTACGGAAAATGGCAAAGAAGCTGGTAATCGCTGTTTGGAATTCTTGACCAATCAGCCAAACGGCAAGTCCTAAAGTAGAAAATACTACAATTTTACCAAATATAAAAAAGAGTGCCTCCACCCATGTTTTCTTTGTTTGCAGGCTTTTATTTCCGTAAAAAGTAATGGCGCTAATATTGCTGGTAAGCTGACAAGGAGCAAGGGCACCAATTAACCCCAGTAAAAAAGCAGCAAGCACCGGAATTTGTTTTGTTTCATAAAATAAAACTTGAAACGGACTGCTTAAAACTCTGCTGATGGAACTAAAAATGTCATACATAATTACTCACCCCTTTAAAGACTGTTTGTACTATACTATTAATTTATCAAAAATAAATGCAGATAGAAGGGAGTTCACAATATAGTAAGAAAAAACACCGAATCCGTTTTGATGAAGGACAGAATCAGGGGAGAACCAAAAAAAGTGTCCTTACAGAGGGTTGGAAGGACAGAATCAACGAAAACTCAAGAAAGGTGTCCTTCCAGAGGTGTTGGAAAGACAATATCAGCGGAAACCCAAAAAAGGTGTCCTTCCAGATGTGTTGGATGGACAGAATCAGCGGAAACCAAAAAAAGTGTCCTACCAGATGTGGTGGAAGGACAGAATCAGGGGAAACTCAAGAAAGGTGACCTACCAGAGGTCGCAGAAGGACAAAACCAGCGGGAATCCACACAAAGTGTTCTTCCAAAATAGGCTACATTTTATTTTTCTTCCCAATGTGCCGTAAGCATTTCATAGGCAATTTTTATTTTTTCCTCGCTAGGAGGTTCAACCCTTTTAAGTGGATACTCATGCCCCAATGCCTCCCATTTATATACCCCAAGCTTATGATAAGGAAGAATCTCGACTTTTTTAACATTTTCAAGGGTACCGATGAATTCTCCTAGCTGCTCAAGGTCCTCTGGGTCATCTGTAACTGTGGGAACGAGGACATGCCGTACCCAAATTGGTATCTTACGTTCAGATAAAAACTTTGCAAATTCAAGAATATGGTCATTCGCCATCCCAGTTAATTGAATATGTTTCTTTCGATTAATATGTTTTAAATCAAGTAAAATTAGGTCCGTAAATTGTAATAACTCCTCGAGTTGCACTATAAAATGGGTAGAATGTGAGAAGCAACCCCCAGATGAGTCTATTGTGGTATGGATTCCCATCCGCCGACATTCCTTAAATAATTCTGTAAGAAAAGGAATTTGCAGCAATGGTTCCCCACCGCTAACGGTAATCCCACCGCCAGATGCTTGAATGAAAGGGAGGTAACTCATGAGGTCATCCATCACCTCAGAAACTGTAATTTGTTTTCCAGTGCCAATTTCCCATGTATCGGCATTATGACAAAACTGGCAGCGCAGCAGACAGCCTTGAGTAAAGATTACATAACGAATTCCTGGGCCATCTACTGTCCCTAAAGTTTCGATTGAATGGATATTTCCGTTCATGGTTATTTTCCCCTTTCATTTTAAGGAAGGAGCCCCACCTAAGGGGAGCTCCAATGTTTAATTAAAGTGACTCATGGAAAGTACGGTTAATGACGTCGAGCTGCTGCTCTTTTGTTAATTTAATAAAGTTAACCGCATATCCGGAGACTCGAATAGTTAGCTGTGGATATTGTTCCGGATGTTCCATCGCATCAATGAGTGTTTCCCGATTAAATACGTTAACATTTAAATGATGTCCGGATTTGATTATATAACCATCCAGGATGGATACAAGGTTGCGAACTCTTACATCTTCCTCTTTTCCTAATGCCTTTGGAACAATGGAAAAGGTGTTTGAAATTCCATCCATTGCATAGCTGTAAGGCAGTTTTGCGACAGAAGAAAGGGAAGCTAGGGTTCCTTTTGTATCACGTCCATGCATTGGGTTTGCGCCTGGTGCAAATGGTTCACCTGTCCGGCGTCCATCCGGTGTATTCCCTGTTTTCTTACCATAAACAACGTTTGAGGTAATCGTTAAAATCGACAAGGTATGAACAGATTCACGGTAAGTGTGGTGCTTTCGAAGCTTTTTCATAAAGCTTTCAACAATTTTTATCGCAATGCTGTCAACCCGATCATCGTTGTTCCCGTATTTTGGGAAGTCTCCATTAGTTTCAAAATCTATGGCAATACCATTTTCATCGCGGATTACTTTTACCTCGCCGTATTTAATGGCACTTAGAGAGTCTGCTACGACACTTAAACCGGCAATGCCAGTTGCCATTGTCCGAAGAATCTTTGTATCATGCAGGGCCATTTCAATTCTTTCATAGCTGTATTTATCATGCATGTAATGAATGATATTTAAGGTATTAATGTATAAACCTGCCAGCCATTCCATCATTTGATCAAACTTTTGCATGACTTCCTCATAATCTAATACATCCGCTTTAATTGGCTGATACTGAGGGCCAACCTGAATTTTTAATTTTTCATCAATACCCCCATTTATAGCATAGAGAAGGGCCTTGGCAAGGTTAGCGCGTGCCCCGAAAAACTGCATTTGCTTGCCAATTTCCATTGCAGATACACAGCAGGCAATACCATAGTCATCGCCATATTCTGGACGCATGATATCGTCGTTTTCATATTGAATGGAGCTCGTTTTAATTGACATCTTCGCACAATAGTTTTTAAAGTTTTCCGGAAGCTGGGCGGACCATAAAACAGTTAAATTCGGTTCCGGTGCAGGGCCTAAATTATCTAATGTATTTAGGAATCGGAAGGAGCTTTTTGTGACCAAAGGACGCCCATCCAATGCCATGCCACCAATTGATTCCGTTACCCATGTAGGGTCGCCGCTGAATAATTCATTATAATCTGGTGTGCGAGAAAATTTTACTAGGCGCAGCTTCATAATAAAATGGTCTACTAGTTCCTGTGCCTCTGTTTCTGTTAAAATTCCATTCTCTAAATCTCTTTCAATATAAATATCGAGGAAGGTTGAGACACGGCCAAGACTCATTGCAGCACCGTTCTGCTCTTTAATAGCGGCTAAATAGCCGAAATACAGCCATTGAAACGCCTCGGCCGTATTTTTAGCAGGTTGGCTTATGTCAAATCCGTAGCTTGCTGCCAATTCTTTTAATTCCTTTAAGGCACGATATTGCTCTGATAATTCTTCACGTAAACGAATATTCTCTTCTATCATCACAGCGCTTGTGTTGTTATAATCCTTTTGTTTTTCTTTGATCAAGAAATCGACACCATATAAAGCGACACGGCGATAATCCCCAATAATACGCCCGCGTCCGTATGCGTCTGGAAGTCCGGTAATAATTCCTGCTTTTCGTGCATGCAGCATTTCAGGTGTATAAGCATCAAAAACACCTTGATTATGGGTTTTACGATAATCAGTAAAAATTCTTTCAATTTCGGGATTTAATTGATAACCGTATGATTCGCAGGCTTGTTTTGCCATCCGAATCCCGCCAAATGGCTGTAAGGAACGATTGAATGGTTTATCTGTTTGAACCCCAACTACTTTTTCGAGTTCTTCATCAAGATAGCCAGGACCATGAGAGGTAATGGTTGAAACTGTTTCGGTATCCATTTCCAAGACGCCGCCGTTTTCACGTTCTTGTTTGGTAAGAGCCATAACTTGTGCCCAAAGTTTATTGGTTGCTTCAGTAGCACCGGTTATAAATGAATCATCTCCCTCGTATGGAGCGAAATTTTTTAAAATAAAATCGCGAACATTTACTTCTCTCGTCCAAATACCTTTGTTAAAACCTTGCCATTGTTCCATGATTTTTCACCTCTAATTTTTTAAGAAACATATAACAGATTTGATATTTATATCTTACATTCAGTATAACAGTTAATTTGTGAAAAACATCACAAATAAAAGGTGTAATTGTTAAGATATTGTGAATAAAGGTTTTGTAAGAGGAATTCACTGTTTTTGTTTTTTAAGGTAAAACTTACTGTATTAGAATAATCACAAGGGAATTTCGGGGCTGTTATATAGAAGGATATTCATAATAATAGGCTGTGTTAAACTTGGTTGTTGATTTCCGCTCCAATCAACGCTGTTTAAAAATAAATATTGTTCTTTTACAAAGCATAATAATAAAAGCAGGAGAATAATCTCCTGCTTTTTAATCCACAACAATATCTGCAATCATTGGTCCATTATGTGCCTTATCTGAATGGACTTCACAAACTAATCGGTAGGTGCCTTCTTTATCAAATTGAAGTGGAACCACTGTCTCTTCTCCTTTTTTTACAGTACCTTTAATACTGGTGCCCTCAATAAAAAAAGGATGTTCTTCCCCGTTTATTCCATTTATATATAACTCGGCCTTTTCACCCTTTTCCAAAACAATTGTACCAGGATCCCAGCGGTATGCCTCTAATTCCTTACCATCCTTTGTTTGTGTTTTATATTCCACCGTTACCATATGAATCTCACGAATTTTTTCATTTGATTGCTGGTTAAACACAGCTGTATCTCCAGCCCTTAATATAAACCAAGCAGAGACTGTTACGAGTACAAACCCAACAGCTAAGAAGAATAACAATGTTTCTTTCTTAAACACGAAAAATCTCATTTCTAAACCCCCCACAGATTTGTCCTAATTCATGTTTATGGGATAGAGCTAGAAAACTTGTCTCTTTTTTCAAACTTTTACCGCAAGAAATTCTAAACGGTTGGGGTTTCAATAAACTGTCTAGAATAGAAGTATGCAAGGTCAATCAAAAATAAATTGATTTCTTTTTCCTATGGAAAAGTTTATATTAAAATTAGTAGAGAAAAAAATAGGTGGTTATCTTGTTGGGGATCAAAAAAGAAAAATTATTAAAATCAGCAAAATTTATCTTTCCACTTTTTTTATTGATTTTTGCCATTGTTGAAATAAAGAAATTTACAGGAAATGTGAACGGACAATTACTAGAGGATGAACTGCATAAATTACATATCAGCATGCTAATTCTAATCCTGGCGATAACGTTTGCGGCCGTGCTTCCAATGCTGCTTTACGATGTACTGTTAGTTCGAATTCTTGGACTAAAGGTCCCTAAAAAAGAGCTTTTTGAGCAATCCTTCATCGCTAATTCTTTTTCCAATTTAATCGGATTTGGCGGTATTATCGGTGCGATGCTAAGAACCTATTTTTTTCATAGTCTTGAACAGGATAAGCGAAAGCTGTTAGGGGGAATCGCAACTGTTTCCCTTTTTTATTTAACGGGAATTTCAGCCCTATCGTGGTTTGTTACCCTATTCTATCATCACTTTCCATTGTTCAAGGATGTGAAATGGCTGTTTTTTGCAGTTCTTGGTGTCGGATTATACTTACCGGTATTTCTATTTATACATATTATAAAAAACAAAAAGGACAGTCCTTCCTTAATTACCATTAACTCGGCAATAAAACTAATTATTGTTTCCGTGGTCGAATGGTTTGCCGTTTTTATGGCCATCTGGATATTAAGCCATCTTTTTGGGATTTCGATTTCTTTTGAGCAGCTTTTTCCTGTATACATCATTGCTGCCTGTGCAGGGATTATTAGTATGATTCCCGGAGGCCTGGGCTCATTTGATTTAGTATTTATTTGGGGAATGCAGGATTTACATATACCGCAGGAAAAAGTGATTGTTCTTCTTTTATTTTATCGGTTTGGGTATTATATTTTACCGTTTTTGGTGAGTATCGTTCTGTTTGTCAAAATGTATTGGGAAAAATGGAACAGAACCTGGAGTAATTTACCAAAAATTATTGTGCAAGGGTTCAGCCATATTGTATTAACCTTGATGGTATTTTTATCAGGATTGATTCTGCTTTTATCAGCAAGTGTACCGGGCATCATGTCGCGTCTCAGGGTTGCACAGGAGATTCTGTCATTTCCGATTATAAATGTATCCCATCAGCTCTCGGTTGCCGCGGGTTTCCTTTTATTGGGGTTATCAAGGGGCATTGAGTATAGCGTAAAGAGAACATATGAATTAACTATGTTTGTCCTAATTCTTGCTGCGTTATTCTCTATTTTTAAAGGAATTGATTATGAGGAAGCGATTTTTTTAATTATTGTAGCCCTTCTTTTAAGAATGGCGAAGGGGCAATTTTACCGTGAAAGTTATGTTCTTACATGGGGGAAAACCTTATTTGATGTCACTCTGATCTTAATTATTACATCCATGTACATTTTAATTGGTTATTTAAATTTACCTTCAGCCAAATTAGAGATGCCTAGAAGATTTCTACCATTTGTAATTGTAGATTACCATGACTTATTCAATAGTGCCTTGATCGGGTTGATTATTGCCTTTTTTATCCTTGTATTTGGTTATTTAAGCAGTAAGCCGAAAAATTGGAAATTTGAGAAATCAAAAGGTCAAGAACAAGAAATCAAGTCTCACTTAACGGAATATAAGGCAAAGGTATTGTCCCATTTAATTTTTCTACATGATAAGTATATTTTTTGGAACAGTAAAAGGAATGTCCTGATAACCTTTCAGCAATATGCAGATAAGCTTGTGATTCTAGGAGATCCTATTGGGGAAAAAAGAGAGCTATCAAATGCAATCGAGGAATTTCAGGAAATTTCAGATCTGCATGGTTTCACCCCAGTTTTTTATCAGGTCAGTGATGAAATTTTGCCATTGCTCTATGGCAGTGGGTATGCCTTTTTTAAATTAGGTGAGGAGGCATACGTCAATCTTAAAACCTTTTCACTTTCAGAAAATAATATGAAGGATTTACGAATCTTACGAAACAAATTTATCCGGGAAGACTATCAGTTTGAAATGGTAAAACCTCCTTATTCGGAAGAGTTATTAAACGAATTAAATGGAATTTCAAACGACTGGCTCCAGGGTAGAGCCGAAAAGGGATTTTCTGTTGGGTTTTTTGACCGAGAGTATTTAAATAAAGGACCCATCGCCCTTGTGAAAAATCAAAGTAATCAAATTCTTGGTTTTATTACGATTATGCAGGTATACGATAACCAAAAAACGGTTTCCATAGATTTGATGAGGTTGAAACCGAATTTACAGGCGGGATTGATTGATTTTCTTATCCTTTCTTTAATTGATTGGGCGAAAGAACAGGGATATGATCGTTTTAATATGGGGATGGCCCCACTCGCAAATGTCGGTATGTCAAGATTCGCATCTCTAAGCGAAAAAGTTGCGGCCCAAATTTTCTTTCATGGGCACTTTATCTATGACTTCCAAGGGCTTCGAGGATTTAAAGAGAAATATACAAATATTTGGGAGCCAAAATACCTTGCCTATCGAAGAAAATCTTCACTGGCTTTTACAATGGCACAAATAACGTTATTGATTTCTAAAAAAAGAAGATAAAAAGCCATGGACAGCGAAAACTGTTCATGGCTTTTGCTTTACGGAGTAATTGGTTACGAAAAGCATTAAAAAAGAGATCACAACCATGGACAAAACTAACATCCACGCAAGTGACATATTCCCTGAATCCATTGCGACATAAATTGCAGTAGGGGCTGTTTGCGTTTTACCTGGTATATTTCCGGCAAACATTAGGGTTGCTCCAAATTCACCTAATGCTCTGGCAAAGCTTAAAATTAAACCTGTGACCATGGATTTAGCCGATAAGGGGAGCGTGACAAATAAAAAAACTTTCATTTCATTTGCTCCGTCTACTCTTGCTGCTTCTTCAATATCTTTATCTACCGATTGAAAACCTAATTTGACCGTTTGAAACATAAGTGGAAATGCAACAATCGTAGATGCGATTATAGCTGCCCATGTAGTGAACATGATTGATTGATGGAAAATTTCTTCAATCAAGGCACCAACTGGACTATTTCTTCCGAAAAAGAAGATCAGTAAAAAGCCAATTACAGTTGGCGGGAGGACAATAGGAAGCATTAGAATGGTTTCAATAAAAGCTTTCCCTTTAAATGCCCGCAATGAGAATAATCTTGCGAAAATAATCCCGAATAAAAAAACAATCACGACGGAAATCGATGCTATTTTTAACGATAAGGTAATCGGGGACCAAAATTCATTTGGAAACAAAATCATCAATCCAATACATTAAAGCCTTAATTTTTCGAATACAGGTCTCGTTGTCCTTCTTTTTAAATACTCATAGAAGAGGAGCAGATGTACTGTAATCATTATATCTAATTGGAGAGAATCCTCAAAGAAAAATACCACAATTTCATTTTTCGTTTATTCCTCCCTGCACGGAAACGGATTGCCTATTGTTTCAAAAGAACTTGGTGAGTCAATTTGATCACGATCATCTACGAAACTTCTATTCCCAAAAAAGTCGCTTTTATCACCAAAGTTTTGCCCATATCCTTGATTTTTTTTGTCTGAATTATGCCATTCAGCCAAAAGATTTTGACCAATATTTACAGCAGATGCATTTTCAAAGGAATTAATTTTAATCATAAATATATTTATATTAATATAGGGAACCGGAGCCGGCATGTTATCTCCTCCTTATGCTTGTGGTTAAATATATGCATTGTTCTTGAGGTTTATCCCGAATGAACGGGGCAAGAGATGAAGGAGATGTGTAAATAGATGGATATGGATAAATTAAAACAATGGCTGGAGGTCGCACAAAATATGCAAGGTGGCGATTTCTGGAAAAATATATTTGAACAGGATTTTGCAAAACAATTTATGAATGATCCTTCCTTTAAATCCCCTATTTACGGAAATGGTGAAAAAAATATGCGAGAGGATAAAAACTCGCGTACCTTTCCATCCATTGATATTTTGGAAGGGGAGGAGGAGGTAATGGTTTTAATCGAGCTCCCAGGAGTAAGGAAAGAAAATATTGAATTAGGCCTTAACGGAGATATTTTAACAATTAAAGGGACCGCACTGCCCATTCATCCTAATTTGAAAATAGCTTATTCTGAAAGGTTCTATGGTGAGTTTCAGAGACAGATTAAAATTCCGGATCAAATTAGCCCCAGCGAAATAAATGCAAAGTTTTGGAACGGAATTTTATTTGTCAGCTATCAACGGAAAATGGAAAAAGGAGAAATAATCCCGATTGACTAGAATACAGTCTCCTTTTCTTTATTTGGACATGTTTCTCTTTATCTCCCATATATATATAAGTAAGGATAAAATAAGGGAGCGTCCGCGCACATGTCACTAAAAGATTTATTCTTCATTTTCAATAAAAATGATGATGAAAAGGACTTAAAAAGAAAATTGACTTCCCTAGAATTAGATATAAAAGAATTGAAAAAATCTTTATTGGCAATCCAGGAGCAAGAAAAAGTCACGCAAGAGAAAATCATACATCATAAGGAACCACCTATTATTATTGAAAAAATTAACATTGAAAAAATCATTTTAGATAAATATGAGCTTAATAATAATTTTGGCCAGTTAGGAATTAAAGAATTGAAGGGGAAATTGAATATTGGTGCAACATATGGAAGTGAATATACCCCAAATCTAAATGAGGATGAAGAAAAAGTAGAAGAAGAGCCTGCCCGTAAGGAGAAAATATATAATCAAACAAATGGTTTTGGTCCGAAAGTCAACATTAACGCCAAAAAAGAAGAAGATATGAAAAAAGACTAAAGTTTTCAACCTTTAGTCTTCCTGAGAAAATCATTGCAGTCTGCTTTCCACCTGTTGGCATACTTCGTCAGCGGACATTCCATTGGCATCAATGACCGATCCCTTTGTATAGGTATCCTGCATTCCCATAACGTTAGAGTCCATTCCAGTAACCACACAGCAATCACAATTCTGCGCGTCTGATTCCTGCTTCAGTTCAACAACATCATAACCTTTTTCCCTTAGTGCCTGTTGAATATTTGTAAGAGATTGTTCTACTCCAATCTTTGCCATACAAAACACCTCCTCCTGTAGATTATCTTGCCTAAGTTTTCCTGAATTATTCCGTATAAGTACCGATATTTTTCCAAAACTATAATGGGAGGTGTTGATATGGGAAAGCGTAAAAAAGATGCTTCGACAATAGGGCTGAATTCTTCTCAGGTAGAAGGACAGGGGACGACAAATACCGAAACAGGAACGAGGTCTGAGCCATCGTCTCGTCGCAGGAAAAAAAGCCCCTAAGCACGACTCAAGCTTCACTGAAAAAAGCGGGCACATTTTTGTGCCCGCTTTTTTCTTATTGATACATTTCCGCTACTTGTTTTTGAATATCAGCATTTTCAAGATACTCATCATAGGTCATTTGTTTATCAACTAATCCTTTTGGTGTCAGTTCAAAAATTCGATTGGCAATCGTTTGAATGAACTGATGGTCATGGGAAGAAAACAAGAGAGATCCCTTAAAGTTAATTAATCCATTATTTAATGCTGTAATGGATTCCAAATCAAGGTGGTTGGTTGGTTCATCCAGCAGCAATACGTTTGCGCCATTTAACATCATTTTTGAAAGCATACAACGAACTTTTTCGCCACCTGAAAGCACACTAGCCTTTTTCAATACTTCCTCACCGGAAAATAGCATTCTTCCTAAGAAGCCTCGTAAAAAGCTTTCGCTTTCATCTTTAGGTGAAAACTGGCGGAGCCATTCCACAAGATTTAATTCACTGTTCTCAAAGAACTCGGAGTTATCTTTTGGAAAATAAGCCTGACTTGTTGTAATTCCCCATTTAAATGAACCGCTGTCAGGTTCCATTTCACCCATTAAAATCTTAAACAAAGTGGTCTTTGCAAGCTCGTTTGTTCCAACAAGTGCAATTTTGTCTCCTTTATTCATAAAGAAGCTAATATTATCAAGAACCTTCACACCATCAATGGTTTTTGTCAAACCTTCTACCCTTAATAGATCATTTCCGATTTCACGTTCCGGTGTAAAACCGACAAATGGGTAACGGCGTGACGATGGTTTGATATCATCTAAGGTAATTTTGTCTAATAGTTTTTTACGGGAGGTAGCCTGCTTGGATTTGGAAGCATTTGCGCTAAAGCGGGCAATGAAGCTTTGCAGCTCCTTAATTTTTTCCTCCTTCTTCTTGTTGGCATCAGAAGCCATCCTTGATGCTAATTGGCTGGATTCATACCAGAAATCATAGTTCCCGACATAGATTTGGATCTTACTGAAATCTAGGTCAGCGATATGGGTACAAACCTTGTTGAGAAAATGACGGTCATGGGAAACGACAATAACGGTATTCTCAAAGTTAATTAAGAAATCTTCAAGCCATTGAATCGCTTTTATATCTAAGTGGTTGGTAGGCTCGTCCAAAAGAAGGACATCAGGGCGTCCGAACAATGCTTGAGCAAGAAGGACTTTTACCTTCTCAGATCCTGTCAATTCAGCCATTGTTTTATAATGCAGGTCTTCTTCAATCCCAAGACCTTTTAGGAGAATAGCGGCTTCCGGTTCAGCTTCCCAGCCGTTTAACTCTGCAAATTCACCTTCAAGCTCTGCAGCCTTCATTCCATCCTCATCAGTGAAATTTTCTTTCATGTAGATGGCATCCTTTTCCTGCATCACTTGGTACAATCTTGCATGTCCCATGATAACAGTTTTTAAAACTTCATATTCTTCATACTCAAAGTGGTTTTGTTTTAATACTGCCATCCGCTCATTTGGTCCAAGTGAAACGTTTCCGGTTTGTGCTTCAATTTCACCAGAAAGTATTTTTAAAAATGTAGATTTTCCGGCGCCATTTGCCCCAATCAAACCATAACAATTTCCGGGTGTAAATTTAATATTAACATCTTCAAACAGTTTGCGGTCTCCATATCTTAAGCTTACATTGCTAACGGTAATCATAGTTAAAATCCTCCAAAACAAAATATCTATTTATTATACCATTAATAACTCATAGAACGAAACTATTAGTAATGGCAGTCCAAATAATTCGTGTGAACGGTTCATTCTAACATGAAAATATTTCTAAATTTTTTTTCGGGTTTTAACACTTTATTCATATTTTTGTTGTAGAATGTACGTATGATGTTAAAGAAGGTGAGAAGCATGGCAAAAAAGCAGCTTACAGAATTCGTTAATAAATTAAAAAAAGCTGGTATTAAAGTAAGTCTTACAAAACCAAAGTCCAATTACCTTTTATCCTTGCAGCAAATTAAAAGATATCCTTCATCGGTGAATTAAATAGGTTAAAAAAAGCGGTTAATCCAATGGACTAACCGCTTTTTTTAGTGAATGGTAAAACTAATTAATTTTATTCATGATTTTTTCATACACTTCTTTTTTGTCGAATTTTTCTCCCATTGGGAATTTGGCAATAAACTTATTATTTTGGTCTACTAAATAAGTATTCGTCGTATGGATAAATTGTCCGTTACCTGGATCCTTGTATTGAAATTGTAGAGAGGTGGCGATTTCTCTAATACTCTTCTGATCTCTCTTAATGTTCTGTCTATCCCCTGTTAAAAACAGCCAACTTTGATTACTGCTAATGCCGAATCCTTTCATGTATCCTTTTAATACCTTGGGAGTATCGCGGTAAGGATCGATGGTGATCGTAAGAAATTCGATATTCTTGCCAAAAACACCGCTTTTCTCCAATTCTTGTTTTAAAACATTCATTTTTTGCGTTGTTGTCGGACAAATATCAGGACAATGAGTATAAATAAATTCTACAAGCTTTAGCTTTGAATCATCCGCTCCAAATTTGTATGATTCTCCATTTTGGTTAATTAAGGTAATATTTGACGGTATTTTTGTGTTTGCATCCCGAATCAGAAAAAAAGCAATTCCAGCTGCTATACCAACGAATACAGCAAGAGTACATATTAGGTAGATCTTTTTCATTTTGTAATCCCTCCTATCAATAAGATAAAGAAGTTTTAAAAAAAATCATATGGATAATTTGTGAACAAAAGATAGTTGTTCATAAGTTTATACCTTATACTAAATAAAAACGGAGTGGGGGTTCGGTGGATGAAAAAGGGTTGGAAAATATTCTGCCAATTGTTGATCTTAGTTTTAATCTATCAAATCGGAAATTGGACCGTCCATTTTACACATTTAAAAATCCCTGGGAATGTAATGGGTTTGATGATTCTTTTAGTTCTACTCTGGCTTAAAATCATAAAAATTGACCAAATTGAACTTGTTGCCAGCTGGCTTTTGAAGCATTTAGGATTCTTTTTCATTCCAATTTCAGTTGGTTTAATGACTCTGGGTCCAACTTTACTTAATAAAGGGCTGCTTTTTCTGTTTATTCTTGTTATTAGTGCATTCATTGGATTGGTAACGGCTGGAAAAACAACTCAGGCTGTCATAAAGAAAAAAGAAAAGGTAGTAGATTATCATGATCACGTTATTTAGTATCCTTTTAACGCTGTTAATCTATAGACTGACAATTTTTTTAGCGGGAAAATATCCCACACCATTAACCAGCCCTGTGTTTTTAAGTACAATTTTGATTATTGCCATTTTACTGGGACTGCATATATCTTATGATGATTATACTCCCGCAAAGAATATCATGACCTTTTTGCTTGGCCCCGCTACAGTGGCTCTTGCGGTACCGATATATAAAAATTGGCATCTTTTATCTAAATATTTTGGTGCTGCATTGATTGGGTTGATTGCAGGGACTGTTATAACAATTGGCTCTGCCTTGTTTATGGCGAAAGCCTTTCTCTTTTCTAGAACCACTCTTCTTGCATTAAGTATCAAATCTGTAACTGTACCGGTGGCAACAGAGATTGGTAAAATATTAAAAGTGAACCTGCCGTTAATTGTTGCCTTTGTGATTATTACCGGAATGATTGGTGCGATGTTTGGTCCAAAATTATTAAACTTGTTTAAAATTGATCATCCGTTTGCCCGCGGCCTTTCGCTTGGCACGATTGCTCACGGAATTGGAACTGCTGAAGCGGTCAAGGAGGGGGAAATCCAAGGGGCAGTAGCTGGAGCAGCGATGGGAATTGCTGCAATTTTGACTTCCTGTATCTTGCCATATCTTATTCCTGTTTTACTTTAATAATTTCTAATCTGATTTTCTCTTCTATTATTGACAATTGGTTCCAAATTGAATATTCTATATTTGATAAATTGTAAAAAGTAAGGAGTATGTTTTTATGTTAGGTGTCGTTCTTAACTAATCCATGAATTGGATACAATCATTCCGTTAGCCTCATTCATTTTTTAAAAGGGTGAAAGAGGGTTTATTTGCTATGGGATGAAGTTAAGAACAATGAGCGAACATAAGCATACATTCCTTTTCGATGATGCTGTGTACACTTGTGTAGACAGTTTTTATTTTGGAGAAATTTATGCATGAAAAAATGAAGGGGAAAGACTCATTTTTTCACGTTGGCCGCAATGACATTGTTCATTGCGGCTATTTTTATTTTTAGGGAGGAAAAACCAAATTGAATCAACATACTTTTAAAACATTAGAATTTCAACAAATTAAAGAGCAGATTGCTCAATTTGCCTTAACAAACGAAGGAAAAGAAAAAATTCTAACTCTCATACCGTCTACCCATTTAAAACAAATTGAAGCATGGCTGGATGAGGTGTCAGAAGCAGTAGAAATTTTAAAAAAAAGCTCAAGTGTACCTGTACATGGGATGGACGGTATGAAACAGTTAATCCTGCAATTGAATAAGGGAGTAGCACTCCGTCCGGATCAACTGGCAAAGCTTTATGAGTTTTTGGACTGCTGCAGGAAAATGCGGAGATTTATGAAAGATAAGGAATACCTCGCTCCTAGAGTTTCCTTTTATTTCGAGGCAATGAATGATCTGCCTCAGCTTGCGAATGAAATTATCCGCTGTATCAGGAATGGCAGGGTTGATGATTATGCAAGCAAAGAATTATTAAAAATCAGGAAACAAGTCATTATTCATGAGGAACGCTTAAAAGAGAAAACCATGCAGTTGATTCGTTCCAATAAATATAAAACCTATCTTCAAGAAAATGTTGTCAGTCAACGAAATGGGAGATATGTCATTCCGATAAAAAAAGAATATCGGAACAAAATCAAAGGTAATGTCCTGGATACCTCTGCATCAGGTTCGACCCTTTTCATAGAGCCGGAGGAAATTTCTCTTTATCAGGATCAATTAACATGGCTAATAGCAGATGAAGAGGTAGAGGTACAAAAGGTGCTTGTTTATCTAACTGGTTTAGTCGAGGAAAATCAACAGCTAATTTGTTCAGCAATGGAAATTATGGTTCATTATGATTTTTTATTTGCGAAAGCAAAATATAGCCGTACCCTGAATGGTGTGAAGGCAGGGATCAATGAATCACATGAAATCCAATTAATTCAAGCAAGACATCCATTGCTTGGAGAAAAGGCAGTACCGTTAACACTGGAACTAGGTAATACAGCGAATGCATTAGTGATCACCGGTCCGAATACAGGAGGAAAGACGGTAACGATAAAAACCGTTGGGTTATTGACGCTAATGGTACAAAGCGGCCTTCATATTCCTGCAGCCCCGGGAAGTAATCTTAGTATTTTTCATCGTATTCTTGTTGATATTGGGGACGGCCAAAGCATTACAGAGAATTTAAGCACTTTTAGTTCTAGAATCGTGAATATCATTGAAATTTTAAAGGATACCAATGATCGAACATTGGTCTTATTAGATGAATTGGGATCGGGGACGGACCCTGGTGAAGGGATGGGGCTTGCAACCTCCATTTTAGAAACACTCTATGATAAGGGGGCTACATTATTTGCAACCACTCACTATAGCGAAATAAAGGAATTTGCCGAAGCCCATACTGGATTTATGAACGGATCGATGGAGTTTGATTTGGAGACGCTCTCGCCTACGTATCGCCTTCATATTGGCAGAGGGGGAGAAAGCCAGGCATTTGCGATTGCACTTAAGCTGGGAATCCATCCAAACATCATTGAAAGGGCACATGTGATTACCTATAAGGAAGAAAAACATTATGAAATGGCCGAAATCGATGCCTGGAAACGTAAAGAAATAGAAAAACAAATCATTGTCAACAAGTATCAAAAGCGGAAGGAAACTTTTAAGGAGTATGATAAGGTCCCAATTTATCATCAGGGCGACAATGTCAAAATTTCTCCTTCCAATGAGTATGGAATCGTCTATACCGGTCCAGATCAGCAAGGGAACTATCTTGTTCAAATAAAAGGAGAGAAGATTTCCGTAAACCATAAAAGATTAAAGCTTTATATTTCGGCAGCTGAGCTTTACCCGGTTGATTATGATTTTGATATTATTTTTCAGTCAAAGGAAACCAGGAAGAAAAGTAAAATCTTGTCTAAAAGGCATCATGAAGGGATTATCATTGACCATACTGAATAGGGAATCGATTCCTTTTCTCCTTGTCAAATATTGAATACAGGAGGAAAATGAATGATATAAATGAACCAAGGGAGTCTTTGATATGCCTGAAATGACAAAATTTCATCATCGGCAGGTTGTTGTGAATACCTATGTAGACGAAGAATTAGTAAAACGGGACGGTTTTTGGTTTGAAGATATTATCATGAATGGTTCAATACTTGCTTTTAGGAAAGAGGGAAAAACAGTTAACGTGATTGAATTACCTGACGGAATAGAATTAAAAACAGAAGCAGTGTTTAAAAATTATTATTCATTAAATATCGAGAATAAAAAAATTGAGATCTATTTTCCGTAAAGAGGCTGAAGAATCAGCCTCTGTTATTTTTTCGATATTGTTCTGCCAGCAATTTTTTTACTTCATTATAACTAAGACCCGACCGGCTGTTTAATCTTTTAACTTCTTCAATATCGGTCCCAACCTTCGTGAATTTTTTTGAATTTATGCTCATTTGTATTCTCCTTTCAATAGAAAAAAGATAATTCCATTTTTAGAAATGAAATAATTGATTTTTGTGCATACTAACAATAGTGAAAAGGAGGCGGTTCCCATTTTTTATGGTAAAAGAGCTAAAGAAGAAGAAATTGAAAATATCCTTGTGGATACTGAAATTTACTCATGTATAGATGACTCCTGCATCGGATGGATGCGAAAGGATTTTGTTACAGATGATTTACTTTGCCCAATGTGTGGAAATGAAATGATGTCTGAAATTAGAGAGCTTCCAAAAATATAAGATATTTTGAAAAGACTGTCACTGTACTATGACAGTCTTTTATTCTTTTTACAGGTTTTCATTCTGCTGTTTAATTTCATCTCCGGTTATTACAATATTGGCTTCGGTGAGTTCCATGTGACGGTCAACGGAATCACCGGCAACATTTTTTAAATTTGGAAAAATGGATCCGTTCTCGATTGTTACCTGTTCTTGCTTCGGTGCATTTGAAAGATAATCTTCTTTTTTTGCCTTTGCCACGTCATTCAACTCCTTTGTTACATGATTTGCAACAGGGGATGGGTTTATTCTTTTTCTGCGGCGGAAGTAATTGCAAATTAAAAACTCTCCAGTTTCCTGGAGAGTTGGTTTACTCTTCTTTTTTAGATAAACAACGTTCGCATTCCATCATGTAGGATTCTGCTTGTTCCTCCATGTGCTGACCACACTCTGGACATTCCTTCTTAGGCAAATTACGGAAAAATTCAACCGGACTCATTAACATTTAAATCTCCTCCTTTGTTATATACAGCTTATTAATATTTTTTTTGTTGTAGTACAGTAGGGACAAAAAATTAATACTCCTCTTTTTTTGACAGGCAGCGATCACATTCCATCATGTAGGATTCAGCTTGCTCCTCCATATGCTGACCACACTCTGGACATTCCTTCTTAGGTAGGTTACGGAAAAACTCAACTGGATTCATTAACATTTAAAATTCCTCCTTTGTTTAATACAGTTTATTAATAATTCATCTGTTGTAGTACAGTATAAACGAAAAAATTAAAAATGTGTAGGCCTTTTTTCGAAAAATTTTAACTTTTTTTAAAATAGTTCAATTGTCCCGATTCCTGAGTGTTTTTTTATTTCTGATGAATAACAACTTTTAGGAAATGATAGTAGAAAATTAGCTTTCTTTTACTATTTGGTACTTCCCTAATAAAATACTTTACATTACAATCATAATAGTAATGATGGAGATTGGAGGGATGCACGTTAATGAATATAGTTCTTGGAGCGATTCATCCTTTTTTTATTTTGATTGCCATAGGATTAACGATAATGGCTTCCTATACAGCATTAGATATGTTTACCTTAATAAAATCAGCTGAACCTAATAAACGCCTTTTATTCTTAGGAGGATCGGTAACATTAGGTGTTGGAATTTGGGTAATGAATTTTATGGGGCTTATTGCGGCGGATAGCAGCCGGTTTGCAAGTTATCAAATTCCATTTACCATTTTATCCATTTTTATCGGGATTGCTTTTACTGGGATGGCTTTTGTCCCGTTCTTTGGTAAAAAAATTCGATTATTCCAGCTAATGATTGGTGCATTACTTTTAACAGTTGCAGTTTATGCTACTCACATCATAAGTCTTTATGCAATGAATGTGACCCTGAAATATAATATTCCGCTATGTATTTTAGCTGGTATTTTAATTTTTTGTACCTTCATGTTTTCATTATGGATTTTATATTCATCAAAGAGTTATACACACGCTAATCAAGTATGGCTGAAACCGGTTAGTGCGGTAATTATGGCAGGAGCGATTGCTGAAGGGCATTTTCTAATTAAAAGAGCAACAACAATTCTTTCAACATCTGAAATCCTTAAGCCTTCAAGCGGCGAGGATACCTTTATTATTTATTTAGTCTTATTTGTATCCATTTTAATTATTGGTGGACTCATTGCCTCCAGTACCTTAATTAGTAAACAACTGGTTGCTTCGGATACGAATTTAAATGATATAAAAGCGGCTCTTGATGCATCAACCATTGTTGCCATTACCGATAAACGTGGAACGATTATGTATGTAAATGATAAATTTGAGGAAATTTCAAAATACAAAAAAGAAGAAATTCTTGGTGAAAACCATCGAATATTAAATTCGGGGTACCATTCAAAAGAATTTTTTGCAGAATTATGGAATACAATTACCTCCGGAAAAATCTGGAGAGGAGAAATTCGCAACATGGCCAAAGATGGCTCTTTTTATTGGGTCGACACGACGATTGTTCCCTTTTTAAATAAAAAAGGAAAACCGGTCCAATATATTGCGATTCGTTCTGATATTTCAAAGCGAAAGCAGGCCGAGCAGGATTTGCTGGATTCGCTTAAGGAAGTTCGTGACATTACATTCGCTCTGGACCAATCCTCTATTGTTGCCATAACAGATGAGAAGGGTCGAATTACGACTGTTAATGATAAATTCTGTGAGATTTCAAAGTATCAGCGAAAGGAATTAATCGGTCAGGATCATCGGATATTAAATTCTGGCTACCACTCAAAAGAATTTTTTAAAGAGTTATGGAAAACGATTGGACAGGGAAATGTTTGGAAGGGTGAAATCTGTAACCGGGCAAAAGATGGCAGTAATTACTGGGTAGATACAACGATTGTTCCATTCCTCAATGAGAACGGCAAACCCTATCAATATGTTGCGATTCGAACCGATATTTCAAATAGGAAGAAAGCGGAAGAACATTTAAAACAAATGGTTAAGGAAAACACGGATATTAAATTTGCCCTTGACCAGTCATCTATTGTTGCTTTTACCGATGCGCAAGGTAAGATTACCAGCGTGAATGATAAGTTTTGTGAGATTTCAAAGTATAGCCGTGAGGAGATCATTGGAAAAGATCATAATATATTAAATTCTGGTTTCCATTCCAAGGAATATTTCAAAAGTTTATGGAAAACAATTGGCGAGGGGAATGTTTGGAAAGGGGAAATTAGAAATAAGGCCAAGGATGGCACCTATTATTGGGTCGATACAACCATAATTCCCTTCTTGAATGACCAGGGTAAACCTTATCAGTATTTAGCGATTCGCAATGATATTACCGAACGTAAACGTTCGGAAGAAGTCCTTCATCGTCAGGATAAGCTTGCGGCCGTCGGTCAATTGGCGGCAGGGGTAGCTCATGAAATACGGAATCCGTTAACCTCGATGCGAGGTTATGCTGAATTTCTTCAATTAGATGAAAAGGACCCTGAACGGTTGGAGTTCTTGAACATCATTCTTGATGAAATAGAACGGGTTAACACGATTGTTGAGGATTTTATGGTGTTAGCAAAACCAAAAGCGGTTGAATTAGAGGAAAAGAATGTTGTTCCAGTCATTAAAAATGTGGTATCTTTACTGGAATTTGAGGCAAGAAAGAAAAATGTCCGCCTGTATTTTGAGTGTAATCAAGAAATTATTCAGATTGAATGCGATGAAAACCGTCTAAAGCAAGTCTTTTTAAACTTTATTAAAAATGGAATCGAAGCGATGCCGAATGGCGGTGAACTGAACGTTAAAACGCTTATTCATGAGAATAACGTACAAATTTCGATTCAAGACACGGGTGTTGGGATCCCAAAAGAGAAATTAAAGAACTTGGGAGAACCGTTTTTCACCACAAAGAAAAATGGAAACGGGTTAGGATTAATGGTCAGCTTTAAAATCATTGAAAGCCATAACGGAAAAGTGTTTGTTGAAAGCGAACCAAATAAAGGTACCACCTTTAATATATTATTGCCGGCTAAAACAGCCTGACAAAAAACGGGAGATCAATTCTCCCGTTTTTTATTTGTCTAGCTCCAGCGCTTGTGGGGTCTGAGCTAGGTGCTTTTGCTTTTCTAGTTTTCGAAAAATAGACAAATTTGAGTCAAAAAAGAAACTTACATGATGAAAAGAATAGATTATTATGATGGTAGTAGGGATTCTAGTTTAATTAAAGGAGGGAAGATAATGGGTGAAACATCTTTGGTAAAGACCATTTGTGGTTATTGTGGAACCGGCTGCGGCTTAGTGCTCGAGGTCCAGGATAATAAAATCAAGAAGATCCGCGGTGATAAGGAGGCTCCTGTCAACAATGGACAAACCTGTGTAAAAGGAGCATTTGCCTATGAATATGTTCACGCAAAAAATAGACTAACCTCTCCCCTTATTCGCATAGCCGGAAAACTGGTTGAAACAACATGGGATGAAGCTTATGAATTTATTGCAAGGAAATTGGGAGAAATTAAAGACGAGTGGGGACCAAATGCGATTTCTATGTTTGCCTGTGCGCGGACCACGAACGAATCCAATTTTATCACGCAAAAATTTATGAGGACTGTGATTGACAGTAATAATATCGACGGATGTAACCGAACGTGACACGCCCCTAGCGTTGCCGGTCTGGCAACTGTTTTTGGAAGCGGTTTCCCAACTAATACACTTGAAGATATTGATAAAGCGGAAGTATTGCTGTTAATGGGGTCAAACACAACTGAGGCCCATCCAATTATCGCAAATCGAATAAAAAAGGCAGCCAAAGCAGGTTTGAAAATTATCGTCATTGACCCAAGAAAAATTGATATGGTGAAAGTTGCCCATCGTCATTTACAAATTAATGTCGGTTCGGATATCGCGCTTATTAATGCGCTTATTCGGGTAATTATTAAAGAAGGTTTATATGACCTAGAGTTTATACAGCAATTTACGATTGATTTTGCTGAGCTTGAAAGGCTCGTAGAACCTTATACACCTGAATATGCGGCTGAAATTTCCGGGTTAAATCCTGCGGATATTGTTGCAACAGCAAGAGAATATGCTGCCTCAAGCGGTTCCATGATTGCTTATACTCTTGGGATTACGGAACACCATTGCGGGGTAAATAATGTTTTTGATATTGCGTGTAAAATGCTTGATTATCCGGTGTTCAAGGCTTGATAGAACGCGGTTTTAATGGGTATTATACCTTCATCATACATTATCATATTGTTAACTGTAAAGTGTTTATAGAACCTGTCAGAGGGTCTATTTTTTAGATTTAAAAAAGAACATATGTTTCTGTCATTACCAATGGCACTATCTATAACACCTACCCCGACACTACCAACACCACACTAATCTCTTTATATTCTTTAAATGCTTTAAATACCTTAAAAATAATTAATCCCAGCGGTTCAAGTTCTCTAGGTTAAAGAAAAGACATCCCGTTTTTACTGGATGTCTTTTTTATTTTCCTCAATATGTCTCTCCAATAGGGTAGCAATGTAATTAGAAAGGTTCCTATTATCTTTTTCTGCTAATGCTCTTAGTTTTGGCTCCAAGTCCTTTTCAATTGTGACGACTATTCTCTTTTTGTCTCCACTAATTGCCATTTTTTAATCACTCCTTTGTAACTGTATTTCTACTACCATTATACACTGTGTGGACATTATATGAAAATATGTGTAAAAAGTGTAAACTAGGTGTGGACACCTAGTGTGTACTAATGTTATATTAGGAGAGTAGTAATTGATAGTTAAGATTGAAACTTGGTTATGAGCAAGACGGAGTCTGAGAGCCGTCTCAGTTTCAAGGACGAAAGGAGGGAAACACGATGACAAGTAACAAGATGATGTTAGCAACTGCTCAAGCCTTATCTACTAGAACCGATTATGATTTCAAGTCCATGATAGAAACCATCAACGAATATTTTGACTTCGGAACACAAGAATACAACGCTTTTTTGTACATAGCTGGATTATCTGAACTTTGCCAAGGTGTTTCTTTTCCTTCTCAAAGTAAGATTGCTGAAAAATTAGGAGTAGACCGCACGAGAGCGAATAAAATCGTTGCTCAGTTGGTGGAGAAGGGTCTATTGATTGTGGTCAAAGTGGAAGGAATCCGAAACAACTTTTACATAATCCCAACGATTGTCGAGTTAATGAGCAAAGTCTCTGATATGATTCAAGCAATTACATCAAAGACTAAAGAAACTATCAAAAAGACCGCTGAAAAGGTTCAAAAAATCGCTCAAGAGGTCGCTGAAAAGGATTCTAATGTCATTGGCGTCTAAAAGGGAAAAGGGCGTTCAGAGGAGTCAAGAGAAGGCTCGAAATGGCGGTCAAAAGTGGGGCAAAAAACCTATCAGAACCGAGATGATCCCTGAGTATATGAACGAGGACTATGTTGCACCAGCACCAAAAACAACCGCAACAAAGGAGAGCATCCTTGCTAGGTTGAGAAGTGCTGGGTATTAGAGGAGGTCAAATAGGCTTTAAGGAAAACAATCAGAATGACATTTTAGAACTAAAGCACCCGTTAGTTTAAGTGCATTTATTCACAATGTTCGCTGTCTATACAAAGAAGAAGCTTGCTGACTCTTACAAGTTAGTGAGACTAATAGCAATTTTGCTTAAAATTTCTAATTGTTGTAAAATAGTGTAAAGTAATTTTGTTTTACGGAGGGTAATGAAAATGAAAATTTTGTATGATGAAACATACACTTCAAATGAAGGAAGGCGAGCAAGCAGGAATATTTGGTATGGAGATGCTGATATAACAGTTGATGGTGAGCATGGAAAAATCATTAATCTTAATGAAGATTTTATGGATAATTTATGCGAAATAATAAAAAATGATTTATCTAAAAATGCAGTAAATAAGCCTACTGAAACTAACTGGTATATTTATGGAAGTGGTGTAACTCTGGAAACTATTGGAGACAATAACCTTCCGACAATTATGGTTCGTGAGAAGTCTGACGGGTTTATAACTAATTTTAATATCAGTGACCACGATTTTGCTGTAAATATTGATGCTATTCTGCTGTTTAAGGCTGAATTTGAAAAACGTTTAGCTAGTAATTGAGGAGTAATATCACTATAAGCATTTTCAAACTATTTGAGGGGATGATTACATAATGAAATCATTCTCCTTTTCATGTGATGGGAGTCTTTTTGTGTGGAGGAAAAGGACATTTAGAAAAACAGATTGTGAATAATTACACTTAAATTAACCTGCCCAGTTAGTTGAATAAAAAAGAGTCGCATCAGCAACCCTTTATACACTAGTTTCTTATTAAATACCAAGTAATTGCTTCTTTTTAGCACTGAACTCCTCATCTGTTAAAATACCAGTATCTCTAAGTTCAGCCAATTTCTTTATTTGTTCCGTAACATCGACAGGAGTATGTTCTATAGGGGCGAATTGTTCCGAAGGTGGAATTAATAAAGAATCAATTATTTTCTTTAATTCTTGTGCTATATGTAAGTGCAAATGTTCTATAGATGCCTTATTGTTTGAAGCCACAATATCAATATTTGCTCCTAACCCTTTAGTGTTAGCATTTATGGAACTAATAGATGGTATAGGAATTTCAGTTTTTTTATTTTCAAGGATACCTTCAATTTTATGGACTATTATCCTTTTATCAGTAACATAGATTTGCTGAGTCGGCTTTGGATAAGATGCTCCTACACCCAGTAATTTTTCTCCTTTTTGCAAACCATTCTCAAACAGTGCTATTTGTTTTTCCATGGCTTTTTTTCTACCCCAACCAGCTAATTTAATGGTTTCTTGAATCGTATCCATTAACTCCACCCCCGTTGTATGTATGTATCTAATTTGATTATAAATTGCCGTTCCTCAATTTACCAATTATTTAAGACAAATGTCCCATTATTTCATTCGGAAAAGAGTCGCATCAGCGACCCTTTACACATTAGTTTCTTCTAGCTAACATCGGTTGCACATCATGCAACTTTACTTTAAAGAAAAACCTATAGACATTAGATCCCACAACTGAATATGTAACATAATCAGCCTTAAAAAGTCTCTTTCGACTATCCATAAGAAAGGCATCTGTAACACGTTCTTCTTCAAACTGTTCAATTATGCTATTGATTATGTCGGGTTTTTCATAATCAACTTCTCGTAAAATCTCTTGGGTGTCAGTTTTGATAAATTGCATCTTGTACAAATTAAAGCACCTCCTAAATTATGATACGAACTCAGCATATCTTATTTAGGAAGTGTTTTATTAGAATAATTATGAAATGTGGGTGACAGTTTAGCCACTCACTTTAAAAATTTAAAAAAATGGGCTTTAGTTTTCTGTAACTATTGCACCTGTCCTTGAATTAGGGATAAATTAATTAATTTTAATGTTTACATTTGGAAGTTCATTCAAATCATGTATTGCATCTATAAATGATTTACTGTTCATTTGAATGAAACCTATATCTCCAGATTTAAAATCGTCACGTGAATTTGCAGTAGCAATTATTGTCGGTTTCCCAGAGAACTCCTTTTGCAAAGATGAAATCCATTTACAGGCATTAACAATATTTTCAACATACAAAAGCATTACAAAGGAATAAGCATTGTGCATAATTCCATTCATGGAATACGCTAAACCTTGGATTCCTATTTCTTCTTCCATTTCTTTTATTTCTTTCTTTACAGTACTCCAACCATCATATTTCAATAAGTGGTCTTTTTTCATAATTACAAAGTTTCCATGAAGATTTCTTGTCAAAGAAGATATTGGAATGTCAAAGTGCTGTGCTAAATTCCTTAGTCTTACAATAAAACGATATGTAAAAAATTCATCATACAATTCCGATAAGAAGGATTTAAACTGGTCTTTAACCTCTGGGTTAAATGTCTGAGATAGGGCGGAAGAAATATGGTCATCGTAAGTTCTAAGCATTGATAAATAATTCATAAATAATCTGTTTGATTCAAAGATAACATAGTCTCCATTTTTTAAATCCTCTTTTCCTTCACCTTTAATTCCTTTCAAATAGCTTTCCAATTCTTCTCCGTTTCTCACAAGTAGGTTATATAAATGCTTGTTTTTAAGGTGCAATCCAAGATATTTCCCATTCTCAACAAAGATGTCATATTCTTCTCGTGTAAAATCTCTAGTTATATTAACTTCGTGTTCTCCACTTTTTTTCTCCTCAATGCTCCCGATTCTATAATACACACATATTCCCCCTTTTTATCTAACTTTCTTACTATTTCTCCTCTCTAAAAATGATGCCTTTATATCAGTTTACCAAAATTTATAAGTTAAGGAGAAGATAAGTCAAAAAAGCTAAAATGATATCACCTGTAAAGTTCAGTAATCGAAATAAAAATTCATTCCGGGAAAACATTGATAGCCGTTGTGGAGGCGTGGTCTACGCTAGGGGATCCAAAATCATTTGGGAGGTGCGGGGGGATGTTCTTCCCCTTATTGACCAACAACTAGCACCAAACAGCTTCAAGTGTCTCCAGAGTGGTGTATGGTCACCGTCCCAATGTTCTTAGTTACACATAAAATATTAGGAATTGAGCATATAATCATAAGGGGTGATTAATGTGGATTTTAAAACTCGAGTAGGTATTAAAATAAATTTTTTGAAAATCACCGAAATGGTCAATACTGCAGTTTTGCAAATCGGTAGTTCTGGTCCTATTAAACGTTCCGCTGTTCTGCCTGAATGGTATCAAATACATCCTCCAGTGGCGCCTGGAATTATATCTGCTGCTGTTCCTTTAGCAGCACCTGTACGAGAAAAAACTACTGAACTTTTAGCACCTGCTGTTCCTTTACAAGCACCTGTACCAGAAAAAGGTAATATGAATAAATAAGCAAAAGGCTTAAGGGTTTCGTCTCTTTCCATAGGAAAGGTTTTCTCCTTGAGCCTCAATCAGTTTTTAAGTGTTGGTGGGCATGATGCCCATAATAGAAATAACCCCTCCAGCTGACCAAGGCTCACGAGGGGTTAAGATGGTTCTTACTGGTGGACTTTTGGCCCATGATAAAAAAGACCCCTGATTAACTCAAGGGTCAGGGTGATTCTATTTCATTTCCGCGACGACAACGGATGTTGAAACCGATGCAATTCCGTAAATGGTCAACCCGCTGACAGGGTCTAACAACAACTGTCTTTCCTCATTAGGTCGAATAGGAATCCCATTGGCAACCGTGACCGAGGCATCGAACCCGATGTAGATAGAATTTGTAGGGTCATCGTTAACAATCAAAAGAGTATGCCTAGTCGCTAAATCACTTCCTCCAACTCGGACAGGTGTCGCACTTGTGCCGATACTGATTGACCCATATAGTGAGCCTGACTTTATCCTGTCAAAACTTCCGAACTTATGATAACCCGCTTTTTCCATCGGTTTCCCCGTGACTGGGTCGTCTGCCATTGCGTGAGGGTAGTTATTTTGATTTACTGGCATTGTTTAAACCTCCTTTAGTTGAATTAAAAAAGAGGCTCCTCGGAGTCTCTCTATTTGATTACTTTCCTTTATAACAAACAATTTTAGCTGGTTCAGCAAGAGCCGAGTCCATTTCGATAAATGCAGAGATACCAGTTTGATACATTTCAGCATATCGTTCTAGTAAAACCTTGATTTCCATGTTGTTTGTCATCTTAACATGTAAGCCTGAGAAATCACCATAGAAGATTTCGAGCGCGTTGACAGCCATATTAGGAACACGGTCGCTTAAAAGAACTGGCTTACCAAGTAATAGGTAATCGTACTTATTAGAAAGACCGCCATCAGTGAATAATGATTGACCAGTTGTTGCTTTAAGAGAACGGATATAAGCAAAGGTTGACGGACTCATTAGCCAGCAAGCGTTCTCTTGGTACACTTGAGGAACTTTCAATTGTAAACTGATTAACTCGTCAGGAGTAATCGTCATTGTGGTTGCTCCAGTTGTGGTTTGTCCAGCCGTGATTTGTGCAAGTCCGTTTAACTTACCAGCACCACCGACACCAGCGATTAGTTCACCCTCTAAGAACCAAGAGATTGCTTTTGCAAGTTCGTTGATTAAGAACGGGACAACGTTGATATCAGAACGATTAATAAAGGAGTTTGAAACCTTTGTCAGAGTTCCAATGATGACGTTTTTCAATGCAACAGTTGTGAAAGTTGCGTTTGAGTCTGCGATGGAGGAACCCTCAGTGAAGTACGATACAACGTGTTGTGTGAAGTCATACACTGGGATGTTTAAATCAGATTGCACGTTCCACACGGTCGCACGTTGTAAGATTCCGCTCATGTTTTTAACCTGGTCAATGATTTGACTTGCAATAGAAACAGGAATAACACCACCATTGGAACCAGCGGTAATACCTCCAGTTGCACGGTTCTCCTTGACCCATGTCAAGAATGCTTTCTCGTCCAAGGCACGTTGTTCTTTTTCGTTTTCTACATCAACATTTTTGATAACTTGCATATTTTCCATTCCTCCTCGTCGTTCTTTTTCTAAATCTAGGGTCATATCGATTTCACCGATACGAGCCTTTGCCATGTCTATCTCATGTTTCTCGGAAACATTGAAACCACGCTTATCAACCTTGATTTTTTCTACAAGGTTGTCCATGAGGTCTAATAATGCGTTCCGTTCCTCGATTAATGCTTTTGACATCTAATTCATCCTTTCTTTGTGTTAGTCATTCCGACCTTTTGCTCTATGTTTTTAGACATAGAAAAAAGCCTCCACATAAAGGCTTTGAATAGAACACCCGACGAGTCCTATGTATTGGTGGGAGTCTCAAGGGTTTGTCCCTCAATGATCCCGAATAAAAAAGAGGATGCACCTCTGACAATCAAGGTTGATTGTGTCTGAGGTGTCATCCAACTCAAAATTGGAGGATTCCGATATATCCCCTCGGAAAAACGGGTTTGAAAAACGCTTTAGCTTAGATGATGAAGGCATCCGGCAAAGCAAAGTGAAACTCGTGTCATTTTGTCGGGTTAAGGATGAGCCGACTCGTGACGGAGCATAAAAGCAGAAATTTGACATCGAACAACTATCAAGTACTAGAGGTCTTGATGCACCCGACTGTTTCCGCAATCGGTGTTCAAATGTTGTCACGACTCTGCAAATCGTGAACCTCAGAAAATCGTTTGTTACATTGGTGGGAGACACCATACTCCCATGATAAAAAGGAGAACCGAAAGCCTCCCTTTGGATTGCTGACGATTAAGAGAGAGGAGTGTCAGGGGGTAAGTCACGACCCTTGTCAGCAATCCAAGGTGAGGCTCTTAAGAGTCTCATGTTATTTCTTGTTATCTTGTTCCATCATGTTTTTGATGGCTCTTCTAATGAAAGCCGATTTGTTTAAATCATTCTTATCAGCGTAGTCAGTAAATACTTTTAAGTCATTCTCGTTCATTTTGAAATTGACGAGTTTAGATTGCTTTTCCATTTGGTTCACATCCTTGAGAATCTTATTTGTAAATAAACTTCTTATGTTTATATATCGTATGAAACCTCATTTTTGCACAAAGAAATACAAAAAAAGTTGAAAAAGTCAAGAGAAAATTTGGGTCACTTACCTGGTTGTCAAAAATGACACCAATCAGAGGAGGGTCAAAGCGTTGGAAGAGTAAGGGAGTTACCGATGTAACCTGAGTTACCTTTTTATTTTTGCTTATTTTCGATATTGAGAATTTGCTTATATGTATATATACTTATATATTTTTTAAATTTAAAAAAGTAATAAGTAACTAATATATCTTTATCCCTTGCCGCCATTGACTTTCTGACGGTTTCCGAATCGTTACGATTTCGATTTCAAGGTTACTTTTATCGTTCTCCTCTGTTGCCGACTCTGACCTGAGTTGCTCAGAGGCTCATATTTGGCTCAGGAGCGTTTTTAGGGTTTTAGGGTATATTAAGATTAGAGGAGTCCGCATCGTTCTAAATTCGTCCAAAATGAGGCTATTGACAAATGATTTGTTTTATGTTAATGGATAAGGTTTGATTTTTCCTTAAACCCTTTGTGCAAAAATAAAGGCTTGAACGATATAACAAACGTAAGACATATAAAGATGAGAATAGTTGAGCTGAGATGAGTCAGAGGGGTTGAGATAACATCAAAAGCACCCCAGCAAAAAAAATACTCTGGAGGGATAGGAAATGGAAACATTGAACACTGGAAATGAGATGAAAGAATTTTGGAAGGTTAATGAAGAGTGGAAAGATATTCGAGGTTATAACGGAGTATATCAAGTCTCTAATTTCGGAAACGTGAGAAGCTGGTTCTCAGGAGGAAGATGGAAAGTTTTAAAACAGTCTAAGAGAGATGGTTTTTTATATGTGACTTTGAGTAATAATGGGTGGTCAAAAGTATTCCCCGTTCACCGTCTTGTAGCTGAGGCATTTTTACCAAATGAGGATGAGACAAAGAATCTTATTTTCCATATTAACGGTGACAGAACAAATAACTGTATGCTGAATCTTGAGTGGGGAAAATGGCATCAAGGTTATCAAAGATTTGTTGAACTCAAGTCTATTATTGAAAAGTTTACAGGATATGTGAACAAGGACTCTCAATAAATGGGAGTCCTTTTTTGTTTGTTACCAGTTCAAGAGGTATCAGGAGGTTACACCAAAATCCAGTATTATCAAGGGTTGAAGGGGTGTCCGTTACCCTCGAGGTAACCGTCGGTAAATGGCTCAATCCCTTGGGAGAGTAAGCTTGATAATATATTGGTTACTATTTTTTAAATTAATTAAAATAATATAACATTACTTAAAAGAACTAACTTCAATATAAGAAAATCGAAGTTTGAACGAGGTAACACAGGTTACTTTGGTGACCCCCTTGTCTCTAAAGGCTTTTGACGTTCTTGTCAGGTGTCGAAACGGAAACAGGAAAAGGAACCTCTCCTGATGTGTGCAATTTTTATGATCCCTTGTTCTTCTTGATGTTGTATTCATTGTTTATTCAATCTTGGTTCTCAAAGGAATAGTTAAATATTCAATTGATTGCATAAAAAACCACAAAGGGTTGACCCTCAGTAACGGAAATTATAGAATATCCGAAACACTGGAATACAGTTCGAAATATTTCGATAAAAAAAGACCAAGGACTGTACTTGGACTATTTCTTTTTACTTAATGGTGAGTAGGTGGCACCCTTTTCGACTATTGTGGTATCTTCAATACTTCTAATGTATAACTCGGTTGTCGCTAAGTGGGAATGTCCCAGTAAGCGACTAATAATGTATATGTCAACATCATTCAATAGTTGCTGGGCAAAGTATCTTCTAAAATTATGAATCGTTGTTGCAACATCGACCCCTAATTTTTTACCGATGTCTTTAATCGCTTTCAATAAAGTAGGTCTTGTCATCGGTTGTCTCAATCTATTGACAAACAAATAGTCAGATGGATGATTCAGTGTATACTTGTTTCTGACCCTCATATACCTTAACAATTGGAGTCGAAGAGGTTTAGAGATAGGAACGAATCTTATCTTATTGCCTTTGCCTAAAATCCTAATAGAACCCTCGTAAACGTCCTCTAATTTGATTCCGCAAAGTTCACTATTTCGGATTCCTGTTTCAACTAATAAAGTTATCAAAGTCCTGTTTCGAACTGTCAGGAAATCTCGTCCTTTCAATGATCCCAATATCTTTTGAATGTCATCTGGTGAATATGTCTTAATCATCACCTTTGGTTTCTTTAAAAACTCCACATTCTTAAAGGGACTCTTTTCTATTAGTTCTTGCTCAACTGCATATTTGTACAATCCCCTCAAATATATGATTCGGTTGTTAATTGTATTGTTTTTGCATCTCGTTCTTTGGTCGATGATGTACTTATTAATTATTATCTTATTCACCTTGAATATAGAGATGTCCCCAGTAAACTTTATGAAAGTGTCAATTGAGTCTTTGGTCGTTTTGATTGTTGTTTTACTTTGTCCTCTTGCATCGATTTCCAACAAATATTCCTCTAAAAGTTCGCTGATTAACATTACGATATAACCTCCCTTACATTGTTCACCCCAGCAATTTTTAATGCCTCAAAATGCCTCAAGCGGCTCCATGATTGCCTATACTCTTGGGATTACGGAACACCATTGCGGGGTAAATAATGTTTTTGATATTGCGAATCTAGCATTATTAACCGGCAATATTGGCAGGGAAGGTACCGGAATTATGCCGCTTAGGGGGCAAAATAATGTTCAGGGAGCGGGAGATATGGGCTGTTTGCCAAATCAATTGGCAGGGGCAATGAGTCTTACAAACGAGGAATATCGGGGTCGGTATGAAAAAGAATGGAATGTGGTGTTGAACCCAATCGCAGGTGATACACAAACCAGAACCTTTGATAGGATTGAAACGGGTGCCTTAAAGGCTCTTTATGTGATAGGAGAAAATCCACTTTTAGCTGATGTTCATATGAATCATACTAAAACATTATTAGAAAAGCTCGACTTATTAGTTGTTCAAGACATCTTTTTAACGAAGACAGCCCAAATGGCGGATGTCGTGTTGCCGGCCCGTTCTTGGGGTGAAGTGGATGGAACGTATACAAATACAGATCGACGTATTCAAAGGGTACGGAAAGCAGTTGAGTCCCATCCGAATGTAAAAGAAGATTGGGAAATTCTTTGCGAACTTTCAACAATAATGGGCTACACGATGAAGTATAACAGCAGTGAGGAAATCTGGGATGAAGTGAGAAGGCTTGCATGGGAGATGTATGGTGGTATTTCCTATGAACGTCTGGAAAAAGAGTACAGTCTCCATTATCCATGTCCAACGGAAGACCATCCGGGCACTTTTGTCATGCATGAGCGATTTCACCAAGAAAAGCAACTAAGTAAAAAAGCACCATTTGTCCCTGTTGACTACACACAGCCATTAGAGCGTCCGAATGAGGAATATCCTTTTTTGCTCACAACCGGACGCCGATATGAATCCTATAATACGCACTCACAAACACGTCATTATGCAGCTGGAGTAAAGATAAAACAGACAGAAGAAACTGTTGATATTCATCCGGAAGATGCAATCTTATTAGGAATCGCAGAGGGCGAGGTTGTTCAGGTACGTTCCCGTAGAGGAGAATTAAACGTTAAGGCGAAAATAACTGTTCAAGTGGTACCTGGTCTAGTGTTCATGAGTTTTCACTGGAGCGAAACTCCTACCAATATTTTAACCTTAAATGAATTTGATCCTATTTCCGGAACTGCTGAATATAAGGCCTGTGCAGTTGCGATTTCCAAAATAAGCTAATTTTATAGTGAAAACGGAGGTTTTGACCTCCGTTTTTTTTATGAAATATATATATTTCGAAGAAGAATAATTTTTCTGACCATTGAAATGTTATTGTAATATAATTGGATTTTGTGTAAAGCAATTAACATCTCCCTGTTCTTTTTATAAGGAAATTCCATGTTATCATGGTACTAGTTAGCGAACGAAAGAACATGGGGGGTAAAAAATGTTTAAAAAATTAATAGCATTATTCGCAGTAGCTGCACTCTCAGGTACTATAGGTGCTAATGTCGATGCCGCTGAGATTACAGTAAAAAAGGGAGATACCCTTTGGGATATTGCAAAAGTACATAAGACAACTGTACATAAGATTAAAAAGAAAAATCATCTGTCTTCTAGTGTAATCCATCCTGGAGATATACTAACTGTTGATTCAAATAAAAAAGCTTCTAAACATGGAAAAAAGAAAAAACATGTTACAAAAAAGAAACATGTTAAGATAAAAAGGGCAGTGAAAAAATCAAAAGTAATTGCCGTGAAAGCAACTGCCTACACTGCACAGTGTAAAGGTTGTTCCGGAATTACTGCGACTGGGATTAATCTTAAATCAAATCCGAAAGCAAAGGTTATTTCGGTTGACCCGAATGTAATTCCATTAGGTTCAAAGGTTTACGTGGAAGGGTATGGGTATGCTGTTGCCGGGGATACTGGCGGAGCCATTAAAGGCCATCATATCGATGTGTTTATCCCATCTAAAACCAAAGCGATCAATTGGGGAAGAAAACATGTAAATGTTACAATCATGAATTAAACTGCCGGCAAAGGCAGTTAGGCTATCGAAAAAAACTTTCGATAGCCTTTTTATTCCATTCACTTTCTTTATCAATTCACCGTGTTAATTTATTTTTAAAAGATTAATGTATAGGATGTTCAATAGGTCTGTTGATTTCCGCTCCAGGCGCTTCGCTTTCCGCGGGCGTGCCGGGGAGCCTCCTCGTCGCTTCGCTCCTGCGGGGTCTCCCCAGCCCCGTACTCCCGCAGGAGTCTTCGCGCCCTCCGCTCCAATCAACAGGTGTATTCAATAAAGACCTACAACTCTATATAAATAAAAAAATAATTGGAGAATTTAATGTTTAAGTGTCACAACTCAAAATTTTCCTCATCCTCAATACTAGGTGTTCTTCATTCTCTTCCATCAATTTGACCATTCCCAAATTGGTATATAACTGTATTGCTCTTTCGTTTGTTGGAGATACCCTTAAATGATACTCAGAAACATTCATATCCCTGAAAAAGTTTTCTGCATACGATATTAAATCTTTTCCAAGTCCTTTTCCTCGATATTCAGATAATAAGTAGATTAGATTTATATATCCAATTTGTGTTCCACAATAAATATCGATACCAAGTCCTATTTGTCCAATTGAAGAATTGTCTTCTTCAACAATTAACTGACCACTAGGGCATTTATTAATCCTTTCTTCCATTCGGTTTAAATAGGCTATTTCATCAAAACCTTCTTCTGTACCAAAACTTTGGATATAAGTGTCCTTTCTAAACTTAATAAGAAAATCCTTGTCTTTCTCAATATCAATTATACGAAAATTCATTTCTTACTCCTTATTCATTAATTTCCTTCTTACAACGCAAAATGTCTACAATAAAATATTTAGTAAAAAAATCCAAAAATCCTTCTTATGCTAAACTGAAAGCTTGTTATAACAACAACATTGGAAAAATGTATACTGCAAATACTTAAACAAATGCTTTAAACAATATATTAGTTTGGTCAAATATCTGGCAAATTCCGGACATCCTTTACCATCAACTTTTTGATATTATAACTTGGCAAAAACACTATAAGCCAAAGGGTATATCCACAGTGAATATTAATTTGTTTCTATTGATGAATTAGCTCCGATGAACACCTTCTTCCCTTGATTGACAAATTGTTCCTTGACCACCTGACTACAGCCTGATTGGAAAAGGTGTGTGGCAATTCTTTATGCTGATTTTCTCCCTGTTGATTGGAGCGGAAAGTGCGAAGACTCCTGCGGGAGTACGGGGCTGGGGAGACCCCGCAGGAGCGAAGCGACGAGGAGGCTCCCCGGCACGCCCGCGGAAAGCGAAGCACCTGGAGCGGAAATCAACTGGCCCTATAGCATCGACAATCTTTTAATATAAGGTTTTCACAAAATAGTGAATTAAGAGTAAAAACCTTTATTAAGTCAATGGCATTTTATTAACTAAGTTGATAGAGCAGAAATCACCAAACATGTTTAACAGAGATGAAAAAACAAGCCGGATTAACCGACTTGTTTTGCCAATGTTTTAGCTGATGTAGATTTTCTTTGATAGAAGAACCAGTTAAGACCAAAACTAATTACATAGAAACCAATAAAGAAGTAGAATGCTGTTACATAAGAGCCAGTAGTATTAATAGACCAACCGAAAAGCTTTGGAATAAAGAATGAACCATAGGCTGCAAATGCTGCTGAAAAACCGATAACTGGTGCTGCTTCTTTTGGAACGAAGATATTCGGAATCATTTGGAACGTTGATCCAGAACCAATTCCAGATGCTAAGAAAAGAACCAAGAACGCTAGCAAGAAACCGGCAAATTGCTTGTCATTTAAGAAATAAATAACACCTAGAGCACCAATTGCCATGACAACAAATACATACGCTGTTACCTTCGCACCGCCAAACTTATCAGCCAACCAGCCGCCAACAGGTCTAGCTGCTGCTGCCACTAAAGCACCAAGGAAAGCAAGAGAGAGGTGCTCAGGAAATTGAGATTTTAATAGAAGCGGAAATGCCGCTGAATACCCAATAAAGGAACCAAATGTTGCAATATATAGGATGGTCATAATCCAAGTATGTTTACGTTTCACAATCACGAATTGATCTGCAACAGATTGTTTTGCATTTGGTACGTTATCCATTTTAAATAATGCAAGTAATGTAACAATCACAATAGGGATTACCCAGATAAATGCAGCATTTTGTAACCAAACATGTTGACCAGTAGATAATACTTGTTTGCCTCCAACAAATGCGAAGGTGCTGGAAGTAATAATCAATGGTGTTACAAATTGTACAACGGAAACGCCCATATTTCCTAAACCGCCATTAATACCAAGTGCTGTACCTTTTTCTTTTTTCGGAAAGAAAAAGCTGATATTCGCTGAAGATGAAGAAAAATTACCGCCGCCAAGACCACAAAGAGCAGCCAACAAAAGCATTATTGAAAATGGTGTGTCAGGATTTTGTACAGCAAAACCAATTCCGATGGCAGGGATTGCTAAGATGGCAGTTGAAATGACTGTCCAGTTCTTGCCCCCGAATATTCCAACCGCAAAGGTGTAAACAAATCGAAGTGTTGCTCCGACAAGTCCTGGGATAGCAGCAAGTGTAAATAGTTGTTCTTCTGTATAATGGAAGCCAATATCGTTAAGTCTCACGGCAACCACTGACCAGATTTGCCAAACGATGAAAGCTAGCATTAGAGATGGTACTGAGATCCATAGATTTCTTTGGGCGTGTTTCCTTCCTTCTGTTTTCCAAAATTTTTCGTCCTCTGGATTCCAATAATTAATTCGTGCCATTATTGTCTCCTCCTAAATTTTAAATTTATATTTTTTGATGTTTGTTGTTTATATTGAAACTATAAAACAGATGGTAACATGAAATTTGTGACGTACGTCACAAAAATGGTGAAGGAACTGTGAACACGGGTTCAAAGTCAAAAAGTTGTCAAAAAAGCATTATTATTAAATAAAAAGTGAGCAAAAAAAACAGCCTTCCGATTGGAAAGCTGTTGATCCATCTTTATTTCTTTTTTTCTTCTTCGCGTTCTTCACTAAACATCCCAACAAAGTTTTTTGTTTGGCCTGATTCATCCTTAATGGCTGTAATGGTTAACCATTCCTGATAGAGCTCTTGATTTTTACGTTTATTCCAAATATGACCTTCCCAATACCCTTCTTCTCTCAACTGATTCCACATACTTTTATAAAAATCATTATTGTGTTCTCCTGACTGGAGAACGCTTGGTGTCTTTCCAACCACCTCTTCTTGACGGTAACCAGTGATTTTGGTAAATGCCGGATTTATTTTTTGAATAATTCCATTCGGATCAGTTACCACGATGCCATCGACTGCATGATTGACAATTTTATTCGAAATATCAAGTTTATCCTGATAGTAAAGCCAGACAACTAAAACGAAGCTTGATAATGAAACTTCAGACAAGGACATAAAGCCGATAGCGTAATGCCCGGTCCAATTAAATAGGATAGTTAAAATTAATGGCGGGAAAAATCCGCCGAGTCCGCCCATTGCGGATACAATACCATTCACAACACCTGCTTGCTTTGAAAAGAACAGGGGAACAAGCTTAAAAATGGCACCATTGCCAATACCTGCACAAAAAGCCACTAAGAGGCAGCCAAAGGAATAAATCGGCAAGGATGGGGTAAATGACAAGAGAAAACCTGCAAAGGTAAGCCAAAAGAAAACAAACATTAAGATTAACAATGGATTCAGTTTATCACTAAGCCAGCCGCCCACAGGTCTAAAAAGAGTGGCAATAGCAATAAAACCTGCTGTCCGGAGACCCGCATCTACCTTCTCTAATTCAAAGTGATTGACTAAAAAGGATGGCAAATAAATCGTAAAAGCAACAAATGAACCGAAAGTGATGAAATAAAACAAACTTAGCAGCCAAAGTTTTGGGTTCCGATAAACCTCTTTAATGACCACTGAAAAGGAGTTGTTCACTTTTCGCTCCTTTCGGTCACCTAATAAGAAATTAATGACAGCAAAAACCAAGACAACAATTAGAAAGACTTTAATCGTGCTTCTCCATCCGTACGCTGTTGCAAGGACAGGAGCGGAAAAAGAGGTGATAGCTGTCCCGATATTTCCTGCACCATAGATCCCATTAATAAATCCATGCTTTTTTTTCTCATAATACTTCGGTAATGAAGTTACACCGATTGAAAATAGCGCGCCCCCAATCCCTAGTAAAAACCCTCCCACTATGAGCATGGCAAATGAATGGGCGAAGCTAAGGACCACAATAGGGATCAGCAGAACAAGAAAACAAATGGTAAATAAGACTCTTGCTCCAAATCGATTCGTCCAAAAACCAATTGGTACCCTCAGTAGTGATCCAAGGATGACCGGAACAGCAGTGGCCCAAGCAATTTGGGTTGTAGATAGATTAATATCTGCTTTAATAAATGGCATAAGCGAAGAAATAAGTACCCAAACCATAAAACCGGCAACAAGGCTTCCGGTTTGAACAAAAAGTTGTTTTGGTCCTTGATTCATTCAAATCCCCCTTAATAATGACTCATTATAAAATGAATAGATTCCCCTCATTAGAAATTTATTATTCTTTTAGTGGGGAAATTTTCCTTTTGTTATTATAATTGATATTTGGCGAATAAACAGTGAGGTTTGACACAAAACTTTCATTATTATTACTATTTTTAGCTCTTACGAAGTTTTTAATTATTTTTTATTGAAATTCCTGAAATCAGAGTTTTTAAAAGATATTAAATATTTACATATATAAATGATAGTAGTATATTTTTTTCTGTATCTATTATATATAAGGGGAGTAGGAGTATGGGATCACAAGAGTGGATTGCCTTGATTATTTTTTTATTTACATATGCAACAATTATTTCGGAAAAAATTCATCGGACAACGATTGCTATGCTGGGCGGTCTTTTAATGGTTGCTTTTGGGATACTAGATCAGAAGTCGGCCGTTCATCATATTGATTTTAATACAATTGGTCTCTTGGTTGGTATGATGATTATTGTTGGAATTACTTCACAAACAGGTGTTTTTGAATTTATTGCTGTATGGGCCGCCCAGAAGGTAAAGGGGGAACCGGTTCGAATTTTAATTGTATTGAGTTTTTTTACTGCTGTGGCTTCTGCTTTTCTTGATAATGTTACAACGGTTCTTCTCGTTGTACCGGTTACCTTAAGTATTACTCATCAGCTAAAGGTACACCCCATTCCATTTTTAATGTCAGAAATATTCGCATCCAATATCGGTGGAACTGCGACCATGATTGGGGATCCTCCAAATCTGATGATTGGAAGTGCGGTAAAATCATTAGATTTTATGACATTTATCAATAATCTAGCTTTGATTAACATCATTATCTTAGTTGTTACCATTTTTATATTTACGCTAATATATAAGAAACAACTAAAATCAACAAAGGAACTAAAGAGTCATCTATTAGGTAAAAATGCGAAACAGGAATTGAAGGATTATGATTTACTAGCAAAATGTATATTTGTCATTGTCCTGACATTGGGCGGCTTTTTTGCTCATCAACTTATACATATTGAGACGGCTACAATTGCCTTAATCGGGGCCTTTATCTTGCTGCTACTGACTGGTGACAAATATTTAGTTACAGTATTGGAAAAAGTAGAATGGACAACTCTTTTCTTTTTCATTGGTTTATTTGTCATCGTTGGCGGTTTGGTTGAGACAGGTCTTGTTGCTGCAGTTGCTAAAAAAGCAATTGCACTTACAGGGGGAGAACCAAAAGCAACCACGATTTTAATTCTTTGGATGAGTGCGATTATCTCGGCATTTGTTGATAATATTCCGTTTGTTGCGACCATGATTCCGATGATAAAAGAAATGGGGAAATTGGGTATAACCAATTTGGATCCATTATGGTGGAGTCTTTCTCTTGGAGCATGTTTAGGTGGAAATGGAACCCTTATTGGCGCCAGTGCCAATTTGGTGGTAGCCGGAATCGCATCGAAGGAAGGATATCATATAACGTTTTTGAAATATTTAAAGGTAGGCTTTCCTCTTATGTTATTATCCATTTTTATATCAATGATTTATATTTATGTCAGATATTTATTATAGAATTCCATATTAGGTAAGGAGAAAATTATGCAGCGAAAAAAATTTTATCTTGACCCTCCAAAGGTACTGGTTTTGGGATTTGCACTAATTATATTAATTGGTGCTTTGCTATTAACAATGCCAATCTCAACAACAAATGGACAAGGGTTATCTTTTCTTAATGCCTTATTTACCGCAACTTCTGCCACTTGTGTAACTGGACTAGTTGTTGTAGATACCGGAACCACCTTTACAATTTTCGGCCAGCTGGTCATTTTATCCATGATTCAAATCGGTGGGTTAGGGTTCATGACATTTGCTACGCTCTTTGCCTTTCTGATTGGAAAAAGAATTTCATTAAAAGAAAGAATCTTACTTCAAGAGTCGCTGAACAACCTTTCAATGGAAGGGATAGTAAGGCTAGCAAGACGAATTTTAATTTTTACGGCGGTAATCGAATTGGCAGGGGCGATTTTACTTACACTGCGTTTTTCTTTGGATATGCCGCTTGGAAAAGCCATTTATTTTGGTATTTTTCATTCGATTTCCAATTTTAATAATGCCGGCTTTGATTTAATGGGGGAGTTTCATAGTCTGACAAGTTATGTAGATGATCCGATTGTTGTACTTACCATATGCTCTTTAATTACATTAGGCGGGATTGGCTTTATTGTTATGAATGAGATTTACGAATTTCGGGTTTCTAAACGGTTATCGTTACATACAAAAGTAGTCCTAATGACAAGTTTATTTTTATTAGTGGTTGGAACAATTGGTGTTTTTTCATTTGAGTATGCAAATCCAAAAACATTAAAACCATTATCCTTTTTAGGGAAATTTCTTGGTGCGTTGTTTCAATCGGTTACAGCGAGAACAGCGGGGGCTAATACCATCAGTATTGGTGATATGACTCACCCTTCATTATTTTTAATTATTATCTTAATGTTTATTGGTGCCTCACCGGGTTCCACAGGGGGCGGTATTAAAACCACTACCTTTACCACTCTTATCGGTGCGGTTTGGTCCCAAATCCGCGGGAAGGAAGATGTTATTTTTTACCGCCAGCGGATTGTTTATGAAACGATCTATAAAGCGATAACAGTTGCATTTAGCGGATTATTTCTAGTTGTAGTGATTACGATGCTTTTGACCATTACCGAAACCGGCAAAGACTTTTTAATGATCCTATTTGAAGCAACATCAGCCTTTGCCACTGTAGGACTTTCAATGGGATTAACCCCAGAGCTGTCTCATGTAGGTAAGGGATTGATAATTTTTACGATGTTTGCCGGCAGAGTTGGGCCATTAACGATTGCTTTTGCAGTGACAATGAGAAGAAATCCGGATGCGTTCCGATACCCTAAAGGGAAAATTATGATTGGTTAAATATAAGAGCAGGAGGTTGAATTCCATGACAGAACAATATGCAGTGATTGGATTAGGAAGATTTGGCCTTAGTATTGCAACGAAATTATTCGAATCAGGTAAAGAAGTTCTTGGCGTGGATGTAAATGAGGAGCGGGTGGATGATGCCCATCCATATACGACACATGCATTAATTGCAGATTCGACGGATGCCGAGGCGTTGAAATCCATCGGCATCCGTAATATTGACACCGTCATCGTGGCAATTGGAAATGACATTCAAGCAAGCATCCTTAGTGTCCTGTTATTAAAAGAACTTGGGGTTAAAAAAGTAATTGCCAAGGCACTTAATAAATTACATGGTCAAGTTCTTAAAAAAGTTGGAGCCGATTGGGTGGTATATCCGGAAAGAGATATGGGAATCAGGGTGGCGCATCAGCTTCTTTCTCCCAATGTTCTTAACTTCATTGAAATTTCAAAGGATTATAGTGTGGAGGAAGTGAAAATTCCTGAAAAAATGACGGAAAAAACATTAAGGGAACTCGACCTCAGGGCGAAGTTTAACCTAACAGTGATAGCGATTCGCCATGGGCATGAAATCAATATTACCCCATCTCCTGATAAGAAAATTGCGAGGGGTGATGTTCTTGTCGTAATTGGGGAAAATAGTGATTTGGAGCAATTTTCGAATATAGAATAAACAGATAGATAGTAAAACCATCCTTAAATGTTTGGATGGTTTTTATGAATTGGAGAGGATTAGATGAGTTTTTTAGAAAAAAATTCAGTTGAAGAACGTCTCGAAATGATGAGTATCTTAGCCAAGCAATTTTCATTACGTGCACATCAAGTGGATATCGAGGGAAGTTTTCCGTATGCAAATATGGATGATCTTAAAAATACAGGATATACTGCCTTAACTGTTCCTAAAAAGAATGGTGGTAAAGAAATTTCTTTATATGAATTACTACGCCTGCAGGAAAAGATGGCAGAAGGTGACGGGGCCACGGCACTTTCGATTGGCTGGCATATGGGAATCATGATGAATCTCGGAGAAAAAGATAATTGGAAAGAATCGGTCTTTAAAATGCTTTGTGAGGAAGTTAAAAAAGGGGCATTAATTAACAGTGCTGCGACAGAACCAAGTACCGGAAGTCCAACGCGAGGGGGCAGGCCGGAAACAATTGCGGAAAAACAAGGCGATTATTGGATAATTAATGGCAGAAAGACGTTTACTACTATGTCTCCTGTGCTTGATTATTTTATTGTCAGTGCAGCAATCAAGGAAACAGATAGGGTTGGAAATTTTCTTATTCCCCGACCTACAGAAGGGGTTTCCATTGAAGAAACCTGGGATAGTATTGCGTTACGCGGTACAGGAAGCCATGATTTAATACTTAAAAATGTGAAAGTGCCTGACGAATTCTTTGTTGAACAGCTTGGATTAGAAGGGAAAAAACCAAGCGGCTGGCTGCTCCATATTCCGGCTTGTTATTTGGGGATTGCCAAAGCTGCAAAAAACTATTGTATTCAATTTGCCAAGGAGTATTCTCCAAGTAGTATACAGGGAGCGATTATAGATTTACCGAACGTCAAGCAAAAAATTGGTGAAGTAGAATGGCGGATCATGGAGGCTGAGTACTTTTTAAATTCGGTGGCTAAAGAATGGGATTCCTCAGGTGTTCAAGAGCGGAATCAAATGGGGCCGGTTTTAGGTGCGGTCAAAATGACCGTTACGAATTCTGCCATTGAGATTGTCGATATCGCGATGAGAATTGTCGGGGCTAAAAGCCTCTCATTAAAAAACCCATTGCAGCGTTATTATCGTGATGTGAGAGCCGGCCTTCACAATCCCCCTATGGATGATATGACGATTCAGCTTCTTGCCAAACATGCAATAGCGAACACTGCGGAGTAAAACCTATTGGAAATGCACACTCTAAGAAAAAGGAGTGAAGAAAGTTGCCAAGAGGTAAAGAATTAGAACAATTGCCAATGTCTCATATAGCACCGGAGGCCGGAAAAGATGCCGGAAAAATGGACAGAGAAGTACTCGGAAGCATCGTTCAAAATGAACAACCCCAGCCAAGTGAAATAGAAAGAGAAAACGAAGACATGGTATAAGACAGGAAAATTCCTGTCTTATTTATTTTACTCAGTGTAAAAGAACAATGTTGATCTTTGAACTGCCTTGATTGGAGCAGAAAGCACGAAGACTCCTCGAAAATGTGTGCGTGGGCGGATTCAAGGAAGCAATTCAGTGTCCTGTGGGGAGTACAGGACAGTGGAGACCCCACAGAAACGAAGCGACGAGGAGGCTCTCCGAACTGCCCACGAACCACTTGTGCCTGGAGTAGAAATCAACTTAACAGAGCCCTTATTAAAAAACCACCCATTGGAAAATAGGTGGTTAAGAGATTACTCCTCGATTAACTCATGGATTTCAACAGTAGAACGTTCCTCCAATGGCCCTCTTAAATGAACAGTTGCTGTTCTTCCATCTTCGTTTAATTGGTCAATCCAAACGGATGCACCATTGTATTTTACTTCAATATCAGCTGATGAAGATAAAATTTGTTTTACACGATTTACATTCATTTCCTTCACTCCTAAAACAGTTTTTCATTTTATTTTTGGTTAGTATATGTCCTTTTATTCAATGATTAATGTAAACGTTTTTTATTATATAATAGAAGAAATTCGTTTAAATTGGAAAAAGAGGAAGGATCAGTATTGATCCCTACCTCGATTATAGGGATAGGATATATGAATGCCGTTAAATGCCCCATCCTCATCTGTATCTCTTAGCGATGCCATATACTGTTCAAATTCTTCTTGCAGCTCCACTGGTGCGCCAGGTTTTAGGTGCCAATTCCCAGGCTCATCTACAAAATAAGGACTTTTTGTAAACTCCGGTCTTATTCTCGGCATATCTTTTATCTCCTCCTTCTTTCTTTTTAAATTTATCCTTTTCATAACCGCATTCCACTATTCAAGCCATAGATCATTATTTTAAAGATAAGACCAAATACTTATTGCATCTAACTACATTCACGATTAAGATAGCTAAAAATATACTTATCGCTAAAAAATTAAATCCACAGTGAAACTAAAAAGGTTTTTGTTCGTCTTATATAATTGAGGTCGGAAAAATAGTCATGTCCCACTAGTCATTGGCATAAGAATAAAAAAGTGAAATTCATGACTAATGAAAGAAATGAACCCGAATATTAGTAATAAAAGTTTAACGAAAAAGTAAGAAAATTGACGAAAAATTATGTCCTAAAGGACGCGTAAACTGGGATTATTTATGTTTTTATTTTTAAAGAAAATGTGTTATAGTAATTGAGGTTCGTTTACCGAAGTTTTTTATTGGTAAGTGAGAGGAGAATTTAGATGGAAAAGATTAATCTTCCCAAAACACTAAAAAATAATAACCATATTACTTTTTTTGCAATTGCTGTGGTATTGTTTTGGATTAAAACATATGCAGCCTACCAAATTGAATTTAAATTAGGAATTGATAATAACCTGCAGAAATTTTTATTGTTCATTAATCCATTAAGCTCCGCATTTCTATTTTTCGGTATCGCTTTGCTTTTTAAAAAGCATGTGAAGCTTGTGATGATTATCATAAATTTCTTATTGTCGTTCCTGTTGTATGCAAATATTGCATATTACCGATTTTTTAATGATTTCATCACCATTCCTGTTATTATGCAAACAAAGACGAATGCAGGACAGCTGGGTGATAGCGCGGTTTCTTTAATGTCACCATTAGATATTTTTTATTTTTCGGATTTCATTATTCTAATTATTCTTGCCTTAACAGTATTTAAAAAGGTTACGGTTCAAACAAGGAAATCATTCAAGATTGTTCTTTTATTTTCAATCACTGTGTTCCTTTTTAATCTTGGTTTGGCAGAAAAGGATCGCCCGCAATTATTATCACGTTCTTTTGACAGAAACTATTTAGTTAAATATCTTGGGGCATATAACTTTACAATTTATGACATGATTCAAAATATTAAATCATCTAGTCAGCGTGCACTTGCTGACAGCAGTGATATTACCGATGTTGAAAACTATCGGAAAGCGAACTATGCAAAACCAAATCCAAAGTATTTTGGCAAGGCAAAAGGAATGAATGTGATTTACGTCTCGCTTGAATCATTCCAGAACTTTATGATTGATTATAAAATGCCAAATGGCCAAGAGGTTACACCATTCTTAAATTCATTAGCACATGATGGCAAGACATTCTATTTTGATAATTTCTACCATCAAACTGGGCAGGGTAAAACTTCGGATGCTGAATTCTTAATGGAAAACTCATTATATCCAATGTCACAGGGTGCGGTTTTCGTGAATAAGGCACAAAATACCTATCAAGCAAGCCCGGCCATTTTAAAGGGTCTTGGTTATAATTCAGCTGTGTTCCATGGTAACTACAAGACTTTCTGGAATCGAAATGTTATGTATAAAGCATTAGGCTATGATCAATTTTTCGATGCAGAATATTATGATATGTCAGATGAAAATATCAAAAACTATGGGATGAAGGATAAACCGTTCTTTAAGGAATCCATGCCAATGCTTGAAAGCTTAAAACAGCCTTTTTATACAAAGTTTATTTCGTTATCCAACCACTTCCCGTTTGAAATGGATCCTCAGGATACCGATTTCCCTGCTGGAGATTACGGTGATACAGTGGTAAACCAATATTTCCAATCTGCCCATTATATGGACCAAGCATTGGAACAATTCTTTAATGACTTAAAGAAAGATGGACTTTATGATAAAACTGTTATTGTCCTTTATGGGGATCACTATGGTATTTCTGAAAACCATAATGAGGCAATGGCAAAGGTTCTTGGTGTTGATAAGATTACACCTGCATTGAACGCAAAGCTGCAAGAGGTTCCATTATATATTCATGTACCTGGTGTAAAAGGCGGAGTTCAGCATCAATACGGTGGTGAAGTCGACGTACGCCCAACACTTCTTCATTTACTAGGTGTGGATACGAAGGATTACATGGAGTTTGGTTCTGACTTATTATCAAAGGACCACCGCAACTGGGCATTATTCAGAAATGGGGATTATGTTTCTCCTAAAGTAATCCAAGTGAGTGATAAGTGTTATTCAACCAATACAGAGGAATTACTGCCAGATAACAGCTCATGTAAGGACATTGATGAAAAAGTAAAAACAGAACTTCAAATGTCTGATGAAGTGGTTTATAAGGACCTGTTAAGATTCTATAAACCTGAAGGATATACACCGATAAATCCGGATGATTATGAATATTTAGGGCCAAAAGGAACCACCAAAGCAACAGGAACCGAAGCGCCTTAACAGGTAATGGGAGAAGAACATTTGGTTCTTCTCTCTTTTTTGAAGTAAAGGAGAGAGTAAAAATGAGAAAAAGATTTGGCATGTTATCCCTTGTTTTCCTTTTTACAATGATGATATCAGGCTGTTCAACGAGCGACAATACAAACACAAACACAAATTCAAATCACCCACAACAGCATGCTTCAGTTGCAAGTGATTATGATAGTGAAAATCAATCAATTGATAGCAGCCTGCAAACCGATAAAAAGTTGCTCCCAGCAACTATTGTTAAAAATGTCGATGGGGATACGGTTGTTATTAAATTAAATGGCCGAGAGGAAAAGGTGAGGATGCTTTGTGTGGATACCCCTGAAACACACCATCCTCGTTTAGGTGTTCAGCCGTTTGGACCGGAAGCATCCGCTTATACCAAAAAAATCCTCCCTGTTGGAAAGAAGGTACAAATCGAAACAGGTATTGGGGATGGGCGTGATAAATATGGCCGTCTACTCGCCTATATTTATGTCGATGGAAAAATGTTTAATGAAATGCTCTTAGAAAAGGGTTTGGCGCGGGTTGCCTATATTTATGCTCCAAATACAAAATATGTCGATCAATTCTATGCGATTCAAAAAAAGGCACAGAAAAAGGGAATTGGCATTTGGTCAATTGAAAATTATGCTGAAGAAGATGGGTATCATGAAGAAGTGGTGAAAGGATCTTTAGGTCAACCATCTACAAAATCTACAGATTCAAAATCAACAAGTTCAGGCAGCAATTATTATAAAAATAATCCAAGTGATGACAAAGAAACAAACCTGAATTGTAAAGGGAAAATAAAAGGAAATGCCAACTCTCATATTTATCATGTTCCTGATGGAGCCTATTATGATACAGTAAAGGACAATATTGTCTGGTTTTGCTCAGAACAAGATGCAGAGCAAGCTGGGTATCGGAAATCTAAACGATAAATTCTGAAAAAGGGAATTCATCAATTTGAATTCCCTTTTTTGCATGAAAAAATAGCATTAAAGACAAGTTTGTCATATAATGTATGATAAAAAAATCTACAATGGATGGGGGAAAACCATATGAGAGATGTAACATTATTAAATATATTTGAACATCACATTGCCCAAAAATATTTAAACCGCTCAGGCCTCGCCCATGCCATTGCCGTTGCCTATCATGCGTTTAAGTTAGCGAAAGAGCATAAAGTCGATGTGGATATTGCCGCAAAGGCTGGTCTCCTTCATGACATGGGGCATTATACATGGTATAAAAACGGGAAGTGGGATTATGAATTGTACAAGCAAAATGATATCCATCCCATTAAAGGGGCTGAACGTGCTCACAAACTGTTAATCCGCTTAGGAGAGAATCCAATAAAGGCCAAAACGATAGCTCTTGCAATTCTTTTTCATACAGATTCCTTTTTGCCGTCGAACGATATTGTCCGTACCCCTTTACAGCAAATTGTCAAATGGGCCGATGAAAAAGACGAGGAAACCGGTGGAATGCATCACTACCGAAAAATTGAGTATGAACGGGCTAAACAAAGTATCACTCGTTTGGATGAGTGGATCACTCAAGAACTAAAGGCAAATGAAACAAAAAACAAGCTGTGCTAACCTGCACAGCTTGTTTTGTTCTATAAAGAGGTTTGATACAGAGGTTTAGTAGTAACCTCCACCAATGAAAGCAGCACCTACAATGATTAAAAGAATGAACACCACTACAATTAACGCGAAACTGTTATTTCCACCGTAGCCCATTAATTTTACACCCCCTATATTCACTTACTTTAATGTATTTCACTGCTAGTCCTTTTGTTTGAACGAACTTCCGATTCTATAAAAAGGAAAATTTTATGAAATTGTTGAAAAAAATAAACTATAGTGTAAAATTACACTATAGAGGGAAATTGTGGTAGAAATATAAAGAAAATGATTTGAGGGGAGATAGAATGGAGACAAATATAAGGGAAGAGAGAAGAAAAATTTTCAGGCAGGAATTATATATATTAAAAGAAAAGGGGTACGTATCTGAAGCAATTGTTGAAACGGTTGCCAAAGCTCATCATACATTTCACCTTGATTTAATCAATAAAGAAGCTGAAGAACAATTAAAAGAATCAGAGAAGAAAATATCCGTTCAAAAATCTGTTCCTAAAAAGCCTCAAAAAATAAAAAAGGCATTATCACAAAAGGAAATCAGAGAAAGTAATATAACATGGTTGCTTAATATTGGCGTGATCTTTTTGTTAATCGGTGGATTATTTGTTGCGACAAGCAATTGGGAATCCATGTCCAGCCTGATGAAAAGTGGATCAATCGGGATTGTGGCATTGTTATTTTTCGGGATTGCAGGATTATCCGAAAAGATTTTGCATATAAACAAAACCGCTTTTGCCTTCATCATTCTGGGAAGTTTATTTTTGCCCATTTTCATTCTATCCCTGGGTTGGTTCGGTCTTTTAGGGCCTTATTTATCCATAACAGGTGATGGACGTTATATTCTCGGAGCGCTGGGAAGTTTCATCCCCATCATTGACTATGTGTACTTTGCAAAAAAACTTGATTCAAGATTGTTTGTTTGGTTTACCTATATTTCGCTGACTTCTGGGTTTGCATTTTTACTAGCAAGCCTGAAGCTTGAAATTGATTTATTTTATTTAGGCTTGATGGGCTTCAATGCTATTCTAATTTTTATTTATCATTTGGTAAAGAAAAGAAAAGGCCTAAGGTTATTTACTAGTGAGTTTGTTCCTTATATCCAAGCTAATCTGGTCATATGTACACTCTTAATGCTGTTTATCTATGATAATCAAATCGTATATGGTTTCAATCTTTTGCTGACAGCGGTCATCTACTTATCGATGATGTATGTCAGTGGCAGGAAGGAATATCATTTTATCTTCAGTGCCATGATTGTATATGGTTTTTATCAGGTAATCGAACATTCTATGCTTGAATCTGTTGGGCCAATCCTTTATGCTTTAGCAGCCTTTGGATTTATGTTTGTTCCTAAAGCTATAAAAGAAGAATTTTCCCTTGATAAGGTTTTCCAGGTTACGAGTGCAGTCGTTTCGGGTTTAGCCTTTATTTATATCAGTTTTGAAGGGATTCTGCTGCGTTCTGGTGAGCCATCACTAGTACTATTGATTGCGTATATCATTATTGCAGCTAATTTTACGTATTTATCCCATCACACTCCCAGAGCAATATTCCCGTATTTTAGCTCGTTCTTCTTGACGGTCGCAATCATGGAAGTACTCTCCTTCATAAGCCTAGTAATTGATTTCCATTTTTCATTGACACTGTTTTTTACAGGTTTCCTTTTGTTTATTCTATTTGGAATTTTACATTTAGGAGCATACTTGGAAATTGTAAGAATTAGCTCAAGAGACGTCGGCGCAGTTGTTATGGGATTCGCTATTCTGGCGGCATTCGTATTCCAAAAATGGTGGGAGTTAGGGGTTATGCTTTTATTGCTCGTCTCCTGTGCCTATTTACTGTTAAAATCGGAGAAAAGGTTGCATTATAAAAAAGCAGCAGAATGGATTTTACCAAGTACTTTTGGGCTTTCAATTATAGCCTTTGGCAGTGAAATAAATGCTCATTCAGCTTTATATGAAAATGATTATGGGGACACAGTTAATTTTGCCATTGGGGCGATTCTTGTCTTACTGTCAAGTTTCGGCTGGAAACAGGTAAAAGAAAAGAGGTTGGAACATACCTCCTTATTCGTATCCCAAATTTTATATACATTGGCCATTGGTCAATCTTATGTAGGTTCGGTTAACGAACTATGGGTACAACCGCTTGTCCTCCTGATTGGGGTATGGATGTATTCGTATTTGTACAAAAGAATCGGGACAAAATGGATACCGTTTTTAATTGGAATGGCAACATTATTGGCCTATTTAACTTGTGTCCATGCCCTGTCCATGAAAATTGAAATTAATCAAATGATGAATACATTGATTGCGACTATGAGTGCTGTTATATTGCTTGTCATTTGTTATCTTTGGCGTAATAAAGATCAGAATCTATCATCTGCCTTTGCATGGATTGGCCATATCCTCTTACCGGCAGTACTCGGGTATACGTGGTTGTTTGATCACGATACCGCTTGGGTAAGCTTTGTCATTGCTATTATTGCCTATGCCATTAGCGCCAGGCAGGCAGGGGATGAGTGGAAGATCAAGCTTTTTCTCTATGGCTGTTTTTCCAGTGTTTTTTGTGTGACTTCCCTTGGTATGGACCATCTATTTGATTCGCTGAAACGGTACTACGAATTTCCAATTACAAGTATCGTGCTCGGTTTATTTTGGCTTGCCGCTAACCCTGCATACAAAAAACGAACTATATATTATCTCGTACCTTTCTCTTTATTTGGGCTTTGCTGTACCCTGAATGCTTATCCGTTCGGTTGGGGTCCATATTTAACTACTAGCGTCTATACAATTGGTGTCTTGTTTTTTTTACACAAGATCAAATGGAATCAATTTGTTATATTTCCACTATTTATTGCTTTTATTGCAACCGTTGAAGTTTCCTTTTCGGACAATTTGGTTCTGGTTGAAAAGATGCTCCTTTCTGGAGGAATAGGGATTTTATTGGTTTTGGTTGGTCAATTGATATATAGACAATTAATTGAGCTTGGAAAAAAACCACAGGAAATAAAGCTAGATGGTTACACTGTTATTGCACCTTTATTTTTTTCGTTTATGTATTATTTTAATGATCAATCTGTCTGGACAGATGCGCTTCCGGGATTGCTTATCTCTGCTTCCATTTGGATGCAGCGTAAAAGGGTTCCAGAAAATTATTCCGTTTTGGTTGTGATGTTAGGGAGCCTTTATTTATTGCAGCCTTACTACTCGGTTGTCACGGATTTAGATATTCCGGCATTATGGGACCGTGAAGCAATGGTATTGCCGCTGGTGGTCGTGGTGATATTGATACGCGTCAAATTAAAAGATCATTATACAAGCCTGACAAAACCGCTTGAATGGGCCGTCCTATGTGCGGTTGCAATTCTTTTAATCCAAGATGGGCTGGCTAGTTCAACCATTTACGATGCGATTATTTTAGGGTCATTATCCCTGCTTTCGTTGTTAGCAGGAATGTTCCTGCAAATTAAGTCGTACTTCTTTATTGGCTCTAGCGTGTTGCTTTTAAATGTCTTTTTACAAACAAGACCCTATTGGGGAAATATGCCTTGGTGGGGATATCTGCTGATTGCAGGGCTTATCCTCATTACCGTTGCCAGCACCAATGAATGGAACAAGCAAAAAATCCAAAAGGGTGAAACAACCTTTTTAATGGTGCTAAAGGAAAAAATAATCACCAAAATAAGGAAATGGGATTAGAAATCGGTATTGAAAAACACCATAATATCTGTTAATATAATAATAATTATATATTGTACGTATGGAGGAGCCTGTCACCAAGGGGGTATTTTGCCCTTTGGTTGATGGGCTTTTTCTATATCTTATTAAGAGCCTGTTTTTGGAAAAATAGGCTCTTTTTGTATTTTGAAAAGGGGGATAGAGATCAAGCAGGATACAGTATATAAACAAATAAGTTAGACACTAGGAGGAGTCTGTCACCAAGGGATAACTATGTCCTTTGGTGACGGACTTTTTTTATTTACTCTTGCATGTAAGAAATTTATAAATTATTGAAAGGTGGAATTATATGTTTATTCTTCAATTAGCGCTTATTATCATTGCTGCAAAACTTGCAGGAGGTTTGAGTGCCAAATTAGGTCAACCTTCCGTGTTGGGAGAAATTATTGTAGGGGTCTTATTAGGGCCATCTGTTTTTGGATTAATCAGTGCATCAGATACTTTATCAACATTTAGTACAATTGGTGTTATTTTACTGATGTTCATTGCTGGCCTAGAAACTGATCTTGATGAATTTAAACGATCTGGAAAATCATCTGCATATGTAGGTTTCGGCGGAATTATTGTTCCATTATTTTTGGGGTACTTTACAGGAATCATGATGGATTTATCGAACATGCAATCTTGGTTTTTGGGTGTTATGCTTTCTGCTACGAGTGTAAGTATCTCCGTTCAAACTCTTAAAGAAATGAATCAATTAAAGACAGCTGAAGGAAGTGTAATATTGGGCGCCGCCGTCTTGGATGATGTGGTTGTAATGTTAATTTTGGCAATATTAATGTCCTTTGCTGGCGGTGGGGAAGTATCTTTAACAACATTGGTAATAAAGAAAGTATTGTTTTTTGTGGTATCTATCTTATTTGCTTGGAAAGTTGTTCCATGGGCAATGAATAAATTTACAAAATTACCTGTAAGCGAGGCTGTTATTTCATCGGCATTAATTATTTGTTTTGTATATGCATTTGCTGCTGAATATACTGGTGTTGCTAATATTATTGGAGCATACATCGCTGGTATCGCTATCGGCTTAACAAAATTTAAACAGGAAGTTTTTGAAAAAGTTGAAACACTAAGCTATTCGATTTTTGTTCCAGTATTCTTTGCCTACATTGGCATTTCGGCTGAGTTTACTGGTATTCTTGAGAATTTAGGTCTTATTATTTTGCTTAGCTTCTTAGCCATTTTAACGAAATTTGTTGGTGCAGGTGTAGGGGCAAAACTTTCAGGATTTGGTTGGAATAGCTCAATGGGAATTGGTTCAGCAATGGTTTCGCGTGGTGAAGTTGCATTAATCGTTGCATCAATGGGCCTCGCATCCAATTTAATTACTAAGGATTTATTTGCTACAATCATTGTTGTTGTAATTGTAACAACAGTAGTAACTCCACCGATGATGAAATGGTCCTTTAAATCCAAGGAAATTGAAATGAATTCAAAGGCAGTTAACCAATAAATTAAGGGGAGCATATCAGTCATGTCCTCCAACATGGTACGGTCAACCTCATTCTGGTCAATATAAAGAACATTGTTTTTATGAACCACAAGCTGGGACATGTGATAGTGTTTATAGCGGTTAATCTGCTCTAATACAGCAAAAAAAAATCCGGCTAAATTTTAGCCGGATGTCAAGGGGGGAAGTGATTGTCCTACAAAAAATATCTTACAAAACAAAAATGAATAAATTATGAATAAAAGATTACTAGTCTATTAATTTTATAAAAAGGCTGTGTTAAAGGACAATGTTGATTTTGAACAGAGTTGATTGGAGCGGAAGGCACGAAGACTCCTCGAAAATGCTAACGCATTTTCTTCGTGCGTGGGCGGATTCAAGGAAGCAATTCAGTGTCCTGTGGGAGTACGGGACAGGGGAGACCCCGCAGGAGCGAAGCGACGAGGAGGCTCCCCAACCGCCCCCGAACCGCTTGTGCCTGGAGCTGAAATCAACGATCAAGTTTAAGAGAGCCTATTAAAAAAATCCAGTCATGTCTCACTGACTGGATTTTTCGTATGCTATGAAACTCTTTTAAATGACTTTGTTGGTGTATTTTTACCAACATCTCTTAAGCCAATGAAAAATCTAGTTGTAAAAATAATTGCTGCAATAATGATAAAGACACCGCACAGTGCACCGACTTGGTCAGAGCCGGTCCATTGCGGCAGATGTTCAGCCCATCTTCTTGGCGCACTAATTTTTCCAGCATAGAGGAATGAGCCGGTTAAACCGGAAAAGAAAACGAAATAAGTGAAAATTGCGTACTTATCAATACCTTTTTGTTTCTGGGTTCCTTCCATTTTATTGAAATAGTACATGAATCCGAAAATCATTGCAATTACTCCCATTCCCATATAAGTATGGAAGTGGCCGGGAACCCATTTTGTATTATGCATTACATGGTTAACCACGATTGTTGCGTCAATAATCGCTGGAACGGCCCCTGCAACCCATCCAAACATAGAAAGGAAAAACATACTTGAAGCAAAATCCCATTTCATATCTGAGCGGAAAACAATCATTAAGGCACCATATGCGGTTATAACCATAACTGGAAGACCGTTTGCATAAGAGAAAATTTGCCCGATAATTAACATCCATTCTGGTACAGCAAAATCCATTAATAGATGGTGGGTATAAATCATTAAAGTAAACAAGGTCGAAAAGTTCCAAGCGATTAAAAATACTTTATTTGATTTCCAAGGGCGCCCTGTATACTCAGAAAGAACTTCGTAAACAGCAATAACCGCCATATAAATCGTACAGTTAGCAAAAATATGTCCAAAAGCATAGGTTAAGTGTTTCGCCAGCATTGGGTCGAATGCAAAATTCGGATTAAGAATGTTTACAATCGATTCTACTAAGGCAGTTGCACCTGCTAGAATTCCGACAGAGTTAGCGATAATCACCATGGTTGTAGCAACGACTGCAGCTGGTGGACCATAGCCCTTTTTACCTCGGAAAATATAATCCCACCCAAGTGATTTACCTAGACCTCCGTATTCTTTAATTAGTCTTGCTGCTAAATAAAAATACATTACTAGATAACCAACGCCTAGTAATAATAGGCCAAACAAGAATAATAGTGCACCTGTTAAACCGTTCAGTTTAGATGAAAAAGATGGCAACGGATAAAGAAAAGTCCATCCATCAGAAAAATTAAATCCAAAAATCGCTACAAGAATCATGACTACTCCGATAAGCGATAAAATCAAATTAGCAAACAGAATCTTTGGATTTAAATGGATATACTTTGATAGGAAGTACCAAAGGATAGCGCTACCACCTAAAGACGCAATCCCAATCATTCCAGTTCCATGAATCGTCATCACCTTATAAAAGGTTTGGGCGGAAATTTTAATAACATTCCCTTGATTTAACAGCATTATTACACCGAAAATCATCATAAGAACCAGAACAACTGAGGTAACCATGAGGTAAATTGAAACACCCTTTTTGATGGCATTCCGTGCATTAGTCGCCATTACTGCTTCCTCCTTTAGGCTCCACAACGATGTCCTTCATCATTAAATGATGACCTGTGCTGCAATATTCCAAGCAAAGGATTTTATAGGTTCCAGATTTTTTAAAGGTAACCTGGAGTATATTTGTGTATCCTGGCATTGCCTGTGTTTGGCCAATAAGATGTAGATTTTCATCATACAACCCGAACCCATGTGTAACATCATTACTTGTGACATGAAACATTACCGGCTCCCCAACCGTAAAATGATCGTCACTTAATTCCCATGAAAACTGCATTCCCGTAACTTTAACTACTTTCCCCATTTCTTTTGCCTGCGCATGTTGAGCATGATAAGGCAGTCTGCTTAGCGATAGGGCAGATGCAAATCCTAAAATGGTGATTAAACCTAGAAAATAAAATTTGCGAATTTTGTAGCCTTTCTCTTGGATTGGCCCATAATCTTTGAGTTTTCTCGATTCCCCGTACACGAAGGAAAATGCCAGTGCAATGAGGAAAACGAAAAAGAGTGTAGCGTACCATGCAATCGATTGATACATAATAACCCCTCCCATTATTTTTTCATCAAGCAAGGAGTCCCCCAACTACTTACTTGAATTCCCATTATCATTTTAATGTGCAAATTGTGAAATAAAAGTGAAATAAATCATACCTTACTAGTGCATTATTATAAGGGCTAATCCTTTAGTACTATTTAGATGCCGGGAAAAAGAAAAACAATTATTTTAGAAAAAACACCCCCATAGCAATCCAAGAAGTTTCGAACCGTTTAGCAAGATAAAAAATTTCCTAATTAAATCAAAACTTGGAGGTTAGATAATGGGAATCATTTTGATAGATATTGACAAATTACTAGAATCTACATCAGATCTAACATCTGAAAAGAACAGTTATAAGATAAAGCCAATAGAAATTGATCAATTACTAGAAAAAACAAGAGAATGGTAGAATCTTTTGTTTTGAAATTTATCCATTAATATACATTTCTGCAAAAACCTTCTTTATTAAAAGAAGGTTTTTTGTTTTTAAAAAAGAGAATAATGACGGTTTTCTAAAATATTTTTCAGTTCAAAGTAATTTTGGTGGAAATTGCCGCTTTAAAGCAGAAAAATATTTTTCAATTTTCTATTGATTTTAACTCAAAGAAATACTAGAATAATTTTTAATATAAGAATTTTTTGAATATTGGTTTTAGAGAAATTTAAGGGGGATTTTTACTTATGAAGAAGTCAGTTCGATCGCTATCCTTTGTGTTAGCGGGAATGCTGATGCTTGCAGGCTGCGGCAGCAAGGATACAGCTGGAAGCGGGAAAAAAGAAGAGGGTCAAAAGGAATATACAATTGGTATTACCCAATTTGCCGTACACCCATCATTAGATGCAGCAACTGAAGGTTTTAAAAAGGCGCTTGCTGATAGAGGTCTAAAGGTTAAGTACGATGACCAAAATGCGCAGGCGGATATGAATAATACCCAGACAATTGCTCAGAATTTTGTCGGCAACAAGGTAGATTTGATTTTTGCTAATGCAACTCCAAGTGCAACTGCAGCATTAAATGCAACAAAGGATATTCCGATTGTTTTTACATCTGTTACCGATCCAGTCGGGGCTAAATTGGTAAAATCCTTCGATCAACCAGGACCAAACATTACCGGTACGACGGATAACCACCCGGATGCAACGAAAAAAACTATCAGCTTTATTACAGATGAAGTGAAAGCAAAGAAGATCGGTGTTATCTATAATTCTGGTGAGCAAAACTCAGAAGTCCAGGTAAAAGCAGTAAAAGAATTGGTTGAGGCAAAAGGAGCTAAGTTAGTGGAAGTTTCTGTTTCTACCTCTGCAGAAGTTAAACAGGCTGCTGAATCATTGGTAGGACGTGTCGATGCAATCTATGTTCCAACAGATAATACTGTTGTATCCGCACTTGAGTCGGTTATTTCAGTTGCAAACAGCAAGAAAATTCCGTTGTTCGTTGGTGAACTTGATTCAATGAAGCGCGGAGCTGTTGCGGCAAGCGGATTTAACTACTATGACATTGGCTATCAATCAGGTGAAATGGCTGCTGACATTTTAACAGGTAAGAAAAAGCCTTCAGAAATTCCAGTTGAACTACCTAAATCTTTGAAACTTGTAATCAATAAAAAAGCAGCAGAAGCTCAGGGCTTAACTGTAAAAGATGAATGGAGTAAGCTAGGAGAATTTTACGAAGGAAAATAATTTTTACCCTTAAATTGGCTGTGTTAAAGGAACAAGTTGATTTTGAACATCGTTGATTAGAGCGGAAATCAACGACTAGTTTAATAGAGCCTTTAAAATAGTACGTTTGGAGGAGGCCTTATTAGGTCTTCTCCCAAAATTTTTTACATATAGGTTTTATACCTATTCCTTTAGGACTTAGACAAAGAAAGGATGAACTCAATGTTTACAGCCATATTTGGATCATTCGAAGCAGGTATCATCTATGCGATTATGGCACTGGGCGTCTATCTTTCCTTTCGAATTCTGGATTTCCCAGATTTAACGGTGGATGGGAGTTTTGTTACAGGGGCAGCGATTTCGGCGGTAATGATTGCAGGTGGAGCCAATCCGTTTTTTGCTACAATCATGGCCTTATTCGCGGGTTTTATTGCAGGATGTTTGACCGGATTGATTCATACTGTTGGAAAGATAAATAATTTACTTTCGGGAATTTTAATGATGATTGCTCTTTATTCCATTAACTTGCGAATCATGGGCAGATCAAACATACCATTATTAAATTCCGACACATCATTCACAAAAATAAGCAGTCTGTTTGAAAAAACAGGAATCGATTCCTTTTTCAACAATTTATTATCACTTGTCGGTTTAGGAGACAGCCTTCCTTCTACATGGGGAATTCTGATTTCCATGATTATCATTACCTTTATTATTAAAGGGTTTACAGATTGGTTTTTACAAACAGAAATTGGTCTTGCGATCAGGGCGACAGGAAATAATAAGCGAATGATTCGCAGTCTTTCAGCCAATACGAACCTTCTTGTTGTTCTTGGCTTGGGGCTTTCTAACGCATTAGTGGCTTTTTCCGGGGCATTAATTGCACAGCAGGGCGGTTTTGCAGATGTTGGAATGGGGATTGGGATGATTGTCATCGGACTTGCATCCGTTATCATTGGTGAAGCACTGTTTGGAACCAAATCCATTGCCAGAACAACCCTTGCTGTGATTGGTGGATCCATCGTATATCGTATTGTGGTTACGCTCGCATTACGAATTGAGTTTTTGGATCCGGGAGATATGAAATTGATTACAGCCGTAATTGTCTTGATTGCTTTAATCGCTCCCAAAATTATTGACGGCACAAAAGAGAAAAAGCGAAAAGCACGCAAAAAAGCAGAAAGAATGAACATCATAAAGGCTTCAAGTGATCAAAGGGGTGAAAGTCATGCTGCAATTAAATCAGATTCATAAGATATTTAACGAAGGGACACCTGATGAAAAAATTGCAATTGACCAAATCAATTTAAATCTAAAAAAGGGCGACTTTGTCACGATTATCGGAAGTAATGGGGCCGGTAAATCAACCTTAATGAATATCATATCTGGTGTGATTACTCCGGATATTGGCGATATTCATATTGCCGATAAAAATGTTACAGCCATGACGGAATATAAACGTTCAAAGATGATTGGCCGGGTTTTTCAGGACCCAATGGCAGGAACAGCTCCAAGTATGACCATTGAAGAAAATCTTGCTATGGCCTATTCACGGAATAAAACAAGAACACTTAAAAGTGGAGTTACAAAAAAGCGCCGAGAATATTTTCGTGAGGTGCTTGAAACATTACATTTAGGTTTGGAAAACCGCCTAAGTGCAAAGGTTGGTTTACTATCCGGTGGGGAGCGTCAGGCGCTATCCTTATTGATGGCTACATTCACTGAACCATCGATTCTTCTTCTCGATGAACATACAGCGGCTCTCGACCCGTCAAGAGCTGAACTGATTACGAATCTAACAAAGGAAATTGTCGATCGATACAAGCTCACTACCTTAATGGTTACACATAATATGCAGCAGGCGATCGACCTTGGTAACCGATTAATCATGATGGATAAGGGCCAAATCATCCTTGAAGTAGATGAGGAAAATAAGAAGAATTTAACAATCGAGGGCTTATTATTAGAATTTAAACGCATTCGCGGCGAACAGATGGCAAGTGATAGAGCCATTCTGGCATAATGAAATTTAAGCGAGATTTTGTCGATAAAAAAATATTTTTTAAGTAGGAAGGGGAACAGCCGGCATGAGGCTGTTCCTTTTTTGATTTATTAAGGATTTATCACTATAGGTGTGTTGTTTTCTTTACTGCCTAAAAGCGTTATTGCTTTACACTCTATTCTTGAGAGGACGAAAAACCTTTCGATAAAATAAAATCATGAAAAGTTTAAATTTTCCATTTGGAGGTTTTCGTATGAAAGAACAAAGAGTGAGAGCTGAACAGCTGGCGGATGACTTCTTTCCGGTATGTGATGTTGACTATATTGAAATTTACACAGGCAATGCTAAGCAAGCCTGTCATTATTTTTGTACGGCATTTGGGTTTAAGCCAGTGGCTTATTCCGGTTTAGAAACGGGAAATCGGGAGTCCGTATCTTACGTCCTTACGCAGCGAAATATTCGTTTGATCATCACAGGCTCCTATACTGAAGATAGCAGGATTTCCCAATTTGTAAAGAAACACGGTGATGGTGTCAAGGATGTGGCGTTACTAGTAGATGATGTTGAAAAGGCTTACAATGCAGCAGTTGAAAGAGGGGCGATAGCCATTATTGCACCTTTTGAAATGAAGGATGAAAAGGGAGTGTTAAAAAAGGCCGTTCTTGGTACATATGGGGATACCATCCATACGTTAATAGAACGGAAAAATTATCAAGGCGTATTCATGCCAGGCTTTGAACCCTATTCAAATGATTTGCCAATCGAAGATGCCGGATTAATTGGGTTCGACCATGTTGTCGGCAATGTGGAACGGATGGAGGAATGGGTGGAATACTATTCGAAAGTCATGGGCTTTAAGGAAATGAAGCATTTTACGGATAAAGATATTACAACGGAATATTCTGCTCTCATGTCAAAGGTCATGCACAATGGCGGCAGGATTAAATTCCCGATAAATGAACCGGCAGAAGGAAAACGGAAATCACAAATTCAAGAATATCTTGAATTTTATAATGGCCCTGGTGTACAGCATCTGGCGATCTTAACAGAAGATATTGTATCGACTGTAACAACATTGAAAAAGAATGGTGTTGAGTTTTTAAAAACCCCGGGATCCTATTATGAAGCATTAGGAGGTCGGATTGGAGAAATTGATGAAGAAATAGAAAAGCTCCGTGAGCTGAATATTTTAGTCGATCGGGATGATGAAGGATATTTACTGCAAATCTTTACGAAACCGATTGTAGACCGCCCCACTTTGTTTGTGGAAATTATCCAGCGTAAAGGTGCAAGAGGTTTTGGGGAAGGAAATTTCAAAGCTTTATTTGAGTCGATTGAACGTGAGCAGGCTAGACGAGGAAACTTATAATGACTAGATAAAGAGTGTAATATTTTTAAAGGAATCACCATATGGTCGGTAAAAAGGGAGGAAAGACTTTCTCCCTTTTTTCAAAGTTAATGTTGGTAAGGAAGAGTGGTGGATACAGTGGAAATCACCCCGGAGACACTTGAATGGAAAGAAGCCTATAAACTATTAGTTGGATCTATTTTGCCAAGGCCGATTGCATTTGTATCAACCTTGGCGGAGGATGGGACGGCGAATGCGGCGCCGTTTAGTTTTTTTACTGCTATCTGTGCCAGTCCAATGCTGGTCTGTTTCTCTCCGATGCGGAGAGGGAAGGACGGTGCGAAAAAGGATACACTTGTTAACATTGAAAATACGCGACAGTTTGTTATTAATATCGTCAGTGAGGGAATAGCATCACAAATGAATGACTGTGCGATTGAATTCTCCCCTGAAGTTGATGAAATAAATGAGACCGGTTTAACGAAAGAACCTAGTAAAAAAATCAAGGTCCCTCGGATAAGGGAGTCGCTTGTCCATTTGGAATGTGAGTTGTACCAAGTATTGGATTTTGGCGATCAGCCAGGGGCCGGAAGCCTTGTTATTGGCAAAGTGGTCCATGTACATGTGGCCGACGACCTTTATAACAATGGCAGGATAGATTCTGAAAAACTAAAGCCGCTGGGCAGGATGGCGGGAAACACCTTTACGGATCCGTTAGTGCGGACTTTTGATATGGTAAGAAAAACGGAGGCTGGAAAATGAAATTTGTAACTTTTGAAAAAAGTGATAAAACGGTTCGGATAGGCCTCTTGTTAAACGAAGAGTATGTTGTTGATTTGATTGAAGCAACAGGCGATGACCTACCTGCTAACTTACTAGACTTTATCAATTCCCATGAAAAATACATGAAAAAGGCTGCTGAGCTTATTTCGATTTCAGTTGAAGATTCCGCAGTACATCGATTATCAGATATTCGCTTAAAAGCTCCATTACCCGTACCGAAGAGTTTCCGAGATTTTTATGCATTTGAGCAGCATGTAAAAACGGCAAGAGACAACAGAGGACTTGAAATGATTCCGGAATGGTATGAGATTCCTGTATTTTATTTTTCCAATCATTTAGCCATCAAGGGACCGGATGAGGAAATTGTGAAGCCGGCAGAATCAGATTGGCTGGATTATGAGCTGGAAGTTGCTTGTGTCATCGGTAAAGAGGGCAGAAATATTCCTGCCGCGGAAGCAGACAAGTATATATTCGGCTATTGTATATTAAATGATTGGAGTGCAAGAGATCTTCAGCGAAAAGAAATGATGGTAGGACTTGGACCTGCGAAGGGGAAGGATTTTGCTACTTCTATAGGACCGTGGATTGTAACGAAGGATGAAGTAGAACCATTTAAGGCGGGGAAAGGCTTTAATCTTGCCATGAGGGCGCGTGTAAATGGTGTTCTTCTATCGGAAGGGAATATGAAAGACATTTACTACTCTTTTGCCGAAATGATTGAACAGGCCTCCAAAGAAGTGACACTATATCCCGGGGAAATCATAGGGTCTGGGACTGTTGGGACAGGGTGTATTCTTGAGCTTGGCCCTAAGATCCACCGCTGGTTAGAGCCCGGAGATTGTGTAGAGCTTGAGATTGAAAAATTAGGGGTTTTAAAGAATACCATTATAGAAGGATAGAAAAGGGGTGGCCGGATGTTTTATCGTAAGATGGGCAAGATTCCCCATAAACGTCATACAATCCATAAGAAGGAAGATGGTAGCCTTTACCGTGAGCAGGTGATGGGGACACGCGGGTTTTCGGGAACTCAGTCGATCTTATATCATGAATACATGCCTACCGAAGTAGTGAAATCCGAATTAGTTATGAGTTTTTTGCCGGAATATGAAGACCAGCCAAGTTTACGGCACCGTCATTTTTTTACCAGCAACGTATCTAAGCACGGAAATGCACTAATAGGAAGACAGTACTTTTTAGGTAATCAGGATTTGCTGATTGGAACTGCAAATGTGACGGAAGGAATGCCTAGCTTTTACCGAAACGGCGATGGCGATGAGATGCTCTTTATTCACTATGGTTCCGGAAGGCTTGAGACGATGTTTGGAACGATTCCATACAGGCAAGGGGATTATTTAGTGATTCCAATTGGAACAATTTATCGTGTGATTCCAAATGAAAATGAAACGACTAAAATGCTGTTTGTAGAATCCTTCAGCCAAATTACAACACCAAGGCGTTATCGCAATGAATACGGGCAGCTTTTGGAACATAGTCCGTTTTGCGAGCGGGATATCCGTGGTCCGGAATCGTTACAGACGTTTAATCAAAAGGGCGAGTTTGAGGTGTTAACGAAAGCGAGAGGAAATATCCATTCACATATCCTTGGCCATCACCCGTTCGATGTGGTTGGATGGGATGGGTATCTCTATCCCTGGGCGTTTAATATTGAGGATTTCGAACCGATTACGGGAAGGATCCATCAGCCACCGCCTGTTCACCAAACCTTCGAAGGAAGTAATTTTGTGGTATGTTCCTTTGTGCCAAGATTATATGATTATCATCCGCAATCAATACCGGCGCCATATTACCATAGCAATGTGAACAGTGATGAGCTCCTCTATTATGTGGAAGGTAATTTTATGAGCCGAAAGGGGATTCAAGAGGGCTCAATCACGCTTCACCCAAGCGGCATCCCGCATGGGCCTCATCCTGGGAAAACAGAAGCAAGCATTGGCAAAAAAGAAACATTGGAATTAGCTGTTATGATTGATACGTTTCATCCATTGAAGGTTGTTAAAGCCGCAGCTGCCGTTGAAGATCTTGATTATATGTACTCTTGGGCAGAGAAAAAGCAATAATTTTATTAAATGGGTGGAGATTATTATCGAGTAAAAGTATTGTCTTTTTGTAAAAACTGTGCGATACTTATTGGCAAATGAAATAAATTCCATAAAATTTATTCTTATCCAGAGAGGTGGAGGGACTGGCCCTGCGAAACCTCAGCAACCCCTGATTATTTCAGGAAGGTGCTAATTCCAACAGAGTAGACATACTCTGGGAGATAAGAGGTCGGTATCGTTTATCCAAAGGCCTCTTATCATAAGAGGCCTTTTTATTTTTTCATATTCTATATAAAAGGTCATTGCTGATTTTAAACATTTTGATTGTAGTGGAAGGTGCGAGACTCTTGCGGGAGTACGGAGCCGAGGAGGCTCCCCGGACCGCCCGCGGAAAGCGAAGCACCTGGAGCGGAAATCATCAGCCATTATAAATAGGGGGGATTGTCATGGAGGAAAACAAAGTTTTGCAAGCGCCACTTGCTTACGCGAAAATATTACAAGACTCTCAGGTGATTGGCTTTGAGCAATCATGTGACAGAAAAACAGGGTTTTTGCTAAAAGGATTGGCTTCCTCAAAATCAAGAGGAAATTTCTTAGAGCTGGGAACAGGCGCAGGGGCATCGGCTTCATGGATTATTGAGGGAATGGATGCTGAAAGCAGGCTTACGACGGTTGACATAGATGCGAGTGTGCAATCTATTGCTAAGAGGTACCTCGGGCAAGACAGCAGAGTATCATTCCGGTGCGAAGATGGGGCGGCTTTTATTCAAAAAATGTCTGAGCAATTTGATTTTATTTTTGCCGATACCTGGCCAGGAAAATTCGAACTACTTGATAAAACGCTAGATCATTTAAATGTGGGAGGGTTTTATGTGATTCATGATTTGCTGCCAGATGAGAGAGTGCCGGAAGAATATAGAATCAAAGCTCCCAAACTTGTTGATACACTCCGAAAAAGACCGGATTTGGTGATAACAGAAATGGATTGGTCAACCGGGCTGTTATTGGCAATCAAGACAAATGTATGAGTATAATAATAAATTTGTTTTAAAAGAGTAATTTCTACCATGAATCTTGTCTAAAATTAAAATAACAATTCCTTTATGACGGGGAATACTTGATGGCAGTTTATCAAGTTGAGTGAAACAAAAGAGGTGAAATTTATGGATTTGGAATTTATTCATCATAAATTAAAAACACATACGCCGACGATACTGGGAAGTGAAAAATTTTCCAAGTATGCAGTACTTTTACCTCTTATTCAAAAAGAGGATGGAATCCATATCCTGTTTGAAGTCAGGTCTATGGAGCTTAGGAGACAGCCGGGAGAAATTTGTTTCCCAGGTGGAAGAATTGATTCTGACGATTCTGATGAGAAAGGAGCGGCAATACGGGAAACACTTGAGGAATTAGGAATAAAAAGAGAAAATATCTCGAGAGTATTTCCTTTGGATTATATGGTTTCACAGTTTGGTATGATTATTTATCCCTTCGCTGGATTTATTGATTGTCCTGAATCGATACAACCTAATCCAGCTGAAGTGGGGGATGTTTTTTCGGTAGCCATGTCCTTTTTCTTAAATCATAAGCCTGAAGTGTACAATTTGAATTTTAAAGTTGAACCGGAAAAAAACTTTCCGTTGGAGTTAATTCCAGGGGGAGAAAATTATAAATGGCGGACAAGAGGATTGGACGAATATTTCTATATTTATGAAGAAAAGGTTATATGGGGGTTAACTGCCAAGATTCTTTTTCATTTTATTGAACTCATTCGTTAAATTTTATTTATAGGAAAGACAGTGGGCTTTAATAGTTGAAATTTTACTGCTTTTTTGGTCTAATTGTATTAATGTCCACTGCAAATAAACAAATGTCCTCGATAGAAGGAAAAAAACTATTGATTATTTTCAGAATTAGAATAAAATTAAGATTATATTTTTAAAAGATTAGGAGTTGTAAGAAATGAAGGTCGTTAAATTTGGAGGATCGTCTTTAGCATCAGGAAAACAATTAGAGAAGGTTTTCCAGATTGTTGTTTCAGACCCTGAACGGAAGGTAGTAGTCGTTTCGGCACCAGGAAAAAGATTTTCTGAAGATGAGAAGGTAACGGATTTATTGATTGAGTGTGCTGAACTTTCCTTACAGAATCAAGATCCAAAGGAAAAATTAGATGCTGTAGTGGCAAGATATGCGTTAATTGCTGAAGAATTAGCCATTTCTTCAGATATCATTCAGGAAATTGAGAATGACCTTAAAAGAAGAGCTTCCTCGGATAAGAGTAACCCTGAACGGTTTATGGATTTAATGAAGGCTAGTGGAGAGGATAACAACGCAAAATTAGTTGCTGCCTATTTTCAATCGCAAGGTGTTGATGCCTCTTATGTTGATCCTAAAGATGCAGGACTTCTTGTCAGTGATGAGCCAGGAAATGCCCAAACTCTACCGGAATCATATACAAAATTAGCCTCACTACATGATCGACGAGGAATTTTAGTATTCCCAGGATTTTTTGGCTATAGCAAGGAAGGGGATGTATTTACCTTTTCACGAAGCGGATCAGATATTACGGGTTCAATCCTTGCCAATGCCTTAAAGGCCGATCTTTATGAAAACTTTACCGATGTGGATGCAGTTTATTCCGTTAATCCATCATTAGTGAGCCGCCCAAAGGAGATCAAAGAATTGACATATCGTGAAATGCGCGAGCTTTCCTACGCAGGATTTTCTGTTCTTCATGATGAAGCACTTGTTCCGGCCTTCCGAGCAGGAATTCCGGTGAATATTAAAAATACAAATAATCCTTCTGCACCTGGTACAAGAATTGTTTATGAACGCGATAATACAAACGGTCCTGTTATCGGAATTGCTAGTGATGAAGGCTTTTGCAGTATTTATGTAAGCAAGTATTTAATGAATCGAGAGGTTGGGTTTGGCCGTAAGCTTCTTGGTATTCTAGAGGAGTTTGGTCTATCCTATGAACACACTCCTTCCGGTATTGATGATATCTCAGTGATCCTAAGAGAGAATCAGCTTGCTCCGGGAATGGAGGAAGAAATTAAAAGACGTATTGAAACAGACCTTAATGCTGATTTAGTTAAATTCGAACACAGCCTGGCTTTGATTATGGTCGTGGGAGAAGGCATGCGCAGGAATGTGGGAACAATGGCCAGGGCTTCCAAAGCTTTAGCAAAGGCAAAGGTTAATATCGAAATGATTAATCAGGGTTCATCTGAAGTGAGCATGATGTTTGGGGTAAAAGAAGTCGAAGAAAAAAGAGCCGTTCAGGCACTTTATGATGAATTCTTTGCAGCCGTGATGGTTTAAAAGGTACATACATCACAAGACGAGATTACGACGACAACGTTATTGAATTTAATCAATTAAAAAGGCTTAACCGTTATTAAAATGTACCCTTTGTAAAGGACATTTTGAAAAAAGGGATTAAGCAACCTGAAGAAGATGATTTCTGTATTGTACAGGGGTCATCTTTTTTAGGTTCCATTGATATCTGGTATGGTTATAGTGGCGGATATACTTGTCTATTTCACATTGAAGCTCCTCGAACGTCTTACACGCTTTTATGTTTACCTCGTCTTTCAGATGACCAAAGAATGATTCGATTGGGGCGTTATCCCAACAGTTCCCTCTCCTAGACATAGACTGACGTAACCTTAGTTTCCGAACGAGTTTTTGGAAATCGGGATGGGTATAATGTGTCCCTTGATCAGAGTGGATAAGAGCATTTTCAGCCTTCTTAAAGTTTCGATTCTTCTTTAATTTGAGTAAGGTGTTAGTGGCCAAATCCATGGTGATTCGATTAGAAAGATAGTGCGCCAATACTTCCCCGGTAGACCCGTCTTTAACCACAGACAGGTACGCTCTTTGTCCACTATGGTAGTTTAGGTATGTGATGTCCGTGAGCAGTACTTTACCTGGTGCATCTTGTTTGAATTGACGGTTTAATAGGTTAGGAACCACTCTGTGTTCCTGAGTGGCTTTCATCATTCTTCGGTATGGATTTGCTTTCCTGATTGGGCAGACAATATCATATTTTTTCATGATTCTACGGATCTTCTTCAAATTGAAGACACACTGAAATTGGCCCGCCAATGTCATTTTAATTTGACGTGCCCCTTTCATTTTACCTTTAAAGTGAAAGGCCTTTAATATCAACGCTTTTGATTCTTCATCCTTTGCATCTTGCCGTTTTCTCTGTTCTACGGACTTCTGAGAGAAATAATTATAATACCCGCTTCGTGAAACATTAGCTGCCTCACAAAGGAAACTCACCATGTGCTTCAAGTTGTATTTCTCAATGACGTACCGAATGAGGATATATTTTTGACTAGCAGGGAGTTTTACTTCACCAGCCCCCTTTCTAGCATGCGGATCTTTTTTAGGAGTTCATTCTCTGCCTTTAAGAGATTCATTTGAGCTTCTAACCTGGCATATTTCTCCTCAAGGGATAACTCCGTTACACGTGGTCTACCAGAACTTTCTTTCCTAGTGTCATTAAGTCCCAATACCCCAGCCTTCTTAAAGGCATTCCTCCAACGTTCTGAAGCTGATTTAATTCTTTGTATCCCGATAATATCAACGTCAAACCCTGCTTCTTCAAATATTTGTCTCGAGAATTTCCCCTTATTGAACTCTGAGATAAAGTGTTGCTTAAACTCATCAGAGTATGTAATTCCTTTTGAACTAACAGATTGTATATATGGATTCTTAGATAGTATAGCGATTTCTTTCTCTGTAAAAGTCTTTTTACTCATGATTTCTCCGTCTCCAGTATGTCTCTAGTTGTGTTATTAAATTATATAAAAAAAGTACCCTATAGAAAGCACTTTTTTTAAGTGTCTACTCTATAGGGTACATTTTATATTCGGTTAGGCCTTCTTAATTTTGAGAGAAAATAATATAACATCTCCCGTATTTCCCCGTTAAAAATAAAACGATGATAAGCAAATAATTATTTTTGTACAACATAAATAGTTTTGTATATAAAACTAATTTTTAATATAAAAACAAATTATCTGAATATTATTGACTATTAATAAAATTAAATATATTATTATAGATATATGTAACATTGTTTTATATGTAAAACAAGGAGGAGAAGAGTCAATTTATGTCAACTTTACGTGAAGAAGCATTAAAAATGCATAAAGAAAATCGAGGAAAGCTTGGCGTTCATTCAAAAGTCGCAGTACGCAATGCAAACGATTTAAGTTTAGCATATTCACCAGGCGTTGCAGAACCTTGTTTAGTCATTCATGAGGATGAAAGCAAAGTATACGACTACACAATGAAGGGGAATCTTGTTGCCGTTGTTTCAGATGGAACAGCTGTACTCGGTCTTGGGAATATTGGCCCCAAAGCTGCAATGCCCGTGATGGAAGGAAAAGCATTGTTATTTAAATCATTTGCTGATGTAGATGCATTTCCCCTTTGTTTAGATACATTTGATTCGGATAAAATTGTCGAGGTTGTCAAATTACTTGAGCCTACATTTGGCGGGATTAACTTAGAAGACATTGCTGCACCTCAATGTTTTGAAATTGAGAGCCGCTTACAAGAAGCCTGCAATATTCCAATTTTTCATGATGATCAACATGGCACTGCAATCGTTACTGCTGCTGGATTAATTAACGCTCTAAAACTCGCTGAGAAGAGTATTAATGATATTCGTGTTGTGATAAACGGTGCAGGTGCAGCAGGTGTGGCGATTGTGAAACTCTTACTACATATGGGAGTAAAGGATGTCATCTTATGTGATACAAATGGAATCATTTATAATGGCCGCCCTGTAGGAATGAATCCATTTAAAGAGGAAATAGCCTGTATTACCAATAAAGAACAGCAACAAGGGTTATTAGCGGATGCGTTGGTGGGAGCAGATGTGTTTGTCGGCGTATCAGCTGCAGGTGCTGTCACAAAAGAGATGGTTCGTTCCATGAATCCATATCCGATCATTTTTGCGATGGCCAATCCAATACCGGAAATTATGCCGGAGGAGGCAAAAGAAGCTGGAGCACTCGTAGTAGGGACTGGCCGATCTGATTTCCCTAATCAGGTTAATAATGTACTAGCATTTCCGGGCATCTTCCGGGGGGCTTTAGATGTACATGCAAAAGAAATCAATGAAGAAATGAAGCTTGCAGCAGTTTATGCTATTGCTGGATTGATTTCAGCGGAAGATCTCCATGCCGACTATGTGATACCAGACCCATTTGACCGCCGAGTGGCTGCCCATGTAGCAGCAGCTGTTGCGAATGCTGCAATGGAAACGGGTGTTTCACAAAAAAATGTAAATGTAGAAGACATAAGAAATCGTCTATTATTACTAGTAGAAGAAAAACAACCTGTTTTGGTATAAATCTATTTGAAGCAACAAAAGGATCAGTGGGGTAGAAAGAGCTGTGTTTAATTTGTATAAAATTTAAACACAGCTCATGATAAGTCTCATTGATTCTTTAATTTAATTTTTGTTCGAACCCCTGCCCAAATCGCGATGACAAGCCCTCCTGCAGTATCGGCAATCAAATCGGTCATCGTGTCTGTATTTCCGCCGCCTTGCAGGGTCATGCCCAAAAATTGATCACAGCTGAATTCATAAACTTCCCATAGGACTCCGCCGAGGGCAGCAAAAGATAGGGTATACAAAAATACAAACCAAGGGGAAATCGCATTTCCTGCATTTCGATGAATAAGTCGCTCATATAAAGCAATCGCTGCAAATGCCAGGATACCGCCGCTGATAAAATGCATAAAGGTGTCCCACCAGCCAAGGCCATACCAGCCGCGAATCGAACCTAAATATTGTGAACCAATCAAGAAAATCAAGTAAGAAAAAACGATCGGCAAATTGAATTGAAGTTTTGTAAAAAGAGCCAACAGAAGCGGAATCGCACCGCAGACAATTCCGCCAATTGCTACAGTAGATTTAAATGATGCACCGGTTGAATGATAATAAAAAGCCAAAATGGCCATAAATAGTACATAGGCTGCACTAATGAGAATGACAAGTTTCCGATTCATTGTTTATTTCCTCCAATTAAACCTGTTGTTTGCGGACTAAGGAGTATAGTGCAATCAGGAGTCCGCCGGCTAAACCACACAATAAATCATACATGGTATCGGTGTTGCCGCCTCGTTGCATCGTGTGTGTAAATGTTAGATCCCCTAAAAATTCATAGATTTCCCAAAATACACTAGCTGAAGCACCAAGTGAAAGCACAAATAGGAAGAGAACCCACCGCGATACATCCTCTCGATTTTGAGAAGGCACCAGTATCTTAAAAAGTGTAATGGCGATCACACCAACGTATGCTCCCTTGTAAAAATGAAGTGTTGAATCCCACCATTTATGATGAAGATAAAAAAGAGCAATGGAACCTAAGTAAGTAGAACAAAACAGAAATAAGAAATAACCTAAAATTTGCGGAATGTTAAAAGGATTATTTTTTAAGCGCAATAGTAATAATGGTAAGGCACTGACAATGATACCGCCGAGAGCTACCTGCCAATTAGAGGTGTCATCTTTAATGAGGTAAAAGACAAATAGGGTGGTCATAAAAATCATAAAGGCGATACTTAAACAAAGAATTATTTTACGTTTCATGTCCTCACCTCATTCCATTTCCTTTTACAATTATGCCCAAAATTCTCTGAATAAAGTCTTTAACTTTTCACTCGCAAGCTATCGTCTAAAAGAGTATAGTGGAAGGGTATTAGATACAAAAAAATAAGATAAGACTTTTTTAATACTAGTGGTGTCGGAGGTTTTTTATGGAAAGGACACAAATACCTACATATGAACGAATCGCCATTGATTTAGCCAATCGAATCTATGATGGTAAATTTAAGGTAGGAGAAAAAATTCATGGCAGATCCACATTGGCTAGTGAATACAAGGTTTCACCTGAAACCGTCCGCAGAGCAATAAAAATTTTAGAAGATGTGGAAATTGTTCATTCTACCAAAGGCAGTGGAATTGTAATTTCCTCTAGGGAAAATGCCTTCAAGTATATTCATCGATTTTCGAATCTTGCCAGTGTAAAAGACCTGAAAAAGCAAATGAACCATTTGATTGTGGAACGAGAAAAATTGGACGAACAGTTGTATGAAACGTTAACGAAAATTATGGACTATTCAGACAAACTGCGCCATACGAATCCATTAGCACCACTTGAGATTGAAATTTTTCCTGGCTGCATCCATATTGGCAAGACGATTTCAGATATGAAGTTTTGGCAAAACACTGGAGGGACAGTGATTGGAATGAAAAGGAAAGGGGAGATGATTATATCACCCGGCCCTTATGCTTTAATCCACGAAGGCGATATTCTCCTTGTCATAGGAGATGAAAAAACGTACGAAAGAGTTCAGCATTTTTTAGAGGAATAAAAAGGAGACCGGTCTATAGTATAGACCGGTCTTTAGAATTATTTTATAATTCCTTCTTTTTGTAAAAACTCTTTTGCAACTTTTGCCGGAGACTGCTTCAAGCTGTCTACTTTATAATTTAATTCACGCATTTTCTCATCTGTTATTTTACCCGAGAGAGCATTTAATGCCTTTTTCAGTTCCGGATGTTTTTTTAATGTTTCCTCTTTTACGATTGGTACGGCATAGTATGGAGGGAAAAAGTTTTTATCGTCCTTTAATACTTTTAAATGGAAGGCTTCAAGTAATCCATCAGTAGAAAATGCATCAATGGCATCACTCTTATGATGATCTAAAGCAGTATAGCGCAGGCCGCCATCAACAGCCTTCACATCTTTAAATTTTATTCCATATGTTTTTGTAAGACCAATTAACCCATCCTCCCGATTCGGAAATTCAATGGTTGGTCCGAAGGTTAAACCATCACTCACTTTTGCCAAGTCCGAAATAGTGTTTAATCCATATTGCTTCGCCGTATCTTGACGTACTGCCAGTGCGTACGTATTGTTGAAACCAAGCGGTTTTAGCATATCAATGCCATATTTATTCTTAAATTCTTTTTGGACATATTTATAAACTTTATCAGGATTACTTTCAGGCGGTTGGTTTAGAATATTCACTAAACCAGTGCCAGTGTATTCGACATAGGCATCAATATTACCATTCTTAAGGGCACTAAAAGCCACTTGTGAACCACCGAGGTTTAATTTTCGTTCGACTTGCAAATCTGTTTTATCTTCAATGACATCAGCAAGCATATTACTTAAAATTAATTGTTCACTAAAATTTTTAGAACCAATGACAATTTTATCTTTGGAGTCGCCTGTTGCTTTTGCGTAAACACCAAATCCTCCTGCAGCAAGAACCACAATGGCGCTTGTTGCAATGAACCATTTTTTTGCTGGTTTCTTCTTCATTTTAGAGGATTTGATTTTACTAGTATAAGAGATGGAAGACTCAAGTTTTCCAACAATAAAGTCAATTAACAGTGCCAGGATACATGCAGGAATCGCACCTGCTAAGATCATGTTGTTGTCAACAGTTTGCACACCTGAAAAGACTAGATAACCTAGTCCGCCGGCCCCGACAAAGGCTGCGATCGTCATTAATCCGACAGCGGTAACCGCTGAAATTCTGATTCCCGCCATAATCATCGGGAAAGCTAACGGCAACTGAACCTTTCTCATTGTTTGGCTCTTGGTTAAACCGATACCTTTGGCGGCTTCCAGAATGTCTGCATTAATATTCGTTAACCCAGTGTAGGTATTTTTAACAATAGGAAGTAAAGAATAAAGAACAACCATTACAATGGCAGGGGTGCTGCCAATCCCGATAAACGGGATTAAAAACCCGAGTAAGGCCAAGCTTGGAACCGCTTGAATGACATTTGTTGTTCCAATAATCGGCTTTGATAATTTCGGCTCTCTGGAAATCAAGATTCCGAGCGGGATGCCGACAATAATGGCAATCACAACTGAAATGACACTTAAATATAAATGTTCCCCTATTAAACCAAAAATTTGGTCTGAGTTTGATTGTAGATAGTTCCAGAAATCCTTCATTAAAAGGCCACCTCCAAGTCAATTAGTTGACTGCTTAATGCTGATAAAATACTGCTCCTTGTAATAAGACCTGTTAATTGATTCATGTAATTTACAACAGGTACATAGCCAATCTTGTGTTCATTCATCGTTGTAAGAACAGAAATCAAATTTGCATCTTGTGATACAGATAGAACATTTTGCTCCATAACATCCTCAATTGCATCATTACGGTTCAGCAATTGAATTCCTTTCAATGTCACTAAACCGATGAGAATATTATTCTTATTCGTTACCATTAAGCTGTCTACCTTATGATCCTTCATAATTTCAATTGCCTGAAGAACATTACGTTTCCCGGTAATTTTAACAGGATGAGCGATCATAATATCCTCGGCCAATAGTAATTCAGGATTATTCCATACTCTTCTTTTTCCAATGAAGTCTTCAACAAAATGGTTAGCCGGATTTTTTAAGATATTTTCCGGTGAATCATATTGAAGAATATCACCATCTTTTAAAATACAAATCTTGTCAGCTATTTTAATAGCTTCATCCATATCATGCGTTACAAAGATAATCGTCTTGTTAAATTCCTTTTGCATTTGGAATAGTTCATCCTGCAGAGAGCTTCTAGTCACGGGGTCTAAGGCACTGAATGGTTCGTCCATTAAGATGATATCGGAGTTAGTGGAGAAAGCACGAGCTACGCCAACCCTTTGCTGCTGCCCGCCGCTCAGTTCATTTGGATAGCGGTGCAGATATTCCTTTGGATTTAATCCAACCGTCTCCAATAATTCCTCCGTTTTTTTGGCAATTGCCTCGGGATCTTCTCCTTTAAGCTTCGGAATGAGCTCCAAATTTTCCTTAATCGACATATGTGGGAATAAACCCGTATTTTGGATAACATAGCCAATGTTTCGGCGAAGTTCAATCGTATTCATGGTCGAGATATCTTTCCCATTTACATAGATTTTTCCTGATGTTGGTTGAATTAATTTATTAATCATTTTCAGTAGTGTTGTTTTTCCACATCCACTGGGACCGATAAATACGACTAATTGTCCCGCTTCGATATCTAACGAAAATGAATTGATAATCGTTTTTGTCCGATACTTTTTAACTATATTTTTAAATTCGATCATGTTTTGTCCTCCTTTTTGTGTTGGTTGTTGATTTCCGCTTCGTTTAACTATGTTTTAAAAATCAACATTGTTATTTAGCACGCCTTAATGCAACAACCTAATCATAACACATAAGTTGTTACTTTGTCGAATTCGGTGCTGAAATCCCTGAGTTTAAAGGCTTAATCTTTCCTAATTCTTATGGATTGATTACAATTGAAATGGAATAAATAATGTAAGTTAGTAGAAGGAGTAGTAGATGAAAACGATTATAGCAGCAGATGATGATGTGAATATCCTTAATCTGATTAAGGGGCTGTTAACAAAGGAAGGATTTAAGGTTGTTACCGCAAAGAACGGTGGAGAAGCATTAAAGGTTCTGGAAACAGACCTATGTGATTTGGCCATTGTTGATATTATGATGCCCGTTATGGATGGATATAGTTTAACAAGAGAAATAAGGAAGCATTATGACATACCGGTTATTTTATTAACAGCCAAAAGCCAAATTGAAGATAAAGAAAAAGGCTTTGAGTCGGGAACAGATGATTATTTAGTTAAACCATTTGAACCCCGCGAATTAATTTTCCGTGTAAACGCACTGTTAAGAAGATATGGTAAAACAAGTGAAGCCAATATAAGTCTCGGCTCCCTCTATATAAATAAAAAAGGCTACGAGGTAAAAATTAATCAGAAAACGTATATGCTGCCATTAAAAGAATTTGAATTGCTTTCCTTTCTAGCTGAACACCAAAACCAAGTTTTTAGCCGCAGCCATTTAATTGAAAAGATTTGGGGACTGGATTTTGAAGGGGATGAACGAACCGTCGATGTACATATTAAGCGCCTCAGAGAACGATTCAATACGATTGAAAAAGATTTTTCCATCAAGACAATCAGAGGGGTAGGCTATTCGCTGGAGGTTCAATAAATGAAATCTCTTTATAGTAAGTTCGCGATTACGACGATTTTAATAATGATTTTAAGCGGGGTTCTTTCGTTTATTGTTTCCAATCATTATTATCAGGTGACATTGAAAAAACAGAATGATGAGAAAATCACCGGTTTTGCTCAAAAAATTGCTGATTTTGCCAGTAAGCAAAAAAAGATCAGTTTAAAGGATTATTTCACTCATATTGGCGGAATCGGTTACCAAATCCTTTTGGTCGATTCAACGGGTCATCAACAGTCTTTTGGGTCAGCCTTTCGAAAAAAAAATCTCCCTGATGCAGTGAAGGAAAAGGTGCTTAATGGTGAGGTGTACCATGGGATTCGTCAATTTCCGAAACAAACCTTTGTGACTGGTTTTTTTGCGAATGAATTAGAGAACTCAATCGGTGTTCCGTTTACATACCAGAAAAAATCATATGCTATTTTTATTCGCCCTGATATTAAGTTAATGTTTAATGAAATGCATATTTTATTTGGCTGGCTCTTGCTGCTCTCGATTTTGCTAAGTGTTATTTTGGTCCTAGTCAGTACAAATTATTTGGTGAAACCGATTAGAAAGCTAAACGCAGCAACAAAGGAAATTTCAGAAGGGAATTTTTCGGTAAAATTGGACATTGACCGGAGTGACGAATTAGGGGATTTGGCAGTCAGCTTTACGAATATGTCACAGAAATTAGCGAAAGTGGAACAATTAAGAAGAGAATTGATTTCAAATATTTCTCATGATATACAATCCCCGCTAACCAATATAAAGGGATATTTAAACTTAATTGATGATCAAAATCTTGAGGAGAAGGAAAAAACTCAATATATCCAAGTTGTTCAATCGGAAGTAGAGCGGTTATCGACGATTACAAAGCAGTTACTTCTTCTTGCCTCGATTGAAAGCAAGAAGGACTTAATGAAGATCAGCCGCTTTAATCTTGCTGAACAATTAAAAGGTGTGCTTCATCAATATCAGTGGAGTATTGGTGATAAAGGGATTATGATGAGTTATTCACTCCCTGAAACGTGGATTAATGGGGACTCCTCTTTGCTATATTCTGTTTGGGAAAACCTGCTGACAAATGCGATTAAGTATAATAATGAAAATGGAAATATTGAAATTGACCTAATTGATTCAGGTTCATCCGTTAAAGTGACAGTTAAAGATAGTGGAATTGGTTTGGAACAAGAGCAATTGAAAAGAATATTTGACCGGTTTTATCGCGCGGATACTTCTAGGACACGATCCGTTGATGGAACTGGCCTTGGGCTGTCGATCGTCCAATCGATTGTTCAGTTGCATCATGGAAAAGTGGAGGCAGTTAGCCAAGTAGGCAAAGGAACATCCGTTAAAGTGACACTTCCGAAAATGTAAACTATCGTTCATCTTCCGTTCATATTCGTAACGTATTCTATTTACGAAATGAAAATTGGAAGGTGATTTTTTTATGTTCTTACCGTTTAAAGAGATGACATTTTATCAAATTGATATTTTTTAATTAGTTTATTTTGTTTTTTGTATTCTCGTTGGTTTTATTATTAGCGGTTTGGCGCATGGGCTGTCAATGAAGGACGGACAGTTGGTGGAGTAAGAAAGGTAGGTTAAATATGAAAAAGTACAGTAATTTGTTGTTAAGGGTGTCCTCTGTTTTTGCCTTAGCTGGTGCTGCGATTGGTGGTCACATGGCTGGTTCGGGTGATTATGCGTTTCGCCCGATCCACGCTCATATTTTAGTGGTTGGTTGGTTGACAATGTTTGCATGGGCAGTTTATTATCGACTATTTCAACCGAAAAGTCGTATTTTAGCAGGGCTGCATGTTTATAGTGCCATTATTGGTGTAGTTGGATTAACTGTTGGAATGGCCTTGTACAATTTTAAACCGGCATTTCTGCCAGCAACTGTTGAGACAGGCCTTTATATTGGCGGTGGGGCCGTGCTCCTCATTAGTTTCATTCTCTTTTGCATTCTTACATTTACACAAGGTAATGAGGATTAAATGAAAGATTAAAAGAGTAATTGAATTGGTTCATAAAGAAAGAAACTCTCCTTAGGAACGAGTTTCTTTTCTTTATACTATTTATTTTGCATATCTTTTTTAGTGATTTCACTGCGAATACTTGTTTCCTTCGCAAATTCACTGTCTTGTTTTTGGTTATTAGGATACTTGTTTTTACGTTCACGGTTATCATTACGATTTGTCATGTTTTTCACCCCTCTTCTTTAACCTCGACCATTATTGTGTACAGGTGTGTGTTTTTTATAACCGCTACTATAAAAGAAAAGAATCTGGAAAATACATCCTACATATGATAGTATAACGTGTATTCGTTAACTGTATTTTGAATGGGAGGAAGAAATCCATTGAGTATTTTGGAAACGATTAAGTCACGCCGTACGATAAAAAAATTTAAAACTGATCCGGTTCATTCCGAGAAACTGATGACCTGGCTGGAGGCGGCGGCCATGGCCCCCAATCATCGAATGACGGAGCCTTGGGAAGTATATTTTATTGGGCAAGAAACTCGAGCAAAACTGAACCATAAAACCAATTTTGGAAATGCTCCTGTTTTAATGGCTGTTTTATCAAAACATGGGGCAACAGCTCTTGAAACAGAGGAAAATGCTCTTGCAACGGCATGTTTTGTTCAAAATTTTAATTTAGCTGCATGGGAAGAAGGGGTCGGGACATTTTGGTCCTCTATTGCAGCGGCAGCAAACAAACGGGAGATTCTGGGGGTACCGGAAGGATATGACGTGATTGGGGTATTTGGAGTTGGTTACCCTGAAGAAATCAGTGAGCCAAAACCACGGACGCCAATGCAAAATAAACTAAAGGAACTGCCATAGACTAGAAAAGCCAATTGCTACTTTGCAGTTGGCTCCACTTTTTTGACAATCGTATAAGATAATTGTTCCAACAACAAACTAACTCTTATGGAAAAAATAAAGAATGGTGGTAAGGAAGATGGTAAAATTATTTACCGATATTGATTTGGACGGACTTGGCTGCGGAATCATTGCTAAACTTGCATTTGGTGAAAACGCTGATGTTTCATATTGCTCATATCGGACCTTGAACCAACAGGTAGAAACATATATCGAAAATCCCGAAAATCATAGTTCACAAATCTATATTACTGATTTAGCCGTCAATGAAACGAATGAGAAAAAGCTAGCAGCCCGTTATCAACAAGGGAAGCATATCAGAATGATTGACCATCATGTTACAGCCCTTCATTTCAATGAATATAAGTGGGCATTTGTTCACCCGGAATATGATACAGGAAAGAAAACCTGCGCAACTTCCTTATTTTATGATTATTTAAAGGAACAGGGTTTAATACAGAGGAATCAGGCACTTGAGGAATTTATCGAATTAGTCCGCCAATATGATACATGGGAATGGGACGAAAATAATAATATTGATGCCAAACGCCTGAATGATTTGTTCTATATTTTAAATCGTGAACAATTTGAAGAAGCGATGCTTAAGCGTTTTTCTGAAAATCCGCAGAATTTCTATTTAACGGAAACTGAAAATATGCTGCTGGATATGGAAGAAGCGAAAATTAACCGCTATATTCATTCGAAAAGCAGACAGACCGTGCAAGCCTTTATTGATGATTATTGCATTGGAATCATTCATGCAGAACAGTATTTATCTGAGCTTGGGAACGCGTTAAATAAACTCTATCCTCATTTAGATATGATTCTACTTCTAAATGTAAGTGGCAAGAAAGTTGGGTATCGAACCATACATGACGAAGTGAATGTCGCTGAATATGCAAAACGGTTTGGAGGCGGCGGCCATCCGAAAGCTTCCGGCTCAGAAATGTCAGCCGATGCATTTGAAAAATTTGTGATAAAGGTATTTAGTTTGCCAACGCTAAAACCGGATCCGGACAAGAATGAATTTAATTTAAAAGAAGCAAAAACTGGTACAAGTTATAAAAGTGTAAAAGGAGAAATTTCCTTTATCCGTCTGGTAAATGATAATGCCTATGCGGTCATACATAATGGTAAGAGATATGCTTCCTTATTTGAAACATATGAGGAAGCAGAACGGTATATTAAACGGACATACGGATCTTGGCTTCGTTATGATCAGGAATGTATCCAACAATTGGCTGAAGCTTTTTCAATCAGAATAGATAAGGTCAAAGAAAACTATCAACCTTTAGTAAAAAAATTAATCGATAAATTGGATAAATAAGAAAAAAATAACTCGGATCTGAAAATTGGTCCGAGTTATTTTTTTATGATTTTTTTAAAATTAATATTGAAAAGCGCTTACATTACGTTTATACTTTAAATAAATCGATTTACTAAACCGATTTAGTAAATCGATTTATTTAAAAGGAAAGGAGTGTGTTCAGATGGAAAATATAATCGTTCCTTTAAATGCATTTGATAGTATAGAAGTTTTAAAGAAAGGCCAAGCTGCATTTATTGAATTGATCGCGAAATCCGGGGCATTTGGGGTAGAAATTCGCAGAGAACTATTCCCCGGCCATGACTTTCAATTAGAATACATTAAAAATGAAATCGAAAAATATCAACTTTTCACTGTATACTCAGCTCCGATTGAATTATGGAAGCCGGATCACTCCTTGAATACAGAGGAATTAATGATGGTGATGGAAGAAGGCCAGGCCCTAGGTGCAAACTGGATCAAAGTATCATTAGGTCATTTTGAAAAATTCAAATCCAATATTCAAGAATTAAAACGATTCCTGATACCATTTCTTGATATTCAGTTCTTAGTTGAGAATGACCAAACCTTATATGGCGGAAATGTAAACCGATTAAAATTATTTTTTGAAAGCGCTCGCCAATTCCATGTCCCGATTAAAATGACGTTTGATGTTGGAAACTGGATCTATTCGAATGAAGAGGTTGAATCTGCTTTACGTGAACTTGCCCCATTTGTTCTGTACATTCATTTAAAACAGGTTGAAAATATAAATGGAGAATTCATCCCGGTGCCGCTTGAAACAGAGGGAAAACTTTGCTGGAAGAAAGTAATGAATCAATTTCCAAACAATCTTGTGAAAGCGCTTGAATTCCCGATTCAACCAAAAGAAAAGACAAAGGAATTTGTAGAGTTGGTGAAAAACTTTACAAATGAAAGGAAGAAAGAATTATGCAACAGCTAGATGTCATTACTTTTGGAGAGGCTATGGCCATGTTTATTGCTAACCAACCAGGCCCTTTACATGAAATTAGTCAATATTCACTCGAACTGGCTGGGGCTGAAACGAATGTGGCCATTGGGCTCACTCGTCTTGGATTTCAATCTGGGTGGGTAAGTAAAGTGGGAAATGATGCCTTCGGAAAGTTCATCGTGAACAGACTTAAAGAGGAAAAGGTTGATATTAATCAAGTTTTAGTGGATACCAATTATCCGACTGGTTTTCAATTAAAATCAAAGGTTACTATTGGAGATCCTGAAGTTCAATATTTTCGTAAAGGCTCTGCTGCCAGCAACCTAAGTATCGATGATTTTAATGAAGAATATTTCTTATCAGCTCGGCACATGCATATGACAGGTATCCCATTGGCTCTATCAAGTCATACAAGGGCATTTGCCAATCATGCGCTGGCTCTGATGAAAAGGAATGGCCGAAGCATATCCTTTGATCCAAATTTACGCCCAAATTTATGGACTTCAAAGGAAGAAATGATTCAGGCAACCAATGAGATTGCCTTTCAAGTGAATCATGTTTTTCCTGGATAAAAGAGGGTGAAATTTTAACGGGTTACCAAGAACCTTATGATATCGCATCATTTTATCTTGATAAAGGCGTTGAGCTCGTCATTATTAAACTTGGTGAAGAAGGGGCGTTCTATAAGACGCAAATCGAAGAAGGAATGGTTCCAGGGTACAAAGTACAAAAGGTAATTGATACGGTGGGAGCCGGAGATGGTTTTGCAGTAGGAGTCATGAGTGGCTTATTACAAGGTCTTCCGGTCCATGAGACAGTATTAAGAGGAAATGCGATAGGTGCTTTAGCTGTTCAATCGCCGGGGGATCATACAGGGTACCCGACAAGCAGTCAATTAAATGATTATATGGCAAATCATTTTCAAGGAGTGAAATAATATGAAACAGACAATTGCAAAGCAAAGATGGTTTTTCTTAATTCCAATTGCTTTTATTACGTATAGTCTTGCCTACCTTGACCGTGCCAACTATGGATTTGGCGCAGCTGCTGGATTAGCGAAGGATCTTCATATAACCCCGGGAACGTCATCATTATTGGGCTCACTTTTCTTTTTAGGCTACTTCTTTTTCCAAATACCTGGAGCGCATTACGCTGAGAATAAAAGTGCGAAAAAACTCATTTTCTGGTCGCTTATTTCATGGGGAGTATTGGCTTCTGCAACAGGTCTTATTACCAATATTAAATTATTGTTTGTCATTCGGTTCGCCCTTGGAGTGGTTGAAAGTGCTGTTATGCCAGCGATGCTTGTATTCTTAAGCCACTGGTTTACGAAAGCGGAACGCTCACGTGCCAATACCTTCCTCATCTTAGGAAACCCCGCAACTGTTTTATGGATGTCTATCGTATCAGGATATTTATTACAATCTTTTGGCTGGAGATGGATGTTTATTATTGAGGGTCTGCCGGCAGTCATCTGGGCATTTATTTGGTGGAAACTAGTAAATGATAAACCGAAGGATGCAAAATGGTTGTCACAACAAGAAAAATTAGATTTGGAAGAGCAATTACGAAAAGAACAAGAAGGATTAAAGCCGGTTAAAAATTATCGTGAAGCATTTAAATCAAAGCATGTTATTTTATTAAGCTTACAATATGCGTTATGGAGTATTGGGGTTTATGGATTCGTTATGTGGCTGCCATCGATTATTAAAGCAGCGCCAAATATGAATATTGTAAAAACGGGTTGGTTGTCGTCTGTACCATACATTTTAGCGGTTGTATTAATGTTAGCAGCCTCTTATTTCTCAGATAAAACATTAAATCGCAAAGCATTTGTTTGGCCATTTCTATTGATTGGAGCAGTAGCCTTCTACATCTCATATGCAATCGGAACCCATCATTTCTGGCTCTCCTTTATTTTATTAGTGATTGCCGGAGGTGCCATGTATGCTCCATATGGACCGTTTTTCGCGATTATTCCCGAAATTCTGCCACGCAATGTTGCCGGGGGTGCGATGGCACTGATAAATAGCATGGGCGCATTAGGCTCGTTTGTTGGATCTTATGTGGTTGGTTACCTGAACGGAGCTACTGGAGGTTTTGGAGCATCATATATCTTTATGGCAGGTTCATTATTCCTTTCCGCAATATTAACAATTTGGGCAGTTAATGCGGCAAAAAAGCCTAATAAAGCAACGGATATGGATGTTAGTGCATAAAAAATTCAACAGCTAAAAAGAACAATCAGTTCTTTAGCTGTTGACCAATAGAAACACATACATGATTCATTATAGAAAAAAATGAAATAAATGAAAAGAAAAAGGGAGTCCTTAAAAATGGGCGTAGAGGAAATAAAAAATCGCGCGGTTGTTGCAGTCATTCGTGGTGCCACATTGCAAACTATCGTACCAATTGCAGAAGCATTAAAAAACGGCGGCGTAACTGCCGTGGAAATCACGATGGAAACACCCAATGCTTTATCCATTATTGAAAAAGTGGGGAATGAATTTGGTGACGAGGTATTAGTAGGTGCCGGAACGGTTCTTGATCCTGAGACAGCTAGAGCAGCAATCCAAGCCGGATCAAAATTTATTTTTTCTCCGATAGTGAACAAGGAAACAATTAAAATGACAAAAAGGTATGGGATCATCAGTGTACCTGGTGCATTTACGCCAACCGAAATTCAAACTGCATTTGAAAATGGTGCTGATCTAGTAAAATTGTTCCCGGCAGGGTGTTTGGGACCGGATTATTTAAAAAATATCGCTGGTCCATTGCCGCACATTCCCCTTATGCCAACCGGGGGAATTCATTTGGAAAATGTAAAAGAATTCTTCAAGGCAGGTGCAGTTGCAGTTGGGATTGGCAGCACATTAATCAATCCGAACCGGGAATTAACTGCCGAGTATCTGGCTGAAGTTCAGTTGAACGCTAAAAAAATTATAGAAGCGGCGAATTCTTCACGTATTTAATAGATTATTAATTAGAGGATGACTTAGATTCGGGTTTAAGAGCACATGTCCAAATAAGAATTTTTCTTATGGATGTGTTGTATTAAAACAGAATCGTCATCCTCTTTTTGTTTCTAAACTGGATAATAAACCGATTTAGGGCTACAATGAAGTCATTGAAATAGGATGAAAGAGGAAGATAGAATGGAAAAAGTCACCATGGCCGACGTAGCAAAAGAAGCGGGCGTATCGAAAAGCACAGTTTCACAATTTTTGAATAATCGATTTGAATATATGGGGGAAAAAACAAAATTAAAAATTGAAGAAGCGATAAAAAACTTAGGCTACCAGCCAAATTATATTGCAAGAAGCTTAAAGCAAAAACGAACCTCAATGGTGGGGATTATTGTGGCCAATATTATGCATCGATTTTCTACGGAGGTTAGCCGTGCAATAGAGGATTACTTTCATGAACATGGAATTCACGCGATTGTTTGTAATGCGGATGATGATCCGCAAAAGGAAAAGAACTATATTGAAATGTTGCGGGCAAAGCAGGTAGATGGACTGATTATTTTTCCTACCGGTCAAAATCATGATTTATACAAAAATATGATTGTGGAAGACTATCCAGTTGTATTCATGGATCGGAAGGTAGAGAACCTAAAGGCCCTCTCGATTGTGACAGATAATATGCAGTCTACGTATAATGCGATTGTCTATTTTTTAAAAAGGGGACACCGGAAAATTGCTTTTGCTGTTCAGCCACTGACGATTAGTACACGTAAAGACAGGCTAGAAGGCTATAAAAAAGCGATGAAGGATGAGGGTATTACTATTAATTCTGATTATATAATTGAAGCCAATATTTCAGATTTGAAAGCGAATTTGGAAAAATTATTTTCCCTAAGTGAACCGCCAACCGCATTATTTTCTGGAAATGACCGGGTATTTTTAGAAGTTTTAGAATTCCTTAAAGAAACAAACCGAGCGTTAGGGAAAGATATCGATTTGATTGTGTTCGATAATATTCCATTTGCCCACTTGGTTGAACCGCCTATTACAGTTATTACACAACCTGCATTTGAAATGGGGAAAAAGGCGGCAGAATTATTATTTGCGAAAATTAACAAAACCGAAATAAAACCAGAAGAGATTGTTTTTCAAAGTAAAATAATGATTCAATGAAAAAATTTAAGTAAAAACAGCAAACGGTTCAGTACCATTGCTGTTTTATTATTAATATCCATTTTATGAATGGGATTGTATATTAAAGAAAAGTAGTTTATAATTTTAATAAACCGATTTAGTAAACCGATTTATTAAATAAGAGGAGCTCGCTTGATGAAAATACAATTAGCGCTTGATCGATTAGAAATTCAAGAAGCCATTCAATTAACAAAACTAGTAGAGCATTCCATCGACTGGATTGAAGTGGGAACATCCTTAATTAAAGAATTTGGAATGACAAGTATAAAAGAACTAAAGAATGCCTTTCCTAATAAAAAAATTATTGCTGATATCAAGACAATTGATAATGCACGTTATGAATTTGAAATGTGTTTTAAGGCAGGAGCTGATGTGGCTACAGTTATGGGAGTCTCACCATTGGTAACCATTGATACATGTCTTGAGGTTGCCAGTCAGCATAACAAGCAAGTTATGATTGATTTATTAAATACATCTGAAGAGCAGAAAAGCTATTTAATGAAATATAAAGATGCGATTTTTTGTGACCATGTCAGCAAGGATGAACAAGAAGAAAATGGTAAATCCCAAAGTGGAATACGTCAAACCGAGATGTTTAAAAAACATTTTCTTAAAACCGCGGTGGCAGGAGGGATTACAACGGATACATTAAAGTCCCTCAAAGCAAGGTTGAATCCTGATGTGGTCATTATCGGGTCGGCGATCACAAAGGCTGGTAATCCAAAAGAAGCGGCAGAAAAATTCAAAGATTTAATTGTAAAATTGGAGGGTGAACACGTCGATGAATAAGGTCTTTACTATTTTAAAAGAGATAGAAGCAGTGCTCGGACAAATAGAGGAACAGCCTCTTCATGACTTAGCAGATCATCTTATAAAGGCAACCAGAATTTTCGTTGTCGGAGAAGGCCGTTCAGGTTTAATGGCAAAGTCTTTTGCAATGAGATTAATGCATCTCGGTGCGAATGTTTACGTTGTAGGGGAAACAATTACACCTTCCATTAAGGAAGGGGATGTTTTGGTAGCTGTTTCGGGTTCGGGCACAACCAAAAGTGTTACATGGACATCCGATAAAGCGAAATCAATCGGAGCTACGATTATTGCGATGACAACGAATACCGGTTCACCATTAGCCGCTGTTGCAGACCAAATTCTTCATGTTCCGGCTGCAACAAAATACCGTCGTGAAAATGAACGGGAAACCATTCAGCCGCTAGGTTCCTTATTTGATCAATGTGCTCATATTCTTTTTGATACGATTTGTCTTTTTTACGGTGAACTAAATCAGGTAAACCATCAAATAGCGTTTAAACAACACAGCAATTTAGAATAAATGAATAGATGAACAAGTAAAAGGGACAGGTTCAATTTTTTGAACTTGACCCTTTTTTATTGCACCTGGAGCGCAAATCAGCAGATAAGATTATCCAAAGCTTGCGCAAAAAATTTCTGCTAATATTAAGCTTGGATTAAGATTTATATGGTAAATTAATCGTGGGTATTTTTGATTATTATTGTAAAATTGTAAAAAGGATGAAACAGAAAGAAAACTTAGTTACATATCCCTGTAATATAAAAAGGGTATAATGGTTTTAGATCTCCACTTTTAAAATCTTGAATAATTTTAAATACCTTTTTTGAAATAATATTTGAGGTGATAAAATGGCTTCAACTTCAAAAAGGAGTATGTTTTTTGATAATGCGAAATTTGTATTAATTTTTCTTGTTGTTTTTGGTCATGTGATCAGTCCGTTAAAAGAGGATGATGGATTCTTATTCACGTTATATACAGTCATATTTCTGTTTCATATGCCGGCATTTATTTTGATTTCGGGGTATTTTGCCAAGGGCTACCGGAAAAAAGGCTACTTATTAAAAACAGTAAAGAAAGTATTATTACCCTATTTTATTTTTCAAATTATCTATTCCATCTTTTACTTTGTAAGCGGTCAGGAAAAATCATTTGAAATTGATTTTCTTCATCCCCATTGGTCGTTATGGTTTTTACTCAGTATGTTTTGTTGGAATATAATGCTTTATTTATTTGCAAAATACAGATGGTATGGATTTTTGGTTTCCGTCATATTGGGAATCGCCATTGGTTATATTGATTCCGTCGGCAGTTTTTTAAGCCTTTCGAGAACCTTTGTGTTTTTTCCTTATTTCCTATTAGGGTATTTGTTGGATAAGGAAATGCTTAGAGGACTTATTCGCTCAAAAATTTCACGTCCTCTTGGAGTGGTGGTCATTCTTGCAATAATGGTATTGTTTGCGATTGGCTTTCCGAAGGATGCGGTCCCATGGCTATTAGGTGATACCTCTTATGCACATATGGGGAAAGAGCAGTTTATCGATGGATTACTTCGTGCCGGTCAATATGTCCTTACACTTGTTGTGGTATTTGGCTTTTTGGCATTAATTCCTTCAAATAAGTTTAAAGTAACAAGAATAGGGGAGAGAACCCTTTATGTCTATTTATTTCATGGGTTTATTTTAAAATCGATTCAATCGTTTTTACCGAACGATCGTTTAGATTTGGTATCGAATAATTATGTTTTACTGATTATTTTTTCATTTATCATTTGTATAGGTCTCGGAAGTTATCTTATAAAGAAGTATACAAGTCCTTTGGTTGAATTAGATATTTTATCTGGTCATAGGCAGAAGGGTTTGACCAGATAATCTATAATAAAAAAGGGTCGAATGTGATTTCCTACATTCGACCCTCTTTTTATTACAAGGCTCTGTTAAACCTGGTTGTTGATTTCCACTCCAGGCACAATCGGTTCGTGGGCGGTTCGGGGAGCCTCCTCGTCGCTTCGCTCCTGCGGGTCTCCCCTGTCCCGTAATCCCACAGGACACTGAATTGCTTCCTTAAATCCGCCCACGCACGAAGAAAATGCGTTAGCATTTTCGAGGAGTCTTCGTGCCTTCCTCTCCAATCAACGTTGTTTAAAATCAACATTGTCCTTTAACACAGCCTATTAAAACAATCCGAATAACATGCTGACAATGTTCTTCTTTTTAGGTTTTTTCTTTTGAAAATGAATGATTTCTGTCTGAACAGGGGTGGATAGCTCGGTAACTTGCTTTTGAAGTGTTTCGAGCTGAAGATTTAATGCCTTTACTTGGGACTGAAGTTCCTCAATTTCTCTACGGTGCTGCAGGAGTTGATAGGAGGCAACGGAGTCAGCTTTCTCATTCAGGCTGATTTCCAACTCACTTACCTTTTCAAACAGTTTTTCTATTGCATGATCGTTCTCTACTGCCTTAACAATCCCCCTTCGTGGCTTTTTCTCCTGGATGGGAGCAATATCTTGTAAGAGTGCTCCATTTTGGATTTGTTCCTGGATTTTTTTTAGTAAGGCAATATCCTCATCTTTAAAAAAATAATGTCCCCGTTCATTTCTTTCCATTGGAAGTTCGAGTTGTTTTACCCAGCGTTGGATGGTACTTGAAGATACTCCTAATAATTTTGAAACCTCACTTGTATTCATCAATATCACCCTCCTAAAATTATTTAGACCCTTGGCAATAAGTGATCAATAATCCTAAGACCAGAATTTCCACCATTTCTTCTCTTTAGTGGCGGCAACATCACGAAAACTGGTTAACATGTTTTGAAAGGCAGCCTCTCTTTTTATAATTTCTCGTGACAAATGTTCACGTTCTTCCAGGTGAATCTCTCGTTCCTTTGTAATCGCTTCAGTTAAATTTGTAATTTCCTCATTGGTGACATCCATATAGTGAGAAAGGCCTTCTGATGTTTCGGCAACTTGCTTGGAAAGGGAGTAAATCTCTTCAGCGGTTTCAATTGATACGTTTGCAATGCTATTCGAAAGATATTTAAGGGAATCCGTTGTTTGTTCACCGTTTTTTTCAATTGCAGCAGATAGCTCTTTAATTTCTTCCTTGGTGTTTTCCGATGACTTATAAACCGCATCAGAGAGGGATTTTACAGTTATGCAACTACCTTTTTGAATCTCTTTTTTTACTTCATCAAGAACTTCCTTGCGGACCACACTGCGGATCTCGCTTTTTACTTCACTTAAAAAGGTTTGCTTGTACGTATCCATTGCTTCAAAAAACAAATTAGCATTGTTTAAAAGTTCATGGGTTGCAATAGCAGACTCCTGCTCAGGGCTGGAAACAAGCTCTAAGGAGATTTCTTGAGTTTCGGGGCTTTCACTTTCATCCGGGTTTGGCACCGGATCGAGGTCATTGTCCAATGGATTAGAATCCATTGGAACGGTTACTTCCTCTGGTTCAGATATTGTTTTAACGACTGGTTCATGTCTAATTAGTAGCCATTCACGTACAGATTCTTTGCTTTCTTTATTTGCAAACCTCTGCTTAATCTCTTGAAAGAGCTCTATTTCTGACTCGGTATAAATTCTTGCTCCTTGCTTTGTTCTTGGAATGTCTAAGAGTCCATCAAACTCTTTTACCCACTTCCGAATAATTCCATGAGATATATTAATTTCCTTAGCGGCTTCTTTGATTGTGTATGCTTTCATAAAAAATTCATTCCTTCCCCTATTATCTACGAATGTTTCTCTTAATCTTATAATTCACCAAGAAGTACCTGCTTTTCCTGCTAGGTGACAAAAGCTATCAAAACAAGACGGAAATCTCAAAATACCTACAGCTTTCTGCAAAAAGAGCGTAAATATCGAAAATTGACAAAAAAGGGATTGAGAAATTTCGAAAAAAGGAATAAAATTTTAAGAGAATTTGATAGACAGAAAGAAGGTTCATCATGTGGGTCGCAGCTGCATTTATAACCATGATTAGCTTTGGAACGAATAACACGATTTTTAAGTGGAGTACCGGAAATGGACTATCAAAACTTCATATCCAATTTTTCTTTTATTTTGTTGCCTTTATCGTATCATTTGGATATGGAGCTATGAATGGAATCCTTCACTTTAACCTATTCACCATTTTACTAGGTTCTTTAATTGGTATTTTAAATGCAAACGGCAATATCCAAATGTCTAAAGCCTTTGAAAAGGGACCAGCAAGTCTCACTTCACCACTAATCGGCACGAATGCACTCTTTCCAATTTTAAGTGCTGGACTTATTTTTCACGAGAAAATAAGCTTATTACAATGGCTGGGTATTGTATTTATGTTAGGGTCAGCGATGGTGATTCAGTATTCACCGTCTTCAAAACGAAATACAAGTTATCTGCCGTGGATTCTAAGGGTTGCACTTGCCATTTTGTCTTTTGGTATTTTGGGGATATTGATGAAAACTTCCACCTATTTACACATTAATTCTGTAAATATCCTTATTTCGATGTATGGCGGCGGCAGTGTTTATTTGGCCGTTTGCAGCCTACTGCAAAAAGAAAAATGGCGGCGGAATGAGGCGGGTGTAGGAGCAATGGTGGGAATCATTAGTGTTTTTGGTTATGCTGCTTATTTCTTTGCCTTACAGTTTGGAGCTGCCAGCATTGTTTTCCCAATTGTTAGTTTAAATTGTTTAATCGTCGTTTTGGCGGGTTGCTGGATTTATAAGGAAAAATTAAAATTATATCAAATTATTGGTGTGTTCTCGGCAGTGCTGGGAATCCTTTTAACAAAAATATAATATGAAGTTAAAAGAGCAGTGGAAAATTTAATTCCACTGCTTCTTTTATTAACCTACTAAACCAAGTTTTTTCAAGCCATTATAAATCCCGGAGTTCGTTACCTCAGTCGTTTTATGTTTCGCGTATTGAAAGAGATCCGGGTGGCCATTTCCCATCGCAAAACCTTCGCCCACACTCATTAGCATTTCCTTATCATTCATTCCGTCACCAAAAGCAATCGAGCTCTCCTTGTCAATCCCAAGATGTTTTAAAACCATTTGGATCCCGATTCCCTTGTTCACTTTGTCCCTGATGACATCATAACAGTGCTTTAAGCCTTCAAGATGCACCTGTGATAAATGAATCCCATCGTTATTTTTATAATGCTCAACATCACCTTCCTTTAAATTCATCAGCGTTATTCCTAAAATCTGATTACCCAATGATGTAGTGTAGCTGCTATTTTTGTGTATGTGGAATTTTTCAATAAACTGTGCTGCAATAGGAGATTCCAGATGGGTAAAGGCATTACTATCGTTTGTATAAAGGACGGCTTCATGTTGATTATCTGCTGCTATTTGCAGAAACTGTTTCACATTTTCCTCATTCATATACTCTTTAAAAAGATCTTCCTGATTGTAGACGGCATAGGCACCGTTGTAGCCTATAAAAGAATGAATATTTAATTCCTCAGCAATTTTATCAAGCTCATGTAGTGGTCTCCCGGTTGCTAAAAAAACTTCGATTCCCTTTTCTTGGACGGTGGAAATTGCCTCCTTGGTTGAGGCTTCAATGGTGTCATCCGGCCTTAGGATGGTTCCATCAACATCAAGAAATAATACTTTGTATTCCGGCATGATTGGTACTCCTTTTTTGTGAATATAATTTTAGTCTACCACTTTCGAATTAAAGAAGTCACATAAGGAGACCATTCATAAAAAAAATTGGGTTTAGATTGGGAATAAACTCATTGACAAACCGACCGCCGGTTTGTATGATATTTTTATAAATTGGAAAATGGAGGAAAAGGTTATGAAGATTTCATCCAAAAAGAAATTGATTTTAAGTATTGCTTTCAGTATCGTCATAAATGGGGCTATTCCGGTATTGGTTTACAATCTACTTTTAGGTCATTTTTCAAGCTTTGTTTCATTACTTTTAGCTACGTTGATTCCATTAGGGGATTATCTTTATCATCTTGTAAAGTTTCGAAAGGCTGATGCCTTTGGCTTATTTATGTTGACAGGATTTCTGCTAAGCTTAGCGGCATTCGTTTTAGGCGGGAATGAGCGGTTAATTTTATTGCGGGAGTCAATGGTCACCGGTCTATTAGGGCTTATATTTCTTGGGTCATTGTTTTTTGCAAAACCACTGATTTATCATTTCGCAATTCGATTTAGTGCAAGTAACCAAGGGGAAAAGAAGGGGCAGTTTACAAAAAACTGGGAAATTCCCTATTTCCGCTTTGTTCTACGGGTAATGACGGCGATTTGGGGCATTGCATTGCTGGGGGAAGCGGCGGTAAAAATTGTTCTTGTATATGAGCTCTCAATTTCTTCTTTTTTAGCCGTTTCACAAATCATTTTTTACTGTTTTATTGGTGTGGCTATTCTGTTTACGATCATTTATCGCAGGTATGCCAAAAAACGTTTAGACTTAATCATTCATAATTAAACAAGCAGGGAAGGTAGTAATTATGTCAAATCCAACAATCTACGATAATCCGAGCTTTCAGCATATCTTATCCACAACAGAAGAAATCATTTTAGAAAAGGGCTGTAGAAATACTACCTTAAAGGATATCATTGAAAAATCCGGACTTTCTAAAGGTGCCATTTATCATTATGTAGATAGCAAAGACGAATTATTTGGACTGATCTTGAAATCGAAAATAACCGAAATGAATGAAAAGTTTCACAAGACAATTACACGCTCGATTGAAGAAGCAGATGATGGCAGCCGATTTGGTGTAGTTGGTCAATTTTTCCACTCACGTCAAAATACGAAGGATATTGGCAATCTCATCTTTATTTATCTACTAAGTCAGGAGAATGAAAAGGTAAAAAAAATTCTTAATGATCTTTTTAATTACAGCAAAGAGACGGGAACCCAATGGATCAAAATGGGTCAAGAAAATGGTGTGATTCCTACAAATATTGATGCAGCGAAAATGTCAATTTTGTTAATGACTTTTTCCTATGGGTTACGGGTCACGCAAATATTAACGTCTTCAGAAGAGGATAAAGTTGATTTGAGTGATATTTTTCAACTCATTATGAAGACATTGTCTTAAAGAGTCTTCCTAAGGGGGATTCTTAATCAACATTTCATACCGACGGTCGGTATCTAATAGTGGTGATAAGAATGGAGATTGTATCCATCAGCTTAAAAGATTATAAAAATGTGAAACAATTTTACACAAAGATTACTGATCATTTAAAGAAAAAGAGGATTTTCCAATGGGATCGTTTTTATCCAAACCGATTTGTTATAAAGGGTGATATTAAAAAAGGAAATCTCTATGGAATCTTTGAGGAAGATCAATTAGTCGCCGCAATAACTCTTGATGTGAATGGAAGCAAACGGTATGAACAGGTTAAATGGGAGGATCTATTTGGAAATCCATTGATTGTTCACAGGTTAGCAGTTCACCCATGCTATCAAGGGAAGGGGGTTGGTAATTTGCTTCTTTTATTTGCTGAAGAATTTGGAGACAAAAATGGTTATACGAGTATTCGCCTTGATGTGTTTAGCGGGAATCCGAGTGCCGTCAGGTTGTATGAAAAAGCAGGGTATGTAGAGCGGGGAGAGATCTACTTTCCTTTTCGCAAAGCCCCTTATAAATGTTTTGAAAAAACAATAGAGAACCATATAAATAGTTAAGGATATTGGAAGAATGAAAAATACAAAAAAGGGAATTCTGCAAACAGGGCTCCTTTATTCCATCATTTTTTTATTCACTTTATATATCTTCTTTATGTTTTTAAACAATGGGGTTGAGCAGGCACCCATCGTAAAAGCAAAATTGAAGAATCATGATTTTTCATTGTCCACATGGAAATGGTTTTTTTACCCGCATATTGTGCTGGGAATCATTTCGTTGGCTTTGGGTCCACTTCAATTAACAATGAAAAGCGGGAAGAACATAAAGCTCCATAAGAGATTGGGTTACCTATATGCAGGATCCATTTTTCTTAATATCCTTGCCGTACCATATCTTTCCCTTTTTGCAACAGGAGGGAGAGGGACCACCATTGCTTTCCTTGTCCTGGATGTTTGTTGGTTATGGACTACATCTTTCGGGGGCATGCGTGCAGTTCAGCGAAAAGTCCAGGAGCATAAATTGTGGATGTTGAGAAGCTATGCCATCACCTGGGTCTTTGTCACATTCAGAATCGTTCTAATACCGCTATCAATCTTTCTCAATCATTCTATTTCCTTCCCGATTGCTGTATATTTATCCATCATGATTAACCTTGGAATAATGGAATGGAGGAGAAATAGGAAATCTAAGGGGATCAAAAAGTTAACCTCGATAAATCCAGTATGATGCAAGTTCATAGAATGATTTCTCTTAGGGATAATAAAAGTAAATAATCATCAAAAGAGAGGAATTCTATGTTTAAATTATTAGTTCTTATCCTTGGATTTCTGCTTGTCGGTCCTCCGTCACAAGTATTTGCACAAAAGAAGGTGCCTATCCTGGTCTATCATTCCATTGCGGAATTTACAGGGCATGGCCAAAAGGAGTTGTATGTGACCCCGGAGAATTTTGAAAAGCAAATCACTTACTTACGGGATCATGGATATACCTTATTAACGTTTGAGCAATGGCAGAAGATTGATCTTGTTAAGAAGCCGATTTTCCTCACATTTGATGATGGCTATAAAAATAATTTGAATGCCTTTAAGGTTTTTCAAAAACTTCAAACAAATCAGTTTAAACCGGCAGGAACCTTTTTTATCATCACAGATTTTATTGGACGCGCGAACCGTTTGTTAGAAGATGATTTAAAATCGCTCTCTAAATCCGGATTGATTTCAATCCAGTCTCACACTGCTACCCATCTTGACTTGACCAAAACAGAAAATCTTGTTCCAGAATTAAGAGAGTCGAAAAGGGCATTAGAAAAAATAATTGATAAAGAAGTAATCGCGATTTCCTATCCTTACGGGAATTTTAATCCTAGGGTTGTGACAGAGACAAAAAAGTATTACCTTTTTGGATTGACGACAACACCAGGTCCCTATATCAAACAAGGAATTGAAAACGAACATTATCTTCTGCCAAGGACCTATATCAAATATTCCACATCATTAGACGATTTCGCAAAAATTGTAAATATGGATTAAGGCGGTTACGAAAATCGTAATCGTTTTTTTGTGGTTTTTAATGGGACAAACGTGGAATATGCTTTAGATAGGGAGGGATTGTGTTTATGGCTGCTACAATCAGTGTGTGGGAAGAACATTTATTTTGGACTGAAATTCTTTATGATCATGCGATTTTTGTACGTGATCATTTATCCGTTGAACATGAACAGGAAATTTCGATTGCAAAAAGGTTTATTCAATCATTTGCTAATTTAGAAACTAATCTTGGAAAAATGGATCCTGCATTAGATTATCGCTCTAGTGAGTTAATTTCGTTTGCTAAACAAGCCTACTCCGTTGCTTATGAGTATTACCGTTTTGAAGGCCATCTGCAAAATTTGCGGATAAAAAACAAGATTAATCTTAATTTATCTCCTACTTACCTGAATGGCACGTTGAATGAAAATCAAGAGTATTTGCGGTTGCTATCCTTTTATGTAAATGGACAGGAGCCGGTTTCGCTGCGTCTAGACCAATTATTGGATTTATGGCTAGAGGATCAGCTTGGCCATATTATTTTATTAAGAAGTATCACAGATCCAATAGAGTTAGCGGTTGATCGGCAAACAGACCTATATGCACAACGATTTCAAATGTTTATTTTACAAAACCATCATGTAAAAGGTTTTTTAAGATTTACAGAGCAAGGGTTTCCTAGGCAGAGAGAATTGGCATTGGAGGTAGGAAAAACTGTTATTGAAATGAATGGGTATATTAGGTCGGTGGTGGAAAAATATCGAGGTGACCGGATCTTAAATAAAACAACACTGCGTTTTTTGGAGCATCATTTTCCGGAGACCTGTTATTTCGTGAAAAAATTAGCGGAATTTGCTCCTGAGCTTCAAGCCGAAAGCACAAATTGCTCTTTGAGGAAGCCATCGTTTAGTTAGATTTTTAGCTAGGAGAGGTATCCGACATGGGATAGGGTTATCCGACAATAGAAGAGGTCCATGCGACAATACGGAGAGATATCCGACAATAGAAGAGGGTCAAACGACAATAGGAAAGAGTTATCCGACAATAGAAGAGGGTCAAACGACAATGGGAAGAGTATCCGACAATAGAAGAGGGCCAAACGACAATGGGAGAATATCTCCTACAACTGTCGGACCCTCATCCCTTTTTTGCTTTAGTTAATCAGTGCCTGCAGAGGGGCTGGGATTCTTCCGCCACGATTAATTAGCTTTTGAGAGCTGAATGGGTTCACCCCGATGACAGGTGCTCTGCCAAGCAGGCCGCCAAACTCTACCATTTCGCCTTCCTTTTTTCCCGGAACCGGAATTACCCGGACGGCGGTTGTTTTCTTATTGATCATCCCGATGGCAGCTTCATCCGCAATCATTGCCGAAAGAGTTGAAGGAGCCGCATCCCCTGTTATAGCAATCATGTCAAGACCAACAGAACATACGCAAGTCATCGCTTCAAGCTTCGATAAATTTAGCGCGCCATCGATAATACCTCAAATCATACCGTTATCTTCGCTAACGGGGATAAATGCGCCGCTTAATCCACCCACATAAGAGCTCGCCATGGCACCGCCTTTTTTCACGGCATCATTCATAAGCGCCAGAGCAGCTATAGTACCGTGGGTTCCTACTCGCTCAAGTCCAATTTCTTCAAGAATTTCTGCAACACTATCATTTAAAGCATTGGTTGGCGCCAATGACAAATCCATTATCCCAAAAGGAATTCCAATCCGACTAGCAACAACTCTGTCAATCAATTCCCCGGCACGAGTAATTTTAAAAGCTGTTTTCTTGATGATTTCCGAAATCTCACCAAGATCTGCATCTGGATAACGCTTCAACGCACTTAAAACTACACCTGGACCACTTACGCCAACATTGATAACAGCTTCCCCTTCGCCGGCACCGTGAAAGGCACCTGCCATAAAAGGGTTGTCCTCTACAGGATTACAAAAGACCACTAACTTAGCACAGGCAATCCCATTTTGATCCTTTGTTCTTTCGGCCGCCTCTTTAATAATAAAACCCATTTCTCTAACGGCATCCATATTAATCCCTATACGGGTGGTTGCAACCGAAACTGAAGAGCAAACACGCTCCGTTACACTCAGTGCTTCCGGAAGGGCCTTTAACAATGTTTCGTCACCCTTTGATGTTCCTTTATGGACAAGGGCAGAAAAGCCGCCGATAAAATCAATTCCCAATTGTTTGGCCGCTTTGTCAAGCGTTTTCGCTAGCTCCACAGTTTGTTCCACCGTTGCATTGCCGAGAATTTCGGCAATCGGTGTAATGGAAATTCTTTTATTTATGATTGGAATTCCAAATTCCTTTTCGGTTTCCTCAGCCACTTCTCTTAAGTTTTTAGCGTATTTTGTGATTTTTTCATAGACTCGCTGATTCATTTTTTCAAAATCGGAATCGGCACAATCCCGGAGGCTGATGCCCATTGTTACCGTACGAATATCAAGATTTTCCATTTGAACCATGCGAATCGTCTGTAGGATTTCATCCATTGCAATTGTCATAATAACGATCTCTCCCTTTTACACGCGGTGTATTGCTTGAAAAATTTCCTCAAGCTGAATGTTAATTTTTAATCCCATATCTTCACCGGCCAGGGTCAATTCGTCCCTTAATCTATTTAAATTTACTTTTCCGGTAACATCGATCATCATCATCATGGTGAAAAAATCCTGTAGAATCGTTTGGCTGATATCAAGAATGTTCATGTTGTTATTTGCAAGAATGGTTGTTACCTTTGAAATAATTCCTACCTGATCCTTTCCAATTACACTTACAACTGCTCGTCTTCGCTCCATTTCTTCCACCTCTATGAATAAAATAAAAAAAAGATTGGATAGATCCAATCTCACGGTAAAAGAAGAGTGTGTAGTTTTATTTACAACGTTCTCTTCTGTCCTTTTGCCTGAGATTGTGAATCCTTCGGCGCCGCAAATGTGCGGTCTCTCCAGAAGCTGCTCCGGTTATAGTGTGACCCACAACCATCATTGCCTGCTTTATTGAATTAAACAAATCTTATCAATGAAAGAGATTTCAGTCAATAAGAAAAATATGTAGAATTTGTGTGGCCGTTGTTCGAGCTTAGCGTCATAGCCAAAAACTCACTCCAACATGTGAACTCCTAACCAGAGTATTTTAAGCCCGGACAACTTTGACCTATGATAAACATGATAAACTGAAACGATTAAAAACAGATGAAAAAAATGTTAACAATTTGTTAAGACTTTGTTGATTTAAAAATAATTATATTGTAAACGGACAGAAATTATTATGTAAACAAACACCGCTATACTAATAGATAAGACTATAAGGCGGTGGTTTTATGGAAGAGACACTAGTAAAATCCTATTTACAAAAATCATTGGAAGACTGGAAAGAGGATATATCCAATTTCCTTGGTGAAATCGACAAAGAATATGAAGAGGTAGCTCAAGAGTTAAAGGTATATTCATATAAATACAACATTACGAAACAAGTGATTCAATCAACGGTAAATGAGGAGATCATAGAAAGTATTCGGCAAATGTACCACAAACCTTTTGAGGAAAGTTATAACCAACTAAAAGTGTACATACGAGACCTTGAAGAGAAACGAAAGGTTTTTCAAATGTTTATCCAAAAAATTGACGAAGTGACTCGGAAAGAATCAGCTAAATTGAATGTTTCATAAGTAAGAAGATATCCCGATGGAAGCAGCTTTTATGGTATAAGGCTGCTTTTTATGATGCTTTAGAACTTGAATCCGCATTCCTTCACCTTGCATATATTGATTAACAGGATAGAGGAGAGGTGAAGCAGATGATCACCGCCATGATCGGCAGTAAAACGTATAAACTGCCAGAGAACCTGGAGGAATATTTTCAAAGATTTCGTTCACAAGTGATCGGAATCAATCATGAATATCAAACACCCTATGGAAAAAAGCAAATTATTTATACGGACTGGACGGCAAGCGGGCGTCTTTACCGCCCAATTGAACGGAAAATATCAGAGGTATTTGGCCCATTTATGGCAAATACACATACAGAGTCCAATACAACAAGTTTAATGATGACCGCTATCTATAAACAATCCAAAAAGATTATAAAAGAACATGTCAATGCGGATGAACGGGATTCGCTTATTCTGGATGGCTTTGGGATGACCTCAGTAATCAATAAATTTCAGAGAATCTTAGGGTTGCGAGTGCCCGAACGGTTAAGAGGGTATTTGCAAATTCCTGAAAAAGAGCGCCCCGTTATTTTTATCACCCATATGGAGCATCATTCAAATCAGACAACATGGCTTGAGACCATCGGGGAGGTCGTCATTTTAAAACCTAGCTCAACGGGAGAGATTGATATTCAGCAATTGGAGGAGCTTCTCCACAAATATCGTGAACGTCCATTGAAAATAGGGTCTTTTACGGCTTGTTCGAATGTTACAGGAATCGAAACCCCCTATCGTCAATTAGCAAAAATCATGCATCAACATGGAGGGTTATGTTTTGTCGATTTTGCCGCATCTGCACCATATGTCAAAATCGATATGCATCCGGAAGATCCTTTAGAAAGGTTAGATGCAATCGTTTTCTCGCCACATAAGTTTTTAGGTGGGCCGGGAACAAGCGGGGTATTAGTTTTTGATTCAAGGCTTTATTCAAATCTGGTACCAGACCATCCGGGGGGAGGAACTGTACTTTGGACCAATCCTTGGGGGGAGCATCATTATTATCCAGATATTGAACTCAGAGAGGATGGAGGAACCCCAGGGATTTTGCAAGCGATTCGCACAGCCCTTTGCTTGAAATTAAAAGAGCAAATGGGCGTTGAAAATATATTGAAAAGAGAAAAAGAGCTGCTTGGAATCCTTTTACCACAGCTTGAAAAGATTCCAACCTTCCACATATTAGACGGTCACGTAAAAAACCGTTTGGGAATTATTTCTTTTTACATTGAAAATATCCATTATAATTTAATCGTTCGTTTGTTGAATGATCGTTTTGGCTTTCAGGTCAGGGGTGGTTGCTCATGTGCCGGAACATATGGCCATTATTTATATCAGATTGATCAACCTGCCTCAAAGCAAATAACAGATAAAATTAACCATGGCGATCTATCTACAAAACCTGGCTGGGTTCGTTTTTCCCTGCATCCGATTATGACAAATGAGGAAATTTGGTTGTTTATTCATGCAATTAAAGAAATTATTGCAAATATCGAGGTTTGGAAAAAGGATTATGTTTACGATCCAGCTAGTAATGACTATTTTTATATCCACCATATTCGTGAAGACATGGCACCACTGTTCCGTTTGAGTGATTGATTCAAATAGAAAAAACTGCCTTTCTGATAAATCGAAAGGCAGTTTTTTAATGTAAATGGATAAAGTTCATTAATACAGGAATGAGAGAAAAGCCAAAAATTAGGGTAATCCAAGCAGCAAAAATCATCGCAAGAGTTGAAAAGGTTCCTTCTTGTTCACCATATTCCATCGCTTTATTCGTTCCAGCACCATGTGCAGCCATTCCAAGTGCAAGACCTTTGGCAATCGGTGTTTTTATCGATAAGCCTTTCATCACCATCGGACCGACAACTCCACCAACAACGCCAGTTAATATGACAAATACCGTTGTTAAAGTTGGAAGTCCGCCAATTTCCTTCGAAACTTCTATGGCAATCGGTGTGGTAATGGATCTTGGCAGGATACTTACAACAAAATCTGGATTTAAATGGATAAGCTTAGAAAGTCCTAAAGAAGATAAAATAGCAATGAAGCATCCTGTTGTAATACTGATTAAGATGTTTCCAATATATTTTTTAATCAAATGAAAATGCTTATAGATTGGAATGGCAAAGGCAACGGTTGCCGGTTCAAGCATGTAACTTAAAATGTTGGTCGACTCTAGATAAATATCCGCTGAAACATGGATCATTTTAATGAGACCAATTAATGCAAGCGGTGCAATCAATAATGGATGAAATAATGGAAAAGACCATTTCACGTAAGCCTTTTTAGAAAAGCGGTAAAATAGATACGTAATCAATGTGAAAAAAATAATTTTCATATTGCATCACTTCTTTTATGGTTATAGATTTTTTCAGATACAAACGCGGTAGTTCCCATGACGATAATCGTGCTAAAAATGATTAAAGCAATTGTTTCGATCCCTTCAAACCCCAAGATTTCTTTATAATTTACTATCCCCACGGCAGAAGGAACAAAAAAGAGCAACAATTCAGCGAGCAGCCATTTTCCGCCCTGTTCAATCCAAGCAAGTTTAACAATTTTTAACTTTAGAGCGAAAAACAATAGGAGTAAACCAATCATGGATGCCGGAATGGGCCCGTGGATAAACGACTTGATTGCCATGCCAAGTATAAAAAATAAATCGATAAATGCGATTTGTAAACAAATTTTTAGTAGTTTCATCCTAACAACCTTCCTTGAAAAAAGCATCATTTGTCATTACTAGGTAATGTTACGATGAAGTTGGTTATTCGTAAAATACAAATTTGGAATCAGATACATTACTTTTAGTTATAATGGAAAAATTGCTTTGCACTGAGAATAAAATTAATAAAGGTTCGAGAAGCGTTTGATATATACCGTCCTTTTTTCGTAATAACGGCCAGCTTCCAGGGAATAACTGGACGGAGTTTAATAATTTTAATTTCAGGATTAAGGACACGGTGACAAATAGAATCCGGAAGTGCCGTTACGCCTAAATTGGCCGCTACCATTTCCGACATAAAATCCCATTGCGAGCTTTTGCATAATATATTCGGTTTGAAGCCTTGATTAATACATTCATCCCAGACGAATTGGTGTAAAGCGAATTCCTCACTATAAAAAATAAATTCTTCATCTTTTAATTCATGGAGGTTAACCGTTTCATGGTCTGCTAAGGGATGATCTTGATGAACTAATAATTTCAATTCCTCCTCGACGATTGGATAGACATCAAAATCTTTTTCTGAAACAGGAAGGACAGCCACTCCTAATTCAAACTCTCCCTCTTCAATACTTTTTACGACCCTTGCTCCCCCATATTCAGTTATATTGATATGTACATTCGGGTAGGTCTTGTGAAATTTCGCCAAGACTTTTGGAAAAAAGAGACTGCCAATGATAGGGGGGATGCCGATGTGAATTTGTCCTCTTGATAGATTGGTCATATCATTGAGGGTTGTAGACATTTCATCCATTAATAGCAGCATTTTCTGAGCATACTCCATGACAATTAAGCCTGCATCTGTGATATCACTTGTTTTATTTGAGCGAATGATGAGTGGAATGCCGAGCTCATCTTCAAGGCCTTTCATCATTTTGCTAAGAGCGGGCTGTGAAACATGGAGAGATTCCGCTGCCTTTGTAATACTTTTGTGTTTGGCAATTTCTAAAAAATATTTTAGCTGACGTATATCCATTTTTTTAAACCTCCTATAGGCTTATTATACGATTGAAGGACGCAGTTCATAATAGCTTCTGCCTATGATGTTGGCAACGGTAAACTTGTCCGCGCATATGCTAATAAGAAAAGCGGAAGCGCCTTGTTCAGCCCCGACAAGTGCTTCGGACCTGTTGGTGAAGTCGTTCTTTGATTTCATTGGCAGGTCCGAAGCAACCTCGAGGGGCTAGGCGCTGGAGCTGGACAATTCTCAAAATTCACATATAAGTTTTAGGAAATAAAAAGGTGGGAAGTCATGATTCATACAGTAAAACGCGGGGAAACACTTGCGTCGATTTCTGCTGATTATCGGGTGAATTTGCACCATCTCTACGCAGCAAACCCTGGAATTGGACATTTACAGGTAGGTCAAAAAGTACAAATTCCAGGACTGCCTGACCCAAATACGATTCCTTATTCCATCGATGTATCTGTTGGTAAAAGAAGACTTGCGTTATACCACAATGGAAAATTAGTGAAAATTTTTCCAATTGCCGTTGGGAAAATGCTGGCCAATACTCCAACGGGTGAGTTCGTGATTGTCAACCGGCAAATGAACCCCGGGGGACCTTTTGGAGTCATGTGGCTTTCACTTTCCAAACTAGGTTATGGAATCCATGGGACAAATAATCCAAGTTCGATTGGAAAGGCCGTTTCCCACGGATGTGTAAGAATGTACAACAGAGATGTACTACAACTTTCCGATACAGTACCGAATGGAACCAGGGTCGTTATTCACCAATAATTTCTTATGAAAAAAGGTCGATTCAGCATGAATCGACCTTTTTCTTACAGTTATTTATAGATTACGATTGAGCCGACGGATTTGTCTTTGGATTCGCCGTTAACTCGAACTTTTAGGCCATAATTACCGATATTTCGACCGGCATCCGGCATAAATGTGTTATTGAATGAGTTGCTGTCATTAAATAATGATACAGCTGGTTGACTTGGTGCATTCAATGTTTGTACCCCTGGATAGTCAATATTTAGACCAGATGTTGGATCTAAACTAAAGGCAGCATCGGCAATATGGTAGCGAGTGCTTGCTTCGGCAGTTTTTCCAGTGCTTAGGAGCCATTCTAGGTTGTTACCTAAGTGGGCATCTACAACACCTAAGAATCCATCTCCTGGATGTGTGCCTGTCCAGTTATCGGTAAAGCTATTATCAACATACCAAACTACTAAACCACCATCATAGCTCATTAATGATTTACCACGTGCAATATGGGCAAGACCTTCGTCAACACCTTTATGGTTACGCCATTCTAATAAATAGTAATGATCGCTATACTTGTTTCCATCTTCTTTTGTAAAACCATTTAATTTAAATGCTGAAGTCGTATTTTCAGCCCCGTCATCCACTAAAGTTTGCCCATCTGCAACAACTTTGATGTTATCTGCGAAGAAACCAGTATACGAGCTTCCCCAGTCAGTTGCATAGCGAAGACGAAGTTTAATTTTTTGACCTTTATACTCAGATAAGTCGAATGACTGAGGTTGCCATCCTTTCGATTTTCCAGTAAATCCAGGCATTGAATTTAAGATAGTTGGATAACCTTCAGGAACCACGTCGGAACGGGTATTGGCATTCCCTAACGATTTCCAAGTTGCACCGTTATCAGTAGAAACTTGAACAAAGGCAAAATCCCATTGTGGCTCGATGTCATACCAAGCATCAAACGTTAATGTTGCTGAGTTTTTACCAGTTAAATCAACATCGGTAACCATGTTTGTATCAGATTCATCTGCTTGTCCGCCCCAGTACTCATAGGTTCCGGTTGGTTTGTTAATAGATGTAATTTTTGTAGGTAAATTAATACGGATTGCTTGATTATTTTTCCCAAGTGGGGAATTGGCCTGGTCAAGCAAGAATTGAGTTCCTTTTGTAGAAACTTCATCCCAATTTACAAGTGTTGGTGCAGTCCATTTTCCACCAAGAGTTGATTGGAAGTATTGTTTTGCAAATGGAGAGAATCCTGTTGGTTCTGCGCCAGGAATTTTACCCGCCCATGAGCCACTTGCCATAATGGACCAGTAGCCGATTGCTTCGCCTGTACCAGTATATTGAGTATCATATTCATCGGGAAGACCGAGGTCATGACCATATTCATGAGCAAACACTCCTGTAGCACCGTCTTCAGGCATTACTGTATAGTCATAGAATCCTGGTAACCCTTTACCTAATCCATCTGGATCATAGAAAACTGCTGAACGGTGGGACCAAATCGCATTATCACCCAATGTACCGCCGCCAGCTTCTTGTCCCATTCCGGAATGAATAATTTGTAAGTGGTCAACTAATCCATCTGGCTCCCAGAAGTTGCCGTCACCATCTAAATCATGCGGGTCTTCTAAATCATAGTCTTGCAATGGTACGCCTGCAGCTTTTGCAGCGTCAAGAGTATCTTTAACTAATTGCTTCGAACCGCCATGTGTTACGTTATCATGACCACCTCCTGCTTTATCAGCACCATAGTATGCGGCAGTGCCAGGCACTTTTAACCATCCATAGGCTTTACCTTCAATAGTATAAGTCCCACCTGATTGTTCTTCATAAAATTGCTTTTGAGAGACTTGGTCTTCACCATGTGGACCTTTAAACTCGCCTTTATTTCCAAAAATCATTTTTTCGTAATGTTCAGGAGTATAGTCTGAATAGTAGTTATCTGTTTCTTCAGGCTTAAGGTTGTTATGTTCAAAATCTGAATACTCTACCATCAAGGTTAATAGTTTCCCTTTTTTCTGTACTCCAGGTGAAGCACCTTCCTTAACTGGATCCGGATTTCCCTTTAACTGCCCATATTTGTTCCCTTTTCCTTTTAAAAGACCGTTATTGAATTCTTTAAATTTCCGTTGTTTTTCAGCATCCGCTGCCTTGACCTTAGCGGCAAGCGGGTCAGCTTGCGTTACCTTGTCTTGTTTACCTTTTAATTCTATATAGTTTTGCAAAGCCTTTTGCTTTTCCGCAGAAGATGCACTCTTAGAAATCACTCCGCGTTTAATTAATGAATCTAGTAACTTGTCCTCATTTACTACAGATAAGTCTAGTGAACCGTATGAGTGTGAGACAGTAGGATTTTTATGTAGTATGTCTCCCCCAGTTGAGCTAATGTAGTTGCCAGGAAAACCTGCAAATAAGGTTCCGGCAATTACGGCTGTTGATAGACCGCTTTTTAAAAACTTTTTCAACCAAATTCCCCCTAAACTGTTTTCTTTCGATACAATTCCATAATATTCCGAAAATTATGACAAGACAATGAGACTAATTTCTTAAAATTTCAAAATAGTTACGAAAATGTAGTAAAATGGAATTAAAATAATAATAGGTAATTTTTAGTATTTTGGATAAACTATTAATTTTCAAGAATAATTTCAAAAAACGCTTTTTTGCTTTAAAGTGTATGAGAAATACAAGGTTAATAATAATATTTGTGATAAATTAATTTTGAAAAAAACGCAAAAACTATACTATTATAGAAATAGGGAAGTTTTTATAGTGGTATATTCAAAACGGATAGACTAGTAAAATCAGAATGAGAGGAGATCTTCTTTTGAAAAAGGTATATATTATACATGAAAATAGCGAGTGGACTGTTCATTTAACAAAGCGTTTAGACGAACTGGAGGTCCCATACGAAGAATGGCATTTAGATAACGGGAGACTTGATTTAGCGAAGGAACCGCCAGAAGGGGTTTTCTATAACAGAATGAGTGCATCCTCTCACACAAGAGGACATCGCTTTGCGCCCGAATTGACTGCCCAAGTTCTTGCATGGCTTGAATCACATGGCCGTAAAGTATTTAATGGCACACGGGCTCTCCAGCTGGAGGTAAGTAAGGTTTTACAATACTTAGAGTTGAATAAACATGAAGTTCGTACACCAAGAACGATTGCAGCTGTTGGAAAAGAACAAATGATCGAAGCGGCCCGCGAATTTGAAGGTACACCCTTTATTACAAAGCATAATCGGGCTGGAAAAGGACTTGGGGTTCAGCTATTTCAATCCTCTGAGGCCCTTCGTTCCTATGTTGAAGGTCCAGCGTTTGATGAATCGATTGATGGAATTACATTAATCCAGGAATATATTCAGGCTCCTGAAAGCTATATTACTCGCTGTGAGTTCATTGGCGGGGAATTTGTATATGCGGTTAAGGTAGACACATCGGAAGGGTTCCAATTATGTCCCGCAGACGCATGCCAAATAGGTGACCTGTTCTGCCCTGTGGGGGAAGATGTAGAGAATAAACCAAAGTTCCAAATTATTGATGGTTTTTCAGATCCAATCATTGAAAAATATCAGCGGGTGTTAGCAGATAATGGGATTCAGATTGCTGGTATCGAATTTATCCGCAATGTGGAAGGTGAAATTTTCACCTATGATATCAATACGAATACGAACTATAATTCAGATGCTGAAGCCAAGGCCGGGAAATTTGGCATGCTGGAACTCGCAAAATTCTTGAAAGCTGAACTTGAAAAATTGAATGACTAAGGTTTATTTGAAGGCTCTCTATGTAAATTGGAGAGCTTTTTTATTGAAAAAAGGGCAGATGCTCAAAGAATCTGCCACAATTTGCTATATTATTAAGCTTTTGCAGCTTGGATTTGTAAGTTGATTTTTACTTTATCGCCTACAAGCACGCCGCCAGTTTCTAGTGCTGCATTCCAAACTAAACCGTAGTCAGAACGGTTAATAGTACCTTGTGCGCTGAAACCAACTTTTTCATTTCCCCATGGATCTTTTCCTTGACCTTCAAACGTAACAGCGAAAGTTTCTGGTTTAGTTACGCCACGTAATGTTAAATCACCAGTAAGGTTGTATTCACCTTCATCTGTTTTTTCAATTTTGGTAGCACGGAAAGTCATGTTAGGATGATTTTCTGCGTCAAAGAAATCTGCAGAAACTAAGTGACCATCACGATCTTTATTGCGAGTATCTACACTGGCAGTTTCAATTGAGAATTCAATTGCTGCTGTTGTTAAATCAGCTGGATCAGCGTCAATCGTTGCACTGAAATTATTGAAAGTACCTTTTACGTTTGCAATCATCATATGGCGAACAGAAAAATCTACACTGCTATGTGCAGTATCAAGAGCCCATTTTGTTTTTGTCATTTTATTTCTCCTCCAGTTTTGTTTTGAAATCATTTATCTTGAAATTAAAATAACTTAATTCAAGGTAAATTATATGTTGAATCCAAGTATATTGTCAATCAATTTTCGTAAATTTTTTTCGATTTATTTATTGAAAGGAATAACAGGGGAGAAGGAATGAATGAAGGCAGAAAACAAATACTAACAATGGACATAAAAAAAAACGCCAAATTGGCGTTTTGAGTTTGAAATATTGGTTGAATGTTAAAAATAGGCATGTTAAAATTAATATTGGTCTAATTGGTAATTTTAAAAGCTATATATAAATATCCTATAATAACATTATCACATTTTTTGATGATTGTCAAAAAAATAGGCCAAATTTTTTCTGGAGAGTGGTTCGATGAGCGATTTACAAAACTTAGACTGGCGAACAGAACAGGATCGTGTTGATTTCGTTGTAAAGGAAATTGACAAAAAGACAAAAAAATTCAAGCAAGGTGCCGGTAATGTCAGCTCTGATGTTCTCGAGTTACGAAAAACTTTCTGGGAAGATGTAACGGTCAATATGGATGAACCGGATGACGTTATTGAGACTGCCGCAAGTATTAAGCAGCAGGCTGAATTACTTTCAGAACGGGAGCGGACACATAAACAGATTGATAAGCAGCTAAACACTTTAGCAAGATTAAAATATTCGCCCTACTTTGGTCGAATTGATTTTTGGGAGAACGGGAAAAGTCCGCTGATCAAGTATATCTTGGAATTGCCTCACTCATGGATGAGCAAGATGAGAACTTTTTAATTTATGATTGGCGTGCCCCTATATCAAGTCTTTATTATGACTATCCTCCGGGTCCGGCTAAATATGAAACACTTGAAGGAACTATTGAAGGGGAAATGAATTTAAAGCGTCAATTTATCATTCGGTCTTCCGAAATTAAAGGAATGTTTGATACCGGGGTTACCATTGGTGATGAAATGCTTCAAGAAGTGCTTGGGAATAACGCCAGCACACAAATGAAAAGTATCGTCGCGACCATTCAAAGGGAACAAAATCAGATTATCCGCGATGAGCGAAGCAATCTACTGATTGTTCAGGGAGTGGCTGGGAGTGGAAAAACATCAGCAGCCTTACAAAGAGTTGCTTATTTGCTTTACCGTTACCGCGGAACATTGAAGTCGGAAAATATTATGCTGTTTTCCCCGAATCCTTTATTTAATAGCTATGTAGCCACTGTCCTCCCCGAATTAGGGGAAGAAAATATGCAGCAGGTTACCTTTCAGGAGTACCTGAACCACCGGCTTGGAAAAGAATTTGAGGTCGAAGACCCTTTTTCTCAAATGGAATATTTGTTAAATGGGCAAGAAGGGCAGGAATATCTAACACGGGTTGAAGGCATTCGCTACAAGGCTAGTTTAGCTTTTAAAGATGTTATGGATTTATATGCTTTGAACTTGTCTAAACAAGGTTTAATTTTTAGGGATCTAACCTTCAGAGGAGAGGTGCTTTTTTCAAAAGAAACGATTCATGATTACTTTTATTCTTTAGATGTATCTTACTCGATTCCGAACCGAATGCAGTTGGTTAAGGAATGGTTATTAAGAGAATTAAAGAGGAGGGTGAGAAAGGAGCGCTCAAAGAGCTGGGTCGAGGAAGAAACGCAATTTCTAGAAAAAGAAGATTACTTAGATGTATATAAAAAATTGCAAGAAAAGAACCGGTTCACGCATAATAGCTTTGATGATTTTGATAGTGAGCAAAAGCTGCTTGCGGAAATGGTTGTAAAAGAAAAGTTTAAACCAATTTTTTCGAAAGTCAAAAGATTGAAGTTTGTGGATATGCCGGCTATATACGAGCAGCTTTTTGAAGATCATATTGAGGGGGCTTTTCCTGAAGGTTGGCCTCAAATTTGTGCACAAACTCTTCAAAAATTAAAAAAGCTGGAGATTGCATATGAAGATGCCACCCCATTTGTTTATTTGCAGGATCTTATTGAGGGGCGTACTTCCAATACTTCGATTCGGCATATTTTTATAGATGAAGCACAGGACTATTCACCATTTCAATTTGCTTTCCTTCAGATGTTATTTCCATTTAGTAAAATGACCTTATTAGGTGATTTTAATCAAGCAATTTTCTCCGGTGCAACCGGTTCTGATACGGTTTTGACCGACCTTGAAATCAGCAGTGATAAGGTTGAAAGGATTGTTTTGACAAAAACCTATCGTTCGACAAAGGAGATTGTTGAGTTTACTCGTGCTTTGATTGAAGGGGGGAGCAAATTGAACCCTTTAACCGGACAGGGAAGAAACCGGCGGTCAAGAAAGTTGAAAAAGATCAGATGGATGAAGTGATCCTAAATAAAATTACGGAAATGCAAGGTGCAGGGCATCGGACGATTGCGGTAATTTGCAGAACAGAAAAGGAAAGTAAGGCAGCGTATGAGATATTAAAGGGTAGAATCCCTCTTCATTTAATTGAAAAAGGGACGATATCGTATGAGAAAGGGATTCTCGTTATCCCTTCCTATTTGGCAAAAGGAATTGAATTTGACGCTGTCATTCTCTATGATAGCTCACAGTATAAAGATGAACAGGAACGAAAACTATTTTATACGGTTTGTACCAGGGCGATGCATGAACTGCATCTGCTGACATCGGATGGGGTTAGTCCGTTAATGGAAAATGTACCGCAAACTGCCTATATTTTTGACTAACAAAAAAGCTGTATGATCAGTTGATCATACAGCTTTTTCTTTATTATAAATTTTTTCTTTCGTATTGTTTTTGCACTTGTTCATATGCTAATCGAAAAATTTCTTCATCTGACGTATTTCGGTTTGTAATCACATTCGTTAAATAGTTTTTTCCTTGGTAAGATACCGTGACGTTTACTTGCATCATTAAAATCACCTTTCTTTATGCTATCAAAATCAAAACGATTCATTTTATGCCAATAATTAAATTTTATGACCTTAGATTTCGAAATGTTTTTGACAGATTTGTTATAATGTTTGTTAAAGTATATAGGTTCGGAGGCAGGATTATGTCCATGTATTTTGAAGAAATTACCCAAGATACACTTTATATTGCGCTAGAGATTATCAACTCAAATCCAGAGTATAATCAACTTGAAAACGGCAATGTCACTAGAACGATTGACGATATGGAAAAAGAATTTCTAAATTCACAATCAACTAGTGTGTTTATTAAATTAGATGACACCTATATCGGGATTATTGATTACTTGCTGGAAAATCCAAAAGATCAGACTCCTTGGTTAGGACTATTAATCATTCACAGAGATTATCAGGGATATGGCTTTGGTGTTCAGGCGTATGAAATATACGAAAATGAAATGTTAGATCGAGGATTAAAATGTATCCGAATTGGTGTGATAAAAGATAATCACAAGGCACATTCTTTTTGGGAATCATTAGGATTTAAATATTTTAAAAAAGCACTATGGAAAAAAGAAATTGAGATTTCATGCTATGAAAAGCAGTTAGAACAAAACTAGACGATGCTATACCTCGAGAACCATAAATTCCTCAGCAAAACGCTGTACCTGGATTTTGTCTATTTTATTCTTCTTTAATAAAGATTCTACAATGACAAGATAATGTTGCACCTGAGCATTTTTTTTTAATTCCCGCAGTGATACATCGCCATTCAGTAATTGGATGGCTTTTTCTTTGATGTCTTGACTGTTTGAAGATTCATAAAGAAGGAAAGCAATACATGTAACTTTATCCACAAGAACCACTCCTCATATCAAGAATCGATTGATTCTATACTAATTCGACTATCATCTAAAAAACTCCTGCAAATTTCCAGAAAAATCGCAAAAATGGTAGAAGGTTGTTTTTTAGAGCAGTTTTTTTATATAATATTGAAGGGATAAAAGAAAAACTTTTTGTCGTGGATTTACCTTTCATCCCGCTTGGGGTGAGAGGTTTTTTTACATATTTAAATGCTTTAGGAGGTCTATTGTAATGAAAAATTCCTTAATTAAGGATTTGTACAGAAATACAGAAAATTATATTGATCAAAAAGTTCAATTATCGGGTTGGATTCGTACCATTCGTGATTCCAAAACCTTTGGCTTTATTGAAATAAATGATGGAAGCTTTTTTAAAGGGGTTCAAATTGTTTTTGACGAACAATTGGATAATTTTAAAGAAATCGCTAAGCTCCCAATCAGCTCATCGATTAAGGTTGTCGGTGATTTTATTCATACGCCTCAAGCGAAGCAGCCTTTTGAAATTAAAGCAACTGAAATTTCCATTGAAGGTACTTCGAATGTAGATTACCCATTACAAAAGAAAAAGCACTCATTTGAGTATTTAAGAACGATTGCTCATTTACGGCCAAGAACAAATACATTTTCAGCAGTGTTCCGTATACGCTCTCTAGCATCTTATGCGATTCATCAATTTTTCCAAGAAAAAGGCTTCGTGTATGTTCATTCGCCAATCATCACTGGCAGTGATACGGAAGGTGCTGGTGAAATGTTCAGAGTGACCAACTTGGATATGGACAACCTTCCGAAAAATGAAGAAGGAAAAGTTGATAACACGATGGATTTCTTTGGAAAAGAAACAAATCTTACGGTGAGCGGTCAGTTATCCGGTGAAGCCTTTGCGTTGGCATTCCGAAATGTATATACCTTTGGTCCGACATTTAGGGCAGAGAACTCCAATACGGCAAGGCATGCAGCTGAATTTTGGATGATTGAGCCAGAGGTTGCTTTTGCAGAGCTTCCAGATATTATGGATCTTGCTGAGGACATGGTCAAATATGTGATTGGTTATGTTCTTGAACAGGCACCTGAAGAAATGAACTTTTTTAACAGCTTTATTGAAAAAGGCTTGTTAGATCGCCTTAATAGCGCCCATAAGGCAGATTTTGGCCGTGTAACCTATACGGAGGCAATTGAACTTTTACAAAAATCCGGAGAGCAGTTTGCTTACCCTGTTGAGTGGGGACTAGACTTACAAACCGAGCATGAACGCTACCTATGTGAAAAAGTCTACCAGAAGCCAGTATTTGTTACGGATTATCCGAAAGAAATCAAAGCTTTCTATATGAGATTAAACGAAGACGACAAGACAGTTGCTGCGACCGATTTACTTGTGCCTGGTATCGGTGAACTAATCGGAGGCAGTCAGCGTGAGGAGCGCGAAGAGATTCTTGCCTCAAAAATCAAAGAACTTGGAATGAGCGAGGAAGATTATTGGTGGTATTTGGAGCTAAGAAAGTACGGCGGTACAAAGCACTCCGGATATGGTCTAGGTTTCGAACGCTTAATCATGTACTTAACAGGCATGTCGAATATTAGAGATGTTATACCATTCCCAAGAACAACAGGAAACGCAGATTTTTAATTAAAAACAAAATAAAAAGAAGGCCGGAATGGTCTTCTTTTTTTGACTGAAGTAGCGAGGAATTACGGACGGTGTAACTCCTCTTCGAAGAAAAATGTGGACGGGTGCTCTTTAACAACATAAGAATATCTTTTCATGTTTTTTACATATTGCCATTTCAAAATCGTAACCATCTCTTCCGTTCCTTTAATATATACAATCTCTCCACTATTATAGCGGTTGTTTGAACTTCCCAAATTAACACCCCATTTAATATTCTACCTCCATTATACTATAGTATGAAAAAATACTCCTTGTTATAGGAGAGGAACTTTATTATTTTTTGGAAAAATATTACTCATCTATCTATTACCTTCCAATTTTGAAATAGTATGTTATACTAAATAAAAAGTGAGGTGTCATTTTGACGAATTATAAGGCGAAAAAGAGTAACCTCAAAGAATTATTATCAAAAAACAGTATGGATTTAGACAGCTTGGAAAGGAATACGAATATTCCTAAAAGTCAACTCAATGATTACTTATCCAAGAGAGTAATGAATTTGAACAATGCCATGACTATTTCCAAAGAATTGAATTGCCAAATTGAAGATCTGTATGTTTGGACATCAGAAGATAAATAATATAGTTAAAAACAGTCTCATCATCTTTGGGTCTGTTTTTTATTTTGTAGGGAAGAAAAGACGTTACGCTGATGAAAAGAGTATTAGCTGTTTTAAAAAATCAATTTGAAAAAAAATAGCACGCCTTAGCGTGCTATTCTAATTAGTTATTTAAATCACATTTATCTAAAGGAATTAATTTCGTCTTTTTTGTAAATTTATATCCTAACCATAAGATGATAAACAATGGCAATCCGATATAGGAGACTAATACACCATTCCAATCAATATGGTCTCCGGTAAATGCGGAGTAGTTTTGACCTAAAACGACGAATCCGCACACAACAAAGGCAAAGATTGGACCAAATGGGAAAAGCTTAGATTTATATGGAAGTTTGCTTAAGTCCCTGCCTTGTGCAACATAGGCTCTGCGGAAACGGTAATGGCATATCGCAATTCCCAACCAAGCGATGAAACCTGACATACCTGAAGCATTCAATAACCAAATATATACAGTTCCATCTCCGAAGAGGGAAGCAAGAAATGCAAGAGTGCCAACTAAAGTAGTAACAATTAACGCATTAACAGGTACACCATTTTTATTTAATTTGCCAAGAAATTTTGGTGCTTTACCTTGACGAGCTAATTCCCAAAGCATACGAGTTGAGGCATACATCCCTGAATTTCCTGCTGATAATACCGCAGTTAAAATAACAGCATTCATGACAGATGCAGCAAAGGCGATCCCTGCTTTTTGGAATACAAGTGTAAACGGACTGACTGTTACATCGCTGTTTGCTAAGTTACTGTTCGTGTATGGAATCAATAAACCAATTACTAAAATAGCTAAAACATAGAATAATAGAATGCGCCAGAAAACTTGACGAACAGCACGAGGAATTGCTTTTTCTGGATTGTCTGTTTCACCGGCTGCCACACCAAGAAGCTCTGTTCCTTGGAAGGAAAATCCGGCTGCCATAAAGATTCCAAGCATGGTCATGAAACCACCATGGAAAGGGGCATCCCCAACAGTGAAATTCTTGAAACCGATAACATGTCCGCCCATAATACCAAATATCATTAATGTTCCAGTAATAATAAAGATGATAACTGTGACAACTTTAATTAAGGAGAACCAATATTCCGCTTCACCAAAGCCTTTAACCGAAATAAAGTTTAGTAGAAACATAATTGCTAAAAAGATGGCACTCCACAAAATAGATGGGGTGTGCGGAAACCAAAATTTCATGATCATTGTAACAGCTGCTAATTCTGCAGCAATGGTGATGGCCCAGTTATACCAATAATTCCACCCAAGAGCGAATCCTAAGGAAGGGTCAACAAATTTGCTTGCATACGTACTAAAGCTTCCAGCAACCGGCATATAGGAGCCCATTTCGGCTAAGCTTGTCATTAAAAAGTAAACCATAATCCCAATGATTAGATAGGAAAGAATCGCGCCACCAGGTCCGGCAGTAGCGATTGCCCCGCCGCTTGCAAGGAATAAACCTGTCCCGATTGTCCCCCCGAGGGAGATCATTGTAAGGTGACGGGCTTTTAAGCTGCGCTTTAATCCTGATTTTTCTTTGTTCGAGATTAGAACATCAGCACTTGAATTTTCTTTTGATACACGTGCAGTTTGCATATTATCTATACTCCTTTTCTTTGCTGTCTAGTTACGGCACCTAAAAAAAGGTGCTACAGCTTTTCTAATAGGAAGGAGTTTGGAATAAAAAATGCCACCGAAGTAGATTCAGGTGGCATATCAATACCCCGCATCATACCTTCCGAAAGATAGCTCAACATGATTGGCTGGTAGGGCTAATCATGACAGTTCTGTTCCTATTCGGAGACAGCCCCAGCATACTTTTTTAAGAGAAAAAAATACGCTTCGGCGGCTTTTCCTTTCAAACGGAGTTAACGATGTCTCTCACATCTCGTCCGCATTACTAATAAAAACCGCGACCTCTACCTCATCGGCTTGATGAGGATTTAAATATTAAAGTTAATATATTAATAAAGTATAAATAATATTAAAGAATTGTCAATTGTTTTTCTTGAAGAATAATTTTTATCAAAATAAGGGAAAAATAAAACACTGAATAAATAGTACATAACTTACATATAAATTCAATTTTATCAGGTTTTTTTAAATAATATTGGTAAAATATCCGAAAAGATTAATAAAAGAAAATTTATATTTATCAGATAATTGTATATTATTGTAAAAAACTATTAAATTTACTTGGGGTCCGAGAATCGGTATGATATTTGAAAAGAATAGATAGTAGGAGGGGCACTTTCTTGCAATATCTTGGAATAGTTTTCGGTTCTCTCATTGTTGCTTTTGGATTTAATCTTTTCTTAATTCCTCATCAAGTCTTAAGTGGAGGAATGAGCGGAATTTCCATGATTCTAGGGATGATTACCCCGTTAAATACGGGATTTGCGAACTTTCTTTTGAATCTTCCGTTATTAATTATTGGATATAAAATGCTCGGTAGAAGGTTAATTATTAATTCCATCCTATCCGTAATCATTATTTCGATTGGTCTTTATATCATTCCTGTTCATGCCATCGCGCAAGATAAAATACTTTCTTCTATATTTGGGGGAGCTATTACGGGACTTGGGGTCGGAATGGTATTTCGCAGCTCTGGATCTACAGGCGGTTTTGATATCATTAGCATGATTCTAGCTAGAAAAATGGATTTTCCAATTGGTGCCCTTCTATCTGGGATGAACGGTGTAGTCATAATCATCAGTGGATTTTTATTTAATTGGGATTCTGCTCTCAATACATTGGTCTCCATTTTTGTTACCGGTAAAGTGGTCGATGCCATTTACACGGACCATGCCAAGCTCACCATTATGATTATTACTGAAAAAGGCGAAGAAATGCGAAAACATCTGCTGTCTAATTTGTACAGAGGTTTAACGATAATGGATGGAGTAGGCGGTTACTCCAATAACAAAAGGAATATTTTAGTCACGGTTATTTCCAGGTATGAATTAAATGATGTTAAAAATCTCATCTCTGAGGTGGATACTTCAGCATTTGTTAATATTACCGAAACAATCGAAGTAATGGGACTGTTTCATCGACCCAGTCCAAATTAGTACACAAAAGGCTTGTTCTTAGTTTAAGGAACAAGCCTTTTCATTATGCCATCGGCTTTTTATCGAAATAAAGTGGTAACCATTTTCTAGTATCGACCGGGATAACTATGAAGAGTCTAAATAATGATTCACATCTGCTGTACTAAGTGCGTAAAGACGAAAAGATCCTTATCTGATTGAATAAGGATCTTCCTTTTTAACCATTCAAATAAGGAGCTAACTGATCGATTGAATTTTGGACAATGGCTGCATTTTTCATATACATGTCCTTTGATTCCTCACAGTTAGTGGCTAATGAAAATAACTCCAAGTCTGCATGGGTTTTTTTCAGCATCGCCATTAATAGCGGGCGCTGCTGTGGGGAAGCTACTTGTAATTTGTCATCATAAATATCGATGGTTAATTCCCCGTATGAATCCACCTGTCCGATAAAAACATTATCAAGTGTAACCCCGAGTTTTTCTAATTCTGTAGTAAGCCAGCCACGGCTTTTTCCTGATGAACGAAGTGCTTCATCTAAAATTTTACCGTCCATAATAACAGTTTGGGGCTCTTTTTCATTTGCGGTTTTCATTTGCAAATCTTTGGGAGTGAGAGGTCGATTCTCTTTTTTCAACATTGCACTCAAATTCCCTTTAGGTTCAAGAACAGCAAACTCAACATCAGCGATTCTAAAAATGTCCTTCTGCCTAAGCAGGGCGGATAATTCATCAATCGTGTATTTTTCCTTCTTTAAATTTTCTTCCAAAACTTTTCCATCCTTAATTACTACAGCTCCTCTACCATCCATAACATCACGGAACTTTTTGCTTTTTAATGAAAGGAAGTCAGCCATGAAAGTAATCAGGCCAAACACGATGATGGCCAACGCCCCATGATATGCATTACTTTCAAGCCCAGTCACTACTTCACCAGCAATACTGCCTATAGTAATGCCTGCAACATACTCAAAGAAGTTAAGTTCGGAGATTTGTTTTTTTCCAAGAAGTTTAGTGGTTAGAAATACTAATAATAAGAAGATTAGTGATCGAGCAATAATTAAAACCCATCCAGGCATCTTTTCTCACCTCAATCCATTATCCTTTGTATTGCGGTTCTTGACGTTCAAGTTCATATACTCTTGTCTGAATGTCCTTTTTTACATGTTCAAATGTAAGGGCAGTCTCATGAAAAACTCTTTTCGCTTCCTCATCAAGTGAGTTGAGAGCCAGAGCCGATAACTGTGCCTCAATATCTTTAATCGTTGCAAGTGTTGTCTTTACATTAGAAGCAACGGTCACAATGCATCTTCCTTTCTTGAAGGACTTACTATGTAATGAGATTCACTACAGAAATGAAAAAGGGGTTGGCAGAAACGCCAACCTATTTGCTTATTATTGATTGTATTGTGGCTCTTCGGCCTGAATTTCTTGAAGGCGTGGTTCTAAGCTATCTAACACTGATTGAGTTTGCTGGGCAGCTTGTTGATAAAGCTGTTTTGCGTTTTGGTTATCAGTGGCTAATGCAAAGGTTTCAAAACTTGCTTGGGCACTTTTTAAACTAGCTAAGGCTTGCTTTACTTGTGTTCCAACTGTCATTTAGTGATCCCTCTTTTTCATTGAATTCAATTACAAAAGTAGTATGTGAACTTACACATTAGCCTATGTACATTTTTGTTTTCTTTTTTAAAAATTTCGCGCATATAGTTAAGCAGGATGAATTTTCAAACATGGAGGGAAGAGTGTGAGAGATGAAATAGGAAAAGATGATTTTGTAAAAGGTTTTGTTCCCCATCATAATCATGGTTCTGTTGATTATACAGGTTTAAGTTTAAACCATGTCCATCAGTGCCTAGATGTAACATCGCCCCCAATTCAAACTCAGGATGGAAGTCATATTCATTACACGGAAGGGTATGTACTATTTGAGGATGGACATACCCATTATTACAAGGCCTATTCAGGTCCAGCTATTCCTGTCGGCAATGGTATGCATGTTCATTATTATGATTTTCATACTACAGAAGACAATGGCCATAGCCATCATGTAAAAGGCGTCGATCACCCCGCCCCAGGGTCAAAATAACAGAAACAAAAAGGTCGCTCTTCCGTAGAAGGGGGACCTTTAAGGTTTAAAAAATGATTTTTTCCAAAACAAGGGGATTTAGAGCAGTGGTTTGGTCTATAAATAGGAACGCATCATAACGCTCACCCATTTGAGAAGGAACATAATTTCCAAAATGCTCATATTCCGGCTGATAGACAACACCGATTGCCCGATGACCAATGGTATTGTCGAATTCATAGCGATGTTCATCTGTAAACAAAAGAAACTGATTAAATTCTCCATTTAAATGCATAAGATACTCCCAACTTCCATATTGAGCAGGAGGCACCTCCGTAATTTGAAAATTCAAGCCCCACTCTCTAGAAGCAATGACAGTGCCGCTATAGGTACCGAAGCCCACGATGTAAACATCCTTTTTAGGATGCCTCTCTCGAAGCAATTGTCCAACATTGATCATCCCTTCTTCCTTCATATCGGTTGCCCGAGCATCGCCAACATGTGTGTTATGCTCCCAGATAATGATCTTTGCATCGTCCCCATAATAGTTGATAATGGCTTCAATCGCTTCAGCCATGTGACGATCTCGAATATTCCAAGACTCTGAATCACTTCGCACCATAATGCGATAATATTCTTCCGCATGGGCCGTAACAAGTGCGTTCACTTCCATGTTCAGGCTTCCCTCGAAGTCATCCTGGTATTTCCATTTATTTTTTTGAATGGATGATAATAATTGGAGTGATTCATTGGTGCAATTTTCTGATAAATAACCAGCTGAAACAGCATAAGATTCATGATTACGATTATACGTTTCGAAACAGGAAAAAGCTTTTCTAGCTGTTTCAAGTTCTGGTGATTGTGTTTTTTCAAGGTAATGGATAATTTCATCCAAGCTTTCCCATAAACTGTAGACATCGATACCGTAAAAACCAATATTTTGATTACTTTGTTGATTATAATCTTTTAACCATTCGATAAGGCCGATCATTTCATGATTTGCCCACATCCAGGTTGGCCATCGTTCAAATGTCTCTAATACTTCCTTAACATTCTGTTTTGGTTGGCCGTATCCTTTTATATAGCGATTGATATTTTGACAAGCTGGCCAATCTCCTTCAACTGAGATTATCGAAAATCCTTTTTCCGTAATTAATTTTTTTGTTAATTCAGCACGAAGTGTATAAAATTCGGAAGTACCATGTGATGACTCCCCTAAGAGTACATATTTTGCTTCCCCAATTTGCTGGATAAGTGGATCTAAATCATTAATGGAAGAAAACTGTTTGGCATGTTTTTTAATGGATTCCTGCATTCTATCCATTCCTTTCATTTTAGACTCAATGAAGGTCTGTAAATAATGTTCCCTAGTCTATTTAAACCTAAAGAAAAAGACGCCTTCATTTTCATTGGGAAAAAGAGGGAGTTATTATGTTGAAATCAGTATTTACTGAACGTAAGAGTGAAATATTTTGTTGTTGACATACTAAAGGGTATCTATATATAATTCTATCTTGTAATAAATCAATTCGTATGCGAAATATTCGATTTAGAGACCTTAGACTATCGAGGCAAAGGAGGAAGAAATGTACGAATTAAACAATGTAATTGTTGAGTCATTTTCGGAAATAAACAAGGCCATTTATCGGCTTATTAAGACTGAGGCAGACCGAATGGGAATTACGGTTGTTCAACTGAAGGCCCTTTATAGAATTTCTTCAAACCCTAAGATTGGCTTGGGCGACCTAGCCGATAAATTAAGGTTAACGAACAGCACAGTCAGTGGGGTAATTGATCGATTAGTTCAAAGTGGTTTGGTCGAGCGGATTGTTCCGCCTGAAAATCGCAGAGCGGTTTTGATTCATTTAACCCAAGCTGGAAAAGAGCTGTTAGATCAGGTTTATTCTTCTGAATCTATCCTAAGAAAAAAATTAAATGATGTTATGGATTTACCAAAAGAAGAGATTGAACATTTATTAAGTTTACACAGGCTTATTCTATCGAAGCTTTCAATTGAGGAGGATTAATTTATATGAACACTAAACGGCTGATTTTAGTAAACATTTTGATATTACTTATTTTAGTCGGAGGGGGTTTTGCAGCCTATTCCTACTACAACAAAACAGTAAATTATTTATCTACTGACAATGCTCAAATTGCAGGGCAGCAGGTGACAGTTGCTGCACCAGCTAATGGGAAATTAACAGATTGGAACGGAAATGTAGGCGATCATTTTTCCAAGAATCAAAAAATCGGAACCATTCTAGCTGCTGGAACGGGGGCGGGGGCAGCTGCTGCACCAACTTCCATTAATATAACTCTTCCGACTAGTGGCACAATTGTACAAACAAATGCTGTGAAAAATTCCTTTGTAGCTGCTGGTACCCCGCTTGCTCAGGTATATGATCTTGATAAGTTATGGGTAACTGCTAATATTGAGGAAACTTCAATTGATGCAATAGCTGAAGGACAAGATGTTGATATTTATGTAGATGCTTTTCCTAATTCAACATTAAAAGGAACAGTGGAGAAAATTGGTCTTGCAACATCAGGTACTTTTTCTCTTCTGCCAAGTTCCAACAGTACAGGTAACTATACAAAAGTAACACAAGTAATTCCTGTTAAAATTTCAATTGATGATAACAAAGGACTTCAGATTGTCCCTGGTATGAACGTGACCGTGAGAATTCATAAGTAGGTGATTCGATGTCAATATATATCACGGTTTATGTCATTTTAAGCATATTGGTGCTATTACTGTTTAATTTTATGTTTATGAAAAAAGGCAGAAAACCCAAGAATCGTTCTGTAAAGAATTCAACTCCTGGTGTTCAGGATGAGAATCCCAAAAGGAACATGGAAGAAGAAGTAGAAGATTTATTGAAGGTATCTGCGATAACAGAGCCAGCATTGGAATATGTTGAAGCAAATGTAGAACCGATTGAGGAAGAGGAGTCACCAACATTATCAAGAGTGAAAGAGGCGAAAAGAGAAGTTGGAAAAGGAAAGATTCTTACAGCTTTGATGTTGGGGGCCTTCGTCGCAATTTTGAACCAGACCTTGCTCAATGTTGCCATTCCACATATCATGTCGGATTTAAATGTTTCAGCAACAACTGTTCAATGGTTATCAACTGGCTATATGCTTGTGAACGGAATTTGTATCCCAATCACTGCCTATTTAATTGAGAAGTTTGGTACAAGAAAATTATTTATTACCGCGATTATGCTTTTTACAATCGGGTCGTTTATATGTTCGTTTTCAACAAATTTTAGCTTTCTTATGATCGGCAGGATTGTGCAAGCATCCGGTGCAGGTATCATTATGCCTCTGTTGATGACTGTTTTCTTTGCTATTTTCCCACCAGAAAAACGGGGAATGGCGATGGGGATGATGGGAATTGTTATGCTGTTTGCCCCTGCCATTGGTCCAACTTTATCAGGGTGGCTGATTGAACATTATTCTTGGAGATTATTGTTTGATATTGTTATCCCAATTGGTATTATTGATTTAATCTTAAGCTTTATTTGGATGAGGGATGTAACGAAAATCACCAATCCAAAGTTTGATTTCCCAGGTGTATTATTCTCCACATTGGGATTTGGTTTCCTCCTTTATGGATTTAGTGAAGCCGGAAGTAAAGGGTGGTCGAGTGGAACGGTAGTGATCTCGCTTGTCATTGGGATCATAACTTTAATTGCCTTTATTATTCGCGAGCTTACAACCGATCATCCTATGTTAGAACTGCGCGTTTTTAAGTATGATATTTTTGCATTAACAACGATTATCAGTATGATTATTAATATGGCGATGTTTGGTGCAATGATCTTGCTGCCAATCTATCTGCAAAATATTCGTGGATTTACTGCGCTAGAATCGGGCCTTCTGTTACTGCCAGGAGCAATTGTGATGGGAATTATGTCACCCATATCTGGTGCATTATTTGATAAAATTGGGGCTAGATGGTTAGCCGTTGTCGGGTTAACGATAACAGTTATTACAACTTGGCAATTTTCTAGCCTAAGTATGACGACAAGTTATTCTCATATTTTATTCCTATATGTAATGAGGATGTTTGGAATGTCCTTTTTAATGATGACGGTTATGACAGAAGGGTTAAACCAATTACCTCGTCATCTTGGTGCCCATGGTACTGCTGCCTCTAATACAGCTCGACAAGTTGCCGGAAGTATTGGAACAGCGTTTCTTGTTACAGTTATGTCGACTAGACAAGAGGCCCATATGGGAGACTATTCAAACCTGATTACAAGTGCCAACCCATTTATCGCAGGAAAAGTATCACAAATAGGTCAAGGTATTGCGGCGCTTGCACATGTACCTGCAGGGGCTGGTAACCAACTGAGTTTGTATATGATTTATGGGCAAACCATGAAACAGGCAACCATTGATGGAATCAATGATTCATTCGTTGTTGCAACGGTTATTGCAGCGGTTGCATTGGTTCTCGCTTTCTTTATTAAACGCGCACGTATAAAAGAACAATAATTTTAAGCTGAAAAAATGGGGCTGTCCAAAAGTCAGGTAACTGACCTTTGGTAGCCCCTATTATTTTTAATTTTTCGGCTGTTTAAATAGGTCTGTTGATTTCCGCTCCAGGCGCTTCGCTTTCCGCGGGCGTGCCGGGAAGCCTCCTCGTCGCTTTGCTCCTGCGGGGTCTCCCTAGCCCCGTACTCCCGCAGGACACTGAATTGCTTCCTCGAATCCGCCCACGCACGAAGAAAATGCGTTAGCATTTTTGAGGAGTCTTCGCGCCTTCCGCTCCAATCAATAGAGTGCATAATATGAACATTCGGCTTAACATGGGTATTAAAAAGTTCACAAAAAAATGTTCATTTTTAGTAAATTGAATTACGGAAAACACTGAACAAGGCTTAGTAGATTTATTTTTAGACCTTTTCCCAAATATTTCACATCTTTGTCACAGGTAAACGGTGAATTCTTTTTTTTCGGTGCTATACTATAGGTGTAGAGGTTAATAAAACAAATTAACATCTTAGGAGACTCAACCATACGTGTTCGTTCCGATTGTGAACGAGTAGTAAGGTAAATCTGTACAAATATTTGGATAGGAGGAGCGATGAAAAAAGTAAATTGGGAAGGATGCGAATTTAATTATCTTAACCTTCTTCCAATCAAGTTTTTCATTGCCATGAGACCATACCAAATGGAAGGAAAATGAGTCTAATAAATCGGTAACACACCAAAAATTGTTTCTTTTTAGGAATTTGAATTCCATTTAACATGAGAATTAATTCCTTCAACGGAACAAACACACATCGGCTGATGGTTCAAACCTTCTGGTAAATAGGAAGGGGAATGAATGAACAAATTGGCGGATGTCATGGTTGGGTCCCCTAAGATGTTATAAACCTAAAAGCTGCCGGATCAAACGGCAGTTTTTTATTTTTATATTTTGGGCTTATTCAAGAACAATGATCATTTTGAACAACCTTGATTGAAGCGAAGTGCCTGGAGTGGAAATCAACAACTAGTTAAACAGGCTTATTTTTTCAATGACAATCCAGATTAACCACACGTTAAAAATCTTTACCGCTCAAAATTGGAATAATCACGGATATTGTAGGAAAAAATTAGATTGGAAGGAGTGGATTTGTTTATGTATAACCGAATGGATAAGAAAAAAGATCCGACTGTTGCACCCGGAATGGATGACCAGGAAGAGTTGGAGCAAAGTGCAACGGAAGAAGAGGTTGAAAGAGGAGAGTATACAAGTGTCACGACCCTTTCATATGATGAAGTAGATCCAAGTTGATTTCCAACCGTTCTGCCTGATATACCAGGCAGTTTTTTTGTTCCAATTTGGAGCAAATGAATATTAATATCAGTCATAGTTCGATATACTTAAATTAGAACATCAAATGAAAGGGGCAGGTTAATGGCAGAAATTCAAAATATCTCTATTACCGAACAACAGGAAGCGCTTTTGGATAGAATGCAGCACCGGAGACTAACAAAAAGAAAGATATTTCAAAGAATCTTATTAATCACGCTAGGGGCGACATTAATGGGAGTTGGGCTCGAAATTTTTCTTGTTCCCAACAATGTAATTGACGGAGGTATTACTGGTATTTCCATTATGCTTTCCTATCTTACTGGATGGAAAATAGGTATCTTCCTCTTTATACTAAACATGCCGTTTTTCTACATCGGATATAAACAAATTGGAAAAACCTTCGCTTTATCCACTCTTTATGGAATTATCATTCTTTCCATTGCTACAACATTACTTCATCCAGTCCCTGCTTTTACGCAAGATATTTTGCTTGCATCTGTGTTTGGAGGGATTATTCTCGGAATTGGAGTCGGTATTGTCATTCGTTATGGTGGTTCTTTAGACGGAACTGAAATCCTTGCGATTCTTTTTAACAATAAGCTCCCTTTTTCGGTTGGGGAAATCATCATGTTTTTTAATCTGTTTATTTTAGGCAGTGCCGGTTTCGTCTTTTCATGGGATCGGGCCATGTATTCGTTAATTGCCTATTTTGTTGCTTACAAAACGATTGATATCACAGTGACCGGTCTGGATGAATCTAAATCGGTTTGGATTATAAGTGACAACGCCAAACAAATAGGGGATGCCATCATGAGCCGGCTTGGCCGTGGTGTGACCTATATGAAGGGTGAGGGGGCTTACTCCGGAGATGATAAAAAAGTAATCTTTTGTGTCATCAATCGTCTTGAAGAAGCAAAATTAAAGGAAATTGTCTCCGAAAATGATGATCATGCCTTTTTAGCCGTCGCGGACATCGCTGAAGTGCGTGGAGGAAGATTTAAGAAAAAAGACATCCATTAGAAGCTTGCGAAAAGCTTCTATTTTTTTGTGGGTTATGTTAATTTCCTAACTAAGTTGATTGAAGCGGAAGGCACGAAGATTCCTCGGAAATGCTATCGCATTTCCTTCGTGCGTGTGCGGATTCGAGGAAGTAATTCAATGTCCTGTGGAAGTATGGGGCAGGGGAGACCCAGCAGGAGCAAAGCACGAGGAGGCTCCCCGGCACCCTCGCGGAAAGCGAAGTGCATGGAGCGGAAATCAACTATTCTAACTTCGAAAATATTATTTTCAATGTCAGAAATGCAGAGTTTCTGCGGAGATTTTTGTCGTTTGCTGATGAATTTAAAGAGAAGAATGAAGGTATTTTGTCAAAAAATGCGCTTACCTAGGAAATATTATCAGAAAATACAGGAAATTTACTCAATAAAAAAATGGCAGAATCACACCGCCATCTTTTTATGTAAGATTAAAACAATAACTCATATACTTCATTTAATTCATGTGCCCTTTTTTCATCAAGTTCTTCTTTCGCATACATAATTTCTTTTGGCAGGATGTCATTTAAAAATTCAATTTCTTTTTGACTTAAATGGCGAACAAAGTCCCCCTCGGAGGTAAATTTCCCCTCTGACACCTTGCGAAATAGGCGGCGGCCCTCTGAATGATGCTCGTCATTGTAATTTGATAATATTTCACGGAGATATCCTAATGTTTTATCCATTTTTCTTTCACCAAACCTTTCCCGTTCTTATTTTTTGACGGAAAAATATTTATATACGTTTAAAAGAAAAAAAGAGCAAGCACGAAGGCATTGCTCTAAATGGAATTAAAAGAAAAATGGGAAGAATCCAACTCCAAACGGTACAAAGAATGGTCTTCCGAAAAATGGCCCAGGAAAAAATCCAAACCCATAGCCTTCATGCGGTTGTTTTGAATTTAATTCAGCCACTTCAAAACCGTCTTCTTTAACCTGAACAACTTTCCCGATCACCCAGTCTCCTTTTTCGTTTTTAAACCGAATCATTTGACCTTCAAGATGGCGTGCTCTTTCATAATTCATGCAAGAATCCTCCTTCCGCAAGGGACTTGCTATAAATTATGTAAAGAGAGTACAAGTTGAAAGGGCGGTTAACCATTCTTGTCCAATTAGATTACAAAAAAAGCTTCCCGATTGACGGAAAAGCTCTTTTTCAATCATTATTTTGTACAGGTAATAATCCGATAGCTAAGGATATCCTGATATTTTAAAACCATATTCGCATGCATGTTAAAAATTGCAAATAATTCTGGTTCGAAATTAGCTGAAAAATTGAATTCTGGTGCATGGTTTCCTTCTGCTAAGGACTGTTTTTGTTTTTTTACTTCTATATTTTTATATCCCGTTTTTTCTAATAGCTCTTTCCAATCTTCCTCCAACAATAAAGAATCCAGTGCATAAAATTGTTTTATTTCTTGCTCCTCTTGCATCGAAAGCTTTTGGTTAATCGTCATTTCATTTGCGATAAAGCGACCGCCTTTTTTTAATACCCGATAGAATTCTTTTAATGTTTTTGGTTTATTAACAAAAGCCAAAACCGACTCAGATAAGACGAAATCAAAAGAATTGGCCGCAGAAGGAATTTCTTCAACGGATCCTTGAATAAGTTGAACCGGCAATTTCATGGTTTCAAATCGATTTTTCGCTTTTTCAATCATAATCGGATTGATTTCGACCCCTGTAACGTTTGCTTGGTATTGCTGGGCTAAAAATGCTGCCGTTTGCCCTGTTCCACATCCAGCATCTAGTATATGTGATTGATTCGTGATTTTTTCATTTGCAAGTAATTCTTTTGTTAAAATGATACCACCGGGATGAGCACCGCCAACGCCAAACTTGGCTAAAAAATCAAAATAGGTTAAGGCTCCCATCAGACACACCACCCAAATCTCTTTTTTTGCATACTATGTAAAAGGACATGGATGGGTTCTTTTTCAAAGATTTAATTTTTTAAAAATGGACAATAATATTATTATGTAAACCAAATACAAATCCCATTAACTCCCACTATAAGGAATCCCCCAATGATTCTATACTTAGAAGTGGGAGGGGATTATTTGATTTATTTACTTGGTATTATTTTTTGCGTTTTCAGCATTTATTTTTTTTATAAAGCACATAAAAATACAAAGGATGTTGTTTTAAATAATATTACGGTTTCACATTCAAAATTACAGGATAAGCCACTTAATATCCTTCATCTATCCGATTTACATCTTGAAAATATATCTATTTCCCCAGAAGAATTGTTTCAAACCGTCTCAAATCAAAAAATTGATTTAATTGCGCTTACGGGTGATTTTTTAGATCGTAAAAGAAGTATACCAAAATTGGTTCCATATCTTTCAGCATTATCACGTTTGAATCCCAGATTTGGAATGTATGCTGTATATGGCAATCATGATTATTTTTTAAAAAAAGAAAATTTTGAGCTTCTTAAACAGACATTAGAAGAAAATGGATGTATAACACTTCAAAATCAGCATGTTTCTTTTAAAGTTGATGGGGAAGTGGTCAACATCATTGGGATTGATGACCATCATTCACATCGAAGTAATGTAGAAGAATCCTACCGGAACCTGCAGGATGGCTACAATCTGGTTTTAACGCACGACCCTAATGTGGTGCTGAAAATGAAAAACTATCCGTATGATTATCTTTTATCTGGTCATTTTCATGGCGGACAAATCCATTGGCCAAAACCTTATCATTTGCTAAAAATGGGAAAGCTGATTCGGATGAACATTGTGAAAGGTTTACATTACCATGAAGGGAAGCCATTTTATATTAGTGAAGGTTTAGGCCAAACGGGAGTGAATATCCGGATTGGCAGTCGTCCAGAAATAACTTTCCATCATATTTCGTAAAAGCTGGGGCATTGTCCCCAGCTTTTATCATTTTATCTCCAAAAACATATCCTGACATTACCATAACTAAAAAGGTAATTCTTAAACATCCTAAAAAGGAACACTGGCAGAAGGAGAGCTGGCCATGAGGATACGCCTAGCGATTTTATGGATGTGGAAATTAATTGATCCATTATTTTATTTATGTTCACGATTACATTATATCCAGGAAGAGAATAAGAAAAAATCAATTTTTAGAGTGAGGATTACCAAATATAAAGGGAAAAACATCATTTTATCTGACGGTACGTTAATTTGCCGTAACGATCTTTTGATTAAGATTCATTTACACAATGTCCGGCTCCTAAATGAATATATAAAAATGAAAAATGACCTAAATCGGGCAAGACAGATTTATAAGACCGTTTTGAGGTCGATGCCCTCACTTGCCCGTTATGTAAACATGCATCCAAGAGAAACGCAAATTAAGGGGATCATTGGAATCACGACGATTAATAAAGGTGTTGTACCCTTAGGGTTTGAAACTTTTAGACCAAATAACCGCCTTTACCGGCGTGCCAAAAAAGTCGGCCAATTTCCTATTTTTCTGCTTACAAAATCATCCTTCAGAAATTTTCAAAAAAATAAACTGAATTATTTATTGATGTCTAAAGATAAGCTTTATCAACGGTATGGACGCAGTCTCCCAGCAAATAACAATCAATGAGTACATTCCCAAACATAAGCTCAGATTAAAGTGCACAAATTAAGCTACTGAAAGGGTAAAACCTTTTTATTATAATTCGAAGGAGTGCTTTGGTATGAGGAACGTTAACATGGAACCGTTTTTCAATATGTTTAAACGAAAACGAAAAAGTCGAGGGGCTATGTGGGCTTCCCTATTTGGTCTTGGTTTAAGTGCTGCTGTTTATGGAGTTACCCGAGGAAAACGAAAAATTTCAGCACTTTCTTTACAAAATATGCAAAATAATATGCAAAATAATATGCAAAATATGGTGAAAACCTTCACTCCGAAAACCAATATAGGTATGATGGATAACGCAGCATTAACAGAGTTTTCTGAGGAGTTATTAGAAAGCGCTTTAAGAAATAAAAGACAATAGTCGAAAAAAGTCCGCTCACAGGAGCGGACTTTTTCAATAAGGTGGATTTGGTACTTCTTTTGGCTGATAATTTATGACTTCAGAGGAATAAAGCTTAATGATTAATAAATTCCCTAATGTTTTAGCACGAATTAAAACCGGCTGATTGTATTTATTTTTAAATTCGAAATCAGGTCCAAACCAGCTGACGGTTGCATCGCGGCCTTTTGGGATGTAAGGAACCTCTCTGGTGTGTGAAAACCGCTGGACAATCTGCAGTCCTGCATTATCAACGGCATTAAAAAGGGTGGACGATACCTGACAAATTCCACCACCAATATCTTCAGCGTATTCCCCCCTTACAATAACGGGAGCCCGTAAATAACCTTTTTCCGCTGTTCTCTTTCCAACGACTTGGTTAAAGGAAAACTTCTCACCCGGAAAAATAACATAATTATTAATAGCCTTTGCCGCTAATTTAATATTATTGGTTCTCGTTTTATTCCCTGAATTAAAGGAGGTTACATATCGGCCAATTCTTTTACTTTTTATATCGGCTAACAATTCACTATCTACTCTTGGATATACAGGTAGCATGGGAATTTCGAGATTAACCGAGTTATTTCCAAAATAGAAAGCATAAAATTGTTCAGTAAAGGCTTTGCGGTAAACTTGGTATCCAACCTGCTCCGCTACAATATTCCCATTCTGATCAAGCATGGCGTCCTTTGATGGAACAGTGAGCTGTTGGTCCAACTGATCTAGAAAGGAATTGTATTTTTTTTCAGCAATAATTGGTAACCCGGGATATTGAAAGGAGAATTCTGCCCGTTTAACGACAGAAATGGTCCGGCCATCCTTTGTAATTGATAAAGTATCCTGCGGGAGCATTTGCCCAGTATAAACCATTAATCCTAATAACCAAGATAACATGATCAACCCTCCTCACTTTAGGATGGTTCGAAAAAATGATTTCATGTAATCAATTTGGAAAAAAATTAACTATTTTTCCATCTTTGCCTTTACAATTATCAAAAAGTATAATATTATCATTATCGAGAATGATAATAAAAAATAGGAGCATGTTTTAGAATGAAGGAATCAACCGTTGATGTGATATTGCATCCAGTTCGTATGAGAATTATACAGTGCTTAATAAACCAACAACTCACTGCCCAGCAATTGAAGGAATTGCTTCCAGATATCCCGCAGGCATCTTTATATCGGAACATAAAAAAATTAGCTGAAGCCGAAATTATTCATGTGATTGAGGAGATTCCGAATCGAGGAACCATCGAAAAAGTTTATTCCATTCAAAATCCGAATAAATCTTTAATCGGCCCTGAAGAAATCAATACATTACCCAAGGATGAGCAAATGGGGTTGTTTATTAAATTTATGGCTAATTTAATGGCGGAGTTTGAACAGTATTTACAGCAGGAAAAAAAAGATTTTGCTGCAGATGGAGTAACCTTCCGCCAGGCTTCCATTTATTTAAGTGATGAAGAATTTTCCGAGTTTGCTCAGGACTTAGTTAAGGCTTTTTCAAAAGTAATCAATAATAAACCTTCAAAAGAAAGAAGACGGAGAACCGTTGGCACCATTATTATTCCGGATAAAAAGAATAAATAAAATAATAGGGGGAATTCCAAAATGGAATTTAGGGAGAAGGACGTACTGATTCAAAGTAAGGTTGCGCTTAAAGGGACACTAAGTTTACCAAATGTGCGTGTAGAAAAGGGGCCGGCAATACTGATCTTAGGCGGTACAGGGAAATTGGACCGCAATGGAAAAGTAAATGAAAAGCTGGATTTAAAACTTTATCGCCAGTTAGCTGAATTCTTAACTTCTTTAGGATTCATTAGCTTGCGCTACGATAAGCGGGGAGTTGCAGAAAGCGAAGGGGATTATTATAAAACAGGACTTTGGGATTTAGTGGATGATGCCAGAGCCGGAGTTCAATTTTTGAAAAATCTACCTGAGGTCAACCCTGATCAAGTAATGGTGTTAGGTCACAGCGAAGGAAGTATGATCGGGACGTTAGTAGCTGCAAGAGAAGAATTAGCAGGGGCCATTTTGCTTTCCGGGGCAGTTGCAAACCTGAGCGAGGCATTAAAATATCAACGGGATATTGCGAGCCAAGACGTGATGAAGTTAAAAGGCTTTCAAGGATTTTTACTGAGAATGCTTGGAGTTCAAAATAAAATTGAAAAACAAGCTAAAAAGTTTACAGATAAAGTTCTTAGTTCGAATAAAGAGGTAATGAAAGTCGGCTTTTCGAAAATAAACGCAAAGTGGATGCGGGAACATTTTCAACACAATATAAGAGAGGACTTAGCGAAAGTAACATGTCCGATTCTTGCGATTACAGGGGCAAGAGATATCCAAGCAAACCCAAATGATTTAGAGGATCTTTCCAAATACGTACAGGGTGAATCAGAATACTACATTGTCGAAAATATGGGGCATTCCTGTAAGTTTCAAGAGAAAACATCGAATATTCTTTCAGTAAAGAAGGATATCATCTCGGATGGCAATTTGCCCATTCATCCTGAACTATTAGTAGTACTGGAGAAATGGCTGGAAAAACAATGTACGTTCAATTACTCTGATGAGCCGATTATTATATAATGGTAAAAACAGTGGGGGATAAATAGTCTCTCACTTTTTTTAAAAAATCAATGAAAAATATGTAGAAAAATAGTATAGTAGCAGTAGTTATAACAGAAGGATAGCTTATGCTAGCAGAAAGCTATCCTATATATAGGAGTGGAAAACATGACGGAAAATGGACGTGTCCAATTAAATGTAAGAGTATCGAAGGAAATTGCTGTAAAGCTGGATGAAATTGTCGAATATTATCAGGAAAACTTGAAAGTAGGCCGGGTATATAAGGGTGATGTTTTAACAGATATTATCGAAAAGTACTATGAAGTGATGAAAAAACAGAAACAAATGAATAAAAGATTTTAGAATATTTACAAAATTGTTTGAATATTAAAATCCAGAGAGTATAATTATACCTATAACATACCAACTGGTTAGTATGTAGAAAGAGGTGGAAAAGTGGACTTTTCATATTCTCAAAGAGTGAGAGATTTACAACAGAAATTAAATGATTTCATGGAAGCATTTATTTACCCAAACGAGCATGTATATGAACAACAATTAAATCAACAGGAGAGCCGCTGGAGTGCAGTGCCGCCCATCATGGAGGAATTGAAGGAAAAAGCAAAAACGGTTGGTCTTTGGAATCTATTTTTACCGGAGAGTGAATACGGGGCAGGCCTGACAAATCAAGAATATGCACCACTATGTGAAATAATGGGGCGTTCCTTGATAGGTCCTGAGGTGTTTAATTGCAATGCACCTGATTCGGGAAATATGGAAGTTCTTGTCCGGTATGGCTCCGAACAACAAAAAGAACAGTGGTTAAAGCCGTTATTAACAGGCGAAATCCGCTCCTGTTTTTCGATGACGGAACCGGATGTAGCTTCATCGGATGCGACCAATATTGAGGCTAGAATCGAACGGGATGGCGATGAATATGTTATCAATGGACGGAAATGGTGGTCTTCAGGTGCTGGAGATCCGCGTTGTAAAATTGCGATTGTCATGGGGAAAACGGATCCGAATGCCAATCGTCATGAGCAGCAATCTATGATTCTTGTACCACTCGATACTCCTGGGGTGACAATTGAACGGATGCTGCCGGTATTCGGCTATGATCATGCCCCGCACGGACACGGTGAAATCACTTACGAAAATGTCCGTGTTCCGGCAGGTAACATTATTTTGGGAGAAGGAAAGGGATTTGCGATTGCTCAGGGGCGTCTCGGCCCAGGGCGCATCCATCACTGTATGCGGTTGATTGGGGCGGCGGAGCGAGCGCTTAAAGAATTATGTAAGCGCGTCCAAAGTAGGGTGGCCTTTGGGAGACCATTATCAAGCCAAGGGGTGATTTGTGAATGGATTGCCGATTCGCGTATGGAGATTGAACAAGCGAGACTGCTAACGCTAAAGGCTGCCTATATGATGGACACAGTCGGGAATAAAGTGGCGAAAACAGAAATTGCAATGATCAAAGTGGTTGCGCCTTCCATGGCCCTTCGGGTAATTGATCGTGCTATTCAAGCATTTGGAGCCGCAGGTGTTTCGGGTGACTTCCCGCTTGCCGCTTTATGGGCAAATTCCCGGACCTTACGTCTTGCAGATGGACCAGATGAAGTCCACAGAGCACAGGTTGCCAAGCTTGAATTAAAAAAATATCAATAAAGGAGAATCGTAAAATGGAAGTATTAAAACTTTTTGATTTAACGGGTAAAACAGCGATTGTTACAGGAGGAGGCCGCGGCCTTGGTGCCCAAATTGCCCAAGGTTTTGCAGAAGCGGGGGCAAATGTTGTTCTATGCTCACGAATGGTGGAGGCGTGCCAAGAAGTGGCTGGGCAGTTGGAAAAACTAGGGGTAAAAACGCTTGCACTTAAATGTGATATTGCCAATCCGGAGGATGTGGCCCATGTTATTGCAGAAACCAAAAAGGCTTTTGGTTCGATTGATATCCTTGTTAATAACAGTGGGGCAACATGGGGCGCACCTGCAGCAGAAATGCCGCTTGAAGCTTGGAAAAAGGTCATTGATGTCAATGTAACCGGAACCTTTTTGATGAGTCAGGCAGTGGGAAAAGAGATGATTGAACAGCGGTCAGGAAAAATTATCAATATTGCTTCCGTTGCCGGATTTGGCGGAACCGACCCAAGATTAATGGATGCGATTGGCTATAACACGAGCAAGGGGGCCGTTATAACATTTACAAAGGATCTCGCCGTGAAGTGGGGGAAATACAATATTCATGTGAATGCAATTGCCCCTGGGTTCTTCCCAACGAAAATGTCAAAGGGATTAATTGAACATGGAAAAGAAGCGATCTTGGCGGGAACCCCTTTACGCCGATTTGGTACAGATGACGATTTAAAAGGCGCCGCACTGTTTCTTGCCTCAAATGCCTCAAACTATGTTACGGGTAATATATTAGTAGTTGATGGCGGAACAGCAGCAATGTAAAAAACGAAAATGCGTATAAGGGAGCGATCCAGAGATATGGTATAATTTTCTTTAGATTTATTACAGATTGCGGGGACATAGGTGTGAAAGAAAAAATTACAGAACAAAGCATCCGTTTATTTGAAAAAAAGGGCTTCAGCGAAACGTCCATACAGGATTTAGTTGAGTCAATTGGTGTCACAAAAGGAACGTTTTATTATTATTTTTCCAGTAAAGAAGAATTACTTTTAGATATCCATCTTGGCTATATCAATGAATTGCTGCAGCACCAGGAACGGATTTTAAACGACAACAGCAAAAGCTGTAAGGAAAAATTATTTGAGATTGTCCGTATGCTGATTACGAATATTAAAACCCAGGGACAGGCAGCAAAAATCTTTTTCAGAGAAATGAAGAATCTAAGTGAAGAACGCCTTGCCATTGTTGTCCCAAAAAGAGATCAATTCCGTTTAAATATTGAAGGCTTGATCATTGAAGGGATGAAGCTCGGCGAATTCCGTCCCGATTTAAATGCTTCTATCATTACGTTTGGGATTCTTGGGATTACGAATTGGAGCTATCAGTGGTTTAATCCAAGCGGTAAATCCTCTGACAGCGAGGTTGCTGAAATTTTTGTGGAAATGATTCTAAAAGGAATTCAAGTAAAATAAATCGATGTAGAGGGTATTTTACACCTTTCTACGATCGTTTTCATACTGACTAGTTAGTATGAAATATGAATTTGGTGAACGAAAGTGGAGGGATACGATGCCACATCAAATAAGTCATGATACTATTCCGGTTCGAAAAGGTGAGTGCTTAAATCTTCCTATTCTTGAACAGTTTTTACGGGCTAATATTGAAAATTTGCCGAATCATCCACTTGAAGTTTTGCAATTTTCGGCCGGTCACTCGAATTTAACCTATCAATTAAGGATCGGGAATTGGGAAGCGGTGCTTAGACGTCCTCCTTTAGGTCCGGTTGCCCCCAAAGCCCATGATATGAAAAGAGAGTGTAAAATCCTTTCTGAACTTCATCCGATTTTTCCTGTGGCACCGAAACCGATATTATTTTCCAATAGGCTAGAGATTGTGGGCAGTCCGTTTTTTATTATGGAAAGGAAAAAAGGGATCGTTCTTGATAGTTCTTTTCCAGAGGGTGTTGGGGTAACGAAGGAGCTTTGCCGTCAGATTTCTGAAGTGATGGTTGAAAAGCTTGTTAAACTGCACTCGATTGATTATCAACAGACAGGTCTTGCCGAAATAAGCAAACCAGCGGGGTTTATGGAAAGACAGGTCCATGGCTGGATAGGAAGATATGAACGTTCTAAGACAGATGAGGTAGCTGAAGTGAATAGATTAATGAAATGGCTGGTGGATCATACTCCTAAAAAACACGAGGCAGCCATCATTCATTACGATTATAAATTGAATAACGCGATGTTTAATGAAAAGTTAACTGAAATGGTAGGTTTATTTGATTGGGAGATGACAACAGTCGGCGACCCGCTCGTTGATTTAGGGGCGGCGATGAGTTATTGGATTCAAGCGGATGATCCAGATTTATTGAAAAACGCATTTGGAAAGCCGCCGGTAACAGTTTTGGATGGATTTTTAGCAAGAAATGAATTTATTGATTTATATGCGAAAAAGAGTGGGCGGGATGTATCTACTATTCATTTCTATTTAACTTTTGCTTACTTTAAGCTTGCGGTGATTTGCCAGCAAATCTATTACCGCTATCAAATGGGGCAGACAACTGATTCACGTTTCGCTCATTTTAATCAATTTGTGAAAAGCCTTATTCAGCATGCCGCAGGAATTCGAGGAAAGTAGGAGATAAGATGAAAGTAATACAATTTAGTGAATATGGCGGTCCAGAAGTTCTTCAATTGGTGGAAAAAGAAAAGCCTGTACCAACTGGCCGTAATGTGTTAATTGAAATTAAAGCTATTGGCGTTAATTATGCGGACACCGCACGAAGGGAAGGTCAGTATGTGGTACCAACTCCGCTGCCATTTGTTCCGGGGGCAGAAATTGCCGGTGTAGTTAGCAAGGTGGGTGATCAAGTTAAAAATGTGTCGCCTGGCGATCGGGTTGTGACCTTGATTGAATCGGGCGGATATGCGGAATTTGCAGTTGTGGATGAACAATCCTTGATTCCCCTTCCTGAACAATTAGATTTCCGGACTGCAGCTGCTTTGCCACTCCAAGGCCTGAGTGCTTATCATATCTTAAAAACAATGGGGCGGTTGGAGAAGGGCGAAAGTGTTCTAATTCATGCGGCTGCGGGCGGTGTTGGGACGATTGCCGTTCAGCTGGCGAAATTGTTTGGTGCTGGGAAGGTGATTGCGACGGCAAGCAGTGCTGAAAAGTTGTCGCTTGCAGCGGAGATGGGGGCAGATGTTTTAGTCAATTATACCGAGGAAGATTGGGGGCTGCAGGTTCTAGAAGCGACCGGTGGCAGGGGTGTTGATGTTGCGCTTGAAATGGCGGGCGGAGAGGTGTTTAATAAAACGCTGAAATGTCTTGCTACTTTTGGCAGATTAGTGATTTATGGGGTGGCGAGCGGTGAGCAGAACCGTTTTTATCCGTCTAGCTTGATGGCACGAAATCAATCGGTCATTGGGTTTTTCTTGCCGCAAATAATGAGAAAACCGGAGTTACTGCAGCCGAGTTTGATGGAGTTACTTACTTATCTTGGGGACGGCAAGCTTAAGCTTACAATTGGGGGCGTTTACCCATTGCGGGAAGCTGCTTCTGTTCATCGTATGCTCCAGTCTCGAAAGACTAGCGGTAAGTTGATTTTGGAGCCGTGAATTTATGGGGGAGTAAGTTAGTTGGTTGGTGCCCGTGCAGGTGGAAAATCGATTGTAGCGGGTACTGACAGGGTCTAATAGTACCCGTACAGATGAAAAAACGAGTTGCGCGGGCACTGACAAGGGTTCATGGTGCCTGTGCAGTTGTAAAAAAGAGTTGGCCGGGCACTATAAAAATGGGAATTTTAGAATTTGTAATTTTTTTACATTAACAGGCGGCAAAAATAGCAGCATCAAGCCATCAAACTATCACCAATAGCCCCGATAAACGACAAAATCACAACTCCCAATAGTAAAATTCTCTGAAAAACCAAATACCTCACACAAAACTTCCTCACCAATCCCAATTATTAATAAACTATGAACAAAGTTTTAAAGAGTATGTAAGAAATCCTCCATTTGGTTGATAAGCTCTAAAATTGGTATACACTTGAAATAGGTAGTTTTTTATGTAGGAGATGAATCATATTGAAAATACTCGTGATTGAAGATAATAAAAGTGTATGCACAATGATTGAAATGTTTTTTGCAAAAGAAGGAATACAAGGAGAATTTATCAATAACGGCCTAGAAGGCTATAACCGTTTTAAAAGCGAAACCTGGGACGCACTCATTGTCGATTGGATGCTACCGGGAATGGACGGAGTCACCATTTGCCGGAAAATTAGAGAAGATAAACATTCGGTGCCCATTATTATGCTAACCGCAAAAGACAGCGAGTCAGACCAGGTACTTGGCCTGGAAATGGGTGCCGACGATTACGTAACAAAGCCGTTTAGTCCTCTCACATTAATGGCAAGAATCAAAGCGGTAACACGGAGATTTCAAAACCAAGTAACAGATCCCCAAGAGGAATTTCTTGAGACCGAGCATTTTAAAATCAGCAAAAATACCCGAGAGGTAATTGTCGACGGGGAGAACATCACCAATTTAACGCCAAAAGAATTTGATTTGTTATATTATATGATCGAGCATCCAAAGCAAGTTTTCTCAAGAGAACAGCTGTTGGAAAGAGTCTGGGGCTACCAGTTTTACGGTGATGAACGGACCGTTGATGTTCATATTAAAAGGCTGCGGAAAAAAGTTGAAATGACAGGAAAACCTTTCTTCCACACTGTATGGGGAGTTGGATATAAATTCGATGAGTCGATTAAAACGGATGAAATTTAGGTATGCCTATCAACAATTTTTTAGCCATATTAGCATAATAATTGTTGCTTTTTTAGTTTTAAGTCTATTGTTTGCCCATTATATTGAAAGTTTGGTCTATGAAAATAAGGCGGATGAGCTGGTTTCATATGGCAAGGCCATTATATCCGATATTGACCACAATCCAGAGGATACTGGCCGAATTATCAATCAATACAGCACTGTCTTATCCAAAAGGAAAATGACCTTTAGTATGTTCGATCAAGGTTTTAATCTCTACTCGGTGGGTAAACGCGGGCCGACCATTACCAATTTAGAACCCGAACAATTAAGGGAGATCGCCAAAGGCCATACCCTTGTGGTCAATGCCGATTATAAAACCTTTGGTTCAGAAGGCGTAACCTTTGTCGTGAAACCGTATATAAATAATGGGCGATTTTACGGTGGTATTCTTATAGCTTCACCAATTAGCGGAACAAGTGCGATGATTGAAAAAGTTAATCAATTTTTACTCTATACCATTCTCATTGCACTGGGAGTTTCATTTTTACTTAGCTGGCTATTATCTAGATTACATGTAAATCGAATTAAACGGCTCCAAGAAGCAACATCGCAAGTATCAGCGGGGAATTACCACGTCAATGTGCCTGCTTCCAACTTTGATGAAATCGGTGAATTAGCCAGCGACTTTAACCGTATGGTCAATAAAATCAACCGTTCTATGGAAGAAATTGAAAGCTTGGAAAATCGGAGAAGGCAGTTTATGTCCGATGTTTCGCATGAATTACGAACCCCCTTAACGACCATCAGCGGGGTGATTGAAGGACTGAAAAACAATATGATTCCTGAGGGAGATAAGGAAAAAGGAATCAATCTTGTCAGTCAGGAAGCGAAACGATTGATCCGCCTCGTCAATGAAAACCTGGATTATGATAAAATCCGCTCGAATCAAATCCAGTTGTTCCGTGAAGATATACAGCTGCAGGAAGTGCTTGAAATTATTCAAGAGCAATTATATCTGCAAGCAGAAGAGAAAAGTAATCAAATTATTGTGGAAGCAGACCCTGATGTACATGTGAATGCGGATTATGACCGCCTCATTCAAATTTTGATTAACATCACTAAAAATAGTATCCAATTCACAACAAATGGAACGATTTGGCTGAGAGGCAGGTCGGAACAAAACGATACGATTATTGAAATTGAAGATACTGGAGTGGGTATTGACCCGAAAGAAGTTGAGAATATTTGGCATCGCTTTTATAAAGCGGATATCTCAAGAACCAGTAACCCATACGGAGAATTTGGCTTAGGGCTTTCGATTGTAAAACAATTGATTGTTCTTCATAACGGGGAAATTGATGTTTTTAGTGAAAAAGACAAAGGAACAAAATTCATCATTCGTTTTAAAAATGAAAAGAATGCTGCGGTGTAAAAGCTGCAGCTTTTTCATATGGAGAAAATAGTCGAGTTTTCATATTTTTTCTTGTATTATTACAAAACCATTTAAAGTTTGTTAATAATTTCGTCATATTTGTTGGATAAAGTAAGAATAAATACATGATTCAATAATAAGCAAAAGGAGATCGAAAGCTTATGAATTATAAAGATGATTTAAACCCAGAAAACGAACAAAACGAAACCCAATCCATTGACCTTACCATGCCGGCAAGCTCGCAAAACGAATCGGACGCAGAAAAACCAAATGTTGACCAAGAAACCAACACACATGATTTTGGCCGATCTGCCTATGAGGCTCATCATACACAAGAAACAAATTACAGAGAATATACTACAGCCTCTCATGGTGGAGAAGCAACCCGTTCCAAAGAAGAACCGAAACCCAACAATAAAAGAAATTTAAAAGGTTTCGCCTCAACCTTAGCTGCAGGTGTAATCGGGTCGGTATTGACCTTAACGATTCTACCGCATACAGACTATATGAAAAATTATTTTGAGAAAGCAGATAACCAATCTGCTGCAACGGAAGTAAAAGCAGTGACGGCACAGCCAACGGTGGCAAAAAGTTCGGGTGCATCCATTGCCGATACAGTTGAAAAGGTCTCAAAAGCTATAGTCGGAATTGAAAACTATCAAAAACAGCAAAATAGTGATTTCTTTGGTAATTCCAGCCCCTCCTCTCAAAGTGTTGAAACAGGCTCTGGATCTGGGGTGATTTTTCAAAAAAATAATAATGATGCCTATATCGTAACCAATAACCACGTAGTCGAAGGGGCTTCAAAACTTGAAATTTCTTTATATAATGGTGAAAAAACAAAGGCAGAGGTCGTTGGTACCGATGCTTTAACGGACTTGGCTGTCTTAAAAATTGATGCAAAATATGTGAATGCAACCGCAAGCTTTGGGGATTCATCCACACTTCGACCTGGTGATCAAGTGTATGCAATCGGTAATCCGCTGGGACTTGACCTTTCTAGAACAGTAACACAGGGAATTATCAGTGCAACCAACCGCAGCATTGCAGTTGATACCTCGGCAGGAAGCTGGGACACAAATGTCATTCAAACCGATGCTGCCATTAATCCGGGGAATAGCGGTGGTGCGTTAATCAATTCACAAGGACAGGTAATTGGCATTAACAGCCTAAAGATTTCAGAGAACGGTGTCGAAGGTTTGGGCTTTGCGATCCCGAGTAATGACGCGATTCCAATTGTTAATCAATTGATAAAAAATGGAAAAATTGAACGTCCATATATCGGCATTGGTCTTGAAGATTTAGATCAAATTCCTCAAATTTATTGGCAAAACCTGCCTAGCAGTGTCCAAAAGGGCGTGATGATTACGCAAGTGGATCCGCATTCAGCTGCTTCAAGTTCTGGGCTCGAAGTGAAGGATGTTATTGTTTCCATGAATGGCACGAAAATTGGTTCCTCTTCCGAATTACGTAAATATTTATATACGAAAGTGAATGTAGGAGATACCGTAAAGTTTGGGGTATACCGCAATGGCAAGCTCAAAACGATCGATGTAAAGCTATCTAAATAAGCTTTCATGTTTTGATGCAAAATAAGACCTAAAGAATCACGTCAGAGGTGATGAGATGAATCGGGTCGGAAAATATGCGAGCGGAAAGAATGTAGAGGATACCGAGCTGTTAAAAATGGTTCTGGATCTTCCAGAGAAGGATAAAATGCTGATGTGGTCTGAAGGGTATATCGACATTGTCATCGGAAAATTACCGGAATATGGGCAAGATATTTTGGTGAATCGCAAGAAGAAATGGGAAGACACGAAGGCTTATTATCAGGATCAGCTGGAAGACATTCTTTCAAAGGAAGAGGTAAAGTTGAAAATGAAGAGCGAACGCAAAGAGTTCGCTCTTTTTGTCATGCAGCATTATAAGGAATTTCAATCCTTATTGTTTTTATGCTATGACGGGAATTTAAAAGATGTTGATTTAAGGAAATTTGTTTTTCGCAGGCGATATGGTTCAAGAAAATCATATATAAGATAGTTTACAAGTAATAATTTAAAATTTTTAAAATTTTTAAAAAAAGTATATTTACTTTTTCGGTTTAAAGTTGTAAACTTTAAAATAATTCAGGCATAAACACTATTGATATAGTAAAAATAAGTTATTTTTAAAAAATAAATAATTCCTTATCGCGAGTGGTGGAGGGACAGGCCCTATGAAACCCGGCAACCGCTGTTTGATTCAAACAGAAGGTGCTAAATCCTGCAGAGTACATACTCTGAAAGATAAGGGAGAGTCGAGGTGAAAAAGTGCTCTTCCTTTATGGGAAGGGCACTTTTTTTGCTCTACATCATCATGGTTAACTTTTTCCTAAAAAAGGAAGGAATTATATTATAAAAATAAATAAGGGGGATCATCATGAAGAAACTAGCATTAATAGTTACGATTTTTGTCTTTTTGTTAGCAGGCTGCTCAGGGGCAAATTCTTCTTCTTCAAAAAGCAAGGAGAAAGGTTCAGAAAAGAAGCGTGTTGCGTTAATTTTACCGGAAAAAATTGGGGTTAACCCTTTCTTCCAACAAATGGATGAAGGCGCTAAAAAGGCTGGAAAAGAATTTAACGTTGATGTAAAAACCATTGAGTCAACTGACCAAGCAGCAATTGAACAAAATCTTCGTACAGCTGTAGCGGAGAATTACGATTTGATCATTACTTCTTCCTTTGAGTCAGAAGATGCTTTAAAGAAAGTGGCAACTGAAAATCCAAATAAACAATTTGCCATCATTGATACAACCGTTGATTTACCAAACGTCCGCAGTGTAACTTTCCGTGAACAAGAAGCAGCTTACCTTTTAGGAGCAGCTGCAGGTCTTGCGACTAAAACGAATAAAGTCGGGATGGTTGTAGCCATCGATGCACCGTTAATGAAGAAATGGACAGGCGGATTCCAAGAAGGATTGAAAGCAACAAATCCAAAAGCACAATTTCTTGTAAACTATGTTGGCAGCTTTACAGACCCAGCAAAGGCAAAAGAACTTGCCCTGCTTCAAGCCTCTAAGGGTGCAGATTTTGTTGCAGGTGCTTCAGCCGTTGGTGATTTAGGAGTATTTGAAGCAGCAAAAGAAAAAGGATTCTTTACTTCCGGACAAGATGTTGACCGAACCGAAGTGGATCCAAAGCATGTTGTTCTTTCTCAATTAAAGGGAACGGATGCGGCTGCCTACGAAACCATTAAAGATTTCGCAAAAGGCTCATACAAAGCAGGAGTGGTTTCCTATGGCTTGAAGGAAGATGGAGTCGGGCTAACGTATGTAACAAAAGAAAGCAAGAGTCCGCTTAATCCATTTGTTGGACAAGCGAATATCGATAAGGTAAAAGCCATTAAAGATGACATCATTTCCGGTAAAGTAACGGTAACAGACCCGTTAAAATAATCGCTTAATGCATAGTAGGGAAGCTATCTAAAGATTTTTAGAAGATAGCTTCCCTTTCACCATGAAAAACAGGTTTAAAGGGGGAAAAAAGGATGCCTCGATTGGAAATGAAAAACATGACAAAGCGTTACGGGAATTTTGAGGCAAACTCTGATGTATCGTTTACCTTAAATCCCGGGGAAGTCCATGCTATCGTTGGGGAAAACGGGGCAGGAAAAACTACACTTATGCGCATGTTATATGGATTAGAACAGCCGAGTGCCGGCACTATTTTGCTGGATGGCAAGAAGGTTGACTTTAAGAGTCCATTAGATGCTCTAAGTCATGGCATCGGCATGGTTCATCAGCATTTTATGTTAATTCCAAATTTAACGGTGACAGAAAATATTGTCATTGGCCGCGAGCCTAAGAAGGCAGGATTTTTTAATCGTAAGAAAGCGGCTGAATTGGTTTCGGAGGTTTCAAACAATTTTGGAATTCCTGTTAGACCAACCGTTAAGGTGTCGGAGTGTTCTGTCGGGGAACAGCAGCGCATCGAAATTGTCAAAGTCCTTTACCAAGGGGCCGACATCATCATTTTGGACGAACCGACAGCGGTGTTAACCCCTTTAGAGGTAAAAGAATTGCTGAAGACGATTCGGTTTTTAGCAGAAAAGGGGAAGAGCATCATCCTTATTACCCACAAGCTGCATGAAGTAATGGAAGTGGCAGATCGGGTAACGGTATTAAGAGGAGGTAAGGTAACAGGAACTTTTCAAATCGCGGATACGAATGCAGATGAATTAGCGAAAAGGATGGTTGGCCGGGACCTCGTTCAATTAAAGGATCGTAAACAAACAGTTGGAAATGAGTTCCTTAAGGTTCAGGGAATAACGGTCCAAGGGAAATCCGAAAAACCTTTACTCGATGGTATTACCTTTTCTGTTTCTGAGGGTGAGATTGTCGGGATTGCCGGTGTTTCCGGCAATGGCCAATCCGAATTGCTTCAGGCGATATCGGGACTGATCGAGGTGGAGCAAGGCAGGATTGAACTAGGGGGAACAGAGATTACTCTTTCGTCCGTTAAGTATAGAAGAGAAGCGGGTTTAGCCCATATCCCGGAAGACCGCTATTTATGGGGGGCGGCAAAAGAGGCAAGTGTCGAAGAAAATGCCTTTATGGGATACCATCGTAACCCTGTTTTTTCGAAAAAGAATTGGTTATTAAAAAGAGATTTTCAACAAATCGTCAAAAAATGGATTGGCAAATATTCAATAAAGGCTGGTGACTTAAACAACAACGCCGGGAATTTATCTGGCGGAAATTTACAAAAACTGATCGTTGCCAGAGAGCTCGGACACGAGACACCATTTCTCATCGCTGCTGAACCGACAAGAGGGGTTGATATCGGTGCAATGGAGGTCATTCATGATGCCCTTATGGAAAAACGAAACGAGGGTGGAGCGATTCTTCTCGTCTCTTCTGAGTTAACGGAAATTATGACTTTATCGGACCGAATCCTTGTTATGTATGAAGGCAGAGTGGTTGGGGAGTTATCCGGGAAAGAGGCAACCGAAGAAAAATTAAGTATTTTGATGGCAGGAGGAACTTTAAATGAATCGATTGAGACAACAGCTTAATGCCCTAATACAGCCGATTCTAGCCATCGTTCTTGGCCTGATTGTTGGTATGGCGGCCATTCAAATCGTCCATGGATCGATTATCCAAACCTATACCGAAATGTGGAATGGCGCCTTTGGGAACTTCTATTTCGTTACTTCCACTTTAGCGAGAGCGACTCCAATTTTACTCATTGCCCTAGGTGTCGGGTTTGCATTTCGAGCTGGGGTCTTTAATCTTGGTGCGGAAGGGCAGCTGGTTTTTGGCGGAATTGCTGCAGCCTTAACGGCGTTGTATTTACCCGGACCATTCGTTGTGAAAATGATCGGTGCCCTTTTGGCAGGAATTATGGCGGGAGGAGTATGGTCACTATTAGCCGGCTGGATGGAGTTAAAGTTTAAGGTTCAATTGGTTATTTCTACCTTGCTCTTAAACTATATTGCTACTTATTTTGCTAGTTATCTAGTTTCAAAACCGTTTCAAGACCGGACCGGATCGGCTGCATTAGCCCAGACCAAAATGCTTGATGCACATCTCTGGCTGCCAAAATTATTTGCGGGTATGCCCTTGCACCTTGGATTTGTCTTCGCTATCCTATTTGCCCTCGTGTTATATATTTGTTTCCGATTTACTTCGACAGGGTATCAAATTTCCATGCTGGGAAAAAATCCTTTTTTTGCGTCCTATGGGGGGATTCATAAGCAAAAAATTATGCTACTCTCGATGTTTATCAGCGGGGCTTTATCAGGACTTGCCGGTACGTTTGAAATTATGGGGACACATTACCGTTTTATTGACGGTGCCTTAACTGCTCCAAGCTATGCCTGGACAGGCTTAATGGCTGCCTTATTGGCCAATTCGAATCCGATTGGGACCATCTTTACATCGATTTTACTTGCTGCATTGCAGACAGGAGCGATGGGAGTAGAACGAAATACAGATGTACCGCTTGAGATTTCTAGCGTGATTCAGGCCGTCATTATTCTATTTATATCAGCTAAGTTTGCTTTTAAAGGCTTTAAAGTCATCAAGAAAAGGAGGAAGGCAGATGGAGCAGCTGTTTGATGTTTCGTTGTTAAGTTCAACCATCCGCATGGTGGCTCCGATTCTGTTAGCTGCACTTGGCGGAATGCTTTGCACCCGGGTCGGAATTTTTAATGTGGGCTTAGAAGGGCTGATCATAACAGGTGCCTTCACAGCGGTTGTTGGAAATTACTATACTCATAACCTAATTTTAGCTGTCCTCATGGCCGCAGCGAGCAGTGTGCTGCTTTCACTTTTATTTGGCTTTATGACGATTAAAATGAAGGCCAATGAAATTGTGGTTGGGGTCGCGATTAACTTTTTAGGATTAGGCCTGACGACTTTCTTTTTACGAACGATCTTTCATGTGAAAGGTGCGTATTACAACAAAGATATGGAGGGCTTACCTCACTGGAAGATCCCAGTGATCGATAAAATTCCTTTTTTTGGTGATGTTTTTTCTGGGCACTCCCCATTAGTTTATTTGGCCATTATTCTAGCCATTTTATTCTATATCTTTTTTTACAAAACCGTTGCAGGTTTTCGTATGCTTGCTGTTGGATTCAATGCAGCAGCTTCCAAAACAGTCGGTATAAAAGTACAGACCTGGCAATACTTAGCCATTGCCTTATGCGGTGCGCTTTGCGGGCTTGCAGGTGCACAGCTTTCCCTAGGGCAGGTAACGATGTTCTCAGAAGGTATGAGTTCCGGCAGGGGATTTATTGCATTGGTGGCAATGATGCTGGGACAGTCACATCCAATTGGAGTATTGGCTTCAAGTCTATTATTTGGATTAATGGATGCATTAAGTACAAGATTACAAGGTTTATCGGTACCGACTCAATTTACAATGATGATCCCGTTTGTCTTAACACTTCTCGCCATGTTCTTCTTAAAGGATAAGGGCGTCGATCAAAATCAATCAGGCCAGCAAAGCTCTAGGTAAGGAGGAGAATAAAATGAATAAAGCTGAAAAAATCAAAAAAATGAAAGTACCGGTTAATGATAATCCCGAATTAGCATCCCGGCTTCCACAAGGGCAAGTTCTCACGGAACGGTTCCCGATTCTTCATGAGGGTGAAATCCCAACTTATGATTTAGACACTTGGACACTCAAATTATTTGGTGAAGTTGAAGAGGAAAAAGTTTTTAAGTACGCAGATATTCTAGCCATGCCACAAACATCTGTAACGTGCGATATTCATTGTGTAACAAGATGGTCAAGGTTTGATAATACGTTTCAAGGCGTTCTATTTAAAGATTTTCTAGAAGCTGCCGGAGTAAATCCGACCGGAAAATATGTGATGGTCCATGGCGATCAGGATTATACTGCCAATGTACCACTTGAAGATTTATTACGAGATGACTGTCTTTTAGCACATACTTTTGATGGAAAGCCGCTGTCTGCTAAGCATGGCTGGCCGCTTCGCCTTGTGCTGCCGCATTTATATTTCTGGAAAAGTGTCAAATGGGTGCAAGGATTCCAATTTATGAAGGAAAACCAACCGGGCTTTTGGGAACAAAACGGTTTTCATTTAAATGGAGATCCCTTTAAAGAAGAAAGATTTTCAGGAGAAGATCTGCCAATTCCAGAGGATGAATGGGAGCACAAAGATTATGACTAATAAGCTGCCTAATTTAAAAATCAATCCGGAGGAGCTGCCAAAACGAGTTCTAGTCTGTGGTGATCCTTTTCGGGCAAAAAAAATTGCCTCCCTACTTGAAAATGTCACGCTTTTAGCAGAAAGCAGGGAGTATCATAGTTTCAAAGGAAAATGGAACGGTGTCGAGGTAGGCGTGGTTAGTCATGGGGTAGGTTCTCCTGGTGCAGCCGTTTGTTTTGAAGAATTGGCCCTTGGGGGAGTACAGCAAATCATCCGGGTCGGAACAGCCGGCTCCTATCAAGCTGATGTAACACCGGGCAGTCTTGTGATTAGTAAGGCCGCTGTCCGTTGTGACGGGCTGACAAGCCAGTTAGTCCCGCAAGGTTTCCCTGCTGTTGCGGACGCTAAGATTGTGGAGGCGTTAGTTGATGCAGCGAAAAGGAATGAACTTGATGTTCATTCTGGAATCACCTTGACCTTAGATGTATTTTATCAAGGAGTTTTGGAATTTCCTCATGCCCTTTATCAGAAGGCCGGTGTTCTTGCAGTTGAAATGGAAATTTCCGCTTTATATATCATTTCGTCTTTAAGAGGAATGAAGGCTGGAGCGATTGTGGCCATTGACGGTTATGCCGATGCCGATTTACGAAATACATACAATCCGCATACGGACAAGGTTAAAGAGGCAGTGGATGATGGAATAAAAATAGCCTTAGATGCCTTGGTTACACTTTAAAAAAGGCTGTTTTTACAAAGAATATTGTTTTTAGAATAGATAAAAGGGCCTGTTGATTAAGACTCAATCGTCTTTGAAATCAACATCTCAGTCTAAATGAGGGATTCATTCGGACTTGATCGCCTTGGAAATCTTCAGCTTTGTACAATAGTTTTAATGTGAGTAAAATCAGTAAGAGAGCAACAAAGTTCATGAAAACAGCCAAAAAATTATTGGTCATCACTTCCCTCCTAAGAATATGCTATAGGTGAACAACATGGAGGTGGCGTGATGGCTGTAGTGAGGGCAAGAAAATCCGATATCGACCTGTTAGCCAGGTTGCTTCGGGCTGAAGGTGAGGGAGAAGGGGATCTTGGGATGCTTCTCATCGGGAATGTGGGAATTAACCGAATACGTGCAAACTGTTCTGATTTTAAAGGACTTCGCACCATTCCGCAAATGGTGTTTCAACCACATGCATTTGAAGCAGTTACACATGGATATTTTTATCAATCACCAAGATCATCTGAAAGACGTTTAGCGCAAAAGGTAATCGACGGGCAAAGATTTTGGCCGGCAAAATTCAGCCTATGGTATTTTAGACCGGATGGTGATTGCCCAAGTACATGGTATGATCAGCCGTTTGTTTCTCGATACAAGCTGCATTGCTTTTATGAACCAACATCCGACACATGCGCGAATGTATATAATACTTTTTAACACTCATAGAGCCGTTATGCTGACGGCTCTATTTTATTTAAAGACTGTGTTAAAGAACAATGTTGATTTTTCAAAACAAAGTTGATTGGAGCGGAAAACACACCTAAGTATGAATTAGAATATCATTAAATTCCATCTGGTCGAATAAGTTTTTCTCTTGGACATATATGTAGTAAAAAGAGTATAGGACAAGGATGGATTGCATGGTAAAAAAAATGATGGTTATTGGCTTTGGGAGTACATTAATTGGTATCGGTCTAAATGGATTTATTATTCCATTTCATTTAATCAATGGCGGGTTTATAGGAATAAGCCTGATTATAAATTATCTATGGGGATTTAAAGCCGGATTAATTTTCATTCTCCTTAATTTTCCTGTCTATATGTTTGCCTTTAAATCCAATCCGCTTTATTTTATTAATGGGATTATTGGAGCCATCATCTCCGGACTGATGATTGAATTGCTGATTCCATTAAACGGCGTCATCCATTTACCGATTATGAGCAGTGTGATTATCGGTGCAGTCATCATTGGGATTGGGGTCGGGGTGATGTTAAGAAATCATATTAGCCCTGGAGGAATGGATTTACTAGCATTGCTTTTGGCAAAATGGTCAAAGGTCAATGTCGGTGTGATTATTTTTGCAATGGACACAATGATCATTTTTGCTGCCTTGTTTTTGCTCCAGGATGCAAAACTTTTTTATTCGCTGTTGATTGTCTCGATTGTTGGATTGCTTGCAAGCATGATTACTTCTTTTCGCGGTGTGCAATTTTTTATTTCTTAATCTTTGGAAACTATTTTTGGAAGCACATTTATTTTGATAAACTATTAGAGGGAACTAAAATAAATATTTAAGGTGCAGGCAGGATAATGAAACCAATTGATGATCATTTAAAGGAAAATTTAACGATTTTATTTGTGGGATTTAATCCAAGTATTCGTTCAGGTGAAGTAGGGCATCATTATGCAAATCCAAACAACCGCTTTTGGAAAATTCTTTTTGAAGCGGGGCTGACACCAAGAAAATATGAAGCCTCAGAGGATGGGGATTTAGTAGAAAGGGGTTATGGGTTCACTAATATTGTGGCCAGGCCAACTAAGGCGGCGGATGAAATTACCAAGGAAGAATATCGCGAGGGTAGAGAAATTTTAAAAGAAAAGATTCAACGGTTTAAACCGAAAGTGGTTTGTTTTGTCGGGAAAGGCGTGTACCAGGAATATAGTGGCCGAAAAACGGCGCCATGGGGGGTACAAACGGAATCGGTTGTTCCGGGGACGATTGATTTTATCGCACCATCCTCAAGTGGACTTGTCCGAATGAGGATGGAGGAGATTGTTGAGATATACAAGCAACTAACCAAATTAATTGAAGAATAAAAACATCGAGGGGCGTGCCTTCGATGTTTTTGCTATTTTAATATCCAAATTTCTTTTGATAATGCGTAAGGGCGATTAACGGGAAAACATAGCGGTAGCTGTGATAGTGGATGTAAAAGGCGCCCGCCATACCTTGGCCCTTTGGATAGTCTATTGTCCAATCCTCTTTTTCGAGCGAAGCGAGCAAATACGAAATTCCCCTATCAATCTCTTTTGTTGGCTGATCCGTTGCTGCGATCAAGGCATCAAGTGCCCAGGCGGTATGCGTCAACGTACTTGCGCGGAGCGGGACATAGGTTTCCTGATTATCACTGTGACAAGATTCGCCCCAGCCACCATCATCATTTTGAGTGCTCTTCAGCCAATTTACCGCCTTTACGACAGCCGGTTCAGCGGCAGGGACTCCGACCGATAAAAGTCCTGTGATCGCTGCCCATGTCCCGTAAAGGTAGCAAATTCCCCATCTTCCATACCAAGATCCGTTCTTTTCCTGGTTTTTTATAAGCCATTTGACAGCTTTTTTCACATCCTCATGGTTGCGTGATAGATTCGTAAAATTCCCGAAGAATTCAAGGGTCCGGCCCGTAAGATCTGCACAAGTAGGGTCCAATAACATATACTTCCCTTTTTCAACGGGTAAAAACTCAACAATCTTCGAATTGACGTTTTTTTCAAAGGCTGCCCAGCCGCCATCATCATTTTGCATCGAAAAAATCCAATTAATCCCTCGATCCCAAGTGTTAAGATGAGTGGAAGCGATTCTTGAAATCGAGCGCAGTGAGGCGGTGGTATCATCAACATCCGGGAGTATATGGTTCACATGGGAAAACCCCCAGCCCCCCGGCAGACTGTTCGGATTATGAATCACCCAATCACCGAACTTATGATGCTGCCTTTCTAATAAATATTGGTTTGCCCTCACGATCATTGGATCTTCCGGTACAATACCTGCCCCCTGCAGCGCATAACCAATTAATGAGGTATTCCAAACATTTGCCGTCGTGTACTGCATATGGGGCAGGCCTTTGATCTCACATTTCATAGACTTAATTCCATTTACCGCATTGATAATAATCGGGTCTGTCTTTTTGTACCCCAGTGAGAGGAGTGCGAAAATCATTAAAAATGTGCAGCTATAATAGCTGTAAAACGTACCATCCGTCTCTATTCGGTCGAGCATATATTTTTTGGCCCGTTCGATGGCTAATCTGTGGAGGTCACCAGGTAATCCGAGTAAATTTTTCACACCATCTTCAAGGAAGGAAAACAGCGACCGCATTTCGCTTGTTCGAATCCATGGGTCAGGTGTGTTTCGGTCTATCTGCAATTCCGATAAATTTGGACTTTTTGCTGTGGTGAGGGTGAACTTTTTATCTGCCAAAATCATAATGGGAGTAAGATTTGCCCTGCCGAAAACGGAAAAAGAGTAAAAGTTAACGGGGAAACTAAGCGGCAAAAGAATGATTTCAACTGGCATCGGAGAAAATTTCGGCCAGTTATATTGTCCGGTTATGGCCAGCATCACCTTTGTATACATGCTTGCTTCTTCTAAGCCGCCATTCGCCAAAATAAATATTTTGGCTGCCCTCAAACGTCGGTCGTTCTTTTGATAATACCCTGAATAAAGTAGAGCGTAATAGGCCTCAATGGTGGCTGTCAGATTTCCTTCGCCCTCATCGTAAAATATTTTCCAAGCACCATTCTTTTCCTGCCTGGATAATAATCGCTCAGCTAACCCTTGGATTAATTCTTCATCATGTAATTCCAATGTCCTTAATAAAATAATCATATATGCATCTGTTGAAATTCCTGTTTCAAAGGGATAGTTCCATGAGCCGTCGGGAGATTGATCGTTCTTCAGCTTTCCTACAATCCAGTCGATGCCCTTACTTGCAGTGATCATTCTATAATCTCATTCCTCTCCCATTAATGGATTCTTATCTATACATATTCCCTTTAGGTAAGGAGAATTCGTAGGGGAGGTGCTGCGTCATATTTTTTCTGCGAAATCGTGAAAAATCTCCGCTTGAAATTATTACCGAAGAACTGAAGAAGAAAAGCAAACTGATGGGGAAGGCTTCTGTTCATGAAGAGCTGTTACCGAAACAGGATCGCTTACTGTTAAAACAAATAAGGCTGAAAACCCAAGAACATAATCTAAATAATGTCACAAGGACGCGAGCGTATTTTGAATTTTATCAATACCATCCCGAAATACATTGGGCATTTTTAGGTCATATGGTTTCAAGGAACGGCGGCTTTAATATGACCGATTTAAAAGGAGAATTTTTGACGAGATTGTTATCGAAAAAAGAAAGGAATTCATTTTTTTCCTTTCTGGAGCGGGGTAATTGGCTGATTTTCCAGGATGCCTATCCACAATTTTTACTTTATCGCGAAAGCCTTACTGTCCATAAACCGTTATTTTACTTATTTCCATACCTAAATATTTCGACCTTCATGGAAACCATTTGGAATCATTTTTGGCAAAATCATGACACCTACATCCTTACGATGGCCCTTATTGTCAATGAGCAAAGCTATTTAGAAAAGAGAGTCGTGCAAAATCCTCAATATAAGAAGGAGGTGTTCAATAAACTGGAGTTTAAACTGCAAGATTTGCTTTCCTTTAACCAAATTCTTTTTCCGTATGGAAATAAAAAGATGGTTGGCCAGACCCTTCATCAGTTTGGCTCGGTCAATGAGCGAATTCTATTAGGTAAACGATTATATGCTGTTTTATATCAGGACCGGGAGATTTTTGAGGGTGTGGTAGAATGGGCAAAAAGTCATCCGCATACAGGTTCAAGAAAGGATTACTGGCCGGATGTTTTCAATCATGTCAATGAAGGAGTTCCGGGCCTGGCTTACCAGCTGCGTTTAAAATCCTGCCGTCTGCGGCCTGGTGAAAGAAAAATATTTAGTCCCAATTTGGAATCCGCTTGGAAAAATCGATCTCATCCTGAAGCGGAAAAAGGTGATTGGTTTCTCGACTGGCGAGTTGTGGATTATTTAAAAGAGGACAATGAATCTTATGATGGGGAGATTAAGAATGAATACTGTAAAACACTTGAACGGCTCGAGCTTGCCGCCCTTGCGAAAAAAGCGATATCTATTTTGGATTAAGACGTATATTCCGGCAATGCTGCTTGGCTCACTTCTTGGAACGTATTTAGACCTTTATTTTGTTGAAAAACAAATGTATCGTTTTCCAATTCGGCCCTATCCTGAAATTTTTTCGATTAATATTGTGTTCACCCTTGTGGTGCTTCCTGTCTTTATTTTTATTTATCTTTATTTGATGAAAAAGGTAAATGGTTGGGGGAAGGCGGGAATTGTCCTATTTTTAAGTCTTTTCATGCCAATCATGGAAAAGTTATTAGAGATGATAGGGATGTTCGCTCATTCCAGTGAATGGAAACACCTTTATACGGCAGGAGGCTATTTAATTTTTTTAACGGTGATTTATAGCTTTTTTCATTGGATGGAGAATAAAAACAAAAGCCAAGACTAATGTCTTGGCTTTTCAGGTACCCGCGTAAGCGGCACCTGCCCCTTCCGTCCGTACAGTGGTTAAGTGTCCCGCAACAAGCGAATGTTCGGAAGGGTACCTCTAGCTTACCACAAATTTGGAAAAAATAAAGATGGTTTCAAACTTTCTTTTCTTGTTTAAAAAGTGTTATTTTAATTAGGTTCTACGTGGACATGGACATCAAAGACATGATGTTCCTTTATCAATTCATTTTCAACTTTGGTTGCAATATCATGAGCTCCACGAATATCTAAATCAGAATTTACTAGGATTACGATGTCCACAACCACGTTATTTCCGTAATTCCTAGCCTTGATGTCTTGAACACCTTTTACACCATAACACTTAATAATCGTATCTTTATATGATTCTATTTGTTTTACATCAAAACCATCAGTTAAATGATGCGATGTATCTCTAAAAATCTCCCAACCAGTCTTACAAATTATGAGTCCAACAATTATAGCAGTAATAGGGTCTAACCAAGGAAGGCCAAACTGGGCACCCATAATTCCGATGAATGTTCCTACGCTAACCCATGCATCTGAGAGATTATCCTTCGCTGCGGCCATTACCGATTGACTATTAATTTCCGATGCTAGGTTTTTATTATACCGATATACAAGATACATGACGAAAGCACAAAAGAGTCCTGTCCATGCCGAAACTAAGTCTGGAGATCCGTTTTCCCCGCTAAAAGTACTAGAAATCGCTTCATATGTAACTTGTATTCCGACACCAATCATAATAAACGAAGCAACCATTGAGGCAACTGTTTCTGCCTTCCAGTGACCATAGGGATGGTCGTCATCAGCAGGTCGCTGTGATAATTTTAGTCCAATCAAAACCGCAATTGATGCAATTATATCTGTGGCATTATTTAAACCATCTGCTTTTAAGGCTTCGGAATTGGCTGCATAACCAATGAATAATTTTAATGAGGACAAACAAATATAGGCAATAATACTTATAATTGCTCCTCGTTCTCCTCTTTTAAGATCTATATATCCTTGCTCATTCATTTTTCTATCCTCCACTATTTCTCCTTTCTATTATTAAATAAAAATATCTAGTGGGTCTAGAGAAACCTTTTGTCCCTTTTCTAAATTAGTAATGAGCATGAAAAAAAGTTTCTTATGGCAAACAATTGATAAGAAAAATGAAAACAACTATAATTCTTTACCCATAAAAAAATAAGGGGGGTTTTTATACCCCGCCTTTTTTGCGAACGCTTTATCGTAAAGTTTTTAATGCACCGCTCCATGCGATAAGTTGATCAAGCATAGCATTTACATTATTAAGATGTAAATCTTGAGGTTTGAAATTGGATCCGTTCTCGAAATCCGTAAATAATGATAATGTTGGATGTACTCGAACATCAGCTATTAGTAATTCACCACAGATTCCACGTAAATGTTCAGCTGCACGAGCACCGCCAGTAGAGCCATAGCTGACAATACCTGCTGCTTTATTATTCCATTCATCACGAGCAGAATCTAATGCATTTTTTAATGCACCTGTAATACTGTGATTATATTCCGCAACGATAAATACAAAACCGTCTAAAGAAGCCAGTTTTTCTGACCAGGCTTTTAATCCAGGTTCATCTCCTGCAGTTGTAAAAACAAATGGCAGATTGAATTGGGCAATATCCACAATCTCATAATCTGCATCCCCACGTTTATCAGCAATTCCTTTAACCCATTCTCCAACTTGCGGACTCACTCTGCCTTGGCGTGTACTACCTAAAATAATTCCTATTTTTTGTTTTTCATTTGCCATTACTTCTTCCTCCTTTGTGGAATTTCCGAATAATTTGTTTAAAAGACCCATAAGATCAACTGCCTCAATTCATATTCTATTGCTCTTTCTCTTAATGGCTCTAACAAATTTATTATGAGGAACGAAGTCATACTCTATTCCTAAACTCCTTAGTTACAGTTGTTTGAAATGAAGGAAAATAGTTGATATAATAACTTCTTGGGTTAGGTATGAAAAAATCAGTATTAGGAGATGAATGGAATGACAAAAAAGGGATACATATCAATGCAAAATGGAAACAAAATCGAATTTGAACTTTATCCAAACGAAGCACCTGGTACAGTTGCTAACTTTGAAAAATTAGCAAAAGAAGGCTTCTACAATGGATTAACATTCCACCGTGTCATCCCTGGCTTTGTAAGTCAAGGCGGGTGCCCGAGCGGTACAGGGACTGGCGGTCCTGGTTACACCATCAAATGTGAAACTGAAGGAAATCCGCATAAACACGTTCCAGGTGCGTTCTCAATGGCACATGCGGGCAGAGACACTGGCGGCAGCCAATTCTTTATTGTTCACGAATCACAGCCTCACCTAAATGGTGTTCACACCGTTTTCGGACAAGTGACTTCAGGACTTGAACATGCAAAAGCAATGAGAAATGGCGATGTAATGGAGAAAGTCGAAGTATTTGATGAAGAATAGGATTTGAAAAAGGCTGTCCGGAAAGTTTTCTTTTTGGACGGCCTTTTTTGTGTTTTTGGGGGGAATTCAGCTTCGCAGATAAAGTCGGGCTTTACGCAGATAAAAAAGCCTTAACCGCAGATAAATCAATATGCATCACAGATAAATTTCATTTTTACGCAGATAAATTATTCAAAATCCGGGCAAATTATCTTCAAATCCTAATTTTGGGGGGCTATATGAAGAAATTTGCTTTTATTTTCATTTCCTTACTGTTATTTTTTATCGGTTCTCCTGTTTTTGCAGAAAAAAATGTACCTTACAAATTAAAAGCGGCCATTATTATTGATGATTTCGGCGGTGGAACCGGGGGTGTGCGTGACTTTTTAGAAGGAGATATACCAATTACAGCTGCCGTTATGCCTTTTACAGAAAAATCAAAGGAACATGCCGAATGGGCTCATAAAAATGGTTTTGAGGTCATCGTCCATTTACCTATGGAACCGAAAAGAGGAAAAAGATCATGGCTCGGTCCAAAACCCATTACCGTAGATCTTTCTCCAAAAGAAGTAAAAGCTCGTGTTGAAGAGGCGATTAATACCGTCCCATATGCTGTAGGACTGAACAATCATATGGGTTCACTTGCGGTGGAGAACGAGCCAATTGTCCGGGCGATAGTAGAAGTTGCCAAGGAAAAAGGTCTCTACCTTATTGATAGTGGGACAAGTCCACAGAGTAAATTTCCAAAAGTCGCTGAAGAATTAGGTGTACCGCTTTTAAAAAGAGATGTGTTTCTTGATGATATTTCATCGTCCTCATATGTGAGAAAACAAATGATTCGACTTGCAAAGGTGACAGAAATCAAGGGACAAGGGATTGCAATTGGACATGTCGGGATTACGGGAAAAGTTTGTTCGATCGGTATTTTTGAATCACTAGATGAATTTAATAGGCGACACATTAAAATTGTCCCTGTGTCAGAGCTCTTTGCTAAAAAAATGAAGAAGAAAACATTTCCCCTTTATTAATATAGGATTTAAACGTCGAGCTATTTAAGAGTCGGCGTTTTTAATTTCGTAAATTTAATTTCATTTTTCTTAAACGCTTTTTAAATATTGAAAAAATTAAAAATACAGCTTGATTGTTAGGTAATTCTGTTATAAAATTAGAAAAATTAAAAAGTTAAATAAATGGAAACACATTGAATGGGAGTATTAAGGAATATTTATTGCTTAGAGAGCTGTCGGCTGGTGAGAGACAGTCAATAAATTCCCCAACTCGCCCAGGAGTGGTAAAGCTGATAGGTAGGCTTTACCGGTTGACAGCCGTAATCAAGTCATGAAGTGGGTTCGTTTGTTTGTATGCGAATCAAAAAGAGTGGTACCACGTAGGCAAAGCCTGTCGTCTCTTATGAGATGATAGGCTTTTTTATTTTAACTAAACGAACGATAAAAAAATATAAAGGTGGTCGTCAGAATGAAAAACGTTCAAAAGTATTCTAGAGGATATTTTATGCCCCCAGTGAAAAGCTTGAAATGGACAGACAAGGAGTACATAGAGGAAGCTCCTACATGGTGCAGTGTGGACTTAAGAGATGGAAATCAGGCTTTAATCGTACCAATGAGTTTGGAGGAAAAGCTGGAATATTTTCAATTGCTTTTGGATGTAGGTTTCAAGGAAATAGAAGTCGGTTTTCCTGCTGCATCGGATACAGAATATACTTTTTTACGTACCTTGATTGAAAAGGATCTGATTCCGGACGATGTAACGATTCAAGTGTTAACACAGTCCAGAGAACATATTATAAGAAAAACGTTTGAATCGCTTCAAGGAGCAAAAAAAGCTGTCGTACACCTTTACAATTCGACATCATTGGCACAGCGTGAGCAAGTTTTTCAAAAAACGGAAGAAGAAATTATCGACATTGCTGTAACTGGAGCAAAACTACTTAAGAAATATTCTGCTGAAACCGAGGGGAATTTCCAGTTTCAATATTCACCGGAAAGCTTCACGGGTACAGAGATGGAGTTCGCACTTGATATATGCAACCAGGTACTTGATATATGGCAGCCTACTGCCGAGAACAAGGTGATTATCAACCTTCCGGCTACAGTATCAATGTCAATGCCTCACGTTTACGCAAGTCAAATTGAGTATATGAGTGATCATCTGAACTACCGAGACAATGTGATCCTGTCACTCCATCCACACAATGACAGGGGAACAGGGGTTGCAGATGCAGAGCTGGGAATGCTTGCCGGAGCGCAGAGAGTAGAAGGAACACTGTTTGGAAATGGCGAGAGAACAGGAAACGTCGACATCGTAACGCTTGCCTTAAATATGTTTTCGCACGGAGTAAATCCAAAGCTTAATTTTGAAAATATCCCTACCATCCTTGGCAAGTATGAAGAATTAACAAGAATGAGGGTTCCTGAAAGACATCCATATGGCGGTGAACTTGTCTTTACTGCATTTTCAGGATCCCATCAGGATGCGATTGCAAAAGGGATGAACTGGCGTGAGGAAGAGGAACGTCAGTATTGGACAGTACCTTACCTATTGATTGATCCAAAGGATATTGGAAGACAGTATGAGGGAGATATCATCCGTATTAACAGCCAATCCGGTAAAGGGGGCATTGGTTATGTGCTTAAGCAAAATTATGGGCTTGATCTGCCTGCGGAAATGCGTGAAAGCTTCGGATATCATGTTAAAAATGTATCGGACCGTTTGCACAAGGAGCTTATGCCAAATGAAATCTATGACATTTTCATCAATGAATATGTGAATATTAATACTCCTGTTGAGTTTATCAATTACCGATTTACTCAAAATGAAAATTATGAAACCAATTTATCCATCAAAATCGATAACGAGGTTCATGAAGCATTAGGTGTGGGGAATGGAAGACTGGACGCAATTAGCAATGTTCTCCAAACGACATTAGGTATTCAATATAAAGATTTACTTTATAAGCAGCATGCTTTAGAAATCGGCTCGGGATCAAATGCTGTATCTTATGTAGGGTTTACCGCATTGGATGGTGCTGTTTATTGGGGCTGTGGGATTGACGCAGATATTATGACCTCCTCTGTAAAAGCTCTGTTTAGTTCAGTTAACAACATGATATCCAGTGTCAAACCAAAAATTGAAACAGGATATTCTCTTTCAAATAAATAAGCAGGCTATAGAAATAGTGCCTTTGCTGTTTTTAGTGGTCAAGTTGGATCAACTCGTAGGGTTTAATACTATTAGCATTCAATTTGTTATTGAGATTAAATATTAAATGTACTATAATTACAGTATTAAAGTTCATGGATGTTAAGTAATGTCAAATTGCTTACTTCTATGTTGTTTTTATATTTTTATTGGTGAGACGGATAACTAGTAGGATAAACTGCTTAGATATTAGCCCGCCATAAAATAGTTTGTGTAAAGTCATACACACACTATTTTATGGCGGGCTTTTTATTTTGGAAAAGGGAGAGTTTACATTGTCTGAAATAGTGAGAGTGAAGATAAATGGCAAGGAACGTGAGGTAGAAAAGGGGCTTCGTATTCTCGACTATCTGTTGCAACAAGGAATAGAGCACCCGCATATCTGTTATTCAGAGGTATTAGGGCCAATCCAAACCTGTGATACGTGTATGTGTGAGATCGATGGAAAAATTATGCGGGCCTGTTCTACGATAATGGAGGAAGGAATGAATATTATGACTTCCTCAGAAATGGCCAAAACTGCACAAACAGAAGCAATGGATCGTATTTTGGAGAATCACTTACTTTATTGTACGGTTTGCGACAATAATAACGGGAATTGTCGTGTTCATAATACAGCGGAATTTTTAGAAATTGAACATCAAACTCGTCCATTCCGAGAAAAAGGATATGAAGTAGATATGTCACATCCTTTTTACCGATACGATCCCAATCAATGTATTCTTTGCGGCCGTTGTGTAGAAGTGTGCCAAGATCTGCAAGTTAATGAAACTTTAACGATTGATTGGGAACGAAAAATGCCACGTGTCTTGTGGGATAATGGCAAGTCCATCAATGAATCATCCTGTGTATCCTGCGGACAATGTGCAACAGTATGTCCATGTAATGCACTAATGGAAAAATCGATGCTGGGCGAAGCTGGATTTATGACAGCCATTCCGAAAGATTTGTTAAACCCAATGGTTGATCTTATTAAAGAAGTTGAACCGGACTATAAGACCATTTTTGCTTTATCCGAAGTAGAAGCATCGATGCGGGAGACCCGTACGAAGAAAACCAAAACCGTTTGCACGTTTTGTGGAGTAGGCTGTTCGTTTGAAGTCTGGACAAAGGGCCGCGAAATTTTAAAAATTGAACCAACTGAAAATGGTCCTGTAAATAGCGTTTCTACCTGTGTGAAAGGAAAGTTCGGATGGGATTTTGTCAATAGTGAAGAGCGGCTTACTACCCCTTTAATTCGAAAAGGGGATGAGTTTGTTCCAGCAACTTGGGATGAAGCCTTGACATTGATAGCGGACAAAATGGGTACGATTAAACAAACCTATGGCGGGCGTGCATTAGGATTTGTAAGTTCTTCCAAAACAACAAACGAGGACGCCTATCTTATGCAAAAATTAGCCCGTCAAGTATTTGAATCAAACAACATTGACAACTGTTCGCGATACTGTCAGTCACCTGCATCAGATGGATTGCTTACCACGGTTGGATACGGAGGGGACTCCGGGACCATTAAAGATATTGCAAGCAGCGGTCTTGTCATCATTATTGGCGCGAACCCAACTGAAGGACACCCAGTGCTAGCGACTCGGGTTAAGCGCGCAAAGAAATTATACGGCCAAAAATTGATTGTTTCCGATCTTCGAAAACATGAAATGGCTGAGCGTTCTGATCTGTTTTTACATCCAAAACAGGGAACAGATTATGTTTGGATTACGGCTGTTGCCAAATATATAATCGATCAAGGTTGGCATAATGAAAGATTTATTGAAAAACGTGTAAATCAATACAATGAGTACCTTAAACTCCTTGAAAAATACACACTTGAATATGCAGAGGAATTAACGGGTCTTTCAAAAGAACAGCTTATTGAAACAGCCAGAATGATTCATAAGGCAGATGGAACTTCTATTTTATGGGGAATGGGTGTCACTCAAAATGTTGCTGGTTCCCATACATCAGCAGCTATCGCTAATCTTTTGCTCGTAACGGGAAACTTTGGCCGTCATGGTGCGGGGGCATATCCTCTTCGCGGTCATAACAATGTACAAGGTTCCTGTGACATGGGGACCCTTCCACAATGGCTTCCAGGGAATCAACGTTTATCAGACGATATGGCCCGAGCAAAGTTTGAGAAAGCATATGGAGTCGAAATTTCCGATAAGCCAGGGTTAACAAATATTGAAATGTTAGAAGCAGTGGAGCAAGGCGAATTAAAAGCCATGTATCTAATGGGAGAAGATATGGCATGGGTCGATTCAAACTCAAACCATGTGCATGATACCCTTAGCAAACTTGAATTCTTTGTTGTACAGGATGTTTTCCTAACGAAAACAGCACAATTTGCAGATGTTGTTTTACCGGCTGCTCCGTCACTTGAGAAAGATGGAACCTTCACCAATACAGAGCGACGCATTCAACGGCTGTATCGTGCACTTGATCCATTAGGTGATTCTAAACCGGATTGGTGGATCATTCAACAAATCGCGAAATACATGGGTGTTAATTGGAACTACGAACACCCAAGCGAAATTATGGATGAGATTTCTAGCTTGTCACCGATTTTTGCAGGTGTATCGTATGAACGGCTTGAGGGATGGAACAGTTTACATTGGCCAGTGCAAAAAGATGGTACGGATGAGCCGCTTCTCTTTACGGAACGTTTTAACTTTCCAGATGGAAAAGCTTGTTTTTCCCTTGAGGAATATGTTCCTCCTATTGAATTTTCAAATGAATTCGACCTAACCTTGAATAATGGACGACTTTTAGAACATTTTCATGAAGGGAATATGACGAATAAATCGAAAGGGATTCAGTATAAGTTACCTGAAGTATTCGTAGAAGTTTCTCCGGAACTTTCCGGGAACGCGGTGTAAAAGACGGCTCGCTAGTACGGCTTGTGTCACCTTATGGTGCGATTAAGCTTCGGACGATCGTAACAGATCGGGTACACGGAAAAGAACTCTATGTCCCCATGCATTCTGTCAGTCATGAAAATGCTATCAATCTATTAACTGGAAGCGTGGGAGATGTTCGGACACAAACACCAGCCTATAAGCAGACAAAAGTAAAAATGGAATTAATAAATGTAAAAGGTCGTACACCGCTTCCGTTGTATAATCCTCGGTATGCAGAGAGAACTCCACAACTCGGTGTACAGGTGGAACGAAAATGGGCACGTAATGATTATGAGCCGATTGCAGACTTGAACGATATTTCAAGGGGGAATAAGTGATGGCGAAACCAATTACCAAGATAAAAGAACCTATTTTTTCAGAAGAGGAAAAACAGGTTGATAGACTTGAAAGTGTTATACAGGATTTAGCAGAAAACGCGGATGGAATTAAAGAAACAATTAAGCTTCTTCAAGAGCTTCACGAAAGTGGTGTTCTTGAAGCTCTAAATAGTCTTATTGAGGCGAAAGAAAAAGTTGCAAAAATTGCGGTAGGACAATTGTTGCGTCCTCCTGTTACCAATGCGATTAACAATGGGATGGCTGCAGCGGGAGCCCTGACAGAACTCAATCCCGAAATGACAAAGAAGATAATGAGCGGGATGACAAGAGGAATTGAAAAAGCAGAGAAGGAACTTCGAATAAATAAAAAAATCGGTGTTTTTAAATTAGTAAAACTCATGAGAGACAATGATATTAACCATGCTTTGGCATTTTCATTATATTTACTACAAGGAATTGGAGAAGGATTAAAGGAGCATTCAAAAGAGAACAAGTAATTTTAAGATTCATTTATTGCTTGGGTTCACTGACTACAAGAAAAAGGACTTAGTTTTCAAATATATAAGGGGGAAAGTGTCAATTGACTTGGTCGGTTTTACACATAATCGGAATTATAGCTTATGCAGCTAGTGGGGCATTTGTTGCTTTGCAGGCCAAATATTCTTTTATTGGAATCTTTGTTCTTGGTCTAACAACGTCTTTTGGTGGAGCAGTAATCAGGAACATAGTTCTCGATGTCCCTATTTCTTCCATTTGGGATCGTCAATCCTTATTGATTGTACTAATAACGTTAACTACCATCGTAATCGTTAATAGGAAATGGGTTAATCATTGGAAACGATGGGGATATTTCTTTGACTCTATTGGTCTAGCTTCCTTTGCGATACAAGGGGGACTGTTAGCAAAAAGCCTGCAACATGATCTTGGCATTATTGTCATCGCTTCAATGTTTACTGGTGTTGGCGGCGGAATGGTTCGAGATTTATTAGCGGGGAGACCTCCCCTTGCATTAAAGGAAGAAATCCATGCAATCCTTACATTTTTGTGTGCTGTTTGTATTTGGTCTGGGTGGAGCAGCCCTATAGAATTGACGACCGTAGTTGTTTTCGTTGTTTTTATTCGAATGTACTCGATTCATAATAATTGGAGACTTGAACTACCTTGCAATCGGATTGAAAAACAATAATAATACTGTGTTAATGACGTATCGTAAATTGTTAACGAAAACCTTGATGGAAATAAACTTGATGATCTGTGGAGGATTTAATGACAAAGAATTTGGAACATAAATTTAGTATGTTGATTCGTGAAATACGAAAGGAATATATTGGGAATGGGCCGAGAGAAATTACTACTCGTATTACAGGTCCTTGGGTAATTTGTGAGATGAAAGGTAATTTAACAAATGTTGAAAAGTTTATGATAAGTTCAAAAGAGGGAGAGTTGATGGTTCATGAGGCTCGAACCGAATTAGTGAAGAATATCTATAAAGATCCTGAACTGGTGAAAAGAATAGAGGAAATGATGAATGCAAAAATTGTGAGTATCTTTACTGATATCAATATAGAAATTGATACTGCAATGACGGTTTTTGTTTTTGATGAATCTATTATGGACAAGGAATGAGATCCTTTGATGAAACCAATAGTGAAAAAACGAGAAATTCTAAAATGTACAAATGGGTATACGCAAATAACTGAAGATAGTATTGTGACAGAGTCTCCTGTTACAGTAAAAATAAATGGACAAGAGCTTGTGACAATGGTTTGTACACCAGAGTATATTGAAGATATGGTAATAGGGTATTTAGCATCTGAAGGGATAATAAAAAGTTTTAAAGATGTAAAAGAGATTTGGGTTCGAGAAAATGATGGTTATGTATATGTAGAAACAGATAAACTGAATCCTTATTATCAAAATTTCCACAGCAAACGCTATATAACGTCATGCTGTGGAATGAGCAGACAAGGCTTTGTCTTTGTAAACGATGCATTAAATGCTAAAAAAATGAATGATATTCGAGTGACCCTTTCTACAGATCAATGCTATCGCTTAATGGAAGATTTGCAAAATTCTGCGACAACTTTTCAAGATACAGGAGGAGTTCATAACGCAGCTCTTTGCGATGGAGAGGGTATAATCTTAAGTCGGATGGATATAGGTCGGCATAATGCTTTGGATAAAATATACGGATATTGCTTAAAAAATAACATCTCAATTGGAGAAAAAATTATTGTCTTTAGTGGACGCATCTCTTCAGAAATATTATTAAAAGTATCAAAAATAGGATGTGAGATAGTCCTTTCAAAATCGGCCCCAACAGAATTAGCTCTACAGCTGGCAGAAGAGCTTGGGATCACAACGGTAGGATTTATCCGCAATCAATCTTTGAATATTTATACTTGTCCAGAAAGAATAAAGATTAGTAGTCTGGTATATTAGTTCCTTTTATCTCCTAATCACTTTAAGTAATTCAAACGAACTCATCATATAAAATTTCCAGCTTTTTAATTTTTTCCATTGTCACAATCCAAAGTTTCCATCAAAATAAAAAGAAAAAGGCAACAAGGGAGAAGGAAACAGAAAAATGAAATTAGTTTCATGGAATGTAAACGGCCTTAGGGCTTGTGTAAAAAAGGGCTTCTTAGATTATTTTAAAGAAGTCGACGCAGATATTTTTTGTATTCAAGAAACGAAGCTGCAAGAGGGGCAAATTGAGCTAGATTTAGAGGGATATAAGCAATATTGGAACTATGCCGAAAAGAAAGGCTATTCCGGCACAGCTGTTTTTACAAAAATGGATCCGATTTCGGTAAAATATGGACTGTTAGATGAGGATTCTGAGTCAGAAGGCCGTATTCTCACGCTGGAATTCGATGATTTTTTCCTGGTGAATGTATATACACCGAACTCACAGCGGGATTTAGCTAGACTTCCGTTTCGTTTGGAGTGGGAGGAACGAATTTTAGAGCATCTTCAAAAATTAGATGCGATCAAGCCGGTTGTGTTATGTGGGGATTTAAACGTTGCCCATAAGGAAATTGATTTGCGCAATCCAAAATCAAATCTGGGAAATTCTGGTTTTACCGAGGAAGAACGCGGGAAAATGACCGGGTTGCTGGAGTCAGGATTCATTGACAGTTTCCGGCATTTTTACCCTGAACAGGAAGGGGCCTACACATGGTGGTCTTACATGATGAAGGTCCGCGAGCGGAATATTGGATGGCGGATTGATTACTTTATAGTTTCTGAGCAGTTGCGTGATCGTTTAGTCGATGCGAACATTCATTCAACCGTTTTGGGTAGTGATCATTGTCCAATTTTACTAGAAATAAAGTAGAAGATGATAACTTTTTCTTATCAAAATTCATAAAAAAACCGTCATTTTTTTTACCGTAGATGTGGTTTATAGTTAATATTACTCCATTACGGTTAGGGGAAATGAACATGGATATTAAAAAAGACGTTCAACAGCAGTTTGGAAAAAGTGCAGACTCCTATGTATCTAGCGAGATTCATAAGCAAGGGAAAGATCTGCAAATATTGTTGCAGATGGCGGAGGTAAGCGGAGCTGAAGCTCTTCTTGATGTGGCAACGGGAGGCGGGCATATGGCCAATGCTTTTGCGCCATTGGTCAAACAAGTGACCGCCGCTGATCTTACCGCTGAAATGTTACAGGCCGCTGAAAAATTTATCAAGGGAAATGGTCACCAAAACGTTGATTTTGTTCATGGTGATGCGGAAAATCTGCCGTTTTCTGATGAATCCTTTGATATGGTCACATGCCGGATTGCTCCGCACCACTTTCCAAACGTCGATCAATTTGTAAAAGAAGTGTATCGTGTCTTAAAGCATGAAGGGCAGTTTTTATTGGATGACAATGTGGTCCCGGAAGAGGATGAATATGACCAGTTTTATAATTTCATCGAAAAAAAGCGGGACTACAGTCATTTTCGCGCTTGGAAAAAGACAGAATGGCTAAAGATGCTCGAATTAAATGGGCTGGATGTCGTTGAATGGCATCGGTTTGATAAAACGTTCCGTTTTGATCCATGGTGTGATCGGATGAAATTATCCCAAGAGGATAAACAAGAATTGACGCAATACATTCTCAAGTCCACGGACAAGATTAAAGATAAATTTGAGGTTAGGATCGAGAATAATCAGGTTGTTTCATTTAAAGGCGAAGCAATCGTTTTAAAGGCTAGGAAAAAATAATGAAAAAACCCTTTGCACGAAAAAGATCACTCTCTTTTTTGCAAAGGGTTTTTTGTGGTTTTTAACCGATATTATATATCATTTAATGCCGTACCAAATTCATCAAATTCAGGTAATCTTTCGTCAGCAGCTGAATTTTCAAGATTCTGCTCTTCACTATTAACATTTCCAATTTGTTCATCCTTCTTTTGCTGGAACAATAAAACCATCTCCTTTTCTGAAGTTTTACCCATATATTTTTCCCCAAAAAAATCCATCTTAACCTATGTTTATAAAAAGTGGTTTGGTTATATGCATCCTACCGGAAGATGCTGATTGTAAAAATCATACGGAATCCAAGCTAAAAAAGCAGTTATTTTTGTATAAAACAACCATAGTTATATGAGGTGAAAACCGATAAATTAAGAATATGGAAATTGAATGTTCTGAAAATATAGAAGGTCCACACGAAATGAGAGGTGAGGTTGTGAGTTTCATATCGAAAAGAATAGGTCAGATTCCACCCTATTTATTCGCGGAAATCAATAAGAAAAAAGCTGCGATGATAGAGTCAGGTGTGGATATCATTGATTTAGGGATTGGCGATCCTGACCTCCCCACTCCAAAGCATATCGTCGATAAATTGGTGGAGGAGCTTCAAGATCCCTATCAATTAAAATATCCGAGCTTTACAGGGTGCGCTGAATTTAGAAATGCGGTTGCAGATTTCTATTTACGGCAATATGGGGTAAAGCTTGATCCGGAAACGGAAGTGCTGGCATTGATTGGGTCAAAAGAAGGGATTGCCCACTTAATTCCGACATTAATCGATCCGGGAGATTACGTATTAATTCCAGATCCAAGCTACCCTGTTTATAGGATGGCAACTATGCTTGCAAATGGACAGTATTTTAATATGCCGCTTAAGATTGAGAACAACTTTGAGCCTGACTTTACAGCTATTCCAAGAGAAATAGTGAAACAAGCCCGGCTGATGCTGTTGAATTATCCCGGGAATCCGACGGCAGCTACAGTGGATCTTTCATTTTTCAATCAAGCGATTGAATTTGCGCAAAAACATCAAATCCCGATTGCCCATGACTCAGCCTACAATATGGTCACCTTTGATGAATATAAGGCACCAAGTATTCTTCAGGCTGCGGGAGCAAAAGAGGTTGCGGTCGAATTTGGATCCCTTTCTAAAACCTATAATATGACAGGATTTCGAATTGGATATGTGGTTGGAAATAAAGAAATCATTAAGGCACTTTCCATCCTAAAAAGCAATACAGACACAGGTCAGTTTACGCCGATTCAAAAGGCCGCAGCCTTTGCCTTAAACAGTAACCAAGGCTGTGTTGCCAAACATAATCAAATCTATAAACAGCGAATGCTGTCAATGGTGGAGGGGCTTAAATCCATCGGGGTCAAGGTGGAGCCGCCAAAGGGAAGCTTCTTCATCTGGGCTCCCGTTCCAAAGGGATATACTTCTTCTGAATTTGTAACAAGTGTTCTGCAACAAACGGGTGTAATTCTAACCCCCGGAAATGCATTTGGCCCTTCAGGCGAAGGCTATTTCCGCGTATCCTTATCCGTTCCAAGTGAAAGATTACACGAAGCGATTGAAAGAATTAAACAAAATTTAAAAATAATGATTAGCTAAACTGGAGGGTATATGATGAAAAAAATCTTAAACTATATAAATGGTGAATGGTGTCCATCTTCAACTGGGAAATTTACTCCCGTTCTAAATCCGGCAAATGGTCAAGTATTGGCTGAGGTAACACAATCAACGCAGGAAGATGTGGATCGTGCAGTCCAAGCAGCAAAAAATGCGCAGAAGGAATGGCGATTAGTACCTGCTCCAGAACGGGCCGATATTTTATATAAAGTTGGTTATCTATTAAAAGAAAGAAAAGAAAAATTGGCGCAAATTCTCACAAGTGAAATGGGAAAGGTGATTGAGGAAGGACGAGGGGAAGTTCAGGAAGCGATTGATATGGCCTTTTATGTGGCGGGAGAAGGACGGAGACTTTTTGGCGATACTGTTCCATCTGAACTTCGCAATAAATTTGCGATGAGCGTACGTGTTCCGATCGGAATTGCCGGGCTGATTACGCCATGGAATTTCCCAATTGCGATTGCTTCTTGGAAATCCCTTCCTGCTCTTGTGACCGGGAATGCAGTGGTCTGGAAGCCCGCAACCGAAACGCCGATGGTAGCGGAAGAATTCGTCAAGATTTATGAAGATGCCGGCCTGCCAAAGGGATTGTTAAATCTAGTCAATGGTTCGGGAAGTGTCGTGGGGAATGCGATGGTCGATCATCCTGATATCGATTTAATTTCCTTTACAGGTTCAAATGAAGTAGGAAAGGAAATTAACGGCCGCGCCGGTGCGTTGTTAAAAAGAACTTCTTTAGAAATGGGCGGTAAAAATGCGATCACGGTTTTAGAAGATGCAGATCTTGATTTAGCGGTTGAAGGCATTTTATGGGGAGCATTTGGAACAGCTGGTCAAAGATGTACGGCAACAAGCCGGGTCATTGTGCACAAGGATGTGAAAGAGGAGCTTGAAAGAAAGCTGCTTGCTAGTATCGAAGGATTGAAAATGGGCGATGGGCTTGATGAAAGTGTTAAGGTTGGCCCGGTGATCAATCGTTCTTCCTTAGAACGGATTGATGAATATGTGAAAATCGGGCAGGAAGAAGGAGCGAAGCTTCTAACTGGTGGAAGAATTGTCTCTGAGAACGGATTAGATAAAGGAAATTTTTATGCCCCAACGATTTTCACGGATGTAACTCCAGAGATGAGAATCGCGAAGGAAGAGATTTTTGGACCGGTTGTTTCGATTATTGCTGTTACTAGTTTAGAAGAAGCGATTGAAGTCAATAACAGCGTTGAGTTTGGGCTTTCTAGTGCGATCTATTCCGCAGATGTGAATCGGATATTCCAAGCCATGCGTGATTTGGATACAGGGCTTGTTTATGTGAATGCCGGTACATCTGGAGCGGAGATTCATCTACCGTTTGGGGGAACAAAAGGAACAGGGAATGGCCACAGGGATTCTGGTGTAGCTTCGTTGGATGTGTACACAGAATGGAAATCGATCTATGTGGATTACAGTGGCAAATTACAGCGTGCGCAGATTGATAACAATTAATTTTTTAAAATCAGAATCGCCCCCAATTGGGTGAAACAAAAGGAGTATGCGATAAATACTCCTTTTGTTTTTACTGTTTTTATAATGTTAGATTTCGAGTGTTGATGATCCTATAAATTAGTAAAAAATTAGCCATCCATGGGTGGCTTTTTTGTTTTGAATAAAGTTTCGCACAGAATTTAATGCTGTCTTAAAAAAGTATTATAAATATTAAAAATATTTTGACTAGTATTGCGCTTTATAATATAATCAAGGTATTCCATGGTCAGACCAAGTTCCGAATGATTAAAAGACATCATTATAACTATGGAAAACTTCAATAGGGAAAAAGAGGTGATTATTAATGGAAACTATTGTAACGGGGAAAAAAAGAAATGAAGACTTTAAAAACAGTGATGTAAGTTTAATTGATTGTGATGTTCATCCATTTTTGACTTCTTTAGATGAATTAGTCCCATATTTGGATGAAGCCTATCATAAACAATTAAATATTGGAAGATTTAGAAACGATCTATTGAAGGACCAGAATAATGGAGGATTCGAATTTCCTAAGGGAAGGTATAGTAATCCTGGTCATGTACTCCGGATTGATGCATTTACACCGAGCGGTGGGGTTCCCGGAACAGATCCAAAATTCTTGGCAAGAGATTTATTCGATCGATATAACACAACATTCGGAATTCTTAATATTGGTCACGGAACGATGGGGGCGCATCATAATGTTACGCTCGCTGCTGAATATACTCGCGCAGCTAATGACTGGCTGTATGATTCTTGGGTAAAAAGTGACCCAAGATATAAAATGACAATGGAAGTCATCCCATTAGACTCGCAGCTCAGTGTTAAAGAAATTGAAAGAATTGGTAAAAAGCCTGGTATTGTAGGGATTAATCTACGTGTTGTGAACATCCCATTTGGAAAGCGTCATTTCTGGCCAATTTATGAAATTGCGGAAGAATATGGTTTGCCAATTTTAGTACATCCCGATGCAGAAAATACTTCTGAATATTCAGCTAGTCAAGCCATTGGTCCTGCATCTACTTATATTGAATGGCACTCAACATTACCGATTATTGCTATGCGCCAGATTCCAAGTCTAGTATTTGAAGGGGTTTTTGAGAAGTTTCCAAAATTAAAATTTGCTTTTATTGAATATGGTTTTGCTTGGTTACCTCACTTAATGTGGCGTTTAGATAAAAATTGGAAGGGGCTAAGACAGGAAGTACCATGGTTAAAAATGCCACCAAGTGAGTATATAAGGAGAAATATTCGTTTAGGTACTCAACCTATTGAAGAGCCATATAAACCAAACCATTTACTCGAAATGATTCAGATGGTAAATGCAGAAGAAATGTTACTTTTTTGCAGTGATTACCCTCATTGGGATGGGGATAATCTCAATAGAATTTTTCTTCGTTTTCCAGATGAATTAAAACGAAAAATTTATTTTGAAAACGCTTTACAAACATTTAGATTTTAATTTTTCATAAGGGGTGATAGTTATTTGGAAACAAACGAAAAAACACAAAGCAGAAATCGTGTAGTTTTATTTCCTGCTGAACAACTAAAACCTGGGGATCGAAAGTTAGTAAAAATAGACAAGTTAGAAATCGCTATTATCAATGTGGATAATAATCTTTATGCATTTAGAAATGAATGTCCCCACCAAGGAATTTCGATGATATATGGTCCAGTAACAGGAACTATGATTCCTTCAAATCCTCAAGAATACAAATATGGCCTTGATGATCAGTTAATAAAATGCCCTTTACATGGTTGGGAATTTGACTTGAAAACAGGAAAGTCACTTTTTTCTCCTAATAAAGTCTCTCTTATAACTTATGATGTGCGAAATGAGGATAATCAGATTGTCCTTTATCTTAAAAGAGAATCTAAATCTATTAGTATTACAGACTTTCATTGCAGCCTCATTTGTAATTAACTAAGAATCCGAAGAGTGGTGAAAAAAGTTGTTAATCGTTTATCCTGATGCGGATCCGCAGTTTTTAGATATTTTGACAGATGATCTCTTGAGACCGCTAAAGCAAATTGCGGACATTCAAATATATGAAGGCAGACCGAAAACCCAAGATGAATTTATAAACAGGGTAAAGGATGCAGATGGTATTCTTTTAGGCTGGTCCATTCCAAATGAAGTGATCATGAACTGTCCCAAATTGAAAATTATTTCATTTACAGGGATTGGAGCTTCAAATTTTGTAGACCTGAACTACACTGCATCACTTGGAATTACAGTAACCAATACTCCTGGATATGCTGATAACGCAGTGGCTGAACATACGATTTCTTTATTGTTTTCATTAGCAAAAAATATTCATCAAAATCATTTGAATGTCTCAAGAGGGATTTGGGATCAAAACTATAGCAGTTTCGAGTTGAGAGGAAAAACCATCGGATTAATAGGGTTAGGTGGAATTGGGCATAGAATGGCTGAATTATGTAAAGCACTGGGCATGAAGATCCTTTGCTGGACCTTTAATCCAAATCGCGAAAGAGGACACAAATTAGATTTAACCTTTACTAGTTTAGAAGAGTTATTAAAAACTGCGGATATTGTATCGCTACATATTCCTTTCACCAATCAGACAAGAAATTTGTTGGGAAAAAAAGAACTTTCTCTTATGAAACAAGGTTCGTTTTTTCTAAATACATCAAGAGCAGAAATAGTAGATACATCTTCGTTAGTTGAATTGCTTAAGGAGGGAGGAATCGCTGGTGCGGGTATTGATGTATATGATGAAGAACCAATAAAGAAGGATAATCCACTTCTATCTCTGTCAAATGTTGTTTTAAGTCCGCATATTGCATTTAATACCCCGGAAGCATCACGAGAAATTTTCTCCATTGCAATAAACAACCTTGTTCAATTTTTTAGTAAGAATTATCTAAATGTAGTGAATTAAAATAAGAAGAAAGAGGGTAATGAATTGAAAATTATCGTTGTAGGCGGAGCAGGAATTCAGGCATTGGGTACCATTTATGACTTATTAGAAAATGAAGAAGTAACCGAGGTAATGGTGGCCGATATCCTATATGAAAAGGCTGAGGAAAGAGTAAACTTAATTGGGGATCATCGTTTAACTGCCGCTCAGATTAATGTCCTGAATGAGGATGAGACTGCAGAAATTATAAAAGATTTTGATGTTGTAATTAATAGTGGTCCTGCTTTTCTATGCCCTAATGTTACGAGAGCAGCATTAAAAGCAGGCGTTAATTATGTAGACCTAGGAGCATGGCCAAAAGAAACCGAAGAACAATTAGAATTGACAGAAGATTTTGCAGCCAAAGGAATTACAGCTGTTCTTGGTGTGGGAAGTGCACCCGGGATTTCTAATATGATGGCTTTAGCAGGGGTAGAGCAACTTGATACCGTGTCAGATATCGATATCATCATTGCTATGAGAGATTTTACACAATATTCTTCACCATTAGTTACACCCTACATGTTGGATACAATAATCGATGAATATTCCTTAAATCCAGTGGTAGTTAGAGAAGGAGAAATTACAACGATTGAACCGTTAATTTCAAGACCTATCGAGTTTAAGGAACCTATTGGATTAGCACACCCTGTTTATACCATTCATCCTGAACCAGTTACGCTTTATCATTCTTTTAAAGAACTCGGATGCAAAAATACCACCTTCAGTATTGCGCTTCCTAAGGAATTCCATGAAAAAATAGAGTTTTTGGTCAGACTGGGTTTTGCTAGTACGGAACCAATCGAAATGGGTGGAGTGCGGCTATCTCCGCGTCAAGCATTATTATCGGTCACTAGTAAACTCGTTCAACCCAATGTGGATAGGGATCAGTATAGCGTAACTAGAGTGGATGTAACTGGAGAAAAGAATGGACGAAAAGAGAAAGTTGTGGTGGAAGTATATGTTGGATCCGAAAAGAAATGGAATATTCCAGCGGGAGCATTAAAAACATCTATACCTCCTTCGATAGTGGCTCAAATGCTTGCGAAGGGAGAAGTAAAACAAAAAGGAGTATATCCGCCTGAAAAATGTATCGAAACAGCGCCATTCTTAAAAGAATTAGAATTAAGAGGCATGAAGGTATATTCATACATTGTTGAACATGCACGATAGAAGATGCTCTTCTTTTAATACTCTTAATCCTGCTATTTCAATAAAATAATCTATAATATGGATAAATGAATCTCTCATTACTTAATCGGTTTTCCACACCATGAAAAATAAATTGAATCATAGGAGGAAAATGAATGGTAAATAAAGCAAGTAGTATTGTAGATGATTCACCACTAACAAAATTCCACATTAAATTAACAATATTTTCTTCAGGAGGTCCGTTCCTCGATGGCTATATTCTTAGTATAGTTGGAATGGCATTACTTTCATTAAATAAATCATTTGAAATCAACAGTTTATGGAACGGATTGTTAGGTTCTTCTGCCTTAATAGGGGTCTTTATTGGTGGACTGCTATTCGGATATTTAACGGATAGGGTTGGCCGGGAAAGCATGTATCGATTGGATTTATATGCTTTTCTAATCCTTTCCATATTGCAAATTTTTGCAACAAACGTGGAACAATTATTTGTTTTAAGACTCCTTCTGGGCATTGCAATCGGTGCTGATTATCCAATTGCAACCTCATTGTTAACTGAATTTTCACCAAGGAAATATCGTGGAAAACTGCTTGGATTTCTTATAGTATCCTGGTATTTAGGTGCTACGATTGCTTACTTTGTAGGTTATTTCTTATTAGACTCCGGCCCAGATGCGTGGAAATGGATGTTAGCGTCCAGCGCCATCCCTTCACTCATTGTAATTTTCTTGCGTTCAAAAACACCTGAATCACCAAGATGGCTTTTAAGTAAGGGAAAAAATGAAGAGGCATTGAAAATTATGAAATCAATTTATGGGGAATCTGTAACTTTGGCAGATATCCCAACTAGTTCGGTTCAAAAACCAAGTCTTTTAAAATTGTTTTCTCCTGCCTATCGAAAACGTACATTATTTGTGATGTTATTCTGGAATTTCCAATTAATACCGATGTTTGCGATATATACTTTTGCACCAACACTGTTAGAAACTTTCAAGTTAGATAATGGAAATTTATCCCATATCGGTTCAGCTTTAATCTCATTACTTTTCTTAATCGGATGTACTGTTGCAACCTTCTTTATTGATCGAATTGGACGAAGAGCATTATTAATCTATGGATTTTTATTTACAACGATTGCATTGCTGGTATTGGGGCTTGCTCCTGGAGCAAGCAGTTGGATTATTATCAGTATGTTCTTTATGTATGCATTTTTTGCGGGTGCCCCTGCTATTCTTGAATGGGCTTACCCAAATGAATTATTCCCTACAGATATTAGGGGAACGGCAGTCGGTTTTTCAACTACAGTTTCAAGGATTGGTGCGACAGTAGGAACATTCGGATTACCAATCGCTTTAGCGAACTACGGGGTCGGAACGACCATGCTAATCACTGCAGGGTTAAATTTAATCGGCCTACTAGTAGCCATTTTTATGGCTCCTGAAACTAAGAATCTTAGTCTAGAAACAGCTAGTCAGGAAGAAGAGGCCAGAGATTTGGATAGTCAAGGGAGTGTAACAATTTATTAAAACGAAGGGGCCAATTGAACTTATTGAACTAAATAAGTTCAAGAGGTCCTCTTTTTCCAAATTGGGTGAGGAAATGTAAATATCATTAAAACTGCTGCGAGGGATCATGGGATGAATATGAAAGTATGGTTTTACTTATTCTGGGCCAATGTTTTTTGGGCAGGTAATTTTATTTTTGGAACTTTTGTTGTTCCCGACATATCACCTCTTTGGGCAACATTTGCACGTTGGTTTTTTTCATTGTTTTTACTATTACCAATTGCCTATTTTACTGAGAATCCCAAGTGGGAAATGATTAAAAATGAATGGATTTCTCTTTTTCTAATGGGTTTTCTCGGTATTACAGGATATAACTTCCTCTTGCTAAAGTCACTTGAGTTTACATCAGCAACAAACGCTGCTCTGGTCAGTTCTTTACAGCCCGGAGTAATTGTATTATTTTCTTACATTTTTCTTCGTGAAAAACTTTCCTTTATTCAAGTTTCTGGGCTGATCATCTCTTTTTTGGGCGTTTTAATCATACTAACAAAAGGAAATTTGTTTGAGCTTTTTTTAACTAGATATAACCAAGGTGACCTTTTAATGTTAGTAGCAGTTATTCTCTGGTCATTTTATTCATTAATAAGTAAAAGGTTGAAGACGCCTCCTATTACAGCTACTGCAGTATCATCGTTTTTTTCGGTCCTTATTATGTTTCCTTTTACATTATTCGAAGGATTGGAAATGACTAAAATTGGATCGATGGCTATTATTGGGATTATTTATATGGCTTTGTTTCCTTGTGTATCCTCGTACATCCTGTGGAATTTATCCGTTCGGAAAATTGGACTCAGCAAGTCAGGGATATCATTAAATTTAATTCCTTTAATGACGGCATTGATGGCGATAACCATTGGAGGGAAAATAACAAGTGCTCAAATTTATGGAGGACTATTTGTACTTTTAGGAGTCTATTTAACAACGGGAGTTCACAAAGGAAGGTTTAAACTATTTAATCCTAAGGGACAATTTTGACAAAAAATTATGTCAAAATAAGTATGGAAATTTAAAATAGTATAAAAGTGCTTTGAAAAAATCATTGAGATTCAATATAATATTGAAATAGGAACACCATGGTTAGACCAAGGTTTAGCTCTAAAACTTTATAAATATACTTTTATTTAAGAACAAGGCTGTGTTAAAGGACAATTTTGATTTATGAACAGCGTTGATTGGAGCGGAAATCAACAACTAAGTTTAACAGAGCCAAGAACAAAAGGAGGGAGTTAAAATAAAATTAAACAAAGAGCAATCAGTGAAGTCATACGTGAAAATAATGGAGGAAATTCGTCACTTAATTCTTGAAGGTGGTTTATCACCGGGTGATCGTTTATTATCTGAACGTGAATTATCTGCACAGTTGAAAGTTAGCCGAACGGTAATTAGAGAAGCATTAAAAGCATTGGAAATGCTAGGGATTGTTGAGGTTAGAGCTGGCGGGACATATATTAAAGAACCGGAATTAAAAGGGGTCTATCACACCCTTTCATATACAATGGCTTTAGATAGCGTCACGATTTCTGATTTATTGGAAGTAAGGAAAATAATTGAAATTCAAGCAATTAAATTAGCGGCTACTCGGAGAACCAGTATGGACTTGGCTGTTCTCTCAGAAATTTTAGTAGAAATGAAACAGGCTATGCTCGAAAAAGACTTTGAGCGAAGTGTTATAACAGATCATGAATTCCATTCCTACTTAGTAAAGTGCAGTCAAAATAAAGTTCTTTCTATTATGATGGATGCAACCTCTGATTTATTTAGAGAATCTTTGGCTATCACTCGAGAAAAATTAGGCCAATATAACGGAATGGATAATGCAATATATACCCAACACCATGTGATTTTTAAAGCAATAAAAGAGCAGAATTTGGACTTGGCAGAGAAAATAATGATGGAGCACTTAAATTCTTTAGAAAGTGAACTGAAAATGATTACGCAGGGCAAAGATCCTGAATTACCAATTATCGATCATTCTGATATAGATGAGTTGTAAAAATGAAATAAAAGCAGGGAACCCTGCTTTTATTTCTGAAAGTTTAGTTTTTAGAAAAATAGTGGCAAAACAAAAGGCCTTTAGTATTGGCCTTTATTTTTTTAAAAACTGTTATTGGGTTGTTTCGTAAAATCTTTAATTGCAGCAACATGGTGCTGCCTAACGAAAAGTTCAATTTCTTGAGACGATTTTTTCGTTTTTAAAAGCGAAATAATGGTATTGTGTTCACTAATCGCTTCTATAGCTCGAGTAGGAAAGTACATAGGTTTTAATCGTCTAATTGTATCGAGTTTCTCCCACGTTTGTTCAATTAAAGAGTATAAGGATTTATTTGGACAATTATTAATTGATTGCAGATGGAATTCCTTATTCAATTTAATATACTCATTAAAATTAAAATTCTCTAAAGCTTCTTTTATTTGGATATTGATTTCTTGTAATTTCTTAATCTGATCGTTTGAAACAAAATTACTACCTATCGAGACAGCATATCCTTCAAGTACAGATAATGTTGAAAGAACTTCAAAGTATTCATTTTCATCAATAAAGGAAACTACAGCGCCGCTATATGCTTTTACATTTACTAGTCCCTCTGCCTCTAATCGTCGAATTGCCTCACGAATAGGAATCGGGCTTAAAGATAACTCCTTTCCTAATGTATCAATGACCAAACGCTGACCTTGAACATAAAAACCTTCTAATATACGAGACCGAATGACTTTATACGCAATTTCCTGTTTATTATCCTTTTTCATAATTAAATTATATATGATTTTATATATGATATCAATCAAATTTCACGATTTAAACGGCTTGTTTGTATGATTCATAGAGTTTTTACTAAATTTTCTTTTAAGAAAACCTAAAAATAAAAATATAATTCTGAATATTTTTAATTGAAATCATATATGATTTGGTATATGATAAATAACATAATATAGTTATTAAAAAATTCTTTATATTCAATCAAATGGAAGGAGTGGAAACATTGTACATTAACGGAGAATGGATTCAAACAAATGGAACAATAGAGGTGTACAATCCGGCCACGGGCGAATGGGTCGACCAGGTTTATACGGTAGGCGTCCAGGAAACGAAAGAGGCAATCAAAGCTGCAAAAGCAGCATTTGAAAACTGGTCCCAACTTCCCGCAGAAAGCCGTGCAGCTTTTTTACATAAAACAGTGGAAAAGTTAAAGGAACAAAGCGAATCCCTGGCACAATTAATTACAAAAGAAATGGGAAAATCGATCCATAATGCCCGTTATGAAGTCCAGAGCACCATTTCATTTTTTCAATGGTTTGCGGAAGAAGCACGTAGAGTATACGGAAGGGTTATCCCTGCATCAGTAAATAATAAAAGGGTCTCGGTCACGAAACAACCCGTCGGTGTGGTAGCAGCCGTTACTCCTTGGAATTTCCCATTATCGATGGCAGCGAGAAAATTGGCTCCTGCATTAGCGGCGGGATGTACGATTATACTAAAGCCTTCAAAAGAAGCACCCTTATCTTCAACCGCATTATTTAAAATTTTTGATGAAGTAGGGATCCCTGCAGGGGTGGTCAATCTAGTCATGGGAAATTCGGATACGATTGTGGGAACCTTGATGGAAAGTAAAGATGTTCGAAAAATCTCCTTTACTGGCTCAACCGAAATCGGGAAAAAACTCATTCGCCAATCAGCAGATACCGTAAAAAGGGTTTCGATGGAATTAGGCGGTCACGCACCATTCATAGTATTTGAGGATGCCGACCTTGACCTTGCTGCAGATGGTGTTATTCAGAGTAAATTTGCCTCAACAGGTCAGCAGTGTGTGTGTGCAAATCGAATTTACATTCATGATACCATCTATGATGAATTTGCTTCGAAACTGAAAGAAAGAGTTTCCCAATTAAAGGTGGGAGATGGGCTTGATGAAGCAAACAATATTGGTCCACTAATTAACGAGCAGGCGATTGCCAAGATGAATGATCAGGTGGAAGATGCGAGAGCGAAGGGGGCAGGCGTTCTATACGGGGAAAAGACTTACCGGCAGAAATTATGACAATGGCCACTTCTATTGCCCGACCTTATTAGTCAACAGTACAGAAGATATGAAAATATTACATGAAGAAACATTTGGACCTATTGCTCCGTTAATTCGATTCACCTCTGAAAAAGAAGTAATCGAACGAGCGAACAATATTGAATATGGATTGGCGTCTTATTTTTATACAAATGATCTGTCACGGGTATACCGCGTTTCCGAAAAACTGGAATATGGAATGGTAGGGATTAATGATGCGGCACCATTCGCCGTACAGGCGCCATTCGGCGGAGTGAAAGAAAGCGGTTTAGGCAGAGAAGGCGGCACTGAAGGAATTGAAGACTATTTAAATGTAAAAATGACCTCTACGAGAATCCATTTATAATCAGTAGAAAAGGAGACTTAAAATAATGGAAAAGTTAACCGTTGTTGGTTCCGGTACGATGGGCAGGGGCATCGCGTATGTTGCCGCGATTGGCGGCTTTCAGGTGTCATTGAACGACGTGAACCAAGAGAATTTAGATAGAGCAAAACTCTATTTAGAAACCGAAATGACCAAAAGTGCGGATAAAGGGTTCTTAACAAGAGAACAGGCATCAGTTGCCCTAAAACGAATTGAATATACAACTAGTTTGGAAAAGGCTGCCGGTGACACAGATGTTGTCATCGAAGCTGTATTTGAATTAATGGAACTGAAAGTGGATATTTTCAAAAAGTTAGACAAAATTTGTCCGGAGCATACGATCCTCGCCACGAATACTTCAACAATGAGTCCTACAGAGATAGCTGCTCAGACCTCAAGACCGGAAAAATGTATTGCGATGCACTTCTTTAATCCTGTCCATAAAATGAAGCTAATTGAAATTGTTCGAGGACTCGAAACCTCAGATGAAACGATGACAAAGGCAAAAGAAATTGGCAAGAAACTTGGAAAAGAAACAGTGGAAGTTAATGAATTCCCTGGTTTTGTCACAAGCCGCATGAATTGTTTAATCGGCAATGAAGCTATGAATCTATTAATGGAAGGTGTCGCTTCCGCGGAAGACATCGATAAGTCGATGAAGCTGGGCTTAAACCATCCAATGGGACCGTTAGCGCTTGCAGATTTAGTAGGTTTAGATACTAGATTACGAAATATGGAATATCTATATAAAACACTAGGTGAAAAATACCGGCCATGCCCGCTCTTAATTAAGTATGTAAAAGCAGGCCGTTTAGGACGCAAATCCGGCCAGGGATTTTACACCTATGAAAGTTGACTTGGGGGTTCTATAAAATGAAAAGAACGTTAAGCTGTGAAAAATTAAGGTCAGCTGCAGATGCAATCAAATGGATTGAATATGGGGAGGAACTATTAGTGGGCGGGTTCGGACTTTGCGGCACACCGTTTACCTTAATTGATACGATTGCAGAATCAGACCATGCCAGGGAATTGACGATTATTAGCAATAACTTAGGTGAAGCGGGCAAAGGGCTTGGAAAACTGCTCATCTCGAAACATATTAAAAAAGCAGTAGGATCATATTTTACTTCCAATCGTGACGCGGTTAAAGCCTGGAAAAGCGGCGAGCTGGAAATCGAATTGATTCCGCAGGGAACATTAGCTGAGGCGATCCGGGCTGGCGGTGCCGGCATTGCTGGATTCTATACGAAAACAGCTGTCGGGACAAAGCTAGCAGAAGGAAAAGAGGAAAGAGAATTTGACGGTGAGCGCTATATTTTTATCAGAGGAATAAAAGCAGACGTGGCTCTGATAAAAGCTGCAAAGGCTGACACCATGGGCAATCTCGTTTATTCGAAAACTGCCCGAAATTTCAACCCGATGATGGCAACGGCGGCAAAACTAGTGATTGCGGAAGTGGATGAAATTGTCGAAGCAGGCACACTCGAACCGGAACAAATCGTGACCCCGCATTCCTATGTAGACATCCTTGTCTTAAATGACCGCTACGAAAAAATCGGAGGTGAATATGTTGAACGTCACGGATAAAAAACAAGATACTGACCGGATTCGAATTGCCAAACGAATTGCTTCCGAGCTTGAAGACGGTACTGTTGTGAACCTTGGTGTGGGAATTCCTACGTTAATTCAAAACTATTTAAAGCCGGATGCCCGCGTCTATCTTCAGTCAGAAAACGGGCTGTTAGGGATGGGACCAACCCCGCCTAAAGAGGAAATCGATATGGATTTGATTAGCGCTAGTAAACATCCGATTACAACCGGAGTGGGCTCCTCGATTTTTTCAAGTGCCGATTCTTTTGTGATGATTCGCGGTGGCCATGTCGATGTAGCTGTGATGGGTGCCCTTCAGGTCAGTGAAACCGGGGAAATTGCCAATTGGGCGGTTCCTGGTCAGGATATTCTTGGTGTGGGCGGGGCAATGGACTTAGTGGCAAGTGCCAATAAAATTATTATTGCGATCACTCAAGTGACAAAAGACAATATACCGAAAATTGTAAAACAGCTCAGCTATCCTACTAGCGGCATTCGGCAAGCTGAAATGATTGTGACGGAAAAAGCAGTATTTCGAATCGACAACGGCAGGTTACGATTAGACGAAGTGGCAGAGGGCTCTTCAGTAGAAGAAATAAAGAGATTAACAGATGCTGAGTTTACCGTATCTGAAAATCTTAAAACAATGCCATTTTAATTGAATGAGAGGTGTTAAACGAAAATGGACTACGCCAATATTTTAGTAAAAGAAGATCAGAATATCGGGTTTATTATCATCAATCGTCCAGAACAAAGAAATGCATTAAATGTAGAAACCTTACAGGAAATTGAAACGGCACTAGATGAATTAAGGAGCAACGAAGAAATTCGGGTGGTGATTTTTACCGGTGCCGGTGAAAAATCGTTTGCTGCCGGGGCAGATATCAGCCAGTTAAATAAAAGGACAATGCTAGAGGCGCTCCAGCCCAATATGACTGCGACCTATCGCAAAATCGAAGACTATGAAAAGCCGACAATAGCGGCCATCAATGGGTTTGCTCTAGGCGGCGGGTTAGAGCTGGCCCTTGCCTGTGATATTCGGATTGCCTCCTATAATGCTAAGGTCGGTCTGCCGGAAGTAGGCTTAGGGATTATCCCGGGAGCAGGCGGGACGCAAAGACTTACAAGATTAATAGGAAAAGGGAAGACGATGGACCTCGTCTTAACAGGAGACATCATTACTGCCGATGAGGCAGAAAGGTTGGGAATTGTCAGCAAGGCCGTTCCAGCAGAGGACCTAATGGACAGAGTAAGGGAATATGCACGAAAAATAAGTCAAAAAGGTCCGTTAGCGTTAAGGCTAGCAAAAGCAGTAGTAAACCGCGGTGCGGATGTTGAAATGGAAACCGCTCTTTATTTAGAAAAACTTGCTCAGACGGTTTTAATGGGTTCAGAGGATAAACAGGAAGGAACACAAGCCTTTCTTGATAAAAGACAACCACAATTTAAAGGAAAATAGTAGGGGGATAAGAAAATGGATTTTACTTTGTCGGAGGATATTCAGTTATTACAAAAGGCCGTCCATGATTTTGTACAGGAAGAAGTAGAAAAGGTTGCAATGGAAATAGAAGAAAAGGATGAAATTCCTAGTCATATTGTCGAAGCCTCGAAGGAAATGGGCTTATTCGGGCTAAGCATACCGGAAGAATACGGCGGACTCGGCCTTGATATGGTGGGGAAATGCGCAATCTATGAAGAATTGGGCAAGACCCATAATGGCTATACAACTCTGATCGGGGCCCATACCGGAATCGGTTCTGTCGGAATCGTGGAACTGGGTACTGAGGAACAAAAGCAAAAATATCTTCCAAAGATGGCGAGCGGAGAATGGATTGGTGCCTTCGCCCTCACAGAGCCGAGCGCCGGTTCAAACGCCGCCAATTTAAAAACAAAGGCGGAGAAAAAGGGAGATAAATATATTTTAAATGGCTCGAAACATTATATTACCAACGCCGTCTGCGGGAATGTTTTTACCGTAATGGCCGTAACCGATCCGAGTAAAGGAGCGAAAGGAATCACTTCCTTTATCGTTGAAAAGGATTTTCCAGGCTTCATTGTCGGGAATGTTGAGAAAAAAATGGGGTTGCGCGGCTCCCATTCTGCTGAGCTTTTCTTCGAAGATCTTGAAGTACCGGCTGAAAATGTGCTTGGTGAAGAAGGAAAAGGCTATGTGAATGCCTTGAAAATCCTTGCCAATGGACGGGCTGGCTTAGCAGCGCGAAACCTTGGATCCTGTGAAAAATTGCTGGAATTAAGCACCGATTATGCGATGCAGCGGGTCCAGTTTGATAAACCGATTTTTGAACAACAAGCGGTTCAGCATATGTTGGCAGATATGGCGATGGAAATCGAATTGCTTCGTTCGATTACCTACCGTGTTGCCTGGATGACCGATCAAGGGATGAGAGTGGTAAAAGAGGCCGCAATGGCCAAACTTTACGGTTCAGAAGCATACAATCGTGTGGCAGATTTAGCCGTCCAGATCCATGCTGGAATTGGGTATATGAAGGATTATCCAATTGAACGATTCTATCGTGATGCACGGATTACGAAGATCTACGAAGGAACGAGTCAAATCCAGAAAAACATTATTGCAGCTGAATTAAAACGAGAGTTTAGATAAGAGGGTGGGGTGAGAAAATGAGGAATGTAGTGATTATCGATGGTGTTCGAACCGCAATTGGAAGAATGGGCGGAACACTGAAGGATGTTGAAGCAGACTTTTTATCCGAAAAAGTAATGAGAGAAGCATTAACAAGAAGCAGGATCAATGGTGAGGATGTAAATGAAGTAGTTTGGGGGCATGCCAAGCAAAGCTCAGATGTACCAAATCTTGCAAGGTTAGCTGCTTTGAGGGCTGGTCTGCCAATTGAAGTGCCGGGTTATACGGTTCATCGCCAATGCGGTTCTGGGCTTCAGGCTATTAATAACGCAGCACAGCAAATTATGTGCGGCTTGTCTGATGTGGTATTGGCGGGCGGTGCGGAAAGTATGAGTACGGCACCCTATTATTTAAGAAAGGCAAGATATGGCTACGGAGCAGGCAATGCCGAGATTGTAGATCCAAATACCGAAAGTCAGCCAAGAGCGCAGCCAATTGAAGTTTATGGTAATCTAACCATGGGATTAACCGCAGAAAATCTCGCGGAAAAATATCAAATTAGCCGCGGGGAGCAGGATGAATTTGCATTCGAAAGTCAGCAGAAAGCTGCCGAAGCGATTCAGTCCGGAAGGTTTACGGATGAAATTGTGCCTTACGAAGTAAAGGTGAAAAGGGAGAAAATTCTCTTTCAAGTGGATGAGCATCCACGTCTCACAAGCCTTGAAAAGCTTGCATCCTTAAAGCCTGTCTTCAAAGATGGGGGAACAGTTACCGCAGGAAATGCGAGCGGAAGAAATGATGGTGCCGCCGCACTTGTGATGATGTCAAAAGAAGAAGCGGCAGAGCGCGGACTTTCTCCACGTCTAAGGGTAATTTCTCAGGCTTCCGTTGGGGTAGCACCTGAAATTATGGGAATTGGTCCTGTCCCTGCAACCCTTAAAGCTTTGAAGCTTGCCGGTTTAACATTGGACGATATCGATTTAATTGAATTAAACGAAGCATTTGCTGCGCAGGCACTTGCCTGTGTGAAAGAATTAAACATGGATCGGAAAAAAATAAATGTCAACGGTGGAGCGATTGCCCTCGGTCATCCCATTGGAGGAACCGGTGCCATTCTTACGGTTAAAATCATGAATGAATTAGAGCGCCGCGGCGGTCGTTATGGATTAATTACGGCTTGTATCGGCGGCGGGCAGGGAATCGCGACCATAGTAGAGAATTTAAGAGTATAACCAACTTGGAGGGAAAATGTATGAGTAAGCCACGTGTATTACAGATCCTCCCTATGTACCATTCAAACGGAGAAAAGGTTTTACGTGAGGGGGCGGAAGTCATCCAAACAAATGACTATGAGATTGCCCATCTCTGCAGTCTTGTGAAGGATGTGGAGGCGATTGTTCTAAGGGCACCAGCTAAAATCACAAAGGAAGTGATGGATGCCAATCCCCATTTGAAAGTCATATCCGGTGCGGGAGTAGGTCTTGACAATATTGATGTTTCCTATGCGACGGAGAAGGGAATCCCTGTTGTTCATGCTCCCTCAGTCAATAAAGTATCAACTGCAGAACATGCTGTTATGCTGATCATGGCATTAGCAAAGTCAGTCGTCCCCTTCCATGAAAATATGAAAAAAGGGAACTATGATGCGCGAAATTCAATTCCATCCTTTGAGTTAAAAGGAAAGAAAGTAGGATTGATTGGATTCGGGAACATCGCCCAAGAGGTGGCCAAGCGGCTGAAGCTTGGATTTGAAATGGAAGTAACGTCCTGGGTGAGGGAATTTATTCCGGAAAAACATAAATATGCACATGAAATTGGGGTAAATATTTGTACAGATATGGAGGAGGTATTTAGCCAGTCGGATTTTATTTCCTTACATATTCCATTAAATGAGCAAACAAGGTATTCGATTGATCAAAAATATTTTTCATTAATGAAACCATCAGCGTTCTTGGTAAATACCTCACGCGGGGCAGTGGTCAATCAAGATGATTTATATCGAGCGTTAAATGAAAGCATGATCGCAGGTGCGGGTCTTGATGTATTTGATCCAGAGCCCCCTTCTAAGGATTTGCCGCTATTATCCTTACCGAATGTTGTGTTAACTCCCCATGTTGGCGGGACAACGGTGGAATGTAATTATGTAATGGCCACAACGGTTGCGGAAAATGTCATTAATATTTTAAATGGTAAAAGGCCACGGTTTATTGGCAATCCAGAAGTTTTACAGATAAAAACTGGAGAATAGGAGAAAAAATATGGATCATTATTCAATCGCCCTGCTTCCCGGTGATGGAATTGGCGTGGATGTTGTCCGCGAGGGAAGAAAGGTATTAGAAACGGTGTGTAAACTCCATGGCGGGTTGTCATTATCCTTCACTGAATTTGACTGGAGTTGCGAGTACTTTGCGAAAAATGGCAAAATGATGCCGGATAACGGATTAGAGATTTTGAAGGATTTTGATTCCATCTTCTTGGGGGCGGTCGGTTATCCGGGTGTACCGGACCATGTTTCGCTTTGGGGATTGCTTCTGCCAATTAGACGCCAGTTTGAACAATACATCAACCTGCGTCCTGTTAAATTGCTAAAAGGAATTCAATCGCCGCTTGCCGGTAAAACGGCAGAGGATTTGAACTTCCTTGTTGTCCGCGAAAATAATGAAGGGGAATACTCCAATATGGGCGGCCGGATGTATGAGGGCACCGATTTGGATATGGCGATACAAAACAGTGTTTTTACCCGTAAAGGGGTGGAACGGGTTTTACGGTATGCCTTTGATCTGGCCCGTAAACAGGGTAAGAGAAAGCATGTAACAGCTGCCACGAAATCGAATGGGATTAATCATACCATGCCTTTTTGGGATGAATATGTGGAGAAGATTGGAAAGGAATATCCTGATATAACGCATAATACCGTTCATATTGATGCACTTGCGGCCTTTTTTGTCAGCAAACCGGAGACGATGGATGTCGTGGTCGCGTCCAATTTATTTGGGGATATTTTAACGGATTTAGGGGCGGCGATTGTCGGCGGCCTTGGAATTGCGCCGTCGGCGAATATTAATCCGGAGAAGAAATATCCGTCGATGTTTGAGCCTGTTCACGGCTCGGCACCGGATATCGCCGGGAAAGGAATTGCCAATCCGCTTGCCTCGATTTGGTGTACGAGCATGATGCTAGATCATTTAGGGCAGCGAGAGGCAGCTGCCGCGATTATTGATGCAATGGAAGATGTACTGCAGGAAAAAGAGGTACTGACACCGGATATGGGTGGTAAGGCGACAACGGAGCAGGTAGGGGATTATATCTGTAAAAAGCTGAGAGCACGTTTAGGTTAAACTCTCTATATTATAAAATAGTAAAAATCAAAAATAGCCTGCGCTAAGCAGGCTATTTTTGATTTTTAAGTATTATTCTTACATGAAAATTCCTTCTAGTAAAAAAGGACGAAAATTTAATTTTTATTTAAACATTTTTTCGTGAAAAGTATACATATGATTCAGAATATTTTTAATTTACAATAATCCTAATCTTACAATAGATAATTTATAAAGGAGGACCGGAGAGAGATGTGTAGGGAGGGCGAGTGAAAAGGTCTGTAAGCGCTTCCTTAAATCAAAATGAAATCTTTTAATCGTTTTTAAAAAGGTATGATAAAAGATTTGAAATAATGGAGGGGTTACATTGAAAATTCCAAAAAAATTAGTGATCACTGCTGGAACCTTACTTCTTGGATTATCACTTGTTGGCTGCGGAAAATCAAGTGAAGTAGCTGGAGGAAGTAATGAAAAATCGAACGTGATTAAGATCGGTGTGCCGGCACCATTGTCAGGACAAAGTGCTAAAATGGGCAGCGACATCGTAAATGCCGCAAAACTGGCAGCTTCCGAGCTCAATGAAAAAGGCGGAGTGATCGGTAAAAAAATTAAAATTGTACCCATCGATGATGCCTGTGATGCGCAGGTTGCGACCCAAGCGGCAAATAAACTTGTCACTTCCAACGTTGATGCAGTGGTTGGGCATTACTGTTCTAGTGCAGCTTTACCAGCAGAAACTGTTTACAACGAAAATGGAATTCCTTTTATCACACCATCCTCAAGTAACCCTCAATTAACCGAACAAGGATTTACCAACGTATTTAGAATGATTGGCCGTGATGACCAGCAGGGCAAGTTCATGGCAGATTATCTAGTCAATGTAAAGCACAAGAAAAATATAGCCATTTTACATGATAACACTACTTATACTAAGGGATTAGCGACAGAAGCAAAAACCGGTGTGGAAAAACTTGGCGGCAAGGTTGCATTCTTTGAAGCCGTTACACCAGGAGAGAAGGATTTCTCTGTGATTATTAGTAAGCTTAAGCCATTAAAACCTGATGCCATCTATTGGACGGGCTTTTATGCAGAAGGCGGACTGCTCATCAAACAAGCGAAAGAGCTTGGGTTAAACGTTTTATTTGCGGCTGGAGATGGCAATAATGACACCACTCTCATGAAAATTGCCGGCCCAGCATCCGAAGGTGTAATTGTTAGTACGGCACCTACCACAGAATTCCTGAATAATGCGGGTGCAGGTGACTTTGTAACAAAGTACAAAGAAGCTTATAGCGAGGATGCAGGACCTTTCTCTTCGTATACGTACGATGGCGTTAACATTATTGCTGAAGCGATTAAGGAAGCAAAATCTCAAGACCGAAAGAAAATTATCGATACCATTCACGGCTTAAAAGATTTTCAAGGCGTTACAGGAACGATTAATTTTGATGATAAAGGGGACCGAAAAGGCATTAGCTATATTACGACCCAGGTACAAGATGGGAAGTTTGTAGCCACACAAAATTAATAGATTAGGAGGTTCCTAAATTGGAAGAGTTTTTACAGCAATTAATCAACGGTCTTACGATTGGCAACTTTTATGCATTACTTGCCTTGGGATACACGATGGTTTTTGGTATTATCCGGCTGATTAACTTCGCCCACGGCGATGTTTACATGGTTGGATCCTTTCTGGGCCTAAGCATTCTCGGACTGTTTGGCTCGTTAACATCTTCCGGGGTTGGAAGTTTTATACTTGCGATGATTGTTTCGATGTTCGTCACAGGATTAGTCGGTGTATTAATCAATCGCATTGCCTATGTACCACTATTAAATGCACCTCGCCTCTCGATCATGATATCAGCCCTTGCGGTTTCATTATTGCTTCAAAATCTAGTTATGGTTTTTTACGGCCCAAGTTTTAAGGTTTACCCCCACCTCTCGGCTGGGGGGGCCATTTTCAATAGCTCTGTAAAGATCTCTTACACACAGGTTGGCATGCTTCTAATCAGTATTATTTTTATGATCATTTTGCAGCTTTTTATCAAGAAAACCTTTTTAGGAAGAGCGATGCGTGCCGTTTCACTCGATCAAGATGCATCCCAGTTAATGGGTATAAACGTTCGCTTCATTGTTGCCATCACTTTTTTTATTGGTTCTGCCTTGGCGAGTGCAGCTGGAGTGATGATGGGCGGCTATTATGGTCAAATAAGTTTTATGATGGGATTCTTAATGGGAATTAAAGCCTTTACTGCTGCAGTTCTTGGCGGGATTGGGAATATCCCTGGAGCTGTCCTCGGAGGCTTCTTGCTCGGAATACTGGAAACACTTGGTGCAGGATATTTTTCTCCTGCCTGGAAAGATGTATTTGCTTTTGTAATCTTAATTTTGGTATTGGTATTTAAGCCGACTGGCCTTCTCGGAGAGCCACAAGCAGAAAAGTTGTAGGTGATGTAAGGTAATGGGAAAAAAACTCTCTACTTTAACAAAGTCCATTTCTCCTATCTTTCTAATTATGGTAGTCTGCTCAGTGCTCATTCCAATCGTTTATCCAGATCCATACATTATGGATGTCATGACAGGAATATTCATCTACGGAATGCTCGGAATTGGACTAAATATTGTCGTTGGATACTGTGGTCTACTTGATCTGGGATATTCCGCATTCTATGCTTCAGGGGCTTATGTAACAGCATTATTAATGGTAAATTTCCATGTATCGTTCTGGATTTCGTTGATTGCAGCGGGGATTGTTTCGGGGATTTTAGGTTTGATTATTGGAGCCCCAACATTACGGCTTCGCAGTGATTATCTCGCGATCGTAACTTTAGGTTTCGGTGAAATTATCCGGATTACAGCAACCAATTTGAGTTGGACCGGTGGACCAAACGGAATTTATGCCATTCCTAAGCCTTCCATCGGAGCCTTTCAATTTGCTACAAAAACGGATCTTTATTACCTAGGTTTTGTGTTGCTCATCCTTATTTTGATCGTAGCAAGCAAGTTGGGCAAATCAAGAGTTGGCAGGGCGTGGATGTTTATCAGGGAGGATGAGTCGGCAGCACAGGCGATTGGAGTGAATCTTGTACGCTATAAACTGCTTGCTTATTTGCTTGGGGCCATTTGTGGAGGAGTTGCCGGTTCATTTTACGCTGTAAAGATGTCTGTGATTAATCCAGAAAGCTTTACGTTTATGCAGTCTGTCAATATTTTGATGGTCGTGATATTAGGAGGCCGGGGAAGAAATACGGGTGTTCTGCTTGGTGCCTTTATCCTCATAGCCCTTCCAGAGTTTCTTCGCTCCTTTGACGAATGGCGATTGGTCATATACGCGGCTGCACTTCTAGTCCTCATGATCTTCCGTCCACAGGGACTGATGGGGGTTAAATATAATAAACCGAAGAAAAAAGGAAAAGAAGAAGAGGAAGGCTTGCTTGATTTAGTCAATACACAGGAAGGGAAAGATTTCGTTTGAGTGTATTACTTTCGGCTCAAGGACTAGGAGTAAAATTTGGCGGCTTACATGCTGTTTCCAATCTGAATTTTGAAGTGCAGGAAGGAAAAATAGTATCTTTAATTGGACCAAATGGGGCAGGTAAAAGCACGGTGTTCAATTGCTTGACAGGGTTTGTAAACCTAAGCTCAGGTACAGTTTTATTTAAGGGACAGCCTTTTAAAGGGTTTTCTCCAGACAAAATTGTTCAAAAAGGAATCGCCCGAACCTTCCAGTCAATCCGATTATTTAAGACCTTGACGGTAGAAGAGAATGTCATGTCAGGACTTCATATTCGAACAAAAAGTAATGTTCTCTCCACTCTTTTTAATCCGCGTAAAAGTAAAAAAGAGGAGGAGTGGGTTCGAGAAGAGGTGAAACGTCTTCTTTCATTTGTTGGTTTAGAGGATAAAGAAACGATTCGGGCGTCTGATCTTTCATATGGGGAGCAGCGAAAATTGGAAATCGCAAGGGCGCTGGCGACCAATCCGGCAATCCTTCTTTTGGATGAACCTGCAGCTGGAATGAACCATAGTGAAAAAAATGAACTAAAGGAACTAATCTATTCAATCCGGGACAGCGGTACAACTGTGGTCATCATCGAACATGATATGCAGCTCATCATGGAAGTATCAGATTGGATTATTGTCCTTCATTATGGGGAAATGCTTGTTGAGGGTCTTCCAGAAGATATTCAAAAGGATCCACGTGTAATTGAATCATACTTAGGTGAAGAGGGATAGAAATGTCAACGGTACTTGAAATCCAAAATGTTTCAGTTTCCTATGGAAAAGTTCCTGCACTCAAAAATATATCGCTTCAGGTTAACCAAGGGGAAATTGTCGCCTTGCTTGGTGTCAACGGTGCAGGTAAATCTACGACGCTTCGGACCATTTCAGGACTGATCCGGCCTAAATGCGGGAGCATCCATTATAATGGTGAGCCCATTCATAAAAGAAATGCCCATGAGATTGTAAAAAAGGGCTTGATCCATGTACCGGAGGGAAGACGCGTTTTTTCCACTATGACAGTTGAGGAAAACCTTCAGCTTGGAAGCTATTGTGCAAGAGACCATTTACATGATGGGCTAAAAGAGGTGTATGAGTTATTTCCGAGGTTATTTGATCGGAGAAAACAGTTATCCGGAACCCTCTCGGGAGGGGAACAACAAATGCTTGCAATGGGAAGGGCGATGATGGGGAAGCCAAAGCTGCTGCTGTTGGATGAACCGTCGATGGGCCTTGCACCCATTATTGTGAGGACAATTTTTGATACCATTAAAAAAATCAATGAAACCGGAACGACGATTCTCCTTGTAGAACAGAATGCCCGAGCTGCACTACGATTAACAAAACGAGCATATGTGATGGAATTGGGGGAAATTGTTCGAGAAGATGAAACTGAAAATTTAATCCAAGACAAAGTGATCGAGAAAATTTACCTTGGTGGATAAACAGGAAAGAAGATTGGCAATAGACACATCACTTTTCATTTGCACAAACAGGGGGTATCCCATGATGATTCTTGGGATATCCCCTGTTTATTTAGGTAGATGATATATGTGGTTCCTTTAACATTTTAAAGTATGAATGAATGGGCTGGTGTGTTTTCTAGTTTGGAGTTTTTTATTGCAAAATATAACAGTAGACAATGTTCGAAGTTCGTAATATCTAAAGAGGTCAATTCACTAATTTTTTCTAGACGATAAACTAAGGAATTTCGGTGGAGAAATAGGCTCCGGGCAGTTTCACTAATATTCATATTACATTTGCAGTAGGTAATAAAGGTACTAGATAGGGTAGGAAAATTAACATGTTGATAAAAACAGGTCAGTTTATCGGAAAGTCGTTCCGCTATGTAAGGAGGTAAATCTGTTCCAATTAGTTCAAGAATAATATTCAAATCATTATAATAGTAAACCTCAGGAAAAATAGTTGTTTTTTTACCGGCAATTAACGTTTTAAGTGATTCTTCATAGGATTCTTTAATTCCGTTAATCCCTTTTTTCATGCTTCCAATCGAAATTCTTGCATTAAATTGATATTTCGATTGAATATATTCACTCATCCGGCTAATTTTGTGTTCTAATTGTTTGTTAAAACATTCAGAGGACTCGGCTGCATCGATTGCTTTTATTAAAATAAATTGATCTAATGTCAATAAGGAAAGGATATCCTCTTTATTATCTATTAAATAGTGCCGCAGTATATCCATCATATTATCCTGTAAAAATTGCCATGAAAACGTATTGGGGATTTTCGGGTGTGTTCCAGTAAATTGCTCTGACAGCATATCCATTTCGATAATGAGGCAGACGCGTTTGAACTCTTTATCCAGATTGTAACCAAGCATTTTTCCAAAGCGGATGATTTGGCTCATGTCTTCGATCGTATCTGAACTTAGGAGATTATGAACTAAATGATCCAATGATTTAGATTCGAGAATGCGAATTTCCTTTTTTAAGTATTCATGGCACAGCAATTCCACATGACTCTTCACAAGCTGAGCATATTTTTTCACTTCTGCCGGATTTCCAACAATCCCTAACACACCGACGGTTTCTTGATTAATAATGATGGGGGCAGCTACACCTGGTAGAACATTATTAAGTTCCTTTACTTCATCATACTCGTAACAAATCGTTTCCTTCCTTTTTAAAACATCGATTGATGCCTGATGAAAACTGCCTAAACGGTTTTCGTCATTTGACCCAATAATATATCCCTTATCATCGGTAATACTGATTGGATATCCAATGATTCTGGAGGTATTCTCCACAATCGTTTGGGATATATCCTCTAAGAAAGCCATTTTACCACTCCTTTAAATGAATAAAATCCTAGATTAATACATTCTAGCTATGGAGTGAAAATTCCTTGTTAAAATTGACTATTAAAACAATTCTAACTATTCAATTTACCGTAAAAAATGCACATAGATTAAGAGTTACGAAATGAGTACAGTAGTAATATAGGGTGAAACTTCCATTGGCGAGTGCTTTTTCGATCCCGACGCGATTTCTATCCCAGCTGTTAAATAATATAAAAGAAGGGCAGGAGTTTCCATGTCAAATCGAGCAGATATTATCATTATTGGTGGTGGAGTCATTGGTTCAAGTATCGCGTATCATTTATTACAGGATGGTTTTCATGGCAGGGTAGTCCTTTTTGAGAAAGATGGTTTATACGAATATGCTTCTACTCCAAGGAGTGCGGGTGGTTTTAGACAGCTTTATACGACGGTGGTGAATATGCAGCTTAGTAAATATAGTCTTCAAATCTATAAAGATTTTTCAAAATCGATGGCCATCGACGGAGAAGAAATGGAAATCGACTTTAAACAGAGAGGCTATTTATTTTTAGCAACAGATGAAATGATGCCAAAATTCGAAAGGCATTTAAAACTGCAAAATGAAAACGGGATCAATTCGCAGTTGCTCGATACAAATGACCTGATGAAGATTATTCCAGAACTAAATACAGAAGATTTAGCCGGGGGCCTCTTTTGTTCAGAGAGTGGGTATTTGGACCCTTACTCTGTCATGCAGGGGTATATTCGAAATGCTAAAAGATTAGGAGCGGAGTATATTTATGACGCTGTAGATAGTCTTATAACCGACCAGGATCACATAAAAGGGGTTAGGCTCGCGGATGGACGTGAATTTCTTTCACCGGTTGTCGTCAATTGTGCCGGTGCCTGGGCGTCTCTTTTGAGTGAAAAAGCTGGTCTGCCTCTCCCGGTTGTACCCCTTCCAAGACAAATTTTTCAGTTTGATATTGAAACACCACTGCAAAACTATCTTCCGTTAACCATGGACCCAACAGGAGTATATTTCCGACATGAAGGTGAGAAGTTTATTTCCGGGTATGCCGAGGAAATTGAACCTGGAATTGATTTTAAATGGAGAAGATCGGCATTTGTTGAAAACATATGGCCGGTGCTGGCCAATCGAATTAAAAATTTTGAGAATGCAAAAATCGAAAGAGGTTGGTCCGGGCTTTATGATTTTAACACCGAAGACCATAATGCTATTTTAGGGAAATATCCATCGATGCAGGGGTATTTTGTTGCTTTCGGCTTTAGCGGACATGGGATGCAGCAGGCACCCGCTGTTGGAAAATGTCTTTCCGAATTGATTCGCATGGGTAAATATGAAACCTTGGATTTATCTCCACTAAGGGTAGAACGATTTGCTGAAAATCAATTAATTATTGAGGATGCGATTTATTAAAAGAGTAATGACATAGCTTTTGAAGGTGAGATTTTTCCTTCTGGAGCTATGTTTTTTTATAAGGAGAGGATTGAATTTTGATGATAAAAAAACTAAATCGGTCGATTGGGGAACATTATATGGGTCCAGAAATAAAAGAGTCGGATTTTCGCATAAAAAAGGTCAATTTGTCACGGGCTAATCGGTGGGGATTCTTTATTAGCCTAAATAATATCCAACCCACGATTCTGGGTGACCGTTAGAGCAGAAAAAGAAGCCAAGAGGTAACCGAAAGCGGATGAAGATGACCGTAAAGGCAGAAAAAGGAGCAGAAAGTATACCTAAAGTGGATTTACGGACAAAAAGCACAAGATAATCATCCGAGTTTTTTGTAATTTCACCATAGTTTTTTGCAACGGAGAGTGAAGCGCCTAGAGTCTAGACCAACACCCAGTTTAACACAGTAAAAAAAGTAAAAAGAACCTGTTAGTGTACAGGTTCCATTCTAGATTCCTCATAGCATTGAATTGCTGTATAAAGGAGCATACAATGCTCAAAGCTGCTCGTATTGAGAGAGGTAATTTCACTAATTTTTTCAAGCCGATAGATAATCGTGTTTCGGTGGATAAATAGGTTCCTAGATGCCTCACTTAAATTCATATTATATTGGCAAAAACCGATAAAGGTAGAGGATAAAATCTCGTAATTATCCTGTTTGATCAAAGGGGCAATGAATTGTACAAGCTTTTCCTTATATTCCGATGTCAGTTCTTTCGGTAGAAGCCTCCAGAGCATTTCCTGCTCATTATAAATATGAATTCCCGAATCCCGGTTGAATTGCTTTCCGATCGACATGGCTTTTACAGCATTATGGTAGGATTCGGCAATACCACTCAGAGTACTGCTGATATTTCCGGCTGAAATACCAGCCGTCACACCATATTTTTTCGCAAGAAACGTATTGATTTTTTCCAGTTTATTTGGCAAACCTTCCACTAAAGCCGAAAACGAGCGTGGATAGGGAAGTGCCTTTATGACGATTAAACGCTCCAGACTTAGAAAGGAAATCATATCATCATTATTTTCTTGAAAAATTAATTGGAAAAAGCTTAAAAGCTCTTTTTGGAAATATTGCATTGGAAAGCTTTCATAAAAATCGTCTGTTCCTTTCTTCGCGGAAATCTTTTCGGAAAAATTATCGAGATCGATTAACAGACAAACCCGGTTAGTATGTAAGTCAAATTCAAGTAATTTAGCCGATTGAAGAATTTGTTCATTGATCTCATTCATAGATTCCCGATAATGAATGAGTTGGTGGACAAACATTTCGACCATTTTTTCCTTTAAATCCACCATTTCCTTTCGAAAGGCTTCTTGACACATCATTTCTACTTGATTTTTAACAAGCTGGACATATTTTTTAACTTCTTTTGGATCCCCGACAATCCCCAGAACGCCAATCACTTTATTGTTAAATTTCAATGGGGTCGAGACGCCTGGAAGAATTCTCTTTTCGATTTCATTTTTACAATTGACCACCCTATTTTTTCTAATGACCTCCAGGGAAGGCTGATGGAAGAGCCCAATTCGGTTTTTATCTGTTGAACCAATAATGATTCCTTCTTTGTCCGTGATACTGATCGGATATTGTAATATTTCACTCGTTTTTTCAACAATATCCTGGGCTATGTGTTCGAGGATTTTCATATCTTAAACTCCTTTCAATCAGCCAACAAAAAGAGGTGAATTTTTGATAACACATTAATGACAAAACAAAATTTCTCTATAATTTTACCATTTTTGCATTGAATGTACATTTTATTTGGAAAATATAAAATTTTATTCTTTAAAAAAATCCGCAACCATAATTGGCAGCGGATGGGAATGGTATATTTAAAAAATTTCATCTAGGTCTTTATATCCGTTATAACGGATATCAATACTTGTTATAGAGTGCTTAAAATGATTTTCTAGGGCCATTTTTAAATTGGCTTCATCTTTATTTTGGATTAATTCTAATATATAGCGATGTTCATCTGGACTATAAGGTTCTTGTCCTGGGTTTGAAAAAAATTCATCAAAAAGCATAAGATAAATATTTGTTTGGTTGATTAGTCTCTCAATAAATTCATTTAAAAATTTATTATTGCATTTTTGGGTGATAGCGATATGAAAAGCTTTATTGGCGTTTACAAACTCCTCTGAATGACGATTCTTTAGACTCTTTTTTCATCCTCTATGATCTTCTGAATACTAAGATAATCATTTTCATTCATAACCAACATTGATTTCTGTACTGCTAAAAATTCCAATTTTGCACGTAATTCATATGCCTGAATAACCTCTTCTTTAGAAGGACTGGTTACAAATGCGCCGCGATTTGGAATCAAATCTACTAATCCTTCGAGTGATAACTTTTTAATCGCATTCCGGATAGGGGTGCGACTTACGCCTAAAGTATTCGAAATATTATGCTCCACTAATTGCTTACCTGGCGCCAACTGACGACCTAATATTGCAGCTCTTATTTGGTCATATACATGTTTCTCAACGGTTATTTCTTTCATATGACTTTTCACCTACTCTGTTTTATTTTATCAAACCAATTATTTTATAGCAATATAGCAATATTTAAAATATTCAAAAAATATTGACAACTATATAAGTAGAGTATACACTTTAATTAATTGTACTACAATTTGGGACGACAATTTGGAACGACATTTTTTATTGAAAGAGGAGGAGCAATTCTTTTTTTGTGAAAGCGCTTTATTAATTAGGTAAAATACCGAGGGGGAGTTTGAATGAAAAAAGGTTTGTTATTTACGATTATTGGATTATTGATCATCGGTGTTCTATCAGCCTGTAGCGGGAAGGAAGCGAGTGGGAATGGTAAAACTAGTGTTTTGGACCGGGTAGAAAAATCAAAGGTATTAAAAGTAGGATTTGAAGGAACCTATCCACCGTTCAATTTTTTAAATGATGATCAAAAATATGATGGTTTCGATGTAGACATCTCGAACGAAATCGCTAAACGTCTAGGTGTAAAGACAGAGTTCGTCGCTACAAAGTGGGATAGTCTTCTTGGCGGGTTAAAATCGGATAAATTCGATATTATTATCGGCCAAATGTCTGTAACCGAGGAACGTAAAAAGAGTGTTGATTTCACCAATCCTTATGTGGTTACGGGTTCAGTCTTAGTCACTAGAAAGGATACCAATAATATTACAAAGCTAGAAGATATTAAAGGGAAAAACGTTGGAGTAGGTGGGGGAACAACGTTTGAGGAAGTCGCAAAAAGTGTGGATGGAGCGAATGTAAAGTTATATAAATCCGTAAATGACTATATTGCGGATTTAGCGAACAAAAGATTGGACGTCATTATCAATGACCAATTATTAATGAGTTACAACATTAAAGAAAAGAATTTACCAATTAAAATCACAAGCGATATTCTAAATAAAGATGAAATTGGGATGGCAGTAAAAAAAGAAAATGGAGATTTTGTTGAGAAAGTGAATACTACCCTAGCTGATATGAAGAAGGATGGAACATACAACCAAATCTACAAAAAGTGGTTTGGTACAGAGCCATTAGAAAAATAAATGATTGGGTTTTGGAAATTAATATGTGATGAATTAAAAGATTAATAGGAGGTAGAAAGGATGCGGGCAGTCGTTTTAGGAACAGGAATGATTGGAACAACAGTAGTGAGTGAACTGGTGAAGTTTTCAAATATTGAATCGGTAACGGCAGTCGATGCAAATCAAGATAGTGTGAATAAATGTTTAGAAATTGCCAATAACTCGAAAGTGATTGGGAAATGTACTTCTTTAGGAACGATTGAAGAAATCAAAAGCGTGTTACTAAATGCAGATGTTGCTGTTGCATGTCTACCACATTCATTAAGTTTACCAGCTATTAAGGCGGCAATTTCAGCAAAATGTCATCTCGTAGACTTAGTCGGTTCTAAAATTGAGGAAAAGTTAGAATTGGATGAACAAGCCAAAGGAGCAGGTGTCATTATTATGCCAGGGTGTGGGGTTGCACCGGGTATTACAAACTTTTTGGCAGCACAAGGAATCGAAATGCTTGATGAGGCTGATGAAGCTGTGATGGTTTGCGGTGGAATTCCTAGATTCCCAAAACCTCCATTATGGTACCAGGTGGTTTTCCGACTTGAGAGTGTGCTTGGACTCTATACAAGACCGGCAAAGGCAGCTGAAAACGGGAAGCTTAAAGAATTTCCTCCTCTTTCAGGATTAGAAAAAATGACTTTCCCAGAACCTGTTGGGGCTTGTGAAGCCGTCATTACGGATGCGCATAGTACGGCCTATACACTAAAAGATAAAGTGAAAAAATTATATGAAAAAACCGTTCGATATGAAGGACACTGGGGGAAAATGGATACTTTAAAAGAATTAGGCTTTTTTGATGAGGAGCCAATTGAAGTGAATGGGAATTATTCAAGTCCACGTGCCTTTACAGAGAAAATATTGGTTCCGAATATGAAGGGAGAGTCAAAAGAGGATATTACGGTATTAAGAGTAGAGGTTAGCGGTCTAAAAGCTGGACAGCAAGTGAAATATACATGGGAAATGGTCGATTTTTATGATCATGAACGTAATATAACTTCTATGGCTAAAACGACCGCACTCCCGGCAATGTTACTTGCCAATTGGATTGCTGCTAAAAAAATAAATGAAGTAGGAATTGTTCCCGTTGAAAATGTGATCATCGGGGATCGCTTTACCCCATTTATGGAAGAATTAAAAGCTTTAGGAATTGACATTTCGTTTCGAAAAGAGGTTCTAGTATCGAATCGATAATCATCCATAATTTTGCAGTTTCATAGATCGATGTTTGTTAGACTGGAGGAAAATTCATGGATCTTTCAATAATAATAGAATCCCTGCCAGCATTATTACATGCGACATTAATGACGATTTTTTTAGCTGTCGTTTCCATTCTAATCGCTCTCGTCCTTGGATTTTTCACAGCATTGGCAAGGATATCTAACCTAAAACCTTTGGCCAAATTGGCTGCCTTTTATGTTTCCATTTTCCGTGGAACTCCATTACTTGTACAGGTATTCGTCATTTATTATGGTCTGCCGCAAATTGGTATCGAAATGGAACCGATCCCCTCCGGAATCCTTGCGTTGAGTTTAAATGCAGGAGCGTACTTGTCGGAATCTTTTCGTGCTTCCATATTATCTATCGATAAGGGTCAAATGGAAGCATCGGTTTCATTGGGTATGACGTATGGTCAGGCCCTAAAAAGAATTATCTTGCCTCAAAGCCTTCGAATTGCGATTCCAACTATGTCAAACACCTTTATCATTTTAATTAAAGATACATCCTTGATCTCCGTTATTACCGTTACAGAATTATTGCAGATGTCATCATTACTCATCGCGAAAACCTTTGAACCATTAACCATTTATTTATTGGCAGCCGTGCTGTATTGGATCATTATAGCCTTTTTCTCAAACTTATTAGACAAACTTGAAAAACGTTCATCTCAGCATATAACACTTGGCAATTGAAATAAAAAGCTTTGCAGGAAGGAGAGGAGTAATGAGTATCATCCAGTTACAAAACCTTAAAAAGAAGTTTGGCGATCTTGAAGTTCTTCATGGAATTGATCTTTCGATAAATAAAAGTGAAGTGGTTGTTCTAATGGGACCAAGTGGATCGGGAAAGTCAACACTATTGCGGTGCCTTACATTTTTAGAAGAACCTACCGAAGGGATTATTAAAATTGGCAAGCATATGTTACCAGCAGGTGAAAAGCTTACTCGAAAACGGAAAAATGAAATCAGGTCGTTACGGCAAAGCACAGGATTTGTTTTTCAACAATTTAATCTTTTCCCACATAAAACAGCCATTGAAAATGTGATGGAAGGACCAATTGTCGTACAAGGCGTTCAGCGTGAGGAAGCAAGAAAATTCGCTCAGACCCTTCTTGAAAAAGTAGGTTTAGGAGAACGGTGTAACCATTATCCTTCTCAGCTATCAGGTGGGCAACAACAACGCGTGGCAATAGCGAGGGCACTCTCCATGAAACCGATGGTGATTCTTTTCGACGAACCTACTTCTGCATTGGATCCAGAACTAGTTAGAGAGGTACTACAGGTCATGAAGGATTTAGCGCAAGAGGGGATGACAATGGTTGTCGTAACACATGAAATGCAATTTGCCAGAGAGGTTGCTGATCGTGTCATTTTTATGGATGGGGGAGTCATTGTCGAGCAAGGATCTTCAGAAGAAGTTTTCAACCATCCAAAGGAAGAAAGAACAAAAAGATTCCTTATGAAGGTAATATAAAAATAGAAAAAACTGCAGTTCTACAATCGTAGGACTGCAATTTTTTATTAAGTGAAATTTTTGAAGTTCCCATCTGGTTTAAGAAAATCAACTGTGTATTTTCCATGAAAATGAAGAAAAAGCAGCCGGATTCTTTGGAAAGATTGCACAGGAAGCACATAATTTTCCGTATTTTTTAGTTAATTTTAGTGAAAAAAGACAAAAAGTGATTTCTCTATTTCTGTTTTTTTAGTTAAACTGTACATATGATTCAGAATATTTTTAATTTACAATTACCCTATGTTGAAAAAGGTAAAAGGAGGTTATGTGCATGAACAATAAAGAAGTAAGAGTAAGTGAAAATCTTAGTGAAGCCCATACATTGCCCTCATGGCTCTACACCAAGCCTGAAGTTCTTGAAGTAGAGAAAAGAGAAATCTTTTGTAAAACCTGGCAATACGTTGGTCATATTAGTCAAGTAACTAAGCCAGGTGATTATTTTACCACTGAAGTGGCAGACCGCCCGATTATTGTAAGCTGCGGACAGGATGGTGAAATTCATGCCTTCTATAATGTCTGCACACATCGTGCGGCAAAGTTAGCAGAAGGGGAGGGGAATAAACAAGTCTTTACCTGCCCCTATCATGCATGGACATTTCGGACAGACGGCTCTCTGTTAAGAGCGCCAAATATGGGCGGTTGTGAACATTTTGACTACCAGGATTTTTGTTTAAAAACAATCCAACTAGAAATCATCCAATCTTTTATTTTTGTCAATTTAGACCCCGATGCTCCTTCCATGGTATCTCAATTTCCGGATCTGTTTAAACATGTAGAAAAATATGATCTGAGCAAACTCAAGAAAATTCGCGTAAAAGAAACGATTTGTAAATCGAACTGGAAAATTGGGATTGATAATTACCTTGAATGCGACCACTGCTCGATTGTTCATAAAACTTTAGTTTCTAAGCTTGATATGAAATTATACGAGATGGAGATGCTAGAATACTATTCTTACCAAGGCACCCCGTTAAAAGGTAAAAATAGTGACTTTGGACTTGGTCAAGGGGGCAGATATTATTGGCTCTATCCAAATACTTGGTTCTCTTTCGATCCTGGTCCTGCAAATCTATCAATCCACCAATCGATCCCAATCGATCATAAAACTACTAAGTATGTTTATACTACTTTTTTCATGACCGATGAAATTACGGAGGAAGAAGAAGAACTAATGGCGATGGATCAATTGGTGAGAAAAGAGGATTTAGATATTTGTGAAGTGGTGCAGAAAGGGATCGAGACCGGGGCCTATACCCAAGGAAGATTTTCTCTTACTGAAAATTTAGTTCATCAATTCCATTTACTGCTGCAAAGGGATTTAGAAACAGTTTTGCCGCTGCAAACTGCAGATCCATCCAAGACCTTTTAAGAGATAGAAATATCTCTTAATCATCACCTGTGTGTAAGCGCTTCCTTAATATAAACCAATTGTGGAAGATAGGTGAGATAATGGAAAATAACAAAGTAGAATTGAAACGGGCAATGAAGAGCAGGCATTTGTTTATGATGTCTTTAGGAGGGATTATTGGAACGGGCCTGTTTCTAGGGTCTGGGTACGCAATCGGTGAGGCTGGTCCATTAGGAGCGATCCTAGCCTATTTAGTCGGCGGCCTTCTCATGTATTTAGTCATGGTTTGTTTAGGGGAATTATCCGTTGTTATGCCAGTATCCGGGTCTTTTCAAGCCCATGCGACAAAATTTATTGGACCTGCTACCGGGTTTGTGGTCGGCTGGGTCTATTGGCTGAGCTGGGCCATGTATGTAGGGCTTGAATTTACAGCGGCCGGTGTGCTAATGAAGCGATGGTTTCCAGATGTTCCGGTTTGGATTTGGTGTGCAATCTTTATTGTCCTTCTCTTTTCTATTAACTCTCTTACGACAAGAACCTTCGCCGAAACAGAGTATTGGTTTGCGGGCATTAAGGTTTTAGCTGTAATTATGTTCATTCTTGTTGGGTTAGGAGCTATGTTCGGAGGAATAAGTCTGAAACATGAATCCACCCCATATTTTACACATTTTCTAGGTGATGGCTTGTTCCCTGCCGGTATGGTTGGTGTTTTCGTTTCCATGATGAGTGTAATTTATGCCTTTCAGGGCTCGGAAATTATGGGAGTGGCAGCAGGGGAAACGGAAGAGCCGGAAAAAAATATTCCACGGGCGATCCGCAATATCGTTTTCCGTATCTTAATTTTCTATGTATTAGCGATGTTTGTTTTATCAGCTCTTGTTCCATGGAAAAAGGCCGGTGTACTAGAAAGTCCGTTCGTTACTGTTTTTGATATGGTAGGGATTCCCTATGCAGCAGACATTATGAATTTTGTAATTTTAACCGCGATTCTTTCCGTTGGAAATACCGGCCTGTTTGCTTGTACGCGTGTGATGTTTTCTTTAGCGGAAAATGGGATGGCCCCGAAAGCACTTGGCAAAATTAACAAACGCGGAATTCCTTTTAACGCCTTATTAGTAACCTTAATTTTTGCGTTACTATCACTTCTTACTAGTGTTGTGGCTGCTGATACATTATTTGTTGTTCTATTGGCTGTCAGTGGAATCGGTGGAACGCTGACGTGGTTAGCGATAGCGGTTGCCCAAATGGGATTTCGAAGACAATACATTAAAAATGGCGGTAAAGTGGAAGATTTGAAATATAAGGTTCGATTCTATCCCTTTATCCCGATTCTCTGTATTATTATGTGTTTGTTCATTTTCGGCTTTATGGCCTTTGATCCAACACAACGTGCATCGTTATATTGGGGATTTGGGTTTATTGCTGCCTGCTACTTATATTATTACCTTTGGTTCAAACGAAGAAATATCACGCTGCCAATTCATCAGGAAACCAAAGCGATTGCGATTGAGACGGAAGAGATTTAACGATTGGAATGGGAGGAAAGATGAATGGTAAATGAAAAAGATTATGATGTGATCATTATCGGCGGTGGATTTTCGGGGGTTACCGCTGCAAGGGAGTTACGGCAATTAGGACATCGTGTCCTGATTTTAGAGGCTCGCGATCGTCTTGGCGGCAGGACATGGGTGGACACCCGTCTAGGTTCGGAGCTTGAAATGGGAGGAACTTACGTCCATTGGCATCAGCCGCATGTTTGGACAGAAATTACCCGCTATGGCCTGGAACTAGCTACTGGTCCAAAAACGGAAAAGGTCTATTGGATTGCTGAGGGGAAGATGCATTCTGCTCCAGTATCTGAATTTAAAAATAAGCTCAAGAACACGGTTGAAAGGTTAATGAGCGAGAGCATGAAATATATGCCTCTGCCATTTGAACCTTTACATTCACCTGATTTTAGAAAGCTTGATGGGGTTACTGCAGCCCAATTTATGAAGGATTTTGGCCTAACGCAAGAGGAATATGATATTTTACACGGTTGGGTGGCCTCTGACTACTGCGGTGCACCTGAAGAAGGAGCAGTAACTCAAATTTTCCGTTGGTGGATTTTTTCACGCGGAAATTGGGAAACCCATAGTGCTATGGTATCGAGTTACCGGTTGAAAAAGGGGACAAAGGCTTTGGTGGAGTCTATTGCAGAAGATGCTGACGCTGAAATCAAGCTATCAACCGTTGTAAAAAAAATCGAGCATGATGAAGGTTCTGTTGAAGTTACGACATTTGATGGTTCTTCTTTTACGGGAAAAGCAATCATTGTCACCGTCCCGCTTTCAACACTTCAGGATATTGAATTTGTACCGGCACTTTCTTGCGAAAAACAAGCTTCATCTAAGGAAGGGCAAACTGCGAAAGGGGTTAAAGTATGGGCGCTCGTAAAAGGGAAGTACGACCCATTTGATGCTCTCGCCCCAGGCAGTTATCCGTTAAATTCGGTTCACGTGGATCGGTATTCGGGTGAAGATACGATTGTGGTAGGGTTTGGACCAAGCGCGGCAATGCTTAGCCCAACTGACAGGGCTGGGGTGGAGTCAGCATTAAGGCATTGGATTCCGGATATTGAGGTGCTAGAAAGTACCGGTCATGATTGGGTAAATGATGAGTTTTCCAGGGAAACCTGGCCGATGTTAAAGCCGAACCAGTTGACCACCTATCATAAGGAATGGAATACGCCGGAAAATAATGTGTTTTTGGCCGGTACCACTTATGCAAATGGCTGGGCTGGCTTTATTGATGGGGCGATTGAGAGCGGGATTACCACGGGGAGAAAGGTGCATAAACATCTTACGCGAGAAAAGGTACCTAATCAAATGTATGAAATGAAATAATATTCGAAAGAAATACACGGGTTCTTTGGCCCGTGTATTTTTTTGCTGTGATTGGGTTCATTTGTTTGAGGGTTGCATTGCCCGGATGAGGTTTTGTTTGCAGGAAAAGGTAAAAGGAAGAGGGTTGCATTGCCCGAATGGGGCTTGGATTGGAGGAAAAGGTAAAAGGAAGAGGGTTGTTATTGCCCGAATGGGGCTTGGATTGGAGGAAAAGGTAAAAGGAAGAGGGTTGCATTGCCCGAATGGGGCTTGGATTGGAGGAAAAGGTAAAAGGAAGAGGGTTGCATTGCCCGAATGGGGCTTGGATTGGAGGAAAAGGTAAAAGGAAGAGGGTTGCATTGCCCGGATGAGGTTTGGTTTAGAGGAAAAGGTAAAAGAAACAATCTAAAATAAGTTCATCTTTTAAGACAGAGGGTAAAAGATCTTGTAAAACAAACAAATAGATTAATGGAAGAATATTATTTAATGTGACAGGATATTTTAATATGAAAAATTATCTTGCTTAAATGCGATAATGATGTTAAAGTATAAAAGTCGCTGAAAAACAAACAGTTTTTAGATGACACATTCAAAAAAAAGATATTGACATATTAAATGATATGTTAGTATAATAATAAAGTCGCTTCTGAGCGATTGATTAAAAAATGAGTCAACTTGCTCTTTGAAAACTAAACAAACAAAAACGTCAACAAACAATAATAATCATGTTTCTTCTTTTATATAGAGAACATGAGCCAACGTAACAAATGAGCTATATCAACTTTCTTGGAGAGTTTGATCCTGGCTCAGGACGAACGCTGGCGGCGTGCCTAATACATGCAAGTCGAGCGAATCAATAGGAGCTTGCTCCTGTTGGTTAGCGGCGGACGGGTGAGTAACACGTGGGCAACCTGCCTGTAAGACTGGGATAACTTCGGGAAACCGGAGCTAATACCGGATAATCCTTTTCCTCTCATGAGGAAAAGCTGAAAGTCGGTTTCGGCTGACACTTACGGATGGGCCCGCGGCGCATTAGCTAGTTGGTGAGGTAACGGCTCACCAAGGCGACGATGCGTAGCCGACCTGAGAGGGTGATCGGCCACACTGGGACTGAGACACGGCCCAGACTCCTACGGGAGGCAGCAGTAGGGAATCTTCCGCAATGGACGAAAGTCTGACGGAGCAACGCCGCGTGAGCGATGAAGGCCTTCGGGTCGTAAAGCTCTGTTGTTAGGGAAGAACAAGTATCGGAGTAACTGCCGGTACCTTGACGGTACCTAACCAGAAAGCCACGGCTAACTACGTGCCAGCAGCCGCGGTAATACGTAGGTGGCAAGCGTTGTCCGGAATTATTGGGCGTAAAGCGCGCGCAGGCGGTCCTTTAAGTCTGATGTGAAAGCCCACGGCTCAACCGTGGAGGGTCATTGGAAACTGGGGGACTTGAGTGCAGAAGAGGAAAGCGGAATTCCACGTGTAGCGGTGAAATGCGTAGAGATGTGGAGGAACACCAGTGGCGAAGGCGGCTTTCTGGTCTGTAACTGACGCTGAGGCGCGAAAGCGTGGGGAGCAAACAGGATTAGATACCCTGGTAGTCCACGCCGTAAACGATGAGTGCTAAGTGTTAGAGGGTTTCCGCCCTTTAGTGCTGCAGCTAACGCATTAAGCACTCCGCCTGGGGAGTACGGCCGCAAGGCTGAAACTCAAAGGAATTGACGGGGGCCCGCACAAGCGGTGGAGCATGTGGTTTAATTCGAAGCAACGCGAAGAACCTTACCAGGTCTTGACATCCTCTGACACTCCTAGAGATAGGACTTTCCCCTTCGGGGGACAGAGTGACAGGTGGTGCATGGTTGTCGTCAGCTCGTGTCGTGAGATGTTGGGTTAAGTCCCGCAACGAGCGCAACCCTTGATCTTAGTTGCCAGCATTTAGTTGGGCACTCTAAGGTGACTGCCGGTGACAAACCGGAGGAAGGTGGGGATGACGTCAAATCATCATGCCCCTTATGACCTGGGCTACACACGTGCTACAATGGATGGTACAAAGGGCTGCGAAACCGCGAGGTTTAGCCAATCCCATAAAACCATTCTCAGTTCGGATTGTAGGCTGCAACTCGCCTACATGAAGCCGGAATCGCTAGTAATCGCGGATCAGCATGCCGCGGTGAATACGTTCCCGGGCCTTGTACACACCGCCCGTCACACCACGAGAGTTTGTAACACCCGAAGTCGGTGGGGTAACCGTAAGGAGCCAGCCGCCTAAGGTGGGACAGATGATTGGGGTGAAGTCGTAACAAGGTAGCCGTATCGGAAGGTGCGGCTGGATCACCTCCTTTCTAAGGATAATGCAGTCCTTATGGACTGATAAGATGTTGACCGTTTCTTGTTTGTTTAGTTTTGAGAGTGCAATTTTCTCTCAAAACATTGTTCTTTGAAAACTAGATAATCGTAAGAAGAAGTAACCAAGTAAAAACCGAGTAATCGCCATTTTAGTTTTTCTCTCTAATTTTAGAGTAAAACCTTTTAGGTTAAGTTAGAAAGGGCGCACGGTGAATGCCTTGGCACTAGGAGCCGATGAAGGACGGGACTAACACCGATATGCTTCGGGGAGCTGTAAGTAAGCTTTGATCCGGAGATTTCCGAATGGGGGAACCCACTGTTCGTAATGGAGCAGTATCTTTATCTGAATACATAGGATAATGAAGGCAGACCCGGGGAACTGAAACATCTAAGTACCCGGAGGAAGAGAAAGCAAACGCGATTCCCTGAGTAGCGGCGAGCGAAACGGGAACAGCCCAAACCGAAAGGCTTGCCTTTCGGGGTTGTAGGACACTCAACATGGAGTTACAAAGGAACGGGGTAGATGAAGCGATCTGGAAAGGTCCGTCATAGAAGGTAAAAACCCTGTAGTTGAAACTTCGTTCCCTCCTGAGTGGATCCTGAGTACGGCCGGACACGTGAAATCCGGTCGGAAGCAGGGAGGACCATCTCCCAAGGCTAAATACTCCCTAGTGACCGATAGTGAACCAGTACCGTGAGGGAAAGGTGAAAAGCACCCCGGAAGGGGAGTGAAATAGTTCCTGAAACCGTGTGCCTACAAGTAGTCAGAGCCCGTTTATGGGTGATGGCGTGCCTTTTGTAGAATGAACCGGCGAGTTACGATTACATGCAAGGTTAAGTTGATGAGACGGAGCCGCAGCGAAAGCGAGTCTGAATAGGGCGAATTTAGTATGTGGTCGTAGACCCGAAACCAGGTGATCTACCCATGTCCAGGGTGAAGTCCAGGTAACACTGGATGGAGGCCCGAACCCACGCACGTTGAAAAGTGCGGGGATGAGGTGTGGGTAGCGGAGAAATTCCAATCGAACTTGGAGATAGCTGGTTCTCTCCGAAATAGCTTTAGGGCTAGCCTCACGAAGTAAGAGTCTTGGAGGTAGAGCACTGTTTGGACTAGGGGCCCTCATCGGGTTACCGAATTCAGACAAACTCCGAATGCCAATGACTTATCCGTGGGAGTCAGACTGCGAGTGATAAGATCCGTAGTCAAAAGGGAAACAGCCCAGACCACCAGCTAAGGTCCCAAAGTATACGTTAAGTGGAAAAGGATGTGGAGTTGCTTAGACAACCAGGATGTTGGCTTAGAAGCAGCCACCATTTAAAGAGTGCGTAATAGCTCACTGGTCGAGTGACTCTGCGCCGAAAATGTACCGGGGCTAAACGTATCACCGAAGCTGTGGGTGGACACCATTAGGTGTCCGCGGTAGGAGAGCGTTCTAAGGGCGTTGAAGCTAGACCGTAAGGACTGGTGGAGCGCTTAGAAGTGAGAATGCCGGTATGAGTAGCGAAAGATGAGTGAGAATCTCATCCACCGAATGCCTAAGGTTTCCTGAGGAAGGCTCGTCCGCTCAGGGTTAGTCGGGACCTAAGCCGAGGCCGAAAGGCGTAGGCGATGGACAACAGGTTGATATTCCTGTACCACCTCTTTATCGTTTGAGTGATGGGGGGACGCAGGAGGATAGGGTAAGCGCGCTATTGGATATGCGCGTCCAAGCAGTTAGGCTGAGAAGTAGGAAAATCCGCTTCTCGTGAAGGCTGAGCTGTGACGGCGAGGGAAATTTAGTACCGAAGTTCCTGATTCCACACTGCCAAGAAAAGCCTCTAGCGAGATAAAAGGTGCCCGTACCGCAAACCGACACAGGTAGGCGAGGAGAGAATCCTAAGGTGAGCGAGAGAACTCTCGTTAAGGAACTCGGCAAAATGACCCCGTAACTTCGGGAGAAGGGGTGCTCTTTGAGGTGAATAGCCTCGAAGAGCCGCAGTGAATAGGCCCAGGCGACTGTTTAGCAAAAACACAGGTCTCTGCGAAGCCGCAAGGCGAAGTATAGGGGCTGACGCCTGCCCGGTGCTGGAAGGTTAAGAGGAGGGGTTAGCGCAAGCGAAGCTCTGAATCGAAGCCCCAGTAAACGGCGGCCGTAACTATAACGGTCCTAAGGTAGCGAAATTCCTTGTCGGGTAAGTTCCGACCCGCACGAAAGGCGTAACGATCTGGGCACTGTCTCAACGAGAGACTCGGTGAAATTATAGTACCTGTGAAGATGCAGGTTACCCGCGACAGGACGGAAAGACCCCATGGAGCTTTACTGTAGCCTGATATTGAATTTTGGTACAGCTTGTACAGGATAGGTAGGAGCCGTAGAAGCCGGAGCGCTAGCTTCGGTGGAGGCGTCGGTGGGATACTACCCTGGCTGTATTGAAATTCTAACCCGCACCCCTGATCGGGGTGGGAGACAGTGTCAGGTGGGCAGTTTGACTGGGGCGGTCGCCTCCTAAAGAGTAACGGAGGCGCCCAAAGGTTCCCTCAGAATGGTTGGAAATCATTCGCAGAGTGTAAAGGCATAAGGGAGCTTGACTGCGAGACCTACAAGTCGAGCAGGGACGAAAGTCGGGCTTAGTGATCCGGTGGTTCCGCATGGAAGGGCCATCGCTCAACGGATAAAAGCTACCCTGGGGATAACAGGCTTATCTCCCCCAAGAGTCCACATCGACGGGGAGGTTTGGCACCTCGATGTCGGCTCATCGCATCCTGGGGCTGTAGTCGGTCCCAAGGGTTGGGCTGTTCGCCCATTAAAGCGGTACGCGAGCTGGGTTCAGAACGTCGTGAGACAGTTCGGTCCCTATCCGTCGTGGGCGCAGGAAATTTGAGAGGAGCTGTCCTTAGTACGAGAGGACCGGGATGGACGCACCGCTGGTGTACCAGTTGTCTTGCCAAAGGCATCGCTGGGTAGCTATGTGCGGACGGGATAAGTGCTGAAAGCATCTAAGCATGAAGCCCCCCTCAAGATGAGATTTCCCATAGCGTCAAGCTAGTAAGATCCCTGAAAGATGATCAGGTTGATAGGTCAGAGGTGGAAGCATGGCGACATGTGGAGCTGACTGATACTAATCGATCGAGGACTTAACCAAAACGAAAAGCGGAGGCGACTGTTCAACTTCGACGAACGCTTCCGAGCCGGCACTGCAAATCCTGCCTTTTGGATTTGTAGAGACGGATCGAAACGGCCGAGAAGTTAGGAGCCGAAGCTAGACAAGTCATATGTATCATATGAAGGTGAACTCGTTTTTACTAAAAACTTCTTCTGTATTATCTAGTTTTGAGGGAATGATACCTCAAATAAATAGTCTGGCAATAATGGCGAGAAGGTCACACCCGTTCCCATACCGAACACGGAAGTTAAGCTTCTCAGCGCCGATGGTAGTTGGGGGCTGTCCCCCTGTGAGAGTAGGACGTTGCCAGGCTGTTTTTATATGCGGGTGTGGCGGAATTGGCAGACGCACCAGACTTAGGATCTGGCGCCGCAAGGCGTGGGGGTTCGACTCCCTTCACCCGCACCATATTTTTAAAAGAGCAAATCACTTAAATAAATGCGGAAGTAGTTCAGTGGTAGAACACCACCTTGCCAAGGTGGGGGTCGCGGGTTCGAATCCCGTCTTCCGCTCCAAAAGTGCCGGGGTGGCGGAACTGGCAGACGCACAGGACTTAAAATCCTGCGGTAGGTGACTACCGTACCGGTTCGATTCCGGTCCTCGGCACCAAGTTTTCTTGCAACGTAAACTTTTTTCCAATAAATGCGCCCGTAGCTCAATTGGATAGAGCGTCTGACTACGGATCAGAAGGTTATGGGTTCGACTCCTTTCGGGCGCGCCATAACAGAAAATAGATTAATAATTGAAATATGGCGGTGTAGCTCAGCTGGCTAGAGCGTACGGTTCATACCCGTAAGGTCGGGGGTTCGATCCCCTCCGCCGCTACCATATTATTTTTAAAATAGTGGAGGAATACCCAAGTCCGGCTGAAGGGATCGGTCTTGAAAACCGACAGGCGGGTTAAACCGCGCGGGGGTTCGAATCCCTCTTCCTCCGCCATTATTTTATTGTTGTTTATAGATGGAGGGGTAGCGAAGTGGCTAAACGCGGCGGACTGTAAATCCGCTCCCTCAGGGTTCGGCGGTTCGAATCCGTCCCCCTCCACCACTTTAGGGGTATAGTTTAAAGGTAGAACTAAGGTCTCCAAAACCTTCAGTGTGGGTTCGATTCCTACTACCCCTGTTTGTTTTATTTTGCCGGTGTGGCGGAATTGGCAGACGCGCACGACTCAAAATCGTGTTCCGCAAGGAGTGTCGGTTCGACCCCGACCACCGGTATCGTTAAACGCTTTAATATCAACGCTTTGCCCAACGTGGCAAGGCGTTTTTATTTTGCAAAATTTGGTGTTGGTGACGCGACGTCAGCTTCTCCGGATTGATTTCTTACAAAACACATCGGTGGAGGAACGACAGACAATGCGGTTGATATTTTCTATGAAGCGTTAAAAAACAAAAAATACACATCCTATATAGTGAAAGGTACTTACTTGGATATGATGTATATGCCAGATGCAATTAATTCAATTATTCAATTATGGAAACGGATTCATCGAGATTTAAACATCGGAACGCCTTTAATATTACAACCTTCCATTTGGGGAACCTATATTGGTATAAAAGATAGAAACACAAAAAGAGGAAGAGGTTAAAAAAATCCAATGAGGGAAAGTAGGACCGTTTATGTCAAAAGAACAGGAATTAAAGCGTGGCCTTAAATCGCGTCATATCCAAATGATTGCTTTGGGTGGCACCATCGGGGTTGGGTTATTTATGGGATCCGCCAGTACGATTAAATGGACGGGCCCATCCGTTATGATTGCCTATGCAGTTGCCGGTCTCTTCCTATTTTTCATTATGCGCTCGATGGGGGAAATGCTTTATTTGGAACCAACTACCGGTTCATTTGCTGACCTCGGCAATAAATATATCCATCCTTTAGCTGGATATTTGACAGCTTGGAGCTATTGGCTCCAATGGATCATTGTCGGCATGTCTGAAATCATCGCGGTTGGTTCCTATATGAATTATTGGTTCCCACATCTGCCAACATGGATCCCTGGGGTAGTCGCAATGGTGATTCTTGGTGTTGCCAACATGATTTCGGTTAAAAACTTTGGTGAATTTGAATTCTGGTTTTCATTAATTAAAGTATTAACGATTATCTTGTTAATTATTGCTGGTATTGGCATTATTCTCTTTGGCTTCGGGAATGGTGGCCATGCAATTGGATTTTCGAACATATGGAAAAATGGCGGCTTTTTCACCGGCGGCTTTAAAGGATTCTTTTTTGCCCTTTCCATCGTAATCGGCGCTTATCAAGGAGTGGAACTGATTGGTATTACGGCTGGAGAGGCAGAAAATCCGAAAAAAACCATCACACATGCTGTGAGTACAACCGTTTGGCGTATTTTAATTTTTTATATCGGTGCGATCTTTGTCATTGTAACTGTTTACCCTTGGAACCAGCTCAATCAAATTGGCAGCCCATTCGTTTCGGTTTTTGCCAAAATTGGAATTACGGCTGCAGCCGGCATTATTAACTTTGTTGTGATCACGGCAGCAATGAGCGGCTGTAACAGCGGTATCTTTAGCGCCACACGGATGCTTTACACATTGGCGAAAAATGGACAAGCACCAAAGATTTTTGCCAAATTATCGGAAAATAAAGTTCCTGTATATTCAACCTTAACGGTTTTAGTCGGCTTGCTCCTTGGAGTTGTGTTAAGCTTTATTGCACCGCCATCGATCTTCGTGTATGTATATAGTGCGAGTGTACTCCCAGGAATGATTCCATGGTTTGTACTGCTCATCAGTGAAATCAAATTTAGAAAAGTAAATGCTGGTGCAATGGAAAAACATCCATTTAAAATGCCGTTTGCACCGTATAGCAACTATGCTACGATTGTCTTTTTACTAGTGGTCCTTGTCGGTATGTTTATCAATCCAAGCACGCGTATCCCGTTAATCGTGGGAATTGCATTCCTTGCCCTCATGACAGGTATTTTCTATCTGTTAAAAATGGAAAAACGCGTACCGTTAGACGATGCTTGAAAACGAAAAAGGCACAAAACCGAAAGCGGTTTAATATAAAAAAATCAAAGGATCACACAGCGGGGATGGTTAAAATGCTTTACTTATCGGAAACGTCCCCTTTTTAAGGAGTGGTATGATGTCTTTCATGAGTTTAAGGGAACTAATTGAACTGGCCGAGCAGCAAAGCATAACGATTGCTGAATTAATGATCCAAACGGAAATACAGCAAAAGAACATTTCACGGGAAGCGATTATCGAAAAAATGGCCGAGCAATTTACGGTAATGGAAGAGGCTGTCCGCAAAGGGACTACAAGTGCTGTAATGTCTCGTACCGGCTTGACCGGTGGTGATGGGTACCGTCTTCACCAATATGCCGAAAATGGAAAATCCTTTATCAATCCCGTGACATTAAACGCCGCCGCCAATGCGTTGGCCGTATCAGAAGTTAATGCAGCAATGGGGCGGATTGTAGCAACACCGACTGCAGGTTCAGCGGGAATCTTGCCGGCAGTGCTCGTTCACGCTCTGGATAGCGGAACATTCCCACGAGAGCAGATCGTATTGTCGATGTTCACTGCCTCTGCCCTTGGTTTGGTGATTGCTAATAAAGCTTCCATTTCAGGAGCTGCCGGCGGATGCCAGGCGGAAATCGGCTCAGCAACCGCAATGGCAGCTGGCACTTTAGTTGAGCTTGCCGGTGGTACTCCCGAGCAGGTTGGAAATGCCATCGGAATTGCTCTAAAAAATTCACTGGGACTCGTTTGTGATCCGGTTGCCGGGCTAGTTGAAATTCCATGTATCGTTCGGAACGGATTACACGCGATTACCGCGCAGGCTGCAGCAGATATGGCGTTGGCAGGGGTGGTCAGCATCATTCCACCTGATGAGGTGATTCATGTCATGCATGAAGTCGGGCAGCAAATGCCTGAATCGCTAAGGGAAACCGGGATTGGCGGTCTGGCCGGCACCCCGACAGGTCAAAAATTAAAGGCGCAGATTTTCAGCGAAACGACAAGCAGCTGCGGGCCGGCGAAATATCAAAGCGCCTATGAAATTATCGGCCCTGTCATGGTCGGTCCATCCAGTTCACATACGGCAGGTGCTGTTCGAATTGGCAACATAGCCTGCCAGCTATTAAATGAAAAACCATTATTTGCAAAGTTCTCCCTGATGGGTTCCTTTGCCGAAACCTATCAAGGACATGGCACAGATTTAGCATTATTGGGAGGGGTTCTTGGGTTAACAACCATGAATGAAGGCATTCCAAATGCGAATTCCATTGCGGAAGAAAATGGATTACAATTCGAGTTTACGAAACGGGTGCTTGGAAGTTACCACCCGAATACAGTGCTAGTAGAATTATTAGGGGCAACGCGAAGGGTAAAGGTATTGGCAAGTTCGTTAGGCGGCGGCAAAGTAGAAGTTCAGGAATTGGATGATTACCCGTTAAAGTTTTCCGGAGAACGACCAACACTTGTAATCCGCCATTCCGATCGAAAAGGGGTTATTGCCGAGTTATCAGGATCTCTTTATCAAAAAGGGTTAAATATTGCCCGTATGGCAAATGAACGTTCAAAGATCAATGGTTCGGCGATTACGGTTTGTGAGATTGACAATCAGATTGAAGGAAATCTCTTAACTATATTGAATAAAGAAATTCCCATCATTGATGAAATTTTATTAATCCAAACTATGTAGGGATGAGGACTGTAATGAAGGGTATATCGAATTGAACGAGGTAAAATAATAATAACAGGTGCAGCTACTGGAATGGAGTGAAAGCTATTTTCTACTTAGAGAGAAAATAGCTTTCATTAATTTCAATGAAGAAAAAGACTGATTATTATCCTCGTCTTCCGCCTCTACCGCCCTGTTTTGCTCCAGTGTTTCGTTTAAGGGTAGACAAATTCTCTTCACTCGTCTTTAAAAAACGAGCCATTTTATCTTCAAAACTTTCTTTTGGTTTGAATTGACCTTTTGGACGGAAGTCTTTGGAACGGTTATCACCTCTGCCCGAGCGTGGTGGGCGTTGTTGTGAATAAGAAGAGGTTTGTCCTTCAGGTCTATCTATCGCTTTTTTTATGGACAAGGAAGTTTTTCCGTCTTTCATACTAATCACTTTTACTTCAACCTGGTCTCCTACCTTGAGATGGTCATTTATATCTTTTACATAGCTATCCGCAACTTCACTGATATGCACAAGACCTGTTGATCCATCTGGTAAGTCTACGAATGCTCCAAAATTAGTGATGCCTGTTACTTTACCTTGTACTTTGCTGCCTATTTCGACTGACATAAAAATAATGTTCCTCCCAATACTGTTATAAGTTTTATTATAACATATTCTTGAAGAGGTAAATATCTTCTGAAGTTGTTCCTGGGCAAAATTTTTCAGGTATCCATTCCATTTATTGTGGAAAAATAGATTGATTAAAGGACAACTGAGGAGTGGTTGAAAATGGAACAACTTGAGTTCTTGGCGATTGGCAAGGCAAAACGGGAGAATTGGCTAGCAACAATGACTCCTGAGGAAAAGGCAATAATGGGAAAACACCTTGAATACGTTAGGCAGATGTACGCGGAAGGTAAAGTGGTTTTATCTGGCCCATGTTTAGATGGGGCTTATGGGATCATTATCTATAAAGCGGAATCTGCGGAAGACGCTCAAAAATTTTTTGAAAACGACCCTGCTGTTCAAACCGGAGTCATGGATGTGGAATTACATCCTTTTAAAGTCGAAGTAATGGAAGGGCGCTAGGGTGAAATCGTTATGGTTTCATCTTTGCAAGAATTACCCCTCCAAACAAGATTGAAGGGGGTTTTGCGCTCTTAAAGCCATACGTTATTCCAAGCCCTTATTCTGACCAAGCCACCAACTTAGGGACTGTACGGGCAAGTTTTATATGAAATTACCATTGAGCATACTATTTTATAAGTTTGAAATTGCTTCCTGTGTCGTCCAAGTAGCACTGGCAAAGGCTTTATAATTGGTAACGGCTGCTTGAAAATCTTTTTCACTTATCGTTGCAGTGGCATCATATACAATAGCTGTTTCAAACCCATTTTCGATTAAATGCCTCATATGGGACTCTACACAAATGTTGGAAAGCACCCCTGCAATAATCGTCCTCTCTTTTCTATGTTGCCGTAACTGGTATACCAAGTCATTTGTTTGTGGGCTAGCAACCTTGTGTGGAGTGGAAACGATGGTTCTCCTATGAAAAATATAAGGTTTGAAAGAATGAACGAAATCAGCTCCTACAGACGGTGGTGTATACGCATTTGCTTTTTCGTACATTTTAAGGCCTAATAACATATTTTGTTCATTTCCTGTAAATTGCCAGCCATAATCATGAGGGTATAAATAATGGGGGGATATGAAAAGCTGATATCCTTTATTCAGTGCAGTTCTCATTAATAGCTCGAGGTTTTGTATAGTGTTGTATTTTTCAATATTATCTTTTGTTAGATGATAACCTCTGCCTCCGGGACTCATAAAATCATTTTGCGGGTCTGTAATTACAATCGCAGTATTATTGGGATGTGGTTTAAACGGCAAAATACTTACCTCACTCTCAACACAAGCTTGCGGAAATATTTTCAACTGTTCGTATAAAATGGAGAATTTCATTTTTAAAGAAGTTCAGCATCGACACGACAGTTGTACCGTACAAGCTACATAGTCATTAAAAACTTTATAGGCATTTATATGTATTTTCAGATTGATTAGTGCACTTTGTTATAAGAAAATTAATGTGCAACTTTGATGAATTGATTGCAGAAGGTAATTGTTGACGGAGGTTACCGCTGGAACCCTGTTTATGATTACCGCTGAATATGCCGCACATGCAGTTTTAATGTCTACAGTATTTAATATCATCACAGTTACGACAGTAATTTTTTCTGCTCATTTGTTATTTACTTAAAAAGTAGCGATTGCTCATCAAGAGCTGTCGCTTTTTAACTTATTTTTAAGCTGGTATATAAAAAATAGCCCGTCGCTATACGGCAGGCTGGTTACTAAATATTAAGCTCTGTTAAACGTAGTTGTTGATTTCCGCTCCAGGATGCTCACCTGTCCCGCTGCTCCCGCAGGACATTGAATTACATCCTTGATTACGCTCACGCACGAAGAAAATGCGATAGCATTTTCGAGGAGTCTCGCACCTTCCGCTCCAATCAACATTGTTCTTTACCACAGCCAAATATTAATAAGCGTGACTTCAATTCTTCCCCTGAAGCTCCAGGATTAATCTTCGTTCTGTAAAATTAGACCATCGCTCATTTTAATTATATGATCCGCGTAAGAAAGCATTTCTTCGTCATGCGTAACCATTAAGGTAGTAATATTTAACGTTTTGGTTAAATCTCTTATTAATATCATAATATCTTTAGATCTTTTTGAATCTAGACTTGCAGTTGGTTCGTCTGCGAAGAGAACTTTAGGTTTATGAATCATTGCACGAGCAATGGCAACCCGTTGTTTCTCCCCACCTGACAATGAAGACGGATAAGCTTTTTTTCGATGGTCCATTCCAACTAATTGTAGAATGGTATTAGCTTCTGCTATTCTTGCTTGTTTGCTTAATGTTGATTCAGAAACATCAAGCATTAGCATTAATTGTTCTTCGACTGTTAGAAAAGGAACAAGGTGTGCAAATTGAAAGACAAAACCAAATTTATTTGCTCGTACTTTTCGGATTTGTTCTGCACTCATTGTCGTCATATTTTTTCCTTCAAATATGATTTGTCCATTTGAGGCAGGTTGAAGCCCTGCAGCGATTGTAAGAAGTGTGCTTTTACCAGATCCTGATGCACCCACTAATGCTGTGACTTCGCCTTCTTTTAGAGAAAGATTAATTCCTTTTAATATTTCTTCTTTTACTTCCCCATTCGTAAATGTTTTTCTAACTTCATCAATCGTAAATATTGTCATATTAAACCTCTCCTTGTTGTATTGCTTGTAATGGTTCAACTTTCTTTATTTGTATACCTGAGAGTGTCGCTCCAATAAAGCCGATAACGAGAAAGACGATAGACAATTGAGCTGTTGTTTCAAAAGTTAAATGAAAAGGCATTCCTTTAGGTGCAATCATATTAAAGACTTGACTGAGTGCAATAGACATAGCTAGTGAAATGACTGTAATAAAAATCATCTGTGTCCACATCATTTTGAATAAATCACTTGTTTTTACACCAATTGCTTTTAAAATACCGTATAAACCAATCTTTTGAACGTTCATCATATAGAAGAAGATTGCAAATAACATTCCACTAATGATCACTAAAAACCAAACAATCATATTTAAAGACATTTGTTCTGCGTTATAACTTGGAATCGTATTGAGAAAATCTTTCTGTGAAAATGATTGTAATCCAGTGAATTCTTGTGAAGAATCTCCTCCTGGGATGAAAACTAATTGCATTTCTTTGACCTTGTAAATTTGTTTGTAATCTTCCATATTGATATAAGCAACAGGGACATGACTATATTTTTTTTGATCAACAAAACCTTTTACAATAAACTTGCCACTAAATTGATTATTCGTTAAGGTATCTCCAACTTTTATACCTTTATCTTTTAAGGAGCTATCTAAAATAATTTCTTCGTGTTTAACATTTTTAAATAACTTTGAACCGGTAGATGTAACAAAGGCAACACTTTGTTGTTTATCATCCTTATCATTTAGAAAACCCATTTGAATAGAAAATGCTACAGCATCTTTTTGTTTGTTTAATATTTTATTCTGGATACTGCGATCTATTTTTGACAGGTTATACGTTTTCTCTGCATCTTTAGTCATATAAAATTGTCCTTGTGGTAAATCTTTAATTAATGCAGCATTGTCTTGTGATAATCCATTTGCCAAACCAGAAATAATAAAAGTTAGTAAACTAACAAGAAAAACAATTGAACCTAATATCAAAAATCTTACTTTATTTTTCTTCATTTCTTTCCACGAAAGGATCACAATTCATTCCTCCAATCTCTTTTTTACAAACTTAGAATATACCTCCTATATGAACAGAGGATGAACAAATCTTTACATTTAAAGCGACACTGTCAGGATTTCTAATAGGTACAATATAGGTATTGATATTTCATGAGGGCTTTTTAGTAAATGTTTTCTGTAAATAAATATTTGTCCAATAATGCGGTGCCAGGTGCCAATGGGAATAATTGATTAAGGGGTTTACCTTTTGGAGAAATAATTTACAATTTTGAAAAAGTAAATAATACAGGATTGATCATACACGATATGAAGCCTTCATGTTCAACGAATGCTTTAGCGAATCAAAGAGTCGTAACCGCGGCTCTTTTTGTGCGACGGGCAGTCGCATGGAGTGTTGATCTAGTCGACACTCTTCTTTTCATTATCTGACAGAGACGTCATCTCGGTGAAACGACTGGTTGATGATGATGATACTGAATCCCAGATGGTGAAAGTCCATCTCCGAGGAGACTGACCTAGCTCGGGAAGCTTAATCTAGGGCAATACCGTGAGGTATTGTCTGAAGGAGATGCGGTAAGTCGAGAGACCCGTAGGCAACTAGATAGACCCTAATGCAATAAGTGTGAAGCACGGCGGCGGGATAAGTTGGCGACTCTTCGAAAAGTGAGGAAGCCCGCTAAAGGGGCATTTTCTTTAGAAGTCAGAGCGAGAAAATGTGACTTATAACGTCGTGGTGCAGGGTATGTCTAGAAGGGAAATGCGATAACCCCGTGAGGTCTCCACCTTACCAAACAGGCAGGGTTCTAGTCTATAAGGGTAATCCGAAATGACGAGGAACGGGTGGAGAAGTCAGACGTTCTCATAGTACGGAAGTAATTCGATGACCATAACATCGAGTGAACGGAAGGGGAACGACCTATGGCTCCAAGCCATTAACTAGGTGTAATGTAAACAATCATGTTACTGCGGTAAAACCGTTTGAATGTACATCAAGGAAAGGCGTGGAATACGCAATGAATCAAGAGTGGAAGTTTAAATTACACAGTGTATATGGGCAGATATTGTTTGACCGAAAATTAACCCAAAGCTTCGAACAAGTTAAAGCAAACAAAGGGGCAGGAGGAATCGACGGAGAAACAATTGAAAGTTATGATGCCAACTTACAAGAAAACATCATGGAACTTCTAAACAAATTGAGAGCAAAGACTTACCAAGCTCAACCAGTCAGAAGAGTATACATACCAAAGAAGAATGGAAAGAAACGTCCTTTAGGTATTCCAACTATCGGGGACCGCATAGTTCAACAAAGTATTGTAAATGTACTACAGCCAAAATTTGAAGATTTGTTGTTTCATAACTGGTCGGTTGGATACAGACCGAATCGAGGGGTACAAAGAGCCCTGCAAATAATCCTCTGGAATATTGAACAAGGATATAACCATATTTACGATTGTGATATAAAAGGTTTCTTTGACAATATACCCCATAATAAACTGATTGGGGTTTTAAAGAAATATGTGTCAGACCGTACGGTCCTGAGTTTGGTTGAACAATGGTTAAAGGCTGGGCACATGGAAGAGGGGAAACTTATCCATTCTGACTATGGCACACCTCAAGGCGGCGTCATCTCACCACTACTTGCAAATGTATACCTTAATGAACTTGACTGGGAGTGGGACTTGAATGGTATTCGATTTGTCAGATATGCAGATGATTTCTTGTTATTTGCTAAATCAAACGAAGAAATCAAGAAGGCGGCTACCTTAACTAAGAATAAGTTAGCTGAGTTGGGACTGGAAATCTCTAAAGAGAAGACCAGAGTTGTCAACTTTGATAAGGACGACTTTGACTTTTTAGGGTTCACATTCCATCATTGGACAAAGAGAAGGAAAGATAATAAACCCTTCTTTAATGTTACACCAAAGGAAGAATCCATCAGGGATTTTCGATTGAAAATCAAGGAAAAGACTAGGAAATCCCTAACTCTTAGCAAAGAAGAATGGATAAATCGGGTAAATCCTATTATTAGAGGTAAGGTAAATTACTGCGTGACTATTATCAAAGCGGTAAAAGCAAACGAAGAATACGGACAAAAGAGTCACTGTAGAACTCGATGGATAAGGAAAATTCTTGAGCGAATTGATGGATATATAAGAAAAAGACTGCGTGTTGCGTTAATCCATAAGCACCCAACCCAAAGAAAAGGTATGAGAATGAATACCCTTTGGAATAACGAATTCTTTTTAAAGATTAAACTAATCCCATCCTATTGGCTTTATCTAAATAAAGCCTACGGATACACTATAGAACAATACCTAAGCGATATGAGTAAATCTGCAAAAAGAAGATTCCAATACAAAGTCAAAAGAGCAAAAGAAAAAGGTGAGGAATATTTTACCCCTCATCGCTTACAAAAGATGCAAAATGCCTGGAATGCATCCTCTTGATAAACATTGTAACATTTGGTAAGCCGTATGCCTTAATAGGGCACGTACGGTTTGATAAGGGGGAAGCCTCGAGAGAGGTTTCCCTACTTTCTCTTTTTCCACTAACGGTGCATGTTACTTGAAGAAGGATTTTAAGTGAAAAGGGGGAATTTATAGTAAAAAAATATAGACCCTACTTGTTGAATTAACAAGTTCGTTTCTGTAATAGGTTTCACTGGGCGGTTAGTGAAAAAATTCAAAAGAAAGTGAGAAATAAAAATGGGGCCAGTGTGCCTGACCCCCAGTGTTTTCGAAAGAAATGGTAAATCTATTTCTTTTTGTGTTTATTTTATCGGTTAAAATAAGGAACTTTTTTCAATGCAGCACTAACCGGAAGGGCAACAATAACTCCTAATACATTTTGAACGACGTCACCAGGGATCGAAGCTACGGGTGCAACCCAATTACCGTAAAGAATAACTTCACCAATGTAATAAACAGCGATCATTACTGGCATTGAAACGATTGCTCCAATTAAATTGAAAGCAAGGCTATTGCCATTACGGCCATTTGACCAAGCTATTTTACCAACGATATATCCCTGCAGAGCACGGGAAACAAAGGTAATAGGTGCCCACAACGCCCAACCGCCGGCTAGATCAAATAATGCCATTCCGATCGCACCAGCAAGAGCCGCCTTTTTAGGACCAAAAAGAATAGCTGCGATAAAAAGCATTGCAGTCCCTAGATGAACTAAACCTCCATTTGCAGCAATTGGCAGTTTAATATTCAAGAAAGTAGATAGGAAAACAAGTGCAATTAACATGGCAGTAAGAATTAAATCAAATGTTTTGTAACCTGGTTTTGAATAAGTTTGTGTAGTTTGCATAGTTCTAACCCTTCTTAACTGAATTTTCTATGATTTTAGCAAATCACTGGCATATATAAAAGTGTCAATTTATTAAAAAACTATATGGTCAGTTAGAAAGGAATTTTCCAAATTCTTTATTTGTGGTAATATGAAAAAAGTTTAAGACGGACAGCTTTATGGGGGTTATTATGAAGAAAGTTGCTGTAATACAGGATTTATCATCTTTTGGAAAATGTTCATTAACAGCCGCGATTCCGGTTCTTTCGGTAATGGGTGTACAGGCATGTCCTTTACCAACGGCCATATTAACGGCGCAAACCGGTTATCACAGTTTTTATTGTGAAGATTTTACATCTAAAATGAAATATTTCATTGAGGAATGGAGCAAGCTTGAGGTTACCTTTGATGGAATCCATACAGGATTCGTTACGGGTGAAGAGCAAATTAAAAATATTTTTCTTTTTTTAGAGAAGTTCCAAACAAAGGAAACCCTTTTACTTGTTGATCCAGTAATGGGGGATTTAGGAGAAGTTTATAAGCTTTTTACCGATGAATTACTGGTACTTATGCGAGAACTTGTAAAGCGTGCTGATGTGATTACACCAAATGTTACGGAGTGCTGTTTATTATCCGGAATATCTTATGAAAAGTTGCATCGCTATTCAAATGAAAGGGACTATATTAAAGCGGTCGATGAGGCAGGGAATATTTTGCAGCAAGAAACTGGCGCTCAGGTTATTATTACTGGAATGAATCCACCGTCAGCAGATACCGATAAGCAGTATATCGGAAATATGTATTTGGACGGAAACAAAACCTTTTATCGTGCGATGGAGTATAACGGTATGAGCTATTCTGGTACAGGTGATTTATTTGCATCGGTGATTATGGGAAGCATGATGCGCGGGGAGAGTTTGGAAAAATCTGTACAGCTTGCAGAGGCATTTCTAACAGCGGCCATTCAGGATTCTTCCAAAGGGCAAGTTCCTAGCGTAGAAGGAGTTAACTTCGAGAAATATTTGAAAATGCTATTATAAAATGTCTATTATCTGTTAGAACCATAGAAACCGGACAAAAAAGCCAACAAACAGAATAAAAAGGCAATGACAGAAGTAAATATTTTAATAAACTTAGATCGATTGCGTGCGACACAAAAATTGTAACAAAACATTCACAAGGATTTTTCATAAAAATGCAGAATTACTCTGTATAATCTGAAAGGTTGTGAATGTATGAAAAGTCCAATGGCAGCCGTTTCTGCGTATGAAGAAGATGGAATTTATTTTAGGGTCTATCAAGTGAGACACCGGATTAAGGTTTATGCTCGAAGGGGCAAAAAAGCCGTAATCGAACACGGCAGCACACCAGTCCAAGCTGCTGTTAAAGCAAAAAGAAGATTAATGTCACTGTGAATATAGACCTATGCCGACTCAATAGAGATTCGGTAATTTTGTTGGAAATCCTGTTTGTAGCGCCTTTACTGGCGCTTTTTATTTTATATGTGCTTCAAAGGGTTATATTGAATAAATTCATAAATCAGAACTTTAATAAATAAGTCATATTCTATAAGTTTTTGAAAAATTGCACTTAAACCAAACGGAGACAAAGAGTTGCTGATCAGGCTGCCATTTATACAGCTTTTCTTATATCACTAAAGGGCGGGATAGTTTTGAAGAAGAGGCTGGGGAACCTTAATGGAAAATGTTTAATAAATGGAGTAGAAAAGAGGTAATGGTATGGGGCAAATAAGGTTAATAATTTCAGCTATATTATCTTTGATAGTATCAATATTGAATTTTACAGACCACAGATATGTATACGGTATATTTGGAGTAATTATATTTGTTTTTGTGGTAATTGAACTGATCAAACAATTAACAAGCAAAAGGATAAGTTCTTAAACAAACGAGTAGCTTTTGTTAAACACAAGGTTGCAGCGGCAGTCTTCTTTTTTATTTAGTTGTTAAAGGACAATGGGTTTAATGAAGGAAATAAAGGAGGTGGTGAAATGAAAATAAGCCACTTTATGAATAAGAATTTCCCCAATTTAGAGCTTAGACCGCCTTTGTTTTATAGTTGGGATATTGGAATTCGTTTTGAACTAGGGGTGGAGTGGAAAAGAGAATATGATTATCCTGACAACCCTTATATAGTGGGGTGTTATAAACGGGCTATTACTTTATTCGAAGCCTTAATTCTCCATCAGAGGAACTTTTTGTCGTCATGGATGTAAATGATTTTAATAAAGGCAAAAATATTAGACATCAGTTAAAAAACTTTTCTCGCTATGTTGAAAAATCATTATTGTTCAGGGTGAAACATCAAGCAATGCCTTATATATTCCCAGAGGATAATGAAGAAGGTACATTTAAAACTCATAGATTTTCTCTATACTGCAAAACATCTGATTTTAAATACATTCCATTGTTAAAAGCAATTTGCAATCGAGACTTAGGGTTAAAGCCAAGTATTTCCCATAGAGTTTACTTCATAAATATCAATAAGAAAACTATCTTTCACGTGTACGATGACAGAGGTTGTGATCTATTAGCGGCATCAGTCGAAACAATTAGAGATATTTATGAAAAATACAATGATTGGATTTTAGATTATGATAGGAATGAAATAGTGAAGGTGTTTAAATAATGGAATATAGTTCCTCTTCTTTTGCAAGCTGGGGGCTTATGTATAAACATGCGTGTTTGCATACGGACATATTTTGATTTTCCAATGTCATAGCAAAAAGAAGAAAGGGGATATTTTCATTTGGAGAAATCCACTCTCGTCTTTACAGACTACTTTTTTCATATATTTTCATAGTTTAAATCTTACACGAATTAGAATGATTTCTGAAAGAAAAATGGCAAAATAGTGAGATGCCTTTCATCACTTCATGGTAAAATTATACTGTATTTATAAATTATAGGGGGCGTATAGTTTGGGGCAGTCCAGCAAGTTTGTTTTGTTTAGGGTTTTTCTTTGCTGGTTTCGGCGTTTTTATTAAACTATCAAGAATGCTAAAAAAATCAAATAAGAAAGTTAGGTAAAAGCATCAAATAGCAGCCAACATAATGTAAAGAAATGTGGTGATTAAATGAATCAGAGAATAAACAAATACAATCAGCCAATTGGTGAGGAGTTGTCCAATTGGCAGAAAAGAAAATTCCCTTCAGATATCTATTATGTCGGAAAGTATACCATTGTCACTAGATTATCTCGTACACATACCAGAGATCTCTATAACGCCTATAAAAATTCTCACCCTAGTAATTGGACCTACTTAACCGACGAACAACCTCACGACTATGAAGCGTTTGAAAAGACATTACTCGAAAAAATAGAAAGCAGCACAAACATCTATTATGCCGTGTTAAATAAAGAGACAAACAAACCGCTTGGGATCTTTAGTTTAATGAGGATAGATCAGGCAAATGGGGTGATCGAAGTAGGAAGTATTAATTTTTCGGATGAATTAAGAAGAACAAGAATGTCTACCGAAGCACACTATTTATTAGCCATGTATGTATTCGAAGAACTCCAATACCGGCGCTATGAATGGAAATGTGATTCCCTTAATGCTCCTTCCATTCATACAGCAAAACGTTTAGGATTTCAGTTTGAAGGCACCTTTAGAAATGCCATTATCTATAAAAACCGCTCACGAAACACCAGCTGGTTTTCAATGCTAATTGAAGAATGGCCTCTACATAAACAAGCATTCACTCAATGGTTGGCAGAGGAGAACTTTGATGACAAAGGAGTTCAGGTTCAAAGATTAGAAGCATTTAAGCAATAAGAACAAAATTGCATGCTTATTTATTAAAGCAAACGAGCGCTTTAAATGAAGAATTTGTGATTGACATTCAATGAGTTTCTTTAATGAAAGTGAGAAGGATCTAACGATGAAGCTTTCTTATAATGGACAACTAATTACAACAAAAAGCGGAGAAAAAGGGCCGCATAAAAGAAGAAATCGATGCAGTCATTTGTTGGCTGACTGGATATGATGAGCATAGTTTGCAAGAGCAAATTATGAAGAATATTGTTTATGAAACTTTTTTAGTCAAGCCCGCAAATAAAACCCAATGCTGCCAAAATTACAGGCGTGATTTGTGGTCATCGAGTTGAGAAATTCAAAGACCCGCTCATGCAGAAAATAAGGAAGCTTGACAAACTAATCGACGAATTATCAAAGTGCAAGCCAATGGAGAAGATTTTGAGAAGTTAAATTCCCGGGTGTACTCATAATAACAATCAATTAATTTGGAGGTAATTAGATGAATATAAAATTTGATCCAAATAACGTCGTTATTAAACTCTGTATGAGTGGGATGGGATTGGAGGATAGTGGAAATATTGAAGATGCAGTCAAGGTGTATCATAAAGCATGGCACGAAGCAACAGACGACTATGAAAGGTTTATTGCAGCTTATCATTTAGCTCGTCAACAAAAGAGTATTACAGACAAATTAAAATGGATGGAAACATCTCTTCAGTGTGCACTAAAAATAAATGATGATAATGTGAAGAGTGCATACTCAACGTTATATTTAAACATTGCCAAATGTTATGAGGAGTTGTGTGATACTGAGAATGCAAAAAGAAATTATGAATTGTCAAATTCATCTAAGGGTGCACCTTCTGATATAGGACCATTTTACCATGGGACAAGGGCAGATTTGAAGGATGGTGATTTACTAACAGCAGGTGGAAATTCAAATTACAAACCTGGGCTTAAAATGAACCACATTTATTTCACTGCTAATGTCAATGGCGCAGGACTTGCTGCAGCTTTAGCAAAAGGAGAAGGAAGAGAACGAGTTTATATAATAGAACCAATAGGTGAATTTGAAAACGACCCAAATGTTACTGACAAAAAATTTCCTGGTAACTTAACACGTTCTTATCGTTCAAAAGAACCTTTAAGAATTATTGGTGAAGTAACAGAATGGGCGAAACTGACAACTTTGGAGCGACGTGAATGGCACGAAAATTTAGCTAAAAACAAGGGCGAAATTATTAACTGAACATAATTCAAGATGTTACAATGCAAATGACTTTTTGAAAATAGAATAAATACCGCCCCAAGATGAAAGAAAATATTATCTAACTGGTTGCTGCGTATCCAGTTTCAATTGCTGAGTTTGCAATGGTATCCTTCACCAGCACCCCATGTGTTGCCACACACACTCAGCACATGTGCGAGAGTGGGAATAAATGAGTATATAATAAAGACGTCAAAACACTTACAAAGGTTGTTAAATCGACTTTTGTGAGTGTTTTTTTATAATCCACTGAAAATCAATCATCGATGTTCCGTATAGGAAGCTTTGGATGATGAATTTCATCCTTAGTAATCTTGAAGACCACCATTACATAAATTCATCCTTCCAAGAAAAAACTATCCATATCATAAACCACAGTTCAATTGATTGGAGGAGGCAAATTGAAGGCTTCGGATTTATTTGTGAAATGTTTAGAAAATGAAGGGGTTAAGTATATATTTGGCATTCCTGGTGAGGAAAATACTGATTTTGTTGATTCCCTTATTGGTTCTGATATTGAATTAATTCTTGTTCATCATGAACAAGCTGCAGCTTTTATGGCTGATGTTTATGGCAGACTTACAGGAAAACCGGGGATTTGTCTGGCAACACTTGGGCCAGGGGCAACCAATTTACTAACGGGGATCGGGGACGCCTATCTTGATCATGCGCCTGTTGTCGCGATTACGGGTCAGGCTGGTCTAGAACGAATCCATAAGGAATCCCATCAATATGTCGATATTATAGGTGTTTTTGAGAAAGTAACAAAATGGAATCAACAAATCCGGGTAGCCCATACCATCCCTGAAATCGTCAGAAAAGCCTTTAAAAAAGCTGTCCTTGAAAAGCCTGGTGCAGTTCATATTGAACTTCCCGAAGATATTGCCATGGAAGAAACGGAGGGCAAACCGCTTCCAGTTACACCAAATCCAGCTTCCAGTCCGACAAAAAGCGAAATCATAAAGGCTGCGATGGCCATTAATCGTGCGAAAAAACCAATCATCTTAGCGGGGAACGGAGTCATTCGCGATAGAGCAACGGATGCGTTAAGGGAATTTGCTGAAGCAAAGAATATACCGGTTGTAAATACCTTTATGGCAAAAGGGGTTTTGCCTTCTAATCATCCCTTAACCCTTTATACGGTGGGGATGCAGGCGAAAGATTATGTGCTTTGTGGATTTGACCAAGCTGATCTGATTATTACTGCCGGCTATGATTTTGTTGAATATTTGCCAAAATATTGGAATGATGAGGCAATGAATCCGATTATCCATATTGATAGTCTTCCTGCAGAAGTAGACGCCTACTATCCTCTGGAAGCAGAATTAGTCGGGAATGTAAAAGAGGGGTTAGAAGCATTAAGTCCCCTAGTTGAAGGAAAAGAATTATGGCCAGGAGTTAAAAAATTAAAAGCTCAACTGGTTGAAAAACTTCATGCATTGGATGAGCTCTCAGGAAGTCCTGTAAAACCGCAAAGAATTATTGCCGATTTGAAAAAGGCTGAGAAAGGCGAAGCCATAATCATTTCGGATGTTGGGGCGCATAAATTATGGATTGCCCGGCTCTACCAGCCCGAAAAGCCGAATCATACCATTATCTCGAACGGATGGGCTTCGATGGGGATTGCGGTACCTGGTGCGATTGCGGCCAAACTGGCCTTTCCCGAAAAACCGGTAGTTGCGGTTACTGGTGATGGCGGTTTTCTTATGAATGGTGTCGAATTGGCAACAGCCAAACGCCTTGGACTGGCATTTGTAGTTGTCATTTTCCATGATTCGAAGTTCGGTTTAATTGAGTGGAAACAGCTGAATAAATTTAATCGCTCAAGTGATATTACCTTTACGGATCCTGACTTTTTGGAGTTCGCAAAAAGTTTCGGCGTGACAGGAGTGAAAGTAACTCATTCTGACGAATTATTACCTGCTTTAGAAAAAGCGATTGCAAGTCAGGAAATTGTACTCATTGATGTCGATGTTGATTATTCAGAGAATGTAAAGCTGTCGAAAACACTTGGGGATTATATTTGCCGATTATAGAAATGATTCGTTACAAGACTGGAGGAAACTGAAGGATGAAGAAAAAATGGCCATTATGGATCGGTGGGAAGTGGCAGGAAGCAAAAACATATGAACCATTGTATAATCCCCATACCAATGAGGAGTTAGCCGAGATCGGACAAGCCGAACCAGCTGATGCTGAGCTGGCTATAACGAATGGACATGAAGCGTTTCAAAAATTCAAATCTTATCCGGCACATGCCCGGGCAGAAATCCTAGCAGAAGTCGCAGACATCATGGAAGAACGCAGTGAGGAATATGCGAAAATCATTGCTCTTGAGGGGGCTAAATCCATTCGAAATGCCCGCGAGGAGATTAGCCGTACTGTTCAGACTTATCAATTTGCGGCAGAAGCAGCAAAGAATAATTATGGAGATCAAATTCCGATGGATGCGGCGATTGGAGGGGAGAATCGCTTTGGCTTTACGATTCATACCCCTATTGGTGTCGTAACGGCAATTACTCCGTTTAATTTTCCTTTTAATCTAGTTGCCCACAAAGTCGGTCCGGCAATCGCAGCAGGGAATTCGATTGTCTTAAAGCCGGCTGAACAAACACCCTTAAGCTCCTTAGTTCTTGCCGAGATTTTTCAAGAGGCTGGGCTGCCTGATGGAGTACTTAACATTGTTCCTGGTAAAGGGGAAGTGTTAAGTGAAGTTTTAACAAGTCATCCTTTTGTAAAAAAAGTAACCTTTACAGGTAGTGTTGAGGTCGGTCATATTATTCAACAGCAGGCAGGGTTTCGTAAACTTACGCTTGAGCTTGGGTCAAATTCCCCGTTGATCATTGATGAAGGTGTTGACCTAGACAAAGTGGTCGAACGAAGTGTGATGGGGTCTTTTTCCTATAATGGTCAAGTATGTATCTCCATTCAGCGAATTTATGTCCATTCATCATTTTATCAAGAATATTTAGATCGATTTATTCGCAGAACGAAAGAGCTTGTGATCGGTTCACCACTTGATGAAAAAACAAACATAACGGCAGTCATTTCGAAAAAATCTTTGGAACGGTTACAGAGCTGGCTGGATGAAGCAGTTATGGAAGGGGCAAAAATTGAGTGCGGCGGAACGGTGGAGGGGAATGTCATGGCACCAACCGTTTTAACGAATGTGAACCGCGATTCAAAAGTATTTCGTTCTGAGATATTTGGCCCAATCGTTTGTATTTTCCCATTTGAAACATTGGATGAAGCGATCAATGACGCGAATGACTCCCGTTACGGATTGAATTCAGGCATCTTTACACCCAGCGTTGAAAAGGCTTTTTATGCAGCGCAGCGCTTAGAAACAGGCGGGGTCATTATCAATGATATCCCAACCTTCCGGGTTGACAACATGCCTTATGGCGGCTGGAAGGATAGCGGTGTCGGAAGAGAAGGCATCAAATATGCGATGAAAGAAATGATGGAGCAAAAATTTATTAGTTTTAAATTGAGTGATGATTAAGTAGCTAGTACCTGACCCCCAGTGCGTTAATGCTTTAACTTGCTGGGGTTCATTTTTATGGTGAATGGGGTAGCTCACATTGTCTTAGAGCTTTGCTGTTAAACTAATCTTTCTGAATAGTAAAATAGAAATACTTATTGAGGTACCGTGGTCTATCAAATGACAATCGTTCCTCTTGGCTTGTTTTCATGATGTAGAAAAAATTTTGAAAGAAGGTAAGACGGTGGGGACATGTGAATTATGCGGAAGAAGTGAGGTTGAGATTACAGTGCATCATTTACTTCCAAAGGAAATGGGAGGAACCTTTGGTGCAACAGCCAATTTCTGCATTCCTTGTCACAAGCAAGTTCATGCACTTTATACCAATGAGGAAATCGCCTCTCGGTTGTCAACTTTAAAGGATTTGCGTGAAGATCATCAATTAAGCCGCTTCGTCAAATGGATTCGAAAGCAAGCTCCAACCAAGTTAATGAAAATTAAGAAATCAAACCAAAGAAAGAGGAAGGAGCTGGGCTAATTTTTTTAAGCCGTTTTCGCCCTAGGGAATCCGATTCGGACACGATTGCTCATGGCTACATTTAAGCTGTCCGAAAAGCCTTTAAATGGAACACTTTTTATACCAAGAACAACAAAGTATACGAAAAGAAACTTATTAAAAGAAAAAAGCACCTAAAATACGGTGCAAATGTTTGCATTTGAGTTTCTCAATTCTCTAAATTGAGTTCTTGTGGTGGTTCACCATTTAGGTTTAAAATGCGGACGGTTTCAGGTTTTATTTCAAGAAAAACGTAGTTTGGATCTTCAGGGCCCTCAAACCATTGTTCAAATGACTTGTTCCAGTATTGTTGTTTCACTTTTGGCGAATCATTAAGAATGGATGTTCCGGAAATTTCAACATAGGAATCGTTTTGGCCTTGTTTTTCGTATCCTAACAAAACTGATACGGAAGGATTTTTCTCTATTTCTTCAATTTTCTCCGTATCCCTTTTCGTTGGTGTATATAAGGTTAAATTATCATTATAAAATGTCATGTACCGGGAATGGGGCTTATTATTTTCAACAGAAGAAAGGACCCCAGTTCTGTGTTCAGTAATAACTTTTAGCACCTTCTCTTTCATTGATGAATCTCTCATTGAATCTACTCCCTTTAATATATTAACATTAATTTTCCTCTTAATAATTTTAAATAAACTGTAAAATTAACCCATATCAAAATGAAAATATTATAAGGAAAAGGAGCAATACAAGTGGAAGTAACTGACGTAATTAAAACACTAAATCAATTTTTAAAAGGACAATATATGGGTATCTGTATCTTAAGCCCTGTCATACGCTTCTGGTGGTGCTTCCAACCAACCCTTACTAATCATGATATTCATACCATCATCGACAAAGGCGCCAATGTTGATAAGAGTTCTTATATACAACATATCGATATCTCTTCTTGCAGTTACCGCCAGTGAGTTTCCAAATGACCTTATTTTCATTGCAAACATATCCACTTTATGAAACAACATTATTTTATCGGAAAAAGGAGGATAGGTAGATGGTGTAACACAATGGTCTAGGTAAGCTGGTGATTGTATGTGTTCAAGATGAAGTTTTTCCTTATATTGTTTTACCGCTTTATCAGTCATGTCTAAACCTCTTTTAAACAAAGCTCTTATCTTTTCATCTTGAACGATTTGATGAAAGCCAAATAATAATGCCATACTTGTGGTGTTATTCTCAATGTTGTCCCAAAGATGAATAATCTCTAATGCCTGTAATGGTCGGACATTTCCAAAATATCCATTTAAGTAGCTTTGTTTATTGATTTTATCAATTCCGTCTGGTATTGGAATGATAGGAGGGGCTGCAATGAATTTTTTTTCCATTAAAATACTATTGATTTGCCCTAAAAGGACGCTTGTACATTCATTACAATAAATAAAAAACTCCCTTACATCCTCTCTCATTACCAATGGAACTGCTACAGCGTATAGGCTCATACCTGCCTTCGCAGCATATTTTAAATAGTGAACATAAAATTCATCTTCATATAAACGAGGGGCTCCAAGATTGACATCATCTTTAGTAAATCCAATTGGGATGGGGAAATTTTCCTTCTTAAAAAATCCTTCTGACCTTTGTATGAAATCCCTCGATAAAGCTAAACCATTTTCCAAAAGCAGCCTAATATCTTCATCCTCGCAATGATGAAGATAATAACTTAAAATTTGAATGGACATGCTGTTTCCCATATAGGTAGCCCAAAGTTTACCAATTTCAAAAGTTGATAACGGTTGGGTCTCATCTAATATTTTTGGATTTATATTTAGCGGTTTCATCACATTCATTGGATTTAAATCTTTATCCGTGGTCATAACTATTCTCCTTTTTCCCGCATTTCTGTTTATGATTTCCATTGGAAAAAATTTAATTCCCACAAATCTGACCTTTTCCTTTAATTAACATTGTTAATGTTTGCTAGTGGGAACGGAACCCCTATAGGCTTTTTGGTTTAAAAACTTTTTTTCTGCGCTATATAAGAAAAATTCCTCCATCCACAAAAAACAAAGCCCCCTCATAACAGAGAAGGGCTTCCACCTTTCATTTTTATGGCTTTATAACTAATTCAGAAAAGTGAACTAGCTTTATATTTAACGGAGAACCTTCATCCACTATTTCACAATAACCGGATGCATATTGATGAAGAATTGTATATTCCTTACCTTCAAAGATTACTAAGATTTTCCCCATTAAATCACATCCCACTATTTTTACACTAATAATACTTGAATGACCTTTAAAAGTCTGTGTCCGTGTAATGACAATTAAGTAATTAAAAATGGAAAGGATTAACCCTTCCCAGTTGAATGTTTGATCTCCACTAATAAACGGACAATGATTAAGCTGAAAATCGTCGACAGAAAGGCTGTCCCAAGTCCGATTTTAATGATTGTGTTATCTTTATTTTTTTGGAACATTTCGCTCGCTCCTTTGGTAAACACTTTTTTGTTATTAGTTCACCCTAAAACATCCAATAATTTTATATAAATTCATGGGAATGAAAGTACTATCGAAAAAAGTAATCATTTCTAGTTTCTCTAGTGTAAATTTCTAGTGAATAGACTTATACCGTTACAAGTTATAGGAAATTCACATATCGATAGATAAACGGAAATAGAAAGGGATGATCGCTTTTGAAGATATTATTTCTAGAAAGTCACCCAATGTGGATTTATGGTTTACCGAATGGTTTTAAAGAAGAAGGGCATACGGTGATGATTTCTGGACCAATAAGTAAGGAAAATATTTTGGAAATACTAGATTGGTTTAAGCCTGATTTAATCATATCTCTTGGATGGACACCTGAACATTCGAAAGAAAAATGGCCCTGGATTCGAGAGGCTATTAAAAAAACAACGATTCCGTTCGTTTATTGGGCTACAGAAGACCCTTTACACACTGAAAATTTTACACTACCTCTTATTAATGCAATTCGACCAGATTTTGTTTTTACCGTTACCCCTTCATTATGTGAATTATACGAGAAGCTAGGTTTTAAAGCTGCTCATTTAGATTTCGGGTACCATCAGAGTGTACATTATCAGGTACAACCAATGAATAACTATCGTTGTGACATAGCGGTAGTAGCGAATGCTTATCCTGAATATCTTGAAGAAAATCCAGATGAATACCGTTCGAGATCCTTAAAAAGATTAATAAGGCCACTGATCCAGAATGGAATACGTGTTGATTTTTGGGGAAAGGATTGGGAAAGAATGGGTAAGTTTTTCGGGAAAGAAATTCCAATTAATTGGATTCATGGCTATATAGACTACAGGGACGCCTATAAAGTCTATAGTTCTGCCAAAATCGTGATTGGATTGCAAAACTCTCGAACACAACTTACTCAGCGCACATACGAAATTCTTGGTTCTGGTGGGGTTTTATTTACATCGGATACATCGGCCGTTCGAGATCAATTTAAACCAGGTAAAGATTTAATTATTACATCCTCCTCTGAGGAAACAGTAGAGAAGATTCAATATTATTTAAAAAATGATTTAGAAAGGCAGCAAATTCGTGAAAATGGTAAAATAGCTGTCAAAAAACATTCCTATCGAAATAGAGCAAAGGAAATGCTAGAAGTATTAGAAAATAGAGGTGTTCTAAGAGAAATCGGAGATATTATCCATTTTTCGGAATTTCTCAAAGAAATCTATGAAATGCATACCGTTTCTCCAGGTGATAATCTTTCAAGAATTGCCAATATATATAATGTCCCGATTCAACAATTGATAGAACTAAATAATCTAAGCTCAAATAATTTGTATGCAGGTCAAATCCTTAGAATAAAGAAAAAGTAGTGCCGGGGGGACGGTTCTCTCGGCTTTTTTGGTGCCAGACTCAGAAAATGAATAAAGATATACTCATAGATTTTTATTTGCGCAAATATGCATGTGTATCCGTAAATGTATGGATTTCCAGGTTGTCATTCAGTCTAACAAAGTGTGAAACAAACAAGGCAAAAGCAATCGTTAGAAATACCGGGATTACTACAAGCAATTCAGGATTCTTTCTTTTTCTTTTCATTTTTTTATACTTTTTTAAGCTAACAACCTTACTTTTCTTGTTCAAGATCAGTTGCCTCCGTTTTTTTATACATATCCACTTATAAATATAATATAACAATATCTGAATTTTGTAAAAATTATATTTAATCACTACTCTCTTTTTTGTGGTCCAAGCCCCTTTATTTAAACTACCTGTGATTCCTCACGTACAATTACTGTTGCAGAATGGGTAAAAAAGGCAAATGAATAAAAGCTGAAAGAGCTAATCGACAAATTTTTGATTAGCTCTTTTATATTATGGATAATATATTTTATTTACAATTTGGGAAACTTATCTTTGGAGGATAGATTAAAAGCTACTGGCTAAAGGAGCAAATATTATGTTTAAAAATAAAAAAATGGCATTCGCTATAGGGATGCTAATCATTCCATGGCTATCTGTACCCTTTCTTGGGAAAAAATCATTTTTCAGGTTTTTACCTGTAGCAAGTTTTACTAATTTATTCATAAGTATGTTCAGTGTCATTGCTAATAAGAGAAAATGGTGGATTAATAAAAACCCTCTATCTCCCGGTTTGGTCGATTTACATATATATTAGGTCCTTTTTTTGTAGCCACATTATGGATATTTAAACTGACCTATGGCAATTTTTTAAAATATTTTATTACAAATGCAGTATTGGATGTTATTTGTGCTTATCCTTTTGCTGAAATATGGGAAAGAGTAGGAGTATTTAAATTAAAAAAATTAAGTCATACGATGTGGTATTTGTTTTGTATTTCTTTAGCTGTTATTATTTATGGGTTTCAAAAATTAGTGGAAAAATCGATAAGGGAAGTGAACGGTCCCAAAGCTAAAGAAAAAAACAACTAAATTGGAGGCAATACTTTGGAGCATTGCCTTTCTGGGCTTGGGCAATTTTTACATTCGTAATATATTAATAAAAATTGGTTGAAAACTTTTCAGATTCAAACAAAGTAAATGACTATCAATTTTATATACAATTTGATAGTCATTTTCCATTACATGTTTTCATGTTTGCAAAAGCAAGCGAAACTATTTTTCCAAAACATTAGAAAGGGAAATACAAGCATTAGGACCTGTGTTCTATTTCGCTAACCTTCTAACAATTGCCGATAAACGGAGTAAACCATTTTCTATCTGTGAAAGTGAGGCAAATGAATAAGAAATCCGCAAATATTGTTCAGATTGGTGATCATACACATTCCCTGGATTCAGTAAGATTCCTTCTGAAAGTGCCATTTCAAATAATTTTCGAATCGAAATCGATGGGATTAAACGGACCCATACATAAAATCCGCCTTTTGGTTTTTCCCATACTGCAAGATCAGAAAAATATTTATTCAAAGTAGTTAACGTAAAATCTCTTCGTATTTTCAATTCTTTTCTTACATCATTAAGTTGTTGAGTATAAAGTCCACTCGAAAACCACTCCGTGGCTGCCCACTGAGATAATGAACTAGAACCATAATCCGTTTGCATTTTAATATCTGCTAAATGCTCGACAACGGGTTCTGGGCCAACAATCCAACCAATTCGGAGACCGGGACTTAACGATTTCGATAAACTTCCCAAATAAAGGACAAGACCATTTTTGTCAAACGCTTTAATTGGCATTGGAGGTTTTTCATCCAGCCATAATTCTCTGTAAACATCATCTTCGATTAAGGGTAACCGCTCTTGTTGACAGATCTCTAACAATTGATGGCGTCTTTCCTCAGTCATTAGGGTTCCGGTCGGGTTATGAAAAGAAGGAATAGTATATAGTAGTGCCGCTTTATGTTGTTTTTTATATTGAGATATGTGTTTGGTTTCAATTCCTTCCCGATCCATTGGGGTTCCAATTAACTGCATTCCCGCTGACTGAAAGACATTTAATGAATGAAGATAGGAAGGCTTTTCAGTTAACACGGTAGAACCCCTATGCAGTAAACCAACACTAATAAGCTGTAAAGCTTGTAAAGCACCTGATACGATTAAAATTGAAGAAGGAGAAGCTGGAATCCCCATTGTTTTTAAATAGCTGGCCAATTGTTCCCTTAATGGCTGCAACCCCTTAGGTTCTTCATAACCATAAGAAATTTCTTTTGTAGACAATTGATTAAAAACTTTTTTCATCAGAGTGTTGGGAATTAGGGATGGCGATAATTCCCCGGTTCCCAAGCGGATGATATTAGGATAGAATTCAGCTTGATTGATTTCCTTAATCGTTGGCAGGTTTGGCTGATGAATACCCACATTAACGTATGAGTTCCAGTCTGGGGGAGGGGTGGTGGCTAAAAGATTCCATGTATTATTTACCACTCTGGTTCCACTCCCGCTTTTCCCTTCAATAAGTCCTTCCGCGATTAATTCATCATAAGCCGCTACCACTGTACTTCGATTGACTCCCAAAGAATTCGCTAAGGTACGTTGGGGAGGTAGTTTAAATCCGATCGTCCACTCGCCATTTGATATTTTTTCTTTCATAAAATCTGTAATTTGTCTATGTAATGGGACAGATGAAGATTTATTTGGTTTCCAGTCGATTGTAAACATAGGTTTAGGACTCCTTTCTATATATGATTATATAACTTGGTTGGGTTAGATGCCATCCAATTGGATGGAGACATGGACACCATTTCTAACTAAAATAGGTTTAGGTTATAGAAAGAAAGGAAGAAGATTTGATGTTTGAACCATTTATTCATGGATTTATTCTTGCGATAGGATTGATCCTGCCACTCGGTGTCCAAAACGTTTTTATTTTTAATCAAGGAGTCCTGCAGCCTCGTTTTATTAAAGTCGTACCAGCCGTCATTACCGCTTCCTTGTGTGATACTTTTTTAATCTTGGTGGCTGTTTTGGGAGTTTCATTTATTATTCTTGGTTCCGTATGGATGAAGACCATTTTAATTGGCGGAGGGTTTATCTTTTTAGTTTATATGGGATGGACCACATGGAATAGTAAACCAAGTAATCGAAAGGAAGAGATCGAGAAGAAATTTTCTTTGAAAAAACAAATCCTATTTGCCGCATCTGTTTCCCTACTGAACCCACACGCCATTATGGACACGATGGGTGTGATTGGAACGAGTTCATTACGATACCATGAGGAAGAAAAAGTATTTTTTACTTTTGCGTGTATTTTGGTTTCGTGGATTTGGTTTTTCGGACTTTCGCTATTTGGGAGAATAAGTGGAAAACTCGATAAATCTGGAAACTTTATATTGGTATTGAATAAAATATCAGCCTTAGTTATGTGGGGGGCAGCTGTTTATCTTGTGCTGACATTGTTTATAAACTAATGAAAGGGATTGGGATTCCAATCTCTTTTATTTTTATAGAGGTTAACCAATTTATGGAAGTATAGGAGTATTTTACTTTTAAATAGAAAAAAAGTAGGATATGATTCTTACAGTCTATTAAATGAATACATATATCTTCTATGAAAGGAAGTTCAGAATGCGTCTACTTGTTTTTCATATTTTCACATGCCTGGCGGTTTTGGGCATTGTTTTTTCCGTGGGTGGAAAAGTTGCTGCGGAAGAAAATACCGTTACCCTAAATGTAGCTGATTTTGGGGCAAATGGATCAGATGAGGTAGATGATACCGCCCTAATTCAGGAAGCACTTGATGCAAATAAAGATGATGGTACACAAACGACCATTGTAGTCCCGAACGGTACCTATTTAATCACTAAAACTCTCAAAATTAATTCTAATACTCATTTACTTTTATCCGAAAAAGCAGTGATCGTTAGGAATAAAACCTTTGGTCCGATGTTACGGAATGCAAATCGTGCACCTGGTTATACAGGCAACGAAAACATCGTAATCGAGGGAGGTACTTGGGATGGGAATGCAATAAAGTTTCCAACAAAAGATAATATGGGTTTTGATAACCTTGAATTTGGTCATGCAAATAACATTACAATCCAAAAGACCAATGTTATTAACAATTTTGGAGCGCATGCCATTGAATTTGCAGGTGTTAAAAATGGGCAGGTACTAAACAGTTCTATCTCGGGCTACTATGAATCTGGAGGAAACCACAAAAAGAAGGAAGCCATTCAGCTTGATATTACACATGATAATATTGTTACGCCCTTTTTCGGGGCCGTGAATTATAACGATGACACACCTTGTCAAAACATAACCGTTCAAGGAAATACAATCGAAAACTATTCAAGGGGTGTTGGGAGTCATATCACAGTAAAAGGGATCTATCCTCAAAACATTGTGATTGAAAATAACACTTTTAAAAATTTAACAGATGAAGCAATTGATGCACTCAACTATAAGGATCTTACAATCAAAGATAATATATTTGTAGATGTCGGTTCAGGTGTGGAATTTACCACACAAACCGTCAATGGGGCCTATGATCCGAATGATACCGCTATTCCCATAAAAATAGAGGATCAATTTTCAATTAAAATTACAGGAAATCAAATTACAAGAGTCCATACAAACCCATTCCAAATTGGCAACGGGATAATATTATCTGGGACAAATGATTACCCAATTAAAGATGTTACGATTCAGAATAATAACATAAGTGACTGTGATGAAAATGGTATTTATTTGAACTTTACAAATAATGCTTTGGTTTCAGGGAATACTGTCAAAGGTTCAAAAAAATATGGGATTGCAGCTCAGCATTATTCCTCTAGCAATTCGATCGATTCAAATATTTTAACAGGGAACCAGAATCATGGAATCTCTATTTTTGATCATTCCAATTCCACTATTACGAATAATGATATTAAGAGTAATAAGGGAAGTGGAATCTCTATTACCTCCTATTCTTCTGATAACAAGGTTGATAATAACAAAATCACAGACAATGGATTGTATGGTGTTGCTGTGAACGAAAATTCTGATCGAAATCTAATTAATGATAATAATATTGTCAATTCAGGTTCTCAAGGGGTTAGGCTTCATGGTCAAGCGCCGACACCTGACCAGTCTAATAAAGTAACAAATAATACAATTAATAACAGTGGATATGATGGACTCATCCTTGAAAATGCGCAGAATTCCGTAATCACTGGAAACACCATTTCTGGCTCTAAGAAAAATGGGGTAATCATTAGCAAGACATCAACAGGCAATACTTTTAATTCTAATACCATTTCTTCAAGCGGCCAAAACGGGATCTCCATTAATGATCACTCATCTGCTAAGGTCATGAATAATAATATCAATACCAGCAAAATAAACGGGATCAGTATTAGCGCCTACTCGAATTCAAGCATTGTGCAAGAAAATACCGTAAAGGATAGTGGACAAAGCGGTGTTTCGGTTATTTCTAATTCATCGAATAACACAATTTCAAAAAATATAATCAATGCGAGCAAGATGGATGGCGTATATGTGGATCATGCAAATGGAAATCAACTTTCGAGTAATACAATCCAGGCACCTGGTGGTTCAGGCATTTCAATCAACAATTATTCACAAAAGAATAAAGTGAATCAGAATCAAGTGAACAATCCAAAATTGCAAGGGATTCAAGTTGCGAACCATTCAATAGCTGATTTGACTACTAATACGATTAATTACGCAGGACAAAATGGAATAGCGATCAGTGCATCTTCATCAGGAAATACGGTAAATAACAGTATTATTTTTTCAAGCACCAAAAACGGAGTCTTAATTTATGACCACTCGGCTGCAAAAATGTCAGGAAATAATATTAGTAAAAGTAGGGAAAACGGGATCAGTATTAGCACGTATTCTAATAACAGCAATTTATATAAAAACGCAGTTAAAGATAGCGGAAGAAACGGGATTTCAATCAGTTCATATTCATCAAAAATTATAGTTGATAGTAATGATATAAATAACAGTGGTAGATATGGAGTTGGCATCAGTGGCGGTTCCGTGAATGATGGTATAAAAAATAATACCGTTACCACATCTCTTAAAGGGATTTCCTTAGTGGGAACGAAGACAAAGCAAGTAAAAACCAATACGATTTCCAGCAATACGGTTAAATCGAGCAAGGCAAACGGGATTTACTTGGCATATGCAAGTGGAAATAAAATTTTTAAAAATAAAATTTACTCATCAGGAAGTTCTGGGATAGCCATTAAGTATTATTCAAAAAAAAACACAGTGGACCAAAACAAACTGGATCATTCAAAAAAACACGGCATCCAAGTGTATTCCCATTCTTCCGCATTCATTACAAAAAATAACATTTATCGTTCATCTGAAAACGGGGTGTCCATCAGTTTCTATTCTAATCACAGTACAGTATCGTCAAACACGATTAAGGATAGCGGGAAATATGGAATCGCTCTAACCAGCCATTCCAGTTCCAATAAAATCGGTAAAAATACGATTGTGAGAAGTACAAAAGGGAAAGTTTATAAAGCGAAATGAAGTGGCCAGGGGAAGGTTCCTCTGGTTTTTTTGTTGGAGAAAAAACAATGAGAATGGTCTTATAGGAAAAAATGCACAATATGACACTCCATACTAAAATAATTGTTTCTTCTAGCAATGGAAAAAAATCCTCCAAGATGGAAGATTTTTTATCTTAAATTGGGATATCCTTGCTGACGCAAAGCCTCATACACCAATATAGCAGCTGTATTCGAAAGGTTCAGTGAACGAACATGTTCATTCATAGGTATTCTCAAAAAGTGATCTTTATTTTTTTCTAGTAAATCTTTAGGTAATCCAGTTGTTTCTTTTCCAAACATAAAATAATGCTCCTTTGATCCATCACTGAAATCAAAGGATGAATGTGGTTTTTCACCAAATGTCTCAATATAGTAAAACTCACCTTGATTTCTTGAAAAAAAGTCATCCAATGAGTCATAATACGTTATGTTTACAGACTGCCAGAAATCTAAACCAGCTTGTTTTATCATCTTTTCATCTGTTGAAAAGCCAAGTGGTCGGATTAAATGCAAGGCAGTATCCGTTGCCGCACAAGTACGTGCAATATTTCCAGTATTAGCCGGAATTTCTGGTTGATATAGTACAACATGAATTGCCAAGAATGGTCACCTCTATCTTATTTTCACTCTCCAAATTATAGCATATTATTATGCAGATTCATGTGGCGGTGGGCTTTCTATGCATTTCTATAAAGTCATTATTTCTTCTTTAGGTAATTGACTTGAATGTTGTTTTTTTATAATAATGACAAATAAGCTTGCTAATAAACAGAACACTCCTGCCAAGAAGAATGCCCACGTGTACGTGTTAAAAAATTTATAGATTAGACCTCCTCCATAAGCAGCTGTTGCAGCACCTACCTGATGAGATGCAAAAATCCAACCATATACGATTCCACTTTTAGTAGTGCCAAAAATTTGTCTTGAGATGCTTATCGTTGGTGGTACAGTTGCAATCCAATCTAATCCATAAAACACCGTAAAGATAACCAGCATTGTAGTGGAACCTTCATTTAATGCATAAGGAAGTAATAGAAGAGAAGCCCCTCTAAAACCGTAGTACCAAAATAATAGCCATCGATTATCGAAACGATCTGAAAGCCAACCGGATAGAGTTGTTCCTACTAGATTAAAGATTCCCATAAACGATAGAAACGAAGCCGCTGTAACTAAGGGTATTCCAAAACTTATACAGTAAGAAACAAAATGTGTACCAACTAAACCGCTTGTTGATAGTCCGCAAATAAAGAAACTACCAGATAATAACCAATATTCCTTCACCTTCACAGCTTCGAATAAACCTTTGAAGGCAATAACAATTGGGTTTTCCTTTGGTCCTTCATTACTCTCTTGTATTTCTTCTTCAAGACCATATGGAAGAATACCAACATCTTTTGGTTTGTTTTTCATAAATAAAAGGATGATTAATAGCATAATGATACTAAGGATCATCATTAAACCAATCGCCGGGCGCCACGAATAATGATCGATAATCGTCGCTAAGACAGGAAGTAATATTAACTGACCTGTTGCTGAACTTGCCGTTAATATTCCTACTGCAAGACCTCTTCTTTTCTCAAACCAATGATTCGCAACATATGGACTTAATACGGTTAAAAAAAGACTTGATCCCAGCCCAATAATAATGCCCCAAATGAGAATCATCTGCCATGATTGATTCATAATGAAGGTAAGAATGATACCTATCAGCAAAGTTGCCATAGATGCAATCATCATTTTCTTTAAGCCAATCACATTAAGTAATGCTGCCATAAACGGGCCAGATATGCCATATAAAAACATACTAATGGCAAAAGCGAGTGCAATTTCAGATCGATCCCAGCCAAATTCCTTTTCAAAAGGGTCAATGAAAACTCCCGATGATGACATGACAATTCCGGCTGCAATAATCGAGAAAAAGGTTATGGCAAGAATAAACCAGCTATAATGTATACGCTTCAAAACTGAATCACCTCTGTTGTCTTCATTTTCTTGATTTTTCTTAATCTTAACTTGAAACTATTTATTAGTAAAATTGAAATTTATGAAGTTATCTATTGATTTTTTTGATACTATACAAGAAAGAACAATGTGAAAATGGGTGAATTGATGGAAATACGCCATTTTGTTACGTTTAAAAAAGTCATTGAATTGGGGAGCTTCACACAAGCAGCAGAACAGTTAGGATACACTCAATCCACGGTCACTTCTCATATTCAGGCACTTGAAGAACATTTAGGAGGACCACTGTTTGATCGGATGGGTCGAAAGGTGAGGTTGACTGATATTGGCAAGAAGTTGTTGCCCTTTACCCAAGAGATTTTAGATACCTATGAAAAAATCGAAAGCATTACCAGTGATGAAGAGGATATAAGAGGGGAGCTAAAGATTGCGGCGCCTGAATCTCTAACGGTATACCGCCTAGAACCTATATTAAGAGAATATAGAAAGAAATTTCCTCATGTTAAGATCCGATTAAGTAACGCAAGCTGCGGAGATAACAAGAGATTCATCCTTAATGGTAGTGCAGATATTGCCTTTGTCATGCTGCCACAGTTGCAGGAATCAGATTTAGTCGTCCATTCGTTGTTGGACGAACCGATTGTCCTTGTTGGAAGCCCTGATTGTTGTTCGCTGAATACTTTAGATAAAAGCTACGATAATCAAAAGATCAGCGAGTGTTTGATTGTGAACGAAAAAGACTGCAGTTATCGATCAATGTTTGAAGAATACCTTGGAGAACGGGGAATTGTACCTTCGCACAAGATGGAGCTTTGGAGTATAGAGGCGATGAAACGTTGTGTAATGAGTGGGCTTGGTATTGCTTACTTGCCTTTGATGACAGTAAAGGATGAAATTATAGCAGGAAGGTTAAAAATTATTCCATGCGTTGGTGACTTTAAACAGATTTTGTCCCATGTCGTTTATCACAAGAACAAGTGGATTTCCCCGGCGTTATCCATGTTTATCGATATTACCTTGAAACATGCAAAAGACTGGTCATGTGCGGAGATTACTTGTTAGGTGAACTTAGTATTTTTCCTTAAGAAACGTCTTTTTGCTCCAAATATATTTGAAAAAATACAATAGAAAGTTGTAAAAAGGGCAAAATTCACGAGGGTTAAAATTAAAATGACCAGAGGAAGGTTCCTCTGGTCATTTCGTTTAAAAAAATATGGACAGTCTCCACTTACCTTTAGAATTTAACAATTACGCAACTCACATTGTACTAATGTCAATTACGAATCGATATTTGACATCAGAAGCTAAGACACGTTCGTAGGCTTCGTCAATTTGATCGGCTGAAATGACTTCAATCTTTGGAGCAATGTTATGTTCTGCACAGAAGTCTAACATCTCCTGAGTCTCCCGGATGCCTCCGATCATTGAACCGGCAAAGGAGCGGCGATGACCGATTAAATTAAATACGTTTAATGACAGCGGTTCTGCTGGTGCACCAACGTTTACAAGAGTGCCATCAAGATTGAGCAAACCTAAATAGGCATCCAAATTAATCTTCGCACTTACTGTGTTAATCATTAAGTCAAAGGTTCCGGCCAGTTTTTCGAATGTTTCTGGGTCACTTGTCGCATAGTAATGGTCTGCGCCTAATGCCAGACCGTCGTCCTTTTTCTTCAATGTTTGTGACAAGACAGTTACTTCGGCACCCATGGCATGTGCAATTTGGACAGCCATATGACCAAGACCGCCCATACCTACAACCGCTACTTTCTTACCTGGACCGGCCCCCCAATGGTTTAGAGGTGAATATGTAGTAATACCGGCGCAAAGTAATGGTGCTGCAGCGTCAAACCCAATGCTGTCAGGAATTCTGACTACGAAGTCCTCTGTTACAACTATGTGGGTAGAATAGCCACCTTGAGTAGGCTCGCCGTATTTGTCAACACCAGCGTAGGTAGGGACATTTCCTTTGAGACAGTATTGTTCTTCTCCTTTACGGCAGTTCTCACAATCGCCACAGGAGTCAACCATACATCCGACTCCAACCCGGTCACCGACCTTGTACTTCGAGACCTCTGTTCCTACATCTGTGACAATTCCCGCAATCTCGTGTCCAGGGACGAGTGGATAGTTCACGGGACCCCATTCGCCATGAGCAGTATGGATATCAGAATGGCAGATGCCGGCATATTTAATTTCAATCAGAACATCATGCAAATCAAGATCACGTCTTTTAATTTCAGCCACTCGAAACGGTTTGTCTGGACCATCGACAGCTCGTGCTTTAGCAGTTATCATGAATAAAACCTCCAATAATTTTTTCAAGAGAATGCGCTTGTTCGGGGTATTATTTTAAATTCCCCTAGATTCATTACTCTTTTTTTCTCTTGCAAAAACTAGAATAATCCCTATAGTTAACTCTAGGTCAAGCGATAAGGTTTTAAGCATAACTCCACAAATGATTTCGTTAAGCTTTGACATTTTTCATACAGCATGATAGCATGCTTTCGAACATAGAGTTAACTCGAAATCTATATCATAAAGAGTAGGAGATAGATGATGAAGACATATTCGATCAGCGAAGTTGCAAAAGAATTGAATCTCACAGTATATACCTTGCGTTACTACGACAAGGAGGGACTTATGCCTTTTGTTGAACGGACACCCAGCGGAACACGATTGTTTAAAGAATCCGATATCGGTGCTTTAAAAGTAATTGAATGCCTGAAATCCACAGGGATGCCTATTAAGGAAATAAAAAATTTCATTGATTGGTGTTCTGAAGGGGATTCCACCTTGCAACGAAGATATGAAATGTTTCTGGAGCGAAAAGCGAATGTAGAAGCACAAATGGAAGAACTAAAAAAAACCATGGAAGTCATCGAGCATAAATGCTTATATTATAAGACTGCATTGGATGCCGGAACAGAAGATATTCATAAAAATGATAAAATAGAGGTTTCCAATCATAATTAACAGAGGAGAGCCACAAGTACTTCATACATGTCTATATGAAGTACTTGTGGCTCGTTTGTATTATTTACTACCTGGGTGAAATCAAGAAAGAGCTCTAAAATTATTTTTTTACAAAAAATTTTTCCCTTGATTTAGAGTTAACTCTAACGTTTATACTTACTCCTGTCATGAATGCTGATTAAAATTAAAGGAGTTGTTTTTTTGACTAAACCAAATCATTTGTTGATTTTCATATTAACTATAGGAGTATTCGGTATCTTAAATACCGAAATGGGGGTTATTGGGTTATTGCCTTCCATTGCTGATCACTTTCATGTCAGCATATCAAAAGCAGCATTGCTTGTTAGTCTCTTTGCTCTGACTATTGCTGTATCTGGACCAACGATGCCGTTATTGTTTTCCGGGATCAATCGTAAGAAGGTCATGTTACTTGTATTAGGTGTTTTCGTTTTAGGAAACATTGTATCCATCTTTACATCTAACTTTACGATTCTCCTAATTGCCCGTATCATTCCAGCCTTTTTTCATCCAATTTACTGTTCTTTGGCATTTACGGTAGCTGCTTCCTCGGTAAGTAAAGAAGAGGCTCCAAAAGCTGTTTCTAAAATATTTATCGGAGTATCTGCTGGTATGGTAGCCGGTGTACCGATCGCCAATTTTATTGATAATGCCGTTTCGTATGAAATGGCGATGGCATTCTTTGCTATTGTTAATTTTGTTGTTTTGATTGCTACATTGATTTTTGTACCAACTATGCCAGTGGAAGAAAGACTTTCTTATGGAACACAACTTTCCGTATTGAAAAAACCTATTATATGGTTTTCCATTGTTACCGTCATTTTGTTAAACTCAGCAATCTTTGGCGTTTATAGTTATCTTGCTGAATATCTGAAAACTGTAACGAATATGTCTCCGAATACCATAAGTTTAACGTTATTCATCTTCGGTGGAGCCAATATGATTGGAAACATTGTTGCAGGAAAGTTGCTTACGCATAGTGCCACCAAATCTGTAGTATCTTTTCCTGTGTTATTGGGTGCTATTTACATCATTTTTTTCTTCACAGGACAGTTTAGGATACCTATGGCAATAATAACTTTAATTTGGGGAATATTGGCTGGAGGAATAATGGCAAATATTAATCAATATTTGATTGCGTCTTCAGCTCCCGAAGCACCTGATTTTGCCAATGGCTTATTTATATCAGCCTGTAACGTAGGAACAACATTAGGTGCAGCAGCAGGCGGGTTATTTATATCAGGAATGGGTACACAATATGTTGTATTGGTCGGAATCCTATCATTGGTCCTAAGTTTGGTAACTATTTTAATTAGAAACTACATGTTTACTCCTGCACAACAACTGTCTAGCTAGGAATATTCTTTAAGGGGATCCTTGTTCATGATTTGAAAGAACAGTGATCCTGTTCTTTCTAATAAAATAAGCTTAATGATAAAAAGATATTCACTTCACTCACCATAGGAGGATTCCGCCGCCTATGGTGTATTTCTTTTATCAACAATGAATAATATTAGAGCATTAAAATAAAAAGTTATTGACAAAAAAAATTATAAGTATTATTATTATCTCATATTCAAGATAATTAAATTCAAGATTTGTTAAGGGGGGATTAAATTACTGAATGGGAAATGCAATAATTTGCTCTTTCGGATATTAATGCAAAAATCTAAAGCAATTCATGATTGAATAAGCGCAATTTTTTTTAGAATAATATCTCGAATTCGAGATAAAATACAAGGAGGAAATAAAGATGATAAATATTGGATTATTAATCATTCGTCTGGTAATTGGAGTATTGTTCATGGGACACGGTGCTCAGAAATTGTTTGGTTGGTTCGGTGGATATGGATTGAAAGGAACCGGTGGATGGTTTGAATCCATTGGCATGAAGCCCGGGATAACCATGGCTCTATTTGCAGGATTAGCAGAACTTGTTGGGGGTACATTGTTTGCTTTGGGATTATTAACACCACTTGCAGGAATTATGATTGCGGGAACCATGGTAATGGCGATCGCGAAAGTGCATGGTGCAAACGGAATATGGGCAACATCAAATGGTTATGAGTATAACTTAACTTTGCTTGCAGTGGCAATGGGTATAGCTTTAGTGGGTCCTGGCCAATATGCTTTAGATGCATTTTTATTCTAAGTACTTTTACTCATTACAAGCGAACAAAAGAACGTAATTAATCTTTTGACAGGAGTGATTAGGAGATGGAACTTTTAGGACTACATCATGTATCAATATTAACAGGAAAAGCGGAAAAAAATTATGAATTTTATACAAAAATTTTAGGAATGAGATTGGTAAAGAAAACCGTCAATCAAGATAATACAGAATCTTATCATCTTTTCTATGCTGACGCGGAAGGAACCCCAGGGACTGACGTGACGTTCTTTGACATTCCTCATCTTGGAAAAACATACAGGGGAACATCAGATATTTCTACTGTATCACTAAGGGTGAAAAATTCGGATTCATTGTTATTTTGGAAAGATCGTTTTAAACAATACGAGGTTGAACATGATGATATTCAAAAAAGAGCAAATCGTGATACTTTGGCTTTCAGAGATTTCGAGGGGACTCGTTTAATCCTTGTCGCCGATAACGATGAAAAAGGTGTGCGAGCAGGGGTTCCTTGGCAAAGGGATGACATTCCATTGGAACATGCCATTATTGGTTTAGGACCTGTAACTCTTACGGTCTCCATTGCAGAACCAACGATCGGTGTTTTAACAGAAGTAATGGGTTTTCGATTTGTCGGTTCCTATCCATCACTTGAGGGGGATTATCCCGATATCTTGATTTATGCGACGGGCGAAGGCGGCAGTGGTGCGGAAGTTCATATTGAAACAAGGACTGATTTGCCAAGAGTTCGCTTAGGTCGCGGAGGTGTTCACCATGTTGCCTTTCGTGTTCAGAATGAGGAAGAATATGAACAATGGGCAGAGCGTTTAAAAGAGTACCGGTTACCGAATTCAGGGAAAGTGGAACGGTATTACTTTAAGGCCTTGTATTTCAGGGAACCAAACGGTATTTTGTTTGAATTATCAACGGATAAACCGGGATTTGCGACAGACGAACCAATGGAAACAATGGGAGAAGCACTGGCACTTCCACCATTTTTGGAACCAAAACGAAAAGAGATCGAAGAAAAATTACGTCCATTAATTTTAAATTAAATCTGACTTCCTAGGAGGAATATATAATGAACCATTTAAAAGGAATACACCATGTAACAGCGATTACAAGCAGTGCGGAAAAGAACTATGAATTCTTCACGTATGTTTTAGGTATGCGCTTAGTTAAAAAAACCGTAAATCAAGATGATATTCAAACCTATCATTTATTCTTTGCAGATGATAAAGGCAGTGCAGGCACAGACATGACTTTCTTTGACTTCCCTGGCATTCCGAAAGGTGTACATGGTACAAACGAAATTTCAAAGACTTCGTTCCGTGTACCAAGTGATGCTGCACTAGACTATTGGGTAAAACGTTTTGAGCGCCTAGAAGTAAAGCATACTGGTATTAAGGAGCAATTTGGCAAGAAAACTCTTTCTTTCGTTGATTTTGATGATCAAAACTATCAATTGATTTCAGACGAATTCAATAAAGGGGTAGAATCTGGCACACCTTGGCAGAAAGGTCCAATTCCATTAGAATATGCGATTACTGGTTTAGGACCTGTTTTTGTTCGAATTGCGAATTTTGATTACTTTAAAGAAATGATGGAAAAAGTTCTATTATTTAGAGAGACAGATAAAGAAGGGTCATTCCATTTATTTGAAGTGGGGGATGGCGGGAATGGTGCCTCTGTTATTGTAGAGTATAATGCCATTCTACCTGAAGCCCGCCAAGGTTTTGGGACGGTTCACCATGCGGCATTCCGTGTAGAAGATCGCTCTGTTTTAGAAGAATGGATTGAACGAATGAATGGTTTTGGATTTCATACTTCCGGTTATGTAAATCGTCACTTTTTTGAGTCATTATACGCAAGAGTGGCACCGCAAATTTTATTTGAGTTCGCTACAGATGGTCCTGGTTTTATGGGTGACGAACCTTATGAAACGCTTGGGGAAAAATTATCTTTACCACCATTCTTAGAGCCTAAACGTGCAGAAATTGAAAAATTAGTTCGCCCAATTGATACAGTAAGAAGTACAAAGGAATTTATCAAAGAATAAAAGGAAAAAGCGCATCAACTGGTGAGATGAGTAAGCGTTATGGCTTTAATTATTTTGATAAGCACGATGATGACTCTGGAACATTAGAACGCAAGAAGAAAAAGTCATTTTATTGGTATAAAAACGTTATCGCAACAAATGGTGAGGAGCTTTAATCGAATTTATAATTACTATTTAAGAGCTACTAAAGATAGCTCTTTTTTATTTTATAATCAATTTGGAAATATGTTAAAATTAAGAAAATATAAATACGGGGGGATTAAGTAATGAGATTATATTTAGATGTTTTTGAAAACGACCAACCAGCTATTCATTCCTAAGTCGAGGGATGAATTGTTACGATTAAAATCATGCCTCGTCTTAGGGAAAGTTCATTTAAATTCCCTTTTAAAAAGACGGAGGTATTATAATGAAGCAAAATTTAATTGGAGCAATCTGTTTATCTTTAGCCGCAAGCATGTGGGGCGGTATGTATGTAGTCAGTAAATATGTATTAGGTTATATTCCACCGTTAACCCTGGTATGGGTACGGTATGTTATAGCGTTTGTTTTTTTGTATATTGTATTAAAAATGACTCAAATAAAAAATGGTAATCGCACCGTTATTAAGAAAAATGATTGGTTCCTATTAGCTTGGATTGGTTTTATAGGGTACTTCGTATCCATTGCTTTCCAATTCATTGGCACAAAATTATCTGATGCACACACTGGAGCTTTGATTACATCCGCTACACCAGCTTTTATTGTGGTCTTTGCACGATTTATATTAAAGGAAAAACTGACCGTTAGAAAGATTATTTCTGTTTTATTAGCAACATTTGGAGTTGTTATTGTAATTGGTTGGGATACAAAGGTTGGAACTTACTTAACAGGAAGTATCATATTGGTGGGAGCCGCAGTCACTTGGGCGTTATTATCAGTCTATGTAAAGGTTGCTTCTAAACGTCTTTCTTCCTTAATCATAACGACTTATGCTGTATTATTTGCACTTATTTTTACTACACCGGCAATGATATGGGAACTTCAAGCGAATGATGTATATTATCAAAACATTCTAATCATTGTAGGAGTTATTTATCTTGGAGTAGTTTCAACTTCTGGAGCATTTTTTCTTTGGAATAAAGGTATGGATTTAATGGATGCTGGAATCGGCTCATTGTTTTTCTTTTTCCAACCACTTGTAGGTTCTTTTTTAGGATGGCTCTTGTTAAAAGAAAAATTAGACGTAAACTTTTTTATTGGTGGTTTTATCATAATGATAGGTGTCGTGATCGTTACCTTAAAAAAGAAAAAAACGATGTAAAGGTTAAGCGCCCGATCTGATAAATAGACGGAAAAATTCCGCTTATTTAGTAATTATTATTAAAACTAGCTTCAATAGGCGGAGAGAATCCGCCTATTGGCTCGAAAAAGTTCTAAAAGGGGAGCTTTTCCTTTGCATAACCGGAAAACCTCCCCATATATACCCCGAAACGAGCTTCATTCTGCATCTAACCGAAAAATCTCGCTTATTTTACTTATTTAATTGATAAATTAGAGCCTAATTTGATATTTTTTTCTTGTTTTTACACCCTAAAACAGAACCTGTTAGTAAAAGCAGGGGGATAGAATTTTCTGTCCTCTTTTGTATTTAAATTCCTATAAAAATAAAAACTGAAAAAAGGCTGAGCCTTTTAAGGCTAAATGAGTATCGTTAACTTTTCAGAAGTTTTATAATCCTGCAATAATATACTATAGGCATTTAATTTGAAGATGTATTATTACATGAGAAAACCTTGAAAGGAGTTTTTTCTGATGAATATTACATCTTTTTTAATTTACTGTATTATTGTTACTTTTACACCAGGGCCAACTAATATCGTCATATTATCCACCGTGCATCATTTGGGGACGAAGAAGGCACTGGAATATACGTACGGAGCAACGATTGCATTTGGTATATTACTAGTTATTTCCGCTATGTTGAATACATTGCTGATAACGATCATACCTAAAATTTTGATTGTTATACAGATCATCGGAAGTTTTTATATGTTCTATCTTGCTTATCAAATCTACAAAGCGGATACATCAAAACCAACTGTAAACCAATCTGGTACCTTTAAATCAGGTTTCCTTATGCAGTTTTTAAATCCAAAGGTGCTCCTTTTTACCATGACTGTCATTCCTAGCTTTATTATGCCGCACTATACCGCAATGCCTGCGGTGACTATAAGTGTTTTCACCATAACGCTTATTGGATTTTTGGCATTTATTACTTGGGTTCTTTTTGGTTCAATCTTCAAGAAGTTTTTACAGAATCATAGTAAGATTGTTAATATATTAATGGCTTTGTTTTTAGCATATTCCGGAATAATGATATGGTTGTAGGGAAGTTAAATAAGAGGTGAATTTAATGGATAAATTTATCTATAAAAAATCAGCAGGTGTTACTGCCTTGTCAGCAAGTATGACTGATTTTACTTATAAAAAGCATTCCCACCAGGAGTATGCTATTGGGGTAACCTTGCGTGGTATTCAACAATATAACCTGGATGGCAGCTTACAATTATCCTATCAAAATGGTGTAATGCTTTTTAATCCAGAACAGGCACATGACGGAATGGCACATGATCATAAGGCAGGACTTGATTATGTTATGCTATATATTGAGCCGCAATTGCTTTTAGAGGTTATGGAGAAGAAGGATAAAGTGCTTTTTCCGACCCCTATTGTGTATGATCATAGACTTGAACAAAGAATATTAAGTCTTGCAAAAGCAATATTACGCGAAAAAGATGAGGCAATGTGCAGTGAATTACTCTTATCCCTCACAGATAGCCTTATTCAAACTAATCTTTCTATCGATAAGAAGAAAGATAATGTTCTAATTAGAAAAGCAAAAGAGATGCTTCATGCCAACTTAGGAAATGTACTAAAACTTGATGAGATATGTAATGAGCTTAATTTATCGAAATTTCAGTTTATCAGATTATTTAAGTCTCATACCGGAATTTCACCATACCAATATTTTCTTAACTGCAAAATAGAACGTGCAAAGCAGTTAATAGAAAAAAACGGAGATATATATTCAGTAGTAGTGGATTGTGGTTTTGTTGATTTATCTCATTTAAATAAACATTTTAAAAGCGTATACGGAACAACAGCATTTGAATATTTGTCACATATTAATTGAGGAGGAGTTTTGTATTTTAGGAGGAAAAGCTTAATGAAAACATCCAATATTATTTTCTTTGAAACAAAATTCCCAAGCGCAAACATGATCTTGATTAAGGATCAGCTCCCAATCCTTATTGACACTGGTTTTGGGAGTGATACGAAAGAAACAGAACGATTAATGAATGAAGCAGGCGTATCACCAGAAGAGTTACACCTTATTGTGAACACGCATTATCATAGTGACCATGTAGGAGGCAATTTTCATCTTCAAAAAAATAAAAGTGTTAAAATTGCTGCACACAAATGGGATGCTGATTTAATTAATGGATGTGACCCTGAAGCCTGTAGTGCAGATTGGTTAGATCAGCCTGTAGAACCTTATCGAGTCGATAAAAAGCTAAAAGATAACGATGAGATCAATACTGGAAGTAGAACCTTGAAAGTCTTGCACACACCGAGATTCCAATTTTGCTCGATGAAATGATTCGTTCCGGAGCAGCAAGCTGGCACAATAATCATTTAATCGCCGCCATCCCATATCAAACACCACTAAAGAAATGGATGAGTACCAACATAAAACCAAGAGATTGGAAACCTCTAGATTTTCTCACATAACTCCATCCCAATACTTCACTGACGAATCAGTCTCTTTATTACTTACAAAGCCGGATAGTTGAATATTATGTTATTTTTTGTAATATTCAGATTGCCATTACCCAAACAATATAAAACATTGAGGGGGAATTTATATGCCATTAAAAGAAGGAGATATCATTACTTTTGAACGGAAGTTTACTGTAAGGGACGTTGAATTATTTACAGAGATTTCAGGTGATGAAGGGATTCATCATATAACTCCAGATGAACAGGGAAGACTTGTTGTTCAAGGGTTATTAACGGCCACTCTACCAACAAAAGTAGGTGGAGATCATAACGTATTGGCACGTACTATGAATTTTGAGTTTTTACGACCTGTGTTTACAGAAGATACAATAATATGTGAAGTTAAAATTGAAAAATATGAAAGACAAGAAAATAATAGAACCGCTATTCTTGCATCCTTTTTATGTAAAAATCAGAATGAAAAGGAAGTATTAAAAGGGGATTTTTCAGGTGTTATACTGTAGATACGCCGCGGGTTTAATAAATTTTCTTGCAGTTAATATAAACTAACAATTCCTCATCACTAGTTATTACAAGAAACACGCTTGAAATACCAAGCATGTTTCTTGTGTTTATCCAGGGGTGCCGCCAGTTCCTTATATTAATTACCAGATTGATCTGTTCCTTGATCTGAGCCGCTATTTTGAGAATCACCCGCACCACCGTCTTGATTTTGTTGGGTATTTGCATCCTTATTATTGCTACAACCTGAGGCAGCTCCTACCAAGATGAAAGACGCCAATACTCCAAAAACCCATTTCTTTAAATCTTTCATTTTTAAATTCCTCCATGATTGTTTTAATTTTTGGTACACTCCCATCATACAAAAATGCAGAGAAAATAGAATAAGGGTAACGGACTCTTAACTGATTATTAACAATTTTCATAATATTTTACCGAAATATTAAAAAGACTTAGTTCAATCTATTCTTATTATTGAATTTATTAGTCTTTTCTTCCTAAGGAAATTTTTAAAAAAGGGGAAACACCGTCATTTAGAAATTCTTTTGGAGTTTGATTAGAAAAAAGTAGAAAAATCAAAAGAAGAGATGTTTGTTTGTTGTTTTGCTTGTTTAAATGTACGTTTTATTAGGTTTTGTTCACGTTTGTTTCGCCTTTAAACGTTTTAATTTTCTTTTATGGGTTCTTATCGCTGTTTCCTTATCTTTTAAACTTGTTGTAACCACACCATTGCTTTCTACTACCACCAAATTATTAATTCCGCCTTGATAGTTTTGGTAGGAAATATACATAATAAAGATCATCCTTTCATTTAGAATAATTTTTGTTTTCCATAATTAATATGGTTATATCTTAAGGTTAGTTATGATAATTCTAACCTTTATTTTTTTAGTTTAGATTTAAATTCTGTAAATTTCTTATAAATTGTTAACCATTTAATATCTTCAGCTATCACTTAAAGCTAATAACGATAACCAGTTAAAAAAAGGATCGCCAAGATATATATAGGCGATCCTTTATATTTATATAGAATTTTAATAAATTTTTTCAGGCGGTATAAGTGAATATTATTATTGTTTATGATGCCATTTTTGAATGTGATCATGTTCATAGTGATGATCGAAATGAGTAGCCCTTCCTCCTCCAAAGCCAATCAATACTCCGAGAGCAAATAGGCATACTGAGTAGACTAAAAGGCGTTTTCTTTTTTGACGAAAATTACTGAATTCAGCTTTTAATTCATGTTTAATTTCATGTTTAATTTCATTTTTTAGAGTGTGACTATTTTCTTCGAGCTGTTCTTGAGTTTGTTCTTGAGGCTGTCCTTGAGGTTCATCTGACATTTTCCCTCACCTCCTTTATCCAAAATATATGGATAAAAGAACTTCTCATTTCTTAACGAATTGTTAAATTTTTATGAACTTTTTAATATTGTTTGGTTAGTTCTTACTAGATATTTTATTTACTTACGAAAAAATCATTTCGACAAGTATACTGGCTGTTATCACCTACCTGACAACTCCCGCCACTAAAGCAGTGGGGTTCTAAGGTACTAATACACTTTTCAACAGTACCCTTATCTGAAGGAGATTTTGACCAAGATATTGATAAACCAAATAACCTGAGTCCTGTTGAGATAGAGACTCAGGTTTATTTGATTTCTTTAAAAATGCTGTTCAATTATTCTAGGTTTCTATCTAACAATGCCCCCGTTTGTTCTGCCATAATACGAGCTGGCAATGGCATACCATTTTTGAACCACCATTCCACTGCCCCAACAACCGCCGAACCAAAAAATTGAAGAATCACGTCATCACTTAATCCTTGATTTTTTCCTTCGGTTGAATTCACTTCAGCTTTAAACTCTTCAATCACTAAATCAAGAAAGCGACTACGGAAATAGGGTGCACCTTTACTTGCTAACATCGTTGAAAAAAATAAATAATGACGCTCAAAGTATTCGTACCAGACATAATTTCCTTCTTGAAACGTCATCTCAGAGGCCAATTGGCACAGTTCTCGGAGATTGTCCATATGTTCTTCAATCATCCTATCCAGGAGGTCGTATTTATCCGTGTAATGAAGATAAATGGTTCCTCGATTCACATCTGCTCTGTCCGCAATATCCTGAATGGTAATGTCATCAAAACTTTTTTCAGACATCAGTTCAGTTACAGCATTTTTTATCGCTATTTGGCTTTTGGCTATTCTTCTATCTACTTTAGACATTTTATTTCTCCAATCACTCTAAAGATAATGAACAATTTTAATGGATTTGTTGAGTAATCAACGAATTGCGTTCATTTAACCATTGAAAGTATGAAAAGCTTTTTTATAATTATAAACAGTTGTTGATTAATCAATCAATATTAATTTTTCAAGCATTATGTTGCAGCGAACTTTTGGATTAAAAAAAGTAAATGAACTTGAAACAGGAGGCTTATTTATGGATCGCATTGAAAAGAGCAAGGAAAAATACAACCAGCTATTTGGAAATGGAGTTCCAGCCGCATATGCTACCGATCCTGATTTTCAGGACATTCTTAGCCGCTTCATTTTTGGAGAGGTTTTCTATCAAGGAAATCTAGATGACAAGCAACGTGAGTTGATTACTTTGGCAGTGCTTACCACGAACCAGACGCTGCCTCAGCTCAAGGCACATGTAATTGCCGCACTGAACGCCCAGCTGACACCTGTGGAAATAAAAGAGGCCGTTTACCAGTGTGCTCCCTACATTGGATTTCCGAAAACATTAAACGCCATCAATGAAGTCAATGAGGTTTTCAAAGCAATGAATATTGCTTTACCCATTGAAAGTCAAAAGACTGTAGATGAAGATGATCGTTTTGAGAGGGGACTTGCTGCTCAGGTAGAGATTTTTGGTGAGATAATCGCAAAAATGCGTGAGGCTGCCCCAGCAAATCAAAAGCATATGCAAGATTATCTTTCTGCTTTTTGCTTCGGAGATTTCTACACCCGCGGGGGACTTGATCTAAAAACACGAGAGCTGTTGACACTCTGCATCGTAAGTAGCTTAGGCGGCGCAGAAGGTCAAGTAAAGGCACATGTGCAGGGTAACAAAAATGTAGGTAATGACAAGGAAACATTGATCACCGCCATCACTCACTGTCTCCCATATATGGGATTTCCAAGAACACTGAACGCACTAGCGTGCATCAATGAAACGATTCCAGAAAAATAAGAAATTTAACATTTCAAAGGAGACAAAAGCATGTTTAACGAAACATACAAATTAGCAAATGGTATAGAAATTCCAAAAATAGGTCTTGGTACCTGGCTGCTTGATAATGCTCAGGCGGCACAGGCAGTGCTTGATGCGATATCGATCGGATATCGTCATATTGATACTGCTCAGGCTTATATGAATGAAGCTGGTGTAGGCGAGGGAATCTGTTCCAGCGGTGTTGCAAGAGAAGAACTTTTCATCACGACAAAGGTTGCTGCAGAAGCAAAGACCTATGATGCAGTTACGCAGTCCATTGATGAGTCTTTAGCAAAGATGGGACTGAATTACATTGACCTTCTGATTATCCACAGCCCACAGCCTTGGGTAGAGTTCCGTGAGGAGAATCGTTACTTCGAGGAAAACAAAGAAGTATGGAAGGCAATGGAGGATGCTTATAGGACAGGCAAGGTAAAGGCTATCGGTGTTTCTAATTTCCTTCAGGATGATGTAGAGAATATTCTTGCAAGCTGTGAGATCAAGCCTATGGTAAATAAGATATTGGCACATGTGAGCAATACTCCTTTGGAACTAATTGAATTCTGCAAGAAGAATGACATCCTTGTAGAGGCATATTCACCAATTGCGCACGGTGAAGTTGTCGATCATGCAAAGGTTAAGGTAATAGCGGATAAGTATGGAGTATCTGTTGCTCAAATTTGCTTACGTTATGATATCCAGCTGGGTCTTGTAGTCATTCCTAAGACTGCAAATCTGAATCACATGAGAAACAATTTAGAGCTTGATTTTGTCATCAGCGATGCAGATATGGAAACGTTAAAGAATGTAGAGCACATCCAGAATTATGGTGAGCATAGCTTCTTCCCGGTATTTGGCGGGAAATTAAAATAAAATAGGTAATGTCGTTAAATAACATTTTTTTCACCCAACAGTAGCCATGACGTAATGCTACCTTATGTTTTTTAACAAAAGAGAATCTGGAATTTCAAAGGGGTGAAAAGCAAAAATATGAAAAACACTTGGAAAATTTACTTGCTTGCCTTGATAACGTTCATGGTTAGTACATCGGAGTATGTCATTGCAGGCATTCTGGATGAAGTAGCTGCCTCCAATCACGTTTCGGTATCAGCAGCAGGACAACTGATCACCGTATTTGCGATTGCGAATGCGGTTGGTTCTCCTCTCGTTGTGATGGCAACGACAAAATTGAATCAGCGGAAGTTATTGATATTTTCTCTTATTTTAATGGTGCTTGGCAGTGTAATGACTTTTACGCTTCCTGGCTTCGGTTTTCTAATCGTCTCACGGATTATTCTTGCTTTAGGAAGTGGAGTTTTTGCCATTGCTGCGAAGACTGCTGCAGCTAAAATAGCACCGCCCGAGAAACAAGCTAGTGCTATTGGTACCGTTATTATTGGGTTTAGTGCAGCCATCATCATTGGTGTACCAATTGGTCGTGTTGTAGCGCTCCTCTACGATTGGAAGCTAATCTTCGTGGGGATCGGTGTTCTTAGTTTACTAGCAATCTTCGTTATCATCCGAACGATTCCGGCCACGATTAACGGGTCCACTGTTCCTCTGGGCAAGCAACTTGCTTATTTAAAGAACCCGAAAATAGTAATGGGCCTTGGTGTAACGTTCTTTTGGCAGTTAGGATATGGGGTGATGTATTCGTATATTGCACCATTCCTACTAACCATTACAGCAATGAGTGGACGAGAAGTGAGCGGTGCCCTGTTTGCGTTTGGTATCGCAACTTTAATAGGTTCCAAGTTTGGTGGATTTATGACGGATAGGATTGGAAACCCCAAAACTCTTGTTGGCGGTTTGATTGTCCATTGTTTAGCTCTTGTCTTACTCTCTACCATCGCCAGGTCAACTTTTGTTGCCATTCCGTTGCTTATGCTTTGGTCCTTTTCGGCATGGTCGTCTGGGCCAGGTATGCAATATAACCTGGTATCGCTTGCTCCTGAAGCTTCTGGAATTATGCTTAGCTTATATGGCTCATTCATACAGTTAGGGATAGCGGCAGCGGCAGGAATTGGTGGTATTGCAGTAAAAAGCACATCCGTACTATCAGTGAGCTGGATCGGGGCTGCATCAGTGGCCATTGCTGTAATTATTGCGGCGGTTTCATTTAGCCTTAATAGAAAAGTGGCGAATTACGAGAAAGTCGTTTAATGAAGGAGTTACTAAAATCTACAAATTAGATTGATTTGTTCATAATCAACAAATTGCGTTAAATGAAAGATTGGAAGACTCCTGTTTCTTTTTATAAATACAAACAGATGTTTAAACAAGATAATCTTCCGACGGTTCCTAGAACTGATTATGTTGCAAATAAGGATGCAAATTAACCTTATATTAATAAAAGAACGAATAAATAATGGAGGTATATAATGGAATTTCGTACAGTAGGAAAAACGGGAATCCAGGTTTCAAATTTATGTTTTGGTGCAATGTCTTTTGGCGGGGACGCTGATGAAGAAACATCTAAAGCCATGTATAAACGTTGTCGGGAAGCTGGTATTAACTTCTTCGATACTGCCGATGTTTATGGGCGTTCTGAGGAAATTCTAGGAGAATGTATTGCACATGAAAGAGACGAAATCGTACTAACGTCAAAAGTGTTCTGGAACACGGGTGCTGATGTAAATGCAAGAGGTTTGTCTCGAAAACATATGATGCAAGGGATTGAAAATAGCCTGCGTCGCTTAAGGACAGATTATATTGATTTTTATTTCGTCCATGATTTTGATGAACAAACTCCAATGGAGGAAACGCTGCGAACACTCGATGACTTGCAGCGTCAAGGAAAGATTCTTTATCCAGCAGTAAGCAATTGGGCAGCATGGCAAATCACAAAAGCATTAGGAATTTCTGCAAAAGAGCAACTTTCTCGTTTTGAATTAATCCAACCAATGTATAACCTCGTTAAACGCCAAGCAGAGGTTGAAATTTTACCAATGGCTGCTTCCGAACAAATTGGAGTCATTACTTACAGCCCACTTGGTGCTGGACTTCTTTCAGGAAAATATGGAGTGAACAAAAGTCCTGAGCAGGGGCGCCTTGTACAAAATGCCCGCTATCAAGACCGTTACGGTGCAAATGAAGATTTTATCACGGCTGAACACTTCACCAAATATGCAAAAGAGCATGATGTGAAACCTGCAACTTTAGCCGTTGCTTGGGTAAAAGCAAATCCTGCTGTTACTGCCCCAATTATTGGTGCACGTAATTTAAACCAGTTGGAAGATTCATTAGCTGCTGCCGATTTTAAAATGACACCAGAAATGTATACTGAAATCTCCAATTTATCAAGAATACCTGCACCTGCAACAGACCGAGGAGAGGTATTAACTGGTAAATGGAAATAAGGGTTACAAAGCCTTTATGAAGTGGTTTGGAAGGATGTATTCTGTACATCCTTCTTTTTTAACATTTAAGATTGGAAGTCTCTATCAGTTTTTGGCTTAATCAAGCTGGCAATTAGAAAGTAGCAAAAATGATTCAAACAATGAATTAGGTTTGCATATGATTGGCATCTACTCACAAAAAGGATCCAACTATGAAAGAGATATTGAAGTATAATATCAATTCATTTATTGCATTCAATCAAGGAGTTTAGTCCAATATAAAAATAATCAACACTAAGAAGGGGTTTTGAAGTATGACAACATTTCATGAAATGGGCATTAGTGAACCCATTCAAAGAGCAATTACGGATATGGGATTTGAGGAAGCATCCCCAATTCAAGAGAAAGCCATTCCCATAGCTTTGACAGGTAAGGATATAATTGGTCAAGCTCAAACAGGTACAGGAAAGACGGCTGCCTTTGCCATACCGATCTTGGAGAAAGTAGATACGAGCAAAAAATATGTTCAGGCGATTGCAATTGCACCGACAAGAGAATTAGCTATTCAGGTTTCAGAAGAGATCAATCGGTTATCGAAATACATGGGCATAACTTCTCTCCCAATTTACGGAGGTCAGTCAATAGATCGTCAAATCAAGGCCTTAAAAAAGGGACCTCACATTATTACGGGAACACCTGGAAGACTTTTGGACCACATTCAACGTAAAACACTGAAGTTAGATCGCATTTCTGTGGTGGTTTTGGATGAAGCAGATGAAATGTTAGATATGGGCTTTTTGGAGGATATCGAACGAATCCTCAAAGAGACCCCTGAAGAAAAACAAACCTTGTTATTCTCTGCAACCATGCCCAAACCGATTCAAAATCTTGCGGAAAGATTTATGAGCAATCCAGAGTTAGTAAAGATAAAAGCGAAGGAAGTTACCTCTCCAAGTGTAAAGCAAATTTATTATGAGGTAAATGAACGAGATAAATTTGATGTACTTTGCCGTCTATTAGACGTGGATAACCCGGAATTAGCGGTGATTTTTGGAAGAACCAAAAGACGCGTAGATGAATTAAGTGATGCATTGAATAAAAGAGGGTATCTTGCGGATGGGTTGCACGGAGATTTAAATCAACGACAGCGAGATGTCGTGATGAATAAATTTCGTGAGGGCACCATTGATATTTTAGTTGCGACCGATGTGGCTGCGAGGGGAATTGATGTTTCAGGGGTAACTCACGTCTACAATTTTGACATTCCTCAAGACTCGGAAAGTTATGTTCATCGAATTGGTCGAACAGGGCGAGCAGGAAAGACGGGGGTAGCTATTACATTTGCAACACCGAGGGAAAAGGGACAGATTCACAGTATTGAAAAAGCATCGAAAGGTAGGATCGAGCGTAAATCTATACCGACAGTAGCGGAGGCAATGGAGTCTATACAGCGAGCGGCAGTAGAAAATATGATTCAATTGGTTGAAGAGGAGGATTACACACAGTTTAAGCAAGCTGCAAGCGAATTGCTCGATCAATATGATTCGATAGCATTGGTTTCAATTGCATTGAAATTGTTGTCGAAGGAACAGCGGGATGTTCCCGTTCAGCTGACCTCCGAGGCACCGAGATATGCCAAGAAACCAAAGACACAAGAGAAATCAAGGAGAAACTATAAAGGGAATAGGGACTTTGGGGGAAAAAGGGGAAATGGTAAACGGAAAAAAACCTCCATGTCCTCTCAGAAAAAAGAAAGGATAATAAAATGAATAAAAGGAGGATGATATTTGCTATCATCCTCCAATGCCAAATCATTTGTCGAATTGACGAAAGCTGTCATATCAACCCAAAATATAAAATTGCACAAAACGGAACGATTTAATAAAAGGCGAGGACTTATTTAACTTCCCTTAAGCCCTTCCCTTCAAGAATCTCTTGAATACCTTCTTCACAAACTCCATATGAACGCCAGAAACAAGTTTCACACACAGTTTGAATATCGGAGGGTACGACATACTTTTGGATGTGTGACTCAACGTCCTCCCAATTCAGAACTTGCCCGATTTTTAGCTCCAATTTCTCTAAAATAACGGCATCTCTTTCATAAATATTATCGTGTTGGCAGTGATATTCACCGGAGTTGGGGTACTTTTCACACAAATAATCAGGTTCATTTACAAGCTGAATACACGTCTTGGGGTCGTTTCTTAAGGTTTGATGCAAACGTGTCATATTTTCCACGTATTCTTTGGAATAGCCCATTCCACGATATCCAAGAAGGCAAAAAAGATGATGACCTCGTAGCTTATACATAAATTTCCCCCAGTTCGATAATATTTAAATGTTAACTAAAAGAATGGAAAGGTTAACACACTTATTCATCATAACATATCACACTTGATAAGCTGAGAAATTTTTATTTAACTTGCACATCTCCTTGGCAGTTGATTGCAGTACAGCTTATCAGGCGACTTATGTATCAATAATTCATGGGGAATGAACTAAAATATTTCAGTGATTAGCTACCTGATTCACCAGGGTTCACCGCAACGCTTTTTAAAATGCATACACAAAAAAGGGACGGAATATCCGTCCTCAGGCTGTCGAAATACCTTGGACAGTCCTTTATTTTATTCATTTACTTTAACGATTAACCGCGTTATTTTGTTATAATATAATTAACAAAATTATTAATAAAGTGGTGAATCCCATGCTCAAACCTAAAGAGTCCACTCAAAACGAATATGAATTTGTATCAATAGATGAAATGGTTCCTGACGATCACCTTCTGCGTTTAATCGATAAATATATTGATTTCTCGTTTCTTCTAGAAAAAGTACGTCCATATTATAGTGATGATAACGGGCGCCCCTCTGATCCACTTATCCTTTTTAAAATGATGCTTATTGGATATATTTACGGCATTCGTTCCGAACGACAATTAGAAAGAGAAATAAAAATGAACATCGCCTACCGTTGGTTCTTAGGTTTGAAATTCCATGACCCAGTTCCCCATCATTCTACAATTAGTTGGAATCGCCAACATCGTTTTAAAGATACAGATATTTTTCAGGAGATTTTTGATGAAATTGTTTTACAGGCAATGAACTACAAGATGGTTGGTGGTCGTGTTTTATTTACGGATTCTACTCATTTAAAGGCAAATGCAAATAAGAACAAGTTTACAAAGAAAGAGGTCGAAGTAGAGACTCGCGAATATTTTGATGATTTAAACAAGGCAGTTGAAGAGGATAGATTTAATCATGGAAAAAAGCCATTAAAGGAAAGAGAGGAAGTGCAAGAGACTAAAGAAATACGTGTCAGTACAACAGACCCTGAATGTGGATTTATGTCCCGTGAAAACAAGCAAGAAATGTTCTGTTATCTTGATCATCGAACTACAGACATGAAGCTCAATATCATTCAGATGTGTATGTAACACCTGGAAATGTTCATGATTCTGTTCCATATCTGAATCGTTTGGACCGTCAGGTCCAACGATTTGGATTTAAAGTAGAAGCTGTTGTGCTAGATTCTGGTTATCTAACTAGCCCTATTTGTAAGGGACTTTCTGATCGAAAAATCTTTGGGGTTATTGCCCATAGGAGATATCATCCTACTACTGGTTTATTCCCTAAATGGAAATTTACATACGACAAGGAACATGATAAGTACATTTGTCCCAATAGCCAAGAGTTAATGTACAAAACAACAACCCGTGAGGGTTATAGAGAATACAAGTCTTACTCAAAAAAATGTGTAAACTGCCCCCTTTTATCCCAATGTACGCGTTCAAAAAATAAGGTGAAGGTCATAACACGACACGTTTGGGAGGAGCACAAAGAAAAGGTAAGATTAAATCGCTTACCTAGATCGGGAAAAATGCTTTATAAATTTAGAAAGGAAAAAATTGAGCGAAGCTTCGCAGACTCAAAAGAGCTGCATGGGCTTCGCTACTGCCGGTTACGGGGATTAAAGAAGGCTAGCGAACAGGCTCTTCTTACTGCGGCTTGCCAGAACATGAAAAAGATTGCCACACACTTAACCAGGCTGCAAACAGTGTGTGGCAATACTTAAAGTTATTATCCCCTGTTGATTGGAGCGGAAGGTGCGTAGACTCCTGCGGGAGTACGGGGCAGGGGAGACCCCGCAGGCGCCTAAGCGCCGAGGAGGCTCCCCGGCACGCCCGCGGAAAGCGAAGCACCTGGAGCGGAAATCAACAGGACTTTGAGCAGGGACAATTATTGAAAAATCTGTTGGTTATACTCCGACAAACTAAAAAATTGCCGAGAAAGATACCCTTTCTCGACAATCTGGGGACGGAATATCCGTCCTTTTTGAATAACCTAAATCACATTTGATTCATATGATTTATGAAGATAACGTTCTATAAACTCAGCTAATCCATCATTTTCATGGTGTCCTGTAACAAAATCTGCTGCTGCTTTAACCTCTTCGCTCGCATTCCCCATTGCCACACCAGTCCCGACATGCCGTAGCATCTCTATATCATTGGGTCCGTCTCCAATGGCAACAACTTCATTTGGACTAATTCGAAATTCGCGAAGTAAACTTCTTATAGCAGACCATTTGGAAACATTAGGAGCAACCAGTTCGAACCCGTCATTCCAATTGATGACATCTGCTTCGTTTTTAAACATAGCGGAAAATTCCTGACTTGGTATACCTGTTCGAACACTATATTTAAGAACATCTTGGTAATTTGCCTGTCTTAAATCTCCAATATAACTTGGCGGAATTTGCCCAACTTTAGTCCAATAATCGATTTCTTCATTTGTTTCCTTACAATAAAGTCCATTTACTGTATGGATCATAACATTACAAGGATTTTCAGCGGTCAGATCGTGGAAACGTTCTTCGTTTAGTCGGACGGTTTTCATTTGAATAGCTCTTCCTGTCACTGCATCGTGAATAGCGGCACCATTCAAACAGATCATAGGAGTTTGCAATCCAATTTCTTTATGGTAAGGAGCGGTTACTTCATAGTGTCGACCAGTAGCAAGGAAAACCTTGACTCCCTGATTCATAAGCTTATAAATGCCTTCCATATTTCGGCGGGTAATGTTGTTTGAGGCTGTTAGTAGTGTACCATCCATATCAATAAATACTGCACGCACATTCATTTATACTGCCTCCTCATTCGTTGATAAACGAATCATATCATCTGAATATTAAATCCTTGTAAACTCAGTGTATGGATTAAATAAATCTTGTAGGGAAGCAAGGGATAGGGCTTGCAGGGCGTATCCGATTCAAAAGGATTTTTAGCGTGTCCGCACTCTATTGTATGTGTGATTTTATACTTATACAACCATTTACCCCTTACCAGAGTAAGCATTTATTACAGGTGGGTAGGCACTTTTATGAATAAAAATACCAAAAAGGAAATCTATTGCTTTTCTTCATTCACGATTAATTGAAACACATCTTTGCGATTATAATGTCCGACAACATCAAAGTCAAAATGACCCCGTGTGATGTCATCCAAATCTAAAGTCGCATACAGTATTTCTTCTTTTCCAAATACTGGCTCAACTATAAATTGACCAAGTGGATTTACGATGCAACTTCCACCTCGCGTAATTTCATTAGGCATTTTTTGCATTTCCTCTGATTCAAGTAAATCAACTTCATACATATCCTTAGTACTATATTGATTGCAGGATAAAACAAAGCAACGGCCCTCAATAGCAATATGCCTCATAGTAGAAAACCAAGTGTCACGCGAATCAGCAGTAGGTGCGACATAAATCTGAATCCCCTTTTCATACATAGCTGCGCGTGCTAGAGGCATATAGTTTTCCCAGCAAATCAGCGAACCAATTTTGCCATAAGGTGTATCAAAGACAGGGAGTGTACTCCCATCACCTTCACCCCAAATGAGACGTTCACTACCTGTTGGTTTTAGTTTTCGGTGTTTACCCAACAGTTTTCCATCTGGACCAAAATAAATAGCAGTGCAATATAGTGTTCCTCCACTTGTTTCTTGGTCGCGTTCAATGACACCAATAACACTATAAGCACCTGCTTTTTTCACTGCTTCTCCTAGTTGTTCTGTTTCCACTCCGGGTACCGTTATGGCATTTTTGGCGTAACGCACAAAATCATTGCGTCCACTTGCAGAACGGCTGCCTACTACTGCCCCAAAGCTCATCCCCCGTGGATACGCCGGGATAAAAGCTTCCGGAAAAACAATAATATTGGCTCCTTTTTCCCCAGCTTCTTCGATAAACTTTATGGCCTTGTTAACACATTTTTCTTTATTCATTACAATTGAACCCGCTTGAACGACTGCAACTTTACATGAAGTCACTTGAATCCCTCCTTTTTCTCAAATTTTAAGGGGAGTCGATTATAGTGTAAAATATATGATAATCATATTGATTATGCCTAAAAGGAATAATGGAGGAAATTGAATGAACTTACAAGACTTCGAGGTATTTAAAACAATTGTGGAGTGTGGAAGCTTTTCTAAGGCGAGTGAGAAGCTATTTATCGCACAGCCATCCCTTTCTAAAACGATTCAAAGGTTGGAAAAAAAGCTCGGCGTAACACTCTTTGAGCGTTCTAATCGAATTATTCGTTTAACCGATGAAGGTGAGCTTGTATATGAAAAAGCGATTATAATGCTTCAGCAAATGAAGGAGTTGAATATACAGCTTGAAGATATGAGTGAACATGTAAAAGGGCATTTAAAAGTCGGACTGCCACAAATTATTGGCACATTTTTCTTTCCACAAGTGGCAAAAACTTTTTCTAAAAAATATAAAGGGGTCACACTTGAAATTGTCGAAGAAGGGGGATTGAGTGTAGAAAAGCTCGTTGAAAAAGGGGAAGTGGATGTAGCTTTTGTAGTGTTACCTACACAAAGTAAGGAACTAGAAGAACAACTTATTTTTGAAGCACCGTTTGTTGCCTGTTTGCCAAAAGGTCATGTTTCAAAAGATGAAAAGCAGATTTCACTTGCACAACTACAACACGATGACTGGATCATGTTTGATCCTACATTCGCTTTGCGTCAGGTAGTTCTAGATAGTTGCCGTAAGGAGCAATTCGTACCGAATATTGCATATAGTACAACTCAATGGGATTTGTTAATGGCATTAGTTCGTGATGGACTAGGCGTTGCTATTGTTCCAAGGCCATTAACTGAAATGATCTCACAGAATCTTTGTGTAAAAGTAATCTGCAGTCAATATATCCCATGGAAAATTGGAATCGTTCTGAAGAAAAATGCATATAAAACACATGCGTTGCAGGCTTTTTTGAACATAGTGTCGGATGTTTACAAATAAGATGATAAAACCCATTAATGCCCGACAACTTCTTTATAGTAATTTGATGCTAAATGACGGGATTCGAGAGTTTCATAAAATGTAAATACTCATTCACTCTCTGTTCCTATATGATAAATATTCTAAAAATTTCTTGGATGCAAGGGAAAGTGATTTTTGTTCTCTCATCGCAACACCAATATTTCTATAAGCAGGAATTTCAAGCTCTTTCGCAATAATTTTGTGTGGAATACGCTGTAGGATCAATTCTGGTAATATACTGATTCCTAGCCCATTTTCCACCATAGACATAATGGCATAGTCATCCCAGGTTGTAAAATTAACATGCGGTGAAATATGGTGCCTCTCAAAAATTTCAGAGATTTCTGCTTTTGCCCCCTTTTCCAACAGCATAAACGGACTGTTCAGTAAGCCGTTGATCGGAAACTTTTCGCAATTAGCAAGAGGATGATTTTGTGGAATCACTGCCAGCAAACGGTCTTGTTCCAAAAAGATTGTTTCAAGTTCTGATTTTGTCGGTAGTCGCAAAAATCCAAAGTCAACACGCCCATTTAGGATCCAGCTCTCAATTTCAGTATAATCACCAAGCAGAAATTCAAAATCTATTAATGGGTAATCCTTCTTAAAAATTTTAATAATGTTAGGGAGCCAATGAGATGCTACGCTGGAAAATGTCCCAATACGAATCATTCCGGAATCCAAATTATGTAAGCCTTCGATCTGCTTCATTAAGATTTCATACTCATTGCAAATTCGCTTTAATTGGGGCAGTAACTTTAAACCATCAGAGGTTAAATTAATACCGGCACGTCCTCTTTCAAAAAGGAAAATCCCCCATTCCTTTTCTAAATCGTTAATCATACGGCTAATCCCAGACTGTGAATAGTCCAATATTTCGGCAGCTTTTGTAAAACTACCCAATTCTACTGCTTTGACAAATGCCATATATTTTTGGATATTCATATCTCTTTCCTCATCCTATCTGATTTTGTCATACCTATCATGATAAACATTCGTTTTTGTAATGTGTGTAAGTATGATAAATTATTTCTATTAATTATTCAAGTTAGGAAAGGAAAAGGTGTATGACGATGTATTTTGTGAGTGATATTATGCAAAAAAACCAGACAGCTACAAGTCTCTTAAAAGTAGGGTTGAATGATGAAATCTAAAATTCAGTTTATATTATCAATGATTATTTTCGGTACAATTGGTTTAGTTGTTCGAAACATTGGTCTATCTTCGAGTGAAAGAGCTTTACTTAGCAGTTTCATAGGATGCATATTTTTACTGTTAATATTCTTCATGATTAAGAAAAAAATATCATGGAAAGTAGTTAAATCAAATGCTTTATTTTTGATTCTTTCAGGTATTGCATTGGGAGGAAATTGGATTTTTCTTTATCAATCGTATGACCATACGACAATTGCCAATGCAACGCTAGGTTATTACTTTGCACCTGTTTTTGTGATGATTCTTTCTCCTTTTGTACTTCGGGAACAATTATCCATCAAGAAAATTGTGTGTATTGGTGTAGCAATCATAGGGATGTTAATGATTGTAGGGGAGGGATTGAGAGCATACAGCTCAGATGATCTGCTTGGACTTTCCTTTGGATTAATCGCAGCTGCATTTTATGCTGCGTTATTGCTTTTAAATCAATTTATTAAGGATATGGGAAAGTTAGAGCTGACCATCATTCAGCTTGGAACAACCACTTTACTTCTAATGCCATATGTATTCTTGACTTCCGGCTTTGGTATCTTTGAAGTATCAAGCTCTTCCATTCCTTTTATTTTAATTTTAGGGATTATCAATACAGGGATTGGGTTTTGGTTATTTTTCTCTGGTATGGAAGGATTAAAAGGACAGAGTATAGCTATGCTAAGTTATGTAGATCCATTTGTAGCTATATTGATTTCCGCCATTATCCTGCAAGAACAAATGACAATTGTTCAGGTGCTTGGTGGTGTACTACTATTAGGCTCTACATTTGTTAGTGAAATTAGATCATTCCACTGTTCAAATCAATTAATGAAAACACCAGCTGAATAAAGTTAAAAACAGTGAAGGCATTGGTGTCCCACTGTTTTTTATTTTAAGTATGATTAAGTGTTATTTCCATATTCCATTCATTTCCCGGAGTCATGCCAAACTTTGTCATTCCATATAATAAAGAAAGTTAACAATGCGGGAATAAATTCACAAGACTGATAGAGGGTTAAGAATACTGACCGGTAGAAGGTGACAAATATGGAAGCCATCATCCTAGCTGCTGGATACTCCAGCCGAGCGAATGCATTTAAGCTGACGTTGCCACTGGGGCAAAAGACCGTCTTGGAGCAAACCATCTCTAAATTTGAAGGGATATGTAGCAGGGTCATCGTCGTAGCCGGGTTTCAAGCGGAAATCATCCAAGAGGAAATCGCAAAAATCAGCAGTAAGAATGCCTATTCTTTTCAAATCAAGTTTGTCTATAATGAAAACTTTACCCAGGGGATGTTTCGTTCCATTCAAGCAGGCTGCAAGGAAGTACAGGGCACAACCTTCCTGCTAACACCTGGAGATTATCCGCTTGTTAAAAATGAGACCATTCAGCTAATCGCAAAATCCAAAGGGAACGTCGTCATTCCCAGCTTTCATTATAAAGGTGGTCACCCCATCAAATTATCAAGTGAAGTGAAACAGGAAATTCTTGAAACTCATCCAGATCGAAATTTGCGTGAGGTTCTCAACCATTACGAAAAGAACTATATGAATGTAGAGGATCCAGGAGTATTAATGGATGTGGATACGCAGGAGGATTACCAAAAAGCCCTAAGTTATTTTAAAGCTTAAATTTCTCAATATTTTTCCGTTTAATCCATGCAGTTTCATTCGATTAGCTTTCCAGGTCGAATGAAGCTGCATTTTAATTGCTTTTTATTTTCATAAAAATTAATCATAAAATAGGTTGCTTATTTATAAAATCGGAAGGAAGAGGTTTCTATCATTCTATGTCCCCTTTTAAAAAACGAGTCGAAGGGTGTTGCTGCCATGAATCTCAAAGACATAAGCATTTCAGTACCCAAAAAGGACCATAAAGGTAAAGTATCAGGTCAATTACCCTATATTAGTGACTTGAAATTAGAAAATATGGTATATGGTGTTTTGTACCGGTCGCCCATAGCATACGGAAAAATCTTATCCATACAATTACCAACCCTCCCGGAAGGATATGAAGCTGTTGGAGCAGAGCATATCCCCGGACCGAATTATGTCAAAATTATCAAAGAAGACCAGCCCATTTTTGCCAATGAGTGGGTCCAGTATATTGGTGAGCCGATTCTGATGCTCGTTGGAAAAGACCTGGATATTCTGTACAGTTTGTTAGATGAAGTAAAGATTGAATTTGAAGAACAACAGGCTATTTATACATTGGACGAAGCGATCCAGCAAAAATCAACATCCGGGGTTATGATGTCTTGCTATGAATTTGGGGAAAGCTTAGAGACTATTTCAACGATCGAGCAGGGGGCTCATCAAATCATCGAAGAAGAATATGATACTGGTTATCAGGAGCACGTCTACCTTGAGCCACAAGGAATGCTCGCCATTTATAAGGAGGATGAAATTGTCGTCCAGGGATCGATGCAATGTCTTTATTATATAAAAAACGCGCTGGTAAACGCTTTAGCGTGTGGTGACGATGAAGTCAGAGTGGTTCAAAGTCCTACTGGCGGTGGCTTTGGCGGCAAAGAAGATTTTCCCTCGATGATGGCTTGTCACGTCGCAGTTGCTGCAAAAGCAGTTAAAAAATCAGTGATGCTCGTGTTCGACCGTTCTGAGGATATGGTGGTGACGACCAAAAGGCATCCGGCCAAACTAAAATATCGAACGGCCCTTGATCAGAAAGGAAATATTTTGGGCATGTGTGTGGATGTTTTTCTTGATGGCGGAGCCAATGAGGGATTGAGCTCTGTCGTATTACAGCGCGCCTTAATAAATAGTGCCGGTGTTTATAAAATTCCTCATTTTCATGCAAAAGGATATGTCTTAAAAACCAATACTGTTCCCAACGGAGCCTTCAGAGGCTTTGGAGCTCCACAAAGCTTTGCTGGAATCGAGAGTCATATGGGACATCTTAGTAAACTAGCAAACATCGATCCACTTGAATATAAACGAAAATACCTCGTCAAACAAGGAGACCCCACGATTACTAAAGGAAATTTCCGCGACCCAATCTTAATGGAAGAAATGATTGAGGATTTGCTAACCAAATCTGAATATAAAAGGAAAAAAGAGGAGTTTCAGCGTTTAAATCAACAAAGCCAGCGCTATAAAAAGGGCATCGGAACCTCGTTGTTCCTCCACGGCTGTGGATTTACCGGCAGTGGCGAACGTGATCATATTAAAGCAACGGTGAAACTGGTTAAATCAAAAGACGGAATGGTTATGATAAAAATCTCGAATTCTGATATGGGACAAGGAATTTATACGACGCTAAGTAAAATTGTTGCCAAAGAACTCGACCTCCCATTTGAGAGAGTTTTATACCCTAATCCCGATACAAAAGAGGTTCCCGACTCCGGTCCGACTGTTGCCTCTAGGACGACGATGATTGTCGGAAAATTGCTTGAACGGGCCGCAAAAAAACTGAAGGAACAGTGGAAAAAGGGGGTCGAACAGGAAGTAGTCGAGCATTATGTTCACCGTGAAATGATTCCTTGGAACGAATCGAACTTCACTGGAGATGCCTACCCTGCTTATTCATGGGGAACCAATATCGTAGAAGTAGAAGTGGATACAGTAACAGGAAATGTAAAGTTAGAAAAAGTCTACGGCAATTATGAAGTTGGGAAGGTCATCGATGAACTGATTATGAAAGGCCAAATTGACGGTGGTTTAGCTCAGGGACTAGCGTACGGTTATCTAGAAAAGATGACGTCAAAACAAGGCAGAATCCAGCAAAAAAGCATATCGGATTATGGTCCGCCGACTTCATTGGACGTTGTTACAATTGAAAGCAAGGTCTTCGATAACCCCTATGCTGATGGTCCATACGGGGCGAAGGGCGCAGGTGAATTAACCTTAATCGGCGGTGCTCCAGCAGTCCAAGCGGCGATCGAGGATGCATTGCAAATGTCTTTTCAGCAAATTCCGATTACACCGGAAGTCATTATGGAAAGTCTTCTATTGAAAGAAGGTGAAGAGGGATGATTAAATTCACACTAAATGGAAGAATCGTAGAAACGGACGCCCCTCCTACAGTAAGATTACTTGATTTAATAAGAGATGAGTTTGAGTTAATCGGAACGAAGGAAGGCTGTGGGGAAGGGGAGTGCGGAGCCTGCAGTGTTTTTGTAAATAACCTCCTGCAAAACAGCTGCCTTATTCCCATTGGCTCGATTGCTGGTGCTGATATTCAAACGATTGAAGGGATCATTGAAACGGAACAATTTAAGATTTTAGATGAAAGCTATTCTATTGCTGGTGGCGTGCAATGTGGCTATTGCATTCCAGGGATGATTATGGCAAGTGCAGCTTTGTTATCAAAAAATGCTCATCCTTCAGAGGCTGAAATTCGTGAAGGGATTTCCGGAAATCTGTGCCGATGTACCGGCTACAATATGATTGTAGATGCGATTAACCTAGCAGCTAAGAAAGGTGACGGCTTATGGCAGAAAAAATAGCCGCGTACCGTTTCGAACGTTTAGACCAAACCTTGAGCCAATTGAATCGAGAAGACTGTGCCATCATCGCCGGTGGTACAGACGTCATGGTTCTTCATAAAAGTGGAAGAGGAGTACCCCTGAAAATCCCGAAACCGATTGTTTTTATTGATCATCTTTCCGAATTAAAGCAGATATATCAAAACCAAAAGGATCTCCACATCGGGGCCTGCTGTACCTATAGTGAATTACTTGAACATCCATTAATTCCCGGATCATTAAAGAAAGCCATTCAAACTATTGCTGCCCCGGCCATTCGAAACAGAGGAACATTAGGTGGTAATATTTGCAACGCCTCTCCAGCCGGTGATACACTTCCGTTATTATATGTATACAATGCAAAGCTTCTGTTACGCTCCATAAATGGGGAACGCACCGCTAGGATCAGTGATTTTATTCAAGGTCCACGACGGATTCAACGCTTTCACAATGAAATCGTAGCGGAGATTATTCTTCCTTCTATTTTAGAAGAAGATTCTCAGGTCGTTTTTGAGAAAGTCGGCAACCGAAACGCAGATGCCATTGCCAAAGTATCGTTTGCGGGTTTCATCAAGATAAGCAAAGATCGAATCGATGACATTCGCTTGGCCTTCGGGGCGGTCGGACCTACGATGGTCCGTTCCCTTGATATTGAGAAGATGTTGGTTGGAAAACCGATTCCATTAGCCGATGCAGACATCGCGACGATTGTGGCAGCATTTGAAAAGATTATTCGGCCCATCGACGATCAACGCTCCACTGCGGATTACAGAAAAACGGTAGCGTTAAATCTTTTACGTTATTTTCTCAACCAGAAGCACGATCAAACGAATTCATTTTCTTAAAAAAGGGGGGAGATCTTCATGCTGCTGATGGAAAAAGTAGCCTTATTGACACGGCAAAATGAAACCTTTGCTTTAGCCATGATTATTGAATCAAAGGGTTCTACTCCCAGGCATGTAGGGAAAATGATTGTTTACCGTGATGGTACGATAGAAGGGACTGTCGGAGGGGGCTTGGCTGAACACTATGTGATCGAAGAATGTGTAAAGGCGATCGAAAATGGTCAATCGAATATCGTTGAATATAAATTGAATAAATACGCAAAAGACGGGATCGACATGGATTGTGGCGGTACGGTACGGGTTTTTATTGAAGTGTATACCAGCAGGCCAGAACTCGTTCTGGTTGGAGCCGGTCATATAGGCTACGCTGTGGCAAAGCTTGCTGATTTCCTGGAATATCCCTATTGCATTGTCGATGATCGTGTGGATTATTGTACTAGGGAACGCTTTCCCCATGCGGCTAACCTTTTTGTGAATGAAGATATTGAAAAGGCTTTGCTCGCAGCCAATCTAAATGAAAAGTCCTATGTGGCGATTTTTACAAAGGATTGTGATGATATTGCCTTAAAAACTGCACTACAATTTCCGTGTGCCTATATTGGAATGGTTGCCAGTAAACGAAGAGCCATCCATGTATTTGAAAAACTAAAAAGTGAAGGGGTCACACCAGAACAGTTGGAACAGGTTCATTCCCCAATTGGATTGAAAATTGGATCAGAAACATCGGAAGAAATTGCTATCGGGATTATCGGAGAAATCATCAAAGTCAACAGGGAAAAAAGGACTTTGAAAGTGAAACAATTAAATAGGTGACCAGGGGACCCGTAACCGGAGTGACGGTTCCTCTGGTTTTTTTTCGTTGGGAAAAAACTATGGGAATTCTCCCTGCGAAATTTTCTAATTAGTAACAAGTAGCATGGGAATTTAGCGGGTATAATTCAATAAGAATGCTGCCGTTGCGGCAGCAAATTATTTAAGGAAAGCCCCTGATATGAGTGAATTCCGCTAGTGAAGATGATTTTATTGCTTTTTCAATTCATTAACAATTTCATTAATGCGTTTTTCCACTTCATAAAGGTTCTTCTGCATCCGTTCACGTCGACTGGTTAAGACCTGTAATTCCTGTTTCAATTCTTCTGATTTGCTCATGATTTCCCTCCGGATTATGATATATCATTAATATGCCAGCAAAGAAACCATTTTAATATAAATCGTTAAAATCTTCAATTGCTTTTTTTAATGGATTAATTTTAAATTTTCCAGTAATAAAGAGGTGTGTGGTAAACCCTGCAACGATTAGCACAACTTCCTTGGGAAAAACGTTTTTGAAGTGATGGAAGGCGGGATAATTGGAAACAAACTAGGTAACGGATATAATCGGATTAGATTACAAAATACGGGAGGGGATTTGAAGTGCCACATTTATTTATTCGTGGAATAACAGTTGAGCAGGTGAAAACCATTAGTAAACCACTCGTACAGGAATTAGCGGATCTTTGTGCCTGCGGGACGGACAATTTCACACTCGAGGTTGTCCATTCAACTTTTGTTTTTGATGGAAACGAGGTGCCGGGATATCCATTTATTGAAGTGAAATGGTTTGAAAGAGGGCAGGAAATTCGGGACGAATTTGCGAATATTATCACGAAACAGGTTCACTCGCTCGAGATCCCGGAAGTAGAAGTTGCTTTTAGTACGTTTAGAGAATCTGATTATTATTTAAATGGGAAGAGTTTTGCGGAAGAATAATCTTTATAAACCGGAGGGAAAGGTATGAATCCAAATATATTAAGACATCCAGGGCCGACACCAATTCCTAAAAAAGTTGAACTGGCCATGGCGCAGGATATGATTAGTCATCGTACGGAGGAATTTGTTAAGTTATATCAAGAAACAACACATCGAGTGAAGCCTATTTTCGGAACAAAGCAAGATATTTTGCTTTTGCCATCAGGGGGAACAGCTGCGTTAGAAGCGGCAGCGGTCAATACTGTTTCTCCAGGAGAAGAAGTAGTCGTCATCACGGTTGGCGCCTTCGGTGATTACTTCGTTTCAATTTGTGAGAAATACGGCTTTCATGTACATAAGCTTGCAAAGAATTGGGGCGAGGCCTGTACGGAAGAAGATCTGACTGAATTTTTGAAGCCGTTATCCAACATTAAAGCTGTTTTTGCTACTTATAATGAAACTTCTACCGGAATCTTAAACCCGATCAATCAATTAGGCAAGGTGGTGCGCACTCATACAGAAGCACTCTTCATTGTCGATGGGGTGAGCTGTATTGGCGGTGCTCCAGCTGAAATGGACGAATGGGGCATCGATATTCTCGTAACAGGTTCACAAAAAGCGATGATGCTTCCACCAGGACTTTCGCTTTTAAGTGTAAGTGAAAGAGCCTGGAAAGTGATCGAGGCGAATCCTACACCTGCGTATTATTTAAATTTATTGAGTTATCGGGAGTGGGCTTCAAAAGGGATGACGCCTAACACGCCTGCGATTTCCTTGATTATGGGACTTTCTGCTGTTTGTGACTTAATTGAGGAGGAAGGCGGATTTGTGAAAACCATCGAACGACATGAAGTAATGAAAAGTATGGTTCGTGAAGCCATGAAGGCTCTCTCCATTGGATTATTGACAAGTGATGAGTTTGCCTCGCCAACGATTACTGCAATCCGAACACCGGAAGGTTTGGAGCTACCATCCTTTTTGGAACATTTAAAGAAGAAATATCACCTTGATCTTGCCGGCGGGCTTGGCCATCTGCAAGGTAAAATTTTTAGATTTGGACATATGGGCTATTGCTTCCCAAGTGATATCCTCGAAGCTGTTTCCCTGATCGAAGCAGGGCTACAGGATTTTTCCTATTTATTTGAACATGGGGCAGGAGTTAGGGCGGCACAAAAGGTTTTCTTGTCTACACTAAGCAAGTGATAAGATTTTTACTAACGAACCCTTCGTTTCTATTCAAACGAAGGGTTTTTTAATTCTCCCCATGGAAATTCTAGTTAGTGTTTATAATCTCTTATTAATACCTTCCATTGCTCTTACTTTAAGTGAATTTTCAATGATTATGTCAAGCAGCTTATGATAAGGGATCCCCGCTGCTTGTGCGCTTTTTGGCAACAGGCTATTTTTTGTCATCCCAGGTAATGAATTAAGTTCTAACACATAAGGGATCCCGTTTTGAATCATCATGTCGATTCGGGCATAAACACTACATTTCAATGCTTTATAGCAAGTCATTGCTGCAATTGCGACTCTGGTTTTTGTTTCAGGCGAGAGCTCGACCACCTCTTCAATGGTAGCCGCATCATCATATTTGGAGGTATAATCAAAAAACTCTCCCTTATGACGAATGGAAATCACCGGTAAAAGCTGTCCGTCCAATATCGAACAAGTGATTTCCTCGCCCTTTATACACTTTTCGATCACCACTTCAGCATCCCATTTGAATACTTCAGCAATCGCAGCCGTTACCGAGTCTTGGTCATAAACAATTTTTACTCCTACACTTGAACCACCTGAATTAGGTTTCACCACTACTGGGTAACCCATCTTGTCTAGTTCATCCATATTAAGTTCTTCGATGTTCGTTAGGTGAATCCAATCCGGTGTTTGCACTCCTTCATACCGGATGATTTTTTTCGAGATATTCTTATCCATGCATAAGCTGCTGGACAGGACGTTGCTCCCGGTATAAGGAACTCCAAGGGTTTCAAGGGTACCTTGAATGGTGCCGTCCTCACCGAACTTGCCATGTAGCGCTAGTAGCGCAACATCAAGATTTTTCGCCTTTTCCACTAAATCTTCTTTGTGATCTAGTTGGATCGGTACAATTTCATATTTATTTTTATCTAATTGCACCATCATTTCTTCACCTGTCATGAGCGAAACTTGTTTCTCGGAAGAAACCCCTCCCATAATGACGCCAACTCTCATTTTTTTAGCCCCCATAATGATTTTTTATTGTGTCACCTATGATCGTAATTCCTTGGATAATCTCGCTTTCTTTCAGCCGAGAAAATCCTAATCGTAACGTATGCTTTCCACTATTGTCCGTGTAAAAAACATCGCCTGGAGAAAAAACAACTCCGTTTTGGTAACATTTTTCTAAAAGTTTCCGTGAATCGATGTTGTTTTCTAGTTCTATAAAAAGGTGGAGTCCACCGTCACCCGTTAACCGTTTGAAAGGAATAAGTTGCTTACAATAATGAACAGCTAATTCATACTTTTTTTTATAGACGGATTTCGCTTTTTTAATATACTTCTCAAAGTAGCCATCATTCAAATATTGATATAACACCGCTTGATCCAATGTAGACGTATGAATCGTTCGGGCTCGTTTCATACTTTCCAAGTAATAAATCAACTCTTTGTCTGCTAAAATCCATCCGACCCGCAATCCAGGAAAAAGAATTTTAGAGAAACTGCTAATATAAATGACATGATTGCCGTGTCCGGCGAAGGCAGCCAACGGTGCCAGATGTGACCCTGAGTAACGTAATTCTTCATTAAATCCATCCTCAACAATCGGAAGCTGATAGGCGGAAAACAGCTCCATGATTTCCTTTCTTTTTTCAGAGGACGTTACGATTCCAGTTGGATTATGATAAGACGGAATCAAGTAGGCAAAATCATACTCTTTTTTTGATAAGGAGGTTTCTAACTTCCTAATATTGACCCCGTCATCCTCCATTTCAATTCCATCGATTTCAAAGCCATGTAATCGAAAGAGCTTAAGGGCAGAGTGATGGGTTGGATTTTCACAAATAACACGGCCGTTCTTTTTATTTAAAGAAGATAAAAGGAGATCCAGAGCTTCCGTGAAGCCATTGGTAATTAAAACATCCTTATTTCGAATGTCTACCCCTTTAATTTCCATGTAGTGAAGGAGGTATTCGATCAGTGGTTTATAGCCCTTTGCATATCCATAGTTCAGAACAATGTCTCCCTCAATGGACATCCGATTTAAAAAAGCTCTTTTAAAATTTTCTACATCAAAAAGCTTTTCATCAGGGGCGATACTCGTAAAAGAGATCATTTCCTTATTCCAGCGGACTCCATGCTTCATAAGGTCCATTTCTTCTGCCAAAAAGGATTGGTTATTGATTTTTTCAGTCCAATTCAACTGGATGGATGGGGATTTGAAGGTCTCAACGTGACTTACAAAGTTTCCTTTTCCTTTTACCGCATAGATCATGCCTTCTTGTTCCAAATCCGCATATGCCGTTAGGACGGTGTTTCGGCTGATGGATAATAACGTGCTAAGTTCACGTGTGGATGGAAGCTTTTGGTGCTCAAGTAAATGTCCGTTGGTGATCATTCTTTTTAAATATTCCTTCAGTTGAATATATACAGGACGGCCTTCCGTTAACTTAAAATCGTTAAACACTGCATTCACCCCCTTGCTAACATTTTTACATAACAAGCGCCTTTTGCAAAAGGTCCACACCATATGTATTTTTACGGTGTTGTGGTAGGTGTGTACTGAAGATTATTTTGAAACTAAATTAAATATCCTTTTTGCGAATTGGATGGATGAATTAGACAAGAAGGTGGGGGCTATTTGATGTTTATGAAAGATCGCCTCGGAGGATTACTTAGCATTTAGTATTAACAAGTAGAAAAAGCACCGATCAATGAATCGGTGCTTTTTAACTCTATGCAGCAGCTTTTTCTTCTTTTGCCATGTTGTTCTTTACAAATACTGCTACCACCAAAATGATAGCCATAGCAATCGGAATAACTAAGTGAAAGGAGTCTGGAACTAAGATGTGGAACTTTTCTAATCCTTTATCTTCAACCATCATTTTACCAGCAGCAAAGGTTAATAATCCTGCACCGGCATACACGATGATTGGAAATTTCTCCATTAAATTCATTAGTAATTTGCTACCAAAAATAATGATTGGGATGGAGATGAGAATTCCAATCGCAATCGGTAGAATTCCTTCTGCAACGCTTGATAACGCGATCACATTATCAATAGACATGGCGAAATCGGCAATCGCAATCGTTTTGATTGCTCCTAGAACTTTGTCGGATTGTTTGATATTCGGATCGTCTTCTTCTTTATGTGCGATTAAATTGTAGCTGATTCGCAATAAGATTAAACCGCCCACTAATTGCACGAATGGAAATTCTAGAAATTGAATTAAAATGGTTGCTGCTAGAATCCTTAAAACAATCGCCATTAATGTCCCGCCGAAAATGGCTCGATTTCTCATGTGCTGTGGTACTTTACTCGCAGCTAAGGCGATAACCACTGCATTATCACCCGATAACAGAATATCGATTCCAATTAAACTTAAAATTTGAAGAACCGTCATGTCTTTAATTCCCCCGTATTTATGTATATTTTTTGAACATCTATGATATTGGTATATCATATTTTGGGTGATTTCGGACATAATTTTTATGTACTTAATATGGAAAATCCGACCAAATCTATTTTTTATGGTTATTAGATCGGAAAACGAGAGAATTTAGTGCCCATCCGAGAATATTTGCCGCATATCCGATAGTTAGATCGGAAAACGAGAGTATTGAAAGGTTATCCGAGAGTATTTAACGTTCATCCACGAGTATTTGCCGCATATCCGATAGCTAGATCGAAAAACGAGAGTATTGCTAGGTTATCCGAGAGTATTTAGTGCTCATCCACGAGTATTTGCAGTACAACCGAGAGTTAGATCATCCTGTTTGATCTTCATGCTGGAAATACTTACCCCAACTAAGGTAATCACCCCGCCGACAAGCGTAATCCATGTAGGTACTTCATTTAAGAAAATCCAAGAGATCACAAATGCAGCGACAGGAGTTAAATATAACGAGCTTGTTGCAGCCAATGCACCGGCATTTTCGGTTACATAGGCCATAGCCAAATATGGAAGAACAGTAGGAACCAGCCCCAAATAAATAACCGAAAAAGTAGCAGAATAAGAAGCTGCAGCAATTTCATTTCCTAAACCCGGTAAAAAGATCAGCATGAAAAGTGTACCTGCAAGAATCGTATAAATCGTAAAAGGGATGAAACCGTATTTTTTTAAATAGTTTGATTGAAAGATAAAATAAAAGCTCTCTCCTAAGGCGGCAATCAAAATAAAGATTACCCCTTTTAGATACGCAGTTTGTGGAATTCCTGATCCGAACGAAATCATCGCAACACCTAAAAAGGCGATAATTGAGCCAATCCACCCCATTTTATGAAATTTTTCTTTTGAAAAAACGACTGCTAATATAGCTGAGATTATAGGTGTAGTGGATACGAACAAACTGGCCATTCCGGCACTCACCGTTTCTTCGCCAATACTTAAAGCAGTATGGTAGGTCATGAAACCGAGAAAACCAAGTAAAAGGATGAAGGGGATATCCCTTAAATCTGGTAGTTTAATTTTTTTAACTACCGCAAAAATAATGAGGATAATGGAGCCAATTAATAGCCGGAACAGGGCAAGATGTTCCGGACTATACGATTCTAGTGCAGCCTTGATTCCAGGAAAAGCCGATCCCCATGCAACAATGATCAAACTATATGCAACGAAAAGTCTACCATTCATGATTCTCCCTCATTTCTTTCATATATTGAAGAGTGCCAACCGCCCATTAGGGAAGACGAAATTATAAAATTATAATAAAATATGAAAGAATCGAAATCGCCAACCAATTGAAAAAGAAAAAAACCAACAAATATGAAAGAATGATGTTTATGAATAAAAAGCCTCGATACCTGCAAATCGTTCACTGGATGAGGGAGAAAATTGAACAGGGCGAATGGGTAATTGGGAGTAAAATCCCAACCCAACGTGAAATAGCAGAAAAATTTGGTGTCAACAGAAGTACGGTCATAACGGCAATCGAAATCGTCAAGTCTGAGGGTTTATTGGAGGGAAAAACCGGCAGCGGTATTTATGTCATTCACAATCAATGGTCCCTTAATTCGGAAATGTCTCCCCCAGACTGGAATGATTTAACGAAATGGTCCCTGCAGCCCTCAAGTGTTCATACGGTACAACTGATTAATGAATTAGAAACGAGAAAGGATTTAATCCAACTAAGTAAAGGGGAGCTTGGACCTGACTTGTTTCCTCATTCAGAAATCGCCAAAGCAATGGGGGCAGTCTCAACCCAGATTCAGGATTTTGGGTACGGTGATGGGTTAGGGGATCTGGAATTAAGAAAAGAGATTAGTAGGCATCTCCAAAAAAGCGGCATCAAGATAAAACCGGAATGTATCTTAATCGTCTCAGGCGCCTTACAGGCACTTAAATTAATTACAGTTGGAATATTGAAAAGAGGGTCAACCGTGTTTTTAGAAAACCCTTCGTACTTACATTCCGTCAATGTATTTCCGGCAGAGATGACAATCAAGAGAATCCCTGTCGATGGGAATGGACTAAGAATCGAGGAGTTATTTCAACAAACCTTTACAAGAAACGCCTCTGCCCTGTTTATTAATCCTACCTTTCACAATCCGACAACAACTAGTATGTCACTGGAACAAAGAAAAATCTTGCTAGAAAAATGCCAGCATTATAAGCTGCCCATCATAGAAGATGATATTTTTAGAGATTTATGGATGGATGCACGGCCTCCTGCTCCAATAAAAGTATTAGATAAAAATGGACAAGTTTTATATATTGGCAGTTTTTCAAAAACGATTGCGCCCGGTCTGCGCATTGGCTGGTTGGCGGGACCTGAAGCGGTCATTAAACGCCTTCGGGATGTGAGAATGCAAACCGATTATGGTTCAAGTTATTTGTCTCAGTTACTAGTAAAAGAGCTGCTTGCATCAGGGATGTATGAAAACCATTTAAAGAATGTTAGAACCATCCTTAAAGAGAGAAGAGATTACCTTCTCCAATTACTTACTCTTCATTTAAGTGATGTTGCTTCCTGGTCCAAACCATCAGGGGGATTATTTATTTGGGTTCTTTTTAAGAAAAAGATCAATATGCAAAAACTATTTAAGCAATGTATAAATGAAAATGTGTTAATTAATCCGGGCTATATTTATCATGACCATCAATCATCGATTCGCTTATCGTATTCCTATGCAAGCTTTGAGGAAATGGAAATGGGGATCTTAACCCTAAAAAAGAGTTTGCTGGATGTTGTATAGTTAAATAGTATTTTTAATATATTTATTTTTTTGAAAATTAATAATTGTTGTCTTGACATGATATTTTTCAGTCCATATAATAATGAATGAGGACAGTGGAATTTCGTTAAACTGTCGCTAATTAAGAAAGCGATTACATAAAGTTAAAAAGAGTTGTCCCTATACACATAATATTAACTAAAATCAGACAGACATTGGGCACTTCGTAAGGAATATTCGAAAGTCGAACCTCTTTATTGAAGATAGATGTCTTGTCTGGTTTTTTTTATAACCAAAACAATTAAAAAGAATAGAAGGGAAGGGATCAAGAGGGAGAAATTAAAGGGGAAAAGGTGAAAAATATTAAACTTATATTTCAATAGTAAAGGCGGGACGTGGATGGCAGTTGTTAAAGAGGTAAAAGAGGAAATTCATAATAGTGGAGAGATCACCATTAAACGTAATTTAAAGGCTCGTCATATGACAATGATTGCGATTGGCGGATCAATCGGAACAGGTCTCTTTTTAGCTACGGGAGCTTCCATCCATACGGCTGGACCAGGTGGTGCGCTGCTGGCATATGGATTAATTGGAATTATGGTATATTTTTTAATGACAAGCCTTGGGGAAATGGCTACTCATATGCCGGTTTCCGGATCCTTCGCAACCTATGCCGGCCGGTTTGTAGATCCAGCACTTGGATTTGCATTAGGGTGGAATTATTGGTTTAACTGGGCAGTAACCGTGGCAGTTGAAATTGCGGCATCGGCTATTATTATGAAATTTTGGCTTCCAGATGTTCCAAGCATTGTGTGGAGCGTACTGTTTTTAGGACTTATGTTTTTATTAAATGCTTTATCCGTTAAAAGTTACGGTGAGTCAGAGTATTGGTTCGCACTAATTAAAGTTATTACCATTATTGTTTTCATTGGCGTAGGCCTTCTGACGATTTTCGGTATTTTGGGCGGTGAATCTCTCGGCTTTAAGAATTTTACAATTGGAGATGCTCCTGTACACGGCGGATTTATGTCAATATTAAGTATATTCTTCATTGCCGGGTTCTCGTTCCAAGGAACAGAACTAGTCGGGATTGCTGCTGGGGAAAGTGAAAATCCTGGTAAAAACGTACCAAAAGCTATCCGACAAGTATTTTGGCGTATTCTATTATTCTATATTGGCGCCATTGCCGTAATTGGTCTTGTCATTCCATTTACAAGCCCTCAGCTATTAGGTGGAGACGTTGATAGCATTGCGGTGAGTCCGTTTACTCTCGTATTTGAAAAAGCAGGGATTGCCTTTACCGCTTCTGTCATGAATGCTGTTATATTAACATCCGTTTTATCCTGCGGATCTTCAGGATTATATGCAGCGACACGGATGCTATGGTCGATGGCAAAGGATGGCCAGGCACCTAAATTTTTGCAAAATGTAAACAAGCGTGGTATCCCAATGAATGCCCTTGTTTTAACGACCATTATTGGAGCATTAGCGTTTTTAACTTCAATCTTTGGGGATCAAGTCTATACATGGTTATTAAATGCTTCCGGCTTAACTGGTTTTATTGCTTGGTTAGGTATTGCCATAAGCCACTATCGATTTAGAAAAGCCTATAATGCACAGAGAAAAGACTTGAATCAACTAAAATACAAAGCAAAGTGGTTCCCGTTAGGTCCGCTGCTTGCACTTGCAATGTGTGTCGTGATTATTCTTGGCCAAAACTATCAAGCATTTACGGCCGATAAAATTGATTGGTACGGTGCAGCCGTATCCTATATTGGATTGCCAATCTTTTTAATTGTTTGGCTTGGATATAAAATCGTCCATAAAACGAAAGTAATCCCGCTTAAAGAATGTTCATTTGAAGAAGAGCAATATTAATACAGGAGCAAACCGGACCAGGTTTGAAAAAATGTCCCTCCAGTGTGTAGCTGGAAGGACATTTTTTTAGAATTCAAGCGGAATTTGCCCTCCAGGGATGTCCGGTTTTTTTGCGTTCATTTTTTTAGGAGTTTAGGAAAAGATATTCGGTAAAGGAAAAATATTGGAGGGAATCAAGATGCCTGAACTTCCCGAAATGGAGAATTACCGAAGATTATTAAATCAACGGATTGCTGACCACGTCATTACAGATGTGCAAATTAACCGTGAAAAATCTATTAATGTAAAGCCCGAACTTTTTATAAACAGCGTTCTTCACCAAAAGGTTACGACCGTTGACCGGAGAGCCAAGCATTTGCTTTTCCATCTTCAAAATGGACAAGTCCTGTTATTGCATTTAATGCTTGGCGGGTGGATGTTTTACGGGACAGAGGAAGAAAAACCGAAACGGACGATTCAAATTCGATTATCCTTTGGGTATCAGCATTTATATTTCATCGGACTACGGCTTGGCTATCTACATTTATATAATGAAAATGCCGTGCAGCAAGAGTTATCTGATTTAGGCCCGGAACCACTGGAAAGCAGCTTTACTTTAGAAGCATTTTTGAAATTAATGGATCATAAGCGTGGAAAAATTAAGGCTAAGCTTCTTGACCAAGGATTTATTGCTGGGATTGGGAATTGCTATTCAGATGAAATCTGCTATCATTCCGGAATATTGCCAACAAGGGAAATCCAAGAGATACGGGATGAAGAGAAAAGCCATTTGTTTGATTCGATGAAAAATGTACTGACCGATGCCCTTAATCATGGGGGATATTTAGAAAATCCATTTTTTATTGGAGATACAAAGACAGGGAGCTATAACCAGTTTTGCAAGGTGTATGATCGTGAAAAGCAGCCTTGCTTTCGCTGCCGAACACCGATTGAAAAAACAACCATTGCATCACGAAAATCCTTTTTCTGTCCTGTTTGTCAAAAATGAGGCTCACCTCCTTGAGGGAGCCTTTTTAAAGGGAAATTTTTAATAGTTTTGAAAATTGTCGAAAATAGTATAAATAAATGTTTCGCATTTTGGTTAAATGTAATATACTATATGTAAATAAGTATAACACATTTAAAAAACTCCGTCAGATTAGGACCTATTTTTTTGAGAGGAGGGCGGAAGTTATTAAACTAACAAAACGACAGGATGAAATCTTGCAAATTGTAAAAGCAAGCGGACCAATTACCGGGAAGGAAATTGCCGAGAAACTATCGTTGACAAGGGCAGCTCTAAGGCCTGACCTGGCTATTTTAACGATGTCCGGAAATTTGGATGCAAGACCCCGGGTGGGCTATTTTTATAATCAGGAATTAGAAGTAAAACAACATGCAGAAAAGTTTTTACACCAACAAGTAAGTGATTTTAAAGCCCACCCAATTGTTGTTGAAAAATCCACCTCAGTTTATGACGCAATTGTTCAGCTTTTTTTAGAGGATGTCGGCACACTTTATGCGGTTGATGAGGAAGGAAACCTAGCAGGGGTCATTTCCCGGAAGGATTTGCTTCGAACCGCAATTGGTAATCAAAACCTCAATGAGCTCCCTGTTAGTGTCATCATGACACGGATGCCGAACATCGTTACCATTCGCCCAGAAGAAACCTTGCTAGAAGCAGCAAAAAAGATGATTAATAATCATATTGATTCCCTACCCGTTGTGAAGGAAGTGGATGACCATACATATTTACTTGTAGGTCGGATTACCAAGACAACGATTACACGTGCATACCTTGAAATAATGGACCAAAAACTTGGTTGAGGAGAGTGGCAGGAATTTTGGATCAAAAAGAAGTGGTCTATGTTGTATCAGACTCAGTTGGGGAAACGGCTGAGCTTGTGGTAAAAGCGGTGGCTACTCAATTTAATGGGGGCCATGTGGAAATCCGCCGCAATTCCTATGTGGAGGATTTTGAAGATATTGAAGATGTGATTTCATTGGCAAAAGAGGGCCATTCGATTATCGCTTATACCATCGTTGTTCCAACCTTAAAGGATTATTTGGATCAGCGGGCTGGAGAAGAGGGGATTTATGCAGTTGACTTATTAAATCCTTTAATGAATGCCTTTACAACAAGATTTAATAAAACCCCCCATCACCAGCCTGGCATGATGAGAAAATTGGACGAGGAGTATTTCCGTAAAATTGAGGCCATCGAGTTTGCAGTTAAATATGATGATGGCCGTGATCCTCGGGGAATTACCAAGGCGGATATCGTGTTAATAGGCGTATCAAGAACATCTAAAACACCGCTTTCCATGTATTTGGCACATAAACGCTTTAAAGTAGCGAATGTTCCATTGGTTCCAGAGGTTCCGCCTCCGGATGAATTATTCGAAATACCGCGCCGAAATTGTATTGGTTTAATCATTTCTCCGGATAAATTAAATGAAATCCGGAAAGAACGCTTAAAAGCACTAGGACTTGGTTCGAAGGCAAGCTACGCGAGCTTTGAACGAATTTTGGACGAACTAGAGCATGCAGAAAAAATCATGAAACGTGTTGGCTGCCCGATTATTAATGTTTCCAATAAAGCAATTGAGGAAACAGCCGGTCTCATTTTAGATATTTTAAAAAAAGAGAGGAGCTTTTAATCAATGGAAAAATACGTATACCTTTTTCATGAGGGAAATGGCGATAAGAAAGAATTGCTTGGAGGTAAGGGTGCAAACCTAGCGGAAATGACGCGGATTGGCCTTCCTGTACCTTATGGATTTACGATTTCTACACAGGCATGTAACGCATACTATGATTCTGGCAAAAAAATTCCCGCTTTAGTAGAGGCTCAGGCATTAGAAGCACTTAGCCGTTTGGAAGAAAAAATGGGGAAACGATTGGGCGATGCGCAAAATCCATTACTTGTTTCTGTACGTTCCGGTTCTGTTTTTTCGATGCCGGGAATGATGGATACGGTTCTAAACCTTGGGATGAATGATGAAACCGTTGTGGGAATGGCAAAGTTAACAAACAATCCTCGGTTTGCATATGATTCCTATCGCCGTTTTATCCAAATGTTCAGCAATGTTGTGTTAGATATCGATACGTATTATTTCGAACAATTTTTAGAAGAAGTTCGTGAGCATAAAGGCTATAGCTCTGATCCTGAAATGAGTGCTGAAGACTGGCAGGAAGTGATTGTCGGTTATAAATCAATCGTCAAAAAGCATACAAGAAAAGAGTTTCCACAGGATCCAAAAGAGCAGCTATTCTTAGCCATTAATGCCGTGTTCGATTCCTGGAATAATCAGCGTGCAATTGTATACCGCCGCTTAAACAAAATCCCGGATCACTTAGGAACGGCTGTTAATATTCAAAGCATGGTTTTCGGTAATATGGGAAATGACTCAGGTACAGGGGTCGCGTTCACACGAAATCCTTCGACTGGTGAACATGTTCTATATGGTGAATACTTGATTAATGCACAGGGCGAAGATGTTGTGGCTGGAATTCGTACACCACAGCCAATTGCAACACTAAAGGACGAAATGCCGGAAGTTTACCAGCAATTCACGGAAACGTGCAAACGCTTGGAACAGCATTATCAGGAAATGCAGGATATTGAATTCACCGTTGAGCGCGGAAAACTATTTATCTTGCAAACTCGTAATGGAAAACGGACTGCACAGGCGGCCATCCGCATTGCCGTTGAAATGGTGGCAGAAGGTATTATTGATAAAAAGACCGCGTTGCTTCGAGTGGACCCAGATCAACTAAATCAATTGCTGCACCGCCGCATTGATGATAAATACCAGCGTACATTGTTAGCGAAAGGCTTACCGGCTTCACCAGGTGCGGCAACTGGCCAGGTTGTCTTTGATGCAGATGAAGCAGAACAACTAGGTAATGAGGGTAAAAAGGTCATTTTGGTCCGTCCGGAAACGACACCAGATGACATTCATGGGATTGTTGCATCGCAGGCAATTTTAACGAGCCGCGGCGGCATGACAAGCCATGCTGCTGTTGTCGCAAGAGGGATGGGGAAAGCTTGTATTTGCGGTTGTGAGCCATTGAAAATTGATTTGAAAGCGAAGCAATTTACGGTTGGTGAAACGGTTGTAAAATACCGTGAAACCATTACAATTGACGGTTCAACTGGTGAGATTATGCTTGGTGAAATTCCAATGATTGATCCTGAGTTATCAGATGAGTTCCAATTATTGTTAGCATGGGCGGACCAAGAGCGCAAAATTGGTGTTCGTGCCAATGCGGATAATCCTGAGGATGCTCAAAAAGCGTTTGATTTCGGTGCAGGTGGAATTGGTTTGTGCCGTACAGAGCATATGTTTATGGATTTAAAGCGAATTCCAATTGTCCAAAAAATGATTTTAGCGGAGAACTATGCTGAGCGGATGGAAGCTCTTGATGAGTTATTGCCAATGCAGCAGGGCGATTTTGAAGGAATCTTTGAAGCGATGCAAGGGCATCCGGTTACGATTCGCTTGCTAGACCCGCCATTACATGAATTCTTACCGGATAAAGAGGAGCTTTTAGTCGAAGTAACAAAGCTGCAAATTTTAAATCCGGGTTCTACAGAATTAAAGGAAAAAGAATTATTGCTTAAAAAGGTTCGCCAATTGGATGAGTTCAACCCAATGCTCGGCCACCGCGGCTGCCGTTTGGGAATGATTTTTCCAGAAATTTACGATATGCAGGCCAAAGCGATTTTCTATGCTGCGGCAAAGCTAGCTGACAAGGGAATGGAAGTAAAGCCTGAAATCATGATTCCTCTTGTCGGTCATGTGAATGAACTGAAGGAAATGCGTCAATTGGTGGTTGATGCCGGTGTTCGTATTCAAGAGGAAACGGGTAAACAGTTTGATTACACAGTTGGGACGATGATTGAGATCCCGCGTGCTGCGTTAACGGCGGATCAGATTGCGGAGGAAGCTGATTTCTTCTCGTTTGGTACGAATGATTTAACACAAACGACTTTCGGTTATAGCCGTGATGATGCGGAAGGAAAGTTCTTGCAGGCGTATATCGAGCATAAGGTGCTTCCGGATAATCCGTTTGCTGTGCTTGATCAAGATGGCGTAGGGAAATTGGTTGAGATGGGCGTGAAGCTTGGCCGTGGAACGAAGCCTACTTTAAAAACAGGTATTTGCGGCGAGCATGGCGGTGAAAAGAGTTCGATTGATTTCTGCTATAGAACCGGCTTGGATTATGTCAGCTGTTCACCATACCGTGTGCCACTGGCTCGTCTTGCAGCAGCACAAGCGACGATTCGTCATGAAAATAAAGAAGAGGTTTATACAACAGCATAAGGTTTGTTGGATAGAGCGGCTCCTTTTTGGGGGCCGTTCATTTGTTTTAATTGGGGGGTATTACCCGGTCGAATGGGTTTTCGGTAAAAAGGGAAAAGCAAAGGAGTTGCATTACCCGATTGATCGGATTTTTCTGTGAAAAGGGAAAAGCAAAGGAGTTGCATTACCCGATAGAGCGGATTTTTCTGTAAAAAGGGAAAAGCAAGGGGGTTTCATTACCCGATAGAGCGGATTTTTCTGTAAAAAGGGAAAAGCAAAGGAGTTGCATTACCCGATAGAGCGGATTTTTCTATAAAAGGGGAAAAGGAAGGGAGTTGCATTACCCGATAGAGCGGGTTTTTCTATAAAAAGGGAAAAGCAAAAATAGTTGCATTACCCGATAGAGCGGATTTTTCTATAAAAGCGAAAAAGGAAGGGAGTTGCATTACCCGATAGAGCGGGTTTTTCTATAAAAAGGGAAAAGCAAGGGAGTAGGATTACCCAGTTGAGCGGATTTTTCTATAAAAAGGGAAAAGGAAGGGAGTTGCATTACCCGCCAGAGTAAATTTTCCCCTAAAAAGATAAAAGGAAACATGTTCCTATCCCCTTAAAGAAGAAAAAAGTGCCATAAGGTAAAAGAACACTCTACAGTATCCACAAAAAAGGATGAATCCCCCAAAATCCGCAAATACTAACCAAAACAAGGAAAAAGGAGCATGATGATGGGGGCAATTGAAAGAAGCGGTTACCGTTTTGTACCGGAATATAGCGTTATCGCGCAAAATGGAGCCATCCATGTATATAATCGCGAACATTTCATCGAAGAAATTAAATTTCAGTTTTCAGGAAAATTTCCGGAGCTAGATCAAATCGAGGATTTAGTGGACCAGTATTGTACCCAACATAATATTTAAGGGAACGCTTGTTCGATGTGGAAATTTATGCTATAATTAGAAATGCAATAGAATAGGATCTCTCAAGGGTGGTCGGATCACTCCTATCGAAAGGGGGTGATGCCGTTTGACAGTTTATGAAGCTTTGACGCTGGCAATTTCATTTGCAGGTCTCATTGTCACCGTGCTGTCATTTAACAAAAAAAAATAATCCACCCTTGAGCCGACAAGCATAAACGGTGGATTATCTCTTCCAATATGCCGACTCCCCATGGGGAACCGTCTATTGCATTGACCGAGTAGTTCTTTGTCATGCTCGGTCTTTTTTACTATACGATCTCTATGACCCCATTATACATAATAATAAGAAAAAAAGAAATCAGAAAAGATGCAAATTTTTAAGAGGAGATTAGCGAAATGAGTAAATTAACTGTCATTTATCCTCAAGCGGTCGAACATACGAAAAAAAAGCTAAATGAAGATATTGATCATTATTTGGAATCGAAAGAAACGATCCCAACTTTTGAACAATACCTCTCTGATCGAAGCCAGTATACCGAACAAATTTGGATTAATGTTTGGCTGAATAAATCCACCAATGATGTTCCAAGGAATGAAAAAAAGGCATTTTTAAAGGAAAAAGGATTTGTGGTTGAAGGCATCGACCGGAAATTAATTAACAAACTGTTTCGAGATGAAATGCGGACATATCAGCCGTTTGATGCCATGGAGTGGCTGCAGGACACCTTTCAAGGTGAACAAGAAATATGGGAAAAGCGGTACCATCAAGCAAAGGCAAACTTTATAAAACGGGAAGAAGAGAGCAAACGACAGGCTGAAAAACAGCTGCTGCAAAATGAAATTGACTCTTTTGCGGCAGAGTTTATTGAGGAGAACTATCAAAATTTCTACCTTTATATCCGAAGATTTGTTGCCGTTCAGTTGGAAGCAGATTTCGAAAACAATCCTAAATTCCAATCCGTTGACACCTTTGCTCTCGAAGAAAAACTAGTCAACCAAGGGAATTTTGATCCGAATGCTTATACCACTTTGGCAACGTTTTTTGAAGAACTAACCGGGGACATCCATAAAACGCTTCATTGGGGCAGAAGCTTTTACGAATACGAAACCTATTTTTTTGTATATGAAGGCTTAATTTCTGACTATGTTTCTGAACTTTTGCCGCAAAAGGTATTTGAACAACTTCCGGAAAAAATCCATCAACAATTTAAAGCCATCTTTAACGAAGAACTGACCACCTCTTTCGTGAAAAATTGTATTGAAAATCTCATATATGAGGTAGAGGAATATTTTACCCAGGATATTCAGGACGAATATGTTTCGGACCTCTTAAAACTTGTAGATCTTCCATTTGATTTAGAGGTTCATCGAGAAATTTTTGAAAAAGATTTTGCGGAACGAGAACGAAAAAAAGCGGAAGAGGAAGCGGAATTACAACGAAAAAGGGAAGAAGAGGCCCGGATGATGGAGGATATTTTCGGCCAGGAATACAATCCATCATTGGGCAGGCAAATTCGTTATATTCTCCATATTGGAGAAACCAATACGGGGAAAACGCACCATGCCCTTGAGCGGATGAAGGTAGCCGGCAGCGGTATCTATTTAGCGCCGCTACGCCTTTTGGCGCTTGAAGTCTATGATAAGTTAAATGCCGAAGGAACACGCTGTTCCTTAAAAACGGGTGAAGAGGAAAAAATCGTTCCTGGGGCCAATCATATCTCCTGTACGGTTGAAATGTTCCATGAAAAAGAATTCTATGATGTGGTGGTCATTGATGAGGCACAAATGATTACCGATAAGGACCGGGGATTTTCTTGGTATAAGGCAATTACGAAAGCGAATGCTCAAGAAGTGCATATCATTGGGAGCCGAAATTCGAAAACGATGTTGCTCGAGCTTTTAGGTGATTCCGATATTGAGATCCATGAGTACAGCCGTGACACCCCGCTTGAAGTGGAATCAAGGGAATTTCATATCAAGCATATTAAAAAAGGGGATGCGCTCATTTGTTTTTCAAGACGACGTGTCCTAGAAACAGCATCAAGGCTGCAAAATGACGGACATAAAGTCAGCATGATCTATGGCAGCATGCCACCGGAAACAAGGAAAAAGCAAATTCAGCAATTTAATGATGGAAAAACAAAAGTCATTGTTGCTACAGATGCGATTGGGATGGGATTAAACCTGCCCATCCGAAGAATTGTCTTTTTGGAAAATGAAAAATTTGATGGAACCAGAAGAAGGCTGCTTACCTCTCAGGAAGTGAAACAAATTGCCGGGCGGGCCGGCAGAAAAGGAATTTATGATGTCGGGAAGGTTGCTTTTACAAATGATATTAAAACGATGCGCCGACTGTTAATGCAGGAGGATGAGCCGGTTCATACCTTCGCGATTGCACCGACCAATTCAGTGTTTGAACGTTTCCAGCGCTATTACCGTGATCTGGGGACTTTCTTTGAGCTATGGGGAAAATTTGAAAGCCCCAAGGGAACGAAGAAGGCATCTTTATCTGAGGAGCGGTCACTTTATCAGTTGATTGCCGGGACCGATATTGAAGCTAGACTTCCATTGATGGATCTTTACGGATTTCTGCACTTACCTTTTTCTAAAAATGAACCGGTGCTGACCAAGCAATGGGAGCAAACAATGTATGCGATTATCGACGGAAGAGAACTTCCTGAACCTATCGTTAAAGACCGCAGCCTAGAGGAGCTTGAACTTTCCTATAAAGCAGTCGGTCTCCACCTGTTGTTTTTGTACCGTTTAGGTGAGAAGACGGAAGCAGTATATTGGGAACGTCTGCGTGAAGAGGTCAGTGACCAGGTACAAGAACGTTTAAAAACTGATATCAAAAAATTTGTGAAAAAGTGTAAAAATTGCGGAAGAAAATTGCCTTGGGATCATGCTTTTCCGATTTGTGATTCCTGTCATGCAGCAAAATACCGCCGCCATCGCCATGATGATGAGTTTGAATTTTAAAATACGCTGTTTTCGCAACGATTGAGGTATAAGCAATTAACATTGAGACCACCGTGTGTGGTTTGGTAGGTTCGATTCCCTAGTCGTTCCGATAACGATAATCATTACTTGCCGCATGGTGAATTTTTTCACTTATGCGGTTTTTTTGTTTATTTATCGTGTGATTTTTAATCTTTGTTTCCGGTCTTTCCTAAGCAGATTTAGGAACTTCGTGAATTATTACAGTTAAACAAGGAATTTTTGGTGGTTCCTGTGTCCAGTGTATTGGTAAATTGCAATCTGCTATTCTTTTAAGAAAAATTCATTTACCAACAAAAATGCAACTAGTTTATAATATAAGGTGTCTAAAATAAGTATTAGTGGTCAGTGCATGATACAAGGAAGAATTAAGTAGGTGAGTACAATCGATGTTATTGAAACAAGGGTGAGAGCTTTTATTGGAGATATTCAACACCCTAAACAGAAAAAGAAAATAAATATTAACGATTTAGAAATTCAGTTGCGCAAGCTAATGGATGATTATTTTGAAATGGACGGTTATTCGTTGTTTTATCGTGCAATTAAAACTTTGCAAGCTGAAGAAATCCTTATCCCCATTCAAAATAATCAAAACAATGGTAAAACACCAGCACTGCCATTATATTGCTGGGTAAATGTAAAAGTTCAAGCAGCCAAATGGGATCGCCTAGAGATGATGAAATTAATTGACCTGTTTGATTTTTCCTACTATGAACGACATCCCGAATGGCAAACGAATGACGAATGGATGCGAATCCAGAATTTATATACTTTTCTAAAATCCAGTTCGGAACGGGAAATCGTGTCATTAGAAGAGAGAAGCCTGGAGCTCTTCGGTCATGAAAAATTCTTAATTGATCGTGATAGCTTTCCTGATGGAAAGGGCTTTTTAGCTAGAATTGGAATATCAGAAGACCAACTTAAAATGGTGAACTATGGGGAGCCTTTCGTATTTTGGATGAAACAAGGGAAAGAAATGAAAGATATTAAAAGGGTACTAATCGTCGAAAATCTATCTTTCTTTCATACTTCGATTAAATTATTGGAAGTGAATAAACTCGATTATGCACCTGAACTAATCATTTATGGTGAAGGGGCCAAAATTGAAAGGAGCTTTGCCTTTTTCTTTCGGATGTTTCCCAAATCATCCTATCTTTTCTACTACGCAGGAGATCTTGATGCCGCAGGATACGGGATCCTCATTCGGCTTATTGAAAAATACCCGGATTGCTGTATTCAGCCTGCCTTAAAAATTTATCGCAAAATGCTAGAATGTATAGAGAAAAGGAATGACCAGAAAATCGGTCAAACCCAAAACCTCAAATACCGTGATCAATTTTTTCAATGGTTTACAGAAGATGATCAAGAACTACTAATGCAATTATGGGAGGAAAATAAGCGGATTCCACAAGAAGTCTTAACAATCGAAACATGGGGGAGATGGATGTGAACGAATCATGGGAAGGTTTTGGCAAGCGTTTGCAGCGATTAAATCCACTGTTCGAGCTTGGTAGGGGAATGGAAGTAGGAGAGTTGAAGCCTCATATCCAGACAATTCTTATGCAAGTGCTCCTTACCATTTTTTATCGAGAATTGAATGATGATGATCATCGGCGGAAATCAGATATTAAGTATATAGTAGAGGATTCCATTAAGCAGATGAAGCTTTTAGCAGACGATAAACAAATTGAACGGATTACAAGCGGGCTTTTATATCAGGGAAAAGAAGAGTATAGTAAACCGTTTGAGGCCTTATATTACGATGAAATAAGACAATCCTGGGAAATGCAGACATTTAGATATGTCACGATGGATGAAATATATACGAATTTAGAGCTAGGCGGAACCATAGTTTATAAACTTACAGATGTTTCTCAAGAAATGATTTTTATGAGCAGGGAAATGGCGGAGGAATTCTCCATAACGATAGAGCAACTTTATAGTATGCAGTTGATTAAAAACGGTAATTTTAGAAAAGCTACTCGTAACCTCGATCACCTCATTTCACGCGTAAACCGCTTAATGGCAAAAGAATTCACTTTTCAAAAGGAAATGATTAATAATCCCAAAATCTTATTGATTGAACAAGAATGGCAAAGGGCCGACAACCGTGTTGAAATTGAAAAGCAATTTGACGAAGAAAAAAATCACTTCCGGACCATTACTAGGATGATAGAAAAGACGAGACGTAGAAATGAAGAGGATGATTTTATTCAGAAAGAATTGATTCTTCTCCAAGAAAAAATTGGTCATACAAGGCAGTTGCATGATCGTTTTGCCAAACTAGTCATACAAAATATCTCCTATGAGATGAAATTAAAGGCAGAAAACCCTTCCTTGTTTTGGGAAACCAGCCTGGTATCCTTTCGAGAACATATTTATGAAAGTATGTTACTGAAAGAAGGAGTTCAAAGTTTCGAGGCTATCGAAAAAGTCCTTTCCCCCTTATTTTCACCAAAAAATGAGTTTATCTTGCCGCTTGAATGGATTTGGGGAGAACAAGAATTTGATGAAAAACAACTAACGGATGTTGTAATCGAAGAGGAGGCAGAAATAAGCGAAACTCCTAAGCGAGTGACGGACTGGGCGTCTGTTATAAAGGCATGGAGTTATGTTTTTCAACATTTACAAACATACGGAGAGTTTTCATTAGCTGATTTATCAACACTGCCATTGGAAGTCCAGGATCTATGGTTTGAAGAATATGAAACGATTGATTTATGGATGATGTTTGATAAAAAGCCGCTAAAGGTTCAAGTGCTGCATCGGAGGGAAGAAACAATTAGTGATGAGAGGGAAATTCTTCTTTATAAACTAATGCAGGAATACCCACAATTTCAAGTGTTTGAAGGTTCGAAAATCTATACCATGTTTGATCATCGAGAAGAGCCATTCCAATGGTATCAAATGAAAATTACCCCATTTAAAATATGTGTCCAGGAGGGATAAACGTTGAATGCAGAATCAATCAAAAAAGCTTCTGCTGTCTATTTTACTCTATTAAAAGATAAAGTAATTGACGAAAATAGCGAGCACTTCCAATCGTATTTTGATCCGGAAGTAAGACAGACCGTTCTATTATTAGCAGACGAGTCGGGTACATATATCATCGAATCGCCTAAACGGATCCATCTAGTTGTCCAGCCCACCGGCTCCGTCTTTGCTACGAATTTTACACATTTGAAAGAGAAGCATAAGCAAGTCGAAACGAAAAAACACTTTCATCTTATTAGCGTTGTGATTATGTCTTTCTTAGCAGCGATTGACCGGAACCAGGCGGCCAAAATCCGTATGAAGCGGGAAGGAATTAGCTACTACTCATTAGAGAGGCAAGTCAACGACCTCATAATGAATTGGGATAATATTCTAAAAGCAAAACCTACCTTCGGTGAAGAAGAGCGAATCGATATGAAGGAAGTTGTGACAACATGGAAATACATGGAGGTCGACACAGAAGATTATGGTGTTAAAAAAGGCAATAGACGAACCAGAATTGGTTTAATCGCCAGCGCTATGCGCCTATTAGAGACGGAGGGGCTGATCATCATTCTTGATCGGGATGATATTCCAAAGGTAATTCCTAAGAATGAGCTTTTTGAGCGTATTGAATACCTATATCACGATTACGACCGTTATGAATTACTAAAAAAATTAATGGCTACAGAGGAGGAGCAGCATGCCGAAAATCCATCGAATTAGAATTGTTGGCCTGAAGTATGATGGCATGCAAAAGCAATATAAAGACACCACTTTTAACTTCCATAATGAAGAGACATCAACAAATGGTCTCATTGCAATGATGAATGGCGGAGGGAAAGGGGTATTCTTACAAACCATTTTCCAAATCCTTAAGCCTGGTACCTCATGGGGAAAACAAAACAATCGTTATTATCAACAGTTCTTTTTTAATAATAAAGAGCAATTTATTCCGTATACCTTTCATGTTCTTATTCAATGGGAATTGGACGGTTCTGACAGCCGGCATCTGGTAACGGGGGGCATGTTCTCAGCCGAACAAAGGATTTCGATGAACGAAGAAAGTGGAAATGAAAGCAAAACGTTAGAACAAGAAGCGAAGATCCTCCCTAATATTACCTTTTATACAAGAGAATTTGAAGGGAAAGAAGAGGTATCGCTTGAGCATATTCCACTATATGAAAATGATGAGGTTGCTGAAACCGAAAGCTTGAAGGACTACTTAAAATGGAATGGATATGACGTTTACCGAGATACGAAAAAGCACTATCGCATTCTTGATACATACGGAATTAACCGTAAAGACTGGGATATTATGAAGGATATAAACAAGGATGAAGGCGGCGTTGGGAAATACTTTGAGGGATCTGAGGATGATCATTCTCTGTTCCAAAAACGAATCATTCCTACAATTAGCCAAGTCTTACATCGGACGGAACATCATAAGGACGATCTAGTGGAGATTTTCAAGAGTCAAGCAAGTATTGCGAAGGATTTGCCGGTTCTCTTAAAAAGAGAGCAAGCACATAAGGAATTTTTAGAAGACATTGTCCCTTTTGAAGAGAATCTAGCAAAAGGTGCAGCGCATAAAGAAATTGTTAATGGCAGTATTAAGGTAGGAAGACAACTGCTTGGAGCTTTGGAGCATTTGAAGCAATCGGAAGTGGAAACGCTGCTTACTTTAGAAAAAGACATTGAAAGATTAACAATCACACAAGCAGATTTACGCTTTCAAAAAGAAAACCTAGACTACGCCAAAGCTCATAGAGAGGTATTAGATTGGGAGAAGAAATTAGTAGAAGAAAGGAATAAGCATACTTCCTCTCAAGCAATCGTTCAGGAGAAACAGGAAAGAAAAGAGCTGCTAGCCTTTCATGCCTTATTGAAAGAGTGGAGTGAAAATGAACAAAGTATTCGCACTCTCGCACAGCAGATAACGACATTAGAACAAAATAGCGGCTTAGAGCAAGTGAATCAAAGAATGGATGAAATCAAAAAAGAAACTAAAAAGCAGTGGGAGCATTCTTATCTATCCCTACAAGAAGCTGTAAAGCTGTATTTGGGTTATCAAAAGTTTTTAAAGAAAAAAGGAAACGAACTTACACAACAGGATAAACAAAAGACAAAAGAGATTGCCCAGCTTAGTAGTGAAATTGATTTTTTATATACACAAATCCATACATTTGAGTCTAAGGAAGAAGCGCTCATCAAAGAGTTTGGCGACCGCATAACCTATGACTTAAAGGGCTTTATCCAGTTTCTTTCTAAACAAATTGATGATAAAAAGGCTTTGTTAGAAGAGCTGCAAGCAAAAGAGAAAGAATCTAGTGGACGGCAAAATCAACTTGCGACTTTACATGGTACGCTCGGTCAATCGATTCAGTTTTCAGAAGAAAAATGCGGAGAGTTAAAAGCTGCAATTGAGGAGCAAAAGCCAAAAGAAACAAAACTATTAGATAGGCTCCATGGCTTATTAGATGATGTTACTGCACCGTTCACACACGCGCTTCTTTCGAAATATGCGATACAGATTGAAGAGGTCCTAGTAAATAATAGAGAACAAGGGGAACAAATTAAAAAAGACCTTTGGGAAATACAACTAGATCATTCCTTAAATGATGAGCACTTCTGGATTCCAAATAAAGATGTGAAGGAATTAAAGGAATGGATCGATGAAAAGACGGGCATTGATGTGTTTTATGGGACCCAATTTCTTCAATCCTTACGTGCAGAGGAAATGACGAACCACCTTATGGCAAACCCACTTCTTCCATATGGGGTGGTCGTTAGTGGCCAACAATGGCAAAAAATTAATCAGCAGATTCTTTCGGGAAGAATGTTTAAAAGCCCTGTTCCGATTTTCATGCGTGAGGAAATGAACAGCAAAAATCAATCGCCATCCTACGTGATCATTAACGGAACAGAGAAAGAGCTATTAAGTGACAAAAATCTATTTATCGACTGGAAAATAAAGATTGCTAAACAAATAGAAGAAAAGAAAGATACTCTAATTGAAATTGAAAAAACCGAAACTTCCTTACGTCAAATTTTAAAAGAAATTGATCGGTTTATCTCAAGTGAGCTTTGTATTGATCTCGAGAAATCTTTGATTCAAGAACAAAACGCACTTCTTTCTAAGAAAATTGAATTACAAGATGTTACGACAAAACAGGAAAAAGAGAAAGAATTACAGCTTCAGCTAAATGAGCAGCGGCAAAAGGCCATTCAAAAAATAGATAAGCTTACAAGAGATGTGGAAACCTTAGAGGATTTTGATAAAGAAAAAACAACTCACCTAGTGAATAAACAGGTGAAACTAGAAAAAGAGAAGCAAAAGGAAGCCTTGGTCAATAAACAATTAGAAATAGGGAAAGAGCATGAAAAAATTGTTGAACTACAAAACCAGTGGAATCAAACATATTTAGAATGGAAGCTTACAAACGAACAAAATATAAAGGAGATCGCCGTCTTTATTGAAACAGCGGCATTTCCTGTTGATGAAAAAGCGGAGCAATGTGAAGAGGTCCCACGCTTATCACCACATTTATTAGAAGAGATAAATGGAAGCATCAGAGAGTTAATACAACTTCAAAAATCAAAAGAAGAACAGGCTAGAGAATTATTGGTTATTCAAGCAAGAAAAGAAACAGAACAAAAGCAACAAAAGAAATTAGCGAAAAAACTTGATACGCTTAACAAAGAATGGCATAAAGCTCCGGTACCAGATGAACCTATTAGTATATTAGAAAATATGCTACAAACCGCACAGAAGGAAGCGAAAGCAGCAGAAAAAGATGAACGGGAACAAGGTACAGCTGTAACAGTGGCAGAAACGTCCTTAAAGCATGCGACTGAGCAACGTGACAAGTCAGGTAAAAAAGTAGCAAAGCTTGAAAAACAGCCTGAAGAATGGGAAGAACTTGACTTAGAACTAAAGGAAGTCGAAATAAAAGATCAAACGAAAAAAACGATAGAAGAAAAAAGCAGGCGGAAAAGCGCCAAAAAGAAATAGAAGCCAACATTACTGGTTATGAAGGGGATTTGTTAACATTATCCGTTATCCTTAAGGAGGAAGCTCTAGCATTTACGGATTCGGATTTAGAAAAAGTTAAAAGTCAAGGAAAAGCCTGTATCTTATCCTGGTGTGAAGAGCAACAAGCAATACAGGAAGATGGACAGGAGAAACATGCAAAAATCGAACAATCCTTGCGTAATTTAAAGCTTACAATTGAAGGAAAAGATTGGGAGATTCGTTTTAAAAATGATGTGTTAACCACATTAGATCATATGGATACGAGGCATTATTCGCATATTCAAAGCATTGTTCAAAATATGAAGCGTTTTTCTCAAAGTGGATTGGAACAATTAGAACGTGACAAGGAAAGGGCAGAAAAGGCTCAAAACTTCTGGGCAAGCCGTGCCAGCATGAAGGTCATGAGCATTTCAGAGGCGATTCGTTCCATGATTGCAAAAATGAAGCTGAAAAATGAACGAGGAAACTTTCCACTCGTCCAACTAAAAGAAGACATTTTGCCTAAAAAGGCTGAAGATATCGAGCCTTTGCTGAAGCAGCATTTTGTCGCTGCCATAAACAAAATTACGAAACAATTTGAGGTGATTGATAGTAGTAATCAAGCTGTAGATCAAGAAATAAAACAACTCATTAGTGATGAGCAAATATTGTTTGTATCTTTGCGGAATCGGTATCCTGAGCTACTCGTCTATAATATGCGAACGGATAATGCCTTTATGTACGGGAAACCGCAAAGAGAGCATTATTCAACCTGGCAGACCATTAATCAAGGTTCAAGGACGAAATCCGATGGTAGTGGAGGTCAAAAGCTATCAGCCCGAATGGTCATGATGATGATGTTATTATCCGTTAAAAACGAGACAGATCAAAGCTGGGTTCCTTTAGTCTGTGATAATCCATTCGGACAAGCTGCGTCGGCACATGTCCTTGATCCGATTTTCTCTGTTGCCGAAAAACTGAAGTTCCAATTCATCGTCGTCACTCCGCCCGAACTAGTGAAAACAGAAATCAGTCAAAGATTTGATGCCTATTATAAATTGGATTTTATTCGCGAAAAAGGAAAAGAAATTGTTACGGATACGATTGTTCCGGCATTTCGGATATACCAGGAAGCTGAAGTAACTCATTAAGTTAAAACAATGATTTGCTCAAAATGCCACACAGTCTTGTGTGGCATTTTTCTTCTGCTTGGCAATCATTCCTTTTATGTGAAATAATGGTAAAATGATACTCCGTAAAGTGAGGTGCAGAACATGCAACTTTCATTCACTATAAGGGGGCAGGGGGCGGAAGCCGTTTCCTATCTTCTTGCTAAAAATCCAAATAATCTTTATGAACGGGACGAAAAGGGATTTAAAACCCGAATTGTCTACACAACCTTTACACCGGATGAGATCCAATTTCTGATTTATGTAAAACCAGATGCTATTGATTTAGTGCGGAACTCAGCGGACATATATGATATTACCTCCTACATAAATGATCGCGAGTTTGCGGTTAGCAGTATTTTCACTTCAGCCATACGTAAAGCACTGGGCACTGCGCTAAATGGGAAACCACAAGAAGGATATTCGAAATGGGTTCAGCATCCTTTTGAAATGGAAATAGCCTTTGGTCCGGTTGCGTCTGATTTAAATGATGAGGAAATCCATGCATTATTCGAACCAATTGGCTATCAGGTCAACCTTGAACGAGGGGTGGCAAATAAGAAAATTCATGATAAAAGCTCGGCAAAATTCATTACCTTAAAAGGGCAGCAGTCCCTTCAAAATGCCCTGAAGCATGTGTTTCTTCTTATCCCGGTGTTGGATAACTATAAGCATTATTTTATTGATGAAAAAGAAATTGAAAAACTAGAGCGTTACGGGGAAGGATGGCTTGAAAGCCATCCGTTAAAGCAGTTGATTGTAAAACGGACATTAAGATTTGAAAACCTTATATCACAATCAAAGTTTTTTGAGATGGAACCGCCTAAGCCTGAGCTGCCAAAGGTTCGCTTAAATGACCTTCGCTATCAAGCGATAATTGATTCTATTAAAGGATTTCCAAACAAAGAAACGATTATTGACCTTGGTTCCGGTGAAGGAAAGTTATCGACCTTGCTTGGTTTTGTAGAAGGAGTAAAGGAGATACTTGCGGTAGAGCCCTCGAATAAAGCTCGGTTACGTGCCTTGGACCGGTTTCATCAAGCGAAGGAACAAGGCATATTTCTTGAACCTACCACAATGGCGGGCTCACTGTTTTATTTTGACGAACGATTGCAGAATAAGGACATTATGATTTTATGTGAAGTAATTGAACATATCGATGAAGCTCGGTTGGGGAGAATATTCAGAATGATTTTCCAGGATTATCGCCCACAGGTCCTAATCGTAACGACACCCAATCAAGAATACAATGTCGTCTATGAAATGGATGAGGAAATGCGGCATAATGACCACCGCTTTGAATGGACACGAAATGAATTTCAGCAAAAATGCGCCGAATGGATAGCAGGATGCTCTTATCGTGTTCAATTTCAAGGAATTGGTGAGGAGCATCCAACCTTTGGGCAGCCGACACAAATGGCGATATTTACAAGGAAGGAGGGATGATGAGGAGGACTATTCATTTGCCCCATGCAGGAATTGTGTTATTTGTCGGACCATCTAATTCGGGAAAAACAACGCTTTTAAACCGATTAATCGCGGAAAATGTAATTCTCTCCTCTGAAGTCGTGAGTTCGGATCAGTTCCGCGTTCTTGTAAGTGATGTTGAATTTATCACTTGGAATGATCGGCCGAGGGATGAGGCGGATGCATTATATGATAAATATAACCAAATTTCTAAAGAGGCATTTCAGGCAATGGACTTTTTAATTGAAAAACGTTGCCGACTCAATAAAGTAACCCTGATTGATGCCACGCACTTACGGGTGGAAGATCGCGAGCGGTACCTGGAAATTGCAAAAAAACACCATGTCCCGGCCACAGCTATCGTGTTGAACCTTCCAGAAAAAGAGTTGCTCGAAAGGGATGAAGAAAGGGAATACCCCCGCGGGCGGAAGAGAATTAAGCAGCAGTTTCAACAGTTCCAAAAAACACTTCGTTCCATAAAAAAAGAAGGGTTTCAACGTTGTTATGTTTTAAATGAGGAAGATATCCAGACTATAGAAGTAAGCCGTATAGAAAATCCACTTGTAATCGATGTGGGTAATGGGATTGATTTGATCGGTGACATTCATGGGTGTTATGACGAGTTTCTTGATTTATTGAGAGAGCTTGGTTACATCGAAAACCAGGAAGGCTATTATGTACACCCTGATGGGCGAAAAATTCTTTCGTTGGGGGATATAATGAGCCGCGGACCTCGCTCCATTGATACCTTGCAATTTTTCCATAAGCATGTCGAAGCAGGTCTGGCTTATATGATTGACAGTAATCACGGCTGGAAAATTGCCCGTTGGTTGGATGGGCGTCAAGTAACGCTTGCTCATGGCGATGAGAAAGTTGAAGCAGAGTTTGAAAACTATGAAAAACGATTTGGAAAAGAAGCTACGGTTACTTTTAAGAAACATTTAAAGGAAATGCTTTTAGAGGCAAAATCTCATTATATTATCCAGAGAAATGGAGTAAATGTCGCTGTTGCCGTCCATGCCGGCATTAAAGATTACTATATTGGCAAGCAATCGCCTAGGATTTCCGATTTTTGCCGTTATGGCGATACGGATGGCCTTGATGAAAACGGGAAGCCGCAGCGAAAGGATTGGACGCTTTACCATAAATCAAGTGAGCTAATTCTTTGGGGGCATGACCCGAAACCGCAGCCCTTGCAAATCAACAATACCTTGAATATTGACCAGGGGGTTATATTTGGCGGCAGGTTAACGGCATTTCGCTATCCCGAAAAGGACTTGGTTTCAGTGAAAGCGAAGCAGGATTATGCCAATGTTCCTGACAATCCTTTAAAGGAATGGGAGAGCAAAAGGCTTGCCCCTCCGAATATCCGTAAATTTATTGATGGATTTGCTGTTATGACAGAGCAAAACAGGCATATTGCGATTGCGGCCGATGGAGTCAAGTCTGCTTTAGATGATCTTTCTCATTTTACTGTACCGATTGAGGAAATCCCTTATATTCCGCCAACGATGAGCCCAACGCCAAAGCCTTCAAGATTAGAGGGATATTTAGAGCATCCATTGGAAGCATTTGAATATTACCAAGCAAACGGAATCGATAAAATGGTCGTCGAGAAAAAGCATATGGGCAGCCGCGGGATTTTGTTTCTTTTTAAAAATAAACAAGTAGCAAAAGAGTATGTGGGCACGGAAACATTGGGGAGCATTTATACCCGGACAGGACGGCCGTTTTTTCAAAAAGATTTAGGCGAACGGATTTTGGAGATGCTCAATCGCGACTTAAGCGGGTATTTTGAAAAACACAACACTGATTTTGTCCTGCTTGATGCTGAAATTCTCCCGTGGAATTTGAAGGCGAAGGAATTGATTCTTAATCAATATGCGCATGTAGGGGAAATGGCGTTGCTGGATCGGAAGAAGATAAAGCAGATGCTTGAAAAGGCGATTGAAAACGGTAAAGGTGTGACGGAGTGGCTGCAGGAAACGAAGGTAGAGCTAGTGGAAGCGGAGATATTTAATGAAGTCTATCAAAACTATTGCTGGGAAACAGAAGGAATAGAGGGAATTCAAATTGCTCCATTCCATACCCTTGCCCATAGCAATCAATCGTTTTTCGACCAACCGCATCTGTGGCACATGGAAAAAAATCGTGAGTTTAGCCGACTTTCTACCTTATTTATAGAAACGGAATATCGTGTGGTATCGGATGAGGCTTCAATCGAGGCGGCGATCAAATGGTGGGAGGAAATGACGGAAAATGGGCATGAAGGTTTTGTGGTGAAACCCGAAAACTTTGTGGCCCGCCATAAAGGAAAACTCCTTCAGCCGGCCATTAAAGTAAGAGGACGCAAGTATTTGCATATTATTTATGGGATAGATTATTTAAAGCCTGAAAATCTGGTGAGGTTAAAACAAAGAAATGCCGGGAAAAAGCAGCGTAATGCCTTGAAGGAATTCTGCCTGGGGCTTGAATCGGTTCAGAGATTTGTCCGGCGGGAGTCATTGGAAAGAGTACATGAATGTGTACTGGGCGTGTTGGCGCTCGAGGCGGAGCCGATTGATCCGCGGTTATAAAATAGGGAGTTACCTAGTTCTATTTTCCTTTAAATAGCTAAAATTTCTTCACACTCTCAAGTATATTAGCAAATCATCTCCATAAGATGGTTAAAAGGATGCAGAAAAGGTGTGATGAAATGGCGGTACATGTGGTTCGTAAAGGAGAGAATTTGTGGGGGATATCCACGTTGTATGGGATACCCATGCAAACCATTGCCCAAGTAAATGGTTTAACTTCTTCAACATCCCTCGTACCCGGTCTTGCACTTTATATTCCAGATAAACTAATGCCCATTCGCTATTACCGTATAAAAGCTGGGGATCATATTTGGCAATTAGCTAATCAATTTAATACGAGTACCGCTGCGATTCTAGCAGCTAATCAGGGTATTAGCCCAAATCGGCTAGTTATCGGTCAAATCATTGCAATTCCCTCAGCTATAAAAATGGAAATAGCAACTCTTGGCTTTATTGTTCCGTCTGCAATAGAAGATATTCTTTCTACACTTGATACGTTGGCTAACCAACTAACCTATTTAGCAATCGTTGCCTATTCCTTTACGGAAGAAGGCTTTGCTTTTAATGAGATTGAGGATTCTGACATAGTAACAAAATGCAATCAATTGAACATTACACCTTTATTGATGATCCGAAATTATACGAAAGGTGACTTTAGTGCTGAGCTGGCAGGTAAAGTGTTAGAAAATCCAGTTTATCGGCAGAATTTAATTGCAAGCATTGTTAACTTAACCATTCAAAGAGGATTTGGCGGGGTGAGTATCGACCTTGAATTTATTCCTCCGCCAAGGCGTCAGGACTTCAATAAATTCCTAACGGATTTAAAAAGGGCATTAGGCAATCTGATTCTTCATGTAAATGTTCATGCCAAGACGGCTGATATTCCGACGAATCGCATTATTGGTGCTTATGATTATAAGGCTATTGGAAATGCAGCTGACATTGTCGCTGTGATGTCCATTGACTACGGGTATCCAACAGGTCCGCCTGATCCGATTGCGCCTATTACTTGGATGGAGCAGGTCGTCCGTTATTCACTAACGCAAATCAATCCGCGTAAATTGCAGATCGCCCTGCCTCTTTATGGGTATGACAAAATTGCTTCAACTCATTCTACGCATGCTTTATCTGTTCTTGCTGCTCAAAACCAAGCGATTGCAACCGGACAACAAATTCAGTTCGACAATTCCGCGAAATCCCCATGGTACCGATATTGGAAAAACCTCGAGGAACATGTGGTCTGGTTTGAGGATGTTCGGAGTTATATGGAAAAATATAAATTAATGGATGTATATCTGCTGTTAGGAACTACTTTTTGGCAATTAAGTCTGCCTGCTCCGCAAAATTGGGAATATCTTAGTCAAAATATATCAGTTGTAAAAAATATCATTTGAATGGTCTGGCAATTTTTTTTTCGAAAACTTTTGGACAAACCTTAATGAAGTGTCTATGTTAAAGGACAATGTTAATCTTTGAACAGAGTTGATTGGAGCGGAAGGGACGAAGACTCCTTGAAAATGCTGACGCATTTCCTTCGTGCGTGTGCGGATTCAAGGATGCAATTCAATGTCCTGTGGCAGTACGGGACAGGGGAGACCCCGCAGGAGCGAAGCGACGAGGAGGCTCCCCGAACCGCCCACGAACCGCTTGTGCCTGGAGCGGAAATCAACAACTAAGTTTAACAGAACCAATGAAATAAGGAGGGTTGAAAAAAGGCTTGAGTAAAAGAGTAAAAAATTCACTGCTTATATTCGTTCTTTTCATTTCTGTAGCGGTACCTTACATACACGAAACCCCTGCTGAGGCCAAATCCTCAGTATCACTGGATCAAAAATTAAATCATCTCCTCTTGAATGAACCTGATTTAGGCGGTGCCATTGCCGGAATCAGTGTACGGTCAGCATCATCAGGGCAAATCATTTATGACCACATGGGGAATACCCGTCTTCGAGTGGCTTCAAATATGAAATTGTTGACCGCGGCTGCGGCACTAAATACTTTGGGGGAGAATTACCGATTTAATACAGAGGTGCTGACAAAAGGCAGGATAAAAGGAAAAACCTTGTATGGCAGCCTGTATTTAAAAGGAAAGGGCGACCCAACCCTTTTAAAAGCGGATCTTGACCACATGGCGGAGCAGCTTAAACTGAGCGGGATTGTTAAAGTTAAGGGTAACCTGATTGGGGATGATTCCTATTTTGATCATGTCCGTTATTCAACCGATTTACCTTGGTCGGATGAAACCACCTACTATGGTACGCAAATTTCCGCTTTGACCGTTTCTCCTGATCAGGACTATGATGCGGGAACGATTATTGTACGTGTTAAGCCGGGCAGCCAAAAGGGATTGAAACCAACTGTATCGATGTCACCGAAAACAAGCTTTGTAAAAATAATCAATCAAGCGGTAACAGTAGCTTCTGATTCTAAAAAGGATCTTAAAATAGAGCGGGGACACGGAAATAACATCATCACGATTTCTGGAACCATTCCGCAGAACAGTAAAAATGAACGGGAGTGGATAGGGGTTTGGGAACCAACGAACTATACACTTGCACTATTTAAGCAATCCCTTTCCGAACATGGCATTAAATTAACTGGAAAAATTAAAACAGGGATAACGCCTAAAGTTGCAATAGAGCAAGTCAGTCATTCCTCGATGCCGCTTTCCAAGCTGCTCGTTCCCTTTATGAAGTTAAGCAATAATGGTCATGCTGAGGTTTTGACTAAGGAAATGGGCAGAGTGAAAAAAGGTGAGGGAAGCTGGGAAAAAGGTCTTGAGGTCATTCAGAATGAGCTCCCGAATTTTGGGGTCAACCCGCAAACCATGCTGCTCAGAGATGGGTCTGGTATATCCCATGTGAATTTAATACCAGCCAATCAAATTTCACAATTGCTATATTCTGTCCAACAAAAATCTTGGTTTCCATTTTTCCTGAATTCACTGCCGGTCGCGGGTGAAAGTAAAAAAATGGTAGGGGGATCCCTAAGATACCGTTTGAAGACCCCGTTAACAAAAGGCAAGGTTTGGGCAAAAACAGGCACGATTAGCACAGTTACTTCATTGTCAGGATACGTACAAACCAAAAGCGGGGAAAAACTGATTTTTTCCATTTTATTGAATAATTTGTTGGATGAGAAAAAAGGGAAGAAGATTGAAGACAGGATTGTTGAGATATTGGCGGGTTCGTAAAAAGGGTGAGGAAATTTCTTAAGAGGTTCCTTCTCCTAGCGTAAAACCTGGAGTGCCCTCAAAAATGCAACCAAAGTTTAAATCTTTTTACTTTTCACACTACTTACCTTTAAGATGTTACTTAGAGACATTTTCTTATTTTTAGGTAAAACAAATTAAAGGGAGTGACTAGAGTGAAATCACAAATAATTCAATCCTTTGGTGATCCATCAGTATTTAAATTAAAAGAGATTTCAAAACCTGAATTGAAACCCGGACATGTACTTATTCAAGTAAAGGCTACAAATGTAAATCCAATTGATATCAAAGTCCGTGCTGGTGCAGTTCCAGCCGTTGCGCCCGAGTTTCCAGCAGTTTTACATGGAGATGTGGCAGGGGTGGTAGTTTCAGTGGGTGCAGGAGTAACCGAGTTTAAAATTGGCGATGAGGTGTTTGGATGCGCGGGTGGATTTAGAGGGACGACTGGCGGCGCACTTGCAGAGTTTATGCTAGCAGATGTTGATTTACTTGCTCATAAGCCGAAAAATTTGACGATGGAAGAAGCCGCAGCTTTACCACTAGTTACTATCACCGCTTGGGAAGCTTTATTTAATCGTGCAAGGCTTATAACTGGACAAGATCTATTAATCCATGGAGCCACCGGAGGTGTAGGACACATCGCCATTCAACTAGCCAAATGGGGAGGAGCGACAGTCTTTACAACTGCCTCTTCGCAAGAAAAGCTCGAGATTGGCAAGCGCCTTGGTGCTGATGTAACGATTAATTATCGAGAAGAAACCGTTCATGACTATGTACAAAAATATACAAACGGTAAAGGATTTGACGTCGTGTTTGACACGGTAGGAGGTGAAAACCTTGATCGCTCTTTTGAGGCGGCAGCGGTACATGGAACGGTATTAGCTATTGCTGCGCGTTCGACTCACGACCTCTCTCCCGTGCATTCGAAGGGACTTTCTCTTCATGTTACCTTTATGCTGTTGAAGATATTAAACAAAGAGATGCATAAACATTATGGAGAAATTTTGAAGAAGGTTGCTAGGGTGGTCGAGGAAGAGAAACTTCGTCCGCTTTTGGATTCAAACATTTTCACGTTTGATGAAGTCTCAGAAGCCCATGAGTACATGGAGTCAGGCAAGGCTATAGGAAAAGTTGTTTTGAAAAATAGTTGGTAATCTTATTGAAAATTGAAATAGGATTACCAACTTTACGTTCATTAAAAAGTAGATGGTCAATAGAATCTTTATAAGATTCTCAATGTACCGTCTGCTTTTATTTTTAAGCGAATGGGATTTAATGGTTTTCAGTTGCAAAATCAATCTTATAAACAAATGTTTTACAATGAATGCATGAGATATAGGAATGAAATTGGCCAAGATACAATTGATCAACTTCAACGTATATTTAATGTTCTACCATATAAGAATGTCGAGGAATTACAAACGGATAGTCTTAGCAATTCCGTACCAAATTCTAAACTCATTTCCTCTAGTGGTTTCGACTTCTTTTCGATGCTTGAAAGTGCAATTCGTGAAGCGGATCGAAAATGGAGGGAAGACGAATTTGAACAGCGGAACAAGAAAAAGAAAAGACAAAAGGGGATGGATCGTTAGACTACCTGTTAGCAAATAAAAAAGCTGCATCCTTTGCAACTGAAAATCCGATGAATAAGTCAATGAAAGAATTATATGTACATTAATTTAGGAATTAAAATATTAAACAAAATACACAAAAACTAATGGTGCTAGAACTTCGTCAATATGATTTTTATTTTAATTCTTGACAGTCTATAATTCTTATTTAGGATATTTATTCATTAATTAAAAACATGGATAGGAAAAGGTGATTCAAAAGACTATTTTAATTGCTTCTTCCGCAAATTTTTCTAACAGTAATCATAATTACCTTTTTCTCCGTTCCAAAAATTGATGAATAATTATTTTGTATAGTTATGTCAATCACTTTTTCTTTTATTTTGTTAATAGCTTAAAGAAAAAGAACGAATTCCGATGTAATTAAATTTGTAAAATACTTATCAAACAAGTGGAATTGAATATGTAATTTGGCTATTTAAAATGTTGCACATATCATAATTGAAGAAGTTAAAAAACCAGGAGCTTACCTGGCTTAGTCACAATGGTAATGAGGTGGAAACATACTGGTTGAAGGCAATTATTTGTATATATAATATTGCATATGTGGAGTTTAGTTTTGGGTATTTGCCTAATTTATAAAAATATGGGCGTCCAACGGAGCATAATAGGCATATTTAGTAACGAATTGACATCCTTAATAGATACGTAAATTTACATTATTGATGAAAAAAAGGGGGGGCCAGTTAAAAAGTACCCTATAGAGTAGACACTTAAAAAAAGTGCTTTCTATAGGGTACTTTTTTTATATAATTTAATAACACAACTAGAGACATACTGGAGACGGAGAAATCATGAGTAAAAAGACTTTTACAGAGAAAGAAATCATAATTTTATCTAAAAACCCCTATGTTAAATCTGTTAGTTCAAAAGGAATCACTTATTCTCATGAGTTTAAACAACATTTTGTTTCAGAATTTAGTAAGGGGAAGTTCTCAAGACAGATCTTTGAAGAAGCGGGTTTTGATGTTGAAATCATAGGAATGCAAAGAATTAAATCTGCTTCCGAACGTTGGAGAGCTGCTTATAAAACTGAAGGCGTATTTGGGCTAAAAGACACCAGAAAAGATAGTTCTGGAAGGCCACGATTAAAAGAACTAACCATTGAGGAGAAATATGCAAGGCTAGAAGCTCAGATGAATCTTGTAAAAGCAGAGAATGAACTCTTAAAAAAGATTCGTATGTTCGAAAGGGGGCTGAAAAGGTAAAGCTTCCCGTTAGTCAGAAGTACATTCTTATTCGTGAAGTTATTGAAAAATATAACTTGAGACACATGGTGAAATTCCTCTGTGAGGCTGCCGATGTGTCAAGAAGCGGTTACTACAATTACTTCTCAGCTAAGTCAGAAGAAAAACGGAAATACCAAGAAGCGAAAGATGAAGAGGCAAAAGCCATGATCTTAAAGGCTTTTCACTTTAAAAGTCGTAAGAAAGGGGCACGTCAAATCAAAATGACATTGGCGGGTCAATTTCAGTGTGTCTTCAATTTGAAAAAAATTCGTAGAATCATGAAAAAATATAATATCGTTTGCCCAATTAGGAAAGCAATTGAGGGGGCTCCTCTTTTCAAGACTTGCTTGTTGAATCCAATTTATAAGTCTATTAGTGACTGATCGCCCTTCATCTATGCCTGGAAGGCTTTCAAAGAAGGTAGACCCGCATTCCTTACATTTGTACCGTTGTCTTTTGACGAAGATTCCCACTCGTTTTGCATGCATCGGCAAATCAAAGAATAACTGTTCCTTTTTACCATGCTTGTATAGATTAGCAACCGTACCATATTTTGGACAATAAGAGGGAGGTGGTAAAGTAGTCTCAACCAAGAACCTGTAATCATATACGCTCTCCTTCATATCAAGAATTTTAAAACTTGGTAGATTGAGCATATTAGTTGTCATTATTTCATTTCCTTTGTTGTATTGATTATTTACTAATAGGGGTACCGTTCAGAAAATGCGGTTATAACTCTAAGCCCGTTTTTCTGACGGTGCCCATGATAAAAGTCTCGCAATCATCGTACATATATGGATGATCCGCGAGACTTATGTGTTTACTATTAACTCCTTGGATAAACAAATTCATTCAAGAAATAAGGCACAATGCTCCCATGATAGGCTTTTCTTTCCTCAACAAAATGCCTTATCTCTGTAAAAAATGCCTCATCTAGTAATGGATATTGCACTGTTCGAACTTGGTCTAAGATTGAGTTATGTTCAATAACTGCTTCAACACTTGCGATTAATTGATCAACAAGTTCTTTGCTTGGTGTGATTCCCATAATATCTTTATATATCTGTGCATCTTCTTTTATATCCAACACATGGTATGGCAACTTCATGTCGATATGGACTCCATCAACAAGGTTTTCTTCATATAAAGTTCGCAATTTTTGGTAATATACTCCGCTAGTTGTTACAATTATTTTCCCATCAAAAAGTGCCCTCACTTGTTGCAATAGGTCACGCACTTCATTTAATGGATTAATCAGAAATTCGCCACCGCTGAACATTACGGCATCAAATAAAAAGCTGCTTTTCTTCAAATAGTCATATAAATCATCTGTGGTCTTATATTCTTTTGGTGTGTTGGCAATTATCTCATCATAATTGTGACAGCCAAAACAATGAAGGGGACAGCCTGTCAACGAATGAATCAATAATGTCGTATGATTAGGCAAATCAGTAAATGTGCGAATAAAGTTATTGTATAATTTCATTGTGTATTCACCGCTAATTGACGGTGAACAACCTCCTTCAACACATCTTCTTTTAATCGTTTTCTAATCGTCCAATCATGTCTTCTTGCTTTCGACCAAAAGTTATATTTCCCTTCATAATATCCCTTATCATCAACATGTATATTATTTCTGGAGATCATTTTCAAATAACCAATAACCCTGCTGAACGTCGCAATGTCTTCTGATTCACAGACAGGGCAATGATGAATGTTCTTGGCATCTTCAGCAATAATTTTCTGACCGCAACTCATACAAGACGTAATAGTTGGTGTCAATGTAATATAATTAATCGGTTTATCAAATATTTTATCCAAGTATTTTGCTAAGGCTTCTGGCTTTACTTTAGCTTCAAGAAAATGGTGTAATACACTGCCTGACGTAGCGTAGCCTTGGAATTCAGCACTGTTTTCCAATTGTTCTAGGAAATCCTCTTCAGAAAATGGTGTCATACAACCACTGGTCAAGTAGGGATTTTCTCCTTCACCTTGCACAAAGATTTCTCGATTATTTGCTTTTGCCCATTTAAGGTCATGGCGTGCAAGTTTGATGGCAGCATTTTCGGCAGGGGCATACTCAATTCCACATGCCACTTTATCTCTCACAATAAATTCATTTACAATCTCTGTCATGTATTGCATAATTTCATGAGCAATCATTTTTCCATCTTTATCTTTAATTCCATCCCTATAGCCCAAATTTATGAGGCCCTCATTCATACCAGTAAGGGCGAACACATTAAAATAGTTTTTCAAGTCTTTATTAAAGGCAAAGAAAGTCGGGTATAATTCCTTGTTTTGTTCAATCCACTTTCTCTTTTCCATGTGAGCTTCCTGCATGATTTCCATGTATTCACGTATCTTCACTTTGACAAGATCCATGTCATGTCCGAATTCCAAAAGCACTCTATTCATGTTTAAATTGAGCACTTGTACAGCACCTGTGGAACCTGTTGATGATCCGAAAACACCACCGCCAGCTTTGGATAGTGTCTCTAAGTTGATTTGCAACCTGCAGCAGAGGCTTCTACTTACTTCTGGATCTTTTGCTTGAATTAGCGGATTTAATGTTTTGTAATATGAATCCTCAAATGGCTTTGTTTTAAAGTTCTCAAAATACACACCACCCCAATGATACATTTTGTCCAATAGCTCGATAAATAATGGGTTTTGGTAATTAAAATGATCATCGATTTGCACTGTTAATAATGGGAAAGTAAAAGGAATCCCATCACTGCCTGTCCCGTTTTTCATCACATCAATAATGGCTTGATTTATGCGGTCAAAGTAAATTACCGAGATATCCTTATATTGTATATTTCGTCCTTCACCACCGATGACGACATATTGATCTTTTATTTCTTCAGATGGTTTCCCGAACTCTAATGTAATATTGGAAAAGCTACTTTGTGCCCCAGATCTAAGTGGCATATTGAGTTCCCAGATGAAACTTTGAAACAGTTCTACGAGTTCTTCATCTGTGTATGTAATGCCACGACTTTCCTCATCAAACAAATAAGAAGCTACAATGGTTGATAGTTGTGCTAGCATGACTGCACCTGAGACCTGCTGTGATACTAATGTAACAACATTACTAAAATGCCGTAATAAAGTTGAAATCCGCTTAGTTGGTTTGGAGGAGATCATATTTTTTGCCAGCGACGGAATACCTTTTGTAGCAATGTCCATACAGCTAATGGATACACAATATGGTGCAAGCTGCTTATCGTGCACATAGACAATTCCCTCATCATATAACTCTTTTATTTTTGGTGGAAGAATGTGATTAAAAATAAATTCTTCCTCCGCATGATTCGTTAAATTATGCCTTAAGAGTGGTAAGGAATAAACATAATTACTATTCTCATGCCTGAGATAATCTGTTTGCTTGTTTTCTTTTAGTGAAGTGAATTGGTTAATAATGTCAATCGTATTTTGGAACATGTACAAACCTCTCTTTTAGACTTTTTAATTATGTATCTTGTTAACCCCTCTATCACATTAACACAATATATAGCGTGTGATTGTGATGCTGATCACTGTATATTGATTATGTCTAAAGGAAAGATTTGATGCGGTCCCCCCGAGGAGTCTCACTGGATGAAAATATAGTCTTACCCGAAGAAAAACACAACAAGTTGATTATGAGGTAATCAACTTGAAAATGGGCTTAGCGTTGTAAATTCACGGTACCCTATAGCCAAAATCGGTGTTTATTTTGGAGTCAATAATCCAATCTGATCATAGTGAGTAGTGTGTGAATACCTAACTCCAACCAATCAAGCTACTTCTTTTACTTTTTTATCCATCTTTTTTTTGTGGAAATTTTCATATTGGATTCCACACTATTATCCGATTTATAGTATGTTAGGTGTTATCTGTTTAAATAGGGTATTCTACACGATAATCCGAATACCCTAATAATTAAGATATGCCACAAAAAATTGTTCGTCTTTTGTACCAAAATGAAGCACTTTGATTCAATTTAATATTCGCTTTTTTCATTAAAGGAGTACCGCCAGCAAAACGCAGATTTACAACGTTAAGGATACTCAAACACAAAATATCCGAATCCCTCAACACTAAGGGGATAAGTTCGGTTAGGTTCGACGTTCTTTTATGTGTCATAAAGTGTCTATAAGAAATGAAATATTGCAAATTATAATTTTAAGCTTTCTGACACGCTGTTTACGGTAAATCATGGGTTTGTCAAAAAGCATGCTTTTTGACAGTAGCCACACATTTTCATTTCTGTTGTTTAAAAACGTTTGTTATGTTATTCCATAAAAGGGCCAGATTGTTAAGGAGTGTTTTAAGATAATATTGATATAATTAGAATATATATAGAACAAGGGAGTTTTCCAATTTGCTAACTAACCACTTGGATTTTCGATTAGAAGCTAAAATTAAAGAAATATATGAGCAACACAAAGTTCGCTCTGCAAAAATAGATTGGGGTTATTATGAGTTTCTGCCATGGGATAAAGCTCAAGATTTTAGAAGATTACCCTGGGATAAGAGCCAAGTTACTCTCCCTAGTGGCGTAATTATCGCTGTTGAAACAGCCTTACTTACTGAAGTTAATTTGCCTTGGTTTACTTCTCACTTGGAACAAACATTTAAAGGTAGTTTATCAGTTATCACTGACTTTGTTCATACTTGGACAGCAGAAGAAGATCAACATTCTAATCTACTTGAAAATTATTTACTTATTACACGAAACGTAGACCCTAAGCGATTACACGAACTTCACAAACAAACCGTTGAGGGTGGTTGGTCGCCTGATTTTCATACCCCTTTTGAAACAATGGTATATACAACACTTCAAGAACTTGCGACAATGGTATTTTACAACAACGTAGCCAAAGTTGCCGGTTCACACGACAAAGATTTATCTTCTCTATTAAGAAGATTGGCTAAAGATGAAATTTTACACTATGCATTCTATCGCGACGTAGTAAAATTCCATTTGCAAATAGAACCAAATTATTGCTATTACCTGGGTCATGTTCTTAAAAACTTTCAAATGCCTGGAACAGTAATGCCTGACTTTGAAGAAAGAATGGGCACTATCGCAAAAGAAGCGAATTATGGTCCTCTTGAGTATTTTGACCAGGTATTAGATGTTATTGTTGAGTACTGGGAGTTGGAAAAGATAAGACCAATTGCCCCTGAAGCTGAGAAGGCTCGCGTAGACATTATTTCTTATCGTGATAGATTAAAAAAAGTAAGAGACCGCCTAGCTAAAAATAAAAAAGGTCCCAATGAATAAACAACGGTCAAAAATATAAAATAAGTTCATGTTTTAGTATTCCAGAATAGGGCGCGATTGTGGAGCAACACAAGTAGAAAATGATTAAACTTTTTTATAAAACCGAAATTTAAATCTGCTGGATAAGAATCCATTTTGATCAAACTTTTTTCAAAATGGATTCTTTTTGTTTATCATAAAATACTGGTTTGTGAGGAATTTTTGATTAAACTTTATTTAACAGCAACACTAAGTTAGACCAATATATGTATATTCTCCTCAAAAATGCAGTTGGAGAGCTTGTAGGAACAAAGATCCTAAAAAAACAGAGTAAGTTCATTTGAAACCTCGTTACATATAAAAACACCATTCTTTCTATCATATAACAGAAAGAATAGCGTTTTTTTCATTTTGTAGATAATGATTTGCCTTAGCTTGATGGGGATGCGGTCGTACCCCAAAAAAGGCAAGAATTAAAAATGATGCTGGATTAACAGGGGAATTAGAGAATAATCAAGAATAAATAGGTTAAATGGTAAAAAAGAGGGTGCTACAATGGCTTCAAAAAAGAAATGCTCCAGGCATAAAGAAATCAAAATAGAGGCTCTTTTGACAATTGAAAATAGAACGTATATTAGTAGTTATTGTTTTTCTTGTTGGATAGACCAAAAGGAACTAGAATGATGCATTCCAATAAAATTTTCTTTGTTTTTAAGTCATGGAGAACAGTTTTCTATTTGATTATTTGTATATTTTGTTTATTAATTTTAGCGGGATCTTCTCTTATTGTGAATCAGCCCCCTATAAAATCCGGTGCTATCATTATGCTCGGCGGCGGTTGGACAGAACGAGCTAAAGAGGCAAGTATGTTATATAAGGAACATTTTGCTCCTGTTATTATCATATCGGACGGAGGAACAAGAACTAAACCATCAACGAAATCTGCAAAACAGGAAATTGAATGGCTTGAAAGTTATGGTGTTCCTAAAAAATTAATTATTCCCGAGTTTCGTGCACAAAGCACTTACGGAAATGCAGTTTACACCAAAGACATTATGCATAAGTATAACTTCCAATCAGCCATAGTAGCTTCATCCTCTTACCACATGAGAAGAGTAAAATATATTTTTGATAAGGTATATTATAACTCGGTATAAGATTAACTTACTGCGCCGCGTTTGTTCCGGAATATACCACATATTTTTGGTGGGATAGTCTTGCCGGTTGGAATCATATGATATCTGAGTGTATAAAACTTGTAGGATACTGGGTTCATTATGGAATATTAAATAAAAACCGATGACATCGCGTAAATTAATATTAAAATTATGTGCTCTTTTCTTAAGAAAAACAACAACTTTAAAGAGTTCGTTTATAAACGAAGGCAAAAAAATCTCTACAACGATTAGCACTACCTTCTTGTCTCTTTTTTAATTTTCCTTTCCTTTTCTTTTCGCTATTGGCGTAAAAATGGGATTAAAATGTCTGGTACGTATGAAAAAGCCGATCCAAAGTCCTCCGATAGCAGAAATAAATTCCTTTTCTCTAAATATTACTATGGATCGTCATTTGTCCCGGTGGCATCCCCTTTTCTTGTTCAACTAAATGGTAGATTAGTTTGAATTAAATTATTTTCCGAGGGTAATCCTAAACAAAAATATGGGAAAAGGGAGATTAATAATGGATACTTTAAATCCAATGGATGTTATAAAACCAATTGATTTTAGTTCAAAAGCATTTGACGAGAACCAACCATTAACATCCGTTGAAATGGGAAAACTTTGGGCGACTTATGTGGGAAACAGTATGTCCTTTCAAATTTTAAGTTATTTTCTTCAACATTGCGAGGAGGAAAATATAAAGAAACTATTAGAAAATGGTTTAGACTTATCAAAGGACTTTATGAAGAAAATAGAAGAAATTTTTAAAAAAGATAATTTCCCTATACCTGTAGGATTTACTAAGGAGGATGTAAATCTTGGTGCCCCGCGTTTATACGAAGATGAATTTTATGTTCATTATTTAAAATATGTGGCTAAGGCAGGGCTTAGCCTTTACGCAGTAGCAGTTCCAATACAAATGAGGGAGGATATAAGAGAATTTTTTATTTATCTTAATAATTGTGTAGCGATCCTTTTAGGGCAAATTAATAATGTATTAGCTGTAAAAAGGTATATCGCAAAACCTCCTATTATTCCAACACCAGAAACAGTTGATTTTATTCAAAAACAAAGTTACTTAAATGGTTTTGTTGGAGATGTCCGACCTTTACATGCATTAGAGATTACTCATCTTTATGATAACATTGAGAATAACACAGCAAGTAAGGCATTATTATTGGGATTTTATCAGACAGTTAGAGATGAAAAGATAAAGGCGTTATTTAAACGTGGATTAGACATGACTAATAAGTCAATTAAGCAGTATATGGAAAAACTTCAGACAGAACACCTGCAATCACCGTCATACATTGACCATTTAGTTACAACATCTACATATCCACCTTTTTCAGATAAAATAATGTTATTTCATAAAGTGGACATGTTCTCAATGAAGATAAGGGCTTTTGGGAACTCACTTGCGGTAAATGGAAGAAGGGATATGGGATTTTTGTACGGGAAGAAATCTCATAAATATTACTTTATTTATCGATGACGCTACAAATATCATGATTGAAAAAGGGTGGTTGGAATCACCGCCAAAAGCATTTGACAGAGTTTAATTATTACTAATTCGTTTATTTTATGGTTTAATTATTTATTTTTGATTGTAATATGGGAAGATGCTTATACATGCAATCGCCTTTTTGAGCTTACTTTTAATAAACAGATTGTGAAAAATTGTACTTAAAGTAACGGGTGCAAGAGTTAAAGATTGGGATGGCTGCGGCGGTCCCTTTTTTGTTCGACTAACGTGGCAGGTTGGTTTAAGAAGCTATGTGGGAAATTATGTATTAATAAAATTATGAAAATGTTATAATTAAAAATGTAAACTAATTGGAATTTACAAAAAAAGCCCATAGGGATGTGTTAATTGTGAAGAAATTAATTATAGGACTTAGTATCGTGGTGGTCGCTTTTCTAATTTCAATGTTTTCAAGCAATTACACTTTATTATATAAAATTACAGGGGCTGTGGGAATTATCTCACTGATAGTAGGAGCTTTGTTATCTGGAGCATTCTTGGATGGGGATAGGTTGGGTAGAAATCTACAATCTGAATCAAAAGAAGATAGAAAACAAAGATTTTCACAAACTAATTGTATATTGTTAATAGGATTACCTAATTTATTAATTGCAGCGGTTTGCTTTTTTCTAATGAAATAAATGAATAACAGTAACCAACTTCCTATTGTTTGTTAAACTAACGTGGGCAAGAGTTGTAGATCAAGCTGTCATTGTGGCAGCTTTTTCTTATTGCACTAATGGGGCAGTTTAGCACAAGAAGAGAACTTCAACAACAGAAATAAAAAAAGACAGTTTATCCGTCTCTTCTGGTTAATTTATAGATGCTTTTTCATTGTTTCGTTCTTTAAAAAAATGATATTTTATTTTATCTATGCTTCTCCAATCCCCATTGCCAATAACAATAAGAAAAATAGAATTAATGTGGCACTATTTAGAACTACGCCAATAATGATACTTGTAAGTTTTCTCGATAGGATCGCAACAATAACTCCTACTATCGATAGGATACTGATTACCAACAGGAAAATGCCTGGATATTTGTTAGTTTCATTGATGAAGAAAGACAATAATATACAGATACCAACCATTAATAATGAAAGTCGTCCATATTTATTCACTTAAGTTCCTCCATTAATTTATTATTCTAATGTTATTACACATTAAATTTTGTAAAAAATTGTAATTAAACCCCATCCCTTAATCTTCAACTACCATGAAAACTAACTTCTGAAATGCTGAAAAATAGCATGGGCTTTTTATTTTGAAGTTTTCTTAACGTTGTAAAACCTTCGTTAAATTTTCTTATTATGTTCAAAGTTTTTTAAAAATTAAAGAGTAAATTAATAGTTGTGAAGTTACTTTTTATTTGAAGGAGAGATACCATTGAAAGTTAAATCAAGTTTAATTGCTCCTGTAATAGCAGCATCTTTATTAGCACCAGCAGTTGGAACTGTCATCGCCCATCCTACAACCGATTCTGCAAAAACAGCAGTATCTGTCCAAAAAGAACATCATAAAAAATGGCACCATAAATGGGAAAAGGGCGAAAAGAAAAAAGAACTCACAAACGTAATCAATAAATACGCCACACCACAGTTAAAGACTCAATTAACAAAGGATATGGCTACTCGTCAAAGCTTACTAAAACAACTGCGCCAGACACCTGGATTCAAAAAGGATGAGGCCAAAGAAAAGCAGAAAAAACAAGAGTTTTACAAAGCACACAAAAAAGAAATTGACTCCATTAAACAACAACTGAAAGACGGCAAACTTACAAAACAACAAGCACGTTCAAAATTCGAAGCTCTGTTTGGAAAAGAACGTGAACATTTTAAAGGTAAAGAAGAAAACGAAAAAGGCGTCTATAAGCAACTAAAAACAGCTATTAAAGATAAAAACAAAAAAGAAATTAATGCTGCATTGAAAAAATTTGATCAAGAATTAGAAAAGTCGATTAAAGAATTACAAAAAGAGATTAAAGCAGATAAATAACATTGCATTCTAAGTCCTTGCCGTAAATGGCAGGGGCTTTATTGTTCTACCATGATTTTAATATTTTTTTATAATAATTTGTACAAGCATTTCATCACAAGAGTGGCTGAGATGTCACTCTTTTTTTCTGCAGTAAGTTTGTAGGTTGCATTCAGTTCTTTAAGTATCAAATCGGTGTTTTTATTTAATCTCTTATCATTTTAAAATATTGGTTGTCTCGTTATCTTGGCTTCTTCATACAAAACCTAAAAAAGATTAGCGGAAAGTATTTTGTGAAATGTTTCACTTAAACTAACGTGGCAGGTTAGTGGAATAAGTTTTGGGGAAATTTTCTTGAAGCAATAAGGTTAACGTTCATGCTAAGATTCACAGGAGGTTTTTTTTTGAGAATACAAAAATGTAATAATTGTAGGAATCAATTTACATGGAAAGAAATTCAAAATGCATCTGGTTGGGGATATAAGAAATTAGTTTGTAAAAAATGTGGTTTGGAACACCTGATTACTTTTCAATCAAGGTTTTTACCACGTCTGATATATGCAGTATTAATTTTTTCTAACTTATTTCTCAGTAATGTTCCTTATGCTTTACATCAAACGTATTTTGGATTGGCTTTATTATTAATTTTTATTAATGTGTTGATTTTTCCTTACTATGCAAAATATAAAGCTGTTTAAAAGCATAAATAAATATATTCTTATTCAAGTAACGAGTGCTTGAGTTGAACAAAAGGGTCGCTGCTGCGGCTTTTTTTTGTTTCACTAACGGGAGTGGAAGAAGAGAAATAAAAACAATATCTCCTTTATATCCAATTTGACTAGAAATCAAAAATTCCACTAATTCTTTTTTGATAAGAATTAGTTGTGCAAAATCAAAAATAACTTCAAAGTATGCACCAACAATACACATCAATAAGCCATCTTCATGATATGATCAACACTTACCCCCGGCTTTACAAAGGGATATAGTGCAGGCCTATGTGATTTTAATTACTTTTGACAATGAATAAAGCGTATCCTGGTATTAGGATACGCTCAAGGGTGCTCACCCCACCCGTAGTTGTTTCAATTGTAAAAGATCCATTAAAACTTCTTCATTTACTTCCTCTTTAAAATCTGCAGGAAAATCTAATGAAATACCTTTTCGACTAGCTACTGAAATAATTAATCCTAATTCATAGTACATCTTTTTACTTAATATTCCTTCTTCTACATTATGTAAAATTTCTTTATAGAATCGAATGAGAAACTCAATTGGTAAATTTTCATAAAAATCCATTATTTATTCACCCTTTCAGGAAAACGCTTACAAATAAAGTATATCATAGTTTTTGTTTGGGGTTCTGAATAAGCTGAATATTTAATTTAATTCTAATCTTGGATTACCAAATGGGAATATCCATATGGATTGGCAGGGCTACCGATATATCTAATACATCTTTTGCGTCCTACATATCGGCCAAATCCGTCGAAGTTTCATCTTTATAAGATATATCTAATATGTTCGTAATAGGTTGATTGAAGGCAACGGTAATGCTTTTTCTTATTGCAGTAACGTGGCAGGATTGTTAATAAAATGCTATATGTTTCATTTTGAAATCTTGGGTAAAATAATATTGGCATTGGAAATACTATAATAACTGGAAGGTATGTTCTTATGTTTCATATTACCGAAAGTTTAATCTGGGCAGTATTAGTTGGTGTAAAAGGATATTGGAAAAATTGGAGTACATATCAAAGCACAATTCTTTATGTAATTGTTGCGATTTAATATATAATTTTCTTACATATAATTATCAGTTGTGGGAATATACGGATAAAAACATGGTTTTTCCTAATACAGCATTCATAATTTATATGTAATGTTTTTTCTTCACCCTTGGTTTATAGTTGAATTTATACAATTAAAATTACGCATTATCAAAGATGAACATGGTTGGTCTCTATTGTATTCCATACCATTTGATATACTGGCTTATTAATTCTTAATTTTGCACCACAAAAGACCATTTTTGACTTACTTACTATCTTTTTTGCGGTTATCTTCCTTGTGTGGTATTTCCATGATCCAGTTCTAAATGAAAAATGACGATATTTAAAAATAGTAGGGATTTTAGTTTGTTGAAAAACTCTACTTATAGTAATGGGGTGTGATTGTTAAAGAGTGACAATCGCTTTTTCATTAAAGGAGCAGGAAGGTTTAGCAATAATAAATGGATTCATTTGTAAAATAGAGCAAAGATAATAATAAATTATCTTTGCTCTATTTTTTTAAACCTTGTTATTATAAACCAACATATTATTGCCAATAGCCAATAGATAGGGAATGAATAAATGTTTTTCCAAGTAATCTCTTGATATATATTAAAAAATTCCAAAAATTGTTCAGCTACAAATGCAAGGAATGCAGATTGAAACCCTGATATGAGAAAGAATTTTTTAAAGTTATCTCCCCAACGTTGATAAATTAACATAAACGGGATAATTACTATACCTATATCGTAAGGGTATAACTGTGGAAATAGGTAAGGTGTTAAACGTATAGGATATGTCCATGCCATTGCGTTACTCCCTATGGAGTCAAGAATAATAGCAGAAACTCCATAAAATAAGCCGTAAGCAGTAACCTCAGTAATTCTTATTTTATTGATAAAAATCCAATAAAATATGGGGGATAAAATACTAAGTATGACTAAGAGCCACCATTGCCATGTATAAAGATTATGTTCTCTCCAAAAATCTTGAATTGTATTATAAAAAGTTTTTTCGATTTGTATTAATTCGTCAATAGGAATTGTGCTTGACAATAAATACTCATATAAATTCAATGATACTATGTTCATTTATAAACACCCTATTTTACATATATATAATTATGTTTTACAAAACATTGATAATGTATCCGCTATTGAACTAATCGGGTGGCATTACTGAAACAAAGGTAATGCTTTTTCTTATTGAAGTAACGGGGCAGGTTTGTTAAATAACCATTGAAACAAGCTGTTCAATAATACCCCTGGTAAAACAATAACACATGAGCTTTCAAGACTGGAACATGTGTCAGTTATTATCACTACTGAGTACACCTTTTTCAATGGTGACGTAAAATGGTGTGGAAGTTTTTTTGTTTTTCCCATGTGAAAATAGGTATCATGATGTTCTATATTTTTTCTTTACTCTCTTCACAATCAATATTAGAAAAAAGAGTAAAGGAATGTATCCATAATCTATTAAAAATCCTATTTTCCCCAGGTAGCTAGTTACCGTATTAATTTGTTGCCTTGTCCTTAAAAAATTAATGATAATTAATACAATCATAGATATCATAAGTACCCCATATTTTTGCTTCAAGTTGGTCACCTTTTTTATAATACGGCTGGCACACCAAAAGGAAATACAAAAATTAGGAAGAAGGACAATAGTCCAAGTGGCAATGCCAATGTATTCAAATCTCTCAACAAAAGGCATCTCTACTATTTTCCACATCGTTAAGGTTGGCCATATGTTTTTTTGCAACTGTCCTTCAGAAAAATAAGCAAAGGTTAAAATCGTAAGAAATGTATAGGCAATCGTAGCAAGAAGAACAGCCACATGGGCCCATTTTTTTGATTTTTTCGGTTCTTTGATAAATGGATAAAAAAACAAAAGTATCAAAGAGCCAGAATAGGTAAAGGACATTTGATAAGATGCTTTAACCAGATCCTTTATAGAGTGGTCAAAAATTGGAAGAAGGTTCTTGAAATCCGCATAAGGTAGCGTAAATAGAAAAGTGAAAACTAAATAAGCAGGAAGAACAAATCCAAAAAACGCAACACCTGTTATGGTTCTAATCCCTCCAAAAACGACATAAGTACCTAAGCAACAAAAAGCTAGAGAATACCAAAAAGTACTAAGATCAGGAAACATCCACACTTGAATGACCTCTATAAAATTCCTAAGAACAGTGACAGCACTAACAAGAAAATAGATAACAAATAGCAGGGATATGAATTTGCCCATTTTATTGCCAAATGTGACGGTATGGGCTATCATTATATCGCCATCTGCTGTTTCGGCGATTTTGTACATCATCCATAGAATCATATGGATGCTTAAACCGGAAATTATAACGGCAATCCATGCATCGTATCCTGCAGTTAATGCGATAATAGGCTGGAAGCCAAGAACCCCTATTCCAACTTGCATCTTATGGATCAGAAAAAAAACTAAAAAAGACGATATTTTTGCTTTTTCAGGCACTATTTGTTCCATTAACCCTTCCTCCGGTTCTTATGTCCATCACTTTTTTGCTTTTTATTCATGTGAAAATATCATATTTAGGATTTTATGCCCTTGAAGCTTATAATCATTGAGGTTAATTGCTTTAATAAGAGTAATCTTAAGGTCCAACATTCACGGTATAGATTAAAAAAGGAGTTAAGGAAGGTAAATCTTAATAAGTATGTCTATATTTATCTTTTCCTTATATGGAATAATTATGAATCATGCTGTTGTATAATGGGTCACTTATGTAGGTAGATGAAATTTTATGATAAAGGAAATCATTTGCAAGTTACATTGATGAGTCTTAATGTTGGTGAAGACACCGGTTTGGAAATTCATCCTAACGTTTACCAATTCTTATGGATTGAACAAGGTCAAGGGGTTGTGCAAATGGGCAAGAGAAAAGATAATTTACACTTTGTTCAAAAGGTTTATGATGATTCGGCCATCATGATACCTGCTGGAACATGGCATAATGTAACCAATACAGGTAATATCCCTTTTAAACTTTATTCTATATATGCACCTCCTCAACATCCATTTGGCACGGTTCATGTAACTAAAGCAGATGCCTTGGCTACGGAACACCGTTCTACCTTTGATATGCACTATGCAGATTCAAAAAAGTATTCAAATAGGATTCAAACTAATAATATAAAAATCGTTAAAACTCGCTTTTCTAAAGAAGAAGCAGCAGCGGTAGCTTTACTTTTAAGTATTGACTTTGATAAAAGTAAGTTTGATTTAGATGAGATTTGGATGGGAGTGAATACTGAACTTGAGCATGGAAAACAGTCCAGCCAAACAAATGTTACTGGAGATGATCCTATTATTACTGGAAAAACTGCCCTAGCTCATCTTAATGAATTTCCTGATTATTATAAAAGGCTAAAAGTACTTGAGGATGAAGCAAAAGCATTGGAACAAATGATATACACACACTCCAGAAAACCCATATTGAATTAAACTTTAAGAACCATCCTGTTTTTCAGGTTGGTATACTTTTGCAATGAAGGAATTCTGGATAGAGTTAACTTAGAACATACCTCTTAAGTGGACCAATCGAGACTATTGTTTGTGAAGAAATTCACTTAAACTAACGGGTGCAAGAGTTAAAGAAGGGACCGCTGTGGCGATCCCTTTTTGTGCGACGGGCAGTCGCATGGAGTGTTGATCTAGTCGACACTCTTCTTTTCATTATCTGACAGAGACGTCATCTCGGTGAAACGACTGGTTGATGATGATGATACTGAATCCCAGATGGTGAAAGTCCATCTCCGAGGAGACTGACCTAGCTCGGGAAGCTTAATCTAGGGCAATACCGTGAGGTATTGTCTGAAGGAGATGCGGTAAGTCGAGAGACCCGTAGGCAACTAGATAGACCCTAATGCAATAAGTGTGAAGCACGGCGGCGGGATAAGTTGGCGACTCTTCGAAAAGTGAGGAAGCCCGCTAAAGGGGCATTTTCTTTAGAAGTCAGAGCGAGAAAATGTGACTTATAACGTGGTGGTGCAGGGTATGTCTAGAAGGGAAATGCGATAACCCCGTGAGGTCTCCACCTTACCAAACAGGCAGGGTTCTAGTCTATAAGGGTAATCCGAAATGACGAGGAACGGGTGGAGAAGTCAGACGTTCTCAGAGTACGGAAGTAATTCGATGACCATAACATCGAGTGAACGGAAGGGGAACGACCTATGGCTCCAAGCCATTAACTAGGTGTAATGTAAGCAATCATGTTACTGCGGTAAAACCGTTTGAATGTACATCAAGGAAAGGCGTGGAATACGCAATGAATCAAGAGTGGAAGTTTAAATTACACAGTGTATATGGGCAGATATTGTTTGACCGAAAATTAACCCAAAGCTTCGAACAAGTTAAAGCAAACAAAGGGGCAGGAGGAATCGACGGAGAAACAATTGAAAGTTATGATGCCAAATTACAAGAAAACATCATGGAACTTCTAAACAAATTGAGAGCAAAGACTTACCAAGCTCAACCAGTCAGAAGAGTATACATACCAAAGAAGAATGGAAAGAAACGTCCTTTAGGTATTCCAACTATCGGGGACCGCATAGTTCAACAAAGTATTGTAAATGTACTACAGCCAAAATTTGAAGATTTGTTGTTTCATAACTGGTCGGTTGGATACAGACCGAATCGAGGGGTACAAAGGGCCCTGCAAATAATCCTCTGGAATATTGAACAAGGATATAACCATATTTACGATTGTGATATAAAAGGTTTCTTTGACAATATACCCCATAATAAACTGATTGGGGTTTTAAAGAAATATGTGTCAGACCGTACGGTCCTGAGTTTGGTTGAACAATGGTTAAAGGCTGGGCACATGGAAGAGGGGAAACTTATCCATTCTGACTATGGCACACCTCAAGGCGGCGTCATCTCACCACTACTTGCAAATGTATACCTTAATGAACTTGACTGGGAGTGGGACTTGAATGGTATTCGATTTGTCAGATATGCAGATGATTTCTTGTTATTTGCTAAATCAAACGAAGAAATCAAGAAGGCGGCTACCTTAACTAAGAATAAGTTAGCTGAGTTGGGACTGGAAATCTCTAAAGAGAAGACCAGAGTTGTCAACTTTGATAAGGACGACTTTGACTTTTTAGGGTTCACATTCCATCATTGGACAAAGAGAAGGAAAGATAATAAACCCTTCTTTAATGTTACACCAAAGGAAGAATCCATCAGGGATTTTCGATTGAAAATCAAGGAAAAGACTAGGAAATCCCTAACTCTTAGCAAAGAAGAATGGATAAATCGGGTAAATCCTATTATTAGAGGTAAGGTAAATTACTATGTGACTATTATCAAAGCGGTAAAAGCAAACGAAGAATACGGACAAAAGAGTCACTGTAGAACCCGATGGATAAGGAAAATTCTTGAGCGAATTGATGGATATATAAGAAAAAGACTGCGTGTTGCGTTAATCCATAAGCACCCAACCCAAAGAAAAGGTATGAGAATGAATACCCTTTGGAATAACGAATTCTTTTTAAAGATTAAACTAATCCCATCCTATTGGCTTTATCTAAATAAAGCCTACGGATACACTATAGAACAATACCTAAGCGATATGAGTAAATCTGCAAAAAGAAGATTCCAATACAAAGTCAAAAGAGCAAAAGAAAAAGGTGAGGAATATTTTACCCCTCATCGCTTACAAAAGATGCAAAATGCCTGGAATGCATCCTCTTGATAAACATTGTAACATTTGGTAAGCCGTATGCCTTAATAGGGCACGTACGGTTTGATAAGGGGGAAGCCTCGAGAGAGGTTTCCCTACTTTCTCATTGCCGTTATTGAACTGATATGAACGAAACTGTCAACCCACCACACCCAAATGTTTTTATTTAGCGTTTTATTCAGTATGAATAGAGTTATTCCTTGTTCAACTTATAGACCAAATATCCTTTCGGATCTAGCTTGTCAAGGGCGCACTTTCCCTTGATAAGCTAAATCCGAAAGGGATACAATACAGAAAGTTGAACAGGATAACCTTAAAAACTTGGCACGAAGGCAAAAACTCTGACGGTGATATACAAACTGATATGCGTGGGTTGGGTACCACATTTCACTCCATCCGTCACGGAGCTGCCTCGGACTAAAGGCGCACGTTCAGTTCTAGACCTAGTGCATAGTTCAACATGAGGGTTCTCCTTCACGGGAATTTGCCTTCGAGCCAAATCTTCAATTTCCAACCAAAAAGTTATTACTTCATAAGAAAACTCCATTAATTTATTACTTTCAATCTACTTAAGCAATATTCAATCTACTTACTTGTTTATCTTCAATACAACAAGCGATAGCCCAGATAAAGCCAAGTAATTCTCTAGCAACGGCAACAACAGCTACTTTTCCACCTTTTCCTTTAGCAGAGATTCGATGATATTTCATATGAAGACGGTGTTGAGCTTTCCAAGCTATACGTTTTGCCTCTGGATCTTGACCTTCTTGACGTTTTAGCAATTCACCTTTAACAGATGGGCGATGACGATAAGACCAACAAACTTCTACTATGGAACGTCGAATTTGTGAGTTTCCTGTTTTCGTAATCGAACCTTGCCAACGACTTGATCCACTAGAGTATTCTTTAGGAACAAGTCCAGCATAGGACATCAATTGTCTTGGGTTAGAAAAACGAGAAAACTGTCCAATTTCAGCTACCAAGGTAACGGCAGTTACTTCCGCAACTCCTCTTAATGTTTGGAGTGCTTGAATAACGGGGGCGTGTTCACTTTGAAGTGCTTCTTCATGGATTTGATCTTCAATTCGTTTCATACGATCTTCTACTTCATTGATTGTATGAAGATACTCTTGAAAAACAATACGTTGTGCAGCTCTTTTAAATGTTAAGCGTTTTAACCATTCACGATGTTTTACAGACCAATTTCGAACTCCTTGCGGAGGACGTATATCATGGCGAAGTAAAAAGTGAATAAGTCTCTGACGAGAACTTTGTAAATCTTCACGAGCATCATGACGAGCACGAATTAAGTCTCTCAATGCTTCATGATCTTCATCTGGAACCCATACAGAAGTAAGCTCTCCCGCACGTAGTAACTGAGCTAATCTAATAGAATCTCTTTTATCTGTTTTCACGCGATCGCCAGATCGCTTTGGGATAAGAGAGGGTGCCACAACCAAACATTCAATTTCCATTGAAAGAAGTAAACGATAAATTCCATATCCAGTTGAACCAGCTTCATAACATACTAATAGGTTGTCAGGATTTCCTAACTTTTTCATTAGTTTGCGAATGTCTTCTGGCTTATTTTGGATAGTTCCATGAAATCTTGGTTCACCACGACCTGGATCAGCAATAGCAACAGCAATTGTATCTTTAGATACGTCTAAACCAACAAATTTTTGTACATCCTTCATATTAAACGGCTCCTTTTCGTGTGTAGCTCTACACTTGGTTTATTTTTGGGTAGTAACATTATGACCAAGTGCAACCTACGTTAAGCGATGGGAGCCGTTTCGTTCATTATGACTAAATGGCAGGATAGTTCAAGAAGAATTGACACAAAAGGTCGTCAATGAAGCGATTTTCTTTTGTCAAATTTTAGAATAAGGGATTTCCAGTTGGAATATTATGTTAAAGTTAAAGATCAGAGCAGTTTTTAGGGTATTGATAGTGAGAGTAATTGGGGAAATGATTATCTTCGAGAAAAGTCCTATGATTCATTAAAACTAAAACAGTTTAAATTATAATTCTTAAGGGGTGTTTATTAATAGTTATAAATAGAAATAAAAATGAGAGTTTAATTGGAATCGTTCTGTTCATTGTAGAGATAGAGATTTACGAACTCACTGGTCTAGCGGCCGAGGTAACCTCATGAGAGTAATGAAAAAGCTACCAATTTCACATTTGCTGAAGAAGCGTAGATTTTGGGGTTATGGTGCCGCTATAGCGGTAATGCCTTATCTGTTAATCAAAATCGCCTGGACTTTCGGTCTCTTCATGCCGACCGAACAAATGGGTGAACCAAGTTGGCGCACTGCAAACGCAGTAACAATGGTTCTAGCTGCAGTTGGTATCCTGTTAGCATTGGCCTTTAGCATGACATGGGGTGAGCGACTGCCCGCCTGGTTGGTTGCCTTGCCCGTATGGGTAGGTACTGGTTTACTTATACCTATGCTGTTGCTGGCACCTGTGCTTGGTCCTGCTGCTATGATACGCGATCAGCAGGCAGGAGCTGCCAACGTTTGGGTATATGAGCAGATTTTCGTAATGGTCTCACTGGTTGGAGTAAGCATCTGCCTACCTTTCGCCTTAGTTGAATACGCTAAAGCGCGTTGGCCAGAGGCATTTGCTGATTCAATCGACATTGAATTACTCCCGGGCAACAGCCAGAAACTGCAAATCACCTTAGCTAGGCTTGTCGCGGCTGGCTGTATCCTGCTTGGATTTATTAAGCTATTCTGGGCGGTTGGTGGAACTATTGGTATCAACCCAGCTATGTTGGATAAACGCGATTTATGGTGGCATCTATTGTCGTTGAGTACCGGTGTGTGGGCCTTCGCGGGGGCGTGGGGTTTATTGGTACTGACCACCCGCCGCAGGTCGAAGAGGTTCTTCCCTCCTATGGCAGCAGCATGGATCTCGTCGGGAATGCTGTTCTCTTATAACCTCTTTAACCGCTTGTCCGCCACTCGCCCCGATGCACAACCAACTATAGAGTACCCGTTTGCATATGTACTAGCCACCGAGTTAGGTAGCATATTGGGAGTGATGATGGGAATAATTATCTTGATGGTACTGCACGACCGCCAGAGAGCAATGCGGAGTTCTAGAATGAATTAATGTTCCTAATATTGAATTATATTTATAAAAAGAAAATAAATTAAATGAAAAGGCCCCCAATTTGGTGGCCTTAATACCCTTGTTCAACTATCGGGTGCAAGAGTTAAAGATGGGCATAGTGCGGCGAATTTTTTGCTTGTCGTACTAAAGACGCAGGTTAATGAGGTGAAATTACGCCATTAATATCGCTATCGACTCAAAAAGCTAAAAAAATAAGACTAGGATTGTAAACCAGTCTCAAGTAATAAGTCATATATATCTCTTTCCACAATTTCCTCTAACAACATTTTTAAAAAAGAATCATTTAATTTATGTTCATAAGCCGTTAAATATATATCAATTAGCTCTTCATTAGATAGTGTTTTAAATCGCATTACTATCTCCTTGTTATTCATCCTAGAATAATTTTGTGCATATTTATAGAGAATTTTTGTAAGTCTTTATAAAATCCAAGGTGACTTTTTTATTGAGTTATAAGTAACCGCATTTTACTTTTTATAAAACTAATATCTTTTCATTTATAACCCGTACATAACGTACTAAATATGAATTTATCATAAAAAGCTCTTGGTCATCCTCTAGAACGTTTTTTTACAACTCCTGAATCCACCAACTTTTTTTATAGTCTAATGGTTTGCTAACAAAACTTTTTCATTTGTTCCTAACTTAATGGTAGATTCAGTAGGGATCCATAAACCGGTATTTTCATTTCTACCTTGAAGTACATATTTAGGGTTATTTTTCCCCATTCGTGAGGCAGCCAATTTTGAAAGTTCTCCAATTTTGCTGCCGCTTACGCGATTAATAATCAAGCTAAGCTTTGTATCCTTAAACTCGGTCAACATTTCATAATCGGTATTGCTGTCGCCTGCAACAAAGATAGGGCCACATCCTCCTTTATTACTGGCAATTTCATTTATAATCGTTTTTGTTTTTCCTTGACCAGCAGTAATCGGATAATTTTCTTCATAAACAGGCTTGATGTTTCCGGATTCTTTCTTTAATCTCATGCCAAATACGTTTTCTTCCGGAAGGTTATAACCATATTTAGGATTGGATGCGAATACTTCCACTACTTCTTCCATTGAAGCGGATACAACATAAACATCAATTCCATTATTCTGAAACGTGTGCATTAAATTTGAAATTTCAGGTGCCAATCGTAAACCCGTTATATGGGAAATGCTTACTACGCCAGCATCGCCGTGCAACTGTTGCGGACTTGTCAGTTTCTCTTTCGATATGCCTGCACCTAAGTTGAAATCATTAGAATCTTCTGCCAACTGTTTAACTTCTCCAACGGACATGTTTGAAAACAAGTAAAGAACCCATGGATAACTAATGTCAGTACTATACGTATCGCCAATTGCCTCATAAAGGAAATATAGTTTCACCTTAAAATCATGAAAATAATCTGTGGTGCGAATCTCATCGAGAGATTGATCGCCTATTAATACCTTGTAATGTCGATAAAGATAGTCATAATCCCGTTTTAGATCATTTGTAATCGCTTCTAGCGTTACCAATTCCCCGTTATTGTTTTTATAGGCGTTTGAAAATGGTCCATCTGGAATCTTCGTTTTTATGACTGTGTAAAACTCTTCTGGAGTCAGATTAAATTTCATTTGATCAATTTGATAGAAGAAAAGGGCTTCTTCTGTATCATTCATAATGCTCGTATTATCCCAGTCAAATATGGCGTAGGGTTTCTTTTCTGACTTATACCTAGAGCTTTTGGCACCATACTTGTTGATCAAATCTTGTATGGCTTCATATGTATTCGGAGCCCATTTCCCTTGATCCAACATCTGGATAGATGAAAGATTTTCTTTTTTTTCAAACTTTTTATCTTGATCCTCAACCTTTGATTTTTCAGATGTCGCTGAAAACCCTGTTGTCAGAAGCAAGCTGCTGATGACGATACTTCCCACGATGCCTTTCAGTTTTTTTCTTTGCATGAACATTTCCTGTTTCCTCCTTTTAAAGCAAAAAAAGCGCCTTTAACAACAGTCTATTAGACTGCTGCTAAGGCGCCTTTGCCCAGTAATTATTTTATACCTCTAAGATACCATAAATGTGCGAAATTTCAAATATTTAAACTAGTCAGTTTTTTAACTATTCACCATTATTCATAAAATGAATCCCCACAACAGCCAAAAATATTTACACCTCGTCCTTGTGGGTTTATACAAAATGGCGTTTGGGAAAAAGATGTATTCGAGTTTAAAAAGTAATATATTAATTTGATATTTCCACTCAACTAACGGATGCAGGAGTTCAATAAGGTGTTGCTGCCGCAGCATCTTTTTTGCTTATTGAGCTACTGGCAGTTAATTCAATAAAAAGACAAATTTAACGCAGATTATAAATGGTATAGAATTCGTAGTCCATCTCTTATTTTTTACTAGCCTGGGTAAAAAGGAGTAACTTTATGACATTTAAAAAATATATGATTGCTGCATTTATTGCTGCAATTCTTTCTATTGTTATTCGTTCCATACTTCGTGCCAATGGTATCCATAATTTTCTTAACCAAAACTCAACTGGTCAAATATTGTTATATTTGGTCATTTTGCATTGTGTTATTTATTCTATAAGGGACGGACTGATAAATAAGAATTATATAAATGAATTTTCAAGAGATTGTGAAGCATTGTACTTAAACTATCGGGTGCAAGAGTTAAAGAAGATGGAGATCGATGCGACGATCTTTTTATTTGGGTACAAAAGGGTAAGATTGTTTAAATAAAGAAGGAGTTTAAAAGGTGTATATTGAATGTAAATATTAGGGAATTTTAAAAAGGGGGGGTTTTTGGAATGGAATTAACTCATACACGTTTGCTTGTAGATAATTATAAAGACTGTTTTTTATTTTACAGAGATGTTTTAGGGTTTCAAGTTTCTTGGGGAGATGAAAATTCTCGGTATGCTGATTTTAAATTTAATAGTGGTGCTACTTTAGGACTTTTTGAACGTAAACTAATGGCTGAAGCCGTCGGTGTAGAATACTCTGCTGTTATTGAGAGGGTTGATAGAACGGCTTTGATTTTTCAAGTAAGTAGCGTTGAAGAAAAATATCAAGAATTAAAAGATAGAGTAGAGTTTATTACTAAGCCAACTGAACAAAAGGGTTGGGGAATTAAGGTCGCTCATTTTAGAGATCCTGATGGTTCACTTATAGAAATTTATGAAAATATTTAAGCTATCGGAGGCTTTCCTTAAAGACCAGGCTGCAAAAGGCAGCCTTTTTGTGCGACGGGCAGTCGCATGGAGTGTTGATCTAGTCGACACTCTTCTTTTCATTATCTGACAGAGACGTCATCTCGGTGAAACGACTGGTTGATGATGATGATACTGAATCCCAGATGGTGAAAGTCCATCTCCGAGGAGACTGACCTAGCTCGGGAAGCTTAATCTAGGGCAATACCGTGAGGTATTGTCTGAAGGAGATGCGGTAAGTCGAGAGACCCGTAGGCAACTAGATAGACCCTAATGCAATAAGTGTGAAGCACGGCGGCGGGATAAGTTGGCGACTCTTCGAAAAGTGAGGAAGCCCGCTAAAGGGGCATTTTCTTTAGAAGTCAGAGCGAGAAAATGTGACTTATAACGTGGTGGTGCAGGGTATGTCTAGAAGGGAAATGCGATAACCCCGTGAGGTCTCCACCTCACCAAACAGGCAGGGTTCTAGTCTATAAGGGTAATCCGAAATGACGAGGAACGGGTGGAGAAGTCAGACGTTCTCATAGTACGGAAGTAATTCGATGACCATAACATCGAGTGAACGGAAGGGGAACGACCTATGGCTCCAAGCCATTAACTAGGTGTAATGTAAACAATCATGTTACTGCGGTAAAACCGTTTGAATGTACATCAAGGAAAGGCGTGGAATACGCAATGAATCAAGAGTGGAAGTTTAAATTACACAGTGTATATGGGCAGATATTGTTTGACCGAAAATTAACCCAAAGCTTCGAACAAGTTAAAGCAAACAAAGGGGCAGGAGGAATCGACGGAGAAACAATTGAAAGTTATGATGCCAAATTACAAGAAAACATCATGGAACTTCTAAACAAATTGAGAGCAAAGACTTACCAAGCTCAACCAGTCAGAAGAGTATACATACCAAAGAAGAATGGAAAGAAACGTCCTTTAGGTATTCCAACTATCGGGGACCGCATAGTTCAACAAAGTATTGTAAATGTACTACAGCCAAAATTTGAAGATTTGTTGTTTCATAACTGGTCGGTTGGATACAGACCGAATCGAGGGGTACAAAGGGCCCTGCAAATAATCCTCTGGAATATTGAACAAGGATATAACCATATTTACGATTGTGATATAAAAGGTTTCTTTGACAATATACCCCATAATAAACTGATTGGGGTTTTAAAGAAATATGTGTCAGACCGTACGGTCCTGAGTTTGGTTGAACAATGGTTAAAGGCTGGGCACATGGAAGAGGGGAAACTTATCCATTCTGACTATGGCACACCTCAAGGCGGCGTCATCTCACCACTACTTGCAAATGTATACCTTAATGAACTTGACTGGGAGTGGGACTTGAATGGTATTCGATTTGTCAGATATGCAGATGATTTCTTGTTATTTGCTAAATCAAACGAAGAAATCAAGAAGGCGGCTACCTTAACTAAGAATAAGTTAGCTGAGTTGGGACTGGAAATCTCTAAAGAGAAGACCAGAGTTGTCAACTTTGATAAGGACGACTTTGACTTTTTAGGGTTCACATTCCATCATTGGACAAAGAGAAGGAAAGATAATAAACCCTTCTTTAATGTTACACCAAAGGAAGAATCCATCAGGGATTTTCGATTGAAAATCAAGGAAAAGACTAGGAAATCCCTAACTCTTAGCAAAGAAGAATGGATAAATCGGGTAAATCCTATTATTAGAGGTAAGGTAAATTACTATGTGACTATTATCAAAGCGGTAAAAGCAAACGAAGAATACGGACAAAAGAGTCACTGTAGAACTCGATGGATAAGGAAAATTCTTGAGCGAATTGATGGATATATAAGAAAAAGACTGCGTGTTGCGTTAATCCATAAGCACCCAACCCAAAGAAAAGGTATGAGAATGAATACCCTTTGGAATAACGAATTCTTTTTAAAGATTAAACTAATCCCATCCTATTGGCTTTATCTAAATAAAGCCTACGGATACACTATAGAACAATACCTAAGCGATATGAGTAAATCTGCAAAAAGAAGATTCCAATACAAAGTCAAAAGAGCAAAAGAAAAAGGTGAGGAATATTTTACCCCTCATCGCTTACAAAAGATGCAAAATGCCTGGAATGCATCCTCTTGATAAACATTGTAACATTTGGTAAGCCGTATGCCTTAATAGGGCACGTACGGTTTGATAAGGGGGAAGCCTCGAGAGAGGTTTCCCTACTTTCTCTTATTCGACTTAACGGGGCAGTTTAGTGGAATAAGGACAATATAGATTTAGAACAGGTATTTTCTTAGATGAAATTGATAGCATTTAATATATTTGTGTAGAAAATTAAAGGCAAAAAGCTTGGGGAGTTTCCCAAGCTTTTTGTGCGGAGATTTCTCCTTATTCCAGTTATGTTCATGACCAACATGAAACATATCAGGGAGTTCCTCTTAATAGTAAGGTACCATCATTAAGTAAACGATAACGCCGGTTATACTTACATACAGCCAGATGGGCATTGCCCACCGGACAATTTTTTTGTGTTTTGTAATTTGCATCGTCCATCCCCATACAAGAGCAAAAAGCGCAATCGGCACGATGATGGCAGCTAAAAAGCTGTGTGTAATGAGAATAATGAAATAAATCGTTCTAATGGCACCATGCCCCCCATATCTTGCTGTTTCAGGAGATATATAATGGAAGGTCAGGTATGAAATTAAAAATAAAAAAGTGGAAGAAAAAGCTGCCAGAATTAAGCCTTTATGCACATTTACATTTTTTTTCATAATTGCAATGAAAGCAGCGACTAAAAAAATGAATGTAAAGCTGTTAAAGATGGCATTCAGCCGGGGTAAAATATTTACATCCCAGGTTACTTTTCCTTTATAACCTATGTTCGTAAAGAACAGCGCCAGAATTATAATATTGGCAATGACGGAAGTGGAAATAATTAGCACAGCAAAGTTTTTATTGCTTTTCTGATTGTACTGTTGATTATTCGTTTGTGTCATGGGAATCAATACCTCATTATTTTTTTGTATGTAAAAAACCTATATGAATTGCTTATTCATATGTGCATTATAGTATATTAATAAATCACTGTCATTTCTAAGAGGAAAAAGTCGCTGGATCCAATCATCAGGCACAACTGCCAAAAATGAATTTGAGAAAAGAGCTTTAGTTACAGGAAACGGGTAAAATTAAGATTGTGAAGAATTGTACTTAAACTATAGGGTGCTTGAGTTTAAGATCTGAGCTGTCATCGTGGCAGCTCTTTCTTGTTGAACTAAAGGGGCAGTATAGTTGAACAAGGATTTTGGTACTCGTTCGGAGAAATTTAATTATTATGTTTTCTGGGGATGTGTTTAGGAATGGAAGAGAGTTTTGTCGCAGGATCATTTAGTTTCATTATTCGTGGTGTAGATTTAGTCCCTGATGAAATAACAAAGAAGTTAAACCTTAAACCTTCAAGCGTTAAAAGAAAAGGTGAATTACTTACCAAATAGATAAAAATGAAGGATTCTTATTGGAGCTATCAGATGAAATTTAAAAATAACGAGGAATTAAATCAAGTGTTAGGGGAATTTTTAGACACACTATTGCCTTATAAGGCTTTTATCAGTGAAATCGCTGAAATTTATGATGCCTATATATATTTTGGTCTAAGCTCAAATTTAGGACAATTGGGGTTTGAATTACATCCCGAGACTCTACAAGCATTAGCTGACTTAAATATTAGATTTGAAGTCCATATTATTTCGTATGGAGAAGTTGAAAATTAATAAATTCCATTTTTTCTTCTACAACTATCGGGTGCAAGAGTTAATGATTGGGTTGCTTCGGCAGCCTTTTTCTTGTTCCACTAACGGGGCAGGTTACTTGAAGAAGGACTTTTAAATTTGAATATAGAAATAGTAAAAAATAACAGAAATGGCTTATTTGTAATGAGGTGGTACGATGGGAATTTATATCAGCATTTATTCAATCAAGCATATTGGTACTGAAAAATACGCAAAAAATTTCTTTGATTTAATGGACCAAAGTGGATTAAATATTGAAAAAATAGGATTATTCGAACCAGTAAAAAAATCATTTTCAATGGAAGATGCTATTGGTATGTGGACGACAGAAGAACCTGGAATATATGATTTCGAAACTAACAAAATGATTGGCAAATCAGGCGGAATGCTTGGAAAGAGTAAGGGATATTGGTGTCAAACTCATTGGTGGTTGCACCCGACTGAACTAAGTCTGAACTATCTAACCATTTATTTGAATAAAAAAGTATTTAATCAAATAAAGAATGATATATTGCCATTGTTTGAAGGGTTAGTGGACTGTTTCGAAGCTATTCTTAAATAACGGAAATTCTCTTTATGACATTCCTTGGCAAAAATTAAAAGGATTTAATAATAATGGGATTATATCTCAATTGACTGAAGACCCCTTCGACCGAACAATAGCGGATTTGGAAAAAAAGGTACAAAAACGATTGGGTGTCAGTAAATTTAATGCAACTGCCAAAGATTATCCAAAAATACTAATACAATAATTGTTCTTCAACTAAACCAGCTAATAGTTTGTCAACATTTTTCAATAAAAGCTTAAAATTTTTTATGTTATACTAAAAATGCGCATGCCAAACAACCCTCCTAGATTCGACTTTTGGAAGGTTTTGTATTGTTTGGTTTTATTTATAAATTAAGCGATATCTTGGAAAGTAGTGTTGGTTTTTAAAAGTGCGTAAATCCAGTGTAAGAGCTTATTGGCACAAGCGATTACAGCTACTTTATAAAGTTTTCCTTCTTCGCGTTTCTTATCATAGAACTCTCTTAACCTCTTGTTGCGTGGAATGATTTCTTTGGTTGTTTTCTTTTTACGACAATCACGAATAGCGCATTTTACAGCCAAATATAAGGCACGCCTTAGCCTACTTGATCCTCTTTTTGTTATTCTGTTTACGGTTCCTTTGAACCTTCCAGACTCAAAGATACTGGGATCAATTCCGGCAAAGGCTACAAGTTTTTTAGGGTGATTAAACCGATCAATCTCACCGATTTCGGAAATAATCATTGCCGCGATTTTTTCTCCGATACCAGGGATTGATTGGATAATCTTATATTCTATAAGTTCTTTTGCTAAAGCATCTATCTCAGCCTGAAACGTAGATAGGTGTTTTTGGTATTCTAAAAGCATATTAATATACATTTTTAGGGTTAAAATATGGCTTTTATATAAAGTCCTCTGAAAAGGATTCCTAGCTGCCGCATCTATAAGTTCCTTTGCCTTAGTATTTGCCCATTTGTGAGAGCGACTTTTACAGTGCTCTTTGATTCTAGCTGTTATCATTTCTTCTCCTTCTTCTAAGACATCGTTAGATGTAGGATAATCTAATAAAGTTAGTAAAGAAACAACAGAATATAAATCCCCAAAAACACCTACATATTCAGGGAAAACCTGATCAAGAACTGCTTGAAATTGTAGTTTGGCTTGTACATATATTCCTGTTATGTTTTCGTGTTGTCTTGTAAGATTACGAAGGTTTAAGAGATGTATTCCACGTTTTTTATAGGGCTCTAAATCCTCTTTATAGTACAACTTACAGAGATGATTAGCATCGATTTTATCTGTCTTTACTTTCCGTAAACTTGAGCTCTTGGCTCGATAGGAGACAAGAGGATTTATAATTATTAATAAATAATCTCTGTCCTAAAAATACTGAACAACGGGTGTATGATAATGCCCTGTAGCTTCAAGAACAATTGGAGGTTTAACCCCTGTTAAGTTCTCAATTTCTCTAAGAAATTGATGTAAAGTATCTAATCCCTCAAGTTTATGTGAAACTTTAAAACTACTTTTGTATGGTTTTTTCTTATCCAAGAAAGCTTGAACCTGACTTTCACCTTTTGCTATATCCAGACCAACGACTGGATTCATCGATAAATCTCCTCCTCCTATAATTAAATCACCGGTACCCCTAATTCCTTCTTGCAGTATCATAGCTTCGCTTGTTATACGAGATCTATGTCCCAACCAGCCAAATCATGTTTAAGCAAGTAGGGGGCGAACGGTTTACTTGACGGGTTCTAAGTCCCACGGGTGCTTACGTTCTACCCCGGCTACCGTTATAATAAAACCAAATAAAAATTGGTCAACCAGAAATATCTGGCTGACCTTATAATACGAAAGGGTGCTTTAATAAAAAAATATTCTAAAGCTGTAAATGGAGAATAACGATGGAAATTGGTAAAGAGATTTTTTCGGATAGCAAAAATCATAAGGCTGTTATTTTTAAAAAAAGTAAGATTTTTGAAATCCGTTTTTTTAAATGCTTTCCTGAGTGTATTGATGAAGAAGGCGATACTTGGGAAGAGTTTTGGCAAGAAATAACCCAAACTACGACAATAACTGATACAGTACAGATTGCAATTAAACTTGCCAAAGAGGAACTAGGCTTATTGAAGTAACGGGTGCAAGAGTTGTAGATCAAGCTGTCATTGTGGCAGCTTTTTCTTATTGCACTAAAGGGGCAGTTTAGTTGAACAATCGCCATTAGCTTTTTTTCAACAATCGGGCCATTATGTGGAGTAAAAGTCGAAAGGGACTGGACAATTATGGTAAAATATAAGAATATAGGAGCCCCCAAAAATACCTTTAATGTGAGGTGTGATAATGAATTTATTAACCAGTTTCTGTATAGCTGCCGTCTTCTTAATTATTTCTTATTTAATTTGGAAAAAGAAAATGCTTTTTCTTATTATCGGATATAGTGACAATAATTTTTTTGGCGATAAGGACAAATTGGCAAAAAGAGTCGGTATCATTACTGCTATAATTGGTGTCTTATCTCTATTTTTTCCTATTTTGATAACGATATTTGGTTCTTTTGTAATATATGTTTATGTAGGTGTTGTAGTTTTTTTAGCTGTTTTAGGCTCCCTTTTTCATACCCTTCCTTATTTTCAGATTAAGTGATAAGAAGATTCTTTTTCCAGAAAAGGGCGCATTTCTAGAATAAGAAATGCGCTCTTCTTAATGAATTGGGCCATTTAGTTCAAGAAGGAATTTTATTTACAAAGTGTTATCTGTATATTAGAATGTAATGCATTAAATCTTGGAGGAAAAAAATGGGTGAAATTGCTTTAATTATTATAGATGTACAAAAAGCATTTGATGATAAAAAATGGGGAGAACGAAATAATCTAAACGCAGAAAAAAATATTAGCAATATATTAAAGTTTTGGAGAGAAAAAAATTGGAGAGTTATTTACATACAGCATATGTCTGATACCCCTTCTTCGGTTTTTTACCCTAAGAATGAGGGATTTGAATTTAAAGAAATGGTTAAACCTATTAATGGAGAAGTAATTATAACTAAGAAAGTAAATAGTAGTTTTATTGGTACTAATTTAGAAGAGTATTTAAGAGAAAATCAAATATCAACAGTAGTTATAACTGGTTTAACTACACCTCATTGTGTATCTACAACCACTCGAATGAGCGGAAATTTAGGTTTCAAAACTTACCTGATTTCAGATGCAACTGCAGCCTTTGGTATGAAGGACCAAAATAACACTTATTATAATGCTGAAACTATCCATAATGTATCTTTAGCTACATTACATAATGAATTTGCTACGGTACTTACAACAGAGAAATTAATTAATAAATTTAGTAACTAAACGTCTTAAACGAGGGCATTACTTCAATAATGGGGAATGCCGTTTTCTTATTCAAGTAAAGGGCAGAATTGTTGAAGAGTTAATTCCAAATGGTTGTCGAATTTAGTATTATTAAGAATTAAATTTCTAAAGGGGAAAAAGCATGAAAATAGGTCAATTAGAAGTTTTTAATCTTCATAAATTAATCCAAGACAAAACTGAATATACAAATTTTATCGTAAGTGAAGTTAATGATCACGCACTTAGAATAGCCGTTATAAATGGGGAATTTCATTGGCATAAGCACGAGGATTGTGATGAATTATTTTATGTATTAGAAGGTGAACTATTTATAGACTTAGAAAACAATGAAACAGTATCATTAAAACCAGGTGAAATATTTACTGTTCCTGCTAATACAATGCATCGAACTAGTTCAAATGAACGAACAGTTAACTTATGTTTTGAAAAGTCCAGTACTAATATTAACGGATAGCTAACTGCAAATACTACGTATTTATTTCATTAACGGGTCAAGAGCAAAAAATCAGCTGCCATTTTTTCGATGCTTTTTTATTGAAGTCAATACAGAAGTTATAAAGTGTACTGATGGTGCAAATATTTTAATTCCCTTATTCAACAATCGGGCGCTTTTCTTTAGTAAGAAGGCGTCTTTTTTATATGCTCTTACACAAAACATTGTGAAGATTTTCACTTAAACTATAGGGTGCAAGAGTTAAATAAGATTGGGCTGCTGCGGTAGCCTTTTTTGCTTGTTCCACTAACGGGCAGGATAGTTGAAGAAGCAACCTTGTTTTTTGTTAAAATAAAATCAATAAATATGTTCGTTAGAGGGGAATGCTTTAATGGATATAAACGAACGCAAGGAAAAGATTAAGTTACTTCAAATGAAGAGTAAAAGAAATAATATAATTAAAGATATGAAAACTAAAGAAATTCATTTAAATCTTGATTCATTTATTGAACCTCAATATTCCTATGATTTACTTAGAAAATTATTTAACAAAATAGATAACCTTGGTGAAAATAAAGAGGAATCTAAGTTTGAACATAGCACCTATAAAGCTGTAAATCAGCTAAGAATACTATGTAAGAAAATTCCTAAACAGCTTCAAGAGAACCAAGTTATTTTGTTTCATTTAAATTATCTTGATACAGGTGCAATTATTTTAAGTTTAGAAGACATCTTTAGAGATATTAATTGGATAGTTAATTTTAGTGGATATTCAAATGGTGAATTTGATTTTGTCGTTGTTGAACCGACATTTAATTTTGGAATTTGTATTGAAGGGTTTGAATATTGGGATATCCTTACTATATGGGGTTTGTTCAAATAATGGTGGCAAAAGTTGTAAAAGGAGTTGCTTTGGCGACAACTCCTTTCTTATTGAACAAACGGGGCAGGTTACTTAAAGAAGGATTATTTTACTGAGACGGTACTGGTGCGAACTTATTTGTTTTTTTACCTGACGGTTAGATAGTCGTTGATGATAAAATTGATGAAACAAAAAGTATTGGGGATATTTTAATGAGTGTATCAGAAGAAAACAAAATACTTGCACAAACAGCTGTTAAAGCATTTGAAGGAAAGCCTAATGTTTTTAAATATTATGATGATAACCATAAGAGTTCAGTCGATATTCTTTCTTGTGAAGACAAAAATTTTGAAAGTATCTTATCTTATTCTACGCTTGGTTTATCCGATTTTTCTATTGGCTACGAGGGAAACAGGTTACCTTTAAGGGTTGAATTGGTGGGGGCAAGTGATTTTGAATGCTTCCCCAATATTTTAGCAACTTGTGCATTCAATATTATTAATTCTAAATTTGAATGTTCATTTGGAACGATTTTTAAGAACGTAATTGATATGTATCTGCCTGATAGTCCTATGAAACATATTTTATTTTTATCTCCTTTTCTTTGGGAAGATACGTTGAAAACAATAAAGTTCAAGAAAAAACAAGTGGCTTGGTTAATGGCAATTCCAATTTCGGAAGAAGAAAAACAATTTGCGGATAATAACGGGATGAAGGCTTTAGAACAGCTATTTGAAGAATATCAAATAAATGTATTTGATTTGGAAAGGACTTCAGTAATATAAATCTTATTGTGCTTATGATAAAGATGGGGATGACTGTTGACGGTCCCTTTTCTTATTCGACTAACGGGGCAGTTTACTTCAAGAAGGTTTCGCCATTTTTTATTAAACAATCTTTTCAGATTAGCATAGAAGGAAAACACTTCATATATGGAGAAGTAATTATAAATGGCTGCATTGGCAGCCTTTTTTGTATTTTTCAGAGAAAAGTCTTGTATTAAAATAAAAAATTATTATAAGTTAAACCATTTTGTATAAATAAAAAACAGTCTAATAAAAGCATATAATGACAGGTTTTATTTACATTTAATTATTATTATTTAACTAAGGAGGAGCTATATGGAGTGGATTGAATCTTTACAAAAGGCAATAGATTTTATGGAAGAACACTTATTAGAGGAGATTTCAATTGGAGATATAGCAAAGGAGGCCAAAGCATCTGTTTTTCATTTTCAACGAACTTTTACGATTTTAACTGATATTTCAGTTGGTGAATATTTACGACGAAGACGTTTAACCTTAGCTGCACAGGAACTTTCTAATACAAATAACAAAATCATTGATATTGCCTTCAAATATGGCTATGAAACTCCTGAAGCATTTTCAAAAGCATTTCGCAGGCAGCACGGGATAACACCCAGAGAAGCACGGTCTAATAAAGGAATCCTTAATTCTTATAACCGCCTGGTAATCCAGGTGAGTCTGAAAGGGGCAGAGCCGATGAAGTATAAAATTGTGGAAAGAGAAAGTTTTCAGGTAGTGGGTGTAAAAAAAGAGTTTTCTACCTTGAATGATGACAACATAAAAGGAATACCTAAAATGTGGGGTGAAGTCCATAAAGACGGAACAAATGAATTATTATTTAAGATAAACAACGGAAAAATAGAGGGTATCCTTGGTGTGTGTGTTACTAAAAAGGAGTACCAAGGTGACCAATTAATTGATTATTGGATAGCTACGGAATACGTAGGTGAAACACCTGACGGTTTAGAAATCCTTGACATTCCATCTTCCAAGTGGGCAGTTTTTGAGGTCCACGGGCCAATGCCAGATGCTATGCCTAGAGTCTGGAAGCAGATTTATCAAGAGTGGTTTCCATCTAATGCGTATGAGCACGCTGGAACCCCTGAATTAGAAGTGTATTCAGATGAAGACCCTTCAAGTGAGGACTTATATTCTGAGATATGGATTCCTTTAAAGCAAAGGTAAATTAAATGTCCAATAATAGGTGAATAATAAAGGGTTGCCAAGGCACCTTTCTTGTAAAATTCGCGGTAAATACTGAGTAGATTCAGGTATGGAAAGTTACGAAGAATCAACGGATTTAAAGCGAGAAGATAAGTGTTTGTGAAGTATTTCACTTAAACTATAGGGTGCAAGAGTTAAAGATTGGGATGGCTGAGGCGATCCTTTTTTCTTGTGGCACTAAAAGGGCAGGGAGTTGAAGAAGGAAATAACTACTTTATATTGAAATTATCCCTTAAATTAAAAAGTTAATTAAAGATATACCCCTCACTAATGAAGGGTATATCTTATTTATCTTGTGCAAGTTCTTTTCTATTGGGAGCAAGTGGTGGCTGTTCTAACCACTTGTTTTTCACCATAATATCGAACCAGTTTTTTGTCAATGCTAATGTTTTTAGAATTGATTTTTCATAAACTACAGCTAGGTCTGTTCGCATGGCTGATGCTAGACCTGTCCCGTAATATACTTGTGCAGTTTGAGCCAAGAAACCCATATGATACAACATTAATTTATCTGAAAAAGGAGAGTCTTTTGACGTTGTAACCTCTGATTCCCACGACATTGGTATTGGCAAATTATCCTTGTGCATAATTTTTGACAGGGCTTGTATGTTTTCATCTGCCTTTTTTTCTAATTCCTCAAAAAACTTTCTTATTTCTTCCGATTCAGTGACTTGACTGAATCCGATTGAAAGAGTTTTTGCCATAATGCTCTTTTTAATGTTAAGAGAAATACTGATTATTTCTGTAGCAGATAATACTCTCCCTTTTCCGAAGAATCCATCAGTAAAATCTTTGGTAGATATAAATTCAGGGCTTTCGTTAGGATAAAAATAGGGGTCTCTTTGGAATTTTCCTTTTTTAAGCAATAACTCAATGGTTAAATCGTACATACTTTTTGCATCATTATCACATGAATTGTAAAATTCCCGTAGGTCCTTTCTGACAGAAACACTAAAAGCAGTTGTATGACCCAACAAACCATGTATAGTCATAATATGTAAATAATTTAAGCAGAATGTGTCAGAAAACAATCTCTTTGCACCTTTATTAAGGTCGGACTCAGTAAATCCAATAGGAACTGGAAATCCCTCTTTCTCAATGAAGGAAACAAGATTCTTCTTTTGCTTTTCCCATGTCTCAATGGCAATTTCAAAAACTTTTTTTATTGATTCGTCTTCCAAAATAGAAATCATATACCTATTTACTATCTCGGTCATAGTTCCGTTAACATACTCCCCCCATAGTGTTCCTATTTCGGAAGATGTAAGTTTTAAATTATCATTTTCCATTTGTTCTCACCTCTTCCGTATTTTTTACTGACACAGAAATAGATATGCGTTTCCTTGAACTTAAACCTTTTAGATGATAATAGTTGAGAAGTTTCTTGTTGAACTAACGGGTGCAAGAGTTGAAGATCTGCTGCCATTTTTGGTGGCTTTTTCTTTTTCAGCTAACGGAGCAGTTTAGTGAAAGAAGGAAGTGGGCAATCTCTGCGGTGAATGGTATCAAAATATATCCTCAGCATGCAAAGGGGATTATTTACCATAGGCTAAAGTCACGGCAATTTCTTTATGTTTTTGGACCCTCTTGCTATAATAAATACTACAGTTGTAAAAGTAGGAGGGCTATCATGAAAGATATTCCACAAATATCAGAAGCAGAATATGAAGTGATGAAGGTTATATGGAACTTTGAGCCAATTTCGACTCCTGAGGTAGTGGAGAAATTATCGAATAAGAGTGATTGGAAGCCAAATACCATCCACACCATGCTGGCGCGCCTAGTTAAGAAAAGGGCTTTACACGCAAGAAAAGATGGCCGAGTGTTTATTTATTCTTCACTGGTTGAAAAGCACGAATATGTTGAGCAAAAAAGTAAATCCTTTCTGCAGCAGTTTTTCGGCGGCACGTTAAATTCAATGATATTAAATTTTATTGAAAATGATAAGTTATCTAATGAAGATATTTCGGAATTAAAGAAAATATTATCCATGAGAGACAAGAAAGGGGAAAAATAATGGATACCATGTTGCTGCGGATTTTAGTTAGTACAATCGTGGTATCCCTCCTTATTGTCATCATTCTGTTAATCAAAAAGCTATTAAACAATCATATGACGGTGAAAGCACATTATCATATTTGGTATTTTCTTTGCATTCCAATCCTTGCTACCTTTATACCTTGGAATTATTTTCGCCTTGGAGAAGGAACGCGCTATTTTAAAAGCTTACTTTTTTTTCATAGAGACGCGCCATCGAAGAGTGAAAGAATTAATGGAGTGGATGCCTCTCAGGCGCCAAACAGCGATTTATTACATGATTTCACGGTATCGGTAAACAAGTCAACGCCCGATTTCGTCTACCATACATTTTTTACAGTTTGGGTCATTGGAGTGGTTCTTTTTGTTGGGACTGCTGTTTATTCAAACTATCAAATCTATCAGATGAAAAAGTCAGCTGCGGCTGTTCATAACCAAAAGTTAAATGAACTATTAGAAGCGTGCAAAGAGTTGGTTGGGGTGAAAAGAAACATAAGGCTGCAGGAGACCTCTCTTATTACCTCGCCTATCACGGTGGGGATTTTTCAACCCTATATTTTTTTACCAAGCAAAACGGGAGAAGCATTCTCGTTAAATGAATTAAAGTACGTGTTTTTGCACGAGCTGCACCATCATAAAAGCAAGGATCTGTTCGTGAATTACGTCATGTGGTTGTTTCGTATTATTTATTGGTTTAACCCGTTCGTTTGGTATGCCTTAAAAAGGATTCGATTCGATCGGGAATTAGCCTGTGATGCTTCCGTTTTAGATCTCTTGGATGAGATCGGATATATCGAATATGGGCATACCATCATTCGGTTTGCAGATAAAAAATATGATCGTACCCTTGAACATTTTGCTCCAGGTATAGGTGGCACAAAAAAACAAATCACACAAAGAATCCAGTGCATTGCAAGCTTCTCTAGTGATTCTCTATTATTGAAATGGAAAAGCAAGGTCATCTTCGCTGTTTTAGGAATTGTTGTGCTATTGCTTGCTCCAATCACTACCGTTATTGCCAGCCCAGATAATGTGTATCGATTTAGCGGCAATAATACGGTCTATGAAAATCTAAGCTCCTATTTTAAGGGCTACAAGGGAAGCTTTGTTTTATATGATCCCTCTAAAAACCAATATCAAATTTATAATCGAGAGATGAGTAAACAGAGGATTTCTCCTGATAGTACCTATAAAATATATTCTGCCTTATTTGCATTGGAATCCAATGTGATTTCCGCGAATAACAATGAACAGGTTTGGGACGGGAAAATTTATCCCTATTCAGAATGGAATCAAAATCAAAATTTAGCGACTGCCTTAAGCCGTTCAGTTAATTGGTATTTCCAAAATACCGATCGGGAGGTAGGGAGAAAGCAGCTGCAAGATTATTTTCACAAAATAAAATACGGGAATGAGGATCTTTCAGGGAATTTGGATAGTTACTGGATGGAATCTTCCTTAAAAATATCACCCATTGAACAAGTCCAATTATTATCCCAATTAGTAGAAAATCAATGGGATTTTAAAGCGGAAAATATCAAAGCGGTAAAAAAGGCAATTTTAATCGATGTCCAAAAGAATGGACGGTTGTATGGTAAAACGGGAACCGGCATGATTAATGGAAAGAATGTAAATGGCTGGTTTGTTGGCTTTGTCGATAAAGGTGATGAAAGTTTTTATTTTGCCATTAATATTCAAAATATGAATGGACAGGCTCTAGGAAGCAAGGCAGCGGAGATTGCCAAGCAGATCCTGCATCATAAAAAGATATATTAATAATTAACCCCAGAAAGGATTACCCCACCTTTTTGGGACTTTTTTGGACCAAATACTACGATTGTAATATTTTAATGACCTTGTACACAAACTTCCCAAAATGAAAGGGCTGATGCGTTTTGAAATCTTTCTTTTGCTGGTTATGCTCCATTCAATGATCCCGAGATTGCCATTGCCGTTATTGTACCAAATGCCTACCGTGATGGTTATGCTCAGCCACACAGTGCAGCTAATATCATCAGCCAGCGGGTTTTTCGGGCATATTTTGACCTTAATGAAAAAGGACAGCTAACTATAAAATGATATTGACATCTTTTTATTACACGTGTAGTATTACATGCGTAACCAAATACTACATATGTAGTACTTTGTGTGTAATCTAATCTTACACATGTTTCAAATTGAAGAAAGGAGGAAATTCTCCCCCAGCATTTCGGGGCAGAATAAGGTTATGAAAATGATATTGAAGATGGTTAAATAAGCTGCTAACGGAATAAATTTTTCGTTGCATAAATAATGGAATTGAATCTGAGTGTAATACACAATTTTTAGAATCTGTTGGTTAATAGCCGATCGGTGTTAATTAAAACATAATGATTAAACCCGCTTATTCTATTTTCAGGACATCTAATTTTAATAGAAAGAGGTTAAGATCTTGAGGAAAACAAATGATATTTTCAGCAAAAATAATTTTATATTTGCCCTGCTTTTGCTAGTGGTTGCAATTGTACCCCTCACCGGTTGGTCGATGAGCACCCATAACCTTTCTGACAAGTCCGAAAAGGCAGTCACAAAAACACCAGCGCACCAAACACACCGTGAGTTTGCAGAACTCGAGAACAAATATGATGCCCGGGTCGGAGTCTACGCTATTGATACAGGTACAAATAGGAAAGTCTCCTATCGATCTCAAGAGCGGTTCGCTTTTGCATCTACTTACAAAGCTCTAGCCGCAGGTGCATTGCTGCAGCATTACTCAATTGGTCAACTCGACGAGCTAGTCACATACAATAGCGAGGACATAGTTCCATATTCACCCATCACACAGCTTCACATAGATACCGGGATGACTCTTCGGGAAGTTATTGAGGCTGCTGTTCGACATAGCGACAACACCGCAGGGAACCTTTTATTAGAGAAACTGGGAGGCCCTGAGGGATTTGAAACAGCATTGAGGAAGATTGGAGATAACGTTACCCAAGTTGATCGGTACGAGACGGATTTGAACTCAGCTGTTCCAGGAGATACACGTGACACAAGCACACCAAAAGCGCTTGCTACGAGCCTCAAGGCTTTCGCAGTTAGCGACTTGCTCCCTGCTGAAAAACGTAAGATCCTGACAGATTGGATGCGGGGAAATACCACTGGAAATGCATTGATTCGTGCTGGCGCACCAACAGGTTGGGAAGTCGATGATAAGAGCGGGGCAGGAAGCTATGGAACGCGGAATGACATTGCGATTGTTTGGCCGCCGAATAGAGCTCCCATTGTCATCGCAGTTCTATCTAGCCGCGATACACAGAATGCCACCTATGACAATACGCTTATTGCAGAAGCTGCCAAGGTCGCACTTAACGCTCTGAAGTGAAGAGATAAATAAATTTACTCATCATTAATTCTCGATTGCATCAGTGAACAGGCTTATCATCAGTCATCATATACAATCATTAGAAAGGTTAGTATGTGATGACTGATATTTTTGCTTTACAATAATAGAAATATGACATCATTTAAGCAAGGGCTGTATACTCTCTTTTGCCCCCTTTTACTCTTTAGAGAAGGATTTATCATGATGCACAAATAGCGTTGAAATATATCCAACCAGATGAAATCCTGACATACAATATTTTTTCACCAGTAGAAGAATTCGCAAAAAAATATGTAGAAATGGAAGGCGAGCCGTTGTCCGATTTTAACAAAGGGAATGTGAAGGCACGGATGCGCATGATCGCTCAATATGCAATATGCGGAATGCACGGTTTATTAGTGATTGGCACGGATCACGCTGCAAAAGCGGTTACAGGTTTCTTCACGAAATTCGGTGACGGCGGAGCCGATATCCTCCCTTTAAGCGGTTTGACAAAGCGTCAAGGAAAAGCACTTTTGAAAGAATTAAAAGCTCCAGAAAAGCTGTATTTGAAAAAACCGACGGCAGACCTTTTGGATGGTACGCCTCAGCAAGAAGACGAAACGGAACTAGACATCACTTATGAAGAATTGGATGATTATCTGGAAGGAAAGAGCGTTTCAAAAGGGATAGAGGAGAAAATCGAGAATCGATATCTCGCTACCGAACACAAACGAAGACTCCCAGTGTCGATGTTTGATACTTGGTGGAAATGAATAAAAAGCAAATTGTAGCGGATATTATGAGCACTAATCCAAAATCATCATAATCTCAAAAACAAGGAAACAATCGAAGAACAGGACTCTTTATCTGCTTCTTTCAAAATACGATAAAAAATTTGTACAAATAAATCTTTATTCTTGTAACGAAGTTTGTAATCTTTACTTTAAAGCTACGATTTTAAAAGCAGATATATTGATTTAAATTAGACAATTCGGTTCCTTGAATATGCAGTCTTTAGGGGTAAACCAACATCTATTCATTTGAAGCTGTAAATTTAGTAGAATCAAAAGCAATAAAAAACTCTAGCCATGATTCGGTTAGAGTTTTCTTTATAGCTCCTTCTTTTTTACTCTTTAATATCAAAATATTTATTAATATATATGGCTAAGTATATTTCGATTTTACTATATATAATGTTATATATTGCATTAATAAACAACATATATAATATCATGTATTTATTTATGATATATATACAATACCTGCAATTTTCCAAGAGCCGAAAACCTTTAATACGTTGGCTCCTCGCCCAAACCCAGCCAACGGTAGCCCGTCAGTCCTTTCAACGTAACCGTTCCGTTGACCGGAATCCCGTTGAGATAATTAAAAAGCCGAAGTGGAATTGCAATCAATATAACAATGCCAGTCAATATGATTCTGAGAGCAAGAAGCAATTGCTTACATAGATTAATCATTGCCGTCGCTACCTTGAAAAAAAGGGGTATGCAATATCAAGGAAAAACATTAAATGGATTGTAATTCAAAAAGTCCAGACTAGAACATTCGTTTGGGTATTTCTACATGGTTCCATTCTACGGTAAACCCACTATAATCCTTTATCAATTGCAGAAATTCCTGTCCTTCTTCCCCCTCTAAACACTAAAAAGAAGATGAAGGGAGGTGCTAGTAATAGAACATGGATATTAACAAATTCAGTGCTGACACGGCTGCGGGCCACATTCAGCGAAACTTCAATATGACTCTACACCATTTATATAAAAAGTAAACTTTCGTACCTTACATGGAATGTTTTAACATCTTATAATAATACTCAAACAAAGCTAAGGAGGATGAAACATGGAACAAGATAATCACTTGCTTAACAGCCAGGAGCCTTACGTAAAGATTCCCGGAAGTGAGCGAAAACCGTTACCCTATGCCGTAAAATCAACTCCCATCCATCCTGATGAAGAAATATCTGCAACCTTGCTTATCCGCCGTCCGCCAGTTACCAGTTTCTTAGAAAAGAAAAGCACTTCTCCGTTAACACCGATACAGCATCTTAGCCATGAACAATTTATGGCGACTCATGGTGCTGACCAAGAGGATTTAAACAAAGTTGAAAAATTCGCTGCAAACAATGGACTTACCATTAAAGAAGTGAATGCTGCCGCTGGGACTGTATTGATTGCCGGGCCTGCGTCAGCCTTTAATAAAGCCTTTAAAGTACAGCTTGCCATCTACGAACATCAAAACTTTACTTATCGGGGCCGTACCGGGCCGGTCCATATCCCACAAGATCTCTCCGATATTGTCGAAGCGGTTATTGGATTGGACAACCGTCCGCAGCTGCGGCCGCATTTTCGTATTTTGGAGGAAAAGAGTGAACCACATAGAAATCAAGTAGCTACAAAATCCTTTACTCCTGATCAAATAGCAAGCCTTTATCATTTTCCACAGAATATTGATGTCAGTAACCAATGTATTGCGATTATTGAATTAGGCGGAGGCTATCACCCCGATGAAATGAAACAATATTTTTCATCCCTCGGAGTAGCCCAAGCCGTCTTAACCGACGTGACAGTGAGTGAAGCAGCCAATCAGCCGACGGGAGATCCAAACGGTCCGGATGGTGAAGTGGCATTGGACATTGAGGTAGCAGGAGCGGTTGCCCCCGGCGTGAAAATTGCTGTTTACTTTGCGCCCAACACAGATGCAGGTTTCCTTAATGCCATTACAACGGCGATTCACGATACGGTAAATAAGCCTTCTGTTATTTCGATTAGCTGGGGTGCACCGGAAAATCAATGGACAAGCCAGGCAATGCAAGCGATGGACCGCGCCTTTCAGGATGCCGCTGCTCTCGGTGTCACCATCTGTTGTGCCGCTGGTGACCGCGGTTCATCCGATGGTGTGACCGATGGGACTGTTCATGTAGATTTCCCTGCTTCCAGCCCTCATGTTCTTGGATGCGGAGGAACAAAGCTTTTTGGCTCTGGACAAACTATTACACGAGAGGTTGTGTGGAATGAAGGACCTGACAGCAGTACTGGAGGAGGAGTAAGTGACGTATTTACTCTGCCTTCCTGGCAGACAGCTGCTCATGTCCCTCCTTCGGCAGACCCTCAAACCAATAATGGCCGTGGGGTACCTGACGTTGCCGGAGACGCTGATCCAGCTACTGGTTATCAGGTTCTTGTTGACGGGCAGCAAGCTGTGTTTGGAGGAACAAGTGCAGTGGCTCCACTTTGGGCCGGGTTGATCGCATTAATTAATCAGCAGCTCGGCCATCCGGTAGGGTTTTTGAATCCAACCCTATATAATCTACCGGCCAGCAGTAAAGCGTTTCATGATATTAAAACCGGAAATAATATATCCAGTAATGAACGGGACGCCTATAAGGCAAAAAAAGGATGGGATCCTGTGTCTGGGCTGGGAAGCCCAAACGGAATAAACTTGCTTAATGCACTTATGGGTTTGCAAAGTCCCTAAACAACTATGTTTAAGAAGAAGGCCATGTCCTAGACATGGCCTTTACTTGCAGGTACACAAGTACGTTGAATGGACGCCACCTTTTTTGAAAATTTATATTAAATGAACCCTTGGGCACAGTATACAGTTCTGACTAAGCGGGACATAAAATCTTCGTTATTGCTACATACTATATTTATCAAAATATTTTAATGAATTGAGGTTTTTGAAAGTGGATGAAATGAGAACAACTAATCAAGTGGAAGAAGTAAATAAACACCTTAAAGAAATTCCTAAGGAAGTCGAAGCAAGAAGCATTGAAAATCAGCCTCAAACTGGTAAAAACGAGAAAGCCATCGAGCCTTTTTAAGCAAATAAGACCTGTAGGAAAACCGGAGGTCTGATCTGGTATGGAGAACAATAGAAACAGAGTATGGGAAATTTCCTATACTCTGCTTTTATTTTATGGAATTGTTTGCTTTCCTATAAATCCATTAATGATAAAATCACCACAGAACTTCAAATGTCCGATGCAGTGGTCAATAAAGATTTATTACGGTTCTATACACCAAAAGGATTTAAACCGATTGATCTTAATAATTACCAATCTCTAGGTCCTAGTGGAATTACGAAACAACCTAAGGTTCAAACAACTGGGGCTGAATAGCAGTCACAAGAGAGAAATAAGCCAAATGATATAAAACCAATCGGAAAAGAAATCGTATTTATTATAGAGCCCATCTTGAAAAATGATGGGCTCTTTTCTTGGGTAAGATGTTTAAGGGAGCGAAGGATGGTACGCTGTTAGAATACAGATAATTTATGTTGAAATCTTTCAAAAGAGTGGAATGTTATTTTTTATCTTATTTAGGCGGAGGCGCATGTAAATGAAATGGTCTGAAGCACGTAAGCATATTCCAGAACGTTGTGTCTTAGTAGGAGCATTAAAATCAGTAACAATAGGTAAATAAAGAGTCATTGGAAAAGTGTCGTTTATCGATGACTTTGAAAACGGCAATGGAGTATGGAAAGTATATAAAAAACTCCATTCAGTAAACTGCGTTTTCAATGTATGCTCTGAGAAGGCATCAAATACCTTATCTTAGATAATAAGGGCTTGAGAACGCCCTATTGTGTGTGGTATTCGCCTTCAAGGCTACTAACCGTTGTGAATTTGATGATGGAAAGGCTCGTTATCAAGACAAATACTTCAGTATAGATAACCGAATTTTGTTGGCGGTACCCCGTTAACCAATGTCTAATCCAAGGGTTTAACATTATTAAATAAAGAACAAAAAGAAGAAACACACTGAAATCTCAGTGTGCTTCTTTAAAAATGGAGTCTTTATGATCTAAATATCCTTATCCCTTTCCTTATTTTCGGTATTTTCCCCGTATTTCTTTGTTTTTACGCAGATGATGACCCCAGAATCCGTTATGAGCTTTCTGGCAGCAAACACCGCAAGCGAAGAATTATCCAATTTCGGCGATATTTCTACCACATCAAATCCAATGATCGGCAGTTCAAACAAATCGTACAATAAGTCAAGGAGTTCACGGCTATCTAACCCGCCAAATTGAGGAGTTCCGGTACCCGGGGCATAAGCGGGTCAAGCGAATCGATATCAATAGTAATATAAATATTCTCAAAACGGGCCATTTTTTCCTTAATGGTTTCTAGTGCTTTGTCAACACCATCATGGCGAACTTCTAAGGCTTTAATAATGTTCATCTTATTTTGCTGAATAAATTGAAGTTCTTCCGATTCCACCGAACGGATTCCAACAAAAAAGATACTCTCCGTATCCGGGACATTTTCTAATTCTAACGCACGGCGTTCAGTAGAACCATGGGACAAATGATCTCCTCCCATTTCGTTGCACAAATCAAAGTGGGCATCAATATGAATAATTCCAAAAGGCTTATTCAAGGCTCGGTTAATCCCTCGCATAACCGGTATGGTAGTTGAATGATCTCCTCTTATCATGGTTAACATCTTTCCTGCTTTTATGATAGAAAAGGCTGTTTCTTCAGCTTGTTGAAACATTTTTTCACGGTTTTCACCATTGATATCACCGACTTCTAGAATACGTAGTGAGGAGAGATCTTCCCATCTTTCCGTTGTCGGAGGAATGGTATATGTGATTTCGCGGACGGCCCGGGGACCTTCTTTTGCTCCAGATCGGAAGCTGAGGCCTCCGTCATAGGGAATCCCATAAAAAACAACATCGGCATCATCGAAATTCATATCAGGTCGATTCAGTCCGGCCCAGATTGCAAGAAATAGGTGTTAAAAAGACCACTTTTTATAAGTTAGTTAAGGAGTACGAAAGAGAAGCGAAAAGTATCAGTATATATATAGATGAAACTCGTCAAAATAATCTTTTTTAGCAAAAGCAAAGGCCTTTTCAAATCAAGGAATTCAACAAACTGGCCAGATTGTAATGGCGTTTGGGAAAAAGATGTGGGTTGGATGGAAAGCGTGGCCATCAGTGGTATCAATCGTAGGATGGGGCAAATATTAGGGTAGGAGCTAAAAGGCTCTTTTTATTTTGTCTTTTTTAGTATATTACAACAAAAAAACACTCTTAAGAGTGTTTTAACGAAGCTTTAGCTTTAAAGATATTAAAAAGGTATCCCAAAAATGATATGCCTTATCGTGACTAAAGTGTTCAAGGAAAAAATTAAGCCATTAGCATAAATTCTTCCACGAACTGAAATGCGGTTTGCTGGTGGTACCCCAATATATGTTTATTTGGCTTGCTCTTTTTTGATAATACCGAGTATGTAGCTACTCAAGAGGAAACCTGCAGCTGCAAATGCAGCCATGATTAGGAAAATAGTTTTGTATCCGGATAAACCAGGCATATTGTCTAGAATGCTACCATACACGGTGTAGAGGAATGCTCCAGGCAAATAGCCGATAAATGCGCCTAAAGACATTGCAGAGCCTGTAATTTCACGGGGTACATTTATCTCTTCCATAGGTGCAAAGAATACCGCACGCATACTGAATACACAAGCGCCAATGCTAAGAGTCGAAACTACACCAACATATACATTGATACTTCTGTGTGGCAGAAAAGCAAACACGACCAGTGCCACACCTGTAATCACAAAAACAATGCGCATGAACCTAGTTGGAGAATGTAGTACCTTATCTGTAATAAGGCCACCTATTGGACCGCCAAGCATTTTAAGACCGTATTGGTTGATAATCCCATAAGCTCCAATAAGTACGACAGGAAGTGCATAGACTTCTTTTAGGAAAGGAATGAAATAAGTAAGACCACAGTATACACTGTAAACTGAAAATACGTTGAATGCCACTAGCCAAATGTTCTTATTCCTCAGTGCACGCATCATGCCACCAAGAGCAATTTTGTTCTTGCCAATCTTTTCACCTTTTGCGTTAGTATCGGAGATTACATCTGGCTCTAATAAAATATAAGAAATTAAACCTATGACAAATGGAACAGCAGAGTAGAAAAGGATAGCAGCCTTTAAGCCTGATTCATTGCTTCCAAAAGCGGCAAAAACGCCCAGAGCGCCAAAGGCAGTAATGGTATCTATGAGTCCGCGTCCGCCTTCCAGAATACCGAACATACGCCCCTGTTCATACTCGTTTCCAAGAAGACGTACTGATTTTAGCATTGTTGGCCAGAACAACATATCAGCACACACAGCCAACAAACAGTAGATAACAAGGAACATACTATAACTAGGAAAAGTAGACAATGTCAAGCCTAGCAATCCTGTACCTACTAGAGAAAGTGGAATCATAATTTTTTTTGAAATCCGGTCGGTAAGATAAATAGACGCTAAAAAGCCAAAAGTGGAAATGAGGCCAGCAACGCTCATTGCAACGCCGATTTGTGTGTTGGAAAGTCCCATAAATTCCTGCATGGGCACATAGAAAGCATCTTTCAAGGCACCCAACTTGTAAATAGTGCCTGCCCCCAACATTAAAGTACCAAAGGAAAGCCATTTTACAGAACTTTTCTTTTCCAAATTCGTCTCAACCACAGCCATAGACTCACTCTCCATTTAATAATTTTTGCAGCAATATTACTTGACCACATTATATATGCGTTTGTGTGTTAATTCAAGTCTTTTTGTGTTTTTTTGTGTGTTTATGTGTTAATGTGTGTATATTTTTGTGTTTTTGGGTGAATAAAATTGAGTTATCATGTTATCCTGTGGTATTATAAGATACGAAGTCAACTTCTATTTACCAAAATGAAAGATGGTGCAAGTATGCTGGTAGAACAACGATATCGCGAAATACTCAATTTGATGAAAGAAACCGGCAGTATCAAAACTTCTACACTTAAAGAAAAACTTGATGTGTCTTCTGAAACAATAAGGCGAGATCTTGAAAACATGGAATCTCAAGGACTTTTGCAGCGTACACATGGAGGGGCCATACTTTTGGAGCAGGATTCAAGAGACAGTATAATAAGCAGTAACATATATGAACCTTTCCACCAACGTGGGGAGCAAAACATAAAAAGCAAAATAGAGGTTGCAGAGTTGGCAGCTCAGTATATTAAAGAGGGGCAGTCTGTAGCGCTCGACTCCGGCACTACTTCATACCAATTAGCAAGAGTAATAAAGAGAAAATTCCATTCATTGACTGTTGTTACAAACTCCTTGGCTATAGCTAACGAGCTATCCGATGCCCATGGAATTACATTAGTTCTTACAGGCGGTATATTCAAACCGGATGAAGCTGCTTTTACATCAGATATCGCAACTTTAATTTTCGCAAAGCTAAGAATCAACACATTTTTCCTTACTACTTGTGGCATTTCCGTTGAACATGGTGTCACCTACCAACGTGTGGATGAGATTGAAGTACAAGGGAAAATGATGGAGTGCTCCGATAAAACAATTGTAATAGCTGACAGCAGTAAGTTAGGTGTTAATTCACTTATAAAAATGTGCGATGTAAACAGAATTAGCCAAATTATAACGGATTCTTATGCCACAGAGCTACAGATGGGCCCCTTTGAAGATGCACATATTCCAATTGTACGTCCATGACAAATTAATCTAAAAGAACTGGGATCTATGTGTCATAGCATCCCAGTTCTTTTAGTATCCATTGACGCATTGAAACCTAAATTTGTTTTTGAGCAGGTAAAGTCATGACCACAGTTCAACGGGTGGTTATAAATAATTGTGCAAAATTCTCTTGCATCCCACCGATAATGGCAAATGCGATTGGAAGCCCTAGCATTCCTCCCTGTACAGCTGATTGTGGGTTACCGCCGCTTGCGACCTTTATGCTTGCGGAATAATGTTACCAATACTTTGTTTCAGAACCAAAATTATTTTTTAATCTTTGCTAAATATCGATAAACACTTGGTTCTGACATCCCGATTCTTTTAGCAACTTCAGTAATTCCACCTTTAAGTAGAAAAACACCTTTTTCATTTAACTCAGAAATAATTTTATTCTTTTGTCGAGGACTCAATTCATTTATATCGGTATTATAATTTTCTAATACTTCTTCAATCAGTGAATTCATTAATTCTTCAAGATTTTGCCCAAGAGTTTCATCTTGTTTTGTAGATGGGCTATTAGATAGGTCAATAAATTTAGTTAATTCATTTAAGTGAATTAACTCATCTATCTTATTTCGAATATCCAATAAAGGAGATACTAAAATATTAATACACAATATCCCAATTAAATTACTTTGTGAGTCTTTTATAAAAAAAGTAGAAGATCGACAAACCCTTCCGTCACTGGTTATCGATTTATAATTTGTAACGTGGTCCTCCGTTAAGTACCTTTTACTTTTTAGTATTTTTAAAGCCATATCTGTTAGGGGGCCACCTAGGCAGCGTCCACTCAAGTTACCAGATAAAGCAATAATGGAAGAATCCGGTTTATTAATATCATGAAGAATAACTTCACAATTAGGTCCAGTGATTTCATAAATAAATTTCACCATTGGTTTATATTTCTCTAAAGTTTCTTTGTTTGGCATCTTAATAATAGTCCTTTCAAATTAAAATGTGTATTTTAATTTTGTAAATATTGCGTCTTGTCTTTTGTCTCATTTAACAGTATACTATATCCTAAGTGATAATAAATTATTATTATTGATAATTTTTTATTATTATGTAAGCGTTTTTAAATTTATTTGGGGGTGATGTTTATAGAAGTAGCAAAGACGCAGGTTAAAAAATGGTTTACCTTATGTATTTTAATTTTGGGTGGAGGAACAATATATAAATTATCATCCTTAAAAGATGCTTTTTACATTCCAATGCAAAAATATTTTCACCTTTCACATACGCAAATAGGTTTTGCAATATCTGTATATGCTATTGTACAAGCAATTGGTTATGCATCCTCCATTTACATCGCTGGTAGGTTTTCTAAAAGGACGTTAATTCCGATTGGATTGGTTGGCGTGGGTGTAACTGGGATTTATTTATCTACTTTTCCTGGTTATTATGGAATTTTAGCTTCTTGGGGAGTAATGGCTTTATTTACAGAGACTGCTTTTTGGCCTGTGTTGATAAAATCCGTTAAATTACTTGGAGAGTCCGATCAACAAGGCAGGATGTTTGGATTTCTTGAAGCTGGCCGAGGTATTGTAGATACAATCGTTGCATTTTCTGCCTTAGGTATATTTATATGTTTAGGGTCTAAGTCATTAGGTTTCAGAGCTGCAATTTTATTTTTTGCCTTGATTATAATTATTGTCGGTATTATAAGTTATTTCTTTTTAGAGGACGATATAATTCTTCAAACATTTGATAAGGGTGGAGAAGAAATTAGTAAAAATAAAGTAGCTTTGAAAGGTGCGATTCAAGCAATTAAAAATCCCATTCTGTGGTTTGCCTCATTTACAATATTTTGCGTTTATACGGTTTACGCAGGTTTAACTTACTTTATTCCGTTTCTGAAAGAAGTTTATGGGATGCCGGTAGCATTAGTTGGTGTATACGGAATCATAAATCAATACGGATTAAAAATAATAGGAGGTCCCATCGGTGGATTCTTAGCGGATAAAAAATTTAAATCGGCGACAAAATACCTTAGATTTGCTTTTCTCTTATCCATTATTGCAATGGCAATTTTTATTATGCTTCCACATGGAAAAATGAATATTTATATAGGAGTGATAACAACACTTGGCTTTGGAGCGATTGTATTTACTCAACGGGCTGTGTTTTTTGCCCCATTAGATGAAATTGATATTCCGAAAGAAATAAGCGGTGCTGCCGCTTCAGTAGCTTGTTTAGTTGGTTATGCTCCTCAAATTTTCGCCTTTACCATGTATGGTTATATTCTGGATCACAAACCTGGAATTGCCGGATATAGATATGTATTTTTGATAATGATTGCTTTTGCAGGTATGGGTTTTATTATTAGTAACCATTTGGTTAAAATTGTAAACAAGAAAAACCACAATATCCAAAATTAGGATAATAGTCAAATGAATTCTTAATTTTTTATTACTAGAAAAATATTATAGATAAAAAGGAGTTTTTATTATGAAAGAAGCAGTTTTAACAAGTAATGCACCACAACCTATTGGGCCATATTCCCAAGCGGTACTATCAAAAGGGAATCTCTATATTTCGGGGCAACTCCCTTTAAATCCTAATACTAATAAATTAGCTATAGGCATTGAAGATCAAGCAAGACAATGTTTAGAAAATTTAAAGCATATTTTAATAGAAAAAGATCTTGAAATGAATTCAGTTTTGAAAACAACTATATTTGTAACTGATTTATCTGATTTTCAAACTGTAAATAAAATTTATGCTGAATATTTTTCGGAGCCTTTTCCAGCTAGGAGTACCATTCAGGTAGCAAAATTACCTATGAATGCAATGATTGAAATTGAATTGATTGCTGAGGCAAAAAGTTGATCTATTATTCTTTTTTTGAGAAGGATTGTGTTTAGTTGTTTTGTTGCTAGTTCTTCCCCAATTTAAGAGCTTTTATAAATTAACATAAAGGTGTGTGAAACATGAAAATTGGATTAGAAACAGAAACCTTTCACTTGCAGTTTATTACGGGCCGAATGAATATTTTCGATTTTATCAGAAAAACTGCTGAATTAGGATTAGACGGAGTCATGATCAATATTATTCCATGGCCGGGGTTACCAGGGTGGGGTACTTTAGAATCACTTGATCCCGAGTATTTAGAGAAAGTAAGAAAAGAAATTCAAAAGTATGGATTTTTCGCTGAAATCGATACAAATGGATTCGATCCGGAACATTTAACTACGGTCATTGAAGCAGCCCATCGAATTGGCGCGGATGTAATTCGTACATATGTCTGCATGGGAGAGTATGATCAGGAAAGACTGAGGAGAGCACCTGAAGATATTAAAAAAATCGTACCGTTGTTAAAGAAATATAGAATCAAGCTTGCTGTGGAAAATCATGAGGAGGAAACATCAGATGAAGTGATTCAAATGATTAAGGAGGTCAACAGTTCTTGGGTTGGTGCTCATTGTGATTTCGGGAACGCAATGATGGCATGGGAGGACCCGGTTGAAGCTGTAAGAAAATTAGCACCATATGCTTTTACAACTCATTTTAAAGATCATATTATCGTCCATGATGGCGAAGAATACAGGGTATGTGGCGTACCTGCTGGGACAGGCAATATCGATCTGGAAGAAAGTTTTAAAATATTGGTTGAGAATTCAATGTTAACTAGAATCAACGTTGAAATGTGCTTCCCGTATGCCATCCATTTTAAGAGAGAACTTGGTACAGGTGGAGTCTTTGCAGTAGGCGAAGGAGCATTTAAAGTGCAACAACCTCCTTATGATTTAAATGTAATTAAACCATTAGATTACTATTATCCACCAGAAGAACTTTTAGAACAAATGATTGAGGATCAAGAAAAAGGTGCAGAACAATCTGTTAGGTATGCTCTTGCATTAAGAGATAAATATTGCCGCTAAAGACTAAAAAGGGAGAGGTTCTTTCGGGAATCTCCCTTTTTGGGGTAGTACCAGCGAAGCTGTCACCACCCGCAATAAGAAGACATCAAAGATCTTACTGAAGAACGCTAATGCTACATAACGGACACCGACATACAATGTAGCAATATGCTAAATATTAATACAGATAAGGGAAGGATGTTTTTTTTATGAAAAAATCAAAATTTAAACTGTTATTTAGTAGTATAGTATTGAGTTTAGTTCTTTTATTATCAGTAGCTAATCCTTTCGCACTAGCTATTGCCTCAGATACTAACAGATCTTCAGCAATTACCTACCATGGACAAGTTTTAGACAGTGGCAAATGGGCACCAAATACATATAAAGCTATTCATAATTTAATCCAGGAAAATCGCACGCATAATAGTAGGAGAAAACCATACGCTGTTTTTGACTGGGATAATACCTCTATTTTTCAAGATACAACAGATAACGTTTTAAACTATCAAATTAACAATTTGAAATATAAAATGACACCGGAACAATTCGAATATTCTTTTACGCATGGAGACAATAAGCCTATTCCTCAAGAAAATTTTGTAGAGCCCTACAAGAATGTAAATGGTCAATCTGTCAATATTTATAAACTTTCTATAGATGTTGTTTCCGATTATAAATATTTTTGGGCCCATTATAAAGGATTAAATCCTAATGCTGATGGTACATTATCAGATATTGCAGCTGTTCAAGCGACAGATCAATTTAAAGACTTTAAGGCGAAAATATGGTTTGCTTATTCTGCTCTTATAGACACATTTGGTGAGGATGTTGCATATACATGGCAGCTTAACATGTTTGTGGGTTATACTCCTGATGAATTAATACAATTATGCAACGAAGGCATTGCTTATTACTTAGCAGAAAAAATACAAAACGTGTATTTTGACAGTCCTGCAACGCTGCCTGGTATAGCAGGGGAAGTTAAAAATAGTGTAATAGGCAACTATTTTACACAAGGACTTCGTATTATCCCTGAAATGTCAAACTTAATGAATACTTTACGCAAAAATGGGATTGATGTCTATATCTCTACTGCTGCCATGGATACAGTAGTTAGATCCTTTGCTTCAAATCCATTGTATGGCTACAATGTACCTGAAGCAAATGTGCTTGGCTTGCGTTTAAAAGTAGATAATGCAGGTCGATATAAAGCAGAAATTCCAGATAAGAAGGATTATGCTATTAATGTTAAACACGGAAAAGCATATAATATTAACAAATATTTAGTTCCGAAGTACCGAGCAAATCCTATTTTGATTTGTGGTGATAGCAGTGGTGATTATGAAATGATGACAGAGCTTTCAGGATTTAATAATGTTAAAATGATTAATGATAAAGAACCCGTAAAAATGGTGCTTATTTCGAATCGTATCAAAGGTGAAGGTTTAGGGGAACTTAGTAAAATAGCTGTATCTCAATTGGGTACTCCTAATCCTTCCATTGTTCTTCAAGGAAGGAATGAAAATACCGGTTTGTGGATACCTGATGAACGAACTTTAAGACTTGGCAAAACCTCTTTACAATTAACAAAATAAGTTTTTTAAGAGTTGAAAAATGTTTATTTTAGCTTGAAAATAGTAACTATCCACTGGGCCACGATAAAAAACAATTCGCAACGATCTTCTGAAGAACGTTGCGACTAATAGATTCTTTCATTACAAAGAGATTCCTATCATGGAATCTCTTTGTTTTTTTAGGCATTGGATTAGGGAGATATGAAAACTGGGTGAACATTGTCAAATGTGCTGACTATAAAATATAGAACTTTATGACAACATCGGGCGTGTATTTTATGCTTCTGTTTCTTTACAACTTTCAAAACTGATGGAAGCAGCATGATTTATACTGCAGTGAGGAAATAGGGATCTAGGTTGCTGATAATCTTCAGCTGTTTCAGGTAGATATCGACACCTGTAGCTAATTTAGGAGTAAGTCCGCATGCCTATCAAGCTAAAACACATCAATACCCAAAAGGCGAGAAAAACAGGCTATCCTATGTGAAAAGAAAGTAGCTCGAATGGCGCAGCTTTTCGGCTATAACGTAATTGTAAATAGCCAAATATGAATAGTTTTGTGGACTGTTAGGTTCTTATTTGTTTTAAAGACAATGATATTAAAAATGATGATTGCAATAATGAGTCCGATTATAACGTTCACTTTTTTCTAAAACCATTTTATAATTTTGGACCCCAAAAGTTAGAATTTCACTCTAACTTTTGGGGTGCAGTACATTCACTCAGTATTAAAATAGAGAAATTGGGCTTTTTTCGTTTCACCATTAAGTGCCCTTTAATGGAATATAAAATGATTATTGTAAATGACTGATTTTATTTGTTTTTTAATTAATGCAGGAGTTACGCCTTTTAATGTCAAATTAAGACAAAAGACAATAATCTACGCCAAACTTTTACATATTGTGAAATATTTACACTAAACTTGGATAAGACAGAAGGGATTAATTTATCATGAAGCATTCTTTTTTAACAAAAGGTAAAATCCTTTTATTCCTTACACTCATCTTTATTGCCGGATGTGCCGCCAACACCACCCAGCAATCATCGGCCACTTCTTCGCCAAAAAAGAGAAAACAATTAGAACTAATAAAACAAATAGAACAAAAAGAACATAAAGAACACCTATTAGCAAAGGCTAAAGCCTCAGCCCAACAATATGATTATCAAAAAGCTATAACACTATTAAAAAAATCAAGTATTTTAAAAGATGAAGACATTCAAAATGCAATAGATACATACGAAAAACAAAAGAAAAACCTTGTGACATGGCCAGACAATAGCAAGATTCCTCATTTATTTTTTCACTCATTAATAGTTGACCCTTCCAAAGCATTTGACGGGGATGACATGGACCAAGGTTATCAAGACTACATGGTAACCATCGATGAATTTAAAAATATTTTAAATCAATTATACGAGAAAGGATTTGTCCTAGTGAGTATCCAGGATATTGCAAAACTTAACAAAAATGGGAAAATGGTTTATCAAAATATTAAATTGCCATCAAATAAAAAACCATTGGTATTGTCGCAGGATGATGTTAGCTATTATGAATACATGAAAAATGACGGATTTGCCAAGAACTTAACCCTTGATGCTAATGGAAATCTTACAAATACCTACATAAATAGAAAAGGGAAAGTCGTTCAAGGAGCATACGATTTAGTTCCTATCTTGGATCATTTTGTTGACAAACATCCAGATTTTTCTTATAAGGGAGCAAGAGGAATTATTTCGTTAACGGGGTATAACGGAGTACTTGGATATCGAACGTCGGAGAGTGAATATGGCCCAAATAGTGATAAACCAAATCCAAATATCAAAAAGGATCGGCAGCAAGCGAAAAAAGTAGCCGATGCTATGAAACAAGAAGGATGGGAATTTGCCTCTCATACTTGGGGACACCTAAATGCAGAAAAAGTATCCCTAGATCTTTTAAAAAAAGATACCTCTAAATGGAAACAAGAGGTGGAGCCGATTGTCGGACCCACGGAAACCATTATTTTCGCTTTTGGCAGTGATATTGGAGACTGGAGGCAATATTCTAATAATAAATATCATTATTTGAAAAGCCAGGGCTTTGATTACTATGCCAACGTTGACGCATCAAAAATTACCTGGTCTCAATTAGGTCTAAATTACTTCCGACAATCCCGTATTAATGTGGATGGCTTAAGGATGCGTGGAGCATTGACCGGAGAAAACGAGGTATTAGAACATTTTTTTAATGTCAAACTTGTTTTTGATTCCTCACGACCAAATGCTAAAACATTAATTCATTAAGGTCTCACTGTAGGCATAGGCAAGAATTTATTCTTATTTGAACCATTCACAAAAAACAATTGTCGTAACGATTAAAAAGAATACAAAGAAAATTTAAAGCCATTCTTGTATAGAATGGCTATTTATTTAATAATCAAAAGGTCTAAATTTGACCACAATGTTTGTTTTTGTTGTACAATCGCGCCAGTTTGTTTTTAGATTTAGTGTATATAATTAAGAATATGTATATATATGTATGTTGAAAAATTTATAACCATAAAACTAACTATATTTTCAACAAATAAGTTAACATATATAATATCATATATTTGTATTACATTAATATTGATATATGTATATAATAGGTGAACGATTTTCCAATTTTATAAAAATATCATTATATAACTACTTAATTTCAATAAGGAGATGTCAGAAGTTCATTTGCCATGAACAAAAAACGGTTTACCATTTGGGTAATTTTTAAGCGAGTTTTAATGACTAAACTTAAAATAGTAGTTCCTTTTCTTAACGTTTTTATGAATTTTCAATTAAATCCACCCTTTTCCTTTTCATTCCACGACCTATATTCATATAAAATTCTTCCCCTTTTGTTTCATGCCGTCCACAAAGCATTAAGGCTACGACTTTTTTCAGAATTTAACATTTTAAAATTTAAAACTAGGTCCAAAGAATATCGAACTTCTTTTAGGCGGCAGCACTACGGACTGATCAGAAAGGAAAAAGCACCCTTTCTGTCATTCCGTACATGTCGCTTCGGCATTAAATGGACCGATAACCACGGACTGTACGGCTCGCACCTACATTCCGTAGGTTCCTGTTCCATTTACGGCTAACGCCGCCATACCGAACGAGCTGAAAACCAAAATCAAAAGATTGAAAGAATAAAAGAATAAAGAACAAATGGAGAGCAGCCGTAATGGCTGCTTTTATTGTTGATTTTTCCCTTTTGCCTTCCGAATCGTAAAACAGCGCAAACTTTCTAACCTTCCAGCCGGTAGGACACCCGAACCTTTCCGGCTAGAAACTAAGAAAGCGAGTCAATCGGTCAAGGGGCAAAAAACTTTTTTGCTTAAAGACACTGTCGCAACAGCAAAAAACTTTTTGTGCTAAGAACGCCCTTGACCCGTTGCCTATGCGTGTTTTTCGTTCTACTTGCAAAAGGGGAAAAATCATCCCCTTTTGGGGACGTTATTCGCCTCTCAAGGCAAAAGAAAAATGGAAAAACGAAAAACAAGAAGGAAAGGGAGTTTAGAGAAATGGAATTCATGTCAATCTTTGAAGTTGTGCGAATCAAGCAGGAAATTAAGGAGTCGCAGGAACCGTTTGTAAAATATTCTATCCGTTCACCTGAAGATGCTCATCAATTAGCGGCCTCTTACATTGCAGATGAAGACAGGGAAGTACTCCTTGTGTTAATGCTTAATACGAAAAATCAGGTAGTGGGGTTACATAGAGCTCATATTGGGAGTTTAAATGCCAGTATTGTTCATCCTAGAGAGGTGATGAAATGCGCTATTCTCAATAATGCTGCCTCTATTATTGTCAGCCATCAACATCCAAGCGGAGACCCCACCCCGAGTAGGGAGGATATAGATATAACTAAACGTCTTGCAGAAGCGGGTAAAATTCTAGGTATTGAAGTTCTTGACCATGTTATTGTTACTCATACCGGGAACCATGTAAGTTTAAGGGAAAAAGGACATCTATAAAAATACTAATTATCAGGAGGAGTAAGATTTCAGATTTCATAAAGATATGAAAGTAGAAACAATTGAAATGGGAGACTTTATTATTAGAAAAATGAACCAGCATCGGATGGATCACCACCAATGTTGGTTCACGAATAGATAAAAAACAGATGTTTTTTCTTGATTATAGAACGCAGGCATCGAGCCTGCTTGACGGTTGCTGATGCAACTTTTTGCAGGATGACTCAGAGTAGAAAGGAAACCATTTGCTGAAGCAAATGGTCATTACCATAGTTAAGTATGCAACGGGTGAGAATAGACCCAAGTGAATAATCTTCACTTGGGTGGTGCTTTAAGTCGCGATAGAGATCTTGTTCATTAAAATATAAGAATATTTTTGTGAATTCTTACAGAAATAAAATAACCTTGGTACGTGTGGAATGGATATGTTAAATTGAATTAATAAAATAAAGTTTCGATTAGATTATAAATTTACTTAATATTGTAAGGGTTTACGTTTTTTTGTGAGGGGGGCTGATATGTTTTTTTCCTTACGGAATCGTTTATTTATCGTATTTACTTGTTTATTAACCATACCATTAATCATACTTTCTATTATTATCCCAAGCTGGTTTACTTCCATAATTGAAGAACAGACTCAGGAGTTAACTGTGGAGGCAATGGACCAATATTCGCTTTTTATTGACTCGATCACCACACAAGCGAAAGATCTAGGGAAACAGGTACTTGTGAACCAGACGACACAAAAATGGCTAAAACAGGAAAGTGAAAATGCAAATATACCTGAGGTACAGAGATTGTTACAGAAGAATCAATTAAAAATGCTGTTATCTTCAATGATGGTTAACAATTCAAATGGAATGTCTATTTCAGTTGTTCTTAATGATGGTACGAGTACTTGGGGGAATATTCCTAATTTAAATCAAGTGGATTGGTATAAGGACTTTACTCAAAATAAGCAGCAATTTATTAGGTCACATATTGATTCATTTCAGCCAACTCAAGGTAATATTAATAGCTATATTTTGCCCCTCTTTGATATGAATACATTTGTTCCATATGGGATTATAAAGGTGAATTTTCCATCGGATTTGCTTAAAACACCTTTAAATAAAACCAAGATTGGCAGAAACGGCCATGCCTATTTGATCAATCAAAATGGAGAGAGTATATTGCCGGGAAAGATACGTACACCTAAGAAGGTCTTAAAACAAACCCTAGTCAAAATAAATAATGATAAAAATCAAAAGGGATTAATTGAAACGAATAATAATGGAGAAAAATACTTAGTTTTTTATAAAAAGTTAGGAGTGGGCGATTGGATTTTAATTAGTGAAGTGACTAAATCGGAATTGTTCGCCAAAGTTACACATTTACAAAGGAACCTGCTATTAACAAGTGCCATCGTGTTTTTAATAACGATTCTAGCATCATACATGATTTCTTCCAATATTGTTAGTCCATTGGGTAAACTGGCAAAAGCAATGAGATATATAGAAAGTGGTGATTTTTCCGGCGCTAAACGCTTTATGCCGACTATAAAATCAGCTAAAAACGAAGTTGGTTACCTTATAACGGTATTCAATCAGACGATTGATCGGTTAAAAAACTTGATTGAAACCGAATATGAAGCCAATTTACGCCGGAAAGATGCCGAATACAAAGCTCTATTGCTGCAAATTAATCCTCACTTTTTAAATAATACGCTTGAAATTATTGGCGGTTTAGCTATGCAAGAGAAAAATAAACAAGTGATGGATGTTAGCATTCACTTAGGTAAGATGATGAGATATTCTCTAAATACCCAAAGTGACGTAGTGAATTTGGGAGAAGAGTTAAAATATATCCGAAGTTACACTGAAATATTAAAGGTTAGATATGAAGATGCAATTACCATTGATATTGAAGAGGATATAGGGACAAGAAATCTTCCCATTATTAAATTTGTTTTGCAGCCGCTCGTAGAAAATGCTGTGAAATATAGTTTTATAGAAAAGACATCAGCAGAAATTTTTATCAAAACCAAACAAAGTAATCATTTGGTATTTATTGTTATTGAGGATAAGGGCATCGGAATGTCTGAGGAATTGATTTCGGATCTGATGAGTATGGAAACGAAAAATGACATCAAAAATGTACTTATGAGTAAAGGAAGCAGCATCGGCCTTAGAAATGTCATCGGTCGTTTGAAACTTTACTATGGTTCAAATTTCACTTACAGCATTGAATCTGAAAGGAATTCAGGAACACGGATTACGTTATGTATGAATGTTGATCGGGGTGAAGGACATGATGAAGGTGATCATAACGGATGACGAGGTACAAATTCGTAAAGGTTTACGAATGAAGGTGAATTGGGAAGAAGAAGGGTTTCAAATAGCAGGGGAGGCATCCAATGGGGTGGAAGCACTTGAATTGCTCCGTTCTTTGGATATCGATGTAGTTATTACGGATATGAGAATGCCGATTATGGATGGGATTGAATTTGCAAAACGCTGTCAACTGGAATTTCCAAACGTAAAAGTGGTTGTTTTATCTGGTTATTCGGATTTTGAATATGTAAGAGGATCGATGAAGGAAGGGGTAAAAGATTACCTGTTAAAACCAGTTGCCCCGGATGAATTAATAGAGATACTAACTAAGATTCGTAAAGAAATAGAGGTAGAGAAGAGGAATCAAGCCGAATCAGCTCGATTGCAAAGGCTTGTACATTCCCAGCTCCAGGAAGTCCAGGAGCAATTTCTGCTTTATTTAGTAAAAGAGGAATGGCTGGAGTTAGGCATGGTAACAGAGAGATTGCGTCAATTACGGTTGGAAGAACTTGTGAATGAAAATACAGAAGTACAATTTGTTACGGTTGAAATTAGAGAGAATACAGGTAATCCGAATAGATTAAAGGAACTTTGGCTCACCTTTCAGATGGTTTGTAAGGAAATTGCGAAGGGACATTTCAGAACGTATTCTTTTTATGACCCCAGTTATGCAAATATGATTCACTTTATATTACTTCTTGATTCAGAAAAGGAAAATAGTCCTGTAAGTTTAGTAAAAAAATTACAAAGGTCTGTAAAAGAACTTTTGAATTTGGAAACTGTTATTGGAATTGGTAATGTAACCAGTGGAATTGCAAATTATAAGACAGGTTATATTTCTAGTTTACTAGCTTGGAGTCAGAGTCAACTTGGTTCACAATCACAGGTGATGGATGGGTCGAATGTAAAAAAGGAAGTATTTGAATTTTCACCTGATATGGAAAGAAAGTTAACAAATGGAATTGAAAGTGTTAATTATGATGCGTTTAAAGAAAATATTCACATTTTATTAGGCGGAGACCGGAATCTCTCGATTATGTCCTTTACATTTGCAGCTAATCGCGTGTTATTTTTGTTAGGATCGCTCGCAAAAAAATATAATATTGAAACAATCGATTTTCAAAATTTAATGTGGAAGTGCCAGCAAAGTATTTGGGAGCTCAATTCGCATAATAAAGTGATTGAGTATCTCCTACAATTAGCAAAGCTAATTATAGAAAAGGTGCAAATGGCCCGCTTTTCTAATGGAAAACTAATTGTTGCTAGTGTTCAGCAATATTTGGACCAGCATTATGCAAGTGAAATTTCCCTTTCCTTGTTATCAGAACTTTTCCATATCAATAGTGCTCATTTATCTGAAACATTTAAAAATACGGTTGGACAGAATTTTAGTGATTATCTTGTTCAATTAAGATTAGAGAAAGCCAGGGATTTCCTGAAAGATAGACAGCTTAAAATCATTGATGTAGCGAACTTAGCAGGCTTTTCAAACTCAGGCTATTTTAGTACCGTCTTTAAAAAATATTTTGGACAAACACCTGTGGAATTCAGGAATTCAATAGATTCATAAGTTTTATTTTTAAAAGCAGGAAGATGAGGGTATGTAAATGAAAAAGTGGATATTTTTGATTATTTTTGCCTTCATACTTATAGGCAGTTTCCTGTATGCGCTATCTTTTTTGGATACATTCTCAAAAAGTAAAGCTGGACATGGTAAAAAAACAAATAAAACGAATCAAATCCATCTGACCTTCTGGCGTAATAACGGAAACGCAGCGGAAAATAAAGCATATGAAGAATTAGTTTCTTCTTTTGAAGCAGTCAATCCTAATATAAAAGTTCATATGAGGTCATTCCCATATGGTGATTATGAAGTAAGGCTGAGAACCGAGCTAGCTACTGGAAACCCTCCCGATATTATGACGATTGACAGTCCAACCTTGGCCCTTTATGCCAATACAGGTTCATTATTATCAATCGATTCCTATATGAGAAAAGAGGGAAAGATTGAAGACATCCCCGAATCGACATTAAAAGGAATGAGTTTTCAGAATAAAATTTACTTGGCCCCAATTGTTGAATCCAGTATAGCCCTATTTTATAATAAGCACCTTTTTAAGAATGCAGGTATCCCATTTCCTTCTGGAGACCCCAATGAACCAATGACATGGGAGGAAGTGCTAAAGATTGCCAAAAAACTTACCAAACCAAAAAAGGGAGTGTATGGAATTGATCCCGCACAAGGGTTTAATGATGGCGAGTCTCCTGCCTATTTTAAAATGCCGCTTTTATGGCAGTTTGGGGCGGATGTTTTAAGTCCAGATGGATCAACCGCAAGTGGATATTTGGATTCAAAAGAGGCATTAAAGGCATTGCAATTTTACCAGGATTTATACCAGAAAGATAAAGTTGCAGCTTATGAATTGCCACCAGACCCATTTGTATCGGGTAAAGTTGCGATGACTGTCCTTGGCTCTTGGACATTAGCAGAACTGGAGAATAATGATTCTACATTTAAGTTAGGGAGAGATGTAGGAGTTGCCCCATTGCCTAGGGAAAGGTTTCAGGTCGTTCCAAATGGAGGATGGGCACTCGGGATCTCCTCCAAGACAAAATATTCAAAAGAAGCATGGGAGTTTATCAAGTATGTTACGAGTTATGAAGGGATCAAAACATATGTGAAAGAAACTGGTGACATACCTGCCAGATACTCTGTAGCTAAAGATTTTCCTGAATTTAATCAATATCCTAAAAATATTTTCTTACAGCAAGCACAAAAATTTTCAAAAAATCGCCCTATTACTCCCGCATATCCTGTAATCAGTGACGCAATAAAGACCTTATTTGAAGAAGTTGGTCTTGGTGGATATGATGTAGGAGTTGCTGCAAAGGAAGCAGTGGAGAAAATTAACATAGGTTTAAAACAAATACAGAAGCCATAAAAATGAAATCCTCTAGTTAAAGACTAGGGGATTTTTTTATCCTTAAAAATAGCTTCACTATGGCCGCATGCATATCAAGCTTGTTGTATAAAGGGTGAAAACGATTTCAAATGCCGAAAATATTAAATGCTCCAAACCAAAAAAATTGAAATATTCTTTTCAGTCTCTTTGTTAAAGTAAAGCCAGAAGAAATAAATCAAGAGAGGAGGAAGCATTGTGGAACAGGTATACGAAAAATTAGAGAAGCGTCCAAACGAAGTTAGGAAAGCAAAAGTAGGAAGTAAGATGTCGAAAAACTTAAAGTATATAAAGAACAATTATCAATTATACCTTCTTGTTCTTCCCGCATTGATCCTACTTATTATTTTTAAATACGTACCGATGTACGGTGCCATTATTGCATTCAAGGATTTTAATCCATTGCAAGGAATTATGGGAAGCCCGTGGATTGGGTTTAAGAATTTTGAGAAGTTTATGAGCACTCCCGATTTTATGAATCTATTAAAGAACACTTTAAAATTGAGTGCATTTGGATTAATTTTTGGCTTTCCAGTACCGATTATTCTAGCACTTATGATGCATCGAATTAAAAGAGTAGCAATTAAGAAAAATATCCAATTGATATTATATGCACCAAATTTTATCTCAGTGGTAGTTGTCGTCGGTATCGTGTTTATCTTTCTATCTCCCGTTGGACCAATTAACCGTTTAATCACTTTTTTTGGTGGAGAGAGCATCTCCTTCATGACAGAACCTGGTTATTTCAGGACCCTTTATATTATTAGTGATATTTGGCAATTTTCTGGATGGGCCTCTGTTGTTTACTTAGCTGCGCTTTCCAATGTAAGCCAAGACCTCATTGATGCAGCGAAAATAGACGGAGCGAATATTTTACAGCAAATATTTCATATTGATTTGCCAACCATTAAACCGATTATGGTGATTCAATTTATTTTAGCTGCCGGGAATATCATGAGCATTGGTTTTGAAAAAGCCTATTTATTGCAAACCTCGATGAACCTTCCTGCATCTGAAATATTGCCAACCTATGTATATAAAATTGGCTTGCAAATGGGGGATTATGGTTACTCAACAGCAATAGGACTCTTCAACGCATTGATCAATGTAATCTTACTGATCAGTGTGAACCAAATAGTAAAACGGTTAAACGAAGGAGAAGGTATATAAATCTAATGGATGGAGGTGAATAAAATGTTCAAGCATCAAACGAGGGTTGATAAAGTAATCCTAACGACAAACGGAATCATTTTGACATTTGTTGTGCTTGCTATTTTAATCCCATTAATTTATGTCATTATGGCATCGTTTACAGACCCAGCTACATTATTAAACAGTGGAATCACTCTTAATCCAGCTAAATGGACACTTCAGGGATATTCACGATTGTTTAAAGATGGATCAATATTAATCGGCTTTAGGAATTCGCTCTTTTATTCAACAGCTTTTTCTATTATTTCAGTTACGATCACGTTGTTCGCTGCTTATCCATTATCGAGGAAGGATTTTGTTGGCAGAAAAGTGATTATGACCCTCTTTATCATTACGATGTTTTTTGGTGGGGGATTAATTCCAACATATCTTCTAGTAAAAAACCTAAATATGCTAGACACTATTTGGGCCATTTTATTACCAGGTGCTGTAAATGTATGGAACATCATTTTAGCAAGAGCTTATTTTCAAGGAGTTCCTAATGAATTACGGGAAGCAGCAATGGTGGACGGAACATCTGAAATCCAGTTTTTCTTTAAAATTTTACTTCCATTAAGTAAACCTATCATAGCCGTATTAGTATTATACCAATTTGTGGCACAATGGAATTCGTATTTTGATGCTATGATCTACCTGAAAAGTGATAACTTGCAGCCCTTACAGATTGTCCTTCGTTCAATCCTAGTTCAAATGCAACCTAGACCAGGAATGATCCAAGACGCTCAAAATACAGCACAGTTACAGCAAATAGCTGAAATGGTCAAGTACTCTTGTATTGTAATTTCCAGTTTGCCACTAATTATCATCTATCCATTCTTCCAAAAGTACTTTGAAAAGGGAGTAATGGTGGGGTCAATTAAGGGATAAAAAATGAACAAAAACAACTAAAGGGGGTTAAGGGAAAATGAAGAAAAAGAGAAAAATGAGGTTTTTAGTAACAGCAGCACTCCTTACAAGTTTACTAGCTTCAGGTTGTACGAATTCCGCCAGTTCGGGGAATAAGGCAGAAGGGGATAATTCATCTCCAAAATATGAACTGAAAGCTATGAAATTTCCATTAGACAAAAAGGTAACTTTAAAATTCTTAACACAAAGCTCGCCAATTGCACCAAAGGACCCAAATGATAAATTAATCTGGCAAAGGGTAGAAAAAGATACAAATGTTCATATCGATTGGACGAATTATCCTTGGGAGCAATTTGCGGATAAACGGAATTTAGAACTTGCAAGTGGAGATTTGCCGGATGCAGTTTTTCATGCTGGCTTAAGTGATAATGATATCTTGAGATATGCAAAACAAGGAGTTATTGTTCCGGTTGAAGATCTAATAGATAAATATATGCCTAATTTAAAGAAAGTCCTGGATGCCCGTCCGGAATATAGAAAATTAATTACTGCGTCTGATGGGCACATTTATTCCTTCCCATGGATTGAGGAGCTTGGAAAAGGAAAAGAGGCGATTCAAGCGTTAGATGACATTCCATGGATTAATAAGAAATGGCTAGATGAGTTAGGATTAAAGATGCCGACAACCACCGAGGAATTAGAAAAGGTGTTAATTGCTTTTAAAGAAAAGAAACCAGAGGGAAGAACAGACATCATTCCTATGTCATTCATGATCAACCATGGCGGGGAAGATCCAGCAATGCTCTTAGGTGCCTTTGGGTTAGGGGATAACTCGGATCATTATGTGGTATCAGAAGATAAGAAAGTTGTATATACAGCCAATCAAGAGGGATATAAAAAAGGAATTGAATGGCTTCACCAGCTGCAACAGGAAGGCTTAATCGATAAGGAGGCCTTTACACAAGATTGGAATACGTATGTAGCAAAAGGGAAGAACGGACGCTATGGACTATACTTTACTTGGGACCGAGCCAATATTTCTGGAAATAATGAAGATTACGTTCCACTGCCTCCATTAAAAGGACCAGACGGACGAATTTATGTAGCACGGACAAATGGGTATGGTTTTGATAGAGGTAGAATGGTCATTACGAGTGCAAATAAGAATCTTGAACTAACAGCTAAGTGGATTGATAAAGCTTATGAACCGATTCAATCTGTACAAAATAACTGGGGAACTTATGGAGATAAAAAACAGCAAAACATTTTTGAGCTAACTGGTAATGGTTCACTAAAACATTTACCACTTGGAAACACCTCTCCTTGGGATTTAAGGCAGAAGACCAATGTTGATGGACCTTTGGCTGTCTTGGATGATTACTATGGAAAAGTAACGACAATGCCAGATGATGCTGCTTGGAGATTAAATGTTTTGCATAAAATATATGTTCCATATATGAAAGCTACCTATAACTATCCTCCGATTTTCTTAAATAAAGAGGAACAAGATCAATTAACACAACTCGATTCAGTGATTAAACCATTTGTTGAAAGAAAGAAAGCGGAATGGATCCTAAAAGGTGGAATTGATAAACAATGGGATGCTTACTTAAAACAATTAGACAAAAGCGGGTTGCCTAAATTCCTTGATATTAAACAAAAAGCATTAGATAAATATAATGCCGGAGAATAGGTTAGGAATCTCGTAAAAATGAATTGATACTATTTAAGCCGAAACAGAATTTCGTTTCTGATCGGCTTATTTTTCTAAAAAAATAAGATTTGTATTTAAAAGGAGAACCGAATCAAATGAATCAAATTAATGTGAAAGAAAAGTTTCGTCCGCAGTTTCACTTTTCACCGGAATCGAATTGGATGAATGATCCAAATGGAATGGTCTATTATGCCGGAGAGTACCATCTGTTTTATCAGCACCATCCTTATGGTACGACATGGGGCCCGATGCATTGGGGACATGCTGTAAGCAAGGATTTAATTCATTGGGATCATCTTCCCATCGCCTTGGCACCTGATGAGCATGGAGATATATTTTCCGGTTGCGTAGTGGTCGATTGGAAAGATTCAACAGGATTTTTTAATGGTGCCTCTGGTCTTGTAGCGATTTTTACGCATGCTGATCAATATCCGGAATCGGGCCGTCCAAGACAGAGACAAAGTCTTGCATACAGTACTGATCATGGACGTACTTGGATTAAATATGAAGGAAATCCCGTATTAGTAGAGGACTCCATAACTGATTTTCGTGATCCGAAAGTATTTTGGCATGAAGAAACGAATAGATGGGTTATGATTCTTGCTGCGGGGAACCATATTCGGTTTTATACCTCACATAACCTAATGTCTTGGGAGTTTACAAGTGAATTTGGTGCAGAGTCTGGTTCACATGCTGGTGTCTGGGAGTGTCCTGACATTTTTAAATTACCAGTTGATGGAGATTTAAATTCAAACAAGTGGGTTATGATTGTTAGTATTGGCAATGATTCCGCTTATGTCGAGGGTTCTAGAACTCAGTACTTTATTGGTCAATTTGATGGTGTCTCGTTTACCAATGAGAACTCAGATGAAACAGTACTCTGGCTAGACCACGGAAGAGATAATTATGCCGGCGTTACATGGTCAGATATCTTAAAAGAAGATGGACGGCGGATTTTTATTGGTTGGATGAGTAATTGGAAATATGCAAATGAAACTCCAACCATTGATTGGAGAAGTGCTATGACACTTCCTAGGGAATTAACATTAAAAGAAACATCTGATGGAGTAAGATTGGTTCAAACTCCAGTGGCTGAGTTTGAGTCAATTCGTGGAGAAAAACAATCCTGGGATAATATTACCTTCGAGCCAGAGGAAAATATATTGGCTGATGTTTCAGGTGATCAGGTAGATATTATCGCTGAATTCGAGTTTCAATCCGCAACAGAATTTGGTTTTAAAATTAGAAAATCGGCTGATGAAGAAACCACTATCGGTTATGATGCTATAAAGAATTTTTTATTTATTGATCGTAATCGATCTGGGGTTTCGAATTTTAACAAATATTTTCCTTGTAAACATGGTGCCTCACTATTAAAAAGTGATAATCGAATAAAAATGCGAATTTTAGTGGACCGTTCTTCTGTGGAGGTATTTGCAAACGACGGGGAAGTGGTTCTGACGGATTTAATCTTCCCTCATCCAGAGAGTAATGGATTGGAGATTTATACAAAAGGTGGAAGTGTAAACCTAGTATCCTTATCTATTTATCAACTAAGTTCAATTTATCATGTGTAGCCTTTTAGGGATGCCTGTACTATTATTCAATTTTGCAAGAATAACAGGAAATCCCTAATTTTGTTTTGTTAATGCGTTTTGTTAAATCAATTTTATTCTGGAAACGAGGTCAATGGATGAAACCAAATTTAATAAAATGGAATTCTGTAATTTTGTCAATTGTACTGGTTACTTCCTCATTGGGAATGGTTTTTGTTCATCCGGCGAAAGGCAATGCAGCTGAATCAAATGAAATGGGGGAGGGGTCGACCATTTTTAAAAATGTAGCCAAAGCAAATACGAATCTAACAGACTGGCAAATTAGAGGGAAAGGCACCTTAGAAGATACTGAACAAGGACTGTTGCTTACTTCAGAACCAAAAGAGAATGTAATGGCAATATCAGGTGTTACATCTGAAAATTTTATATATGAAGCAGATGTAAAAATTATAGACAAAAATGCGGATGCCACCTTAGTATTCCGTTCTAATAAAGATGGATGGGACTCCTACTTGCTGCAAATCGTTCCAAATGCGGGAATCATTCGTCTTCGTGATGCACGCGATGAAAGGGAATTAAAAGAGGAACGCCAAGTTAAGGTACAAGAAGGTGGAATCTATCATCTAAAGGTGAAAGTGGTAAACGATAATATCAAAGTTTATTGGGAGAATAAGTATGCTCCGATTATTGATGTTAAGAATTCTACATACAAGAAGGGCTTTCTTGGTCTTAATGTATGGGATGGTGCAGCATTATTTCAAAATGTAAAAGTTAGCGAACTTTCAACAAATCTTGGCCCATCCCTATATAAGGAAGGAAGATGGGAACCAGCGATCAAAGGTTTGAAGGGAATTGCTATTGATGGTGTGAAAGCGAAACAAGTTTTCAATAAGAGTGCCAGTGACTTTGTACTAGAAGGAAATGTTTCTTTTGATCAAGATTCATCGGAAGCCGCACTTTTATTTCGTACAAATGATCAAGGAACAACAGGTTACCAGGCTGCACTTATTAAAGAAGGGAGTACTGTCAAAGCACAATTGAAGAAGGCGGATGGTACAGTTCTCAAAACATCCGAACGCTCCTATAAAACCCAAGAAGGTACCAAACATCATCTTGAAATTATAACAAACGGCAATCAAATCGAACTTTATGTTGACGGGTATTCTGAGGCAGCTATAAAAGTGGCGGATAGGAGTTACAGTACTGGATTTGCAGGATTTACTGTAACATCCGGTTCTGCTTACTTCCAGGATATTTATCTTGTTCCAGCATCGAACTATTATAATGAAAAATATAGACCCGATTATCATTATACTCCAGCTCGAGGCTCTGTCAGTGATCCGAATGGGTTAGTATACTTTGAAGGCGAATATCATTTGTTCCATCAAGATGGCGGGACTTGGGCACATGCAGTAAGTAATGATATGGTACATTGGAAACGCCTCCCAATAGCTTTGCCATGGAATGATAACGGACATGTATGGTCAGGATCTGCTGTAGCAGATACCAATAATGCTTCTGGATTATTCAATAATTCCGGTGGTAAAGGGCTGATTGCGTACTACACTTCCTTTAATCCCGATAAACCAAATGGTAATCAGCGTATTGGTCTAGCCTACAGTACTGATCAGGGGCGTACTTGGGAGTATTCAACCGAGCATCCAATTGTTATTGAGAACCCGGGCAAGAATGGAGAAGATCCTGGAGGCTGGGACTTCCGTGATCCTAAAGTTGTCCGAGATGATGCGAACAATCGATGGGTCATGGTTGTATCTGGAGGGGATCATATCCGCTTCTTTACTTCCACTAACCTAATTGATTGGAAGCTCACAGATAATTTTGGTTATGGAAATTATGTTCGTGGCGGTGTATGGGAATGCCCTGACCTCTTTGAACTTCAGGTAGACGGTACAAAAGAGAAAAAATGGGTTCTAATGATAAGTACAGGGGCAAATCCAAAGACGCAAGGATCCGATGCGGAATATTTTATTGGTGATTTAACTTCTGAGGGTAAATACATTAATGACAATCCTGCGGGTAAAGTGCTGAAAACGGATTACGGAAAGGAGTTTTATGCGTCTACCTCCTTCTCCAATATGCCGAATAACCGCGTGTGATGATGGCATGGATGACCAACTGGGATTATCCATTCGCTTTCCCAACAACGGGCTGGAAGGGTGAATTGACGATTCCAAGAGAAGTAAGATTGGTGAAAACAGATGATGGGATAAAACTTGCACAAACCCCAATTAAGGAGCTTCAAACAATTCGTAGTACCATTTTCCAGACCGAGAACAAGGTTGTAAATCCGTCGAATTCTTCAAACTTGTTGAAAGGAATCTCTTCAGGAGCCTTTGATATTGAAGCTGAAATTGAAATTCCTTCTTCCTCCAATGAATTAACAGAATTTGGTTTACAAGTTCGTGAAGGGACTGACCAAAAAACAGTTGTTGGATACAAACCAGCAGATAATCAAATATTTGTCGATCGTGCTATGTCAGGAGAGACTGATTTCTCAAGTCTTTTTTCCACTCTGCATGAAGCTCCTTTAAAACCGGATAATAAACGGATCAAAATGAATATATTTGTTGATGATTCGTCCATTGAAGTATTTGCAAATGATGGAAAAGTTGTTTTATCTGATGTGATTTTTCCTGATCCTTCAAGGCGTAGTATGAACTTCTACACAAAGGGAGGAGAAGTGAAGGTTATTTCATTAAAAGTACATTCACTAGAAAATATTTGGAATCAAAAAGCAGATGAAGAAACAAGTATTGTAATGGATACAAATCAAAGAGAGATGAATATTGGTGATAATCTATATCTGTTTGCTTCCGTAGAGAACGGAAAAGGAAAGGGAACGCAGCCAATTAAATGGACATCTAGTGATTCGAATGTGGTGAAGGTTGACTCGTCTAAAAACTCCAAAGCAGTAATAAAGGCGGTAAGTAAAGGAGAATCGGTAATTACAGCCTCTACACCAGATGGTAAGGCTTCTACAAGTGTAGTTGTAAGAGTGTATGATGGTGAATTCTTTACAAATCTGACTGGATGGAAACCAGATCTTTCTGCCTCCCAATGGATTATTACAGAAAATGGAATCCGTGGTACGTATATAAGTGATGCAAACTATATCGCCAAGGAAACTGCAGGAAATTTTACTTACGAAGCAGAGATGACGCTGGGGAAAAATGGAGGAGCAGGTTCCATTCTGTTCCGGGCAAGTGAAGACGGTAGAAATGGCTACTACTTCAATCTTGACCCAAATATGAAGGCTTTTCGTCTTTTTTACAAGATTGACGGTGGTTTTGAAGACCGGATGGTAATAGCGAAAGTCCCTGCTTTTATTCAACCTGGAAGGACATATAAGGTGAAAATTGAAGCGAAAGGACCTCACATCCAGATTTATGTGGATGATCAGAAAATCATCGATTTACAGGATGGAACCTTTGCAGAAGGCCATTTTGGTTTAAATGTATTTGGAGGTCAAACAACCTATCAAAATGTGAATGTTAGCAATCTGTCAGAAGCTAAATTAACTGTTACTAGCTTTACGAATCCATCAACTGGCAAAGCGATTTATACTGCTATGTCTCAAAACGGTGAGCCCGTGACTGTAGCTGATACAGAAAATGCGACAAAATGGATCTTAATTCCAACTGGTGATGAGTATGGTACATATTCTATACGTACCGAGGGCGGCAAAGCGCTTGATCTGGATACAGGGCAAAATAAAATTCAACTGTACACCTACCTTGGTTATAATAATCAGCGCTGGATAATTACAAAAAATGATAATGGAACTGTAAGAATCACATCTGTGCATAACGGAAAGGCACTTGAAATATCAAAAGAGGGAAATTTGAAACTAAATGATGTGAATCCGGATTCAGAACGTCAGCAGTGGACACTTTCGTCAGATTTATAAAGGAAAAAACTGAGTAAAGGCAGGTTTAACGAAATGGATACAAAATCATCGATTATTTGTATTGGAGAATTACTAATCGATTTTTTCTGCACCGATGTGGATATGGATTTAATCGAAGGTCAAAAATTTGAAAAACAGGCAGGTGGAGCTCCTGCTAATGTTTGTGCAACGATTGTGAAATTGGGGGGCAGTGCTTCTTTCAGTGGTAAAGTTGGCAATGATCCGTTTGGACACTTTTTAAAAAAAACATTAGATAAAGTAAAAGTCGATACCTCCCTTCTTGCGATGGATGATGAACATCCTACAACCATAGCTTTCGTTTCGTTAAAGGCAAATGGTGAAAGGGATTTTGTTTTTAACCGTGGAGCAGATGCTTATTTGACGGTGAACGATCTTGATCAAAAAAGAATAAAAGAATCCACTATTATCCATTTTGGTTCAGCCACTGCTCTATTAGGTGATCCTTTTCGAGTAACCTATTTACAAGTGATGCAAGAAACTAAGGCTGATGGTAAATTTATTTCATTTGATCCTAACTTTAGACAAGACCTTTGGAAGGGAAGAAAAGGAGAGTTTATAGACCTAGTGAAAAAGGGAATCGCAATTGCTGATTTTGTCAAAGTCAGTGAGGAGGAATTAAAGATTATCTCCGGGACAACCAATTTAACGGATGGAACCTTATTTCTTCATCAATTGGGAGCAAAAGCAGTAGCGGTGACGTTAGGGAATAAAGGAACATTGATCTCTAATGGCCAACATATGGAAACGGTTCCTAGTATTTTGGTTGAATCAATTGATTCTACAGGTGCCGGGGATGCATTCGTAGGCGCAATGCTTTTCCAGTTAGTGAAAGAAGGAGATCCAAAAAGAGTATTGGATGACTTCGTACAACTAACAAAAATCATATCCTTCAGTAATAAAGTGGGTGCGATGGTCTGCACCAAGGTAGGGGCGATTTCGGCATTACCGACCCTGGAAGAGGTTGTCCATTTTAAAGAAATGCAAATTTAATGGTCTTTAGATTTGTAAATCATAACTTTTAAAGGAGGGTGGGTTCTATGAAACTAGGTTATATCGGTTGTGGGATTATATCCATTTCCCATCTTGAAGGCTTGGAAGTATTAAAGAAAGATGGGAGAGAAACATATAAATTAACAGCAGTTTGGGACATTCAGTAGTAAAGGGCTGAAGAGTTTGCTTCCGAGGTAGAAAAAAGATTAGGTAAACTGATGTATAACAAATTAGCAGATGATGCCGTATCATACACGTGGTTTATTTCATCAATAATTAATACCTTTTATACTTGGAAAAACAAAGAAACGAGGCTATAGGCATGTTGGGAGCTATGCTTCCTAATTTCTAAAGAGCCTGATACAAATAAAAAATCCATCCTCTAAAGAGACTTGAAACAACCTCTAAGGATGGTTTTTTCTTTATCTACAAAGACTTCTACTTTAATAAAAAATCCCCCAATAATTCCCTCGGAGACTTTCTCCGAGGAGAAAAGGTATTTATCGACTGAATGGGCACAGCAAAACCCGGAAAGTGGTTTCCAAAATACCTACGGCGATATCTCTTTAAAACTACGATTCCTTTTGGCAAGCTTTGAGTGTTGTTACGTATCAACATCTATTCGTTCGCCATGTCAAAGTCTCAAAACCAAGTGCGGAGCAAGGGTATTAGGAATACCGACTACGCTGGCGGTAAATTTATCTTTTCTCGTGAAGGTGCAGATAAATTAATGCAGGAAATTGAAGAATCATTAAAACTAGCGAAATCATAAAAAACTCCACCCCTGGCGGTTGGAGTTTTTTAGATGTTTGAATTATACGTATACCGTACAAATTAGGTTCCTTGGTCGTAAGAGAGGAAATAAGTCTAAGGAAGCTTTCGTGTTCTAGTGGAATCAACGATTGGAAAAATACAGGAGGTTGAAAAGTACCTATTCCTATCGGGTTTGTCTTTTCTTACTCCCTTTTTTAAATTAAAATAATTGTGACGATAAACAGGAAGAAGGAAACAAGATGTTTTTCCTAAATATCATGTTTAGCTTAATTTTAAGCGTAAGCGGCGGCATTTTACTTCAAAAACATGGATATGTTTGGGGAGGTTCATTGCTAACAGTTGGGATACTTTTCCTCATCTATACGATTATCTATTATTCTAGAAAAAACAAAAGAATTGATTTGAGAAATAAAAAAAGAATAGAAAAAAAGATAATGATTGGAGTATTTTTATTGATTGTATCGATTGCGTCGATGGAGACATGATAAATTGTGGACACGGACATGACTGCGGAGGGTTCGATTGTGGTACGTGAACTTTTCTACGACATCATAACGCTTCAGTTTGTCCCATGCCATCGAAGAAAGGACCGGACCATTTGCATTAACGGAAAATACTTACCCATTTGCAGTCGCTGCATGTCCATTCTGCTTGGTTATTTGTTCCTTATCCCTTTATTATTATTTCATATTCATGTAGCGTTTTGGTTAGGAATGGTACTGAATATACCTATGGTTGTCGATGGATACACACAATGGAAAAGATGGCGTACAAGCAACAATACACTTCGGGTGATAACAGGTTTATCCACTGGGATCGGTCAAAGCATGATCATTATTTTTCTTTCATTCCTTTTGATTCATTTATTAACAAAAGCATAAAAGTATAGTTTTACAAAAACAATCTTTAGTAAATTACAGAGTGTTAATTTCATGTGAAAAATTGGTAATTCCTTAATCTTAACTGCGCCTCAAAGGCGTTTTTTTGTGGAGATGCCAACTTGAGAGTCCCAAAAAGCTAGGTCGATCAGAGGTTCCTCGAAGTTGTTCTTCTGTAAGTGGTAGTTTTTTATTAATTTAGTGTGCATCAGGTAATTTTTATTGAAAAAATCCCTCAAATTCTAGGTTATCTTTGCTCATTCGATTTCACCGTGATGAATGGCTATAATTAAATAGTACAGAAATTTGATGAATTAGTGCTCGAAAGGACTCCCTTTCGAGCACTTTTTCTTCTTCGCCGTTTTAACACTTCACTTCCTTCCTCCATCTAGATAGCCGTAATATGATACGATCTTCTGATGTGGTTAAGCTATTAGTATTCCAATCCACCTTAAGGACGATTGTTTAGAAGGATTTAATGAATAGGGTCGAAATTTCGAATTTTTATTTTTAAAATATTTAGTAATTAAATATGAGCGGTTCTAGTTAGAGCGTACGGAGAAGGGTTAATCCTTCTCCTTTTTTTGTGGAGAAAATCAATCGATATGAATGACTTAGCATGCCTTAAGAGGGGGCATTTTTAAAAAAAGAAAAATGATGAAGATTCTTTTATTGGCGGCAGCACGACAGCTTGTAAAAAAGCAAAAAACGCTTTTTAACAAGCTGTAACGTGTCGCTGTGGCACTAAATGGATCGATAACCACGGACTGTACAGCTAACGCCTACATTCCGTAGGTTCCTGATCCATTTGCCTAACGGCCGTACCCCACGAGCCGAGAATCGTAAAAGCCATAACCAAAAGGAAAATTCCCGGTTTACTCCGGGAATCGTGTCGCTTTGCTCCTAATGATTTAATTTGCCCTTTTGCCTTCCGAATCGTAAAACAGCGCAATCCTTCTAAACTTCCAACCGGTAGGACACCCGAACCTTTCCGGCTGGAAGCTAAGAAGGCTAGTCAATCAGTCAAGGGGCAAAAAACTTTTTTGAATAAAAACGCTACGCAACATCAAAAAACTTTTTGTGCTAATCCCTTGACCAATTGCCTATGCATGTTTTTCGTTCTCCATGCCAAAAGGGAAAAATTAATCCCCTTTTGGGAACTAATCTGTTTCGGAAGACAAAGAAGCAAATCAAAAGGAGGAGAAACCAAATGAAAAAAAGCATTTACGAGATTGTAACAGAGCAGGTCATTGAGCAATTGGAAAAAGGAGTGGTGCCGTGGCGTAAGCCGTGGATCAATGGAGGAGCGGTCAACTGGAAGACACAGCGTCCATACAGAGGAATTAATACTTTTCTTTTAGAAGCTGGTGAATATGCGACATTTAAGCAAATCCAGGATGCTGGCGGAAAGGTAAAAAAAGGAGAGAAATCACATATCGTAGTTTTCTGGAAGTGGATTGAAAAAGAAAATGAAGAAAGTCGAGATATCGAAAAAATACCTTACCTTCGGTATTACCGTGTATTTGAAATCAACAACCAAGTGGAAGGGCTTGAAAGCAAAAAGAAAGAAACAACTTTTGACCATGATCCAATTGAGAAAGCAGAAGAAATTTTTAAAGAATACAACAATTCACCAGATTATACCTTCTATTCAGGAAGAGCCGTTTATTATCCAACCGTTGATAAAATCAACTGCCCGCCATTAAAGGATTTTCCGAAAGCTGAAGAATTTTACAGCACATTATTTCATGAAATGATTCACAGTACAGGTCATAAAAGACGATTAGCGCGTCTAGGAGTGACAACGCAAAATGTAGCGTTTGGCGATGAGGTTTATTCGAAAGAAGAGTTGGTGGCAGAAATGGGTGCAGCCATGCTTTGCGGAATAGCTGGAATTGATAACAATACTCTCGAGAATAGCGCTAGTTATATCCAATCATGGCTTCCCTCGTTAAAAGAAGATAGTCGGCTGGTTGTCCAAGCAGCTGCACAAGCACAAAAAGCAGCAGATTATATTTTGGGTATAGAGGAAATTGAGGAAGGCTAAAGAACTGTAATATATAAACTCAAAAGCTCAAAGGACCGGTCGCCTTCCTCTTAAGGAAAGGAGACCATAAATAGATTCATACGATTATAGGGAGGTACATGATATGAAAGACTATGAGGTAATTACTTGTCCATATTGTGGGAGTGAATTGGTTGAGCAGGTAGAACAATATTATTGTGAATTTTGTCTCATGCGTTTAGATTTGAATCAAGTACAACGCAATCATGAAAGAATTTCTGTTCGAATAAGAGATTTTTGCTAGAAGTTTATCTGGACAAAACTACACCTGAGCTTATGAGACTTTCAACTTTTGAGTTACTAAGTTTGCTAAAGTACGCCAGAGCTGAAAGAGTATCTCTTTATCATTATTTAAATGTGTTCTATAAAGCTCGAAAGCTCGGTCAAACAGAGGAATATAAAGAAAACGAGGAAGAAAGCGGGAAAGAATACGAAAAAATCACTCGGAAAATGTTTGTTCTCGAAAATATTCTTCGTCAGCGGTTGGGATATGTTCCCCATCGCATCACAGATGACTATTTGGCAAGGTATTTGGAGGAAATGAAGAAAGGCAAGCATAAACCTATGATTATACGTCAAAAAAGAAGAGATGAAGTCAAAAGTGGCAGTTGAATTTCTAACTCTTTAAAGTAGTTAGCAGGAAAAATAACTTTTTTTTATAACGAAATTAGAGGAATCAATAAACTTGCAATCAAAAAAGAAATATTAAATATTGGGAATTGTATTAAAAGAACTAAATAAAATGTGTACTCTAAAAGGGAAGTTTTCCCGGATGTTTTGATGATAGATGTTCCTCAAAAATTTGTTTAAAAAGTTTAGGCAGCGTATGGTAACCGAAGGTCTTCGTGAGCTTCGCCGTCACCCCAACCCCATCATTACATTTACTTATATATTTTTTCTTCGAAGTCAGGAATATCGGACGCCATGTTAGATCTGCAAATGCAAATTAGACATCGAATTGGGGTACGAGTTGAGTGTTTATTCACTGTTAAATCACAAAACTATAATTTCATATGCAAAACAGCCATTAGCAATATAAATGGCTGCTTTTTCAATTTATATTTGAATTGGATTTTTTCTTCCTATTTCGAAGGAATGCGATAAGTAGTAAGATGCTTGGAATGATAATTTGAAAAGGGAAATCTAAATAGACTGGTTCAAATTTAAGTCCTTCTTTATTAAACTCAGCATACGTTGATGCAATGGATATAGATGCAAACAAAACAATCATTCCAATTGGAAACACGAGATTTCCCAGTTTTTTATACTGAAATAAATCCGCTGTACCTGCTACTGCAACATAAAAATACAGTAATATTTTAAAAAATCCGCCAATGATTAGGTAGAGCATAAAAAGAACATCCAGCCGCTCAATAAAATTTGCTAGTTCAATTCTTGAAACGGTTGTTAACAACGGAAAGGTTGTGCGGGTATAAAGCTCGGGACCAATGGTTGACATCGTAATAATCACGGTAATGGTAATATTAAGCCCGCTTAAAATCATTCCGCCCATACAAGCAAATTTTATTTTCTTCGATGCATTTACAAGTGGGTATATCATCGTGAAAACAATTATTTCTCCAAACGGAAATACAAGTGTTTCGTGGAAAAACGTTTTGAATACGGGTTTCCAGCCATTTTCAAGAATAGGCTTAAGAAATTCAAAATGGATTAACCCGGAAAAAATAATTAGCAGAAATCCTATTAGGGCCATAAAATATACAATGCCAAAATAAATCTGTCCCACTCTTGCGATTACTTCTAAACCTTTATGAATGCCATAGATGATGGTCAGAACCATCAATGTATTGATGACAAATAACGGCGTATTTGTATAAACAGTCGTTACCAAAAGTTCCCCAAAATCTCGTAAAACTCTTGCGGTAAGATAGATAAAATAAGTGATATAGAATAACGCGATGATTTGGCCCGGCCATTTTCCTGCAATTTTTTTTATATAGCTAGTTAGAATTAATTCTGGATAAAAAAGAAACAAACGATAGTGTATAAAGAAGACGATCAAACCACCTGCTAACCCTAATAAAATGGTAATCCATGCATCTTGTTTTGCATTTGCTCCTAGACCAAAGAGGATTGAACTACCCATTTCAAATAAAAATACTAGTACGAAAAGCTGGGATGCGCTTATTTTAATCTTTTCCATTTACTATATTTCCCCTTTGCATAGGGTTATTTTTGCTTCTCCAAAGTACTTTTTTTCTTTAGTGTACTAATTGTTTCTTGGGCATCCTCTGAATTTCTTTTCAACCAAATGATCAATTTTTTAACAACAGCAACATTTATCAAATCGATAGGAATAAAATACTCTCTTCATTTGCAACTTTTTCGTTTCTCTTTAACAAATGAATAAAATTAAAAACAATCTCCGCCTAATTTAGAAGGTATCTCAAATATTTTCCCTAATATTGGGTAGAGTGTCAAATATCCACCAAATTATTCAAGTCGCATAGAGTATAAACGTTTTAACGTTACAATCCATGTTGAACTCGATTTATTAGTAAAAGAGAATGGTTCTGCTCGCAATTGTGAAATCCTAATGAAGAGAAAGCCATGGGAAGAAGGAAAGGGGGAAATTGTTATTGATGAAGAATGAAATACTATTGCAAAGGTTGGAGTTTGTGCAAAAAAAGAACAGAGCATTTATAATAAAATCCAAAAATAACATTGTTATGAAATAGAACAGGAGTCATTGTTTTTGAATCGGATATAGATAATTCAATACATATAAATATTATGTAATGATCCATCTTTAATATTAAGGATTTGAAAAAGGACTAACTAAGTAGATTGAATTTGGGAGCCGACAATTAATTAATCCGTTCGACATCAAAACCGAGTGAGTTTTTGTAGTGTGGGAGGGTAAAGGAAAGTTCTGACTAAGATTATAAAAATAATTGGAATAATTGTTTGCTTTTCTAAACTGAATGAGAATGAAAAAAACTTCAAATATATTTTCAAAATTTGGATTTTTTTATAATTCCCTAGGTTAAAGTAGACCACCAATAATATAAAATATTAATCTAATAATAAATTACAATTTCAATGCACCTAGGAAGGGTATGAAAAAAGAAGCGCAATAACAATAAAGAAAATTTATTATTACACTTCTGTATCTTCTTTCATTTCTTGAATTTGTCTACTGATACTTTCTTTATTCTTTTTTATATATTCTGCTAAAATTTTCAATAAATTTTCTGTATCTTTTGTTGGGACACCTTCTTCATTTTCTAAATACTTTTCAAGTAGTGCTCCTTTTTGAATCAATCTTCTAGTTCTTGACCTTCGATTTTCATTTGAAATTTTAAATTCTAATGCTTTCTTTTTTTGCTCTAGGACTTTAATTTTGTTCTCAAGTTTATGTATATCTTCCTTTGTCATTTTGAACACCCATGAGAATTAAATTTTAACCTCGTCCTCTTCTTGATTTTCTTTAGATGAAGCAACTTCTGAATATACCTTTACCTGGTCTTTAAGTAAGTCTATTAATTTTTTGGCTTCACTATACCACTTCGAGGATATGGTGCGTTGGCTCCTTCTTTGAAGAAGCCAATCTCGTGACGCGTCCAAAAAATTCGCTTCGCTCATGTATTAAAAAGAATGTGGGGTGTAATATCGATGGCTATCTATCATTTCTCAAATCAGATCATTTCAAGAAAAAAACAGCAAAATACAATAGCTGCTGCAGCTTACCGTTCTGGTGAAAGATTGATAGATGAAAGAACAAATGAGGAGAAGTTCTATAAAAGAAAAGTGAAGCCAATCACTCATATTCTTGCGCCACGCCATGCACCTCAATGGGTTTATGATCGCCAAAGACTCTGGAATGAGGTAGAGTTAAAGGAAAAACAATAGAATGCTCAACTTGCACGTGAAATAAATGTTGCATTACCAAAAGAGTTATCAAATGATGAACAAGAGAACTTAGCTATTGAATTTTGTAAGGAAGTTTTTGTAAACGATGGAATGGTAGCTGATTTATCCATCCACCGAGATAATGAGGAAAATCCACATTTTCATGTAATGTTAACGATTCGTCCATTTAATGAAGATGGGACCTGGGGAAATAAACAGGTGAAAGTAAAAGAAATAATGGAAGGTAAAGAACAAGTTAAAGCATTACATACAACTGATTGGAATACCAAAGAAAAATTGGTTTATTGGAGAAAACAGTGGGCTCATTATGCAAATCGTTATTTAGAGAAAAATGGTTTTTCTGAGCGAATTACTCACTTGTAAAATAAAGATAGAGGGATTGAAACACTGCCAACTATCCATGAGGGATTTGTTGCAAGGCAGATGCAAAACAATGGAAAAAATCTGACAGGATTCAAATAAATCAATCAAGGAAAGAATACAACAAAACTATTATTGAACTCAAAGAAGCGAAGAAAGAAAAACAAAGGAAAGAAAGAGAAATAAAATTTGTTCGTCGCTTTACTCCTATAGAAAAAAAGCAACTGCGTGAAACAGCGAAAAGCTTAAGAATGTTTGTAAACTATGAAAATATTAACACCAGAAAATTGCAGTTGGAAAAATGGCAGTCCCGTATTGAATTTCAAAAGGATACTATTGATAAATATAAAATATTAAATCGAATCGAAAAAGAAACGGATATCTTAAACCAAGATGAATTTATATTAGAAATGGAGGCCAATCGATTTCTGGATAAATATTATCCAAAATTAAATAAAAGTGAGCTAACAAAAGATCAGAAAATAGAAGTTGTTGATATTACAGTTTCGCAAAATAAATTGTTAAGCACTAATGATATTGAAACTGTATATCGTGAATTAGAGAAAAAACAGATTGAAAATGATCTAAATATTTTATTAAATAACCGACCTAAATTTGTTTTAGCATTGCAACAGGTAATACAAAATGCGGGGATGAAATTTGAACAATTAAGAGTAAAAAGTGGAATTAATTTTGCTGATCCAGCTTCCATAAAAAATGCTTCTGATAAAGATTTAAAACAAATGCAATTTTTATTGAAACAAAAGGAAAATATGAACAAATCTCTAGAGTTGATAAATCGACTTTATGATTATCAGCTTAGTGAAATGTATCCTAATTGGGATGGGCGAAAATATTTAACCTTAGAAGAAAAAGAATTATTTGTGATGGCAGAAGAGTTTTATGGAAAAAATTTAACTCCTAAAGATTTCATTAACCCACCAAGAAAATATTCAAAAGAAGAACAAAAGGAGATTATCACTTATTTGTATTCCATTCAAAACAATAAAATTGAATCAAATAGTGATGATCCGAACTATCAATTTTTACAAAACAAATATCCTGATTTCCAGTTGCAAAATCAATCTTATAAACAAATGTTTTACAATGAATGCATGAGATATAGGGATGAAATTGGCCAAGATACAATTGATCAACTTCAACGTATATTTAATGTTCTACCATATAAAAATGTCGAGGAATTACAATCGGATAGTCTTAGCAATTCCATACCAAATTCTAAACTCATTTCCTCTAATGGTTTCGACTTCTTTTCGATTCTTGAAAGTGCAATTCGTGAAGCCGATCGAAAATGGAGGGAAGACGAATTTGAACAGCGGAACAAGAAAAAGAAAAGACAAAAGGGGATGGATCGTTAGACTAACTGTTAGCAAATAACAAAGCTGCATCCTTTGCAACTGAATATCCGATGAATTAGTCAATGAAAGAATTATATGTACATTAATTTAGGAATTAAAATATTAAACAAATACACAAAAACTAATGGTGCTAGAACTTCGTCAATATGATTTTAATTTTAATTCTTGACAGTCTATAATTCTTATTTAGGATATTTACTCATTAATTAAAAACATGGATAGGAAAAGGTGATTCAAAAGACTATTTTAATTGCTTACACTTCCGCAAATTTTTCTAATAGTAATCATAATTACCTTTTTCTCAGTTCCAAAAATTGATGAATAATTATTTTGTATAGTTATGTCAATCACATTTTCTTTTATTTTGTTAATGGCTTAAAGAAAAAGAATGAAATCCGTTGTAATTAAATTTGTATAATACTTGTCAAACAAGTGGAATTGAAAATGTAATTTGGCTATTTAAAATGTTGCCCATATCATAATTGAAGAAATTAAAAAAGCCAGGAGCTTACCTGGCTTAGGCACAATGGTAATGAGGTGGAAACATACTGGTTGAAGGTAATTATTTGTATATACAATACTGCATATGAGGAGTTTAGTTTTGGGTATTTGCCTATTTTATAAAAATATGGGCCTCCAACGGAGCATAATAGACACACTTAATTGATACGTAAATTTACATAATTGATGAAAAAAGGGGGCCAGTTGCAGGCTCCCTTTTGAAAACATTAATGCATTGAATTCATTGCCGCATGGTTGACGATGACGCGGCGGATAAAGAATGCTAGAACCAGACTGATCAGCGTCACGATCATTGCAAACAAAAACACGTTCTGTGAGCCGAACGTCATTGCGTTAGCCATCTCGGTCGGTTGGGTTGGAGCAGAGGATACGTGCTTATACTTCTCCATACCGCTCGTTAGGATAATGATTGCAATAGTTGTTCCTATCGCACCCGCAACCTGCTGCAATGTGTTCATGACTGCCGTACCGTGTGGATAAAGCTCCGGCGGCAGCTGATTCAGGCCGTTCGTTTGCGCAGGCATCCAGACCATGGAAATGCCGACCATTAATCCGATATGCAAGGCGACAATAAAAGCAATCGAAGATGAAGGAGATATGCTGGAAAGACACCATAGCATAATCGCGACGACGACGAGGCCGGAAATAACAAGCCACTTCGGCCCATATTTGTCGAACAAACTCCCCATGCGAGGTGACAGGATGCCGTTAAGCGCACTACCTGGCAACAACATAAGCCCAGCAGTAAACGCGGATAGTCTCATACCGTTTTGAAGAAACATTGGCAGAATAATCATGCTTGACAGGATTATCATCATACAAGACAGTACCATAAGCAGCCCAACGATATACATTGGATACTTAAAAACACCGAGGTCCATCATCGGCTCACGCATAAATATCTGCCTCAATGTGAAAAGCACGAGTGCAGCCAGCCCGATTGCGATGGAAGAGACCACGGCCGGGCTGGTCCAGACTTCCGCCCCTTCACCCGCCTTACTAAAGCCAAAGACAATGCCGCCAAAGCCGAACGTTGATAATATGACAGAAAGTAGATCAATTCGAGGCTTCGTGACTTCGGTAACATTTTCTAAATACTTCAGCCCTACTAAAAGCCCTATCACTAAAAACGGCAGAGATAGCCAGAAGATGTAGTGCCATGTTAAATATTCGATTAGAAGACCTGCCACGGTCGGACCAATGGCTGGTGCGAACATGATCACAAGTCCGACGAAACCCATCGCCGCCCCCCGCTTCTCCGGTGGATATACGACGAGGATCGTATTGAACATAAGTGGAATCAGCAGGCCCATGCCGACCGCTTGAAGAACTCGCGCGACCATAAGCATTTCGAAATTGAACGATAAAGCCGCAATCAATGTGCCTACGATGGAGCTAACCAGTGAACCGATAAACAATTGCCTGGTTGTAAACCATTGGAGGAGCAACCCAGTCATCGGCATCAAAATGCCGAGAGTAAGCAGGAACCCCGTCGTCAACCACTGTGCGGTAGCAGCCGAAATTTGGAAGACGACCATTAAATTACTAATCGCAATGTTGAGAGCAGTCTCACTGAACATGCCAACGAAACCGCAGATAAGTAGCGACGCCATGATGGCACGCGTATTGTATTGCTTCATTTTCTGATTCCACTTCCCTCTGATATCTATTTTTACACTCCTAGATGTGTGTTACCTGTTAAATTTTAGTGTCCACAATTATCCAAGTCAATAAAAGAAAACTTTAAGGGTAGCTCTTCTTTTTTGAGGAAAATTTTTCTATTGTTCCTGTTTCTTTTATTAAAATTCTAATTTCAATATGTGTTAAATTCAAATTATTATTATATGTATGCTCGGACAAAATATGATAAAAAATCCAAGTGCCATCACCAAACGGTTAGCAAGGAAGAGGGATTAGTCAGGATAATAAAAATAGAAGATAAAAAGTGAAGACTTGAAACAGAGGAAATTTTTAGCCATGCAGAAAACGTTTGGAACGAGGACGTCAGACCGTAAGGCCAACGCTGAGGAATCAAATACTAATGTTAATATTAATAATGGGATTAATCCTAGCGTTAAATTCGACAAAATTGAAGATCTAAAGAAAAGCTCCAGGAGGAAATCCCAAGAAAAAAACTGACGACAGTTATGAAGGGAAATTATTTTAAATGCAAGCTAAGCCGGAGAATCTTAGCGTAAGGTAATCCGGCTATTTTTTGGATAGGATTCAATATTTATCAAAAATTGTACAAAATTTATAAAAAAGTGACGTTTAATGTAATCTCTTCTTTCTTGGACGCTTCCGTAAGCTTAATCCATATATTCCTATTTAATAAAGCCTTCTTCCTAAAAGATTTTTATCAATACAACAGATCTTTATAAAAACATGAGTGAAATAGAGAAAAACTTCAAAATCATAAGATTGAACACCATGACGTTCGCTTTCATTCGCTTCCATTATCAATAAAGGTCACTTTCATAAGGAATACCGACTTTGTAAAAATATAACAAAATGGAGATAATAAAGATGCAACAAAAATATGGAGGTAATTCAAATGGTGAAATTATGGAAATATATTGTTGAGTGGTTAGAGGTTCTAGATAAGGCTTATCAAGTAGCTGAAAAAAAGCGCGAACATACTTTTGTAGAAATGTTAAAAGAAACAGCAGCCAAAATAAATAGAGAAGTGATTTGATGCATGTGAATTGGAAGGGATGATCCCCTGTTCGTTTCCAATATGGAGTGAACAGAGGATTTTTTAAGTAACAGCGTTTGATACCCTAAATTTAAATCTTGTTAAGATCTCGGTTGACACTTTGTTCATTTTAATTTATCAATAGGAACATCAAAATATAGTAAAAGAACAATAATGATTGGTACAGAAAGTGCATATGCCATTAAAGGTTTCTTATAGTGCAAAATTAACATCGGAAACATGACACAATTGAATAAAACGGACCACCAAAAATTCCATCCATGATAATATTTAAATAAACCAATTAGGTGATAAGATATTTCTATTGCTGAGTTTAACAATACCCAAAAAATAATATAGAAAATTTGTTTTTTTTTTGTTTCAGGGTAACAGGAAAGAAATAGTAGAACAGTACAGGTAAATCCTACAAATGTGATTGCAAGGCTATTTAATGTATGAGTTGGCAGGAAGGTATCGAAATCACTATATTCCCATAAAGGATAATTGTAGGTCAAAACTTCATATAATAATGCACAAGTAATCTTAAAGAGAATGGTACTTTGGTACTTTTCCCAATTCCTCCAATCCCCCCAACGCCAGACAGCAACAATAAATGTAAATAACCCAAGGATTTGAATTGATTATCCCTCGTCTTTCCAAATGAATATTTGTCTAGGGTATTATCATTTCCAAATAATTGGGATTAATTCTATTCCGCTAAGCTTTTGACAATTGTTTTTCTTTCCACATAACAAGTAATATCGAGACCAATGACCAAAATGACAGCAGCGAAAAGATAAGGATAGTGAATGTTGAAGTCAAAAAGTATCCCGCCCATCGCTGATCCGACGATATTGACTAAACTTGTATAAGTTGAATTCATTCAAGCAACAAATTCTTGCTCTTTAATGGGAAATGACAGAAAACACCTCCAATTCAAGGAGGTGTTTTTATCATACTGAATAGTGAGCGGCTATTTAAATTTTATTTATTTTCCCTCATAGAAAACTAGCCTTAAGTTTGTCAATTTAAATAACAGTTTTATAAAATTAATTAATGTGCATTCATTTCTTCTGCGATTCCTTCACCGCTTAAATTAGAAAAATAATAGGTTGGCCAATTGTCTAATTCATTAAAAAGAGTGACATGATCTTCATCTCCAAAATAAATATGGTAATGTTCTGTTTTTGTTGGATAAATACTATGATCACTAAATTGAACATATTTTGGTACTCCATCTGCTTCTCTAACTAAATCAAATAAATAACGAATGCCTCTATTTCCAGATTCATAAGTTAAAAATTCGTATCCATGATACTTATATTCTCCTGTTTTTCCTTTTCCATTTTTATAAAACGTTATCGTATTATCTTTTATAACGATTCGTTCAATGTCTGTTTCATACCCAACTTTATAATATTCTTTGTACTCTTCAAAGGTTTTATCTTTCTTTGTTTCTGCTTTTTTCTGTAAGACCCCATCTAAAGTTCCATCTAATAAGTATGGGTAGACTGATTGCCAATCTCCTTCCCAATCTGATAATTCTCTATCTTCTACTTCATCATCTTCAAATATCCCTGAATATATTTCTTTCTGTTTTTCATCATCGTGAATATGGTTATGATTATGGGTATGATCTGTACTTTCTGCAGATTCAGAATTGGAATCAGAAGAAGCAGGCTCTGATTCAGAGGAAGCATTTTCGACAGGTGAATCCGCTTCTTTTTGACAGCCTGTAAGGATTATACCTAATAAGAAAAACACAATTATTGATTTGATAAATTCTTTTTTCATAAATAAAATCTCTCCTTTTCCTTTTTAATAGTCGACACAAATCGTAATGATTACTATTTGAATTCTATAAATATAGTATGTTTTAAAATTTCTGTCAATATAAAACGTAATGATTATGATTTGTTTAATTTAAAGGCTTCAATAATTGTTAAATGAGGACGAAATTATCCCACTAAAAGTCAACATTTGTTGGCTTCAATCTTTCAGAAGAGGGCAAAATTAGCAGCCAAAGGGGAATTTTGCATCTACATGCAAAATGAATTATAAAATTAAAAATATTTTTGCACTAAAATAAAAAATTTTTGACAAAGGCAGCTGTTAGTAAAGGATTTTTTACTAGAAATTTTGGCATAAAAATTGCATAATAAAATTTTGAATAAGTGCTTTGGTATTCAATTATTATCGGTTGAATTTTCGGAAAAAACTGAAAGTTAAAAGGACTTATTGGTACTTACTTACGTTAGATTACTGGTTATATTGTAAGTACTAAAAAAATAAAGATGAGGAGTGATGTGAAAATGGGATTAAGGGAAGAAAAAGTGATAGTTCCCCAACACTCAGGAAATGAAGAGCCGAAGTTAAATCGCGGTTTGAAAGCCCGGCATTTAACGATGATTTCGATTGGTGGAGCGATTGGTACAGGCTTGTTTTTAGGCAGCGGTTCTGCGATTCACGCAGCTGGGCCGGGTGGTGCATTATTTGCCTATGCATTTGTTGGATTGATGGTATATTTTGTTATGACGAGCTTAGGAGAACTATCTGCTTTTATGCCAACAAGCGGTGCGTTTAGTACCTATGGAACGAAGTTTGTAGATCCTGCATTTGGATTTGCGTTAGGGTGGACATACTGGTTTAACTGGGCCATGACGATTGCAGCGGAATTAACAGCTTCTACCATGATTATGAAATTCTGGTTTCCGAATAGTCCATCAATACTATGGAGTTTCTCATTTTTAGCCATTATTTTTCTATTAAACTATTTATCCGTTAAGGGATATGGTGAAGGGGAATATTGGTTTTCCTTCATTAAAGTTTCCGCCATTGTGATTTTTATCGTCATCGGCTTATTGATGATTTTTGGAATAATGGGTGGAGAAGTCATCGGATTTAAAAACTTTACAGTTGATAAAGCCCCTTTTAGCGGAGGTTTTCTAGGTACCTTTCTTATTTTCATTGCCGCCGGCTTTTCGTTTCAAGGAACAGAAATTGTCGGTGTTGCTGCAGGTGAAAGTGAAGATCCAGCGAAAAACATACCAAAAGCCATCAATAGTGTTTTCTGGCGTATCCTCATTTTTTATGTACTAGCCATCTTTGTTGTTGGTCTTATTATCCCTTATACAAACCCGAATTTACAAAGTGATGATGTAATGGTGAGCCCATTCACACTTGTATTTAAAAAGGCTGGTCTTGCGTTTGCAGCATCACTCATGAATGCGGTTATTTTGACTGCGGTCTTGTCTGCAGGTAATTCAAGTCTTTATGCATCCACTCGTATGTTATACGCAATGGCAAAAGAAGGACAAGCTCCACGCATTTTTGCAAAGCTTAATAAGCGCGGAGTACCGTTCGCGGCCATTATTTTAACGACTGCAATTGGTATGCTTGCTTTCTTATCTTCCATCTTTGGTGACGGTATTGTTTATGTTTGGTTAATGAATTCGATCGGCATCACCGGTTTTATTTTCTGGTTAGGTATTTCTGTAAGTCACTATCGATTCCGTAAGGCTTATCTAGCCCAGGGCTATTCGCTCGATCAACTGCCATATCGCGCAAAATTATTCCCATTTGGCCCCATTTTCGCGGTATCTATTTGTTTAATTGTTACATTAGCCCAAAACTATCAAGCATTCCTTGGCGACAAAATTGATTGGGGCAGTGTCATTGCCGCTTATTTAGGAATACCGCTTTTCCTTCTCTTGTGGTTTGGATTTAAGTTTATCAAGAAGACAAAGGTAGTTAGACTAGAAGAATGTGAATTTGATTTTAATTTTGAAAAAACACATGATTAATTAGACTGAAAAAAATGCCCTCGATGTTTGAGAGCATTTTTCTTATTTAAAGAATCGATTATTGTTATGTTACCAATCCAACGAGAGTTATGAAAAAACCCGTTTTTTAATGTTGTATTTTCTAAAAGGACTTTAGTGTCCATGCTTTGAGATAATAACCTTTCCATATCTTCTATTTTGTCTCAACTAGATGTGGCTCACGAATAATTACTTGTGAAAGGGTTACTTTTCATTTTGAAGGTAGGTATTATATCTGTTAAAATGAACTGCCCCGTAATTGTTACGGGGTGTTTTTATGACCAGGCATTTTTCAGAAGCGTAACACCAAGTTCAATTTCATCACAATAAAGATTACTAAAACCAATTTTAATAATTTAGTTCATGCCAATATTGGCTCTGCGCGGATACTTGAAAAGAATAGATATGACTTTCATGGAAGATTAAAGGACCACTATTTTATAGAGAATAAGTATTATGATGCATTTCTTTTCGACAAAATTACAAACATGGAAACTTAGCGTTCTTATACAGATAAAATGAAGATCTTTGTTGACCATGATTCAATAAAATATAGTCCGTTGTTATTCAATTAAAAGGCGCGATTGTGGAGTAATTTAGATAGGAAACGAATAAACTTTTTTACAAAAATTGAAACCTAAATCTAATTTATGAAAAAGAATCCACTTTGATTGTAAGGATAAGCCCTTCTTAAAAACTATTTTGCAGAAATACCACCAGCGATCGGGTACTTTTCTACAATGGTTGGCCTTTTCTTTATATCCGCACGGAAACATAATAGCTACACCCCCGCAAACTTTGAGAGCTGCCCAAACCTGCAAGGGAAGAATTTACAACGTGTAAGTCTCTTGTTGGTCTGGCCATACGTTCAATCTTATAAATCACTAATTTGTCTCCTGCTCTTAGATATTCCATGGCATTGTTCAGTTCGGGCCTGCCATTATTACCACTTTTCTTTCGTGAAATATCTTAGTGCATCCATACTTTTCTAATTGTTCAACTTATAAGGAATAATCCTAATCTAAGATACTTACCCTTTGCGTATCCAACAAGTTCACTCAACTTTGATCATTCCTGTCTAAATGATATATAACTTTCTGTACATTTTTTATAGACTAACTTTTAGATGGAAATCAAAATAGAAAAAAAGCGAAAAAACTGATATTTTCGTAGTATTAAAAAACTTACGAGTTTTGGAACAAATAATAAAATGTGTTTTTTAACTTTGTTTAGCAATCGAGCCAAATTGTTGAAGAACGTATTTAAGAAAATTAGATATATTATTAAGTAATAGAATAGATTGTGAAGTAATTGTATTTAAACGAACTGTCAGTTGAATAAGAACTCATAATTTTATAAAAACAGCCAGATATGAATCTGGCAATTTTTTGAAAAGAAAAAAGCGAAAAGTTTCTTTTAGATTAAATTTCATGACTTATAGGACGTTTAATCATCTCATTAATTGATACAAGCTGGTTGTTCAATTGTAAATACAGTGGCAGGAGCAATTCTTAAGCATCCATCGTGCCTTCATAAATTTATATATTCCAACCTTTCTCATTGGCATAAAATTCAAATATCTTCTTGTATTTTTCCCCATACTTATCCAATAGTTCTGCTTCAAAATCTTTCTCAATATGTTGCATGATTAGATCATGGTAAAAAGCTGTTTTGAGCATACCAACTACAGATGGATGGTCAGTCTCTAAGGCAGATAGTTTTGTTGAACCTCCAAAGCCTCCTAGTAATGCTGTATGTGAATCGCATAAAATCGAAAAATTCCTTAATTCAGAAATGCTCCAATCATCGCTCCTTACGTGAACAAATACGTTCTGAAGCATTGTTTGACACTCACCTATAGTAATGAGTATGACATTGATTCCTCTTTTTTCGGCTTCAAGCAAGTCCTCTTCAACCCAATGTAAATCTTCTGACCAAATGTCTATAATTATGAAATCTTCAGCATTTGCAATTATTCGATGAATAGTTGTATTAAGCTGCTTCTCCCCTTGCCAGTTGTAAAAAGACGGAGTAATTCTAGGTGGAGACTTTAATTTATTTACTAAAACTTTTGTAACTTGTTCAAATTCAGCTTGTAAATGTTTCGCTAAATGCTCGATTGGAACAGTATCGTATCGGACCGGTTCTCCCTCAATGCTGCGACAAGCACCTTTATCTGTTAACGATCGCAGGGCGGAATAAACATTAGTACGAGAAACTGACACTCTTTTAGCAACCTCATAACCTGATATTCCGGGTTCATCATGAAGTGTTAAATAGCAGCGTGCTTCAAGATCAGATAATCCTATTTTTTTTAGCAACTCAATCATATGAAACCTCCTTTTATCTGTATAAACATAAGTGTTATTTTATGGTGCTACTAATGGATGAATATATTTAAATACTACTAGAATGCAAAAAATAATCAAGATACTTATTTCCATATTTTACACACATGTTTTGAAGTAATTTCTGGCCAAATATTAGAAAATCGTCGCTTGAAAAATAGTGGTATTAAAAAATACTACTTTAATACATAATTACATTGACACTATTCTGAATATTGTTTATAATCCTTTAAAGAGGTAGTATTATAAAATACTACTCATAAATATCTTATTCCTTATTTTAATTTTTTATAAAAAAAGAAGTGAGGTGAGAAATAATTGTTATAAATTTTACTTTTTAATCACCTGGAGAAATGGAGGGGTTTACATGGGGAATACAACTAAGATGGATAATGAAATTACAAAAAAAATGCGAATAGCGTACGCAGAGGATGAGTGGCAGTTTGGTGATTTACGGATTCCGAAAGGGCCAGGCCCCCATCCTGTTGCAATCGTAATTCACGGTGGATTTTGGAAATCAATTTTTGAATCGGATTTAATGGATGACGTTGCTGAGGACCTTACAAATAGTGGATTGGCAACGTGGAATATTGAATATAGAAGGGTAGGGAACGTTGGTGGATCCTATCCTGGTACATTGCAAGATGTTGCTAGTGCAACAGACTTTTTACGAACAATAGCTGAACAATTTAATTTAGATCTAACGAATGTCATTACGGTGGGGCACTCTGCAGGAGGTCATTTGGCTCTTTGGTTAGCCGGACGTCATCGCCTTTCAATGGGGAGTATTTTGAAAACGTCTAATGATCCTCTTTTGCTCAAAGGAGTTGTAAGTTTGGGTGGCATCATTGACTTAGAGCTTATGAGTAACCTTATACAATACAAACAACGAATGGTAAAAAAGGTGAAAATTGAAAACCCAGTGACTGACCTAGTAGGGGGGACACCAAATGAGGTGCCTGAAAGATATCGAGAGGTATCACCGGTCCATCTACTCCCGCTAAATGTACCCCAAGTATTGATTCACGGTGATCTGGATGTAAATGTCCCATTCAAATTAAGTGCCCTTTATAAAGAACTTGCCGAACAAGCAGGTGACCAAGTAAAGATGATTACACTTTCGAATGTCGAACACTTTGAAATCACTGACCCAAAGTCACCGGTATGGACTACTATCACTGAGCAGATTAAAGAGTTGATTGGCTCCTGATATAAAACATAAAATCAGCTTCAGTACTGAATGTTTGTTCGTTTTCTAAATCAAGAAGATGGAAATGTAGTTTACTCGAGCATTGAAGCCCAGGAACAATTGTACAAGCAGAAAAGAATATTCGGTTCCTCATAAACAGTTATTCTGTACTAATACATTTTATAAACTTTGGAGAGGAATGATCAAACCAATGTCAAATGCAATGAAAAAAGTATGGGGATATCGATACGTTATTTTGTTTATCGTTTGGATACTCTATATAATCAATTACTTTGATCGCATGGCTGTTATAACCTTTTTACCGTTCATCCAAAAAGATATGAATTTATCACCAGTACAGGTTGGACAAATAGCTTCGATATTCTTTCTTGCCTACTCTGTTGGTCAAGTTGCTTCTGGATTTTTAGCGGATAAATTCGGACCGAAAAAGGTCATGTATGTTGCCATTGTCACATTTACTTTAGCATCTTTTTTAACTGGATATGCCGAAACCTTCGGCCAATTTGTTGCTCTTCGAATTGCTTTGGGGCTTGGGGAAGCACATCATTTCCCTCCTTCGGCTAAAGCGGTAAGTAGCTGGTTTCCATATTCCCAGAGAGGGAAAGCGCTTTCTTTTTTCAATACATCCAATTATGTAGGGTTAGCGCTTGCGCCGATTATTTTGACTAGTCTCTCTGCCACTTTTTTTAATGACCAGTGGAGACCTGTATTCTTCACATTAGCTATACCTGGTTTAATAGGCATCTTGTTACTTTGGGCATTTTTTAAAGATACGCCAAAGGAAATGTATGAAAAAGGTCGATTAAAAATAGAGGAACTTGATTTAATAAATGCGGATCAAGGAGCCGTTCTACAAGAATTTCCAAAAGAAAAAGTAAAAAGTAAAATTTTCTTGAAAGACCCTTCTTTCTATGTCATTTGCTTGATTATGTTTTGTCAAATGGGTATTCTTTGGGGTTTCACCACTTGGCTTAGTACATTCTTAGTCCAGCAGCATGGCTTTAATATCAAGGAAATGGGATTCATAGCCTCATTGCCTCCTATTATTAGTATCGTCAGTATTCTAATGGGAGGATGGCTGTTGGATAAATTTAATAAAATGAAACCAGTTGCATTAATCGCATATTTAGGATGTATTCCTACTCTTTGGATAATTGGTTCTATTGAAAAGGGGAATACTGCTGCCCTGATTACTTTACTTCTTCTCTCTGGGTTTTTCGTTGCTTTTAACTCCGGTTGTATCACAGCCGTCGTTCAGAAGAGATATCCGAGTTCAGTTGTAGGTAGTGCAACGGGATTAGTTAATGGTTTCGGTCAGTTGGGGGCATTTCTTACTCCCTTAGTGGCCGGATATCTGGTGACTGTGGGAACCGGCAACAATTATAACTTTTCAAAAGTGTTTATTTATTTCTCTCTTCTTGCTGGCTTGGCAGCTATTAGTGCTCTTTTTCTAAAAGAGAAGCCAATCCAAATGAAAGAAATAAATCAGAAGATCGAAGTTCAAAATCATAAAATATAAAGTACATTCCATAGCATGATGTTGGGCGGACTTGGGATATAAGTATAGGATTGTTCGGAAGATCGTCATGAAAACAAGCAATTTACTTCGTACCAAAATAGGCTATAGCACTTCAGCTATAGCCTATTTTGCCATTAATTACTGGGAGGATAAAAAATGAATCGATATGGCATTTATCAAGTGACTATCCCACTACCGTTTTGGAATGGCAATGTTCATTGTTACTTAGCACAGCGGGAAGGGAAATGGACAATCATCGACACAGCGATGAACCAAGAAGTAACACGGGAAAGTTGGAAGGCGACGTTTTCTAAACATGGTATTAATCCGAAGCATGATGTGGAACGTATCTTGATCACTCATCATCATGCAGACCATTTTGAATACGCAAGAGAATTACAGCAACAGACAGGGGCAGATGTTTTTTTGAGCGAGAAAGAACAATCACTTGCTTTGTCAGTTCTAGACAGAGAATCTTTTACAGAATTTTACTTAGCTGCTGGTATGTCTAAGGAATTAGTCAAGCAATTACAACCGGTCAATAAAATAGATACCAGTTTTCCAAATAATTTATTCACCATAGATACGAATCGACTTTATCCGATTGGAGAGCTTCTATTTGAAGCTTTACACATGCCAGGTCATTCGGACGGACACATTTGTTTTTATAACCGAGAAGAACAGCTTCTCCTTTCGGGCGATCATTTGACTAAAGAAGCGATCCCTTATATTTCATATCATGGTTACGGAGATGAAAATCCATTAAGCAGCTACCTTGCAACATTGAAAAGGATAAAATTAATGAAAATTTCATTGGTGCTTCCAGGACATGGTCCCATTTTTACTGATGTTCAAGAGCGGATCACTGAGCTTCTACATCACTATGAAGAACGGATAGGTTTTGTACTCGAGCAAATAACTGGAGAAATGAATGCATACGAAGTATCACAATCATTATTTCCAGTAGATTCAAGTGTATTTGACCAATGGATTGCGATTGGAGAAACCAATGCCTATTTACGTTATCTAGCTTCAATAGGTGAAATAAGTGTATATAAAAAAGGGAAACAATTTAAATATGTAAGAATGTAAAGTTATTTTAGGTTAAAAGTTCAAAACTACTCCCTAGAAACACAGGATGAAAGTTCCTTGAAAGTTCCATTTAAATTCGCAATCGGGTGCTAGTTAAAATTTCTCCTCCCAAAAAAATAACCAAAATATTTAGTGGTTTATTCATTTCGATTGTAGAATAAGACAAATCAAAAAATCTGATTCCTCAAATATTTAGGGAATCGGATTTTTTAGTTTGAAAATCTTCTTTGTATTCAAAATTCCGGCATACCCTTCTACACGTTATTTTCGTTGACAAAAAAACGACAAAATAAATGAAAAGTAACAGATGGAAATCAAATTAGAAAAAAAGCGAAATTTAAAAAACATACGAGTTTTGTAACAAATACTAAATGTGTACATTTTAAACTTTGTTCAGCAATCGGGCCATTTAACAATAAGTAATTGTGTAAATTTGGAAAATTTGAAATAATTAGTAGTGTCAGTTGAATTAAGTGATTGTTAGAGGATTAGTCTAAAAATGAAAGGGGGAAGAATTAGGAAGCACAGATGAATTTATGATTTTATCTCTTAGTATGTTGTATTTTTTGTTGGGCTACTTAGTAAGAAAAGAGAAATAAAAGTTAAAGAGGTTAATAGGATTTAAGTTGGTGACCAAACCCGAAAAAAACATAATAAAAATGTACGCTAAAGGAGAATGACCATGCGATGGAGAATAATATTGGCATACTTAGTCGTAATAACTTTTGCGGCTACAATCCTTCTAATTTTCAACAGTAAAAGTTATGCTGAGAAGAACGATGTCATAAAAAAACATAATGTCGTCTACGAAGATCTAAGTTCGTATTTTACCGGTTTTAGCGGCACATTCGTGATGTATGATCTCGAGCATAAACAGTATACAATTTACAACAAATCCAAGAGTGAAAAGCGGCTTTCACCCAATTCCACTTTTAAAGTACCTCATGCTTTGTTTGGATTGCAAACGGGAGTGTTGGAAGATGAAAACACGATGTTTCAATGGGATGGAACCGAATATCCATTTCCTCAATGGAATCAGGATCAGACTTTGACCCAAGCGATTCAAAATTCGACGATCTGGTATTTCCAAGAAGTGTCTAGCCGGTTGGGGGAAAATCGTGAGCAGTATTTTTTGCACCGGATCCACTACGGAAATGAGGATATTTCGGGAGGATTGACCCATTTCTGGCTGCAAAGTTCATTAAAAATCTCACCCATAGAGCAAGTGGATTTCTTAAAACGGTTTTACACCTACCAACTGCCTTTCTTTCACCGAAACATCGATATTGTGAAGAAAATACTCGTATTGGATCAGAAGGATGGCGCAATGCTGTCTGGAAAAACGGGTACAGGATGGAAGGATGGAGTGATTAACGGGATTCCGGTCAACGGAAATTTCATCGGTTACGTTGAAAAGGACGGAAACGCTAATATTTTTGCCACGAATATTGAGGCAGACAATCTGGCGAGCAGCAGCAAGGCAAAGCAAATTACCCTTCAAATTTTGAAGGATAAGAAGATTTTTGAATGACTTTCACACGGAAATTTCATCATCTAGAGAAGACTATGGGGATCATCAAGATTTATGTCGCCAGAAGTAGTTTGAATTGGATGCTGGATAAATGAAAGAACTAACGTATTTAATATGGGTGCAATCGCTTTTGGATTGTTGGGTGGAGAACTTGACCGATCAATTTTAAAAAGTTAGATGCAGGTCAAAAGCTTTACGAAGTTGCAATGAAAGCAGTTGAAGTAGATAAAAAAGACAGATATTCAACAGTAAGAATTCTTTGTAGCGTGGGAATCAGCATCTAAAAAGTATCTATCCTGAACTAAGAGATTGTAAAGAAAAATACTTAAACTAAAATAGTTATCCTGAGCTACTCAGTTATTCCATTATAGGGCGCCATTCCTAAATAAGAAGGCGTCTTTCTTTAATGGGCCATATTGTCGGGAATTATAGATTGTGAAAATTGAGAATTTTGAAATAATTGTCCCTGGCTGTAGCAATAAGTTAGGAAGAGGAATAATTTACTAAGTGGAATTTTTATAATTTTATTTAAGACTAGAACATCACAATTGGGAATGAGGATGTAAAAATGGTGATAGTTTTATTCTCAATTTTATTCATGTTTTTAGGTTTATTTTGTTTGTGGATGTCTATTTTCGGTAAAACAAAGATGTTAATAGGAAGGATATTCTCATTCTTTTTAGGAATATGTATTGAAATTGTAGCTATTTATTTGTTAGATTTCTATGTGTTTTTTCAGCTTTAGGAATATATAAACTTTTTAACTATTAAGAATCGGGAGCTAATCCGAAGTAATGATAAAAGTCCAATATCTCAATTTTATTGAGATATTGGGCTTTTTATATTTATTTATAGTGCAAAATATCGCTTAAAACAAGCGCAAATTACCTCCTAAAGTGACAAAAGAAAAAAGCTGCTGTTTTCGTAGTGTACAAAACTTACAACTTTTATATACATAAATTTTTAGCCTTTACCCCTTCAGGGGCACTTCTTTTACACTACTATCTTCCCTTTGTGTTTCTTCGATACCGATGACAGCATTAACTAAAGAATACTCTTTTTCTATTAGGTATTTGAATATATTGGTACAAAATTTAGAGTATTTGAAGCTAAAAATAGCCATTCCAATTGTTGATAAGGAAGTCACAATAAGAGTGAAGTGGAAATTAAATATCTACATCATTCTGCTTGGAACAAATCCAACCATACACAATACAATCAAATCCAAAAAATCAAAATAAACCTTTACGCTTGTATTCATTTCATCGGTTTCAGAAAAATCATTAAGATAATCCAGACAAAACATTTCTCTAAAGGGCTTTTTTATAATGAAAATTGAGCCTTAATAAAAAATTACAATAAAATAATATGAAATTGACTCAAATATGTAAAGATACGGAAAAATTATTTCTACTCATTTTTATGTATAATGTCTATGAAAAACAAAACAAAACTATAAATGCTTGTTTATGAAATAATAATTGTAACTTTCATTCAGCCGGTTGCATTTGTAGACGTTCATTTCAACTTTAGACCCTCAATAGAGTAGGAGTATAGGGGAGGGTTAGTTTGAAGGATATTGTTATTTGTTCTTCTTTATAGAAGGATTTAAATGAGAGGAAAGAATGATAGAGCTAGATGTTAAAAAGGAACAGGCTATGCAAGAAACAATAGAAAAGATTGAACAGCGTAAATACCTTATTTCGAAACACGTAAAGGGATGATTAGATTTTTATTAATTTAATTCGTTATAGACGGATTTTAAATGAAAAGTAATGGACTAAAATCAGTCTCTCATCAGTCAGAGACAAGTTATTGATAACTGCTTCTTTTTAAATCAACTTTTAGTAACTTACACATAGGAGAGAAGATGAATGTCAGAAGAAACGTATCGTTCTCGTCACGAACGAAAACAAGCTGTAAAAATAAGACAAAATCAAAAAAAAAGTAATAAAACGCCAAAAATAGCATCCTTGTTGAAAAAAGTGTTAATTTCCTGTTTGGTGCTGGGATTTGTTTCGTCAGGAGTAGGTGCCATTACCTTCGCTACTATGATTAAAGATGCGCCTAAATTAAATTCTTCAAAACTAGTAGATCCACTACCAACAAAATTTTATGATAAAGAAGGGAATTTCATTTATGAATACGGTAAAGAAAATCGAACGAAAATTACGTATACTCAAGTTCCAAAAGTGTTGGAACACGCATTTATTGCTACCGAAGACGCAAATTTTTATAAAAATGATGGTATAGATTTTAAACGGACCGCTATAGCGATTTTCAAGAATCTAACCGGGCACTTCGGTTCTCAGGGCGGTAGTACCATAACACAGCAGGTAATTAAAAACTCCTTTTTGTCTCCACAGAAAACCATAAAGCGAAAGGTAAGAGAATGGTACCTGGCGTATCAATTGGACAAAAAATATTCTAAACAGGATATTTTAACGATGTATTTAAACAAGATCTACCTTGGAGATGGGGCCTATGGAGTGGCCGCTGCTGCAAAAACCTATTACGGAATTGATGCAAATAATTTAAATAAATTAACGCTTCCGGAGGCTGCCATGCTGGGAGGGCTCCCACAAAGTCCAGCTAATTACGATCCGTCTAAACCTGCGAACAGAGAGGCTGCCACCAATCGACGTAATCTTGTGTTAAGCTCCATGCATAAACAGGGCTATATTACAGAGAAACAAATGAAGGAAGCGATGAAAGTACCCGTAACGGAGGGCCTTGTTCCGAAAACCACTCAACAAGGTATTCCTTATGAAGCATTTTTTGATGCAGCTGTTAAAGAAGTGGAAGGAAAACTTAAAAGTGTAGACATCAGCACGGATGGATTATCTATTTATACCACTTTAGATCCAAAAGCACAGGATTATGCGGATAAAATGATGAACACAAATGATATCATTGCTTATCCTAATTCTAAGTTTCAAGGTTCATTTGTTTTTTTAGATACAAAAACTGGTGAAGTCCGGGCAATAGGGAGCGGACGAAATGAATATAAAGGAACATTTCTAGGAAACAACTTTGCAATTGATATAAAACGTCAACCAGGTTCTTCGTTTAAGCCGATTTTTGATTATGGTCCTGCGATTGAATATTTGAAATGGTCAACTGCTCACCAAATCAATGATCAGCCGACAACGTATACAAATGGTCAATCTATTTCAAATTGGGATAATCAATATCACGGGATGTTGTCAATACGGACGGCACTACAATATTCTTATAATATCCCTGCGCTTCATACTCTTCGTGAGGTTGGCATAGATAAGGCAAAGAATTTTGCAGAAAACCTCGGTATTCCTTTTAATAACAACCAAGTGTACGAATCCTACGCGATTGGAAGTAATACAGTTAATCCTTTAGAAATGGCAGGGGCCTACAGTGCTTTTGGAAATGAAGGAGTATACAATCAACCGCATTTTGTCCAAAAAGTAGTCTTTCCTGATGGAAAAGTTGTGAGCTTTACGCCACAGCCAAACCGTGTTATGCATGATTACACAGCCTATATGGTAACAGATATGTTACGTACAGTCGTAAACTCTGGGACTGGAAAAACGGCAAATGTCCCAGGATTGGATGTTGCTGGAAAAACAGGAACAACCAATTTTGACCATAAGACCAGTGCTCAATTTGGATATCCATCCAACGCAGTAAATGATAGTTGGTTTGCGGGTTATACCCCACAATACACGATGGCTGTATGGACTGGGTATGTGAATAACGGTCCAGGCAACTATATGCTTGGAGATACTACCAAAATCTCGCAAATAATGTTTAAGGACATGATGCAAGCGTTTGGAACAGATTCAACCAGCTTTAAGCAGCCAAGTGACGTTAATAGAGTGAATAATGAACTGTATGTTAAAGGAGGAAATTCTGACGATGCTCCGAACCAGAATAACGAGCATGTTACAAGCTATGATTCAAATTCTCAAGATTGGCAGGAGATGCTGCAGACAATCTCTTCTGCTATTGGAATAAATCAAAGCAATATAACTGTATGGTGGTTAGGGAGCGACAAAAGCAACCCAGGCGGCTCAGTTGGGATTGTATCAGCAAAAGGAAATGGCACGCAAAAATATCGTGTGTATGTCCAATGGGATGGTTCAAGCTATAAAGCAACAAAGGTTGAACCAGCTTCATAAAAAGGAAAAGGGGCTGTCCGATAATTTCTAAAATAAAGCAAGTGAAGAAAAACGGATAGTATTTCTCCATTTGCTTTTGTATTTTTATAATTTTTTTCTGAAAGTATCTGGCGGATGCCTGCTACTTTTAGTTTATTGTGGGCTAAAGCACAATTTGAGGGAATTGTTGGGATAACGCTCCACAAGAGTCTTTTTTTGGCCATTTTAAGGATGAGGCATTTATAAACCAGTGTAATTCTTTAGAAGAACAAAAAAAGAAATAAGGCGTTATATGATCTACTATAACAATTTTAGAGATCAATGGAATTTAAAGAAAATGACCCCTGTTGAATACAGAAATTATCTTCTCAATATGGCATAACCTTTTTTAAAATGTCCTTTACAATGGGTACACTTTAATCATCGAGAGGGGCTTTTTCTAATTCCATTACTAATTCAGTTATATCTTCTCCACTTGCCTTTACTCGCACTATTCTCCACCAAACGGCATTTCTCTTTTGATCTGTTTCCAAAATAAAAAAGTTACTTCTTCAGGCCGTTTTCTTCTCAAAGGAAATTCTCCCCTACGCATGACTTTATTTTCATTCGAGATAAAATGAAGCTTAATGGATACATTCATTCTGGATCAAATCCTATGCAATTGTTTTTTCTTAGCTTCAAATTCTTCATCTTTGCGCAGTAAGCACACATTTGTTTTACTTCCGATTCTCCCAATGCTCTTTAATCTCCAATTCCTCTTCAATCATTCTTTTTAACTGTGTTTCATCCACATATTTAGGACCTTTAATTAAAATATTTAAAGCTTCTCGAGAGGTATAGTCTGTTTTAAAGGATGGGCAATTAGAAAGGTTTTCGTACTGTCCACTTTTCCAATGGTTGAACGTGGCACGCCTGTTTGTTTAGAAATAAAACAAAGATAAGTAGGACTACAATTAGTAAAATATCATCCGATAATGATTATGCACCTACACTCCCCACGATTAAAGAGATTATGAAGGCAATTCGTGAAGTGGATCTAGCTGCAAGGGCCGACGATTTTTTTGATATGAAAACTCCTCCGAAACGAATCAAACATTATTTAAGAATTAGCCTTAAGGCTTATATTACAGGCTTAAGCCTGTTAGTCGTATAGATTAGCCATCATTACAATTCCATCAATTTCTCTTTGTAATTCTTCAAGCTTAACAACAAACCACTCTTTAGGAATTAACACTTTTCCTTATAATTGGCTAAAAAATGAGGCCGACCAGGGAGATTTCTCCTTGTGAACTTGGTGACAAGATTTTGAATATAAAACATTAGTAGATTTAAGTTCATCAGGAATTTGAATTCTTTTAGTTAAGAAATAGCATATAACTATTTTACAAATTTGGTATATTATGGTTAACTAATAGAGTAAAATTATACTTTATGGGGGTAAGTTATGAGAAAGAGAAAGTTTAGTATTTTCATTGTTTTAGTTCTTTTGTTTACACTTCTGTATAGTCAGAACCCAGTTAAAACGAAAGCAGCAACAGGTAGTTCTTTAAATGAAAAAGTATTAACAACCACACCAATAGAAGCACAATTTGAACCGTCGGAACAAACGCATTGGTATAAAGTGATGCCCACAAATGAAGATGTTTCTAAGAACACTCACTTTCGCATCAAATTGCAGTCAGAGCAGGAGTTAAACATTTCTGTTTATTCTAGCTTAGAAAATGCACTGAACGATAATACATTTGACCGTTATATGGGATACACTTATTCAAACGAGCCTGCACAAATTGAATTTCCGCTTGCATGGACGGGACCATATTACATAAAGGTTGAAAATTATAATAGTGGATTAGAAGAAGGTGAAAGTAAAGAATTTGAGGGCGAAGAGGGACCTGATTCTCCGCCGATTGTTAATCCGGTATATACCATCAGCTATGAAGGGGATACACTCGCACCATCCGACTCACCTATCGGGGATCAGTGTCCGGCTGAATTAGGTGTTTTAAATAGAGAAAACGGCAAAGGGATTCTTAAAGATTTACGAATGATTCGGGAAACTCTATTAGCTAATACTGATAAAGGAAGAGAATTCACTTCTTTATATTATAAAACAGCGCCGTTTTTAGGCACAAAAATGATTGTCAATAAAGCACTACGAGAAGATGTATATAAAAACTTGGTTCAATTGAAAGGTTTATTTGCAGATCTAGCTGAAAACGGGGACCAAAGCTCCTATATCATTAAAACCAATGAACAACAAGCAATTAACAACTTGTATAAGATTTTACAGGAATCAGTTCCTGGATTTCTGAAAAAACAAATTGAGCAAAAAGCTGCTGAGATAGGTATTTCAAATTTAACTAATTCTAGTTTGTCTTCTGTTATTGAAAAACTTGATTTAAAAACTTCCAATGACAAGGAAGAAAACCGTATGATCGTGAAATTAAAGGAAGGAAAACCGCTTAGTCAATTCAAAACGAAAGTTAAGGCTTACGGATTAAGATCTATTAATCCATTAAATGTGAAACAAACTAATAATCATAATCTACTAGTTGTCGAAATGAATAAAACAAATCAATTTAAAATTGCTATTAAACAAATTGCAAACCTTCCAGAGGTTGAATTTGTTGAACCGATTCAGCAATATAAAGCCCTAACAGCCGATACACAGTACAAATACCAGTGGTCGCTACATGAAAATGAAGGAAATACTGGGCCTGATAAGATCAATAAAGATGCTAATATCCAGTTTGAAAAGCTACAAAATTTAATAAACGGCCAATTAAAAGATACTGTCGTTGCTGTAGTTGATACAGGTGTTGATCATACACTTGCAGATTTACAGGACAAGGTTCAATCTGATCAAGGCTATAATTTTATTAATCGGACAAATAATATTATGGATGATAACGGACACGGTACCCATGTGTCTGGAATTATCGCGGCCTCGGCTAATAATGGGTATTCAATGGCAGGTATCTCTCCTTCAGCTAAAATCCTGCCGGTAAAAGTTTTGGACTCATCAGGAAGTGGGGATACAGAACAGATTGCTCTCGGTATTTTATATGCTGCTGATCATGGGGCAAAAGTGATTAATCTAAGTCTTGGCGGTCCATATAGCCGCACAATTGAATATGCTTTACAATATGCAAACAAAAAAAATATCACCGTTGTCGCTGCATCCGGCAATGATGGGTTTGAAGAAGTTTCCTATCCAGCCTCTTCAAAATATGTAATCGCTGTAGGTTCAACGAATCGTCTAAATGTTGTATCAGATTTCTCTAATTACGGGGAGGGGTTGGATCTTGTTGCTCCCGGAAGTGACATACCAAGTCTTGTTCCTAATGGAAATGTGACGTATGCAAGTGGTACTTCAATGGCTGCGCCACATGTTTCAGCAGTTGCAAGTTTGCTGCTTTCGCAACAACCGAACTTAACACCATCTGAAATTCAATATTTATTGACGAAAACAGCAAATGATATTAGCTTCAATGAACAAGATAATCCGAACGGAGATTTTCCGGGAACCCCGGATCAAGAATATCCGCAACCAACGAAAGAGGTTGTTCCCGGATATGATCAAGTATCTGGCTGGGGGAATTTGAATGCCTATAGTGCGTTTAGTGCGGTGGCATTAAACGCAAATGTAGACCGTCTATTAAACAATCAGACTAAAGTTACCGGAACAGCCATCAATGGATCTACCGTAAAAGTTTTAGATGGAGATACAGAATTAGGCGAAGGTAAAGCAACAGCATCGGGGACATTTACTGTTAATATTCCAGTTCAAAAATCGGGAAAACTATTGAATGTGATAATAAGTACCAAAGGTGTTGACAACGGGCCGGAAACAACTTTTAGAATAGCAGTAGAAAAAGCACCTGAAAAGCCAACTGTCCAACCTTTATCAAACATTGATGAGTATCTAACTGGCAACGCAGCCCCCAAATTAACTGTCAATATCAAGGATTCTTCTAGAAAAGTCATTAAAACGGGCAATACAGATGATTCTGGGGCGTTTAAAATAAAGATTGACAAGCAAAAGGGAAATACTGTATTGTATGTAACTGTTTCAGATGACCAGAACAGGGAAAGCAGTGAAGTAAAGGTTACAGTAAAAGATGTCATTCTTCCCAATTCGCCTAAGGTCAAACCAGTTAGTGATCGGGACGAAGTCATTAAAGGAAGTTCAGAAGCAAATGCCCAAATAACTGCCAAAGTGAATGGGAAAGTAATTGGCACAAGTAAGGCTGATAGAACAGGCGCGTTTGAAATCAAAATTAAAAAACAAAAAGCGGGCTATGAAATAGCAATCACTGCAAAAAATGCAGCAGGAAATAGCAGTAAAGAAACAAAGATAAAGGTGATTGATAAAACGCCGCCGGCTACACCAAAAGTGAACGCTGTCGATGATAATAGTACAGTTATAAAAGGAAAAACAGAGGCAAATGCTAATGTTTCAGCAAAAGTGAATGGGAAAGTAATTGGCACGAGCAAAGCTGATAAAACAGGTGCGTTTAAAATTAAAATTAAAAAACAAAAAGCATACACTATAATAGCTGTCACTGTAAAGGATGCAACAGGTAATAGTAGTAAAGAAACAAGAATTACAGTGATCGATAAAACGCCACCAGCTACACCTAAAGTAAACGTTGTTAATGATAAAAGTACAGCTGTAAGAGGAAAAACAGAAGCAAATGCGACTATTACAATTAAAGTAAACAACAAAACAATTGGAATAGGAAAGGCAAATAAACACGGCAATTTTTTTGTGGGAATCAAAAAACAAAAAGCAGGAACTGTGTTAGTTATTAAGGCAAAGGACAAAGCTGGAAATGTAAGTAAAGGCATAAAAACAACTGTAAAAAAGTCAAAATAATTTTTAGTAGACAGAAAAACCTGGAAGGCAAGAAACCATTGCATCCAGGTTTTTTTGTTATTCGGTCAAATACAACCTTATTTTTTAAACATCTTTAATGCCATTCAAAACCTGATTAAATAAATTGCTTGTTACATCTTTAGCAGTTTTGTTATGGGGGTAATGATTTGTCTTAGCTTAATGGGCATGTGGTACCTCTTAAAGAAAATATGTATAGTGAACAGCTTGCGAAAACATTCACTTACGAATACATTGTTTACATGTCTTCAAAACAAGTTTTTTTACTTCTAAGTTTAGATACGCCCGTATTTACAAAGTTAAGGAGATTCAAAAAAAAAAATCCCAATTTTCTCAGCATTAATATTGAGAAATTGGGATTTTTCGTTACTCAAGAAAAGAACTCTTTTATTGAATAAGAATTTTCTTCAAATCGAGACGGATTGGCATATAACGTTTTCGCATTCACGAACCCGCGAGCCTTAGAACGAAGTTCTTAAGCACGCAGGGGTGTCGCCTGAATATCTGCTTCTCTGCTTCTTCCCCTGGCGACCAAGGGGCTCGGAGAGTCCCGCAGCGTGAATGCTGTGTTATATGACGTACCCGACTTCTTCAAGTTATTTCACACTGCTTTTCTGTTTCAAGTTTTACTTCAGTAATGTATATTTCAGTAAAGGCTTTTTGTAAAACGTCACTTACTTATTTGTTACCGAGTTGTTCCGCCAAACCGATTAGAAGTCCTTCGCCACGAATGTAGCAGAGCCGATACGAGTCCTCGTACTGAACCACTTCGCCAACGAGCGGACACCATACTTACCAAAACTTTCTGAGGTGCAGCTTACCCATAAAGTAAAAGGTCACCTGCGAGAATGGAATTTCACGAAAACATATGAAGGAGAAGCAGAGTTCCAAAAAATTACGCTGTTTGAAGATGGGGAACAGGTTGCCATCTATTATCTATCCTCTAAAACAGTGACTTTGGAATTTGCTGGATTTACAGAAGCTTTACTCGTATCTGCGGACAATATGCCCAGCAGTGGCAGACTTTAAAGGAAGCCACAGTTTCAATTGCCATTGAACAAGATACCTCTATTCCATCTGGGTTATTTTATATTTATTTTCCGACGGAAAAAGCAACAGAATTGCGAATTAGCTTGAATGGTCCATTTTTTGGTGATATGAGTCGGATACATATGCGACTAGTCTATACCTTTGAATGCTTATTTTTATTTTTAGATTTGTCTCTTTGTGTTTGCATCACCTATATGCAAAAAGGTACTAGGAAATTAGAAATCCCCTCGAATAGTGGATAACTTTAAATTAGGCTTGTAATTTTATGAAGAACAGCGGTTCTATTATTGACATTTAGTTTGTTAAAAATATTATTCAAGTGAGACTTTACAGTATTAATACTCAAAAATCATGTTGCTGCAATCTCATTATTGCTATGACCTTTTGAAATAAAATCAACAATTTCTGCTTCCCTTTTTGATAAACAGTACTCCTTAATGGCCTGATCAATAAAATATCTTTCTTGTTTTTTAGGTTGAATATAAACTCCAAATAATTGTTTATTACTATTTAACACTTGATTAACTTGTTGGAGGTATTCTATTTTAAACAAATCCAAAGTCATAGCCCAGCTGGTCAAGGACGGAAGATGCGCTGAACCTACGATACCGCAAGGTGTTTATGCCGAACTCCGTGTGGCAAAGAAAATACGCGATCTCGAGCAGGAAGGGAATAGTGAGCAAGGTGATCCGTATAAGGGTGTTTTTGCCCGGTTAAAGGAGACTTATCCGAGGATTGAGCAATGTCGCGGAAAACTCGGGAGGATTTGGAGATTTTACCCGATGGGACTTTGTATTGTTAAGAAGAAAGTCTACCTACTTCATTCCTAAGTTCTGTTTTTATTCTGTTGGCCCCCTGATTTTCATAAATAAACGAAAGAAATTAAAATTTTAATTTCAATATGTGCTAAATTCAAAATATAATAATATGTACGCTCGGACAATATATGATAAATAATCCAAGTACTACCACTAAACGGTCAACAGGGAAAGGGTATTAGGCTGGATAATATAATATAAGAAAAAAGGTAATGACACGGAATCGAGGAGGGGAGACCGTACGGTCAAGAAAAACAGAAAAGGAATTGTTTCCATATAATTATTATTTAATATCGCCCGTGAAAAGGACGGATACTCAGCCACTTGATTGTACGTCATACCGATTTGAATTTGATTATATTCAGCTAAAGTAATTCCTTCTCTTTTCCACGGAGAAAAATATCCATTTAACGCTTCTTTTACATGTTTTTTCCAAATTGTTATGGGTTTTACTTTGTTATATGGAACATACACTCTTGCTGTCTTCGTTTTCTTAACCCATTTTTTGCCGATTTTCTTATAATCCATGTACTTTATTGAACCTTTATACCATTTAGAATTAACTTTAGTAAGAAGGGTATCTTTTGATATTTGTATTTTGTAAATTTTTCCTTTACTTGTATGTGCGATAAGGGCGCTAGTAAGACTTGCTTTTGTGTAAACTTGTGTTTTGACAGAAGTTTTATATCCCGAGGTGCGATCATAATCTACATATTTCACGTCGTAACCGTGAATACTGTTATCATCGTCATAATAATATAAATCAGGTAAATCATATAAATTTCTAGCATAAACTGTTTTTCCTCTTGAATCTTGAACATGTAATAATTTACCGTTTGGGCTAAGTGAGAATATAGAGTTTGCTTTAACTGTAATAGTATCAAATGAACTTGCTTCCGTTTTATTTGCTGTACCAACTCCCAGCAATATTCCTAACGATAATGCCCCAGTAAGGAAGGCCCTGCCGATCTTTACCAAATTAAATCTCCCCCTGTTTTACTTTCTATCTACTAGATATTATTTTGGATCTTGCGAGATATTAAGTTTGTATTGCATGTAATGAAAATCCAAGCCCAATTATAGCATTATACGGAATCAAACATGTATATATATAAGATGGTAAAAAATAAACGACTTTTTGGTTTTTAAAGTCGTCTCAGAGGATGATAAATTTACATTTATTGAGCCGATTAAGTGCCGGGTGAAGTATAGAACCTCATTAAAAATGGACTGCTTCGGCTAGAAGGCACTGAAAAAGTCCCTTAAATTTAGGTGGTATCTATAACTTGGCTGTTGATTTCCGCTCCAGGCGCTTCGCTTTCCGCGGGCGTGCCGGTGAGCCTCCTCGGCGCTTTAGCGCCTGCGGGTCTCCCCAGCCCCGTACTCCCGCAGGAGTCTTCGCGCCTTCCGCTACAATCAATAGAGTTCTTTTTACCTAGGTTAAATTTTAAAAAAGGTATAATACCTCTTTGTTAGAGGAATTATACCTTTTTTGTTGTACTTTTATAGTATCAATCTCAAACGGGTGGGTACTATGATACAAAATCAACAATCAATGATTTTCAGTCCATATATGGATATTTATGATTTAGTTGTACCGAAGGATAATCTTTTGCGTAAAATAAACGATTTAGTTGACTTCTCTTTTATTTATGAAGAACTTAAGGATAAATATTGTCATGTAAATGGTCGAAACGCTATCGATCCTATTCGCATGTTTAAATATTTATTCTTAAAGACCGTCTATGACCTATCTGATGTGGACGTGGTGGAGCGTTCAAAATACGATATGTCCTTTAAGTATTTTCTTCGTATGGCTCCGGAGGAGCCGGTAATTGAACCAAGTTCCTTAACCAAGTTTAGAAAACACCGTTTAGAAGATATAAACCTTTTGGACATGCTTGTTAATAAAACCGTTGAAATTGCAATCGAAAAGGAGATCATTAAAAGCAAATCGATTATTGTAGATGCCACCCATACCAAAGCCCGCTACAATCAGAAATCACCTAGAGAATATTTGATGGACCGTTCTAGAAATCTGAGGAAAGCCGTATATAAGATAGATGAAAATATGAAAGATAAGTTCCCTGCTAAAAACACTTCAGATGATCTGGAAAAGGAAATCGACTATTGCCATATCCTCATCGAGGTAATTGAAAATAAAGATACCCTAACCCAGTATCCTAAGGTGAAGGAACAGTTAAACCTTTTAAAAGAAACAATTGCTGACGATATTGCACATTTACAGATTTCCGAAGATATAGATGCAAAGGTAGGGCATAAAACTGCCGATTCATCGTTTTTTGGATACAAGACTCACATTGCAATGTGCGAAGAAAGAATTATTACAGCCGCAACAGTTACAACAGGAGAAAAGAATGACGGAAAGCAATTAGAAACACTTATTGAAAAAAGCATTAAAGCGGGGGTGAAAGTTGAAACTGTTATTGGTGATACAGCCTATTCGGAAAAAGGTAATATCGAATATACCAATGAAAATGATATAAAATTAGTAGCCAAGTTAAACCCATCTGTAACGCAAGGTTTTCGTAAAAAAGAGGACGAATTTGAATTCAATAAAGATGCTGGAATGTACGTTTGTAAAGCTGGTCATATGGCTATAAGAAAGGCACGCCAAGGTAAAAAGGGTGTAGCTGTTAATCAAGTTGACACTTATTATTTTGATGTAGAAAAGTGCAAAAACTGTCCATTTAAAGATGGTTGTTATAAAGAAGGCGCTAAAAGTAAAACTTATTCTGTGACTATCAAATCAAATGTCCATACTGAACAGGAAAATTTTCAAGAAAGCGACTATTTTAAGGAAAAGTCGAAAGAACGATATAAAATAGAAGCTAAAAATAGCGAACTAAAACACAGACACGGGTATAATGTTGCGAAAACCTCGGGTCTATTAGGCATGGAATTGCAAGGTGCAATGGCTATCTTTACAGTAAATTTAAAAAGAATATTGAAACTAATAAACCAATAATAAGGGGGAAATAGGCCCCAATACACACAAAAAACGACTCAGAATTCAATTCTGGGTCGTTTTTTGATACACATTTTAATCTCTCCAAACAAATCCGAAGGATTTTCAGTGCCCTCCTTCGGCTACCTTCATTTTTTAGCTGGAATTAAATAAAAGCATCTTCCACCCCTTATTATCATTTTAAGGACTGATTTTCTTATTCAACAAACGGATTAGGTTAATGGGAGAAGGTTTTTTAGGTGTGATGCAAGGTGATAGCCGGCTTAAGTTTTTGTAAGATTACCCTTTTGGCTTGCCATCTTTTCGCCTCTAGCTTTTGGCTGCCTTCAGGCCAGCCTTATTCCATTCACGAATGATGTCCCGTTTTAAATTCCGTAAATACTGATTACATCCTAATCAATGTTTCAACTTCAGCATGTATCTAACTTATCTATTGCTACAAATTCTCTTTTTTTCCCCGCAGGGGTCAGCAATTTCGATTTATCGTTTTATGAATCTGGCTAAACGATCTAATTTGTAGACCACAAATAACCTTTTTTGAGGTAGTTGGTAATGGATATAATTCGTATAGGACTTTAGGTTAGGGTAGGCTGATTTCCCTCTTTTGTAGCGAATTATCTAATCAGCTATTTAAAGAGGTATTTTTAATAAGTTCTCGAAGTTAAAGGGAGCGACTAATCTTCGCCTCTTTTTATTTACTTGGACTTTTTTAATACCTTCCCAATCCTCTTTAGAATCTCTCTCATTCCAGGTTAATCCAGGACCCGCTAAACCTAACCACCTTATATCCCTGCTGTTTTATAAAACGGTTTTATGGGCTGAACCGTTCAGTCCGTTTTTTATTTAGTTCTTGTTTAAATGGTATTTACCTCCAATACCGGTCATCATAAAAACTGAGAGTAACAGGCAACATAGTATTCCCTTTTCAAGTGTTAACCCTCCGACGGTACTTTTCAAATATCCAGCTATAGACCCATAAAAAGGGGGGAGCGACATATGCCAATAGAAGCCCTCCTTTCACAATCATTATTTGCCATTTTTCAGATTCATTCCAGGTAGGCTGGTGCCAAAAGATAATTCCAATAAAAATTAATAATAAAACGACTACATGGGAGCTATGATCCTGTTTTCCCAGCAATTTACTAGAACAAAATACAGAAAAATATACCCAAGGGATCCAGGCTGTGGAAACAACAATCAGATAATGGGCCAATAAAATCATGTCGAAACGTTCCAAAAAGCGAAATTCAATTAATTTAACTAGGTTCAGGACGGGTTGATTATATTCTAATATCCCCTCGGGGCTAAAATAGGCAAAACAGACCATCGTTGTAAATAAATAAAACAACATCGTTATTGTGTTCGCAATTGCGACTCCGAGAACAGCATACTGCTTTTTTTTTAAAAAGGGGTACAAGAAGAATGCAACTTCAAATCCCAAAAAGGAAAAAGTAGTGGTCGGCACTGCTGATAATACAGGTTTCCACCCTTCTTTCAGTAAAGGAAGAAAGTGCAACCAATTTCCATCTCGAAGAGGTATCAAGAAAAAAAGTGGGATCCACATCACCAAATAAAAAGATAGTTCGGAGTATCTGCCTAAAATTCGAATCCCGTTTCGGGCAACTAAAAATGTAGGAATCGAAAATAAAAGTAAAATAATGTAATCAGGGGTTTTAGGCAGGAACCATGACTTGATATACAGGCAGGCATTCACAAGAGTCGAACAAGCGAAAAATGCAAAGTACATCATGTACACCAAGACTACTGCTTTCCCAATTATTTTTCCAAATAATCGTATAAGAATTTCGTAAAGGGTGGCACTTGGATATCTTTCCACCATTTTTACAATTAAAATGTTGGCCATCATGGAAAATATCCATCCTATCAGAATAGCTATCCAACCGTCTGTTCCTGCTTTATCCGCAAGTACACGCGGAAGGGATAGAACACCTGTTCCTACCTGCGCTCCATTAATCAAGAAAATATACTGCATAAGCGTGATTTCATTATAGGCATAATTTTTCATTGTCTCACCTTTTAGTACGATTTCAACCCTAGCGAATCAATCGATTAGGCCCGGTGCCATGAGGGCGTTTTTTCATTGCCTATATGCGGCCATCCTTTTGTTTCTAATCGACAACCTGAAATTTTACCACTTACTAATAGAATGCTATCTCCACCTAAAATAGCATTTTCGACGTCACCCCACGAATAGATGATTTCGACATCTCCTAATGTGACAGGCAGTTCATTATTAGGGTTGAAGAAGCTCTCCATCAAAGGTCTCAAGACGTGAGTATGAATTGTATTTTTATCTGTTGATCCTTTCAAGTACACAAAAGTGGCATCTGTTATTTTAATCCGACGAATGACTAAATCAGGTACTTGAGAAAAGGACGATTGAAGTTTCTCGATATTTTGGGATAAATCAGAAGAAAGGACTTCCTTATCCATATTTTTTTCCGAGAGTTAGAATTATTGTTTATTTGTTGGCATCGAAAAGAATTCAGATCCTTTAAATGCTTCAGAAAATAAACCATCAACTCCGTCCCTTTCCGTATTTACTCTATATTTTTTGGTTTTAGTATGGTTTGTTTATAGGGAAAATATTCTATTCCTCTGGCATCATTGATGTTCGTAAAATACGAGCTAGTTTGGACCTTGTAAGTAGGAAAAAGCAAAAGACAGTCTGAAGGCAAGAATTGTTCGGACAAGCAGGAAGGACAGCAAAGATTTTCCGAATAAAGCAGTGTCGTTTAATACTTAGTTGGAGTGTATTTCATTGTGGAACCACAGTGAATTTTCCCTAATGGGGTACCACCACATGCCCATCAAGTTAAGGCAAATCATTATCCCCATAACGAAAAAAACGCAATCATTTTTTGTAATAAGATGGAAAGGATGGTGCTTTTTGTGTAGTGAGGTTTTAAATGAACTTATTCTTTTTTCTCAAGAATTACAAAGAATTTTGTCCTCACAAGCTCTCCAACAGTTGGCCAAAAAAGTAGCGAGTACTTCCTTGACTCAATTATGTTGTTGTTTAGAATCTTCAACGGGTGTCTTGACGATTAGGTGACCAAAACCCACTAAAAATAAAAGCAGACGAAATCTTTGACGGGAAAATTGAATGTATAGAATAAAATCTTTATTATAGGTTCTGATTCTGGAAAGAATGATCATTTTATTTTAGGGGGTTTTTTTATGAAAGAAGTTATATCACTTCCAGCTGGTCAAACACAGGATATTATTAAAAATTATTTGGTACACGCTCATCCTTATCCAAGACCTTACAAGGAAGCTCAATATATGACATTCCGAAAAATTGGCGGTGTTATGGATACATTATTTAGGTTGAACATGAATTCGTTTTAAAACCAGAAGACCAGGATATTGAAAAACAAATTAGTTATCTGAGCACTGGAAAAAAAGAACGTTTGCTAGGGTATATTCATGAAAGGAAACATACTTTTGGATTCGGAGAAAAGGAAGAATATAAATTTTACATATTAAAAGAAGAAAGGCAATTAAAACAGCTTTCTAAACCTGAAGAGCCAAAACTTCAATCACATACGAATTATACATTTGAAGAAATAACAAGTGGGAAAAGATTGATATCCTGGGATTCCCAAAGAAGTAAAAGGATAAAAAGTAATTAAGAAATTTTAAAAAAGGAAAAAGGAACCAATCTCTTGTTGTTTCGAAAAAGCACTTAATGACATAGAAAAGAGGTTCAACCAATTGGTAATGGAAATGGATAATATAGTTACTAGTAAGTTAAAAGAGTTTGCATTAAATAACGGAAATAAGGTATTTGATAATAAATTTAGTGATATTACTTATAATTCAAGTAACAATAAATTTGATATTATTCTAAATGCAGGTAATATTTACGGTATATTTGTTCAACTAGATAATAAATGTAAAAATTTGTTGTAGGATGAAGTTGCTAATAAAACGAAAATTAAAGATATTAATAGTTTTATTCCTGTTTTTGATAATTGGTATCCTCTGTATTGGGGGAAAGATGTGCAAGGTGCCCAGAGAGTTTCTGCGTATATAAAAGGACATAAAAAGAATGGAAATATTAATATGCCTCAATATGATACTTTAAAAAGGTGAAAATTATTTATGGTTCAATCACTGTAGAAAATTATGTTAAGTTCGAAAAGGATATTATGAAAAAATATGCTCCTCTATTAGGTACATTCCGTAATGGTAGGATGGTTGTCAAGAAGTATTAATTTTTTCTTACATGCAGCAGTAAGTTGACTTCTACTGCTACGTTGTATCCTAAATAATTAAAATTAATATTCTAATATTATTTCGTGTTGACACTTTGTCCTATAAAGAAATTAATAAATAAGGTATTTAATAATCGTGTGGACAATTACATGGCTAGCATTATCTTAATTGGCAATAAACCTTGATAAAACGCCGGTGTGGAGGAATTGGTAGACGCGCACGACTCAAAAAAGTGCCTTTTTCCAAAAAAAATTTGTTAAATCTGGAATACAGAAACCTATAAAACGTAGAATATTAAAACGCTCTGCTGTAAATTGCAGAGCGTTTATGGGCATTTTTTGTTGTTTCAACTTATTTTAGGAATAACCAATATCAAATGTTATATCCGCTTACTTTTACGATTAAATAATCTTCTTACCGGTAAAAATTTATTGTGTTGCTGCTTTAAATGTTCAGAATCCATTTGAATATATTTTCTAGTCGTCTGAATATCAGCATGGTCCAGGATTTTCTGTTACGTGAATAAATCACCGCCGTTTAGAATGTAATTTCTTGCAAATGTATGTCTAAATATATGTGGATGTAGTTTGGGTATTTCCAATTTTTTTTTAACCCATTTAATCTTCTCCTAAAGGCGTCGGCAGTAAAATCATCCCCGTAGGCATTCATAAAGATCCGGCAACCTTCGCTAAAATATTGTTCAGTTTCATCTAAAAGCTGTTTTAACCTTTTGGATATTTCCCGGCTAATTGGTATATCTCTATTCTATCTATTTTTTGCAATTGAGGAAGGAACCAAAAGGGTATTCTGATGGAAGTCAACTTGCTCAGCGGTTAGTGACATTGCTTCATTGATCCGTAACCCCGTGTCTAATAATAGCAACACTAACCTCTTATCTCGCCACTGAGCAAATTGTTTATCATCATATGAATCTAGTATCATATCAATTTCTTCGTCCGATAGCCCTTGGACTTCTTCATGTGCGTCATCTTTAACCAAAGGAATATTCCTAGATGGATTTTTATTAATGATATCTTCCTCAAATAAAAAACGGAAAATTGCTTTTAAATTACGCAAATGAATATTGATGGTATAAACCGATAATCCTTTTTTATTCCTTTCCCGTTGTTCATCACCTGATAGGGGTCACGTTACCAAAAGTGAAAAATTGTACGTTCAGACACAATTTAGACACATTTTATCCAGTTACCTGTACGGTAAGACAAGATATAAAATACGTAAGATTATAATAAATGATGAAAATATATCTTGGTAGAGCTGGCTAGGCCACGTCTATACGCAACCTGCCAACGATTTTAAGAGGCATTTTAGTGTGTAGATGTAGGTATATTTTCTTTCTGTTTCTTATATTCTCTCCATCGACGATAAAAGGTAGCTTCGCTTATATTGGTGATCTTACAGATCTCTTTTATGGGTTTATTCGTGGTTTCATGTAATTCGATTGCATGTTTGACACCGTCATGCCTTAAGGTAAACTTCTGTTTCTTCCCTTTGTATGTCCCTTTCCTTTTTGCAATCGCAATGCCAGCTTGTTGTTTTTCTTTGATCATCGTGCGATCGAGTTCACTAAACGCCGACATAACCGTTAAAATGAATTTTCCTGAAGGAGTTCTCGTATCAATCCCCAGATTCAATATGACCAAATGAATGCCATGTCCTTCTAACTCTTCAATGAGCTCTAACAACTGCTTTGTATTTCTTCCCAGACGATCCATCCTTGTAACAATGAGTGTATCCCCTTTAACTAATCGATTCAGTAGTTGTTGCAATTCCTCTTTCTGATTTTGTACACCTGATACTTTTTCCTGAACAATTCGATCTACGTTTGCATTTCGCAATTGTTCAATTTGTGAATCCAAGTTCTGATCAAACGAAGAAACACGCGCATACCCAAAAATCATAAAATCCCTCCCAAAAACACGTAATCAAAGACAAGTGTATATGATAGTTAGATTGTACAATAAAATCAACACTTGAGCAATCTATCAATAGAGTATACCCTATTGATAGAATAATAGTAATTAGTCACTCAGTCCCTTACATGGATCTGCGCAACTATTCGTGTCAAAAGTGCGCAAAATAAAATGTAAAGTTACAAGCTGAAAAAATTGGTACGAACCAGCGTAACAGAAACGTTCGTTTTTGTTGCGTAATTTAATAGTAAAGGCTACTTTAAAATGACGAAAAAGATTTGAAATTTAACATGAGTTTCATTAAAGGAAATACTTACTCATGCCATTTTTAAATATAGGCAGGGTCTTAGTCACTAGCTCTTCTGGTGAAATAGGTCTTCCATCCTTATTCCATGTGTATGCAGCTCCGTATATACTCCAACTTAGCATAGTAGATAGGGTTGTTACCAATTGTTTATCCTCTAATTCAATGGTATTTTTAGTTCCTTTTAGCATAAGATCAGCTATTAGCTTCTGTAACTCTTCTTTAATTTTACTTTCTATAATAGTTCCTAAAGAGTTATAACCTTTAGGACATAGGTCGCTTAACTCTTTATGGTGATCACACATGGCTAGAAAAATATTTGCAATGACTTTTTCATTGAATCCCTCGTGATCATTTAGTCTTTTTTTCAATTTGTCTATAAAAGTATTGGTGATTGTAGAATGTAATAAATCAAATTTATCGTCAAAGTGCGCATAAAATGTAGCGCGGTTAATAGTAGCCTTTTCTGTGATATCACGTACCGTTATATTGTTGAAATCTTTTTCACTAGCTAACGAAAGAAAAGAGTCTACAATCAATTGTCTTGTACGAAGTATTCTCGGATCTTGTTTTGGCATAATCAATCTGTTCTTCTCCTTTTTAGGTACATAATGGTGTTTAAAAGCGACAATGTTAATAGAGATGTTGTGTAAACAACATATTAGCCATTTTGATGGTTGTTAATAGTTCTTTTTCATCTTATCATCAATTATACAACGCGCGTTGTTTAAATAACACATGTTTTTGTTTGAGGGTGTTGATTCAGCAAAAATTGTAGAGATCATTTAGAATCATACCGAAAATATTGTTCAGATGAAACGTGTAAATTCTTTTAATGAGTATTCAAAAAATGTTTGGGAATAAAAAACATTCATCAAAATCATAAAGGAGACAATTATCATGTCAAAAGTATTATTTGTTAAAGGAACACCTCAAAGTGAGGAGCAATCAAGAAGTACGCAAGTTGCAAGAGCATTTATCAATGAATATAAGGAAGTAAATCCAACGGATGAAATAATTGAGGTGGATGTCTATTATGCAAATGTGCCATTAATTGATGCTGATTTTTTAACTGGACAAAAGAAGTTAAGAAGTGGGGAAGCGCTAACAGATGTTGAAGCACAGAAAGTAGAAGCAGTTAATGCATTCACAAAGCAATTTATGGAAGTAGATAAATACATCATTCAGTCTTCAATGTGGAATTTAGGAATCCAACCGTTATTAAAAGCCTATTTTGATACAATCATGAGTGCTGGAAAAACGTTTAAATATACACCAGAAGGTCCAGAAGGATTGATGAAAGGGAAAAAAGCAATCCATATTCATGGAATGGGAGGGTTTTATTCGCAGGCAATTGGAATGGAGCATTCCGATTCTTACGTGAAAGGTGCGCTAAAGTTTGTTGGGATTGAAGTGGTTCCAACGATTTTTGTTGAAGGTATTGACTATGATCCAACTAAAGAAGAAGAAATTGTTGCTGCAGCAATTGAAAAGGCAAAAGCGGTAGCACGAACTTTTTAAAAAAGAGCATTGGTGGGATTAGTTAAAAAGATTTTTATTAACATAATCCCCTCACAGTAGACTAGTACAAAAAGAACGTTAAATTGTACTTAATATTGGAGGGGATTTTTCTATAGAATCAAGAGGACAAAAATTTAAAAACTATTCTTGCTAAGTAATATCAAATTACGTTATACAATTAAAACTGTCAAGCGTAATAGGGAATAGATAAAACACATTCATCAAAATAATAAAGGGGGAACATATGATGAAAGTAGAAATTTGGTCTGATTTTGTTTGCCCGTTTTGTTATATTGGCAAACGTCAATTTGAAATAGGGTTAGAACAGTTTAAACATAAAGAAGAGGTAGAAGTCTTATTTCGTAATTTTCAATTAGATCCATATGCGAAAAAAAATACAGGAATGGATATCCATCAAGTAGCATCTTCCAAGCATGGTATCCCATATGAAAAAGCAAAAGCAAGAAACAATCAATTGAAACAGAAAGCAAAAGAGGTTGGGTTAGATTATCAATTTGATACAATGATTCCTACGAATTCATATGATGCACTTCGTCTTTCTTATTATGCAAAAGAGAAAGGGAAGATACAGGAGTTTATGGAGCGTATTATGAAAGCTCATCTCACGGATTCACTAGATATCGGTGACCATGCAACACTTGCTCAACTTACAAGTGAGATAGGTCTTGATGGCAACGAAGCTTTGGATGTTTTAGCAAATGATAAATATAGCGAGAATATTGCAGCTGATAGAGCCGAGGGATCAAAAATTGGGATTCAGGGCGTGCCCTTTTTCGTAGTGAATGACAAATATGCCATCTCAGGAGCACAACCTAGCCAAGTATTTTTAGAAATATTACAACGGGTTTGGAAAGAAGAGTACGCGAATGCTAAGGTTGAAGAGCATAAATTAGAGCCGTCGCTCGATGATTATTGTTCAGATGGAACATGTGAATTTTAATGAATATTCAAAAAAAGATACAGAAATCTCAAAAGAATAATATAGTATTTCAAGGCTCCGGTATTGTTGTTCTAAATCTTGAAGTAGTGCCAACATCATTTTGGAATTTTTTATCCTATGCAGATTTTAAGAAGGTAATGGACTGTTTTTGAGTCCGCTAAAGACTTTTCAAAAAGGTTTTAGATTTGTTTTGATGGAACTTTGTTTATGGGGAATAAGTTTCGGAACTAAAAACTATCGATTTTCGGTACATTTTAAACTAACTAATTTTTAGTTCCAAAACACTTGTATTGAACCTAATCGGTGCCTGTGTTATATGACTACATTAAATACCACTTTATAATGAATCGTTTATTTCCAAATAAAAAATCAAAGGGGTTTCGCGATATGAAAAACACAATTTTTCAAGGCACAATAGAGCATTCAGGATTTGTAGTACCCAATATCGAAGTAGCTGTTGAATTCTTCACTAACATTTTGGGTTTTGAAGTCTTGTTCCGGCCAAGACGGATGCAGTTTGAAGACGATAGTTTAAAAAGGTACTTTGGGGTTCACGATAATTCAGTTGTAGAAGGGGCGGCATTTTTGCAATACGGCGGTAGAAAGATCGAACTGGTTCAATGGTCGACGCCAGATCAACAGAATGTTCACCTAAAACCCAGTGATATCGGTGTAGCTCATCTAGCTATTACAGTTACCAATTTAGAAGAGGCTTTGAAATATTTTGCAGAACAGTCTGATGTTAAAGTTAGAGAGCTGAGCCCTCTTGGATTTTTCTATATAACAACTTCATGGGGGATGGAGATTCAAATAATGAAACAGAAGTTTTAACTAAAGACCTTCTACTACGTTAAACTTGGGGCAATGGGGGGAAAGAAGACGAATTCCAACCGTCCCTTCTGCTCTTCCAGAAAGAGTTCCTTCATGTATGCCGCCGTCGGCAAAGTTAATTGATCGGAAAAATGCCCATTGAATTCAATAATTATATTAGCTTTAATCTCTTCGGGTCTAATTCCGAGGAGATTGGCGAGACAAGCTGGATTTACGCAGCGAAAAAGTAAGTTCCAGGAAATTCCGAAATAGAAAAGAAAATAATTACGGTATGACGAATGACGTAATAACCATTCCTTCATTTCATCAATCTTTTCAAGTGAACGAATTGGCTCTTTTGCTCCAGGCTTTCGCCCTCCTTTCGACATGTCAATAACCTCCTAACTTTCTGATGTAAACCATTATATGTAAAACTTAATTACATACATAAGGGGACCATACATATGGCGAGACAAGAACTTCTTACAGAAGCACAACGAAAAGAGTTTTATGATGTTCCAGAGTATGTAAGTGATCGCGATGCGATCAGGTACTATACGCTTTCCGATGAAGAATTAAATATTATCTACAAACAGCGTGGTGCTGCAAATCGATTGGGCTTTGCTATTCAAATTGCTTATTTAAGTTTCCCAGGTCGCTCTTTAACACCTGGAGAGAAAATTCCAGAGTATCTCGTGCGTATTATCGCCAATCAGCTTGGGATTGTGCCTTCTGCTATATATAACTATGCACAAGGGCGTGATGTAACACGACGGGAACATCTTAGTAAAATTCGAAAAGAGTTTCATTTTCGCACTTTCACAATTCGAGAATACAGAGAATTAGCACAATGGCTTCTTCCGACTGCAATGGGAACTGATAAAGGTTATTTACTAGTGAAGGCCCTTATTATGGAAATGCGCAAGCGAAAGATTATTTTGCCTGCTATATATGCAGTGGAACATTTAGCATGGTCGGTTCGTGAACGGGCACAAAGACGGACATTCAAACAACTGGTGCAAGGTCTTTCCCCTCATCAAGAGTGGCAATTGGATAAATTACTGCTTGTGAGTCAATCAGGGAAACAATCTGACTTATCCTGGCTTCGCCAGCCGCCTGGCGTTGTTTCTATTAAAAACTTTCATGAACTGATGGATCGATTGGAGTATATTCAAAAGCTAGCTCTACCATTAGACAACGGACGGGAAATACATCAGAATCGATTGTTGCAAATGGCACGTGAAGGCTCACGTTATTCTGCTCAGCATCTCTCCAGGTTTCATACCTTAAAACGACATGCCACCTTAATGGCATTCCTCATTCACATTTATGCATTTTTGACAGACCAGGGGCTACATATGAGTGAGAAACTAATTGGAAGAATCTTTAATCGTGGAGAGAAAGTACATAAGGAAAATTTTCAGAAAGATGGTAAGGCTATTAATGAAAAAGTGCGGCTGTATGCAAAAGTAGGAAAAGCGTTAATTGAAGCAAAAGAAGCGAATTTGGATCCATTTGAATCCTTACAATCTATTATTCCGTGGGAGCAATTTATCCAAACCGTGGAACAGGCGGAAACATTATCACGACCAGTAGAGTTTGATTTTCTAGATCTTTTGGATAATCATTATGGGCAATTGCGTAAATTCGCACCACGGTTACTGAGAACTTATACTTTTAAGGCATCTCATGCGAGTCAATCTCTCTTTCAAGCTATTGAACTATTACGGGAAGCGAATCGTTCAAAGAAACGGAAAATCCCTGAAATAGCTCCCACAAGTTTTATCAAGCAAAAATGGACTAAACATGTATTTAAAGAAGATGGCATTGACCGTCATTATTATGAGTTCAGTGTACTATCAGAGTTATGTAATCATCTTCGGTCTGGCGATATGTGGGTGACAGGTAGTAAACAATACAAAGACTTCGAAGAGTATCTCTTACCTCCGTCCAAATGGAATGCGGTGAAACAAACAGATGGAATTCCTTTGACCATTCCAACCAAAGTAGATCAGTATCTACAAGAGCGAATGGAACAGATGGAAGAGCAAATCAAGCAGGTAAGCTATCTCGTGGAAACACAACAGTTACGGGATGCTACGGTATATGCAAATAAAATTCAGGTGAAATCCTTAGCAAAGGTGGTTCCGGATGAAGTTAAGGATATAACAAGACTGATTTATGATGTATTGCCACGTATAAAACTAACGGAATTACTGATAGAGGTGGATCGTTGGACGGAATTTAGTAAATATTTTGTTCATCTTCATACAGGAGCACAACCAAAAGAGAAGTCTGTGTTATTTGCGGCCATTATGGCGGATGGAATTAACCTAGGTCTTACCAAAATGGCGGATGCTTGCCCCAATATCTCGTATGCGCAATTGGCTTGGATATCTGATTGGTATATCCGGGATGATAGCTATAACAAAGCACTTGGGGCCATTGCAAATTTCCATAACAAGCAGCCGTATTCTTCTTACTGGGGAGATGGATCCACCTCCTCTTCTGACGGTCAATACTTTCGAGCTGGAGGCACCTCAAGTCCACTAGCACAGGTGAATGCAAAGTACGGTCGAGATCCAGGTGTGAGTTTTTATAGTCATATCTCAGATCAATATGATCCTTTTTATGTCCAAGTTATTAGTTCCTCTGAAGAAGCACCACATATTATTGACGGTTTGCTTTATCATGAAACAGATTTACAGATTGAGGAGCATTATACAGATGCAGCGGGCTTTGTAGATCATGTTTTTGCCATGTGTCATATGCTAGGATTTCGGTTTTCCCCTCGAATTAAAACAGTGAAGAATAACAATCTTTATACATTTAATCGATCCTTACAAACACCGTTAAATTTTATGATTGGTGGAACCATCCAAGTTAAAAAGATCAAGGAACATTGGGACGATTTATTACGATTAACAAGTTCTGTCCGGATCGGAACTGTCACAGCTTCTCTTATATTAAAGAAGCTTGCTTCTTACCCTCGTCAAAATGGACTATCAGTGGCTTTACGTGAAATGGGACGTATTGAAAGGAGCCTATACACACTGAAATGGATCCAAAGTCCTGAACACCGGAGACGAGTACAAATAGGACTAAACAAAGGAGAAGCGAAACATGCGTTGGCCCGTGCTGTATTTTTTAATCAGTTAGGCGAGGTACGAGACCGCTCGTATGAAGATCAGTTACATCGAGCAAGTGGCCTTCAACTTATTGTTTCAGCTATTGTATCTTGGAACACGGTATACATTGAACGAGCAATCGAAATGTTACGTTCAAAAGGTATGGAGATTCCAGAGGCATACTTGCAGCACATATCCCCGTTGGGCTGGGAGCATATTACGCTAACGGGAGATTATGTGTGGAACCTAAAACAGGATGGAACTGTTAATCAATTAAGACCACTACGGGTCAAAAAGTAAGAGAATGAACAAAAGCCGGTTCCTTAACCTTAACGTACAGGGAATCGGCTAAAATGTGTCTAAATTGTGTCTAAACGTACAGTTTTTCACTTTTGGTGACGTGACCCCTGATAAGGTAAACGGTCATTTTTTAGATAGTTAATATAATCCCGTAAAATTGAACTTTTGATTTCATCAATGTATTCAATATCTGGATTTAACCAATCCCGGAAATATCGAACTGTATCATAATAACCTTTGATGGTACTGTTCCGTAATCTCTCTGCCTCCTTTGCTTTAATAAAGATTTCGACAGCGTCATGGAGTGTATATCGGTCATCCGGTGTATGTCTGTCATGACGAATCTGTCGGACCCTCGTTTGATTTTTTTTGTCCTCTTTGTGCAACAAATGTACGTCACATAAGTAATTATGCCCTCTATTTTGGTAGATGTGTCCTATAATTACAAAATTTGGTGTCCTACAGTGTGGCGAAAAAAACAACAAAAAAACGCTGATTCTCCGCTACATCTCAACCATCATAAAACAACGGTTAAATAGCGTTAAATCAGCGTTTTCAGGTTTTTGTACGTCCCGAAGAGGATTCGAACCTCCGACCTACAGTTTAGAAAACTTTACGATATGTAATCGCAGTGTCAAACGTTATGTCACCGCATTGTCATTCGGATTGATTGACCGATAGTGTCAGCGGATTGTCAATACGTGTCGATTATAGTTTAGCGTCACCCTAACCAGTGGCGTTTTTTATTAAATTAAAAAAGCGCCAATACTGACGCTATTTTAGGGATCCGAACATTTTGGCCACTTACAATACACTTTTCCCAATATAATTTATGTAACCGTGTCAAATTCGGTATGGTTAAGTAAGGAAACTTCGCTTTTATATTAATGCGAAACGCATGTTCGTGATATAATAAACGCGAGAAGGAGCGGTAAATATGTCCGAATTTACTATCGCGAATGCGATCTGCCATTCGAATGGTTCGCTTATTTTCTATTTGAAAGGGATAAATTCTATGTTTGTTCCGATAACCAAAAGATGACCCGAACATTTGGCCAATATGCTATGGAAGGATTGAGGGTCAGTTTCTAAAAAAATTTTTGAAAACGAATACTCTCTCTATTCCATTTTTAAGGAGGTTTCCATATGATTGGTGTTATTCGTGTATTTACAACGAGCGACTCGACCATTCTCAATCAGACCCAGTACCAGCGTTGCTGTAACCAGGGGCAAAGTGGACATAGTTTAAGCACCGCTTGCCCCATTGGTTACAGTTAGTCTCTTTATTGTTTTGTATCTTACGATACAGAGTTATTCTAGAGATACCAGCTTTATCTGCAGCATCCGTACGATTCATCCTTTGTTCCAAAAGGTACAAGGTATAATTAACCTTTTACTCATCAGTTTTCGGTCTTCCAGGATGTTTCCCTCGTTTCCTTGCAGCCTGAACCCCTTCCTTTGTACGTTCAGAGGTTAAATCTCTTTCAAATTGAGCAATTCCAGCGAAATTGGTAAACAACATTTTTCCATGTGCTGTGGTTGTATCCCGTCATGATTCCTTTAGGCTTTTCAAGTGTGCTCCTTTTTGAGAAATTAGTTTCCGTGATCTCAATCAGATCTTTTGTAGAACGTGGCAATGGAGTTAGATCTGTTAAACTACCGTATCTTACGGACGAAGAAACTCTAACATACGATCCAACTCCCGTCGGTTCCGTTTTGTTCAAGTTACTTTTAATGCGATTGCATCCAAATTCTTCAAGTTGAACTTTTGACAATCTAAATTTTGTTCTTATGTAGAAACACGCATATAGCCAAACTTCATATTCTTTTTTTAACCATAAACGAAAGTTTTTTGTACTTATATACAGATTCTTATGTATCAAGCGATTCAGTCTTAATGTATAAAGTCTGCGAAATGTTGGCGATACCTCAATTGCAGCAAAAAAATTCAAGGCCGGTGGCAAGGAAGAACTTCTAAATGCGAGGAATATTTATTTTAATTAGTATATTGCATATTATCAGAAATCTTGTTATATTATACCTAACTAAATTAGTTAGGTGGAATGTTGATGACGAAAAATAAAATTAAAGAAGTTGCTTACAGGCATTTAGTTGAGAAGGGGTATGAGCGCACGACCCTTTCTAGCATCGCTAAAGAGGTTGGGATTAAGACCCCGTCCATTTATGCCTTTTATAAAAGTAAAGAAGATCTATTTATAGCAGTATACAAAGATCTGTTGCAAGATAATCACCGTCACATTAAAAGTTCAATTGACAACCTATCAAATGGAACGGTCAAAGAAAAGCTCTATCAAATATTAAAAGCGATATGTGATTATCACTTAAGTGAACCTGAAAAAACGGCAGCCTATATGAAATTTACCTTTTTCCTTCCTCCGACTTTGAATGATGAAGTAAGAAAAACGTTTAGTGAGATAGAAGATATGCTTAGTCAGATGCTTAAAGGTATCTTTTCAGAGGGAATTAGACAGGGAGTGTTAAAAAATCAACCTATTGATGATTTAATTGCCTCCTTTCTATGTTTAATGGACGGGATCTTTTTGGAGTTACTCTATCATTCTCAGGAAGAGAAATTTAAAAGACGGGTGGAGCAAACTTGGAGCATTTATTGGAACGGAATTTATAACGATTAAGAATAAGCAGTAAACTCTGACGAAAGTAAAAAGTCTTTGGCAAAAACAATTTGATACTATGAAAAGGGGGCTGCTCTATGAAAGAGGAAAAGGTTATTTCAGATTTTGCAAGGGAGGCCGTACCAAAGGAATTACGAAGGTCTTGGTTATCGATGTTTTTCGTATCGTGCGCTATTGGCGTGGATTTATCTTCGGTAATTTTAGGAGCGGAATTAGCAAATGGAATGCAGTTAAATCAAGCGATCTTATCAGTTTTTATCGGATCGCTTCTTCTTGCCATTTTATGCACGACTTGTGGAATTGTCGGTTCTTACACCAATCTATCTACATCAATGATCACAAAGTATGTATTTGGTAAATATGGTGCTAAAGTGTTTTCTCTGATCCTTGGAACATCCTTACTTGGGTGGTTTGGGGTCCAAGTTGGTTTTTTTGCCACTAACGCACACACGGTTTTACAAGATGCCTTTCACCTATCCATTAATGTTAAGGTCCTTTCTGTAATTGGTGGTTTACTGATGATGACTACGGCTATTTTTGGGTACCGGGCTATTGAGAAATTAAGTGTATGGTCTGTACCGCTAATATTAGGATTAATGCTACTTGCCTTATTTTTAACACTGAAAAGCCACTCATTGCCTGCGAGTGTTCCGAAAGCTGGAGAATTTACATTTGGTAGTGCAATTTCGCTTGTCATCAGTATTTTTATTGTAGGCGCAACGACGCAACCTGATATTACCCGCTGGTCAAAAAGCAGGAAGGATGCTATCATTGCCACCTTTTTCGGTATTTTCATAGGGAATAGCATTATGATTGTCCTTGCCATTTTAATGTTGGAGGCAATGGGGACAAATAATATAATGAAAATTTTTATCACGCTTGGCCTAGCAATTCCGGGAGTACTCGTATTAACACTTGCACAATGGACGTCGAATACAACGAATTTATATTCTTCTTCGCTAGGTTTTTCGTTGATTTTTATGAAAGTTCGTAAAGAATTGTTAACGATTATTTTAGGTATCATTTCAACGATGCTAGCTGTCCTGGGTATTTACGAACAATTTATTTCATTTTTAGATATTTTGGCGATCGTGATTGCACCGATTGGCGGCATTTATGTAGCTGAATTCTTTTTAGTTAAAAAAGAGTTCAAGCGTTATGACCAAAAAATGAAAGCGCAACCAGTTGTAACTCGATCGATCATTTCATGGATAGTAGGAATGCTTATTACATATTTGACATCCGCACAGCCGTTAGGATTATCTTTATTTTCGCTTACTAGTATTTCTTCCCTTGATGGCTTTTTAACCGGGTTCATTGTACAAGCAGTGTTAGGAAAACTATTGAAACACAAGGATTCATTTCAACAAGTGAATATCAATACTGGAAAGAGAGAGGAGTTTGGAGAATGAGATATATAGATGAACAGACAATTGAAAAAATCGCATTAGGTGCAGCCGTTTTAGGAACAGGTGGCGGCGGAGATCCCTATATTGGGAAATTGATGGCGAAAGAAGCTATTCGAAAATATGGACCTGTGAAATTAATTTCATTAGATGAATTAGAGGACGATCAATTGGTAGTAACTGTATCTGGGATGGGTGCTCCAACTGTCGTAATTGAAAAAATACCGTCAGAACATGAAATGACAGCACCATTTGAAACGTTAGAAAAAGTGCTGGGAAGAAAAATCGATGTGGTAATGCCAATTGAAGTAGGGGGAATCAACTCTTTATTTCCAATTATCGCAGCTGCTAAAAAAGGTTTACCAATGTTAGATGCGGATGCGATGGGACGTGCGTTTCCAGAAGCTCAAATGGTGACCTTCTATTTGGAAGGTTTTGACCCATCACCTGTTACAATGGCAGATGATAAAGGAAACACAGTCGTTTTGTATCCACAAGATGGAATGTGGACAGAACGATTATCACGTGCTCTCACGATTGAAATGGGAGGAAGCTCATCTGTTTGCGAGTATAGTCTGTTTGGAAAGGATGTCAAGACATCTGTTATCCCTGATACACTTTCTTTGGTTGAACGAATTGGTGAATTTTTGTTAGATAATCAAATGAAAGAACATGTAAGAATCAATAAAATGTTAGAGGAATTAAATGGATATCGTTTGTTTGAAGGGAAAATTGCGGACATTGAACGGAGGCTTAGTGGAGGCTTTACAATAGGTAGTGCAAAGTTGGACGGTAGTCGTAATGAGCAAGGGAAAACATTTACTATCTATTTTCAAAACGAGTATTTAGTAGCGAAAGAAGGCGAGCATCTATTATGTTCTACACCAGATTTAATTGCTGTATTAGATGTAGAAACCGGTTTTCCAATTACGACAGAACGTATGAAATATGGTGCACGTGTTGTAGTCGTTGCATTTCCTTGCCATGATAAATGGAGAACTCTAAAAGGAATTGAAACAGCAGGACCTCGTTATTTTGGGTACGATTTTGATTATAAACCAGTAGAAGTTCTACGGAAGGAGAGAAGATAATGTATCGTTTAGGAGTAGATGTTGGAGGAACTAATACAGATGCAGCTTTACTAGACGAGTATTTACAAGTCATTCATACGGTTAAAGTACCAACTACAAAAGATGTAGAAAGTGGGATCTTTGAAGCCATCGCAAAAGTGGTAAAAGAAAGCAGAATAGAGCGTAGTGATATTGGATATGCCATGCTCGGAACAACGCATTGTACGAATGCGGTTGTTGAGCGGAAGCGTCTAAATAAAGTAGGTGTCATACGGATTGGGAGGCCGGCAACGACTTCTATCCCGCCATTCACCGACTGGCCAAAGGAACTGAGAGAAAAAGTCGAAGTTGCATCCACGATTATTTCAGGCGGGTACGAGTTTGACGGAAGGTTAATCAGCGAATTAAAAAAAGAAGAAGTCGTTCAATTTTGCAGAGAAATAAAGGAAACTGTGGAAAGCATTGCGATATCGGGTGTATTTTCCCCAGTCAATAAAGAACAAGAACAAGTCGTTGCAAAATGGGCAAAAGAAGAGCTTGGTGATATTCCTGTTTCGCTTTCGCATGAAATTGGCAGCATTGGTTTATTAGAACGCGAAAATGCGACCATTTTAAATGCGGCATTAATGACAACTGGCAAAATGATTGTGATTGGATTCGCTAAGGCTCTAAAAGAACTCGATATTGAAGCAGAAATGTTCTTCAGTCAAAACGATGGAACGCTCATGAATGAGTCTTATGCTCTTCGTTATCCTATTTTAACGATGGGATGCGGCCCAACTAACTCGATTCGAGGATCGGCTCATTTATCAGGTTTGCGAGATGCGATGGTACTTGATGTTGGTGGAACGACAAGTGATATTGGTGTTTTATCAAACGGGTTTCCGAGGCAGTCGTCTTTATCCGTTAATATTGGTGGAGTAAACACAAATTTTCGGATGCCTGATATTTTAGCCATTGCTTTAGGCGGAGGTACACGTATTTGTAAAACAAACGGTAGTTTTACAATTGGACCGGATAGTGTTGGCTATGAAATAACGAAAAAAGCGATTCTTTTTGGCGGTGAAGAACTTACTACCTCAGATATTGTCACTCGTTTAGGACGTGCATTTGAAGGTCATCAGGAACAAGTCGATTTTCTGTCAATGGGCTTCTGTAAGCAAGTATTTGCCAAAATGACAGAGATGCTGGAAGAAGCGATTGATCAGATGAAAACAAGCTCTAAAGATATCCCACTTATTTTATCAGGTGGTGGAAGTATTATTGTAACTGATTCATTAAAAGGAATATCGAATGTTATTTGCCCTGATCATTATGATGCAGCGAATGCGATTGGCGCAGCTCTTGGCCATGTGAGTGGAGAAATAGAAAGAATTTATAGTTTGGACCGGATGAGACGAGAAGAAGCGATCGAAGACGCTAAAAGACTTGCTGCTAAAGAAGCAATGAGAGCAGGAGCAGATGAAAGCACCGTGTCCATTGTTTCGGTCGAAGATATTCCGCTCGCCTATCTGCCGGGGAACGCGTTATTTATTCGCGTCAAGGCGGTTGGGGATCTCGTTAGTTCCCTCAAAGTGTGATTTATGGGTAGTTAAAATATTATAGTATAACTTGTTGACATTTTTCGCATACCAAACATGTGGATTACTGTACATTGATTAAAAGAATTAAAGAGTAAGCAGATGGGTTTTAAGAATCCATAAAAAGTTGATTCATTTGAGTACAATATAATAATCTTACTTCTAGTCATCGTTCATACGATAGGTGCAGGAGCACATAATTATTTAAAAGTAACGATTGATGTTTTGTAGGGTAAGGAGGAAGAAAAATATGATTGAAAGTATAAATAGTCAGTTATTAATTAATACTTACTTGAAAGCCAAAGCATTAAATCTGGATATCCATTTTATTATTTTGTTAGAAAGGGAAAAAAGCAGAAGAGATTTGCATTTTAAAGTTGGGTAAAAATGATATAAGAAAATATGTGACTTTATTTATTTCAATTCATAAATGATTTTGTTGCAAAAAATTATGAGTATCTTATAAAGTCCTATTAAGGTTTCATTAATGGGACTTTACAGGATTAATGATTGAAAAACTGGCCCAGGCTATTCTCTTTTCTTCAGATGATAAGATTGAAGGGACAACTGCATTTTTAGAAAAAAGAAAGCCGCAATATCAAGGAAAATAAGAGATTTTAACTATGAATTAATAAATAGTAACGTATGCTAAGAAAGTAGGACGGTCTTTGCAGTGCCATTGGATTTATCGGACAAACTATAGCTCAACAATATACGACTCCAATGCAAGCGCGCGAGGGGGAATACAGGTAATTTACATAGTGGCGGGGCGTGTATGTTTTCGAGTCTTTGAAATGACTTTAATTTTTTTTTAGCCAATTTGCCTTAGGTGAATCGGCTTTTTAGGTTGTAAATCTAGTCTTTAACACTTTAATAAAATAAAAAACATATTGAAAACTACATTTCAATAATGGTATTAACCCTTCCTGAATGACTTGATCAATCTTATCTTTGTCCTGATACGCTAATATTGCTTTTCCCCCTGCAATGCAGTAGCAAGGAACTTGTTTACCAACCTTTGTAAATACTCGAAAGGGGCGATTGGGCTATTTTGTGAAGATAAACAAGCTTGGTTCCTTCTAGAATTCCGATATGTGCAGTATCGCCAGTTTTTTGTACTAACTTTTGGAGAACAGGGAGGGCTTCTGATGTCCTGGAAACGACCACAATCATTTTTTAGATCGTTTAACAAAGCTTGTCGCAAAGTATTTTTTCAAATATGATATAAATACATTAATTGAAGATGAAAGAATGATGCAGGATGAAAACAATTTCAGATATTGCAAAAATGGCCGGTGTGGCGAAAAGCACGGTTTCCCGTTATCTGAATGGCGGATCTGTTAGTGAAACGACAAAGAAGAAGCTTGAAAATGTGATTAAGGAGACAGGATATATTCCCAATACGTTCGCTCAAAGCTTAAAGGCAAAGAAACCAAATATTATTGGCACCATTATCCCGCGGCTTGATTCCTACGCTACTACGCAAACGCTGATTGGGATTGATGAGGAACTAAGAAAATTAAATCACCAAATGCTTATCTCAAATAGCAGCCAAGACTTGGAACGGGAAATCGAAAATATGTACGAAATGGCAAGGCAAAAAGTAGCAGGAATCATCTTGCTGGCAACGCAAATAACAAATGCCCATTTGGAGGCATTTGAAAAGGTGGACATTCCTGTATTGCTGGTTGGCCAAGAGCACAAAGGTGTTTATAGTATTATCCATAATGATTATGATGCTGCCTATGATATGGGGAAATATGTTCTTGAAAAAGGACACCGGAGAATTGCTTTTCTAGGAGTAACCGAAAAGGATATTGCGGTTGGAGTAAAGAGGAAGGCAGGATTTAAACGGGCCATACAGGAAGTGGATGGGGTCAATGTCAGATTTTATGAAACAACATTTAAAATTGATGATGCTATAGCAATATCATCAACCATTATTGATGAATTTAAGCCTTCAGTATTGGTCTGTGCAACCGATAATATTGCACTAGGTGCGATGAAGGCAGCTTATTTAAAAGGGGTTCGTATTCCAGAAGAGTTATCTATTACAGGATTTGGTGGATATGAAATAACCGAAATCATTCATCCAGCTTTAACAACGGCTAAGTTTTATTATCAAGATGCAGGGAGGATGGCTGCTCAAAGTATGATTCAATTAATAAATTATGAAGAAATAGAGCCATTAATTTTCTCAAAATATAAAATAATTGAGAAAGAAAGCGTTGACAATCTTTAATGCCATGAAATATAATTTCCTAGAACCGGTTTCAAAATACGGTTCTTATTTGAAGGTGAAAATGGAACCGGTTCCGCTCGTATTTATATTTTTTTATTAAAGTTTGGAACCGGTTCCGTCCGTGTGAATATTTTTTTGTGGTTGTTTGGAACCGGTTCCGTATTTTGGGTTTTTATCATGCATTTAAAAGAATTAAATGGGGTTGCAAACTAAAAACTAGAATCAAAGGAGAATGATCATGAATTACAATGATGTTGCTCAAGAAATCCTGGATGCCCTTGGCGGAAAAGAAAATGTTTCTGCAGCTGCACACTGTGCAACAAGGCTGCGGCTCGTCTTGCATGACGAAGAAAAAGTGGACAAAGCTAGGTTGGACAGCTTGGATATTGTAAAAGGAACCTTTTCAACATCTGGACAATATCAAATTATTTTGGGTTCCGGAATTGTAAACGAAGTATATAAGCCATTCATAAAAATGGTCGGAATTTCGGAGATGTCCACAAATGAAGTGAAAAGTGCCAGTACCAAGAAAATGAATCCGCTTCAAAAACTGGTTAAATTACTTTCAGACATCTTTGTACCCATTATCCCAGCCATTGTTGCTGGCGGTCTGTTGATGGGGATTAATAACGTTTTAACAGCAAAAGATTTATTTGTTCATGGGAAATCACTTATTGATGCCAACCCTGGGATTGCGGATTTGGCCGCCATGATTAATACATTTGCAAATGCCGCATTTGTGTTCTTGCCGGTATTAATCGGTTTTTCTGCCACTAAACGGTTTGGCGGCAATGCCTTTTTAGGGGCCGCTTTAGGGATGATTATGGTTCACCCAGATTTATTGAATGCTTACAATTATGGGGCTGCGCAAATTGCGCATAAAGTTCCTGCTTGGCACATCCTTGGATTTACGATAGAAAAAGTGGGGTATCAAGGAACGGTTTTACCAGTTCTTGCATCTTCATTTATTTTAGCAAAAATTGAAACCTATTTACGGAAAGTGATCCCGTCCGCATTAGATAATCTTTTAACACCATTACTGTCCATTCTTGTTACAGCCGTATTAACTTTCACATTTGTCGGTCCCATTACACGGACTGCTGGTGACCTTTTTACAAGCGGACTGGCTTGGTTTTACAATACAACAGGCTTTGTTGGTGGAGGTATTTTTGGTTTATTCTATGCTCCTATTGTTATAACGGGTATGCACCAAAGCTTTATCGCTGTTGAAACACAATTGCTTTCCAATATTGCAAAAACAGGCGGAACCTTCATTTTTCCTATTGCCGCAATGTCAAATATCGCACAAGGGGCAGCAACCTTGGCTGTACTGCTGGTAATCAAGGATAAAAAGATGAAAAGCCTAGCCTCTGCATCCGGAATTTCTGCCCTATTAGGGATAACGGAACCAGCCATGTTTGGTGTGAACTTAAAACTGAAATATCCATTCATTGGGGCCATTGTTGGTTCAGGAATCGCTTCCGCTTTTATTACATTTTTTAAAGTAAAAGCAATTGCATTGGGGGCTGCCGGTCTGCCAGGTATTATTTCCATTAAACCAAATGCGATTGTTATTTATGTAATTGGTATGGTGATTTCATTTGTGGTTGCATTTTCCTTAACACTTATGTTGGCAAAAAGAAACGCCAAGAAGCACCCGGTTGAATTTAAGGAGAAAGCAGCTTAATAAATGAAGAAGTAAAAGGGGGAATCCAACGATTCTCCTTTCATTGTTAAAGGGAGATTGACATTATGTTATGGACAAAAGAACAACGTTATCGGCGTATTGAAGATGCCAGTCAGGAGGAAATCCGAAATTTAAAAAAAGTGGTAAAAAGTTGCCGCTGGCGCCAAAGCTATCACATTCAACCAGAAACGGGTTTATTGAATGATCCCAATGGATTTTCCTATTTTAATGGCGAATACCACCTATTTTATCAATGGTTTCCGCTTGGCCCCGTACATGGGTTGAAATATTGGTATCACACGAAATCAAAAGATCTTGTACATTGGGAAAACGCAGGGATTGCTATTGAGCCCACAAACCAATATGACAGCCACGGGGTATATTCAGGAAGTGCAATCGAGCATGAGGGCAGACTGTATTTACTCTATACAGGAAATACTCGTGATGAGAATTGGGTAAGACACCCCTATCAATGCCTGGCCGTCATGAATGAAAGGGATGAAATTAAAAAGCTGGAAACGCCTGTGATTGCTTCGGTTCCAAATGGATATACAGACCACTTCCGTGATCCAAAGATATGGAAAGAAGGTAGCTTGTTTCATGCCATTATTGGGGCACAACGCGAAAATGAAACAGGCTGCGTTGTATTGTACAGTTCCACAGATTTAGTAAACTGGAATTTTAAAGGTGAGATTAATACAAATTTGAAAGAATTCGGCTATATGTGGGAATGTCCGGACTATTTAGAACTTGATAATCAGGGTATTCTCATTTTTTGTCCCCAAGGTATTAAGCCGGAAGGGGATCATTTTTACAATATCTATCAATCGGGATATATAATGGGTGATAAGATGGATAAAAACAAAATGACAATGGTACATGACGCCTTTCAAGAATTAGACAGAGGTTTTGACTTTTATGCACCGCAAACAATGACGGGCCCGGACGGACGTCGAATTTTAGTTGGATGGATGGGACTTCCAGATATTGAATATCCAACGGACAAAAACGGGTGGGCACACTGCTTAACAGTGCCAAGGGAATTATCGATTTGGAATGGCAAGTTGATTCAACAGCCTGTCAAAGAGCTTGAATCCCTACGTAGGAAACGGCAAGATATTAATGAGGTCCTGGATCATGAAACGAAAGTTTTCGATGAATTTTCAGGAACCGCTTTTGAGATGATTTGTAAGTTCGTGAACTTTGATTCATCTGAATTCGGAGTTGAATTTAGGGCAGGGGAAAAGGAAAAGACCGTTATCAAATATGATGCGATGGAAAAGAAAGTAGTTCTCGACCGAACTTTTTCTGGAGAACCCGTAGCGGAAGAGTATGGAACCGTAAGAAAGTGCTATTTGGATGCCCAATCGATAGAATTTCACATGTATGTGGATACATCTTCCGTTGAGATTTTTGTCAATAATGGTGAAGAAGTATTTACGAGCAGGATTTTTCCGGAAATACAGAGCCAAGAGATTCGCTTTTTTTCGAACGGAAAGACATTATTTCAGGCGACAAAATGGGATTATAAGGGTTAGGATAGGTGGAAGTCATGAAAAGCTTATATTCAATTGGTGAGGTTTTAATTGATTTCATTCCTCTTCAAAAAGGAAGAATGCTTAAAGATGTAGTAGAGTTTGAACGGGCACCAGGAGGGGCTCCAGCCAATGTAGCTGCAACGGTTGCCCGCCTTGGAGGAAAATCCTCGATGATCTCAAAATTAGGCACGGATTCCTTTGGAGATTTTCTGGTTGAGACGCTGCATCAAGCTGGGGTAAAGACAGATAAAATTTTAAAAACGGATAAAGCCAATACTGCACTGGCATTTGTTTCACTACGAAAGGATGGGGAAAGAGATTTTTCTTTTTACCGTAGCCCTTCAGCGGATTTATTAATGAAAGAAGAGGAAATTAACGGAGATTGGTTTACGAGTGGAGACATCCTTCATTTTTGTTCAGTTGATTTGGTTGAAAGTCCTATGAAGTATGCACATATAAAAGCAATTAAAGAAGCGAAACAAAACGGTGCACTTATTAGCTTCGATCCAAATGTTCGGCTTCCGCTCTGGGAGAAGCCGGAAGATTGCAGAGAAACAATATTGAGTTTTATTCCGAAAGCACATCTTATAAAAATTTCTGATGAAGAATTATCATTTATTACGAATATTGAAAATGAAGAAGAGGCGATTCGTTCTTTATTCATCGGTGATGTTACAGTTGTTATTTACACAAAAGGTGCGAAGGGTGCGGAACTTTATCTTAAAAATGATAAATTCACATCGACCGGATATAAGGTTGATGTTCAGGATACAACAGGTGCAGGCGATGCGTTTATTGGCGGCTTCTTGTACCAGTTGCTTTTAAATGAAGTGACTCCTGTTAATTTGAAGGATACTTGTAAAGTTAAATATCACGAATTTCTTCAATTTGCCAATGCAGTTGGAGCTCTTACCACGACAGGAAAAGGAGCGATTAGTTCTATTCCTGATAAAGAACAAGTATTAAAGCTAACTCAGGGATAATCCCTAATTTTTGGATTCGATTAAAACTATTTTACGATAACTTTGTAATGAAAATTGTAATTTTGCTGTGATGCCTACTCCAAATCGAAAAGAATTTTATAAACAGTATAAGAACTATGTAATAGAAGAAAATGAAAAATTCATTTAGCTTGATCAACAAATGAAACTTAAAGTGAAATATAGGAATAAAACCAAAAAGGGACTCCTAAGAATCCCTAGTTTTGTGGAATGGGTTAGTTAGAGTGGCTGAGATGTCACTCTTTTTTTCTGCAGTAAGTTTGCAGTATGCATTCAGTTCTTTAAATGTTATTGTGTAATTGTATTATTGTGTTAGATTAATTGTTATTTACTAAAAAAAATTTTTGGAAAAAATGCTAAAAAACTCTCCCCCCATCATTTTTTCGGTTTAATGGAGATTGTGAAGCATTGTACTTAAACTATCCTGAAAAATAGTAATGGTGAAAGGGCATTTTGGCAATACGAAACTAAACCCTATAAGATCAATTTTTTTAAAAAGATCTGGGTCTCGAGTTTTAGCTATATTTTTTTGACCATAATTACGCTATTGCTTCAACAGTTACTTTACAACCAAGAGTCTCTAATCGTTTGATAGATTGCTTAATTACGATTTCTTTCTTTCGGCGGTCGAAGTAATACAAAGACATGTTGCTTTTTAGGGCTACTAATGGCGCAGTATAACAGAATGATCAGAACGGAAAAACGTTTTCTGTTACTCCGTACGTACCGCTTAGGCATTAAATGGCACGATAACGACGGTCTGTACGGCTAACGCCTACATTACGTAGGTTCCTGTTCCATTTACGGCAGACCGCCGTACCAAACAAGACATAAAATTCTAATTTCAATATGTGCTAAATTCACATTATTATTGTATGTACGCTTGGACAAAATTTGATTTATAATCCAAGTACCACCACCAAACGGTCAGTAAGGGAGGGGTATCGGCAGGATAATAAAACAGAAGGAAAAATGTAAAAACACGGAACTAAGGTAACTTTTTAATCAAACAGCGTACGTTTGGATCGAGAAGGGGAGACCGTCGGCCAAGAAAAATAGAAAAAGGAATTGTTTCCTAATAATAATTATTTAAAACCGCCCGTGAAAAAGTGGATACTTACTTTTTGGGAAATTTCTTCAGATTAATAAAGAAAAACTGGAAAAGATAAAGCTCTACATCCAAAACTCTAAAAGTATGAACACCCAAAGAAGTTACGCGTCGGACTGGAGGCATTTCACAGAGTGGTGTAAGTTGAATGGACAGGATCCGCTTCCGGCATCTGCAAGCACGATCTGTCTTTATTTATCGGAATTGGCCACAACACATAAATATTCGACTATTAAAAGACGAGTTTCTTCTATTAATATTGCGCATAAATTCAAACATCATCTTCCACCTTCCAAGGAAGTTGAGGTTCAAGCCCTACTGGAAGGAATTAAAAGAGAGATCGGTATTCGGCAAGAACCAAAAAAGGCATTGTTGCTACAGGTCCTTCCAGCATAATACAACAAATAAAAAGTATTTATTAGGAACTGAAAGTAAAACTGAGGATCAAATTCTTTTGAAGATACAAGAAAGAATTTATGAAATACGAAAAGCAATTGCTCTTAATGGAAATGGGGGTACTGGATGGATTAATTGTAAGTAAAGATTTTATCCATTCCGTTCAAGAATCGGATGCTGTGTTGCTACCACAAGCAGTGAAGGAAAATGTTAATACATTGGAAGAGTACTTAAAGGTGCGATTACCTGAAGAATTTCAAATGTTACAGTCCGAAGTAGAAGGTATTTTAAAAAGCATTTCAATCGAAGAAATGGAAGACGGTTCCTATGCAACTCCATTTGGTTCTTATCAACACGGAGTCGTAAAATGATATGCCCCGTTTAGAGATTCTGCTACTTTTATTGGAAAAGAAGCAAGGAAGAATTACAGAGAAAAATTGGTTGCCGCTTTAGAAGAGGAACTATCCGAGTTAGATAGAGAGAAAGATGAATTACAATTAATGTTAGAGAAGAATACAAATTCTACTAAAAAATTAAAAGGTGGACACGTTGTGTTAACAAAGTTAACCCAAGAAGAACAAATCCTTTTGCGTAACTGGTTTCAATAAGATTTTTCCGCACAAAAGAGTGCCAAAATTTCTTTAAAAAAATTTGAAAAAAAGTTTGAAGGAACTCGATTTGATGGTGCTATGTTATTCGACGTAGTTGAAGGAGTAATTGGCCGGAAACTGGTCTATAAGAAAGAAGAAAAGGATGTAAATGAGCGTCAAAAAAATCACTTTTTTATAGAATTAGCAAAATCCTATACGTCTGAAGCTACCACTATTCTAACCGCCTCTATTCTTGAAAAACATCCTTTACACGTTGGATTTATTACGGCTTATAACAAAGGTGACCTAAATGAAATAGAAAAAGTTTACAAGGGACTTTCTATTTTACCATCGGGGAAACCCATAAGATTACCACTGTTTGCAGAAAAAGTAACCGGTAATCCGCACGAATTTGATAATGAAGGAAAGATCATTAGTGCTCTACAAATTGTAAGAGAAAAACATTATGGTATAGCTTCTCAAAACAATCCAAATGCAGAATATATCAATCAATTGTTGTTTGACTTTGGAATACTAAAAGATGATGTTACCAATTATGTAACCATATTTGGTCTAATAGGAGAAAGAAATGGAGAAGTTCTACGTTCTTGGAAGGAAACTTTTACTTAAAAATCTGTACGTAATGAGCCTTTAAGAGAAATTGTTAAATTGGATAGGGTATACCCCATACAAAAAGATAATCCCGTTTTTATTGTTGAGAATTCAGGTGTATTTTCAAGTATTGTGGATGAATTGGAAGATTATTCGATTTCGATTATTTGTACACACGGGCAATTTAAATTGGCTGCGGTTCAAATTATTAAATTGTTGGTAAAAGAAAATTGCACAGTCTATTATTCGGGAGATTTTGATCCAGAAGGATTATTAATGGCATATTCTTTAAAACAGAGATATCCAAACAATATACATTATTGGAGATATTCAGTAGAAGATTATATAAAGACGCTATCGAATATAGAGTTATCACCTGATAGATTGAGAAAGTTAGATAACATTAAAGATGTTGAATTGGAAGCTACGATTCAACAAATAAGGGAAATTAAAAAAGTTGCTTACCAAGAAAGACAAATAATAGAATTGGTTAAAGACGTAGCTAACGTACGTAAAGCTTAATTTAGAAACATTTAACAGGCTCTATTTTTAGAGTCTGTTTTTTATTTTTCATAAAAACAAAAACCCCACTCACGGATGAGTAGGGAATTCCAAAACAGTAAATCAAATGGTAATCAAAGTGTAGCATATAATTAGGGAATCTCCTAATTTTTTTCTAACCTGACCTTTATTTTGCAATACTTTATTTCATATTTACTGCATTCTCTTTTATAACCGTTGATAATTTTCCAGTTGTGACACTTGGTAAAGTCAAGGTGATTAAAAATCCAGCCAGTAAGAACACCACTAAGATATAGATTCCAGCACTACTGCTACCCGTTGTGGTAATTAACCAACCAACGATGTAGGGCCCTAAGAATCCCCCAAGGTTACCTAGACCACCAATAATGCCTCGTGAAGCCCCACATACCTCACCCGTAAACAACATTGGAGGAATTGTCCAAAACACACTAGATGCACTTTGCAAAAACACACCACATCCCGTCAAAAACGCGAAGGATAACCAAATATTACTCTTCGTTGCAGTTGCTAGCAAAAAACAAATAGCAAACCCAATGAGCGGAATGGAAACGAAGAGTTTTCGGTTTCCACTTTTATCAGATAGGTTTCCGAATATAAATAGACCAATAATAGTTCCAATATAAGGTATAGTTGACAACCAACCAACTCCAGCAATACCTGAATGTGTTAGTTCCTTAAGTAATGTTGGAAGCCACATGGAAAATCCATAAATACCAACTTGATAACAGAAATAAATACCGATTAGTTTCCATATATTTGACATTGAGAAAATTTGCCCAAGAGTTATGTTTTGCTGTTCATGTTTGGCTGTTAGAGCTCTTTCTGCTGCTATTGTATTAACAATATAATCTCTTTCCTTTTTTGAAAGCCATTTAGCATCTTTAGGAGTTTCACTCATGAATGGTATCCAAACTGCAAGTAGAGCCAACGTAAGTAATCCTTCTACGATAAATGCATATCTCCAATTGGATATAGAGATAATCCAACCGGAAAGCGGTCCTGTTATAATAGAAGCGACTGCAATATTCATAATAAAGTAGGAATTTGCACGTCCCAACTCTTTGCTTGGAAACCAATTAGCAAGCATCCCCAAGATACAGGGCCAAACCCCACCTTCAGCAAGTCCTAACAAAAACCGTACCAAAAGTAATTGCCATGTGTTTTGAACAAAACCGTTTAAAACTGCGATTAGCCCCCATATAAGGATACTGAAGGTGATGAATTTTTTACCAGAACCCCTTTCAGCCATTTTTCCACCAGGAATCTGGAGAAATAAATACCCAAAAAAGAAAATTCCAGCAGCAATACCAGAAACAGTCGCAGATATTCCTAAGGCCTTGTCCATGCCACCTGCCGTAGCAAAACCAATATTTGTGCGATCCATAAAAGCTACAATGTAAATGATGATGCAAGGGGGGATTATGTGGAGCCAGCGTCCATTTGGAATTGATTTCGAAAAGTTAGTCATCAGTTTAACCTCCTGTTATAAAGATATATTTTTGGTGTTAAATTCAATGATAGGAGAACAAATCTGAACCAGTCGATAATACTAAAGCTAGTGCAATCCTACATTTTTTAAAAATTTCAATGTCATAATTGTACTAACAGGCTTAAGATGTAAAAATATGTTGAATCCGCTTTCATAAATTTCCTAATTTAAAACGATATAAAATTAATAAGATTTGAAGTCCTTTTAAGGTTTCCACTAATATTGTTGAATGCATATCTGTATGAAGAACCAATTTCGGGAAGGATGATGAACATATGTAGTTAGATCCAAACGATGCAAACAAAATAGCCTCTTTAAATACATTGACAAAAGTTGAGCCAATTTGATAAAGAAGGGGATTATTAGCCAATTGTCAATGAAGGTTAAATGCTCTTGAATAATCTTTTGAGATGAAAGCCTTATTTATACCAACCGTCTGTTCGAGATAAAATTCCAATTAGCTGCTTCCCCCTCGCTAGGGATGGATTTGTCCTATCATATAAAACTAAATTTTATATGATAGACATGAGAATAGTTAGGTACATTGATAAGGCATCATTTCTTCTTTTTTCCTATGTAACCCTCCTTTGTTCTATAATATAAAACTACGTTTTGTAATATAGCTAAAAAATGAAAACTAAACTTTTATTTAGTTGCATTCACTATAGCATACGCTTACAATTCAAAACAATATAATTATTGGTAAAATTCAAAAAATATTTTATTGAAAAATAATGGCTCTTATAATATAGTTAAGTTGCATCGATTAGAATAGTAGACTGCTATTTTATATTATAAAACAGAAGGAGTGAATGATTATGCCTATTATTCAATCCTTAGATCGTGCCCTTCGAATTCTGGACCTTTTCGATGAACATACGACTGAGCTTAAGATCACACACATAAGTGAGCTAATGGGTCTGCACAAGAGCACTGTCCATTCTTTGTTGAAAACGCTTCAAATGCATGGGTACATCGATCAGGATTTGGAAAGTGGTAAATACAGATTGGGGTTAAAGCTGTTTGAAAGAGGAAATTTTGTCATACACTCTTTGGATATTCGACTTTTGGCGAAGCGGTATTTACTCGATTTGTCTTTAAAAACAGGACAGACTACTCATCTTGTCATTTTGGATGGCAAGGAAGGAGTTTATGTTGATAAAGTAGAAAGTCCTATGGCTACCATCCTTTATTCCCGAGTAGGTAGACGAATTCCTCTTCATTGTTCTGCCGTTGGAAAAGCCTTGATAGCCTTTAGGGAACAAGAAGAAATACAAAAGATTTTACATGGATATAATTATACGAAGAAAACAGAATTTACCATTATAAATGAAACAGACTTTTTAAGTGAACTTGAAAAGGTTCGTCAACAAGAATATGCAATTGACAGTCAAGAAAACGAACCCGGCGTCCGCTGTATTGCTGTGCCAATTCGAAATCATGAAAATCAGGTGATTGCCGCTATCAGCATTTCTACTCTTTTAGCTCGTATAAATGAGACTCAGTTACAGGAGTTTGTGGTATTACTTAAGCAAACAGGCTCCGAATTATCTGAACAAATGGGGTATCCAGTACCTATTCTTTAGGTATGGACCCTATACTTATTGTTTATATAATAAAACTGAGTTTTATAATATAAAACTTTTTAGGAGGATATTATATGCGTATAATTCGATATTCAGATGAAAATTCAGTTCCTGTTCTAGCTGCTTTAACAAAAGATGGGCTCATCTATCAACTACCACAAAGTGACTTCATGGAGTTAGCTCAGCAAGCTCAAGATCAAAATACTTCTATTCTTCACTTTATTGAAAACGCTATCTCAGATTCTACTCCAATTCAACAACCTCTAGAAAAACTATCATTGCTAGTACCAATTAAAGCTCCTGAAGTGTGGGCGTCCGGTGTTACTTATGAAAAAAGCAGAACTGCCAGAAACTTCGAAGCAACAAACGGGAAAATGGGTGCAACTACTTTCTATGACAAAGTCTATGATGCAGAACGCCCAGAGATTTTTTTCAAATCCACCGCTGCAAGAACAGTTGGCCCAAACGAAAAAGTATATATTCGAAACGATTCCCATTGGCAAATCCCTGAGCCAGAATTAGGGCTGGTCATCAATAGCAAGGGAGAAATTTTAGGATATACCATTGGAAACGACATGAGCTGTCGTGATATTGAAGGAGAAAATCCACTTTATTTACCTCAAGCGAAAATATGGAAAAATTCTTGCTCAATTGGGCCTACCATTCTTTTAGCAGAAGTGGTTCAAGATCCTTATCAGTTTGACATTACATGTAGAATCTATCGGAATGATGAAAAAGTTGTAGAAGGTAAGGCTAATACCCGCCAATTAAAACGTACATTTGATGAACTTGTTTCTTACCTCCTTAAAGATAATCAGATTTTTGACGGAACTGTTTTATTGACAGGAACGAGTATTGTTCCTCCTAATGAATTTACTTTAGCGGATGGGGACCAAATAGAGATAGAAATCTCGGATATTGGGATTTTACGGAACTCTGTACGTTTAGCAAACGCAGTTGTACCAAATTTATAAGTATTTCTCTTACCATATTATTAATTAAGCAATATAAAGCAGGGGGAGGTTTATATGAATAAAGCTTATAAAACAGTTATGATGCAACCTAACGATAAAGTGGCAATCGCTTTAATGAATATTCCAGCAGGGAGCCATGTTCAGGTCACATGCAAGGATCAGAAATACTCCATTGAAATAAAAGAGAATATTGAATTCGGGCATAAATTTGCTGTCAAGCCGATTTCCCGGGGGAAGACATTCTTAAATATGGAGAAGTTATTGGCTTAGCCACTACTGATATTGAGCCAGGTGAACACGTTCATATTCATAATCTAGAAGGTAAACGAGGGAGAGGGGATAAAGTTGAAGTTAAATAGTGAAATGAGGTTTTGGGGATATAGACGCCCCGACGGTCGTGTTGGAGTGAGAAACCACGTGTTAATATTGCCTACTATTACTTGTGCTACACAGGCAGCTAAACAAATTACGGAATTGGTACAAGGCACTGTCTCCTTTATTCATCAGCATGGATGTGCTCAAGTTGGAATCGATTACGACCAAACGTTTAGTACATATGTAGGGATGGGGGCTAATCCGAATGTCTATGGAGTCGTTGTTTTAGGTCTTGGTTGTGAAACTCATCAGGCACGTAGTGTAGCGGAAGAACTGGCCAAGACGGGAAAGCCCGTTAGAGTAGTTTCGATTCAAGACTACGGTGGAACACTTGGCGCAATTACTGAAGGAGCAAAAATCGCAGCGAAAATGGTACAGGATGCGTCTGCTCAAAGAAGGGAACTTTGTGATTTCAGTGAGCTTATTGTCGGAACAGAATGCGGGGGGTCGGATGCATGTTCTGGTTTATCAGCAAATCCTGCGGTAGGGGTTGTTAGCGACATGCTTGTTGATGCTGGTGGTACCGCTATTTTAGCAGAAACGACAGAACTAATTGGTGCAGAACATTTATTGGCTAATCGTGCCGTTGATGATCATACAGCAAAGCGTGTATATGAAGTAATTGAAGCTATGGAAAACCGGGCTATTAAGATGGGAGTAGATATCCGCACAGGTAATCCAAGCCCTGGAAATATAAAGGGGGGATTGAGTTCTCTGGAAGAAAAGTCATTAGGTGCCTCGAATAAGGCAGGGAGGAGACCTTTACAAGAAGTTATCGATTATGCTCAGGTCCCAACTAAAAAAGGTCTTGTTTGGATGGATACACCGGGACATGATATTGAGCAATTAACGGGGATGGTAGCTGGAGGAGCCCAAATTGTTTTGTTTACCACGGGAAGAGGCACCCCTACTGGATCTCCTATCGCTCCTGTCATCAAGATTGCGACAAATACAGGAATATTTGAGAGAATGGGAGACAATATCGATTTGAACGCCGGAACCATTATCGAAGGGAAAGATTCCATAGAATCTGTTGGTCAGCAAATCTTTGATGAAATTGAACTTGTTGCTTCCGGAAAGCTTACAAAAGCAGAAATTCTTAAGCAGCATGATTTCGGCATCTGGCGCATTGGACCTACATTTTAAGGATATTGAAGGGAGTTTTTTTATCATGACAACGATCACCCAAGTGAAAAAATATCTTAACTATATTAACGGAGAATGGGTATCATCTTCCAGGGGATGTGTGGAAAGAAGCATTAATCCGGCCAATAAAAACGAAGTCGTTGGATTAATCCAGAGTTCAACAGAAGAAGATGTAAACAAGGCTGTGGCAGCTGCAAAGAGGGCCCAAAAGAAATGGAGAAGCCTTTCTGGTACCGAACGCGGTGACTTTCTATATAAAATTGCAAACAGTATGGAACGACGTCTTGATGAGATTGCCGAAACGATGACAAAAGAAATGGGCAAAACATTGCCTGAAGCTAAAGGGGAAACAATGCGGGGTATCTCGATTCTACGATACTATGCAGGGGAGGGTATGCGCAAAACGGGTGATGTTATTCCGTCATCAGACAGTCAAGCGTTGATGTTTACTACACGTGTTCCACTTGGAGTCGTTGGAGTTATTTCCCCCTGGAACTTTCCTGTAGCCATCCCAATTTGGAAGATGGCACCTGCATTGATTTATGGGAATACAGTCGTAATTAAGCCTGCACAGGAAGCAGCAGTAACTGCGGCAAAGATCATCGAGTGTATAGATGAGGCCGGCATTCCAACTGGTGTGGTAAATATGGTAACAGGATCTGGATCCATAGTGGGTACAGCAATAGTTAACCATTCAGATGTTAACGGCATTACATTCACAGGTTCAAACGCTACCGGAAAAAAAATCGGGCAGGCTGCTCTGGCCCGAGGAGCGAAATATCAGTTGGAAATGGGAGGAAAGAACCCGGTCATCATTGCAGGAGACGCTGATTTGGATCTCGCAGTGGAAGGAACTATTAGTGGCGGTCTCCGTTCGACCGGTCAAAAATGTACAGCTACTAGCCGAGTGTTCGTTCAGGCAGATGTATATGATTCATTTAAAGAAAAACTTCTTGAAAGAGTGAAAGAGATTACAATTGGAAACGGCATGGAAAGCAGTACCTGGATGGGGCCGTGTACCAGTGAAAATCAGCTGAACACTGTGCTTTCATATATTGAAAAAGGTAAGGGTGAAGGTGCAACATTATTATACGGTGGCGAACGCTATACGGCGAACGGAGCTGAAGATGGTTTTTATGTCTACCCGACAATATTTGATGATGTTACCAATGAAATGGTCATCGCGCAGGAGGAAATCTTTGGACCAGTCCTTGCCCTCATCAAAGTAAATACTATTGAAGAAGCCCTTACGCTAGCCAATGATGTAGAATTTGGGCTTAGTGCCTCCATCTACACAAAGGATATTGGCACAATGATGTCTTTCATAAACGAAATGGATGCAGGACTGGTTCGTATTAATTCGGAAACTGCTGGTGTAGAATTACAAGCACCATTCGGTGGAATGAAACAATCCAGCTCACATTCCCGTGAACAAGGGCAAGCAGCAATTGAATTCTTTACCGCCATCAAAACCGTATTTGTTAAAGCGTAGACAAAATGGTTGAATCTATCGTTCCCTAAAAATCTTTACAAAGTTTTTTTAGGGAACGACTGATGCAGAATATACAGTTTTATTAATCTACTAATCATACCATTATTCTGAAGCTCCAAACTTTTTCCTTATATTCAATAACAGATAGAATATCCAAAGGGGTACATAATTTTATTATCATCCTTTGTTTTAAAAATTAGCTCATGTCTGAAAAGAAACCTTTATCATGATGATAAACATTAAAATATATAAGGAGTTATATTATGCAAACAAGAACAAAATTTCATGGAGTTATTCCACCAGTTTCTACAATATTACATAGTGACGGATGCATTGATAAAAAGGGAATGGGAAACCTTATAGATTTTCTAATCAATTCAAAGGTAGATGGGCTTTTTTTTCTAGGTTCTGGAGGTGAGTTCAGTCAAATGTCTTTGGAATTTAGAAAAGAAGTAGCGGAATTTGCAACTCAGTATGTAAATGGGAGGGTGCCTGTTTTAATCGGAACAGGAAGTACAAGTACAAAGGAGTCCATTTCACTAAGCTTACATGCAAAAGAGATAGGGGCAGATGGAATTGTTGTCATTAATCCATATTACTGGTCACTATCTGAAGAAAATCTTTTTCAATATTATGCTGAAATTGCTCAAAGTGTTGACTTACCGATTCTTTTATATAACTTTCCTGAATTGACTGGTCAAGATTTATCGCCGGAATTTGTCCTTGAGCTTGTGGAGGCGTTTCCGAATATCATCGGTATTAAAGAAACCGTTCAGTCAGTGGGTCACACAAAGGAAATGATTCTAAAAGTAAAGCATAAAAAACCTGATTTTGCTGTGTTTTCTGGATATGATGACCACCTGTTAAATACATTATCCCTTGGAGGAGACGGTGCAATTCCTGCAACTGCGAATTTCGCACCGGAACTTTCAATAGGTATCTATCAGGCTTTTAAGCAAGAAAACTATGGAAAAGCAATTGAATTGCACCGTAAGTTGGCTCAATTAACGCTTTTATATAAACTTGATTCACCTTTAGTTAGTATTGTTAAAGAGGCGGTTAGTATAAGAGGAATAGAAGTTTCTACAGAGGTATTAGCACCGGCTCATTCGCTTAGTGACGAAAAGAAAGAACAAGTAAAAAGTATGTTAAATCAAATTGTAGATAAATCTTGTATTTTATGAAAACTGGGTGCTTAGTATCCTTCAGAAAGCTATTTTCCTTTTAGTTATAGTTCATTTCGTTAACATGATAGCTGAGTAGAGATACTCTTAAATTTATTAGAATTATTTATCTGAAAATATTTAATAAATAGAAAATATACTGTTTTATTTATATACAAGAACATAGTTTTATAATGTAAAACAAATAATGAGTTATTATTTTTTTGCGATTTGATTTAAAACTAATAATGATCCCCCATAATTTGACTGTTATCCGTATGACTTAGATTAAACAATAACGCTTTTAAAGCACATAACTTATTTCATTGGGTTTAGTGCCTTGAGAGAAGCGAAAGGAATGGGAATAAAATTGAAACCAAAAGTATTTATTGCGTTGCCGATTCCTCCTCAGGCAGAGGCTTTTATAGCAGAACATTGTGAGTACCGCAAATGGGATTTTAAAGAACCGATCCCTCGTGAAGTCTTGTTAAAGGAGATTGTGGATATGGACGGACTGCTCACGGTTGGGGGGGAAATAGACCATGAGCTGCTCAACTCTGCTCCCAAATTAAAAGTTGTCAGTAATATTTCAGTTGGTTACAACAACTTTGATCTAGAAGCCATGAAGAAAAGAGGAGTTTTAGGAATGAATACTCCTTCTGTGTTAGATGATACAGTTGCAGATTTGATACTGGCGTTAGTGCTGGCATCAGCAAGAAGGATTCCAGAGTTGGACAGGTACGTGAAAGAGGGAAGGTGGAGAAGAGGATATGATGGAAGTTTTTTTGGAGTGGATGTCCATCATTCCACGATTGGAATCATTGGGTTGGGTCGAATTGGTGAGGCGATCGCCAAAAGAGCTAAATATGGTTTTGATATGAATATTCTTTATTATAATCGGACGAGAAAGTTTAAAGCAGAAAAAAACCTTGGTGCCCAGTACTGTACTATGGATGAGCTCCTGCAAAAATCCGATTTTGTAGTGTTAATGACCCCATTAACACCGGAAACAACACGTATAATGGGACATCAGGAATTTTCTCTCATGAAGAATAGCGCCTTTTTCATTAATGCTTCCCGAGGTCAGACCGTCGATGAACAGGCTTTGATTGAGGCACTTTTGAAAGGGAAAATACGCGGGGCAGGACTGGATGTATATGAACAGGAACCAATTGATCCTGGGCATCCTTTATTAAAAATGGATAATGTCGTGACCCTGCCTCATATCGGTTCAGCCACGGAGAAGACCCGTTTTGATATGGCGATGCTTGCTGCTAAGAATTTAGTTCAGGCTTTGAAGGGAGAACAGCCGCTAAACATCGTCGATGAACTCAGTGGAGTAAAATTTTGATTACCGTTCTTTTTTCAGAGGGATAATAACTTGTTTAGGGTGTTAGAACAGAAAGAAGGATTTTAGATGTTCTTCTACACTAGCTGTATATCTCGAAATACCTGCTTCTACAATCGTTATGAAACTGATTGCTCAGGGAGAGAAGAAGAAGTATAAGAAAATTTGGCTAACATTGACTTCCCCATTAGTTGGAGTAAAACAATATTTATTTAATGGTGAAAGCGGAGACTGCTTATTAAATACCTATAGGGGCTAAAGTGATTTCAGAGGATCCGGATCAACATGAAATTCTTCCAGAAAGAGATCTTACTACTAATATTCTGGAGGAGATATTATGAGGATGGAACTGAAAGATAATCCAACGAAGATAACTATGAAGTCTAAAGGTAATTACCGATGGACAGTTGTTATCTGGCTTTTGATTGGAGGGGTAATTAACTATTTAGATAGGACTAACCTATCGATTGCCGCTCCCGAAATGATTAAGGAACTACATTTGAATAATACCGATATTGGTTTGATGGGGACGGTTTTCTCTTGGACTTATGCTATGATGCAGTTACCATCTGGATGGTTAATAGACCGTTTTGGCGCAAAGCGTGTCTTTTCAATCGCAGTTATTTGGTGGAGTTTTGCGACAGCTTTAACAGGAGCGTGCAACAAACTTGGAACATTGTTAGGCGCAAGATTTTTATTGGGAGTCGGTGAAGCTCCTTGCATGCCATCAAATGCTAAGATTACATCTTACTGGTATCCGAAAAAGGAGCGTGGATTGGCTACAGGAATTTGGGATTCATCATCAAAATGGGGTCCAGCTTTAGCCCCGCCCATTTTAGTATATCTCATGACAGCTTATGGTTGGAGAATCATGTTCTACATCACAGGATTAATAGGAATTATATTTATCCTTATCTTCATGAAATTTTACCGAAACCCCGAGCAAAGTAAAGTTCTTTCCAAAGAGGAGCTGGATTATATTCAGTCTGGAGGAGGAGGGTCAGCACAAGCGGACCAAAGTTCACAGATTAAGTGGGGGCAACTGTTCAAACATCGTAGTATGTGGGGAATGATCCTCGGCTTTTTTTGCACAATTTGGATCTGGAATATTTTCTTGAATTTTCTTCCTCTATATCTATTGAAGACTCATCATGTTCTGCTGAAAGATCTTGGAATATATGCGAGTATTCCTTGGATCGGCGGTATTGTAGGAGATATCCTTGGAGGATATATGACTAAGATTCTAACTGATAAAGGGATTGCCTCACCTATTAATGCAAAGCGTATAATGATTTCTGTTTGTGCTATTTTGTCGGCTGTTTTAGTTATCCTGGTTCCATTTGTTCAAAGCTTGGCAATAACAATTACCTTGTTAACATTTGCTCTTGCTTTTATTTCTGCCATTACAGGAAGTGCCTGGGCACTTGCCGGAGATATTGCCCCAGCTACGATGGTCGGTTCTGTAGGAGCCATTCAAAACTTTGGAGGATATTTTGGCGGCGCTTTCTCTCCGGTTATTGCCGGAATGATTGCTGATTCTACAGGATCGTATTCTTTGGCTTTTATCTCTGGTGGAATCATAGCAGGCTGTTCGGCCTTGTGCTACTGGTTCCTCGTGAAAAAGCCAATTGAAGAATCGGCCGGGTGACGCATTAAAAAAGATAGGGTGATACGGGCAACAAGAGGAGTTAGGAGTACAATGGATCTCTTCCGGATTGAACTTTTCAAAAAAATTATTAAAAAGCGGAGCATGAAATTATAACATTCTAACCTTATAGATTTTGAGAAAGGAGAAATATACGATGAGCGAGCGATTACACTATATTATGGGAAAGGACCGGGAGGAGCTGTATCGGGTTCATCCTCATGCCCCCGGTCCTACCGGTTCTCTTCCGTTAACACCTGATATGCTGTTACATTCTCCAAGTGGAGATTTATTCGGATTATCTCAAAATGTCGGTATGGGATGGAAGCCTAGCGAATTGTTAGGAAAACAAATTCTTATCCTTAGTACACAAGGGGGCATTCGAGCTGAGGATGGGACTCCAATTGCTTTAGGGTATCATACAGGGCATTGGGAGGTAGGATTGCTTATGCGGGCGGCCGCAGAAGAAATTCGAAAGAAAGGAGGCGTACCATTCGCCGGATTTGTGAGTGATCCGTGTGATGGAAGATCCCAAGGCACCACAGGGATGTTCGATTCTTTCCCTTATCGTAACGATGCCGCAATAGTTTACCGCAGATTAATCCGTTCCTTACCAACCCGCAAGGCGGTTATTGGTGTTGCCACTTGTGATAAAGGCCTTCCGGCTACCATGCTTGCCTTGGCCGCAATGCATGATTTACCCTGCATTATTATTCCTGGCGGGTAACTCTTCCGCCTACGAATGGAGAGGATGCCGGTAAGGTACAAACGATTGGTGCGCGTTATGCACAGAACGAGTTGTCTTTAGAGGATGCCGCTGATTTAGGATGCAGAGCTTGTGCTACACCAGGAGGCGGATGTCAGTTTTTAGGGACAGCGGCTACATCTCAAGTAGTAGCTGAAGGATTAGGAATGTCTTTACCACATTCGGCCTTGGCACCATCTGGACAGCCGATTTGGGAGGAGATGGCCCGTCAATCTGCTCGGGCAGTGATTACCATGGAATCCAAGGGCCTGAGGATGAAGGATATTTTAACAGATGCAGCGATCCAAAACGCGATGGTCCTTCATGCCGCTTTTGGAGGATCGACAAACTTGTTGCTGCATATTCCAGCAATTGCTCATGCAGCCAAATTAAACATTCCAACGGTTCAGGATTGGATTCACATTAACAAAGAAGTTCCCAGGTTAGTAAGTGTTTTGCCTAATGGACCCGAACACCATCCTACCATTCGGGCTTTCATGGCTGGCGGGGTGCCAGAGGTCATGCTTCATCTTCGTAGGCTGGGTGTTTTAGAAGAGTCTGTTCTTACCGTCACGGGAGAGAAGTTGGGTACAGTATTAGACTGGTGGGAATCTTCAGAACGACGCGCTGAAATCAGAAAACGGCTTAAGGAAACAGATGGAGTAGATCCGGATGATGTGATTATGAGCCCGGATCAAGCAAAAGTCCGTGGATTAACTTCTACAGTAACGTTTCCAACCGGAAATATTGCACCTGAGGGATCTGTGATTAAGTCCACGGCAATTGATCCATCTGTTGTAGATGAAGACGGAATTTATCGCCACACAGGAAAAGCGAAAGTCTTTACTTCTGAAAAGTCTGCTATTACGGCAATTAAAAGCGGGAAAATTGAAGCTGGAGATATCATGGTCGTAATCGGCCGCGGTCCTTCCGGTTCAGGAATGGAAGAAACCTATCAGCTGACATCAGCTTTAAAGCACTTGTCGTTTGGAAAGTTTGTGTCGCTCATAACGGATGCTCGTTTTTCAGGAGTTTCGACCGGTGCTTGTATAGGTCATGTAGGTCCAGAGGCGTTAGCAGGCGGTCCTGTAGGAAAACTACGGACAGGAGATGTGATTAAGATAGTAGTAGACCGAAATAAGCTAGAAGGAAGTATTAATTTTATTGGAGAAGGGAAACAAATCTTTACTCCGGAAGAAGGAGCATTGATTCTGGAAGAGCGGGAGCCCAATCCAAATTTAGAACCGGATCCGAATTTACCGGATGATACCCGCTTGTGGGCTGCATTGCAAGCCGTAAGTGGTGGAATTTGGAAAGGGAGCGTCTATGATGTGGACCAAATTATTAAAGTGTTAGAAGCTGGTAAAAAGGCACTTGAAGTAGAATCGAACAATTTTGAGATAGTACAAAACACGGATCACTAAAAGAATTATATACTAGAAAAGTTTAACAGATGATAGGCAGGGCAGATCATACGAAAATAGATGTTATTATTCGCTTTGAAATCAAACCTATGAAACTAGGGGTGAAAAAAGGAATGGAATCTCTTGATTTAACTGTATATCCGGAAATACAATTACCTAAATTTTTGAAAATTAAACAACATTTCAATAGTCAGCGGTTAGATAATATCCCTGGTGAAATTTGTAAGAATATGGCGCCTTATTTAGCTGGACTCCAAGGAAAACGAATTGCTGTGGGTGTTGGCAGCCGGGGAATCAGGAACATCGCCAAGATTACAAAATGTGTGATTGAAAATTTAAAGCTAGCAGGAGCTGAACCTTTTATTATCCCAGTCATGGGCAGCCATGGTGGAGCTACACCAGAAGGCCAAGCGGGCATTTTGGAGGCTTATGGAATTACTGAGGAGAAAATGGGAGTGACTATTGATGCTTCGATGGATGTGGAGTCTATAGGGGAGATTGAACCTGGATTAAAGATTTATGTAGCTAAAAGTGCTCTGCAAGCAGACGGTATCGTGATTATACCAAGAATTAAACCACATACAGCGTTTCGTGGCGAAGTTGAGAGCGGCATTTGTAAAATGCTAGTGATTGGTCTTGGTAAACAGAGGGGTGCAGACTGTGTACATAGTAAAGGATTTGGACGATTTGCAGAACTCATTCCTAAAATCGGGTGTATGATTGCTGAAAAAACAAAATTTCTGTTTTCAGTTTCAATTGTAGAGAATGCCTATGAAGAAACGTACAAAATCGAAGTCATACCTAAGAAAGATGTTTTGACATTGGAACGAGAAAAATCACTGCTTCTAGAAAGTAAAAATATTATGGGGAAAATATTATTTCAAAAATTTGATGTTTTGGTGATTGAAGAAATCGGAAAAAACATTAGTGGTGATGGACAGGATCCGAATGTCACCGGGCTTTACATTACGAAGTATGCCAGCGGAGGTCCAGAGTTTCAAACGTCATGCATTTTCGATTTAACCAAGGAATCACATGGAAATGCGAACGGATTGGGACCAGCGGATGTAATCACACAGAAACTGTTCAATAAGATTGATTTCATTTCGATGTATACTAATGCTTTCACAAGTACCGAATCAGTTACTGTAAAAATCCCGATGGTCGCAGCAACTCCAGAAGATGCACTGCGTATCGCTGTAAAGATGTGTAATGGTGTTGAACCTTGCCAACATAAAATTGTTTGGATTAAAAGCACATTGGAACTAAGTGAAATTATTATTAGTGAACCATTACTATCAGAAGTGGAAGCTAATCCAAATATTGAGGTTATCTCTAAGCCAGAGAATCTTTCTTTCATGAATGGAGAACCGTTGCTTGGTTTTGGCTTAGTTACCAAATAATCACGATCCCTGTATGGGGGAAGATGGGAAATGTAGATCTCAATGTTAGGCCGGGAACTATTACCATTTGATATATATAGCAGAACTTCCTTAGAAATAACCTTCACTTTTATCGAATATTGAATTGAAAGAAGGTCGAAATAATGAAAGAATCTAGAAATTTGCTAGAAAGACTGGGTTACCCGTCCACAGATTTAACAGAACTTCCTACATCCCTTAAAACATTTCCTGACGGTGCACAGTACCGGATTGAACTGCCAAGTGTGGAAGGACCAGCAGCTTTAAAAGAAACTTTAAAAGAAATCGATCGTTATGGATTGACAGTACATCGTATTTCTCAAGGAAGCGGTATCATGCTTCAAACAGATGAGGAAATTCTTGAAATGTGCAGGCTAATTTCAGAAAGAGGAATGGAACTTAGTTTGTTTGTCGGGCCGCGGGGCACCTGGGATATCAGTTCCGGGCCATTGACAAGCGCTGGTAAGTCTCAAGCTTTACGTCATGAAGGCGCCGATCAGTTAGTCTATGCAATGGAAGATTTAAAAAGAGGGGCTAAGTTGGGACTTAGAGGTGCATTGGTAGCCGATGAGGGACTTTTAATTTTGACAAAAGAAATGAAAAAAGCAGGACAGCTTCCAGAAGATTTTGTTGTAAAAGTATCCGTGCAAATGGGGTCAGCTAACCCTGTTTCTATAAGACTAATGCAAGATCTAGGGGCAGGAACTTATAATGTTCCATCTGCACTCACCTTGCCAAAACTAGCATCCATTCGCAAATCTATTGATATACCAATAGATTTATATGTTGAGGTTCCAGACAATTTCGGCGGTTTCTTACGCTACTATGAAATTCCGGAAATTATTCGTGTGTTAGCACCGGTTTATATTAAATTTGGTCTGCGTAATCACCCGGATGTTTATCCTTCTGGAAAACAGTGGGAATCAACAAATATTTCACTTGTACAAGAGCGTGTACGCCGTGCTGCAATCGGTGTTCAAATGATCGAGCGTTATTATCCTGAAGCCAAAATGTCAAAATTAGGTGCAGAAGGGCTTGGAATTCCAAAGATCATCACTGCAACTGCAGCAAATAATTAAAAAGGAGTGATTTAAATGAAATTTGTGGCTTTTAGAACCCAATCGGAAACACATCTTGGTGTAGTAAAAGAGAATCATATTTTAGACTTACACACTTTAGAAAAACTATCTAAGAATAATAATTCTGCGGCATTTTTTATCGCCAATGATTTGAAACAGCTTATTGAACAGAGCGAAACAGTCCTTCCATATGTTAGAACGCTTCTTAAGAATAAAGATGAAGTTTCGGAAAAGAGCGGAGATGTATTATTTCTCATTTCCGAAGTGGAGATTTTAGCTCCAATTGCCCAGCCGGAAAAAATCATTTGTGTAGGTTTAAACTATCTGGACCATTGCAAAGAAACAGGATTGGAACCGCCTGCATCACCGGTTATTTTTTCAAAATATGCGAATGCAATTATTGGAGAAAACGCTGCAATTGAACTGCCGATCAACTCCAATCAAGTAGATTTTGAAGCAGAGTTGGCAATTGTTATTGGGAAGGAAGCGAAATGTGTTACTGAAGAAGAAGCGGAAGATTATATCTTTGGCTATACCATAATGAATGATGTTAGTGCAAGAGATCTTCAATTTACCGATGGTCAATGGTCACGCGGAAAGTCAGCTGATACGTTTGCTCCAATTGGGCCAACGGTCGTAACGAAAGACGAAGTAGGAGATCCGCATAATTTAGATATTTCTTTATGCTTGAATGATGAAATCATGCAACAGTCCAATACGAAGAATTTAATTTTTAACATTCCATACATTGTATCTTTTCTATCCCAGTCAATGACCTTAAAGCCGGGCGATATAATTGCAACAGGTACTCCACCAGGAGTAGGAATGGGAAGAAATCCACAAATATGGTTAAAAGATGGAGATCAGGTGTCCATTACTATTGAAAAAATTGGAACTTTATCCAACCATGTTAAAAAAAATCATTCTAAATTAAGAGCAAGCATAAAAAAGGAAATACAGATCTAATTTCTTAAAACGGATACATTCCTGATTGATTCTGATTTACAAAACCCTTTATTTGTTTCGGATAGGTGCATACTAAGTTTGCCGATAGCAATTGATCTTTGCAAAGCATTTCCCTCATGAGTCCCTTAGAAGCAGGATAATACAAGCGGTCAGCTATGGCCATAAGGAACGAAATACCATATAGGACATAAAGATGAAAGGTCCCTGTCAGTAAAAGAATAGGAACAGTAAGCAGGAGAATCCCTTTTAATAATTGAATGACTACTACTATCAGCCTTCTATCCCAATTATCGATTAAAACTCCAAAGAATGGGGAGAGAATAATGACGTGTAGGGTTGACAAGGATAACAACCAGCCCAAGGAAGAAGTGGATTCCGTCAGGTCCAGAACTAACCAAGACATGGTGAATAAGTGAATGCCTAACCCAATGTTTGAAAGAGTATGACTGAAAAGATAGAGAAAGAAGGGCCTGTTCTTGATTAACTGGAGCATACGATGACTCCTTCAGTTTCCTCATCTTCAATGACAAATTTGATCTTGTTGAGTGCACATTGAGTATTTAGTAGTGCAACATCTGTGTTTTCTCCTGTGGCCAGCACGCATGCGGAACGTGAGAAACTGTCTTTCATACCCGTAATCTTAAGTCCCTGTTTTTGCAAGATTTCAACTCTAGAAACTCCGGCTTGCGATTTAGCTTCTTCTTCACCTAAAGCCTCTTTTACTAGTCCAACGGAAGAAGGAGTTCCATACCAGATAGCGGCCGATTTTTTCATACTCGGGGTTTGTGGAATCTCATTTATAATGCTTTCACCCATTGCTTGTTTTGCCCATAAATCTAGCAAATCTATATCACTTACCATGTTAATTAGCTCTGGAATATAATCTCCGCCTAAGCGGGTGTGTGTTTCGACGATTTTAGGACCATCGATTGTGAAAATGATTTCTGTAAGGCTCGGGCCATGCGTAATTCCGATCGAGGTGAGGGCGTGTTGAACAAAATCATAGTCGCAGCCTAGTCGTAAAGAGTAGGTAACCAATCAGCAAATTTCGTTTCTCCAATTGTTCACGATTCCTTTTACCTTTACCACTTTAGGAAAAAAGGTGATAAGAAATTCAGCATCTCTTTGATTCACCTCCCTGACTTGCTAACGAGTTTGAACTTCCTTGTGACGAGTTTCTTCTATTATATAGTGTCCTTTTTTAGATACTGGATAGAGAATCTAGTTGAAAGGTGGGCTTTGTAAAATTGAGTTTCATAACCGAAATCGAGTAACCTAAGAAAACCAAAATACCGAAAGGAAAGGGAATGATCTGTCAAAAAAATGAGTAGCGTTTTTGCATCTGAACGGTATTTTTTGTTCGTGAGGAGAGAGATATTTTATTTTGAGGTAAAAGTTTCTCAAAAAACAATTCAAGAAAATCCTGTTTAGAATTATTTTCGAGAGTAAGGTTTCTATTTTAATTAAGTAGTTGACGATTTTTTAGATTCTCCTGTAAATGTGTTAAGTATATTTAGCAATTATATTTTGAAGAAGAGTCAAGTAATTCATATACGATGTCCAATTTGATTATTAACAATAATTATATTATGTAAAGTAAAGACAACTAAATCTTTTACAAAAGAAAAATATGGAGATATAAATGTTTAATCTTGTAATAATTCTAATCAAACCTGGATTTGATTATATCATTAATTTTCTAAATTCGATATGTGCTAAATTTACATAAACTTTTTATATGTACGCCCGGACAAAGAATGGATTTTAATCCAAGTAACACCTCCATACGGTTATCAAGGAGAGTTTATTTTAGAGGATAATATAATAGAAGAAAAAAGAAATAAAGTTACGAAGCCCGAGATAACTTTTAAATAACCATCTTGCGTTTGAAGCTGTTACATCCCCAGGCACTTATTAAATTGAAGTATTTCAATTGGATATTACCTATGTTAAATAAAGGGTACAAACGTACCCTAATATTTAAAAATAGTTGTAAACAGGTAGCTAAGGAATTCCAGCGTTTTTGCATTCAAGCTATAAATCAATAAATAAATTAACAACCAGAAAAAAACTTTTGTAGGAATTTCTGTCCAAAAGAGTTTAGAACGTTAATCATATTATTGGAAAGATTAGAACAACTAAGAATATTTATAGTATTAAGTAAGTAATTAAAACAAGTTAACTTTATTTAAATGAAGGTATGAGTTATCTTGGTTGATTCGTTCTAAATAAATATTCGTAGTAGATATATCAGAATGGCCAGCCCAATCCTTAACAACCGCAAGAGGTACATCATTTTCCAGTAGAAGAGTCACAAAAGTATGACGGAACCAATGGGGCGTTACTTTTAAATTATTACCAGCCAGATGCACTGCTTCTTTTACAATTTTATATAGGGCAGGGTATGTTAATCGTTTTTTATTTACAATAGGTACATTTTTATTATATATAGCGAAAAAAAGAGGATTTGTATCTTGCATGTTAATCTCAACTGATTCGCCCATGCTTTTCCGATAGCTAAATAGAATATCCTTGGTTTCATCTCTAATAGGGATTGATCGCGGCTTATTTCCTTTTCCAATAACATCTGCAAATAAAAACCCTTTTCGGTTATACCGAAAACTTCCCCAATTCAAACTCAAAAGTTCACTTGCTCGAAGCCCTGTGGTATAGAGTAGATAGCCAATCAGTAAATTTCGCTTCTCCAATTGTTCACGATTTCTCGTTGCTTTCACAATTTTAGGAAAGAAGGAGATCAGAAATTCTGCCTCTTTTTGATTCAATTCCCTTACTTGTACACGAGTTTGAGCTTCATCGTGACGAGTTTCTTCTATTATATAATGTCCTTTTTTAGATACCGGCTTAGTGATCCAAGTAGACAGGTGGGCTTTATAAAATTGAGTTTCATAACCAAAATCGAGCACCCTTCTGAAAAACTCTAATTTCCTGATGGCTGACTTAGCTGCATACTTTTCTTTAATAAATTTGTTATAAGCTTTTACTTCTGGAAATCCAATATCCCGAAAGGATAGGGAATGGTCCGTTAAAAAGGTGAGCAGCGTTTTCGCATCTGAACGGTATGCTTTTATGGTATGAGGAGAGAGCTTTTTATCTTGTGGGAATATTTTCTCTAAAAAAAACAATTCAAGAAAATCCTGTTCAGAACTATCTTCGAGAGTGAGGTTTCTATTTTCATCAAGTAGTTGACGATTTTTTAGATTCTCCTGTAAATGAGTTAAATACTGTTCACCATTTATATTTTGAAGAAGAGTCAAGTAATTCATGTTTGATCTCCTAAGTTTTCTAGTTTGAAATAATAATATTATGTATAGTAAAGATAATACCTAATTATCTTTACTTGAAAATATCACAGAATATCCGTTCTATCTATTATCTAAGTTCCAATAAGATATATTTATTCTGAACTTTAAATCAAAAAAATCAGCTAGGGGGTAGGGAGATACGCTGATTGGAAAAATGAAAATATATTACCAAAAGGAAAAGAAAATTTACCATTTTTTAGTGTGTTGGAGATTTGCATTCTAACAAATTTATTTTTCGTTTTATGTATAGTAGTTCATCTAAATTCGTCGTGCGGGATTTATTAGAAAACTCGAAAACTAAATCTGTTCCTATTGTAGATCAGCTAAAAGTTCAGTCATCCCCATAATCTAACATTTCAAAAAGAAAACAATATTAAAAGTACTTATAAAACAAATTATGACACCACTATATAAGCGGTGTCATAATTCTTTATCATCACTAGCCTTTAATTTTAATGAGCATTTGTATTAATTGAAAGTCCCACCGAATTGTTGTTCAGCCATTCTTACTAAGCGTTTTGTAATTTCGCCACCGACAGAACCGTTGGCTCTTGAAGATGTCTTGGCCCCGAGCTGTACACCAAATTCTTGTGCAATTTCAAACTTCATTTGTTCAAGTGCTTGCTCTACTCCTGAAACTAAAAGCTGATTGTTATTGTTGCTTCGTGCCATATGTATCATCTCCTAGGTGTAATTTATTTACACTATTAGTTTGGAGTAAATAGGTTAGATTATTCCTAACATAGAATTGGTAAATTTTAGCCACACTTAAATAATTTTTTAATTGATTTTATAAGCAAAGGGTTGTTGCTGGTATTAATACTTTTTTAGGAGATATATGATAGGAGAAAGGCTCTTGCTGCACAATGAGAGTTAGTAAAAGGATAAGTTTAATATTTTTCTTTACTTAAGTAGAGAACACACCAATTTTCATAATTAGAAAAGGCTTTACTTAAAGTTAATTTTATAAAAGGTATTTGATAATATAACATATATATCAACATATATTATAAATAATAAAATATTTTATATGATAATTGTATGAATAATAACAACATCATAATCACTATTAATTTATAAAATTTCGTTGTTTATAAATAAAAGTTATGATTAACTTCTAGAGAACACCTTAAACTATGACAGTAATTACCCTATAATACCTGTATATTTATTTTGAATTATAGAGTAGAAATTGTGAAACATTTCACTTAAACTAATGGGGCAATTTAGTGGAAGAATCGTCTTTAGCTCTTATTCAATAATTGGGCCAGATTGTTTAACAACACGTTTAAATAAAATTGGTAAGGGAAGAAGTTGTGAAGATTTTCGCTTAACTGATCATTTAGTTAAATAAACCCTTGCTTATGTATCATAAAATTGAAATGTGATAAACCCATACAAAATATTTACGAGTTCTTTTCAGAAAATTATGGTAAATTAAAGAGAGGTGATAAGAAGATGGAGTACATACAAAAAAACATTTGGGAGCCATCAAGTCATAATCGTACGAGAAAAAATTCATTTTTTATTTCTATGTGTATAAGATTTGGCGCTCTCGTTAGACAGCAGATATTTCTTTCCATTTGTTGAACTTATTTGGGGAACAACGTATGTAGCCTCGAAAGATATTGTTTCGAATGTTGCCGTAATGCAATTTATATTCCTCATTTTCTGTACAATCCCTTAGCGTATGTTTTGAGCTTTTAGTTGGTAGGACCCCAAAAATTAACAATTTGTACACAGATATTAAACACTACCAGGTGTATAATAAAATTGAAAATAGGATTTATTGGGGAAGGATGAAATAAATGTTAACAGTATGCACTAAAGTAGTGGTCCCATATGATAATTCTGAATTAAGCAAAAAAGCATTGGAAACGGCTATGATGCTAGCAAAACAGGATGAAAGAATCGAATTGAATGTTATCACGGTTATTGATGTAACTGGTTCCATCTATTACTACGGTAACGGGGATCCAGTACGTGAAGCTCAACTTAAAGAGGCAAAAGAAGCACTCAATGAAGTAGAACAGAAACTGAAAGCTCTACCAAACAAGATAAAAACATACCTATTAGAAGGAAACCCTGCTAGTTCGATTGTGGATTTTGTCAAGCAAGAGAATGTTGATCTTATTGTTATGGGAAGCCGTGGCTTAAGCGGATTGAAGGAAATATTCTTAGGTAGTGTCAGCCATTATGTCGTACAAAAGTCCTGTTGCCCAGTATTCATCGTTAAATAGTCGACACCTTTACATTAATTAAACAGGATATTCTGTTTTAATATTCTAGTGAATATATTTTTACACCAGAACTTTATTTTTTGTTACTTTATGTAGTTTGTCAAAGTTTGATAGATAGCTTGAAAGCAGCACCCTAATTTTTTGAAATATGTTTTTGAATAAAAATAAAACTAAAAGTAAGAGGGTACAAGATGAAAAAGCTAATGGAAGGAAAGAAAGGGCTAGTTCTTGGAGTAGCAAATGAACATAGTATTGCATGGGCAATTTCGAAACGGTTAGCTGAGGAGGGGGCTGAACTTGCTTTTACCTATCAAAATGAAAAGACGGCTTCTTATGTAATTCCATTATTTCAATCGATTGATAGTCCATTTTATGAAAGGATGGATTTAACAGATCCACACCATGTAACAGAGGTTCTCGAACAGCTGGAACACCAATTTAAAGGTGAACTTGACTTTATTGTACATGCTGTAGCAGGTGGTCCCCACAAGGGAGAACTATCAGGAAAGTATATGGATATCTCGTTAGAGGGCTTCGTTCAATCAATGATTATTAGCGTATATTCACTTACGGATATTGTCAGAAGAACTTTTAAAATGATGGAAGGGCGCAATGCCTCTATATTGACACTCTCGTATTACGGTTCAGAAAAAGTAGTGAAAAACTACAATGTTATGGGAGTGGCAAAAGCTGCGCTTGAAAGCAGTGTTCGTTATTTAGCATCAGATGTAGGAGAATTTAATATCCGGGTGAATGCGTTATCTCCAGGAACAGTAAAAACCCGTGCAGCAAGTGGAATCGGTGATTTCGATGACTTATATGAATACACAAGTAAACATTCTCCCTTAAAGCATAATGCTACGATAGAAGAAATCGCAAATTCGTCACTCTTTCTTTTAAGTAATTTGAGTTCCGGGATAACCGGTCAAACCATTTATGTCGATGCAGGCTATAGTATTATAGGGGATAATCATTAATAACGAAGAGAAAGGGATGTACATAAATGCAAAAAGAGTTGACCTATGAGGATATTCAAATAGGAGATAGCGCTGTTTTTTCCAAAACCATTTCTGAATTTGATATTTATCAATTTGCAGGTCTTACAGGTGATTTTAACCCCATGCACATAGATGGGGAGTTTGCTAAAAATACATTCTTTAAGGAAAGAATTGCCCATGGTCTTTTAACTGGAAGTTTTATTTCCACTGTTCTTGGAATGAAGCTTCCTGGCCCGAACTCGATCTATCTGTCTCAAAACTTTACATTTACAGCTCCTGTCAAAATGGGTGATACGATTAAAGCAACCGTAGAAGTAGTGGAAAAACGGGATGACAAGAAATTAATTAAATTAAAAACACAGATTTGGAATCAGCACGAGGAAATGGTTGTAGATGGTGAAGCTTTGGTAATGAAGAAATATTAAGAAAGCAGAAAGGGGATTGGGATGGAGAATTCATTTAAGCAATGGTTGAAGATAAAAAAGAAAGAACCAGAAGATGTGTTATACTTCATCCAGGATGGAGATGATCTCCTTCTTCCTATTGCCAACGGAGAACCGAGAGTATTAATGGATATAATAGAGGAAAATGCTGTTCACTTTCAAAATGTTAGAATCCATCAAATGCATGCATTAAGGGAAAGATCGTATATCTATGGGAGAATGAAACCGTCACTTTCCTATGTTTCTTATTTTTTAAGCGAGGCTTCACGAAAGGCTTTTTTACAAGGACAGTGTGAACTTGTCCCAAATCACTTTCATGAAGTTCCTCGTCTTTTGCGTGAAACGACGAAAACTTCTCTGGTTTTATCTTGTGCATCTCCAATGGATGAACATGGGTTCTTCTCTTTAGGTACCCAAGCGGATTATGTTGCTTCTTTTATAGGGAAAGTTCCTTTTTTCTTAGAAGTTAATCAACAGATGCCGCGAACCTTTGGAGCTAATCAAATCCATATTAGTCAAATAGAGGGGTATATTCCTGTTGATTATCCTTTACATGAAGTTCCTCCTCCTTCTATCACGGATATAGATCAACGTATAGCATCTTTCATTTCGGAGCAAATCGAGGACGGGTCAACAATTCAATCTGGCATTGGGGCAATTCCAAATGCAGTCATAAGTTTGTTAGGTAGCCATAAAAACCTGGGGGTACACACAGAATTATTGTCTGATGGAGTAGTTGACTTAGTGGAAGCGGGAATTGTAAATGGAATCGAGAAAAAGACATATCCAGGGAAAATAATCGCGACCTTTGCATTAGGAACAAAACGGTTATATGAGTTTATCCACGAAAATACAGGCGTTGAATTTCTTCCCGTTGAATTGGTTAATGATCCCCGGGAAATCGCAAAAGAGGACCAAATGATTTCCATTAATGCGACAACAGAGGTCGATTTCTTCGGACAATGTGCGTCGGAAACAATCGGCGGTAAATATTATAGTTCAAGCGGGGGACAAGTTGATTTTGCTCAGGGAGCTCGTTTTGCTAAAAAAGGAAAAGGATTTATTTGTCTGCATTCTACGACAAGGGATGGCTCTATCTCAAAAATTCGTCCTTGTCTGACTACTGGATCAGTAGTTACGACTTCTAAAAATGATGTCGATCGCATTGTAACTGAATATGGTGTAGCCGAGTTACGAGGAAAAAGCATTTCGCAACGAGCAACGGAATTAATCAATATTGCCCATCCAAAATTTCGAGAGGAGCTAGTATATGAAGCGAAAAGTCTAGGATTTATTTTTTAAATGATTACGATTTTGTACTAGGAAAACCCAATACATTTTTGTGCCCAATCGAACCCCCATTTCAAGTTAAAAATTTTTTAAAGTCGATTCTTAAACTGGGAAATCGGCTTTTTTATTCGTTAAATAAAAGAGATTCAACTTGGATGACGGATGAAATAAGAGAGTATTTATTACCTAAATTCCCAAATGGGACGTATTGGACTACCAGAAGATGCTGCACACATTGTAGCATTTCTTGCTAGTGAAGATGCTAATTGGATAACAGACCAGGTTATCCATTCGGAACATGGATTTTATCAAAATTAAAATGACAACTGTCGGTCATTCATATAGAAATTAGTTAATTATTTATTAAATTAAAGGGCGCGTTTATTTTAGGAACGCGCCTTTTTCTTTTATAGGGCCATATTCTTGAATAGACTTCCAAACGAAACTGGATATTTATGTTAATATTGGTATGATATTGTGAAGAAATGCTTAAACAATTATCCTTAAAAGATGTCTTATTATGGAATTTGTGTCTAATAACATTAATTCAAGACCTAGGAGAGGACAATGTTAGCTAACTTAAATGGCTACTTAAAAGATTTAATGGTGTATATTCCTGAAGGCGAAATCAGCCTACGAGATTTTCGAAACGAGCAAAAATGGATTAGTTCAAACTATAAATTTGGAATGCCGGGTATTAGGAAAAATTTAAAGGAAGTTATTTGGAATGTTGAAATTAAGCCATTTTATCTTGCCAAATATACGGTGACAGAAGAGCTTTATGCGAATATTACGGGGGAGAAATTTTTAACAACAACTGAGGCTCGAAAACCAGTTGTTAATGTTTCATGGATAGATGCAGTGAATTTTTGTAATTTATTATCTGATACACTGGGTTATGACAAGTTTTATGATTTTGATAATGAAAGAAAATCAGTTCTTTGCAATTATAATACTAATGGTTTTCGTTTACCGACAGATGCTGAATGGCAATATGCATGTAAGGCAAAATCAAATGGATATCGGTATGGTGAAATTGATGAAATCGCTTGGTATAAAGATAATTCTAACGAACGAGTACACGAAGTTGGTAAGAAAAAGTCTAATGATTGGGGCTTATTTGACATGATCGGGAATATTTGGGAGTGGTGCTGGGATTTATACGATGAAGAGACATTTGGTAATTACAGAATAATTCGTGGAGGAAGTTGGGCAGAAGAAGAACGTGGATGTGGAGCTACTTGTCGTCGTAAGAGTATGCCTGATTTTTATATAGATGATATCGGATTTAGAATTGCTAGATCAATCGTTTAATAATTTGAAATTCTGAATTGATATAAGTTGTTGGGGATATATGGGTGGGTACAAGGTTCATAGAACCCAATAGACAATATGAGAGGATAATTTCTCTTAAACTTTCTAGGATGCTTTTCTGCAATATCTTTTGTAAGTAGCTAGAGGGCCCTTAATAATGTTGAACGGTCTTCCATTAAAGGGCGCTTTTCTCTAATAAGAAGGCGTCTTTTTGCATGGACAACACATTTAAGGGATTGAGTTTATTGAGGTGTAAAAAAGATTGTGAAGTATTGTACTTAAAGTAAACCAGCTAATAGTTTGTCAACATTTTTCAATAAAAACATAAAACTTTTTATGTTATACTAAAATGCGCATGACAAACAACCCTCCTAGATTCGACTTTTGGAAGGTTTTGTATTGTTTGGTTTTATTTATAAATTAAGCGATATCTTGGAAAGTAGTGTTGGTTTTTAATAGTGCGTAAATCCAGTGTAAGAGCTTATTTGCACAAGCGATTACAGCTACTTTATAAAGTTTTCCTTCTTCGCGTTTCTTATCATAGAACTCTCTTAACCTCTTGTTGCGTGGAATGATTTCTTTGGTTGTTTTCTTTTTACGACAATCACGTATAGCGCATTTTACAGCCAAATATAAGGCACGCCTTAGCCTACTTGACCCTCTTTTTGTTATTCTGTTTACGGTTCCCTTGAACCTTCCAGACTCAAAGATACTAGGGTCAATTCCGGCAAAGGCTACAAGTTTTTTAGGGTGATTAAACTGATCAATCTCACCGATTTCGGAAATAAACATTGCCGCGATTTTTTCTCCGATACCAGGGATTGATTGGATAATCTTATATTCTATAAGTTCTTTTGCTAAAGCATCTATCTCAGCTTGAAACGAAGATAGGTGTCTTTGGTATTCTAAAAGCATATTGATATACATTTTTAGGGTTAAAATATGGCTTTGATATAAAGTCCTCTGAAAAGGATTCCTAGCTGCCGCATCTATAAGTTCCTTTGCCTTGGTATTTGCCCATTTGCGAGAGCGACTTTTACAGTGCTCTTTGATTCTAACTGTTATCGTTTCTTCTCCTGCTTCTAAGACATCGTTAGATGTAGGATAATCTAATAAAGTTAGTAAAGAAACAACAGAATATAAATCCCAAAAACACCTACATATTCAGGGAAAACCTGATCAAGAACTGCTTGAAATTGTAGTTTGGCTTACGAGATCTATGTCCCAACCAGCCAAATCATGTTTAAGCAAGTAGGGGGCGAACGGTTTACTTGACGGGTTCTAAGTCCCACGGGTGCTTACGTTCTACCCCGGCTACCGTTATAATAAAACCAAATAAAAATTGGTCAACCAGAAATATCTGGCTGACCTTATAATACGAACGGGTGTTATAGTTAAAGAATTAGGGCTATTTGCAAATAATTTCAAAAAATGATATTTTAAAGAAGAATTATTTTTGTTCGGTGTAAAGGATAGTATTAGTAAAAACTTATCGTCTTGATGATCACTGAGAGCAAGGATAGTAATACATTGTGTGTGCTTAGCACACTAGGAGGCAACAAACATGGAAAAAGGTAAAGTAAAATGGTTCAATGGCGAAAAAGGCTTTGGATTCATCGAACGTGAAGGTGGAGAAGACGTATTCGTTCATTTCTCAGCTATCCAAGGCGAAGGGTACAAAACATTAGAAGAAGGTCAAGAAGTGACTTTTGATGTTGAGCAAGGTCAACGTGGAGCACAAGCAGCTAACGTTCGTAAAGCTTAAATAAAATACCAAACCGGACAGACTCTTTTTTCGAGTCTGTTATTTATTTTTCTTAGAAAAAAATAACCCCACTCAAAAATGAGTAGGGTACTTAAAAACAGTAAATCAAATGGTAAACCAAGTGTAGCATATAAATTGTGGATCTCCTAATTTCATTGTATTTTTTACTCAGAGAAAAACTCTGTTGGCAACATAGAAACAGACTGAAACAAATCATGTGCTATGATTCAATAACATATCACTTTTTCTAATTGTGCTAACTGGCAGGATAATGGAAGGTGAGAAATTACTCCATTATATCGTAATCGACTCAAAAAGCTAAAAAAAATAAGACTAGGATTGTAAACTAGTCTCAAGTAATAAGTCATATATGTCTCTTTCCACAATTTCGTCAAACAACAATTTTAAAAAAGAATCATTTAATTTTTGTTCATAAGCCGTTAAATATATATCAATTAACGCTTCATTAGACAGTGTTTTAAATCGCATTACTATCTCCTTAGTATTCAATCCAATTTTATTACATAAATTTTCCACCCTAACCTTATAAAAAAGATTTCGAACAACATCTGCTTTATTATAGGGTAATTCTAGAAGTTTTTTAAATTTCTTTATTAAATTAAAGAGAAGTCTAACCCTTTTTATTATTCCAAAAGAAACAATGTGAAATATTGCACTTAAACTAACGGGTGTTTGTGGGGCCGAGCATAGGTCGTATCATATAGCGGGTGGGATTCCCGTCGAGTAAGAACTAGCCATTCGCTCGTAGCGAGTCTTGGAGGGCTAAAGATAACTTTAGTCTTTAAGCGTAGACAGTTAAAAGTAAAATTTAATGAAATTACTAAATGGTCGCTCCTTTTATTTGTAAAAAAACAAACCCCAACAATATTGATGGAGTTTAGAAAAAGGGGAGTCCGATAAACTATACAATTTTAAGGTACAAACCTTACATTTTTATTATGCTCAAATGCTTTACAAAATATACGAAGAAATCCAACCATCCTTACTCATTATGAAAAAGGATGTAGATGAGAGTGGCTCAACAGGGCTACTCTTTTAATATTGACTTCGTCTTACACTATAAAATCTAGAAATCAGTTTTTGAACTGAATCCTCGATTACTTGTTAATTGCTTAAATGTTCAACCTATTGTTATTAAATTTGTTGTCCCATTTGCTGAGCTTGTTGTGCTTGGTTAAATTGTTGTGGTACTGCTCAATTACTCGTATGAATGTCACGTTCATACAGAGGTTGTACAGGACGATGATTATCCGGGAAGATTCTACCGAAAGCATCGATTTGTGCTTTGGACATCTCAATTGGTTGCTCTAATATTACCCACTCAACTTTTTCAGAACAAGGAGGTGTTGTTAGCGAGCCATTATATTGAAATGAATTCCTACTCTTCGGTAGCAGGCTTGTCAAATTAATCGGTTGAATTAACTTGGTCTCCTCTTTGGTTTCTTTTTTTGGCAACTTGCCCCAAATCTCTGCCAAAGATTTGTTCTTGCTTCCTTCTTTGATCATAATGCCGAGTACCGCTAGCTTGTTATTTTTATCTTGATGCACTAGATGAATCTCCATTTCAAAGTTTTTCCCATTAAACTGGTGCTCACTTGGCTGGTGGAAATGAAATTGAGCAAGTTTGTATTCTGTTCCTTCCACTACTATGCTATTAATTGTTTCAGATGTATTGGCTTGTACAGTATGACTGTTATTCTTGAGAGAAAATATCGTTGGTTGGTAAGTGGTTTTAACATCATCCAATGCGTGATTTGATTGAACCCCAGATATTTCAATATTAATAGGTGATTGTTCCTTGCCATCGACACATTCAGAGTATAACGTATCTAATTCCCCCCAATTTTTTGGACTTGTTTCTCCTTCATATGACCAATGAGTAGATTGTTTGTTCTCTGCTTCAAAAGCTTCCTCTTCTTTTGGTTCAGATGCTTCCTTCGTTTGACCTGAGCAACCGCCTAGTGAAAAACTTAAAGATCCAGCTAAAAAAGCATAAAAGAGTTTCTTTTTCATAATTAGTAATTATCTCCTTTTTAATATTGATATAATCCAAGAAATCAAGTCTTGGTTATTAATAAAAATCTTATCTGTAAGGTTTTTTCTCGTCTGATCCAAACGTAGCAGGCTATTAACTTTCCAAGTCATAAATGTTAAATTTATAAAAAAAACGATTGTATTAAGTTATTTTAGGATACCAGCGGCACTATATAAGTGATCATTGATTGTATTAAAACTGCCTTCTATAGGGTAGTTTTTTCCTTATGAAAAGAACCTCCATTAAGTGGTTCTTTTCATCTAGCAATTTATCTATAAAATTAGGGGTGTTTTAATTATACCAATATTAACCAATGAAAAAAGAGGAAAATATACTAGTATTTTCTAGGTAAAAATAACTTGAAATTTCATTCTGTAGAAAATCTAATATCCAACGTTTTAGGAAATGAAATTGCAAAAGTTTAAAGAAAATACATAAGGTAGTAAAGCACGGATAAAATTTATTCCAATATATAAATAAAACTAAGGACCCCTCTCGAAAGCATAAATGTACAAAACATTCATAAGGAGTATTTATAAAAATACAGAATTACTCTGTATTCTCCGAAAGGTTGTGGATTAATAAAAAAACCAATGGCAGCTGTTTTTGCATGTTTGGATTTGTAATGGGGATTGCACAACTTGCTGGTACGATTTGCGGTTATATACAAATAAAAATACAAAAGGACTCCTTGATATGGGAGCCCTCATGTGTAGTAACTTCTCAGATATAGAAAAGTTATTTATAATTATACAATGAATTGCAAAAATATGATTAATAATTTTTTGACTACATTAGGATAATCACATGAAAATACTAATTCCTTGGTGGCTTTTATTTCTAAAATGAAAAAGAACTCCCGATCAGGAGTCTATTTCATGTAGCGTTTACTATTATATTACGCTTTTTAAACTACCAATATCTACTTATTTAAAAAAGAGGAAAGGAAACTAAGGGTTGTTAGTCCATTTTATTTAAGGGTTTCCAAGACAGTCCTCTTCAGCGTTCTAAACTAAATTTTTTTAAAAACAAGTGTAAACTCATCACCCCCCCATGTGTTGCCAAAGCACCCCTAATAAGTGCTTTTGAAAAAATCTAATTGGAAATCTCCCAGTTCCTTTTATCCAATATCCGTTCAACCCAAAAGCTCTAGCTCTAGACTTTTAATAAATAATTATTATTTAGGGTAGAGGGAAATGCACTCCTACCCTAAATGCTTTTTTCCTTTACAAAGATACTGTGAAAGTATCAAGGCGGAAAGGATTTTATATAACTAGAAGGCGAACAGAATAATAAATATAAGTAAATAAAAAACAAATTTTGAAAGTTTGAATAACGCTATCTTAATTAATGAATCACTTTCGGCAAGCTGGCAATAAGGACTAGCAACTGCTCTTCAGTGTTTGTCCTCGGGTGTGTCCTCGTCGTTATTAAAAATTATTTAAATGTATTTCAGGTGAAATTTTAAAAATGGTTGATATGCTGAAGTTTTCCACATTTTGACCACAAAACATATAGAATGGTTAAGAATTCCATTATAAAAAGGATTTAAAAAAAGCCTGGTTGACAGGCTTTTTAGGAAAAGTCTTTTTCCGTTTTTTTCATATTATATATATAAATTAAAGAACGTAAGGAATATGGTCTTAAATGTGGCCGCCGCGCACCTCAGTTCTCAAAACGTTAATTATCAACGTTTCAAGGCTCTCAACCGAATCGGTTGGGTTTTTTTGGGGGTCAAAAAAGCGCTTGTGACCATATTTTGACCATATGAATTTTTTTGACCTTGTATTAGACAGTAAACAAAAAGAATCTAATTAGATAAAATGCGGGTACAGGATATTTAATAAAGGGTGAACAATGTTTCAATATATCATTAGTTGTTTTCTAATTTTATAGAAAGTATTTACATCCTATTAGCCGTTTTTGTTCAATATGGCCTTGAAATGATCTGCAAAAATCGGGCGCTATACTGGAACAAGGATAAGCCTTATTTTTCATTTTACGGCTATTATATTGAATATGTAGATGCATAAAAATTCTACTTTTTATCGTCTGACAAGCTTCTTTAGAAGCCGAAAAACTTGATATATCAACGAAGTATAAAATCATGCATAGTCGATAAACGGCAATCCCTTATGTATGGGATTGCTGTTTTTGCTAACTTCATATTTACGATTAACTGATAATGAATAAGATACGCAGTTAGTATTTTTCTTTTACCTTTATCGTAAGATATCACAGGTCTAAAGATTTATAAAAAAATTTCCAATTTAGGAAATTATTACCTTAAAATCACGAAATAAATAAATTAAACTAAAAGCTACATAAGAAGAGGTTCATTGTGCATTGCTTACCGATTCCACCCACCACAAACCATATTTATCCAGTGGTGACAGCGTAGCGTACCTAACTAATGTAAGAGTTTCGCATATTTATAAAATAATGTTAATCAGAGTGTCAAAAAATATTTTTTTGACACCCCACCAACGGGTAAAACCGTTGATATATCAATATTTATAGAGGGAGTTGATTTAATGACATTATCTCAAGGATTTTGACAATACTTCTTTGGACGGGGACCACGATATCGTATGCTTTTATCATTAAACCAAATAAGTTTTATAAGTATCCACCATAGTAAATGCATGTAGCTTATCTAAATATCGTTATATTTTTATTGGTTAAATTAATATTTTTATAGAGGAGATTTTCATTTTGAATAATAAAATAAAAAGTATACTGATTATTTTATTGAGCTTTTCAATTGTTTTCGGCGGAATTGGGCAAACAGTGGTGGCAAAGGGTATTAAGGATGCTAATCAAGGACAACAAATGAATTCTAGTAAGGAAAATGTAAAACAGTGGTTAAGTGAATATGAATTCTATGAGGACACCAGAATTGCAAAAATTTATGATCAGATGGCAATAAATGAATTAAAGCGTTTCGCGACAGTCATAAAAGAAACTAATGCTAATTTTGATTCTAAACGGATAGCGGAAATTGATGAAACCGGAGAATTTAAACAAAAAGATATTAATGATGTACTTCAACAATTGATTAACCAATATGAACAAGCCGTTCAAGAGGAGTACATACAAGAGGTGGTTCTTAAAAGTGATCTGCTCTTGAAAATCAAACATAAGTTAACCATATGTCTATGGGGTTATTTATCAGAAAACGATTTTAATGAACCAACTGAAGTTTTACTTGCAGATATACTCTTTAATTTTTATTTATCGGATAAAATTGTCAATAAAAATGCAATCGGTATCTTAAAGGATATCTCCGATCAAGCAGATTACAAAGAAAATCGGGTAAAAGCTCATTTGAATAACGCGGTGAAAATGTCTGAAAAAGGTAATGAGTTTCTAGAAAAAGATCTAGCTATCCCTGCCTCAAAATCCTATCAAAATGCATATAAACAAGTGTTATTCGGACTTGAAAAAGCTGGCTACTCATTTAATAAAGAGTTCTTTGAATCTACCTCAGACACTGATGGTGACACTATAACAGAGGGAATAGAATTCCTGGAGGGACTGAATCCATATAAAAAGGATACAGATGGTGATGGATTGCAGGACAATATTGAATATGAGGTTAAATCATTAATTTCTCCGACAAAATATGATACAGATGGTAATGGCATAAGTGACGCCGATGAAGATAGCGATGAAGACGGCCTGAGTAATAAAGACGAGCAAGCTTATCAAACAAATTTGATTAAGGGAGATTCAGACCAAGATAGTTTAACTGACGGATTTGAAGTACATCAGTTTAAAACATTACCTAATAAGGTTGATACAGATGGCGATGGGTTAAGTGATGGAGATGAATATGCTTTAAAGACAAATCCGAATGCTGCAGACAGCGACAATGACGGAATTGAGGATTCACAACAACTCTATAAACAATCGATTCGTCAATCATTGACTCAGCCTGATCAAGCAGAAATTAAAAGCGTAGAAGTTGAGTTTAGTGCAAAGGATAATATCAATCAAACAACTAGAATTAGCAGCACAAACAACGTTAAAACAACTAATTTACACGGTATGATTGGTTCTCCTGTAAGCATCACTACGAAATCAGCATTTGAGAAAGCAAGCATTACATTTACGTATGATAAAGTGAAGCTAGGAGACACAGCGGAAAATGATTTAGGCATCATTTGGTACAATGAAGAGAAGGAAATGTATGAAGGCCTTAACGCGGAATTGAATGCAAGTAAGAATACAATAAGTGTGAAAACGACTCGCTTTGGCGAATTTCTGATTGTTGATAAGAAAAAATGGCTGGAGCTTTGGAGTAGGGAAATAGATTACTCGGGGGCGAAGGGAAAGAACGATCAAGCTGCAAGCAGCAATAAGTTGAATGACATTGTCCCTAGCGACGAATCAGGTGATGGAGGGATCGATACAACAGATTCCGATGGTGATGGCTTATACGATATCTATGAAATAAAAGGAATGAAGACACCATACGGAATCATCTACTCAGATCCTAACAAGAAAGATAGTGACGGAGATGGATTAACCGATGGCGAAGAAATGGGTCCATTCCAATCATTCACGGTAACTATTTTTGGAGTTCCTATTCACTTTGAAGGTTTCTTTCCAAAGAGTTTTCCTGACCGAAAAGATAGTGACGGAGATGGAAAGCCTGATAAGGAGGATTTGAAACCGTTGTACTCTGATTTATCCAATACGGTCATTTTTCAATCAGACCGACCAGAAGGCCATGATGAAAATGGAAATGTCGCGAATGATATGAAAACAAATGATTATACTGAAGATGAAATCAAAGACATTAGCTGGATGTTCAGACTCCAATTACTGGAATCTTATTTCCCAAGTATCCTCTTTAATGAGTTCGAAGATATGTCAACAAGTTTGTTTGCCATGGGAGATATGGAAGATGTGATTGTAGATATGATTAATCATTTCAGGGATGGAACTGGTAAAGAATACAGAAACAAGACGTTAACGAAAGAAGCGAGTGAGCATGAAACAACGAAAGCCTATGTTGAATTTGTCAAAAAGGCCTTAGTCGATGAGCTGAAGAAAAATGGAGGAAATTTGGCAGCACTTAAGTTTGATCAAAGTACAAAGGATATAAATGCATTTTATAATTTTATCCAGAGAAATGCTAGTTATCCGACGTTTAGCACATGGAGTGACCGAGTAGGTGGACTGACCATTACGGTAAATGATACGTGGGGGAATACTGTATCCGTAAAAGATTTTCTATTAGAACGGAATCACTTTAAAGGAGTCATGCGTGTTCGTTTATATGATCATTTTGGGTTGGATCAGCCAGATGTTGAGAAGGTGTATAAGAACTTAGCAGGATTCCGTTCCTGGTTTGTCCTACAGCACTTTGATGAATATGATGGGAAATATAAGCCTTTTGTGTCTGTAATGGAAATGGATATACCATTTGAGGGAGAATTATGATTAAAGTTAATGTGAAAATTATCGTTTTGATGATTTGTACACTCTTTATTCCATTAAGCTTAATTGGATGTACAAAGAATGAGGAATCAAGCGGGGAAACAAAGATTTTCGAAATTGCCAATACAGAAGAGGTCGTTGGTCAAAAGGGTGAAGAAGTGGAGACTCTTAGAAAGCATTTTATGATTCTAAATCCACCAAAAGATTTAATAGAGTTGAAAGAATTAGTTGAAAAATACAGTAAGAATCATCCAGTTGAAGATGAGATGAAAAGAATCAAAGGAAAAAACAGGATTTTCGATCTGTCCTTTTATCGGGAAAGTGAGGATTTGCCAAGAGATTGGCAGCCTGATGAAAGGTACATGGACACAGATAGGCTGGAACATCATAAGAATGATCTAATTGCCTATACCATTTGGTCAGATGCTGAACCACAAAAGGAATACACTGTTTATGATAAAAGTAAGGAAGGAAAGGTCATGAAGCAGATGCATTTTATTGAGGATCAGCTTGTTGAGTGATACACTATCGATACAAAATAAGGAAATGGAAATTGTTAGAAACTAAAACAGGGACACTACATGATAGACTAGGGATCAATGTGAATATTTTCCATAGTGGTCCTCATTACTCGAATCGTTTCCATACCCAATTAAAACTTTAATATTCAAAGCTGGAAGCTATGAATACTAAGACTCGTAAAGCAAAGGAAGTTCCACTGTCCACTAAGACAATGAAACTCTTAAAGGAATACATGAACGAGTCAGACGACTTTGGAGAAGACCTGCTATTCCTTACCTACGATGGTAGAGAAATGCTCTCTAATACTTGGAGAACTAGACTTCATGAAGTTGCAGAGCTGTCTGAAGTTAAGAAATCTGTTCGTCCATATTTTAAGACACACAGGAGCATTACTTTACATTACAAATGGAGGAGAACCCTTCAGCTTACAAAAAATATTAGGTCACACAGACATGTCATTGACTAGGAAATATGTAAACATGACTAACATGGACGTTAAGAGACAACATAATTCATTTAGTCCTTTAAGAAATGTTTTCCGTTAAGCTTTCCCTTTATGGAGAGCTTTTTTTTATGAGTCATTAGAAGAAATTAAAGAAGAAATAAGTGAATATATTGAAGAAATATTGCTTGGTACAAATTAGAGTTCTTCTCTAACAAACTGAGGCTTTTGTTATAGATGATGGTCGATACGGCGGTCTTTTTCTTGTTGAGCTAACTGGCAATTTAGTGGAATAGCATTGTATTATTTGTATCAGGGGGTTGATAATAATGCCTGTTCATGAATTTGGAATCATTGATGATATTGAAATAGTGAAAAGAAATATTGGTTATGAACCCAAAAATATAATTGTATTTCTGTTGATGATGAAATTATTATTCACTTAAATGAGCATTTATCTATTATGAGAACCTACTTTCATTCGCTTGAACGTCCAGAGTTTGGGTTAGCTTTCTGGGGAATTACATTTATTCCACCTGAATCTTTATCAATGTTTTATGATGTGATTACATATTCAACGATATAGAAAAATTCTGCTGAACTTAATCAGTTAGCTTCTAAAATAATAAAGGCTAAAGAGGAAAATAAATATATTATTTACAAGCGATTTCCCAAACCTTGACACACTGATTTTTACTAAAGATTTTACTCGAAAATGGTGGATAAGAAAAAAGTTAATGGTATTCACGGAACTCTTTATCTTGAGGATATTGCAAAGGAAATTTTTCCAAATAGAAGAGAAACAGACTCTAGGAAGTTTTAATTGCTGAAAAAATATTATTCAGCTAACGGGTGATAGGATGAAACAAGGTGTTGCTGCGGCAACATCTTGTTGCTTGTTGAGCTTAACGGGGTAGTTTATTGTAATAAGTTTTGGGGATATTTTTGAAAAAAATTTTAAATAAGCAATTTTATAGTTCTTTATTGATAGTCATTTTATTATTTAGTGTTTTGTTTTGGAATCACTATTCTTGGTGGATAGCATTGTTTAATTCTATAGCTATTGTTCTAGTTGGAGTCATACTATACAAACCTGTACAGAAAATAAATCGTAATCGTAGGCGATATTTTCCGAGGTGGGTGCAATCACTAGTATTCTTTCTTTTTCTTCTAATTATGTTCAATTTTAGAAGCTACTTCTCCAACATAGCAGTACTTTGGTTTTGTGTTTTTGTATCGTTATTAGTAAATCTAATTTTTCCTGAATTACCTGAAAAATGAGGGGGGAAGGGTAGTTATTAAAAGAGATTTCTTGTTCTCAAGAGTCGAAGAACAGGGCTGTCACTTTCGGCAGCTTTTCTTATTGAAGTAACGGTCAGTTTGATGAAGAAGGTTAATTAAAACAAGCAGAGAATTATTATGTATATAAATACACAGGGATGAATGTAACGATGAAAAAGAATAGGACATATACACCTAAAGCGTTTGAAGAAAAACCGACCAGGGGAGAAAAAACTCGTTAGTCTATTTATATTTTGCTTTCCAGCTGTTTAAGAGTTGGTAGTGCAATCCCGTTACTTTTCTCTTTAACAGTAATAGGACTTGTGTTTTAGCTACTATAAAAGGATGTTGAAGGGGAGATTGTGAAATGTTGTACTTAAACTATCGGGTGCAAGAGTTAAAGAATGGGATGGCTGCGGCGATCCCATTTTCTTATGTGCGCCCGGCATGGGCGATAACTTGGTGGTGAAAGTCCACTACAGGCTTGGCAGTAGGAACTGTTAGCCAATAGCAAGGGTGTCCACCGTGAGGTGGAATCTGAAGGAAGCTGGAGGCAAATTCTCGAACTGACGAACAGAAACTATATACAAGGCTGAATTGGGGAGGACGAATCTGCATAGCAAGATAAAGTCCAATACTGCCCGACCCCCATACAGTAAATATAGCAGTTACATGAGAAGAAGGTTATCGCTCTTACCCGGGGAGGTCTCACGAACGAGCGAACTCGCTCGGTTGAAAAAAGATTTATCGTGAGAAGTCAGCAGAGGTCATAGTAGTTTCCAGTGGAAATGAAGGACTGAACAATCTTAAATCTTGGAAAACAAGGAGGTGTAGGCACCCCGCCTAATCGCAGAAAACATCGCGGTATAGACCAAAAGATGGCTACCTATGAAGAAATAGGTTGGAAACCGAAGGTTACATAGGAGTGCGTAGGGATGCCAACATGGGTATGAAAGAACAAGATGGTATCAATTTAATCAATAAAGTTATCGCAAACGAGAATCTTTGGAACGCTTATGAAAAAGTGAAAAGTAACAAAGGAGCCCCCGGGGTTGATGGGATTACCGTATATCAATTGAAATCACATATGGAAAAATACTTACAACCTCTTAAACAGAAACTTATGGAGGGAACTTACCAGCCCCAACCTGTCAAAAGGGTTGCGATTCCAAAACCGGACGGTTCCAAAAGATATCTAGGAATACCATGTGTATTGGATAGAGTGGTACAACAAGCCATTCTCCAAGTAATTGAACCAATCATAGATCCATACTTCTCTGAGAATAGCTTTGGTTTTCGTAAAGGCAAGAATGCCCACCAGGCAATCAAACTTGCCGAACGGTATTATCAAGAAGGATACAGAGTAGTGGTGGACTGTGACTTGAAAAGTTATTTTGACACAATTCATCACCAAAGAGTTAGAGCTTATTTAGAGGAGTTCATTTCGGATAAAATTGTCCTTAAACTGATTTGGAAATTTCTTCGTTCAGGCATTCTTGACAAAGATATTTATATCGAAACCACAGAGGGAGCACCGCAAGGTGGTCCGTTATCCCCGATTCTAGCAAATGTCTATTTGAACAATCTGGATAGAGAACTAGAAAAGAGAGGGCACCGTTTTATTAGATATGCGGATGACTTCGTCATCTATGTCAAAAGTAAACGTGCAGGCGTAAGGGTAATGGACAGCGTTGCAAGCTACATCGAGAAAGACCTCGGACTAGTTATAAACCAAAAGAAAAGTACAGTGTGTGGTGCAACTTCGGCTACATTCCTTGGGTTCAATATACATAACCTCATGGGAAAGTTGGTTGCCGACCAAGTGAGTCGGCAAAACAACGATTTAAAAATAAACTAAGGAAAATAACCGGTCGAAAATGCCCGGGTGAGTTCAAAGAAATCGTAACGAAAATAAACCAAGTAACCATAGGGTGGATTAACTGCTACGGGATATCCCGAATGAAGAAATTCATTGTAAAAACTCAAAAATGGTTAAATCACCGACTCAGACAACTCATCTGGAAGAGATGGAAAAAGCTAAGGACAAAGTACAGGATGCTTCGTAAATATGGAATTAATCATGATGATGCCATGAAATTAGCAAACTCCCGTAAGGGATACTGGCGGATATCTAAAAGTGAGATTCTGCATCAAGCGATAACAAAAGAAAAACTCACAAAATGGGGATTAAAAGATACATCCCAACTTTATGAGTTACGATACTTAAAAGATTGAACCGCCGTATACGGAACCGTACGTACGGTGGTGTGAGAGGTCGGGGATTAAATTTCCCCTCCTACTCTATTGTGCTAACGGGGCAGCATTCCTGTAATGAGTGAAAATGAGGTTTGAACCAAAAAATAACCTCTTGGTAGAATGAGAGTGTCCTGAAGCTGGCCAGCGAAAAGGACAATACTCAAATACCAGGAGGCTTTAAAATGAATTATAACCAAAATAAGAAGATTGCTCAAATTACTTCTCAAACACTTATTATAGGAGTCGACATCGCTAAATTCAAGCATGTGGCACGTGCCCAGGACTTTAGAGGAATGGAGTTCGGGTCACCTTGTTATTTTGAAAACACAAAAGAGGGATTCTATCATTTTCTTAAGTGGATTTGGGAAATAAAGAAAGAACAAAGCCTGGATAAAGTTGTGGTTGGGATGGAACCGACAGGGCATTATTGGTTCAACCTGGCACATATTCTAAAGGAAAATGAGATTAAGTTTGTAGTAGTCAATCCATTGCACGTAAAGAAAAGCAAGGAACTCGATGATAATTCACCAACTAAAAATGATGTAAAAGACGCTAAAGTCATAGCCCAGTTGGTCAAAGACGGAAGATACGCCGAACCTACAATACCACAAGGGGTTTATGCAGAACTCCGAGTGGCGAAAAAAATACGCGATCTTTTAACTGATGACCTCCAAACGGTCCAAGGGCAAGTCCATAACTGGATTGATCGGTACTTTCCAGAATTTCTTACAGTCTTTAAGTCGACACTTTTAAGGGAGATTCCTTTTATTTTAGAAACACCGGATGACGAGGGGATTAGTCATAAAGTGGAGATTGAGATGCTTAAGAGGAAATGGGGGTGAATTGCAAATTGTCGATATCCCTTTAAAAAGTGTTGATAATTCTAGTTTTGTGTCGATAATTCCCGCTAAAGAATGTTGATATCGGCTAATAATGTGTTGAATAGCCCCAGCGAGTAAAGGATTTCCGCCTCCGATTGTCGAAATCCTTAAAATATAAGGGGGATTTAATCGTGAAATACAACTGGAATCAATTAGAAGCCTACATAAATGAAAAAATGAAACAAGAACATATTGCCGGAGCCGCAGTTGGAATGATGAAAAATGATAGTATCATTTTTCAAAAAGGCTTCGGATACCGTGATCTAGAAGCACAATTACCGGTTACACCGGAAACTAATTTTGGAATTGCTTCCGTCACAAAGTCATTCACCGCAATGGCGATATTGGAAATGGAAGCGAAGGGATTGCTTTCAGTCGACGACCCGGTTCAAAAATTTCTTCCTGAGTTTAACCTTAAACAGGTAAAAGACATGGAAAGCATCAGCATCCATCACTTACTCTCCCATACAACCGGACTCCCACCGATTGAACGGAAAGAGTACCTAACTGAATTTAGCAAACACCTTTCCTATTTAGCAGAGTTAGAGATTAACATGTTGGGGAAACCAGGAGAATTTTTTAGTTATTGTAATGATATGTTTCTATTATTAGGTGCCATAATTGAAAAAATTTCCGGTAAACCGTACCATCAATATATGACAGAAACCTATCTGCAGACATTTCAAATGAATCGGTCTACCTATTATCTTGAAGAGCTTTTTCAAATGGAAAACGTATCGATCCCCTACGATTACAATCAAAAGGCAGGGCGATTAGAAAAGGTTGCATGGCCAACACTAGGAAACTATGAAGTTGGAGGAGGGATTCGTTCCAATGTAGTCGATTTGTTAAAATACGGTCATGTCTATTTAAATAACTCGTATACGAATAAAATGTGGAATCCTATACATAAAATTGGAAGAAATTCGTTTTATGGCTATGCCCTGAACGTAACTCCCAATTATGCAGAACAATATACCCTTGTCCAACATGGAGGCGGTCAACCGGGTGTGTCTTCAAATTTCGGCTTTATCCCAGAAGAAAATTTATTTGTAGTTGTATTAACAAATGTAGGCGGTGTCAGTGCTGGGAATCTATGGCTTGCAGCGGTTCATACTGCGTTAGGCCTTCCATTGGAAGAAAAGATAAGTGAAGAACCGGAATATGAAATGACTTTAGATGAAATGCGAAAGTTTCAAGGAATTTACTCCTCATTGGAAGGAGATCGGCTGAAGATCCAAATAGAGGGAATTCAAGCTTTTGCAGTTGTTGAAGAGCAGAAATATCATTTACGGGCAAGTGCTCCAGATACTTTGGTTATGATTCAAAATGAAAAGCTGCTTCGTTTCTTTTTCAATGAATTGAAGCAACCGTGGGCGGTTATGTATGGCTTGCGGATGTTGGTAAGAGAGAATGAATTTTAGAAGTAACTTCTGTTAATAAATGGATGTAGATGATATACTCAAAATGATATATGTGGTCTTAGTGACCGAACATGAAAAAAATCTGGTTCAACGGTCACCGAAGACCAATGTCGATGCCCGACAGAGTAAAAATCCGGTGTCCATGGTAACTGAAGAGCAATCTCGATGCCCGGAAGAGCAAAAATATGATGTCCGCGGTAACCGAAGACCAATGTCGATGCCCGACAGAGTAAAAATCCGGTGTCCATGGTAACCGAAGACCAATGTCGATGCCCGAAAGAAGCAAAATCCGGTGTCCATGGTAACCGAAGACCAATCTCGATGCTTGGAAGAGCAAAAATATGATGTCCGTGGTAACCGAAGACCAATCTCGATGCCCGGAAGAAGCAAAATCCGGTGTCCATGGTAACTGAAGAGCAATCTCGATGCCCAGAAGAAGAAAAAACGGTGTCCATGGTAACCGAAGACCAGCCTCAGTGCCCGACAAAGCACGAAATCCAGAGAATCGGTCACTGAGCCAGTGCAAACTATGCTTTATTAGAAATTCTTCTTTTAAAATCGCATACATTTTTAAATCCCTGTGCTTTTCTTTAATAAACATAGCTTTCTTCATGATGCCTTCAAAAGACATGCCTGCTTTTTCCATGACTCGAGCAGACCCAATGTTTTGAACATAACATCTTGCTTGGATCCGCACCAAATCCATTTCTTCAAAGCCATATTCAATTATTCTCTTTGCAGCCTCCGTGATGATGCCCTTTCCCCAATAATTTGGTGAAAGAACATAGCCAATTTCCGCTACCTTATGGTGCTGCTGCCAGGAAACAAAGTCAATCGATCCAATCATTTTTCCCGTTTCTATGTATTCAATTCCCCACGGCGCAATTTTCTTTTGCTCATACTGATTTAATGCAAAATCAACAAACACTTGTGAGTCTGCTAACGACCGGTGTGTATTCCATGTAACATATTTGGTTACCTCTTCAATGGAACCATAAGAAAAGATGTCGTCCAGATCTTCCTGCGTTACTTTTCTAAGAATGAGACGTTCTGTTTCTAAAACAGGTAACTCAAAATCCATAAAACCCACCTTCTTAATGTTAGTTATTTCCATTATATAGGAAACTTGTAAAATATAAAGTAAGGGGGAAGCGAAAATGGATGATAAAATTCAAATTTTAAAACAATGGCTGGAGGAATCGAATTATACCGTTATATTTTCAGGGGCAGGCATGTCCACGGAGAGCGGACTACCTGATTTTCACTCCGCTTCATCCGGTTTATGGAAGGATCAAAATCCTATGAGATTAGTCAGTACTGATGCGATTCAAAATAATCGCTATGAGTTTATTGAATTTTATCAAAATCGGATTGAATATATTGATAAATATAAGCCCAATATCGGGCATGATGTTCTGGTTCAATGGGAACAGGAAGGGAAACTTAACGCGATTATTACCCAAAATGTGGATGGATTTCATCAGTCAGCAGGCAGTAAAAATGTTGTAGAATTACATGGCAGCTTAAGAACCTGTCATTGTTCAGAGTGCCGAGATATTTTTCCAATTGCGAGATTTATGGAGCAAAATTTATCCTGTGAATGTGGTGGATTCATCCGCCCATCTATTGTCCTGTTTGGCGAAAGGTTGCCAGAAGCATCTTTATTACAAGCAGCACGGGAAACAAAGAAAGCGGAGCTGTTTATTGTTCTCGGTTCCTCCTTAAATGTCTCACCGGCAAACTTTTTTCCACAAGAAGCAAAAGAGAATGAGGCAAAACTCGTCATTATCAATATGGAGCCAACGGGAATGGATGATGTAGCTGATTTGATGATTCATCACCGGAAAATTGGCGAGGTATTAAAGGAATTAACCTAATAGATTTTTGCAAATAGGCGAAACCACCTTTCTCATAGAAATCTATTATGGTTATACTATATATTCAGGTAAAATGCAAAATGGAAGATTGGGGGTCTTATAGATGCAATTGTCAAACGAACAAACGAGTTTTATAGTAGACAATTCGAAAATAAGCTATCAAAGATGTTCTGAGGTAGAGGATCATTTTATACACCAAGCTTTTCAAGATGGTTTTTCGGATTATATAATAAAAATGGAAAATTCAGAGCCGGATTTTATCCAGCGCTTTTTTGGTCCTGAAGGCAATGCAAGAGAGACTTCCTTCATCGCTTTTTTTGAACAACAGCCTGTTGGAGTAATATTGGGCGGCATTAAAAATTATGAAACGATTAAAACGATGAGATGTGGAACATTAGCACTTCACCCTGATTTTAGGGGTCATGGCATCAGCCAACAGCTATTTGAACTTCATAAAGAAGAGGCGGTTAAACAAGGCTGTAAGCAGCTTTTTCTTGAAGTAATCGTTGGGAATGACCGAGCGATTCATTTTTATAAAAAATTAGGCTACGAAAAAATCTATGATATTGTTTATTACTCAAATCAGAATTTATCGGGGCTAAAAATGGCAGAAACAAAATCAGAAGCCATCATAAGAAGTTTGGATTTTAATGATTTTCAAACACATATTCAAAAATGGACCTACCATATTAACTGGCAGAATGATATCGATTTCTTAGAAAAATTGACCCATAACCATTATTTTGCGGCCTATTTAAACGAAGAATTAGTTGGATGTCTATCCATCAATTCGAACGGCGGGATAAGTTTTTTAATGGTGGATAAAAATGTAAGAGGTCAGGGTATTGCAACACAGCTTTTGCAAACCGCCTGTAAAAATCTCCAATTATCTAAAATGACTACTGGGTTTTCAAACAATAGTTTACTTGAAGGTTTTTATAAAAAGCATGGTTTTCAAAAAGGAAACCTAGCACAATATGAAATGTATCTGATCCTTTAATAGGGAAAAGCATTGGTTTTCAAGCAACCAATGCTTTTTTCTTTAGGTAAATAAATATTGTATCATTTCCCCATACTTTATAAATCCTAGCTTCTCGTAAAGCCGCAGCCCGGCTGGTGTTGCATGGAGAATCGCTGTATGATATCCATCATGTTTCGCTTTGAAGAGTAACGCTGTCATAATATCCATACCGATGCCTTTTCCTTGGAAGTCCAGTAAGGTGGCTACATTGTAGATTCCTGCTAATCCATTACAGTAATAAAGCGTTGCAGTCGAAACTACTGTGTCATCTACATAACCAACAAAATTGACGATATTGGGATCTTCTTTATGGATTAATTCACCAATCGGCTCAAGAAATTGCTTTGGAATACCGAATGAAGTGCAGGCACATTGAGAGAAATTTACTGCATCTCTTTTCATACCGATTGTTTGTATCGTTAGTTCAGGAAGAGGTTGTGTGAGTGGTTGAAAGGAGTCCAAGTTGATTGCCATCAAGATTGTACCAGGAATTTGCTGGGCACCATTTTCGAGCAATACTGACCCGATTTCATCTGGTTCATCATGGTCCCAGATGCGCCAAAGAAAAGGGATCTGTTGACTCTTGTAATCGTTTATAATTGAATCTACATATCCATGAACATCCTGATCAACCTTTGTTTTTAAAATATTGTTAAATAAGGGGTGTTTAATTGGCGATTTAATTCGAAAACAATTTTCGTCTTCGATTACTTGAAGTGATTCGGATAAACCTCCCCAGGTATGCATAAGTCCAATCATATTATCTTGTGTTGCTTTAATTACTTCAGGAACGGTTAAATTATTCAAGGAAAAATTCATACACATACCCCCTTTTTTCTCATCCTATGGATATGTTTCATGTCCATCTTTAGAACCAACTGAAAAAAAAGTATTTGGAAAATATGAAATTTTAGTAGATAATATTATATATAAAATATTATATATAGGAGTGATGATTATGATGAATTTTTTTGAAGAAGCAAAAAGATATGAAGAACAAATTATTAAGGATCGCCGGCATTTACACCAATATCCTGAACTCGGATTTGATCTTCCAAACACTCAAAAATATATTCGTGAACGGTTGAACGAAATGGGGATTGAAAATAAACCATGCGGTGTGGTACCAGCAGATATTACTAAAAAATATGCGAAAGCAGGATTTGGTGAACAGTTCCAATGTACAGGTGTAGTTGCGACAATTGGTAAAGGGGAACCATGTATTCTCCTCCGTGCAGATATGGATGCCTTGCCGATTGAGGAAGAATTTGAATCTGAATTTAAATCTAAAATTCCTGGTAAAATGCATGCTTGCGGCCATGATTCCCATACAGCTATGCTGTTAGGCGCTGCACAACTATTGAAAGATCATGAAGATGAATTGCAAGGAACAGTTAAATTAATGTTTCAACCCGGTGAGGAGTGGGGTTATGGGTCTAAGTTAATGATTGAAGATGGACTCTTGGAAGATCCAAAAGTTGATGCAGCTTTTGCTATTCACATCATGCCTGACCAGGAAGCCGGCACATTATCTGTCCATAAAGGAACCATATCACAAGCAATGGATACCTATATTATTGAGGTTCAAGGTAATGGTGGTCACAGTTCACAACCACATAAAACCATTGATGCCAATATGATCATGAATCAATTGTATACAAGTTTAAATTTATTATTCACGCGCGAAGTGGACCCAAGTTCAAGTGTTACTTTTTCGATCGGTGCGATGAGCGGAGGAACCGTTACGAATGTTATCCCGGACAAGGCTGTTTTACAAGGGAATATGCGCAGCTATGACCAACAGTCAAGAGATCATTTATGCGGCCGAATTCCAGAGATGATAGACCATGTTGTTAAAGCATGGCGAGGTAATTATACTATCGTTGATTTCCATACACCTACGACCTATAATGATCCAAATTTTGTAGATGAAATTATGCCGGCATTAGAAGAAATTGTCGGGGTGGATTATGTAACGGATTTAGGAACATTGGGAGGATCAGAAGATTTTTCACATATTTCCCAGGCAGTTCCTTCCGCATTTGTTGTTTTAGGTACGGGTAAAGAGGGAGAAGCACCTGTTCACAATCCGCGCATGCATCAAAAGGAAGAGATATTCAAATATGGTGCCGCATTACATGCAAATGTTGCAATGGAATGGTTGAAAGCGCAGCGTAAATAGAATTGGCTTTATTCGTATTTTAACATCACAATTTTCTTAAATGACGTCCTGAGTTAGATTGGGGCGTCATTTGTTATTTTTGAAACATTTCCTTAAAAAACAGAAGATTGACACTAATAAAAATGCCCGATACAATATTTTTATATATTAGAAGATTGGGGCTAAGACATGCTTAAAACTGAGATAAACACCGTTGCAACCTTATGTCAGCTTCATACAGACCTATCAGATGAAGAGATCCGAAAGATTCAAGAAGTGGTTCAAAACCTCCAGTTAATTGCGGACCTGAATCAAGCAAATGTATTTATCGACTGTCAAACGCGGGAAAAAAAGCATGCGATTGTCGTGGCTGAGGCGGCACCTTCGACGGCTAAATCGGTCTATAAAAATCCGGTTGTCGGTAAATTTGCTTATGAAACGTTTGAACCCGCTGTTTTTTATGCCTTTCGAACAGGAAAGCCGCTTTTTCTAAATCATGCCTTTACACAAGAAGGTAAAAAAGTCGAACAAAGTGTGGTTCCTATTATAGGTGTACATAACCGGGTTATTGGCACGTTGATTATGGAGAAGGACAATAGCGATAAGCTTCAAAATCAAAATAAACTGAAAGCGCTAACAGAAGCAAATGAGACACTCAGTGAACTATTATTGGGAATGGCCGAAAACCGACCGTTTATTCCGGAAGTCATTGAGGAGTCTTTATTCATAATTGACCAAGATTTACGGATTCAATATTCGAATCCTGCGGCGATGAACCTTGTGTTAGAAATGTGTTCGATGGAGTGTAAGAGCGGAAATTTTTTTACCACTTTTTTTCCAAACTTAGAAGAAATCTGCCTGCGTTCAGATGAACTTGTGATTCAAGAAGTGACGATTCAGAATAAAGTCTTTCAAATGAAAAAAATTGCGCTCGTGCAAAATGAACAAAACAGCGGCTCCTTCATTATTTTTCGCGATTTAACAGAGCTGCGTGAAAAGGAGCGCGAGCTTACCGTTAAAACGGTGGCGATCCGTGAAATTCACCATCGCGTGAAAAATAACCTGCAAACAGTCGCAAGTCTACTGCGCTTGCAGATGAGAAGGGGAATTCCTGAGGAGAGCAAGGTGCACTTCGTTGAAAGCCTCAACAGAATTTTAAGTATTGCTTCTGTGTATGAAATCATTTTATCTAACTCGCAAAACCAGGACGATGTGGAGATTGTCAGTTTAATAGAGAAAATCGGCAATATGCTGGTCTTTAGTGATGATCATGAAGGAAAAACGATTACGATTGATTATTCAGGACCGAAGCTTTATATCAAATCAAACCTAGCAGTTTCGGTTGCCCTTGTCATCAATGAATTGATCCAAAATTGTGTGAAGCATGCTTTTACGGAGAGGAATGAAGGCCAAATTCATGTGGTCATCGAGGAAGAGGCTTCAGCCATAATGGTTCTGGTAAAAGATAATGGAATTGGCTATACCTCTACCATGAAACCATCTTTAGGGCTTGATATTGTCAAGATGATGATTGAACATGATTTGTCGGGACATTTTAGGATCGAGGGAACGAGTGAAGGCACAGTTGCGACCGTCGAATTTCCCTTTACGAGGGAGGTTTAAGGAATGAAAAAGCGAATTATGGTAGTAGAAGATGAATCCATCGTCCGTTTGGATGTTTCGCTAATGTTAAAGGATGCCGGCTATGATGTTGTTGCCGAAGCGGCTGATGGAGAAAAGGCCATTGAATTAGCTTATTCACTAAAGCCCGACTTAATCATCATGGATATTAAGATGCCAAAGTTGAATGGTTTGAAGGCGAGCGAGATTATTTCGAATAAATTCAATATCCCGATTTTGCTGTTAACGGCCTATAGTCAAAAGGAATATATTGAGAAAGCGAAGAAGGCCAATATTTTAGGGTATTTGGTAAAACCAATCTCGGAGGCAAATCTGATTCCAGCGGTTGAAATTGCCTTGATGCAGGCTGAAAATGCAAACTTTTACAAAGAAAAAGTAGAAGAAATGAATCGAGAGCTGAAAAACCGCAAGCTGGTAGAAAAAGCAAAAGGAATTTTAATGAAACAATTGAATTTACCGGAAGAAACGGCTTACAATAGGATGAGAGACCTCAGCATGAAAAAACAGCTGCCAATGGAAAAAGTGGCAAAGTACATTATTTTGAAGTACCCAAGCTAGTTTACAAGTGAATAGATCAAGCAATGGTGCTTAATAGATTTTATTTTTGATAAAAATAAAATCTATTAGGCATTTTCTTTTTTTAAGAAAGGGAGAGGTGATTGTTGTGAGTGAAGAGAAAAAGCGGTTTATTCAGGAGTTTGTCCCAGGGAAGCAGGTAACGTTAAGCCATATTATTGCGAATCCAGACCCGGATATGTTTGAAAAATTGGGGATTCAAGAGGCGGGAGCCCTTGGAATTTTAACACTGACACCAAGTGAGACGGTAATCATTGCCGGGGATTTAGCGACAAAATCAGCAAATGTAAAGTTAGGATTTTTGGACCGGTTTACCGGAAGCCTCGTGATTGTTGGCAATGTTTCTGAAGTAGAAATGGCGATGGCAGAAATCAACCGGTTTCTGTCGGATACGCTGATGTATACGCCGGCGAAGATCACAAAGTCGTAGATTTGTTGATATATTCGAAAAAGTGTTGATATCCTTTAAATTTTTGTTGATATCCGTCCAAAAAGTCTCGATATCGCGTGGATTTGTGTTGATATCCGATGAAAAAGTGTCGATATCGCCAAACTTCTCAGGAAAGGAGGCCATCACATGGCTAAAAAGAACCGAGCGATGCTTATCGGCTCCGTTGGTGCGGGAAAATCGACATTAACCAACGCATTACTTGGCCGGAAAGTGCCTGCTGTCAAAACACAGTCGCTAATCTATTATGATTGGATTGTTGACACTCCGGGAGAATACAGTGAAAATCCATTCTACTATAAAAATATTATGTCAACTGCACTAGAAGTCACCCATGTCCTCTATTTGCAGGATGCAACCAAGAAAAAAATGGTATTTCCGCCTGGATTTAGTACAGGGATCAATAAAATCCCGATCGGAATCGTTACAAAAAGTGATTCAGATCAAGCAGATGTGGAGCTCGCTATTTCTTTATTAAAAAAGGTAATTGTGAACAAGGGACCCATCATTATTACCTCATCGGTTAAAAATGAAGGAATCGAAGAGATTCGAAAGCTAGTAACCTTAAATTCATTACAGGAAATGAAACAGCATCTTGAAGAAAATCCATCTCCGTTTATAATTTTTTAAATGAAAGCCTTTACAGTATCCAGAAAATAATTTATATTATGAATAACAAATGAATTTAACGGCAATGGCGCCTCTTTTAAACTATCTAAATTGGGATAGTTTACAAGGGGCGCTTTTTGTTTTTGGGGAGATGGGAATGAACTATAAAGGCCCACAGAAAGAAGAAATGATCAGTGCCGGAATTGATATTGGGACCAGTACAACGAAGCTGGTAATAAGCCGGTTCACCTTAATGAATATGGCCGGCGGGGCTCATGTACCGCGGATTGAAATCATTGATAAACAGGTTATTCATCGAAGTCCGATTTACCGGACACCGCTGAGGACGCCAACAACCATTGATATTGAAAAAATTGAAGACCTTGTCAAAGTGGAATATCAGAAAGCAGGAATTGAACCGAAGGACATCCAAACGGGGGCTGTGATCATCACAGGTGAAACAGCCACGAAGTCTAATGCCGAAGTAATGCTCCATCAGTTATCAGACCATGCCGGGGAGTTTCTAGTGGCAACTGCAGGGCCGGACTTAGAAGGGATTATTGCAGCAAAAGGCTCGGGTGCCTATGAATATTCCAAAGAGACGGGAAAGGTTATAGCCAATATCGATATCGGTGGGGGTACCGCGAATGTGGCGGTCTATAAATCAGGAAGGCTTTGTGGAACCTGTACACTTCATATTGGCGGCAGATTGATTGAATTCAAGGAAAACAAAATTCAAAGCATCTCTCCTCCAGTTAAGGACCTGCTTCAACGATGGGGAGCCAGAATGGAAGTGGGGCAAAGCTCTAATCCAATCGAAATAAAAAAGATTACCGATTTCATGGCCGAGGTTATCGCGAGAATGTTAAATAGGGCACTCACCCTTGAAGACCACGCATTATTGCTGGGGCATGAACCAAACTGGGGAGAAGACATAGAGGCTATTATGTTCTCAGGCGGGATCAGTGAATGTATCTATCAGCATGAGAACGGTTCTGGACAGACAGCTCAATATGATGACATCGGGCTGATGTTAGCAGCTTCGTTAAAGGAGAGTACCAGTTTATCAGAATGGACTTGGGTTATGCCGCAGGAAACAGTCCGGGCCACGGTGCTCGGTGCTGGAATGCAAACGACGGAAATTAGCGGGGCGACCATCGAGGCCGATAACGGAAAATTACCGTTAAAAAATTTACCGGTTTATCAGGTCCGATTTGAAGCTGATTTTAAAATCGAAATGAACCAATTTTCTAAACGAATTGAAGAAGCAATTGAACTCTATGATTCGCAACGCGATGGGCAGAATTTTGCGGTTTATTTTTCAGAGCTGCCTTATCTAAGGTTTCGTGAAATTGATGAATTTGCTGACACAATCCTCACTGCGATGAAACAAAAACCGAATCCGGCACAGCCGCTAGTCCTAGTTCTTGACCGCGACTATGCAAAGGTTCTTGGGCAAACGCTAAAGAGGAAGGATTCATCACAATCCGTCATCTGTATTGATCAAATCAATGTTGAAAATGGGGACTATTTGGATATTGGCCAAGTGCTAAACACAAATGTTGTTCCTGTAATTATAAAAACATTAACATTCCAGAAATGACGAAAGGGGGACTTTTTTGTGAAATTAAAAACCACCTATTTAGGTACTGTTTATCAATTTTCCTCGCTAAAGGATTTATTTGCAAAAGCAAATGAAGAAAAATCCGGCGACCGCTTAGCGGGGATTGCGGCTGAAACCGTCCAAGAAAGAATTGCAGCTAAGCAAGTATTGAGCTATTTAACGCTTCAGGATATCAGAGAAAATCCGTTGCTATCCCCTGAAGAGGATGAGGTTTCTAGGATAATCGAAGGGCAAATAAACGAACCAACCTATCAATCCATCAAAAATTGGTCCGTTTCCGAGCTTCGTGAATATATCCTGAACGATACTACCACTGGGGAAGATTTGAAACGCCTCAGCAGAGGGTTGAATAGTGAAATGATTGCGGCCGTGGCGAAAATCATGTCCAATCTGGATTTAGTCCATGCAGCCAATAAAATTGAAATTTTATCTAAATGTAATATCACCATCGGTCAAAAAGGTGTTCTGGCATCAAGACTGCAGCCGAACCATCCGACGGATAATGTTGAGGGCATGATGGCCTCAATGAAAGAGGGTCTTGCTTATGGAATCGGTGATGCGGTAATCGGGATTAACCCAGTGGATGATTCCGTGGAAAGTGTAAAACGATTATTGCATGCTACGCACGACTTCATTCAAAAATGGGAAATTCCAACACAGAACTGTGTACTTGCCCATGTGACTGCACAAATGAAAGCAGTCCAACAAGGGGCACCGGCAGATATGATTTTCCAAAGTATTGCCGGAACAGAAGCAGCCAATCGTTCCTTCGGGATCACGGCTTTGCTGTTAGAGGAAGCAAATGAAATGGCTAAGGTGTATGGAACCGGAACTGGGCCGCAACGCCTCTATTTTGAAACAGGCCAAGGCTCGGAATTATCCGCAGAAGCCCATTATAATATTGACCAATTGACCTTGGAATCGCGGAATTACGGCTTTGCCCGCTACTATGATCCGTATATTGTCAATACAGTAGTTGGCTTTATTGGACCTGAGTATTTGTACAACAACAAGCAGGTGATTCGTGCCGGTCTTGAGGATCATTTTATGGGAAAAATGCATGGGATCCCAATGGGCGTAGATATTTGCTACACAAACCATATTAAAGCGGATCAAAATGACATCGAGGATCTTGGGGTGCTGCTGACAGCGGCTGGAGTGAATTTTATTATCGCTGCGCCAATGGGGGATGATTGTATGCTGAACTATCAATCCTTGAGCTATCATGATGTCGCGACATTAAGACAAACGCTGAATAAACGGCCGGCACCACAATTTGAAGCATGGCTTGAAAAAATGGGGATTTTTGAAAACGGGAAATTAAGTAAATATGCTGGTGATCCAACGATTTTTTCGCGATAGGAGGTGTAGGGAATGAATCCTGAGTTAGTGGAACAAATAACGAAAATGGTGGTTGAAAAATTGCAGACAAAGGCTGCGGTTGGCAGTGAGTCAACGGTGGAAGAGGTTCGTACAAAGGTAACCAATGAACCAGCGGCAAGTGTTGAAGTAAAGTTTTGGAATCACCGTTCAAATAATGTTGAAGAGAAATGCAACTCGGATTGTACCGAGTCTGAGCCGGAAAAGGAAATAGCAGTAGAACCAAAGCCGCCGGTTGGACTTGAAAATCCTTTTAACAAAGAGGAGCTGGATCTTCTCATTAGTAAAACGCCAGCGAGAATAGGGGTTGGCCGCGCGGGCTTACGGCCAAAAACGGATACGTGGCTGAAATTTCGTTTTGACCATGCGGCAGCGGTCGATGCGGTCTATGGCGATGTCGATCCTAAAATCTTAGAAAGCCTGTCCTTATTCAAGGTCAATACAAAGGTTGCTGACAAAGAGGTATATGTCCGCCGACCTGACTTTGGCCGAAAGCTTTCGGATGAGGCCAAACAATTAATTAACGAAAAATGTAAAAAGTCGCCGACTGTGCAAATTATTGTTTCTGATGGCTTGAGTTCAAAAGCGGTTGAGGAAAATGTAGAGGATGTCTATCTCTCTCTGAATCAATCACTTCAAAGCTTAGGACTGGATGTTGGTACACCATTTTTTATCGAAAAAGGCCGGGTCGCGGCGATGGATGATGTCGGGGAACTGCTCAAACCGAAGGTAATTGTTTATCTAATAGGTGAGCGACCAGGGTTGGTTAGTGCGGAGTCATTAAGTGCATATTTATGCTACGAACCGCGCCAGGGCACGATTGAAGCCGACCGTATGGTTATTTCCAATATTCATAAGGGCGGCATCCCGCCGGTTGAGGCAGGGGCTTATATCGGAACGGTTGTCCAAAAAATTTTAAAATATGAAGCTAGCGGGGTATCGCTGGTCAATAAGGAGGGGTAAAAAGTGGCTTTAGAACGAATTCATGCAGAAATTTTAGCTGTCCGGATTATCCCAAATGTTGACCCTGCCTTAGCTGCACAGTTCCAGTTAAAACCGCATCAACGGAGTTTAGCGATTTTTACCTCAACTATTGATGATGTGGGTTATACCGCTCTCGATGAAGCAACCAAACGGGCGGATGTTGATGTCGTCTATGCAAGGTCTTTCTACGCAGGGTCCGGGCATGCTTCAGGGCCTTTGTCAGGCGAAATGATTGGCGTTTTAGCCGGCCCGAGCCCTGATGAAGTGAAAAGCGGCATTGACGCGGTTATCCAGACCGCAGAAAATGATGCCTATTTTGAAACTTTAAATGATGAAAAAAGTCATGCGCTATATGCTCATGTCGTGGCTAGAACGGGTACGTATTTATCAGCTGAGGCTGGGATTAATCAAGGGGAGGCACTTGCCTATTTGATTGCCCCGCCGCTTGAAGCCGTGTATGGAATTGATGCCGCCTTGAAGGCTGCGGATGTGGAACTGGTTAAGTTTTTCGGTCCTCCTTCGGAAACAAACTTTGGTGGCGGGCTGTTGACGGGTTCGCAATCAGCCTGTCAGGCGGCAGCCGATGCATTTCGCGATGTGATTATCGAGATTGCGAGAAATCCGCGGCAGTACTAGATAAAGCTTTTTTAATTCGCTGATAAACTCTTTGAATTCGCTGATAAACCGTACCAATTCGCTGATAAGCCTTTGAAATTCGCTGATAAAGGATTCCTGTACGAGAATGTGTGTAATTTTATACTAAAAATACAAGAGAGAAAGGAGTGTCCCTGGTGCAATTTGATTTAGATCTTCAATCCATCCAGGAAATGCGGCATGCACTTCAAAAAGCAAAAGAAGCACAGCAAAAATACTTATCGTATTCACAAGAACAAGTAGATAAAATCGTCAAACGGGTCGCTGAAGCTGCTGCTGCAAAATCACTTGAACTAGCCCAGATGGCGGTGGAAGAAACCAGAATGGGTGTTGTTGAACATAAAAAAATGAAAAACGATGTGGGTTCACTGGCAGTCTATGAATCCATTAAAAATGAAAAAACAGTTGGAATTATCAACGAGGACCGAACAAAGAAAATCGTGGAGGTTGCCTATCCCTTTGGGGTTATTGCCGGGATCATTCCCACAACGAATCCAACGTCGAGTGCGATTTTTAAAGCATTAATTGCCTTAAAAACAAGAAATGGAATCGTCTTTAGTCCACACCCACGTGCTGTTAAATGCTCTGTCGCTGCATTAAAAATTTGTTTAGAGGCAGCGGTTGAAGCGGGGGCTCCGGACGGAATTATCGGGTGGATCTCAAAGCCGACGATGGCGGCAACCACCGAATTAATGCACCACCGCGATATTGATTTAATTTTAGCAACCGGCGGTAAAGACTTGGTCCGCGCTGCTTACAGCTCAGGTAAGCCAGCCTACGGTGTTGGTCCCGGAAACGTACCGGTCTATATTGAAAAAACAGCTAATATCCAAAAGTCGGTCAAAATGATTGTCGAAAGCAAAACCTTTGATTATGGCACGATTTGCGCCACAGAACAGGCGATTGTTGTCGACCAGAATGTAAAAGAGATGGCCGTGAGAGAGTTCAAAAAGAACGGTGCCTACTTCTTAAACGAGCAGGAAAAAGTACTTTTAGAAAAGGTCATCTCGCCGTTTCCAGGAAAGCTCAATCCTGACATCGTGGGGCAAAGCGCAATCAAGATTGCAGAACTGGCAGGAATTTCAGTTCCAGTGGATACCACCATCTTAATTGCGGAAGAAACAAGGATCGGGAAGGACGTCCCTTTTTCCATCGAAAAATTGTCACCGATCTTCCCGATATATACAGCAGAAAGCTATGAAAATGCGAAAGAGCTTTGTGTGAAAATCTTAAATTTAGGCGGGATGGGGCATAGCTTATCGCTCCACACCAATGATGACAAGGTGGCCCGTGAGTTTGCGTTAGAAATGCCGGTATCACGTCTAATGGTTAATACACTTTCGTCCATAGGTGCGGTTGGTGCAACCACCGAATTGATGCCATCGCTGACACTTGGCTGCGGTTCGTTTGGCGGAAATATTACTTCTGATAATTTAACGGCCCGCCATTTAATCAATATCAAGAGAATGGCCTATGGAACGAAGGAAGTAAATGTTCCTAAGCCGTCCTACCAAAACTCTGGTCCACAATGGGGCGCAAGCAATCATGTTGACGAGATTGTGAATCAGGTATTAAGCAACGTCAATGTATCGGGTTCACTAGATCCAAAAGTGATTTCTGAAATGGTCAACCAAGTATTAAAAAAATATCAAATGAACTAATAGGAGGAATTTAAAATGGCTAGAGAATTAACAGCATTAGGAATGGTAGAAACAAAAGGTTTGGTAGCATCAGTGGAAGCAGCCGACGCAATGGTGAAGGCAGCAAACGTACATTTAATCGGGAAAGTTCATGTTGGCGGCGGACTTGTTACCGTTCTTGTTCGTGGTGATGTAGGTGCAGTAAAGGCGGCGACAGAAGCAGGTGCGGCAGCAGCAGAACGTGTTGGCGAACTTTTATCTGTCCATGTCATCCCACGTCCACACAATGAATTGGAAAGCATTTTACCTAAATTAGATGTTGAAGTGTAAGAAGTAAGGAGTGGGTTTGATGAATGAACAAGCCATTCGAACGATTGTTGAAGAAGTCATTCAGCAATTGTTAAAAAAGGACTCAAGACCGAATACGATCCCAATGGCTGTTTCTGCCCGCCACTGTCATTTAAGTCAAACTGATTTAGAGATTCTTTTTGGTAAAGGGTATGAATTAACGAAAAAAGCGGATTTGTCGCAGCCAGGTCAATTTGCCGCAAATGAAACGGTGGTCATTGTCGGGCCAAGAGGAAGCATTGAAAAAGTGCGCATTCTTGGTCCGGCCCGTTCCTTAACCCAGGTTGAGGTCAGCAAAACGGATGCGGTGAAGCTCGGAGTGAACCCGCCAATCAGGGAATCGGGTAATATTGTGGGCTCTGCACCGATTACGCTGGTAGGGCCGAAAGGAAGTATTTATAAAAATGAAGGACTGATCATAGCCCAGGCCCATATCCACATGCATCCCGATGATGCTGCGCATTTCGGGGTGGAAAATGGGGAATATGTTCGAATCAGAACAGAGGGGGAGCGCCCGGTTTCGTTTGAAAAAGTACTCATTCGGGTGTCGCCGAGATACAGGCTTGAAATGCATATTGATACGGATGAAGCCAATGCGGGGTTAATTACAACCGGGCAAACTGGTTCAATTGTTAAGGATGGAGAGCCTCCAGCAAGACCTCTACCGACCTTGAAAGAACCAGTCCAAACACAGGAACCAGAGGCATTTATTTTTCAAAAAAACCTCTTAACGAAGAGAGAGGTGCAAGCCTGTAAGAGTGAATCGATTTCAGTTCGGAAAGGGACGATTGTAACCCCATTAGCACGGGATGCCGCAAGAGAGTTGAAAAAAACCATCCGGGTTATGGACTAAGTTAGGGGATGATTTTTTGCAAGTAGGAACGGTGATTGGAAATGTGTGGGCGACCAGAAAGGAAGACAACCTGACAGGATTAAAATATTTGTTTGTCCAGCCGGAGCTTCCAACCGGGGCACCGATCCTTTCACCGTTTATTGCGGTGGACCGGATTGGTGCAGGTGTCGGGGATAAGGTGATGGTTACAACGGGAAGTGCCGCGGCAAATATTATCGGGGATCAGAAGCTCCCGATTGATGCTGTGATTATCGGAATAATTGATTCAATTGATGTAGAAGGAGGTGCGTAATTTGTCAAAAGCATTAGGAATGATTGAAACCAGAGGTCTGATTGCTTCGATTGTTGCGGCCGATGCGATGGTTAAAGCAGCTGATGTCACTTTAATTAAAAAGGAAAAAGTAGATGCGGGACTCGTTTCGATTTTAGTAGAAGGGGATGTCGGGGCTGTTCAGGCAGCAGTCGATGCCGGAAAGTATGCGGCGCAAAGTGTCGGAGTGTTGGTAACCGCACATGTCATCCCGCGTCCTGATGAGGAAGTGGGTCAAATGCTGGCGAAGGCGCCGAAGAAGGTGGAGGAAAAACCAAAGCCTTCAAAAAGGGGTCCAAAAGCAAAACAGGAAGAGCCTCCTGCAACAACGGAATAAAGTGAAACTTCAATCAGTGGATCCCACTCGGGTTGTTAATCCCATTCTACTGTCGCCTTGATAAAGAGACAGTACGAACCCGATTGTTTCAACTAAGCCGCTGAAGATCACAGCGGCAAGTTTCACTGTATTTCACCAATCGGCTTTTTACGGGCAGTCGCCCCCCACTAATCCCTTGAAGATGGGGACGTACTGCTCGTTAATGCGGAATGATTTTTGAAGGATTGGAGGAAAAAAGATGGCATTTAGACGTAAAAAAATTGCAGTCATAGGTGCGGGTTTTACCGGTGCAACGGCTGCACTGATGCTGGCTCAAAAAGAATTAGGGGATGTTGTGATCGTAGATATTCCAGCCCAAAGCGATCCTACTAAAGGGAAAGCCCTCGATATGCTTGAAGCAAGTCCGATTCAAGGCTTTAACGCAAACATCACGGGTACCTCGGATTATGCAGATATTCAGGATGCTGATTTGGTGTTAATTACTGCAGGCCTGCCGCGAAAACCGGGGATGAGCCGGGACGATTTGGTTTCCACCAATGCCAAAATTATCGAGCAAGTCTCGGAAAATATTAAAAAATATGCGCCAAATAGCTATATTATCGTGTTAAGTAATCCGGTCGACGCAATGACCTATGTTTGTTATAAAACCACTGGGTTTCCGAAAAACCGTGTCATCGGTCAGTCCGGTGTCTTGGATACAGCCCGCTTTAACACCTTTGTTGCTCAGGAATTGAATGTGTCAGTGGAAGATATTTCGGGCTTTGTTCTTGGCGGACATGGGGATGATATGGTCCCATTGGTTCGGTTCTCCTATGCCGGAGGAATTCCGCTGGATAAAATTCTTCCTCCCCATCGCATCGAAGCGATTGTGGAAAGAACGCGCAAAGGCGGGGGCGAGATTGTTAGTCTGCTAGGGCAAGGAAGCGCTTACTATGCACCTGCCGCTTCGATGGTGCAAATGGCCGAAGCGATATTAAAGGATAAAAAGCGAATTTTACCGTGTATTGCTTATTTAGAAGGAGAATATGGCTATAAGGATCTATATCTAGGTGTTCCTACCGTCCTTGGGGGAGATGGGATTGAAACGGTGATTGAAATTGCTTTGACACCGGAGGAAAAAGCGGCCCTTGATCAATCTGCTCAATCCGTTCAGAATGTGATGTCGGTCTTGAAAACACTTTAATTTATAGAAAAATTAACCTGTGTAATCCTTCTACAATTCTATATTAAACTAGGAGCTAACTAGTTAAATGACATAGTCGGGTTTAAGGGAATGTTTGAAGCTTATTTTTACCAGGAGATTTAGTTTTGAAAGGGGAAGGGTTTATGGAGCAGGGAAACAACCATTTGCAAAAAGCGCTTAAGCCGATCCATCTCTGGGGCATTGCCGTCGGGATGGTTATATCCGGTCAATATTTTGGCTGGAACTATGGGTTTGAATCAGGCGGAACGATCGGTCTTGGCATTGCAGCACTCATTATTATTGTCTTCTATACGACCTTTATTTTTAGTTATTCAGAGCTGTCAACTTCCATTCCTCACGCAGGCGGCCCTTCTGCCTATGCAAGAAAAGCAATGGGGCCGTTTATGGGCTATGTTACAGGGTTAGCCTGTTTGCTCGAGTTCGTGTTTGCACCACCAGCGATTGCTGTTTCGGTAGGTGCTTATATTAACTTTCTGGTCCCAAGTATTAATGCGGTTTATGCAACAGTCGGAATGTTTATCTTATTCATTTTGGTTAACCTCATTGGTGTAAAAGGTGCGGCTGTGATTGAGTTAGTGGCAACGGTAATGGCACTGATTGGTCTCGCGATTTATTATGTTGCCGGCTTACCTCACGTTCAGGCATCAAATATCTTTAATGATATGGCTTTTAGTCATGGCTGGTCCGGCGTTTTGGCTGCGATTCCATTTTCGATTTGGTTCTTCCTGGCCATTGAAGGGGGGGCGATGGCAGCGGAAGAGGTGCGCGATCCGAAGAAGGATATTCCAAAAGGGTTTATTTCTGGGATCTTAACGCTTGGAATTGCTACGATTTTAACCTTAGTGGTAACAGCGGGTCTAGGCGGCGGTACCGGGAAACCAGCGGATTATCCGCTTCCGCAGGCATTGGCTAGTATTTATGGCGAAGGCAGCTTTATTCCAAAATCTGTTGCAATTATCGGTTTATTCGGTCTGATTGCCAGCTTGCATGGAATTATCATTGGGTATTCCCGTCAAACGTTTGCGTTAGCTCGTGCCGGTTACCTGCCTAAGTTCTTATCCAATCTTTCAAAACGCGGTGTTCCACATTGGGGCTTGATTGTTCCGGGAGCGATTGGTGTCATTGCGGCTGGGTCTGCAAACTTTGCGAATGCCTTGATCATCCTTTCTGTGTTTGGTGCAATCACGATGTACTGCTTAAGTATGATTTCGTTGTTTGTGTTACGGAAAAAGGAACCAAACTTGGAAAGACCGTTTAAGGTAAGTTATCCAGTGGTGCCGGCGATTGCGTTGGTACTGGGCGTTTTCTCGTTCTTCTGTGTAGTCAAATATAGTGTGTTAACGACAACTCTTCCATTGTTTGGGGTTCAGCTTCCATTAGCAGGAGTGATTTTGACGATTTTTGGTGTAGCGATTGTCTATTATTTCTTGGTAGGATCCAAGAATTTACGTCCAATGTCAGAGGAGTTTGTGTCGATTGAGGATGTAACCTCTGGGTCTGAGGTTGACGAGGAAAAGATTGGTTAATAGATTTAGAAAAAGATGTCCTTTTGGGGGCATCTTTTTCAATTTTGGGGGATGTCTTGAATTTGCATTCCCCGAAGGAAGGGATACTTGTTATATGGGTAAAAGGAAGAGAGTTCCATTGCCCGAAGAAGGTAGAATTTTGTAAAGAGGGTAAAAGGAAAGGAGTTGCATTGCCCAAGGGAGGTAGATTTCCGTGTGGAGGGTAAAAAGAAAGGCGTTGCATTGCCCGAGAGAGGTAGGTTTTTATTGTGAGGGTAAAAGGAAAGGAGTTGCATTGCCCGAGGGAGGTAGAATTTCATGCAAAAGGTAAAAGGAAAGGCATTTCATTACCCGAGTGGAGATGATTCGCTTACAAAAGGGAAAAGGAATACCCTCTTATTACCCAAATGAGCACCATTTTTCATTTCAAGGTCAAAGGAAACCTTATCAACTTGTAAAATAATGAGCAAAGGTGACAGGCACCATGTGAAAACTTCACAATGTATATTTGATGGTTTACGAGAATAATATAGTGATAACTTGACCAAATTAGGTCTATTTAATTGAACCGAAAGGAGGGGAGCGGATGGGGGTTGTAATCGGATTTACGATGATTATCTTTACGCTTGTTGTCGGTACAGCCATTGGAATGAAGGCAAATAAGAATGTAAGATCCTTTAATGACGAAGAACATGAAATTTTTGTCGGTAATGAAGCTGATAAGGAATCATGAAAGGGGAGAATCGAATGAAGAGCAAAGACCAACAATTGCTCGAGGATAAAAAACACCTCAATCGTTATGGATATGCCCAGGAGCTCTTGCGCGACATGGGCGGCTTTTCGAACTTTGCGATCTCATTTTCCATTATTTCCATATTAACAGGTGCAGTTTCCCTATACGGCCACGGGTTGACCTACGGCGGTCCGGGAATGATGGGATTTGGCTGGACCATCGTTGCCTTTTTCGTCATGCTAGTCGCTGCTTCACTTTCAGAACTGGCTTCAGCCATCCCAACAGCAGGGGCACTTTACCACTGGGCAGCTGCCTTAAAAGGAACCCGAATCGGCTGGTACACAGCCTGGATCAACTTAATTGGCCAAATTGGAATCGTCGCCGGAATCGATTACTCTGTAGCCTTATTCGCCGACCCACTTCTAGCAGGAATCTTCAACTATCAATCTACTGATACAACCACCTTAATCGTCTTTGGCGTTGTCCTCCTATTACACGGAATCCTCAATCATATCGGAATTAAAATCGTTGCAAAATTAAATGATTTCTCTGCTTGGTATCACATGGCTGTCGTTGCCATTTTAGTGGTCAGTCTAGCCTTCTTCACGAAGCTCGGACTGCAGCCGATTGATTATCTATTCCATGTCGGTCAAACCTTTTCAGATAAACCTTATTTCCTGGCATTTTTAATCGGATTATTGCAGGCCCAATGGACCTTCACCGGCTATGATGCTTCGGCCCATACTATTGAAGAAACGGTTCATCCACGTGTCCGCGCCCCATGGGGGATTTTTAACTCCGTTGCCTTCTCATTTGTCTTTGGCTTTATTATGCTTGCATTTGTTACACTTTCCATTCATGATGCGAACGGTGCGGTTAACTCGGACAATGCCTTTATTTTTGTAATTAGTAAGGCACTAGGCGGTACATTTGGCAACATTGTTTTGTGGCTTGTCACGTTTGCCATGTTCTTCTGCGGCCTTTCATCCATTACTTCTTTTTCGCGGATGATGTATGCATTTTCAAGGGATAATGGAATGCCGCTCAGCCGTCATTGGGCAGAAATCAGCCGCAAATTCCGGACACCAGCAAAAGCCATCTGGCTTGCGGTTATTCTTTCCTTTATATTAGCGTTAATCGATTACATTACGAAATTGGTCAATCCGGATGCAGGTTACTCAACGATTGCTTTTTTAACCGCGGTAAGTGTGGTCGGTTTGTATGTGGCTTACGGAATCCCTATTTATCTGAAACTTAGAGCTGAATCGAAAGGTTTATTTTTACCAAAGCATTACGGTCCTTGGGCACTTGGGAAATGGAGCAAACCAATCAACGTAATCAGCTTAATCTGGATTGTATTCATTTGCATTATCATGGTCATACCGCCAAATCAAATGGCAGCCTACGCCCTGATTGGGATGTTTGTGGTGTTGGTCATCATGGACCTTTCCTATTATAAAAAGCATTTCAAAGGCCCACAAGCTGCACTTGAAAAATCAGTAGATGAAATCAGAAGGCTGGAAGATGAGTTTGAGCATGGGAGAGAATAGTTTTCATTAAAGGTGCCATAATTTGGCACCTTTTTAGCATTCTAGTAATCTTCGAAGTTTGAAAAAATTCTGAGTTGTTCTATAATTGTTATATTAGTATTACTATTCCGAACATTCGAGAGAGGACTGGCTGAAAATGGTATTAGTAGACGAGTTAAGAAGAATTCTACCTGAGGAACAGGTTACGGTAAACCCAACGGTTTTGGAGCAGCATAGTAAAGATGAGTCCTATCATACTCCGCATTTACCGGATGTGGTTGTTTTTCCAAAAAATAAAGAAGAAGTCAGCGAAGTTCTAAAGTTTGCAAATGATCACGAAATCCCGGTAACACCGTTCGGCTTTGGGTCGAGCTTGGAGGGGCATGTGATTCCCTATCAAGGTGGAATTTCCATCGATTTTCAACTGATGAATCGGGTCCTTGAGGTTCGCCCGAATGACTTTTTAGTGCGTGTACAACCAGGGGTTACCCGGACGCAATTAAATAAAGAGTTAAAAAAATACGGGTTGTTTTTTCCGGTGGATCCGGGAGCGGATGCAACGGTTGGGGGGATGGCGGCGACCAATGCAAGCGGAACAACCTCTGTCCGCTATGGGGTGATGCGGGACCAAGTCCGTGATTTGGAAGTGGTTTTAGCAGATGGACGCATTATTCATACTGGAAGCATGACAGCGAAATCGTCCTCAGGCTATCATATTACTGGATTGTTTGTTGGATCAGAAGGGACACTGGGGGCATTTACAGAGCTAACCTTACGAGTTTACGGGATACCGGAAGTGATCAGCGCGGCACGGGCTGTTTTTCCAAGTGTTGAAGAGGCTGTTGCAACGGTTACCGATATTCTCTCAGCCGGGATTCAGATGGCACGGATTGAATTAGTCGATGCCCGCTCGATTAAACAGGTTAATCTTTATAATCAAACCGATTATCCAGTTAAACCAACGTTGTTCATGGAATTCCATGGAAATGAGGCCGGCCTTCAGTATGATGCTGATTTTGCAGAAAAAATTGCCCAGGATCACGGCTGCGAGGAATTCTTGTTTGAAACAGATTCAAAGGAACGTGCGAAACTGTGGGAGGTCCGCCATAATTTAGCGTATGCTTTTGTACATAAATCTCCTGGGAAAAAAATGATGGTTACGGATGTGTGTGTGCCGATGTCAGAATTGGGCGGTGCGATACATGATGCCCGCGAGGCGATTGATCGAATTGGCTTGGATGGTGCTTTATTAGGACATGTAGGAGATGGAAACTATCATTCCATTATAATGATTGATGTTGATGATCCAGAAGAAATGAAAAAAGCGGCGGAACTGAATGCCCATTTGGTTGATTATGCTCTTAGCCGAGGAGGTTCCTGTACGGGAGAGCATGGGGTAGGGGTTGGAAAGACTAAATACCAGCAGAAGGAACACGGGGAATCATTGGATGTAATGAAGGCCATTAAATTTGCGCTTGATCCGAAGGGGATTTTAAATCCAGGGAAGATATTTGAGTAAAAACCTTGTTAATTCTGATAAGAATGATTTTAGGACAAAATCTTATGGGATACTCGGGGAAACGTTCTTGAAATGGTTTTTTTGAACAAAATCTTACAGGAGACCTGGAGAAATGTCCTTAAAAATGTTTTTTGGGACAAAATCAGTGCGAAAGCACGAAAGATGTCCTTGAAAAGGTTATTAAAGAGCACAAATCAGTGAAGAACCAAGAAAAGGTCCTTCATATACTAATGAAGCATATTCCATTGGCATTTCCTCCTCTTGTGTTACACTATCCTTAATCATCACAAAAAAACGAGGTGTAACCATGAAAATAGAGGTATGGTCAGATTTTGTATGTCCATTTTGTTATATAGGAAAACGCCACCTGGAGGAGGCGTTGGCACAATTCCCGAATCGGGACCAGGTAGAGGTTGAATTTAAAAGCTTTGAACTTGATCCAAACTCGCCAAAATACAGTGGTGAATCCATTCATGAAGTACTCGCTGGCAAATACCGCATGAGTCTTGAACAGGCAAAGCAAGCGAATCAAGGGGTTGGCCAGCAAGCTGCAAACGTCGGCTTAAAGTATGATTTTGATACAATGAAACCAACGAACACCTTTGACGCTCATCGTCTAGCCAAATTTGCCAAAGAACATGGAAAAGAAACCGAGGTTACGGAAAAGCTACTCCATGCTTACTTTACAGAAGGAAAGAATATCGGTGATTACGAAACCTTGGCAGATATTGCTGCAGTAGCAAGCTTGGACCGTCAAGAAGCATTAAATGTACTTCAAGACCAAACGTCTTACGCCAATGATGTTCGAATTGATGAATCGATTGCCCAGCAATACGGCATCAGCGGTGTACCGTATTTTGTTATTAACCAAAAATACGCGATTTCAGGAGCACAACCGATTGCAACCTTCTCAGGTGCACTCCAGCAAGTATGGCAAGAAGAATCCGCGGCACCAGTTGTGCTAAAGGATCTTTCAACCGAAAACGCATCAGACGCAACCTGCACAGATGGCAGCTGTGGAATCCCAGAAAAAAAATAACCAAGCAAACAACAGGCACCGTCCGATTGGGGAAGGTGCCTTGTTTTCTATTTAGACTGTCCATCCAGGACGGACAAAATAGTGAGAAAGTCCACGGGCGGTGCCTGTCACTGCGTTACAGGTTTCGGATTCTTAGTTCCCACATATTGCCGTCGTCCCAGCAGGTACTGATTTCTTGGTTGCCCCGAACCATGGTTCTCCAATTGGAGCGGTGTGCGCAATGGTTGCGGCGTCTGGTTGTATTTCTTCTAGAAGTTACTTTTCTTGAAGTTTTTCTTCTTGTTGTTGTACGCTTCCTAGAAGTATTTCGTCTTGAAGAAGTTTGTCTCCGTGATGTACGGCCAAATCCTGGATCTCTGAACATGAAATCACCAAATCCGCCTCTTTGTACTTCCTCTGCTGCTCTCTGAATATCTTCTGATGAATATTCGTTCATAATTGCACCTCCTTATTTCACGAAAGAGGGATTTAAAACGAAAAAGTCATAACCTCTCTCTTCTTTTATCAAGTTACGTAAATCGGCTCGTACTTGTTTGGGGCATTCGCCCAATCATTCGTAAATTGTTGTCCGCTGGTGACCTAAAAATTTTTACTGAATACGAATAAACTAGGAGGGGGAAATCATGGACGAGACTTTCAAATTACCTCAATATAAAATTTTTATTAACCCAATTGACTTACGGGAACTAAAAAGGGATATCTGGATTGACGATCCAGTCCCGGCCCAGCTTGCGATCGAAGGGAAGAAACTCGAAATTGATCTCAGCTACAGGGGATCACATATTCGTGATTTTGAAAAAAAGTCTTATCAAATTGCCTATTATAAACCCAAGAAATTTAAAGGATCCTCATTGGTTCATCTTAACGCTGAATTTAAAGACCCTTCCTTCATTCGAAACAAATTGTCCTTTGATTTTTTTAGAGAAATCGGCTGTCTTGCACCCCAGTCCCGCCATGTCTTTCTAACGATAAACGGAAAAGCGGAAGGCGTTTATTTGGAAATTGAGTCGGTTGATGAAAATTTTATCAAACGAAGGGGTCTGCCAAATGGTGCCATATTTTATGCGGTCGATGGCGATGCAAATTTTTCACTCATGAGTGATTTAGATAAGGAAACGAAAAAATCGTTGAAATTAGGATATGAACGACAATGGGGAAGTGCTAAAGACGATCTCCATTTACAGGAATTTATTTATAAAATTAATACCCTTCCAAAGGCTGAATTTGAAAAAGAAATCCCAAGATATTTAAATGTAGAAAAATATCTTCGCTGGGTCGCAGGAGTGGTGTTCACATCGAACTACGACGGGTTTGTTCATAATTATGCACTCTACCGCAATGGAGCTACTGGTTTGTTTGAGGTCATTCCATGGGATTATGACGCAACCTGGGGAAGAGATGTGAATGGAAAGCGAATGGAAGCGAACTATGTTCCCTTTGATGGCTTCAATACATTAACCGCCCGAATCCTAGATGAAAACAGCTTTCGCAGTCAGTATCACAGGCTGCTCGAAGACATTATGAATCATCAATTCACGATTGAATTTATGGCACCAAGAGTGGAGCAACTCCTTCATTCGATTCGTCCCTCTGTCTTACATGACCCCTATAAAAAGCAACAAATCGAACAATTTGATCAAGAATTAGCCATCGTCACCTTATATATCGAGGAAAGAAGAAACTATTTGAAAAAGAAAGTAACGATGTTTGATTAGGTACTTCTAAACCTATTTGAAGTGCCTGTTCTTATTTTTCAGGAATAATAATTATTTGAAAATTCTTTTTGTTTAATTGCAGGTTGATGTTCGAATTTTTATGTATTAAGATAAGTATGTTTGATACGCTAAAAAAATAAAACGCTACCAATATGCAGTAAAAAATTATTTTACGAAAATTTGTAAAATAATTCTGACTAAAAAAACATGCTATAATTAAATCAAAAAGAGCAAGGGGTAATTGCTATGTTAAGAGACTTTTTTATCGGCTTATCGCAAAATCAATTTTTGAATAGTGCTGCTAAAAAGTATGGCCTAAAAATGGGTGCTCAAAGTGTTGTTGCGGGTACCAATATTCCAGAAGTAATCAAAAGCATTAAAGAATTAAATGCCCAAGGAATTTCATGTACGGTTGATAACTTAGGGGAGTTCGTCTTCAAAAAAGAGGAAGCTACCGAAGCGAAAGATCAAATTCTTCAAGTGATTGAAGCAATTCATGAGAATAAAGTAGATGCTCACATTTCTTTAAAGCCGACACAACTTGGGTTAGACATTGAATATGATTTCTGCTTAAACAATTTGCGGGAAATCGTACACAGAGCAAATGAATATGGAATCTTCATTAACTTTGATATGGAAGATTACGGCCACTTACAGCCTTCATTTGATCTATTAGATGAGCTTTCAAGAGAATATGATAATGTTGGAACGGTTATCCAAGCTTATTTCTATAATGCGCAGGAAAACCTTGAAAAATATAAAAACTACCGTCTGCGTATCGTAAAAGGTGCATATAAAGAGCCGGAAGAATACGCGTACCAAGATAAAAAAGATATCGATAATAACTTTATTAAACTAATTGAATGGCATTTATTAAATGGTAAATTCACTTCAATTGCGACACATGACCACCGTGTCATTAACCATGTGAAGGAATTTGTGAAAAAGAACGATATTCCAAATGATAAATTTGAATTCCAAATGCTGTACGGTTTCAGAAAAGACCTTCAATTAAAATTAGCAAGCGAAGGCTACAACTTCTGTACGTATGTTCCATTCGGAAATGACTGGTACGGCTATTTCATGCGCCGTTTAGCGGAAAGACCGCAGAACTTAAATCTTGTGGCAAAACAAGTATTTAATAAGAAAACCAACACCATGATTGGGTTGGCAGCTAGTGCTTTCGTTTTAGGCAGAATGACTAAAAACGGTAAGAAAAAACGTTAATAATTGATAAAAGACCTGTACATCGTAAATGTACAGGTCTTTTATTAGATTCCTACTTCGATATGCCGAAACGTTCCAACATCAAAAAGTCCCAAATCAGTTAGTTTTAGTTCAGGAATCACTGGAAGGGTTAGAAAGGACAAGGTCAAAAACGGATTAAAGTTGCCGGTAAAACCAATTTGCACAAGTGCTTCATTGATTTGTTTCAATTCCTGATGTATGGATAGAAAGCTATCATCCGACATTAAGCCTCCAATCGGAAGAGACAGAGCTGCTAAAATTTCTCCATCTTTCAACACTACACAGCCGCCATTTAATTCCTTGATTGCTTGAATCGCTGCTAATAAATCCTTGTCATTGGTGCCTGCTGCAACGATATTATGGGAATCATGCGCAATCGTGGTCGCGATGGCACCATTTGTAAAGCCGAACCCCTTAACAATGCCTAGTCCAATATTTCCGGTATTTTTGTGACGTTCAAGAACGGCGAGCTTTAATTGGTCCTGTTCAAGGGATGGGACGAAGAATCCTTCTGACGTTTGAACTGTTTCTTCAAGCTTTTTCGTCACAATGCTATTCGGGATGATTCCAATTACATTTGCGCATTCCGTTTCACCGATTGGAATCTGCAAATCTTTTTCCAGAATGTTAGGGATGTGCACCGTTTGGGTCAAGTGTTCTCCTGGTACGTTAGCTCGGAGAGGTTCTCCAACATACTTTCCATCCTTTGCAGTCAGTTTACCCGAAACATAAACCTCTGAAATCTTCATCGTTTCCAGATCGTCTACTAAGATAAAGTCTGCCTTATATCCGGGTGCAATCGCCCCTTTTTGGTGAAGTCCAAAGCATTCCGCGGCATTTAAAGTAGCAATTTGAATGGCCAATAGCGGGGAAAGTCCCGCGCGAATGGCCAAACGGACATTTTGGTCAATGGTGCCTTCATCAACAATCTCATCCAAGTGCTTATCATCTGTACAAAACAAGAAGCGGCGAGCATTATTGGGGTTTACAGCCGGAATAAGGGCGGTAAGGTTTTTAGCCGCAGACCCTTCACGAATCATCACATACATCCCACGACGCACCCGATCTAATGCCTCCGCAGCTGTTGTGCATTCATGATCAGTGCGAATGCCTGCAGTGCGGTAGATATTTATTGCAGTTGTATCCAGTCCGGCTAAATGTCCATCAATCGGCCGGTTGTGTTCATCTGTTAATAAGATTTTGTCCATAATATGATCATCGGCATTTTGTAAGGATGGATAATCCATTACTTCAGCCAGTCCAAGGACACGATCGTGCTGGTAAAAATCTTTTAAGTCATCAGCTAACAGCCTTGCACCATTATTTTCAAACGGCGTTGCCGGAACGCAGGAGGGCAGCATGATTTTTACTTCTAGAGGAAGATGATCCGAATCATCTAACATAAACTGTATCCCTGGGGCACCTGAAACATTGGCGATTTCGTGAGGGTCCGCGATGACTGTTGTTATCCCATGAGGAAGAACGGCTTTTGCAAATTCTGTTGGTGTGACCATCGATGACTCGATATGAACATGGGCATCAATGAATCCCGGACAAACGAAGCGATTTTTGGCATCGATAACTACTTTTCCTTCAAAAGCGCCAATTCCGACAATCATACCGTCTTGGATCGCGAGGTCACCAGTAAGGATTTCTTGGTTAAACACATCGATAATTTTTCCATTTTTGATAACGAGATCAGCGGTGATTTTGCCGCCAGCTGCAGCGATTTTATTTTTTAATCTTGTTTTATTCATGGTTCTCAGACCCTCTCAGTTAGATTTGAAAAAACCTCCAGAAAATTCTGGAGGCTGACTAAGAGAGAAATATAAGGCCCAAAAAACCTTTCCCTCTCGTAGTCAAACTATTTACGGCAGTTTGGTAGAAACTTTTGGACCCTATCTCCAATATTATACGAGTTCACGTTGTATTAAATTCTCTTAAATTATTAGGACAAATTTTACCGTTAAAAAGTTGAAAGTGTCAATGAAATCAACAAAAATTGTAATTATCAAAAAACAATTCAGCTTTGTAAAAATTTTAAAAATTGGGATTGACCTTGACGTTGCGTAAGGGTGTATCGTTAATTTAGGAGGTGAGCGGATGGAGTACACAGTGCAGAAACTTGGAAAGTTAGCAGGAATTAGCACCAGGACACTCCGTTATTATGATGAAATTGGAATTCTTAAGCCGGCAAGAATTAATTCATCAGGATATCGGATTTACGGGCAGGCAGAAGTGGATCGTTTGCAGCAGATCCTATTTTACCGTGAGCTTGGTGTTAGTTTAGACAATATTAAGAAAATCGTTACCGCACCATCCTTTGATGGGGCACAAGCACTGCGGGAACATCGTGAGAAACTCCTGGAAAAAGAGCGCAATTAGAGGTGCTAATTGCCAACGTGGAAAAAACGATCGCTTTATCGGAAGGGAGAATCGATATGTCGGATCAGGAAAAATTTGAAGGATTTAAGCAAAAGATGATAGACGATAATGAGAAAAAATTTGGTGAGGAGGTTCGCCAAAAGTATGGGAACGACGCAGTAGAGAAATCCAATGCAAAAGTAAAGAACATGACGCAGGAGCAATATCAAGAGGTTACTGCACTTGAACAGCAGGTAAGGGAAGCCTTGGCCCAAGCGTTCGCAACGGGGGATCCAGCAGGTGAGTTAGCACAAAAAGCGGCAGATCTCCACAAACAGTGGCTGACCTATTATTGGAGCGGATACAGCAAGGAAGCGCATGCGGGGCTTGCTCAAATGTATGTGGATGACGATAGGTTTAGGGCTTATTATGATAAAGAACAACCGGGAATTGCCGAATTCCTGCGGGATGCAATTCGAATTTACACAGGCATCATTTAATAGATAATGAAAAGGCGATTGGTGAAAACGGCCAATCGCTTTTTCGAATTTAAAAAATGACTTATTCATTTACCAGAAGGAAATATTAGTAGTTTCTTTCAATGACAAAATGGGCCAAATCCCCTCGATAAATGGTTTTAGAATATTCAATAATGGTTCCGTCACCAAGATAGGCGATCGTATCTAGAACGAAGCAAGGGTCGCCAATGCAGATATTTAATTTTTCTGCAGCATCTTTATCAGCGATATACATTTCAAGTGTTTCAATTGTTTTATTTATTTTTAAACCAAATTGTGTTTTTAAAGCGTTATATAATGACTTTTCGCAACCTTGTTTATCTAAAGCGGGAGTTTTGTACCAAGGCAAATAGGCCGTTTCATACTGAATAGGGATATCATCTACATAGCGTATCCTCTCAAGCATATTAACAGGTTCGCCTTCTTGTATCATGAGTTGGTCTCTAAGAAATTCGTCTGCTGGAATAACGTCTAGCTGCAATACTTTTATAGAAGGTTTTTTTCCCTGCATGGCTATTTGTCTTGAAAAATGTTCCACCGTCGAGGTTAAAATTTGTTTAACTTTATTTGCAGATACGAAGGTTCCGCTCCCTCTTTTACGATACACATACCCCTCCATGGTTAATTGCTGCAGGGCAGTTCGCACAGTAGTTCTGCTTACCCCATACTTTTCGCAAAATTCAGCCTCGGTGGGCAGCTGAGAGTCAGGCTTATATTCCCCTTCGTTAATTAATTGTATGATTGCATCCTTAACTTTAAGGTGCAGCGCACTTCCGTCCTTCGCATCTTCCATCATTGCAACGTCCCCCTTACTACATATAGAATATCACAAAATTTCACAATATAATAAACGATTAATACAAATATCATTAAGTTGTTATTACAAATTAAAAATAAATAACAAATTTATAAAAATTGTATTGTAAATATTCTGAATTGTTATTACAATGTGATTATATTATTGTTTCATCAAACTTTCAGATGCTTTTAATTTATCGATGGAAAGGGGAGAAAGAAAAGTGGTTTATGTAGAACCGTTTGTTTGATCTTTTTTGAAAACGCTATCTTTTAGACAAAGGGGGAATTATGAGTGAGAATTCTACTTTGCTGCTCAGCTGGCATGTCAACAAGTCTTTTAGTTTCCAAGATGGAAGCAAGTGCAAAAGCTCAAGGTTTGGACTGTAAAATATGGGCAGTTGCGTCAACTGAAGTGAATACCCATCTTGATGATGCAGATGTTCTCCTTCTTGGACCGCAAGTCCGTTATTTACTTTCCCAGTTAAAAAAGGTTGGAGAATTAAAGGGCATCCCGGTTGAATCGATTAACCCGACACATTATGGCCTATGCAATGGAGAGGAAATATTAAAACAAGCTATTAATCTAATAAAAGGAGAATGATGCATTTGATGAATTTTATCGATAAATTTATTATGCCATTCGCAAATAAGCTTGGAAATAATCGGCATCTTCTTGCAATTCGTGATGCTTTAGTAGGGATGATCGCGATTACCATGATTGGGTCCTTATCTGTGTTATTAAATAACTTAGGGGCTGTTCCTGGTATTGGTAAATATTATGAGAATTTAATGGTATCTATTTTTGGAGAAACATGGAAAACGCTTGGTGGGGATATTTGGTGGGGAACCCTTGCATTTATGACTATCTTTGCCGTTGTCGGTATTTCATATAAACTGGCAAGGTCCTATGGTGATGATGGCTTTGAAGCAATGCTTGTAGCTGCAGCTTGTTTTTTTGTTTTGATTCCACAAGTGGCAAATGTCTCTATCACTCCTGATGGTGGGAAAGCCGTAACAGGCGGGGCATGGGGCTTTGTGAGCTGGAATTATTTCAATGCTACGGCCCTATTCACAGGAATTATCGTAGCGATTGCGGCAACGGAAACATTCGTTCGTTTAGCTAAAATAAAGTATTTAGTGATTAAATTGCCGGATGGGGTGCCTCCTGCTGTATCTCGTTCGTTTGCGAAACTGCTGCCCGGAATGGCAACGATTTTTATCATTGGCTTATTCGGACTCATTTTAAGAAAATTCATCAGTGATGGTGCTTATCTAAATGATTGGATTAATAAGGTACTTGTTTCACCCCTTACAGGTGCAGTCGATTCCATATTATTTGCTATTTTAATTGTATTTTTAGTTCATGGATTTTGGATTCTTGGTCTGCATGGTCCTAATTTACTTGGCGGCATCACTACGCCATTAATGACAAAATTAGGACAGGACAATGTGAATATGTATGCACAAGGGGTACATGATTTAAGCAAGTATCATGTTCTAGCCGGATCATTTTTAGACGCATTTGTTTATCTGGGAGGGTCAGGTGCTACACTCGGTTTATTGATTGCTATGTTTATAGCTGGAAGAAAGCGTCATAAACAATTACTTGCATTAGGAACACCGCCAGGAATATTCCAAATTAATGAACCTATTCTTTTTGGTTTGCCAATTGTACTTAATCCCCTATGGTTTATCCCATTTATCCTTGGACCAATTTTAATGACAATCATCGCATATACCTCTGTTAGTTTAGGCTGGGTTCATCCAATTGTTGCAGATATTCCTTGGGTTACACCTGCCATTGTTGGCGGATTGCTTGCTACTGGAGGACATATTTCAGGTGCAATATTAGCTGCCGTGAATTTAGCTGTTTCCATCCTCATTTATCTGCCCTTTGTCATTGCACAGGGCCGAATCGAAGCTAGGAAGGAACAGGGGAATCCTCCTGCACAATCAACAGACACTTTAAACGTTTAGACCATTTTTTAAATAATGGGTTTAATACTTTCTTAGATTATTTGTTATTGTTAATAGACTCAACCAGAGGTGTGGTGGAATGAAGTCAGGTTTAAAAATCGTAACGATTGGCGGCGGTTCAAGTTATACACCTGAACTAATAGAAGGATTCATTAAATATTTTCACGAACTTCCAGTAAAGGAAATTTGGCTTGTCGATATTGAAGAAGGTAAGAGAAAGCTTGAAATAGTAGGGAATTTGGCGAAAAGAATGGTGGAAAAAGCAGGATTGCCTATTCAAGTCCATTTAACATTTGACCGAAAAGAAGCATTAAAGTCGGCTGATTTTGTCACCACTCAATTTCGGGTTGGATTATTAGAAGCCCGTAGAAAAGATGAGAGTATCCCGTTAAAATACGGTGTTCTTGGTCAGGAAACGAATGGACCTGGAGGCTTATTCAAAGCCCTAGGACGATTCCTGTAATCATTGATATTTGCCGTGAAATGGAAGAACTATGTCCTAATGCATGGCTAATCAATTTTACCAATCCTGCAGGTATGGTCACAGAAGCTGTCCTTCGTTACAGTAATATTGAAAGAGTAGTAGGCTTATGTAATGTTCCAATTGGGATGGAAATGGGAATCGCAAAGCTTTTTGATATTGACCATAAAAGAGTAAGAATAAATTTTGCAGGTTTAAATCACATGGTGTACGGATTGGATGTTTTTATTGATGGCGTATCGGTTAAAAAAGAAGTCATCTCCTTAATTACAAATCCTAATAACAACATTTCGATGAAAAATATTCATGCAATGGGATGGGAGCCTGAATTCTTAAAGGCATTAGACGTTTTTCCATGTCCATATCACAATTATTATTATAAAGCCGGTGACATGCTGGAAGAAGAATTAAATAATTTTAAACGAGGTGGAACACGGGCGGAAGTGGTGAAAAAGCTGGAAGAGGAATTGTTCGATTTATATCAAGACCCCAAGCTTGCCATCAAGCCTCCACAACTAGAGAAGCGCGGAGGGGCCTATTACAGTGATGCAGCTGTACGATTGATTCATTCCATGTATACCGATAAATGTGATATTCAGGCGGTAAATACAAGGAATAATGGTGCAATCACCAGTCTTCCTATTGATTCAGCAGTAGAAGTCAGTTCCATAATATCAAAAAATGGCCCGAAACCACTAGTGATGGGGGAACTGCCGATACAAGTCCGCGGGATGGTACAGCAGTTGAAATCATTCGAAAGGGTGGCGATTGAAGCTGCGATAAGTGGTGATTATGGTACTGCCTTACTGGCAATGACCATCAATCCTTTTGTACCAAGCGACCGCATAGCTAAAATGATACTTGATGAAATGCTTGAGGCACACCAAAAATATCTTCCACAATTTTTTAAAAAAGGAGGGGCGTAATTTGAACAACATGGAAAATGTGGTTTTTCAAATCATTCTCCACGGTGGTAATGGCAGGAGTGCTGCGATGGAGGCCATTCAAGCAGCAAAACAAGCTGATTTTGAAGAGGCAAAGTTTAAACTAACAGAATCGGCCAAAGCTTTGAATGAAGCACACCATATACAAACTTCGCTCATACAAGGTGAAATCAAAGGGGAAAAAACAGAAGCTACACTGCTATTGATTCATGCGCAAGATCATTTAATGAATGCAATGACCCTGAAGGATTTAGCTGCTGAAATGGTCGATTTGTATCATAGAATTCACGTTTCGGAAAGGAAAACATGATTCAATTAATCGTAAATGCAGATGATTTTGGGTTTAGCCCTGGAGTAAATTATGGGATAATCGATAGTTATTTATATGGCATCGTAAATTCGACCACGATGATGATGAATTTGACTGGAACAGACCATGCGATTCGATTAGCGAAGAAAAATCCGGAACTGCAAGTAGGAATCCATCTTGTTCTTACGTGCGGGAAACCATTACTGAAGGATGTACCTTCTTTGGTTGATAAAGAGGGATTTTTTCACTCATTGTCCGATTTACCTAAAGCAAATCAAATCTCAATAGATGAACTAGAGAGGGAATGGACTGCACAGATTGAACGCTTTATCTCATCTGGACTTAAGCCTTCGCATTTCGACAGCCATCACCATGTCCATTTTATCGAGGAATTTCAACCGGTAATAAAGAACTTATCAGAGAAGTTTGGTTTACCTGTCAGACGAAATGGTCATATCCAGGTCAATGGTGTAAAATCCTTTTCGGACTTATCACTGTTTGACTTCTATGGGGAAGGGGTAGCACCAGATTATTTTAATAAACTGGCGGAACGAATAGATGATGGCAAAATCGTTGAAATTATGTGTCATCCTGCCTATTTGGACAATATTCTTTTACGGGGCTCTTCTTATACATTTAAAAGATTAACAGAGTTTGAGATTTTAACTCATGTAACTTTGCCAAAAAATATGATGTTATATTTAAATTAAGACCTTCGTAATTGAAGGTCTTTTTTCTTCGACGGACAGTCGAATTGATTGTCGAATAATCAATCCATTTTTTAAATAACCAATTGCCAGGTGCTATCCATTATTTGGTCAGTGCCTGAGCAGCTGAAAAATTCATCAGAACGGGAACTATATGTCACTACACAGCGCTCTCCATTGCCATCATTTTTACATTTTGCTTGATGGAAATCGACTTAATAGATTGACAGATTGTGATATAATTTAGAAGTTGATTTTTTTAATGGAGGTTTTGAAACATGGCGCAAATGAATAGTTCGATTCCAACGCCGCAGCCTAACTCCAAAAAGACTGTTGTGTATGCCATTTTATTTTTATTTATCGCGATTGCCGGATTAGCGTATGTAAAATGGGTTCCTTACTATGGTAAATCCATTCTTGCAGCAACTACTCATTCCATCGGTACATCAATTTTAGGGGATAAAGCGGATCTGCCAGCTGCATCATGGGACAGTGCCTGGGCTTACGCATTGACCTATTTTAATGCTGTTTGGAAAGCAGCCATTCTCGGAATCATCATTGGTTCATTAGTTCAAGTATTAGTCCCAACGAACTGGCTGTTAAAAGTTCTTGGAAAAACTTCTTTTGGCAGTACGGCTGTAGCCGGACTTGCATCACTTCCAGGGATGATGTGCACATGCTGTGCAGCACCCATTGCTGTCGGCCTACGTAAAAAGAATGTCTCAGTTGGTGCGAGCCTTGCGTTTTGGATTGGGAATCCTACGCTTAATCCAGCCGTATTAATTTTTATGACATTTGTTTTATCTTGGAAGTTTACCTTGTTACGCTTAATTTTTGGTGTCATCTTAACGTTCGGTGTGAGTTACTTGGCGAATCGCTTCGCACCAAATTCAAAGGTGGTAGACCTTGATAAAATGCTCGAAAAAGCAGAGAAAGAAGCATCAGGTTCATTTTTAGCAAGATGGGTAAAAGCTATGAGCAGCATGGTGTTATATATTATTCCAGCCTATATCCTTTCAGTTTTGTTAATGGGTGCGGTAAAAGTGTGGCTGTTCCCGCATATTGGCGATGCAGCTGCAAATGGGATTCTTACCGTGTTAGGTTTTGCGATTGCAGGGATGTTATTCGTAATCCCAACTGCAGCAGAGATTCCTATCATTCAAACGTTTATGTCGTTTGGACTTGGCGGCGGACCGGCTGCAGCACTTTTAGTGACATTGCCATCCGTTAGTCTTCCATCACTTATCCTTGTTGCAAGATCATTTCCGAAAAAGGTATTGTTCTTCGTCGCAGGTTCGACAGTAGTAATCGGTATCCTGAGCGGAATCGTAGGAATGTTCATACTTTAATAAAGGTAGACGCATGAGTTTTCATGTGTCTATTTTTTTTGTCAATATGAGTCGATAAAAATGTGGTGAAAATTCACAAAACTGACACATGAAAACTGAAAATATGGAAAAAACAGGAGATAATATAGTATTAGAGAAAGGAAAAAAGCGGCACATGATTGTGAAAGTTTTAACAAGGAGGGTGAAAAATGAATAAGCAAAAATGGATTGCTATTGTTTTGGCCGGTGGAAAAGGGACACGATTAAATCTGCTGACCCACACGATGGTAAAACCTGCGATGCCATTTGGCGGGAAATACCGCATTATTGATTTTGCATTAAGTAATTGTAGAAATTCAGGGATTGACACTGTTGGGATTTTGACACAATTCATGCCGCTTGCTTTACATTCACATCTTGGAAGTTACAACCAATTTGACCAAAAAGGAGGCTTAGCTATTCTTCCTCCTTATCAACGGAATGATGATGGTATTGAATGGTATGAGGGCACTTCCCATGCTGTGTACCAAAATATTGAGTTTATTGAGCATTACAATCCTGAGCATGTCCTTATTCTTTCCGGGGACCAAGTCTATAAAATGGATTATACGCTTATGCTTGAACAGCACATCGAAACTAATGCCGATTGTACTATCGCAGCAGTTGAAGTTCCATGGGCGGATGCCAAGCGTTTTGGTCTTCTAAAAATGAATCATGCTACCATGCGCATCCTTGATTTTGAAGAAAAGCCTGATCACCCATCATCTAATTTGGCTTCTATGGGAATTTATCTTTTTAAATGGCCAGTTTTAAAAGAATATTTGATTTTGGCCGAGCAGGCGGAACATCGGGATTTTGGTAAGGATTTAATACCAGCGATGCTTGAGGATCGGCTAAAGCTTTATGCATATCTTTTTAAGGATTATTGGAAGGATGTCGGGACCGTTCACAGTTATTGGAGAGCAAATTTAGATCTTTTAGATCGTGGAAAAAATATTTTTCTCCAAAATACAGATTGGCCGATTCAAACGGTTGCTAGCCAATACCCGCCATTATTTTTGGATGAACGGGCAAAGGTGCAGCAAAGCTTAATTAGCGAGGGCTGTGAAATCTTCGGAACTGTTGAGAATTCCGTATTATTCAACGGTGTAAAAATCGGGAAGGGTTCACATATCAAAAATGCCGTGATCCTGCCGAAAACCATTGTGGAAGAAAATGTATGGATAGAAAATGCCGTTGTGGGCGGCCAATCCTTGATTAAAAAAGGAGTGATTATTTTTTCAAAAAACCCTGAACGGCACTTAATGGTTGTGGGGAATCATGTAATGATTGATTTAGCGATTGAACAATCTAAGCTGCAATCGAGGGTGAAGATGGTGATGACGTAAAATAATTTTTGTTGCTCGCCAAATTGGCGAGTTTTCTTTATATTTTTTTTATTTCAAAGATGGTAAACTATTAAAATATAAATCAAACACAAGGTGAGGTTCAAAATGTTAAAAGCAATTTTTTTCGACTTAGATGATACACTTCTTTGGGATCAAAAAAGCGTGAAGGATGCATTTGTTGCGACTTGTAAGGTCGCGGAAGAACGTTATGGTGTTGATCATGAACAATTGGAGGAAGCGGTTCGTGAAGAAGCCAGAAAGCTATACTCTTCCTATGAATTCTATCCTTTTACGCAAATGATCGGAATCAACCCCTTTGAAGGACTATGGGGGAATTTTTTAGATGAACATGATGAGTTCCCGAAAATGAAGGAAATGGTTCCACTATATCGTAAGGATGCCTGGACTGCAGGTTTGAAAAAATTAGGAGTGGATGACCCTGATTTTGGCTATGAATTAGCAGAGCGTTTTCCAGAAGAGCGTCGGAAGACACCGTTTGTTTACGAGGAAACTTTTAAAACATTGGATGCGCTAAAAGGAAATTATCGATTGCTGCTTTTAACCAATGGTTCACCGGATTTACAAAATACGAAATTAACGATTACCCCTGAGCTGGTACCGTATTTTGATAAAATCGTGATTTCTGGAGATTTTGGCAGAGGAAAGCCGGATCCGTCTCTTTTTGAACATGCACTTTCCTTAATGGAGCTGGAAAAAGAAGAAGTGATTATGGTAGGGGATAACCTGATGACTGATATACTTGGGGCTAATCGTGCTGGGATTCAATCGGTTTGGATTAATCGCCATGAGAAGGAACGTAACGAAGTGATTCCTACGTATGAAATTAAACATTTAGAAGAGCTTTTTTCAATTATCGAGGAATTAAAGTAAGCCAGGCAAAGTGCCTGGCTTTTTTACTGTTTATCCGTGTAATTCCTCGTTTGCTCGGCTGCTCTTCTGGATAACCACTGCGCCGCATAACAGGAACAAGAATAACGTGATGTATAAGGCATCATCGCCGCCGAGTTTAAATAGGGCAGATCCTAGAAGCGGCCCAATCGCGGCACCGGTGAACCGGACAAAATTGTAAACTCCCATAGCGGTTCCTTTTTCCTTGGCAAATAAATTGACGAGCGAGGTGGATTGGGACGGTAAGCTCATCCCGAGCATTACCCCATAGAAAAGGAGTAAGACAATCAGGGATGGTATATTTAAGAGACCCCAGTGCAGGCACACCCAAAAGACGGTTACTACGATTCCAATTCCATAGGCCGTATAAATCAGAATGGAGGTATGCCTCATGAACGATTGAAGTTTTCCGCCAACAAGCGAACCTATGACGATTCCTGCGGTAAGCGGGAGGAAAAACAGCCCTTTTACAGCCAATGGAACCTGAAATAATTCATCTAACAAGCCGGGAATAAAGACAAGGTAAATATAATAGCCGTAAAACTGGACAAAGCCCAAAAGTAAAACAGAAAAAGCGGCCCGATTCGTCAGGATTCCTAAAAAGGTCTGAATCGTGATTTTTCTAGGAGCTGTTTCTTTCGATAGGGTTTCCGGCAGGATGACGCGATTATAAAAGTAGGCAAATAATGCGCCGGCTGCTAAGACAGCAAAAGCGGTGTGCCAATCAGCGGAGGCGGCGATAAAGCTTCCAACGACCGGACCAAGAACGGGACCAAGGAACACCATCGTCTGGTACACGCTCATTGCTTTACCTCGTTCTTTTGGTGGATAAAGATCACCGATAACCGCTGCTGCAACGACGGAGCCAGTTGTAATTCCGAATGCCTGCAGCGCCCGCCCAAATAGAAATAGATAGTAGTTGGGGGAGAGGAAACAAATCAAGGACCCTACAATAAAAATAAGCAGGCCTGGAAGCAGGGTCGCTCTTCGCCCGCGGGTATCTGCCAGTGGGCCAACTAGGAATTGGTTGGTCGCTAACACAAAGGTATATAAGGAGATGGTTAGATTGACCATAAATTGGCTTGCGTGATAATAATGTCCCACCTCCCCCAAGCTTGGTGTATAGATCGTTTGGGTAAACGGCCCCATAAAGGCGGCAATTGATAACCCAAGCAAAATTTTCCCGTTTCCGGATTTCAAGATACTCACTTCCTTCGGTTTGCTAAATATCTTTCATTTTACCAGAATGTCGTGCTTGGGAGGGGGAGTGGGAGAAATTTTCTTTGTTAGGGAAGTGGAGGGATAAAATTCAGCCCCACTCTTCAAGGGCAAACACCTGATTTTTCTCAAAATCGTTAATAATTTCAGGCTTCAGGAACCCTTTTATTTCCTCTTTGCTGACCCATTTATGAGACGAATGCTCCTCTGAGAGAGTGACTTCACTATTTTCGCTCGCACATTGATAGGTTAGAATAATGAGCTGTGTGGAAGGACCATTTCTAAAAGTAGTTGCATATAAAACTTTTCCAACCGTAATCTCTAAACCGGTTTCTTCCTTTACTTCTCTCTTAAGTGCGGCTTCTAAATCTTCGCCAAACTCGATTTTACCGCCGGCACATTCCCATTTACTGTGGCCAATTTTATTGGTTCTTGCCCGTTGAACAATTAAAACCTTGCCATTATGAAAAATAACGCCCTTCACTACAAAAACGATTTTGTTCATCCAAAACACCTTCATCTTAAAATATATTGCAATACTTTCTATATTTAATGAATTGTAAGGTTAAAACTCTTGGATTCTGTCGAATTATCTGACAAAACAGTGAAATAGTCCTATTTTTCTGAAAATACCGAGGTGAGATAATAGCTTTTAAGTAAGCGTTTTCTAATGATATTTGTGCAAACGTTTGCCTTAACTTATAAAAATGAAAAGGAGGAAATTTATGAAAAGAAAATCTAGTAAGTTTGTAAACTTGCTAACTCTCTTTTTGCTCATTGTGCAAACGATTGCAGGCGCAGCGCTAATGAACCCAAAACAAACAAACGCAGCGGAACGGGTTGTAACCCTTGTTGGTGATTTGCAGACTGAACTTGGGGGATCGGGTGATTGGAATCCCGCCGACCCCGCCACTCAAATGAAGCAGCAAGAAAACGGAACATACATATTCACAGGAACACTGCCTGCTGGAAACTATGAATATAAAGTTGCCATCAATGGCTCATGGGATGAAAATTATGGGGCGAATGGGGTTGCAGGTGGAGAAAATTACAAATTGAGTCTTGAAAAAGAAACAAAAGTTAAATTTATTTACGATGATAACACGCATAAAGTAACCGTTCCATTAGAGTTGCCAGATGAGCAAAAGCCAAGACTTGTCGGGGATATCCAGCCCAAAATCAATGCCGGCAGTGATTGGTCCCCAGGCGATTCCACTGCTATTTTACAAGATGGGGACCAAGATAATGTTTACACATATACCACTCAAGTGCCGAAAGGAAAATACGAGTTTAAGATCGTTTTAGGAAAAGATTGGTCAGCCCCTGCTTATCCTGGAAACAATTTTGTTTTAAATGTCCTAAAGGATTCGACCGTTACGTTCTTTTATAATCACGATACAAAAGATGTGTACACGGACTATGACCCAGGAGTGCCGGACGGCAAAATCCAGGGGGACCAGCTATTGCACAACACATGGGACACAGCTTACCGCTCACCGTTCGGTGCAGTTAAGACGGGGGATACGGTGAAGCTTCGTCTTCAAGAGAAAAAGGGGGATTTAACTAGTGCAAAGGTTCAGCTTAAAAACTATAACACTGGAAATACCTCTACCATCGAGATGAAAAATGCCGGATGGATTGAGCAGAATGGCAAACAAGTAGAGTTTTGGGAAACGTCGTTTACGCCGGGAGAAAAAGGTGTTTATGGCTATAAATTTATTGCCCGTGATGGCAATGCTCTAGAAGAATACGGTGAAGATACCCAAGAAGGCGGAAAAGGGACAGCTTCCGAATCAAATGCATCTTTATTCCAATTAACCGTTTTTGACCCAGGGTTCAAAACTCCTGATTGGATGAAGGAAGCTGTTGTCTATCAGATTTTTCCAGACCGATTTTTAAATGGAAATAAAAAGAATGATGAGGCAAAATCAAATGCCCGGGGCGATGAGCCGATTGAGCATCGCAGCTGGAATCAACTGCCTGACAACCCTCGTCAAGAAAGCACGGATGGGTATGATGGCGATAAAATATGGTCCAATGATTTCTTTGGCGGGGATATTGCCGGAATTCAAAAAAAGCTTGATTATATTCAATCATTAGGTGTGAACACCCTCTATTTAAATCCAATTGCTGAAGCGGCATCTAATCATAAATACGATGCAACTGATTATAAAACGATTGATCCGATGTTCGGCACGCCGGAAGAATTTCAAGCTTTTACAAAGGAATTAAAGAAACGGAAGATGCATTTAATTTTAGACGGCGTGTTTAACCATGTCGGGGATGATTCGATTTACTTTGACCGTTACGGAAAATATAAAACGGTCGGAGCCTATGAATACTGGTCCGCCATTTATGACCTAGTGAACAAAGGGGTAAAAGAAGCCGATGCCAAGAAACAGGTAGAGGAAAAGTTCAAAGCGGATGGACAAATTTTCAGCCCGTATGGTTTTCAAAACTGGTTCAACATTGAAAACAAAAAAGTGGATGGTGTCTATCAATACCAGGGTTGGTGGGGCTATGATTCACTTCCGGAAATTAAATCAATTCCTGGAGAAGCTGTCGATTATAATTCAGAGTTAAACAATAAACAGTTTGCCAACTACATTATGTACGATAAGGATTCAGTAGCCAAAACCTGGCTTGACCGTGGTGCTTCTGGCTGGCGTTTAGACGTTGCAAACGAAGTGGACCCTGAGTTTTGGCGAGAATTCAGAAAAGAACTGAAAACTGGCAAGAAAGATGATCCATTAATTCTAGGGGAAATTTGGGACGATGCCTCCAAGTATTTCCTTGGTGACCAATATGATTCTGTCATGAATTATCGTTTCCGCGATGCCATGATTAATTATTTGAAAAATAGAAATGCAGAAGGGGCCGAAAATCAGCTGAATGCCGTATATGAAGATTATCCAAAGGAAGCTTTTTATTCCTTGATGAACCTAATGGGATCCCATGATACTGCGCGTGCTTCCTTTATCTTAGGGAATGGAACGGATTCCTATGAACGGGCGGAGCTGGATAAAAATTATAATCCAAAACTCGGGATTCAACGTCTTAAGCTCGCGGCAATTCTGCAAATGGGATATGCCGGCGTGCCAACCGTTTATTACGGGGATGAAGCAGGTGTAACGGGATCAAAGGATCCGGACAACCGCCGCACCTATCCATGGGGGAAGGAAGACAAGGATCTTGTAAAACACTATCAATCAATAGGAAAAGTGCGCAACGATTATCATGATTTATTCAGCTTTGGCGATTTGAACCATCTCTATGCCAAAGGGGATGTGCTTGCATTTTCCCGCTCCGATAAAAAGAATTTCGCAGTGGTGCTGACCAACCGAGGAAGCGAAGCAAAAACGGTTGAACTGAATGTTGGAGATTTATTGAAAAATGGCATTTCTTTAACGGATCAGCTTGATAAAAAGTACATTGCCGTTTCGAAGGACGGGAAGCTAACAGTTACGGTTCCTGCAATGAGCGGACGGATGCTGGTTTCTGATAAAGGTCAGAACCTAAAACGTCCGGAAGCAGTTAGCGAATTAACCGTAAAAGAAGGAAGCCACTCGGCAACACTAACTTGGGAAGGCGATGCAAAAAGTTACGCTATTTACCAAACGACAATTTCCGGAGCTTTTTATAAACAAGTAAAAGAAACCGCGGGGAATTCTGTAACCATTGATGGATTGGATAACGGCCGTAAATATTATTTTGCCGTTGCAGCACTTGATAAAAACGGTAATAGCTCTGAAAAAGTTGAAACAGCGAAGTCGGTAATTCCGCATGTGGAGTTAACGGATGGTCTTTATAAGCTGGATCACATTACAGCGTTGCAACCTGCTACGATCGACCTTGCGAAACCACAAACGGTTACCGCTAATATTTTTGTAAAAGGTGAGACAGAAAAAGGCCAGATGGAAGGATTGCGTGTGAAGCTGCAGGTGAAATCACCTGGGAAGGATATATGGTCTGACTATGAAGCAATTTATGTGAATCAAGATGAATCTGTGAATGCCTTCAGTGCAAATTTCCTTCCATTAAAAGAAGGAAGCTATCAATATCGATATGCGATTTCAACGGATTTAGGACGGACCTGGGCAGTGAGTGATGCACAAACAGCGGAGTTTACAAAAGGGGATGATACCACTGCTCCTGTTGATAAAGTAACCTTGAAGCAGCCTGCACAGGAGTCGGGACAGGTCAATCTATCTTGGAAGGCTGATGGGGCGAAAGATCCTTACATGGTTGCCATTGTTCGTGATGGCGAAATCATTGATCAGTTGTTTGATTCTAGTACAGATTCATACAAGGATATAAATGTAATAAATGGAAAATCGTATCAGTACGAAGTGGACATTTATGACCAGGCAGGAAATGTTGTAAAATCGAATACTGTTAACATTACACCTGAACTTGTGACTGTTAAGGTGACGTTTAAGGTGAATGCACCGTCTTATACACCGCTTGGAGTGAATATTACCATCCCGGGCAGTAAAAATGGCTGGAATACTGGAGCTTGGACGATGACGCGCGGCGGTGCAGTGACTAATGATTATGAATATACGGTCGAAGCGGAGGAAGGGGAAGTGCTGACATATAAGTACGTTAAAAATGGAACGTGGGATGAAGAAGGTCTCGCTGACCACACCCCTACTAATCCAAATGATGATGATATCAGCTATTATGGCTACGGAGCACCGGGTACAGATCTTTCCGTAGTCGTCACAAATCAAGGTGGCAACCAGATGGTGGTTCAGGATAAAATCCTTCGCTGGATTGACCAGCCAGTTATGATTACCTCGCATACTGATGGAGAATCTGTTTCAAGTGATAGCATTACATTAAAGGGAACTGCCATTAAAGATGGAGTCCTCACGATTAATGGTCAGAATGTACCGATTAATGCTGATATGAGCTTCTCTCATAATGTTGCTCTTAAGGATGGGGAAAACCAATTTTCGATTCATATTGAACCATCAGAAACTGCTCAATCAACCATCTTTAAAAACGATGGCGGGGCGATCAGTAAAAATACGAAGACGATTGAATATACGATTATAAAAAAGTAATCAAGCAGTAATGCCTCTGTCCTCTTGGTAGGATAGAGGCACTTTTTTGAAATTGGATTATTTTTCATATTGAAGGATGATTGTTGTGGTGGTAATATAGAAAAAGTCCACTCTGGAACATCAAAATCTTTTTGAAAAGGAATTATAGATAAAAGATGTTTTGGAAAAAATTATATGTTGTATCAATGGTACTTAAATGGTATGATATAAAAGTTCCCTCAAAAATGAATGAAAATATTAAAAAAGATGTTGATTTCAAAAAGGTAATGTGATAAGATATTAAATCTCGTTTAAATTGTTCTTTGAAAACTAAACAAACAAAAACGTCAACAAACAATAATAATCGTGTTTCTTCTATTATATAGAGAACATGAGCCAACGTAACAAATGAGCTATATCAACTTTCCCCGTATTAACGTGCAGTAATATCCTTCCGGATAAACTGCACGTAAATACCCGGAAAGTTCGACTAACCATCGCGGGGAAAACACCCCGCGATAGAAGTCTCTCTTTTTTGGAGAGTTTGATCCTGGCTCAGGACGAACGCTGGCGGCGTGCCTAATACATGCAAGTCGAGCGAATCAATAGGAGCTTGCTCCTGTTGGTTAGCGGCGGACGGGTGAGTAACACGTGGGCAACCTGCCTGTAAGACTGGGATAACTTCGGGAAACCGGAGCTAATACCGGATAATCCTTTTCCTCTCATGAGGGAAAGCTGAAAGTCGGTTTCGGCTGACACTTACAGATGGGCCCGCGGCGCATTAGCTAGTTGGTGAGGTAACGGCTCACCAAGGCGACGATGCGTAGCCGACCTGAGAGGGTGATCGGCCACACTGGGACTGAGACACGGCCCAGACTCCTACGGGAGGCAGCAGTAGGGAATCTTCCGCAATGGACGAAAGTCTGACGGAGCAACGCCGCGTGAGCGATGAAGGCCTTCGGGTCGTAAAGCTCTGTTGTTAGGGAAGAACAAGTATCGGAGTAACTGCCGGTACCTTGACGGTACCTAACCAGAAAGCCACGGCTAACTACGTGCCAGCAGCCGCGGTAATACGTAGGTGGCAAGCGTTGTCCGGAATTATTGGGCGTAAAGCGCGCGCAGGCGGTCCTTTAAGTCTGATGTGAAAGCCCACGGCTCAACCGTGGAGGGTCATTGGAAACTGGGGGACTTGAGTGCAGAAGAGGAAAGCGGAATTCCACGTGTAGCGGTGAAATGCGTAGAGATGTGGAGGAACACCAGTGGCGAAGGCGGCTTTCTGGTCTGTAACTGACGCTGAGGCGCGAAAGCGTGGGGAGCAAACAGGATTAGATACCCTGGTAGTCCACGCCGTAAACGATGAGTGCTAAGTGTTAGAGGGTTTCCGCCCTTTAGTGCTGCAGCTAACGCATTAAGCACTCCGCCTGGGGAGTACGGCCGCAAGGCTGAAACTCAAAGGAATTGACGGGGGCCCGCACAAGCGGTGGAGCATGTGGTTTAATTCGAAGCAACGCGAAGAACCTTACCAGGTCTTGACATCCTCTGACACTCCTAGAGATAGGACTTTCCCCTTCGGGGGACAGAGTGACAGGTGGTGCATGGTTGTCGTCAGCTCGTGTCGTGAGATGTTGGGTTAAGTCCCGCAACGAGCGCAACCCTTGATCTTAGTTGCCAGCATTCAGTTGGGCACTCTAAGGTGACTGCCGGTGACAAACCGGAGGAAGGTGGGGATGACGTCAAATCATCATGCCCCTTATGACCTGGGCTACACACGTGCTACAATGGATGGTACAAAGGGCTGCGAAACCGCGAGGTTTAGCCAATCCCATAAAACCATTCTCAGTTCGGATTGTAGGCTGCAACTCGCCTACATGAAGCCGGAATCGCTAGTAATCGCGGATCAGCATGCCGCGGTGAATACGTTCCCGGGCCTTGTACACACCGCCCGTCACACCACGAGAGTTTGTAACACCCGAAGTCGGTGGGGTAACCGTAAGGAGCCAGCCGCCTAAGGTGGGACAGATGATTGGGGTGAAGTCGTAACAAGGTAGCCGTATCGGAAGGTGCGGCTGGATCACCTCCTTTCTAAGGATAATGCAGTCCTCATGGACTGATAAGAAGTTGACCGTTTCTTGTTTGTTTAGTTTTGAGAGTGCAATTTTCTCTCAAAAAAAACATTGCTCCTGCGCCGCAGTAGTTCGAGGAAGTTATCCCTCAGCTCGTCGCATGGCAGCATGAAGTAACGCTCTGATGTTTAATCATGATGTGATTGAAATCAGTAGCCACGTTCCTTGAAAACTAGATAACCGTAAGAAGAAGTAACCAAGTAAAAACCGAGTAATCGCCATTTTAGTTTTTCTCTCTAATTTTAGAGTAAAACCTTTTAGGTTAAGTTAGAAAGGGCGCACGGTGAATGCCTTGGCACTAGGAGCTGATGAAGGACGGGACTAACACCGATATGCTTCGGGGAGCTGTAAGTAAGCTTTGATCCGGAGATTTCCGAATGGGGGAACCCACTGTTCGTAATGGAGCAGTATCTTTATCTGAATACATAGGATAATGAAGGCAGACCCGGGGAACTGAAACATCTAAGTACCCGGAGGAAGAGAAAGCAAACGCGATTCCCTGAGTAGCGGCGAGCGAAACGGGAACAGCCCAAACCGAAAGGCTTGCCTTTCGGGGTTGTAGGACACTCAACATGGAGTTACAAAGGAACGGGGTAGATGAAGCGATCTGGAAAGGTCCGTCATAGAAGGTAAAAACCCTGTAGTCGAAACTTCGTTCCCTCCTGAGTGGATCCTGAGTACGGCCGGACACGTGAAATCCGGTCGGAAGCAGGGAGGACCATCTCCCAAGGCTAAATACTCCCTAGTGACCGATAGTGAACCAGTACCGTGAGGGAAAGGTGAAAAGCACCCCGGAAGGGGAGTGAAATAGTTCCTGAAACCGTGTGCCTACAAGTAGTCAGAGCCCGTTTATGGGTGATGGCGTGCCTTTTGTAGAATGAACCGGCGAGTTACGATTACATGCAAGGTTAAGTTGATGAGACGGAGCCGCAGCGAAAGCGAGTCTGAATAGGGCGTATGAGTATGTGGTCGTAGACCCGAAACCAGGTGATCTACCCATGTCCAGGGTGAAGTCCAGGTAACACTGGATGGAGGCCCGAACCCACGCACGTTGAAAAGTGCGGGGATGAGGTGTGGGTAGCGGAGAAATTCCAATCGAACTTGGAGATAGCTGGTTCTCTCCGAAATAGCTTTAGGGCTAGCCTCACGAAGTAAGAGTCTTGGAGGTAGAGCACTGTTTGGACTAGGGGCCCTCATCGGGTTACCGAATTCAGACAAACTCCGAATGCCAATGACTTATCCGTGGGAGTCAGACTGCGAGTGATAAGATCCGTAGTCAAAAGGGAAACAGCCCAGACCACCAGCTAAGGTCCCAAAGTATACGTTAAGTGGAAAAGGATGTGGAGTTGCTTAGACAACCAGGATGTTGGCTTAGAAGCAGCCACCATTTAAAGAGTGCGTAATAGCTCACTGGTCGAGTGACTCTGCGCCGAAAATGTACCGGGGCTAAACGTATCACCGAAGCTGTGGGTGGACACCATTAGGTGTCCGCGGTAGGAGAGCGTTCTAAGGGCGTTGAAGCTAGACCGTAAGGACTGGTGGAGCGCTTAGAAGTGAGAATGCCGGTATGAGTAGCGAAAGATGAGTGAGAATCTCATCCACCGAATGCCTAAGGTTTCCTGAGGAAGGCTCGTCCGCTCAGGGTTAGTCGGGACCTAAGCCGAGGCCGAAAGGCGTAGGCGATGGACAACAGGTTGATATTCCTGTACCACCTCTTTATCGTTTGAGTGATGGGGGGACGCAGGAGGATAGGGTAAGCGCGCTATTGGATATGCGCGTCCAAGCAGTTAGGCTGAGAAGTAGGAAAATCCGCTTCTCATAAAGGCTGAGCTGTGACGGCGAGGGAAATTTAGTACCGAAGTTCCTGATTCCACACTGCCAAGAAAAGCCTCTAGCGAGATAAAAGGTGCCCGTACCGCAAACCGACACAGGTAGGCGAGGAGAGAATCCTAAGGTGAGCGAGAGAACTCTCGTTAAGGAACTCGGCAAAATGACCCCGTAACTTCGGGAGAAGGGGTGCTCTTTGAGGTGAATAGCCTCGAAGAGCCGCAGTGAATAGGCCCAGGCGACTGTTTAGCAAAAACACAGGTCTCTGCGAAGCCGCAAGGCGAAGTATAGGGGCTGACGCCTGCCCGGTGCTGGAAGGTTAAGAGGAGGGGTTAGCCTTAAAAGCGAAGCTCTGAATCGAAGCCCCAGTAAACGGCGGCCGTAACTATAACGGTCCTAAGGTAGCGAAATTCCTTGTCGGGTAAGTTCCGACCCGCACGAAAGGCGTAACGATCTGGGCACTGTCTCAACGAGAGACTCGGTGAAATTATAGTACCTGTGAAGATGCAGGTTACCCGCGACAGGACGGAAAGACCCCATGGAGCTTTACTGTAGCCTGATATTGAATTTTGGTACAGCTTGTACAGGATAGGTAGGAGCCGTAGAAGCCGGAGCGCTAGCTTCGGTGGAGGCGTCGGTGGGATACTACCCTGGCTGTATTGAAATTCTAACCCGCACCCCTGATCGGGGTGGGAGACAGTGTCAGGTGGGCAGTTTGACTGGGGCGGTCGCCTCCTAAAGAGTAACGGAGGCGCCCAAAGGTTCCCTCAGAATGGTTGGAAATCATTCGCAGAGTGTAAAGGCATAAGGGAGCTTGACTGCGAGACCTACAAGTCGAGCAGGGACGAAAGTCGGGCTTAGTGATCCGGTGGTTCCGCATGGAAGGGCCATCGCTCAACGGATAAAAGCTACCCTGGGGATAACAGGCTTATCTCCCCCAAGAGTCCACATCGACGGGGAGGTTTGGCACCTCGATGTCGGCTCATCGCATCCTGGGGCTGTAGTCGGTCCCAAGGGTTGGGCTGTTCGCCCATTAAAGCGGTACGCGAGCTGGGTTCAGAACGTCGTGAGACAGTTCGGTCCCTATCCGTCGTGGGCGCAGGAAATTTGAGAGGAGCTGTCCTTAGTACGAGAGGACCGGGATGGACGCACCGCTGGTGTACCAGTTGTCTTGCCAAAGGCATCGCTGGGTAGCTATGTGCGGACGGGATAAGTGCTGAAAGCATCTAAGCATGAAGCCCCCCTCAAGATGAGATTTCCCATAGCGTCAAGCTAGTAAGATCCCTGAAAGATGATCAGGTTGATAGGTCAGAGGTGGAAGCGTGGTGACATGTGGAGCTGACTGATACTAATCGATCGAGGACTTAACCAAAACGAAAAGCGAAGGCGACTGTTCAACTTCGACGAACGCTTCCGAGCCGGCACTGCAAATCCTGCCTTTTGGATTTGTAGAGACGGATCGAAACGGCCGAGAAGTTAGGAGCCGAAGCTAGACAAGTCATATGTATCATATGAAGGTGAACTCGTTTTTACTAAAAACTTCTTCTGTATTATCTAGTTTTGAGGGAATGATACCTCATATAAATAGTCTGGCAATAATGGCGAGAAGGTCACACCCGTTCCCATACCGAACACGGAAGTTAAGCTTCTCAGCGCCGATGGTAGTTGGGGGCTGTCCCCCTGTGAGAGTAGGACGTTGCCAGGCATGATGAAAGACAACCTAAAGAGGGTTGTCTTTTTTGATGTTTCATTTACTGGAAAATAATACAATTAAAGGTGGGGAATATAGTTCAAAAATGGGACAATAAAATCAAAACCTGGAAAATAAATTGAGAAAGCTATTTTTTATAAAAGAATACCTAAAAGATGGTAATTATTAGGAACTTTGTTGCGGATAAGGTCTTTGTAATATGTTTTCATTAGGATTTTTCCTTTTCGGATGGTCTTTGGAAAATAGAATGGGTAAACTGGAAGATAAAATTCATTAATAGGACAATAAAACCCAAAACCGGAAAATAAAATCTTCAAAGTGTGTTCATCAAGTGAGGTTAACCTAAAATTTTTATTTTCCATAGTGGTCTGATAAAATGATATGGGATTACTTGGACAATGAGGATGGAGGTAAATAGATGACATTAGCAACCGAATGGGTTCGTTATGGTAAAAATCAAGAGTACATAGGTTATATAGCAAAAATGGATCGGGTAAATGAAAACCTCCCTGCTGTATTGGTAATTCAGGAAATATGGGGTGTTGATAAACATATCCAGGATATAACGGAAAGATTTGCAGAAGCAGGTTACCTTGCGTTTGCTCCTGATTTATATGCAAAGGCCGAAGAATTGCGTACAGAGCGGGTTGCTGAGGTGAAGGCCTTTCTCGACACATTGCCACATTCGGTATGGAACAACCCTGATGAACGAGAGCAGGCTCTTCGCGAATTAGAGGAAGAAAAACAAAACCGTGTAACAAAAACCTTTGAACGAATGTTTAGCGGGATTAATTCTTCTGATTATATTGAACAGCTTTTGGCAACTTCTAGTTTTTTGCGTGAGGAATACGGGGCGTCTAAGGGACAAGGTGTTGCATCCGTTGGTTTTTGTATGGGAGGGGCTCTTTCCGCACAATTAGCCTGCCGGGATCCCAAATTAAAAGGAGCGGTTATCTTTTACGGAAATGCTCCACAGGATGAAGATATCAAGCATATTCAGTGTCCAGTCTATGGATTTTACGGTGATCAGGACAAACGGATATCGGACAATGTTCCACATCTTGCAGAACAAATGAAACAAAATGGTAAATCATTTGAATATAAAATTTATCAAAATACAGGTCATGCTTTTTTCAACGATACGCGTGCATCCTACAATGTGGCCTCTGCAAGGGATGCTTACCAGCAAGTGTTACAATTTTTTCATCAAGTGCTTAATACAGAAACAAAATAGCTTGATTAAAAGCGTCTCTCCATTTAGAGGGCGCTTTTTTAAGTTTTATAATAAATGCTAATGGCTGTCTTAATCGATTTTTTCATTAGGATAAGTATCCTCCGCATATACATATAGATGGAAATGGAGGTGTAGTATGGCAGTTTTTTGGGGTGTAGACTCTACAGTAAATGCTAATGAGGAAGTATTACTATGTGTCCAGAGAAACTTTGGGATACCGGATTTTTGGGGAAGATATTTGAGCACGGTGCCCAATGCTAGCGAGGGACTTACGAAGGACGAACTACGGTTTTTAAGATCGAAAGGCATAAAAGTTATGCCTATTTATAATGATTTTAACAACCCTGTTGGGCGGCAAGAGGGAAAAGTAATGGCGCGGAATGCTATTTACCATGCCCGAAGGCTGGGAATTCGTAAAGGGACTGTTATATTCGCAAATGTAGAACGGTTTCACGAAGCGGATGCAGAGTGGTTAATTGGCTGGGTGGAAACGTTTTATACCAGTTCATATAGGGCGGGATTTTATCATGATCCAATGGTCGGCGGTTTTCATAGTGCCTACTGTGAAGCCGTTCAAAAAGAGGAGTTCGTGAAAAATCAAGCAGTATTGTGGAGTGCGAAGCCTGAAAAAGGAATCAGCACCAAACGGAGCAAACCAAAATTTAACCCGAAAAAACCAAGATGTCCTGGTTTAGTATGGGCATGGCAATACGGAAGAGATGCAAAAGTCTGCCCGATTGACACCAATTTAGCAGAAGAAAAATTATTTAATCTTATGCATTGAGATTCGACAAAATTTGGGCGGTGCCAGGCACCGCCCAAATTTTGTCGATAAATGGGTTCCCCGCCGCTACTCTTTTTCGTGGTAGAATGGTAAGGATTGATTTTTTGACGGGGGTTCTTCAATGATTTCAAAAAAATGGGCGGTTTGGCTCTCTGTGATCGTATCGCAGGGCTTATTTGCCGCTTTGCTTCCGATTTGGATAAAATTATTTAATTATCTTCATCCGGTCGTTTTGATTTTGGTGTGGTTCTGTCTGACCATTTTTATTTTTTTCTTCATTTTATTAGTTACAGGAAATACGATGTCTATTTCAAAACGGATATTATCGACTTTCTTATTCTTGTATTCATGTTCATTGCTGGTTCTTTTCTTTTCAGGCCATCCAATCAAGAATACCAAACATATAATTTAGTTCCTTTTAAAACTATCTCCTCTTATTTAAGTGGGGAGGTTTCATTCTTAATCGCGTTTTACAACTTAGCAGCAAATGTTTTATTGTTTGTCCCATTTGGGATTTTTACTATGATCATAGCCAGAAAATCGCCTGTCAATAATATAAAACGATTCGGGCTCCCTATTATCATGATTACAATGATTGAGGTTCTGCAATTCCTTACCAAAAGAGGAAGTTTGGATGTAGATGATTTGATATTAAACGTTTTCGGGGTTTATGCAGGCTATGGATTGTCACGTTCGATAAAGAAGGTTCTGCAAATAGATTAGAGGTAGTTGATTTTTATCGGTGTATAAATTAAAAAATGGTCCCGAGTGTTTAAATCTGCACCCGGGATTTGTTAGCTTTTCAGCAAAAAGTAAGCCGAGAGTGTTTCATTCTAGTACAAAATAGACCTTTAAGCGTTTTCTGCAGCCAAACCATATTCAATAGTAAGATTGTCAATGATTTTTTGGACCGGAAGAATTTCCTTTATTTCTCCCACTCTTGCACCAGCAAAAACTAACCCATTCTCCACATCTCCTCCAACAGACACAAGGAGGGAATCTAGTGTGCAAAAACGATAGGAACAATTTTTTAGACAATCATGGCATTTAGCAATTTTCAACTTGTCAGGACCACTGATCAATTTTGTAAAGTTATTGCTTATGGCTCTTCCTTGAAGGCCAACTGTCGTTTTAACCAGAACGGTGTCTTCTTTACGTGCATCCACATATTTTTGCTTGAAGGCAAGTGGCGCATCACATTCCTCGCTTGCCACAAACCGAGTGCCCATTTGCACGCCGGATGCACCCATTCCAATCGCTTTTGCAATATCATCACCCGTCATAATTCCTCCCGCAGCAATGACAGGGATGGAAACAGCCTCTACAATTTCCGGAAGTATATCCAACATAGGACGCTCAGTACCAAGATGTCCTCCCGCTTCAAAACCTTCAACGACCACTGCTGCAGCGCCAAGACGTTCAGAAATTCTAGCCAATTTTGCCGAAGAGACAATCGAAATGACGGGTATTCCCGCCTGTTTTCCCCATGCGTACATATCTCGTGAGATTCCTGCGCCTGATATAATAAAATCCACTTTTTCTTCAAGGGCAGCTTTCATTTTTTCCGCAAAATCATTCATGGCAAATAATACATTTACGCCAATATATCCAGCATCTTTGACAAGATTTTTAGCTCGTCTTATATGGGTCCTCATTTCATCAACTGAAATTCCAGTACCGGATATTATGCCAATCCCGCCGGCATTCGCAACAGCTGAAGCTAGCTTGCTTAAAGAAATGCCAACACCCATACCACCTTGCATTATCGGTACTCTCGGCATCATATGACCTATTTTCAGTTGTGGAAAGTTCACTACATAACCCCATTTCAATTTATTTATTTACTTACACTCTTGCATCATACCATTCAGATTTTATATTGGATGTGATAATTATCATCAGGTCATAATAGCAGGTATTTCCAACTCGACAAAATTCAGGCGGTGCCAGGCACCGCCCGAGTTTTGTCGAATCAACTTGTCTATTTTGTGAACATTGTTTGTTTTGCATTGTAGTAATGATATAAATCACAAACCTTTGGGGGATTGCGTGATATTCTTGAGAAAAGTTATCACTAAGGTACAGATGCTTTAGCGAAGGAGAATCGTTATGAGTGAAATGATTAATAATCGTGAACAATTTTTATTAAAAAATACAAAACGATTTGAAATGATTAAACAAATTTTTACGGATCTTCATAATGGAAGAAGTGTTGAAGAGGTAAAAGCCCATTTTAATGCGCTCATCGGTAAAATTACCATTGATGAAATTTCACAAATACAGCATGATTTTACCCAAGAGGGGACCTTGCCCGCAGAAGAAGTGAAGCGTTTATACGCGGCGCACACCGCTCTGTTTAAAGGCTCAATCGAAGAGGAGCAGCGCTCACAGCATCCTGAGGAACAGCCTGGACATCCGGTCCATACCTTTAAGTTGGAAAATAGGGAATTAGAAAAATTAATTAAAACAAAGGTTCAAATCCATTTATGGCAATTTGAAAAGGAAGATTCACCTGAGAATGTTTATAAACTCCTGGAAGATTGCAATCTTTTACTGGATATAGACAAGCATTTTAACAGGAAGGAACATTTAATTTTCCCATACCTTGAGAAATATGGAATCTATGGTCCTTCTACGAATATGTGGAGAATCGATGACTTTATTCGTGATGCGATTAAAGATGCCAAACAAAATTTATCTTATTACGATGGAGATAAGCAGGGCATTGTTCAAGTTGTTACCTATATCATCAATGAAGTAAATGATATGATTTACCGCGAAGAAAATATTTTGTTTCCAATGGCTCTCAACAATCTGACTGAAGATGAATGGGTGAAAATTGCTCATGAAAGTGATGAAATTGGCTTCTGCCTGACGGAGCCTGCTGATGTTTGGAGGCCTGAAAGACAAGCACTTGCAGAGAATGCCATCTCTGAAGGGTATATCAAGATGGAAACCGGGATATTATCGTTAAAACAGCTCGAACTGCTGTTAAACCATTTACCGGTGGATATTACCTTTATAGACCACGACGATGTTGTTCGTTATTTTTCTCACGGAAAAGATAGGATTTTTGCCCGTACGAAAGCTGTTATCGGGCGCACGGTCCAAAATTGCCATCCGCCAAGAAGTGTCCACGCCGTCGAAGAACTGCTCGCAGATTTTAAATCAGGCAAAAAAGATGTGGAGGATTTCTGGATAAAATTTAAGGACAAATATGTTTATATTCGTTATTTTGCAGTTCGGGATGAAAATGGAGAATATATTGGTACCTTAGAATTTACGCAAAATATTGACCCCATCAAGCAAGTTGATGGGGAGAAACGAATATTATCATAGGTAGGAAAATAAATAATAATTCCCCAAATATATTCAAAAAGCACTTGAAATATTCAGAACATTCTTTTAAAATAAAGATAACTTCTCCCTATCAGCCTTTACAGCTGAAGGTAGTGAAGTCCGTTTTTGATTCTTAAATATTTGACTGAGAAGATTCCAATACCAGCCCTACCAGGTTGGATGAAATGGATCATGTAGCCAGTCCTTAACACATGAATGTGGAAAGGACTGGCTTTTTGTATGTAAAAAATGTTTTTTTTCAAAAAAGGGAGGAGGTAACATGAGCGGTGCATTAGAAGGAATTAAAGTATTGGATTTAACACGTGTGCTTGCGGGTCCTTACTGCACCATGATTTTAGCAGACTTAGGCGCAGATGTAATAAAAGTAGAAGCCCCTGGTGGAAGTGATGAGACACGAGGATGGGGACCTCCGTTTCAAAATGGCGTCAGTGCCTATTATTTATGTGCCAATCGGAATAAGCGCAGCCTGACGGTTGACTTAAAAACGGAAGAAGGCAGGGACATAGTCCGAGAACTAGCCAAAGAGGCGGATGTGTTGATTCATAACTTTAAATCTGGCTCGATGGAAAAATGGTTACTAGATTATGATTCATTGAAAGAAAATAACCCAAAATTAGTTTTTTGTTCGATCACAGGCTTTGGAGAATCAGGCCCCTATCGCCATCTTCCCGGATATGATTATATAATCCAAGGAATGAGCGGTCTGATGAGCATTACGGGGGATCAAGACAGCAGTCCATTTAAAATTGGCGTGGCAATGGTTGATATTCTTACAGGATTATATTCAGCTATTTCCATTGAAGCAGCCCTTTTAGAACGAGAGAGGTCCGGGAAGGGACAAAAAATTGATATGTCGCTTATGGATGCTGCAGTTAGCTCATTAGCTAATGTGGCCAGCAATTATCTTATTTCTGGTAATGTGCCACAAAGGCTCGGAAATGACCACCCAAATATTGTCCCATATTCTATATTTAAAGCTATGGATGGAGAAATTATTATCGCTGTGGGGAATAACAGGCAGTTTACAACATTATGTGAAGTAATGAAGATTCCTGAAATAGCTAAAGATGAAAAATATAGAACAAATGAAGCAAGGGTAGAAAATAGGATTGAACTTACGAATATTTTGGAAAATCAGCTTCAATTAAAGTCTTCTGAATTTTGGATGGAGTTGTTTTCTAAAAATAATATCCCTTGCGGTCCAATCCAAACCATGGACCAGGTATTTAACCACCCACAGGTGATTGAGCGGGATATGGTAGTTCAAGTCAATCATCCTGAGGCAGGTTCAGTAAAACTAGTAGGTTCTCCGATAAAACTATCAAGGACAGCTACAAAAGTAGAACGGCACCCCCCGATGCAGGAGAGCATACTATCGAGATCCTTCAAGAAGCAGGGTACACTCCTGAAGAGATTTCACAATTTATCCAGAAAAAAATTATCGACTCTGGGATTAATTCATTAGAGTTAAAAAATTAATATAATTGGAGAGTGTTCACGATGAATTTTGATTTTTCAGAAGAGCAAGTAATGCTAAGAAAGATGATTAGAAGTTTCGTAGATAAAGAAATTATTCCAAATATGAGAGAGTGGGATGAACAAGGGGCCTTCGATCCGAAAATTTGGAAGCGCTTAAGTGATTTAAATCTTATGGGGGTTTGTATCCCGGAAGAGTACGGCGGAAGCGGGATGGATTATAATGCACTGGCAATCGTTTGTGAAGAACTGGAAAGAGGGGATACAGCGTTTCGTACAGCGGTATCAGTTCATACAGGACTTAACAGTTTAACACTATTGCAATGGGGAACAGAAGCACAAAAGCAAAAATACCTGGTTCCACAAGCGAAGGGTGAAAAGATTGCTGCATTTGGTTTAACAGAACCTGGAGCCGGTTCAGATGTTGCTTCACTACAAACCACTGCCGTTCGGGATGGGGAGGACTACATACTAAACGGTTCAAAAACATGGATTTCCTTATGCGATGTTGCTGATCATTTCATCGTATTCGCGTATACAGATAAAGCTCAGAAACATCATGGAATTTCTGCGTTTATCGTCGAAAGAACGATGCCAGGGTTTTCATCCCGTGCCATCAAAGGAAAATTAGGAATCCGTTCTGGTAATACAGGGGAATTATTCTTTGATCAGGTAAGAGTTCCAAAAGAGAACCGATTAGGCGAAGAGGGCGAAGGCTTCAAAATTGCCATGGCTGCCCTTGATAATGGACGTTTTACCGTTGCGGCTGGTGCTGTTGGTTTAATCATGGCATCTTTAGAAGAGAGTGTAAATTATTGTCATGAACGGAAGACATTTGGGAAAGAAATTGGCAAACACCAATTGGTTCAACAAATGATTGCAAACATGGAAGCAGGCTTACAAATGAGCCGATTATTGGTTTATCGTGTAGGTGAACTAAAAAACAAAGGTGTCCGAAATACACGAGAAACATCGCTAGCAAAATGGCAGGCTTGTGATTTTGCGAATAAAGCGGCCGATGATGCGGTGCAAATCCATGGGGCTTACGGATATTCAAGTGAATATCCAGTCGAACGATTCCTAAGAAATTCAAAGGCTCCGGTGATTTATGAAGGGACGAGAGAGATCCATACCATTATGCAGGCGGAATACGTTCTCGGGTACCGGGAGGATAAACCATTAAATAATACCTTGCCGGCTTGGCCATTTGAAAAGGAAACAGTGAAAAAAGGATAATTTAAATTAAACGTTAGGCTATGTAAAAGATCAATGTTGATTTTTGAAACGCTGTTGATTGAAGCGACGAGGAGGCTCCACGAGCCGCCCGCGGAAAGCGAAGCGCCTGGAGCGGAAATCAACAACCTGTTTAACAGAGCCAACCGTTAAAACCCCGGAGATTGAGTAACTCCGGGGTTTTAGTATGTAACTTAAAGCCGGTTTCAATCTAGCGTGTTATATTAAGAAGAAAACTCCATCTTTAGTTGAAATCGCTTATTTTTTAATCGACTCAAATTGTTTATATAAGTCCTTTAATGCAGCAATTAGAGCATTTGCTGCTTTTCCATTGTAAAATCTTTTTACATCATCAAGTGGTTTGTCAATTCCATGACGAAGACTATGGCCTTTTAAGAGTCTAGCAATATAATCTTTGCCGTGATCCGTTGCCAGGGTGCATGCAGCATCCACAATCACCCCATAATGATTATCTATTTCAGCTGTGATCGTTAACGTTTCAAACAAATTGCTTGCTGCCATTCCTGAGGGTAATTTTGCATGTCCGGCAATAAACATCGTATTCATTTAACCCACTCCTAAAAGTTTGTATTCTATATTTAGAATAATACAAAAATAGAGTTTTGGTAAGAACAAAAGAAAATTTATGATTGGAATCTATTTCAGAACACCATTATAGTAGAAACCTCTTCCTGCATATCCCTTCTTGTTGTATAATTTACAAGACGTTCTAACCAACATAGTTAGGAGTATGCAACGATGAACTTCGTTTATATCAATCATAATGTATTAGATAACTTGTTTTATATTATTGTCAGCATTCTAATGTTTTTTGTTTTATATGATAATGTAAGCCGGCTTAAGAAGTATAAGCAGATCCTACTTACTGCCTGCATGAGTTTACCGATTATTTTATGTATGAAATTCCCAATCTATATTGATCAGTACTGTGTACATGACCTGAGACAAATTCCACTGTTTATTGGAACCCTTTATGGCGGCTGGCCTACCGGGGCTGCACTTTTGATCATTTTATTAGTGAGCCGGTTTGCGATTTATGGATTTAATTTTTTAACACTGATTGTTTATGTGGTCATCTTTATTGCTACGGCCTTTTTCTCGACAAAGTTCAATCGAGTAAATAAAAAGAAAAAGCTGTTATTTTCAGCTGCAATTACCTTGCTCCTGGAAATCATTACAACCTATATGGCTGTTGCGATGTCTGATTTCTTTAAAGTAACCGAACCGTATATTTTCTATTTTATTATTTTACCTCCTGTGATTGTATTTTTTGCCGTCTACCTGCTAGAGATTTTGATGGATACGATTCATGTAAGATCCAATATGGTGAAATTGGAAAAAATGGAGGTTGTCAGCCAGCTGGCAGCAAGTATCTCACATGAGGTTCGGAATCCACTGACCGTGGTAAAAGGATTTATTGAGCTGCTAAAAGATCCGAATTTATCGCAGGAAAAGAAAGAGCAATATATTGAACATGTGGCGAGAGAACTCAATAATGCAGAGACGATTATTAGTGACTATTTAGCCTTTGCCAAACCGGCGACGGAGAAGGTAGAACCAATTAGCGTTGAAAGTGAATTCAAAAATATTATTGAGATTTTGAAGCCTTGGGCAAACATGAATTCAGTAAAGATAAAGGATCAGCTTGTATCCGGTTCAGTGCTCGGGAATGCGAATTATTTCCGTCAATGCTTTTTGAACATCATGAAAAACGGTGTTGAGGCCATGCCAAATGGTGGGGAGCTGAAAATTGCAACCTTTTTAAATAAAAATGATTTAACCATTAAAGTGAGCGACACGGGCGTAGGAATGACAAAGGAACAAATTAATCGTTTTGGGGAACCGTATTACAGCAGTAAGGAAAAAGGGACCGGGCTGGGGTCAATGGTCGCGGTAAAGACAATTCAAATGATGAAAGGCAAACTGGAGATAGAAAGTGTCCCAAATGAGGGCACGACACTTGCGGTGACATTTCCAGTTTATTTAGCTGAGAAAGCTAAGGTAAAAGAAAACCCAATTAAATTGGAAACGGAGTTTTTACGTTCATAGGTAAAACAGCTTGGGGGTGATTCTCCAAGCTGTTTTTATATCCACAGTTGTGGAATGAACCTCCAAAATCCGTTCATAATAAAGACGAAAAGGGGTGACAGCATGGACGGAAAGTATAATACGAACGATGATGCAACGGTAGAATTGAAGAAGGCGCTAAATAAAACGAAGCCTCCGCAATACCCGAATATGAGCGAGGCAGAGAGGCGCTTAAAATTTTAAGGGAAAAAAGGTTGAATCAATTAGAAGGGCAGGGGAAACCGTGCCCTTTTATTTGTTACTTTTTTTCAAGAACTGGGAGCGACTTTTTAGAATTGTTATAATAATGTGAGTTTGTGTTGCATTTCACGAACAAGAAGAGTATTATTATTTTGCTAATATAGTAAATTCAGACGATATTTTAGAATATCAACCGTTGTAAAACTTTAGGAGGAAAAGCTTTTTTATGCAAAACAAGTTATCATTTTCGAAATATTTTGTTATTGGAGTCATGCTCTTTGCCTTGTTTTTTGGAGCAGGAAATTTAATTTTCCCAGCATCACTAGGGCAGAATGCAGGATCGCAAATTTGGATGGCGGTCGCAGGATTTTTGATTACCGGAATTGGTTTGCCATTCCTTGGGATTTTGGCGATGGGGTTTTCAGGAAGTAAAAACCTTCAGGAGCTCTCAAGCCGGGTTCATCCAATTTATGGGGTGATTTTTACCGCACTGCTTTATTTAACAATTGGGCCGTTTTTTGCTGCACCAAGAACGGGTGCCGTTGCTTATGACATTGGGATTGCACCGTTTGTTGGCAAAAGCCATGGACATATTGGACTTTTTATCTTTACTCTCATCTTTTTTGTAGTTACTCTCTGGTTTTCATTAAATCCGGCAAAGATTGTCGATAATGTTGGGAAAATTCTATCTCCTGCAATCATTATCCTGATCCTTGTTTTATTATTCATGGTGATCGTTAAACCATTAGGTCCAATTGGTGCACCGCAAGAGACGTATTCAAGTGGAGCATTTGTAAAAGGATTCATGGAAGGGTATAACACGATGGATGCACTCGCGTCCCTTGTATTTGGCATTATCGTCATCAATGCGATTCGTTCGATGGGGGTTACTTCTGCACGAGGTGTTCTGATTACATCTGCAAAGTCCGGACTGGTAGCGGTTGTTTTCCTAGGAATAATTTATGCCGGTGTTGCCTATTTAGGGGCTACCAGCACAGGAAGATTCGGTTTATTTGATACAGGCGGACCTGTCCTTGGAAAAGCAGCCTATTACTACTTTGGAACGTTAGGAACATTAATGTTATCGGTTATTATTATTCTTGCCTGTCTCACGACAAGTATCGGGTTGGTCACAGCCTGTGGGGAATATTTCCATTCATTGCTTCCAAAGTTGAGCTATAAGGCGTGGGTTGTTTTCTTTTCTCTAGTTTGTTTTGTCATTTCGAATTTTGGATTGGCCAATATCATTAATTTTTCCATTCCTGTTTTAATGTTTCTTTACCCATTAGCGGTTGTGCTCATGCTCTTGACTTTTACTTCAAAACTATTTAAGCATGCCCAGATGGTTTATGTAACGGCGATTACTGTTACGTTGTTGATCAGTATTATTGATGGGTTTAAAACCTTGTGCCAGCTTCTGAATATTGAATATTTTAGCTGGCTTGCACCGATTATCGAATTTTATAACAGGGCATTACCTTTTTATGAGGATGGACTCGGCTGGCTGATTCCGGTATTAATTGTGATTTTCGTAACCGGATTGCTCATCCGAATACCAAAGTTCTCTCAGGTTCGCTCATAGACAAGAAGGGATCTCGATTGAGAGATCCTTTTATTTTTTGGCTGTATTAAACTTGGTTGTTGTTTCCGCTCCAATCAACGCCGTTTAAAAATCAGCATTGTTCTTTAGTAAAGCCTATTTTTTAAAAACATGGCGACCAATTGCTAGTGTGGTCGGGCGGGTATCGAGCCAGCGGCTTTGCGCGATTTTAGGATTATAGAAAAATAAAGAGCTGCCGACTAAATCTCGTTTACTGCTCAATGCCTCATTCACGGCTTCCCTTGAATCCTTATCGGCCGGTTTATTGATTTGACCATTTAAAACGGGCTGAAACTGGTTTCTAGCATAAATCACAGATCTAATAGAGTTTGGAAACTTTTTACTTTCCACGCGGTTCAGGACCACACAAGCCACTGCAACCTTACCGTTAAAGGGCTCATTTTGGGCTTCAGCTCTAACAAGCCTAGCTAGTAAATCTTTTTCGTAAGCGGTGACTTCCATGGTTTTTGGTGTGCTTTTTGTATGTATTTTCGGTTTCGACTTGCGAATCGCTTGTCTAACTTTTAAGTCTGCTTCCGATATGTATTCAGGTTTTGCTGTATTTGTGCTTTTTCTTATCTTAAGGGGTCCACCAATTTTATGTTCTGGTTTGATTGTATTAATGTATTGCCCTATGTAAAGGGCATTCATATTTTCAATTTGCGGGTTTAGCCTCGTTAATTCCTTCAAGGTTAAATAATGGTCTTGCGCGATCGTTTCCACCGTGTCTCCATCTTTAACGGTATACGCAAACGTTGGGGTTGTGAATAGAAGTGAAATCAAAATGGCAATGGCGGTAATACATTTCTTTAACATACTTTCCCTCCTGAACCTCGTTCGTCACTTGTGAATCTCTTAGCTATTTCTATGACTATGAGATCCAGGAATAGATTAGTATTACAGTTAGTAGAGTACTATTACAGTTTAATTACATTGGTAGGAAATCTTTGGGAAAATAATAGTTTTGAGCGAAAAAAATGAGCGGGTACGTATTTGAACCCGCTCATTTTACTTAATAAACCTTATCGCCATTGAAAATGGAATTTTTTACGACCACATAATCCACGGTACGAATGGCATCTAATTTGTTTCCGCCAGCGTAAGAGATAGAAGATTGAAGATCCTGCTCCATCTCGATTAATGTATCGATTAATTTTCCTTTGTGTTCCACATACATTTTTTTACCTTCTACGTTTTTACGTTCGCCTTTTTGGAATTCGGATGCAGAACCGAAATATTCTTTATAGCATTTTCCGTCTTTCTCGTACGTTTCACCCGGAGATTCCGCGTGGCCGGCAAAGAGGGAACCAATCATCACCATGCTTGCACCAAATCTTACAGATTTAGCGATATCTCCATGTGTACGAATCCCGCCATCCGCAATGATCGGTTTTGTTGCAGCTTTGGCACACCAACGTAATGCAGCTAATTGCCAGCCGCCTGTTCCAAAGCCGGTTTTAATTTTAGTGATACAAACCTTACCAGGCCCGATCCCTACTTTTGTTGCGTCAGCTCCGGCATGTTCTAATTCTCTTACTGCTTCAGGTGTACCCACGTTTCCGGCAATAACGAAGCTTCCTGGCAGGAGTTTCTTAATATGTTGAATCATTTCGATCACGGCGTTGGAATGTCCGTGTGCGATATCGATTGTAATGTATTCAGGTGTTAGGTTTTCATCTGCTAGTTGTTGAATGAAATCATATTCTCCATCTTTTACACCGACACTAATGGAAGCAATTAAACCTCGTTTTTTCATATCTTTTATAAAATCAATTCGCTTCTCTGGCTGGAAACGGTGCATGATGTAAAAGTAACCGTTTTCCGCTAGGAAGATGGCAATCTTTTCGTCAATGATGGTTTGCATATTGGCTGGTACAACTGGAAGTTTAAATTTATGACCGCCAAAAGTTATGGATGTATCACATTCTGAACGGCTTTTTACTATAGATTTTGCAGGAATCAATTGTATATCTTCATAATCAAAAACATTTTCCATGAGTTACACTCCCAAACACGAATATTAATGTTAGTTATTTAAAAATTGTTCGTACATTTGTTAATTTACATTATTTTTATCAGTATGTCAAAATATTTTAATATTTATGTGGAAAATATTTCGGGGATGATGGGGTGCGGTCAATAAATAATCAGCTTTTTAGGACAAATACAGTTGTTAAAGCGTTGGAAATGTTCTAAAACTAATATGTTTGGCATTTACCCGTCTACTTTTAGCGCAAAGTAACCCCCATTTTTACAATGAACAAGTCTAATTTCATAAAAAGTGAGTATTATCTAAGTAGATAAGGAGGCGATCTGGTGAAATCGATCGGTATTTTGGGTGTAGGTCAAGCTGGTGGTAATATTGCTGAGATAGCATCGACAATGGGCTTTCAAACCGCCCTTATCAATACGAATCAACGTGATGGGGTAGTAAACACGAAAGTAGAGAAAAAGTATTTTGTCCCAGGTTATAATGGTGCAGGGCAGGACCGTTCAGTCGGTTTGCGTGCCGTTCATGAGCATTATCGCGAAATGATTGATTTTGTGAAAAAATCCTTTCAAAACATCAAACTATTATTGGTTGCATTCTCAACTGACGGTGGATCCGGTTCGGGGATGAGTCCGCTGTTAATCGATATTTTATTAGACCAGCTCCCAGGCGTTAACATAGGGGCGATTGCGATTGTTCCTGAACGCAATGTGTTGGCAGGCAACCGGATTAACGCAGCAGAATGCATCGAACAGATTTCGAAAATAGAGGGAATCTCTTCCGTGTTCCTAGTCGATAACGATCAAATGCGCAAGGCGAACCCGCAATCAAGTAAACAACAAATTTATCTCTCTTCGAATCGTCAGGTCATGGAAGCCATCAGTTATGTGTTGCAAGTGACGCAGAAGAGCTCATTTTTTGGTAATTTTGATGAGACAGATCTCATGAATATTCTAAATACAAGAGGAGTAACGCTTATTTCTTCGGCGACGGTAACGGAAGCGAGGACATCAGCAGACGTTTCCAGCAAAATTCAACGGTCATGGGCGCACTCGATTTTCTGTCCTGTTGATACGGTTGGGGTTATCCGAGCCGGCCTAATATATGAGGGTCCAGAAACAGTATCGAAACTCATCAATGTGCCACAAATTTTTGAAAAAATTGGCGAGCCTTTGGAATTATTTGAAGGTACCTATATTTCGGAATGTGATCCAACGGTTACGACCATTCTAGCTGGGCTTTCTTTCCCGCCAAGCCGGCTGAAGACGCTTGAGGAATCGCTCGAAAAGAACAAAGAGCGGCTGCAATTCCTCGTTAATAAGGAGCAAACAGAAAAATATGAGTCGCAAGTTTCCTGGGCTTCCGGACTGAAAGCTAAAGCACCCGAAAAAAAGCCTGGATCAGTCTCATCGAAGTTGTCTAAGTATCAGAAATAGGTATTCATTCGGCATCTCCTGAAAATGGGGGTGTCATTTTTTTGAAAGGATGTTACATTGCCGTTGAAGAGTGAAAGTTATGGAAAAAGAATTAGTAGCTTTTTTAAAATCTACTCACTAAACCGTTATAATATAAATAGTTCAATATTTTCGCAATTTTAAAAAGGAGCTTTTACAATGGATTTACAACTACATAACAAAAACATTCTAATTACCGGAGGCTCAAAAGGGATCGGGAAAGCCATCGCCAAGGCTTTTGTAGCTGAGGGAGCAAACGTTGCCATCACTGCCCGTGGATTGGATGCATTAGAAAAAACAAAAGAAGAAATCGGCGGCAGTATTACGATCTTTCAAGCAGACCTAACGAACGCAGATGAACGCATCAAGCTCATACATGATTTCGTTGAACAATTCGGAACCATTGACGTCCTGATCAACAATGCTGGTGGCAGCAATGGCGGTAAAGCGACCGAAACGGAGATGGATCTCTTTTACAAGGCGATGGAACTGAATTATTTTTCCGCGATTCACTTAAGCAAACTGGCTGTCGAACAAATGAAAAAACAGCGTTCAGGTTCGATTATTAATATCACTTCCATTTACGGCAGAGAAAGCGGCGGCAAAGTTACCTATAACAATGCAAAGTCTGCTCTCATCAGCTTCACAAAGTCATTGGCAGACGAAGTGATTACATACGGAATTCGGGTCAATAGTATAGCACCGGGGAGTATTTTGCATAAAAGCGCCAATTGGCAAAGACGCTTGGAAGAGGATCCGGAAGGTATCGAAGAATTTGTGAAAAAAGAAATTCCCGCCGGGCGTTTTGGAACACCAGAGGAAATCGCGAATGTTGCAGCATTTCTTGCATCTGAGAAAGCCTCTTGGATCGTCGGCGCCAGCATCAATGTCGATGGCGGCCAGTCGAAAATGAATTTTTAGGGAGGAAAGCGATTATGAAAGTATCTATCATTGGGTTGGGAGCATTAGGAATATTATTTGGACACCATTTATCGAAAAAGATGCCTAAAGGGGATTTGCGAGTTATTGCAGATAAGGACCGAATCAAACGGTACCAGGAAGAAGGGGTTTTTTGTAACGGCGAACGCTGCGAATTTCAATATGTTTCACCTGAAGACCACTGTGAACCTGCTGATTTAATTCTGTTTGCGGTAAAATTTAATGGACTACATGATGCAATACAGACTGTTAAACATCATGTTGGTGAACATACCGTCATATTATCAGCTTTAAACGGAATCTCAAGCGAAGCAATTATCGGGGAAGCCTTTGGAATGGATAAGGTTTTATACTGCGTCGCACAAGGCATGGATGCCGTTAAGGTCGGGAATCAACTGACCTTTGATCATATGGGTATGCTTTGTTTTGGAGATCGGGAGCCAGGAGTGGTTTCAAACAAAACAAAGAGCGTAGGCGAATTTTTTGAAAAAATGGAGTTGCCTTATGAGATTGATACGAACATGCAAAGGCGGCAATGGGGTAAATTTATGCTAAATGTCGGCGTCAATCAAACGGTTGCCGTTTATCAAGGGAATTACGGTGAAATTCAAAAAGAAGGGCAAGCAAGAGATACTATGATTGCCGCCATGCGAGAGGTCATCCAGCTTTCTGAAAAAGAGGGAGTCCACTTAACAGAAGAGGATTTGAACTATTGGTTAGATGTGCTGTCAACATTAGGTCCAACCGGAAAACCTTCGATGGCGCAGGATATGGAAGCGAGACGCATGAGTGAAGTGGATTTATTTTCCGGTACCGTATTGGAGCTTGGTCAAAAACATGGTGTATCCACTCCTGTTAACAAGGAGCTTTACGAAAAAATTAAAACGCTGGAAAGCCAGTTTAGTTGATTCTAATTTTTATAAATGATGGGCTCGTCAATCGGTGAGCTTTCTTTTTTGAATTCAAATGATTGTAATCTGCCAAAAAAGACTTCAATCACCGAAACTAAAAATTTATACGGCTTAAAACCTATTCACATGAAAATCTTGGCATGATAGAGTAAAATAGGTTTCTGAAATAAACCAAGGTCATTTATGGAAAAAGGAGAGACTAAAAAATGAAATGGAATCGATTTTTAAAAGGGGCGGCGATCGTCGGTGTTCTGATAACAACATTATTTGTAAGAAATTCTGGCATTGCTCTTGCCTCAAGTGGTGATAATGACAGCATTAATGAAAAGTATGGATCGCCAGTAGTTGTGTACGGGGCACAATTATCCGCTGCCCAAAAAGACGAAGTCAAAAAACTATTAGATGTGACTGACCCAAGCCAAGTAAGAGAGATCACGGCAACCGGACAAGACCTCGTGAACTATATCAAAGGGGATGCACATGCCAATATGTATTCCTCTGCAAAAATAACCAGAGACGACACAGGTGGGGGAATTGTCGTAAACATCGTAACCCCTGAAAATATTACCGAGGTCACGAAAGAAATGTATGCAAATGCCTTGTTAACAGCAGGGGTAAAGGATGCAGAAGTAGATGTTGCCTCCCCGATTAAAGTCAGCGGACATTCCGCCCTTGTGGGGATCTATAAGGCCTATGATACCGGAAAAGGTACAAACCTAAATAAGGACCGGACGGAAGTTGCTAGTGAGGAATTGAGCTTAGCAACTAATTTAGCCAAAAAAGAAGGCATGGATTCCGATAAAGTCAGCCAACTGTTAACAGAGATTAAACAAGAGATTGCCGCACAGCATCCGGCAACGAAAGAGGATATTGCCAACATCGTGGATGAGAAATTAAAAACGTTGAACATCAGTCTAAGTGAGAAAGATCGTCAGCTGTTAATTGACCTATTTGATAAAATGCGTCATCTGAACATCAATTTTGATAACGTACAATCTCAACTCGATAATCTTGCACAGGACGTTAAACAGAAGGTACAGAATGCAGTAGACCAAGGATTTTTTCAAAAGGTCGCGGATTTCTTTCAAAAATTAATTGACGCGATAAAAAGTATTTTTTCATAGAATTTATCCTCCCAATTGGGTAAGCTAAGCAACATATTCAACTTAGAAAATCAAGGTGAAGCAGCAATGAATAATAATAAAAAACATGTTTTGTTTATCGGGGCAGGGCGCATGGCCCAAGCTCTTATTGAAGGAGTGAACAAGAAGGAATTTTCCATTCTTGTCGGCAATAATGGAAACGAAAAGCGATTACATGACGTAAGAGAAATATATGACGTGGAAACAACCAATCACTGGCAGCAAGAGGTTAGCATGATGGATATCATCATACTCGCTTTACCCCCAGAATCCCATGATTCGATTCTTGCAGATTTAGCAGACCTCATGAATGGTCAATTGGTCATCACGGTTGCAGCAGGAATCGGTCCAACTTATCTGGAGTCAAAGCTGCCTAAAGGAACACCTGTAGCATGGGTGATGCCCAATACAGCCGCAAAATTAGGAAAGTCGATGACCTTATATGCACTTGGGCAAAATGTAAAACAAGAACAGCAAGATTGGCTTGAAGCATTGATTAACGGAATTGGTGAATTTGAAAAAGTAACAGAGCAGCAAATTCATGAATTGACAGCTGTCACCGGAAGTGCTCCGGCCTTTATCTACCGAGTCGCAGAAGCACTTGAAAAAATCACACTGGAGTCCGGTGTCAGTCAGGAACAAGCAAGGAAACTAGTGGCAAACATGATTGCCGGCTCTGCAGAAATGTTGAAAACCAATGCGGATCCTGCTGAACTGGCAGATGAAGTGGCCACCCCGGGCGGTTCTACGGCTGCTGGTTTAGAGGTTTTGGACACCAACCATTTGGACCACCTAATGATCGATGCGATTGAAGCATGCCGCCAAAAAGCAATGGTTCAAGATTAACAGAACACAAAAAAGCCTTCCATTCTGATGAATGTGAAGGCTTTTTGGATTAATGCTGCCCAACTGGAGTGTTCGTTAAATGCAATAGATGTCGGACTGCATAAGCAAAACCGTCTTCATCATTTGTTTTTGTAACTAGGTCCGCTTTTTCTTGCACATATAGCGGGGCATTGCCCATCGCAACCGAAATGTTCGCTACTTCAAATTGGCCAAGGTCATTCCCGCCATCTCCAAAGGCAATAATCTCATCAAAAGACAGCCCCATCATTTTTTGGTACTTCAATAGGGCCTTTCCTTTGTGAGCCTCGCCTGACGTAATTTCCACATTATTCGGAAAGGAAGAAGCCATCGTAATCGGGAATTTACCTGTTAACGTCGCTTTTATTTCATCGACTTTTTCGAGTTGGTCATTGTGCACCAAAGCAATTAATTTATAGATCTTCAACTCTTTAAGCTCAAGAATTTCATCATAATTGAATTCTTGAAAAAACCTGTCGAGTTCTTCTTTACTCTTATCTTTCAATGGAGGCAAAGTGGAAGGAAAACCGCCATGATTCGTGTAGACGAGAATACCTGCGCCTAAATTTTTCAAAATTGGAAGAAGTTCTTTAAAGGTGGAAATCGGCAAAGTCGCCTCATACAGCATTTCATTTGTACGTGAATACAAAACAGAACCATTTATACAAAAAATAGGAATCTCCAAATTTTGCACGGCTTTTAGTTGAATGACATCCGCCAAAGCTCTTCCCGTGTTTAAAATAAGCTCATGACCTTGAGCTTTTAATTCGTTTAAAGTTTTTTCGTTTTCTTCAGAAATTTCATGGTCAGAGTTTAATAGTGTCCCATCTAAATCAATTGAAATACATTTCATGATAAAAAAGTTCCTTTCTATTCCACATTAAGACTACTATATCAGATTTTCCTTTAAAAAAGTTTAGTAAAGCATTGGAGGATGCGGGCATAAGGAATAAAAATTTATTAATACTAAAATGGTAAAAATAATAAATAAAGGAGTAAACATCCATGAAAAAAGCGATTATTTCTTTCATTTTCGTTTTCCTGTTTTCCATGTAAATACCGCTTCATTTGCCGGTGCGGAAGTGAGAGATCCGGTAGATCCATCCTGTCTTAATGCCAAAGTAATTGATTTAAAATATCCCATGCAGCAGCTTTGGGTTGAACATGCATGGTGGACAAGAAGTTTAATTGTATCCACACTCAGCGATCTTAAAGATAAAGATGTAGTGTTGGCCAGACTTCTTAAAAACCAAGAAGACTTAGGAACCATTATTAAATCCTATTATGGTGAAGAAGAAGGGAATAAATTTACAGCTCTTTTAAAGGAACATATTTTGATTGCAGGCAAAATTATTGATGCTGCGAGAAGGGGGGACCAACCTAATATTAATAAATTCAATAAAGAATGGGTACAAAACGCGGACGAAATTGTTGCATTTTTAACATCTGCAAATCCATATTGGTCCAAAAAGGTCTTAACCGAAATGTTCTATACCCATCTAAAATTAACTACTGATGAGGTTATTGACCGGCTAAAAGGTGACTGGGTAGGCGATGTTCGTACAGCGGATACGAACGAAACTCATTTGATTCATATGGGGGATATCTTGACCGAGGGAATTGTGAAGCAGTTTCCAGAGAAGTTTAGATAAACATGATGAAAAGGAAATCTAACAGAAGGGATTCTTTGGATTTCCTTTTTCTTCTAAAGGGCATGGTGCTGAAATTCTACACTTTTCATGATAATAGTAGTACCATATATTTATAATAGCTATATTTGAAAAATCCCAAGGAGAAGAAAAGATGAGTTTTAAAAAGGAAGAACTACTTAATTTAAGGGAAAAGGATCATGACCTTTATGAAAAAACGGTTCAGACAGCGTTCATAGAAAAAAGACAGGAATTTCTTGATGTGTTTGAAGATTATTTTCGTGAAAGAGGATTTGTCATTCGAAAGAGAAATGATTCAGTCAAAGCCTCTTTTGACATCCTTCATTTTAAGGCTTTTACAGATGAAACTGGAAAAATAATGATTATGAAAGGGAAGGAGGAAATCGCAAACATCTACATTCATTTTGATGGAGATACCGATCCTGTTTTTTATTATACAGGAAGCAATTTCGAGATAAGGTTTGAAAGCCCATTAGCTATACTTGAAAGTATTTTTCAGATATAAGTTACCAATTAGCACGATTCTTCTTTAAGGCATCGCCGCATTTTGGGTAGAGGGCACTGATATTCAATGAGTATCAGTGTTTTTTTATGAGAAAACACCCGTAGCTTTTGTGAGATCATTTTAAATAAACATTTATTTTCCACTTACCAAATAAAGGTCCTTTATAGGAATAATATTCAATATTTTGTCAACTTTTGCTGAAAAAATAGCTTCAAAACATGATAGGATGATTGTGGTTAGCAATAACCAAAAAATTTTGAATAGGAGAATGTATGATGGGGCTAGATATGTATTTATTCAGTGCACCAAAGATTGACGGAATGAACTTTGAAGATGTGCTCCTTGCAAACGGTCGCTTTCATAAACTCGAAGAGGGGGATATGCTTTATGAACGATTGAAACCGTACATTAAACACTTTGAAGAATATGGTCGCAAATGGTCCAGTATGTTAGAGGAAGTCGCTTACTGGCGAAAGGCAAATCAGATTCACAATTGGTTTGTAGAAAATCTTAATAATGGGACAGATGAACCTGTCTTTACGGTGGAGGTCACGAAAGACCAATTGAGGGAACTTTATAAATTATGCATAGAAGCCCTTACGAAACAAACCCATCCACATGAACAATTACCGACAAGACCAGGATGTTTTTTTGGCAGCATAGCTTATGATGATTACTATTACAAAGAAATTGATCGAACGAAATCGATAGTAGAAAACCTCCTTAAAAACTTCAATTTTGAAACCCACTATTTGTTATATCAATGTTCCTGGTAAGCCTCAATGACTTCGTAAATATAATTCTCAATTTTTTTAATAACTTAAACGCTAAGGTAATTCAGTTCTGCGTACGCATTTTTATTTTATTGTAATACCCATCTGGAGAAATGGGAAATATAAACAGACATCACGATATTCACAATGACGAGGAAAAATCAGATAGCATGCTGTCTGGTTTTTCTACTGTTTTCTTAAACATCATAGAGAGGAGGCCACCCGAATGGGAGAAAACAAAAATGGTTCTCTTAAAGTAACTTCCATTATCAGACAAGCGCTAATGGTAAATAAAATGCCATTCCCTTGGTTGAAAGCATTTTGCGCGGGATTGGCTGCATCGTTACCCATTATGTTTGGATTACTCCTGGGGAATTTTCAATATGGATTATTAGCCGGAATGGGGGGATTTACTTATTTATACGTCTTTCATATTCCTTATGCTCAAAGAGCAAAAAAGTTATTCTTTGTCATACTGGGGATAACGTTCGTTACGTTCTTAGGAACAGTTACAGCTCCACACCCACTAGCAGCCGCTATTTTAATGGGGCTCATCGGAGGTATTGGAATCTTTATTTTTGGGGCTTTAAAAATTAAAGGACCATCCGCCATCTTTTTCGTTTTAATTTTTGCGATGACTTCAGGTATGCCCGTTCAACCTGAACTTGCTCCACTGCGTGCCGGTCTTGCCTTTCTTGGCGGCGCTTTATCATGGGTGATTGCCATGATCGGTTGGTTTTTTCATCCCCATGGTCCTGAACAAGATGTGGTAAAACGGGAATATTTCGAGCTGGCATCCTTTTTTGATTCAATTGGCTCCGATCACTTGAATGCAGCCGGACAACGAGTAATGACCGTTTTTAAAGAAGCGGAAGAAACGCTTACAGCGGGATACATTTCATGGCGTAAAACGGACCTTTTTCAACGATTATTTTTATTACATAATCATGCAAATTTGATATTTATGACTGTCCTAGAAAACATTCCAGAAGAACATGCAAAATTGCCGCCAGAAATGGGTGATTCGATTCGTAATATTGCCCAATCACTTGACCAGGGCGAATGTGGGGTAAAGAACGAAGAGCAAAAAAACATGGATCAATCCATAAACACGATATGGGCAAGAATCTATGAGGCTGAAGCGATTTTGCAAACACCAATTACCGAACTAGGCCCAGAGATGGAATTGTCGAAGCAACCTCTAAAAACGACTTTTTTAGGAGCCTTTGATAAGAACTCGTTTGTTTTCATTTCAGCCTTACGTTTTGGCGTCGTTACCATGATTGCTGCCATTATCGCGTATAAGTTTGGCTTTAATCGGGCATATTGGATACCTTTATCCTGTGTAGCGGTCATGTCGGGAGCTACAATCGTGTCCACCTACCATCGGGCGATTCAAAGAGGAATTGGTACAATTCTTGGGATTCTCATAGCAAGCCTGGTACTCTCAACACAGCCAACTGGATACATGATTGCGTTCTTTGTTCTGCTTTTAACCTTTATAACAGAACTATTTATTGTCAAAAATTATGGGTTAGCTGCATTGTTTTTTACGCCGAATGCTTTATTGATGGCGGAGAGTGGAAGTCATGGAAACTATAGCTTTTCCTTTTATGCATCTGCCAGAATTCTTGACGTCATCATTGGAATTGTGATTGGTATTCTAGGGGTCTTATTGCTAGGGAGGCAGTCAGCTTCAAGTCGTCTGCCGCATAACATCACGAAAACGATAAGAAGCCAGGCACAGTTTTTATTTATCCTTTTCTCTGATCAAGGAGAAGGTTTTGATGCGGGAAAAAGCAGAGAGCGAAGTAAAATGAGGACGAATCTTAATAATTTACGTACTATGTATGATACAGCAACAGGTGAGATTCCCGTTAATCAAAAGGCTTTAGAGTATTATTGGCCCGTTATTTTTTCCATCGAACAGCTAGGGTACTTATTGGAAAAATGTTCGCTTATGTCGAAACGTCCGGTTCTCAGTGACGATACTCTTGCTCAATTGTTTTATGTGTTTGAAACAATAGCAAATGCCGCCGACCGAGAAACATTTCCTGTGATAAAAAATGTACCGAAAATTGGTGAATTCCCAAGTATAGAAAAAGAAATTGATTCCCTACAGCATGCATTTCAATTAAATACTAAGAAATAGGGCCTCAAATAAATGATGTTTCTGTGAACCAAAAAGAATCCCATCTGAATTTAAATCAGATGGGATTTTTATGATTTGTCAATGAGGAAAATCATGTCACCAACTAAAGTATTATAAAAAAATCTTTATGATGGTTATGAAAATGCCAGCAATTGCAGCAGAAATCGGTAATGTAATCACCCATGTAATGACCATTCTTCCTGCAACACCCCAATTGACACCTCGAAATCGCTTTGCAGATCCAACACCTAATATTGAACAGGAGGCAACATGAGTGGTTGAAACGGGAACACCTAATAAAGTTGCTCCCTGCATGACGGCAAAGGATGATAAATCTGCGGCAAATCCATTAATGGGCTGTACTTTAAATAATTTTTTAGCTACCGTTTTAATAATCCGCATACCGCCAATCATGGTACCAAGTCCCATTGCTGCTGCGCAAATCAACTGAACCCAAAAAGGGACATCAAGGGTTGATTGGTATCCGGCTGCTACTAATGCGAAAACAATAATTCCCATTGTTTTTTGCCCATCATTTCCCCCATGTGAAAAAGCAGCTAATCCACCGGCTATAACTTGAATCGAACGAAAACCACGGGTGGCACGGTGAGGATTCGCATTTTTGAAAAGAACTCTTAATATTTTCATGAGAATAAAGCCTACAAAAAAAGCTAAAAAGGGTGAAATAATTAAACCTTTAATAATGTCAGTGAATCCTACCCAGTTGATGGAATGTAGTCCTGATCCAAAAATAACAGCTCCAGCGACTGATCCAATTAATGTGTGGGATGATGAAGAAGGAATCCCAAAATACCAAGTTATCAGATTCCAAAAAATTGCAGATAGTAAAGCGGCAATGACGATGGCCATTCCGTTTTCAATATGGAAGGGATCAGCGATTTTTCCGCCAATTGATTTTGCTACCGCTTGAGAAGTGATTGCACCGATAAAATTTAAAACACCCGCAAAAATCACAGCAAACCGTGGTGATAGAGCTCTTGTAGAAACCGACATGGCGATTGCATTTGCTGTATCATGAAAGCCATTAATGAAATCGAAAGCTAAGGCAAGAACGATAATGATGACAATGATTGTCATGAGATCCTCCTTCAGTTAATTTTATTTTTAGTTGAAATTAGGAGTTCTTCATAATAATGGTTTCTAATGTATTGGCTACAGATTGACAGTAATCGGCGATATCTTCGAGCTCTTCATATATTTCCTTATATTGAATAATTCGAATCGGATCTTTTTCAACCTCGAACAAATGTTTAATGGATTTTCGTAGGATTCCATCACATTTTGACTCAATATCTTTAATTTTGATTGAATGTTCCCGAATAGGTTGTAGTTTTTTGGACGATAACAATTCGATGGCTATATCGATTTCATCTGCACATTTTCGAATCCCTTCAACAAATTGAAGCATGAATTCGTCCGCATTCGTAATAGAATACATTTCAAAAAGAGAAGAAGTATGCTCTAATCCATCCAAAACATCATCCATCGTCATGGTGAGTGCTAGGATATCTTCGCGTTCGATTTGGGTAATGAAGGCATTGTTTAATTCTTGGATGACTTCATGAACATAGGTATCTCCTTTAGTTTCATATTCCTTCATTTTTTCAGCGAAGATTTTAAGATCGCTGACGTTATTAAGTTTGTAATCAGCGAAAAAATAGGCACTTTCTTTCAAATTTAATGAAATATTACTTAGGTAGTTTGCGAATTTATCTTTCTTTTTTGCCATTTTATTTCCTCCACAGCGCTCAAATAGTATTTTAGGTAAATAAGATACTTATTTATTTTTCCATTAAGGGAAATATCAATTCATTTTATTTATAATAAGCAAGCTTGGTCTATAAAAACATTGTACGTTCTCTGTATAATGGATTAATAATTCATGAAAATGCCAAATCTATTTATCAATCGTGCTACATTATTGTTAGAACTAAAATTGATGATAATCAGTTTAGTTCGTTTCTCTTAAAATTTGGAGGAATTTCTATGTCACATTTAATCACTTTATTTGAACAACACAGTTATCTGATTTTATTTATCGGGATTTTTCTAGAACTCATGGCTCTGCCTATATCTGGGGAATTTTTAATGAGCTATGCAGGTTATTTTGTCTATCAGGGGAAAATGAATTACATTATGGCACTCCTGACTGTTTTTTTAGCAGGTGGTGCAGGTATTACAGTTACGTATTGGATTGGGAGGGCAGGGGGATATAAACTGATCGAAAGATACGGGAAATATATTCATCTAGGACCTGAACGTTATAGAAAAACAGCTGCCTGGTTTGAACGATCCGGAAGTAGATTGTTGGTCATTGCTTATTTCATACCGGGAATTCGACATTTCACCGGTTATATTTCAGGTATTTCCAAAATGCCGTTCCGAAAATTTTTTATTTCAGCTTATATTGGTTCCTTCCTTTGGGGATTCTGCTTTATTACACTTGGAAAGGTATTAGGGCCTCGCTGGCAGGTTTTCCATCATGCAGCTAGTAAATATTTTGTTATTTTTATTATTATTTTTGCCATATTGTTAGCAGGGTATTTAGCGTATCGTTTTTATAAAAATCAAATTAAGGACTTTTTCATTCGTTTCGTAAAATGGTTAATCTTCCGTTTTAAAACGATTCGGGCAACTGAAATCTTTCTTATTTTTCTTACGCTCGCTTTTATTGGGATGGTTACCCTAATGTTTGGAATTGCTCAAGACTATCTAGCGAATGACTTTTTAGAATTCAATGAAGTAACGGAATATCTGGTTAAGTCTGCGGTATATTTGGGATGGATGAGGGGATTTTTAGTGTTACAATTTCCTTATCTTCTTGGAATCATCATAGCGTTAACTGTTATTCGGGTATGGAGAAAAGGGCGGAATAGGGGATTAGAGTATCTTCTGCTTGTTGTTACAGTCGCAGGAGCAAAGACCTTTCATGATTTGCTCATGAAAGCCTTTCTATACCTGCAGTCTTATGGTTTCGTAGGGAAATTTCATTCAGCTAATTTTCCTGACCTAAAAGCGATGATTTTCATCATCATTTATGGAACATGTATCTTTTTACTTGTCCGGCATTCGAAAGCGAATATCACAACGATTATAGTCCCTTTATTTGGGATTATTCTATTAGTATGTGTAACCATAGCAAACATTGTAACGACTGATGTTCTTCCAAGCGATATAATGGGGGGGTATGTCTATGGAGGAGTTTGGATCTTTTTTAACTTCTTATTGTTTGAAATGTTTCGGCTTGTATTGGAAAAAGAATGAGACTGCTAGATTTAGCAGCCTCATTTTTTATTAGTTATTTTCCTTCTGAAACTTCACCATAAAATCGCTAAATGCCTTACAAGCTTCATAAGGAACTGCATTGTAAGTAGACACGCGGCAGCCGCCAATAGAACGGTGACCGTTTACACCGACGAAGCCTTCTTGTTTTGCTTGTTCTAAGAATTTTTTTTCTAATTCTTCTTCTTTTAAGTTGAAGGTGATGTTCATCAATGAACGGCTGTCCTTTTCAGCATGGCCGATATAGTAACCTTCACTTGAATCGATTGCATCATAAATGAGTTTTGCTTTTTTCTCATTCAGCTCAGCAATCGCCTCTATTCCACCCAACTCTCGAGCCCAATTAAGAACTTCGCCAAGCATATAAATGCCAAAGGTTGGTGGTGTGTTATACAATGAATTGTTTTTAGAATGCGTGCTATACTTCAGCATCGTTGGGATATTGGTGTTCGCTTGTTCAAGGAAATCTTTGCGAATAATCACAACGGTTACACCTGATGGACCAAGGTTTTTCTGAGCACCAGCATAGATTAAAGCAAATTTGCTGACATCAATTGGTCTAGAAAGAATATCACTCGACATATCGGCAATCAACGGAACGTCTCCAGTGTTTGGGTATTCCTTCCACTCTGTACCGTAAATCGTATTGTTGGAAGTAATGTGCACATAGGCATCATCCTGTTTATACTGCAATTCATCATGTTTAGGAATGCTGCGGTACTTGTCTTCTTTCGTAGATGCAGCTTGATAAGCTTCCCCGAAGAGTGCGGTCTCTTTGAATGCTTTTTCAGACCAAGATCCTGTCATCACATAGGCCGCTTGTTTTCCCGGTTGTAAAAAATTCATCGGAATCATAGAAAACTGAAGACTCGCTCCACCTTGAAGGAAAAGGACTTCATAGTTTTCAGGAATAGACAGCAATTCTCTTAAATTGCTGATTGCTTGATTATGTACTACTTCATACGCTTTACTGCGGTGACTAAGTTCCATGACAGACATTCCCGTTCCACGGAAATCAACCAATTCCAATTGCGCTTTTTCTAAGACGGAAATCGGTAAGGCAGAGGGACCAGCATTAAAATTATAGGCACGCTTTGTTTGTAGTTTCATTATGAACTCACCTCAAATTTTGATTTACTTGAATATAACATATTTTTTTAATTTTTAGGATAAATATTTTAATGCGTGAGGGAGTAAATCATGGTAAGAAAGGGTTTCCAATGTTGTATTTAAGGGAAAAGAAACGAGGATTATTTTTTTTAAAAAAAGGTCACCAGTCCAATTTCTACGTATTTATAAATTGTAGAATACGTACGTTATGTAATAGGAGAAAAGCCTTTTTCAGGCTTTTTCCCTACTTGAAAATCCCCGTTTTTTAGAAAAGTAATAGGATTTTATTCTAATTAATAAAAACAAGCTGCTCCAACAATGATTAAAAGAATGAACAATACAACGATTAAAACAAAAGTGCTGCCGCCATAGAAGCCGCCGCCTCCGTATCCGTATCCACCGAAGCACATAGGGAGTCCCCCTTTTCATAAGAAATTGAAATCATTTTTTAATAAAATCCGCCACCAATGAAAGCTGTCCCTACAATAATTAGCAGGATAAATAATACAACGATTAAGGCAAATCCGCCTCCACCAACACCATCAGACATAATATCGAACCCCCCTTCACAAGTTAATAACAAAATATGTAAAAAATAAAAAATTGGAAGGGCACCTTTCAAAAAAGGCTAGAATGTAGGGGGATTTTTTTGAATATTCCTTTTGAATAAGCCCAGAGAGGTCTATTCAGCAGACTTTAAAAAAACATCAACAAGGTACCGCCGCCCTGACTGATGCATAAGCTTTATAGTACCTCAAAAACAATAGTAATCTCACGAAATTTAAAAAGGTCCCTTTGATGGGACCTTTTTGAATTTTATAGACAGTTTCTAAATTCAAATTTTGTATAAGACAATAAAAGGGGTCTGACCCCATTATTTATACATTTTTTAGATTTGTTTTAGAGATGGTTTAGATATGTTGGGTATGATGAACTTAAAGGTATGAACTAAAATTTAAAAGGATTGAATTGGTTTTAAACCATTTTTAAGGAGATTTTTTATATGTCAATTAAAACGAGATTATTGCTTTCTTATCTTGCTATGACATTTATTCCCATCATCATGTTTGGTTTCATAGTAACGACACTGTTTTCTACTTTGTATAAAGATATGGCAGGAACCGGGGGTGGGAAGCGAATGCCAGTGTTTTGGGAAATGGCGAATCAACGTCGAGACCTGATTGCTGGTGTAAAATTTATGGCGCAAACTGATCCTGACAGATTTACTAACAGCGAGTTTCTAAAAAATACGGATAAAAGAATGAACATTTTGCATTCAGGACTAGTTGTCATGGAAAATCATAAAGTTACCTTCTCTTCTCCATTCGTTGACAGACTGGACCTTAAACAGTCGCTTCAAGAGTTGACCACGAATAATGGACAAGTCCGTTGGGGGAAAAATCGGTATTCAGTAGAAAAGTACAATATCAAATTTAGCAATCACTCAAGCGGCACTGTATACCTAATTACTGATTTAACCCCCTTTTTCAACGAAGCGAGAAAATTTTTCCCATTGCTTATATTGTCCCTGCTTTTCGTGATTGGGCTAACTAATGGTTTTCTTACTTTTATCGTTTCCCGTAGTTTTATTAAACCTATGTATACCTTAAAACGGGCTGCTGAGCAAATAAAAGAGGGTAATCTACAATATGAGTTGAAGTTGAAACGAAAGGATGAAATTGGGGAATTGGCAGCTTCGTTTGAAGAAATGCGTTACCGGTTAAGCGATTCAATTCAGCTTCAAATCCAGTATGAAGAAAACCGGAAAGAACTAATATCCAATATTTCGCATGATCTAAAAACCCCAATTACCGGAATTAAAGCTTGTGTTCAAGGTATACAGGACGGAATTGCGGATTCTGCATCAAAACAGGATAAATATATCAATATGATTGCAAAAAAGGCAGAAGACATGGACCATTTAATTGATGAATTGATGCTGTTTTCCAAACTGGATTTGAAACGACTGCCGTTTTATTTGGAATCAATGGATATAAATGCTTATTTGCGTGATTGGGTAGAAGAATTACGCACTGACCCAAGAATGGAGAAAATCGGAATAATCTTTTCTGACAGTAACAATCCTATTCCAGTGATAGCTGACCGCGAAAAGTTGTATCGGGTTTTGATGAATATTATCGATAACAGCTTAAAATATATGGATAAGGGACAAAAGGAAATTTGGATATCATTACTCGATTATGATGACAAAGCTACTGTACGCATTCAGGATAATGGTCCCGGAATTGATAGTGAGGCGCTACTTCATATTTTTGATCGTTTTTACCGAGCAGACCCTTCAAGGAACTCAACCACAGGAGGAACCGGCCTGGGACTTGCAATTGTCAAACAAATGATTGAAGGGCAAGGGGGGAGTGTTTGGGCAGAAAGTCAAATAGGTGAAGGGACTAGCATTTATTTTACATTGCTAAAAACCACAAAGGAGGGTGAGCACAAGTGAAACGAATCTTAATCATCGAGGATGACCCGGTGATTGTGGAGGTAGAAAAAGATTATTTAGAAGCTAGTGGGTTCAAAGTGGATATTGCAACAAGAGGCGATATTGGTCTCAATATGGCTCTTGAAACGAAGTATGATTTAATCATACTTGATCTCATGCTTCCCCATACGGACGGCTTTGAAATTTGTAGAAAAATCCGCGAAGTGAAGAATATCCCAATTCTAATGGTTTCCGCGAAAAAGGAGGAGATTGATAAAATACGCGGACTTGGACTTGGAGCAGATGATTATATGACGAAACCATTCAGTGTCGGTGAGTTAGTTGCCAGGGTGAAAGCACATCTATCAAGGTATGACCGATTAATCACAGATAACCAGACGAGACAAAAGGATGAAATCCAAATACGTGGAATTCGAATAGATCAGTTATCTCGAAAGGTGTTCGTAAATGAAAAAGAAATCTCATTTACGTTGAAAGAATATGATTTATTGTTATTTTTGGCCAAACATCCAAACCAGGTATTCAGCAAAGAGGATATATTTGAAAAAATCTGGGGACTTGATTCGATGGGCGATACTGCCACTGTTACGGTTTATATCGGAAAATTACGTGAAAAAATAGAACTCCATCCATCTAAACCGCAATATATCGAGACAATTTGGGGTGTTGGTTATAGATTTAATGTTTAATTGTCCGAAAAAGAAAAGGTTTTTCAATATAAAAATAATAAACATTAGAAAAGGGCTATCAAATCGCAAAGATTTGATGGCCCTTCTCTAGTTATCGTATTTCAATTTTTTTTAACCGTGTTGGCCACAAATTGCCGATAATGGCTCCAACAACTGCTGGTAAGATCCATCCAAGACCAAGATCATAAAGCGGTAAATAATTTACATAAAACGATTTAATCGATTCGAATAAAGCAATAGTAGCTCCCGGTAAGCTGCTTACTAATGTGCTATAGCCATCGAATATACTTACAAAAAATGTTAGGAGCATCGTCACTGCATAAACACTTCGTTTATTGCCAAAAAGTGGTGAACAAAGTGCCAATAAGATAAGAACTATGGCCAGTGGATACAAGAACATTAATACTGGGATCGCGAATTGAATGATATTCGTTAAGCCGAAGTTTGCGATTATGAACGAAACAAGACAAAGGATTGCCACGAACCATTTATAGCTTACCTTTGGAAAAACTTCATGGAAAAATTCACTGCATGATGTGATTAGACCGATGCTCGTTTTTAAACATGCAAGGACGATAATGATAGCCAATAAAATGTTGCCGAATGAACCGAAATAATACTGAGCTACCTCCGCAAAAATCAAACCGCCATTATCGAATTTCCCTATTGCTGAAACACTCGATGCCCCCATATAGGTGATGAGTCCGTAAATAAGCATCATAAGTCCCATCGCAAAAATACCTGATTTCCAGGTTGCTTTCGCAATAGATTTCCGGTCGGTGATGCCTTGGCTCTTGATTGCATTGATGACAACAATACCGAATGCGAGGGAGGCCAGGGCATCCATTGTGTTATAACCCTCTTTAAAGCCCGTTATAAAAGCTAGTCCGCTATAGTCACCCGTCGGCTTACCGAAGTGACCCATTGGTTTGACAATGGCAATGATTATTAACACGAATAAAAATACTAAAAACGCTGGTGTTAAATATTTGCCAATATAGTCCATAATTTTTGCAGGATTTAATGAAAAATAATAAACAATTGCAAAAAATAAAAAGCTAAAGAGTCCGAGATAAAGACTAGTGTGCGCTGGATTAATATACGGTTCAAATCCGACAACAAAGGGTACCGTTGCAGTACGTGGAATCGCGAAAAACGGACCAATTGTTAAATATAGAGCCATTGCGAAAACGACTCCAAATAATGGGTGTACGCGATTAGCTAAATCTCGCAAGCCATTACTTCCTGATAGACCTATTGCTAGAATTCCCATAAAAGGCAGCCCAATGGCTGTGATTAAAAAGCCGATTAATGCCGGCCAAAAGTTCGTACCAGCAAGCTGTCCCATCTGGATGGGGAAGATCAAATTACCCGCACCAAAGAATAGTCCGAACAACATCGTACCAATGACAGCATACGTTGAAAATGGTATTTTTTGTGGCATACAAATTGCTCCTTCTAAAAATTTAATATTGTTGTTTTTTAAAAATAATATAATAATATAATAATTTCGTCATTATTGAAAGGGCGTTATAACATTTTCACTCCTTTTCTAAGATATTTTTACTATTCATTAAGAAATTACTTCCGTATCTTATCTATATTTTTATACTTTTTTTAGATTTGCTTTAGAGTCCTTTTAGACCCAACGATTATCATTATGAATAGTAATAGTTTTGAAGGAGTGATTCATGGAATGAGAAGACTAAGTTTAACGAAAAGAAAATGGCTGTTGATTCTTCATTTACTGTTTTCGGCCATTATGTTAGGAGTTTCTATTGTTTTTCTAATTCTAAGTATAACGGCTGCAAATACAAACGATGTAAATGTGTTGAAAGCATGTTATTCCAGTATGCATGTGCTTGCGAAGACATCCATTCGTGCTTCAACAATCGGCACCGTAATAACAGGAATACTACTTTCCGTTCTGACCCAATGGGGATTGTTCAAATTTTACTGGATTATTGTGAAAGAATGGTTGACGCTCCTCTCACTTATATTGGGTCCTTTTGCTATGTATAGCTTAACACTTAAAGCAGTAACACTAACAGCCAATAATGGAGTCAACGTTCTTTTCGATCCAGCTTTTACAGTGAATAAATGGCAGCTCTGGTGTGGGATTATTCTACAAATCATTTCACTTGTTTCGATGTTCGTGATTTCTGTTTTTAAGCCATTGGGAGAGAGAAAAAAGAAAGAGATGAAAATTGCGTAATAATGAGAGGGGACAAGACAAGTGGAAAATTAAAATAGAAAAGTGTTAAATAAGGATAATAAACAAGGATCTGCAAGTGTGTGCACAGTAAGATTTTTGAATATGAAGGCAGCTTAGAGGCCATACATTATTACATTTATTAAATTCAGTTAAAAAATGTCAGCAGTGGTCAATACTAACGGATAGAATAAGATCCGCATAATATATCAGAAATTGTTCATTTTTTAAAGGAGAAAAGCATGGGTAAAATAAAGACTTGGGCGAAAAATTTGAAACGAAAAATATTTATTCTTTACTTTGCATGCAAAGATAAAAGAGTTCCTTGGTATGCAAAAACGTTTACGGCTGGTGTTGTCGCCTATGCCTTCAGTCCCATTGATTTAATCCCCGATTTTGTACCAATCCTAGGCTACCTGGATGATATTATTATTGTTCCATTGGGAATTATGCTTGCCTTAAAGATGATTCCTAAAAATGTAATTTCTGATTGTGAACTGAAAGCAGAAGAAATGTTGAAAAAGGGAAAGCCAAAAAATTGGGTAGCTGGTTCACTCATTATTAGCATTTGGAGTCTATTTATCCTCTTGCTGATTATAAAGGGATATCAAATTATGCAGGGCCAGTGATCAAAACACTGGCCTTTGTTCTTATTTCAAATGCTTTTTTTTTGACCTTGAAAAAGTATACAATAGTTTAACAGAGTAAATGGAAATAGAGGATGTAACAAATGGATTGGAAACCGGATCGAGAATCGAAAATACCTATTTATAAACAACTTGCTGACTATATCGAAAACGGGATTGCAGATGGAACCTTTCCTCCTGATAAACCACTGCCATCTGAAAGAGGTTTGGCGAAAGAGCTTGGAATCAACAGAAGCACGGTTATTTCTGCCTATGACGAATTGGAAGCAAATGGACTCATTGATCGGAATAGAGGCAGTGGAACAACGGTCAGCAAAGATATTTGGGGGATAGCCAAGAAACGGATCCCTAGTTGGAATCGGTACATTGAGGCAGGTTCGTTTTTACCTAATTTGCCTGTCACTCAAAGAATACATAAAGAAATGGTCGAGCAAAATCTGATTAATTTAGCGAGTGGGGAATTGTCTCAGGATCTTTTTCCGATGACTTCCCTAAGGGAGATTACTTTCAACCGATCGTTTATCGGAACCTTGGGATATGATCATCCCCAAGGGAATGCGATCCTCCGGCAAACGCTAACGAATCACGTGAAACAGTTTCGTAGTATAGAAACGAACCCATCATCGATTTTAATTACATCAGGGGCACAGCAAGCTTTGCATCTTGTCGTCCAATGTTTATTAAAACCTGGAGACGGCGTTGCGATTGCAAATCCTTCCTATCATTATAATCTGCCTGTTTTTAAATCAGCCGGAATCAAAACTTATTCTTTAAAAATGGATAAGGAAGGGATTAACCCTTTAGATATAACGACATTGTATAAAAAACATCGAATCCGAATGATTTTTATGAACCCTATTTATCAAAATCCCACAGGTACGCTAATGTCGGAAGAAAGGAGAAAAAAGGTTCTGGAGTTATCATCCGAATATGGAATTCCGATTGTAGAGGATGATCCGTACAGTTTAACCTCTTTTACAGGGGAAAAGATGCAGACGCTCAAATCATTAGATCGGAACGGGAATGTATTATATATTAGCTCACTAACGAAAATTGTTGCTTCAGGTCTAAGGATTGGATGGATTATTGGTCCAAAAGCAGTGATTGAACGGTTATCAGATGCTAAGCAGCAGGTTGATTATGGACATGCAAGTTATACGCAGTGGATTGCCAATGATTTTTTAGATTCAAGCGATTTTGAATATCATATAAAAAATTTAGTGAAGCAGTTAGAAAGCAGAAGAAATCAAATTGTCGTCAGTCTTGAGTCAATTTTAAAAGATCAGGTTGATTTTTATATTCCTAATGGCGGAATTCATATTTGGTGCAGGATAAAAAGGGAAGTGAATGAAAATCAATTGCTGGAGGAATCCATTAAAAGAGGAGTCATCTATGTTCCCGGTTTGACAATGGGCTCAGAGAAGGGATTTGTTCGATTTACTTTTTCAAGGGAAAAAGAAAAAGATATACATGAAGGAATTAAAAGATTTGCTGATGCTTTGAATGCAATTACAAAATGATATGAAATAGAAAAGGCGGTCATATATAAGACCGCCTTTTCTAATTCTTGTTATGCAGAAAAAGACCATTTTTGAAGGCTTTTTGAAAGCAGTTGATAGGCTACTATCTTTTTCTTGTACTGTTTGACTACTTCCACATTGTGTTTGGAACAGTAGACAAATAACCGGACATCGTTTTTACCTTCTTTTGTTTCAATGACGAAGGGGGGTTCACTGTTCTCTGGATGTAAATATAATTCCTCTGTTCCCGGATAAATATAATGCTTCTTTAAAAATGTAGCCTCATTAAATGATTGAAGTACTCCCACTTTGTTTTCACCTTCAAGTAGTTTCCCGCCAAAGGTAACGGTGACATTCATGTTGGTAAGTTTTGTATGAGTTTCAAATTTATTGATTAGCCATTCCACTGGACCGGTTGGAAGACAGGTCATTAAAATTTTCACCATACTGACGAGTACAATTGAAATCACAGCCCATGTCATCTTTCATCATCTCCGTTTAATGTATTCCAATAAAATAGTGGACCTTGTTTATTTACAGAGTCAACCAAATATAGATTCCTAGTGATATCAGAGCGATAAAAATAATGACTACATAAATTAAAGTTAAGTTCGTTGTATTTCTTCTTGTGGATTTACTGTAGTCTTCATCTGGTTTTCCGGTAATGAATAGGGTCAAAACGACAGAAATAATTAAAATTAAGATAACCAAACCTATCAATATATTCATGTTGCACCTCTTAAAATTTACTTTCTTTAGTGTTCTACTTTTTTATAATTAAATCATATCGCAACCAGAAGAAATGATAACCATCCAATTAAACTAAAAAAAGACCATCCACTTTGAGGCGCGTTTCAGCAAACCAATAGCTTAAATAATCCGGAAAATGAGAAAGGGCCGGTGATTTTCACATCACTAGCCCCTCTAATTAATACTGATATTTGTAGCCTTCTAATTCCGAAATTCTTTGTTTGATGCGTTCTAAACAAATCTGGGTATCTGTGTCTTTATTGTAATGTGCTGGATCTTGGCTCGTAGTTGATTCTGTAAGGACAAAACCATTTGCCAGCTGAACTGCAACCATTGTACATTTGCCAAAAAGCTCAATGATTTCTATTTGCGCATTTTCCATCATCGAATCAATATCCGCCAGTGTAATTTCTTGTTTTTGCACTTGTGCCCTTGGACTTACTGATGCAATAAATTTATATTCTGTTGGTTCAAATGCGATTTCAAAGGCTTGCTCTGAAATTTCAATGATCTCATTGGTTGCTAAATTTTTAACCTTCACAATCCCATCATTTGTAATTTCTAATAATTCTACTTTATTATCTGTGCCTTTTACCCGGTAAACCTTCAATTTATCTTCCCCCCATACCCATTTTCCTTCAAAATTCTGTCTAATAAGGCATCACCCTCCGGTATTGCATGTTTCATGAATAATCCACATTTATTAATAGCTTATTCAGGTCTAAACCTTCGGTGAAAGCTGAAAGTGCGGAAAAATGCAGGTATTTGAAGTTAATGGTTTTAAGGAATACTCTCTAAAATCTATAAAGAGTATAAATATTCAAGGGAATAATAACGAATCCTAAAAGTGTATTTTTTCAATCCATTTAAATGAGGTGAAACCATGAATAAGAACAATCCGATTGAGTATACTGGCAAAGTTCTGGACCAAAGAAACGACCTTACGGGTCCAGATGATGCAGGTAAGGGAAACTATCCAAAACCACCCAAAAAAGTAATGATACAACAGCAAAACCGTTCTAATGGGCAATAACCTTTTGAATGAAATTACCAATTTTATGAAATATCCTCTCATTAAAACAGCAGCCAGTTCAGGCTGCTGTTTTATAGTAATTCTGACAATGAGAATCCATTTAAAATTGTAGGGGAATCCTTTGTTCTTAACTCAAAAAAAGCTATCAATTAACCTCTTATTCAACCAACCTATGCTTTTTTATTGATTCGATCAGCATTTCTTTAGGTTGAAAACCTGTTATCCGCTTCACCAGCTGACCATCTTGAAAAAACAATAATGTCGGTATTCCAAGTACCTCAAACTGATTTATAAACTCCTCATTCTCATCGGAATTAACTTTTACTATTTTTAATTCCAGTTCCTCATCGATTTCTTCCAAAACAGCTCCAATCATTCTGCAAGGAGGACACCATGGAGCCCAGCAATCAATCAGCACTGATTTACTTGTTTGGATTTCCTTCAGAATTTCTTGCCCCTTTGCGTGTAAGATACTCATGAAATTTCCTCACCTTTCTTATTATCTTGCTTGTAGTATATGATGAGTTATAATATAAGTAAAATTAATACTTTTAATTTCTTAAATAAGTAAAAACTAATAAGTAAAAAAGAGGGAATTTATGACTATATTCCAATTAGAGGTTTTCTTAAAGGTAGTTGAAACGAAAAGTTTTACAAAAGCCGGGGAGCAAATCGGCCTTTCTCAATCTGCCGTCAGTCAAGCAGTAGCAGCCTTGGAATCCGAGTTAAATATAAAATTATTAAACCGACACAGGAATGGGGTTAGCGTTACAGAAATTGGAGAGCGTATCACGAGCTTGATTAAGGACTTGCTAACGATTAAAACAAAAATTGTAAACGAAGCAAGTGGAATGGCAGCCGTTGAAGCAGGAACAATAAAAATCGGAAGTATTTCAGGTATGTCAACGAAACTATTACCAGGAATGATCAGTTCCTTTAAAAAACGGTTTCCCGGTGTAGATGTCACTCTATATGAAGGAAATTATGAAGAAGTCAAAAATTGGATTAAATTGTCGGTAATTGATGTCGGCGTGGTCACAGAGGAAAAGCATGAATTTGAATTTATTCCCTTATTACAGGATAAAATGGTTATAATTGTTCCGGAGCAACATCTTTTGGGAAATCAATCTTCCATATTCTTAAAGGAAATCGGAAGTGAACCTCTGATCATGCCAAAGGAATGTGATCGTTTACTTCGTGCAGTCTTTAAGGAACAAGGAATAACACCTCACATTCAATTTGAAGTCAGCGACATAGCAACCATTATTGCAATGGTTCAAGAAGGGGTTGGATATACAATACTTCCGGAGTTGGCAATTCCCTCAACCTTGCCGAAGGTCACTCCTTCATACTTATCTCCTCAAGTGTACCAAAACCTAGGTCTAGAGATCCGTTCATTAGAATACATTAGTCCAGTCCTAACTGCTTTTATTCATGAGGCACAAGAATTCACAAAAAACTTATCACTAAAATTATTTAACAGCTATCATTCTGTTATTGTGAAAAAAAGATAATTTCTTTTGGAGCACTTCATCAAGTAAATAGGAAAAATTAATTGGAAAATAATAATGAATACAAGTAATCAAAGGGGGAAATTAGTTATGCATTCAATTGAGAAGATAGGTAAGCGCTTTTGGTATATCACTCCAATTTCTGAGACGGACAGGCCCATTCTTGGGATGGTGGTTGGGGATCACAAGACATTGATGATTGATGCAGGTAACTCCGAAAACCATGCCCAATATTTTTTAGCAGAACTTTCAAAAAGGAATGTCCCAAATCCTGATATAGTCGTTCTAACACACTGGCATTGGGATCATATCTTTGGCCTTCCGGCATTAACAAATACCGTATCTTTTTCCTCCAAAGAAACAAAAGAGGAAATGGAGAAATTCATTCATCTTTCATGGTCGGATGAGGCGATAGATGCAAGGGTGAAGGAAGGAACAGAGATTGAATTTTGTGCGAATGCAATTAAGCAGGAATACACTGACCACCGAGATATCACCATTGTCCTACCCGATGTAGTTTTTGAAAATCATGTGGAGATAGACCTTGGAGGAGTAACCTGTATAGTTCAGAAGGTTGGAGGTGATCACGCCTCAGATTCTGTCATCGTGTATATCAAAGAAGAAAAGATTTTATTTTTAGGCGACTGCATTTATCCCGATATTTTTTCGGAAAAAGAAAACTATACAATCAAGGAAACACTTCAACTTTTAGATAGATTAGAAACATTTGATGCAGATACATATGTCCTTTCCCATTGGACGCCGATTTCAAAAGAGGAATTTAATCAAGAAGTTACCATGCTGAGAACGATTGCAAGATTTACTGATACTTATAGCGGGGATCAACAGAAAATACAAGTAGAATATGCGAAATACGTAAAGAGAGAACTTACAGAAGACGAAATGGTAACAATCACCGATTTTGTGAATGGATATCTAATATAAAGTTCAGAATGGAAGCACCGAACTTTGGTGTTTCTTTTTCTGTAACGGAGAGAAGGTAGTGACAAGTTTTCTTTCAAATTATGACTATATATGTAACAATAGAATGTAACTTAAGGTAAGGATGGAGATAATGGGATCAGAAGTGAGTATAAAGGTGAAGGCATCGTTCGTTAACAAATATAAGGAAGGTTATCCCCTTATATCGAAACAATTGATTAATAACGCATCTGATTTAACAGAAGAGGGTATGTTGATTAACCTTGTTGATGAAGGACATACATTTATAGGAAAAGGCTATTACGGTAAGCAAAACAAAGGGTATGGCTGGGTGCTTACTCATAATAAGGATGAAAAGATTGACCAATTGTTTTTTGAAAGAAAGATTAGGGCTGCATTAGACAAAAGAAAATCGTTTTTTAAAGATCAGGAAACGACCGCCTTTCGAGTATTTAATGCAGAAGGTGATGGAATTGGCGGCTTAACCATCGATTATTTCGATGGCTATTACTTAATCAATTGGTACAGTAGAGGGATTTATACGTATAAAGACCATGTGCTTGCAACACTTAAGAATCTAGTTGATTATAAAGCAATTTACCAGAAGAAGCGTTTTAATATTGAGGGAAAATATATCGAAGAAGATGGATTTGTTGATGGAGAAAGAGGACAGTTTCCGATTATTGTCAAAGAAAATGGGATTAATTTAGCTGTCTATTTAAACGAAGAAGCGATGGTTGGGGTTTTTCTTGATCAGCGCGATGTGAGGAGAACGATTCGTGATAAGTACGCTAAAGGAAAGACTGTATTAAATACCTTTTCGTATACCGGGGCATTTTCTATTTTTGCGGCAATCGGTGGTGCTGCAAAAACAACCAGTGTTGACTTGGCTAATCGTAGTTTACCGAAGACGATTGAGCAGTTCAGTGTGAACGGAATTGATTATGAAGCCCAAGATATTATTGTGGAAGATGTTTTTCATTATTTTAAATATGCTGGTAAGAAGAAGCTAACCTTTGATATGGTAATCCTTGATCCTCCTAGTTTTGCAAGGTCTAAGAAATTTACCTTCAGTGCAGAAAAGGATTATAAAAATCTCCTGAAAGAAGCGATCGCGATTACAGAGAATAATGGGGTAATTGTCGCTTCGACTAATTGTGCTGCGTTTGACATGAAAAAGTTCAAAGCGTTTATTGATGCTGCATTTAAGGAGAGCAACAGGAAATATCGAATAGAAGAGGAATTTTCATTACCTCAGGACTTTAAAACAATTAAGCAATTTAAGGAAGGAAACTACCTTAAAGTTGTGTTTATTAAAAAGCTTAATGGCTAGAGGAATGAGTAAAAGGTAATGAACTGCACCTCAATTTTTGGTGTTATCCAATAATTGTAGGTGCAGTTTTTGATATGGCCTAATTTATGGTTGATATATATAAAGTATGTTGTAATAATTGTCCTATCTTGTTGCATTAAAGCGCCGATTGTTGTATCTCAACATTGTTTAGATTTTAAATAAATGACAGATACCTTATGGAAAACCTCTTCAAAATCAAGATAAGGTAAGGACCTCATATTTTGAGGCTAATTCAATAAAATGGTCCATCCCGCTGATTTTCCCAGCTACAAGCCTATCATTTAGCTCATAAAAGTCTACACATGTTTTACATGCAAGAACGTCAACACCCTTTTCTTCCAGTTCTTTTAATTGGAGAGAAACAAGCGAGTTATCTGTTAGTGTAAACACACCCCGGTTCATACAAAAAACAGCAGCAGTCAGTTCTTCCTTCTGCTTAAGAATCGTAAAGAAGGTTTCTAATATTCCTTCACCTAGTTCTGGTTCTCCTTTGCCAAGCTGATCTGAAGAGAGTAAAATGACTTTGTTTTTCAATTTCTCCACCTCACTGATTTATTAACATAATGGTAGCATATTTAATTAGGAAAAAACTACCTTGTCTGGTTGATGTTGTAATTCATTCAGTTGCTTTCTTTCAATCATAGCTGATTTTCATGTAGCTATGATAGTAGGCGGAGATTCTCCGGCTAATGTATGTAGTCAAGTGTTAAGAAGCACATATTAGCGGAGATATTCCGGTTAACTCCTCTAAACAAGCTAAAATCTAATGATTTGGATGAGATAAACGGAAAACCTACCTTTATTTTTATGGAAATATGAACATTTCCCAAACTAAAAGGAATTTTTCCGTTTATTTTTCAAACACCGTGAAATCAACATTCAGTTAATAACAGAGCGGAAAAAGTACCCTGGGCATAGGGCTCCTGCGATACAGGCAACCGCCAGAAGTGTTTTGCCTGCTACGAAAAAGTAAAGAATGAGTCCAAGATACAGACAAGCAAAAATGAGGCCGATCACAGCCACTGTTTAATGGTCAGAAAAATTCGAAGCAGTCCTTCCAAATTCGGAGCATAAGTAAATGATTATAATTTGTGATCTTTCTCTCAATGTAATTGACATTAAGAGGATATTTAATTATTATACGTTTAAACGTTTAAACATTTAAACGCGAATATTCTATTTTTCGAATAAAATACAAACCCCAATGGAGGAACGAGTGTGTGAAAAGGACAGCATTAATTACTGGAGCTACAAGCGGCTTAGGATATGAGTTCGTAAAACTGTTTGCTGCTGATGGCTACAATCTTGTTCTAGTTGCTAGAAATAATCAAAAATTAGAAGAAATCAAACATACCTTTCCCCATATTGAAGTGACGATCATTGCTAAAGACCTAAGCGTACCAGGAGCGGCTAATGAAGTATTCCAGGAAGTTAAAAAAAAGGGAATTAATATCGATGCTTTGATTAACAATGCTGGTTTTGGATTAATGGGGAACTTCGTTGACCTAGATCTTCAAAAACAATCAGAGATGATTCAACTTAACATTACGGCATTAACAGAATTAACCTATTATTTCCTGCCAAGCTTAAAACAACAGAATAAGGCGAGAATCCTGAATGTCGCAAGTACAGCCGCATTTCAGCCGGGTCCATTAATGGCTGTGTATTACGCGACAAAGGCATATGTGCTTTCTTTTTCAGAAGCACTTGTGGAAGAGTTAAAAGGGAGCAGTGTTACCGTTACCACTCTATGCCCTGGTGCAACAAAGACCAATTTTGGTTCGGTTGCCAGTGTGGAAGGAACAAAAATGTTCAGTCGGGCTATGTCTTCAAAAATAGTAGCTCAACAAGGTTACCAGGCAATGATGCACGGGAAACGTGTGATAATAACGGGTGGATTGAATAAAGCTGGTGCACTCGCAGCAAAGTTTTTGCCAAGGAGCCTGGGAGCAAAAATTGCGATGTATGTCGCTGGTGAAAAGTAAGGGGGCTCTTGGAGTTATGACAAAACAAGCGATTGATGTTTTTAGGGCGTGTATTCCGTTATTTAACACGTTAAGTGACCCGGCAAGGCAGGATATTATTCTTTTGCTGGCAGAACGAGAACCGTTAAGTGTAAATGAAATTGCTGAACATTCCAGTTTATCGCGACCAGCGATTTCTCACCATTTAAAAATCATGCGGGATCTTCAACTTGTTAAAATAGAACAAAAAGGAACTCAGCGTTATTATTCACTTTCGTTAAATCAAAGTATAGAGCAATTGAAGGAGTTAATTGAAATAGTCGAGACTGAATGTATTCTTTAAAGTGTAAAAATGGTCCTGTTTCATTTATAGCCTGGATGAAGGACATTTCGCGAGTATCCAATGAAAGATTTGTCCTTCATTGCCTGGATGAAGGACATTTCGCGGGTATCCAATGAAAGATTTGTCCTTCATAGCCTTGATGAAGACCATTTTACAGGTACCCAATGAAAGAATTGTCCTTCATAGCCTGGATGAAGGACAATTCGCGGGTACCCAATGAAAGATTTGTCCTTCACAGCCTTGATGAAGACCATTTCACAGGGAACCCAGAAAGATTTGTCCTTCATAGCTTTGATGAAGATCATTTTACGCGTACCCAACGAAAGATTTATCCTTCATAGCCTGGATGAAGGACAATTCGCGAGTATCCAATGAAAGATTTGTCCTTCACAGCCTTGATGAAGACCATTTCACAGGGAACCCAGAAAGATTTGTCCTTCATAGCTTGGATGAAGACCATTTTACGCGTACCCAACGATAGATTTATCCTTCATAGCCTGGATGAATGACAATTCGCGGGTACCCAATGAAAGATTTGTCCTTCATATCCCAGATTCCCCATTACAAAGCTAATTTTTTTATCGTAAAATTGTCACCTAATAATGCCCAGTTTTGTGGATATGGATAACCTAATGCCCAGTAACTGACACCACGCAGGTTATATTGTTTCACCATGTCAAACTTTGCTTGAGCACTGCGTGCATCTTCAAACCATACTTCATGACCCCGGCCTTGCTCATCTACATAGCGAAAAAATGGTGATTGTGCGATCGTATCATATTGTATGGAAGCCCCATATTTAACAGCCCTTCTTACCGCTTCTTGAGGGCTAAAGGTCTCGGCTTCTTGGCCCTGAACATGTGGGAGAAACCAATCACGGGCATAAATTTGGAATCCTAAAAATATTTTTTCTGCTGGCATCACCGATAAGGCATATTCCACAACTCTTCGCATTTGATTAATAGGAGAGATTGCTTGCGGAGGGCCAAGTCGATATCCCCATTCATAGGTCATAAGTACCACGAAATCTGCAATTCTTCCATGTGCCTCATAATCGTGTGCTTCATATAACAGTCCTGCTTGGGTTGCACTTACTTTTGGTGCAAGAGCAGTTGAGACCAAATATCCCTTTGGATGCAGACGGTCAACCGCTAATTGTAAAAATTGATTATAATTCTCGCGGTCATCCGGTTGTACATTTTCAAAATCAATGTTTAACACTTTATAGCCCTTAGTATCCATCACTTGAAGAGCATTTGTAAGTACTTTTTCTCTTAAATCTGGATTGGATAAAATAACATGCGCTAAATTTGATCCAGCTTGTGTGGAGGTGAAATTTGTGATCGCCAACATGGGTACAATATTTTTAGATTTTGCAGCATCAACCATTACCTGGTCATTCATCGGTTGTAATGTCCCATCTTCCTTGATCATATAAGCAAATGGGCTAAAATAAGTAAGTAGATTCCCAAATTCATTAAAGTTATCGACAGTTGTTTCGTTCGACTGATACGTATAAGCATTTACTTCAATCGTTGGTTTTGTTCTTGGGATTGCCAATTGCATACCTGGATAAATCATGTTAGGGTCTTGAATGTGATTTTCACTGATGATTGCCTGAACCGTGATCCGATACCTGTTGGAGATTTGCCATAAGGTCTCCCCTGATTGAACAATATGTGTGATAGAAGGAATAAATAGTTTGGTCCCAGGATATAAAACATTTGGATTTGTTAGTTGGTTCGCTTGGATAATCGCCTGAATGGTGACGCCGTATTGTTGAGAAATGGACCATAATGTATCCCCATACTTAACGCTGTGGGATGTCCCAGGTTTTGGAATAACTAACGACTGTCCTATTAGTAATTGATTTGGGTTGGGTAACCCATTTAATTGAACTGTTGTATTCATATTTACAGCATAGCGGTTGGTAATTTGCCAGAGCGTCTCGCCAGCGCTCACCACATGTATAATCATTCGGACTCCCCCTAGGCGTTTTCATTAATGCATAATATGTAACAACCAATAAAAGGTGTATTACCTTGGGGGGTGACTCTTTTTTAAATGGGAGGAGCCCGTTCATTAACCAGCTCCAGCTGTAAACTAAAGGCACGGGGATAATTATTATATCCCCGTGCCTTAAATATCCGTAATTTATTCTTTTTTCATTCTGCCGGCCTTTTTGGCCGCCTCTTTTAAAATTACTTCGATTTGGGCGTTCACACTTCTAATTTCATCTTCCGCCCATTTTTCCAACACTTCATATAATTTGGGATCAATACGGAGCGGAAATGATTTTCGTTTCGTCATTTACGACACAACCTTAATAAATACTTCCTGTATTGATAATGGGCTGCGTGCCCTTTTCAGATACAATCGCGACCATCAAATTATTGACCATCTGTGCCTTTTTCTCCTCATCCAGCTCGACAATTTCTTGTTCAGCCAGCTGATCAATTGCGGCTTTGACTAGCCCTACAGCACCATCAACAATCACTTTCCGTGCCGACAACACTGCTTGAGCCTGCTGTCTTTGAAGCATGGCAGATGCGATTTCGGAAGAATAGGCCAGATGCATAATCCTTGCTTCAATGACATCGACCCCGGCAACCTCAAGTCTTTTTTGTAAGTCAGACATAAGAACGTCTGCAACCTCATCGCTATTTTGTCTTAATGTTAAGGCGTTTCCGGATGATTCAAATGAATCATAGGCATAGGTGCTGGCAATGTGGCGAATCCCAGTTTCACTTTGAATTTGAATGAATTTCTCGTAGTTTTCTACATCAAATAGGGCTTTAGCAGCATCCCTTACTTTATATACCACAACAGCAGCGATTTCAATCGGATTTCCCTCTAAATCGTTGACCTTTAATTTCTCGCTGTTAAAGTTCGTCACACGTAAGGAAACACGTCGTTTAAACGTGAAGGGAATGGTTGCCCATAATCCTTGTTCACGAATCACACCTAGATACGTACCGAAGAATGTTAATACTTTTGCTTCGTTAGGCTGAACAATGGTTAAACTGGTCGCAATGATCAAACCGAGTAGAACGGCTACAATGGCAAGTATTTTTTCTAGTGTTGAAACACCGTTAATGACTAATAAAACTCCGCCAACAATACACACAATGGCAATGACAAGTGCGGCAAAACCATTCATTTTAAAGATCGTTTTTTCTGTCATACAATCCCCTCCCTAAGATCAACGTGATATAAAAGTGATATCACATTTATATCATATGATTTTTGTTGAAAAAAGTAAAAGGTTATAGTGCTAACCAATTTATTTGTGTGGTGAAATAAACAATTTCCATTTTTTTAAGATATAGAAAGGATTTACTCTCTGATCGAGTATAAGTATAATAAGAAATGCTAATCGGACGTCATACGACTTTTTAAAAAGTAAAGACTTTTGATTATATAAAAAACCAGCTACTTGTAATATAAAAAAACGAAAAGGAAAAAATAAAATGGATATAATCGGTTTGTTCTTATCTGGTGCTGCATTATTTTTAAATGGGATTATGCTCGTAGGAAAAGCGGATGAAAAAAACGTTGGGATTTTTAATCTGTTTGTTGGGGCGTTCCAAGTCATCGCTCCTTTTTATTTAATTATTATTTCCGGTCAAGATCACTGGTTTTTATTTGAAAAAGCAGCCACTTTCTTGTTCGGTCTAACCTATTTGTACGTCGGAATTACTCTGTTAAAAGGAATGAATGGAAGCGGGCTGGGTTACTACTCTTTATGGGTGTCTATTATCGCTCTCGGTTATGTGATGGAATCCATTATCCATTTTCATGATATGGTTAATGCGTTGACATGGCTATTGTGGTCATTTTTATGGTTTTTATTTTTTGTAATCAATACACAAAAAATCAATATCAATAAATTCGTTGGAAAAGTAGCTATTATTCAATCATGGATAACCTTAACTTTGCCGGCGCTTTTTTCTTTCATAGGCATATGGGGGAATAAATGGATCTACAATATCTGGATATTCGTCTTAGGAATTTCAATCATCTACTTTCTGCTTTTGGCATACAAACAATTTTTTTATCAAAAAAAGCTTAGCTTTAAAGGAAAATTAACCATTTCAAAATAAGAAAATTGGACTAGGGCGGCATGACTTTTAATAAGTTATGCTGCCTTTTTTCTAATTGGGGAAATTGCATGAATAAAAATAGGTGTTGACATGAAAAATGTTAAGAATTATAATTATCTCATATTCAAGATAATAAATTTCGAGATTTTGGGAGGTGATTTAAAATGGTGCGAAAATGCAAGAATTTACCCTTTCTTGTCTTAATGCAAACATCAAAAGCTATTCATGAGCGCATAAAGGAAGAAATGACTAAAAACAAACTGAGTATTACGGAATTTTCAGTTTTAGAGGTCCTTTACCAAAAGGGGAAACAGACCATCCAACAGATTGGTCACTGCATCTTAATTTCTAGTGGATCGATGACCTATGTGATAGATAAATTAGAACAAAAAGGTTTGTTAAAGAGAAATGACTGTCCTAATGATCGACGTGTGATTCATGTGACATTAACGGATAAAGGAAATCAATTTATGGAGGAAATCATGCCGAAACATCTTGAGTTAATTGAGGATATGTTTCATTCATTAAATTCTGATGAGGCAGTGACATTGTTTCGGTTATTGGAGAAAGTAAAGAATACAATATAAAATTTTATTTTTTAAAATAAATATCTCGGATTCAAGATAAAAGCACTTAGGAGGAATCAGAAATGATTAATGTTGGCTTATTAATAATTCGTTTAGTAGTTGGTATATTATTCATTGGTCACGGTGCTCAGAAATTATTTGGTTGGTTTGGTGGTTACGGGTTAAAAGGTACGGGAGGCTGGTTTGAATCCGTTGGTGTGAAACCGGGAGTAACCATGGCCTTATTCGCTGGATTAGCAGAACTAATTGGTGGAATTTTGTTTGCTTTAGGACTTTTAACGCCACTTGCGGGAATTATCATTGCAGGTACTATGGTAATGGCGATCGTGAAAGTGCATGGTCCAAATGGAGTATGGGCAACATCAAATGGGTATGAGTATAACTTAACTTTGATCGCCGTTACGATCGGTATAGCTTTAGTCGGTCCTGGTCAATATGCTTTAGATGCTTTATTTTTCTAAAATATCTCGGAATTGAGATTCTTAAATTCAAATAAATATAAGACTTCAAAATTCAAATTAGGAACAAAATAACGTATACAGTTCCTTTTCAAAGCGAATTTCACATTAAAAAGGAGTGAGAAAAATGAGTAAGAAAACAATGGGGATTCACCATATCACAGCCATCGTAGGTCATCCACAAGAAAATGTAGATTTTTATGCTGGAGTTTTAGGATTACGACTTGTCAAACAAACGGTCAATTTTGATGATCCAGAAACTTATCATCTTTATTTTGGTAACGAAGGTGGAAAACCAGGAACAATTATTACCTTTTTTCCATGGACAGGTGCACGTCAAGGGATCATTGGAGACGGGCAAGTCGGAGTAACTTCATATGTAGTTCCGACAGGTGCTTTTAGATTTTGGGAAAAAAGACTAGAAAAATTCAACATTTCTTTTACGAAAATGGAACGCTTTGGCGAGCAATACCTGGAATTTGATGATCCACATGGGCTTCATTTGGAAATCGTAGAAAGAGAAGAAGGGGAAGCTAATACTTGGACCTTTGGTGGAGTAACATCGGATGTAGCCATAAAAGGATTTGGCGGTGCCACTCTTTTATCCTCTCAACCAAATAAATCAGCGGAATTGTTAGAAAATGTTTTAGGATTAGAAAAAATCGGGATAGAGGGGGATTTTGTACGCTTTCGCTCCTTAGCTGAAATCGGAAATATAATCGATCTTAAATTAACTCCGATTGGTCGAGGACAAATGGGTGTGGGAACTGTACACCATATTGCATGGAGGGCGAAAGATGATGAGGATCAATTAGATTGGAAACAATTCGTTCAAGCAAATGGGTATAGCGTTACACCAGTACAGGATCGAAACTACTTTAATGCGATATATTTTAGGGAACATGGGAAAATCCTTTTTGAAATTGCAACTGATCCTCCAGGTTTTGCGCATGATGAGTCACAAGCTACAATGGGGGAAAAATTAATGTTGCCATCACAATATGAGCCTCATAGAGGACAAATAAAACGCGGATTGTTACCATTTGAAGTAAGAGAACTAAACTGATTTTACGAAAGGAAATGATTACTGTGCTTTCGATTGACCCAGCCATATTGTCTGAACGGGATAATTATAAGTTCCTAATAGGAAGCATCATACCTCGACCGATTGCTTTCGTCACAACGATATCAAAAGACGGGGTTTTGAATGGTGCACCATTTAGCTATTTTAATATCGTATCATCCAATCCTCCGTTGATTTCATTATCGATTCAACGTGCACAAGGGGAACGAAAGGATACATCAAGAAATATCATCGAGTCTAAAGAATTTGTTGTTCATATTGTGGATGAACAAAATGTGGAAAAAGTAAATAAAACAGCTGCCAGTCTTCCACCAAATCAAAGTGAAATAGAGTTAGCGAAATTAACTCCAGTAGAAAGCGTAAAAATTACTGTGCCGGGAGTTAAGGAGGCGAAAATTAGAATGGAGTGTTCTTTGGAACATTCATTTGAATTGGGAGGTTCGGATTCCCCGGGATGTGATTTAATCATTGGAAAAGTGGTGCAATTTCATATCGAAAATGACCTCTATGAAAAAGGGAGAATTGATCCCAAGGGTTTGGCTGCGGTAAGTAGATTGGCTGGGAATTATTACGCCAAAATTGGTGAGATTTTTGAAATCGAAAGACCTAAATAGTTCATTTCAACGATGAACGTTCTGGAGGGAGATTAATCATGAAGCATATATTCAATAAGGGACAAGACCCAACTAAACCAACGTTATTATTACTGCATGGTACGGGTGGCACAGAATTAGACCTGTTGCCGATTGCAGGAAGAATGGATGATGAGGCGAATGTCTTAAGCGTCCGTGGGAATGTATTAGAAAATGGCATGCCGCGTTTTTTTAGAAGATTAGCGGAAGGGGTCTTTGATGAAGAAGATCTTATTTTCCGTACAAAAGAATTAAATGAGTTTCTAGATGAAGCAGCTGAAAAGTATGGTTTTGACCGAAATAATGTCATTGCCATCGGTTACTCAAATGGGGCGAATATTGCGGCAAGTTTATTATTTCATTATCAAAATGCCTTAAAGGGTGCGATTCTCCATCATCCAATGGTACCGAGAAGAGGAATCGAACTTCCTGATTTATCAGGGAAGTCAGTATTTATTGCCGCTGGAACAAATGATCCAATCTGCTCTCCAACAGAGTCCTCTGAACTACAATCTTTATTAGACAAGGCAAATGCGAAGGTTGAAATTCATTGGGAAAATAGAGGTCACCAACTAACATTGGAAGAAGTAGAGGCTGCAGGCCAATGGTATAAACAATTTAAATTAAAAAATATGTAAAAAGAAAATCAATGAATATAAACTAATCGGAATTTTTTTCGGTTAGTTTTTTTATGGGTATAAAAATGGGTAAAAGAAACAAAGCAGGAAATCCTTTGATTTTATCGAAAGTATATGAAAAACAGGTTTTAATATAGAGGTGACATAATGATTTTTCATTATCATTTTTGGACTCCCCATGTGGAGGAAACTGAAAAGTTTTATCAAGAGAATGGATTTCGCATATCGCAACGTTTAGGAAAATACAATGGCGATTTTCAAACGTTTAATCCTCCATTAACTTGGGATGATTTTCGTGAAAAAAAGATTCTTTTCCGAATTTTAGAAGCAAGAAAAGGGGCAGTTAATATAACTTTTGGTTATGGAAAGAGGATTATGTTTGATCATATTGGCTTTATAGTATCGGAGGAAGTAAAAGGAGAAATTAGTGAAAATGCTGAAAGAATGAATTGGGAAGTTGATCGCGGTGAAAGGAGGACCTTTATTACTACACCCTATCATTTTAGGATTGAACTCCAATCGAATATAGATGTAATAGACTCTATGAGTGAGAACATAAAAATAAAAAAATTAAAATTGGTAACTAAAATGGAGGGATTGGATAAAGACCTTGCCCAGTTGTTTGGAGGACCTCTTTATCAAATCATTTCCAAAGTCGGTAATGAAGTTATGATTAAGGAAGTGGTTATAAATGGGTTCTTATCGTCGAATGTTGTTGACCCTAACGGAGTAAAAGTTTTTAACAATATTTAGATAAATATTATAAACTAACAATCATAAAAAAACTCATAAAGGCCAAATAACAAAAGTGGTTTAAAGTGATGTACTGCTTTCGGGAGTATTTGTAGGAGAAGATTTAAATATTTGGGAGTGATGGTAATGGAAAAAAGGCACCATGTATTCGTTTACGGCACCTTAAGAAAGGATGACCGTAATCATAAGCTGCTTAAAGATGCTGTTTGTATTGCAAGTCATTGTTTCACAGAAGGAAGGCTATTTGATTCGCATCAGGGGTACCCGTTTTTAGTGCAATCCACTGACAGTCGAGTAGTTGGAGAACTTTATATAGTGGACGACGCGCAGCTTTCTGACCTCGATGGGTTGGAAGACTACAATGGAGTTGGAAAAGATAATCTTTATAATCGAGTGGAACAAGTGATCCATACTGGTACTGGGGATTTTCTGGCCTTTGTTTATGTCCTTCCAGAGAGTAAGAATTTCAAAAATATGAAGTTGATTGAAAGCGGAGACTGGTTTCTATATCAAAAAAATCAGAAAACAAGTCTAGGGTAGTGTTATTCTAATAGTAAAAGGCCGAAATATTAAATAATTGATTGGTTTAATGGCTTGGTAGCAGCATTTTATCTAAATCGCGCACTCTGTCATAAGATTCTACTAGATGTTTAGGGACCAACGTTCTTCCAAATTCCCAAGCATTTGTTTCAATTAACGATTTAAGCTGTTCGATCTCATCATCTTCTCCATACATTAGAATCCTTGTATCATGTTTGTTTTTCTTAAAATCTAAATAGTACCCGAGTACTCGATAAAGAATAAGTTTAACAAAGTTTTCATCAGTCTCTTTAATTTTAAAGTTCAATTTATCTTTATATCCGTTAATTTGTAAGTAGTTAAACTTAATCGTATTTGTCGATACGTTATAACTCATGGGCACAGTTAGATGATTGTTAAATTCATAATTAATTTCTAAATTATGTTGTTGGAGAGTATTTTCAATGATCTTTTCAATATCCCATATGTATAGCATTTGTTCCACCAATACCTTTTCCCATAATGATATCTGATAACCTTCATGTAATTATCTGAATTTGTCAAAATTATAGCACAGATTTTTATTAAATTAATGATAAGAGTATTACAATTTAATATCAGATCACTTACAAGAAATTTATCCTTCTATATACAGGTGAATATTCATAAAGGTTTTTAGGTTCCCCATTCAATTCGAATGGGGAACTTTTTTGTATTAAGCTCTATTAAAATTTTGAATGAAGATTCAATAATCAAAACCTGAATAACAATTATTTACATAGGAAAATCTATCACAAGGCGAACCATTTGAAAAATTAAAGGTATAGGAAAAGTTTTTAGCATAACGGTTAATTCTAATACTTCTATGAACATAATTACCTAGTATATATTTTCAGTATTAGATTGTTGATATAGATGAAAAAGGATGGTGGACATGTTATGGAGAGCAAGGACGAGAGCGTAAAACTAACAAGCGCAGAAGTATCAGTCTTATGGGGTACGTATGTTAACGACAGTATGGTGGATTGTATAATGCACCACTTTTTGGAATCCTACTCAGACCCAGACATTCATCCTATACTCGAGCAAACGAAAAACATTGCCAAAAAACATATGAATGAAACAGAGCAATTATTTCTGAAGGAGAAAATTGCAGTACCAGAAGGCTTTAAGGTAGGGAAACATGTTATTCCTGGGGCACCAAAACTTTTTTCCGATATGTTTTATATGCAGTATGTATTGCAAATTTGTCGTTTTGGAATTGCTTCCCATACTGTAGGTTTAACATCAGCTGCAAGAGAAGATGTACGAAAAATGTATAAAGATTTCTACGATGATGCCTCACAATTATACAATGATGTAGTGAATCTTATGGAAAATAAGGGCACTTTTGTGCGGATTCCTTATATGACCTATCCAATTAAAATTGACTATGTCAACAAAGAAAATTTTTTAACAGGTTGGTTTGGTCGCAAACGTTCCTTGTTGGGAATAGAAGTTATCCATTTGATGCTTAATGCTTTTCAAAATGAAATTGGTAGAGCAACATGTGTGGGTTTTCCGCAGGTGGCTCAAGAACGAGAAATAAGAGAATATTTCCTGAGAGGAAAGCACTTAACGAAACATATTCTGAGTTCTATTCATGATGTACTTTTAGAAAGTGATGTCCCAAATGCAATGTCATGGGACCAAAGTGTTACAGATTCAACCATACCGCCATTTTCGGACCATTTGATGCTTTATATTATTGGCATTCTTTCTAATCTTGGTGTAGCAACTTATGGAGCTGGATTATCTGCAACCATGCGTAGGGATATTAGTGCGATGTACGCCAGTTTTATAACGAAAGCAGGAGCTTTTGGAGAAGATGGCATGGATTTAATGATTGAGAGAAGATGGAGGGAGCAACCTCCGACATTTGAAGACCGAGATCGGTTAGCTAAAAGGGATTAGTTTCAGGAACAAAATAAGGTAACGACAATCAAACTGAAAACGAGCCCCAATTATGTGGCTCGTTTTCCCAGGTGGTAAAGTCTTACTTTTCCTTGACAGCAAGTCCGATCATCATCACTATGAGCGTAAGCAACTGAATCATAACCTCTAGGTTAATCTTCATTCGCCCTCCTAACCTAAGTGAATTTTCTATCCTCCGGTCTCACTAAGAAGAAGTAAAGACTTACGTTTCCCATACAATATAGATATTCGGTCAACCAGTAAATATGACAGTTGAAATTATGATGATTTGAATTTCTATTCAAGTCCTGTTTGGGTTTTACCAGAGACGTGCCCATGTATGAATGTTACCAATATCGAATTCGGACCGGCACTTGCAGCATAGGTGTAGACTTCCATTTTCAATTTCCCTGATTGGCCTTGGGTTTGGTCAGTTGGTTTCCCAAGGATTTTTTCTACCTCAGCTTTAGTCATGCCACCTTCGCCAGTCTTTACATCTCCTACGCGAATTTGATCATAGTCTGCTTTACCTGGCAGAGCTTTTTCACTTTGTTGTGGTGCATTTTTCTCATCTAAGATATGCGGAATTCCATTGACAACCCCAACGATGATAAAAATTAACACAAAAGCTCCTATAAGAAGCATGACAAGTTTAAAAAGTTTTCCCATTATGATTCCCCTAACACATTCATTGTCTTATCAACACACACTATATTAACAGACAATCAATTTAAATCCAAAGGATGAATTCAATGTTTAATCCTGTTCTTTCAGACTAAACCCCATCTCCCATAATTCCTCAAAATAAAGCTCTTCAAATTTTTTCTCAAGAATTCCATAAAAATAGGCGATTGGTTTTTTGACGATGGAATTTGTTTTTAGCTTTCTAACTAATTGCTTAAATGCTTGAATGGCTGTTTCTAGAACTTGATCTTTATTCTTTTCCTGGTCACCTCGATAGGCTGCAATATTCACCATATGCCAAAATTCTTCAATGGTTTTAGCATCAGAAAAGAAGAATTTTACTAATTGCATAAACGGTTTCGGTACTCGGTCACTAACAAAAGTGTGATCGATTTCAACAGACGGTTCTTGATTACGTTTATTTATCTCTTGATTATTGGTTTTAGGAAGATTGCTAGTTTTAGGGTGGTCCATTTTTTCCTCTTTTGGTGGTTCACTTTGAGGAAAACGATTAAATACATAAAGGTTACTCGATTGTGAGCCGTTTTTTCTTTCGGTTTCATAGACTGTCATGATTCCTAAGTTGATTGCTTTTTGGATCATCCGTTTAAAGGTTGACCGGGAAATGCCGTTGTCATGATATTCTTCATGAATCGCTTTTAAGACGGTGCCAATTTTGGCATTCGAAACTCCTGGGATTTTTGCCGAAAAACGAACCAGCCGTTTTAGTCCAATTAATTCACCTTTCGAAAAATCCTTCTTATGTATAGCCAGCCACATCTCTAGATGGGTATTAAATTCCTTAAGTGAAGAGAATTGAGAATATTGTTCGAAGCCTTCAATTTTACCTGATTTTATTTGCATATAATTGCACCACCCTTTCACCGCCTATATAAAGAAAAACGGGTGAAAAGGACATGGTGGGAGAGGGGAAGTTGTGACAGATTTATGAAAACAATATAAGGTAAAAAAGTAATAATAGAAAGAGTTTCGAATATAAATAATGTTGGCTTGGTTTATAGTGTATGGAGGGATGAGTATGTCAAAAAAAGTACTAATTTTAGCAGGGGATGCCGTTGAATCTTTAGAGGTTTATTATCCATATTTTCGCTGCCTAGAAGAAGGATATGATGTTAAAATTGCTGCACCATCCGAGAAGAAACTGCAAACAGTCGTACATGATTTCATCGGTTGGGATACCTATACGGAAAGCAAGGGATATCTGATTGAGTCTAACCTTGCATTTGAAGATGTCAATCCTGAAGAATATGACGGGTTAATTATTCCTGGAGGAAGGGCACCTGAATACATTCGGTTAAATAAAAATGTTCCAAGAATTGTTGCTCACTTTTTTGAAGCGAATAAACCAGTAGCAGCCATATGCCATGCCAGTCTAATTTTAACAACAGTCCGCCAATACTTGGAGGGCCGTGAATTGACTGCATATATTGCCTGTAAACCAGATGTGGAAGCAGCAGGGGCAAAATATATTGACAAACATCTCCATGTTGAAGGAAATCTAGTATCAGGACATGCATGGCCTGACCTGCCAGGGTTCATGAAAGAATTCATCAAACATTTAAACCAATAATCTTTACTTGAAAAATCTTAAAAAGGAACCTGACTCTACAGTCTGGTTCCTTTTATTATTAAAATATTGGAAAAATAATGTAATATTAGTTTTTAGATGAAATTTAATTACAAAAATCCAAGTTGACTGATCGCTCTATCGCTTTTTTGATTTTGAAATTCCCCAGCATTGCATTAATTGGTGAATGCCTTTTTCAATTTGATCGATTGGAATACTGCCAAAGCCAAATAGAAAGGTTGGATATTGATATTCAATTGGCTTTAATAAATAATCGCTTACTGGATAGATGGCAATATTGTCTTTTGCTGCTATCCGTTGCAACTGATCTTCACTTTTTGACAGGGGGACAGAAATTAAAACGTGCATTCCGGCTTGGTCTCCAGTGATTTTAACATCAGGATAATAGGTTTCAAATATTTGGGTTAATTTTTCATGTTTTTTACGATAAATTTTTCGCATCCGGTTTAAGTGTTTTGAAAAATATCCATCTCTCATAAAATTAGCTAAAATATGCTGATCAAATCTCGGTACGGTTGCCGAGTAAAAACTAAATGCCTCTTTGTATTTTTGCAGCAAGGTTGTAGGTAATACAATATAAGCAACACGTAAGGAAGGCATTAATGATTTGGAAAAAGTGCTCATATAAATGACTTTATTGTTTTGGTCTAAGCCTTGTAATGCAGGAATGGGTTTTCCGATATAACGAAACTCACTATCGTAATCATCTTCAATGATGTAATGATTTTCATCTTTTGCAGCCCAGTTTAACAGGTGTGTTCTTCTTGTTGCTGATAGTACCGCACCCGTTGGGAATTGGTGTGAAGGTGTAATGTAAACAACGTTGGCATTTGTTTTTTCAAGTTCATCCACCATTAAACCTTCTTCATCTACCGGAATCGGGATGGCTCTATTTTCTAATTGTATTTTGGGGATAGCAGAATAGCCAGGGTTCTCAAGAGCAAATTTTGAATCATTTTCAAGTAATCTTAGAATCATTGGAAGTAGATGTTCCGTTCCCGAACCAATGACAATCTGATCTGGTTTACATACAATCCCCCTTGATTGATAAAGATATTTTGAAATTTCAGCTCTTAATGCCAATTCTCCTTGAGGGTCTCCAATTTGTAAAAACTCTTTTGAGCTACTATCATATAAATTTTTTGCATATTTTCGCCAAAGTGAAAATGGGAATGAGTCGGTATCAATTTTTCCCGGATGGAAGTCAAATTGATAGATTTTCTTCTCGACCTTCTCTATAGGCATGTTTAAATGCTCTTTTTCAATATAGGGTAATTCATCGATCTCTTCTACAAAGAAACCAATCCGAGGTTTAGATACCACATAGCCTTCTGCCATGAGTTGAAAATAGGCAATTTCAATCGTTGTTTGACTGATATTTAAAAATTCAGCTAATTTTTTTTTGGATGGTAATTTGGTTCCAACTTCAATTTGTTTATGGATAATGGCATCCTTGATACCGATATAAAGCTGTTCATATAAAGGTTTTGCTGTACTTTTATCCAATTTAAACATAAGCATATCCATCTGCAATTCCCCCAACTGACCATATTGATTTTTTGAAAATTGAACCTTTTCTTAAAGTCAATTTCTATTATACTAGGAATCATCAAGTCATTGGAGGTTATTTTTATGAAACAAGTTGGAACTGAAAGAGTAAAACGTGGAATGGCAGAAATGCAAAAAGGCGGCGTTATTATGGACGTCATTAATGCCGAGCAAGCAAAAATTGCAGAGGCTGCAGGTGCAGTTGCTGTTATGGCTTTAGAACGGGTACCATCTGATATTAGAAAAGCTGGGGGCGTAGCCCGTATGGCGGATCCTCGTATTGTAGAGGAAGTATTGAACGCTGTAACCATTCCAGTAATGGCAAAAGCACGTATTGGTCATATTGTAGAAGCACGTGTATTAGAATCAATGGGTGTTGATTACATCGATGAAAGTGAAGTATTGACTCCTGCTGATGAAGAATACCATTTATTAAAAAGCGACTATACCGTACCTTTTGTATGTGGGTGTCGCGATTTAGGGGAAGCTGCACGTCGGATTGGAGAAGGAGCTTCCATGTTACGTACGAAAGGTGAACCGGGAACAGGTAATATTGTAGAAGCTGTTCGTCATATTCGAAAAGTGAATGCGCAAGTAAGACGCGTTGTGGGTATGAGTACAGATGAATTAATGACTGAAGCAAAAAATTTAGGAGCACCATTTGAATTATTACTTGAAATCAAAAAATTAGGGCGCTTACCAGTTGTAAATTTTGCTGCTGGTGGGGTAGCGACACCTGCCGATGCAGCTTTAATGATGGAACTTGGAGCAGATGGTGTATTTGTAGGATCAGGTATTTTTAAATCGGATAACCCAGAAAAATTCGCACGTGCCATTGTAGAAGCAACTACACATTATCAAGACTATAAACTGATTGCAGAAATTTCAAAAGAGTTAGGGACACCGATGAAAGGTATTGATATTTCAACGCTAGCTGCAAGCGAACGAATGCAGGAACGTGGTTGGTAACATGCTGAAAATTGGGATACTTGCATTACAGGGTGCAGTCAGAGAGCATATTAGACAAATAGAAGAGCTTGGTTGTGAAGCCATTTCTGTTAAATCTGTTGAGGATCTAAAAGATATAAATGGTCTGGTATTGCCTGGCGGAGAAAGTACGACAATGCGTAAGCTGCTGGACCGTTACGGTTTACTAGAACCCATTCGTGCTTTAGCTGACAAAGGAATTCCGATGTTTGGAACATGTGCGGGTCTGATTTTATTAGCAAAAGAAATCGTCGGATATGATACGCCTCATCTTGGGTTAATGGAAGTAGTGGTTGAACGGAATTCATTCGGACGCCAAGTAGATAGTTTTGAAGTAGAGCTATCCATTCATGGAATAGGGGAAGATATTCCTGCTGTTTTTATCCGGGCACCACATATCGTAGATGCCGGTGAAAATGTTGAAATTCTAGCAAAACATGAAGAGCGCATTGTGTTAGCTCGAGAAGGTCAATTTTTAGGTTGTTCCTTTCATCCAGAGTTAACAGAAGATAGTAGAATTATGAAGTATTTTATTCAAATGGTACGAGAGAACACAACTGTTTTATCTCATTAGGAATGTCTTCAAATTGTATAAAAGTGTTTCCATATATATGTAACAAGAGATTTAAAAAGCTAACATAGTGAACCAAAATATAAAACGGTAAAACACTCACAAATTTATTTATAAATTTTTGTGGGTGTTTTTTTATAGAAATCCCACTGCTTCGAAGAGCACCACAGAAAACCACCGTAATAAATAAAACAAGTAAAGGAGAAACTAGAGTAATTACTCTTCTGAAAAATGTTTCAAAAGCAGTTTTTGCATGGAATCGGCCATTACTTTTGTGCACTCACCCCATGATATCCTTTTCATTCCTTTGAGTTTTCTTCTGCTTAGTAATTTTGAATCTTCCGTTCCGATTTTTTTCCAAGTTTTCGCCGATCTGACGGCCATAGGGGGTCAAGGATGTAAGTAACTGTTGGCTGATGGTTGCATCTTTTACAAATTCATTTGTGCAAATATATCCAATTGCAACTGAACCAAAATGGTTTAAATTCCTATATAAAAGACAAAAATGATGGTACATACACAGTCCAAAATGATCTATTCTTGGTTCGCAGATTAACAACTAGTGAGTGATTAATCAATGAGAAAACTAAAAATAAACAGACTTGCAGACAAAAAGGCTTATGGACGAGATACTGTTTCTCAAGAATCTGCTACAAGTTTTACCGACGACTTACCAATAAATTTAGAATTAGTAAAACAAGAAATCGGTCAAAACTGGGATGTCCATTATCGGGAGTTTAACATGGGGCGTACTGGGATAGGGGCATGCCTCATTTTTGTCATTGGATTATCTGACATAGAACTCATAAATAAACAAATTATTTCATCCTTAATGGTTGAATTTTCTTCAGAATTAAAACATGAATTATCCGCAGTAAAAGGAAATCAATTAAATGAATTTTTAAAAAACCAAGTGATCCCGATTAGTGAAATTGAAGAGATAGGTTCGATAAAAGTGGCAGCTGCTAAAATCCTAACAGGCTCTGCAGCACTTTTAATCGATGGGTCTTCAGAGGTGCTCGTCTTAGGTACCACAAAATTAAAAACAAGAGCGATAGAAGAACCTGTATCTGAGTCTTTAGTCCGAGGGCCTCGCGTTGGATTTACGGAGTCTTTGAGGGATAATACCTCAATTTTGCGAGGAAACGGTGAAATTGAAAATCTAACCTTTGTAAATTTTCGAGTTGGTAGGACTTTAAAAAAAGATTTGGTGGTTGCTTACATTAAAGGAATTGTCGACCCGGATTTAGTTCAAGAGGTAGAAACGCGCATAAAGAAAATTGATCTTGATCATATCCCGGAATCCGGTTATGTCGAGCAGTTGATTGAAGATAATTACCGAAGCCCCTTTCCACAGGTGCAGAGTACAGAGCGTCCTGATCGAGTAATGGCTGCTTTAATGGAAGGCCGGGTATCCATTTTACTGGATGGAACGCCTTTTGCATTAATTGTTCCGGTTACCTTTAGCATGATGTTACAATCACCGGAAGACTATTATGAAAGATGGATTCCCGGTACACTGCTCCGATTACTTCGGTATCTGGCATCGATTCTGGCTCTTTTCACACCAGCGCTGTATATTGCTTTTATCTCGTTTCACCCAGGGATGATTCCGACTAAGTTAGCGATTTCCATTATAGGTTCGAGGACAGGGGTTCCATTCCCGGCATTGATTGAAGCCTTATTCATGGAAATTTCCATAGAAATTTTGAGGGAAGCCGGGCTCCGTCTGCCAAAACCTATTGGTCCGGCAATGGGCATTGTCGGTGGATTAATTATTGGTGAAGCCGCTGTACAGGCAGGGATTGTGAGCAATATTTTAGTCATTATCGTATCTTTAACGGCTATTTCATCGTTTGCCATTCCGCAATATAGCGGAGGGATACCGCTACGTATCCTTCGCTTCGTAGCCATGCTTTTTTCTGCAGTTTTAGGTTTGTACGGGGTGATTTTATTTTTCATCTTCTTAACCGCCCATTTAGTGAAATTAAAAAGTTTTGGCACTCCATATGTGAGTCCGGCGGCTCCTTATCGTTTAAGTGATTGGAAGGACTTTATGTTTCGCATGCCGCTTATGATGATGAAGGAACGTCCAAAAGTGAATCATCCGAAAGATAAGATACGGAAGGGATAATGTATCGTGAAAGGAAGAGTAAGGTATGATTCTAAATCCTAAAGATCAAATCACGACTTCCCAGGCAGCGGTTATCCTCATCAACGCGATTCTTGGCACAGGAATCCTCACCTTGCCCAGGGCGTCCGTAGATAAGGTGGGTACTCCTGATGTATGGATCACCGTTTTGTTAGGCGGGCTGCTAGCAATCCTTGCAGGAATTATTATTGCGAAGTTAAGCCAGCGATTTCCGCAAAAAACTTTTTATCTCTATAGTCAGGATATTGTAGGCAAGTGGGTCGGCGGATTTCTTGGTTTACTTGTTATTGGTTATTTTCTCGCCACATCCGGTTTTCAAATCCGTTCCTTGACGGAAGTAACAAAGTTCTTATTACTGGAAGGAACTCCCAGTTGGGCGATTATCCTGCCATTCATGTTGGTGGGGCTTTATTTAATGATGGGCGGAATTAATCCAATTGCACGACATTTTGATATTATTTTACCGATAACGGTCGTCCTTTTTTTGCTCGCCATTTTTTTGAGTTTCAAAATATTTGAGATCGATAATTTACGTCCCGTATTGGGGGCGGGAATTATACCAGTGCTAAAAGGGGTAAAAACAACGGCGCTTGCATTTACTGGTCCTGAGGTTATGCTGTTCCTTGTGGCTTTTATGAGTGAGCCAAATAAAGCAGTAAAAGCCGTGATAGTGGGTATTACGATTCCTTTAATATTTTATATCATTACTGTCGTCCTTGTAATTGGTGCATTATCAGCGGATGAGGTGGTCACAAGAACATGGCCGACACTTGATCTGCTGCGAAGTTTTGAAATCTCAGGTTTGATTTTTGAACGATTTGAATCATTGCTGCTGGCGATTTGGATTATGCAAATGTTTACCATTTATACAATTGCACACTATGCTGCTGCACTGGGACTGGCTCAAATTTTTAAAAAGAATATTCATACATTTATGATTGGATTGGTACCGGTTATTTATTTAATTTCCATGATTCCTAAAAATTTAAATGATGTTTTTAAGCTTGGTGATGTAATTGGGAATGCTGCATTGTATCTATTTGGTGTAATGCCACTATTCCTTCTCATCATCGCAAAATGGGTGAGAAGGGCAACATGAAGTTTAAACACTTGTTCGTTCGTATTCTTTTTGGTTCACTGTCTGTTATTTTTCTGTTTTCCCTCACTGGCTGTTGGAGCAGCCATGAAATCGAGGAGTTAAGTCTTGGGGTAGGAATGGCCCTAGATACAAATAAGGATTCAAACTCCGAAAAAATGATGAATGAGAAATACGCAGAGGATTCAAAGGAAAATGCAATTACTATCACTTACCAACTTATTACGCCAGAAATCGCCAGCTCATCGAGTAAAGGGGAAGAATCACAAAAAAATTCCTACTTGAATATTTCTGAAACGGGAAATTCTCTTATCCAAGAGGTGCGGGAATTATCATTACGGTCGGACCTTCCCTTAAATGCCTCACATATGAAAGTCGTGGTTATTGGGGAAGAACTGGCGCGATCGTTCAGTTTGCAAGAGTTATTTGATCTGTATCTTCGGGATAATGAGTTCCGCCCAAGCTGTCTGGTGGTTGTCAGTAATGGGAGAGCAAGCGATTCCTTAATATCCAAGAAGGAAGGAGAAGTTCCTGCCTTCCGTTTGTTTGGAATCGTCGATAATGCTTATCGAACAACCAGGATTTTACCTCCAGTCTCGATTATTAAATTGGATAGCAAGCTCCAATCGGGTTCCAGTTTTCTATTACAAAACGTGGTTTCAGCAAATGGACAAGTGGAATTTGCCGGAGCTGCAGTGATAGATGGAAAGACAAAAAAATTGCGTGGTTTTTTAAATAAGAAGGAATTAGAAGGAATTACCTGGTTGGCGGGAAAAGAAAAAGGCGGTGTGGTCAAAAGTTTTGATCAACAGTCAAAAAGGCTGATTATGTATGAGATTGAAACCATAAAAAGTAAAATCACACCACATATAAGGGGAAACACCATCTCATTTGATGTCAATATTGAATCAAAAGGGATATTAATGGAGCATCGGGTAACATCCAGTACACCGTTTGAAAATTCTTTTCTTAAAAGGGCAGAAGCGTCAATCGAAAGTGCCGTAAAACAATTGGTCGAGGATTCAGTAAAAAAAATGCAAAAGAAATATCAAGTAGACGTGGCTGGTTTTGGCAACCGTATAAAAATTGAAAATCCGAAATTATGGGAAAAAGTTAAAAAGGATTGGGATCAAACCTTCAGTAAGGTTCCCATTCATTACAACGTGAAAATAACGATCAAAGGTTACGGGGCATCCGGTCATTATAAATAAGATTACTAATAGATAGATCTCAAAGAAAAAACTTCACGAAACAAGAATTCCGTGAAGTTTTTTTGTTAAACATGTAAGCTATTGTTCTGAATGAACCCGGTGAGCTTCAAAATAGAGGACTTGAATAAATTTTTTCGCATTGATTCGGGTTAGCGATGTTGATGGTGCAGAGCCATTCTTTAATTCTGCCATTTTAGTCCTGACGGTTGCAAAGTCAAAAAACTTTGAAGCATAATTCTCAAACTTCCAATTCGAAAAATCGGCTAGACCAAGGGATGCCAGATGATTCAACGACTGATAAATGGCCCGGCGCACCCGCTGTTCGGTTGCTTTAATTTCTTTGTTTATTTCGACGACTGGAGCAGCGGTTCCCAGTCTTTTTTTAGCTAAATCGATAAATATTCCTTTTAGGGTAGGAAAGCGATTGTTTAAAATGTCTGTTTGTTCAGTTTGCTCTAAATATTCGAGGATGTCCAGTAAATCTTTACTGCCATTTTCACCTGCGATCCCTAATTCCGTTAATAGAAATTGACCGGAATTTCTGATGCTTTTTTTATTCATAGGATTTGCTTTTCTTGGTGATGGATCGAATTTAAGCACGGCATGAAGAGACTTGTGAATATCCTGTATCGATTTTTCCAATTGGATTTTTTCGATGACTTTTTGAAGAATCGTTAATACTTCAATTCTGTTTACCGGTTTATTGATATAGTATTCACTGCCAAGCGAGTATGCTTCGGCAATCAAATCTTTTGATTCGACTTGAGAAATCATGATGATTTTTCCTTCGAAATACGATTTTATTTGCCGGATGGTTTCCAATCCGTCCCGATTTGGCATCAACAAATCAATTAATAAAATTTCGATGTTAAGCATGTTCAGATTTTCGCCATCAATTAATGAACCATCTTCTGCTTCTCCAACAACTTCCCCTAAACCTTCGTCTTCGATGATTTGGGCTAACATCGACCGAACTGCTTCATCATCGTCGATAATGTAAAATCGCATCGAATCATCCTTTCTTGATTAACTGACTCACGGGTAATCGAATTATGAAAATCGTTCCTGTTCCTTCTGCTTGATCCTCAACCGTTATTTTACCTTCAAGTTGTTCCATCATTTCTTTGACAAACGATAATCCCATACCAGTAGATGGATTTCCGGACTGATCATATTTCGAGGTAAATCCTGGCTTGAATATTGCATTTTTTCGCTTGGCTAGGATACCGGGTCCGTTATCGCCAATTTCAAATTCAATCATTTCTTGATTCTTTTCAATGTTGATTGAAATAATTCCAACATTGTCAATTGCTTCTACCGCGTTTGTGACGATATTATTGATGATTGATAAAAGGGTGAACGCGTGGTAGGGAGGATGAACTCCACTAATGGAATACTCAATGTGAATCTCTTTACCTAGTAAAGAGGCATATTTTTCATTTGTCCGTTTTATGATGGAAATCAGCTCGTTTAGTTCCATATAATCCGCAAAACGTTCAACGGAGATGAGCTTCGAAAGTCCTGCAAAAATACGCTGATTATCTTTTTTAATCTCATGAACTTCTCCAGCGATACTCAACGCCTCCCTAGAGAAATCCTCGATTGAATTGGCAATACTCGGAACGTTTTTCAACTCATATAAGCCTTTGTATAAATCATAGGATTTTTTTGTAATGTTTTCGGCATTTACCAACGTTTTTTTTAAATGAATTGATTCTTCATATAGGTTGGAAATCAACAGGAGCATATGCTCATTTTGTTTTCGAATTTGTCTTTCTCTTTCTTGTGCCTGATACAGCTGCATGATGGTGAAAAAGCTAAGAACAATAAAACTGTGCGAAATTGCCATCATCAGGATTTCGCTTAGTGATGAAATTTTAATTGTAGTTCCTAAAACAAAGTATTGAACGGTCAGTTCAACGATATCAGACAGGATCTCGATTGAAATGCCTATCCATCCGATGACCAAAAGCCGGTTATGAAATCGGTTGACTCTTGCCAAATAAAAGAAACAAGCATAAGCCAAATAAAAGAAAAAGCTTGAAAAATTGTCTTTCAAAGAGCTTACCCAATGAAAATGCTCATTCTGGATAAATTCTAGCAGGATACGAAACCCTACAATATTTATAGCGGTCAAAAAACCGGGCAAGACAGGCGGAATCTTACGAAATAATAACAAAAAGAATAAAAAGGTCGGCACCCCAAAACTGATTCTGAAGGCGGCATTGATTGGATAAAAATTGATAACACCTGCTAAGGGGACCGTTATCAACATCAAAATAAGGATGTTGATGTCTTTTTTGAGTAGTGGGCTGAAATTCAAAATGATCACTTCCTGTTTGTCTGAACAAAAGTATACAGGTAGAAATATCTGAACACAATGCCAGAGCCATTTTTGAGAAATTTTATTTTTAAGATAAAAAACTTTCTGTAGATTTCCGTTTTCTTTTGTAGTGCGGATTATAGAATCAATTATATTTTTTAAGTAACATTTCGAAAGCGGTTTCTAAACCGAACATTTTATGAAAGTGAGGGGATTCCGCTTTCATTAATGTAAAAACATTAAAGGAGAGAAGAAATTGAGCCAAGCGATAAAACAAGAGGTTCATAATCAAAGAATAGATGGGTTGGATAAATTGGTGACTCATTTTCGCTCTTTTGCCACGGAAGGAAAATGTGCTAGCTATATTCCTGCTTTGGGGAAGGCCAACTTATTTCAGCTGGGAATTTGTATTGCATTACCAACAGGTTCAACCATCCGGTCAGGGGATTGGCAAGTCCCATTTACATTACAAAGTATCTCAAAAGTAATCAGCTTTATTACAGCATGTGTAACCCGTGGTATTTCTTATGTGTTGGACCGGGTTGATGTCGAACCAACAGGTGATCCCTTTAATTCTATCATTCGTTTGGAAATGCATAAACCGGGAAAGCCATTTAACCCGATGATCAATGCAGGTGCCATTACTGTTGCTTCCATGCTTCCTGGGGATTCGTCGCAAAGTAAACTAGAAAATGTTAATCAATTAATTGAGAGTATGATAGGAAAACGTCCAAACCTGAATGAGGAAGTGTTTCAATCCGAATGGCAAACAGCACATCGAAACCGGGCTTTGGCTTACTATTTAAAAGAGACTGGCTTTTTAGAAGCCGAGGTGGAGGAAACACTTGAAGTTTACTTAAAGCTTTGTTCGCTGGAAGTGACTACAGAAGATATCGCCATGATTGGAATGATCTTGGCGCATGATGGATACCATCCCATTCAACACGTACAGGTTTTGCCTAAAGAAGTGGCCAGACTGACCAAAGCTTTGATGATTACTTGTGGAATGTACAATGCTTCCGGTAAATTTGCGGCATTTGTCGGGCTCCCGGCAAAAAGCGGGGTATCCGGAGGAATTCTGGCGTTAGTTCCGCCAAATAAAAATAGAGAACATCCCTTTCAAGACGGTTGTGGAATCGGGATTTATGGACCGGCAATTGATGAATTTGGGAATAGCCTGACAGGTGTTAAATTATTAAAGCATTTGGCTCAGGAATGGGATCTCTGTATTTTTTAAAGTTATCTAAATAAGAAAGAGGTTGAATGGATGAACAATCAATTACAAAGAAGGATGGGAACGTTTGCCTTAACAATGGTGGGTATAGGTTCGATGATCGGATCTGGCTGGTTATTTGGGGCTTGGAGAGCGGCGCAAATCGCCGGTCCTGCAGCGATTTTTTCCTGGCTCATCGGAATGACGGTTATTTTATTTATTGCTCTTTCTTATTGTGAATTAGGCTCGATGTTCCCTGAAGCAGGGGGAATGGTGAAATATACTCAATATTCTCATGGGTCGTTCATTGGGTTTCTCGCCGGTTGGTCTAATTGGATTGCCATAGTTTCGGTAATTCCCGTTGAGGCCATTGCTTCTGTTCAATATATGAGTTCGTTGCCTTGGAAATGGGCTCAGTGGACTCATCAACTGGTCGTAAATGGCAGTCTAACCTTAAAAGGCTTATTGCTTGCTTCTGTATTTTTATTTATCTATTTTCTCATTAATTATTGGACGGTTAGCTTATTTGCAAAAGCGAACTCTCTAATCACGGTTTTTAAAATCATCATCCCTGGACTGACGATTGGCTCCCTCTTATTTGTAGGTTTTCATGGCGGGAATTTTACGTTGAACTCAGGAGGCGAAAGTCATAGTTTATCAAGTGTCTTTACAGCTGTCGCGACATCAGGTATAATTTTTGCATTCAATGGTTTTCAAAGTCCAATCAATATGGCAGGTGAGGCTAAGAATCCCGGGCGTTCCATCCCGATTGCGGTAGTGGGTTCGGTCCTGATTGCAACGATGATCTATGTTCTCTTGCAAGTTGCTTTTATTGGGTCTGTCGATCCTTCCTTAGTTGTCCATGGCTGGAATCTGTTAAATTTTAATTCTCCTTTTGCTGATTTGGCTATTGCACTAAACCTGAACTGGCTCGTCATCATACTCTATTCTGATGCTTTTATTTCTCCTTCAGGAACAGCTATTACGTATACCGCCACAACGGCGCGGATGATCTATGGGATGCAAAAGAATAAGTATTTTCCAGCAGTGTTTGGAAATATTCATCCCTTGTATGGCGTACCACGTCCGGCAATGTTCTTAAACCTGGCTGTATCGTTTCTATTTTTGTTCTTGTTTAAGAGGCTGGGAAACTGGCGGAAGTCATTTCTGTTGCGACGTTAATTTCTTATATTACAGGACCTGTTACCGTCATGACATTAAGAAGGACAGGGGCACGTTTGTATCGGCCTATCAAGCTAAAAGGACTGAGCATTATTGCTCCATGCGGGTTTGTTTTTGCTTCTTTAACCCTCTATTGGGCATGTTGGCCGTTAACCGGACAGGTATTATTATTTATTATGATTGGTCTTCCGATTTATTTTTACTATCAAATAAAAGTGAAATGGAAAGGGTTCCGCCGGAATTTTCTCGCTGGTCTATGGATGGTTGTATACCTATTATGTATGATGTGTGTATCCTATTTAGGAAGTAACAAGTTTGGCGGAAAGGACATTATCCCATACGGCTGGGATATGCTCTTAATTGCCGGTTTATCTCTAGTATTTTATGTTTGGGGCTTTAAAAGTGGGTATGAGACAGAATATCTGCAAGAAGCGTACAAAGTGAATGAAGAAATTAGGGCAAATAAGGAAACAAATGCCTTGGAAATCAAGAAAGAAACAGCAGTATAGTAAATCTGTTTAGTTAAATCATTTCTATTAATCTATGAAAAGAGGAATATATTTTTATGTGGATTATCACAGTCTATTCAAAAAACAATGTTAACATGTTTGAATTTGACACAGAAAAAGAAGCAAAAGAGGCATTTAAAAAAATTCAAGGTCCGAAATTTCTTACAGAAATGATTTACTATAATGATGAGCGTTTTATTGTATAGTATAGAAATATAATAAGTGCCAGGCACCAATCCAGTATGGGAGAGGCCTGGCACTTATTTTTTATTTCTTATAGAACCCTCTTTTAAGTAAATCCAGTTCCAAAGAAAAGGCCTTCATTGCATCATTCATATGAATTTCCCTCGCAAAGACAGAAATGAGATTTCGAAGCATTACGGCCGTCATGATTTTAAAGATATGGTGCAATTCTTCCTCATTTTGTACATTTAAATTTTCCGAGTTGATCGAGTGAATGATTCCCATGAATCTGCTTTTTGCTTTTTCCTCATAAATATTCTGTGTTATCGCTTTTTCGATTCGATAATTCATGTTTAAAAAGGTATTTTTAAAATATTGGCGATTTTCCTGTTCTTCAAAGGTGATGAGAATGGATTTAAACCAATCGATAAAGGACTGAAATAAATCTCCTTCATTCATTTTTAAGATGGAAATGAAGCGCTCATTATTCCGAGTAGAATGCTCATCTAATAAAAAATAGAACACATCTTCCTTATCCTCAAAATATTGATAAAAACTCCCCCTGGGTATGCCAGCATCCTTAATGATATTTGAAATGGATGCTTCATTTAATGGAACCCGCGAAAATTCCTTCTTCGCAGCTTTCAATAATCCTTCTTGTTTTTCTTTTGATAAATTTAAAAACGTTGGTTTTGGCAACGATTTCACTCCTTATATCATATGACAATGTGTCACAATTTATCCTAACTATATGATAATAGGCCTATAAATTAATGTCAATGCACATATGACAATGTGTCATTTTTTATATTGACACTTAAATGTCCACTGATTATAATGTATTTCTGTAAAGATTATTTCGCATACGAAATATTCCAGTGGGAAAGTTTAGAAGAATAATAGAAAGGAGAGCAGCGATGGCCGTACTAAATAATGAGATCTATGAATCATATTTAGCGATCAATAAAGCCATCAAAAGACTGATTAAATTTGATGCAGATAAATTAGGAATCACAACAGTCCAATTAAAGGCAATCTACAAGCTTGCGACGAATCCCAATATAAGTTTAGGAGAACTTGCCGAAAAATTAAGAATGACGAACAGTACTGCAAGTAATGTGATTGAACGATTAGTTCAAATGGGCTTAGTCGAAAGGGTAATTCCCCCTGAAAATAGAAGGGTGGTCTCCATTCATTTAACAGAAAAAGGGAAAATGATCTTAGATCAGTTTCATTCTTCGGACTCCCTTTTTATCAATAAAATGAACGATGTCCTTGATTTACCGGAGGAGGATGTCTCGGAGCTGTTACGGTTGCAAACGATTGTCTTACAGAAGCTTACAATAGAGGAGGAATAGGGTTAATGAGTGCAAAACGTTTACTTTTAATCAACATTATTATGTTACTTGTTCTAGTAGGAGGAGGTTTTGGGATTTATGCCTATTACAATAAATCAGTCAATTATTTAACGACTGACAATGCCCAAATTGCTGGACAACAGGTGACGATTGCAGCAACGGCAAATGGAAAATTAACAAATTGGAATGCCAATGTTGGCGACCATTTTTCAAAAGATGATAAGGTTGGAACTATTACTACTACGGGCGCGGATGGTAAACCTGTCAAAATGAATGTGACGCTTCCAACGGATGGAACGATTGTGCAAAGTAATGCCGTTAAAGATTCGTTTGTTGCCGCAGGGACACCGCTTGCCCAAGTCTATAATCTGGATAAATTATGGGTAACAGCGAATATTGAGGAAACAAGTATTGATGAAATCGCAGTAGGACAGGATGTCGATATTTATGTGGATGCATTCCCAAATAGCGAATTAAAGGGAACAGTAAAACAAATCGGCTTAGCAACTTCAGGGACATTCTCTCTATTGCCTAGTACAAATACCACAGGTAATTACACAAAAGTTACACAGGTTGTTCCTGTAAAAGTATCCATTGATGATAATAAAGGTGTTGCCATTGTCCCTGGTATGAACGTAACCGTGCGAATTCATAAGTAGGTGATAAAATGTCCATATATATCACGGGTTATGTTATTTTAGCCATATTGGTTTTACTTATTATAAATTTTACGATGATCAAACAAAGAAAGCGGAACATGCTTCCAACGAAAGTGATGGATCAAGAGGGTAAGGAAAATCCTGTTCAAACGAAAATCAATGATGATGAATTAAAGGAAATAAGTTTGGAAACTGAAGAGGTTGCGGTTAATACCCAGCAGGATTTATCCCATCAAGTCGAAGAAATGCTTGAAGATTCGGCGATTGCTGAACCGGCATTAGAATATGTTGCGGATGTACAGAAAGAAGAAGTTAGAAAGAAGCGGGAAAAAGAAAAGGCTGTTGACGATAAAGGGAATTCAGGAACAGGGAAAGTGCTTGTCGCGTTAATGCTTGGTGCCTTTGTTGCCATTCTGAATCAAACCTTATTGAATGTAGCCATCCCCCATATTATGAATGATTTAGGTGTTTCGGCGAATACGGTTCAATGGCTCTCAACAGGTTATATGCTGGTTAACGGAATTGCGATTCCTGTTACAGCCTTCCTGATTGAAAAGTTTGGGACTAGGAAACTATTTATCTCTGCCATTCTTCTCTTCACACTAGGATCGTTGGTTTGTTCCCTGTCAGCCAATTTTAGTATGCTGATGATTGGAAGGATTATTCAGGCAAGTGGTGCGGGTATTATTATGCCGCTTTTGATGACGGTATTTTTCGCGTTATTCCCTCCAGAAAAACGAGGCAAGGCAATGGGGATTATGGGCATTGTTATGATCTTTGCCCCTGCAATTGGACCGACCTTGTCCGGTTGGCTGATTGGACATTATTCATGGAGACTACTGTTTGACATTGTCATTCCAATCGGTGTCCTTGATTTAATTCTAAGCTTTTTGTGGATGAAGGACGTAACGAAAATAACCAATCCGAAATTTGATTTTCCAGGATTTTTATTTTCAACCTTAGGTTTCGGCTTCCTATTGTATGGCTTTAGCGAAGCTGGAAATGATGGCTGGGACAGCGGTACGGTTATCGTTTCCTTAGCGGTCGGTATTATTTCATTAGTTGCTTTCGTCTGGCGTGAATTAACAGCAGATAAGCCGATGCTTGATTTACGAGTTTTTAAATATGACATTTTCGCTTTAACGACGATTATTAGTATGATCGTGAATATGGCGATGTTTGGTGCCATGATCCTGCTTCCGATTTATTTGCAAAATATTCGCGGCTATACGGCATTGGAATCAGGATTATTGATGCTTCCTGGTGCCATCGTGATGGGGATTATGTCACCTATCTCAGGCGCACTTTTTGATAAAATTGGTGCAAGATGGCTGGCGGTTATTGGCTTAGCGATTACGGTCATAACCACATGGCAGTTTACAAGTCTTAGTATGACAACCAGCTATGGTCATATCTTATTTCTATATGTCATGCGGATGTTTGGGATGTCCTTTATTATGATGACAGTTATGACAGAGGGACTTAACCAATTGCCACGTCATCTTGGTGCGCACGGGACTGCGGCCTCTAATACGGCCAGACAGGTTGCGGGTAGTATTGGGACGGCGCTTCTTGTAACGGTCATGTCGACAAGGCAAGGGGGGCATTATGGTGATTTTACCAATACTGTTACAAGTTCGAATCCTTTTATTGCTGATAAATTTTCGCAGCTTACGCAGGTCTTATCAGGTTATGCCCACATTCCTGCTGCAGCAGGAAAACAACTAACAACCTATTTGGTTTATGGGCAATCGATGCAGCAAGCGACCATTGACGGGATTAATGATTCGTTTATTGTCGCAACGGGTATTGCATTTGTCGCTTTAATTTTAGCGTTCTTTATTAAACGTGCGAAGGTAAAAGAACAGTAAGTGGAAGGAATAACTAGAAAAGGCTCTTCAAAGGGCCTTCTCTAGTTGTTTTTATTTTAGAAAAATTATTTCAAATAAATTTATCTGCTATTCTGGAGCATTTATCTGCGTTGCTAAGGTAAAGGAACAATCTTTTAGAAGTGAGTCAATATTAATGATCTACACTTAAAGAAAGGAGAGGTATGGGAATGGTTAATATCGGCCTTTTGATTATACGTTTGGCTATTGGTCTTACGTTTGTAGGGCATGGAGCCCAAAAATTGTTTGGATGGTTTGGGGGACCAGGGGTAGTAAAGTTCGGTGAATTTTTAGGTACGATTGGAATTAAGACAGGCGGAAGAACCTGGGCAATCCTTGCCGGAATATTTGAACTTATAGGAGGTCTCCTTTTTTCCGCCGGCATCCTCACCTGGTTAGGTGCAGTCCTAATTATTATTGTGATGATTGATGCAATCATCACTGTCCATGGTAAAAATGGTTTTTGGCTAACTGATGGAGGATATGAATATAATTTTATTTTAATTGCTGTTGTTCTTGGCGTGGCACTAACTGGACCTGGTGATTATGTTTTAATTTATAAGCCATAATATGGGGACATTTAAAATGTTCCTCACCTTTACGGTTTTAAAATGTACAAAGAATTTTTAAAGAAATGAACAAAATTCCAAAAACAATTTTAACATGTTTGAATTTGACACAAAAAAAGAGGCAAAAGAAGCATTCAGAAGCATTCGAAAAATTTAAGGCTAAATTCCTTACTGAAATGATAAACTTTAATGATGATTGTTTTATAAACGGATAATCATAAAAAAGGTGCTTAACCCGATTGGTTAAGCACCTTAAATTTATTATTAGGAAAAAGTTTCTTTTCTTTATCACGTCCTTTTATCATGGAATTTATCTAATCGAAAGGATTACCTTTTTAATCCTTTTTCTTCGATTAGATATTGTATGAAGTTGTATATTCCTTTTAAAAATAATCCTTCACCATCCCTTCATGATAAAAATGGTTTGTTTCTGATCACCCGGACCGATAAAATCTAATGCGGCAGGGGAAAATAGTGCAACTTTTTTCTTAGCGCCCTCCAAAAGAATTCGGATTGGCTCAAAAACTACGTTATCCTGAAAGACATGGCCTCCCAAGAAGATCCTCTTTCTTTCCCTACTTGAGAAGACAGCTTTATTTTTTGAAGAAACAAATTTAACTGCGACAGGCTCTTTCTCTTCTTCTTGTGTTGTCAATGAAGCGTTTACAGTTTGTAAAACTTCCTCTTCAATCGAAGCGACGATTCCGATTTCGCGTTCATTCAATACCAAGACGAAGTGATATCCTGTTTCCGTTTTCATCTGGACAACAGACACTTCATCCGTAATGAACGTAACAAAATCCTCGGTTTCGTTTGTGTGTGAGTCTTGTGAGGCTTCTTTTTTCCTGATGACTCGATAATAGGCTTTTGTGCCCATTTCCTCATCTGTGAAATCAAAGGGTTTGATACTCTCAGTGCGCACAAGATACAATTGATTGACTTTTTCGTTGCGGTTTAGTTGGACACATAGGGCAATATCTTCTTTCACCGCCTTTCTCTCACCGTTCGAGAGCATAGGGACATTCATTTTCATACCTGGAAATTGAACGAAGATATAGCTGAAGTTTTTCCTAGGTTGTACATTCTGAAGTCTCATCCACTCACAACCTTTCCGAAATGGTTTTAAGGTTTTTAACCCTGATGAAGTATAATTCAATATTGTTTTGTTCTTTCCTTTCTGGGTATGATGAGTTTTCATCGTCACTTTCTTATGAAATACGAGGTTTGCTCACAATTGTTGAGGAAATATGAGCAGAAATACTATCGAAAAACATAGAATAGAACATTTTTTGTCGTTTGATTTTATAGTTTATTTTTAATTAGTTGGAATTTTTTAAATAAGAAGGATGGGCGGGATTAAATTTTTGAAAATTATGTGTTAAAAAACATACCTGATTTCTTTTCTCTGTGTTATCCTAGCATATATACAACTTTGGGAGGTAAGAGAAATGCAAGTTACTGCAGATAATGCAAAAAAAGACAAACCTACACCTACATTTTCAAGAACGAATCCATTTCCAGCAAGGATTCTTAAAAATGTAAATTTAAATGGAGAAGGCTCTAGTAAAGAAACAAGACATATAGAGTTGTCGTTAGAAGGCTCTGGCCTTTCTTATGTACCAGGAGATGCTCTTGGTGTTGTTCCTGAAAACGATCCAGAACTTGTGGCTGCCCTTCTTGTGGAAATGCATTGGGATGAAGAAGCAGTTGTCACTATTAATAAGCAAGGTGAAACACTGCCATTAAAGGAAGCGCTCACAAGCTTCTTTGAAATTACCCTGCTGAATAAAAAGATTTTACAGCAGGCAGCCGCATTCACTGAAAATGAAGAGCTTCAAAAGCTTGTGGTGGTTGAAAACGCTGCGCAACTAAAAGAATATTGCTATGGCCGTGATTTGCTTGATATGTTACGTGACTTTGGTCCATGGAAAGCTACTGCCCAAGAAATCGTTTCCCTATTAAGAAAAATGCCGCCACGGCTTTATTCGATTGCTAGCAGCATTGCCGCTCATCCAAATGAAGTACATTTAACCATTGGTGCTGTACGATACTCATCTAACGGACGTGATCGTAAAGGGGTTTGCTCGATACAATGTGCGGAACGCGTTCAAGAGGGCGATACGCTTCCAGTATTTGTTCAACCAAATAAACACTTCCATCTACCGGAGACCGGGGAAAGTGATATTATCATGGTTGGCCCTGGGACAGGCATTGCACCATTCCGTTCGTTTATCGAGGAGCGTGCAGTAAATAAAGCATCAGGCAAGACATGGTTATTCTTTGGAGACCAGCATGCTGCGTCGGATTTCCTTTATCAGGATGAGTTAGAAAAATATCTACAGGATGGAATCCTAACAAAACTTGATGTTGCATTCTCTCGTGATACAGCTCAAAAGGTTTATGTTCAGCACAAAATGCTTGAACATGGCAAAGAATTGTTTGCATGGTTAGAAAAAGGTGCAACGTTCTACGTTTGTGGTGATAAAGAACATATGGCAAAGGATGTCCATGAAGCCCTAATTACTGTGATTGAAAAAGAAGGCGAAATGGCTCGTGATGCAGCTGAAGCGTATCTAAAAGAAATGCAATCAAATGGCCGTTATCAGCGTGACGTGTATTAAAATAAATAGGTGTTAGCTGAAGCTTTCGCAAGGCAACGAACCAGTTTTTTTGGGGCGTTGCCTTTTTTGTGTTTATTTTTGTATGATTTAGTATGCTGATTGAGGGGAATTAGTCTGGACCTAGATGTTTTGTACGGAATGAAGTCCAAAACTCAGAAGGGTACGGGAGGAAATGGTCTTCATAGAAGGAATGAAGTCCAAAACGCATGAGGTGGCTGAAGGAAATGGTCTTCATAGAAGGAATGAAGGCCAAAACTCATGAGGTGGCTGAAGAAAATGGTCTTCATAGAAGGAATGAAGTCCAAAACACATGAGGTGGCTGAAGGAAATGGTCTTCATAGAAGGAATGAAGTCCAAAACTCATGAGGGTACAGGAGGAAATGGTCTTCATAGAAGGAATGAAGTCCAAAACTCATGAGGGTACAGGAGGAAATGGTCTTCATAGAAGGAATGAAGTCCAAAACTCATTAAGTCACAGGAGGAAATGGTCTTCATAGAAGGAATGAAGTCCGAAACTCATGAGGAGACAGGAGGAAATGGTCTTCATAGAAGGAATAAAGTCCAAAACTCATGAGGGTACAGGAGGAAATGGTCTTCATAGAAGGAATGAAGTCCGAAACTCATGAGGGTACTGGAGGAAATGGTCTTCATAGAAGGAATGAAGTCCAAAACACATGAGGTAGCTGAAGGAAATGGTCTTCATAGAAGGAATGAAGTCCAAAACTCATGAGGTTGGCTGAAGGAAATGGTCTTCATAGAAGGAATGAAAGCTAAAACTCATGAGGGGACTGGAGGAAATGGTCTTCATAGAAGGAATAAAGTCCAAAACTCATGAGGGTACAGGAGGAAATGGTCTTCATAGAAGGAATGAAGTCCGAAACTCATGAGGGTACAGGAGGAAATGGTCTTCATAAAAGGAATGAAGGCTAAAACTCATGAGGAGACAGGAGGAAATGGTCTTCATAGAAGGAATGAAGTCCAAAACTCATGAGGTTGGCTGAAGGAAATGGTCTTCATAGAAGGAATGAAGTCCAAAACTCATGAGGTGGCTGAAGGAAATGGTCTTCATAGAAGGAATGAAGTCCAAAACTCATGAGGTGGATGAAGGAAATGGTCTTCATAGAAGGAATGAAGTCCAAAACTCATGAGGGTACAGGAGGAAATGGTCTTCATAGAAGGAATGAAGGCTAAAACTCATGAGGGGTGCAGGAGGAAATGGTCTTCATAGAAGGAATGAAGTCCAAAACTCATGAGGGTACAGGAGGAAATGGTCTTCATAGAAGGAATGAAGTCCAAAACTCATGAGGGTACTGGAGGAAATGGTCTTCATAAAAGGAATGAAGGCTAAAACTCATGAGGAGACAGGAGGAAATGGTCTTCATAGAAGGAATGAAGTCCAAAACTCAGAAGGATACAGGAGGAAATGGTCTTCATAGAAGGAATGAAGTCCAAAACTCATGAGGGTACAGGAGGAAATGGTCTTCATAGAAGGAGTGAAGTCCAACACTCATGAGGAGACTGGAGGAAATGGTCTTCATAGAAGGAATAAAGTCCAAAACTCATGAGGTTGGCTGAAGGAAATGGTCTTCATAGAAGGAATGAAGTCCAAAACTCATTAAGTCACAGGAGGAAATGGTCTTCATAGAAGGAGTGAAGGCTAAAACTCATAAGGTGTCGTTATTAGACTTAAACAAAGTGAAAGAACATTTTCCCAAAAGCAGGAATGTCTAGAGTTTGTCCAGAATAGAAATAAAGCGTTGTGAAAGGAGTGGTCTGTAATGTTAACAGAGTTAGATTTACTTGATATTAAAGCTCTTCAGGAGGTTTGTGAATTAGAGGGCGGCTTTCACCTGAAGTTGAATTTTGATATGCTTGAAAACCGGGCTGAAAATAGTAAGGATGATTTCTTCTATTATGAAAATGGCCGACTCGTTGGTTTTCTCGGAAGCTATTATTTTGGGAACAAAGTGGAACTCTGCGGAATGGTCCATCCGAATTACCGGAGAAGAGGTATATTCTCTAAATTGCTTGAAATGGGACTTGAGGAAGTAAAGAAACGAAACGTCAGAAACATTTTGTTAAATGCTCCTACCAGCTCCCAAACGGCAAAGGCGTTTTTAAAAAATATTCCTTGTACGTTTACCGTCGCAGAATATCAAATGAAATGGCATAAAACAGAATTGACAGAGGATCCTGCTATTATCGTAAGGCCATCGATTTCAAATGATGATTGGGAAGCTGAAGTCCAACTGGATGTCTTAGGCTTTGGTCTATATGAAAATGAGGCTCGTAAGATGCAACAGGAGATTAGGAAAGACAGTAACGAACAATGGCTCATTATTGAAGCAAATGGTAGAACGGCAGGGAAAATGCGTGTGGATGAAAAAGATGGCGATGCATGGATCTACGGTTTCGCAATTTATCCCGAACTTCGCGGGAAGGGAATTGGGAGAAAAGCTTTATCTAAAGTGGTAAAAATGGAGCATCAAAAAGGACTTTCTATTTTTCTTGAAGTGGAAGCCAAAAATGCCCGTGCACTTGGACTCTATGAATCATGTGGATTTAGGAGCTATCATTCACAGGATTACTATGAATTTCTTAAAGTAAATAAAAATTAAACAAGGCTGCATTAGCAGTCTTTTTTTGTTCTATTAACGATATTTTTTAGAAAACATAATAGGACTTTGTAATTAAAAACATGAAATTTGTGGATTTTTGGAAGAAAAAGAAGGATTCTTAGATTTAATAAAGAAATATATATATTTAAATACAACTACGATTCATCTGCCATCTAAAATATTTTGAAAGATAACAAGAGAAATGCGATATAGAAAAAGATAATAGCATCCATTTCATCAAGGTATGAAGGAAGGTATAGGATATGAACGATAATTTTTTTACTGATTATAAAAATTTTATAGTAGTACCAGAAGAGGTAAAGCAAGCTGGTAAAGAAGGATTTGAACCAAAAAGTTATGCCGCGCATTATATAGTGACATTGTCGATTTATGATTCCCGTTTATCAGCCTTGAGAGATGCGAGCAAATATGAAATCGATGTTGAAAAAAGCATCAAAGCAGTCTTGAAGGACTTCAATCAAATGCAGTCCAAGAGGTACCATCTTCAATTACTTGAATTAGACAAATTTAAAAACTATTTTATTTTGGCCCTTTCCACTAAAATAAAATTTGAACCTGAGGAAGAGAATGAACAAGTTTCTTTTATCATTGATAAAATGCTCATGAACTCTTTTTATGTAGGGCAAAGTTGGTTTAACCTAATTGGTGAAAAAGGAAAAGTCGAACGAAAGCTCTTTTGCTGGTCCTTTAAGGAATATAAAATGGAGAACCAGGACAATTCAAAAATAGACGGAAAATTTGAAAATATCAGTGAATTAATTCCTAAAAATGGACAGATTACGCTGGTTAAAGCATCATTAAAACAGGAAGTGCTTTAATCTGAATTCACCGCAAAACAAAAGGAGCGAAACCCTCGCTCCTTTTTAATGTATATTTCCTCTTTCAAAGTGATTCATTTCTGTTAATTCAATAATATAGTTATAGTTGTCAATCGAGTGCTGGATTGAATCCATTTGCTCTTTCGATAAGTTCTTACCCTCTAACATCTTCACTAAATTCAGTTTATTTTTCTCAATGATCGAGATCACTTCTAAATAGTCCATACTTTAACATCCTTTCCTGTTTAAGAATAAAATTACAGCAAGTATTTGTAAGCGTTATCTGTGGTGTTATCTTTATTTTATACTGTGAAGTAATAGATGAACCGTGGCAGCTGTAGCAAAATGGTGTCACCTTCGTTACGAAATTGGTACAGATTTCTTGCTAAAAGGCTGCTAGTCCGTCATTATGCATGTCCATACCTTGATCTCTATTTAGAGATATAGATTTTTAAAAATTTTTCTACCCAAGGTTAGTCGATATATGGAATTAAAGAATATATGATAATAACAACGGTTTTATTTATCATTTAACTAAATGGGGGATAAGCATGAATCAGCATTCTTTCTCGATTATTATCATCATCGCTCTTATTTTTTTAAGTATTGTAAGACGCGTCCGTCGAAATATTGGCTGGCAGCAATTAAAACAAGGAAACCTGCTGTTTCGAATTATTTTGTTTCTGATTATTGGGTTAATCTTTTTAGCGGGAGGTGTTGTCCACCCGATCAGCTTAATCTCTGATGTGGTGGGTATACTTTTAGGGAGCATTTTGGCTTTTTATAGTGTAGGTTTAACCACATTTGAACAAAGAGAGGGACGTTTGTTTTACCGCCCGAATATTTGGATTGGCAGCATGGTAACGCTTCTTTTTCTTGTTCGTTTTATTTATCGGTTTTATAGTATGTTTACCGGCGGAACACTTAGTGGATTACAACCAGGACAAACAAATGGATGGCAAAACATTAGTTATACCACCGGGAATTCATGGACAGCTGGGCTTATGCTCATCATGTTTTCTTATTATGTTATTTACTATATGATTTTGTTGAAAAAGCAAAAACAAATTTCCCAAAGGAATACGAATTAATATTCAAGGAGACCTTTCTCATGTTGCATGAAGAATATCAACAGAATAGAAGAAAGATGATTGGCCTGGCAGTCATCTTTTTTCTTATGTTTACCTATCGATTTTTTTTCGGTCCTTTTCCGAAAATGTTTCTAAACCTTTTGATTTGTTTAACTTACTCCGTCATTTTGTTTCTTCCTAAATCATGGTGGACGAGAAAGAAATTGTTCGGTACAGCCTTAATACTCATAACTGAGACAGCGTTTGGTGTCTTTTGGTTTCATGAAATGAACCTTATCTATCTGCTATCCATTTTTATTTTTAATGTAACGATGCAAATATCCTTTTCAAAGTCATCGATTTCTGTGGTAGTAACAATGTTAATAGTTGCCATGCTTTATATTCGATTCGGAAAAGAAACTGTATTTAGTATTGTATCTTTCATTTTCTTAACCATAGTACTTTACTTTACGATTCGGTTACGGCTGCAGCGGAAGAAAATGTATCGGGTGAATCAATAGGGGAAGCTTCTAATGGAAAAGAGGCTATTGAAATAGCCAATGAATGCAAGCCGGATGTCATCCTAATGGATGTTCAAATGCCTATCATGTCGGGAATTGAAGCGACAACGGCAATATTGAATTAGTTTCCAGCAACAAAAGTTGTTATTTTAATACCTTTTGATGACCAAGAGTATATTTATCAAGGGATTCGCGCAGGAGCTGTTGGGTATTTGCTTAAGGATGCGGAAGTCGAAGACATGTTAGAGACGATTCGTGCTGTCTTTCGTGGGGAGGCCGTATATAAAACAAGTTTGGCTGCTTATGTGCTTTCAAGGGTAGTGACCAACAGCTTACATGTTTCTGGAGTCAAACACAAAACAATTTTTGTTGAACCTTTAACGGAGCGGGGAAGGAAATTTTTCAAGAAATGGCCTATGGATTACGGAATGATCAAATAGCTCAAAAACTAATGATAGCGGAAGGAACGGTCAAGTCGCATGTAATCGGATCCTGCAAAAGTTTGGATGTGAAGATCGAACTCAGCTTGTCGTTATGGCACTTCGTAACGGAATGGTGAAATAAAATGACTACCAGGAATTATCAGCGGAGATTGGCCAATTTTCTAAAAAATATTTTTTAAAAAATAAACACAAAAATATTGACACTAAATATTAATTGGTGGTAAAATAATAAATTTGATAAAAAATAAAATTTGTGGTATGCTTGAATAGGTTTAAATTTTGGAGGTGGTTTATTTGTTTCAAGTTGGTGATTACATTGTTTATCCAATGCAGGGTGCCGGTGTTATTGAATCGATAGAAGAAAAGGAAGTCTTAGGTGAGACACATCAATACTATGTAATAAAAATGCCAATCAGTAAAATGCAGGTAATGATTCCTATTGGAAAAGAAAAAAAATCACGTATTCGATTAGTTTCTGATATACCTACACTTGAAAACGTATTGCGAATTTTTCAGCATGGACAAACCGATACCAATCTTTCAATGAAAGAAAGGTATAAAATTAACTCAGAAAAATTGAAAACAGGAAATATCAAAGATGGCGCTGAAGTTGTGCGTGATCTAATGCGCATCAATAAAAATAAAGCACTTAATTCAAGTGAAAAACAAATGCTAGAAAGCGCACGGAAGATATTTATAAGTGAACTAGGATTAATTAAAGGACTCACTGAAAATCAGGCAACAGATTTGTTAAATAATAAAGTCGGCTAGTTTTTCCTCTAGCGTTTATTGTGATTAAACTGAAGAAATTTATCCTATTCAAGCATTTTTCATCATTAACTTCTTTATTTCCTCACATTAATCAGACGTTTCTACTTTTATTCATTTCTGATTTTTACCAAACGTTTTAATTTTGGACAAATATATTTATTATGCCTAATTCAAACTGGCGCGGCCATTGGAGCCGTAAGGATGAAAGAGAGGTTGGGCTTTCGTTGTTTTAGGCAATTTAATTTATTTTATTGTCCCCTTGTAATTTTTTAGAAGAAGTGGTATATTAAAAAAGAATTATTTTTGTCCGGTGTAAAGAAAGTGGATTTCTAACTTTTCGTCTTGATGATCACTGAGAGCAAGGATAGTAATATATTGTGTGTAATTACACACTAGGAGGCAACACAAATGGAAAATGGTAAAGTAAAATGGTTTAACGCAGAAAAAGGTTTCGGATTCATCGAACGTGAAGGCGGAGAAGATGTATTCGTTCATTTCTCAGCTATCCAAGGCGAAGGTTTCAAATCTCTTGAAGAAGGTCAATCCGTAACTTTTGATGTTGAGCAAGGTCAACGTGGAGCTCAAGCAGCAAACGTTCGTAAAGCATAATAATAAAAAAACAGACTCTTACATTAGAGTCTGTTTTTTTATTTAAGGATTAAAATATAAACGTTTTAACTTTGAGAATTGTCCAGCTCCATCGCCTAGTCCTTCGAAGTTGCTTCGGTATTGTCAATGAAGTCAAAGAACGACTTCACTGCCAGGAACGATGACCAAGGCGCTTGCGATTTTCTTATTCAAGGCAATAAAAAACACCACTCACGAATGAGCGGTGCAGATAAAACGGTAAATCAAATGGTAATGCAAGTATAGCATATAAATTTGAAAAAACCTAAATAATACTTAAATTTATAAAAGATTTCATAAAAAGTAAAAGAGTGGGATCCATTTTCCCTTTTACGATGGATCTAAATCTAAGACGTTTTCTTTCGAAAGCGTCTTTTTTTTGTCCAAATTTAGGAATAATTTGAGTGAAAAAATTAAATATATTTTTATACAAATTATGACAAAATTCATATTGTTCAATCAACTAAAATAGTACCAAGGATATAGACAAACCAATCAAACGCTTAAGCAGTATTGAAAAAAGAAAAGTGTGTCCATGTTTTGCAACTAAGGGGGAAGGACAATGAGAAGTACGGTATACATGCCAATTAGACAAATTCATAAAAGGCGGAATAACCCATTAAGAATGTTAATAAACGGGAAATCTATAGTAATAGCCATTATCGTTTTATTAGCCTTAGGATTTGCGGGTATTTATTATTATCAGGCAACTCGGTTCAATCAGAATATTAAAATCAATGGCACAAAAGTTGGTGGATTGACCGCAGATCATGCTTTAAAAAAATTACAATCAACTGTATTAAAAAACGAAGTCTTTATTGGAAAGGATAGAATTTTCAATGGAAAAGATACAAAAACGGGATTTAGCAATAAAGACCTAAATAATGTCAAGGAAATATTAAAAAAGCAAAAGACATTTTTACCTTCCTCAAAGGAAAAAAAATATACGCTGCTGCCAAGTAATGTGGATAAGTATCACAGTCAAACAATTAGGGAAAATGTAGAAAATCAACTCAAAGCTATAAATAAAAGCTTAAAAGGCACAAGTGATTCGGCGGTTTTTTTGAAAAATGGGAAGATTATCACCCCAAACAGCAATATTGGTCATTTAGTTGATGTTGGGGGTACCATAAAAGATTATCAGAAAAAGGAATATAATAGTGTGATTCATTTGAACCCCGTATACATAGAGCCTACCAATGTGAATACTGCGTTGGTAAAAAAAGAAGAGAATTTGCTGCAAGAACTTTTGCAGCGAACCGTCGATTATAAGCTGCAGGATAAAATTTATTCTTTAAAAGCGAGGGAAGTAATCAAGAATGCATCCCTTTCCAAAAAAATGAAGTATATCATTGATCCGAGCATGATTAAGAACAAGATTGCTGAGATGAATCGTTCGCAATCTACTTTAAATAAAAATTATAAATTTAAAACACATTCAGGTAAGGTTATTTCAGTAAAAGGAAAGTCCTACGGTTGGGCAATCGATGTTGATGCAGAAACCAAGCGAATTGTGAAGGCCTTTGAAAAAGGGGAAAACTCGATTAAAGCCTATAATATTTACGGCGTTGGTTGGAGCACATATGGTGTCGGCTATCATGTTACATCAAATAATGGCATAGGTGATACGTATGCGGAAGTGTCCATTAACGATCAACGTATTTGGATTTATAAAAATGGTCAATTAAAAGTGACAACCTCCGTGGTTACAGGCTGGCATGGAGTCAATCAAGATACACCAAAAGGGGTCTGGTATGTGCAGTATAAGAAATCTCCATCCATTCTTAGGGGGAGCGAAGTTGGAAATCCGAATTATTCTGTTAAAGTGACATATTGGGCTCCGTTTACATTGGATGGTGTTGGATTCCATGACGCCGGCTGGCGGAGTAACTGGGCAAGTAATGCCTATCTATCCAATGGATCAGGTGGTTGTGTTAATATAAAGCCAGATGTGATGAAAAAGGTTTATGCCAATCTTGTTCAAAACGAGGCTGTAGTGGTTTATTAAGAAGTGGTAATTACCGGAAATACAGTTTCCGTATTAAAATCTTACTATATTAAATATGAATGGAAAAAGCCTTCAATGTGAAGGCTTTTTTTTATTGTTACGCTGGCAGTACTTTGCAAAAATATTTAAAATCTCAAACGAATATCTTGAAAATTATCGTTAATAGGTATAAAATTTTGTTTTGTGAAATCACTTTTATTATTATGTTTATAGTATTAATTATGAATGAATCATACCAGCAGATGAAAAGGCAGGTTCATAGGGATATAGAGTTGTTTCATAGTATTCCAAACAGCCGCCTAACGAAAGGGGAATTCGCTATGATAGATGTTATGGAAAAACCTGTAGAAACGAAACAAGAACGACTCGATGTGCTTGATCAGTTATTAAACCCAGAGGTTCAGGAATCTTTGACTACATTAGTTGAACAGCTTCCAAAATTGACTGAACTTGTGAATTTATTAACGAAGTCCTATGATTTTGCTCAGTCCGTTGCAACAGATGAGATATTAAAAAATGATACAGTTGGAGCCATTAAAGAAATTGCAGAACCCGTGAAAGATTCAGTGAAAAATCTTGCTGCGACTGTTATTGAAGCGAAAGACCGTGCGGAAGAAAGCAACGAAGTGATCGGCCTATTTGGAATTTTAAAAATGTTGAAAGACCCACAAGCACAGAAGCTTTTCCGTTTCTTTAATGCTTTCCTAGAAGTTTCTGCAGAACGTTCAACTAAATAATTTTAATTACACTACGGACGGGGGAAATACTATGTCAAAAAAAATCGTCATTTTAGGGGCCGGTTATGGCGGACTATTGGCTGCAATCAATATTCGTAAATACTTAAATAAGGACCAAGCAGAAGTTACGGTAGTAAATCAGTTCCCTACACACCAAATCATTACAGAACTACACCGTTTAGCAGCTGGGAGTGTTGCTGAGCAGGCAGTGGCCATGCCATTAGCAAAGCTTTTTAAAGGAAAAGATATTGATCTTCGAATCGCAAAGGTTGAGTCTTTTTCCGTAGATAAAAAAGAAGTTAAACTTTCAGATGGTGCCTATCTAACATATGATGCGTTAGTTGTGGCGTTAGGAAGTAAAACTGCTTACTTTGGTATTCCAGGATTAGAAGAAAACAGTATGGTTTTAAAATCTGCAGATGATGCCAATAAAATTTATCAACATATCGAAGAACGTATTAGTGAATATGCTAAAACGAAAAATGAAGCTGATGCAACCATTCTTATTGGCGGCGGTGGCTTAACCGGTGTTGAACTTGTTGGTGAAATTGCCGATATGATGCCAAAGCTTGCTAGAAACTATGGAGTGAATCCGAAAGAAGTGAAATTACTTCTTGTTGAAGCAGGTCCGAAAATTTTACCAGTGTTACCGGATCCATTAATTGAACGCGCAACTGCAAGTCTTGAATCTCGTGGTGTTCAATTCTTAACAGGTCTGCCTGTTACGAATGTAGAAGGCAATGTAATTGATTTAAAAGATGGACAAAAGATTGTTGCCAATACATTTGTTTGGACTGGCGGAGTACAAGGTAATCCTCTAGTTGGTGAATCGGGTCTTGAAGTGAATCGCGGACGTGCAACAGTTAACGAATATCTTCAATCAACTTCCCATAAAGAAGTATTTGTTGTAGGGGATAGTGCTGTTGTCTTTGGCCCAGAAGGCCGTCCATACCCACCAACTGCACAAATTGCTTGGCAAATGGGTGAACAAACTGGATACAATGTGTATGCATTCTTGGAAGATAAATCCTTTAAAGAGTTTTCTCAGATTAACTCAGGGACACTTGCAAGCTTAGGACGTAAAGATGCTGTTGCCACCATTGGCGCTAATGCTATTCCACTTAAAGGGCTGCCAGCTTCTTTAATGAAAGAAGCAAGTAATGTAAGATACTTGTCACACATTAAAGCATTGTTCAGTTTAGCATATTAATTTTGATGGTTTTACAGCTCTAAAGTAATAAAGCAAAAAGGTTGCAATCTACAACTTTTTAGGACTATAATAACAATGGCTTTCTTAAAGGATAAACCACAGTGTCCCGACAACACTGTGGTTTTCTTTTTTTAGTTTCCTCTAAAGCCCGAATTAAAAATGGATAGGTAAATTGGCAGAACAGCTAAATAAAACAGGATAATCCTCTTGGAATATAGAATATAGTATAAATATGTAATATTAACCAATACAATTTTTAGAATGTGATAGTGAAAAATTTCATGGCATTACTTTTTTAAAGTGGATTGATTAAACATATAGGATTTAGGATTAGAATATGAATGGGATAAATGAAAAATTGGAATTCTTTATACTTGATTAGGAGGTCCTATGAAACAAAGTAAATATTCCATTGCAGATTACTGGAGAAATAAGATAAGACTAGATGAGGAGTTATGGGGTTGCCTTTTTGAGAACCAACCTATAACACAGAATTCGGTGATTATTAATCCGGTAATCCTTAACTCTTATAGTGACCAATCGGAAAACGCTTGGGCTGTTTATCCCAATCCACAAAGTGTCTTCGGATTTTTAAAATTTATCTATCTTCCTACAGCCTTTATAGGGTTAATAAATCCGGAAATGGAGTATCAATATTATTTTGAAGAAGACCTTGGAGAGCTTTTGGACGAATTGAAGGATGAATACCCTGATAAAATAAAATTATTAACTAAAATGGAAGAAATATATTTTGCGTTAAATAATAGTTGGGATGATCACAGTCATTTATGCCTAGAGAAAATAAAACAATGGTCAAGAAGTTTTAATGAGGCCTGGCTGAAATTAAATGGAACCGCATTATCCTTTCATGTTTTTAGCTCGCCTGAAGAGGCTGCAAAATTTATTATCCAAGTTTACGAAGAAGACTTGGGTATCGATTTTCTAGAAAATGATCTTGGTATCACCAAAAATGATTTATTAAGCATCACAGGTCAAGAAATCTTTCAAAATGCATTTATGAAAAGGCGTTTTACTGACATATTAACCAATCGATTAAAAGTTGCTTTTTGATACGGAAAGAAAAGAAACATGGGGTCCGACCCCCTGCGGATAAAAGCGTTCGCACCGGGGGAGTGACCCCATGTTTTCTATTTCTTGCTATACAAAAGAAGAATATCCAATTTATTTAAGTAAGGTATTGTAGGTAGAAAGAAAATAGTCAGGAAAAAGATGAGGTAATCTTATGATTCATATTGTAAATGGCGATGTAGTTGGTAATAAAATTAAACAAATAGAGGGTGACATCCTGGTTTGGAGAGAAATGTATGACTTTGGTCCCTTAAATTTAACCTGGTCAAAAGAAGAGCAAATAAAAAAACGTGCTCATTTTTTTGAAGAAAAACTTGAAATTCCATCAGAATTTTTTATTCAAAATTGTCAAAATCAAGATCGTATATTGAATGGGATAGCGAAATCAGAGGAGGTTATTCTCTGGTTTGAGCATGACCGATTTGACCAAACCATGCTCATGTACTTACTAACAGAATTATCTACTAAAGGCTGCGAAAATATTTCATTGATAAGTATTGATCAGTATCCTGTATAACACCTTTTTATGGATTAGGGCAATTATCATCAGGGCAATTATTGGGACTGCTTGATAGTAGAAAAAAGATAACAACTGAACAAATCCATGAGGCGACCACTGGATGGACTGCCTATAACTCCACTGAGAATGAGGATATTGAAAAATGGATTTTATCTAAAAACCATACCCTACCGTTTCTCCTTCGGGTACTTCAAGATCATAAAAGTTATTTTCCCTCTATTCAAACCGGCTTAAATGAGGTTGAATATTTAGCACTATCCTTCCTTCGTGAAGATGGATGTTTATTTTATGATTTGTGTTCTCACATTATGGAAGAGAGAATTAATGATGGTTTAAGTAACTTGCATTTGGCAGCTATTTTAAAAGAATTAATGAAAGGACCGTATCCGTTGCTTAAAGGTAACATTCCTTTGCCAAATTATTCTCACCCTGCTTCCAATCCAATGTTGGAATTAACCTCCTATGGGTTAGATGTATTAAATGGGGCCCAAAATCGAATTGAGCTGGTTGGGATTGATTGGTGGGTAGGGGGAGTATATTTACATACCTGACAGTTCAAGGTTCTGCCACTAGAGCAGCATCGGGGTCACACCCATCTTTTCAGATATCGCCAAAAAACGGTCTATTTACAGAAAACTTAAAACTGTGAAAATAATCCATAATTATGGTAATCTTAATTTACTAAAAACTAGGGAGTGACTCGTTGGTGAAAACTATTCCAGAGATTCTATTAAATGATGGGCTTACTTTGCCTGTGATTGGATTAGGTACATATAAACTTAAGGGGAATGAAGGAGTCAATTCTATCCTATCTGCAATCAATCAAGGCTATCGATTAATTGACTCTGCATATAATTATGAAAATGAAGGAACTGTCGGTGAAGCCGTTAGACGCAGTTCTATTCCGAGAGAAGACTTAAGAATTACATCCAAATTACCTGGCCGTTATCAAGCCTATGACAAGGCGGTTACGACCATTCAGGAATCACTATATCGCGCTAATCTTGACTATTATGATTTATATCTTATTCATTGGCCTAATCCGAAACAGGAACTATACGTGGAGGCATGGCAGGCATTGATTGATGCAAAAAAATCGGGACTTATTCGTTCGATTGGTGTTTGTAATTTCTTGCCTGAACATTTGGAGCGTTTGGAAAAAGAAACGGGCGTAAAGCCAAGCGTCAATCAAATCGAATTACATACATTTTTCAATCAAGCCGCTCAACTTAAATGGCATGAAGAGAATAATATTTATACAGAATCTTGGAGTCCACTAGCTCGGGCAAATGAAGTCTTACATAATGAAACACTTCAAAAGATTGCTGGCGGTCATAACAAATCTATTTCTCAAATAATTTTACGCTGGCATTATCAGCTCGGGGCCATATCCATTCCTAAGTCTGCATCTTCTGAGCGGCAACTTGAAAATATATCGATATTTGACTTCTCCTTGAATGAAACCGAGATGTCGATGATTTCTGAATTAACCCGTCCAGATGGGAGAATAAACAATCAAGATCCTGCAGTATATGAAGAATTTTAAGCCAGAGAAAGAGTGTTTAAAATTTTATCCAATTCACACTTTACTTATTGGATTAATTGGAGTAGAATTTAGAAAATCATAAATATTGGAAATCTGCCGATTGGTCTCCCAAAGGCTCCTAAACGTATTACACGTAGAGGAGCCTTTTTTACATTTTGTGAACGCAGCAAACCCTTATAGGATTAGTTAACAACAATGCTATTCAAAAAAAATCAAGAGAGGGGTTGGAGAAAGTGAACATTGATCATCTGGAAGCTTTTATGTATGTAGTACATTTGGATAGTATACATAAAGCAGCTGAAGCATTGTATTTATCTCAGCCAACCGTAACAGCAAGAATCAAAACATTAGAACGTGATCTTGGTATCGAATTATTTATAAGAAAGGGAAGGAGTTTGACATTATCAGATGAAGGAAAAGCATTTATCCCCTATGCTGAGCAAATTATCAATACCTATAGTGAGGGGAAAAAACGTTTGAAGAGGGAAGAAAATCCTGAAGAAATTGTCATTGGGGCAAATATGATTACTTCCCAATATTTTATACCATTTGCTCTCCCTTTCATAAAGAAGGAAAATCCTGCATTGCGATTTAAATTTATATCCGCACCAAACGAAGTATTGCTCGATAAACTTCTTCAAAACCAACTGGATATCGCCTTTATGAAGGATGTTAATCATCGTGGTATTCAAAAGCATGAGCTCCTAAATAATTCTGTCCGGTTGGTTGTTTATCCAGGACACTGTTTTCAATTTCAAGAAAATATATCTGTTCAACAATTAGCCATGGAGCCATTGGTATTTTTTGAATGCGGCGCTTTTGACTGGAATCGGGTTCATAAATTGTTTGAAGTGGCAAATGTTGAACCAAATATCGAATTTTTAGTTGACCATCTTGAGGTAGCGAAATCGTTTATTCTTAACAAAAATGCCATTGGATTTTTACCTTACCTCTGTATTAAGGAAGACCTTGAAAATGGCAATTTAATTGAAATAGATGTTTCTCATATTCTTCAAATCAATCAACGTATTTTTGCGACTCATTTGAAAAATGGTTATCAGTATTCCAAGTTATGGAATGATATTCTTTTATCTGTTAAAGAATTTGAGAAGAAAAATATGATGGTTTATTAATTAAATTTTCTAAAGTGAAGATTAAATTTTTCAATCAGTTAATCTATTGCCCTTTCAATCTTTTCGGTGGTAGGATAAATTTCAATCATAACTTTTAATATAAAAAAAGGAAAAGCATTGTTTTAATTCCTAGTATTCTGGTTTGTATTGTTGTGTATAAAAGGAGGATGTTAAATATGCAAACACAAAAGAATAAGAGTTCAGCTGGTTTTTTTTCAAAAACAAATCAATCAAAATTTTTTGAAACAAGTCAATATCTTAATCTGCCTGATTTACAGTTTTTTATTTGGTGTAATCAAAAGTATAAGGTGAATAGGGGAGTCTATAATACGATAGATCAATGGTTTTATGAGTACGGCATTGTTAATATTCATTATCGGAGGATTCAGCTTTTGGCATTCTTGGATTTTCTCAAAGATAAGATTCTCGAAAAAGATAAGCAGAAGTTTATCCGATTCGGTCATGGCGGACTTGCCAAAAGTCTGAATGAATTTATTAATGATTTACGTTAAAAAATGAAAATCTCTATGAATCGTTCTTTTCTTTATAAAATTTTTTAATTAAGATTAAATATTTTCCTATCAATGAAAGTATTGCCAGTTAAATATTTTCAGTGTTAGGATAAACATCAGCAAATAAAACATACTTTTTCAATGTGATAAGTCAGAATAAAAATGGAGGAATTTATAAATGGGCTATAACCTTAGTATTTTAGATCAAAGTCCGATTTTTCCTGAAGCACAGCTTCTACTGCGTTACAAAATACAGTTCTGCTGGCTCAAAAAGCAGAAGAATGGGGGTATACACGTTTTTGGGTATCAGAGCATCACAATACAGATCAATTGGCTGGCTCCTCACCTGAAGTACTAATTTCCTACTTATTGGCACGGACGAACACGATTCAGGTTGGGTCAGGTGGAGTCATGCTTCAGCATTATAGTCCTTATAAGGTAGCTGAAAACTTTCATGTTTTATCCAATTTGGCACCTGGAAGGGTAAATCTTGGGGTTGGGAAAGCCCCAGGCGGACTTCCGTTATCCACAAAGGCGCTGCAGTATGGAACTGTTAATGATGGTAAGGATTTTACAGAACGGCTGATTTTTTTATCGGAATTAATTCACAATTCGATTGATGACTATCATCCTCTTGCAGGAATTCAAGCAACACCAATTCCTCAGGAAAAACCAGAAATTTTCCTTCTTGGAGCAAGTGCAAACAGTGCACAGCTTGCCGCTGATTTGGGGATATCATTTGTTTTTGCTAAATTTATCAATAGTGATGCACGAGTACTGGAAAAAGCTGCAAATCTATATCGAGAAGGCTTTCCACATGGAAGATTTATCATTTCATTAGCCGTTATTGCTACACCTACTCAGACAGAAGCAGAACAATTGGCAGGGGACAGAAAAATAGTCAAAGTACATCTTCAGAGCGGAAGAATGGTTACGGTACAATCCATTGTGCAAGCAGAGGTTTTCGGAAAGCAATCCGGTGAATCATATGAAATCACTGAACAAGAAGCAGATATTATTGCGGGTACACCTCGTTTTGTAAAGGAAGTTTTAAACCATCTCCACAAAACTTATCAGGTGGATGAATTTATTTTACATACACCAATTGAACAAGAAGTAGAAAGATTTCAATCATTTCGGCTGTTGAGTCCCTTTAATAATGCAAATACATTTGTCCAGCCGATAAGAAGGTAAGATTGACAATGGAGAGTTCATATATTTTTTTAAACCAAATACCAACTATCCAGGTAGGAATAATAAATAATTTAGAAGGCGAAAGGAAGGAAAGTGCGATGGCAAAGAAAAGACAATTAAAATTGGGAACGATCATTCATGGTGTGGGAGGGAATATTGCGGCTTGGAGACATCCAGAGGTATTAACTAATGCCAGTGTGAATTTTGAATTTTATAAGGAGCAAGCCCGAAAATCGGAGAAGGCAAAATTTGATTTTGTTTTTATTGCGGATGGCTTGCATATAAACGAAAAATCATTGCCTCATTTCTTGAATCGATTTGAACCGCTTACGATTCTATCAGCACTGGCCGCTGTCACTTCACGAATTGGCCTTGCTGGTACTGTATCGACATCATATAGTGAACCGTTTACTATCGCACGGCAATTTTCCTCCCTTGATCATATTAGTCATGGCAGGGCAGGCTGGAATGTTGTAACTTCCCCATTAGAGAAAACAGCCTTAAACTTTAGCAAAACTATTGAAGAGCATCCAAATCATTCAAAAAGATACCGAATCGCCTCTGAATACCTGGATGTAGCAAAAGGATTATGGGATTCATGGGAAGATGATGCATTTATACGTGATAAAAAATCAGGTGAATTTTTTGATCCTGAAAAACTGCATCAATTAAATCACAAAGGAGAATTTTTCTCAGTACAAGGACCGTTAAATATTGGCAGATCGAAGCAAGGGAGACCCATTATCTTTCAAGCTGGGTCTTCTGAAGATGGGAAAAACCTTGCTGCTAAAGATGCTGATGCTATTTTCACTGGTCAAGAAACGTTGGACGATGCACAAAAATTCTATCAAGACGTCAAACGCAGGACTGCTGAATATGGTAGAAATCCGGAACACATTCTAATTTTGCCAGGAATCGAGCCGATTGTTGGTAAAACAGAGGAAGAAGCTGAACAGAAATATCAAGAGATTGCTAATTTAGTATCGATTGAACAGGCATTGAACTATTTAGGACGCTTTTTTGAACATCACGATTTTTCACAGTATCCACTCGATGAACCCTTTCCAGAAATCGGTGATTTGGGTTCAAACAGTTTCAAAAGTGGTACAGATCGAATTAAGCAGGAAGCGAAAGAAAAAAACCTAACCCTTCGGCAGGTAGCACTTAGGGCGGCCACACCAAGAACTCCGTTTATCGGGACACCAGAAAAAGTGGCAAACCTAATCCAAGAGTGGTTTGAAGGGTATGGGGCAGATGGTTTTATTATTCACTTCAATCTTCCAAGCAACATAACGGGATTCATTGATCATGTAGTCCCGATTCTGCAGGATCGTGGTTTGTTCCGTACAGAATATGAATCTGACACATTGCGGGGAAATCTTGGACTCCCATTCCCGGATAACCGTTATGCACAATCTATAGTGAAAAATGGATAAATGTGTTTTTATAATAAAAATATATAGCTTTATCATTAATCGTATTTTATACTTTTTTTATACTATTAATTCATACTTATTAAATAGGATTAGTTGGACATAAAAAGGGGTAGATATTGATGAAAGAAAAGTTTCCAATTATTAAGGGGGCAGAAAATTTTAAATTCAAGGGTAACAAAATTGGGATTCTCATTTCACATGGTTTCGTTGGTACACCGCAAAGCGTCCGTTACCTAGGTGAAAGACTGGATGAATTTGGGTATTCTGTTTTGGGTCCTAGATTAAAAGGGCATGGAACCCATTATGCAGATTTGGAGAAATGCACGCATGAAGAATGGTTTGAGTCATTGGAAAAGGGTTATCAAGAATTAAAACAGGAATGTAGAGATGTTTTTGTATTGGGCCAGTCAATGGGTGGTACACTATCGCTTTGGCTTGCTCATAAATATAAGGAAATAAAAGGGATTATCTTAGTTAATCCTGCTTTGACTCTTCCTTCTTTTGAACAATTCAGAGGAAAAGAATTACCCCGTTATGTTAGTGAGGGAAATCCTGACATAAAAACAAGGGATGCTTACGAAATCACGTATTCAAAAGTTCCAATTAAAGCCATTCATCAACTGCAAACACTTATGGACATAACGCCTGCCATATTACCAGACCTACATTGTCCTGTTCTGGGAATGAAGTCTGCAGTAGATCATGTCGTACCACCGGAAAATACGGATTATATTATTGACCACATAGGGTCAACAGAAAAGGAAATGATTGTGCTGCCAAATTCCTATCATGTAGCATCATTGGATTATGACAAGGACGTAATTGTAGAAGGGTGCCATCGTTTCGTTCAACAACAAGTAAGTCACCGTGTGGTATAGCTTTGGATTAATGAATTACCTATTCTTCTGATAGTTTTTATGAATGAAAACAATATATTTTTCTATCAGGTAACCTGTAGAATTACTCTTCTTTACGTGTTAGGATAAAGCACAAGATTAAAAATAATTCATATTAAATAACTCGGAATTAAAAAGGAGGATTCTAGAATCAGCAGATCATGACACCAACTGAACAATTTAAGAATTTATGCCGGCTAGACAACTAGAGGCTCTCTATTTAAGATGAAAAATCTTTAATGGGGAGCCTTTTTTGTTAATAAAAAATGAAATCTGATAGGGAGGAATAAAAATGGGAAAAGAATTATCTGTAGTGGTTTGGGCGAAAGAAGGTTGTCACTATTGTGGAGAGGTAAAACAATATTTACAGGATAAAGGAATTAAATACAAAACCATTGATGTTACGAATCATGATGAACGACGTGATATTTTAGAGATCAAGTATGGAGTTCGTCATGTACCAGTTGTTGAAGTTGGCCAAAATGAAGTGTATGAGGGAGTAACAAAAGTAGGAATCGAATATTTAGAAAAAGTTCTTGAGAAAGTTAAGAAGCGTAAAATTTCGGTATAATTCCGACAAAAATCATATGTTTAATAGTTCAATGCCTGGGAATTAGTATTTATACAACAATCCTGGAGCTAGTTGACGGATTAGGAATTTAAGGATGGGTGGATTTCGAGATGAAGAAAACAATTGCTATATTTATGACTTTACTGCTGGTTCTAATGCTTGGGGCATGCTCCTCACAAGAAACGAAAACAACTTCGAAAGTTAGCTCCAAATCGAAAGTACAAAAAATAATCGTAGGAACAGGGACACAATTTCCGAATGTCTGCTTTATTGAAAAGAATGGAAAGTTAACTGGATATGATGTGGAATTAGTTCGAAAAATTGATGAAAAGTTGCCTGAATATCAATTTGAGTTTAAAACAATGGAATTCTCTAATCTCTTGCTAAGCCTTGAGACGAACAAAATTGATTTTATCGCGCACCAAATGGAAGTGAATAAAGAAAGACAGGAGAAGTTTCTTTTTAACAAAGAACCCTATAATATTTTTCCTCTTAATGTAACAGTTCATAAAGATAATAATGAGATTCATTCTATTAAGGATTTAAAAGGAAAAAAGGTAATCGTGAGTCCGACTAGTAACTCAGCAGTATTTATCGAAAATTATAACAAGGAACATAATGCTGGCATACAAATTGTTTATGCAGGGAATGGGCCGGATTCTACCATTAATCAAATAAAAACAGGCAGAGCAGATGCCACTATTACAACACCATTTTCAGTCGATTTTAATAATAAGGCAGTTGATGCTCAGCAAAAAGTAGTCGGTGAACCGCTCTTAAATTCAAAAGTTTATTTTCTTCTAAGAAAAGATGAAACACCACTGCAAAAGAGAATTGACGAAGCGCTTGTTGAATTGAAAAAAGAAGGGGTAGTTAGCGAATTAAGTAAAAAATGGTTAGGAGCGGACTACACTGTAAACTTTTAAATAAAGGGAAGTTAGTGTTTGGAGGTTGTCAAAAAATGGGGAAAGCATTTGATCCTTTATTAATTATCGAGTTTTTACCAACCCTCTTGCATTACCTAGGGGTAACGCTTCAGATCTTAGCGGCATCTATTTTACTGGGACTAATCTTCGGTGTAGCAGCCGCTATACCGAGGCTGTTTAAAATTCCTTTATTGAATCAATTAGTGATTCTATATGTTTCGTTTATTCGCGGGACACCGATATTAATCCAATTATTCCTAGTATTTTATGGTCTCCCTGCTGTTCTTATGGTTTTCCATCTTGATATTTCTAAGATGGAGGCCATCTATTTTGTCATAATTACTTATGCAATTAGTAATGGAGCAGGATTTTCAGAAATTTTTCGGGGAGCGATACGCGCCGTTGATAAAGGACAGACGGAAGCAGCCTATTCAGTTGGAATGACCAGCACTCAGAACTTCTTTCGAATCGTTTTACCACAGGCTATACGGATTGCTTTTCCGAATATAGCAAACTCAGTTATTGGTTCATTAAAGGATACTTCACTTGCCTTTACCATTGGTGTGATGGATATGGTGGGCAGAGGTGATACGCTTATTTCAGCAACTGCGCATGCCCTGGAGGTATATATTTCCCTCTCGATTATCTATTATGCAGTTGTTCTACTATTTGAGAAGATATTTAAAATACTAGAAAAATATTTCAATCGTTATCAGAAAGCTGATTTATCAGTTGCTGCATAAAAAGGGGGAGATTTAAATGACAATTGATATTCCTTTTATTTGGATCGCTTTTAAAGAAATTATTAAGTCTCTTCCCATTACGCTCATTTTAACAATTGTCCCCTTATTGGTTGGTTTTTTAATCGGAATGGGTGTTGCACTAGTAAGGATTTATAAAACAAGGTTTGTATACCAGGCTGCTAATGGGTATGTTTCCTTTTTTAGAGGGACCCCTATTATGATGCATATTATGGTCATTTATTATGGAAATCCATTACTAGTGGACCAAGTATCGTCAAGATTTGATTTAAATATCCAATCCAGTAAGATTCCAATTGTTTTGTTTGTTTTAATCGCCTTGTCGTTAGCAGCAGGTGCCTATTTATCAGAAATTATCCGCTCAGGGATTATCAGTGTTTCAACAGGTCAATTGGAAGCAGCTTACTCAGTAGGGATGACTAAGCTTCAAGCAATGGTTCGGATTGTACTTCCACAGGCGTTGGCACAGTCAGTTCCCAATTTTACAAATATTTTTGTTGGGTTTTTACACACCTCGTCTATAGCCTTTCTCGTATCAGAAAAAGAATTGACAGGAGCTGCCAATATTGTCGCCTCCACTAATTTGAAATTTTTAGAGGCCTTTATCGCAGCAGGAATGATCTATTGGGGACTCACGATTATGGTGGAAGGCATTTCATTTTTACTTGAAAAACGGGTGACATTGTATAGTCGAGGAGGCGTGTCATGATTATTTTAAAAGAAATAAAAAAATCGTTTAATAAATTGCCTGTGTTAAAAGGCATTAATCTCAAAATAAACCGTGGAGAGGTGGTTACGATTCTCGGACCAAGTGGTTCAGGGAAAACCACTTTACTACGATGCTTAAATTTTTTAGAAAGGCCCGAAGCAGGTATTTTTCAAATGGGCAATATTCAGGTTGATGCTGAAAAGGTTACGAAAAAAGAAATTTTATCTATAAGACAACAAACAGCAATGGTTTTTCAACATTATAATTTATTTGCCCATAAAACAGTGTTAGAAAACGTAATGGAAGGCTTAGTTGTTGCAAAAAAAGTAAAGAAAAAGGATGCAAAAATGGTAAGTGAACAAGTGCTTGCAAAAGTCGGTCTCAGTGATAAGTTACATTACTATCCGTCTCAACTATCAGGGGGACAGCAACAGAGAGTAGGAATTGCAAGAGCATTGGCATTAAATCCTGAGGTTATTCTTTTTGATGAGCCAACGTCGGCATTAGATCCCGAATTAGTTGGGGAAGTGCTTTCAGTAATTAAAGAAATTGCACAAGAGGGGATTACGATGGTGGTCGTTACACATGAAATGAGTTTTGCTAAAGAGGTGTCTGATCGTGTTTTGTTTATGGATGGAGGAGTAATAGTCGAGGAAGGCACCCCATTGGAGATTTTCCTTGCACCAAAGGAAGAACGGACGCGACGATTCCTACAAAGAATATCGGGAGAATCATTTTTTACTCCCTTAAAAGAGCGGGTGAATTAGTTCATTTTTAAGAAAGGGTGTTATATGTTGTGATTGATCAAATTGTTATAAAAGAATTACTAGAAGAAGAAAAAGAGGCAGTACGGCAATTATTGGTCGAAAGTTATCAACAGTACAAGTATGAATATAATAATGCTCGAGTTTGGGAGGAGTACCTAACTAATATAAAGGCATCTGTGGATAATCCTGAAGTAGAAAAAATCTTAATTGCTAAAAGTAATGACAATATTCTTGGTACCTTACAGCTATTTCTGTCCTCAGAAAAGGCCTATCAAAGACCAGAGTTACAGATTTTCTCACCGATTATCCGGCTATTGGCTGTTCACCCGGAAGCAAGGGGACGCGGCATAGCACAAGAATTATTAAAAGCTGGTCTTCAATTCGCAAAGTCTCAAGGAGCAAACAAATTGTATTTGCACACAGGTGATAAAATGCAAAAAGCGATTCGATTATATAAATGGTTTGGTTTTAAACGAGATCAAACGAAAGAATTTTATAATAATGATATTTTAGTAAAATGCTATCGTTATGATTTATAAGAAGGGATAAATATTTACTATGAATCAGCAGGAATTAGAGACATTCTTAATATCGATTCGTCGTCATTTGCATCAATTCCCTGAATTATCGAACCAGGAATTTGAAACCTCTAAGTCTATTGAAAAGTGGCTAAAGGAACTAGATATCCCGATTCGAAAAACAACCTTGAAGACAGGTGTTTTTGCTGACATAAAAGGTGGAAAACCAGGGCCAATTGTGGCAATTCGTGCGGATATTGATGCATTGCCAATTGAAGAAAAAACAGGACTACCTTATGCTTCTAAGATAAAAGGAGTCATGCATGCCTGTGGCCATGATTTTCATACTGCTGCCCTTGTTGGTGCTGCTTATCTTCTTAAGAAGAACCAGTCAAATCTAAATGGCACAGTTCGACTCATTTTTCAACCAGCAGAGGAATTAGGGGGAGGGGCAAAGCATGTGATTGAGGATGGGCAGTTGGAGGAAGTGGAGGCGATTATTGGACTTCACAATAAACCTGGGCTTCCTGTAGGTACTATTGGTATAAAAGAAGGACCATTAATGGCAGCAGTCGATCGTTTTCAAATCATTCTCCATGGTAAAGGAAGTCATGCCGCACTTCCGCAGAATGGGAAAGACCCGATAGTTGCTGCAGCTCAGCTTATTACAGCCATTCAGACGATTGTCAGCCGGAATGTATCCCCGCTTCAAAGTGCTGTAGTGAGTGTGACGAAAATAATTGGAGGCAGTACATGGAATGTTATTCCAGGGAACATCAGCTTGGAGGGTACCGTTCGAACCTTTGACCCTATTATACGAGAAGAGGTAAAAACAAGGCTTTACACGATTGTAAATGCGATTGCTGCAGCTTTTTCTCAAGAAGCTGAGATTAATTGGTTTTCTGGTCCACCGCCATTAGTAAATCATACATCGGTGACAGAGATTGTTTCAACGGCTGCTAAGGAACAATCTTTGAACGTCATCCATCCAGAGTCATCCACGGCAGGTGAAGATTTTTCTTATTATCTGCTGGACATCCCAGGGACCTTTGCCTTTTTTGGTACAAATGGACAGGAAGATTGGCACCATCCTGAATTCACGGTTGATGAAACATCAATTATAAAGGCAGCTTATTTTTTATATGGAAGTGCAAGAGAATTATTAGATCTTCAGATTGCTAGATAATTTTTTAATACAGCGTAGGATCCAAACGAAAAAGTTTCATTTATAGGCTATTTATATAAATAGGGGTGATTCGGATGGGGGATATTCTTCGGGATGCTGTGGAAAAAAAGCGCAAGCAATTAATCGAAAAGCTAATTGCTTTTAATGTATATAAGAGTGAAGATAAACATCTTTTTGAGTTATCTCTTACGGAATTAGAAACCGAATATAGAACTTTCAAATCTCAACAACACCCCCATGGTAATTTGGGATCCATAAAATTTTCGAATAAGAAAAAATAATAAATCGAGAATTTAATAGAAGAAAGGGCGGTTGAATCATGAGCAATATTACCATTATTTCAGGGAGTCCCTCTGAGAAAACAAGATTAAATGGAGTTTTCCAAGAGGTTTTAACTTATTTTCAAGCAAGTGGGTATACTCCCGAAATCATAAATGTACGCGAGCTTCCACCAGAAGCATTAATTCATGCAAAATTTAATGGTGAAGAAATTTTAGATGCTAATAAGAAGGTAGAGGATTCAAATATTATAGTTATTTTGACCCCTGTTTATAAAGCATCTTTTTCAGGTGTGTTAAAAACTTACATGGATCTCTTGCCACAAAATAGTCTGGAGGATAAGACCATTTTACCCATTGCTGTTGGTGGCACTTTTGGGCATCTATTAATGATTGACTATGCCCTGAAACCTGTACTTACAACGTTGGGAGCAACCCACATCTTAAAAGGAGTATATGTTTTAGATAATCAAGTAAAGAAAATAAGCGATAATCGTTATGAATTAGATTCAGATGCCAAGAATCGGATAAATACTTCACTAAATTCACTAAATTTCAATAATCCCTCATTATTTACTATTGGTAATGACATAACTATTTAATAATGTATGTACACACCCATTTTTTTTGGTAATGAGTTAGCCTGGCAATATCTTCACTTTTCATACTCCTAAAATAAAAAATGGGATAGCAGAGGCTGTCCCATTTTTTATTTTAGGAGTGACCATTGCATCTTATCACCTAATCGGATGATATAATAAACTTAGAACATTCATGTAAGTTGAAAGTGATTGCTTACCATTAGGAAGAATTTTAATAGAGTTGGTGATTCATTATGAATGAAGCGAAACAATATGTCTGGTATGCGAGCTATGGATCAAATCTTAATTCTGATCGATTTTTATGTTATATCAAAGGAGGAAGTCCTGAAGGGTCTACTAGAGTGGAGTCAGGATGTAGAGACCGTTCCCTGCCAATTGATGTGTCGGCTTTTACTATACCCTATCCTCTTTATTTTGCAAAAAAGGCAGCAGGCTGGGATTTCCAGGGTGTTGCCTTTATCGGTTTAAAACAAGATCCCGCTAACATGACCTATAGCACGAAATATCTTGTCACGACTGAACAATTTTTGGATATCGTAAGCCAAGAAAATGGAGGAATTGAATTTGATATTGATCTGAATGAAGTAATCGAGAACAGTTCGACTACTTTTCGATCATCTTGGTACGGAAATATTGTTTACCTTGGCGAGGATAAGGGTTATCCGATTTTCACTTTTACGGCTCCGTGGAATCTAGACGAAGTGGAATGGGAGAAACCTTCGCAATCATATTTATCCACCATTATAAAAGGCCTGCGAAGTAATTATTCAAATAAGGAGATCTACGATTACATCCAAAATAAACCGGGCATAAAGGGTTTATATACTGGAGAAGAATTAATGAGTATTGTTTTTAAATAAGTCAAGGGGTCTGAACTCATAATAAGGGGAAATAGGCAATGATTAGTAAAATGGAACATGTGGCGATAATTGTTACGGATATGGATCGGTCGATTCAGTTTTACTCTGAGATTTTTGGATTTAAGGTTCGCCTTCGGGGAAGTAATCCGAATCGGGAAATGGCTTTTATCTATCTAGAATCGCAACTGGATATGGAGATTGAATTGATCCGTGATCTTAAATTTTTAGGAGAATATAGTGATAAGGGGATTGTTAATCATCTTGCCTTCACAGTAACAAATATTGATGAGACGATTCAGTATTTAAAGAAAAAGGGAATCGAGTTTCCTGCTGATGGAGTCAAACCAACACTTGAAGGCGGTCGAATGATATTGTTCCCTGGCCCAGATCAGGAACTTCTACAGCTTGTTGAGCGAGCAAAATAAACGATTTTTTAAATAAAGGCTATGTTAAAGAACAATGTTGATTTTTAAACAAAGTTGATTGGAGCGGAAGGCACGAAGACTCCTGTGGGAGTACGGGGTAGGGGAGACCCCACAGGAGCAAAGCGACGAGGAGGCTCCCCAGACCGCCCACGGAAAGCGAAGTGCCTGGAGCGGAAATCAACAACCAAGTTTAACAGAGCCTAAATAAAAGAGGAGCCATTTCGTTATCGAAGGGGCTCCTCTTTTATTTTTCCTTTACCATAATTTGTTTACATACTTTATCCCATTTTTCAAGTAAAAAAAGAATCCAATCGGGTCCATAAAATAGTATTGGCTTGGCGTATCAAACAGCCATTCCTACTTTGTTATTCAGCTTCTTGTTCTGTCGCCGATGAATCCATTTCAGTTGAAGGATTAATAAGAATGCCATTAATTTCATCTCTTAATACATCTCTGAACACAAAGGCTGCAACTTCATTAAAATTATTATAGAGGTCGGATATGTCGTCGTTAAAAAATTGAATGACACTCTTTGTGAATACAGGATACACCGAAGGAGTATCTGGAGAAAAAAGTTTTGTTTCAGCAAATTTAAAATAGCGATTTGAAGATAATGCATCATCAAATAAATCGACAAGACCCTCCGCAGTAAAGTTACGTCCATATGGTCTGACGATGGATTTATCATAAATCACGATTGCATTCACCGTGATATTTCCTAATTCTTTTTGCAGGTTTAGAATCGTCGCCAATGCCCGAGCTTTTTTCCGACTGCTAAAAACAATGATAGGGATTAAATATCCTCCATCTTGTGGAAACTCAATTAAGTTAAGCACCTGCACCATGGGATCATTGCCAATTGAATATTTAAGCTCATTAAAATAAGTATACTGAGGTGGGCTTAACTGAGGCAAATCTGATTGTGTCATTTGTATTCCTCCTTTTCATTCATTCGTATTGTATGAGACGGGTATTTTTCTGAAACGGACAAATAACTATTTTTAAGAATTTTTATGGTTATTTCTCCCTAAGGTACAAATGTAGGGCCTGACACTCAGCGGAGTAAAACCATTTGTACCAGGGGGCTGACCCCATGCTTTAATCTTATTCAATAATGGGCAAATTAATGGTGATCTGAAAGATATCATCTTAAAAGAATTTCTTTATTGCATATATATTTTTTCTGTGCTAATCTAGATGTGTAATCGGTTACATATAAGAGGTGAAACATAATGGCTACAATACGAGATGTCGCGAAAAAAGCTGGAGTATCTGTAGCGACGGTTTCAAGAGCCTTAAATGATAAAGGTTATATCCATGAAGATACGAGAAAGCTTGTAGAGAAAGCAATTCAAGAATTAAATTACAAACCAAATGAAGTTGCCCGTTCTCTCTATAAGAAAAAATCCAGATTAATCGGCCTATTGCTTCCGGATATTCGAAATCCTTTCTTTCCAGAGCTTGCACGAGGGGTTGAGGACGAGATGCAGGAACATGGTTTACGGCTGATCATTGGAAACGCTGATGAAAAGCCGAAGAAAGAAATTGATTATATTGACACCTTTAAACAAAATAATGTAATCGGTATCATATCCGCAACCAACCAGACAGAAACAAGTCATTATGAAAACTTGGATTTTCCAGTTGTTTTTCTGGATCGGACAGCTAATGAGCATCCATCCGTTTATGCAGATGGCTTGGCTGGCGGGAAAATAGCCGCACAAGAAATGATAAAAAGAGGAAGCAAGCGGATTACGTTGCTTCGGGGACCGATTGAATTAAGGACAGCACAAGACAGGTTTAAAGGTGCAATCAATGAGATTTGTAACTATAATGTTAATTTTAACGTGATGACTACGGCTTCTTTTACCTTTGACGATGCTGAAAAAATCGCGAAAGAATTATTTGAAAAATTTCCGGAGACAGACGGAGTGATTGCCAGTAATGATCTTGGTGCAGCAGCTATTTTGCATGAGGCGTTAAGAAGAGGGATTTCTGTTCCGGACGAACTGCAAATTATCGGATATGATGACATCCCGCTCAGCAGCTTACTGTACCCGGCTTTGTCGACGATTCGCCAGCCTGCCTATGATATGGGAAGAGAAGCAGCAAAATTATTGATTCAAATCATAGACGATGAAAAATTGGAACATAAAAATATTCAATTGCCTGTTACATTTATTGAAAGGCAAACAACAAGAAAGGTTGAAGAAAATGGCTAAAATAACCGTAATTGGAAGTTCATCAATGGATTTAGTTGTTACAGCCCCAAGACGTCCCAATAAGGGGGAAACGATTCTTGGTGAATCTTTTAAAACTGTGCCTGGCGGCAAAGGGGCCAACCAGGCAGTCGCTGCTGCAAGGTTAGGAGCAGAGGTTTATATGGTTGGATGTGTTGGTGGCGATGCATTTGGAAAAACGATTCTTGATAATTTTAAAGAAAATGGCGTTTCTACCACTTATGTGGAACCGGTTACACATTCGGAAAGTGGAACAGCTCATATTACTCTTGCTGATGGTGACAACAGCATTATTGTTGTGAAGGGTGCAAACAATTATGTAACACCTGATTTTGTGGAAAATGCGCTTGATGTAATTCGTATATCAGATATTGTCTTGATTCAGCAAGAGATTCCTGAAGATACGGTTAAATATGTTAGCGAAAAATGTCATGAATTCGGTGTTCCTCTATTGTTGAATCCTGCACCGGCAAGGCCGATCAGTAAGGGAGTTATTGAGAACGCAGCTTACATTACACCGAATGAATCGGAGGCTGCGATTTTATTTGAAAATCAGGACATTCATGTAGTATTAGCGCAATATCCAAACAAAGTGTTTATCACAGAAGGTAAAAATGGCGTTCGCTTTCACGATGGTGAAAAAGAGGTAGTGGTTCCATCATTTCCGGTAGAAGCCGTTGATACGACAGGTGCAGGTGATACGTTCAATGCTGCCTTTGCCGTGGCATTAGCGGAAGGAAATAGCTTTGAGAAAAGTGTCCGTTTTGCCAACCGTGCTGCCTCGCTGTCGGTGACCAAATTTGGTGCGCAGGGCGGTATGCCGACTAGAAAAGAAGTAGAGGAGAGTGTATAACATGAAACGCCATGGAATGTTAAACAGTCATATTTCTAAAATTTTAGCCGATCTCGGCCATACAGATTATATTGTCATCGCTGATGCCGGGTTGCCGATTCCCGAAGGTGTAAAAAAAATCGATTTATCGATTAAACCCGGGTTGCCATCATTTAAGGAAGTGACCGATGCAGTTACAGATGACATGGTGATTGAAAAATGTATCATTGCAGCTGAAATCGAACAAGGCAATCCAGAAGTGGAGCAATTTTTAAATAGAAAATTTGCAGATATTGAAATGACAAAGGTTTCGCACGAAGAATTTAAGCAATTAACCGAAAAGGCAAAAGCCATTATCCGAACAGGTGAAGTTACACCCTATGCCAATTGTATTTTACAATCAGGAGTATTTTTTTAAGAGCTAAGATCGGGCTGGACGTTTTTGAAATGTCTCTCTCCGTTTTTTCCAAATCGAATGAGGTGATATGAATGCGCATTTCGATGCAGAACATCTATAAAGCATTTGGTACCAATCAAGTCTTAACAGGTGTTGATTTTGAACTATTGGACGGGGAAGTCCACGCATTAATGGGCGAAAATGGGGCCGGAAAATCAACCATGATGAATGTACTGACAGGACTTCATAAGCATGACCAAGGCACCATCACCATTGATGGCAATGAAACCTATTTTAAAAACCCAAAAGAAGCCGAACAAAACGGGATTACCTTCATCCATCAGGAACTAAATATTTGGCCGGACATGACCGTTTTAGAAAATTTGTTTATCGGCAAAGAATTGAAATCCCCGCTTGGTTTGTTAAAAACAAAAGAAATGAAAGCGTTAGCTACACAACAGTTTGACCGTTTAGCCGTTTCGATTCCTCTCGATCAAGAGGCGGGGGGCTGCTCTGTAGGAGAACAGCAGATGATCGAAATTGCCAAGGCGTTAATGACGGAGGCCAAGGTCATTATCATGGACGAACCAACAGCCGCTTTGACTGAAAGAGAAATCAGCAAGCTTTTTGATGTGATTGCTTCTTTGAAAAAAGAAGGCGTATCAATTGTCTATATTTCTCACCGTATGGAAGAAATCTTTGCCATTTGTGATCGAATTACTGTTATGCGTGATGGCAAGACCGTTGATACAAAGGCTATTCCCGATACAAATTTTGATGAAGTCGTGAGGAAAATGGTCGGCAGGGAATTAACAGACAGGTTTCCAAAAAGAACATCAAAACCAGGAGAAACGGTACTAGAAGTAAAAGGGTTAACTAAAAATGGAGTATTCCGTGATGTGAATTTTTCTGTTCAATCTGGTGAAATCGTTGGGATTTCCGGATTAATGGGAGCAGGAAGGACGGAAATCATGCGGGCAATCTTTGGACTGGATTCCTTTAACTGCGGCGAAATCTGGCTGAATGGTAAGAAAACGGCCATCAAATCTCCTGACCAGGCCGTGAAAGCGGGTATAGGTTTTATCACGGAGGACCGAAAAGATGAAGGGTTGATCTTAGATTTTTCGATCAAGGAAAATATGGTTTTGCCCTCCCTTTATAGTTTTGCTCCGAAAGGGATTATTAAAGAAAAAAGTGAAAAAGACTTTGTCAATCTGCTGATCAAACGCTTGACTGTAAAAACGGAATCAGCGGATCTTGCAGTTGGAAGTTTATCTGGGGGAAATCAGCAAAAAGTAGTCATTGCCAAATGGGTTGGAATTGGACCAAAGGTACTGATATTGGATGAACCGACGAGAGGTGTAGACGTTGGGGCAAAACGAGAAATCTATCAACTGATGAATGAGCTGACGGAGCGGGGAGTGGCCATTATCATGGTTTCATCGGAGCTTCCTGAGATCCTTGGAATGAGCGACCGAATTCTCGTGGTTCATGAAGGAAAAATAAGCGGTGAATTGAGAAGTGATGAAGCAACCCAGGAAAAAATTATGACATTGGCAACGGGAGGTCAGTGAAATGAACGCAATCAATGAAGGCACAAAAGCTGGCAAGGCAAATTTTATGAATACGGTTACGCAGAAACTTGGACCGCTTCTCGGACTTATTATTTTAATTGTGATTGTTTCCATATTAAATCCAAGTTTTCTAGAACCTTTAAATATACTAAACTTATTGCGTCAAGTGGCCATCAATGCGTTAATCGCATTTGGTATGACCTTTGTTATTTTAACAGGAGGAATTGATTTATCAGTCGGTGCGATTCTAGCCCTATCCAGTTCTTTAACGGCAGGTATGATTGTATCGGGTCTTGATCCAATCTTGGCGATTATTGTCGGTTGTATTCTTGGCGGAATCATGGGAATGGTCAATGGACTCTTGATTACAAAAGGAAAAATGGCTCCATTCATTGCCACATTGGCGACCATGACAGCCTTTAGAGGTTTGACACTTGTTTATACAAAAGGAAACCCAATCACAGGGTTAGGTGAAAATTACTTATTCCAGTTATTTGGCCGTGGTTATTTTCTAGGAATTCCTGTTCCTGCAATTACGATGATTGTAACGTTTGTATTATTATATACTGTTCTTCATAAAACCCCATTTGGCCGAAAAACATATGCCATCGGAGGAAATGAAAAGGCCGCGCTTATTTCGGGTATTAAAGTACCAAATGTGAAGCTGATCATTTACGGTCTTTCCGGTTTACTTGCTGCGTTAGCAGGGGCGATTTTAACATCACGATTGAATTCAGCACAGCCGACAGCGGGTACTTCTTATGAACTCGATGCCATCGCGGCAGTTGTATTAGGAGGGACAAGCCTTTCAGGGGGAAAGGAAGAATTTTTGGAACGCTGATTGGCGCGTTAATTATTGGTACATTAAACAATGGTTTAAATCTTCTTGGTGTATCTTCATTCTATCAACAAGTAGTAAAAGGGATTGTAATCATCATTGCTGTATTACTTGATCGGAAGAAATCAGCATAAGGAGAGAATTTTTTATGAAAAAATTAGCTGTACTATTGATATCAGTATCACTCTTGCTTTTAGGCGCTTGTTCGATGCAGCCGCCTGAATGGGCTAAGCCGGCGAAAAAGGAAAATTTAAAAGATGTGAAGATTGGCCTATCCGTTTCCACCTTAAACAATCCGTTTTTTGTTTCTTTAAAAAATGGGGTACAAAAAGAAGCGAAGGTATTGGGAATGGAAGTAAAGGTGGTTGATGCACAAAATGACTCTGCAAAGCAAATAAATGATGTAGAAGATTTAATTCAGCAGGGTGTTGACGTTTTACTGATTAACCCGACAGATTCTGCTGCAATCTCAACAGCTGTTCAATCTGCAAACAACATTGGAATTCCTGTTATTACGCTTGACCGTTCTGCTGATAAAGGGAAAGTTGCAGCATTAGTCGCTTCAGATAATATCAAAGGCGGAGAAATGGCAGGGAATTACATTGTGAAGAAGCTTGGGGAGAAAGCAAAGGTTGCTGAACTTGAAGGTGTACCAGGCGCCTCCGCTACACGTGAACGGGGAAAAGGATTTCATATTATCGCCGATCAGAAATTGAATGTAGTAGAGCAACAATCTGCTGATTTTGACCGGACCAAGGGATTAACAGTAATGGAAAATTTACTTCAAGCAAATCCGGATATTCAAGCCGTCTTTGCCCATAATGATGAAATGGCATTGGGGGCGATTGAAGCGATCAATAGTTCTGGTAAAAATATTATGGTCATTGGATTTGATGGAAATGATGATGCACTGAAAGCCATTAAAGCTGGAAAAATGGAAGCAACGGTTGCTCAACAGCCGGAATTAATCGGAAAACTTGCTGTTGATGCCGGCAGAGATGTGGTTCAGGGTAAAAAGGTAGCAAAAAAGATTCCAGCACCATTGAAACTTGTGACAAAAAGCTAAATCAGTTCTTTCAAAAAGACCTGTTCCTGTAATGAAGGAACAGGTCTTTTTAATTTCCTTTAAGGAAAAGCGTATAAAGCGGCTGTTTTTGGACTATATATAAATATATTTTAATAGTTTTAAGTAAATATTTTTGTATAATTACTAGATATAGGATATTTTTTTAAAATAGAAAAATAAACTAGAGGGAATGTTTACGATGAATAAGGAACTAATTTATGATACCGATATATGCTATCAGCAGGCTGAAGAGAAGGCTGCACAATATTTTCAATCACTGTTGACCCAGGTTCAGCAAAAGACTTTTGTTTCTGTCTTAACAAAAGACATTCAGTCCTGGAAACATAATCATATTCATCGTTATTCATCCCTCACTTTTTTTGCACGAAAAAAGGAAAGAACAGGATATTACAATCATATCCGATGGCTTGATTATACAGGTAAACTAGATCCTTATTTAGATCGAAGTATCTCATATATATTTATGCGGGATTTGGGTAAAGCCTTGGATTCCCCTGATACACAAAAGAGGATCCGTCAAGTAGTTGATTACTTAAAAAATCAATTGACGCAGCCTATCAAAACGGAAATGTTTAGTTTGGCAGGAATGTATCGGTGGGGCCAAAAGGAACGTATTGAATCTACAATTATCTGGTTGATCAATAAACTTAAGACGGTTTCCGAAATAATTCCAAAGGGGATGGACGCGGAGAATGCCCAGCGGAAATTAATTAAAATCATTGGCGGCGTCGTCATGCACGTGACGGAAGAGATGGACAAGGAGATTTCGCCGGAAGAACGTTCCCGCAAACTGGATGAAGCGATTCGACTGGGTTATTCCTATGGACTGACCTACCCTTTTATTGACGACCTTCTCGATGCCAAAGTCTTATCTGAAGAAGAGAAAAAACAATATTCCAATCTAATCCGGACCACCCTTATTACTGGCACTGTGCCTGAGCTGGGGGAGTGGGCTTTTGCGATCGAAGACATGATTCGCCCGATTCATGTAGAACTTCGAGAAGCCTTTGAATATATTAAGGACCATCAACGACCTGACACACGTAAAAGTTTTTTTGAGCAATCCTTTGTATTCTTTCATTCTCAGGAAGTGGACCGTGAAAAGAATCTATCCAATCCAAACTATAGCAATCAAGAACTTTATCTTCCTATCATTTTAAAATCTTCTTTTTCCCGATTGATTGCCAGGTCTGTTATTAGTGCCCCTGAGGACGAGGGGTTTGACAACCGTACCTTCTTTTACGGAATTTATAATCAGTTGGCGGATGATTTTACTGATATGTTTAATGATTGGGAGGATGGTGCGGTCACTCCCTATACCTATTATCTAAAATATCATCAGAAGCGTAAGGATCTGATCAACCCCTTCGAGTTATACTGGACGGTTATCGCCAATTTAATCCATAACGTGTATCACTCGGATCTAAAGACCTGTGAAGTGATACTCGATCGCGCCATTAATAGCCTGAAACGTTTTAAAGAACGAATGGGTACAGAAAAATACAATGATGTGATGAGGCTATTTGCCTCCGGTGTACCTAAATTCAATCGTCTGATTCAAAAAATGGTCCGAAAAGCAGCTGATGTAGATTTCTTTGATAAACTGCTTCGAGATCATGTAATTACGATGATGAAAAATGAACGGAAAGAGCAGGATGAATTCTCTAATACGATTGAGAGTGTACGTGATCAGATGAATCGACTTTTGCCGATTCCCAAAGTTGAATTTCACGATTCAATCATTGAGGCTGCAAATTATAGCTTGGAAGGGGATGGAAAGCGGCTGAGACCCATTATTACTTGGGTGATGGGGGTTAACGCATATGGATTTCATCCGCAAGCGATGGTACCGCTGTTAAAATCTTTGGAATATATGCATACTGCCTCACTTATTTTTGATGATTTGCCTTCCCAGGATAATGCATCTACCCGCAGGGGCCGTCCTACACTCCATCAGACATATAATGCGGCTATTGCTGAATTATCCGGCATTTTCTTAATTCAAAAGGCGACAGAAGAACAAGCCTCTCTTGACCAGTTTGATGCGAAAACAGTACTGCAGTTGATTCAGTATTCTTCTCGGGTTACAGAGAGTATGTGCATGGGACAGGCGATGGACTTAGAGTCTAAAGGGAAACCAATGACACTTGAACAATTGAATACGATGTGCTTTTATAAAACGGGAATCGCCTTTGAGGCGTCACTCATCATGCCAGCGATTCTAGCCCAGGTTGAGGAAGCTGAAATGACGGCCTTGAAAAATTTTGCCCGCCATGCCGGCATTGCTTTTCAGATTAAGGATGATCTGCTAGATGTGGAAGGCGATCGGGTCTTACTAGGAAAACCAATCGGAATAGATGCTGAAAACAACCGCTCGACTTTTGTGTCTATCCTTGGACCGGAGGGTGCTCGAAAAGCGATGTGGGAACATTACTGTCTTGCAATCGAGGCGTTACAGGATGTGCCCCGTAATATCACTTTTTTGAGGCATTTATTGAATTATATCGTAAACCGCGAACGTTGATTAAATGAAAAAGGCCATTTTGGTCTTTTTTTATTTCAAAAATATGGTATTATATATTTAGATAATTAACTAAATATAAAAGGAGAGGCTTAAATGAACGACGTTTTTAAGGCACTAGCCGATCCAACAAGAAGAAAAATTCTTGATTTGTTGAAAGAGCAGGATTTAACAGCGGGTGAAATTGCCGACCAATTTGATATGAGCAAGCCCTCCATCAGCAATCATCTGAAAATCCTTAAATCTGCAGGATTAGTTCTTGATGAAAAAAAGGGCCAGTTTATTCTTTACTCGTTAAATTCCACTATTTTACAGGATGTCATCAAGTGGCTGCTAGATAAAAAAAGTTAAGGGGGAGAAACGTGTGAGGAAAAATAAGATTTATTTCATAACGATGGGAATTGCGATTATAACATTGCTGCTGAATCTCTTGGCCTATCCTAATTTACCGGATAAAGTGCCTGTGCATTGGGGAATCAATGGCGATGTTAACCGCTATGGACCTAAACTGGAACTTGTCAGCCTTGGTGTATTGCCTATTGTCTTATTTTTTTTCTTAAACTATTTACCAGTAATAGACCCGAAAAAGCAATCTTATAAATTGCATAAAAACGCCTATTCGATTATGAATCTGGTGATTATCCTGTTTTTATCCTGTATGAACCTAATTGCCATTGCAAGTGCACTTGGGATTTATGTCCCTTTTCAAAAGGTAGTGCCTATCCTTTTTGGAATACTTTTCATTGTAATTGGTAATTACATGGCGCAAATTCGCCACAATTATTTTATTGGTTTTCGATCACCATGGACACTTGCCTCGGAATATGTGTGGAAAAAAACGCACAGATTTGGCGGCTATGTTTTAGTTGTTATTGGACTTATCTCTCTTATAGCAGGTATGTTTGGTTCAATTGGTATGCAGCTATTCTTTACGGCGTTAGTTATTGGGATTGCGGGGATTTACTTATATTCGTATTTGATATTTAAAAAGAAATCATAGCGGGGACGTGCAGGTATATTGGTTTTTGAAGAAGAGGACAATAAAAGTGTTAATATGAAGAGTAGATGATTTAAATACACTTAAAAGAGGTGTGAAATCCACCTTATCAGCAATTTTTCGAAGTTTATCAGCGAATTTATCAGTTTTATCAGTGAATCCACACGCTTTATCAGCGAATGAAAAAACAACCATCTTTTAAAAGGAGTTACCATGACAAATCAAAATGAAACAGGATGGAATTTTGACAATAGTTATACTCGGCTGCCAGAATCATTTTTTACCAGTCAAAACCTGAACCCAGTCAGATCGCCTAATTTAATTATAATTAATGGACCGTTAGCAAAATCACTAGGCTTGAATGTCGAGAGACTTCAGTCAGAAGATGGGATCGCAGTCCTTGCCGGCAATCGGATTCCCGAAGGCGGTTCCCCCCTTGCTCAAGCCTATGCCGGACATCAATTTGGACATTTTACTATGTTAGGTGATGGCAGGGCGCTGCTTCTTGGTGAACAGATTACCCCTCATGGAGAACGCTATGATATTCAGCTTAAAGGTTCAGGAAGGACTCGGTATTCCCGAGGGGGGGATGGCAGGGCAACGCTTGGTCCAATGCTTCGTGAATATATCATCAGTGAAGCCATGAATGCACTTGGGATTCCGACGACTCGCAGTTTAGCAGTGGTAGAAACGGGTGAGAACATTGCCCGAGAAACCTATTTGCCAGGTGCAATCCTCACTCGTGTGGCTGCAAGTCATATTCGTGTCGGTACTTTTCAATATGTGGCAAAATGGGGAAGTGATGGGGACCTTAGAATCCTCGCAGACTATACAATAAAACGCCATTACCCAGACATTGAGGTGAATGAGAATCAATACCTTTCCCTGCTTAAGGAAGTAATTAAGCGGCAGGCTGAGCTGGTTTCAAAATGGCAGTTAGTTGGTTTTATTCATGGAGTGATGAATACTGACAACATGACAATTAGTGGGGAAACGATTGATTATGGTCCTTGTGCCTTCATGGATACATATGATCCAGAAACAGTCTTCAGTTCGATCGATGTTCAAGGGCGATATGCTTTTGGCAATCAGCCATATATGGCCGGTTGGAATCTTGCACGATTTGCAGAAACCCTTTTGCCTTTATTGCATGAGAATCAAGATGAGGCTGTAAAAATTGCTCAGGATGCCATTTCCGGTTATATGGATTTATATCAGAAGAATTGGCTTGCAGGAATGAGAAAAAAGTTGGGGATTTTTAACGAGGAAGAGCAGGATGCAACCCTTGTGGAAGATCTCCTCAAAATAATGCAGCAATACTATGCGGACTATACGAATACCTTTCGTGCACTAACGATCGAAAAGATGGAAGATACTCCTCTCAATGGGACTCCAGAATTTACGCAATGGCATGAAAAATGGCAGGCAAGACGAGGGAGACAGGAGGAATCCAGAGAATCTTCCCTAGAGTTAATGCGTAACAGCAATCCTGCAGTTATTCCGCGGAATCATCGGGTAGAAGAGGCGCTCGAGGCAGCGGTAAATGAGGGGGACCTAAGTGTGATGGGAAAACTGCTTAACGTTCTGTCAAGACCTTACGAATACAGTACTGATCAAGAAGAATTCTGCTCATTGCCAGCACCATCAAACCTCCCTTACCGAACTTTTTGTGGTACTTGATGGTGTTAGTTAAAAAAACTAGTAGCATTTCAGCCATCTTGATTAACTTTAATTCATTAAACTAGAATTGCCTTCCGCTTTAAGCTTGGGTTTGACCCAGTAGCCGCCAGTCAACAGGGAGCTGTACTTTTGAAATCATGTGATTTCTATAGTATCGCTCCTTTTTTTATTTTTCTTTTAGGCTGTTTCGTAAACCCTGTTGTTGTTTCTTACCAATATTACTCACATAAATACAATTGTAAGCAGCTGATGATTTCAAAGATGAATGAGTCTGAATGGAGTCCGAATGGAGTCCTGATTCAGACAGGGTTGTTGATTTCAAAGAAGGTGGAGTCCGAATGGAGCCCTGATTCAGACAGGGTTGTTAATTTCAAAGATGAATGAGTCCGAATGGAGTCCTAATACAGACAGGGTTGTTATCAAAGACGATACTCCGAATCAACAGGCCCTTTAATCTATTCTATAAACAACAATCTTTGTGAAAACATCTTTCTTTTTTTATCAAGTTGTTTTAATTAGTATGGGACAGAATCTTAACAAGGATTATATTACAATTTTGTGAAGGCATTAAATGACTTGAACATTCTATAAAATGGGATGTTATAATTAACCAGTAATCTTTTTAAATTTTATTCGTATAACCTTCCATTGATTTCCCTCGAATTTGTATTAATGCCCTAATGTTTATTCCTATTTCCATCATCTATTCTGAATTCAGTTATAAGGAGCTTTTTTTTATGGACACCAGAACAAAATGGAATACGAAACATAAAAATCGTCTTAAACAAATTGAATTTCCTGTGGCAAACCCGAGATTAAAAAATCTATCTCTTTATCTTCATGGGGGTACTGTTCTTGACCTTGCCTGTGGACTTGGTGGCAACAGTTTACTTCTTGCACGAATGAATTATCAAGTCCAAGCCGTTGACATTTCTGAGGTTGCTATTAACTTTCTTCGGGAACAGGCAGTAAGGACCCAACTCAACATCATGCCACAAGAATGTGATTTGAAGGATTTGAACAATCTTAGTTGGAAGGAAAACTCCTTTGATTTAGCGGTGATTACCTATTATCTAGATAGAGAGCTTTTTCCTTTTTTGAAGAACATTATAAAAGAGGATGGTTATGTGTTTTTTGAAACCTATTATCTCAATTCGCAAAACGAGAATCAGGGAATATCTAAACAATATAAACTAGAGCCTCAAGAGCTGCTAAAAGAATTTCGAGACTGGAATGTGCTCTTTTTTGAGGAAAATGAACAAGAGGGAAGGCAAACCATCTTTGCAAGGAAAGTAAAAGGAAAGGCAAATCATGACCCTATATCGGAATGATCTATATCTGTAGAGGATTATTTTCGTGTCGATTTAAAAGATTTATTTTATTGAAAGGATTGGTTTACATGATAGAGATGAAGGAAACTATAGAGAAGGTTATTGAGTTTGCCCAGTCAGGAACAAATACAAAAAGTTTTCGGCCGGATTATCCTGTTTCTGAAGAGTTTAGGGAAAGGATGATGGATACCTTTAGCGATTTTATGGACTTTACGCTAGATGCCTATTTTCACGAGGTAGTTCCCTTTTTAGAGGAATATGTAGACGAACTTAAAACAAGGGAAGAGAAAAAAGATATCTTGCTGCATAATTTATTTTGGTGGCGAATTCTGTATGATGCCAACTACAATTATAGTGAAAGCTGCATTGCGGAATATTTAGCCGAAAAGGACCGAGGGTTGGATAAGGGACCTGTGATTGAATCGTGGTTAAGGGAATCTTGGAAGGCAATCCCTAAATTCTATTATGTTGGCTATAAATATAATGACCGTTTCTTTGTTGTGGTTGATATTTTAACAGAAAAAACAATTGATGTATTAGTGTGTGACCCGCTTGCAATCCCGCCTGAAAATGGGGAAATTGTTATGGGGACGCTCATACCGTTAGGAGCCGGTTTACATGCTCCAATCGTTGATTTTTACCACTTTGATTATGAAGCAAGAATCGATATAGCTAGGCATGTACACTACTATTATGATAGATTTTCAAAAAGTTCGACTCCGCATGAAACATTTCTTCACGTACTATCCGCTATGCTGCAAATCGAAAGACTTATCTTCATAGAAACTCATGAAAAAAAACCTCCCAAATAATTCTTCTATTCCATAAAACTTTTTTGTTTTTTTTGTGAAAATATATCCATCCAATTATAATCATCGGAAATTTATTGATGTTTTTTTAGGATAATATATCTATTTTGAGAAAATTTTGCAAAAAAAATCCTTGGAAAACTTGATATAGGGTGATTGATAGTCTATTATAAAAAATGTCCTTAAACAATCAAAATAAAAATTAATATCTTTTTTATTACAACCTCTTTTGTGAAATAAAGGGAAAAAGTTTTTTATAAAAATTGAATAGTAATAGGAAAAGGTGCGCTAAAACAGCGCTTAAAAGGGAAGTACGGTTAGAATCCGTCACGGTACCCGCCACTGTTATGAGGAGTTTCATTGCAAATGTCACTGAAGTTTTTTCGGGAAGACGTAATGAAATGATGAACCTGAGTCAGGAGACCTGCCTTGTCCTATTTGCTTCATGAAACCTACGGGAATATAGGTAGTAGTGCTGAAAAATACCAACATTATACTTTATTGTGTGTATTTAATCTGCACCCCTATATTCATAGGGGTGCTTTTTTGTCTTAAAAATCAAAGGGAGAGTGTTTTATGACGACCTGGAATTTAAATGGAACGAAACACCATGTACTTATTTGTAACGGAAGCAGCTGCATGAGAAAAGGCGGAGAGGAGGCAACACAAGCTATTCGCAACGAGATTAGCAATCTGGATTTGGACGCATTCATACATACAACAAGAACAAGATGCAATGGTAGATGCAAGGATGCTCCAGTTGCCATTGTTTATCCGGATGGAACCTGGTACAAGGATGTTACACCGGAAGTAGGCAGTAGAATTGTTAAGCAACATCTATTAGGTGGAGCCTTAATGCAAGATCATATCATTTATCAATTTGATGGGGAAGGATTTAAACAACCGGAGAATTCAGAATGCATTGAAGGAATCGTAAAGCCTGTAAAAAAGACAGTGTCATGAATTAGATTGAACGATTTCTAGGTCTTGAATTATGGAAAGGAGGAAGATCAGGATGAAAGGGAAATTGTTGGTCATCGGTTTTGGCCCGGGAGATTACAAACATATAACCGAACGAGCACGAGAAGCAATACAAGAAAGCGATATCATCATTGGATATAAAACATATGTGGATTTAATCAAGGGGTTATTAACAGGGCAACAACTTATTAGTACAGGAATGACAGAAGAAGTAAGCAGGGCTCAAGAAGCGGTCAAACAAGCAGAACAGGGAAAGAAAGTAGCCGTGATTTCGAGTGGTGATGCCGGTGTTTATGGAATGGCAGGACTCGTTTATGAAGTATTGATTGAAAAAGGGTGGAAAAAGGATTCAGGGGTGGAAGTCGAAGTCATACCAGGAATTTCCGCCATTAACTCCTGTGCGGCTTTACTAGGAGCTCCAATCATGCATGATGCTTGCACCATTAGTTTAAGTGACCATTTAACACCGTGGAAATTAATTGAGAAAAGAATTGAAGCAGCTGCACAAGCGGATTTTGTAATTGCTCTTTACAATCCAAAAAGCGGGAGAAGAACAAGACAAATCGTTGAAGCGCAAAGGATTCTATTAAAATATCGATTGCCGGAAACCCCGGTAGGATTAGTGAAAAGTGCATACCGAGACAATCAAAATATTGTAATGACCAATTTACAAGACATGCTTGACCATGAAATTGGGATGTTAACCACTGTGATCATTGGAAACTCTTCTACTTTTTTCTATGATGACTTAATGGTTACCCCGCGCGGTTATCAACGGAAATATACATTAAATCAGGCTATTCAGCCATTAAAACCGCATCAGCGTTTACAAAAAGAAGCTGAACCATGGGCGCTGGAACAAACTGATAATGTAAAACTAAAAAAGAAGGATCCCGTATTACTGTCTGACATAGAAACCTCGAGAGCATTGGCAGAAGAAGCACTACAATTGATTACTGGCGTGGGTGAAAACATTTCTCCTATTGTTAATCAGCCCATCCAGTCTATTTTTGAATTGGCAGTAAGTCCTGGTGTCGCAAATAAAAAATTCACACCAAAACAGATGCTTACTCTAGCTGAAATCACGGGGGAAGAAGGTGTGATGGAATACACGCCGGATCATTCTATTAAACTGCAGATTCTAACCTCCCAGCCAGATGAAATTGTGCAGAAATTAAAAGATGCAAACTTTTTGATTTCTCCGATTGGCGATGTTTTAAGTGTAAAAGCCTGCGATTTTTGTGATGGCGAAAAGAAGGACTCGATTCCATATGCCGAGGAACTGCATGAAAGGCTTGGAGGAATGGAACTTCCTAAGGAATTAAAACTCGGGGTAAACGGCTGTGGCATGGCATGTTACGGAGCGGTAAAAGAAGATATCGGTCTTGTATACCGTAATGGTGCCTTTGATTTATTTTTAGGGGCAAAAACAGTCGGAAGAAGTGCCCACCCAGGTCAAATCGTCGCGGAAGGAATTGGACCTGATGAAATAGTCGGCTTGGTTGAAAGGATTGTTCAAGAATACAAGCAAAAGGCTCATCCAAATGAGCGCTTCTATAAATTCTTTAAACGTGTAAAGCAGGTTCAAGGCTTCACCTATCAAGATATTACACCGAAAATCAAAATTGAAGAAGCGGTATGCGGAGAATAGATTTGGAAATCTAGGGGTCCATTCTTTAAACAAAGGGGAGAAAATATTTTGAAAGCAATTTTATTTGTAGGTCATGGAAGTAAGGATCGCGAAGGAAATGATCAAGTTCGTCAGTTTATAGAATCAATGAGAAGTTATTGGGACAAGAGCATCCTCGTTCAGACGAGTTTTTTGGAATTTGAAAAACCTACAGTAAATCAGGGAATTGATGTATGTGTCGAAAAAGGGGCCGACCATATTGTGGTCATTCCGATTATGCTTTTGCAAGCGGGACATTCGAAAATTCATATTCCAGCTGCTATCGATGAGGCAAAGAAAAAATATCCGGTAGTACAGTTTACCTATGGCCGACCTATTGGTGTGCATGAGGAAACGTTTGAAATCTTAAAAACGAGATTAATCGAAATTGGCGAGAATCTGGATCATCCTGATCCCGATACGGCTGTACTACTGTTAGGACGTGGCGGAAGCGACCCGGATGCTAATAGCGATTTATACAAGATTTCTAGATTACTGTGGGAAAAAACCAACTACCAAATTGTTGAACCGGCTTTCATGGGGGTAACCAATCCTCTTGTAGATGAAGGAATTGGGAGGTGCTTAAAGCTTGGTGCGAAGAAAGTTATTATTTTGCCATACTTTTTGTTCACGGGAATTTTAATCAAACGATTAGAAGAGATGGTGGTGCCATTCCAACAACAATATCCAGATGTTGAATTTAAATTGGCAGGGTATTTTGGCTATCACCCTAAATTGCAGAATATTCTAGTTGACCGTGTAGAAGAAGCTCTTCAGGACGAAGTGAAAATGAACTGTGATACCTGCCAATATCGTGTGAATGCAATGGAGTATGTTCATCATCACCATCATCATGACCATGACCATGATCACCATCATCACGATCATGACCATCATCATGAACACGAAGTACAAAAGGCAGGAGAACGAAGATGATTTTAGTATTAGCTGGTACAAGTGATGCCCGAGCACTGGCTTTAGAAATCATGAAAGATGGCTATGATCTCCTTGCTACCGTTGTAACCGACAATGCTGCACATGAACTTGGGGAATCAGGTATTTCTGTCCAAACAGGAAGATTAACGGACGATGAAATGGTGAGCTTGATTGAATCAAAGGGAATTCAAGCGGTCGTCGATGCGAGTCACCCTTTTGCAGAAGAGGCATCCAAAAATGCGATAAGCGCGGCAAAACAAGCGGGTGTCCCTTACATTCGTTATGAGCGTGAATCCCAAACCTTTCAATACGAGAAGATGACGGTTGTAGAAAGTTACGACGAAGCAGCCGAAATTGCTGCAAGCAAAAAAGGAGTGGTGATGCTGACTACGGGAAGCAAAACACTCCAGATTTTTACGGAGAAATTATTAGGAAAACCGGATATTCGGCTAATCGCTCGTATGCTGCCACGGGTTGATAATATGGAAAAATGCGAACAGCTCGGGCTGCCGCAAAAAAATATTGTCGCGATTCAAGGCCCGTTTACTAAGGAGTTTGACCAAGCGCTTTATAAACAATATGGTGTAACCTTAATGATTACTAAGGAGAGCGGCAAGGTCGGGTCGGTTGATGAAAAAGTTGAAGCGGCAAAGGATCTTGGGATAGAAGTTATCATGATTGGACGTCCAAAAATCAATTACGGAACGGTATATTCTAATTTTTCAGATGTGGTTCAAGAACTACATAAAAAGATTGTTCCACAATTGGCCAATTAAAATACATTTTAAAAGGAGTGAAGGAAATGGATTTTCGTACCGAATTTAAACCATTAACGATTCAGCCAGAGCAAATTGAAGGAAGAAGTTTTGAAATGATTACTGAAGAAATTGGTGAGCATCCCTTTACTGCGGAGCAATATCCGATTGTTCAGCGGATTATTCATGCATCCGCCGACTTTGAATTGGGAAAAAGCGTACTTTTTCATCCGGATGCCATCCAGGCTGGAATACGTTCAATTCGCAGCGGAAAAAAAGTAGTTGCCGATGTTCAAATGATTCAAAGCGGGGCAAATAAAGCCAGAATTGAAAAATACGGGGGAGAAATTAAAGTTTATATTTCTGATCCGGATGTTGTACAAGAGGCGAAACGATTAAATACAACAAGAGCGATCATTTCGATGAGAAAAGCGGTTAAAGAAGCGGAAGGCGGAATCTATGCGATTGGTAACGCCCCGACAGCATTACTTGAACTCATCCGCCTGATTAAAGAGGGGGAAGCGAAACCGGATCTTGTGATTGGGCTGCCGGTTGGCTTTGTATCAGCGGCTGAATCGAAAGAAGAATTAGCCAAACTGGACATCCCCTTTATCACGAATATAGGCAGAAAGGGCGGCAGTACGGTAACCGTCGCGGCGCTAAATGCCATTTCTATTCTTGCAGACCGGGTGTAGAACATGCAGGAAGTACCTAAAGGTAAGTTGCGTGAAGGATATACGACTGGGGCTTGCGCAACTGCAGCAACATGTGCTGCACTAACAGCATTAATTACGGGTGAACCCCAAACAGAGTCAACCATCTTTTTGCCGGTTAAAAGATTTGCAACGTTTCAAACCGAAAGCTGTGAAGTCACTGGGAACATGGCAACCGCAAGTATCATTAAAGATGCCGGAGATGACCCGGATGCAACCCATGGGGCATTGATCATTTCTTCAGTTTCCTGGTCTGAAGAGCCGGGGATCATTCTCGACGGAGGTGTCGGGGTTGGCCGGGTTACAAAGGAAGGATTGCCCGTTCCAGTGGGGGAAGCTGCCATCAACCCGGTCCCTCGAAAGATGATCCGAAAGACAGCGGAAGGGATTTTAAGCGAGTTTGGCATCGAAAAAGGGATAAAAATCGTGATATCAGTACCAGCCGGTGAAGAAATAGCCAAAAAAACGCTGAACGGACGCTTGGGTATTATTGGAGGGATCTCAATCCTTGGTACGCGTGGTATTGTTGTTCCTTTTTCAACAGCAGCCTATAAAGCCAGTATTATTCAGGCCATCAGTGTAGCACGTGCAAGCGGGTGCGAGCATCTTGTCATAACCACTGGCGGCCGAAGTGAAAAATGTGCCATCAAACAATTTCCGGAACTTCCCGAGGAAGCCTTTGTCGAGATGGGCGACTTTGTGGGTTTTACACTGAAACAATCCAAAAAGCAAGGTATGAAAAGAGTTTCAATGGTCGGAATGATGGGGAAATTTTCAAAAGTTGCGATGGGGACGATGATGGTTCATTCAAAAAGTGCCCCTGTTAATTTTGAGTTTTTAGCGGAAGTAGCAGGCAGTGCGGGCGCAGATGCTGTTTTGATCGAGGAAATTAAACAGGCAAATACCGCTTCCCAGGTAGGTGACATGATGGCTGCCCGTGGTTATACTTCATTTTTTGAACAGCTGAGTCGTAATTGCTGTCTCGCCGCGCTTAAGGAAGTGGATGGCGGGATTATGGTAGACACCTCCTTATATACGATGAAGGGGGAGTTTTTAGGAAAGGCGGAAGTAATGGATGGCATCGGTTAAAATGATTGGCATTGGGGATGAAGGGAAGTTAAGTCTGCTTCCCATGTATGAAAAGTGGATTGATGAGAGTGATATTTTAATAGGAGGAAAGCGTCAACTTGGCTTTTTTCCGGAATACCAAGGCGAAAAAATCGTAATTGAGGGCGGCCTTTCTTCGCTTGTTGACCGTTTGAAAACTGAGATGAAAAATGTTGTCCTTCTGGCATCTGGAGATCCGTTATTTTTTGGAATCGGCGGCTACTTATCTTCAAAAATCGATTTGGAAATTTATCCTCATTTAAGCTCTGTCCAGCTTGCGTTTGCCAAAATGGGAGAAAGATGGCAAGACGCATACTTTACGAGTGTTCATGGAAGAAGCATGAAAGGGCTGGCACAACGGATTGATGGAAAAGAAAAAGTCGCCATTTTAACCGATATGGAAAATTCACCGAATAAAATCGCACAGTATTTGCTATCTTTTGTGATGGATGAATATAAAGCATTTGTGGGGGAGAACCTAGGCGGCCAAAATGAAAGATGCCGTTGGTTTAGCTTGGAGGAAATGCAGGATGCCGAGTTTTCACCGCTAAATGTCGTAGTTCTAAAGAAAACAGGTAAAACTCCACAATGGTCCATCGGTATAAACGATGAAGAGTTTTTTCAACGAAAGCCGGATAAAGGCTTAATCACGAAAAAAGAGATTCGGACTTTAAGCATCAGTGCCCTTCATTTAAAAGAAGACAGTATTGTTTGGGATATTGGTACCTGTACTGGTTCAGTTGCGATTGAAGCAGCTAAAATCGCAAGGGAAGGACAAATCTTTGCGATTGAGAAAAACGAAGGCGATTTGGAAAACTGCAAACAAAATCTAGTTAAGTTTCGTGTTGATGCAACGCTCATCCATTCGAAGGCCCCCGAAGGTTTGGACACGTTTCCAGATCCGGATGCCGTATTTATCGGTGGAACCGCAGGAGGGATGGAAGAAATCCTTGATATTTGCTGCAGCCGACTTCGAGCGGACGGGCGCATCGTCCTGAATGCCGTGACAATTGAAAATCTATCAGAAGCCATGCATGCATTCAAGAAGCAGGGATTTGATACAGCGATAACTCTTGCACAAATTTCAAGAAGTAAGCCAATCTTGAATCTTACTAGATTTGATGCGTTAAATCCAATTTATATCATAGAAGCATGGCGAAAGGAAGGGGAATAAAGATGCTTGGTACATTATACGGCTTAGGAGTTGGCCCGGGGGACCCGGAGCTCATCACCGTGAAAGCATTTCGAAAATTAAAAGAATCACCTGTTATTGCCTATCCAAAAAAACAAAAAGGCAGTAAAAGCTATGCACATCGCATAATCGATGTTTATTTTCAGCCTCATGAAAAAGAAATGCTGGGACTTGTGTTCCCGATGACAAAAGATTCAGCTACATTGGAAAGAAAATGGACTGAAACCGTGGAAAGTGTTTGGGAGAAGCTTCGGGAAGGAAAAGATGTAGCCTTTGTAACGGAAGGAGATCCACTTTTATACAGTACCTTTATACATATGATGCGGTTAATGCAAGAGACACATCCGGAAGTACCCATTGAAGTTGTCCCGGGAATCTCTTCGATAAATGGAGCGGCTTCAAGGCTGGGAATTCCTTTAGCCGACGGTGACGAGCATGTGGCAATCGTTCCGGCTCGTGATGACTATGAAACCATGAAAAAAGTAATTGAGGACAATGATTGTGTTATTTTTATTAAAGTAGCAAAAGTAATCGATCGAATGCTTGAGGTATTACGAGATTTGGACTTAGTTCACAAAGCCTCCGTTGTCACAAAGGTAACATCAAATGAAGAGATTATTTGGAGGGCTGACGAGCTTGAAGGAGCAGAGCTTGAATACTTAACATTAATGGTGGTGAGAAAATGAAGCTATACATCGTTGGGGCAGGCCCCGGAGACCCGGATTTAATCACAGTTAAAGGACTTCAACACCTTCAGGAAGCAGATGTGGTTCTGTATGCAGATTCATTAGTTAACGAAGAATTAATTGCCAAAGCAAAACCTTCTGCAGAAGTAATGAAAACGGCAGGTATGCATTTGGAGGAAATGGTTGATATCATGGTGAGTCGAATTCATCAAGGGAAAAAGGTGGTTCGTGTTCACACCGGGGACCCGGCTGTATATGGTGCCATAATGGAGCAAATGGTGCTTTTGAAAAAGAAAGGAATTGAAGTTGAGATTGTTCCCGGTGTCAGCTCCGTGTTTGCAGCAGCGGCAGCGGCGCAGGCCGAATTGACGATTCCTGATTTAACGCAAACCCTCATTTTAACAAGGGCCGAAGGCAGGACTCCTGTACCGGAACGTGAAAAGCTTGCCGATTTAGCAAAACATCATTGTACAATCGCTCTTTTCTTAAGTGCGACCTTAACAAAAAAGCTGGTAAAGGAATTGACAGAGGCAGGTTGGAGCAAGGATACTCCGGTTGCTGTCGTTTATAAGGCATCTTGGCCGGATGAAAAAATTGTCAGGTCCACCTTGGAACATTTAGATGAAGATATGCGGGCAAACGGGATTCGAAAACAGGCAATGATTTTAGCGGGTTGGGCACTTGATGAAAACATCCATGACCAAAATTACCGTTCGAAGCTCTACGATAAAACCTTTACGCACGGATTCCGCCGGGGGGAGTCTAAATGATTGAGCTTCAAGAAGAAAAAGTGTCTGCAATTGAGCAGAAGGGTAATTATGCGATAGTTGCCATCACCAAGCATGGTGTTGAACTGGCACGAAAGCTTGGGTCTTCTTTTCAAAATGCAGATGTCTACTATATGGGCAAATTTGAAAAAGGGGATGAAGCGGCGAAGGGCATTCAAATGTTTACCGGAAGTGTCCGCCTGCTGCTTCCATCCCTTTTCCAAGCTTATCAGGGACTTATTATTATTATTTCGCTGGGTGCAGTTGTCCGAATGATTGCGCCACTATTAAAGGATAAGAAAACCGACCCCGGTGTGGTTGTCATTGACGATAAAGGGGAACATGTAATCAGCGTCTTGTCAGGGCACATTGGCGGTGCCAATGAATTAACCAAAGAGGTAGCTGCTGCTTTAAAAGCACGTCCGATTATAACCACCGCTTCTGATGTACAGGGAACGATTCCAGTTGATTTGTTTGGGAAACGGTTTGGCTGGGTATGGGACTCCTCAGAAAAGCTGACCCCTGTTAGTGCTGCAGTCGTGAATGAAGAAAAGATTGCAGTCGTCCAAGAGTCAGGGGAGAAAGAATGGTGGCATTATGGACCTTCCATTCCGGAAAATATTAAGGTTTACGATTCAATTGATGGAGCCTTGAAAGCGGGACTGGATGCCGCTCTGGTCATTACACATCGGAAGCTCTCGGAAGAAGAAAATTTAATCTTACATAATGGAGTGTTATATCGCCCTAAAGTAATTGTCCTTGGTATCGGCTGTAACCGCGGGACAACAACAGAGGAAATAGAAGCTGTTATTGAAGAAACATTGAAGGAATTACAGTTTTCGAAAAAAAGCGTTAAAGCCGTTTGCACGATAGATATAAAAAAAGATGAATCCGGGTTGCTTGAAGTTGCGAGTAAAAACAATTGGGAGTTTATCTATTTTACACCTGCAGAACTAAATTCAGTTAAAATGGAAATGCCATCAGAAACTGTTTTTAAATATACAGGTGCATATGGGGTGAGTGAACCCGCCGCATTATTGTATAGCGGTGCAGAAAAATTAGAGCTGGTCAAAAAGAAATCAGGAAATGTAACGATTTCCGTTGCAATCATTCCATATTAAGTTAGGGAGGGGATTTCATGTCTAGTCGCAGACTTGTCATTGCCGGAACAGGCAGCGGGGTTGGAAAAACAACCTTAACAATCGGGCTGATGTCGGCATTAAGAAAAAAGGGTTATATCGTTCAAGGGTTTAAATGTGGACCAGATTATATTGACCCGACATACCATACGGCAGTTACAGGGAGAATATCCAGAAATATTGACAGCTGGATGCTGGAACACGAGATGGTAAAAGAGATTGTGATCCGGGCAAGTTATGGAGCGGATATTTCGATTATTGAAGGTGTAATGGGCTTTTATGACGGTAAAAACCCAATGAATAATCGTGGTTCTACTGCAGAAATCAGTATCATTTCGGAAAGTCCAGTAGTCCTTGTCGTCAATTGTTCCAGTATGGCCCGAAGTGCTGCCGCCATTGTAAAAGGATTTCAAGTATTTTTAGAAGAAGCTAATATTGTCGGTGTGATCGCCAATCGGGTTGGCAGTGAGGGGCATTACAAAATCGTTAAAACAGCCATTGAACAAGAATGTGGCATACCGGTCCTTGGGTATTTACAAAAGGACTCCCATTTTGCTATCCCTGAGCGGCATCTTGGCTTAATCCCATCAGTGGAACGGGGAGAACTAGATTCGTTTTTTAATCAACTTGGTGACTTGGTTCTTGAAACAATCGATGTGGAAGCCCTCTATGAAGTAGCAAAAGCTTCTCCTTTGGAAATAAAGGAATCGCAGTTTAAGAGAAGGGAAAAGAATAAAATACGAATCGCCGTTGCTAGAGATGCTGCATTCAATTTTTATTATCAGGAAAACTTTGAATTGTTAGAGGCATTTGGGGCAGAGTTAATAGAATTTTCTCCGTTAAAGGGTGAAACGATTCCGGACAATATGGACGGTTTATACATAGGCGGCGGATTTCCAGAAGAATTTGCTGCCGATCTTCAAGAGAAAACAGAGGTCAAACAATCGATTCGGACAGCCATTGAAAAGGGCATACCAACATTGGCTGAGTGCGGCGGCTTCATGTATTTAACCGAGTCGATTGAAACTACGGATGAAAAAACCTATGAAATGGTTGGAGTCATCCCGGGCAAGGTGAAAATGCAATCAAGGTTGGCAGCCTTAGGATATCGTGAAATTACACCGGAAGAAGGAAATTTCCTTTTAGAGGGGAATTTGACAGCAAGGGGACATGAGTTTCATTATTCAACCTTTCAGCCAACCAAGGAAATTCAGCATGCCTATCAAACAAAGGCAATGCGCGGCTTCAAACAAGAGGGGTATATGCACGGGAATTTAATTGCGGGTTATACTCACTTCCATTTTGGATCTTGTCCTCGCTTGGTAGAAAACTGGATTAAGAAATGTAAGGAGTTTCAAAACAGGAGGATATCACAATGATTGATACCATTTCCAAGGCCCAGCCGTTAGATCAAGAAGCGGGTCAAAGGGTTCGTGAATATATTGATACCTTAACGAAACCACCGGGGAGTTTAGGGAGATTAGAAGAATTGGCCGTTCTGCTGGCAGAAATGACCTCAGAACCATTTCCTAGTGTAACACCGCCTGGGGTGATTGTGTTTGCGGCGGACCACGGTGTAATTGAAGAAGGGGTATCCGCTTTTCCGCAGGAAGTTACTGTACAAATGGTTATGAACTTTTTAAACAGCGGTGCGGCCATCAATGTCTTTAGCAAACAAATCGGCGCTGCCTTTGAAGTGGTGGATATCGGAGTTGCAGCAGATATTGAAGCAGATGGTGTAGTAAATCGGAAAGTAAGGTATGGCACAGCGAATTTTTGCAAACAGGATGCCCTGACAAAAATAGAGGTAGAAAAAGCGATTGCGGTTGGTTTTGAAAGAGCCGAAAACATGATTCAACAAGGAAGCAAATGCTTAATTCTAGGTGAAATGGGGATCGGTAATACGACTCCAAGCAGTGCGATTTTAGCGGTATTAAGCGGTGAAGAGGTCAAAGAGCTTGTCGGCAGGGGTACTGGAATTGCTCCAGAAAAGGTTATCCATAAGCAAGAAGTGATTGAACAAGCATTAGAAGAAAGACAACCTGACCGGAACGATCCCATTGATATTTTGGCAAAATTGGGTGGATTGGAAATCGCAGGAATGACGGGGGCGATGTTAGCAGCAGCGGCAAACCGAGTTCCGATTCTTTTAGATGGGTTTATTTGTACGATATCAGCACTATTGGCAAAAGAAATTTGCAGCACAGCGAGTGATTATATGATTGCTGGGCATCGTTCAGTTGAACCAGGACACAAAAAAGCCCTACAGTTACTGGGAAAAGAGCCTATTCTTGATCTTGATTTACGTTTAGGCGAAGGAAGCGGTGCAGCTGTAGCCTTTCCAATTTTACAATCAGCCACATTAATGCTGAAAGAAATGGCCACTTTTAGATCTGCAGGAATATCAAAGGAATAATGAGGTGATCGGACATGAAAAAAGGAAAAGTGTATCTTGTAGGTGCAGGACCAGGAGACCCGAAGCTCATTACTGTTTATGGGGTGGAGTGCATCCAAAAAGCGGATGTAATTTTATATGATCGTTTAGTGAATGAGGCCCTGTTGCAATATGCAAAAGAGGGGGCAGAGCTTATTTTTTGCGGAAAGCTTCCAGGAAAACATCAAATCATTCAAGACCAAATTCATGAGCTCTTGATTGAAAAAGCATCTGAAGGAAAGATTGTTGTCAGATTAAAAGGTGGCGACCCATGCATATTTGGCCGTGTTGGGGAAGAAGCGGAAGTGTTAGCTAGTCATGAAATACAATACGAAATTGTGCCAGGAATTACTTCTGGAATCGCTGCCCCTGCCTATGCAGGAATTCCCGTTACGCATCGCGATTATGCATCTTCGTTTGCAATCGTTACCGGACACGGACGGGCAGAGAAGGAAGAAGATCATTTGAATTGGTCAGCACTTGCCAAAGGGATTGATACCATCGCCTTTTATATGGGAATCGGGAACATAAATTATATTTGCACTCAATTAATCGAACATGGGAAAAACCCTCTTACTCCAGCAGCCATTATTCAATGGGGTACAACAGCACTCCAGAGGACACTTACCGGAAACTTAGAAAATATAGAAGAACTTGCTTCTAAGGCTGGTATAACACATCCTGCCATTGTGTTAGTTGGTGAAGTTGTTGGGGTTCGTGAAAAAATAAAATGGTTTCAAGAACGGGAAGAAAAAATCGAAGTGATTGCTGGGAGAGAGTAGAATGTCGATAATTGCAGAAATTAAAAATCGGAGAGCTATTCGGGATTATGCACAAAGAGAAGTAGAAGATGAAAAAATTAACACATTATTAGAAGCGGCTACATGGGCTCCAAATGATCGAATGAGAGAACCGTGGAGCTTTTACGTAATAAAAGGAGAAGCAAAAAAGCGCTATGAAATTTTGGCATCTGAATATTTGCAAGAGCGTTTTCCAACTAAACCCCATTTAGTAGAGAGTTCCTTAAAGGTATTGAAAACGACCCCGGTTCACATAGTTGTTACAGCCGACATTGTACCGGGGGATGAGGAGGCATCACGGGACAATGAATACGCGGTTTGTTGTGCGATTCATTCCATGTGGCTTGCCGCAAGAGAATTGGGATTGGGTTTTGTTTGGAGAACAAGGGGTGTAGGACTAGTAGGTGATAACCGGATGTATAGCTTTATTGGTTCACGGAAAAACAAAAAAATAATCGGTAATCTTTTTATTGGGTACCCAGATGATGAAGCCGTAAAAAAAATCAAGGTACCAGCTCGAACATCCTATCAAGAAAAAACAGTTTGGTTGTAAAAAAAAAGAATTAGTAGATTAGGTGTATGGGAGCTTTCTAAATGAGAATAGGAAAGGGAAGTTGTCACGGAACATTTGGAGAACTCGTTCAGGGAATAATCGATGAAAAACACTTTTTAATCACGTTTCCCATCCCGAATTTGAAAAGTGAGGCTGTTTTTATCCCGAATCCCAGAGCTTCTGAAATGACAATGGGGGATCCAAAAGTAAAGGCATTGAAAGCAGGAAAAATACTGATGCAACAGTTTGATTTGCCTCTCGGCGGCAGCCTAGATATTCGGTCCAATATTCCTTCCGGTAAAGGAATGGCGAGCAGTTCCGCTGATATTGTCGCGGCTATAAGGGCTATTGCTGATAGTTACTCACTCCCTATAACAAAAGAAATGATCTCAAGCATAGCGGCACAAGTCGAGCCAACCGATGGAGTCATGTATGATGAGGTCGTTGCTTATGACTATATTCATGGAGAACTGATTGAAGGCTTTGGGACGCTTCCTTCATTTCATCTCGTTGGATTCGATTTTGGGGGAGAAGTTGATACAGTTCAATTTAATCATATAGAAAAAGAATATAAACAACAAGATCATGCGATTTTTATACAAGCATACGAATTGATTCGGGAAGGGTTTGGGAGACGGGATTTTTCCTTGATTAGTAAAGCAACTACTCTGAGCGCACGTGTGAATCAAAAAATCTTACCAAAACCATTTTTTTATGAATTTGAAAAACTAGCCCAAGACTATCAGGGTGGGATTGTTGTTGCCCATAGTGGAACAGTTATGGGAATTTTACTAGATGGAAATCTACCAAATCAAAACGAGGTAATTTCAGATTTATCGAGGCAAATGTCTGATATAGTTAAAAATCCGATTCTAACATTATTTTAATAAGTAACATAAGGAGATTATCAATGGAAACTGTTTCATTAATTTTACTTGTATTTGTTCTGGGGCTTCGGCATGGACTGGATGCCGACCATCTGGCCTGTATTGATGGGTTAACACGGTATAATCTGCGTATGAATAGTCCGATTGCCCGCTGGGTAGGGACACTCTTTTCTTTTGGACATGGATTTGTTGTGGCAAGTGTTGCCGTAATTCTAGGTATTTTTATAAAGGATTTTAAGATCCCGGCTTATGTTGATACATTTGTGACCTGGATATCGGTATTGTCACTTTTTAGTATTGGTACATTAAATGTCTATAATCTATTGTCAAACACAAAATCGGATAAAAATTTTCAGGTTAGTGGAATAAAAGGGAAGTTCCTCCCGCGTGCTGTAAAGGAAACGACCAATCCCTTTATCGTTATCCTAATTGGCGGATTATTTGCAATGGCTGCGGATACGGTAAGCCAAACATCCATGTGGGCCATCGCAGCTGGAAATTCAGGAAAATATATGCCTTTTATCCTCGGAATCGTCTTTATGGTTGGCATGATGGTTACGGATACAATTGACTCATTCGTTGCCTTCCGTATGGTCAATCAATCGAATCGGTTGGGGCAGTCGGCTTCTCGAGTGATGGGATGGATAATTGTTGCTCTGGCCTATGGTGTTTCCTTTTATGAAGCCTTTACGTTTTTCTTCCCAATGGTGGAACTGGATTTTGAAATTGTAGGGATCATCATCTTTGTTTCAATGGTTCTGTGTCTTGGGGTGATTACCATTAAAGTAAGAAGAAATGTAAACCTTACAATAAAAAATCCATGATTGAAAAAGAAAAAACTTGCAGCATAAAGTCATTTTGGACAGTTGCAGCAAGTTTTTTCATTAAAACATAAGCTGAATTCTATTATTTTACGATTCCTTTAAACTCTTTCCCATGCCTTTTAAAAAGTGAATCCCAAATCCCACTGCACGATTGATATCCGGGTCATTCAAGGCCTTCATGAGATCGAAAACCCCAATTTTTTTATTAGTCTGAACAAACTCCGTTCCTTCATCAATCCCTGCTGCTAAACCGCTAATCAGCTTCTTAGTCTGTTCTGGTTGAAAATCGGTAAACGCCATCGATGCGCTCATGAAGTTATTGATAAAATTCGTAACGGGCTCTCGGTTCACTTGATGGAGTGCAATTTCAGCGATCTTTTCTTTTGCCTGAAGCATAGCATTAGCCGAATCTAGCATTCCACTCTCATTAAGTTCCCCAACTAAATCCATAAGCTTTTTCAAAGCTTCATCTTTTTCAGCTAACTGCGCTTGCAAGTTTGCTAATTTTTCACTTTCAAGCTCTTCCTTCGTTGGAATTTCTTTTTTTATCATCGTAATGGGCTGTGCCACCTAAAAACTACCTCCTTGTTAATCTGTTAAATGAACATACCCTGGGCGATTCCATTTACGCTGAACCTCTACCCCAGCTTGCGGATTCCGTTGTTTATTTCGCGGGTTTGTATTTGGAAGTGGATTTTTTCCCTCTTCACGAATCAGCTCCATCCGCACCTTCATTTGTTTATAAGCAGGTGTATTCGTTCGTAAATCAGTTGTTGTACCGATTAAAAAGTTTATGGCAGAGTCCTTTTCCGTTGAATTCATCGGCAAATATAATTCATTTGCTTTCACCCGGTCCGTAACAAGTGCCGGTAATTTTAGTGCACCAAAAGGTGAAACAAGGCGGACAATGGAACCGTCCTGAACCCCTCGGTCTTTCGCAAGCTCCGGTGACACCTCTACAAAAATTTGAGGGACTTTTGCCTGGATTCCAAAAGATTTATTTGTTAAATTCCCCTCATGGAAATGCTCAAGCATCCGGCCATTGTTGATATGAAGATCATATTCATCCGGAAACTCCTCAGGAGCAACCCAATCAGACAGCGAGAAACGAGCTTTTTTATCTGGAAAATTAAAACCATCTACATACAGAAGCGGTGTGCTAACCCCATCATTGCTTCCCCAAAGGAAACTGTTCCAGCCATCAAGGTCAGTATAATTTGCTTGACTGAAAAGAGGGGAGAGGCTGGCCATTTCGGCAAAAATTTCACTTGGATGACTGTAGTTCCAATGTGCTCCTAAGCGATTGGCAATTTCTTGGATAATCCACCAATCTGGCTTTGATTCGCCAAGTGTTGGTAATACTTGGTATAAACGTTGAACACGCCGTTCGGTATTCGTGAAGGTTCCTTCTTTTTCAAGAGAAGGCGCCGCTGGCAAAATAACATCCGCATATTGAGCCGTTCTGGAGAAAAATAGATCTTGCACTACAAAGAAATCAAGGCTTGCTAACGCGTCGTGAACATGATTCGCATTTGCATCTACGAGCGCCATATCTTCACCAACCAAGTACATGGCTTTCATTCTACCTTGTTTAACGGCTTTCAACATTTGAATGCTGTCAAGGCCAGGTAATCCATCAATCATGACACCGTAGGCTTTTTCAAATTTCGTCCGAGAAGCCTCATCGGTTACATGCTGATATCCTGGAAGCCATCCCGGTAGTGTTCCCATATCACATGCTCCTTGAACATTGTTGTGTCCGCGGAGAGGGTAGGCCCCGGCGCCAGGACGGCGATAGTTTCCTGTTGCAAGCAGCAAATTAGAAATTGCAGCGGAAGTTTCAGAACCGCCTTTGTTTTGGGTAACACCCATGCCCCAAAGAATACAGGTTCCGTCCGAATCGCGGATCATTTCCGCCACTCTAATCAGTGTTTTCTTTGAAATTCCAGTGGTTTCTTCGGCATATTCCAGCGTGTATTTTTCAAGTACGATTTTAAAATCATCAAAGAAATTAACGTTTTCCTCAATAAATTGTTGGTCATGCCAGCCTTGGTCAATAAGATATTTGGTTACAGCCATTAGCCATACTTGGTCTGTCCCTTGTTTCGGGCTGATAAAAATATCCGAGCGCTCGGCCATTTCGTTTTTACGCAGATCGGCCACGATTAATTTTTGACCGTGAAGTTTATGGGCACGCTTTATTCGGGTTGCCAAGACTGGATGGCCTTCTGCTGGATTAGCGCCGACAATGATGACCAAACCAGCTTTTGCAATATCCTGAATTGTTCCGGCATCACCGCCCATCCCAACAGTCCGGAATAAACCGTCCGTTGCAGGAGACTGGCAATAGCGCGAGCAGTTGTCGACATTGTTTGTCTTAAATACTTGCCTTGCCAGCTTTTGCATTAAATAATTTTCTTCGTTGGTTATTTTGGAAGAGGAGACAAAACCAATGGAACCTGGCCCATTTTCTTCTTGAATGGATGCTAGCTTGTTTGCCACGAGGGCGAGTGCTTCTTCCCAGGTAGATTCAACAAATTCGCCATTTTTACGAATTAATGGTTTTGTAATCCGTTCGTTGCTATTGACAAAATCCCAGCCGAATTTCCCTTTAATGCAGGTTGAAATGGCGTTAACGGGTGCATCATGAGAAGGCTGGATTTTAAGAATCTTTCTGTCTTTTGTCCAGACCTCAAACGTACAGCCCACCCCGCAAAAGGTACAAACGGTTTTGGTCTTTTTTGTACGTGTATCGCGCATGGCAGCTTCTGCTTCTGAGACAGCTAGAATACCAGAGTAACCAGGTTCTACCTCTTTGACTAAATCAATCATCGATGTCAGCAGGCCTTGGTTCATTCCGCTCATAAAACCTGCCTCACCGAGCATCGATTTTTCCATTAAGGCATTACAAGGACAAATGGTGACGCATTGTCCACAGCTGACACAGGAGGAGTCATTGATATTGACGCCATTGTCCCAAAGAACCCGAGGCCGCTCTGCCTCCCAATCAATGGAAAGGGTTTCATTTACTTGGAGGTTTTGACAAACCTCAACACATTGTCCGCAGGCAATACATTGATTCGGGTCATAGCGATAAAATGGATGGGACATATCAACGGCATTCTTATCTGCCTTTGGAGTGTAGGGATACTTTTGGTGCTCGATTTCCATTAAATCAACGGTGTTATGTACTTTACAGTTACCATTATTGTTATCGCAAACGGTACAGTAGAGCAAGTGGTTTTCTAACAGCCGATCCATTGCCTCCGTTTGCGCATTCTTCGCACGCGGGGAAGAAAGTGAAATGTCCATCCCATTTGAAATTGTAGTCGAACAAGAGCGAACTAGCATTCCATCCACTTCGACGATACAGGTATCGCAGGTTTGAATCGGATCTACCTCTGGAACATAGCAAACTTGCGGATGGGGAATTTCATTTTGATTGATGATTTCTAGAATGGTTGAACCTTGCTTTGCTGTATAGCTTTGATTATTTATTTTGACGGTAATCAATTTGTCGTTCATGTTTGACCTCCTTATAAAGAAAAATAAAAAACTCCACCACGAACACAGCTGCCTGTTCGTTCCGGGCAGTATGTTTGCATGGTGGAGTAGTTTAATAGCAGTTCTTGCGATATTAGACCAATCCAATTTTTAAATAAAAATAGAAAGACTCCATACAATCAATATATCGAGTCCATCAATGACACTATAATTATAGTGGTAATCATAAAAAATCGCAATATTTTAATTTCTCTCCAGTAAGTTTCTCTTTATTTTTAAAAACGAATCAATTAATATTTTAATAAATGTTTGGAAGCACCGGAGGATTGTAAAATGTCAAAAGTAATTCATGAGTTTAATGATATTATTCGCAAGCTTCGTAAAGATTTGTTTGGAAAAGGCCCGGAAAGAATTCATACGGTATTTACAGAAAACATGGCAATTTCTACACTCTATGGCAATTTGACTCCAACCGAAAAGTTTATATGCCAATCACCGGATGGGACGGAAATGGTGCATATGGCTAGAACAAAAATGATTCAAAAGGTTTATTCAGAGAATCTTCCAGAAGGCTTAGAAGAGGTCGTTGGCGCTAAATTAGTTCATCTTTTTTCAGATATTAAGGTTAAAGAAGATATTGCCGTATCTGTTTTTGTGTTTGATAAAAACATATCTTCATAGGGGGAAGTGCGTATGAATCTAGTTAAAAATCAACGAGAGATTCTCCAGTTTAAGAATGGGCGTTTCACGAATGTATCGGACAGCATCGTAACGGAATTTCCCGTAACGGTAAAAATTAATGGCGAGGAATTTGTAACACTTGTGTGTACTCCGGAGTACATCGAGGATATGGTCGTTGGTTTTCTCGCAGCTGAAGGGGTTATTCGCCAATATAAAGAGATTGACAACATGTGGATTCAGGAAAAAGAGGGAATCGTCCACATCGAAACCACAAAAATAAATCCTTATTATCAAAAGTTTCAAGGAAAGCGCTTTATTACTTCCTGTTGCGGGAATAGCCGGCAGGGGTTTGTTTTCGTGAATGATGCGATGACTGCAAAGAAAATGGATGACCATTATCATGTAAGTGTATCCGTTCACGATTGTTTCCGGTTTATTGAGGAATTGGAGAATGCTGCCGTTATTTTTCAAGAAACTGGTGGGGCACACACGGCTGCATTATGTGATGATGATGGCATTGTTTTGAGTAGAACGGACATTGGAAGACATAATGCTCTGGATAAAATTTACGGATATTGTTTGAAAAATAATATTTCTGTTGCTGATAAAATCATTGTTTTTAGCGGCAGGATATCTTCGGAAATTTTATTAAAGGTTGCAAAAATTGGCTGTGAAGTAATTCTGTCAAAATCAGCTCCAACAGAACTCGCCCTCCAGCTGGCAGAGGATTTGGGCATTACCACAATCGGATTTATCCGCAATGAGTCTTTGAATGTGTATACGCATCCGGGACGGATTGTTGGAGGAAGATGATTTTTTAGAGGGACAAAATAAAATGGGATTCCTTTTATTTTGTCCCTCACAAATTTTGTCCTAGAAAAAGGAAAGTTTCTACTGTTTAAGTTTCTTGACAATAAACGTTTCAAGTTTTTCCCACGGAAGTATATTCTTTAAAAACAAATTTGATTTTACACCTTTCCCAATTGGGTATCTTAGTTTAGGCGACTTGACTTGGGTAGCAATTTCCGCAACTAGTTTTGCAACTTCCATCGGATCTCCATAATCCGCTTTTCCACTTTCAATTTCTTTCAAGATACTTTTCATATAAGTAGCATAAGGGGAATCAGTATCGACCATCAAGTCATCCACACTTGTCCAAATATTCGTTTGATAGGAACCAGGTTCTATTAGCGACACATCAATTCCTAAAGGTTTAAGCTCGAGCCTCAAGCTCTCACTATACCCTTCAAGCGCATGTTTTGAGGCTGAATAGGCAGATAATCCCGGAAATCCAAACCTACCACTAATGCTGCTCATATTGATAATTCTTCCTCGACCATTTGCCCTCATAAACGGAAGAACGGCATTTGTCACGGCAATTACACCAAAGAAATTGGTTTCAAATTGCTTCCGGTAGTCTTCGATTGAGAGTTCCTCACTAAATCCCCCGACAGCAAAACCTGCATTGTTAACTAACACATCGATAGATGGCCACTCAGACAGAAAACTTTTAAACGCATTAATTGATTCAGGTAAAGTCACATCAAGGAGATGGACATGAATGAAATCCACTACCTGCTTTTCTTTTGCTAATTCTAAAAGTTGCTTAGATTTAGTCATATCCCTCATCGTTGCAATCACTGTAAAACCCTTTAAGGCTAATTCGATCACAGACAACAAACCAAAGCCGCTCGAGGAACCTGTTACGATTGCTGTTTTCTTCTTCATACATTTCTCCTTTTATTAACCTTTTTCATTTATTAAAACGTATTGTAACGAGGGTTGCATAGAAAAAAGTATGAATTATTTCATAGTATAGTATATTTAACTATATACATACCTTTTAGAAGAGAGGGAATTTCATGAACAAAGATTTCTATGTGAAAAATCGCAATCTGTTATATGAAAAGCTTGAAGAACGTTCACTGCTTGTTTTGTTTGCCGGGAAAGCCCCACAAAAATCCGCTGATGAAGACTATACGTTCACTCCCAACCGCAATTTTCTTTATTTAACAGGTATTGATGAGCAAAATATTATTTTTTTCGCACATAAAACAAATGACGCCATACAAGAATATCTTTTTATCGAAAAATCAGATCCTGTATGGGAAAAATGGATCGGAAAAACTATTACCAAAGAAGAGGCTGCAAATGTCTCGGGAATCGGCAATATCCAATTCATTGAACAATTTGAATCCTTTCTGTCGCGAACACTTTTAACGAATGTATTTTCATCTATTTATTTAGACCTGGAAAGAAGAGAGCTAGATAAGGTTATGACACAAGCGCAGCAATTTGCTCAGAAAATCCAGGCGAATTACCCTTACCTGCAAATAAAAAATGTTTATCCTGATATTTGCGAACTACGTGTTTACAAAACACCGGAAGAAATCGCAGAAATTAAAAAAGCGATTGAAATTACGAATGAAGGAATTAAAAACTTAATGAGCCACGCAAAGCCCGGTATGAAGGAATACCAGCTTGAAGCCTATTTTGATTTTACGCTTAAGTCGGAGGGGGTACGGGATTATGCTTTCCCAACGATTGTTGCTAGTGGGAAGAATGGTACGATCCTTCACTATGTAAAAAATAATGCAACGGTTGAGGACGGGAGCCTTGTCCTGCTTGATTTAGGTGCTCAATATCATTTTTATAACGGGGATATCAGCTATACTTTTCCGGTGAACGGTAAATTCACGGAAAAGCAAAAGACCTTTTACAATATTGTTTTAAAAGCATTAAGAGAAACTACTGCACTGATCAAACCAGGTGTTCCACATGCAAAATTGAATGAACATACAAAGAAAGTTTTAGCCGAAGAGTGCATAAAAGTAGGGCTGATTAAAGAAGAAAGTGAAATCACCAAATATTATTATCACGGTGTGAGTCATTTTCTTGGACTAGACACCCATGATGTGGGCGATTATAAGGATTTGATCTTAAAACCGGGAATGGTGTTAACCGTTGAGCCGGGTTTATATATTGAGGAAGAAGAAATTGGAATTCGCATCGAAGACGATGTTTTAGTAACAGAGGACGGTTGCGAAGTGCTTTCAAAAGATATTTTTCGTTCGGTAGAAGAAATAGAAGCATTTATGAGGAAATAATTTGAAGAGCTGCCTATGTTTTTTATAACATTATGATAAAATAATGTTTATCTAAACATATGGAGGCAACTATGCTAACTTTTGAAGAAAAACTTGCGATTATTGAGACATACCCTGAATTGGAGAGGGTGAATGTATCCCTTGGACGAGTAAATTTCCAATTTAATGAAAGTGTGTATGACAAGAAAAATGTCGTTTATCACCTGCATCCAAATGGAAATGGCTTTGTCTATGCTGGTCGTATTCCCAATTACAAAACCGATGATAAAGGGATGGTCAATATTCGTGACTATTCTGCTGAGGACTTAAAACAAATAATTAGGGATTCAATCACCAGCCTATCTGCTGTTGAAAAACCAATCGCTGAAGCAGCGATTATTGGCGACCTAGAAGAAGAACGATGGGTGAATAAAGAGAATGAAACTCTTCTTTTAATCAATGAAGATGAAACCTGGAATATATATTTCGGCCTAAATCTAGAGGAAACCTTCAGTACCTATGAAGAGGCAGAAGTGTTTTTAGTAGAGGAAGGCTTTAGAAGGGCTTAATTTTTAGGCTGTGTTAAGTTGATTGGAGTGGAAAGCACGAAGACTCCTGCGGGAGTACGGGGCAGGGGAGACCCCGCAGGCGCGTAGCGACGAGGAGGCTCCCCGGCACGCCCGCGAACCGCTTGTGCCTGGAACGGAAATCAACAGACAAGTTTAACACAGCCAATTTTTAAAACAACTCCGAACGGAAAATTGTTCGGAGTTGTTTATTTATTACGACAAGACCCGAAGCCCGATGACTCCAATGATAATTAAAATTACACTTAGCATTCGCCCGACGTTTTTCGATTCACCAAATAAATACATGTTGATGGTCACAGCGCCTGCTGTCCCAATTCCAACCCAAACGATATAGGCAATACTCAGTTGCAAAAAATGGAAGGAGGTATATAAAAAAGCAAAGGAAGTACAAAAACCGCCGATGTATAATACTCCATTTTTTAAAGATTTCTGTTGGCTATACATTTTTAACCCCGCTGCACCTGTAACCTCGCATGCAGCAGCTAAAAAAACAAACAACCATCCCATGTCAGGCAGCTCCTTTCGCAGATTCTTTTTCCTCTGATTTGTTATCTGCCAGATTGAGCCCGATGACCCCGATAATGATTAGAAGGATAAACAAAATCATACCTGTATTAAAGATTCCCCCAAAAAGGAAGACATCCATTAATACGGTTCCAATTGCCCCGACCCCAGAAAAGATGGCATAAACCGTGCCTGTCGGAAGGGTAGCACAGGCATTCGGGAGAAAATGGAAGTCAGTAAAAATCACTGCGATAACAAGAGCCCATTCCCACCAAGTATCGGCTGTATTAAATCCATAAACCCATATTAATTCAAACAAACAAGTCAAACCCACATAAAGCCAGGCTTTATTCAAATTACTCACCTCTAGCATGCCCGTTTTCTATTTTATATTGCCCGATATGTACTACTCACATTAACATAGAATACCACTTTGAGGTGCCTGTCACCACCCGGTTTTTGTGGTTTTTTGTCGAATTAAAAGAGAAACAATGATGAATTTAATTTTTTTCATATATAATGTAAGGGGAGAATTTTGAGTTTTATTGTTTGGAGTGGAGGATTTTGAGTCGATCTTTTGCAAAATGGTACGATTTTTTTATGAGTCCATTAGAAAATAAAAAATTTAATGGGATTCGCAAGGAACTTCTCTCAAAGGCAGGGGGAGTATTCTTGAATTAGGTTCAGGAACAGGGATTAATTTTCCTTTATATACGGAATGTGAAAAAGTAACTGCCATTGAACCGAGTCCATATATGATTGAGAAATCCTTAGAAAAGAAAAAACAATCGGTTGTCCCGATTGAACTGGTCCAGGCAAGTGCCGAAGAATTACCATTTGCAGATAATACCTTTGATACGGTTGTAGCCACTCTTGTATTTTGCACGATTCCCAACCCGGAAAGAGCCATGTTAGAAATGAAACGGGTATCAAAGCCGGATGGGAAAATCCTTTTATTTGAACATGTGAAAATGGAAAATCGTGTTCTTGCTGCGCTACAGGAGGGCTTAACACCTGTTTGGAAAAAAATTTGTGATGGATGCTGTTTAGATCGGGACACCTTGGAGTTATTAATCGCCCATGGCTTTGATGTAACAGAGGTACATAAGTATTACCGTGATTTATTTATTTTTGCTGAGGCAATCAATAGAAAGTAATTGGTGGATTCAGAAAAGGTATTAGTATTTATAAAATATCGATAACATGAAAAAACGCAAGGATGACCCTCGCGTTTTTTAGATTATTTTATGATCTTCCTTATAAGTATCTAAACAATTTTTGCAGATACAATGTTTTCTTAAACTTTCTGCAGGAACCAGCTCTAAGATTTCATTCGGAAATGTTTCTGAGTCACACCAACAGTTTCCATGTTCTCCAGACCCTGTCATACATAGGTTTTCTTCTCCACATATAGGACAATATTTATTAGACATTTACAACTCCTCCTCAACCCTTGGTGCAACATGCGGTAATTGCACTCTTTTTCTCTAATTTTAACTCATCTGAAGTTGTTTTGTTGAAAAATTATTGCGATTAATTTTACATGAGGGAAACTAAGCACCGACCGTCGTAATCTTCCAAATTCCATTATTTAAGCGCCTTGCTCACTTTCAGCGTTTTTCCTTTAATCGTTGTATTCTCCATGGCTTGAAGCACGAGCGAGCCCTTTCCGTTAAGAATATCAACATAAGACAAATGATCCTGAATCGTAATAATGCCGATATCTTCTGCTGTTACCCCGGGAATTTTTGCAATCGTCCCAACAAAATCAATCGCGCGAAGCTTCTTCTTTTTTCCTCCGCTAAAATGGAGTTTCATAATGCCTTGGTTGATCCGGGCCGATTTGTTATTTCTCACGACACGGCGACCGCTAATTTTTTCATCAAAAGCAGCTTTTCCGGCTTCAACCTCCTGTGATGAGGGGGCTTCCATTGCCGGAATCTCAAAGCCAATGTATTTTTCAATTGCCTTAACGAATTTTCCCTCGAAAGGGGTGGCAAACGTAATCGCTTTTCCCTTATTGCCGGCACGGCCGGTTCGTCCTGTTCGGTGTACATAGCTCTCTTTTTCCATGGGAACATCATAGTTAATGACAAGTCTCACTTGATCAATATCAATTCCTCGTGCTGCCACATCTGTAGCTACAAGATAACGGAAATTCCCCATTTTAAAACCGTCCATAACTGCAAAGCGATCCTGTTGTTCTAATCCTCCATGAAGTCTTTCACAAGAATAATTGGCCTCGTCCAATTCAGTATAAACGTTATCAACGTGCTCTTTTGTTCTGCAAAAAATAAGACAGCTATCTGGATTTTCAAGAACTGTAACGTCTTTTAGAAGGGAAATCTTGTCGCCTTCCTTTACCTCGATTAACCGGTGCTCTATTGTATCCGTGGTAATTCCTGAAGCCGCAATATCGATATTCACGGGATCCTTCATATACTTATGGCAGAGATTTTCAACATCTTTAGGCAATGTAGCAGAAAATACCATGGTTACCCTGTTTGAAGGAAGTTCATTTATGATGTCTTCAACCTCGTCAATGAACCCCATATTTAGCATTTCATCCGCTTCATCGATGATTAGATATTTTATTTTTTCTAAAGTTAAAGTACCTCTTTCAATATGGTCTATGACACGTCCAGGTGTCCCGACGACGACATGCGTTTTTTGATTTAATTCTTCTTTTTGTTTTGTAAAAGGTTCTTTTCCATAAACGGCTAATGCTTTAATCCGTTTAAATCTTCCAATATTCGTAACATCCTCTCGAACTTGAACCGCAAGCTCTCTAGTTGGTGTCAGAATTAATGCTTGTGGCTTTTTTTCTTCCCATTCTATTCTCTCGCAAAGAGGGATCGAAAAGGATGCAGTCTTGCCGCTGCCGGTTTGGGATTTTACAACCAGGTCCTGATTTTTCATTGCTAATGGGATAACTTTACTCTGAACCTCTGTAGGAGTATCATATTTTAAAATAGTAAGTGCTCGTGTTATTTCTTTGCTTAACTGGAAATCGGCAAAATTTTTATCACTCATGTGGTAACCTCGTTTTTTTATATTATCCGATCGTTATTTAGGATTTCTCGTAAAGAAATTTCATATGCAAATCGAATATGTTTCATTATACTTGAAACCCATTCAAATCACCCATTATTTTAAAATAATCTACTTTAACATGACACCTGCAACTCCTGCAACTCCAGCTACTAACAAGTCTAATTTTCTTCCTATATACCTTATATAATGACAAAACAAGAAGGGAATTACAAAATGCAGTAATTTCATTCTTTTCTCGTATTGTAACTCATAAGAAGTTGTTTTGTTGAAAAAAATAAAATCGGAAATTATCGCGATTGAACATTGGAAAGTATGAAAAAAATCAGCTTGTACATGACATTTGTCATATCGTGTACATGACACCTGCTACTAACAAGTCTAATTTTCTTCCTATATACTTTATATAACGACAGAACAAGAAGGGAATTACAAAAATGACCTTAGAAAATACGAAAAATCTCAAAAAACAAGTTGCTCCCTTTGAACAATCATCGACAAAAGAAAGCGTCTGGCAGCTCATCAACACAGTCGTACCATTTTTTCTTTTATGGTACCTTGCCTATATCAGCCTTTCCGTTTCTTATTGGTTAGCATTGGTTCCCATTTTGTTAGCCTCTGGCTTTTTGACACGAATTTTCATTATTTTTCATGATTGTACCCATCATTCCTTTTTCAAAAACCGCCGTGTCAACCGGATCATTGGCACTTCAATGGGTGTATTAACCCTATTCCCGTTTGATCAATGGGGACACGAGCATTCTGTTCATCATGCGACAAGCGGGAACTTGGATAAGCGCGGCACTGGAGATATATGGACGCTTACGGTTGAAGAGTATTTGGCAGCACCACTTAGACTTCGTTTAGCCTATCGTTTTTATCGTAATCCATTCGTTATGTTTGGATTAGGACCGATTTATGTTTTTCTACTTAAAAATAGATTTAACCGTAAAGGTGCTAAAAAGAAGGAACGTATGAACACGTATTTAACCAATGTTTTAATCGTTGCTCTAATGGGATTGCTTATTTGGGCAATCGGCTGGCAGTCGTTTCTCTTGGTTGAAGGTTCTATTTTCTTAATTTCAGGTGCCATTGGTATATGGCTGTTTTATGTACAGCACACTTTTGAGGATTCTTATTTTGAAGAAGACAAAGAGTGGGAATATGTAAAGGCAGCGGTTGAAGGAAGTTCTTATTATAAGCTTCCGAAGGTTATCCAATTCCTTACAGGTAATATTGGTTATCACCACGTTCACCATTTAAGTCCAAGGGTTCCAAATTATAAACTTGAAGAAGCACATAATCAGACGCATCCATTACAAAACGTACCAACCATCACCCTTGCTACAAGTTTGCGCTCTCTAAAGTTCCGCCTATGGGATGAGGAAAGCAAGAATTTTGTAAGCTTTCGGGAGATTAAATATTTACCAAAACGCAATATTACAGTCCAAGTAAAACCTGAACATTAATTTTTAGAGACTCTCCTTCATATAAGGGGAGTCTCCTTAATTAGACACGCCAGATAAGGAGAGAACCTAGATGATTCGAATTGTCATTGCTGAGGATCAAGAACTGCTGTTAGGGGCAATTGGTTCCCTGCTTAATTTGGAAGAGGATATGGAAGTGGTTGGCCAAGCATGTGATGGGGAAGAGGCCCTTGCACTTGTAAAGCAACTACAACCGGATATTTGCCTGATGGATATCGAGATGCCTAAAAAGAGCGGACTTGAGGCAGCAGAAGCTTTGAGGTCAACTGGATGTAAAGTGATGATTTTTACAACCTTTGCGAAGACTGGATATTTTGAGCGAGCCTTAAAAGCGGATGTTAGAGGTTATTTATTAAAGGACAGCCCGAGCGAAGAGTTAGCTTGCTCGATCCGCCGCATTATGGCTGGAGAGCGGAGTTATTCCCCAGAGTTAATAGAAGATGATGATCTTGTTTTTGAACCTTTCTCCGCCAATCTACCATCAAGCCAAAGAAGTGATACGATTGGAACGGTTAGAAATTACATTTCAACTATAATGGAAAAAATGAAGTTACCGACTGGTTGAGAAATGACTATTTGAAAGATATTCGGGCTTGCCTAGATGGCAAGTCCATTTTGTTTTTAGGACGGGGAAAGAACGACCCAAAGATATACAAAACCATGATATACTAGAAATTGGTATAATTTATTTAAAATAACGGTGGGAGTTGTCATAATGGTCGCGATTGGTGTGTTAGGTTCAAACCTTTATATTGATGCTATATCTCCATATTATCATTTATTTCCGGAAATCTCGTTTATCAACTATACATATGATTCGCCGTGGGAAATTAACCATTTGATTGATCAGGCCGGGAAAGAGGTGGATTTTTTACTTTTCTCGGGTGCAATTGCGTATTATTTCGGGCAGAAAAAAATAAATGAAAACCAATTGATGGCTACCTATGTTCCATTTAATGAATTCGTTGTTTCGCTTTCATTGTTTTCAATTTACTTTCATGAAAAAATCCCGTTGGAAAAGATTTCGATTGATTTGCCTAAACAGGAATTTTTAGAGAATGTCTTAAAAGAAATCCATATAACGGATCCAACTTTATTTGTGAAAGACTACCCGTGGGTTTATCACGTAGAAGAAGAGAAGGCAGGCTTTGATATTACTCAATTCGTTCATTTCCATGCGGATTTATATAAAGAGAAAAAAACACAATTTGCTTTAACAAGTATACATGCAGTATATGAAGAGTTACAGAAATTGTCTATTCCTTCCATTTATATGGTTCAGCCGAAGCAATCCCTGAAAGAAGGATTGGAAAGGGCAGTGACGTTAACGAGATTAAAGAAAACAAAGGATTCACAGATCGCTGTCATCTCGATAAAAATAGCAAATTATCCAATCCAACAGGAAGAACAAGTTTTTCGCCTGCAGATCCTGCAGCATTTAAACCAAATGGCAAGGCAATTAAATGCAAGAGTATCACTGGACCAACATCAGCCATTTACTATTTATACGAATCGCGGTTCAATGGAGGTTGCTCTAAAAGAACAAAATCTGCAAAAAATTCTTGAGCTTGAAGGAAAAATAAATTCGCCTTTACAGATTGGAATCGGTTATGGATATACGATGAATGAGGCCGAAAACCATGCGACAGAAGCCTTATATTTTACAGAAAAACAGGCAACAGAAAAAACAACTATTTTTATATTAGATGAAGACAAAAAACTGATTGGTCCTTTGTTTGAAAATGAAAAACAATATGTCTTAAAAAATGAAAATCAACATATCCAATCTTTAGCGGATCAACTTAAAATGACGGCGAAAAATCTAATCCGCTTTTTTGATTTTGTTCGGCTACATCAATTTCGTTCATTCTCGGCACAGGAATTGGCAGATTATTTAACGGTAAGTAGGCGTTCTGCTGAGAGGTTAATTAAAAGATTTCTTGAAAAAGAATTACTTACAATTACGGGGGAAGAGCAGCCATATGACCAAGGACGCCCGCGGGCACTTTATAATATCTCGGAAAAGCTAAAAAAATATTTCTCCTAAAAGGATTGTTTTTTGAAAATTTACAGTATATTATAAAAATGACCGATTAGCGACAATAAAACGACGGTGTCGCAAATATAGAGGAGGAAAAATCATCATGAAAATTATTAAAGCTGATATTATTGGAATCCATTTACCATTACAATCCCCATTTATTATTTCCTATGAAACATATGATTATATGCCATCGATTATTGTGAAACTCGAAACGGAAGATGGTCTTGTCGGATATGGAGAAGCCGTTCCGGATGAACATGTAACAGGGGAATCCTTTTTTAGCGGAATTGAAATTTTAAAACATCAGTTACTGCCTTTTATCATGGGAGAAAGTCCATTTGCCATTGAAAAAATTCACCATATTATGGATAGCCGAATTCATGGCAACCCGGCAGCAAAAGCTGCGATTGATATCGCATGCTATGACCTGATGGGTAAATATGCAGGCAAGCCAGTCTACGATTTAATTGGCGGAAAATTTCATAATGAACTTACCTTTGCAAAGGTATTAAGTATTGAAGAACCGGAAGTGATGGCTGAGAAGGCAAAACAGGCGCTTGCTCTCGGATACAGTTCCTTGAAACTAAAGGTTGGATTTGATCTTTTTAAAGATTTAGAACGTGTAAAAGCCGTTCGAGAGGCAGTTGGCTATGGGGTGCCGATTCGAGTCGATGTTAACCAAGGCTGGAAGGATTATTCGACTGCAGCCCAGGCACTTCCATTACTAGAACCGCTCAGAATTTCCTGGCTGGAACAACCGATCAAGATGGGAGATATTGACGGACTTGCAGAGCTTCGAAAGAAAACGGTGATACCGATTATGGCAGATGAAAGTGTTCATGACGGCTCCGACCTAAATGAAATTATCAAGAAAAATGCCGCTGACAAAATCAATATTAAATTAATGAAATCAGCGGGGATTTATCCTGCGATTCATATGGCTAAAACAGCTGAATATGCAGGTCTTTCCTGCCAAGTCGGGTCAATGGTCGAATCCTCGATTGGCTCTGCAGCTGGATATCATACTGCGATGGCAAGAAAAAATATCACCAGCACAGAATTAACCGGGCCGTTGTTGTTCAGTAAAGATATTGGTGACCTTGAGTATCAAATTCCTTTTGTGGTACTAAGCGAAAAACCTGGTTTAGGTGTTGAAGTGAATGAGGAAACGCTTCAAGAATTAACGATTAAAAAAGAAACTGTTCATTCCAAGTAATGAGGGAATACAGATGAAAAAAACATTAGAAAAATTAAGCCCAATCATTTTTGAACTATTTGAGCATTTACATCAAAATCCGGAGGTCAGCTGGAAAGAAGTTAACACCACGAGCTTCATAGCAAATTTCTTAAAGAGCAATGGGTGTGAGGTTAGAACGTTTCCTGACCATACAGGAGTGATAGGGGAACTAGGAAATGGTCCCCTAACGGTTGGGGTTCGCGCGGATATGGATTCTTTATGGCAGGAAGTGAATGGGAGATTTCAAGCCAATCACTCCTGCGGCCATGATGCGCATATGACGATGGTGTTAGGTACGCTGCTTCTTTTAAAAGAAATGCAATTAGAACTGCCGGGACGGCTAAAATTAATTTTCCAACCGGCAGAGGAAGTGGGAGATGGCGCCTTAAAAATGATTGAAAAACAAGTAATCGATGATATTGACTTTTTGTATGGTGTTCATTTACGGCCTATTCAGGAACTTACGATGGGGACGGCATCACCAGGTATTATTCACGGGGCCGCTGAAACCGTTTCCGCTAAAATTATTGGCTTTGATGCGCATGGTGCTCGCCCTGATTTAGGGGTGAATGCCATAGAAGTGATTTCCGCGATTGTCGAGCAATTAAAAGGGATCCGTTTGAACCCGTTTGATTCTTTCTCTGTAAAAATGACTCAAGTCAGTGCAGGAGGGGATAACACGAATGTTATTCCCGGATCTGCCCAATTTCATTTAGACTTACGGGCGCAAAAAAATGAAACGATGGATAGGCTAGTTCAAAAAGTTGACCATATTTTACAGCAAGTTGCCTCACTTTTTGAGGTGAAGATTGAATTTGAACATAAGGAAAAGGTTTATGCTGCTGTGGTAAATCCCAAGGCACAGAAAATTATGGCGAAGGCGATTGCAGAAGTCATTGGTGCTGAAAATGTTATGCCTGCAGTCATCACACCCGGTGCGGAGGATTTTCATTTTTACACAAAAGAACGCCCGCATTTGAAGGCGGCGATGCTGGGTTTAGGCTGCGACTTAGCCCCTGGTTTGCATCACCCGTATATGTCGTTTAATCGAGATGCCCTTTTAAATGGAATTGAAATTTTAACTCGAACTGTTCTTGCGACTTTTAAACAAAACTAATCAGTTTTTATTAATGATAAAAGAGGTGCATATATGAGTAATACGGCATTACAAACAGAAAAAGAAACGGATTTTTCCGAACACCACCATCTGAAACGGAATCTTCAGGCGAGACATCTCACCATGATTGCCATCGGTGGTACGATTGGTACCGGGTTATTTCTGGCAAGCGGGGGAACAATCAGTCAAGCGGGCCCGGGAGGAGCAATCGTTGCTTATATCTTAAGTGGTTTAATGATGTTATTTCTAATGACAAGCTTAGGAGAAATGGCCACGCTTATGCCGATTTCCGGGACCTTTAGCACCTATTCCTCTAAATTTGTCGATCCTGCCTTCGGTTTTGCTCAAGGCTGGAATTATTGGTATTATTCAGCCATGATTATCGCTCTTGAATTATCGGCTGCTGGTTTAATCATGAAGTTTTGGCTGCCAAATGTTCCGTCTATTTTCTGGAGCGTTCCTTCCCTCGCTATTATCTTTTTATTAAATTTTTTATCTGTAAGAGGTTATGGGGAAGCAGAATATTGGTTTTCAATTATTAAAGTTGCTACAATCATTCTCTTTTTGGTGATTGGGGTCTTGATTATCTTAGGTATTATGGGTGGTCACTCTGTCGGATTTAAAAATTTTACCGCAGGAGAAGCACCTTTTAAGGGTGGTTTTGCTTCTATTATTAGCGTTTTCATGATTGTTGGTTTTTCGTTTCAAGGTACGGAAATGGTTGGTTTTTCTGCAGGGGAAAGTGAAAATCCTAGGGAGAATATGCCCAAAGCCATTCGACAGATTTTTTGGAGAATCTTGCTATTTTTTATCTTTTCCATCATCATCATTGGATTCCTTGTACCTTATAATGATCCAAGACTATTAAACTCTGATAATGTTTCAGAAAGTCCGTTTACATTAGTTTTTGAAAGAGCAGGGCTGGCTTTTGCTGCTTCCGTAATGAATGCAGTTGTTCTTACGGCTGTACTCTCCACCGCAAATTCCCAAATGTATGCCGGCTCACGGCTTTTATGGACAATGGCAAAGGAAGGAAATGCTCCAAAATTTTTAACAAAAGTAAATTCACGCGGAATTCCTGCAAATGCACTTTATGTAACAACAGCTGTCGGGATGCTTGCATTTTTAACATCAATCTTTGGTGATGGAAAGGTCTTTTTCTGGCTGTTAAATGCCTGCAGCTTATCGGGATTTCTTGCCTGGATTGGAATCGCTGTCAGCCATTACCGTTTCCGTAAAGGCTATGTGGCTCAAGGAAGAGATTTAAACGAATTACCTTTTAAAGCAAAATGGTTTCCATTTGGTCCTTTCCTGACATTGGCTTTATGTATGGTGGCAATCCTTGGACAAGACTATAAGGCATTTTTAGGAGATAAAATTGACTGGAATGGGTTGCTTGTTACCTATTTGGGGATTCCAATCTTTTTAACGGCTTGGTTGAGCTATAAATTTATTAAAAAAACAAAGGTTGTCACATTGAAAGATATGGATTTCGAGCATGAAGATGTATAATCATTTTTAGGACAATTTCAAAAAGGAGGTATGATGAATGAGTGAAAAAAATATCGTTATTCGTACTCTCGAAACAATTGATGAGCTTGAAGAGTTGAGAAAATTGGAATCGCTGATTTGGAGTGAATACGAGTCCATACCAAGCAGTCAAACTATTACGGCCATTAAAAACGGTGGAATGGCATTGGGCGCTTTTTTGGATGACGAACTGATTGGTTTTCAATATAGTTTTCCGGGCTTTAAAAATAATAAGATTTATCTCTGTTCTCATACACTAGGAATTCATCCCGAATATCGTAAACTGGGGATTGGCGAAAAACTAAAGCTTGCCCAAAAGGAAGAGTCATTAAAAATGGGATATGATTTAGTTACATGGACATATGATCCTCTTGAAACAGTAAATGGCTATTTGAATCTACATAAGCTTGGAGCAAGATGCTCGACATATGTAGAGAATTGTTATGGGGAAATGCAGGACGATTTAAATCAGGGCATGCCGTCCGACCGGTTTACAGTTGAATGGTGGGTTATGGAGGATTTGGTTGAAAGGCCAAGCGAGTATGAAATAGAGGGCCGTTTGTTACTTAAGGTTTACCGTGATTCAGAAGAAAATTTGAACCCGAATGAAACGGATCTTGAGCTGGATACTGCGGAAGGCTTCCTCTTTGTTCCGGTACCGAGTAATTTTCAAACACTGAAGAAAAGGAATCCTGAGCTTGCGATAGCATGGAGACTCAAAACTCGTGAAGTATTTATTCATTATTTTAAAAATGGCTGGACTGCAATTGATTTGTTAAGAACAAAGTCTGATCCTGATTTGTGTTACTATGTATTGAAAAAATTGTAAATTCTTTGTGGAGGCTGCCCCGATTTGGGACAGCCTTTTTGAAATCAAAAGTTATTGGCCTTGTTGATTTCGTAAGGATTGTTCAGCGTATGCAACGAGACGCTTCGTCATTTCGCCGCCCACTGAACCATTTGCTCGCGCGGTCGTATCAGCACCAAGTTGAACTCCAAACTCGTTGGCGATTTCCACCTTCATTTGATCCAGAACATTTCCTGCACCAGGAACCAAAAGTTTGTTTCTAGCCATGATTCATCACTCCCGCCGAAGTTTTTGAGCAAAAGAACATGCTCGTATATAATGTAACCTATATACAAATCCTGATTCTGATTGAATGGGATATATGAGTGGATAAATTTGTAATTAATATTGAAAGAAAAGGTGTCATGATGCAAAAAATTATTGTAATCGGAGCTGGTATTCTCGGTGCTTCTACCGCGTACCACCTGACCAAATTAGGTGCACAAGTTACTATGGTTGACCGGGAAGATCCTGGCCAAGCAACCGATGCCGCAGCCGGAATAGTGTGTCCATGGCTATCACAGCGGAGGAACAAAATATGGTATCAATTAGCCAAAGGCGGCGCGCGTTACTATCCACAATTAATCGCAAAATTAGAAGCAGACGGTGAAACAGATACCGGATATAAACGGGTGGGGGCTTTAAGTTTACACAAAGACCCAAATAAACTCGAACAGATGGCAGAACGGGCACGAAAACGGAGAGAAGACGCTCCGGAAATCGGTGAAATCAAGATTCTGTCACCAGCAGAAACAAAAAAACTTTTTCCACCTTTATCAGAGGAATTCGGATCTGTTTATGTCAGCGGGGGAGCCCGCGTCAATGGCCGGGAACTTCGGAATGCATTAACACGTGCAGCGATTAAGAATGGAGCGACTTTTTTAAAAGGGGATGCATCAATCCTAATAAATGAAAATCGGGTAATGGGGATTACCTTGGAAGAAAAAACTTTACTTGCTGACAAAGTAATTGTTACTTCAGGAGCATGGGCAAAAGAGCTTTTGCAGTCTTTAGGCCTTGAGTTCTCCGTAAAACCGCAAAAAGCACAAATCATTCATTTACAGCTGCCTGAAACTGACACAAGTTCATGGCCGGTTGTCATGCCGCCACACACCCAATATATCCTTACTTTTGAAAATGGACTTGTTGTTGTGGGCTCTACGCATGAAAATGATAAAGGGTTTGATACCCGTGTTACAGCAGGCGGAATCAATGAAATCTTAAGTCAAGCCTTAGAAACGGCACCAGGATTAGCAAACAGCACTGTCCTCGAAACAAGAGTTGGTTTTCGCCCTTTTACTCCAGGGTTTTTACCAGTAGCCGGACCTTTGCCTGATTGGAATGGAATTTATGTTGCAAATGGGTTAGGTTCATCAGGGTTAACCAGCGGTCCATATCTCGGAGCAGAACTCGCTAAATTAGTCACAGGACAGGAAACAGAGATTGACTTAAATAATTATTGTGTTGACAATGCAATTTTGTAGAAGAGCACGTTTGCCGTATAGGCAGACGTTCTTTTTTTAATTTCTTTGCAAAATTAGGTGACAAATTTATGACCTCAACATATAATTAGTAAAAAGTTGCACTCGGTAAAAATTTTAAGGGGTGTGAAAAAATAATGGGGACAACTAATATTATTAAGCTTGAGGACGGAAAAAAAGGCGATATTATTAAAATAACTTCGATTCAACTGGAAGGTGTAATGAGAAGAAGATTATTAGATTTAGGCTTTGTTAAAGATGCATTAGTTGAGGTAGTACGGAAAAGCCCGTTGGGAGACCCTATCGCTTTTCGTGTAAGTCAAACAACCATTGCATTAAGAAAAGAGGAGAGTTCAAAAATTGAAGGGGAGCTGGTGAACGATGGGAAATGAATATCGGATTGCTTTAGCGGGAAATCCCAACACAGGTAAAAGTACATTGTTTAATGCTTTAACTGGTTTAAAGCAGCATACGGGTAATTGGGCTGGAAAAACAGTTTCACTTGCAAAGGGAAGCATTGCATTTAAAGATACTCGATTTCAATTGATCGATCTCCCAGGTACCTATTCTCTTTTTTCAAATTCCAAGGATGAAGAGGTGGCACGAAACTACATTGTATTCGAAAAACCTGATGTAACAATCGTTGTCCTTGATGCCACTTCCTTAGAACGGAATTTTAATCTTGCCTTGCAGGTTTTGGAAATGACAAAGAATGTAATCATTTGTATAAATTTAATCGATGTTGCAGAAGAACAAGGAATAAACATTAACGAGCATCTGCTAACAAATCGGCTTGGGGTGCCCGTTATAAAAATTTCTGCAAGAAACAAAAAAGGGTTTTCCAAGCTCCTTGATACCATTCATCGTATTGTAACTGGGGAAATAGCTTGCCATCCTATTCCAGTGAAATATCCGCAAGAGATCGAAGAAAAAATTGAAAAAATCGAACCGAAAGTACGTGAGATTGTGGGCGACCATGTATCTTCCCGCTGGGTTTCCCTCCGTTTATTAGATGGAGATGAGTCTTTACTAGGTGAAATTAATCGTTACTTAAGCCTTAAAGGAGGGGACGTAAATGAATATCGAACAGCTTTACAATGAAGCTCAAAAGATGTCGACAGCGAAGTTAAGAGATGAAATTGTACAGAATTTGTATGACCGGAGTCATCAACTTTGCAAGGCGGGTGTCACCTATACAAAATCAAAAAGGGATACTCGGACAGAAAAACTAGATGCGATTTTCACTTCTCCCATTTTCGGCTTTCCAATTATGTTAATCATGTTAGGAACGGTCTTCTATATCACCATAGCTGGAGCCAACATCCCTTCTTCCTTAATAGCGGACTTTTTTGGATGGTTAGAGCAGTATATCACAGCCGCTTTTACTTTTTTACACGCACCCGATTGGCTTCATGGGATGTTAGTTCTTGGCTTATATCGAGGAACAACCTGGGTAATTGCGGTAATGCTGCCGCCAATGGCCATCTTTTTTCCGACTTTTGCTCTTTTAGAAAACTACGGATATCTTCCCCGGGTTGCTTTTAATATGGACCGTTTGTTTAAAAAAGTCGGTGCCCACGGGAAGCAGTCACTAACGATGGCAATGGGGTTTGGCTGTAATGCAGCTGCTGTAATTTCGACTAGAATTATAGAATCACCTCGCGAAAGGATGCTGGCGATTCTGACCAATAATTTTGTCCCTTGTAATGGTCGTTGGGGTACTCTAATTGTCTTTTCTTCATTATTTATGGCTGCTGGATTTACCGGTGGAATGAAATTATTTGTTTCGACTGCATCTCTCGTCGGGATTGTCTTATTTGGAATCCTTGTTACCTTCTTCGTTTCATGGGTACTTTCCAAAACAGCCCTTAAAGGGGTCCCAACACATTATACGTTAGAACTGCCGCCATACCGAAAACCTAAAATCCTGGATACGGTCATTCGCTCATCCTTGACAAAATCCTGGTCCGTCTTAATGCGAGCAGTGAAAGTTGCAGCACCTGCAGCTATCTTAACCTGGGTATTTGCAAATCTCTATATTGGTGATACAAGTATTTTAATGTATGCCGTTCAGTTTTTGGACCCATTTGGAAAATTACTTGGCTTAGACGGTTACATTATGATGGCTTTTATCTTGGGGTTGCCAGCGAATGAAATTGTCCTGCCAATCTTGTTAATGGGATATTTATCAACGGGTTCTTTAACTGAAGTCGATAGTCTTGTTGATTTAAAAGCCATTCTTATTGAGCACGGCTGGACTTGGTTGACTGCATTAAATATGATGTTATTTTCATTGTTGCATTATCCATGTGGTACAACATTACTCAATATCTATAAGGAAACCAAAAGTAAAAAGTGGACATTTATGGCATTCCTGATCCCAACCGTCATTGCCATTCTAGTTCCGCTTGTCATTACACAGTCTGTGAAATGGTTTGGCTGGGTTATATAATATGATTTTTAGAGAGGGTCCTCAGAAATGAGGACCTTTATTGCTAGAAAAAGCAATTTCTTTCGGTTTAAAATATGTAGTATAATGGGCTTGAAACTAAAAATGATAATTTTACCAAATTGGTTGGTTAATTCGGCTTTTTTTTAAAAGGAGTGTTGTTCATGAAATACAACTTCGATGAAGTAGTGAATCGCCGTGGTACATATTCATTAAAATGGGATGGGGGAAAACTGATAAAAGAGATAGGCCTCACATCTAGATATGATGAAGAAACGATACCTTTGTTTACAGCGGATATGGATCTTCCTGTACCCCAGCCCTTGATTGATGCCTTACATAAAACAGTTGACCATCGAATCTTTGGTTACTCCGTTTTTCCGGACGAGTATTTTACGGCTATCCAGCATTGGTTTAAAAAGCGACATGATTGGGATATTCAAAAGGAAGAAATTATCTATAGTCCTGGAACAGTCCATGCGTTGAACATTGCAGTAAGAGCTTTTACAGATCCAGGAGACGGGATTATCATCCAACGCCCAGTTTATCCTCCATTTACAGCAGCGATTGAAGCTAACCATCGAGTGGTACAGAATAATGCGCTAAATATTGATTCAGACGGGTATTATCAGATTGATTTTGAGGATTTTGAAGAGAAGGCAAAACAAGAGAAGACGAAGATGTTTATTTTATGCAACCCGCATAATCCTACAGGAAGAATTTTTAACCAGGAAGAATTACAAAGATTAGCCGATATTTGCGGAAGACATAATGTTCTGATTGTTGCAGATGAGATTCACGGGGACCTCATCCGGAGTAATCAAACATTTATTCCCATTGCCAAAGCCGTTGACAATGTGGACCATATTATCACTTTTACTGCGATTAACAAAACCTTTAATGTAGCAGGGCTTCATTGTACGAATGTAATAATTTCAAATCCTGAGCTCAGGAAAACCATGAATAAGGTAATGGGGATGCATTTGCCGTCACCGTTTACTGTTTCTGCGCTAATCGCTGTTTATACAGAAGGGGAAGATTGGTTAGAACAGCTAAAGGAATATATTGATGGCACGATGGATTGGGTTGTGAAGTTTTTAGCCGAAAAAATGCCGAAAGTAAAGGTGAAAATCCCAGAAGGAACCTATATTATGTGGATGGACTTCAGTGGATATGGGCTGACAGCAGAAGAAGTCCATGAACGGATCTATAATAAAGCAAATGTTATTCTCGAAGATGGTAAAATGTTTGGGGAAGAAGGACTTGCCTTTCAAAGGATTTGCATCCCGTCACCAAGGCCGCTTATAAAAGAAGCATTTGAAAGAATTGCAAGAGAATTTGAAGATATCATTTAAATTTTAGTTAGTAACACATAACGATATTATGTAAACTGGAAATCAATCTCATCATAATTAAATACTAAATATGGTCACGATAGAAAATCGTGGCCATATATCTGAAAATCTATTTTTTACTCTGGCGGTACAATTCCATTGATTTAAATCCTTCGCCCAATACCGTTTCCATTTCCAGAAGGCGTTTTTCCTGGGTTTCTTTCCTTTTTGCACTGTAAACATACCGGGCCCAATCCTTTTGATAGCCAAAGGTTAATTGATTATATTTTTCGAGTAAATCCCCATTTTTGGACAAATATTGCTTGATATCCTCGACATTTCCTATGTAGTCATCAACGCATTGGCTGTTTTTCTTACTGGCAGCTTTTTTCGGTGCTGATTTTAAACCCACAATAGTAAAAATATCATTTAAGCTAACCATTCTTGCAAACTTAATATTACTTCCCAAGACATATCCTTCTTCATCAGAAGGAAGCGCCTGAATTAAACGATCACGGTCAATATAGTCTTCATACTTCGGATTGTTCTTTTTAGGGTAGGCAAAAAATAAGTAGCCATTGTCTTCAAGTAAATTTAGATTAATTACTGATTGAAGTTGTTCTGCAAATTCCTCTAATCCAAATACAAAGGTAACGATTAAATCATATTTATCTTTTTGAATCGAAGAATCAAATTCTAATTCATCAAAATCCTCCAAATCATTTGGCTTATGAAGAATTAATTTATTTGAATATTTATTAAGATTAAGTTTTTCAACAATCGTTTTTGTCGAATTTGCCATATTACACTCCCTCTTTTTTCTTATATTCTATTATCGAAATGGAATAATTTCAATTTGTTTTACATGCGAAAAAACGCTGTAGTTCATTGAACCAACAGCGTATTATAATATTTTTAGGATAGCTCTGTTAAACCTAGTTGTTGATTACCGCTCCAATCAACGTTTTCCCAAAATCAAAATTGACTTTTAAAGCAGCCTTAGGATAAAAAACTGAATCAATGATAAAAAAATCAAGAACAAAAAGTTATAAAGGCTGAATTGGATTAAATACCTTTTGCTCTTACCAGGGTTTGATTGAATATATAGTTTATAAGAAATTACACTGGCAAGTGACGCAATAATGGTACCAAGACCGCCAATATTGACTCCTAATAATAAGGACTTCCAATCCATCGTAAAGTTTGATAAAAGGATGGAGGCAGGGACATTGCTGATCAATTGGCTGGCTAAGATGGAACTAAAATAGACAGAAGTGGAGTTTTTCAAGCATTCACTAGCAAAATCCCGGAGTGCTTCGATATTTGCAATATTTCCTATAAAAATAAAAAAGCAGATAAATGTAATAAGTAAGAGATAATCGATTTTTGCTAATAATTTATAATCTAAAATACAGGCTGCAAGAAATGTAATAATCGCAGCAAGCTGATAACTCATTCCTCCAAAAATGGAAACAATAATAATACAAAAAATAATTCCCCAAACCGCTGCTTTTTTTCGACTTTTTATTGGAATTGGGTCTAGTGCGATATTTAGTTTTTTGCCCTTAAGTCGGTAAATGGAAATATAGAGCGAACTTCCTCCTAGAAATGCCAACAATAGGATTGTTGTAAAAAATTGAGCCGGACTTATCCCATAATGGGAAAATATAAATAAATTTTGCGGATTTCCCATCGGGGTTAAACTGCTGCCGATATTCGCCGCAATGGTTTGAAGGACTATGGTTTCCATCATGTTAATTTTAGCCTTTTTACTGATGATAAGGGTTAATGGCACAAACGTGATAAGTGCGACATCGTTCGTTACCAACATCGAGGTAAAAAAGCATAATAAAATTAGAATAGCAGAAACCTGCTTGCTAGATTTGCATTTATTCACTATCCCAATCGCGAATCTGTCTAATAGTTTTAGTTCTTCAAAGGCCTTAATCGCTAGCATCAGGTTAAATAAGCTTACTAACACCTTAAAATTTATATATTCCAGTCTTGGCGGATGTATGAGGCTGCTCGCCATTGCTAAGATAAGGGAGATTGTAAATACCAGGTCCTTTTTTAAAAAAGCCAATTTTAGCTTGGAATTTTTAGCATTTTGCGTTAAAACATATTCTTTCATGAACATCTCCAGAAATTTTAGTAGGTTTAATAATTAGTAGAACATAGATTAAGATAAAATCAATTACATAGAATGTCAATCATTTTTCAAACGTTTCACTGAGTCAATTTTGGGGGAAGAGAACAGTTTTTGGTGAATTTTGAAAGGATGTTCTATCAATTTAATTCGAGAAACTTATGGAAAAATGTGGCATAAAATAGGTAGTTAACAGATTATGTCGATATTTGATGATAAATACTGTTTCTCTGAATGCGTTTTCAATTGGTAAACTTAATTTTGTAGTTGTAAATAGAAGGAGTTACTGGAAATGACAAATGATGACTTAATTTACCAAATTGAAATGGTACGAAATACTATGATAACTGTCGGAATGTCCAAAGGATTAACCTCGTCAGAAACGATTTTATTAAGTAAAAAACTTGACCGACTATTGAATTTGCAATTTCACAGACAGAAAGTAAGGTCGGCCTAATTGACAGGGGAGTATATCTATTTTGAATGTATTAATAGTATAAAAAAATCCCCAAGGCTGGGGATTTTTTTATTAAATCTATTTTTTAAATAAGGATTTTAATAGTCTTCTAGTCATAAAGAACGCAAATGCAATCACAACAAATACTAGGAAAAACGCGAAAAAACCTAAAAGCCCTACGAGTGCATCCTCAAATTCCATATTTCCTCGATTGGTCAGTGCCTGTTGAATTTCGATTGCAAAAACTAATACAAACATAAAAGTTGTTGTATATAAGAAAGATAGAATCGTAATTCCAAAAGGCATTTTTACAATAATTTTGGAGATGACCAGCACGAAAAGAAAAACAACGATTCCGATAAATCCCATGATCCAAAAATGCAGGTCCTTATCCGTTAATGAAAGATTCAACGAGCTGCTCACATATATTTGTATGAAATCATGAAGATTATTGACAATGTCCGCTAATAACTGAATAGTTTCTTTCAAATCATCACTTCCTTATCAGTTAAGATTATAACAGATTTTAATAATAGAGTCTTAAAGTCCATACATAACTTAGCGGATTGTTTTAGAACCGTTGCCAATACGGTGCTTTCATTTGAAAAAATGTTGTCGGGGGGGGGTTTTGAAAAGAATAAGTGCCAGTAATCTTTTTATGGAAGTGTACTGCACCCCAAAAGTTAGAGTGAAATTTATAACTTAGGGGTGCATTTTTAAACAAAATTGATTAGTGCGGAAGGTGCGATACTCTTAGAAAAATGACTTAACAATCTCCAGTTGATTATTACATTCCTTACAGGTATATTCAATCTCTAATGCATCTTCTCTCACCTTGTGTTCTGTCTCTTTTTTACAATGTTCACAATAGAGGCTTTTTGGTAATTCAATCATTGCCCCAATCACCACCTATTTTCATTTTTTGTTGTAATATACCCCCAATAGAATATTCCATTCAATCTTTCCAGAAGAGGAAAAAATTAAAATGTAAATTTTGAAATGGGTTCTCTAATGCTATACTTTAAATCGCCATATTTTAGTGTGAGAAATTAAACGGAGGAATGTAAAAATGTATACTTCTATTAATGAATTTATTGGGGAATGGAACCAGGAAATGGAATCCACTCAAAAGGTTTTGGATGCATTAACTGATAGCTCACTTCAACAAGCGGTATCGCAAGAAGATCGTACATTAGGCAGAATTGCCTGGCATATTGTAACAAGTACTCCTGAAATGCTTAATGAATTCGGAATTCAGGTTGCTGCTGTGGAAAACGCAACGACCGTACCGACTTCTGCAAAAGTAATTGCAGATATTTTTCGAAAGGTTACAACTGATACAAACAACGCGGTAAAAGAGCAGTGGACAGACCAATCCTTAACGGAAATGATAAATGTATTTGGTATGGATATGCCCAAAGCAGTGACGCTTTCACTCCTCATTAAGCATATTATCCATCACCGTGGGCAGCTGACAGTTCTTATGCGCCAAGCTGGCTTGAAGGTTCCTGGTGTTTATGGACCAGCTCGCGAAGAGTGGGGTCTGATAGGGATGGAAGCGCCGGAACTATAAATGGTACACTTTCGAACACATTGGATACAGTGTGTTCTTTTTTAATTGGTAAGTTTGAGAAAGAATGGATGCTTGATGCTCGTAGGAATTATTTAGTAAAATACAATTTTAGGAGGTTTAAAATGGAGAAACACACTATTCAAACCTGCGCCGGCGTTTTAAGGGAAGCTAATAATATTGTTGTTCTCACAGGTGCGGGAATTAGTACAGAATCCGGAATAAAGGATTTTCGCTCAAGATCTGGAATTTACAAACTGGCACCTGAATACATACTATCACTCGATTATTTTTATAAGCACCCAAAGGAATTTTATCAATTTGCGATGGGGAATCTATACCATCCACATGCTGCCCCAAATAAAGGGCATGAAATTCTTGCGAAATGGGAAAAGGAAGGAAAAGTTTCACAAATTATCACGCAAAATATTGATGGGCTGCATCAAAAAGCCGGAAGTAACAGGGTAATAGAGTTTCACGGAACAATGAAGAAGGCTTCCTGTTTAAATTGTGGAAAAAGCTATCCGACAGAAGAAATGGTCCACAGGCTCGAAACGATGGTTGAGTTTTACGTTTGTAATCATTGTGAAACGAAAAATAAAGAGAATCGTTATATTAAACCAGATGTGGTTTTGTTCGGTGATTCCGGGGAATGGTTTTCGGCAGATGGTTTTCATACGATCTTGAACCTCATCGCTCAAGCAGATTGCATTTTGGTATTAGGCACAAGCTTGAAGGTAACACCGTTTTCTACCTTTCCTCAATATAGAAGACCGGGTATCCCCCTGTTGATTGTAAATCAAGGCGATACTCCTTTTGATTTTGCTCAAGATACACATGTCATTCGAGATTCTATTGGGAAAACATTGTCACAAATAGATGTAATGATAGGAAATTAGGGGGCAGTTAATTGTGTTAAACCAATACTTTGAAAAAGCAAAAGAAAAGATTCAACTAGTTGAAAAGTATGAAATGAAAAAGCTTAAGAAGGCAGCGGAAAAGGTTGCTGAAGCAATTCAAAACGGTGGGGTGGTCCAGCTGTTTGGCTGCGGCCATTCACATATTTTAGCAGAAGAGGTTTTTTACCGCGCCGGAGGACTTGTTCCCATTAAACCGATACTAGTGGAACCTCTGATGCTCCACGAAGGGGCATTAAGATCCTCACAGCTAGAACGGCAAAACGATTATGCTCAGGAATTTTTAAAAGACCAGGAAATCCTTCCGGAAGACGTTTTCTTTGTTTTATCGACATCCGGACGCAATCCCGTACCAGTTGACGTGGCACAGGAAGCCAAGAAAAAGGGAGCTTTTGTAATTGGACTTACTTCATTGGAATATTCGAAGAGTCAGCCTTCCAAACATAAGAGTGGAAAACACCTCTTTAATTCAGTTGATCTAGTGATTGATAACCACTCCACAAAAGGTGATGCCGCTCTTACCTATGAAAAAGTGGCTGTACCTTTTGGCTCAACTTCCACGGTGGTGGGGGCGGTTATTTTAAATGCGATTTTCGCAGAGGCGATTAAAATGATGGCGGATAACGGATATGAACCGCCGGTATTCTTAAGCGGTAATATCGATGGAGCAGATGAACACAACCATCGCTTAGTAGAGAGGTATCGAGACAGAATTCCGTTGTTGTCTTAATTTGTTTTAGGCTTTGTTAAAGGACAATGTTGATTTATTAACTCTGTTGATTGGAGTGGAAGGCACGAAGACTCCTGCGGGAGTACGGGGCAATGGAGACGCCGCAGGAGTGAAGCGACGAGGAGGCTCCCCGGCACGCGCGCGAACCGCTTGAGCCTGGAACGGAAATCAACATACTAGTTTAACACAGCCTTGTTTTATTAAAAATACTGGAATGCAAAAAGCCGCAACCACGTGCTGCGGCTTTTCAAATTAATAAAAGTCGGTATTCATATTGACTCGGGGCCGGGCAGCTTTGAACCATTGAAAACAAAAGATGGTTATTAAAAGAAGGTCAATGATATCTCCGCCGTAATACATCAACATGCTGCCCATTTCGGCCTGTCTAACGGGAACATTGGCTGGTGGGTGCGCGTAGAGATATTTTGCAAGGAAATCATGTCCGGCTATTGTAATAACTAAAACCATCGCACGGTAAAAGTAACTTTTTCGGTGCGGCGTAGGATCCATATAAATAATGGCCGCAGTAAAAAGATACCCAGCAAGAAACACATGGATATGAACTAGCATATGCAGAAGAATATTATGCCTCATAGCGGAATAAAGAGTGCTTGTATAGAGAATCCAAAGCCCTCCGATGTTGAGGATCGAAGCAATGATTGGGTTACTTAAAATTGAAAAAAACTTCCATCTTAAAATTTTTGTTAGAGAACGAGCGGCCTCTACCTTAAGAGTTCGTAAGAGTAACGTTAGTGGGCTAGCCAGTACCACTAGTAGCGGAGCAAGCATTCCAAGGAGCAAATGAACAAGCATATGGGCAGTAAAATCCATATGTGCCAGGGAGGCTAATGGTCCGATGGAGGCGGCAATGATACAACAAATCCCTAAAACCAAAAAAATACATCGGTAGAGTGGGTACGAAAGGTTACGTTGTTTAAAAAATAACCCCAAGGTAAGAGACAGGATTAAAAGCAAAAGTGGAACCTCTGGGACAGGTAATCTGCTTTCAAATTCAGGGTTATTCAAGTGCATTTTTTTGATTTACCCCCGCCTGATTAAATTCCCTTCCGTTTTGAATAAGAAGGGCAATACCGATAATGATAAAGATTATGGCAATGATATTCCATGCCATGTCATATGGAAGGATATCCACATTATAGCGAATCTGATGCAATCTCATGAGTTTGTGCTGAACGGTGCCATCATAAAAATTGAAAACACCAGCCCCTAGCAATACGCTGCCAAGCCACCTTTTAAAAATAAAAGCCCTTCTGCGGCGTAGGTCTGCCACCATAAACAATGCCCCAACAGTAGCAAACCAGCTGAATGCATGAAAAATTCCATCTGATACCAAACCAACAGTGGTTGTGGATTTGTCATAAAAATGATGCCAATGCATTAGTTGATGAAAAACAGCCTCATCCAAAAAAGCAGCCAGCCCTACACCAAACATTATTCCCGACCATAAATTACGATTTTTATACAATGCCACCTGTTTTGTATTCCCAATCATCTAATATTTCTCCTAATCTTTCAGTTCCCTTATACAAGGGTTTACTTTAACCATTATTCCCCATTTTAAGCATATTAGTCGTGTGAATGGGTGGCCTTTTGTGATCTACTTGAAAACCTTTTTATGATGCTTTGGCATGGTTTTTCATCTTCTTATTCTCTGGTCGTCTATATGTTGCCAATATAGCTCCAATAATCGTAATCACCCCTCCTACAAGTGTTAATATCGAGAAGCGCTCATGTAAAAGCAGGACACCAAAAACAACGGTCCAAACCGGAAGCAGGTTGATAAATGGTGCAGACAGAGCAGGGCCGACAATTTTTACCCCTGCATTCCAAGCGAAGAAGGCTAAAACTGATGCTAGTGTACTTACAAATGCCACGGCAAACCATGCGGTAGCAGTCATATGAATCATGTCCGGATGAACAGTACCGATACAACTAATGGCACTAAGAATGGTACCGTAAAAGGATGCCCCTGCGGTCATTGTTAATGGATCTATCTTACTCCCATACTTTTTCCCAAGGACTGTATAAACTCCCCAAGCTAAACACGATAGAAGAATTTCTACAATACCAATCATCGAAGCGTAGGTAGTTCCTCCTTGTTTCCCCTGAACCAAAAGAATAACACCAACAATGGAAACGAGAGCACCGAACCAGGATTTTGCTTTTATTTGTTCTTTTAAAAAAAGCGGTGTAAAAAATAAGATGGCGATTGGAATCCCCGCAGAAATCATGCCCGCATAAGAAGCACTAAGAGAACGTAACCCTAAATAATTCAATGTTGAAAATGCAAAAATCCCCAAAAAGCCAAGAATCAATAACTCTTTCCACTTTGAAAAAATAGGAAATTTCTTTTTATTTAACGCTAATAGCGCCCAAAGTATAAACGTAGAAATAGCCCAGCGAATCGTATTTAGTAATGTTGCTGGTAAAGCAGGTGCTAAGTATCGCCCGCAAATATAGTTGCCGCCCCAAAGGATTGTAGCAAGTACAAGAAGTAAAACTCCTTTTTTCATAAAAATTCCTCCATCATTGAGATATGGCCCATCGTCTGGAAGGCACATAATCCCTAATTCCTATTTCAGTTCCGTTGTTTCCGATAGAAAGATGATCCGGAAAACTTCGATTTAATCTGTACAAAATGCTTTCGTGCTTTATTTAGCTAAAAGGAACTATTTCTATCATATCTAATTTTGTTTGTATCCTACAAGTTTTTGAAAAATCTACTAGAATGGATTGTATATTAATTAGAAAATTGAGATAATAGAATTGTAACTCTTTCACAATTTTATTCATAAAAGAATGAATTTTTATGGTAAAATATTCAAAGGAAAGATTTTTAAAAGATAAGGGGAAATTAAGAATTCTAACTAATTTTGTATTTACCGTTATTTTTCTGCTTAGTGTCATTTATTTAATCCGGTATCGATTAAATTTAAAGAAAGCTGCTGAAATTTCACAAGATGCCCTTTATCCATTAAAAGAGAGTGAGTTTGCTAGTCTTTTGGTACCGGTTGAATGGAAAGAGATGACCCCACTTACGAAACATACGAGATCGTATCAGTATGTTAAATGGGGAACTGTGTTTGCCCTTTTGATTTTAGTGGTAATATTAGCAATAGTGATTACAACTGAATTCCTAGGTTCTTCATTTTTTAGTTTGGCCTATTTGTTCTATTTAATCATTAGCCTTGTTCGTCATCAAGGCAATTTGTATATCCTGCCAAATGGGATTATTATAAATGGAAAATACTATTCGGCAAGCCAAATTCATCATTATGAAACCGAACAAATAGTTCGTTGGCATGAGTTGTATGGTTATCATTCCCGTGTCGACAACGGCTTTAAATTGACTTTTGATATTAAAAAGAAGACATTTCAACCAGATTATATGATTGTAGAGGACTCTTCCCATCTTCGACAGATTACTGACTTACTTGACCAACAAGGGATCAAAGGAGTCCAAAAAACAGAAAAAAATTAGTCTTGGTTTATTCCAGTCGTATAGGTGAGGAATACCTATCGTGTTTGAGTGACCACAGGACTATATAAAAAATCACATTATCTTGATAAAATATTAGATAACTATAAAATACATATAAAATACTCTTGAAAATAGATACACGCCATTTTCATTACTAGAGTGGTTCAATAGGAGGAACAAACATGTGGGATTTCGATTTAAATATAGATCAGGTAGCAAGAATTAAAGTAATTGGTGTCGGCGGCGGCGGTAATAACGCTGTTAACCGAATGATTGAGGATGGAGTTCAAGGTGTCGAATTTATTGCAGTCAATACAGATGCACAAGCTCTTAAACTCTCAAAAGCGGAAATTAAAATGCAAATAGGCGGCTCTTTAACAAGAGGACTTGGTGCAGGAGCGAATCCAGAGGTAGGCAGAAAAGCCGTTGAAGAAAGCCGTCAGCAGCTTGAAGAGGTTTTAAAAGGAGCGGACATGGTGTTCGTTACCTGTGGAATGGGCGGAGGAACCGGAACAGGTGCCGCACCGGCGATTGCGCAAATCGCACACCGGTTGGGCGCCCTGACAATTGGCGTAGTCACACGCCCATTCGGTTTTGAAGGCCATAAACGAGCAAAAAATGCAGCAAGCGGGATTGAGCAAATGAGGGAAGCAGTGGATACCCTGATTATTGTTCCAAACGATCGCTTATTACAAATTGTTGATAAAAAAACACCAATGGTACAGGCATTCCGTGAAGCTGATAATGTCCTTCGCCAAGGGGTTCAAGGGATTTCGGATCTCATTGCCGTTCCGGGACTTATCAACCTAGATTTTGCTGACGTGAAAACGATTATGACCAATCAGGGAACAGCTCTGATGGGAATTGGTGTGGCTAAGGGGGATGGCCGTGCAGTTGAAGCTGCCAAAAAGGCGATTTCGAGTCCATTATTAGAAACCTCAATTGATGGTGCTCAGGGGATTTTAATGAATATTACCGGAGGCACTGATTTAAGTTTATATGAGGTACAAGAGGCAGCTGATATCGTTGCTTCCGCGGCAGACCAGGAATTGAATATGATTTTTGGTTCGATTATAAATGAACATCTTAAGGATGAAATCATGATTACCGTGATTGCAACAGGCTTTGATGATAAAGAAGCGGCGCCGTCTGCTCAAGCCTCCAACCAATCGAGAGAAGTCCATTCCCTTCGGCCTGCCCCAACCCAGCACAGACGGGAACATGTAATCCGTGAGGACCGGGTTCAAGATTACAATCGAAAACAAGAGGAAGAGGCTCCTGTTCGAAACAGGAATCGGCAGCAAAAAGAAGAAACAGGATATGGACATAATCGAGAAAGTCGACAATCTGAAGATACACTAGATATCCCAGCGTTTTTACGAAATAGGAATAACAGGAATCGATAACGAGGTGCCTGTCACCACCCGAATTTTGTTGAAAAATGTTGAAAATATAAAAACTACGGAGTGTATTTTACTTCGTAGTTTTTTACTATAACTCTGATACTTTATGCATTTTTGTTGATAAATTTATACATTATGGAATAATTAAGAATAATTTAAAGAGTCTGCGAGGGGATTCAGATGGCTAGCAGAAAAACAGCAATTATTGTTGGCGGAGGTATTGGTGGGCTTGTTACTGCCCTAAAACTTCATCGCGCAAACGCGTCAGTGCGTGTATTTGAAAGTGTCGAAAACATTCAGGCTTTAGGAGTAGGAATTAACCTCTTGCCACATGCAGTTCGTGTCCTTACTGAATTAGGATTAATGGATAAATTAAATAAAATAGGCTTGCCAACGGCTGAACTTATTTATGTAAATCAATTTGGCCAGAAAATTTGGGAGGAAGCAAGAGGGATCGATGCGGGATATCGCTGGCCGCAATATTCAATTCACCGCGGGCGCTTGCAAATGCTTTTATTAGAAGCAGTGAAGGAGCAACTAGGGGAGGAGGCCGTAATCACAGGTCACCATCTTTCTTCGTTTGAAACAGTAGGTGATGAGGTGGTTGCTCATTTTGTCAATCGAAAAACAAGAGAGTCACTTGGCTCCTATCGTGCAGATATGATGGTAGCGGCAGACGGAATACATTCCGTTGTCCGGAAACATTTTTATCCAAATGAAGGATTACCTAAATTTAGTGGTCGGATATTATGGAGGGGTATTTCTGAATTTACTCCATTTCTAACGGGTAAAACGATGATTATGGCAGGGTATCAGGATCAGAAATTTGTTGCGTATCCTGTTTGTCCAAAAACAGCGGCAAAAGGAAGTTCCTTAGTGAACTGGATTGCTGAACTTACAGTTGGCGGAGATTTACCATCACGTGCTGATTGGAACAAGAAAATTAGTAAAGATATTTTTGCGCCTGCATTTGCTTCATGGGATTTCGGCTGGTTAAATGTACCAAAGTTAATTGAGCAAACAGATGCCGTTTACGAATTTCCAATGGTTGATCGTGACCCACTGCCGCAATGGACATTCGGAAGAGTCACGCTCCTAGGGGATGCAGCCCATCCGATGTATCCGATTGGTTCAAATGGTGCTTCCCAAGCCATTTTGGATGCCGATGCATTAGGACAAGTTCTTATGGAACAGTCCGATATTGAGCTTGCTTTAAAAGCTTATGAAACAGCACGGTTAGCTCCAACTGCAAACATTGTTTTAAGTAATCGGAAAAATGGGCCGGAAGTCGTCATGCAAATTGTAAAAGAACGGGCACCGAATGGGTTTGAGCATTTACATGACGTAATTTCTCGTCAGGAACTCGAAAATATTGCCAATCGATATAAGCGAATCGCAGGGTTTGACAAGGAAACTTTAAATACAAAATAGGAGCGGGAACCATGGTTGAACACATCGTATTACTTAAATTTTCAGAATTAACAACAAGGGAACAAAAAGATATTGCCATCCGCATGACATTAGCACTAAAGGATGAAATTCCGGGAATTATTGATATCCAACAGGGCTATAATTTTTCGGAGCGGAATAAAGGGTATGAAGTAGGTTTGACAGTCCGCTTTGATCATCGTCATTCTTTAGAGAATTATGGTCCCCATCCAAAACATCAGGAAGTCTTTTCTTTTTTAAAAGAAATCGGCTTGGAGGATTTGATTGCAGTTGATTTTGACTTTTAGAAAAGGATATGATTTGTATTTGTTTGCACATAATAAAAGGACTGACTGTAGAAATCTTTTTAAACTATTGCACCATATCTATTCGTATTAAAAGAAGGAAGGAAAAAGAATATGTCCTTTATTGGCATTGTCATTATTATCGTGTTAATTTATTTTCTTATTATTCGCCCGCTAACCCGGCGGAATCGCCCGCAAATTTACGAGCCAAGAAGGGATCAATATGACCAAAGGGGCTATAATGGTCCAAGAAACTACTATGGTGCTACGCCAGGCCGAGGCTTTGGAGGATTCGGAGGAATTGCAGGAGGAATGGCAGCTGGAGCCTTGCTAACCTATCTATTTGAGCAGGGACGAATTGGCTTCGATCAATACCATTCCCTGCAAAATCTAGAGGATCATGAAATCATGAGAGAATTAATGGACCAAAATATTCTCCAAGAACATGAAATTGATCAACTACAAGAACAGTTAGGGCACCAAGACGATAATGGTGATTGGGATGGAGAACGAAATGGCGATGGTCCAAATAACGTCGACGATAATGACCAGGATAACCAACAAGACAACAATGACAATGACTTTAGTGACTGGGATAACGGTGACGACAATTGGGTTTAAAAATTGAAAGAAGTTCCAAATACAAGCCTGCTTCCTTTAACAAATAAAGAAGGCAGGCTTTTTTTGATTCGACAAAGTTCGGGCGGTGACAGGCACCGCCCGAACTTTGTCGAATTATACTCCTTGTATAAAAATCTAAATTGCATGATTTTTTTGTATTGGTAAATCCTATTTGTAGACTGAATTTTTTTTGGTTGCAATTTTTGAACTGATGGTATATGATGGTTTTTATGCATATTAGGGATGCAGGAAAATATATACAAATCAACTAAGGGGGATACAATTTTGGATCATACGTTAAATAAGGCCGCTTCTCCGCCGTATGGTGTCATCGCAGTATTGATGGTCGGGGCCTTTATTGCTTTTTTAAATAATACGTTATTAAATATAGCCCTTCCATCGATCATGAAGGATTTAGATGTAGAGGCCTCAACGGTTCAGTGGCTGACTACAGGGTTTATGCTCGTAAACGGGATATTAATCCCAACCACCGCCTACTTAATCCAAAAATATACAGTTCGCAGACTATTCTTAGTCGCAATGGGGCTATTCACCGTTGGGACAATTCTTGCTGGATTTGCACATTTTTTTATTATGTTATTAGCTGGCCGTATGATACAAGCTTCTGGCTCGGCCATCTTAATGCCATTATTAATGAATGTTATGCTAGTAAGCTTCCCAGTGGAAAAAAGGGGAACTGCGATGGGGGTATTCGGGTTAATTTTAATGTTTGCCCCGGCAATTGGTCCGACTTTATCCGGCTGGATTATTGAACATTACGATTGGAGAATGCTTTTTCATTTTGTTACTCCCATTGCCATTATCGTTCTTTTGATTGGCTTTTTCATGCTTAAGGATAAAAAAGAGAAAATGGATATGCGCTTGGATTTCATTGCACTTCTTCTATCAAGCATGGGATTTGGTGGAATTCTTTATGGGTTTAGTTCAGCAGGAAAAAAGGGCTGGGATAGCCCTGAGGTTTATGGAACCATTATTGTCGGAGTTATTTCATTAACTGTTTTTATCATCCGTCAATTAAAGCAGGAACGACCAATGCTGAACTTCAAGGTCTATCAGTACCCAATGTTCTCGCTATCATCGGCTATTTCAATGGTTTTGTATATGGCATTATTTTCAGGGATGCTGCTTCTTCCAATATATGTTCAAACCTTGAGGGGAATTACTCCGATGGATGCCGGGCTTTTACTACTGCCAGGGGCACTTCTAATGTCCATCATGTCTCCGATTACAGGGAAATTATTTGATAAGATCGGTGGACGCATCCTAGCCATCATCGGATTAAGCATTGTTACAGTTACCACTTATGGATTTAGCCAATTAACCTTGCATACAACTTATACACATCTCATTCTTTTATATTCCATTCGAAGTCTTGGGATTTCTATGGTGATGATGCCGGTTTCGACTAATGGTTTGAACCAATTACCGAAATCACTTTATCCGCATGGAACAGCAATGAATAATACATTGAACCAAGTAGCAGGAGCCATTGGGACGGCATTACTAGTAACGATTATGACAAACCGCACAGCATCACAGGCCAAAGAAATTGGTGCTGAGGCGATGAAGCATCTTACATCGAAGCCAACACCGGCAGCACTTGCTGAGATGAAGCAGCAGGTTATGATGAAGGCGATGTTAAATGGAATCAACTATTCCTTCCTTGTCGCTACTTTTATTGCAGCTTTGGCACTTTTTCTAGCCTTCTTTATCAAACGGGCCAAACAAGCCGAAGAACCCATTGAAGGAAACTCACGAAGTAAAAAAGTTAGAACCAAATTAGCGGAAAATTAGAATAGAAAAAGGGTGGCTCCATGAGTCACCCTTTTTCATCAGGTATTTTATGCACTTGTTTTTAAATCATAAGAAAAATCGCTGTCATTCCATTCGAAAATGCCTTCCTGTAAACGAATGGTGGGATTAAACGGACATGGAATTGAAACTACTTCTTCTGAGTAACTCTTTATTTCCTCCCGACATTTTTCAACCAATTGTGTTTTCAACAGAAGGAGTTCGTCTTTTGAGGCTACACGGATTAGTCTGTTAATCGAAATTTTACTCTCATTTATCCCATACTTTTCGCAAATACTATCATGAAAACCTTTATTAAACTGAATCATCATGGGAAGGTCTTGGATAGATGCCACACCATATACTTCTTTAATTACATCCTCATATCTAATTTGACTGCCAGTAGCAAATCTGGTTATTTTCTTTTCTGGGTTTTCCAATATATAAACTGTTTCAATTGAATTATTCATAAAAAATCTGCCTCTCCTCATAATTAAAGTTGGATGTTTGGACTGGAATAGTAAATAACCACACTAATTTCACAAATTTCTTTATCTCTATTTTCAAAAATCTGATAAACATCAGTTGAAAAGGAGACGGAATCTCCTTGGTCCAATGAATACTGATCTTCATCACCAATGGTAATTGAGAATGTACCGGAATGGACTGTGATTGATTTAATCGCACCAATTCCGTTTGGTTCAGTATAGTGATTGCAGCCTGGATGAAGACGGGCCCGGTAACTTTCAATCGGTATACCTGGTGAAGCAAATGTATTATAAACCTCATACAAGTCATTATCCTCCTTGAAAAAAGGCTGGTCAGCCATTCGAATCATTTTAACAGAAGGATTCATTGCTAAAAAGGAAGCGAAAGGAATTTGCAGGCCAGCAGCAATTTTCCAAAGAATGGAGACGGTTGGATTAGAGGCTCCGCGCTCAATTTGACCAAGCATTGGCTTACTAACCCCAGTCAAGTCAGCCAGCTCGTCCAAAGTTAATTTCCGTTGTTGCCGGAAGTACCGCAACCGCTGGCCTATTTGAGCCGTTAAGATATCCTTATCCATTAAATAACCCCTTTGTTGGATACAGTATATTACTTTATAAAAATATTATAACATATTTCTATAATGCTTTAGGGCTATAACGTATAAACAAATTAAGGCGAAAAATTTTTCTAAATATTTTGCAAAATGAAATTTATTATCTTATAATGTACTATAAATCTAATATATTATATTTTTTACATCAAAAGGTTGAATACAATATAAATAAAAGGAAGCGACATTATATGAATTATCCATTTGCACCCCAAACCAAAAACTATGAATCATCTGCCGTAAGGGATATCTTAAAGGTTACACAGCAAGGGCATGTTATTTCTTTCGCAGGGGGTCTGCCAGCAGAAGACATTTTTCCAATCGAACAGGTTCAAATTGCCTATGAGAAAGTATTTGCTTCAGGGAAATCTTCATTGCAATATGGACTAACAGAAGGATTTATTCCCCTTCGCGAAGCGGTTCAAGCAAAAATGGAAAAGAGAGGTATTTTTTCACATCCCGATAACATTCTGCTTACAACTGGATCACAGCAAGTAATCGACTTGTTTTCACGAATTATGCTTGCACCGGGGGATGTTGTCCTCACAGAGGATCCTACATATTTAGCAGCATTACAGGTCTTTAGATCGTATGGAGCGAATGTTGTGGCTGTAAAGAGTGATGATCAGGGAATGATCACGGAGGATCTAAAAGAAAAAATTGAAAAATACCAGCCGAAATTTGTCTATACCATCCCAACTTTTGCAAACCCAGATGGAAAAGTGTGGAGTCAGGAACGACGTCAGGAGCTATTCAATCTTTGCTCCGAAAAGAATGTTCTAATTCTTGAAGATGATCCGTATGGCGATATTCAATTCCATCAAGACGAGGTCTATCAGCCGGTGGCTGCTTTAGATACAGATAAAAGGATTGTTTTGTATACCAGCACTTTTTCTAAGTCCGTTGTCCCAGCTTTAAGAACCGGTTGGGTAACCGGACCAGCTGAAGTTATTAAACTAATGACCCAAGCCAAGCAAATGAATGATTTACACTCAAGTTCACTCGATCAACAGGCACTCTATTATTTATTGCGCGATTTTAACCTGGATTCACATATTGCTTTAATTAGAAGCGTTTATTATGAGCGGATGAAATTGATGAAGGAATATTTTGATAAAGTGGGGTCAGGATTGTTCACATGTAGGGAGCCAAAAGGTGGAATGTTCATGTGGGTAGAAGGAAATGAGGAGTTAAACACAACTGCCTTGCTTGGCGAAGCCGTTAAAAAGGGAGTTGCATTTGTTCCAGGTGCACCATTCTATGTCAACGAGCCAAAGCACAATACCTTCCGTGTAAACTATAGCCATTCTACTCCTGAAAAAATTAAGCTTGGAATGGAGCGACTGGTGGATGTGTTAACGTCAGTTCCAGTTGCAACGAAAACAATTTAATAAAATAGTTCATTCAAAAGAGTACTGTGTTTAACACAGTACTCTTTTGAATGAAAGTGTAGTTTTTTGTTTGAAATTGAGGACAGGTTCTCATTGAATAGAGAACTAGAAATGTTACGTTAATGATAGTTTATCAATGACCGGTTTTTTACAAAACATAAAAAATACAGTCTAAATTATTTTACCTTTTGTCCAATGACAGCCTAATTTGGTGATATATAATATAAGTTAGGCAGTTGTGGTTTGCTCCAAAATTGGTTTCTCTTGTATTTGGGGCGATTTTTAGATTGATTGGAAGGTGATGCGATGAACGAAGTTGTAGCATTATTTTAAAGCGCTTACATTCGTGAAAAGCTAAAAGGTAATAGAAGTTTAAAAAATCGTAAAATAGGAAATCAAAATATTCTCATTAATTATAAAGAAACGGCAATAATATCATGGTGATCATAAATATTCTCTAGCGAATGCACAGCATTGGTTTTACTCGGAAAGTTCTTTGAAAAACCAAACAAGGGGGAATTTTATTGAAAACGCAAATTGAGCAAAATGGTATTGTCATTTTGACACAAGAAGCGGCGGACAGCTTAAGCAATAGCGAGATGTGGAATGACGATCTCCGTCCGACCACTATGAAGGAACATTCTTGGAAAGGTCTAAATTTTGCTACTCTTTGGATTGGAATGTGTTTATGCATCCCAGCCTATACGATGGCAAGCGGGATGATCTCATTAGGAATGAACTGGTGGCAGGCAATTGGAACCATCTTTATTGGAAATGTTATTGTTCTTATTCCTATTTTATTGAACTCGCATGCTGGGACAAAATTCGGTATTCCGTACCCAGTGTTTGCACGACTTTGGTTTGGCTCAAAGGGTGCACACATCCCAGCTTTAGCAAGAGCACTTGTTGCAGCGGGATGGTTTGGGATTAACACCTGGATTGGAACAGGTGCCATTGATACATTGTTATCAGCTTCTTTCTCTTTCTGGAGCTTCCCAGGACATACAGCGATTGTTTTTGCTCTTTTTTGGATCTTAAACGTAGCTGTTGCCTATAAGGGCCCGCAAGCCATGAAGTATTTAAGTTTGATTGCAACTCCTGTTGTTGGGGTCTCTGCAATTATTCTCCTAATCTGGGCATTCACCAATTCCGGCGGTTGGGGGCCAATTTTATCGACTCCATCTAAATTCCAAACCACTGGTGAATTTTTAAAAGTATTTTTTCCTGCCGTTACTGGAGTAATTGCTTTCTGGGCTACTCTTGCCTTAAACATCCCGGATTTCTGCCGATATGCAAAAAGTCAAAAATCTCAAATGATCGCACAAAGCTTTTCACTACCACTAACCATGACCATTTTCTCTTTTATTGGAATTGCTGTAACCTCTGCAACAGTAGTCATTTTCGGGCAGGCCCTTTGGGATCCGGTAGCCTTGCTTGCAAAATTCCCGCCATTTGTTATTTTTCTAGGTACTTTAGTCATTGTTCTTTCTTCATTAACCATTAATGTAGGAGCAAACGTAGTCGCGCCTGCACGTGCGATTGAGAATTTAAATCCAAGACGGATTACGTTTGGAATCGGAGCTCTTGTTACCGGTTTATTTGCCATCCTAATTCAGCCATGGTATATCATGGAGAACTTTGGAAACTATATTTTTGGCTGGCTGGGAACATACGGTGCCTTACTCGGCCCAATTGATGGAATTGCAATCGCCGATTACTGGCTTGTCCGTAAACGGAAAATGGCTCTCCACGAATTGTATGATGTAAACGGCCGCTACAGTTATACAGGCGGATTTAATAAAAATGGTGTATATTCGCTCATCATTGGGGTTGCAATCCCGGTTCTTGGCCTCTTGATTCCAGGACTTCGCTTCATATGGGATAATGCCTGGACATTTGGATTATTTATCTCCATTATTGCCTACACCTATTTAATGAAAGGTGATAAGAGCGTTCTACAAAAAGGAGAGTATGAAAAAATTACAAGCTTCAAAACTGGCATTCCTGGACAAATCTCTGACTCGGTTGATGGCAGTAGCCCAAATGTGGATTTGTTTTAAAGTCATTAAATGAAAGCTGCTCAAAATCATTGGGCAGCTTTTTTGTTACCATTTTACGAACTTTATTGGGTGCAAATTAAAATTCTAAATAATTTTATGGTGAAGTTAACACTATCTATAATAAAATAAAAGAAATGGGCAATGAAAAGTGCCAAAGAAGGTCAGCACATAAAACACCGGTAGGGGGAGGTAAAGGTGATGTGGCCTTTTAAGAAAAAGTTCTTAGAAAAAGGTGAAAGGCCAGGTTTACTTTCCGTACAAGAAACGATTGAGGAAAGAGAAATTGAGAAAATGGCAAAAAAATTAAAACAAGTTCTAGATAGTACGAAAGATGAAATCATTTTTTTATGTATAGGATCAGATCGTTCCACAGGGGACTCTTTTGGTCCAATGGTGGGAACAATGTTAAAGGATAGAAAGGTTCCTTTTCCTGTATATGGTACATTAGAAGAACCAGTTCATGCACTGAATTTTAAGAAGATTCTGAAACAGGTTAAACAAACGCATAATGGACCGTTTATTGTAGCAATCGATGCTGCTTTAGGGGAAGAAAGTCAAATTGGATTAATTGTTTTGAAAGAAGGGGCTATTTTTCCTGGAAAGGCACTTAATAAAGGATTGCCAAGTGTTGGTGACTATCACCTGAAGGCTATTGTCAATTATCTTGATCCATATAAACCAATAGAGTCCTTGAACACCACAAGATTAAATACGGTTATGAAGCTGGCAGATATCGTAACCAGGATTATTTCTCGCGCTATCGAAGATTATTAGATTACGAGGATATATTGCATAATTCCATTTATTTGTAAATGGAAAATTCGAAAATTTTAGTGGAAATTTGAACCATATCATTTGATGTTTTTTTATCCGGTACGATATAATTGGTTTAATGTATACAAAAAGTTGAAGGGAGGAGATCTAATGAGTACTAATTGGGCGGCGGAGGATTTAATTTCCTTAAGAGAAAGGGTTTATTTACACATAAAAGACCTCATCTTAGAAGGTGAATTTAAAACCGGTGATCGGCTTGTGGAAAGGGAGCTTGCTGACAGATTAAATATTAGTAGAACGCCGATTCGTGAGGCTTTATTTCGGTTGGAATCACAAGGGTTTGTAAAAACCGTGCCGAGAAAAGGGGTAATTGTTGCGGACATTTCTGAGAAGGAAATTATTGAAGTTTTTACGATCCTATCTTCTCTTGAAGTTTTAGCAGCAAAATTGGCTGTTCAAAAGTTAGACGAAGAAACAAAAAGCAATATTGATACCTATATAAAAAAGGTTGAAGAATGCTTAGATAATGAAGAGGCTTTTTCTGATTTACATGGGGAATACAATCAACTCTTATATAGTGCTGCTAAAAATTCTAAACTTCAAGAAATACTGAGCGGATTATCTGATTATATTCGTGCTTTCGCCAAAATTGGTTATAAGAACCCAGGAAGAGCCGTACAATCTATGGAAGAACATGTTAAAATTATGGATGCCATTATGAATCAAGAGAGCGAGATGGCAGAATATTTGACAAAAATTCATATGGAAAATTCAAAAAAGGCGTATATTGAAGCGGTTAATCAAAGCAAGGAAAAAAGGAAAGGGTAAAAGGTTGTCCAAAAAGTCCATGATAAAAAAGACTTTTGGACAACCTTTTTTATAGGGTCAACGCACAGATTAAAGGCCAACCATAACGGATTCTGTTAGGTTTCTTAACACTTTTGCTACACTCATTGCTACAATAGGACTAGATTTAGGATTTTCTTTAAAAGGCGTATTTTGTACTTTAATTTCAATCTGACCAAAAAAGCCCCTTGCTAATATGGTGTGGAAATTTGCCTGAATGGTTGGGTCCACAAATACTTGAACTTTTGTTTTTTCGAAACCAACCCCGGCAATACTTAATGCGGCTGATACATTCACGTTTTCAGGGAATAATTTTGCAGCATTCCTGGCATTGCCTTCATATATACAATAAGGCTCAGAGATAGTCTCTAAATTTACTTTTTCCTCAGCAATCGTCCCATACCAGCTTTTTGGTTGTTTCCTCGTGATAAGCGTTATTTCTTCTATTTCTCCTAATACCCCTGCAGCTATTCGGTCTAATCCAGCAATGGCGGCAGAAGGAAGTATGATTTGTTTATTGTATTTTTTTGCAACAACTTTCAGTGTTTCATAAAATTCATAATCTGCGAAAGCCCCGACAGAGAGTACGATTAAATTACTCCCAGTGGAAAGGGTCTTTTCCCCATATTGCTGTAGCGCTTTATGACCCGCTGCTTCAATAATAATATCCAAATCTTGATCAAAAAACAGGTTTTCGTCGGTCGTGACAACGCAATTTTGCGGAATAGATTCGTTTATACCAGGCTTCTTTCTAACAAGAATGGATTTGACTTCAACCTCGCCTGCTTGATTGGCAACGATCAAATCGCTAATCGCTTTGCCAAGAGTACCATAACCTATGATCCCAGCTTTAAGCATTTTTTTATCACCTCAATAACTTTATTAATTTTTCTCGATCTTTTTATGGTATACCGTATACCTGGAAGCTTTGTTTTATTTTATCGAATAAGCTTTTTAAAAGCAAGAGATAATTACGAAAATAAAAAAACATCTAAATTTTCAAAATTATTTGCTATTTAACCTCTTTTAATGGTATATTAAATTCATTCTATATAGTTTACAATCTCTATATAGTGAAAAATGTGAAAGGAGGGTACATAAATAGGCTCACTGGGTTTAATCTTGTCTCCGTTGTATTATTGAAAGGGCTTACAATAAGAGAGGTATGAGGATCTTATTGTAAAAACTCAGCAGGAATTGAAACATCACCAAAAAATGGGCTTTTCATTTTTATTTTTAAAACATCTTGGTATACAATCCACAATCCACAAAGTGCAAAAAACCCTTAGAACTTCAGGATAACAATTTTGGACTCATGAAAAAAACTGAATAGTTAAGTTAAGCAAAGAAAATTTGATTGAATATTCTTTTGGTTGAAAATCTATATGTCTTCGCTTAAAAGCCAAATGCTATGAAAACCTTGCAAGATTAATTCGATTAATATCTTATAAAGCAACGGAGGAAAGATATGGAATTAACATTAGCTCACTGGGTTTATCTAGTTGTAACTGCAGCTGTCATTGTGATTATGCTTTTTAGAAAAGGTGTTGTTTTACCTCTTATAATTGGGACCTTTTTAGTCGCAGCAGTATATAAAGGGAGTCTTATTGCAGGGTTTCAAGCGGTCTTTAATGCAAATCTAGTTGCCGCAAAGGAGCTATTCAGTATTTTCCTGATTATTTCCATCATGATTGGTCTGCTTAATTCGTTGAAGGATCTTGGGGCGGATAAAAGGATGGTTGTACCGATACAAAAAATAATGGTAAACGGTCATATCTCTTTTATCGTTTTAATGGTCACTACTTATGTAATTTCTCTCTTTTTCTGGCCAACCCCCGCAGTTCCATTAATATGTGCATTATTGGTTCCAGCAGCCGTGAGTGCAGGGTTGCCTGTTATGACATCCGCAATGGTCATTGTCATTGCTGGACAAGGTATGGCTCTTTCTTCAGATTATATTATGCAAGTAGCACCAATGCTTAGTGCAAAAGCAGCAGGAATTGATAAATCCGCAGTTTCAGATAAGGCATTCATTCTTTCTCTTATTACAGGGGTAACCTCCTTAGCCATTGTCTATGTGAGATCTCGAAAAGCAATTAGGAAAAAATCCGGGTCTGTCAATAACTTAAATAATGAAGAAAAAGCTTTCTTTGATGTGGCCAATGAACTTGCTGCTACGGCAGAAGAGAGTCCTGATCTTATCAAAAGAAAAGAAACATGGGGAAGATTATTTGCCATTATTGTTCCTTTGGCAATGCTAGGTGTTATGATTTTTATGTTCCAAACTAAAATTGGCGGCGGTTCAGGATTTGAAGGGGGCGACGGAGCAGCTTTTATTGGCGGTGTTGCAACTATTCTATTAGTGCTAGCGACCATTGCCTTCAATCGAATTCATGCCCTTGATAAAATTAGCGAACATATCACTGAAGGATTTGTTTTTGCCTTTAAGGCAATGGCACCGGTAATTCCAATTGCTGGATACTTTTTCATGGGAAGCGGGGATTTTTCAGGTTCTATCCTATCATTAGGTGATACCGCAGCAAAGCCTGCCTTTCTATTTGATTTAATCCAAGCAGGGCAAAATTATATTCCACATAGTCCATTTTTTGCAGCAATCAGTATATTAATTGTTGGTATTATTACGGGATTGGATGGTTCAGGGTTTGCAGGGCTACCATTAACGGGTGCGTTGTCTGGAGCCATTGCGCCAGGAAGTCACATTGATCCTGCTGTTATGGCGGCAATTGGACAAATGGGTTCAGTTTGGAGCGGTGGTGGAACACTGATTGCATGGTCATCTCTTGTAGCAGTTGCTGGGTTCTTGCAAGTTTCTCCGTTGGAATTGGCTAGGAAAAACTTCATCCCAGTCGTTTCAGGGCTTCTGCTGGCAACCATACTTGCCGTGTTTATATGGTAAAAGAGTGTTCTAGTTTACGAATTTCTTAGTAAAATATAAAATATAATTTTAGAATAAAGGGGTTTTCCAAAGTGTTATAACCTTTGGAAACTCCTTTTTTCATTATGGTTTGAAGAGGGGGTTCGATTGATGGAACAATGTAAGGTGGGGCTAGTAGGGATTGGTAAATTAGGGACCGCGATGATGACGCAATGGAATAAAATGAATAGGAAGATTGGGATTTACCATCCATTAAAAACAAAGGCTGAAAAGTTTGTGGAGCAGTTTCCAAACGGGTTTATCCTAATAGAACAAGAATTAAAGGAATTAGATGTGTTAATTTTAGCTTTACCTGCTGCAACTATTATTCCATTTATTACAAATTTAAAGCTTGAAAGTAATTTACCTGTTTCAACCACGATCGTTAATATGGCAACGACTTTAGATACGAAAGAGCTAAAAGAAAAGTATCCTTCATTAAATATTGAAGGGGTTAAATTTATGGGACATTGGAAAGATTTATTGGAGCATGGCAACGGTTTATTTATTACCGAAAATGTTCTGCAGAAGCCTATTGAAGAACTCTATCATTTCCTTGGGAAGGTAAAAATAGAAAAGGAAAGCTGTTTGACTGAAATTAACAAATTAGCAACCTATTATGCTGTAAAAACAGCCGTTGAATTGGAAAGTGAGTTTGAAAGAAGGGGATTTCCGCCGGAATATGTACAAAGAGCACTAATGTCCCTTGCCCCGGAAGTAATAAGGGGATATTGTGAAGGGAACCTCGGGCATTTCGCCAAGGAAATCGTTAAAGAAATTAAACAGAAGACTACGAAGGATCTATAAAAAAAGTGCCAAGATTGGTCGCCTCTGGCTTTCGAAAAACTTTCGATAGCCTTTATTCATTTATTTTTTTAACCAAATCTATATTGTTAATATATAGGCTTCTCAACAGGCCCATTAGCAGGGACAATCAATAAGAATTCCTGTTTAGGATCTAATAGAGTAAAAAAATGCCGAGAAGAATACCCTTTCTCGACAATCTGAGGTACCAGGTTGGCACCTTTTCTTTATTTAGTTTAGTAGTAATTCAAGTAAGAACAAATATGCCATCACGATGCCGATGTAGAGGGCTGCGAAGGAAAGATTCCAATTTGATACTTTATAAGAGCTTTCCTTTACGATGTTGGACATCAGGCCTAATGTAGCATTATACGGACCCACTAAAAAGGAAGAAACAGCCCCCGCTAACATCGCTACCGTTAAGATGTAAGGGGAAATTCCCATTGCTTGTGGATTTAACCCTTCAATCATTAAAGCAAGTGAAACAGCAGGGTGCAGACCAAGAAAAGCTAAGGCTAAAGGAATAAAGGGAAGTAAGATCAAGAAAACTTCCACACCTGCCAGGTGAATAAACTTCAAAACCCAGCGATATAGCAGCTCATTTGTATGCGAAACATTGATGGCCGAGATGAAAAAGCCTGCCGATAAATAAATAAAGAATTGATCTTTCATACTAACGGAAAAAGATTGGAAATGCTCCAAAAGGTGTACACCAAACTCTTTTCCTTGCTTCAAGAATAAAGACCAGGTAAGGGCAAATGGAATCACCAATAAAGAAATGAGAATCAAAAACGGATAAGGAAACCTTGTTTCAACCAGCGAAATCACGACATTGAAAATGATAATGGCCAATAAGATTTGAAAGACTCTTCCAGAACGGTTGATTTGACCAGATTCAACCGTTGCTGCTAATTCATTCACTGTCAAATTCTTTTGAGTTTGAAGCATTCTTTTTGATTTCCTTGCCCCTATAAACCAATCAAGTCCCATTCCGATAATGCTTAATGGTATAACATATGGAAGTATGGATACCCAAGTAACTCCCGTCATCGTAATTACAATTCCGACAATCGGTGTTACCGGTGCCCAAATTAATGGCATCGCAAAGCCCCTTGTAATCGCCCTGCTCATGAAGCGCTCTTTGTTATTCACCGTATACAGTCCGAGTGCAGGTCTAATCGAGAAATAAGTCATTGGCAATGTTGCAAGATTCATAAAAATACTAAAAAAGTACGAAATTCCGGAGGTAATCATATACAATTGTCCGGAGGTTTTTACTTTTTTTTGAATAATGCTTTGAATCCCCCCGCTGTAGCCGCCAATTTTAATCGGAATTCCTAAAATCGGAATCAGGGTAAACATGGTGAGTAAATCCAGCATTGGGCCGAAGGAAAGGATATATTGCTTCCAATGCGCTCCGCTTGAAGCAAGTAAAAAAACACCAAGGAGTAAAAACGTACCTCCTAATATTTGCACAAAACGTTTTGCTTGAAAAAACGTGCTGACTACAATAATAAGGCACAAGCTGGAAAGAAGAAAGCCAATATGCAATTGGGGCAGAAGCACAGAAAATAAGTATAATACGATTACAAAGAAAAGCAGATATCTTAGCATACCAACACCCTAACTATAAGGAAATGTAATACATCAATACTTGAGTTACAATTAAAATCTGTTTAATTGTATACCAAAACATCCTAATTCAAGGAAGATTAGTCACAAATCTGCCATATTTACTTAAAATTTTGGTATTTGGTATACAAAATCCTTGAGTTTATTTAAAGCTCATTGTAAAATAAAAATAACAAATAGCAAACAAAACAGGGGGATACTGACATGCTAAATTTTTTATTTAATTCTAAAAAAGCTGCTGAAAAAGCGGAGAAAAAATTAGCATCATTGAGAAAAACACTTAAGTTTTAATGTTTGGATTTTAATTGGTTAACCGTCACAAAGCAGCTGTGGCGGTTTTTTTACGTTTATACCATTTAATATGCAAAAACCGGAGAGACGTTGCCATCTCTCCGGCCGTAAGCCTCTATTAATATCTATACAGCAACCTCACTTGATTTTACAAGTTTACTGTTTACCGAATCTACACTGTTACCGGAGGCTTTTACGATCTCATTTAATTCCTCGCGCGCGGCTTCAATTGTTTCAAACCTTTCAAAAAACTTTACACCGATATGGTTTACATATTCTTTTCCTTCAAATTCTTCGAACAACTTAATCTTAATTTTTTCATCCAACACTTTGGCAATCGTATACTTCGCCTTTAATTTATCAAAGAAATAGAAATGGTAGGTTTCGACAGGTTCTAGGCCATCGTTCTCGAGACTTGTTTGAAAGGTATCTTTATTCGTTAATACTATATATTTTCCCAATTTCTTCACTCCTTTAAATTAATTCAATAGTTTTAAACGCTTACAAATTGGAGAGTAGTAATATGTCCAAACACCTCCTCGGAACATTGTATACCAAAACTACTTAATTTGTATTTTATATCAAGGAGACAAAATATTCAACATTATATTCTAAATATTTAAATAATTACTTTTTAAAAAGCTATGGTAGATAGATTTTCAGCGGAAAATTTGGATAAAAATTTTATAAAGCGAGTTAAAAATAAAAAATTTTTAGTTTACTTATCTACCAAAAAGATTGTATACTTCAGAAAAGTATCAAAATTTTTAGAAAAAACAGAAAGGGGCTATTTTATGCCGAAAGTTATCCTGCACGTTGATGGAACTACAGTGGAGCAAGAAGTAAAAGACAATGCAAACTTAGTAGTATTAGCAGCAACACGTCTATTACCAAAGTTAAAATATGGCTGTGGAATGGGGCGTTGTACAAAGTGTACATGTCAGGTGATTAACGGTGCAGAAGATTTAGCAGCGCCGAATTGGAAAGAAGTAAAAATGCTTGGAGATAAAGTGAATGAGGGGTACCGATTAACGTGCCAATTAACGATCCAGCGGGATATTGAAATTTCGCAAGAAAATATTTCAGTCCAGGTTCCTAAAAAGCAATCACCGATTCAAATTAATGGATGATTATTTTTTTAACTTATTTATTGGTATACAAAATACATTGATTTTCAAAGGAGATTTGTGATGGAGGGTTATGATTTAACCAGGATGACATGGAAAGAGGTTGAAGGAGCATTAAAAAGTGTTCAGGTTGCAATTATCCCGGTTGGCGCACATGAACAGCATGGTCCCCATATGGTGGAAAGCTGTGATGCTGTTCTGGCTGAAAGGATGGCCAAGCGGCTTGGGGAGAGAATGTTTCCCTATGCGGTAGTTACGCCAACGGTGAATATGGGTGTTTCGGAACACCATATGAATTTTCCTGGAACCATTTCACTGAATCCATCTACACTCATTGCGATTTTACATGATATGATTTCCTCTTTGAAGCATCATGGAATTAAGAAATTTTTATTATTAAACTCACATGGCGGGAATCAATCTACACTCAATGTTGCTTCACTGACTTTAACAAAAGAACTGGATGTAGAAGTTTACTATGCAAAAACAACTGCATCTGCAAAAAAATCGATTCAGAACTATATTGGTTCAAGCTTATTTGGCCATAGCTGTGAACGTGAAGTTTCGGAAGCTTTATATTTAGCACCAGAGATTGTCCGAATGGACCAACTAGAAAAAGGGGATATTCAAGAAGAAGGTAGATGGAAACAGCTAAGACCTGGGAAAGCAATACAAGGATTTTATCGTTACGAGGAAATGACCCAAAATGGTTGTATTGGTGACGCAACAAAAGCCAGTTTTGCAATAGGCCGTGAGATCGTAGAGGAGTCCCTGGATAATCTTTCAGCAGAGCTCTTTAAATTATTAAATATACATGTGGATGTCCATTCCTAAATCGAAAATAGAGAAAATTAAGTATTTTTCAATAATCTTTAAAAAATTCTAAAAATTGTGTTTACAAGTAGTCATTTATCGGTTACTATTAAATCAAGGTATACCAAATACACTATTAACACAGTGGAAACGGTAAAAAACTAGTAAACTTTATTTTTTTATCGAAGTTTGGTATACAAAATATCAAATGCCAATAGCAGCATTGAAAATCTACATAAAAACTAAGGAGGAGATTTAAAATGGCAGAATTATTATCAAAAGATGAGTTTCGCAAGGAATTAGAGGAAGCAATTAAAGGAAATCATAGCCAAAAGGCACCGTTTACATTAGCTTGGGCTGAAGGTAAATTGGAAAGAAAACACTTTGCTAGATGGGCAGAAAACCATTACCACTACGTTGGCCCATTCGCTGATTACTTAGCGTATATTTATCACAATACTCCAACCAATCCAAAATTCGAAGCTGCTAAAGATTTCACCTTACAAAACATGTATGAAGAAGAAATCGCTGCTGACCGCCACACGGATCTCCTTATTCGTTTTGCTGAGGCATGTGGAACTACTCGTGAACGAGTAATGAATCCTGAAAATATGGCTCCAACTACATTAGGATTACAGAGCTGGTGTTTCGCGGTTGCAGCACGTGAGAATTTCGTTGTTGCCACTGCAGCATTAGTAGTTGGACTTGAGTCGCAGGTTCCAGATATTTACCGTAAACAAACTCCAGCGTTACGTGAGCAATACAACTTTACAGATGAAGAAATTGAATTCTTCGATCTACACATTGTTTCAGATGAAATCCATGGTGAGCGCGGTTATAAAATTGTGCTTGACCACGCAGACACACCAGAATTACAACAGCGCTGCCTAGAAATTGTACGTACTGGAGCAAAAATGCGTCGTATGTACATGGATGGCTTATGGAAGGAATACTTAGAACAAGATTTAGGCGCATTAGTAGAAACAAAATAATATCAGTATATGAAAATATAAATAAGTCATTACTTTCCTAATTTGTAGGCCGTCAGAATAATCTTGTAGTTAAAGGTTTAATTGACGGCCGCTTTTATTAGAAAGTTTTACTTAAATAAACGAAAAAGGTGATCGTAGTGATAACTACAAAAGTAGAAACATTTAATAACTATATAGATGGGATTTGGCAGGAATCGGTAAGCAAAAAAACGTTTAATAGTTTAAATCCTGCCAATAAAGAAGAAGTTGTCGGGGTTTTCCAAGCGTCTAATGAAGACGACGTAAATTTAGCCATTGAAGCTGCCCAAAAGGCGTTCCCAGGTTGGGCTAAAACAGCGCCATCCAAACGAGAAGCCATTTTAAATCAAGCAGCAAATATTCTGGAGCAAAAAGCTGATCAGTTAGCCGAAGAGTTAACACGTGAAGAAGGTAAGCATGTTAATGATGCTAAGAATGAAGTGTTACGCTCTGCCCAAACACTTCGATACTATGCTGTTGAGGGGCAAAGTTTTACAGGTGAAACATTTCCAAACGATGATCCAAACATGAAGGTATCCACGGAAAGAGAACCGCTTGGAGTGGTGAGTGTCATAACTCCTTGGAACTTTCCTCTATCGATTCCTGCCCGAAAAATCGCTCCCGCTTTAATCACAGGTAATACGGTGGTTTTTAAGCCCTCTTCTGATACACCACTCATTGCCGTACGCCTTGTTGAAGCACTTTACGAAGCAGGCATTCCAAATGGTGTTATTAATTTCGTAACGGGCAAGGCAAGTGACATTGGTGACCGATTGGTAACCCATCCGTCCGTCAGGGCTGTCACGTTTACAGGCTCAACTGCAGCCGGTGAAGATATTCATCGAAAAGCTTCTATGACAACTCGAACGCAGATGGAACTGGGCGGAAAAAACCCATTAATTGTCATGGATGATGCTGACCTCGATTTAGCCGCAACCCTGACAGTAAATGGTGGATTCTCCTTAACAGGGCAAGCTTGCACCGGAACGAGCCGGGTCATTGTATTGAAGGAAGTAAAAGAAGCATTTATTCAAAAGCTTGTTGATAAAACTAGCGTCCTAAAAATAGGAAATGGTTTTGAGGCGGGGGTGAAAATTGGACCGCTTGCAAACGAAAAACAAATGAAAAATGTTTTAAATTATATCGAATTTGGTAAAGAAGATGGCGCCGAATTAGTCTATGGCGGCGAGCCATTAACAACAGGGGAATTCGAAAAGGGCTACTTTGTAAGACCTGCCATTTTTACAAATGTAAAGCCGAATCATCGAATTGCAAAAGAAGAAATTTTTGGACCTGTCGTGGCCGTTATTGAAGTGGATACATATGAAGAGGCCATCGCTGTTGCCAATGATGTTGAGTACGGATTATCTGCTTCTATCGTGACCAATAATTTGAAGATTGCCAACCAATTTACAAAAGATATTCAGGCCGGAACGGTCAAAGTCAATCGGACGACGACTGGTAATTTAATGAATGCACCTTTTGGCGGTTTGAAAAAATCAAGTACTTCAACATTCCGTGAATCTGGAAGAGTGGGTCTTGAATTCTTTTCACAATTGAAAACAGTATATATCGGTTATTAAAAAAATGAAAAGGAGAACATAAAATGAAAACAGCATTGAAATTAGAATTAGAAGAAGCAAAATTAATGATTGAGGCGGCCAAGAAAAAATCAGAAGAAATTAATGTTCTCGAAACCATTGCAATTGTGGATGACGGAGGAAATCTCATTGCACTTGAGCGAATGAATGGAGCACGAATTACCGGTCCGGAAATTTCCATCGCCAAAGCCTACACTGCAGCAGGACATAAGCGATCTACTCACCTCTTTAATAAAGAACCAAATGGTCCTGCACTGCCGGGAAATGAGGCATTTGGTATCAACCAAATGCTTCCAGGGAAATTTGCAATTTTTGTAGGTGGATTCCCGATTGTGGTAAACGGTGAAGTGATTGGCGGCATTGGGGTAAGCGGTGGAAACGGTGAACAAGATACAGCAGTTGGAACGGCAGCTCTTCAAGCATTACAACACTATGTAGAAAAAGATGGATTTGAAGTCATCACTACAGCAGATATTAAAAAATAGTGAGCTCATTCAATTAAAAGCTTGGACAGAATGAGGCCCATGTTCATTCAACCGGAAGGGATTGTTATCAAAGAAATAGATGATTGGTTGAAGAAAGGGGATACACATTTGAAACCGTATGTTGATTTAGCGATTGGGTTTGCCCGCACTGGTATAACAGGCTACGGGGGCGGGCCCTCAACAATTCCGTTGATTGAATATGAAGCGGTCAAAAAATATCATTGGACATCTGAAGAAGAATTTTCCGAGATTTTGGCGATGGCCAATACATTGCCAGGGCCAATTGCGACAAAAATGGCGGCCTATATTGGATTTAAAGTGAAGGGTACATTAGGAGCAACCGTGGCCATTCTTGCTCATATCCTGCCATCGATCATTGCAATGTTTGCCTTATTAACTGCACTTTATTCGTTTCGGAATTCCCCGATTGTGAGTGGAATGGTGCAAGGGGTTACGCCTGTAATTGGATTTATGCTCGCGGAAATGGCTTACCGGTTTTTCCAAAATGGTCGAAAAGGACTTGGTTTATCGAAAATGATTAGCCTATCTGTCCTATCATTAATTGTAGTCCAGTTCCTAGGATTACATCCAGGAATCTTAATCGCTATTTTTCTAATTACTGCCTTTATTATTGCAGACCGTAAAGAAAAAGCTGCCGCCAAACAGGCCGAAGTTGTTGTTAAAAGAGAGGAAAAAAGTTCATGATCTATTTGCATATTTTTTGGGCATTTTTAATTTCGAATTTACTGGGCTACGGGGGCGGTCCTGCTACAATTCCATTATACCAAAATGAAGTCGTTAATCATTATCATTGGATGTCAGCATCTGAATTTGGGAATATATTAGCGATTGCGAATGCCCTGCCTGGTCCGATTGCAACCAAAATTGGCGGGTTTATCGGCTATCAAGTGGGTGGTCCGATTGGCGCAATTGTTGGGCTGGCAGCTACAATCCTTCCCTCTGCCATAGCTGTAATAATATTGTTTAAATTTGTAAATTTATTTAAAGATAACGCAAGAGTCAAGCTCATGACCAAGTCTGTACAGCCCATTATCGCTATCTTGCTGGGCGTAATGGCTTATCAATTTTTCTTAACGGCTTTTGAAAAAAGCGGTGTCTTTCATTTAGTTTTGTTAGCTGTAGTGAGTTATTTCGCTTTAATTAAAATCAAGCTCCATCCATCATTACTGATTCTTGGAGCGCTAATCTATGGCGGGGTATTTTTATCATAATTTTGATAAAAGGGAATGAAAATACTTAAGAAATAAGAGGGTGTGATGAATGGATATTAGGTGGGAGGAAAACAATCTTTTATCAGTACGAGAACATGCATATTTATACTTAAAAGATATGATTCTTGAAGGTGAATATAAAGCCGGTGATCGGTTGATTGAAAGAGAACTCGCAGGGAAACTGAATATTAGTCGCACCCCAATCCGAGAGGCTCTGTTCCGTTTGGAATCTCAAGGATTTGTAAAAACCGTACCCAGAAAAGGGGTAGTAGTTTCCAATATATCAGAAACTGAAGTTATCGAAGTGTTTACGATTCTTTCTTCTTTAGAAGTTCTCGCTGTCAAATTAGCCGCAGAAAAAATGGATGAGGATATCAAAGTAGAACTTGATCAAAAAATCCAAGAACTGATGGAACTCGAAGCAGGAGCGGAAGAAAATTATAATCTTGAACATATTCAAATGAACCGTCTTATCAACAAAGCATCGAAAAGCCCAAAATTGTTTGAAATTCTTTCCAGTTTGATTGATTTTATTCATATGGCTGCCAATATGGGATACGAAACACCAGGGAGACGTAAAGATTCTCTAAGGGAACATATTGAAATCATGAAAGCATTGCGTAATCAAGAAACAGAATTAGCAGAGTATTTTATGAGAATTCATATCGAAAACTCAAAAAAAGCGTATATCACCTATATACAGAACCGGAAAGAGAAGCTAAATAAAAAGAAAATGGAAATCCCCTCTAAATGAATTACTAATAAGAAGATAAAAAAGGGAGGACTTGGGAGATGCCGAAAATTCATTTTGTTAACAATGATAAACAATTAGATGTGCCGGAAAATTCGAATATTTTAAGAATGTCCCTTCGCTATGACGGAGAGCTTCCAAACCGGTGCGGCGGAGGAATTTGCGGAACATGTGTTTTTAAAGCGATTGAAGGAGCAGAATACCTGGATAAAGTAAAAATTCAAGAAAAAAGAAAATTAGGGGAAGAATGGCTTGAAAAAGGCTACCGCCTTGGCTGTCAAACCTTTGTAACCAACGGAGATGTTTCCCTTTCTTGGGATGAAGAGGTAACAAAACAGGTAATCAAAAGAAAACCTGATAAACTGCAAAAGGAAGTAACATCGGTTTAATATTTCTCTAAAATTAGTATTGTAGCAGATTCATATTAAGAAGGATTGGCGGGTGATCTTATGTGGGTATGTAACAGTCATATGAAGGAGATCATTGCATTAATGGATACTCCCCATATTAGTAAAGCATCATATCAAATAAAATGCTCGGCTTGTGATAACCGTGCTATTGCAAAGGTGTATTTTGCGCATAAACCATTCCGTCTTCAAAAAAATCAGAAGGAACTTGTAAAATGATTCATAAATGAAAACAAGGCGCATAATGCGCCTTTTTATTATTTTAGCTCTGTTAAAGGAAAATGTGGATTTTTGAACAACGTTGATTGGAGCGGAGGGCACGAAGACTCCTGTGGGAGTACGGGACAGGGGAGACCCCGCAGGAGCGAAGCGACGAGGAGGCTCCCCGAACCGCCCACGGAAAGCGAAGTGCCTGGAGCGGAAATCAACATCCAAGTGTAACAGAGCCATTATTTTAAGAAGGTTATCTTACATACTTTTGCTTAGATATGAAATTTCTATGTTATGAAAGCTTACATAATTTAAGATTCACTTCCTCTAATATGGCATACTTAAATCATATAAATCAGATTTATTCACGTAGCTATCAGGAGGTGTTGGGTTGATGCTTCGTTATTTTGTTCAATTTTTCACAATACTGCTGTTCTATTCAATCGGGAATGGAATGGTATCATGGTTACAGCTTTCGATACCTGGAAGCATTGCTGGATTATTTCTTTTATTTATTGCACTGAACTTTAGAGTTTGCCAACTCAAGTGGGTAGAAACAATTGCCCAATTGCATATTAAGCATATTACGCTGTTATTTATTCCTTTTACTGTCGGTATATGGAATAATATTGGGATTTTCCAATTGGAGGGAGCAAAGCTTGCGATCGTTCTGGCTATAAGCAGTTTGGTCGTCCTGCTGGCAACTGCAGTTATTGCAGAAACAATTGAAACAAGAACACAAAGGAGGAAACAAGGTGGAAAAATGGATTGAAAGTTTATTCATATGTACAGGGATCACATTACTAAGCTACATTGCAGGTGTTCGTGTTTTTCAAAAATTTAATAAGCCTTGGCTAAATCCAATGTATACTGTGTCTGTTTTTATTGTTAGTGTACTGTCTTTGCTTCACATGAATATGAAGATTTATACTTCCGGGACGGGGATTTTTTCACTTCTATTAGGAACTGCCACTGTTTCTCTTGCCATACCTTTATATAAGCAGATTCTTCTCATAAAAAAATATCTACCTGTGATTCTTTCGAGTGTATTTCCTGGAACGGTATTGGGCGTTGCTTCAATTGTTGTTTTAACAAAAGCACTCCATTTAAACCAAAAAATCATGGTTTCCTTACTACCCAAATCAGTTACCGCTCCTATTGCTCTGTCGATTTCCAACTCACTTGGAGGGATTCCTTCACTAACAGTCCTTTTTGTTTTCACCTCAGCCATTTTTTCACTGATCATCGGTCCACTCCTTTTAAAACATGCCCGGATCAAAAGTGGTGTTGCAAAAGGACTTGCATTAGGAACATCAGCACAGGCAATAGGAGCCAACCGTGCCTTTGAGTGGGGAGAATTTGAGGGTGCGATGGGAAGTATTGCGATGATCATTGCAGGTGTGGTGATGTCACTATTAACACCGCTTCTTATAATGCTATATCTTTAATGATTGCATAAACCATGATTTCCCATATACAATTAGGTTAGTTTATTTCCTGATGAAGGAGGGGAAACGATGCTATTATCAATGGAAACAAAACTCCAATATCACCACTGGGCCAACCGTACATTATTAGAACATATTAATCAATTAGATGAGGAGCTTTTTATTAAAGAAGTTAACAGCATTTTTCCATCGCTTGCAGCTATATTTGAACATATTTATTCAGTCGATTCTATGTGGCGGAAACGAATCTCCGGAGAAAAAGCACCCGTTTTAGAGACAATAAAATTTGATTCACCGACCATGGCCATTCAATCATTTGATCAACTTTACCAACTCTACAAACAGCTATATATAATAGAAGGAAAAATTTCATACCAAAATTCAAAAGGCGAAATGTTTCAAAATGAGCTTTACGAAATCATTGAACACCTCAGCAATCATGGGACCTACCATCGCGGGAATGCCTCAGCAGTGCTCCATCAACTCGGACATAATAGTGTTTCCACCGATTTAATCTTTTTCCTTAGAATGGTTACCAAATGATTAAGATTAAATACTATTCAATTAATAATAAATTACAAACAAAAGGGCATCAGGCGTTGTTGCCCTTTTTTCATTTTGTCATATCTTCTTGCAGAATTATTTTACAATTTGTCTAATGAATGCGCTTTCTCACTTGGATATAATATTTAAAAAGAATAACAATTTGGAATGTTGGGATATTGGTCGCATTCCAAATGACTTCACCGTTGGTAAAATAATATTGTAGTAGAAAGTAGGTGATACTTCCCGATTTATATTTGTCGAAATAAAGGAAACATAAAAGTTTTAAATTTCGGACAAAGGGTGTGTTGAATTTGAGTCAAAACCAAGAGAATTTAAAAAAAGAGTTAAAAATTCGCCATATTACGATGATTTCCATCGGGGGAGTAATCGGTGCTGGCCTTTTTATGGGAAGTGGTGCTGTTATCCACTCTGCTGGCCCTGGTTCGATTATCTCTTATGGACTAGCCGGGCTGCTTGTCATTTTCATCATGAGAATGCTTGGGGAAATGGCTACTGTTAATCCGACGAGTGGATCTTTTTCTACATATGCACGTGAAGCAATCGGCCCATGGGCCGGATATACCATAGGTTGGCTTTATTGGTTCTTCTGGGTGATCGTAATTGCGATCGAAGCAACAGCAGGAGCAGCCAATATACAGTACTGGTTCCCCAATATCCCGGCATGGCTATTAAGCTTAGTTTTAACGATTTTATTAACCCTCACCAATGTTTACTCTGTAAAATCTTTTGGTGAATTTGAATATTGGTTTTCTTTCATCAAAGTTGCAACCATCACTTTGTTTCTAATTGTCGGTCTCGCGGTTATATCTGGTCTTATGCCAGGCGTGACAGCTCCAGGGGCTTCTAACTTAACCGGGTTAGGCGGATTTATGCCGCACGGGATCAGTTCCATTCTTCTTGGAATTACCGTTGTCATTTTCTCGTTTATGGGTACCGAGATTGTTGCTGTCGCCGCAGGGGAATCCGCAGAACCTGCAAAAGCCGTTCGAATTGCCACAAACAGTGTTATTTGGCGGATTCTTATTTTTTATATCGGATCGATTGCCGTTGTTGTTACCTTGCTTCCTTGGAATTCTGCTAATCTTTTAAAAAGTCCATTCGTTGCCGTCCTTGAGCATGTTGGAATTCCTGCGGCAGCACAAATAATGAATTTCGTCGTGCTAACAGCCGTCCTTTCCTGTTTGAATTCAGGTCTTTATACGAATTCCCGGATGTTATATGGTATGGCAAAAACGGGGGATGCTCCAAAAGCATTCTTAAAGCTTAGTAAGAAAGGGGTTCCGGCAAATGCTGTGCTTTTTGGAACAGTCTTTGCCTATATAGGAGTCATCTTCAATTATTTTTCACCTGATAAAGTCTTCCTCTTCCTAGTCAATGCTTCAGGGGGAATTGCGCTATTAGTATACCTTGTAATTGCCGTTTCTCATTTGAAAATGCGTCGTAATGTACAGCGTGAGAATCCAGAACTGCTTAAGGTAAAAATGTGGTTATTTCCTTACTTAACCTATGTGACCATCGCAGGGATTGTCGCCATTTTAGTCGCAATGGTCTTTATTGATTCCATGCGATCACAAGTATTTTTAACCTTACTCATTGCTGTACTTGTAGTGGCATCTTATTTCTTTATTCGACGCAAGAAAGGCGATTCGGCTGAAATCGATGACAGCGATCTTACAACTTCAAAAATCATCAAAACATAGTTCAATTTTGATAAAGTTTAAGACTCAGGTGTTTGGGCACCTGAGTCTTTTTCCATTGCTTTATTTAATGCTAGTCTTATTAACTACACATTTCAAAAGGTCTTTACATAGATTGTTATAATAACAGGGTTTGATTCAAACCTTGTTTCTTTATAAATGAAGGAGGGGATTTACTTGGGATGTAATTGTGGTGGTAATAAAAAAATAGTTGCTCAACCAACTACCGTTTATAAATCAACACCAATTTATAAAACAACATCCATTTATAAGGCGGCACAAGACGCAGTAAATAAAAAAATGCAAAGTATTTCTAACCAAAACCAAGAAGATTCTCGGAAATAACATATCCGTAAAATAAACAATGATAAAGGGTGAGGATTCATAAAGAATGTACCTCCCCTTTTTCAATAAAAAAAGCATCAGTTAATAAAACACTAATTGTTAATAGAAAATTTGGTTTGAAAAAATTTATTTCTTTCCATGATGTTCATGACATTCCGATTGTTCACAGGCCTTAATTGCATCTTGAATTAACAGTTCGAGAATAATTTCTTTTTTGATTGCCAATCGAATTAGTTCTTCCAATTTTTCTGTGAGAAAAGATACTTGACCTGGAGAAAGGTGTTCTCTTCTAAGAAGTTCTGTTTCAGCATTTATTGCATTAGCCAATGCTTTTTCAATCTCAGCAACTGAAGAGAGAATTTCATTTATTTTTTTCTGACACTTTCTTTGTGAGCATTTACGAGACTTGTGATGTTCATCCTTTGCATGATGATCATGAGGCTCATGATGTTCATGATGGGGGGGCATAAGCACACCTCTTTTCATTTGTTACTTTAAATTTATGTTCATTTTTATTAAATGTTTGTACGTTTGCCCAGTTTCAGATTAGTTATAGACGGATATGTAAAGTAAACGCTATGGATTAATTTAGGTTTGTGAAAAGATAAGACACTTTGTTTATGAAAAGTATTTTTTTCAATTTTTAAGAACTTAGACATTTGCTTAGGCAATTATATTCACCCAACATATGATAAAGCAGTAAACAGAAAGGGGTGGTAAGCTTGGCATCACCACAGGATGATTTTAGAACTGCAGCCGCTGCAATGGAGCAGGCATTAGCAGATGCTTTGAATGCAGCAGTAAAAGTTCAGAACCCTGACACAGGCTTTATCGAGAGGTTATTAAAGCTTATAATTAAAAAGGAGATCGTTCTTGAATTACTATTAGAGGAATTTAATAACGCAGGTTAATAGTTTTTTAAATTTGAGGAGGAGCTCGTTCATTTGGTTAATGAATGAGCTTCTTAATTTATAACATTTTTATAAAGTCAGCTTTTAATTGATTTTCTTATGCAGAAAAAGCCCTTCGCAAAAGCGATGGGCCTTTTCTAAACTAACTTGTCTTAATCATCTTCAAAACCAGGACATTCTTCAAGTAACAATTCTAACAGAATTTCTTTTTTAATGATTAGCTTTAAGATTTGCTCAATTTCCTCTACAGTTCCATTTTGGTTAAAAACGTGTAAAGTTTCTGCAAGTGCAGCTTCCATATTTGCTATAGGCTGAAGAAGCGGACATGCAGTCGTCGTTGGCGGTGGTGTAGTAGTCGGAGCCGCAGTAGTAGTCGGAGCCGCAGTAGTAGTCGGAGCCGCAGTAGTAGTCGGAGCCGCAGTAGTAGTCGGAGCCGCAGTAGTAGTCGGAGCCGCAGTAGTAGTCGGAGCCGCAGTAGTAGTCGGAGCCGCAGTAGTAGTTGGAGCCGCAGTAGTAGTCGGTGCGGCAGTAGTAGTCGGAGCTGCGGTCGTAGTTGCTGGCGGAAGACAGGAAGGACCTGGAATTGTGACCCCTGGTGGGGTTTGGGAAAGACTTCCACCCGCAAATGTAGCTGCTTGAACACACCCTAAAGAAACGGTTACACTGTTGGAAAATGTGACGCAAAAAGTTGCTGAATTACCTACAGTAAGCCCGGAAACATCTGCGAAGCTGATTCCTACAAATGGATTTGGACCATTAGGATTTGTAATGATAGAGCATTGAGCTGTTACAGGCATTAAAGGGTTTGTAGGTGTTACAGAAATGAACACATTTGAACCACACATTAAACCATTAACAAAGTTCTGAGCATCAGGGCAATCTACTCCAATATTAAAGTGACTTAATTGGTTTTGAGAACTTACATTTGTTACGAGGTAACAAAATTGTTGGGGGTTAGTTTGTGGAAGAAAAGTTATTTGGAACCCGCCAAGGTTAACCGTGTCATTTGAACAAGGCAACGGCATAGATTTTTTCACTCCTTTATAATGATTAATTCAGGAAGTTACCAACCTGTCCATATACAATATGATGTGTTATAAAATTTGCTTAGACGATTATGGAAAAACGAATAATTTGGTAACTATCCCTATGTCCATTTTTCACACCTACATAATTTCTTGTACATATACATATTCAAGAAGATAATTAAAGGAGTGTTTACATGGATGCCGAAGGAAGAAAGCCTTTCGTTTCTATCATAATTCCAGTTAAAAATGAAGGGGAACACATAAAAAATACGCTGGAATCATTATTTAATGTTAAAACAGATGCCGATTATGAGATTATTGTTGTAGATGATTATTCAGAGGATGGATGCTGTACTTTTCTGGACAACACCCCAAATGAAAAAATCAGAATGATTCGTACAGAAGGACTTGGTCTTGCAAATGCAAAAAATGCGGGAGCTGACATCGCTAAAGGGGATATTTTTATTTTTTGCGATGCTCATCTTTTCTTTGAAGATTATTGGATTGAACGTTTAATAGATCCGATAAAAAATGGAAAAGCAGCTGCCGCCAATCCTGGTATTGCTGATGCGGCCAATCCCAGCAACATTGGTTATGGATATACTTGGAGTAAGGATTTAGAACCAAAATGGAATACGGATAGAAAAAAGGATCCTTATCCTGTCCCATTATTGGCTGGAGGCTGTATGGCGATTTCAAAAGAGGCATACTTGGATGTTGATGGGTTTGATAGGGGATTTGTTGTCTGGGGACATGAGGATGAAGAAATTTCATTTAAGTTGTGGCTGTTTGGCTATCAATGCTACATTGTTCCAGAGGTTACAATTTTACATGTATTTCGACCGTCGGCACCATTTGAATTAAAATGGGATTTTATTAATTATAACTTAATGAGAATGGCTTTGTTACATTTGAATTTAGTACGAGTTGCAAAGCTTTCTAGTTTAATAAAATATAGCGATAAAGAAAAAATATTGGATGATGTCCTTTCAGGCAATGTACTAGAGAAGCGAGCCTTATATTTTAAAAAGAGAAAACATGATGATAACTGGTTTATGGAGAAGTTTAATATATCATTTTAAATAGCAATTAATTCTCACATATTGATTTATCTAGAACTCTCTTTTATTTTTATCAATTCAAAGAAAAGGGAACATGGTTTAAATTTGACCATGTTCCTTTTTTTAGGTTGCATAATAATTTTCTGGCTAATACAGGAATTGGTTTTAAAGACCAATCCGTTCTTGCTTAGCCTTTAAGGCAATAAAAAGACAATAATCTTTTACAATTGATTGATCAAGTTCCTCCAATTTAATGTGGTCATAGTAACCAAGTTCGAAAGCAAACTTTGAGAACATTTCAGCTGTGTGCCAGCAGTGTATGTGTGGGTGGTCTAAAGTAGATTCAGATGATGTAGAAAAATAATCTAACTTATTTCCGTCGATAATCACTTTGTCTACAAGATGGTTAACCGCAATTTCATTGCTATACATGGATACAACTCCCTTGTACCATCCTGGCCATATACCATATCCGTTGCTAAATTCATTATTGATAATATATTTCGCTGCTGCTAATGAATGTATGCAAACGTTCCTGACTAATGGAGCCCAGCCGTAATGGGTAGAGCCAATATTATGATGTCCCTGGTGTCGATATCCAAGTTTTTGAGCGATCGTTTTTAAATTTCCACTTACTTCAGAATCGTTAACATACCCTCCGCCACCCACCGTATAATAATCTGGAAAAAAATCTTTCCAAGCAGGTGTCAGGAATGTATCAACATCCGTCCGAAGAAGCAGATCATATTGATTAAGAAATGCCGCACTATCATCGGCCACACAAGCAATTGAATTGATGTAGTGATAATTTTGCCATTCCTTATTATAACTAATGGGGCTTTGTTCAATTTTAATACAATCATCAGGAATCTTTTTTAAAGCATTTTTTGTTCCAAAAACCACTAAATCTGTATCATCCGCTTCAATATATTTTAAAGAAGTATAAAGCCAGCCAAACTGCATTAATAAACTGGGCTTATCCTCAACATAAACGACCAATGCCCTTTTCATTTAATCACCTCAACTTATAAAAATATTACTTGATAAAGTATGCCTTTGTTATAATATGGCACTTAAAAACTTTACGTACTGTATGTTTTAAAATTCACATATAAATGGGTTTTTTCAATAAAAATTTAAGATTCATTGGATACAATTACTAATGTTAATTATAACGCTTACAATCTTTTTATTTTTCACCTAATGAAAAAGTTTAGCCAAGCATAAAAGCAGAGCATACATTATTAGTACTTTTCAAAGCGATTGCAATTATATTCCGATTTATTTCTTTCATACTAGAAGAATAGTTTAATAAAAGGAGGTAGATCGTTTTGCCTTATTATAGTTTTGTTATTTTATGCTTTAACAATTGGGGTCTAAGTAAGCAGGCGATTACATCGTTAATAGAATCTTTAGATGTTTCTTATTTTCAAAAGGGGATTGAATTAATAATAATAAATAATGGATCAGAGGATTACACCACACTAGGGATCTTGGAAATGGAAAGGCAATATCAAGGTCAAATTCATATTATACCAGTGCATAGACATGAAAACATGGGGTATCCCGTAGGCATAAATTGTGGATTAGAGCATTGCAGTGGAGAAATAATTAGTATCTTAAGTAATGATTTAGTTTTTCCAGAGAATTGGTTTGATGGTATCAGAAAAACAATGGAAGAAGACCCTGCTATTGGGGTTGCTGTTCCCTATCTTTCCTATGGGTCTGGTCCCCAACACTTGGGAGTCACCTTTCATTCCTTAGATGCAATGAAGGAATTTGCCAAAAATTTCATGGAAAGCCATAAAGAAAATACGATTTACCTTGATAGAGTTATAGGCGCTTGTATGGTTTTTAAAAAAAATGTAATTGAATTAATAGGGGGAAATGACTTTTGGTATGGAATTGGAAACTATGATGATGATGATTGGTCACTAAGAGTAAGGATTGCAGGCTTTAAACTTGCACTTGTTGGTGGCTCATTCGTACACCATATTGGTTGTATTACCTTTAATCAAGACCCACAATCATTAAACTCTGCTTTAACATCTAACTACTATAAATTTCAAAATAAGTGGAAGCTTCATACCCACGATGAAAAAGTTAGAGAACAACTTATTACTACAACCCGTTTTAATAAAGACCTTCACTTTTATCCGGTAAAAATTGGACAATTTCGGGAACCCATTATAAATAGAAACCCTCAATCGGGCCAATTAAATATTCTTGTTATTGCTGACTGGTCAAGTCAAATATCGAACTGGAAAGAGAAAATAGGTGAGATTGCATCTAATAATCAAGAAAATTCCAGATTTACCTTTTGGATACCTTCTAAATACTATGGGTTTTGGAACTATGAATTGGAAATAAAACAAGGATTAGGAAAACAAGAATTAGATGTCACTTTTCTAAATGATGACATTCCACATATTAATTTATTACAATTTTTATCTCAATTTGATAAGTTTGTAACTTTTGAAAAGGATCATGTAAATAGGTATTTGAAATCTTTAGCTCAACATTGTTTATTAGATTTAATTTAGAATTATTAAGTAGAGCGAAAAAACGCCTATAAAATTTTCCTGAGTTATTTTCTTACAGTGAAATTGTTATTGTTGAAAAATGAAAGGTGGAAAATGATGAAGAATATTTGCATAGCAATTCCAGTCCATGAAAATAGGGACGTGATAATTCAATTGTTAGAAAATATTAAGTATTTCTGCCCAAATTCGTCCGTTGTTTTATTTCAAAGCGGCCAAGATCCTAATCTCTGTAAAAATCTTGGCGTGCCGATATGTCCAACCTCATTTCCATTAACATGGGGACAAGACCTTTCTTGGTTTTTGTTAAATGTGATGGAATGGCTTGAGAAAATCCAATATCCGTATGATTATTTAGTAAATTTGGATTCCGATGCATTATTTGTTAAAAAAGGATTTGAGGAGTTTGTTATTGCAGAAATGCAAGGGGTTGATTATATGGCTGCCCGCTTCTCGGAACCGGAAGATTGGTGGCAGCCAGGACAAACTATGATGAAGGTGTGGCCGCTTTGGCAGCCAATATTTAATAGGAATCATTTTCTTGCAGGTTTTATGGGGGGGCAAGTTTTTAGTAAGAATTACGTAAAGGCTATAATGGATTTTGATAAATTGGATGAGATAAAAAAATTAATGAAACAACACGAGAAAGACATTTTTGCCCTCGAAGAAATGCTATTTGCCACTTTAACTCATACGCTCGGGATGAAAGCAAAACGTTACCCTAAGGATATAGACCTCTGGAATAGAGCGTACCCTCAAATCACTTTGGAAGAAGTAGAATCGATTATGAGTAGTAATGAAGAAACTTATTTTATTCATCCAGTTTATAGGGATATAAATAATCCAGTCAGGAAATACGTAAAGACACTTCAAATCTAATTCCAAGCCATATGGGAATCGTAAAGAAGGGATGTTATAAATGGAAAAAAGTCCTCAGGACCTTCGAAAAGAGATCGTTGACTTAACAAAACTGTACTATAAAGCCAAGTGGCAGAAAAAGGACTTTGAACCCGGTATTGATTATATTCCTGTGAGCGGAAAGGTTTTTGATGAGCAAGAATTAGCTTTTTTAATAGATTCTTCATTAGATTTTTGGTTAACTGCAGGACGATATTCGAATGAATTCGAAAAAAAATTCGCAAAATATATGAATAATCGTTATGCCGTTTTAACAAATTCCGGTTCAAGTGCGAATTTATTAGCTCTTTCCGCTTTGACATCTGAACAATTAGGTGATCGTCGTATCGTATCAGGTGATGAAGTAATAACTGTAGCGGCCGGGTTTCCGACTACGGTTAACCCAATTATCCAAAATGGACTAATCCCGGTATTCGTGGATGTCGATATTCCAACCTATAATATTCAAGTGAAGTCACTAGAAGCTGCTGTTTCGGATAAAACGAAAGCGATCATGATTGCCCATACTCTTGGGAACCCATTCGACTTAAGCGAAGTAAAACGAATTGCAGAAAAATATAATCTTTGGTTAATTGAAGATACCTGTGATGCTGTTGGATCTGAATATAATGGAAAAAAGGTCGGCACATGTGGCGACTTGGCAACTGTAAGCTTCTATCCAGCACATCATATTACAATGGGGGAGGGCGGCGCAGTATTAACTTCTAATCCACTTTTAAAAAAGATTGTCGAATCCTTTAGAGATTGGGGGCGTGATTGTTGGTGCGGACCTGGTAAGGACAACACATGCAAGAAAAGGTTCGGTTGGAACCTGGGGACACTTCCAAATGGATACGACCATAAATACACCTACAGCCATATCGGTTATAACTTAAAGGTTACAGATATGCAGGCAGCCGTGGGACTTGCACAGTTAGAGAAACTGGATGCATTTATTGAATCCCGCCGTGAAAATTATGCTTATTTAAAAAAAGGGTTATCAGATCTTCAGGATTTCCTCATCCTACCAGAAGATACACCAAATAGCCGTCCAAGCTACTTCGGTTTTCCAATAACCGTTCATGAAAAATCCCCAAAAACACGCAATGAAATCACTCAGTTCCTGGAAAAAAATATGATTGGTACTCGATTATTGTTTGCAGGAAATCTTTTAAGGCAACCTGCCTATCAAAATATTAATCACAAAGTAATAGGCAGCCTCAAGAATACTGACATCATCATGAACCAAACCTTTTGGATTGGGGTTTATCCGGGTTTAACGAGCGAAATGCTGGATTATATGATAGAAACATTACATCGTGCATTTGAATCAGAGGTGGAAGAAAATTGAAGGTCGTTATACTAGCAGGAGGTTACGGAACTAGAATAAGTGAAGAATCTCACCTAAAACCTAAACCAATGATTGAAATTGGAGAGTACCCAATTCTTTGGCATATCATGAAAATTTATTCCAGTTATGGATTTAATGATTTTATTATTTGTTTGGGTTATAAAGGCTATAAGATTAAAGATTATTTTTTAAACTACTATCTCTACAAATCTGACGTGACACTGGATTTTACCCATGGAAACCAAAGTATTATGCATAACCAAAAGGCTGAGCCATGGAAGATCACCCTGGCAGAAACAGGATTAGAAACGATGACAGCAGGCCGCATTAAACAGATTCAAAAATATGTTGGCAATGAGCCATTTTTATTAACCTATGGGGACGGATTGGGAGATATCAATATCAAAGAACTCGTAGAATTCCATGAATCACATGGAAAAATTGCCACTCTTACTACAGTACAGCCTGCTGGCAGATTTGGGTCTTTAGAGCTTTCAAATAATAATGAAGTAATGGCTTTCAAGGAAAAGGTAAAAGGTGATGGTGGGTGGATTAACGGTGGATTTTTTGTTTTTCAACCAGAATTTTTTGATTTTATTGATGGTGAGACTACGGTTCTAGAGAAAGAACCGCTCGAAAAGCTTGCGGGATTGGGCCAACTTATGGCGTACAAGCATGACGGCTTTTGGCATCCTATGGATACACTTAGAGATAAAAATTATTTAGAACAGTATTGGAAATCAGGTAAAGCACCTTGGAAAATTTGGAGTTGAAATGAGGTTTCTTAATGATTCAGCAGTCATTTTGGAAAGGAAAGAAAGTATTTATTACTGGTCATACAGGATTTAAAGGATCGTGGCTTTGTTTATGGTTACATTCTTTAGGAGCGGAAATTACCGGTTATTCTTTAGAGCCACCTACTATTCCAAGTTTATTTGAGCAATGTAAAGTAAATGAATTAGTATATTCCATTATCGGTGATATAAGAGACTACAATTTTCTTAGTTCGGTAATTAAAGATTTTGACCCTGACATCATTTTTCATTTGGCTGCCCAGCCTCTTGTTAGACAATCTTACTCTAATCCAATTGAAACCTATGAAACAAATGTTATAGGTACTGTTAATTTGTTAGACGCTGTACGAAAATTAACGAATACTTCATCAAAAAAGAGGGCGCTTGTGAATATTACTTCTGATAAATGCTATGAAAACAAAGAATGGTTATGGGGATATCGTGAACCGGACACTTTAGGAGGATATGATCCTTATTCAAATAGCAAAGCATGCGCTGAACTAGCAACCTCCTGTTATACCCATTCATTTTTTAATCCAAATAATTATTCAAGGCATCTATTAGCTCTGGCTTCAGCGAGAGCGGGCAACGTAATAGGAGGTGGAGATTGGGCGAGTGATCGGTTAGTCCCAGATTGTTTGAGTGCAATATTGAATAAAAAAGAAATAAGAATAAGAAATCCGCAATCCATTCGTCCTTGGCAACATGTTCTAGAGCCCTTAAATGGTTATATCTCCCTAGCAGAAAAATTATATAGGGATGGAGTGCGGTATAACGGTCCGTGGAATTTTGGTCCAAATGATGAAGATGTAATTTCTGTTGAAGGGATTGTTCACTTACTTTATGAAACTTGGGGAGAAAAGGAAAAACTTCAAATTTTAAACGAGGAGCAACCGCATGAAGCAAATCTATTAAAGTTGGACTGTTCTAAAGCTAAAAGTATACTAAATTGGAAACCACGTTGGAACATTGCTCAATCCATCTTAAAAGTGGTGGAGTGGACAAAAGCATATCAAAACCAAAAGGATCTGAGGGAACTATGTTTAGTCCAAATTACTGAATATGAAAATGCAGGGGTATCGGTATATGAAGGTTGAAGAGACAAAGCTCAAAGGATGTTATGAGATTATATCTAACGTATATCCGGATGAAAGAGGAGTATTTGTAAAAACATTTCATAATGAAATATTTAAAAAATTTAATCTCCAAACAGAATATAAAGAAGAGTATTTTTCATTATCACATAAAGGGGTCTTGAGAGGTCTGCATTTTCAGTTACCCCCTTATGATCACGATAAATTGGTTTATTGTACTTATGGAAGTGTTATTGACGCTGTAGTGGATTTACGAAAAGGGTCAGCTACGTATGGAAAATTTGAATTGTTTTACTTAAATTCTCAAAATGGTAAGAGCATTCTTATTCCAAAAGGAATGGCACATGGTTTTTATGTACTAAGTGAGAAGGCGATAATGGTTTATAACGTATCAGAAGTTTATTCCCCTGCTCACGACAGTGGTATCAGATGGGATTCGGTTGGAATTCCATGGCCCGATCAACATCCAATTCTTTCAGATAGAGATAGACAACTTGCCTCATTTTCAGATTTCATTACCCCATTTGAATATAGAGAAGAAGAAAATAATGAAAAATAAAAAAACAATTATAGTTACTGGTGCAACGGGGTTTATCGGGTCACATCTCACAAACCAACTTGTATCAGCAGGTTGGAATACGCATATAATTATACGTCCAAACTCTAACACTTCCCTTTTAAAAGATGTACTCACAAAGGTAACAATACATGTTCATGACGGAACAACTGAAAACTTAATTGAAATTATGAGTAAGACTAAGCCGGATGTTGTCATTCATTTAGCTTCTTTGTTTTTAGCAAATCATTCACCGCATGATATTGATCCAATGATTAAAAGTAACATTTTATATTCAACCCAATTAGTTGAAGCTATGGTAAAGAGCAATATTTATCATTTAATTAATACTGGGACTTCATGGCAGCATTTCAACAATCAGCCATATAATCCTGTTTGCTTGTATGCAGCTACTAAGGAAGCGTTTAATGCAATATTGACCTATTATACGGAAGTTACATCTCTAAATGTAACAACATTAAAATTATTTGATACGTATGGTCCAAATGATTCTAGATCAAAGTTGATTTCCCTACTCCAAAAAACAATGAAAGAAGAGAAACAATTAGCAATGTCAAATGGTGAGCAATTAATTGACCTTGTTTACATTGATGATGTGGTAAATGCTTATATGGTCACAATTGACCGTCATTTAGACGGGATATGTGCAAAAAAGGAAGAATTTGCAATAAGTTCAAATAATCCAATGTCATTAAGAGAAATTGTAAAAATTTACGAAAAAGTGATTGGGAAATCTCTGCCGATAGAATGGGGGAAACGACCCTATCGAATACGTGAAGTGATGGTTCCTTGGAATCAAGGTATCATTCTACCCAATTGGTACCCAAAATTCGATTTAGAAACTGGAATTAAGAAGATAGCATTTGAACATTAATGATAGTTGCTTTTTAAATCACTTTCAATATTAATTGGAAAGTGATTTTTATTTTTAACAATTTGAATATTCCTTACAATCTCTTAATAAAGTAATACAAAATATTCATGTTTGTTTCATATCGGCTTTACTTTGTTTCGGTACGATTTAAAGTTTAAAACAAATCTAAAAAGGCATGAAAAAAACACGAAGGGGGATTGATTATGGGGAAAAGGTCACTGTTTAAGATGGCCGCGGTTGGATTACTATCCGTTTCACTTATTGCAGGATGTTCTAGTTCATCATCATCGGGGACAAAAAAGGATGACAGCAGCAAGAATCTTTCCATTGAGGAGATTACGAAAAAGGCACAAAAAGAAGGAGAAGTAAATTCAGTTGGAATGCCGGATGCATGGGCAAACTGGAAACAAACTTGGGACGATTTAAAATCGAAATACAATATTAAACACACCGATACCGATATGTCGAGCGCAGAGGAACTTGCGAAATTTGAATCAGAAAAGGATAATGCGACTGCTGATATTGGCGATGTAGGGATTAACTTTGGTCCGCTTGCAAAAGAAAAAGGCTTGACGCTTCCATATAAAACCTCTTATTGGAATGATGTCCCAGATTGGGCAAAGGATGATGATGGTCACTGGATGGTGGGTTATACCGGTACCATCGCTTTCATTACAGATAAAACAAATGTAAAAAACCCACCAAAAACCTGGAAGGATTTAGTGGATGGTGATTATAAAGTAACGGTTGGGGATGTATTGAAAGCAAGCCAAGCCCAATTTGCTGTATTGGCTGCTGCCTTTGCTAATGGGGGAGATGAAAAAAACATCCAGCCAGGTGTAGACTTCTTTAAAGATTTAGCTAAAAAGGGCCGTTTAGTCACAACAGATCCTAAGTTAACCGCTTTAGAAAAAGGAGAAGTCGACGTTGCTTTAGTTTGGGACTTTAATGGTCTTGGTTACCGTGACCAAATTGATCCGAATCGTTTTGATGTAGTCATTCCTGAAGAAACATCGGTCATGTCAGGCTATGCTTCTGTTATTAATAAATATGCCAAACATCCTAATGCCGCCAAACTTGCTAGAGAATATATTTTCTCAGATGCAGGGCAGGCAAACCTTGCACGAGGCTACGCTCGGCCAATTCGTCAAAATGTAAAACTTCCGGAGGATGCCAAAGCAAAGCTTCTGCCGGATGACATGTACAAAAATGTCAGACCGGTAAAAGATATGAAGGCGTGGGAACAAACGGTTCAACAATTATTAGATTTATGGCAAAGTCAGGTGCTTGTTAATGTCAAATAAGCTTATTTTTATCATGTTGGATGGGTTACGCTATGATACTGCTAGCAGCCAGATGGGCTATATGCATCATCTGATAGAAAAAGGAAACGCTTCACGGTTTAAGGTGAAGTCGGAGTTACCGAGTCTATCACGCCCGTTATATGAGGTGTTACTAACCGGGACTCCTGTCGTTAAAAATGGAATTACCACCAATCAAACAGTCAGGTTGTCACATGAAGAAAGTTTATTCCACTTAACAAAGAAAAATGGACTGAAAAATGCAACGGCATCTTATTATTGGGTAAGTGAACTTTATAATTCAGCTCCGTTTAATCCAGGTACTGATCGGATTCAATTAGATGGCCAGAAAACGATTGAAAGAGGAATTTTCTACTGGGAGGACCATTATCCTGATTCGCATTTATTTGCCGATGCTAATTATCTTCTTCAATCATATGGACCAGATTTCCTCTATGTTCATTCGATGAATATTGATGATGATGGCCATAAATATACGGCAGATTCTGCGCAGTATCGAAATCGCGCGATTGCCGTTGATATGATTCTAGCAAGTGTGCTGCCAAAATGGCTGGAGGCCGGCTACCAAATCATTGTTACTGCCGATCATGGGATGAATGATGATGGCCAGCATGGTGGTACGACTGCGGCCGAGCGCGAGGTTCCTTTGTTTATTGTTAGTCCCCGGGTAAAAGCCGGAATATACAAAGAGGAAATACCACAATTGCAGATCGCGCCTTTAGCATGTGAATTATTGTCGATTCAACCTTCTGCGGCGATGCAAAAGCTATCCATACCTATCCTAAAAGGGGCGCCTTCTTTGTAAGAAGGCGTTTCTTACTAAAAATGGTTTTCCTTAAAACCACCGTGCTTGCGGTTTTCAGAAAGGAGTTTTCCGATTGAAACGTCTTAATGGCATGTTGATTGCCAGTATCATTCCTTTTTTTCTCATCATTCTTCTCTTCTTATTTATTCCGCTATTTTTTATGATTGTAAGCAGCTTTCAGGGGAATGGGGGAACAGGTTTTACCTTTGATCAATATAAAGAAATTATTAAAAATGTTTATTATCATCAAGCCTTTAAAAATAGTATTTTAATATCCCTTTTTTCAAGTCTAATAGCCATTATTCTAGCCGTGTTCGCAACCTATTCGATCACTCTTTTTTCTAAAAGAATTCAGGATCGTATTTTAGTATTTGCCAATATGACCGCTAATTTTGCCGGGATTCCGCTCGCATTTGCATTTATTGTTTTATTAGGAAACAGCGGATTATTTACCCTGTTATTTAAATATTTTGGCTGGGACATGTTGAGTCGCTTTAATTTATATTCTTGGTCGGGAATGGTCCTTATTTATGTTTATTTCCAGTTGCCACTAGCGGTTATGATGCTTTATCCCATCTATCAAGGAATTCAGGCACAGTGGAAGGAAGCCGCCTTCCTTCTGGGCGCCTCGCCTGCACAATTTTGGCTGAAAATCGGGGTTCCAATTATCAGCCCAAGTATCGCCGGAACTTTTAGTATTCTATTTGCAAATGCCATGGGCGCCTATGCTTCAGCGTATGCCCTGGCTGGAAGTACGTATAATCTCGTTACCATCAGGATTGGTGCTCTAACGACCGGTGATATTTTTGCTAAACCGGAGCTGGGAAGTGCCGTTGCCTGTATTTTAGGAATTACATTAGTGATTGCCTTGCTAATTAATGAATGGTTAACCAGAAAAATACGGAGGGATTTATCATGAAAAAACCATTCTATCATTATATTACAATTACAATCGTCCTCCTGTATTTATTGGTCCCGTTATTAGGAACGTTTCTCTATTCATTTGCTACTTCCTGGCACAAAACAATTCTTCCTGAAGGACTTACTTTTAAATGGTATCTCGATCTATTTGGCGATGTTCGCTTTTTAAGCTCATTAGGCCGGTCCCTAATCATGTCTTTAGGTTCAACGATTATTACACTAGTGATTATGGTTCCTGCGATATTTTCGATTGTTCTATATGCGCCAAAATTAGAAAAATTAATTCAGTCACTGATTGTAATGACCTACGCGATGCCGGGAATTATTTTGGCGGTAGGTTTAATCCGCGCTTACACAAATAGTGGCATTTCGATGGTAGTTGTGACCATGGGGGCCTATTTTGTAGGGATTCTTCCTTATATGTACCAAGGGACGCGGAATTCCTTGCGAAACATTCACGCTGAATCTTTAATGGAAGCAGCAGAAATGCTGGGAGCAAGCCGCTTAATTGCATTTTTAAAAGTAATTATACCAAATATCATGTCTGGAATACTTGTATCCGCTTTGCTTTCGTTTTCCATCCTGTTCGGGGAATTCGTCCTGGTAAATCTATTAGTGGGAGGAAGCTTTGAAACAGTTCAAGTCTATTTATATCAAAAATTAAACCAAAGCGGGCATATCGCAAGTGCTATAGTCGTTTGTTACTTTGTGTTAATTTGTATTCTTTCTGCGATTATGGTGAAAGTGACTCGTACGAAAAAGGAGACTGTCTAATATGAGTTTTGTAACGATCGAAAATCTAAAAAAATCGTTTCATCAAGAAACTGTGTTACATTCGATCAACCTTTCGATTAAGAAAGGGGAATTCGTTACCTTGCTAGGTCCGAGCGGCTGCGGAAAAAGTACACTATTACGCTCGATTGCCGGGCTGTTAACGCCTGAAGAAGGATTGATTTATATTGACGGTAAGAATGTGACAAATGTGAAACCTAAAGACCGGCAAGTGGGGATGGTTTTTCAATCGTATGCATTGTTTCCTAATATGACAGTTCAAGAGAATATCGAATTTGGCTTAAAAATGAAGAAGCATGATCAGCAAACGATCAAAAGGAAAGTGGCGCGTATTGTTGAATTAGTAGAATTGGGTGGGAAGGAAGCGTCCTATCCCCGTGAGTTGTCAGGGGGACAGCAGCAGCGGGTTGCACTCGCACGTTCCCTTGTGACTGAGCCGAAAGTTTTGTTACTAGATGAGCCGCTAAGTGCCCTTGATGCACAAATTCGAAAAAATTTACAAAAACAGCTGCGGGCAATTCAGCAGGAGCTCAATATGACCACTGTTCTTGTCACCCATGACCAGGAGGAAGCGATGGCAGTAAGTGATTATATTTATATTTTAAATAATGGAGTAATTGCTCAAAGCGGTACTCCTCATGAAATTTATACCCGTCCGGCAAACGAATTTGTTGCAAGATTTATTGGAAATTACAATGTTCTAACAGGTGAGCAATTATCAAAATTATTTGGGAACAAGGAGACTTTTTCAAATAATTTGTATGCGATTAGACCGGAAGCATTCAGTACAGACCCTTTGCACGAGGCCTATGAAATTTCCGGTGATATTCAAGCTGCCATGATGCTTGGAAATATAACACGTTACGAACTTGATGCCAATGGAGTAACGGTTACGGCCGATCATTTACACAAAAATGATGCGAGTCTGCAAAGAAACCAATTCCAAAAACTCTATCTTCATCGGAAGGATGTGATTCCATTATCATGAGCGTAGTGTTAAATGAACGGCAGCAATACATTTTGGAGCAGCTGGACCGTGAAAAAAAGGTTCTTGTAGCTTCGCTTGCAGAGAAATTGGGAGTTGCTCCTGAGACCATTCGACGGGATTTGGATACCTTAGAGAAAGAGAAAAAATTAAAACGGGTGCACGGTGGTGCAGTAAAATTTCATCATGCTAATCATGAGCCGCATTTTGTGAAAAAAATGAATGTAAAAACAAAGGCGAAAGAGGCGATTGGAAAAAAAGCCGCAGCGTTCATTGAAGACGGGGACACGATTATGATCGATGTCGGTACAACCACGATTCATGTTGCCAAGGCAATTTCTGGGGTGAAAGACGTCACGATAGTGACAAATTCCTTGGCGGCGGCAGAAGAGTTAAATACCCGTTTAGAGAACCAAGATTTTGATGGGAAAATTATTGTTCTTGGTGGTATTACCAATCCAACCCAAAAATCAATTGTTGGAGCTATGACCTGTAAAATGTTGAAAGGCTTCCGATTTGACAAATTATTTTTATCGTGTGGCGGCATTACGATGGAAGATGTGAGTGATTTTGATTTTGAAGAATGTTTGGTTTCATCGACGATGATTGAGCGGGCGAATCAAGTATTTCTTCTACTAGATTCCTCAAAAGTTGGTCATGAATCTTTTTATAAAATTTGTTCATTATCATCGGTCGATTGTATTATTTGTGATGCAGAGATGCCCGCAGCATGGAAACAAATCAAATTCGATCAAATGATAAAATGGGTCCGTGTAGAAGGTGGGGAAGAGGATGAAGGTTGATTATCATTTGCATTTAGAAGAGGGGCCATATTCATTACGCTGGCTTGAACGGACAAAAAGGGCCATGGACCATTTCTCCCCCATTAATGAGAAGGCTCACACAATTGAGTGGATGTATCAAAGTATGACACGTTTAATAGAGCGTGTCCAAAAGGGAGCATACGACTCCTCTTGGATTGATTTATATTTAAAAGAAGCAAAAAGAAAAGGATTGCGGGAAGTAGGGATTGTCGATCATTTGTATCGTTTTAAAGAAACAAGGGCGTATTTTGAAAAGTATTTGGATTTAAGGGAAACCGACCTTGGAAAGATGCAGCGAAAATGGCTGGACCAAGTGATGACAGTATCAATGGGGGATTTTGTTCGGGTGATTGCGGAAGCGAAACAACGCTGGGAAGCAGAAGGGATTACTCTTCGTTTAGGAATTGAGGCGGATTATTTTCCGGGGGAGAGGAATGGCTGGCAGGAACTGCTTGGGTCTTACGAATGGGATTATGTGATTGGTTCCGTTCATTATCTGTATGGCTGGGGCTTCGACAATCCAGAAACGCAGCAGCGATTTTCTGAGTTTCAATTAGAGGCCCTTTATGAGGATTTTTTCAATGTAGTAGAGAAGGCAATCCGCAGTAAGCTTTTTTCCTTTGTCGCTCATTTGGATAACTTAAAAGTGTTCAATTATCGTCCGGAGGAAAGCCTTCTATTAGCTCATTACGAAAAAATCGCCAAAGCTCTGGTGGAAACGGATACAGCAACAGAAATAAATGCCGGTCTATATTACCGCTATCCTGTTAAGGAAATGTGTCCTAGTCGAACCTTTTTAGATGTATTAATTCAAAAAGGTGTTCGCTTTACCACCTCATCCGATTCCCATTTTCCAGATGATATCGGAGCCTATATCGATTTGAACACAAAAACACTTTTGGAGAAAGGGATAAAAGAAATTGCAACCTTTGAAAAAGGGAAAAGAATTATGAAGCCACTAGGCTGATCAACGCAGTGCCTGGCACCATGTGAAAAATTCACATTGGTGCCAGGCACTGTGTTCAACTTTTCACTAAGTAAGTTTCCGATATAATGAATTATTTTGGATTACGAAACAATTATGAATTTAATAACTTTTCTGAAAAATATATTGAAATCGATTTCAAAATGAATTAAAGTGGAGTTGTATCGATTGATTGAAATCGATTTCAACGCTCAAACCAACTTGAATAAAGGGGGAGAAGGGGGGATTTGTTTGGCAACAATTGCCGATGTAGCAAAGAGAGCAGGGCTTTCACGAGCGACCGTTTCAAGGGTGCTCAACAATCATCCAAATGTAACGGAGGATAAAAAGAGATTGGTTCGTGAGGCAATGGAGGCATTAAATTATGTCCCCAACACAACTGCTCAGCGGCTGCGAAATCAAAAAACAGATACCATTGCCATTTTAGTTCCAGTTCTGACAAATCCGTTTTTTGCGTACCTGCTGGAAGCGATGGATATGGTCGCAACTCAGAATCATCTTCAGTTACTGATTTGCCAAACGAGATACAGCAAACAGAAGGAACTAGATTTTCTCGAGTTATTACGAACAAAACAGGTGGATGGATTAATCCTAACCTCGTACGAAAATGAATGGAAAAAAATTGAGCCATATGCAGAACTTGGTCCTATGGTGTTATGCAATGAATATGAAAGACAAACAAAGGTGCCGGTTGTCCGAATGGATCAAGTGGAGGCAAGCTACATAGGGACAAGGCATTTGATTGAGCAAGGTCATGAACGAATTGCTTGTACAAATGGTGATAAAAGTAATCTTGGAAAGGATCGCCAAGCGGGTTATCGGCGAGCATTGGAGGAATATGATCTTCCGATCCACCAAGAATGGGTATTTTCCAATGTTTACGATATTGAGGATGGAAAAAGGACCTTGAGAACCATCATGAATATGAAGGACAGGCCAACAGCCGTATTTACTGGCAGTGATCAGGTAGCAGCAGGAATGATCATGGCAGCGAAGGCTCTTGGAAAAAAGGTTCCGGACGATATCGCAATAATTGGTTTTGATGATCAACCCATTGCTCGTGTTGTCGAACCCGCTTTGACAACCATTCGACAGCCCATTGAAGAGATGGGAAAAACAGCAATGGATGTGATGATAGATGCCATTGCCCATAAAAATCAAGATAGCCACCTAGAGATTCTATTACCTTTTGATTTGGTAATCAGAGATTCAACCATGTCAAAATTGAAATCGATTTCAAAATAGGGGGAAAAACATGAAAAAGTCGAAAAAAGCGAAACTGTTAGCTGTATTTGCCACATTATCACTGGCACTAGCTGCCTGTAGTTCAGACTCTGCATCAACCACAAAGGAAAAGCCAGCTAATGACAAAAATAAACCGGCTTCTGAGCAAAAAGTGAAACTGATCTATGCTCGTGGAAAGGATGTTACACAGGGAACAGCCAAAATGGTGGAAGCCTTTGAAGCATCCCATCCTAATATTGATGTAGAATTCCGGGAAATGCCTTCCGATACCGGTCAGCAACATGATGCATATATTACGGCTTTTAACGCAAAATCTTCTGAAATTGATGTCATTGATATGGACGTTATTTGGCCTGCCGAATTCGCCCAGGCAGGATATGTACTTCCGCTCGACCGCTTTATCCAGCAGGATGGAATTGATTTAAATGAATACAATCAGGGTGCTTTAGGTGCTGCCCAGTTTAATGGGAAGCAATGGGCCTTGCCAAAATTTGTCGATGCTGGCCTATTATTCTATCGGAAAGATCTTGTAAAACCAAATGAAGTCCCAAAAACATGGGATGATTTATTGAAACAAGCAAAGGCCAAAAAAGGTCAAGGGAACACGAAATTTGGTTACGTGTTTCAATCCAAGCAATACGAGGGACTTGTTTGTAATGCTGTAGAATTTGTTGGAGCATACGGCGGTGCCTTCATTGATAAAGACGGTAAAGTTGCCGTAAATAGCCCTCAAGCCATTAAAGGATTGAAAAAACTAGTTGAGATTGCTAAATCAGATGCTGTACCTGGAAACGTAACGACTTTTACTGAAATTGAGTCTGACCAAGCCTTTATCGAAGGTCAAACCGTATTTTTACGCAACTGGCCATATGAATATGCCAGTGCAAACGATAAAACAAAATCTAAAATTGCGGGTAAAGTTGGCGTAGCGCCGCTTCCGGCAGGTGACAAAGGCTCTGCAGCAGCATTAGGCGGCTGGATGGCTGGGATTAACAAGTATTCGAAGCATCCGAAAGAAGCATGGGAATTCTTGAAGTTTATGGCAGGTGCGGAAGGACAAAAAATTGACGCAATTTACGGAGGGCATGCTCCAACAATCACCAAGCTTTATCAAGATCCGGAAGTTCTGAAAGCGAACCCGACTTTTGCAGATAAAGGGTTTGTTGATGGTTTAAGTGCTGCGATTTCCCGTCCGGTTGCACCAAACTATCCTGAAATCTCTGAGATTATCCAAGTCAATGTTTCAAAAGCCATTGCCGGCGAGCAAACGGTCGAACAAGCAGTGAAGAATATGGAAAAAGAGATGAAGGAAAAGATGGGACAATAAGTTTTTTTAGAAGTAGGATTAGCCTTCAGAAGCGAAGGCTAATCCCTTTCCTCAAAAAGCCAAAGGAGGGATAGGCCCTGAGAATGAATCCTGAATCCCAAAATAAACCAGCGATAAAATCAGTTGCATCATCAAAGAAACGGAAAGGCATGTTTACAGAAAAAACAGCGGGCTATTATCTCGTTGCACCTGCTATGATTTTAATTTTTATAATCGCCATCTGGCCAGTAATCCAATCCTTTTATTTCAGCTTGTTTGATTTAAAATTAAACAATCCTGCTAAATCAGAAGTACATTTAAGTTATCAGGTGGATCTTGAACGATATCTAAATAACTTTCCATTTTTTATTGGGGCACTTAATACTGAAATTACGAAAGGAAATGCTTCCGATAAACTTACAGCCATTAAAGAAAACCTGCAAAAACTAGACCAAAAACTCCAAAGTGATTCCAACCTCAAAAAGCAATATAAAACTGTAAATGATAAACTCATGAATTTTGAGCAAGTTCCAAGCGAGCTTAGTTTAGCCAAGATTGACCAGAGAACGGCCGAAGAGTTGAATAAAACAGCTAAATCCGTCAGCAGTGAGCTACTCAAAATCTCAAAAACTGTAAATTTCACACAAGAGAAAAAACTCCTTGGTTTAGCCTCAGGGTATGGGGATGCAATCATTGAACCGAATTTTATCGGCTTAAAACATTATAAGGATGATTTAACAAGTCCACGCATGTGGAAGGCAATGGGAAATACAACTACCTTTACCGTCATTTCTGTTTTTGTGGAATTAGTCTTAGGACTTGCCATTGCCCTTTTGATTAATAAAGCGTTTTTTGGAAGAGGGCTCATTCGCGCTAGTATTTTGATCCCATGGGCGATTCCAACTGCGGTATCTGCTCTCATGTGGAAGTTTTTATATGATGGTCAAAATGGCATCGTTGCAAAACTTTTTGAAGCCTTCGGGTTGGTAGATAAAATGGAAAAGCTGCTTGTAACCGATACAGGAGCGATGTTTTCCGTGATTTTTTCAGATGTATGGAAGACCACTCCTTATATGGCTTTGCTGCTATTGGCAGGCTTACAGACAATTCCGTCATCCCTCTACGAAGCAGCTTCGATTGATGGGGCTGGAAGATGGAAGCAGTTTTTCAAAATTACTTTACCACTGTTAAAGTCTAGTATTCTTGTTGCTCTTTTGTTTAGAACGCTCGATGCATTCCGTGTTTTTGACTTAGTGTATGTTCTTACCGGCGGTGGGCCTGCTAACTCTACAGAAACGATTTCGATTCTCGCTTATAAAGTCATGTTCTCTCAAACGAATTTTGGTCACGGTTCAGCCCTCTCTGTCATTGTATTTATTTGCGTAGCGATTATTTCGATGGTTTATATCAAGTTTTTAGGCAGGGATTTATTAAATGACAGGTAAGGGAGATTTACTTGAACAGCAAATTTTAAGGGAGGAAGTTTAACATGGAGAAAAAAGCGAGTCCATTCTTTTATGTGTTTCTAATTGGGTTTGTATTTGTTGTCATGTTTCCATTTTTATGGATGCTGATCAGCTCCGTAAAACCGCCATCAGAGTTATTTGGCGACAAAGCATTTACTCCCTACACGACACACCCGACATTGGAGAATTACATATCTGTTTTTGCCAAGCACCCATTTTTACATTATTTATGGAACAGTACCGTTGTGGCAACCGTTACAACCGTTTATACCATTAGTGTGGCTTCATTTGCCGCCTATGCGATTGCCAGGCTGCAGTTTAAAGGAAAAACCGTAATCCTTGGAATTGTTTTGTCCGTATCCATGTTTCCGCAAATCGCAACCATTTCACCAATCTATATTTTTTTAAAAAACGTTGGTCTTACAAACTCTTATTTAGGGTTAATTATTCCGTATACTACATTTACACTTCCACTTTCCATTTGGATTCTGGTGACTTTTTTTAGAAAGATACCGCTGGATCTGGAGGAGGCAGCTAAAATTGACGGTGCTTCTTTAATGCAAACTTTTTGGAAAGTGATCATGCCGCTCGCGGTACCAGGAATCTTTACAACCGCCATCCTTGTCTTTATCGCAGCCTGGAATGAGTTTTTATTTGCGCTTACCATCAATACGGATGAAAAATACAAAACAGTCCCAATAGGAATTGCGATGTTCCAAGGGCAGTTTACGATTCCATGGGGAGAGATTGCCGCTGCAACAGTGATTGTAACCATTCCACTAGTCATCATGGTCCTTGTTTTCCAAAGGAGAATTGTTTCAGGGCTAACGAGTGGATCTGTGAAAGAATAGTAGATTAGGAGATGAATAGAATGGTGAATGTGACAGTTTGGAATGAAAATCGCCATGAGCAAAAAAATCCGGTTGTGAAGGAAATTTATCCACAAGGGATTCATGGGGCAATTGCCGGATTCTTAACTGGTGCTGGTTTTGATGTAAAAACCGCTACATTGGATGAACCAGAAAATGGTTTAACGGTTGAGGTTCTAGGGAGCACGGATGTCCTTGTTTGGTGGGGGCATCTTGCCCATCATGAAGTATCCGATGAAATTGTCGAAAAGGTGCATCAACGGGTTTTGGATGGAATGGGCTTAATTATCCTACATTCCGGTCATTTCTCAAAGATTTTCAAAAAATTAATGGGTACCTCCTGCGATTTAAAGTGGCGGGAAGCGGATGATAAGGAACGAATCTGGGTGGTCGACCCAAGCCATCCCATCGTAGATGGTCTAGGGGAAACAATCGAACTTGAAAAAGAAGAAATGTATGGGGAGCATTTTGATATCCCCGCGCCAGATCAATTAGTTTTCGTCAGCTGGTTCGAAGGCGGGGAGGTATTCCGCAGCGGCTGCACCTATCATCGAGGGAACGGCAGGATTTTTTATTTTCGACCTGGTCATGAAACCTACCCAACCTACCATCATCCTGATATTCAAAAAGTGATCACCAATGCGGTGAAATGGGCAGAGCCGATGAAACGAAATCGACCTGTTTATGGGAATGCCAAGCCATTAGAAACGATTTCAGTAAAATAACGAAAGAGGAGGAAAGCAAATGAGTAAATTAAGAATTGCCGTTATTGGTTGCGGAAGTATTGCCAGGCACCGTCATTTACCGGAATACGCTGCCAATTCAAAGGTTCAGATTGTTGCAGTGTGTGACATTGTCAAGGAAAGGGCAGAAGAAATAGGTGGCCAATTTGGGGCGAGGGTTTTTAGTAATTTTGAGGAATTGCTTTTAGAAGCGGAGATTGATGCTGTATCCGTTTGCACCCCCAATTACCTGCATGCTCCGATTTCAATCGCTGCATTAAATGCAGGCAAACATGTTCTTTGTGAAAAGCCAATGGCTACCTCACAAGCAGAAGCGTTAGCAATGATTGAAGCAGCAAAGTCTAACGGAAAAAAACTAATGATCGCTCATAATCAACGTTTTGTTCCTTCACATGTAAAGGCCAGAAAACTAATAGAGACCGGGGAAGTTGGAAAAATCTACAGCTTTAGAACGGCATTCGGCCATCCAGGTCCGGAAAAATGGAGTGCAGATGGAGCGCGCAGCTGGTTTTTCAAAAAAGAACAGGCATTTATTGGTGCGATGGGTGATCTCGGTGTCCATAAAACGGATTTAATCCGCTATTTACTTGGCGAGGAAATCGTTGAGGTCGCCTCATTTGTCGAAACCAGCGCAAAAACGAATAGTGATGTTGACGATAATGCGGTTTGTATTTTGAAAACAGAATCGGGAATCGTCGGTACACTCGCAGCAAGCTGGTCCTATGTGTCGAAGGAAGAAAATTCAACCATTATCTATGGAGAAAATGCGATTCTTAGATTGGAGGAGGATCCTATTTTCTCATTGATTGTTCAGTATAAGAATGGGGAAAACGTTAAATATGAACTTGGGAAAATCCAATCAAATGAGGAAGGTGGACAGGGTAGTTCACACGTAATCGAGAATTTTGTTACCAGTATAGTAAATGATACAGAGCCGGTGATCTCGGGTGAGGAAGGGATGAAATCTTTACAAGTCATTTTAGCTGCCCTTGAATCGAATGAAACGAAACAAATTGTGAAGCCTGGCACAAAGTCCGTGGCTAAATGAGGTGTTTTAGATGAGTAAACTACGAATTGGGATTGTCGGTACCGGTGGAATTGCGGTCACCCGCCATATCCCAACCTTCCTACAATTAAGTGAATCGACCACGATTGAGGGAGTCTATGATGTTGATCATGCACGAGCCGAACAGATTGCTTCGCAGTTTAATAGTTTTAAAGTGTATCCATCCTATCAAGAACTGTTTGACGATGTTGATGTTATTGTAATTTGTACACCAAATAAGTTCCATGCAGAAATTGCCATTGCAGCTCTTGAGGCTGGAAAGCACGTCCTATGTGAAAAACCAATGGCGCTGACCGTTACAGAATGCCAGCAAATGGAATCAGCAGCAAAAAAATCAGGAAAGGTTTTAGCTGTCGCCTATCATTACCGTTTTATGAAAGAAGCTCTCGCTGCTAAAAATATCATCGAAGCAGGTGAAATTGGCAACCCTCTTGTAGTTCGCGTTCAGGCATTACGCCGCCGTAAAGTGCCGGGCTGGGGTGTTTTTACCAATAAAGAATTACAGGGGGGCGGCAGCTTAATCGATTATGGCTGTCATCTCCTTGATTTAGCACTTTGGTTAATGGGGGATGTAGAACCGATAGAGGTTTCCGGGACTACATATAATGCTTTAAGTAAAACTGCTGGACAGGTAAACCAGTGGGGTTCTTTTGATCATCAAACCTTCAATGTCGATGATCATGTTTCTGCCTATATCAAATTTGCAAACGGAGCTTCAATGCTTTTTGAAACATCATGGTCGAATAATATTAAAGAAGATGTCGTTGAAAATATCAGCATATCAGGTGACAAAGGTGGCTTAGAAGTTTTTCCTCTTCGTTTGAACTATGCCAAACATGGTATGTTGTTTAATAGTCAAGCTGTTTGGATTCCTGGAGAAGATAAGCCAGATCTCCCTCAAGCAGAGAATTTTGTTGCGGCCTGCCTTGGGCACGCTGAGCTGGTGGTAAAACCTGAGCAAGCAGTTAGAGTATCCCAAGTAATAGAAGAGATTTATAGGAGCAGTCAGATTTAGGGCAGGATTCATTTTTAATCGAAAGGTAGTGAGTACAGTATGCAGCTTGGTGTATTTACGGTATTGTTTGCCGAAAAGAAATTTGAAGAAATGCTTGATTATGTGAAAGATTCTGGACTAAATGCAGTAGAAATTGGGACCGGGAACTATCCAGGTAACGCCCATTGCGACCTTGATGGGTTGCTTGAAAGCAAGGGGAAGCGTGAAGACTATCTGAAAGAGATTGATAAACGAGGCTTAACGATTAGTGCCTTTAGCTGTCACGGTAATCCGCTCTCGCCTGATAGGGAATTTGCTAAAACATCACATGAAACGTATGTAAAGACCGTACAACTAGCAGAATTAATGGGGGTTCCCGTTGTGAATTGTTTTTCTGGAACTGCCGGTGACCATGAAGGTGCAAAATATCCAAACTGGCCAGTTGCCCCGTGGCCAAATGAATATGGTGAAGTATTAAAATGGCAATGGGAAGAAAAGCTTATCCCCTATTGGAAGGAATGGGGGAAATTTGCTGAGGATCGGAAGGTGAAAATTGGTCTTGAGCTCCATGGCGGTTTTCTCGTCCATACCCCCTATACGCTGTTAAAGCTAAGGGAATACACCTGTGAAGCGATTGGTGCGAATTTGGATCCGAGTCATTTGTGGTGGCAGGGGATTGATCCGGTTGCCGCGATTAAAATCCTTGGCAAAGAAAAGGCCATTCATCATTTTCATGCAAAAGATACGTATATTGATCAGGAAAATGTCAATATGTACGGTCTTACTGATATGCAATCGTATGGAAGTGTGCAGACAAGGGCCTGGTCCTTCCGCTCAGTTGGCTGCGGTCACAGTCTGCAGGATTGGTCCGACTTGATGAGTTCACTAAGAACATTTGGTTATGATTATGTTGTCAGTATTGAACATGAAGATCCATTAATGTCCATTGAAGAGGGATTCAGGCGGGCTGTTCGCAACTTAAAAGCTGTTTTGATTGAAGAAAAACCATCTTCTATGTGGTGGGTATAAGATTGTTTTGGCTCGCTATAGTTAAAGCGGGCCTGTTATTTTTTAAAGAGGAGGTTTGTTATGTCAAAACTAAAAGGCCAAATTGCTATTGTTACGGGAGTAAGTCACGAATTGGGCATTGGTGCTGCGATTTGCCGTAAGCTTGCCACTGGCGGGGCCGATCTATTTTTTACTCATTGGAGAGCAGCCCGGGATTGGACAACTAGGTTTCAGGAAGAAATGCGTGGGTTGGGAGTCACCTGTAAACATAAGGAGATTGATTTAGCAAAATCAAATGCTGCTTGTGAAATGATGGACAGTGTCCTGGATGAACTAGGATGCCCGACCATTCTCGTTAATAATGCGGCGCATTCTGAGAGGGATGGGTATAAGAGCTTAACTGCAAAATGTCTTGATGAGCACTATGCAGTGAACATGAGAAGTACCTTCCTGCTTTGCTGCGAATTTGCCCGACATTTCGAACTGAATGATAAGTCTTTTGGCCGGATAATTAACATTACATCCGGTCAAGGATTAGGACCGATGCCCGGTGAGTTGGCTTATGCTGCGACGAAAGGTGCTATTTCTGCCTTTACAATCACCCTGTCTGCAGAGTTAGCACCAAAGGGAATTACCGTGAATGCCGTAAACCCTGGTCCAACTGATACGGGTTGGATGACAGAAGATTTAAAAGCGGAACTAGCAGGGAAATTTTTAATGGGACGGATTGGCCATCCCGAGGATGCGGCCCAAATAGTCGCCTTTCTGGCATCAAAAGAAGCAGAATGGATAACCGGCCAGGTCATCCATTCAGAAGGCGGTTTTTTGAGGAATTAATCATAATAGAGTAGAAAGTGCCAGGCGCTATGTGAAAAATTCACATGGTGCCTGGCACTTTGCTCATTATTAGCAGGAAGGACGTTTTTATAGGTATCAAGCGGATTTTGTCCCTCCGGTGTAGCAGGAAGGACATTTTTTTAGATTTCCAGTAGATTTTGTCCTTCCAGAGTTGCTGGAAGGACATTTTTATAGATATCAAGCGGATTTTGTCCCTCCGGTGTAGCAGGAAGGACATTTTTTTAGAATTCCAGTAGATTTTGTCCCTCCAAGGAGTTCACTTAGTATCTGGACAATACCTATTAAATTATTAATAGAGCAGAAAAAGTATGACAGAACAAAAAGAAAAAAGGAAAAACAAATAAAATGTGTTGCAATTACTTGTTTTTCGTTTTATATTTATTTTAAATATTAAGAATATTTAAACATCTATTAATAGAAAGAGGGATGAACGTGTTTAGCAAACTAACAAAAATTAGGCAATTTGACGCACCAGGTTAAGATTTTAGTAGGAATTTGTAAACGCTCACACCTTCTGTCTACCTGAAGAAATCAAGTAATTCCAACCACTGCATGAATCCCAATCACGAAACCATTCATCTAAAAAACTCATTTCTTCCAGATCCTTCATTTTCCCAATAATGGGTGCACTTCTCTTGGAAACAAAAAAATTAAAAAGGGGTTGTATCAATGAAAAAATTGGCCTTACTTATGACTGCTATTCTGATTTTCTCCATTTTTGCTGCCGGATGCAGTTCGAAAAGTTCGTCAGGAGGGAAAAAGGAGGTAATAACAGTTTACACGGCGATTGAAGATAATCAGATTCCTGCCTATATCGAGTTATTCAATAAGGTCCATCCAAATATTGAGGTAAAGCTGGTCAGGGACTCAACCGGTATTATTGCTGCGAAGCTGTTAGCGGAAAAAGATAATCCTGTTGCCGATGTGGTCTGGGGCCAAGGAATCACCAGCTTAATTCCACTCGATGAGGCTGGTTTGCTAGAAGCATATAACCCGAAAAATATCGACCAAATTATGCCGACCTTTAAGGATACAGCAAATCCTGTACACTGGGTCGGAATGGATGGATATATGGCTACTTTTGCAGTTAATACCGTTGAATTAAAGAAAAAAGGCTTGCCAATTCCACAATCCTATCAAGATCTGTTAGATCCAAAATATAAAGGACTCATTTCCATGCCAAATCCGGCTTCAAGTGGTACTGGATTTTTAACGGTCTCAGCACTATTACAGTTAATGGGTGAAGACCAAGCCTGGGATTATATGAATAAGCTCCATGAGAATATCGGTATTTATACCCATTCCGGTTCCAAGCCGGCGAAACAAGCAGGAGAGGGAGAATTTCCAATCGGGATTTCATTTGACTACCCAAGCTTTAAAGAAAAAGAGTCAGGTGCACCAGTCGAAGTGGTATTCCCTAAAGAAGGTTCAGGTTGGGAAATGGAAGCAACCGCACTCATCAAGAAGCCAAAAATCAAAAAGGCAGCTAAAACCTTTATGGATTGGGTAACAACAAAGGATTTCTTGCAGCTGGTGAATAAAAACTTTGCCGTTGTCTCAGAAGACTTAGGTAACCCGCTGCCAAATGGTTATCCTCAAGATCTACTATATAAACAATTAATTAAAAACGACTTCCAATGGGCTGGAAAACAACGTGAGGCTATTTTAGCAGAATGGACGAAACGTTACGATTCGAAGAGTGAACCAAAAGAAGAGTAAAGTGTAATAAACAATACCATCTAAAAAAGGAAAGAAAACTTTGCATGGTTGGATTTTTCATACACTTTGCGAAGTTTTCTTTTCCGATATGAACGTAATAGGGAAAGGGGACTTTTGATGGAACAGCTACTAGGTATTCAAAATGTAACGAAAACCTTCGGGAAATTTGTTGCGCTTGACCATGTTAATTTTTCCGTTAGCAAAAAGGAATTTGTCTGTTTATTAGGGCCGAGCGGCTGTGGGAAAACGACGTTACTGCGGATTATTGCCGGCCTCGAGGAACCAAATTTTGGTTCGAAAATTTTATTAGAGGGAAAGGATATTACTTCATCTCCTCCTTCAAAAAGAAATTTTGGAATTGTTTTTCAATCCTATGCCTTATTTCCCAATTTGACGGCCTATCAAAATATTGCCTATGGTTTAAAAAACAAGAAGTTATCGAAAAAAGTAATCGACGAAAAAGTTCGTGAAGCACTTTCTCTTGTTCATTTAGAGCATATTAAGGACCGTTATCCGGCGCAATTATCGGGGGGGCAGCAGCAGCGGATTGCCTTAGCAAGAGCGCTAGCGTTATCACCAACATTCCTGCTCTTAGATGAACCATTATCAGCACTTGATGCAAAGGTTCGACTAAAATTGCGAATTGAGATTCGTAAATTACAAGAAAAGCTGGGAATCACCACCATTATGGTAACGCATGATCAAGACGAAGCATTGACAATGGCGGATAAAATTGTCGTAATGAACAACGCAAGATTGGAGCAAATCGGAACACCGCAGGAAATCTATGAAAATCCGAAAACTCCATTTGTAGCGGATTTCATCGGGACAGTCAATATGCTGGCCCATGAAGGAACAACCGCTGCCATTCGGCCAGAACATATTCAAATTTCAGAAACTGTCTCAACAAATAGTATCCAAACGATTGTAAAAGCAATGGAATTTCGCGGGGCTTTTTATCGGTTATTCTTGGACATTACCGATCCGAACTATCTGGTTGCTGACGGATTACTAGCCGTCGATGTTCCCGCTTCAGTAATTAAAAAGCTAAATATTGATAAAGAAAGTGTTTTGAATGCGGAGCTGCCGCAAAACCATCTCGTTACATACGCCTGAACGGTACCGTTAATCTGACAATCGGGTAGAGGTGGAAAAGAATGTTGAGGTGATCTAGTTGATTAGTGAGGAACAGGTAATAAATCCAACAGAGGTTCCGGTACAATCTAATGTACATCGAAAGAAAATCCGTCAAAAGACCGGTAAGACGGAATGGTTTCATAAATCCTTAATTGTCTTGATGCTTTTAGGACTAATCATTGGAATTGTCCTGCCGTTAATTCAGTTATTTTTTGAAGCGCTAAAGGATAAAAACGGTGCCTATGCCGGGTTTGTCAATTTTGTCCATTATTTTCAAACCCCATCTCTCGTTCAGTCTATGTACAATACCTTATTTATTTCGATTATAACCGGAGTAATCTCGGTAGTGCTGGCGTTTTTTTATGCTTATGCATTAACTCGGACGCAAATCCGCTGGAAAGGATTTTTTAAATATATCGCTTTTCTCCCTTTGTTTGCCCCTACGATGATGCATGGGATTGCACTGATATATTTATTTGGGAATAAAGGGGCATTCACTACCGGTTTTTTTGGATTTTTTGAAAAAATATTTGGAACGGCTTTAGGAATTGATATCCATTTATATGGCCCTGTGGGAATTGTCATCTCTGAAGTCATCTATACATTCCCGCAAGCGTTTTTAATTTTGATGGTGGCGATATCTGTAACAGATTACAGACTATACGAGGCAGCCGAGACGCTTGGGTCCGGGAAAATGAAAAAGTTTTTTACGGTAACGATACCAAGTATTAAATATGGTTTGGTTAGTGCCTTTTTTGTAGCCTTTATTTTAAGCTTTACCGATTTTGGCGCGCCAAAGGTGGTCGGGGCCCAATACAATGTGCTTGCAACGGATATTTATAAGCAAGTGGTCGGACAGCAGAATTTAAGCATGGGTTCAACCGTTGGGATTATTTTAATCATTCCGGCATTGATCGCGTTTCTTGCTGACCGAATGATGCAAAGGAAACAAAGTGCTTCCTTTTCTTCAAAATCCGTTTCCTATAAAATTAAGAAAAATCCATGGCGTGACAGGACTTACTTTGTATATTGCCTTCTGATTTCCTTGGGTGTTTTATCCTTAATCGGTGCTATCATTGCTGCTTCCCTTGTGAAGGTCTGGCCATACAATTTTTCTTTGACGCTTGAGCATTTAACTTTTAAAAATGTCGCAGGGAATGGGCTTGAGCCTTATTTTAATAGCCTTTACGTATCGCTTATTACCGCTATTATTGGTACGATGGTCATTTTCTTTGGGGCATATCTCATTGAAAAAACGCGGTTTATGAAGGTAACGAGGCAGGTAAGTTACTTTTTATCGATTTTACCGCTGGCATTGCCTGGACTTGTTATTGGGTTAGCGTATATCTTTTTCTTTAATAAACCGGAATTTAATTTTTGGGGGTTGACGATTGTTAATCCGTTTCAATCCCTATATGGAACATTTATGATCATCATCATAGCGAATATTATCCATTTTTATTCGGTCAATCTCATTACGGCAACAACGGCTTTGAAAAAATTAGACAAGGAATTTGAGCCGGTTTCTGAATCAATGAATATTCCGTTTTATAAAACTTTTTTCAATGTAACGGTTCCTATGTCGATTCCTGCAATTTTGGAGATTGGAATTTATCTGTTTGTTAACTCAATGACTACAATCTCGGCGGTCATTTTCCTTTACACTGCAGATACGAAGCTTGCATCGATCTCAATTGTGAATATGACAGATGCGGGGGACACCGCTCCAGCCGCTGCCATGTCTTTCATCATTGTTCTCACGAATATTTTTGTTCGGGTCGCTTATGAATTTGCTACCAAGAAAATTAGAAAACGAACGCAAGCCTGGCAGCAGCGGTAATAAAAATCTTGTAGATGTAGAGAACCTCTACATCTAATTTTTTTATATTTTGCTTTGCTACCCATCTTTGTTGGTGCATAGTCAGGCATGAAGGCTAAAACTTTTAAAGATCTCGGTAGAAATGGTCTTCATAGTTGGGATGAAGACTAAAACTAAGGAGGCCCACAGAAGAAATGGTCTTCAAAGACGGGATGAAGACCAAAACTCAAGAGGTCCGCAGTGGAAATGGTCTTCAAAAGAGGGATGAAGACCAAAACTCATATTGTTCGCTGAAGAAATGGTCTTCAAAGACGGGATGAAGACCAAAACTCAAGAGGTCCGCAGTGGAAATGGTCTTCAAAAGAGGGATGAAGACCAAAACTCAAGAGGCCCGCAGTGGAAATGGTCTTCAAGAGAGGGATGAAGACCAAAACTCATATTGTTCGCTGAAGAAATGGTCTTCAAAAGAGGGATGAAGACCAAAACTCATAATGTTCGCGGAAGAAATGGTCTTCAAAGGAGGGATGAAGACCAAAGCTCAAGAGGCCCGCAGTGGAAATGGTCTTCAAAAGAGGGATGAGGACCAAAGCTCATAATGTTCGCTGAAGAAATGGTCTTCAAAGACGGGATGAAGACCAAAACTCAAGAGGTCCGCAGTGGAAATGGTCTTCAAAAGAGGGATGAAGACCAAAACTCATATTGTTCGCTGAAGAAATGGTCTTCAAAAGAGGGATGAAGACCAAAGCTTATAATGTTCGCTGAAGAAATGGTCTTCAAAGACGGGATGAAGACCAAAACTCAAGAGGCCCGCAGTGGAAATGGTCTTCAAAGGAGGGATGAAGACCAAAACTCATAATGTTCACTGAAGAAATGGTCTTCAAAGGATACGCCAAGTCCAAAACGCTTGAAGGCATAAAGAAAACCAAAAAAATTGAAATACTAGGGCCTATTTCTTAAAAAGTACCAATAAAAACAAATAAAAACAAACTAAATATCTAAAAAACTATTCACAATTATCTGAAAACATGGTATTCTTATTTACAAGATACGTAACGAAAGCGTTTGCAGACGTAGCTTAGTCCCAGAAAAACAGGAGGTTGTATATGACGACAAAAGTTCATTCAAAGAAGGTGAGGGTAAAAGCATTAGTTGCTAGTTTGATAGGGAGTTCAATCGAATATTATGATTACCTTCTCTATGGTACAGTAGCTGCACTTGTGTTTAACAAACTTTTTTTTCCAAACTTCGATCCGACGGTAGGGCTTCTGATTGCATTAGCATCGTTTGGAATTCCTTACTTCTTCCGACCGCTTGGAGGAGTAATCTTCAGTCATATCGGTGATCGGCTTGGGAGGAAAAAATCATTAGTTTTAACCCTTGGAATCATGGGAATAAGCACTGCGCTTATTGGAGTATTACCGGTCTATGAAAATATCGGTGCATGGGCTCCGATATTACTTGTTGCACTGAGGCTCATTCAAGGGATTGCCGTCGGCGGTGAATGGGGAGGCGCTGTCCTTTTAGCAGTGGAATATTCCGAGAAAAAGAAGCGCGGGTTTGCCGGCAGTGTACCAATGATGGGCGCAGCAGTCGGGATGATATTAGCCACGGCTACCATCTCTTTAATGAGATTACTGCCGGATGCACAGTTCCTGGCATGGGGCTGGAGAGTTCCGTTTGTCGCAAGCCTATTACTTGTTATTCTTGGCTTGTGGATTCGGAATGGTTTAGAAGAGACACCGGATTTCCAAAAGGCAAAAGATGAAGGAAACGTCTCCAAATTACCGATTGCGGATACCTTTAAAAATCACTGGAAAGAAGTGATCTTAACAACTGGTGCAAAGGCCATCGAGACCGCACCCTTTTATATCTTTGCAACCTTTGGAATTTCTTACGCCACCAATACACTGAAGATGCCTGAAGGCCCTGTTTTAAATGCTGTAACCATTGGCACACTGATTTCCTTGGTCATGATTCCCACCATGGGACATTTGTCTGACCGGTTTGGACGAAAAAAAATATTCGTTATCGGGACAATCAGTGTCATTTTATTTTCCATGCCTTACTTCTTTTTGCTTTCAAAAAAATCAATCCTCTTATTAACCATTGCCGTTATGATCGGATATGCCATCTGGTCGATCATCACCTCAGTTTTAGGTACCATGTTTTCAGAAATGTTTCGTGCAGAAGTTCGCTATACCGGTATTTCAATGGGCTATCAGCTTGGAGCTGCCATCTTTGGCGGTACCGCCCCATTGATTGCTACATCATTGGTCACCGCTTTCCATGGTTCCTGGATTCCGGCTTCCATTTATTTGATGCTTCTCGGAGTCATGTCCCTTATTTGTGTGAGTCTTATGAAAACCATGAGTGATAAAGAAAAAAATAAGCCAAGAAAACAATCGAAACCATTGCTCACAAAGGCGGCTAATAAATAAAGAAACCTTGACCCTAAATAATATTTTTAAAGGAGAATATACGAATGAATAAAAATGATTTCACAAACAACCCATACTTATTGCTGACCCCGGGTCCCTTAACTACGACGGATACAGTAAAACTTGCGATGATGAAGGACTGGTGTACATGGGATGACGACTACAATAATATTGTCCAAGACATCCGAAAAAGGCTTGTTGGGCTTGCAACCGAATCAATTGATCAGTATTCAGCAGTATTAATGCAGGGAAGCGGGACCTTTAGTGTAGAATCCGTTATTGGTACGGTTTTACCTCGGGACGGAAAATTATTGGTCATTGCAAACGGAGTCTATGGAAGCCGAATCGTTAAAATCGCTAAAACGCTTGGGATAAATACTGTTGTTTTAGAAAGCGGTGAGGTGGAGGCTCTTGATTTAAATCGTTTAACAAATGAGCTGGAAAATGATTCGAAGATTTCCCATGTGGCGATCGTTCATTGCGAAACCACAACAGGCATGCTGAATCCAATTGAAAAAGTAAGTGAAATTGTTAAACGATACAACCGCGTGTTTATTGTCGATGCGATGAGCAGCTTCGGCGGTGTTGAAATGGATATCGCCTCGCTTAATATTGATTACCTCATCAGCAGTGCCAATAAATGTATTGAAGGTGTCCCTGGATTCGGGTTTGCGATTGTCAAAAAGGATGAATTTGAGAAGTGTAAAAATAATGCCAGGTCTGTTTCTTTAGATTTATATGATCAATGGAAAACGATGGAGGAACAAAATGGGAAGTGGCGCTTTACTTCGCCGACGCATGTTGTTCGTGCCTTTGCTCAAGCCTTAAAAGAGTTAGAGGTTGAAGGCGGAATCAAAATTAGAGCAAGCAGGTATAAGAATAATCAAATGGTTCTCTCCGAAGGAATGAAAAAGCTTCAATTTGAGCCAATCCTTCCTGGAGAATTGCAATCTCCAATCATTACTTCCTTTTATTATCCGGAGTCTGAAAAGTTCAACTTTAAAGTGTTCTATCAAAGGTTAAAAGAAAAAGGATTCGTGATTTATCCTGGAAAGGTTTCAGCCTTAGATACCTTCCGGATTGGGAATATCGGAAACGTTCATCAGAAGGATATTGAGGGTTTATTACAAGCAATCGAACAAAGCAGCTTTTGGCTCGACGCTGTTTCTAAGAATTAATCACCCAAAATCGATCTGTTTTTCACTATAATTTTGTTTTAGCAAATAAATAATCAAAATCATTCAATCTTTTTCCAATGTTATAGTAAAATTATAGTGGATATTTATATCGTGGGGTGAATGAGTTGTCATTAGCTGGGGAAGAAAGAAAAAGGAAAATACTTGAACTCCTTGAAATCAGCGGCAAAGTTAAAGTTAATGAATTGGCAGAAATATTGGAAGTTTCAACTGAAACCATTCGTAAATATTTAGATGAGTTACAGCAGGAAGAAAAATTAAAAAAGGTTTATGGCGGGGCAATCAATATATCCTTTTTTAATGAGGAGCCTCCAACTGTAGAAAGAGAGGTGACCCACTCTGAAGCCAAACAACGAATCGGAGAGTACGCAGCAAGCTTAATTACTGATAATGACGTCATTGCGATTGATGACGGAAGCACACCGCTGCAGCTCGTTAAAAACTTGCGTAAAAAGAGGAATTTAACGATTTTTACTACCTCAATTTCGGCTCTATCGGTGTTAATCGACTTGCACCAGCAAAATATTTTCACAGGTAAGATTATCATGCTTGGCGGGGAGATAAACACCACTCATCATCGTGTAACGGGGAGCTTTACGATCGAAATGCTGGAAAATCTATATGTAGATAAATATTTTATCTCAGCCGACGGTTTAACAAAAGAAACCGGAATTACCAGCTTTGATTCTTCTAAAGGAATGGTAACGAGAAAGTTAATTGATCATTCCAGCAAATCAATTGTCCTGATTGACCATTCCAAAGTGGGCAAACGGACTCATTATAAGATGGCTGATTTGCAGGATATTGATATCATCATTTCTGATAAAGAACACCCACAGGAATGGGAATATCTATTAAAAGAAAATCATGTAAAATGGCTAGTTGCCGACAAGAAATAAATGATCAATAGACTCTCTAAACCATTGGCAAACGAGCTCCCTGAAAAGGAGGATTAGAATGGAGCATTTGGGAGTCTTTTACGAAGAGCATCTTTTTAAAAATATTGAGATTTATCTTCGTTTAGTGATTAGCGCCCTCCTTGGGATGTTTATTGGCTGGGACCGCAGTGCCAAAAATAAGCCAGCGGGTTTAAAAACTTTTACCTATGTTTCCGTTTCATGTACACTCATTACACTCGTTTCCATTTATAGTGTGGAGGTTTTTGGCAGCTCTAACCCCAATAATCGTATGGATCCGATGAGGCTGACAGCGCAAATTGTTTCCGGGCTTGGCTTTTTGGGGGCTGGCTTGATTTTAAAGGATGGATTGCAGGTTAAAGGTTTAACATCTGCGGCGATGATTTTTTTTGCAGGTGGTGTTGGGATTGGTATAGGGGCTGGTTTTTATGGCTTGGTTTTTGCTTCGGTCCTAATTACTTTTATCCTAGCAAAAATAAGCCAGGTAATTGAACATCGTCATCTAATGACTATGGAAAAAGAAGAGGAAAAACACGGCTACCATCGAAGTTCAGGATAAAAGAAACGGCAGATTCTAGAATACTAGAATCTGCCGTTTTTCAATTTAAAAAACTCAACTGAAACAACAAATCAAAACCAAGTAAAATCGAATGAAAAAAAATTAAAAATAACAATTAAAACCAAGACAATCCAAATATTTTATGATACAATCAAATCAACTCAATAATTGAGTGAATATTTTAAATCTTCAGGGGGCGAAAAAATGAAAGTCTTTTGTTTGGGTGGAGCAGGGAGAATTTGCCGGGAAGCCGTTTTGGATCTTGTCGAGCATTCTGATTTTGATGTCATTACCATTGGTGACTTTAATGAGGAACTAGGCCTTGATTTAGTAAAGGAACTGAATGACCCCCGAGTGAATTTTGTAAAGGTAAATGTATTTAACCATGAGGAAACAGTTAAACAATTGAAAGGCTACGATATTGTCATGGATGGAACTACGATCACATTAAACGGCCTTTCTACTGCCTCTATTGCAGAAGCCGGCTGCCATGGAATCAATTTAAACGGCTTTGGAGCAGAGGATGAATTTTCCGAAATCTTTAAGAAACATAATCGAACCGCAGTTCCCGGTTTTGGAATGACCCCGGGTGTTACACAAATGATGGCGATGCACGCTGCCAACCAATTAGATGAGGTAGAAACAGTGCGAGTAAGCCATGGCTCTTTCCGTCCAATTGCATTTTCAAAATCGATTACCGAAACCACCACCTACGAATACGACCCAGACCTTCCTGGACGAATCGTTTTTGAAAAAGGCGAATTCGTTCAAGTCCCTCCTTTCGCAAGACCAAGAAAAATTCAGCTTCCAGAGCCTTATGGCGAAACCATTCAATATATTATTCCGCATTCAGAAACTCGTACCCTAGCAAAAGCGCTTGCGAATAAAGGTGTAGAGCTGATTGAAGTGCGGGGAACCTGGCCAAAACAGAACATGCAATTAGTTCGTGCCCTCTATGATTACGGAATTATGCGCAACCCAAAGGTTGAAATCAACGGTCAAGAGGTTGGTGTCATGGATGTAATAGGTGAGTATCTCCTTCAATCAAAAGAAGGCCAAGAAACAGAGCTGTACGGATATTCGCTGCATATTGAAGCCGTTGGGAAAAAGGATGGAATACGGAAACGCCATATTTTATACCATACGCATCCTGCTAGTGACGGTTCTGTTAAAGGATGGGAAAAATTACGTGCGTATACCCGCAATGTCGGAATTCCAATGGCAATTGCGACCGAGTTAATTGCTAAAGGATTGGTTGAAAAAACAGGTGTACTTATTCCGGAAGAAGCATTTGAACCAACCGTCATTTTTGAAGAACTGAAAAAACGCGGCATCTATATTCACGAAGAAATTGAAATCGTTACCGAAAGCGTTGAAGAAGAAACAACGATCCAAGCATAACAATCTATAACTAGTCACAAGGCAGGTATTACATAAAAATAATTTTAAATGCCTGCCTTTAATAAAGAACTACCAACCAATAATTTATTTTTCCTTTTGCACATCTACGTGACGAAGACGATCGTATTGGTTGTTGATCCCGAATTAACGGGCAGTAAGACCCCCCATTCAAATCTTTGAGGGAACTAATAAGCTAAGTGGGGGATCAACTGCCGTAAAATCACGATTGGTTCAACTAACAATCAGTAGGGGATGAAAGGTACCCCCCACTGATTGAGTTTCACCTTATAAAGGAGGTTCGTCTTTTGAGTAATCCATCTCCCCAAATTGAAGCAGTTATTTTTGATTGGGCAGGAACCACAGTGGACTATGGCTGTTTTGCGCCATTGAATGTATTTTTAGAGATTTTTAGAAAAAGAGGAATCGAAGTAACGGATGAGGAGGCACGGGCACCAATGGGGCTTTTAAAATGGGATCATATTCGCGCCATGTGCGATATGGACCGGATTGCCCAATTGTGGAACGTAAAATTCGGCAAAGTACCAACGGATAAGGATGTCGATGATTTATATGCCGATTTTGAACCAATGCTGTTCGCAAGCCTCCGCAATTATTGCACACCAATCCCAGGGGCACTGGATTTAGTCGGAAGACTAAGACAGAAGGGAATAAAAATTGGGTCGACAACCGGTTATACATCGGAAATGATGGCGGTTGTTGCCCCTGAAGCAAAGAAAAAAGGCTATGCTCCAGATTACCTGTTTACACCTGATGATGCACAGGCAGGACGCCCGTATCCATGGATGTGTTACTTAAATGCTATGAATTTAGGGGTATTCCCAATGAAACATATTATCAAGGTTGGAGATACGGTTAGTGATATTAAAGAAGGCGTCAATGCTGGGGCTTGGAGCGTTGGTGTGATTAAAGGCGGAAGTGAACTAGGTTTAAAGGAAGAAGAAGTCAATTCAATGGATCCGGATTTATTGGCAGATAAGATGGAGGGTGTGGCGAAGCGTTTTAAAGACGCAGGTGCTCATTATGTGCTTGATAGTATTGGTGAATTAGATAAACTCATTCCGAAAATTAATCTGCGCCTGGCAAATGGTGATGATTAAGTGAAGTTTTTAAACTATAGGCCTTTGGTGGAATGATTCTATAAAAAGCCAAAAGGTGAAGAGGTGAATGGATTGCAAAAACATGCCTATGCACTGGGGATGATCGAAACAATAGGCTTTCCGGCACTGATTGCTGCGGCAGATGCTGCTTCAAAGGCAGCGGATGTAAGGGTTGTCACCTACCAGGGAGCAGATTCGGGTATAGTGACTATTTACATCATCGGCGATGTCGCAAGCGTAAAATCAGCTGTCGAGGTTGGGACAGAAGCTGCCAAAAGGGTTGGTCAACTACGTCATTCTCATGTCATTGCCAGACCAGATGACCATATCATTCAAATGCTTTTTCCGTCGCTATTAAAGAAAGCCGAGGAAAAATCGGAACCGTCAGAGCCTAAAGTAGTAAAAAATATAGACCAAGAAAAACCAAAGGAATGGACTAAAACTAGTCTTCAAGAGCTAAGAGAATTTGCTAATTCATACGAAGGTTTTCCTTTATCACTCCAAGAAATTTCTTCGGCTAAAAAAGAGGATTTAGTAAAACAGATTAGCAGGTTCCTAGCTGAGAAAGGTGGCGACAATTGATGTACTTGGATCAGGATCTGGAATCGATGCAAGAGGGGAGACGAAATCTCGAGCAAGCGAAACAAGCACAGAAAACGCTTGGCACTTTGACACAGGACCAAGTGGATCAAATTGTTCACAGAATGGCCCAAGCGGCCATCAGGGAAGCAGGCAGGCTTGCGGCATTAGCGGTGGAAGAAACAGGGTATGGAAAGGTTGAGGATAAGAGGGTCAAAAACCTTTTTGCAGCGAATGAAGTGTATGAATCGATAAAAGATAAGAAAACAGTGGGAATCATTGCCCGTAACGAGGAGAAGCAGGTTTGGGAAGTGGCTGAACCAGTGGGCACGATTGCAGCGGTTATTCCTTCGACAAACCCAACTTCAACTGTGATATTTAAAGCTTTGATTGCAATGAAATCAAGAAATGCCATCGTTTTTAGCCCGCATCCTTCTGCAGCAAAATGTACGAATGAAGCGGTAAAGGTGATGAAGGAAGCAGCAGTGGCAGCAGGTGCACCCGATGGAGCCATTTCCTGTATTTCAAACCCGACGCTATCTTCGGTCCAGGAAGTCATGAATCATACACTGACTGATTTGATTTTAGCGACGGGTGGTCCGGGTATGGTAAAGGCAGCCTATAGCTCAGGGAAACCTGCCTATGGAGTTGGACCCGGGAATGTACCAGTGTATATCCACTCAAGTGCAAATATTGGGAAAGCAGTCAGTCAAATTGTTCAGAGTAAAACCTTTGATTATGGAATCATCTGCGCCTCAGAACAGGCACTAGTGGTGGACGGGTCCGTTAAACGAAAGGTTAAAGCGGTTCTAGAAAAACAAGGAGCGTATTTCCTTGATGACTATGAAAAGAAAAAGCTAGAAGAGCTTATTTTGAAGAATGGAAGTTTGAATCCGGCGATTGTTGGAAAATCCCCGCAAGAATTAGCACAATTGGCGGGAATACTCATTTCAGAGGATACAAGATTGCTAGTGGCAGAGGAGGCCAAGGTTGGTAAAGCATACCCGTTTTCTCTTGAAAAGCTTTCTCCAATTCTTGCTTTTTATACGGTTGAAGGCTGTTCCGAGGCAGGTAAAGTGTGTAATGAATTATTAGAACTCGGTGGTTTAGGGCATACGATGGGGATTCATTGTGAAGATAAACAAATTGTTGAAAGCTTTAGTCTTTCACAAAACGTCTCGCGTGTTGTCGTAAATTCAGGGACGACATTTGGTGGAATCGGTGCGACAACCGGTATTTCACCATCGATGACACTTGGCTGTGGGACCTACGGAAACAATATTTCGTCTGACAATATTGGTCCTGAGCATTTATTGAATATAAAACGGATTGCCTTTGGTATTAGGGAGATGAAAAATGAAGCCCCAGCAGTGACTTCAGGTTCACAGCAAACAGTTACAAACAATGAGACGCTTATTTCTAAAGCTGAGGTTATGGAAATCGTAAAGAGTATTTTAAAAGAATTAAATTTTAAATGAGGAGGAATAAACAATGAGTGGAGAAGCATTAGGAATGATTGAAACAAAGGGTTTGGTTGGGGCTGTTGAGGCAGCTGATGCGATGGCAAAGGCAGCAAATGTAAGATTAATTGGAAAGGTTCATGCCGGAGGCGGGCTTGTGACCGTTATGGTTCGCGGAGATGTTGGAGCGGTAAAAGCTTCCGTAGATGCTGGAGCTGCTGCAGCAGAAAGTGTCGGCGAATTGGTTTCAGTCCATGTAATTCCACGCCCGCATTCGGATATTGAGTTGATTCTTCCGAAATTGGAAGGATAGACGATGACGATTATTACGGAATCCAAACTTAGAGCCATGCTGAAAAATGGGATTCCTAATCCTTTCACCCTTGGCGAGGGGGAAAAACTTACCCCTTCTGCCAGGGATTTTCTTCGCGAAAGACGGATTGTTGTAAAGCAACAGCACAGGATTAAAAAGGCAGCGTCTGTGGATGAAATGGCTGAAAGCCCTTTAATTCCTGTAGGCGTATCTAACCGGCATGTCCATTTATCATTGGCAGATCTGGAGGCCTTATTTGGAAACGGTTATTTGTTAACACCGTTTCGGGAGTTATCACAGCCGGGTCAATTTGCTGCCAAGGAGCAGGTTACCTTACTGGGTCCAAAGGGGATTATCCAAAATGTAAGAATTCTTGGACCTGCTAGGGGAGAAACACAGGTGGAAATTTCCATAACCGATGGATTTCAATTAGGAGTCCATCCCCCTGTCCGCTTATCCGGTTCGATTGAAGGCACACCCGGACTGACCCTTGTTGGTCCAAAAGGATGTGTGGTGATGGAAAAAGGGGTAATTGTTGCGAAACGCCATGTTCATCTTTCGCCTGATGATGCAAAAGAATTCAATGTGGAGCAGGGGGATCGACTATTGCTCGAAACCGTCGGAGACCGGCGGATTATTTTTTCGGATGTGGTTGTTCGTGTGAATCCTTCTTATCGTAGGGATTTCCATGTAGATCTCGACGAGGGGAATGCGGCGGGTTTAAAAACGGGTGACCTTGTTAAAATCATTGGAAAAAATGATCAGTTTAATTGGCAAGGGAGGTGAGGAGCATCGATATTCGAGTGATGATTGAGTCGGTTGTGAAGGAAGTTGTCCAATCGATGAAAGTCGAAAAGGAAAAAGAGCAGATCGGGAAAGTGTTATTCGTTTTTTGTGATAGTTCGGCACATGAGCCGTTTGCTGATCAGTTTATTAAATTAAAGAACCATAAAATCGGGTATGACTTGTTATTTTTAGATGGTGAAACTTCTTCCTGGCTGGGGATGCAGCGAATTGAGTCAAGCGGTTCTGATCGAATTATCGCGGCTGATGAATATTCTCCTGCTGCGATCGAACTGCCGCAGGAATACGATGGAATCGTTATTCCGGAAATTGATTTGGATAATGCAGCGAGAATCGTAACCGGCTTAAAAGGTACAATTAAAGCTGAATTGATTTTTTCGGCGATTATCTTGGAAAAGTTTCTTATTGTTGGGGATGATACCCCTGGAATTAAGAGAGCCGACCGCCGTTGTTTAAAAGCACTTTCTTTACCAGGACCTTACCGGAAACGGTTTGAATCCTATGTGGAAGGGTTGAAGGAGCTAGGTATAGAGTTTTTGCCGCAAATGGAGTTAGCAGATGCGGTAATTGATAAATTCGGTGATCGCCTGGCAAAGTCGCCAGCTGCTAAAACGGAAGAAATAAATCATGCAGATGATGGAGGTTTGACCTTCACGAAAAAACTTCTCACCCCCGAATGGATTAAGGCCCAGCAGGAATTCCCAAATCATATCCTTACCCTTCCAAAAGGCGTTATTATTTCCCCTTTGGCAAAGGATTTGTTAAAGGAGAAAAAATTGACCATCAAGTATATCGGTAAAGGATGATGTAGAGTGCGGCTAGCGAGGGTTGAAGGGAGTATCTGGGCGATTCAAAAGGAAAAGGGAATGGAAAACATCAAACTTCTCATTGTTCAGCCCATAAATGTGGAAAAACAACCTGAGGGAAATGTCATCATTGCGATGGACCGAATTGGTGCCGGAATTGGTGAATTTGTCATTATTACGCAGGGGACACCCGCACAAAAATTGATGGGCGAAAAGGGCACCCCCATTGATGCAGCGATTGTGGGAATTGTCGATTCTTTAGAGGTACCTATTGATCAATAAAGTAGGCTTTTGAAGGACAAAACCAGTAGTGAAATCAAAGAAAGTGTCCTTCTATCGGGTCTGGAAGGACAAAACCAGTTGTGAAACCAAGGAAAGTGTCGTTCTATCGGGTCTGGAAGGACAAAACCAGTATTGAAATCAAAGAAGGAGTCCTACTACAAGGTCTGGAAGGACAAAACCAGTTGTGAAACCAAGGAAAGTGTCGTTCTATCGGGTCTGGAAGGACAAAACCAGTATTGAAATCAAAGAAGGAGTCCTTCTACAAGGTCTGGAAGGACAAAACAAGTAGTGAAACCAAGGGAAGTGTCCTTCTATTGAAGCTGGAAGGACCAATCTAGTCGCCAAATCAAGAGAAGTTTTCTTAAAAGGAATCTGAAAGGACAAAACAAGCAGTGAATTCAAAGAAGTGTCCTTAAAAAAGCTTTGTTACAAAGGTGGTGTTATCAAGGAGTGGCAAATATGAGAAACCTTGATTCAGAGCTATTAAGAACAGAAGGAGATATTAATTTATCTCAAAATCGTAAAGAATGGCAGGAGCGCCATCTAAGTGAGCAAGCCTTTCAACTTTTAGAAGAGGATTCCGAATTTTATCTGCACCAGTCGCTTTCCACCCCTTGCTTAAATGTGATTGAAAAAAGCTACGGGATTTACCTTGAAGATATTGATGGAAGAAAATATATGGATTTTCATGGGAACAGCGTTCACCAGGTTGGGTATGGAAATCAGTACGTGATCAAGGCGGTCAAGGATCAGTTGGATGTTCTACCTTTTTCCCCGCGCCGATACACGAACAACACAGCCATTCAACTGGCAAGAAAACTGGTGGAACTTGCTCCGGGACATTTAAATAAAGTACTTTTAGCGCCAGGCGGGGCATCTGCTGTAAGTATGGCTTTGAAGCTCGTCCGTAAGGCAACCGGAAAGTTTAAGACCATTTCAATGTGGGATTCCTTTCATGGAGCTAGTTTGGATGCGATATCTGTCGGCGGCGAAGCTATTTTTCGCAATGGAATGGGTCCGCTTATGCCAGGAACTCTACAGGTGATGCCGTATAATTCCTATAGATGTTTTTTCGGGGATCGTAATGCCAGCAATGAGAAGGGGCTGGATTATCTTGAGTATGTTATGGAGCGCGAAGGGGATATAGGTGCAATTATCCTTGAACCGATCAGGTGCACAGATGTACAAATACCACCAAAGGAATATCATCAACGATTAAGACAAATATGTGATACCCATGGAGTATTGTTGATTTATGACGAAATACCAACGGCACTGGGCCGAACAGGGGAAATGTTTGCCTTTGAAAATTATGGGGTCCTTCCAGATATTGTCCTGCTTGGCAAAGGACTTGGTGGAGGGGTATTTCCAATGGCAGCGATGCTTGCCCGCGAGGATTTAGATGTTGCCGGGGATATTGCTTTGGGACACTTTACACATGAAAAAAGCTCCCTTGGCTGTGCGGCCGCACTCGCCACCCTCCAGTATATCGAGGACTTCCGTTTGCTAGAGCGAGCAAACTCCTTAGGGGAATATATGAAAACTCGTTTGTTGGCCATGCAAAACCGATTTGAACTGATTGGGGATGTCCGCGGAATCGGTTTGCTATATGGGGTGGAGCTGGTTCTTAACCGTAAGACAAAAGCGAAGGCCGTTTCCGAAGCCGAACGAATCATGTATAAATGCATGGAAAAGGGATTAAGCTTTAAGGTATCACAGGGGAATGTACTAACCCTTGCCCCGCCATTAACTATTACTGAAAAAGAATTGGAACTGGCAATGGATATACTTGAGAAATCTTTTTAATGGTGGTACCGCCCGAATTTTACCGAAAAAAGTTGCTGCATTCCCAATCTGGCGGGCAGCAACTTTTTTAATTGAAAAGGGTGGGGGCATGCATAAAAGTATTTTTTTAGTATGGAAATGGTATTGGCTCTAGTTTATGATTAAAGAAGAATATATTAAGTTTGGGTGAATACATTTGATTCTATTAGACTACATTGTAAATCTCTCTATTTTTTCACTCATGGTCAGTACACCTTTGGTCATTCGTTCATTTAGTAGTCATCGGTCCCTAAAACAGTTAAGAATTTGGGTGGGGGTCTATGCAGGGGTCGTTTCCATTCTATTAGTAGCATTATCTATCCATCAGCAAGGTTATTCCTATGATATTCGGTATGCCCCGGTTATTTTGGTATTTGCCTATCTTGGACCAATAGCTGGCACCATCACTGGGGGATTCGCCCTGTTCGCTAGATTGTTTTCGAGTGGGCACTGGACACCGGCCATTATTGGCTGGATCTTAATTATGATAAGCTTTATCATCATTCATATTTTGACAAAGCGTCACCTGCCTGTAAAAAAATGCCTCTATCTATATGTTTCCTATGTGGTCATTTATATCGTCACTGTGCCGATTATCTTTAATGTTTTAAGACATGAACCTCTTTTTCACTTCCAATACATGCTTTTTGTCTTATTGGGGGTCATTCTTGGGGCATTATTGATTGAGTCATATGAGCGGCTCCATCGGATTATTATCGAAAAAAAGCAAATGGAGAAATCTTTAGCAGAGAGTGAATCTAATTATCGTTTAATTGCAGAAAATACTTCTGATCTCATTATGGTGATGAAACGCGACCATTCTGTTCAATATTTTTCACCTTCCCATGAACTTGTTTTGGGATATAGAGGAGTCAAGTTGGAAAAATTTGAATTATGTAAGTTCATTCACCCTGATGATGTTCGAATGTTTAGAGATACGATTGAGTGGATGTTTGAAAATAAAGCGTCCGTTTCGATGGAGTTCCGCTTTCATCATAAAGACGGTTATTGGATTGAGTTTGAATCTCGATGTATGCCGGTTGAATGTGAAAACAATTCTGTTGAACATATTGTGATTATCAGCAGGGATATATCTGAACGTAAAAAAGCCGAAGAAATTCTTCTTCAATCTGAAAAACTTTCCATTGTAGGGGAGTTAGCGGCCGGAGTGGCACACGAAATCCGAAATCCTTTAACAACAATTAAAGGCTTTATACAGTTATATAAAAAGGAAAAGGGTCCAATTGAATTTAATGAACTGCTTCTCAGTGAATTAGAGCGGATTGAAACGATAACAAGCGAACTGCTTTCATTGGGGAAACCGCAGGCCATCCAGCTTAAGAAAACGGATTTACGGGACTTGGTTGAAAGTATTCTTGAGCTTTTGGCACCGCAGGCGTTAATGAATAATATTCAATTTAAATTAACGTTCGAAAATCCAGATTTTCTGATTATTTGTGAGCGAAATCAATTAAAACAGGTATTTTTAAATCTCTTAAAAAATGCCTTTGAAGCGATGCCGGAAGGCGGGGAAATCCATGTCCACTTAAGAAATGGCATCGACGGAACGGTGATTATTTCCGTTCGCGACGAGGGCTGTGGGATTCCTGAAGAACTGCTGCCGCGCTTAGGTGAGCCTTTTTACACATTAAAGGAAAAAGGGACTGGACTTGGATTAATGATCTGTCACAAACTCATTAAGCAGCATCATGGCAGAATACATTATCAAAGTGAAATTGGAGAAGGTACACTGGTCGAAATCACTCTACCTGTAGCTAGCTAATGAAACAAAACAAGGAAGTATATCTCATAAATTGTAAGTACAACCAAAATAGTTTGTATAAAAGCCAGGAATCCTCCTGGCTCTATTTTTGCCCAAAATATGGTATAATTTTCTGAAAAAAGGAGGAGAGAGTGTGGTAGAAAAGGTGATCAAAGCGATTCAAGATGAATATCCGGATGATTTTGCCTGGTGTTATGGGTGTGGCCGTTTAAATGAGGAGGGTCACCATTTTCGCACCGGCTGGCAGGGAGACCAGACGGTAACGATTTATACACCTGAAGCAGCCCATTTGGCACTGCCAGGATTTGTTTATGGAGGGATTACTGCCTCTTTGATTGATTGCCATGGAACAGGTTCGGCGGCACTAGCACTACATCGAAAAAATGGTCATGAGGCTGGAGACGGGGTAGAACCGCCTCGATTTGTAACCGCTTCCTTAAAGGTGGATTTCATACAACCAACTCCGCATGGTGTCCCGTTAAAAGCAGTCGGAACAATTACTGAAATTCATCCGAAAAAGTGGAAAGTGGATGTAGAGGTCTTTGCAAATGATGAACTTTGTGCCCGCAGTGAAGTTGTTGCAGTTGTTATGCCAAGAACGTTTATAACTAAATAGTTTCATTAAAAAAGCAGTGAACTTCAATTAAGCTGAAATTCACTGCTTTCTTATCGGCTGAAAAGTCCACCCCATATGGACATAAGAAGCGAAAAGTCCACGGGCGGTGCCTGTCACTTATACCGTCACCCAAAATGGGCAATAAGCTTCTCCAGTTGCTGAAGTTCTTTTTCAGCAAAGGGTGATATTTCTGTTTTTAGAGTTGAGAGGGTACTCTCAATTAAATGTTTGCGTGGTGCTCTTATTTGCATGAGTTCATCTAGAATAAAGTCTAATAATTCAAGATATCTTTCTTGGTCCCCTTCATTTGGGCAGTTTTTCGTAATCATTTTCTTTAAAGAAGAACTTAATTGAAGCAGTTGGCCTTTTAATTCCTGTCCATTATTTTTACATTCCGGAATCCATTTTGCCAAAAGCTCCGGACTAATTAAGTAATCTCCAGCTTCCACGACCTCACCAACTATGCCTACCATCCGCTCAACACTATATCGGACAACCCGGCTGATATTGGTATTCGCACCATTAGCAAGGTGGTCGAAGTGGATATTTTGCTGCAGAATCCCCATAAACATGATGGCACAATCCATTAAATAAGCTTTTTTATCCTCACCAAATAAGTCAATAAATCGGTTATAGAGCCAGCGGAGCATGAAAAATTGTCCTCTTTTGAGAAATTCCTTCATTTCCGCATCATTCGAGAATAATACTTCCTCAAAAAGAGTGAAAAGTCGATTCTTTTTATTCGACCGCATTTGTATTTCCATTTGTTTAATAAAAATTTCAATATCAGCTGGGTCTTGTCCGATTAGTAACTCATTCCGCTCCCTGTCCATGTTATTAAAGATGGATTTAAAAATGGCTATTAATAATTCGTTTTTCGAAGAAAAATAATTATAGAAGGTTCCTTTCGAAATTCCGCTAAAATCCAAAATATCCTGAATAGATGTTGCTTGGAATCCCTTCTCAATAAATAATTCATGTGCTTTTTCAATCACGTGCTGCTTTCGATCTTTCATCTATATCACCTTAAATTCGATTTATCCCGCTTTAACGGGCAGTAGGACCATTCTTCGATAATTTAAAAATTGAAGATGCTTAGGTGAAGGTAACTGCCCGTAAAAGGCCAATTGGTTCAACTAACAATCAGTAGGGGATGGAAAACTCCCCCACTGATTGTTAGTTGAACCTTGTACCCCTTGTATAATTCTATAGTACATGATTTCCTTTATTAAAACAAACCTTATAAAAAGTTCAATTTTCTTGTTGCAAAAATTGAACTGCTGGTATATGATATTGTCTATGTGAAATAGCAGTACAAAAAAATGAACTGTTAGTTTATAGGGGGTAATACAATGGAGAATTCTGTTAAACCGATAGATCGTCCACCATGGGGGATTCTGGCAATCCTGATGATTGGCGCTTTTATTTCCATGCTAAACGAAACATTATTAAATGTAGCTTTACCATCCATAATGAAAGACCTTGAGGTTACTGCATCAACTGTTCAATGGCTTTCAACTGGATATATGCTTGTAAATGGAGTCATGATTCCCGCTACAGCCTTTTTAATCCAAAAGTATACAGCAAGACGTTTATTTTTAACAGCCATGAGTTTATTTTTAATTGGTACCATTCTTGCTGGTTTTGCAACTTCCTTTCCTGTTTTACTCGTGGCAAGGATGATTCAAGCCTCTGGATCTGCGATCATGATGCCTTTATTAATGAATGTCATGCTAACAAGCTTTCCTCCTGAAAAAAGAGGGGCTGCGATGGGGCTTTTCGGCTTAGTCTTTATTTTCGCTCCTGCAGTTGGCCCTACCTTATCAGGCTGGTTAATTGAACACTTTGACTGGAGAATGCTCTTCCATTTTGTTACACCGATTGCAGCAATTGTTCTTGTGATTGCAATCTTTTTACTAAAAGATAAAAAGAAAGATGTGGAAATCCGTCTTGATTTTCTATCCTTTTTATTATCAAGTATTGGTTTTGGCGGTTTATTGTATGGTCTTAGTTCCGCAGGGAATAAAGGCTGGGACAGTCAGCAAGTTTATATTACGATTATCGTAGGGGCAATAGCATTAGTCTTATTCATTTGGCGTCAATTAAAGCTTGAAGTACCGATGCTTAATTTCCGAATTTACAAGTATCCAATGTTCACATTATCATCGGCGATATCGATTGTCATTACGATGGCAATGTTTTCTGCGATGTTGCTTTTACCAATCTATGTTCAATCGATCCGCGGTATTTCGCCAATCAAGTCTGGATTACTCATGCTGCCTGGTTCAATTTTAATGGGGATTATGTCACCGATTACCGGTAAATTATTTGATAAATATGGCGGCCGTTTATTAGCTATTATTGGTTTATCGATTACGATTATCACAAGTTACTTCTTAAGCACCTTAACACTTCATACTACTTACACTGAGTTAATCCTAATTTACTCAGCAAGGATGTTTGGAATGTCGATGGTGATGATGCCGGTTATGACAAATGGATTAAACCAATTGCCTGCCCATCAATATCCGCATGGAACAGCAATGAACAGTACTCTGCAGCAAGTTTCAGGTGCAATTGGCTCGGCATTATTGGTTACCATCATGTCTAATCGTACAAAAACGCATGCAACTGACTTAGCAGCTTCAGCGATGAAGCATTTGACTGGTAAACCAACTCCTGAGGCAATGGCTGAAATGAAACAGCAAATTGCTATGAAAGCGATGCTTGAAGGAATTAATGATTCTTTCTTAGTGTCGGTTGGAATTGCTAGTATTGCGCTAATTCTTGCTTTCTTTATTAAAAGGGTTAAACCAGCAGGTAACCCGCATGGGGGAACAGCAGATAAAAAGGTTGTTACGAAATTAGCTGAAAATTAATGAGAAGGAAAACAGGGGATAGCGAGATTAAATCGTTGTTCCCTGTTTTGTTATTTTAAAAGTTGCTATCAAACGATGATTATTGGGATAATATAGTACAGTTAATAGAATTAGGAGGAATACGATGGCAAATCAACAACTTTTAGAAGATGCTTATATTGAACGCTGTGATAAGGAAACAGAAGAACTGATTGCTAAAGAAACATTTTCGTTTCTAACCCAGCCCCTTGATTACTTAAAAAAACATAAGAAGGAATTTTTATTCTTAGAGTCTAAACAATTTGATGCTATTCATGTCGATGCTGTTTCTTTAGAAGTAGATGATGTTTTTGGTACATATGATGTAATGTTAGGCCTTAGGTTTCAAAAGAAATTCGGTAATGTGTTAAAAGAGGAACTAAATCAAAATTTAAAAGGCAGTGAGGCTAAATTTGATTTATTGTTCAGCAATGAGGACGGGCTGTGGGATTTAAATTTTGCTTTGAATTATGTAGAGGGATATAGAGAAGATTTATCCATTGGAGAAGCTTTTGAGCTTATTCATCAATTTTTAGTAAAATTGGTTGAAAAAATCAAGTAAGCGTCTGATTTTGATCTTAAATTTATAGAAACATTGAGAGGTGAGACCGTGCGAGTTATATCTATATGCCCCAGTAACACAGAATTGATGGAATTTCTAGGATTAACACATCTTCTGGTGGGAGTTGATGATTTTTCTGATTGGCCGGCTCAGGTTGCAAATCTTCCAAGATTAGGTCCGGATTTATCGATTAACATGGATTTGGTCGAAGAGTTGAAACCAGATATGGTTTTAGCTTCTTTAAGTGTGCCTGGGATGGAAAAAAACGTGGAGGCACTTGTTGAAAGAGGAATCCCCCATCTTGTGTTAAATCCGCAGTCCCTATCTGACATTGAAGAAGATTTGATCAAAACGGCAGAGGTTCTGCAAAATCGAGAACGCGGAATCGAGGCAGCTAAGGAATTTCGGTCCAGAATAGAAAAGGTAAAAGAAAGAGGGAAGACGATTCAAGATCGGCCAGCGCTTTATTGGGAATGGTGGCCGAAACCGATTTTTACCCCGGGAAAAATCAATTGGCTGACCGAGATTTCAGAAATAGCGGGAGGAAGAAACATTTTTGCAGATGTTGAACTTGCTAGCATTCAGACTGATTGGGAGGATGTTTTATCTCGAAAGCCTGATTTTATTTGTCTAGCTTGGGTCGGCGTTCAAAAAGCGAAGGTTCAAAAAAATGTGGTTACGAAGCGTCCAAGCTTTGAAAAGCTAGATTATAAGAATGAAAGCCAAATTCTGATTTTGGAAGAAGAATTGTACTGCCGACCATCACCTCGATTAGTGGAGGGCCTTGAAAAACTTTATAAAATCATTCATCCATAATAAAAAGTCTTTGCGAAAATAAAATCGCAAAGACTTTTTTCTTAACTTAGGTCTTCATCCTGTATAGCAAAAGGAGACCCCGAAGAGGTATGTTGGTTTACCCAGCCAAGAGACATCTCGGAAACAGCCGCCCAATTTGGGATTTCATTACTATGCTGTTCAACCCAGCTCATGCAGAACTGTGGATCGATATTGTATTCTAGGCATTGGGATAAAAACGATTGAATGGTTGTTTCGGTACAGTTTTGCCATGAACCGCATGTATTAAGCCAAACATTTTCCATTTTCGTTTGTAAAGAAAGCTCATTTATAAAATTACTGAATTGATTTTCGTAAGTCATGTTAGACCTCCTTGTCATAAATTTCGTATTTTCTCACAAAGATACTTCATAAGTATGTCCAAGGAAAATTGAAAAAATTACTGTCCACTCTTATTTATATTCAAAAGGAAAATGGATGGCGATTCAAAATTGTAAGTAAAAAGTAATGACATTGATTAATAACGAAAAAGCACATGGGTTTAAATCACCTATGTGCCTCTTTTTATGTTTATTTTTTAAATTGTGATATTATTCTACATAAAAGTGATAGGGAAAGGATGAAATAAATTGTCATTAGAAAGTGTGAAGACTCATTTTAAACAATGGAATCGCGAGCAAGATATTATGGAATTCGAAACCTCTAGCGCAACAGTAGAATTGGCCGCAGAAGCCATTGGTGTAATTCCCGCTCGAATTGCGAAGTCATTATCCTTTAGGGGTGAAGAGGGAAAAGCTATTTTAATCGTCGCCGCAGGAGACGCAAAAATTGATAATAAAAAATTTCGCCAAACATTTGGCTTCAAAGCACGGATGTTAAATCCCGACGAAGTGCTTGAACAAACGGGACATGCGATTGGCGGGGTATGCCCTTTTGGATTAGCAAAGGATTTGGATGTGTTCCTGGATGTTTCTATGAAACGGTTTGATACCTTGTTTCCGGCTTGCGGCAGTACCAACTCTGCAATCGAATTGACCCTCGAAGAATTATCCCAATATTCCTTTGCGAAGGACTGGGTAGACGTTTGTAAAGGATGGCAGGGAGCAGAACTCGAAGAAAAAGTTATTCAACATCATAAATAAGCAGTGAAAATAAGCAGTCGTTTTTCAAACGACTGCTTATTTTTATGCGGATTTTGTAAATCTTCTGATAACAAAGGGAATCTATTATTTTTGTACTATAATAGAAAGGTAATCTCAATGCTTATTCGAGAAAGTTGGCTTGTGATGAAATCAAAGTTAAAATTATTAATTGTATTATTTTGGATCTTTTTTAAAATCGCCCCTGTAACGTTTGGCGGTGGTTATGCGATGATCCCATTAATTGAACGGCAATTTGTTCATAAAAAACAATGGCTGAACATGAAAGATGTTTCCGATATATTTGCCTTATCCGGGACAGCGCCGGGGGCGATTGCTGTGAATTGTGCCACTTTTATTGGTTATCGGTTTGGAGGTGTTTTGGGCGCCATTGCAGCTTTGGCAGGTGTTCTATTTCCAACCGTTATAATTGTATGTTTTCTCAGCATATTTTTTATTCTATTTAAGGATAATTCATATTTTGAGTCAGCTTTCCTTGGGATTCGTGCTGCTGTGGTTGCTTTAATCCTTTATGCGGCTATCGAAATATCAAAAACAGCTTTATTGGATAAATCAACCTTTATCCTCTGTGCAGGCATGGTTGTGATGATGCTTGTTTTTCATTTACACCCCATTATCGCGATTTTTTTAGGAGCATTATTCGGAATTATGATCGTCAAAGTGAAAAAGCGGTTAGGAATCGCTGTTCGATTAGAAAAAATACAGGAACCTCAAAAGGGTAAAAGAGCAGGGTAGGAGGGAAAGATGTGTTACTGCAATTATTTTTATTATTTTTCTTGATCGGTGCCGTTTCTTTTGGGGGCGGATATGCGATGATCCCCGTTATCGAACGGGAAGTGACACAGCGTAACTGGCTGACTACCTCTGAATTTACCGATTTTGTTGGTTTATCCGGTGTGGCTCCCGGTTCCATTGCCTCAAATAGTGCGACTACCGTAGGGTATCATATAGGAGGGATTTACGGTGCGCTGATTTCTTCTCTGGCGATTACCCTACCTTCGCTGATTTTCATTCTCGTGATGGCTAAAAATTATGAAAAAGTGAAAGATCATCAACTTATTACTTCAGCCTTTTATGGACTGCGTCCGATTGTTACTAGTTTGATTATCTATGCAGCCATCAATTTTGCGCTGTCAAATGGGGTTATTGCCTTTGATTTTTCAACAAAGATGGTGGGGATGTTCATCATTTTTGCGGTATCCTTTTGTTCTCTCCTATTTTTAAAACTCCATCCGACGATCGTGATTATCATGTCAGGTATCCTCGGAGTGTTCGTATTTAGATAATATTTTATAAGGAAGGATTTAATGAATTCAATCATTACATTAATAAAAGAATGGCAGCACGCACTGCAGAATGAAATCAATTATTTAAAAAAATTTGGCAGTAATAAGCATATTGTTTCAAATGGTCGTTTTTTAACAAATGACCATTCGTTTACCTATTATTTTGATACCGCAGCCCCTTTAAAAATTCCGGTCGGGTCTACGATAAGACTCGAGTGGGGCGGTCTAAAACAAAACGGGCGGATTTTATCATCAGAGGGCAGAGGAATCATCATCGCCTTAGAGCAATCATGGGGAGATTTGATTCCGGAGGCTTTTTTATTTCATGATCCGTGGGAATTATTGGAACATCTTATTCAACGCTTAGATGAGATAAAAAAAAGCAAGCAAAAACGACTTAGAGTAAGGAGGTTAATGGACCCTTCCATGCCTGCCAAGCATCCTCTCGATAAAATTAAAAGCAATATCCACGAATTGGTATTACGGTCAAAATACAATCCTGTCACATTTGTCTGGGGACCGCCTGGAACAGGGAAAACCTACACGCTTGCTAGGGTGGCAGCAAATAAATATTTTCAGAAAAAAAGAGTCCTGATCCTTTCTCATAGCAATCAAGCTGTAAATGTATTAATTAGTGAAATTTCTCATTTTATCAACAAAAAGCAGCGTTTTCAGGAGGGAGAGGTCCTTCGTTACGGATTTCATTCCGGTGAAGGTCTGCCTAGTGGAGACGCACTGACCACCAGCCAGTTAATTGAAAAGCAGGATCCGGGACTTGCCGAAAATAAAAACATCTTATTGGAAGAACGAAGGATGTTGAAACAAGATTTAGCTCGATCCTTTAGCAAAAGGGATTCCAATCAGCTTTTAGAGCTTGAAACCAAGATTGCCAAGGTTTTAGAGAAGATTCGCCAAAAAGAATTGCAGTTTGTCAAGGATGCACTGATTGTCGGCACAACACTTGCGAAAGCCGCTAGTGATGCTTCAATTTATGAAAAGGATTTTGATGTGGTCATTTTGGACGAGGCAAGTATGGCATATGTTCCACAAGCTGCTTTTGCTGCAACCCTCGGTAAACGAGTCATAATTTGCGGGGATTTTAAACAATTGCCGCCGATTGCTTCAAGCCGTGATGCGTTAGTGGCAAAATGGCTGAGGGAGGATGTGTTTCACCGCGCCGGTGTTGTGGATTGGGTGAATAAAGGGGAACTCCACCCTCATTTATTTTTATTAAAGGAACAAAGAAGAATGCATCCGGAAATTTCTGCGTTCACAAATTGCTATATTTATCAGTCGCTGGTTGGGGACCATATGAGCGTTCAGGACAGCCGTAACCAAATCGTTGAAAAAGCACCGTTCCCGAAAAAAGCATCTATCCTGTTAGACACAAGTTATACGGGAGCCTATTGTATGACGGAGCGGACCTCCAATTCGCGCATGAATGTTTGGCAGCTTTTGCTCTCCTTCCAATTGATTCACGAATCCTATTTAGCTGGGACAAAATCAATTGGTTATGTGACTCCTTATCGTGCTCAGGCAAATTTAATGGAACTTTTACTGAATGATTTGTTTCAAAATGAACGGATGGCTGCTGATATAATCGCTGCTACCGTCCATCGGTTTCAAGGAAGCGAGCGGGATGTAATGGTGTTTGACACTGTTGACGGCTGGCCTCTGGAGCGGGCTGGAATGCTGTTAACTGGCAAGGATAGTGAACGCCTCATCAATGTTGCGATTACAAGGACAAAAGGGAAATTCATCCATGTCAGTAATCAGACCTTTATCTGCCAACATGTTTATCAGGGAAAAACCTTAAGGCAGCTTGTCGACTATCAGAGGAAACAAAATCAAACGGTGACGCAAAAAGAAATTGGGAATTGGATTCAACATCAGCTTCCCCGATTGCAGTGGGTACATGCATTAAAACTGGAGAAGATTTTCCGGGATCTTGATAGAACAAAAAGCTCGATTGTATTATCGCTACCGGATCATACCGTTCTTCCTGAACATTGGCAGAAAAAATTAATGAACCGCAATAAACATGTGCAATTGACGATTCTTTCTTCCAGGCAATGGACAAACCTTCAGCCAAATGAATGGATTTCGAACCGTCCAACCTTCCCGTTTGTGATTTTGGACGAACGTATTTTATGGCTAGGAGTACCATTTGAAGGAGCAATTGAGGCTCGACCGCCTTTTGTTGCTGCAAGAGTTGATTCCGACAAATTAGTAAATTATTTACTAGATCAATTTCAAATACATTAGTAGAAATAAAAAAGTTTTTTAAGAAAGTGCTCTTAAGTGAAAGCTGTGTTAAAGGACAATGTTGATTTTTGAACAACGTTGATTGGAGCGGAAGGCGTGAAGACTCCTCGAAAATGCTAACGCATTTTCTTCGTGCGTGGGCGGATTCGAGGATGCAATTCAATGTCCTGTGGGAGTACGGGGCAGGGGAAGACCCCGCAGAAGCGTAGCGACGAGGAGGCTCCCCGGACCGCCCACGAACCGCACGCGCCTGGAGCGGAAATCAACAACTAGGTTTAACCCAAGCCTAAATGAAAAGAGCGCTTTTTATATATTTTAGATAGTGTCGAAAGATTTATTGCCCAAAAGTAGACATTTATAAAAGTATTCGTGGTATTTTTACAAATTTTTTAATTTCATTATGATAAATTGATAAAGTATCCATAAAAGGTACAAGATTGATACCCTCACAAATTCTGTTTTTCAATTCTAACCCTACACATTTAACATCATTTACTATTTTTTCATTCAATTGAGTCAGAAAATTCATTTTACATATTGGCTAATAAAAGGCTTACATTATTTTACAGATTGTGTAATGAAATGCCTTTCTAGTGTCTGTAAAATAGAATGAGATGCAGAATTTTCTGTAATATTTTTTAAAAAAGGAGGCTAAACTTTTCAAATCTAGTAAACCAATCATTATTTTGTAAAGCGCTTACATTTTTACTAGAATCCTATTCATATATAAGGAGGGTTTCTCATTGGCAAGTGAAAACATGCAGCGTATTTCCTTAACTAATCTTGAAAAGAACTTTCAAGAGGTTGAACCAGCCCTAACGAACCGTGAGGCGATTGAAGAGGCAAATCGATGTCTCTATTGTTATGATGCCCCTTGTATTAAGGCCTGTCCAACCGGAATTGATATCCCAACCTTTATAAAAAAAATTGCCTCTGGAAATTTGCTTGGATCAGCGAAAACGATTATGTCTTCCAACCCTGTCGGCGCCAGCTGTGCAAGAGTATGTCCTACAGAGGAGCTTTGTGAGGGTGCTTGTGTCTTAAATCATTCTACAAAGCCGATTATGATTGGAAACCTGCAAAGATATGCAACGGATTGGGCGATTCAAAATGAACAAACTCTCTTTCAGCCTGGTGAGTCTAACGGAAAGTCAGTTGCCATTATCGGCGGCGGTCCTGCGGGATTATCAGCTGCGAGGGAACTTGCCCGGTTTGGGTATGATGTAACGATTTTCGAAGCTGCAGAAAAAGCGGGCGGATTGAATACCTTTGGGATTGTCTCCTTCCGTTTACCACAATCGATTTCCTTCTGGGAAGTCCATCAAGTTGAAAAATTAAATGTGAAAATCAAGACGAATACGATGGTGGGCAGAGATGTATCACCTGAATATTTAAAGGAAAACTTTGATCTGATTGTTTTAGCAGCAGGGATGGCACATGTTCCGAACCTTGGTATTGAAGGAGAGGAACTAGATGGTGTGCATGATGCAATCGAATTTGTAAAGGCAACAAAGGGCGGACGGCTTGTAAATGACTTGATCGGAAAGCGTGTAGTTGTGATTGGGGCGGGGAATACGGCAATTGACGGTGCAACCTGTTCTGTTCGTTTAGGTGCCGAAAACGTCAAAATTCTTTACCGGAGAACGGAAGAGGAAATGAGCGCTTATGACTTTGAATATGAATTTGCAAAACAAGATGGTGTTGAGTTCCGCTGGTTAACGGCACCAAAGAGGATCCTTGGTGAAAATGGCAAGGTAACTGGTATTGAGTGCATAAAAATGAAGCTTGGTGAACCAGAAAAAGACGGTCGACGCAGCCCTGTTCCAATCGAGGGCTCAGAATTTGTCCTTCCGGTTGATGCGGTGGTAAAAGCAATTGGACAAACAAGGCATTTATCCTTAATCGAGGCACTCGGACTGGAACATAAAGGCGGGGTCGTTCAAGTGAATCAGGAAACTTTCCAAACATCCGAACCGAATATTTTTGCCTGTGGTGATATTGTGTTCGGTAAAGGAAAAGGGGATGCGATGGTCGTTACTGCGGCTAAGCAGGGCAAACAGGTTGCTCACGCCATTCACAAACAATTAAATGTAGTAGGAACCGTTTAATAGATTGATATTATTTTGAAATAGAAGGGAGTAAAAAGGATGGCAGATTTACGAATTAATCTTGCGGGGATCAAGTCTCCAAATCCGTTCTGGCTTGCTTCGGCACCTCCTACGAATTCAGGCTACCAGGTACAGCGCGCATTTGAAGCCGGATGGGGAGGAGCTGTTTGGAAAACCTTAGGTGACCCGATTTTGAACGTTTCCTCACGGTTTGCTGCTGTCAGCTTTAACGGGCAAAGAGTAGCAGGCTTTAATAATATTGAATTGATTACCGACCGCCCATTGGAGGTCAATTTAAAAGAAATCTATGAAACGAAAAAACGCTTCCCGAACCATGCGATTATTGCATCCTTAATGGTGGAGCCAAAACAGGAAAAATGGCATGAAATCGTCAAGCGTGTTGAGGATGTCGGGGTGGACGGTCTCGAGCTCAACTTCGGCTGTCCGCATGGTATGGCGGAGCGGGGGATGGGAGCTGCTTCCGGGCAGGTACCGGCCCTAGTTGAACGTCAAACCTTTTGGGTCAAAGAGGTAGCGAAAACACCTGTCATTGTAAAATTAACGCCGAATATTACCGATATTACGGCGACGGCTGAAGCGGCTGTGCAAGGTGGTGCAGATGCCATCAGTATGATCAATACGATCAACAGTTTAGCTGGCGTTGATCTTGACACGTGGAATACGATTCCACATGTTGCTGGCAAGGGTGCCCACGGCGGCTATTGCGGTCCGGCTGTTAAACCAATTGCCCTCAACATGGTGGCAGAATGTGCCCGCCATCCACGGATCAATGTGCCAATCTCCGGAATTGGCGGAATTTCAAATTGGCAGGATGCTGTTGAATTTTTACTAATGGGTGCAACTGGCGTTCAGGTATGTACAGCTGCCATGCATCACGGCTTCCGAATTGTTGAGGACATGATTGAAGGGTTAAGCAATTATCTTGACCAAAAAGGAATTTCTGCGGTTTCTGAAATTGTTGGGAAATCTGTTCCTAAATATTCCGATTGGGGAAATTTAGACCTTAATTATAATATTGTGGCAAAAATTAATACCGATGTCTGTATCAATTGTAATAAATGCCATATTGCATGTGAGGATACGTCTCACCAATGTATCGATATGCTGACAGATGCAAACGGAAAGGGCTATCTCAAAGTGCGTGAAGAGGACTGTGTCGGCTGTAATTTATGTTCGATTGTCTGCCCAGTCGACGGGGCCATTGATATGATTGAGATCCCAAGCGAGCTGCCTCCGATGACATGGAATGAACGCCAAGCAGCACTCAATGCGGCAACGGAATGTAAAGTAGATATAAAATAGGAGGGGTATTCCCATGAAGAAAATAATAAAAAATGGAACAGTTGTTACTGCTTCCGATATCTATCAAGCGGAAATTTTAATTGAAGATGGAAAGGTAGCTCAAATTGGGACGAACCTCGAAGCACTTGGTGCGGAGGTCATTGATGCAAAGGGCTGCTATGTCTTCCCAGGCGGTGTGGATCCGCATACCCATTTTGATATGCCTTTTGGCGGTACCGTTACAAAGGACGATTTTGAAACAGGGACGATTGGTGCAGCTTTTGGCGGCACAACAACCGTCATTGATTTCTGCTTAACAGACAAAGGGATACCATTAAAAAATGCCATTCAAACCTGGCACGAAAAGTCAGGAGAAAAAGCAGTCATCGATTATGGATTCCACCTAATGATTGGTGAAATTAATGACGATGTGCTTGCCCAGCTTCCGCAAGTCATAAATGAAGAAGGGATTACATCCTTTAAGGTTTTCATGGCTTATAAAAATGTCCTGCAGGCAGATGATGAAACCTTATACCGGACGCTTGCTTTCGCAAAAGAACATGGAGCGCTCGTTATGGTCCACGCTGAGAACGGGGATGTCATTGATTATTTAACCAAAAAGGCATTGGCAGATGGAAATACCGATCCGATTTACCATGCGTTAACGAGACCACAGGAATTAGAAGGAGAAGCAACTGGCCGGGCAGCAAAGCTTACCGGACTGGCAAATTCGCAATTATATGTGGTCCATGTCACCTGTGCGGATGCAGTAGAGCAGATTGCTGAAGCCCGCAAAAAAGGTTTTAACGTATGGGGAGAGACTTGCCCGCAATATTTGGTTCTCGACCAAAGCTATTTGGAAAAACCTAATTTTGAGGGAGCAAAATATGTATGGTCACCGCCTCTTAGAGAAAAGTGGAATCAGGATGTGTTGTGGAACGCTTTAAAGAATGGCGAGCTGCAGACACTTGGCTCTGATCAATGTTCTTTTGACTTCAAGGGGCAAAAGGAATTAGGCCGAGGTGATTTCTCAAAAATTCCAAACGGCGGGCCAATTGTTGAAGATCGTCTTTCCATCCTGTTCTCTGAAGGAGTAAAGAAAGGCAGAATCAGTCTGAATCAATTTGTTGAACTTACTTCAACAAGGGCTGCTAAACTATTTGGTTTATTCCCGAAAAAAGGAACCATCGCAGTAGGGGCAGATGCTGATATCGTCATCTTTGATCCAAATGTTGAACGTGTGATTTCAGCTGAATCCCATCATTTGGCTGTTGATTATAATGCTTTTGAGGGCATGAAGGTAATAGGTGAACCAGTTTCAGTTATGGTACGTGGTGAATTTGTTGTCCGGGATAAGCAGTTAGTTGCAAAACCAGGAACTGGTCAATTTTTAAAGAGAGCAAAATACAATACTCCAGTCATTCAAAGTGAATCATTACCAATTAACTAAAATAACTCTACGAATCTGTAATTTGTTATATATAGAGATTTTTAGATTCGACCATTTAGGAAGGAAACAGAGGCCTTTTTGTAGAAAGGATAGTATTGAATCGGAGGGATACCATGTCAGAGCATCAGCAGTTTCTAGCTGAACGGGATAAAATAGATTTTCTTATTCAAAATGGTTTTCGTATTCAGCGGGTCAATGAACATTTAAATGGTGCATCTGTAGATTTTGTTCATCCTGAAGAAAAAAAGACAGAAACACTTCTGATTGGAACTGCAAATGCCAGAAAGTATTTTTCTAGTTTGCTTATTCAACAGAGTCAAAGCTGATAGATTGAAAGAGGATTGGTGCCCGCACCAATCCTTTAATACATAAAAAGGGGCCAGATACATGAAAGAAAATTTCCAGCTTAAGGTCTCCGATATTTTACAGCGCAAGCACTTTGAAAATGCGATGGTGGTTGCTGGTGCTGAGGGGCTGCATCACATTGTCAAATGGGTTCATGTCGTTGAAGTAAAAAATATCCGAAATTTATTAAGCGGTCAGGAGCTTATTTTATCAACAGGTGTTGCCTGGCAAGAGGACCATCTATTTTTTACAATGGTTGAACAATTAATTGAAAATCAGGCGGCGGGCTTATGCATTGAGCTTGGAACCTATTTAACTGAAATTCCATCTGAAGTGATTGAAATTGCCAACCAGCATCATTTTCCTATCATCGCTTTTCAACAAGAAGTTCCCTTCGTTGAAATTACACAGGATATTCATTCCTTGATGATCAATCAACAATATCGAATGATTTCTGATTTAGAGAACTATTCACAAAGTCTGAATAAACGGCTGTTATCTATTGAAACGTATGAGGATATCCTCCAATTTATTTTTTCGTCCTTAGATGTTCAAATTATTTTCCGTCTAAGAAATCAGGAATACGAGTTTGTTCCTGAAATCAATGGCAATGATCAAAAAGCTTTAATTAAAGAACTGGAAGGTGCAAAAGCTGGGATCAATCGTCAATTTGCCTATGCACCAATTTATTTGTTTGGCCAGGAATATGCAGAGTTATATCTGTTCTCACCTGAGCTTCCAATCAGTGAGTTTGATTTACTGATTTTAGATCGCACCGCAACAGCCTTGGCACAGCATTTGTTAAGGGATTTGTATGTGGAGGAGAAAAAACGGGTTGAAGAATTTGAATGGCTTCAAGGGTGGTTGGACGGCGAACATTCAGAGGAAGGGATAAACGAGTATTTACTTGAGCAAGGGTTCAAGCCGAAAACAAGTGATGCCGTTGTTTTAATTGCAAAGGTTTCTGCGTTAAAGGAAAAATCCAGTCAAGATGTAACCTACTTAAAACTATTATTCCGATCTGTTTTTGAACAAAATGGCTTTGCTGTATTTTCCGTCGAGAAACGCAATTCCTTGGTGTTTATTTTGTTAAACAATCGAACGAAAAAGAATTTAAAGGAACGAATCAAAAAGGCTATTGAGTCCATCCATGAATCTGAGTTCATGAAAAAACAAAACACAGCCAAAATGTTTATTGGAACCGGCAGGTTTGTCGAATCTCTTTGTAAACTCCATAAAAGCTATTTTACCGCAAAGGAAACAGTAAGAATTCATCAGGAAATGACAAAAAAAGAACTTTATACCTTTTATGAAGATTTACATCTCTATCGACTCATTTCGCAAATAAATAAACATATAGATTTACAGGAGTTAGTCTTAGAATACTTACAGCCCGTTATACAATATGACCAAAAATACAATGGTAAGCTGCTTGAAACCTTAAAGGCGTATTTGGAATGTAATGGGTCAAAACAAGAAACTTCAAATAGGCTTTTTATCGTGAGACAGACCCTTTATCATCGTTTGCAAAAGCTCGAAAACCTATTGGGTCCGGACTTTATGGAGCATGAAAAACGTGTAGCTATTGAATTTATGATTCTTGTTAATGATTATTTAGCTCCATCTGGGCAAAAAAAAGAATTTAAGGCAAGGTAGTCTTGAATATTCGAATAATATTTTAGAAGAGTGTTCATAGTGTAGAAAAAATAATGCTCGCCTTTTTACACTTTGTCTAATGAAAGCCTGTTGATTATGAGCGATAATTAACACATAGGGATTTTTAATATTCATAAAATTATGATTAAAAATAGGAGGTCAAAATATGAGCGCAATTAAAAATGATACTTTAGTTTTAAAAAACTATATTAACGGTGAGTGGGTAAGCTCGAACAGCGAGCAAACATTAGATGTGCTGAATCCGGCAACGAATGAGGTAATTGCAAAGGTTCCTGTTTCAACAAAGGAAGATCTCGAAAAAGCTGTCGCAGCGGCAAAGACAGCCTTTAAAGAATGGAAAAACGTACCGGTTCCAAAAAGAGCACGAATTCTATTTAAATTCCATACTCTCTTATCTGACAATCATGAAGAGCTTGCTAGATTAATTGTTCGGGAAAATGGTAAGGCTTACAAGGAAGCCCACGGAGAGGTGCAGCGCGGGATTGAATGTGTTGAATTTGCTGCAGGTGCTCCAACCTTAATGATGGGTGAAACGCTATCGGGGATTGCGGAAAATATTGATTCTGAAATGTTCCGTTATCCACTTGGAGTTGTGGGAGGAATTACGCCATTTAACTTCCCAATGATGGTTGCCCTTTGGATGTTCCCAATGGCCGTTGCTTGTGGAAATGCCTTTGTTTTAAAACCATCTGAGCGCACACCGCTTTTGGCTAACCGTTTAGCTGAACTATTTACAGAAGCCGGGGCTCCAAAAGGAATTTTAAATGTTGTACATGGTGCACACGATGTTGTAAATGGATTACTTGATCATAAAGATGTTGCTGCTATCTCCTTTGTAGGATCTCAGCCAGTTGCCAAATATGTATATGAGCGTGCAGCTGCAGAAGGCAAAAGAGTTCAGGCATTGTCCGGTGCGAAAAACCATCATATCGTAATGCCGGATGCTGATTTAGACAAGGCTGTTCAAAATATTATCAGTTCTACATTTGGAAGTGCCGGCCAGCGTTGTATGGCATGTAGTGCCGTGGTCGTTGTTGGGGATAATGCTCCATTTATCGAGGCATTAAAAAAGGAAGCAGATGAATTAACCATTGGAAACGGTATGGAAGACGAGGTGTTATTGACTCCTGTTATTCGGAAAGAACAACGGGAACGAGCACTTGGATATATCGAAAAAGCGCTTCAAGAGGGTGCTGATTTAATCCGGGACGGCCGCAGAGAAATGAATGATCTTCCGGAAGGGAATTTCTTAGGACCTACTATCTTTGACCATGTGACACCGGATATGACGATTGCGAAAGAAGAAATTTTCGGTCCTGTTTTAAGTCTTCTGCGTGCAAAAGACTTAGATGAAGGTTTGGAATATATCCGTAAATCAAGATTTGGGAACGGAGCAACCATTTATACAAATGATGCCAAAGCAGTCCGTCAATTCCGTGAAGAGGCAGAAGCCGGCATGCTCGGAATTAACGTAGGTGTCCCTGCAACAATGGCCTTCTTTCCATTCTCCGGCTGGAAGGATTCCTTCTACGGTGATCTCCATGTTAACGGAAAAGATGGCTTAAACTTCTATACTCGTAAAAAAATGATAACTTCACGTTTTTAATAAGCCTTCTTGCTAATTTGGGGCTTTTCACCAAAGCCCCCTCAGCGCATCAGAAATAGTGAAGAATATACTATTACAAGAGCATGAAATGGAGTGTGGAGAAAATGGTTCAAACAAGTGGATCACAGGAAACATTACTTGAACAGGATGATCGTTATCTTTGGCATGCGATGAAGCCGTATAATCCGAAAGCAACGATCGTGGCCCAGAAGGCCGAGGGTTCATGGATTACCGATACTGACGGAAATCGTTATTTAGATGCTATGGCTGGTCTATGGTGCGTCAATGTTGGTTATGGAAGACAGGAGCTCGCAGAAGCTGCCTATGAGCAATTAAAAGAAATGGCCTATTTCCCGCTTTCCCAAAGCCATGTTCCAGCTATTAAACTGGCAGAAAAACTAAATGAAATGCTTGGGGAAGAATATGTCATCTTTTTCTCCAATAGTGGTTCCGAAGCAAATGAAACTGCGTTCAAAATTGTACGCCAGTACCATCAGCAAAAAGGCGATCACAATCGCTATAAAATTGTTTCCCGCTACCGAGCATACCATGGGAACTCAGGTGCCGCTTTAGCAGCAACTGGCCAGGCACAAAGAAAATACAAATACGAGCCTCTTTCTGCTGGTTTTGTTCATATCGCTCCTCCAGATTCGTATCGTGATGATACAAATGTATCCGATCCGCATCAATTGCAATCTGTTAAGGATATTGACCGTGTTATGACGTGGGAACTTAGCGAAACAATTGCCGCGATGATTATGGAACCAATTATCACGGGTGGAGGAATTCTTGTTCCACCGGAAGGGTATATGAAGGCAGCAAAAGAAATCTGTGAGAAGCATGGTGCCCTTTTAATTGTGGATGAAGTCATCTGCGGATTTGGCCGCACCGGGAAACCATTCGGATTTATGAACTACGGGGTGAAGCCTGATATCATAACAATGGCAAAAGGTATTACCAGTGCTTATCTTCCATTATCCGCAACAGCTGTTCGAAAGGAAATTTATGAAGCGTTTAAGGGTACGGAAGAATATGATTATTTCCGCCACGTCAACACCTTTGGCGGGAACCCGGCAGCTTGTGCCTTGGCACTGAAAAATCTTGAAATCATGGAAAATGAAAAATTATTTGACCGATCCCGTGACCTTGGGGCAAGGGTATTGAATGACTTAAAGAACTTGCTGCAAAACCATCCATATGTTGGGGATGTTCGCGGTAAAGGCCTTTTAATCGGACTTGAATTAGTAAAGGATAAGGCGACAAAGGAACCACTAGATGTTGCTCTAGTCAACCAGGTCATTGCAAGCTGTAAGGAAAAAGGTTTATTAATTGGTAAAAACGGGGCAACAGTTGCCGGATATAATAATGTTTTAACCCTTTCACCTCCATTAAATATAGAAGTGGAAGATTTAGAATTTATTGTAAAAACGTTAACGGAAGCATTAAATAAATTGGTATAAAATAAAGAATCACTCGCAATCCTAGGATTGCGGGTATTTTTTATGTAAATGTCAATGGTTCATTTTATAGACAGTTTCTTGGGAATCGAAAGAATTTTGTCTAATATATTTTAAAAAAATGTCGGAATTTTTCGAGAGAGACAATTGACAGTAAAAAATGGTAAGTTATAATAAAATTAACAAAAGTTCAAAAAAATTTTTACATAATTTCAACCTTTTAAAATTTTAAATGTTAATGAAAACGGTTTCTTTTAAAAACATAATCTTAGGAGAATTTACGATGGCGGATGAAAAACTTTTGCGGTTGGTGGAGGCAGCTAAAATGTACTACCAACTAGATTACGGTCAGCAGGAAATTGCCAAAAGACTAGGTATTTCCCGTCCAACCGTATCCAGGCTCCTTGTCCAGGCAAAACAAGAGGGTATTGTTCAAATTAAAATTTTTAATCCAACCGAAGATGTTGAGCAAATTGCAAGGCAAGTGAAGGAAAAGTTTCAGCTTAAACACTGCGTTGTTACACCTGTAGCAAGCTTTGAAGATCCACTAATAAAAGAAAAATTGGGTGGGGCCGCGGCCGATTATCTGTATAAGATTGTGGAAAGCGGCGATACAATCGGGATTACATGGGGAACCACAATATATCAACTCGTGAAAAAAATGCAGCCGAAGAATGTAAAGGACGTTACCATTGTCCAGTTGAACGGTGGGGTAAGTTATTCAGAGTCCAACACATATGCTGCAGAGATTGTTAATGGATTGGCAAACGCTTTTAATACAACTCCTCATTTTTTACCAGTACCGGCTATTGTGGATTCGAATGTTGTCAAAGAGGCGATTGTGGCTGACCGACATGTGAAAAAAACACTAGAGCTTGGGAAAAAAGCCAATATTGCCATTTATACAGTAGGGGAACCGGATGTGCAATCGACTCTAATGCAAGCAGGCTATTTTTTCGATAAAGATATTGAAATTTTAAGGAAAAACAAGACAGTTGGGGATATTTGTTCGCGGTTTATAAATCAGGAAGGGCTAATATGCAATGAAACCTTAAATGATCGTACCATAGGGATTCAACTGTCAGATTTAGCTGAGAAAGAATATGGGATTTTGCTGGCAGGAGGAGCATCGAAAATTGATGGTATTTACGGTGCGCTAACCGGCCGGTATGCAAATATTCTGATTACCGATCAGTATACAGCGAGGTCATTACTGGAGATGGAGAGTGATTGACCAGGAATGAATAAAGAAAAAATTCAAGCGATTGTCGAGGAAGTTGTAAAAGCATCGCTACAAGAATTAAAATTTGTGCCGATCGCAGCTTCAAATCGGCACATCCACTTGTCAGGAGAACATGTAGACCGATTGTTCGGCAGGGGTTACAAATTAACAAAACTTAAGGAGTTATCACAGCCGAACCAGTTTGCTGCTAAGGAGACCGTTACACTGATTGGCCCTAATGGAAAAATCCAAAATGTCCGCGTCCTTGGCCCTTCCAGAGGAAAGACCCAAGTGGAGATATCCTTATTTGATGGCTTTACACTTGGGGTAAATCCCCCAATCCGTCAATCAGGTGATCTTAAAGGTTCAGCAGGGATTACGATTCAAGGACCGAGGGGGCAAATCCAAATTCAAGAAGGGCTTATTTGTGCCGCACGGCATGTTCATATGCATCCAAGTGATGCTGAAAACTTTGGCGTTTCCGATGGCGATTATGTTCAAGTGAAAACACGGGGAGAGCGGGGAATTATTTTTTCCAATGTTCTTATTCGAGTTTCTCCCAAGTACAGGCTTGAGATGCACCTTGATCTAGATGAGGCCAACGCTGCCAATCTTAAAAATGGACAATTGGGAGAAATTGTTTCCATTGAAAGGAAAGGTGGTGGCCAATTAAATGGATTTGAACGAAACGGTTAAACAAATTGTTCAGAAAGTAGTCGAAGATTACGTAAAGCAGCTATCACAACATCAGGGCAGGAAGCCGATTACCATTCTATTAGGTTATCAAACTATAAATCAAACAGAAATTTTGGAAGCGGTTTCTACATTGCAACAGTCCTATGATGTTAAAGTACTTTTAACAAAGGAGTGGGAGCTGTCTGAACTGAACGAAACCAAGTACATTCTTATGGAAGATTCCACTCAACAGGCATTGATGGAGATCATTAACCAAACATCAATTTTGGTTATTCCGGCTGCGTCCTATCAGCTTTTAACAAAGCTTGCATTATCCATTGATGATGAAGCTGCCGTCTGGTTCACGATTCAAACCCAATTACTTGGGAAGCAGATTGTGATTGCCAGTGATCAGGTTGAACCCAATGTTTATCAACAAATACTTGCACCATCATCCGTCCTGGAGCGTTTACAAGGCTATATTCGTCAAATCCAGACAGATCAAGTGAAATGGGTACCATTACGGAAATTAGTCCAGACCGTTGAACAGCAAATGATAGATAACGAGGATAAGCAGCCTCTTATTTTAGGTAAACATATTGAAAAAGCATATCAAGAAGGGTTAAAGGAAATTGCCACACCTTTTAAAAGCAGGATAACGCCTGTTGCCAAGGACCTTGCAAAAGAATTCAACATTAAAATTAGTCCTCTAAGGGGGTGAAGCTTGTGATCATTGGAAAAGTGGTTGGATCGATTGTATCCACCACAAAAGCAGAGAAATTAGTCGGGAAAAAGCTTCTGATTGTTACACCGCTGGATATGAAAACGATGAAAGAGGACGGTAAAGCGCTTGTTGCGATTGATACAGTCGGTTCTGGAGAAGGTGAGGTTGTGTTAGTTGTCAGCGGCAGCTCCGCTAGGCAGACAGAAATCACCAATGGAGTCCCTGTTGATGCGGCAATTGTTGGGATTGTCGATCAAATTGAAATCGAAGGGGCGTTAACTTTCCTTAAAGGAGGTTCATAGGTTTGCAGATTACCGAATCCGATATTAAAAAAATGGTAGAGCAGGTACTGCAGCAGTTAGGTACGCAAACAGTTCCACCAGAATCCGTAGATGAAGTCAGTCTCAGACATGGTGTGTTCACAACCGTTGATGAAGCGGCAGCTGCTGCAAAAACGGCATGGGAAAAGCTGAGGAAGCTCCCTATTGCTACAAGAAGAAGGATGATTGAAAAAATGCGCGAGGTCAGCCGTGAACATGCGGAAGACTTAGCAAAACTTGCAGTTGAAGAAACAGGCTTAGGAAGAGTAGAAGATAAAATTGCTAAAATCCTACTGGCCACGAATAAAACACCCGGGGTTGAGGATTTAGTCAGTACATCTTTTTCCGGAGATAATGGCCTGACCGTTGTGGAATATGCACCAATTGGTGTCTTTGGCTCGATTACACCGTCAACAAATCCAGCTGCAACAGTCATCAACAATTCAATTTCATTGCTCGCAGCGGGCAATACAGTGGCTTACAATCCACACCCAAGTGCAAAACGTGTTTCGATTAAAACCATACAGTTGCTAAATCAGGCGATTGTGGCTGCTGGTGGACCGGAAAATACCTTGACGTCTGTAGCAAGCCCTAATCTTGAAACGTCAACACAAGTAATGAACCATCCACTTGTGAATGCACTAGTGGTGACAGGCGGCGGTCCTGTCGTCAAAGCGGCGATGGCCGTCGGGAAAAAGGTCATTGCTGCCGGTCCCGGAAATCCTCCTGTTGTTGTTGATGAAACTGCAGTTATATCAAAGGCTGCTGCCGACATTGTGAAGGGTGCAAGCTTTGATAACAATATTTTATGTACGGCAGAAAAAGAGGTATTTGTTGTAGATAAGGCCGCCAATACCCTCAAAGCGGAAATGGTGAAGAATGGTGCAGTTGAAATTAAGGGTTATCAGCTTGAAAAAGTTTTGGAAAAAGTCTTGGTTAAGAAAAATGATAAGTTCTATCCAAACAGAGATTTTATTGGAAAGGATGCCACTGTCATCTTACAAGCTGCAGGTATCCAAGCAAATCCAAATGTAAGATTAATTATTGCTGAAACCACAAAGGACCACCCGCTTGTAATGACTGAGATGCTGATGCCGATTCTGCCGATTGTTCGGGTTCCTGATGTTGATAAAGCGATTGAGCTTGCTGTTATAGCGGAAAAGGGAAATCGCCACACGGCGATTATGCATTCACAAAACATTACAAATCTAACAAAAATGGCGCAGGAAATCCAGGCGACAATTTTCGTGAAAAACGGTCCATCTGTAGCAGGGTTAGGTTTTGAAAGTGAAGGCTTTACAACCTTAACTATTGCCGGACCAACAGGTGAGGGATTAACCTCTGCTCGAACTTTTACCCGTCAGCGCCGCTGCGTTTTAGTAGATGGATTAAGAATTATATAAAGTGGTGAAGTAGATTGCCAGAATTACAAGAAGTAGGTCAGAAGGAAACAAATAAAAAGAAAAATACACTATCAAAGGTCCAAATAGGAGGAATAAACATGAGTCAAGAAGCATTGGGAATGATTGAAACAAAAGGATTAATCGGTGCAATTGAAGCAGCAGATGCGATGGTGAAGGCCGCAAACGTTACGTTAGTTGGCAGAGAGTTTGTCGGTGCTGGTCTTGTGACGGTTATGGTTCGCGGGGATGTGGGTGCTGTAAAGGCGGCAACTGAGGCTGGTGCTGAAGCTGCGCAGCGTGTTGGAACATTACTTTCTGTACACGTGATTCCACGTCCAAACAGCGAGGTTGACGGAATTTTACCGAAAGCAGAATAAGGTGAATTCAAATGGAACCGTCCATTGAAAACTATATTAAAAATCTTGTCAGAGATGCGATTTTACATCTGCAGTTTCGAAACGAACGGCAAACCTATGTGGTTGCCAATTGGAAAATGAACAAAACGATCGCAGAAGCAACTGAATTTTTTCAAAAATTGAAAGGCAGGCAGGATGTAAAGGTTGTCGTTTGTCCACCGGCACCGATGTTATATCCCGTACAGCTCATGATCAAGCAGATTAAGAAGCCGATTGGTTTAGGTGGACAAAATGTCCATTGGGAAGAAAAAGGTGCTTATACGGGTGAGATTTCTACAGGAATGTTGAAGGATGTTGGCTGCGAATATGCTATCATCGGTCATTCTGAAAGAAGACAGTACTTTTTAGAAGATGATGCAACAATTAACCGAAAAGTGAAAAAAGCCATAAAGGCTGGTATCATACCCATTCTTTGTGTGGGTGAAACATTGGAGGAAAAAAATCTTCTCCAAACGGAACAGGTGTTGTCCAGACAGCTTTTCGGAGCATTAAAGGGTATTGATATGAGTCAGTTAATTATTGCATACGAGCCAGTTTGGGCGATTGGTACAGGACAATCGGCAACAGCGGACCTGGCTGAGCAAACACACGCCTACATCCGTTCCGTGTTAAAGCAGTTGGTCGGGCATCGTGCCGAAACTATTTCGATTCTGTATGGAGGGTCTGTAAATGGTGAAAATGCAGCTGACTTCAGGAGCATGCCCAATATTGATGGCGTACTTGTTGGCGGTGCCAGCTTGAATGCATCATCTTTTGATGAAATCATTGATGTATTTGCCAAAGGAGTACCTAACATATGAAAAAAGTTGCAATTGGCTGTGATCATGGTGGATACGAACTTAAGGAATCCTTAAAAAAATATTTAACCGAATTAGGCTATGAATATCTCGATTTTGGCTGCCATGCAAAGGAATCAGTTGATTATCCGGATATTGCCTTTTTAGTCGGAGAAACCGTTGCCACAAACACTGATTATGTCGGTATCATGATTGATGGTGTCGGGATTGGCAGCGGTATGGTGTTAAACAAAATTCCAGGTATCCGCGCAGGAGTTTGCTGGGACCTATCCTCTGTGATAAACAGCCGCGAGCATAATAATGCAAATGTCCTTTCGATTGGGGGGCAGTTTATCGGTGAGGGCTTGGCTAAGCAATTAGTGAAGGCATGGCTGGAAACAGATTTTGTCGGCGGCCGCCACGATCGCCGTGTAACGAAAATTATGGAGATTGAGAGTCGTTTCTTACATCGCTAGAAAGCGGGTTTTAATATGTTTGTAGCCAAAGTGATCGGGAATATGATCTGCACACATAAAAATGATAATTTAAGAGGTTTAAAGCTGATGGTAGTTCAACCAGTTGACGACCAATTAGAGGATAAAGGAAAACCACTTGTGGCTATTGATACGATTGGACAGTCCGGTGTGGGGGACCTTGTTTACCTAGCTAAAAGTAAAGAGTCATCCATTCCGCTTGGCAAAGATTTAGTCCCTTCTGATGCAGGAATTATGGGAAATATTGAGTATTACAATGTGGAAAAGAGAACGGAGGAATAATAGATGAGCAATGCTTTAGGAATGATTGAAACAAAAGGTTTAGTAGGTGCAATTGAAGCTGCAGACGCGATGATGAAAGCGGCAAATGTTTCTTTATTAGGAAAAGTTCAAGTTGGCGGCGGTTTGGTAACGGTTATGGTTCGCGGTGATGTTGGTGCGGTTAAAGCAGCAACCGAAGCGGGTGCAGAAGCAGCACAGCGCGTAGGCGAATTTTTATCCGTGCACGTGATCCCACGACCACATTCTGATATTGAAAAAATCCTTCCAGCAGCTAAATAATGAAGCTGGCAAAAGTCGTTGGAAATGTCGTATCAACGATTAAAACGTCTAGTCATCAAAACAAGAAGCTCATGGTTGTCATTCCTGTGGATGCGACTGGAAAAGAGTGCGGTGATGCAATGATTGCCATTGATCATTTTCATGCCGGGGTTGGCGATTATGTTCTTGTTATTGAAGAAGGCGGTTCGGCACGGGAGATTTTAGGTGATCCAGAGGGAGCATTTGATGCCGTGATTGCCGGAATCGTTGACCGATTACATTAATGTGGGGTGAACACGATGCAAATTGAAGCATTGGTTGAACAAATTACCAATCAAATTTTACAACAACTAACCAATAAACAAGAATTAAATGAGGCGAAACCGACTCTTTCTGGAAATGTGAGTTATAAGGAAGGCCCTTCTTCAAATATTATCACAGGTCCAGCTGTTGCCCGTATGATCGACCACACTTTATTAAAGCCTGAAAGCACTAAGGAGCAGATTATTAAGCTCTGTGAAGAAGCAAAAGAGCATCATTTTGCTACGGTATGTGTCAATCCCTATTGGGTTTCAACTGCTGCTGCTGAATTGAAAGGATCTGGTGTGGGAGTCACAACAGTTGTCGGTTTCCCACTCGGCGCGACAAGTACGTTTGTTAAAATTGCCGAAACCCGTGATGCAATAGCAAATGGAGCAACGGAAATCGACATGGTCATCAATATTGGTGCACTTAAATCAGGTGATTTTGATGCGGTGAAAAAGGATATTGAAGGTGTTGTTCAAGCCGCTAAAGGCCATGCTCCTGTAAAAGTAATTATTGAAACTGGCCTTCTTGAAACAGAAGAGAAGAAAAAAGCTTGTCTTCTTGCAAAAATGGCGGGGGCAGACTTTGTTAAAACTTCTACAGGCTTCGGGCCTGGTTGTGCAACAGCTGAAGATATTAAGCTGATGCGCGAAACAGTGGGCCCGGAAATGGGTGTGAAGGCTTCCGCATGTGTAAGGGATTTAGATACGGCGAGAAAGCTGATCCAGGCTGGCGCAACAAGAATTGGTGCTAGCTCTAGTATTGCAATTATTACGGGTGGTAAAGGTACTGGGTATTAATATTGAATGAGTTTCTCCTAAACTGGGTTTAGGAGGAGCTCTAATCCTATTTTTGTAGAATTGTAATCGCTTACATATCTTAAGGAGATGAAGTGAATGAACCCTATTGGCCAGCAGCTACGGAAAATAAGAGTAAATCGTGAGATGGAAAGGGAAAAGCTTGCTTTACTGGCAGGAATTAGCGTTGAAACAATTGCTGCGATTGAAGAAGGGGAAATGGATGTTCAAGTTTCAGCCTTATATAAGCTATCGGACGCGTTAAATTGTACATTTGCGATCGGGGATGTGTCGATTTAATCGGTTGATGTGGGCTCTTGGTTTAGACCAAGGGCTTTTTTTATATTGGCAAATAAATAGGTTAAAGTGGAAAATAAATTTATATTTTACAACTTTTTCAGACCACTAGTTTAAAATAAACAAGTATAATATCCTCATCGGAGGTTCTATATGAATAAAAACAATTTTACAAAAACAGCCATTATTATCGGTGGAGGAATGGCGGGTAAACTCATTGCCGCAGCCATTTCCCCTTATTTTAGCAAGGTACATATATTTGAAAAGGATAATAAACCACTCCAGGAAAAAGAGATTCGTCCTGGTGTCTCTCAAGCGAATCACATCCATGCATTGCTCCATGCAGGTGACCAAGCACTAGAGACATTGTTTCCAGGATTCAAAGAGGATATGGTGGCACTGGGCTCGGTTAAAATTGATTCCATCAATGACCTAGCATGGTTTCATCATGGTGTTTGGAAGCAGCGCTATAGCACTGAATTAACGACACTTCTTCAGACAAGACCATTGTTAGAGACATATGTAGAAAAAAGAGTAAAACAACTTAAAAATATTACCTATACATACGGTGTTAAAGTAGAAAACTATTTGATACAAAACCAACGGGTTTGCGGAGTTTGTATAAAACAAGAACCGTTCACTGCCGACCTTGTCATTGATACAAGTGGTGCAAGTTCGTTATCAAAATTATGCATAGAAAAACAGGGTAAGAACGTACCAGAGGAAAAGGTAGAAATCGGTCTCTGCTATGCCACGAGATTATATGAATTGCCGCAACGCGATCGAGATTTCAAAATAAAACTCATTTATCCCAATCCTCCTGAACAAATGTTGGGGGGGACACTTTCTATGATTGAGAATCAAAAATATATTGTTACCCTAATAGGATATTTGAATTCTATTGATCCCGCAGAAATAAGAACTGAAGAAGGCTTTTCGCAATATGCAAAAAAATTACCTTTACCAGATTTTGCACAAGAATTAGAAGGCGGGAAATCCTTAACTGAAACAAAAATCTATCAAATTCCTCACATTGTCTGGAGACGCTTTGACCAAATACAACTACCGGAAGGACTGCTAGTTGCCGGTGATTCATTTTGCCGGGTTGACCCGGTATTTGGCCAGGGGATGAGTGTCGCTGCATTGGAAGCACTTGCAATCAGGGAGTTTTTCGCTTCAACTCCACCACATATGAACCTAAATAAATTGCAGAAGAAATTAGCAAAAATTGTTGCCCCAGTCTGGTCCATGGTTCTTTGCGAAGATTTCCGATACGAAGCAGTCAAAGGAAAAAGACCTTTTGGATTGAAGTTTCAGCAGTGGTATGTAAAACAAATCTTTCTACTTTCCGCAAAAAACAGAAAAATTTACGATGAATTTATTAAGGTAATGAACTTAGTTAGTCCACCAACCATCCTTTTTAAGCCCTACATCCTCAAGGAAGTTTTTAAAAGAAAAGGATAAATTGAAATTTCCGAAAAATATCTTGACAAAATACGGTTTCATTTGGATAATATCTAGTAAATCTTGAAATCGGAAAAGTATGGGACTAGTAAATCTTTGGAACGTGTTAGAGAGTGAAACCCGCTGGCTGAAAGGTTTCTCACGGAAAGAGGATCGAACCTGCCCTAGTAGGCTGCTTATGCAAACATAAGCCGTTTCCCTCGTTACGGGGTTAAAGTTGGGTGCATGGCACCAATAAAGGTGGTACCGCGGAAACGATTCTTCCGTCCTTTTCTAAGGGCAGAAGAATCGTTTTTTTATTTTAGGCTGTGTTAAAGGACAATGTTGATTTTGAACAGCGTTGATTGGAGCGGAAGGCACGAAGACTCCAGTGGGAGTACGGGACAGGGGAGACCCCGCAGGAGCGTAGCGACGAGGAGGCTCCCCGAACCGCCCACGGAAAGCGAAGTGCCTGTAGCGGAGATCAACAACTAAGTTTAACAGAGCCTTATTTTAAAAAGGAAAGGTCGAACAGATATGAAAAAACAACTCGTTGTTGTGAAAATTGGGAGCAGTTCGCTTACAGATGCGTCCGGAGCCATTTCTAAAGAAAAAATGTCCGATCATGTCCAAGCACTGGCCTTTTTAAAAAAACAAGGCCATGACGTGATTCTGATTTCATCCGGTGCAGTTGCAGCAGGATTTTCATCGCTCGGATATCCCGTCCGCCCGAAAAATACAGCTGGAAAACAGGCTTCTGCCGCTGTCGGTCAAGGGTTATTAATGCAGCATTATCATTTACTGTTTCAAGAGTTTCAGATAACACCCGCACAAATTCTTATTACCCGTGAAGATTTTTACAGCCAAGAACGTTTCCATAATCTTTTTTCAACCATACATGAATTACTGCAAAGAGGAGCAGTTCCAATTATCAATGAGAACGATTCAGTTTCCATTGAGGAATTAACCTTTGGAGACAATGACATGTTGTCAGCACTGGTCAGTGGATTTTTACATGCAAATGCTTTAATGATCTTAACCGATGTGGATGGGCTTTACGATGGCAATCCGAAACAATCTAAGGATGCAAAAAAATACCATTTCATTGCCGAAGTCTCCGCTGAACTGCTTGGGGTAGCAGGAGACTCTGGATCATCGGTTGGAACCGGCGGAATGAAATCTAAGCTGCTCGCTGCGAAAAAAGCTTTATCGCTCGGGGTCAGTGTCTTTGTCGGCACTGGCAAAGGCAAAGAGAAACTTGTAGATATTTTAGCAGGTAAAGGCGATGGAACCTATATTGGAGGCCGGTTCCATACACAAATGCAAATGCGAAAACAATGGATTGCCTATCATTCTCAAGTCAAAGGTACTATTGAAATCGATGAAGGAGCGGAAAAAGCAATTCTATTGCATGGGAAAAGCCTTCTGCCGGTAGGAGTAACAAAGGTCGTCGGGGAATTTAACCCCTTTGACGTTGTCATTGTTCGAAACCCTAAAGGTCAAATCGTTGGCAAAGGACAAATCTATTATTCTTCAGAAGTTTTACAAAAAGTAAAAGGCTTATCAGGAGATTATTCCAAAAGTTTTTCCATTAATAAGCGGGCAGAAGTCATCCATCGCGATAATTGGGTGGCGATTATAAAGGAGGAAATAGAACGATGAATGAACTAATCGAAAAAGCAATCAAACTTAAAAACGCTGCGAAAACCTTAGGAGGATTGTCGACTGAAGATAAAAACGATGCCTTGGCAAGAATGGCTGACTTTTTAACAAACGAAAAAGAGTTCATTTTGGCAGAAAACTCGAAGGATATAGAGAACGGTCGTAAAAATGGATTAACTGAATCCTTATTAGATCGTTTGCTTTTAACTGAAGAACGAATCGATGGAATTGTTGGAGGAATTCATCAGTTGCTAGACTTAGAGGATCCGATTGGGGAAACGATTGAATCATGGGATCGTCCGAACGGCTTACAGATTCAAACCGTTCGGGTACCCCTAGGTGTCGTGGGAATGGTATATGAAGCAAGACCGAATGTTACGGTAGATGCTGGAAGTCTTTGTTTAAAGGCTGGAAATGCTGTTTTATTAAGGGGAAGCTCTTCGGCACTTTATTCTAATAAGGCTTTGGTTAATATCATGCAAAAGGCCCTTGACGGTTCAAAAATTCCGGCAGATGCGGTTCAATTATTAGAGGATACTAGCCGGGAAACGGCTGCGCAAATGTTTAAGTTAAATCAATACTTGGATGTTCTTATACCACGAGGTGGAGCTGGGTTAATTCAATCGGTCATTCAAAATGCTACTGTGCCAGTGCTTGAAACGGGAGTAGGCAATTGTCATGTGTTTGTGGATGAAACTGCCCAGAAAAACATGGCGATTGAGATTGCAGTAAATGCGAAACTGCACCGCCCTTCTGTTTGTAATGCGGCGGAGTCGTTGGTAATTCACGAAAAATGGCCTTATATTTCTGAACTTTTGAACGTACTACATGAAAAGGGTGTTGAGTTAAGAGGCGAGGGGCGGTTATCTGGGGAATATCCGTTTGTTATGGGTGCTTCCGAAGAGGACTGGGGCACAGAATTTTTAGCACCTGTATTATCTGTAAAATTGGTCAAAGATGTGCAGGAAGCTATTGACCATATTGATCAATATGGAACGAAGCACTCGGAAGCGATCATCAGTGAAAACACTGAAAATGTTGGATTATTTTTCAAGCAAGTGGATGCAGCTGTTTTGTACCATAATGCTTCGACTCGTTTTACAGACGGGGAACAGTTTGGCTATGGCGCGGAAATTGGGATTAGCACACAAAAACTGCATGCACGCGGACCGATGGGATTGAAGGCGATTACGACAACCAAAGCATTGGTGCTTGGAACGGGACAGATTCGGGTGTGAATTTTTCGATTCGCAAATAAACTTGAGTGATTCGCAAATAAATAGCCCAGTTTCGCAAATAAAGTAGTTTGATTCGCAAATAATCCGCTCCAATTCGATAATAGAGTGTAATTTCACCCAAAATCCAATTCCCAGCATACCTGCAACTAGTTGAAACTAACAAAATTTGCTATAATCAATACAAACATACATTCCCTAATCAGTAAGCTGGTGATTTTTTGTCGTATGAAGTTCAAATTTCAGTGCGTTCCTTAGTCGAATACGTTTTTAGCAGCGGCAGTATCGATAACCGTTTCCGTTCCCAATCCACGCTTCTGGATGGAACACGAGCTCATCAAAAAATCCAGAAAACCTATCAAGAGGGAGATCAAAAGGAAGTATACCTGAGTGTGGAAATTCCTTTTGATCACCATATTTTTAAAATTGATGGCAGATGTGATGGACTATTGATCCGCGATGATGAAGTCATTATTGATGAAATCAAGTCTTCCAAACAGCCTTTACAACAAATCGAGGGAGACGGCTATCCTGTCCACTGGGCGCAGGCGAAAATGTATGCCTATATCTATGCAAAAGATCATGGCTTAGGGGAAATATCCGTCCAATTAACCTACGTTCATGTTGAAACAGAAGAGAAAAGATATTTTCAAAAGAAGTATACCCTCTCTGATCTCGAAACATTTGTTCGGGAAGTTATAAAAGGCTATGCTCCTTATGCAAAATTCGAGCATGACCATGTAAACAAACGGAATCAAACCAGCAAAGAGATGCCCTTCCCATATGAGACCTATCGGGAAGGGCAGCGAAAATTGGCCGGGGCAGTTTATAAAACGATATCAGAGGGAAAAACGATATTCGTGAATGCCCCCACAGGGATTGGCAAAACCATATCCACTCTTTTCCCAGCCGTAAAGGCAATGGGCGAAGGTCATCTATCAAAAGTCTTTTATCTTACTGCTAAAACAACAACCAAAACAACCGCAGAAGAAGCTCTAGAGCGCATGCGAACGTGCGGAGCTTGTCTCAATTCAGTCACCATTACCGCAAAAGACAAAGTGTGTTTTAAGGATGAAACCAATTGTCAGAAGGAGTATTGCGAATTCGCTAATGGTTATTATGACCGGATCAATGATGCTGTCCTCGATATCCTTACAAATGAACAAGGTCTGAACCGAGAAGTCATTGAATCCTATGCTCGAAAGCATACTGTTTGTCCCTTCGAATTTTCAATTGACCTTTCCTATGCCGTCGATGTGGTGATATGCGATTATAATTACATTTTTGATCCAAGAGTCTCACTTAAACGGCTATATGAAGATCAAAAAAAATCAACAGCACTTTTAATTGATGAGGCACATAATCTAGTGGACCGAGGCCGAGAAATGTTCTCTGCCGCAATCAATAAAGAGGCTTTTCTACTGCTCAAAAAAGAATTCAAAGGATTCGATCAATCCATCTATGAAGCAGCTTCAAAAATAAATTCCGCATTTATTTCGATAAAAAAAGAACATACAGATCAAAACGAGTTTGTTTTGAAGGAACTGGATCCACATCTTTTTGAACAGCTTTCTATTTTTGAAAAAGCTGCTGAGCAGGCTCTTTTACGTTCTGTAGCCAGCCAAACTCTTTTGGAAGCTTATTTTAAGGTTCTGAATTTCTTAAAAATCGTAGACCTCATCGATGAACATTATGTGATTTATGGCGAAAAAAATAGAAATGATCTGACCGTAAAATTATTTTGTATTGATCCATCTAAGCTTCTAAACCAAATGGGAAAAGGATTCCGCTCCAAAATATTCTTTTCTGCAACACTTTCACCGATGGCCTATTACCAAGATATTCTCAGCGGCGCGGAGGGGGATTATAGTCTATTACTTCCATCTCCATTTTCAGCGGAACAGGTCGATGTCTTCATTAAACCGTTGTCGACAAGGTATCGTGACCGTGATCGAACGAATGAGGCGATTGTTTCGATGCTACAATCCTTAATCAAAAAACGCCCAGGGAACTATCTGATTTTTTTTCCATCCTATCAATATATGCTTGCTGTATATGAACGGTTTAAAGATATCAATGAGGAGACAAAAACTCTGCTACAAGAAACAGGGATGTCAGAAGTGGAAAGAGAAGCATTTTTAAAGTCATTCCAACCCCATCAACTGGAAACTTTGATTGGCTTTGCTGTTCTTGGAGGAGTTTTTTCTGAAGGTGTCGATTTAATAGGGGACCGTTTAAATGGTGTAGTGGTTGTTGGTGTAGGGCTGCCGCAGCTTTGTTTCGAGCGAAACCTGATGAAGGAGCACTTTTCTAAGAATGAGAAAAACGGTTATGAATATGCTTATGTATTTCCCGGTATGAATAAGGTCCTGCAGGCTGGCGGGAGGTTGATTCGCTCTGAAGAAGACCATGGAACAATTGTTCTTGTCGATGACCGATTTTTACATCGTCAGTATCAAATGCTTTTACCTAAGGAATGGAGACAATTTACGGTTATTTAATTTAAAAAAGCGGGCAAACCAAATTGGTTTTGCCCGTTAAATGCTTTTTATCAATTGTTTATGAGTAGAAACCGGTGATTTCTTTTTTGAAATATTTCCTAAACGAACCGATACCAGAATGGAAATAATTGCAAGACTGCCAATCATCAAGACAACCCCCATCCAGCCGAAATCACTGTAGAAGATCCCGCTTACGGTTCCACCAATACTTGATCCTGCATAGTAGAAAAATAAATATAAGGAAGCAGCCTGTGCTTTATCGTGAGTTGCCGTCTTGCCAAGCCAGCCGCTTGCTATCGAATGAGCAGCAAAAAAGCCGTAAGTAAAAATAGCGATACCTAAAATTTTCACCCATAAATTGGAGTTTAATGTGATGAAAACCCCAACTAATAAAATCAACAAGGATAACTGTAAAATTTTCCTTTTTCCATGCTGGTCCGCAAGCATTCCCATCCATGTTGAACTAAAGGTTCCGACAATATACACGATAAAAATAAATCCAACCAAGGTTTGACTTAAAGAATACGGCGGTTTGATTAACTGAAATCCGATATAGTTGTATAATGAAACAAAACTTCCCATCAATAAAAAGCCAATTAGAAATAAGTAAAGCAGTCCAGGTTCCTTAAATTGGCTAAACAAGGAGCGAACAAGTGGTTTCATCGCAAACCTTTGTGGCTGAAAATGGGTTGATTGCGGTAAGGTAAATATAAATACAACACTTGCTAATAAACTAATGATTCCAATCCCAATTAACGCCACATGCCAGTTAAAATAATCAGTTAAAATCCCGCTGATGATCCGGCCGGACATGCCGCCAATTGAGTTCCCGCTGATGTATAACCCCATCGCCATGCCTAAGCTTTTCGGTTCGATTTCCTCTCCTAAATAAGCCATCGCCACAGCAGGCAAACCAGCAAGTGAAATTCCTTGAAGGATTCTGCCCAAGAGTAATAGATGAAAATTTGGCGTAAAGGCCGTTAAAAGCGCAAGAATCGATGATAAAACTAAAGAAATTGTCATAACCGATTTGCGCCCAAAAACTTCCGATAATGAACCGGCAATTAAAAGACTAATCGACAACGCAATGGTTGTAGATGAAAGACTTAAACTAGACATGGCCGGTGAAACATGGAATTCCTTTGAGATATCCGGCAGCAGAGGCTGTGTACCCCAAAGGATAGCAAACGTACTAAAACCACCGGCAAATAAAGCTAAATTAACCATTTTAAATGTTCGTGTCCCACGCTGAATATAGCTCATTTTTAATGGATACTCCTTTATTTGGTTTTAAATAAACGTTGTACAAACGGAATAAAACGTTCGACAACAGGGGATTTGTAACAATCTTTTAAATATGCAATTCCTATTTCCCTCTTGCATATAGGGTTATTTACGCGGATAAGTCTGATTTTGCTTTTATCCAATACCTGTAAATCAGGCACTAGAGAAACACCTAATTTTGCACCAACCAATCCGGAAACCGTGCCCACATCCTCTCCTTCAAACACTACATTGGGTGTAAACCCTGCTTTGTGGCATAAATGATGAATAATGGCTTGTAATTCATAGCCATCTTTAAAGGAGATGATCGGTTCGTTTTCAATTATTTTTAAATCTACTTCCTTATGGTCAGCCAACCAGTGATCATTTGAAACAATCAGGAACAAATCCTCGGTTAAAAGCGGCTCGTAAATGAGTTCTTTATCATCGTGTAACTGCATAATGAGCGCGAGGTCCACTTTTCTCGATTTTACTTGATTAATAATTTGCTGATTGGATGCTTGATGTAATTGAAATTTAACATGAGCAAATTCACTTTGATAAGAACTTAATATTTTCGGTATCACACTCGTGCCAAGTGAAGGTAAGAAGGACAATGCAATCGATCCGTAGTCAGGGTGGATTTCATCCCAAATTTCTTGTTTGCCTATTTCAATTTGCTTAATGGATTGCTCCACGCGATTTAAGAACATGTCTCCATAACGATTTAAATATATATTCCTTCCTTTCCGATCAAAAAGCTGAACACCTAATTCTTCTTCAAGATTAGCAATGGATCGACTAAGTGCCGGTTGGGATATGGATAGTAGTTTTGCCGCCTTTGTAAAATGCTGGACCTTTGCTACGGTTTGAAAATAATTGATTTGATCCCATTCCATTTGAAATCCACATCCGTTTTTTTTATTTACTCCTTTATCATACTCCTATTTTTAGATAACTTCTAATTGTTAATATGCATAATACTTATGCATATAAGTTATGATGAATCATGTTTTATGTTTTGGATTATTTGGGTAATGGTTTGATGAGAGGAACAACGAGGGGATGTGCTGGAAAACAAAAATGGCCTGGAAACCAAGCCAATGTGGAGCTAGTATGAGTGATTTATTCTGCTATGAAGGCATAGACAGACAAAGGCTTAATTATTTTTGACTTAATGGTTTCTTCCAACATCTTTACTTCAGATTGAATAAGATTCCTAATTTTTATCGGCATATGATGGAGCTCATGAAGTTCATCATTTAGATCAGTTAATACTTTATTTACCTCCCATGTCCCATCTTGCAAATCCGGCGAATGGATCGTGGTCTCTTTTAAAATTTTCCAACCCGCGCTTTTGACAATCTCCCTAAAATCTTTAGAAGTAAAGAGTGTTCGAACATTCGAATCACTTTCCATTTTATAAGCTTCATATTGCACCTGGATGAGAATAGAAAGGAGGTGAGGGTACTGTTCCATCTCGGTGATTTGTGTATCCCATTCTGCAAACAAAAGACGTTTTCCCCATTTTTTCACTTTTTTTAGGACTGCAGTTAATTCATCGTGAGATTTTAAGTACCAAGAACAATGTGACAATACAATGTAATCAAAGGAATTCTCAGGAAAATCTACATGAGGAGATAGTAAATCGGTATCAAAATCGATTTTAATTTGTTTTCCTAGTTTTGATTTTTTCAAAAACTCAGCGGAATCTCCTAGGGAAATAGGGCTTCCGTAACTGGGCGAGCCGATATCAATTCCATGCACCATTCCCTTTTCTCCGACAAAATGGGCTAATACAGCTGTTGTGTCTCCTTGCCCACAGCCTACCTCAAGTATCTTTTTCCCTTCTTCAATCTTCCAGTACTTAGCTAATTGAATACGATGTTTCGTCTGGATTCTTTGAATATCTGACATTTCATTATTTGATGCCATGCATCCGACAATTTTCTCTATTACTTCAGTATTCATAAAACACCTCCATGTTCAACTATTCGACAGAGGTATTTTTCTTTCCTTTAAAAAATTTCCCGAGTATTTTCCTGGAAAGCGCAAGAAATGACAATTCAGGTGAAATAAAATACAAAATAGGACAATTTCAGCATGGAATTTGTCCTGTTTTGGGATACTGTTTTTAAGACCAAATTGGAAAAAGAGAGGAGAATAACAAAATGGAAAAGGTTGAAGTAGGCGAAGTTTTTACGATTGGTGATACAGATGATGAGGAGCAAGAAGTTGAGGTATTGGGCGTTTTAACCATTGAAGGAACGGACTATGTAGCCGTCGGTTTTGTTGAAGACGTGAGGCAGGAAACCGAGGAAGATATCGATATTTTCTTCTTAAAAGTGGATGAGGACGGAGATTTATCAGCCATTGAAAGTGATGAAGAATTTACAAAGGTTTCTTATGCGTTTGAGAAATCTATGGATAAAGAGGATTAAAAAACAAAAAGAGGGGATAAAACCTCTCTTTTTGTTTTTTAAAGTTATGACTTAATCAACAGTACCGGTTTGTTTTATGTTAACCATGACATTTACCTGAACATTTGTGGAAGGATAGAGTGAATTCCATTTTTTTTCGTGAAATCCTCGATTGTGTTCTTTATATTTTGCACCAAAACCTATAGGATCAACACCATAATGTTGAAATTGGCGGATGATTTTTATTGCATTATTTTCTAATTGTCTCTCAATTTCTTTTTGAATTTCCTTTTTATTAATTTTGACCCATTCTTTCCTCGGTGAAGAGAACTCTTGAAGTCTGGTTTTCAATTTCAGATTAATTGTGAATTCTGGTTTACCTTTTCTTGTTATTACTTTGTATTTAGCTTTAGAAGCAAGATTATCAAGAAGCACCCTATCACCGTTTTTTAATATGAATTGGTGCATCCCATGTCTATATTTGTCAACCAAACATTTAAAAATGAATAAATCTTTCCAAAATAAAGGGAAAATATATCGATCATCTTTAAGAATAGCCATTCCAATTATTTTAATATTATCATCATCTTTTTTGATTAAAGGTAAATAGGGATCCTGTCCTTTTTGATAATATTGAAATAAAAAAGTTTGTAAATCAGTTTGAGGTATATTTCCAAATTGCATATTCTGATTTAGCATTTCTTGAATATAGATTGAAATATTTTCATTTTTGAAATTCTTCATTTGCAGCATTTCATGTGGATCGCCATCGACTATTCCAAGCTGGACTAGACTTCCTATAGAAGGATCCCGATTAAAAGTGTCAACGAGATCATTAATTCCTTTTTTTGCTAACGACTTACCGAAAAGTTGTATTCGCATCTGTCCACTTACGATTGGAAAACGTGTTTCGTTACTTATTTTGGTTCTAATTTCTTTACTAGATAACCCAAAGTTGGTTTTAGCTTCCGTGTAGGATTTATCTTTTTTAAAGGTGGAAAATACAAACGTTCCCTTTATTTCATTTTTTTTGGACAGATCATACCCAACACCTTGTGCCATATTGATTTCATTAACAATATAAGTTGGGAGAAAGGAACACCCTGCTAATAAAAAAATCAAAATTACCCATAGTACTAATCGATTAACCATTTTGCTTACCCCTTTTTAAGAAAGAAAAGATAATGAGGAGTATTGGGATATACCCATAAAATAACCAAAGATTCATTTGGATTACATATTTATCCAGTAATTCGATAAATAAGTCGTTTGAAAAATGACTAATAATGATAATTAAAAGGCTTATGTAAAGTAAGGTATACTTTTGCTTTATATTAAATATCCTTTTCAACCCTCTGCTTGCACACCATAATAAAAGTGAAAGTAATGCTGTGACAATGAGTAAATATAGTGAGATATATAGGTACTCAAATCTTTCTAAATAAGATAACTTTATTATTTTTGTTAATGATAACTCTGGCCAAATGGTTGTTTTAATCTGATCTTCACTATAAAAGGTAAAGGAAACAATTGAAGAAAGTGTATAAAGCAAAGTAGTAAAAAATACACCTAAATGAGCAAATTTTTTTGAATTTATTGGTTCTCGGATAAATGGATAATACATTAATAACGTCTCAGTCCCTGCTAATGTATACATTGAACTTTTGATTGAATCGGCCAAATCCCTGAAGGAGTGGTCCAGCACAGGCAGCAAATTTGAAAAATGAGCAATTTTTAATGGGAAAATATATAAAACGATTAATATAATTTGTGGAAAAATAAATGACATAAAAGAGACACCTACAACGACCCGAAAACCTCCAGATACACAATAATACACTAAAATTAAGATTAAAGTAGAAAGTATCCAAGAAGGCATAGTAGGAAACATCCATACTTGAATAATCCTTATAAATGCAAGAATAACGGATAAACTTGCGAGCCAATAATAGAACATAATAATAAAACTAAAAAAATTCCCCGAGAGTTTTCCAAATATACAATGATGTACATCAACAATATCTCCATTTGCCTTTTCCAATAATTTAAACGTCATCCATATAAATAGTTGTACTATGCACCCTGAAACTAATACACCAATCCAAGCATCATAGCCTGCCTTCTCGGCAATGGTCCTTTGGAAACTTAAAATGCCTACACCCACCTGTGAATTATAGACAATAAAAAAGACTAAATAAGGAGATACTTGATGCCTAATACTCACCTGCAATTGGAATACTCCTTTACGATTTATTCATAAAAATCATTCACCGGTTCTGGGTTCTTTTTAGTACCTGTCGATTTTATCTTTTTTTGCGGTCTCAAGTTTATAGGATATCTTTTTTGCATGGAAAAAGGCAGTCTAACCCATAAATCTTGAAACGCAGTAATCCGTATTGGATATTGGCTTAAATAGGGACGTCCTAGTGATGTTAACCTTAATAAATGCAATATTGTAAACTGGAAACCAAAAAACACCCCAAATAAACCGAACCATTGGGCAAGAAAAATAACTGGAAACTTAATAAATCGCACAGTGTTGCTAAATGTATAGACAGGAGATGTATAGGATGATAATGTCCCCAGTCCAACCAATATAAGCAATACATTACTAGTTAGTCCCGCTTCAACCACTGCTTGCCCGATAACGATACCACCGACAACACCAAGGGATTGGCCTATTTTCATTGGTAACCGAATACCTGCCTCTTTTACCATTTCAATCATTATTTCTAAAATAAATGCCTCTAAAAAAGGTGGGAAGGGGACGGAGGCTCTTGATCCAACAAGTGTTTCAAGTAAGCGTGCAGGGATTAATTCATAATGGTAGGTCATGATCGCAACATACATTGGACTTGCGAGCATGGATATGAAAATAGCAACCAGACGTAATAAGCGGAAGAAGTTTCCAATAATCCAAGGGTAACTGTAATCTTCCATGGCAATAAACGATTCCATAAACGTAACTGGAATAATAACCAGATTTGGTGAACCGTCCACTGCAATAATAATTTTTCCTTCTGATAGGCCTGCAGCAACTCTATCTGCTCTTTCAGTGGAAATCGATTGCGGAAACAAGGAATTTGAATTATCTTCAATCATCGAAGAGATATAGGAGCTGTCTTGAATATGATCATACTGAACATCATTTATTCTTTGAATTACCGTGTTTACATTTTCTTGGTCAGCAATTCCATCTATATATAGAACCGCTACTTTTGTTTTGGACAGTTCTCCAACCGTTATTTCCTTGACAAGCAAATTGGGTATCGGTAGTTTTTTTCGAATCAGATTAATATTGGAGTCTAATTCTTCGATAAAAGCCACTTGGGGACCAATAGCAGAAGCTTCCATAATTGGCAAACTAAAATCTCGGAATTTACTGTTGGCAATGTTGATTAATAAACATGCTTTATCATTTTTATTCTTATGAATAGCTATATAACCATTCATAAGGTTTTGAATGATTTCGTCAGAATCTTCTGTATAAATAATCTCTTGGACTGGAATCTTATTTTTTAATTCCTCTAATTCAAATCGATCCTCCAAAAAGGGTAATACATCTTTATGGAGGGTATCTGAAGAAATAAGTGTTCGATAGTATGAGAGCCAAAAAGGATTCGAAGCTTTTAACGAGGTGTGCCCGTGAACAAAGTCATTGGATTTGGATAAACATTCAATCCAGTTTTTAAACTCTTTTGGTGTGCCAAACGAATGATTGTTCATAGAAAAATTCCCTCAAAAAATTTTTTATCTTATTATGTGTAAATTGAGGACATTCATGCAAATATGTATAAAATTTTCCTGTGGGGCATAAAAAAGAGAATGAACCAGTAGAACTTAAAATCAAAATAAGATTAAGGGGACTTCCAAAAGAAAGTCCCCATTCTTAATTATCCAATTGAATGCAAAAGAAAATTTGTTAAAAATAAGAAAGAAATAATAAATATCGGTATTGATAATTGTTTGTGTTTATTTGTAAACAGCTTGACTAACGGATAAGCAATAAATCCGAAAGCAATTCCATCAACGATACTATAGGTTAACGGAATCATCAGGATGATTAAAAAAGCAGGAAATGCTTCTGTAAAATCCGTAAAGTCAATGTTGACAATATTTGTTAACATTAATCCGCCCAGAATAATCAATATTGGTGCGATCGCTGAATTTGGTACCAATTTGATCAAAGGCAGGAAGAAAAGGGACATTAAAATAAGGAAACCTGTTACAACAGAGGTTAAACCCGTTCTTCCACCAGCAGTAATTCCAGCAGCCGATTCAACCGTTGAAACCGGAGGGCTGGTACCTAAAAGTCCGCACAAAATTGCAGAAATGGAAACTGCACGCAATGCTTTACCATTTTTCTCAGGTGCCTTAAGCATCCCATCCACTTGGGAATGCAGGATTCCTATGTTCTCAAATACTAACACTAATGTAAGTGAGAAGGTTGCAGTCCAAAATGGGATCGTGGCAATTTTTCCAAAGTCAAAGCTCAAAAATACATTTCGATAATCGACTAATGAAATGAATCCTTTGTCCATATGTGAAAAATCAATCACACCTAAAAAATAGGATGTTAGTGTACCTAAAATGATACTAATTAAAAAATTCCCCGGAACCTTTTTTAAAAATAAAAACAAGGTAATCACTAGATTAATAATAGAAGCTAGCACTATCGGAGACGATAAGTCACCTAAAGCCACGAAATTATTCGGGTTCTCTACTATAAGGCCGCTTTTTTGCAGGCCGATAAAAGCGATAAACAAGCCAATTCCTACAGTGATAGCTTCCTTTAATGATGATGGAATCGATTTTGAAATAATCGAAGCTAATTTGGAAAAAGCGATAATCGCAAATAACACTCCGGAAACAACAACCGCTCCTAAAGCTTCCTGATAACTTAATCCCATCGATCCAACAAAGGTATACGTAAATAAGGCATTAATGCCCATTCCGGGAACAATCATTAATGGTGCATTTGGAACAAAGGCTGCGAGCAAGCATCCCACAAGCGAGGCAAATATGGTTGCAATGATTCCTGCTTCGAGCGGCATTCCTGAGTCATGCAAAATATGTCCATTTACTGCAATAATATAGACGATGGAAAAAAATGATGTAAACCCTGCCATAACCTCCTTTTTCAAATTTGTTTTGTGTTCTTTAAGCTTGAAAACTCCCTTCATTATTTATCACACTTTCGTATTCTCCCTCTCCCACCCGCATTTAGTATAATTCTATACTTATGCCGAAAAACATTATAACACATAAATGCAAAAGGAGAACTGGGAATTGAAAGGTTTTTAAAACATTTAACATAATAATCTGAAAAAGATAATTAAATATAAGGAGAGGGTTGTCTCCGAATATGGTAAAATTATGTATGTATAAATTTACCTGAGGCATACTATTAGTAAATGAGTAAAAGGAGTTCTCAAATGCTAATAGAAGAAGGAACAAAGTATCAAATTTCTCAAGGAATTCAAGGTAATTTCAATTCCGCCGAAACGATGACAATCACTAGTAATAATGGAGTTACAGTCCAATTTAGTCTCGGAGAAAACAAAGGTCGAGGTTCCATGCCTGTCGAACATTTATCCTACTTATTAAAAAAGGCAAACCTCACGCAAATTCCAAATAAACGGTTATTAATAAATTTAGAAAATAATGAAGAACAAATCAGCTAAAGAAATAAGACACTGCTTTCTTTTTATAAAGTAGTGTCTTTAATGTTTAAGGGGGAGAGGAAAATGGAAAAATTAAATGATCAGGAAATTCAAGAGAAATTAACGTCTGTTCCAAGTTGGAAGCTGACAGACACAAAATGGATTGAACGAAAGTATCGCTTCAATGAATATTTAAATGGTGTGGAGTTTGTTCAGCAAGTGGCCAACCTGTCAGAGAAGGTCAATCATCATCCGTTTATTTCCATTGATTATAAAATGGTTACGTTAAGGATTACTTCTTGGCATGCGAAAGGGTTAACGGCTTTAGATTTTGACTTAGCCAAAAAATATGATGAATTATTTATACAAATAAAAAGCTAAACCCAGCCATTTGGCTGGGTTTATTTTATAAACATTTTAATTTGTTTTAGAGCGTTTTTGCGGTTCGGATAGCGGAAGGGCAGATCAAAAGAGGTTGTTTGTTTTAGGACACTTTTTTCATGTGAAAAGACGTCAAAACTACCTTTCCCATGGTAGGCTCCAATCCCGCTTTCGCCAACGCCTCCAAAGGGCAGGTAGGGGGAACTGAGATGATAAACCGTATCGTTAATACAGCCGCCGCCGAATGAAATCTGATTTAAAATGAATGACTGAAATTCATTGCTTTCTGAAAAAAGGTAAAGGGATAGCGGCTTAGGCCGGGCATTTATTTTTTCAACCATTTTTTCGGCAATATCATATTCTAGGACAGGAAGGATGGGACCGAAAATTTCATCCTGCATAACGGAATCATTCCACGATATGTGATCAAGAATGGTAGGTTCAATGGTAAGTGATTTCATTTCCTGCTTTCCACCGTAGTAAACTTCTCCATTGGAAAGAAAACCAAGTAAGCGGTTAAAATGTCTCTCACTGACGATTTTTGTAAATGCTCCACTGTTAAATACATTGTTACTATACAGTTCTTCAATGGCGTTAACCAATGCGTTCAAGAATTCTTCCTTAATGTCACGATGAACATATAAATAATCAGGGGCCACACAGGTTTGTCCTGCATTTAAATATTTCCCCCACGCAATCCGTTTTGCTGCCAATTTTAGATTAGCATCCTTATGTATAATACAAGGACTTTTCCCACCCAATTCGAGTGTTACGGGAGTTAAATTTTTAGCAGCGGCTTCCATGATAACTTTACCGACCGAAACACTACCTGTGAAGAAGATATAATCAAAGTTTTCATTTAAAAGGGCCTTGCTTGTTTCAACGGCGCCTTCAACAACGGTGATATATTCTTCAGGAAAGGTTTGTCCGATTAATGTTGCCAATAGCTTTGAGGTTTGCGGCGTCAGCTCGGATGGCTTTAAAACAGCGCAATTTCCTGCTGCAATTGCTCCAATTAATGGGGCAATCGCAAGTTGGAATGGATAGTTCCATGGGGAAATAATTAAAGTTACACCGTACGGTTCTGGATAGATATAGCTTTTGGAACCAATTTGAGCAAGTGCTGGTTTTACTTTTCTGGGTTTGGCCCATTTTTTAACATGCCTAAGGGAGAAGCGAATCTCCTCTAGAACAATCCCAATTTCGGTTATATAGGAGTCAAATTCGCTTTTATTTAAATCTCTTTTTAAGGCGGCCATGATTTCCGTTTCATTTGTGCGGATCAACTGTCCCAGTGCCTGTAGGGCTTGAATTCGATAGGAAATTTCTTTTGTTTTCCCACTCTGAAAGAAAGTTCGCTGTTTTGTTAATAAATCATGATAATTTTCCAAAATCTCCACCACCTAACCTTGTAATGTTATTTTATCATATTGTTTTTGTGTATAGAAAAAGATGTAAAAGAGCAAAAGGTCGATAAAGGCCAAAATTCATCAGGGAAGCGAAGAATCGTCCTTCATAAGGTCGAAGCGGTCGGCTTATTAGAAATAAAACGGTCGATGAAGGCCAAAACTCATCAAGGAAGCAAAGGGAACGTCCTTCATAAGGTCGATGAAAGCCAAAACTCATCAAGGAAGCAAAGAAACAATCCTTCATAAGGTCGATGAAGGCCAAAATTCATCAAGGAAGCGAAGAAACGTCCTTCATAAGGTCGATGAAGGCCAAAACTCATCAAGGAAGCAAAGAAATGTCCTTCAAAAGGTCGATGAAGGCCAAAATTCATCAAGGAAGCGAAGAAACGTCCTTCATAAGGTCGATGAAGGCCAAAACTCATCAAGCAAGCGAAGAAACGTCCTTCATAAGGTCGATGAAGGCCAAAACTCATCAAGGAAGCGAAGGAACGTCCTTCATAAGGTCGATGAAGGCCAAAATTCATCAAGGAAGCAAAGGGAACGTCCTTCATAAGGTCGATGAAGGCCAAAATTCATCAAGGAAGCAAAGGGAACGTCCTTCAAAAGGTCGATGAAGGCCAAAATTCATCAGGGAAGCAAAGGGAACGTCCTTCATAAGGTCGATGAAAGCCAAAACTCATCAAGGAAGCGAAGAAACGTCCTTCATAAGGTCGATGAAGGCCAAAACTCATCAAGGAAGCGAAGAAACGTCCTTTAAAAGGTCGATGAAGGCAAAAATTCATCAAGGAAGCGAAGAAACGTCCTTCATAAGGTCGATGAAGGACAAATCTCATCAGGGGAGCGAAGAAATGTCCTTCATAAGGTCGATGAAAGCCAAAACTCATCAAGGAAGCAAAGAAACAATCCTTCATAAGGTCGATGAAGGCCAAAATTCATCAAGGAAGCGAAGAAACGTCCTTCATAAGGTCGATGAAGGCCAAAACTCATCAAGGAAGCAAAGAAATGTCCTTCAAAAGGTCGATGAAGGCCAAAACTCATCAAGGAAGCGAAGGAACGTACTTCATAAGGTCGATGAAGGCCAAAATTCATCAAGGAAGCAAAGGGAACGTCCTTCATAAGGTCGATGAAGGCCAAAACTCATCAAGGAAGCGAAGAAACGTCCTTCAAAAGGTCGATGAAGGCCAAAATTCATCAGGGAAGCAAAGAAACAATCCTTTATATGTTCGAAGCGGTCCGCTTATTAGAAATAAAACGGTATAGGTTGCCTTAAAATCTTAAAAATATTTTAAAAGAATTGTTTGACTATTCAATTCCTTCACCTTATAATTTAATTAAACTAACTACCGGTAGTTAATACTTAATTTTAAGGAGACAAATTATCATGAAATACCCATTAAGTCCTGATGTAAAACCAGAATTTTGTACAAGCGGAACGTTTATGCGATTACCAGTTGAACGAGAAAATGCGAAGTTAGCAATCATAGGGATGCCTTTTGATACAGCTGCTTCCTTTAAGGTCGGAGCACGTTTTGCACCGCAAGCTATTCGTCAGTCTTCGATGACATTATTTCCTTATCATCCAGTTCATAAGGTATTTCCTTTTGAAGATACGAATGCCATCGATGTTGGTGACATTTCAGTAGTTCCACATAATATCCATCGCAGCTATCAATTAATTGAAGCAGCAGTGTCTGATTTAATGAACAAAAATATTATTCCTATCGGTTTAGGTGGAGACCACTCTGTGACTTTAGCCAATCTCCGTGCTGCAGCTAAAAAGTATGGACCAGTGGCAATGATTCATTTTGATTCCCATACAGATACTTGGGACACTTATTATGATGAAAAATACTGGCACGGTTCACCATTTATTCGTGCTTATGAAGAAGGATTATTAATCCCAGAAAAAGTATTCCAGATTGGAATTAGAGGAACATTGAACGATCCGGGTGACTTAGATGCCAGCTATGAGTTAGGTTACAAAGTCGTTACTACTCCAGAACTTAGTGAACGTGGTTTTGCAGATGTTTTACGTGAGATGAAAGAAGTAATTGGTGACACACCATGTTTCTTAACATTTGACATTGATTTCGTTGATCCATCCTGTGCACCTGGAACAGGAACATTAGAAGTAGGCGGATTTAGTAGCCTTGAAACATTGAAAATGGTTCGCTCCTTAACTGATTTCAATTTTATCGGTTATGACTTGGTAGAGGTATTGCCATCTTATGACCCAACAGGAATTACCTCATTATTGGCAGCAACGCTTGTTCATGAATTTGCTAGTTTAGCAACCTTAAAGATTAAAAAAGAAACGGTATAAATCTTGAGAAAGTTCTGTTTTGGGCAAAACAGAACTTTTTTTTATGAAGGAAAACTGTCTCCTTTAGACTTTTCGTATCATTAGGGTTTATAATTGACGAAAGATGTAATTTTTTCGGGGGACAGTTATGACAAGAGATAAAATTATTGCAGCAGCATTATCACTTTTCGCAAAAAATGGATATGAAGGAACGAGCTTATCTGAAATTGCAAAGGCAGTGGGGATTCAAAAGCCTTCTATTTATAACCATTTCAAAAGTAAAGAAGAGATTTTTCTGACGATTTACAAGAATATTTTGATGTTTCATGTTCAAAAAATTAAAAATATCATGGATAGTATTAAAGGTTTAACAGCTGAAGAGCAGCTCCTTCAAATTCTTAAGGTAACTTTTGAATATTATATTGAGTTTGAGGATCAATCCACTTTTCTAAATAGAGCAATGGTTTTTCCTCCAGAGTCATTAAAGGAACAATTACACCATCAGTTTTTCCGTTCTGAAGAAGAAATGTCTGATATCTTTCGGACGCTTATTAGGGAAGGGATGGAAAAAGGGGAAATTCGCGAAGGGAATATCGAGGATTTCATCATGTCTTTCTATTGTTTAATTGACGGGATTTTCATTGAATTATCCTTTTATGGTGCTGAAAAGATGAAACCAAGGATTGCAAATATCTGGACAAACTTTTGGTATGGGCTTAAAAATGATTAACAGCTGCGGATATTCGCAGCTGTTTTTTCATCTTAAAACAAATCCCTCAGCTCTGTATCTGAATAAATCGAAATTAATACGACTGCTTTTGTGTCACCGATATTCTTAACAAAATGCGGGACACTTGCATTCCAGCTAAAGGAATCGCCTTCTTCTAAAATAATGGAATCCTCTCCCTGTTCCGCCAGGACTTTGCCTTCTAAGACCAAATGACATTCTTCCCCTTCATGCGCATTCGCTTCCCCCATTGACGCCCCAGGGGGAACTCCACACTCATCATTCGCAATCCGCCTTTTGATGAAATATGTTCGATTTTTAACGTATGAAAAGTTGTTTGCGAACGCTCATTTTTCCTCACTACCCGCATATGGTGTTCTTTTTTTAACAATAAATATGGCAATGGTACTTCCAGAAATTCAGCAATGGTTTGCAAGGTATTAATGGATGGGGAAGTGTTATTGTTTTCCACATTACTGATAAAACCTTTTGAAAGACCAGTACTTTCACACATTTGGGCAATGGTAATTTTTTTTCTCTTACGTATTGCGCGAATTTTTGAACCAATATCCAGAATAACCACCTCGTAAGTTTTCTAATAGGAAACATAATTATATATTAGCAAAAAAATAATTGACATTCTATATGCAATATTGTTATCTTATAAATAAATAATATTCATATTAGGAAATATTATTTCTTTTGAGTTTTGTAATATGAATTTAATATTATTATGTGGATACTAATGTTTTGGATTTTATATTCATAAATAGCCAACCTATTAGTAAAAGAAATAAATGAAAGGATGATCACTCATGAATTCACCGATGATTTATGAACTAAGAAGACCAAAACAAACAGACCCAAATAAAATCTATCCCGCCTTGTTTGTTATGCACGGAATCGGCAGCAATGAACAAAATATGTTGTCTTTAGTAGAGGGACTAGAAGAGAAGTTTTTCATTTTTAGTGTTCGGGGACATTTAACACAGCCGCCTGGCTATGCTTTCTTTACGATTGAAGGCTATGGAAAACCGCATCGATCGGTGTTTGATGAAGGAATTCGCAAGCTAACCAGCTTTATTGATTATGCTAGCGAACAATACCCAATTGATCCAAATCAATTGTATTTGCTTGGTTTTAGTCAAGGTGCAATTGTTTCGATGACGCTTGGTTTAACATTAGGCAATCGGATCAAAGGAATTATTGCACTCAGTGGATATATTCCTGGTTTCGTTAAAGAGGAGTATGATATCAAACCAGTCAATGACTTGTCTTTGTTTATTTCTCATGGTGATATGGATCAGGTTCTTCCATATGAATGGGGAGTGGCCAATGATGAATATTTCAGGGAGTTAGGTGCGGATGTTACGTTCAAAACCTATCATGAAGGACATACCGTTTCATTAATGAACCAGCAGGATTTTATGGAATGGATCATAAACAGTTTAAAGAATTAATTAGAAAAGAATTATAGTGGAAAAATAGAGGAGGAAGAAAAAATGATGAAGAAATATGAGGTTGGTACGATTATTTTACGTGTAATATTAGGGATAACATTTTTTATTCATGGGTTAGCTAAGTTCCAAGGCGGGATTGAAAATATTGTCGGCTGGTTTAGCAGTATGGGATTACCAGGATTCATGGCATATGTTGTAGCTTCTTTTGAAATCCTTGGAGGTATTCTACTTGTTATTGGTTTAGGAAGCAGAGTGGTTGCAGGATTATTTGTTTTGTTAATGGCTGGAGCAACGTTAAAAGTAAAATTAGCAGTAGGTTTTTTAGGAAATGGTCAAATGGCTGGTTATGAATTAGATCTTGCATTCCTTGCAATGGCAATCTTTATCGCAATCAATGGAAGCAAACTGTTTTCGCTCGATTCCCTAATTGTCAAAGGACAAAAAACGAATACAACATCACTTTAATAGGTGAAATCAGAATTTTATTTGGAAATTAAAAAGTGAGGAGGAAATAACATGATACCATCACTGTTTATTGCACACGGTGCACCGTTAATTGCAATTGAAAACAATGAGTATACCCAGTTTATTACCCAGTTGGGTCAATCGATGCCACGTCCAAAAGCGATTGTTGTTTTTTCTGCGCATTGGGAGTCAACTGATCAAAAAGTTAGTGAGGTTGATACGTATTCCACCATTTATGATTTTGGTGGTTTCGACCCGTCTTTATATACGATTCAATATCCCGCAAAAGGAAAATTAGAAATTGCTAAAGAAATTGAAGATTTATTTACCCAAAATGGAGTCCCTTTTCAAATTGAAACGACTCGCGGTTTAGATCATGGCGCTTGGGTAGTGCTTCGGCTGCTTTATCCAAATGCTGATATTCCTGTTATTGCGATGTCCGTTAATCCGAATCTTACACCAGAAGAGCAATATAAAATTGGTAAATCTTTAGCCGTTTTAAGAGAAAAGGATATTTTAGTTATTGGCAGCGGAGGGACCGTTCATAACCTAAGAGCAGTGAAGTGGGCCGACAATGGCGAAGTTGATTCGTGGGCACTGGAATTTGATGAGTGGTTAAGCTTACATTTGAAAAAATGGGATTTAGACTCTCTTTTCAATTATGAAAAGCTGGCTCCAAATGCACAATATGCAGTTCCTCCTTATGGAAATGAACACTTTGTTCCACTTTTTTATGCGATGGGTGCAGCGGATGATGCGAAAAAAGCTACCTTGCTTCATAGAAGTTTTCGTTACGGAAACCTCAGTCACAGTGTTTGGCAATTTGGATAATATTTATTGAAAACAGATCATATTGGTCTGTTTTTTCTTTTTTGAACAAAAAGATTAAAATGCAGGTCCAATAGGGACATTATTAAATAATTGTACTAATATGGTAAATGATTACTAATTTATATAACAGGGGGGTTCTAACCAATGAAGACAAAAATCGAGTGGACCGAGAAAATGGCGTTTTCCAGTACGACTCCATCAGGTCATGAAATCAAAATGGATGCAGCAGAAGAGGTAGGAGGAACAAATAGCGGGGCAAGACCTACAGAATTACTGTTAAATGCGGTTGCGGGCTGTACGGGGATTGATATTATCTCGATTTTGACAAAAATGCGTTTAAATCCAACTAAATTTCACATGGATGTCGAAGGTCAGCGGGCCGATGAACATCCGAAAAAATTTACTGAAATTCATATTCATTATGCATTAGAAGGGGACCTTTCTGAAGATAAGGTACTTCGCGCCATCCAGCTTTCTATGGATAAATATTGCTCCGTATCCCATTCATTAAGTGCGACCATTCATGCAAGTTATTCAATAAACGGTGGGGAAACAAAAAGTATTTAAATGGCTTTGAAAGGAATGTGACGTTATGATGGAGGTAAAATCTATTCAATTGAAAAATGGAACAATGGACTATATCGATGAAGGGAAAGGAATGCCCATTATTTTTCTCCATGGATTTTGTGGCAGCAGCCGTTATTGGGAGAAAGTCATTCCAAGTTTAGCGGAAAAATATCGGGTTATTGCTCCAGACCTCCCGGGGCATGGAGACACAACTATTTTTAAAGAAAATGATACGATTGAAGTCTTTGCTGATGTCATCAAGGAGTTTTTAGCCGAGTTAAATGTTGATAAGGTTACTATGTTTGGTCATTCACTCGGAGGTTACATAACGCTAGCTTTTGCGGAAAAGTATAGTGAACGGTTAAGTGGATTTTCACTAGTTCATTCCACGGCTTTTCCGGATTCTGATGACGCGAAAAAGGGTAGGGAAGCAAATGTTACAAAAGTCCAAGAGCTCGGAATTTCTGTTCTTATAGATGGATTAGTCCCTAAGCTATTTTCGCCTGAAAACGTCGAGAAAAATGCTGAATACGTTGATACGACGAGACAAATCGGGTATTCAACATCGCCTCATGGTGCAATGAGTACCCTTATTGCCATGAAAAACAGACCAAATCGTAATTATGTCTTAGAAGAGACGACACTTCCTGTCTTATTAATTGCTGGTGAAAAGGACCAGATTATACCGAAAGAAAATACCTTTTCTGTTACCAAATCCAATATTAAGCAGAGAATAATCACAGATTCAGGTCATATGAGTATGTATGAGAATCCGAATGAACTCATTTCTGAAATAGACAAATTCCTAATAGAAGTTTAAACAATAAAGCAGTTATCTCCCGAAAAGATAACTGCTTTGCTTTTACTGATAATACGTATATTGCTTTGATTCCATTAAAGTATCATAAATCGAGCTTGTCAAACTATCTTGACCTTTTGTATCATGACCTGCTTCCCACATCATCATGCCGCCGAAGCCATGGTCAAGAGCCAGTTTGGTTTTCAATTTCATCGTGGTTTCACCGTTATAGTAATAAGTGGTGCCATTCATTTGGACAACATTTTTCGTTGCATTTGCCGGATCTTTATGGACAATTGCGGCATAAGAAACCTGCTTAATTTTAGGATTAACTGGCTGTGCGTAAGCCGGGACACCCAAAACGAGCTTTTCGGTTGAAAGATGGTTTACTTTAAACAGGTTTGTCCAATAGTTAACGATTTTCTCCGTTAACGGGTAGGGAGACAAGTTGGACGCATGATAGCCGCCATCCCATTGTCCGTCATAAGCCATAATATTGACATGATCCGTATATTGGAACATCACAGGATTATAGACGATAAAACCAACAACCGTACCGGCTACAGCATGAATCTTAGAATTAACCGCCATGGATAGTTCTTTGTTTTCTGCATGTAATTTGTTGCTTAATTCTTTTGTGAATTTTGTTAAGTTTTCAGCATCAGCTGTCGAACGAGGAAATTCAAAGTCAATATCAATTCCATCAAGTTTTTCACGGTCTGCTAAACTAGTAAGTTCGCTCACAAGTTTTGTCCGGGAAGCTGGATTGGAAATCGCTGCTTTAAAATAATCATAGGATTCCCCGCCGTTCATATGATACCAGCCGCCTACTGCAACCATCGCTTTGACATGATGGCTATGTGCCTTTGAAACCATTGTTCGTAGATTGGTTAGGGCTGTTTTGCCATTGAGTTCAATGTTACCGTCCTTCATGGGATGGGCAAATGAAAAAATAACATGTGTGATTTTGGTGTAATCAACCACATTTGGATCACGAAAATCCTGTACATAGCTGATCAGCACGTTTGATTGCTGTTTTGGTTCTTCCCATTTAGGCAATGCCTTTTGTTCCGGCCTTACCGCCGATTTTGGTACTTGTTCTATTTTAAGCACTTTTGCTTGTTCTACCTTTTTATCAGAATATAAAATTCCCGAAATAAATCCTCCAATAAAAATGATTAAAAGTATAACGGTTAGGAGGATCAAGTGTTTTTTCATGGAGTCCAATTCCCCCCTTATAACTTCACTTATAAAATTGTAACAGAAAAAAAGCCGAATCAGGGCTGGTAATATCTAGTTCAAAACCGAAGTAAAATATTTTAAGTATTTCAATAAAAATGTGATAATAGTAAATAAGAAAATTGTGGTAAAGGAGTCCTAATATGACAACCTATACAAATAGAAAAGAAATTCCTCTAAATGAAAAATGGAATTTGGATGATTTATATGCAGGTCTAAGCAGCTGGGAAAATGATTATAAACAAATCGAAGAAATGGCTGAGAAGCTGAAGAAATTTGATGGAAACATTGTAGATGGGCAATCACTGTACCAATACCTAAAGTTGAGTGAAGAGTTATCTTTTGTTTTTAATAAATTATACGCGTTTGCAATGCTGAAAGTGGATGAGGATACAAGAGAGACCGCTTCTCAAGTCTTACAGGACAGAGCAAAACAGCTAAGTGTAAAGGTAAGTTCATCGACATCCTTTTTCATGCCATTTTTATTAAGCTTAGATGAGGAAACTTTAAACCATTACATTGCTTCAGAAGAGGGGCTTCAATACTTTAAAGAAGATTTATTAGAGTCATTCCGATATAAGCAACATGTTTTAAGTAAAGAGCAGGAGGAACTCCTTTCTCAATTGGGAGAGGCACTTTCCGTTCCGAGTCATACCTTTGGGATGATCAATAATGCAGATATTAAGTTTGGTGAGGTAACGATTGATAATGGGGAAAAAGTAGAATTAACGAGGGGGATGTATTCAAAATTAATTGAAGATGAGGATCGTGAAAAGCGAAGGGAGGCTTACAAGGCATACTATCAGCCATATGTTCAGTTGAAAAATTCGATTGCCTCGACGCTATCCGCTGCCATAAAAAATAATGTGAAGCTGGCAAAAATCCGTCAATATCCATCCGCTCTTGAGAAAGCGCTATTTGGTGATAAAGTGCCTAAAGAGGTATACGAAAATCTGATTCATACGACGAAAAATAATATTGCTCCGATGCATCGCTATACACAAATCCGCAAGGAGAAATTAATGCTTGATGAACTCCGCCAATATGATTTAAGTGTCCCACTCGTCAGCGGTGTAAAGCAAGTGATTTCCTATGAGGAAGCATTTGACATAATGTGTAAAGCATTAGCCCCTTTGGGTGAAAGTTATATCAGCATCCTTAAAGAGTTTAAAGATGGGAGATATATTGATGTTCGTGAAACACCGGGAAAGCGCTCTGGGGCTTATAATCTTGGTGTGTACGGTATCCATCCGTTTATCCTGCTGAATCATCAGGATGATTTGGACAGTTTGTTTACCTTAGCCCATGAATGCGGCCATGGAGTTCACAGCCGGTTGAGTTCAGAACATCAGCCGCAAATCACGGCTAGATATAGTATTTTTGTAGCGGAAGTAGCCTCCACTGTTAATGAAGTGTTGTTAATTAATTACTTATTAAACAATGAAAAGAATCCGAATTTACGAAAACATTTGCTTAATCATTTTATTGATCAATTTAAGGGTACCTACTTTACCCAGGTGATGTTTGCCGAGTTTGAAATGAGGACGCATGAAATGGCGGAAAAAGGGCAGCCATTAAATGTAGAGGTGTTTAATCAGCTTTATGAAGGCTTATTCCGCGAATATAATGGGGATGAGATTGTGTTTGATGAAGAAGTAAAGTATGGCTGGTCACGGATTCCACATTTTTATCGTCCGTTTTATGTTTACAAATATGCAACAGGATTTGCCTCCGCTATTCATTTAGCAACGAAGATTTTAGAAGGCGACCAGCAAACATTGGATTCCTATATCGAGTTTTTAAAGAGCGGCAGCTCCGATTATCCACTAGAATTATTGAAGAAAACCGGAGTGGATTTGACCACTCCATATCCAATCGAAAATTCCTTAAAACGGTTTGGGGAATTAGTGGAAGAGTTTTCGCAACTATAGAAAAAAGCCCACAACGTTTCTATTTAGTTGGAAACGTTGTGGGTTTTTTAGTATGAAAAATTTAAATCAACACATACTTCTTTTATTAGAGCATTGAAATCGATAATAAGGAGTACTATTATGCATTGGTATGAAAAATTAAATCAATATTTTCCCATTGAAGAGATGAAATCACGAGAACATATGGAAACCTTACTAAAGGAACGGTCTAATATTTATCATAAGGATGAGGGACCACTTCATGTAATGATGTATGCAGAGTTAGAGAATTTTCTCTTTATCGATTACCTCTTTGTTTCAAAAGATGCTCGGGGCCAAGGGCTTGGCCATAAACTTTTAGAAAAATTGAAACAGAAAGAAAAGCCAATTATTCTTGAAGTTGAGCCAGTCAATTATGAAGACAGTGATACTGAAAAAAGGCTGCATTTTTATAAGCGTGAAGGTTTTGAACATGCCACGTCAATTGGTTATCGAAGAAAGTCCTTAGCGACAGATGAGATAAATCAAATGGAAATCCTCTATTGGGCCCCTAATCAAGAGTCTGAGGAAATGATATTTGAGGCGATGAAAAAAACATATGATTTAATACATACCTATAAGGATAAACATTTTTATGGTGAATCCTATGAACCGGTTGACGAAGTCCTAACATTCAACGAAAATACAGAAAGCGAAAATATTTTTAACCAACTATAATGATGGATGAGGTTAACAGTTTCTATTCAAATAGACTGTTAACCATTTTTTTGCACAAATCCATAAAATGCAAATTTATTTTGCGCCAAAGAAATGATATAATATGATTTGTGCAAATGAATTTTGCACTAGAATGATAGAAAATCCATTAATCATGCAAAAATTGAAGTTGGCACAGAACTTGCATTATATCTTTACTGAACAACCAACATGGAGGTTTGCAAATTATATAACATACTGTATTTCAAGAATTATTCAAAATACAAAAAGTGTGGTTTCCTATTCGTAAGTAGCAAAAGAATAGAAGAAGTATGTTATAATTTGTCGGTAGAAGAAATTTCTATATTAAAGTAATAAATTTTTTAAACAGAAAGGAACGTGCAAGAATGACTAACGGAATTTTCAAAATCCCAACACCTAAAAATGAGCCTGGTAACACATATGCTCCAGGTACAAAAGAGCGAGAAACATTAAAAGCAGAATTAAAACGACAATCTGAAACAGTAGTCGATATCCCTGTGATTATAAATGGTGAAAATATTAAAACAGATACAGTGAAACAAGTAGTTATGCCACATGATCATCAACATGTTTTAGCAAACTATTCCCAAGCTGGGGAAGAAGAGCTTCGTGCTGCTGTAGAGGCGGCGATGGCTGCAAAAGAATCATGGGAAAATACTCCATGGGAACACCGTGCAGCTATTTTCTTAAAAGCTGCAGATTTAATTTCTGGTCCATACCGTGACGTAATGAATGCGGCTACGATGTTAGGACAGTCTAAAACCGCTATTCAAGCTGAAATCGATTCTGCACAAGAATTAGCAGATTTCTTACGTTTTGGCGTTGATTATGCAAATCAAATTTATCAAATTCAACCTGAAAGTATGAAGAATGTTTGGAATCGTTTAGATTACCGTGCATTAGATGGTTTTGTATTGGCTATTTCTCCATTTAACTTCACAGCAATTGGCGGGAACTTACCATCAGCTCCTGCAATGATGGGGAACGTTGTCGTTTGGAAACCAGCAACAACTTCTATTCTAGCAAACTACTACTTTATTCGTATCTTAGAAGAAGCAGGATTACCAAAAGGCGTAATTAACTTTGTACCTTCTCGTGGTTCACAAGTATCAGAAGTAGTATTAACAGATCCTCGTATGGCTGGATTCCACTTTACTGGATCAACAAGTACGTTCCAAACTATTTGGAAAACAGTGGGAGAAAACATTACAAACTATAAATCTTATCCTCGTTTAGTTGGGGAAACTGGTGGTAAAGACTTTGTATTTGCTCACGAAACAGCACAAGCAGATAAAGTAGTAGCAAATCTTGTTCGTGGTGCATTTGAATACCAAGGCCAAAAATGTTCTGCTGCTTCTCGTGCCTACATTCCAGCTAGCATGTGGGAAGAATTAAAAGCTGGTTTATTGGAAGAAACTGCGAAGCTTAAAGTAGGCGATGTCCGTGACTTTACAAACTTCATGGGTGCAGTAATTGATAAACCTGCTTTTGAATCCATTACAGGTTATATCGACTATGCAGCAGCTTCTGAAGAAGCAGAAATTATTGCTGGTGGTACGTATGATGATTCTGTTGGATATTTCGTACAACCGACAATCATTGTGACAACGAATCCAAATTTCAAAACAATGGTAGAGGAAATTTTTGGACCAGTTTTAACAATCTATGTATATGAAAATGATAAATTAGAAGAAACATTGGATGCGGCAGATACAGCGTCTATGTATGCCTTAACAGGTGCTATTTTTGCACAGGACCGTCAAGCAATTGCTCACTTAGAACGCCGTTTATCTGGTGCTGCTGGTAACTTCTATATCAATGATAAACCAACTGGTGCGATGATTAATCAACAACCATTTGGTGGTTCTCGTGGTTCTGGTACAAACGATAAAGCAGGTTCTGTCTTTAACATGATTCGTTGGACTAGTCCTCGTGTTATCAAAGAAAATTTTGCTCCAACAGCAGAAATTGCCTATCCATTTATGGATGCAGAATAATTTAAATGATCGATAAAAAATCCTCTTACCGTTTGAGCGGTAGGAGGATTTTTTTGTTAATATACACCAATTAAGTTGATTAAAAAGATCATGAGCGGAATCGTAGATAAAGAAATAATCGTCGATATGATAGTTGTCAGTGCACCCATTTCTTCGTCTGCAGAATATTTGGCAAATAGAATGGAAGCAAGGGTTAAGGTTGGCATCATCGACTGAATCAGAAGCGTTTGGATAATCTTTGGATTCAACTCAAAAAAATGGATAAACAAAGCAACTGAAAAGGGTAAAAGGATTAGTTTAACCATCAATGGGATCCACAAATGGTGCCCTTTTTCCCGTACCTTACCACGCTGAAGTGTCATGATCAGCATTCCAATATAAAACATTGCCAGCGGTGTTGCCAGGCCAGCTAGCTGTTCAGTCAAGTGAACAAAAAATGCTGGGGGCTTAAAATTAAAATAAGCGACAACCAAACCAACTACAATGGCAGCAGTAGGCATATTTAGCATTGATTTTAACGTTTGAAGAGCAAATTTTCTATTTTTCTGCAACATGATGACCCCGACTGTCCAAATCGTAAAATCTACTCCGGCATCAAATATGGCGGCATACAAAGCTGCTTCCGGACCAATCAAGGTGGCACATAACGGAATTCCGATAAATCCAGTATTTCCAAGTCCTGACATTAAGGCGATTTCTCGTTTTTTTGTTGAATCTCCTTGGAAAGTAATCGATAGAATCCATCCAAGGGCAATTCCGAGTAGATTAATGAAAATCGATAAACAAAAAACAATGAGCATCGATTTAAAAATTCCAGCATTCAAATCCACTTTAAAAATGCTGAAAAGTATCATGCAAGGCATGGCGATATTAACGATTAAATTAATAAACATCTTCCTTGTTTCGTCATTAAAGGAAAAAGTTTTAGATAGAAGGACGCCTATCAAAATCAATATGGTGATATTTAAGATTGATTGAAAGACGATTGAAAATTCCATATTCCACTTCCTTAATCCACGTAAAATAAACAGATGGATAATTACTGAATTATAATAATATTCACATAATACAGTAAATCTGTCTAGGTGTTTAAGTGGAGCAATTGCTTTTTTTATTGATTTTGTTTTGGAATGAATTGCTATATACTAAAGTAAATAAAAGCAAATCTTTTCTATTTAAAGTAAAAATAGGTGAAAAAATGAAGATTGATGTAAATAATTTTAAGCATTTAAAGGACTATGACAATATTTTGGTAACGGATGAGAACGGAACGATTATTTTCTATGACATGGCCGATCTAAAAGTTTTAAACGAGATGGGTGTTAGACCAGAAGAGTTTATGGGTAAGCATATTCTAAGTTCCTATCAAAATCTTACGTTTGAAAACAGTACGATTATTAACGTTTTAAAAAACGGAGAGGCCGTCTGTAATGTAAAGCAAGAATTAATTGTGAAAAATGGGAATACCCTTGTTCTTGTAAGTTCTACCTATCCGATTAAAGTTCACGATAAAATCATTGGTGCCATCGAGTTTTCTAAACATTATTATTCAAGAGAAAATATACAATCCTTGGAAAAGTTCGCAAGCCACAAAGTCTTTCGAAAAAACAATACAATCTATACGATTGAAAATATGATTACCGCAAATCCAAATATGAAAGCGATTAAAAATAAAATTGGGAAAATCGCTAAAACAAACTCCACGGTTTTAATCTATGGTAAAACAGGGACTGGAAAAGAATTGGTTTCCCAGTCTATTCATAATTTAAGCGACCGGTTCAGCGGTCCCTTTATATCTCTTAACTGTGGTGCGATTCCACCCAACTTGATGGAAAGTACCTTGTTTGGAACCGTTAAAGGAAGTTTCACCGGGGCAGTGGACATGCCGGGGGTATTTGAACAAGCCAATAGCGGGACATTATTTTTGGATGAAATCAATTCACTTGATTTTTACCTGCAGGTTAAACTTCTAAAGGCAATTGAGGAAAAGATGATTAGAAGAATTGGCGGGACAAAAAATATGAATGTAGACATTAGGGTGATTTCTGCCACCAATGAAGACCCTGATTTGTTAGTTTCTGAAAAGCGGCTAAGAGAAGATCTTTATTACCGTTTGGGTGTTGTACAAATTGATTTGCCAACCTTAGCCGAACGGCAAGAGGATATTGAAAAACTGATTAAATACTATATTGATTTTTACAATAATAACATGAATATACACATTGAGGGTGTTGAGCCTGAGGTATTGGAGTGTTTTAAAAAGTATCAATGGCCAGGGAATATAAGGGAACTTAAAAATGCGGTCGAAACTGCTTTTAATAATGTCACCTCTTCTATTATTACAATGGAAGATATTCCGAAGAGAATTCGTGAAAATAAAGAAACACCAGTACCTATTGGCACAGAGAATTTTGATCATCTGAAAGAGGCGGTCGAACATTTTGAAAAAGAAATGATTCAAAGGCAACTAACCAATATGAACGGAAAACTAACGGACGCTGCAAAACGATTGGGTGTCTCCAAACAATTATTGAAATACAAAATGGAGAAATATAAATTATGATGACAAAACGGCTAATAAAAATCTTAGTCGTTTTTTTCTGAATAATAAATCATTATATACCTTTCGTTTCTTGTTTTATTATATAATATATAATATACGGTTTTTCGAGGAGGAAATTTCGATGGCAAAGACCATTTTCACGAATGGAGTATTTTATACACTTGATTCAGAGAATCCAGTGGTGGAAACAGTGGTAGTTGAGGACGGTAGAATTGTAGATTTAGGTTCACATCAGGATATGCAATTGAAATGGGGCAGACACAGTGTACCTACTATTGATTTACAAGGAAAAATGGTTACTCCAGGATTAATTGACAGCCACTTACATTTATCAGGGGTTGCGTTTAACTTTTTAGACTTGGATTTGACAGGCGTGAAGTCGAAAAAAGCAATGCTTGAAAAAATCAGAGAGAAAGCAAGTACCGTTGCACCGGGAAGCTGGCTAGTCGGAATGGGATGGGATGAAAATCTCTTTGAAGATGGAACAACCCCAACGATTGAAGAACTTGATTATGCAGCACCGCATTGCCCGATTTATTTAAAAAGAATTTGCCACCATGCTTTTTTAGTCAATAGCAAGGCCATGGAAAGATCCAATTATTTTTCTTCAATGGAAATTCCGATGGGTGGCAGTATTATCTTGGATCCGATTACAAAAAAACCAACTGGACTAATATTAGAAACAGCTTCGAAATTGTTTACGAACCACATACCAGAAAAAACATATGAAGAGTTAAAACATGGCTTAGGTCAAGCTATGAAATTCGCAGTGAAAAAAGGTTTAACGAGTGCTCATACAAATGACCCACTTTACTTTGGCGGCATTGATCAAACCTATAGATTGTACGATGAGTTGATTAATCAGGAACAATTTGGATTACGCTGCAATTTACTGATTGATTATCCTTTTCTTAAAGATTTAAAAGAAAGAGGGATGTCCGCTGGCTATGGCAATGATAAATTGCGGATTGGCGCGATAAAGATTTTTGCTGATGGTGCATTCGGAAGAAGAACCGCTTTACTTTCGAAGCCATACCAGGATGCTCCTGGACAATTTGGCGAGGCGATGCATGATCAGGAAACCCTTTATCAAATGGTAAAGGATTCCCGTGAATATTCGATGCCAATTGCTGTTCACACGATTGGTGATAAGGCATTGGAAAATGTCTTAGATATACTGGATCAGTTCCCAGCGGTGAACCATCGTGATCGAATAATCCACGTATCGCTTGTTCGCGAAGATTTGATTCAGCGTTTAGCGAATCACAGCCGGATTGCAGATATTCAACCACGATTCGTGGTCGGAGATTACCCTTGGATTAAAGAGCGGCTTGGTATAGAACGTGAGCAGTATTTATATGCTTGGAAATCCTTACTTTCAAGTGGAGTTTTGTGTGCCGGAGGTTCGGATGCACCGGTAGAACCGGTTGACCCATTGCTTGGAATTCACTCGGCGGTAACGCGCAGAGCACCACAGGATCAGCATGAAGGATGGAATGTAAAAGAAAAGTTATCCATGCTTGAAGCGATTCAAGTGTTTACAATTGGCGGTGCCTATGCAACCTCCGAAGAGAATAAAAAGGGAACTCTTTCAAGGGGAAAACTAGCGGATATGACGGTGTTTTCGAAAAATCTTTTTGAAATCCAACATCCAGATGAATTGTTGGATACTACAATTGAAATGACGATGATTGATGGAAAGATTCAAGAGGTTTAGCTATAAATACTTGATTTAATTTAATAAATTTTAGCCATACTAGAAAGGAGCATGAATAGGGAGGTTGATAGCATGTTCGAGGATTTCTTTGGTGATTTTAAAAATTTGTGGGCTGGAAAACCTATCGATGACATTGATATAGAAGAATTTTATCGTTTGGAGTCCAAGCATACAAGAATTCGCCATGATGAGGATTTGCGAGAAGTTATTCGTGTTCATTAAATTTGTGCGTTTCTTTAAAAAAGCCCGGTATCAATTTACCGGGCTTATATCATTGTACGGGAACTGTGAGGAATAGTTGTTAAACTGTTGATACGCCTGATCCAGTTTTTGTTGTTCTTCGGCTTCGAGTTTGTACCAACCGCTTTGAAACATTAAATGATAGAACTCTCGGCAGCTTTGGTGGGTTTCGTTTAGAATTTGAAGTAAGTCGTTATGTAACTGCTGATGACTTGCTTCCCGAATTGCAATATTCAAACTGTCCGTTATATATTTACAAGTGCTTAGGCCGTCATTCAGAAAGTCGCGGTCGTTCATTTCTGGTCCTTTTACTTTGGGCAATTCACCCGTTTGCGGGTTTGCGATTTGATTTGGGTTTTGTGACTGCTGGCTTTGTTGATTTTGCTGAGCTTGTTGATTCTGCATCATTCCACATAAACCTCCTTACTAAATTTGTGATTGTTGCATTTGTTGTGTTTGCTGTGGTTTCGGGATACTTGCCATCGCCATATTGTTATTAACCTGAAGGTGAGTAAGCAATCTTTGATAATGATTTTGATGCATTCTCCCTGCTTTATCGAGTGCCTGTTTAAATTGTGGATTGGTTGCTTGTTGGGCGAGATGATGAAATTTCTTAAAAGCCAAAAGTTCCCAAGATAGCACGTCTTTAATGTAAAGAAGGTCCTTAGTTGTAATTGCCCTTGGAGGAAAGGGAATAGGTGGTTGATTATTTTGCATGACAAAAACTCCTTTCAACTTTTGTTTCTATCTATAGACTTCACCAATACACACCGTTTTATGAAATGTGCTTGAAAAGAACTTCTTTTCTACGACTTTTTGCTTAATTTAAGAGAAATTTGTCGAAAAATCCATCGTTTCCATGTATAATTACAACTTGTGACCACCTAAAAAAGGAGGAATGCATTATGATGGAATGGACAATAGCGGGCTTGTTTGGAGTCTCAGTATTGCTTTTAATTATTTCGCTGACAAAAACAGCTCGAGCTACAAAAGCACAGAATAAAGGAATTGATTTAGTTCACGTTGAGGTTATGAAAGAAATCAATGATTTGCAAGAATCAATTCGGAATATTGAGCTTGATATTGAAGTTGTCATGAATGAAGCAGGAGTTGAACTTTCTCCTAAGGAAAAAGTGTTTATGCGTGAAATACTAGACTTATATAAACGCAATTATTCAATTGAAAGCATTGCTGAGAGAAAACAGGTTTCTGCAGAAGAAATTAAAGAACTTCTTGCTCCTTACCTAAGATCTAAGGATGAAAGGAGAAGTATTTCAAATGCGGGTTAATCTATTGACCAGTTTTGCAGCAGGGATTCTTATTTCTACCACAATAAGCGGCGCTGTTTATTTTACCAATAAAACAGAAGCTTCAACTAAACCTGTTAAGGTAACTGAACAAACCAAAACGGTGACCGTTCAGCCAACAGAAGATGAGATGAAAACTAAGCTTGCAGCAGCAGGTTATGTTGTTCAAACAAAAGCTGATTATGATAAAAATCTAAATGATGCCAAAGCAGCTGCCCAAAAGGCAGCACCGGCAGATGACAATCAATCGAAAAAAACAGTTTACAGAGTTGTTCTGAATGTAGCAAATGGGATGACAAGTATTGATGTCGGCAGGGCACTTGAAAAAGCAAAAATCATTGATAATGCTTTTAAATTCTCGAAAGATATTGAGAAAAAAGGAATTGAAAACAAGTTACGACCAGGTACATTTGTAGTGGATAGTAACATGTCCCGTGACCAGATTATTTCAACGATATTTAAATAATTATTTTTTTAAAATTAAAATCCCTACATGATTAGCTTTTGCTAAGTTTTGTAGGGATTTTTTTTATTAAGAGATATAACCGTCTGAACATTTTACATCTTTTTTATGAGTGTATAGCCTATTGCTAAGGTCTGATCATCCTTTAATTTATTTTTACCTTAGAGAAGGAGTGCTCATATATTAGCAGACGGTCTTTTCTTATTTATAAATATTTTACTTTTTTTGTAAAAATATGATGTTTGTCCATTCCATCCTTGTACTAAAAAAATATAAATACAACGTGAGAGTGTTTTTCTTCCAGATCATTCTTTAATGAGTTAAATCCTTCAAAATACATTGAGGATAGGATGATAAAGCTAATGAAAACCATAGTTTTTATTGAAACTAGTAAATCTGGGTCGAGTAGAGAAGCAATTAAAGCAGCAGAACGACTTGGCTTTTTTACAGTGTTATTTACCAATAAATCAAAATTCATTGAACAAAGAACAGAATTTCCCGATGTCCATCAAATGATATTAGTGAAATTATCCAATTACGATTTATTAAAAGAAAACATCATCAAGTTACAAAAACAAGGTAAACAAGTAAAAGGTATTATGAGTTTTGTAGATCCTTTTGTCCATGTGGCCGCTGCCTTATCACAAGAATTTTGTTGCAGTGTTGTCTCTGTTGATCCAATTTTAAAAATGGAAAATAAAGTTTTAACTCGTAAACTCCTCAAAGACCACAGCATAACTCCTAATTACGCAATATATACACAAGATAAATCCTTAAAGAATTTTATCGAAAAATACAAGAGATATTTACCCCTTATAGTAAAATCTCCATTATCTAACGGATCAAAAGATGTTCTGTTGGCAAATGACGAGAAGGAATTTAAGGCTGCGATAAAACAATTATTAAAGAAAAATGAACAGGTTTTGATCGAGGAGTATCTAACAGGACCTCAATATTTAGTTGAAGCTTTAGTACACAATGGAAATGTGCATATTGTCGCAATAATCGAACAAACAATCAATTTGATTCAACGATTTATCGTAACTGGTTATAGTTTATTTGTGGATATCGAACAAGCTTTTTACGATAAAATCCATGATACAGTAAGTTCCGTTTTAAAGGTTTTTCGAATGGAAAATGGTGCCTGTCATCTAGAAATGCGCTTAGTACAAGGAGAATTGAAATTAGTTGAAATCAACCCAAGAATCTCAGGTGGTGCAATGAATCGAATCATTGAAGTCGGATATGGAATTAATTTAGTAGAGGAAACGATTCAATTAATGTTAGGAAATAAACCAAACCTCACTAAAAAGCATAAGAAGTATGTATATGCACAATATTTAATTGTTGATTCCCTAGGAAGATTAATCAAAGTAAAGGGGAAAAATCGCAGCTCTCAGTATCCCGGTGTAGAAGAGGTGTATATTAAACCCCGAAAAGGACGAATCGTGCGTCCTCCTTTATCAATGGGGGATCGTAATGGATACATTTTGGCATCCTCAGATGTTAAAGGAGAAGCGAAAAAAATAGCCAGGAAAGCAGCAAGCGAAATTACTTTCTATCTTGAACCAATAGACAGATTTCCGGATAGAAATACAATCTGAAGACGTTTTCTTATTCAGTGTGCAAGTCCGAAGTTAGTTAATCGTGAACTTATAATGATTGAACAAAAATTTTAGTTTGAAATGATTATGATTCTGATAGAATTTGAAGAAAGGTGGTAAAGAAGTATAATGACGCTTATTGGAATGCTTCATCACCGGTCAGATCCAAATGATGTAAAGAAGGCGTATGCTTTTGCCGCTGTAGCAAAAGCTGAAGGTGTAAACTTTTTTTACTTTACCCTAGGGAAGGTAAATATAAAAAAGCAAAAAATTCTGGGGCGAACATATGAAAACGGCGAGTGGATTGAAAAGGAGTTTCCCTTTCCTGATGTCATATATAATGCGAGTTCTCCTGTGAGTCATAAAACTGAACAAATCTTTGATTATTTATCTGAGAGGGTTCCGTTTACAAGTCATTCCATCGGAGACAAATTAAGCGTATATAACAGAATAAAACAGGCAAAGGAATTTGAACAATACCTTATTCCTTTTTATAAATTAACTGACATTAAAATGTTTTTGGACATGATCAAACATTATGAAAAGGTTATTATTAAGCCGTTGTCTGGACATCAAGGTGGGGGTGTTGTTTATATTGAATATATTGAAAAATATGGAATAGAGAGTTACAAAATGAATGAGGCAGGATCGATTTCATCTCCTAATGAAAAAGAATTGTTAAACTTGATATCCCAGAAAATTCAGGAACAAGAACACTTAGTACAAAAGTATATTTCAAGTCAAACAGAATCAGGGCATGTTTTTGATTTTCGATTGCATGTTCAAAAAAATAGAGAAGGTAAGTGGGTTATTACTTCTATTTATCCAAGAATTGGACGTTTGGGAACCATTACATCAAATATGGGTAGTGGCGGTTATAGTACTTACCAAGACACCTTTTTAAAAATGGAGTTTGGTGACTCTTGGTATGATATTAAAAGGTATCTTGAACAATTTGCGATAAGCTTTTCTAACCATTTTGATTCTTTATATGAAGTTCCGTTGGATGAATTGGGAATTGATGTCGGAATCGATGAAAACCAAAAATTGTGGTTGTTTGAAGTAAATTGGAGGCCAGGTCCACCAAATATATATAGTGTTGAATTAGATGTAGCTAAAAATACGATCTTATATGCTAAATATTTGGCTGATAAAAATAAACAAAAAAGAGGAAAAAAATAGTATTTGCTTTTATCCCGTCATGCAGCCTAAGGCTGCATTTTTTCTAAAGGAAAAAGGATTTTTATTACTTTTAAGGCTTAGAGAATAAGAGGCCTGCTTCAGGCAATATTGTTAGGTTTCGCGATTTTAAAAAAAAGACGATGTGATTCAATCGTCTTTTCTAATATCTATTATAATCTATCCATTACTTCTTAAATATTCGATCACATCATCGAAGTCTGAGTCATTCCCGCCTGTTTTGAAATAAACAATGTCATTTGGGATTAAAAATGAATCAAAAAATCTCTTCATTTCATCTGCATCTGAAAAATGATAAACATTATTCGGATTTATTCCCGCCTCTATGGCTGGCTTTGCAAAATCTTTTGCAATGAATCCTTTGGTGATTAGAACATCGATCCCCAAATCACCGAGTAAATGTCCTGCTCTTTCGTACTCTTCATCTGCATATTGACCCAATGCTGCCATTCTTCCCAGGACAGCAATTTTTCTTTGGGATGGCAAAGCTATACTGCATAATGTTTCTAAGCCTTTTCTTAAGGAAGCAGGATTTGACTTCCAAGTATCATCCACCAACGTAATTTGTTTCCGTCCCTCAATTATTTGAAAATGGGATCCCATATGATGAAAAGAAGATAATCTCTTTAAAGCATAGCGAAGATCCACTCCTAAGATTGCAGCGGCGGCAAATGCTGCGGCGGCATTATATACATTATGCTCACCAAGACCGGGTATAAATCCTTTAAATTCACTTTCCTTATATTTAATCCTGAAACTCATGCCGGATGAATTATATTGACATTTTTTAATCCTAAAAATAGCATCCCTGTTTTTACCGAAAGTTATAATCTCTCCCTTAAACCTAGAAGTATCAATGAGCTTGAGATATGGATCGTCTGTATTTAGGATGAGTGTCCCCTCATTGTTCATACCTTGCATTATTTTTGCCTTTTCTGCTAGATAATCATCAAAAGATCGAAATTTATCCGTATGGTCCACATCAATCATTGTCATAATCCCAATATTGGGGTAAAAATACCTACACGATTCCATCATATCCCCTTTTGAAGATACAGCTGTTTCAAATACTGCCACATCTGTATGTTCATCTATTCCCATTAAATAAGGAAGGTTGTAATAACTGGCATTTTTGCTGGATATTGTGGCCTGGACATTGTTTGTTTCTTCTAAAATGTGTTTTAGCATTTCTTTGGTAGTAGATTTCCCACATGTACCCGTAATGGCGACTACAGGAAGGTTAAACAGGTGCCTGTAATACGAAGTGAATTTAAAGAAAGAGTCATTTAGGTCCTTTACCATAATGATTTGCTCAGGATTTAATCTATCCATATGAGAAAATGGTGTATCAGTAACAATAAAAACATTCTTGTAATCTATAATGGATTCAACAGGAATCTCTCTATTGTTCCAACGAAAATATAATGTATGACTTCTAATTTCATATCTGTCATAAGTGACCGTTTTGATTCTTATACCTTTTTGCTTTTCATTGGGCTGAATGTTCATTGCGGTTAAAATGTTCTCCAATAATAATGTCTTCAAAATGTTCCTCCTAAGTTCCTTTTTTCGAATAAGGCATCTCCCCAATAATGCTGTTTTGTATAGGAATAAGTGATCGAATCACTTTGAATTCAATAGCTAATGTATCATATGACATGTCCCACAATGCAGGTGTGTGATAAATACTCAGGAAATTAGCGGAAAATGAATAATTGTTAGTCATAAACCTATGAGCCTTTAGAATTTGAATAGCTATTTTGCATAAGCTTATTTATTAATTTAGTAATGTCAGGCTTTAGTGCTGCCACTTCAATTTTCCACTAAACTTTTTCAAGTTTTGAAAATTCAGCTGCCTTCATACATATTTAATGGAGGTGTCGAGATTGAGACATAAAACGAGTGAAATTGAGTGTCTTGTATGCAACGGGATTCATTTTCGAAAGGGTTATTTTGTTCCGGAATATGAAAAGTATGATGATCTAACAAAATATAATGAAAAAGCAGAAGGGAAAATAAAATTCTTTTTGCATTCAGAAGAGAAGAATCCATTATTAAATGTTCCCGAGCAAACGGATTTATTTTCTTACATTTGTGAGGATTGCGGTTTTATCATGAATTTTAATCAGGAAAAACAAGTTGAGAGTAAGAAGGAGGAGCGAATTAGAAAACAAAGGCAAAAAATGTATGATTGGACTAAATTTAAATAGTACCTAAAATGAAGATTCATGTGTATGGAACAAAAAGGGCTAGACACGATTATTTGTAGTGTCTAGTCTTTTCTGATATAAGCATAAACAATTAAGCGGGGAGTCATGCGTCCATCCTTTGATCATTAAATGAAAAATGTAAGGTCCAGGAGGGAAAACATCATTTAAATCTAGAATGCATAGTTTATTCAAATTGTAATAAACTCTATTTATATATGAATCATTTTTGTTAGGATTCTTCCATCATGTATCACTGGCACGATTATTGCTTGTAAATAGGTTGAAGATTATTTTCAACAAATGGGGGATGGATTTATCATGACTGTAAAACGATTGAATAATTTCACGGTAAGAAAGGCTGACAAACAAGATGTTTCTAAACTGTTACCGATCATGCTAAATTACATGATCGATTTTTCCGATGAAAAAATGCATATCCACTTCTTAAACGAAATCTACAACGATTCTACAAAAGGATTACAATTTGTGGCTGAAAAGGATAACAAAATTGTTGGATTCGCAACCTTATATTTTACTTTTGATAGTCTTAAGGACAAGAAAATCGCCCTGCTGCATGATTTATTTGTAATTCCTGAATGCAGAATGGAGAAAGTTAATCAAATTCTATTTGAAACATGCCTAAAATATATTAGAGAAAATGATTTTCTATATATGATCTGTGAAACAACCGAAGGAAATAGCATAGCGAAAAAAGTCTATCAATAAAATCCGGGGCCAGTTTAGGCCCCGGATTTTAACATTTCAAGCTCTTTCTTGAATTTAACCAAGAGGCCAAGGGGCTCATGTTATTAGGAAATGAAAGTGACTGTTGTTAATCGAATCAAATATTGTTTAATGACATGAATCTCACTACTTCGAGATACGCTTTTCAGCAACTAATGTGCTTTTGACGCAATAGGATGTAATAGAACATTAAGGACAAATATCACGATTTTAAATAAAAAGCATTGGAACTAATTGCTTTTTTTGTATAAATTTATTTTCGATTTTATTGCGATACCAAAGTAATAAATTGGCCTTGAAGCCAATTTACCCAAAACAAAATCCGGTGTAAAAAAAGAGTTGTAGTATACATTTTATAAAGCAAAATTTATAAACGACAGGACATACTAAAAATAAAAAGGAATCGAGTTATGACCAGAGCAGATAGTTTAACCTTATCAATAAGTCTAGATAACAATCTTATAGTTTTATCGCAACAATTTAATGGGGGATCCAATCTAAAAATAAGAAAATTAAACGTCGAGGAAGATTTAAAAAGAAAAGCTGCCATTATTTATATAGATGGAATTACAAATATCCAAAACATTCAAGAGAATATATTAGCCCCTTTATTAAAAATGTCGAGCATGGAGAGTATTGAGTCTGTTATAAATGATCATCTTTCAATCATTGACGTAACTGTTGAATCTTCTATCGATGAAATTGCAAAAGGTCTAATAAAAGGGAAATGTTTGGTTCTAATAGACAACTGTAATCAAGGGATTCTTGCAGATGTCGCAAATTGGCAAAAAAGATCTTTGAGAGAACCTGATACACAGCGAACGATTAAGGGGAGCATGGTGGGTTTTAATGAACAATTGAAGGTGAATTTAAACCTTTTGCAGAATATGATCCAAACACCGAATTTGAAGATTGAATCGTTTCAAATTGGAATTGAATCACAAACAGACGTAGCTTTACTCTTTATAGATGGATATGTAGATGAAAAGGTACTCGAAGAAGTGAAAAAGAAAATTAACGGAATTGATGTAACGTATTTATTGGAAGCTCGTGTTATTGAAGACGCTTTGGAGGAGAAAAAAACGTTATTCCCCTTAGTTTTTACATCCGAGCGTCCTGACGTAACTGTATCCGCATTATATGAGGGACGAGTAGTCATTGTTGTAAATGGTATACCTTTTGTATTGATTGTGCCTTGTTTATTTATCCATTATTTTCAACAACCAGATGAATATAATTCAAAAGCTGGACGTTTTGGAATACGGATTTTTCGAATGTTCAGTTGGCTTTTAGCCCTTTTATTACCTGCTATTTATATAGCCATAACTCGGTTTCATACAAATTGGTTTCCTTCTTCATTTGAAAAAAAGTTATTTACAAATTCTGATACATTAATCCCTTTTGTATGGGAAGTTTTGTTTATCCTATTTATTTTTCATTCTCTTCTTGAAGCCACTTTGCGAATTCCAAAAAATACCACTCTTCTTGTTACGCTAATTGGAACAATCACTATTGGCGAGACAGCCGTTTATGCTAAAATCATTCACCCTTTAACAATGATCGTGGTCGGTGTGAACTTTTTGACAGGTATCCATATTGCTAGCGGTGGTTTATGGGGATCTTTAGTTTTACTGCGTCTTGTCTTTATCTGGATTGGGTATTTTTTCGGAATTACAGGCATTCTTATCGGTTTTCTTTTATTAAGTTTTTACATGGCATCGATTAAATCAATAGGTGTTCCCTATTTATCTCCTTTTATTCCATTTCGTCTTCGTGAAATGAAAGACGTAATATTTAGAGGTGATTTACGAGGACTGATTAACAGTAAACATTCCTATCCTCATAAAAAAAATAATGAAAAGTGAGTATTGTACTCATTTTTCCCTAAAGGGCACAGTGTAATAATACGAGGCATTCGTCTTTCCTGTTAAATCCGCATTGGTCATATATAATTTGATGATTCGGGACAAATACCCAGGAATTTATCCGAAAAAATGCATATGTTCTAATGAAAAAGGAAATGAGGAGGATGAAAGTGATTCCTATTTATACAACATATGAAAGAATCGGCCTAGGAGGCCCCGGCTCAGGATTTGGTTATTATCCAGGACTTGGTTTTGGTTATCCACATCATCCGCACCCATACCCATATCATCCATACCATTAACATTATTATAATTTGCCGATAAAAAAGTCCAAATAAAAAATACTACTTCTATGAAACAGGGGGTTCTATTTAAGGGGTTCCCAAATGTTGAAAGACTTAAAAAAGAACCATTTTTGACCACCTTTTACGGTGGCTTTTTTGTTTTACAATAGGTTATCTGAATTTGTGAACAATAAAAGTGAGGAAATTCACGTGACAAGCAGGGGCAATTTGGTCACTGGACAGAAGTTCTGCTGCATAACGGTGCGATAGTTATATGAAATGGATTAGTAGGAATGTTTATATACGGAGAAAGACGCGGGAACGGCGTGAAGAGGGGGACAGAGTGATAACTGCAAACCCTTACCTCTGTATCGAGGGTAAAGAGTAAGAACAATTAACTAAAGCCAAAGAAATAAGATGATTAAAGTTATTTTTGAAAATTGTAATAAAGTTTGAGTAAACTCCTGTATTAAAATAAAAAACAGACTGTTCGATTTAAATGTTCCACGATATAATGGTGAGAGTTTGTGCCTGAGTAAATATTTTATAAGCAGTGAGGTAGTGTATGAAAAAGAGAACCACAGACATTATGTTTATCATTATTGGTGCATTTATTTTTGCGTTAGGTGTTAATTTATTTGTTATTCCAAACGAGCTTGGTGAAGGAGGAGTAACTGGTATCACGATTATTACCTATTATTTATTTAAGTGGTCACCAGGTTTAGTCAACTTAATTCTGAATGCATTTTTATTAATAATTGGTTATAAATTTTTGAATAAGGTAACAACGATTTATACCATTATTGCTGTAGTCTTTAACTCGCTTTTTCTTCATCTGACAGAAGGTTGGAATATTGCTTCTGATGAAATGATGGTGAATGCTATTTTTGGAGGAATCATAATTGGGACCGGGATTGGCTTAATTCTTCGGGTTGGCGGAACAACGGCAGGTACTACCATCTTAGCAAAGATAACACATAAATATTTTGGATGGAGTATTAGCTATGGTCTATTGTTTTTTGATTTAATAGTTGTTTTTTCATCTTATTTTGTCATTGGTGCAGAAAAGCTGATGTTGACAATTATTATGCTATATGTAGGTACGAAAGTGATGGAATTTGTAATCGAAGGCTTTAATCCGAAGAAGGCCATTACGATTATTTCTGATAAACCGAATGACATTGCCAAACAGGTGACTACAACAATGGACAGAGGGGTAACCGTATACTCGGGTCATGGTTATTACACAAAAACCCCAAAGGAAATTCTTTACATTGTTATTAGTAAGCAAGAAGTAATAAAGTTGAAACGGATTGTTCAATCTACTGATCCGAATGCTTTCATCGCTATACACGATGTTCGTGATGTGTTCGGAGAAGGATTTATTGATATTTCAAAAGCTTAATTAGAGGTTGTTTTAAAAGTGTTAGAATTTGTAGAGTTGGTATTAGATAGATACCTAGCTGTTTAAATTACTTTTCTACTGGCAGAGTCAGCCCCTTATTAAGGACTTCTTATTTTGACAATTCTTGTTTAAAAAAGTTGTCTCCTGGAGTGCAGGGTTAATCAAGAACGATATTCTTTAAAGTGCTCAATTCTGCAGCAAGAATTGAGCTGTTTCTTTATGTTAAAGGAGAGATTGCTTTAAGAAAAAAAGAACATAAGGAAATTTTATACAAATATCCTGCACCAAGGGAGATAAAACATTTTTTTAAAAGTTAAAAAAGTCCCGACAAAGGGACTTTTTCTGCCTTTTGTGGCAGTCAGACTTCAAGAAAGGACCATTTAGTTAATTGACTCTACTTTTAATATTACTTGTTTATTTCAGTATCGACTTTTAGTCGTCGGATTTATCAGATTTCCGTTCAATTGCCAACGCACTAAACGAGATAGGACCAACTACAGCTGCTTCCGCACATGGTGTTGCATTTTCAACTGTAAGCACGTACGTATGAGATCCAGACCTAACATTTGTATCGATTGCTTGGAATGTTTCTATATAAAATAATTCCGATGAAGGGTCTGATTCAACTCCCGCCTGTGCTTCAAAAATTTGTGAACCATCGCGGAAAATACGAAATTTTAATTGCGATGTTTCTGTTATACCTTCTACACCTACGGTGGCAATCAATTCAACTCTAGTGTTTCTTTTATGAAAGCTGTTCGGAATAGTTACAATGAGAGTTGCAAGTGTTAGACGATTTGGACTGTGGGGGATAGGTTGGGGTTCGGCATCATTCGTGTTATCCCGTGGTTGTGTTGCTTGGTAATCTACAATTTCAAAAGTTCTGTCTCCTGAGTGAGAGCCTGAGCCAAATCCTTCATCATTCCTCATATCCGCCCAACCGGGATTATTTCTATTATCTAGCATTTAATCACCTCACTTTCAAAGCATGTACCATAATATATTCAGGATTTAAAAGAGTGCTTGGGTAAATGTTGAAATAGTAATAAGAACTACGATTGTAATATATGACATTAAGAAAACTGGATCTACATATAAAGAAGAATTTTTGTTCAACTAATGTGTGCAAGAGTTGAAGATTCAACTGTCATTTGGGCGGCTTTTCTTATTGTGCTAAATGGGCAGTTTTCTTGAATAATTACAATAATCTCATAGTGTGTATCATTTTTACAAAATAGGTAATACACTAGTTCACACAAATTTAAGTCACATAGACTAATGTTGTAACAAGACAATTTTACATGGAGGTCATTTATCGATGATGAGAAAAGAATTTCCGAAAGCAGTGCCGCCCAAGAAGGAATTTCCAAAATCAGTTCCTCACATGAAAGAAATACCAAATGTAATACCGCCTAAGAAGGAAATACCAAATGTAATACCGCCTAAGAAAGAAATACCAAATCTAGTGCCGCCCAAGAAAGAAATACCAAATGTAATACCGCCTAAGAAAGAAATACCAAATCTTGTGCCGCCCATGAAACAAATACCAAACGTAATACCGCCGATGAAACCGATGCCAGCCCAATCCGTTCCACTTCAAGCATGTCAGCCAATATACTGTCCGCCTCAAATGTTCCCTGCTCAGTATGATCCACCACTAGTCTCACCAGGACAACAATATGTAAAAACAAATTTGTTTAATAATGTGGTGACACATGTTCACCCTTCGCATACCACTACTGTTAACAAGCAAATGATTCATCATCAATACTATTTCCCTCACACAGAATCATGTGTAAACGAATGCTGTGAAACACATACGATGTGCGGATTCCCAGTCAACCCTTGTTGGCCGCCTAGACCATTTGGATACTAGCTTCAAATACCTCCGCTATTAGGCGGGGGATTTTTATTACAGTCGTTTTTACCTCGAAAAGGGGCCTAAGGAAATAGCCTGAAGTAGCATGGCAATAATCGCGCTTGGCTGAAGTCCGTTACGGGGGATAGATAGAGCGACCGGCGTGCTATTTCTTTCGAGATAAGCACAGACAGATTCATGTTAAAAAGAGCCCATTTTTGATATGGGGTCTTTGACATAAGCTTATGAAACTCTTGATTCGAAAATCAAACCTTATTTATTAGCGTTGATCTTTTGTTGCAATTGCTGATTCAAAGCTTTTAGTGTTTGATCGATTTTTTGTAATGCAGAATTGACAGCAGCTTTGTCTTTCTTTTGGACGGCTGTGTCTAACTCGTGATAAATAGCAGGGGTTCCTTGTTCTTTTCCTTTATCTTTTTCTTGTTTTTTACCTTCTATTTTATCGAATATTGCGTCTAATTTTTGATGTGCTTTCTGTTTTGTTAATTTTCCATCTTTCACTTGTTGTTCGATAGCATTAATTTCTTTTTTATGAGCTTGATAAGCTACTTGTCGTTTCGCTTTTTCTTTAGTCTCTTGTTTTTGGAAACCTGGTGTTTGTTTTAATTGCTTCACTAAAATGTCACGGTTTACAAGATCTTTTGTTAATTGATCCTTCAGCGAAGCTGTGGCATAATGATTGATTATATTCATGAGCTCTTTCCGCTTTTCGCCTTTGCCATGTTCATAGAGCCCTTCTTGACCTTCTTTTTGATCTTGTTTTTGAACAGACGCGTTTGTTTTTGTAGAACTCGTTGTGTGATTGGAAATGGCTGTACCAAAAGCCGGTACTAATAAAGCTGCCGCTACGGCAGGAGCGATTAAACTAGATTTAACTTTCATATTGTGAACCTCCTCAAATAATCAATTGCCTTACATCATCCAATATAGCCACATAATTTGAACAAACCTTGACCAAGATATGAAAATTAGTCGTATTTTTTATGAAAATTTCAGTCTAATATGTGTCACTTTTGACGTTATTTTGCACCTGTTTTAGTCGTTGTCTTACATGATAAAAAACAAAAAAAGCTATCAAAATCTAATATGATAGCATTTTCGTATTTACTTAATTCTAATAACACCAGTATTCTAAGTAAAATGGAGATATCGGCAGATTAAGCTTTCTTTATTGAGGGAGTTCAGTGGAATATAGACATCATAAATCTTCTCCCTACAAAAGAGGCGTTTTTATTAGTACAACCCCAGTACAGAATTCATATGTATAAAAAAAAGCTTGTTTCATGGAGAGGGGAAATTTGTTTATGGTTTTAGGCAGGATGAAGTCATTTTTAGGTAAAATGGTCAAAATTGATCAAGGTTTTCAAGAAGCAGGGGTTGGAAGGTTATTAGATGTTTATGATGATTATCTTGTCCTACTCACTGAAGAAGATGGGGTTGTTTACTATAATAACGATCACATAGAAAGTGTGACAGAGAATACCAAGGAATTCAATATCGGATTTCCAGAAGATATTGAGTACGATAAAGCTAATAATTTACTAAATCTGTTAGAAAATCAAAAACTAAAATGGATCAAAATAAACAGTGAGGGACCAGTAAAAATAGAAGGAGTTTTATATGATGTAAATAATGATATTATTTCATTGATTTATGATGAAGAGATAGTTTACGTCTCCTTCAACCATCTCCATAATATGAGCATAGACTAGAATTTTGAAAAAATAAAAAATGAAGGCGATTTTTAGGGGTAGGGTGTTATTTTTATTTATAGTGGTAGCCTTTAAAAGGCTGTAAAGGAATACCACAAGATGTATCAAATAATGATTGGAATTTCACACCAAATTCCTTTATTACTCTCTTTTAAAATCCCGAACGGGTGCTTTAGTTGAAGAAAGCCGCTGACTTTTTATCAGAGGCTTTTTTGTTTAATGGAATACCTCCGTGATTAAGTATTTATTCAATCACGGAGGTATTCTAATTATTTAATTCCATTAACAATTCGTGGGCAATGTGTTGTTCCAAATCTTTTGGCTTTTCCAATAGTATCCCTCTACGTGACGCAACTGCAATTATTAGTCCCAATTCATAGTACATATTTCTAGAAACTAATCCTCTTGAAATCATTTTCTTCACTTCATAATAAAATTGAATTAAAAATTCACTTGGTAACTTTTCATACAAAGACACTTTCAAAACACCTACTATTCCTACTTTGTTAATAGGAATAATATCAATTAAAACTGAAATTGAAAAGAGTTTTTGCCAGATTCCTAAATTTGTCCCCGAGTAATCAAGGAAAACACTTGATCATATTAGTGGAATTCAAAATACAAATCCTGGTGATATTATTGAATATAGAAGTGAAGATTAAACTTTTATAAAGGAATATGGCTTGGAAAATTCCAAGCCATTTTTTATACGAATTATAATCAAAAAATATTGGACTTGGCAAAAGCACATCCAAATTTTTCAAGTGTTCCCTCCATTCCTCCCTCTTTTGGGACGGAGTTTATGGATTCAACTGGAATTATTTCAAATTTATTTGGAGATAAAAGACCTCTTAACAGCTCCGAAATCAGCAATCTTTTCTTTAATTCCAAGAAAACTGGATTTGTCAGACCATTAAGTTTGGCTTTTAGTCAAGTAGCAAAGTTGTAAGATGTTCGACATTTCATGGTGAAAAACGTTAGCTTAGCGGGGAAAGATGCTGAAAGCTTTGACACTATTTTAGAAGAGGATCATCTGCCAATTCCCAAAAGATGGGATGGTGAAATTACTGACTCTACCATAAGTCCGTTTTCGGACAAATTGATGATGTCTCACGCAGCGTTTCTAGTCAATACAACTCTATCCTATTATGGTGCAGGATTAGGCTCCAGCTTAAGATTGGATATGATTTTAAACTACTATAAGGTTTTTACCCATGCCATGGAGGCTGGTGTGATTTGTTACAATATTATGGTGAAACATGGATGGTTGGAAAAACAACCGGAAGCGGTTGATAGAAAATCGTTGTCACAGGGTTCAGGGAAATGAAACAATTGTATCCTATAAAAAAATTACAAATTTCCTATTTTAAAAATGAAAAGAGCCAAACCATGGTTCTTTTCATTTTTTCTTCACCTTCTTCTTTAGCAACACCAGAAATAAAAGAATTGGAATATATCCATAATTCATAAAAAAGGATATACTCCCTGTAAAATTGGCGACCATGTATATTTGTTGTCTTGTTTTAAAAAAATTGATTGAGATTAATATGATCAATGAAATAATAAAAACTCCATATTTTTGTTTTAAATTCACCACTTTTTTTACAATGCGACTGGCACACCAAATAGCAATACAAAAATTAGGGAGAATGAGAATAAGCCAATTGGCAATTCCAATGTATTCAAATCTCTCGACAAACGGCATTTCAATGATTTTCCACATCGTCAAAGTGGCCCATCTGTTTTTCTGCAGCTGCCCCTCTGAAAAATAAGAAAACGTTATAAACGTTAGAATCGTATAGAGAATCGTGCTAAATAAGACAGCAAGATGGGCCCATTTCTTTGATTTATCCGGTTGCTTAATGAACGGATAAACAAAAAATAAAATTTCATAGCCGAGATAGGTTAGGGACATTTGATAAGATGCCTTCATTAGGTCCATGATCGAGTGGTCAAAGATAGGCAGTAAATTTCTCATATCCCCATAGGGTACCGTAAATAAAAAAGTAAAAAATAAATATGCAGGAAGAACCACTCCAAAGAATGCCACACCTGTTACGGTTCTAAATCCCCCGAAAACGATATAGATGGCTAAACCGCAGAAAGCTAAGGAAAACCAAAAGGTACTAAAATCATCGAACATCCATACTTGTATGACCTCAATAAATATCCTAAGAGTCGTTATGGCGATCATAATAAAATACAAAACATAGGGGATAGATAAGAGTTTATCGATTTTCTTTCCATATACGAAAGAATGAGCGGTCAGAATATCCCCATTAACCGTTTCCATAATTTTATAAAGCATCCATACTAGAATATGGATGCTTAAACCGGCAATAAGAACCGATATCCATGCGTCATATCCTGCAATTTGGGCAATATAGCGCTGGAAACCAAGTGTTCCTACACCAAACTGCATAGAATGAACAAGAAAGAAAACTAAAAAGGGGGATATCTTTACATGTTCAGGCACCGATTGTTCCATGGTTTATCCTCCGGTTCTTACATCAAAAAGCATATCAAAAATATAAAATTAGGTTTTTATTATTTCCTCATTTGGAATATTTATGAATGACAACCGATGAACTGGAAGGAATAGGTGTTTCCAGATTTTTTCGGATTAGTTTATCCGTTCAACCTAACCCCATATCCTACAACACCTCAAAAATTAGCTTATCAAACTTTTTCTCGAGAACTTCAATGATCAAAAGTACTTACTGGAATGAAAACTATAGGCTTTTTCATCGTGAAATAGGCGCATAAATCAGTAACAGCAACCTAATAAGAATCATAATTTGTTGAAGAGAGTTCACGTAGGATTGGTTGGTTGTATTTACACAAAACTGACAAATTACACTTCGTTAAACTCCGGTTTCAGGTATCCTTAAACCTGATTTTAAATACAAAGGGGAGGAAAAAATGCAGAATTTTCATAATGAGCTGCAAGGGTTGGGTATCGATCCTTATCAAGTTGGTGAATTAGTTCCAATGAATCTACAGAGCTATGATCCGCGTGTGTTTCGCTGTGGAGGCTTTGGTCGCTGTGGAGGCTTTGGTCGTTGTGGAGGCTTTGGCTTCCGTTGTGGAGGCTGCTTCGGTTGTGGGGGCTGTGGCTTTGGTTGCGGCGGCTTTGGTTGTGTCGGATTTAGTTGTTTTGGTATTGGTTTTAGCTGTGTTGGCATCGGTTTCGGATTTATTTAATGGGTTTAGATTCTGGAAAACTGCTGAAAAAAAATATGATTTTGTGAAACAAGTGCCCCTGCCTGTACATGTGCCGCAGGGGCACTTATTTTATCATATTGGACAAAAAATCGTACATAAACTGATAGTGCGCAAGTAGTTACGATTAGAATAAGGAGGAGCCGAATGACAAATCTTACCTCGTCCTCACGTTTGAAGGCTAAAAGGGATACATTTTTTATCCCGGATCCAAAGGGTGGAGTTTATTTTAGAAATAACCTAAATTCATTCCGATTGGAAGGTCAAACCATCTATCAATGGATTGAAAAATTGTTGCCGATGTTTAATGGGGAACAAACATTGGGAGCTTTAACGGAGGGATTAACAGGACCTTACCGTGACAGGGTATATGAGATTGCAGAAACGTTGTTCAAGAATGGGTTTGTTCGCGATGTAAGCAAAGACCTTCCCCATCAATTAAGACGTCCAGTTCTTGAAAAGTATGCTTCACAAATTGAATTCATTGAGAATTTTACGGAATCGGGTGCTTACCATTTTCAAGAATATCGACAGGCTAAGGTTCTCGCTGTCGGCTCAGGGCCCATTTTGGTTTCGTTGGCTTCTGCCTTATTGGAATCGGGGCTGCCCAAACTTAATGTCTTGGTAACTGATACAGTTCCAACCAATAGGCTGCGGCTCCATGAGTTGATCCAGAATGCGAGAAAAATTGATTCCGATGTGGAGTTCGAGGAAGTATCCTATCCTAAAGGAGCCAGGGGAAATTTTTGGAAACAAGTAGTTCAGCCCTATGATTGGATTCTGTATGTGTCACAGGATGGAAATATAAATGAATTAAGGAATCTGAATCAGGTTTGCCAAGAAGAAAAGAAGTCATTTCTCCCTGCTATCTGTTTAGAAAAAGTGGGACTCTCCGGTCCGTTAACCCATCCAGAAACAGAAGTATGCTTCGAGTCTGCATGGCGTAGAATTCATCCATCTCTTGTGGAAGCCGAGGGGGAAATACAGTCATTCTCTTCCACCTCAGGAGCGATTTTGGCAAATGTGTCTGCATTCGAATTTTTCAAGAAGGCTACAGGAATCGCAGGCTCAAACCAAGATCATCAAATTTATTTGCTTAATCTTGAAACGATGGAAGGTGACTGGCTTTCATTCATTTCACATCCCTCGGTAATGTCAAAAAGTTTGAGACCAGGACTGGTTGATGATCTTGATGTAAGACTGAAACAAGAATCTGACAGGAATGAACAAAAGGATTTGCTTGAATATTTCAGTCGATTAACTTCAGAAGAAATCGGCATTTTTCATACCTGGGAGGAACGAAATTTACCACAGCTTCCTCTTTCCCAGTGCTATGTTCAGACCGTTAACCCTGTGTCAGAGGGACCTGCAGAACTACTGCCGGAAGTTGTCTGTTTAGGTCTGACACATGAAGAAGCCAGAAGAAATGCCGGATTGACCGGTATTGAAAGGTATGTTTCAAAAATGATTGATTCACCTGTTTATGGGTTTAGAAATCAGACAGGACATGTTCATGCGAGTCTTCCAGAAGGTTTTATTGGTATTGGTTCAGGAGAAAACATCGCTGAGGCTGTTTGTCGAGGGCTGCAAGCCTATCTGGATGAAGAATTGAAAAATAGAAAAGGGGATCAGCTGAATACGGTTAAGGGTGTACAAATGGGAGCCATAGAAGATAAAAAATGCCGATTTTATTTGAATGCCCTTACTACCTTAAACGGTTCACCTGCCATTGGGTTAAAAGAGGACGTACTTGGATTCCCTGTGGTTTGGGTAAGATCAAAGGGCTGTTGGTACACAGGGGTAGGTTTAAATCCAACCTTGGCATTACAAAATACATTGCAGCAAGCACTTTTGGATGCGCAAAACCAGAAGAATGCCGTAGAGAGACATGAGAAGGAGTCTATGATTTACCTCAAAAAAAATGAAAATAAACTCGAAATCCCTTCTTGTGAGGAAATGACACAATTGGAGCTGTTACAATCTTCCATTCAGGTCTTAAATCGAAACAGCAAACAACTATTGGTTTATGATCTGTCGATTGAGCCGTTTTTAAAACAAGAGTTGGCAGGGGTGTATGGTGTGCAGGTACGAGAGGGGGATTCATAATGACTGCACAGATTCTCATTGACGGAGACGGTTTATTAGCAGAATATGTCTTCGAGCAATTGTCCACTACCTATCAAGTTAGACGTCAAAGCATGAATGAAGAAATTCCCGAAGAAACAGAATTGGCTCTAGTGCTCGACGATGCTTGGTATCCATCCAAACATCGAAAAGCGGATGAAAGATTCAAGGCCGCCGGTATCCCTTGGCTTCGAGGTTTTGTTTCGTTTGGTGAGGGAATTATTGGCCCTTTCGTACGGCCCAGCACTCCGGGATGCTCCCACTGTGCTGACAAACGGCGCTTGCTTGCCGGACCTGACCGCCTTGAAATGTCGGAGATTCAGGCAAGATTGACAATAGGATCAGCTGTCACGCGAGATGCATGGTCATCAAGAATGGGATTAATGCAAATGGCTATCTTCATATGTAACGAAGTGCAGAAAGTTCTTCAAGGAGATTCCTCGACCTTAGAAGAAAGGATGTTCATTACCAATTTGAAAATGTTAACGAACTCCCGTCATTTTTTCTTGCCTGATCCATTGTGCCCGATTTGCAGTCCATTACCTGAAGACTCACCAGAATTAGCTCAAATTAGGTTAGAGTCCAGTCCTAAAATAAATGGTGAAGGGTATCGCTGCCGCTCGATGGATGAATTGAAAACAGTGCTAGTAGATGACTATCTGGATTTTCGTACTGGCATCATGAATGGAAAAATAGAAGATTTCAGGCTTCCATTTGCAGATGTTTTGGTTAATATGCCGTTGTTTGGAGCGGACGAGGGAGTTGCTGGCCGTACTAATTCATATGAAATGAGTGAGTTAACAGCGATTTTGGAGGGGTTAGAGCGATATTGTGGAATTGAACCTCAAGGGAAAAGGAAGAAAGTTTGTGAAAGTTATCAGCATTTAAAGGAAGTAGCATTAAATCCAGCAAGGGTAGGATTTCATGACCAGATTCAATATGCAAAGCCTGGTTTTCCATTTAAACCGTTTCATCCTGATCAACCAATGAATTGGGTCTGGGGTTATTCCTTCATGCAAGAACGTCCTATACTCGTTCCGGAGCTGCTTGCTTACTACAGTTTAGGCAATGGGGAGGGTTTTGTTTATGAAACCTCCAATGGATGTGCATTAGGAGGGAGCTTGGAGGAAGCCATCTTCCATGGCATTATGGAGGTCGTCGAGCGCGATTCCTTCTTGTTAACCTGGTATGCACAGCTGCCCCTTTCACGTCTTGATCCCTATTCTGCTAACGACAAAGAATTAGAGTTAATGGTTGACCGTATACGTGAAGTGTCGCAATATGACCTATATTTTTATAATTCGACAATGGAAAACGAGATTCCTAGTGTTTGGGCAATAGCCAAAAACAGAAGATCCAAGGGTGTCAACCTCATTTGTGCAGCAGGTGCGAATCCTGATCCTGTAAGAGCAGTAAAAAGCGCGATTTACGAGCTCGCTGGAATGATGGTTAGGCATGACGAAATATTGGAGAAAAACCGGCAGAAATATGAAGAAATGCTCAAAAATCCATTTGCCGTCCGGAACATGGAGGACCATGGCCTGCTATACGGTCTGCGGGAGGCAGAGGAACGGCTAAGCTTTTTATTGGATGATCAGCGGCCATTACGAACGTTTGCGGAGGAATTTAAACAGCCTCCGGTGCATCCCGATTTGAAAGATGATCTCCAGGATATCCTTCAGAGGTTTCGCAGTTTAGACCTTGAGGTTATTGTGGTAGACCAAACGACACCAATTACCAAACGGAACGGTTTATACTGTGTAAAGGTGTTGATTCCTGGTATGTTACCAATGACCTTCGGACATCACCTTACTCGTTTCAAAGGGCTAGAAAGGGTCCTCCAAGTTCCAATGAAACTTGGATATTCCAAACAGCCGTTGTTGTATGAACAGCTTAATCCCTATCCTCATCCATTCCCATAATGAAAAGTAGGAGGTGTAAGAGTGAAGCTTGAAACCTTTCTGCATCATCTTCACTTTGATACGGAAAAACTTGCTCCGCCAGATTGGCAAGTGGATTGGGAGGACGCACCACTTCCCTATAAACTGTACCGCGGCTTGCCAGAAATTCCACTATCAGGAGATGTTCCGTTAACTCTCAGGGAACGGGAAGCTCAGGCAGATCCTGGACTGGAGGAGCTCGGGACTTTCTTATGGTATATATACGGGCTTACTCATTATGCACAATTCGCTCAATCCGCCTTCATAGAGGGGACTGAGGAAAATAATGCTGTAAGCTATGCTCAGTTATTCCGGAGATTTGTACCGTCTGGAGGTGCATTGTACCCGAATGAATTATATGTGTATGTAAAGCTGGAGGGTGTACCACAGGGGATTTACCATTACGATGTGGCACATCACCGACTCCTATTGTTGCGGGAAGGAAAATACGATTCCTTCTTATCCAGAAGTCTTGGAAATTGTGATGTTTCTGACTGTTTTTGTACTGTTTTTATCTCGACGGTTTTTTGGAAAAATTTCTACAAATATAATAATTTTTCTTATAGGCTCCAAGGATTAGATGCCGGCGTGTTAATTGGGCAATCGTTAGAAGTCGCCAATCGGATGGGGTTCTCTTCACGGGTATGCTACCAATTTCTTGATCGCTCTATCAATCATTTACTTGGGCTATCTGAACAAGATGAAAGTGTTTATGCTGTGATCCCATTATCTATTCATCCATCTATCTATTGTGATGAAAACGATCATGATGAAGAAAATGTTTCTGCTGTTGAATTATCCCAGGAAGTGCCCTTGCTAAAGCATGAAACCTATAACCGTTCCAAGAGAATCATTGATTACCCGATGCTGAAAGAGATGAATGAAGCATCGTTGCTTGAAACGACACAGTCATTTGTAAATATAATAAAAGAGAGAAGTCGTAGTAGTAATTCCTTAGGTGCGGAGTTAATCATGCTGCCATTTACGGAATCCCCCACATACGATCTTGCATCAATTTGCAGGGAGAGGCGTTCTCCCGATCTTGATTTTATAATAGGGAAAGTTAGTCAAATACAACTATCCACTTTGTTAAAAGAGACTTTTTCCTTCTCTTATCAGAATGACCTATACGACACCAGTGGGGGGCTTGAGACTCGTGTTTCTTTGTACGGCTGTTTTTATAATGTAGAAGGAGTTCCAAATGGCACTTACTCTTATGACAATAACACTCATGGACTTTGTAGAATATCGCAGGGAGATTTTCGGGAGTATTTACAAAATGGATTAACAATGCCCAATTTAAATCTGTTTCAAGTGCCGCTCTGCCTGCATGTCGTCGGAGACAAAAATCACCTTAAGGAGAAATTGGGGTATAGAGGATATCGGATTCAACAGATGGAAGCAGGCATTCTCTTGCAACGCCTGCTCTTGGTTTCATGTGCTTTAGGAATGGGAGGACATCCACTGCTAGGATTCGATGTGAACCAATGTGATGAACTTTACAGAATCAATTCCAAAGGAAAAACCAGCTTAATCCAAATCCCTGTGGGTCCTTATCGTCCACGGGCCTGGTTAAAGGGGAGTTTGCTTAGCTAGGTGAGACATGCGGACTGTAAAAAATAACATAAGTGTAGTTAGGGGCCTTTATAGGCTCTTTTTGTTTAGGCTGTGTTAAAGGACATTGTTGATTTTTAGCCCTGCTGATTGAAGAGGAAGGCACGAAGACTAGAATATGAAGAAGAAAAGGTATAAATCCAAAAAGCATGACATACATTCTAAAAAAATGTAAAATTGAAAGCTGTTTACTACAATTTTGTTAGTTTAAAATAATGATAGGCAGTTAGGTATTAAAAAACTTACCATTTATTGCTTATGATTATTTGCAAATTATGAGAGAAAAGGAGTACAGAAAATTGAATTTAAGCATTTCAGAAATCAAAAGACAGGCAAAACTATCTTTAAAAGGAAAATGGGGATTAGGTGTTTTATTAACGTTCGTACTATTCCTTCTCAATTTTTTATTACCTACACTGGTTGAAATGATGATGTGCGGCGGCCCTGCTGAATGGATTAAGCAAGAGGATACATCGCCAGGAGGAAGTTTTGTAAGTACCCTCATTACAATTGCGCTCATTCCTTTTACGGTTGGTGTGTATTGGTTTTATTTGTCATTGGTAAGACTAAAAAATCCGGAAATTTCTTATGCTTTTTCGATCTATAAGGATGGAAAAACATCCTTTAAAATGATCGGTGTATCTATTTTACAAGGTCTATTTGTATTTTTGTGGTCCTTATTACTGTTTATTCCCGGTATCATTAAAAGTATTGCTTATTCTCAAACCTATTACTTATTACGAGACCACCCAGAATATTCGGTGCTGGAGGCGATCACAGAGAGCAGAAGAAGAATGAACGGGTACAAGTGGAAATATTTCTTATTGGGACTAAGTTTTATTGGCTGGGGGATTCTTTGTTTGTTCACATTGGGAATTGGGTTCTTGTGGTTGGTTCCCTATGTCTCAACAGCAATGGCTGCATTTTATAATGAAATAATTGATATTCAGGACAAAGACATAGAATATTAAGTATTCATCATATCCTAACATCCAAGAGTGGCTGAAAAGTCATTCTTTTTTCATGCAAAAAAATCGATGGAATCAAGAAGTATGAGGTGTTCTATTTTAAAATTCCTTTCATTCTCTAGGATTGTTAGAATAGAAAAAAGATCTCTTATTGGAAAGGAAATAAATTATGCCATTAGAGATTGTTCGCCAGGATATAACAAAGATGAAGGTTGACGCGATTGTGAATGCTGCCAATATAGCGCTGAAAATGGGCGGAGGTGTAAGTGGCGCTATATTTCGTGCGGCAGGTGCAAGGGAGTTACAAGAGGCTTGTGATAAAATTGGGGATTGCAAGGTAGGGGAAGCTGTTATTACTGGGGGATTCCAACTGGATGCAAACTATATCATTCACACACCCGGTCCCATTTGGCAAGGCGGAATACACCAAGAAGCAGCTCTATTAAAGGCATCCTACTCTCATTCCTTGGAGCTGGCCAAAAAGTATCAATGTGAATCAATTGCCTTTCCGTTAATTTCAACGGGCATCTATGGATATCCGAAAGAGGAAGCCTTGGAAATTGCCGTTTCCACGATCAGTTCATTTTTATTCCATCATGATTTACTCGTATATCTCGTTGTTTTTGACAAAAACTCTTTTGGTTTAAGCAAGAAGTTATTTACCTCTATTCATCAATATATTGACAAACACTATGTAGAGGAAGTCGAAAAAGCGTTTCAACGGACCAGAGAAGAACCATACCTATTCGAACAACGGCAAGAAATCGAAAATCTTCAGCAGGAAGTCTATAAAGAAGCAGAGGAATCATTACTAAACCTATTGAATCAACTCGAAGAATCTTTTTCCGAACGGTTGCTTCGATTAATCGATGAAAAAAGAATGACAGATGTTGAGACCTATAAAAGGGCAAATCTAGACCGGCGGTTATTCTCAAAAATTCGGAATGCTGTAGATTATACTCCCAAAAAGAAAACGGCCGTTGCATTTGCCATTGCATTGCAACTGGATTTTAAGGAAACGATTGATCTGTTATCTGCAGCTGGTTATACTTTGTCACGCAGCAGTAAATTTGATGTCATTATTGAATTCTTTATCCATCAAGCGAATTTCAATATTCATGAAATCAATGAAGCTTTATTTGCCTTTGACCAACCCATACTCGGTGCTTAAAATGTCGCTTTTAAAGCGACCCAGGCTGTCGAAATCTTTCGAAAGCCTTTATTTTATTTGCTCTCTTTAATAATTCACTGTGTTAATTTATTGTAATATTATTAGTGTTTGGTCTTTGCAACAAGTCTGCTGATTTCCGCTCCAGGACCTCCCCGCGGAAAGCGAGTGACCGGAGCGAAATCAACAGGTACTTTAGCAGGGACAATCAATAATTTAGCATTTTAGATTTGACAAAGTAAAAAATTGCCGAGAAAATTACTTTTCTCAACAATCTGTGTCGCTTTTAAAGAGACCATCTCTGATTGGATTATTGTTATCCTTTGATTATCAAAGAACGGAGGATGATCAGGATGAAAAAGGATTTAACGGAGTTAGTGTTTATTTTAGATAAAAGCGGCTCCATGGCAGGACTTGAGGCTGATACGATAGGCGGTTATAATGCGATGCTGAAGAAACAACTAAAGGCGGAAGGGGAAGCTGTTGTTACGACTGTATTATTTGATCATGATATTGAATTATTGCATGACCGGATTCATGTGAAAGGCATCTCTCCGATTACCGATGAAGATTATGAAGTGGGTGGTACGACGGCACTATTAGATGCCATCGGTTTAACGATTCAAAAAATCGTGAAGGTGCAAAAGAAAACAATGGAAGAGGAACGGGCTGAAAAGGTACTGTTTGTGATTACCACAGATGGCATGGAAAATGCCAGCAGGGAGTTCTCTAGAGAGAAAATTTAAAAAATGGTGCAGCATCAAAAAGAGAAATATGATTGGGAATTCCTGTTCCTCGGTGCCAATATTGATGCCATCTCTACTGCGGCTCAATTTGGAATCCAAGAGGACTTTGCAGTTGATTATCATGTGGATGAGGTAGGAACACAACTGAATTATGAAGCGGTAAATGAAGCCGTGAGCAACCTTCGAAGTGGCAAAAAGCTTGATCGAAGCTGGAAAAAAGGAATTGAAAGAGACTTTAACGGGCGTACAAAAAAATAATTGGAAAGGAAGACCCCTTTGGCTTCATCTAAATTTCATTTGTCGTAATCGCTATGGGGTCCTATGTCCATAACAATAAATCGACATGTCCAAAATAGTTTGGAATGTCTAAACAATTGCCCTCCACAAACTTGTACGACTCAGCATAGGTTATGTTGTGTACTAAATTTAGGGAGGGTTTAGATTGTTTGATTTTAGTTCTATAGAACTTAGTCACTTTTTATTGGCCACTGCCATCTTGTTAGCATTCGCCCATTTACTGGGCTTTATTGCAGAGCGGTTAATGATTCCCCGCGTGATTGGTGAAGTGGCAGCGGGAATTATCTTGGGTCCTACATTGCTTGGCTACTTTTATCCCCATGCTTTTTCTTGGCTGTTTGCCGGGTTTCCACAGGAAGACCGTATGTTTGGGCTTATGTACCAAATTGGTCTGACACTACTTATGTTCTGCTCCGGGTTAAAATTCCACACTAAATTTAAAAAAGGTGATGGAAAAATTACATCTGTTATTATTCTTGCATCGACCATTCTACCATTTGCACTTGGTTGGTTAGCATCTTATTTAATTGATTTTGGTCAGTTTTTAGGTCCAGCCAATAGTGTATTCTCCATCAAGATAGTCGTGGCCATTTCGATTGCTGTAACATCCATACCTGTTATCTCCAAAATTTTCAATGACCTGGGAATCATGCACTCAAGATTTGCGAAGCTTGTGATCGCCATTGCGGGTGTTCATGATACATTACTTTGGGTGGCTCTAGGAATCGCTACAGCGGTTGCGGGGCATGGGGGACCTGTTACGGCTGGAGCTGTTTTAAAAAGTGTAGGGATTACTGTAGGGTTTATTCTTGTTACTATATTTGTTCTCCGGTTTTTGTTTAAAAACTTAACGATTCGAAACGGGAATTTTTTATTTAGAGCCTCTCATGTAGGATATTTTTTATTTATCATGTTTGTTGTCTCTTCGGTTGCAGGGTATTTGAATATCGATACGATTTTCGGTGCTCTTTTAGCTGGAATAGGCGCAAAAATGGCTTTACCACCCACATTGTTCAAACGATTAGAGCAGTCCGTCTTGCATATTTCATTTTCATGGTTTATCCCCGTTTACTTTGCTGTGGTAGGACTTAAATTAGATTTAGCGAAACATTTTGATTTAGTATTCTTTATTCAATATTTGCTATTTGCGACACTTGCACAATCGATCATTGTATTCCTTGCTTGTAAACTGATACGTCAGGATCGGATTACAAGTTTGAACTTTGCAATGGCCATGAATGCAAGGGGAGGTCCAGGAATTGTTCTTTCAACCGTTGCCTTTTCGGCAGGGATTATTAATCAAGATTTCTTTGCCATTCTCGTAATGCTAGCGCTCATCACCTCATGGCTTGCAGGTTCTTGGCTCCGTTTCGTCTTAAATAAAGGGTGGAGGTTAATGCCAGGGGATGAGGATATCGTTCCTGAAAAAATTAATAACGATAGTGATATTATTCATCTGCAACAACAAATTAAACGCGAAAAATTGGAGTAATTATTGTTTGTATATACAAAGTAGATTGTGCCTCAAAAAAATACAAAAGAAGGTAGAAAAATCTATGAGGGTGGTTCTATCTTCTTTTACATAAACGATTTTGGTTTCTTATTTTTCAATGTTAGAATAATAGGTATAGAAAATAGAAATGGTGACTACATAATGAATGAAGGTAAGAAATTACAAGAAAAAGATTTATATAAACCCATTCAAAAATATTTTTCCCGAGAAGGTTATGATGTCTACGGTGAAGTCAAAGACTGTGATATGGTTGCCGTGAAAGGGGAGGAGCTTGCGATTATTGAATTAAAGCTCACGTTAAGTGTTGATTTACTCATCCAAGCAGCAAAACGCCAGCGCATAACAAATCAGGTTTATGTAGCAATCCCCAAACCCAAATATCGATTAAACTCAAGGCGTTGGGCAGATAAATGTCATTTTATCCGCAGACTTGAGTTAGGTCTTATTGTTGTTTCTCCTTCAGGAAAAGGCTTAAAAGCGGACCTGATTTTTCACCCATCACCATTTCATTCAAAAAAGAGCCGGGGGAAAAGCAAGGGGAAGCGGGCGGCAATTTTGAAAGAAATAAGCGGACGAAGTGCTGACTTTAATATCGGTGGTAGTAATCGGACTAAAATTATGACCGCCTATAAAGAAAATTGTATTCAAATTGCCTGTTTCCTGCGTGAGTCTGGTCCCTTATCTCCAAAGGCACTCCTCCAAATGGGGTCTGGAGATAAAACCTCCTCCATCTTAACAAAAAATTATTATGGCTGGTTTGATCGTATAAAAAGGGGCACCTATTGCCTTAGTGATCAGGGAGCAAAGGACATATTGGAATACCCGGAATTACTAGATTACTATTTAAAAAACATGATAAAAGACGATGAGAGTACCTGAATTATTGGTTTATTTTTTCAAATGTACTTTTGGGCTTTTATTCGCCAATCTTACCTTTAATAATTCCATAACAATTCTTTGGGCTTGTTTATCCAAAAGACAAATTTTAGGCACTAAAATCAAATCTCCTTATATAAGAAAATAAAATTACAAATATAGAGGAAAATAGAAATTGGAGGTGAAATATAGTGCCGGAGAATCAACCAAAAGTAAACATACCTTTTTCACCAGAGGTTATTGCGGTGATGAAAGATGATCCCGTTTTTCCTCAACTTGGACATCAAAGCTTTCCGGAAAAATCGAAACAAACAACTGAATTAGGGAACAAAATTTCAGAAGATCAGGGTTCACCTAATTATCCTGAATGATCGAAGCTAGTTAGGGGGTAAAAAATGGACAATAATGATAAAGTTCAAGATCATATCCAACAACCATTAATGTCAACTGGTACCACGGAGCCTGGGTTTGAAAGGGATACTAATAAGTCTAAACAGGAGACTAAACCTAAAATTGGCGAGACAATTGTGGGAGATAAGGAATAGATTGTAATATATCTGGTGACCTACCAAGCAAAGCGACGCAGCCAAAAAACTTTTGGCTGTTTTTTTCATGTGTGGATTTTAGTCTGAACTTTTTGGACAAAAAAAGGCGGTTTTCATTCGCCCCTTTTTAAGTGATTCAATGTAAAATTATACGTTTCATGAATATTCTATAGGGAGCTAAGGCGAAATGAAGCTTATTTTACCGAGAGGTGTGATGGGGATGGGGAAAAGTTCAAATAACAACAAGAAACAAAATAGCAATAGCAATAGCAATAATAAAAACAAAAGCAATAGTTCGAAAAATAGTAACCAAAAGAATAATAAAAAAAATAAATGATTCATTTGAAAGAAGGTCCTCCCCAAAATAGGGAGGACCTTCTCATAAATTACATTACATATTCTCTTCAATTTTCGCCATATAAGCATCCTGGGTGACATTCCCATTGCGCTTTAATTTATTCCATCCAACGGTAACACCTTTTATTGCCGCGAAAATCGATTTGATCACGACATACGTCATCAGCTGCTTGTACAAGATGCGTTGCAGAAACAAGGAAGCCAATGGTTTCGAGCTTTCTTTTTCCAATCTGAATGCGTATAGAGACGTAGCGAAATCCAGTACATAAAACAGGATAAACCCAATGGAGGCTCTGCCTGGGTGCTCGCCAAAAAGGGCGAGAATGAACAAGAAATCCGCAATCGGCGAGATCGTTTGATAAAGATATTGGAATATCCACATGTTTGGCAGGCCGATATATCCTAATGATGGATGCTTTAAATTAAATAAAGCCCCTCGATGTTTCCATAGGCATTGCAGGGTCCCATAAACCCAACGGTAACGCTGTTTTGCCAAGCTTTTAAGATCCTCCGGAACCTCAGTATAGGCGTAGGCCTTTTCTTCAAATTCAATCTTTTTCCCTTGGCGTAAAAGGGTGAGCGTGATATCGGTATCCTCTGCCAGTGTATCTTCTTGAAAGTATCCCGCTTCTTCCACCGCTGTTTTTCTCCATGCCCCGATTGCACCTGGTACAACCGTAATGCAATTGAGCGCAGCGAAGGCTCTTCTTTCCAGGTTAAAGCCGGTCACATATTCGATATGCTGCCAATTTGTAAGGAGATTTCCCTTATTACCTACCTTTACATTACCTGAAACAGCCGCAACCTTTTCGTTTTTAAAATGGTTCACAAGCAAGGAGATGGCGTTTTCGGCAATGAGTGTATCTGCATCAAGTGCCACTACGATTTCTCCTATTGCTTCTTTAAAACCAAGATTCACGGCGGAGGATTTTCCGCCATTGCTTTTTTTAATTAATCGAACCCGAGGATGGTTAGCAAACGCTTTTTGAACCACACCAGCGGTATCATCCTTTGATCCATCGTCGATGACCAGCACCTCAAATGCAGGATAGTCACTCGATAAAATTGAGTCAATCGTTTTGCAAATGACTTTTTCCTCGTTATAGGCCGCAATCACGACACTTGTAAAAGGGGTAAAGCCAGGATCTACCTCCGTTTTTTTATACCGTTTTACCTGTCTGTTGGAAAGGAAAACAAAGAGCAGCAGACGTAAAATTCCTAAAACGATTGCGGAAAAGAAAAGCACGTTTAATCCTGAACGCCAGCCTTGTACGAGCACAAATATCGCTCGATCATAGACAAAATAAGGTCGGTCTGCATCTGCAAGCGGCATGATCTGATGATGATCTTTTCCAATAAGATCTGAAATGGTAGTAAAGGTATAACCCTGTTGTTTAAGTTCTTTTATCAAGATCGGCAATGCCTTTACTGTATGGGAGCGGTCACCACCGGCATCGTGCATCAAGATAATATTCCCTTCCGGCAGTTGATCCAAGACCTGCTTTACAATCTCTTTACTTGAAGGTCTTTGCCAATCTTCCGAATCAATGGCTTCACCGACCATGGTATAACCCATTTCCTGCGCACGCCATATCGGCAGCAGTTCTTCCCTTGTGCTCGGTTCCGCATCGGCGACATAGGGCGGGCGGAAAAGATTCATCGAATGCCCGGTAATTTCCTGAAACAGTCGCTGATTTGCATTGAGCTCAACTTTGGTTTGTGTTGATGTCGTGGAGGCAACATTTGGATGTGTAAAGGTATGGCTGCCGATTTCATGGCCCTCATTATACATCCTTTTCACCAGTTCCGGGTGTTGCAAGGCATTTTGGCCAACGATAAAGAAGGCCGCTTTTATATGATTCTTTTTCAGAATGTCCAATATTTCTGGTGTATATTTTGGATCCGGTCCATCATCGAAGGTCAGGACCACTTTCTTCCGTTCCACATTACCAGAACGAACCACTTCAAAAGGCATTGGTAATTTTGTATAGGATTCATTTTGAATCCAACCCTGTGAATCAGTTTGAATCGTTCTTTTTCCACTTTGTGCTGGAGAAGCAATTTTCAAAATCTCTCCATCACCTGTATAGTGAACGGGGTCAGGACTGACCAGGGTTTCTAGTGTCTTGGAAGGATTAGCCATTTCCTTTGGTTTATTGATGTACTTCCAGATTGATGGATCTTCAGAACCGAGGCGCCAAACCGCAATTCCTTTTGAGCCGCTATTCAGTGCGGTTTTCATTTGATTATAAAAGGTCGCACCATCTAAAAACCAAACAATATGGTTTTTTCCCTCTATTTTGTAACGGAAAAAGGGGTTGCCTGCTTGTTTATTCCAAAAAATTTGCAGGTTGGTGCCGATTCCGAGATTCATGATATCCCCGAATGTCATGGTTTCAGCTGGCCATTTAGCATTTTCCTCCCAATCGTAACCAAAGCTTCCGAGACTTACAATTAATTTTTCAGAAGGGATTGGGAGCTGGTTTAAACTCTCTTTTACCCAATCCGTTTGAGCAACAGGTCCAGGTTTACTCGTAGAGTTGTGCTGGTCATAAAGCATGACAAACATCCGGTCAACTTTAGCGGCTAATGAGGCATAGTCAAAACTATTGTTCATTGGCGGAACATCCATTGTGAACATGAGATCATGTTGATGAAAAGCTTTCGAAGTTTTATCGATAAAAACAGTTAAATTCGCTTTGTCCTTTTGCTGGACGCCTTCAAAATCTATATTGATCCCGTCAAAGTGATTGGTTCTTACATACGCTAACAAATTGTTTATCAAACGCTCTTCAGCCCCAGGTGTCGTAAATAACCGATGGAGAGTTTCTCCATCCCATTTATTGTTGGTGTAATTATTCACTAATGGGAGAACCTTTATTTGGTGTTTTTTTGCCTCGGCCTTTATAGACGAGTCTGTACTTGTCTTTAAGGTGAGGTCAGAATTGAGCTGAAGCCACTCTGGGATGATGGTTGTCATGGAATGGATGTGCTTATTGAAAGACGCTTTGCTGTTTTCATCCCAGTTGACGTAAAAGCCATATACTTCTTGTTTGCTTGATTGATGAATCCCTTGGTTATTCTTTTTTTGAATAAGCGGTGAAGGATTCGTTTTCTGAAACTGTGCGGCTAACTGTTCTTCACTTAAGGGTTGATTAATAGGAACAATTCCGCTCGTTTCAGCTGTTTTACTCAATTGCAGTTCTGGAAACATTGGATCTGTATAAAGGCTATCTATAAAAATCATTGAAACTAATAGGATGAATACACTAAAGCCTGTCGTCATTCGAATGATAATCGACCAGCGTCTTTTAGCAGGATCAAGAAAAACGTGTTCTTGGTCTCGCTCATTTTTTTTCAGTCCTAAATTGTAGAACCAATGGAAGAAAAAGAAGCAAGAAAGTCCGATTAAACCTCCAAAAATCCCAGTTGTAATGGATTGGGTAAGCTGTATTTTTGTTTTAAGGGTGGAGGTTAGCCAGTCATTCATAAATCTTTCCATGGCCTCTAAATTTAGGAACGGTAAGTGACGAACCATCGGAATAAAAATGGTAATCAAGGTTCCAAAGAATAAAGCAATAATATTAAGACGGAAAATGAGGGAAAAGGCAAGCATTAATGGAATTCTAGCACTATATAAAGGTATAAAACCCAAGAAAAATCCAAGTGTACTCGCCACCGCACCGCCACTTCCCGTTACAGGCGCAAACAACGATCGAACCATCCACCTAAAAATTCGATTCATAAAACTCCTCCTTTGTTGGGTGACAGGCACCGTTCGTGGACTTTTTGATGAAATTGTCCGTATGCAGTGGACAGTGTTTTTTCGACAAAAAATGACTACCAACAGAAGGTTAGGATGGCGGTGTAGGATTATGGGGGTAGGGTAGAAGGTTTTCATTTTTTGATGGTTAAGGACTATGTTTTTGGGTTTAATTACCTTGAAGAATAGAGATAAAATAAGTAAATATGACTATATCGAATACCCCCAGAAACTCTTTGAATTGGTCGAATTTTGTAAGGCTATTGCGCGTAAAAAGATAAGAGGAGAACCAAATGAATAAACTGACTAAAGGAGCACTCACGATGGTGTTAGTGGGATCGGTTACGTTTTCTGTCACTAATGCCTTGTTTGGAGATACTATAAAACAAATCACGCAAGGAAAAGATGTAACAGAGCCTGAGAACCAAAAAATTACGGACCAAATGGACAATGTCGAAAAAACTGGGAAGAATCAACCACAAAAAACAGCAAATAATGTGAACCAAGCGGAAAAAACGGTGAAAGTACAAAAAACGATGGCTGTTGGGAATCTAGTAGATAAAGCGGTGACCGTTGCAACACAAGAAACTGTAAATGACAAAAATGTGAGGACTCTAACAGCAAAAACTCAAACAGGAAAAACGACTGTAAAAGACGTAAAAATCACAGCTTCACATCCTAGTACTGCCCCAAAAACGGTTGTAACGAATGCAAAGAAGAGTGATAAGGTTGTAGCACCAATTCCAAAGAATAATACAACCACTAGAACAACCTCAACGACCACTCATTCAGCAGCCCCTGCGACTCATCCTACTGCTTCGGGTCAAAATTCTACTGCAACAGGGTCAACAGGGAAGGGGGCATCAAATACGAAGCCAGTGGCCAACACTGCTCCAAAGCCCTCAACAACTAAGACTGCGACAACCAATCATGGACAACAGGTTTCACAAGCAGCAAAAGAAAAAGCTGCGATCCGTCAGGCTACCAATGAAAATAATGGAAAGAACAAGTAAAGGATCACCGAGAAGGCGATCCTTTTTTTCAACTCTTTATTTAAATGAGTCTATTTTCCTTAAATTCTTGCATTTTAATATTTTACACATTTAAATATCATATCAACATTTTTCTTTGTATTTTCCATGATCTTTTTGCGGAATTCTTTTGCTATTTTTGAAGGCTTCCATCATTCCTGATGCTTCAATTTTAATCTCTCGAGGACCTACCGGTTCATTCAAGAGAAAAATATATTGTCTCATGTTGTAATCACCCTTCGAACAGTAAATTTGTATAAAGTATATCGTATAATGTAATCGTTTACAATTGTTTTCTATCAGGTTACAGTTTTTAACAAATAGGTGAAACGGAAATTAGGAAACAGAATGGCAGGGAAAGACAAAAAAAAGTGCCAAAGACCAGAATTTATGATCTATGACACTTTTTTATCCAAGTGTATCTTTAATTAGTGTAGAAGGTTTATTCGTTCGATCCAAAAATCAAACCTTTAAAATTCGTCTTAATGATGAAGTAGCTCCCATCATTCCGATGAAAACCCCAAAAAGAAGCAGAAACAAACATGAAATCGGAATGAGGGGGAGAGGAGAGAGCAACTCAATAAAGTCCAAATCGATATATCTACTAAAATAAAGATAAACAAAATAGTATCCTGTCAGGATGAGAATGCTTGCAATGATTGCTCCTAGCAATCCAATGAAAGAACCTTCGATAAAAAAAGGAAGACGAATAAATCCGTTTGTAGCTCCAATCAATTTCCTAAGCTGAATTTCTTCTTTTCTCGCCAATACCGTAATTTGAATTGTGTTCGTTACTGAATGAACAGCAGCAAGGGTGAGACAAATAATAAAGATGGTCCCAGCCAATCGGGCAATTTTTGTAGAGGTAACCAGGGGACCAACCACGTTTTTAGCATACGCTACTTTATCCACAAGCGCTAATTTTTCTACTTTTTTGGCAACACCTGCTACATCTTTTGGCTGTTCGGTTTTAATCACCAATTCATCATTTAATGGATTATCGTTTTTTAATGTTTGAAAAGCTGCGCCCTCATCTCCTAAATTTTTCATAAAGCTTTGAAGGCCTTCATGTTTAGAAATGAACGTAACAGACGTAACATGATCATACGTTTGAATTGTACTAGTGAGAATTTTTACGTCCTCGGAATCAATTTCCTTTAAATAGGCGTGTATTTCTACATTTTTCTCTACTTTTGTTGTCATGTGGTTTAAGTTGACCAACAGTAAGAAGGTAATCCCGATGAGGAAAATCATTAAAGTTAAAGAACTGACCGAAGCAACCGTCATCCAGCCATTCCTTTTAAAATTATTCATTCCTTCTCTAATATGTCGATTCAAGTAGGATCCTTTTTTCAACTTGTTCGCACCTTCCTTTGATGATCACGAAGAATGCTTCCATTTTCGATTAAAATAACCCGTTTCGTGGTATGTTCTACAAACTCTTTATTATGAGTGGTCATAAGGATCGTTGTCCCGAGTTTGTTGATATCTTCAAAAACCTTCATGATTTCCCATGCCGTTTTACTATCTAAATTTCCAGTCGGTTCATCCGCGATAATCAATTTTGGGCGGTTCACTATTGCTCTGGCGATAGCAACCCGTTGCTGCTCTCCACCGGATAATTCCTTTGGAAAAGCATTAACTTTCGATTCAAGGCCTACCATTTTTAGAGCATGAAAGACATTGTCACGAATCAAGTTTATCGGTACTCCAATCGTTTCTTGGGCAAAAGCGACATTCTCATAAACAGTCATTTTTGATAACAAACGAAAGTCTTGAAAAACCATCCCAATCGATCTTCTTAACTGCGGAATTCTCTTCTCTTTTATCGTTGATACTTTTATTCCGTTAACGAATAGCTCACCGCTCGTTAATTTTTCTTCTCGTGTAATCAGTTTATTAAGGGTCGATTTTCCTGCACCACTCTCACCAATCATCAAGATGAATTCACCACTTGAGATCTGCAGGTTAATGTTTTTTAATGCATGCACTCCATTGGGATAGATTTTTGTTACTTCTTGAAACTGAATCAATTTACTCAAACCCCTTTTCAGAAGGTGATGTTAATCATTAAATTCATCTAACTTCCATAAATCATACTGGTAGATTATTTTAAGCAGTTTATTTGCATACTCCGGGTCAGTCGCATATCCTGCGTCGTGTATGCCATGGGCGTAATCTACAATATTGGTAGCATCTTTTAAATATTTTTGATACCTAGGAGTTAATAATAGATTTGCATGATCTAGCATACTATCATAATAGGTTTTATATTTGGCAAATTCGGCTATGACCACGATTTTTTCACCTTTTACATATTCCGTTGTTTCTACTTTGACCGAACCTGCTGTGCCTGTTCCTTTTATTCCAAATAGGTTTTTGGCTTTATAGGCGAGTCCGGATAGACCATTATAACGACCCGAACTTTCCAGAATGATTTGACCCAAAGTAATTGAAGCCGGAACACCTGTCACTTGTTCAAGCTTTTGGGAATCTGGAACGAAGGGAGCGATAATCGAATTGATCTTTACCACATTTTCTTTATTTTCACTGCCATTATGATTGATTAGGTCTAGAATTTCTTTTCCTTTTTTCTGTAACAATTCAAGGGCGATCGTTTTTTCCTGTTCTTCTTTTTCTAATTGTTTTTTCTTCTTTTCAAGAAACTTAGATAATTTTTCTTTTTCCTTTTTGTTTTTCTCTTGTCCTGCTTTTATTTCTTCTAATTCTGCTTTTTCTTCCATCGTTGACTTTTGTAAGGATTGAACTTTACCTTTGATACTCGCAACCTTGTTTTGGTTTGCGATGTATTCTTCAATAAATTCCTTATCTTTGTTTACAATTTTATCATAAGCAAAAAAATGGTCGATAAATTCTCCAAAACTATTAACAGATAGAACTACATTTAGAAATGATATTTCACCATCTGTTCGATAATACGCAGCAACTCTGTCCTTAAATTCTTGTTTTCTATTATTAAGTAAGGTTGTAATTCTCTTTTCCTCTTTATTTAAACGGTTCATTTTCCCTTGAATTTTTTTTAATTCATTTTCTTTTTTTTGAATTTTTTCCTTTGATGTGGTGATTTGTTGATCAAGGGCTTTTATTTTTTCTGCAGTTGCTTCCATTTCTTCTTGGACTAGAACTTTTTGTTGTTTAATCGCTGTTAAGTCATCTTGGATTTGTTTTTGTGAATCCGTTGGAGGTTTAGAGTCAATGCTTTTTGCATTGGCCGCAATCGGAGCTGTCATGAATGTAAGAAAGCAAGCAGATAACAAAATCATCTTTTTATCCATAGTTCAGTTCCTGCCTTTAAGTTTAATAGAATCATTACTTATCAGATAAAAATTATAGATACAATTCGTATGTATTTGTACTGTATTTATCTTCCTTTTTGATATTAACAGAACTAGGAATAAAATACCATGTAGAAATTGTAACGCTTTATAGACAATATTGTTTCATTTTTGAGGTGATTCCTAAGTTGTATCTTAAAAATTTAATTTCAAGCGTAAAATTTCTTAAAAAATGAGAAAAACCCCTGGATCGATATTCACAGGGATTCTTTTCAATAGAAGAATTATTCTTTATAAACAATCATTATCCTAAAAAAAGAAACATCCCTGAATCTACTGGGATGTCTCTTTAGAAGATTATGCCTCTTTTTTAAATTTGAGAGGCGGCTCGTTTATTCCAAATAACTCTTCCGTGATAGGATTAGTTTTGTTTTTGATTTTACTCACAAACATCGGATTGACGATGACCGTTACGATGATATTCGCCAATAATCCCCAGAATCCTTCGTAAATACCAAAAGACTTTCCGGTCGCATAAACGGTGAACGTGACAATCAATCCGACGAGTAAGCCCAAAATCGTGGCTTCTTTCGTTTGGTTTTTCCAGTAAAGGCTAAACACAATTGCCGGGAAGATTTGAACCATTCCTGATACCCCTAATAATTGAAGTGACACAAGGGCAGAAGGGAAGACCATTCCAAAAATTAACGCCAGACCGATGACAACAAATACCATCGAACGAGTGACCATTGTTAATTTTGCCTGTGTCACGTTCGGATTAATAAAATCCCGATAAATGTTATTTGCAAATAAGTTTGAAGCACCGATGGCCATAATCGAACACGGAATCAGAGAGGCTAGTGCAATCGTTGCATAAGCTAAGCCTTGAACTGTCCCGCCATAGGAAACTTGAATTAAGTTTAACAAGGCAAACCGAGGATTCGTACCCTGTGGCAATACATGATAGGCAACAAAGCCTAAGAAAATAAGCAAAATTAACACAATATTATACAGCGGTAAAAAGATTGCATTTTTCCTTAGTGCATCTGCACTTTTCGCTGTAAAGACCCCTGTAGCTGCATGTGCCCACATGAATAGGGCTAAACCAGAAATGAGTGAAGCGGTTAGAAACCATGGAATCCCTTTTGGCCCGGAAGTAGGGATGGTAAGTAACTGCGGTGAATCCGAAGCTACCTTGTGAATCATTGAACCCCAACTGCCAAAATGTAAGATTGGTAGATTGACAACCAAGAATAACATAATCACCCAAACCATGATGTCCTTTATAACTGCCGTATAAGTAGGTCCCTTAATTCCGCTAAAAAAGGTGTATAGTGCAACTAATAGGAAAGAGAAAACCACTACGACTTTGACATTGATAAAGCCTGTCCCTGCAACGGTTAAAGTATCTTGAATCCCGGCTAACTGTAAATCTATGTACGGGATTAACATTAATACTCCAACTGCTGCAATTAAAAAGGATAAAAATTTACTATCAAATCTTACTTTTGCATAGTCAGCCAGCGTCGTTAGCTTATGGCTTTTCGAAAATTTCCAAAGTTTTGGTAAAAAGAAATAAGAAATAAAGTAGGCAATGATCGTATAGGGAATAGCAAAGAATGCTAAACTTCCACCTGTATAGGCCGTACTGGTTAATCCTAAAAAGGTATAAGCCGTATAAAGATCCGCCCCGACTAAGAACCAAACGAGTAGTGTCCCAAATCTCCGACCGCCGACAGACCATTCTTCAACAGAGCTTCTATTTGATTTATCACGCCCTGATAAAAATCCAATCAAAACAACGACTAAAACGATGGCAGCTGTAATGACCAATGCAGTTAAATTTCCCTTCATGATTCCGTACTCCTTTCTGATTTTTGTAGGCGAAAGATCAAAAAGGTACATAAAGGAGTAATAATCATCCCCAAAAAGAGCCAAAATGCAAGAAATGGTAATCCAAAAATAATCGGTTGGATCCGATTAACAAATGGGATTGCCACAATCATAAATACAATAGGCACCATGGATAGTATCGCAATGATTGTCTTTTTGCCCATTTTAATAAACCCCCTAATTTTTAAATATTTCATCAATTCAAAAATTGACCTCAATAATAGTATCAGTAATTTCCGACTAAGACAAGCGGATTACATGAAAATGTCAAAAAATATTTTATTTTAAAATAATAATAGGGATGGTAAGCGCATTCAATCCATTTAGGAGAATCACGCAAATTTTCAAGTGGGAACAGTGAAAAGGGAGAAAAGTTGCATTTTTCAGGTGATGCCAAGTATAAGCAGGGCCTTGTTTGTAAATAACAATGAAATGTGAAATATATTTGCTATCTCTATTCCTTCAATTCATGTAAAATAAGATGTTGGACAAAGGTTTTTAAATGACGAAACAAAGCATGGAGGATTAAAGGTGACGTATCAACTGCATAAGAAATTTAAAATGTTTTCATTAAATTCAAATCCTAAGCTGGCAAATGAAGTGGCGGATCTTTTGGGCTGCGAACTAGGGAAAAACTCCACTACTCGATTTAGTGATGGTGAAATTCAAATACATGTACAAGAGAGTGTCCGTGGTGGTTATGTATATTTAGTCCAATCTACATCACAGCCAAACAATGAACATATTATGGAGCTCCTCATTATGATTGATGCCATGAAGAGAGCTTCTGCAAAAAGAATTAATGTGGTCATGCCTTATTACAGTTATGCCCGTCAAGACCGCAAAGCTCGTTCGCGGGAACCGATTACGGCGAAGCTGATTGCGAATCTTTTACAAAAAGCGGGAGCTACACGGTTACTTACCATTGACTTCCATTCTCCACAGGAACAGGGCTTCTTTGACATTCCAGTGGATCACTTAACAGGTATTCCGATTCTTGCCGAGTATTTTATGAAAAAACAATTGGAAGATGTTGTCGTGGTTGCTCCACATAATGGAGTAGTGGTGAAAGCGAGAAAACTAGCCAGCCCATTAAACGCACCGATTGCCTTAATTGACCGCAGGAATCCTGAATCCAATGTGTCTGAAGTCTTGAACATTATTGGGAATGTGGAAGGGAAAAATGCGATTATTATTGACGGTTTAGTCGACACGGCATCGAACATTACGTTATCAGCGAATGCATTGATAGAGGCGGGGGCCAAGGCGGTTTATGCCTGCTGCACGCATCCGGTTCTCTCAGGTCCAGCTATTAGCAGAATCGAAGCCTCACCGATTAAAGAATTAGTTGTCACGAACACCATTGATCTGCCAAAAGAAAAGCAAATTGATAAAATTACGGTTTTATCCGTTGCTCCGTTGCTTGCAGAAGCAATTGATCGGATCCATAACGAAAAAGCAGTTAGTCCGTTATTTGAATAAGGTAAAAAGGTATCCTGAAATTAAATCGGGATGCCTTTTTTAATTTGCTGTGTTAAAGGACAATAATGATTTTTGAGCAACGTTGATTGGAGCGGAAGGCGCGAAGACTCCTCGAAAATGCTAACGCATTTTCTTCGTGCGTGGGCGGATTCGAGGATGTAATTCAATGTCCTGTGGGAGTACGGGGCAGGGGAGACCCCACAGGAGCGAAGCGACGAGGAGGCTCCCCGGTCCGCCCACGAACCGCATGCGCCTAGAGCGGAAATCAACAACCAAGTTTAACAGAGTCATTAATTTAACGCTTAAAGTAGTGGGTCAGACGCCAAAATAGTTGGAAAATTCACTTAAATAAAGTATAATAATTCAAAAAGTAGAGAAGGAGACGAGTTGAGTATGACGAGCTTGAGCACAGATAAAAAAGGGTATTTCGGGGAATTCGGAGGAAGTTTTATTCCGAAGGATCTCCAAGTGGTAATGGATCAATTAGAGGAACAATTTTTGCGCTATAAAGATGATCCTGAATTTCAGGAAGAATTTAAATTTTACCTAAAGCAATATATTGGTCGTGAAAATCCGCTTACATATGCTGAAAACCTAACGCGGAAAATTGGCGGAGCGAAAATCTACTTAAAACGGGAAGATTTAAACCATACCGGTGCCCATAAAATTAATAATGCCATTGGACAAATTCTGCTTGCGAAACGAATGGGTGTAAAAAGAATCATCGCCGAAACAGGCGCCGGGCAGCACGGGGTTGCAACCGCAACGGCATGTGCAATGTTCGATATGGAATGTATCATCTACATGGGTAAGCTTGATACGGAGCGCCAGGCATTAAATGTTTTCCGCATGGAATTATTGGGTGCTAAAGTTGTTCCTGTCGAGAAAGGACAGGGCCGCCTTAAAGATGCAGTTGATGAAGCTTTAGGGGATTTAGTGCAAAACTATAAAAATACTTTTTACTTGCTTGGCTCTGCGGTCGGTCCGCATCCATACCCAACCATGGTGAAGCATTTCCAATCAATTATTAGTGAAGAGTCAAAACGCCAAATCCTTGAGCAGGAAGGGAAGCTGCCTACAGCTGTTATTGCCTGTGCCGGCGGTGGAAGCAATGCAATCGGAGCGTTTGCTCATTATATCGACGAAAAAGATGTGCGTTTGATTGGTGTAGAACCAAAGGAAGCTCCTACTTTAACAGAAGGAGTACCGGCGGTCATTCATGGTTTCAAATGTCTCACTTTGCTCGATGAGAAAGGGGAGCCTCAACCAACCTATTCCATTGCGGCAGGCCTGGATTATCCGGGTGTTGGTCCCGAACACAGCCACTTAAAGGTTAGCGGCAGAGCTGAATATGTGACAGCAACAGGACAAGAAGCATTGGAGGCCTTCCAAATTTTATCTAAAACAGAAGGGATTATCCCTGCTTTAGAAAGCTCTCATGCTGTTGCCCATGCAATTAAATTGGCAAAGGAACTCACAAAAGACGATATTTTGATTGTGAATTTATCAGGGCGTGGCGATAAGGATGTAGAACAAGTATTTCATATGTTGAAAAAAAACTAACAGAAATTCTAAACAAAAGGAGAATCCCAGAATAGGGATTTTTCTTTTGTTATTTATCGTTTTCATCAACAATTACAAAATTTCAGGCATTTGCTTGTAGAAAGCAACTAGTTTGACAAAATCCTATTAACCCAATATAGTAGTAAAGTTCATTTGTGTTTGGGTAACCTAACAGGGACTCGTTTTCTTATAATAAAATCAAGGGGGGAATTTTTACTTGGACACCACAAAATCTTCGCAACCATCGCTTCGGACCGCACCCATTTTTGCTGTTTTGATAGCTGGAGCGTTTGTCGCTTTTTTAAATCAAACAGTCATTAATGTCGCATTGCCGCAAATTATGAATTCCTTTCAAATTTCAGCTGCTACTGCAAACTGGTTAAGTACTATTTTCATGTTAACAAACGGAATTGTAATCCCGATCACTGCATTTTTAATGCAAAGATTTACAACCAGGCAATTATTTTTATTTTCAATGGGTATTTTTTCAGTTGGAACCTTTATCTGTGCGATTGCACCATCTTTTTCCGTTATTTTAGTAGGCCGTGTTGTTCAGGCAATAGGTGCCGGAATTCTTTTTCCACTCATTACGAATGTTATTTTTACCATCTTCCCTTTGGAACGTCGTGGATTTGCCATGGGAATCTTTGGGGTTGCATTGAACTTTGCTCCAGCGATCGGTCCAACATGGGCTGGATGGATTATTGAAACGTATTCGTGGCATGTGATGTTTTATATCATTGCCCCAATTGCACTAATAGACTTTTTTATTGCGATTTTTCTTGTGAAAAATGTAACAGAAACAAGCCGTCCAAAACTCGACGTGCTCGGTGTAATTTTATCAACGATAGGATTTGGCGGAATTCTTTATGGATTCACCACTGGAGGAACAAAAGGGTGGTCTGATCCTGAGGTGATTACCTTGTTTATTGTAGGGGGAATCAGCCTAATCCTGTTTGTATGGCGTCAGCTAACAGTGGGGCATCCAATTTTAGAATTTAGAATCTTTAAGTATAAGATGTTTACATTAACGACGATTATTAACGTGATTGTGACAATGGCCATGTTCTCAGGAATGATTTTAATGCCAATCTATATGCAAAATATTCATGGCTTCAGCCCGCTTGAAGCAGGTTTTATGCTACTCCCGGGCGGTGTGGTAATGGGGATTATGTCGCCAATCACAGGGAAGCTTTTTGATAAATATGGTGCAAGATGGTTAGCGATTGTTGGTTTAGCGATCACCATCCTTACCACCTATGCATTGACCAGACTTCATACAGATACATCGTTTTCTTATGTAATATGGGTGTATACCATCAGGATGTTTGGAATTTCGCTCTTGATGATGCCAATTTTTACAGCTGGTTTGAATGATTTAGGACTTAGTTTAAATAAATACGGCACGGCAATGGTAAATACGTTAAGAATGGTTGCCGGGGCTGTCGGAATGGCCTTTTTCGTTTCCATTATGACGAATAATGGGAAAAGCCATGTGGAGACGATTATGAGTCAAAATCAAATTTCACCAACTGATAAAATTCATATGGCACTGGCGATCAAACAGGGAACGGTAATGGGAATTGACGATGCCTTTATGATTGCTACCTATTTAACGATTGCAGCCTTTATTTTGGCCTTCTTTATTAAAAAAAGAAAACCCGGAAGAGAGCAAGAAGAGCCAATTAGAAGAAAAGTTATAAAAAAGGTCCCACAAGCACAATAATGGATTGAAACGAAAAAAGCTTGCATCCATTGCAAGCTTTTTTATTACTTACCAAAAAGTTGTCGGGTTTTAGTATATTGAATAAAGTTGTAGGTAATATACGACATTGAAAAAACAAGAAAAGCATCAATTAGGTTTAATGTTAGATCATGGGTCATATTCCCAATGCCAAATTTGTGAAATATAAAGTCGTCGATATCAATAAATAACACATGAATCGTATAAATTCCTAAAGCGTTGCCGCCTATTTTGGTGATCAACATTCCCTTACCAACTTGTTGATTTTTGATTGTAAACAAAAACAAAAAAATGGTTAAAAGGATCGTGGAGAAAAAATACTCGCCATGCTTGGCAGATAACACCTTTTCGAGCCAGTATCCTTCAGAAAGTTGAAGGGCAAAGAATAGGAAAAAGAAAAAAAGATAGGTTTTAATTTCTACTTTTTTAGACTGTTGGAAAGGGGAAGCAGAAGCAAACCAAAATCCAATTGTTGTATAAAATAGACCAATGAATAGTGCGTCCCGGGTGCTGTCAATGGGAATTTCTAAAAATTGCGAGTATCCTTGACCAAAAAGACCCACTATATTTAAACAAAGACTAAGGATTAATAAAATCCTAATTTTTTTTAGCCTGTAGAATAGATATAATAGGGCAATGCTCCAAGCAAGAGAGATGACAAACCACAATTGATATCCGCTTGTACCTTCGCCATAGTATAGGAGATTTAGAGGAGTTAAGTTCTCGATATATTTTTCTAATTCGTGGCTATGGTATCCTTTGTCTATATAAATTTGAAAAACATCATATAAAACATAAAAAAGTAACCAGCTGAAATAAATCTTTAGGATTTTTATAACGTATTTTTTAAAATATTCGATTGATTTAGGGTTATTTATTATTTTAAGTCCAAACAAATATCCTGAGGCTGCAAAGAAAAAAGGTACAGCAAACCTGGAAAAGTTATCTAGAATGAAGTATCCGAGCTCATGGTCACTAGGGAATGTATGAATGACAACGACGGCTGCTATTGCAAAAAATTTAATAAAGTCGATTGCATAATTTCTTTCCATTGTCATGCCCCTCTGTTTGTTCAAACAAGTAGTCCTTATATTTTGTCCAATTCAGTATGGATTATGTTTATCGTTATGGTGATGTGAGTCGAATTTGGTGAATTTATAACTTTAAAGTGATAAATTCATATTTGAAGAGGTAGTAAATTAAATAAAAAACTTTTTAAACTCAGACGATGAGAGCAAAATATAAGTAGAAAAAGCTTAGGCTGGTTCCAAAGGTATAAAGGGGGAGGATAAATAATGAGAAGATTTTCACCAAAAACATTTGCAGCCATTGCAGGTTTAGTATTGATTTGGGGCTTTAGCTGGCCTCTATATAAAGTAGCATTAGCTTATACCCCGCCAATATTATTCGCGGGGATGCGCCCACTTATTGGAGGAATATTATTATCCACCATTTTGATTCCACAATGGAAAAAAATAAAGTGGCGTGAAAACTGGAGAACTTATTTCATTTCTGCCCTATTAAATACGTTTCTCTTTTTTGGATTACAAACGATTGGCTTGAATTTTTTGCCGGGAGGATTGTTCTCCGTGCTCGTCTATTTCCAGCCGGTTTTAATTGGACTGCTGGGCTGGCTGTGGTTAGGAGAGAAAATGTCCATTATTAAAATTACCGGGCTGGTTGTGGGCTTTTTAGGTGTTGCTGCAGTTAGTTCGGAAGGATTTACGGGACATGTCTCGATCTTAGGGATTGTTTTAGCTCTGGCAACAGCGATTTTTTGGGCAATTGGTGTCATTTATGTGAAAAAAGTAAGCCATAAGGTAGACTCTTTGTGGATGGTGGGCTTGCAGTCTCTAATCGGTGGAATGGTGCTTACCGGGATAGGGATTGTTACGGAAGATTGGTCAAGTATCGTTTGGAATGGAAAGTACCTGTTCGGTTTATCGTACGGGTCCATTTTAGGGGTAGCAGCAGCCTATATCCTTTATTTTAAATTAGTCAATTCGGGTGAGGCAACAAAAGTAGCCTCGTTCACCTTTCTTGTTCCACTTATCGCTGTCTTAGTTGGTACTGTATTTTTGGGAGAAAAATTCACTTATTCCCTTTTGGTCGGTTTAATTCTTATTGTGATTAGTATTTATTTTGTAAACCATTCTGGAAAAAAACATGAACTCAATACGAAGGAGCCAATCACTTTTGATGCATGAGATTAAGTAAACGATCCAATCTTCGTTTGTATCAAGATAAAGGTCGCTAATCACCAGAATAGGTATTCCTTTGTTGAATTACTTTTTAATGGTCATACTATTGAAAAATAGTAAGGAGGGTCACAATGCCAAGAAAAACTGTGCAAAATGCCGAAGCATCTGACGAGGAAACCATTGTTACTTTTCCAACTGAAGAAGAAAATGAGGATGAAGCAGAAAAACTTTCCCGAATGTTAGCTGCTGTCATGGAATATCTAACGGATGATGATTTAGAAGAAATGGATATTGAATACCTATTGGACAGCACGGAAGGTCTTCGCAGCTGGTGGGATCAACATCGAGAAAGTAACAAAAAAGTTATAGAGGAAGAAATTAAAAAATCCCTCGGCGACCTGTCCTTAAAAGACCTTGAGAAAATTCGGGAACAAATCAAAGAAATTAAGGAATAATCACGTCGATAGATTATCTCTCATCTCCCAATTTGTTACTGTAGCGATTCTTCTATTAGGAAGGGTTGCTATTTATTTTTATGGCTGTGTTAAACGTGGTTGTTGATTTCCGCTCCAGGATGCTCGCTTTCCGCGGGGCGGGCGGTGAGCATCCTCGGCGCTTTAGCGCCTGTGGGGTCTCACCTGTCCCTCTGCTCCCGCAGGAGTCTCGCACCTTCCGCTCCAATCAACTTTGTTTAAAAATCAAGATTGTTCTTTAACAAAGCCATTTTTATAAAAACATATTTTCATCGTTACTTCGTATGTGACATGCGCCCAATTCATACATATATTTAAAGGGGCTGTGACTCATTCATTGCCATTAAAAGGATCGCATTGAAACCAATACTCTGCACTGATGTGATACTTCAAAAAATTGTAGAGAATTACATGTTTACTAACAGGAGGGGATGTTTATGAAATTCACCATCCAGTATATCCCACTAAACAAAATCAAACCGGATTTATCACAGAAAATTACGGAGCATATAAAGAAACTTCAAAGACTAATGTGGGACTGCATGTATGTTTTAGTGGTCAAAAAAAGCCGGAAAGATGGGACTTACATTATTGTTAGCGGACAAGATCGATTCGAATCCCTGAAAAAACACACTAAAAATATTTATGCGCCATGTATTGTTGATAAAACTAGTTCCGATAGAGTAATCTCCTGGTTTTATCGCTTGTGGAACAAACAACCCCTAGATGACTTTCCTTTAATGCCTCCTAGCTGGTCAATCTTTCGGTCTTTTTTGAAACAAGAGCCCCGGTTTAAAAATCTATCCAGATCCGAACAAATAAGAGTGTTGCTTTTAGCAGCACGTTATAAGAAAACTGTGATTTATACAATGAAAATGACCGTGGACTCTATTCTAAAAACGAAAGTATAATCCATTGTTAATTCGTTCTCTCGGTTATTAACCATCCATCTGGTGTTTTTTCAATATTAAATATATGTTCATCGAAATGTTTTCGAAGGAGTTTGTATTCTTCATTTTCAATTTTAATCTGTGTTTTTTGAATTTGTTTAACGGTAATTTCTGGCTTTCTAACTTCGAATACTAAATCATCAATCAGAAAATAGGTTCTTTGACATTTCATTCTTCAATTCCCCCTTTAATTATTTCATACGTATACAATTCAGCAAAAATGTATCAAACCCTATAAAAATTTTGTAAATTTCATGTTAAAAAACACCCCCATCATTACTGTTCATTTCTTAGAAAAAGCATGTTTTCTTTGAAGAAATAATAAGGTAGGAATGTGGGGGTGTTATTTTGTTTGGCTTTGAACCAATTATCTTCATCATTATTGTGATTAATATTCTCTATGTGACCTTCTTTACATTACGGATGTTACTTGTGATCAAAGGTCAGAAGGTATGGGCCTCAATCATTTCGATGTTGGAAGTGTATGTTTATTTGGTAGGTTTAACGATTGTTCTGGACAACCTTAAAGATCCAGTCAATATGGTCGCCTATTGTTTGGGTTGGGGCCTCGGTGTTTATTTAGGAGGTAAAATTGAAGAATACCTTGCTTTGGGCTATGTAACGGTACAAGCCATAGTCAATCCATTCGATTTTGAGCTCCCACGTGCACTTAAGAGTCAAGGCTATGGGGTTGCATCTTGGACAGCTGATGAAAAAAGTGGAAGGCGTACCGTAATTCAGGTATTGGTGAAGCGCAGGCATGAACAAAAAGTGGTAAAAGTGATTAATAAAATGTCACCGAATGCTTTCGTCATTTCTTATGAATTAAAAAATTTCCAAGAAGGCTTTTGGGGCAAAGGAACACTTTAGTAAATTCATGTGAAGGATAATTTTGAATAAATGAAAACATATTTGCAAAGCCTTTAGTAAAGGAACTATGTTGGAAGAAAGAGGATAGGAATATGTTTTCACTTCGCGGGGATGCCCATAAAATATACCTTCAATTAAAAAAAGCCTCGAAATTTGATCCATCATTTAAAGAATTAAAAAGGCTTTTAGAAATAGAGGATATTCAAAATTTTTATCATGGTATTGATACTGAGACGTTAAAAAGAATTTATTATTGTATGATTAAGGAGAAAAATGGGTCAGGGATGATCCCGATTCTTGTTTCAACGATTCCCTGGCTGTTAGTCATATTTGCAAAACAATTGCAAGATTTTGTTTTTCAAGACCATAGTATGGTGTGGGCGATTTTCGCGATTATTTCATTGGTTATCCTCCTATATAGCGTAATCATCCACTTTTACGAAAAATCGTGGGCCGCTGTTCATATTGAAATCATTCAAGCCATTTTAAAAGAACGAAAAAATAGTCAGCAAAAATAATCGTTGCTGGCCGTTTTTATTTTACAATGGAAACAGAGAAAGAGATTCTATTAGAATCGAATCTTGATAGGAGTGAAACAATGAAAATTCTTATTGCAGGCGGTTCAGGGTTTGTGGGACAAAAATTAACGGAGCTTCTTTTTAAAAAGGGCCATGATATCATTATTTTGACAAGAAAAGGGAAGCAATCAGAAGGTACCATAAAGTTTGTTCAATGGATTAAGGAAGGTTCGTCCCCAGAAAAAGAAATTGGCGGGGTAGACGTGGTGATTAATCTTGCGGGTGTATCGATCAATGATGGCCGCTGGACGGAAAATCACCAACGGCAAATCTATGAAAGCCGAATGACAGCGACTGCTGAGTTGTTAAGAATAGTTGAGGCTCTTTCAGAAAAGCCATCTGTTTTTATCAATGCAAGTGCGATTGGAATTTACCCTCCGTCCCATGATACTGTTTATACCGAAAAATCAACGGAGGTGGCCAATGACTTTCTTGGCCGAACCGTTCATGATTGGGAAAGAAAAGCGGCTACGATGATGGAGCATGGAATTCGTACAGTTTTTATGAGATTTGGCGTTGTTCTTGGAAATGAGGGAGGAGCGCTTCCTCTTATGGCGTTGCCTTATCGGTTATTCATGGGAGGTACAGTTGGTTCGGGTGTGCAGTGGGTTTCATGGGTACATATAACGGATGTTGTCCATGCGATTGTTTTTGCGATTGAAAACAATCGTTTGAATGGTCCTGTTAATGTTACCGCACCAAATCCAAAAAGGATGAAAGATTTCGGCAAGACGATTGGAGCTGTTTTACATCGTCCGCATTGGTTTCCTGTACCTGCCTTATTAATGAAGGCAGCTCTTGGGAAAAAAAGCTCGCTTGTTCTTGAAGGTCAACATGTTTTACCTAAGGTATTGACGAATGAAGGTTTTGAGTTCAAGTTTCCGACACTCGAATCTGCTTTAAGGGATTTATTCTATTAAGAAAAAGTCAGTCCCCCACCGTATTAACGCGGCGGGGGACTGACTTCAAAACTGACCTCCAAAATTATTCCACTGTTACCGACAACGACTTCACCAATATCGAGGGGGATCCTACTGGCGTCAGCGGAAAGGTTAAATCTGATCCGATTTCTTCAACGTCCTGTAGCAGCTGATAAAAATTCCCGGCAATCGTCATTAGATTTACTGGGAATGCAATCTTGCCATCCTTCACATAGTACCCATTCGCTGCAAGTGAAAAATCGCCTGAAACTGTATTCGCGCCAGAATGCAAGCCTGATAGACCAGTGATCAAAACACCTTCTCCCATGGCAGCAAGCAATTCATCAAACGATGAATGGGCGGGCTCAATATATAAATTCGATGGCCCCACTTTGACCGCACTCTTATAGGAATCTTTATGGGCATGACCTGTTGTAACAGTCGAATCCTTTTTGGCTGTTTTCTGATTATGCAGCAGGGAATGTAAAATACCTTCCTCTACCAATGTTACTCTCGTAGATGCCACACCCTCGCTATCAAATGTTCGACTTGCGAGACCATCCTCTAAGAATGGATGATCGACAATCGTGATCTTATCAGTAGCAATTTGCTTCCCGAGCTTATCTTTTAAAGAAGAAATCCCCGCTTGTGTATTTTCTGCAGAAAAATTAGCAGCATAAGTCGCCAACAGATGCGCTGCAGCATCATTTCTCAAAAGGACTGGATAATCTTTGCTTTCGATATTCCTTGAGCCTAGCTGTGAGAGTGCTTCATCTGCAGCTTTTTTGGCGATTTCCTTGGCATTCAAGCTATGAAAATCCTTGGTAACAACAAATTCAAATGAGGTTTTCGTTTCCTCGCCATCTTTCACAATCACTTCGACCATGACGGTTATGTGATTCATTTTATCGCTTAAGGACAGGCCCTTATTATTAATCAGATTTTTTGTCATTGATTCAGTTCGGACCATACAATAATCTGTTGCTACAATCCTTGGATCAACAGCATAGATTTCACGTTCAATCTCTTTAATTAATTGGATTTTTTCAGCAGCAGTTACCTCATTCAAGGATGAAGAGTAAAAGCTAGCTTTTTCATACTGAGCACTTCCGGCAAAGATTTCTTCCACTTCATCCTCCTGCACCAAACGAGCATTTTCCTTTGCATTCTCAATCAAAAAAGGGATCGAGGCATCATCTAATTTCTCGGAATAGGCATAGCCCATTTTTCCATTTATGATTCCACGGAAAGAAACGCCACTATCTTCTGCAATTTCGTATTGGTCGATTTCACCTTTGAAAACCTGACAGCCGAATATTTCCTTGTTTTCATAATAAATCTCAACATCTGTAAAACCACTGCATACTGCTTGTGAAAATAGCTTTGCTTGGAATTCTTGAATGTTCATTCTTTATTCCCCCTTTGTCCCGCCGACCGTCATTTCGCTTACCCGTATCATTGGCTGGCCTACATTTACTGGGATACTTCCACTTGAGGCACCGCACATTCCGGCACCATGTCCCAAATTTTTCCCAACCATATCAACAAGCTGTAAGGTTTTCGGGCCATTTCCGATTAAGGTTGCACCCTTTAGCGGTTTTCCGAGTTTTCCATTTTTTACTTCGTACGCTTCCGCAACGGCAAAGTTGTAATCACCTGTTGCCGGATTGACCTGTCCGCCGCCCATATATTTTGTATAAATGCCATGTTCGGTGTTAGCAATGATTTCTTCTGGCGTTGATTTTCCCGGAGCAATATACGTGTTGGTCATCCGAGAGGTAGGGGCAAAACGGAAGGATTGTCTTCTTCCGGACCCTGTTGATTCCATTCCCATCCTTCGTGAATTAAACTTATCAATTAAATAGCCTTTTAAAATACCATTTTCAATAAGGATATTTTTTCGGGCTTTTTCACCTTCATCATCAATATTGATTGAGCCCCACTCATTTTGCAGTGTTCCGTCATCAATATATGTAACAATTTCCGGTGCAACCCGTTCCCCAATGCGGTTTGCGAAAACGGAATTGTTTTTCGCTACAGCAGTTGCTTCTAATCCATGTCCGCAAGCCTCGTGAAAAATAACACCGCCAAATTCATTATCGATAATCACTGGGAATTTTCCGCTTGGACATGGACTGGCATCTAGCATCGTCAAGGCCATTCGAGATGCCTCTTTTGCATAGTGGTCCAGGTTTAGGTTTTCAAAAAATTCAAAGCCTTGATGGGCACCTGGACCGTAGAAGCCTGTTTCCATTTGGTTGTCCCTTACGGCTACAGCCTGGATGGCAAGCCTGGAGCGGACCCGTTTATCTTCAATGAATTTACCTTCGGAATTGGCAATTAGAACATTTTGTTCTTCATCCATATATCGGACGGTGACTTGTGAAATACTAGAGTGATAGTTTTTTGCGGTATCAAAAGCATTTTTCATAATGGTGATTTTTCTTGATTTATCTACCTCTAGGGGCAGAAGATAAACTGGATGACTGGATTCGAAGGATTCTTGGATGAAAGGGGCAGGTTGGATGATTGAATTTCCGCTAATAGCTTGTGCGGCATTTTTGGCTGCTTTTAAAAGGCTATCTTTTCGAAAATCTGTTGTATAGGCATAAACACTTTGAAATCCTTTAAACACACGAATGCCAATCCCAAAGTCACGGCCGGAGAGGCAGGTTTCGACTCTACCGCTCCGCAGTGACATATTACTGGTGAAGCGATCCTCCACAAAGATTTCTGAAAAGTCACCACCAGTAGACAAAGCAGCTGTGAGTACGTCTTCAATTAAAGATTTACTAAGCATAGGGTCCCCCTTCGAATTAAAAGATTTGTATCCTCTTTGATTATATGTGTTAATCTCTTAATCATACAAAGGAAATGCGCTATTTTGGTAAAAATACATTTTTTTAGAAAAGGGACTTTTCTACCATATGTGTGTTATATATAATAAAAAAGTAATCATACAAAAGGAGGATTTGGAGTTTTGTTGTACAACTTTGTTTTATTTCTACATATTTTAGGTGCGGTCATCATGTTTGCCGCAGTAGGAATCACCTTAACAGCGATGATCGCCATGCTCCATTCTACAAAAACGGACTACATACGAATTTGGTCCGCGTTAGCTGTGAAACTTGATGGCCTGCTGCCTTTTAGTGTTATTTTGATTCTACTGCTCGGCCTTTACCTTGTGATTTCCACATGGGGATGGGGGAAACCGTGGGTTGATTTTTCGCTTGCAGCATTAATCATTATGACGTTTATGGGCCCAATCATTAATTTGCGCCGCTTAAAAGCGGTATTAAGCGCTGCAATTACTGAAACCAATGAGGTACCTTCTTCGGGTTTAATTGAAAAAGTCAGAGACCGTGTCCTTTGGAATTCTGTTTTGATTATGACGATGCTGACACTTGCCATATTATTTTTAATGGCGATGAAAATCGCTTTATTGGGCTCCATCATTACTCTAGTAGTAGCAATTATTCTTGGGTTTATTGTCTCAAAAATCGTTCTAAGTCGAGCATCTACTAAGATTGCAACATCTAATAATACATTTATTGAAAAATAGTTCTTTATAAGAACCTTACTAGCCTTTTTAACTAGTGAGGTTTTTATTTTTTCTTTGAAGATGCATCATTTTTTGTTATAAAATTAGATTTATCAAATGCAATTGGATGGAACAGCTGTATGGAGGAATTGTCTATGGTTCGTGTCAAGTCGGTAAAAGTGGATGGTGAAGAGATCCATGTTTTTAAAAGCGCCATTTATATTTTTGAAAGCAGTGCAGGGGTTACTCTAGAGTTAGATTTGATTGTCAGTGAAGTGGTTATAAAAAAATATAAAAAAGAAGAAACGCTCATAATGGAAATAGAATTAAAGGATGGTAGAATCATTAATTCAATTATGCATGTTAAAATCCTGTCAGGCGGATTGCCGCAGCTTAATTTGTTCTGCGAACTGGATGATATTGATGAGTATGGAGATTTCCATCGAATAAACGAAAATGATTCCTGGTTTCCGAATATTGAAGAGGGCATAACAATAGAAGAAATCAGAAGAGTGGAAATGCCGGACGAAGATATTAGTTTAAAACTAAGACTGCCAATTGACCAAGTCGAATGGTTAAAAGGACAAAAAAAAGCAAGCTTAAATGAAATATTTAAGGAATTCATTTGTGATTTTAGGAAAAAGCTGGAATCTTAAATAACTATATCGATATTTTAAATTGGAGCACGCTGATTAAAGCGTGTTTTTTTTATTATTTTTAAAAAATTCCCCAACATTTGAATTTTCCTAATTGATTATTGCTGAATGGGACTGTATAATAATCTTCATATAAATTATTCCTATCTGATTAGTATGAATTAAAGTTCAAAACATTAGGAATTTTAAAATGAAGCATAAGGGGAGATTGAGATGTTTTGGACATACATAGCATTTATCATCGCATTCTTTTTTGCCATGAATATCGGGGCCAGCGGGACAGCTGCATCCATGGGTTCTCCGTATGGAGCAGGAGCCATAAAGAATAAGCGATTGGCGATGATTCTTGTGGCACTAGCAGCCTTTCTTGGCGCAGTACTTGGTGGTGGCGAAGTCGTCAAAACAATTGGAAAAGGAATTATTCCGACTTCGATACTCAGTATTGAAATGGTCGCCCTCATACTTTGCGGAGCAACATTAACCCTATTTATCGCCAATCTTATGGGAATCCCGCTATCAACTAGTGAGGTAACAGTTGGTGCGATCGTCGGTGCCGGAATTGCTTATAAAAAATTGTATTTTGATAGCCTTATAGTTATTGTTTCATTTTGGGTCATTGTTCCACTCGTCTCTTTCTTTATCACATTTTTCCTTGGAAAACTAATCTCCAAGGCTGAAAAGCGGTGGATTGGGCTGACCAAGCACGGAAAATGGAAAAAATGGCTGGCGCTATTACTCGTAATAGGAGGCTGTTTTGAAGCATTTTCTGCCGGAATGAATAATGTAGCCAACGCCGTTGGACCGCTTGTTGGCGCCGGAATGCTGTCTGCAAATAAGGGAATTTGGATTGGCGGACTATTTGTTGCTATAGGCGCCATATTATTGGGTGGTCGAGTTATTGAAACAAACGGAAAGAAAATCACCAAACTCTCGTTATTGGAAGGGAGCGCCGTTTCGTTTACTGGAGGAGCGCTTGTGACAGTTGCCTCACTATTCGGATTACCAATTCCGCTGACACAGGTAACCACTTGCGGGATTTTAGGAATAGGCGTATCCCAAAAAGGGTTTGGGATTTGGCAAAAATCTGTCATCCAAAAGATCTTAAAGGTCTGGTTGATTTCACCGTTGGCGTCCCTAGTGATTTCCTATCTGCTCGTTAATCTCTTTATTCAAGGCAATATGTATAATATTTTCATCATCTTGAGTACCTTTATTGCCGGATTAGGTGTATTAAGTCTTTATGCCAACGTCCGAAAGGAGAACAGTACGACTCATGATGAGGGCGGGGGAATCTAACCAGTTAGGAGTAAATGAAATATAATTTTTTAAGCCTCATTCTCTGTAGAATGAGGCTTTTTTACTATTTTTTATTTACTTGTTTACCACTTTTTTTCTGGCTTTGAAAGCTTGAATTTCCAATTTGAAATTCACTGCCTAATTCAATGTCATTTCTATTGTCCTGTTTCTCAATTTGCTCTCGCGTTTGATCCCTATTTTTCATTCCCTGCTTAGACATCCCGTTCCCCCCATTTCATTTTTAAATTTGACCTTTTTTATTATGTGTAAATATCAGGGGGTGATGTATCTCCAAACAAATAAAAATCCAGCGCGCGATGGCTTAATCTCCTCCTTCATTGGGTATTGGTTCGTTTACTCAAAATAATCATACTGAATTTATGTGAACAATGAATTAATAAATTTTAAAATATTATTATTTTGAGAACTAGGATGGATCGTTATGGGTTGTCTAGCTTGATTTTTCCAAGAAACGGGGACTATGAGACCTCGTCAATGCCCGTGAAGCCTGATTTTTCCAAGAAACGGGCACTATGAGACCTTGTCAGTGCCCGTGAAGCTTAATTTTTTCAAGAAACGGGCACTATGAGTCCTTGTCAGTACTCTCAAAGCTTATTTATCTTAACCGGAACTTCATTTCAAGTACAATTTGGTTGGATATGCCCCACTAAAGCAAGCGATACAGCGACTGCTTGTTTCTGCGAGATCTACATCTACTGCCTCCAATAATCCTTCGGTGCTTAAAAAGGCTAAGGTATCTGCGCCGATGACTTGTCCCATTGCTTGCTCATGTTCATGCTTGTTCGCAAATAACTCTTCTTTTGTCGGCATATCCACGCCATAAAAACAGGGGCTTTTTACCATTGGTGAACTAATTCGAACATGGACTTCCTTGGCACCCGCTTGTCGAATCAAATCAACAATCCGCTTACTTGTCGTTCCCCGAACAATCGAATCATCTACTAAAACTACTCTTTTTCCTTCTAAAATTTCTTGTACAGCGCTTAATTTCAGTCGAACCGCCAAATCTCGCAATTCCTGAGTGGGTTCAATAAATGAACGACCTGCATATGGGTTTTTGATGATTCCCATTTCATATGGAATTCCTGATTGCCCAGAAAAACCGAGGGCGGCTGGGACACTCGATTCCGGGACGGCAACCACAACATCTGCTTCTATTGGATGTTCTTTGGCTAAAATTTGTCCTAATTCCTTTCGAATGGCTAATACACTTCTTCCCTGAATGACACTATCAGCACGGGCAAAATAAACAAATTCAAAGGAACAAAGGGAGATGTCACCTTTTGCGGCAAACCTTCCTGTTTGAACCCCAGTTTCATCAACAAGAAGCCATTCACCTGGTTCAACATCTCTCCAAAACTTGGCATCAACTGCATTTAACGCGCATGTTTCAGAAGCGGCGATAATGGAATCCCCAATTTTCCCAAGACTAAGCGGCCTTAATCCGTGACGGTCCAGGCCAATTAACATTTGTTTTTCCGTAATAATGAGTACAGCAAAAGAACCGTCAAGCCGCTTGAGAACATCAGGTCCCGCTTGGGCAAAATATTTTTTACTTGATCGAGCAATTAAATGAGCAATAATTTCAGTATCTGTTGTGGTTTGAAAGATGCTTCCTTGCTGTTGCAGGACATCTCTTTCAAATCTTGCATTCACAAGGTTTCCATTATGAGCTACCGCTAAATTTCCTTCGCTGTATTTAAAGACAAGGGGTTGTGCATTTTGCAGTAAGCTTTCTCCAGAGGTGGAATAGCGCACATGGCCAATGGCCATATTTCCGGTGAGGCCATCAAGGATCTTACGACTAAATACTTGAGTAACCAATCCCATTCCTCGATGATGCCTGAATGATTTTCCATCACTTGCTACGATCCCCGCACTTTCCTGACCGCGATGCTGAAGAGCATGAAGTCCATAATAAGTTAAATCAGCTGCTTTAGGGTGATTAAAGACTCCAAATACCCCGCATTTCTCCTGCATTTCCGAAATCATCTTGCCTTCCTCCTATTGACATCATTTCTTTATTTTGGGCGTAGGGAGAATTTCTATCCTTTTTGATTTTACATTTAAAGATTATTGAGATTGAAAAAGTATAATCAGGTATTGCGGGAAGTCTAAAAATAAACATTTACTTTTGGAGGAGGGAATATTGGTGAAAGTAATTAAACCTGGCTCTACGATTGGTATTTTAGGCGGGGGACAGCTGGGAAGAATGATTTCGATTGCGGGAAGAAATATGGGGTATCGATTTATTACTTTGGACCCGACGCCTGACTCTCCCTGCGGACAAGCAGCCGATCGCCAAATTATCGCTTCCTTTTCGGTGCTAAATGCGGCAAAGGAACTAGCAAACGCTTCAGACGTCATTACATACGAATTTGAAAATGTTGATTCCCATTTAGCTTCAATTTTAGAAACAACGTCCTTTGTTCCACAGGGAAGCAAGCTCCTTCAAATCACACAAAACCGAATTCGTGAAAAATCTACGTTACAGTCAAACGATGTGCCTGTTGCCCTTTATAGTGATTCAATCTGAAAAGGATATCCACACTGCTGTTGATCGCTTTGGCTTTCCCTGTGTCATGAAAACCGCGACAGGGGGTTATGATGGAAAAGGACAATGGGTATTTCATGAAAAGGATCAAATACCCATTGCAGTTGAGGCATTAAAAAATTCAGGTGTAGAAATAATCGTGGAACAATTTATTTCATTTAGTAAGGAACTATCTGTGATTGTCGCTAGGAATTTAGCAGGACAAGCAAAAACATTCCCAGTAGCTGAAAATATTCATATTAACAATATCCTTCATCAATCTATTGTCCCTGCAAGAATTACTGAGGAGCAAAGGAAACAGGCAGAGAAAGTTGCTTTGGAAGTGGCCGAATCACTAAAAGCAGTAGGTTTAATTGCTATAGAAATGTTTCTTACGAAGGATGGTGATATTTTAGTTAATGAGCTAGCCCCAAGACCTCATAATTCCGGTCATTATTCCATGGATGCATGTGTAACCTCACAGTTTGAACAACATATTCGGGCAATATGCGGACTGCCCTTAGGAGATACTACTCTTTTAAGTCCAATTATTATGGTGAATATATTAGGTCAACATTTGAGCAAAGTGTCAGATAACCTGAAACAGCTCCCTTCAACAGCCAAACTCCATTTGTATGGAAAAAAGGAATCAAAAGAGAACAGGAAAATGGGGCATATAAATTTTTTAGGTCCTTCACTTGAAGTAATCTTTCAACAAATTTAAAAAATGCAAATCTGGGACTCATAGAATAGATCCTCCCCAATTGACCAGTAAAAGGAGAGAAAAGATGGAAAAATTAGAAATGCTTTACGAAGGTAAAGCTAAAAAAGTGTTCAAGACATCCGAATCGGGAAAATGTTGGATTGAATATAAAGATGATGCCACAGCCTTTAATGGAGAAAAAAAGGGGAAGATTGCCGGTAAAGGAACAATGAATAACGAGATTAGTGCGATTTTTCTTAGCCTATTAAAGGAAAAAGGGGTAAACAATCATTTTGTTCAACGAATTTCGGGAACAGAACAAATTGTCTTACAAGTTGAGATCATTCCAATAGAAGTTGTGGTTCGGAACATCGCAGCCGGATCACTCGCTAAAAGACTGGGATGGGAGGAAGGGAAGGAGCTCCCGCAAGCCATAGTGGAATACTACTACAAAAATGATGAACTGGGAGACCCTATCATTAACAATGATCACATTGCCCTACTTGGGTTGACTTCAGAATCGGACTTAACCAAAATTCGAAACCAAGCTCTGAAAATTAATAAAATTTTACAAGAATTTCTCAAAATGAAAGACCTTATCTTGGTCGATTTTAAATTGGAATTCGGAAAAACTCTAGAAGGTGAGATTATTTTAGCTGATGAAATTTCCCCGGATACCTGTAGGTTCTGGGATGCCAGCACAAAGGAAAAATTAGATAAAGATCGGTTCAGAAGAGATTTAGGTAACGTTAAAGAAGCCTATCAAGAAATTCTACGAAGAATTGGGGGTACTGTTGGTGTTTAAAGCAATTGTCTATGTAACTTTACGGGAAAGCGTTTTGGATCCACAAGGAAATGCGGTTCACGAATCTCTACATTCACTGGGGTATGATGAGGTTGGAGAAGTACGAATCGGAAAATATATGGAGCTTGAAGTTAATAGTGAGGATCATAAAATGGCAGAGGAACGGGTTAGGGATATGTGTGAAAAGCTGTTAGCCAACACGGTCATTGAAGACTATAGGTTTGAGCTAAGGAAGGGAGAAAATTAAAGTGAACTTTGCTGTACTTGTTTTTCCTGGTTCGAACTGTGACGTGGATATGTATAAGGCTGTTGTTGATACGATTGAACAACCAGTAGAGTACGTATGGCATCTGGAAACGGACCTATCTAAATATGATGGAATCCTTGTTCCAGGGGGATTCTCTTATGGAGATTATTTGCGTCCTGGTGCAGTGGCAAGTTTATCTCCAGCAATGGAGCAAGTCAAGATTGCCGCGGAATCGGGAAAGTTGGTTCTTGGAGTTTGTAATGGGTTTCAAATTTTAACAGAAGCGGGTCTGTTACCGGGTGCGTTAAGGAGAAACCAGCGTTTAAAATTCCATTGTGAAACCATTAATCTCATCGTCGAAAATAACCAAACTCCATTCACTTTAGAATATGAGGAAGGGGAGAAGATTCGTATTCCGATTGCCCATGGAGACGGAAACTATTATTGTAATGAGGATACCTTAAATGAGTTAGAAAAAAATAAACAAATTGTTTTCCGATATGAAGGAAAGAATCCGAATGGTTCAGTTTCTGAAATTGCCGGGATCATCAATCAAAGAGGAAATGTTTTAGGATTAATGCCCCATCCGGAACGTGCGGTTCATAAATGGCTGGGGTCTGATGACGGCAAACGCATGTTTTCATCTATATTAAGTTACTGGAGGAAACAAAATGGAACAGCATAACGAACCAACCCCGGAGCAAATTTACGAACAAAAACTTTATCGAGAAATGGGCTTGACAGACGAAGAATTTGACAAAGTGATCGAAATACTCGGCCAAAAACCTAATTATACTGAAACGGGAATTTTTAGTGTAATGTGGTCTGAGCATTGCAGTTATAAAAATTCGAAGGTAGTTTTAAGAAGATTTCCCACTTCTAGTCCCCACGTTCTTCAAGGACCTGGAGAAGGAGCTGGGATCGTAGACATTGGAGACCAACAAGCGGTTGTCTTTAAAATTGAAAGTCATAATCATCCCTCTGCGATTGAACCCTATCAAGGAGCAGCTACAGGTGTAGGAGGAATCATCCGTGATGTGTTCTCAATGGGTGCCCGTCCCATTGCTTTATTAAATTCACTTCGTTTCGGTGAATTAGATAACCCAAAAACCAAATATTTATTTGAGAATGTTGTTGCGGGGATCGCTGGATATGGAAATTGTATGGGGATTCCAACGGTAGGAGGAGAGATTTACTTTGATTCCTCTTATGAGGGAAACCCCCTGGTAAATGCGATGTGTGTCGGATTAATCGACCATGATCAAATACAAAAAGGTGTGGCAAAAGGGATTGGGAATCCTGTCATCTATGTCGGCGCAGCTACCGGAAGAGATGGGATCCATGGGGCTACCTTCGCCTCAGAGGAGTTAAGCGAAAATTCCGAGGCCAAACGACCAGCTGTTCAAGTTGGCGACCCCTTTATGGAAAAGTTGTTACTGGAAGCTACAATAGAATTGATTGCCTCTGGCCATGTTGTCGGGATTCAAGATATGGGAGCAGCAGGATTAACCAGCTCCAGTTCTGAAATGGCCAGCAAAGCAGGAAATGGCATTGAATTAAACCTTGACCTTGTTCCACAACGGGAAAAAGGAATGAGTGCTTACGAAATGATGTTATCGGAATCTCAAGAACGAATGCTGGTCGTTGCAAAAAAAGGAAAAGAAGAGGACGTAGAAAAGATTTTTAACAAATGGGGACTCCATTCTGCTGTAATTGGAAGAGTTACCGATGATAATCAACTTCGAATCCTACATCAAGGAGAAGTAGTGGCAGAAATTCCTGCGGATAAGCTGGCGGAAGATGCTCCTGTGTATTGTAAGCCCTCTAAAGTGGCTCCTTATTATGAAAAATACGCATCATTGGACCCTGCCGCACAATTTGAAAAGCCAAAGGACTTTAACTCAATATTGAAACAACTGTTAGCATCCCCAACAATTGCCAGCAAAGAATGGGTATATCAGCAGTATGATTATATGGTCAGAACCAATACCGCTGTCATACCAGGATCCGATGCGGCAGTTGTGGCGATCCGTGGAACACGGAAAGCTTTGGCGATGACGACAGATTGCAATGGAAGATATGTGTATCTTGATCCCTTTACTGGAGGCGCCATTGCCGTAGCAGAAGCAGCTCGCAACGTCGTTTGTTCCGGTGCTGAACCACTTGCTATAACGGATAATTTAAATTTTGGCAGCCCGGAAAAACCGGAAATCTTCTGGCAGTTCGAAAAAGCAGCAGATGGCATTAGTGAAGCCTGCCGGCAGCTGAATACTCCGGTCATTGGCGGTAACGTCAGTCTCTATAACGAATCAAATGGAGAAGCGATCTTTCCTACACCAACCATTGGGATGGTGGGCTTAATTAAGGATGTCGAACATATAACAACACAGGAATTTAAAAAAGACGGGGATTTAATCTTCTTAGTCGGTGAAACGAAAGCGGAGATTGGCGGGTCTGAATATCAAAAATTAGTGACAGGAAAAATTGAAGGACGCCCGCCTCAATTAAATCTTGCGTTAGAACGAAACATCCAAGCTTTTACACTCAAGACAATTCAAGAGGGTCTTGTTCAGTCAGCCCATGATGCTGCTGAAGGAGGATTAGCTGTTGCGATAGCTGAAAGCTGCATTAGCGGGAATAGTGGCGCAGAAATTCAAATAACGGATGAACTGCGAACAGACATCTCCCTGTTTAGTGAAACTCAATCTCGAATTGTTCTTTCTGTCTTAAAGGAACACGTCGAAAAAGTACAAGAAATCGCGAAATTAATGCAGGTTCCAATAATGGAAATCGGCAAGGTAAGAGGAAAAGAACTGTCGATTTCACATAATGGGCAAATCGTCATTTCACAGCCAATTGCTGAACTCTCCGAATCCTGGAAGAATGCTATTCCGGATATCATGCATTCAAATCGATTAAAAAAGCTGAACACACAAGACATTTCTGCAAGTTTATCGTAAAGGAGTGAATCAAAATGAGTGATGCCTACCGCAATGCCGGAGTCGATATTGATGCGGGTAATGAAGCCGTTGAACGAATGAAAAAGCATGTAAAAACGACGTTCCGACCGGAAGTTTTAACTGGGTTAGGAGGGTTTGGTGCACTGTTTAAACCGAACCTGCTGGAAATCGAGGAACCAATTTTTGTCTCTGGGACAGATGGGGTTGGGACAAAACTAAAAATTGCCTTTGCAATGGACAAGCATGACACAATTGGAATTGATGCCGTTGCCATGTGTGTAAATGATGTAGTTGTCCAAGGGGCTGAGCCTCTTTTTTTCCTCGACTATCTTGCTTGCGACAAGATCATTCCGGATAAAATTGAAGCCATTGTCAAAGGGATTGCAGAAGGATGCCTACAGGCAGGATGTGCGTTAATTGGCGGAGAGACGGCTGAAATGCCAGGGATGTATCAGAATGAAGAATACGATATTGCCGGGTTTACTGTAGCGATGGTCGATCAAAAACACCTTATCGATGGATCAAAAGTAAAAGAGGGTCAAGTGCTAATTGGTTTAGCCTCTAGTGGTGTACATAGCAATGGCTTTTCTCTTGTCCGTAAAGTTCTATTAGATGATGCAAAACTCTCCTTAACAGACTATGTCGAAAAATTGGGTGCACAATTAGGTGCAGTATTACTGGAACCCACTAAAATTTATGTAAAATCTGTTCTTTCCACGATAAAGAAATTTCCTGTCCATGGAATGGTACATGTTACAGGGGGTGGCTTTTACGATAATATCCCCCGCATTCTTCCACGTGGTCTGCAAGCTGAAATTTACGATGGTTCATGGAGTATTCCAAAGATTTTTACCTTTATCCAAGAGACAGGAAATATTTCAGACTATGATATGTTTCGTACTTTTAATATGGGAATTGGTATGATTTTAGTCGTTGACACTAAGGATTCTCAGGCTATTTTAGACCACTTTCAAGGGCTAGGGGAAGCTGCATCTGTGATTGGAACAGTGCAAAGAGGGACCGAAGACGTCGTGTTCAAGAAGGAGTAATCATGAAAATTGCCGTTTTTGCTTCTGGAACAGGAAGCAATTTTGAAGCGATTCTGGAATCCATTCAATTAAAAAAAATAAAAAACGTGGAAGTAGTTTTGTTAGTCAGTGATAACCCCAATGCACTTGCAGTCACGAAAGCAAAAAATGCATCGATCCCAGTGTTTAGTTTTCAAGCAAAGGATTATCCGGACAAACTTACCTATGAACAAGAGGTTCTTGAGAAATTAACCAACCACCAGGTGGATTTTATCGTTTTAGCAGGATATATGAGATTGCTGGGACCTGTTTTGCTAAAGGCTTATGATGGAAAAATTATTAATGTCCACCCATCCTTATTACCTGCATTTAAAGGAAAAGATGCCATTGGTCAAGCGCTTGATTATGGGGTAAAGGTGACGGGGGTAACTGTTCATTTTGTAGATGAAGGCATGGATACAGGACCAATCATTGCTCAGGAGTCCGTTCCCGTCACTATGTCCATGACAAGAGAAACATTAACAATCAAAATTCAGGAGATTGAGCACCGATTATTACCAGAAGTGATCCAAAGTCTTGCTAATAAGGAAACAACGATATGAAACCAGCAAACGGTAACAAATTTATTGGAATTGTCAGGACGATAAGTTGGTGGGGAAGGAAAGTTTTTTCTCTTTTGAATATTTATGTCAGTGCCCTATGAGCATGATATTTTATAGGAACGGGAACTAAGAGACCTTGTCAATGCCCGTCAAGCTTATATTTTCAAACGAACGGGCACTATGAGGGCTTATCAATGCCCGTCAAGCTTATATTTTCAAACGAACGGGCACTATGAGGGCTTATCAATGCCCGCAAAGCATATATTTTTAAACGAACGGGCACTATGAGGGCTTGTCAGTGCCCGTCAAGCTTACATTTTCAAACGAATGGGCACTATGAGGGCTTGTCAGTGCCCACAAAGCTTATATTTTCAAACGAACGGGCACTATGAGGGCTTGTCAGTGCCCGCAAAGCTTAAATTTTCATTCGCGCGGTCACTAAGAGCGATTGTCAATGCCCGCAGAACCTGCTTTTTCAATTAAAAGGTCACTTAAACGCTTCAGTATATCTAAATTTCTGCAATAACACTTCAAAAATCTCTAGCTCCATATAAAAAATGCACACGAGACCATAAATCTCGTGTGCATAGCTTAACCCAATTTATAAAAACGGACTCTCGTGCTTCGCCTTCAGCCTCATCCAGCGGCGCTCCACTTCATCATCAAACATCTGCAGCATCTCTTTACTTTCTTCCCTAAGCAAATGCTTCGTTTTTCCCATCATCTGCAGCCATTCAGACACCGCAACCCGCTTCTTCTTACTCTCAGGGTCATACGTAATCGTCGTAATGCCGCGTTCGACTTCATAAAGAGGGAAGAAACAAGAATTAACCGCCGCTTCCACAATCGTCTGGCCTAATTCATCCTTCGATTTCCAGTTCAATGGGCACGTAATCAAAATCTTGCCGTACACCAAACCCTCATTCTGCGCATACCACTGGGCTTTGGCAGCTTTTTTCAATAGATCCCGATCAAACGCTTCCGTTCCGGTAAAAACATACGGAATATGGGTAGCGGCCATAATTTGTGCCGTATCCTTATGATGAAACGGCTTGCCATTTTGAAAGCTGCCGACACTTGAAGTACTCGTCATATGACCCATCGGCGTCGAATAGGACATCTGGCTGCCCGTGTTCATGTAACCCTCGTTATCATATTCAAGGATAATCATTTTATGGTTGCGCAAGGCCGTACCGATCGCCGGACCCATGCCAATATCCATACCGCCATCACCCGTCACCATCACAAAGGTGAAATCATCGCTCAAGCCGAGATCATCCAGCTCGCCCCGGCGTTTTCGTTCATGGAACATTTCGACAAGACCGGAAAGAGTAGCAGAACCATTTTGAAAGAGGTTGTGAATATAGGTCGCTTTATGGGCACTGTAAGGGAACCCGGTTGTCACCACCATGGCACATCCAGTATGAAATAGGGCAACAATATCTCCTTCAATTCCTTTGAAAAACAATTCAAGGCCTGAGAAAATCCCACATCCAGGGCAAGCACCGTGCCCGGAGGCGAGCCGTTTTGGCTTTTTCGTTAAGCTTCGTAACGGGGGGATTTTCACCTTTAATTCACCGGTTTTTCCATCTGGGGTTACCGTGATTAAACCAGTGTTTAAGTCATCTTTTTTCATCGGGTTTAAAACACGTTTTGGTGCATATTCAGGTCTGCCGGGATTATGCCCAAAATAGTCAAACGCCTGATCGACCACACCTTTTTCATCGGCATCCAAAGCTATTTGGAAAAAATGCTCCGCATCATCGGCATAAAAATCTTTGCCCCCTAGGCCATATACTCTATTAACTACTTTCGTATGACTGTTCCCAAAGGTTTGTAAAGCTGCCCTTACTTCGAGTGCCATGTTTCCGCCGTGGGCACCATAGGAGTCTGCACGATCGCCAACTGTAAGCGCTTTTACATTTTTCAAGGCTTCTACTAATTTTTGTTGCGGGAAGGGACGAATCATATTAGGAGAGATGACTCCGGCTTTAATCCCTTTTAAACGGAGCCTGTCGGCTACATCCTTACAAACTTCAGCCGCAGAATTTAACATAAACACTGCAATCTCTGCATCATCCATCCGATATAAATCAAGAACAGGATATTCGCGTCCTGTTAATTCTGCATACTTTTTTGAAATCCTTTCGAAAACCTGTTCCGCTTTATACATTGCTTCAGATTGCTGAAAGCAATTATTCATATAGTCCGGTTCATTCATATAAGGCCCGATGGTCACTGGGTTTTCCCGGTCCAAAGCATGAGGGAAGTCCCTTGGCGGTTCACCAATAAACTGTTGTACATCTTTTCGATCTTTCACTACTAGTACCCGCCGTTTTTGGTGAGAAGTAAAATAACCGTCAAATGAAACAATGACTGGAAGCCGTACTTCTGGATCTTCTGCTAATTTAATAGCCATAATATTCATATCATAGACAATTTGCGGGTCACGGGCCATCAAAATCGGCCAGCCGGTATTTAAGGCGAAGTATAAATCAGAATGATCGCCGTGGATGTTCAAAGGTCCGGAAACGGAACGGTTGACCAAATTTAAAACCATAGGAAAACGTGTACCGGACTGCACCGGAAGTTGCTCTAGCATGTAGAGAAATCCGTTTGCACTGGTTGCGTTAAAAACTCGTCCGCCTCCAGTCGAAGCCCCGTAGCAGATACCGGCGGAGCCGTGCTCGCCATCAGCCGGAATTAAAACAATATCGTGTTCGCCTTTGGCTTTCATGCTATCGAGGAACTGGGCCACCTCGGTGGAAGGAGAGATTGGATAATATCCCATCACATGATAATTAATTTGGTGGGCTGCATAGGCCGCCATTTCATTGCCGGATTCAAAAACAACGGTTTGTTCCGCGGAACCCTTTGGAACCTGTAATTTTTCTTGGTTTAAATCGATCGACATTTATATACCGCCCTTTCCTTTAATTTTGGTTCACTAAATCGAATAAATGAGGGACACGATTCTTGTCGGCGTAGCCGTCATTGTATTCTCTTTCTCCTGATAAAGCATCAACTGGGCAAGCTGTCACGCATTTTAAGCAGCCTTTGCAATATTGATAGTCAATCCCTTTCAGGAACATTTGCGGCCGGCCCCGTTTGTCTTCTTTTTCCTCCCAGACAAAGCAAAAGTCCGGACATGCAGTGTCACAGGCTGCACAATTAATACATTTTCCTTCGTGAAAATGCGGGAGCATACCAGCTCGCGAAATACTTAAATCTTTTAAAATGCTGTTTCCTGGATTGGTAATGGTGCCGCCAATTGCCTGAGTTTCATAGCCAAGCAGTGGTTCCGCTCGTTCAAACGGTTTTAGTTCCGTGCTATTTTCTAAAGTATACGTTTTGAATTTAACTTCTTGATAGCCACGGTCAAATGTACGGAGGTTGGGTTCAACAAGGTGGGGGTATTTTTTCTCAAAGGTGCGCCGAATGGTTTGTTTCATGGACTCAGGGTCTAGGAAGTCTAAAATACGGTAAAGCGCCCCAAGCATTGCAGTATTGGCTTTGGTCTTTTCATCTAAGGCGATTCCGGTTGCATCAACAATGGCAATCGTTCCGCCCTGTATTTTCATTTGTTGTTTAAGTTCATCGGGAGATTTTAAAGAATTTACTAAAATAGTACTGTCAGGATAGATTCCATTTGTACAGTTGATGGTTTTAAAAAGGGCATCATGGAAAATGCCGACCACGTGGGGGCGTTCAATCGGTGTTGTATCTCGAATGGTGGTTTCAGGATCGCAAAATCGGATATGTGCTTTTACAGGGGATCCTTTTTTCTCAGAGCCGTAGGATGAAAAACCGATCCCATTTAGTCCGTTTCCAACGACTCCATCCTCGGAAAGTAATTTTCCCGCAAGATTTGCACCTAATCCGCCGATCGATTCCAGTCGGATTTCAAAAAAACCTAATTCATTCACTTTTGGTAATTTTGACAAATAGATTCCTCCAATCCTAACAGTAGTATTAATATTATGAATTATCAATAAATTAAACATCTTTATTGTAACAGGATAAAAAAATAAATACAACAGCTTCTGTTTATAAATCATTTATATGTGTATTTCGGTGCGTTTATGTTGAGGTTATAAGGGTTTATAAAAAAATAAGAATTAAAGGTTGATATAGCACAGTGATTTTACTGTTGTATAACAATATGACAAAAAAGTGAAGGAGTATTCCTTCACTTTTTATCTATAGTATAAAGATTTTCGAAACAGTTTTTCATATAGTAATTGAAAACCATACATGAAAAATGATTTTACTAAAAAGAGCAATGATAATTGAAATTTACTTAAACGAACAAGGGTGACGTAACCAATTTTTTTAAATAAATCTAGCCCCAAATAGGTAAAGATAGCATCGACGATAATATTGACTAAAAGGTATAAGTTAAACTTTCCGAAGGTGAATTTTAGGACCCAAAGGGAACCAACTAAAAATGGACCAAAGATTAATGGCATTTCACCTAATACATTCGGTTTAATTTTATATGGAAACCACCACCATTTTCGTTTCTCAGCTAACATACCTTCAAACATTAGATAAACACACATAAATAGTGCACCTGGTAGAAATCTTTTAACTGTTTTCCCACCAATAAGTGGGAGTGAAAGCCAGGGTAGTATAAACATTAGCAGAATTAAAAATTTTGTATTTTTCATGCTAAAACATCCTTTAGGGTATCTTAATATATTTATTTTTCCTATTTTAGGCAGGTTTATGTAGTATAAAATATTGCATTTCAAATATTGTAGAGATTGGAATAAAAAGGAAGATAAATAGAAAAAATAATTAAAATATACAAAAAAAGGAAATTGCCATGAGGATTATTGCAGCATTGTTTTCGATCATTATGCCGGGATTTGGTCAGTTCTATAATCGGCAAATGATTAAAGGTGTGCTTTTTGTTGTGTTTGAACATTTTGATAACATGGTAGGGAAAATTAATAGTGCGATCCAGCTTGATTTTAATGGCTTTCACCAAAAAGCACTCGAGACGGTCGTATATGATGGATTGTTATTTTATCCAGGATTTTACGTTTATGTTGTTTGGGATGCCTGGTTTTATGCAAAGGAAGGGGCGAATAAAATAACTTCTGCTATTCCCTTTATCATTGGAGGTTTTTTAGGGGAGCTATGTACCATTTTTTCAGCTAAATTACCGTTCCCATCCTTGACAGCAGGCTTGCTTATGGTAATACCAATGGTAATCGGCATGGTTATTTTTTAGAAAAGAATAAACGATGATAGGATTAAAAGTTCATTAATAAAAAGTCCAGACATACATATTAAAGGAGGACGACCTATAGATTAATTAAAACTGAATTTAAAGGGGAAAGAATCCTTATGGAATTTTTACAAGAATTAATCCATCATTTTAGCCCATTTTTGTCCTTAGAGGCTGTTGCAAAAATTATCTCAGATCCCGCTAGCTGGGGTGTTATTGGCACCCTTGTCCTTCTTGAGGGATTATTATCCGCCGATAATGCTGTTGTTTTGGCAGTTATGGTCAAGCACCTGCCGAAGGATCAAAGAAAAAAAGCCTTATTCTATGGGATTTTTGGAGCCTATTTTTTCCGTATATTCGCAATTGGATTAGGGGTAACTCTAATCAATATCGCCTGGATTAAAATTATCTGCGGCCATTATCTGTTATGGATTGTATTTCAAAACTTTATCAACAAAAAAGAGGAGGAAGGCGAAGTCCATGCTAAAAAAATGGGATTTTGGAGGACCGTTTTAACCGTGGAACTCATGGACATTGCTTTTAGTTTTGACAGTATTATTGCTGCTTTTGGTGTATCCAATCAAGTGTGGGTACTCTTTTTAGGTGGAGTGTTAGGAATCTTAATGATGCGCGGTGTGGCCCAAGTTTTCCTTACCTTGATTGAAAAAGTACCGGAGCTTGAAACAACTGCTTTTATCTTAATTGCGATTATCGGCGTAAAAATGATTGCCTCTGTATTTGGATTCCATCTTGACCATATCGTCTTTTTCAGCACGTTAGTTTCCTTATTTTTGGGGACCTTTATTGTTCATTTCTTTAGAAAAAAAATAATTTTGTAGGGCCCCTCCTGGTTGTTTCGCCGTTGCCCGAACCTTCATTTTTCATTTATTAATATATATGGAGAAAGTCGGTGGTTTTTTTGGCAAATGGATTTTATCATACGGAAGTTATTGATATCGTAACAAGCGTAACGGGAGGAGCAAAATGCAGGATGCATTTTCAACTGACGACAGAAAGTATGACTGGCGGGGGATTAACGACGATTACTTATACGATTACAAACTTTCTAGATTCAAACTGTATGATTTTTTACTTAACAGTAGATGAGCATTTGTTTCCTTTCGATCCGGGCATCGCTCCAGGCAGTATCGGAACAATTAAATTCTCCAGAACTGGTGCTGCCGTTCCCGCAATCGGAGATGTCTATGTGGAATGCGGCGGCCTCGAATTTGAATTCGGCTCATTATGTACCGCTGTGTTAAAGGGAGATTGCGGTGCGCCAACAGAATAACACCTTGAAGGAAGTTCGATCAGATTGGAGTTCAAGATTTTAATTTCCAGAAGTTCTATTTGGGATAATCCTATTTTAGAATAAATCTCGTTTATTTGTGCAGAATAATAACCATAAATTAATGGAGGTTATTATTTTGTTAAATAAAAAAACAAAGTTAACATCATTATTTTGGATAGCTATACTTGGTTTAATATTAACAACTATTTACACAATAGTCTTGGGTATTTTAGGTTACAGAACCATGAACAGGATTGATTTTATCTATAAACAGAATAAATAAGGAAAAAACAGTTAGAATCAGATCGCTCATTTGGGCGTTTTTTTTATCAATATTGGGATATCTTACCAACAGTAAATATATGGTAGGTTGGGGTGTAATGGTTTATGGCAATTTTTTATCGACCTACACTATAAAGCCTATTTATTATATGGAGTCCAGTATTTGTTTGAGAAAATAAAAAGCTTTAATCGACAAGACACCTAAAATTGAAATCCCTTACTCGAAAAGAGAGTGGGCAAAAAACCCAACGTTCAAAGTGCATTCTTTGAGCGTTTATTTGTTTTCTCTTATTAAACAGCAAAAAAGAAGAATCTTTTTTATGGCAAAATATGACACCTCTTGGTACAATAATCATCAAAATAAGTTCTAATCTAGTTAGGCCTGAAAAAATTAATTTATACCCCCCTAAATCAACGGGGCTCTGTCGAATGAATATGATTGTACGATAACCCTATTTTGGTAGATAATGAGATTGTATTTGTAAAAATAATGAAAATGTTTTTAGGAGTTTTTGAAAGGGAGATTTACATTGAAGGAATATATTGTTTGTTATACATTGGATCATGATATTAAACGCGTAAAAATTTTAAAAGATCAAGAGGTTAAAAAGGAAGAGATCAAACAAGAAGTGTTAGATAAGGTTCTCCAGCATTCTTACATTGTGGCAAATTGTGAACAAGGGGATTACCGGATCAATTCTTCCTCCATTCGATATATACGAGTTTTATAAAGCGTGATACAATGTTCACTTAGTAACAACATTGTGTAACTTTTAGCAACGGGAGAGAGAAAGAATGTCAGAAACCTATCGCTACCGTGAGGAACGAAAACAAGCGGAAAGAGAAAAACAAAGAGAACAAAAAAAGAAAAAATCACCGAAAAAAGGTTCTCTATGGAAGAAAATTTTATTGATTTGTATCGTACTAGGTGTCCTGTCCATTGGAGCAGGTGTCATTACGTTTGCTGCTATGGTTAAGGATGTTCCTTCATTGGATGCATCTAAACTTGTCGACCCGCTTTCAACGAAATTTTATGATCAAAACGGGAAGTTTCTTTATGAATACGGGAAGGAAAAGCGAACGAAAATCACCTATAATCAAGTTCCAAAACAGCTTGAACATGCCTTTATCGCCACAGAGGATTCGCATTTTTATGAACATCATGGAATCGACATCAAACGGACCGCGAAGGCAATTTTCTTAAATGTAACAGGAGACTTTGGTTCCCAAGGTGGAAGTACGATTACACAGCAAGTCATCAAAAGGTCATTTTTAACCCCAGAAAAAACAATAAAACGAAAGGTTCAGGAATGGTACCTGGCCTATAAATTGGAGCAAAAATATTCCAAGCATGAGATTTTGATGATGTATTTTAATAATATTTACCTTGGCAACCGTTCCTACGGAGTTGCTGCGGCAGCAAAAAATTATTATGGAATCGACGCAAATAAATTAAATAAATTAACGCTTCCGGAAGCTGCAATGATTGCCGGTCTTCCGCAAAGCCCAAATAATTATGACCCGACAAAATCAATAAACAAAAAGGCAGCGACGAACCGTCGAAATCTGGTTCTAGCTTCTATGCACAAACAGGGTTATATTTCAAAGCAACAGATGCAGGATGCGATGAAGGTTCCCGTAACCAAGGGATTGGTGAAGAAAAAAAATGAAGGGATGCCTTATGAAGCATTTATTGATGCAGCTGTAAAAGAAGTGGAAGGAAAGCTTAAGGGTATTGATATCGGTACGGATGGTTTATCCATTTATATGACCCTCGACCAAAAAGCGCAGAAATATGCAGATAAATTGATGGACAGCAATGAGATAGTCAACTATCCGAATGATCGATTCCAAGGAGCTTTTGTATTTTTAGATTCAAAGACAGGTGAGGTTAGAGCAATTGGCAGCGGTCGGAAAGATTATAAAGCCGGATTCCGCGGCAACAATTTTGCAATTGATCTTGTCCGCCAACCAGGCTCTACTTTTAAGCCAATATTAGATTATGGTCCTGCCATTGAATATTTGAATTGGTCGACACATCATATGTTAAATGACCAACCGACAACTTATTCCACCGGCCAACAGATTCAAAACTGGGATCGTCGCTACCATGGGATGCTTTCAATGCGGACAGCATTGGAATGGTCTTATAATATACCTGCCCTACTCACGCTCCGCGAGGTCGGTATGGACCGGGCAAAAAACTTTGCTGAAAAATTGGGAATTACCTTTGATCACGATCAAATTTATGAGTCTTATGCAATCGGCGGAAATACGGTTAGTCCATTAGAAATGGCGGGTGCCTACAGTGCGTTCGCTAATCAAGGGGTATATAATCAGCCGCATTTTGTGACAAAAGTGGTGTTCCCAAATGGTAAGGTTGTCAGTTTTAAACCAAAACCAAAACAGGTTATGCATGATTATACTGCCTATATGATTACGGATATGCTTCGAGATGTTATACATTCTGGGACAGGGAAGGCTGCCAATGTTCCTTGGCTGGATGTAGCCGGTAAAACAGGGACAACTAATTTTGATGCTCAGACAAGCTACCGTTATGGTTATCCACTTAATAATGTTGCGAAGGATAGTTGGTTTACAGGTTATACTCCGCAATATACGATGTCGGTTTGGACGGGGTATGTAAAGAATGGCTCCGGTAACTATTTGCCTGGAGATACCACCCATATCGCGCAAATCATGTTTAGTAAAATGATGCAAGAATTTGATAAGGGCAACTCCACCTTCCAGCAGCCGGCTGATGTATATCAAATGGGAAATGATCTTTATATTCGCGGTGCAGCCGAGGTACCACCGCCACCTAAGCCGGTAGTTCAGCCGAAAAAAATCCAAAAGATAGTGGAAAAGCAACAGAAAGCTGAAGAAAAACAACAGGAAAAACCTCCTGGACATCAAAAAAACCAAGAGAAAAAGCAAAAAGGAAATGGAAAAAATAAAAACCATTAAGTTCTTTAATGACTGTCTGAAATTCAATTTCAGCAGTCTTTTTTATTACTAAAACTGGAATATAATGAAAAAAGGTGAATAAACCAAATCTTCAAAGTTAACTCTATATACTAACGGTCAAATTGACGGTATGAGGTGTTTTCTTTGCAAGATTGGTGGATTTATCAACATTTTATTAATACGATGTGGTTTATCTTGTTCCTAATTTCCTTACCTGCAGCACTGGGACTTTTCATCCTCTATTCCTATTTAAAAAATAATAAACAAAATGGTAGTCAGGAAAGTAATCAAAATAACCAAGACCAACAGCAAGATAATAAGCAAAATCAAAGTAAGCAGAGTAATCAAGAAAACCAAAACGATCAGCAAACAGACAATCAAGAAAACCAAAACGATTTGCAAGCAGACAATCAAGAAAATCGAAACAATCAGCATGCCAACAATCAAGGAAATCAAACAAGTGAAACGAAAGAAGAACAACCAACTTGACGAAAACCAGAAAAAATCTAGGTCTATTTTCTTATTTCAATAAAAAATAGAGAAAAACGCTTTTATAATCTAAAAACCTATGTTATTTTTTATAGGTAAGTTTCATATTGTATATTGTTTCCAATGCTCTACTAGGGGGGTCCGATAGCTCGGACTGAGAGAAGAATGCGTTAAATTCTTTGACCCTTCGAACCTGATCTGGATGATACCAGCGTAGGGAAGTAGTTATGAAGGCGTCCATTCATACAAACGCGCCGCTACTTTTTGACGATTTAATCAGGTTCTGTGTAAACAGAACCTTTTTTATTGTCATTCATTCTCCGTAATGAACGATGCTGTATCTTCCAGATTTGGAAAATATTAAAGGAGGAAGTTGCATGCAAACGGAAATGAACATTGAATTAAAATCACAATTTACAGGAAGTAAGAAAGTTTATCAAAGGGGATCCAGGCCGGATATCCAGGTTCCAATGAGGGAAATTAGCCTAAACCGAACTGTCACTACTTTTGGTGAAGAAGAAAATGCCCCTCTTCGAGTTTATGATACAAGCGGTCCCTATACAGATGCGAATTATGATATCGATATTCGCAAAGGGTTGCCCGCTTTACGTCGAAAGTGGATTCTCGAAAGAAATGATGTGGAGGCATATGAAGGTAGAGAGATCAAACCTAAGGATAACGGCTACCTTGATGGGGATGAACGCGCCAACCTTGAATGGTTCCCAAATTTAAATAAGACACCTTTAAGAGCAAAGTCTGGAAAAAATGTTACACAAATGCACTATGCCAAAAAAGGTTTGATAACTCCCGAGATGGAATTTATTGCGATTCGCGAAAACTTAGATCCGGAATTTGTTCGAGATGAGGTAGCCCAAGGCCGAGCAATTATTCCTGCTAACATCAACCATCCTGAAAGTGAACCGATGATTATTGGTCGAAATTTTCATGTAAAAATCAATGCCAATATCGGAAATTCGGCCGTCACTTCCTCCATTGAGCAGGAGGTTGAAAAAATGACATGGGCCACACGCTGGGGAGCCGATACCATCATGGATTTATCAACCGGAAAAAATATACATACAACAAGAGAGTGGATTATCCGTAATTCACCTGTTCCAATTGGTACGGTACCTATTTATCAAGCATTAGAAAAAGTAAATGGGATTGCTGAGAATTTAACGTGGGAGGTGTACCGGGATACGTTAATCGAACAAGCGGAGCAAGGTGTAGATTATTTTACAATTCATGCCGGTGTGTTATTGCGCTATGTTCCAATGACTGCGAAACGGACAACAGGGATCGTATCTCGAGGCGGTTCCATTATGGCCCAATGGTGCTTAGCTCACCATCAGGAAAGTTTCCTGTATACGCATTTTGAAGAAATTTGCGAAATCCTAAAGAAATATGATATTTCTGTTTCACTCGGAGATGGACTACGTCCAGGTAGTATCGCGGATGCAAATGATGAAGCTCAATTTGCCGAGCTTGAAACACTTGGAGAATTAACAGAAATAGCCTGGAAGCATGATGTCCAAGTAATGATAGAAGGTCCAGGGCATGTGCCAATGCACAAGATTAAAGAGAATATGGATAAGCAATTAGAAATTTGTAAGGAAGCTCCTTTTTATACATTGGGTCCGTTAACCACAGATATTGCACCTGGATATGATCATATTACATCTGCAATTGGTGCGGCTATGATTGGCTGGTTTGGGACGGCGATGCTTTGCTACGTTACTCCAAAAGAACATCTCGGCTTACCAAATAAGGAGGATGTGCGTGAAGGGGTTATTACGTATAAAATTGCTGCACATGCTGCCGATTTAGCGAAGGGCCATCCGGGAGCACAAGATCGTGATAATGCCTTATCGAAAGCTAGGTTCGAATTTCGTTGGGAGGATCAATTTAATTTATCTTTGGATCCTGAGCGGGCAAGGGAATATCATGATGAAACATTGCCAGCTGAGGGGGCAAAAACGGCTCATTTCTGTTCGATGTGTGGACCAAAGTTCTGTTCGATGAGAATTTCTCATGATATCCGCGGCATGGCAAATGAGGATAACGGGTTTGAAGGAACCTCCATTGAAGAAGGGATGAAGCAAAAAGCAGAGGAGTTTGTCCATGATGGCTCAAAAATCTATCGATAATTCGAATGAGATTAGGAATTTAATGGAGAATGTAGTTGCTTTAGAGGAACAGATTCAACACCTGACGAAAAGGATCCAAACGATTCAGCTTCACTGTAAGCATGTCTTTTTAGAAACGGCCTTCATGAGGAAATGCCGGAAATGCAGTTTTACGGAAAGTACGTATTATTAATGTCATTTTCCTTATTTAACCTTAACGTTGATGAAGGCCAAAACTTGAGGGAAGACTCTTGGAAATAGGTTTCATAGGCCCGATGAAGGACAAATCTTGGTAAAAGAGCTATAGAAATGGTCTTCATAAGCCCAATGAAGGACAAATCTTGGCAGAAGAGTGATGGAAATGGTCTTCAATAGCCCGATGATGGTCAAATCTTAGCAGAAGTGTGATAGAAATGGTCTTCACAAGCCCGATGATGGACAAATCTTGGCAGAAGAGTGATGGAAATGGTCTTCATAAGTCCGCTGAAGGACAAATCTTGGTAGAAGAGTGATAGAAATGGTCTTCACAAGCCCGATGAAGGACAAATCTTGGTAGAAGAGTGATAGGAATGGTCTTCACAAGCCCGATGAAGGACAAATCTTGGTAGAAGAGTGATAGAAATGGTCTTCATAAGCCCGATGAAGGACAAATCTTGGTAGAAGAGTGATAGGAATGGTCTTCACAAGCCCGATGAAGGACATATCTTGGCAGAATAGCTATAGAAATGGTCTTCATAAGCCCGATGAAGGACAAATCTTGGCAGAAGAGCTATAGAAATGGTTTTCATAAGCCCAATGAAGGACAAATCTTGGCAGAAGAGTGATAGAAATGGTCTTCACAAGCCCGATGAAGGACAAATCTTGGCAGAATAGCTATAGAAATGGTCTTCATAAGCCCGATGAAGGACATATCTTGGTAAAAGAGCTATAGAAATGGTCTTCATAAGCCCAATGAAGGGCAAATCTTAGCAGAAGAGTGATAGAAATGGTCTTCACAAGCCCGATGAAGGACAAATCTTGGTAGAAGAGTGATGGAAATAGTCTTCATTAGCCCGATGAAGACCAAAACTTTCCAAAAGAGTAATAGAACGTCCTTCATCAAAAACTTTCTATCATAATGGTTTTTACAGCCGCCTGGTTAGGCGGCTGTTTTTTATAAAAAAGGCCATTTTAATAGAATGATAATTCAAAACTATCAAAACTATCGAACTTTGATGAAACGTATTGCGTTTTTCTGTGTATAAAATTACAATGAAATACATAAAAACACTTTAGTTTGCTAAATTGATAAAGAGAATAATGGAGGAATACATCATGAAGAAGGTCATCCAGATATTTATCATCATGGCCGTTGCTATAATGGCAACTGCTTGTGGCGCACAGCCAAATCTGCCGGATGCAAAAACAAAAGAAAAAATACAAAAGGCTGAAAGTGGAAATACACTGGATTCCATTAAAAAACAAGGTGTGATCACCATTGCTATGGATGATACATTCCCGCCAATGGAATATCGAAATGATAAAAATGAATTAGTAGGTTTTGACGTAGACCTAGCAAAAGCCATTACGAAGGAGCTCGGCGTGAAAGCTGAATTTAAACCAACCGCATGGGACGGCATTTTACCTGGATTAGATGCGAAACAATATGACGTCATTATGACTTCTATGAATATTACTGATGAACGAAAGCAAAAGGTTGATTTTGTAGAGTACCTGAAACTAGGACAAGTTGTTGCCGTTAAAGCCGGAAACCCATTAAGCATTCAATCCAAGGAAGACCTTTCTGGAAAAGTTGTCGGTGTTCAAATTGGTTCAACGAGCGAAACGGCAGCAAAACAGATTAAGGGAGTTAAAGAGTTAAAGACTTATAATGCTTATACCGATGTATTTAATGACTTAGGTCTAGGGCGACTTCAGGGAGTAATCGTTGCTGAAGCGGTCGGTCGTTATTATAAAGCAACAAAACCTGAAGCTTTTGATGTGGTAGGAAGCTCATTCCAAAAGTTACCAATTGGAATTGCCGTTCGAAAAGGTGATGACAAACTTGAAGAGGCATTAACAAAAGCTGTGCAAACTGTGAAAGATAATGGCACTTATGCGAAAATCAGCCAAAAATGGTTTGGAAAAGATCTTTCAAAAGAATAGGGGAAGAGCGGATAAATCGGTTTGTAGATTTATCCGTCTTCTTTTTAAAAAGGAGTCGTAAACATGAAGGAATTTTTGTTATTCTCACTTACCTACCTCCCCTATTTATTACAAGGGGCGTTAGTGACCATCGAAATCGCGGCGATAGGAGTAGTTGCCGGAAGTTTAATTGGATTATTATTTGGTCTTGGACGTGTTTCAAAAGTGAAATTATTTTCACAGATTAGCAGATTTTATATTTGGGTGATTCGCGGAACACCGCTTTTATTGCAATTATTTATGATTCATTTTGCCATTCCGTCTGTGATCCCAGCACTCACGATGCCGCCATTCGTTTCGGCCTGCATTGCCTTGTCATTAAATGCGGCAGCTTATATTGCCGAAATTTCTCGGGGGGCCATTCAGTCCATCGATAAAGGCCAAATGGAAGCAGCGCGGTCACTAGGCTTAAGTTACGGACAAGCGATGAGACGGGTCGTTATTCCTCAAGCTTTTCGCCGGATGCTACCGCCATTGGGGAATGAATTTATCGCACTTATCAAGGAATCGTCCTTGGTTTCAACAATCGCTTTATATGATTTACTTCGAACAGGTCAACAAATTATCAGCAGTACGTACCGGTATATGGAAATTTTTATCTTAGTCGGGTTAATCTATTTATTACTTACCACGATCATGACATATATCGTTGGAAAAGTAGAGAAAAAGGTAGGTGCATATGAATGATTTCCTGCAAGAAGGTTGTAAAATCCTTTGGAGATTTGGAAGTTTTAAAAGGAGTTGATTTGGACGTTTCACAGGGTGAGGTCGTCGTAATCATTGGACCGAGCGGATCTGGTAAAAGTACCTTTCTTCGTTGTATGAACCATTTAGAGACCATCAATAGTGGCAGTATTACGGTAAAGGGTAAAATGGTAGAAAATAAAGAATCAACTTTAAATAAACTGCGTCAGGAAATAGGTATGGTCTTTCAGCAATTTAACCTTTTTCCCCACAGGACCGTGATGGAAAATATTATCGAAGCTCCGGTTCTCCTGAAAAAAATGTCAAAAGCGGAAGCCAAGAAAAAAGGGATGGAGCTTTTGAAGAAAGTAGGATTAGAAGCAAAAGCCGATGAATATCCGAATCGTTTATCCGGTGGGCAAAAGCAGCGGGTAGCGATTGCCCGGGCGTTAGCTATGGAGCCGACCGTGATGCTTTTCGATGAACCAACTTCGGCTCTTGACCCGGAGCTAGTTGGAGAAGTACTGGCTGTAATGAAACAACTGGCAAAAGATGGGATGACCATGGTCGTTGTCACACATGAAATGGGATTTGCAAAAGAAGTAGCAGACCGAGTCATCTTCATGGACGGCGGCTATATGATTGAACAAAATACTCCTGATGAGTTATTTGGCCATCCGCAGCATGAACGAACGAAAGAGTTTTTAGGGCATATCAAGTAGGGAGAGATCATCATGAAACAAGCTTCAAGTTTGGATTTAACCTCAAAGATTAATGAAAAAGTAGATCAATTGTTTCCTAGATTAGTGGAAATGAGAAGACAGCTTCACATGTATCCGGAACTTAGTAACCGAGAATTTAACACAACTAAACAAATCAATGACTGGTTAAACGAATTCAAGATTCAACAAATTCCACTTAGCCTTCAAACCGGGACTGCAGCAGAGATTATTGGTAAAACCTTAGGACCAACCGTTGCTATCCGTGCTGACATTGATGCCCTGCCGATTTTTGAAGAGGCCGACGTACCGTTTCGTTCGAAAATTGATGGGATCAGTCATATGTGTGGCCATGATGTTCACACGACGATTGCCCTTGGTGCAGGGATTATTTTACAAGAAATCAGTGATTTACTCCCAGGCAATGTCCGAATTCTTTTCCAGCCGGCTGAGGAGTCGGAGGGCGGCGCCGAGTCAATGATTCACCAAGGGTTATTAAATGAAGTAAAATCAATCATCGGTCTTCACAATGTTCCCGAACTTCCAGTAGGAAAAATCGGGGTTAAAGAAGGCTTTTTGATGGCCAGTGTGGATGATTTTACAATCACTATTAAAGGAAAAGGCGGGCATGCGGCACTTCCGGAAAAAACAATTGATCCAATCGTCATCGGCAGTGCGGTCGTCAGCCAGCTGCAAACCATTGTCAGCCGCACAATTTCTGCAAAAGAATCGGCGGTGGTCACGATTGGCTCATTCCAAGCAGGCTCGACGAACAATGTCATCCCAGATAAGGCCATTCTTAAAGGAACGGTTAGGACATCCAATGAAGATGTCAGGAAGAAAATCTATGATGTCTTTACCAAGACGGTTACGAATACAGTAGCTGCCCTAGGTGGTGAGGTGGAAATTGATTATCAATTTTTACTTCCTGCTGTTTATAATGATGCAAGCGTTGCTGAAATTGTTCGGACTGCCGCAGTGTCTGTGGTCGGAAGTAAGAATACGGTTATTGCTGAGCCTACCATGGGTGGAGAGGATTTTTCTTTTTACCAAAAAGAAGTTCCCGGCTGCTACGTTTGGCTCGGATCCGGTAACGAAGAAAAAGGGATTCAATATAGCTGGCACCATCCGAAATTTATGGTAGATGAGGAAGCTATTAAAATCGGTGTTCATTTGATGGTCCAATCTGTCTTGCTTTTATTAGAAAATTCTTCTATATAATATTGCCTGCCTGCTAGTATGTTGTAGCAGGCAGAATTTTTATAATCCTCTTGTATTTATATTCCAGTTGTATTAGGTTAAATACGATGTAACTTCTTTGGCGGGAGCGATGAATGTGTTTGGACATAAACGGGCCTTTTTGTACTTAAGTATTTTTCTATTTTTCTTTCACTCTTCTTCGACGGTGATCTCAACTTTTCTACCAGTCTATTTTCAAGAAGAGCAGCTTACCGGGACTCAAATAGGTTGGCTAATGGCTGTTGGGCCGTTTTCTTCATTATTATCGCAGCCTTTTTGGGGCTACATCAGCGACCGATATAAAACAATTAAAAAGATTCTGCTGCTTTGTCTAGTAGGGGTGATCTCTTGCAGCATTATCTTGTTTCAAGTTAACTCCTTTTTAATGCTTCTATTCTTATGTGCCATCTTTTATTCGTTTCTCAGTCCGATCGGAGCATTCGGTGACAGCTTAGCATTGCATACCTCTCAAATCGTTGGCTCTTCTTTTGGAAGGATTCGCATGTGGGGTTCTTTGGGCTATGCGGTTACCTCATACCTAGGGGGCCAAATTCTTACTCGAATTGGACTTGAGCATTTACTCTACCCTTATCTTGCTTTTACTATTATCGCTTTTGTTTTTTGCTGGAAGGTCATGGATATTAATACACCATCTGCACCCATAAATCTTAAGGGAGCGATCCGAAATATTCTCCGCCCAAATTTCTTATTTTTCTTACTCATCATTATGTTTGTTACGATTCCGCATCGAACGAATGATATTTTTTCAGGAATCTACATTAAGGAGCTTGGGGGTAATGAATCCTTAATCGGGTTATCCTGGTTTGTAGCAGTTGCATTTGAAGCGATTGTTTATTTACTTAGTCCTTTATGGCTGCGTTTTTTTAATGAAATGACTTATATGGTTATTGCATCGGGATTATATGGGGTAAGGTGGCTTTTATTTTCTCTTGCAGAAACTCCTTCGCAAATCATCTTGCTTCAGGCTTTGCACGGGATCACCTTTGGGATATTTTATTTGTGCTCGTTTCAATATGTTTCAAACTTATTCCCGAACGAATTTAGAGCTACTGGGCAATTATTCTTTATTTCCGTGTTTTTTGGACTGTCAGCGATCATCGGTTCTTTAGGCGGAGGGATGATTCTTGATGTTTTTAATGGTCAAATGTTATATAAACTGTTGAGTTATCTGGCTTTTGCTGGATTTGTTGGATTATTGGGATTCACTGCCTATTCGGGCAAAAAGTTAAGGCCTGTTAGTGAGATTTTACAGAAGTAAGGAAAGGAATGGAAGTTGATGAGTGAAGGAACGGGACTAATGATTCAAGCTGACCGTCTTTGGAATGATTTAATGACGCTTGGAAAAATTGGTAAGGGAAAAGATGGGGGAGTAACCCGCACTTCCTTTGATTCAGAAGATATAAAGGCACGGAAATTTTTACTTCAACTTTTAAAAGATGCAGACTTAGATCCTTATATGGATGAGGCTGGTAATATTTTTGGGCAAATTCACGGAAAGAATCCTAATTTGCCTGCGATTCTTATTGGTTCGCATATTGATACGGTGCATTCAGGCGGGCGCTTCGATGGCGCAATGGGTGTGTTAATGGGGGTTGAAGTGCTCAGGTCCATAAAGGAGAAGGGAATTCAACCGGAGCGAACAGTGAAAGTTGTCTCGTTTACGGATGAAGAAGGAGCCCGTTTTGATTATGCTTTTGTCGGAAGCACCGCCTTGTCGGGTGCGATCAGTTCTGATCAATTGCAAAAGGATTTAGCGACAGCCCTTGATCAGGAGGGATTTTCTTATTTAGAAGCGATGAAACGTGCTAGTATGGAAGGCGGCTATTTTAGCCGAATTAATCCTGAAGAGTTGGGAAAGGCTTGTGTCAGAAAAGCTGAAATAAAAGCCTATATTGAAGTACATATTGAACAAGGAAAAGTTTTAGAAAGTCGCGATTTAGCTGTCGGGGTGGTGAGCGGCATATCAGGCGGGCACTGGGCCGAGGTTACCATTACAGGAGAGGCTGGTCATGCTGGGACAATCGGAATGTTGGAACGAAAAGATGCGTTAACGGCAGTGGGTGAATGTTTGCTTGCTATTGAAAAAATTGCACGTGATAGCGGTGGAAGTGTGGCAACCGTTGGAAAGGTAGCGGTCAAACCCGGAAGCGGAAACGTGATTCCTGGTCGGGTTGATTTTACATTAGATGTCCGAGATATCTCCGATGAACGTCGCGAGCTAACTGTTAAAAAAATTAATGAGGCATTACGAGAAATCTCTGCAGATCGAGGTGTGGACTGTGAAATAAGGCCGTTTCAATTTATTGCATCCGTTATGAGTTCACCGTTGGTGGTTGAGGCTATTAAAGAAGCATTTATTGAGCTGGATTATCCGATTTGTGAGTTACCAAGCGGAGCTGCGCATGACGCTATGGTCATGGGAGGCATTACTGAAATTGGTATGATTTTTGTGCGAAGCAGGGGAGGAATCAGCCATCATCCGGATGAATGGAGTTCGTTTGAAGATGTTGCGCTAGGCTGTGAGGTTCTTTACCACACAACCATGAAGCTTCTTTAGTATGTTGAATATTCAAGACCTCTGCTGCAAAAAATAAGCTGAAGTTTTTGCAGCAGGAGGTGGCACATTTGGAAAAAAATCAACCAAACCAGGATTTAATCTCAAATAATAGAGGGAATGAAAAGGAACTGGTCATCAGTTCGACAGGGTATGGATTAGAATCTGTATCAAAAGAGGAAGCATCAAAGGAATCAAATCGTACAGACTCATCCTGTGGCGGATTGTAAGAATAATCAAAACCCTATTCCTTTTATGGGAGTAGGGTATTTTTTATTAATAATCGTTTTTATTGAAACGATTCCACCGTACGTATGATTTGATTCACCGCTTCTTCCTCATCATTCCCGCTTGCTTCAAAGGTTAATTCTGCATCCTTTGAAACAGCTAAGGACAAAACTCCCATCATAGATTTCAAATTCACTCTTCGTCCATTATGAGTAATAAAAATGTCGGAATCATAACGAGAAGCCTCTTGGACCAATCGGGTAATATATGGCGGATACAGACCTACTTTTGTTTGCAATTTTACCGATTGTTGAATCATGTAAGTACCTCCCCAATTTTCTTAAAACTCTCTGTTTTATGTATGAATCCCCACTCTAAAAAATGCACCGATTACAAAGAAAAATCCCAAAACCATTTTGGGTTTTGAGATTTTTAACACGTTAAGTTTGCTTTTTCTGGTAGGCAATCACGACAATATCGTCATGAGCATTTTGATTTAATTCGTGTTCGAAAGATTTTATTTTTTCAACCATTGAAGCATCCAGATCTGCCGTCTCATATTTTAAATCCTGTTGGTCCATCGTACCTGCCCCTTTCATCGGAATCCCGAAATATTAAATCTATTTTTCCCTGCCATTTTTCTCTTTTAATTCATAACGAATCTTGCCTGGGTCTTGTTTTCCTTTTGGTACAGATCGTTTTCCACCCAGACTTACATTTGGATAGCTTGTGCCTTTTTCACTCATCGATTTTACCTCCCATTCACTTAGGTTCTACTCATCAATCTTAGTGTAAGAAATAAGCAAACATTTCATGCAACTATAATTTTAGAAACCTTAATCGAAAAAGGAATGCACATAATGAAAAATCGGAACACTAACCGTGTTCATTTTTTAAAACGCTATCGCATCTTTTTAGGAGGATTTCCAAGATGAATTCAAAATATGAACCATTATTTGAGCCATTTACATTTCCAAATGGTGTTCAAGTTAAGAACCGCATCGTAATGGCACCGATGACAAATTTCTCATCGAATCCAGATGGGACTGTAACCGAGGCGGAGGTGAAATACTATTCACGCCGTTCGGCCGGTGTAGGCATGGTGGTAACGGCTTGTACTTATGTAACTGAAAATGGAAAAGGATTCAATGGTGAATTTGGAGCAGACCAGGATGATTTCATCCCGAGTTTAAAACAGGTAGCAACCGGGATTAAAGAGCAGGGCGCAAAAGCGATTCTGCAAATTTTCCACGGCGGCAGGGAAGTGCCTTCAGCGCTTATTCCCAATGGCGATGTTGTCAGTGCCAGTGCGGTTCCAACCGAGGGTGAAGGAAAACCAGTTCCAAGGGAACTATCCGATCAGGAAGTAGAATCAATTATCCGCGACTTTGGTGAGGCAACGCGCAGGGGGATTGAAGCAGGGTTTGATGGGGTGGAGATTCACGGAGCAAACGGCTATATCATCCAGCAATTTTTTTCACCACACTCCAATCGCCGGGAGGACCAGTGGGGTGGCAGTATCGAAAAAAGACTTGCTTTTCCATTAGCGATTGTGGAGGAAGTTAAGAAAACAGTTGCTGAATATGCGAACGGTTCCTTTATTATCGGCTATCGGTTTTCACCTGAAGAGGCAACAACTCCGGGAATTACAATGGCGGATACGTTGGTATTAATCGATGCCCTTGCTGATAAAGGCCTAGACTATCTTCATGTTTCTCTAAATGATTTCTGGTCCACTCCAAGACGCGGTATTGATGATACCCGCCCGCGGATTGAAATTATCAAGGAGAAGGTAGGCGATCGTGTTCCTGTTATTGGCGTCGGCTCGCTCTTTACTGCAGATGATGTGTTAAAAGCTTTTCAAACCGGAATACCACTCATTGCATTAGGACGAGAAATGATCATGGATCCCGACTGGGTGCAAAAAGTCAAAGAAGGAAAAGAGTCAGAAATTATCACAAAAATTGATAAAGATAAGCAGCAGGAGCTTATGGTTCCGGATCCGCTATGGCAGGCGATTGTTAATAGTCCGGGCTGGTTCCTTGGTGTCGAATAATTTTTTCAAAAAGAGATGGACCGTCTTTTATAGACGGTCATCTTCCCATCCACGAGAATAATCTTCTATTGTATTTTTCTCCTTTAAGGTTTCAACATATTGAGTTAAATCCACAGCTTGATTGGTGATTGATTCATTTTCTGTGTTTGGATTTTCTTTTTTCATCCTATAACCTCCAACTATTGTTATCCCTTTTGTAATGTATCCAAATTTTGAAAAATTACCCTGTTTAAAAACTGATAAAAAACTAAGGAAAAAGAATGCGTATTGTAAATGATTTTTGTGAATAGGATAGATTTTTAAAAGGGGATGGGAGAGTCAGGATTTTAACTTTAATAACATGCGAACCTGTCAATCCGGGAACCCATCGGTTAATTAGTTATTTTGGTATTAGATCCTTACCACACGTCCATTAAAGGTCTGTTTCCAATATCCTTTCGACAAATCCTCAATCGCAACTCCTGTATTGTTTTGGGAACCGATGAATTTCCCATTCCCAATATAAATGCCAACGTGCCCGTCTTTTTTGTAGGTATCAAAGAACACCAAGTCACCAGGCTGGATTTCATCGAATGGTACCTGTTTGCCTTCATTTTTTAAGCTGTCTGTCGAGCTGCCAATCTCAATCCCGGCTTGGCCAAATGCCCAATGAACGAACCCTGAACAATCAAACCATCCATTGGCAATATCACTTGCGTTCCTCCCGCCGCCAAATATATAAACAGAGTTGCCTATATATTTATAACCCGCTTTTATTACCGTTTGTATCGATCCTTTCACAGGGGCTGTTTGAAAGTTTTCCAATGTTTTCATGCTTTTAGGAATAGGCTTTTTTGACGTTGCTTTATGTATTTGTGCCAGCTTTTTTGACGTTGCTTTTTGTATTTCTGCTAGCTTTTTATATTGTTCTCGTTGTGCCTTAAGCTCTGTTTTCCTATTTGTTAAACTAGCCTTCAAATCATCCAATTCCGCAAGTTTATCTTTTAAAGAATGCTTCTTATTTTCATACTCTTTATTCTCTTCCGCCTGTTGATTTAATAGTTCCTTGTCTGCTATCACAACAGTGGAAACAGCGCCGGCCCGCTCAACAAAATCTTTGATATTTGTAGACCCAAGCAATACATCAAGATATTGTAAGTTTCCGCCATTTTGTTGATAGGCTTTAGCCCGTTCTTTTAATACTTTATTTCTCTTTTTCATCGAATCCTTTAATTGTAAAATTTTCTTTTTTAACTTTTTAACCTGGGATTTTGTAGTTTTGGCTTGCAAATTTGCCTCTTCAAGTTCCTTTTTGTTTTTTTGAATCGATTGGTTAACTTTTTTAAGTGAAAAGTCATTTGGAGTATTTTGAACAATTGGTGGAAGATCTTCTGTGGGATGGTAAGGAAGTTCTGTATCAGCGAATGCTTTTGGAATGGTTCCGATTGCTAAGAAAACTATTGAACTCAACATTATAAACATGAATCGAATCAAATTCATCACTTCTTTCTTAAAAAATGGTTCTGTTAAACTTGGTTGTTGAATTCCGCTCCAGGCACTTCGCTTTCCGTGGGCAGTCTGGGGAGCCTCCTCGTCGCTTTGCTCCTGCGGGGTCTCCCCTAACCCATACTCCCACAGGAGTCTTCGTGCCTTCCGCTCCAATCAACTTTGTTTAAAAAATAATAATTGTTCTTTGACAAAGTCTAAAAATAACCAGAGACAAAATGTATTTTCTTAAAATTCTTACAATTGAAATTATAACATTACATTTTTTCAGCTTTGTAAAAAGGTAATTACAATTCAATATCAGACTAGCTACAAAAAGAGACAGGGACAAAAAAGTCCCTGTCTCTATTCTGGAATTTCTTCGTAGGCTAATTTTTTAATGATGGCTTCATGTTGAGGGTATTTTTCTAAAAGCTCTGCCTGTGTAAAGAGTTCAAAGTCCTGAAAATCAAAACCTGGCGAAACCATACACCCGACCAGTGAATAGGTATCCTTTTCCATAACAGATGATCCGAAGATGGAATTTTTCGGAACCAGCGCCTGCGGGACTTCACCGTTTTCACAATTCATCCCGATCTTCATTTCTTCATAGTTTCCATTTTCATGAATGACATGGACAGTTAACGAACTACCACCATGAAAATACCACAATTCATCGGATTTCAAACGGTGGAAATGGGAAACGTCGTCTGAAGTTAACAGAAAATAAATACTAGTAAAAAGCTTTCGGTGACCATTAAATCTCTCTGAATCAGCGAACATCTCCTCCGATTCAAACGTTCTTTTATAATAACCGCCTTCAGGATGGGGCTCCAGCCCAAGAGTTTGGATTAAATCTGATAATTCTCTTTTATTCATTGCAAAATTCCTTTCAAACTATCTACGTATTCACTGCTTGTATTCGGCATTGTAGGAATTTTCTCCTGCGTGGACAGATAGAAGTGTGTCTGCATATCCGACTAGACGGTTGACAATTTCATCCGAAATCGCATATACAAGACGATGGTGTTCGCCTTTATGGAGAACCGGATTATCAAAAATGATCGTCGTATTAATGAAAATATGCTTGGTATCATAAAGGTTGTAATGGATGATCGTTTTTCCCGCGGCACCGCCTGTTAGCGGATCTTTATAATGAGGCAAAAAGATATACCATTCTTCCGCAGTCGGTGACCGAAAATTTTTCGTAAAGGTCATGCCTTTAATTTCCTCATCAATTAGTTGTTTCAGTTGTTCGTCCATTACATCAATGATGTTATTTTCCATGCAGATTCCTACTTTCTAAAAAACAATGCCTCGAGATGCAGCCCGTGCTGTTGAACTCTTTTTTGAATGTTTTCTGGTGTGATTTGCATTTCATTGTATTCAATTTTAACTTCACCATCATCTGTGTCAACTAAAGCGCGCTCGACGCCGTCAATTTGAATTAGGATAGACTCTAAAGTCTGAATAGCTTCTAGGTTCATGGCTTCTTTTAGCTGTAATGTTAGGTTATTCATATAGCTTCTCCTTCCTGAAAATAAATCCAAGATTACTTTTTCCACAATTCAACTGTTTTATTTAGAAATGTATTACATAAGAATTGTATAATACTAATAGGGTTCATTTGGGATGAGGAGGAGAAATGATGCGTGATGAAGGATACATAGAGGTAACAGGGGGAAAGGTTTGGTATCAAATTTTTAATAAAAACGTCAATGGCACTCCTGTCGTTGTTTTACATGGCGGACCAGGGTCATCGAGTTTTTCACTGCAAAGTCTGCAAGCATTGGGGACTGAGCGGCCAGTTATTCTCTATGACCAATTAGGCTGCGGCAGATCGGAACGGCCAACAGATCCATCCCTATGGCGGATTGAACGATTTGTAGAAGAATTGGGTCAGGTGAGACAAGGGCTAGGGCTTGATGTCGTTCATATTCTTGGACACTCCTGGGGAACAACGCTTGCGGCTGCATATTGTTTAACAATGCCAAGCGTTGTAAAAAGTGTTATATTTTCTAGCCCGTGTTTAAGTGCGCCAATTTGGGAACAGGACCAGCGTCGAAACCTTATGAAACTGCCAAAAGAGGTTCAGGAGACGATTAGGCGGTGTGAAGAGAATGGAACGACGGATTCTAAGGAGTTTGAAGAGGCAACGAAAGTTTTTAACAAAAATTTCGTCTGTCGAATTGATTCAGATCCGGAATATTTAAAAGAAGCTTCAAAATACAAAAATCCAGAAGTGTACAATATTATGTGGGGGCCTTCTGAATTTACGGTTCTTGGTAATCTTAAAAGTTTTGATTGTACGTCACAGTTGTCGGAAATTACTTGTCCAACGCTTTACACCTGCGGCCGTTATGACGAAGCTACACCGGAGTCTACAAAATATTTTAGCTCTCTTACTCCTCAGTCGGAATTTCATGTTTATGAAAACAGTGCTCACCTGCCGTATATTGAGGAGCCCGAAGAGTATTTACGGGTTGTAGGGAGCTTTCTTGGAAAAATTGATTCTTTATGAAACTCGTCAGTTGACGGGTTTTTTCATTTTAATCATAGGTGATTATCTACAGTTTACCTTAACGTATAATGAAATACTTCATAGGAAAGTATACCATTGGAATATTTCCTTAAGGAGGGACAACATGGAAAATAGAAATGAAGATGGGACTGCCATAAATGGTGTTGGCAGCTCCAATGATCACCGTTTTGCTACGAACGAGCATGATATGACATTAACAAATCGCCAGGGGCATCCCATTACAGATAATCAAAACATCCGGACTGTTGGAAACCGAGGGCCTTCTACACTCGAAAATTATCATTTTATTGAAAAAATCTCTCATTTTGACCGCGAAAGAATCCCTGAGCGGGTTGTACATGCACGAGGTGCTGGCGCACATGGTTATTTTGAGGCGTACGGAAAAGCGGGCGATGAGCCGATTTCCAAATATACGAGAGCAAAATTACTACAGGAGGCAGGGAAGCAGACACCTGTGTTTGTCCGTTTTTCTACGGTTGTTGGCGGCGGACATTCTCCAGAAACTCTTAGGGACCCTCGTGGCTTTGCCGTTAAATTTTATACCGAGGATGGAAACTGGGACCTGGTCGGTAACAATCTAAAAATCTTCTTTATTCGAGACCCACTAAAATTTCCTGACATGGTGCATTCCTTCAGGCCTGACCCTGTAACTAATTTGCCAGATCCAGAAAGAATGTTTGATTTTCTTTCTCAAACACCAGAAGCTACACATATGGTGACATTTTTGTTCTCCCCATGGGGAATTCCTGCCAACTACCGCCAGATGCAGGGTTCAGGGGTGAATACTTACAAATGGGTGAACAAAAATGGTGAGGCAGTATTGATAAAATATCATTGGGAACCGATCAAACAAGAGATCAAAAACCTGTTGCAAAAAGAAGCGGATGCCATTCAGGCAACCAATTATAATCATGCCACCCAAGATTTGTATGAAGCAATCGAGCGAGGCGAATATCCGGAATGGGAGCTTTGTGTTCAAATTATGAGTGATGATGAACATCCTGATCTTGATTTTGATCCGCTTGATCCAACAAAGTTGTGGCCGACGGATCAGTTTCCATTTTTGCCTGTTGGAAAAATGGTGTTAAATCAAAATCCGGAGAATTATTTTGCAGAGGTGGAACAAGCTGCTTTTGGAACAGGTGTATTGGTAGATGGACTTGATTTTTCAGATGATAAATTGCTGCAAGGGCGGACATTTTCTTATTCTGATACACAGCGTTACCGGGTTGGAACAAATTATTTACAATTGCCAATCAATGCTCCGAAAAAGCATGTGGCAACCAATCAGCGCGATGGGCAAATGTTGTATCAGGTTGATTCGGCTCCGGGACAGAATCCACATGTAAACTATGAGCCATCGACATTGGGCGGGCTTAAAGAAGCGGACAAAAACGGCAAGGACCATGAGCCGCAGTATAGTGCAAAGCTGGTTCGGGAAAAAATTGAGCGCACCAATGATTTTCAGCAAGCGGGCGATACGTACCGGAGCTTTGATGACGTGGAACGAAATGAACTTATTTCAAATCTTGTAGATGCGCTAAAAATATGCAAACCACATATACAGGATCAGATGATTGAATATTTCACAAATGCAGATCCGGAATACGGAAAACGAGTTCAAGAAGAGTTGGAGAATGCAAAGCGAGAAATGCAGGCGCATACCAGCACAGCTGCCGCCGATGAAACCTCTCTTAACGCCCAAAATAAAGGTCGAAAAACAGACGGGTATTAAAACGGAGTTTTTGTTCTAATTGAAATTCATTCCATCCTGATTAAATATTTCAGGATGGATTTTTTTAAGAAGCAGTATTCTTAATGATTTAGTTTTTCTTCTTTTTCTTTTGTCTGTATAGCAGAGGATTTCCTCCGAGGATTTTTTGCAATCTTTACTAAAGAAATAATAAACACAACACCTAAAATGGCTGTTAGAACCCACGCAAAAACTTCAATTCCATTCATTCCTAAAAGCCTCCTTGTCAAATGCTGTTTCTTACATCTACGCTATTCATTCCGGAAATATGTCTAATCAACTATTATAAAAATATCCCAAAACAAAAATGTAAGCGTTACCATATACAATTCTCCGCTACTTTTTATTTTCCTTTAAATAATTTCTAATAATCAAAATAGTAAATCCGACAAAAATCGAGTGGTGACAGGAACCACCCGATTTTTGTTGAAAAACTTTGGTTAAGTTTCCATAAATTAGACATGATAAACGTAGTGGTGATGTGTATGTGGAAAATGGTGCTCGGGTTTATTCCGGATTGGAAGGTTTTGGTTCAAGCTTTGGTTACTTTTTTGATTCCTTATGGCATCACTAAAGTGTTTAGTTGGATTCGTCAGATAGAGGAGGATTAGAGGGCTATGAAGGGACGAAAGTTCGAGATTAGAAAACTGAAAAAACAGTCATTTCCATCTACGGAACATCAGGAATTCAAGCCTTTACATTCTACCTCTAACCATTTTAGCGGGGATCTTCATGCAGATTTAGAGGTGATCCGCCAGGAAATTGGACATAATTCCGATTTGAATATTCGCGAGTTTATTATAGGTGGAACAGGGGTTCAGGCAGCACTAATTTTCATCGATTCCCTTTCTGACAAGGAACTCATTGATCAGCACATTATGAAGTCCCTGATGATGAATTTCTCAGAAGTTTGTAATCTGCCTAGCTCTCCAAACCATTTGACCATCCCAATGGAGTTTTTAAGAAATCAAGTTTTACCTATTAGCGAGATAACCGAAGCACAAGAGCTGCAAGAGCTAGTTACAAAAGTTTTTAAAGGCTCAACAGCCTTAATGGTTCATGGGCAAACGGATATTTTAATTTTAGGGACCGCGAAAGGAAAATCGCGTTCAATTGAGGAACCAGTATCCGAAGCATTGGTAAGGGGACCAAGGGTAGGCTTTACGGAAACCTTGGGCGATAATACGGCCTTATTGCGTCAGCAAGGTGATAATCGAAATTTAACCTTGTTCCATTTTCAGGTAGGGGAGCGATCACATAAAGACCTTGTAATCGCTTATAACCAGGAAATTGCCAATCCAGAATTGATCGAGGAAGTAAAGAAAAGAATTAATAAAATTAACCTTGATGATGTTGCCGAATCAGGCTATATAGAGCAACTAATTGAGGACAATTTCCTTAGCCCTTTTCCGCAAGCACAAAACACAGAGCGGCCTGACCGTGTAATTAGTGCCTTAATGGAAGGTCGGGTGGCAATATTACTGGACCGAACACCATTTGCACTAATTGTCCCGGCCACTTTCAATATGATGCTGCAATCGCCGGAAGATTATTATGAACGATGGATCCCGGGTTCACTCATTCGTATGCTTCGTTATTTGGCTGCATTTATTGCTCTTTTTGGACCATCTTTGTATATTGCCTTTATTTCATTTCATCCTGGTTTAATTCCAACAAAGCTCGCGATTTCAATTATGAAAACACGCGAAGGAGTCCCTTTTCCCGCCCTTATTGAAGCCCTCATTATGGAGATATCCATTGAAATTCTTCGTGAGGCAGGGTTACGTTTGCCGAAACCGATCGGTCCGGCAATGGGAATCGTTGGAGGTCTCATTATTGGTGAAGCTGCAGTACAAGCGGGAATCATTAGCCCGATTATGGTTATTGTAGTGGCAATTACGGCGATTTCTTCGTTTACCATCCCGCAATATAGCACGGGAATTTCATTACGAATGCTCCGTTTTGTGGCAATGTTTAGTGCAGCCTTATTTGGTTTGTACGGGGTCGTTTTATTTTTCCTTTTCCTCTGCAGCCATATGGTAAAACTAAAGAGTTTTGGTGTTCCCTATGCCAGCCCAGCCGTTCCATATCGGCTTAATGACTGGAAAGACTTCTTGGTGCGGATGCCATTAATGCTCATGAAACGCCGTTCAGAAATGATGAAGACAAAGAATCCAATTCGAAAAGGTTAACCAATACTGAAAGGAAGCGGATCAAGAATGATTCGTACAAATGAAAAAATTACGACCCCGCAAGCAGCTGTCATTGTCATCAATTATATTTTGGCTGCAATCATTTTAACTTTGCCACGTTCAGCTGCGCAAAAAGTGAAAACACCCGACGTATGGATTTCCGTTTTAATCGGCGGTTTTATTGCAATGGCCGTAGCGATATTGATTGCCAAACTTAATCAACAATTCCCGACGAAAACAGTCTTTGAATATACCCAAGACCTTATTGGAAAAATTGGCGGCAGGCTATTGGGAATATCGATTTGTATTTATTACTTTACGATTTCTGCCTATGAAGTTCGAACCATGGCCGAAGTGACAAGAATGTTTTTATTAGAAGGAACACCGATTTGGGGGATTATCATGCCCTTTATGTGGGTGGGGCTGTACTTGATCTTAGGGGGGATTCCTTCCATTGCCAGACTCTTTGAAATTATTTTTCCAATTACAGTCATTTTTTTTCTTTTAGTTGCTTTTATGAGTTTTAAAATATTTGAAATCGATAATTTGCGACCTATTTTAGGAGAGGGGGTTATGCCAGTCATCAGGGGGCTGGAAACCACGGCACTGGCCTATACCGGGTTTGATATTATGTTAATTCTAGTTCCATTTATGCAACAGCCGAAAAAAGCAGTAAAAGCAGTCGTTGTTGGTGTTTCGCTTGCAATCGTTTTTTATCTGATTACTGTTGTGATGGTAATCGGTGCCTTGTCAGTGGACGGAGTCCTAACAAGAACTTGGCCAACATTGGATATGATTCGGAGCTTTGAATTTCCCGGTCTGCTCTTCGAACGTTTCGAATCCTTGGTGTTGGTTATTTGGATCATGCAAATTTTTGCTACGTATGTAATCACGTTTTATGCATCAGCATTAGGTTTTTCCCAAATATTCAAAAGAAGGATTCAGCCCTTTATGTATGGGTTGCTGCCAATTATATATATCGTTGCCATGCATCCCAAGAACCCTAATTCGCTATTTAAATTAGGCGATTGGATTGGAAATGCTGCCTTATTCTTCTTTGGAGCAATGCCGGTAGTTATGCTGACAGTTGCAAAAATTAAGAGGAAACGACATGAAAAGTAGCATTAAAATCATGATGCTTTCTCTTGTCGTTCTACTGCTCGGAGGCTGCTGGAGCAGTAAAGAAATCGAGGAATTAGGGTTAATTGCCGGTACTGCAATGGATTTGGAAAAAGACGGAGAACTAAAAGGAAAATTAGAAGCAGATGATAAAAGTCTTCCTAATAGACCTCTATTCACTTTAAAGAATCAATTTGTGATATCAAGTGGAACGGGAGCAGGGAAAACAGAGAACCCTACTGCACAACAATCTTATATTAACATTTCTGAAACAGGCGATTCCATTTTACCAACCTTACGAAACATGACATTAAAAATTGAAAAGCGAGCTTTTGCCGAACATGAAAAAGTGATTATTATTGGAGCAGATCTGGCACGTAAAGTAAGCCTGGAGAAGGCGCTTGATTTTTTCATAAGAGAACAGGAAATGAGACCAAGCTGTCTTGTTATGATTGCAAAAGGCCAAGCTGGCAAAGTTCTCGAATCAAAAAAACCAATTATTCCTGCCTTTCACCTTTATCAAATTACGCAAGGGGAAAAAAGAAATGCCAAGATTGTACCGGCAATGCCTCTAGGCAAATTAGAGGGGAAAATGAATTCAGGATCCAGTTTTTTGATACAAAATGTCAGCATAGAAGGGGGAGAAGCAAAATTTTCTGGGGCTGCGATCATAAAGGGAAAAACGAAAAAACTACTAGGTTTTTTGAATGAAAAGGAAGTAGAAGGTTTAGCCTGGATTGCCGGAACGGTAAAAGGCGGGGTCATCAGAAGTATTGATAAAAAGAGCGGCCAACCAATTATTTACGAAATGCTTTCGTTGAAAAGCTCCATTAAACCCCACTTAAAAGGAAACCAGCTTTCTTTCCATGTTAACATTCAATCGGAAGGACGAATTGCTGAAAACTGGGTATCATCTGGAGACCCGTTTAAAAATGAATTTCTAAAAAGAGCCGAAACAGCTGCCAAAAACCAAGTCAAGCAGCTCATTCAAGATTCACTTCAAAAAACACAACACCATTATAAAGTAGACGTCGTCGGATTTGGCAACCAACTAAGAATCCATTATCCCGCCCAATGGAAAAAACACAAAAAAAACTGGGACCAAACCTTCAGCCAGATCCCCATCACCTATCATATAAAAATCACCATAAAAGACTACGGAATGTCAGGATAAAAGCAATCGACAAAATTCGGATGGTGACAGGCAACGCCTGAATTTTGTCGAAATGCATTTTTAATGAATTTTTCATATTTACCCTGTATAGTCTTTGTAAAGTTGGTGTTTGGAGGTGTTGGCGGATGAGAAGGTTTTTGGCTTTTGTTTTGGTGGGTGGTTCTTTGTTTTATTTGTTTAAGCACGGAGAGCTTCCGTCTTTGGCGAAGCTTCATGGATTTTTTTCTGATTCTCAGGTAGCCCATGTGGAAAAGAAGGTGGAGGATTCGATCTCTAGTCAAAGCAAACAGGCGAAGGTATCTTCCATTCCAGCCTCATATGATAAAAAATATACCCCGACAAAAATTCAAACCTATTGGGTCTCGATAAAAAATGGAAAAATAGTTGTAACAGGAAAAGCGACGCCGTACGGAAAATATTACAAAGCTGATGGAGTCATTTTATACATCGATGAACCTCGGGCCAATAAGAAATCTACGGTAAAAGTACCGTTTACCAATTATCAAAATTTCCATTATGAATTCCCTCTTACCTATAACGTTGGTGATGTGGTCGTAAATCTTGATGAATATTACAACGGCAAAAAAGACGATCCGAATAAAGTATTGGGCTATGCAAAATATCAATTAACCGATGGTGACCCGTATTTGCAGCCAAGTTTCATGGTACAAAGTAATGACCCGACACTAAAGGCACTTTCTGCAAATATAACAACAGGAAAACAAACGAATACAGAAAAATCTCAGGCCATATTCAAGTGGGTCGCCACCCATGTTGCTTACAATGCACCTTTGGTAAACGCATCGAACCCGCCGATCTATTCCGCTTTACAAACCTATAAAACTCGTGTTGTGTTATGCTCCGGCTATGCGGATTTAAACGCTGCACTTCACCGAGCGGCAGGCATTGAGGCAAAAGTGGTTTACGGGGAAAATCATGCCTGGAATGAAATTAAACTGAACGGCAAATGGCAGGTGGAAGATCCCACTTATGGCGCAGGATTTATAAATCTAAACACAGGTAAATTTGTCCAAAGTTATCATCCTGCCTATTTTTCTAAATCAGACATGCATAAAGCAGGGGAATATCATTGGTAATAAAGCTTTAAAATCTTCGGGAGCTAGGTCCCTATTTTCATAAAAAACTTTCCATTGTGTCATCCTATTATTATGATCAAAGCTAAGAAATGAGGCACATATGAAAGAATCAGAGAAAAAGGGATGGTTTTGGCATTGGGGCTTGAAAATGTACCAATTCCGCTGGTTCGTTGCGGCCTTTTGGATTTTATTGTTTATTGTTTCAGCAACGTACGCACAAAAGCTGCCCGATCGGTTAAAAGATAGCGGGTTAACCCCAAAAGGGAGCGAATCGGACCGCGGCTTTTCTCTTATGCAAAAGAATTTGGGTACAGCACAATCCTCCATTGATATTGTTTATATAAGCAATAAATTTGATTTAACCCGTCCTAAACATAAAGCTGTCATTTTACATTCTTTAGAACCTTTAGCAAAGAAAGAATATATTAAAAGTATTAAATTTAACCAAACAGACCGCCTGAATAACAGAAAAGGCATTCAAGCGGTGAGGGTTGAACTCAAGCTTAAAAGCTCGGAAGCCCTTAATCATTTTCCAGAAATCAGAAAACTCATCACTGAACCTAAAGGCATGAAAACCTATGTCGATGGAGACACAGCAACACTTTACGATATTCAGCGGGCAACCAAACAAGACATGCATCATTCAGAAATGATCGGTCTTCCGGTCGCCTTGTTGGTCCTGCTGTTTATTTTTGGCTCGGTAGGTGCGGCATTGTTACCACTTGTCATTGGGATTATGAGCGTATCTTTGACGCTTGGAATAACCTATTTTCTTACTGGATTCTTTTCCCTATCTAATTTTTTGCCCAATATCGTTATGATGCTCGGCCTTGCAATTGGCGTCGACTATGCACTGTTTCTCGTCAGCCGCTTCCGGGAGGAGCTGAGACGGGGCAACGAGGTGCAAGATGCCGTCGCTGCGTCTGCACACACAGCAGGGAAATCGGTGTTTTTTTCCGGATTTGCCGTTTTGATTGGCTTACTGGGAATGTTATTTATTAAATTACCGATTATTTATTCCCTTTGCCTTGGAGGTGTGCTCGTTGTTTTGTCAGCCGTTCTGCTTTCCTGCACGTTGTTACCAGCCCTGCTTGGTATTTTCGGCCGCCACATCAATTCGTTAAAGGTGTTTCCGCGGACACAAAAGAAATTAGAAGGTTCAACGATTTGGGAGAAAATTGCCAATGCAGTAATGAAACATCCTGCGGTCCTAGCTATAATAATTAGTACCTTATTGCTGTCACTCATGTTGCCAATAACACGAATGCGGATTGGCGTTCCAACTGCAGATGTCCTTCCACCTGCCTTTGAGTCGCGAATGGGTTCGGACATCTTGAAAAATAATTATGATAAGAGGAAATCGAGTCCGATTTTTATTGTTTTAAAAACAAAAAATAAGGTTTCAGATGAATCATCGATTCGAACCATTCAGTCATTCGAAAACAAAATTCGTAAGATTTCCGGAGTCATGGATGTCAACAGTTTTATTGACGTTCTTGGAAAGCACTCCCCAGAAGAAACAGCGATTCTTATCAGTTTAGCTGCTACAAAAGCGGATATGGAAAAAGAAGATTTGGTGAAAGGCCACTACACTCTTCTGACGGTTGTTCCGAAGTCAGATCCGGGAACCAAGGAAGCCGCTGACCTTGTTAAAAGGGTACGGAACATGAAAATAAATCAAGCAGAACGTTTTGTTACAGGGCAAACGGCATTAAGGGTAGACATGCTTGACCGGATCTTTTCAGGTCTCCCTTATTTAATGGGTTTTATTATCGCGGTTACGTATCTCATTTTGCTTTTTGCTTTCAAGTCTGTCTTAATTCCTCTGAAAGCCGTTGCTATGAATATTCTCAGCCTTGGAGCCAGTCTCGGGATTGTTGTGATTATTTTTCAATATGGATGGCTCGCAGATGATTTACGGATTACCTCGACAGGATATGTCAGCATTATCATGCCAGTAACGATATTTTGTATTGTCTTTGGCATTTCAATGGATTATGAGGTTTTTCTAATCTCGAGAATCAAAGAAGAATATGACCGGACAGGGGATAATAATCGAAGTACGGCGGTAGGGCTGCAAAAAACAGGTAGCCTTATTAGCAGTGCTGCATTCATTCTAATGGTGGTCGTCGGCTCGTTTATTTTTACCAATATTGAAATTACCAAGGCCCTTGGTGTCGGCCTATTCTGCGCCATTTTTATTGATGCGACATTGATACGAATTATCGTCGTTCCTGCACTGATGAAACTGCTCGGTCCGGCCAATTGGTGGGCACCGAAATGGATTGGGGGAAGATCGTGAGTTTTTTGGGGGAAATGGAGATTCGCTGATAAAAATTTCTCCACTGGGATTTTAGGCGTTATTTGCGAATCATGACCATTTATTTGCGGATTAAACCATTTTATTTGCGAATCAAAGCAATTTATTTGCGGATTTCCCCATTTTATTTGCATATCAAATTCAAATTAGAAAAGGCTGTCCAAATGGACAGCCCCGTACATTTATTTATACTGTCTAGAATTATTATATTTATCTTGATGCAGGAAATCGACAAACTCATCGGAAAGCTCGCCTAAATGGAGCATTTCTTCATAACCTGCCATAAGACCTTCGAAAAATCCGGCCGGCAGGGTGAAATCAATTAATGGTGCTCCTGTTTTGGTATAAATCCCCGTATATAGATTCCCGGGCGGTTCCGCCATTTTTAACAGATTCTTCAAAGAAATATCCTTATTATTGTTCTTAAGTTTCACTTGAATCCCGTAAAGATCAAAAGCAGTAGTTAAAATATCGGTTAATTCAGTTAATTGTTCTTCCGTAAGCTCCGCGCTCGGATCCGTCGCATTCATAAATTGCTCCAGCCGGTAATCCAAGGATTCCATTTGATCTAGAGAATCTTTGTTATTTTCCTCCACCTGCGACAAATACGTAAAGAAATTTTCAACCTCTTGTTCGGTAATACCAATTTTTTGCAATTCATCTTCAATGCCAGCCATATATTTATCATGGTTTGTATAAAAGCCCACCGAGGCATCTAAATCCTCGATGAACTTATAGTCATTTAAAGAATCACCAAAATGATCTAAAAGCGCGTTTAGTTCACTTTGCTTCATTTTATATTTTGTCAGTAAATCTTGTAAATTTTTCGCATTGATCGGTGTACCCAAAACACTTTTTAATTCCTCAACGGAATTGAAATCCTCTAACGGGATTTCATAATAATCCAGGTAGTCCAACAACTCCTGCTTCGTCCAGCCAATTTCCGTCAAATATTGATTCAGCTCATTTTCCGGAGGTGTGGCACTGGCAAACGGGGCATAGGACAAGAGAAGGATGGATAGCAAACAAGTTAAGAACGTCTTCTTATAGAACATAAATCAACCTCCAATGAATATCCTACAACCACTAATGTTCCCTTCTAAAGAAACTTAAGAGATAAAAATCATTGGTAAAAAACTTGGGGAGATTTTACAAAGAAATGTATAATTGACATAGGTAATCGATTGACCCTCTAGGGTTACACTATATAAGAAGAAATCGGGATTCACAGTGTAGGAAGGAAAACAGCAATGAATGTATCATTAAACCAAAAGATGATTAAACAATTATGCGGAGAGCATTCCTATAAAAAAGGGGAAGAATTATCAAGGCGCAAAAAAGTGGAGCTGACGGATTATTCACCGAATCACGAAATCTGTCATGCCATCGTTCATGCCACAAATGTATTTCAGATTACGATTAAAAATAAACACGGGCAAATTGAAACAACCTGCACATGTCCAAAGTTAACTACCTATCAAAAGCCTTGTCACCACGTGGCAGCCGTATTGGTCAAAATCTTAGAAAAGCAGTCGTCAAATCATACTGATTTAACAAGGGGAATCTTAGGATTATTCCAGGGGGGACCGATCCGGCCAAGTACCGGAGAGCATATTATTGAAGACAGACAATTATTCACTGTAGAATTTTTGTGCAAGCCCATCTCTATTGACAATAACGAATGTATGTTCGGGATTATGATTCACAGCAGTTCTAAATCTTTTAAAATAAACGATTTTTTGGACAGCGTTAAACAGCGGGAAGCATATCAAGATTACGATCCTAAGATCCATTATTTTCAAAGAGAAACGGATGCTGTTCTTCAGGAATTAATTCAAACAAGGGACAAATCCATCCTTAAAGATGAATTTATTTTAATCCCTGCCCGTGATTGGGAGAGGCTTTTACCGATCCTGTTAAAGGCTCCCTTGGTAAAATTGAAACATCACGGGCAAATTTTTGAAAAGATTCACTTATCAAGCGGACCCATCCCGCTTTATTTTCTATTTGAAACTGGGCCTAATGAAGATTTCCAACTACGAGTTAATGGTTTAAATAAAATCACCATCCTTTACGATTTCGTTCTATTTGAGGGGCAGATTTGGAAGCTAGAAAAAGAAGAATTGGCTCGTCTAAGTGAACTAAAGAAAATGTTAGATACTTCCGGTACACACCAAATCTCGATATCGAGAAATCAAATGGAATCGTTTATTGAGCAAGTCATTCCGGGACTCATGAAAATTGGCCATGTCCGAATCGGCGAAGCTGTTTCAAAACGATTGGACCAAACTGCTTTAAAAGCAAAACTATATTTAGATCGAATCAAAAATCGTTTGCTTGCTGGTCTAGAATTTCACTATGGCAATGTGGTTATCAATCCTCTTGAAGAAAATAAACAAGGCTCGCCACTGTTAAGAAATGGCGAACAGGAGGAAAAAATCCTGCAGATCATGGAGGAAAGCGGCTTTACGAAAACAGAGAGCGGTTATTTTTTACAAAATGAGGAATTGGAATATCATTTTCTGTATCATATTGTTCCAATCTTAAAAAAACTCGTTCAAGTCTATGCTACCACGGCGGTTAGAGTGAGATTGTTTAAAGAAAACCCACAGCCGCGTTTTCGGGTGGATCGAAGAGAACGGACGGATTGGCTGTCGTTTCGCTTTGAATTGCAGGGAATTCCTGAATCTGAGATTCGTAATATCCTAAGTTCGCTTGAGGAAAAGCGGAAATATTATCGACTTCGCGATGGGTCTTTTCTTTCGCTGGAGAGTCCGGAATTTAATGAATTGAATCGATTTTTACAAGGGATTGGCGTAAAACCGAAAGAGATTCACACGGAATTTGAACTTCCGCTTACACAAGGTTTGTCCGTCCTTTACTCTTTTGAAAATTCAGTGAGGATTGGTTCATCTCTAAAGCAGCTTTTAGAGGACCTTCAAAATCCAGAAGGGGTTCATTTTGCTATTCCTGCAAGTCTCTCTGGGATTCTACGGGATTATCAAAAACTTGGCTATCAATGGCTAAAAACACTCGCCCATTACGGTTTAGGGGGGATTTTAGCAGATGATATGGGCCTTGGGAAGACGCTGCAAAGTATTAGCTATATCCACTCGGTTTTGCCTCAGATACGGAGGGAGAATCAGACCGTTTTGATCGTTTCGCCCTCCTCTTTAACGTATAACTGGTGGAACGAATTGAAGAAATTTGCTCCAGAGATTCGGGCTGAAATCGTTGATGGCAGCAAAATCGTTCGGGACAGGCTGTTGAAAAACCTTGCAGTGGTGGATGTCGTGATTACTTCCTACCCGCTGTTGGTAAAAGACACTTTGTTATACAGTAAACTAGCTTTCCATACGCTATTTTTAGATGAAGCCCAAGCCTTTAAAAATCCTGAAACGCAAACAGCAAAGGCGGTAAAAAAACTTCAAGCTAGCCACCGATTTGCTCTCACTGGAACACCCATCGAGAATTCGCTTGACGAGCTATGGTCAATTTTTCATATTGTATTTCCAGAATTGTTTCCGAATCGAAGAGCTTTCCATGAATTACGACGGGAAGAAGTTGCGAAGCGCGTTCGACCATTTATCCTCAGACGGGTAAAGGAAGATGTGCTCGCTGAACTTCCCGAAAAAATTGAATCCATGCATGCCTCAGACCTGCTGCCAGATCAGAAAAAACTATATGCAGCCTATTTAGCTAAGCTGAAGCATGATACCTTAAAACATTTAGACAAAGAAACTTTTCAAAAAAATCGCATCAAAATTCTTGCAGGACTTACACGGCTCCGGCAGCTATGCTGCCACCCGGCCTTGTTTGTGGATGGTTATAAGGGAAGTTCAGCGAAATTTGAGCAATTACTGAAAATTATCGAGGAGTGTCAAAGCACAGGGAGAAGAATGCTGATTTTTTCGCAGTTTACGCAAATGCTCGGGATTATCGGAAGGGAACTGGCAAGTAGGGGAGTATCTTATTTTTACCTGGACGGCAGTACCCCTTCTGCAGATCGAGTGCAGCTTTGCAGCCGATTCAATCTCGGCGAAAAAGATATATTCCTGATTTCCTTGAAAGCAGGCGGAACCGGTCTTAATTTAACGGGCGCCGATACGGTGATTTTGTATGATTTATGGTGGAATCCTGCCGTCGAACAGCAAGCTGCTGACCGTGCTTACCGAATGGGACAGAAAAACACCGTCCAGGTGATTAAACTGGTCGCACATGGGACGATTGAGGAAAAAATGAACGAGCTTCAAGAAAAAAAGAAACACCTGATTGACGATGTCATCCAGAAGGGAGACGAGAAGTTGTCTTCCTTAACAGAAAAGGATATCCGCGAGATCTTGATGATTTAAACTTTAGGAGGCAAGCTTCATGACCGATTTCAATTTACAATTCCGGAAAAGAATAGGTTTCCCTGCAAACGAAACCATTACATTCGATAATTTAGAAGACGTTCTCGAAAAAACAGCCAAAACGATTCCATTTGAAAATATAGGTATCATTGCAAATCAGGCAAAAAAAATCACGAAAGAGAACTTGATTAACAAAATTATCGATCAACACGAGGGCGGTCTTTGTTATGAACTAAATGGCATTCTCCATTTATTTTTACTGGAAAATGGAATTGATGCAAAATTAATTTATGGTGTCGTCTACGACCACAATCATCAGCGTTGGATTCCGACCGGGAAAACACATGTTGCAACTATTATCACTAACAATGAGCAACCCTATCTTGTAGATACAGGATTTGGTGTGAATCTCCCTTTAAAACCTGTTCCATTATCCGGAGAGGTGGTAACCTCGAATAATGGCGAGTTCCGAGCGGAGAAAACGGAAACTGAGCATGGGGATTATATTTTTTACATGAAATTGAAACATAAAGACAAAGATTGGAAAATAGGCTATGCTTTTGATACCAAAGTGGCTATTACCGATTATTCAAGATTAACTGGGGTACAAAAAATCATTATCGAGCATCCGGAATCTCCTTTTAATAAAAAGCCGTTAATTACCAGGCTGACTGACAGGGGCAGCATGACCTTAACAGATACATCTATTACTGAATGGATCGATGGTAAGCTAGATAAACAGGATATTGATCAAAAAAAATATAAAGAGCTTGCAAAAGACCGTTTTGATATTCAGACCTAATAAAATCCACCCATATTGCATGGGTGGATTTTAACTTCACGATTTTAATCCTCGTTTTACACGCACAAAGGCTACGAAATCATCCAGTTCCTCTTTTGAAAGTAGGACACCATCCAGGGACAAAACTTTTTCGTTGGAATCTATTAATTCGGTAATTTCAATCACTGAATGTTCCGCCAATGAATCCTCTGTTCTCCCTAATATATAATCTACTGATGTATGAAATAAATCGGCTATTTGTGATAAGGATTGTAATGATGGCAAACGATAACCCGACTCATAGCCGGCATAGGTGCTTTTGGCAATCCCCAGTTGGTCTGCGGTTTCTTGTAAGGACCATTTTCGTTCTTTTCGTAATTCCGATAATCGCTCCAACATTCGTCTCAAACTCCACTCTAAAGGATTTTGAAAAAATTATATCATAGGTTATAAGATTAGAATAGAAAAAAAGTACGCGAATTGAATAATAATGCTTGATTTATATAAAATTAATCCTATAATTTAAAGTATAAATACGCATAACGCGAATGATATGAAAATTGTTCTGCTAATCGGGGTGATATTTTTTGAAGAAAATTTTAATATTAGCAACTGGTGGTACGATTGCCTCAGTGGAAGGGAACGAAGGGCTTGTTCCCGGATTATCTGCCGATGAATTATTGCACTTTTTCCCAAAATCAGCAGGTAACATTGAGATTGAATGCAAGTTCCTCATGAACATAGATAGCACAAATATGCAGCCGGAGCATTGGGTTGAAATGGCTCATGCGATCTACCAACACTATGAAAATTACGACGGATTTGTCATTACGCATGGAACGGACACGCTCGCCTATACTTCTGCGGCCCTTTCCTACATGCTGCAAGGACTTCGCAAGCCTGTTGTATTAACCGGGTCCCAGGTCCCGATTAGCTTTAAAAAGACAGATGCCAAAAAGAATGTGGCCGATGCACTAAGATTTGCTACAGAGGACATTGGCGGAGTGTTTATCGTTTTTGATGGTCGGGTGATCATCGGAACGAGAGCTGTAAAAATGCGAACGAAAAGCTATGATGCATTTGAAAGTGTAAATGCCCCCTATGTTGCCTATGTGAATGAAAAAGAGGTAAAATATCAGTGGAAACCTGTACCAACCGGCGTGGGACTTGCATTGAATACTAATATAAATACCGATGTTTTTTTAATGAAATTATACCCCGGGACAAAACCGGAAGTGTTTGATTGCCTAAAAGGTTTATACAAAGGTATAATAATTGAGAGTTTTGGGAATGGCGGACTGCCATTCGAAGGGCGCAACCTTCTTGTGAAAATCAAAGAACTAACTGAAGCGGGCATAGCGGTTGTGATTACGACTCAATGCCTTGAAGAAGGTGAGGATTTACTTTTATATGAAGTAGGTCGTAAAGTAGCCCAGCATGATGTCATTTTATCGGGAGATATGAATACCGAGGCCATTGTGCCCAAGCTCATGTGGGCTCTTGGTCAGAAATCTTCTATTAAAGAGATCAAGACTATTTTTGAAACTCCTTTGGCAGAAGATTTATCGATTAAGGGCGAAAAAGAAGAGTAATAGATTTTTACTAAAAACAAAGAGGCGATATGGATGTTGACCAATGAAGTAAACATGCGAGTGGAGAAAGACTTTTTAGGGGAAAAGGAAGTACCAGTTGAAGCCTATTACGGTGTACAAACATTAAGAGCAGTGGAAAACTTCCCAATTACTGGCTATCGTATCCATGAGGAATTAATAAAAGCAATGGCGATCGTGAAAAAAGCTGCCGCGATGGCGAACATGGATGTTCACCGCTTATATAACGGAATTGGTGAGGCCATTGTGAAGGCCGCTGATGAAATGATTGAAGGGAAATGGCATGACCAAATTATTGTCGATCCGATTCAGGGCGGTGCCGGTACTTCCATCAACATGAACGTGAATGAGGTTATTGCCAACCGTGCAATTGAAATACTTGGACATGAAAAGGGTGATTATTATCACTGCAGTCCTAATTCCCATGTCAACATGTCGCAGTCAACAAATGATTCATTCCCTACCGCAATTCATATTTCGGTATTGAATCTTCTTGAAAAATTATTGGGTACAATGGAAACAATGCATGGAGTCTTTATGCAAAAATCGCAAGAATTTGCCCATGTAATCAAAATGGGGCGGACCCATCTTCAAGATGCAGTACCGATTCGCCTTGGCCAGGAATTTGAAGCATATGGACGAGTACTAGAACGCGATATTAAGCGAATTAAGCAATCCCGCCAGCATTTATATGAGTTAAACATGGGTGCAACTGCAGTTGGAACCGGTCTCAATGCGGATCCTCGTTATATTGAGTTTGTTGTAAAACATCTTGCTGACATCAGCGGATTACCACTTGTTGGTGCAGAACATTTGGTGGATGCAACTCAAAATACAGATGCTTATACAGAGGTATCAGCGGCATTGAAGGTTTGTATGATGAATATGTCAAAAATCGCCAATGACTTGCGTTTAATGGCTTCTGGTCCACGTGCTGGATTAGGAGAGATTAGCTTACCAGCCCGTCAACCGGGATCTTCCATTATGCCGGGAAAAGTAAACCCAGTGATGGCTGAGCTCATTAATCAGGTGGCCTTCCAAGTAATCGGGAATGATCATACGATTTGCTTGGCATCTGAAGCTGGGCAATTAGAATTGAACGTTATGGAGCCTGTTCTTGTATTTAATCTGCTTCAGTCGATTAGTATTATGAATAATGCGTTCGGTGTATTCACGGAGCATTGTTTAAAGGGTATTACTGCAAATGAAGATAGATTAAAAGAGTATGTGGAAAAGAGTGTTGGTGTCATTACAGCGGTTAATCCACATCTTGGCTATGAAGTAGCTGCTCGGATTGCCAGGGAAGCCATTTTAACTGGAGCTTCTGTACGTGATCTTTGTTTAAAATATGATGTATTGTCTGAAGAAGAACTAGATTTAATTCTTGATCCATATGAAATGACGCATCCAGGGATTGCAGGAAAGGCATTGTTGGAGAGAGATTAGTAGATACGCCAGGCATTTTGCCTGGCGTATTTTGTTTGGTAATTCTTGCTTTCCACTTTTACCATCGAATTATCGTTGATTTAATCATCACAATCAAAATAAAACCATACGATTAATACTACGGCTTTTTTAGGAGTGTGTTTCGTATGGATGATCGTTTTTTTCGAAATGTCATGGGGAGCTTTGCTACTGGGATTACCATTATTACCACAGAGGTGAAGGGGACTGCCCATGGAATGACTGCAAATGCGTTTGTCTCAGTATCTTTGAATCCAAAGTTAATTCTTGTGTCGATTGATAATAGAGCTAAAATGTTGGGCTTTCTTCAAGAGTCGAAAAGGTTTGCTGTGAGCTTTTTAGCCAGTGAACAACAAGCGGAATCGATGAGATTTGCCGGTCAGAAAAAGGATGAAGAACCTTTTATTTTTGAGCGATTTGGTGAATTACCTGTTATAAAGGGTGCTTTAGCGAATGTTGTTTGTACTGTTTTTAATCAAGTTGAGGCAGGAGATCATGTTTTGTTTATTGGAGAGGTACAGGATTTACAGGTGAAGGATGGGGAGCCGCTCCTTTACTTTAAAGGTAACTATCGAGAATTAAAAGAGTTAGATTAAATAGTAAATATTCTATAATTATATTATGTAAACTAGGAATGCTATTAGACTGTGCTTCCCGGCTCAGTCTTTTTGTTTGCCATAAAAAAATTAATCCTATGAAAATTATGCTTTCATCATGTATGATGTAAAAGACTAATCGTATAGGAGTGACAATCTTTGGTTCAGCTTCATTTATACAGCAAAAAATTTCCCTTTTTGAAAGAAGCATTTTTTTCACACTATCGTGAAATCGCAGCAGGTTACAGTCATCATGTACTTCTAGAAAGCGGCCGGGGCGGTCGGTATAGCATCGCTGCATTTAATCCCGAGAAGATCATTACGGGAAAAAACCATCAACTCACCATACAAGATGGAGACCATCAAGAACAGTTAAACGGAAACCCCCTGCATTTATTAAAGGAATGGATGGGGCAATACCATGTCGATAGAATTGAAGGGCTGCCTGATTTCCAAGGCGGTGCCATTGGATACATCAGCTATGACTATGGTCGTTATATTGAAAAACTACCCTCACTTGCAAAAGATGACCTCGAAATGCCGGAAATCTACTTTTTAATTTTTAAAGAATGGTTTGTATTCGATCATCATACAAACGAATTATGGTTATTATTTTTGCATGAAGAAGGAGAACCTATCGAAGAAAAGGCTGCACTTTGGGAGAGCCGTTGGCTTGAAAAAATTCCGGCTGTTGAAACCTCAGAAACCGTTTTGATTCTGTCGGATTCATTAGAAGTTTCAATGGATGAGCAGCAGTTTATCAATGCCGTCAAGAAAGTTCAGGCATACATCGCTCAGGGGGATGTTTTTCAAGTCAATCTTTCCGTTCGGCAATCAAAACCCATGGAGGTAGAAGCGATTGACGTCTATGAACAATTGCGCCTGCTTAATCCCTCTCCTTATATGGGCTATTTCCATACACCAGAATTTCAATTAGTCAGCGGATCGCCTGAACTCTTGGTAAAAAAGCACGGCAATGAAGTTAGCACACGGCCGATTGCAGGGACTCGTTCCAGAGGGAAAAACGAGGCGGAAGACCAAAAGTTGGCCAATGAATTGATTGAAAATGAGAAGGAACGGGCGGAGCATGTGATGCTCGTTGATTTGGAACGAAATGACCTCGGCCGGGTTTGTGCATATGGAACGGTTGAGGTAAATGAATTTATGGTCATTGAAAAATACTCGCATGTGATGCATATCGTCTCGAATGTTCGAGGACAATTAGCGGCCGATAAAAATAGCTTTAATGTTATTGATGCGGTTTTTCCAGGAGGAACGATTACCGGTGCTCCAAAGATTCGCACGATGGAAATTATTGAAGAGCTTGAACCGGTTCAAAGGGGCATTTATACGGGATCACTTGGCTGGATTGATTTCTCCGGTGACATGGAACTAAATATTGTGATTCGGACCATGTTGGTGAAAAACGGTATGGGACATGTCCAAGCAGGAGCGGGAATTGTGATTGATTCTAATCCGAAGCATGAGTATAAAGAGTCACTGAAAAAAGCCGCAGCGCTTTGGCGGGCAAAAGAAATGGCAGAAGGGAAAGGAAAACAGCGATGATTTTCATGATTGATAATTACGATTCTTTTACCTTTAATTTGGTGCAATATTTAGGAGAATTAGGCGAGGATTTAGTCGTTAAACGAAATGATGAGACAACAATTGAGGAAATCTCCAAGTTGCGCCCAAAATTCTTGATGGTTTCTCCCGGTCCCTGCAGTCCAAATGAAGCCGGAATCAGTCTAGAAGCAATCCAAGCTTTTGCGGGTGAAATTCCGATTTTTGGTGTCTGTCTGGGTCAACAATCGATTGCTCAGGCCTTTGGCGGAGAAGTAGTACAAGCAGAGCGTCTTATGCATGGAAAGACCTCGGAGATTTTTCATGATGGAAAAACAATTTTTGAAAATTTGCCTAATCCATTTCCAGCGACTCGTTATCATTCCTTAATTGTTCGAAAAGAAAGCTTACCCGAATGTTTGGAGGTATCTGCCTGGACTGCGGAAGGGGAGATTATGGCGATTCGCCATAAAGAGCTTCCTATTGAAGGAGTTCAGTTCCACCCGGAATCCATTATGACAACGGCTGGGAAAGATCTATTGCGAAATTTTGTCCGCCATTATGGAAGAGTGACGCACACGGTTAGAGGGTAATCACATGTTTATTTATGTAAACGGGGAAATTGTAAAAAAAGAAGAGGCGGTCATTTCTCCTTTTGATCATGGCTTTTTATATGGAATGGGACTTTTTGAAACCTTTCGGGTTTATAATGGGCATCCCTTTTTATTAGACACCCATATTGCCCGTCTAAACGAGGGTCTCAAAGTCCTAAATATTGAGAAACAGTTTACACGAGCTGAAGTGTGTAATGCCCTTAGGGTACTGTTAGATGCGAACGGATTCATCAATGCCTATATCCGCTTTAATGTATCAGCGGGTCTGGGTGAGGTTGGATTGCAAGTCGAACCCTACCGGGAACCAAATGTGCTTATTTTTGCAAAACCACTGCCTGATGCGGGGGAGATGGCAGAAAAGAAGGCCATTCTTTTGCAGTTGAAGCGGAATACACCCGAGGGTTTGACACGGTTAAAATCACATCATTATATGAATAATCTTTTGGCAAAAAGGGAGATTGGCAGTTCCACGGAAGTAGAAGGTATCTTTTTAACAGCAGAAGGTTCTATTGCCGAAGGGATCGTTTCAAATATCTTTTGGAAAAAGGGAAACACCATATATACACCGTCGATTGCGACAGGCATTTTAAATGGGATCACACGGCAGTTTATCCTCCAAAGTGCTAAACGTTTAGGAATGGGTGTTGAAGAAGGACTTTTCCAGGCAGAAGAGGTGATGGGCGCAGAAGAAATCTTTGTCACCAACTCCATCCAAGAAATTGTACCGATAAAGGAGTTTGAAGGCCATACAATGCCGGGGAGAAGCGGGTTGTTCGTCAAAAAACTCCATCAAATTTACCGGGAATCCTGCAGTCTGCTTTGGTCCATAGAATAAAGTTAAAATAAAATCTTAGATTCTACAAAATTCGGGCAGTGCCAGGCACCACCCGAATTTTGTCGTAAAAGACCTATTACTTATCGAGAATTTGTTTGTATTCTCGTCCTTTTTGGACGTAGACTTCGATGGACATTTGGATAAGTTGCAGGTCTTTTTCTGTAAGTTCACGGACTACTTTTCCGGGTGATCCGACGACTAGGGAGCGTGGCGGGATTTTGGTTCCGCTTGTGAGTAGGGTGTTAGCTCCAATGATGCATTCGTCACCAATTTCGACGTGATCGAGGAGGGTGGAGCCCATCCCGATGATACTGCGATTGCCAATCTTGCAGCCGTGTAAAATCACATTATGACCAACTGTTACTCCATCCCCAATTTCTACTGGACAACCTTCGTATAAATGGATGGTGGTATTATCTTGGATACTTGTTTGTTCTCCAATGGAAATCGGGCCTTCGTCCCCGCGTAATACCGCATTAAACCAAATGGTAGACTCCTTCCCAATTTTTATATCCCCGATTAAATATGCGCCAGGTGCCACAAATACCGTTTCGTCGATCGAAGGGGCAACACCATTGTAGGGTATCTTCATTCTTTTCTCTCCTTTTAAAAATCTGAATAATAACTCTCTTCAGTTATTAGTATACCACTCTATAGTAAAGGAAAAAAATGAGAACTATTTTCAAATCAATTTTGCCAAGCCAAACTTCAAAAATGTCAAAAATATTTAATAAACATTCGACAAAATTGTTAAAAATTCACGGTAATATCCTTCTTTTTTTTCCCAATGGTAGAATAAAACTATCACAATAGTAGAAACAGGTGGGAAGATGAAATGTACGGGGAGAGTATCTATTTTAGCTTTTATAATCGTTAGTTATTTGATTGGTCTTTACATTCACGGCAGTGCCTTTACAAGATTGGACCTCGTACTTATTCCTGTCCTTTCTCTATTCGCATGGTATTCTGGAAAGCAATATGATTTAGTGAAATTTCATTCAGAAAAGGATTTTTTAACAAAAATATATAATCGCCGTTATGCTGAAAAAATTTTTCCTAAATTGAAGGCCAAAATGGAGCGGCTGAATAAATCGATGGCAGTGTTTCTTTTAGATGTAAATAATTTTAAAGAGATTAATGACTCACTAGGTCATGATACCGGTGATGTAGTTTTAATTATGCTAACCGAGCTTCTTGCAAAAACCTTAAATAAATCAGAAGTCTTATTCAGATGGGGCGGGGATGAATTTTTAATAATCGCTCCAAACACCAATCAGATTGAAGCCGAAAAAATAAGAGGTAAAATTGAAACTTGTCTACTAAACTCAGAAAGAAATACCTATCATATCGCAGTTTCCATTGGTTATTCCATTTATCCTGACCAAGCAAAACGATTTGAAGAAGCTGTAATGTTTGCAGACCAACAAATGTACAAAACGAAATTAGAAAAGAAATGCAATGGATTTGTTCCCGTATCCTAATCTTTTGAAGGAGATGGATTGTTTTATTTACGGGTTACCTCATTTCGATTCAAAAAAGGGAGTTTTAAATGTAATGGAAAAAAGAATTCAATCATGGTTAAACAAACCCAATTACTTTCGTTATGGATTCATTTGCATCTTACTATTAAGTACGTTTTTAAACTTAACCATTTTAATGGATGAACGAATTTATATATTTTATGTTCTTGCCACCGTTTTCTTAGGAATTGGTTTTTATAATCAATCTCCCTTGTTTCTAGTGTTATGTACCACCCTCATTGTGACCTGCAGGTATTCCTTTGCACCAAATTTGCCTGATGCAGGCACTTTTTTCGTTCAACTAGGCACTTATCTATTAATTATGGTCATTTCAGTTGGACTGATGAAACATAACCAGCGAATAAAAAGAGATAATATTGAAATGATTAAGGTTCTTTCCAAAGCACTGGACTCCAGGGATACTTATACTTCACAGCATTCTGAAAATGTTGCTAAATATGCTTTGAAAATCGCTAAGAAAATGAAATTATCAGCTGAATTATGTGATATGACACAAAAAGCTGGGTTATTACATGATATCGGAAAAATAGGGGTTCCTGAACATATCTTAAAGAAGCCGGGTAAGCTAACTGAAGAGGAATATTCGATTATTAAAGAGCATCCGTTAATTGGGAATGAAATTATTAAGCATGTTTCAAGCTTTCATGAAACAGGAATATTAGACGGTGTTTTATATCATCATGAGCGATATGACGGCAAAGGATATCCTCACGGGCTTAAAGGCGAGGAGATTCCGTTAATTGCCCGCATTTTAGCTGTTGCGGACACATTTGATGCGATGACCTCGAAGCGGATTTACCGTACGGAGCTTGATGTACATAAAACACTAGCTGAAATTAACCAAAATAAAGGGACACAATTTGATCCAGAAATTGCTGAAGTATTTTTACATTTATTTGAAGAGGAGCATTTAATAGACTTTCAAAAGGAAAGTCCAAAAATATTATTTAAATCCCAAAGAACGAAAACCCTCGGCCAATGAATGGTACGAGGGTAAATAAACTCCTTCATCCCCAACTACAACTTCTCCCTTGGATGAACCGCAAAAATGAAGGATGCCGGTGAAAAACCCTTCATTTTCCAATGTAAGCGTTTTAACTTTGACAAAATAATAAAAATAGTCAAAATATATTGACGAATGCGATTTACGGTGGTAACCTTATAACAAATTTAAGATGAATTGATGACGAGAAGAGTAGGATTTGTTCCTTGTTTAACAGAGAGTCGACATTGGGTGGGAGTCGATAGCAGGAAATTTCTGAAAATCATCTCCGAGATGCGTAGCTGAAAAGTTAGTAAGCTAGGCCGGAAGGTCCACCGTTAAATTGGAACACGTATCATGATACGGTACGTTGATTTGAGAGCCGCAGCTTTAGTGAGGAATTTTCGCTGTGGAAGTAGGGTGGTAACGCGAGCTAACTCGTCCCTATACACGGGGCGGGTTTTTTGTTGTTTAAAAATTGAAATTTGAAATTGGAAAGTGCAATTATTTAGGAGGGACCATGAATGAAACAACAAGTTGAGCAAACAGACAAAACAGAACAAACAGAACAAACATTAACTGCGGAGGATGTTATCCTTGCCAGTCACAATATTAAGGACGAAATTTCGCCCACTCCCCTGCAATACAATGCCATTCTATCTGAACGATATGAGTGTAATGTCTACCTTAAGCGCGAGGACCTGCAAAGTGTTCGTTCCTTTAAAATACGCGGGGCATATAATCGGATTAAAAAACTAAGCGGCGAAGATCTACATAATGGGATTATTTGTGCAAGTGCCGGAAACCATGCGCAGGGAGTAGCCTATTCCTGTCATCTTCTCAAAATTAACGGAAAAATCTTCATGCCAAGCACAACACCAAAGCAAAAAGTAAACCAGGTAAAATTCTGGGGCAGGGAAGATGTTGAAATTGTCTTGGTAGGGGATACCTTTGACGATGCTTATGAAAAAGCAATGGAATGCAGTAAAGCGGAACAAAGAACCTTTATCCATCCATTCGATGATTTTGATGTCATTGCAGGACAAGGGACGGTCGCTGTTGAGCTCCTTAATGACTCTCAAGAGCCAATTGATTATTTATTTGCAGCTATCGGCGGCGGGGGACTTGTTTCAGGTGTTGGAACCTATATGAAACAATATTCTCCGAATACTAAGTTAATTGGCGTCGAGCCAATGGGTGCCCCTGGCATGAAAGAATCATTATCAAAAGGAAAGGTCACCTCTCTTAAAGAAATCGATCCTTTCGTTGACGGTGCAGCTGTTAAAACCGTTGGGGCACATACGTTTGAGATTTGTAAGGACCTCGTAGAAGATATTTTGGTAGTCCCTGAAGGAAAGGTCTGTACAACACTCATTTCGTTATATAACGAAAATGCCATCGTTGTGGAACCAACCGGTGCTTTATCGATCGCTGCACTTGATTCCTACAAGGAACAAATTAAAGGAAAAACAGTCGTTTGTATTGTCAGCGGTGGGAACAATGATATTGGAAGAATGCAGGAAATCAAAGAGCGTTCCAAAATTTATGAAGGCTTACAGCATTACTTTATTGTTCAATTCCCGCAGCGTCCTGGTGCATTGAGAGAATTTTTATTAGATGTTCTTGGACCAAATGATGATATCAGCCATTTTGAATATACGAAAAAGAACAACCGCGAAACTGGACCGGCCCTAGTTGGAATCGAATTAAAGGATAAAGACGATTACTTCCCATTAATGGAACGGATTAAGGCAAAAGGATTTTTATATCGGGAAGTGAATAAAGATAAAGCATTATATCAAATGTTGGTTTAGTAAACTTTTTTAATCTTCGAATCCTCTGGATCCGAAGATTTTTTATTTTAAAAAGAAAAATGGTACGATATTTCTGAAGAAGAACTACCTAAACTCTCCCTAAAAATTATATTAATAATCCATGAAAAATCTAAAGTAATGGAGGAAACATGTTAAATTATTGGTAGAGTTATTTAAAAGGAGAAAGAAATCATGAAAAAACGGATCTTAGTCATCGAGGATGAAGTCAATATTGCTAAGGTGTTAAAAATAGAGCTTGAATATGAGAGCTATGAAGTGTTTGTCGAACATGATGGAAAATCAGGATTAAATATGGCAACAGAAAAACCCATCGATCTTATTTTACTGGACGTTATGCTCCCTGAAATGAATGGAATCGAGGTACTAAGAAGGCTTAGGAAGGCAGGGAATCAAACTCCGGTTATTCTTTTAACGGCGCGAAATATGACATTGGATAAGGTAACGGGATTGGATCAAGGAGCCAATGATTATATAACCAAACCATTTGAAATCGAAGAACTTTTGGCCAGGGTTCGTGCTTGTATCCGAGACCACTCGATTCATAGTCCAACGGAAGATACTTCTGTACTTACTGTAGGGGATTTATCGATCGACACAAATACCCGAGAAGTATCAAGAGATGGGAATTCCATCACCGTTACTCCGAAAGAATATGATTTATTGCTCTATTTAGTAACGAATAAAAATAAGGTTGTCACGAGAGATAATATTATCTTAAATGTTTGGGGCTATGAATATGAAGGAGAGACCAATGTAATTGATGTATTCATTCGCCATCTTCGCAAAAAAGTGGACGAAGGGTTTGACTCCGAATTAATTCATACTGTTCGTGGAGTAGGTTTTACCGTTAAGGAGAAATAACATGAAAATCACCACGAAAATTAACCTAACGACAACCGCCTGGCTGCTTTGTGTGTTAATCCTTATTAATGTCGTTGTCTTTTTTTCTTTTTTAAAAATTACCGTCAATATGGAAGAGGATGCCCTATTACAAAAAGCGAATGATATTATCGATGAACTTAAATCTGCTCATCCTGAAGAGCAAACAGAAATGTTAAAAGATTTTTTAACCATCCATTCCTATATCAGGGTCGTTGATCCTAATGGAAAAACACTTACAGAAGTAACCAATGATAAGGAAATAACCAGTAAGATTAAACCAAAATATACGAAAAAACAGGAATCCGGCAGGATATTAATTGGAACAGAAACGGGAGAAAAACAAGTAATCTATGTTCGAGTTCCGATAAAAACTAGTATGAACAGAACAGCAACTCTTGATATCGGAGAAGCCTTAATGGGACTTGAAATGAGAAAAGATATTTTATTATGGGTCCTTGGAGTATGTACTGTCCTATCCGGTATCTTGTCACTGCTTGGCGGGAAATGGTTATCCGGCTTCATTATGCGTCCGATTTCTAATATGATCAAAACAATGGAGGACATTGAACAAAGTGGTATCCCAAAGAAGATTGTGATGCAAAATCGGACAAGGGACGAATTGGAGCAGATGGCCTCGACCTTTAATCGAATGATTGAACGGCTAAGTGAAAATATGGAAAAACAGGACCAGTTTATTTCAGATGCTTCTCATGAATTAAAAACGCCGCTCACTGTCATTAAAAGCTATGCCAGCCTCTTAAGAAGAAGAGGGGTACAAAATATTGAAATGTCAACGGAAGCGATTGAAGCCATCTATTCGGAAGCAACCCGGATCCAAAAAATGACCGAAATGTTCTTGAATATGGCCACCTCCGAAAAAGAAACGACCTTGGATCTAAGGCAAGTAGATTTAGTCGGTTTATGTAAAGAGATTCAAAAACAGCTAAAAAATGCCTATAAGCGGGAGATTCATCTCCACCACAGTGAAGAACATATTTATATCCTAGCGGATGAACTGAAATTAAAACAAGTGATCATAATTCTTCTCGATAATGCGATCAAGTATAGTAAAGATCAAATCGACTTATATTTGAATCAGCAGCAGCATTTTGCCTCTATTGTTGTAAAGGATTACGGCATCGGCATACCAAAGCAAGATCTTCATCGGATTTTTGAACGATTTTATCGGGTCGATAAAGCAAGAAGTCGAGAAACAGGCGGAACTGGCCTGGGGCTTGCAATAGCCAAGAATATTATGAAAATGCATAAAGGGGAAATAAAAATAAAAAGCAAAGAAGAAAAAGGAACAGAAGTCGAATTACTATTTCCTCTTTAAGATTGTGAAAAATTCACACGGTGCCTGGCACCATTGTGAATTTTTCACTAAGCCTACATACCATTTAAGTCCGTTTTACCACTGATAAAATAAAAATGGTCGCAAGGATGGAGGCGGCACCGATCCATTCAAAAACACCGAATGGAACATGAAGCCAAGCTACCGCTAAAAACGCTGCAGATAATGGTTCTACACATGCTAAGAGGCTTGCTTCTGAAGCTTCTATGTATTTTAGGCTTTCCATATAGCAAAAAAAGGCGACTAACGTACCAAAGATAACGACAAAAAGAACAGCCATCAACGCAGAGAACGACCACGACCCATGAAATTGCCATGGCGGCTGAAAAAAGCTGAAAACTACACCGCCAATCAGCATCCCCCAGCCCGTTGTAATCAAAGAACCCCATGTATTTAATAGTTTCCTAGGATATAGGGTATAAAAGGCTAAGGCAAAAGCGGAGAGAATTCCCCAGAAAAACGCCGGTCCGGAAATTGAAAGTGCCTGGATATTCCCATTTGTAACGAGAAAAAAGGTCCCTAAAAGCGCTAAACAAATGGCGATAATTTCATGTTTAGCAGGTAATACCCGTGAACGGAAACAAAGATAACAGGTAATCATCACCGGCGCCAGATATTGAATAATGGTAGCGGTAGCTGCATTTCCTTCTTTTACAGCTGCAAAATAGGTATACTGAACACCGAGCATTCCAATGATTCCAAACACAATTAATTGCAATACATCCGATTTATTTTTCCATATGGTCCATATATTTTGTTTTCCACCAAAACGGGAAAATAATAATAACCCCAATCCAGCAAAAAGCAGCCGGATCACTACGAGCCAGCTGACACTGAATCCTTGTTTTTGAAACAAGAACTGTGCAACCGTACCTGAAATCCCCCAAAAGGAAGCGCCAATTAGTACTAAAATAACTCCTTTGGGTCTGGGGTTTGGCATAACAACAACCTGCGAATCCAAATCAATCACTCCAAAACTCTTCAAATTACAAACATACTAAATTATAACAATCTTTATTAGATTTTGGCTATTCAATTTGTTAAATTTGGAATCTAGAAAAAGAACATTAGTTTTTGTATAATAGTAAAGTAACTCATTTTTAATAGAAAAATATGGAAGTAAACAAGCTTTATGGGGGTCTGTATGAATAAAAATAAGTATGTATTTTGGGGTCTGGTCATTACCACCCTTATATCGGCACTTGATGCCAATATTATGCAAACAGCAAGTCCGACGATTGTGAAACAGCTTGGCGGGATGGAGCTGTTTGCTTGGATCTTCTCAGTTTATATGCTCGCAAGTACGGTTACCGTGCCGCTGTACGGAAAATTATCCGATATGTACGGAAGAAAACGGCTACTCATCATTTCAGTAGCAATCTTTACCATTGGTTCTTTGCTTGCAGGGTTGGCCAATTCAATGGTCTCGTTAATTATTTACCGTGGTATCCAAGGGTTAGGGGCAGGAGGAATGCTGCCAATCTCGATGATCATTGTCGGTGATTTATTTACGATTGAAAAACGCGGGAAAATTCAAGCTGTCTTTAGCGGAATATGGACATTGTCTTCAATTGTAGGACCTGTTCTTGGTTCTTTTTTTGTTGAAACCCTAACATGGAGATGGATTTTCTTTATTAATATTCCAATTGGAATTGCGACGGTTCTTTGCTTAATCCCCTACAAGGAACAAAATCAATTTAAAAAGACTTATATTGATTATAAAGGTTTTGTTTTATTCGGTCTTTCCATCACGCTTTTATTGCTCGCCACAAACGTATCAGAACCATTATGGTATGTCGCCTGTGGAATAGTCGGAATGGTTTTATTCCTGCTTGTTGAACGGAAGGTAGAGCAGCCATTTCTTCCGGTTTCCTTGTTTAAAAACAGAGGAACTTTAATGGTCAATCTTTACATGTTATTTCTCTGTATTTCTTTTTTCGGAACACCGAACTATATCCCGCTGTTTTTGCAAGAAGGCAGCCATATGAACATTTATCAAAGTGGCTTGATTCTATTAAGCATTGCCATTGGCTGGACCTTTGGAAGTACACCGGCAGGAAAATGGATTATACGCTACGGTTATAAGCATCTGTTTATCATTGGTAATCTTATATGTACCCTTGCAGGTTTGGTCATCTTTTTCGTCATTAAAGACGTATCCTACTTTTTATTGTTTGGTCTTTTGACCGTTCAAGGATTTGCGTTTGGTTTATTATTCGCCGTTGGAACAATTGCATCACAGGAATTTGTTGAAAATGATATAAAGGGGATGTCCACTTCCCTGCAAATCTTTATTCGAAACATTGGAACGTCCATAGGGGTAACGGTCATGGGGCTGTTTATCAATCATGCTGCGACAATGGTGATCGGGATGAAAAATATTTATCTTTTCGCCCTATGTGTCAGTGTGCTATCGATTGTGGTTACGTTTTTTATTCCGACAAAATCACCGGTTGGAAATGAAGGTTAATCTTTTGAATAATTTGGTCATTAGAATAAAGCGAAAAAACCGACTCATTAAAAAGTCGGTTTTTTCGCTTTATTTAAGCCACTGATTTTTCACAATTGCCTTCTTCATTTTTAATTGAAACATAACTATGCAAAATCATGCCAAGGATGACGATTAGAATACCGCACCAAGATAAAGGAGCTGGAATTGACAGCGACAAAAATACTAGTTCACCAGCTAATGTAAAAAGGACTTCCATTGATTGTGTTGCTTCAACTGAAGCTAATTTTTGAATATTTCCTCGTACCATATCCGTTGCTTTGAAAAATAGGACAGTGGCAACGACTCCAGAAAAAAGTGCAACTAATAATGATTGGAAAGCCTGCCCCTTGCTTGGTAGGCCAACGGTGTAAAAGCCATATAAGGAAAGTACAAACCAGAATGGAAGACTTGCAAGAGTCATCCCTAACACTCTTTGAAAAGTATCTAAACGCCCTTCACAGATGTCCATCATTTTACGGTTCCCTAAAGGATATGCAAAGGATGCGATCAGAACAGGTATAACTCCGAGTAATAAATTTTCAAAGGAAAAATGTTTCGAATGTTCAATTTGCATTAAAACAATACCTAACAAAATGATAAGTGACATGATTAGACCTTTATAAGGAATTTCCCCCCTTATTTGTAAAGGTCCATTTTTTGTGTATATTGTTTCAAAAAATAACGGTGCGAGTAATGTACCTGATATAATCGTGATTTGCCAAGTACCTGCAATAAGCCAACCAGGTGAATACGCTGCTGCAAAGCATAATGGAGCATAGAATACACCAAATCCCACAGAACTCCATAGGACCCAAGTTCCGGGTTTTTTTCTCATTTCATTTAAAAGCGGACGAAGATTTTTTCTACTTAGTACGATACACATAAGAAAGGGGACCATAAAAATATATCGGAGCGAAGAACTCCAAATCCAACTGCCGCCAGACAACTCCATAGATGAATTAAGAATAAACGTAAAAGCAAAAAAGAAGGCGGCACAAATGCCGAGTAAAATTGGTTTCAACTGAAGTACACCTCTGTTCATTCTCTAAATACTAAATATTTAATTTTTGTTAAATGTCTTTTTCATAAAACCAATATATCGTATAGTGGTTATTAAGGCAATCAGATTATTTATTTGTCAAAAAGGGAAAAATAACAAATAAGGAGGAGGACAAAATGACCAAACAAGAGGCTTTGAAAATTATAGTCCTGATTGAATCCGTTTATAAAGGCTTTAGGACAAAAAATGAAACCATTACTTTTTGGTTCAATTACTGCCCAGAGTTAAATTTTACTATGGTTATGACAAAACTAAAAAGGCATATCCGAACAAATCCTTATCCTCCTACTATTTCCGACTTGACAGAAGAAACTGAGAACAAACCATTTCAATGGTTACATGAATATAAAACAATTTGAGCCAATTATTCACCTTTCACAACAATTGACAACCAAAAAACTCGTTGATATATTGGTTTTATGAAAACAATTAAAACCATTGACCGCCCTGTATTAAGAGATCAAATATACGAATCTTTAAAAAAAGCAATCATTACCTTGGAATTGGAACCTGGGAAACGCATATTGGATAAGGATTTGGCTGCGGAATTTGGGGTTAGTCGAACTCCTGTTAGAGAAGCACTGAAAAGACTGGAGGATGAAGGGCTTGTTGAGTCCCTGCCAGGTTCGCAAACAAGAATCACGAAGATCAATTTGGAGGAGGCCCGGAATGCGTTTACGGTTGTCGCAGCTTTAAACAGTTTAGCTGCACGCCTTGCTATCCAACAAATTTCTACTGAAGAAATTGAGCGAATGGAAGCCAAAAATTGCGAGTTGAAAAAGGCATTAGAAGAGAAGGATATTATTGGAGCAGTGGAGGCAGATGATCAATTTCACTACGTACTCTTAAAATCTTCAAACAATCCGGAGATAGAAATTGCGCTAGAACGAATAATGACCAAAATCAGGAGATTGGAATTCTCTAAGTTTAGTTCTGTGGATGGTCATCTTTCACTCGAGCAGCATCGGCAAATCATTGCAGCATGTAAAGCAAAAAATAGTAACTTAGCAACTGCCTTAGTCGAGGAAAATTGGTTGAGTTTAAGTAGAGTTTTAATTGGGGAATCCGAGTAGAGTACGGCAAAACGTCGTGCTCGTTTTTTATCGAAACAATTAACTAAATTATCAAAAAATAAATTGACCATCCAATCGATATGCGATATATTGGTTTTAAGAAAGGCCCAATTAATTTTTACATAAACAAAAAATAGCCTTGATAAATGTTACTCCAAATCAGTCAGAAGTAAGATACTCAATTGACCAATTAGGAGGAAAGGTAAAATGAATTCAACATCAACCACATCGCAAAACCTCGAAGTCCATGACCAAAAGGTATTAAACTGGGCAAAGGAAATCGTTGAAAACAGTTCCTCACCACGATTAATCCAAAAGGAAATCATTAATGCCGTAGACAGAAACGCAATTTGGAGAGGACAGGAATGTCTCAATTTATTGGCTCCAGAAGCGCCAACCAGCCCGACCGTCCGACAATTATTAGCATCAGAAGTAGGAACACGGGCAGCAGAAGGCCATATCGGTCCTACGCAAAGATGGTTTTCCGGAACAAAGTATATCGATGAAATTGAATCTCTTTGCGTGGAATTACTCAAAAAAGTATTTAACTGCAATTATGCGGACCATCGTCTTGTTGCAAGCATGATCGGAAACATGACGGTTTATGCCGCCCTAACAAAGCCGGGAGATAATATTTTGACCATTGCCCAGCCATTAGGCGGCCATTCCAGTAATCGATATGATGGTCCGGCTGGGATCCGCGGCTTGAATATTTATGATGTTCCAATGGATCCAATTGATTTAGTAGTAGACATAGATGAATTTGCAAAAGTAGCCAGACAGGTAAAACCAACATTAGTGACCCTTGGCGCATCGATGACACTTTTCCCATTCCCATTAAAAGAAATGTCCGAAATCGTAAGTGAATGGAGCGGAAAAATATTCTTTGATGGTGCCCACCAACTCGGACTGATCGGAGGCGGCCAATTCCAAGACCCACTGAACGAAGGTGCTTGCATTATGACAGGTTCAGCGGGAAAAACCTTCAGCGGTCCACAGAGCGGCATAATTGTTTGGAATGATCCAACCCTCACAAAACCTGTTTGCAATACGATTTTCCCAGCACTTGCAGCAACACACCAAGTAAATCGTGTAGCGGCACTCGCCGCATCAGCTGCTGAATTCCTCGCTTTCGGAAAAGAGTATATGGCTCAAATTGTTGCCAACTCAAAAGCACTGGCAAAGGCACTTCATGACAGAGGAATCACGGTTCTTGGCGCACATAAAGGTTTTACAGAAACGCACCAAGTCATTGTTGATGTGAAGAAATTTGGCGGTGGATTGGATGTGGCTCATAAACTTGCCAAGGCGAATATTATCACAAACAAAAATTTAATTCCAAGCGATAAACCGGAAGATTGGGATTATCCAAGCGGCTTACGGATTGGAACCATTGAAATCACTCGCTTAGGGATGAAGGAAGCAGAGATGGATATCATTGCAGACTACATCGTCCGAGTCCTAGAGGATCAAGAGCCAGTTGAAACCGTTAGAAAACGTGTTATAGATATGCGATCAGGATATCAAAAAATCCTTTACTGTTTTGATTGATATGATTAATTAATGAAAAACCCCAGCCCCTGAGTGGTTCTGGGGTATGTGGTAAAAGTTTGAATAAGGTGAGAGGAAAAATGGAGATTCAAATTCATCATGATTTTCCTCAAATCGATTTGGATAAAATGAGAGAAGTCTTTGAATCTGTTGGTTGGACAAAACAAACCAATGTGTTTTTCCGTAAATAAATTATAGAAATCCTGTATTATTTCAATAATACGGGATTTTTTATTCCGATAATCAGGGACATATGTCCTTCCTCTCATTTAAGCAAAGGATATATCATTTACATATTGATTGTTAAAAGAGGAGAGGAATAAATGAAAGGGATTCTATTTGCGTTTTTAGGAGGGGCTTTTATTACCCTTCAAGGTGTTGCTAATGCACGGATCAGTCAGGATATCGGTACTTGGCAAACCGCGACCATTACTCAATTTACCGGATTCATTGCGGCCTTGGTGATCCTCATGTTTGTCCGTGATGGAAAATGGCAAATGTTTAAACAAGTGAAACCATTATATTTAACAGGAGGCGCCTTTGCGGCTGTCATTATCTACAGTAATGTTACAGCTATTCATCATATCGGTATCACTCTTTCAATCGCCGCAATCCTCATTGCCCAGCTTAGCCTGACCTTCATCATTGATAGTAAAGGATGGTTTGGTGTCAGGAAGCAGAAGATGAACCTGTCACATTTCATCGGGATTATAATGATGATTACTGGTGTGTTAATTCTAAAATTTTAATGGGAACGGTAGGAGAAATCACGGAATGAATGAAATCAAAAATCAAGAACAATTGAATGATTTTTTGCAAAAGTACGAACTGGAACCCATTTTTAATGAAAATTTATTACCCTATTTATCACTGTTCCACTTTGAACAAGGTGAGAATATATGTTCTCAAGGAGATGCCGCAGAGTTTCTATACGTTCTTGTGAAGGGGAAACTAAAAATCTATACAAACTCAGTTGAAGGTAAAACACTTATTCTCTCTTTCAAGACCCCACTTGAAGTAATTGGGGATATTGAATACGTCCAAAATATTCATTTTATCAATACAGTTGAGGCTGTATCACCAGTAACTTTGATTGGTGTTCAACATCACTGGTTGAAAAAATACGCGAGTGACTTTTCACCGTTTCTCCAATTTTTACTAAAAATCATCACAGAAAAGTTCCATCTTAAATCCAATTCAATGAGCTTAAGCCTGATGTATCCAGTCGAAGTACGTTTAGCCAGTTATTTATTATCGGTCTCATTTGATGAAACAAATTCTCCTGTGAACAAGCAACTAAGTTCGGTTAATCTTACGGATACAGCTAATTTCATTGGTACTAGTTATCGGCATCTGAATCGCGTCATTCAAAAGTTTTGTGAAGATGGACTTGTTGAACGAAACAAAGGCTCCATTATGGTTAAGGACAGGGAAGGCTTACAGAAGCTTGCCATTCAACATATTTACGAATAGTCTTTCGCGGGAAAGAAGGGGGGAATTGGGATGGTATTTGGATTACTGATATCGCTTCTTGCAGGAGCATTTCTCAGTGTGCAAAACATTTTTAACAGTAAGGTGAATGAACGAGCAGGATCATGGTCAACCACCACACTCGTATTAGGAATGGGATTCCTCGCATCATTGACATTTGGTACCATTTTCGAAGGGAAAAATCTATTTGTCTTGCAAGGTATGAGGACTTGGTTTTGGTTCAGCGGTTTGATTGGAATAGGGGTGGTGATGTGCCTTGTGAAGGGGATGCGTCTCTTGGGTCCTACGTTTTCCATCTCAATCGTTCTGACATCACAGCTGGTCTTTGCATTATTGTGGGACTCTCTTGGATGGTTTGGACTCGAACAAGTCCCTTTTACATTTAAAAAATTAATTGGTGTCCTCGTCATCGTTGCCGGCATTTTGGTTTTTAAATTTGGAGGAAGTAAGCAAGGGCTTTTAAAGAGTGCCACTAGCTCTGGGAATGATGCAAAACATAAAAAACATGGATCTGTTATGTAAGGATCCATGTTTTTTTACTATTATCTTGGTGTAAGAGGCTTTACCGAAATCGCTGGGGAAGAGGTTTTAATAAGACAGCCATCTAAATGCTCTTGATTTAATAACCCAAGTTGAAGAGCAGCTTTGATTTTACCATCATCCGGTTTTTTCACAATTTGAATCAAATCATTCATTTGCAATTCTTCTAGTCTCTTAATCATCAATTCATCGTTATATTTCTCGGTGTTGCGAATTTGCCGTTGAAGTTTGTAACCGCATATTGTAATTTCTCCTTTTACATTCTCACCAACAAACTGATCAAAGTAGTGCTGGAAGGACTCCTTCAATTGATTCATTTCCAATTCAATTTCTTTTTTCTGTTTATTCAATTCATAATATTTAACTAACATGTCTCCAGTAAGCGAGGTTTCATTTTTGTTTTTCATGTTGTTCTCCCCTTTAATCGAACGTATATTCTATATTATGAAATGCATCGCAAATAAATTACTATTTGGGAAAAATTTACAGTATACAATCGAAAGAAGTGAAGAATCCAATTCGATTCCTCACTCCTTTTTTTAAATAAAGCTCTGTTAAACTTGGTTGTTGATTTCCGCTCCAATCAACGTTTTTCAAATCAACATTATCCTTTAACACAGTCTTAAATAATGCTATTTTTCGTAATCCAAGTGTCATTTATATCACTATCACAAACATGCGAGATCGGAATAAAAATGGGAACGATGTCGCCATTTTGTTCTCCAAATCCCTGATTTCTTTTATAGGCGACAAACTGGTCCCTAATTTGATTTGCACCTATATTCATGATAGAGGCGTGGTCAAACACATTTATTTTATAGCCTAACAAATTGATTTCTGTTGGCGCGAAAATAACCATCAAAATCACCCCATAGAGTTAGACATTTCTAATAAACCCTAGGCTAATGTTTAAATCACACTATTTTTTACGGAATTTGAATCAACAACATCTGGATCGACAACCCATGAAATAGGAATATTGACCGGCGATATATCACCATTCTGTTCGCCAACTCCTTGATTCCTTTTATAGGCAACTAACTCATCGATTATTTGATTGGGGCCAAAATTTACGTAGGAAGAGTTATCAATCGCATTCACTTTAAAACCAAGAAGATTTATCGCATAAGGCCCAACGATCATTTCCATCCCTCCCTGTTTATTTTCACTCTTGGAGAATCAACTGGTTCGTCATCATATGTCGTATGAATCGGAATCAAAATCTTAGTTAAGTCAGCTATTTGTTGGCCATACCCTTGATTTTTTTTGCCGGTCACATTAACCCCAACAATATAATTCTCGCCGATGGATACCAATGAAGCATGATCAGGACTTCCCATTTTCAAACCGCCAATATTAATCTTTGTTGGAATAAAAAACATGTTTTCTCCTCCAAATTACAGCATTTTAAGAGAAAAAATTACGTATTTTTAAAGTTTATTCGTTTAAAGGTGAAAAAATAACAGGTTTAAAGATAGGGGCAACCATATTCGTTTTTTGCACACAAAGGCAGATTTATTTTTATATTTGGGTAGCTGCCTATGCCTTTTTCCTTCGTTAACATAGTCTAGACTGTAACCTATAAAAAGGAGTGTGTGCTTCATGGGATTTAATACAGGAGCGATGAGTGGATTTCCTGGTACTGGTGGAATGGGAAGTATGGGTGGAGTTCCCGGTATGACAGGTGCGGGAAGCACAGGAGGAGTTCCCGGTATGACTGGTATGGGTAGCATGGGAGGAGCTCCCGGTATAACTGGTATGGGCAGTATGGGAGGAGTTCCCGGTAGTATGGGAGGAGTTCCCGGTAGTATGGGTATGGATGGAATGACTGGTTTTCCTGGTCATGGATTTGATGGGATGCATGGAATGGGTGGTTTCCCAGGTCATGGATATGATGGGATGCATGGATTTCCCGGTCAAGGAGGAATGGGAACATTCCCAGGACATGGATTTGGAAGTATGGGTGGATACCCAGGATTTGGAGGATACGGAAGCATGGGAGGTTATCCTGGCTACAGTGGTTTTGGAGGATATCATGGATATCCAGGATTCCCAGGAGCAGGGGGAACCCAAATGTTTGGTCCACAAGGCGGAATGACAGGTTTCCCTGGTTATGTACCGGGGACAATGGGAGGATTTCACGGTTAAATAAGCCTTTCCCGCTGAATTAAAAAAGTGAAGTGGTGTCCCAAAAGCATGGGACACCACAAAAAAACGAAAGTGGTCGTTTCCACTTTCGTTAGAAGGAAAAATGTTTGGGTTACTACAAAGTATGTTCATGCTTGTACGTCGATGTAGTTTACTTGTCCTATATTAAAAAAATATTCTTTAAAAATGGGTCTAACAAATTTTTTGGACGAGCTCGATCGAATTATTCTTAGGTGAATTAACCAGAGACGAAACCTCATAGGCATCCATTAATCGCTCATCAAACGGTTTTAAATATCCCATTAAATATTCTAGATTCGTAACAGAAGGATCCAGCCATATTTTTTCGTCCTCCGGTTTGAGAATGACAGGCATACGATCATGAATATGCCTCATTAATTCATTTGGCTGGGTTGTGATAACCGAGCAGGAAAAGAGGGGCTTCCCAACAGGAGATTTCCAAGTCCCCCAAATTCCCGCCATCGCAAATAAATGATTGCTTTTCAGCTTTATACGCATCGGTTTTTTTGAGCGATCCTCCAAACGTTTCCATTCATAAAAACTATCGGCTACAATTAAGCAGCGTTTCCGTTTAAAGGAATCCCGGAAGCTTGGTTTCTCAGATAAAGTCTCTGCCCGGGCATTAATCATTTTGTTGCCAATGGAAACATCCTTTGCCCATGAGGGGACGAGACCCCATTTTAAAAATCCCATTCGATTCATCGTTCCATCATTTATGATGGCTAAAACCTGTTGAGAGGGTGCAATATTATAACTTGGACTATACTGTTCCTCATCCAAAAAGGAATGAACATCAAAACGGTCCAAAACTTCCTCAAGAGTTGCAGTTAACGTAAATCGGCCACACATACAAAAATCACCTCTGTAATTGAGTGTAACAAAGTTTTTGATATTTCTTAAAGTTTTTTATTCAATTCTATTGACAAGACAGAAAATTTAAATTAATTTTATAGTAATCCTAGCTAAAAGACTACCACAAAAATCACATCATACATGTTAACCTTCCAACTAGAATCTACTTATTAAATTGAAAGCGCTATCCTATACTTATGATTTTCATTTACCTCCAAGCTTTATCTACCAAGACCCTTTTAAATCCTTTTTATATTTATCGCAAGTGGTATATACCATTTTTAGGAAAAGTGAGATAATTAACGTAAACACTAAAAAATTGGAGATCATCAGATGAGCAGAATGATGAAAGACGAAGAAGCAATTCCATTTTATAAACAATTAAAAGATAAAATCCTTGATGATATTGAAATTGGCAAATTAAAGCATGGAGATAAGCTGCCATCGGAAAGAGAACTGGCTGACCAATATGGAATCAGCCGGATGACCGCAAGACACACCTTGTCCATTTTAGAAAGAGAAGGTGTAGTAGAAAGACGAGTAGGCTCAGGGACTTTTATTTCGAATAAAAAAATAGAAATGGACTTTATTACCTTTAACAGTTTTACAAGAAACATGATTAATAGGGGATTAACTCCTAGCACCCAGGTTCTCTCGATTCGAAAAATAGAAGCAAAACCGATGTTAGCAAACAAATTAAAAGTCGCAATTGGTGAGTCAGTGACAGCAATCAAACGCTTGCGGCTTGTTGATGACATGCCAGTTGCGATTGAAGAATCATTTATTCCTGAAAAACTTTGTCCTAATCTCGATCAAATTATCACCGATAACAGTTCCCTTTATGAAATTTTAGAAAACCATTTCGGTATTGTCCTCGTTAAGGCAAAGGAGTATATGCAGGTTACATACTCCGAGGAAAGTGACAGTAAGCTATTAAAAATCCGTTCCGAAAGCCCTTGTATTTTTCAAGAAGCGGTCGCCTTTGACCGAAATGAACAGGAAATTGAATTTTCCACTTCATTAACCAGAAGTGATATCGTTAAATTTTATTCTGAATTGAATCTGCAATAAACTAGGATTCCTTTCAGATTTAGATTAAATGGTATATACCATTAACAACCGAACTAGGAGGATGAATCATGAAGGTAATTGGTGTTGGAGATAATGTAGTAGATAAATATCTTTATAAAAGGACCATGTATCCAGGCGGCAATGCTTTGAATTTTAGTGTTTATGCAAAACAGCTTGGCATGGAGTCTGCCTATCTTGGAGTTTTTGGCAGCGATCGTGCTGCTGAACATATAACCAAAACCTTAAAAAATTTAGAAGTGGATCTTTCACATTGCAGGTATCATGATGGTGAAAATGGTTATGCGCAGGTAGATTTAGTCGATGGAGACCGGGTTTTTATCGGCGGCAATGGGGGAGGCGTCCAAAAGGACCATCCAATTGTCCTTACCGATGAGGACTTGGAATATATCAAAACCTTCGAAATTGCTCACAGCAGCATATATAGCGAGATGGAAGCGGAATTACATAAGTTAAAAGAGGCAGGGGTCAAAGTATCCTTTGACTTTTCAGCTGACTATAATGATCAAATTTTAGAAAAAACTTGTAAGCATGTGGATTTTAGTTTATTGTCCTGCGGTCAATGGAAAGATGAGGAAGTAGAAGAACTTTTAAAACGAGTTCACTCATATGGAAGCAATCTAGCAATTGGTACGATGGGTTCACGCGGTTCCATGGTTTACGATGGACAAACCTTTTATCGTCAGGAGCCTCATTTTGTTCAACCCGTCGATACTTTAGGGGCAGGAGATTCTTTCTTCACCGCCTTCATTCTTCATTATCTTAAAGGAAAGAAAGAAAAAACGATGAAGACAGAAGCAGAGCTTATTAAGGCGAGCTTGGTAGAAGGTGCAAAATTTGCTGCGAAAACCTGTCTTGTCGACGGTGCTTTTGGGTATGGGATTTCATTCTAATCCCCTTTTAGGGGGAGGAATTTTATTAATAGGATTCACAGGGGGTGTCACGCGTTAAATAGTTTGAAAGTTTAGTATTTTTAAAAAATAGGAGGGTTAATGAATGAGTAAAAAAATGAAGATTTTATTAGTAGCCATGCTAATGTTTGCACTCGTGTTAACAGGATGTTCAAGCTCTTCGTCAACCAAAGAGGACGAATCGGGTAAAATCGTTCTAAAATTTTTGCATAAGTGGCCGCAGCCAGAATACGCTCCCTATTTTGAAGAAGTTGTAAAAGAATTTGAAAAGCAAAATCCAAATATCATAGTAAAAATGGAAGCGATTGCAGACGAGCCAATTAAGGATAAACTCCGTGTCATTCTTGGCGGTAATGATGTTCCTGACATTATGTTCTCTTGGTCAGGAGAGTTTGCGAGAAAATTTGTTCGTGCCGGTGCAGCTTTAGATTTAACTCCTTATTTAAATGAAGATACCGCTTGGAAAGACAGCTTCATTCCAGCTTCTTTGCAGCCTTTTAGCTCTGACGGCAAAAACTATGGAATTCCGCTTCGCTTTAACGGAAAATTCTTTGTCTATAACAAAAAAATATTTGATAAGTACCACTTACAGGCACCAAAGACGTGGGATGAATTTGTACAAGAGTTAGATACCTTGAAAAAGGGTGGAGAAACCCCGATTATTTTTGGTAACCAAAGCCCTTGGGCAGCCATCCATTACTTAACTGGTCTAAACCAAAAACTAGTAGCACAGGATGTAAGAATGAAAGATTATAATCCTAAATCCGGAGAATTTACGGATCCTGGTTATGTAAAGGCCATGGAGATGTTTGCTGACTTGAATAAAAATGGTTACTTTATGAAAAATGCCAACTCTACTTCTCATGATATGGCGAAACAATTGTTCCTAGCAGGTAAGGGAGCCATCATGTATGTTGAATTAGAAGAATTCCCGGATATCGAAAAGGGCTTAAAAGGAAACTGGGGCTTCTTCCCGATGCCGGCAATTACAAATGGAGCAGGAAATCAAAACTTCATTACTGGTGCACCGGATGGATTTATCGTTTCATCAAAATCCAAGCATCCTAAAGAAGCTATTAAATTCCTAAAATTCTTAACTAGCAAAGAAAATGCTATAAAACTGACAAAACAGCTTAGCTGGCCAAGCCCGATTGATGGTGCAACAACCCCTGAAACTTCCTTGAAACAAGTAGCAGAAGGCGTTGATTTCATGAAGAAGGAAGAGGGCATGGCTGAATGGCTAGACACAGATGTCCATGCAAAGGTTGCAGATGCATACCTAACGAATATTCAGCTATTGCTTGACGGCACAAAATCACCGGAAGAAATTATTAAACAAGTTCAACAAGTTGCCAAACAAGTACAAGGTGAAGTGAACTAATAGATGAAAGGGTAGGCAGTTGTTTAACTGCTTACCCCCTCTAAGGAGGAAGAAGGATGACAAAAACATTTCGAAATAGCCGTACAGCCTTACTTTATATTTTACCAGCACTTCTTCTCATCCTGTTGTTTGTGTTTCTGCCGATTGTTCTAAATCTTTACAACAGTTTATTCAGGTGGAATTCATTTTCGTCAGGAAAAACGTTTGTAGGCTTTGAGTATTATAGCAGACTCTTCAAGGATCCCGTTTTTTATATTGCCTTAAAAAATAATTCGCTCTACGCTGTCATTTCATTAATATTTCAGGTAGGGGGCGGATTAATAATTGCCGCCATTTTAGAAGATAAACTGATTAGAAGATTTCAACCATTTTTCCGAACTGTATTTTTTATCCCTTCCGTTATTTCCATCGCCGTTGTTGGTTTACTATGGCAGCTGATTTATAATCCGGAAGTTGGTCTAGTTAATAGTTTTTTAAAATTCATTGGTCAGACTGAATGGGCGCATTCTTGGCTTGGGGATAGTAAAGTTGCCATTTATGCAGTTGTTGCCGTTTCGCAATGGCAGTATACAGGTTACATGACGATGCTGTTCTTGATCGCAATGCAAAAAATTCCATTTGAATATTATGAAGCGGCCATGATTGATGGCGCATCTAAGATAAAAACCTTTTTCAATATAACACTTCCACAAATCAAAGAAATGACAATCGTGGGTATGGTGATTACCGTAATTGGTGCATTCAAAGTGTTTGATGAAGTGTATATCATGACCTTTGGCGGGCCTGGTCAATCGACAGAAGTGTTAGGAACGATGCTTTACCGGGCAGCTTTCCGAAATGATGAAATGGGCTATGCTTCCACAATTGGAACAGTCATTTTCGTCATCACTCTCATCCTATCCTTAATCCAAATGAAACTAGGAAAATCAGGACAGGAGGCGTAAGAAAATGACGACAAGAGAAAATCCAGTGGTTAAAACAAACGAATTCCGGCCAGTTGGAACAGTAGGGCGGAAGATTTCAACAAAGATTAAAAATAAAATCTTTCAAGGGACAGTTCTTGTCTGGTTTAGTATTTTTGCCATTTGTATTATCTATCCGATCATTTGGCTTGGATTAAGCGGACTAAAATCGAATAGCGATTTCTTCTTAAGTACGTGGTCTCTGCCAAAAGAATGGCTTTGGAGTAATTATAAAGCCGCATGGGACGCGGGAATTGGTCATTTCTTTTTAAATAGTGTTCTTGTGACAGTGGTCTCCGTTGTATGTGTACTCCTATTCGGATCGATGGCAGCCTACGGGCTGAGCCGCTTTCACTTTAAAGGTCAGAATTTCTTATTGATTATTATCCTAAGCGGTTTGATGCTTGCGCCGCAGGTTAGCTTGATCCCGCTTTATAAATTGTTGCAGGCCATTGGTCTATATAACACTTATGGAGCCTTAATCCTGCCTTATGTTGCGTTTCAATTGCCATTTGCGATTTTCTTAATGCGATCCTATTTTCTCTCCATCCCCCATGAGCTTGAAGAATCGGCTATTCTCGATGGATGTAATAGTTGGAAAGTCTACCGGCATATTATTGTTCCGATGGGTAAACCCATCATTGCTTCCTGTGCGTTGTTGACGGGAATGAACGTCTGGAATGAATTCATGTTTGCCCTTGTATTCGTTGAAGATTCCAGCCTTCGCACGATCCCAGTCGGCTTAATGAACTTAAGAAGTCAGCTAAATACGGATTTTGGAATTCAATTGGCCGGTTTGGCAATTTCCGCTTTGCCGATGATCATTGCGTACATTATTTTCCAAAGACAATTCGTTCGCGGCTTATCGGCTGGAAGTGTAAAAGGATAAGCAAGAGTACCAGGGTAGTTGGAATAGGGAAGAAATGTCCTTTCCTATTCCACGTAATTTCGTTTCTCACGATTGGTTTAAATGGTATATACCAAATAACTAATTTGGAAAAATATAGATTTCAAAGGAGGATACAAGATGTTAACAGATGTACAAAAAGCGTTAGATGTGTTGAAGGAAAGGGATATTGACCGTGTTTATTTCGTCGCATGCGGAGGTTCTTCCTCGCTTATGTATGCGAGTAAATATGTGCTGGATCGAGAAGCTGAGACAATTGACTCTGATCTCTACACCTCAAATGAGTTTGTCCACCGTAATCCGAAGAAATTAAACGGAAAATCGTTGGTGATTTTGTGCTCCTATTACGGGAAAACTCCGGAAACAGTGGAAGCAGCACGGTTTGCACGTGAAAAAGGAGCATTAACCGTTTCCTTAACATTTGATGCAGACTCACCACTTGCCCAGGTTTCTGAGAATGTAATCGTCTACCATGATCAGGAAGACTCAAATTATGTGAACGAATCCCCTGCCATTATGCTCGAACTCATTTTTGGCTTGTTAGCAGAAAGGGAAGGCAACAAAAAATTTAATGATATCCTGTCCTCCTTAGAAAATCTAAGACCGATTCTAAACAAGGCAAAAGCTGAGACTTTGGCCCAAGCAAAAGAATTTGCTGAGTCCTATAAGGATGAAAAAATTATTTACACGATGGGCAGCGGTGCAAACTATGGAATTGCTTATTGGTTTGCGATTTGTCTCCTAATGGAAATGCAGTGGATCCATTCTCATGCCATCCACGCAGGTGAATACTTCCATGGTCCATTTGAAATCTTGGATAAGGATGTACCAATTATTCAATTAGTCGGCCTAGATGAAACCCGGCCATTAGAAGAGCGCTCTTTAGAATTTACCCAACGCTATGGTGAAAGAGTGATTGTAATAGATGCAAAAAACTTTGACTTAACAGGTGTTACTGAAAGTGTGAAAGGATACATTGCTCCACTCGTCCTGCAAACCGTTTTACGCCAATATGCGGGTGAGCTGGCAGAGGTTCGTAACCATCCATTAAGCACCAGAAGATATATGTGGAAGGTTCCTTATTAAAGGTAAGGTACTTATTAACTTAGAAGTCTTAAAAAATCTCAAATAAAATTTGGAGGGATTATCTTGTTAAAATTCGAACACGATACTTTTTTAGAATATGTTGGAAAAGAAGCAGTAGCGAAAAGAGAAGAAATTGAAAAAGTAGTCGATGAAATTTCTGCTAAAGGCTATAAAAATATCTTCCTTATCGGATCCGGCGGAACAATTGCGATGATGTACCCATTCGAATATATCCTAAAATCGAACTCAACCGTAGAGGTGCATGCGGAAATTGCTGCAGAATTATTAGTCATGAACAATCGCCATCTTTCAAAAGATTCCGTTTGTATTTTTGCATCTGTTACCGGAACAACAAAGGAAACGGTAGCAGCAGCCGAGTTCTGTAAGGCGAAGGGAGCCACCACCATTGGTTTCGTCGCTGAACCTGGTACACCACTTGCCGAAGCCGTTGATTATTGCATTTCAACCGGGCATGAGAAGCATTCGTTCGATACTTTCTTCCTTCATCTACAACTGTTGACATTCCGGTTTATCCATAACAACGATGAATTCCCACAATACGAGCAATTTGCAAAAGAAATCGCCTTGTTGCCAGAAGGAATTGTTCATGCATTAAAAACCTTCGATTCTCGTGCAGAACAATTTGCGATCCGACATAAGGATACGGGTTACCATATGTTGGTCGGTGCAGGTAATCTATGGGGAAATACCTATTCCTACGCGATGTGTATTTTAGAGGAAATGCAATGGATTAGGTCTAAATCGATTCATGCTGCTGAATTCTTCCATGGTACACTTGAGCTTGTTGAGGACGACACCAGTGTCATTTTATTTAAAGGAGAAGATGAAACTCGTCCATTGGTTGATCGTGTTGAACGATTTGCTGAAAAAATAACAAATGAATTATTCATAATTGATACGAAAGACTATCCTCTTGAGGGCATTAGTGAGGAATTCAGAAAACACTTTGCTGTAAATTTAAACTGGGCATTAACAGGTCGGATTAGTGTCTACCTGGAGCGTGAAAGAAACCACCCATTAGAACTTAGAAGATATTACAGAAAAATGGAATATTAAGATAAAACTGAGGTTATTATTAAAATTCCATACAAATGTTAAAATCCTAGTAAAATATATTTATTTTAAATATTCAATTACTTTTACACTTTAAACTGTTGAAAGAAAATTTTGAAAATGTTACTATTGAGTTGTTTAAATTCTTCTGAGTTTAGACCTCCTAAACTGAAGCTTAGCCTTGACCACTAAGCTTTACTTTGGACCTTTGAGACGTACTCAAAGGTTCTTTTTTTGATGAAATCGGCTAAGATGGAATCAATATTATTTTGACGGAGGAAACTTCAGTGGATTTTAAGACTTTTGATCGTTGGGATGAAGGAATCTGGAATAAGGTAAGTCCTATTTATCAAGGAGCCTTTGGAGATAAAGGAGCGAAACCGGAAAAGGTTATCCGCAACATGTTCCGTAAGCAAATTTGCTTCCTCCATGTTGCCTTCCAACAAGATCTTCCCGTCGGACTGGCACTCACTGGAAAATTAAAGGGAATAAATGCGCTGCTGATCGATTACATTGCTGTTGACCATGATAAACAGGGTCATGGGATTGGCTCAAAAATCTTACAATTCATTAAGGACTGGTCAACCAGTGAAGAAGGAATAGACAGCATCGTGATTGAGGTCGAGTCAGAGATGAGTGCTGAAAATCAGGAGCGTATCCATTTTTGGAAAAAGAATGGTTTTACCTTAACTGACTATATCCATCGATATATTTGGGTTCCGGAAACTTATCAGGCCATGTACCTCCAGCTGTCTTCACATGGAGTAGTTCCTGAGGGCGGCGAGGAGCTTTTCAAATTTATTGGCAACTTTCATAAAGAGTCTTTTCAGGGTACATGATGATGAATGTAAATGCCAAATTGAACAAAAAATGCTATATTGTGGATAGGGAAGAAATGGAATCAACTATTTTAAAGGAGTGTTGTGAAATGAAGGGTCAAATTACACCGTACCTTATGTTTGATGGCAATGCTAGAGAGGCTTTAGAATTTTACCGTGAGGTTTTTCAAGGGGAGATTCTAAACGTTCAAACCTATGGGGAATCGGGCTATAATAATTCTCCGGAGGCTGAAAATCTTCTGATTCATGCGCAATTCAAAAAAGATGATTTATTTATTATGGCCTCAGATGCATTTCCAGGAAATGTGATCAACAAGGGAAATAACATTTCGTTGGCACTAGATTTGGAAAGCGAAGAGGAAATTAAACGATTATATGATGCCTTACGTGAAAACGGGAAAGTCTATATGGAACTTCAAGATACCTTCTGGGGAGCGAAATATGCAAAAGTAACAGATCCTTTTGGAATTGCATGGATTTAAATTATCAAAAGTCATAAAAGCAGTTAGTAAAACAGAGCGCTCGAATTGAGTGCTTTTGTTTTTGCTAAAAAGATCCTTTGCACCTTCAAAATTAAAGCCTTTCATCTACTGTTCTGCTAAAGTGCTATTGTGCTAAAATTCAGAAAATTCCATTGACAGATCTGATAGCATCACATAGAATAATAAAGAAATTTAAAATTTAATGATGGGATTGATTATTCATGAGGCATCGAATAAAAATTGTTCAAAATTCAAAAATGGTTATAAAAGAGGCTGGACTCCAATTCTAAGTGAAATGGAATCCAGCCTCTTTCTTTATTTTACTAAAGTGGTAGAGGAGAGATATAAATGATTACATTAACTGGCCAAGGTTTAACGTTAAAGGAAATGAAAGAAGTATTATATGGTGGTCAAAAGGTCCAAGCATCAGATAAAAGCATGGAAGCAGTAAAAAAGAGCAGGGAAGCAGTAGATCGCATCGTTTCAGAAGGAAGAGTGATCTACGGGATTACAACTGGATTCGGTAAATTTAGTGATGTGTTCATCGATCAGAACGATGTTCAAGACCTTCAGTTGAACTTGATTCGTTCTCATGCATGCGGTGTCGGCGAACCATTCCCTGTGGATGTAGCAAAAGCAATGGTACTTCTTCGTGCCAATGCACTTTTAAAGGGTTTTTCTGGCGTACGTCCAGTGGTAATTGAAACATTATTAAAGCTTGTGAATCATGATATTGTACCTGTTATTCCGCAGCAAGGTTCACTTGGCGCAAGTGGAGATTTAGCACCACTTTCCCACCTAGCCTTAGCACTTGTTGGTGAGGGAGAGGTATTTTACCAAGGAAATCGTATGGATTCTTTAACAGCGTTCCAAATCGAAGGAATTCAGCCGATTACATTAGAGGCAAAAGAAGGATTAGGAATTATCAATGGAACACAGGCGATGACAGCAATGGGCGTTGTCGGCTACTTAGAAGCAGAACAGCTTGCGTTTGAAAGTGAGCTTATTTCTTCAATGACGATTGAAGGTTTAACTGGAATTATCGATGCATTTGACGAAGACATTCATGTTGCCCGCGGTTACCAGCAGCAAATCGATACAGCAGCAAGAATCCGCAGCTATTTAAGTGACAGCTTGCTGACTACCCAACAAGGCGAGCTTCGAGTGCAGGATGCTTATTCACTTCGTTGTATCCCACAGGTTCATGGAGCTTCATGGCAGGCACTTGATTATGTAAAAGAAAAATTAGAAATTGAAATGAATGCAGCAACAGATAATCCATTAATTTTTGATGATGGTGATAAGGTTATCTCTGGCGGTAACTTCCATGGTCAGCCAATTGCGTTTGCCATGGACTTTATGAAAATTGCCGTTGCGGAGATGGCTAATATTTCAGAACGACGCATTGAACGGTTAATCAATCCACAATTAAATGATCTGCCGCCTTTCTTAAGCCCAGAGCCAGGTCTACAATCTGGTGCGATGATTATGCAATATGTGGCAGCAGCGCTTGTTTCTGAAAATAAAACATTGGCACACCCTGCAAGTGTCGATTCCATTCCATCTTCTGCAAACCAAGAGGATCATGTAAGTATGGGAACCATTGGCTCAAGACACGCTCATCAAATTATTCAAAATGCAAGAAGAGTTCTTGCGATTGAATTGATTTGTGCCATGCAGGCTGTAGAATACCGTGGTGTGGATAAAATGGCTACACAAACAAGAAGACTTTACGAAAAGGGAAGAGAAATTGTTCCTTCTATTAAAAAGGACCGAATATTCTCTAAAGATATCGAAAAAGCCGCAGAAGCTTTAAAGACAATCGATTTGACAACATTCATACAGCAATTTAATGATGTTAAATAAAAGTTTAGGCCCAAAAATGAAGTGACTTTGCTAGTATTCGTCTATTTTTCACTGCAAATAATTATTGGAGGAATTGAAAATGTGGGTTATCACTCTTTATTCTATAGATAATATTAAAATGTATGAATATGAAAAAGAGGAGGAAGCAGTAGAAGCCTTCAAAAAGATTCAAGGCACCAAAATTCTTTCTGAAATTGTCTACTTTAATGATCCTTGTTTTTTAAATTAATGCTTAAAACCCTGTATGAATCATACAGGGTTTTTTTCTCTTATGAAAGGGACAAGGCAATTCAGTTCTTTTTAAAAAAATTGCGGATATATTTCTTGTAAGCGGTGACAAAATTAAAAACCTGATATAGAGGTGAAGCCAAATGGAGTACATTCTCGCCTTTGATGCCGGAACGGGCAGTATTCGGGCGGTATTATTTGATCTGTTTGGAAATCAAATCGGTGTTTCGCAATTTGAATGGAACCATTTAGCGGATGAACGGATCCCCGGGTCAATGGATTTTGATTGGGAAACAAACTGGGGCTTGGTTGTCCAATGTATTCAAAATGTATTAAAAGACACAGGAATTAACGCAAGGAATATCAAAGCCATCAGCGCAACAGCCATGCGTGAAGGAATTGTCCTTTATGATGATCAGGGTAAGGAGATTTGGGCGTGCGCCAATGTGGATGCAAGGGCCTCAGAGGAAGTTAAGGCGCTAAAAGATCTAAATTCCGGAATAGAAAAAGAGATTTATAACGTATCTGGACAAATGTTCGCTCTAGGTGCATTGCCAAGGCTGTTATGGATTAAAAACCATTTACCGGAAATCTATGAAAAAGCAGCGGCGATGACGATGATTAATGATTGGCTTCTTTTTAAACTATCTGGCAAGCTTCAGGTCGACCCATCAAATGGCTGTACCACCGGTATTTTTGATTTAAGGAAACGGGATTGGGAAAAGAAAACGGCCAGTTTATGCGGAATTAAAGAGAATTTATTTCCTCCTGTAAATGAGGCAGGGACAGTCCTAGGGGCATTGACGGATGAGACCGCAGTCTTAACAGGATTATGTCCTGGAACCCTTATTGTCTCAGGAGGAGGAGATGCGCAAATGGCTTCTATTGGCGTAGGGGCTGTTCTGGAAGGGCAAACGATGGTTTCAGGCGGCTCCTTTTGGCAGCAGGAAGTCAATGTTTCAGAACCCATCGTAGATAAAGGGGGACGAATACGGGTGAACTGTCATGCGGAACCAAACCTATGGCAGCTTGAAACCATTGTCTTTTTCCCCGGTCTTGTAATGAGATGGTTCCGTGATGCATTTTGTGACATGGAAAAAGCAGAGGCGGCTGCAACCGGAGTCGATCCATATGAGATTTTAGAAGAAAAAGCCAAAGATGTGCCGATTGGCGCGAATGGAATTATCCCGATTTTTTCCGATACGATGAATTTTGGTTCCTGGCGGCATGCGGCTCCATCCTTTATAAACCTCACACTTGATCCTCAGAAAACTGGAAAGAAAGAACTCTTTAAATCCCTCCAAGAAAATGCAGCCTTAATTACTTTAGGAAACTTAAAATTGATTGAAGAAGCAACAGGTACTTATCCAGAGGAGGTAATTTTTGCAGGGGGAGCTTCGAAAGGAAAGCTGTGGAGCCAGACCCTTGCAGATGTCTTAGGGGTTCCGGTTAAGGTTCCTGTGGTAAAAGAAGCTGCCGCATTAGGCACAGCTTTATATGCAGGTATCGGGGCAGGACTCTATGAAAATATTGAAAAAGCAGTCGAACAGGTAGTGAAGTGGGAGCGGACCTACCAACCTAATTTAGAAAATCATAGGGTTTATCTTGAGATTTTTAAAAAATGGAGGCGTGTCTATAAAGAACAGCTGATCCTAGCCGACCGTGGTTTAACCACTAATATGTGGAAAGCACCTGGATTAGATTAATTTTTGAAAGGGGTGAAATGGATGAAGAAGGTGAATGAAAATGAATTTGAATACCGGTTTGGGGACAACGGACCAAAATACTTAACAAAGGGGCCCAACGTGGATGTGGGAGTTGTAGTATTGAAGCCGGGACAGGACTTTCAAAACCATTATCATTCCGTTTGTGAAGAAATTTTCTATATCCTAGAAGGTGAAATTGATTTTTATATCAATGGGGACCATATTCCGGCAAAGCAGGGGGATATGATTCAATGCCGGCCACATGATTCCCATTATTTAATCAATCAATCTGAGAAACTATTTAAGGCTGTGTTTATAAAGTCCCCGCATATTGCGGAACGGGATACTGTAACTCTACCGAATCCTGTCATTAAATAAAGGAGTGTGTTACGAATGAGCTGGGGGTTTCAAAACCGTTTGAATAAAATTTTGCCCAATAGAAGGGCCGTCATGCTGGCGATTGATCATGGGTACTTTTTGGGGCCGATTAGGGGATTAGAAAAGCCGGGTGAAACGGTAAAAGATCTTCTTCCATATACAGACTCCCTCTATTTAACGAGGGGTACACTCGCATCTTGTATTCCCAATGATACGGAAAAACCGATGGTCCTGCGTGTATCTGGCGGTCCGACAACGGTTGGTAAGGATTTGGCAAATGAAACGATTGTCACCTCTGTGAAAGAGGCGATCCGTCATAATGTGGTAGGGGTGGGTGTTTCTGTTTTTATTGGCTCTGATTATGAAACGCAAACGGTTACGAATCTTGCACATGTTGTCAGTGATGCCCATGATTACGGACTCCCGGTTTTAGGGATTACTGCGGTCGGCAAAGAGCTTGAAAAACGGGATGCGAGGTTCCTTGCATTAGCTTCAAGGGTAGTAGCGGAAATGGGGGCAGATATTGTAAAAACCTATTACTGTGAAAATTTCGAAGAGGTGACAAGCAAGTGCCCGGTACCGATTGTGATCGCTGGGGGACCGAAGTTTGATACAATCCGGGAAGCACTCGAGATTACGTATAATGCAATGGAGCAAGGAGCGGTTGGGGTGGATATGGGGAGGAATATTTGGCAGTCTGATTACCCGCTTGCGATGATTCAGGCGATCCATTCGATTGTGCATGAAGGTTTTTCCGTGAAAGAAGCAGTGGAATTATATGAAGCGAATACCAAAATGAAAGCATAAAACAATACACGCCTGAAACCTATAGTGTAGGTTCAGGCTTTTTTAATCCAAAAACCTCTTTTTCAACTCCGGTGAAGGGAGCATACAGCTGTTTTTCTTGCCAAACCATGTATAGCGGTTTTTCGCTATGATATCATATATGTAGTCTCTAATATTCGTTGGGATCATCATTAGGATTGCGAACAGCTTCCATGCACCTTTGAGCTCCCGACAAACCCGTAATGCAGCTGTCGATTTCATATAGACCTTATCGTTTTCAATTAAAACAAAGCTATTAAGATCAGGTGCGAGACCATATTTCGTTATCATTCGGTTTCCAGTTTCTCCTTGGAGGGATGCGAACTTAAATTTCCCAGATACATCTCGCTTGATAATAAACTGCACACTATGATTACATAAATTACATACACCATCAAAAAGAACAATTCGCTCCATCTCATCACCACCCATTCTGATATAAATCCGGTATCCGCTCCACACAGACAAAACAAACGGTTTGTCCACGGACGGTGCCTGTCACTATTTAAACAACTGATTAATCATATTATATTATGAAAGGCGGAAGAAAAGCATGTGGCAAAATGATTTAACAAATCAGTTAGGTATTCAATATCCGATTATTCAAGCTCCAATGGCGGGGGGGCCGACTACGTCAAAATTAGTTGCGGCAGTTTCGAATGAAGGCGGCCTCGGAACAATTGGTGCAGGTTATCTATCTCCAAGTCAAATCCGGCAACAAATACAGGAAGTAAAACAGTTAACGGAGAAAAACTTTGGAATCAATTTATTTGTTCCATCAAACTATCAACAGGATGAGCAAAAAATAATGACAGCTAAAGAACTTCTCCAACCAATTGAACAGGAGCTAAAAGTTGACTCCACCGTTAAAATCCCAACTTATGAACAGGACCTGGAAACTTTTCATGAGCAGATACAGGTCGTTGTGGAAGAACAAGTCCCGGTTTGTTCCTTTACATTTGGAGTGCCTTCCCAAGAAATCATCGATCATTTAAAAAAGAATTCAATTATCGTCATCGGTACGGCCACAACTGTTCAAGAAGCCATCCTAAACGAACAGGCTGGTATGGATATGGTCGTTTTGCAAGGAAGTGAGGCCGGTGGACACCGCGGTACCTTCGAAAATAATGCAGAGCAAGGTTTAATCGGTTTAATGTCGTTAATTCCTCAGGCGGCAGACCAAATAAACCTTCCCATTATCGCTGCGGGAGGCATTATGGATGCAAGGGGAGCAATTGCTGCAAAATGCCTTGGAGCGCAGGCCGTTCAAATGGGAACCGCCTTCCTCGTATGTGAAGAGAGTGGAGCATCGCAAGTACATAAGGAAACCATCATCAAAGCCTCCGAAGACCAGGTGGTATTGACGAAAGCTTTTTCAGGGAAAATGGCAAGAGGAGTGAACAATCGTTTTATCGAAACAATGAAAATAAACGAGCACATCTTGCCGCCATATCCAATTCAAAATGAATTAACAAAAGGGATTCGCAAAGCATCCTCCACATCACGAAACCCGGAATTTATGTCTCTTTGGGCAGGTCAAAGTCCGCGATTAGCGAAAGCTTCAACTGTTCAAGAATTAATAAACCAGTTAATTAAAGATACAGAAGTATTAAAGAAGAGGTTATCATTTTAAATAGTAAGGAAAAAATGTTAAAATAAAACTAATGTACAATTTTCAAGTTTAGCATCAATCATTACAAAATTTATTCAGCCAACAAATGTAAGGACCAAACGAAGGTGTCCGCCTGAGTTTCGTCCTTTTTGTTTTACCAAATTTTATTATAAAGTTGTAGTCTAATTGGGAATATCATGCACAAAAACTATGTATATGGTACTATAAACTAGGAGTCTTTTGATTTTTAAAAAATGAATGAATTAAAATGGATTACCAATCTTTAAAGGGAGGAATAAACAATGAAAATAGTTATCAAAAAAGCTCCATACTTGCTTTTATTGTTTGTAATTCCCCTATTGGCAAGTATTTATCAAATCCTAAATGAACGGACACATAAAGCGGTAGATATTTCCACTTCTGTTGACCAGGTTATTCCCTTTCTGCCTTTATTTATCATTCCCTATATTGTGTGGTATGGCTATATTTTTTGTTATTTAATTTATTTTTGCTTTAAAGACACAAAAGTATATTTAAAAACATTGATTCTTATTGTCGTTGCAGAACTTATTTGTTTTATCGTGTATTTCTTTTTCCAAACGACCGTGCCAAGGCCCGAATTAATAGGTAATGGCTTGCTAATCAAGCTTGTCAAATGGATATATGCAAATGATCAGCCAGTCAATTGCTTTCCAAGCATTCATGTCCTAACTACTTTTACAATTATGCTTGCTTCATTGCATTTAAAAAACAAACACATTCTTAACACACTGTGTATAAATATAGTAGGGACCTTAATTATTGTTTCCACATTATTTGTTAAGCAGCATGTCATTTTTGATATGATTGGCTCTGTCATTTTAGTAACCTTTTTATACGGGGTAACTTTTGAACTATTATACTTTCGTGTTAGTGAAAAATCAGAAACGGTTTATCTCAAAAATAAATAGATCCTTTTGGAGGGAAGAAGCGGACTAAATCAGTCCGTTTTTTTTTTCAAAAAAAGTGTCCTGAAAGACACTCCGTAAAATATTTTAGGTCATATGAACAGTTTTGACGTGTTGTAGATGCAAGTACACCGGATCTTCTTTAGCCCTAATAATTTCCACAAAATTATTTTTTATCCCCTGAACTTTCCCTATAAAATTTTCACTTTCTCCCATATTAAAAACAATTAATTCTCCAACTAACTTTTCAATTTGTACTTCAAAAGACCTTGCAAAGGAAAGGTTTGAAGGATTCACTGGGAAATTCGTGTTACTTAGTCCATAAGGACGTTGATTTTCTGAATAAGGAATTAACCATTTTAGATGGTTGAGGGAAATAAACATTGTTTTGTAAATGGGGGAGTAAAAAATGAAATAATTATTCATGATGCTAATAATGTATCCATGTAATGCTTTGTTTCCAGTTACATAGATTTCTGTAAAAATTCCTTTTGCGGAAGTAAGTGTCTTTCGTAGGGATATTTCTTCGTTATGATTATAGATTGGGGAAGGTTCTGATGAAATATAAAACTCATCAATTTCATCTTCGTCAAGAAATTGCCAATTTTGAATATGGATAGTAGGTATATATAAATAATCATAGCCATCAAACAGGACCCATAAATCACTTCCGATGTCGATCAGCATGCCACTTATAATTTTTTTACCTGAAATCTCTAGTTTTATATATTTTCCGATCTGTTCTTTTAAATTCATAAAATCTTATCCTTTCATAGGATTTGAAATATACAAGATGAGATGGACTGGTGTTTAAGGGAATGACCTTGAATAGACCAGTCCAAATCATTTTGTAAGCATTTCTTTAGGATGCTATAAGGGACATTGACATGGAAGAGAATTATGATGATTTTCATAATGACTACCTTGATAGAGGTTGTGGAATTAGAAACGGTTCGCTCTATTTCTCCTACTTGGCCAGCCGGCGAATGGGAAAGCACCTTCGCTATTATGTGAAATCGGTTCGCCCGCAAAACGATTTGGCCGTTTTTCCTCAGCCTTCTGAATGGTCGCAGCACTGGTTTCCACGGTTTTCTTAGTATCTCTTGTTTCCTTCACTGAGCCGAAGATATTTGCTGTATCGCTAAACTTTAAAGCAGTTGTTTCTTTCTTTGTTTCTTTCTTTGTTTCTTTCTTTGTTTCTTTCGTTGCTTTTACTTCTACAACATCTTTCCTTGAGGAGCTCTTAGACTTTGAACTTCTCTGATCCTTAGTGGAACTGGAACGTTTGCTTTTCTTACTTTTTTCTTCCTTGGATGAAGTAGTGCGATCACTTTTGGATGATTTTGTTTGTTGGTTTGTTGATTCCTCTTTTTCAACAGTTTTCGGTTTAATGGATTGTGACCAAACCAATGCAGCGGAATTATCAACAGGTAGTTGACTGAAAAGATCAATGCTTTCTTCTTCCTCGATAGCGGTAATTTCCTCTACGATGTCGATTGTTTCGTTCGAACTATTTTCTGCTTCTTCCTCTTGATATGTTACCTCTGTTTCATTTTGCTCTTCATCATTGGAATCTGAATCTGAGTCTGATTCTGAATTCGTATCTGAATCTGATTCAGAATTTGTATCTGAATTTGAGTCTGTTTCTGATTCTGATTCTGAAATTGAGTCTGAACTGCTTGAGTTTTCTTCAATAACTCCTTTTACAATATTGGAGACATGAGATAGTTTAATTAGAATTCTTTCTTCACCGCTAACTAAGGTGACGAAATCGGAGTCCACTTCACTGACAATCCCGCTAAACGTTTGCTTATTTAAACAAAGGATACTTACCCAAGAATGAGTTAATGAATCGAGTAAATCTTTTAAGCTAGTCGTTTTTAAAAATTGATTTGAAACTTCCTCACTTTGGAACTCTTTTGTGTTCTTTGTGATCGCTTGGATCTTATCTAGACTATAATAAAAAATGTAATTATTTTCGTTTTCTAAAATGATATGGTCTTCTTCTACGCCCATTAGTTTTCCTTTGACTATTTCTTCACCTACATACAGATTTACACTAAAGCCTTTTAATAAATCCAGAGTAGATGAAAATCGATCTTGGCTCATTCATAAATCCTCCTTATGGGATTAATTGTCGCTTCCCTGTAAAGAGAAGCGACGAGTTTCAACTCATTATTTTTTCTTGTCGTTATTTTTGCTCTTATCCTCTTTGCCCTTATCTTCAGATCCTTTTTCGCCTTCATTCGTATTTTCAACTTTTAGGCCGTAGCTGATATTTCGAATATGGAACATAGAGAAGCGAACAATTTCATCCTTCACAATAATGGCTACATAATCCGGAGTAATCTCACTAAGCACGCCTTCAATGCTCTCAGGACCACGGTTCATGTGTACCCATTGATATTGCAAGCTTTTTAACAAATCGTTGAAGGTAGTTGCCTTTTTATATTCAAATCCTTCTGGTGCTTCTACCCCAGCATCGATTTTGTCCTGGGTGCTTTCCGTAATACTTTTGATATGCTGCATATTGTAGTACAAGATACCATCCTTTTCGGTTAATAAGATAAATCCGTCATCGAAAACCTCTAATAATTTTCCAACCCTTGAATTTGGACCATGTCTATCAACCTTAATGGTTTTGCCGACAAAGTTACTCATCATTTCTTTATTCATACCACCATTTTCCTCCTTAAAATTAAATAAACATTTACACTGCATCTATATGTATCACGGGGTGATGTTGTACTATTATAGGTGCCTGTTTTTCAATTTTGAGGAAAAAATAGGCAAAAAAAAGTATATGGAATTTGCCATATACTTATCTTTGCCTATTTAACGGTCATCATCTGTTCTTTAAGGTAAGAATTTCGTTTTTTAATAAAACTTAGAATGTATAATTTTTCTTTTTCAAGTGTTTGTTCATTAATGGTTAAATAAGGATCAAGACCAATATAGGGCTTGAGTTCATTAAATAGGTCCGTGATAATGGGTTCAAGGTTTTTAACAGTAAATTGATTTTCTAAGGCAGATGAAAGAGTGGTTACATACTTTTCATTAAAATGCGGGAAAGTGAGAAGTCTGTTCGTTAATGTATTGTAACCAGTAATTGGCACGAAATCATGGCTTAATTTCCTCCCGTGAAGATCCCTTCCCCAAGTGCCATCATAATCCCAGGGAGTCATTTCATAAAGATTGCTTTTCCCATTATGATATAAAGCATAATTATGAATAAACCCATCAAAATTTTGCGTACAAACGACTCCTGTCAACCATTTTACATATTGATCAGTATCCAAAAATTTAGGGATAACTTTTTCAAAATCATCGTTATTTAAAGTGTTTACCTTTGCAATAAAATCTTCTAGTCTTGCAAGATCCTTTTCTGACCCATACTTGACTGTATACCCCTCATCTAAGCTGGTTTTTAATTTATTTTTTGGAGTGGTTAGGGAGAAGTTTGCATGATAATTAGTGGCATAAATAATTGCCCCCTGAGGCAGATTTCTTTTTTTCAATAAGTATTTGTCGAAAGATTCAAGCTCTAAATAAATCCCTTTACAATATCCATTAATAAAAAGAAGAACATGCTTAGAACGCGGCGAAATTACTCCTAAGGAATGAAAAAAATCCAGTGCGAGTTTGTTTCTGCTTAGAGAGATATCCGAATACTCTGCATTAAGGTGGATTTCATGGGCTCCATTTACGGTATAGGGTTTTTTAAAAATGATGTGATATGATTTTTTTTTCTTCTTTCTGATGACGTTTCCGCGGTAGGCAAGGGTAATTGCATAATGATTTCCCTCCATTTTTAGCACTGCTGGCACAGGATCCGTCCAAATATCCTGTTCTAAGTTTTTTAGTATTTTTGGATTTATAAAGATTTCATATTTAAGCAACTTATATACCCCTAAATAAATTATTTTTAGAATTGTATGCTTTGAGATAGGTAAATGTGCAGTTTTGTAAAATTCCAATATACAAAGAATTAGGTGAATTTTATTAAAAATATATAAATGTCCATGTCAATCCCGACAGTTTTCCCATAAGTTAGAAAGGAAAATATTTATTTTTGGAAGTGGTGAAAAAATGGTATTAAAGTTGGACATGGACCAATTATTAGCTATGGCGAAAGAAAATGGTGTGTTAGCCTTTCTAGATAGTAATCCAAAAGAAGTCGTTGCAAAACATAAAGGAAAGGGGCCTAAATCCCAGGGCGGTAAAAAAGGACCGAAATCCAAAGGGAAAAAGAATAAGTCCGACAGCAGTGGATCCAGCGGCAGCAGCGGTAGCAGCGGTAGCAGCGGTAGCAGCGGTAGCAGTGGGTCCAGCGGTAGTCACGGCAGCAGCGGATCCAGCGGTAGTAGCGGTAGCAGTGGATCCAGCGGCAGTAGCGGCAGCAGCGGATCCAGCGGCAGTCGTGGTAAAAGAAGATCCAGTGGAAGTAAAGGCAGCAGCGGATCCAGCGGCAGTCGTGGTAAAAGAAGATCTAGTGGAAGTAGCGGCAGCAGCGGATCCAGCGGCAGTCGTGGTAAAAGAAGATCTAGTGGAAGTAGCGGCAGCAGCGGATCCAGCGGCAGTCGTGGTAAAAGAAGATCCAGTGGAAGTAGCGGCAGCAGCGGATCCAGCGGCAGTCGTGGTAAAAGAAGATCCAGTGGAAGTAGCGGCAGCAGCGGATCCAGCGGCAGTCGTGGTAAAAGAAGATCCAGTGGAAGTAGCGGCAGCAGCGGATCCAGCGGCAGTCGTGGTAAAAGAAGATCCAGTGGAAGTAGCGGCAGTAGCGGATCCAGCGGCAGTCGTGGTAAAAGAAGATCCAGTGGAAGTAGCGGATCCAGCGGCAGTCGTGGTAAAAGAAGATCCAGTGGAAGTAGCGGCAGCAGCGGATCCAGCGGCAGTCATGGTAAAAGAAGATCCAGTGGAAGTAGCGGCAGCAGCGGATCCAGCGGCAGTCGTGGTAAAAGAAGATCCAGTGGAAGTAGCGGAAGCAGCGGCAGTCGTGGTAAAAGAAGATCTAGTGGAAGTAGCGGAAGCAGCGGATCCAGCGGCAGTCGTGGTAAAAGAAGATCCAGTGGAAGTAGCGGCAGCAGCGGATCCAGCGGCAGTCGTGGTAAAAGAAGATCCAGTGGAAGTAGCGGCAGCAGCGGATCCAGCGGCAGTCGTGGTAAAAGAAGATCCAGTGGAAGTAGCGGCAGCAGCGGCTCCAGCGGCAGTCGTGGTAAAAGAAGATCCAGTGGAAGTAGCGGCAGCAGCGGCTCCAGCGGCAGTCGTGGTAAAAGAAGATCCAGTGGAAGTAGCGGCAGCAGCGGCTCCAGCGGTAGTCGTGGTAAAAGAAGATCCAGTGGAAGTAGCGGCAGCAGCGGCTCCAGCGGCAGTCATGGTAAAAGAGGATCCAGTGGAAGTAGCGGTAGTTCCGGTAGCAGTGGTTCCAGCGGGAGCAGTGGTAGCAGTGGGTCAAGTGGTAGACAAAGTTCAAGTCGGAGCAAGGGTATCCGCGGTCCATTAGGTAGACGTCATCGTTTAGGTTCTTCAGGCAGCAGTGGATCAAGTGGCAGCAGCGGCTCCAGCGGTTCTAGCGGAAGTAGTGGAAGCAGCGGCTCCAGCGGCAGTCATGGTAAAGGAAGATCCAGCGGAAGTAGTGGAAGCAGCGGCTCCAGCGGCAGTCATGGTAAAGGAAGATCCAGTGGAAGTAGCGGCAGCAGCGGCTCCAGCAGCAGTCGTGGTAAAAGAAGATCCAGTGGTAGTAGCGGCAGTCGTGGTAAAAGAAGATCCAGTGGAAGTAGCGGCAGCAGCGGCTCCAGCGGCAGTCATGGTAAAAGAGGATCCAGTGGAAGTAGCGGCAGCAGCGGCTCCAGCGGCAGTCGTGGTAAAAGAAGATCCAGTGGAAGTAGCGGCAGCAGCGGCTCCAGCGGTAGTTCCGGTAGTAGCGGTAGTAGCGGATCCAGCGGCAGTCGTGGTAAAAGAAGATCCAGTGGAAGTAGTGGCAGCAGCGGCTCCAGCGGCTCCAGCGGCAGTCGTGGTAAAAGAAGATCCAGTGGAAGTAGCGGCAGCAGCGGCTCCAGCGGTAGTTCCGGTAGCAGTGGTTCCAGCGGGAGCAGTGGGTCCAGTGGTAGACAAAGTTCAAGTCGGAGCAAGGGTATCCGCGGCCCATTAGGTAGACGTCATCGTTCAGGTTCTTCAGGCAGCAGTGGATCAAGTGGAAGCAGTGGTTCCAGCGGCAGTCACGGAAGCAGCGGATCCAGCGGTAGTAGTGGATGTAGCTGCGGTAGTTCTGGTTCATGTGGTTCTAGCGGTAGTTCCGGAAGCAGCGGTTCCAGCGGTAGTTCCGGAAGCAGCGGTTCCAGCGGTAGTTCCGGAAGCCGTGGTTCCAGCGGTAGTTCCGGAAGCAGCGGTTCCAGCGGTAGTTCCGGAAGCCGTGGTTCCAGCGGTAGTTCCGGAAGCAGCGGTTCCAGCGGTAGTTCCGGAAGCAGCGGTTCCAGCGGTAGTTCCGGAAGCCGTGGTTCCAGCGGTAGTTCCGGAAGTAGCGGTTCCAGCGGTAGTTCCGGAAGCAGTGGTTCCAGCGGTAGTTCCGGAAGTAGTGGTTCTAGCGGTAGTTCCGGAAGTAGCGGATCGAGCGGTAGACAAAGTTCAGGTCGTGGACCATTAGGAAAACGTCACCGTTCAGGTTCCTCAGGAAGCAGCGGCAGTTCCGGCAGCAGGGGTAGCAGTGGATCACGTGGAAGTTCCGGAAGTAAGGGAAGTCATGGTTCTAGCGGTAGTTCCGGAAGTTCCGGAAGTAAAGGAAGTCATGGCTCTAGTGGTAGTTCCGGAAGTTCCGGAAGTAAAGGAAGTCATGGCTCTAGCGGTAGTTCCGGAAGTTCTGGAAGTAAAGGAAGTCATGGCTCTAGCCGTAGTTCCGGAAGTTCAGGCAGCTGGGGCAGTAGCGGGTCAAGTGGACGAAAAAACTCAAGCGGAAAAAAAGGCAGTTCAAATGGAGATAATGGTTCTAAAAGTAAGCGCCGCAAGCATACCAGTATAAGCAGCGGCTCCAGCGGCAGTTCCGGGTCAAGTGGCAGTAAGGGGAATCATAAATCTGCCGGAAGTAAAGGCTCAAACACCAACCCAGGAGGCCATACATCTAGCGGAAGTAATGGCAGCACGGGCAACTGTTCCTGTGAAGATAATAATCATGGTTCAAATGGAAGCACGGGTGACCATGATTCTGAGAAAAAGTCGAAATATCGCGGAAGTACAGGTAACAGCCAAAATAGAAGAGAATTCCGAGGAAGTCTTGGTTCGCTAGGAAAAAAGAGTAAAAAACGGTAATTAAATAGGATAATAGAAACTGATTGAAAACTTATAGTTTCAATGATTTAGAAAATTTAATTAAAAATTGTACCGGTACATTCAACTGTACCGGTTTTTTTATTTTTACTAAATGTCTGGGCTGATGCCCGTCAAAGCCTTTCCGTGTATTCGCCTATTGGACAAAAAGTGGGTAAAAATCTAGGAAATATTTGTAGGGTTTTTGCTGAATTATCAATAATTCGAGATATTCGTTTAGTTCAAGCCTCCAAAATTTACGTATGATAAAACAAAGGACAAGGGGTGAACGAAACGCAAAACAGAAAGGTTTTATCAGAAGTTTGACATCAAGGGAGTGAAAAATTTACATGTATTCGTTGTCGACGGTAATCATCACCATCTTATCATTTATCCTTACCATGGTTTTGATATTTCTCCGTCCTAAAAACATGAACGAGGCAATCCCTGCAACAATCGGAGCCATTATAGTTTTCCTTAGCGGAAGTGTTTCGCCCGGGGATTTACTGGATATAAGTTCAAAAGTAACAGGAGCAGCCATAACCATCATAGCCACAATTGTCATGGCCATAGTGCTTGAAAGTTTCGGATTTTTCAAGTGGACTGCTGCTCTCATGTTAAAAGTTTCAAAGGGATCGGGAATTCGACTATTTTGGTATACGTTGTTGCTTTGCTTTTTAATGACTCTATTCTTTAATAATGATGGAAGTATTTTAATCACTACACCCATTTTAATATTAATTTTAAAAAACCTGGGGTTAAAGAATCGTCAAAAAATTCCATACCTTCTCAGTGGTGCCTTAATTGCAACCGCTTCAAGTGCGCCAATCGGTGTAAGTAATATCGTAAACCTGATTGCCCTAAAAATTATTGGAATGGATCTCTATTTACAAACAGAAATGATGTTCGTGCCAGGGGTGCTAGGTCTACTCTTCTTAGCCTATTTATTGTATTTAGTCTTTAAAAAGGATATTCCAAAAGAAATTCGCTTCCATTCCTATTCGATTCCACTCCAGAAAAACCGCCGCTACCATCCACTCCAAAAAAGTAATGATAGTTTATTTCAACAACAAAAGAAACTTATGATTTATATGCTGTTATTTGTATTTTTGGTTCGAATTAGTTTATTTGTTGCCTCCTTCATGGGAATATCCGTATCATTGGTTGCCGTTTTAGGTTCATTAGTTTTATTAATTTGGCGATGGATTTATCTTAAGATAAATCCCAAAGATGTAGCCGGCAAAATTCCTTGGCATATCTTAATATTTGCCTTCAGTATGTATGTAATCATTTTTGGTCTCCATAATATAGGTCTAACAAACTATTTACTAATACACTTAAAGCCGATTGTTAATGATAGTCTGTTTCATGCAAGTATTACCATGGGGATTATTACAGCTGTGTTAGCGAACATATTTAATAACCATCCTGCCTTAATGGTTGCTACTTTAACCTTAACCGAAATGGGACTAGACCCACTTTTATTAAAATCCGTATACTTATCTAATATTATTGGCAGTGATATTGGTTCGCTCATTCTGCCAATCGGTACTTTAGCCACTTTAATATGGATGCATATTTTAAAGAAAAACCATATTCCAATTTCATGGAAGGATTACATGAAGGTCACCATAATCGTGATTCCACTTACCATGATCTTTACCCTGATTTCTTTATACCTCTGGCTTTTACTAGTATTTGTGAAATAAATATTTCCAGGATCCATCATAGATGGATCCTTTTATTTTGATTAGAAAATAAAACATCAAGGTTATAGATTTATGTAGAAATTTTAACCTCTTTATACAAAATGTATAAATTTTAAGAAAAAAACTATACTTCTTGTCTAATAGATGCACTTTCTTCCTTTTGATATAATATTTGAAGAGAATGAAAATTCAGAATGTTCTTCTGAAATGTATTCACACACAATTTAACAAAAATATTATACTAGGAAAAAATTATTTGATTAAAGGAAATAATACTTTTTTAGTTTTATAGTATAGCCTTAAAGGATTGTGATTCCTTAAATCACAACTCTAAGCAAACCTTAAAATTTATATACACCAAAAGGAGGTAGACATGATACAAGTTAAAAACCTTGTAAAAGCATTCGGCTCTAATACTGTGTTGGATGGAATCGATTTAACCGTTGAAGAAAAAGAAGTTGTTGTCTTAATTGGTGCCAGCGGTTCAGGAAAAAGCACACTCCTTCGATGCCTTAATTTCCTTGAGCTCTATGACCAAGGGGAGATCACCCTGCTTGGAAAAAGGGTTGTTCCAAATGAGTCAAATTTGAATAATATCCGGGCGGAAGTTGGGATGGTGTTTCAACATTTTAACCTTTTTCCTCATAAAAATGTTCTGGAAAATATTATGGAAGCCCCTTTATTTGTAAAAAAAGTGGACAAGCAGCAAGCAAAAGAAAAAGCGCTTAATTTGCTCGAAAAAGTAGGGTTAAAGGACAAAGCTCAAGCATATCCAAGGAATTTATCAGGAGGGCAAAAACAAAGAGTAGCTATAGCCCGTGCTTTAGCAATGGAACCTCGGATTATGCTCTTTGATGAGCCGACCTCAGCGTTGGATCCCGAACTTGTCGGTGAAGTTCTCCAAGTCATGAAGCAACTTGCTAAAGAAGGGATGACGATGATTGTAGTGACCCATGAAATGGGATTTGCTCGTGAGGTTGCCGACCGTGTTGTATTTATGGGAAATGGCAAAATTTTAGAAGAAGGTCCACCAAATGATTTCTTTCTTAATCCAAAGCATGAAAAAGCTAAACAGTTTTTAAATAGTATTTTATAAAAATAACGAGGAGGATTTTCATGAAAAAGAAATGGGGATTGGGTTTATTTATCGGAGTTATTATTGCTGCTTTGATGCTTTCAGCCTGCAGTAATAAAACAAGTACTGACTCAACAAAGCAAAAAGAATTTCATTACGCGATGAGTGGATTGTACAAACCTTTTAATTTTAAAGAAAATGGCAAATTACAAGGCTTCGATGTAGAAATCGGGCAAGCACTTGCTAAGAAAATGGGAATGAAAGCTGTCCCTGTCACAAATCCTTGGGAAACCCTCATTCAGGGGCTGCAAGCAAAAAAATATGACGCAATTATCGGCAGTATGACAGTAACGGACGAACGAAAAAAATCAGTTGATTTTACCGACACGTATTATCGATCTGGAGCACAAATTTTTGTATCTGAAAAAAACAATAGCATTCATTCAGATTCTGATTTAAAAGGAAAGAAGATTGGTGTTGTCAAAGCAAGTACCTATAAGGACCTGGCATTAACCTATACGGATAAAAACAATGTTGTAGAATATGACAGTGATATTACTGCGCTTATGGATCTACCAACAGGCAGATTAGATGCAGTGATTACCGATCAAATGGTTGGCTTTCCAATTATTAAAGCAGGTTCAATTAAAATAAAAGATATTGGAGAACCGTTAACACATGATGATCAAGCGATTGCTGTCCGCAAAGAAGATAAGGAATTAAAGGAAAAACTTAATAGGGCATTAAAGGAAATCATAAAAGATGGAACCTATGAAAAAATTAGCGATAAATGGTTTGGACGCAATATTTTAGGAGAATAAGAGCAGTGTAAGGGTGTGGATTGAATCACACCCTTTTCAATAAGATAGGAAGGTGATTATTATTTTTGATATTGTTTTAAACACCTTTGATGTTTTTCCAAAAGCAGCCTTTCTAACCTTGAGGTTAACCATTACATCGTTATTAATTGGAAGTATCATTGGACTTATATTCGCATTTTTTAGAATATCTACAAATAAATGGTTAAATAAATTTGCAACTCTATATATCGGATTAATTCGAGGAACTCCTTTAATTGTACAAATTGCTATCCTTTATTTTGGAATTGCTTCGGTTGTTACACTTTCACAATTTTGGGCAGGAGCCTTAGCATTAGCCATTCATAATGGAGCTTATATTGCTGAAATATTTCGAGGTGCCATTCAATCTGTTGATAGCGGTCAGATGGAAGCAGGACGTTCTCTAGGTATGAGTTATCCCCTTACCATGAGAAGGATTATTTTACCTCAAGCATTTAAATTTTCCATCCCGCCGCTTGGAAATCAATTTATCATTGGGTTAAAAGATTCTTCTTTAGTAGCCTATGTGGGAATGTCGGATTTATGGGGTTCTGGATTAAGTGAAGCAGCAGCCAATTACCAACAATTGCAAACATATATAGTTGTTGGCTTTTACTATTTGGTCCTAGTTTTAATTTTTACCTTCCTTTTAAGAAAAATGGAGAAACGTATGAGTCTAGATATCAAATAGAATGCAAAAAAGGACAGAGAGGGAGTCTCTGTCCCTTTTTGTTCTCAAGTCATTTCAGTTTTGGCAGCGATTTAACATATTGATCTGAGAGTTTCATGTATTCGATGATCTTTTTTTCTTCCTTTATGGCACGATTCGGTGCCGTCCTTTCTTTTCGTCCGTTCAGACTTAAAATTTCCCCCTGATCATTGGTTTTACCAGGAGAAAAACGATAAGACTGGTTCACAAATGTTCCCGTCGGGGCATAAAAGCGAATTCCGATTTGATTCTTATTTGTATTAAGCAAATCAGTTCCAAATACAATTTGTTTGCTAATATTGAGGCCTAAAAGATTCGCAACGGTTGGATAAATATCTACCAGACTACCGACAGTAGGAATTTTCTTCGCTTTTTCCACTGATGGAACCTTCACAATTAAAGGGATATTTAAATGGTCTAAAACAGAATCATATTTTCTCCCGAAAATCTGATGAACTAATTGTTTATCCTGTTCACTTTTCATTTGCAGACCTTGATGGTCACCATAAACGACGATTACCGAGTCCTTATAAAGACCTTTTCGCTTCAAATCCTCCACGAATTTTCCGAAAGCATAATCCGCATAGCTAACCGATTTAATATAGGAGCCAACGAAGGAATTGTCATATTCCTTTGGCAATGGAACCGTATAGGGTTGTTTCGAATCCGGAAGCTTAAACGGAAAGTGACTGGATAAAGCAATAATATTTGCGTAAAATTTCTTTCCGTTTCGATGGAAGTCAGCTAATTTTTCAATTGTTTTTTTATACATCACCTCATCCGAAACACCATATGAAACGATATCGTGAGTACCAAAATACTTTTTATCATAATATTCATTAAAACCTAAGGACTGATAAAGGCGATTTCTGTTCCAAAAAGAAACACTATTGGCATGAAAGGTAGCGGTATGGTAGCCATTTTCCTCAAGCATTTTAGGAAGACTCGGCACCGCTTTTCCTTCAATTGCAGTAGACATCGGCACACCTCCTAAAGGATAGATCGATGTATTGGTAATAAATTCGGCATCCGATGTATTGCCTTTTCCCACTTGAGAGTAAAAATGTGGGAAATAATAGGAGCTCCTTAGCAGCTGATTTAAATTAGGAGTTACCTCCTTGCTATTTATTTTTAAGTTAATAAAAAAATTTTGAACGGATTCTAATTGAATAATGATCAAATTTTTATCCGATGCAACCCCGTGCAGTCTCATATTGCCATTATCCGGGCTATGCCGATTCTTTTCTAAGGTTTCTGCGCTAATGTCATTATTTGAAAAAATAGACTGGATATCCGTAGCTGCCTCTGAAAACTGATAGCCCATAATCCCTAATTGTTCATATTTACTTAATTCATTTATGATATTAGAAGATGAAAATAGGCTTGTACCGGTAAAAAATAATAAAAAGGCAATGGTCAACCCGAAAAGTTTTGGCCCTAGTTGTAATTGACTAAATGGTAAAATACGCTTAAGTTTTGGCCAAAAGCAAAGCAAAATAAAATCGAAAAATAACCATATATACTGGAGTTTGAATAGTGCAACAATACTGTCAGAAATTTCTCCAACCTGGTCAATCTCTCCTAAAGATTTATACGTAAAAATGGTGTTGTAGTAATCAAAATAGAGAAGGGTGGTTAAGCAAAGAATAGAATATCCAAAGTTCAAGATCAAAAGCAAAATACTTGAAACCCTGTTTCGAATAGAAGATACTGTAATAATAAATAAGGCCAAAAAGGCCATTTCCGTTAAAAAACCAACTATATTTAGCTCATCCATAATCGAATACTTTACATAAAGTGATTTTAATAATAACGATAAAAACACAAATAGTCCGAGTTGAGAAGTTCTTTCTTTCATCCTGCACCTGCCAGTATCATTTTTGATTGTTTTTTTCTATCCTTGCCAATATGATATGCAAGATATAACCCCAGAATCGAAAAACCAGTTTTAGGTTAAAACCTTCCGTTTTAAAAACGCCCTTTATGGATACCCTTATTGAAAAGGGGTAACAGACACACACCCCATTAAAGCTGAGGTGTACTATGTTTATCATTTTAGTGGCAATTTGTTTAGTGCTGACGGTTGGATATGGTGTTTTTACACATGGCTGGAGTGAAGCTTCGGAGTTCGGGATTTACCTATTTTTATTAGCCGTACAGGCCATATCTCTATTTTTTGTCGGCTATCAAACCTTTATGAGTTATGCAGGACTTCGAAAATTTAAAAAGACGGTCATCAAGGAGCCTAAAAATAGCTTTGCTGTCCTTGTTGCAGCACACAATGAAGAAAATGTAATCAGCCAAATTTGTGAGAATTTAAAGAATTTAAACTATCCAAAAGACTTATATGATGTATATGTTATTTGTGATAATTGCTCAGACGGCACAGCATCTGCGGTCCGTGCTACAGGTGTGAAGGCGATGGAAAGACATGATCTGACTCACAAGGGAAAAGGCTTTGGGCTTGAGTGGATGTTCGAACGCTTATGGGAGATTGAAGAGGACGGAACCTCCTATGATGCAGTGGTCATGTTTGATGCCGATAACCTGGTCGGAAGGGATTTTTTACAGATTATTAACTCCAAGCTGATGGAAGGACATGATGTCGTTCAAGCCTACTTAGATTCTAAAAATCCTGAAGATACATGGGTAACCAAATCCTATTCGTTTGCGTACTGGTCAACGAATCGAATTTATCAGCTAGTCAGAGAGAATTTAGGTTTAACTGCCCAACTAGGCGGGACAGGGGTTACGGTCACCACCAAGGTTTTAAAAGAAATTGGCTGGGGAGCCACTTCCTTAACAGAAGATCTTGAATTTACGCAAAGATATATTTTAAAAACAGGAAAAAGAGTCGCTTGGGCCCACGATGCAAAACTATATGATGAAAAACCGTTAGGTTTTAAGCAATCCTTTAGACAGCGAATCCGTTGGATGCAGGGACATTTTGACTGTATGACAAGATATACATTTCCATTACTACTCGAAGGGATAAAAAAACGAAAGTTCATGCTTATTGATTCTGCAATCTACTTAGTCATGCCTTCCCGATCAATTTTGGCATTAATTCTGATTATTGCCGGATTTCTTTCTTATACAGGGGTATATGAGGTTGATGGCTTTTTAGGAGATGTTGTTGATAAGTCTATAATCTTTGATGGGTGGATTTACGGGACCTTTATTGCGGCCTATTTATCCTTGCCAATTCTTGCGATGATTTTAGAGAAAAAAGGGAAAAAACTTCACTGGTTTTTTGTTTCCTATATTTTTGGACTCTCCTGGATTCCCGTTACGATTTTAGGGTTTCTAAAAAAGAATCAGAGAGAATGGAACCATACCGTTCATACCCGTGCTGTAGCCATCGAGGAATTAGAGTTAGAACCGGAAGAAGAAACTGAAACAGCCTATCAAGCATCTCCAACAAAATGATAAAAAACATTGGGTATGGTTGCCCAATGTTTTTTTGATTAAATTTTTGATGATCGTTCATGCCCTTTTTGATAGTAAACCTCAAGCATTTCTTGCGGTACCATACTTCCGCCAGTTGCCCATACAATATGGGACGCATTTTTCATCTTATCTTTTAAGTTGTGTTTCGTGATATAACCAGAACCATTTTTAAATAATTGGACCGGACCCGCCATACCTGCTAATGCGGAAGGTTCTAAGCGAATTTCTTCTTGGTCCACTAATTCCTTTAAATGCTGGTAAAGCTGCTCATCACTGACGGTATAACAGCCACTTAAAAAAGGCTCAATGGTTTTCCCAACAAAACCGGATGGCCTGCCAACTGCCAACCCATCGGCATCTGTACAATTATCAATCCCTATATCCTGAACAGAAATTTTATCGTGAAGTCCGGTTACTAACCCAAGCAGCATACAAGGGGAGTGTGTGGGCTCGGCAAAGAAACAATGGACATGATCCCCAAACAATTGTTTTAATCCAAAGGCCACACCACCGGGACCGCCGCCGACTCCGCACGGAAGGTAAACAAATAGCGGGTGGTCTTCATCCACCCTTACAGCTAATTCCTCTAATTGATTTTTTAGTCGCGAAGCAGCAACAGCATATCCTAAAAATAAATCATGAGAATTTTCATCATCGACGAAATAACAGTTCGGGTCGGCTTCCGCTTGAATTCTGCCTTCCTCAACTGCTTTACTATAATCTGCCTCATATTCGATCACATTAACGTTTTTGCTGCGAAGAAGTTCTTTTTTCCATGATTTTGCATCGGCTGACATATGAACCGTTACATGAAAACCTAGCTTTGCACTAATAATGCCAATACTTAGACCTAAATTTCCAGTTGAGCCAACTGCGATGGAAAAACCTGAGAAAAAGGTACGAAACCGATCACTGTCCATGATAGAATAGTCATCCTCTAGTTTTAATATTCCATGCTCAATTGCCAATTTCTCTGCATGCTTTAAAACCTCATAAATTCCACCTCGTGCTTTAATCGATCCGGAAATCGGCAGGTGGCTGTCACATTTTAACCATAATTCTCCTTCAATCGATTCTTCGTTGGCTTGTTGTAAATATTGTTTCATCGAAGGAATTTTCACTAAAGAAGACTCGATTATTCCGTCTGTTGGTTTCGTTTCAGGGAAAACCTTTGCAATGTAGGGTGCAAACCTTTTTAATCTTTCCTCAGCATCACGAATATCATCCTGGGTTAACGGGGCTTTTTCAATCCCTTCTTTACCGGTTTCAAGATGAGGATTGACCCAAAAAACTTCATCCAATGCTATTAAATTTTGTAGCAGGGGATGTTGCGCGATTAGTGTTTTTTTGTCAAGGTTATTCATAAATTTACCTCCACTTGTATTTCTGGGATAAATTTAGTTTAACACATCAGAAATGGATAACTGGCTAGAAAATAGAAAATGACGGCAGATAACCGTATTTTTTCTATTTTTGAAAGAATTGATTGATTTGATCTTGTGTTAAAAGATTACCGATGTAGAAGGATCCGAAAATCCCGTAAACAGCGCTGACCTCATCAAATCTTGTTTCATAGATTAATTTTTTAAATTGTAGGGCATCATCACAAAATAAGGAAACGCCCCATTCATAGTCATCAAGACCAACGGAACCTGTTACAATACGTTTCACCTGCTCCGAATAAGGTTTTCCAGTATCAATATGTTCAAACATTAACCGTTTCCGTTCCTCCATAGGAAGCATAAACCAGTTCGTTTTTTCGCCGCGAAGTTTACTCATTGGATAAAAGCAAATGTATTCTGTTTTTGGGATTGAAGGATAAAGTTTTGCCCTTATAGCAGGATCTTCAAATGGATTTGTTGCCATTTGTGAGTAACTGCTTTTTTCGATAACGGAAACATAGGAATAAGCAGGTTTGGTGTAATCTGAGAACAATGTTTTATTAAATTCTGTCTTCACTGCGATTATTTCTTTCATTGTAGGACGTAGTATCATAAACATTAGATCGGCCTTTTGTCCTGCAACCGTATAAACAGTATGGCTGCCTTGTTTATTTTCCTCGACCAATTCCCATTTACTTAAAAGAGCTTTAAATTCAGTTAATGCCTGTTCGCGCTGTGCTTCAGTTGCAGCCTTCCATTTTGGCCAATCAATATTCCGGAAATCATGTAAACTATACCAACCCTCAATGGTTTTCATTGCTTGATTCATTATTATCACTCCAAAATAGATTTCAATCTCTTTAATAAAAATGATAATCATTTTCATTATATTTTGATGTGATTTAAATCACATTTTAAAAAGCTTGCTATACAACGCGTTCATTACGTGAAGAAAAAGGTATAAACCCTATAAGAGTTATCTATTTTTTAGTCATTTTATTGATTTTTGGAGGGAGGATACTAGAGACACTTAACAAATTGCCCATTTTACGATAATATTATTTAGTGAATTATTTCAGTTGATTCAATGTTGAAAGAGAGTTGGAAGACGATGGGACGTAAGTGGAATAATATTAAGGAAAAGAAAGCGTCTAAAGATGCAAATACAAGCCGTATTTATGCGAAGTTTGGCCGTGAAATTTATGTAGCTGCAAGACAGGGCGAACCAGATCCTGAATCCAATACAGCATTAAAAGTTGTACTCGAACGCGCGAAAACATATAGTGTACCAAAACATATTATTGACCGTGCGATTGAAAAAGCAAAGGGTGGTTCAGAGGAAAGCTATGACGAGCTTCGATATGAAGGATTTGGACCAAATGGTTCTATGGTAATTGTTGATGCGTTAACAAATAACGTAAACCGTACTGCTTCTGACGTGCGTGCTGCTTTCGGAAAAAACGGCGGTAATATGGGAGTAAGTGGTTCTGTTGCCTATATGTTTGATGCCACAGCTGTTTTTGGTATTGAAGGGAAAACAGAGGAAGAAGTCCTTGAAATCATGATGGAAGCTGACGTAGATGTTCGTGACATTATTGAAGAAGAGGAACAGGTAATTGTTTATGCTGAGCCTGACCAATTCCATGCTGTTCAACAAGCCTTCAAAAATGCCGGCATTACGGAATTTACTGTTGCTGAATTAACCATGCTTGCACAAAATGAAATTACCCTTCCTGAAGATGGACAAGCAAAATTTGAAAAGATGATTGATGCACTTGAAGATTTAGAAGATGTTAGGCAAGTGTACCACAACGTTGACTTAGGTGAATAATTGGTCAAGCAGCCCTTTTTAGCTAAACTGGGCTGCTTTTAATTGCCGCCAATAATTTAAGGAAAGCCCGCCCATTCCATGGACATCTATCCCATATATATTAAAGAAAGTAAGGCTTATACCTAGCAGGGAGAGGATGGACATAATGAATCTTAGAACACACGGAGGGCATCATGGTGGTTATGGTGGCTTTGGGGGTTACGGAGCACCGTTTGTCGGAGGACTATTAGGAGGTCTAACAGCCGGTGCACTACTATCTCCTGGGATTGGCTAAGGCGGCTATCCTTACCCGGCAGCTGTTCCATATCCAGCGCCCTATACAGCCCCGTATTATCCATATGGTGGATATCCATACTATTAAAACATTGACTTTCTATTTTGGAAGACACTTACTCGATTAAGAAGTGTCTTTTCGTTTTAAAAGGATCTATTAGAGGCTAGGACTTGGATTTTTAAAAGACTACGGGTAAAATTTATTACATAAAAGAATTTATGACAAAATTTTAAGATTGGGGATTTACCATGATTGTAAAAACAGAAGAAGATATTAATGGCATAAAAGAAATCGGCCGAATTTGTGCGGCTATTCGAGATGAATTAGTCCAAAAAGCTAAACCAGGTATCACGACAAAAGAGTTAGACGAAATTGCAGGTGGGCTTTTTGAAAAAGAAGGAGCCGTTTCTGCACCAAAAGGAGAATATGATTTTCCTGGCTATACTTGTATTAGTGTGAATGAAGAAGTAGCCCATGGTATACCGGGAAATCGAGTGATTCAAGAGGGGGATCTCGTCAATATTGATGTTTCAGGTTCCAAAAATGGATATTTCGCCGATACCGGCATCTCGATTGTCGTGGGAGAAGGAGATCCTGTGTTAAAGAGAATCTGCGAAGTGGCACAAGAAGCTTTTGAAGCCGGTCTTAAGAAAGCAAAGCCGGGTTCAAAAATAAATGGTATGGGGAAAGTAGTTTATCAGACGGCTAGAAAACAAGGATTCACCGTGATCAAAAACCTTACGGGCCATGGAATTGGACGGACCATCCATGAGAAGCCTGAATATATTTTTAATTATTATGAACCGTCAGAGAGTGGCTTGTTACGTGAAGGAATGGTTATTGCATTTGAACCATTTATCTCTACACATGAAGAGGAAGTGCTCGAAAAGGGTGACGGCTGGACCTATATAACCGAACAAAGCCGCGTTGCCCAATATGAACACACCCTGATTATTACCAAAGACGGTCCGATTATTGTCACAAAATAAATCAGCAAAGGTCTCAAAAAGAGGCCTTTTTTGCTTACCAACATCCCCATTTGAAACCATTTTCAATTTTTTCCGTATGTAATAAAAATTACTCATGGGAAAAATAGAGCAAGATGATTTTTAAATGAAAATAGGTGGTTAAAGTAATGGAGTCAAAAGAGGAATTACTGAAAGAACTATCCATCATTGAAAAATGGGAAAAAGACCAGAGCGGTCTATGGTTTTGGGAACGGATTGGGCGTCTGCCATTTAAGCTGTTAGATAAAATTACACCCCAATTCATTCACAATAAGATCGGTTTATTGCTTGAGGAAATTGGGGCTTACATCCAAACCGGTGGAAAATATTTAATTAATGAAAAAAGTTTATTCAACATGGTTCAAAAAGAAACAAATCAACCCATTGAAAAGGTTTCAGATATTAAAGATTTGCCATTAAAAACAATGGATAAAATTAGCCATGAACTTAGCGGGCGAAGAAAGAATTTTGCCACACTCCAAGGAGCAAGCACAGGAATAGGGGGAATATTCACCTTGGCCATTGATATACCGGCTATATTGGCTATTTCCTTAAAAACTTTACAAGAAATTGCGATTCTCCACGGCTATGACCCAAACGATAAAAATGAACGAATTTTTATGATTAAATGTCTGCAATTTTCATCAGCCGATGTTGTGGGGAAACGTGCGATTTTAAATGAACTGGCAAACTTTTATCAAAGAGATAATAAATCAGATGAGATGATGTCCCAATTACAAGGCTGGAGAGAGGTTGTCTATACATACCGGGACAACTTTGGGTGGAAAAAATTATTTCAAATGGTACCGGTAGCCGGGATGATTTTCGGCGCTTTCACTAACCGGTCCATGATTAGCGATCTCTCAGAGGCAGGGATGATGCTTTATCGGAAAAGAAAAATTTTAGAAAGATTAGAAAAGACTCAGGTTCCTTATTAAACCTGGGTTATTCGTATTTTTCTATTTCAAAGCGAACTTTACTGTACTATTTATTTAAATCAATTTATAATATGATATAACTGATCAGTTGATAAGTAAGAAGGGCTGAAACAATCAATGGCAATTACACCAAATAAGCAATCTGAGATTTCTGCAATTGAAACGAAACAGAATATAATTAACATATCCCAAAAATTATTTATGACCTATGGCTATCGTTCCGTCTCCACTAGACAAATTGCCCAATCTTGCGGTATTACCCAGCCAGCTTTATATCATCATTTTCGAAATAAGCAAGAAATTTATATCGAAGTGGTTAGAGCAATAATGAGCCGCACGAAATTCCATATGGAGAAAATAAAAAAGCAATATACGTCATTTAGAGAACGAGTGCATCAGATTGCCTATTACATGCTCATGAATCACCAAGAGGATTTATCACAAATGTTTCACGACCTAAAACACGAAATGAACGAGGAGACACAACTACTAATTCGTAATTGGTGGTTAGAAAGTTATTTCAATCCCATTGTTAAGATCATCGTGGAAGCAGAAAATGAAAAACATATAAAGGAACTATCAAAGCTTGAGAGCAATCCAATAGAAATGTCCTACTTCATTTTAGATATCCTTAAGTCCTTATTACAATTTTCAGGCCTTAAAACCTTGGATGATAAAGAGAGAAAAGTACAGGCTGAGAGAAAAGCTAAATTAATTGTAAGTATTATTTTAGATGGGATAGGGAGTTAGGCTAGTAGGCCTTCTCTTTTTTTGCTACCCACTTATCAACTGATAAGGTAATGAAGGGAGACGAGAATTGTGAAGAAAAATTGGTTAATGCGTTGGGGTGAGCTAGTTAGCGGGAAAAAAGGTCGATGGATTACCATCCTTATTTGGGTATTCGTCATAATTCTATTAAATATCACTTTACCCCAAGCAAATTCACAAAAGAATGAAAGAGCGGATCTCTTTTTAGAGAAAGTTGACTCTCAAAAAGCAAAGGAAATCATAGAAAAGAATTTTGGTAATAAGACGGGAACCCCTGCACTGATGACTTGGTATAAAAAGAATCAGTTATCGGATGAAGATCTAGCATCCATACAAACACTAACAAAGAAACTTGTTGTTGATAACCCGATTGAAGGGGCGGAGGTGCCCCCGTTTTATAAAATGCCGCTTCCTGTATTAAAACAACAAGTATCCAAGGATGGAACAACCTTCGTTTTACCGGTAGTATTTGATCAAGACCTTGAGACTGCAGAGATACAAAAACGATTGGATAAATTGAAACAAATTTCAAAACCTATTTTCTCATCCAATCCATTTACGAAAAAAATCAATGATGCAAACTCTTTACTCGTTAGGGTTACAGGACCTGCAGGAATATCGGTAGATGCCACTGACCTATTCAGCCAAGGGGATCTCTCCTTACTTTTTGGTACCGTTTTACTTGTTCTGATTTTCCTTCTGGTCATTTATCGTTCGCCGATATTAGCCCTCATACCATTAATTGGGGTTGGGATGGCCTATATGGTGATCAGCCCGATTCTTGGATTGTTAGGGAGGGAAGGAGTAATCGACTTTGATTCTCAAGCTATCTCGATTATGACTGTATTACTATTTGGGGCTGGGACCGATTATTGTTTATTCCTAATTGCCCAATTTCGAAATAGTTTAAATAAAGAGGAGAGCAAATTTCGTTCCATTAAAAATGCGTTTACGAGATCATCTGGTGCGATTATAATGAGCGGACTGACTGTTGTGATCTCTCTTCTTGTTTTATTAGTGGCGAACTACGGATCCATCCACCGTTTTGCGATTCCGTTCAGTTTGGCGATTCTTATCATGATGTGTGCGAGTTTAACGCTTATTCCTGCGTTTCTAAGTATATTAGGAAGAGCTTCCTTTTTCCCATTTATCCCTCGTACCGAAGAAATGGATAAAAAATTGGCAGAGAAAAAAGGGAAGGTATATCGGAATCGCAATAAAGAAAAACGGTTAGGAAATATCATCGGTAGAATGGTTAGCCAAAACCCTTGGAAAGTGTTTATTACGACGTTTACGATTTTGGGAATTTTGGCCATTTATTCATTAAAAATTGAATATACGTATGACACACTTTCATCGTTTCCAAAAAATATGCCGTCTCGTGAGGGCTTTGAAATCCTTTCTGAACACTTTAGTGCTGGTGAGTTGGCACCAGCTACTGTCATCGTAAAAGGAATTGAAGATGAAAGCACCGTGAAAGCAAAATTGGAAGGATTACCGTATATTGCGAAGGTGTCGAATGCCGAGCGAAGTGAAAAGGATCCAAGCTTGGTCAAGTATGATGTGGAATTAAAAGATAATCCTTATTCCAACAAGGCAATGGAATCCATCCCTAAACTTAAAAAGGACCTAAAGGAAATTTTAAAAAGTAGTGGTGCGAATAGCAAGGTTTATATAAGCGGGCAAACAGCCGAACAATATGATACAAAAGAGACTACGAAAGCCGATTCCTCCTTGATTATTCCGATTGTCCTTGTAATGATCGCCGTTTTACTATTGTTCTATCTTCGTTCCATTATCGCCACTATCTACCTAATCGGAACGGTGCTCTTATCTTATTATAGTGCATTAGGGCTAGGATGGATTATCTTGCACTATGGGTTCAACGTGAATGAGATCCAAGGATTTATCCCTTTATATGCTTTCGTATTTATTGTTGCACTTGGAGAGGACTATAATATTTTTATGATTTCAAGCATTTGGAGAAAAAGTAATGAAATGTCCCTTGTAAATGCAGTTCGCGAAGGGGTAGCTGAAACGGGGGGAATCATTACCTCAGCTGGTTTAATTTTAGCAGGCACATTTGCCATCTTAACGACACTTCCGATTCAAATACTTGTCCATTTTGGAACGATTACAGCCATCGGTGTACTTTTGGATACATTTATGATCAGACCGTTTTTGGTTCCTGCCATCACATCGATTTTAGGAAAATGGGCGTTTTGGCCGGTAAAGAAGAAAATGGGTGAGGTTGAAAAATTACAGGGATGATAAATTTCGGTCGAAATTAGTAATTATGTCCTATCGTAGAAAATGTGAACCTTTTCCTTTTCAAACAAAATCAGGCGCAATTTTATTCAAAAATTACGCCTGATTTTTTTATTTTTTAATGAAATGTTCTTTTTGGAACAAAATATAGTTTTGTTTCTTTATTTCGAATCTCCGCTTCTGTTACTTCATCCATTAAGCTTAGACACATACCAAATAATAAGGTAATAATAGAAGCAATGACGACACCAACACCTGTTGCAGTATAAAAGTATCCTCCATTGGCAGCGCTTACAAAAAAGCTAGAAATAAAAATGAGTACACCAGTACCGATTCCAAACATGGATGCTTTAAAAATTTTTAAATATTTATACTCCATGATCATCACTCCCTTACTGAATATTCTATCAATTGTCACAAATTTGTCAAACTTTTTTTAAAAAAAATTTTAATAGTGCAAATTACTTGATTTTTAAAATAGATAGACTTTATTAAAGGACGATATAGATTTTGAACAGCGTTGATTGGAGCGGAGGGCACGAAGACTCCTGTGGGAGTACGGGACAGAGGAGGCTCGCCGAACCGCCCACGAACCGCCCACGAACCGCCCACGAACCGCTTGTGCCTGGAGCGGAAATCAACAACCAAGTTTAACAGAGCCAATGGGTAAGAAAAAGAGAAATAAAAAAAATCCTAAACGATTCATTTAGGATTTTTGCCTAGCCATTTTGAAAGCAGATGATACTTTGGATTCCAACTAATAGAGATAGAATGGAAACATGTAGGAGGACTGCTCCCAAACTTAAATGGGTATAGATTAAAAGGGCACCACTTAATCCTTGCAAAAGAATGAATAAAAAATTAATTTGACTGAAGCGATAAATGTCCGGACGATCTTGACGGTATTTTTTTGAAAGGTGAATTAGCTCGAAAAAGAGAATGATTAGACCAAGGGCAAATGAACGATGAATGATATCAACCCAAAAAGCATTTCCAACATCCCCGTAGCGTTCGGTCGGAATCGGAAAACCACGGAAGGCTTTACCCGAACCTGTTTTGGCAACATAACCCCCGAAATAAATAGCTGCATAAAGAAAGATAAAAGTAAACCAAGAAAAAACGGAAAATGACGCGGGCATCTTTTTCAAGGAAGGATTTTTCTTTTCCTCCAAATAAATCACATAGGCAATATTGATTAATGCTGAAAATGATATAAGTGCAATTCCCAAATGCGCTGCCAGCAAAAGAGGAGAGAGTGAAATCATTACTGTTAAGGCACCAAGGGTCGATTCCCCAAGGATACCTAAAATCGCAAAGAATACCAGCATTTTCACTTTTCGTGATTTATAGCGAATCCAAGCCATTGCTGAAACAACAAATAATAACAGGCTCGCAAGCCCCACAACGATACGATGGGTGTATTCAATGACGGAGTGATAATCAGAAAAATCAGGATATAATTTACCATTACACAAAGGGTATCCGCTCCCGCATCCCATTGCGGAATTTGTCATCGTGTCAATAAATCCAATAATATTTACTAGAAACAGTGTTGCCGCTGCAATGATAGAAAGCCAAAAGTATTTCATCTTAGAGCACCTCCTATGTAAGAAACCATTTCTTTTCTGACCATTAAGATATAGTGCCCAGCGGTCTCTAAAATCGCTGGGCACTTAGTAACATTAATGAACTTGAGAGTTGAATGACATAATCCAAACCGATCCGGCAACAATTGTTGCAACGAAAATAATCCCAAGGATTAATGCCATCACATTGTACTTCGGTCCTTCACCATCACGAATATGCATGAAGAAGAATAATTGAAGGACAAACTGTAAAACAGCCGCCAGCAATATGCTGAACATAAGCGCTGATTTTGCCATCATATGATTTAAAACAAGAACAAGAGGGATGATAGTCAATATTATCGAAAGAATGAAACCTGTCACATATGCTTTGATGGAACCAGTGTGTTCGTGTTCGTGTCCATGTGCTGACATGTTACATCACCCCCATTAAATAAACGACAGTAAAGATAAAGATCCATACAGCATCTAAGAAGTGCCAATAAAGACTGACAATGGAAACTTTTCGTTTTGTAACTTCAGTAATTCCTTTTTTCTTGATTTGAACAATAATTCCAATGATCCAAAGGATACCGAAAGAAACGTGAACGCCGTGTGTACCAACTAAACAAAAGAAGGAAGTAAGGAAGGCGCTGCTTTGAAGTGTTGCACCTTCATGAACCATATTTACAAATTCGTTGATTTCAAGACCTACGAATACAGCACCAAGAGCAATTGTTACAATTAACCATTTAATAAGACCTTTTTTATTGCCTTTATGCATGGCGAGTACTGCCAAACCACTTGTAAATGAACTAATTAAAAGAATGAAAGTCTCAATGATAAAACCTGGTACATCGAATTCTTTTGCTGTGAACCCTCCGTTTGTATGAGTGTGCAGGACCGCATACGCTGCAAAGAAGGTTGCAAATAATAGACAGTCAGTTACAAGGAATATCCAGAATCCTAAAACCTTTAATCCTTCTTGGTCAACATGACCATGATCATGGTCAGAAACATGAGCTGAAGCGCTATGTTGCATGTTTTTAACCTCCTAGTTTGCAGTTCGCTGAACTGAAATGTTTTTTCTTAATGCTTTCTCAGTTCGTTCGATTTCTTCTACAGGAATATAATAATCCGTGTCATATTGGAATGAACGAGTAAATAATGTTATGGCAACACCAATTAATCCGATGACTCCCATCCAAATCCAATCAAACGTAAATCCAAAACCGGCAATAAAGAAGAAGCATGACATAATGAAAGGAATACCTGTATTTTTTGGCATATGAATCGGTTCATATTTTACCGGTTCAGGTTTATATCCTTCTTTTTTCATTTCTTCTTTTTGATACCACCAAGCATCTTTGCCATTTGCTTTTGGTAAGATCGCAAAGTTATAAACTGGAGGAGGGGATGGAATTGACCATTCTAATGTACGGCCATCCCAAGCATCACCAGTTACATCGCGTTCACCGTGTTTAATGCTATAAAGAATTTGCCAAACTTGGAAGACGAAACCGATACCCATAAAGAATGCACCGACCGTTGAGATTAAGTTAAGCGGTGCCCAACCCATGTCCCAACCTGCTGATTGGTTATACGTATAAATACGACGAGTCATACCCATGAAACCAAGAGCGTACTGTGGCATAAAGCAAACATAGAAACCAATTTGCCACAACCAGAATCCCCATTTTCCTAAACGTTCGTTTAACTTGAAGCCGAATAGTTTTGGCCACCAATAATAAAGACCTGCAAGGTAACCGAATACTACACCACCGATTAATACTTGGTGGAAGTGGGCGATCAGGAAGTAACTGTTATGGTATTGATAGTCTGCCGGCGCGGCAGCAAGCATAACACCTGTTGCACCACCAACAAGGAAACATGGTACGAATGCATAAAACCAAAGCATAGGCTGTGATAAGCGTACACGGCCGCGGTACATAGTAAACAGCCAGTTAAAGATCTTAACACCAGTCGGGATTGCGATAATCATCGTACATATCGCAAAAACAATATTTACGTCCGCACCGGCACCCATTGTAAAGAAATGGTGCACCCAAGTGTAATAAGAAACTATCGAAATAGCAATCATAGAAAATACCATTGAACCATAACCAAAAATACGTTTTTTCGAGAATGTAGCAACAATCTCAGAGAACACACCGAAGGCAGGTAATACAACAATATATACTTCTGGGTGACCCCACATCCAGATCAAGTTTACCCATAACATAGGATTACCGCCGGCAGTCATTGTAAAGAAATGTCCGCCAAGTAAGCGGTCAACAGTCAACATGATTAAAGTAACAGTTAAAATAGGGAATACACCTAAAATGGCAATTGATGACGCTAATACAGACCATGAAAATAATGGCATATCTTTTAAGCGCATAGATGGTGTCCGCATTTTTAAGATCGTTACAACAAAGTTAATACCTGTTGCCAAACTACCTATACCTGAAATTTGAATTCCCCAAATCCAGAAGTTTTGACCAGGACCCGGGCTAAAATCGTTTTCAGATAAAGGCGGGTAGGATAGCCATCCGGCACTCGCTGAACCACCGATTACAAAGGAAATATTAAAGAGCATCGCTCCGATAAAGAATAACCAGAAGCTCACAGCATTCAACATTGGATACGCAACATCGCGCGCACCAATTTGCAATGGAACAACCATGTTAAATAATCCGAACATAAATGGCATCGCCATAAATAAAATCATAATCGTTCCATGTGTTGTAAAAATTTCATTATAGTGTTCAGATTGTAAGAAATGCATATCAGGAAACGCAAGTTGAATACGCATTAAAATCGCATCGACCCCACCGCGGAAAAGCATAAGTAAAGCGGAAAGGAGATACATAATACCAATTTTTTTATGGTCAACGGTTGTAATCCAATCTCTCCATAGCCATCCCCATTTTTTGAAGTATGTGAGAGAAAATACAATCCCAATCATGGCTAGAACAATCGAAACATCGGCACCATAAATCATAGGATCGCCGGTGACAAAAAAATGCGAGTTATCCATTGATAATTTCCTCCTGTTTGTTTATTTTCCCATATCCATTCCAGGCATTGACTTCATTTCAGCACTATCGCTCATGTTCATGTGATTTTTATGATTATAGTAAATACCACCATTTTTGTTCACAATGTCTTGGAATAATCCATTAGGATATGATGAAAAGCTTAACTCTTTTTCGGTACTTGGCTTGGACAATTTTTCATAACCAGCTTTTGTTAAGACAGGAGAACTTTTCTTAATACTTTCTGCCCATTTATCAAAATTAGCTTGACTTACTGATTTCACTCTAAATTGCATATGTGCAAAGCCCTTACCGGTAAAGTTTGCACCGGAACCAAAGTATTCTCCAACTTTATTCGCCTGCAGCCATAAGCCCATTGACATTCCCGGCATCGTATATTCTTGACCGCCTAATTGAGGAATCCAGAACGAGTTCATCGGTGCATCAGAAGTTAAAACAAATTGTACCGGAACACCAGCAGGAATCTCAGCGTAATTTACGGTGGCAATTTTTTTATCTGGATAAGTAAACATCCACTTCCAATCCAGTGAAGTTACTTGTACAACCAATGGTTTTACATCTTTCACAGGGGGTTTTGTTAAATTAATTGTTGTTTTCGCAGTAAAAACACCAAGAATCGCAACGATGATAACCGGAATTCCCCACCATACGATCTCTAAAATTTTACTGTCTGCCCATTCTGGTTGATATGGTGCTTTGTTGTCCGGACGGTCTCGATACTTAACCGCAATATAAACAAAAATACCTAAAACAGGAATAATAACAACTGCACATAAAATAACCGAAATGATAATTAAATCTAGTTCTTGTTGGGCAACCGGACCTTTTGGGTTTAGAACAATAAATTTACTTTTATCACACCCAGCCAAAAGTACCATACCCAAGAATGCTAAAATAGAATATTTAGCAAATTGGTTCCATTTACTCAATGTAAGTACCCCTTTCATTCGATTTGTTTTTTATTTATTCACGAGGATTATGTTAAAAAGCTATACAAATATACCAAATTTAATTTCATTTGAGTAGAGAATTTTTTATGTTTCACATATTTGTCACAGAAAGTTCATATTTGGAATCAAGATATTTCCTTTCATGTAAATTGTTATTTTAAACCCCAGTTATTTTCCATATTAAACCTAAAAAAAGGTCTCCCCAAATGGGAAGACCTTCTCTAAAATCATTCTGTTTTTAAAATTTAAGTAGGCTTCACTTTTTCTTTAATGGTTCTTGCTCCTCGGACATTTCCATACCGTATGCTAGCCGGTCAGGTACCGCATTCTTTTTGAGGCTGCTTTCCTGCCTTGGACTATGCAACATTCGGTGAACGAAAAACTCCCCAATTGTTATTATGATTGCTGAAATAATACTTCCCCAAGCTATCTGCATATAATTGTCAAGAAGTACACTTCCAAAAATCCAAACCACCATATAGGATAGGATAAAATCTCCAATAAGGGCATTCTTATTTCCGATTCGAGAAAGTAACATCCTATCCCCAAGATAAGAAACAATTGTCATTAACACACTGAACCAAACAATATCCACCCAAGTCGCATTAAAAAAAAGATCTAATGCTACCGCATAAGCAACCAGACAAGTAACAAATTTTACGATTAAAGCCATTGTATTCATTTTTCTTCTACCTCCTCATCTACCATTTTAGACAATTTTAAAAAATCCATTCATCCTCTTATAAAATAGAATCAATAGGAATTTGTTTAATATGAAAGAACTAGTGAAACAATAATAAAAGGCTACCGGGTCGGCAGCCTTTTCTATAGAGGATCTACCCCTCATTCACCATAATTTTGACTATAATCCCAATATTTTAATGTTTCGGTATGGTCAGTGGGTATCTCTTTTTTGACTTTTCCATCTTCATCCTTGTACACTTCATATTCCTGATAGGTCTCCACGAAATATCCATCCACTTTTTCAACTTTTTCAAGTTTTTCTACTAGATCAGGGCCCTCATCAGAAGGGGCGGCCGTTACAGGCTTTGCTATTTTTTGTTTACTCGCCGTTGCTGTGTAGGAGTAATTTTTATTGATAAACGAAAAGGGCGAATCCAGATAGGCGGCAAAAACTAACAAGAATAACAGGGCTAACAATGACGTGGTTTGAGTGAAAGATTTCATGCTCCCGGCTCCTTTACCAATTACATCTTCATAACCCATTTTATGCATGTCCGCACGACATATGATTAAATTAAATTCAGAATTTCCCTCCCGTTTTTTGGCCAGTATTTAAAACGTAATCATTTATTTACCATTTTGTAATTTAATTATTCCTATGAATCACTTAAAATATTAAGGGTATTGAATTTGTGAACTTGGTATAGACAACCGGAGGTACGAGATGGAAAAAGTACGTAGAAGAAGGAAAGTTAGATGGAAAAGAGTATTTGGGATGCTTTTTATATTGATGATAATATTTACAACGGCTTATTCAATTTATCAATATAAGCGAGGACTTTCGATTGCAGAGGCAGGAAGTTACTTAGGTAATAAAAAACAAACTGATACATTCAAAGGGAAAGAAGTAAAGTTTGGGAAACTCAATGTTCTTCTTTTAGGCAGCGACTCACGTGGTGAAAAGCATTCACGAACAGATTCCATTATGATCGCCCATTATGATCAAAATTCTCATCAAGCGAAATTGATTTCCATTATGAGAGATACATACGTTGATATACCCGGTCACGGAATGCAAAAGATAAATGCGGCTTATGCCTTTGGTGGTCCGGAGCTTTTAAGACAAACCATTGAAGAAAATTTCCATATTGATGTGAACTATTATGCAATGGTAGATTTTAAAGGTTTTTCCAAAGTGGTGGATGTCCTTGCACCAGATGGGATTGAAGTAGATGTTCCGCATCAAATGTCCTCCGGAATTGGGATGACGTTAAACCCTGGAAAGCAAACGCTGCACGGGGACAAGTTATTAGGCTATGTCCGGTTTAGACATGACAATCTAAGTGATTTTGGCCGTGTCGAGCGGCAACAGGAGGTCCTAACTAAACTGGAGGATCAGGCATTAAGTATGGGAAGTGTTATCAAGATTCCGAAACTATTAGGTGTAATCAATCCATATATTGAAACCAATCTGGATTCATCAACGTTATTTTCTTTGGGGAAGGATTTAATTACGAATCGCTCCTCAAATTTAAAAACTCTGCGGGTTCCAGTTGATGGTTCCTTCACAAACGAACGATTTGACAATGTAGGAGAGGTCCTAAGTATTAATTTGGATCAAAATATAGCAGAAATTGATAAATTCCTTACCTCAACAAGCAGCTAATCGATTTTTTTCGATTGGCTTTTTTTGTAAGCTATGTTAAAGAACAATGATGATTTTTAAACAAAGTTGATTGGAGCGGAAGGCACGAAGACTCCTCGAAAATGCTAACGCATTTTCTTCGTGCGTGGGCCGATTCAAGGGAGCAATTCAGTGTCCTGTGGGAGTACGGAGTAGGGGAAAAAAGACCCCGCAGGAGCAAAGCGACGAGGAGGCTCACCAGACCGCCCACGAACCGCTTGTGCCTGGAGCGGAAATCAACATCCAAGTTTAACAGGGAGTTTTTGTAAATAAAAACCTGATGAAATCGCCGTTTCAGTTGGATGGACAACTCCGTAAACTATATTAATACCTCGTATTGTAAGGAAATTCAGCAATATAAAAGGGGGATTTTTTGTTATAAAGGCAGGTGAAGGGAATTGTATTTAGTTGGTTTTTATTCTCCAAAAGCAAAATCAGGTGTTACAGAATTGTCTTTATCGATTTATCATTGGCTTAAAAAAAACACCAGTCTTTCGGCAGCATTTATTTCTTACGGGACTTTAGAAAAAGAAGAAATTTCAACGGAGTTGATCCATGAATTCTCAAAATTATCTCTGGCAGAAAAAAAACGAAAAATTAAACAGATGAAAAAGGAATTTGATATTATCATATACGATGCATCCAGTCAGCTATCAGAAGGAGTATTAAGCCTATTACCCATTGTTGACCGCTTATTCGTTGTTGGCGAAGAACATCGGGATTTCGCGGTAAAACTTCAGCAGATCATTGAATTTGATAAAATTTTTGATAAGCACGTAAAAAATTTTATTACCCATTTAAAAGGAAATAAAACCTTTATCATTCGCGAAAGTAAGGAAAACCATGTGATTGGCTTTAATTATTCAAATAAAGAAACAAATGAAATTGGTCAAATGATCTATACAGATTATGTCACTCATTATCTAAATAAAAACCTGATTAAAAAAAATGAAAGGGTTTACAGTAAAATTAAACAAATTCCTAAGGATGAGTTGGCAATCGGTTTATATAAATTAGGAATTGATTTTGAAAAAGCTTTATTATTCCATGCTTTCATTCATTTACGAGAAGAATTAGGGCAGGATTACAAAGATGCGCTAGAAACACTGTTTCCACGATTAATCCATTCCACGTTTGAAGAACTTTTAGACAAGTTCCGAAGTGAATTATTCTTATTTTCACACTTTAAACTTTAGCCATTCTCCACTAAGTAGACCCTCGGTAAACTTTTTTCCTGCGTAAAACTGATCCTATTGGATTCCGGCGCAATAATCATTGCGCCGGAAGATAGAGTTCTCAATTCTCTTTCACCATTTTAGCAACTGGGCGATAAATCTGAAAAAGAATCAATGCAAGGACTGATAGGACTGCCCCTGAGATGTAGGGCAAACCAATTGTGATTGAAAATAACCATCCACCCATTGGAGGCCCGATAATTCTTCCTAATGAATCAAAAGAAGAGAGTAAACCGGTTGAACTTCCATGTCCTGCTGTTGAAGTTTTCGTTAGCAAAGCAGAGACACTTGGACGAATTACACCATTACCAATTCCAAATATCGTTAAATAAACGGCAGCAGTTAGAAAACTATTCACAAGGAGGATGAGTCCAAAACCAATTGCTGAAACAATAATACCTCCTTGAATAACCATTCTTTCTCCATATTTCTTCGTTAGTCGGCCAACCAATCCACCTTGGATTATGGCACTTGCAAACCCCATAATCATAAATACATAACCAAGTTCTACTGTATCTATACCCGCTTTTTTGGCAGCAAAATAGGCAAAGGTTGCTTCTAAACCGGAGAGAGATAAAGAAATCAATAATTGCATGACAAATAGAATCGATGTGGGTCCGTTAAAAGCTTCTAGCAATGATGGTCTTTTTTCGACCGATTTCTTCTCTGAAGATTCTTTTAGTAATAAAAACACAAGGATTAAGGTAATGAAGGAGGAGGCACTTGCCAGCAAAAATGGTAATCCTAAGCTTATTTTTGAAAAAATCCCCCCAACAGCCGGACCAAAAACAAAGCCCAAACCTGTTGCCGCTCCAATGATTCCCATTCCTTTCCCACGATTTTCTTCCGTTGTGATATCAGCTACATAGGCCATAGCGGTTGGCATATTGGCCGATGAAAGTATCCCACCGATAATTCTTGCCGCAAACAGCATCCATAACTGTGTTGATAACCCTTGAATTAAAAAAGAAATCCCAAGACCCGCAATTCCAATCATCATTACAGGTTTACGGCCAATCCGATCAGAAACCCGTCCCCAGATGGGAGCAAAAATTAACTGCATAAAAGAATAAACTGCCATTAAAAGGCCCAGCTCTGTTGGCGAAGCTCCGATCTGTTCCGCGTAAAAAGGCAGGACAGGGATGATAATCCCAAAACCAATCATCACGAGAAACATGACAAAAAATAAAATCGGTAAAGCATTTTTGTTTTGCAAAGAATCAACTCATTTCTATAAAAAATAGCAATTAATTTCTATTAATAGGATAAAGGAATGCACGTTTTTAAGCAATTTATTCCATGCACACCATCAAGGTATCCTAGATCTCGAACACGGTGAAGAATCAGTTCCATGTTTTCTCCATGAATGATAAGCCAAAAGTACTATTATCCCCAAAATTCAATTCATAATTTTATGAAAATTTGTTATGATGATCTTAAAAAAAATGAAAAGGGAGATGATAAAAAATTCCAAAAAAGTGGGAAAAGGTAATTGATCCAAATAATAAGTACGGTGGGGCTTTTATCCTTAGTGACCTTATGAAGAAGCTTCAGAAATTGTAAAAACTTATAGGAGCCATTTTGATGGCAGCAAATTAGTAAGAAAGGCCATCCAGCCAAAGGACACAAATCGAAAACCCAGCTAAAGGAAATCCTAGTAATTGCATTGTTTTAGCAAATTGCTAGCAAGTTCTAGCGATTAAATAGCAAGGTAAATAGGAGTGTTTTTAAAGTAAAAAACAAGTCGATAAAGAAGAGGAAAAAGAGGAGAGAATCATGATTCATAATTTTTTTCTATTTATTATAATGTGTATTGTATTAATTATCTTGCCCGGTCCTGATACAGCCATCACCACAAAAAATACCCTTACTATCGGGAAAGTTGGAGGGCTAAGGACCGTATATGGCACATGCTGTGCTCTGATGATTCATACAACAGCAGCAGTAGTAGGTTTATCTGCAATAATCGTCAAATCTGCCATGGTCTTTTCTATTTTTAAATTTGTAGGTGCGCTCTACTTGTTTTACCTTGGAGTGAAAACGCTATGGTCTTTAAAAAAGAAAAAGACAAATGAAATCATTCCAAAAAATACTTATCAAGGTCACTCTTGTTTTAAACAGGGATTTCTAACCAACCTGTTAAATCCTAAAGTAGCTGTATTTTTCTTAACCTTTTTACCACAGTTTTTAGATGGCAGCAGCCAAACATTCCTTCCGTTTCTTTTGATGGGAATCACCTATACCGTTTTAACCGTCATCTGGTTTTTATTATATATTTCTTTAATTAATCAAATAAGTGCTTTCATTAAAAAACCTTCCGTCAACAAATTGATGGAGGGAGTTACAGGTCTCGTATTGATTGTATTCGGTTTAAAATTGGCACTGGAAAAAGCAAACTAAAAAGCAGCGGAGTTTTCCGCTGCTTTTACTTATCCACTTTCTTATAAGCAGACAGCAGGTAGGCATTGAATTGCATGAAAGCCTGAGAGATCCACATTTACACAGACGCCTGTTGCCATTAAATCATCGGTATTTTCACAATTTAATTGGGAACAGGGGGAACAAATAGGCTTACCTTTGGAATTACACTTTTGATGGTTTTTAAATTTTAATAGCTCCAATACGGCACAATCATCTTTGATATCAATAATCCGAAAAACGAAGGTAATAAAACAAACAAACGTTTCGCTTTTAGAATTTTTATCCCGGCAAGTAGTCACTCCTTCCACCTTAAAGGGATCACAATCACAATAAAGGATAAATGGAATGGTGTTATTGCTATAATGATTGCCTAACTCACCAAGTGGAGCTAAGCAGGATGTTTGGCATGACTCGCCTTTTTTCTTTTTTGCTTTTCTTTGTGCTTCAAGGATTTTTTCCAGTGTCTTTTTAATACACCTGTTTTCCTCGTAACAACTATCTTCCATAAAAAAACGCCCCTTCTTGTAAAAAAAGTACATGCTATATCATATGGAAGGTCGTCCTATTTGGAATAGGTGAATCACCTTTAAATCCTTTTTTCGATAAAAAAACAGACTACCAAGTCTGTTTTACTTATTTTGTCGATTCATGATGCTGGGTTTTGCCATTATAAAATAATTTTTCAATCTGAATTGGATTTTCCTTTGCACTTAGATCCAGAGCTTTTATCTTATATACAGCGGTTCTGCTGCCAAGCGAAGAACGGTATTTTTCTACGTGTGAACTTGAAAGAGCGTGTTCGTAATAGCCCGGAACATATTTATCGAGCATTTTCTGCATGGCCTTGACCGCTTCATCGAGATCCACAACTAATTCTGCTTCTCCAAAAACCATTACGCTCATATAGGCAGTATCTGTCTTAGCAGGTACAGGGTGGGTTAGGGTGCCAAGGTTCGCACTCACCGTAAAACAGGCCTTGGCATTTTCCTCCATTATAGTTACCTTTCTGCCTTCAGCTGCTCCGTGAAAATAAATCGCCCCATCCAGCCAAACAAAATTAAGCGGGATTACATAGGGGGTGTTACCGTCTGCCAAACCTAAAAAACCGGTTTTCTCCTGCTCTAAAAACAGATTGATTTTTTCTTGATCCTTGCATTCTAAAGCCCTTTGTCTTATTGGAATCATATTTTACTCTCCTCACCAAATTTTAGTGTTATACTCATTTTAAAAATGAATTGCCCTTGTTAAAAGAGACAGTATTACATAAATTTATAGGGACAGAAGAGGAGGAAAATGTGGATATCATTCCCTTTATCAAAAAAGAAGACGTCAATCCAATGTATTTACAGCTCTATCAATATTTTCGCGAACAAATTGAAACAGGACAATTACCCGCAGGAACCAAACTGCCATCTATTCGCCAGCTTTCGCACACAACCAATATTAGTAAAAATACAGTCGAAATGGCGTATCAACAGCTTGTTGCGGAAGGGTATGTTGAAGGAAAGGAAAAAAAGGGGTTATTTGTTTTACAATTGGACGATTTTCATTTCAATGATAGACACCGTGAAACTCAGCCACTGATGGAAAGTGTAAATGCGACCCAAGAAGAAAAAATTCAGATTGATTTCCAATATGGCGATATTGATTTGGAACATTTTCCGCATAAGACATGGAAAAAATGTTTAGTCGATGCATTGGAAAATCCTAGTCAAGAAGTTTTTTCTTATGGTAATAAAAAAGGTCACCTTGGACTGCGAAGTGAAATCGCCCATTATCTCTATCAAGCGCGAGGAGTAAAATGTTCCCCGGATCAGGTCATTCTCACTGCCGGGACGCAAACAGCCATTCAATTGATATGCCAGCTTCTTTCCTTAGGAAATAACAGGGTAGCCATGGAGAATCCTGGATATGATGGGGTTCGCCATGTTTTTGAAAGTCAAAATTGTATGATCACTCCGATCTCGCTGGAAGATGATGGTATCAAAATTGAAGAGTTAGAGAATAGTACTGCCCTTTGTGCATATGTAACCCCATCCCATCAGTTTCCATTGGGAATGGTGCTGCCCATTCAGAAGCGAATCAAACTGCTACAATGGGCTGAGAAAAATGCCAGTTATGTTATAGAGGATGATTATGATGGAGAATTTCGATACCAGGGCCAGCCGATTCCCTCGTTGAAATCATTGGATAAGAATGGGAACGTTATTTATCTCGGAACCTTCTCAAAGGCTTTTCTTCCTGCTGCTAGAATCAGTTATCTTGTGCTGCCAGAAAAATTACTTGAACGCTTCCAATCAGATTTCTCTTTTTATAATCAATCCGTTTCTCCCTTGATTCAGGAAGCACTTTATCGATTTATGAAAGATGGTTATTTTAGCCGACATATTCGAAAAATGAGGAAAATATATCAATTGAAACAAAAAGTGCTGTTAGCGGCTATCGATGAATACTTAGGAAAAAATGTCAAGGTGATTGGCCAAAAGGCGGGCCTGCATTTACTGCTTGAATTTTACAATCTGGATACGAGGAAACTGGTGCAGCAGGCAGAAAAACTGGGAGTGCGGATTTACTTGACACAACAGTATTGGCATCAGACCGCACCTATTTCCAATCAGCCAATCATGATCGGGTATGGGGGATTATCTGAGGCAAGCATACAAGCGGGGATTAAAAAGATGGCCGTTGCATTAAAGTGTTATTAAAACCCATGTTTGTAAACAATATTCTACTAATATAGCAAAGAGTTTAACCAAGGCAACTGCTTGTACATATACTATTTTATATGGACAGGGGGGAGGTGTGGTTGAATTGGACATCAATAAAGATGGCATAAATATTGGTACTATTTCAGGTGGAATTGTTAATTTTGGCGGAGCAGTAATCATTTCCCCGATCTCCGTTACAAGGACAACCTCCGGTCCAGGGGAAGAAAATTCTGCCAACCAACAAACAGTGACTGAGATTCTAAATTTAATAAGGACGATGCTTTAAAATTAGCATCGTCCTTATTGTTTAGTTTAGGAAGCTTTTACTTCGATACTCTGCGTTACTGCTTGTTGCAGCTTTGCCGGTTGAATAATATTGAACTCAATATTTAAGAAATAGCTGTTAAGCTCCCAGCAACAATTCCGCTGTTCGTAAGAATTTTTACACCCTCCCGAAAATTCCTCAGCATATTTTAATCATCCAAAATTATTTTTCAAAATAGACATACATCATTTTAATTCATTTATTAATAGATTAATAAATGAATTATAAAAAATTATGGAGTGATTGGAAATATGTCAAGTAGTTCTTCAAGTAAGTCCAGTTCAAATAAGTCCAGTTCAAATAAGTCCAGCTCAAATAAGTCCAGCTCAAATAAATCCAGTTTAAATAAATCCAGTTCAAAAAAGTGCAGTTCAAATAAGTGCAAAGGGTGTGTATGTAGACAACTCAGAAAATTACAAAAAGATACAATTGTAGATTTGTTAATAAGTGGAACGGTAATCAAACATGTAGTATTAATTAAATTCAATAAAAAGACTTGCTGTGCTCACTTTAGTGAATGTGAGACAGAATCAGGATCAATTATCGTTGTCGATTGTAGTAAGATTGATGCAATTCGGTATAAGGCTCATGATTTATAAAAGATAAAAAAAACGATGCATTTTGTTGTACCATCGTTTTTTTGTGTGATTTACTCATTAATATGGACAATAACATCCTCTCAAACACATATATTGTCATTCTGAGAGTTTTTCAAAAAAATAATGTAATTGTGCATAAACTTTATTTAAACAACTGTATTCACGTGATATCGAAGACCAGGGTGTAAATAACAACTACCTTCAAAACGAATTTGAAGAAGATAGCGGTGACGAAAGAAGCAGTAGCAATAGCGACTAACTCAATAAAAAATAAATGATTTTCTTTGTTTTATTTAAGGCTGTGTTAAAGAACAATGTTGATTTTTTGAACAGCGTTGATTGGAGCGGAAGGTGCGAGACTCCTCGAAAATGCTAACGCATTTCCTTCGTGCGTGGGTGGATTCAAGGAAGAAATTCAGTGTCCTGCGGGAGCAGCGGGACAGGTGAGACCCCACAGGCGCTTAAGCGCCGAGGAGACTCACCGCCCGCCCCGCGGAAAGCGAGCATCCTGGAGTGGAAATCAACAACTAAGTTTAACAGAGCTTTATTTAAAAAAGTGAGTGAAAGTGTCCCTCTTTTTTCTTGAATATTTTATCTAATTATTTTTTCAGAATCTTAACAATTCTAATACGATACTTTTACAATTGTTTGGTAATCTGAAGCAAAGAACAATATAGGAGTGATTATGATGGTTGCTAAAATGAAAAGAGAATGGCATAAATTCTGGTTTATTAGTTATAACACCCTATTGGCTAAAAGTATCGATTTAAAAAAAAATGAAAAATATCTTCAGAAATCAAAACATCATGGAGACAAATTGATTCGAATCTTGTCGCAATAATTGTGTGGAAAATTTTGATATAGAAAATCTAAATAATAACAGTTGAAAGAAAGTGACTGAAAATGTCACTCCTTTTTTTATATTAACTTATATTTTTATTAAAAAACCACCAATCACATTTGACTGGTGGTTTCTCATTATCTTAATTTTCCTCTTCGTTTTACCTTTTTGATTTTCAGTCATAAGTTCAATTAACATCTTGATTACTAGTCCGGATAACGGAATAATCCTTGATTTTCTCCCTTTGTAATTTTCGTTAAGAAAATGTAGGCTATATCGACATATATATAGTAGACATATATCGGATAGAAATTAGGAAGCTTTTACTTCGATATTTTGCGTAACTACTTGTTTTCGCTTAGCAGGTTTTATTATATTGAACACAATATTTAAGAAAATAGCTGTTAAGCTCCCCGCAACAATTCCGCTGTTTGTAAGAATTTTAACACCATCAGGAAGATGTTTAAATAAATCAGGTACCGCCGTTACGCCTAATCCCATCCCGACTGAACAAGCGATAATCAGTAGGTTTTCTTGAGAAGTAAAATCAATTTTACTAAGCATCTTAATCCCGGAAGCAATCACCATACCAAACATGGCAATCATCGCACCACCAAGAACGGATGTTGGAATAACGGTTGTTAACGCAGCGACTTTTGGTACAAAACCTAGAAATACAAGGATTCCGGCCATTGTGTAGATCACACTTTTGCTTTTTACACCTGAAAATTGAACAAGTCCCACGTTTTGTGAATAAGTCGTATAGGGAAAAGAATTAAATAGAGCTCCAAGGATACTTGCGAGACCTTCCGCACGATACCCTTTCACTAAATCTTTTTCCGATAATTTTCTCCCAGTAATATCACTTAAAGCAAAGTATACACCTGAAGACTCGATTAAGCTGACAATGGCTACTAAGGTCATGGTAATAATCGGTGCCAATTCAAAAGAAGGAGCTGCAAAGTGTAATGGGCTTACCATATGGAACCATGAAGCCTCACCAACAGATGCGAAGTTTACTTTCCCCATTAGTGCAGCGGCAATGGTACCGGCAATTAATCCCAACAAAATCGAAATCGAACGAATAAATCCTTTAGAGAAACGGTAAAGCAAGATAATAAACAATAAAGTCCCAAATGCAAGAGCAAGATTTGTTTGAGAACCAAAATCAGGACTGCCTTGTCCGCCGGCAACATTATTCATCGCAACCGGAATTAGTGTTAGGCCAATAATTGTAACTACCGACCCAGTTACAATAGGAGGGAAGAAACGAATCAATTTTCCAAAAAAACTGGCAATGAGAATAACAATTAAACCGGAAATCAAAATCGAACCGTAGATGGCAGATAGACCGTATTGACTGCCAATCGCAATAATTGGTCCAACAGCGGTAAATGTACAACCAAGCACGATTGGAAGACCAATCCCGAAAAAGCGATTCTGCCACACCTGCAATAACGTCGCAATCCCGCTTGTAAGAATATCAAGCGATACGAGATACGCTAATTGTTTACCTGAAAAATGAAGGGCGCTGCCGATAATCAGAGGAACAATTACAGCTCCGGCATACATTGCCAATACATGCTGAATTCCTAAAGAGGCAACTTTAAAAGGATTTTGTTTCATTAGACTAACTCCTCCACTTTTTCATTTACAAATGTTACTTCTCCGTTTGATAGTTTGGCGATTCTTGCCAATGATTCAACCCTAAAACCAAGATCCTTTAATTTTTGTGCACCAGGCTGGAAGGACTTTTCGATGACAATGCCAATACCAGCCACCTTGGCATTTGTCATTTCAACCAAATTGACTAATCCAAGTGCAGCCTCACCGTTTGCAATAAAGTCATCGATTATAAGGATTCGGTCATCCTCGGATATATATTTTTTTGAAATGGAGATATCGTTAGATTCTTGTTTTGTAAAGGAATACACTCTTGTTGTCAGCATGGCTTCGAACAATGTTAAAGATTTGCTTTTTTTTGCAAAGATTACAGGAACATTCATATGCAATCCAGCCATTACAGCAGGAGCAATTCCTGAAGTTTCAATTGTCACAATTTTTGTTATTCCCTCATTTGCAAAAAGAGACGCGAATTCCTTGCCAATCTCGTTCATTAATTGAGGGTCAATTTGGTGATTCAAAAAGGAATCAACCTTTAAAACATTTTCATTAAGGGCATTCCCATCCGCTTTAATTCTTTCTTCCAATAATTTCATCGGTTAAACCTCCTAATAATAAAAGCCCAAAGGTCCGCTCACATCAAAATTGAGTGAGGCAATGACCTTTGGGCTTGAATTCCAAGAGGAAACAAGAGGTGCGCGATTCAGATAGAAAAGCGCGTTTCATTGCCCACTCATAGTCAGATTGTTTACGGCAATCCGGTAGAAACTTGCAGGCCATATTCCTGCGATTATATGAGTGAAACGGTTATAAATTTATTCACATTATAACCATGACAAAAAGCTAAAATCAATCTTTTTTTGATAAAAAACGAATAATATTTTATTTTTTAAAAATATCGTTCGTGTTTGAAAACGTTTTTTTTAATTCTTAAGAAGTGATTGAATATTCATTCATTTTCAGCTACTATATAAACTGAGAAGTCTATTCAGAAAATTCCAAATTGAAAAGAGGGGATAAAATGAACAAATCCATACCAGAAAACTGGTGGACTCAATTGCGCTTACCGATTATCTCTGCACCGATGTTCCTCGTATCAGGCCCTGATTTAGTCAAAAATTGCTGTTTGAATGGGATCATTGGTTCATTTCCAGCACCAAATGCACGACCGATTGAAGTACTTGACCAATGGATGGGGCAATTAAACGCGGAATTAAAAGCTGCGAAAACGAAGGATCCTGGCCGAAAAATCGCACCATGGGCGATGAACATGGTTGTACATAGCTCATATGGGAGACTGCTGGAGGAACTTGAATTAATAAAAAAACATCAGCCTCAGTTGGTTATCACCTCACTAGGCAGTCCGAAGATGGTCGTTGATATCGTTCATGAATATGGCGGTCTTGTTTTTTCAGATGTAAGTGATGTGAAATTCGCGAAAAAAGCGGCGGAGGCAGGAGTTGACGGACTCATTTTAGTGGCAAGCGGGGCAGGTGGGCATGCCGGTCAAATTAACGGCTTTGCTTTTGTAGATATTGTGTGCTCCTTCTGGGATGGAATCATCGTACTTGCCGGTGCGATTTCGACTGGAAAGGGAATTTTAGCGGCACAAGCAGCAGGAGCAGACCTTGCCTATATGGGTACAAGATTCATTGTAGCAAAAGAAAGTATGGCCCGAGATGAATACCGAGAGATGCTAGTCGAAGCTACGCAAGAGGATATCATTTTGACAGACGCTTTTTCTGGGGTAAAGGCTAATATGTTAATTCCAAGCATTGTAAAAGCAGGACTTAATCCGGCTCAACTTGCGAAAAAAGAAAAAGTTGATTTTAATAATATGCAGCAGGAACCAAATGTCAAAGCATGGCGCGATATCTGGTCCGCAGGGCATGGTGTCGGAGCAATTGACAAAATCGAAACGGCTGGAGAAATTATTGAACGATTAGAGGTAGAATACCAAGATGCTCTTCAAAAGGTGAATAAAGCAGCTGAAAAATTATCCTTTCAAAAAGTGAAATAAATACGGAAAGAACCTATCCGAGTGGGTAGGTTCTTTTATTTTTTCTTTTTGACCATATTTACAATCTTGTACCCTGGTTTTACTTTGACTTTTTTCGTTTCTGTATTTGTTTTTACCTGATACATTGTAAATTTTTTGGGCTGATGTTCTAAAAGGTCAATCTTATTTACCGTTTCTTTACGGAAATGCTTATGTATTTTTTTCAATTGCTTATCCCGTTTTTCACCATAAAAAAAATCATACGTAAAAATGAATAAATAGATAAATGCCCCACCAACAAGGATGGTATAGAGGAGAGAAGAGAGAACTGGCACAAAAAACACCCTTTCTGTTTCGTTCATTTGAGTAAGTCTATTATATCGTTTTTTCTTTCCAATAAAATTATTTTTATATAATGAAAATTCAAAGGATTCCATTCAAATACTTTTCAAGCAAATATCCTGTTTTTGAAATGGTTACCCTATAGGAGTAAATAAAAAAATTTTTAAAAATTTGTCCTCTAGGTATGAACATTTCGAAAAAAGTATGATACAGTAATTAACAAGAATGCTTTTATACAGGCAATTGAGCTTAATTTCAATGTCCGTGTCCAGTAGACAATTGTACTTAGGATAACGACAAATAACCGCTGAGTTGATAAGGAGGTAGAAAAATGTCCAGTCATATTTTGGAACATTTTTTAAATGAAAATCTTGAAGATTTAAAGGGAAAAGGTCTATACAATGTTATTGATCCTTTAGAAAGTCCAAATGGTCCTGTCATTACGATTAATGGGAAGGAGCTTGTAAATCTTTCTTCTAATAATTATTTAGGTTTAGCAACAGATGAGCGTTTGAAACAAGCTGCAAAAGAAGCGATCGAACAATACGGTGTCGGAGCCGGTGCCGTCCGTACCATTAATGGTACGCTCAAGCTTCATGTAGAACTAGAGGAAAAATTAGCAGAATTTAAACATACGGAAGCAGCGATTGCCTATCAGTCGGGTTTTAACTGTAATATGGCAGCGATTTCAGCGGTTATGGATAAAAATGATGCGATTCTTTCAGACGAATTGAACCACGCCTCCATTATCGACGGCTGTCGGTTATCCAAAGCGAAAATTATCCGCTTTAAACACTCCGATATGGAAGATTTGCGGGCGAGAGCGAAAGAAGCAAAGGAATCAGGCCTTTACAATAAAATAATGGTCATTACAGATGGCGTATTTTCAATGGACGGTGATGTTGCCCTATTACCTGAAATCATAAAAATTGCTGAAGAATTTGATCTAATTACGTATGTCGATGATGCCCATGGATCAGGAGTACTTGGTGATGGAACCGGGACTGTAAAGCATTTCGGATTATCAGATAAAATTGATTTCCAAATCGGTACACTTTCAAAAGCAATTGGGGTAGTTGGAGGATATGTGGCTGGAAAGAAAAATTTAATCGACTGGTTAAAGGTTCGCAGCCGTCCATTCCTTTTTTCAACTTCCCTAACCCCTGCAGATGTTGCAGCCAGTAAAAAATCGATTGAAATTTTAATGGAAAGCACCGAGTTAAATCAAAAACTTTGGGAGAATGGAAATTACCTAAAAAAAGGCTTGAAGGAATTAGGGTTTAATATCGGTAACAGTGAAACACCAATCACTCCATGTATAATCGGGGACGAATCGTTAACCCAAGCTTTTAGTAAACGTTTAAACGAAGAAGGCGTATATGCAAAAGCGATAGTATTCCCAACGGTACCGCAGGGAACAGGCCGTGTTCGTAACATGCCAACTGCTGCCCATACCAAAGAAATGCTTGATAAAGCCATCTCCATTTATGAAAAAGTCGGTAAGGAAATGGGTGTCATTTAATTTTTCAAATTACATCATCGTGAAGAGGACGGGGGATTATATATGAAAAAAATATTAATCACAGGAGCTTTGGGGCAAATTGGGTCAGAATTAACCACAAGGCTTAGAGAAATTTACGGAGTAGACAATGTAATTGCCACGGATATCAAAAAGAGCGACAACGTTAATTTCGAAAGTGGCCCCTTCGAAATTTTAGATGTAACGGACGGAAAACGGATGGTTGAAATTGCGAAAAAATATAATGTTGATACCATCATGCATTTAGCCGCCCTTTTATCCGCAACAGCGGAAGCAAAGCCATTGTTTGCTTGGAATTTAAATATGGGTGGACTTATGAATGCGCTTGAAACAGCAAGAGAGGTAAATGCGCAATTTTTCACACCAAGTTCTATTGGTGCATTCGGACCAACTACTCCTAAAGACCAAACACCCCAGGATACGATTATGCGGCCAACAACCATGTATGGGGTAAACAAAGTTGCTGGGGAATTATTGGCTGATTACTATCACCAAAGGTTCGGAGTCGATACACGCGGCGTACGTTTCCCGGGATTAATTTCGTATGTAGCACTGCCTGGAGGCGGAACAACAGATTATGCAGTTGAAATCTATTATGAAGCAATTAAAAATGGCAGATATACCTCCTATATTGATAAAGGCACCTACATGGATATGATGTATATGCCGGATGCATTGAATGCCATCATCGATTTAATGGAAGCAGATTCTTCAAAACTGATTCACCGAAATGCCTTTAATGTTACAGCAATGAGTTTTGCACCTGAGGATATCGCAGCAAGTATCATGAGGTATATTCCAAACTTTAAAATGGCCTATAATCCAGACCCTGTACGCCAAAAAATTGCTGATAGCTGGCCAAATTCAATTGATGCCACCGCTGCAAAGCAAGAATGGGGCTTTAAATTTGAATATGATTTGGACAAAATGACACAAGATATGATTGAAAAATTATCCCAAAAACTGCAAATAAGAAAGATGGCATAAATAAAAAGCGAAGCATCAGCTTCGCTTTTTATTTTTTTACATAAATTAATTTTTCTCTTTTCTCAGTGACACGTCCAATGATTGATGCTTGGGCAAGTCCATTAGAATGAAGATTTTCAATATATGTCCGTGCATCCTTTTCATTCAATGAAACCAGTAAACCACCAGAGGTAATAGCATCACAAAGAACAAGTTGTTCATCTGGAAGGATTTCTTCATAAACAACATCATTCTGAAGCCATTTATGATTGGATTTAGACCCGCCTGGTACGACACCATCTTTAGCTAACTCAATGGCTCCTTCAAGGATTGGAACTTGGGAGAACGAAATTTCAAAGCTTACACCACTGCCTCGAGCCATTTCGCTGCCATGACCGAGCAGACCAAACCCAGTGACATCTGTAACAGCGTGTGGATGGAAGTTCGATAAAACCTCTGCAGCCGTTTTATTAAGCATCGCCATCGTTTCGGTTACTGCTTGTTCTTGTTCCACCGTAACAACATTTCTTTTAATTCCAGTTGTAAGAATACCCACACCGACTGGTTTTGTTAAAACAAGAACATCACCAGGTTTTGCACCGACATTTTTCCACACCTTTTTCGGATGTACAATTCCAGTCACAGAGAGACCGAATTTAGGTTCTTGATCATCAATTGAGTGGCCGCCCACTGTTAAGGCACCTGATTCTTTTACCTTATCCGCTGCCCCCCGGAGAATTTCGGAAAGCATATCGGGCCCGAGCTTCTTAATCGGATAGCCGACAATATTCATAACGGTTTTCGGCTGTCCGCCCATGGCATATACATCACTTAGTGCGTTCGCAGCCGCAATCTGACCGAACATATAAGGGTCATCCACGATTGGGGTAAAATAATCTAGTGTTTGAATGAGTGCGATCGAGTCTGTTAATTGAAATACTCCGGCATCGTCGGATGTTTCATGTCCAACAAGTAATTCCGGAACAGGATCTTGTTTTGGCAATAGACGCAAGACTTGCGCCAGGTCTTCAGGACCAATTTTGCAGCCTCAGCCAGCTTTTGTTGACAATGAGGTTAGGCGAATTTTCTCTTGTTCACTCATACTGTCCACCTCCATCTACCTAGTATAACTCTTTCAGGTTATTTGCGCACGAATGGTGCAAAATAATTGCTGTAATATTAGGGATAAGGTAGAATGTTTTTACTATCTTGATGTAGCAAAATAGGAGGTCCGTATGAAAAATTATCAAGTAATTGTTGAATTTTGCATGCAATGAAACTTTGCTCCAAAAGCTGCGAGTTTCGCAGAAGAGCTATTTACCCACTTTAATCGTAATATTAAAAAGATGGAATTAATACCTGCCTCAGGAGGGGTTTTTGAAATTACCGTTGATGGAATAAAAATATATTCCAAGGATGAAACAGGTGTCTTTCCTGATACAGACGAAATCATCAAAATAATCGAAAGCATGTAAAAAAAGCTCTCAAATCCATAAAGGATGAATTTGAGAGCTTTTTTATTGCTAGTAATAGTATTATGTAAACTGCAACAAAAAAAGAAAAACGGTTACGGAAGTGTAATAAATCGATTGTTTCCTGCACCTTTATCAATTTTGGAGATAAATATTTCTAAAATTCCATTTTGAAAAAAAGCACAGACTTTCTGATTTTTAATCGGAAAGGGGAAGTCAATGGTTCTTATCTTTTTGATGTTTGTAGAGAGAGTTTGTTTTCGAGCTGTTATAATTAGCTTCATATCCTCCACTTTTACGGAAAGTTCGGCTGATTTAAAATCATCCAAAACGGCCTCCACAATCCAGTCTTTTTCTGTTTCATAAAGGTCAATCCGGAACTGGGTCATGTCACAATAGGAGGTTAATGGGTCTAGAAAGTAATTTTCTAACCATTTTTCCATTTGTTCCAAATCGTAACATTGATCATCTTTCTTTCTATTCAAAGCGATTCCCCCTTGCTTGGTTTATTTTATTCAAACTGTCGTGAAATGTGAAAAATGCTATAATAGGTAAAAAGTAGGGAAATAAAGGAGTTAACATCGTGAAACAATGGCTACGTTCCATCCCAGCTGTTCATGAATTGCAGAACCACCCGCAATTTTTAACCCTCCTTGAAGAGCGGGGTTTTGATTTTAATCAATTAACGAAGCAGTTAAAAGAGGTATTGGAGCAAATAAGAAATGAATTGTTACAAGAAACCTGGCAGGGTGCATTGCCTGGTTCAGGCACGTTTATTGATGAGGTATTTTTTTGTCTTAAAGGAAAAATTGAAAAACAATTCACCTATACATTAAAAAAAGTCATTAATGCTACAGGAACGATTTTACATACAAATCTTGGTCGAGCAAGGCTCAGTGAACATGCAATCGAGCATGTAGTGGAAACCGCACGGAATTACTCAAATCTTGAGTATTTAATAGAAGAAGGAAAACGCGGTTCCCGTCACACGCATGTTGAAGCCCTGTTAAAAGAAATCACAGGTGCTGAAGCAGTAATGGTAGTTAATAATAATGCAGCTGCCGTTTATCTGGTGTTATCTGCGTTGGCAAAAAACAAAGAGGTTATTGTATCACGCGGTCAGCTCGTTGAAATTGGCGGTTCCTTTCGCATTTCTTCGATTATGGAGGAAAGCGGTGCTAGGCTTGTAGAAGTAGGAACGACGAATAAAACCCATTTGTTCGACTATGAAAAGGCAATTACTCCTGACACTTCAATTGTTATGAAAGTTCATACGAGTAATTTTAAGGTAATTGGTTTTACTAAATCAGTTGCAACAGAGGAACTAATTCAGTTAACTAGAAATCACGAACAGATTATTTTCTACGAAGACTTAGGCAGTGGTGCTCTTTTTGATTTCCGAAAACACGGGATTGGAGAGGAACCTCTTGTAAAAGAATTGATTGCAATGGGCGCGGATCTTTTAACCTTTAGTGGAGATAAACTGCTTGGCGGGCCGCAAGCGGGAATAATTGCCGGCAAAAAAGAACTAATAGAACAATTAAAAAAACATCAGCTGGCTAGAGTAGTTCGGGTGGATAAGATGACATTCGCGGCTTTAGAGGGCACTTTACTGGATTATGTCCGGGGAGAAAAAGGGCTGCAGCATATCCCGACAATCCGTGATTTACTTGTTCCTGTCACTGAATTAGACGAAAGGTCCCAGGAATTTGTTTCGCAGCTTTTAGCAAGGACAAGTCAATTTCATGCAAAAATTTTTCCTGGAAGCAGTCAAGTAGGCGGGGGCACAATGCCTGATGTCGAGCTACCGACAATGGTTATTGCTTTAAAACATAAAACATTAACAGCTGAACAACTTGGTAGAAAATTTCGAACCCAATCAGAACCTGCGATTATCGGACGGATTCACAATGATGAGTTTTTAATTGATTTACGAACTGTCACACCGGAAGAAGAAGGTATCATTTTAAACGCTTTAACGGCAGGAGACCCCTCTTAAGAAAAAGGGGGTCTTTTAAAATTTCTAATAAATGTTCGACTTTGAGAACTGTCCAGCTTCAGCGCCTAGCCCCTCGAGGTTGCTTCGGACCAGGCGATGAAGTCAAAGAACGACTTCTCCGCCTGGTCCTCCAGCACTTGCCTTAGGCTGACCAAGGCGCTTCCGCTTTTCTACATATCATGGTGCGAATTATGTTTGGCCCGTGTATGATTGCGATTCTTCACTTTATGAGAACCACTCATCGGCTCAGGCTGGCCAGATTGTTTTGGAGCATTTTTACGCATATCTTTGCCATCGTTTTTGTTTACCATTTTTTCATCCCTCCTACTCATTAGGATGCTGTGAAGACCATTTTTTCATGCCTGAATATTTTTTTTGGTTCTGTGCAATTTAACGGTAAATAAAATGAAGGGGTGAAACATAGATATGCAAAAAAATCCTTACCATAAGGACAAACAACAGGCTTTCCAGGCTGCCCAGCAGGGATATGAAAATGCTCAAGGTCTTTATTATGATATTGTTACCGATAGTGCAAGCTACGGTCATCAGCTGAAGCATTTGAAAGATGAAGTGAATGAAGCGTATCAGCAAATTGAAAACGCATTAGAAGTTGCCTCTGAACACCAAAGAGCCCAGCTGGAACGCTTCCAGCAAGATCTTCAATCAATGGTTTCAGAAGTAAACCAATAAAAATAGGAAAAATAAAAGCAGGGGGGAGACCTCCTGCTTTTACTGATTCTTCTTTCGCTTTTTATTGTTCATTCTTTCTTTTACTGTCAACGGCTCTTTTGCCATTTCTTCATTAAAGCCTGCCCCTTGTCCTTGAGCACTGGCTGCATTTGCACCAGGAATGACATGATTCGCTTTGCGTTTTCCCATACCAACCACCTCCTTATCTGTTAATATTTCCTTTGGATCTAAAAACATGACATCAAAAAGTTTTTTTGACATAATAATAACGAATACAAAGAATTCCCGACAAATGAGAATCATCTTAGCCCTATAACATTTTCAAAATATTTCGAACTCTTTTTATGAAAGAGTATAAGAAAAACTTATCGACTACAATAACTTTCTTGATATTTACTTATGTTAAAGGTTGTATTAAGATAAGAATTGTGAGAAAAGTTGGGGTAAAAGGGAATATTCACACTTTTCGTTTATTTTTGTATTTAGTTAAGAATGAGGGGGTTAAACTCATGGTAAAAAATGATGTTTATAACGCAAAATCTTCTTTTGAAGCAAACGGCAAACGTTATCACTATTATCGTTTAAATGCGTTAGAAGAAGCTGGTATTGGAAATGTTTCGAAATTACCTTATTCCGTAAAAGTACTACTTGAATCAGTACTTCGCCAATATGATGGCCGAGTTATTACAAAAGAGCATGTTGAAAACTTAGCAAAATGGGGAACAAACGAGTTAAAAGAAGTAGATGTTCCTTTTAAACCAGCTCGTGTTATTCTTCAAGACTTCACAGGCGTTCCCGCTGTCGTTGACCTTGCTTCCTTAAGAAAAGCAATGGCTGACCTTGGCGGAGACCCAGACAAAATTAATCCAGAAAAAACAGTTGATCTTGTTATTGACCACTCTGTACAAGTAGATGCATATGGTTCAGCTGATTCATTAAGAATTAACATGGATTATGAATTCGAACGTAATGCTGAGCGCTACCAATTCTTAAGCTGGGCGCAAAAATCCTTCAACAACTACCGTGCCGTGCCGCCAGCAACTGGTATCGTTCACCAAGTAAACTTAGAGTTCTTAGCAGATGTTGTTCATGTAGCTAATGTAGACGGTGAATTAGAAACTTACCCAGATACATTAGTAGGTACTGACTCTCATACAACTATGATCAATGGTCTTGGCGTACTTGGATGGGGTGTTGGCGGTATCGAGGCTGAAGCTGGAATGCTTGGACAGCCTTCATATTTCCCTGTTCCTGAAGTTGTTGGGGTTAAATTAGTAGGTGAGCTTCCAAACGGAGCAACTGCAACTGACCTTGCACTGAAAGTAACACAAGTACTTCGTAAGCATGGTGTAGTTGGTAAATTCGTAGAATATTTTGGACCTGGGGTATCTACATTACCACTTGCTGACCGCGCTACCATCGCAAACATGGCTCCTGAATATGGTGCAACATGTGGTTTCTTCCCAATCGATGGGGAATCCATTGAATACTTACGCTTAACTGGCCGTGATGCAGAACAAATTAATGTTGTAGAACAATATTGCAAAGCAAACGGATTATTCTTTGATCCATCTGTTGAGCCTGTTTATACAAGTGTAATCGAAATCGACCTTTCTGAGATTGAAGCTAATCTTTCTGGTCCTAAGCGTCCACAAGATTTAATTCCTCTTTCAAAAATGAAAGAAGAGTTCGTTAAAGCGGTATCTGCTCCTCAAGGAAACCAAGGCTTTGGCTTACAAGCTGACGAACTTGAGAAGTCTGCAACCATTAAGTTTAATAATGGCGACGAAGCAGATATTAAAACAGGTGCAGTTGCAATTGCATCGATTACAAGCTGTACAAATACATCTAACCCATACGTTTTAGTTGGTGCAGGACTTGTTGCGAAGAAAGCTGTTGAACTTGGAATGGAAGTTCCTAAGTTTGTAAAAACTTCTTTAGCACCAGGATCTAAAGTTGTAACTGGTTACCTTCGTGATTCCGGCTTACTTCCATACCTAGAGCAAATCGGCTTCAACCTTGTTGGTTACGGCTGTACAACATGTATCGGTAACTCCGGTCCATTAAAAGAAGAAATCGAAAAAACAATCGCTGAAAACGACCTATTAGTTACCTCTGTACTTTCAGGTAACCGTAACTTTGAAGGCCGGATTCATCCGCTTGTAAAAGCAAACTACCTTGCTTCACCACCGTTAGTTGTTGCATATGCACTTGCTGGTACAGTGAACATTGACTTTGCTAACGAGCCAATCGGAAAAGATAAAAATGGCAACGATGTATTCTTCAAGGATGTTTGGCCATCTACTGCTGAAGTAAATGATGTTGTTAAACGTACTGTTACTCCAGAACTATTCCGTAAAGAATATGAAAATGTCTTTGGTGACAACGAACGTTGGAACGAAATCAAAACAAGCAATGAGCCATTATATACTTGGGATGAAGATTCTACTTATATTGCAAATCCTCCATTCTTTGAGGGATTATCACCAGAGCCTGGCAAAGTAGAACCTTTAACAGGTCTTCGTATTGTTGGTAAGTTCGGCGATTCTGTAACAACTGACCATATTTCACCTGCAGGAGCTATTGGTAAAAATACTCCAGCTGGTAAATATCTATTAGAAAAAGGCGTTCAGCCACGTGACTTTAACTCTTACGGTTCTCGCCGCGGTAACCATGAAGTGATGATGCGCGGAACATTTGCGAACATCCGTATTCGTAACCAAATTGCTCCTGGCACAGAAGGCGGCTTCACAACTTACTGGCCAACTGGCGAAGTTACATCAATCTACGATGCTTGCATGAAATACAAAGAAAACGGCACTGGCTTAATGGTTATTGCTGGTAAAGATTACGGAATGGGCTCTTCACGTGACTGGGCTGCCAAAGGTACGAATCTTTTAGGCATCAAAACAGTTCTTGCTGAAAGCTTTGAACGTATTCACCGTTCTAACCTTGTGTTAATGGGCGTACTTCCACTTCAATTTAAAGAGGGCGACAACGCTGAAACTCTTGGTCTAACTGGTAAAGAAACATTCGAAGTGCAAGTAGACGAAAACGTAAAACCACGTGATCTTCTAAAAGTTACTGCGACTGACGAAGCTGGTAACAAGAAAGAATTCGAAGTAGTTGTACGTTTCGACTCTGAAGTTGAAATCGACTACTATCGTCACGGCGGTATCCTACAAATGGTATTACGTGAAAAATTACAAGAAGCGTAATTATATTTCAAAAACACCATGCTTTTATTAGCATGGTGTTTTTTTACAGAAGAAATTGATTGACAATTTCAAAGAGAATACCATATTATAGATGTACTAAACGAAAAGGAATGATAAAGAGGAAATGAAGTATTAATCTTATGATTCAGCTCATATTTCGAATAAACGAAAATGATGAACCTGAAGAATAGGATTAGTCTGTCCTTTTTACGTCCATAATTTGATTTTACCTTTTTATGCCTTAAAGGTTATTTAATGTGCATTTTAGGGAAATTCTAATGATTGCGACAAAACTCTCTTCAGGTTCAAGGAAGGGAGTTTTTTTATGGTTAAAGAATCTTTGACCGTTTTAAAGGTAACTGGATTAGAAAAAAGCTTTGAATTAAGAAAAATATTAGACAATGTTCATTTTGATATAAAGATGGGAGAAAGAATTGGTTTAGTTGGCTACAATGGCACTGGAAAGACCACCTTGGCGAATCTCATTATGGGCCGGTTAAAACCTGATAGTGGAACGGTTGAATATATAAAGGAATGTAAGATTGGTTATTTAACACAATCGATTGATTATGAATTTACAAATTTTGTCGAGGCTATTGTAGATAAAAAGGATTTATTAGAACACACTAGTCAGCTTGGCCTTGAAAAGGTTTATGATTGGGAGGAACATCGGTTGCAGCATTTAAGTGGAGGCGAGAAATTAAAGCTTGCTCTTTCCCTTATTTGGTCCAGCAAACCTGATTTTTTAATACTCGATGAGCCAACAAATCATTTAGATTTTAAAGGAATTAAGTGGTTAATTTCGGAATTAAAAAAGTTCCCAGGACCGATTTTGATCATCTCGCACGACCGCTACTTTTTAGATGAAACCATCAATCGAATTTTTGAAATTGAAAATAAAAAACTTCATTTTTATAACGCGAATTATAGTGAGTTTCGCAAAGAAAAACAAAAACGGACTGAGGACCAGCTTCACAAATATACTGTCCAGAAGAAAAAGCAGGAAGAAATTGAAGGGCAGATGGAACAATTAAAGTCCTGGTCTGATAAAGCGCACCAGAATTCAACAAAACAGGGTAGAGATTTTGGGACTAAAGAATATCACCGTGTTAAAGCAAAAAAGCGCGATAGTCAGGTCAAATCGAAAATGAAACGACTCCAAAATGAACTAAATAAAAATAAAATTGATAAACCTTCAGAGGAAGCAGTGGTCAGCTTTCAGTTTGAAGCCGATGGAAAAAGAGGGAAGCGAATTATTGAGGCGAAGGACTTAACGAAAACCTATGACAACCGTAACCTATTCCAGGACGCTAAATTTTATATAAACTATGGGGAAAGGATCGGTTTGTTGGGAGAAAATGGCTGCGGTAAAACCACGTTACTTCGCATGGTATTAGGCCAAGAACCGCCCACGAAAGGGACACTTTGGAAAAGTCAATCCATTAAAATTGCTTATCTTAGTCAAGATGTTCATGATCTGCAAGAAGAAACAACAGCCATTGATGCATTAGGTTTTACGGAACGGGAGGATATCTTTCGTGCGAGAACCCTATTAGCCAACCTTGGGTTAAAAGAGGAGCTCATTACCAAGCCAATCGGTACACTCAGTTTAGGAGAAAGAACAAGAGTGAAATTAGTTGATATGTTAATGAAGGAATATGATGTCCTTATCCTCGATGAGCCAACCAATCATCTTGACTTGCCAAGCAGGGAGCAATTAGAAAATACTTTGAATGAGTTTACAGGAACAATTATTACAGTATCTCATGACTATTATTTTCTTAATAAGATTTGTGATAAGCTTTTGGTGTTTGAAAATCATAAAATCAAGCGGATGGAAATGAAGCCAGAAGAATATTTAAATAAGGAAAAATCAAATCCAAATGTCAGCATTAAAGAGGAATTAATGGTGATTGAAAATCGGCTCGCCACCGTTCTTGGGGAATTATCGCTGCTTGATCAAAAACACCCGAACTATTTTGTATTAGACCGGGAGTTCAAAGAGCTCATTGCACAAAAAAAGCGCTTAACCAATCAATTATAGATAGTTTTTCTGGTTTTGGTAGTGATTTGTCTATAAAGTCCTATACCATAGATGATTGATCCTCTCAGACACGATATTGTCTATAAAGGGATTATAATTTTCGGTTAATTTCCACGATAATGAAAAGTCTTGCATCTATCGAAGATATTGATAAAATTACAATGGAAGCAATCATTCATGAAATTCGAGTATTTGTTTAGATTAAAGAGGAGATGGGTTAAACATGACAGAAACATTTATACAATCAGTTTTCTTCGAAAATGGTGTATTGAAAATACTTGACCAAACAAAAATTCCTAATGTAACGGAATTTCTAGAGATTACAAAAATCGAGGATGCCTGGGATGCCATAAAGCAATTAAAGGTTCGCGGAGCACCTGCCATTGGGATTGCCGCTGCGTATGGTTTATTGCTCGGAATAAAGAATGCCCCAGATCATTCATTTGATGTTTTTTATACTGTTTTTAAAAAGCAATCAGATTACCTGGCGACCTCAAGACCAACGGCAGTGAATTTATTCTGGGCGCTTAAAAGGATGAATGAGAGGGTTCAAAAGGAAAAAGCACATCCTGTAGCACAAATAAAGGAAGCACTTGAACAAGAAGCACACTTCATTCGAAACGAAGATGAAGAAGTTTGCCGGACCATTGGTGAGAATGCACTAACCCTTTTACATGACGGGATGGGCATCCTTACCCACTGTAATGCAGGAGGAATTGCCACAGCACGGTACGGTACAGCACTAGCGCCGCTTTATTTAGCAAAAGAACAAGGCTGGGATATAAAAGTATTCGCCGATGAAACTCGCCCACTTCTGCAAGGCGCACGTTTAACAGCATGGGAACTGATGCAAGCAGGAATTGATGTAACCTTAATAACTGATAATATGGCGGCAATGGTCATGCAAAAAGGCTGGGTACAGGCGGTAATCGTCGGCTGTGACCGTGTAGCTGCAAATGGTGATGTCGCGAATAAAATTGGTACGTATGGAGTTGCCTTGCTGGCAAAGGCACATAATATACCTTTTTATGTTGCTGCTCCGATTTCAACCATCGACTTAGAAACGAAAACAGGTGCTGATATTCCAATCGAAGAAAGGGATGCATCAGAAATTACTGAGGGATTTGGGAAAAGAACTGCTCCTGAGGGTGTAAAAGTATTCAACCCGGCATTTGATGTGACCCCGCACGAATTCGTTACAGCTATTATTACAGAAAAGGGCATACTATCAGGTAACTACGAAGGAGAGCTTCCAAAACTTTTTCAATGATAAAGAATGGAAGGCAGGATGCCGATGATTACGGAAATTAAATTTAGGCAGCAAATATGTGAAATTGGAAAAAGGGTTTATCAAAAAGGCTTTGTTGCCGCCAATGACGGCAACATTTCCACTCGTATCAGCGAGAACGAATTCCTCATTACACCTACCGGGATGAGTAAAGGGTATATGACACCGGAAATGATTGTGAAGGTCGATGGTCAGGGTAATGTTCTTGAAGGGGATTTTAAACCCACTTCCGAAATGAAAATGCATCTGCTAGTCTATCGAGAACGTCCAGATATTCATTCTGTTGTTCATGTTCACCCACCTTATGCAACCGCATTTGCGATTGCCGGAATCCCGCTTGATCAAGCCATTATGCCCGAATCGGTTGTTTACTTAGGGAAGATTCCGATTGCGGAATATGGTACACCATCAACGGAGGAAATCCCAAATGCCGTTAAAAAGCATGTGCATACCCATCAAGGGGTGCTCCTCGAAAATCACGGCGCCCTGACATGGGGAACAAGTTTAGAGCATGCCTATTATTTGATGGAATCACTTGAATTTAGCGCAAAAATAAATTGGATTAGTAAACAAATTAGTGGTGATCGTGAACTTTCGAAAAAGCACGTACAGAGACTTGTGGATATGAAAAGGGCAATGGGAATCATGGGCGAAACACCAATTGGTTCTGACGCTCCTGAAGGTTCCCACGCCATTAAAAAATCAAAGGGTGTAGAATACACATTATCTGAACATGATTTAAATTTGATTGTTGAAAAGGTATCGAAAAATGTGATAGAAGCTTTAAAAATACAGAATTAAAGCAAGCCACCTGAGCTTGCTTTTTCTTTTGAACAGGAAATGTTCACAGATTTGGCATATCCAATCTTTGTTTCAACAGAGTTTATAGTGTAAAATCGAAATAGCACAACATTGGGACAAAGGAGGTTTCGGGGATGGTTAAAAAAGTAATTGCCGCAGTCGTATTAATCACTTTGCTTACAGTAGCAATTGTTCAAGCGATGGATAAAAAGTCAGAACCCGAAAGCACAACAACACAAACAACTGCTCAAGATGGACTGAAAGTCGGGGCACAAGCACCTGATTTTGAATTAAAAACCCTTACAGGTGATAAAATTAAGCTTTCTGATTTAAGAGGAAAGAAAGTCATGCTAAATTTCTGGGCAACCTGGTGCCCTCCTTGTAAAGCAGAAATGCCTGCTATGGAAAAATTCTATAAAGAAAAAGATAAAGACCTTGTTATTCTTGCCGTTAATATTGATCCGCAATTAGATGTCAAAGGTTTTGTTAATAAAAATAAAATTACGTTCCCGATTCTTCTTGATGCGGACGATCATGTAAATGAGACATATCAAATTTTATCAATACCCACAACGTATTTTATTAACAGAAAAGGAATAATTGAAAATAAATTTACCGGTGGAATGGAATTAGCCCAAATGAAACAATTTGCAAATAAGTTACATTAAAACATTGGCCAACTAGCCAATGTTTTTCTTTTAGCTGTTTTAAAAAATAAAATTTTCAAAAAGTTGTAATAATTTCATCGGTTTTCGGGAATAATACCTGATAGAATAGTGAGTAAGGAAGGTGAAAGACATGAGAAAACCTAGAAAACGCTCCTTTGCAGAGCTTGTCTCTGAAAATAAAAATCAATTAATGAAGGACCATGCTGCATTGGAAAAAATCGAAGAACGAATTGAAGCAAAACGCCTCGGAAAAGCTGAGTAAACTTTCAGTCATTACCAATTATGAACTCCTCTAAACAGGTTAAACTGTATATGAGGAGGGATATAAATGACGAATGCAAATGGAAAAGGTGAACATTTTGTTCCTAACCATATTGGTACACAATCACGTGGCTTTGGCGGAAACAAAGGAAAAAAAATGCAGGATACATCTGGCAAACACGCCCAGGTAATCCAAACAAAAGGCGAATAATGAAATCGAGACTCGTCGCTAACTACTTAGCAGCGGGTCTTTTTTTGTTTTAAATTTTTTGTGATATTTTTCGCGCTTCGTTACAAACTATATCTGTATCACGAACAACTTTAATTGGAGGAATTAAAAATGACTTATAACAACCAGCCAAAACCAGATGATCGCAGCGATAACGCTGAAAAATTACAAAAGATGATTGCAGACACAGAACAAAATATCCATCAAGCAGAAGAATCCCTACAATTTACCGACAGCGAAACACAACGCCAGCAAATCGAAGCAAAAAATGATCGCCGCCGTGAAAGTATTCAATCATTTAAATCTGAAATTCAGGATGAAATCAATCAATAATCGGAGACCTGTCCTTTGCGACAGGTCTTTCTTTTTAATTTCCTGAATCATTAGTGCTTATGGTAATATAGAAAAGGAAATTAGGAAAAAGAAGTGATGAAGGTGATTCAACAAGAAATGGTAAACTGGGAAACCGAGCTGAGTAATAAAGGCTATGTTGCAGAGGAAAGCCAACTAATCGAGGCATTACATAAGGAAAGCAATCCACAGCTTCTTTCAAAACTGCTTACCCTTACTGCTCTTTCACGGATTGGCCGCAAAAAGCAGCAAACTCTTACTGTCCTCATGATGGAGAAAGCTCTTGAATTAGATCCAACCAATTCACAAGCAAAAGAATTTTTCATCCAATTTGAATGGAAAAAGAAAGAGCATTTATTTATCCCACTTTCCTTTCCCTCCATTAGAGAAACAGATAATCGGACAGCTAAAAAGAAAATTGCAGAAGAATATATACATATTTGCACAGTTTTTTTAGAAGAAACGGATGAGCATCTAAAAGAACTCGAAAACAATAGGGACATTGCTTCAACAATTGATAACATAGAGCTCTATGAAAAGTACCAATTACTTTCCGAATATCTTCAAGAAGCCGTTAAAATCGTTGGAGACCTCCACAAAGCAGCAATAGAATACGATCAATCGATTACAGGAGTCTTTCATACATCCACCTATTACGAGGAATTAAAAACCCAATTATCCGCATTAGAAGATTTAAAAAAGCGGTGGCAGACAGTTTTCCTCGAGAAAGAACCGCAGGAAAGAAAACTTGAAAAAAATGCACTTGACCAATTAAATGAAATGATTGGCATGGAACAAGTGAAAAAACGAGTAAATGATTTTTACCGGTTTTTGAAATATCAAAAACACCGCAAAGAACATGGCTTTCACATAAAGGATGAGTTAATTCTTAATATGGTCTTAACCGGAAATCCCGGAACCGGTAAAACAACCATTGCTCGACTACTTGCCAGGATCTATCACGAGCTCGGAGTTTTACCGAGGGAGGAAGTAATCGAAGTGGACCGTGCACAATTAGTAGGCTCCTATGTTGGTCAAACGGAAGAAAATGTCCGGGCAGTTGTGGAACGGGCGATTGGCGGAGTGCTTTTTATTGACGAAGCTTATAGCTTGAAACGCGACGGGCAGGCTGGAAATGACTATGGTCAAACAGCGATTGACACGCTCGTTTCACTTATGACAGGGCAGGAATTTGGCGGAAGATTTGCCGTTATTTTAGCCGGCTATCCGGAAGAGATGCGCTCGTTTTTAGATGCCAATCCTGGATTACGAAGCCGCTTTCCACAATCCAATCTTCTCCACTTACCAAACTATTCAAATGAAGAGTTAGTGATGATTGCTGAAAAAATTGCGGATGAGAATGACTATATTCTGACTGAAGACGCCAAAATCGAGATTCAGCATCGGCTGGAGAAAGAAAGGGTGGATGATACTTTTGGGAACGCCAGGACCGTCCGCAACATAGTTTTAGATGCTATTTTTAAAAAGGGCTCCAAAGAAAATATTCCGGAATTTTTTCATTTCATGATCCTGGGAAAAGAAGACTTCTTAATTGAAAAAACGGAGAATATGGTTTCCCCCTATGATAAATTAGGCCGTTTAATTGGACTGGAATCATTAAAAGATGAGATTCAATCCCTCATCTCCTTTGTTAAAATGCAGCAATATCGAAGAAAGCAAAAGCTTCCAACCGTTCCTATTCAGCTACATGCAGTTTTTACCGGAAATCCCGGAACAGGTAAAACCACGGTAGCACAAATCTATGCTGAACTCTTACGGGATTGCGGCATTTTAAAAAGAGGCCATTTAATCGTTGCCAGCCGGGCAGATTTTGTGGCCGGATACGTGGGACAAACGGCTAGTAAAACGAAAAAGAAAATCAGAGAAGCATTAGGGGGAGTTCTTTTTATTGATGAAGCTTACTCCTTGCTAGGGCACTCTAGCCAGGATTTTGGAAAAGAAGTCATCGATACACTAGTGGACGAAATGACGAAGCAAAACGAAAATCTTGTGGTGGTTCTGGCAGGTTACCCGAATGAAATGGACCATCTCCTCGAAAGTAATCCAGGACTAAGGTCAAGATTTAAGAAGTTCTTTCTTTTCCCTGATTATTCACCGGAAGAACTGTTAGCAATCATGGACGCCTATGCAGAAGGGTTTCAATATCAAATCATAAGTGAAGCTCGTGAATTATTAAAAGATACTCTTGATGCGAAAAAATTCAATGGTAATGGGCGTTTTGCAACAAACTTGGTAGATGAAATGATTCAAGCTCAGGCACTAAGGCTGATGAAGGAACGATTAGTTGAAGAACTAGCGGACCAGGTCAATTTTATTACGCCTGAAGATGTAACGGTCGCCTTAAAAAAAATAGAAATTAAATAAAAGGAATGGTTGAAAGTGGATCAATATTTTGTTTCAACAAGAGAAATTCAGCTTTACTATGCGGATACAGATGCCATGGGAGTCATCTATCACGCAAATTACCTAAAATTTTTTGAGCTTGGCCGGACAGGCATCATTGAAGACCTTGGCTATAACTATGTTGCTATGGAGGAAGCCGGTTATTTTGCTCCTGTTTATGATGTTCAGTGTACCTATAAAAAACCTCTCCGCTATGGAGATAAGGGGTTTGTGAAAACATGGGTGGAATTGAACGATGGCATTAAAACCGTATACGGATATTCGATTGTAAATGGGGAAGAAGAAGTTTGTGCAACTGGCACCACCACCCATATCATTGTTAAAAAAGAGAATTTCCGGCCAACTTCTTTTAAGAAGGCATTTCCGGAATGGTTTTTGAAATACGAGGAAATTAAGAAAAAGTAATCTGTAACTGGGGTGAGCAGGGATGGCGTTTGGGATTAGAAGAGACGAACTGAATGAGTGGAAACGGAAAATTGATCACGGTGAAATTGCTTTTTTGACCCATTATTGGCTTGATGAGCGCTTCCCAGAATACAAAACCGTTACCAAAGTAGGCTGTAATGATCTGGAAAAATTAGCAGAATGGGGTAGTAAATACGGACTTAAAAGGGAATGGATTGATCACCGAAAGGATGGCTATTCCCATTTTGACCTGCTTGGCAAGCGGCAAAAGGAAATACTCCAAGCAGAAGGCCTGCTTGATCATATTTGGGAGTGAATTTTATCCGTGGAGCGGAAGGACAAAATTTGCTGGAATTTATAAAAAGTGTCCTTCCGGCAATCCTGGAAAGACAAAAATCTCTTGAATATAAAAAAAGTGTCCTTCCGGCAATATTGGAAAGACAAAAATCTCTTGAATATAAAAAAAGTGTCCTTCCGGCAAGCCCGGAAAGACAAAAATCTCTTGAATATCAAAAAAAGTGTCCTTCCAACTATCCTGGAAGGACAAAATTCACTAACCATCCAATAATAGAGTCCTTCCAAAATCTCGGACGGATATACCTCAATTACGTTCTTCCCTAAAAAATTAAAGGGTAGCCTTTTTGTAATCAATCACAGGCTCATCAGATCCAGCTGGAAGTTCAACGACTAGGTCATGCTCATCGAAATACCATTCATCTTTTTCTTCAATATAAAAGGTAATCCCTTCAGCCTCTTTTTTTACAGCTAAATTAATCGGTTCTTCATTGGAAACTCCTAATGAGAAACCGCTTTGTACGTTGCTGCACCCGCCATAACGAGCAAAAAACCGTAGATAATCACCATTTGCTAAGCCGAGTTCCTCTTTATACCAAGCCGCCGCTTCCTTGCTAATTTGAATATTCATGTGAAACTCCTTTCTAAATCCATACCACACATTATATTGCTATTCTTCACAGAAATCGAGTAAAATACCTTCTCAAAAAATAAAAGACTCCGAATTAACGGAGCCATTGAAACATATGATTTTGGATTTCTTTATATTTTGCTTCGGGATTGGAGAGACCGAATGGGCCGGCTTTTTCCATTGGATAAACTTTATAATGTTTCTTTTTTGATACAAAGGTTGGGTAAAAGCGCGGATTTGATAAGGTGATGGAAGTGCCTTCTTCCGAAACCTGTTTAGAAATATCAATGGTGGCTAGACCCCCGATGTCTTTGTAATCTTTGGATTGGCCGGAAATAAAATTACCTAATGAGTAAACGACAAATGCCTTCCGCCCGTCCTTTGTTTTAATCCAATCCATTGGCTGCAAGACATGTGGATGGGAACCGAAAATAATGTCTGCACCTTCGTCTGCCAGAAATTGAGCTAAATTCTTTTGCTCGTCAGTAGGAAAGCGTTGATATTCATTCCCCCAATGAATGCTCATTACTACAACATCGGCTATTTTTTTCGCCCGATGGATTTCGTCTTTCATTAGATCGCGATTAATAAGATTCACAAGAAAATCCTTATCATCCGGAATAGGAATCCCGTTTGTCCCGTAGGTATAAGCAAGAAACGCAATTTTGATTCCATTTTTATCAAGAATTCTTAATTTTTGGCGGTCCTCTTCGTCAATAAAGCTGCCAACATGCGGAAGACCAATACTGTTTAAATATTTCGCTTCCGAGTCAATTCCTCTTTCACCCTTATCTAAGGAATGGTTATTCGCAGTGGAAACAATATCAACACCAGTATGTACAAGCGCATCGGCAACCTCATGCGGACTATTAAATGTTGGGTAGCTTGAGAGTCCAAGTTTTAGCCCGCCCAATGTACTTTCTTGATTGGCTGTCAATATGTCAGGCTTTTGAAGTAAACTTTTCACATCTGAAAATAGCGGGTCAAAATTGTATCGGTGCCCATTGTACGTATACTGATAGACTCGATCGTGCATCAGTATATCGCCGATAGCCCCAATGGTTATTTTCTCACTAACACTGCGCCCCAACACAGGCTGTGACCGGAGAGAATTTAGGTTTGTCAGATGAACCTTTGCATCAGCTTTTTGATTTTGGCGTTGCTGAATCACAAGAACGGCGGCGATGCAAACGCAGAAAATAATAATAAAAATCGATAAAATAGGTGTTTTCTTTTTCATACTTGCTCCTTACTATGTGGAATTAAGCATATTCGTTTTAAAAATATACTGATTGAGATAATATATATGTATTATTTTACAGTTTTTTGTCGAATTATTAAATAAAAACTTAGGAGTTGTGACGATGTTTAAAATCACTGGCAGTGCCGGGCAAGTTTTACAGAAGATTGTAGAGTCCGAAAAACAGACGCCTGATGAAGAGCTGTTCGTTCGCTTAACAATGGGAATTGGCTGAGGGGGTCCAAAGCTTAATCTGTCTCTGGAAGAGCGGAAAATACAAGGTGACCAATTGTTTACATTTGACGATTTAAAAATCCTTATTCATGAAAAAGATTATGTCTACTTTGATCATACAAAGCTTGATTATGTCAAAGATGTACTTGGAAAAAACCGTTTTCAACTATTAAAAATTTAAAGTGGAGCATAAACGCTCCACTTTTTTCATTGTTCCAGTTCTTCAAGAAAATCAATTAATTCATCAAAGTTTTTTGTCAGCTTAATCGGCTTTTCGCGCTCATTAAAAGATTCACAGGAGGAAAATTGAATTAAAAACTCGTTTGGGTCTGTACTTTCTGAAATTGTTGTTGAAAAACTAATCAGTTCTTTCACACTCTGCATAAAAATCCCTCCATAATATGATAGCCCTTACATCTATCTTATCGTAGTTCCTATCATTTTTATGGCAGCGAATTTGAAGATTTTATGAAAAAAACAAGAGCTTTGTGCTCTTGTTCAATGATTACGTGACAGCCATTTCACTTTCGGCTCTGTTTTATTGATAATCCGTTTAATATTTGCCCGATGACGATAAATAACAAACGTGGCCATAAAAATGACGACAATGATTAAAGGAATGTCCTTAAGAAAAATTGCATAAATCACTGCGCACACACCTGCAATCATTGATGAAAGTGAAACATATTTTGTGATATACAAACTGATAAAAAAGACAACCAATACCGTTAAAAATAGAAGCGGAGCATAGCATAACAGGACACCGGCTGATGTGGCCACTGCTTTTCCGCCGCGGAAGCCGGCGAAAATCGGATAGGTATGACCGATAATCGCAAAAATCCCAAAGATTAATACATTTAAATCAAGACCAAAAATATGCGGCAGGTAGGCTGCTAGGGTGCCTTTTAATATATCTGCAAGTGTCACAGCCAGTCCAGCTTTTACACCCAGTGTTCGAAAGGTATTCGTTCCACCTAAATTACCGCTGCCGTGCTCACGAATATCTGTCTTATAGAATACTTTTCCGATGATTAATCCGGACGGAATCGAGCCCAGCAAATAAGCAAGGATCATGCACAAAATAATTTGAACCATTTACTTTTATCTCCTTCTACAAATAGATCCAGTGTATTTATTTTATCATGGATTTACGAAAACGCCATCCTTCCTTTATTTTAAGAGCGAAAATGTAGATTTCCGATAAAGTTCTATCAGAAAAAGGAAAAAGTACCTTCTCAATTCCATTTCGATACTTTACGATAGTCATAAGGGGGAAAAAGAAACATGGCACGCGTTGAATACTATAAGAATCAAAAATTATCACCGAAATGGATGATAGGTGGATTGGTTATCGCCATTTTGCTGATTATTTCTTCGATTCTCTTAATCCTTTATCCTTTCGCATCGAAAGAAAAAACGGCCTATTTTCATGGTACATATCCGATTCTATTTAATAAACAGCAGGAGGGAAATGCCTTACTTGAAGGGACCACTGTTTATATTCCACTTTCTTTATTACAGGAAAATATCGATAAAAGCATTGTCTACGATGAAAAGTCGCATTCGGTCATTATCACAACGGCAGATAAAGTCATACAAATGCCTACGGATTCCTTAACCTATTTCGTGAATCAGAAACCGGTTAAGCTGCAAATGTCACCGATTAAAACAGATGATGGAGAAATTTTCGTTGCTCTTGATCCTATCTTATTTTTATATCCGATCCAATATCGAAAACTGCAAGATAGTGACGCTATCTGGATTCAAAGGAATGGTGAGAAACTGGTAAAAGGTCAACTCATATCCGACGATACCAACGAGGAAAAACTAAGACTTAGAACAAAGCCATCACTAAAGGCACCCTATACCGTACAAATGAAAAAACAGGAACCTGTTTGGATAGAGGAAGAGAGAGACGGATATTATCTCGTTCGCAACCAATCAGGTATTAGTGGCTATATCAAAAAAGACTTTGTCCATAAACAGGAAACGGTAACCATTAGAATTAATCGGGAAAGTAAACAGGTACCTCCTAAGAAAATAAACGGACCGGTCCAATTAACATGGGAAGCAGTCTATGCAAAAAATCCTAACCCATCTCATATTCCTGATATGGCAGGGGTGAATGTCGTTTCACCAACATGGTTTTCACTTGAAGACAAAGGTGGGTCGATTAAAAATCTTGCCTCCCTTGCCTACAGTAAATGGGCAAAATCAAAAGGTTATCAGGTTTGGGGATTGTTTTCTAATGGCTTTGACCCGGAACTAACCCATGATGCACTAAAAGACTATGAAACTCGTCAAAAAATCATCCGCCAACTGCTGCTATTCAGTAAAATGTACAAGCTGCAGGGAATTAATTTTGATATTGAAAATGTTAATAGCGAAGATGGACCATTGGTCACGCAATTGATGCGGGAAGCCGCTCCCTATTTGCACGAAGCAGGGCTGATCGTTTCTATGGATATTACCTTCTCAGCAGGCGTTAATAACAACTGGTCCTCCTTTTATGAACGAAAAAAGCTTTCCAAATTAGCTGATTATTTGATTGTCATGGCATATGACGAACATTGGGGAGCAGCTTCGGGGGCGGGCAGTGTTGCCAGTCTACCGTGGGTTGAAAAGAATTTGCAGTCATTATTAACCGAGCTTCCGAATGAACGGTTGATTCTCGGTTTGCCTTTATATGCTAGGCTATGGATGATTGAAACGGAAAAGGATGGAACTGAGAAGATTTCTGCAAAGGCACTAACAATGGACCGTGTAAATTCATGGCTGAAGGAAAAGAAATTGAAGCCAAATTATGATGAGGAAAGCGGTCAAAACTATGCGGAATACTACGATGCAAAAGAGGAAATAAGGTATAAAATTTGGATTGAGGATGAACTTTCATTAAAAAAACGGGCTGACCTAGCAGCCAAATATGACCTAGCAGGTGTCGCCAGCTGGTCCAGATTCTTTGCAGACAAAGATGCATGGGTTGCCTTAAACATGAACACAAACAAATCCATCACCAAAAAATAACCGGCATAATGCTGGTTATTTTTTATTAAAGGCTATTTTAAAGTTCAATAATGATTAGAGTGGAAGGCACGAAGACTCCTCGAAAATGCTAACGCATTTTCTTCGAGCGTTGGCGGATTCAAGGAAGCAAATTCAGTGTCCTGTGGGAGTACGGAACTGGGGAGACCCCGCAGGCACATAAGCGACGAGGAGGCTCCCCGGAACGCCCGCGAACCGCTTGTGCCTGTAGCGTAAATCACCTCTGCAACTAATCAAAAAAGAACAATTAAAGGCAATTTCATTACGAAAATATGGAGATTTTTCAAAAGATTTGATTCTTTATTGCTTGCAACAACATCCCAAAATATAATTTAAGTAACCATTAAAAGGAAAATTCAAAGATTAGAGCCGGCCAATTCGACATAAGGAATGGTCGGTTTGTTGCATATAATCAACAACCAATGAAGGCGGTGGTAGTTTATGAAAAAGCTAGAGAATCGTGATGATGCCTATCAAGAACTAACCGAAAAGTATGAGTCAATGATTCAAATGTTAGAAAACCGAATTCAAGATGAGATTACAAAAAACAGACAAAAGGACCAAATGCTGATTCAACAAGCAAAACATGCAGCGATGGGCGAAATCATTGCAAGCATTGGGCATCAATGGCGCCAGCCCCTTAACCACTTGTCACTTTTAATCAAAGACATAAGAGATGCACAAAGATTTGGGGAAATGAACGCCCAATACATGGACCAATTTACCAATGAGAGTATGATATTAATTGATTTTCTGGCAGGCACGATTCAAGATTTTCGAAAATTTTATCGTCAAAGTAAAGAAAAATGTGCGTTTTCACTAGCAGAATCGATTGAGGCAGCATTGTCCATATTCTCCTTTTTCTAAAAAAACACGAGATTCGTGTTTACTTTGAGTATCGGGAGCAGCAAAAGGCCTATGGATATTCTAACGAATTTAGCCAGGTGGTCCTCAATCTCTTAACCAATATAAGAGATACATTTGTAAATAATGAAATAAAAGATCGAAAATTATTTATCACGATCAATGAAACTACCGACCATCTTGTCGCCGAAATCATGGATAATGCCGGTGGACCAGAACCAGAACTCCTATCAAAAATGTTTGATGCAAGTGATTCCAATTGGTCCGTGGATACGAAACTCGGCTTATACATTACCAAGGTCATTCTTGAAAACATGAATGGTTCTATTACTGCTGACACTTTCGGTGAAGGAACCCGATATCGACTTTCCATTCCAAAAATCACTTCAAGAATGGGTTCAAGTGATTCTCAATATGAAAAACTTACAAAATGCAAGACACACACGAAAAAATAAGCATTGTTTTTTGGATTTCGCATGAGAAAGAGGTAAAATAAAGAAAAAGATGAAGGAAGTGGCATGAATGACAATTGAAAATCCAAGCCGGGCAGAATTAGGCGCACTATTAAAAAAAGCAAAGAGAATTGCAGTGGTTGGATTAAGTAATAATCCGGATCGTACCTCATACATGGTATCCGAAGCCATGCAAAAGGCGGGGTATGAGATCATTCCTGTCAATCCAACAATTGATGAAGCGCTTGGTGTAAAAGCGGTAGCTTCCTTAAAGGATATCGAAGGACATGTCGATATTGTCAATGTCTTCCGTCGTTCTGAGCAATTATTGGAGGTTGCCAAGGAATTTGACGAAATTGACAGCGATATCTTTTGGGCACAGCAGGGATGCATGAATGAAGAAGCCTATCAATTTTTAAAGGAAAAGGGTTATACCGTCATCATGGACCGCTGTATTAAGGTTGAGCATGCGTTAACAAAATAATAAAGGTGACTTTAAAAACTGCTAAAAAACAGCAGTTTTTTTGTTTTTATTTTCCAAGGAAATTGTCAAATATGGATGATAAAATAATGTTCTTTTAGAGAACGTATTTGCCAAATCGAAATAAATCGCTACAATTAAGCATAGACGCCGCAAGAAATGTGATAAAATAAAGTCGGCAAACATTCGTTCTATTTTAAAATTTTTAAAGGATTTTTAATTCTTTTAAACGAATGATTCATTTACTAATTAGATATGCAAACAGAATTATGTTTTCTTTTGTAAGGGATGAAAGGGGTATTTTAGTGGCAAGAACTCAGCAAGCTTTTGATTATAATGATGATGCCATACAAGTGCTAGAAGGTTTGGAGGCTGTCCGGAAACGTCCCGGTATGTATATCGGCAGTACGGATTCCCGAGGTCTGCACCATCTCGTTTATGAGATTGTCGATAACTCCGTCGATGAAGCACTTGGCGGCTTTGGTGATCAAATCATCGTTAAAATACACAAAGATAATTCCATCAGTGTTGTAGATAAAGGACGCGGGATGCCAACAGGAATGCATAAAATGGGGAAGCCAACACCTGAGGTTATCTTAACGGTCCTGCATGCCGGAGGAAAATTCGGTCAAGGCGGTTATAAAACGAGCGGCGGGCTGCACGGAGTAGGCGCTTCCGTCGTAAACGCTTTGTCAGAATGGTTAACCGTAACGATCAAACGTGACGGTTTTGTTTATGAACAGCGTTTTGAACATGGAGGAAAGCCGGTTACCACGCTTGAGAAAATCGGTAAAACCAATCAGACGGGTACGACCATTCACTTTAAGCCGGATCCAACTATCTTTTCGACTACTACTTATAATTTTGAAATATTATGTGAGAGGTTAAGAGAATCAGCCTTTCTTTTAAAAGGTTTAAAAATAGAAATTCATGATGAACGCCATGATGTCCACGAAATATTTCATTACGAAAATGGAATTGAAGCGTTTGTTGAATATTTAAACGAGGAAAAGGATGTTCTGCATCCTGTCGTCAGCTTTGAAGGTGCCCAAAACGGGATTGAAGTCGAATTTGCCTTTCAATTTAACGATGGCTATTCCGAAAACGTACTTTCGTTTGTCAATAATGTTCGAACAAAAGATGGCGGCACCCATGAAGCAGGGTCAAAGACGGCTATGACCCGTGTGTTCAATGATTATGCGCGCAAGGTTGCACTATTGAAGGAAAAGGACAAAAATCTTGACGGTGCTGATATTCGCGAGGGTCTTTCAGCGATTATCTCGGTCCGCATTCCAGAGGAACTTTTGCAGTTTGAAGGACAAACCAAAGGAAAATTGGGGACGAGTGAAGCAAGGTCCGCAGTTGATGGTGTTGTATCAGAACATCTTTCTTATTTTCTAGAAGAAAATCCTGATATCAGCTCATTACTTATTAAGAAATCAATTAAAGCCTACCAGGCCCGAGAAGCAGCAAGAAAGGCCCGGGAAGATGCTAGAAGCGGGAAAAAGCGCAAGCGCTCAGAAGCCGTGCTTTCCGGTAAACTTACTCCTGCACAATCAAGGAATCCCCAAAGAAATGAGCTTTATTTGGTCGAGGGTGACTCTGCTGGCGGTTCCGCTAAACAAGGTCGCGACCGCCGTTTCCAAGCAGTACTTCCTTTACGAGGTAAAGTCATCAATACCGAAAAGGCAAAACTAGCTGATATTTTTAAAAATGAGGAAATCAATACAATTATCCATGCGGTTGGCGGCGGTGTGGGTGCTGATTTTAACGTAGAGGACATTAACTACGATAAAATCGTCATCATGACTGATGCCGATACAGACGGGGCGCATATTCAGGTACTTTTACTGACCTTCTTTTATCGTTATATGAAGCCGCTTCTAGAGGCGGGTAAAGTGTTTATTGCCCTTCCGCCATTATATAAAGTGAGCAGAGGAACTGGAAAAAAAGAAGTAATCGAATACGCATGGAACGAGGATGAACTACAGACAGCCATCAAAAAAGTGGGCCGCGGCTATATTATCCAGCGCTATAAAGGTCTTGGTGAAATGAATGCAGACCAGCTTTGGGAAACAACAATGGACCCTGAGACCCGAACATTAATCCGAGTGAAAATCGACGATTTTGCCAGAGCAGAACGCCGTGTGACTACACTTATGGGTGACAAGGTAGAACCGCGCCGGAAATGGATTGAAAGCAATGTGGCGTTTACCTTAGATGAGCAAGACACGATACTAGAAAATGAAAACATCATGGTCGCTGAGGGGGAAACTGAAGATGAGCGCAACTGAAAAATTTCGTGACTTGCCTTTAGAAGATGTACTTGGTGATCGTTTTGGCAGATATAGTAAGTACATTATTCAAGAGCGTGCCCTGCCGGATGCACGTGATGGTTTAAAACCGGTACAACGAAGAATTCTTTATGCCATGCATGTGGAAGGCAATACACACGATAAAGGATTTCGAAAATCAGCGAAAACAGTTGGTAACGTCATCGGTAACTATCATCCCCATGGTGATTCTTCTGTTTATGAAGCAATGGTGCGGATGAGTCAGGACTGGAAGGTTCGCAATGTCCTTGTCGAAATGCATGGAAATAACGGAAGCGTCGACGGCGACCCGCCTGCAGCGATGCGTTATACTGAAGCAAGATTATCAGCCATTGCGGCGGAACTCCTGCGTGATATCGAAAAACACACCGTCGAGTTTATTCCGAACTTTGATGATACGTCAAAAGAACCAACCGTATTACCTGCCATGTTTCCTAACCTGCTCGTAAACGGGTCAACCGGTATTTCTGCAGGATATGCAACGGAAATACCGCCACACCATCTTGGAGAAGTCATTGATGGTGTTATTATGAAAATGGATCAGCCTGATGTAACGGTTGAGGATTTGATGACCGTCATCAAGGGGCCTGATTTTCCAACCGGCGGAATTATTCAAGGGATTGACGGTATTAAAAAAGCCTATGAAACTGGTAAAGGAAAAATTATCGTCCGCAGTAAAGCCGAAATTGAGGAAATACGCGGCGGCAAGCAGCAAATTGTTATCACGGAAATTCCGTATGAAGTCAATAAAGCAAATCTCGTGAAAAAAATTGATGAGTTTCGATTGGACCGAAAAGTTGAAGGAATTTCCGAGGTTCGGGATGAAACAGACCGTACCGGGCTAAGAATTGTCATTGAATTAAAAAAGGATGCAGACGCAGAGGGCGTATTAAACTACTTATATAAAAATAGTGATTTGCAAGTTACCTATAACTTTAACATGGTTGCGATTTATAATAAGCGGCCAAAACAAATGGGCCTTCGTGAACTGCTGGATGCCTATATTGAACACCAAAAAGAAGTGGTGACAAGACGGACTGAGTTCGAGCTCAATAAGGCGAAGGAGCGTCAGCACATTGTTGAAGGCTTAATGAAGGCTTTATCAATTCTCGATGAAGTGATTGCCACCATCCGTGCATCAAAGGATAAGCGGGATGCGAAGGATAACTTAATCGCAAAATTTGCCTTTACCGAACCGCAATCAGAAGCCATTGTTTCTTTACAGCTCTATCGTTTAACAAATACAGATATTACAGCACTCCAAAGCGAAGCAGAAGAGCTAGCCAAGAAAATTGAGGAGTGGACAGCGATTTTGGCGAGCGAGAAAAAACTCCTTTCCGTGATTAAAAAGGAATTAAAAGACGTGAAAAAACGCTTTGCTGATGAGCGCCGTTCAAAAATTGAAGCGGAAATCGAAGAATTGAAAATTAATCTGGAAGTTATGGTTCCTAGCGAAGATGTTATTGTCACCGTTACGAAACAAGGCTATGTGAAACGGACAAGCCAGCGTTCTTATGCTGCATCAAACGGGCAGGATTTGGCCATGAAGGATACCGACCGCTTATTAGCACAGCTCGATATGAACACAAAAGATGTTTTACTTCTCTTCACCAATAAGGGAAATTATCTATTCTGCCCTGTTCATGAACTTCCGGATATCCGCTGGAAGGACCTTGGACAGCATGTCGCCAATATTATTCCAATTGAGCGTGATGAAGAAATAATTAAGGCGATACCAGTAAAAGATTTCGAAGCGGATGCGTATTTAGTCTTTATAACCAAAAATGGTATGGTGAAGAAAACTGAACTGAAAGCATACAAAGCACAGCGCTACTCCAAGCCGCTAGTCGGCATCAATCTAAAAGAGGAAGATCAAGTCATTGATGTTCATCTAACAGATGGTACGCTGGATGTCTTCCTAATCACCCATCTTGGATATTCTCTTTGGTTTGCTGAAGAAGAAATTAGTATTGTCGGGGCACGCGCAGCGGGTGTAAAAGGGATTAACCTAAAAGACAACGACTTTGTTGTTGGAGGAAAGGTGATCGCTCCAAATAGTAATAAGTCTATCACCATCGTGACACAGCGAGGATCTGTTAAGAAGATGAAATTGAAGGAATTTGAAAAAGCATCGCGGGCAAAGCGAGGGCTTGTCATCCTTAGGGAGCTAAAATCAAATCCACATCGAGTCATTGGCTTTGTGACAACAAATGAACATGACAAGATTTTTATTCAAACAGAAAAAGGGCACACAGAAAGTATTACCGCAGAAGAGATTCGTTCAAGTGACCGTTATTCAAACGGGTCGTTTATCCTTGATGAAGGCGAAAATGGTAAGGTCAACTCAATATGGAAAGTAGTTGCACCTGAAAACACTGGGGAATAATGAATATATTAGAGAGACGGCTGAATATGGATAGCCGTCTCTTTTATTTTTCCTGGAAAGTTGAAGATTCCCTTTGCACTATTGCGTTTCAAATACTAATAGCCTTAATACTTCATTGCATTCTAATTAAATTCTAATTTGACGTATAAATGACCAGAGAATATACTTAGGCTTACTAATAGATAAGTAACCTAACTATTTGTATCCTTAATAAAAATGAGGTGAAAAAAATGGCAGACATGGAAGGTGCCACAGCACAAAAGCTTTTAAAAGCATTTATGCAATTCAGAAGGATCGGTTGGCACGAACGGAAAATTGCTGGTTACAACCCAAGTGAATTCAAGGTCTTAGCGGCCATTTACCGTGAAGGAAACAACAAAAAGGCGGATATGAAGGTTTCGGAAATCAGTCAGAAATTACACGTTACATCGCCGACCGTCACACAAATCATTAATACACTAGAAAAGGATGGATTGGTTGAACGGAGGATTGATCCAGATGACAGACGAGCCGTTAAAATTAACCTTACATCAAAGGGTGAAAGTGCTGTGATCGAGGCAAGAAAAGCCTTCTTTGAAACTTTTAGTGGGTTAATTGATCATTTGGGGGAGGATGATAGCGAAAAATTGGCGGAATTACTCTCCAAAGTGATGGCTTACTTTAACAATCATTTGAATCGTTGACCGGAATGGAGTGACCAAACTTGATCAAATTAAGAAAATTTTTAAAACCATTTGGACTATCTGTGTTGGCCGTACTTATATTAGTCCTTTTGCAATCATTATCTGAGCTTTATTTGCCAACCTTGATGTCAGATATAGTGGATAAAGGTGTGGTCACCGGGGATACCCATTATATTTGGAAAATAGGCGGATTTATGCTGCTTGTAGCAGCAGGTGGAATGGTATGCTCCGTCACAGCAAGCTTTTTTTCAGCAAAGGTAGCCTCTGGATTTGGAAAGTCCCTTCGTAGGAAATTATTTGCACATGTAGGGGATTTTTCACTTCATGAGTTTGATAAAATTGGCACCGCCTCACTGATTACTAGAACTACCAATGATATTACGCAGGTTCAACAAGTTTTAGTCATGATGCTTAGAATGATGGTTATGGCCCCAATGATGTGTATTGGCGGACTAATCATGGCATTATCTAAAGATGCAAAGTTAACCTTAGTCCTAGCAGTTTCATTACCTATTTTAATCATTGCTATTGTGATCATCGCAAGAAGCGGAATTCCGCTTTTTAAGGCTATGCAGGTAAAATTAGACACGCTGAATCGAGTTCTTCGCGAAAATCTAACTGGAATTCGGGTCATTCGTTCTTTTAACAAGGTAGAGCACGAAAAGAAACGATTTGATACGGCAAACCTTGATTTAACGAATACGGCAATTAAAGTAAATAAAATCATGGCTGCTATGATGCCCATTATGATGATGGTCCTAAACCTTACATCCGTCGCAATCGTATGGTTTGGAGGGATTCGGATCAGCAATGGTCATATGGAAGTCGGGGATATGATGGCTTTTATTCAATATGCTATGCAAATCATGTTTTCATTTATCATGCTGTCGATGATGTTTGTCATGGTTCCGCGTGCATCTGTCTCTGCAGCAAGAATAAATGAAGTCCTTGAAACGATTGCAGATATAAAGGATCCAACGGAAGCTGCGACAACCGATGGTAAAAAAGGACTTGTAGAATTCGAAAATGTTTCCTTTAGTTACCCTGGAGCTGAAATGCCAGCGATTTCCGATATCTCTTTTTCAATGAGACCAGGGGAAGTGACTGCCGTAATTGGTGGAACAGGCTCGGGTAAATCAACGCTTATAAACTTGATTCCTCGTTTTTACGATGTTGACAGTGGAAGAGTCCTTATTGACGGTGTTGATGTCCGCAAAATGAAACAAGAAGAGTTAAGAGAAAAAATTGGCTTTGTTCCGCAAATGGCTGTTCTTTTTACTGGAAGTATTGCCGAAAATATTCGTTTCGGCAAAGAACATGCAACAGATGAAGAAGTACAGCACGCAGCAAAAATTGCCCAAGCGACAGAATTTATTACAAACATGCCAGATGGATACAATTCGGTGATTGCCCAGGGGGGAACAAATGTTTCGGGAGGACAAAAACAGCGTTTATCCATCGCAAGGGCACTTGTTAGAAAACCAGAAATCTATATTTTCGACGATAGCTTCTCCGCTTTGGATTTTAAAACAGACGCGAAGCTTCGTGCTGCATTAAAAGAAGAAACAGTTGAATCAACTGTATTAATTGTTGCACAACGAGTTAGTACCATAATCGATGCAGACCAAATCATTGTTTTAGATAACGGCCAAATTGCCGGAATTGGAAAGCACCGCGAACTTTTGGAAACAAATGAGGTTTATCGTGAGATTGTAATGTCGCAGCTATCTGAGGAGGAAATCGCATGAGCAAAGAGACTCATTCCCAAAGGTCAGGTGGACCCCAAAGGCCAGGTGGACCAGGCGGTGGTGGATTCGGCTTTCGCGGCGGGATGATGCCTGTCCAAAAAGCAAAAGATTTTAAAGGAACCTTAAAAAGACTAGTCAGCTACTTGAAACCACATAAATTCCAACTTTTAGCTGTGCTCATAACCGCTATCATTAGTACGATTTTTTCGATTGTCAGTCCAAAGATTATGGGAAAAGCGACTACACGGCTTTTTGAAGGATTGATGATGAAGCTTAGAGGGGTTCCTGGAGCCAAAATTGATTTTGACTATATAGGAAATATCATCTTGCTTTTAATCGGATTATATATTTTAAGTGCGATTTTCGCCTATATCCAGCAATATATCATGGCAGGTGTCGCTCAAAAGACGGTATACCATTTACGTAAAGAGGTGGAGGAAAAACTCAATCGACTTCCATTGAAATACTTTGATGCTAGGACACACGGAGAAATTCTAAGCCGTGCGGTAAATGATGTCGATAACATAAGCACGACCTTACAGCAAAGTTTAACACAACTAATCACGTCCGTTGTTACCATTATTGGTATTATCGTCATGATGCTTACGATTAGCCCATTAATGACACTTATTGTCGTCGTTACATTACCGCTTAGCTTTGCAGCTACTGCAGGTATAGCAAAAAAATCACAAAAGTTTTTTAAAGGACAGCAAAAAGCACTCGGAGAGCTTAACGGCCATGTGGAAGAAATGTATACAGGCCACAAGGTGGTAAAAGTGTTTGGACGTGAGAAAAAATCAATTGAAAAATTCGATGAAATCAATGAAACCCTTTATCAAACAGGATGGAAGGCTCAATTCGTTTCCGGTATGATTATGCCGCTGATGTCCTTTGTTAGTAATATTGGCTATGTTCTTGTTTCTGTTGCCGGCGGTATATTGGTAACGAAAAGGGCAATTGAAATTGGTGATATTCAAGCGTTTATTCAATATGCAAGACAATTTTCTCAGCCCATCACGCAAACTGCAATGATTGCCAATGTGATCCAATCAACGATTGCCAGTGCAGAACGTGTTTTTGAAATCTTAGATGAAATAGAAGAGGTTCCAGAAGCGGAAAATGCCAAAATGATTTTATCACCAAAAGGGGAAGTAATCTTTGATCATGTTTCCTTCGGATATAACGAAAATGAACCGTTAATTGAGGATATGAATATTGAGGTAAAACCAGGTCAAAGAGTTGCGATTGTCGGACCAACTGGTGCGGGTAAGACGACGTTAATTAATCTATTGATGCGATTCTACGAGATTCAAAACGGTCGGATTTTAATCGATAGTGTAGATATTCGCGACTTAAAACGGGAGCATTTAAGAAGTATGTTTGGCATGGTTTTGCAGGATACATGGCTATTTAATAGTACAATTCGTGATAATATTGGTTATGGAAAAGAGGGGGCAGGAGAGGATGAAATTATCGCGGCATCGGAAGCTGCTTTTGCCGACCATTTTATCCGAACTTTACCAGAGGGCTATGATACGATATTAAATGAAGAAGCCTCTAATATCTCACAAGGACAAAAGCAATTATTGACAATTGCTCGTGCGATATTGGCAGATCCGGCCATTCTCATTCTCGACGAAGCTACTAGTTCTGTGGATACAAGAACAGAGGTACAAATTCAAAAAGCAATGGACCGATTGATGAAAGGGAGGACCAGCTTCATTATTGCTCATCGACTTTCAACCATTCGTGATGCTGATCTGATTTTGGTTATGAATCATGGTACAGTGATTGAAAAAGGAAATCACACTGAACTACTTGAAAAAGGCGGATTTTATGCAGAACTTTATAATAGTCAGTTTGCTGGCGGAAATGCGATGGCAGGGTGATAATAAATCCAGAGCGCTTAGTTGATCTAGGCGCTTTTTTTGTTAATTTTTCGTGGATAGTTCATAGTAGAATTTGAACCGAAAAAAAAGAAATTTTTCTTCTCTGTCTCATTTTCTTAAGTATACTTAGGTATTGAGACAAAGTTTATTTTTTATATAAATTTAACTATAATTATATTATGTAAACTGATAAAAACTAAAAAATGGCTGTTACCAAATTAGTAACAGCCTAATCTTTTGGCATATCCATTTTATCAACAGCGCTTTTTAAATCCTCATTACGAATATGGGTATAAATCATGGTGGTTTGAATTGATGAATGACCCAATTGTCTGCGTAATTTCGGCACATCATTGATTTCTGAATGATATCTGGTAGCAAACGAATGTCGTAATTTATGTACAGATAATGATGGTTTCCCGAATGCTGCAGCATACTTTTCAACCAGTTTTTCAACCGACCTGGCGGTAAGTCTTCTTGATTTTCCTTTTGGACCCATTGGAGCAGAAACAAACAAGGCCTTATTAGTTTTATCCACCTGATACTTTTCAGTCCTTATGGTAAGATACTCCTGCAAATCAGCCATCGCCACCTGACTAAAAAAAACAAATTGTTCCTTATTTCCTTTACGAATCACCCGGGCACAATACTTGCTAAAGTCGATATCATCAAGGTCCAATCCAACCAGCTCAGAAAGACGGAGTCCGGAACCTAGAATTAATGAAATAATCGCTGTATCACGTTGTTGATTCATTTTATAAAAGTTGTAGATTTTCTTATTATCTTTGTTTAATTCGCCAAAACCTTGAGCAACAAACAGCCGAAACTGCTCATATTCATCACCAAGCAAAATTTTACCTTCCATTTTATTTGCCCGCGTTTCCATTGTTTCTTTAATCTCATTAAATTCAATTTTGGCCATTACATTTCGGTTGATATAGGCTTGTAAATCCTGTGTTTCCGCAATATTTTGAAGATAATTGAAAAGCGATTTTAAAGCTGATAATTTACGGTTAACCGTTAATTCTTTGTTATTTAATTGATAATGAAGGAAGTTTAAAAATCCTTCAACTTCCAAAACCGTCAATCTTTCAAGCCGTTCTAACGGGATATCTTTCATGCTGCCGGTCCAAAGCTGTTCACTGATCATCCAATTAAAGAAAATCTTATAATCATGACAGTAATTAAACAAGGATGCGGCCGATAATTTTCTAAGCTTATGATTGATATATTCATCAACATACCAAGGGAGTTCATTCAATAAAGCTTGCAATTTTTGAAAATTTTGTTGTTTTGCCGGATTTACCATAAAAACACCTCACTTCTATATTTTACCTTATATGAATTAGTTCGTCAAATTTATATTTTACGTAATAATAAGAACGACAAAACATTAACATCCTTCTTGCTCTAATCGTTTGTCCAGCGACAAGAATCTCCCTACTTGCGACGTGAATCTCCTTAAAATTAATTCTTGGATGTTTTTAAGTTCATTGGTTTACTTCCCAAGTTACTTGCGTAATAATTGCTTCACCCAAAGTCAATTAATTCTAGACGTTCGGCTAAAGCTTTTTCAATTGTTTTCTGCTGCTTTTTGTTTCTGAGATCATTCATACGAGTAAATTTTTCTTGCTTTGTTTCGCTCACTACCCTGCCAATGCGATACAATAGTTAGTTAATATATCTTATCTTCAAAATTTACCAGTTCCCATTTAATAGAAAATCCTTCTTAAAAATAGATTTAGGACATGACAATTTAATTCAGTTACGCTACTATTAATAATGCAAAAAACAATTAATCTAGTAAAAGAGAAGGTGACATCGTTGGCAACAAACCCACAATTAATAGCGAAGCCGAAAGTTCAAGATCCGCTATTTCGTCGGGCGGTATTTACTTTTAGCGGTTCGCATTTTTTAAATGATCTGGTAACCACAGGGATGGTTCCGGCTTTAGTTGTATTATACAAACATGCTTTTCATCTTAACTATACCCAGTCCACTTTGGTCGTGTTAATGTCCTATTTAACATCCTCTGTTTCGCAGCCACTTTTTGGAATGTTTGCAGATCGCAAGCCTCGGATTTGGCTTTATCCAGCAGGAGTGTTTTGCTCCATCATAGGTCTTGCTTTAACAGGACTTGCACCATCCTTGCCATGGCTTCTCCTGTTTATTTCCATTTCCGGATTAGGTTCTGGTGCCTTTCATCCAGAGGCCTCAAGAGGTACCCATCTTGCTTCAGGTTCTAAAAAAGCACTGGCCCAAGCCATTTTTCAAGTAGGCGGAAATTCAGGGCAGGCTTTTGGTCCACTATTCGTTTCACTTTATATCACACACTCAGGGATTCGTGGACTTCTATGGTTGATTCCCGTTGCATTTTTATCCCTTTTGCTGACCGGACAAATTTTGCCATGGTTAGGTCAAAAATTAGAGTCTGCCAAACTGAATCGAAAAAAGGTATTGAAAGGTACGAACAATATACTTGGGGCAAGTCTGCTCTCCTGTGTCATTATCCTAAGGTCATGGTGCCAAATAGGAGTGGTTGTCTTTTTACCTTTTTATTTGAACAATCTGACCGTTCAACAATCAGAAATTCTAAGCTTTGTCTTTGTCGGTGCAGGTGCACTCGGAACCTTCTTTGGCGGGCTTTGGGCAGATAAAATCGATATGAAACGTTTACTTGTTATATCGATGCTGATTGCGACACCTTTTGCCCTGATTTTTCCTTATGTACATGGTGTGTTAGCGGTGATCGACCTGCTCTGTTTTGGGTTTAGTGTTCTTTCCTCCTTCTCTGTCAGCGTCGTTTATATGCAGCAAATGTTGCCTGAGAATATTGGGATGGCCTCAGGGCTTTCAATCGGTTTCGGTGTTGGTGCCGGAGGAATTGGCTCTGTCTTCATGGGAGGGATCTCGGATATTTTTGGAGTTGCGACCGTGTTTACCATTCTTTCCCTTCTTCCGCTCGCCGGTTCTATTATTGCTGCTTTTTTACCGAACGATCGGATCAAATTGAAGCAGCAGGCTTAAGTACTGGTGGCCGATTTCAATACATTTTAGAGATAGAGCAGCCTGGCTAAAACAGTCAGGCTGTTTATTGCTTCTTGGAATTCCTATCTATATAAATTTAAAAAATAAACATAAACTGGAGACCATCCTGTTCATCTTGCATTCTTTAAGCGCTTATTCTCCATATTTTTATGCTCCTAACCTATATTTATATAGTTGTTAATCGAAACAACAAAAAATCGTTAGCTAAATAGAGCTTATAGTATTTCCAACCATGATTTGACTGCTGTTGCAAAAATTAAAATCCCCATAATGATTTGTAAAACTTTCGTATTTACTTTTTTCCCAGCATTAGCTCCTATCGGTGAAGCGATTAAACTTGCCACTACCATAATAATCGAAGGAAGGATTGCCACTTGTCCGGTTGAAATTTTTCCAGTAACCGCTCCAATTGATGAAATAAGTGTAATAGCTAAGGATGAAGCAATGGTCATTCTTGTCGGTATCTTTAACACCGTAAGCATAATGGGCACCAAAAGGAATGCACCTCCTGCACCAACGATACCAGCTCCAATCCCAACAATAAAAGCAAATAGTGCAGCAAGCCATTTGTTAAATTTAACTTGATCTAAAGGAATATCATCAATACCCCTTTTCGGAACAAACATCATGATAACTGCAATCAATGCTAAAATTCCATATACTATGTTGATCCCGCTTTCCGGCATATGTGTAGAGCTGAATCCTCCTATAAAGCTGCCAATCAAAATACTTATTCCCATGTAAGCAATTAGTGTTTTATTTAAAAACCCACCTTTACGGTAGGCCATAACACCGCCCATTGTCGCAAAGAAAACTTGGATAGCAGTAATCCCTGAAACTTCATGAGCCGTAAAATGACCTACCCCCAGTAAAACTGGAATGTACAATAACATTGGAAAATTGATGATCGCACCACCAATACCTAACATTCCTGAAATAAATGATCCAACAAATCCAATTAGGAAGATCGTTATGATAAAGCTAATATCCATGGTGTCCTCCTTTTTTAAAAAAGGGAACCTTTACTGGTTCCCTATAATTTATAACTTTTTCAGTCCAAAATTTATCGCACTGCACAGCGGTTTGGTCCAATTTCCATTTCTCGTTGTTGATCAATGTCTGGATTGATTTTCCCCATATTCGTTTGACGAATTTCTTGATACGCATTTGGCTGTGGTGGTAAGTTTTCTGTTACCAATTTTCTGAATGCATTTTCGTCGTCGATATTTAGACCATGATTTTCCGCAAATAGTGTTCCTAGTTTTTCTGCCACACTGCCATCATCATTTAACTCATCAATAATCATAAAGTGTGCTGGAAGAACGATAAGCTCTTCAGACAATTCTCTGTAACGTTTATAAAGAGTTTCTCTTAAATCTCCAACCCAGTCTTCCGCCATACCTGCAAGGTCCGGTCTTCCGATCGAATCAATGAATAAAATATCGCCTGATAGCAAGAACTTTTCATCTACTACAAATGAAGTGGAACCAATCGTGTGACCTGGAGAATACAATGCGTGAATATTAATAAGAGTGTTTCCGATTTTTACGTCATTTCCGTCTTCTAATGGTTGGTATTCAAAGGTTACTTCTGTTGCATCTTTAGGCGGCAGCCAATAAGTGGCACCCGTTTTTTCAGCGATTAGACGTCCCCCTGAAATATGGTCCGCATGAAGGTGCGTATCAAAAATGTGTGTAATTTTTGCACCAATGCTTGCGGCAAAATCCAGATAGATTTCGGTCATACGTGTCGCATCAATCAGCGCTGCCTCACCATTTGAAACCACCATGTAAGATAAGCATCCTTTACCGATTCGAACAAATTGATAAATTTCACCGCCATCATTTAGGTCTCCCACTTTAACCGGTTCTAAATGCTCACTCCACGCTTTCATTCCATCTTTAAGGTAAGAGACGGTTAAACCTGCTTCAGAAAGCATTTCAGCTACCATAACGGAAGAACCTTCTTTTGCACAAACCACAAGAACCTGTTTATCAGTAGGGATTTTTTCAATGATTTCTTCTACACCATCAAGCAATTCAAAATAGGGAACATTTAAATACTCAAAGTTTTCTCCTTCGATTTTCCAATCGTTAAAATCACTTTCATTTCGAACATCTAGAATAAATAACTCTTCTTTATTAAATACTTTTTTCGTTACTTCTTTTGAAGTCATTACGTTAACAGCCATCCTATAGTTACCCCCTATGGTATTTATAAAGTTTAAAAAATATGCTAATTAAAAAGTTAATGTAACATCCGCATCTTTGGCGAACTCTAAAAAGGTTACAGCGCCGCCTACTTCAATTCCATCAACAAAGTCTTCTTTTTCTAATCCCATTACATCCATTGTCATTTGACATCCGATAAATTTAACTCCCATTTCTTTCGCCATTTCAGCTAATTCCGGAATGGAAGGCACATTTGCTTTTGCAAAACCATCCGCAAAATGCTCCTTCCCTTCTGGCATTGGAAGTTGTTGCTGAGCTTCTTTATGAATTAAATTTAATCCTTCAAATGTGAAGAATATAGCTACCTCTTGATCAGTTGCTGCTGCAGCAGTTGCGATATTAAATACTTTATAAGCATCGAATAGTCCACCATTACTTGCAATAATTGCTACTTTTTTAGTCATTATTTATTCCTCCTAATTTTATAGTGACAAACATTCTTATTTATTGATACCTGTTGTTGTACCAGTCCACCCGCTCATTCCTGGTACAACATTAATTACGTTAGTAAAACCAATATCCGATAATTTTTGTGCAGCTAGATCGCTGCGGTTTCCTGTGCGACAAACTACAAAAATTTCTTCGTGTTTATTTAATTCATTTATTCTTTCTTCCAATTCAGCTAGTGGAATAGAGATCGCACTTGGAATATGGCTAAAGGCATATTCTGCAGCTTCTCTAACATCGATCATGACGATGTTTTCATTTGCTACAAGTTTTTTCTCAAGTTCTTCATTATTGATCACATTCGGGTGCTTCTTTTCATTAACTTCGTCGTTAGAAGATTTGCGAAGATAATGTTTCAATACTTCGCCTTCTTCAATCGTTCCCAAATATTGATGACCTGTACTTTCAGCCCACGCTTTCATGTCCGCTTTGGATCCTTTATCTGTTGCTAGAACTTCTAACACTTGTCCAGCCCCCAGGTTATTCATTGCTTTTTTTGTTCTAACAATAGGCATCGGACATGCTAATCCTTTGGCATCTAAAATTACGTTTGATTTCAAGTTTTCCATTTGAATATCCTCCTCAATACCTATAAGGGTATTATTTTTCTTAAAAAAATTTATTCAATTTTACCTTCCCAAGCAAGCATTCCACCAGCCATGTTAATCACATTAAATCCATAACTTTCAAGAAATTGTGTGGCACGACCACTTCTGCCTCCTGAACGGCATACCATGATATACTCTTCTGATTTATCTAATTCATGCATGCGAAACTCAACTAATCCTAATGGAATGTTTACAGCACCTGGGATTTTGCCAGCTGCAACTTCGTCCACTTCACGTACATCGATGATATTTAATTTCTTTCCACCGCTTAATAATGTTTCAACTTCACTTGCTGTCATTTGTTTCATTTTAAAGTCCTCCTTCTGTCTTGTTTAAGACCACGTGCTCATGCCGCCCTTGACATTTGTTACTTTTGAGAATCCTAATTTTTTAAGAATTTTACTAGCCTGCCCACTTCTCATACCACTTTGACAAATAACAATAACTTCCTGATTCTTTGAAAGTTCTTTTTCTGCTTTCCCTGCAAGTAGGTTAAGAGGGATATTTTTAAAACCTCTAATATGGTTTCCTTTAAACTCTCCGGGTGTGCGGACATCAACAAATTGTTTATTCTTTTCTTTCAATTCTGCCTTCAATTCTATTGTCGAAATGTTGTTAACACCTTTAGTTGGCAAAAAGCGTTTAATCATAAAGAATAGAATTGCCGCAATAACAAGATAATTTACATATTCCATTTTCGATCCTCCTTGTATGTAGGGGAAATCCCCCTATCAATTAGTTTTATATAAACAGATTTACATTACCTTCCTCTGCATCTGCTAAATACGCAGCAACACCTGCATATTCGATTGATTCTAATAACTCTTCCTGTTTAAGACCTAACAAATCCATTGTCATGGTACATGCTACTAATTTTACATCCTGTTCCTGCGCCATTTCGATTAATTGTGGCAGTGACAATGCGTTATGTTTTTTCATAACATCCTTAATCATTTTAGGACCGAATCCGGCAAAGTTCATTTTTGAAAGACCCATTTTATCCGCGCCTCTTGGCATCATTTTTCCAAACATTTTCTCCATAAATCCTTTTTTCACGGGAACATATTCATTTTTACGAAGGGCATTTAATCCCCAAAATGTATGAAAAATGGTTACTTCATGGTCATAAGCAGCTGCACCATTCGCAATAATATAGGCTGCCATAGCCTTATCGTAATCTCCGCTAAATAAAACAATCGTTGTTTTCTTATTTTCTGTCATGTAGTAACCTCCTGATGTTTTATACCTATTAGGGTATTATGCTTGTAAAAAAAAATTATCCTTTTTTAATCCAAAACTTTAAAATTCCATTTTCTTCTTCAAATTTTAATAACTCATGACCTCCTGATTTTGCCCAGGCAGACAAATCATTTTTTGCTCCTTTATCTGTTGTATGAATTTCTAAAACTTCACCAGATCCAATTTCATTTATTGCCTTTTTTGTTTTTACAATTGGCATTGGACATGCTAAACCTTTTGCATCTAATACTTTCACAATATTCATTGTTTGTATCCTCCTTTTTATTACCATTACCCCTACGGGTATAATATTATTAAAAATAAAAGAGGGTGTCAACCCTTTTTTATCGACTTTTTACAAGCAAATTAACAGCTTCTTTTACTAATTCTTCCATACTTTTTTCTCCAGTATCATTAGCTTTTTGAACACACTCCACTAAGTTAGAACTTACTACCACACCAATAGTGCGATCAATAGCCGTTCTTGCAGCAGATAACTGGGTGATGACTTCTTTGCAATCCTTATTTTCTTCCATCATCCTTAGAATTCCTCTTAGCTGCCCTTCAATACGTTTCACTCTATTTTTGACTTGTTCATTGTAATCCATGTTTTTTACCTCCTTCAACTATTAATTTCTATTTTTAATTTATTTTCCTTCAGCAATAGTGTGTTTGGCTTAATAATCGAATATCCAAGTACTTTAAATCCCTTTTTCCTTAAAAAACGTATTCCAATATTTTTTTCAAGTAAACTTGATACAACTAAATGTAAATCACTATCTGGAATTTCAATGTGATTTCTTTTCAGATAGGCAATCGGTAAATTTATTACACCTTCGATTGGTTCCGTAAAAGATTCGTTGTAATCTCTTACATCTATAATCTTATTTTATCCAATTCAAGATCCTTAAAATGAATATTATGAACACCAAACACGGGAAAATATCTTTTAAATGAAAAATATAGTATAACAATTGTACATCCAACTAGAAATGTCACCTAAAGCCTCCTTTAACAGTGAAAGGAACAGCATTGACAAGTTATATATTATACCCATAAGGGTATATTGTCAACTGTATTTTTACGTTTTCTTTCCGTTTATTAAAATAGATAAAAATGAGCATATTGGTTGTATGCTCATTTCTTTGCATGCTTTAATTAAATACTGCTATTTATACAACTAATTAGCCGATCTTCAATGTCCTGTGCTAATTGCTTCATCTTTTCATCATTCAGAAGACTAATAAGTGCTGTTGGTTTTGGCATCCCCATTTTCGTTTTTCCATGATCTTCAAAAACAACTATTTTACAAGGCAGGAAGTATCCCGCCATTTCGTTTTCATTTAATACTCTTTGAGCTTCTTGTGGGTTACATACTTCCAACACTTTAAACTCTTTATCAAAGTCTAAACCCTTATCCTGAAGCTTTTCTTTAATATCAAGCTTCCATAAAACACCAAAGTTCTCTTGCTTTAGGTTTTCCTCCAGGCTTTGAATTGCTTCTTCCACATTTTTATCTGTAGCAACTGTATAATCAAACATCAACATTTTCCTTCCTGATTTTTATTTTATGTAAATTTTAATCCCCCTTCATTCAAAATTAGTATCTTTTCTATCTCATTAATCCATTCCAAATACCTTCTACCACTTTTTTGTCAAGTATTAACTTTTCTTCATATTCTGTTAAAGCTCTTTATGGATGTTATAATAAATTTTGACTGGAAGTTTTAAAAAATTTAAGGAGGATTTTTTTATTGTGCAAACTAAATTTATCCCTTAAATCTCATTGCTTTTCATTTAAGACCAATAAGCGTACATTCTCTTAATTTCATTAAGAAAGGTTAATTTTCGCCGTGCGAGATGTTCTTTACTTTATCCTATCTGGTATTCAATTGGCATGTTCTTTATCGAGGGAATGAGAACTTACAGCTTAATGTTAACAAGTCATTTAAGACTTTCACAGGTGATTTCCATTGTATTATTAATGACTGTTCGCAGAATGAAAGGATTTTCAAAAGATCGATATCTAAATACTGAGGTATAAATATGAATGAAGCACGTAAAAGTTCGATCAATTCAGAAAATATAGAAAAGCAATCTATTGATTCAAAATATATTCAGCAGCATTTGGCAAATGAAAGAACCTATCTTGCATGGATTAGAACAAGTATTACCATCATGGGAGTAGGTTTCTTAATCACTAATCTGCATTTTTCAACGCTTACGATCAAAATAAATATGGCAGATACCTTAGCTAGAGTGATTGGTTTAGCTTCTATTGTCGTTGGAATCATTGCATTAATCATTACAACCATTTCTTATTTTAAAAAAGGAAAGGAAATTAATAATCAAACATTTAGATTTTCAAAATTAATGGTTATTTACCTATCCTTTTCTTTAATCCTTGTTTTTCTTGTATTTGGTCTTTATTATCTGTTTGTCTGGCGACTAATTTAAGCTCCTAACAATAAGCTAAAATAATTTAAAAATAACGTACCAATAGAAAAGTAACGGGTTTACTGTTGAGGTGCAAAACTTAAAATCTCAATAAAAATCGCAGGCAAATCACTAAAATTTTTGAAACAATTCTTTGGATGTCACTTGACATTCAAAAAATAATTTTGAATATCGTTTCGCTCTGAGTTTGTAAACGCCAAGCTATATGCGTTTAACCCATGAATGGTCATAATTTTGGAGTAAAAAAGTAAAAATGAGTCAGTAAACAAACGCGGAGCATCCAGATTCACATCATTCTCTGTAAAACCGATAGGGACTTGGAAATTTGCACTCTTCAGGAATTCGCTAATTTTTGTGATATGGCTCTCAGATAACTGTAATGAGTATTCTATAATGCGTTTGATCTCACGGTCTTCAACGATTTTAAGAAAATATTTATATACACATATAGCCATGCTATCACCCATATATTGAAGCCAAAGAGCGGAAACTTCTGCAGAGGTTAAGGTGTTTCTTTTTCCTTACCAAAAATCCTCAAAAGAAATACCTCCAATATGGTTATGTTTTATTTGATCCTTTATTTTGTCATTATTTTATGATAACTGTGATAAAGGTATACGGTAAACGTTTTGCTAGACCATAATAGAGGTTAAATATGAATAGCATTTTCCCCGATGGAAAATGCTATTTTACAATGAATTATTAGAACTATTCCGTTTGGTTTAATGAATCAAATATACCGATTTTAATATACTTCATTTACTAGCTGCTTTATTGAGGTTAATTTAGAAGAAAGCTCCAAAAACCATTCCTCATCCCCTGTAGATAAAGCAAGGTCAATAAGAAATCGGATTTGTTCCTTGTTAATCGCTTTAGAAATCGGCAGTTTATTAACCCGCTTCCTTAAAATAGGAATAGTTTTTCCAATCATTTCATTGTTATCACTTGTGACTACTGTTACCTTAACTACTTCTTCCATAATTTCTAGCGACAGTGATTCAATATAACCAATGAATAATTCCCCATCCCGAGCTTTTCCTTTAATCCAATCACCTGTTTTTAAAATTGCCTTATTATTGGATAACATCTATCTCACCTTCTTCAATTATTTTGACAAACTGTAATATTTTTTATTACATTTAAATGAAAAATAAGTCTGCAAGGATGCCACTTATTTTTCTTTATTAATAAGATCTACTATTTCTTTAATGGTGTAGTCCTTAAGATATTCACCCAGATGTACTTCTGCTCCCCAAAAAATACTACATAGGACATTTTGCATATTGGCGCCAACAATACATTTTGCATTTGATTCAGGACATTTAGGCTGCAGGGCGCCTTCAGATGTAATCTTATATATATCCCAAAGATTAATATCACTTAAATCGAGAGCAAAAAGAAAGCCGCCGCCCGTTCCCTCTTTCGATTTTATAAATCCATGTTTTTTTAATAAACTTAGCACTTTACGGATTCGTACCGGGTGAACTCCGGCACTTTCAGAAATAGCATCACTGGTTGACATCCGATCCGGCTGCAGCGCAAGAAAAGTTAAACTATGGATGGCGAGTGTAAAATCACTGTTCATGGTCTGCCTCCTAAGAAACAATCACAACTATTTTTCATTCATTTTCGTACTGTAATACTAATCGTTACAGATTGAATTGTCAAATATTTAATTTTTACTTAATGTTTTAAATCAATTAGCCATTTTTTGCATTTCGTTGTTCAAAAATGTGCGAAGTTTACGAGGCAGAAAACTTCGAATTTCTTCGTCATTATATCCAACCTGTAATCTTTTTTCGTCCATGATAATAGGCCGGCGTAACATTTTAGGGTTCTCAATGATTAATTGATAAAATTCATTAAGCGGGAGAGTTTCAATATTTATATTCAATTCCTGGAAGGTTTTTGAATTTGTTGAAACAATTTCGCTCGTACCCTCTTCTGTCAGACGAAGAATCGATTTAATTTCATCAACTGTAAGTGGCTTAGATAATAAGTTTCTTTCTTCAAAATCAATATGATGTTCCTCAAGCCAAGCTTTTGCTTTTCGGCAAGAAGCACAGCTCGTTGTTGTATACAAAGTCACCATCATTTTTCACGCTCCATTAATTTATTTTTTTTCACGCTACAGGACTATAAAATGTAATAAAAAACTTTACAGTTTAACAACAAAGATTATATAATTTCCTCTCAAGCAACTCATTTGCAAAAGATCTATACTGTAAATTTAATTGTTACAGTTCATTTCGTCAACTGTTATTTTATGGTTTTGGAATTTATTTTTCATACATCTTATTCAGGGGGATGAGTTTTTGATTAAAGAAATAATCTTATATGATACAGTGATCCATGTTGAAAATATAAAGAAGAGACAGAGCACGGTTCACATAAAATTTTCATTGATTTTAAAGTGAATAGTGAGGAATATCATGACATTACAACTCTATTATACAATGGAATCTTTGATGTGAAAGTTCCTGAAAAGGACTTATCGTTTAAAGGAAAGATTCAGCAATATTCTACTTCTATTACAAACCTTTATGAAAAAGGACAAGTTGGAGAGTTTCAATTATCTTTACTTGAAGTGAAGAATTAGGAAAGGTGGCATGATGTGGTGAAATTAAGCATATTAGATCAATCACCGATTTCCTCCAACCAAACCGCGCAAGATGCGTTAATTGAATCGATGAAGCTTGCGCAAGCTGGGGAATCGCTTGGGTATACTCGGTATTGGATTGCCGAACATCATGATTTACCAGGCCTTGCCTGTTCGGCACCTGAAGTGATGCTAAGTTATATTGGAGCACATACGAAAAAGATTAGAATCGGCTCAGGGGCAGTATTATTGCCGCATTATAAACCTTATAAAGTAGCAGAAGTATACAATATGCTGGCTACGTTGTTTCCAAATCGCATCGATATTGGCATTGGCCGTGCACCAGGCGGTTCAGCTGAGGTCACAAATGCTTTATCTGATAACTTCTTACAACAGGTATATAAAATGCCAAACTTAGTAGAAGAATTAATTCATTTTTTCGATCATGATTTTCCTAAAGACCATAAGTACGCAACTGTTGCTGCCGCGCCAATACCAGATACAACCCCAATGCCATGGATTCTTGGCACAAGTAAAAAAAGTGCATTACTTGCCGCAGAAAATGGCTTGTCCTATGCATTTGGTCAATTCATGAGTGAAAATGATGGAGCAGCGATTATTGAACAATATCTGAATGCCTTTCAACCTAGGAAACAAGGTGAGGTTCCGGAAGTATTGCTAACTGTAACTGTGATTTGTGCGGAAACTTCAGAAGAAGCGGAAGAGATTGCCTTGAGTAATCTGATTTGGGCCTTACAAAAAGAAAAAGGTGAAGGACAATATATCCCTTCCATTCAAGAAGCCAAGGAATATGAACTAGATGGGAAAGAAATTGAAAAATTGGCCAAAATGAAACAAAATATGATTATAGGCAATCCAAAGGAGTGTAAAAACAAACTGATTGAGTTACAAGCTAAATATAAAGTGGATGAAATTATGATTGTGACAATTACAGACTCTCCGCGGGACCGGATCGAGTCCTATAAACTAATAGCAGCAGAAGTTCTTTCATGATTTTTAAACGATTTTTTTATTATTTATAATTGATACACACAGCAACTCGAGGTCTCTATTTTCTGACTTCGAGTTGTTTACTAATTCGATTTATTTTTAAATCCTGTTTTGCTTATTTTTCATTAATAAAATCAATATCATATTTAAATGTCCTAAGTATTTCATTTTGGACCTCTAACCTTTTGTCTAGACTAACAATATCCCTTTTGACTTCTTTTAATCCTTGGTCTAATCCAATAATATCCCCTCTTACCTCTTGCAACCCTTGATCTAATCCAAAGTTCTCTATCGGTCATGTCGGAACATCTCCTTTAGATCGATTGTACCCTATGGAATACATTTTGAACGAAAATCGAAAAACGCTAAACTCAAATAAGTTAGAGTTTAGCATTTTTTGTTCATCTTTTATTGGTGTTATTTTTTAAATGCTTTATCAATAAATTCATTGTGGATTTGATCTTTATATTTAAATGATTTTTTGATGTAACCGGCAGCAGCCAAGGTATTAATGGATTCTTGTTGTGCGTTGATAGACTCTTCTGTAAAAAATATCGATGGTTTTTCTGCTGTGATGATCTTATAAATAAGATCCGCTGGAAGTTTTGTTTGAGCAGAATAAATCTTAGATGCTTCATTCGGGTTAGCAATTTGCCAATCAGCAGCTTTTTTGTAAACTCGTAAATATGCTTGAACAAGATCAGGATGTTCTTTCGCAAAATCATTGCGGGCAATGATGGCACCCGGGGCAAATATTTTTTTGTTCACATCAAGAGCGACCGCATTACCATTTTCCACATTATTTAAATAGTAGGGATTCCAGGCGGCCCAAGCATCTAATTTTTTTGATTGAAAGGCTGCTTGGGCATCATCCGGTTGAAGATTAATCAGTTTTACATCATTAATCGTTAAACCATTTGCTTTTAAAGCCTTAATTAAATACACTTGGGCAGTTGTACCAAGTGGAACACCAACCGTTTTCCCCTTTAAATCATTGACGTTCTTGATGTCCCCATTCTTTTGAACTAAAATTCGTACGTTCGATTCTCCCGTACCGGTTTGCCCAATCACCTCGAATGGCAGATTTTTATCAATACCCGCGATTAACGCGCCATCTCCTAAAAACGATAAATCAACACGATTCGATGCAAGCGATTCTAATAGCGGCGGCCCGCTTGTGAATTCACTCCATTTCACTTTCGCATTTAAGGCCTTGAACTCTTCTTCAAACCACCCTTTTTCGCGGGCAATCGCCAATGGTCCCATTTTCCCATTTAACGCAATATTCACCTCTACTGGTTCATTTTTGTTTTGGGCGTTTGTTTTTCCTATGGATGAACTGCATCCTGCTAATAAGAAAATGATAAGAATAGTCAATACAAATCCAAATACATGATTACGATATTTTTCCATCTCAATTCCTCCTCGTATGTAGCAAACGATGATAAAAAAGAGATTCAGTAAGGTGTGGAGCCCTTACTAGAACCTCCCGTGATTCTTTTTTCAAAAACAGTAGAGTATTATTTCTTAATAATTAATCTGCTTATTTCATTTTCTTGATTAACTGGAACATTTTTTCCAACGGTTACGCGCCGTACCACTCGATGGGAATCTCCATAGTCTGCAACCGCATAGTGTTGGGTGGCCAAGTTATCCCAAATAACCACATCGCCCTCCGCCCATTTCCAGCGGACAGTATTTTCCAAGCGACTCACATAAGAATCAAAGATACTTAATAGTCTTTCAGATTCACTTGTTGAATAGCCTTCTAATTTTCCGGCAAATCCGCCTAGTAACAAATGCTTTTTCCCTGTTTCCGCGTGAACATGAACAACTGGATGTCTTGTTTTAAAAACCGTTGATTCAAAAACAGCACGATATTTCCTTGTAACCTCATTAACCTCACTATCACTCCGTTTGAATTGGGCATAATCATATTCATTTGAATGGATTCCCCACAACGTATCTGCTAATTTTCTCAATCCTTCTGGAAGATCTTCATACGCTGTATTGGTATTGGCCCACACCGTATCTCCACCAACTTCTGGGATCGTCACCCCTCTTAAGATGGAGTATTTAGGAACTTCTGGGACAAACGTGACATCCGTATGCCAATGGTTCGCTTTTGCCCCTACTTGAGAGTCTAATTCAAAGATATAGTTGGTATTATTTTTCACGGGAACTGTGGGATGAACATATGGCTCTCCTAATAACTTCGCAAATGCTTCCTGATTTCCATCAGTTAAATGATTTTGACCTTTGAAAAATACGACCTTGTATTCATTTAGCGCTTGTTTGATTTCGTTTAAAATACCTGGTTCCAAATCCCCGCTTAGTTGTACACCCTGAATTTCTGCACCAATTCTCCCTGCTACCGGTACTACTTTTATTTGTTTTGCTTGAAGATTTGTCATTATCTTTTCCTCCAAATCAATATTTTGTTAGATTTTTTTTCAAATAAGTACTTTGCTATTCGGTCCAAGCAACATAAAAACGTTTTTACCTTCTTTCATCTCCTCCTATCACTCCATACCTAATTTAACCTAGTGGGATAGTCGGCTTTATAATAAATAAAAAAGAGATCCAACGAAGAGAGTGTTGACACTTCTCTTTGTTGAATCTCTAGTCGCCTAGTGGATTCCTATCACTATGGATTAAATTGGTAAGTCGTTTGTATATGAATGCATCTTAACAGGAAACAAAATAATCTGTCAATTAAAAATTTATTATTCCTATAAATTTAGTTGGTTTTAAAGTGTTGCGTTCAAATAAATTCCATGATAAGGTATTTTGTAAATTAAGTCATTCGCATGAATCGACTAGTCTTCTAGAGATTCAGCAAAAGGACAGAAATGTCTTTTCGCTGAATCTCTTTTTTATTTCAGAAAGGATGGATGATGATAATGGTGTCAGCTGTGAAGATTGACCACGTAAGAAAAACATTTAGGAATGACCAGGAAAGGATTCATGTTTTAGAGGATTTTGATCTCTCCATTAAACAAGGTGAGTTTTTAACCATTATTGGTCCCAGCGGCTGCGGTAAAAGTACCCTATTAAAATTAATTGCCGGGCTGGATTTGGATTTTGAAGGTCAGATTAGGATAGGTGAAAAATTCGTGAATGGTCCTTCTAAGGATCGCGGCTTTATTTTTCAAGAGCATCGATTATTTCCTTGGTTAAATGTAGAACAGAATATCTCAGGAAACCTTTCATTAAAAAATCCAAATATCCGTTCAAAGGTAGACCAATTACTCTCACTTGTTAAACTGAAAGGATTTGAAAAAGCGTATCCACGCCAATTATCTGGAGGAATGTCTCAGCGTGTGGCCATTGCCAGGGCTTTGCTGAGGAATCCTGAAGTCTTATTGTTAGACGAACCTTTTGGGGCACTAGATGCTTTTACCCGCAACCATCTTCAAGAAGCCTTGTTGGAAATATGGAAGGAAAATCAAACCACCATGGTGTTAGTAACCCATGATATTGATGAGGCGGTTTTTTTATCGTCTAAAGTCGTTGTTATGGATGCTAAGCCTGGAAGGATAAAGGGAATCGTTTCGATTGATCTGCCTTATCCAAGAACAAGGACCAATAAGTCATTCCAAGAATATAGAACCGTAATATTGAAATCCCTTGACCACCATGTCAATGAATTAGAAGATTGGAGCATTTAACTCAAAACTTAGAAAGGATGATGGAAATGTCGACACAAACGATTACCCAGAACAAAGCTATTTCGATGAAGAAAAAGAAAGCCAAATTATCAAAAAATACTGCTGTTTGGCGGGGAATATTTCTCCCTATATTAGTAGTGATTTTATGGCAGATTTTAAGTACATTCGGGATCTTGCCAGCACAATTATTTTCGTCACCGTTTTTAATTGTTTCTCGCTTTATTGAACTGGTTCAATCAGGAGAGATGGCAAAGCATTTACAAATCAGCTTAACCCGAGCACTTCTCGGCTTCGTTTTAGGAGGATTTTTCGGTCTATTGATGGGTGTCATCGTGGGAATGAACAAAAAATCGGAGGAATATTTAAACCCGAGTTTTCAAATGCTGCGGACTGTCCCATTGCTTGTGATTACTCCACTTTTTATCATGTGGTTCGGTTTTGGTGAATTATCGAAAATCTTGCTCATTGCTTTAGGTGCCTTTTTTCCTCTCTATTTACAAACCTTTTTAGGCATTCGCAATGTCGATAAAAAACTCTACGAGGTTGGTCGAATCCTAGAATACAGCCGAACCCAGCAAATAACAAAGCTGATGATTCCAGCCTCTTTGCCTAATATCTTACTTGGGATACGCTTAGCTTTAAGTGCGGCTTGGATGTGCTTGGTGGTCGCTGAATTGTTAGGTGCAGATCGAGGGGTGGGTTTCATGATTCAAGATGCACGTTCTTTTATGCAGACTGACACGGTTTTTGTAGGAATCATTATTTTTGCCCTTGCAGGAAAAATATCGGATTCCGTTGTCCGCTTGTTAGAAAATCGTTTACTGAAATGGCAAGATAGTTTTAAAGCTTAACTTACAAACTACGCTTGTAACAATCAAAAAACTACTTTTAGGACAAATAAAAACGCTAAACTCCATATGGGAGTTTAGCGTTATTTTGTTCTGTTTATGTAATAGCCCACACAATTTCACGAATTATGGCTGCTGCGTTCCCGCCCTGACCCGTTCTTAGTGTCTTTGTTGGACTATAACTCCGCAGGTAGGACTCGAACCTACGACCGATCGGTTAACAGCCGATAGCTCTACCACTGAGCTACTGCGGAAAAATGCTATGTTATTTGCTTTTTCAAATAAATTTTAGTGGAAATGACGGGAGTTGAACCCGTGTGCAAAGATCTTGACACTTATACATCTACGAGTGTAGTCAGTAAAATTAGTTATCGCTCACTTCGTTAGCCTACTGACAGGCATGGAAGCAGCTAGTCTGGTTATTCTCTTCCTTTATCCTCAGACGGTGGAATTCGGCGTAGTCCACTTTGAATGAGTCCCTTACCCTGCCACATGGACGATGAAAGGTGGAACCGCTATCGTCTGTTATTAAGCAGCGAAAGCGAAGTTATTATTTTGTTTGCCAGTTATTAGGCTTTATCGTTTTTACGAGGCCGATGCCCTCGACTCGCCATATAAGCTCAAACGATCCCTGTCGATACCAAGACATTCCCATAATAGAATGGCAGAGAAGAAGGGATTTGAACCCTCGCGCCGGTTACTCGACCTACACCCTTAGCAGGGGCGCCTCTTCAGCCTCTTGAGTACTTCTCTGTAAAAAAACCTTTCGCATAAGTTCCGTTAAGAACTTACAAGAGTAACTATATCATCCATCTGAATTGGAAGCTAGCTGTAAATTCTGGTAGTTCAAAAGTCCTGTGCATTTCGATAAATATTGTGGGTATCTTCTATATATAATACGTTTTTAAGTTCGTTATAAACTATGGTTGGAAACAATGGAAAGAACCTACTAACGATTTTTACTATTTATAATGATATAGTAGATATTGTCGCTTTTGAAAAAATGGATAAACATGAAATGGTGAGTAGTCGCGGTTCCTTTTACAGGAGCTGAGGAAAGTCCAGGCTCGCACAGTGCTGAGATGCCTGTAGTGTTCGTGCCATTCGCAAGAGTGGGCAGTCGCACATGTTCGACTGACGGCGGTGAAATCATGCTAAGTCCATCTGGATATGCTGAGAATAACCTGAAAGTGCCACAGTGACGAGACTTTTCTGGAAACGGAAAAGGTGGAACGGGTAAACCCCACGAGCGAGCAACCCAAATTTAGGTAGGGGCATCATCCTGCGGGAAATGAACCTAACGGATGAATCGGTCTTAGATCGATAGTTATATGACTACTACTTCCTGTACGAGGCTTGCTGCCGTTTGCAGTATGGGAGTACAAAACCTGGCTTATAGCCATTTCATGAGCACTTTATCGATTTATAGGAGCACAATAATTGCGGTTTGGACTAGCACATTGTGTTAACATACTTATAGTCCTTGTTATCTTGGTTCCGCAAGAGATTACATAAACTCTTTTACGATACGAAGACCACTTTCTTTGTTTTACTAAAAAGGATTTGGTCTTCATCTGTTTTCTGAAGACCATTTTTCTGTTTTTTCAAAGGGATTCGGCCTTCATCGCCTTTATGAAGACTTTATGAAGACCACTTTCTTTGTTTTTTCGAAGCGATTTGGCCCTCATCGTCTTTATGAAGACCACTTTCCCTGTTTTCTCAAAGGGATTTGGCCTTCATCAACCTTTTAAAGAAACCTTAACTATACAAAAACCCCCTAAGCTGGATTTCATTAGTCCATCTTAAGGGGGTTTACTTTTAGAGGTTTATCGGTTCTTGTGTTCTGATTATGTAATAGTCCACACAATTTCACGAATTATGGCTGCTGCGTTCCCGCCCTGACCCGTTCTTAGTGTCCTTGTTGGACTATTAACAATATAACATCTAACCAATTTGGAAGCTAGCTGTAAATTTTGGTAGTACAAAAGTCTTGTTGATTACATTTCTTTACTCAAAAATAGCTACAGGGCGTGCCCATCCTGCACTTGCTCCTTTGATCTTTACAGGAAAAACAGCCACTTTAAAACCAATTCTTTTTGGCAGTAAATCTAAGTTGGCCAGTTTTTCAATTTGGCAATACTCCGCTTCTTTTCCAACATAATGTGCGGCCCAAAGGACACCTTCGCGAGGGTTCTTTTTAAAATCCTCAGCTTGTTTGTAAAGCGGAATATCCCACCCCCATCCATCCGTGCCCATCACCTTAATCCCCTTTTGAATCAGCCACCTAGTTGCCTCAGCCGAAACACCTGCATGAACACCTGCATAATTTTCCTGATAATATTTTTTATCTGCATCCGTTCGGACAAGAATTATATCGTATGGCTGCAATTGATAGTTCATCGCTTCTAATTGTTTTTCAAAATCTGCCATTCCAATCTCATAGCCTGGTGGTTTATCACTAAAATCGAACAGAACTCCATGGCCGTAGAACCATTCAAGAGGCAGTTCATCAATGGTTCTAGAAGGCTCACCCGCAGTAGTTGAAGCATAGTGCCAAGGGGCGTCAACATGAGTACCTGTGTGTGTAGTTAAGGTAACCGTTTCTACTGCCCATGCTGCACTGTCTGGAAAATCGCTAGGTTTCAACCCCAAAACATGTGCTGCTTGTTGTGCCCCTTCCTCATGTGATCCATAGTGAATTTCCGGTGGAAATGGTTCCTTTGCAGCATTATCTAGAGAGACACTTAAATCAATAATACGTAGATTCGCTCGATTCATATAGTAATACTCCTTACGAAAAATTTTTATTAGAGGTAAACTACAAGTTCTTTTAAAATCTACGAGTAAGTTACACTTTCTATTCCAAATTTCTTTCAAGTTTAAAAGACTATATTTCTAGCATTCAAATCAAATAAATTAACTGTTTCTTTCATTAATCTAACAATCTATTTACATTGTGGTTACACTCTGTTGGTTCGACAATTTTATCATAGTTTTCTTTATATACTTAAATAATAGAGTGTTATCTTACTAAAAGTTATAGGATTAAGATGCTAAACTATTGCGGAGGTGTAAGGTTATTATTGCGGAGGTGTAAGGTTATGAGTGAAATGTATTCGCCCAGAGATGCACAAAAAATGCTTAAAATAAATAGCAGTACTTTACGCAAGTACGCTAATATCTTGGAAAAGCATGGGTATCATATTCATCGTAATACTAGAGGTCACAGGGGATTTTTTGATCAAGATGTTAACATACTCCGTCAATTAATTGAATTCAGTAAGCAGGAAGATATGACTTTGGAACATTCTGTTGAAGCAGCGATGGCGTCTGTTTCTGAACAAAAAAAATCGGATACAGTATCAGGACCAGTAGAAATCACGAATGATCTAGAAGATCCTAACGAGCTTTTAGTGATGTCTGAAGAAGAGATAGCAAGATCTTCTGAAGAAAATAGAGCGGAAAGCCAAACAGAATCGGTTCAGAAAACAGATGAGCGAGATATAGAGCTGGCTCGAAACCACTATGAGCTATTGGAAAGAATTGAACATTTAGAGCGAATAAACCTTGATTTAATTAAACTTTTAAAAGAGAAAGCCGTACGGGAAGCTTATCTCGAAGAAAAGATAAACCAAATTGCAAGGTTTGTAGATCGTTCAGAGCAACTGATGGTAGAACGAAGTAAGCTGATGGAGGAAGAAGTCAGATTACAGATTGCAGCCGCCCAGCAAAAGAAATGGTGGCAATGGTGGAAATGAAAAAAATGTGCGGCGAATCACATAAAAAGTCGCTGATAGTGATTTTTCCATTTGGCATATATCTCCTTTGTGAGAAATACTCAACCTTGTTGAAAATGACCTAAGTTATCATAATTTGCCTAAATAGTTGCCTTTTCCATTACCCTGCCCCTTTAGCTCAACAAGAAAAAAGACCGCCGCAGCGACCATTAAAAAGGAAAGGCTGTATCAGCACCCTTTTCCTCTTCAATATAAATGGAACCTGTTCAATTTTTTTGTAATCATAATCGATTTAAAGGCTCAAAATCAATCCCATACATAATAAAAGGGATTAGTGATTTAATAAATTCTTCCGGTGGTACTCCTGTATCTCTTCTCCATTCTACAGATGCTCCGTAGAGTCCCCAACTTAACATGACAGCAGTTCTCTTTCGTGCTTGATTTTCGTCAATTGAATGTCTTTTTAACAACATTTTGTAAAAAATAATTTCTAGTTGTTCTCTTATAATGCGAGCTATAGTATCTTCGTACCCGCTATGGCAACGATTGGATAAGGAATTTTGAAAATTCGTAATGGCTAAAAAGACCCTCACAATTGCTTCTTCATTTAGTTCATCTTGCTCAACTTGATCAGAATTCAAATTAATCAACAGGACCTCTGATAATACCTTTTCTAATAAGTCATATTTATCCTCGAAATGATAATAAAACGTCGCACGATTGACCATAGCCTCTGTTGTAATATCTTTAATGGTAATATCCTTGAATTCTTTTTTACCTGAAAGTTCAATAAAAGAATCCATGATTAATTTACGTGTCCGAAGAATTCGAGGGTCCGTTTTTTCTTGATTCATTACAAAGTCACTCCTACTTTTACGACAATTTATGAAATGTGTTGTATATACGATAAATCCAATTATCTATCGGTATTAGTATGTTTCGTTATGTACTACAATGCAATTGTACAACAAAAAGGAAATCAATTCTAAATGGGCAACTCTATGTGCCTTCTTTTCATTTAAACAAACATAAAGGTGGTATTTTCATATGAATGAAAACAATAAAATGATTTGTGATTTAGAAACAGGTGTATGTGGTGTAGCCGGGGAGGAAGAGATGGAGATTATTGATTTCCACCAGCCAAAGAAAACCGTCGATTTATATTATGTGACAGACCCTATTTGCTCACATTGCTGGGCACTCGAACCAGTACTTCGCCGTTTTGTAGAACAGTTTAGCCACTATTTCAACTTCCATACGGTTATGGGTGGGTTGCTGGAAAAATGGCATGATGGACCAATTGATCCTGCAAATGGTATCTATAAGCCTGCTGACGTCGCTGGGCATTGGAGAGAAGTGGGAGAATATTCCCGCATGCCAATTGATGGGACTCTTATGTTTGATAATCCAGTGCAATCTTCCTATCCTCCTTCTCGAGTATTTAAAGTGATTCAAAAAAATCATAATGACGCATTAGCCAATGAATATTTACGTCGTGCAAGGGAAGCTCTTTTTGCATTTAATCAAAATATTTCAGAAGGATCCGTTTTGATCGATATTGTAAATAATCTTGGACTTGATGGAAAGGCAATTGTAAAGGAAGCTGAACAACTAATGGGTCAGCAATTATTAAATGAGGATTTCAAGATTGCTGCAAGCCTAGGTGTTCGTGGATTCCCAACCATTATCATCGTAAATGCAGAAAACAAAGGGGTAAAAATTGTTGGTGCACGCCCTTTAGAAAACTATGTTGCGGGGCTAAAGCAAGTTCTAAATACAGAAGAACCACAACAAAAACAACAGCCACCCCTTTCTAACTTGCTTGAAAACGAGAAGCTTCTGTTTTCTAAAGAAATTGAAGTGATGTATGATGTTGATAAATTGGATATTAACAATTTTATTAACAAGGAACTATCACCAAATAGTTATCAAGTGAATGAAATTCTGGGAGAATTGTATTTTACAACTACCACAAACATTCGATAAGTATTTTACTATAGAAAAAAAGAGTGGCTTTGTCGCCACTCTTCTTCTTGTTGAAATAATATGCCGTTTAGTTCTCGCTAAAGCCTGTCTAGTTTATAAGTTAGGAGCTCTTACTCCCCGGTAGCTCAACATAATCATCAGTTCCTTTAAGTCCAATGTTTCACAATCTTTCTTGGTACTTTAGACATTTATATACTTTTTATTACTTTCGCTGGATTTCCCCCCACTATTGAATTAGTAGGTACATCCTTCGTAACAACAGAACCAGCAGCAATAATTGAATTATTACCGATCGTGATTCCAGGTAAGATAACACAACTGCCACCAATCCACACATCATTGCCTATTGTTATTGGAATCGCATAACCACTCTTGTTTCTATCTTTAGGTTCAATTGAATGACCCGCCGTATATAGTCCAACGTTAGGACCAATCATACAGTTGTCACCAATCCTTACTTCTGCCATATCTAATATAGTGCAGTTATATCCAGCATAGAAGTTGTCTCCAATGTGGATGTTGTATCCTAAGTCACAGTGGAAATTATGCTCAATACTCGGATTTCCACCGACACCTCCGAATAATTCCCTAATAATTTCCTCTTTTCTTTCTGAATCTTCGATTGGACAATTGTTAAACTCTTGAACAAGTTTATGGGCAATTATATTTTTCAACCTTAGTTCATCCGTACTTCGTTCGTAGTAGATTTTCTCTTTAGCCTCCATATCTGTCTCCTTTCTTCAATTATTTATAAAATACCACATTTTCTTCAACTTACCTGCTATATCGTTCAATAAAAAAAGCCACCAAAATGGCAGCCTGATATTTAAGTAATGAATAGTATCCTAAAATCATGCCTTATGTTTTATAAGGGGTACAAAAACCATTACATCTTCTAATATTTCTTTACCTCTTTTACAATAGTTCGTTCCACTATTAATAGATATATATATAAATAACGATTGCTGTTACAACTGACAATATGTAAAAATGTTTTGGTCGCATTTTCTTGAATTGGAATACTCCAACTTTAGCGAAAAGTTTTGCGATAGGGAATGCGAGAAGATAATCTAGTACAGCATTTAATGTTAAGTACTTTAGGAAGCTACCGTACGTTATTTTAAATACCCAAATAGTTGTTATAAAAAATAAACCTATAAGGTAAGAGAACTCTAAACGATAATTTGGAAATAAAATGTCCTGCTATTTAATCAATAACGTCTCCCCTTTTTCATCAAATGCATTCTTAAAATCAAATGCATAAGGAGTGGAACCATGCTGAATATAATGGTTGTATCTCCTGAATGCCTCCTCCCATGAAACATCCCGCACCATTTCTGTCCACCAAACTACATAAGAAGGATGTTTCTCTGGATAAGACTCTATCCATCTACTTCTATCATGCAATGCTTGCATATGCTTTCCTGAATAAGTAAAGCGATATAAAGATTGAAGGCTTCTCCATACGGTTAGTGTAAGAATAGGAGAACCCTTTCCTTTTACGGTATCTTCAGGGAAAGAGACTCCTTCAGGTGAAAACGCCTCTATAAGACCTGATTTAGTTGCTTGACGATATACTTCATTTCCCACTTGAAAAAATTCACGAGAGGCAGAGTGGCTATGCGGGTGATTTAGCCTGCCAACAGTATAGATTGAAACGAATGCCATAAATAGTCCTCCATCTATAGTTTTTCCTAGTATATATTCAAGTAAAAATGTAAAAATTCCATTTTCGTGCTTTGGCACATATAAGGAAACGTTTCGCACAGTACATTTTTTCACAATCTTTTTTTTTTAGTTGAATAAAGCCATTCCCGACTTTTCAAATGCAAAAAATAACAAAATTTTAACCAGTTTTCATAGAAATTTCGGAAAGGCCCTAATGTGGTCTTCATGCCCCTATTTTCCTACGAGTGGGGTTTACAAAGCGTGGGGTCAATTCAACGTCAATGGGCATATTTTGACCGTACCGTTTGTTATAAAAGTAAAATAAACTCGTTTGGTTTTAAACTTTCACCTATAATCCAAAAATGACCTATTCGAAAAATGAATAGGTCAACTATTGATTAGTATTTTTATTACGGAATCCAAGTCCAAGAGCAACTAACGAAAGGATAAGAGCCACAACAGACAGGATTAGTGGAAGAGAATTTGACTTATTCGTGTCTGTTGTTCTAACCTCCGCTGTTTTAGTTTCTTCTTTTTTTGATACCTTTAATATTCTTTTCAAAAAGGATTACAATTTTAAGAGGGGTGCCTACCAATTAATCACTAAACGGAAAATTTCATGTTATTATTTAATTTTTTATTCAAAATCTTTAAAAGCTAATTCTTTTCTATTAGGAGCCATTTGCGGTTTTTCTAACCACCCATTTTTTATCATGATTTTTGCTCCATCCTCTGCGAAACTCATAATTTCGGCAGATAATCTTATGTAATGAAGGCCAATATCTCTTCTTGGACTCGTTGCCATGCTCATTCCATAAAATCCAACACTAAGTGCATTTAAAGATGTAGTGTAAAACATCATTAACTTGTCAGAAAAGGTAAAGGTTGTAGAGGTTGTTACTTCAGAGTCCCAGCTAGTGGGAACAGGAAGATCATCCTGTTTTAATATATCCCCAAATACTTCGCAATGCTTTTTAGCAATTCCTATACCCCTAAATAGATATTTAACTACTTCTTCTGATTGGGCAACTTGACTAAATCCAATTAAAGTCGATACCCCAAAAGCATTTCTTTGATCATTAGCAAAAAGATTCGTGATTTCAGGACCAACTAATGGCCTTTTCTTCCCAAAGAAGCCTGTAAGGAAATTTTCATTGTCTATAAATTCGATATTATTTGGAATAGGTAAATACGGAGACCTTATATAAAGACCTTTCAATAACAGAAGTTCTTTTACTTCCCTTAAAAACTTTGTTAGTTGGGTAATACATTCATTAAAATAACTATAAACATCAGCCCTAACTGCGAATGATAAATTGATGCTATACCCTTGTAAAGCAATTTGTGAGGCATTATGGAGGTAATTCAAAACGTATACATCTGAATATAATCTTGGTGCTGAAATATCTACATCATGATCTGTGTTAAATCCATAAGGGATAGGATAATTTTCTTTATTCAAGATTTCTCTTAGAGTTTTAAGATTTCCATTAGCTATATCTAATGCGTGCTGCATAAGTGGCTTTATTTCAATATCTTCCATTTTCGATAAAAAATGTTTAAACTTATACTTTATGGCACTATCGTTTATGTATGCCCCCCATAGGGTAGTAGCCTCCGCTGAGGTTAGCCCTGCTTGTACCCCATCCCTCATGTTTTTCCCCTCCCATTAGAGCTTTCATTAATTTTAATTTCTTCACCTGTTTCCAGTTGTATGTAAAAAATAGATGAAATGGACAAATTTACTTTTAACATTGGATTAAGTCCCGTACCTTCTGTTTTTTATTTCCATATTCTAAAAGCAGTCGTACAAGGGGGATAGAATGTCATTCAATTCCCCAATCTTTATACATTTCCTATTAATAACGCAGAAATGAATCAAATAAACGATTATGGGACTCAGAATCAGTATTTAAATTCAATTACCCTTACATCAAAAATTCTTTTCTCAGAGACAAAGCATAAATATAAATAGCCCTTCTATTCGAAGGGCTTAATCAACTGAATTTTTTATTTTAGGTGAAGTACTCAATCTTAGCTTGTGGAAAAAATGTACTAATATAGCTTCCAAGAGTATCTTTTATATCTTCTTGCTCCTCATCAGTATAGACATACTTACCAATTCCATATCGCCCCCATTTCCATTTCCTCTTTGATTCATCGAGTTCTAATTTTGTCATGGGATAATTCTTTTCGATAACGCGTTTAGCTGGCTTTGTAAAGCGATGTTGGATCATTTCAAAGGTTAAATCTTTTTTCGCTGTATTAGAAAGCTCAGATTCTAACTTTTCAAACATCTCTTTATACCCCTGTTTCCAGCCATCATGCAGATAAATAGGAGCAATTATGAAACCCAAGGGGTAGCCTGCTTCTGCCACCTTTCCTGCAGCTTCAATTCTTTCGTTCTGTCTTGATGTGCCAGGTTCAAAGGTTTTGATAATATAATCGTCATTCATACTAAATCGAAAGCGGGTCCGGCCATTATGCTTGGCATCAAGTAAATGATCTACATGAGCAAATTTTGTTACAAAACGTAATTTTCCATATTCTGTTTGACCAAAAAATTCAATTGCTTTTTTTAATGTATGGGTTAAATGATCAACACCCACGACATCTGATGTACAAGAAGCTTCAAATCTGGTTGGATCTGGGGCACGTTCTTTCATATAGTTTTCTGCTGCTTCAAAAATATCATCGAGATTTACATATGTACGGATATAAGGTTTGGACCCCATCGTTGTTTGCAGATAGCAGTAATGACAATGCCCCATACATCCTGTTACAAAGGGAATGGCATATTCCGCAGAAGGCTTCGAGGTATCGAACTTCAAGGTTTTCCTAACCCCTATAACCAGTGTAGATTTCGCAATCCGATATCTTTGAAAATCAGTATCCCCTGGTAAGTTACGAATCTGATTATGTGAAGTCGTTTCTCTCACTTCGACCCCCATATCCTCAAATTTGGTAACCAACTCTTTTCCAAGTGGATAGTCCAATGCACCGGGTTCAACATAGACGAGTTGAGGGATAAATGGCTTAACCATAATAATCCTCTATCTCTGTTAAGCCAAATGCTTCTTGATAAGCCATTTCGGCCTCATTTGCACTTGTATAAACAGCAACCGCATCATTTAATGGATAGTAGGTTTCATAAAGGAACAGAGCTAATTGACCTGGTGATTCAGGATGCTGAACAACAGCAGCTTCTTGAACATTAGCTACATCCTGTGCATGTGGGTTACGAATGATTACATAGACGATTTGTCCAGGATTATAATTTTGTTCCAATTAATTTAGTCCATCCTTTCACTAAAGAAATTTCACTTTTCAGGTATTCATCTTAATTTCCCCAGTCCTTGCTTATTTATAATCATTCAATGCTCGTAATACAATTAAATAAAGCAAATAGACTCCTAAGTACCCCCCTGTCATTAAGAAAAAAGGATTTAAAAAAAGGGCATGAATATTGGTCATAAATACTGTACCATCATTGATTATATTAATTATTCCGATAGAAGCAATATTACCAAAGATAAGTGCTGAAATGATTGCAACTAAATTATAAAGATTCTGGATCTTGACCCATTTTCTTTGAAGTATGATCATAAAAATGGGGATAACAATACTACCTAAAATTAGGAGTATCTTCATATTATCACCTCGTCTATCATTTTTCTCTAAACAAAAGTATTCAACATTATTAAGCTAACGGTGCCGATCGTTTAATATTCCAAAATTTATTGTGTTGAAAAAACCCCTTCTCACTGAGAAGGGGTTGTTCCTTAAATACATTTAATATTTACTAATTTTATTTGGGTTATTAGAAATGAAATCAAAAAATGCATGTATAATTTCAATTGATTGAAATGTTAATAATGATAAGGCTGATATACTAAAAAAAACAACGGGAATGAGCCGAATCCACATTTACTTTCGCCTCCATTTTATTTCGATTTACTAAATATAAGTATGCTAACTATTTTAATTAATTATCATTTAAAAGTAAAAAGTTATGCACTTAGATTAAAAATGTTTTAAAAATAAATCACCTTTTTGAGTCGTCTTAAAATGATTGATTGAAAATTCCAATTTACGATTTCAATCCCCCTCTTTTACTCTTAACCCGTAATTTAAGTTCAACTTCCACTCACTCTCAATAACTAGGCTTAAGGATTTTAAAGTTTTGATTGGACATAATAAGGATAAGTAAAAAAAATTTACATAAAAAACATAGAGGGGTTAGAAAATGAGCGGAGTTCCCATTACTTCATCAGAATTAGCAAATTTATGGATGACCTATCAAGAAAAAACCATGATCATGAGAATCATGGAGCATTTTATAGAACATGCTGATCATGAAGAAAAACAACTGTTACAAGCTCATTATGATGCTGCCGCTAAAGCCATCGAATATATTACAGGGATATTCGAAAACGAGGGTGCAGTGATTCCTATTGGTTTTACTGAAAGTGATGTAAATAAAGGGGCCCCAAAATTATTTGATTTTCTCTACGATATCTTTTATTTGAATATGATGACGAAAATGGAAATGAGTCTTTTTTCGCTGTATTGTGGTATGTCTTATCGGAAAGATATTAATGAGTTTTTTATCAATATAGCAGCAGAAGCCCAAACGATGAACTACAAAGCAGCTCAACACCTTTTAGAAAAAGGAGTTTTGGTGCGTCCGCCTTTCGTATCAATGCCTAAAGAAGTGCATTTTGTAGAGGATAAAAAGTATAGGGGCGGCCTCAATCCCTTCCGTGAAACCAGGTCACTAAATACGATTGAAGTATCTCTGATCCACCATGCCGTTGAAACAAACCTTGTAGGAATGCAACTAATGATTGGATTTGCCCAAGTTGCCGAGAATAAGGAAGTTCAAGATTACCTTGTAAAGGGAATGAAATTGTCCAAAAAAATTGAAATGGAGCTTGGTGATTTTTTACGCCAAAGTTTTATTGAACCACCAGCGACACATGCTGGTAAAGCAACTACGTCAAAAATTTCACCATTTTCCGATAAAATAATGATGTATAACACCGGTTTATTAACTTCATTTGGGTTAGGAAGTAATGCATTAGGAGGGGCATTTAGTTTACGAAATGACTTACCTGCAAAAATGTCTCTACTTTCAAAAGATATTTTTAGTTTTGCTCAAGAGGGAGGAAAACTAATGATAAAAAATGGCTGGATGGAAGAACCTCCACAGATTGAGGATCGGAATCAATTAACGAAATAATCGTTTAATATGTATCTTTATCTCTACTCTTAAAACAATGTGATTCATTCATTTCCAAGATACTATTACTCGATTTATAAAACAAAATGACAAATGCCTTGCTTAGTAAGCAAGGCATATAATTGGAAATAATACCTATTTCTTGTTGAACAAGGTCCCTCTTTTATTGACATTATTACTTGGATTACTTTCCCCACAAGAAATCCAGGAAATCTAAATACTCAGTCAATTGCTCATTACTCATATTATCTAAATTTCTTGGTCTTAAACCAAACTCATCTTCACTTTGTTTCATAAATTCTCGGTAGGTTTGTGTATTTTTGGACTCCGATTCAATATCACAAATTCGACGATCCAAATTCTTACTTTCTAACATTGTCAACCTCCTTTTACTTCGCAATATTTTTTACTAATCCGTACTAATCTTTAGAAAATAACAAAAATGGTAACTCTTATTATTCATTATTAATGTCAATAAGTCTTTTCTTGCTTGATGCTAGATATGGATTGAAACATATTTTTATATTAGAAAATCTATTAAAATTGAGATGATAATTTATCATATTAATTCGAAAAACTTTTGAATGGACAAGTGAATCAGTTAAAATGCGGATTTTATAGGTCTTACTTTTATGCTTGAATGACGCTACGGAGATGTTCCATTGGCTAAAAAGCCTCTAGAAGAACCTTCCTATGGGTTTCTGTATGGAGACTCTTTCATCTTTTAAAAATAAAACTATAAAGTCCAATTCTAGTTTCACAAAAAATCTATAAAGAAAAACAAAAAAAGAGAAGTGCAATCAAACACTTCTCCCTCCTATTTCACTCCACAATTAAAATTCTACGACACACCTCTTGTTATGGTAGACTCGACTGTTTCCTTCTTCCTATTAAATCTCGCCTTAGTTGATCTCAAAATATGATATGTTGTTGGTACAATCACTAAGGTTAACAAAGTCGAAGTCAGTAGCCCCGAGATCACGACAATCGCCAAAGACCTCGAAATTAATCCACCATCACTGGACAGAGCCAAAGGCAGCAGCGCACCAATCGTCGCAAGCGCCGTCATCAAAATCGGGCGAAGACGGGTCTTCCCTGCCTCAAGCAATGCAGCATTGATTGCCATGCCCTTCTTCTCGTTCTGCTTTACTCGTTCCATTAACACAATCGCATTTGTCACAACGATTCCAATTAACATCAAGAATCCAACCAGCGCCGGCATCCCAAGAGCCTGCCCTGTCAGATACAGTCCAAGCAATCCGCCAGAGAACATGAACGGTAGAGAGGATAGAATCGCAACAGGCATGACCATATTTCCAAACGCCACTAACATCACGATAAACACAAGCACAATCGCAACCGCCATCGCAATCGTCATATTAGTGAATCCTTCATTCATTGCTTGTGCCTGGCCTTCGGAATGATAGGTTATCCCTTTTGGCAAATCTAGCGTTTTAAGCCGTTTTTCTACTTCAGCTTGCACGCCCGAAGAATTATCTGTTGTAATCCGGCCGGTAACCTGTACATATTGCTGCTGATTTAACCGGTACAATGCCGAAGGACTAGGCTGCTTCGAAAGGGATGCGACTTCAGAAAGAGTCACTTGCTGCCCCATCGGATTCGTCATTTTCTGACTCAAAACATCTTTAATAGAGTCATTGGACCCACTATTCAACAACAGATTAACACTTGTTGTTTTTCCTTCAACCTGCATATCTCCCACATGATTGCCTGCAATCAGCTCTCTTACAAAGCCGGCCACCATGATCGGGCTCAACCCTTTTTCAGCAGCTTTCTGATCATCAATCGATAACTGCAGCTGTTCCTTTACTCCTGAAAGATTTGATTCGACATTTTCCAATCCATCGATATCCTTAATTTTATCAACGATCAGCTTCCCGGCGGTAGCTAAATCTTTGACATTGCCACCCTCCACAATCAGGGCCAGACCGCTGGTTCCAACAATCCCTACAGGAGCAAGTGCCACCTGCATCTGAGTGTCCAATTTTTCCACCTTAGATCGGACATTCTTTTCGAAATCATTTGTTTCTTCTTTCGTCACATCCTCCTTTAAATCGATGAAAAAACGAATAAAGTCGCCGCCCACAACTGTTTGCGCATTTTTAATATGCTGTTCATCAGCTAAAATCTTTTCTACTTTAATGGCTAACTCATTAGCCTTTTCCAATGAAGTGCCAGCCGGTAATTCCCCGGTTAACCGGTAGGAGACGGCTTTTTCCTGCGGTAAAAAGTTCTTCGGTATCATCGGAACCAAGGCGAGCGATCCGGCAAACATTACCACCGCCAACACAATCGTCACAGCACGACGAGTCAACACCCAAGACAAAGTATGTTTATAGGCTTTTTCGAACCAAGTTTCCTTCTCCTCTTTAGGTTTGATCCGCAGTAAAAATAACTTCGCTAATAATGGTACAACCGTTAAAGATACAATCAAAGAAAACGCGAGCGCAACGATGACTGTAATGCCGAACGGCGCAAAAAATCGGCCAATAATCCCTGGAACAAACGAAAGCGGTCCGAACACGGCAATCGTTGTCAAAGTGGATGAGGTAATTGCTCCACCCACTTCTTTGGCAGCCGTCAACACCAACCGCTCATCCCGTTTAGGACTAGTCAGGGTCCGGCGGTAGACATTTTCAATCACTACAATCGAGTCATCAATCACCCGGCCAACAGCGACGGCTATTCCAGCCAAGGTCATCATATTTAAGCTGTAACCAAAATATTTCATCGTCACCATTGAGGCTAAGATGGATAATGGAATCGAAAGTACGGCAACAATGGTTGCTCTTATATTCCGCAAAAACAAAAACGTCACAATAATCGCAAACAACGTACCTAGCAACACCTCGCGAAGCATCCCATCGACAGATGTTTTGACTTCTTTGGAGGTATCATATAATTTAGTTAAAGTATAACCAGATGGAAGATCTAATTTTTCCAGTGCTTCCTTTGCTTTACTGACCACTTCAACGGTATTAGAACCCGGCTGTGCCTTCATTTCGACCAAAACGGCCGGCTTCTCATTTAATCGGGTGTAAACCTGTTCCTTTTTATTGGTATATGAAACATCAGCAATCTTTGATAATTTCACGTTCTCGACACCAGCAGGACCTTGAGCCAAAATTTGAATTTTCTTCACATCTTGTACAGAATCCAGCTTGAAATCTGCCTGAACGTTCAAGGTTTTATCATCAATATTGACCTGCCCGGCAGGAAACGAAAAATGATGCGCTAAAAATGTTTGTTTGACGGTCTCATAAGAAATCCCGTAATTCTTCATCTTTTTGGAATCAAGTTTGACGGCCACTTCTTTTTCAGTCTCGCCATTGATCTCAATGGACCCTGCACCGTCAATTCCAGATAAGGCCGGCTTAATGTGTTCATTGATATATTGTGTCAAGTCAGATTGCCCTGCTGTTTCTGAAGAAAGCGCAAACTGAAAGACTGGCATGGCAGAAGGACCATCCTTTAGGATTTGAGGTTTCTCAGCACCTTCCGGCAGCTTGACCGTTGCGATAGCAGTTGTTACATCCTTTTCGGCCTCTTCCATGTTCTTGCTCATTTCAAACTCAAGAATCCCGACAACCATATTGCTGTGTGCTTCAATGTAGAGATTATCCAGTTGCTTGATCCCCGACAGCGTCGTCTCAAGCGGCTTCCCTATATCTTCTAATCCTTGTTCAGGCGTAGCTCCAACATATGGAACTTGTACGATGATATAAGGTATGTCGACATTCGGCATCGACTCCATCTTCATCGTTTTGACGGAATAAATCCCACCCACGATCACCAATAGCATAGCGATAAAAATAACCCCGGCGTTTTTTAAAGAAAATTTGATCCACGACTGCATAACTTCTTTCCCCTCCGTTAATGGTTGTATAATCTTCCACTTTTCACCAGTTTCCTTTTTTATTATAGGGTTTCGACTAATCCATAAGCCTCGGGCGGGTGTTGTAATATTTCCTACGACCAGAGACCTAGAAACATTTCCCAACTAGAATTAGTGTAAAGCCTGTAGATCACAACAAATAGTGAGGATAGTCATATTAAAAGTCATCTATATTTTCGGAAAAAGTCATATAAATGGAGAAGTGTTGGAGAGTATTAATTCGCTCAATAAGGAGATTGTATGATATGTCAAAAGAAATCACTAGCATATAAAAAAGGCAAGCATTAATGCTTACCTTTTTCTTATCACAATGTGAATGAGATCATACTTGATGAAATCTCTATGCTTTTGTTAAGATGGGCATTCTTAAAAAAGATTTTAATCTAGAATCCATCTTTTCCATTATGAATGTAGCTTTAACTAACAAAGTAATTAAGGCTGATAATAAGCTAAAAAGAATATTCATAGTATATCCTCCACATTGAAAATTAGTGTTAAATTTAACACTAATGTTAGTATCTGTCTAATGACCTTTTTTATGATTCATTTTTATTTATTAAATGATTTCGATCTTCTGTTTGTGGCGGTTCTTCATACCATCCGTGTTTAAACATAATTTCAAGTCCTTCTTGACCGTAAAAATACACATCTTTGGCAAGTAACGCGGTTTTTAAAGATATATCATTTCTTAATGTGAAAAAGGTTCCGAAACTTTCCCCAACAATGCAGAACCCATTCAGTAAGTCGATGCAAAACATCATGAGTTTGTCTGAAAATGGAGCAACTGTTGAATTCGTTACCGTACATCCAGACCCAGTCGAAAACTGAATATCATTTTCTAAGAGTAAATCTTGAAATGTTTTTATTTGCCTTTTGGCAAGTTCTTTCCCTTTTTCAAAATATTGTCTAACTTCTTTGTTCTTTGCACTTTGAGCAAATCCAGTAATAAGTTGCATTCCAATGTTATTCGTTTCAATTCCATGATGTAGAAAGCCCAACTCAATAGCATTTAATGGCCTTTTTTCACTAAATGGTTTATATCCATTCATATAGCGTTTACTTTCAATGAATTCAGTTCTTTTTGGCATGGTAATAATTGGAGGAGGTGTAAGAATCCCTTTTTTTAGTAAATAGACAGTTGCCAATTTATAACACTTATGAGTAACGTTAGTCAGACCTTCATAAATGGTCATAACATCGATTCGGTATGCCATATTCATATTAATGGTATACATACCCATACTGATTTCTTTTAAAATGCGCAGGAACATAATGTCAAATCCATGATCATATAAATTGGGTGCATCTAAATTAACATCTTCTTTGGTAAATCCTTTAGGAACAACTGCCCCTTCACGTTCAAAAATCCCTTTTATCAACTCTACATAATAATCCAATTCTTGCCACAACATACCCATGATATTTTTAGCTTCTTGGTCATCTGATTTTTTTAAAAAGTATTCAAAAATTCTTAGGATCATTGTTTTTTCTTGGTATGTAAGCCAAAGCGTCCCTAATTCGGATGAGCTTAACGGTTCCTTAACCTTAAACACTTTAAACCCCCATTTTACGTCATTTTTTAAAGTATGTTTCAAAATGATGTATATTATTCCAATGAATGGACGGTTTATCGCTCCCTGTTCGGTCCATCGACTGCAAAACATTTTAAGATATAAAGCCGACGAATGACCAAAAAGCATATCATATGGACATAATTCTTGGGACCACTTTTGAACTAAAAAGCCACAGAACCGTCCCCTAGGTCTTTTAAAACTACGCCTGTGAGGTGATTGGGTGTTTAAAATGTTTAGGAAATTTAATATTGCCAGTATTTCTGACAAACAAGACATTCCCACCTTGGCATTCTCCCATTTGAACCTCAGCGATTTCAGGGGTATAGTGAAAGACCACTTTTGTGGTTTCACTATTGCGCAACTGGCTGATTAGATGTAGTAAATCGATCTGTCGATCAGAGATGACATCATATAGGTGAAGTGTTTCTCCCTCTTGTTGGCAAATAGCGAGAGCCTGTTCCTGTTCAAGATAGTAAATATCCTCTGTAAACACCTTCATAGCATAAAAAATCAGCAATTCTTCAGTTCCTGCTGTCCCGAATTGAGTAGCTGGTTTTCTCTTTGCAGCGGCTTCATAAATAAACTTTAAATCTCGGATTTTTGGTGGAAGAGTGTTGCTTTTAGGCTGAATTTCTAAACTAAACAAGGTTTCTTCCATTCTTGCAAAACCGAATTTCGGATAAAAGTCGAGGACTGTGTCGTTCGCAAATAAATACATAACTTCAATATGCTTATAGTCTTCGATCACTTTTTCCAAGAGCAGCCTTGAATACCCGCAATTTCGATACTCTTGGTCCGTCATGACGGTACCAATTTGAATAGCCGGTACCCTCTGGCCACCAATATCCAACTCTAGCAGGTTAACAGAAACATTGGCAATCACTTTCCCATGATCAACCAGCGAATAAGGTATGTATTTATCTGTCCAATAGCCCTCTTGGTACCAATCCTCAAATTCAATCCCAAAGGTTTTCATTGCCAGCTCATTAAAGCTATTCCTCAGTACCGCATTTTCTCTATATCCTATTATAAATTCCATTATTCTCTCCCCTTGCCGTTATTTCCTAGTATGATTTATTACACAAAAAATCTTAGGAGACAAGTAAATATGTATTGGAAGACCCCATTGATTAAAGTACTGTAAAGCATAACTATACATATTTTTATTATGTAAATATTCTAACTATGAAAAAAAGCTTACTCCTAGAGTAAGCTTAACCGCTATATACACTATCACATGTTCCAGCTTTTGGCTCATAAAAACAATGTTGTTTAAATTGACCAGATTGAGGTTGATCGTACCATGTTGGAGGGCATGGCGCATGTGGATTAAAATACCAAAGGGCATATTTCGCTGGGTGGTCTCTCCAATAATCCAAATTCTGTTTTGCTAATCTTCTTTCAGCAGTTCTTGATCTTTGATAAAATACATTCCCTTTTTGAACGGCTTCAAAGGAGAAATTTCCTCCTTGTACTTGAAAAATAACTTGGGGAACTGTTCTTAAACCTTTAAAATCTAAACAATTTGCTGCAAGACGATTCACAATTACATTTCCAACATACAACATTCCCTGTTTTCCTTCACCTTCGGCTTCTGCTCGCATCATCCTTGCCATTACGTCAACGTCTGAGCTTCGGTAATTTACTCTCGGCATTTTTTCACCCCAAAAATATTGTATGAAAAAAAACCTACAGTCATGTCATTTTTTATGTGATAACGGCGGGATCTTCTGCGATAATTTTGACATAAATAGGTATCAGAACTAGTCCGCACGAACAAAGTTCGCATAGACTATTGATGTAACAAGACAAATTTACCTGGAGGTTAAATAACTATGAATAGAAATATGGGATTTGGTGGATTTCCATCAAATGCAATGCCAAATCAGGTTGCTCCTGTACAACAAATGCCAGCTCCATTCTGTCCGCCACCACCATGTCAACCAATATACTGTCCGCCACAAGCGTTTCCTGCACAGTATGATCCGCCACTTGTTTCACCTGGACAACAATATGTGAAAACCAATTTATTTAATAAAGTCGTACAACATATTCATCCTTCTCATACCACTACTGTCAACAAGCTTCATGTAAATCATCAACACTTTTTTCCACACACAGAATCATGTGTAAATGAATGCTGTGAAACACATACGATGTGTGGTGCCCCCGTTAATCCTTGCTGTCCACCTGGACCATTTGGATTCTAATTTCCTGTCCCCTCCCCATTAAGGAGGGGTATTTTTATGTAAACGAATTCAATACAATTCCATAATATGAACGCACCAAAATCCAGCGAATCCTTTGGTGCCTTATTGGCACATTTATAATTGAAAATTAAGAATAAGATAGAACGTTTTTAACCGTGTATTCTCGACCATTACACCTAAGCTTGCTGTCAAATAATGGTCTGGGCAAGGCTTTCATTTAACCATATTTGTAAAAGCTTTATGAAACTTCTTGCGCAAGATTTCTTTTGTCTAAAACTCTCTTTGCTTTTCCATCAGATCGAGGCAGGCTTCCTGGTTTTTGGATAATCGTATCCATTGTCACTAAACAGCTTGATTTCATTTGATGCTGAATATTCTTTTTTAATTTTTGAATCGTCGCATGTCCTAAATCTTCTCCAACTTCCTCAAAAAGCTGTTTTTCAATTTCAACGTGTAATTCTACACTGTCTAAACTCCCTTTTTTAATCAAATGAATTTGATAATTTGGAACAAGCCCCTTAATTTGTAAAAGAACACGCTCAATCTCTGAAGGAAAAACATTTACACCGCGAATAATCAGCATGTCATCTGTCCTTCCTTTTAACCGGGACATACGCGTATGTGTTCTGCCGCATTTACATTTTTCACGGGTGATGGAAGTAATGTCTCCCGTTCGGTAACGAATAATTGGCAGTGCTTCTTTTGTTAAGGTGGTAAACACAAGCTCTCCATCTTGGCCATCTTCGACCGGGTCTAATGTTTCAGGGTTAAGAACCTCCACAAAAAAATGATCTTCAGCAATATGCAAACCATCTTGAGCTTCATAACACTCAATGGCCACCCCAGGGCCCATTACCTCACTTAAACCGTAAATATCAATCGCTTTAATGTCCAGTTTTCTCTCAAGTGTAGCCCGCATTTCCTCTGTCCACGGTTCAGAACCGAAGATTCCATATTCAAGACTTGTCTCACGCGGATTCATTCCCATGCGTTCCATTTGCTCAACAATATTTAAAATATAGGATGGGGTTCCACAAATTCCTCTTGGTTTAAAATCATTAATAATCGTTATTTGTCTTTCCGTATTTCCCCCTGAAATAGGAACAGTGGCAGCCCCCAGTTCTTCCGCCCCATAATGAAGTCCAAGCCCGCCTGTAAAAAGACCATATCCATAAGCATTATGAAAAACATCTGATTTTCTTCCCCCAGCTGTAACAATGGAGCGAGCAACTATGGATGCCCAATTTTTTATATCATTTTTTGTATATCCGACAACCGTTGGTTTTCCGCTCGTTCCAGATGATCCGTGGATTCGGTTTACTTCGTCCATCGAAACGGCAAACAATCCAAATGGATAGTGTTCCCGCAAGTCTTGTTTTTTTGTAAAAGGTAGCTTTTTTACATCGTCCAACGATTGGATATCTTGAGGTGTGATACCCAATTCCTCAAATTTCCCCTTATAATGCGCCACATTTTCATAAACCTTTCTTATCGTCTGTTTAAGGCGTAAAAATTGTAATGCTTCCAATTCCGTGCGACTCATCGCTTCAATTTCCGGATTGTACATTTCCGATCCCCCAAATTACCTTTTAATATTTGAAATTCCCTGGATCCACTTGTATCTTGACCTGTACTTCTTTTACTGAATGCACGTTAAATCTTCTGATTGTCTCGATATTCCAATGATTCAAATCATATTTATATGGTTTTTCACTGATATTCAATACATCTGTATTCAGCTGGTCACCCTTCTTCACAGTCGACAAAATTTCGTTTTTTATTTTTTTATTTAACACGTTTTCCACTTCTTTGAGTTGTTTGTTATTTCTATTTTGCACCAGAACAGCCTCCCCTTTTACCACAATCTTATAAGTAGGATTCTTTCCTTTTAATACCATAATTTTTGTTTTAGGGTTTTTTACTCTTACCGATATGCTTTCGGTCCCTATCCGGAGAGTGGTATCTTGGATTCCTGTCTTGATCCATCTTAATCCGCTTAAGTCCTTTTTACCCAACCATCCTTTAAACCGCTGCTTGGAAATCAAATATTCTCCGTTAATCACAGGGAGTGCTTTTTCCTTTCCTTCTGAAAAATGGGTTTTGTCGATGGTTAACGACGGGATTAAAATCGTTCCAACCGGTCGGTAATAACGGGAAGTAAATTGATTATATGTCATGACCGGGAGTGAATAGTTATATCGGATGAGCCTTTCTGGTCGATGGATGACCGAATACAATTGTGGATAATTAAAAAAGCTTTGAGTTTGCATTAACGATTTTAGATTCTCTTCTGTGCCAAAAATGAAGAAGTTGTATCGCAATAAAGGCGCATGACTGATAAGATCAATCACATCCGCCATTTTTTCTTTTATTATATTTTTGCTCAGGATGAAGGTATGAACATGTCCATAATTTAATGGCAAAGAGGACCTTTGTTCCAATAACCCAGCTGCTGCCGAGATACTTTCTCCTTTCGCTTCCCCTATTAAAATGGGCTGTTGTTCTAAAGAAGCTCCTTCTTGTTTAGCAATATTCCCAAAATTTAGACCCTGAATATAAAGTTTAAATTTTCCCTTGTTATAGTCAATTCCAATAGCGGTTACATAAGTCTCGGCTTCAATTTCCTTTGCCCCAAAACAACCTGTCAAAAGAAACAAAAGGCTCGTTACAATGATGAAAGAAATCAGGTTCCTCATGGAAAACTACTCCTTTTGCCTAGTTGTGTCCTTTGGTTCATAAGAAGAATTGCGTTTATTTAACTGTTTATAGGGTAATTTAATAAAATTTTTTATGATGTTTGACATATTTGGAAATGCAAATACGGTTAAATAGGGTTGCCCGAAACTTTCAAGCGAAAAAGCAAGGACTATAATAATAAAAAATGATAGAAAAAATCCATACATCCCGAGCATAGATGAGAGGAAAAGGACGAAATAGCGAAGAATGGTCACATTGCCCGCCAAGTTTTGGTTGACCAATGTATACCCTGAAATAACAGTAATCGAGATCACCACCAGCATGGACGGAGACGTTAATCCGGCTCGGATTGCCGCATCGCCGATAATCAACCCGCCTAAAACGGCAACGGTTTGCCCGACAGCTTTTGGAAGTCTCAGCCCTGCTTCTTTAAACAGTTCAAACAAGGTTAACATGATAAACGCTTCCATAGATCCTGATAATGGTAGCCCTGATCTTGACACGGAGATGGTGGCAAGCAGGGTATAAGGAATCTGCTCGGTCTGAAATGTGATTAAGGCAATGTAAAAGCCCGGCAATAAAATGGTCGTGACTAAAGCGAATACCCTTAGTAACCGAACGAAACTAGTGTAAAAAAAACTGGTATGCGCATCTTCAGGAGAATACGATAATTGCATAAGGGCTGTCGGTCCAATCAAACCACTAGGGCTTCCATCTAACAAAATGGCAAATCTCCCTTGATTCAAGGCGTCCACAAGAAAATCGGGTCTCCCGACGTAATCCATTAACGGAAAAATGGAATAGGGATGGTCATAGAGCATTTCTTCCAGTTGATTGCTGCTGCTTAAAATATCGATGGTAAAAGATTGTAACCGCCTTTGCACGTCATCCAAAATAGAGGGATTGAGTATATCCTCTATATAAAGCAGTAAAACTTTTGTTTTGCTTCTTTCACCAATCGTATATTCAATGTTTTTAAAGGAAGATGTTTTCAATCGTTGACGGATCAGCGCCATATTATCGGAGATATTTTCCACAAAGCCGTCTCTTGGTCCCCGAACAGATTGTTCCAAATTGGTTTCTTCCGGGCTTCTCTTAGGAGGATTGGAGACGGGAATAAAATAGACATCTGCTGAATCCGCATTCAAAATGACCAATTCTCCGGAAAAAAGCCTTTGTTCTATTTCATATTTGATATTTTCGGCATCACCAAGCTTCGTGATCCCCAAGAGACAGTTTAGGTGTTCCAGCTTCAGGGTCTGCTCCTTTTCCATCGCTTCATTTATGTTGGGGAGAACGGTTTCGTTCATCACCTTAGTGTCCACTAAATTGGGACAATATAAAAAGGCAAGAGAATGGCCAGAAATCCTGCCTTGATAGGATTTGGTTTGCAGCACAATATCGGAAGAAAGTTGGAACCACTCTTTTAGTTCTAGTATCGATAGGTTCTTTTTTTTCACAAAGCATCCCCCTTAATTCGGCTAAGAAAAAACAACAGCCCAAAAGCAAAAAACAGAAACACCAGGCTAGCAGGAAAATAAACGGAATATAAATGCGAAAAAAAAGAACTGAAATCCCAGGGTATTAACACGCTGACGATAAGCAGGGTGTAAAGAACAGGAAGAATCCATTTCTTTTTTTGGTAATGATCCAATAGCTGGTTTACGATAAACATACTTAAACTGATCCGGATGAATGCCCCTGAAAACCACTGAAAGATCGACAGAAAATCAAGGCGGGTGATATGGACGCCAAGTGTTAGCAATTTCCATTGTTCATAGGCAGGAACCTTCAACTTTTCTGCCTCCTCCGCACCAAATTCAGCGATCGCTCCTACCAGGGGACCTAGTGTTAAGAAGAAGATTCCGATACTAACAAATATCATCGGCTTGATTTTGATCCGGTCTTTTATATAGGGCGTGATAAAAAGAAAATAAATGATTTCAAATGAACTGGCACATGTATACATGATTCCGAAAAAAAATCCTTGATTTCCATGCTCAAAAACGGGGAACAGCATGCTGTAATCCTTATTTTTTATATTTCCAATTCCTACTAAAAATCCAAACATTAAAACCAAAGGCAATAAGAAAATTGATAAGGAACCAATGGTTCGAATTCCTTTCAGTGAAGCATAATAACATAGAGATGCAAATGGAACTACGACGATGAAACCAGGAATGTCAAATGCGTAATTTGTTTTTGCCCAAAAGCCTGTATACTTGAACGTGATAAATGCTGTAAGAAAAAAATAAAGACCAAACAGAATACGAATCGGATAGGAAATCAAGGGATGCAATGAAATCAACAATGAGAACATGTTTTTTTGTTCGAACTTTTTGTTTAGATAATAAATCATCGCCGTCCAAAGGATTAAAGGAACCACGCTAGCGATCACAGAGAGCCATGAGTCCCGTTTGGATGAAGTTAAAATCACAGGATGCAGCAAAACATGGACCATAAATCCAGTCGACATGAAGAGAAGAATATAAATATGTGTAGAATGAATCACCTTTTGGATCAACCAAATCACCCTCTTTTAATGCAGCGGTAAAAGTTCTGCTCTATCAACGGTTATCAATTTTTAGTAGTTTACGCTTTTTGGAAAAAATTATAAATTAAACTTGATCTGCCGACGAAGTAATTTTATTAAAACGTTCACTATGCCGTCCCTTACCTAACGGCAGTGGTTCAATTGTGTAGAGGAAAATTGCAGTAGCAAACAAAAAAATACAGATTGTGAATGATTACACTTAAACTAAACTCCCTCTATATAGAAAGGAATGTGAGATTATGATAAATAAGACCGTTATAGAAGAATTAAACACATTATTAAGAGGTACATATATGGGAATACATGGTTTTGAACAATATATCCAAAAGTTAAACAATCATGATGTAAAAAGAAACTTTCAACAAATTCAGCAAGAGCAAAAGCAAAATGCCCAAAAGATAGCAGAACGAATTCAGAATCTTGGTGGAGTTCCGGCTGACGATGAGGGTATCTCTGGATCAATGATTAGCTTTATGCATAAATTTATGATCCCTGATAATGAAAGAAGAATCATAGAGCAAGCTATTGAGGGTTTAGACAAATATGGAGTCCACTATTCAGCAGAGCTTATTAAAGGTGATTTAGATTCAAGCAGTAAACAAATTGCCGATGAAACAATTAATGACAGTCGAAGACAGGCTGAACAGTTACGGCATTTACTTCATTAAGAAATCACGATGCTAAAGACCTTCAACCTTGTTGGTGATCTTATATAATTTACCTGCACCTTATGTTGGAAGATCAAACAGCCGGCTATAGCAGACCGGCTGTTCAAGTTATGTGCCCGATTGTTGAACATCTAAACTATTTTTCTTGTTAAACACACGCACCCGTTAATCTTACCTTTAATGTTCTTTTGGTACGCTAATTCCAAATCCAGTGTTTGATTTAAATAACACTTCTTCAAAGGATCCTTTTTCCGTTTTCTTCCTAGATGATAGGATGGTTCCTAAATATGCACCAATAAAACCCAGTGGAACGGTAATAATCGTAGGGTTAGCTAATGGAAATAACGGCGTTCCTGTTAATATCGCCTTACCCGCTTCGGGGTTCCAAACATTTGGGCTTAACAAAACAAGCACAACCGAACTAATTAATCCAACTACCATTCCTGTTAGGGCACCTGTCTGATTAAATCGCTTCCAGTAGATTGTACATAACATAACAGGCAGGTTGGCGCTTGCCGCAATTCCTAGGGCCAGGACGGATAAAAACGCAACATTTAAATTCTTTGCAACTAATGCTAAAAGAATGGAGGCAACGGCTACAATAATAGAAGAAATACGGGCTACTTTCATTTGTTGCTTTTCTGTAATTTTTCCTTTTTTAATAATTTGCCCATAAATATCATGCGCAAAAGCAGAGGCAGACGTTAAAACAAGAGCCGAAACAACGGCAAGAATGGTTGCAAAAGCAACAGCTGAAATAAAAGCGAATAGAAAGTCTCCACCTACAGAAAGCGCTAACATTGGCGCGGCCAAATTCCCCGCAGGATTAGCGGCCACAATTTTGTCCCAGCCGACAAAAACTGTTGCACCAAATCCGAGGAAGACAACCATTAGAAAGAACGCTCCGATAATCCAAGTGGAATAAACCACCGATTTTCTTGCTGTTGCTGCATCTTTTACAGTAAAAAAGCGAATCAGCAGATGCGGCAGCCCTGCGACTCCAAGAACAAGTGCCATGTTAAGAGAGATCATGTCCAATCCATTACTGTACTTATTTCCCGGATTCGCCAATTCCGAACCAAATGGACTGGCCGATTTAATATGATGGAACATTTGAATAATGCTGAAGTCAAACTTTGCAAATACTAATAGGGTTAACACCAACGAGCCTCCAAGCAAAAGCACGGCCTTTGTAATTTGTACCCAGCTCGTTGCTGTCATCCCTCCAAAAATGACATATATAGTCATTAAGACTCCAACAATCACGACCGCAAGCCAGTAATCGATCCCCAGCATTAAACTAATCAGTCCGCCGCCGCCGACCAATTGGGCAATCATATAAAAAATTGAAATAACGAGGGTACTAGCTGCTGACATACCACGAACCTTATTGGATTTAAAACGTGCGGTAATCATATCGGCCAATGTGTATTTTCCTAAATTACGCATCGGTTCCGCAACTAAATAAAGCAAGAAAAGAAAACCCAATAAATTTCCAACACTCATATAAAACCCATCAAATCCAATTAAGGAAATCGCTCCGGTTATTCCTAAAAAGGATGCTGCCGACATAAAATCACCAGCTATGGCTAGGCCATTTTGTGTTGCGGTAAGTCCTCCTCCAGCTGTATAAAAATCACTGGTACTTTTGGTTTTCTTTGAAGAGAAATAAGTAATAGCCAATGTTAATGCAATAATTCCGATAAATAGCAAGATTGAAAGTGTACTCATCCACTAAGCTCCCCTCGATATTTATGTAAAATAGCTTCCGCTAAATTATCATACTTTTCTGATTTTTTAACATAAATAAAACCGCATACCCAGACTAGTAAGAATTGTAATCCGGCAAAAATCCATGCACCTGTAATCGGTCCAATAATTTCTGTGTGCAGGACCTTCGTGTAGGCCGCTAATAAAGGTAGTGTAAAATAAAAGATAAGAAAAAAGATTGTTGTTGGGAGGATAAATGTTTTTTTCCTTTGCACCAATTCTTGGAATTCTTTCGTTTGAATTAATTCTTCGTAAGAGATATTTTTTTGTACAGGCAGTTCTTGAATTTTTTGTTCCATCCTATCACCTCATTTTATAACGTTTTAAAAAGTTTCACTAATTTAACGATACATACTTTTTATGAGATATAATCTTTAATAATTCCTGCTAATCCTCCCTTCATGACTACTAATCATACATTTATAATACGGTTGTGCGTAAAACTGTTATACACTCTACAGAATATAGCATACTTGAAAATTTATGTAAATGATATTTTTAAAATTTTAGAATTATATGAAAATATTACATTACCCTAATGACTTGTATAAAAAGACTACGCAGAATCATTTACGTCATACTTTTTCCTCCATCTAAAAAACTCCAAAATTTTTGGCGCGTTTTCTTTATCTTTCTTTCAACTAAAACTTCCTGTTTCAAAAAAATAAAGCTCTAAAATAAAAATAGGTATTACCCTTTTAAGAGTAATACCCCATTACCTAATGTAGTTTTAAGAATTTCCCCTAAAATATTCACAAAGGGAGATTTAGTTGCCACGATACTCCGAAGCGGTCATTTACCCAACCAAACTTTTTACTGAAACCATAATTGTTTAAAGGCATAAGTTCTTGTCCACCATACTTAAGTTTCTCATAAAAATTGTCAAGTTCTTCTTCAGTATTACAAGTAACAAAGATTGAGAAAGAAGGTGTAAAAGAGAATTGATGTTTTACATAACTGTCAATACACATAAATTCTTGATCTTTCAAGGTAAAAGTGGCCTGCATTACGGTGCCTTCTGGTCCAGCTTCATTAGCCCCATATCTAACAATGTTTGTAATTCGAGAATCCTCAAAGATGGAAATATAAAAATTCATCGCCTCTTCTGCGTTGCCATCTTGAAACATTAAAAATGGTGTTAGCTTTTCCATTATTTATCCTCCTATTTTTATGTACTAATTTTATTATAGTTGATTTTCTAGTTGAACTAAACAGGCCAATTCAGAACTTGAAAAAAAGATCAGCGCAGCAACCCACATCTTAACCTCTTGGACCCTTTCTTCATTTGTTAACAAACTTGCAGGTAAAAGATTGGAAAAGTAATGAAATTGAAAGTATGATAGAGTTAGTTAATAACGGTAATTCGGGGCAAGTTTTTGCTTAACTTATACACAAGATTATGGAGGACGGATAGCAATGTCGTATCTATATTTAATGCTTGCAATTATGGGAGAACTTATTGGGTCCTCTTTATTAAAAGCATCTGAAGGTTTTTCAAAATTCTATCCGACCATTGGGGTAATTATAGCTTTCGTTGGTTGTTTTTTCTTTTTGTCATTGTCACTGAAAACAATTCCCTTAAATACTGCTTATGCAATTTGGTCAGGCTTGGGTCTTGTTTTGACTACGGTCATTTCAGTTTTAATTTGGAAAGAAAAAATTAACATGGCCACCATAACAGGAATAATATTGATTCTTATAGGAGTCATAATCTTGAATTTGTTCGGACCAGGACATGGAGAATCTGGTTATGAAACAGGTGAAACGATTAAAATTAATGAAAAATCAGGATAATGGAGAGAAAAATTATGCTAAAAGCTCAGAATATATATATAAGGTTACTTACATTAAATGACGGTAATGATTTACTTCAGTTAGAAAAGAATAATCAAGAATTTTTTCAAATATATACAATGAAACGATCTTCTGATTATTACACGATAGAATTTCAAAAAGACCTAATTAAGCAAAAAATAGAAAAGGCAAATAAAGATATTGAATACAATTTTGGGATTTTTAAAATAGATAATGGTGAACTTATAGGAACTATTGGGCTTTTCCGCATTTTGCGTGGTCCATTACAGAGTGCAATCGTTGGTTACAGTTTAAGCAAGAATCAAAATGGTAAAGGATATGCCACAGAAGCCTTAAAACTTGTTTTAGAATATGCATTTTCAACTCTTAAATTACATAGAATTGAAGCTGGTGTTATGCCACATAACGTTGGTTCAATAAGAGTATTAGAAAAGGCAGGTTTTGAAAAAGAAGGAATTTCTAAGAGTAACGTTAAAATAAATGGAAAATGGGAAGACCATCAGGTGTTGGCGATAATAAATCCGAATGAGTAACTTTTTATTTGAATGTAATCCACTCTACTTTAAATAGGAGTGGATTTTTCATTTTACTTAAAATATAAGTCTTTTTAGAAAATATTAAACGTTTTATTAAACTAGCCAGTTAGTAGAACGAGAAAAAGACCGCCACAGCGATCACTTTCCTTAACTCTTGCACCCTATAGTTTAAGTACATCTCTTTACAAACTCAGTTATAAGCTTTCGGTTCAATAATTACAAAAAGCCCCTAATTTTATATGAACTGTAAATCTGAGTGACAGCTGGATGGGCTCGTGAATTTTTATAACTTATTATTATTAACAATAAGTTATAAAGGCCTAGAGTCCCATGCCAAAAGTGAACATATAATATTAAATGTAGTTAAACCACAAGGTGCACTTTATATTTCTTCCTTCAATTAAGCAATTTTCAAATAAATCCTTGGATTTTGGTAATAAGCTTTTGTAAAAGAAACAATATACTAGATTCCACCTATCCTTGATACATACTTGTATGGGCTGTTAAGATAAAAAAATGATTACGTAATCAATCGGTTAGGTCCTTCCATTCTTTGTAAAGAGACGGACGAAAAATTTTTACATACTTCAAAAATTCATCTAAATATCCAATCTTATTTAAATCCTTTAGCAATCTTACAGGGATATTCGTTTTTCTATTAAATGCTCTTTTATGATCAATTACCTTTATTTCCCTTACTTCATTGACGAAAATATGACGAATTTGCGTGTCAAGTCGAGTAAAACCAATTCTTTTGAATTCATCCAGCATAATTAAAAGTTTTTGGGCGGTTGATTCGGATAGCTGGTTTTCTTTTTTTAGATAATGTCTGAGAGATGGTCCGTTAATATACTCTATCACAATATAGTTCCGACCATACTCATAAAGCGTCGGAATAACGGAAGACGTCTTTCCTGCCTGGTAGGCTAATAATTCAGTTCGACACGTTTCTTCCTTCTCAAAGATTTTTATACATTTCTCAGGGGTAAGTTGAAAAATAGACCCGTCACTCCCCTTCCCAAGTTTTTTATAATCGACTAAGTCTTCAAGATAAACCCACCCATTGTTTCTAGAAACAATTTTCTCAAAATTGTTCAAATCTTATCCCCTCTTCTTTTCAAAGACTGCTTCTATTTGTGGTGAGGTAATGTCAACACGATAGAAGTGGACTTGAGGTGGAAGCACCTCACGGTTACCCGATTATAAATTATCCACTACCAGCGGTTCATAGCCTAATTGGACTAATAAGTCTACTACATGTGAGCCGATGAATCCTTCTACTCCTGTTACAAGTATCTTCACCTATACTTACATCCAGCATCTTCAATTACCATTATGACGATCCACACGTTTTCGTTGATTAAACTCCACTAGAGTATTATTTGGGCAATTAAACTAATCCAAGTTCTTCTCCCCAAACCACTACTTTCTCCAGATATCTTTTTAAAAGCGCACTCTTTTTTCCGTTTAGTGCTCTTTGCAAATGTTTTGCCAGTTTTTTTTCTAACGTTCTTTGCAAATACGCCTTTTTTAAAAGACTTAATGGATCTTCATTAAAAAGGATTCCATGCTTTTCCATTTCCTCAGCATATAATCGCACGCAACGAGTTCGGATTTCGTCCTCCCTTTTTTGCCAATCCCAGCGAAAATCAATTAATAATTCAACAAGAATCACCAGATCATACCAGCATGGCGCGTATTTTACTGACTCCCAATCTATTAATTGAATATCCCAATCTCCATCGTCACTTGCGTTTTTACAACAAATATTATGAACGTGGAGATCACCGTGAATAAGACACTGTCCGGCTTCGATAATTTCTGGGAAGAAAAGAGGACCTTTATTTAGTATTTTTTGAATGGCATCATATTTTGGTTCAACTAATTCTTTTAATATTGGGTCGACCATTGCTTGATCGAGGTACTTTCTAGTTTTCTCCAAATATTCCATTGTCTCTTTTCTTTTATCTGCCGAATCAAATTGAGGCAGAGATATATCAATAAGGTCTGAGTGCTGCAAAGAACGATTTCCAAAGGTTTGGGCATGAAATTTTGCGATAGTAGGAATAATTAGTTCCAGATGATGTGGAGCAAGTTTTATTTGCCCCCTTAGCGGCTTAACAAATTCAGTAACCATCCAAATTTCTTTACTACTTTCATTTGGTTCAAGCCAATACAATTTAGGCATATATTCATGGTAAACAGGATAAGCCTTTGTATACATATTGATTTCTACCATATGATTTTCATTTAGCGGCAATTTGAAGATTTTTAGAACAATTGGAATGTACTTAGAACCATCTGTCATTACCAACTTCCAAATACTTGTCTTTTCCCGTGAATTTTTTAGGTTTTCAATTTGATCATGTATTAAATAGACCGATTTACCAAATGCTTTTGATAATTTTTTATCCCATTTGAATTGCTGCCAATGGAGCACAACTTCTTCTATATGATTCAATGGTACGTTACCCCTTTAACTATTAGATTTTTCAACGTCTTCCCCATAGGTTTCGAATGTGGGAAATAAAACTACGAATAAAAGGAAGCGGATCATATAAGGAAAATAGCGCCTCTACCTTCTTTCCGGACAGACTTTTCATCCACCCAAAGAATGTCATCTCACCATTTCTTTTGTTTTGACGGAAGGATAGAAAATCTCGGACGAAATAAACCCACTTAATTCCTTCTTTTTGTTCTAGAACAGGAGATGGATTTTGGTCGGTAAGCGATAAATAGTACAAATGCGCCAAATTAACACCTACAGAACTCGATAATGCTTGGGTTAGTCCAATTCTTGGATTTATTTCAATAAATTTTAATTGGCCATCTCTTGGATCTCTTTTAAATTCAGCAATCGCTAAGCCTTTAAACTGTATTTTTTTGAGAAAAGGTATAGCTGTCTGAATGACTTCTTCGTTTCGTTTACTTAGAACAAGAGCGGAGGATCCATAGTGCGGAGGAAATTGGTGTAATTTTTGGTTCATCCATAACCCAATTAAGTTCATCTGATCATCAAAAAACGTTTTAATAGAATAAATGCTATTGTCCTCTCCAGGAATTATCTCCTGAATCATTAACTCCCCAAAGGAACGGTAAAAAAGATACTCCTCCCATAGTTTGGAGGCATGTTCCACTACAATCGCTTTTTTATACAATCGGTTGTCAATTTGTGAACGAAAATAGGAAGAATGAACGGGCTTTAATATACAAGGGAATGTAATTTGGTCGATGATTTGCTTAAGTTGCTCTTCATCCTGGATAGTGAAGGTTTTAGGACAGGGGAGGTTTGATTTGACGGCTAGTTCATACGTTAATCGTTTATCTAGAACTGCTTCAACTAGTGAATGTTCTGGCAACAGAAATTTATAGTATTGTGATAAGACGTATCTATTCTTGGAAATAAAATAGACAAAATCATCGGAACCAGCATACAAGACCGCTTTTTTGCCCAGAGTTCGTGACAAATTCGCTAAAAATTTTAGCAGATCATCTTCCTCCAAAACAGGACTTGGACATATACCACAGCTGGCATATCGAGTTTTACCAATTTTATATTTTCCCTCCGTATCATACGCATAAACCTGAATTCCTTGTTTTGCAAGACTTCGAACTATACCAATACCCGTTGCACTCAAATCTAATACAACAGCAGGAATGTCATTTCGCATGGATTCTTCTCCTTTCATAATAATGATCGGTAGATTTTATCTATTTTTTTAACCATATTCGTGACCGTCAATTGTTTATCAGCAAAATTCTTGGCTTGCTTAGCAAGTACTACTCTTAACAATTGATTCTGCACGAGCAATAACAATTTTTCGGCTAGCTGCTTAGGATTAGCAGGTTCAATAATAAGTCCGGTATAATTGTCTTGAATGATTTCCGGGATTCCCCCCACATTGGTTGCCAGAATGGCCTGCCTAGCAAACATTGCCTCAATAATCGAGATTGGTAGTGTATCACTAAGGGTTGGCTGAACAAATATGTCGGATTGACTGAGCAATTTGGGTATATCGTTTCTGCTCCCTAAAAAGTAAACATTCTTTAATTTAAGCTTCTTAATTTGATTTTCAAGCTCTTCTCGCATCTCTCCATCACCAACAATCCGCACCTCTACATTATATAAATCGTCTTTAAGAAGAGATAACGCTTCGAATAGATACTTATGCCCTTTACGCGGGCGAAGGCGTGAAACACAGGTTATAATTATTTTTTTTTGTCCATTCTGAAATTTCTTAACCCCAAAATCGATTCCTGTGTAAACCGTGGTCATGCTGCTGTTATCGGCCCCTAATTTTTTTAAAATCGGTCGAAAGGCATCACTAAGAATTATCAGTTGATTTGCATTTTTAATAGCTTGTTCATCAATAGTGGTAAAATAACGTTCTTCGATTGACCCCTTTTCAATTAAATTAAACTTCAGTTTGGAATGAGTCATAAATCCATGCGGGGTAAATAGAATCGGTTTTTGAGAAGCCTCATTTAATGTTCCTAATACATTGCACGTGAACCGATCCTGAGCATGAATGATATCATATTTACTGAAATCCACATCCATTAGCATCATTTTATAAAGAGAAAGATTGCATATATTGTGAAGGATTTTTTTGCTTACAGTGCCGTAGCGCTCTCGAAAAAATTTTTTAAATTGATCATGTATTTCGGAATATATCCCTTTTGTTCCTTCGCTTGGAAACTTCTCTGGTGAAAAAACATCTACCTGATACCCTAATTTTTCCAATCCATCTTTAAGATTGGCAATATAGTTTTGCAAACCTCCAATAACGTGATATTCCCAAAAGGTGGTAATGAGGATTCGAAGCTTTTTGTTTTCCTTTTTTCCTTCGGGTGCCTTGTCTTTCTTTATGATTGGTTCATCGACAAAATTTGAAGCTACACCGTAATATTGATCCATGGCTTTGATTAGATATGGGAAATGAGCAGGCAATGGGGGCAAATCACTCACTTTAGCTTTGCTCATTTCCATACTCTCCTAATGATTTCAAATGCTTCTGCGTATTCTACACCGACGGTCATTCCCCGTACACGTGATAAATATTTTACACCGTCATATGAGCGCGGATGAGGGAATGGTCTCATTTCTATGTCATAATGCTCTAGAGATTTAATTTTTTCTTCGATTGTGTCTGTTATATCGACAAAATAATTTGGTTTAAATTCTTTGTCATTGGTATGCTGACTCCATTCACTCGAGGATACGGTTTCAAAACATAAAATTTCCACTGGCCTTTTTCCAGGCAGCGGCCGTGCTGCCGTTAAAACCGCTTGAAACAAAATTTGATGGTCACGATTGGTGTCACCATAATGATGGGTAAAAATAATAGATGGATCATACTCATCCAATATGGCTTCAATGGCTTTATTGATTTCATGAAGAGGTTTGGTTTCTAATAATAGATTAGGAAACTCCAAAAAAATTACCTCTTCCACCCCCATTTGTTTGTTGGCTTTTAACATAAGAGGTTTGATGTGATGCTCCTCTTCCTTTCGTCCTTTGGCGGCAATGACGGAAATGACTCTGTACCCATTATTTACTAATTTTTTTATCGTCCCGCCGCTTCCAAGAATTTCATCATCAGGATGAGCCGCAATCACTAGTACATTCTTACTCATAATAAACATCAACTCCAGAAAAAATTCTTTCTAGAAGTATATGGAAATAATTACCTTAATGACATGGACAAACATTGAAAAATGACAAAATAGGATTGGAGTTTGAATAATTATATATTTAAATAACTCTTTTTCTAAAGTACATTAGAGGAGAAATGTGGAAATTGCTTCATCGGAGAAGGCAACAGCGAATAAAAGTCTGTTTAACTGAAAAAAATGTAATAACTAGGCTTTAAGGAGATGTAATCAAAATGGCATTTAAGGAAGGACTCGCTCAATCAGAAAAAGCTTATAACCAGTTCACTGAGGTAAGTTCTTTATTTGCTAAAACAGTGAGAGAAGATTTTCTCTCAACATGGCAATGGTGGTTTGGACTGGCCTTATTTATTGTTCCATGGATTGTTTGGATTATATTTAGAAAAAAAGAAAGTACAGGACGCCTGCTTTTAGGAGGATTATTGACCATCATATTGTCACTTACAATAGATCTTGCAGCCTTATCTCTAGGGTTGTGGTCTTACCCAATGGTAATCATTCCTCTAGCCCCCTTTCTATTTTTACCTTATCACTTCTCTTTAGCACCAGTTGCAGTCATGCTCGCCCTACAAATAAAGCCAAAAATGAATACCTTGTTAAAAGGAGTCATATTCTCTGCAATTGCAGCTTTTGGAGGAATGAATTTCTTTAAGGCAATCGGTTTTTATAACGCTAAAAATTGGTCCACCTTATATGATTTTATTATTTTCTTCACTCTTTACTATGTCGCTTATGCGGTTACAACGGTTGAAAGCTATTCTAAATTAGATGAGGCATAAACCTCTAACATCATAAAGACGATATGAATGAAGGGGTTTTAAGTTTAAAAAGCATGATGAGAATTACCTATTCTAGCTTATAGCTTAATACTACATGGTTGGATGCAAATAATTTACTTCAACTTACCAGTTAGCTGAATAAGAAAAAGCCACAAAAATGGCCGCTCGATCTTCAACTCTTAAATCTGTTAGTTGAATAAAAACCCTTGTTTCTTAATCAATGTTTCGTTAAGAAGTTTATCATTTCATTGAAAGCGTTTTGAGATGATTTTTCATTAAATTTGGTAGAGTATGGGTCACTAAATCCGTGTTGTCCAAAACATTTATATATCTCTAAATTCTTATTATCTAAATTTGAAATTAACTCATCCACACTAAAGGATTGTTCTTCTTGAGGAAAGAATAAAAGTGTAGGACATAGTGGTACTATTTGCGTGAAATTCCTAATTCTCGAACCATAGTATCCCACAACCCCATCAAGGCACTCTTCTTCACTACACAACCAAGCAACAGTTGCACCAACACTAAATCCAATAATATATATTTTGTGGTATTTATTTTTAACACCTAATAATAAATTCTTTATTTTATGTACAGCATCAGAGAACCCTACATTCTCCATAAAATTGAGATAGGCAGTCTCCTCTTCAGAATAATCAAATGGTTGTTCTCGTTCTAATAAATTCGGACAGATAACATCAAAATCCTGTTCTGATAATAAATCACAAAAATCCTTTATATGTTGATTAATGCCATAGATTTCGTGTATCACAACAATTAAATTACCTGATTTTTTCAGTATTTGAAGCATTTTTGTCCCCCTTGGAGTGAATCTACACCTCATAAACTTAATCCCTTAAATGTGTTACCCAAAGTACATAGAACATTGTCTAAATAAACTTTTAATATATTAAACACAATAAAAGGAGAAGGTGAATTATAATTCTATTTTAATACCTTTTACGATTTTATCCGTAATTTTTTCTGCAACCTTATCAATAATTACCGTTTTATACTTTTCTAAAAATTGGTGAACGGCTTCATCTTGAATGGGTATTTCAACCAAGTCATTTATATCCTTGGCGGCCTGAAGTAATAGCATGATTTCTGGTTTAGCATTCGGACCGACACGAGATGCGCGTTGTGGACTTGGAAGTGAAAATTTATCCTTTTCTACATATTCCTCCAATTGTTCAACGGTGGTAATTCCTGCACGGTACAAACTCCGAATTAACGATTCAGAAAGTCTCTTTTCTTCAAATGGGATCATTTGATTCAATATATGTATATCACGTATCATTTTACACCTCTGTGTTTACCTACATTGGTTTTAGCCTTTAAAAAACCTCTAAAAAAAATCCTACAATTCCCAAATCACTATAAAACTTTCAATGTCTTTATTAAATCTATTGGATTATTTCCTCTTATTTAATAATAATTCTGGATACTTCCTACAAATTCTTAACACCTTAAAAGTTTTATGTTGGTAAATATTTCTACATTAATGCGTCGATTTCCTTCTTCCAAATTACCTATCCCGTAGTGAAACAAAAAAAGGATCACATCAGCAATCCAACCTAAACTCAAACAGCCCGTTAGCTGAAAATTAAAAATCCAAGTTAACCATATAATACAAACGCACACTTTAGCTAAAAAGGAATTTTTTACTTTTTATGTTTAATCCTTTACTTGATTTATACGTTGCAGGAACTGTATTCTTTTTACCCGAAAGCTAATTGCCGAGCAGTTCGATGCCATGCCAGCCGCTTACATCGCATTGGCCATATTCATTATCACCCGCAGCAACCACCGAGCCGTCCGATTTAAGGCCGATGGTATGAGCGCAACCCGCCGCTACTGCTACAATATCGCGCCAGTCACTTACCTTGCATTGACCATACTTATTCCAGCCCACAGCCGACAAAGTACCGTCAGATTTAAGACCGATGGTATGATTACTTCCCGCCGTGATCGCCACAATATCGCGCCAGTCGCTTACATCACATTGACCAACTTTATTATGACCCACAGCAACCGCCGTTCCATCCGATTTTAGCCCAACAGTATGAAGATAGCCTGCAGCAACTGCTACAATGCCGCGCCAGTCGCTTACATTGCATTGGCGATACCGATTATTACCCACAGCCGTCACTCTGCCATCTAATTTAAGACCAATGGTATGCCAGTCACCAGCCGCAACCGCCACTATGTCGCTCCAGCCGCTTACATTGCATTCACCATCATTATTTCGGCCCACAGCTGTAACCGTTCCGTCCGATTTAAGACCAATGGTCCGACGCCAACCCGCTGCAACCGCTACAATATCGCGCCAGTCTTTTACATCGCATTGGTTATGCTTATTCCAACCTACAGCCGCCACCGAACCATCCGATTTAAGACCGATTGTATGAGCGTTACCCGTGTTCGTCGCCATATGAACATTACTAGCAGCGACTGCCACAATATCGAGCCAACCGCTTACATTACATTGGCCATATTTATTATCGCCCACAGCCGTAACCGTTCCGTCCGATTTAAGACCAACGGTATGACGACGACCCGCCGCTATGGTATCTTTAGGCCACCGTTTAACCTTTAATGCGGCTTCTTTCGGAGAAATGTAGTCCATGCTTTACCTCCTGTGAAAACAAGACTTATTTTATTATTGTATCACTTTTGCTTGTTATACAAGCCTCCCTTTAACTACAACAAGAAAAGGGATTGCCGAAGCTTTCCCTTCTTTAACTATTGCATCCGTTCGTATTATAAAGTCAGCCAGATATTTCTGATTGACTGTTAGTCACCTATTTGTTGAAACATGCTTGGGAAAGCCATTCTAATTGAGGAATTCTTTTAAACTTCCTTTTAGCACATTTCTAAGACTCATAAAGTTAAGAAAGATTTGATTCTAATCTAAATCAATGTGGTTAATATTTCGAATTGCTAACACAACAATACCAAGAGCAATTAATGCCAAGGCAAGCGGAATATATATAATACTGGCTAATGAGAAATTCGGACCAATTGATTGGCATGTCACACTAACGATTAAAAGTGAAGAAATTATCGTTGCTGGAGTCGAATATTTTCTCATTCCAAAATATAGCGGTATGAGTGCTGCTACTGAGCTCGCAAATCCAAACATGATTACTTTTATTACCTCCGCTAAAAAATCGCTTAACGTTAAATTCATTGCAGAAGTCATATGAAAGATTTGATTCATTCCTATGAAACCACTAAGCACCAAGGTATGCGAAATTGTCATTGCAATGAATGTCATCCAAACGATAAGAATCAATTTTGCACTTAGAATTTTTTTACGATTGATTGGATAGGAAAACATGATGAGGATCGTTCGATTTTTAAACTCTTGAATAATCATTTTTGAAATAAGTACAGCTGCAAATACTATAAAAACCCCTCTAACACATGCTCCACTTATCGTAAAAATGCCTGTCACATCTTTTAACATTTCGGTCCCTTCACTTTTTTCAACCACAGAAATTATACATAGTAAACCTAGAATGGAAATATTCGCAAGAATAGCACCTTTTACAAACCATCCTAATTTAGTCTTATTTAATTCAAGTCTTATTAAATGAAACAAAATGATCGGCTCCTTGACTTTTAATATCTTACTTAATTCATGCCTATTCTTTTCGTTGAAAAGTTAACTCACGACCTGGTCTAACTCAACTTTTTTTATAAAATACTCTTCCAATGTGGTTCGTTTTTTATCAATAGACTCAATATCGATATTTTCCAATATTAATGTCTTAGAAATGGTCGATTGAGGCACTTCTGTGGCATAGATGCGAATGGTTTGGTTATCAACCACCTTAAAGTTATTAATGCCTAATTTATCATGCAGTACCATCGTCGCTTTTCTTTGGCTGAGTGTTACCAATTCTATATATTCTGTATTTCTCGCCTTTATCGTAGCTATTGAAGCCTCTTCAATCAGTTTTCCTCCTTTAATGACACCAATCGTGTCTGCAATCTGCTCAATTTCACCGATAATGTGGCTGGAAATTAAAAGAGTCATACCGTACTCTTGATTAAGCATTTTGAATAACTTTCTCATAGCCTTAATCCCAGCAGGATCCAGTCCATTAATGGGCTCATCCAAAATTAAGAATTCCGGCTTTGTAATAATCGCTCTGGCGACACTAAGACGCTGTCTCATCCCAAGTGAAAGTTCTTTTGGCAGCATATTTTCAACATTTTCAAGACCTACCTTATCCAAAGCATCACGAATCGCCTGCTTGCTATGGTATCCCATATAAGCACAATGCAGTTCAAAATTTTCCAGAACAGTCATTTTCTCATAAAAAATGGGGTATTCGATCATACTGCCTATTCTCTTCAAGTAATCGAAACAGTCGTGTTTAAGCAGCTTTCCGAAGATTGTAATTTCGCCATATGAAGGCTTAATCATATTGGTTAGCATCTTCATTATTGTTGACTTACCTGCACCATTTGGACCGAGAAATCCATAAATCTCACCTTTTCTAATATTCATCGTTACATGTGACACAACATCGTGCCCTTGAAAAGTTTTTGTTAAATTTCTTGTCTGTACAACATAGTTCATGATGACCCTCCTCGTTCTCTAACTGTTTTCATTCTAGCAAGCGACCCTTGCTTTTTTCTGTCTAAATTCTTACAAAAATCTTAAGATAAAAGTGAGCTACTTATTAAAATGTTTCAATGAAAATGTAAATGACGTTTTTTCAAATGGTATGGATTGTATTGAAATGTCTCCTTGCATTTCTTCAACCAGTCTTTTTGTAATGGTTAAACCTAAACCACTACCCTGGAAGGCTTTATTTCTTGATTCTTCAAGCGTGAACATTCGTTCAAACACGCGCTCCTGTTCGGTTTCATTCATTCCTTTTCCTTTATCGAAAACTTCGACATAGACCCTCGTTTCATCATAAAACACCTTTAAACCGATCATCTTGCCATCATCACCATAACGAAGACCATTTGAAATCAAATTATTTAAAACACGGTTTAATGCTTCTTCATTACCAAGTGCAAAAACGGGCTTTTCTGGTATCTCAATAACCACCTCAAATCCCTTGTTTTGGATCCATTCATAGAACAATAGAATATTATTTTTACAGATCTCAGTTAAATTAACTTTTTCAAGCGGAATATCTTTATCACCGGATTCTAACTTAGCCAAGTCAAAAAATGTATTCATTAACGTAATGAGTTCTAATGTTTTACTATGTACTTGTTGTAGCAAACGTATTCTTTCTTGTTCATGAAGTTTAGGTTGATTTTGAAGCATTTCAATATATCCTGCTATCACTGTAAGCGGCGTTTTAAGATCATGAGAGACATTTGCCAACATCCGTTTCATCGAGACTTTCATTTCTTTATAGTGACGTACATTTTCTTGATAACCATCGACAATTTGATTTAAATAATCTAACATTTCAATGAGTTGCTTATCATCCGTTACAAGGAGAATTCTCTCACTTGATTGTGCGGAATTGATCTCTTTTAGTTTATTTGCTATATAAGCAAGATTCTTTTTTCTTCCATGATTTGATTGATTTTGATAGATAATACAAATAAGTAAGAAAATTATGATACAGCTTAATACAGTAATCATTTAAAATTCTCCCAGCTTGTACCCGATCCCCCATATTGTTTTTATATAGACAGGTTTCGATGGAGTATTCTCAATTTTTTCTCTCAGTCGACTCATGTGAACGTTTATAATATTTTCATCACCATAGTAATTGTCGCCCCAGACGGACCGATAAATCTGTTCTTTTGTAAAGACCTTCTTTTGGTTTTCAAAAAACAAACAAAGAATCTTCCATTCCTTTGATGTTAAGTTGATCTGAATGCCGTTCTTTGTCGCACTAAGATTCTCCGTATCCAATTCAATCTCATGTACTTTGATTATTGATGTATTTCGTTCTATTTGAGTGACTATGTACTGTGTCGATCTTCTTATGGCCGCTTTCACTCTTGCCGTAAGTTCGACCATTGAAAATGGTTTAGTGATATAATCATCTGCTCCTAGACCTAGTCCTAATGCTTTATCCACTTCGCTATCTTTCGCTGACATAATAATTACGGGAATGTAACTCCTAGTCCGTACCATTTGAAGAAAGTTCATACCATTTAACTTTGGCAACATTAAGTCTAACAAAACCAGATCATAATGCTCATCCTTAAAGGCATTCATTGCTTCCTCACCATCAAAAACACATTTAACATTAAAGGTCTCATTATTTAAATATGTTTTTACCATATTACTAATATCCGGATCATCTTCGACAAGTAAAATCGTTTTCTGCATCATAAACAACGCCTCCCCTGTAATACTATTATATAATTGATTCCTTAACCCACCTGTGGAAGTTTAAGCATTGGAGTATTTGACCTTTGATTAAAATGAATACCTAAATATCAGCTGCAAACTATTAGATTCCTACATCAAATAGTCCTTTATTTGACAGCCTCTTTTTTTTGAACTAACCCCTTTAATGCAATAATAAAAGCTGCCAAAATGACAGCTTGATCTGCAACTCTAGCAGCCTATAATGGAATAATTCGGTAGTTTCTACTGTTATTCTATCAATGCATATATCTTTCAATAATAGTGCCGATTGCAGAACAAGCAAAATTTACTACGATTGATTTATTCTCTACAACATTATTACACACCTAACATTATTTAGTTAATACTTCGGCAAAAGCTCGAACAGGAAAAGTTCCAAAGCCTTTAATTTTGGGAGATACGGCATAAAATAAGAAGTCCTTATTTGAAAGTCCCTTTAAATTACACAAGTGTTCAACAATTAGTATTTCTTGTCTTAGTAAAACTGTATGTACGGGGCGAGCTTTTCCTGACGTGTCGTCTATATTTACAGAATCAATTCCAACTAATGCAGCTTGTTTATATGCTAAATATTTGGCTGCTTTTTCAGTTAAATAGGGATGATTTTCAAAATACTGATCCGTATTCCAATATTTGTCCCACCCTGTATGAATTAACACGGCTTTTCCTTTTACATCAAGGTCAGTAAATAATTCTTCATCAATTTCTTTGGTGTTTTCATCAACATGGACAATAACTCCTTCTAAACCTGCCATTTTATCAATGGTCGTTTCTGAAAGATCTTTCCCAACAGGATATCTATGGAATGGAACATCAACATAAGTTCCTATATTAGAGACCATTTCTATTTTTCCAATTTGAAATTCTGTACCTTTTTCATAATGCTTTCGAGATTCATCCCGACTTAAATAATCACAGATTATTGGAGCAGGTAACCCTTTATAAGTTATAAGACCATCTTCAATAGTATGACTTAAATCAATAAATGCTGTACTCCTCATAGCTAAATTTCCACTCTCCCTTTACCTTATAAATAATAAATGATACAAGAAAATTTTAACATATTTTCTAATTTTTCTTTGTGTTAAGTAAAAAATTATAAAGTATACATATCTAGAAAAGATTATAATTCTAACAGAAGGTTCCCATTAATCCTCAGGCTACAGCATCCGTTGAATAAGCCACGTAAATTCATTGTTTGAATATATATGTAAATTTTTCCTCTTTTATATTGGAACGAACATTCATTCGTGTATAATTAAGATATACCTGCCAAAGGAGGAATTATTTTGAACTCAATTGATTTAATTATTTTAAACTTTAATGAAGTTAGAAGAAGAAGCATAAAGGTTTGGACATCTATTCCTAAAGAAAAACTCCAATGGAAGCCGGATGATGAAGCAATGAATTGCATAGAAATGATTAGACACGTATTGGAAAGCGAATATTATTACCACCTGGCAATTAAAAATAGAGGGAGTTTATCTGTTTTCGACTCCCCTTACGAAAATAGACCATTCACTACTGTAGAAGCAGAATTGGAATTTACAGAACCATTTCGAAATGAATTCATAGATACCATCAAGTCCTTTACTGAAGAAGACTTAGAAAATATAAAGATTGACCGTTCCGATTGTGGTTACATAAGAGATTTAGGTGACATGCTTTTACGTGTTGCCTATCATGAATCCGTTCATACTGGTCAGTTATTGGATTATTTAAGAACAGCAGACGTTCCAAGAATTCGTATCTGGGATTAGCCATTACATTGGTGCAATGATTTGGACTAAACACCTTTACCTAGAGACCTTCTATTAACATAGTATTATTATAGGGAAGTAAAATGTAAGTTTTTAATTAAACTGATCAAAATTGTGAACAGGATTAAGCAAACGTTATGTTCTTAATAATCAAGAAAATAGATAATATTAAACAGATTGTTGCAGGGATAATCATTACAATTGATTGATGGGCTCGAAAAATATGAGAATGTATCGCTCCTAACATGAGAAGCACAAATAATACACTTGATCCAACAGTTAAGTAGCTAATCCAGATACCACTAATCATACCGATTGCACCAATAATTTCAGTCAATCCAATTACAGACATGAACCATAATGGATATTGATAATGCCGCCAATGTTCAACCTGAAACGGCATACGTAAAAGTTTTATGAAACCTCCTACTAAAATAAAAACCGCTAAAATTACTTGTATGACATTAATTATCATATTTCCTTACTCCTTTTCTTGTATTATTAGGGGAATTCTGTCTGAGGATCATATGGATATATATTCCATATGAATTTTATCATGAATAAAATCATTATAAAGTTAAAATTTCACCTTGCCTGCTCCTTTAGCTCACTTGGGCTATTTCTCGGAGATCCACAATTTATATGCTAGATTGGTTTAACCATTTGATTTACTGTTTTCAAGTACCCTACTCATTTTTGAGAGGGTTATTTGTTTTTCTAAGAAAATAAAAACAGACTCTAAAAAAGAGTCTATCCATAATAGGCATTTTATTTATGATTTACGAACTTTAACAAAAAGAAAAATAACGGATTTTTTTATTTACCTATTCAAAAAAAATAGATTAATTAATTGCTAGAGACAAACAAAGGCCATTAGAGAAAGGGTCACTTAGATTTTGAGCAGGGGCTTCTTAATTATTGCCATTTTTCTATACTTTGAAGAAATTTATTTCACCCAATTATTTTTTTAACAATACAAACAATTACATATGTATACCATATTTTGGGGATGATAATGGAAACATTTTGATAATGGAGTAAAAAAATGAAATTCATTTACCCTGCCTTAAAAAAGTTCATGAAAAGGGATATTCAACCAGGTACTTCAAGTATGGATTCTATATCGTTTAAAGAGATATTCCATACAATCGATGAAAATATTTCTTTTTTTAAACAAACATTTTCTGATTCAGCTGATTTAGTGATTAAGGAATTAAATGAAAGAAATATTCAGGGAAATTTGGTTTTCTTAGATACGATGGCAGATAAGGATAAGATTCAAAGAGATGTTTTCAAACCTTTAACTGAAGCGGAGAGTGCCCAGTTCGAAGCTGTAATTCTTTCTAACTTTCTTAAATCAGATAACTTATTTAAAGCTCAAGAAGCACTTTTAAATGGATTCTGTATTTTGTTCTTGGATGGTGTTAAAGAATTCTATATGGTGGAAGTCGGCCTCTCCAAAGACAGGAGCATTATAGAACCTAGTAATGAACAAGTCATTCAAGGATCTCATGAAGGTTTTATCGAAAATCTTTCAACCAATCTTCATTTAATTAGAAAATCGTGTAGAACCGCAAATCTTACTATGGAACATATAATGTTAGGTGACCAGGTTCAATCCAAAATAGCCATGGTTTATATGAAAGACCTTGCCAATTTTGAAATGGTTAACGAATTCAAACGGAGGGTCCAGCATATTTCAATGGATCATATCCCTAGTACTGGAGCTCTTCAGGAATTGATCGAAGATTCCACATGGTCTCCCTTCCCCCAGATTTTAAATACAGAAAGAGTTGATCGTGTAATAGGTCATCTGAATGAAGGAAGAGTGGCGGTGTTGATGGAAGGGTACCCTGCTTGTTTAATTATTCCTGTGACTTTTTTTGCCTTTTTCCATTCACCTGATGATTATAATTCACGCTGGATGATCGGAACCTTTATCCGGACCTTGAGACTCGTAAGCATTTTCATAGCGGTTAATTTACCCGCTATTTATATCGCAGTGATTGGTTTTCATTTTGAAGTACTGCCGGATGATTTAGTTCTCCCTATTGAAAGTTCTATTAAAAATATCCCTTTTCCTCCGTTAATTGAAGCACTTGTAATGGAATTGACCATTGAATTGATTCGGGAAGAGGGGGTACGCCTTCCATCAAGAATTGGCCAAACCATCGGTATTGTTGGAGGTTTGGTTATTGGTGATGCAGTTGTCCGTGCAGGGCTTATTTCGAATACCATGATTGTGGTTGTAGCGATTACGGCCATTGCAGCCTACAGTATTCCAACCACAGAAATGAGTGATGCCGTACGATTTTTGCGTTTTCCCCATATGATTTTGGCGTCAACCTTTGGATTTGTAGGGATTACCTTTGGGTTTATGTTTACTTTAGCTCATTTATGCAGGTTAGAATCATTTGGCACAGCCTACTTTGCACCTTGGGCACCTTTTCGATTAAAAGACATTAAAGATACGTTTATCCGTTTGCCCCTTTGGAAATTTAATACACGTCCACTTGATTCAAAACCAAACATCCTGAAAAAGCAATCTTTGGCAAGGGGCTGGGAAAGTAATGAAACAAAACAAGAATAAAATTACGAACAAACAGCTTGTCTTTATGATCATCTAGGCCCAAATTGGTGTAGGAATATTATCCTTGCCCCATGATGTAGCATTAGCAGCCAAACAGGATGGCTGGATTTCCACCCTAATAGCCGGAGTCATCTCACAAGGTATTATTTTTGCCTTTGGGGACTAAGCAGAAGATTTCCATCGTTGTCTTTGTATCAAATAATCCCTAAATTACTGGGGAAAGTGGTCGGGAAGATCCTCATTCTCTGTTATGCACTCTATTTTATGATAACAGGTAGCTTAGTTTTAGCAAGATATAGTGATATCTTGGATAAATGGATTCTACCCCGTACCCCTAATTGGATTACAATGGTTTTAATCCTCTTCACCTGCATTTACATCGTCAGTGCTAGTTTAACCAGTATAGCGAGATTTTATGTACTGGTGTCTCCAATTCTGTTTGTATTATTCGTGTTGATTGCGTATGCCCTGAAGGATGCGAATTTCCTATATATTTTTCCAATAGGGAACCATAGCATTCTAACGATATTGAAAGGTTCAAAAGAAGCTGCTTTTTCCATGTTAGGATTTGAACTGTTTCTTTTTATCCATCCCCATGTCGAATCTTCCGGAAATGAGAAACTGGTCGCCATTACGACAGCGAACATTTTTGTCACCTTCTTTTATACCTTTTTGGTGGTAGCAGCGCTTGTCTATTTCGAGCCCAATTTAGATATCGGACTAACCCCAGAGCCCTTATTATATATGATTAAGGCCTATTCGTTTCAGGTTCTTGAAAGAACGGATTTATTTTTCTTATCGCTCTGGCTTGTAATTGTTGCTACTTCGATTGCGAACTGGCTATTATTATCAGCAATGGGGTTGGCCAGCCTTTTTAGAAAAAAAAACTATGCCCGCTTGCTGCCCATTGTTGCAGGAATTAATTTAATTTTGGCACTCATACCTGATCAAGGAAGAGACTTTGAAAATTTTAATCACTTCCTTGGGCCGACGCACTATATTTTTATCGGCATCATCCCTGTACTTTTACTCATTCTCTCGTGGGTTTTATCGAAAAAAGAAGTGATGAAAAAGATATGAAAAGCAAAAAGCCTGTCATTGTCCTTCTATGTTTATTACTTACTGGATGCTGGGACCAGCACCTCATGAAAAATGCAGTATTGGTACAGATATTAAGTTATGATGTAGCAGATAACGACGAAATGTTATTAGGTGTTTCCATTCCAATAATTGATGAGTCCTCCAACGGACCGCAAGCCCGAGTAAAAAGTGAAACATTTTCTTCAAAAGGTTATACACCAAGGGATTGTCGACGTAAAATCGATCGAGAAATATCTGGAATATTAGATACATCTAAAAACAAACTGATTATGTTCGGCGAGCGGATGGCGGCTGCAGGTATTTATCCACCATTGGATGTCATTTGGAGAGATCCGAGAAATTCACTGGGGGCCTCAATAGGTGTAGTGGATGGAGAAGCGGTGAAATTACTTGAAATTAATCCAAAACATGAGCCAAACGTTAGTGAATATATACAAGATGCTCTTACTAGCGCTGAAGAAAATTCGATCATTCCGTTTCAAACCATCCAGACAATGGCCTCAGAATTGCTTGATCCGGGAGAAGATATTGTCCTCCCCTATCTTAAAATAAATAAAAAGAAAAGCGCAGTAGTCGTCGGCCTAGCACTAATGGATGATACAGAATATTCGGGAAAAAATTTATCTCCGCAAGATTCATGCCTCCTTCTTTTAATGAATAATAAAAAAGGAGAATATGCACGATTTACCAAACGAGTGAATAAAGACGAGCCGCAGACATTATCAAATTATATTTCCTTGAATGTCAGCAACTTAAAAAGAAAATTGAAAGTTGATGTAAAAAATGGTGAGGTTTCTGTTCAATTAAAATTGCATTTAAAGATAAATGTAGAAGAATATCCTAAAGGGGATGTCCCCAAAGATATCGAACGACTGAATAAGGTATTATCAAAGGAGTTTACAGAGGAAGCAAAAAAGGTTATTACAAAATTACAGGACGCGAATTGTGATGCATTTGGAATTGGGAGGAGATTGATCGCGTTTCACCCCAAAACTTGGGAAACGCTAGATAAGAAGGAATATTTTAAAAATGTACAGTTTAAAACGAATGTAAAAGTTGAAATCATCAAACAAGGGATTGTCTTGTGATGATAATCAACCCTGAGCACTAAGAAAGTGAGTGACGGAAACTGCATACATAAAAGTATCTCCTTTAAATATATAAGAACAGGACTGATGACAGCCCTGTTCTTATTATTGAAGGCTAAATCATAGTGAATGATGGATCACAATATTTTTAAGATAGAATGTCAACTTTTAAGCAAAAAGACCATTTTCTCCTTTAACCTTAAGAAGAATAACGGTTATTATAATTTCCTAACGTACATAAGGAATAGGTTATTTTTTAAACAAAACCACCAACAAAAGACGCTCCAATAATAATAAGAAGGATAAACAAAACAACGAGTAAGGCAAAGCCACCACCTGCGAAACCTACACCATCAGACATATACACAACCTCCTTTCAACTGTTACCTATAAACTATGTAAAATATCAAAAAAGGAATGGGCACTATCTGCAATTGAACCCCTTCACCTAGGTTGTCTCCCTATTCCATGCATAGTGAAATCTTTATTTAGTCAAATGGATAAATATATACAAAAAAGCCCTACAAGGGGCTTTTGGTGATTGAGACTGTCTGTGACAAGTCTATGTGCTAAGCAAGAATAGGCTTTTCGGATACACTCTAGACTATGCATCAGTTTAACTTGAGTACCCAATCGGATAAGCCTAATTTGGAGTAATCTTTTAGAACATAACCCCAAGAATTAATTCATTATATATCAGCACTTGTCCTTCCATTTCATTATCTTGTACATATACTATTATTACACCAGCGTAAAACCAGCATATTACACATACCTTCTCTTTTAAGAGCGTTTGCCTATAAAGCAGACGTTTCTTTGCATTTTTAGGCAAATCATATATTTACCTACTCAATATGATATTTGTCCAAGCGATTCTTGTCTTATGAAATATTATACATAGTGAAAGGTTTATTTCGAACATTTTAACAGGTGGTGATAAATATGTGCTTTGGAGGCTATGGCTACGGTGGTGGCTTTTACGGAGGTAGCACTTTCGTGTTAATCGTAGTATTGTTTATCCTTCTAATTATTGTTGGTGCAGCTTGTTTTTATTAATAAACCAATACACGTTCTAGCGGAATGAATCCTTTAGGCTGGAGGTGTTTAAACATGAGTGGCGGAGCTACTTCTGGTTTTGCGTTAATCGTAGTATTGTTCATCCTTCTTATCATTGTTGGTGCATCATTTATGATGTACTAGTAGTAATAAGATGAATAGAGCAGGAAAAAGTCCCTTTATCGGGACTTTTTTAAAGTTCAATCGCTTGACGTAACCGAAAAAATTAACTCCCTTAATCTGTTCTAGGTATTCGATGTCTTCTTACATTCGTGATATTAAACGAGACAGATTAAATAGCATAAAAGGATCTTCGGTTGAAGATCCTTTTTTCGTTCTATTGTAAATTGTTTTGTTGCGATTTAGCTGTAGCTTGGGCTTGTTGAACTTCTTGTTGAGCTTGCTGGACTTGTTGTTGAGCTTGTTGAATCTGTTGTGTGTTTGTACTTGCTTGAGCAGATTGAACAGCTTGTTGCGCTTGTTGAGCAGCTTGCTGTGCTTGTTGAGCAGATTGAACAGCCTGTTGCATCTGTTGTTGCTGTTGGTTTTGTTGTGTCATGAAAATACCTCCCAGGTATATGAATTTGGTTTGGAATGGAAAATAAAACTCAACAATAATTAAAATTTGCAAGTTTGAATAAGTTTATACATTTTTTTCAGGCTTAATATCCTTTATGTTACGAATGTTCTAACCTTAAGATAAATAGTTAATTGTGTAGATTGATATACAACTTTTTCGTTCCTCCATACTTGAAAGCGTCGGTATTGACGCATTTTTTATAGCTCTTTGAATCAAATATTCCGCATATTTTCGGTGTTTTTTTCCAATTTGCAGGAAAATTAATAAAAGCAATCCTATTCTATTATTGATAATGGTGCTTTTTGGATATTATACTGGAGGTGAATTACTATTTAATGATGAAGGGAGATTTACCATGGAGGTAACATTTACAGTAAGCAAATGGGATGAAAAACCAGTAGACGACACTAGAAAAGAATTCCCTATAAATATTGCCCATGTCGAATATGATATTGAGGGTGAATTAACAGGAAAAGCTTTTGTTGAATATTTATTACTTTATATAGACTCTACTATAGATGATGGTCACTTAGCCACTTCTAAAATTTCCGGATTTCTACATTTTGAAGGAACTTACAAAGGAAAACAGGGGACATTTACTGCTTTAGAGCAAGGAATATTTGATAAAGGAAATTTAGATTCACCAGCAACAATCATCAAAGCTACCGGTGACTTAGAGAGCTTGAAAGGGTCTTATAACTATAAGTTTACAGGTGAAACCAGTAAGATGGTTCTAGACTTTAAATTCTAACAAAGCAGTAAAAGGACATTTCTGTACTACCAGGAATGTCCTTTTCGTCGAAAGGTCTTCTACAACTATCCCCGCGTTACTTCAATAACAAAAAAGACCGCCGCAGCAATCTTTCGGTTACCTCCACTTCAAAACCCTATCTTTCACTCAAGCACCTGTTAGCTGAATAATAAAGTCTGCCTTTGTTGACAGCTTGTTCTGCAACATAAGAACCCTTTAAGTGAGCTTCTTTTTAAAACCTAAATGAGTTTGGGAACTATATCCCGCTGACTCATAGAACTTTACAGCGTCAACTCTGTTTCTTTCAGTTACCAATATCACTTGAGAGCAACCCCTTTTGGCAGCAATTTTCTCAAGTTCGGTTATTAAAGCTTTCCCTATCCCTTTGTCCCTATAGTTTTTATCTACTATCATGTTTTCAAGGACTAAAAAAGGCTTGCAATCCCCATATAGTTCCTCACATATTACTCCCATAACAGAACCGATTAATTTAGTATTTTCAATGGCACTGATAAATATATGGCTATCCTTTTTATGTAGTTTATTAAACTGCTTATACATGGTTTCAATACAAGATTCTTCGCCCCAAAATTGTTTATATAATTGTTCAAGTTGAGGTATGTCTTCTTCAATCAATTGCCTTATAATCATTTTTTACTCCTTTACCTTTTCATTTCAAGGAAGAAAAAAGCATTACCGTTGTTCTAGTAATGCACCTGTTACCCATCCATGTTTTAAAGGAAAGGCAGTCAGAAAGGTTTGTATATTCATTTTTTCCTTTCGTTTTCCAAGTCCATGTAGGCTGCATCAAAATAATGTCTTAGACAATCTATTGCATGATTGTCTACAGCCATTTTTAAATTCCTCCTTGTGTCGGCTCTCTATTTTCATTTTCTTCATTTAAAGCACGATACAAAGCTGATCTGGAAACGCTGGTTATTTCTGTTATCTCCTTAACAGTATAATTCTGGGAGTGATACATGTCTAGAGCATGTTTCATTCCTGCGTGTTTAGAATGATATTTCTTAACTCTTCCTTTGTACTTCCCTTTTTCTTTTGCAATAGCAATTCCATTCCGTTGCTTTTCATTGATAAGGTTTCGTTCCATTTCAGCAACTGCACTCATAGTAGTTAAAAAGAGCTTCCCCCATTTTGAATTCCTTGTGTATATGTTCGAAGATAAAATAACAAGACGGATTTTGCCTCCATTTAATTCTTCGACCAATTCTTTTATTTTAAATCTATAATTACTGATTTTCATGCTGCAACCTTACGCAGCATGGATGCAGCCGTCTTGCTAGGGACTTAATGTCCAACCACCCAATAATACAACATAATGTAAACTATGTAGCATTCTCTTAGTGTAGGTCGTATGATTTAGCTATACTAGTCTACATAGTTTACAAATTAAATTTAAAATTGAATTCTACATAGTTTATAGGAAGGATTCCTTTTGGAGGTTCTCCAAAAAGGCAAGGTCTTCTCTAGCACAAAAAAGCCGATTTCCTAAGACAATAAGGAATCGACATTTATTTATTCTTCTTCTACAATCGAGCTCGATTGTTAAAGATCAATTAATTCATTTTTTTAAAAACTTACCTCCGATTAAATTTCAATAAGTATAGGAACAATCATTGGCTTTTTCTTAGTATGTGTATATACATATTGTCGTATTGATTTTTTTATTTGTTTTTTCATTACATTCCATGAGTTTCTATTTGCTTCTAATAACTCGTTAACAATTTTTGAAGTAAGTCGATTAACGTCACTTCGTAGTTCCGAGAAATCTCTATCTACAAATCCACGAGAAAAGGTATCGGGTTCAGAAATCAGTTTTCCTTCCGCTTTGCTCATAGTTAAAACAATCATGAGCATTCCATCTTCTGAAAGCTGTTTGCGGTCTCGTAACACAATTTCCCCAACATTACCGACATCTCCCCCGTCTACGTAAGTATTCCCAACGGGTATTCTCCGGGTGTGACGGGCAATGGTATGTTCAATATCGATGACATCGCCATTACTGATGATAAACGTGTTTCCTTGCTCTACTCCAACGGATTCAGCTAACAAACGGTGATGGTGTAGCATTCTAAATTCACCGTGAATGGGAATAAAATATTTTGGTTTCATTAATGTTAGCATTAGTTTTAAATCTTCTTGATAACCATGGCCGGAAACATGCATTCCGGATGTACTTCCTGACCCATAAATTACGTTGGCTCCAAGTCCAAAAAAGTTGTCAACGATACTTGTGACATTTCGTTCATTCCCGGGTATTGGACCTGCTGCAATGATAACCGTATCTTTAGGTAAAATGTCAACACCGCGAAAGTTTCCAGTGGACAGGCGGGCAAGAGCAGCCAATGGTTCTCCTTGACTCCCCGTGCATAAAATAGCCACCCTTTCAGGAGCCATTTCATTGATTTCATGTGGGTCAATTAACATTCCACCAGGAACTGTTAAATAACCACGTTCCATAGCAACCGCTATGACCTTAACCATACTTCGTCCAAGTAACACAAGTTTTCGATTTGTTTTTTGCGCTGCATTCACGACTTGCTGAACGCGACTAATATTTGAAGCAAAGGTAGAAAAAATAACTTTTCCTTCGGCTTTCATGAAAGCTGCTTCTACATGTTCACCTACTATTTGTTCCGATGGGGTCAAACCAGGACGTTCTGCATTAGTACTCTCAGACAATAGGAGCAAGACCCCTTCATTGCCGATTTCAGCCATTTTATGAATATCCGAATGCTCATTATTCGCAGGGGTTAAATCAAACTTAAAGTCCCCCGTATGTACAATATTCCCCTCTGGTGTGTGAAAGACCATTCCCAAGCAATCAGGAATACTATGGGTCACTTTGAAAAAACTTACACTCATTTCTCCGATTTTCAAGGTTGAGTTTGAGTTAATTTCAACAAGATCGCTTTCTCTTAGAAGTTTATGTTCTTTTAATTTGATTTCAATTAATCCTAGTGTGAAGCGTGTGGCATAGACGGGTACATTCAATTTTTTTAAGAAGAACGGGACCCCCCCAATATGATCTTCATGTCCATGTGTGACAATTAAAGCTCTAACTTTATCTTTATTTTCTACTAAGTAAGCTATATCAGGAATAATCAGATCAATTCCTAATAAACTTTCATCTGGAAACTTATTGCCACAGTCGATAATCACGATATCGTTTGAATATTCGATTGCATACATATTTTTCCCGATTTCATTCAAGCCGCCCAAGGCGAAGATAGATAATGCATTCTCGTTCATACTCAAATTTATATCCTCCCACTTTATATCTAATCTTAGTATGCCCTTTGGGTTTCCCTTTATCAGTGGGTTGAATGCTTGAGTTTCCTATAAAAAAGGAAATTCTAGACTTGGTTTTTTTCCTAAAGTACTGACTGAAACATTGATGTCTTGGTTTCCCACATCGTTACCGAGTTCTTTCCTCTCGTAGAGACAGCTGCGAACTAATGACATTTAACAAGGTCCAAAGTCCCCCTTTGATTTGAATGGTTATTTTTTAAAGACGTTGTGAAGCAAGAAATGAAAAAGCATAAACTCACTTGATACTACTGGATAGAAACATGGAGGCATCCTGATTCATAAAAATACGATTGCCTTGATAGAATGTCTTAATTTCAGTTGATATAAATCCAACTTCAGATAATCTGTTTTTCAGATCGTCATGTGAAAAACCGTTATGAACTTTCGGATGATGGATTTTTTCGTTTTTGTCAAAGTCAATAATCATCAACTTGCCACCATCATTTAAAATGTTGAACAATTCTTGTAAAATTTTTTTAGTATCCGGAATATGAAGAAGGACAAGTGACATTAAAACGATGTCTGCCTTAAGTTTAGGGGTTTCTTGAGTAAAATCGGAATAAAGCACTTTTGAGTTGGTGATTCCTTTTTGAGCAATTTTTGTTTTCGCAACCTCCAACATTTCTTTTGATGAATCTACCAACAAAATATCAGCTACTAAATCTGATAATTCTAAACTAACCAGTCCAGTACCGCTCCCATAGTCTAATAAAGATTTTGATTGATTATTTCGTAATTCCGGTCTTATTTCCTTAACGATCACATTAGCTAATTCAATTCTTTCCTCTGTATCATATCTTCTTGCCATCTGTTCAAAAACGTTATTTTCCATATTTCTCTCCCCTATATATTAAAAATTATGGCTTTGTTAAACCTGATTGTTGCTTTCCGCTTCAGGCAATTCGCTTTAATCATCTTTGTTTACTAATCAACATTGTTCATTAGAATAGCCAAAATTAAATCTATATAGTGGTCATTATAGCAAAGTTCAAAAGCTTGAAGGGGATTCTCCCTCACCCTCATTCATATAACTTGTTTCAAAAACATGGTATATAAAACACGAACAAACGTTCCATCGATGGGTGATTTCAATAAAATTTTAATACGATTGCAATGTTTTGTTCATACTTTGTTAAACTATTTTATCTATAATAAATTTGCTAGGACAAATAAACATCAAACCCCTTCTAAAAAAAGTGTCAGGTACCTTTCTGCTAAAGGAATACCTGGCACTTTTTTATGAAACCACAATAATTTCCCTCATTGGACTCCACTCACTTACCCTTGTAATATCCATTTCTTTATTCAACCGTTACTCCCATGCTTCATCCATAAAATGGTTATTGGACATTTCTTCCCGTGCATATAGTGTCCGTGGGGGTGATCAGATTGAACAAAAAGAGAATCATCATTCTACTCTTTCTAATGATAGGGACGCTTCTTACTGCTTGTGGAAATGACCCGGTTAAGGATGATTTACAAAATTATGTAAACAAACAAACAAAGCCGCTCGCGAAAAAAGAAAAAGATGTGATTAATCTTTATGAAAGTGTCACGGGAGCAAATTATACAAATGACAATATCACTTATAACACAATGGTAAAAGAAGTAATCCCCAAATACCGCGATTATATTGCTGAAGTAGAAAGCATCCGGCCTAAAACAAAAGAAGTCCGTGATATCCATGAAATCTATCTGAAAGCAGTCAATTTACAAAACAGTGCTTTTATTATGATTGTCAGTGCGATCGAAGAACAAGATCTTAATAAAATCAACGAAGCAAATAATAAATTAACAGAAGCAAGAAAAATAATGAGAGATTATCAAAACGCATTAAAGGAATTGGCGAAAAAGCATGATTTGACATTTGAGAAAAACGATTAATGATTTCCACATGGACGGTTGGAAGGTTCTTGCGGCCACTTTTGAACTAAAAAAGCCACAAGAACCTTCCCACTATGTTCTTTTTAAATTATCCAATTTCTTTATTAATCCCACAAATCCTCTAATTGTAAATAAAGTGAAGTTTACACTTCCGAAGGTATGGAATGGAGACCATTTTTTCCATTTGAATAACCTGGAATTCTTTTCAAAGTACCATTGGCCGATACTCATTGGTACACTAAAAATTAAACTCTTTAAAAGAATTTTAACCAAATTGTCATTATAAGATATTTTAACCCAGATAACACTTAAAATTGGGAAAAACAACATGTCATAAATAATATTGGTTTTAAAAATTTTAGGAAAAGGGCGAACAGGGTAATCAATTCTTTTGGTACCCACAACATAAGCATCAACTAGAGTTGCAAGTACTCCCTTTGAGAAAAAAATAACTAAATTTTCCCTCATTTTTGATCCTCTGAATAGGAAGGGTAAGGAAACAAGGCATAGTGCAGTAAGTAAGTTTAACAATTTTTTCTCCACTTATATACTACTTCCTCTCAAATATGTAATAGTGATATTATTACAATTTCCCCAAACATATTTTTAATTCCTTTTTAGTTATTTTTCAGTGAGGGTTTTTGAAATTATCAATAGGGTATGTAGTAGTTCAAATACTCTAAAACAACCTTTTTGCTAAATTCAGTTGAAAACTTAACAAATTAAAACCCCTCTAAGTTGGATTATTAGTCCAACCTAAGGGGATCATTTCAGTTGATAGGTTTTGGTCTAAATTTTTCTCTTTATAACGCAGTGGATTCTGCTTACTTATAAAAATGGGTAGATTGCATTTGCGTAAGCAATTGCCCCTTTATGGTTAGGATGGCCCATTGAAGCTCGTTTGCAGATCTCGAAGTCTATTCCCGTACAGCCAGCTTTTGTACAAGAGATCAGCCGTTCAGCTGCGATAAAATCCTGTGGAGACATATCCAAATTAATCCCGAATAAATAAGGATCGTTGGTTAGAGCAGAGTGTTCTACACCAATATTAGGATCGGCAAAGAAAAACCGGTTTTTTCCTTCCGGAGTAGTATTGGTTTCATCCACAGCCTGTTGGAGATACAATTTGGACTCGTTCGCAAGCAGCAAGCTTCTTTCATGTATGATCTGCAGATGATGTTCCGTCAAAAACCCAGCCACAACACCACCTGGTATTCCATCTGTCGCAATACCTAACGCAACAAGTAATACTTCTACAGCACTTAGATTGCTATGCTCAGAAACAGGAGGATAGTATCCCGTTACAATGACTTTGGCATTTGGAAAGGTTTTGCCCACTTCAGTAAATAAAGTTTTACTATTATCAAGGAATTGAGTCCGATTAAGTTCACTCAAATCATCTTGATTAAATGGATTCAGGACAACTCGAAGATTCACATCATTGATTCCGCCATCCATAATGATCAGATCTACCTGCTCTGGATCACCGACAAATAAATCACACTGTTGGAGAATCGTCGGATAGGAAACAGGAACCTCTCCATCTACTGCAGGAGTGTTTGTATGATCATCTACTCCAATGGTCGCCCCTGAATGCGCAAGTACTTGGGTATAGAATCCGATATTTCCATTCCGAGCTTTAACAGCATTGCCGACAAGGGAATAGTGCTTTTCCTGTTCGAAAAGACCTTGACCCCAGGAAACAGAATCCCCAAGGACGAGCATATGAAAGGTATCCAACACCAAATTTAGGGTGTTAGATGGAGTACCGTCTGATAGAATCACGCGTGCTGTCACATGCTCTCCTGATGGATTTTGTTCAACTGTGGAAGGTCTGATCAAGGTGAACTCAAGCTGGGTTGGGCTTAATAAAGTAACATCCGGCATATCCTGATCATTGATCCGGACGATGGCATTTTCGGAAAATCCACTGCCGATTAACGTTACTTTTCGCCCCGGAATCACTCGCATATGTTCATTTTCTTTGTTATCCTGCTGGGCAGAATCGACCTTAGACTTAATATACAAAGAGGCTTTGTTAGATAATGTTCCATCCGACTGTTTGACCTGAATAGTATGCTGCCCACCTCTAATAAAAGGAGCGGAAAATTGCAGGGACGTATCACTGTATACATTTGTTGGCACTGGCGAACCATCGATAAGCACAACATCGGTTTTCGTATAACGCTTGCCTTCTAATGTGATGCTTTCCCCTGCATATGCATAAGCAGGAGTTGCTTTAAAAATAACTGGTTCAAGCAGTTTTATCAAGAAATCCTCTCGATCGATGGCACGCATACTGATCGGATCTGGAAGTTTTCCTCCCTCGTAGCCTGAAAAACCTTGAGCAGAAGATGCACCATCGGGGCCTCTGGATCCTGCCGTTCTGGATCCAGGCCCGCAAACAGCTCCAAAGTTAGCTTTAAGAGAATCTCCAACAGGTCCTCCAGCTCCACCAGAACCCCTTTCGCCAGGCAGACCTCCTGCTCCTCCACGTCCACCATCGACGGTTATGTAAAAACCTTGAAGGTATTGATTGATCACATTCTGTGGGGCATATAGAGAAAGCTTCCCTCCAGTTCCCCCATTTCCTCCATCTCCGCCCAAACCTGCATTTCCACCTGTTCCTCCGTTGCCGCCAGCACCTGCCCCAGATTTGCAGAATCCTGACCAATCTAATTGCGCAGGTTTTCCTTTTCCTCCTTGGCCGCCATTCCCGCCATCCTGACCAGCACCACCGGTCGTTCCATCCTGGCCTCTTAAATCAAAAGCAGGACGTCCAGTCATATCAAGCACCCATACTTCTAATTCAGGAGCACTCGTTCCGTCTGGGCCTCTGCCGCCTTTGACACCATGTGTTCCATTTGTCCCTGTAATGCCCACAAGCGTAGTGGAAGTTGGCGCTTGAGGAGGTGTTGGTGGTTTCATCGGTTTAGCAGGACTAAATTTACTTGGCCTTTCCCATGTAAACGTAACATTTTGGCCAACCGTTATTTTTTCAGCAATTAAAATAAGATAATGCTGCGGTTGTTTGAGGACAATGGTCGTATTGTCCTGTAAATTGATTTCGGTGGCGACCCAATAAGCGGTATCTACATTAATCTGGGTTGTAAGACTTGACACAGAAGCAGCACTTACTGTTTTCGATGGTAACGGAATGGCTTTAAGTATAGTAGCCTGGCCCCCAGCAGGTTGAAGTACAGGTGTTGTTGCCGTGTTCGTTAATTTATATGCTGACTGAAAGTATACCTGACTGGCCGCCAAATTTGGATCAGGCCTTGTTAGCCCTGCTTGTGGTATTAAATTTCCTGATAAGTTAAGTGTTCCAAGGGATGAAAGGGAAGTAATTCCCACCGATTCTAGAACGGCTTTGTGATACTGTAATCGGTCCTGGCTTGAACTTGTGAGTGAAGTGATTGTGTTCGTGCTCATGGTAATGGATTGTTTTGCAATGGGGATAAATTGTGTTCCTAGTGTTGAAGTCATGTGATTCCTCCTGAGATTAACAATGTTTAGGCATTTCTCATCCAGCAAACCCATGAATGTCTAGTGAAACGACGTGGTATGAAGGACTTAAAAACCCGATTAAAAATATATTTCAGAAGGAATTACAATATACCCATATTTTGGTAATAATGTTATTTAACATAAGATTCAAGATTCCATTTTTTATGAAGGATACAATTTGAATGGACTATTTTGAAGTTTAATTCTAGTAGAAAGATAACTTACAAATAAATAACTCTCCCATTAATGGAAGAGCTATTTTTCAATTATTCTACGAAATACATTTTTCCATTGACTTCTACGGAGACAGTCGATTGATGTAACTCCTCCTTAATTTGTTTTGCGTAATTTGCAACATCATCAATTTTTGAGTTATTTAATTTTTGTGCAAAACTATACACAATCGTAACCTTTTCTTTAATCAGATTTCCCTTATCATCAACCCAAGCCCCATTTCCATCAACAGATGTAGCACCTCCAAACATAATAGAAAAGTGAGACATGGCATTATCTACCCATTTGTTATGCTCGTCTGTAGAAATCGGGTCACTCCCATTTGTAGACGGTATGTAGATTTTAACAATATTATCTAAATGGAATTCTCCTTCTAATGCATTAGATGTTGTTTGGGCTTCAATAAGTTTTGGTTTGGTGAATGCATTCCCCATTGGAGATAAATAAGCAAATGTTGCCACAAATATAAATGTTATTATCATTAATACTGTCTTGTTTTTTATTACTTTCAATCCTATCACCCCGTTATATCCTTTTACCAAATTGTACCTTGAATGTAAAAATATTAAAACGGTTTTTTTTGTCTTTTGTTGACTTTGTTTGTCTTTTAATTTGATTCTATTATTTGGTCAAAAAAATACACCTCCAATTGCTAGTTGTAACGAACAATTGGGGTTCAGCTTCTTAGGACCTTTATGAATATCCGACTAATAAGATGATTGATTTAATTGTTTGATGAATTCTCTTATAAAGCCTCGCAGGTGTGGTCATGCATGACCGGATACTAGGTTTCCTTCTACGCGGAGATAATTTTCAATATATTTTTCCCCCGCTGCTTCTACGTCTAGTTTATAGGCAATATGGGCAGTCAACTCACGGCGCTCCAATTTCTAAAAACTCGTATCTCCAGTAATCCAACAAAAATATGTTTCAATATCGTCTAATTTCACTGGCCCGATAATCTGGTCTTTTTTAGGCTCTAAACCAAACTACAGGAAAATTGTACCATTCCCTTTAAATTTAGTTAAGTCTTATATAAAAAATATGAAAAAGTTTAATAATAAAGGTTCGTAGAATTGTAAAAATATAGAAAACAATTAATACACATTAAAAGAATTAGTTCTTAAATCACAGAATATAAAAATACCACAAGAACCGTACCAAGGTCCTTTGTTAAGAAACTGTCAATGTCAATAAAAAGGAGTAAGACTGTGAGGGGATATGTAAAAACCTTTATCAAAAGATATGGGGATATTTCTTGCGATTGTCTGCATAGAATGTAGACAAGGGTGAGTGATCTCTCAATGAAAATAGTGAAATTGGAGGGAATGACCTAATGCAATTTATTGAAGATGTTAAAGACGTGAAATTTAGTTTTTGGGATAAACCGCCGGCGTCATCTATGGCTTATGCTTTTGTTTATGTAAATAAGAACAACGAATACTATGGCGTTAAAAATGGTGAACGTTTGTCACGTAGTGAATTGCGGATTGGTAAATATAATAGGGTTTATACCGTCAATATGCAGCAGCAAACCATCACTTACAATGAGGAGGTCCCTTCGGCAACAAGAGGAAGAAGGTTTTCTGTCAATTTATTTATCGATATCGCCGTCGAACACCCGGAACGCTTAGTTCAACAAAATGCTGGAGAGTTTCGCACCATGATTAATAATAATCTTCCCTTCTGGGTAGAATCAGAAGCAAGATTTTTTCCTATTGAAGAGGAACTGAGATTTGCCCGGCATATCGAAGAATTTTTTCAAACCTCACCGTTAGTTAAGGTGTTAAGAGATGCTGGAATCGTTGTTCGAAATATTCGTGTGTTGATCCGGCAAGGTATTCGGGACCAGCACCATGATGAAGCGATCGCCGATTTAGACCGGAACGCAGAACTATCTGCCTATCAAGAGGCTCATGACTTAGAGGAAGCTCGCCGGATTTCGGCTTCGATTAAAGAAGCCCTTGAAGAAGGTGATTTTATCACTGCTGGGAAGCTTGGAGAAAAAAATGAAATGGCGAAGCGGTTGGTCGAATCAGAGTTTATCCAAAATCAAACCTTTAAATATGAGGTAAACAAACAACTCTTAAACTTGATCAACGATCACACGATTGACCAGTTCCAAGCAGAACAAAGATTAGCCAAACTAAAGAAACTATTTCCCTATCTTCCCATCGATCTGGCAAAAATAAATGGGCAAAAACAGATTTCTAGTCCAAGGAGAGGACTTCCATCCTATTTAAATAAAGGAGAGTAGTGACTGTGGAATCCATTATAAATCAGCTGTTTTGGTTGTGGGCACCGGTTTCTCTCCTTCCGGAATGGCTCCGTATATTTTTGGTTCTCTTTGTGCTCCTGCTGCTCGCAAGAACGATTTTGTTGTACATTGTTCCTCACTTGGTCAACTTGATGTGCAGGTTGTTGAAAAAAATGCTATATCTCCTTTCTTATCCCATCATGGCAGGAATTTGCACAATCCTAAAAAGGCGGAGAGAAGCAAGAAAAACGGACATTCCTTTTTGGGTTGATATCATTGAAGGAATGTTTGCCTTGTTCGATCGATTTTTCAACAAAATGATTCAGCTTTTCAGGAAACGGAAAAGGAATAAAGCAAGGATTAAAAGATGGTCCTTCTATTTTGCCACAGCTTTAGCGATATTGCTGTCTGCAGCAACCATGAACAATCCAAATGAATGGTATACACAAAAATGGAAAAATGCTGAGGCCTGGTTAAATCAAGAACCTGTTCAAAAACAAGTATTCAGTTCGGCGTCTCCTGAAACAAAAGAATTCATATTAAATAGAAAATATAAAGATGGTGGAAATATTCGAGTAGCTCCCGCACTAACCGCGGATCGGCTATATACGATTGATAATGGGGAAATCATACACTTTTTGAATGAAGAACAAGTAGATTCCAAAGGAATTAAGTGGCTAAAAGTTCAAACCGCTAACGGGATCAAAGGCTGGATCTCGGCCAGCATTGTGAGGGAAAAATAATAAATTGTGAGGAATATTTATCTCTTATTGTCGCAATGAATTGGTGGCACACTCCTAATCAGAAAGGGATGCTGAATGAACAGTTTTTTAAATTAATGATTACGATTGCTTTTTCTATTTTAATCCTACCCATACTGTCATTTAACCATAAAAAATAATCCATCCTTGGGTTTATTAGCGGCTCAGGTGGATTATTTCTCACTAGGCGATCCCCTTTGATTTGGAAACATTGTACACCCAGGAAACTACAAATGGATTTTTAGTTTCCTTCTTTAGTTTACTCATATGATGCTTAGTATTCCAAGGTAAACATGCATAATAGTCAAAACGAATGTTTCAATTGAAAATACAATTTTATTCTTAGGCTTGCCATCGGTCAGGGTGTAGATAAATGCTTTATTAAAGATTTTCAAATGAGAGTACCTCAACAGTAAATCCACCCGGTGCTTGAACATAAAATGTCCACCCGTGTGCCCTTTGAGGAGGTTTAACATCAAAGCCATCATCCTTCAACCGTTGATAAATCTTGTTCACTTGATCATCATTGGGCTGGATAAAACCGATATGAAAGGTCTTTGGATAGCTTGCTTGACTGCCTTTCATCAAGGAAAGCACTAACCCATGATCGTCATTCAGTAAAGCAAACGAATCATTGCGTGTATGCTTTATTTGCAGATCGAAATATTTCTCCAAGAACTCTTTTGCCAATTTTACATCGGTCACGGTCAAATTGAGATGGTTTAGTTTCATCAGTTTCCCCTTCCTTTACTTCAACATTATTTGGCTAACCTTTTTCCAAAAATATTTATGTATAATCTAATTTTTTCATGCCTTATTTTCACTTTTTATGATGAATCTTACCTCATTGAACCCTATTTCATCATATAAAAAGGAAGGCTATAAAAGGTTATTTAGGTCAATTAATTACCAAAAAATAAAAAACTGACTTAAAAGCATCGTCATTCAACGACCTTCTAAGTCAGCCTTCGTTTTATTATTCAATCATTTCGGTTGTATTCTATGTAATAGCCCACACAATTTCACTAATGATGGCTGCTGCGTTCCCGCCCTGACCCGGATCGGCTTGAGACCACGCAGCATAAACCGACCTAGGCTTTCCAATCAGCGAGTTTTCTCTACCTGCTTCGTGAAGGCTGCTCTTCAAGAATCTCCTGTAATTTATCAGTATGAACGAACATGTTCGCAGTGGGCATTTCTACTTGATTCTTATGGAAAAAAGACATCAGTTCAAACCTAACTTGCCTGGTAGTTTCAAAATATTCTTCCGGCCTAACGATGCCTACAATACAAAATTCGTACCCAACATATTTGATGTTTGGATTTAAGTCCGTAATACCAATATATTGAAATGGTTCAACAGCCCCGTTCTCTAGTCTAAATAAGTTTTGTTCAAATTTTTCATTGCAGATTTCACATACTTTTTCTAATAATTCCTTTATTCTTTTAGGATCTTCCTGATAACTTACTGTGATCCGTTCAATAACACGCATCCAGCCTTTATTAAAATTTTGTATAGTTCTAATCTCTCCATGTGGGATTGTAAGTAGTTTTCCCGACCATTCACGAATTTGCATAAAACGAATACTGATTTCCTCAATGGTACCTGAGATTGTTCCGTTGAAAGTAACAAAATCACCGACACGAAACTCTTTGTCCGTTAATCTCGCGAACCCTAATATAACGTCTTTTAGCATCTGTTGTGCAGCAAAACCGACGACGACTCCGGCAATACCTGCTCCTGCAAGAATTCCTTTTATGTCTACAAATTGACTAATTAGATAAATAAAAAGGCTGATCGCAATTCCATACCTAAAAATTGATCGAATTACACTTTGAATCGTTTGTTCAACTTCTTCATCAAAAAAATTTGACTTCCTAAAGAACCAATCTAAAATACGGTTTGTGACAAAGGAAAAGGTCAAAAGAACCAAAGCAAATAGTGTAAATCTTAAAAGTAAAAATTTCCTTATATAATTAAAAAATTCCTCAGTAAAAGTTAATAAATCCATCCATCCACTTCCTTAACAGGGAAAATTCCATGCTCCAAAGAAAAAAATCGTACAACACATACTATTTTTCTTTTCTTTCCTTAATATACCAACCTACTAGCGCTATAAACAGAATAATAATAATTAGGTACATCACATTGGAAAATCTATTCATAAAGTACACTACGTTTTCCCAATTAGCTCCCAATCTAGCTCCAAGATTAACTAGAAGGGTATTCCAAACAAGGGTCCCAATTGTTGAAAATATTAAAAATAACCAGAAGTTCATCTTTGCCATTCCAGCTGGTATATAAATTAAGCTTTGAATAAGGGGAATTAACCGACAGAATAATACTGTCCAACTTCCATATTGATCAAACCACGAATCTGCACGATTTATATCTTCTTTTGTTAACCGTAATATACGTCCATAGCGTTCGATGATTTTTTCTAATCTTTTTACATTTAATAGCAAACCGAGACAATATAAACAAATTGCTCCCAAAATCGAACCTATCGTTGATGAGATAACAACACCTGTAACACTAAGATTGTTCCGTAAGTCATATAGCCGCCAAAAGTAAGGATTAATTCTGAAGGTATAGGGGGGAAAACATTTTCTAATGCAATTAAAAAAAGATTCCAAAATATCCATATTGCTCTATTATATCTTTAATCAAGGACTCCATAGTTTCCTCCAGTATCTGGATCCGGTTATTTACGATTTTTGAGGAAAAGCCGGCTTACCCGCCCAGAATTCGGTTACAGCTTATGAGGGCAACGAACAGTTAATCGATTATTCATCTACGAAAGGGGCCATCGTCTCCTTTACTCGTTCATTGGCCAATCTCTTGTTAAAAAAGGAATACGAGTAAATGGTGTAGCCCCTGGGCCGATATGGACCCCTTTTATCCCATCCACCTTTCCCGAAGAAAAGGTTCAAAACTTTGGAAGAAACACTCCAATGGGCCGTCCGGGCCAATCGGAAGAACTGGCTCCAAGTTACGTTTTACTTGCTTCCAACGATGCCTCCTATATGACAGGACAAATCATTCATATTAATGTCGGGCAATTTATTACCAGTTAAGAATGACAAGAACACTTAACAAAAACACCTTTTGGAATACTCTAACGGGTTCCCTTTTTAAGGTGCAAACATTACACATCATATTTTTTGTCACTAATTTCTGCAATTGATGGAATTCTCTGAGCTAAAAACATCAATAAACGCAAATAAGGGATAGCTTAATGGCTATCCCTTAAATTATCGTCTCCCATTAGTTAAATAAATTTGTTATCTGTTTTTATTGAGTGTCTTCATCGCTTTTGTACTCCAAAATATCACCTGGCTGACAATCCAAAGTCCTACATATCGCTTCTAATGTTGAAAAACGAACCGCTTTTGCTTTCCCATTTTTCAGAATGGACAGATTCGCCATAGTAATTCCAACCCTATTCGAAAGCTCCGTTACGCTCATTTTCCGTTTTGCTAACATCACATCAATATTAATAATAATTGGCATATCCCTCCACCTCAGACCGTCAAATCATTTTCTGATTTTATGTTAATCGCTTCTTGTAGAAGCCGTTGGAGGATAGCAGCAAAAACGGCGATAATCAACGAAGCAAAAATGATAATGAGTCCCATTAGTCCAATAGGAGGGTCAACTTTCTTCGCTATAAAATGAAAGAGTGGCAAACCTAATACATACAAACCACTGATTGTAATCGCACAGCACTTTATGTTCCTTAACGCCTTTACAGATAATTCCGAGAACGCTGTGTTCTCGTCAATGTACCGTAAAAGATTGAAAGCCTGATAGAGAGCAAAGTAAAAAGGCACAGCCGCTCCATACATCACGATGAAAACGAGAGATTTCATTGGGGCAATATTTGGATACAATTTAGCTGCGAAATTCGCCATATGGGGGACTAAAAATATACATAAGGCAAGAACGAGGATTCCAATAATAAAAACAGTTACTTTTAAAAAGAGTGTCGTAACTTGAATTTGTTTCATAAAAGCACCTCACATAATTAAATACAAATTCATTTTAAATTATAATTTATCGATTTGCAATAAATTAATATCGTTTATTATTATAACCGCAGGGCATGGAATAATTAATGGAGGGTGTGTGAATTTTTTGTGATTTAGTGTGTGGATTATGTTGGATTTAGTTTTTTTGGGTACCTTACACGGGCACGTATACACATTCAGGATTAGGGGGCTGAGGAGACAGACCTCGCAGATGCTTTAACCTTCCCCCTCAACACATCTAATTGAGGTTTACTTGTTTTTTAAAACATAGGAAGTCTTATCCTTCATTTAGTAACCAGTGATCTTTAAAATAAGAGGAGATTTTCCGATTAAGCAAAGCAAAATTACCCATTTTCGCGTTTTTTCCGTAAATAGTCGGAATTTTTCCGCCTATTTACGGAATTTTCAGTGCTTTTTCTTAATTAACAGAAATTTTTCCGCTTATTTATCAAACTCGCTTTAACATCTAATGAACTTTTATAACTTACGGGTGGTTTCGTGAAAAAAGGAAAATTAAAATAATGCTTTTCTCCTCTAAGCATTTTTGACAATGAAATATACTGTGAGGTTTATGTGATTTACTATTTGATTTTGTCAGCGATTACCGTTTTGCACCCCACAAGGAAACCCGTAAGGATACGCTGAAGGTGTTTTTTTTTGTGGGGATTAATAATATAACCAGAATACAAAAACTCTCATCCTATCATTCATGCTGCTGTGCCCATACGGATACACTTCCTCCATTCACCGGGAAAGATGCAAATCCATCCTCTTCAATCGTAAGCTCTTCATCTCTTGTTCCCGTAACGTCTACCCAAACTTCTCCTGCACGCTCTTTACCTACAAACATTCTTTTTTCTCCCCCACCACTGTTGGAGATTAGGACTGCACAGCCAGACCGCTCAACTTCCTTCACCCCTCTTCGAACCCAACCAATTAGATTTGCGTTATCAAAATAATCATCTTGTTCTCCATATGCCTTATGGTACCGGGCATATACAAGAGGATCAATCGCTTCTTTTTTTCCTTCAATCGGATTTTCCCCGCCAATGCCAAAATAATCGCCATAAAAGACACAGGGAAAACCATCCTTTCGGAGTAAGATAAGAGCATAAGCGATTTGTTTAAACCAGTCATCTACCCAAGATTCAAGAGACTGATTTGGTTGTGTATCATGATTATCGACAAATGTTACTGCATGAGTCGGGTTGGTGCTCACGAGCGTTTCATTGAAAATGGTCGTTAAATCAAAATCAGCCCCCGCTATTGACGCTTCATGTAATTTATAATGGAGCGGGACGTCAAATAAATCGATCGTATAATCGACATCCTCTAAAACTTGCTGACAATCTGAGAGATTACGGTTCCAATACTCAGCAACCATATAAAAGTTTTTACCAAGATCCACACGTACCTCTTCAACAAAACTTTTAATAAAATCATAATTAATATGTTTAATCGCGTCTAATCTATAACCGTTGCAATGTAAGGTATTGGCCAGCCATTTCCCCCAATGGATCATTTCTTCTCTTACATCTGGATGATTATAGTCAATATCCGCAAACATTAAAAAATCATAATTGCCAAATTGATCATCTACCTTGTCACTCCACGTTTTGTTCTCTCCAACGATTCGGTAAATGCCCGATTTATCCTGTTTAGCGTCATAGTCTATCCCAATAAAATGCTCGAAATTCCATTTAAAAGAGGAATACTTGTCCCTTCGTCCTGGGAAAGTGAATTTTGTCCATCCCTCTATCTCAAATGGCTCGGAAATTTCTTTCGTTCGATCTTGTGGATTGACTTCAACGACTTTAAATACTTCAGTATCATCTGCTCCTGCTTTATGATTCATAACGATGTCTGCAATCATTTTTATTCCTAAATTATGACAGGCTGCAACAGCATCTGCTAATTCTTGTTTTGTTCCATATTTTGTACGGATTGCTCCTTTTTGATTAAATTCACCAAGATCATATAAGTCATATACAGCATAACCAACATCCTCTGCTGATTTCCCTTTTGTAACGGGTGGAATCCACAGCGAATCAATTCCTATCTCTTTTAATTGTGGTGCAGCTTCTTTTAATTGATTCCAATGAGTACCCTCCGGTTTTATATGCCATTCAAAGAATTGCATCATCGTATGATTTCTTTCCATTCTCGGTTACCTCCTTCAAAATCTTTTCTAATTGGAAGTCTATGTATCTATTATTTTCATGGACTAAAACAGCGAGAGACTTGTCATGTCTCTCGCTCATTTATTTGAACAAGCCCACTAACTCCGCTCGCTGCTTAAAGATTCGATATTATAACCAGATGTACCATTTTGTTTTTCGCTTTCTCGCGAACCATTCTGTTCTAGCGAATCCTTAACATCCCTTTCAGTGCGATCTTGCGCGGGATCATCATCGTTTTTGCCTTTCTCAACTTCTCTATCATTGAGGTAATAAGGGGCTAGTCCCACTCTATGACCAGCATCTTCCATATTCTTTTGCTCATATTTATTTTTATCCATGTTCCTCTCCTCCTCTTTTTTTAAAAAATGGTGCTGTTCCATTCTAGCTTTCAACTGAATTTGCAGCTGCTTATTTCTTTGGTACCCTTGGTATTTTAACTACCCCTTTCCAGGAGACCTAAACACTTTTTGCCGATTTACACATAAAAAACTGACTTAAACGAGCCGTCATTCAACGACCTTTTAAGTCAGTTCTTTTAAAAAAATGTATCTGATTACACTAAACCTTTAATGGCTCGTTTAAGTGTAGAAACAATCGGGATTTTATTAAAATCAATTCCAAGTTGAACAGCAGTCTTTGCGATTTCAGGTCTAATTCCTGAAAGGGTACTGTCAACGTTTATTAAACTCAGTGCTTTAATCAATTGATAAATTTGTAAGGCAACCATGGTATCAACTTTCACTACCCCTGATAGATCAATCAAAAGGTGATGAATGTTAAGTTTCGTACATTGTTTTAAGGTATTTTCAAGGAGAAACTTTGCCCTTTCACGATCAATATCACCGATCAACGGAAGTAAAGCAACGTTGTCATTTAAACAAATGACTGGAGAACTAAGTTCATTTATTAATTCTTGTTGGGATTTCAGTTTTAACTCTGCATATTGATAGCTTTCTTGTGTAAACCATGCGATGATCAGATTGAAATTCTTCACAATGGTACGATTCCAAGTATTTATATTTTCATCAGAATATTCATGTTCGTGTAGCTGAATAAATTCTTGAACTAAGTCTAAGTATTGCTCTTGGACTCTAAAAAATTCCCTTAAAATAAATGGGATAGGCGTCCTTAAATGTTGTTCGTCCCGTGCAACAGTCATGACCCATTCTTCAAACTCTTTGTAGAATTGTTCATTAGAGATTTCTTCATTAAATGCATTGCAAAATTGCAAATGAAACTCATAGTTTTGCTGCTTGAGTGTGTTAATTACCTTAGGATCTTGGGAAGCATATACTCCGGATGCGTTGCTTTTATCCAAGGAATCATACCATTGTTCTGTTAACTGCCATGTTTTCCTTAATAGAAAATGATATAACTCATTATTTTTCATACGATCCCACCTCCCTCTGATTGTGATCGGTCTTAAAGCCATAATAAATAGTTTAAAAAAAGGCTGTGTTAAAGGAACAATGTTAATTTTGAAAAACGTTGATTGGAGCGGAAATCAACAACTAAGTTTAACAGAGCTAAACAAATAAAAAGTACCCTTCGTACCAACCAGAACGAGGGGTTACTTTTTAGCATTACGATTGATTCATTCAAAAAAAGTGAAGGTTAAGCAAGATGTTCATTTAGTGTTTGTTGTAACGTTGCTTTTGTTTCTGTTAGACCTTTAAGGTCAATTCCTAAATTAACCATTTGCCTAACTAGCTCAGGGCGTAATCCCGTTATGACTGATTTAGCCCCCATCAAGTTTATGCCAATCAATACTTTTTGAAAATGGGAAATCGTCATTTCGTCCATATCCGATATTCCAGAAAGATCAATAATCAAGGTAAGAATCTTTAACCTCGCGATCTCCTTTAGAATTTTTTCTTCAATAATATCCATTCGATACGAATCAAACTGACCAATCAACGGCAGCACAGCTACAGTTGGACTGACTGGTATGATTGGAGCCGATAAATGTTCAACTAATTTCCTTTGAGAAAGAATTAATTCATCCTTATACTGGGAATAGCTAATGAAAAAGGTATTTAAAAATTCATCAATCCCATCATTTACACTCTTTTCCAATTCAAAAAAAACGCCAGCATGATTAAAATTCTTTTTTTCTTGATCATAAAGCTCGATGAAATACCATAAGGTACGTCTTATTGCATGTACCCATTCTAGTTTGAACTCTAAAGTTAATGAATGTTTCGCCCAGGCGACTCCTTCTTGTTTGGCAAATGAAATGAGTTCATCGATTGAATTTTCCACAACGTAAAGAACGACTCTTTGAGCATTTTTCAAAAGATCAATGTTTCCGGCTTTTAAAATTCCCTCTATATTAGAGGCAACATTTACCGCCTCCGATAAAAGCCTTTCCTGAAATTTCACATTATTCGCGATAATATATTCTGAGATATTTCTTGTGTCATAAAAGGTATTCAAAGTTAGTCCTCCTTATGTAAAAGTATCATTTTGAAGCTCCCCAAAACGATTTCATTCAAGATTAAAATGATCCTTCTTCAAAAAAACGTACTCATGCATATGGGGATCTGTATTGTTAAAACAGTTGACCGATCACATAGGTCAAGTCATCTTTCCTGGTTTGTGTATAGCTCTCTAAATGATTCGAAATTTCATCAATCGTCCTAAAGTTGCTTATTAATGATTTAATACCTGGAATGAGAAGACCGTCAGTATGTATGATAAATTTCGAACCTTCTTCATAAGAAAAAGTTTCACATTGATACTTTTGCGGCTTTCCTGATAAAAACCCCATAACTGGAATCGGATAAATGAATCGGCCAGAGGGGCTATGGAGAATAAATTCAATATTTCCCACCGAGCCATAAGTGAATTTCTTTTGTGAAAAATCTATCTTTAAAATGGATACGGTTGCACCTCTTCTATCTTTAAGAACATGATTGCAATAGTCGATTAATCTTTCTACCTCTTCTTCATGGTGTTGTTCCACCACTTCACAAATCGCCTTTGATGAGGCATGAGCATGCTGTCCGCTCCCTAAACCGTCAGCAACCGCGCAAATAAAGTATTCATCGATTGCTTTCATAAAGAAACTATCTCCATTAACGTCGTTGCCCTTTTTTTGAATTTGATAGGCAATGGCCTTCATATACTGATTGAATTCACGCTCTATCATTTTTTCACCCGAGAATCTTTTCTACTTTTAAATTCATTCATATTTCTCCTTACCTATTGCTTTCTTCTTAAAATAATTAAGGTAAAATCATCCCTTAACTCAAAATTCTGCATTCTCTCAATATCATGATAGATGTTTTCCACCATTTCTTGGGAGGATAAATGCATATAGGTTTGAATTAAATCAGTGATCGCCGAGCGTTCGATAAACCCCTCGTCTGTCTTTGATTCCGTCACACCATCCGAGAGTAAAACAAGCATATCACCCGGTTCTACCCTTTTTTCATATTGCTTATATGTAACATCCTGATCTACCCCTAACACGATACCCTCTGTTATTAGATCTTCAAAGGTATCTGTTAATGAATGATAATAGAATCCTTGTTCATGCCCAGCTGCAGCATATGTAAATAAATGCTTAACGGAATCATAGATTCCATAAAACATCGTAATAAACATACTTGAGCCGACATTTCCTTCTACGACTTTATTTAAATATTCTAGAACATCTTTTGGAATTTTTGTGGACTCCGATAAACTGTCCATTGCATATTTGATCATGGACATACAAAGAGCGGCGGGTATTCCTTTGCCAATGATATCAGCAATGGCAATACTAATCCTTTCTCTCTCATGAACAAATTGGTGAAAATCTCCATTCATTTTCTTTGCCGGAACGCTAATAGCACCTATATCTAGTTCATCATGATCTGGGACTGGCGTTTCTAAAAGGTTTTCTTGAATGCTTGCAGCAGTCTCAATTTCTGAAATGATTTCAAACTGTCGATTTCTTAAGCTTTGATGTTCTTGATAGGCTAAGCCATAGTCCATCATAAACTCCATAAGAAAATCAAATGAGGATAGAACTTCCTTTTGAATATCCGGAAATAAATCTTTTAATACTTTACAATGGATATGGATGATTTCCTCAGGCGATACCTTATGTTCAATTGATTTCCTGCTAAACATTTGGCCTTGGTACAATGCCACTTCACTCGATTCTTCTATGTATCTTCGAAGCATTTCCCGATAACTTGCTTCTAAAATCGCTTTAAAATCCATTCTCTCTCACTCCTAACGCAGCCACTTCTCCACCTGGATCGTCGTACCTTTTCCGGGTGATGAGATGAGATCAAAGTTGTCCATTAAACGTCTCACTCCCGGTAATCCAGCTCCTAAGCCTCCTGATGTAGAATATCCATCCTCCATCACTTTTCGAATATCCCGAATACCTGGCCCCTGATCCATGGCAGTCACTTTTAAACCGATTCTTCCAAACTTATGGAGACATTCAATATGGATTTCCCCTTCTCCGGCATATAAATAGATGTTTCGTGCTAACTCAGAAATCGCTGTTGTGATCCTTGCCTGATCAACTGTTCCAAATCCAAGCTCTTTGGCAATATTTCTTCCTAGTTGCCTAGCTTCAACGATATCCCATTCTGATATTATTTTTACATAGGATTCGTTCTCCATGCTCACTCCTCCAACTCCCGCTGTAATGTTTCTAACCCCTTTTCTAAATCCAATGCTGTACGGACATCTTGAAGGTGTATTCCGAGTTCAACTAGTGTAATCGCTACAGCCGGTTGAATACCGGTCAAAACGACTCTTGCCCCCATCAGTTTAGACATGTTAATGACATCACCGAGCACTTTCGCAATAAATGAATCGATCATATCGACAGATGTTAAATCGATTACGACACCAACTGCACCGGTTTCATGTATTTTTTGAAGCAAATTTTCTTGGAACTGTAATGCCGTTTGATCATCTAGCTCCCACTGAATGGAAACAAGCAAGCAATTATATAATTTTAGTATTGGTATATTGACAGCCATTCTTAATCCTCCATTGATACGATTTTTCGATTGGTCATTTCTAATGCCGCTATAATCCCTTTTTGCAAGCTGCTTTTTGTCATAACCTGATTTAAGTTAATTCCTAAAGTAACAATCGTTTGGGCAATCTCTGATCTTATCCCTACTATAATACATTGTGCACCTACTAATCTTACTGCTTCCGAAGCTTGTATAATATGGTGGGCCACCATTGTATCGACAACAGGGACTCCTGTTATATCAATTAACACCACTTGTGATCGAAACTTGACAACACCTTCCAGCAAATTCTCCATAATCTTTTTCGCTCGCTCTGTATCTATCGTTCCGACAAGAGGCATGACGGAAATATTATCAAAAACGGGAATGAGCGGTGCGGATAACTCTTGCAGGGCAATTTTCTGCAGAGAGACCGTTTTTTGCCAAGAGGATGCGTATTGGTTAAACAATCGGTTGTTAATCGGACTAATCCGCTGATCATAACCCCAAACAAACTCAACTTGTTTCTTTTCTGAAGCGTTCCCAGTGATATGAAAGAAAATAATCTTTCCGAATTCAGAGACACTATCTATAATAGAAGTTAATGTCCAGCCAAATTCTACTAATCTCTGAGCAAACACAGCTATTTTCCCTTCTTCTTCGTTCATGGAATGAGATAGCAGTATATTAATATATTCATTACAAAAACTCGCATAATTTTGGTCCGTTTTTTCTTCACTCAGGCTGACGAGTTTATCTTTCCACTCTTTAACCAGTTGGTCTCGATTTGTTCGTATGTATTCAACAATATAATCTAGCTGCTCCATGATAATCCCTCCTAAACCTATACATTTAGTATATCATATATTCAATAATCCCAAAAAACAGATAAATCCTGCCGGTTCTAACTGAAAATGAGCTTGCACAATCTTGTGCAAGCTCTGTCTGTTTTCTGAGGTATTTTCTGCAGTTTTCAAAAAGTCCATCGATTATACCTCCCTCAATTGTTGCGACCTTGATTATGATTTACCCCCTTTTCAATCGTTTAAACCTTTTTTAACATTTTTTTCTCGAAATTTTTGTAGCTTAATAGAAACTATATCCAAGTTTTATATTTTTTTTGATTGAATTGGTGGTTTTATGCTCCCTTTTTCCGCTCATAAAACAAGCTAAATAAGGAGAGTAGATTCAAATGGGAATCTGCACTCTCCTTATTTAAAGCTGAGAAATCACTCACCAATATGCCGAATGAGAAATTGTACCATTTCTTTATAGGCAGTACTTTTATTTTTAAGTTTTTCGAATTTATGGCCTTCATCTTCAAACCGAATAAATTCAACTTGGTGATTTCGATCCTTTAATTTCGTCACCATTTGCTCGGATTCTTTTATATGGACACGGGGATCATTTTCCCCATGGAGAACCATTAGCGGGCAAGTGATTCGATCTGTATGATTCAATGGATCAATTCTATCAAAAAATTTTCCGTCTCTTTCTATTGTTCCATATTCAGCCTCCCTCTGCTTCTTACGCCAGGGGCTTGTTGTTTCGAGGAATGTCCGAAGACTTGACATTCCTACAATATCAATGGCAGCAGACCAATACTGAGGAAAATGGCTAATGGCAGCAAGAACCAAAAACCCGCCATAGCTGCCGCCCATTATGGCAATTCTTTCAAAATCTATGTTTCGATTTGTCTTTAGCCACTTAACTATATAAACCAGATCCGTTACAGCATCCATTCTTTTTTGGACATCATCAAGATGGGTGTACGTTTTTCCGTAGCCTGTACTGCCCCTGAAGTTTGGTACACAAACAGCAAACCCTAGATTTAATAGGTATTGATGGATCGAGTTATAAACAGCACGGCTTTGGCTCTCTGGCCCCCCGTGAAGATAAAGAACAACAGGCAGTTTTTTAGTGATATTTTTCGGTTGGTAGTAAAATGCTGGAATCTGAAGTTTATCAAAAGAGTGAAAGGTTATGATTTCCGGTTCGATCAACTTATCCTTGAGAACTGGTGATCGGGAAACATATGTAAGCCTCTCAGCTTGTATGCTCTTAAGATCCAGTTCCCATATTTCGGGTGGATAGGCTGGACCATTAAATTCATAGGCCAGTTTTTGATTATCAGGGGAAAATTTCATTTTTGATATCACACCAACTGGTGTCTTCCATGAATAAAGTTCGCTTGTGTTTAAGTCTAAAATGATCCCTTTGGAAATTCCCCCTTCATTTATCGTATAGGCAAGCTTTTCTTTATCATGACTCATTTCTAGATTTTCATAATCCCACTCTCCAAGCTCCATCCAATCGAAATATTTTGTTTTTAAGTTAATACAGGCAAGCCCAAAGAATTCTCTATCTTTATTGGATAATAAATAGAGATGAGTTCCGTCCTTATTAAAATGGGCATCTATAAAGCTTGCTTCTCCTGAATGGTTTGTTAACCAGTTCACGCACCCAGTTGAAAGGTCAAGTATACCCAAATCATTATCAAGAGGTGCATTTATTTTCTCAATTAATAGCGAATTTCCATCTGGGGCCCATGTAAGGGATGCAAATAGCCCATTATCCGAATAAGCAAGACGGATTTCTAGCGTTTCCAGATTTTGAATGTATAGATCAAAATAAGCTGGATGCCGACGATTACTAGACCAAGCAATCCATTTTCCATCAGGGGAGCTTCCGCCATAACGATGAATATGTTCTGGTGAATTTGTCAGCTCTATTAGTTTATTATCTTTCTTTAGTAAGTGTAATTGCTCATTTTCATTTCCCTTCATATCCATCCCAATAATTACATTAGATGTACCGGTTACATACTTAATAAGGGTTATTCTATCCTGTGTAAAAGAGACTTGGGCAGGCCAGCCTTCACCTCGATTTAGCTCCCATACTTGAGGTACACCCGTATAATCAGCAATAAAGCGTAACTTGTTACCACCAGGAGCGTATTCTGGATTTTTCGCAGTACGCACATGTAAATACGGGTCTAAACTTACAACATCCATAAAATCCTCCTTCCTGTATAAAATCAAAATCGTTCTTTACAATTGAGAGCTGTTGAAAGTTCAAATTAAATTAAACATGATAAAACTCTCCAATCCATTTTATTTAATCAAAGGGGAATTATGCTAAATTGGCCCATACTTGATACTCATTTATACTGCTCTACTTATTGGAGTAAGAAATGTATGTCTTATACAGTAAATCGGAGTAATACTTAGGTACTCTATACTAGATTACCTAGTCTACTATTTTATAATCCTAAAAAAACAAGTAAATGGTCCTGGTTTATTAAAACAAATTAGGAATATACTTTAAATGATTCTAAAATTTACCAAAAGTATTTTACATAACTTTGAGGTATTGGATCAGGAGGTTAAGAATGATTGAATTTAAACAAGTAAATAAGTTTTATGGTGATTTTCATGTCTTAAAAGATATTAATCTCACAATCAATCCAGGTGAAGTTGTAGTAGTAATAGGTCCCTCCGGTTCAGGGAAAAGCACTTTGCTGCGCTGTATCAATCATCTGGAAACAATCTCTGACGGTACACTCACCGTAAATGGGATATCTGTAGGAGATAAAAAAACAGATATCAATAAGCTAAGGCGTAATATTGGAATGGTGTTTCAGCACTTTAACTTATATCCCCACAAAACGGTGCTTGAAAATATAACTCTTGCTCCTATGAAAGTATTGAACCTAACCGAAAAAGAAGCGAAGAATACAGCAAAACACTATCTCGATAAGGTAGGGATATTAGATAAGGCCGCTTCTTATCCTTCTCAGCTTTCCGGGGGCCAGCAGCAGCGTGTTGCCATTGCCCGCGGCCTTGCAATGAAACCAGAAATCATGCTTTTCGATGAACCGACCTCGGCACTTGATCCCGAGATGATTGGGGAGGTTCTAGATGTTATGAAGGCCCTTGCCAAGGAAGGCATGACGATGGTCGTAGTCACTCACGAAATGGGCTTTGCCAGAGAGGTGGCCGACCGAATCGTATTTATGAATGAAGGACAAATATTAGAAGAAGCAGTTCCGGCTGATTTTTATGAGAACCCACGTGAAGAACGGGCTCGCTTATTTCTCAGCCGTATATTAAATCATTAATTAATAGGGGGAAAGGAAATGTTCAAAACAAAAAATTTATTAAAAATGGTGGTCGTATCAACAATGGCTGCCCTGCTTCTTGCCGGCTGCGGCGGGGACAAGGACTCGAAAGGCAGCAGCAAGGATGTACTTGCCAAGATTAAGGAAGATAAAAAAATCGTATTTGGAGTTAAATATGACACGCGTTTATTTGGATTGAAAAATCCTTCAACGGGTAAGGTAGAAGGTTTCGATATTGATCTCTCCAAAGCTCTTGCAGAAGAAATGTTTGGAAAGGATGTTAAACCTGAGTATGTAGAGGTTACATCGAAAACAAGGGTTGGACTCCTTAATAATGGCAAGGTTGATGCCGTTGTCGCGACAATGACCATCACGGATGAACGAAAAAAAGAAGTAGACTTTACGGATGTCTATTTTGATGCGGGACAATCTTTGCTTGTGAAAAAAGGCAGCAAGATTCATAGCATTGCAGACTTGAAAAAAGGGACGAAAGTGCTTGCAGTTAAAGGCTCCACATCGACGATCAATATTCGTGAAAAAGCCCCTGAAACAACAGTCCTAGAATTCGAAAACTATGCGGAGGCCTTTACAGCCTTAAAAGCGGGTAAGGGTGATGCCTTGACCACAGATGATTCAATCCTTTATGGAATGGCAGAAGAAGATCCATCTTATGAACTGGTTGGTGGAACGTTCACGGAAGAACCTTATGGTATCGCTGTTAAAAAAGGCAATAAAGATCTTGTCGATGCGTTGAATAAAGCATTAAAAAGCCTGAAGGATTCAGGAAAGTACGATGAAATAAAGAATAAATGGATAAAAAAATAATCCCTTTTTAACAGGTTTCAAGTCAGGATGGGCAGTTGTAAGTTTGTACGTTTACAATCCAGCTCATCCTGATTCATTAGGAGGAGATCGCTTGTGGATTTCTCGATTTTAACCATTAATATCGATTCATTTTTGCAAGGATTAAAAATAACCCTAATTGCTAGTTTAATTGCATTACTATGCAGCTTCCTTTTGGGAACAATGATTGCAGTGATGCGAATTGGCCCCTTTAAACTACTAAACTGGCTCGGTACGGCCTATGTTGAATTTATCCGTAATATACCGGTACTCGTTATCATCTTTTTCACCTACTTGGTTGGAAACTTTGGCGGGATGGTGGCAGGAACAATAGGATTGACCATTTATACGTCGTCTTTCATTGCCGAAGCCATCCGTGCTGGAATTTTGTCGGTTCCAAAAGGCCAAATGGAGGCGGCCCGCTCGACTGGGTTGAGTTACGGCCAGGCAATGAGAATGGTTATCCTACCCCAGGCAATTAAAATTGTCATCCCTCCTCTCGGCAATCAATTTATCAATTTAGTTAAAAATTCATCATTGTTAGCCGTCGTCGCTGGCGGGGATTTAATGTATCAGGGGGACTTAATTTCAGCAAAAACCTACGTAACCTTTGATACCTATGTGTTTGTTGCCCTATTTTATTTATTGTTAACCATTCCTTTAAGCCTTGGTGTAGGGTATTTAGAAAAACGCATGGCTCGCAGTCATGTAGGAGGTGCATAAAAGGGTGGATTTTCTGGCACCGTTCACTGAAGTATATACACTGGACAATTTTAAATTTTTATTGGAAGGATTTGGGGTCACTCTTAAGGTCGCGGCCATTTCGATTGTCCTCAGTTTTGTTATTGGCGGTCTTATTGGCACCCTCAGATATGCGCGGATTCCCGTTGTTTCACCCGTTCTTGCTTTCATTGTCGAGACGATTCGTAACCTTCCCTTGCTGTTGATCATTTTCTTTACCTATTTTGCATTGCCCGAGATCGGAATTGAGATGGAAATAACCACTGCAGCGATCGCAGCATTGACCGTTTTTGAATCGGCGATGCTGTCAGAAATTATCCGAAGCGGATTAAACTCCATCGAAAAAGGCCAGATTGAAGCAGGGCGTTCGTCCGGACTGACCTATATCCAGACATTACGCTATATCATCATGCCCCAGGCTTTGAGACGAATGGTTCCCCCTATTGTCAGTCAATTTATTTCTCTGCTTAAAGATACATCCCTGGCAGTCGTCATTGCCCTGCCGGATTTATTACACAACGGACAAATTATTTACGCCCAAAAAGGATCGTATGTGATACCTGTTTTTATCATTTTGGCGTTGATGTACTTTATTGTAAATTATGCTTTGTCACTCATTGCACGAAGGTTAGAAGTAAAACAGACTTAAAAAATCCGGCTTCTCTTTAGGCCGGATTTTTTTCTTGAAAGGTATCTTCCGGTGTTTTTGCAATTAAAAAATGCTATTTACTTTCCTGTTTTTATTTTTACTAAAAAGCTCTGTTAAACTTAGTTGTTGATTTCCACTCCAGGATGCTCGCTTTCCGCGGGGCGGGCGGTAAGCCTCCTCGGCGCTTAAGCGCCTGTGGGGTCTACCTGTCCCGCTGCTCCCGCAGGACACTGAATTTCTTCCTTGAATCCACCCACGCACGAAGGAAATGCGTTAGCATTTTCGAGGAGTCTCGCACCTTCCGCTCCAATCAACGCTGTTCAAAAAATCAACATTGTTCTTTAACACAGCCTTTCACTAAAAAAGATTTCAAAGAAACTGGAGTGCCATGGGGACGGTTCTTGCGGCCACTTTTGAACTAAAAAAGCAACAAGAACTGTCCGCTAAGTTTCCCCTTGGTCCTTCCCTAGATGTTTTTAAGATGCAATCAATTGCCCGCCGTTGACATGAAGTGTTTGACCTGTTTCAAAAACGGGAATCATCAGAGGCTAGATAAACAAACGTTGGAGCAACCTCAAACGGCTGGCCTTGGCGCTTCATTGGGTTTTCTGCCAGTGCTACCTGATCAGCCGAAAAGCTGGCTGGTATGTGGGGTGTCCATATACGTCCAGGTGCAATAGCATTTACCCTTACCTTTGTCAATTAAATTTCGTGCTAATGCGCGTGTAAACGCAACGTTTGCCCCCTTTGTCGCCGAGTAATCCATCAATTGATCACTTCCATAATATGCGACAACCGAGGCAGTATTAATGATGGAGCTGCCTGCCTTTAAGTAAGGGAGGGCGGCACGAGTTGTATAAAAATGGGAGTAGATATTTACCTTAAATGTATCATCAAACTGCTCATCCGTAATATCAAGCAGGCTTAATTGCTGAAACTGGATGCCGACATGATTACAAAGTAATCATATTATTTCAGTCGGGAAGTCATGCTCTTGTTAGTAGAACATTCTGATAAAAAGGTAAAACTGATATACAATGCGAATCCATATTCTTTTAAAATGCCAAAAATTGGACCGAGGCCGCCTTATTACTATAATCCGAGATATGAGCAGTATTATCCTATTATCTAAATCGAACTAAAATAAAAAGATACAAATTAAAGAGGGACAGATGACGCAATCATCTGTCCAATATTTCTTCTATGAATTTTAGTTTCCTACAAGTTGCAGAGGTCTTTTCTTTCTTAAGTTATTTTATAAAAAAAGTCTCCTCCAATCTCTTTTCTTGCTTTTTAAATTGAATTATTAAAAACCAAAGCGACAGGTAACCCTGCCGCCTTTTTTTTATGAATAGATTTTATTTTTATTAATCTCCTTAAACTTCTTAACCTGCCCCGAAATAGCCAATTCAGTCGGAAGACGTTCAATACTGGAGGCTCCAAAAAATCCTGAAACACCTTTGGTTTTACTTAAAACATATTCGGCATCTTCTGGTTCGGAGATAGGACCACCGTGACACAAAACAATAATATTTGGATTCACTCTCTTACCTGCATCATGAATCCGCTGTACCAGATTGACGGCACCATCAATATCGATAGCAGTTTTCGCACCAATGGCCCCTTTTGTTGTTAAACCGACATGGGCTACTAATATATCAGCGCCTGCCTCTGCCATTTTCACAGCATCATCTTCATTAAAAACATATGGGGAAGTCACTAATCCCAGAGCATGCGCCTTTTTAATCATTTCCACTTCCAGATCATAGCCCATGCCGGTTTCCTCTAAGTTTTGGCGAAACTGCCCATCGCATAATCCTACAGTTGGGAAGTTTTGCACACCGGAAAATCCTAATTCCTTCAATTGTTTTAAAAAGTAATCCATGTCTCTAAATGGATCTGTGCCGCAAACCCCCGCCAAAACAGGGGTATTCTTCACAACCGGTAATACCTCATGTCCCATTTCTACCACAATCTGGTTGGCGTCTCCATATGGCATTAAGCCTGCTAATGAACCACGGCCAGCCATCCGATAGCGGCCTGAATTATAGATGATAATAAGATCAATTCTGCCCATTTCTGCACTTTTTGCCGATAAACCTGTTCCCGCACCCCCGCCGATAATGACTTGATTGTTTTCAATTTGTTTATTTAAACGAGATAATACTTCCTCTCTAGGAATTCGCATTTTTGACACCACCTATTTTTGTTTTTAGTAAATCCAATAATTGGTTAGCTATTAAACTAGAAACACGAGAATCATTGATATCCTCTTCCACTTCTAAAAATGTAATATGTGGTGCTAAGTTCTCTTTAATACCAGTATACAAAGCTTCCCTTTCTTCCATGCCATCAAATGGCTGACCAGCCCTGTCTAATAATGACACCCCGCCCTTTGGAAAGATAACAACTGTTGGTGAATGACTCTTACTTAATTTCCGTGCTAGTATTCCACCTAATAAATAGTTTTCTTCCACTGTTGTCCTCATAAGAGTAGTGGTGGGATTATGTTGATAGAATTTCCGATCTTTAAATTTTTCCGGTACTGTTTCAGAAGGACCGAAATTCACCATATCAAGGGCGCCTACTGAAACAACTTGAGGAATTCCCATAGCACCTGCTACTTCTAAACGCTGTTCACTTGAAGAAAAAATTCCGCCAACAAGTCCATCGGCCAACTCAGTAGTAGTAATATCAACCACACCCTGAATAAATCCATCGTTTATTAAATTTTCCATCGCATCCCCACCTGCTCCGGTAGCATGAAAGACAAGAACGTCAAAACCATTCTTTTCTAAAATTTCTCTCGTCTTGTTCACACATGGTGTGGTAACTCCAAACATGGTAGCCCCTATCATTGGCTTTTCTTCATTCACAGCAGTAATGGAATTTCCTTTTACCATCCCACTGAGGGCATTTGCAGCATTCCGAAGGATTCGGGCAGATAAACTATTAATTCCTGCAATATCTACAATCGAATACAACATCATAATATCTTTTTCACCAACATATGGTCTGGTGTTTCCTGAAGCAACAGTGGAAACAATAAGTTTTGGTATTCCAACCGGTACATTTTTCATGGCAGCTGCTCCAACAGTTGTTCCAGCCGTTCCTCCCATTCCAAAAACACCTGCAACACGGTCTTCATCTACTAATTTCTTTACAATTGCATTTGCTCCCTTTGTCATAACTGCAACCGCAAATCCACGATCTTCTTTATTCCTTAGTTCTTCAATTGAAGAACCTCCAGCTAATGCAACCTCTTTATTAAGAATGTCACCAACAGTAGAAGACTCATAAACACCAGTGTTGATTAGTAAGGTTTCATGGCCCGATTCTTCAATAATCTCTTTTACATATAAAAATTCTTTTTCCTTCGTATCAAGTGAACCAACTAAAACAACTTTCTTACTCATGAGCTCCCTCCTTTTTTAGAACAATCTCGAAATATTCTTTGGTACGGCGAACAACTTCTACCTCACCGAGTTTATCTTGCTGGTAAAAGGACGGATAATGGGTGTCAATCGTTAAAATTGCCTGTGGGTCATATTCTGCAAGCGCCTTCATAATAGATTCATGATCAAAGTCATCTTTGCCTGCAATAGCAAAATTACCAAACAAGCCATATGGGTTTTCTTTTGTGATTGAATTTGATAAGCGTGAAGCTCCTTTTAAATGGGTTTGATAGATAGACCTTTTAATAGGTTCATATTTTTCCAAGGTTGGATATTCCCCTGCTCGCCAGCCATTGACAATATCCCAATTAATTTTTAAATGAGGATGATTTGTGTATTTCATCAGAATCCCTAATTCTTCACAATTACTCGTTAAGGTAGGGGGTTCATTTTCAACCAATAAGATTTTTCCTCGATTTTTTGCATGTTCTGCATGTCTTAGTAAAACTTCTGCATTATGTTTATACTGTCGTTGCTTTTCTTCATCCGATAATAGATTGAAATCCTCTTGGCGGTATAATGAATAAATTCTTATATACGAGGTATTAAATATATCAGCTAAATCAAATAATCGATTTAAAACGGTACTCATTTGTTTATGATGATTTTCGTCATCGTTCCGATAAGATGGTTCCCCGGAGAAGGTACATGGGTTGACAGACCAAGAACTTAAACAGCTAACCTTTAGATTTTCCTTTTCGATTTGTAAACTTAGTTTTCTAGCTTTATCTAAGGGAATATTATCGATTGTAGAACCGTCTAATTTTCCTCTTAAATCAATGTTGACAAACCCCAAATTCTTAACATGTTGAAGTGCCTCTTCAAATGACTCACAGCCTAACATATCCGTAAAAATACTCAAATTCATTTTTTACCCTCCTGTTATTCAATTGTGATCCATTTTCCAGAGCGATTATTTTTGTATGCCTCAAAGATTTTGGTTAAATGTAGAGAATCCTTTAATGTTGCCCGTTCAATTTTCCTGCCATTTAATACTGCATTGGAAAAGTGATTGACGCTTTGAACCATTCCCTGCAGAAATAGGTTTTTATTATAAATTTGCCCTAAAGAAAACTCCGGCTCCCAATGTACTGGACCATCCGTCGGATTATCACCAATAAAGGACGGGGCCTTCCCATATTCTCCACTGCCTTTTGATCCCTTATAGTAGGACAGCCTCATTCCGTTATCAATGACAACATTCTGCTTATTTCCTATCACTTCATATCTTTCAAGAGGACTCGTATCTGCTTGAGTGGAAGGTAGCTCCAGATTTCCAACCGCACCTGACTTAAATGAGAGAAGTGTCTGAACGTTTCCACTTGGTTGGTGCTCAATGAAAAGCATTTCCTTTACTTCACCCATGAGATAATGAATGCCGGACATTGGGTGACAGATATCTAAAAACCAATGTAAACCAGTTCGTTCGCAAAGCTCCTCTTGAAATGGGGACAAAGTAAGCGGGTATCTCCCTGATATGGATACCGGCTCTCCAAATAGCTCACTCTCAAGAATCTTTTTGGCTTTGACAAACGTTGGATAAAAATAACGTTTATTTGAAACAAGAACAAACTGACCTGTTTTTTCTTCTAACTCGATTAATTCTTCTGCTTCTCTCGCAGTATAGGAAACTGGCTTTTCGATCCATGCAGGCAGTCCCGCCTTCAAAATATCTGGAACAATTTTCGGATATAGAGGGTGACCATTTTGATCAAAATTTAAGACAACAAAAACAGCATCCAAATCTTCTTTTTTCAACATTTCTTTATAATCTGTATAAGCTTTTTCTGCTCCAAATCTTTTTTTATAGATTTCAGCTCGATCTTGGTTTAAATCACAAACAGCAACTAAGTCAACTGGTGCATAATCAAACGTTGGGTAAACATTTCGGAATGCATGGGCTCCGCATCCAATAAACCCAACCCTAATCTTATTGGAATACTCATAATTAAATTTAATTGGTTCCATTGTTTCTCCCCTCTTCACCCTTTATTAAACTATTATTCACCGATTGTCTGACGGGCTGGTGCTGAATAGGCGATGATCATTCTACAAGGTTCCCAGCTAGTAACAGTGGCATTATGTGGTACATTTCTCGGGATTCGCAACATCATTCCAGGCTTAAGATGATAGGTTTCGTCCCCAAGGGTATGATCACACTCTCCGGATAACACGAAGATTAATTCTTCACAATTTGGGTGGACGTGACGATCATTGGCTTCCCCGGCGTTTATATATACCATTCCAAATGTCATTTCACATTCTGGATCAATATCCTGGCCACAGAGCCATTGAATTCCGCCCCAATCCATTGGTAATAAGTGTTTTTCAGCATTCAAATCCGTAATTGTTGCCATTTAAAAATCTCTCCATTCCTTTGTTATTTTTAAAAACTGCGTAGAAGTAATCGTTACTTATTGGCCCCATCGGTCATTCCTTCCACAAAAGACCGTTGGAAAATAATATAGATAATAATGCTAGGAATCATACTAATCACAGTACCTCCAAAGATTAATCCAAAATTTGTCGTCTGCTCCCCCTGGAAAGAATATAATCCAAGTGAAATCGTAAATTTGTTTTGAGAAATCAATAAGACTAATGGAAGTAAAAAGTCATTCCAGATATTCATAAAAGTGAAAATCAGCAGGGCTACTAAACCAGGTTTGGCTAAAGGCAGAATAACTGACCAAAAGGTTCGCCATTCACCGGCACCATCAATGGCTGCTGATTCTTTAAGCTCCTTTGGAATATCCCGAAAAGTATTTCTCATCAGGAATACGGAAAACGGCAGCGCTAACCCAGATGAAACTAAGGTTACCCCTGTCAATGTATTCACTAAGCCCATTGATTTTAATTGAAAGAAAATGGGGATGATGATTGCCTGTACAGGTAGTGACATCCCTAATAGCACCAAATAGAAAATGAGATTATTTCCTTTAAAGTTTAATTGCGCAAAAGCATATCCTGCAGGGCAGGCCACCAACGCAACAATCAACATTCCGCCAATAGTAATAAAAGCACTGTTTAAGAAATAAGCTTTAAAGTTTCCCAGATTCCAGGCATTGATATAATTATCAAAATTCCACGATTTTGGCAGCGAAAAAGGACTGCTGAAAATTTCCATATTTGTCTTAAAACTTGCAATGACCGCATAAAAGATAGGTGCCGTAATAAAAAGGAGAAGAATGAGCAGGACCGCCCATAGGGTAATTTGTGAAGATTTCCATCTTTTAAGAATAGACTCCACTAATGTTCACTCCTTTCCCGGTAATAATTAAAGGCAACCGTAAACAGGATTACGATGATTCCCAATACCACACTTCCTGCCGTTGCATAGCTTACCTTATTCATACTAAAGGCCGCCTTATAGACATAGGTTGAAACAAGTTCACTCATATAGAATGGTCCACCCTGGGTCATAATCCAAATTAATGCAAAACCCTTTAGCGCATTTATAATAACCATACTAATGACAACGTTCAGGGTATTCCGTAAACTGGGAATCGTTATACTCCAAAATTTTCTGATTGGACCTGCTCCATCCAAGTCGGCCGCCTCATATAGTTCATGATTAATATTCTGTAAACCTGCTAAAAATAGTATCAAATAGAGACCATAAAAGGCCCAAGTGCTGGCAACCACTAATGCTGGTATTACAAAGAGAGGCTCTCCCAGCCAATTTTTTGCAGCATTTTCTAAGCCTATCGATCTTAAAAATACGTTGATGGGTCCCATATTCGGATCATAAATTTTCGACCATAAAACCCCAACAACGGCTAAAGATAGAACACTTGGCAGGTAAAAGCCTGCCCGGAAGAAAGTCTTTCCTCTTTTTAACCGGCTAATTAAAACAGCCAATATTAAGGTCGGGATAACCATTAGTATTAAACTTAGGACCACCCATAACAAATTGTGTCCCAGTGCCTTTAAAAATATTTTGTCACCGGTAAGTTTTAAATAGTTTTCGAGACCGATAAATTTCATCGAGGATGCGGCTCCATCCCAATCAAAAAAACTTAATCTAATGGCGTCAATCATCGGATAGAGCATAAAAATGGCATACAAAATGAGCGCTGGTGATAGAAAGGAAAGAATCATAAGGATCTTTTTAACTTTGACTTTTCTTTTTCCCTTCATAACTGCGGGACTATTCTTTTGATCAATCTTTAAAGAGGATGCGGAATCAGATAAATTCAATGTTTACTCCTCCTTTACGATGAGGGGTTCAAAGTTTTAAACCCCTCATATTCTATTACTTGTTTAATTTGAATCCCGCAGCACGATCCTTCTCGGCAGCTGCTTCAATATTATTCATAGCTTCCTTAGGTGAGATCAAGCCACCAACCAGACCCTGTAAGTTTTGATAATAGGCCTCTTTTGCTTCCACTCCAATAAACACACTTGGATTGTAGCCAGAACCATCTGCAATTTCTTTCATAGATGTTTTTAAAACATCGCTAACCGGTTCAATTCCTTCTGATGCTTTTGAGGCAGGAACAAAATTGTAATCAGGCTTGTGTAGAACAATATCGCTATAATCCTTTGAAACGATAAAATTAAACCATTTCTCTGCTAAATCAACATCTTTCGCTTTTGTCGGAACCACCCAGGTTAACCCGATTCCACCAACTGGTTTAGCCGTCTTTCCTTCAATAAAGGAGGGCATCATAAACATATTGACGCTTTTTTGTAAGCTTTGAGCCGCAAGGTCCGTAATTAAGTAGGTTCCCTCTGCTTCCATCGCTGCTTTTTTACCTAAAAATCTGAATTTCGAATCAGCTTGTGTTTGCGTTACAGATTCCTTGGCAATATAGCCCCTTTTCACCCAATCGTTCATCATTTCTGCTACCTTCACAATTTCCGGATCATTCCACTTTCCGTTTCCATATAAAAGATTTTCTACTTTTTCAGTACCGGCGACAGATTCCAACATAACGCCAAACAACCATCCAATAGCGTATCCATTACGCGCTCCTACCGTAATAGGTGAGACTCCGTCCTCTTTTAATTTTTGAAGTGTTTTCAAGAATTCTTCTTTTGTTTTTGGTACCTCTAACCCGCTTTTCTGGAAGATATCTTTGTTATAGAAAATTCCAATGGCATCAATCATATGGGGTAATTCATAAATATTTTTTTCACCAGAGATAAGATTATAAGCAAATGGGCGCAGTTTATCTTTCCAATCATTTCTTTCATACATTTTATTTAACGGTTGAATTAAATTCACATCCGATAACACAGAAACCCTGCCGGGGCCGGCATTCATGAGAATCGCATCAGGCGGATTTACTCCGGACTGCAAGAGAGTTGGCAGTTTTCCAGATTCCACTTGTACATCACCTGTGGCAATATGGACGTTAATACCAGGGTTTAGTTCTTTAAATTTCTCAACAACATCTGCCCATTGTTGTTTTTCGACATCGTTATAGTAATTGGGAATATAGAGATCAAGCGTTTTGCCCTTCTCGGCTTTTGAACTATTACTTCCATCCTGTTTACTAGAATTGTTTTCGTTACTAGCTGTAGGAGACTGACAACCAACGATCATGGTTAACACTAAAACAACTGTTAGCACCAAAGTAAAAAAATTCCTGTAATTTTTCACCTTTTGACCCTCCCCCAAACATCTACCTATGAATTTTTTAGTTTTTTACCGAAAAAGAATTTTACTTTTTATCCTCCCTTCGTTATTCTAAAAATAGCAAACTTGAACTTATTGATAATTATAATTTTTTTAAATAATTAAACAACGGGATAAATCGTAGGAAAAAAGGGACATTTCGTGGATAGCAAAAAAACTAAAGTAATCTATTAAAAAGGAGGAAAATTTGACCAAATGAGGTTTTTAAACTCCATCTTCTTTAAACTCATTATTTCCTTTATACTCATCTCAGTTATTCCCCTTTCTTTGGTTGGATGGATTACATTTAACAAATATTCACAAAGCCTCTATGAAAATTTGCAGTATCATGCAAATTATATTTTAAGTCAGAAAATGAAAGCGCTTAATACTTTTTTATTTGATTTAGAAAGAATGCAATCTGGAATAAAGAGCAGCGCAGTATTTTCACAATTTCTAGCAAACCAAGATCCTACTCTGCATCCACAGTTCTACTTAAAACTTGATGCTCTGATGGAAAGTATTCAAACGATCCGCCCGGAAACAGTTGGTATAACCATTATTAGTAATAACGGTTTTGTTTACAATTACGGTTATTCCCTTAATATGAATTTTACAAAAGACAATTTTAATAACCTTCCCTGGTTAAAAGATATAGAAAAAAATAACCTGAACCCTCTTATTACGAATCTACACACCAGAACCTATTCCAATCTAGATAAAAATCAAAAGGTATATTCCTATGTTCAAAAGGTTTGGGATCGAAATCTAAGAAGTTACGGCTATATGGTGATTGATTTTAAGCCTGAATTACTCGAATACATATTAAATAATGAACTAGATTCCGAAACTTCATCCGGAACATTTATATATAACAATCAAGGCTTTGTCTTAGCACCGGCACGCTTAGCTCATATCTCCTTTGACTCCGTACAAAAACAAAAAAATGGGTCAACTATCCATACCAAAGACCATAAGAGCTATCTGCTTTTTAAACAATATAATCCTACAACGAAGTGGTATGTAGCAGAATATTTCGAAGCAAATGATTTTTATAAGCCAGTCACACAAGTGAAATGGATCGTATGGATGATCACCATTACAAGTGTAATCGTTTGTTTATTATCAGCTATGTTCATCTCCCATAGAATATCCAAACCGATTAAGATATTGCAGAGAGTGATGTCCAAGGTTAAAAACGGTAACCTTAATCAAAAATTTATCGTTAAATCGAAGGACGAAATTGGTGAACTCGGACAAGGATTTAATGAAATGATTGTCCAGATTAATAGGTTAGTCCAATCAGTGGCTGAGGAAGAGAAATTAAAAAAAGCTGCAGAAATCACCGCACTTCAACTGCAGATTAATCCCCATTTCCTTTATAACACACTGGAATCGATAAACTCACTGGCACGAATGAAGAAGGAACACGAAATTAGTCATTTAATTGTTCTTTTAGGAAGATTATTACGTTTAAGTATCAGCTCTTTTGAAGAGAAAATCCCCATACATCAAGAAGTTATGTACCTCGAAAGTTATTTGGAAATTCAAAAGATCAGAATGCGCTATCCCCTTGAATATTCAATAGTAATGAATGATGATATAAAATTCTGTCTAACTGTAAAACTGATTCTCCAACCGATTGTGGAGAATGCCATCATACACGGAATCGACCCTTTAAGATCCTTCGGGAAACTAATTATTAAGGGAAAACAGGTAGATGAGAATATCATCTTCACCGTTACAGATAATGGAAAAGGCATAGAGCCAGACAATCTCCAACAATTACAGGACCGGCTAAAAAATAATTCAGAGGATTTATCTAAGTATAAAAAGAAAATTGGTTTATACAATGTTCAAACTAGGATTCAATCACATTACGGAAATAACTATGGAATCAGGATCGAAAGCAAATTAAACAAAGGTACAACCATCACGGTAAAAATCCCTAAAGAGGTGAATTCAGATTATGAGAAAAATGTTAATTGTGGATGACGATTGGTTAATCTCCAGCAGTTTAATGGCAATGGATGAATGGAATGAGCGGAATATTGACGTGATTGGAACAGCAGAAAATGGAACCGAAGCATTGTACTGGTTGGAAAACGAAAAAATAGACATGATTTTAACAGACATTCGAATGCCAAATATGGACGGCCTTGAATTAACCAAACATATCTACGAAAATTCCCCCAGAATTCAGGTCATTATTATGAGTGGTTATGAGGAATTTACCTATGCTCATAATGCACTGAAATATAATGCAAGGGGTTATATATTAAAACCAATCGATACGGATGAATTATTTGAAGTGATTGATAAGATTCAAAAGGAAACAGAAATTAAGAGCCAAGATTCTCCTTTGAATGAGGAAAAATCTGCTTCCTATCATGAAAGATTAGTTTTGAGTGCCAAATCCTACATAAACGCAAACTATATGAAAACGATTTCTTTAAAAGATGTTGCGAAGCGTGTTCACCTAACAGAGCATTACTTCGGACAAATTTTCAAAGCTACAACGAACGAATCCTTCAATCAATTTCTTACCCGAGTAAGAATGGAAAAAGCCTGTCACCTGTTGAAAAATCCGAACCTTAAATATTATCAAATCAGCCAGCAAGTGGGATATACTGACCCTAAATATTTCACTAAAATGTTTCAGAAGTCATATGGATCAACACCGCGGGAATATAGGAATCGAATATTTCATTCTTAAGTGTTAGAAATAATTTGACTTATTCAAAGTCCCATAAGATCATATCCGAAGGGGTTTTCCGTAAAGTTGAAAAAAATATCGTATTATGTGTTAAATTGAATACTTTTTCAAAGGTATGAATTTTTGACGTATAAAAAATCCTCGAATCCTACTGGATCCGAGGATTTCTTGCCTTCCCCACGAAATGACCATGCAGATGTTGTTGTTTCACCTGGTAGATGTAAACTTCCAAAAATATCTAAAGTGATAAAAACACTCGCTTTTAAAAGAGGCCATTGAAAAGTTGGCCAAAACCAGGAAAAGCAATAATCTATTCTGTTTTACAATATTAAAACTAATTTACCCCTACACTCTTGGCTTTTTTAAAGGCTTGTAAGATGAGAATAAACAAAAACAAAATTGGTATATAAATATATAGAAAGCTGGATGAGACAAATCTAATGAAAGTCCCCATTTCCTCAACTTCCACTTTACTTTTGACGTTAATAACCATGAAATGAACGATAATAATGGATATCCATAAAGACATTCTAGGTTTAAATTTAAACGATTCTTTCAAAACTCGAATCGCCCCCCACAATGCCATACAACAAGGGGGAAGGACCACTAAGAGCCATAAAAAAATAAAGATATATTCAAATCTTTCGATAAATGGAAAGCGGATAATTTTTGACATCATGAGGGTGGGCCAAGTAACATGTTCAAGCTGCCCATGACTAAAATAAACAAATGAAATGATGGTAATAAATAAATATAAAATGGTTGTATACGCTTGTGAAATGTGTGCCCATTTTTGGGAATTTTGATTATCTTTAATAAAAGGATAATAAATAAGTAAAAATTCTGGTCCTGAGTACATTAGAATACTTTCTTTTGCCGATACAAAATAGTCACTTAAACTGTGATTAAAAACGGGTAATAAATTCGTCCAGTAGGCATATTGGAATGGAAAATATACCGTTAACAGAAGGAGCGAAGGGATGATCATCCCCCAAAAACAAATACCGGTAATAACCCTAAAGCCTCCAACAACTAAGTATGAAATCACAAAAATCATAGTAAGTGATAAAAACCAAATAGGGGTATAAGGAAAAACCCAAGTAACCAGAACGGATAAATAGGACCTAATTATCGTTGAAATAATTAAAAGCATATATCCATAAAAGAAAATATTTAATACGTTTCCTAGCCATCTCCCAAATAATTGTTGATGTAAAGACATAATATCTCCATTATTTGATTTCTTTAATAAGAAATACAGTAGCCAAATAATGAGATGAAAACTGATTCCAACCAATAGAATTGAAACCCATGCATCCTGTTCTGCTCCCTTTATTATTTTACCTTGAAAATTCAACAAGCCTACACCGGATTGGGTACTGTGAATCAGAAAAAATAAAAAAAAAGGAGAAACTGTCAAACTTTTATTTAATTGTTTACTCATGGTTAATCACCTTTTTTTTCATTCGCCAATCCCTGCTTGAGATAGTTCTATTTTTAAATTTATATCCAATGAAATAGTTGGGTACACCTTTTCATAAAACTCCTTTTCGTTCCATTTTTTTGAATTCGCTCTTGCAAAGTCACCTATACCTAATGGATCGACTTGATGCATTTGGAATTTTACGAATAGCTTTTCAAAATCCTTTTTCATTTGTTTTTCCAATTGCTTTTTTAATAATAGGTTATTTTGTTTTTTCCTTAAATCTAGCCAATCTGGAAAATCCTTTACCATTCCGTTTAGTGTTATATTGAATGTTACTTTTGATTTCGAACCTTTGTTAATAATTGATTTTTTGTTTTTTCCATATAAAATGGCTAAAATTACTGAATCCTCCGACTGCCCCTTATGTATGTTAAATTCTGTCTGCCCTCTAATCACTCTTCCTCTTAATATTTTGTATAAAAAGCTTTCTTTTTGATTTAAGATAAGTCCTAGTCTGTCTTTTTTTAACACTGCTAGCCCGTTTACCTCAATGTTACCCTTTTGATTAATCTTTAAATAAGGTAAGGAGGGGTCTCTTCCGTCTCCATAGAAATCAAATAAAAAACTTTGCAAAGTTGGAATTGGTACATTTTGAGTTCGATAATTTTGTTCAATCATTTTATAAGGATAATTGCTGTTTCTATCTTTATTTTTCATTAAAATTTCTTCTGCTGTTTCTTCAGAAACAGCCACTAACATATTGCTTCCAATCAAAGGATCCCTGCAAACAGTCTTAACAAAATAAGACACCCCATTTTCAGCTAATTCTTTACCAAAGATTACAAGGTTCAACTTTCCAATTTCTAGCGGTTTAGGAGATTGTGCATTGATAGATTGTTTTATTAAATGGGATTTCCTTCCTTTTCCCTGTAAAATAGAGCTCCCACCTTCTTTTTCATCTCCCGTATAATCAGAATAAAGCGCAGTTCCAACATATTGGTTATCAACTTTGTCAAAACCTAATACTTTAGGAAGTTGCACATCATCTATAATTTTTTGCCGTGGAAAAGAGCAGCCAGGAATAATCAAAATGAGAGGCAAAAGAGCACAAAAATACCTTATATTTTTTCGCTTTTGACTATTCATTATTAATATCATCCTTATCTTGATTTGGTGTATATCTTTTAAGTGAAAGAGGTCTTAAAAATCTGCTTCGTGTCGTTGTAAACTGATAGGATGATCGAATAAAACTGTCGCGAAAGTTCTTTATTCTAAAAGGAAATAGAGGTACCATATATGGATTTCCCAAGGATTTAAGTTTTAATAAATGTCCTAACAGAAGAACAAATCCTATTATAATTCCAAAGCCGCCCAAAAATGCTGCAAGTAAAATTAGTGGAAACCGGATGAGACGAATTGCATTTGACATTTTAAAGATTGGAGTTGTGAAAGAAGCAAGTGCAGATGATGAAACAATAATAAGTAAAATATTACTTGTTAGAGCAGCTTGGACAGATGCCTGACCGATAACAATACCACCTACAATACCCAGTGTTTGCCCAATTTTTGTCGGTAAGCGTGCCCCCGCCTCTCTCAACAATTCAATGGTAATTTCCAAAAAAATCGCTTCCCATACCGGAGGAAATGGAACATGAGCTCTTGAGCTAATAAGGGGTTGCAATAAATCATCAGGTACAACTTCATAATGAAAGGTTAAAATTGCTACATATATAGGTGTAGCAAACAGAGAGAAAATAACACTAATAATACGAATGATTCGAAAAAACGACCCGAGTACCCAATTAAGATAATAGTCTTCTGGAGAAATGAAAAAATCTAATATCGTTGTTGGTCCTGTAACAATGTAAGGTGACCCATTCGATAAGATTGCAACTTGTCCTGATATCATTGCATATAAAACCCTGTCAATCCGTTCAGTAGATAAAAAAATAGGAAAGGGGGTATTTGAATGATCTGAAATCATTTGATCAATTTGGGAATTATCGAAAATAACATCAAAATTAATATCCTTCAGTCGCTGTCGAACCGTTTGAATATATTCCGGATTAGTAATTCCATCCAAATAGGCAATGACTACTTCCGTTTTAGACATTGAACCAATTTTTATTTCCTCAAAAACTAATTCTGTAACGGCCATTTGCTTTCTTAATAAATGAAGATTCGTACTAATATTTTCTACAAAACCAACTTTTGGACCAATAACACTAAATTCATTCTCTGTATCATTATTCTCTCGATAACCTAGATTTGCATTATCAATATTTATGGTCAAAAAATATTGGTTGGAATCCTTTAATTGAACAATAACATATCCTTTAATTAGTTTTTCTTCGACATCTAAGGGATTGGTTGTTACTATGGCATTCTCAAAAGGAATAAACTTTTTTATATCATTAATTTCCCTAATTTTCTCAATATGTTCTTGAATTGCTGGGAGGAGAAGGTTATTTATTTTCTTTGGATCAACCATACTTTTATAGTAACTAATTGTAATACCCTGTTCTTCAGATAATGAAAATTGATGGAAATCACTTGATTTAGCAGCTTGTTGAAAAATCATTTTTATTGATTTTGTCCCGTTCTCTGGTTCCTGACTATTTTTAAATCTTTCTAAAAACTTGAAATACATTTATATCACCTGAATGGACTTTTACATTTTTTTAAAATTTGTCGTGTGATAAACCATGAACACTCTAAAAAATAAAAAATCACACCTTTTTATGAATTTCACAATGATTAATATGCCCTTACATTTAAATTAAATTCCCTATATTTCTCCCCTTCGCCATTATTCACCAGCAAAAAAATTGAAAATAGACAATATGAAAAAGTATTATTTACTTAAATTAAAAAAAATCCCTCTTAAGGAATTTAGAAAGAATATTAGAATTCAAGTGATCTACCCACACATTATAAATTAAAGAATTTTGCTGTGGAATCGAGGCGTGGTCATAATGATATGAAATATCACCCAAAAAGCTAGTCTAATTGTAGTCATTCTGTCTTTAACCATAAAAAATAATCCATCCTTGAGTGAGTTCGGGTGGATTATTTCATCATCTTGCAGATTCCTGTATATGTTTAGTTGTTCTTAAACCGACCACTATATTAAGTCGTGCGTTTTTTTTCTCTCCTTTTATATATCCATTCCGCAATAAATCCAACTACAAAACCAAACATAATTGGATTCAATGAACCATCGAAGGTAAATCCGCCATTTGAGGTTTCCTCAAAATTGAACCAACTTAGTGATTCAATATTATACAAATGACCGCAAAAGTATAATACAGACGTTGTAACGATAAATACAATGGTTGGAATCCAAAAAGTTTTCTTTATCATACAGATACCCCCTTTATAGGATTTTATTGTAAGTTAATTGAAGTCAATTATAGTTTATTATAATCCAGCAGCAATATTTACAAAATCAGCGTTTAAATAAATCGTCAGAACCGTTTCCCACTCTTGGTCGGTTTGTCATTCTAGGTGCTGCCGGTATTTTGTAAGATTTTGCAAAATGGTAGAAAAAAATAATAAAAGCGATAGCAAAAAAGTCTTAAAGGAAGAATTTATGTAGGTATTAGAAGGATAGGTAAGAAAGGAATTCATGAATAAACAAATAAAGATAATAAATTTACCATAAGAAATTAGAGCATTTACTTCATAAAAAATATTGCTAAACCAAACTTGTAAAGAGTTCAAAATGAAGAAAAAAAGCCGACTTATATTTCAAGAGATATGAAATATAAGTCAGCAAATAACTAGATTGGAACAAACGATCTATTGAGCCCCAGTTGTTTGAACCTTAGGCTGTTTCGTATTTCCTTTAGGACCAAGATATTGATATTCATTAGGATCAATCGGTTTAAATCCCTTTGGTGTATAGAACCGTAATAAATCTTTATTGACCACTGCATCGGACATTTGAAGTTCTGTTGAGATCTTATCATTAATTGATTTATAGGCACTTTGATTCGGTAATAATTCACCCGTGTCAGGGTTGTAGAATTTCCCGCTTACTTCAGTTACTTGAGGAGATACATAATCACCATTTCTAAACAATGCCCAGTTGCGATGATCTTTTGATAATAAATCGGAACCGAATTCAATGTAATCTTTTGTATCAACACCTAATAAATGTAGAAGGGTTGGTCGAACATCTACTTCACCGCCAAATTGGTGCTGAACCCCACCTTTTACACCTGGAACGTGTATATATAATGGTACTTCCTGCAACTTGGCATTAATGGTTGGCGTAATTTTTGGAACGCCAAGAACTTTTGCCATTGCCTTATTGTGGTTTTCGGAAAGACCATAGTGGTCTCCATAAAGGACAATGACCGTTTTATCATATAGCCCATCTGCTTTTAAAGCATCGAAAAACTGTTTAAGGGCTTCATCCATATAATGGGCTGACTGGAAGTAATTGTTTACAACTGAGTCACCAAAGTCTCCGGCTGGAAAATTAGTATCTTGTTTGTCCATTTCAAATGGGAAATGGTTGGATAACGTAATAAATTTGGTATAAAAAGGTTGTTTTAACCCCTCAAGCATGGACATGGACTCTTGGAAATATGGCTTATCTTTCATCCCATAGTTCTTTATATTTTCAGGAGACATATTATAATATTCTGCGTCGAAAAATTGATCATAGCCTAATGCTCGATACATAACATTCCGGTTCCAGAAAGTTTTATAGTTTCCATGAAAAACTGCAGATGTATAGCCTTTTTGACCTAAAATAGCAGGGGTCGCTTGATACGTATTTTGTGCCTTATTGATAAAAACAGCACCTTGATTTAACGGATATAGTGAATTTTCCATCAAGAATTCAGCATCTGATGTTTTACCTTGTCCTGTTTGATGATAGAAATTATCAAAATAGAAGGTGTTGCCATCATGAGCCAATGAATTTAAAAATGGCGTCACTTCTTGTCCATTTGGCATTTTATAATCAATCATAAAATTTTGGAATGATTCTAAGGAGACGTAAATAACGTTCATCCCTTTTGCTTTGCCAAAGTAAGCTGGATTTGGTGCCGTATAATGGGCTTTTCGATAATTTTCTACAGTTGTGATATCACTGCTGCTAGCGAGTGCCCTTTGACTAGAAGTTTTGATATTTTGAATGACATCCAAAATGGTAAAATTATATGCTCCTAAATATTTAACAAGGTAGTTTCTGTCGAAGGAACGTGTTAATAATTGCGGACGGTCTTTTTCTGCTAATCCAAGGTTAAAAAGAAAAACAGTGACAGCAAATAATAATACGATTTTATAGGATTTGCGATTTTTCGCACTAGCTTTTTTAAATATCGTTAGCGCAAGAACAATTAGAATAAGGGTATCTGTGAAATAAAAAATATCAAGTGGGGACATTAAGGAATTGGCGCTATCCCCCAATTGTCCAGCATTCGTTTTCGCCTGCATAATGACCGGGACTGTTATAAAGTCATTGAAAAATCGATAATAAACAATATTCGCATATAAAAGGAATGACAATACAAAATTGATGATAATCATAATCTTTTTGGTATGCTTTTTAGAAAGTAAACCTAATCCAATAAAGAATAATCCAGAACTAATTGGATTAATAGCTAACAAAAACTTTTGTAGATTATTATCTATGCCTAATTTAAATTCTATTTGATAGGCTGCATAGGTCTTGATCCAAAATAACACAACTGCTATAACAAAAAAGGTAATATGACTCTTTTCGAATCTTTTTAGTAGTCCGACCTTTTCCATCTTAAAACTCCTTTCAAATCGATAAATACTATTTTTACCATACTCGTCCCTTATTACAAAAAAAATTATCCAGCTAGAAGCCGGATAAACAAAAATATATTAAATAGGGGGTCAACATGAAAAAGTACTTTTCATGTTTTTATATTAACCCCAAGATATGAACAAGTTGTGAACAAAATATGAAAATTACTTTGAAAAAACCAAGGGGACGTTCTTGCGGCTTTTAAGCCAGAACCGTCCCCTTGGTTTTCCCTTTCATTTCAATAATCTTTCAGTTCTATTCCGTTGGCAGCTTTCGCTATCATTTTTGAAATCATCTTAAACTGTACGGCCATAAGAGTGGGTACGCGCAATATTAAATTTCTTAGAAAGATTTTGAAGTTTGATTTTTCAATCATGCTCCCTGCGGCTATTCGTCCTATTTTTTGATTTTTCTCAACAAACTTTCTCATTTCTTGTTCATAGGCAACAAAAGCTCGGGCATAATCGCCATTTGCAGCTTTGAGTTCGCCAGCTAATACATAAGCTCCAACGAGTGCCAGGCTTGAGCCTTGACCTGAGAGAGGTGATGGGCCAAACGCCGCATCTCCTACCAATGTAACCCGACCTTTTGACCATGTCTGTATATGAATCTGGCAAATCTCATCAAAATAAAAGTCTGTCGCTTCTTTCATGCTTTTGAGTAGAGGCAAGGTTTCCCAACCCGATTGGCCAACAAAGGCATTTTCTACAAGATTCTTTTGATATTCTGTATCATGGCGATCGTACTCTAATTCATTTGATTGGAACAAAAACATCCCTCTTGCTTCGGTATTGTCACGTGCGCTATACATCCCTACAGTTTTGCCTGGAACCGTATACAACAGTTGGCGGTGGTCAAGGTTGAGGTAATTCTCGAGAGTAAAAATCGATATATAACAGCCAAGCGTACGTTTAAACTGTGCTTCGTCGCCAAAAGTCAATGTGCGTACATTTGAATGGAGCCCGTCCGTACCAATTACCAAATCGAATGTCTGCGGCTTGTTATGAATAAATTGAACTTCTGCACCAGTTTCAGTCTCATGTATGGCGGTAATTGAATCGCCCCAAATATAATTGGTCGTATTCTTGGTTAAATCAAATAAAATGTTACTTAGATCGTCGCGCATGATTTCAATGTCCAGACCTTTCTGGTTCCCCATACTTGCTTCGCTTATTTGACCTTCAATCTTACCTTTACTATTCACGAAGTAAACACCTGATATGTTTGTGTCAGCGTCAAAAACTTGATCGAATATACCCATCCGCTTAAGCACCGTAATGGCTGCACCACGGATATCAACCCCATAACCACCTGGGCGTAATGAGGGCGCACGTTCTATGACAGTCACATCAAAACCGTAGCGGTGAAGCCAGTAAGCAAGTGCCGGTCCGGCAATACTGGCACCAGAAATAAGAACGCGCATCGTTTTTTTCATAATTATGATTCACTCCAATCTACTGCTTTTAAACCTTTCGTAGGCAACTTTCAGGTCATATTGGCCCTTCCCTACATAACATAGGTACTCTAAATTGGCGAATAAAATAACATAACTCTAAATTAACTCGATTTCCCTTTGAGTAATCCCATAACTAATTACATAAGTGGCCCAATACAAAAAAGTGCATTTCTTACTACAGAAATGCACTCTTAACATAAAGTAAGAGCACAATTCTTGCTGCGAAATCGCACCCTTTAATTAAAATATATCCCCAATCATGAGATCACTTAATTCTGCTTAAATGCCCCCAATACAAAAACTGTAAGCTCTATATACAACCTATTAAACTTATAAACTAATAAGCAAATATAGATTAACGAATTCTAGCTTTACGGAACCCATCAAATACACTGATTGCCGAAGATATCATAAAGATTAAAATTCCACCGCCCACGATCCACAATTCAAATTGATTAGCTGTAATGGTAAATGAATTAGACATATACGTAATATAATCATGGGTGATTACATTCGGATTTCTGAATATCACAATGAATACAATGGTTGCAATAAGCTGGAGGGCAGTATTACAAATGGCCATTCTTTTTGTCCACTGTCCCTTTATTAATTTATAAAGGGCTAAGGCTATTTCTAAACCAATAACAACAAGAACGATTGGCCAATACCACAGTAAAACTTCCTGATTTAAAGAAGGAGTTACGAATTTAAGTCCTTCTCCACCACCTATATATACACCAACAAGATGATTCGCTTTAAAATAAAGTGTTGCCCAGATTGCAGTCCACAATAGACTTCCAAATACTTCGACCTTAGAAATCGCTTTTTTCTTAGGGATATACGGGATATTTTTCAAATCATCGGGAGTCCATTTTTTAAGGCTTGCTGTTAATGGCTGCTCATCTCTTCCCTTATCTGTTCTTTCTAATATGGCAAACATAAGTGTTAGCCAAAAGAATACTTGGATCCCCACTTCAATGATCCTCCCTATTCCTTCGCCCATAAGACTCAAAACAATATTAATAACCGCTTGTTCACCACTATATCCAATAAAATATTCGGCAATCATCGAGATGAACGAAATGACAGCAGCAATCGGTAAAATCATTTTTAGCAGCGTCACATATACATCAAAATAGCGTGGACCAATTAAGTGCATTGGCCGATCTCGATAACCACTAGCCAATGTGACGGGGCTCCCCAATTTTTCAAGAACTGCCTTTATATCTTCTTCCTGGTAATCATCAGGCAGCATATCCTCTATCGTTGACCGCAACTCGAGTGCAATATCCTCACGATTTTTTTCAGGCAGCCTCCGAGTAACTTCTTGTATATAAATCTCAATTAGATTCATCGTCTCCCTCCCCTTTTAATAAGCCAAAGAGCTCTTTCGAATTCTTAATCCATTCTCTTTTTAACTGCAAAAAAATCTCTAAGCCATATTCACTTAAAACATAATATTTACGGGGTCTACTCTCAGATGTATCCCAACTACTCGAAACTAACTCCTGTTTTTCTAATCGTCGAAGCAATGGATATAAGGTACTTTGGTCAATGGTAATGCCCGATTCCTCCAATAATTGAACAAGTGAATATCCATACTGTGGTTTTTGTAATTGACTTAAAACGGCTAATGTCAACGTTCCTCTCCTAAGCTCTGTCATTAATGAATTCAATAAAGTACTCATTCACCCACCTCATTTTTTATTTACTATATGACATACAGCATATGATTTATGCTATGCGTCATACACTATTGTTGTTACAATATCAATGTAAATTAAATAGCCTTTTTTGAAATAACAAAAAACCATGGGGACGAATTGTTTTTCTTGAAAAGCCTTTTCCGGTGTTTTTGGCAATTAAAAAATGCTATTTACTTTTCTGTTTTTATTTTTACTAAAAAATGTTTCATAGAAACTGAAATACAGTAGTTGAGGAGCTTTTTAGCATCTTTATATTACATTTCATTCACTTCTTGTAGAAGTCGTCAAATCCCCCTGAAATCTACGCAAAAAAAGCTCCCAAAATTTATAAAAATGGGAACTTTTCTTTCTATTTTATGACTATAATTAAGCCTAAATATTTTAATTTAAAAAGTTTTTATCTATCTCTATTTCTGATCGTTTCACTTACAACCTGTTCTAACGCATTCGAAATAACAGAAGGACCTGTAAAGTTTTTCTCCATTAAGAAAATTATAAGCACCCGAATGTAACGGGTGCTTTGTTTTTACTACTAGAATAATATTTGGAAATTACACACGAACTATTGCCTCCGAAATAATAGAAAAATCAAGCAGCTTTTCTTTTAGCAATACGAGAACCTACTCCAGAAATATATATTGGTTCGAATTCGCCGAATCCACCTCATATTAACTCCCCTTTGGATCATAAGTTCTATTTAAGAACTAAGGAATCTTTTTCTCTTTAAATCTTCCATTTGGATAACAAAAATTATTTAACACCTATATCCTAATCTTTCACTTATTAAATTTGCACAATATTTAGCCTTGTCTACCAAAAATATTTTGTTTTCTTCTGTTAACATATGAATTTGGCCTGCAACGGTAAGATTCGCCGTAATTTCATTGGAATGATCAAAAATCGGCACTGCGATTCCAAAGCTTCCGGGTCTTCTTTCACCTGTAGTTATTTTATATCCCTTAACAAGAATTTCGTTTAATTCTTCATTTAGTTGCTCAATGTTAACATCAGCCTCTTCAATGATCTTTTGTAAGATTTCATCCTTATCTTTTGAATAGGCAAGCAACACTTTTCCGGATGCCCCGGTGAAAAGAGGGGTATGTTCACCAATCCGGATAAAATTAATCACAATCTCAGGCCCGTCAATCTTATCAATACAAACCCGGGAATTCCCAGCCCTGATATTTAAATCCACTGTCATCCCTGTATCATTTACCAACTCAGCCATAATCGGTTTTGCAACTTTACGTAAATCAAAATCATTCATCACAATATTCCCTAGCCTAAAGAACGGAAATCCTAAAGAATACCTGCGCGTGTCAGGATCTTGTTTGATAAAATCCATGCTCTCTAGCGTAGCTAATAACCTGACAATTGTACTTTTAGGGTATTTAAGCTCAGCATGAATCTCGGCGATTGAAAGTGTGTTTCGTTCAAATGAAAATAACATTAAAATCTTAAATAATTTTTCAATACTCGCAACCATATATTTTTGTTCCTTTCATAGATAGCGCTTTTTAAAATTTCAGGAACGATTATCTCAAGACATATTTTTCTTCTATCTCATGATACCGTTGGATGCCAAGTAGTTGATTAAGCTGACTAAAATTCAACATCTGGTCTTTCATCCCAGCCGTAGTTCCTGTTTCTTTCAATTCATGAAATAAATCTTGTGCCGCCTTTGCAACTACACGAGTAACACTGTTTGGAAAGATGACAATTTTATAACCCATGCTGTCAAGTTCAGAAGCAGACATTAATGGGGATTTTCCGCCTTCCACCATATTCGCCAATAAAGGCTTTTGGATATAATTTGTTATGATCGAGAACTCATCCTTGTTCTCCAAAGCCTCTACAAAAATTATATCTGCGCCAGCTTCCACATAACATTGTGCCCGTTCAATTGCTTCCTGTAAACCGTTTATTGCTCTCGAATCAGTACGTGCAATGATTAGCAAGTTTTCATCTACTCTAGTGTCTACTGCAGCTTTGATTTTACCAATCATTTCAGACAAAGGGATTACATTTTTATCTCTCAAGTGACCGCACCTTTTCGGGAAATCCTGATCTTCCAGTTGGATTGCGGAAATGCCTGCTCGCTCAAAATCTTTTACGGTCCTCATCACATTCAAGTAGTTTCCGTACCCCGTATCAGCATCTGCGATTACTGGAATTTGTACCGCGTCACATATATATGATGCTCTTGTTGCCATTTCACTTGCCGTCATTAAACCTATATCAGGTTTTCCTAATGTGGTATAAGAGATGCCGCCGCCTGTCATATAAAGTGCTTCAAACCCAGCCTGTTCGATTAGTACCGAAGTCAAACTGTCATATGCCCCCGGTGCAATGATAATTCCAGTTTGCGATACTCGTTCTTTGAATTTTTTTCTAATTGAATTCATCATATCTCACTTCCCTTTATTTGCTCAACTTTTTTATTAATAAGTTGACCAACCCGCCTAATTAATGATTCTTTAATCTATGGCGGGTTAATCGAAGTAATTTTAATGGACTATGGTTTTAATTCTCTGTTCCTCTGAAATTGTACCTTGTTTTTCTTTTGTAAAGAATAAGAATCCGATTGAGCTAAGTAAAGCAAGAACAATCATAACCCCAAAACCTGCGCTGAAACTGCCCGTTATCTGAATAGCAACTCCCATTGCAGTGGGTGCAACAATTCCGGCAAGAGCAAATGCAGCATTCAAAAACCCTGATGCAGCTGCGGGCTGGTCTGGAGCAGAATCAATCGCAACGATCCACCAAATCGAACCCGTAACCATCCCAAATCCTACTCCAAGGGAGATAAATGTAATGGCACCATATAGGGATGGATTAAACATGATTGGAATAAGGGAAGCACCCGATAACAATAAACATATTCCTATCAAATTAAATCGGCTTCGTATACCTGGTTTACGTCTATATAGTTGGTCTGCAATAAGTCCGCCTGCAATGGTAGCTACCGTCCCAACGGCCCATGGTAAAACCGTGAAAAATCCAACTTTAACGATGTTGAGATGATAAACCTGGCTGAGTATGCCCGGCAACCAATACATAAATCCCCAGAACATGAATCCCCAAGAAAAATAACCAAATGCGGAAATCAAAAGATTCTTATTGGTAAATATCTTCTTCCATTCTACTTTTTTTACATGCTCCGTTGTCTCTTCTTCTACTAAGCCGCTTTTAATGTATTCTTGTTCTTGAGGGCTAACTCGATGGTAGCCAATAGGAGAATCCTTAAACAGCCATAACCAAATTCCAACCAATATCAATCCTAATGCTCCCAAAATAACGAACGGCGATTTCCATCCCAGGCTTTCCATTAGCTGTGTAATAATAGGTCCACCGATCATGAGGCTAAAAGGGACCCCAAATCCAACGATCATCCCTAAAGCCTTCCCTCTTTCCTTTCCTGGCAGCCAACGGCTAATTCCCCTGCTGACTGCTGGAAAGGCTGGTCCTTCAGATCCACCGAGTAATACCCGAACTAGGAAAAGGCTGACAAAAGAACCCATGAAAGCGGTCAAAATACTAAATACTGACCAGAGCCCTGCAGAAAGGGACAATGCCTTCTTTACTCCAATTTTGTCTATAATAGGACTGCCTACAAAGGAGAGAATCAAGTAACCAATAGAAAAGGCACTGCCAATTAGGCCCCACTCCGCATTGTTAATATTAAACTGTTTCGTAATTGCTCCATTGGCAAAACCAAGAGCAGACCTATCCAAGTAATTTATTAAAATTGTAAGAGCAATAATGCTTACAATGACCCAGCGGAACTTACCCTTCATATACCCAACCGACTCCTTTTTCCAACGTTATAGTGGTGAATCAATATAGTCGACCTACCTTAAGAAAAGCACATCTAGTTTATAATTTGATTTCCTTATTGCTCAACTTTCGTTCTAGCATGTTAACCAGACCGCCATGATTGATAATTTCCTGTATGTACGGCGGATAGATCGTTGTTGAATAAGACTCGTTTTTCGTTAAGTTATAAATCACACCATTTTCAAAATCAATTTCAATCTCATTTCCTTCTTCAATTCTAGTTGCTTCCTTACATTCGATTACAGGTAAACCTAAATTTATCGCGTTTCGAAAAAATATCCTTGCAAAAAATACCGAAATGATGGCACTAATACCAGATAATTTTATAGCAGCCGGGGCTGACTCCCGACTTGATCCGCATCCAAAGTTTTTACCGGCAACGATAATGTCCCCCGCTTGGAATTTGGAAGGAAAGTCGGGGTCGATACCCTCAAATATATGTTTTGCAGCTTGATCAGCTGATAATTTTAAATACCGTCCGGGGTTAATCATATCCGTATCCACATTATCTGGAAACACCCATGTCTTCCCTTTAATCTTTTGCATATCTATCCTCCTAAGTAAGCTGACATGTAGTCTGGGTACCGTAAGACTATAAAAACTCTCTTGGGTCGGTTATTCTGCCTGTAATAGCGGATGCCGCAACTGTGGCAGGGGAAGCTAGATATACTTCCGACCCAGATCCCATCCGGCCAGGGAAATTCCGGTTTGTCGAAGATATACATCTTTCCCCGGGAGCAAGCACACCATTGCCAAGTCCAGCGCACGCTCCGCAACCTGTCGGCAGAAATGTTGCTCCCGCATCGAGCAACGTTTCAACTATGCCGCTTTTTGTAGCCCTTCGCATGACTTCCGATGATGCCGGTGCAATCAGCAATCGCGTGTTTTTGGAAACTCTTCTGCCTTTAAGAACTTGGGCAGCTATTTCCAAATCATAATACTTAGCTCCCGTACAAGCCCCTATATAAGCTTGATCTAGAGGCTCGAAGTGATCAATTGCTGAAACAGGCTTTACATTATCAGGAGAATGCGGAAGTGCAACCATTGGTTCTAGCTGATTCGCATTGAATTCTAAAGTTTCGAAATAGAAAGCATCTTTATCCGCAGTTACTACCTCAAAATTACTAACATTCCTCTCATTAAGGTAGTCGATAACAATATCATTAGCTTCGATTATTCCAGCTTTTGCTCCCATTTCAATTGCCATGTTTGACAGAACTAATCTTTCATCCATTGGTAATGTATCGACTGCACTTCCCGAAAACTCAACGGATTTATAGGTAGCACCATCAATACCCGTTCTCTGTATTGATTTCAGCATCATATCTTTAGCCATTACCCCTTTGGAAAGTTTCCCTTTCCAAATAATCTTGATGGATTCAGGTACTTTCACCCATGTTTTCCCAGTCGCCATGACACCTAACATATCAGTTGATCCTAGTGCGATTGCAAAACATCCCATTGCTCCGGCTGTTGTTGAATGAGAATCCGCTCCGACATACATCATACCTGGTGTGATGTATCCTCGTTCAACGGGTACAATGTGACCGATACCTTCCCTCTCATGGAACTTCGAAATCCGATATTTTTTCGCCCATTCCCTAGTCAATTTCAGAATGGAAGCTTCGGTAGAATCGCTGGATGAAACAAAATGGTCAGATATCAAAGCAACTTTATCAGGATTCCAAACAGTCGCTCCTAACTTCTCCAAGGTAGAACCGAATCTTCGTGGTCCACTCGAGTCATGAATCATTGCAAAATCAATATCGACCTCAACAATTTCATTCACTTGGACCTGACTCTTTTTACTTGCTCTCGCAATAATCTTTTGGGCTAAAGTATATCCCATATGAACTCCACTCCCTTCTGTAAAACTAGATTTGGCGATGGAGATATTTCCCCCTGCCTGGTTTTGCAGTAATCTTACCTTTTTCTAATATCACTTCACCTCGGCTAATGGTGTACACTGGCCAGCCAACTGCATCCATTCCCTCATACACTGTATAGTCAGAAGCGCTTTGAAGCAGCTGGTGGGTAATCGATTTTTTCTCCTGTAAATCTACAATGGCAAAATCAGCATCCGCCCCTACTTCAATGCGGCCCTTTTGTGGTAAGTTAAAAGAATCGGCCACTTGGGTAGAACAAATATCTGCAATTCTTTCAAGCGGAACACCCCTTTTTACATAACCTTCTGTAATCATGAGCGGCAACAAAGCACCTACGCCTGGAAACCCGTATTGTGCTTCGAAGACACCGGTTCCACTTTTATATTTCACGTCTTGGCTGCATGGAACATGATCCGTACCGATGGCATTAATAAGTCCCTTTTTAATCCCGTCCCACAAGCGATCTTGATCCCATTGTGTATGAATTGGGGGACCGACTTTGGCATGAAGATTCGTTGGAGATTCATTCGTCAATGTTAGGTAATGGACACAAGTCTCGACTTTTGCACCGCTTTCCAATAACCATGGAGCTTTCTCCAGCAGATCAACACTCGTTCCGGAAGATAAATGAACAACAAATACGTTTCCACCAACATTCTGATTTAAATAGAGGGTACTAAGCATGGATTCTGCTTCAGCATATCCCGGACTCGTTTTCGACCATGTTTTCAAAGTGTCTTCCACAGATTCCTGTTTCAGCTTTTTGGTTAGATACCGATTAATATCCATGTTCTCACAATGCATGCCCAAAAGTAGTTTAGGAGAAATGCCTATAAACCGCTCTAGTATTCTCATTAAGTCCATGGAAGTAAGATCGATGGCATTGGATACCTTAAATTTATCGTTGAGCTGTCTTTCATAATTTCTAAAAAATTTAAATGACGTAACACCAAATCTTTCAATTACTTCTTCAAGTTCATCAATATGGTCTTCTAATAAAATCCCTAAACTATAGCCGAAATCAATATAACTGTTTTGCTCGCCTATTTCTTTCAATCTAGGAAAAGCTTCCAAATAACTTTTAGGTATTCGATCATAATTAACTAACGTTGTTACGCCACCAACGGCATGCTGCTTTGTATCGATAAAATCATCTTCCAGCGAATTGTAAATTCCCAAATGCTCATGGGCATCGACCACTCCTGGGAAGATATGTAGGCCTTCTGCATCAATAATTTTCATAGCGTCCATTTCTTGATCTGGGTCATAAATTCCAACGATCTTTTCATCTTTTATTCCTAAATCTGCACGTAAAACTCCTCTTTTAGGAAAAACAACCTGCCCGTTTCTAATTAATAGATCCAACATTACTTAATGACCTCCTTGTATTGTAAGTTTTGTAGATACGTTACGACCTCATCAGCCTTCATGACATCGCAATATTTCATCCATAAATCTAGGAGTCCTGCTTGGTGGGATAATTGGATACGATCGTAAACGCAATCTTCTATTACCGCTACATTAAAGTTGTGTGTAACCGCATCAACTGCCGTTGCTCTCACACATCCGCTCGTAGACCCGCCGACAATGATAATAGAATCCACACCGAGCTTGATCAAATAGCTAATGAGTGGAGTTCCAAAAAAAGCGCTTGCATAACTTTTATCGACAACAATATCCTGAGATTCTGGCTTTAACTCTTCAACAATTTGCGTTTCTGGCCGTCCATCAATATATTTAGAATTGTCTCTTGCAGCTTTTAAACCGAAGGAATCGAAAGCAATCGTTTTCTTTTGTACATTTCTTGTATAGATGACTGGAATACCAACATTTTGAACCTGCTCTTTTAACTCTTTAATTTTTCTTATTCCTGCCCAGGCAGAAGATCCCCCTCCGCTAGGCCATTGTTCAAGCTGGTCTTCAATGGGCTCATCTGCTCCGATATAGTTGTACTGTGCATCAATAATCATGAAGACTGGCTTTTTTCCAAGTCCTCTTCTTTTTCCATAACCGCCTTTTTCAATTACAATCTTATCTACATCTGTTAATGCGCTTTCCCAAACATGAGACATATGCTATCTTACCTCCACTTGTTTTATTGATTTTGCTGCATGGGACCCAGCAATTTTTCCAAACCCCAATGCACATAACAAACCATTACCTGCTACATAACCATTAGCACGAGTTCCGGAAATACCTACAGAACTTCCACCCCCGGCGTATAAATTAAGAATTGGAGTACCATTCATCCCAAGTACTTGTGCATTTTCGTTTATTTTCAGTCCTCCCTGTGTATGAAACAAGGCGGGAACGATTTTAATTCCGTAATAGGAATTTATAAGTTTCTTTGGCAAAACTTTTCTCCCAAATTCATCCTCCCCTACCGTAACTGAATCATTGTATTTTTCCAGTGTCGTTTTAAGGGTTTTTGAATTCAATCCTAATTTTTCTGCTAAGCCTTCAATGGAGTCCGAGTAATGAAAAGCTTCGAAATTCGCCAAATTTTTAAAATCCTCAATCCCAAGCAATTGATTGTAAATTTCTCGATCAAAAATCATATAAGCATGCTTTTCCGGTTGCTTTAATACTTCTGTAGCATATTCGGAATATCCCTGTGATTCATCGCCAAATCTAAAACCTTGGTTGTTGACAATGAATCCACCCAACATGATGGCTCCCCATGTAACAAGAAGTCCATGTGCTTCGGAAACGGAAGCATGTCCTTGGTAGGCACTCATATTTTTCAGTTCGGCATTTGCCTCCGCACTCATGGATACAGCATCGCCAGTGTTGCCTTCATAGCCAAAATATATTGCGTTCGCAATCTCAGGAATAAATTCACTCACCATCTTCTTGTTTCCACCGTATCCGCCGTCGGCTAGGATTACCTTTTTTGCTCCTATCCGTTGCATTCCATTGGGCGTGTTCGTTTCTACACCGATTACTTCATTGTTATCGGTGAATAATATTTTAGTAACTGGTGATTTCAGCATTAGGTAAATGTTATCCCTATTCCTTACAGCTCCTCTTAACATTTTCATTAATTCTAATCCTGATCTTGATGGTGGAGCATGCATGCGGTATGTTTTGTGGCCTGGCAGTAAAAACTCTGTTACTAGTGATAGTTTAATATCATGTTGATCAACCAACCATTCAACTAAACTTGCTGATTCCTCACATATTCTTAGAGTTTGCTCAGGATCACCTGTATATTTATTTTTTTCTAAAATCTCATTTGCCATTTTTTCTGGAGAATCACTAATGTTCATTTCTTCCTGAAAGCGTGTGCCTGCCGCTGGTATCATTCCTGCGCTTGCTGCAGTATTCCCCAAAACAAATTCTGTTTTTTCCAAAATAGCGACATCCAATCCACTTTCCGCTGCTGCAAGAGCGGCAGTTAGACCACAGCCCCCACCACCGACAACAACAACGTCCACCTCGATATCCCATTGCATAAATTAAATCACCATCCTAAAACAGTTGTTTGTTTCGCATCGTGGAATTCATTCCATTAATTTTTGACAATCTCCTTAATTGTATTTTTCCTCCTCCTTATCGTTCCACATTATGGAACGCATTCCATAATCTGAATAAGATATTTTTAGTTTAAATTCATAGAATGTTTTTGTCAATATTAAAAAGATTTACTATTTTTTGAATACTCTAGAAAAATGCAATTTTTCATACTTGTGGTTGTACTGTCATATGCCTTTTAAACGTAATCGACAGGTGTAACTAATTTTTATCTATGGTTGTATGTAAGGAAAAAGAGGGGTCTCCCGACTATTCTTTAAGATTAACAAGTAACAAGAGCATGAAAATCCCAAGTTTGATAATAATGCCAAATCAATCTCAAAAGAAAACCTGCCAATTAAAAAATGGCAGGTTTTCTTTTGTTTCCCTATAAATTTATAAAATAATGTTTATATTGGCTGAAAATTGGTTTATTTAATATTGGTCCTTTTTTAATTCACCTTGATCGTTTCACTAACAACCTGTTCCAACGCATTCGAAATAACAGAAGTCCCTGTAATTCCGATATAGCAAGCCCCTGACTCAAAAACCTTACGAACTCCAGCAGAATTAGCAGCGACTGTCCCAATTTTAAAGCCTTCCTCTTTTCCCATCTCAAACAACTCATTGATGGCCAACTGAACTTCTGGATGTCCTGGTCCTTCTGCCTTAAAGCCCATATTAACAGATAAATCTGTTGATCCAATTAGGCCATGTCTATTCCGGGAACATTCAAGATTTCCCTAAAGTTTTGTACGGCTTCAGGCGTCTCGATATGAACAGAAATTAAGATATTCTCACCTGCATTATTAAAATAAGCTCCCCTCCATCCTTACCAAAACGTGCCGCCCGGATCACAAAAGCAGCTGCCCGCTGTCCATGTGGGGGAAATTTTGCTCTTTTTACCACTAGTTCTGCATCTTCTTTATTGTTCACCATAGGCACTTGTATCCCTTTGGCTTCCCGATCCAGCGCCTTTTGTATACTTGATGCATCAAAAGAAACCCTGATAATTGGCACTAAATTAACCAATTACCTCAACGGCAACGGCAATCATTGTCTTCATTTGTGCTGGTGAATATACGCTTGGTCCTGACCGTTTTGATTACGACATGAATCGACAACGGATTCTTGAACGTTGTGGATGGACATTCTGGAGAGTCAGGAGAAGTGATTTTTCCAGTGGATTTATATCATCATTGTTTATTTCTGTTCCAGTTTATTCACTTTTCTCTTTACTTCTGCCATTTCTTTAAATAAAAGTTCTACATCTGAATTAACATCAAAAGCCAATGTTTTCATGTCTCTTCTGATAGTTATGAAATTTTAAGTCATGAGTGTTGCTGTGTGTTTAATAATATCTTTTATCTCTTGCTGTCCCGATATTAATAATTCTTGTCCCTTTTCTAAATTATCTGTGCGCCCTATTAACTCCTTCTGGCCCTTTTCCAAATGATCTGTTTGAACTATTATTTCTTGTTGCCCCTTTTTAACATTTTCCATTCGAATCGTTAATTGTTTATGACTTGTAATTAATTCTTTTTGCCCTTTTTCTAATTTATCTGTTCGACCTATTAATTCCTTTTGTCCCTTTTCTAAATTACCTGTACGGTTTATTAATTCTTTTTGTCCCTTCTCTAAATTATCTGTACGGCTTATTAATCCTTTTTGTCCCTTTTCTAAATTGTCTGTACGGCTTATTAATTCTTTTTGTCCCTTTTCTAAATTGTCTGTACGGCTTATTAATTCCTTTTGTCCCTTTTCTAAATTGTCTGTACGGCTTTTTAATTCTTTCTGTCCTTTATCTAGATTACTTGTGCAGTTTATTAATTCCTTTTGACCAGTACTTAAATGTTGCAGTTCTGAAAGGATTTTATTTAATGTTTCCTCCATAAACGCACCCCCGCTCATTGATTAACAAAACATTAACTGATTTTCAATTAAATGTAAAATAGATTTTAGATATAATCATATCCATATTTTTCAACATACTCCTCAAAAGACAAATGGAAATACTCAGGGACAGTACCAAATAAAATTTCGAACTGACCATTTCGATAACAAACTAGATAGCTTTTCTCTTTATCCACATCATCATCATCATATTTTCCTTTAAAAATCTCAAATTGTTCATCCGTCAACGGACTCATTAAGCGTTTACTACTGAAGGTTGCATCCTTCATCATTAAAAAAAATCTTCCATACCCCTTTCTTTTTTCTTCCTCAAAATAAGAAATATTTTTTCTCTATCATATTTTGCTTCGGGGTCAACTTCACAACCACAGCATTGGCAGATGCTATAGCCCGCACCAGTTTTATAATGATGGTCTTCAACAGCAATTCTTCCACAATCTGGGCAAACTACAGGAAGAAAAAAAGATGCCATAATTTTATACCCCCTCAATAAAATAAAAACAAGGTTGTTTAATTTATTGACTTAACGAAAGATACACCTCCCCTTTGAGAAATATATAAAAATAGTCTAATTGACAAAGAAGACTGCGATAAAAATGAGAATATAGGTAGAAAATTAAATGAAAACGAGAGCAAAAGAAGCCTTTAACAAAGGTAGGAAGAAGGTAGTTAAATGAGGTAGGAATTGATTGATTTATAACCAAGGAGAAATTACTAACCATAAGTTAATTTTAACATTTATGTCATTTAATACACCACTAATCCAAATCGTTTTCATAAATTCGACAAGAATCCAATTTAATATTGAAAGCCTCTTTGGATAATTTCTAACTCACCGGGGGTCATGCACCACAGTCCTGATGAGGAGAAACACAACAGATGTGTCATACTCCATATACAGTTATATCCAAAATTTTTAGAAAAAAATAAGTGAACAAAAGCAAAAAAAAAGAGCTTATCGCTCCTGTTAGAATCAGCACATTTTCAAATTAAATTAATAGACTTCGTAGTTTTGTCCGGTTTGAGCTCCATCCACGCTTTTTTTATAAGCAAGTGCTACACGACTGGCAGGGACTGCCACAAATCCCGGGAAAAACTCCCCGTATTTGTCTAATGATTCCTCCAATACATTGGGGCTAACACTATTTATACGAATTCCCCTCGGCATTTCAATCGCTGCTGATTTTACGAATGCTTTAACACCACCATTTGCCATGGCAGCGGAAGCGCCCTGCGGAACAGGATCATCCATCATAATTCCAGTTGTTAACGTAAAGCTTCCACCGTCATTAACATAGTCCATTCCGAGAAGTACCAAATTAATTTGACCTTTAAGTTTACTTTCGATTGCTATGTCATTTAATTCTGGTGTTAGTTCCGAAACGGAACCAAAATGCGCACCACCTGTTGCACTAATTACAGCATCAATTTTTCCAGTTTGTTCGTACATTTTTTTTATACTCTGAGCAGAGGTAATATCAACAGTAACATCTAAGCCATTTCGTCCAGCTCGAATAATTTCATGATTTTTTCCTAATTCTTTAGCAATTGCCTGTCCAATCGTACCACTTGCCCCCACAACAATTACTTTCAATTTCAACATCCCCTTTCTCTTTAAGGATTATTCGACAATCTCGCCCGATCGCTAAATAACCTATTTCCATGTTAATATATTACAAATTCCAAAACACAGTTTTAGCTCTACATGAATTATATTTTTGTAGAATATAGCCTTCAGCCCCACCCCATGGCGACAGTAACTAAAATCAAGTTTGCTTGTTTTTGTGTCATTATTAGTTCACCCCCTTTGCATTATCCCATTTTGAAGGTTAATTTTAGATATTTTCAGTTAGTTTATTTCGCATTTGAGTAGCTGCGAAAAGTGCTCTTTTGTCTTGAAATACTTCTTCAGGTTTGTTTCCATTTCCAAGAATATATCCCGCAAATTCAATTCCCATAAAATCAAAAATGTATTGAAATTGCTGAATCATTGGCAGTCCTTTAATGTAAGGATCATCTCCTCCAACAGCAATAACAAACGCTTTTTTGGAAGCCATTTTTTTCTTGAAATCAGGATATTTCGGGTCCCTTAAAGTTTGTGACCATCGATCAATAAAGTTTTTCATTGTTCCCGACATGCTATACCAATAAATTGGAGTAGAGAATATTAAAATGTCATGTGGAAGTATACAATCAATTATTGAATTATAATCATCATTTCTTTCCTGAAAACCATCTTTCGAGTGACGCATGTCAATAATGGGATGAATATTAAAATCTCTTAAATGAATTTTTTCTGAAGCTATTTCTTGAATTACATGTTCTGTCAGCATCTTCGAATTTCCATTATGACGGGTTCCCCCATATATGACTGCTATTGACATTTTTCAGTTCTCCTTTTTCATTAAATTAAAATTTTACTATTTGTTCCTTGATTACTTATATTTTATAATGAATTTAAAAATCGATAAAGATGATTATTTTGATTAATTAAATCGAAAAAAACGATTAAGGAGGTGGATAATTTGGAAATTAAACAATTATTAACTTTTAAAAATGCCGCAGAGAATTTGAACTTTACCCAGACTGCAAAAATATTAAATTTTGCACAATCAAGTGTGACTGCACAAATCAAATCTCTCGAAGAAGAAATTGGCAAACCTTTATTTGAGCGTCTAGGGAAACGATTGATTTTAACGGAGGCTGGGCACCAGTTTAAACTATATGCTGAAAAGATGATAAAACTAAGCGAAGAAGCGATTACGGTTGTGAACGCAGAAGAAGAACCAACTGGTACCTTAATAATTGGTGCCCAGGAGAGCCAGTGCACCTATCGTTTACCTCCAATTCTTAAAGAGTTCAAGGCTGCATTTCCCAAAGTGAAGCTCGTCTTTAAACCTGCACATTCTGACGAAATGGCGAGAAATCATCTAATGGAGGGTCTTTTAGATGTTGCTTTTTTTATGGATTTAAGTAAGCCTGAGGGTTCATTAAGAGTGGAGCAACTGATCAAAGAGGAGCTCAAATTGGTCGTCTCACCAAACCACCCCAAACCAGTGCTCTCACTAAATGACCTTAAGGATGAGACTCTCTTGCTCACAGAAATGGGATGTTCTTATAGAATGATATTCGAAGACTCTCTTAAATCAGCAAGAGTATTTCCACTGGATAAAATCGAATTCAGTAGTATTGAGGCAATCAAACAATGTGTAATCGCAGGTCTAGGAGTAGCACTATTACCAGAGATGGTCGTGAAAAAAGATATTCAAGAGGGTAGAATGAAGGAAATACCATGGAAGGGTTCAGAATCATCACTTTTTACTCAAATTGCTTGGCATAAGGATAAATGGATAACTCCCCCATTAGAGGCATTTATTAATTTAACTCGTCAGATATTTTTATCCGATGACTACTTCAGTTGAAAAGAAATTTTGATTAAATATGTTATAACGACATGTCTTGAGAATAGGTCGTTTCTTCACAAACGGTAGTGTTTTTTCCTTTTTACGACAGACAATCAGGTTTCATTACTGAAGAAGAATTTAAGACCAAAAAGAAAATATTGTTGGATACATTGCTAGTGTAACGAAATACACCACTAAGGACACGAGATTTAAGTCTGGTGTCCATTTTTCCGTACATTAATCTGTGGTTTGGTCAAAACACAATGATTAACATCTTCATTTCTCTTCCTACTTTTAAATTAACCTGCCTAGTTATCGGAACAAGAAAAACGACCGCTCTTATTGAACAATCGCTCCCTTTAGTTAAACAAGAAAATTAATTTTCAACCGTAACCCTCTTCATTAATCGCTTTAATTTATTTTCTGTGTCAGTTTCCTCTACTGGTGTATAGATACTGCACCGTAAATCCATATCACCTTGAACCTGAAGAGAAGTTAAATTAAACAACATTTTGCCTGCTTTTGCATGTCTAAATTCAATTATCATTTCTGGAGCCTTACTTACTTGACTTTCTTGCCACAAATCCTGAAATTCTGAATGTGAATCACTCATTTCTTTAATAAATTGGTTGTACCATTCATCGCCTAGATAGTGTCCATAATAGGTACGGAAAATAGCAAGAAAACCTTTCGCAAAATGTTCCCAATTGACGGCCAATGCTTTTAATTCTTTTCTAGTGAACACTAGACGAATCAAATTTCTTTGATCATTCGGTATTTGTTCAAAATCTAAAAAAACATGAGCAGCTGCAGGATTCCAGCCCACTATATGGCAATGTCGATCCGTAATGATAGTCGGACAATATGTTAATTCAGTTAGTATTCGCTTTAAAGAAGGGCTAAGCTCTGATTGATTCTTTTTTTGATTTGTAATTTCTGATTTTGTTTCTAATGCTAGGTCATATAAGTAATCTCTTTCATCATTATTTAATTGTAGAGCTGTAGAAATACAATCAAGTACGATTGAAGAAACTTTTATATCTCTTCCTTGCTCTAGCCATGTATACCAAGTGGTACTCACACCTGCTAATTGTGCAACCTCTTCTCTTCGTAATCCAGGTGTCCTTCTCCGGGTTCCGGCAGGCAAACCAACAGACTCTGGCTTAATTTGGGCACGCTTAGCTTTTAAGAATGTCGACAAAGCTTCAAGCCTATTTTTATTATTCATTTTTAAAACTCCTCAACGTATCAATTTAACCTATTAGTAATTATACCAGGATAAACTATCACTTGTAATAGGATAAAAGAGATGTAAAATACAAGTAAATATTTATTTGGAGGGATGAAAAGTGGAAAGAGTTGTGATTACTGGTATGGGGATAGTGTCTCCTATAGGAAACAACATCCAAACATTTTGGAACAATTTGATTAACGGGGAATCTGGTATATCCTCCATCGATACATTTGATGTTACGAATCATAAGACAAAAATTGCAGGTATCGTCCAAGATTTTGATGCAGACGAAGTTTTAGGAAAGAATGAAGCTAGACGTTTAGATCGTTTTTCACAATTTGCTTTGGCTGCAGCTGAACAAGCTTGGGTAGATTCTAAGTTAGACCTCGATCATATAGATGTAGAAAGGTTAGGCGTATATGTAGGTTCAGGTATAGGTGGAATTGAAACCTTGATTGAAAATATAGATGTGCTTAGACAGAAGGGGCCAAGAAGAGTTAGCCCGACCCTAGTACCTGCCATGATTTCTAATGCTGCTGCAGCACAAATTAGTATCAAGTGGAAAGCAATGGGACCTTCTTTGTCGCCCGTTTCAGCTTGTGCAATTGGAAATACAGCTATTGGTGAAGCCTTTAGACTAATTCGTTCTGGAGAGGTTGACGTTTTGTTCGCAGGTGGAACAGAGGCAGCTATAACAGACTTATCAATAGCAAGCTTTGGTAATGCTACAGCATTATCAACAAGAAACGATGATCCTACTAAAGCTAGTCGTCCATTTGATGAAAATCGAGATGGATTTGTCATGTCTGAAGGAGCTGGAATTCTAATCTTAGAATCTTTATCTCATGCTTTACGTAGAGAGGCAAAGGTTTATGCAGAAGTCATTGGATATGGTGCAAGTTCAGACGCACACCATATCGTAGCTACACATCCGGAAGGTAAAGGGGCCTATCTTGCAATGAGAGCAGCTTTAAAAAATGCAAATATATCGCCTGAAGAAATTGATGTTATTAGTGCCCATGCAACAAGTACCAAAGTGGGAGACATCTCTGAAACAATGGCTATTAAGCAGCTGTTTGGTAAACAATCTTATCAGATTCCAGTAACAGCAAATAAATCTATGATCGGTCATATGTTAGGGGCAGCAGGCGGGGTTGAAGCAATTGCTTTAGCAATGAGTTTAAAGGAAGGTATAATTCCTCCAACCATTAACTTAGAAAATCCTGATCCATTATGTGATCTCGATTATGTACCATCTATTGCTCGCCAAGCGAAAATAAATACGGGTCTGTCTAACTCATTCGGTTTCGGAGGTCATAATGCGGCAATTGTTTTAAGGAAATACGAGTGAATAAACTTTCACTCGTAAATAAATCAAACCGTTTCTTAAGGAAACGGTTTGATTTAACCACCGTCCATTATTTCACCTCTAAAACTCTAATTATTAAAAATTTAAAAAGCTAGTACCTGTAATAGATGGATAGAGTGATTACAAATATTTTTTGGTAATTCCAAGGAGAAAAATAGGCCGTGCACTTTCCATTTCCTACCATATCTCACTCAGTTTCGCCACCTGGACGATTTGATAGATTTGTATTGAGAATATAAGCTTTTCTCAATTTACTCACTCCCCCAATTCTAAATTTATATTTATTTTATGTTTTTAATTCTCCCCCATAGCCTTCGTTTTTCTGTGGAATTTTGATCGAGATATTTCGTAAACTCCGATTCCCCCGAATACGAAAAAAGCGTTTAAAAATAAATCATTTGAACCCTTTCCCATTCTTGGTCAGTTTGTCATTCTTCAATTAAACATGATCGGCAAAATGTTTACTCCTAATACAAAATGGTGAAGGCATGAACTCTCTTGACTTGATCGCACGGTACTAGAAAAAACAGGACAGCAAGGGACACGCCCCGCCATCCTGTTTCTTTGTTCAATCCAATCCTGCTGCCCCTAAATCCGGATTCAGCTTTCTATTTTTTTCTTTATCTCTTATTCTTTTGACTGGTCATGAGCCACTTCCACGGCTGTTGACACATTTCTGGCGTTTCCAGCCTTATCGGTGATCGTATACGTAATCGTGTATATGCGTCCCGTTCCGCCGCCTGACCGCTCCGCCCGTAAATCGAACTCAAAGTCCGCCGTACCATATGCGGCATTTTGGATATCCTGTGCCGTATGACCGTCTCCAGACCCGTCAGGAAGCTCATTGCTCGTGATCGATTTCAGTACGATGGACTGAATGTCGGATAGTGCTTCTTTCCATTCAGGCGTCACTTTAATCGTCACCATTTTATGATTCGGAGGCCAAAGAGTCCCTTGATTCAGCTTGAGCGTCAGCTCCGGCGCCGTTTTATCGATTTTGATTTGAAGTGTCTTCGCATCCTCCGTATTCCCTGCGTTGTCTGTGCTGAAGTACTCGATGGTGTGGACGCCTTCCGTCGACAACTGGAGCGGTGTCCCATACGGAAGCCACTGGCTGCCGTCTATCCGGTACTCGGTTTTGTTCAAACCTGACTGCTCATCCTTTGCCGAAAGCTCCACTGTGACATCCTTCGTATACCAGCCGTTCTCCCCGTCCGGCCGGCCAGGCGTCACGCTTGCGGCTGTCACTGGCTTTGTTTTATCCAGCCTCACTGTCACAGACTCGCTTTCTTCCGCGTTTCCGGCTCTGTCGATGCTCCGGTATTCCACCGTATGGGTACCGTCAGTGTTCACCGCAATCGGAGTTTCGTAGACTTGCCAATCTCCCTCATCCAGCCGGTACTGTATTTTGTCAATGCCTGAACCTTGGTCTTCCGCCGAAAGGCTGACGCTTGCATCTGTTTTGCGCCAAGTGTTCGGTGATAATGGCGTCACTTCAGCCGTTGTCATCGGCTTCGTTTTGTCCAGCTTCAGGGATACGGACTTTCTTGCCTCTACATTGCCCGCTTTGTCTGTACTGCGGTACTCGATATTGTAAAAGCCGTTATCAGTAATCGCAATCGGTCCGTTATACACCTTCCATGCTCCTTGATTCATACGATATTCTGACTTCTCCACTCCCGAACCCAGGTCTGCAGCTGTCAGGGTGATACTCGCATCTGTCGTATACCAGCCGTTATTCCCATTCGGCGCAGACGGTGTCACTTGTGCTGTTGTGACAGGTGGCTCCTGATCGGCCGGCTGTTGGTCATTTTGGTATAAGTCAGAAATTTCCTGTTGGCTGAGCGGATAGTTGTAGAGTCTGAAATTGTCCATCATCCCGCGGAAATACTCCGTTTTCCCTGGCGGGTCATAGCCGATCAGCAGCTGGCTGTTCGAATTCCGGAACACGCCGGTCCATTGTTTAGTCTCCATCAACTTGTCGTTCACATAATACTTGATGGCCGTGCCGTCCCAAGTCACTGTGAGCAAATACCATTCCTTCATCTTCGTTAATGCTGTTGAGGCTAGATTATGGTCCGTCTCGTCGAATCCATCTGTGAAGCGGACTGCCGGCGAAATGCCATAAGAATCATGCAGGAGCGCATACCCCTCATAATTGGACGTTTCGCCCTTGGAAAGCACCGGTGCCCAGCCGCCAGCCCCCGCATCTTCTTTGTACAGCCACATGGACAACGACAGGGAGGTGGAGAAATCCAAGGAATCCGCATCCTTCACATTGATGCCGCTTTTCCCGTCAAACTTAGCCGCCTTCCCTCTTAGGCCGTCCGCGAATGACATCGTGCCCGTCGGAGTACCGTTGTTGTTATAACCTGAATAGTCCTTGAAGTCGCCGTCGAATGTGTAGTAGGCGACAATTTTCTGTTCGCGGTCAGCCCGAATGATAATGTCGCGGCTGTCCGTACCTGTACCGCCGTCATCGTCCGTCACTATCAGAACAGCAGTATATTTCTTATCAGGCGCATCCATGGATAATGCCGGATACGTATGGCTCGCGTTGCAAACGTCCGAAGTCGTTCCGTCGCCGAAATCCCAGCGGCATGTTTTACCGTCTGCGCCTGGGTCCGTGATAGAAGACAAGAAATCTACCTTTTGACCGGAGCGGGCCACCTTATCTAAACCCGCATTCACGGTCGGTGCGACGTTCGTCGGTGTGATCGTTTTCTTTCCTTGATATTTCTTCCCGCTCTGATCCACGGTTTCAAGCATAACCGTGTATGCGTCATTATCCTTGAAGCTATGTGTAAGCGGCTGATCATTGGGCACAGCCGAGGAGGAACCGTCGCCGAAATTCCATGTGCGGGATTTCAGCTGTCCGTTATCCGCCCCGATGGAAGTGTTATAGAACGTCACCGTTTCGCCCTCTTTCGGATTCTTCGGCGCATATTCAAAGTCCACCGCTTGGATGGTTTGCTGCATCGTATATGTGTCGGTGTTCCCTGCTGCATCAGTCGCCTTCAGCATGACCGGATAGGTGCCTGAATCCGGGAACGTATGGGTCGGGTTCTTCTCCGTACTGACAGGGCTATTGTCGCCGAAGTTCCACTCCCATAACACAATATCATCTTCCGGATCGGTTGACAGGTTTTCAAAAGTCACCGTTGGCACGCTGATTTGCGGCGTTTTCACCCGGAACTGCTGCGTGGAGATAACATCTCCACCGCCCTGTGCGTTCAGCGGCCGGTACATCACATACTTCGCCAAAACCGGCTTCGGCAGCTTGAACTCCTGCACATTGCCGTTATTGGCGGCCGTTGCCTTCAGCACTGTTGTGAACGCGGCATCATCCAATGTCGTCGAGGAAACCGCCACCTCAAAATCCTTGACCCGTTGATTGTCATACATAGGGCGCGGCTGAACCTGCACACGATCAATTAAATACGTGCCGCTGCCCGCCAAGCTGATTTTGACCCATTGGTTATCCTTCCGGCTCGTCGCCCACGGAAACCCGGACTCATTTCCCAAGGCCAATAACTGCTCCGGTACGTGACGTCCGTCATATGAACTTGATGCTGCCTCGATTTTCGCTCCCTGCAAATTGAAGGAAACAACCTTCCCTAAACCGCCAGCATTGAAGAAGACATTCGGCGCGAAATCCTCATCCGATGTGTTCGGATTGCAGTCATCATCCTTGCCGTTTCCGCGTTTTTCCGCCGCACCCGGGTTCACGCCAGGATCCTTAGGACGGCAATCCGCATTGTTTCTCCATCCGTCGCCGTCATCATCCGGCATGAGGACAGATACCGGCCAGCTTACTGCTTCATAGCTTTCCTTGGCGGAATCCGTCACGATTGCTTCCACAATATGCTTTCCGACCTTTTCATCGGAAGGCGTATACGCATAAGCACTTCCGGAGCCCGCATGCACTCGGTCCACATACCAATCGACTTGGACGGCATCGCCTTCCTGATCCTCCGCATCAATCGCGAAGTTCTTCGTTTCGCCCGTAATCACTTCTGTTTCCGCCCTATCCGGCACCATATTGGTAATCATCGGGCCTTTGTCGCTGTTCTCGATGAATACAGTTGCGTAACCGATGTTGGACCATCCGTCCGCATTCGTGACCTTCAAGCCTGCCAGCTTATTGGCATTCAAATTGTATTTATAGGTTGGCTTCGGTCCCGTGGCGTCATCGAATGCGCCGTCACCGTCCAAATCCCATTCATAGCTGACAATGCCGCTCGGGCTTGCCGATGCCAAGCCGTCAAACGAAATCACACTTCCCTCTTTCCCATCATACGGGCCGCCCGCATTAACAATCGGGGCTTTATCATGCACATTCGGCATCGCAGTCAAATAGCTGATCCAATCCTCCTCCATGTTCACCGCCAGTTCCCCGAAGGCTGCGATCAACTTGTCATTTGTGCTGCGCAACGCATCAAGCTGATTCAGCATGGCTGCCTTGCTGAATGAATCGCTTTGACCAAGGAACTCCTTCTTCATGTCTTCGATTTGGGCATCGGTATAGCCTAAGTTCTTCAGATTGCGCACAAGTTCCGGCGAAAGCCCTTGAGACGCGACTTCATTGCGGAATGCCTTCAGGTCCGCTACCGTTTGATCGAGCGGACGCGGATCTTCTTCTACCACCTGCTTCGCAATCGCAATAGATGTGTTGGTGCGCCTGATCTGTTCCTTCAGCTGAGCCGCATACTGCTTCACAGCCCGCGCATGGATCAACGCCCAATCGCCGTCCTTCGCAATCGCGCTTCCTTGATACTTCTCAATCGATGTCAAGAACGCCCGCAAGAGCGGCCCCTCATTCGCGAGCTCATTGCCGATGCCGACAGCGGCGATCGTTTCCGGATCGTTGCTTTCCGTCGTGATCACATCACGCGTATCCAGCGGCGTGAGCTTCTGGAAATTCGGATTCGGCGGATCGGCCGCAATCCCTTTATAGTGGGAAGCTGTAGCCAAGATCTGCTTCAGTACGAGCTGCTTTGGATTCACGCCGGTCGCCCATTCCACTCCCTTTGTCAGCCCAGTAAAGAATCCGTCAATTAGCGCTCCGTTCTGTACATCCCAAGAGGTGACCACACCCGGAAGCGGCTTCCCGCCTATTTTGGGACAAACCAACGTCAAACTGAAGCTTGTGCTGACGGAAATGGCCGTTTCCTTCAGGCCGCCGCACTGCCACACCTTCCCGAGCGTCCCAAGCTTCGATTGAAGCGCGAAAAAATCCCGGTATGTATCATGTAAGTCCTGCCACTCCGCCTCCGCATCAGCTGCCTTTTGCTTCGCTTTCGCGATGGCCGGATCCGCCATGATGTTCGGAATATCCGTCGGGAACACCACCTCAAAGGCATCCGTGAACACCTTATCCTCCGGCGATACTGTCCCGTCTTGGCATTCATCGTATACGACTGTATATTTTCCAGGCCCGATCTTGCCGCCCGGAGCTGTGTACCCGATCACCTCCGATATGAAAAGACCGCCATGCACCCCTTGTACCGTGTTGGGCGAACCCGACACATCCGTCAGCTTTTCACCTGGAGCGCCTTTTCCGCTCGGCACCACATAAATATCGGCATACGGTTCAACGAAGTCATCAGCTCCGCCTTCCCTGCAGCCCTTCAAAAACCGAATTTGCCCGGTGTGAATCCGTATTTCCTGATTCGGACCGAACGACGCAAACGTTTTTCCGTCTTCACTCCACATCAAGAACTGATCCCCCTCAGCAAGCACCTTCGGCAAGGATGTCCCCCCCAATAGGTACATCAGTACAAACTGAAGAATAAACAACCCCTTCATGAACCTGCCCAAACGCCTCTTCCTCTTTCCCCTTCTCATCATCTTCCCCCTCTAGCAATCTCCCATGATTACAGAAAAATATCTTAATAGTCTGTCAATTACATATCAGATTGTATCATATCCGTATTCCCAGGTGGTAGGTAATTTTTCCACAAAAACCCAATATCAGTGTGGCTGACACAGACCGCAAAGTGAGACCATGAAAATTTATAACTTCATATATAATAAAATTGAAATATACTTATATATCTTTATGTATATTTTGAGATTAAAGAGAGAAAAAGGAGCTATAAAGAAAACTCTAACAGAATCTAAAATGTACCCTACTGGTAGATTTTTTTTGGTATCTACTCTATAGGGTACATTTACTTCAGATAGCCAAGAACTCCATCTTTTCTAGACAAGCACTCATGCTTCATTTAACTTTAGCTAGTTGTTCTAGAGTTTGTGGTGACACATATCGATGTATTCCTGTGAAAAAAGGTAAAGCTTCTAAGAGATGGAAAGATTCATAAAAAAACACCATCCTTTCGTATAGTTCTACAAAAAGAATGGCGTTTTTCTTGTTTAGGGGTTATGATTTTTCCTCAGTTGCTGGCTTAAGCTAAAATGTGACCACCTTCTACATGAAGAACGGTTCCTGTCACGAAACTATTTTGAAGCAAGTATAGCACGCTTTGTGCAACATCTTCAGCTCTTCCTATTCGTTTCACTGGAAGGATGTTTTCAACCGTAGCATAGAAATGATTACGAGTTTCTTCTGGCATTTTACTGCGGGAAGGTGTATCAATTATACCGGGTGAAACGATGTTCACTCGGATTGGAGCAAGTTCTAATGCCAAGGTCTGTCCTAGATTCGAAACGGCGGCATTGACTGCCCCTAGAATGGACGAACCGACCATCGATTTGTAGGCTACAACCCCAGAAAATAAAATGATTGATCCGTTTGGTAAAATTTTCGGAGCACCGTATTTCGCTGCATAATATTGTCCCCAAAATTTGTTTTCAAACAGTTGTCGGGCTTGGGCTGTATCCGTTTGGAGGAATGATCCGCTGGATGTTTCTGCAGCGCTTACCACAAGATGATCGAACTGGCCGACTTTTTCAAAGAAGGACTGAACTTGCTGTTCTTGTGTTGTATCTAGCGTAAAAGCCGTAGCCCTATCTCCTAGCTGCTCTTTTGCATTCCGTAGTTTATCTTCAGAACGGCTGGCAATGATTACTTCTGCCCCTTGGGATATAACCTGTTTAGCTGATTCCAAACCAATCCCAGAGCTTCCACCGATAATTACAACTTTTTTATCTTTTAACATGTTTTTACCTCCACATGATTTACTTTATAGATTAAAAATTCAATACCTCTTTCAGATGTATATCAAGTTCGGATACAAACTTTTCAACCTTCGGATTTTTGATTACATCATAACAAGTAAAACTCTTTAAAGGTTTCATTCCGAGGAATTTCTGTATACGATGTAAATGGCTTAATGCATCTTCTAAGCTGCTCCCTTCAAAAAATTGACTTGGATCGTTAAATGCTTTTTCAGGAGCATTCCAGGTAGTGGAAAACATATATTTCTTTTCGGTCAATAAACCTCCTCTTCCATACTGATCAGCACCTTTAAAAAATAAACCATAAGCATAAACTTCATCCATATACGTCTTCAGTAAGCCTGGAACACTAAACCAATAGATAGGTGTTTGATAAATAACAATATCAGCCCATAAAAATTTTTTCTGCTCATCTTCGATTTTATATCCGTTTTGAATAATTGTAGTTTTTATATTGTTCTTTTCACTTAACAAACTGACCATCTTGTCCATCAAGGTTTGGTTCAAATTCCCCTCTGCTGAACTATATTTCTGATGACCGTTAATAATAAGTATATTTTTCATCTTTTTTCTAGCTCCTTTCATTCTGTAGTCTCTTTAAAAACCATTAGGTGTGCAATTTTCAGATACTACTCCCAGCTGTTGTATTAATGTAAGATGATCCTCTAAATGCCAATCCTCAATGATTTTTCCATTACTGAAATGCAAAATATCACCTCCTCAATATAGAGTTGGAATAATAGATTCATCGATATTATATATGTAGTAAATTCATTTATGGAAGTAGTGATATTTAATTCATAAAGTTTCCGAAAATATACTATTGTGATATGATAAGGTAAATTAGTCAAAAATTTTTAAGGAGGATGTTTCAGATGAGCGATATTGAGCCGGTCGTGCTGACCAAAGGAGCACCAGGTGAGCCTTGCCCCATAGCTAAAACGCTTGACGTGATTGGGACTAAATGGACCTTTTTAATTATTCGTGATTTGCTTATTGAAGGAACGATGCGATTCAGCGACCTATTGAAATCAATGAAGGGAATTAGCCCGAAAACACTTTCACTCCGTCTGAAGGAACTAGAAGATCATGGGATATTAAAAAGAAAGGTATTTCCAGAGGTTCCTCCTCGTGTGGAATATACGTTAACAGAAAAAGGAAAACGATTGGAAAGTATTTTCATTGAATTAAAGAGATTTGGATTAAATTTATAAAAGATTAAAATTTAGACCATACTTTAAATTTTGGTGAGCTAATTATGATTCATTTCAGAAATGCTTTGATTTATGGAGGACAATCGAATCAGCTATGGATCGTTAATTCTAGCAGACAAATTTAATGACTCGGCTGGGTGTGGAAATTCAAGTTGAAATCGAGGGTACCCATTTAATCCTTGGGGAATATCAGTAGGAAAAAATAAACAGGACACTTAGTGGTATTTTATTACCATCAAGTGTCCTTTTTTAACATAATGTTAGCCGAATTCCTACCCATCAAACTGTTATTTTGAAATAATCTCAAAATGAAAATTTATATCTCTACAGTATTTATGAGAATTCGGCTCATTTTTTACGTTTTGGGGAACAAGGAATTTCTTACCTTGAATAAATTAAGAGAAAAAAAGGAGCTATAAAGAAAACTCTAACCGAATCTAAAATGTACCCTACGGTAGACTTTTTTTGGTATCTACACTTAGGGTACATTTCCTTCAGATAGTCAACTACTCCATCGTTTCTAGACAAGCACTCATGCTTCATTTAGCTTAATTCCTTAAAATACCCAATCATAAATTCCCGGAATTCCCGAACGACCTTTGAAGTATACCGCTCCGTTTTCCATGCCATTCCTATTGTTCTTGTACAGACAGGCTGTTCAATATGCAAGGGAACAATTTTTTCATAGTGTGAATAGCGAAGGGTGTGCTCGGTTAAAAAGGATACACCCAATCCCTCCTCTACAAAGTTATGAATGGATCCCGGTTCTTCGAGTTCAAAGGCGATTTTCGGTGTGAATCCTGCTTTTTCACAAAAACCATCTGTTAGCATTCTGAAGGGATTCGTCGGCTCTCTGTGAATAAATTGTTCATCTGCCACTTCCTTTAACTGAATGCTATCTCTCCCAGCCAAATGATGGGTATCCGGAACTATGATAAATACTTCATCCTCCATAAGATTAATCCAGCTGATTCCTTCTTTTTCAATCGGAAAGTAAGTAACACATAAATCGATTTCCCCTTTTTCCAATTGTTCCGCAAGTCGTAAGGGAGAATGCATACTCACTTGAAAATTGGCGGATGGATATACCTTATGAAATTGACTAATAATATTCGGTAATAATGGGGTATGCATGACAGAAAGTGAAATTTGATTCTTGCTCTCTCCTGCGAGTTCCGCCATCTCAAGCTTCGCAAATTCCAATTCAGAAAAAGCCTTATCTACTCCTTTTAAAAAAATTTCCCCAAATTGATTTAGTTTAATATTCCTTCCCTCTCGATCAAAAAGGGAAACACCCAGCTCTTCCTCTAAACGAGAAATGGTTTGGCTTAATGACGGCTGTGCAATTTTAAGCTCTTTGGCAGCCCTAGTTATATGTTCAAATTCGGCAACGGTTTGAAAGTACCTTAATTGTAAGAAGTCCATTTGTCCACCTCTATTGATAGTCCTCAACCTATAAGTAAATAGTAATACATATATTAGTCATTATCAATTGTTTGGAGTATGATTAAGGATATAAATTACTTTGGAAGTCGAAATAAATTCCAAATAATAAGAAAGGTGTTTATATGGAGAATTGGAAAAGAAATTTATTTGTTTGTTGGTTCGGTTCATTTGTGACGGCCGCGGGGATGAGTCAAATAGCGCCAATGCTACCTTTATATATTGATCAGCTAGGAGTACACGCAACTTCAGATATTGAAAAATGGTCTGGATTGATTTTTGGTTCCACCTTTTTAATCTCAGCCATTGTTTCGCCTATTTGGGGAAGACTTGCAGATAAAAAGGGCAGAAAACTAATGTTACTCCGTGCGAGCCTTGGAATGGCCATTGTCGTTTTTGTGATGGCATTTGTGCAAAACGTTTATGAATTACTCGCATTACGGATGTTAATGGGGGCTGTTTCCGGTTACATTTCTGCATCGGTTACATTAGTGGCAACACAAACACCAAAGAAAAATTCAGGCTGGGCACTCGGTACACTTTCTACAGGCTCCGTTAGCGGCGGACTTCTAGGTCCTTTAATGGGGGGATTTATTGCAGAATTCTCTGGAATTCGGAGCTGTTTTGTTGTAACAAGCGTGTTATTGTTAATCGCCTTTTTTGCCGTTCTATTTTTGATAAAAGAAGAATTTACACCTGTTCATAAAACACCGTTAGCCTTTAGCCAAGTTTGGAAACTAGTTCCTGATACGAGATTGCTAATTTCATTCTTTGCCAGCACATTTATTTTGCAAATTGCCAATATGTCCATTCAGCCCTTAATTACTGTTTATGTAAAAGAATTGTCACCACATGCAACCCATTTATCGATGATTGCGGGAATGGTGGTGGCGGCTGCCGGTTTAGCCAATATAATTGCTGCTCCACGATTAGGAAAGCTTGCTGACCGTATTGGTTCAAGAAAAATATTGATTGGAGCACTTATTGCTGCAGGAATTATCTTTATTCCACAAGCATTTGTGAAAACACCGTGGGAGCTCATGGGACTGCGCTTCTGTCTTGGACTTGCGACAGCTGGGTTATTGCCATCCATTAACAACCTTGTTCGAAAAAGTGCGCCAGATGAAATTGTTGGTCGTATTTTCGGGTATAATCAATCTGCACAGTATATTGGTACTCTCGGAGGATCTGTATTAGGCGGGCAAATGGCAGCATTCTTCGGCATTCATTATGTATTCTTCACTACAAGTGCTTTATTATTGCTAAATGCTTTATGGGTTTACAGTATTAATCATATAGGTATTAGAAGAAGGAGTATGTCACATAGTCATTAAGAAGCACACTGTTTGATTTGTCTTTTATTAAGCCATGTAAGGTATGTAAGACCACTTTCTAAATGTATTGTAAAATAGAAGATAGAATCACATATTTATGCTTTTTCTATCTTCTATTTCTTATTAAATTAGCTGATTTCTATTATGTTTAATGGAATAGAAAATTTCACCATATATTGTCTTTTGACGACTCACTTTATCTGTTCAATCCTCTTCAGCATCCTATTTCGATTAGAAAAGACTTGATCCAAATACTTTGTAAACTCCGATTCACCCGAATATGACAAACAAAGATACTCCTTTGCCCTCGTCATCCCGATGTATAACAACGACACTTCCCTCTCTTTATCCTCTTCCAATGGAAATGGCATCGAATCTACGTTCACGATAAATACAGCCCGGAAATCCAATCCTTTACTGCTGTCGATGGTGCTAATTTTGATTTTCCCATCCTCCTCCGCAAAGGATCGCTTCGATACATCATTTTCAGTAATCCAATAAAACGGGAGTCCGTATTCAGTTAATGAACGTTTAATGATATCAATGATGGGGAATTTATGCGTTCGCTTCACTCGATAAAGAATCAGCATCTCTTCATATGGTACCTTTTTCTCTTCATGCAGCTTCTTAATCTGCCTTGAAACCAATCTCATTTCATCAAAGAAATTTGCCGCCTTTAAAATACCAGGATCCGGACCTTTTCGCTTTGTGCTCTGTGGTGCAATAATCTCCCCTTCCAGATCACGATTCACCACTTTATTTTTAAACACAGAATGTTCACGGTAAAAATCCCATGCGAACTTAACAATTTGCTGTGTATTTCGATAATTAATTGATAAAACCTTGGATCTGCCTTGGAAACTTAAACCGGTATCCTGCACATAAGACCGTTTTCGTTTATAAATGGTCTGCGCCCGGTCTTCAACTAACAAAAGTGATTGTGTTTTCGTATTTAAGAGCAAACTAACAAGACGCAGCCAATCCGTCTCAAAGTCCTGACCTTCATCAATAAGAATCGCATCATAGTTTGGTAGAATTGCTTCCTTCTTCTCGATTTTTTCAACGATATCGGGCAGCTGCTGCTCTCGAATTTTCAAATCATTCTTTAACCATGCATGGAAATTCCGGACACTGATTTTTTCATTTTGAACACTTTTCCGATTCGGATCAAAATCGAATAAATCCTTTGGCTCATTCAGCGAGGTTAGATCAATCAGCCCAGCTGAGGTGGAGGCACTGGTTGATGCTAAGTTAAGAGAACATGCGGAGACGATTGAGAAATCTGTATCTGAACATGTCACTGCAAACCAAGCCCCCACTGACCAAAGAAGATTACTCTTTAACACCGAAACAAATTGAGTTTGCCCTTTCGTTAATTGAAAAGACACGAGAATATGAACTGGCAATGTATCCAGCAAATTTAACGGTGAAGGATTTAAATAAGTTAATAGCGTTTAATCGATATAAGAATAAGGGGATCATTGTGAATCTAGTTAAAAAAGGCGTATTAAGAAAAAAGGCATTAGGGGATTATGATGGAGCGAACAAGGTCAAAATTACAAAACAAAACCGAAATTCCTGTCAACATCTATAAAGGGGAAGAGCTTTTGGCAGAATGTCCTTCTATACAGGAAGCTGCTCGTTTTTTTAGGAAACACACTGGCGCACAACGTTTCAATTGGTCTGCGATAAATAATGGTATTTGGTTTGATAAACCTTATTCAGTCAATGGTGCTACATATTATTTTCTAACTGATTCTGAAGCTGTTAAAAAGAAACAACAGACAAATTAAACATTTAATGAAAATTTTTTTCAAAAAAGCAAGTAACATTTATCCATGTTACTCGCTTTTTTCATTTTCTATGAATTCTTGTTGTCTTTTACAAAGAAAATGATGTTTGATTCATTGATTTCTACCTTGAAGGCAACAATCTTATTTTAAATATCCATATTCCCCTAAACGGACTTTAACAATGTTTCTTTCATCCTCAGTGAAAAGCATCTCATATTTTGGAGATAAAATTAATGCTTCTACAGTAAGATCCAATCTCCCAAACTCCCATAGAGTAGCAAACCCATCCGTAGGCTGATTCTTTTGAATAAAGCTTTTCGCTACAGATAAACCATCTTTTGAAGCTACCATTTGCAAGAATCTAGTCGCATTGTATCCACATTCTTTCTTAGCATTTTGATAGATTGCAATCATATCTTTATGAAATTCCTTTTTTAAGTCCATCGCGAATCCCCCATTTATATATATCTAATAATAGGTTCGCCATTTTCTTTTGTATCCCTTCAAATACTATTCAAGTCAAAAGAAAATATTGCTAGGAGTGATTCGGCTTGATTGGAAATGGAATTCATTAGGGAAATTACGTTATAATTTATGTAATATTGCATTTAAAGGGAAGTGATAAAGTGAGTAATTACAACGTCAACAATAGTACTGTGGAATCCATAATAAGTTGGATTAAGAATAAAATGATTGCGATACCGGAAATCCAAAGACCTTTCGTCTGGGATGCATCAAAAGTTAGGGATTTAATGGATTCCCTTTATAAAAATTACCCGGTTGGATATATAATTACATGGCAAAATCCTGATACAAAACTAAAAGATGGTTCTTTGTCGATGGGTAAAAAAATCCTAATCGACGGACAACAACGAATCACCGCTTTAACAGCAGCGATAACGGGTCATGAGGTTGTAGATTCTAATTACAAAAAGAAGAAAATCCGCATTGCTTTTAATCCAATAGAAGAAAAATTTGAGGTGCAAAACCCTGCAATCCTAAAAAATGTGAAGTGGATACCAGATATTTCAGATGTTTTCTCTCCTGGGTTCAATTCTTTCAGTTACATAAATGAATACTGTTCATCTAACCCTGAAATGGATCATAACGAAATGAATCGAGTGCTCCAGAAATTAATGCAAGTAAAATATAGCAGCATCGGGATGATCGAACTTTCACATAACCTTGATATTGAAACAGTTACGGAAATATTTATTAGAATAAATTCAGCAGGTGTTGTTCTAAGCCAGGCAGATTTTGCAATGTCCAAGATTACGGTAAATGAATCTTATGAAGGTCCACAAATTCGAAAGACCATTGATTATTTCTGTCATTTAATTAAAAATCCAGCTGATTATTCAAATATAGAAAATAATGATACTGATTTTGCCTCAACATCCAATTTTCAAAAAATCAAATGGGTAAAAGATTATCACTCATCTATTTATGAACCGAGCTATTCTGACTTATTAAGAGTGGCGTTTACTTATAAATTCTTACGAGGAAAAATATCCAATTTAGTGAGTTTGCTTTCAGGGCGTGACTTTGAAACGCGGGAGTATAGGGAAGATATTATCGAATCATCTTTTAAAACATTAAAGGATGGCGTTCTTGAATTTATCAGTGAAACAAATTTTAAACGATTTGTTATGATTGTGAAGTCTTCAGGAATTATCACACCAAAGCTGATTCGTTCAAAAAATGCTTTAAACTTTGCCTATACACTCTTTCTATTAATGCGAGAGAAGAATATCGACGGAAATGAAATAAATCAAATCGTTCGAAAATGGCTTGTATTATCTGTATTGACTGAACGGTATTCAGGATCGCCCGAAACAATGTTTGAATTTGATATCAGGAGATTTAATCTTGCCGATAAACCGATGAATTATTTAAAGAGTATTGAAGCTGGCGAACTTTCGGATGCTTATTGGAACAATATTTTGGTAACGAACTTAGATACCTCCGTCACCAGTAGTCCCTATTTCAATTTGTTTATAATGGCGCAAATTTATGATAAAGATAATGCCTTTTTATCTAAATCGATTACGGTAAGTCATTTAATCGAAGAACGAGGGGATGTCCATCATATTTTCCCGAAAAAGTATCTTCAGAAAAGTGGGATCAATTATCGTGGAAAATATAATCAAATCGCCAACTATGTTTATACAGAACAAATTGTAAACCTTTCGATCAAGGACAAAGCCCCATCCAATTATATGGAGCTTGTCAAGGTACAGTGCAATGGCGGACCAATTGCCATAGGAGAAATCACAAACGAAGACGAATTAAAGTCGAACATGGAAATGAACTGTATCCCTTTATCGATATTTAATTTAGACTTCACCGATTACGAGGAATTTCTAAAGGAACGCAGACAACTTATGGCCACTAAAATTCGCCGATTTTATGAAAAGCTATAATTAATGAAGGGCTGCACAAATTGGGCAGCTCTTTTTGAGTATATTATAAAGCTCTGGAAGAACCTGCAACTAAATCTTTTTAATCTTCGGCTTGAATACTTTCCTAGATTCCTATCAACCGCACACCTTCCTTTTCAAGCTGGACTTAGAAAAGCCAAGCTATGGCCTAAAAAATAGGTCGAATAGTTCTAAAATCTGCTCTTAAGAACAAATTTCAAAGAAAAGGCATCCAAATGGGCTCATTCGGATGCCTTTTCCTACACTCTGACAGGCTCTAACATAAGAGTCTGTCTATATTTATTCTTATCATTAAGCAGCTTTTCGTACGTTAGCTGCTTGCGCTCCACGTTGACCTTGCTCAACGTCAAAAGTCACTTCTTGACCTTCTTCTAATGTTTTATACCCTTCGCCTTGGATAGCTGAGAAATGAACGAATACGTCTTCTCCACCTTCACGTTCGATGAATCCGAAGCCTTTTTCGCCGTTAAACCATTTTACTTTACCTTTTTCCATTTTTGTTGCCTCCTAGTGTGTTAACACACACAATGTTACTATCCCTGCTCTCAGTGATCATCAAGACGAAAAGTTTTAACTAATACTATCCTTTACACCGAACAAAAATAATTCTTCCTTATAATAGCATTTTTTGGAATTAATTGCAAGCTTAATATATATAAGACGGATTTCCAAAATTTTTGTCGTATAGACCCGTCCATTCAGAAGTTCGTCAGCTTAACCTTTTTCTTTTAGGTGTATTTGCATCCTCACTATATTCAATCAGCTCAAGCACCATGAACTACACCACTCCCTCAAGTAGGGTTTCGGTAGCCGAACGGTTACGGTAGTTTACTACTTAGAATTGAAGCAGAAAATATTGCTTCAGGTCTCTCATAAAAATTAGAGTGAGTTCATAAGCCACTTTCATTAAATTTGGATTATCCTTAATTGTATGCTACACTTTGGTTACCATTTGATTTACTGTTTTCATATTCCCTACTCATTCGTGAGTGGGGTTTTTTGTTGTTTATTGCATAAAAAAACAGACTCTATTTTTAGAGTCTGTCTATTGGTTTTAATTAATCTTTACGAACATTAGCTGCTTGTGGTCCACGGTTTCCTTGTTCAACGTCAAAAGTCACTTCTTGACCTTCTTCTAATGATTTGTAGCCTTCGCCTTGGATTGCTGAGAAATGTACGAATACGTCTTCTCCACCTTCACGTTCGATGAATCCGAAGCCTTTTTCGCCATTAAACCATTTTACCTTACCTTTTTCCATTTGTTTTGCCTCCAAGTGTGTAAATACACACAGTGTAATACTATCCTTGCTCTCAGTGATCTTCAAGACGAAAGTTAAACTTATACAAATCCTTTACACCGAACAAAGATAATTCGATTAAATTTTGCCATATTTGGTAAATAATTTCAAATAGGAAATTCCACAGCTCGTAAAAACTGTTTTGTTTTTACGATTTCTTTAATATAATGATTGCAGTATATTTTGTATCTGGATAAACCCCATACTCAGTATGCGTGCTTATAGCAAGTGGAACAGAATTATATTTAACATCTATAAGCTTTCCTTCCTCTAATGAGCCAAGAAAATCATTAACTACCCGAGTAAATTCTATGAAGTCTGTACTTTCAAAACCTTTTGCCTCATACATAAATTTATCCCTCCCTTCATCTTATCTTTCTACACAAAAGGCATATTCTCCTGTAAGAACTCCAATTATATAAATTCCTTTCACCCGTTTTATTTGTTTGTAATATTATGTACTTTTGTTTTTCAGCTATTCTGCCACGAGGGTAAATAAAAGATAAATTATCTTTCAAGGCCTATCCTCAGATAATTATCCTATTCATTTATAAATATATTTTGCAGCTCCCCCGTTTTCAGAACAAATCTAGGTCCTATTAATAAACAAGAAGATATTAAACAAGCTTTTAAGTATTTAAAAATGATTTAATACGTTAAATATCAAAGGACAAATAAATATTTATTCGAAAAGCCCCGTTTACTAACGTGGGCTTTTTTTCTTGTTGGTTTATTAGAATATATCTATTTACTTATTATCTAGTTAATTTTTTGTAATTATTTATACATATCTGTATTAATTGGTAGTTTATTTTTTTCCTGTAATTCATTCTTCAAACGGTATTAAGAAAAAACACTAACTTACAAGTACCATGGGGACGTGTTCTTTCGGCACTTTTTCACAGAATGCTAATTTATTTAGTTAAAGATGCACCAACTTATTCCTTACTTGCACCTAAAAATAAAAAAACGAGTAATTGCTCTACACAATTACTCGTTTTCAGCTTTTTATTTCGTAGTCTAGATCTGATTTTCCGATAAGTAGCACCATTCCATTTTAGATAGTTAAGGATAAATAGTAAAATTTACCCATAAATTAGGTATATAATTGTAAAATAGTAATTTCAGAGTTCAATTAAAAATATATTAATTAACTAATAATGGATAAAAAATGATAAAATAGTATCAATTGTATTATATTGGAGGATTTTGTCATGATTTATTTTTTTATTTTAATTTTTATTGCATTGGTAGTAGTAAATTCAGCTTCTTTTAAAGGGAAGATTGGAGAAATGAAGGTCAAAAACACACTTAAGAAATTAAACCCTGATCTTTACATTTCCAATCATGACCTTTACATACCAATAGAAAATGGAAATAAAACAAGTCAAGTTGATCACCTAGTTCTTTCTCGTAAAGGTATATATGTAATTGAAACAAAGAATTATAAAGGATGGATTACTGGATCTGAACAAAGCCAATTCTGGAATCAAACAAACTATAAAAGAAAAGATAAATTTAATAACCCTATTTGGCAAAATTACGGACATATCCAAGCTTTAAAAAGTTATTTGGGAGATTTAGTAGAAAATGTTCCATTTTTCTCGATTATTGTTTTCGGAGATCAATCAGAATTAAAGTTTAAATCTGAATTCAAAAATGCATCTGTCATAAAAAGAAACAAGTTAATAGGGTTAATAAATGGGAGCACCAATTCAAACATTCTTAGTCATCAACAATTAAGGAAAATCCAGCATAAAATAGAACCATTAGTAAACATATCGAATTCAGAAAAAAATAAAGTGGCTAAAAATCATCGTAGTGAAATCCGATCCACTTTATCACAAAAAAAACAAAGCATTAAGAACAATATTTGCCCCAGATGTGGTAATCCGATGGTTAAAAGGAAAGGAAAATATGGTGAATTCAAAGGGTGCAGTAAATATCCTAAATGTAAATTTACAGCATAAAAAGGCAGAGGTTTCCTCTGCCTTTTTAAATAATGTTTACTTCGAAGAATAGGTGCCTCTCAGTTATCCTAAAAAAATTTTTAAACTTTTAAACTAAATGACCATTTTTCTAGTGTTATATAGTGACGCAAATAAATTTACAACAGCACTTTTAATACTTTAGAAAAATAGCTAAGTGATTCAGATTATTTATGGCTTTAAAGTTACTGTATAGGTATTGGAACCACCGACAGTTACCACATTAAAATAGGTTTGTCTGTTATTTGGAAATTTGACCGCATATGAAATTCCTCCCCCATTATCCTTTAGTCCCTTGACAGTAATGATACTGGGGACAGGAATAGATATGGCAGCCGGATCATTAGTAAGAATAAGTTTCTCCTTTACCGGCTTTCCGTCGACAAGGATTTGAACCTGGTCCAAATCCTCTTTATTAAAATCCCAAATAAGCATTCTAGCACTTCCGCTTGAATCAATTATTGAAACGGAAAAGTTTTTGGAAGTAAGACCTGCATTTGACTCACTTTTAAATAAGGTTTCACCTGCTTTTGTTGATTCACTGGTTCGGTTTCCTACAATTTCTTCTGCCTTTCCTGATGTTGATCCCCCGGACACCATGCTAAAAATGATACCTAGAGCAACTGCAAGAAGAATTCCGAAAAATACAGGCTTTCTATGATTATTCTCGTTATAAATAACCTCTTCTCCATTAGGATCTTTATCGTTCATTTCTTCCTCTAATTCTTGTAAATCTACAGATTGGTTTTTATTTTGTGCAAATCGTTTCTTCACAATAATGCTCCATTCCTATTTATGAATTTTGTAGCTTATTGGATATTTATAATACCAGTACGAGAGAAATATCCTTCCCACGACGAATGATAATAAGGCTAATACGATGGCAACACCTTTGGGGTAAGCATTATTATCCGCCCAAAGGTTAGCAAACTCTAAACCTATCTGTAAAGCCAAAAATGAAAGATAACCCATTTGCAGAAAAGGCAGCAACACCGGGAATTTTTTATAGATCCATTTTAATGAGCTGACCTTCATCGATAAAAATAGTATAAATCCTAATAGAACCAATGCTGGTAAACCGAAAGCAAGTTTAGGTACTTCATATTTAAAAACATTAGAAAGATCAGAAACCGTGATGATTGGCCCGAGTATAAGAATCAGAGCAGTAAACGGAAAAAGAATAATATAAAACAAAAAGGCAAATAAAAGGCTGATTAACTTTTTCATCTTGTCAGAACTCCCACCTTCAAAAAGTCTTCTTTCTTTAACAGAGTCAAGTCTTCGATTGTAGGATTACTATTTTGACTAATTCTGAGAGCATGTTGGCGAATAGCCGCTTCACAAATATTTCTTGCTAAACGCCCGTTACCTGATACCACATCACCTGAATAATTTTCCAATATATCTCGTAGAGCCATTAATCCATCAAGACTCAACTCATATCCTTTTGGTTTCAGTATGTTTCTGCTAATCAAAATAAGTTCATCCACGGAATAGTCAGGGAAGGTAATCATATTTGGGAAACGTGATCGAAGCCCTGCATTAGTCTCCATCAACCGATCCATATCATCTTCATATCCAGCCAAAATGACAATGATATTGTCCCGGTGATCATCCATAAACTTAACGATTGTATCGATTGCCTCTTGCCCAAAATCTTGACTGCCTCCAGCAAGAGCATAGGCTTCATCGACAAAAAGAATACCGCCCAATGCTTTCTCCAATACTTCTCTTGTCTTTAAAGCTGTTTGACCAATATATCCTGCAACCAAACCTGATCGATCTGTTTCAACAATGTTATCCAGCTTAATAACACCGAGCTCCTTTAATCTTTTCGCAAGGATCCTTGCGATAGTCGTTTTGCCTGTACCTGGATTACCTTTAAAAATCAAATGTAATGATTGGGTACTCATATCAGGTAACCCCATCTCTTTACGCCTATTCGCAACCTCAATTTGTGCAGACAATGCTTTGACAAAATCCTTTACACTATCAAGGCCAATAATTGATTGTAGCTCATCCATTGCATTTCCGTTCTCAGGATGTACCGTCAATTGAAAATCTTCTAGTGTTAGTTGATTTAAATCGGCTTCCTTTATCTCAGCATTTTCAACGATTCGAATAGCCTGATTACGAATCGCTTGCTCGATTGTATTACGAACAAGACGTCCGTTTCCACTGTCATTTTTACCTAGGATTTGCCTTTGATTATAAAAATCAATCAGTCGAACATTTACATCAGATGCAAGAAAAAATCCTTTATTGTTTGATAGAAGTTCCGTCATTTCTGCCAACTGCTCAGGGGTGTAGTCTGGGAACTCAATTTTTAAAGGAAATCGGGAAGATAATCCCGGATTAACCTTCATAAACCGCTCCATATCCTCCGTATATCCGGCTAACACCACTACCAAATCTTCGCGATAATTTTCAATGAAGCGAACAATGGTATCAATTGCTTCTTTGCCGAACCCTCCACCTTGCACCCCTTCTTCGTTAAGGCTGTATACCTCATCAATAAATAAAACACCGCCAAGGGATTTCTCTAAAACCTCCGTTGTCTTAACAGCAGTTTGTCCCATATACTCGGAAACTAAGTCTTGGCGTCCTACTTCGACTAAATGTCCTTGTTTCAACAATCCCATCGACTTCAACATTTCGGCAAGGAGTCTGGCCATCGTTGTTTTACCAGTTCCAGGGTTTCCTGAAAAAACAAGATTCAATGTTTGTGATTGTTCCGTAACAATTCCTACATCTCTTCTTTTTTGATTGGCTAATATTTGTTTTTGGAGGGTTCTCACAAAATTCTTTACATTTTCCAAGCCAATTATTTTATTAAAAGATGCATCTATGTCAAAAGGCTTTTTGGCAGCAATACCAAAATCCTGTGCGGTCAATAATTTTAAATCCTTATATCCTGTTTCATTAATTAAACGGACAGCCTGCTTTCGAATTGCTTCCTCCAAAGTATTCCGAACAAGCCTGCCGTTTCCACTATCATTTCTTCCAGAAATTTGTTTACTTTCAAATAATGCTAACAGGTCTTCTCTGAGCTCTGGTTCAATATTGAAATCACGTGCTCCAACCATACTATTCAATATTTCAAACATTTCCTCAGAAGTGTAATCAGGAAATTCTATTAAAAATGGAAATCTTGACTTAAGACCGGGATTTGATTTTAAAAAGCCTTCCATTTCGTTTGTATATCCTGCAATCACCACAACGATATCATCTCGGAAATCCTCCATTCCCTTTACGAGTGTATCAATTGCTTCCAAACCGAAAGGATCTTGCTTTTCTCTAGAGAGTGTGTAGGCTTCATCAATGAAAAGAACACCACCAAGTGCACGTTGAATGACTTGGTTCGTCTTAGGGGCGGTAGATCCTAAATATTCACCGACTAAATCCTGTCTCGACACTTCTACTAACTGTCCTTGGGAAAGTAAACCAATGGCCTTAAGAATACGTGAAACCAACCTTGCAACGGTTGTCTTTCCTGTTCCTGGATTTCCAGTAAAGACCATATGCATGGCCATATTATCTGCCTTTTTATATCCTGCGTCCTGCCTAGCTTTTTGGATTTTTACCGTTTCAAGCAGTTCTGTGACAGAGTGTTTAACCCCTTCCAATCCAGTGAGACTGTTCAACTCTGCCAATAAGTCCTCGATTTTTTCCTCCTTTACAAGTGGAACAGATTTTAGCGGGAATGACTGACCTGCTTTTGCAGCAATTAACACATCTTCATTAATTTTTATAAAGACTTGGTCTCCAGCGTTTAAAACCTCTCTGGCACGCAAATCAACTAGGACTTGATAGAAATCTTTTTCAACAAAATCTTGAATTGCAGCTCCGTAACGTTTTGTGGCCAGTATTCGTTCCGCAAGCTCCGAGAAAACAGACTGGTTAAACGTAACGAAAAGCTGGGCTTGTTTTTCTAGTTTCTGAGCCGTTCCTATTAATTTTTTCCTCAAAATAATCGCTAGGTCTTCCTTTTGCAAAGCAGTTGAAAGTGCAAATGATTGAATCCCGTTTAAAATTACTGTAGGGATTTTAGTAGCAGTCGATTGTGGTAATTGCCCGCGTTCATTTTCATTAGAGTCTGCATCTAAATAAAGAAGCAAAAAATAATTTGATGCATCAATCATAATGCCATTGGAAGTTCGAAAATATCCATCAGAGAATAACTTTGCTATGTAGTCCAATATCTGGGAATTTGAATTTTCAATACCTGTAAAACAGACAGTACCGATTCCGTATTCAAAAGCAGCTAAACAATCTGTAATAAAGTTGGTATGAATGTCAGCCTCTGAATACTTTTGTAAATCAATTTTAGCAAAACGGTTATAAGGGACTAATTTTTTCTTATATAGCTGATTAATCAAAAGGCTGATTGCTGTCATTTTCCCTGTGCCAGTTGGGCCGGAAACCAAAATTGTGTTTTGAATTGTACCTTTTGCCCTTTTAAAAAAGGCCTTTTTATAGGAAACGAGTAGTTCATCAATAAACGAGCCTTGGCCAAGGATTTCTCCATTTAACACATTTTTAATTTCTTTAAAAATAGCATCAAGCTCATCATTGGAACGGTTAAGCACAAATTGTTTAACACCTGCTTTGGCATCCTGTAATACTTCTTTTACAGCCGCTGAAGAGTGAGGAATATTCTCAGGTATATTTGAGATAGGGCTTTGTTGTCCATTTGTGCGAACTGAGTTGACTGAAATAGAAGACCGGACCAATTTTGTTTTTTTGCCTGTAAAACCTTTTGCTTGGACATAATCAAATAATTGGATTTCAGGCAGCAATATGCGAACCCATTTTTGTAAATTCATTTTATAAACCCCAATTCATTATGGTTTTATAGATTGTTTTATTTGGAACTCTATTAATTCACTAAATTTGAAATCACTAGGATTTTATACCTATTATAATATAATTATCTAAGTTTTGCAGATTTCTGTAGGTTATTAATAAATTAATCTTTAATAATAAAATTAACAGATAAGTAAATCCAACTAGAAGAGGTATTACAATTGTTATAATTATAATAAAAAATATGAACTGCGGTTTCCTTTTTATGGTATGATTTACCTATAACATTCAGAGGTGAAATTATGAGTGAATTAACAACAATTAATATAAATCAAAATTATGCTGTACAAACTGAAGGAAAGTCCTATTTTGATGGGGGATTACTTCAGTACATAGGATGGTCAATTATAGGTGGGATTGTGACAATCTGTACATTTGGAATATGTTATCCTTGGGCAATTACTATGATCTTAGGCTGGAAAACAAGACATACTGTAATAAATGGAAGAAGATTAAAATTCACTGGATCAGCAATTGGACTATTTGGAAACTGGATTAAATGGTGGTTATTGTGCATTATCACTCTTGGAATCTATAGTTTCTGGTTGTTCATTGCAATGGAAAAGTGGAAAGTAAAGCATACGATACTTGCTGATTAATCGAGTAAGAGTCAAAGCCCTCCAATTTAGGAAGGCTTTATTTTTTTTTGATGATCTATGAAGTTTTTAGCGGAGATAATTATTCAAAAAAAGATTTTTATATACTTAAAAAGTTATTTCCGATTTAATAATATTATTTTACAAATTATTAGATACATCTTTTGCTTGATGTTCCATATATTCTTCACGAATCGCCGATAGTGACTTGCCACTTTGTTTATGAATAGCAAAAACATATGTCTGTACGCTTGACCATCCATAAATTTCCTTTAACCATGCTTGTAAAGATAGTTCTTTGTCATCCGCCAATATATTTCCATTAGCCTGAAGAACACCTTCATTGCCTCGATCCTTAGCAACAATAATATCTCCTTCTTTCACCACACCCCAATCAAGCATTGCATCAATCTTAGGTAGAGTCCGCCGGGTACCGCCTTTACTTCTCTTCACCGTTAAAGATAATGATTTATCCATAAGATTTACATAATAGGAAATCCTAATATCTCAAAGATAAAAGACCGTATTTCTAGAATAGATAAAACACTGGATAAATTGGATATTATTCAAGCTTGGGTTGAAGAGGATGGAAGTGTAAATTTTGAAGGAAAAAATGCATTTCTTTTAGAACTTGGATTCAATAAGAATTAGTTTATCAGTATTTCCAAACATAAAAGAGAGCCTTACTATAGATAAGGCTCTCTTTAATTAGAGTTGCAATTATAAAACAATTACCTCACTATCTTCCTTTACCTCTCTCACCTGCCACTCCGCCAAAAATCTCGCATATGCAAGTGGTTGCCCATGTCGTTTAATATTTTTCGAGAAATCTACAATTTTACAGTATTTAGTCCCACCGAATTTTTCCCCTCTCAAACCACGGCCTACCATTTGTTCGTATAATACAATACTAGTTGTTGGCCTACAAATGATAATATGATCAGTTTTTGGAGCATCAAATCCTGTAGTTAAAACACCGTAATTGAACAGAAATTCAATTTCACCCTGTTTAAAAGCGGATATGTACATCCTTCTTATAGGTTTTGGTGTTTCAGCTGATATAACAGCAGATTTTCTTCCCATGGAGTTCATCATCATGGCCAAAAACTCGCCATGTTCAACGGTGCATGAATACACCAATGTTGAGGATCCCTCAGGAATTCTTTGCATATACTCAATAATATCAAAGTTTCTTTCATGGTTTGCAGCCAGTTGTCTTAAAAATTCGGGACTCAGGTCATCTTCTTCATTTAACATGTCATCAGTGACTTCCATCTCGAGTCCGTTATCATGAAGCATAAAAATAGGCTCTGCCAAAAATCCCTCTTCTCGAAAGTACAAGAGTGGATTTACTTTGTACCTTACCATGTCGGGCAACTTTGGATGTATTAGATACGCTTCAAATTGATCGACTAATTTCATTGTCTCACCGTTACTTCTGCCAGGAGTAGCTGTCAGGCCACAGATAGGGAATAAATCTTCACCTGCCAATTGTCTGGCTTTATCAAACAAGGCATTATAACTTTTTGTTGTGGCATGATGTGCCTCATCAATTATCATGGCACCACAATTTTTCAAAATTTCATCTAGTGCTTCGTCATCACTTTGTATTCTGGAATAAAGCTGTTGAATACTCGCTATGACAGCACCGCCAATCATATCCTCAACCTTGACGGTTTTCCCGCCAAAGTACCGATAAACCCGCAGAGATTCTGGGAACTCCCGTTCCTGCCACATATCTGTTTTACAGGAAATCGCTTGTTCACAGAGTTCTTCACCTTGGGCGATCCATAACATATACTTACCCTCGGCAAACCTTGGCTGCAACCAATCTATAAAACTTTCAACCGCCACTCTTGTTTTGCCTCCGCCGGTTGGCAAGGTTACAACACATCGAGTCTTATCTTGATCTTGGTTTAATACTTCGAGCATTCTCTGTTTTAATCCCATTTGATATTCCACCAACGGCGGTACTTTTTTTCTCGGTTCGATGTCTTGGAATGGGTCAGTACTGTGGTCTTTCGGAAGGGCGATTCCGGAAAAAACAAGCGGAAATCCAAATGTTTTCACAAAATCTCTGGCCCACTTTCCCCCGACTACCCATTTCTTTTCAGCCAGTGCATTAATCATATAAGATGAAGACCGAATATTTCTGCCTGTTATCGGGTTACGCTCATATAATTCTATCAATTTATCTTCAGCCAATTGTCTCAGCAAGTGTGCTCTAAGATCACGGACTTCCTTATTACTTCCAGCAAAAAAATACGGACCTTTTTCAATAACAATCATCCTTGCTAACTGATTCCCATATACAGTACCATCACCAAAAGCCGTCAACATATGATTCAATTGTTTGTATTTTTCTTTTCCCAAAAATTTCGTTAATGTTGTAAGAGTTACATTATATGTATCTATTAATAGTTCAACAATTTGTTCAATCTCCAAATCTGATGGAAATGCATTCATCGCGATAACTCCTATAGTAGTATTCTCCTATATTTTAACATGGAATTGTAGCTACTTTAACGGAAATACTAGGCATTAATAATATTTGTTCCAAAACCAAGGACTAGTATTGATTATAAAATATACTAAACAAACTTGTACAACTGGACTCCCACACTTACGAAGTACCGAATTATCACCCAATAGAAAAAAAGACCTTCCTATTTTAGGAACAGGAAGGTCTAATAAATCTTGGGATTCTATTTATCAATTATTGTTCTGATTTCTTCCAGCTTTAATTGACTTTCTTTATGCCGACCATAAAGATGTTCAACAAGGTCGGCAATTTCATTTATGATTACTGGCTGCTCTTTTTTGGTTAATGTTGTTAACTTATTTATGCTTGCTGTATCATTTTTTTAATCCCCAGTGCACTTTTTCCCCAGCACTGTATACCTTTTCATATATTTCCCACTAATCGTATTGGGGAAAATCCACTTCATTAATTTTTTTGATTTGTTTTCCCTTTCTCACGAGTTGTACCATTCTAGTTAAATCACCCTCATCTATCACACTTGTCATCTTTTTTATATATTATTAGATTTTATTAATAAAATATATTCTATTACTTAAATAAATTAATTATAATCCCTATGAATCCAATGCAAATCGCCAACCCAATGAATACTTTTGATTTTTTGCGATATATATTATTATCCTCTTCTTGGATTAGAAGCTTTTTTTCAAGAATCTGGATTCTGTTCTCCATTTTATTCACTTCTTCCAATAACAGATCATTTGAAATTGAAGATTGATTACATACTTCAGTATTAACCAAAACATCCTGCGGATCATTACTCGATTGTGAATCATCGGATGATATCGTTATGGTATTATTCCCCAGTTGATTGCCTATTTCGGAGTAACCAGCATCTTCAGAAATATCAAGTATAGGTCCGGAGACATTCAATGTACCCATTTCTTGTACATTAATTTTATCAGGATCATTATCTTTAATTGGATCTGCCAATTCGTCTGTTTTTTCTTCGATCTCAGTGACGGCATCAATTTGTTGTTCAATTATATGCAAATTATCTTCCGAGCTGTTAATCTTTGTATACCATTCAGGCGGGTTAATCTCAGGACCATTCCATTCAATTATGGTTATTTGATCTGACTCATTAAAAATAAATTCTCCTCTATTAATCAAGCAGAAGATCTTATACTTGATTAATTCCGTATATTGCGCTTCCATAATATTTTCCAACCCGATATAATTGAACCTTTCCCTATAGGAAAAAATTTCAGGAAATTGGTTTGAAATGGCTTCAATATCATGCTCTTCCCTTAAATCCCAATGATAGTTGTAATTATAATGACCATCTTTTTCTCCATTAGTTTGAGTTCCGTTTCTTTGGATAAACGGAAATCTGTTAATCTGCTTATTACTGGTATCAATAAAGGACAGGATGTATTTTTTCCCGGAAGTAATGGATCCCACTTGAACAATATTTGTTGTCTTTTTCTCTGAATGAGTATGGCCAATTTGACTTTCAATTGCTACAAAACCGTTTATTTCATCTTTTGGGAAATCCTGTCGATCATTTACAGGTGTAATTTCCATTACCGCTTCAGTTGAAGTTTCTTTACCCGTTATTTGAAGCGGTTCTTCCTCAACTGCATCATTAGAAATTTCTTCAACATCTTTTTCAAGGGCGTTTTCTGTATCAACTTGGAATAGTGTTAACTGTTCTATGTCAGTTTTGAAAAGTGTTAACTTCTTCTCTAACCCTTCAAAAGAGTATTCCTGTTTATCCGAAGAATTCCACTGTTTTTCCACATTTCCTTCTCCATGATTATTGGACGGACTTTCCTGGGATTCATCAGGTTCAAAGTCTTGCATTACACTTTGATCATTTTCATCCACATAATAACCCGACAATTTGGAAATATTTAATCTCCAATAACCTTTTTTGTCGGGAAGATTTACAAAACAGTCATTTTTGGATAATAGATTGGTAACCGTATTTTTTGTCGTAGATCTTATTTCGTTCACCTTATCCAGTAACATAGTCCAGTGAATTCCTGATGGATAAGTAGCCATTACTTCACACATAATGGTAAAAATAGATTTGTTTACTCTTTTACTCTCTTCAACCAATTTCCCAATATCCAAGAATCGCTCCTGTTCTAATGCGTACCTTTCATCCATTCCCATGAGATTGACCACCAAAGAGGTTTGTTCACCCAATTCAATTTTGAGCCTGCTTCCCGGTTCAATCATATAATCTGTATAAAAATCAAAAATTCCATTGCCATAACAGTAAACTTTATCATTCTTAATTCTTAACCAACAATCGTAATTGAAGCCTTCAATCGTTATGAAAGTCTTGCCGATTTTCTTTTCTTCCTCCAAATTTAACGCAATTGCAAAATTGATAGGCAACACCAGATAACCTTTTACCCTCTCATAATAGGAGATAGTGGAATAGAAATATGATAATAACTTTACAGTATCATTATCCTCAACGTAATCCTTTTTCTTGCTGCCCTGTAAAGGATCCTGTTCAGGAAACTGTGCCAACTCTTCGACATTTTCTATAACCGGAACGGAGTTGCGGACTGAATAACTAACATATCCCTGGTTCAATTCCAAATCCGGTGCAGCTTTAACGTTAATCCATCTGCCTTTTCCAACCTTGACCAAAGATGGAACAGTTTCAAAAAAATCCTCAAGTGCCTGGAAGTAAGAAGGATAAGATGGATGATTTCCCTTTACTGTAAGGATTTCGGTAATACAATTTTTTAATTTAAATTCGCCTTGCTGCCGGTTTACCCAATCAAGCAATTTCATACTCTGTCTGGCTAGTTCTTCCCGGATTAATTCCGGTACGACAATTTCTGTGTTCTGGATTTCCTCTTTTTCCACTTCTATTGAAATAATATTATTCCTGACTGTAAAGCGCCGATCCATTTCAGGAAAGAAAATCGAAATTTCCTTATCCAAATTGTATTTACTTAATATAATTTCATATATTTCTCTCTTATCGGCTGTTTCAATTTCTCTTTTTTGCATATATTTATAGACTTGATCATTAATGAGCTCCCACTCGGATAACATCCAGTAAGCTGTTCCATCCAGCTCTGTAAATCTGATATCTCGAAGCAAGAACTCCCTCAGTTCCCGATCAGTATTAAATGACCTGAACCGCCTAGTCAATTCCCTTAGTTGAAAAGGTTTCTTCAGGTTTTTGACATACTCAATAATTGGGCTTAAAGATTCATCGATTTGACTTTTTATCCCCCATAAACCGCTTTCATCTTCTTCAAAATATGATCTTGGCGCATGAAGAGCCAAATCAACAAACGTTTGGATATCAGCCTCTGAGGTGGAAACATCTTTCGTCCAATGGCTCACAACATATTGAACAATTTCTGGATATGGCAATCTTCCATTCCTGCTTTGAAACAAACTCTTCTTTATTAAACTGATATTACTATAACAAGGTCCGGACTTACTGGCTGTTCCCCAGGTCACAATTGTCTCACCCTTTCAATATATTTATTACATCAAGAAGAATTATTTTTATATAGTATAATTCAACAGCTTATTACAATTTCATTCCTTTAATAAGGACTTATGCAACAGGATTGATCAAACTTAGTAGTAAAATGTTACTAGTAAAACCCAAAAATAAAAGCTGAAAAAACTACGCCCTTATGCAGTTATCCAGCTCTACATTTTATAAAGTTCCTATATAACACTTCTGTATACTTCTTTTTTATCCAATTCTATTATCTTTTCCAAGATGGCATCTGCAATCGCCTTTGCCATCCGAGGAGGAACAGCATTTCCAATTTGTCGGTATTGTGCATTTCTTTCTCCGAAAAATTCATAGTTTGCAGGAAATGACTGTATTAAAGCTGCCTCATACGGGGTAAATGTGCGAGGCTGTTCCGGATGAATAAATTTCAGTCCGTCTTTTTTGCATATGCGCCAAGATAGTATTGGAAGGACTGTTCCAGCAATGCTTTACATACGTATCTTTGTGCTTATTTCTGCTGTAAGGGTAAAGGGAATCCAGAAATCCATCATAGAATGGGCTGCCCTCTTGCATTAATTGTGCTGAAGTTGATTTTTGCTTCATTGCACAAAATATGACTATATCCCTGAAATTATGCAGGCGTGATGAATGCAGTGTTATTTTCGGTTCAATTTTTTCATTTTTATCAAGATTACCCAAAAGTTCGTTATAGCCATTTATAAAGTCAATAAGTCCTTTTTGTTTGAAACGTTTCCTTGCGTTTAGTTTATCGTATTCAGAATTTAAATAGTTTAATAAATTTGTAAAATCCTGGCTTAGTATTTCTTCTCTATCTTTATAGTTATCAGCAAGGAGATTAATAGTCTGTACAAAATATCCAATACTTTTGGACAAATGTTTAACTGTGACATCTATATTCTTTAATTGATCCATCCGTGAAATATTAATTTTGGGTAATAATATTGGAAGGTGGCCAATTGAGTCTTTTAAAGTGACATATGGAATTTTGGATGGGCCGTGTGTTGGGATCGGCACTGGGTTTTCTTCCCCTAGTCTGTTTGCAATAATGATAACCCTTTTTCGAAATTGCGGGACTCCAAAATTTGCTGAATTAAGTACTTGATATCTGTTTGTAAAGCTGTTAGCAAGTCGAGTATGATAGCCCATCTCTTCCAGTTCATCACAGATTAATTCTATTACCTGCTTATGTCCATTGGAGAGATCTTCGGACTCGACAGATTTAGAAGCCATGCCTTCCACATTTTCCATTACGACAAACTTTGGTTTTATCCGTGCTACTATTTCCAGATAATGTTTATAAAGAGTATTTCGGGGGTCGTTCTTTAATGCTTCTCTCATTTCATGGGAACCTGATCTTGCTGGACCTGCCAATGAAAATGTCTGACAAGGTGGTCCACCGATTATGACGTCTACACCGGCACATTCTTTAAACAATTTTTCTTTAACTTTTACTTCTGTAATATCACCCTTTAAAACCTTGTTTGAACCGAGCTTATTTTCCAATGTTTCACAGGCGTCATCATCAATTTCTAGTGCCTTAACGATATCAAATTCATATCCTTTGATGGATGACATTAAAAAACCAGTGGAAAACCCGCCACCACCAGCAAACAAATCAAGAACCTTTATTTTTTTCATTTCCTCTTTTCCTTTTTCCTTAATAATACATTCATTATAGCATACAAATTAATACTTTTTGCCTGTAAAATAATACACCTTTCGAAAAGTTCTTATGAAAAAGGGCAAGCAATGATGCTTACCCTTAAAATCAAAATTCAAAAAATCCGTATTCATTGTCATTTGATTGAAAAAGAGATAATCTGTCCAGCAGCAGGTTTGACCATTCACAGGATGTTTCCGAAATTAATGAACAGGCATGGCAGGCTGACAGGTTCAACTTGTTTTCCACCACATTCTCCGATTCGCTGCATAATGGATCGGATGTACATATTTTTGCCCGCTCAATGGCCTGCTTTAATAGTTTATGAAATTGGTCTTTTCTTCCTTGTTGTATGATGCCCCCAAGAGATCCGTCCGAGTCAGGTGAGCCAGTGTACAATAAAATGCCGCACATATTGGGACCTGAGTAGATTTTTTCCCTTATGGAGTTGGATGAGTAGCCGCATGATAAGGACAATTCTCTTATTAAAACATGGGATAAAGAATGAAGGAGCACAAATCTTTCCGAGAATCGTTGGTCTTGCTTCCACCCTTTTTCTTCCCGCCATTTTTGATAACGATTCAGAAGTTGCTGATAGCGCCGCGACTTTTGCTGGACTGTTTCTTCCCATTGCTGCAACTGATATTCATTTAATTGTATGAAAATTCCTTCACCGAGTATTTCAACACCTGGCAACCAATCGATGTCTCGATCACTTGTTAAATATGAGTAGGAAACTTCATTCTCATCATTTGGATCCGGATAATCAATCCGGGTAAAGCCTCTAATTACCCGAATTTCTCTAAGACGATGGGCCAAAACCACTCTTGATACGTATTTCGAAATGGATGGATCCACCTCTTCTTCTTCAATATGAAAATGTTTGGTCTTTTTCTCCTTATCCTGAAATGCCATCCATTCCTCATAGCGAATATCTTCTTGTTCTTCACCAAGTTCATGCCTCTGTTTAATTGCAACCCATATATCATCCAGCTGTTTTCGATCATAACCCCTGAAAATATACCTTAAGGCATATTTCAGCTCCTCAAACCCTTCATTTTGAATAATATCCTGTATATCTGCCCATTTATTGCTAATGATTTCCTGTATATCATCAGTCCAAGGTGGAATAGACAAGGCACTGACAGTCGAGGAAAAATATACGTTCGAAGCACCTCGCTGCAATCCGCGTGGCACTTTGGTGCAGCCCCTGCTCTTTTCACGCTTCCAGGGACTGTTTCCATTACAGGTCCCGATAATACCTTTTAATGAGTTCTTTTTAAGAGCACCAGCCAACGTATTAGAAGCTTTGCATTTTTTACATAAAATTAGGATATCATCTAAAGAAGAGCTTCTACCTTGAGACTTCAAATACAGATCCGGTGAACCGCAGACTTTATCATGGCCTTTGTGGCACCACTCCGCCCAAGGGAAATCGTCAATATGACCTTTTTCGCATGCCATAATTAAACGTGCTGGATAAGCCGGAGCTGTTTTGGGATGACAATCGCAGAAAAATCCACGATAATCATTCCGAAAGTCTTTCCTAAGTGAACCGCATCTCGAACACACCCTATATTTTGGGAAAGAAATAGCCGGGATACCACCCCTTCCTTTGATGGATTGCGGTTGTAAAAAATAAGAAATGTCCAACCGGGCCGAGAGCCTCGGTTCATATATTCTCCGGTAGTAACCTTCTTGTTCCTTCCAATCCTGCAGACCCATAATCATGACGGAATCATCTTTAAAATCCACTAGTGATCCCGGTCCAAAAGTAGTTACCAACTGACTTGGTCTAATTCCTCCAGGACTTTTTTTGCCCATTATTAATCCTCCTCATCCATCAAATAAGTATAAAAAACATCCACTTCCGCTTCCACGTCTCTTAATGAATCCGGTATAAGCGCAGCGTTTTTTATATCCTGATTGATGCTTCTGAATAGTACCGGAGTGTCCTTCGGAGTAAAGTTATATTGTTGATAGCTCAGTTGGTCAGGATCTTCCTGGGCTCTTTCAGACCACCATTTTAAAATGGAGTCAATTTCCTCCTCGATGTCACCACTGTCAATCTCATCAATTTTTGTACCCCGTGCAATAATGTAATTTTTTATATCATTTAGATAACCATTATCAAGATCGAAATCTTTTGCGCTGGAATTTTTATGGAGTTGGGAATCCAGCTGCCTCAGCATACCAACGACAATCGCCTTTAATCCTTTATCTCTTGCCCGATATGAGAATGGCGTGACACTTGTCGCTTCAACATACGAGTAAAACTTGGAATGATACGAAATAAATTGTTCATAGTGGGAAATATCCCTCGGTCTTGACCAATTATATAGGGTAAAAACCAAACCCGGATATTTACGGCCCACGCGGCTTGTAGCCTGGATATATTCTGAGGTACCTTTCGGTTGTCCGGTTACAACCATCATCCCTAGGCGATCAATATCAACCCCAACCGATATCATGTTAGTCGCAAGTAACACATCAACAGCCTCTTCGGTACCGGCAGGCTGTTCCAGTTTATTTAAAATGGCCGGAATCTCTGTGGCATCTATCCGGCTTGTCAATTCTTCCTTGTTCTTGATAAAGCGCCTTTGCCCTTTCTCTTCTACAAGGTATTTAATCCGGTCAGGAATGTCGTCTTCCACCAGTCTCAAAGTGCCGCCAAGTTCCCGCAAGCTATTGAAATAGCCTGCCAACGTATAATATGGATCGATATCTTCACCCTTCAGTTTAAGTTCCTGCCCTTTTTGCAATAAATCGGCATAAATACGTACCAAAGATGTTTTTCCGGAGGAGCCCGGGAAATATAAGCCTACGTATTTTCTGCCCGGTTTGCTCCCACCTGTCACCTCATAGGAGAAAAACGAATCTTCGGCATTAATTCCGGATGGAGGAAATTGGCGGACTTCCCTGTTAAAAATGCCACCAACCTGGTCCGATGCCCTTCTAATTGTTGCGGTGGAGGCAACAACTTTCGGCTGTACTTTAACTCCATTTGTTTCAAAAGCTGATAAATAATCAACCGCTGTTTCGTAAAGGCCAACCATCGAACCCAAGGGACCGGAAATGAGGTGCAATTCGTCCTGGATAATCAGTTCCGGTGGCAACAAGTTTGATATGTCGACCGTTTGTGATCTTGGAAACTCTTGTGTTGAATTATGAGACTTGGCATGATCTTCCCCTTCACGGATGAACCCATGTCTCTCACAATATCTATCCACCTTTCCGAATAAAGGGCCAATTTTCCCCGTCCATGGCAGCCTTGCAAATTTATCCACTGTACCAATCAGGATGGTTGGGCACATGTAGTAGATGGCTTCATCAACAGTATAGGCCGGAATATTTTGTTTGTGGAAGAAGCATTTTTCATTCGGGCAATGTATCGTAAATACTTTTTGTTCAATTCGATACCTTTCGGGAGTCAGTTCCGCCCCGCAGCATGGACAGTTATGCAGTTGGATCGGATTCCCACCATATACCTTCTTCCCTTCCTGCAGCTTGTCGAGCGCTTCTTTTGCCGAGTCATCTCCATCGACCAGCATGTTTGGCGTTGTGCCTCCGCCTACCCATAGTCCAATACTGAAGCTTTCTTTACCCCATGTGTTTGGATCTTTGGACCTCAAGTATTCAGCAGCACAAATAAGTGCAGACGCTCTTTGGAATTGTTGTATCGTCAACAATCTTAATGTGTACCGCATCAAGACAGTTGTCCCGGCATAACTGTCAATCCCCTCGGGCACACCATTTAAACGGCGCAACGACATGACAAAAGCTGCCAGTCCCAAGTAAGCTTCCGTTTTACCTCCACCTGTCGGAAACCAGAGGAGATCAACCAGATCCCTTTCTTCGGAAGTAGGATCGACAATTCCTTTTAAATTAAGCAAAATAAATGCCAGCTGGAAGGGGCGCCATCTTCCTGAAAGTTCAAGATCTTCTCGGAACTCGCCAGTAGTTCGGAAATGCTTGGCCCGCTCGGAAAAGGCCCGTTGATAGAGCATCATTTCATTGGCAATTTTGAATGCTTTAAAGGCTTTACCCTTGTCATCGCAAACAATCTCAATACCTTGTCTCATTCTTTGCAATGCTTCGCTGCACGATTGAATTAGCTTTTGTTTTTGCTTTTCATGTTCCGGTACATCGATTGCTTTTTGTTTTTCAATCCACGCCTCATAGGCATCAACAAGTGGATTTAATTGTTTTCTTAATTGGGCACCATCTTCGATATAGGAGAGAACATACATGTCTAATCCGGACATTCCCTTTAGCTCCAAGTGCTCAACAGCAGGTATTTCATAGGTTGGCATAAAAGTTGTATTTATGCTGCCGGCCCGGTTCAGACTATAATTTTTCCATTCTACGGCGCACCCGTGGCCTACAGCAAAATCCGCTTTGTTTCGGTATAAAAGCTGAGATCGTTCCATGTCTTCATCTTCGATTTGATTGATAAATCCATGGTCTCTTCTTAAGAATGGCATTTCACCTTCAACTGGTGAAGTTAATCGGATGCACGGTTGAAAGATAATATGTTCAACGGGTACATCGGCATTTTCTCCGTCATTATAGCGATTGACCAAAAAGACGCTCAGAAAAGTCTTTTCATCTTTTTTCTTGACCAGCCACAAGAGTTCGAGATTTTCATCTTCATATAAGAGAAAACCTTTATTTTGGGCAAGGTCAATCGTGCCTGTCTGATTTCTTTCAAAGCGTTGATATACCTTCTTCTTGTCCTCTTTTGTTTCCTCGTATTTTCCATAGGTAATATTAACGCTTACATTTTTTACTTCAGGTGCAACATTGCAGGTCATGCCAATGGATGATTGATGGAATCGATTTTGATTGGCGGCAATTTCATCATCGTCTTCTTCCTGTTCTGTTATATAACGGTTTTGAGTGTCGGTCTTTTCATCCGTATCAGAATACAGCTCCACCGGTTCAATATCCTCTACCTCAACATTTGCAGGATAAAGCATTCCACCAAGATAGTATACGTTGGGACGTTCTTTTATCGTTTCATCACGACCATTCTTCGGTCCTATTAAATCTTTGAACATTGTTTCTATGTAGTTATCCCTAATAACGGAATAAGAAGTCGAATTTCCCTTTTCGGATTCCTTCTTGCCTGTATCATCGACCTTATCCAGATTTGTACTATTTATTCTGTTATTTACTTCAGCTGTCCTATGTTCGTTTTCAACAATGGACCTTAAGCGCCATTTATCCTCTTGAAGGGAAAAGGCCTCGGAAAATCTCTCAAGATTGTTTTGCAGTTGCGGCAGTTTTATGTATGGATTAATGATTTTGATTTGATCCAAAAGTTCATCAATGGTTAATCCGTTAGGTGTTTCACTAAGCAGCCTTTGAATGTTTTGTGCAATTGGCGGCAATCGCATGTACTGTTCCCCCTTTGGTACAACTAGTGTTCATTACTTTTATCCTACAACATTGGCCAGTTTTTAACAATAATATCCATGACAGTATTCATTTTTATAGTTTTGTTCCAATCTAATGCAATAGAAAAACAGCCGAAAATTTCGGCTGCCAAAATCTAATAACACTCCAACTTTTTTTCTTGTATAATACCCTGGTCCTTTATTTGATAGATATAGGTAAACTCTTTTATATCCTCCAAATCCTCACGATGTTGCTTATTCAACATATTTCCATCAGGCAAAAGGATAATGTATCTGGGCTTCCCGTCATGCTCTAAAGTGGTAAAGTCAACAAGCGCATAAGCATTGTACTTCTTAATATTGAATCGTCCCGCCATTCTTTCATATTCCATTACTATATCAAAATAGTCGGACGGATTTATTCGTTTTTGCCGGTTCCCATTCGGAATCAAATCCAGCTGCATGATATTTTGAATCGGCTTTAAAAATACGGTTTGTTCACGGATTGCCTCGCCAAGACGCTCCTCCTTTTTTCGCTCTATTTCCTCCAAGCTATTTTTCAACTGTTGAATGACAATGGACTTACTATCATTCCCCTCCTGATAGTAACGTGCCAGTTTGTCGGAAATATCTTTATACTGAAGTTCAAATGTCCGTCTCAGGAATTGCTGTTTTTTGTATAGTTGTTCATCTTTTTTTGATTTAATGGCTTTAAACGTTTCCTCGGCAATTTTGATTATTTCATCATTAAATTCAGCGTCATTGGTACTCTCAATATCTTCAATCTTCTTCTCGAAATTGTTAAAAAATATCCAGTAAGGATCGAGCTCGATGAAAGTGCCTTTTGTATTTTTTCCAATTATTTTTAAGGTTTGATATAATTCACGACCCGTTCCGTCGCCAATGGACATACGATAAATATTGACTCTGTAAGGTTCCCGGATTGGATAAAAAACTTTATAACGCCGGGATGCAATTTGCTGAATGGACTGGGCCGCCAATTCCATTGCCAATTGAAACATAGTTGAATCATTTTGGATCAATTCAAGCTCATCCGACTCATTTTTCCGGTTATACGTAAAGCGATATGAGGAGTTCAATGTATTAATATTCATACCCTGCAATTTTGCAAAATCCCTTACCGACTTAGGGAAACGATCAATCCGGAACACATTGTGATTAGATGATTCATAAACCCGTATTCGATTATTTTCGAACGTGTCAAGCAAAAACTGTGTGTATGTTCGCAGAGGCAAACTTTTAATGGCCAGTTCCTGCCGTGATTTGCGTAAAGAGGACAAATCCATGTCGTTTTCTGCCAAGCCTTCATCCTTTACCAAAGAAACCAGTTTTCGATGTTCATCAGTTAGCGCTTTTTCCACGTTTGCCATTTTTTCATCGATATTGCTCCTGCTGACAATCGCTTCATTCATGATAGTAGCCAAATCAGTATCATAATCTTCGAGTACTTCTCCAATAAAATCGTATACAAGCTCCTGCCCCAAGTCCTCTTTCATCTTTTCCATTTTATTAAACAGCCGTAGAAGGACATCCCCTTCACGGGTATTTTTGGCCACCATATTAAATACAAATACATCATTTTTTTGACCAATTCGGTGAATTCGTCCCATCCTCTGTTCTAGGCGGTTTGGGTTCCACGGAATATCAAAGTTTATCATTTGATTGCAAAATTGGAGATTTATTGATTCTCCACCCGCATCCGTTGCGAGCATAATAGGTGATTCATTTCTGAAAGTTTCCATCTGCTGACGCCTTGTTTCAATCGGCAAGTTACCAGAAATCACAGCAATTTTAGGAACTTCCAATGCCAGGCAGCTATGCAGGTAATTTAATGTATCTTTAAACTCTGTAAAAATAAGAACTTTTTCTCCCCTAGTTATCAATCCATTTGGACCAAAAAGGGTATTTTCAAGCTCAAGATACTTCCTTTCTATTCCATTTTCTCTGACAAAACGTGCCCTTTCAATAAGATCGTCTAATTGATTAAGTTCATTCATCAGTTCAAATTCATCAATGTTATTGGTGGAACCTTCCACACTTTGCTCCACCTTCTCCAACTCTTCAGAGCTTAGTTCATCCAATTCTTCCGCTAGTAACTGCGGAGCTTTGTCGTGGCTGCTGCCACCCGTTATTTTTTCATGATATGTTCGTTCTAGGCGTTCTCTTCGCCGCTTTAAAGACAGATATAATGACTCAAGCGATGAGCTAAGTCTTCTTTGCAAAACCATCATTGCAAATGCAGTACTGTTGTTTCCGCTGTTTTTTGCTCGATTAAAATGCATCTCCACATAATTGGTTACGCGCTCATACAACTCCAATTCCAAATCAGTCAGTTCAAATTCAATTGTGATGGTTTTCCGTTTTGGAAAAATCGGACTTCCGTCGAAATGGACCATCTGTTCTTTTAAACGCCTGATGATAAAGGGATTGGTTTTGTCCTTCAATGATTCATTTGTTTCCGCATGGGCAAATACATCGGTATCAATCAGTTTCATCAGGTGCCGGAAATTTTCCATATCTCCTTTATGCGGCGTGGCTGTCAACAACAAACGATGCGGTGCATGCGGCAAAAGCGATTCCCCAAGCCGATATAAGGATGTACGCGCAATTATTCTCGTCTTTTTTCCATGTGTATAGGCCGCCATTTTATGTGCTTCATCAACTATCACTAAATCAAAACTCGTGTCCATAAGAAATTGTTTCACATCATTTCTTGCAGCCCAGTACATCGAAGCAATACAAAGATCAAACACTTCAAATGGATTTTGATTGGGATATTCATTCATTAATGATCGGTTTATAATTGTAAATTCCTCATCAAATTTTTGCTGCAATTCTTCCTTCCATTGGGAGACAACAAGTGGCGGTACCAAAATTAGAATTCTTTCAGCACTTTTTCTTGCCCGCAATTCCCTTATCAGCATCCCGGACATGATCGTCTTTCCTGCTCCCGGGTCATCAGCCAACAAGTAGCGTACCTGTGGAGAGTGAAGCATTTTGTTATATACGGCATCAATCTGATGTGGAAGCGGAATTATATTTTTATTTCCCAGAGATCGTGACTCTGAATACTTTTGATCCAGCTTTAATACATGATATTGCAGGTAATACTGCAAATCCCGTCCGGATTTTAGTTTGTCATGTTTATTGACTGACAAGCGTTCAATTGAACCAATTTGAGAATCGTCCAGCATCAATTCATAATACGAATTGGTTTTTCTTCCAACCGCTTCGAGAATATAATATTGGCTTGAAAATTTTATATACCTTTTGATTTCAACCACTTCAGGCCAAAAAGGGCCGCGGACAAGTTCGCCTACTGTATACATTATGCATCGTTCCTTTGTTCCCGGATAATCTCGTTAATCAGTTATTAACCATATTATAGCAAAAAAGCCATGTATTGAATCCTTTCTTCAATACATGGCTTCTCCAATAGAATGATCATAAGCTATACAATTTTAATTCAAACTCTTCTTCTCTATACATCTTGGTATTTCGTCCAGAAACATCTTCTAATCTCAATACGCACAAATCTCCGGTTCGATATTTGTCCTCAAGTAGATGAAAAACTACATCCGTTTGCCGTTCTGTTACTTCACCCGTTGAATTGAAGGTAATTGACAGTTCATTTGATATGCGCTCATTGTTTCGGTAGAAAGCGGCACGCAAGGTTCTTGGAAACAGTTCACTGGACACTTTTTCTTCTTGAAAGAAAGGGACAATAAATTGATAACTCGTAATCACTTTTTGAATTGAGGCAACACGAACATGCACCCTCTCTTCCATGGCCTTGCGCGCTTTCCCTTTTATTTGCCGATACTCTATCACGGGTATAATGCACTCCTGGGGCATCGCTCCACCATGAACAAAACGCTGGCCACCACCGGCTGTAAATCGATTTAACCCTTTAGCGACTACTGCCTCTTGTTCCAGTCCTAAATAACTCAAGGATATTTTTGTGGTTCCTTCCGGCGCACTCAAATTGTTTCCAATGGCAAAGCGGCGGTTGCCATCCACTAAATCACCCTGTATACTCTCTGTTTTTTGGTATCTTTCCACCTGGGAAGTTTGATATAAAAAACCGTGATCACTGGTGATGTAAATCCTGACTGCTTCATAAGTACCGGTCAGTTTTTTGACAGCTGCTTTCAGGCGCTCTAGTGTGTTTTCGACGGCCTCAAATGTATAGCCTTCCATTTTGCCGGAGTCGCCAATCGCATCGATGCTGTCATGATACAAATAGGCAACACGCTTCCCCCTGATCAGCCCCGTTCCTTCCTCTTTGCCCAATTGAATGAAATCCTCCATTTTCATGGTGACCGAATCAGGTTCATACTGCTGCAAGACTTTATTCCGATTATTCAGGCCTCTTGTTGATTGGCCATCGACAAGCACTGTTCCATCAGTTGCAATACCTGTGATTTTCCCCGGCAGTAATGCGGCCATCCCTAACTGGGTATAAGAAGGCAATGTTGCCTGCATTGGCTGCAGCTTTATTTCGACATTCAAGCGATTTCCGAGATCATTGGTCAATTCATTCCCAATTTCAAATCTGAGTGCATCGGAAATGATGATAAAAATCCGTTCTCTTGAACCTTCGATCAATGGACGAATCATGGTCCGGAAAAAGTTTTTTTGCTGGAGGAAATCCTCCACTGGCCAATGGTCTTTCAGATCCTTTTCAAGGATATCATCAGTATAACGGCTGAGTTCCAGCAAATAACGGTTTTCATACCAAAATGAAAATTGATTGACTAATTCACTGTATTTCTCCAATGATGATTCACATTTAAATAGGTGCTGCATATGACGGTAAGCCTGATCTAGGTTAAAATATTTATCCGCATATCGCTTATATAAGTCTTTTCCGTTTTGCGGAACATCATCCCGTTCAAAACTATGCAGCCATTCATAAAAACGCAGCCCTTTTTCCAATAGGTCATAATCATGATTAAATCTGGTTTTATACCAGTAACTCTTGCTCCTCTCGGAAAGGATGCTCTTCCACTCTGTCACCTCGATGGTTTCATTCAATAACAGTTCATGCAATACATCAAGTATTTTCCGCTCAATGACTGCAAAAGTGTCACAACGAAGGAAAGCTTGATATGTATGCTTTTCCAAAGCATATTCTACTTTCCATTTTTGTTCCAGCAAATCGAGTGTTTTTTTCAATGTTGACCGCTCGTCCGATTTCAACCATTCTTCAACGAATATCCGACAAATATTTGGGACGGTTGATTTATACTCAATAGGAAGGACTTTCTCCTCCAAATGGGACGTGAAATGTTGAAACACAATGGTTTCAATGATATTGGCCATTCGATTATTATCGACTTTTTCGATTCCGAAATAGCCCTCGATGTAACTATAAAATAGCTCCTTGTCCGCAAACTTGCCAACTTGTTCAAGTACGTCATTGGTATCGCTTATATTGCCGCCTGCCAGAACACTTTTCAGGATATCCTGCGGATGAATACTCTTGGCATTGCACAAAACCCCCAGCATCGTATGCATGACCTGGTCAACTGTCGGCTTGTTGGGAAGCAGCTTCTGAAACTTGGCAACACGTGCCTTGTTTTCAAAAAACCTGGCATGCTCCTGCAAAAATTCGCGAATTGCCAAATGCTCCAAACGCAATTCCTTCATCCAGATTGCTATTTCGTCCGCCTGTAATTCCCCATATTTCCCTCCATATAACAAAATATCTAACAAGAAGTTTTCTTCATCCTCTGGTTTCGGAAAAGGGGCATATATCAAATAGGAGTTTTCCATATCTTCGATTTCCAATAATACCTTTGTCCGAAAGGCATTGTCTTTATGCAAAAAATGCACTTTAATATTTTCCTGTTTTAGTGTCACTTCAACTTCTGTAATATTCCGGTTCTCACTTTGCGTATCATACCAAAACACCACCGAACGATTTGCAAAAGGATTTTCTTTCTGCTGCTGTTGAAACAATTTCAGCAGTTCCTCCGTGATATTCATACTTCACCAACTCTCGCTAAAGCATAATAGTTCTTCTACTATATTAAAAAGTAAGCATCATATGTAAACAATAATCAACAGAAAATGGATAGAGGATTGCCCTACCCATTTTTCATATTACTTAATCTTCGCAAGGATATTCTGAAGATTACCGTAGTTCAGCATAACACCATCATCCAGATCTAGGTCAATCCGCTGATTAGCCAATTCAGCCAGCTTCTTGTCAAAATTAATCAGCTCATCCTGCTGCGCCTTGATGGTTGACAACTGTTTGTCATACCGCTTTTTCATTGCTACGCTTAATTCCGGGTTTAAAAGGTCCTGTTCAAGACGTTTTTGTTCCTGACGAAGTTTTTCCTGCAAATTCTGGACATAAGAGAAACGCATTGTCGCCAAAGTTTCCGGTGTATATCGGTGTAGGTAAAATAAGGCACGGAAGCCTTTCTTCGGACCAGACTCTGCTAGCCAGTATATGGGACGTTTTTGATAAATCTTGCAGTGATCGGCATAAAACTCATCAAAGAAATAACGGCGCAACCGCTCACCCGGAGTTTCATTCGCTTTCATGGTAAGCGACTCAGCCAGCCAACGAAGATTTTCAGCCAAAGTATCCTGTCCAAACAAAATCACCAATAACATCTGAATACGCGCAACAACATCATCCTCAAAATACTCGGTATCCGTCAAAGGAATAATCCCATCCGAATCCGGTTGGAAGGTTTTATATTTACTGGTATCCCACACGCCGCCTGCATACGCTAGCCCTTCAACATCCAAAGAGTAGCGCCCCATCATTAGACCTATGCAATATGATAAGAAAGATCTGGCATCACGGTCACGGTCAGCAAGACGAACTGTTACTTCGTCATCAGGAACCTCCGGTATCAACTCATCTTTTAAGCTATATAGATTTATGAAGATTTTATTCAATTCCTCTTCATTTTGTTGTATTTGATAAAATCGTTTCTCTGCCAATTCCTTCCATTGAGTATAACTGCCTTCCATTCTTTGAACTAATCCTTGAGTAGCCATAAAAGGATGTTTATTAAATTCCCAAGATGTTTCAAATGAATCCCAATCCTTTTGAGCTAATATAATACACTCCTGTGCTAACTTATTTACATCTGCCTGAATTTTTTTATAGTCCACCAATGGTAGAGATTTTATTTGCCCAACACTAAAATCTAGTGTTGGGCTTAAAAAAGCAAGGAATTGACGTGCTACTTTACTTTGAAGAAATGATAATAAGTAAATTAAATCGTCCTTGTTCTCAACAAAGAGTGAGGCTCCCTTTGAATCAAATATAAATCCCCTAGGTGAGTACCTAGCACTAAAATAAAAAGAAGACAACGCACTCCACGTAATACATTCCTTAAAAAAATATTGATAATTAAATATTCTCCTTGACCAATGGGTCGTGTTTGGATCCTTAGGGTTATTTACAACTGCAGCTTTAATTTCTTGACCATCATTTTCCCAATTTACAAGATATTCTTGATTTCCATACCATCTTCTATATGTCCCCCCTTTATTATAAGGGAACCACTTTTTTTTACTATCATAAGCTTGTTGTGATGAGCTAGAATTAAATCCTATTTTATTAAAATTCACCTCATACCAAAACCTTAAAAATCTATCATTATCAGTAGTTGACATTCCGCTTTTTGGAGAAGCGATTTCTTCTAATTTTACATCATTCTTAAAATGATCATAAATAGTAGCAGATGCCCAATACGCAATAGGTGAACCAGAAATACCTTGAAAATTTAACTGATTTGAATGGTAATTGTGTTTTCTACTTATAAATGCATCTTCCTTGTTCCTAGCTTTTGTATATTCCGTTAATTTAAAATAATCCCCAATATAATTTTGAATTGGCAAGTTTCTTAATACAAAGGCTGTGCTTTGTACTACCTCTCCCCCTATTTCTTCAAAAGCTCTAGGTCCTAGATGAATCATTGATAAGATAGTTTGGTTTGTTAAAATTTTCTTTCTTAAATTTTCAAAACTACTTAAAAACATCCACGAATGTTGATTAATTTCTGCATGAAAACCATTTGGACAAGTAAATTGATTACAACGTTCTAAGAAAATGGAATATAAATCTGTTTTCGAATCTTTATAGTATTTTTTTGCATAATTACTTAATTCGGAACCCATACCTTTATGTCCCATATATGGGGGGTTTGTTACAACTACATTATATTGAGCTGAAAGTATTCTACCTTGTTTAATTATTAGCTCAATTTTATTTAATTGCTCATAAACCTCAAAGTTTTCTAAATTAAACTCTCCAGTTCTTTTTAAAGAGCTTAGTTTATTTAAATACTTTTGAAAATTTATTTTTTCTAATTGGATTATTGATCCAAAGTTTTTTGCATCAATAAAAGTAGAAAGTAAATCTTTTATTTCCCTTTCTTCGTTTTCATTTTCACTAATTATCTCCGATGCTTCATCAATTAAAATGTTGTTACTTTCTTTTATTGAAATGATATTAAACTCAGGAACTATACGAAAGATGTGTTTTGTTTTTTCCCTAGCTTTCATCATTAAAGCGAACGAAGCTAATTGAGCAGCACGGTCATCAATATCAATTCCATACAAGTTTTTCTCTAGAATTAGCCTTGGAATATCTTTTATTGAATACCCTCGCTCTTCGTATATTTTATATAATAAGTCAAAAGCATAAACTAATATATGCCCTGAGCCACATGCAGGGTCAAGGATTGTAATATCTTCTGGTGATAAATTCGGATTTTGTAACTCTTCCAGTTTTAATCTTACATCATGTTCCTGTTCAGCTGGTTCTACATAATACTTCATAACTTTATTTAAACCTGATTCTGGAAAAGATTCTAGCCACATTTGTCCTAGCGAGTTTTCAATCATGAATCTAACTATCCAATGTGGTGTGAATAATTGTGTTGCAGCCGGTATATTCTCTTTTGTTATCTTTCTATTTTTCTTTAATCCGGCAAATACTTCATCTTTTTTTTCAGAAATATAATACTGGTATAGCCAGCCAATAACCTCAACATGTTGGAAGTTTTCATCATCCAATCCTTTTCCCAATTTGTTTACTAATGAGTCAGAGTAAAGCATGGATTCCGGCAATAATAACTCTGAGTAATCTTCAATTTTCTCAAACAAAAATGGCATGACTTCACTTAATTCATTACATTGTGCAATAAGAAGTTTACGAAATGACTCTTCTCTGTTTCCTTGCCCTAACATTGAAGCAATCTCATCCTTATTCACGGGTAAATCAGTATACTGGTATTCCGTAAGTATGTCTGGGTCAACTTTCCCCCTAGTATCGCTGGAAAGTACGCGAACCCTTGATGGCAAATAATTGTGTACCTCCATGTAACGGATGGCAATTAGGCGGTTAAACCATGTGTACGCCACTTCTTCGATTACATTATCGTAGCCTTTTGTTTCAATTTCCTTTAATAATCTTTGCAGACCTTTTTTGTATGTAAGTGGATATTTCTTATTATTTATTTCTACATAATCAGTCCCTGTTACAAGCACGGGAGAGCCTTTGGAGGTGATCCCAAAGGCTTGTGCTCGTAATGCAATTTGACTGCGTAATTCGTTGCGGGCATAGATGGCAAACTCTTTTAGTGCCTTTTTATTCATCGCATTCAAGTCTCCTTTACTTCTTGATAATAAGTGTTTTTCCTTCAATCATTTGTTGTTTTATAATTTCTTCCAGTTTATTCATCCATTGTTTTAATTCCTGCTCATTACTTACCTCATATTGCCCTGCAGGTAGTATTTTGGAAATTAATTGAGATACGTTCACTTCAACCGTTTTTTCTACCTTCCTGTACTTTTCATATAGTTCACGAACTCTATCCTGTAAGCTACGAAAATCGTTATTGGCCATTTGTGCATACGTATAGACACGGGAAATGCTTTCAAGGTTTTGCATTTGTGTCACACGTGCTTGGAGTTCCTCCAATTTACCCTTAACTAATTTTTTTATCTCCTCAATATCCTTATATTGAGTTTCCATTTCTTCCATATTTCTTCGAATTGCTTCCATTTGTTGGAGTTGGGTTCCAATTTCTCGTTTGACAAATTCGGTTAGCGCCTTCCTTAATTTTTCAATAAGAATGGGCAAATTCGGAATCTCTACAAATGGATTATCATCGGTAAGTATGGATATTATGCTGTTCTTAATATTTTGAACCTCGGCATCATCATGTGCCACATCCAAATCATCACGGCGCTCTTTCAGGACACGGACACTTTCGTCAAAATGACGGATTGCTGTTCCATTATAGAAAGAATTTAAATGTTGAACATCTTCCTGCCAAATCTCCAAATCCTCATCCAGCTCAATAAACTCGTCTACGAAATTTTCTGGTTTTGAAATCGCCATTAGATCCAATATGTTGTTTCTGGTTTTTGAAAGCTTGATTCCTCCAGGGTATGGAAACTGTTGATCTTCATGATTCTTGATTTGCAGCATTTGCTCAATTGGTTCACTAAAATGTTTCTTAACCTGTTCTCGGATATTCCTTGCCAATTCATCATACGTTTCACCAATATCATAAAAGTTAAACAGTTCGCGCATAGCTTCAACAACTGCTCTGCGAACTGGAGGAGGAACTACAATTTCCCCTTCGATCACTATTTTTTCTCTTTCGGATGCTTTGGTAATTCTTGAGATAAACTGTGCATGGGTAGCATCAAACTCTTCATTTAAATAAGTGAGCTTAAGTTTTTTCTTCTGAAGCGAACCCGCCACAATTCCTGCTATGTCGTTTTCACTCCAGCCATACGGAACTGCTTTGTATTTATCTGTCAACGATTTCAAGGTGACAATTTGTCTGTTCCGGCTTTCTTCCAGGTGACGAATCATCATGTCATAGGCCAAATGATTAGCAAAGGTACCGTCTAGCCTTTCCGGGAGCCCTTTGGTTGCCCAATCGTAAATGATTTCATTTGCATTTCTTACCGGAACCGGTTCATCGATATAGCCTAAATAGCTGTAGGTATTACGAACCAAAACCTCAAAGGCGCTTTGCAGTTGATTGTCTAACGACCCCTTGAATTCATAATCCTGGCCCTGTATGAAATATTTTGCATTGGCCGCTGCCTCATCTAGTGCTTCTCTAGCCTTCTTTTCAAACTCGCTAATTTGCTGACGCTTTTCTTCAAGAACTTTCTTTTGTTTATCCGTCAGGCTTGTAGAAATCTTCTTGTTGGCATAGGTTTGGATTTTTTGAGCATATTGCATCGGTTCGAAAAACTTAATCGCAAAATCTTCCGGAATATACATGATCATCGTTCCCGAGTTGGCATCCGCGCGTGATTGTTCCTCGGAAACATCACCTGTATACACCTGAAGGGTCAATGCGTTTGTTTTCCCACCTCGGTTATACGTATCAAACGCCTTGTTGAATTCAAAATCATGTGTTTTTTGGTAGCGATAAGTGCGCATTGAGACTACTTCTTCAAAGAAGACTCTGCCGAGCGCATCTGTGACATTAGCCTCGTTCACATGCTCGTTTTGAATTTCCCGGTTAATTTCTTGTTCATCATCGCTCAAAAAGACGAAAGTACGGTCGGCATTCTCCGCTATAAGCAATCTTTGCCGCAGGTGTATTAGCGATTTGGTAACCTGCTTTTCTAGGTCGTTTTTGATGCAATCAACACTGTCGACAAGCAATGTTGTGATATTTTCGACAGTCGCTTTGATTTCATCAATCCCCTTTATCATAAATAACACTTTTAACACTTCAACATCGAAATCCGTAATTCCCTCGCGCTTCTTTGCTTCAATAATGGTGGAAGATACTGCTGTACTTAAAAAACGCTTGACTGTTTCATAGAATTGGGAAAAACGAGCCAATTGATTGGTATCCTCATTCATCAGTTGAATGGCAACTTCCTGAAAGGCATTCAAGAGCGATCGTTCCCCTTGGGAAAGATGGGCACCCGCTTCTCCTTGGCGGCGTACCTTATTAAAAACTCGCTGTAATAGCTCTACCTGATAAGGAACGAATGGATATATCGCCGCATAGTCTTCGGCATTCTTATAACCACTGGTCAGAACCGATTTGTCTTTTTCAAATGTCAGGGTATTATTTAAACTTTGTCCTACTTGATCGAAATCAATTTTCAAACGGTCGGTTGTTGCCGGAGTTTTCTCCAATAAACGCCGTTTGATTACTTCATCGGTATTCGAACTGGTCAGATGAATTTTCGTCGCAAACCGGCCCTGAATTTTTGAAAAATTTTCCGTCCCTTTCAGCTTGGTGACCGCATCTATTTGCTCTTGGGAAGTAACAATTACCCAAACTTTACCTTGGCAGTAGTTTCCAATATCCTCGGTAACCGTTTGAAGGTTTAACATCAAATCATCGTCATCACCAATATACTGGCCAATTTCATCTACCAAAAATGCAAGACGATAATTTTCACCTTGACTATCTGCATGTTTGGCAACAAGCTGAGCAAATTCATCCGAACTGATTTGAAAATTTTTGTTGGAAGCAGCCAACACGGTTTCAGCGGTATCTTTTGTATAGCCCAGCCGCGATAGCGCCTCCACAAAAGATTTTTTCTTGAACAGTACACGTGCCCGGCTGTCTGTCCATTTCATACCATCGATTTCTTCGAATCGTTCGACAAACTGTTTATAAATCCCCTCTTCGGCCAATTGCCTTTCCAAATTGGCAATCCATGGAGTTGAAGAATATCCAAGGTATTCGTTAAATACCTTCAAGAACACTTCAACGATCGTGGCCTTTTCTTTTTTTCCGCCCGCCGATTTGGAATCGACATTGAATAAAATTGCATGGCTATTGTAGCTGGCCGATTGATGGAGAATGTCCATCATTTCCCTGTCATTTGACTTTTCGTTAAAAAAGTCGACCGCCCTTTTTCCATAAACAGTTTCATTGTTTAACAAATAGGACAAAATTTTGAGAAAGTGTGATTTACCTGAACCAAAGAAACCTGAAATCCACACACCCATTTTTGTAGTGGGTTGATCAAAGCTGTAGGCATAATTTTTAAAGAAATAAGCCATATTTTCGCTTATTTCTTTCGTCATTACATACTCTTCAAGTTCATCGTGAATGACTTTTTCATCACGCTGTCCAGCCTGAACAACCCCCTGGATTTCACGGTCAATTTTTTTCTTAAATAATTCCTTAATGGCAAAAGAATCCTGTAACATCTCGTTCCCCCTCTTTTTCTATATGGAAAATGCCCGGTAATACCCGTGCGATTCAAATCGGTTGAATAAACTTAAACCCTGTCCCGAATATTCGCCAGGATAAAAGATAATAATGGGTGTATTGGTCACTTGGGCGTGAAGCTGGTTTAACAGTTCATTCGTTCTGATTAAAGTAAATACACTTCCCACCCCGGTAATAAAAATAACCTGTGCATTTTCTGCCTCTTCTGCTATTTGTTCTACCAGTAATTCTTCCTCTATGGAAGGACGGATCGCCTCAAATAATTCCTCTGTTCCCTGCTCTTCCTCAAATTGTTTCAACCCTTCGAGTCTGCCAATATCATCGAATAGATTGATAATCAATTCAAACAAGTTTAACACTTTTATCTTTACAGGAAGTTTGCCCTGGTAGTACTTGATTGAATTTCTTACAATCAATTCATTTTCCGGCGGATAATCGAAAACAAAATACGGAACTTCATTGCCAAGACCTCGCATCTTCAAAAAATCTTCTTTTTGAATTTCTTCAAAAAACCGATTTAATTTTTGTTGAATCTGTTTCACATGCCTCACCTATCAGTCGTTTAATGTCATAATGATTAATTCACTATGCTTGATACTTTGCTCTATATATTCCCTAAGTTCCCTGCTTAGTGGAATCGGTTTGATCTCATACTCTTTTTCGGTTTTAACGATCAGGGATGCGTCTTGCAATATTTTTAATGTTACTTGCTTGAGCTTGTATTTTGTTTGAACTGTCCAATTTCTAACTTCTTCATATTGCTGGGCTTTTTCTTCAAAATATGAAAGGATGTTTCCTTCCGTAACTGTATTTCTGTAGCGCTTCAAATTGTAATGGACAACTTCCAAAACAAAATCTCGCGGAAATTTAAAGTTTTTTAAAAATGCATATAACAAAATGGCATTATGGTCCGAACGCGAACCATTCAGCAACAATGCTCGTAGTGCATCATCAAGTTTTTCGGCTCTTTTGTACACTCTTGGGAAAAGGTCTTTCATTGCAGCTTCACTACGACTATGAAAAAGATTTTCTTCAAAAATTTTCTTTTTAGTTTCCTGTTTGGAAAGACCCTGCAACTGAAGACCAGCAACAATTTTCATTTCATTTCGGTATAAGTGTTCGGCTGTAAAACCGCCGGAATATACTTTCATTCTATATCACAACCCTTGAATTTCTACTCCGTCATTTTTTTCTTTAATTCTGCCCATCGATGCCATACTTTCAACCATGCGTAGAAATCATAATAACGTTCCCTGTCGTCCTCGAAGGCTTCCATCACCTGCTCTTCTTCCTCATCATCAAACAGGCGAAGAGTTTCTTCTTTTGGAACAACCTTCATTTTTTCCACTTGAGGCTCGATATTTGGATTCGAAATGTCCGTAATTAACCAATCCTCGAACGATTTACGAGGACGCGGAGGTGCATTTGTATCACGATCTTCCAGCAATATTGAAAGAGTCCCCCTGTAAAACATATGCAAATCATGATGGGCTCGTGTAATCGACATATATAATAATTTGGCATGCTGGGTTTCGTCCTTGAATGTGTTATCACTTACATCATGGATCATAACAGCGTCAAATTCCAGCCCTTTAACCAAATAGGAAGGCAATATGATTATTTTTTCATTTAGTTCCTGCTTGCCTTCCGAAATCAACTGGAGACTGGTTATATTACGACGTTTTAGCTCCTCAAACGTATCAATCCCATCCTGCTTGGTCTCAGTCAAAATCGCAATGGTTTTATGTCCCTTGTCCTCAAACATATTTATAGATCGTTTCATTTCATCATACAACTCGCCGAAAGTGGCAACCTTTGTAATGGAAGGAATGGCGCCAGGTCGGTTTACCGGAATTACAAGTGGGAAGTCATAGTTGCTATTAAGCAATACCCGGTTAGCCATATCCATAATTTGTCTTGTTGATCGGTAACTCGTTTGCAGGTGAAGTCGTTTATATTCTAATTCTTTAAAGACATAAGATTCTATTTCTTCCCATCGTTCCAGTCCATAAAAAGAGAAAATTCCTTGTCCGATATCCCCCAAAATAGTCATTGACTTGGCATAGTCTTTCAGAAAAGCAAGCTGGAATGGGCTGTAGTCCTGGGCTTCATCAATAAAGATGTGTTCATAGGATAATTTTTTTCCATTAATTTTGGCATCCAAATAAATGAGCGGTGTAATATCTTCATAGGTAAATTGCTCTTGCTTCACTTGCCGACCGCTTTTCAACATAAGGCTTAATGTTGCTTCCTCCATGTCCGGATGGAATTTATCAAAGACCTTTTTCTGAAAAACAGACTTATACATTAATAACGCCGGGATATGGTCCATTTTTTTTACATATAATGATATTTCATGATCCAATTTTTCCGCAAATAATTTCAATCGTAGCGATCTGGCATTTTCCAAAGCTTCATAAACGTATTTTCGAATTTCCCCTTCAGGAAGGGTGACTACCCATCTGTTATAAGCATCCTCAAATTCGTCATCGATTTTTTTCTTAATTCTTCTTTTCTCCGACTTGCTCCAATTCTCTATAAATTCCTTTACTTCTTTCATGCGAACATTTAACGGCAGGGATTCCCTTGATTTATAGTAATCATGGATGGCTTCTTTTGACAGGCTGACGTCTGCGTCAATAAAAATATCGCCATGAGGAATCATCGTAATCCCAATATACTCGACAAAATCATCCAACAATTTTTTAAATCTGAGTGAACCTTTGTATTTTGATACTTTAATAAGATTCTCTTTTTCTGGTGAACTTTGGACAATTACATATTGCTCATGCAAATCGGAAATTTCATTAACATCTGTAAAATATGTGGATGCCCAATCATAGAAAGTCCTCTGCTCGATACCTTCAATCTCGATCTCCGGAACAACATCTCGAATATAAGATAAAAATATTTCATTGGGCGCAAGAATTAATATATCTTTCGGCCGTATTTGTTCGTGATATTGGTATAATAGATAGGAAATCCGATGAAGCGCTATCGTCGATTTACCGCTACCCGCCGCACCTTGGACAATAATAGTATCCTTTAAAGGCAAACGAATAATTTCATCCTGCTCCGCCTGAATACTCGCTATAATGTCTCTTAGCTGGTGAGCATCTCCAGTATTCGTCAGAATCTCCTTTAAATAATCGTCCATATACTTTACTTGATTACCTTGGTCATCTTCGACGATTTCACTTTTGCCAATATCATTGACATTAACAATCTTTCCATCTTTAATAATAATCCCACGTTTACCATGAATGAGAATGGGCTTCTTGCTTTTGCCGATGTTGAATTCTGATTGGACCCCCTGGTACGCGTTATACAACTTTCCTAAATCTGTACGCCAATCTACCACGACAATATCGCCATCGTCATCTATGCCTTTTTTCCCTATATAAATTACTTCACGATCAAATTCATCTTCGAAATCCAACCTTCCGAAATAAGGATTGCTTTTGGCATCCTTAAGATGCTTGTTCTTTTTTATAAAGTTTTCTTTAATCTGTGCCTCTATTTGAGAAGTAACCTGCTTTTTAATCGATTCATTTGTTTTATTTATTAATTGATCTAATACTCCAAGGGTATGATCCAAATGCTTTTGCTCTTGTTTAATTGCTTCATTCATTTTTTATCATCACCTTACACAATATTCCATTTATATTATTTTTCATTGAAAAGTAAGTATTAAGGAACTAGGGTATTGAAATTCATAGCGTTATTATCATTTTAACATTAATTACAAATTAATGGATTACCAAAAACGGTATAGGTCTAATGTATCATTTAAATATGCTATTTATGGGTAATTAACCGGGATTACGAATAGAAAAAACCCCTAATATTGATGAAAGGGGTTAATTTAGCCTCATTTATTTTTTTATTATAGTTAAAGCTGAGTTTCTCTCCTTAAGATGAATAATGGATTTTTCTTCATTTGGTATTAGAAAATGATAAACTGACTTTGTTCTTGGTTCCACGGCCTGCTCCTTTCAGATGTATTGTAAAACCAAAAAGGATTAATATTTATCATAGATTTGAAAGTTAAGGTTAAAACTAATTTTTTCTTGCTGCTTTAACTGGATAACAGAAAGTTCTGATTTAATAATATTTAATTCCTTCAGCTTGTCCATTAAGGTATCGAAAACATTTTCGAGCGTTGATTTTACGAAAAGTCTTTTTACATCATATCTTTGCTCAAAGTCTTTTCGTTCGCTTTCATTGTCATATTTACTGATAAAAAATGTTCGGACAATTTCGCGTACCGTAAAGCCTTTTGTAAGACTTTTATTAAAAATAATTCTTATTAGATTACTATATTCTTTCTTATTTTTGTTCCCATTTGATACGGAGTCTGCCAGCTTATCAAGGATATTTTCATTTATCACAAAATTATGATTACCCGTAAATATATCCTCTTTATTTAAAAACGGAGTTGAATTGCCTGATGTTTCATACAAAAAACGTGAAAGGCCATTTAGCTCTGTTTCAATTTGACTTTCAGCTGACGGGCTTCCTTCTGCTTCCTGCGTGCTCTCAGACTCTTCTTTACTTAAAAGACCTTCCATATCTCTATGGTATTCCTGAGCCAAAAGAATCATTGACCTTATTTCCTTTACATTATCAAAGAACTTCACTTCATCCTGAATCAGATCCGCATCAAACCATAGGTTTTTTATTGAATGTATGTATTTATTGATAGACTGATTTAAATAAACTTGAATGGTTTTAATAAGATTCATTAGTTGTAAACGGTCTATATCCATATCATTTGAAAAATGACGTGCATCCATTGCGCATTTATGACTCAACTGTTCTTGCCACTTTTTTATAAACTTATTAAAATGCTCAACCTTAGATTGTGTGTTTTTTTCATAGAGTTCCGAGATGACGTTTATTTCACCTTTCCAAAAATGCTCCAAGACTTGAGATTTCAGCTTATTGGCATGTCTATTTAAAAAAGAAGCTTTATTTACATAAGCACTGATGACAACCAATATAAATTTCATTAATTGTTCAAGATCCTTAGTATTATCTATGGACTCTTTAACAGCATTTTCTAATTTAGAAATCTCAACTTTCTCTATATCCAATAGTTTCCAAGAAAGTGTCTTTTCAATTGAAAACTCCTTTCGGATGGGAAGCAGCAGAAAAGGCGTCAGGTCCCATTTGTAACCTGAAAGCTTGATATAGCAGTCAGATTTATTGAGACCTATTACAATAATTTCTTCTTCATCTTTTTTGTAAACCAGCTGACTATACGGTGTGCCAAATAGTTCTTTTACATCATCATAAAGATTTAAATCAGATAATAGAATTTCCAATTCCTCTATTCGTTGAATAATAATTGGATTTGGATTTACCATTTTCCTTATTTCCGAAGTTTGGAAGTTCCTTCTCGTTAGTACAGTCATACTGTATCACCTTTGTCTAGTAAAATTGTTTCTAACTCATCGATTAACTGATTAACCTTTTCCTGCTGCTCCATTAGTTCCAGCGTACGATGTTTACGTTCAGAAAATTTTATCGATGTGTTCGTTACTAACTGATGGAGTTCATCTTCACAATCACTTTGTTTATTGTTCAATATTTCTAGATAATTTCTTAACTTCCCTTTGTAACTGTTAACTGCTTCATTCCAATATTTATCTAAATTGGAGGATAATTCTTGGTTCAATCTTAACTCTTCCTCTCCTGTTGATTCACTACTTCTCCTACTCTATTAAAGAAGATGATGCTTGATTCAAGCCTATTGTATAACTCATCGACAGCTGCGATATCCCCTTTATCAAATTCCTCCAGAACCGATTTAGAAATGCTCTCCTTAAATTCTACTTCTTTTTGAGTTATTTCTAGAAGGATGCTCTCAATTTGTTGTATTAATGTTTCCGTGTCTGGTGGCTGCAGTTCAGTTAATTCATTCCTAGTTACCTGTTCAACTGCCTTATCTTGATCATTACATTCAAACTGTTCTTCCTTTGGCTCGACTTTCAAGCTTTCATTACTGCCTTTTTCATTTGCCCGAAGCTCTATACCAGATTCAACTGGTTCTATCATTTCCTGATTTTCTTCATCTACATAATATCTTGTTAACTTACTAATATTTAATCTCCAGTAACCCTTTTTACCTTCGACCTGTTCGAAACATTCATTTCTGCTGAGCAGGTTCGTTATCGTATTTTTGGTTGTAGAGCGCTTTTCAGAGATTTTATCTTGCAACACAGACCAGTGAATTCCAGAAGGATGAATGGCCAGTGTCTCACACATAAGACTAAAAATAGACTTATTTACGGTTTTGCTTTCTTCCACAAGCCGTCCGATGTCTAAATATCTTTGCTGCTCAGAAGCATACCGTTCATCAAATCCAACATTATGAACACGGATTAAAAACATAATTTGCTTATCGACTTCAAATCGCAGTTTATGTCCTGGTTCAATTAAATAATCAGCAAAAAAGTCCATGACACCATCGCCAAAGAAGAAATATTTATTTTCTTTCATATCCCAAAACCACTCGTAACGGAAGTCATCATGCTGAACCATTACCTTCCCGTAATTACTTTGCCTGAATAACACGGATACTTCCCTTAGTGCTTTTGGAATAATAAAATACCCCTTAACCCGGTCGAAATAGGATACAGTATGATATGCATACGTCCTGGCATCAGTCGAAGTTTCATTATGATTACCCGATTCCTTTTTTAATTGATCAGTTTGTGGGTTTCTGACTGTCCTTAACTCTTTCACATTTTCGATGGTTGGCAATGAGTTTCTTACCGCATAGTATACATTTTCATTGTTTTCTATATGAAAATTTGAAACTTCTTCTTTAAACAACCATGTATGCTCACCAGCCTGTTTAATTTCTGGGACAACCTCTAATAGCTCTTTTATCGATTCCATATAAATAGGGAAAGATGGTTCGTTTTGTGTAACGTAAAATACCTGGTTGATAATCTGGCTAGTGGTGACCTCCTTCTTACTTTCTTTAATAAAGTTTATAATCCTATAGCTTAATCTGCCGACTTCTTCACTGATTTCAACTGGTATCTCCAGTTTTTGCTTGTTCGGATTCGTATTTGTTTCCATCACTCGTTTAATTTCTATTCTATTTCCATTTACAGCAAAACGATCATCAAACTGCGGCAGGAAAATGACCTTATCCTTATCCAGTTTATTTAGTTTTATAACTCTATCCAATACTGTCTCTTTATCAATTACTAAAAGCTCACTATTAAAAATGCATTCATATACTAAATTATTAATAATGACCCATTCAGATAACACCCAGTAAGGAGTGTTTTCAATTTGAGAAAATCGAATATCACTTAACAACATTTGACGCAAAATGTCGTCAGACTCATAAACTTTTAGTCTATATTTCATGTCTGAAATTTTTAGTGATATCTTTCGAGGATTCATATATTGATATATGTGGTTAAGCCTGTCATCAATTTTATCTTTAATCCCCCATAAGCCGTCTTCAACCTCATAGAAATATGACTTTGGTGCATAAAGTGCCAATTCTACTATTTCTTTAATATCATCAAAAGTAGAATTCAGGTCCATCCAATTCTTTTTCACATAAAGCAAGATCTCAGGATAGGGCAGAATATTTTCTGAATTCTGTAATAGAGCTTTTTTTATTAAACTGATATTGCTATAACATATTCCAGGTCTATCCTTATTCAACATTTTCATTTCCATCACTCCTTTTTCCATTGAAATCGACTTTGACTTATCCTCTTCATAGTAAGTATTCACATATTGGAGCCATGAAAGAGTATTTCTTGATAGCTTCTCTCCAACGGACTCCTTCATTAGGTTTCCGCCGATTGGATTGCGAACTACAAGCTGTCCTAAATCCCTAATGGCCTTTGTTTTGTCAATCATGTTTAAGGGAATAGGAGCTGAAAGAAGCGTTTGAACCATTGAGAAATAGGGAAGCTTCATCATTTGGTTTCTCAATAGGTTCTTTTTTTCGTCGGATTGCCGGTATTGATCGATGAACACTCTGTTTACTTTAAAACTGTTATCTATTAAACCAAGGAGACGTAAACCTTGTCTTTGACTAGATTTCAACCGTTGTAAATTTTTATCCTCGATTTGTCGTGTTAACATTTGCGGATGGAACTTTCCTTGCGCCACTTCTTCGAGGAAATCGAGTACGTTTGGTATATTCGATTCAGGTAATTCACTAACATAGTACTCATTCAATCCAATGGCTGATCTCCCATCCTTGCTCGTCACCTTAACAAAGGGCAACTTTGAAAACAACGCCAGTAAGAATGAAGAACAACCCTTAGATGTTTTTAGATCACCAGCATGAATCGTTCTCAATTCACTTAAAAGTTGCCAAACTTCTAAAAGATAAGATTCAGGAATTAAATCATAAGGATATTTTTTCTCTCCTGCCAAAAATTTAGCTTTGGAAGCTTCTGTTTCAACATATAACCCATCTTTGTCAACTAATATTATTCTGTTTACTGAACCAGTGCTTAACGTATGTATTACTCTCAATGTACGTATATATTCCAATACAAACTGTTGTAGCAAAATACCCACTACCTTCAAGTTTTCTTAATAATCTTATTTTACCAAAATATTGCTTAATAATATATTAAATCTATGCAGTTTCTAGTTCTTTAGTAACTCATAGTATGAAAAAATATAAAATATGTTAAATTTAATAAATAAGTTAATTGGGGATGAGGATTTGAGATGACTAATACTGAATCATTAATGGTTTTGTGGTTAAAACATATTGAAAAATGTCAAGTCACACAAACAAATTGGAATGCAGCAATTAGTTCCTGGGAATTACGAAATGAAGACGATATAAAAAAGTTAATGGCTATAATGAGTAAGTTTTTCTTAAAAAATTTTCAATTGAATCTTTATGAATCTCCAATTACCCCTCTTCTATTTTTACAGCAGGGGAATATAGAAGTCCTTGGTTTAAAAATAAATTCAAGTGCCACCAACATTTATGGAGTTTCAATAACCCATGATAAGAGTTCATTCGATTCGGGAAATTTTTTGGGTCCCTTAGAAGAAATTATCAAAAAGATGATCAGAACAGCATTATTAACCATTGGATATTTCAATATTTCCAATGCCAATATCATATTTGCAGAACCCAAAATAAATAAAAATTTATATGAATCTCTACTTAATGTAATAAGCGGATTAAATAATATTTTTGAATCTATGGGATATGATTTTACTTTCGAACTAATTGTAAATGGTAATTATAAAGAAATTGTTTTTGAACCAGTAATTAAGCTAACAAAGGCTGCTAATGATTCATCTGAATTATTTTCGAAAAACGTTCAAATGTCTCAAACATCTTCAATTCGTAGCGATAATAACACAACTACAAAAATCGGAAAATTTATACGGATAGAATTTGAAAAATTAATGGATAATGGATTACTAACAGAAGAAATTGTTCATAATTTGTGCGATAATAACTATTCTAAAGAAATATTGGATCTTAGATTTCCAATGCTTAAAAGATATAATGACAAGCAATCTCTTGTAGAACAAAGGCTGGTTAAAGGAAATGGAAGATATTATAGTCATGTTTATTATATTAATGGCCAAAAGTACCTCTTAACCAATGATTGGTACGAAAAAAATCGCGGTAAATTATTGATGTGGATTAATAAGATTAAAACACGAAAATAACCATTTGAATTTAAAAAAACGCCTATCCCACTTTAGGGTTAGGACACTGTGATTTACGCTTACAATTGAAACTTCAGCTATTAAAAAAAGAGAGTGCTTTACGATGTAACAAGTGAATAAGCGCTCTATTTTAAAACTTCGATTTATATTGGATTTAATATGAAAAAACCTTATATACTTATGGTACAGTTCACCGTGTCATGTCTAAATGAGGTTCTCTTGTATTCTTTTGAAATAACAAAAATAATGAAACCCATTCATCTCACTTCCTTTTAAATAAGAAGTCTTATCCTCAATCTAGTAACCAGCGAAAGTAAAATAAGCGGAGATTTTTCAGTTAGATACAGAATGGATCTCGTTTTGGGGTAAATAAGGAGAGGTTTTCCGATCATGAATAGCAAATTCCCCCATTTTCATGTTTTTCGAGTCAATAGGCGGAATCTCTCCGTCTATTTAAGCTATTTTTTATCTTATTTACAAATTAAGCGAATTTTTTCCGACTATTTATCTGGGTGCTTAACCTGATCCCTCAACCAATAAGAGCGGACCCTCTTGATCCCAGATGCGGTTTAAGTGCTACAACCATTCACCGGTTCTTGCCTGTAAGTTGGCATTTAAAAAAAGCCTGTATTCTTCTCAAATCCCATAGTATACCTCCTCTTATCCAATGGTCATGTCTTTTAATGCACCCTTTATGTACTAAAGCCGATCTATTATTTAAACAAAATTTAGTGAACTAATTTTGAAACCAATCTTTCCTCAATTTCTTCTACTATTAAATTTTGTATACATATTCGATTTAACGTCATTTACTTATGATAAGGTTTCCCCAACTCATCGGAGGTCAGGCACCCAAGCTATTTGTAGACTCATATTCTAACTTCATCATAGCCCCAATCAGGAGAAATTAATACGGACAAACTTTGGATATATTCGAATTTACAAAATAAATTCTGTGCAGAATATTTTAACCATAATGAAATCCACAAAAATGTGCCAAGAATAAAATTTGCAAATAATGTAAGGGACAGGAGAGAGAATATAATGAGTGAAAAAATGTATACCTTACTTGATGCGAACCGCAAGCCATACCAAAGTGCAACACCTGGAAAGCTCGGAGGGAACGGGAAAGGCAAAATTTATGGGCGGCTGGATTGCCCGGCTGCATTAAGAGCGATAGCCAAAGGTGGATATGTGGAAAGTCGGGTCTTCTTTGCCGATGAGGAAACGGCAATTGCAGCCGGCTTTCGACCGTGCGGAACATGTATGCGAGAAAAATATGCAAAATGGAAAGCGCAGCATGGAAAATAAATTCGATAGAAATAATTATTTTTGGGGTTGTTGCTTTTGGGGCTATTTCCTTTAATAATCATTTATAGTAGAATAATTATCTGGCATATATGTAATAATAAAGTGCTCTGGTGAAATTAGGGTCTTTTTGTTTTCGTGCCATATAATCTCACAAACTTTTTGGCTAGAAAGTGTGATTAAATTATCTTAGAAAGAAGTAACTTGTAAGTATACCTCATTATCAATTTTTATTGTTTTTTCAATGACACCTTGTTTTTTAGCTGATATATATTCTGCTAAATCATTAGCCATTTTAAACATCTTTTCAACTATGAAGTAGATCCCATTCGAGACCTTATTCCTGTTTATCCAAACTGTCATACTATGCTTCATCGAAAAGGAAATGATGACTATTCATCAATAGAACAACTTAGAGAACATATGTTAAATAGGGCCTGACTGGTCCTTTTTATTTTGGTTGATAAAATGGAACGAACTAAAAAGTCTGCAATCAGATATGTCATAGGGTAGTTTGAGGCGGGCATTATAGTAATAAATTGAAATTCCTATTCCTCAATAAAACGTTTGATTTGTGAAACAGAGAAATTCAATTTTATCAATTTATTACTTTAAATTAATAAGCAAGGGGAGAATAAAGAAATGGAAAAGTTAACTATCGAAGGATTAAAAACGGTCTTTAATGAAAACACAGAAGACTTATATTATTTTAGCGACAAAATGCTCAATGATGGCATTTATATAAAATACACAGTTCTGCAGCCCGTGGGTAATCCAGGTCCAAAAGGATTAAAACATAGTCATATCCAAGTCGGGAACTTAAAAGTAACTGGAGATATTGTAAGCATAGCTGAATATTATATTTTATATTGGGATGTACTTCTGAGCGATATCGAGCTTTATCGAATGATTAAAGATACTTATGAAATCTATAATTCACATAGTCGAAGTGAATTCGGTGAACTTATTCGAGAGAGAGCGGAATCGGGAGCTTTATCACCTACCCCGAAGAAATTAGATGACACCAACGATATAATTAATGACTTATTAAACGATATTAAATTAATTAAAAAATTAAGGGATTCAAACGCAGTAAATGTAACAACAAATGTTTCTTTACCACCAAATGCACAAAGCATTAAAGGACCTTCTGACAGTGAAACAGCTCTTGTTACTAAAGCAAAGCCGAATGTAGATAATACTGTTAGCCAAGGTGGAACAACTTTCATGCAAATAATTAAAGATGGACGGCTAATGATTCCGTTATACCATGGTACTTCAACCTTATTTTTGGATGACATTTTAACAAATGGATTAGGGGCGGCAAGCCCAATTGAAAAGTATGGTATAATGGAAACCCTTGAGAAACTGGTTAATATAGGTAATGAGTATATTGAGTATTTACCAAAGAGGGAACAAGGACAATTAAAATATTTTACTCCAACTGGTAAGCAATCAGTAGCACATTTCCGATATGGTGGTGTCTTTTTATCACCAAGCAAAATTACTGCAATTAAATATTCAAGGAATGAATATGGCTCTGAACTTATTTCAAAAACAGTAAGACTATATCATTTTTTAAAGAAATATTCAGTTCCTGTTGTGCTGGACAATGATTTTCTTAGTCATATAATTAATTGTTCGTATCAACCAGTGGTAATTATAGCTTCAGGAATTGATTGTACTTTGCTACAATCAGAGGTTCTCATTACAGGTTTCGATACAAATATAAAAGAACTCCAACGTTTGTTGGATGAGTACGGCATGGATTCTATTATAGAATGGTCCCAACAATGTAATTTTGAATTATCTCGTCCTCATATAATAACTCCAGAGCATCTTAATGTACTAAGTGCAGAGGAATACAATGACATTAGAGAAAAATATAAAGAACAATTTCTGAGATGAATTTACTAATTCAATTCGAGGATGATAAGAAATTCGGTGCCTGACCCCCAGTACATTAACGCTTTAGCTTACCGGGGGTCAGGCACACTGTCCTCTTAATAATACTTCTTTAGCAACTCTAGCCCTATTTATAATTACCCATAGCATTCTGCTGCTAACTCTGTAAATCCTTGGAAATTCACCCGTAGTACTGTTTTATCTCCTATTACACTCGTATCCATTGCCATTATAATTTTTTTAAATGTTTGCATTACAATTAGATTAAATCAACTTATTCTCTTAAATTAAACCTTTTCTCTTTAACTCTTCAATCATCTTTAATTCTTCAGCGGTTGGAATTGGAGATTGTACTTCTTGAACTGGAAAGTCAGATTGATTTAACCCCCAATCATTTAGTAAGATTAACAACTCGTCAGAAATCCGAATATCTCTTTCTCGAATTTCATTTAACCCCCAATCATTATGCTGGTTAGAAAGGTCAAGTAATATCTGTATTTTTGATTTTTTGTAACTTTCTTGTTTCTTTTTAAAGTAACCATTACTTGCAATAATGTTCAGCTTTTTCTCAAACGGAATCTTATTCCCTATATGTTCCACTAACTCTTTTACTTCTCCATCAGAATTGCTTGGAAAATAACTTGTTTGCCATTTCTGAGGAAGAATATGCTCTATTTCCCACTTCTCAGGAAGAAGTTCCTCTTGGCTTTGATAAGCAAGAATCTTCAATATCATACGAACAGTATTACGGTGAGCCGTCTTAATCTTCCCTTTTAATTCTTGTTCATCTACGGTAGCAAAATCAAATGTTGGCATAGGTGATCTAATAATTTCAGAGTTTATATTCAAGATTCCTCGCTTTACAGCATTAATAGTTGGAGTAACTATATACCGCGCCGCTAAAACTGCGAGTAGTTTCTTGAGAAATTTCAAGAATAGTTCTTCAAAATCTTGCGAACCATGATATTTAAGATAGTAAATGACTACTGGATACTTCCAAAATTCATTTGGATACGAAGATAACCCATCAAGTACTTTTTTAATTTCAATATTTTTCGTCCAGTCTTCATCTTCGATTTCTACACGATTATTAACTACAAGCCATAGGTTAAGCACCGTATTTAGGTTGTTCATCACGTTCTTCTTATATAATTGCTCAAAATTATTCCTGGAGTAGTATTTCCTTAACCCAGGTGTCGTTGTATTTCTATCGTTTTCTAAAGCTCTCAAATAAAACATATAATAATAAAACAATTTTTGAATACTTTCATTCGCATTTGTAGCTTCATCATCAAGTTGTTGCCACTGTTCAATAAAAACTGCTTTCTCTTCAGCATTCAAGTGATTATAAATCTTTGCTTTAAAAATATCTGCATCGGATAAAGCTAGTCCTCTATCGTTCAGAGTTGAGAAGATTGTTAACGCCGTATCTTGTGAATCCGCGGTAATTGGTAATAAAATCGCCTTGTTCAAAACATTTCGGATGAACCAGAAAAACAACTCTGGCTCATTCGAAGCATATTTCTCTATTAGCTCTGTAAATAATTTGTAGTTTAACGAATAGTTATCTTTCGCACCTTCTTCAATAGTGCCACTGATAAGAATTTTGGCGAAAGTTTTGTTTCCTTCATCCCCCATCACCCTGGATTCAATAAGCGTTTTTTCGTAATCAACCTCAGCAGTTAATTCATCCTGTTCCCACAATGCCGATTCAATTTGTCCCTTAAAATTTTTCACTTCTTTTGTTTCTGTCATTGAATTAAGTTTTGAGTAAAGTGCTCGAAGCAATAAAAACAAAGAAGTGATGCGCTGTTGACCATCTATAATTTCCTGTTCATCATTCTCATTTTCGTAAGAAACAATTGTTCCCAGAAAATAAGTGCTTTCATTATCATTTTCCGTGTACTCTACTAAATCATCAAAGAGCGTTTGAATTTGTTCGTCAGACCACGCATATGGACGTTGATACTCAGGGATAATGAATTTATTAACTTTACCCGTTTCTAGTAATTGTTTGACACTCTGTTTGTTCACTTCGATTGTGGTAGCCGTTGTCTATTCTCCCTTCTGCCTTGTTATTTTGCATAGCTATTCTCTGATTATCAATGAGCTTATTAACATTACTTTCGATAGAGCTTTCACGAATTTGTAGACACCTTCATCATTCATGCTCCCTTGGCACTTCATACTTAGACAACTTAATCCCATTACTTATTTCAGTTGCATATGACGGTTTTATACCTGATAAACGAACAATCTCAGTAGCTTTATAGTTATTTCTCAATATACACTCTGCATATTTTACCCCAAATAAATGAACTTTTGCTACTCGATCGCCCTCAGAAGCATTAGAGTACATTTCATTCAATATCCTAGCTAAATCATTTAGATTCATCTATGGAAGCTCTCCTTTATCAAGAAATTTTTATAGTACTTTTTTCGCTATATGAACAACAAATCCCTTCAAGGACTTTTAAAGCATACTAAAAAAGGAGAAGAGTAATCATCAGCAGAAAAATTCTCTTCCCCTTGGTTGTCATGCTTTCAACTTCTTTATTATAAAAAAATCCTAATTTACTTAATTGTAGGAGTCACCGCAACTGTTTATGGGGCAGTTTTTATTTCAATCAAAAAATTCTCTTTTAGAGCAATACGTTGAATTTACATTAAGACTTATTTAATGATTGTGGTGACTTACGATTTTTACATTTTGGACAACCACTTCCATTACTTCTACTTGCTATTTCCGCTTCCCAATTCCAGTTGCACTTTTTACACACCCACCAAACCTTCTTATGAGAATAAGGTAAAAAGTCTGAAGGGTTGACATCTCTATTTTTTTCAAAATTCCATTCCTCTAAAAGTTTAGGTTTTATAGCGGCTAATGATGCATTTTTTTCTACCTTTTTTCCGGCACAATAAGGGCATCCCGAACCATTTTTTGTACGGTTAACAACCCTAGCCTGATAATGGTGACCTTTCGTACATATCCACCAAACTTTTTTTTGAGAACCAATGCTAAAATCCTCTGGGGATTCTCGGTTCCTCTTCATATCCCATTCTTTTATTAAATCATTAAAAAGGAAGGCTATGCTTTTTTCCAACAAAACCCCCTTTTTTCTACAAGAGGGACACCCGCTTCCATTCACTCTATTAAAAATATACGCCTCCCATTCTCCTCTACAATTTTTACATTTCCACCACACGCGTTTCCTGGAGCCATTTGTAGTGGCTGCAGGGTTAATGTGTTTATTTTTTTCGTAATCCCATTCTTCTAAAAGTTCTTTATGTGTATCCGTTAAATACATATCTAAATACACCTTCCAATTTTTTAATAATTAAGTTTAATAATAATATTTCTTGGTCATAACTATATTAGCTTCTGCATTAACAGTATATACAGTAAATATGATTTTGATTCAGTAATAAAGGAAATTAAGAAAAGAGAGGAACTATGTGATTATGGTAGATGAAAATAGAAAAGACATACAAAGTGTTTTAAGGAAACCACTTTTTAAACAGTCTCTTTTGTTTAAAAATCCAACCTTAGCTTCAGAATGGGATATGGAAAAAAACTTCCCTCTTACCCAAGCAGATGTAAATGTCTCTTATGAAGGAAAAGTAGGGTGGAAGTGTATAAAAAATCATAGTTGGGAAGCAATCGTAAGAAATCGCAACAAAGGGAATGGTTGCCCAGAATGCAATGATGAACGTAAAAGTAAAAGAAAGGATGGTGAGCCTTCATTAAAAGAAGTATATCCTCAGATTGCTAAAGAGTGGCATCCCACTAAAAACAATATCTCCATTAAAGATGTGAGAATAAAAAGCAATAAAAAATTATGGTGGCGTTGTGTAAAAGGACATGAATGGCAAACAACTGTTTCAAATCGAACAAGAGACGTTGGAGGAGGATGTCCTTATTGTTCAGGATACTATGCTTCACCTGAAAATAACTTACAGGCGATACATCCAGTGATTGCAAGAGAATGGCATCCAACCTTAAACTCTGATACACCGTATGATGTGACCCCAATGAGCAAACAAAAACGATACTGGTTATGTCATAAGGGGCACATAACTTATTTAGCAGTACAGAAAAAGGTTGTTTCAAAAGCATGCCCTGATTGCTTAAAAAAGGAAAAAACATCATTTCCTGAGTGGGTTATCTATTTTTATGTAAATAAAGTTTTTAAGCGTGCTCAGAAAGGGGTAATCTATAACAGCCCTTCACAATTTCATTTGGATTGTTTAATAGAAGACATTAATTTAGCAATCGAATATGATGGTTCATTTTTTCATCGTGATGTTGAAAGAGACATCCGAAAAGATCGATCCCTAAAGAACAATAGGGAGAATTTAATCTTAATTCGTTTTCGTGAAGATGGATGTCCTGAATACACTTCTCCTAATCAAAATGTTCATTTCTGGCAAGTCCAAAAGAGTGAATCCTCATTAAGAAATAACATACAATTGCTTTTTAGGTGGATAGAAGAAAATATTAAGGGTATACCTCATATAGAAGTTGACATTGATATTGATAGAGACAGGACGGAGATAAGGGATTTAATAGTGCATTGGGAGAAAGCGAATTCGTTAGAGAAAAGTCATCCAGAATTAGTAGTTCAGTGGCACCCTACACAAAATGGTACTTTTAAACCTTCTCATATCACGAAAGGCAGCGATGAGAAAGTTTGTTGGCAGTGTGATAGTGGCCATTCTTGGCAGGCCACTGTCAGCAGCAGAGTTGCGGGAAGTGGCTGTCCATACTGTTCAAACAGATATATTGGGTCTGATAACAATATAACCATTACACACCCGGAAATAGCCGATCAATGGCATCCTGAGCTCAATGGGGAACATACTCCTGACCTATATTCATCAGGAAATAGCTACTATAAAGCCTGGTGGAAGTGCCTAAAAGATTCATCTCATGCTTGGCAAGCCCTTATAAGTTCCCGTATAAAGGATAAGAGTGGCTTCCCCTTTTGTTCAGGGCATAAAGCAACACACCATAATAATTTGGCAATCACGCATCCCGATATCGCAATGTACTGGAATTGGGAACTGAACACAATTACCCCTTTTGAGGTTAAACGGTTTAGTAATAGAAAGGTTTGGTGGCGTTGTGATATCAGTCCCAGTCATGTTTGGGAAGCAGTCATCAGCCACCGAACGGAGAAAAGTGGTTGTCCTTATTGCACAAATAAAATTGTTTCTGACGAAAATAACTTAGCTGTTACTCATCCACAAATTGCTGAAGAATGGCATTCTAAAAAAAATGGTACCATAACTCCAAGAGAAGTAACTAAGGGAAGCGACAAAAGAATTTGGTGGGTCTGTAGTGAGAGGCATGAATGGCAAACAAAAGTATATAATCGTACAAAAATTAATGGTACAAACTGTCCAAAATGTTCGAAAATGAAAAAGAGATTTACCAAAGATTCTTCCTTAAATGAAAGTAAATAGTTAAAAAAGGAGCCTAATTTAAAAGCAAAGGCTCCTTTTGCTATTAGTTACACCCCTTTATACCTTAAGATAACACCTATAGATTCCCTTCTCATAAAAAAAAGCCTTTATATGTGGTACGGTTCCCCGTAATTAATGCTAAACTAACTCATACACAATCTGGTTCAGTATTGCTGCAACAAGGAGTACATCCCAAAGTTGTTTCAGAACGATTGGGACACTCAACAATCGGGATTACGATGGACACTTACACTCATATGTTACCAAAAATGCAAAAAGAAGCGGCTCGTCAATTCGAGCAGCTCATCAAATAACCTATGTAAATTTTTAAAAATATCCATGTTACCAAAATGTGACCAAAGATAATATTTTCAGATGTTGGCCAACAACTTTACCTTTCAATCACCTTCATCAAAAACCTCATAAACCCTTATAAATCAAGGTTTGGCGGGACAGCGTGGGAATCGAACCCACCAGACCTGGCACTCAGGTCTCAAGCAGTTTTGAAGACTGTGGAGGACACTCTAAAGTCGTTCAATCCGTCCAATCTGCGTCACATCAACGTTCAATCAGCGCCTAACACAGTTTTCTACTAAAGTTCGTTACAGTTTAAGTTCGTCCTTTACGGTCTTATAATAGCTAATGGCTAGTATGATTGTCAATCTCCTATTTCACATTTCGGGGACGACATTACAAAAAGGAGCAGGCGCTATACCCACTCCACAAAACTAGGAAGACGCAATAATCCTGCCTTCGTTAGATTACGATATTTTACTCTACATTCGAACTGCTCAATAAACACAAAGTCCTTCTCTTCACGGATTACCTGCTTAGAGTAAATTTGCTTATGGACTAAGGACTGAACACCAAGCTCCATCACTCCAGCATAACGTCCATCTTCGAGAGTTAAGAGCCGTAATCAATTATTTTTTAGTACGCTATTGAATTCATATGGATTATTTGCAATCAAGCATTCTTGGCATACTTCCAAATTCACATCATAATCTATACGTTCAACTCCGTATGGAACACCGTCTTGAAAAGAAGATACAGACAACCTCGGGAATTCACCATTTACAACATAGAGTCTTTCATCAATAACTCTGTACTGATATTCCGAATATTCAACCTCATGAGCTGGAGAATACCCCAAAATAGCTATTTTCTCATCAAATAAATCAAGCAATTGTTGGTTACTTGCTAACAAATTCTGTATTCTTTTGATTAGGACTGGCAGAGTGTTTTGAGCTGTTTTCTCCTTCCTTATTCGAAGACTAAAACAATACAGCTCACCATCTTGAGGAGAATCTAATTGTTCTATCCCATTTATTCTGTGTATATGCCCCCTTATTGAGGAAGTAGTTTTTACTTCAATCGCAAGGTTCTTCCACTCGAAATCATTTCTACTTCCACTAGGACCAACCCAGTTTTCAACAAATTTATAATTTTGAGGTAAAAGCCAGACCAAAAGGAACCAAAGTTCGCCAAACAACCCTTTTATCTGTTCCTCAGTTAGTATTTTTCTAAAACTACTTCCCCAAAATTTCCTCCATTTCTCCAACGTTTGAATAACGGCATCTGCTGGTTTTAGCCCTGAAACCACTTTATGCAGAATATCGGAAGCAACAAGATTAAACGTTTTATTTCCCTCTTTATCAGAACATGAGATTACAATGAAAGCATTTTCAATTTCATTAACAACTAAGTTTTTACCTTCTACTTTAAGCCCCCTACTGTGGTTATCATTGATAGCTGAATCAATACAATTTATTTTTAATAAAACATTTCGAAAACCATTATGGTTTACAGCTAGGAAAATTTTTTCATTACCCTCTAATTTCTTAGCGTTATATAAACCATATGCTGGGAGTGAGTCCTCTAAATCACGCCAACTATCTTCTGTGATTTCTCTAGTAGTCATTTATTCTCCCCCATCAAATCTGTACGATAAACGATATTCAACTGTTGCAGCATTATTTGAATGAGGAAAAACTACTGCAATTCCAATTACATGTTCAGCCGAATCTGGATTACTGAACAAAGGTTCCCTGGTTCTATCCTCATCCTTACCATTATCAGATCGTACTGTAGAATATTTACTAATTGGATAAAGTAACAACAGTCCCTGCCGTCGGTCCCTTACATAACGAAGTGCTTCAGAAATTTTCATATTCTCTGTTTCCTTCAGATCTTCAGCAAGAGTTAATTGGTCTTCATTCAATCCTATTTTTTGGTCATCAGCAGATGCAATTGCTTTTAACGACTTAGTATTTAATAACTTAGAACGATTAATTAAATTAATTTCACCATAAGCAGTTATTCCAAGATCTAGTTTACCTAGTTCTTTATCAAACTTCTCTCTTCCAATTACAGCTACAACCGAGTTAGTTAATTCCCCATTTTCATTCTGTCTACAAATATAATCAGCTAGCTTTTCTGCTCTTACCTTGGTTGCTTCAGGGTCTGTCATGTATTCTGAAAGGAAATCCAAAACATCTTCCGACTTAACATTTGACCATATAGGTTTACTTTCACCATGTGTTTCAGTTGGCGGTCCTAATAAAGAAAGAAACCCTCTCGTTACTTCAATATTTCTTCTCAACCAATCATAATTATCAAGTGGGAAGGTAATTGTTTGAAGTGTTTGGTTAGCTAGTGAAATGTTAACAATGTGGGTTTTTTGCATCTTTAAGGGACTAGTAACCAACATGGCAGGGTGTTGGCGAATACGTACGCCCACCTCTGTTGAAGTCACTCCTTCATAAACATATTTAGCAATTTCTCCATGAAGTTCTTCTTCAACTGTTGCCAAATCCCTGAACCATTCTGAAAGAACTTTTGTGGTATATATCCGTGTTACATCAACGTAACCATTTCTATACCCGAACCATCTTCCCATTTGCATTAAAGTATCATAATATGGAGTTGGTCTAACGAAATAACTAACTAATAACCCCTCAAGTGTTAATCCACGTGATAGACGATTCCCTCCAATAACAATTATCTTTTGATTTGGATCTTTTTCATAGTCAATTTCATCTTTAGAATCCCCATGCAATTCCTTAAATGTCACCTGCTCCAAAAAAGTACCAATATGATCCTCAATTTCTCCAAAGGACATATCGAACTCGACGTTTACAGATCGTGTTACAGGTCTAAAATCTGTCTCCCAGATTTGTTGTAAATCTGCTTTTAATTCATCCCTAAAATATCGCCACTCATCACGGAGTGAACCAAAATCATTTTTAAGCAATCTTGCCATCTTTTCTTGTATTAGAGTTCTGTAACTTGTATGTACCAGCATTGCCATTGAATCATTGTCTTGTCCTCTCGCAACTCTAGCAGCCCCAGCTAGGATAAAATCCTTTAAAGCCCTTTTTAAGCTTCCAGGGATTCGTGGTTCAAAAGTCTCCACTTCTGACCGCCGCTCAGGGACTAGAAATGGTATATCAGTAATTGGGACTCTTCGAATTACATTCATTCCAGTATATTCGCCATCTATCGTCCCAAATATTTCTCTTGCTCCAAAATATCCATTTGGTCTTGGTAAGGCTAGAATAAATGATTTAGGATATAAATCATCGCCAGCCTGGACATCACGTCCTTCATAATCAATTAGAACATTTGCAAAGGGAGTTGCTGTATATGCAACATAAGCTTTCTTTATGAATAAGTCACGAAGTTCTCTTATTAAACGATTAATTGCGCTAGGAGGGTCCTGATTTTCTACTTCAACATTATCCCAATCATCCTCTAGAGGCCTATTCCCTCCAGTATTTACCGATGCCTGATCTGCTTCATCATCTATTATTAAACAAGGTATATTATGCCTAGTATGTTCTTGTGTTTGGCTCAACCAATCTATGAGTTTCCTTAAAACAGGTCCATTTTTTTTTGTAACAATTAGTACGGGTTTAGAATAACCAAGGACAGAAGTTCCTGTATTTCCTGGCTCAAAATCTCCTTGTTTAGGATCCGCTTTTGTTAACGTATACCATTCTTTTTCAGATATAGGTATCCCTACACCAACTGATTCTCCATTTAGCTTACCTACCAGCTCCTTATCTAGCCGAACTTGCGTTTGATATCTTAAAGTATTATGCATCCCTGTTAAAACTATAATTAATCTGTATCCTGTATCTGCCGCTTTTGCTATTAAGCCCGTATAATTAGCTGTCTTACCACTCTGGACGTATCCAACAACCAAACCCCTTGTATCAAAAGAAGACTTTGCTGGGTCTTCCATAGCTCCTAGTATTCTATCTGTGGCATCATCAATAGACCTCACAGTCTCAATTGGCCACCCTTTTTGGTCAATTAAGTACTTCCTGAGCCTAGGCCAATAATACCAATGATTACGATCAACATTAGGAAGCCAAATATCGTGATCCCTATTCTCATCTTCTATGAGACTAGGGTCACTTATAATAAATCTCTCACTTTCTAATGCTTCTAAAACTAAATTACTATATTCCTGAGGAATAGCAGGGTTACTTATTGCTTCTTCAATGGATAGCCCAAGAGCGTCCATCAACGTTCTAGCGATTCTACAATAATTGTCAATACTTTGCATTTTTTATTCCTCCCTGCTAGTTCTAAATTCAGGTCTTAACTTTGCTAATGAGGTCATAATGCGATTAAGGGTCTTGGGATTGTCAGATAGCTCTCTTTCTAGAACTGTTATTACCGCACGAACTAAGTCATTGCCAGACCCTAGTTCAGAAATAGCTCCACCGTTTTGAAATAAACCATTGGTTGGTGAATAATTTGGTACTATATTCGATGCTGGGCTGCTGTGAGAAGTTTGATTTGGTGCTACACTTGGTTTTGGGTTACTCCAAGAAGTCGGATTTAGTTCTGCACTTGGTTTTGGGTTACTCCAAGAAGTCGGATTTTGTGCTGCACTTGGTTTTGGATTACTCCCAGAAGATAAATTGGGTGTGGAACTGGATGTTATATTATTCTGATTAGTTGAATTTGAAACTGAATTCGGTACATGGTTACTTTGGGAATTAGGTTTCGAAATTTGTCCATTTGATGAATTACTTGTCCATGACATGCCATTTTGCTTCTTCTTTTTAGATCCTTCACGATAGATTTTATCAGCTGCAGATGCAATTTGGGACGCAAATTTAGTTAATTCTGGTCGGACTTTTGTTGGTAATTGTACTGTCATCTTCGCAATATTTACTTTGAACGACTCGTCTGCACCTGAATTAAAATCAATTGCAACACGTGCTAACTTTGTATGTTCATCTGCTGCTCGTACTCTATTCCAACCACCACTTTGTATTAGTCTATCGTTTCGATATATATAGAATCCTTGTTGTCTATTCCATTTTTTAGGCCCTGCAGCTGAAACATGTGCAGCTTTAGAGCTAAAAAGCTTTTCATGAGGCAAGATATATGGTTGAACCTTAATACTTAATTGCTTTCCTTTGTGTTCATAAGAAAATTCTTCGGATGGAAGTATTCTTGTTTGAGGTTCATTCTTAACGAATGGGTCCCAAGCTTTTATTTGGTTTCCGTTAATATAAATAGCCAAAGGTAGTTTCCTCTTAGCTTCTTGATTAAGAAAACGATGAAAAACAATGCCTAGATGCTCCTCTACTTGTCTACAACTTGCAATAAAGCTTTCTTTATCTAAGCTACCTGTCGAAACCCTATCAAGGTCATCCCAAAGTATTGAAGTACCTGTATTATCTTGTAATTTTTCATATAGATTGGGATTTGCTTCATGTAATTCAAGTCTTAAAGCTTCCCATCTGTCTTTCTTTTCAATATGGTCCATGTCCCACATCAATATTGATATTTCTTTACTCCCTTTTTGTCGGCTAGCAACTGATAACTTTCGGCAATGACTTAATGAAGCAGTCTTAAGACCTAAACCAAACTTGCCTAAATCATTGCTAGAATAATCACGGTTACTTCCATAACGAAGAGCTTCATCGATTTGATTAGGGGACATACCTATCCCATTATCAAAAATCCGAATACACGACTCATTCTCTTTGAAAATAAGGTCAACAAACACTTCTGTTGCACCTGCTGCTATACTGTTATCAACCAAATCGGCAATAGAATTAGGTAAGTCATATCCAATATCCCTCATGGACCCTATCATTCTATTTGCTGAAGGCACTTATAGAACTGGTTCTGCCATAGTTGTCACCCTTTACTAATTGTTGTTAGAAACATAGTTTTTATACCCGCAGCAATTTTTTCGGAAAGCAAAGGAGGTACTGCATTTCCAATTTGAGTAAAAACTGCAGTTCTAGGCCCTTCAAAAAAGAAATTATCTGGAAATGATTGAATGCGGGCAGCTTCACGCACTGATAATGATCGTAATTGCTGTTTATCCGGATGAATATAATAATGTCCATCTTTTGATATATGTGCAACCATCGTATGACAAAATGGTGTATTTCCTCCTACAACCTTAAACCGATCTAGGAAAGATTTAAGATTCTTATGTGTTCTTAAGTTGTCGGGAAGATCAGTATACTTTAGCCTTGTACCATCTTTTTCCCATGCTTCAATTACTAAACGATAGATTTCCCTATCTCGGTCATTATGCGGGCGAGTTATGTGCTGCGTAACAAAATTCCCAGTTCGAATTCCTGTATCTTTTAAATAATCAGATGCCTCAGTAACATATTTACACCTATCTAATGATTCACCAGGTTGGAGCTTTGGGAGGTCATTTAGAATATCGGAAACACAATAGCTATTAACCACCGTTTCAATATCAGGAAATTTCATGTTGGAATCCTTTTTCCAACCTATTAGTATCACTCGCTTTCTCCGCTGTAGGACACCGTGATTAGAAGCATCGACCACTCGAGCGTCTAGTGTATAACCCGACCTCTCCATATCATCCTTCATAGCTTGAAAGAATGCGCCATTACCAGCACTTTTTATTCCTGGAACATTTTCAAAAACGAATAAATCTGGCTCATATCTTTCTAGGAATTTTATATATTGTTTATACAAATAGTTTCGAGGGTCATTTTCTTTACCATAAGGGTCCCTCGCCCTTCCTACTAGCGAGTATGCCTGACATGGTGGTCCGCCAATAATTATATCAACCTTTTTTTCGCCTAATAAATTCATGTTATTATCAATAATTTCAAATATATTATTAATTGTCTGTTCCGATATTTCGCAGTTGATTACAACATTTGATAATTCTTTAGGTAAAAAAGAATACAATTCGTCGCTGGTAATTTTCCCCTCTAGATAATCATCATAAATACTTTCTCTATTCGATTTTTTTAATTCCCAATACATCGTCCTAGTCAACAAAGTTTGGGATGCGTGTTTGTCCATCTCTACGTGTGCAAGTGGCTTAAATCCCTGTTTCATAAACCCTTCAGATAAGCCACCTGCTCCAGCAAACAAGTCAATAAAATTTATATTCATATATCTTCACCACAGTTTAAGGATATTTATATTACTATTTTACTAAAAAATTGCAAAAACAAAAGAGAAATCGAACGTAAGTTTTTAATTTCTTCCTTTTATTTTCAATTTAGCAAGTATCAGCAATTGGGGAAAGGGGGGTATGAAAAGGCTTGGGGCGTATATTATTCTAGATTAATTGTAAATGAGCAAATATTACATAAATACAAAAAAAGGAAAACTGTCCTTACCATTCGTAAAAAGTTTAATTTTCTGAACTTTCGTTAAGTAATCGGCGTTTGATTCAGTTTTTCGATTCTGTCGTCAATACGTTTGTTGTTGTTCCATTCTCTTTAGTAATTCGAGGTTGAGTGCTTCTTGTTGTTCAAGAAGTATCTCCCTTTCTTGCTGTTACAACGTCTAAAGTACTTTTCACTGATTTCTTCACGTACAATTCGCAACAAATCCCCTCTATTCTGTTCCAATAATGGCTCTAACGATGTAAACAACATACAATGGGTAGGTCTCCTACTCTAAAGAAGGTTGTTCGGGCGGTTTAGCTACAAATATTGAAGTTTTCAAGAGCTTTTCTAGTGCCAAGATATAAGCTTCCTCAAGCTTTGTTCCCTGTATCGTTTAATACATCTCTCAATTACGCTACGGCCTCTATATCGTTTTCCCAAAAGGTTTTAACACCTCTTTGTCCTTTTGTAAATTGATAACTGTAGTCTTCCATGCATAGACAATATTTCCAAATGTACTTTGACCAATTTGCAATAACTCAGAAACTCCCTTTTTCGAATATGCTAGTTTTTATTGTTCCACCGCTTTCACCTTGTTCTTTAGTTCTAAAACACTAGCATTTCTATATATGTGAAACAAATTCCTTGTAGATTAGGGGGTCGAGATTTCAAAATTTACCTTTTCAAACATCAACTTCTAACCAACTAGAGCAGCAAGTGGTTGAGGTTTCCTTTCCAAGTGTGCAGTTCACTAGGCGAATAGCAATATAAAGGGTGGGCTTCTCTTGCAAAGGGGTGGCATCCTCCCGATTAAAGAGAACAAAAAAAGCAATCCATTTAAGGGTCACTTAAATTTTTTATTGAAAATCTTTAAATATTTCCCTACTCCAAAATACTTTGTATGGGCGTTCTTCTTTTACATTTTTTTTATTCAATTGTAATGATATGATTTCCTTGATACTTTCCAAAATTATTTGTATTGATTTTTTTTTGTTTTTTAAAACAACATCAGAGAATCTCACCGTTGTATACCCCTTTTTTGACAATATTATATCTCTTAATTTATCATGCTCAGCTTTCTTTTCATGCCAATATCGACCATCAACTTCGACTATCATGTTGTAATCAATTAATAAAGCATCAACAATATATGCCCCTATTGGAACATACTTTTTAAAATTGAGCTCTCCTTCTTCAAGTGCTTCATATAACCATTTTTCTATTTTGGTGGGTTTTTTACCCTTCGCTAGTTCGGCTAGACTTAATGACCTCCGAGATATATAATTTTCGTCCTTCCACATGCACTCTCTAGAACACCACTTTTGAGTTGGTCTTTTTTTTCGATATGGAGTACTGCAAATAATACAAGTTCCTGTCCTTGGGGGGCGGTGCTGCCTGTTAGAAGCATTTAGTGCTTCCAATCTACAGTCATCAGAACAAAACAGCCTTTTTTCTGCAACAACACCAGGTTTTGGATAAAATTCTTTACCACACCATTGGCATTTTTTCTTAATACTTTCATACTTCTTATGTAATTTAGAATGTCTTTGGGAGGTACATTCATCAGAGCATGTTGAATATCGATGTTGAAGACTTTTCGGTATAGCGAACTTTTGACCACAAATACAACAAGATTTAATTACAGGAGTATCCCATTTTTTTGAAGCAGGTCTTCTATCAATAACCCCCTCAGGAATGGAAGCGGCTCTTTTAATTTCATTTTTTCTTTTTTTTAGTTCATTCCCGCAGTCGTAACCGCAAGTTTTTACCTTTTTATATTTATTCTTAAAAGGTACGCCACAAACAACGCAAACCTTTTCCATTGGGCAAAGAAGTCACTCCCTTTTAAATTTACTTATACTAAAAAATTCTATATATAATAATGAAAAATATCTTTCTAAAACATTCTTAATCCTGCCCAATTTAAAAATATATTAAACAGTTTAACAACTTCTTAGCCTTTCAAAAATATTTTGATAAACTCACTTTTGTATTGTTACATCAACCCATTTTATAAAGAACGGGTGGCCTTGCGTTGTTTACCAATTTATATACGTTTAGTAAAAGCCGGGAGTGCTTGATATGTTCTGGTAAGCTTACGAGTTATCATATCAACGTGTGCGTTACACCAGGCGATATGCATCTTCAGGAGCGGGTCTCTCTTGCAAAGGGGTGGCATCCTATAGATTGTTGCAAACAAAAAAGCGAACCATAATCGGCTCGCAATGAAATGTTGTCTTTTTATAACAGTGAACCACTCTAAAATAAGTAAAAAATTAAATAACTTATTCCGTTTGATAGGGTATTAGACTGGATTTTTGATCCTCTGTAAACTCTTCCCTTTTAATACATTAAAAAATATTACCGGTGTAACGTTTACAAGGTCTTCATAAATATATGCCCGCTCTTTATCCAAAGGTTTATGAATTATATGCATTGGGAAGTAATTTCTATTTTTAGAACTAAATATTCTAGTTGAAACAAATCGATTTTCATTTTCCCCTATTTTTTCCCTAGTACTAAGTAATAAACTAAATGCGTTACAATCTAGGTCTAGAATTTCTTTATATTTCTTATTTGGATACGGGAATAACCGATCATCATAATTGAATTCAGTATTTAAAGCCGGGCGGAAGTAACCTATCAAAAGAGCTTCCACTGCATGTAATAAATTTTTTGGCGATACTTTAAAATTAATAATATCTTCTTTATGTTTTTGATTTAACTTCGTATCAGTAATTTTATAACTACTAGATTTTACACTATATATGTCGATATCCTTTTTAAGGCTTAATAAAACAAGCCATATATCTTCTCCTGGAGAATCGAATAATTCTATTAGGACGTTTTGAAGTGGCTCATGTTTTTTTAGTCTATCATATGCATCCGTTGTTGATTCTTCCTCGTTACCAAAACTTTGACCTATATATAATACTTCTAACCCAATTATTTGACATATATCATCTGTATCGCATGCTTGTTCTCGTTCACCATTTTCGAAATGCAGATGCCTTGTTTTGTCCAGTGTCTCTTGTAGAACTATAGCAGCATTACCATGATAAGCAAGATCATTATGTGAATCATAAACCTGTATTTCTTTTTTATTCTTAACTAGCTTAAAAGTGAACGGTCCAAGACTATTTTCTAAAGGAAGTTGAAAAGTAGCAGGGAATTTAAGCTGGTTATCATCCTCTTTGTCCAAAGAAAGAAGGATATTCGTCTTAAGTAAATTATTATGTGTAAGCGTTGTACAATTATTATCAAATCTTATACTGGGCCTTTTACAAATAGCATATAAGTGGTAATCATCAGCTTTAATAATTTCCTTTATGTCATCCATATGAGTAACCGGAACTATAAGAGATGACTTTACATTTAAATGAACTCCAAATTCCTCACTGTATTTATACATAACGTTACCTCCAATAAAAATTGGTTGATAAACAAAAAACTTATTATATATTCGAGGCTTACAAAGAATTTCCTCCTTTATAAGTACATAGTTTCATAACTTTTAAGTATTGACACCGATTTATAATGTCAGTATTATCAAGGTATTAAAAGGTGTCATAACTTAGATTCATAAATAAAGGAGGGAAAAACGATGAAATATGGCTATGCGAGGGTAAGTACTATACATCAAGACCTGGAAGCGCAACTAAAGGCGTTAAAAAATGAAGGTTGCGAGGTAATATATTCGGAGAAGTTCACAGGCACGAAAGCAGACAGACCGAAATTTCAAGAAGTACTAAATAAGCTAGAAACAGGCGACACACTAGTAGTTACGAAATTAGACCGCTTTGCTCGCTCTACAGTCGATGCAATCAATACAGTAAAAGCCTTATTCGAAAGAGGGGTAAAGGTACACGTTCTGAATATGGGATTGGTCGAAGACACGCCCACTGGAAGGCTAATACTAACGATTATGAGCGGTTTTGCAGAATTTGAACGTGATATGATTGTAGAACGAACTCAGGAAGGAAAAGCAATCGCCAAGCAGCGTGAGGATTTCCGTGAGGGTAGACCTCCAAAATTCGAAAGAAAGCAGATAAAACACGCTTTACAGTTACTAGAGACGAATTCTTACAAAGAAGTTGAAGCGATGACTGGCATTTCGAAGAGTACACTAATCCGTGCAAAAAACAAGTTAAAAGCAAACCAATAATGTGAAGTAATGATTTGCTATCCCCTTTGTTCCAACTAATATAAGAGTTTCCACAAATACTTACTCCCAATTAAGCTTCTACAACGCTTTACCGTTTTGGTAAGGCTTATTTTCGTTTTGATTCATAATAACGGTAAACTTGGTTCAGGAAAGTATATACACTTAACGAATATTCGAAAATAATCACGAATACTTTTACGAACAAAACAAAAAACGGTAGAATGTGAGATTAACCACTATCTGTAAGGTGTTCGTATTTGTATACCTTTGCGAATAAATCACATCAGGCATTAAACAATAAAAAGCACCCCTCGAAAACGAAGAGTGTAAGTGATAACTATTAAATAGAAATTACTCTTAAAAATTTATTCTTGGCATCTTCCCATTTTGTTTCCGAAATTGTTGGTAAATTAAATTCAGTGATTAATTTATTTTTCAACTGAATTAATTCTACAGGTTGACTTAAATTAAACGCCTTCCTATTCTTATTTATTACGCCCGCTATTGAACCACTAAAATTAGGTAAAATAAAAGTCGAAGATGCATTTTGAGCAACCCATGCCGCTCCCATTTCATTTAAACAATAAGCGCTTTTATAATAATTGTCTGAAAGCATGTAAAATACTGTAATTCCGTCTGACAAATGTTCTTTTAAGTAATCAAATATATCAGCATCTCCCGGGATACCGTGTCTTGGTGAAGAAGTATATAAAATTGCTTCATCTGGAACACCAATTGTTTCTAAAAGTTCCACAAATGAAGTACACACTACTTCGTCCTTAGAAGAATGACTAATAAATAATTTCTTTTTCATTTTTGCAACAACCTCTTTAATTTTTTCTTCTTCTTGTATAGAAACTTCTTCTTTCTTTTTTTCTAACTCTTCCTTATATTTTTCTAAGCTTCCTTTTATGTTCAAATGTACATCTGGATTTATCGCAAAAGTATTTTTTAGTATTTTTTCAATATTACCACTATACCAATTATTTACTTTTTCCAATAAAAATAAAGATTCCTCAATGTCTTTTCTAGATACAGCGTCCTTCAAATTCTTCAGTGTGTTATTAATGTAAGGATCACTTGTATACCTGCTTATTGTACCTGTAATACCGTCAATCTCTAACCCAAGTCCTTTAAAAACGTCCAATTATTCTCCCTCACAAATCGTCTATTAATTTACCAAATATTTTACCATAAAAACCTAGTAACTCCAAATTACGACATTTTCTATTAAAATATAAATGTTTTCTTTTAATATACTGACCTAACTGTAAATTTATTATGTCATATTCTTTAGTATGGTAAAGAGCATTTCAATTGAGAAACCTAATAACATCAACACATAATCACGCAACGTAGACTTTCATCCCCCCCGAGTTTTCCGAAAAGTGACAGTTTCCGCCATGTCATCAAGCGTTTTTACATCAAATTGAATTCATCGCTGCGGATCATTACCCTTCGGACATTTCGTACCCCTTACTTTCAGGTCTGTACAGTCCGTTTGATTACTAATAGGACAACACAGTCCGTTGGGTTATCATAAATCGATCTAAGTAGTCCGTTCTACAAACACCTACACCCCTGTGCAGTCCGAAGCTATGTGGTGCGTTTTTAGCGAATAATCTATCCAATTATATTACTTCGTCAACATAACGCCACAAACGTAATAACCTCGCTAACGCTCAGTTGAATCCTGCTTAGGCAGTCTTCACATTTAAAATAAACCGTTTATTTAATTTGAAGTGACTAAAGCTGATAAGCTTTGGTTACATCACCGAGCCGTTAGGCGAGGGTTATTCCATTATTACGTTTTTGGCGGATACCATAAATTCCGTTGACCAGAACTATAATTTCGTATTGTCTAAGATAAAGAAATAATTTCAGCATCAAAGTGGTTCAAACCCATACGTACCAATGTTCGAAGGCACTTTTCCTTAGTGTCAAAAAGGACACCTATTACGCCTTTTTACTGTCAAAAAAGACACCTATTTCTTATTTACCGTAAGGTGTTGATGCGAACAACCCCCGTAAAGTATGGTCAGGCCTACCTTTCTTTCGATAGAATATATATGGATTTAAAGTGAAAATACGATCTCTTTTATCATCCTGGCGAATTGTCTCGGCAATAACGCCTATTTTACGCAACTTGTCCAATATCTTGGACGCTTTCTTTTCCTCCATTCCAACCAATAGCGCTATTTGAGTTTTATTCAGGAACTGAATATTCTCAGGCTCGGTAACCGGATCAGCACATATCATATTCGTATCGTAATGTACAAAAGGCAATAGCTTATACAGAAACCCTAATTCGGATGCCGTTACCACCTCTTTTAGTTGCTTTAATTTGGTGGTAAACACTTTGATAACTTGATTATGCTGCGGCTGTTGGCGGAAATGGAAATAAGGATTCATATAGAATTCTCCACCTTTATCAGTGATAATTCCGTAGCTTTGCATCACTTTCCAAAACCTTATAAAAGTAGATTCAGACATTCCAACAGCTTTGGGCATTTCCTTTCTAGTAAGTGTTAACTTCCCTGTTCCAAACTCCATATAACATTGAAGAATCAATAGGTAACCGCAATGGACAGTTGAGACGTTGGAAATAATGAACTTAATGGTATCCATATCTGCAAATGAGAATAATCGTTTATCGTATTGGTAATATTGAATTCGTTTGTATGCCTCGTCTTGCTTTTTGGAACGCAAGGAGTATTCTGACATATCAAATGATTCTCCTGTACTTAGATTAACAAGTGCAAGTTGTCTATTAGTAGTTGACATTAATTTAAACCCCTTCTATTTTTTCTTAGTTTTATAAATGCAAAAGACGGCTCCTAGTTTAGCAATTAAGCAAACTGTGGAAACCGTCCTTTACATAGGACTTACGATTTTACCCTATCCTCATGGATTGCCCGGTCTCTATAGTGAAACACCCTATCTTCAGTAGGGTCAACAGCGCTCTTTTCCATGTCCTTAAGTCGGCTTTTTAGGGTTGTCTTTTTTATACTGAATCTTCTAGCAATAATATCTATTGGAACTCCAATTTGATACATAAAGAGCATCTCTAGGTAATCAATGACAGCGTAATGCCAAGGCTGTCTGAATCGTTCTAGTTTGTCCATATTGTTATCTTGAACTGTTCCCAGTTCCAAATGATTTACATTTACACAACTAGGATTATCACATTTGTGCCGAACCACTTCGCCAGGTTCTAGCGGTCGCTTTTTTAATTCAAAGGACGCTCTATGTGAACGGTACACTTTCTTGTTCATTTTGAACTGACCGTATCCTACCTTAGATTTGTATCCCTTCCAAACGTGGCAACCGTTCTCATCTTCAGTCCACTTTTCATTAAAACGTTGTAAAGCAGTTGGTTTGGGTTTGACGATTCCTTTAACAGCCTTTTTAATTTGATACTTACTAACTCCGTATTTCTTCGCCAATCTCTTAAGGGACCAATCACCAGTTGAATATAATGTACAAATTTCTTGAATTTGTTCTTCCGATAATTGCTGTTTTTTAATAGCTGTTCCCGGTTTCATCTTTTGTTCCCTCCAATATAGTTTCCCCTCTTAAATCTTTTAACGCTTTGTCGAGTAGTTCAGCATCAATATCATTCATGAAAAAATCACCAGTTTTCAATTCTTCGACCAAACAATGTAATTCTTCATATAACTCTAATATGGTAATACATAGATCCAATTTACTTTGTGCTGTAGCTAAATCCCCGCATCTAGCTAAATTCCAAATTATGCTCTCATAAATACTATTTTCTACTTCCCAATGGCCATATTTTGAGTCCAGTACATACTCTAAATACTCTAAACCTTCTAAATCCTTTTTTAAAAATTTTCTTGTGTTCATTTATAGTTCCTCCAATTGTAATAGTGTAATTTCTGTACATAAAAGTTAAAAAAAATATATGCTATTCATTAATGATACTTTTTACAAATCCAATATCCATTAGAACAGCATCGGTTATTCCTACTGCTCGTTTAAACCGCTTCGCAAACTCGGGTGTAATCCTTTTCGTTCCCTTTTCCACTGCCGATACTAAACTTATACTTACGCCCATACGGTTTGCCAGTTCACCTTGCGATAAATTAAGATAGGCCCGAACAACTCTAATTGTTGTTGCAGTAAGCATACATTTCACCTCCAATCATTCTTTATTTCCTTTACACCCGGTTTATCCGACCCCTATGAGAAACCGTTTCGGATTTTTGAAAAAAAATAAAAAAAAACGCAACCTAGATGGCTGCGCTAATGAAATTTCTATTTAAATACATTTATTTCAATCTCTTAATGTTTCCATTCTATAGTTATCCATGATTAACATCATCTGCTGACGAAATTGCTCTTCAGGTGATAAATTATGAAATTGCTCTTCCATTTAAAATATTGTCGCTAATTTATTTGAATTAGTGTCTTCCATAAAATAATTTTCAATAACGTTTGCTAAACGAATATGGTTCTTTTGTGGGACTCGCTTAATAAGGTCTATTAACTAACTTTCATTTATTACTCTTACTCCCTTTTGTTCCGCTCTTACAAGATTTCTCTTTTTAAATTGCCTTAAAGCATTACTAATTTGTTTCTCGGTGAAATCATACTGAAATCGATTTCTAATTTCATTGAAATTAAACCATTCGTTTAAACTGTAGTTGTTTCTAATATTTTTCCAAATCATTCTTGTGGCTGCTGAAGTCCGTTTATCTACCAAATTTTCTTCACTAATTACCATTTAGTACATTTTCGTCCGCCACCTATTTTTTCCTATCTTATAAAATAAAAGGGCGTACACACAACGTCCACATAATGTTTACAAAATATGTGCAACGTATTAGCAAAGTTAAAGGAAGTGTGGTGTGGTTTAGTGAATGAATTATTAGAGGAGAAGTTAACTATTGCTCGTATTAAAGTTCAGCTTCTTGATTTGACTGGCGAGTTGATTGCAGAAGATTTATCTGACAAGGATTACACAATTCAGCAAATGCTAAAAGTAGTGGAATACATCGATGAATATGACGTGAAGGTTTGCGATATAGAAGTGTAAAGCCCCGATCATGTACCGAGGCCCTTTTTTATCACACAATCATATTTAGTTGTGGGTACAGTTATGACTAGATCACCAAATTTCCTTTAATCTGTAACAGTTTTCTATTACTTATAATTCGTTCTTTTAATTGTTCTATCGTCAAATACTCGCCATTTTCTTTACGATGTAGCATGGCATGGCAGTTTGGACAAACCGGGATTAAATCGTTTATTGGATCTACAATATACCCCTGTTGTATTTCGTGCAGAGGTATTATGTGATGGACATGGATAAAATCTTTTCCGACTTCTCCATATGTATCTTCAAAATTTAAATCACAAATTTGACATTGGACCCCGTAATGATCCATACATCGCTTGCGAGCAATAGGATTGCGTTCATATATATTGACCATTACAGTTTTGCGCATACCTTCTTCTAAATTATCATGAACTTCATCTGGATAATAACCTTCTGTTAAATCCTTTTCAAAGAACGACATGATATAATCCCTAAGTTCCCCATTAAGTTTCAACGGACCTTGGACATTCGATTTCAAACCATATTCACGTAATTTAGTAAGAGATAGCTCCGGAGTATCCACCTTATCCAGAAAACGAAAACGTGTCCATTTTCCTCCTTTGGATTCCTCAAATTTCTTTAAATCCTTCCAAAACATTTTATTATACTTAACCTCATTAGGTGGTACTATCCCTTGTATAATTTCAACTTTAAAACAGACTTGTTGAACATTTCCTGAAACATATAAAAATAAAATATCACCATTTTCAAAATTCCGAGATCGTTTCCATTCTAAAGTTTCACATTCACTATACGCCCTCGCTAATTCAAATTCTTCTGGATTATTTGATACTAACCAAATACGACGAGCATTTTTATGGTCACTTTCTTCAAGTTCTTGTCGACGGTTGGCGGCAACTTCTTCAGGTGCAACAAAACGATATTCGTCACCCTTAAAATTATAAGGAATGCTATAAACATAGCCACGTTCTATTGAATCATAGAACTTATATTTACTTGTATTCAAGTGTTCTTCTAGAAATCTTGCAGCCTCTTGAATATTTGTTGCTTCAAATAACAGTTTATCATTCTTGATAATTGTAATTGGGCTAGCCATATAATTGCCTCCATTAGATATAAATGATTATATCCTTTATTTTACACTATTAAGATGCCTTATATCTAATCAACGACAATCACTCCGACTACATCTTCAAATGAAATCCGTGCAAAGTCCCCAGCCTTTACCTCTACACGAAGCTGCTTTGTGATCGGATCTATGTAATGTATTCTACCAGTTATCTCGTGTGTAATTCCGTCATCCCATATCGTCAGCTTTACCTCAAAGCGGTACTCCATCGCATAACATATCCGTTGGTCGAATTCGTCAATTTCGTAGGTATCGATAATCGGCTTTTTAATCCTCTCGTCATCTTTCCATACATCACGCTGTGCTTTAATATGTTCTGGCATTCCAAAGGCGAACTGCCACTTCTTTTTACCACGGTCACGAATCGCCATATTAATCACCTCACACTTATTATATACGAACAAATGTTCCGTATTTAAATGAAATAAAAAGACCACTTCTTTTGCAGTCTTTTGTTTCCTATTAAACTAAAGCACCCGCCTTTTAAATAACTTTGAATTATTCACTTCAAATGTTTAAAGTTTTCATAATAATGAAGATTAGCAAAGTTTATTCCATCTGAACTAGCAATTGATGCGTGGGCTAATTGCTCATACTTATTCCCTAGAAGATCTTGATACATTATTTTTATTTTCAAACCATAAGCAAAATTGTCATGAATATTTTCGCCCGGAGCATAAATCAGAAATTTAAAACTCTTATCATGGTCCTTTTTAACCAATTTATAAGAATAACCAATTTCCTCTTTCTTAATTATTTCTTCGTGATTATTCCCGTTTACAAATATTAAATTTATTCTACTGATTTGAGCATGCCCCATCCCCACATTACAAATAATCAAATTGAAATACCATTCTAAGCTGTTCTTATCTTGATAGGATGCTTTACTAATATTGATATGGGGGATTCCACCCTCATCTGATAATTGCCCCATAGAATTATCAAAGTCAGCCTTATTGTAGCTAATTTTATATTCGAGTATGGGAATTACAGAAAGTCTATTCTTCTCATAATCAGCTTTTTTTTGATATTTCAAGGTCAAATATACACCCATAAAGGTTGCTATTCCCCCAAACGTACCTCCTAGAAATCCACCAAAAAAGCCCAACCAATCATAGGTTACAGTAAAACCTATATATGAACTTAGGTTGAAAAAATCAATTACTAAGAAGAATGTAGGCGTTAAAAAAATAATAAGCCCAAAAATAAGTATGTACTTCCGTTTTTCTGAGGTTGAAAATAGGGATTTATCAAGGCCTTCTACTTCTCTGGAATTATTATGAGTTTTAAATTTCATACTTTAATATCCTCCTAATTCTTTTCTAAACCTGTACCTGAATTATTAGCGTTAATACTATAGTACAACACTGGATGGAAATCGAAAATCCATTTGAGGTAATAAGAGGAAATATCCTTTAGTTATCTCATAACTTACTTTGACTTAATGAATGTATTTTTTGAGGTTCTGACTTCGTCACCTTTTCAAAGGAAATAACCATGTAAATTTGTATTTGCTCCTCTTTCCTCCCTTTTCACTTTCATATTAAACTTTAGCTTTTTTACATAAAATTTTTATGAGCCTTCTTAAGCAACCCTTCTGTTAATTTAATAAAAAAAAACGCCACCCATAAGGTGACGCAATAATATCTATCTATTATTTAAATACGTAATTTAAAGGCGAGTGTACGCTATGTTGATTCTGAACATCCATATTCGTCATTTGTACATAACGTCTTACCATATTCATATGAGAATGCCCGAGTATTCTTTGCAAACTAAACGGATCACCACCGTTAAGAATATAGAATAATGCACCAGTGTGTCTTAGAGTATGAGGGCTGACTCTCTTATTCGTAATTTTTGCGACCTGACCATAAAGTCTTAAGTTATCACGGACTGTTGCCTCACTAATTCTTTCACCTTCATAAGAGAGGAATACATTTTCATTACCAAACTCTTCAGTTTCACGGATATATTCGCTTAATAACTTTGCAGTACGTGGTGAAATCGGAACAATACGACCGACTCGAGTTTTGGTGTCTGCAGCTTCAAGTCTAATAGACATCGTCTTGAAGTCAATATTTTGACGTTTCATATCAACAAGTTCACATACTCGTACCATTGTATCGAGCAATACAAATGTTATTACCTTTGTTCTAAAACCAACGTAATTCTCATCATCAATCGCTGCTATTAATCGGCGATACTCCTCAACTGTAAACGCCTCAACAACATCTATTGGTGCCTTTATCGGCTTAAAGCGTTTATGAATCGGCTCTTTAATCCACATTTTATCCTCGAAGGCATACCTCAAAAACGACCTCATCGTCCTAACTCGAATATTTACGGTAAACGGTGAGTAATTCATTTCCTCTAGCATATACGTAATCCAACCCATGAAAAGTTCAGTCGTAATTTCATCTGCTGATAACTCTTGGTTGATAAAGTCCTTAAAGTATCCGAAGTTATTATAGTGTTCTGCAATGGTACGCTTTGCTAACCCTTCTCCCTTTTTAATGAGCATAAACTCCTCGAACATTTGGGTGATAGTGAGCGAAACAACCTCGTTTCCATCCATTCGCTTCCGTCTAGATAAATTTTTGCGCATAATAAAAAATCCCCTTTCGACAGTTTAAAATCTGCGTAAGAGGACGAACAGATAACTTTTACAGTTTCAGGCAACGTTCAAAACAGTCTTTACCGACAGTCTTTTACAGTCTTGCGTAAAACTGAGCGAAAACTGTGTAATTGAACGAAATCAATCAACGCTAACATCACGATATCAATCATCGTAAAAACAGCGTCATTATTGAATAGTTGGCGGGACAGCGTGGGAATCGAACCCACCAGACCTGGCACTCAGGTCTCAAGCAGTTTTGAAGACTGTGGAGGACACCAGTCCTCTTCTAACCATTTTGCAATTGCTAATTCACCATGAGAATCATTACATTTTGGACACCTTATACCTTGCAAAAAACTTTCAGCCGCTACGTTCCATATATGACCATATTTAACATGAAGCATTTTAACGATTTAGTCCATAATTTTATAAGTTTTTCCATTCAGTTCTAACAAACCAACAACTTTTCCTGTTTCAAGTACATTAACAGCATATCTTATTGCTTCCATGGCTTCTAAACGCCATTTTTGAAAAATAGGTCCATCCTCCCAATGATCTTCTGAATCAAGGCCAGTGCTTGCTGGTAGATCTTCAAGTAGTTCAATTACTTTATTAAAATCCATTATTAAATCATCCTTTCAACTTCAAAATAGGAGTCATTTGGATGTTTTCTCTCAATTGTAATAAAGATATCAGAGCCTCCCAAATGATTACAATTTAAGAATATATTATTTTGTAAAGTTTACGGTATGAAATGTGAATTTTTCCTGAACATTAGTATTTTTGAAAGGTAATCTAAAATTTAAATGTCCGGTTGTTCCATCTTTTCATTTTTACCTCTCCCTTTTAAAATACCCCGCAATAGCAGGAAAACTCTCAATATCCTTTTTAATGTCCCGAAACGAAATCACCTCCTTACCCCTAGTAAGCTGTATGTCTAGCGAATATTAGTGACAATTCAATGGAGTTTGATGAAAGGTTTTGGTATAGAAATCGATTGCTTCTTGTCCGCTTCTAGCAAAGATAAAGACAAAATCCTTCTGGCTCATCTTTAATGAGTAGATACCCATTTTATGGATCCCTAAGTAATTATGTTGAATCAATTTCGCTACCTTCTGATGATCTACTTGGTTGAGATCTATTTTTGAAATGTCATCTTTTAATGAAATTTTCTGCACTTCTAGTAAATGGTAGATGCAATGGGCCAAAGAGGATTCATCATAATGGAAACACTCCTGATATAATTCTTCCACAATCACTGCTAACACCTCGATATTAGAATATGTCCCTGGCTCCGTGACCGAAACGGAAACACCCTATTCCTTTTGCTCCTCAATCTTTCCTGTATGCTCGTTGTAATTCACTGAGACGGTTCCAACTGGACCATTTCGATTTTTTGAGACAATGATTTCAAGGGAATGATCCTCGGAATCCTTGTCATAATAGGATTCCCGATACAAGAACAAAATCACATCGGCATCCTGTTCCACACTGCCTGATTCCCGAATGTCAGACATCATCGGCCGCTTATTAGCTCTTGATTCTACCGATCGATTTAACTGCGCCAAACAAATGACGGGGCAATTAAAATCCTTCGCCATCGCTTTAAGAGATTTAGAGATTTCCGTCACTTGTAAATGGGAGTTCCCGCCAAAGAATTGACCAGAATGGATAAGCGTTAGGTAATCGATAAATAGAATTGGTTTCTTGTATGGAAATTGATGCATCATTTTTCGTGTTTTTGCTCTCATTTCGGCAATGGTTTGTCCAGACCCATCAAAAATTTGCATATGGGTTTCAGTAAGGTCCCCAATCACATCCGACCATTTAATCTTTTGACTAGGATTGAGCATTCTTTTCGGATCCCGCATTTTTGCACGGTTAAAGCCTCCGGTTGAAGCCATTAATCGGGAGGTGATCAGCCTTTCGGGCATTTCTAAGGAAAAGACGAGAGGCAAATATCCAGCCCATCCCGACATTTTTGCAAAATGAAGCATCACATCGGTTTTTCCCATCGAGGGTCTTGCCGCTAGAATCGTTACTTCCCCGTCCTGAAAGCCTCCCGTCACTTCGTCTAGCTTTTTGATCCCTGTTGTGGCGGTTTTCAAGGTTGGTTGATCTTCCCAGGGTGCCTCATAAATGATGGACATTGCTTGTTGTAAAGACGTGTGGTCGTCCATCTTCATTTGGTTAATCTTATCCAATTCGGTGATTACTTTCGCTATTTCCCAATCGTTCGTGGCCGCTACCGTTAAAATGTTCCGCTTTTCTCGTTCCTTCCACTGGTCAAGAATGAGCTTCTCCGTACGGTCAAATTTCTCTATATCCGCATACGATAACAGCTCCGAAAGGTAAGACATTCCACCTACAGAATCGAGGTCAGATAAGGTGGTCAAGGAAATTAAATCAATATTCTTGCCTGCACGGTTAAACTCTACCATTCTCCGCATTAATTCTTTATGCATTATACTTTCTAGTTGTTCAGGCTGAACCACCGTATCCTTGAGTAAGTATTCTGCTTTCATCAAGCTTCCTAAGAACGCTTTTTCTGCCATACTCATCACTCTTCACCTGCCGTCAAGTCGAGTTCAAATCCTCTTGGAATATCTCTTCCGGAAGGAGATGATTCAGTTGATTTCCTATGCTTTGGTACAGTCTTTTGCTTTTGCTTTTCCTGTTCCCGCTCAACTTCTTCTACAGTCAGTAAAGATTCATTTTCCCAGTTCTTCAGAATCGCCACAATATAGTTCAACTTCCGCTTGTTATTCGCACAGGCAATATTCATTGCTTTTAAAATCATCTCTTTTGGCTGCATAAAGCTAGAATCATCTAACCATGACAACAACTTCTCTTTTGCATTCACGTTTGTAAATCCAAATCCATTCGTATCCCAAAACTCAATAATTTCTTTCACATCTTCTGTTTTTTGATTACTCAATAAGGGATTTTGTATGTCTGGACTATTTTCTATATTGTGAACGAAAGCTTTTAGTTTTACTTTTTGCCCAGGTGTCGTATGCAGGAATGCACCGTCAAATTCTTCATTTTCACTTGTGTATGTATCCTTTTCATCTAAATCCCTACCAAAACTATCTTCTTTATACAGGTTCTTTTTAACAGCAGGCGCGTTTATCTCCGAAGCTATAGAATCTATTTCTGCTTCGACGTGTTTCCTTTCATTAAGTTCTACTTCCTTCTTTTGGATATTTGGCGATAATTCCAGTGCTTCTAACCGTTCATAATCAATGGTGTACCACTTGGTTTGATCCATTTTGCTTTTATTCCAGTTCCCTGAAAGCAATAATCCTTGATCCGCTAGCGAGCGAAACACCCGTTTAATCGTACTAAGTGACCAAAATGAAAATTGTTCCTGCCAATCATTATAGGTATTGTAAATCCATTTGCGGCCCTCAATCATATGGGTGCTTTTATTGACCCAGTAATGTATTTGCTGCAGGACGACTGCTTCATTTAAACCAATCCTGTTGGCTAATGATGGGATCACGATCATTGGATTTTCGTACACTAATAAAGTACTCATCTCTTTTTTCCTCCCTTTTTGAATGGCCAAACGATAAAACAATTGGCTTCCGTTCTGGTTTCATCGATTGGTTCATTGATCTTTCCCTAGCTATATAAAGAAAAATGACAAAAAGGGACAGGTAAAATAAAAACTTTTTTATAAATTTGGCAAATGGGTGAAGGAATGGATAAGGAAGGATTTTGGTCTTTAAGGGGGGTTTTTAAGGTTTTTTGATTGGGAAAACAACTGGTACGATCTTTGTTGTTGTCTTTGGATAATCTCTGTAGTAATCTCTGGTATTGCTTGGTTCAGAGTTGTTTCCTCCATTGTGTCAATCTCAAATTTTATACTGGTTCAAGTTGACCTCTTGTTTGGTTTAATCTGAAGTACTCTTTGATTCATTTTTAACAAATGAAGGTCCATTAAGGAAACGGTAAAAATCGTCGATTATTTAGAAAATGTTTTTCCTATTTTTAGAGTCTTTTCGTAAATATTGTGGCTATATGTGGAAAAAAATTTTTTAATAGAAAATAGAAGATTTTAACATTCATAGTATAATGGATGGGAATTACAATAAAAATTTTTATTATTACATTTGGGGTGTTACATTGAATAAAGCTATTCTAAAAGGAATTTTAAGTGTTTTAATAGGAGTTATGGTATTCGGATTTTTATTTCTTTGGCAAAAAGATATGGGCTTTATGCCAAATTTCTTTTTTTCTATCACAGCAGGAATCTTGGGTTATATGGTCATATCTCCTTTGATAATGTCGAATGAAGAAAGGAATAACTTTGAATCTACATTTGATAAATGGTTAGACGATCGTGAAAAATAGTAAATTGAAATAACATAACCGTCTTTTTTTAAGCTGACCGTAAGGATTCTATCAAGATGTAATTTGCAAACCGACAAGAACTAATAAGTAACTCCTTCGTTCTTACTTTAATAGCAATTGCTTGTTCAGCTCAAGAAAAACTTGTATCAGTTTAAGGGAAATAATCCTCATCCGGAGTTAGGATGAGGATTATTTCATAAATACAGTCACAGCTTTTAAACACAGAAACAAACTGCACCAACAATGATTAATAAAATAAACAAAACGACTATGAGTATAAATTCACCGCATCCTTGAGTAGGAAAACAGCTTGCATAAACAGGAGCTGCATAGGAATAAGACAATGGAGGTTGGGGAAGAACATTTGCGGGTAAGGCATTCGATATTGGTAAGGCATTAGTTATTGGTAAGGAATTATCCATTTTTTCCACTTCCTTTCGAATGTATGGAGAGCTAATTTAACATTACAATATATATTACACTTCGAGAGGAAATTGGAGCCCGTCTATATTATATTTGGGCATGATCTAGAGACAATCTGGTAACCTCCCAGATACATTGTAAAATGCGTCTTCACTTTTGTAGAAACGCATCCGATCGTGTAAGTCCATCTTTTCATAAACACCTCCATCATCACACATCTAGAAAATAATGGTAAAATAAGTTGGAGGTGATTTTGTGAAAAGAATACCAAAATATAAAATTAATTTTATTGCTTCATTTATTTGTCTTGTTATAGGTATTTTCCTTATAAAAATACTTCCTAATGCCATTCCTACTCTCATTCTTTTTGGCTATTTCTTTCTTTTTTACTTAGGAACTGGTATTTATCATTTAATTAAACAAAGAAAGAATACCAACTCCCTGTGAATGAAACAGAAGACGGATAACCCGTCTTCTGTAGGGTGTATTCTCATTATCTCTTGTATGCTTTCGTTACGTGCTCAAGTTGCTCGGGTGTGCACGTGCACATCATAATGCCCAACGATTGTTTATAGGTAAAAACACATTTTTATTCGAACAAGTTAATAGGTGAATAACCAGTGAATAGGATGATATGAAAATAAATTGTAAGGGAGTGCATTTTATGTACCCAAATCATATACATCTGTACTATAACATTCCAAATAGTCAAGATGCTTATCTATCTGCAACTCCTATTCAAGCAGATTACTATTCGACCCTTGATCCAAGACAATTTGGTGGCTTTCAGCCACCAACTGCTCCGCCACCTGGTCATCATGCTCCAGGAGCTGGACCATCGCCTGGTCATCCTGCCCCAGAAGAGGGACCACCCACATCGCCACCGCCATCTGTTGTTCCTCAACAGACGCACCAAGCAGGAGCATTTGCAGTAGACCCAGGCAGTATGGTCCGTTGTTTACACAGATACACATATGTATGGCTAAGAGGTTTTGAGCAATTTTGGTTTTATCCAACATTTATTGGCCGCCACTCTGTTTCAGGGTATCGCTGGACTGGTCGTAGATGGGTTAATTTCGGAATTAGCCTAAGACAAATTCAATCGTTTACTTGCGTTTAATAAGTTACGTTAATCCAGCTGCCATCATGGCAGCTGTTTGCTTTATTTGAAGGATTTCAACCCATGCTAGTTACCTTATTTTTATAAAATTATTTAAAACAATTGATCATGTATACAGCTCCCCAAACAGCTCCGTTTTTGACCAGCAAATTCCACCTTAGGTAATGGATTGCAGGTCAATCCCCTCTACAAATTCGACAAAAGCCTTTACTACGTTGAATTCTAAAGATTCTTCATGGTAGAACATCCACGTCTTTCGGATGATTTTTTCTCCCTCCTTGTTTTTAATTTCAATTTTATTGATATGAACAAGATCATCAATATTCATGCTTGGCATAATGGCGTAGCCCAAGCCATAACCGACCATCTTTTTGCATGTATCTGCTTTATCCACATTAATACTGACGAGTGGAGGCTGTGAGTAATTTTCAGCCCACCAATTATCAATTACAGCTTTTAATAATGGATCCGTTTCGTAATCAATTCTAGGTAAACTGGGCAGTCGGTTCATGTCTATCTCTTCTTTTGAAGCGATACAAATGCTTTCTTCGAAGAGAAACTTTTTTTGATCCTTCCAGCCATATTCCCCTTTTAAAAAACCGACATGAACATCATGATTGTACATTAAATGGGCAATATCATTACTGGATCCCGTTGTTACTTTAAACTCGACATCAGGGTATTGATCTTTAAAAAGTTTTAATAATCCGGGAAGTTTATAATCCGTAAAAAAGGTTGAAACACCCAGCCTTAATGTACCCGATATTTTTTTCTCCATATTTAGGACTGTTTCTTTCATCTTTTGGATTCGCAATAACAATTCATGTGCATTTTTTGCAAGATACTCACCTTGTGGAGTAAACTCAACTCCGCGCCAGTTTCGATTCACGATTTTAACTCCAAAGTAGTTTTCCATTGTTTTTAAGCGATTGGTTAAAGCCGGCTGCGAAATATGCAGTATTTTAGCTGTATTGGTTATATTTTTTTCTTGATAAAGGGTTTGCAAGACCATCCAGTCTCTTTCATCCATCGAAATCACCTTGTATCCTTTAAGAAATAACTTTTGATTATGGGCTCCAATATAAATTCCATATTTTATTTATTGCTTTGATTATACTATATTTATTACGAAATCTTCATTGGATGTTTTGAAGCAAGGAGGCTAGATTATGAATGAAAAAAACACCTTTTTTCGCAGTGTTTGTTTTATATTGATAAGTAGTTTAGGAGGATTCTTGATCTCATTGACGGATCTATCCATTGGATGGATGATCGGCACATTTTTAGCAGCTGCTTTTCTTTCCTTTTGGAAGCCATCCTTTTTAAGGGGGAATGAGAATCAAAAAGGGATGCCAAAGTACTGGTTATTTATGGGGCAGTTTATTTTAGGCATTCATTTGGGACAGAAAATAAACCTGACTTTTTTGCATGTTTTTAAGGAAAATTGGCTTGCCATCATTCTTATGCTTCTTCTTTCGATCATTTTTTCCTTACTTTCCGGTCTCGTACTCTGGAAATATAGTATTACGGATATGATGACCAGCTTTTTCGGAACGGCTCCTGGTGGATTATCCGCTATGCCTGGGATTGCAGAAGAGGCAGGGGCAAATACGGCTGTCGTCAGCATTATTCAAACCATGCGCGTTTTTTTAGTGATCCTAATGATTCCGTTGGTTGCTTCTTTTTCGGCTACACACAGTGGAAATTCGGCGAATCCTGTTCCCCTTTCGGTTCAGGCAGACCCGGAATTTAAAATCGGGATGTTACTTTGGACTTTTGCCTTTATCGCATTTGCATACGCAGGCTACCGATTGATCAAATATTTACGATTTCCTGCTCCCTGGCTGATTGGAAGCATGGTGGGTACTGCCATTGCCCAATCTCTTGGTTCGTTCATGATTGGAGGTGACATCGTTTCGTGGTGGCCTCATGAAGTCATCATTTTATCGCAGATTATGATTGCTGCCAGTATTGGTTCGCGTTTTCAAAAAAGCATGTTTATCGGGTTAAAACGGACGATCGTAGTCTCTTTCATAAGTACGGTCGGTCTCATTTTCTCTATGTTTATGTGTGCGGTTTTAGTGGCTAAAATAACAGGGATTTCACTGATTACCTCTATTCTTGCATTTGCGCCAGGCGGAATCGCTGAAATGACGACAACTTCTGTCGTCCTCCATGGTGACTCGACCTTTGTCGTAGCCGTACAAGTGCTTCGAATCCTTATTATTTGTGTAATCCTGCCGCAATTTTTTCGATTGTTAAATTATCTTGAGCAGAAAAAGCACTTTTTATCTAAAACATCCGTTTAATTTTTTCACGTTAAATGAAGAGGAGGAGTATACAAGTAAGATCGTTCATCCTTCTTGAATCAACTCTTAGATTAATATCCCTTACTGTTTTATTTCATATTATCTTCGTATTCATTTTACTTAAAACAAAAATTGAATTAATCAATTCTAAAAGTAAAAACTAATAAGTAAAGGAGGATAATTAATGAAATACAAAGCAGAGAAAACTATCGTAATTTCATCCTGGATAATTGTGTCATTACTATTAATAAAATTTACACCAAAAAATAAAATTCGTGAATCAATAGTTGTATTTTTATTTAAACAAGCATTAACATGGATTTTTGGATTACTAGTAGTAGAAAAAAACTTAATTTCCTATCCATATCGCTTATTTTTCAAAAAAGCAAATAGAGCTAGTTTTTCATTTGAATACTTTATATATCCTGGACTGTGCACTTTATTTAGTTTGTACTATCCAAAAAATAAATCTCACTTAAAAAAAACTCTGCATTTCTTTATTAGTACTTCTGTAATCGTCATCTTTGAAATAATTGCAGTGAAATATACAAAATTAATTAAATATAAAAAATGGACTTGGTATTGGAGTTTTATAACCATTTGGATAACGGATTACTTAACACAAGCTTTTCACAACTGGTTTTTTAAAACTAAATTTCATGAATAAAAAGGGGCAGTTAGACTGCCCCTTGAATTATGTAAATGCAAAATATCAGTCAATGCTATAAAAGATAGGACTAGATTGTTAACTCTCTTGTTCTACTCAACGGTACTTTACTAAGAAAAGCTGTATCAAATGTGTAAGTTTATCTTAGAAAAATTTATAATGTCGCTCTATAGAACCTGTCAGTCTTTCCATAAAATTCCAGATTCTTCATTATTTACACTATTGGATTCAGTTTATCATTATTTAATTGACCTACTCGTTAATGGTGGTTCATTAAACCAACCTTTTTTAACCAATAGCTTAAACCCTTTTTCTGAAAAACTTTGGACCTGTTCCATTAATTCACTTAGTATTTTGACATGATTCTTCTTATAACTAGATACAGCAGCGTTTTGTAAATTTATTATTCCAATAGGATTTAAAAACATTATGAGGTTCGTCATTAACTTATCTGAAAATGGAGATTCCTGGACCCTATGCACGAAGCTCTCTAGTCCAGTTGTAGTACTAACTCCGTTTTCCCTAAAAATATCCGATAAAGTAGCAGCTTGATGAAATGCTAATTTCTTGCCATCATTAAATAATTGCTTTGACTCTTCATCTTTTACAACATCAGCAAAAGCAGTGCATAGAGCAACACCAACATTATTGCATTGAAGTGCACTGTACATATGTCCCAATTCTACCGCATTAAGTGGCCTCAATTGTGTAGATATAACCTTAAACATTTTACTGTCTCTTTCATGTGCTTTCATGTATAAAAATGGACTGTTTTGTAACAAGTTCTTTTCTTTTAATAAACCTAAAAGAGATTCATCAATTTGAATCATCTTAGTGAGGACTTCACGAAAGAATTTCTTTACATTCATATCCGCTAGTTCTGCATATTGAGAAGCGAGGATCCGCATCCCATTTCCGGTAATATGCTTAAGAATTTCAATGATTAATTGATCGGTAAAAAGCTTTACTGAGGAGTTATTTAAATCAACTTCACTAAAAAATGGCGTTTCATTATAACCGCTGTCATTTAATAACTTTGTAGCCTCTTTTTCTTGAAATGTAGATAATGAATTGATTTCATCTAGAACACTTCTCAAATCTTTATCCTCAGCAGTATCAATAAGATTTTTTAAAATAATATTAACCATATTCGAACTTGATTGAAGATACCAAAGAAAGCCGAACTCATTTACGTTCATACAAAAGGCTCCTTCATTATTTATTTTCTGTTATTAGAATGACAAAAATATTGGTAATTATTCAGGGTATATTTCTAATTAATACAATTAGTCTCAATCTCAAACTATATTAATTATTGTAATTTAAATAATTTAATGAGAGTTTCTGTTAAAAGAATACTAATTATATTCACGGGCTCTCAGGTTTCTCAATAGCTTTTTTAATGATTTTCATTAGTAAAAGGCCTATCCAAATTCCTGGTATCACGCACAAAATTGGTAACCATATTGGCCATGACAGGAACTACAGGAAGGTCGATATCACTTAATCAAATAAATGCCAATCTAACAAATGTTCCAACAGCTCCTTCGAATCCATTATTGAAACAAGAAATGGCGGTGCTGGGAACGTCTCCCTAGCACCGCCATCTCTTCGTTTTACCTAATTTTGCAAGTAAGCAAGCTGTCCTATAAGACAGCCCCTTTTACTTCCTGTTCCAAAATCGTTGCTTCGCAATTGCTCTGACAAACACTTCTCCGAAGTTGTTAGTGCTTGAAGCAAAGACGACACCTTCAAGCTCTCCGTTTTTCGGTGGCTGTATGTACGATCCCCCTGTGGTCGCCACGCCAATCGGTTTGTAATACTTGTATGTCCCTTGGATAAAGTTTTTCACATTCCAGTCAAAGGCAGCTTGATTTTGCACGCGTCCACCAACAACATACAGAGAATCATAAAGAACAGGATTCGTCGCGAGGAAATTTTGATCCAACGTGATGGTCGTCCCTTGTGCTCCTGTAACCGTACCCAATCGATCGCTGACAAACTCCACGAAGACTCCATGTTCGACGAGCGTGTTCAAAACTGAGATGACCTCTTGATCGGGAAACCCGTTGCCAATCAGAACTGCAACCCTCATGGTATAGGGAAAATGCTGCGTATTGGCTTGACTTAGAGCTGGAGAGGACGCAGAAACGGAAACTTGCTTGGTTGATGGTGGTCGTACATCGATGTTTGAAGCAATGGTGGAAGCCAATGTATGGTCCACATTTCCGAACATGTCGACGATTTGTTGACGAACAGATTGGCTCTTCACTTTTGTGAGTTGAAAAATGAATGACTGTAATATATGGTCTTTTTCAACGTCAGACAAACTATTCCAGAACAGACGTGCTTGGGAAAAATAGTCCTTAAACGTGTCGCTTATGGCTTTGGTGGCTAAGCCTTTTATCTTTTCGGGATAGAAATCGAACCCGCCCTGCTCGACCGGTGTTGGACTTGGTGTATTGCCCGCTAGTGAGTTTTGATAGTAGTTAACCTGGTCAATATCAATGCGTTGGCGATGAGCCCCTTCTCGTTGGTAGTTGTGAAAAGGACAAAGCGGTCGATTGATAGGTATTTCATTGATGTTCGGACCACCCAATCGATACATCTGCGTATCGCGATAAGCAATAAGTCGGCCTTGTAATATAGGATCGTTGGAAAAACCGATGCCCGGAACCACGTTGGTCGGATCAAAAGCGGATTGCTCGGTCTCCGCAAAAAAGTTGTCGACATTACGGTTTAGTGTCAGCTTTCCGATGTAATGAACAGGAACGATTTCTTCTGGCCAGAGCTTCGTCGGATCGAGAACATCAAATTCGTATGCGTGTTCATTTTCTTCTTCAATCATTTGCACCCCAAATTCGTACTCGGGATATATCCCACGTTGAATCGCCTCATAAATATCTCGCCGGTGAAAATCGGCATCCAACCCGCCGATGATGAGGGATTCTTCTTGGAGAAGTGAATGTACGCCGAGGACTGGCTTCCATTGAAAGCGTACAAATCGAGAGGTTCCTTGGTCATTGATGAACCGGTATGAATTGATCGCATAACCCTCCATCATTCTCCAACTTCTTGGCAACGTCCGATCCGACATAAGCCACATGATAAAATGCGCCGACTCCTGGTTATTTGCTACAAAATCCCAAAAGTTTTCTTGTGCTGCTGAAGCTGTCGGCATATCCGTGCGTGGATCCGGATTAGCCGCATGATGTGAATCGACAAATTTCTGCGCGTCATTCACGAAGAACACGGGTAAATTTAATGATAATAGGTCCCAATTGCCCTCGTCAGTATAAAATTTCACTGCGAAGCCTCGCAAATCTCGCGAGGAATCGATCGATCCGCGACCGCCATGATTTGTTGAAAAGCGGACGAATACGGGCGTACTTGCACTTGGATTCTGCAAGAATCCCGCCTTGGTATAAGGCTTCATCGACTGATAAACCTGGAATGTCCCGTGAACACCGAACCCTCGAGCATGGGCGACGCGTTCTGGAGTACGTTCTCGGTCAAAATGCATCAGCTTATCAAAAAACAGAAAGTCCTGCAACAGAGCAGGGCCTCGAGTTCCTGCCTTCAATATCCCGTCATTGTTGGATGGCTTTAATCCCGCACTCGTCGTAAGGGGATTTCCTGCATTCTGAACACGAAATTCCTCAAGTTGCTCATTTTTTTTGTTGCTTTGATTCTCTCTTTCGTTAGAAACGTCATCGTAATTCATATGATCTCTTGCCCCCAAGTCAAAATGCATTTCACGCTATAGTATTTGTATGCCCGAGTTCTCCCCAGTATTCGAAGCCCCTTAAACTGGTTAAGCGATGTGGCAAATGCCCTTTTGAAGCTAACGGATTACGTACAGTGGAGGGGGGAGAACTTCAGAAGAAAACTGTTTTCATACAGTTCGAGGAGGACAGAAGCAAACCGTTGTGAAAGACTGCGAGCAGAACCCGCAATATTCACAACGTTTTTTCTCCAATATGAGGTTGTAATTATATCCTAAGGCGAAATGAGAATTTTGTACTCCTTTACGCACGATATGCGGATTAGCCCTTCCTCCATGTAGTGTTAATAGTAACGTCAGCAGCTTTAAAAGTATTTAAGACCGGACATCTGGGTCTGTTTTTTCTTTCAACTCTTTTACCCTCTCATCGGACTCGTTTTTTTAACAATTGCCTCAACATTAATTGTTTGGAAGTACGTTCGTACACTTGGATCTCCCATTAACCCCCGGAAATCAAGCCCACCATTTACTTTAAAGTCGATTCCTCGTAAACAGAACTTAATCTCTTTTGCAACTAAATTAGCAATCTCATTTTCAAACCTACTTGGTGGGAGGTCAGGAAAATGCGGATTTACAACGTTAAGCAATGTTAAGAAGTAAAAATGCTTAACTTAACAACTATAAGGGATTTTGAGACATGTATATGAGATATTTGGAACCCTTTAACTACAGTTATATCCCTCATTATCAATAGAGTAAAACCCTATTGATACAAACCTCATAAACCATGATAAATCAGTATTTGTTCCCTTACCGATGTAAATTGTCAAAATCCTGACGCTACCCCTTTTAGCAGTAATATGTTCTTTGCTTTCGATTTATTTTATTTTTGCTAAGGAAAACAGATATCTAATAACATAACTGAAAAGGTAGAAGTTAACTTAACATTAAAAATAAAGCCGATGATTCCTTAGCGTAGGAAAAATCGGCTTTTTTCATGTCGAAATATGCTTAGCGTACAAAAATCGCGTTTTTTGCTCTGAACTCCAGCATTGACAAAATGGTCAACACTTCAGTCTGAAATGTGGATATATATCATCCATCATAAAATTCTCTTTTTTTCTCATCTTCCTCGAAGATTTCGTCCGTACCTTTTTCTATTTGAATATTGTTAGGGCGGAGAAAATTTATGGTTTCGTGCTCTTCATCAAATTGCTGAACAATACCTACCATGGTTGGATATTTTTGAATATGCTCTTCATAGCATGATTGAAAGTCTTCGCCCACAACGAGGATTTCCTTTTTCTGACCACCAATTTCATTATCTTCTATATATGAAATAATAAATTCTTTCATCATTTCCTCCTTATAAAACAAATTTTTTATTAGGAAATTTAAAAATACAAAAGCACCTAGGGAAGCTTATGATTCATTTATATCTAATCCAGATAAATTTAAAGAAAGTTCATCTAATACTAAAAATACACAACCAAAAACGGTTCTGTAATCGATATAATCCCCTTTAACTTCAACATTTACCTCAATAATATTCCTTTTATTATGTATGTATTTTTCTTCAAATTGATTAAAATTAATACTTGTAACAGATACACTAATTTCCTCTAAGTATTTTTTCAGCTCTCTTTCAAATATTGAATGATTAAAGTTTTCGCTAAAGAAAATACGAATGGTAAAATTCATTTCAAATCCTCCGTCTACATATGATTTGCCAAATCTTCCTTACTCAACCTTTTTTCGAAAACTTGTGTATCTTTTATTCCATTTAATTTATTCAACTAGACTGGATCATTATCAAATAAAAAAAAGCGATCCTCTAGGTATCGCATATTTTAGATTATCGCACTCGTTTGTGAACAAAATGAGTTGTTTTCTTTCAAAAAATGGCCTTGCTTTTTTATTGGAAGCAAAGTATCAAAAGTTGAAGTACTTCTCTCACCCTCCTTTTCGTTTCGTAGCCTGTGTTAACGGTACCGCTCTTCTTTAAATGGATTGGCTGTCATCGAATAGCCACGCTCTTCCCAAAAACCAGCCTCGTCTACTTTCATAAACTCAATCCCTGAAACCCACTTTGAGCCTTTCCATAGATAAAATACTTCTGGTGGAATAAATCTTAGTGGATACCCATGTTTTGGATCAATATCTTGCCAATCATGATTTTTATCCTTCCAACGGTATACAAACAAAGAATCGTCCCCTAATAAAGGCTCTAGCGGCAGGTTTGCAGAATAACCAAATCTGTCCCCATTGAAGTAACCGTAAATTTTAATGTATTTTACACCTTCATTCATTTCAACAAATTTCAATAACTCTCTAAGTGCAATTCCTTCAAAAGTTGTATCAAATTTAGACCAGGTGGTAACACAATGCATATTAACGTTTGATATGGTTTTTGGAAGCTCCATGATTTCCTTATGGGATAAGGACTTTTCTTCCTTCACCTCACCAAAAAGTCTGAAATTCCATGTGATTTCGTTAAACTCGGGAACATCCCCTGTGTGCAGTATTGGCCATTTTTCTGTTTCGAATTGGCCAGGTGGAAGCTGCTTTTTCATCTGACACCATCCCTTTTTCATCTTAAACGTTAATTAAATCACAGTGCTTTGTATAGTTTACTTCAAAATAATGAAAGCATACTGTAGGCAAATCCGTTATTTGAGATCAACGTATTTAGAATTAACGCAGCTGGTGTACCTCAAGAGGGTAACTCGATATTCCATAATCTCTTGGTCCAGCCAAACCTTTGATAAGAAAACAAAACGGTAGCTAACCTATGCTACCGTTTTTGTTGTTTAATCCACGACCTTCACTCCAACTACACTATCGAATGCCACACGCTCAAACTCACCAGCTTTTACTTCTATCCGCAACTCATGCGTTATTGGATCGACGTAATGAACACGGCCAGTTATCACCGAAGTAAATCCGTCATTCCATACCGTCAGCTTTACCGCATGATTGTATTCTGTTGCATACTGTATTCGCAGGTCGAACTCCTCCGCTTGATCCTCGTCAATGATTGGCTTATTCATGCGTTCCTGGTCGCGCCATAGATCCCGCTGCCCCTTTATTAGCTCCGGATGTCCAAACGCGAATTGCCATTTCATAACGCCTCGGTCACGAATTGTCATAATAACCACCTCGGTATTATTATATGCGAACAAACGTTCCATATGAATAAAAAAATAAAAGACCAATTATTTTCGGTCTTTAGATATCTTATTCAATTAAAGCACCCGTTTAGTTTAAGTGCATTTCTTCACAATATCATAATTTACCTTCAAAAAATAATAAGAGGTAGCAACTCGCTACCTTAAAAAATTAAAAGCTATTCTTCATTTTTCCCTTATTTTTAAACGTGATGGTGATCAGGAATGGTGATTCTAATCAGATCTTGATTCATCATCAGCTTGGCCAGATTAACCAATTACTTGCGGTTCACTATTGTCAGTGAACGTATTTCCAGTAAGGGTTGCTGTACCATTGTTAAAAGTTGCTATAGCTCCACCACTCCTAGCGGTATTGCGCGTGAACGTACTTCTTGTAATGGTTGCTATTCCAGTATTTGCTATAGCCCCACCAAGGTTTGGAGCACTGTTATCAGTAAACGTACTTCTCATAACGATAAGTGTGCCATCATTTGTTATAGCCCCGCCATTACCAATCAAAGCCATGTTGTTAGAGAACGTACTATTTGTAATATCGACTGTACCAGAAAAATTCCCTATAGCCCCACCAAAATTAGCGTTGTTGCCAGTGAACGCACTATTAGTAACATTAACTGTCCCAGAATCCTGATTTGTTATAGCACCGCCAACATTAGCGTTGTTGCCAGTGAATGCGCTATTAGTAATATTAACTGCACCGGAATTTCTATTCGCTATAGCTCCACCAATATTAAAAGCAAGGTTGCCAGTGAACGTACTATTTGTAATACTAACTGTACCGGGACCGAAATTTGATACAGCTCCACCAATCTGAGCACTGTTGTTAGTAAACGTACTTCTCACAACAATAAGTGTGCCATCATTTGCAATAGCCCCGCCTTCACCAGAAGCAGTATTCTGAGAGAACGTACTATTTGTAATGTTAACTATGTCATCATTTGCGATAGCTCCACCATTACCAGCCGTAGCGCTGTTGCTAATAAACATACTATTATTTGTAATATTGACTGTACCAGAAAAATTCCCTATAGCCCCACCAAAATTAGCAGTGTTGCCAGTGAATATACTATTATTTGTAATATTAACTGTACCGGAAGCCTTATTTGCAATAGCCCCGCCAGAAGTAGTAGATTTGTTGGTTAAGAACATAGACCTTACCACATTCAATGTGGCACCATTATTAAGGATGGCCCCACCACCTTCACCTGTTTGATCATTTCCATTTTGGAAGGTTAGGTTGTTGATTGTAACTATGGTAGTCGTACCGCTAATATTAAAGATACGTGTAGTACTACCGCTGATTGTTGGACCAGAGCCGCTTATGGTTATGCTTTTATTAATATCTATTGGACTGAGTAAAGTAATGGTACCAGATACAGCAAAGACAATGGTGTCCCCTGGATTTGCAATTGCGACAGCATTACGAAGTGAACCTGAACCGCTATCATTGGTATTCCTGACCGTAATTGTTGCCATCTTATCCTTCTCCTTATTTTTATTCTTAGACTTGTCCAGATTTACTCTTGAACTTGTCCAAAATTATCCTATTCAAGGAGATGCTAAATGTGACATTTTTTGATATACTCCTATAATAAAAGACACGAATCCCCAATTATCTTCATTTACTCAATAATCTTACCTTACTCATAACTTTAAGTTAGGACACCTAGAAATAAAAAATAGCCGATTTCCAAGTGGAATCGACTTCAAAATTATTTCTTCAAGTTTTCTTCTCATTTCCTTAAGTGCTTCTGATGAATAGTTACCTTTCAAATTTTTCACCACTTTTTCTATATAATTCCCTTTAATTGTTAAACTAACCGGCCCCGTTACTTCAATAAGAAAAAGCATTACCGTTGTTCCAGTAATGCACCCGTTTGTTTAAGTACGTTTCTTCACAGTCTGCTGGCAATTATGTTGTTTGATAACAAAAGATACCAGTATGTCACATCCTTGTTTTTACTATCTCCTGTATTTTTTATGCCATGAAGTATGGTTAACCCCATAATCAAAGAACGGCTAAACCTTGTGACCCAAAGTAAGGAAAGTTAATCCAGGCAGCAACCTGCAATCTTGCTAGACTGCCATCATCTTGAATCTTAAATACTGACACTGTACCCTGATTACCGTTAAGGGTGTAAAAATGCCGTCCGTCTTTACTCACTCCAACGTCCATCGGAAGACCTGGGGATGTACCTGGCGCTGTACTGGTAATATGCCTTTCTACCGACAATGCTCCATTAGGATCAATTCTGTAGGTGGAGATGGTACCGCTTAAAGTGTTGGTAACGTATGCAAAACGTTCATCCCTTGTTGTTACAACCCAGCATGCGGTTTTATATCCATTTGGTACAGAACCACTGATCACATGAAGGACCCTGTCGTTGCTCATTGAATAGGATGACAGGGCATTTGAATCTGCTTCAGTAACCAAGAGGATTCCAGTGGATAGAAAATATGCACCCAATGGTCCTTGACCATAAGAATTATTAACAATTGGTTCTGTAACAGTACCATTTTGATTTACATGAAATACACTAAGATGGTTTGAAGTAAGCTCGGATACAAGGATATCACTACCATCAGGAGTGAAAAGAATCTGTGCTGGCTGAAAAATCAGGGTCAGTCCCCCACTGATGTAACGCTTTACTCCACTTGTAGGACTGACCCTCGAATACTAGAAATATAGTTTTTGACCGTACATTCCCTTAAAAACATTGCACTCCGATTTATTTATTACTTTTTCCTTGCAAAACCAGTTCCACTACTTCGATTTCCCTTTAGGTCATCGTATTGTGTAATTGTTCATTGATCCTGTTTTAATTATAATTTTTTATTATTTCTTTTTATTTAAATAAGTATTTCCCAAAATTCCAATTAAAATAAAAGCTGCATTTATGATTACAGGTGAAAAGCTAGCCTGTTTGCGATTTTTACTCTGTATTTTTATTATATTTATGTAAGGATTTGTTTTAGCGGGATTTTCCTGTTTTAGATTATCTGTGACGTTATGAGTATTTTTGAAAAGGAGATCGTCATACCTTTTTCTTTTTACAACATTTTTAAGAGTTTCATATGCTTCTTTAACTTTTTTGAACTGTTCAGCATTCCCTTTTTCTTTATCTGGATGTACTTCTTTTACTTTTTTTCGATAAGCTTCTTTAATTTCACTAAAAGTTGCATCATAGGGTACGTCTAAAATACGATAGTAATTTCCATTGGATCCCATGTATTTTCCACCCTCTTTTGGTTATGATTGCTCCTACTTTTACGTTTTAATCCTTCCAAAATAGTATTCTGTTTTTTTAAAAAATATTCGAGTTTTAAGTACATTTTCTTGGATGAATACTTTTTTCAATTGAGTGAAAATCGTACGTTTAGATTAGAAAAAACTAGAATCACTTCATTTATCTATAATTAAAAAAGTTTTTCGTTTAAGCTTTTTCGAACAGCTCCAGTAACTATCGTAAAATACACGAACCGGGATTTCCACAGAACTTAATTTAGTAATTTAGTAGCACTACTTCTGAAGCCTTAATTCATCCGCCTCATCTATATCCTTAATTATTTGCTTTAAGTCATCTACCCACTCTAACCTTATATAAACTTCACCAGGAGTCAGTCTCATTGGATAGGATTTTTCATAGACCTGGCCAAGCAAATCATCGATCTCTTTTTGCATTTTCATCGCTGTTTCTGTATGGAGTTTTTTCCTAAATGAAGGACGAAACATACTTTCCTTGCTGACGTAATCGTTGCGAATTTATACGAGCCTTTTTTGCTTACATAACCAATACAATCTGTTCGAAAGCCATTATTATTTCAAAAAATCGGGGTCAGTCCCCCACTGATGTAACGCTTTACTCCACTGGGGGACTGACCCTCGAGTAACTGAAAAACTATCTGATTTTTAAATTGATTTTCCCTTTAGCCCTTCCCGCCTCCAAATATTCCATCGCCTTTTGAGCCTCGTTAAAAGGAAAAACTCTATCAATTACAGGTTTGATTTTACCTGACTCTATAAGCTCCGCAATAATTCGTAATTGATCTCCACTTGGCTTCATAAACAAAAACGTATATTGAACATTATGCTTTTTTTCAAGCTCAGTAATTTTATGACTTGCTGCTGAAAACAACAACGTTTTTAAAAAACCGGAACCATATTCTTTACCAAAACGAGCATTCGGTAAACCCGAAACGGAAACAATCTTTCCTGGCTACGTGCCTTCCACTCCAGTAAACAGGGTTAAAAAATCACAATTTTCTATAAAACAGCCTTAACATTAAAATAAGCAACGCGATTGCGTTGCTTTATTGGACTTTTGAGCCCATTAGTTGAAGAGGGGGGAATAAATTATTAAAAGAACTCCTAATAAAATAAGATCAAAAAAATAATGAATCCATTACTAAAATCTAAAACGATACCTAAAATCATCCCTTTGTAATGATGGCAAGTTTCTTTTTATTTGTTATGATTCCTAATCCAAGTATAAGTGCGAAAAATAGCAGCAGCCAAGAAATATAAGCAGGCAAGGATGTGATCATCATTGCAATCCAAGCAAAAAATAAGGATGCAGGGCTTAAGACTTTAAGTATTCGATAAATGATTTTGCTAACTTCTGCTTTATATAATGGAGTGGCTTCTAATAAAAAATAAACGGGTTACAAAACGTTCCAAATGCTAAAGGAATCACCATATATAGTGCAAATTCAATATTCATAGTAAATTCTAATAGCAAGACCAAACCTATCGAAAATGCTTGCATAATATAATCCAAATGTGCCGCTTTAAGTGTTTCTCGGATTCGTAAAAAAATCGTTAAGTTGACTATTTTTAAAGTAAAATACCGCTCCAAGTGGCAAAGATAATATAAGGCCAGCCATAAAAATAAATATTGCCCAATTCAAAAGAAAAGAACTCATAAGATAACCCTCCAAGTATTTATGCGTAAAAAGATTTTGGAAAACTTTGAGATTAAAAATAGTTTCTACAAAAACCAATGTACCCACTATAAGATATATAAAAAGTGGTGATTTCAATTGATTAAAATGCTAATGATTGACGCCCTTTCTACTTTTCTCTTTTCGAATGAAACGTCTATCAATAAAGTATGCCGTAAGTATTGCAGCTAAACTGATTAAAACTGGTATCCCGAAAGATTCATAGGAAAACGGACTGCCTTGGAATTTTAGATTTTTATCACGGTATTCTATTCGCTTAGCACCATATTTAGCAGTTAGAACGTCCTCTTGCTTCGCTAAATCTTCGAGTGTAGCATCAAACATAAATCTACCTGAGTAGCCGCTATGAATAAATTCTGGTGTCACTTTGTTACCGTTCCAATCCTTGACTTCTTCTGCAGCTAAAGACTTCACTTCTTCCCCTGGAACAAACATTCGATCTAGCTTCGGCACATTCAACATGTGATATCGGCTAACTAGGTTAAGGTGATACTTCGTAACGATAGGCTGCTTGGCATTTGAGAAGGTGTAGATTTTTGTGGTTCCAGAATTTGCATACGTATCAAAAATGGTGGTAAGTGCCCCCTCATCCATCCCATTATACAACCATACCCCTGCGGTTTTTTTGTGCCATTGGAATGCTGTGTTGAGCGTATAAATCAATTCACTTCCATCCATATAATAAGGATCCACCTTTGGATTTTTCACAAAATGATAAGAAGGGTAATTGATTTTTTTGGCTATTTTTTCCGCCATCGGTTCGCCTAATTGCTTTGAAATCACATAGAGGACGGCATCGATTCCGGAAGTAATTGCTGCTGAAGAAACAATGTTCCCGTCTATGACATAACGCAAATCTCTTCTCCACTTTGTATCAGGATATTTATTAACTTCTTGATAATCAAAACTTTTCCAGTCAGTTGTTGCTTCTTTCCCTTTTAATAGACCTGTATCCGCCAGATTCACCCCTCCAGCGCAAATGCTTAACAATTCTGTATCGGAATGTTTTCGAATCCATTCCCGGACAGGTTTATACTTTATTTCGTCAGCCATAGGCATGGCGGGAATTACAATAAGATCTGGACTTTTTCCTAATAATCGATCCAGTTCATCAAAAGAATAGTGCGGAATCAGATCCAATCCCCCAGAGAGTGTTTTCATATTTTTGTCCGGAGCAACAGCATACACGTTATAAGATTCAGTCATCGCAAACATTTCATAAGGAACCATAAAATCAAACACTTCGGTGGTCGAATTGGATAAAATCACAGCTACTGTTGGTTTTTGGGGATTATATTCCGGCACACTCACGCGTTGTAAAGCAGGGATTGGTGTTTGGCGAGTAGGATTCCAATATGCCTTATTGGTGCGAATATATCCATACACCCCAATTCCTCCAAAAAATATAACGAATGTCATTGCATAGACAACTACACGTAATAATAACTTCATTTTGATTCTCCTCTGGTTACTATTTTTTTATTTTTTCACTAAGAAAAACTACCCGATCTATATAAACACCTGCCTTTGCAAGACAATATGATTCAAATTTTCCAGAAACATCGCCAGATTAGATCAAATTTATTGCTGTTGATTTTATTACCAAGATCCTTCATTTAATTGCTTAATTACAATTATTGTATATATACAAATATAAAACATTTTTATCCTTTGTCAATACTCAATTGTTGTATTTATACAAATAATTTATATAAAAACGGCTGCCTGAAAATTAAACTTCAGTTTAATATCCAGGCAGCCGTTCTATATTTTAATGCTTAACGTTTGTCTTCTTGATAATCTCCAACAAAATAGACACACTTTCATCTACTTGCTTTCGCTTGTTTTCTGGAACTTGTTTTAAAATGTCCGCAAACAACTGATGATGTTTCTCATGAGCATTCGCTACTGTTTCCAAGCCTTTTTCGGTAAGTTTGATAAGTACTTCCCTTCTATTGTCCAGGTTGTGGTGCCTTTCCACCAGGCCGGATTTCACGAGTGGATCCAGTGTCCTTGTCAACGTGGAAGGATCCACACCAAGTATACCAGCCAAATCTCCGTGACGGTACGTATTGGAACCTATTTCCATTAAAAGATGCAATTGTTTTGGGGTCAGGCCTTCAACAAAAGACTTATCACCACCGAGTACACCCGACATTTTAATTATAGACAATAAGAATTCTCCAAATATTTCCTGACTCATTTTTTATCACCTGTTTATTGTATTCTATAACTGGTATAACAAAACTTTTGTATTTTTGCAATAGTTGTAACTTCCTGCAGATATAAGAAAACTTGGTTTATAGTTGTAAATTCTTAAAAGACCGCCTGTAGTGATTCCATCTTCAACTCTTTCAACTGTTACTTTAAATACATTCTTTCACAAAGTAGCTATTAGATGTTATTTGAATGCGTAGTATATTTGTGCAGTAAATTTTTGGAATCCTTTACCATTAGCGTACGTATATTATGATTTAAACTAACGATGGGAGTTGAAAGAAATGGACCTCCTTTTATGGATGACCATCTTGTCTGGTACCTTTATCGCTATCTTTGCCGATAAAAAAAATGCAAAAAGAATAAATGTTAAACTTTTTCATATTTGACCGATTTAATGGTGGGTTTAGGAACTGAACCGTATGTTATACATTAATTTTCTTAAGCCGCACATCTTGTTCCCCTATTTCCACAATTAGGGTTTTAGGGAGTTTTTTGTTGTACAGGTTGGTCAATCGTCTATTGATTATCGACTTCCAAAAGTTTTTTCCTCTTTGGTTTATTTACTTTTCTTCCCATTGTTAAGATCCATCCATCATTAAACTCCTTATAACACTTAATACGTCTACTACCTAGTAAGAAAATGACTACTTTCTTATTCCACATTACCTCCCTTTAGCTTAGTAACTTCAACACAAAAAGGCGTTAATCCATCTTGGATCAACGCACCCGTTACTATAAGTACAATGGTTCATAAACTGCTTGTTAAGCAAAAAAATGGGCAATTCATTGTTAAAGTACAGTATACATTCGTAAAAAATATATTTATTAAGTGTTATTATTAGCTGAATTACTCAGGAACTCGCAAAATAAAGGGATTGCCGACATCTGAGGAACATTTACTTAAATGATACTCCACTCCATTTTCACTATTTTTACTTTCTAAATTAGAACAAGTAGCATTTTTTATTCCATCCCCTCCATAACTATCTTGTGAATCATCGTATGTGTATTTAATTTTCTTACCATTATAATCTAAATTATAGAAAAACTGATCGTGTTGGCCACAAAAATTATCGAAAGGAAAAGGTTCCAATATGGTTCAATGCTTGCTATCCGTAGTATTTTTTTAGATATCTGGATGTATCTCCTATTTGATCATCTGAAAATCGCATCTTCCTGGGAAATCCGGTGGCTGTTCTTTCTGCTTGGAACGCTGGGAATTGGAGTCGGCGTCGGAATCTATATTGAAGCAAAATTTCCTAAATCTCCAGTCGATGGGCTTATGTTAGCTTTACAGCATCGCTTTCATTGGAGTTTAAATGTTTCCCGAATTGTTGAGGAACTCATTGGCACCTTAATAGGTTTTTTCCTTGGCGGGCCAATTGGTTTAGGAACGCTTATCATCTCCTTGTGTTCAGGAAAAATTATTCAATTTGTTAATAATAAAATGAAAAAGATGCTAAATCACGAAAAGATAAATCCCTTAGTAAAGTCGAATTCTGACCCAAATTCCCAAATAAGTGCCGAGCCATGACAAGCACCTTTTCCCTTCTTTTTTTCATAATATCCAATACATTTCTAAACAATATGGCCCGATTGTTGAACACAAGTGAAACAACACTCTTCAACTGCCCCTTTAGCCATACATGAATCGCTAAAAACCAGCTCTTCACCACAGAGAATGAAAATGTTTTTAAACCGTCAATACTGATTCTACGGCTGGGAGAGGAAGGTCGCTGTACTATGGTGCGTTAGAGCCCATCCTTTAGTCTGACTCCACCGACCACGGTGCACCACTGACTGTCGCTCCCTTACGGGAAGCACACATGGTAGATTAATCCTATTCTGGTTGATGCACCAGCCTCCAATATTATTGTGAGCCGTAGAAAGGATGTTTTCAATGGATGTAGTCATTGAAAGAGCATGCGGAATGGATGTCCATAAGGACAATATTACTGCCTGTATTTTGACACCTGAAGGAAAGGAGATTCAAACGTTTTCTACTAAAACTGTATTTCTACTACAGTTGGTTGACTGGATTAAACTACATAATTGTACCCATGTTGCCATGGAGAGCACGAGTGTTTATTGGAAACCTATTGTGAATTTACTAGAAGCTGAGGATATTGAGTTTTTAGTGGTGAATGCTCAACATATGAAGGCAGTCCCCGGACGTAAAACAGATGTTAAGGATGCAGAATGGATTGCCAAACTTCTTCGTCATAGACTTTTAAAAGCTAGTTACATTCCAGATCGTAATCAACGGGAACTACGTGAACTCGTTCGTTATCGTCGGAGCATCATTGAGGAACGTGCAAGACAAATCAATCGAATCCAAAAGGTATTAGAAGGAGCGAACATTAAATTGGGTTCAGTTGTTTCAGACGTTTTGGGTGTTTCCGCTCGAGATATGCTTGATGCTATTGCCAAAGGAGAAGAGGATCCTGAAAAACTAGCAAACTTTGCACGTCGCTCAATGAAAAAGAAGAAAGATGAACTGGAACTCGCACTTAAAGGTTATATTCAATCCCATCAACGTCTAATGTTAAAAACGATTTTAAGACATATTGACTTTTTGACTGAAGAGATTGAGATGCTCGATCAAGAAGTAGCGAAAAGAGTACGTACCAACCAAGAAGATGTGGAACGATTAGATTCTATTCCTGTATAGCCACCAGGATGGCTGAGCAAATTTTAGCTGAAATCGGAACTGATATTAAGAAACAATTCCCAAGTGCAGCACATATGTGTTCCTGGGCAGGTTTGGTTCCTGGACAGAACGAAAGTGCTGGGAAAAGGAAATCAGCTAAAACCAAAAAAGGAAATAAGTATTTGAGATCCGCATTAACTGAAGCAGCTCATTCAGTAAAAGGTTCGAAGAACTATCTCGGAGCACTGTATCGACGAACAGCATCACGAAAAGGCAAAAAGCGAGCCGGAATAGTGGTCGCCCATGCCATGTTACGTATCTCTTATTATCTCTTAACACGAAAAGAAATGTATGTAGACTTAGGCGAAGACTACTTTGATAAACAAAGACAGCAATCCATTGTTCGGCATTCACTACGAAGACTTGAAAGTTTAGGATACACAGTTACTTTACAAGAACCAGAAGCATCTTAATCTATTCAACTCGATTCCAAGGATCAATGAATTAGGCGCTCTCCCCTTTTTTAAAAATGAATGAGCTGCGTCTTCTTTAGTATTGCCTTTTTTCCAGAATTACAGAAGTTTATTTTCATGGTAGTACAATAGAGTAGGAGGGGAAATTTAATCCCCGACCTCTCACACCACCGTACGTACGGTTCCGTATACGGCGGTTCAATCTTTTAAGTATCGTAACTCATAAAGTTGGGATATATCTTTTAATCCCCATTTTGTGAGTTTTTCTTTTGTTATCGCTTGATGCAGAATCTCACTTTTAGATATCCGCCAGTATCCCTTACGGGAGTTTGCTAATTTCATGGCATCATCATGATTAATTCCATATTTACGAAGCATCCTGTACTTTGTCCTTAGCTTTTTCCATCTCTTCCAGATGAGTTGTCTGAGTCGGTGATTTAACCATTTTTGAGTTTTTACAATGAATTTCTTCATTCGGGATATCCCGTAGTAGTTAATCCACCCTATGGTTAATTGGTTTATTTTCGTTACGATTTCTTTGAACTCACCCGGGCATTTTCGACCGGTTATTTTCCTTAGTTTATTTTTAAATCGTTGTTTTGCCGACTCACTTGGTCGGCAACCGACTTTCCCATGAGGTTATGTATATTGAACCCAAGGAATGTAGCCGAAGTTGCACCACACACTGTACTTTTCTTTTGGTTTATAACTAGTCCGAGGTCTTTCTCGATGTAGCTTGCAACGCTGTCCATTACCCTTTCGCCTGCACGTTTACTTTTGACATAGATGACGAAGTCATCCGCATATCTAATAAAACGGTGCCCTCTCTTTTCTAGTTCTCTATCCAGATTGTTCAAATAGACATTTGCTAGAATCGGGGATAACGGACCACCTTGCGGTGCTCCCTCTGTGGTTTCGATATAAATATCTTTGTCAAGAATGCCTGAACGAAGAAATTTCCAAATCAGTTTAAGGACAATTTTATCCGAAATGAACTCCTCTAAATAAGCTCTAACTCTTTGGTGATGAATTGTGTCAAAATAACTTTTCAAGTCACAGTCCACCACTACTCTGTATCCTTCTTGATAATACCGTTCGGCAAGTTTGATTGCCTGGTGGGCATTCTTGCCTTTACGAAAACCAAAGCTATTCTCAGAGAAGTATGGATCTATGATTGGTTCAATTACTTGGAGAATGGCTTGTTGTACCACTCTATCCAATACACATGGTATTCCTAGATATCTTTTGGAACCGTCCGGTTTTGGAATCGCAACCCTTTTGACAGGTTGGGGCTGGTAAGTTCCCTCCATAAGTTTCTGTTTAAGAGGTTGTAAGTATTTTTCCATATGTGATTTCAATTGATATACGGTAATCCCATCAACCCCGGGGGCTCCTTTGTTACTTTTCACTTTTTCATAAGCGTTCCAAAGATTCTCGTTTGCGATAACTTTATTGATTAAATTGATACCATCTTGTTCTTTCATACCCATGTTGGCATCCCTACGCACTCCTATGTAACCTTCGGTTTCCAACCTATTTCTTCATAGGTAGCCATCTTTTGGTCTATACCGCGATGTTTTCTGCGATTAGGCGGGGTGCCTACACCTCCTTGTTTTCCAAGATTTAAGATTGTTCAGTCCTTCATTTCCACTGGAAACTACTATGACCTCTGCTGACTTCTCACGATAAATCTTTTTTCAACCGAGCGAGTTCGCTCGTTCGTGAGACCTCCCCGGGTAAGAGCGATAACCTTCTTCTCATGTAACTGCTATATTTACTGTATGGGGTTCGGGCAGTATTGGACTTTATCTTGCTATGCAGATTCGTCCTCCCCAATTCAGCCTTGTATATAGTTTCTGTTCGTCAGTTCGAGAATTTGCCTCCAGCTTCCTTCAGATTCCACCTCACGGTGGACACCCTTGCTATTGGCTAACAGTTCCTACTGCCAAGCCTGTAGTGGACTTTCACCACCAAGTTATCGCCCATGCCGGGCGCACATAAGAAAATGGAATCGCCGCAGCAATCCCACTGTTCAACTCAGCACCCTTTCGTTTAAGTACAATGTTTCACAATGTGCTCAGGTAAGAATTAAATGAAGGGTTACTTACGAGACGCTTAATATAATTTATTGCTCTCATGGACGTTTTTTAGAGATTGTTTTTTATTGAAAGATGGCTTCAGCTCAGCAATAAAGATTGCGATCACAATTAATACCGCTCCCATAACCATACGACTGGCCAATACTTCGTGTAAAAATAAAACGGAAAACAACATCCCAAAAAAAGATTCTGTTGATAAAATAATGGCTGCTTTTGTAACGGAGGTTAATTGATGTGCTTTATTTTGAAAAAGATAGGCAATCGTCGTTGAAAAGACTGCTAAATACAAAATCGAATAAACTCCTTCACTTTCCAAAGATGTGGGTATATCTCCTTTAATTAGGACAGCAACTACACTTAATAGAGAAGCCGTTATGAATTGTACAAGGGTCAGTGATATAGGATCTTCTTTTTTCACAAATCGATTTGTATAAAAAATATCGAAAGCAAAAGCTACTGCACACGCAAGCGATAATACATCACCTATATTTACGGTGATAGAACTTTGAATGGATAACAAGCCAATCCCTACAATGGCAATGACTGAGCCGACTATTTCATACCGATCAATTCGTCGCTTATACAGCAAGTAAGCAATGATAGGTACAATCACAACATTGACCGCAGTTAAAAATGCATTCTTAGAAGGTGTCGTATATTGCAAACCGACTGTTTGTAAAACGAAGCCCAGAAATAAAAACATGCCAAGTATGGCACCTTTCCACACAAGGGATTTGTTGAGTGTTTTGAGTTTGAATCCAAATAGAATTATAAGTAAAAATGTAGCTAAAATAAACCTTCCTGCCATTACCTGATATGGGGTTAAATATTGCAATGCTATATCGGTTACAACAAATCCGCTTCCCCAAATAATCGCTGTAACCAACAGCATTCCATCACCTATATTTTGTTTCATCTCTTCTCCTCCTTGACTAAAACCAAGAATACCACAAGAGAAAAAACAATAATTTGATATTGATTCTAAAATTTCAAGCTTATTTTTGTAATCATTCCAAAAGAGTTCCTTCGATTGTTTTATGTAGTAAGTACAATTTTACTGCAGCGGATAGATTTTCATAAAAAACAAACTCGTTATCAAAAGGCTCTATTAATTGACGTATTTTCGTCATGCGATAACGGATGGTATTGGGATGACAATAATGTGCCTCCGCTATTTCTTTCACATTGCCTTGCTTTAGCACAAATGTAATTGCGGTCTGTAGTAAATCCTTATCTGTTTTTTCAGAAAGAAGTGGTCCCAAGTATTCTTTCAAATAGCGGCTTGTGAATTGTGCATCCTTTCTATAGAGCTCTAATTGGAAGGTTTATTATTTACCTGCCCCTTTAGTGGAACAAGCAAAAAGATGCTGCCGCCGCAACACCTTGTTTAACTCTAGCACCCGTTAGTTTAAGTGTAATTTTTCACAATCTCGTTAGGGATACGAAAAGATGACTGCTCAACAATCACTAGTTTATTAATTTACTGTAATAGCTGATTTAATTTCATTCATATATTTAGGTGTAAATCGTCGGTTAAACTACTTTCAAGGTAGATTAACAACATCCTTATTTTAAATCAAACAGTTTTTAAGAAATTACTTATTATATTGAGGACATTTCAAAAACCTTTTCCATTATCATTACATCTACAAGGCGACCATTTAATTTTCCCTGATTCTTAAATACTCCAACTTCTCTGAACCCATTCTTCCTATATAGCCCTTGCCCAAGTTGATTAAAAGGAAATGTAAATAAAACAATCTTATTAAAGTTATTTTTTATTGCAGTCTGTTCAATTTTCTTGAGTAACAACGAGCCAATCCCTTTTCCTCGATATTCCCGTTTGATATATATCGATAAATCGGCTACTCCTGCATAGGCACATCGATTCGAATAGGGATTTAATGATGCCCATCCAATTATTTCATTATTTTTTTCAACAACAATTACAGCGAAACGGTCATTATGATTCTTGAACCATTCATTCATATATTCAATATCTTTTTTATCTTCTTCCAATGTTGCAATCTTATCTTCAATCCCTTGGTTATAGATGTATAAAATTGATGCTAAGTCGTTAACAGAAGCCAGTCTTGTTTTTAATTCTGTTTTCATATTTACCCCCTGGTTTTATTCGCCTTATAACCATTATATAAAAACTTTTCCATTTTTAAAGAATAAAGGTTGCAAATTGCAAATAATTATAATATAAATAAATCAGAGGTGAAAATTATGGAAGACCTTAGAGAATTATTTCAAGTTATGACAAGGCGATTCGGGCTTTTGAATAAAAATTGCTGTCAAGTTGGAGGAACTGAAATATCTCTAGTTCAAAGCCATATCCTATATGAACTACTTCGTAAAAATAAACCATCGATTCAACAGGTTGCTGATTCTCTTGGGATGGATATAACCACCTTTAGTAGGCAAATACAAACATTAGTAAAGATGGAACTGGTATTGAAATCTCCTCTTCCTGAAGATAGACGGGTTTCACAACTAAGCTTAACTACCCAAGGAAAGTATGTTGCTGCTAAAATCGATGCAGAAATGAACCAATATCTTAACGAAGTGTTTTCAAATATGAGTGAGTTTGAACGAGATATGGTTATTAAATCAGTAAAACTTTTAAACGATGCAATGTCAAAATCATCCGTTTGTTGCAAACCATTATTATGAGCAGGAATAAACTCTTGCTCATTTTATTAAAACCAATACTTGCAAATTACAAATAATTTCAAAGGAGGTGAACTATCATGTAGTCCCAGCTATTTCATCAAATTTTGCGTTTTATAAATCAAAATAAATTGATATTAGGGGGAAACTGAAATGAAATACGCTCATGTTGGTCTCAACGTAACAAATCTAGAAAAATCCATTGAGTTTTATAGCAAATTATTTGGAGCTGAACCAGTTAAAGTAAAGCCTGATTATGCAAAGTTCCTTCTTGAAACACCAGGATTAAACTTTACACTTAATCTTCGAGACGAAGTAAAAGGAAATCAAGTTGGACATTTTGGTTTTCAAGTTGAAAGTACAGACGAAGTTATTGCACACAAGAATCGACTTGAAGAGAACGGTATTCTCTCTCAATATGACGAAATAAACACAACATGTTGTTACGCTCTCCAAGATAAATTCTGGATTCATGACCCTGATGGTAATGAGTGGGAGTTCTTCTATACAAAAGCAGATGTTGCTGCTAGCAGTGAAAATGCTTCTTCTTGTTGTGTCCCAGAGAAGCCTAAAACAAAAGAGGTCGAGTGCTGTTCCACGACAACCCAAAACGCAAATATTAACAGCTGTTGTTCTTAAATAGTTAGTATCTATAAAAAAGGGTCTCAGATAATTAGACCCTTTTTACAATCATTATAAAGCAACCTAATATCAAGGTTTTTCTAGCAGCATCTTCCTGTATTGCCTATCATCGAGATACCTTGTCCATTTCCTCTACGGTCAAGAATAAGGTCTTCCGTGTTTGGTTCAATAATCGGTTCGATTGCTACCTTTATATCATTTATCGTGACGATAATATCGTCTACTTCTGGCTCAGCCAGAGCCAGTCCAATCCTTGGCTGTCCTCAGCCAAAGCCGTCAAAAAAGATTCGAATGTTATTGGCGTTCTGTTCTTCGAACATTTTTTTAAATTTATCACGAGCTTCGTCGGTGATTCTCATGTTCATTTCCTCCTGTTGTTAACAAATTTCCTTGCTGATGATGAATATTATTCTCCAGTTTCAGTGAAATGTTTAATACGATCTCCAATTTCATCACGGACACGCTGGAAGAATGCCCATTTTTCTTCTTCGGTACCTTCTGCTTTTGCAGGGTCATCAAATCCCCAGTGAACTCTTTTTACATGAGGAGGGGATACTGGACAGTGATCTGCTGCATGCCCACATAATGTAACCACTAAATCCGCATTGTTTAGAATTTCAGGGTCGATCACATCAGAGGTTTGACTAGAAATATCAATTCCTGCTTCTTTCATTGCTTTTACGGCATTTGGGTTCAATCCGTGTGCTTCTAGACCAGCACTTCTTATATCCCATTCATCACCTAAATGCTTTTTTGCCCATCCTTCTGCCATTTGGCTTCTGCATGAGTTGCCTGTACAAAGAAAATAGATTGTTTTTTTATTCATGATGGATTCTCCTTTATTGTTCGTGTAGTTGTTTATAAATGAATGCCGCGATACTTGCTCCTAAAATCGTTGCGACAATATATACCCATAAATGTTGAGTTGCCCCTGATACAATTGCAGGACCAATCGATCTTGCAGGGTTCATAGATGCACCGCAAATCGGACCCGCAAACATGGCTTCTAACCCGACTGTTGCGCCAATAGCAATCCCAGCGAATGATTTGACCGCTTTCCCGTGAACGGCAGAACCGAAAATAACCATCATCAAGAAAAATGTAAGGATAAATTCCAATATAAATGACTGTCCCCATGAACCCCTTGGTAAAGTGGTGCCGAGTGATGCGACATTACCAAATAAACCTAACAGCGTAGCGCTCGCAGCAATCCCTGCAATGATTTGAACGATAATATAATTAATTGCTTCCCTTTTATTTATATCCCCATGAATTAAAAATCCAATCGTAACCGCTGGATTAAAGTGTGCCCCTGACAGGTGACCAAACGCAAAAATTAATGCCATTACGACAAGTCCGAATGTAAGGGCTACACCTACATGGGTTAAACTCTTGGTAATGTCATCGATTACAACGGCGCCCGTTCCAGCAAAAACCAAAAAATAGGTTCCTAAAAATTCGCTGATTAACTTTTTTTTCATTCTGTTCTGATCCCCTTGATGATTCAATTACTTAACAACCACAGCTAAGCGCAGGATTGCTTTTTTCAATTTGTTTGATTTTCTCAGCTTGACTAGGCACATGCTTTAAAATTTCATCTATAAGGTCATAAAACTCACTTTGGTGATTCAAAGAATAATAAACCCATTGACCTCTTCGTTCTTCTTTAAGGAGTCCTGCATCTTTTAATTTACGAAGGTGTTGGCTGATGGATGGCTGGCTCGTATTAAAGATTTCAAGAAATTCACAAACACAACATTCACGTTGTTTTAAAATTCCGACAATGGTTAATCGCGTTTTATCGCCTAATAGTTTAAAAACATTAGCAGCTTGTTCAATTTCGATTGTGGATTTTAACATTATTGCACCCCCTCTTTTTACATATAAACAAATAACAACTTGCAAATTCAGTTAACATATAATTAATCGCTTATATAATAAATCACTTATTTTCTTGATTCAAGTAGTTTATTGTAAAGTTATTGTAAATAAAAAAAGACCGATAACTTAGTAATAAAAATAATATAGGTACAACTATGAAAACTATGTCTTTTTTTGGTGCTAATAGTTTTAATTTTTCGCACTTCTTCTTCAACTAACCTGCCCCTTTAGTGCAATAAGAAAAGCTACCACAATGACAGCTTGATCTACAACTATTGCACCCTTTACTTTAAGTGTATTTCTTCATAGTCTTTTCTAAAAGAGATTTTACAATATGGTCAAACCTGATGAATTTATAATATAAGGATAAGATTGAGATACCATCAACAATGAAATTGGGAAAGTCTTGAAAAGCTAATATTTCCCCTTTCTGGTAAAATAACTTCAAGTAATTCCTTGTCATCCTTTTCTCCTCTCAGTATGAAAAATTACTTTCCCTTCTTTATCACTCCTGGACCATATGAACAATAATAATAGACACTTAAGTTAATTTTAATCAGCTTTTAATAAATAGCCCCCCCATTTCAAATATAGTAGAGAATGACATCATCCCAAATGAAAATAAGAGATCGAAATTGCTTATTAACAATGACTACTTCCAAAAAGGAGATGAGTTTCTTTAAAGACAACTTAGCATTTTCTGAACAAACGGAACAGGTCGGTAAATGTTAGCAAAGAATTACAAGTCACCATATTTTTTGGAACTTCAAGATGATGGCAATCACAGTGGGAGAAACGGCGCAAACTTCCTTAATGATAAACTTGGATTTGGATGGGTATCCTTATTTAAAAAGAAATAAAATTAAATTGTGGGAAACCACCTTAAAGAAAGGGAATTATATATGCAAGAAAACCAAAATAAAATGAAAATTTTACTTAACAAAGTGCCACAAGTGACGATTTTCTTTTGGATCATCAAAGTTTTATGTACAACTGTTGGTGAAACATTTGCTGATTTCATCAATTTCAACATTGGACTTGGTTTAACTCTTACTACCATCATTATGGGAGTTGCGTTTTTTATTGCATTGTTTTTTCAATTTAAAGCAAACAAATATGTTCCGGCCATTTACTGGATAACAGTTGTTCTTATAAGCGTATTTGGAACACTGGTAACGGATAATTTGACAGATAATATGGGCGTACCACTTGAGGTTAGTACAGCTGTTTTCTCGGTGCTACTAGGACTGACTTTTCTATTTTGGTATCTTAGTGAAAAAACACTTTCGATCCACTCGATTTTTACTACAAAAAGAGAAGTTTTCTACTGGCTTACGATCCTTTTCACCTTTGCACTTGGAACAGCGGTCGGCGATTTATATTCCGAACAACTTGGTTTTGGTTATCTTTACACAGGAATTGGCGTTGTTATTATTATTGCTCTTGTGTTCTTAGCTTATAAATTTTTGAAACTTGACGGGGTATTAGCTTTCTGGACTGCGTATATTTTAACTCGTCCGCTTGGAGCGTCACTTGGAGATTACCTATCTCAACCAAAAGTAAATGGCGGATTAGGACTCGGTACAACCGTTACGAGTGTGATTTTTCTTATCGCTATTTTAGCGATTATCGTTTTCCTTGCCGTTTCAAAAGTTGATACACATGTTAAAAGTGATATAGCGGAAACAAACCAAAGTAATGCAAATAAGAAACAGGTGCTAACACAAACGATTGTTGTACTCGTCATTTTTTTAGTTGGAGGTATAGGTGGTTATAACTGGCGCAGTAATTATATTGCATCACAAGGTGCTGCAGAGCAAACCACATTAGCAGGTCAATTAAACGATTTTGTTAAAATTGAAAATGATATGCTAAACGCTGTAAATAAAAACGACTTTGCTTCAGCAAAAAAAGGCGCTGATAATTTGGAACATCAGTGGGATACACAAGAACCTAAGCTTCGAAAAATTGATAGTGCTACCTGGACAAAAATTGATGGAACAATTGACACTGTGCTAGCAGCGGCTCGTTCTTCAAAACCTGATGTTAATCAAAGCAAAACAGCACTTACTAACTCAATTAGTGTCTTAAAAGGGGCAAATAAATCAACATCAAAATCTGGTGCCTCATCAACTACATTATCTGGACAGTTAAACGATTTTTCAAAAATCGAAAACGATATACTAAACGCTGTAAACAAAAATGACTTTGCTTCAGCGAAAAAAGGGGCAGATGAATTAGAACATCAATGGGACACTCAGGAACCTAAGCTTCGAAAAATCGATGGTGCTACATGGACGAAAATTGATGGAACAATAGATGTTGTATTAGCTGCAGTACGTTCATCAAATCCTGATGTAAACAAGTGTAAAACAGCACTTAACAATTCACTTAGTACCATAAATGCAGCAAACAAATAAAAAATAAGGAATCGCAAATCGCGGTTCCTTCTTAAATGAAACTTTCTTTTGTAGGTCATTTGACTAAAGGAAAATTTATAAGGAGCCTCCTTTCGTGGCTCCTTCACACGAATAACAAAAAAGAATTATAGAATTACTATTTTTTTAATATGGTGGTTAAGGAGTTTTAAAATGAAAACTTCAATAATAGACGTTATATTTATTTGTTTAGGTTTATCATACGGTACGTATGAGTTATTTATAAAACCGATAAATCGGTTAAGTTATGAGTTTACTGGAATCCTATCCATTTTTTTATCTTTATGGATTTCTTTTTCTTGTATAAAGTATCACAAAGAATAAACATTATAAAGTTATTTCCCCTCCAATTTTTCATATTTTATTTGTTGTTGTAGAACTATTATGTCACTATCATTATTAATTTTTTCAGGAACCAGATCCTCATCTCCTGGCATTAACCTCCAGCCTTTATTTAAGACAAGGCGAAGCCAAGAACCTGCAAGCCATGAAGTAATTAGGGCTAACATAACTAAAATTGCAAAGAAGTCTTGATTAATAATCCCTGCTGAAAATGCAACGGTTGAAAGGACGATCCCTGGACCCCCACGTGCATTCATTGCCATTGCAAAATTCATACTTGTTAATCGATCCTGATGAATGATCTTACAAGCAAGGAACACAATAATAGATTGTGCAAGTGTAGCAAATAACAAATATTGCAAAAAGAATAATGGCTCAAAATGTTTGGCAAGATCTAATTTAAGTCCTACTACGGCAAAGTAAACTGGAATAAACCAAGAAAATGAAATGTGAAGTACAGACTGTTCTAATCGTTTAAACAACGTTGGGGGTAAAGCCCACTTTGCTCCGATTCCTGCTAATAGCGCTCCAAAAATGGTATCAATATTTAAATATCCAGCTATTGAAGAAACAACAAACATGATAAATAAAAAATATCCAACATGAGAAGCTCTAAATAAAAAATTCCCGTTTCGAATTGTTAGGTTTTTAAACAAAAAGCTAAGAGAAAAAAGAGTAACCATAATGAACCCTGCTGTAATACCAATACTCTTAAAAACAGCCCCAGATGTAACTGATCCGCTATGCCCAGCAACTGAGGTAGCTATTCCAAGCGCGACCCAAAGCAATGTATCATGGACTCCAGCAATTGCTATAACAAGTTTTGCAAATCGTGATTGCATTATTCCTAGGTCATTAAATATTTTAGAAATAACAGGTATTGAAGTAACAGCTATTGAAATTGCGATGACAATCTTGATTGCAAACTCACTATTGGCTGGTCCAATAAATTGTTGAAAATTAAATAAATTGGTAGCAATCCACCCCAGTGCAAACGGAAGAATTGTGGAGGTGAGAACGATAACAGTTATAATTTTTCCATCACCTTTTTTAAATTTAGTGTGGAACTTTAATCCAGAACAAAACATAAGTAATGTAAGACCGATTTGATACATAAGTCCAAACATCCGATCTTCCTGTGGAAAACCAGAAAACAGCCAAGAAAAAGCACTTGGATAAAAATATCCAAGTAATGTTGGTCCTAAAAGAATTCCTGATGCCACTTCACCGATTACCCTAGGAATCATTAACCGCTCAGCAAAATAGCCTAGTAAATGAGCTAGTGCTAACAAGATGGCTGTTGCCAACAAAAAGTGACTAAGTTCTAAAGAGCTAAAATCGAACACCTAAGCCCCTCCTTTTGTTTTCAATATAAAATATGATATTTGTACAAGTTGGTCATGGCCATTTACATATTAGAGACAACAAACTTCCAAGAAAAAATGTTCAAAATGGCTAATCCATTTTTGCACCTAGGCACATTCTGATGCCATATCAAAATCATTAAAAGTATTTTCTTGTGATTGCTCTTATGTTTGTTCTTGAAGCGGTACTTGGGGTTTATCTGATATTACCTTACCTCCTTTATCCCAAATATATGGAATCGAGAGCTTTTCCTTTCTTAAGGAATCATTAAATCTTTATGAATAGATATGGCAATAAAAGTAGCTATCCTTTTTAAAATACTTTTAATTTTTCAGCTCTAATTCGATGGTTCTTTAAAAATATTAAATTTCTAACCTGTCCCGATAGTAAAATAGAGTAGGAGGGGAAATTTAATCCCCGACCTCTCACACCACCGTACGTACGGTTCCGTATACGGCGGTTCAATCTTTTAAGTATCGTAACTCATAAAGTTGGGATATATCTTTTAATCCCCATTTTGTGAGTTTTTCTTTTGTTATCGCTTGATGCAGAATCTCACTTTTAGATATCCGCCAGTATCCCTTACGGGAGTTTGCTAATTTCATGGCATCATCATGATTAATTCCATATTTATGAAGCATCCTGTACTTTGTCCTTAGCTTTTTCCATCTCTTCCAGATGAGTTGTCTGAGTCGGTGATTTAACCATTTTTGAGTTTTTACAATGAATTTCTTCATTCGGGATATCCCGTAGTAGTTAATCCACCCTATGGTTACTTGGTTTATTTTCGTTACGATTTCTTTGAACTCACCCGGGCATTTTCGACCGGTTATTTTCCTTAGTTTATTTTTAAATCGTTGTTTTGCCGACTCACTTGGTCGGCAACCGACTTTCCCATGAGGTTATGTATATTGAACCCAAGGAATGTAGCCGAAGTTGCACCACACACTGTACTTTTCTTTTGGTTTATAACTAGTCCGAGGTCTTTCTCGATGTAGCTTGCAACGCTGTCCATTACCCTTTCGCCTGCACGTTTACTTTTGACATAGATGACGAAGTCATCCGCATATCTAATAAAACGGTGCCCTCTCTTTTCTAGTTCTCTATCCAGATTGTTCAAATAGACATTTGCTAGAATCGGGGATAACGGACCACCTTGCGGTGCTCCCTCTGTGGTTTCGATATAAATATCTTTGTCAAGAATGCCTGAACGAAGAAATTTCCAAATCAGTTTAAGGACAATTTTATCCGAAATGAACTCCTCTAAATAAGCTCTAACTCTTTGGTGATGAATTGTGTCAAAATAACTTTTCAAGTCACAGTCCACCACTACTCTGTATCCTTCTTGATAATACCGTTCGGCAAGTTTGATTGCCTGGTGGGCATTCTTGCCTTTACGAAAACCAAAGCTATTCTCAGAGAAGTATGGATCTATGATTGGTTCAATTACTTGGAGAATGGCTTGTTGTACCACTCTATCCAATACACATGGTATTCCTAGATATCTTTTGGAACCGTCCGGTTTTGGAATCGCAACCCTTTTGACAGGTTGGGGCTGGTAAGTTCCCTCCATAAGTTTCTGTTTAAGAGGTTGTAAGTATTTTTCCATATGTGATTTCAATTGATATACGGTAATCCCATCAACCCCGGGGGCTCCTTTGTTACTTTTCACTTTTTCATAAGCGTTCCAAAGATTCTCGTTTGCGATAACTTTATTGATTAAATTGATACCATCTTGTTCTTTCATACCCATGTTGGCATCCCTACGCACTCCTATGTAACCTTCGGTTTCCAGCCTATTTCTTCATAGGTAGCCATCTTTTGGTCTATACCGCGATGTTTTCTGCGATTAGGCGGGGTGCCTACACCTCCTTGTTTTCCAAGATTTAAGATTGTTCAGTCCTTCATTTCCACTGGAAACTACTATGACCTCTGCTGACTTCTCACGATAAATCTTTTTTCAACCGAGCGAGTTCGCTCGTTCGTGAGACCTCCCCGGGTAAGAGCGATAACCTTCTTCTCATGTAACTGCTATATTTACTGTATGGGGTTCGGGCAGTATTGGACTTTATCTTGCTATGCAGATTCGTCCTCCCCAATTCAGCCTTGTATATAGTTTCTGTTCGTCAGTTCGAGAATTTGCCTCCAGCTTCCTTCAGATTCCACCTCACGGTGGACACCCTTGCTATTGGCTAACAGTTCCTACTGCCAAGCCTGTAGTGGACTTTCACCACCAAGTTATCGCCCATGCCGGGCGCACATAAGAAAAGGGATCGCCGTAGCGATCCCTTAATTAAACTCTTGCACCCTTTAGTTGAACAAGCGTAGGAAGACTATATTATGTTGTCACAGTTTCTAATTTCATTATTGCACAAAAATACTGTGAAGCAGTAGTAAATGTAATAAACGAACAAAGCTCACTAATTTCTGCATCAGAAAGATACTCTCTCAACACATTAAATTGAGCATCTGATATATCCCCTTTTTGTTTTAAAAAAACCTCTGCAAAGCCTACTACAATAGACATTTTTTCATCGAACAAATGGGGTTCAGGTTTTCCTTTTGCCTTGCAATACTCATAACCATTGCTTTGAGCTAAAGTTCTCCTTATTTGCTCTTTTAGTCGAGACGATAGATGCATATCTTTTTCAAATACTTCTCCTAATTGATTCCATCCATTTAATACATCTTTATTATGTCCTAAAAGTCTTTGAAAAGGGGTCACCCCGAATTCAGATTCATTAATTCTTGCCATAAATACTACCTCCTTGTAGTATTTATATTATCGAATAAATTTAAAGAATTGAATTAAATATAAAACTCATTTTGCATATATTCTTTAATAAATTAATGAAAAATGGAGGATTTCCTTAAAAATGAAAATAGATTCAATTGATAAGAAAATAATAGATGAATTAAGCAAAAATAGTCGATTATCGATGAGTGAACTTGGCAGAAGAATTAATTTATCTTCACCATCTGTAACAGAACGGGTAAGACAAATGGAGTCATTTGGAGTAATAAAGAGGTATACATTAGAAGTTGATTATGCTAAATTAGGAGTTCCTATTCAATGCATTATAGAAGCAACCGTTAAAAATGGAGATTACAATTCTTTTAAGAGATATATTGAAGGTCTTCCAAATGTAGAGTTTTGTTATCGAATTGCTGGAAACGCCTGCTATATGCTTAAAATGCAATTCGATACATTTGCCAAAGCAGAAGAATTTATTGAAGATGTAAATCCTTATGCTCATACGGTAACGCATTTCATTTTTTCTAAGGTCCAGACGAATTTAAGATTGGGTTCGGACTGAATCCTTGTTCAACTAACCTGCTTCGTTAGTTCAACAAGAAAAAGGTAATATAATAATAGGAAAAGCCCTTCTCAGTCGAGAGGGGCTTCTAATTTTGGTAAAAAGAAAACACTTAAGAATTAATTAACTGGTATCATTTGTCCATTGTCATCTTCACGAACCTCAATTACATCTCCAATTTTTACGTTGATATTCTTTGAAGTTAGATACATAGCATCGTCAGTTTGAAAAAATATGGATAGGTCATTATTAACTCCACCGCTATCATCCCAATATACTGGATTCCCATCTTCTGTCTCTCCATATATTCCAGTTATTATTGTTGTATCTGGAGTGTCACATGTACCACCCAAAATAGTAGGACAATCCCCATTATCAGTAATAGAATCTATTTTTCCTCTTATAATTACATCTGTATGGAAGTGTTCAATAGTGACCTTTTAAAATAGAATTCTCCCTCACCAGAAAACTCAGTGTAATTAAAAGAATTATAAATAAAGGCAATAGCAACTAAAATCGATACTTGGATATTATTTAAGGAAAGCACCCTTTACTTTAAGTACAGGACTTCACAATCTTTTTTTACACCTCATTAAACTCAATCCTTAAATGTGTTGTACATGCAAAATGACGCCTTCTTATTTAAGAAAAGCGCCCGACTGTTGAACAATGAAATATGCGAAAGATTGCTCTGCAAATACGTTTTAATTTATTTGACATACACCCGTTTAGCCATCCATAAAGCAGGAAAATCACCCGCTTCACCATAGAGAATGAAAAGGGCTTCACACCCTCAATACTGCTTTTACGGCTGGGCGAGGAACGTCGCTGAATTATGGTGCTTTAGGACCAATCCACGCCACCCCAAGAGGATTGCAACTTTCGCAACAGAACAATTTGGCCGAGATGATACGTATCGTGCATCATGATATTGCTGAGTAAACGCTCAATAGAGTACCTGTTAGCTGCATACGGAGATTTTAACTTTTCATCGTCAAGGTCCGCAATGACCGTTTTTAATTTATTCATGACTTCATTAAGGTGCTGCACTGTCTGGGCCCACCCAATTTCGTCTTCTGGATCCCCCGGATTTCCAAAGGTTTCTTCATTGTCTTCTGCCTTATGCGGATTCTCTGTGCCCTTAATTCGATGGATTACGTCTTCATTCCAAAATATCAAGTGGTTGACAATCTGCCAAATCGAATTGCTGATTCCCGAACTTGTCCATGCTGCCTCAGCTGCGATGACTCCATGAAGCGCCTGATTTATGGATGCAAACCACTCATTCTCATAGCAATGCATGTCGAGTTGTTCTAAAAACATTTTGGCTATAACTTGCATAAAATCAATCTCCTCACTGTATAGTGTAATCCTTCAAAGTTAAAAGTGATGGCATAAAATTACCTTCATTTTCGACTGTCGGGCATATAACGAAAAAAACTACTCTCAATGAAATACTCCAATCATTTATTTTGAGAGTACAAAAAAACAAGATCACTATGATTTATTCGACTCATCCAGTTTTTATTCCTTCATCATGACAAATAAGATACCCCTTGAGGTTATTAGACAAAAGCCTCTCTTCAACCATTCTTTATTTAACTAAACTGCATCCGTTAGTCGAATAAGAAAAAGCGATCTCCTAATGGAAGAATTTCTGTTTACACTAAAGGTAATTCCCAATTATACTAAATTTTAATTCGTTTATAAGGAGATTTATAATGAGAACCTCTATCCCTTGTCCTAATTGTGAAAAAGCAATAACGCTTGATGATTTTGAGGAATTTTCATCACCATTTACAATGAAATGTCCTTACTGCAAAGCTAAACTAAAAGAAACTAAAGTAACACCATTTCTTCTGATCGGTTTGATAGTAATAATTCCATTATTTATTTACTTAACAGAGACATTAATATCTTTGCTTTCAGGCATTATTCCTCCTATTGAAAAAATACCATCAATCATAGTATTTATAGGTCTGCTATATCCTTTATATGCCCTATATGAGCGAATTAATGGACTTATTATGTTTAATAAAGGCAATTTACAATTAAAAAAAGACAATGATATGCGTGGTATTCTCACGCTTTTTTGTATTAATAATAGATAATTTATTGAACCCTGTTGTTCAACAAACCTGCCCCCATTAGTGCAATAAAAAAAGCTGCCACAATGACAGCTTAATTAATCTACTTTGTTGGTGAAAAAGCGACTGCACTTAATGAACAATAGCCCCTGTTTGTTTAATAGCGAACATAATCATTTTAAACATATGTGTACGTGTATTGTGGTTCTTCATTCTTATTAATACATATCTCATTTTCATCTAAACCGTTACATACTGCAAAATAACCTTCTTCAAGGTGAAAACCCATTCCAGTTAATTGTGCTATCCATTCAATAATTTCGACTATAACTATTCGTTGTTAATACATTTATTAAGTTCCTTTAACTTATTCTTTTCCCATCTAATTACCAAATCTGTACCATAATAATCAATCTCATCGGATAAATCAATTTGATCAAATGTAACAGCGTATTCATTAGTTTTATAAGCACATAATTCTAATTGACAATCTTCAAACCTTATTATTACGGGTAAATCATTAAACCACTCATCTTCATTTTGTTCCCACGCAACCCAAATCTCCTCTATTTGCTTCCCTTTAAGACCCTGTAACCTTGTTTTATGGTCATTTATTATTTGAGATAGTTCGGTATAAATTTTAGGATTGTAATTTTTTATTCCTAACCTAAATATCACCTCTTATTCGAGTTGCAATAATAATGATTTTACCATTTCTTGTTCAACTAAACTGTCCAGTTAGCTTAACTAGAAAAAAGACCGCCGCAGCGATCACCGTTTTCAACTCAAGCCCCCTTGAATAACAACACAAAGTTATTTCACATTTTCATCTAAATCTTTAAGTTGGTTTTTTATTTCTTTAAGTTCGGACCTTAAAGCCTTAACTTGCTTAGAATTATCAATACCAATACTAACTGCATATACAAATATAAGAAATAGAACGACTAAACCAACAAATCCGTAAAATAATGTTAAAATGACCCCCACAACTTTGTCGCCCCTTATAAATAAACTACTTTAACATTACCATAAAACGGTAAAACGGGGGACGTTTATTTTTTTCTTCTTAAAAAAGCCTTCCGTAAGTGCAATAAGAAAAGCTGCCAAAATGACAGCTTGGTTCTGTAACTCTTGAACCCGTTAATTGAAGTAGGGTTATATGTTATCCCCATATTAGACCAATTAGACAAATAAATGTAATCCCACTAGCTACAAAGAGAAAAGTTCCTATTCCTTTTCTTTTTATTCTTATAAAAAGAACTCCTAATATAATAAGCATACATCCTGATAAAAACTCAGTATACGGAATAACCCTGAAATTGTGTGAAATTGCAGTATAAATTGTTAGAATAATAATTATTCCAGCAAGGTAAAACCCCAATTTAACCATTCCATTCCCCCACATTACTCATTATAATACCAAATCAATTACAGCATTTAAATTTATGTTTTTTTGAAAATTTTAATGTCATAAAAATGCACAAATTTCTTGTTTCTTCCTAATTCTTGTTAAATTAACCTGCCCCGTTAGCTGAATAAGAAATAAATACGAAGAAATCTGTGTATCTTTTAAAACGATGAAAGATTTCCCTGGTGATGAAAACTTTGAGATGATATGTGAGTTACTCAGGTCGTTAGCGAAGGACGTTCCTGTTTCATATGGTAAAGGAGCTAAAATGGAAAAGGAAATTGCAGCATCTATACTAAAGTCGAACCTACCAGAAAATGTGATGCTTGCTGAAGTGGATAATCGTCTAGTAGGCATTTCAATTGCAAATGAAAGAGTTAAGGGTATAGAAATGTACAATTCTTTCACTGGTACAATGGAAGAAATGCGTGGTAAGGGAATCGCTTTTGGTTTGAAATTACAAGTCATTAAAAATAATATAAAACACGGATACTCTCGAATGAGAGCCAATAATTCATCTATCAATCAACCAATGTTAGCTATTAATGAAAAACTAGGGTTTGTAAGACAACCAGGAAAATGGATTTTAACAAAATCTCTCGACTAAAATTCATCTTTTTAAAATATCTGTTAAAAGGGTAACTTAAACGTTACCCTTTTTTTGCTTTTGGTTTGTTCAATTTGAACATCTCTTTTCATCCGAACCTGTTATAAACTGATGATCCTTTTTGTATTCTTATTATGCTAACCTCCCTTATAAAAGGATTGCAGCACTATACCTTCTTTACCTCTAGCACCTAGTTAGTTGAACAAATATATGAAAGGTTCTCCTTATGGAAGAACCTCTTTTTAATAGGATATTACAATTAGCAAGGAACTTTTTAATTTACGTAAAATTATAAGGTTAATATCCCAGAAATTTTAGAATCTCGATGATAAATCAACCTTATTCGCTTCTCATTCTTACTGCATAAGGATAAATTGGATCTTTTAATTGAAATTCATAAGTAAGACCATCTACAATTCCAACTACTTTTTCGCTATCGTAAAGATCAAGCATAAATCCAGCCATTTCTTTGGCAGTATGGTATTTTGGAAGAAGTCCTTCAAACTTAACATTTTCTTCTAAGTCATTCGATACTTTTGCAAATTCAGTTTCAGTTGCAGCAGGAGCCAATAGTTTTGCTTGCATGCTTGCACCTTTTTCTTTTAATTCATGTGCAAGCCCTTCAGTAAAGGCACTTACATAGAATTTAGAAGCACAGTATGTGATTGCATTTCCAATAATCGTATAACCCCCACCTGATGAAACGTTAATTATTTGTGTTCCCTCAACTGATGAATAGTCACGCACATAAAGAGAAGTTAAAATAGTTAAAGCCTCGATATTTAAATTAAGCATTGTCTCAATTTTAGTTAAATTTTGATCGCCAACCGATGCAAAATTACCAAATCCTGCGTTATTAATCCACGTTTCAATTTCATATCCCTTTAAATCTTCATATAATGTATAAGCATTTTTCATATTCGATAAATCAACTGTTTTAATAACGACATCTAATGCTGCATTTACTTTCACGATCTCTGTTTTAAGTTTTTCAAGCTCCTCAGTTCTACGTGCCACAATGACTAAATTTTTACCGCGAGCAGCAAAAGCAAGAGCTGTTTCATAGCCAATACCAGAACTTGCACCTGTAATAACTGTATATTTTTTCATTTTATTGCCTCCTAATATTTTGTTATACTAACAAAAATTGATTGTTAACTTTTACAGATTTATTATAGTGCTTAGAGTAAACTCTAAGTCAAACCTATTTTTTACACTTGATTGGCATTGGTTAAAAATGGAGGGTTTTATGTATACAATTGGCGAAGTGGCACATCTAGTAGGCGTTAGCACACATACATTACGTTACTATGAAAAAGAGAATATCATTCTTCCAGATCGGAATGAAAATGGAGAAAGAAAATATACTGAATCGCATCTTCAATGGCTAAAATTTGTTTTAAAATTAAAAGAGACGCAAATGCCAATCACAAAAATCAAAGAGTATGCCTTCTTGTATACTGAAGGAGAACATACAGCAATTAATCGATTAAAACTATTAGAAGATCATAAAAGTTCCATCGAAAACCAGTTAGAGATACTGAAAGAAACGAATAAAATGTTAGAACATAAAATTACTTTATATAAAGAAATGATTTTGAAAAGAAATGGAGTAGATACAAAAGCATAATATTATATTTGGATAAATAACGTAAAAACATAATAAAAGGAACGAACGTATTAGATGAACATATACGTGCGTTCCTTAAATTTCTTGTTATTGAGCTAAAGCTACCCGATAGTTGAAGAACAATTGGTATTAATAGCCACTTTCGATTAAATTATTTAATAGTTCTTTTTGAATACGAAGTAAAGATTGAATATCCTCATCATCCATATTTTCTAATGCAGAAAGCATAGCTTTATAAGATATTGAATTCTTACTTGAGTTCTTAGATACTTCTTCCCCTTTGATTGTTAGCTTTAACTTTACTTCTCTTCGGTCTTCATCAGAAAATTTTCTTTCAACCAAACCCATATTAACTAATTTATCAACCCCAACACTAATCGTACTCTTAGATGAAATAAGCCTTTCAACCAACTCTTGCTGTGTTGATTCTGGAAATGCAAACAATGTATTTAGTATTGATAATTGTTGTAATGTAAGCCCAAAACTTTCTGCATTCGTTTTTGTAAATTTAGCTGTGGTTTTGTTAATTGCCCATAATGATTGATAAACCTCCTGTACTTGTTTAACTTTTGGGTCTTTGAAATTCAAATCCATTGTTATCACTCCTAAGTAAACTGGTTCAAAAACAAACTGTTCAACTATGAACTATTTTACATAAGAAAATGGCAATAAACAATCACTTATTCATTAACCTGCCTCGTTTGCACAATAGAGTAGGAGGGGAAATTTAATCCCCGACCTCTCACACCACCGTACGTACGGTTCCGTATACGGCGGTTCAATCTTTTAAGTATCGTACGGCAAGTTTGATTGCCTGGTGGGCATTCTTGCCTTTACGAAAACCAAAGCTATTCTCAGAGAAGTATGGATCTATGATTGGTTCAATTACTTGGAGAATGGCTTGTTGTACCACTCTATCCAATACACATGGTATTCCTAGATATCTTTTGGAACCGTCCGGTTTTGGAATCGCAACCCTTTTGACAGGTTGGGGCTGGTAAGTTCCCTCCATAAGTTTCTGTTTAAGAGGTTGTAAGTATTTTTCCATATGTGATTTCAATTGATATACGGTAATCCCATCAACCCCGGGGGCTCCTTTGTTACTTTTCACTTTTTCATAAGCGTTCCAAAGATTCTCGTTTGCGATAACTTTATTGATTAAATTGATACCATCTTGTTCTTTCATACCCATGTTGGCATCCCTACGCACTCCTATGTAACCTTCGGTTTCCAACCTATTTCTTCATAGGTAGCCATCTTTTGGTCTATACCGCGATGTTTTCTGCGATTAGGCGGGGTGCCTACACCTCCTTGTTTTCCAAGATTTAAGATTGTTCAGTCCTTCATTTCCACTGGAAACTACTATGACCTCTGCTGACTTCTCACGATAAATCTTTTTTCAACCGAGCGAGTTCGCTCGTTCGTAAGACCTCCCCGGGTAAGAGCGATAACCTTCTTCTCATGTAACTGCTATATTTACTGTATGGGGTTCGGGCAGTATTGGACTTTATCTTGCTATGCAGATTCGTCCTCCCCAATTCAGCCTTGTATATAGTTTCTGTTCGTCAGTTCGAGAATTTGCCTCCAGCTTCCTTCAGATTCCACCTCACGGTGGACACCCTTGCTATTGGCTAACAGTTCCTACTGCCAAGCCTGTAGTGGACTTTCACCACCAAGTTATCGCCCATGCCGGGCGCACATAAGAAAACGGGATTGCCGCAGCATCCCGTCTTTTACATAAGCACCCGTTAGCCCCCCATGAAGCGCAAAAACCGGCGCTTCACCACAGAGAATGAAAATGGATCAGGTAGTCTATACTGATTTAATGCTGGCGAAGAAAGTCTTTGAACTATGGTGCTTTTGGGCCCATCCGTTAGTCTGACTCCAACGACCACGGTGTACCTCCGACTGTCGCGCCCATTTAGGGGTAGCACTTATGGGAGATTAATCCTTTTTCTGGTTGTTGCGCCAGCCTTCCTATTATTATTTTTTATGTAGAAGGGTATTACTATTTCGTTTTACCAGCCAACCTTATACTCTTTCATTCAAGAGGCTCAGCTTTTTTTTAAAACTGGCTTTTCTGGGTCTATTTTTTCATGCCCTTTTTTCAGTTTTTATTTCATGGGAGTTTAAGTACAGTATTTCACAATCCTCTTCAAAAAAAACGCTACCGTTCGTTGGATCTATAATGACTATTCCAAAGACCGTGCAATCTCTAACATCTTCTCCATTTGTATCGTTGAACTATATCATTCTAATACGTTCCTTCTTGTGTCCACTGAAGTAAACCACCAGTTACAATTTCTCCTTTAAAGTCAACTTCACCATCATTTCCCCATTTTATTAAATTGCCTTTATACCCATTTATGGTTACTGTCTTAGCATTTGGGTTATTCTCTTCAATTTGTTTCATTGAACCCTTCATTTGTTCAATACAAATCATCATTTTTTCATCGTTTTTTCCATATAATGCAATCTAAAGTTGGTAAAATTGGTCTTTGCTTCCCAAGGGTAAGTTTTGATTTCTAATGTCCAATCATCAGGTACATTTTTAGGTACAAGCACATTAAAATCGACGTGGTGTTTAATTTCGGGAATAGTCAAACTGTTATGGTTATATTTGATTTCTTTTCCTTGAAGTGGCGTTTCAAGGGCTTTAGAGAAATTTGGAGAGACAAGAAAAATAGAGCAAAAAAGAATTACAATCCTCAATTGTTTTTTCATAAGATGGCCAATAAAACAACGGTTGAAATCGTAATAGACAAGGCGATATACTATACTAATTTATTGTGTTGTGCGTGAAGCTCAGCCATTCTCATAGGTCTACCAATTTATGCACGTTTAACGCTATTGTAATTTGAAATAGAAAACCAAATTCCTAAAAGACATAGAAATCCTAAACACATTTCAATAACATGGGCAGGGTGAGTAATTTCTTTACTCCTTTTTACAAAATAAAACACTAAGGTTATCTTAGTGTTTTACTAGACAGAATATGTATCCAAAATATCAATTTACTTGTATTTTTAATTTGTGAATTTGTTAGTTATTATTTCATCAAAATTAAGTATTTATCATAAATCGATAACCAATTCCTGGTTCTGTAATGATAAAGTTCGGCCTGGCGGAATCATTTTCGATCTTTTTTCGCAAATGCCCGATATATACACGTAAATAATGACTATCAGTATCATATTGATGCCCCCCCAAACCTGCTGAAGCAATTGTTTATGAGTCATAACACGTCCAGCATTCGTAGCAAGTATTTTCAAAAGTTCATATTCCGTTGGGGTCAGTTTAATTTTCTCGCCATCTAATTCAACAGTTCGTCCAGGTAAATCAATAACAAGCCTTCCAAAATCCAAGATAGGTTCATCCTGTGATTTGGCATTATGTCTTAATGCAACCCGAATCCGAGCAAGGAGTTCACCCATTCCAAACGGTTTGGTCACATAATCATCCGCTCCACTATCTAGTGCAGTAATCTTATCTTCTTCCCGGTCCTTTGCCGTCAGAACAACAATTGGTATTTGGGTCCATTCGCGAATGCGGTGAAGAACTTCCATACCAGGGATATCAGGTAATCCTAAATCCAATACAATAAGATCCGGGCGAACCATTGTCGTTTTAAGAATTCCTTCTTCCCCCGATGATGCCGCGACAATTTCAAACCCTTGGGCTTGCAACGTAACACGTAATAACTTTTGAATCTGGGGTTCATCATCGATAACCAGTATTTTTGCACCAGAACTCGTCATGATGTTTTAACACCTTCTTCCTGTAGATTTTCATTTCGCAATAAGGGTGGATCAAACAAAGGAATAGAAATCGTGATGATTGTTCCTTTTGGACTATTTTCTGTTGCTCGAATAGTACCCTCATGTGCTTCAATAATCCCTTTACAGATGGCTAGGCCAAGCCCGGTGCCAGGTATATTTCTTGTAGATTCCCCACGGTAAAATTTACTAAAAATGCGCCCTAATTCAAGCGGGGGAATTCCTGCCCCTTCATCTCTAATGGAAATTTCAATCACATTTATGTTTTTCTTGGCAGAAAGCACAATTTCGCTGCGATCAGGTGAATACTTAATAGCATTGTTTAATACATTAACTAAAACTTGCTCCAAAAGTACGTCATCCACTTCGATTGGGGGAATAGATTCATCGATTGCCAATCGGATAACACGATTTTGAAGTGAGTCTTTTACCTGAGTTAAGGCAACCCCTACAATGTCTTCAAGGTCACACCAATGCTTCCGTAAGCGTAACATCCCACTCTCAATCCGAACCATTCCCAATAAATTCGTAACTAAGCGATTCATTCGCATGGCTCCCTCACGAATGGTCGATAGGAGTTCGTGGCGATCATTCGAACTAAACACCGCATCCCCATCTATCAAAGCCGTCACGGAGCCAATAATTGTAGCGAGAGGAGTACGTAATTCGTGAGAGATTGAATCAAGAAGAGCAGTTCGTAACCTTTCGGATTCAGCAGTTAAATGGACAACCTTTGCTTCCTCTTGAAGTTTTATCCGAGCAATTGCCATTGCGGAGAGGCTTGTAAGAGCTTCAATTAACTGCATTCGGTCAGGAGTTACGACTAAATCCTGATTTTTTAAATGGACAGCCAACACACCATGTATTTGGTCTTCCGTTTTCAGCGGGAGATATAAGTCAGGTGAATCACGTAAGTTATGTGTTCCATTGCCCGCTATCTCCCCATTCCGATATACCCACTTTACTATGACCATAGCTGGTTCTCGCTGACCCCAGTTCAAATCTCCACTCGAAAATTCTGTTAATCGTAACTCACCTGTTTCCGAAGGCAAATAAATCGCTACTTGGGCACCAATGGTTTCAGAAATTTGCCTTTCCATACTTTTGAGCGCTGCGCTCAAATCAGTAACTGCCGTCATTTGACGACTTAACGCATACAATGTTGAAGTGATTGCTTCCCGCTGTCTAACCTCAAGCAATTGGTGTCTTAATCTGGATGCTAGACTTGCCGTAAGAGTTGCAACGACCAAAAACACAGCAAAAGAAATCAAATAACGTAAATCGGACACCGTTAAACTATACACTGGAGGAACGAAAAAATAATCGAAAGCAAGAACCCCTATCCCAGCAGCATAGAATGAAGGTCCAATCCCCCAACGAACTGACCCAAAGAGAACGGGAAACAAGTAAAGAAGCGCAATGTTTACCAAATCAAATGATAGACCAAATATTCTTAAAAGTATGGTAAGCAAAACTACAGATGCTGTAATGATAAAATATGGACTCCATTTCAAATTCTCTCTTGAAACAGTAACATGCCTTATGTCGTTATATCTCTCAACCTGCCCCGGTATGATATGCACACTAATTTCATGACTATTTCGAATGACTTGATTTACAACAGAACCGTGCATCCACTCCCAAATACGGGAATACCTTGGCTTGCCAATCACAATTTGTTTTACATTCTGGCTGCGAGCTAGCTCCAAGATCTCCTCAGCTACACTGTTTCCGATTATAGTCCTTACGGTTGCACCCAGTTCTTCTGCCAATTGAAGATTACTTGAAAGTGCTAAACGTTCTTGCTCACTCTTTGGAAGCCTGCGAGGTGTTTCAACATAAACAGCGATCCACTCCGCTTTAAGGCTGGTCGCCATTTGCCGAGCCATTCGAATGAGCTGTTTTGAAAAAGGGCTGGCACTAACACAGACCATAACTTTTTCCGAAACTGGCCATGGACCAGGGATTTTATTCGAATGCATGTATTCATCTAACTGTTGATCAACCTGCCCCGCAGCATAGCGAAGTGCCATTTCTCGAAGTGCAATGATATTTCCAAGACGAAAGAATTTACGGGCATCTATGTTTTTTGAAATGGTCCGGATTTTTCCTTCTTGGAATCTCCGTAAGATTTCATCTGAGGGACTGTCCACCAAACGAATTTGGCTTGCATGTTCGAGGAATTTATCTGGTACAGTTTCATTCACTTCCATACCGATAATTTTAGAAACAATGTCTTTTAAACTTTCTACCTCGTAAATATTTATCGTAGTATAAACATCGATACCAGCCATCAGAATCGCTTCTACATCTCGATAACGTTTTGCACGCGGTGAACCGGGCGCATTGGAATGTGCCAATTCATCAATGAGTACAAGTTGTGGGTGGCGATTTAAAATTTCTTCAATATCCATTTCAAAAAAATGGTGTTCTTCATCTTGAATAAGGCGAGGTTTAATATTAGGTAACTCTTTTATTCTCTCCTTATTCTCTTGACGATCGTATTCCTCCAACCAACCAATCAAAACGTATTGTCCCTCTTTCTGCTTGATACAAGCAGCCTCTAACATTGCATAAGTTTTACCGACCCCACTTGATGCACCTAAAAAAACAGTGAGTTCACCGTACTTTTTTTCTGTGGAATGAATCGTTCCTTCACTACTTTCCCATTGTTCATTATCCATCGTTTACCACCTCCCCTATCTTTTAAATTGAACTCATTTATAATTTACTATAGGTAATCACTTAAAAATGTTAACCTAAAACAATAACCGCCCTGATACCTCCATTTAGCACCAAACCATCGATATTTTAGGGTATAAATATCTAAATATCCCTTCTCGCAACAGAAATATAATGTATCTTTATCAGTATTCATCTTATCATCAGTCCCTTGAATTTGCTACGACATGTAAATTACAAACTGTGCATTCCAAGACACGATTCACTTGATTACTTTCCATTTTAAAATGCAAACCTTTTTCTATTCTTTATATTTATGAGGTTCTGATATTTGGTCAGCCACAATTAGTACATCCATATGGCGTACTTCTCTTAACAACCGTTGCGTAACAGACCCCTTTTTGATTTCCTCCCAACGGGTACGGGCTGATTGACCTATTATAACTTGAGTCGCATTTTTCTCATTCATTTGCTTTACCAATTCTCGAAAGATATTACGTGGATTGCCTGTTTCGTATTGTTCAAATATCCCACCGAGCCGTTCTGTCAGTTGTCGAATTTTATTTAATGTTTCCTTCTCCTGGTCGGTTAAAGGGTGATGGTCTTTAACATAAGCCACGTACCAGAGAGCCTTTAATCGATAAGCAATCCGGAATCCTCTGCGTATTAACCTTTCACTATCGTTCCGCAGATTTGTACATACAAAAATCACTTCTTCTTTTCTCCAAGGTCCTCTTAATGTCCGTTTTCTCTCCCATGCCTCAAGCCGTTCATCCACATCATCTGCCACTTCCCGTAACGCTAATTCTCGAAGGGCGATAAGATTTCCGGTTTTAAAGAAATTGTTCAATGCTTGCTCCACTTTTGCAGGAGCATAAATTCTTCCTTCCTTCATTCGTTCCCTTAGCGCTTTTGGAGAGATATCAATTAATTCGATTTCATTAGCCTTTCGCAAGATATGGTCAGGGACGGTTTCCCTTACTCTCACGCCTGTTATTTGCTCCACACTATCATTGAGACTTTCTAAATGTTGAATATTCATCGTGGAAATGACCGAGATGCCTGCATTTAAGAGCACCTCCACATCCTCGTATCTTTTGTGGTACTTGCTTCCAGGCACATTTGTATGGGCTAACTCATCGACTAAAACTACTTCTGGATTACGTTTAATAATTGCAGTAGTATCCATTTCCTCAAGTGTAGTTCCTTTATATATAATCTTTTTTCGAGGAATGATTTCTAAAGAACCAATTTGTTCAAACGTCTCTTTCCGCCCATGGGTTTCTAGGAATCCAATGACGATATCGATTCCTTTTTTCTTCAGTTCGTTCGCTTCCCGGAGCATCGTATACGTTTTCCCCACTCCAGGTGCTGCCCCAATATATACTTTTAATGTTCCCCGATTTATTTGATTAATCTTGTTTTCCAGTTCTCCAAGAGTGAGTCGCCGATAAGGATTATCTTTATCTTTTTGCCTTTGTTTGGTTGGAATGACACGTTCTCCATCCTTTTCTGCTCTGTCGGCAACAATAAATACATCTATATTTTTCGTTTTCCGAAGGATTCTATTAATAATGGATCCGTAAACGATTTCCTCCCACCGTGTTCGTTTCGATTGTCCCATTACAATTCGGGTTACACTGTGTTTCGTTGCATATCGAACAATTTGATCCGCAACCGAATCAGACTCTATAGGAACTTCCTCAAATTCTCCGTCAACTTTCTCCACCAGCTTTATGATTGCGCGCTTAAAGGTTAGTTCATTTTTAGATAATTTCTTGTTAGACGACTGAAAGCAAACAACAAGCAATTCTCCACCTAATCTTTTGGTAATCTGCTGTCCGCGCCTAACCAAAATGGATCCATTCCAATGGTATTGAACGGTCACTAAAATTTTTTCAGAAGCTCCAGAGGGACCAGTCATTCCATGTTTTTCTCGGTAGTCATCAAGGTCATCATTTACTTCGCCTGCTAAATAGCGCAGTGCGAGTTCACGTAGGACAGCAAGATTTCCCCTATGAAATAAGTTATCTCTTGTTCTTTTTTTTCGTTGAAAGACTCAATATCACCTTCCCGGAGCCTTTGAAGAATTACTTCAGGAGTCACATCCAATAGCTTTACTTCATCAGCAAGGGCAAGTGTATCTTCGGGAACACTGCAATGGACCTGTACTTTACCACCTGTTAATTTACTCGCAATCTCCTTTACATCTTCAAGCTCAAATATATTAACTGTTGTTATGATACTAATTTTCATGTTTAAAAGATAATTGATATCGTCTAAATGAGTAGATCTTGAAGCCTCCGGGCGATTATGATGTGCTAGATTATCCACTAAAACAACTTCTGGATTTCGGGTAATGATTCTATCAACATCCAAGTCATATTTCTCTTGACCATGATCTATCCAATGAATAGAGGGAATAATTTCTAAGTCGCCAATTTGTTCTTTGATTTTTGGACGATTTAAGGTACTAATACTCCCAATAACAACATCAATACCTCGTTTTTTTAAAATATTGCCTTCAAGCAGCATGTGATATGTTTTTCCGGAACCAGGAACAGCACCAAGTATAATTTTCAAATGACCTCTTCGAATTTTTTGAATCGATTCTAAAATTTCCTCAGGTGTTTTTCTGCGAAATTGGTCTTCACTCAAATTTGCCCCTCCTTTCATGCAATAGACAAAGTAGGGAAGAAAAGGCTCTCCCCTTTAATTATTTCAATTGTTGTAATGTGATGTTTAAATCTAAAACATTCACACGTGGCTCACCAAAAATCCCCAATGATCGACCTTTTGTATGTTTATTTATTAGCGCTTGGATTCGATCTTCTGAAACACCTCTTGCTTTTGCAATTCTTTGCACTTGTGCTTTCGCTGCTTCAGGAGATAAATCCGGGTCGAGGCCGGAACCAGACGTAGTGACTAAATCTGCTGGAATTGAATTTCCGATATTAGGATCTTCTTTTTTTACTTGCTTTACGTTGTTTTTAACAGTTTTAACATAATCACTTGATGCAACATCTGCATTTGTCGCAGCAGAAGCTGTTGAATCATATTTTGCAGCCGAAGATCTTGGTTGGAACCATTGCGGTCCTTTAAAACCTTGTGCTAAAAGCACTGATCCTTGTATTTTTCCGTTCAGAGTAACGAGACTTCCTTCTGCTTGCTTGTGAAAAAGCACCTGTGCAACGGCTGTTGTTGCTAAAGGATAGATTAATCCACATAATATCATTAAGGACAAAGAAGCTCGTAGGGCAACTAGGAATGACTTCATTAATATCTCCTCCAGATTTCCTGATTTACGCTAGATGTAGAGCAGCTACAATCAAATCAATGATTTTAATACCGATAAAAGGAACAACGACCCCGCCAAGTCCATAAATAAGAAGGTTTCGTGAAAGCAGTTTATTCGCACTCATCGCTTTATATTTTGCCCCTTTCATCGCAATTGGGATGAGGAGCGGGATGATGATCGCATTAAAAATCAACGCGGACAGAATCGCCGATTTTGGTGATGCCAGCCCCATGATATTAAGAGCTTGCAACTGCGGAATCATCGTAATAAACAGCGCCGGAATGACCGCAAAATATTTAGCTATGTCGTTTGAAATCGAGAAGGTGGTTAATGCTCCCCGTGTTATCAGTAATTGCTTTCCAATTGCGATAACAGATAATAGTTTAGTAGGATCAGAGTCTAAATCAATCATATTGGCTGCTTCTTTTGCAGCCATTGTTCCTGAATTCATCGCTAGTCCTACATCAGCCTGTGCTAAAGCCGGAGCATCATTGGTTCCGTCACCAGTCATCGCAACCAATTTACCTTCATCTTGTTCTTTTTTAATCGCAGCAATTTTATCTTCAGGTTTGGCTTCGGCAATAAAGTCATCAACGCCGGCTTCGGCAGCGATGGTCGCAGCGGTTAACGGATTATCACCCGTGCACATGATCGTCTTAATCCCCATACTACGCAGTTCTGCAAAACGTTCCTTCAGCCCTGGTTTCACGGTATCTTTCAGATAGATAACCCCGTATATCGTCTTATCAATGGCAACAGCCAACGGAGTTCCCCCTGCCATGGCGATTTCATCGGCCTTCTTGTCAAGATCTACAGGAACTCTTCCACCTTGGGCAGCGATATATTTCTTGATGGCATCCACTGCGCCTTTTCGGATTTGCGTTCCGTTGTTCAGGTTTAAGCCGGACATTCGGGTTTCTGCTGTAAATTCAATAATTTCTGCTCCTTCGTATTCCTTTTCATCCCAATCGACACCCAGCTTACGGGCTAACTCTACAACAGACCGTCCTTCAGGTGTTTCATCTTTTACGGATGCTTTTAAAGAGGCTAAGGTAACTTCCTGTTCAGAAACATTTGCTACTGGTACAAACTCACTTGCCATCCTATTTCCAAAAGTAATGGTTCCTGTTTTATCAAGAATCATCGTATTGATATCCCCGGCAGCTTCTACTGCTTTACCAGACATCGCCAGCACATTGAATTGAGTTACCCTGTTCATCCCAGCAATCCCAATCGCGGAAAGCAATCCACCGATTGTCGTTGGAATTAAGCAAACTAAAAGAGCAATGAGTGTTGCCACGTCTAAACGAACCTTTAAGTAGTCAGCAATTGGCACCAACGTCATGATGACAAATAAGAAAATGAGTGTTAACACAGCCAAAAGAGTCGTTAAAGCAATTTCATTTGGTGTTTTTTGCCGGGAAGCACCTTCAACTAAAGCAATCATCTTATCAAGAAAAGATTCACCCGGGTCCGTCATGATTTTTACAATAATGAAATCAGAAACAACCCTTGTTCCTCCGGTTACAGACGAGAAATCTCCTCCTGCCTCTTTAATAACAGGGGCAGATTCACCTGTGATGGCAGATTCATCAATCGAAGCCAATCCTTCAATAATTTCTCCATCAGAAGGAATCAATTCACCCGTATCGACTCGAACAATATCACCTTTTCTTAATGAAGTAGATGGAAGCTCTTTATATGAACCATCTTTTTGACGAATCTTCGCCACTGTCTCTGATTTCGTTTTTCGGAGAGTATCAGCTTGGGCTTTCCCCCTACCTTCTGCTAAGGCTTCAGCAAAGTTTGCGAACAGCACCGTAAATAATAGGATAAAAAATACCGCAATATTATACCCACGACCAACTGTACTAGCTGCAAAAATATCAGGTTTAATCGAAAGAATTAGAGTGATGAGCGTCCCCACTTCGACGACAAACATAACGGGATTTTTAATCATCACGAATGGATTTAATTTTTTAAATGAATTAATAATGGCTTGCAGGACCAAATCCTTTGATAGCGTTTTTGTTTGTATTGCCATAATCATACATCCCCCTTAATGAAACATTCCTAAATGTTCGGCAATTGGACCTAATGCAAGTGCCGGGAAGAACGTTAAAGCACCGATGACCAATATGATCACGACTAAGATCCCAGTGAATAATGATGTATCGGTACGGAACGTTCCCGTAGTGGCTTCAACCATTTTTTTCGTTGCAAAAGAACCTGCGATTGCTAACATTGCAATGATTGAAATAAATCGACCTAACAACATGTCTAGACCAATCATGGTATTATAGAAGTCTGTATTTGCTGTAAGACCGCCAAAAGCCGAACCATTGTTTGCAGCTCCTGATGTAAAAGCGTATAGAACCTCTGATACCCCATGATTTCCTGGATTTAAAATAGATGAAATCGCTCCAGGAGTAATCAAGGCAATCGCTGTTGGAACAAGAATTATTACCGGGTGTGTAAGCAATGCAATAGAAGCGAGTTTCACTTCTTTAGATTCTATTTTCTTACCTAAAAATTCAGGCGTACGTCCAACCATCAAGCCGCAAATAAATACGGTTAAAATCACATAAAGCAATCCGTTTAGCAGCCCGACCCCTTTACCGCCAAATACGTTGTTTAACATCATTTCTCCAAGTGGAACAAGACCGCCAATCGGAGTTAATGAATCGTGCATATTATTAACAGATCCAGTAGTAGCTGCCGTCGTTACGGCTGTAAACAATGATGACTCGGAAATTCCAAAGCGAACTTCTTTTCCTTCCATATTCCCATGAACACCAAGGGCATTTAATGCTGGTGTACCTTGATATTCAGCAAAAAAGACGACTGATAGAAACAATAAAAACATGATTCCCATTGCTGCGAAAACGGACCAGCCTTGGCGTTTGTTTTTAATCATTACTCCAAATGCATATACTAATGCAGTAGGAAGCAGCAGCATACATAGAATTTCCATCAAGTTTGATAATGGTGTTGGATTTTCAAAAGGATGGGCTGAATTGGTACCAAAATATCCGCCGCCATTTGTTCCAATATGTTTAATAGATTCTAATGATGCAACAGGTCCTCTTGTAATGGTTTGTTTAGCGCCTTCCAGTGTTGTAGCATTAACCGCACCATGCAGTGTCTCAGGTGATCCTTGAAATACTAAAAATAAGGCAACAATCAAAGATAATGGCAAGAAAACACGCGTAATGGAACGCACCAAGTCAACGTAATAGTTTCCAAGATTATTTTGTTTCGCCACTAAACCACGAATAAAGGCAATTGCTACTGCAAATCCCGTGGCAGCAGATGTAAACATTGGAAAGGTAATAGCAATCATTTGTGATAAGTACGAAAGTGAATTTTCCCCACTATAGGCTTGCCAGTTTGTATTTGTAATAAATGATGCTGCGGTATTAAACGCCAATGCTGGTGACATATTACCGATCTTATCGGGATTTAACGGCAAAAACTTTTGTGTTCTAAATACGATATACATTAGCATCATCATGATAAAGTTCGTGAGCAGCATGGCAAAAACATATTTTTTCCAGCCCATCGGCTCTCTATCTTTGACTCCAATCATACGGAAAATGAGCCGCTCTCCAGGTCCAAAAATCCGGTCTAAGCCTGTTTTTTCATAATCAAACACTTTTACAAGGTAGGCACCTACCGGTCTTACCAATAAGATGGCAATTACTAAGGTCACTACTACCTGTATTAATCCGTTTGTCATTTCGATGTTCCTCCTACATGTTCATCATTGTTAAATTCATCCTAAAACTTCTCAGGTTTAATTAAGACGTAGGTCAAATAAACAATTAAAGCTACTCCAATGATTCCAGGTATAAGCATACCGATTTCCTCCTCATGCTTTTTCACAAAATAAAGTAAATCCCCAAAAAATAGCAAAGGCTAAAATAAAAAGTGCAATTGATACAAAATCGTTGTTAAACATACCTAACCTCCATCCTCATGTTTTCAACTGTTGAGTGCATCCGATTAATCAACCAGTGGAAATTCTCTTTGTTCGGCTTACTCAAACTTCGGATTAAAGAGATACCTAAGATCAAGATATTTTTCATATACCCCCCTATGGTTCAATCCTTTTCTGTGTATCTGAGTAAATTTACTAAATTCCTCCTTAAACTGATTTAATGATTAGCTTTGTTTAGTATTGATTGACCTCATTGGCATAGATAAATTCTACTTCGGTTTCGCGTAAAAATAGGGTAAAAATTTCCCGTAAAGGTGTAAAAAAAATATAAAAATTCATGTATCCAATTTTCACTTTTTTACATTTTTCTATAAGACAGGACATAAAAAAATAGACCAACCCATACCATTCTTCCATTGATTGGAATGTCTTTTTAGGGCAGTCCATATTTGGTTAGAGGGTTGTCGCTTGTGATACTGTTCCCCACTTTTAATGCTAAACTACATCCTTAACAATCTGGCGTGATTGCTGAATAAACATCAATCTGGACTCTTCGACTATCCTGACATTTAGCACAATAAAGAAAGCTGCCAAAATGGCAGCTAGAACTTCAACTCTTGTACCCTATAGTTTAAGTACAATTCTTCACAATCCCGTAGCATTGAATATTAAGGTGCGTTTTTAGATGCTCTGCTGTTTACACCGTTAGTGCGTGCATGAACAGAACTCCACTACGCAAAATCCAAAATTCAAATTCTGACCTGCAGCCAAAAACTGAATTAGCTCAATAAAATATATAAAAGGTATGAGAATTTATCATGCCTTTATAACCTATTTCTTTAAATGATAAGGTAACAGTGGAAATCGTAATAGGGATGATATACCACTTTGCATCATTCCCAAACTTAACAAGTTCTGTCATTCCCGCTTCTGGCCCATACGCAACGGATGAATAAAGGTCTGCTGAAAGAATCGGCAGTGCGATATACCATTTTAATTTATTGTGCTGGACAAAAGCTATCCAGAATGACAGCTTTGCTCTTCGGCTCTTGCACTCGATACTTTAATTGAATTTCTTTACAAACTAGGCGAGTTTTTATTTTTACCAAAAATGGACAAGACATAGTCAATTGCACTCTCAACATGTGGCATCTTTACATAATTTATAGCAATTCCCTTAGAAAAGAGGTTTTTGGCATGTACTTCAATTATGAAAATGCTCGTCGTTTCGAAGGTCAATTGATTAAGTTTAAAAATGAACAAGGTGACTGGGTTATCGGCAAGGTTGTTAAAGTAAAAAAGGACGGTTTTGAAATAGCTGAACTAAATTCAAAGCAACCAAATGATGGCTACGGCTTTGGATTTTTCCCTGGGCCATTTTTCGGCAGACCTTTCTTTAGACCGTTTGGTGCCCCGTTTTTCCCATTCTTCTTCTGAGAATCGCTTATAGAGCAACGCCTTCAGGCTTGCTCTTTTTTCATGTCGAATGTTGATTTACCATATATTCAACTGATCACAACAAATCTGAGTCATGAAAATACGCGGTGGTATGTGAGTTACCATAGTGAAGGTAGGATAAAAAGACATAGAAGTAGTCTAGAAGGATGCTCAATCTCTGATAACAAATGAAAAAGCCTTTTTATAAGGCTTTTTTCAAGAGTATAAATTAGTAAAAACATACTGCTCCAACGATAATTAACAGGATGAATAATACTACGATTAAAACGAATGGATTGCCTCCGCAAAAGCCACCTCCGTAGCCAAATCCGGGGGAACAACAACCACCGAATCCACCGCAGCCTCCAAAACCACCGTAACCATCCATAATTACTCCTCCTTTCAAAAAGGTATAGGTTATTTCTTAAACAAAACCACCAACAAATGAAGCTCCTATAATAATAAGAAGGATAAACAAAACAACGAGTAAGGCAAAGCCACCACCAGCGCCTCCGAAACCAACACCATCCATAAACACAACCTCCTTTTCAGCTGATACCTATAAAATATGTAAAATACCAAAAAGTGGTTGGGCACTATCTGCAATTAAGATCCTTCTCCTAGGTTGTCTCCCTGCCCATGCTTAAGTGTAGTTTTTTATTAAGTGGAAAGTATTAATATATACAAAAAAAGCCCTACTAGGGGCTTCTGATGATTGAGACTGTCTTTGACTGGTCTATGTGCTAAGCAATACTATGGCTTTTCGGCTACACTCTAGACTATGCATCAGTTTAACTTGAGTACCCAATCAGTTAAGTTTTATTTGGAGGAATTTTTTTGAACAAACCAAAAATTAATTCGATAAAAAATCAGCCCTTGTCCATTTCATGATCTTGTACATATATTATGATTACCGCCAGCGTAAAACCAACATATTATACATTACCTTCTCGGATATAGAGAACGTTTGCCTCTTTCAAGCAGACGTTTTTTTTGCATTTATAGACAAGTTGTATATTTTCCATTATCAATATGATGTTTGTCCAAGAATTCTTGTCCTATGAATTAAGATACATAGTGAGGGTTTTATTTCGAACATTTTAACAGGTAATGATAAGTATGTGCAGATTTGGCTACGGAGGCGGTGTCGGCGGTGGCAGTCCCTATTTCATATCTACTCCCAAGCCTTTATCATAAAATTTCACCCACCTATATAGGTGACCCATTATACTGCAGCATGATTCATAATTATTCCATATAAGGAAAAGATAAATATAGACATACTTATTAAGATTTACCTTCCTTAACTCCTTTTTTAATCTATACACCGTGAATGGTGGACCTTAAGATTACTCTTAATGAAGCGATCAACATCAATGATTATAAGCTTCAATGGTATAAAATCCTAATATGATATTTTACATGAGTAAAAAGCAAAAAAGTGATTGACATAAGAACCGGAGGAAGGGTTAATGGAACAAATAGTGCCTGAAAAAGCAAAAATATCGCCTTTTTTAGTTTTTTTTCTGATCCATAAGATGCAGGTTGGCGTAGGGGTTCTTGGCTTCCAGCGTATTATCGCATTAACTGCAGGATACGATGCATGGATTTCCGTTATCATTTCCGGTTTAAGTATCCATATCATTCTATGGATGATGTATAAAATCGCCGAAACAGCAGATGGAGATATAATGAAAGCTCATACCGTCATATTTGGAAATAAAATGGGCAAACTCATATCCCTGCCATTTGTTATCTATTATCTTGTTAGCGCTGTCACTGTACTTAGTAATTTTATAAGAGTCATTCAAGTGTGGATGTTTCCGGATTTAAGTACATTTTGGTATTCTCTAGCTTTTTGTTGCTTAGCTACTTATATCGTCTTTGGAGGGATTAGAACCATAGCAGGTGTGGCGTTTTTTGGATTTGTTCTTCCCGCTTATTTAGCTTTCACTTTTTTATTTACGATACCTTATGCGGATTTCAGGAACCTCCTTCCAATTTTTGACCACTCAATAAAGGATCTGGTTAAAGCATCTTATCATATGTCCTTTACCTATTCTGGCTATTTGATACTTTTGTTTATTTATCCATTTATCAAAGAACCGAAAAAATCAAAAAAATGGGCTCATCTGGCTGTCCTTATTGCTATGATTGCCTATACATTTCTTGCGATTTTAACCTTTGCTTATTATTCTGAAGGACAGTTGCAAAAAAACATATGGCCAACCTTAACGATGTGGAAAATAGTAGAGATGCCTTTCGTTGAGAGATTTGAATTCATTGGTATTGCCACTTGGACTATTGTCCTTCTTCCTAATTTTTGTATTTCCTTTTGGTGTACCAGCCGTATTATAAAGAAGGTGACCAACTTGAAGCAAAAATATGGGGTTCTTTTGATATTTATGCTTGTATTAATTATCATTTATTTTTTAAAGACAGGGCAACAAATTTATACGTTAACTACCTATATAGGGGAAATAGGATTTATTATAGATTATGGATACATTCCTATACTCTTTTTTCTACTAATGATTGTGAAGAGAGTAAAGAAAAAATATATAACATCATGATACCTATTTTCACATGGGAAAAATAAAAAAACTTCCACACCATTTTACGTCACTCTTGAAAAAGGTTTACCCAGCAGTGATTATGATAACTGACACATGTTCCAGTCTTGAAAGCTAATATGCTCTTGTTTTACCAGGGGCATCATTGAACAGCTTGTTTCAATTGTTATTTAACAAACCTGCCCGTTAGCACAATAGAGTAGGAGGGGAAATTTAATCCCCGACCTCTCACACCACCGTACGTACGGTTCCGTATACGGCGGTTCAATCTTTTAAGTATCGTAACTCATAAAGTTGGGATATATCTTTTAATCCCCATTTTGTGAGTTTTTCTTTTGTTATCGCTTGATGCAGAATCTCACTTTTAGATATCCGCCAGTATCCCTTACGGGAGTTTGCTAATTTCATGGCATCATCATGATTAATTCCATATTTACGAAGCATCCTGTACTTTGTCCTTAGCTTTTTCCATCTCTTCCAGATGAGTTGTCTGAGTCGGTGATTTAACCATTTTTGAGTTTTTACAATGAATTTCTTCATTCGGGATATCCCGTAGTAGTTAATCCACCCTATGGTTACTTGGTTTATTTTCGTTACGATTTCTTTGAACTCACCCGGGCATTTTCGACCGGTTATTTTCCTTAGTTTATTTTTAAATCGTTGTTTTGCCGACTCACTTGGTCGGCAACCGACTTTCCCATGAGGTTATGTATATTGAACCCAAGGAATGTAGCCGAAGTTGCACCACACACTGTACTTTTCTTTTGGTTTATAACTAGTCCGAGGTCTTTCTCGATGTAGCTTGCAACGCTGTCCATTACCCTTTCGCCTGCACGTTTACTTTTGACATAGATGACGAAGTCATCCGCATATCTAATAAAACGGTGCCCTCTCTTTTCTAGTTCTCTATCCAGATTGTTCAAATAGACATTTGCTAGAATCGGGGATAACGGACCACCTTGCGGTGCTCCCTCTGTGGTTTCGATATAAATATCTTTGTCAAGAATGCCTGAACGAAGAAATTTCCAAATCAGTTTAAGGACAATTTTATCCGAAATGAACTCCTCTAAATAAGCTCTAACTCTTTGGTGATGAATTGTGTCAAAATAACTTTTCAAGTCACAGTCGACCACTACTCTGTATCCTTCTTGATAATACCGTTCGGCAAGTTTGATTGCCTGGTGGGCATTCTTGCCTTTACGAAAACCAAAGCTATTCTCAGAGAAGTATGGATCTATGATTAGTTCAATTACTTGGAGAATGGCTTGTTGTACCACTCTATCCAATACACATGGTATTCCTAGATATCTTTTGGAACCGTCCGGTTTTGGAATCGCAACCCTTTTGACAGGTTGGGGCTGGTAAGTTCCCTCCATAAGTTTCTGTTTAAGAGGTTGTAAGTATTTTTCCATATGTGATTTCAATTGATATACGGTAATCCCATCAACCCCGGGGGGCTCCTTTGTTACTTTTCACTTTTTCATAAGCGTTCCAAAGATTCTCGTTTGCGATAACTTTATTGATTAAATTGATACCATCTTGTTCTTTCATACCCATGTTGGCATCCCTACGCACTCCTATGTAACCTTCGGTTTCCAACCTATTTCTTCATAGGTAGCCATCTTTTGGTCTATACCGCGATGTTTTCTGCGATTAGGCGGGGTGCCTACACCTCCTTGTTTTCCAAGATTTAAGATTGTTCAGTCCTTCATTTCCACTGGAAACTACTATGACCTCTGCTGACTTCTCACGATAAATCTTTTTTCAACCGAGCGAGTTCGCTCGTTCGTGAGACCTCCCCGGGTAAGAGCGATAACCTTCTTCTCATGTAACTGCTATATTTACTGTATGGGGTTCGGGCAGTATTGGACTTTATCTTGCTATGCAGATTCGTCCTCCCCAATTCAGCCTTGTATATAGTTTCTGTTCGTCAGTTCGAGAATTTGCCTCCAGCTTCCTTCAGATTCCACCTCACGGTGGACACCCTTGCTATTGGCTAACAGTTCCTACTGCCAAGCCTGTAGTGGACTTTCACCACCAAGTTATCGCCCATGCCGGGCGCACATAAGAAAACGGGATCGCCGAAGCATCCCGTCTTTTGCATAAGCACCCGTAAGTATTAGTTAATTTAATAAATTTACTATAATCATTAATAGAATGGATAATGAAATGAAACCAATCATAAAGTATCCAAAGTATTTTAATGGTTTTGGTAACTTGTTTATCTTAGCATTAGAAGAGTTACCAGCATTTCCTTCAATCTCGTTAAAATGGTCTATTGCATCATTAAATGGTTTATTCTCATCTTTCATACAACCACCCCTTTACAAAATAATAACATTATTAAGTCCTATACATTGGGATTATTTGTATTATTTTCCTGAACTAACCTGCCGAGGTACTTCAATTTGAAAAAATGCGTCTCTACTTATTGTGGAAACGCACCCGTTACTTTAAGTGAAAACCTTCGCAATATCAAACAAATAAAAATCCCCCGCCTTTCTTTTTTACATTCCTTCCTTGTCTAATCTGCTTCGGCAGCTCAATAAAAAAACGGGATAGCTGCAGCTATCCCATCTCTAACATAAGCCCCCTTTAGCGACAGAAGCTAAATTCAAATACTCAGTATTGGTGCTGCCAGAGTAACGAAATTTCTTATCGTTTATTTATACGACTTTCGTCACTCGTCTATCAGCGCAAATCGATGGCGTATAATACCTTGTCATATCGCATAGTACCAACAGCTACAAACCGAGGTAAACGCCCGTATTCCGTGAATCCCAGAGATCTGTACAACTTGGCAGCACGCTCGTTGTCACCACGGAAATCTAGGGTTAATACCTCAATTCCAGTAGTGACCCCTTCCGAAATTAACTGACTTACAAGCTTTCGCCCTAAACCACGACCTTGATACCGCGGATCGACTGCTACTTTTTCGATGTCGGCATTTGGGCGATGAGTCGGGCGATTATAGCGCCTCCAGTATCCGAGTCCTGCAAGGTCTGGTCCGACCCAAACTGAAAGTAAGCACGCATCGCCGCGCTCACTCACGACGGACAACTCCCGAAGCAGGGAGACCACCTCGTCCGTTGAGGGTGGGTCGACCCATCCGAGTGCCGCACCGTTTAAAACGAGGTTCTGTAATAGCTGCGCTGCCCTCTCGATAAATGCAAAGTTTTGAATATCCCCAACATCAATTGCACGTAATATAATCGAATCTTTCACGCTACTCCCCTCCATCATACTTTTATGATTAAGCAGATTGTACCATTAGTGCTCGCATGGAAGCACTAATTTTTCTCATTCCTGCCTAGTTGTGGAATAAGAAAAGAGTTGCCGCATCAACCCTTTATTAAATTCTTGCACCTGTTAGCTTAAGTACAATCCTTCACACTCTCTTCGTTAATAAACCAAAAAAGCCATGCTTCTTTAAGTAACCCAGTGATGATGACTTCTTTAATTAAGCTTACTAGCTTGCCTAGACGTTTCTCTTAACCAGTGGACGAATTTCAATTGCATAAACATGAATATCCATAAAGGAACGGGTAGGAAATAGCTGAGTGCCATCATTTCCAATGTGGATAATATAAACCGAGGAACGATAAGTTAAAACATTAACTATGATGCCTGTGATAGCTTTAAAAAACCGTCGGTAGATGGCCAAAAGTATAAAATTAAAATGTCCTTAAACATCCATCATTTATGTTAAGCTGATGCCTTTTTACTTTTTATAACTTTTATAGCTAGGTAAACTAAAATGAAAAATACAATAACTGCAACAAAATAAGCAATAGGATGTAAGAAGTTTTGAATGTTTCCCCAGTTTTTCCCTAACATATATCCTACATATGTTAAGAATCCAGACCAAATTACACTCCCGATTGCTGTATAAATTAAGAACTTCCCAAGGGCCATACGGGCAATTCCAGCTGGTAAGGAAATAAATGTACGAATAGCAGGTAAAATACGTGAAACAAATACAGTGATTTCTCCCCGCTTGTCGAACCATTTTTCAGCAGATTCCAAGTGTTTTTTTGACAAAAATACGTACTTCCCGAATCTTTCGATCAATCTTTTTCCACCCCAATATCCCAGTGCATAGGCAATTAAAGAGCCGATGATATTGCCAAGTGTTCCAACCAAAATCACGCCTACCATATTTAAATGCCCTGTTGAAACTAAATAGCCCCCAAAAGGCATGATGACTTCGCTTGGAATTGGTATACAAGCACTTTCCAAAATCATTCCTAAAAGGATGCCCCAATATCCAATTGAATTAATCCAGTTTATTGCTATGTCCCCTAATTGATGTAAAATGCTCACTGCAATTCTCCCTTATATTAATGAAATGTGTATGGTGAAAATTTAGACAATAAATATATAACAGTTTGCCATAAAAAATGCAATTTATAGCATATACATTACTCAATTTTCAATAGAGCTTAATAGACAGTTAACATAGGGTTAATTGATTCTTAATAATTACTCCAAAACAATATCGTATAGTTTAAATTGTTAATTATGACTTCAATCGAAAAAGGAGTATTAATAATGATTATTTTCAAAAATAGAAATGAGGTTTTCTGGAAAAAATTACTAGTGGTTGAATTAACGAGGTTGGGGAACACAGGAAAACTGGTGTAAATAAATACAGCAATGAACAATAATCTCTTTGGATCATTAAAATTATGGCAACTACTGTTTGAGAGTCAGCGGTATTAAAGTTAAGTTTGCGGAAAACCACTTTAAGAAAGGAAATTACGTATGGAAACGAACCAAAACAAAATGAAAATTTTACTTAACAAGGTACCAGAAGTGACGATTTTCTTCTGGATTATCAAGGTTTTATGTACCACTGTTGGTGAAACATTTGCTGATTTTCTTAATTTCAATCTAGGACTTGGTTTAACTAAAACTACCATCATTATGGGAATCGCTTTTTTCATTGTGTTGTTTCTTCAATTTAGAGCAAAGAAATACGTTCCAGGCATTTATTGGCTAACAGTTGTTCTTATAAGCGTCTTTGGAACATTGGTAACAGATAATTTGACAGACGGTATTGGAGTACCTCTTGAAATTAGCACGGGGGTATTCTCCGTACTACTAGCATTAACATTTCTTTTCTGGTATCTAAGTGAAAAAACTCTCTCAATACACTCAATTTTCACAAGGAAAAGAGAAGTTTTCTATTGGCTTACCATTCTCTTCACATTTGCACTCGGAACTGCAGTCGGTGATTTATATTCCGAACAACTCGGTCTTGGTTATCTGAATACAGGGATAACAGTCATTATAATCATTGCGTGTATTTTCGTGGCATGGAAAATGAAACTTGATGGTGTACTAGCATTTTGGATTGCGTATATTTTGACTCGTCCTCTAGGAGCATCAATAGGAGATTTCCTTTCTCAACCAAAAGTTAATGGCGGGTTAGGGTTGGGTACTACTGTGACAAGTGTCATTTTTCTTGTAGCTAACTTAGCGATTATAGTTTTTCTCGCTGTTACAAAAATTGATATAAATGCAAAGAGCGAAACAGGGAAAACAGGCCCAACAAATGGAAGTAAGAAAAATGTTATGACCCAAACCATTGCGGCACTGTGTATTTTCTTAATTATTAGTATAGGCGGTTATGTGTGGAGAAGTAATGCTATAGCATCTCAAACAGTTACTTCACAAGCTTCATTAGGAGGACAATTAACAGGATTTATTAAAATTGAAAATGATATGTTGACGGAAGTAAACGCAAATAACTTTAGTTCGGCTAAAACAAGTGCGGATGATTTAGAACATCAATGGGACACATCAGAAGCCAAGCTTAGAAAAATCGATGGCACCACGTGGACTAAAATTGATGGTACGATTGACGTTGTATTAGCAGCTACTCGTTCGGCCAATCCAGATGCGAGCAAGGGTAAAGTTGCACTAAACAATTCGCTCAGCGTCCTAAACACCGCAAATAAATTATCTGCGAATGCTTCTTCAACAACATTAGTTGGACAATTAACAGCTTTCGCTACAATTGAAAATACTATGCTAAAAGATGTTAACTCCCATAACTTTTCTTTAGCGAAGAAAAGTGCGGATGATTTGGAACACCAATGGGATTCAGCAGAGCCTAAACTTAGGAAAATAGATGGTACCTCCTGGACAAAAATTGATGGAACCATTGATGTAGTGTTGGCTGCAGTTCGTTCATCAAGCCCTGATGTTAGCAAGTCAAAATCTGCACTTACCAATTCGCTCAGTATCATAAATGATGCAAATAAATAGAAAATCCTTGGGAATCGCAAAAGCGGTTCCCTATTTTTTGAGACAACCCCAATTTAATTGTCAAAAGCGAAAAGCCATTGTTAAGAGCATTTAAAGAATGTGAAAGATTACACTTAAACCAGTCTGCCACTTTAGTGCATAAGAAAAACTGTCAAAATGACAGGTTGAATAGAAAATAATATATAAAGAATTGATTGGACATATAATGATGAATTTTTCTAAAGAACTTGGATTAAAATTTTAACGGTCACAAATTTAAAGTATTTATTTGATAATATGGTAGGTCATGGTAAAGGTTTAAAAGTTAAGGAGCTGAAAATGAAGATTTCAATAATAGACCTTATTTTCATTTGTTTAGGTTTTTTATATGGTACGTATGAATTATTTATAAACCCGATTTATCGGTTAAGTTATGAATTTACTGGAGCCTTATCCATTGTTTTATCAATATGGGTGTCTATATCATGTATAAAATCACGGAAAAAAGAAACTAAGTAAAAATTAAATTTAATAAAATGTAATGTTTTACAATCCCGTAGCTTTGAATATTAAGGTGGGTTATTGAATGCCCTGCTGTTTACGATGTTAGTGCGTACATCAACAGAACTCAATATGCAAAAAAACCTGAATTAGATCAATAAAATATATAAAAGGCATGAGAATTTATCATGCCTATACAACCTTTTTCTTTAAATGATATGGTACCCGATGTACTCCTGAAACAAGAACAATTGTGATAACCCTGTTTCCTTTAGGCTTTAGAGTGTTAACATCAATCTTTAACTGATGAAATGTTTTGATCATGATGGTAATTGGGCTAATGAAGCGAATATGATAAGTGGTATCACTATAAAACAACCCACGCTCCACTTGTAAATTTGGTAACTCCAAAGATGACAGCAACAATGGTGGTGATTACTGCACCCACTGTATTAATCGCTAATATTATTTTCCAGTGTGGTCCTTTTACTCGCTTCCAACGTGCTGGAAATCAGCTTCTGGCAAACGTTCTTTAATTACTTTTTATGAAATAAGAAAGCTTTCTCAACCTTTTCGAAAAAAAGACTGTTTTAAAAAAATTCACTTGTTCCATATTACTCTCCCCAGAGGAAATCCTTTGCTGTTAATTTTACCATCTTGATCAACTCAATCGATAGTATGGCATTGATGGTTGCACCGCATTTAAGCAGCCTTCATGTGTAGCAAATGAATTCATCGCAGCAGCTGACTATTGATATGGCAAACATCCCATAATGGTGTACTTACCCTACCTGGCGTTTAAATTGTTTACTAGCGAAGAAGTAAGCGATGACCATAATGCCGACGCACCAGGCAAGCGCGATCCAGATACTGTTGCCAACAGACCCTTCATACAAGAGGGCACGAATCGCATTCACGATTGAAGTCACGGGCTGGTTCTCAGCGAACGCACGGACAATTTTGGGCATGGTTTCGGTGGGGACAAAGGCCGAACTGATAAACGGCAAGAAAATTAGCGGGTACGAGTAGGCTGTCGCCCCTTCCATAGACCTCGCTGTCAATCCGGGAATGACCGCAAGCCATGTCAAGGCCAGCGTAAACAACCCGAGTATCCCAGCTACCGCGAGCCAATCCAGGATATCAGCGCTGGAACGGAACCCCATCAAGAGCGCGACGAGGATCACCACCACGACAGTAAGCGCATTGGAAACAAGTGAAGTTAACACGTGAGCCCATAATACCGATGAACGCTTGATGGGCATGGTAATGAAACGCGCCATAAGCCCGCTCTTTACATCAGTAAATAGCCGTACGGAAGTGTAAGCGACTCCGGATGCGATCGCCATCAGCAAGATTCCCGGCAATAAATAATTGACGTAGTTGTCTGTGCCTGTCTCGATGGCGCCGCCAAATACATAGACAAACAGCAGCATCATCATAATCGGCGTAATCGCCACCGTGATAATCGTATCCGGGCTGCGCATGATGTTGCGCATTAAACGTCCTAGTAATACCCCTGTTTTGTTTTTCATTTACAACTCCTCCTTTTTGCCGATGATCGCGAGGAAAATTTCCTCCAATGTCGGCTGCTTCTCGATATACTCCACTTTCGCTGGCGGGAACATCTTTTTGAGTTCAGTAAGAGTACCGGTCGTGATGATTTTTCCACCATGTAAGATGGCGATCCGGTTTGCCAGTTGTTCGGCTTCCTCCAGGTACTGGGTCGTCAGCAAGATGGTCGTGCCGTCGCCCGCAAGTTCCTTGATGGTACCCCAGACTTCATTCCGCGCTTCGGGATCAAGCCCGGTGGTCGGTTCGTCGAGAAAAATGACTTCCGGGGTACCGATCAGGCTCATGGCGAGGTCAAGCCGGCGTTTCATCCCGCCGGAATATTGGGCCGCCCGGCGGTTGGCCGCATCAGTCAGGCTGAATCTTGCAAGCAGATTGTCGGCGACTTGAGCGGGATTGGAAACTCCCCGCAACTTAGCGATCATCATCAGGTTTTCCCTTCCTGTGAGCATGCCGTCTAAGCTAGAGAACTGCCCTGTCAGGCTGATACTCTGGCGAACATGGTCCGGTTGACGCTGGACGTCAAAGCCGCAAATACCTACTTCGCCGCCATCGGGCTTCATCAGCGTTGAGAGGATGTTGACCGTCGTCGTCTTGCCCGCTCCATTTGAGCCCAACAGTGCGAAGATTTCACCACGCTGCACCTCAAAATCGACCCCCTTTAAGACTTCCTTATCTTTAAAGGTTTTCTTTAACCCTTTTACAGAAATCGCTGCATTACTCATACTTTTTTCCTCCTTATAAAATGCGCATTGCGGAGCCAGATTGCCTATACCCTCCTACTTAGTCTGACTGATAATCAGTATTACTAACTACCGAGTTAAAAATAAAACTGAATAGTGAAGGTGACACATTACATTAGTTAACAGCTATTCAGTAGGAATTATCTATTGAATTTACTTTTTCCCTATCGCTTCATGAAACTCAGATTCAAATCTTCGCGATACTTGTCGACAAAGGTTTTAGCGTTTGCCACTAGTTCGTCGGCAAAAGAAGCCAAGTCGTCCCCAGTGACGATTTGAGTCGTGAGTGTCGATGCTAGGCGAAAATCCACTAGGATTTCGCCGTTAGCCACGACCAATTGTATCGTTCAACTTCTTGCGATACTTATCCTTCCAAGTTTGCTCATCCTTCACTAGCTCGTCGCAGAAAGCAGCCACGTCCTCGCCCGTAAGGTCAGTGACTTTCTTGCCTCCCACTGCTCCTTCCTCGAAGAGGTCGAGAATACCGCCAAAGATACGGCTGCTGTCCTTCCAGTCGGTTGGACCACCACCAGCAGTCCACATATATTTTTGGATAGCTTTGTAAGCGTTGCGGTACTCACTTGGAAGTGCTTTCGCACGCGCCTCCATCGCCTTCCATTCTCGTTTGTCATCCAAACTTCCGATAATTTTTTCAAAAATACTCATTTTATTTCTCCTTTTAATTTTATTTTAGTTTTAAGTTCGTTCATTTTACTTGAAATGAATTCCCATTTTTTCCAAAACATTTCAAGTTGACCTTGACCAGCTGCATTGAGTGTGTAAAATTTTCTCGGCGGTCCCATATTAGATGGCTTTTTCTCGATGTCCACCAAATTATTTTTCTCAAGCCGCATGGTAATCGTATAAACTGTGCCTTCAACCACATCAGTGAAGCCAAGTTCTCGCAGCTGTTGCGTGATTTCATAGCCGTAAGTTTCGCCACGGCTGATGATTTCAAGCACACAACCCTCAAGCACCCCTTTCAGCATTTCCGTGATATTTTCCAATTCTTTACCTCCATTTATATTTTACTTATATTTTTTTCAGTACTCTGTAACACAGGTATTTTGTGTTACTGATATTCAGTGTTGCTTACTACTAGTATATAGTATTACTAAATAGCTTCTCTTGTCAATAAAACTTTTCGTCAAAAGAGCCCTTTTTGGTGGACTTGATTTACATGATAAAGTGACCAAAATGATGATAGTAATACAAACGTCTCGACTTCGCAAAAATAGCAGGCGACTATTTAGTTACAAACACATTGAGTAATTAATTTGATGCGTTTGTATATTTTAGGGATAGGATTATGAATAAGTTTGTGAAGAAATGTACTTAAATTAAACTGCCCCGTTACTTCAATAAGAAAAGCTGCCTAAATGACAGCTTGATCTACAACTCTTGCACCTGATAGTTTAAGTGTAATACTTCACAATCTTGCTCCGACACAAACAAGGGCAGTAGTCCACCTCTAGTTCCTAACAAGAATAAGGTTGACGGGGTTCCTTCCTTTTCAATAGCAAATCTTCCCCTTAAAGAGATCTTTCGTTGAGAATTAAAACAAGTTGAATAAAATTAATCCCAACTTTACTTCCAGACACCACATTTTATGAAGCTTTTAACATTAAATAGGCTTTTAAACCAGTAACAGTCACCTAAAAGTAATCATATTTTGTTGAAGAGAGTACACGGAGTATCTCTTAATTACACATTACTGACAAAATTCCTCCGTTCAAATCTCTTGTTAGATGTCAGTTTAACCTAAATTAATAAATAAACATGGGAGGTAAAAATGCTCAATTTTCATAATGAACTTCAAACTTTAGGAATGGATAATTTCCAAGTTGGTCAGTTAATTCCTATGGGTGCTCAGAGTCAGGATCCGAGAATATTTGGCGGTATGCGTTGCGGTGGCATGATGGGCGGCGGCATGCGTTGCGGTGGCATGATGGGCGGCGGTATGCGTTGCGGTGGCATGATGTGCGGCGGTATGCGTTGCGGCGGTATGATGTGCGGCGGCATGATGTGTGGTGGCATGATGGGCGGCGGCATGATGTGTGGTGGCATGATGGGCGGCGGCATGATGTGTGGTGGCATGATGGGCGGCGGCATGATGTGTGGTGGCATGATGGGCGGCGGCTTTATTTAGTTGTTTTAGCTGTTTTGTAGGTTGGTAAATCTTCAACAAAAAATTGCTTTTTTATGAAAAGAAGTGTCCCCGCATGAACTGTCGCATGGGCACTTCTTTGTTGTATATGATATTGGAAATATTATAGTACATTATATATAGTTTACAATTGTTAAGACTAGGATTTCATTCTTTCGCTAAACTGCCCCATTAGTGGAACAAGCAAAAAAGGCTGCCGCAGCAGCCCAATCTTATTTGACTCTTGTAATAAGATTTTTCAAACATTTTTAGCTTATTTAATACCCTTTTATAAATAGCAAAATATGCTTTTATATGCTCTCTTCTTATCTTCACACTTCCTTTTCCAAGACCATCCCAATCAAGGTGAATATGATAAAAATTAAACCATGACTCATTATCAAGTTCCAGATGAAAGCTATTTACTTTTCTCCATATTTTATGGAAATATCTCTTTTTCCCACGAAATTTTTTCATATTATTCCTCCTATTTAAACTCTCCCAAGCCGTTACCCCAATAAAAAACAGGAATCGCCGCAGCTATTCCATCGTTAACATAAGCACCCGTTAGCCATCCATGTAGCGCAAAATCAGCGCTGCACCACAGAGAATGAAAATGGCTAAGACCGTCTATACTGTTTTAATGCTGGCGAAGAAGGTCTTTGAACTATGGTGCCTTTGAGCCCATCCGTTAGTCTGACTCCAACGACCACGGTGTACCACCGACTGTCGCACCCTTTAGGGGTAGCACTCATGGGAGATTAATCCTTTTTCTGGTTGTTGCGCCAGCTTTAACTGATTTCAGTTTAAGTAGAAAGGTTGCACAAGTCGATCTACCAGCCAATCTTATATACGATCCTTCAAGAGGCTCAGCCTTTTTTTAAAAACTGGTTTTTCTGGGTCTATTTTTTCATGCCCTTATTCAGTTTTTATTTTCATGGGAGTTTAAGTGTAATACTTCACATATTATATTTATTCAGACATGCTGTTCCGTTTATTTAAGAAGGTATTCAACAAAAAAAGGGTGGTAATCCTTCTAGGATTAAACGCACCCCAATGGTTAAAGAAGAAAACAGTCTAACTATTTTGTCAAACTGGATTTAGTCATTTACGATTTTAATATCTTTTATTGGATAATAAACAACATTTGTTGTCCCTATTACCTTTTTCAATGGTATCGCTCCAATAGCACGGCTGTCTTTGCTTTGCCTTCTGTTATCTCCCATTACAAACAAACTATCTTTAGGGACAGTATCACTACCTACTGCGGTTTCCTTTAAAGTGAAGGAGTCTGTTAATGTTCCTCCATCTTTTAATGAATTTTTGTATTTTTCCAAGTAAGGTTCGTTGTAAGCTTTCCCATTTATATATAAAACATCATTTTTATATTCAATTCTGTCACCTGGGAGTCCGATTACGCGTTTTATGTAATCCTTATCTTCTGGAGCATGAAACACAACAATATCAAATCTTTTCGGTTCTCCGATTTTTGTTACAATCATACGGTCCTGGTCCTGAAGAGTAGGGTTCATTGAAGCACCGTCAACAACAATCGGCGTAAAGAAAAAAGAGCGAATAATGACTGCTATTGCAAGTGCACCTATTAAGGCTTTAATCCATTCATACATTTCATTTTTCTTCTTTACCATTTCTCGACCTCCCTAAATATTCATCTGTTTCATATCCTCATTTTACCATATTTGTTTGGGTATATGTTTTTTCTTAAGCTATCCTGCCCCGTTACTTGAAGAAGAAAAAAAGCCACCTTAATGGCAGCTGGATCTGTAACTCCTGCACCCGATAGTTTAAGTAGTTTACTTCACAAACATAATATTTAGTGTTTTTTACCAACCCCCAAATATTTTACTCTGTGTATGACATTCTTATCTGCCCACATTCGATGGCGATGCAAATTATGCAGTCGGAGAAATATCATATAAAATTAATCCTTTTTTCAGCTTACTTTAATAAATAAAGAGGCTATTTATTGTAATTTAAAATAAAAATGAAAGGTGAATGCAATTTAAATGTCTACTACAAAAGAAATCGTAAATTCGTCAATTAACAAGATTCCTCAATTGACACTCCTATTCTGGATTATGAAGATTGCCGCCACAACATTAGGAGAAACAGGCAGTGATTTAGTTACTGTACCTGGAACAGAAGATAATTACATAATCCCATTTCTGATTTTCATTGGTGTATTTGCTATCTTTTTAACCATTCAATTGTTTGTTAAGAAATATGTTCCTCCTGTTTATTGGACTGTTATTTTATCAACAAGTCTTGCAGGAACAGCATTTTCTGACTTTATGGACCGTTCATTAGGGCTAGGATATCTGAAAGGGTCTCTGCTATTAGTAAGTTTGCTGGTGATTATTTTTTTATTTTGGTATTTCACAGAGCCAACATTAAACGTTAAGAGTATAGCAACAAAACGAGTTGAAATTCTATATTGGATAGCCATTCTAGTTTCTAATACACTAGGTACAGCAGCAGGAGATTTTTTATCGCACAAAGCTTCAGGAGTCGGAACGTTAGCTGGTGGTGGAAATTATCTGGAACAAGGTTTAGGACTTACAATTGCTCAAGGCGCTATGGTCACAGGTGGGTTAATATTAATCGTTCTTTTAGCGTATTGGTTTACAAAAATAAATAGAGTATTTTTATTCTGGTTAGCATTTGTATTGACTCGTCCTTTCGGGGCAACGTTCGGTGATTACTTGATTAAACCTCACGAAAAAGGTGGACTAGGTTTAGAAAATGGTACAGAAATCGCTTCCGCTATTTTATTGGCTATTCTCGTATTCTGCATTATTATTCAGTTCACAACAAGTAAATCGAGAATAAACGAATCTAATCTCCAAGTAGATTAAAACTTAAAAGACATACAAAGGGCCAATCTAATGAGTCCTTAAAAAAGCATGGAAAGGAAATAAGAAGTTTTTCTTCCCGTGCTCTTTTTTTGTTTATGCTATTTTTTCAATATTTTATTACAAATTCACCTCGCATTAAAATGTACCCATATTATATTTCCTCCGACATCTAATACGATTGTTTTATCAAAATCAATCTAAAAGAAAAATATTCCTTACTATAAATAACTTTCCTTTCTTCCACGATCCTGCCCCGTTTGTTCAACAAGAAAAAATGACTGCCGCAGCGATCATCATCCCTAACATAAGCACCCGTTAGTTTTATAACGAAAACCTTTTCTACCCACTAAAAAATGACCATAAAGCAAAAACTCCAATAGCAATTGGTATAAGTGCTTCTTTGTCTTAAATTAGAGCAAGTACTAACCAATCAAAAAATTTGAATGAGAAGAAATTACTTTATACAATACTAATAAATAAATAATCAATCCCATTGGTTATTTTAATAAGGAGGAAATCTCTTGGAGAAAATTAAAAGTCTTGAAACATTTGAACAAGTGGTCTCTAATGAAAAACCTGTTATCATAAAATTTTTTGCAGGTTGGTGCCCAGACTGTACTAGAATGAATATGTTCATCGATGATGTCATTAAGGATTACAGTCAATATGAGTGGAACGAAATCAATCGTGATGATTTTCCAGAACTTGCTGAAAAATATTCTGTAATGGGAATCCCAAGCTTGCTAATCTTCAAAAACGGAGAAAAGCTTGCCCATTTACATAGTGCTAACGCAAAATCTCCAGAGCAAGTAAGAGAGTTTTTGAACGAACAAAATAAATAATTAAAGGTATACGACCAGATAATCTTGGTCGTTATTTCATTTTAAGCACCATAATCTCTCACAATCTTGCTCTACAAAAATAAAAAAGGTTGCAACCCCATTTTTATAACGAGTTGTAGTTCATGTTAATAGGGTGTGGATGTTGTAGAATCCGTTTTCTTATGAGCTAAAGGACGGAAATTATTCCATATTTTAGGTTCAACTATTGAAAACAAAGTAAAAAATTAGACATTTAATGTCAATAAATTGTTACAGAAAAAGGCCATATTCGCTCTTATTTTATGGTAAAATATGGTTGTTTATGTTAAAGGAGGAGAAAGCGAATGAACGAACTTTTATTTAAGCAATTTGAAATGACAAGAGAGTACTTCATCAAGATCTTAGGGTCTATTTCCAAGGACCAAACAGATCTCCAGCCAGGTGGTTTCAATAACACAATTCACTGGCATACTGGTCACGTTTTGACAGTTACTGAACAAACCATGTTTGGTTTTCCTCATGCAACAACCCATCTTCCCACAAACTATATGGAATTGTTCGGGAACGGTACGAAACCAGCTGATTGGACAGGAAATGTACCTACTATGGATGAACTTATGGTACAGCTAAAAGATCAATTAGCTCGTCTTCAGCAAATTTCAGCTGAACAACTAAACAACACTTTAGAAACACCATTCCTGGGATGTAAAACCTTTGGAGAACTGGCGTGTGTAACGCTGATGCATGAAGCTGCCCATATGGGACAGGTTCAAGCAATGAAGCGAATAATTGAACATATGGGTGTAAAAAGCTAATTTTGATAAGACGCTTTTAAAAATATTCTCGATTTTTCTACAATCAGATCCCATCCCCTTTTATCTAAAGGAACTGGGGCTTTCGCATTTATCGTTTGTGGAAAAAAGCTAATGACGATTGTTCAACTAACCCGCCCATTTAGTTCCATAAGAAAAGCTGCCTAAATGACAGCCAGTTCTGTAACTCTTGCACCCGTTAGCTTAATATGATAAATAATTTTTATACTTAAAAATATAAAATATCCTATTGGTAAAATTACCCTTTCCTTCTGATAGAATTTCACAAAGGAAAATTTTAAGGTCTATAGAAGTCATTGAAGTTGCTCCGCCAGCGGTGAATACAGATTTTTTAAACGGTGCAGGTCTGCCTGGAGAACCATTAGATGAATTCGCAGACGGCATTTTCAAAGAATTAGAAGAGGGTAAAAACGAAATCGGATATGGTACTTCTGTGAATCGCTTACGTATGTCACGGGATGAAATCGACGAATACGTCGAGAAAATGTACCAAGCAACGAAGAACATAATTGAGTAACCACCACTTGTGAAGAGTTACTAAATTTTTTAAATGCTTTTCAGAAAATCATTTATTTAAGAAGACAGTTGTATTTTAAATGGACCATATTGGGTAATAAATAGCAAAACTCGCCAAAGATGTTTATGGCGAGTTTTCTTTTTAAAGTTATCCAATTTCTTCTTCCACTAAACTGCCCATTTAGTTGAATAGGGAAAAGCGTCTCCACTTTTTGTAGAAACAGCACCTTTAGTTCAATAAGCGAGATGAATAAGTTATAACAAAGTGACCTGCATTATTAATGCCTTATTTCCTCATCATCTAAACTTAGAGGTGAAGCACATAGATTAATAAATAATATGTAAACCGGATACAGAATGACAGATCCATAAATAAGAAGACTAAATCTCGGAAAAAGTGTTACTCCTGAATTAATAGGAATTACAACAGTGAAAAAAGAGAAAAAAAGGATAAAATATGGTACCCACAAAATGAGTGACCAATAGCTGTTTTTTCTACCTATAGTCCATTTTTTCGTTAAGCAAATGAATAAAATCGTTGAAAGTAGAACTCCAATTACATTAATAGCAGCAATTAGAATGTAAACATTATCCCATTCCCAGCCAGTTAAACTACTAATATGAGAGACATTTATTATGAGTTCGATTGCTATGAACAACGCTAAAGCGTATATGGCACTAATAGTATTTAACTTTATAAAAAACTTCATCATATACCTCCTTAATTAAGAAACAGCATTTAACACCTCTGAGTTAAGTTCTTTATTCAATTATAATCCTTCTTAATGTGACCTGCCCGTTAGCACAAAAAGAAAAGCTGCCTAAAATGGCAGCTGGATCTTCAACTCTTGCACCCTAGAGTATAAAAAGGTTGGCATTACATTTTTCCATTTGATGTTTCTTTAAATGAGGAAATACTTGACGATTTAGAATTGAAAAGTTTCCAAATTATGTACCCTAAAAATGTTCCAATTGTATTTAATATTACATCATCTATATCTGAAGAACGCCCCATAGGAATAGCAAACTGCACTGTTTCAATAAACAAAGAAAATATAAATCCCGTTAGTATTACAAATAGATTAAGCTTCCTTTGAAAAGATGATGTTTTCAAAGTTAGAAAAAATCCAAAAGGAACAAATAGTAAAATATTAAGACCTAAATTACGAATAGGTATGGTTATATCAACTGAATGAAACAGAATATTGTACATTCCAACTAACGGTACTATGTTAACAACTCTCGGCATTCCAGGACCATAAGCATTGGGATAAACAGTTACCAATAAAATTCCGATTATGCTAAAAATAAACAGAAGGTTAACAATCACTCTATCTGATTTTCTTTTTTTACTGACAAAATATGTAATAACACTAACCCCTAAAACGATTATTAAGAATAAGGGAACCAAATGTCCAAATGCTCGCCATAATTGAACCACGATAAACACTCCATTCTGGAAATTAATGTATAGTTATTTTACCGTGACATTGAATAATTTGGGAAGAGTCTTGTTAAACTAAACTGCCCCTTTACTTATATAAGAAAAGGTGATTACCGCTTGGTTAAGTAAACACCCCTGTCAATTCTATTCAATAAAATTTATTTTATTTTCCTGACACCATTCAATAGCAATTTGTTTAAAACACTCGCCCCGGTATGAATACCATTCATCTTCTATTTCAAAATCAATTATTTTATCCTTAAACCTTCTAAAGGCACCCTTTCCCTTAATTGCCATTAATAAGGATTCCTTCTTCCGTTGATCACTTACTGTTAAACAAAAGTTTTCCATAATTTCATATTCATTCACTTCATATTTAGTAGGTAACTCTAAATAATTTTCAAAGTTTTCAACCACATCAATTGCAATTATTCTATTTTCTTGTTCCCATTCAGGTAAATGATCAAATGGTTTTTCGTCTTCAGCAGCTCTCAGATCCTCCGATGTTACTAACACAAATTCTCCCGTTTTAATATTCAGTAATGAACGTGACTCTTCAAACTGTATTTCCATTTCCTCAATTATATCTTTTAGTTTAACTTGTATACTCATTATTTGATCACCTTTTTATATTTTTACTAATGCACCCGTTAGTTGAAGAGCATTTCCTTTTATGTTCAACCAATTCCATTAGTTTCTAAGTTTTTGCTTTGTATAATAAACATACTCGATTCCTTCACAAAAAGTTAAATTTCCATCTAAAACATTTGTTCCCGAAAACACAAGACTCTTTAATTCGTTTAGTGTAGGTACAAAACTGAGTGAAGGTATATCTCCACAGGATGAAATTTTTAGCTTTTCAAGTTTCTTTAAATTCTGGATAGGAGAGAAGTCCACTATGCTTTTACTATTCTCAAAAAACAATTCAGTAATGGGAGCCTTTACATCTTGCAACGCCGTTATATCCTTTAAAGTTCTAAGATAGTACAGTCCAAGGCTCTTTAAATTTACTATTCCTTCAATACCATCAAGAGTATCGAGCCTTGATTCGGTTATATTTATTACGTTCAAACTTTTTAAATTTTTAAATTCATTTAGATTCCTTGATTTTGGTTTATAGCCCCACAATTCAACCTTTTTTAATGTATTTAACTTATTAATACCGACGGTGTTTTTCGGTAATTCTCCATACAATTCTTCTAAATTCTTTAACTCGTCGATTCTGAATTCAACCTTAGTTGTTGTTTCATTTATTGACAATACTCTTAATTTTGTTAAGCCATAAATTCCACTAAGGTCTTTTATAAAATGATTAAGAATCGACAAGTTTTCAATTGATAAACATTCCTTTAGGAAATTTAAATCATTACAATCAAAGTCAACTACATCTACATTCTTTACATTAAACTCATTTATATATTCAACACTCTCATTAATTGCACTAGAATCCTTAATGATAACTGTATCTCCATTTGAATCTCTTCTCACACGAACATTCCCTATTTTTAAAATTGGCATAAATACCTCCCTATATAGAAAATACACTTATCAATAATTGCTTATAAGAAGAATTATTTCTACACTTAATATTATTTTCCTTCTTTCACTAAACTGCCCCTTTAGTGCAATAAAAAAGCTGCCATAATGACAGCCTGATCTACAACTCTTGCACCCGTTAGTTGAAAAAGGAATAATTATTTTTCAGATAATGGCTTCCAATTTTTATCCCTTGTTTCATCGATAGTTGGTTTTCTTACATTCTTTATAAATCTTTCTTCTACTGCTCCGAACTTCAAAAAATTCTTTTGACTATCTCTTAATGAAAAGTCGTTTGCACCACCCCAATAATTTACGTCTTTTGCTTGAACATAATCATCGTGCCAAAAACATACTTCACAAATTATGTCGGTCCCAGGAGGTTTCTCATATAAAGTCTTATAACCGCAACAAGGGCAGGGATACTTTTTCATTTATCTTCACCTCTTCAAAACTAAGCATTTATTGGCATCTGTATCTTTAAGGAAAGCCCCCTTTACTTCAATAGGTAAGATTAAAGACTACAGAAATTATCCCACCAAATTACTCCAAAAAGGGATTTCTTTTATGTTATCAAAATCAATATCCTGTTGGTCCATTAAATCAAATTCAACCTTAAAATACGTTGTCAAATTATCACCATAAAAAATAATATCTGTTTGATAAACAGAATATATTGGATTTCCACTTTCAGAAGGCGTATCAGAGATATACCTATGGGAAAAAATCGGTATTAGTTTAGGAGCTTTTTTGAATTCTTGAGTAGCAATTTTAATAGCATCTTTTAACGAATTAGGCTTCTCTCCCCAATCATCCATCCAAAATTTATTATTTTTAATATCAAAAATCATACCTTCTAATGGCCAATTGAAACGCTTTTTTATATGTTTTATGTTCTTTTCACTTTTATCCCTCCAATTAACAAACCCTTTAGAAACTGGTAGAGCATACATTAACAATTCTTTTAAATCTGGAGGGAATTTGAAGCCATATATTGATTCAATCTCAACAATTTCGTCATCATTTAACCCCTTCGAAAACTTTACACCCTGATTTGTTAATATTCTTTGAATATAAGCACAATCCAATTTCAATTAGTATCCCCGCCTTAATATGAACAGTTTGACTAAACAATTCCTCACCTTAAATTAACGAGCCTTTTTTTAAAATATCCTGCCCAGTTAGTGGCACAAGAAAAAAGGGCTACCTCTGCAACCTTTGTTAAACTTAAGCACCCGTTAGCTTAACAAGGATTAGTTAAAAGATAAATATTCTAACAATAATTTTCTAGTCTTTTCATTGTTCATATATTCATCGTAAAACGTTGGATAATTAGAGATGTTTTCTTCTAAAAACTGATATTGTCCAAAAATGTCAAAGAAGGATAATTTAAGCCAATCTATTTGACCTTGTGGGATTTTGCTTTGATTTCCCCTAAGAACATAACTTAAACATCCAGATATATTCATCCAATAAGTGTTTAAATCAGCGTTTAAACAATCTTCTTTAGAAAATTTCCTTTTGAAGTCCTTCTGCATCTTAGCTGTATCTTTAGAAGGAAAAGGATTTATTATAATTTGTTGCATAGAAATCAATTCTTTAAAAATTTGCGTTTTATCTATATCAAACACCACCAATTTGTAATATTACATATTTTATTTTACCATTCTTATTCCACTAACCTGCCCCGTTAGTCGAATAAGAGAAAAGGTGCCGTAACAGCCTTAGTTTCTTGAATTCAAGCATCCATTATTTAAATTACATAATTTCACAATTTGACTATAAAAATTTTTTAAGTTATGATCTGTTTACTTTAAAAGAAAGGCTGAAGATAATGATTCGTCGTTTGAAAAAGTTTAAAAACGTCGCTGTGGTATTAAGCTTCTAAGTAAGTCTTAGAATCTACAATACTTAGAAGCGAGGTATATAGTTATGAATCATCCATTATTTAATCATTGGTCTGAAACAAAGTATTTAAAAGATATAGTGACAAATCCACTCATTGAAGTAGGAGAGTATTCCTATTATTCAGGGTATTATGGTAATCAAAATTTTGAAGATGGCTGTGTAAGGTATTTATGGGGTGATGCTAAATCTCAAGAACTATTCAATCCAATTGAACAGTTTGGTTGGCATCTAGATAAACTCATTATTGGAAATTATGTTTGTATTGCAAGTGGAGTTGTCATTTTAATGGGGGGTAATCATAACCACCATTCAGAATGGATAACGGTTTATCCATTTGTTGAGCAAATAGGACAATCATATGAACCAAAGGGTGATACTGTCATTAAAAGCGATGCCTGGATTGGTATGAATGCTATAATAATGCCTGGCGTTTCAATTGGTGAAGGTGCAATCGTTGCAGCAGGTTCTGTGGTCTCTAAAAACGTCCCACCGTATACAATAGTTGGTGGTAATCCTGCAAAAGAAATAAAGAAACGGTTCACAGATTCAGAAATTAATAAGCTAATGGAAATGCGTTGGTATGATTGGGATAGAGAATTGGTTGAGAGAGCCATCCCTCTATTGTCCAGTTCTTCCATTGAACAGTTATATGATTTTTATAACATTGAAGTAAAGAAAAGATACTCCAGTTAGAAAAGCTACATTCTATATAGGATGTAGCTTTTTGTATACATTTTTTATTTATCACACAAAAATTTAATAGTGTACTCTTTTGAGCTAACCCGCCCTCGTTAGAACAACAAGAAAAGGCTGCCAAAATGACAGCTGAATCTACAACTCTTGCACCCGTTAGCCACCCATGAAGCGCAAAATTCATCGCTTCACCACAGAGAATGAAAATGGATCAGGCAGTCTATACTGTTTTAATGCTGGCGAAGAAGGTCTTTGAACTATGGTGCCTTTGAGCCCATCCGTTAGTCTGACTCCAACGACCACGGTGTACCACCGACTGTCGCGCCCAATTAGGGGTAGCACTTATGGGAGATTAATCCTTTTTCTGGTTGTTGCGCCAGCCTTTCTGATTTAATTTTAAGTAGAAAGGTATTACTATTACGTTTACCAGCCAACCTCATACTCTTACTTTTCAAGAGGCTCAGCCTTTTTTAAAAAACTGGTCTTTCTGGGTCTGTTTTTTCATGCCCTTTTTCCGTTTTTATTTTCATGGGAGTTCAACAAGCACCTTTTTTTCTATCGATATATCTTCTCACTTTTCAATGCAGATTACCCCGAAAGAGTAATACAACAGGCTGCGTTTTTCTACTCAATGGACAATATCATTGATACATTGTTCCTTCTGTTGGAGAACCCCTTGATAACGTCTAGCATATGTCCGTAGTTTCCCGCACAAATCTCTATAGCAGGGAATCTTTTGTTATGCTAACTGAAATTTTGTATTGGTTCTAAATAACTAAACTGATTGGACTCTTTTAGAAATTATCTCTTACAGCCCAATTTAAAAGGCCTATACTACGATCCAAATCTTCTTTCACTTGATTCTTATACCGTCGAGCCTCATCCATATTGGCAATTTGATATACCTTAAGCTCCTGGCGCTTAGATCCCTCTTTTATAATCCGGGACCTTGTTATAATTCCATCATCCAGCAGCTCGTGCAATCCTTTGTAAACTTCAGAATGATTAGGCTTATAATTGAATTGCTTAAACGTTTTATAAAAATCCTCCAACATTTCTTTACCGTATGGTCTCCCCTGCTCTATCCACGAGAGCAAATACAGCTTCACAAACGCACGCTGCTTGATTAAAAAGTTATCTCGATTCCGTGGTTTTACCTCTTTTTCCTTTATTATATTATCCTCCAAAATAAACCCTCCTTGCTGACCGTTTGGTGGTGTTAATTGGATTATAAACCATTTATTGTCCGGGGCGTATATACAATATAGGTTGTGAATTTAGAACATATTGAAATTAATAAATTATTGGTAAAACAAAGCCCCAGTTTGAATTAGATTCAGCTCTGAGATGTTATCGATTAGGTTTTATAAGTTAATAGTTATTATGATGTTGCCAATTACATATAATATACATTATATACTGATATATTATAATACATATATGTTGAAATATATGTTTAATATTTTTATTATATACACATATGGATATTTAAGATTTAAAAATCCCAATCTCTCAGTTTAAGGGGATTGGGTTAAATATCCCCTTAAAGTTTTAACTCTTATTGTAGAAATAAAATCAACAATATTATTTAACAGGGCCAAAAAAGAAGGAACACCCTCTAGATGTTCCGCTCCAATTCCCCTTCAAGAATTATCTTGTCACTTTAACAGGGGACAAGATAATTCCTATTGTTTTTGATTTTGCTTCAACATCATTTTATAAAACTGCGTTCGGCAGCTCCGACTGAAACCCAGATTCCCCCGACCAATTGAACGTTAATATAGATGGGTATTCCTCCTTCAAATATCGATAACTGTTTGGTTTTCACTTCTATTATCTAACTCTATACGGCATTGCCTCTTATGGACTGCTGGCACATAGGTAAAATTTGCTATACAATTTGAGGATGGAACTAAAACAAAGTGTGGTGAACAATGTGTTTAAACTATTACTAGTTGAGGATGACGCAACGCTTTATCAAGAGATAAAAGAAAGGTTAACAGGTTGGTCTTATGAGGTTTTTGGAGTTACGGATTTTAGCAATGTGATGCAGGACTTTACAGATGTGAAACCTGATTTAGTGATCATTGATATCCAGCTGCCCAAATTTGATGGGTTTCATTGGTGCCGGATGATCCGATCCCATTCGAATGTGCCGATCCTTTTTCTGTCTTCACGGGACCACCCTTCCGACATGGTGATGTCCATGCAGCTCGGCGCGGATGACTTTGTCCAAAAGCCGTTTCATTTTGATGTGTTAATTGCCAAGATCCAAGCGATTTTACGGCGCGTTTATAATTACAATACCGAACAAGTCCAGTTCAAAACTTGGAATGGAGCTGCTGTGGAATATCAAAAAAATACGGTGACCACTGAGGCGGGCTCTATTGAACTTACGAAGAATGAGATATTAATATTAAGAGAATTGATTGGGCAGAAAAATAAAATTGTCACCCGTGAAGCGTTAATCAAAAGCTTATGGGACGATGAGCGCTTTGTCAGTGACAACACGTTAACCGTCAACGTCAATCGCCTGCGGAAAAAACTCGATGAACTTAGTCTTGGGCAATATATTGAAACCAAAGTGGGACAAGGCTACATCGCAGTTGAAGAGGCCCAGCCGCTATGATAAAAAAGTATCTTATAGAACGGCGGAGCTGGATTCTCCTGATATTGTCCTTGGAATTTTTGGTTATTTTGGTTGCGTTTCTTGATACGTCGATCCCATTGCTTCCACTTCTCTATATTGTATTTATTTCGTTGATTATTTTTGTGATTTTCTTGTTCATTCGCTATCAGAAGGAAACGATATTCTATAAAGTCTTAGAGGAAAGAGAAAACAACCTGGATCCTAATAGCGTCCCCAGTGCCTATCGTCCTTTTGAAGGAATCATTGAAAAGAGCCTTACGAAACAAATTGATTTTTTAGCACAGGAAGCGGCTGCAAATTGGACGACAATGGAGCAGGAAAAAGACCAAATGTTATCTTGGATACATGAAGTAAAGACACCGTTAACAGCGATGCAGCTGATTATTGACCGGATGGAGGATGAAAAACTGAAAGCGGATTTACGGTATGAATGGCTACGTATTCACCTTCTGCTGGATCAGCAACTCCACCAAAAGCGGATGCCCTTTATGGAAAATGATTTGTATATTGAAAACACAAAACTAAAACCATTAATTTTTAACGAAATCAGAACCTTGCAATCATGGTGCATGCAAAAGGGAATTGGTTTTGAATTGGAACTGGAAGAAGAGGATGTCCTGACGGATGCCAAATGGATGGCGTTCATACTCCGACAGCTGTTAACGAATGCCGTGAAATATAGCGAGGCATCTGACATCCTTTTAAATAGTTATGTCCAAGACGGACGAACCTGCTTTAAAATCACTGATTTCGGACGCGGAATCGCTCCAAATGACCTGCCCCGCATTTTTGATAAAGGCTTTACCTCTACAGCCAACCATCAGGATGGTGCGGCAACTGGTATGGGACTATACCTTGCCCAAAAAGCTGCCCGGCCATTGCTGATCAAGTTTAACGTTCACTCTGAGCTTGGAATAGGAACGGCAATTACCTTGACCTTTCCGCAAAAAAATGAGTTTGTTCATATTATCGGCATGTGACAAAAATGTCATATGCTTTTGTTGTTTTGTTCGTCCAATCGAAGGAACGGCAGACCTAAGCTTACTATAATGAAGCTATCGGATAATAAAGGAGTGTGTCGTTATGCAAATACTTGAAGCTACTAATATTCAAAAAAATTACGGTAACAAGTTTAATAAGCAGGAAGTATTGACAGGATTGGACTTAAAAATTGTAAAAGGTGAATTCGTGAGTATCATGGGTGCATCGGGGTCAGGTAAGACAACCCTGCTAAATGTCCTTTCTTCAATTGATAGGGTGAGCAGTGGGATAATTAAGATACAGGGAAAAGAAATCACCCGTATGAAGGAAAAACAGCTTGCCGAGTTCCGCAAGCACCATTTAGGCTTTATTTTTCAGGAATACAACTTGCTGGATACCTTGACGGTTAAAGAAAATATCTTATTGCCTTTGTCCATTTCCAATGCCTCCAAACAAGAGGCAGACCGAAGGTTCAACGAATTGGCATCACAGCTAGGGATTAACGAAATCGGCAATAAATATCCTAATGAAATATCAGGTGGCCAGAAGCAGCGCACCTCGGCAGCACGGGCATTTATTCATAACCCGAGCATTATTTTTGCAGATGAACCAACAGGGGCACTCGATTCCAGGTCAGCCTCCGATTTATTAAATAAACTGAACCAGTTAAACATCAGCAGCGGCGCCACGATTGTAATGGTAACGCACGATCCTGTGGCTGCCAGCTATAGCAGTCGAGTCATTTTTATTAAGGATGGTCAAATATACACCCAACTGAATAAGGGTGATCAATCACGCCAAGCATTTTTTAAAGACATCATGAAAACACAAGGTGTATTGGGAGGGGTCACCCAGAATGAGCATTAATCATTTGATTATCCGTAATCTGAAAAAGAATCTAAAAAACTACTATCTATATGTGTTTGCCCTAGTCTTTAGTGTTGCCTTGTATTTTGCCTTTGTCACTTTGCAATATGACCCGGCGATGGACGCGACAAAGGGCTCCATTAAGGGTGGCGCTTCCATTCGGGCAGCATCCGTTCTACTTGTCGCCATTGTGGCGATCTTTCTGCTGTACGCGAATACAATCTTCATTAAGAGGCGCAGCAAGGAAATCGGCCTGTTTCAACTCATTGGGATGACCAAAAGCCGAATATTCCACCTCCTGAGCACTGAGAACTTTTTTCTATATTTCGGCTCCATGGTAATAGGAATATTCCTTGGCTTTTCATTTTCCCGATTTATCATGATGATTCTGTTGAAAGTCACGCAAGTGGATGCGGACGCCGTTTTACGATTTTCAACCAAGGCTTTTGTGCAAACTCTGATTGTGTTCGTCACCATTTATTTGTTGATAATGTTGATGAATTATATATTCATAAAAAAACAGTCCATTTTGGCTTTATTTAGGATTACCTCGTCGACCGAACAAAAAGTAAAGAAATTATCGATTTGGGAAATTCTGATCGGAATCATTGGTATGATTCTGATAGCGGTTGGCTATTACGTTTCTTCAAAATTATTTGGCGGCGATTTTACCACGATGAATGAATTATTCATGGCGATGATTGGAATTCTTGGTTCTGTCATCATCGGAACCTATCTGTTTTACAAAGGCTCCGTCAGTTTTATATTCCATTTGATCCGGAAAAAGAAAGATGGGTATTTAAACATTAACGAGGTCTTATCACTCTCTTCCATTATGTTCCGGATGAAATCAAACGCCTTATTATTAACAATTATCACTACTGTTTCCGCTTTGGCCATTGGACTTTTGTCATTAAGTTATATTTCTTACTACTCTGCTGAAAAAATGGCTAAAAATAATGTGGCTGCCGATTTTGCCTTCACCAAAACGAAGGATGCCGAACAATTTAAAAAGGCATTAGAAGATAATCATCTGCCATTTAATGAAAAAAGAGCCGAAGTCATTCAAGTAAATGCTGACCTATCGACCATTATGGAAAACGGATTGCAGGAATTAACCATTAAGCAAAGCAGCGTGCCTCTCCCAGTCGTCAGTGACAAGGCTTTGATAGACATGGATCTGTCACCAGAGGAAACGATCTTTACCGGTTATAATGATTTGCTGCAATCATTTATGTCACTAAAAGATTCAGGGCAAATCAAATTGCATGGACAAAACGAGGACATTTCTTTACAGTATAAAGGCTTAGCAAAAGAATTTATTGTTTCAAAATATTTTACTGGCGGTGGCTTCCCTGTGGCGGTTGTCAACGACTCTGTCTTCAAACACTTAAAAAATAATCTTGACCCTACCATCCAAAAGGAATCCTCTTTATTTATTGGGATTACGTTGAAGGATGAGGAGCATGTTACAAAGGCGAATGATCTGTTCAAAGAAATGTTTGGGAATGAGGACTACTCGATGGATTCTCGGTTGGAAATGAGCAACTATCAGAAACAAAATATGGGACTGATCATGTTTATCGTCAGCTTTTTGGGATTAACATTCCTGATTACCTCTGGCTGTATTTTGTATTTTAAACAAATGGGCGAAGGTGAAGAGGAAATGCCTAGCTACACAATCTTAAGGAAACTCGGGTTTACCTCGGGGGATTTGGTGAAAGGCATTCGCGGGAAGCAGCTGTTTAGTTTTGGGATTCCTTTAGTAATCGGCTTATCACACAGTTACTTTGCAGTCAAATCTGGCTGGTTCCTCTTTGGGACGGAACTGTGGACACCGATGATTGTAGTCATGATTGTATATGCCACATTGTACTCTATCTTCGGAATGCTGTCTGTTCAATATTACAAGAAGGTTATTAAAGAAGCCCTATAACGTGAAAGGCTCTAGTATGGTTGTAGATGCTGGAGCCTTTGTTTTATTTTTTGTAAGGCTAAGTTAAACTTGTATGTTGATTTCGGCTCCAATCAATATTAAAACATCATCAACATTGCTTTTAACACAGGCTATTTTAAAGATTTGTTAGAAGAGCATGGAGTTATTGAAAAGAAATAGTAAAAGTATTGTCCCTTTTTGAAAAAATCGAAAGAACAAAACAATATATATTTTAATTATGAAAAGAACATATTCATATAAAATGATAATCCCAATTTACATATCAAATCCATTAGAAAAAGTATGAAAGTAATATGATACTCTTTTTTCTAAACAAAAATGTACAGAATACCCTCTCTTTTAATTAATATATATTAGTAGAACGCCAATACCCATATTTCTAAAACAAAACTTGCTTGATCATATACATTTTTGTCTATAAAACTATGTGTTAAATTTCTAGCTTCCAGTAAACTCATATTTATTCCTCTTTTCCTAAAAATAAAAAAAGCAAGGAGACTGTGCCATTTAACGCTAACTCTTTGTATTGGATGGCATTTTGCAAAAATGCACTATCTAAAACAAAGGGCCATAGATAAAGCATTGTCTATAGCCCTTTAGCTACTTGATGTTCTTCTATAGCCTATAAAGTTAAACCACCATCGACAAGTGCAATTGAACCTGTCATATAGCTTGCTTTATCCGATGCTAAGAAAGCAACCATTTCAGCGAGTTCTTTCGGATTTGCATAACGGCCCATTCTCATATTAGATATCTCTTCTGGAACATAACCGCCTTTTTCAAACTGATCAGCAACACTAGCTGTTAATGCAGTTTGTACACCGCCTGGGCAAAGTGCATTAATACGAATTCCTTTTTTCACATATTCTAGCGCAGCACCTTTGGTTAAACCAATAACCGCATGTTTGCTTGCAGAATATACAGCCACACTATGTTCAGGGCGAATTCCTGCAGTAGAAGCAGTATTAATAACGGACCCGCTTCCTTGCTCGTCCATTACTTTTAATACATATTTCAATCCAAGGAAGACTCCTTTTACATTGATTGCCATAATACGGTCAAATTCGGATTCTTCTACTGTTGTAAAAGGTGCAAACTTTTGAATAACACCCGCATTATTGAAAAATATATCAATACGCCCATATGTTTCTACGGCTTTATTTACATAGTTTTGTACATCTTCACTTTTCGATACATCCGCAGATACGAAGATCCCTTCTCCGCCTTGTGCCTTAATAAGTTGTAATGTTTCTTCCCCAGTTTCTTTATTAAAATCAACTAAGACAACTTTCGCACCCTCAGCAGCAAGTTTCAGACTGCTTGCTCTTCCAATTCCGCTTCCTGCCCCAGTGATCACCGCAATTTTATTTGTTAATTCCATGTTCAATTCCTCCTTATTTATGTCTCCCCAGCATCACCTATTCTAAAGCTTCTATTTTTGTATTAATTGTAATATTCTACGGATAATAGTATTTTTTTAATGTAATAATAAAAAGTGTAACCTATTTCAATAAAATTGAATGGAGTATATGAAATAGATGGAAATATCCAAAAAAGATTTGCAATATATTTGTCAGCTTATTTACGAAATTCATCAAATACCCGTCTATTATGTCAACCAATTTGGTGAATTCGAATACGAATTTTCGCGAAGTGCCCTACGGAAAAATCCGTATTATGCTCCGTTGAAGGAGCAAATCAGCATCTATACGTATGAAGATGATCCCAATGATTTTCCTATCTTCTTTTCTAATTCAAATTTAAACTTTTTCTTTGTCAATCTAAAAAAAACAAACCTTTTTTTAGGATCCATTATTGTTGGACCTTCTATTATCTCAGAAATATCAGAAGAAAATATAACCAAAATGATAGATAATTTTAAAAGAAACGAGAATAAGAGGAATCTCATTGAATATTATCAATCCATTCCCATTATAGACAATCAACAACTTCTAACAATTAGTTTATTGGTTTATTATTTGATTTATCATAAAAAGTTGGATAAAAGTTTTGTCATCCAAAATAATAAAGCGATAGCACCCGTAATCATTGAAACAGAGGATCCAGACCTTGAGCTTTCGAAAGGGAGAAGGAATTTCATTTTTCATTCAAATCTTTCATATGAACGTGTTTTGCTTGATTATGTCAAAAACGGACGAATAGATAAAATTCATGATGTCATTAATTACTCAATTATCGGGGAGGCAGAATTAGGATTGTTATCTAAACGGAGCCGCTTAAGGAGTGAAAAAAATTTAATGATAACAGGAGTTGCCCTTGTTTGCAGAGCTGCTATTGAGGGCGGATTAAACGATGAAACAGCCTTTACTTTAAGTGACTTCTATATTCAACAACTAGAGGAATTAGGAAGGTTAAAAGAAATATTAAAATTAATGGAAGAAGCTATTATAGATTTTACCAATCGTGTTCACCAATTAAATGATGAAAAATACACTGCAACAGTAACCGCTTGTAAACATTATATTTATAATAATCTTTACGGCGAAATCACACTAGATCACCTTGCACAAATGTGTCATTTAAGTCCAAACTACTTATCATCACTATTTAAAAAAGAAGTTGGAATCACAATAAGTGAATATATTCAACAGCAACGAGTTGACGAAGCAAAAAAGCTATTAATTTTAACAAATTATCCGATTTCAGACATTGGCACATGGCTAAATTTTAACGATCAAAGTTATTTTATAAAAATCTTTAAAAAATACATAGGGTTAACCCCTAGGCAGTTTAGAAATAATCATTCTTCTAAGAATACATCAACATAATTATATATAAATGAAAATTTAATCGTATGATCCGAATGGTCCTGTTGGTGAAAATCCGCGTAATAATCATCCTTATTATAGATTATTATGAATATGGGAAATTGATATAAAAACCCTAATTACTTAATACAACGAGTAATTAGGCTTTGGTTAATCAAATGATACAAAGTTAATATTTCTAATAAATCATCGTCTATTAAGGATTTTTTCTTTCACCATGTTTCCCTATTATTACTAATTGAGTAGATAGTTTATTTTCAACTTAAGCTATTAACTTAAAAACAGGAGAAAAATAGAGGGGAATTCAGAAGAATCAAATTATATACGTTTTTATTTCTATTGTTTTCGTTTTCATGGAGAATGTTCCGGTTTTCATTGATTTTGCTAGGATTAATCCAAACGTGTGATAATTATCGTCAATCCAAGATTTTATTCCACGCTTTCTCCGGCCCTTACCTCACGATAAGTACCTTGCGCTTCCTTGGTGGTTAGTCGATGTGCACCCCCACAGTGGACTTTCACCACCTAGATAGTTGCCATGCCTAGCACACACAAAAAAAGCTGCCGAGATTGGCAGCTGGCTCTTCAACTCTTATTTGCTAAAGAGGCGAATTAAATAACCTCCGTGATGAACATTTCTTTTTATTTCATTATTTCTTGTTTATCGTAATCCCTTAACGCCCAAGTTAAAATATCATTTGCGTAAAGGCCTACTTCGCCTGGTGAAATTTCAACAAACTCACCATCAATAAATGCAGCCCAATGGATGTTTTCTGTAGGTTTTTCAACCAATCCATTGATTCCTGTAATCATACCGTTTGTTTCCGCTACATCAAAGTTGTTTTTGGTTATGTCGTAAATATTGTCCCCCTCTTCAAATGTTATATTTTTCTTTACTATAACTTTATTGTTTTGATCAATAATCTGAATAATGCTATTTACTTCGACTGCATATGCTGGATTTGCAAGCCATAAAGCAAACAAAAAGGGGAGTGCAAAAGCAAGTTTGAACATATATATCCTCCTCATTTTTTCTTATTTTTTCCTAATGTCATTTAATAATGAGTGTTATTTGCATATAAAAACACCTAACAAGTTGTTAGGTGTAATTTCAAATATAAATAGAATTAACTATAACAGAACGGGTTTCCGGTAATATGCAGTTAAAATTTATTATGAAAGGGATCTTGTTTATTCCACAATTCAGTATAGTGCCCATTCGGATTTGATAATAGAGTTTCGTGGTTTCCTACTTCTACGATTCTTCCTCTACGATTTTATCAACATAGGTTATAGCCGATAATCTGTGTGTACTAAGATAGTTGTTTTTCCTTTATATACTTCATTTATGGTTTGCTGGATTTCCTTTTCAATTTGTTTTCATTTTAGCATATTTTACTTCAGCTAAACTGCAACGTCACCACTATAAAAAAAGTGATTGCCGCAGCAACCCCCTCTTTAACATAAGCACCCGTTAGTGTAAGTACATTTCTTCACAATCTTACTTTCAAAATATAAAAAGAGCTACCTAAGTAGAGTAGCCCTAAAAAAGTAATTAAAGTTCCTCACTTATGAATAGTGGGGTTTTTGTCTCCTGAATAGACACCGAATGTGTCTATTTTTATATTAAATGGTTTTATATGTTTAGTGAGAATATTGTCCATAATATATTATTATGGGTTTCTTTTAACGACGGCAGTATATTGTTATTTTATTGCGTTTTTTTCGCCACATTTAAGTGTTTATTACCACTTTTTTGCTACTTTTAATACGACATCAATTATTTATTACCTAAAAATCAAAAAATCCCCTGTCAAAAAAACCCAGCGACTCAATACTGATGCTTTTTAACATTTTATTAAAGTAATTTTCCTAAATAATACGGCATTTGGCATCGCCACCAAACCCAATCATGCGAAACATCTTCGCCCCACTCATCAAACCATGCTGGAATTTGTTTTTGTTCAAAGGCCTCTTTTAATGTAGAGTATGAAGGCAGCCCATCCTGTTCCCAATCACCCAGCCCGGTACAAATAATGATATCTGCTGAACGATATCGATCAATAAACCAGCCGTCATTTTGATTCCATATGTAATCACTCGGTGAATTTTCGTATACAAGAGGATCATTTCCGTAATCCCCAAAAAAGAAACGCACATCGTAAACACCGCTAAGTGCAACGGTTGTTTGGAAGACATCCGGATGTCTCAAGAAAAAGTTCAACGCATGATATGCCCCCATACTACACCCCGTTGTCATCATTGGATCAAACCAACCTGTTTTATATTTAATAAATGGAATAGCTTCTGAAATCACATAACGGTCATATGCTTCATGAGCTAATGCACGGTCATGCGCCGGTTTTGAGTCGTGTAGCCAACTTTCGCTATCTATACTAGCCAATGTAAAAAACTGAACTTTTCCGGATTCAATAAAGTCATGACACACATCAATCATTCCAAAATCATAGTATTCAAAATGCGTCCCTCCAGATGAAGGAAAAACTAAGATTGGCATGCCACTGTGTCCATATCTGTTCAACAGCATTTCACGTCCTAATTCGCCACTCCAATGGTTTAAATGTTCTATATGCATAGAAAAATCTCCTATCCCTATACGTTTACAATGCTGCAATTTTTTCGTTCATGTACAAAACGGATAATGTCATCGACTTCTTCCTGCGAATCTGCATTAATCGCATAAAATTGATTTCCTTGGAGTTCCGCAAACGCATCTGGCATGCGCTGTTCGAACTTCACACAGTCGCCAAATCGTTCATAAATAGCATTCGTATCATGTTTATACTCATACGCATCACGCTGTGTTACACCGACACAAAACTGGTTTTCGGCATCGGACTCCTTAAATTCTCCTCCTGTCACAAGAGAAGCATACTGAGAAAATAAATCAATGGAGTACGCGAAATTGTACATATCAATCGTGAAGCCGCCAGCCAAGCGGTTATTATATTCAAGTGCAACATAATCCCCATCTTCTAATTTAAAAAACTCAATATGGAAAAAGCGTTCTTTCATGCCAAAAACTTCCACAATCGCCTTTCCATAAGTTTCGAGCTTTGGATCAATTTCTTTTTGAATCACATAAGCTAAATCCAACTGACCCTTAACGAGTTCCAGAGTTGGCACATTATATGTAAAGCTTGTTTGGAAAACAATGTTCCCTTTCTGATCCACTAAACCATCAAATGTACAAAGCACGCCTCCTTCGACATATGGTTCTAAGAAGTACACTTGTGCTTCTCCCCATTCTTCTTCAAAATGACGTACAGCCTCTTCTGAACTTAATTTAAAGGTTGCAGCTGATCCAACTCCATTATCCGGTTTAGCGATAACTGGCAGTCCTAATTCATCAATGGCTTTAGATAACTCCTTTTTAGTTTTAACGATTCTTCCATCTACAACAGGCACATCTGCTTTTTTAAACAGCTTCTTCATTTCAGATTTATATTTAACTTTTTTCAAGTCATTCGTTTTATTGCCGTACACGTTAAATTGCTCACGCAACTGCGCATCAAGTTCTAACCAGTATTCGTTATTGGATTCAATGCGCTCAATTGGACCATGTTTATAAAATAAAAATGCAACAGCACGTTTCACTTCATCTACATCTTCTAAATTATTCACACGATAATATTCTGTTAAAGCGTTTTGTAATTCGGAACTTAATAGGTCATATGGCTCTTCGCCAATTCCTAAAACATTGACACCTGCGTCTTTTAAACGATGAGCAAATGCCTGAAAATTACCTGGATAATATGGTGATATCAAAATATAATTCATAAAAAAGCTCCTTTCTCAATATCAAAAAATTCATTATTTTCACAACTAAGGTACAATTATTTCAATTTAAAATCAATCTAAGCTTCCAAAAATATTCAAAAAAAGTGATAGATTCCTCCCATGATCTAATTCAGTCAAATATAATTATTCAGTTTATTCAAGACCACTTCTCACTTAAGAAACGTAAACATTCTGGCAGGTGTTTTGCCCAAGCTTTTTCATCATGTTCTTCATCCGCAAAAATATTTAAACGAATGCTATCAATTGGAACAGAGCCTTTTATCAGTTGTTTATAATACTTAAGCGAGCAATCGATATATGCCTGCTTCATATTACCATACATCAATTGTCGATCGGCATCATCGCCTTCCTGAGTCCCAACTTGAATGTACACGCGTTGTTCAGGATCCAACTCTTCTCTAGCAATATAACTGTCAAAGGCTTTACTTGTAATCCAATTGGCTAAAGAAAAAATGCCTAAACCACCAATTTGATCTTTATATTCAATACCCATAAAAGCCGAAATATTTCCTCCAAGTGAACTGCCAATCATCGCTGTATGATATTTATCCGATTTAGTTCGGTAATGCTTATCGATAAACGGCTTCACGACTTTCATGACAAACTTAGCAAACTCCACGCCTCTTCCGCCTAGTTCATTATCTTCAGGAAGTGGGCTTTCTGTAATTTTCCAAGGCGTATATTCATTAATTCGATCTTGTTCAGCGTTATCTATCCCAACAACAATCATCTTCGGTAAATCGGGGTTTAGTTTAATTGCAGGAATAACTTTCCATGAATACCCGCTATAAGCTTCACTACTGTAGAAAACATTTTGTCCATCATGCATATAGACAACTGGAAAATTTTTAGCTTCATCTTTATCATAATTTTTCGGCAATAAAACACGCACGCGACGTTTTTCATTTTTATAAGACATATGTAATTGATGTGTTTCTAGTTTTAAATGAAAATAGGATTGATTCATTTTACCTTCCTCGTTCCTTTGATATTACATTAAATATTGGAAGTTCTACTTGAGAAAAATCCAACTGCTGAAGTTCTTCTAATGAATAAGTGTTTGATAAATATAAATCCAACTGGGCAGATATATCTTCAATAACTTTATATACCTCGCTGTTATAAAAATTAAAATCATCCATATATTTCATATAATATTTATCACACCAATTACAAATATGTTGATGTGAAAATTTGTTACTGCTATTTACTACACCCAACAATAATTCATCTAAATTTCTTTATTTAACTCTAAATCAATCTCAATAAACTTTGATTCTGACCAACTGCCTACATATTTGTTCTTGCCCAGCAGTTACCACCTCGGTCTGTAAATGCAATTTGTAATTAATTCAACGTAAATAAATTAGATTCCTTCTTCAACAAACCTGCCTCCGTTAGTGGAACAAAAAAAGCTGCGGTAGCAACCCAATCTTTTACTCTTGCACCCGTTCGTAATATAAGGTTAGCCAGATTTTAAACTACGTTAGTGGACAGGTACATAATTAGAAACAAAAGTTTTAAATCTTAAGGCTTTGTTCATTCTCCTTTGCTCCTTTTGCATAATAGATTATGTATAAATCTTCTTCATTGTTTACCAACAATCCTTCTTTCGCTAACCTGCCCCTTTACTTAAATAAGAAAAGGTGATTACCGCTTGGTTAAGTAAACACCCCTGTCAATTCTATTCAATAAAATTTATTTTATTTTCCTGACACCATTCAATAGCAATTTGTTTAAAACACTCGCCCCGGTATGAATACCATTCATCTTCTATTTCAAAATCAATTATTTTATCCTTAAACCTTCTAAAGGCACCCTTTCCCTTAATTGCCATTAATAAGGATTCCTTCTTCCATTGATCACTTACTGTTAAACAAAAGTTTTCCATAATTTCATATTCATTCACTTCATATTGAGTAGGTAACTCTAAATAATTTTCAAAATTTTCAACCACATCAATTGCAATTATTCTATTTTCTTGTTCCCATTCAGGTAAATGATCAAATGGTTTTTCGTCTTCAGCAGCTCTCAGATCCTCCGATGTTACTAACACAAATTCTCCCGTTTTAATATTCAGTAATGAACGTGACTCTTCAAACTGTATTTCCATTTCCTCAATTATATCTTTTAGTTTAACTTGTATACTCATTATTTGATCACCTTTTTATATTTTTTACTAATGCACCCGTTAGCTGCATAAAAAAAAGCCACCAGTCAGTATTAGTTAATTTAGTAAATTTAATATAATCATTAACAGAATGGATAATGAAATGAAACCAATCATAAAGCATCCAAAGTATTTTAATGGTTTTGGTAACTTGTTTATCTTAGCATTAGAAGGGTTACCAGCATTTCCTTCAATCTCGTTAAAATGTTCTATTGCATCATTAAATGGTTTATTCTCATCTTTCATACAACCACCCCTTTACTAAATAATAACATTATTTAGTCCCCTACATTGGGATTTTTTGTATTATTTTCCTGAACTAACCTGCCCCGTTACCACAATAAAAAAGCCGCCTGAATTGGCAGCTGGATCTTTAGTATTGCATCCGTTAGTTTAAGAAGGAACTTTGCAAAGATTACTTTTTCTTCAATTTCTTAGTTATATAATAATAAACAATTGCGATTCCCAAAGAGGTACCAAAAGCGACAGAAAAGGCTGTATCAACATTCCAATTATGTTTAAAGAGTATGTTTACAACCAAATTACTAATAAAAAAAACTAAGAAAACTAAAAAGAAACGTAAAAAGTGTTTCAAAAACTTATCCTCCAAAAACCTAATGAGTTTTAATAATATAACAATAACACAATTACAAAATTTCCAATCCTTCTTTTACTAACCTTCCACGTTAGTGCAAAAAGAAAAAGAGCCGCAGTGCGACCCTTTTGTTCAACTCAAGCACCCGTTAGCTGAACAAGCTTTTAGATTATTTACTTCTTATTGACAAGCTTTCTTAATAAAACAGCGATATATACTAAGGAAACGGTATTAATAATTGCTATAAAAGGTGTTAATCGATGAACGAAATAATCAAATATAGCATACATTGTGAAACTCCCCCGCATTCTAAATATAATTCTATATTTTAAATACATAATTCTTCCTATATCTAAATCTTACCATAATTATAAATTTCTTCTTCAACTGCCCCGTTAGTGGAACAAGAAAAGTTAGGGATTAATTTATACTTACCCACTCTTGTTATTTCACCTTTTGAATAATTACCGCATTTGTCACTATCAGGTTTTTATCATAATTCATAATTTAGAGTAGTCCGATTTTTATAGCATTGATGCGTCAATATGACGCTTTTTTTTATGCATAATATTAATCACATACAAATTGCTTAATTATTATACTAACCTGCTCCGTTAGTACAACAAGAAAAAAGACCGCCGTAGCGATCACCGTTTTCAACTCTAATCACTTTAATAAAAACACAAAGTATTTTCCATTAATTATTAAGTTGTTTTTTTATTTCTTTAAGTTCGGATCTTAAAGCCTTAACTTGCTTAGAATTATCAATGCCAGCACTAACTGCATATGCAATTATTAGAAATAAGACAACTAAACCAATAAAGCCGTAAAATAAAGTTAAAATAATCCCCATAACTTTGTCACCCCGATATAAATTAACTACTTCAACATTACCATAAAACGGTAAAACGAGTGACATATATTTTGTTTTTCTTAAATTAACCTGCCACTTTAGCACAATAAGAAAAGCCGCCAAAATGGCACCTGGAACTTGAACTCTTGCACCCGATAGCTGAATAAGAAAAATTTATTTATGATTTTGAACAGCTACATATTTTGCGAAATAAGGAAAGCTAACATAAACGGCAACAAAAAAATTGTTGTCGATAAATAATAATGAAAATTAGTTTGATAAAAAATGGATGCCACTATTAAAAACAAAAGTCCAACTAAAATTCTGTTCATCTTAGTAACATTATGTTTTGTTCCACATTTCACACATACAAGTGGTTTCTTGAAGGTAAAAATGTTGAACTGATTAAAGAATTCTATAAGCTGAGAGACGAAAAATTGCAAGAAGCAATTGCGTTGGTGGAGAAAAAAAGCAAGAGATTAATTAAGATAAATGAAACCGAAAGGGGTGTCGTATACGACATCTCTTTTTTATTTAGGTTTTACTGCGTAAACGCAAAATCGTGTCTCCACATCAATTTTTAATAAAAAGATATTTTTGACATGTCTTGTTTTCTTAACAAATAATCCTTCGTCTTTATACATGGGAGGTTCGAATTTTTCGTGTGAATCACCCATCCAAATCTCTCCGCAAAGTCCAAAGGCCAAATTTTGGAGACAATATCTACAACCATTACTGATTAAGCTAATAGGGGATAGTTATGGAAAAGAAAGAAATTTCCCGTTATATGTCGAATTCTATTTCTTTTTTTCATTCAAATACTATAATAATATTATTTTATGGATATATTTTACAAAAATGGGCGTGTTTTCTAAAAGACAACTCAGATTTAGAGGAAATCAGCCATATACCTCTATGTCTGTATAACACAATAGTATGATATTAGACTAAGAGGGGAGAAGTTCGTTTTGAAGAAGATAGTAACCATTTTGGCATTTGTTGTGATGTTGTTTAGTAGTTCGATGTGGGGTTCGGTTGCTTTTGCAGACACAGCCTCAACCTCGAAACCGTCAGTTACATATGGTTCGACTGGCGAATTTGGAAAAGTTACTTATAGCGGACCGTGGCCAGTAAATAAGTGGAGTTATTACGGTTATGCCTATAAATATAATTCTTGGGACAGAGATGCGTTCGAAGCCATAAACTACGCAGCGAATGTTTCTTTGTCTGCAAGCAGCCAATCAACCTACAGTCTTTCAGGTTCTACAGAATTTGGGATAAAAACAATTGCAAAGGCTAATATATCAGGTTCGTGGGGTCAGACTTGGGGGAAAACTTCAACCGTTACTTTTGATGCCACTAAAGGGTACGTTTACGAACTGTGGAGTGCGAAATAGAATAAGAGTGGAAAAATATCAATATCCACGCTTTGGATATGACACTCTCTATGCCAAAGCAAACGATAAGTACGGAACGTATAAGTGGTTTTACCGTTATCTTAATAATCTCTAAAAAAACCAACATACCGTTAAAAGTATGTTGTTTTTTTATATAAAATAGTAAGATTGAAATAATACCATATATTGTTAGGAAAATAAAAGATAGAAAGGCGTAAACTTTGGCCATTAGTGGTTTTTAGTTCTATCTTATTAAATGATTCCACATACTCTTGGAGTTCAATCGTAAACTGTCCTCCATCATGAATACTTGTATCTATTACACGCACATTCTTCGATGCAATTTCGTCATCTTGATAAAGGGTCACATGATTTATAAGATCGTTGCTAGTTGAAAACGGGTCAATACAGTTTTCAAAAGATTAACATACATAATACGATTCCCGAAAATGAACGTTGGGGTGTAGAGGGCTATAATACAGGGGAAAACGTAGCATCGTTTACGTTTGACGCTACATTTACCCGTGAAGGAGGTAGTCCTGCTAACTATAAAATATATTTACCAGAGGCGGGGACTAAAAAATTCAAAATAGCTGAAACTCATAAGGTGAACGGAAATAACAAACAGTTGGAAATGACCGTACAAACTAATAGTCCAATAAAATTTCAACATCAAGGTTCTTATGAGATGTTGGTCGTCCAAACAAACGATAAAAACCAACAATACCTGATGAATTCAATAAATGTTGCAATTGATCCAGATAATAAGTGACAAGGAGGGAATTCCACCCCTCCTTTTTTTGATTGCTTGTTTAAGTAACTTATTACACTAACCTGCCCCGTTACTTTAATAAGAAAATGCATTACCGTTGTTCAGTAATGCACCCTCTAGTTGAAGAAGAATTGTTTATCGTCTTCTAAAGTCAAAAGTTTCATTTGGTACACTTAATACGTGACCATTAATTACAACGGTATTTTCATCAATCCATTTAATATTTGCTTTTTCTTCGTGATAGTTCCAATAAATGTTCTTTGGTTTTTTGTTCGCTTTATTAAAATTTAGTTCTCCACGAACAGCAAAATCTGTTGTTGCTCCTTCACTTGAAACGTAGGCTTTTAGCGTATAGGTTCCTTCTGGAGAACTTTTTTCTGTAATTAAATCTCCTTTAGGCAAACGACTCATATCAAAAAATGCCCAATAAACACCATATCCAATTAGCCCAAGTATTACAGGAATTAATAAAGAAAAAATAATATGTTTCTTTTTCATTCTTTCTCCTCCTAAATGGCTGAATTCAATTTAGTTTATCAGAAAGAATCCCTTGTAAGGACAATTATTTTTTATAAATGTCTATGCCTTATTTAATTAACCTTCCCCTTTGGTTCAAGAAGAAAGGCTGCCATTTTAATAGCAGCCAACTTCTTTATTATTCTAATTCATCTTTAATTAACTCCAAAAGAAAATCACCAAAATCATCAGCAATCACATCAAATGGTTGCTCATCCCAGTCCACTCCTAAGTATACTGATACAACTGCTGGTTCCTTTTCATCATTAAGATTATTAAAATCCAAACAATATAAATCATCCATGCCAGTAAGCTAAATAATAAGAAATTTATCTGGTAAACCAGTCTCTTTTCTTTCAGTCAAAGTGTACCAGATTGCGTCTGGGACAGAAGAATTTTCAAAGTCATCTTGAAGAACACCATATATTTCTTGTGAACCGAAATTCCCTGCCCCGAAAGAGTTTAGGAAGTGGCGATACATTTTTGAAAATTTAATTCCTAATTCTTTTTCTGCTTTATCTATTAAGAGTTCAGAACGCTCTCCGACAAAATCACATTCTTCCTTATTTTGTTCTAATAAGATTAATGCTCTTTCATAATTAGACCAGCTCATATGCTTTCCCCTTTGATGTTTTCTTTAGATAAATATAGCAAATATATTGCATATTATCTTCTTCAACCTGCCCCGTTAGTGGAACAAGCACAACCTGTATTACATAAAATACTCTTCGGCTAAGTTTTTAATTACAAGATAACCCCACGTTGAAAAAGTAGGATATTTTCCCCATTCCTCTTTAGTTACTGGGCGTATTTCTTGGTATCCTTTCATAAGGATGCAATCGTCTGCAAAACCTTCCTGAGATTTAAAAAAATAAGGTTCTATTCCATCTTCTTCTAATGGACGATAGCCCAATATCATTCCCTCTAGTCCTGTTTCATGAATAGTTTTTATATGTACATCACCTTGTTTTAACGTCTTAGTTCCAGCAATTCTTTCGGCGGTGGGAGGATATTCACCAACCCAGTCCATCAATCCTGCCAAAAACCCACGTTTATCTTCTTTTGAAACTTGAATTACTCGCCCACATGCAAATTTATTTGTACCTAAAGGGATTGCCCAAAATTGACCAGGCATTAAATATGTATTTGACTTTGGTGAAAATGGATAAGACACTTTTCGCATAATTCCGATTCTCCAATAAAATTTATTATCTTTTATTATATCTCGATTCAAAATTTAATGGGGCTTATTAAACTAACCTGCCCCTTTAGTAGTTGAATAACAAAAAGGCCACCAAATATTGTAGCCGATTTTAAAAATAACTTCTGTAATAAAATAACATTGCTACTAATGAAATAATGGTATATGACAACGACGTAAAAAATAAAACATTAGGTGTGAATTCAAACTTTTGTTCTTCAGCTTTAATACCAGTTGTACCTTGAACTGTCATATCTAAATTTCTTAAAGTGAAACCTCCTTTTGAAGTTAAAAACCAAATAATAATTGTAATAGCTAGACCAATAAAAAATGAATAATCGATCATTTTTGTCTGGGTGTAATAAGTGATGCCATAACTTAAACCAAATAATACGAAAAGCGTAATGACATGGTAATTAATCGTTTCATTATTATCAAACATCTCTCCTATAACCAGCTGCCCTACATTACGGATTTCCCATTAAATGGTTTCAACAATTTTTGATATTAATAATTAATCCTTCTTCCAACTAACCTGCTTAGTTGAATAACAAAAAAAGCCGGCTTTAGCAGCCAGCCCTTCAGGTATTACTCTTCCATAAAAATTCGTGCATAGTATTCCGTTTCTTCATCTAATTTGTTATCTTTTCTCAATTCCTCAATAGTTTCTTTTCGGTCGTCTTCAATCAATTGAAAACTTCCTGAAACATTTGGTGTTTTCCCTTTGTTCTTATCCATACTTTCACCCCTAGATTTCTTCCTATTTGTATTACGGAAATCATTTCCCTTTTCATTTTGTGATTAATTTATCGCTTTATTCGAATGACCTAAAATTGTTTCTTCTTAAACTAACCTGCCCCTTTAATGCAATAAAAAAAGCTGCCACAATGACAGCTTGATCTACAACTCTTGCACCCGTTACTTAAAGAAGGAACTATATAAAATTACTTTTTCTTTAATTTCTTAGTTATATAATAATCAAAAATTGCCATTCCCAAAGAGCAACCAAATGCGACTGAAAAGGCTGTATCAACATTCCAACTATGTTTAAAATAAATGAACCATTCAAAAGGTTTAAGGTCTAAAAAACTGGCTAGAAAATATCTAACCAGTTTTTTAGATTACAGTTGACGGGACTGCTTTATCTTCCTTGAAGAGACTGGAATGCTGCTCACGCATGATAATAGCAATGCTACAAGTAATAAACTAACGAAAAATCCAAAGCTAAGGCTGAAACTTGATGTCACGTTTAGGATTCGGCTCGCTATTGATGGGCCAAATGACATTCCTAAAAAGTTGATTAAGTTATAGATCCCCAGCCCCATTGCACTTTTTTCCTTCTTTATCGTGTGGGGAATATCAATATTGATGACAATGGTAAGGATTGTAAAGCTTATATTAATAAGGGCAACTCCAACACTAGCCACTGCAAATTGGTATACTCCAAAGATGGCTAATAGCAGAAATCCAATGAATTGAAGCACGACAGCAACGACCAATTGACCATTCCCTTGGATGCGGGTTATAGCTGGTCTTATTACGAAGCTCAGCAAAAAGGAAAAGAGTGATATCCCCGCCAAAATAAAGCCAGTTTTCAAGGCAGAGACATGAAACTGCTGTCCTGCTAATAACGGAAAAAGAAAAATAATTCCCACCATGGCAGCACTATTAATAAAACTAAGTAATAGGAACCGATTAAAGGCATAGAATCGAAAAACTGACAGATCCATAAATATCCCGACATCTTGACGTTTGCCATGGATCCCCATAAAAAATACAGAGATTACTGTAATGATTAGCAAATAACCATCTAATTTGACTCCTAAAATAAACGTCACGACAAAAGTCAATAAATAGATGAAGCCTAAAAAATCAAACGGTTGGGTAAGCTTCTTATGATTGGCATACCCGGAGGGCACAAACAAAATAATTCCTAACAACGTAAAAATAGCCATACTCATTAATAAAAATAGGGAGTGCCAGCCCCAAAAATGAGTAAAGAAGCCTCCGAGCAAAAATCCTATTCCTGAACCAAGTGATAGACAGGCACCTATTAATGTTAGAGCCAGATTTCGTTTAGGGAAGGTGAGATACTGATTCGTCAGGATCATTGATAATGCAATAAACGAGCTACCACCCGCTGCTTGAATAATCCGGGCCAAGACCACAATGATAAAATCATTCGTCGTGTACCCTATAAGGGAACCTGTAACGAATAAACTAATCCCAATTATCAACAAACTTTTAATTTGAAAATAAGAGGCTAGCTTACTATAAGTAATCGAACCACAGGCAATCACTAAAGTATAGGAAATAACCACCCAGCTAATTTTGGAAGCTGTCACCTCAAGCCCATTCATCATATCAAATAAGGCAACATTAAACAGAAGTGAATTGGCTACCCCGGATAAAACAATTAAACATAATGTGATAATCAACCTATTCTCTTTTTGATTCATCTATTTCGCCTCCGTTATATTAAAGTCATAAAACTTTAGAACTAATAACCAAAAAAGGAGGCTACATTAAAGTGTAGCCAAAAAACCAGGTAAATAGCGTGTGAATGTCTCCTCATTTAATGAGACATATTTTATGACACCCTCACGGTCAATCTTCACCAGCTCTGCTTCGGATAAAATTTTTAAATGATAGGAACCATTGGACTTACTTACACCTAAACTCCTTCCTATATCCGTACACATCGGGCGATTGTTTCCGTAATACAATAAGCGGATGATTGCGATCCTTTTTTCATCTGCTAAGGCATTAAATATTTTTATTCGTTGCGTATCGTTTTGTTCTAAAGTCATATGACTATTATATTATTAGAATTCAAATTGTCAACTTCTTTGCCGAATACTTTCTTGGATTTGGCCGGGATGCACAGATTATTCAACCAGTTCAGGTAGAATGTTCGTTTGTAGCCATACGTCTATTTGTTCCATAGCTTTAGATGTACTTTCTCGAAACATAAATTCCCGGATTTGAGCACGGTGATATTTTATAGAGGTCCATTCCAATCATATTCTTGAAAGGAATCTGTAGATACTTCTACTTGCTTTGCAACGTATTCAATAATCTCTTGATTTATTTCCTGCCTTCCTTTTGGAAAATGACCCTAATATTGAAAAAATTTTAGGGAAACAGCAAATCCAAGTCGTTACTTCCATATTTATTTCCAATTAAACGCATCTCTTATGGAATAACTGAAAAGTGTTCAATGAGTTCCTCTAACACCCAAGTTTGCTTCACATTATTGACCCTTCCCTTATGGTACTTATCAAAAAAATTTTATAGAATTTTAAAAAAAGATCTGGAATCCAGAGCTTTTACCGTTATTAATTATTACTTTGCCCCTGGTTACAGCAACGCTGGTACTGGGCCTAAAAAGTATGTTTACAATAAAAAAAACGAAAAAAACTGAAAAGAATCGTAAAAACCGTTTCAAATACACTTGCCCCGTTAGCACAATAAGAATATGAGCTGCTGCCGCAACTCATTATGATTTTGAACTCTTGCAACGGTTAATTGAAGAAAGACCAGATTTATTCAGAGTATAACCAAGGGATAGCTGGTGGTATCCCTGCTTCCGATAAGAGATAGATAAAAACGAAAAAGAAACAAATAAGCACCCCAAACACCATAACCATTATGGAAAGTCCCATATTTGCCTTTTTTATGAGACCGATAATTCCACAAATAAAACTCACTACTCCTAAAAACAGTTCAAAGAAAGCGACTGAATAGACAGAATAATGCTCCATAAAATAGACTCTTACAGAATTAAGAAGGATTATCCAAAATAAAAATATCGTTTGCAATGTCAGTCCCAAATATAGCAGTTTCATTCTTCAGTATCCACTCTCCAACGGTTTAATTTATATAAATTTTACCATATATAACCAAACTGCTGTTAAACTAACCTGCCCCCATTAGTGGAACAAGAAAAAAGGGCTGCCGCAGCAATCCCCTGTTCAACTTAAACACCCGTTTGTTTAAGTATAATCCTTCAAAATCTTTTTCGTTACAACGGTGTAGGAGTATAAATTTGTTCGTCAAAATTTAATTCTAGAAGTTGACCAGCTTGCACCAAACCAGCTCCAAAACCGTACATGAGAACTCTGTCTCCATTTTTAACTTTTCCCTCACGTATTCCCAGGTCAAGAGCTAAAGGAATAGTTGCAGCAGAAGTATTTCCAAAGTTGACTAGGCTATAAAGAGTTTTTTCCATTGGGAATTCTAATTTTTCACAGATTGGCTCTATGATCCGTAAATTGGCACTATGAGGTACAAACCAATCAACCTTGTCTAAACTCAATTGTGTTTTATTCAAAATTTGTCTAACACTAGTAGGAACACTCCTTACAGCCCACCGAAAAACTTCCCTACCATTTTGTACAAGGCATTTCGTATCGATTAACTCAATCTCATTAACCTTGTTTGAAAGTCCAGTTTGATATACATTCTGTGCTCCACTTCCATCACTTCCCAAATGGAATCCAATGAAACCTTTTGATTGTTCATCCCTTTCAACCATTACAGCCCCAGCTCCATCACCAAATAAAACACATGTGCTTCGATCGGTATAATCCGTTATCTTTGAGATTGTATCAGCACCGATTACCAGAATCTTCTTGTGAAGTCCAGAGGCAATATAAGTGTTTGCTGTATGCAGAGCATATACAAATCCTGCACACGCTGCACTTAAATCAATGGCGCCTGTTTGTTTGATATTTAATCGTTCTTGTATGATGCTTGCGACAGATGGAAACGGAAAATCTGGAGTGCTTGTTGCCACGATGATCATATCTACATCTTCGACTTTTTTATTATATCTGTGCATTAAATCCTTTACTGCAGCTACACATAAATCACTGGTAAATTCATCAGGGCGACTAATTCTGCGTTCACGAATTCCTGTTCTATGAATAATCCAATCATTAGTTGTTTCAACCATTTGTTCAAGATCGAAATTTGTTAGCTTTTTTTCGGGCACATATGTACCAATAGCAGTTATTCTCGAACCTATCATAGTATCCACCCCATATTTTTATTATAAGTTGGTATTAGTACCTGGTTATAATTATAGTGATTTATATTATTAAAAATCAACTTTTTTACATAACAAAAAGGTTACTCCTTTTTGAACTAACCTGCCCCGTTAGTTCAATAAGAAAAGCCGCCGTAATGGCAGCTTTTTCGATCCTCCTGCACGTTTAATCCTTGAAGCAGTCCTTACATCGCCGCCAGCTAAATGGCTTACTGACTTTATCTGCTTCATCGGATAATTCAGTTATGTCGGTTGAACAATATTTTGGATACCGTGTTGTATATGTTCCAATCCGAGAAGGAACTGTTAGATGGCGACACCCCACTTTATGAAGAACATTCCCCGTCTTTCCTCCCGCATAGTTAAATACGAAACCATTACTATTCTTCTTACACCAATCCTCATAATCCCTTTCTTGATTGTAAAATGGCGGTAACAACGACAATCACCTCTCTTCTCAAAACATAACTCTCAAAAAGTTAATTAAGTAATTATTCCTTATTTTTATAGGAAATCCTTCCTAAATTAAAAAAAGGCGACCATTTCTGTCACCCTCATTTTATCCCTCTTTATTTTTACTACTTATGGCGTTCTTTGACCTTATTAGTGTGCTTTTACTTATCCCCGTTGCTTCACTACTTGCTTATATGAATGGGTTTCCAGCAGCTTCAAAGCATGTTCAATTTGTTTTTTACCATACTTTTTCGGCCTGCCTTCTCGAAAGTCGTCACGTTGTTTTGCAATTGCCTCGCCTTCTTGTGTCCGTTCAACGATCATATCCCTTTCAAATTCAGCAAAAGCCAGCATGACACTTAATATTAGCCGACCTGTTGGCGTATGCTCGACTAATCCCATGTTTAACACATAAACTTTAATTCCTTTTTCAAAAAGCCCTTTAATGTAAACTGCCCCGTCGAATAAAAAAAGGGCTACCTCAGCATAACGGGTTCGGTTATAGAGTAGAAAAACTCAATTTGCACACCAATTCGCACCTTAATTAGCAATTAAATTCTCGGTAATTTCACATAAGAAAACGCACAGTGATTGGTCCTCTGTGCGTTTCTATGTTTATGGAATTGTTTGAATGAACTTTCCGAAGGTTTTATGGGAATTTATGTTAAAATAAATACAAGGAAATTGAAGAGAGAAAGGGAGAGGAAAAATGTTCCCCATACTAGAAACAGAGAGATTATTGCTTAGAGAAATTTCAAAGGATGATGCAGAGGGCATATTCGCTTGTTTTTCTAATGAAAATGTTACGAAATATTATGGTCAAGAAACTTTAGAAAGTAAAGAACAAGCAGAGTCATTTGTCGATTTCTTTGCCAACAGTTACAAGGAGAAAAGAGGAATACGTTGGGGAATTGAAATAAAAGGAACCCAAGGAATAATTGGCACTATTGGATTTAATGCTTGGTCACCGAAACATAGACGAGCAGAAATCGGTTATGAAATTCATCCTGAACAATGGAGAAAGGGTTATACCTTTGAAGCCGTATCTAAAGTTGTTCAATATGGATTTAATGAATTTGCTCTAACTCGTATCGGTGCAGTTGTCTTTATGGATAATGAAGCATCTAGTAATTTGCTTACCAAAGTTGGATTTCAAAAAGAAGGCATTCTGAGGGATTATATGTACCAAAATGGGAAGGCATATGATACATATGTTTATTCATTACTTAAAAATAATAGATAGAGGAAGATGACAATATTTGAACAACAAGACCGATTGCTTACTCGGACTTGTTCTCATTATTGTTGCATATAGGATAAACTTCATCCGTCATCTGTTCCTATTGAATTAACATAACAAATAGTATCCAAATTAGCAGGGGTTTTAACATATCAATTAGCAACAGTCTGCTAGACAGCAGACTGTTGCTATTTACTATGCGAATTATTGTGATGTTTTTAGTACTAAAACAGTATAAACATTGTTATAACAACAAAAATAGGGATACCAATTCTTGTGCGAATTAATATCCCTTTTAGGTTGTTACTTAATGTTTTCTACTTCAAAACCAAACCCGTTAACCTCAGCAACCCCATCTTTAACATAAGCACCTGTTAGTGAATGAACATTATTTGTGTGGTAAAGGTTTTTCAGGGCGATTAGGACAGTATGTACAATCTGGATCACTACATTTGGATTCAGTCCAGTTATTACATTGAGGGCAAAAATAAGCATCAAAATCTTCATAGTATACTAAATTAAATTTGCAATCAGAACAGCTTTGGTTTTGGTCAATATGACCATAAAATTCAAAGTAATCAATTATTACCTTGTCGTCATCTTTTACTTCAATTTTCATAAATTTGCCCCTATCTTTTATTAAAGCACCCGTTAGGGAGCTTAATAAGGAAGTCTATTCTTAATTAGTATTGACAGGTAGATTATTATTCTGACTTCGATTTCTAACCCCTAAAGCAATTGCAGCTCCAATACAGCTAGAAAGGCACCCTACTACCAAATAAATTGATGGAGTTGATTCACCAATTAAAACAGAAGCAACCCCTCCAATTACTGGGAATAGAGCTACCATATACCCGCTTTTTGCCCCTCCAATTTTTTCTACAAGTTTTAAATAAAATAGCCAAGCCATAAAAGAAGCAATCAAAGTTAAATATAGCAAAGCAGATAAATATGTAACTGTTGTTGGAAGTATAATTTTATTTCTTTGGAACAGTACAATTACCCCCATTAAAATACTAGCAATTGTAAAACCAATAGCATTTGCATAGATAGGGTTAATCTTTCTATTAGCATTTCTTGCAGAACTTGCATCACCAACAGCTGTTAGAATCGTACCTAACAAAGCAATCATGATTCCTTTTAAATCAGTAAGTCCTTGAAAATTATTTAAGTTCGGATAGATTAGGACACATACTCCAAATACCCCTAAAATTCCCCCAATTAACACGCGAGAATATAATTTTTCTTTTAAAAAAACACGGAGAGCAATCGGAGTCAATATCACTTTTAACGAAAAGATTAATGTTACAATGGCCGCAGAGCTCAAAATTGTGGCGTAATAAAGGCACAGATAACTTAATGCAAAGTTACATACACCAAAAACTATAATAAACGGAAAATCTTTTGAACGTGGTCTCCCCTTTGGTTTAAGGAACCACACAAGAACTAAAAATAAAAAAGCTGTCATAACTAAACGATATGTTAATGATAATTCCAAACTGACGGGTGTTCCTTGAATTTTCACCGCAATAAAATTTAGCCCCCATACCATTAAGCAAAATATGTACATAAAATTTGTCATAGCATTACCTCATTCTACTATTTATCTTAATATGTTAATAACTTTTCAAAAAGTAATTGTAACAAATTTGAAGGAGTCAATAAATCATGATTTGAACATTTTTCTTCTTCCACTAAACTGCATCCGTTAGCACAATAAAAAATGCTGCATCGATGGCAGCATGATCTTCAATATAAGCACCCGTTAGCTTATTAACAATCAGTTTCCGTATTTATCATCTCTTACTGGAATGGCATTTTCTTTCGGGTGGTTAAAAATGTCTTCATAAGGATTTAGTCACCTCATTAGGAATGGACAAGGGTTTTTAAAAATATATTCCTTCACTTTATAGATAGTTCCTTCCCAATGAAAAAAGGACTGCCGAACAGCCCATTTGTTGTGTAATTAAAGCACCCACTAGTGCAAGTGAGTAAATGCATAAACAATAGCCCTCGTTTATCAGACGGTTAGATGACCTTTTCCATCTTGTATTTCTGAAGATAATCTAGAAAAATATCCTGCCATTACTGCTGGTGACTTTTTGTATGAAAGATTGGTTGAGATTGGCTTAATAAAGAAATAATGCGTCAGGATATTAGATAAATATAATTAATTATTCCAATTCAAGTATTGTCACAAAGTAAAGGATGCACGTTTTAGCATCCTTTACTTATGATATGATTCTCCGTAACGAGTCTAAACGAGGTCTCACTAACCCCTTACACCAAGTATTCGATTTCACCAATTTATGAATAACCTGCTATTTCCATATACATAGGACAAGTTTTTCTTTACTCTTTTTTTATTTTTCAAACCCAACATAAAAAGGATGGAATTACCAAACTTGTAAATAGCTCAAAAAGGCTTATTGGCATTAATATCTTATAAATATGTATTGCTTTTTACCTTTTTATAATACTTTTATTTTTCATTCTAGTTCGTGGTATCGTTAGTATTCCATTTGCATAATACCGCTAATTATTGAGAATATTCCAATTCCAATACAAATTAAGCAGACAGTTCTTGAATTCTTTTTGGATGATTTAAGGAAATATAATAAAAATCCTAATAAAACCAAAAGAATACCTATTATGATACTTGACCGATAAAATAGCGGGGCGAGGTTTTCAAGAGTATTATCTATTGCATTTTCAATTTTTTGTTCCATATTTGTTATACCTCCATGCAGTTAATCTTTCTTGTCATTATGTTAATGACGATCACACTTATAAATACAAGAATGATTGTAAAAATAATGATTGAACTATCTGCAGATATAGAACCTGCCACGATGTTACTTAATAGCGAGCAAAGCAAAACTGAGGATATAATAGTGGTCGGTATAGACTTTTTTATAAAGCCGATCGCCAGAGAGATAATACCAACACTAACCGCAGAAATAGACATATAAAATGTAGTTTTGGCAGCCCTACTTATCATTTCAAAAGTGATGTTTCCGTCTACCACTGGGGAAATGGATTCACTAATACCAAAAATAATAAATATGCTTATGCTTGAGGTGATCATTGCAGTTGCCACAAACAGTGAAACCACAGAAATCTTTGCCAGAAAAACCTTTCTTCTGCTGATAGGGTATGAGAATAGCAGAATGGTGCGTTTCCCTGCATATTCTTCAATTACTATTTTTGAAAACATTACTGATGATAATAAGCTGAAGGCAAACATACAGATTGTGTTAAATAATGGAATGATATTTTCATATCCTGCAAACATTTTCATGTCCGGGTCTTTTGGCTCAATCTTTGGAGCATAGGCGAAAAGATATATTATTCCTAACATACATATTCCAATGATAGAGGCTGCAATAATGTATGTACGAATATTGTTTTTTTTTCAATTCAAGTTTCAATAAGTTAAGCATGTTGTTTCATTCCTCCATGCACAATATTAAGAAAATATTCTTCTAATCCATCTGCAGAATCCTTTTCGATAGTGGCTAACTCTATTTCTTGAACAATACTCCCATCTACGATGATCCCTATGACATCTGCGATATGTTCGATTTCACTTAAAATATGGCTGGAAACAAGTATAGTCATATCATGTTTTTTTACAAGGTCTTTAAAAAGCTCCCTCATTTCCCGTATTCCCACTGGATCTAGCCCGTTAATAGGTTCATCCAAAATTAAAAGTTTTGGCTGATGGATGATTGCTCTTGCTATCCCTAAACGCTGACGCATACCTAGAGAAAATTGAGAAACAGGTTGATTACCTATATCATGTAACCCAACTGTTCCTAATGTTTTTTGAATATCTGTATTTTGAATTCCCATATAGGAAAGATGAATTTCTAAATTTTCAATAGCGGATAAATGTTCATAAAAAATGGGAGTTTCTATCATGTTTCCTACATCCCTTAGAATACAATTTTCACCAATTTGAATATCCTTGCCGAAAATTTCTATTTGTCCGGCAGTGGGATGAAGTAATCCTAATAGCAGTTTAAAAATTGTTGTTTTTCCAGCTCCATTTACACCCAATAGTCCATAAACGCTTCCTTTTGAAACGGTCATGTTACAATTTTTTATGACTTCTTTTTGATTGAAGGTCTTTACTAATCCAGAGATTTTTACAGCAGATTCAAATTCCAAGTCGAATCCCTCCTAAAGTTTACATACATATAAATGTATGTATATTTGTAAAAGTAAACTGCCGATTGGCAGTCCACTTTAGATAGAAATAGCTTTATGAAATTTTTCAAGGGTAGCAAGTATCTGATCATCAATAACCGGGAGCCCGATACTATTAAATAATTCTTGTAGATGTTTTGCTTTTAACAGATATTCTTCTGTATCTACTGAAAATATAATTGGACTTAACCAAATATTAGTCAGCAGCATATATGTTTCTGATGTCTGTTTAGGATATTGAACAGAAATAGAACCGTCTATTACCCCTTCTTCGATAAAAGCAAGGATATCAGGAGCTCCTGAATGGACACATTCCTGTAGTTGTTTCGCAATCAATTTAGGGTTGTTTAGGATGTGGGAGATCGTTTTAACGGCTTCTACTTGTCCAATATTTTCAAATGACAGTAAAAATGCCATTCTTAACTTTTCCAGTCCGTTTAATCCAGAGATTTTTTTAGCCTCTTTGAACGGGTCGTTTTCAGTTGCCAGTTGATTGAGAACAGCGTCTATAATATCCTCTTTAGATTTAAAGTGATGGTAAAATGCACCTCTGGTTAAATCCCCCAAATCATCTACGATATCCTGGATGGTAGTTTCTTCCCATCCCTTTTCCAAAAACAACTTTGTTGCGGTATCCAAGATTCTTTTTTCTGTTATTTCTGGATATTTATTTCTTGGCAAGATGCTACCTCCATACATACATTTATATGTATGTATAATATCTCTTATTTACGTGAATGTAAAGTATTACTAGTAGTATTTTAACCCTCCACAAAATCAATTTACTTATGCTGTTCCAATAATACCCTTTAATCAACCCACTTTATCTGAACTATAATACCATTATTTTACATAAAAATCATGATACTTTTTTGCTAACCTGTCTGTCAGTGGAACAAGAGAAAGTAGGGAAACCTCTCTCGAGGCTTCCCCCTTATCAAACCGTACGTGCCCTATTAAGGCATACGGCTTACCAAATGTTACAATGTTTATCAAGAGGATGCATTCCAGGCATTTTGCATCTTTTGTAAGCGATGAGGGGTAAAATATTCCTCACCTTTTTCTTTTGCTCTTTTGACTTTGTATTGGAATCTTCTTTTTGCAGATTTACTCATATCGCTTAGGTATTGTTCTATAGTGTATCCGTAGGCTTTATTTAGATAAAGCCAATAGGATGGGATTAGTTTAATCTTTAAAAAGAATTCGTTATTCCAAAGGGTATTCATTCTCATACCTTTTCTTTGGGTTGGGTGCTTATGGATTAACGCAACACGCAGTCTTTTTCTTATATATCCATCAATTCGCTCAAGAATTTTCCTTATCCATCGAGTTCTACAGTGACTCTTTTGTCCGTATTCTTCGTTTGCTTTTACCGCTTTGATAATAGTCACATAGTAATTTACCTTACCTCTAATAATAGGATTTACCCGATTTATCCATTCTTCTTTGCTAAGAGTTAGGGATTTCCTAGTCTTTTCCTTGATTTTCAATCGAAAATCCCTGATGGATTCTTCCTTTGGTGTAACATTAAAGAAGGGTTTATTATCTTTCCTTCTCTTTGTCCAATGATGGAATGTGAACCCTAAAAAGTCAAAGTCGTCCTTATCAAAGTTGACAACTCTGGTCTTCTCTTTAGAGATTTCCAGTCCCAACTCAGCTAACTTATTCTTAGTTAAGGTAGCCGCCTTCTTGATTTCTTCGTTTGATTTAGCAAATAACAAGAAATCATCTGCATATCTGACAAATCGAATACCATTCAAGTCCCACTCCCAGTCAAGTTCATTAAGGTATACATTTGCAAGTAGTGGTGAGATGACGCCGCCTTGAGGTGTGCCATAGTCAGAATGGATAAGTTTCCCCTCTTCCATGTGCCCAGCCTTTAACCATTGTTCAACCAAACTCAGGACCGTACGGTCTGACACATATTTCTTTAAAACCCCAATCAGTTTATTATGGGGTATATTGTCAAAGAAACCTTTTATATCACAATCGTAAATATGGTTATATCCTTGTTCAATATTCCAGAGGATTATTTGCAGGGCTCTTTGTACCCCTCGATTCGGTCTGTATCCAACCGACCAGTTATGAAACAACAAATCTTCAAATTTTGGCTGTAGTACATTTACAATACTTTGTTGAACTATGCGGTCCCCGATAGTTGGAATACCTAAAGGACGTTTCTTTCCATTCTTCTTTGGTATGTATACTCTTCTGACTGGTTGAGCTTGGTAAGTCTTTGCTCTCAATTTGTTTAGAAGTTCCATGATGTTTTCTTGTAATTTGGCATCATAACTTTCAATTGTTTCTCCGTCGATTCCTCCTGCCCCTTTGTTTGCTTTAACTTGTTCGAAGCTTTGGGTTAATTTTCGGTCAAACAATATCTGCCCATATACACTGTGTAATTTAAACTTCCACTCTTGATTCATTGCGTATTCCACGCCTTTCCTTGATGTACATTCAAACGGTTTTACCGCAGTAACATGATTGTTTACATTACACCTAGTTAATGGCTTGGAGCCATAGGTCGTTCCCCTTCCGTTCACTCGATGTTATGGTCATCGAATTACTTCCGTACTATGAGAACGTCTGACTTCTCCACCCGTTCCTCGTCATTTCGGATTACCCTTATAGACTAGAACCCTGCCTGTTTGGTAAGGTGGAGACCTCACGGGGTTATCGCATTTCCCTTCTAGACATACCCTGCACCACCACGTTATAAGTCACATTTTCTCGCTCTGACTTCTAAAGAAAATGCCCCTTTAGCGGGCTTCCTCACTTTTCGAAGAGTCGCCAACTTATCCCGCCGCCGTGCTTCACACTTATTGCATTAGGGTCTATCTAGTTGCCTACGGGTCTCTCGACTTACCGCATCTCCTTCAGACAATACCTCACGGTATTGCCCTAGATTAAGCTTCCCGAGCTAGGTCAGTCTCCTCGGAGATGGACTTTCACCATCTGGGATTCAGTATCATCATCATCAACCAGTCGTTTCACCGAGATGACGTCTCTGTCAGATAATGAAAAGAAGAGTGTCGACAGATCAACACTCCATGCGACTGCCCGTCGCACAAAAAGAGCCGCAGCTGCGACCCTTTTGTTCAACTCAAGCACCCATTAATTGAAGAATATGATTTGTTCCCCTTGTCATCTCTATTTACTAACTTTACTGTCAAATGTTCAGGTTTGTATAGGTAACTAAATTTGAGGAAAAAGTTTATTTATAAGTTCTTCAAGCTTTCCTAATAAATTAGTAAATTAAGTATTAAATAATGTTCCATTTAGTGCTTCAATATACCTTTTTGCTGACCTTTGAACCACCAAATCTGCATCTTCTCTAATAATCAGATTAAATGCGTCATATAATCGATTAAATGTAAAATCATTTACCCTATCTGCAATTCTTTCAACTGTTACTCTGGGCAGAGGAATGAAGTTAGGATAACTATACATAAAACTTACCCACTTACGATCAGCCGCCACGCGTACTATATCTCCACTCAATAAAATTCCCTTTTGACTGCTTCCATTTTTCCACTCTAAAACAGTACCGCCTTTATAATGTCCTCCAATTCTTTGAAGGATAAGACCTTCCTGCAATTCTAGAGATTCTCCAGACCAAAAAATGATTTTCTCGCTGGTTCTAGTCACCCATTCTTTATCATCTTCGTGTATGTAAATTGGAGCATCGAAAGTTTCAGCCCATTCTACTTGACTAGAGTAATAATGGGGATGTGATAATGCAATAGCATCAATTCCGCCTAATTTATTAATATGTGAAATGGTTGATTGATCAATATATGTGATACAATCCCACAATAAGTTGTAATTTTTATCTTGTACAAGATATGCTGTCTGTCCGATTCCAAAACTTGGATTGGTCTTTATGCTATGTAATCCTTCTTCCTGGAGCTTAATGATATTACTATATGTACCCACCTTTATCAGCTTTTCTAATGTGGTCCACACCTGACCTTTGGAACTAACAAATTGTCTTTCTTCCCCGCAAATCAAACATTGTTTTGGTGCTTCAATTGAGCTTTCATACTGAACACCACAAGTTTCACAAATAAAGTTTTTCAAAAAATATCTCTCCTTTACTTATTCACTTCCTATTTACTCTCTTTTAAAATTCACTTAACAATCCAATAATCCTTCTTCAAGTAAACTGCCCTTTCTGGAACCGAGCAGGGTGAAAATAGTGCCACTATCCATTTAAGCTCCCATCTTCACATTGCCTAATTATGTATATTCTGTAAGCAACTACATATTCCTTATTCAACTAACCTGCCCCTTTAGTCCAATAAGAAAAGCTGCCACAATGACAGCTCGTTCTACAACTCTTGCACCCTATAATTGAATAACGATACTAAAAATTAAAGCAAAAATTAAAGAACAAACTAATATCCATATTATTTCTATACGCATAAAAGAAATCATTACACTGCGATTCTTTATATTCGCAATATGTTTGGCAACTTTTAGATTGATTGGCACAAAAAATACAGAAAACAGAAATCCGCCTGAAATTGAAATACAAAGATGAATTATTGCAAATTAGAAGTTAATTCTGATACAAAACTCCCTATTATAAAAACTGGAACCCCCGCCCATAAAAAGAATGTTAAAACTAACTTTTTCTTTGTTATGAACAAGAGTATTGTACAATGCCAATCAATTTTTTAATACGGAAATTATTTCATTCTCTTTGTTGAACTAAACTACCATTTATTCAATAGAGTAGGAGGGGAAATTTAATCCCCGACCTCTCACACCACCGTACGTACGGTTCCGTATACGGCGGTTCAATCTTTAAGTATCGTAACTCATAAAGTTGGGATATATCTTTTAATCCCCATTTTGTGAGTTTTTCTTTTGTTATCGCTTGATGCAGAATCTCACTTTTAGATATCCGCCAGTATCCCTTACGGGAGTTTGCTAATTTCATGGCATCATCATGATTAATTCCATATTTACGAAGCATCCTGTACTTTGTCCTTAGCTTTTTCCATCTCTTCCAGATGAGTTGTCTGAGTCGGTGATTTAACCATTTTTGAGTTTTTACAATGAATTTCTTCATTCGGGATATCCCGTAGTAGTTAATCCACCCTATGGTTACTTGGTTTATTTTCGTTACGATTTCTTTGAACTCACCCGGGCATTTTCGACCGGTTATTTTCCTTAGTTTATTTTTAAATCGTTGTTTTGCCGACTCACTTGGTCGGCAACCGACTTTCCCATGAGGTTATGTATATTGAACCCAAGGAATGTAGCCGAAGTTGCACCACACACTGTACTTTTCTTTTGGTTTATAACTAGTCCGAGGTCTTTCTCGATGTAGCTTGCAACGCTGTCCATTACCCTTACGCCTGCACGTTTACTTTTGACATAGATGACGAAGTCATCCGCATATCTAATAAAACGGTGCCCTCTCTTTTCTAGTTCTCTATCCAGATTGTTCAAATAGACATTTGCTAGAATCGGGGATAACGGACCACCTTGCGGTGCTCCCTCTGTGGTTTCGATATAAATATCTTTGTCAAGAATGCCTGAACGAAGAAATTTCCAAATCAGTTTAAGGACAATTTTATCCGAAATGAACTCCTCTAAATAAGCTCTAACTCTTTGGTGATGAATTGTGTCAAAATAACTTTTCAAGTCACAGTCCACCACTACTCTGTATCCTTCTTGATAATACCGTTCGGCAAGTTTGATTGCCTGGTGGGCATTCTTGCCTTTACGAAAACCAAAACTATTCTCAGAGAAGTATGGATCTATGATTGGTTCAATTACTTGGAGAATGGCTTGTTGTACCACTCTATCCAATACACATGGTATTCCTAGATATCTTTTGGAACCGTCCGGTTTTGGAATCGCAACCCTTTTGACAGGTTGGGGCTGGTAAGTTCCCTCCATAAGTTTCTGTTTAAGAGGTTGTAAGTATTTTTCCATATGTGATTTCAATTGATATACGGTAATCCCATCAACCCCGGGGGCTCCTTTGTTACTTTTCACTTTTTCATAAGCGTTCCAAAGATTCTCGTTTGCGATAACTTTATTGATTAAATTGATACCATCTTGTTCTTTCATACCCATGTTGGCATCCCTACGCACTCCTATGTAACCTTCGGTTTCAAACCTATTTCTTCATAGGTAGCCATCTTTTGGTCTATACCGCGATGTTTTCTGCGATTAGGCGGGGTGCCTACACCTCCTTGTTTTCCAAGATTTAAGATTGTTCAGTCCTTCATTTCCACTGGAAACTACTATGACCTCTGCTGACTTCTCACGATAAATCTTTTTTCAACCGAGCGAGTTCGCTCGTTCGTGAGACCTCCCCGGGTAAGAGCGATAACCTTCTTCTCATGTAACTGCTATATTTACTGTATGGGGTTCGGGCAGTATTGGACTTTATCTTGCTATGCAGATTCGTCCTCCCCAATTCAGCCTTGTATATAGTTTCTGTTCGTCAGTTCGAGAATTTGCCTCCAGCTTCCTTCAGATTCCACCTCACGGTGGACACCCTTGCTATTGGCTAACAGTTCCTACTGCCAAGCCTGTAGTGGACTTTCACCACCAAGTTATCGCCCATGCCGGGCGCACATAAGAAGAAGGGACCACCGTAGCGATCCCTTCTTTAAAAAATAAGCACCCCTTAGTATAAGTGCAACCCTTCACAAACTAACTCTAGAATAACAAAAAGGGAACCGCCAAAGCGTTCCCATCATTATCAAAAGCACCCTTTAAGAGCCAACTTGTAGCATCCTACTTCTTTTGATAATTTTTATATAACGCTGATTCCTACAACCGCTAACATATACATAGTTAAAAATTTGCCTCCCGTACCATCCATTATATAGATTATTGAGGACATTTTAGAGCTTGTACCTGATAGGGCAGAGAAGATAAAACAAATAAAAAATCCTATGCTTTATTGTGGTTGATAATCCTTATGTAATGGGTGTAACCCACGAACACGGTCAACCGTGACACATAACTCCATGCCAAACAAAAAGAGGACGCTCACAATATAGATCCAAAACGTGACCAGTGTTGTAAACGTTAGCGTCCCATATATCAATTCGTAATTCCCTAAATGATGGGTATAAATAACGAACAGCTGGCGTGCAACGTAAACACCTATTGTGGTCACAATCGCTCCTGTCAGCAAAGCTTTCGTCGAGAGTGCTGCCGAAGGTAGAATCCGATAGCAGAGAAAGCAGGTTACGAACATGAAGAACAAGAAGAACGTCCCTGACATGATGTGAACAATGTGAACCCATTCGAATCCATCAAATTTTGCGATACTCATGGCGACTTCGGGTGAAACCGCCGATAGAAGAGAAGACACAAGAATTAACAGAAGCAAAAAACCCAGCATCACGAACCCAATCACGTACTGCTTAATAAAGGAACGGTATTTACGAACTTCACAAATCGTGTCGAGCGTTGTTTGCAAAGACAGGAAACCGCCAATAGATGCCAACAGCAGTCCACCAATGCCCATTATCCCCACCGCAGTACGGAATTGAGTTAGATGATCGATGGTGGTCGTAACAAATGATTCCCCTTTCGGCATAGAAGGGATAAATGATTGAAACAGATGATCGAGAAACTGCTCAACAGCTGTACCGTCAATAAATAGAGATGCAAAAAAAATCAACAGCAACGTAAGAGGAATAGTCGAAGCAACTCCAAAATAAGCAATGATGGAACTTAAATACATAATATTGTGATGAAAAAAGCCTTGAATCAAAGTTTTGAAAAACACTTTTACTTTATGCACCTGCGACAAACCTTCCCTAGTATTCTGTCTATATAGTTTGTGCGGGTGGGTCCCATACAATGCAAAGCTTTCGCCGAGAAAAATGATTATACGAAAAAAATGCCTATCCTTCCTGGATCGGTACCTAACCCTTTGACAAACGTTTGTAAAAGGGAGAACTATTAATTTGGCTTCCGAATCCTTGGTTACACAAGTTAGAAAGCAATCAACAACATTTTTACGAACGCACCCGTTAGTTGAACAAGCACATTTTGTTCATAAAACGACGTCACTTTTCTTAAAGGTTTTTTTAAAATTTTGTTGAATTTGTAAGGTAAAACTAAACGAGGTGGAATGTTTATGAATTCAATTGTTTCTCCAATAACTTGTAAGGTAAATAATGTCTTTATTCATGTCAGTGACCTAGAAAGATCAGCAGAATGGTACAGTAAATTGCTTGGAATACCTTTTATAAAGGAAAATGTTTCATCTCCCGTTTACAATATCCCTATCTCAGCCGAAACAGGTATTACATTAGACGATCACACTTTAGATCCAAGTTTTCAATTAAAACCTTCTAATCATGTTTTATTTAATTTCTTCGTTAAAGATATTGATGAAGCATATAAATTTATTAAAGACAAAGGAATAACAATTGTTAAAAAAATAGAGCGAGTTGGGGATTTTGCCTATTTTAACTTTCAAGATTTGGACGGTAACGTTCTAATGATTTGTAATTGTTAAATGTTCCGAGCAAAGGTATTGTTTTACCTTTGCTCTTTATACATCAAGAAAACCTTTTTCAACAATCTCATTTGTGTCGCACCTTTCACATCAAATGCGTCCTATTATTAACTAACCTCCGTTACCACAATAAAAAAGCCGCCTGAATTGGCAGCTGGATCTTTAAGTATTGCACCTGATAGTTGAATTTGGAATATTTTACTTCACGTTTTCGTTTTGACAAAAGACAAAGTGATCATCTGGCCCCAAGACGTGCAGATCATCAGCAATATATCCGCGCAACCACAGCACACCTTCAATTCGTCTCAGATAGAAACCCTTCGGAAAGTCGACGTCTTCGGATAGTATCTCCGATGCTATTGTAACGGAGCCATACGGAGCTCGATGTCGCCAAAAAGGCTTCCCCGAATGACCTTCGGGTTGATCCAGATACTCCAATCTTAAGTGTGGTCCTAGCTCAAGGGGGCATAATTTTAAGCCAACCTTGTTCGCTTTTTCAAAAAGCTGGGGTATAGTAGCTCCTTCGGGAAAGCCAAGATCACGAACTTTGAGTTCAACAGCCCTCACACTGTATATCGTATCCGAAAAAGTAAATTTATCATCAGCGAACAGCCTCTCTCCAAGCTCATTCATCAAAATAGAATGTTGTTGCAATTTTTGAAGAAGCTGCGATTTCGTAAGACCGCCAACCTCGACTGTTTTAATAAGAGTTGGGCAATCGGGGTATATTTTATCTCTTTCAACACTCATTTAAAATCACTCCTTGCGAATTGGTAATATAAGCTTATGCTGCAATCTGTCCTGATTGCTGAAAAAGAATAATCTGAACTCTTCAACAATCCTGCCCCGTTAGACAATAAAAAAGCTGTCGATAATGACGTCTTGGCTCTTCAACTCTTGCACCCGTTACTTCAATAAGAAACCTTCCATTGATACAAATAAAATAAATATAGACACAATTATACTTAGACACCCCATTACTTTTCGTTCTTTTCTAAACTTGCTTCCAAATACTTTCCATTATATTCCTCACCTAATAAAAAGCTCGTTGAATAAACCATACCATTCCAAATGCTAATATGGCCACTGAGGTACCAGGGATAACCCATTTAATTGGTTTTAGGGTTAATTTCTTAATCCACAAAATGAGCGGAAATGCTATAGAAACGATTAATAATTGACCGATTTCAATCCCGATATTAAAAGATACAAGTGAAGTGACCATATGGTTCGTATCTAATCTCATTTCGGAAAGAATGCCTGCAAATCCGAATCCATGGATTAACCCAAAAGCAAAGGCAAGCCATGGCTGGTGTTTTGAGTCCTGATTAAAAATATTCATAAGTGCTACATAAATAATACTTAAAGCAATAGCGGATTCTACAAATCTGGTTGGTAGGTGAACAATATCGAAAGTTGCCAAAGCCAAAGTAATACTGTGTGCAATTGTAAAGGCTGTAACTAAGGAAAGAATATGCCGAATCGTTTTTGCTCCAAAAAGCAAACTGATGACAAACAGAATATGGTCATAACCTGTAAAAATATGTTTTAAGCCAAGCACCAAAAACTGTGTGGCATTCTGCAAGAAACTTATTTTACCAATCTCAAATTCCCTTGATTCGAATGTCAAAATCTTTTCTTGTTGTTTCCCGTCCATTTTTACTGCTGCAAAATTTGCATGACTTGGGTCGGAATCATCCATAAACATATTATATTCGACTACTAGTTTTTCTGGTTTATGGTTTGTTTTATATGCTAAATTTATAATGGCAAACGGCCGCTCCTTAATCATCTCTATATCCGTTTTTAATACGCTACCCTCAACCAATTCGCTGTCTGCATAAAGCTTGATATGGGAATTGATATAACGCTGCAATACCTTATGGTCAATTAACTCCTTTTGATCCATAGCCTTTTTAAGAGAATGTCCCAACTCCTCCAAATCAAGCTTTAATTCATAATCCAATGCATTCTTTTTAACCTCAATGGTTGAAAAACCTTCACTGTTGTTGGTATGAGCAAATACTGGGGAAGGAAGGAAAGAACTAAATGAAAGTAATAGGAGAAAAATAAAGCACCATAACTTTTTCATTATGTACACGTCCATTTCTTTTGTTTTCTTTCAATTATGTCTTGACATAAGATAATTTTAAAGACGAGGAGATTTTTAAAACCCCCTCGCCATTTTTTCATTTTACCCTTTTATTTATCTGATTTGATGAAAATTGGGTTTGAATAGAACCAAAGATCATTCCATGGATCTTCACCTTTAGGATCTTTTACTGGTTCTAATTGATCAGTGTTAGTACCACGTAAACGAATATAGCTATCTTTGTCCACATCTTTTAAAGTATAAGTAATGGTGATGTATTCACCGTCTTTTTTCCAATCACTTTCTGTGAAACGCTTCACCACTTTGGTTGTAGGATTTGAGGCAGTTGAGCGGTCTTCCACTTTTCCTTTAACTTCTCCCATGATTAAATCAACACGTTGAACATTTGGCTTATCTCCGTGAGAGTTCGCAGTGTTTGGATCTTTGATACGAACTGTTACTGTTACATCAGATTTCTTACTTGGAAGTGTAAGTGTTTCACCGATGGATGCTGTATTTCCTTTTGCCTCTGCATGCAATGGTGATTTGCCTCCTGCTTGTACTCTAACATCAAGTTCTGAGATCAGGTCACCCGTGGTAACAAATACATTACCTTTACGAAGGTTTTCCATTACATCTTGATAATTTTTCTCTGCTTTTACATATGTTTTAGAATATTCACCAGGCCAGAAGTCACTTCCTCCATCACGCCAGTTAACATGTGAGTCAGAAGTAGCCGTAATCCACCAGTGTCTTCCTTCACCTAACATCGAATCCCATAAACCACCAACGATAGCACTCATCTGATCGAAACCACCCATTGTTGGAGCGTTTGTGTTTGAATAACTACCACGAGATCCTTTAAGGTCAAGAGTTCCATCTGGATTAATAGCACTTGCTTGGTGTCCAGGAGCACCTTCCATACCAATAGAGATATTTGGTGCTGTATCATTCCAATTACGGAACTCTTGCGGAGTATCTTGTCCCCATACGCCAACACCTGTCGCTGAACGGGATGGATGATGAGCGATAGAAATTGGAAGCTCGTCCATTTGCTTCATGTAATTCAGAGCTTCAATCATTTTTGATTCCGTATTACGGCTTGGGTCATTTGGATAAGCATCACGAGAATTAAACTTGCTTTCAAGATCATAAAGCACTTGTGATTCTTTTTCACCTTTTGGAATCATTAGAGTGCTGTGGTCAGCTGCTGGTGTGTCAAACTCCATTCCATAGAATTGAAGAACTTCAGGAACAGCTGCACGGGATTTTACTAATTCAGGATAAGCTTGTTCTAAGTTGACCTTGGAATGGTTAGGACCCCCATGATCTGTTGTCATCATCCAATCAAGTCCATACTTTTTACCATTTTCGGCATTTTTAGAGATTGGATAGATAGCATCCCCACCCCTAATTGGAGTTGGAGGATTTGTTGAATTGTCCCAACCTACACTCCATTCACTATGTACATGGTGGTCACCTGCAAGCCATGATGCACCATTCTTTTTCACTTCTTCTTTTGACAATGATTGTGCTTTAGCGTTTTGATTACCACCGTCATTAAATAAAGTTTGGGTTGTTATAGCCGTGGTTGCGAGAACTGTCGTTGCTATGAATGGAATAGCCTTTTTCTTGAACCTAGATTTCATGTTAATTTTCCCCCTTTAAATTAAAATCAATATTAATCATTGAGCATAAGAAGAGTTAGCTACAAACTGCTCTCATTCTTTGATTAAAAATTAATTAAAATTCTCATCAATTTCTAATCTTTCTGACTACTTAAATATAAATTAGAATTGTAAATCTATTATTAATGCACTGTTAAGAATTCCTTAATTTACTAATTTAGTTTGAATGCTAAGTTCCTTCAATAGCAATCCTAGAAACTTCAAACTAGGGGCTCGAATATAAAAAACCTCTACATTTATTGAGAAGAGGTTTTATCATAACGATAAATTACAAATACAAAAAAACTACAGTTACTGAGGAGCCCTTTTTTCAAAGTCGAAAATTAACGATCAACAGGAATGCTATCCTGCCAGTTACCACAATAGAGTAGGAGGGGAAATTTAATCCCCGACCTCTCACACCACCGTACGTACGGTTCCGTATACGGCGGTTCAATCTTTTAAGTATCGTAACTCATAAAGTTGGGATATATCTTTTAATCCCCATTTTGTGAGTTTTTCTTTTGTTATCGCTTGATGCAGAATCTCACTTTTAGATATCCGCCAGTATCCCTTACGGGAGTTTGCTAATTTCATGGCATCATCATGATTAATTCCATATTTACGAAGCATCCTGTACTTTGTCCTTAGCTTTTTCCATCTCTTCCAGATGAGTTGTCTGAGTCGGTGATTTAACCATTTTTGAGTTTTTACAATGAATTTCTTCATTCGGGATATCCCGTAGTAGTTAATCCACCCTATGGTTAATTGGTTTATTTTCGTTACGATTTCTTTGAACTCACCCGGGCATTTTCGACCGGTTATTTTCCTTAGTTTATTTTTAAATCGTTGTTTTGCCGACTCACTTGGTCGGCAACCGACTTTCCCATGAGGTTATGTATATTGAACCCAAGGAATGTAGCCGAAGTTGCACCACACACTGTACTTTTCTTTTGGTTTATAACTAGTCCGAGGTCTTTCTCGATGTAGCTTGCAACGCTGTCCATTACCCTTTCGCCTGCACGTTTACTTTTGACATAGATGACGAAGTCATCCGCATATCTAATAAAACGGTGCCCTCTCTTTTCTAGTTCTCTATCCAGATTGTTCAAATAGACATTTGCTAGAATCGGGGATAACGGACCACCTTGCGGTGCTCCCTCTGTGGTTTCGATATAAATATCTTTGTCAAGAATGCCTGAACGAAGAAATTTCCAAATCAGTTTAAGGACAATTTTATCCGAAATGAACTCCTCTAAATAAGCTCTAACTCTTTGGTGATGAATTGTGTCAAAATAACTTTTCAAGTCACAGTCCACCACTACTCTGTATCCTTCTTGATAATACCGTTCGGCAAGTTTGATTGCCTGGTGGGCATTCTTGCCTTTACGAAAACCAAAGCTATTCTCAGAGAAGTATGGATCTATGATTGGTTCAATTACTTGGAGAATGGCTTGTTGTACCACTCTATCCAATACACATGGTATTCCTAGATATCTTTTGGAACCGTCCGGTTTTGGAATCGCAACCCTTTTGACAGGTTGGGGCTGGTAAGTTCCCTCCATAAGTTTCTGTTTAAGAGGTTGTAAGTATTTTTCCATATGTGATTTCAATTGATATACGGTAATCCCATCAACCCCGGGGGCTCCTTTGTTACTTTTCACTTTTTCATAAGCGTTCCAAAGATTCTCGTTTGCGATAACTTTATTGATTAAATTGATACCATCTTGTTCTTTCATACCCATGTTGGCATCCCTACGCACTCCTATGTAACCTTCGGTTTCCAACCTATTTCTTCATAGGTAGCCATCTTTTGGTCTATACCGCGATGTTTTCTGCGATTAGGCGGGGTGCCTACACCTCCTTGTTTTCCAAGATTTAAGATTGTTCAGTCCTTCATTTCCACTGGAAACTACTATGACCTCTGCTGACTTCTCACGATAAATCTTTTTTCAACCGAGCGAGTTCGCTCGTTCGTGAGACCTCCCCGGGTAAGAGCGATAACCTTCTTCTCATGTAACTGCTATATTTACTGTATGGGGTTCGGGCAGTATTGGACTTTATCTTGCTATGCAGATTCGTCCTCCCCAATTCAGCCTTGTATATAGTTTCTGTTCGTCAGTTCGAGAATTTGCCTCCAGCTTCCTTCAGATTCCACCTCACGGTGGACACCCTTGCTATTGGCTAACAGTTCCTACTGCCAAGCCTGTAGTGGACTTTCACCACCAAGTTATCGCCCATGCCGGGCGCACATAAGAAAAGGGAAATGCCGCAGCATTCCCCTCTTTTACATAAGCACCCGTAGTTGAACAAGGAAAATTACTCTAAATACTCGTGACTTAGACTTGGATTTAAATATCTTCCCATTCCTGTTTTCAGCTTTTTTAATCCAAGTTTTTGATAAAATCCTTCATTACCAGTTGTTGATATTAAATGTACACAAGAAACATTTCTAAGCTTATCCAATAAAAACTCCATTATTTTTTTAGCTATTCCTTGCCTTTGAAAATCTCGATGAACGACTACATCATAAATTGCGGCATTAAAAACGCCATCTGTCATTCCTCTGCCAATTCCAATAATTCTTCCATTGACCTTAACTAAGGCTATGACATTACTTTCATCGAATATTTTTCTAATGATCTCGTTTGTATGTTTCGTCCACCCAACTGAAGCATAAATTTCCTTCATTTCATCGAGATTTGAATTGGTGAAATCACTTTGAATTTCTATATCCATTTATACTCCCCCTATAATACGCATATCTAAGTTTTTAAATTTTACCATAATTTCAGTGGTTTTTTTTAAACTAATCTCCTAGTTAACTTATGTACATTTCTTCTCAATCTTCACAACACAATTTAATAGGTTATTCCACAATCTGGCCTGTTTGTGGAATAACAATCGTCTGCTCCAGTAGAGGGAATCTAAGTAAAAAATGAACCTCGAAATACAAAAATGTCAATAATTTGTAACAATTAGAATCGGCATAAGGATATGAGCATGTTATAATCGTCCTTGTTAGAAATAACCATACTCCTATTCACTTCAATTGCTTCTAAAGTCACTTATCCATTCACAAAACACGGGGGTATAAATTTATCTTTTAATTGGGGGATTTATTTAATGTGGGTAATTACTGTCCATTCAAAAGAACAAACTAGAATGTTTGAGTTTGACACAGAAAGAGAAGCAAGAGAAACTTTCGAGAAAATTCAGGGTAACAAAGTCCTTTCAGAGGTTATCTATTTCAATGATTCTTACTTAGCAATCGCTGCTGTTTAGGATTCTTACCACGATTTATTCATTTAAAAAATTGAGTAAGCGAATGTAACCTAATCGTTAATACGTTGTTGTAAAAAGCCCTCTGATTTCTGTTGAATTGGAGGGCTTTACTTTTTGAACAATGACACCATTAGTTCTTTATTACTGCACTTCCCATTTGAATTTTCCATTATACTGTCATGGTAGTTGAATAATTTTTTCTAATTTTGTATTAAAGAATTGTTCTTAATCATTTCTTCTACATAAGTTTGTAAATTAGTATATGGTGAGTGTCCTTCTAGGAATTGAAATACTTCAGATAAGGGTGAAATAACAATATCCCTCTTTTGGGAATAAAGAACACTTTGATTCTCTCTACTATCTAATCCAGCAAAATTAACAGAATACTCTTTTACTGAATCGATCTCGTACCAGTTAAAGTCCTGGTTTATTTTACGTTTAATCACTTCCCCAATGTATGCACCAATTCGACGCACGAAATTATCTTTGTGCTCATTCAGAATCTTAGTATTCATTAATCTTTTTGAGTACATATCAATAAATCGTATGCTTCCAATAGTGAAATCTAAATTTTCTTTCGTAAGGTTCTCTTTATCCCAAGGATCATCTGAAACATCCTGATACATTAATTTCGCTATACCTTTTAAATTATCTTTCCTTAATGAGGGATTTCTACTAAATATCAATGGTGCAAAGTTTACATAAATAGAACTCAAAAAGGCACCTATAATAATACTTATATAATTAAATTTACCATATTTTTCATTAAGGGAACCTTTCTCTAACTCTAAGATGAATGTAAAGAGAGCGATTATTAAAATTAAAACAGTTCTGGTGAATTTAAATTTATACTTTCGAGGCTTACCAAGTAATTTGTTATGAAATATTTTGTGATGAAAATTGGTTTTATTTATCAACCAATCAAAGATGCCATAAAAAATAACAAATATTATAGAAAACGCAAGAAATTTCATTTTTACATACCTCTTCTCAAGCTAGCTTTTACATTGTTATTAACCAGCGTATTCTACTATACTCATCATTTTTTGCATACGGAAATTTAATCCTTTATTTAATACCCCTTGTTGACCTAACCTGCCCCAAAGTTGAATAAGGTATATTTCACTTCACGTTTTCGTTTTGACAAAAGACAAAGTGATCATCTGGCCCCAAGATGTGCAGATGACCACAAAAAAGCAATGCTGAAAAAATGCATTGTTATTCTTCAAGTCTTGCACCCGTTACTTTAAGTGCATTCTTTCACATTCTAAATCCTAGTTTTCATACAATGATTCATCAACTTCAACAGTATATCAGATTAATCAACCACAAGTTTTTATGTAATGAATCAGCATATAATACTACCTCAAAGTGAAATAGGCACTTAAATCAGTGACAATGACCTAACAGAAATCATAATTTGTTGAAGAGAGTACAGGTATATATAATGGTTTCATTTAAACGAAACTGACGAATAACCCTCGTTCATCTCTCTATATAGGTGTATGACTAACCTAATTAATAAATACAAATGGAGGAAAAAATGCAGAATCTTCAAAATGAACTTCAAATGTTAGGAATGGATAATTTCCAAGTTGGTAATTTAATTACCATTGATCCAAACATCAATGATCCGCGTCATTTTGGCGGAATGCGTTGCGGCGGCGGTATGCGTTGTGGTGGTGGCATGATGTGTGGTGGAATGCGTTGCGGCGGTATGCGTTGCGGGGGCTTTCGTTGTGGAGGATTCCGATGTTTCGGTTGCTTCGGCTGCTTCGGCTGTGGCGGCTGTGGCGGCTGTGGTAGTTGTTATAGCGGATACAACGATTACAACGGTTACAACGGTTGGTACAATTACTAATTTACAAAAGAAAAAATGGATATCTATTGAAATAAAGTGCCCATGCATAATTTGCCGCAAGGGCACTTCTTTCCTGATTATAATCTTGGACAAAAAATCGTACATTAACTGATGGTGCACAATCGTAACCATTAGGAATTCGTTCTTTCACTAACCTGCCCCGTTAGCTCAATTAAAAAAGGCTGCCACAGCAACCTCCCCTTCTTAAATTCAAACACCCGTTAGCGTTAACTTAAGCTGTTTATTCATTATTAATCTTCATCTTTGTTTCTTTGGTCCGACCAATCCCAATAGGCATCATAAACCTCATCGTGGAGAAATCCTTCGTTCTCTTCTTCTTCATTAGGCTCGCTTAGTGTTAATCCAAGCCAAGTATCATCAAGCTCAACAACTTCTGGGTCTCTTACAGCGTCCAATAAGGAAAAAACATCGTGAAATGCCCCAAGAATAGTATCTCTAACTGTTTTTTAAATAGCTAATAAGGCTACATCATCAAATTTATATTTTTTTAAAGCAGCTACTACTTCTTCGCTCAATTTAAACTCAGCCCATACAACCGTTGTCACCCACAAGTGACAAGTGATGCCACTTCCTATCTTACATTTTATATCTTTGAATTGTATGAATAAAAAAATGACTCAGTCGGTCCCATATAGACCTTCCGAGTCAGCCTAAAATATGATTTATGTTATTTACTATTCACAACAATGTTGTTACCCTGTTTTTCCATTGACCAACCAAGTATATCAACTGCAGACTTAAGCGGAATATAGGTGATACCTGTTTCACTCTTGATAGCAGGTGTTATAAGATGTACTGGTTTATTATCTACAAACGCTGTACTCCCCTGCACCTTCCATTCAATGTCTTTTTGATTTGTTGTTAGGACCAGACGATTTTCTTTTGTTTGAGTCACTGAACCATTAATGCTACGGGCAAAATCGTCTAATGGGACCATTACATTACCTTTTTTGTCTACAAATGACGCCTCACCAGGATGGCTTACGCCCAATAAGGCATTGTTTAGCTGTACTTCAACAACTGGCCCATTGGAAGACTTGGCAGTTAAATCACCATCGTTAAACATGTAAGGCAAGAAATTAGGATGTTCAAAATCAAACATATCTAACATATTGTTGGCATTTGCATCCTTGCTGTTCAATGCAGGTAAACCATAGTTCCATTCCAGGAACTTCAAAACCGAAGCATGGTCATATTGAACGTGGCTTACATAGTTCTCTTTTGCATATGGGGAGATGACCATTGCCGGAATGCGTGGTCCATCACCTTTTAATCCATCCGCGTTAGGATTTACAGTTGGAGGGGCGATATGATCAAAGAATCCGCCGCCTTCATCATACGTAACAATAATGGCTGTATCTTTCCAATATGGGCTGCTCATGATTTTGTTAATCGTATTTACTGTAAATTCTTCTGCTGATGGAGTACTTTGGTTTCCAGTACCAGGATGTTCATCATCTCCATAACCAGCCTTTATAAAACTAACCGCAGGAAGATTGTCATTATCGATATCCTTTGCGAAGTTATTGTAATCTTTTAGATTATTATCATATTTCCCATCCTCATAGTTTTGGAAATACTGGAACGGGTTATGGTGCGGTGAATACGTCTTTGCTTCAGCTGAAGCCGGATCTGCTTTTGCAGCATCCCATCCCCCAGCATACCATGCCCAGGATTGGTTCGATGCGCTTAACTCATCGCCAATATTTTTGTAAGTGAGATTATATTTTAGTCCATTGGTGCTATCCCCGCCAAATGGACCGTTTTTAGGAGATGGGTCACCCGTAATTTGAGCCTTAGGATTTGTGTTTGTATTCGTGGTTTCATTTCCGTTTCCAGATTGCGCTGCCACTAAATAGAATGCACCTGGCGTTGACGGTCCATAAACAGGCTGAAAATAGTTGTCCGCCATCGCGAAATGTTGAGCATACTGCCAATAAGCAGGAATTTCATTGTAATCAAAATAAGACATAGATAGTAAACCCTTGTCATTTGTATCAGTAGGCTTGCCACTATCATGATTCACCTGATAGAACTTATCCATTTTTCCTTCATCGGCCATGGAGATCATAGCTGTATAACCATGATTTACATCTGTTTCTTGGATTTCACCCTTACCTGCATCATGCCAAGGATATACCGGATTTCCATTTGAATCAGGGTTATAGACATTCCCGTTAACATCTCTTGGTACACTACCTGTTACATATTTGAAATTTCTAACATCCTTAGGTGTTCCGGGAAGTGATTTAAATCCACGAGCATAAGGATATGTTCCAAAATAATTATCAAACGTACGGTTCTCCTGAAAAATTACTACTGTATGTTTTATCGGGGAAACTGTTTTTAATTCAGGAGCAAATTGCTTTTCTACTGATGCGGTTTTAGGAACCTCAGCGTTTACCTTCCCAACAAAAGGTGCTGCCATAAGCGATAATACTGTTAATGATAATGTGACTGTACGTATTCCTTTTCTCAATTAGAATCTCCTCCACGAATCTCTAAATATTATTTCTTTCAATAATATTTAACTAAAAGAATGTAAAGTAATAGGAAAGAGAGTGTAAATGAAGTGTAAAAAATCATTAGAATCTGATGAGAAATAATAATAACTATCTTGGAGAGATACGTGGGCTTAAAGGAAGAAAGGAACGCTCAACCAACTAGAATTTTGGATGTGCGTATATCTCATTAAAGACACAAGAAATGGCAATCGCTACATTGGAGATATATGAGATAGGTACTTTTTTATTAAACCAAACCTTTTTTGGGTTATACTTTTAAGAAGGAGAGATTTACTATGGTGAGAGTTATATCTATTCATTCAGCCAATCATCCACTATTTTTGATTACAGACGTAGAACAAAGAGCTGTTTTAAACTATGCTTCTTTAAAGGGAAATTCAAATAAATACTATATCATAGAATTTCATCAAGGAGATGGGGATTACCCTTTTCGCATCTATACAGAATATGGGCGTATAGGTAGGAATCCTCGCAAAGAAGGAAGATTTTTTAATAGTAGGTTGTCTGCCAAAGAGGAATTTAATCATATTCTTTCTTCAAAACGTGCAAAAGGATATGAACATATTTTGGTCGATGATGATGATTTCTTTATTCCTACAGTGACTCAACTCCCAATCAAAACGAGTTCAATGGATTCACTCAAAGGAAAAGAAAAAATGGTAGGCATTATCGAAGAAAAACAACAAGAAGAAACCAGAACGTCCTATTCCCCACTCGAACCACTTGGAAAACTATCAGATACCCAAATAGCGAGAGGGTTTCAAATATTGGATAAAATAGAAGAAAAGTTACATTCAGGTTCTAATGATTTTGATAATTTATCGAATCAATTTTATTCTATTATTCCTACATTTTTTGGAAATAAAATCGATTATCATCAATTCATCATTAATAACTTTTCTAAACTTGTTGAAAAGAGGAATTTATTAGAAGGCTTGAATTTGGCAACAAAAGCAGAAAATTCGTTTGAGTACACATACACATCCACTCAGCGTCATCACAACACATTGCATTTTCGAACAAAAGAATACAATCGATTAATTGATAATACCCACGATACCAAACATCACCTTCTTGATGACCATCAAGAACTTTTACAAACAATGATTCATCGTTATTTTAATGAATAAAAAGCACAGGTTCAGATTTCCTGTGCCTCCCCCTTTTCTATTCGCATGTAAACTTCATTTATTGAAATCCCCACCAACTACGTTTCTATCTTTCTTATCATAATAATGGATAAGGGGCAAGGGGAGGTTCTTCCCTTGCGGGTTTGGGCAGGGCCCAAGGTTTGCAGGGTTGGAGATCGTTCGGATATAAAGAAAAAACTTCACAAAGGCCTCAAAAAATTGTTCGTCTTTTGTACCAAAATGAAGTTTCGGCATCAGTACTTAAAAGTTATGAAGCTATTTTTAATTTAGTAAACTTAAGTAGAGGTCCCTGTAATCTAACTGTTGTTCTTCATTAATAAAACTGTTGTTTTTCATTCATAAAACTGTAACCAAGCCCTGATATAGTAAATATGACCAATTCCAAAGATAACATTTTTCCCTAATAAAAAGCCGGACTTCCTGTGATATGAGGAAAGCCGGCTTTTTAATTCCCTTATCAGCCTGAACAGTACACCGTATAAAACCAATTGAGTGGATATCTTGGCCGTCCGTATTTGTAGGGATGCAGAAGACCAGCAATTTAACAGTAATTCTAGGGTTTTAGAGTGGCTTTTTTCCTGTTCCTCATCCCTTATAGCTTCTAGGTTTACCCAATATTGTTTTCCTTCAAGTTCATATAAAAAAGTCTGGTGCTTGACGAATGTGATGATGATGACGATAAAGGGGAATATGAATAAAGTTTCCCCTAAATATGGGTGATGTTTTTCTGTGTTCTTATTGAACTAATCTGCCACGTTAGTGGAACAAGAAAAAAGGCTGCCGTAGCAACCTGATCTTATTCAACTCTAGCACCCAATAGTTTAAGTACAATATTTCACAATCTGTCATCCATATCCTGTACTATTTTTTTCTGCTTGTACAGGTGTGCATAGTAGGTAATCACCTAATTTGAATAAAGATAAGCTCTTTCCTAGTTATAGGTCATATCATGAAATAGACTAGACATACTCCCTCAAATAAGTAGGTGAAAACATGAATTTAGATATGAGATCCTATATGCCTTATTATTATGGAACAGGCTATATGCCATATCCTTACTACGGAACCCATATGGGATACGGATATCCTTCTTATGGAATTGGGTACCATCCTCATTATCATCATACGCAAGACACAACTTTTGCCGTTCCTTTTAGATACCCAACCTCTTTTTTGTTACCATAACAGGGATTTTAGGAAGTACGCAAACTAAAAACCCCTTGGACGTGAACTGCACTGCACCCCAATTGTTTGACACAAATAACAATTGGAGGTGTAGTTTTTTATGGGGAAGTTTTCATTTGAAGTTAAACTGAAGGCGGTTCATGTACCACTAAAATTTCTCTTATTAAACTATCCTGGCACTTTAGTTGAAGAAGAAAAAGGCTGGCTTTTTGTGCCTTTGCTTTAAGGAAATCATCCGTTACTTTATAAGAAGCAAAAAAACCGATTTATGAAATCGGTTTTAAAGTGAACGTTTTAACTTTATAAAAAATTATTAGGTGAAGAGTTGACTAATTGCACTAAATAATTTTATCTGGGATTGAATTCCCATTATTACCTTTTACCCCCTCTTTTGCCTTTACTGCCTTTTGAACCGCTGCTACCTTTTGAACCTTTACTCCCTTTTGAACCGCTGCTGCCTTTTGAACCTTTACTCCCTTTTGTACCGCTACTGCCGCTGGATCCGCTGCTACTGCTACTGGATCTCCTTCTGCAATGACTGCCGCTGGATCCGCTGCTACTGCTGCTGGATCTCCTTTTACCATGACTGCCGCTGGATCCGCTGCTACTGCTACTGGATCTCCTTCTGCCATGACTGCCGCTGGATCCGCTGCTACTGCTGCTGGATCTCCTTTTGCCATGACTGCCGCTGGATCCGCTGCTACTGCTACTGCTGCTGGATCTCCTTCTGCCATGACTGCCGCTGGATCCGCTGCTACTGCTACTGCTGCTGGATCTCCTTCTGCCGTGACTGCCGCTGGACCCGCTGCTACCGTGACTACCGCTGGACCCGCTGCTACCGTGACTGCCGCTGGACCCGCTGCTACCGTGACTGCCGCTGGACCCGCTGCTACCGTGACTGCCACTGGACCCGCTGCTACCGTGACTGCCACTGGACCCGCTGCTACCGTGACTGCCACTGGACCCGCTGCTGCCTTTTTTACCTTTGCTACCTTTTGACTTAGGTCCTTTTCCTAACTTTGCTTTAACTTCTACTGGATTACTATCAAGAAAATCAACTACACCATTTTCCTTTGCTACAGAAAGCAATTGTTCCATGTCAAGTTTTAAAACCATTTAACCAACCTCTTTCAATAAATTATTGTTCACCTGATAAATTATGAAAAAAAAATTATATGGTAACTGAAAAAAGAAAAAGCGGCTTCATTGACAGCCTCGATCTTCTACTCTTTCACACGTTAGCTCAATAATCGGTAAAAATTAACACATTAATTAACAAAGCTTAATAATAAGACCTATGTAATCCTTTTAAGACAATTTAAAACCCCTGAAGATATTGCTCCAAGGGTTAAATCCATTTTGTAAGTTAACAACAGTACCCGTGATGGAATCCATGATGATCGTGGAAAGGACAGCCACCATAACCCATACCGTAACCAAAGAATTGTCTTTCCATTTTATATCTCCGCCTCAAATTGTTTCAAAAATAGTGTATGTGTCCATGTTTAAAAAGGTATAGATATTTGCCAATTTGTAAGATGTATTCTTGGCTGTTATTTTATTTGCGGTATAGTATCTCCTCATTGTACTTGTGTTCACAAGGCAATTAGCAACAGTCAAAAATTCACTACCTTCTTGTTAAACTAACCTGCCCCTTTAGTGCAATAAGAAAAGCTGCCTTAATGACAGCTCGATCTGTAACTCTTGTACCCTTTAGTTTAAGTGTAAACCTTCACAAACTCTTTGGTGGAAGTAAATCTTATTTGAAGAATCCCCATAATAAGGTAATAATGGTACATTAGCATTACTACTTTACCTTGCGTGTGCTTTCATCACCGAGCCATACCATCAATATTTTGTAAAAGGCAATCGTGTAATGAAACAAGGAAGTAACTGACCTTTAATTGAAATTTATGAATCGATTTCAATATATTGTAAAAAATAAAAAAAGACAGCGGAGGTTACACATGTTAGATGATAAAAGTCCTTTAAGTGCATCGGAGATTGGAATGCTTTGGCTTACATACATGGAAAAAACAATGATTCTAAGAATTACGGAATACTTCTTGGAAAAAGCAGATGACAAGGAAGCAAGAAACCTTTTAGGGATATGCTGGCAAGAAGTCAGTTTTTATACAGAGTTGATGAAAAATCTTTTCGAACAGCAAGGAATTGCCGTTCCGATTGGATTTACAAAACAAGATGTTAACTTAGACGCTCCAAAATTATACGACAACGGGTTTGACATTATGCTCCTTCGCGTTTTAAAAGAAATGAGCATGGGCTTATACACCATCAGTATGAATATGGCTTACCATGTCGATGTCATGACAATATTTGAAGGGCTGAATGTGGTTACTCTCAAAATTTATAAACTAGCTACTCTTTATTTGCTAAGAAAAGGGATTCTTACCCTTCCTCCAAAAGTAACGATGCCAAAAACGGTCCTTCAACGATATTGAATTGGGCATCTTGCACCACGGAATTGAATCTAATAATGTTGGATTGCAGTTGATGACTGGTTTTTCCCAATGTGCCCTGGACAAAGAAGTAAAACAATATTGTGTAAAAGGGATGGAACTTGCGAAGAAACAAATTCAAACCTTTGAGGAAATGCTTATAAAGGCAAATGTTCATTTCTCTGCTACTTCTGGAAGTACAGTCACTACATCCACAGTCTCGCCGTTTTCTGACAAACTGATGATGCACTGTATCGCCTTCCTCAACGGATTCGCCATTGTAGGAATGAGTTTTGGGACATATTTCAGCTTAAGAAGAGATTTAACAATGCAATCAACATTAATTGCCAAGGATGTCTTTTTCTACGGTGAAGAAGGAATTAACATTATGATAAAAAAAGGGTGGTTTGAAGAGCCTCCACAAATGGAGGACCGTACTCAAATCATTACAAACAATCAATAAATATAATTTTTATGCACAGAATAATGGTGATGTTATTTTTAACACTAAATCTCAATGTGGGGGGATATCTTTGAAAAAACTTATTCGCTAATAGAAAAGAAAGTATCTCAAATAAGATCAATAATAGCCTTAATAGCACTTGTGTTTTATGGAAAATTAGTGAAGGACCTTCTATGTGGACAGAAACCGATGCATTTGGAAATAAAACAGGAGTTTCTGGAATGGAATTTACTTTTAGATATACTTATAATGATGGCTTTATAACACCTGCTCCTGACACTTTCAAGGAAACAAAGCGTGTTCCTGGAGATGCAAATACTATTAATAAAGAAGATGTGTATCGAAATTCTAATGCAGCACTTAATTGTTTAAATTTTAGTAATGGATTTAAGCAAAAACGATCTCAAGCTTTAAATTATCTTATAACTCCAATTGAAAGGTCAATTACGACATACCAAAATATTGCAACACTAATTAGAAACCATATAACTCATTAGCTCTATTTTTGTAAAATTCATCATTATTCCCTCTAATGAAACAAAGAGCATCATAGCGATGGTCTTTGTTATTCGAATATTCATCCACTAACCAGCTTCGTTAGTGGAAAAAAAGAGTCGTAGCTACGACTCTTTGTTAAACTCAAGCACCCGTTAGTGGAACAAGGACTTCTCATTTAGTGCATATTTATTTCGTAATACACATTTGTCAAAAGGTCTTGATTAGCAACGGACAGATTTTTTCACAATATATGGAATAAAATAATATAACTAAGAGCAAGGTTAGCCTTCCACATACATTGAGATTACATCAATACCTTGCTTCTTTTTTATAGCTACAAGACTAATGCCCAAGAATTACTTGCTATTTCCCATAGAATAGAGTGTCAAATAATAATTGCCAACCAGTTATGAATTTTGAAGGCATCAAAAGTGCCTTTTTTTTTGCGACACCTATTTGCTTTCAGATTCCATATTCAAGGATTGTACTCAACTAAGAAAAAAACATCCATATATATTATTGGGTAGTTTTTTCTCATTTCAAATGAGAAAAAGCTGCTTTCCAGCCACTCTAATTTATACGAATTAGGAGATTCCCTAATTGTATGCTACACTTAGTTTACCATTTGATTTACTGTTTTCATGTTCCCCACTCATTCGTGAGTGGGGTTTTTGTTTTTTAAGAAAAATAAAAAACAGACTCTACTATAAGAGCCTGTTTAAAGGATTCTATAATTAAGCTTTGTGTACGTTAACTGCTTGAGGTCCACGTTGACCTTTTTCAAGGTCAAAAGTCACTTCTTGACCTTCTTCTAATGTTTTGTACCCTTCGCCTTGAATCGCTGAGAAATGAACGAATACATCTTCTCCACCTTCACGTTCGATGAATCCGAAGCCTTTTTCGCCATTAAACCATTTTACTTTACCTTTTTCCATGTTTGTTACCTCCTAGTGTGTAAACACACACAATGTAATACTATCCTTGCTCTCAGTGATCATCAAGACGAAAAGTTCAAACTCATACAAATCCTTTACACCGAACAAAAATAATTCTATTTAATCATAGCATTTTTTGTAAGATATTGCAAGAAGACAAAAAATCCAACACAAAAACTGTTTTGAGGCTTGCTATTTCTTAAATATTATCATTGCAGAATATTTTGTATCTGGATAAACCCCATACTCTGTATGGGTGCTTACAGCAAGAGGAACAGAATTGTATTTAACATCTATAAGCTTTCCTTCCTCTAATGAGCCAACAAACTCATTAACTACTCGAATAAGTTCTTCGAAGTCTGTACTTTGAAAACCTTTTACCTCATACATTTATTCTCTCTCCTTTCATGGAGCATTTGTACAATATAAATTCCTATGAGCACCAATATTTAAAACATAAGAAAAAACCTCTTTTAAAACAAAAGGGTTGTCTTTAAGTGACCCCACATTAATTCAAAAGTTGTATGACCGCACCAGTTGATAAAATTTTTAAATAAAATTAACATTTTTTTACATATCTAATAAAAATGGAATTAAAAGGAAAAATTTATACTTTCTAATGATGTTAGAAATTAAGAGGATATGAATAATTATGATTTGAGTGGTTAAGATATTTTCACAATGACCGCGTGAAAGTTAAACTTTGAAATAAATTACTTATCCTACCTTGTTGCTTAATAAATCTATTGCCTGATTTTCAGTGATACCTCTAATTAAACCAAGTTCACTAATAAACATCTTTCGTGCACTTTCCAGCATCTGCTTTTCACTTGAATTAAGTGATTTATTTTTGTTTATCCGCATTAAATCCCGTACAACTTCAGCTCCTTCTTGGATATTACCTGTTCTAAGTTTTGCCGTATTAATCTTGTATCTTTCTTTCATTGAAAGGGTTGTATCGGTTAGACCATGATGGAAAATGTTCAATACGTTTTCAAGAGTAGTCATATCGGTAACTAAGCGAATCCGTGATTTGTGTACTTTTGCAATAGGAATCATAACTTGCATTTTATTCATTAGCATATTTATTATAAAATACTGAAGTTTCTCACCTTGAATTTCCTTTATTTCTATTGCTTCAATAACTCCTGCTCCCTGCATAGGATAAACAATATAATCACCAACTTGAAACAACTAACCACCTCCAAATATAAAACATCTTAAGTATACCACATAAAACCTAAATAACAAATTTATTATATTATCATTTGTTATTAGTTAATGTCAACAAAATTATTTCCTGAGTCGTGTGTAAAAAACAATGGGATCGCCGCCCATTGTTTTTTTATAGTGAGAAAATAGGTAAATTGTTAAACTGCATCCTTAGCACAATAAAAAAAGGCTACCTTTAGTGATAGCCTTTGCTTAAAGGAAAGCCAAGGTTAATTGAAGGTGGAATAATTATTTCTCAGCAAATGCTTTCCAATTTATATACCTTGCTTCTTCAATAGTTGGTTTTCTACCATTCTTTATAAAACTTTCTTCTATTGCTCGAACTTCAAAAAATTCTTTTGACTATCTCACAAGGATAAATCGTTTGCACCGCCCCAATAGTCAAAATCTTTTGCTTGAACATAATCATCCTTCCAAAAACAAACTTTACATATACTGTCGGTCCCATGAGGTTTCTATTCTAAAGTCTTATAACCACAACAAGGGAAGGGAAACTCTTCCATTTATTTTCACCTTTTTAATGTAAATATTTCTTTAATTTTATCATAGCTTTTTAAACTAACTTGCTACCTTTAGTTCAAGAAGAAAAAAGGATCGACTCAGCGGTCAACCATCTGAAGTGAACCCATTACTCTAAATTGAGATGGGCATACAAACAGTTAAAGTCTCTTTAAACTCATTCTTTTATCAATTTTCATTATAATATTTTCGTAAATTTCTGCTTGTTCACCTGTACATCGATCATTTTTACTTTCTGTATTAAGTAGCCTTCTTAATAGTTCCATTTCTCTATCGGTTAAATTAATTTGCATTTGTTTTTCCTCCCTTAATGTGATTATCACCACAACCAATAATATGATGGAGTAGAAAAATATAGTACGTGCAAACTTTTTACTTTTAAACCATAAAGAATAGCCCTTCTCACTCGAGAGGGGCTTATTGCAAAAAGGGAGCAGACTTTTCTCTTAACAGGTTACCCTTTTGAGTCCCTTAACGAATTATCCGAAGGTAATTTTATTCGAAGCAGCAAGCGTTCAAAATCTGTTTATCTAACATATTTTCCTTCTTCAGCTAACCTGCCCTATTTGTTTTTCCATTGCTTTTTTTCTGCCCCAACCAGCTAGTTTAATGGTTTCTTGAATAGTATCCATTAACTCCACCCCCGTGTATTGTATTTATCTAATTTGATTATAAATTGCAGTCCCTCATTTTACCAGTTATTTAAGACAAATGTCCCATTAGTTCAATCAAAAAAGAGTCGCATTAACGACCCTTAACACGCTCAGTTTCCTCTCGCTAACATCGGTTGCACATCATGCAACTTTACTTTAAAGAAAAACTTATAGACATTAGATCCCACAACTGAATATGTAACATAATCAGCCTTCAAAAGTCTCATTCGACTATCCATAAGAAAAGTATCTGTAACACTTTCTTCTTCAAACTGTTCGATTATGCTATTGATTATGTTGGTGTTCTCATAATCAACTTCTCGTAAAATCTCTTGGGTGTCAGCATTGATAAATTGCATTTTGAACAAATTAAAGCACCTCCCAAATTATGATACGGATTAAGCATATCTTATTTGGAAAGTGTTTTTTGGAATAGTTATGAAATATGGGTGACAGATTCCACTTCTATTTTATTTCTAAGGAACATAATTGACTAAAGAGTGGCATGGAGTTTTCATCCAAGCCATATTTACTTTTTATTTTTCGCTTTGTTTCATTAAAGCACCCCTTAGCTGAATAAGGAAAAATTCCGTTTATACAACTATCCATGCTCTGTCCCTACCGCTGATTTTCACCTCTTTCCCCTGTATATCCAGGATTTTCAGACTGTATATGCCTAATGGCTCTCAAGTCAGTATCCTGGGCATAATACAGGTTATATACATTTGAGAGGGGGATAGTATGAGGCTAAGAAATGGAGATTTTTATACAAATGTTTTTACCAATAAGTTATATAGGTTAAATGAAGATAAAGATAGCAGCTGGTACTTGAGTTTGCTTGATGAAGAAGGTTATCATGAAACAGAAAAGATATCAGGGCGTGATATGATTATAGTACCAGCAGATTTTTTTAGTGGAAAGTAGGTAAAACATGAAACAATATAAGATGTTCCAAGGAAAAAATCGCCTTTATGTCGAATATAGTAGATGATAAAGGGGATTATCCAATGAATAAAGTTGAGTTATTAAAAAAATTACTAAATAGTAGTCGAGGTAATTTGTTTTCAATAGAGATTCCTACTACAAAAGAAAATGAAAAAAAGATTCAAGAATTGGTTAGAGTATTAGAAACAGAAAAAAGAATTAAATTAAGAGAATATGTACAGAGAGAATACTCAGTTTACTTACATGGAATAATTAAGTATGCATCCGAATAATCGGATGCTTTTTTAATGGAGTGATTCACCATAGGATTCTTCAAGTTATACAGTAAGCCAAGATGTGCATAGAATTTTTATGAGATTTAAAAATTGTGAACCTTCATAACCCATAGAGCCAATGGAATCCCTTGGACATCTATTTTCTTAAATTAACCCGCTTCTTTAGTCGAATAAGAGAAAGTAGGGAAACCTCTCTCGAGGCTTCCCCCTTATCAAACCGTACGTGCCCTATTAAGGCATACGGCTTACCAAATGTTACAATGTTTATCAAGAGGATGCATTCCAGGCATTTTGCATCTTTTGTAAGCGATGAGGGGTAAAATATTCCTCACCTTTTTCTTTTGCTCTTTTGACTTTGTATTGGAATCTTCTTTTTGCAGATTTACTCATATCGCTTAGGTATTGTTCTATAGTGTATCCGTAGGCTTTATTTAGATAAAGCCAATAGGATGGGATTAGTTTAATCTTTAAAAAGAATTCGTTATTCCAAAGGGTATTCATTCTCATACCTTTTCTTTGGGTTGGGTGCTTATGGATTAACGCAACACGCAGTCTTTTTCTTATATATCCATCAATTCGCTCAAGAATTTTCCTTATCCATCGAGTTCTACAGTGACTCTTTTGTCCGTATTCTTCGTTTGCTTTTACCGCTTTGATAATAGTCACATAGTAATTTACCTTACCTCTAATAATAGGATTTACCCGATTTATCCATTCTTCTTTGCTAAGAGTTAGGGATTTCCTAGTCTTTTCCTTGATTTTCAATCGAAAATCCCTGATGGATTCTTCCTTTGGTGTAACATTAAAGAAGGGTTTATTATCTTTCCTTCTCTTTGTCCAATGATGGAATGTGAACCCTAAAAAGTCAAAGTCGTCCTTATCAAAGTTGACAACTCTGGTCTTCTCTTTAGAGATTTCCAGTCCCAACTCAGCTAACTTATTCTTAGTTAAGGTAGCCGCCTTCTTGATTTCTTCGTTTGATTTAGCAAATAACAAGAAATCATCTGCATATCTGACAAATCGAATACCATTCAAGTCCCACTCCCAGTCAAGTTCATTAAGGTATACATTTGCAAGTAGTGGTGAGATGACGCCGCCTTGAGGTGTGCCATAGTCAGAATGGATAAGTTTCCCCTCTTCCATGTGCCCAGCCTTTAACCATTGTTCAACCAAACTCAGGACCGTACGGTCTGACACATATTTCTTTAAAACCCCAATCAGTTTATTATGGGGTATATTGTCAAAGAAACCTTTTATATCACAATCGTAAATATGGTTATATCCTTGTTCAATATTCCAGAGGATTATTTGCAGGGCTCTTTGTACCCCTCGATTCGGTCTGTATCCAACCGACCAGTTATGAAACAACAAATCTTCAAATTTTGGCTGTAGTACATTTACAATACTTTGTTGAACTATGCGGTCCCCGATAGTTGGAATACCTAAAGGACGTTTCTTTCCATTCTTCTTTGGTATGTATACTCTTCTGACTGGTTGAGCTTGGTAAGTCTTTGCTCTCAATTTGTTTAGAAGTTCCATGATGTTTTCTTGTAATTTGGCATCATAACTTTCAATTGTTTCTCCGTCGATTCCTCCTGCCCCTTTGTTTGCTTTAACTTGTTCGAAGCTTTGGGTTAATTTTCGGTCAAACAATATCTGCCCATATACACTGTGTAATTTAAACTTCCACTCTTGATTCATTGCGTATTCCACGCCTTTCCTTGATGTACATTCAAACGGTTTTACCGCAGTAACATGATTGTTTACATTACACCTAGTTAATGGCTTGGAGCCATAGGTCGTTCCTCTTCCGTTCACTCGATGTTATGGTCATCGAATTACTTCCGTACTATGAGAACGTCTGACTTCTCCACCCGTTCCTCGTCATTTCGGATTACCCTTATAGACTAGAACCCTGCCTGTTTGGTAAGGTGGAGACCTCACGGGGTTATCGCATTTCCCTTCTAGACATACCCTGCACCACCACGTTATAAGTCACATTTTCTCGCTCTGACTTCTAAAGAAAATGCCCCTTTAGCGGGCTTCCTCACTTTTCGAAGAGTCGCCAACTTATCCCGCCGCCGTGCTTCACACTTATTGCATTAGGGTCTATCTAGTTGCCTACGGGTCTCTCGACTTACCGCATCTCCTTCAGACAATACCTCACGGTATTGCCCTAGATTAAGCTTCCCGAGCTAGGTCAGTCTCCTCGGAGATGGACTTTCACCATCTGGGATTCAGTATCATCATCATCAACCAGTCGTTTCACCGAGATGACGTCTCTGTCAGATAATGAAAAGAAGAGTGTCGACAGATCAACACTCCATGCGACTGCCCGTCGCACAAAAAGGATCGCCGCAGCAATCCCCGTTGTTTAACTCTTGCACCCGTTACTTTAAGTACAATTCTTCACAATCTAATTTCTCCTTAGAACTATTAAAAGCAATACAGAAAACTCTCATCTCACATTAAAACTAAGAAAATCATATCACTTCTGAATTCGGGAAATAATACTTAGGAGGTGAAAATATGGATACGGAAAAATTAAAATTGACATCTTCTGAAATTGGTTCTTTATGGGGTGAGTATGTAAACGGAACAGCGGTAGATGTAATAAATAGGTATATGTACTCAATTATTGAAGATGAAGCAATAAAATCCGTTTTTAATGATGCTCTCAAGACATTCAATAAACAAAAGAGTGAGATTATCACTTTTTTTGAAAATGAGGGGTTTCCTGTTCCAATTGGATTTAATGAAACCGACCTTTATTTAGGAAAACAGAGATTGTTTTCAGATGCATTCTGCCTGAATTATTTACACATAATGACCTTACATGGATTATTAGGGCATATCACTGCATTTAGCATTTCTGTCAGAAAAGACCTAAGGGATTTTTACGACTCATGTGATAACGATGCGAAAAAGATGTATCACCAAACGATTGAGTTATTGCTTGATAAAGGACTTTTTCAGAGAGACCCATTATTTTATGCAAATGAACACCCTCAATATATTACAAGCAATGATTTCAAAGACGGTCTTTTTGGTAGGGGTAGGACTCTTGCTGCTACAGAAATCATTACTATTTCTTTTAACCTGAAAAAAAGTATTATGGCTAAAACCCTTTCTATTGCATTCAGCCAGGTGGCGGAATCCAAAGAAGTTAGAAAATTTTTAACTGAATCTGAGAAAACTGCTGATGGACAAATAAAAGCATTAACAAAAATACTCCAAGCTGATAACTTACCAGTTCCAAAATCATTGGAAACTGAAGTCACAATTTCAACTGACTCTCCATTTTCTGATAAGTTGTTAATGTATCACATGGGATTTTTGTTTCAAACAGCACAAACCTATCATGGGACAGGTCTGGCAGCAGCAATGCGAACAGACCTCGTTGCCACTTATGAGGCCACTATTTTACAAAATCTTATGGTTACAAAAAACTGGTTTAATATTATGGTGAAAAATAACTGGTTAGAACAACCTCCACTTGCACCTAATAGAACAGAAATTGCAAAACAAAAATAACAAAAAATTCCCTTCCAAATTAAAATGTACCCTTTGTAAAGGACATTTTGAAAAAAGGGATTAAGCAACCTGAAGAAGATGATTTCTGTATTGTACAGGGGTCATCTTTTTTAGGTTCCATTGATATCTGGTATGGTTATAGTGGCGGATATACTTGTCTATTTCACATTGAAGCTCCTCGAACGTCTTACACGCTTTTATGTTTACCTCGTCTTTCAGATGACCAAAGAATGATTCGATTGGGGCGTTATCCCAACAGTTCCCTCTCCTAGACATAGACTGACGTAACCTTAGTTTCCGAACGAGTTTTTGGAAATCGGGATGGGTATAATGTGTCCCTTGATCAGAGTGGATAAGAGCATTTTCAGCCTTCTTAAAGTTTCGATTCTTCTTTAATTTGAGTAAGGTGTTAGTGGCCAAATCCATGGTGATGCGATTAGAAAGATAGTGCGCCAATACTTCCCCGGTAGACCCGTCTTTAACCACAGACAGGTACGCTCTTTGTCCACTATGGTAGTTTAGGTATGTGATGTCCGTGAGCAGTACTTTACCTGGTGCATCTTGTTTGAATTGACGGTTTAATAGGTTAGGAACCACTCTGTGTTCCTGAGTGGCTTTCATCATTCTTCGGTATGGATTTGCTTTCCTGATTGGGCAGACAATATCATATTTTTTCATGATTCTACGGATCTTCTTCAAATTGAAGACACACTGAAATTGGCCCGCCAATGTCATTTTAATTTGACGTGCCCCTTTCATTTTACCTTTAAAGTGAAAGGCCTTTAATATCAACGCTTTTGATTCTTCATCCTTTGCATCTTGCCGTTTTCTCTGTTCTACGGACTTCTGAGAGAAATAATTATAATACCCGCTTCGTGAAACATTAGCTGCCTCACAAAGGAAACTCACCATGTGCTTCAAGTTGTATTTCTCAATGACGTACCGAATGAGGATATATTTTTGACTAGCAGGGAGTTTTACTTCACCAGCCCCCTTTCTAGCATGCGGATCTTTTTTAGGAGTTCATTCTCTGCCTTTAAGAGATTCATTTGAGCTTCTAACCTGGCATATTTCTCCTCAAGGGATAACTCCGTTACACGTGGTCTACCAGAACTTTCTTTCCTAGTGTCATTAAGTCCCAATACCCCAGCCTTCTTAAAGGCATTCCTCCAACGTTCTGAAGCTGATTTAATTCTTTGTATCCCGATAATATCAACGTCAAACCCTGCTTCTTCAAATATTTGTCTCGAGAATTTCCCCTTATTGAACTCTGAGATAAAGTGTTGCTTAAACTCATCAGAGTATGTAATTCCTTTTGAACTAACAGATTGTATATATGGATTCTTAGATAGTATAGCGATTTCTTTCTCTGTAAAAGTCTTTTTACTCATGATTTCTCCGTCTCCAGTATGTCTCTAGTTGTGTTATTAAATTATATAAAAAAAGTACCCTATAGAAAGCACTTTTTTTAAGTGTCTACTCTATAGGGTACATTTTAAAATCGGTCGGGCATTTTATTTTTAGAAAATCCTTATTCCACTAAACTGCTCAGTTAGCACAAAAAGAAAAGCTGTCAAAATGACCGCTCAGATCTTAAACTCTTGCACCCGTTTGTTTAAGTACAATCCTTCACAAACTAACTCTGAAATATAAAAAGAGGTGCCACAGCTACCTCCATTGTTAATTTCTAATTTACTTATGTGTCATCTAATCAAATTTCCGCTACTTTTCTGTCTTCTTCCAGCCAAAATTCAATCGTTGCACCAAGTTTATGGTCAACGTATACGACAATATCCACACCTTGTTCTGTCCTTATATGGTACGAAACAAGATGTTTTCCCTTCGTAGGGTTCAAGTTACTATTAATGAGAGTCATTTTTTTAGCAATAAAGATATACAAGAAGTCTTTTGGAAAAACACGTTTTATTATAGTTAACCCTGATTCCACAATTGCTTTTTCCATATCTGATGATGATATTCTTTTATGAAGTGGTGGGCCTAACGAGCTCTCCTTTTTTTCCCATTCGAAGCATAAAAGATATCCCCCTGGCTTTAATACACGTCGGATTTTATTTAACACCCTAGAAACAGGATTGACATAATGTAAAACAAGGGAAGCAATGACTCCATCGATTGTATCAAAAGACAATGGAATATCCTCAATAGAACCTTCAATTAATTGAATATTTACACTCCCTTGTAGATCTATACGCGATTGCAGTTCAGCTAACATTTCTGGTTCTAAATCAAGTGCGTACACTGTTCCTTTAGTCATTTTTGCTGCAGGGATAGAGAAATATCCAGTTCCAGCACCTAAATCTAAAAGGATGTCCTTTTCTTTAATTGGGAGTAATTGCAATAACTTTTCAGGAGGCAGAGCCTCTTTCCTTTCAGGCATGTCTAAGCTTTTCATCATTTCTTTATTGTCCATCTTATCCAGGGGAACTTCTTTTTCAATTCCGTTCCGAACAACAATAGCAGTTTTAGCTTGAAGAAGGTGGCAATCATGATTTATATTTTCATTCATTCTATCGCCTCCACACTTATATTATACTATACCCCCCTATAGTATGTGAAGGATTTCAGAAAAAAATTTTATGAGTTCTTAAATATCGTTAATTTGCCCACTTCAAATACTTATTAATTTTTTAAATGTAAAAAAGGAAAGAACAAAATCTTTACGAATTTGCCCTCCCCTTTTTCACATTAATCTTAGTTGTATTTTACCAAACTAACCATACCACCCTCAGCATGATGGAGTTCATCGCAATGGAACAGCCAAGTTCCTTCATTTTATTTAGAGAGCCGAATCTTCCATAATCGCGCTCTTTAGCTGAGTAACATTCTGAAGTTTTCAACATCCACAAGAACACAAAAGAAAAATCCGGTTTAAATTTAAACAGGATTTTAAACAAAGTTTTATTAATTATCAAACTTTGTTTTAATTCCACAATTAGACAATTAATCCACCTTAATTTGTCCCATCATTCCATTATCTTCATGTTCTAGAATATGACAATGGAACATGTAAACACCTTTTTCTGTGAACTTAACAGCAATTTTTGCCTTTTGTCCAGGTTTTAGGGAAATGGTATCTTTTAAACCAGATAAATTTTCTGGAGGCTCTTTTCCATCAATCGATATAACTTGGAATTGTGTGCCGTGAATATGGAATGGATGGTTCATGCCTCCCATTGAATCTTTCATATTTTCGATTTCCCATACTTCGGTTTCATTTTGTTTCTGTGTAAAATCGATTCGATTTGGATCAAACTTTTTATTATTAATTGTCACATCTTTTCCCATGCCAGCCAATTTGATTGTTTTTGTGACCTTTTTATTCTTTACTTCGGTAGAAATTTCGAGGTTATTTAATGCCATTGCAGTTTCTGTTGTTTTGGAATTATTTGTTGATTCTTTTAAATGAATTGGCAAAATCGTTGTATTGTCTTCATTTATAAGTGTAACAACATCTCCTTTAACTTTTGTTAAATCGGCGATAACTTCGACTCGTTCAGAGGGGGCAACTGCAATCTCTTTTGTTGTGTTTGCCTTATTTAAGAAACCACCATCACTAGCAATTTGTTGAAATTCCATATTATTATCAAAGTGTAGCTTGTAATTTCTCATATTGGAACCATTTAAAATACGTAAGCGAACTTTTTTGCGATCTAGTGTTAGTTTTGGATCGACAACCCCATTGATCAAAAGTGTGTCTCCTGTTGTCCCATCTTCATTCATGACTTTGTCATAATCAAGTTGTTTATCATCAGTAAATATTTTATCTTGTAGAATAATTGGTAAATCATCTTTTCCATAAGTTTTTGGAATATCTAATTTTTCACTATTCTTATCATCGATATAAAGCAAGCCTGCTAAGCCTTTAAATACTTGATTTCCAGTTTCATGCATTGGGTGTGGATGAAACCAGAGTGTAGCTGCATTCTGCTTAACGATAAATTGAATTGTTTCAGATTCGCCAGGTTTCAACACTTTATGTGGACCCCCATCCACGTTACCAGGTACTTCAAGACCATGCCAATGGAAAGTAGTATCTTCTTTTAAATCATTCACTAAATGGATTGTGACCTTCATTCCCTTTTCTACTCGAATCACTGGTCCTAAAAAATCTCCATTATAGCCATATGTTTTTGTTTTAATTCCGTCAAATATTTCAGATATGCCTTGTTGAGCTCGAATAGTATAGGAAATGGATTTGTTATCCTCTCGATCTGGCTTTAATATTTTTGGAAAAGATAATTCATTTTTTCCAAGACTGCTTTTTAATTCTGTAACGGATTCATGGCTCATATCCATTGAAGAGTGATCCATTCCTTTCATATCGTTACTAGTTCCTTGGCTGCAGGCCCCTAGTAAGCCCAAACTTACAATAATACTTGCTAATGCTATTTTCCTCATATTTTCAACCCATCCTTTCACTTTAAGCATACAGGACAGTTGTGCAGAAATTATGGAGAGACCGGCATTTTTCTCCTATAAATGAAATGATATCTGGCGTAATATTGACACGTGGAGTCACGTCTAAAAGTTGTAAGTTTTGTACACTACGAAAATAACAGTTTTTTTAAATGTCCTTTATAAGTTCTGAGAGTTTAAATTTTATCAGTGCCTCTTCAACTATCCTGCCCCTTTAGTCATAATGAACGAAACGGCTCCCATCGCTTAACGTAGGTTGCACTTGGTCATAATGTTACTACCCAAAAATAAACCAAGTGTAGAGCTACACACGAAAAGGAGCCGTTTAATATGAAGGATGTACAAAAATTTGTTGGTTTAGACGTATCTAAAGATACAATTGCTGTTGCTATTGCTGATCCAGGTCGTGGTGAACCAAGATTTCATGGAACTATCCAAAATAAGCCAGAAGACATTCGCAAACTAATGAAAAAGTTAGGAAATCCTGACAACCTATTAGTATGTTATGAAGCTGGTTCTACTGGATATGGAATTTATCGTTTACTTCTTTCAATGGAAATTGAATGTTTGGTTGTGGCACCCTCTCTTATCCCAAAGCGATCTGGCGATCGCGTGAAAACAGATAAAAGAGATTCTATTAGATTAGCTCAGTTACTACGTGCGGGAGAGCTTACTTCTGTATGGGTTCCAGATGAAGATCATGAAGCATTGAGAGACTTAATTCGTGCTCGTCATGATGCTCGTGAAGATTTACAAAGTTCTCGTCAGAGACTTATTCACTTCTTACTTCGCCATGATATACGTCCTCCGCAAGGAGTTCGAAATTGGTCTGTAAAACATCGTGAATGGTTAAAACGCTTAACATTTAAAAGAGCTGCACAACGTATTGTTTTTCAAGAGTATCTTCATACAATCAATGAAGTAGAAGATCGTATGAAACGAATTGAAGATCAAATCCATGAAGAAGCACTTCAAAGTGAACACGCCCCCGTTATTCAAGCACTCCAAACATTAAGAGGAGTTGCGGAAGTAACTGCCGTTACCTTGGTAGCTGAAATTGGACAGTTTTCTCGTTTTTCTAACCCAAGACAATTGATGTCCTATGCTGGACTTGTTCCTAAAGAATACTCTAGTGGATCAAGTCGTTGGCAAGGTTCGATTACGAAAACAGGAAACTCACAAATTCGACGTTCCATAGTAGAAGTTTGTTGGTCTTATCGTCATCGCCCATCTGTTAAAGGTGAATTGCTAAAACGTCAAGAAGGTCAAGATCCAGAGGCAAAACGTATAGCTTGGAAAGCTCAACACCGTCTTCATATGAAATATCATCGAATCTCTGCTAAAGGAAAAGGTGGAAAAGTAGCTGTTGTTGCCGTTGCTAGAGAATTACTTGGCTTTATCTGGGCTATCGCTTGTTGTATTGAAGATAAACAAGTAAGTAGATTGAATATTGCTTAAGTAGATTGAAAGTAATAAATTAATGGAGTTTTCTTATGAAGTAATAACTTTTTGGTTGGAAATTGAAGATTTGGCTCGAAGGCAAATTCCCGTGAAGGAGAACCCTCATGTTGAACTATGCACTAGGTCTAGAACTGAACGTGCGCCTTTAGTCCGAGGCAGCTCCGTGACGGATGGAGTGAAATGTGGTACCCAACCCACGCATATCAGTTTGTATATCACCGTCAGAGTTTTTGCCTTCGTGCCAAGTTTTTAAGGTTATCCTGTTCAACTTTCTGTATTGTATCCCTTTCAGATTTAGCTTATCAAGGGAAAGTGCGCCCTTGACAAGCTAGATCCGAAAGGATATTTGGTCTATAAGTTGAACAAGGAATAACTCTATTCATACTGAATAAAACGCTAAATAAAAACATTTGGGTGTGGTGGGTTGACAGTTTCGTTCATATCAGTTCAACAAGAAAGAGCTGCCACGATGACAGCTCTTGTCTTAAACTTAAGCACCCGTTAGTGAAAAGTAGCGAGTTATATACTTATTTTCATTTTACCTTAGTAAAAAAGAAACCTGTCCTATTTTCTTGTGGAATGCTTTGCAAAAACAGCAGTATTATTTATAAAAAACAAGACACAGAAAATTACATAGAGTTTTTTCTTCAATAAGAAACACCTACCTTTAAATTTGGTAGGTATTTTGCCCAGATGCTTCTTCAACAAACCTGCCCCGTTACTTTAAGTACCTTCCTTCAATTTCTTTAGCACCACTCTGAACGCTTTGACTTAAGAAAGTGTAAATACTCCTTTCCGGCAGCTGTTATCTTCGTGCCAGCCCGTCCTCTACCTTTGACGACAAATCCCTCGCTTTCTAAAATATCTAATCGGCGACGGATCTGATGAGGGGACAAGGTAAAGTCCGATTCTTGGCTTTGGTATGAAATCAATTCTCTGCTTGCCGCTTTTCCTTTTTCGTTGCATTGCTTGATTACTTCCAATATAAAAGCGCGCTCCTGCATTTCCAGCATACTTTCACATGCGGAATATTCGTGCGTCACGCTGTCTCCAGCCTGTGTCAGCATGGACGGAAGGTCTCTTTTCGTCACGACATTTCCCTCACAAACCGTCAGCATGTAATCAATGGTGCTTTTTAGTTCCCGTATATTTCCAGGCCATTCATATTGCATGAAAAACTCTAAGACGTTTTGCTCAACTTTTACCCACTTCCCGCTCTTTGTAATGAAATGTTTCATCAAAAGTGGAACATCCGATCTTCTCTCCATGAGTGGCGGAATATAGAGATTAAGTACATTCAGCCGGTAAAACAAGTCTGATCTGAAGGTACCGTCCCGCATCTTTCCTTGAAGATCTTTATTTGTTGCGGTAATCACTCGAACATTAATAGGTATGATTCTTCCACCGCCGATTCTGCGAATTTCTCCCTCCTGCAGAACACGCAGTAGATGGGATTGAACAGTGAGACTGATGTCGCCGATTTCATCCAAAAAGATCGTTCCGTTATCCGCCAATTCAAACAGACCTTTCTTTCCTCCTCTTTGTGCCCCTGTAAATGTCCCTTCTTCATAGCCGAACAATTCGCTCTCAAGCAGGCTTTCTGTTAAGGCGCTGCAGTTTACAGCCAGAAACGGCCCGTCTTTTCGCAATGAGTGCTCATGAATCGCATGCGCAAACAATTCTTTTCCAGTTCCGGTCTCACCCTGAATCAAAATCGGATGCTCCGACAAGGCAAGCTTCTTGGCGATTCGCTTGCGCTCTTTCATTCCATCATGTTCGCCAATAATATCATGAAATCCGTATTTCGTATGAAATCCTTTATTACGCAGTTCCCTTTGCGCTGTCTTTTCAATTTCGAAGGCTTGATGAACACTTTTGAAGGTCGCGACAATGGTATTTTCTTTCGTCATTTGCAATCGAAAAATTACGACATCCACGCCGTCTATGTTGAAGAATTTGCTATCATCCTTGCTTTTCATGATGAAATCGATAATATCACGGCGATTCATTACCTGTTCTATATTCTTATCAACCGCATCTTGCGCAACAACATGAAACAATGCCGCTAGACTATGATTGAATACTGTGATCTTTCCCTCCTGGTTCACGACCAATAGTCCATCATCGACCGTTCCCAACACATTTTGGATATGCTCACTCATCTGGTTGGCATCCCACTCTGCAACTAACAGCTTACGTTGTAAATCAATGATATTGCTAATATACCTTTCTGAAATCTTCGAAGTTATATCTTTGTCCAAACCGCAGCATTCCACAACATTCAAAATGGTTGTGATATCAAAAAGACGCACGCCTATATCGATTACTTCTTTTATATAAGAGGGGCACAGATGCGTTTCTCCCGGTGAAACAGCAATTTGAACATCCTTATAAAACAATGTGCCCTTTTGAAAAGGGATAAATTGAATATGGTCGATACCAAGCTGATATAAGGATTCAATAAGACTGTTCGTTGCATCATGATCATCATTTACGAGCAGGACAGGAGAGCCTTCAGGTATTCTTAAAAGTTTGTCAATGTATTCATGATGAACGGTTCTTTTGCCCACAATTATGTTCTCGGCATTCACGCTATACCTACCGTTTGTTCGATTATAAGCAGCATCTGATGAACACAAGATAATGGTATCTTCCAGAGACCGCGGTAACCCTTCATCTGCAGCATGACTTTTTATGTGAACATAGTCTCCAAGCAGTTGTTCCAGCTGTTCATGCAAGGCTTGCTTTGTTTTTACACTTCCCGCAATAAGTGTAAGTGTGGATTTTGTCATAAGATCCCTTCCTGTCTTTGAATTGGCTCTATTATATCACCAAAAAAGGCCAATATAACCATAAAAATGATTCCAATTATATAAATCCTCTTTAGAATCAATCTCCCCATTTTGGCACAGATTTTGCATCTATAAATGCACGAAGTGCCAGAGGATTTGAAAGGTAGGTGGAAATACAGGATGAAAGGTAAAAAAAGATAGGCAATCAGAGAAAACGAATTGTAAGCGTTTTTGTAGGATTCTTTTATTTTACTTACAAAGGAGATTTGTGTATGGGACAACCACAAGAAAAGGCTGTTTCGCTCGAAACAGCGGGGAAAAGAGAGAGAAAAATCAATATTTTTGTATTGCTATTCATCATTCTTGCTATTGCAACTCTATTAACCTATGTTTTGCCTGCAGGGGAATATGTCCGGATTGAAGCGAATGGACGGACAACGGTAGACCCCCACTCTTTTAAGTGGTTAAAATCGGCACCAGTAGGTTTGTTCGATATGATAAAAGCTGTTCCTACAGGAATGGTAGAGGCGGGCAATATTATCTTTTTCTTGTTAATTATCGGAGGATTCTTCGGTGTATTAAGAGCAACAGGTACGGTTGACGTACTTATTGCAACTTTGGCTCGGAAGTTAGCAAAGCGTGAAAAATTATTAATCCCTGTCGTGATGCTGGTTTTCGCTGCGGGAGGCTCCTTAATGGGGATGGCGGAAGAAACACTGGCTTATGTTCCTCTTGTCATTCCGCTAGCGCTGGCTTTGGGATTTGATGCAATTACCGGAACTGCCATTGTCATAATCGGGGCATTGTCAGGGTTTACGACTGCCATCATGAATCCCTTCACAGTAGGGATCGCGCAAGGCATCGCAGAATTGCCGATGTTTTCAGGCATAGGATACCGCCTCATTTTATTTGTTATTGTTTACCTTGTTTCGGTTCTTTTTATCTATCGTTACGCAATGAAGGTAAAGAAAAACCCTTCTATAGGCGTCTACGGAAAATATACAAAGGAAGAAGCGAGCCATCTACTGCAATCCAATGAGAAGTTAACAGCGAGGCATAAGTGTATCTTAGGGGCTTTTTTACTTAACTATATCGTTTTGGCTTTCGGTGTGATCAAGTTCCAATGGTACATTACAGAAATTGCAGCATTATTCATTATATTGACCATCGTAGTTGGAATCATCGGAAACATGTCAGCAGATCATATTGTGAACTCCTTTACCAAAGGTTCTGCTTCCTTAATCGGTGGAGCCTTGATCATCGGCGTTTCACGTGCAATTCTTGTTGTATTAAATGAAGGACATATCATCGACCCTCTCCTGCATCTAGTATCTGAGTCCATCAAGCATTTTCCTGGCTATTTAAGTGTAGCCGGTATGTATAGCTTCCAGACGCTTATCCATTTTGTTCTAGCGTCTGGCAGCGGTCATGCAATGCTGACAATGCCGATTATGGCGCCGCTCGCGGACCTATTGCATATTACACGCCAAACGGCAGTGTTGTCTTTTTCTTTTGCAGACGGAATCGGAAATATGATTTTTCCTACTGCCACTACCTTAATGGCAAGTTTGGCCATTGCCGGTATCTCTTGGACAAAGTGGGCAAGGTGGATTCTGCCGCTGGTACTTATTCAATATCTCATCGGATTAATAGCTGTCATCACAGCTTACTTTATCGGATATGGCCCATTCTAATAGGGGACAAGAATACATGAACAGGAGGAGAAAAGAAATGCTTACTTTAATCAAAAATGGAGAAGTATACGCACCCCATTACCTAGGACGGAAAGACCTATTGATTGCAGACGATAAAATCGCATTTATCGATGACAGAATTGCGATTCCTGACAACTTTGCTCCTATTCAAATCATTGATGCGGCAAACCACTTGGTTGTTCCGGGATTTATCGATTCACATGTTCATATTATTGGTGGAGGCGGCGAAGGCGGATTCAAAACCCGCACTCCCGAGCTTATGCTCACTGATATTACAACTGCAGGTATTACAACACTAGTTGGCTTACTTGGTACGGACGGAACAACGCGAAAAATGGAGAGTTTGCTTGCCAAGGCACGGGCGCTTGAAGAAGAGGGTGTTACCTGCTTTATTCATACAGGCTCCTATCAAGTACCAGTAAAAACACTGACGGAAAAAATCGAAGACGATATTATTTTAATCGACAAAATTATCGGTGTTGGAGAGATTGCAATTTCTGACCATAGATCATCAGAACCCACATTTGAGGAACTGGCTAAAGTCGCTGTTGCGGCACGCAATGGCGGTATTCTGTCAGGAAAAGCTGGCATATTGGAAGTGCATGTAGGGGACGGAGATGAAAAGCTTTCATTGCTGCATGAAATTGCAGATAAAACCAATATTCCGATTCGGCAGCTCCATCCGACACATATCAACCGAAATGAAGAATTATTCAAGGCGGGAATGGATTACGCAAAGCGAGGGGGATATGTTGACTTTACTACAAGTACCATTCCTCAGTTTTTAGAGGAGGGCGAAGTGAAGAGCAGCAAGGCATTGCGTAGGATGCTTGAAGAAGGGATTCCAGTTGGGCACATCACCTTCTCGTCAGACGGGCAGGCCAGTCTTCCCTTCTTTGACAGTGATGGGGCGTATGTAGGCCTTCAAGTCGGGAAAGTATCGTCGTTATATCACGAAGTACGTGATGCGGTTTTAGAGGAAGGCATCCCGCTGGAAACAGCATTGGAGGTTATCACCACAAATCCCGCACAAGCGTTAAAGCTTCCAAGCAAGGGCAGCATTCAAACTGGAAAGGATGCTGATCTCGTATTGCTGGAAAAAGAAACGCTTGACATTCACAGTGTCATTGCAAAAGGAAAACTTATGGTAGAAAACAAAGTTCTATTAGTGAAGGGAACATTTGAATAAGGGAGATAAAAAGGTCCTGGAGCAAAGATAACATTACAAAGAACAGTACTCCTGAATTCCTACTGGAATATTATTAGAAAACCAGATTTCTCTACATTGGATAAATTTATATTTAAAACAAAAAAAACAAAAAAACGATTGACACATCATTCGGTTTTTTGTTTTTCAAACATTTTATTTTTTAAAAAATCCATAAAAACAGATTTAGGTTTACCTTTTAAATAAATGAAGTCAATACTAATATTCGTTTTTACTGGAGGAGTCATTACTACTCGAAATAACTCTTCATTTTCTAGTTCTTTTTTTACACAATGCTCAGGTAAAAAGCTAATGCCTAGACCTTGCAATACTAAATTTTTAGCCGTTTCCATATGATCAACTTCTACATATATATTCGGATTTACACCATTACTTAGAAAGAGGCGATGAATTATAAGCCAATCGATAGATCCATAATCAAAAAAGATTAGAGGCTGTTTACTTACATCTTCTACTGTTACTGTTTCTTCTTTTAAAAAAGAATGATTTGAAGGGACAAAAAGACTAATAGGATCATTGTAAAGACGATTGATTCAACCTGAGGGTGAGTTACTGTTCGAATAATACCAAAGTCGACCTCTTTGTTAATGACCTTGTGTAAAATGTCTTTAGAATGTCCCGTTATAATTTTTATTCTAACGTCATTAAACTTTGATTTAAAGGCCGGCAAAATATCAGGGAGAACGTTGTTAGAAATTGACAAAGCACTCCCAAGGACTAGCTCATAAGGTACAGTTACTTGTTGTATTCCGTACTTTGCTTCCTGATAAGATTGAAGAATTTTTTGTGCATGTGGAAAGAAATATTCTCCCTTTTCAGTTAAAGAAATTTTGTTTACTTTTCGATGAAAAAGCTTTTATTACCTACTGTTGAAAGGTATAAACTCCCTTTCTCTAAATCATTCCCTTTAATAGCATATATTCCTTCCATCACTTCTTTCTGCATTTGTGTATGAGGTTCAATGACATTAATATCTTAGGCTTGAAAACTATCTTGATACAGTTTTGTATTTATTGTTCCATCAGTAGCTAACAAACCTACTCTTCTAACATTTTTTTTATGTAAAAAGCGAGCTGTTTCTAACGGCATGTGTAAAATTGGGATACTAACGGAATTTTCTATTGATTTAAAGTAAAAGTGAGCAGTATTGCAAGCAATTACAAGAAAATCCGCACCAGCATTTTCTAGTCTTTCTGCTGATTGTATTATATATGGGGCAGGATCTGTACCTTTTCCCAAAATAGCTGTTGTTCGGTCAGGTATTTGTGAATAATTGTTCACGATAATATGAATATGACCTGGTCCTTCTTTGCTGGTGTATTAAAAATAATTTTATTCATTAAATCTACAGTTGCTAATGGTCTCATTACACCAATAATCCCAACTACTTTTTGCATTTTCTTCACCACTTTATTAATAAAATTTAACATATAATTTTTTGAATACTTTACTACATTATAATTTTTATGCTACGTGATGAATTATAGAAATAATCTATACACTAATAGAAACTATATATTAAATAACCTTGCTAATGATAAAGCTTCGTTTGTACCAAGTTATTTACCAACTTCCCATAGAAACATTTCCCTTAAAATCCTCGAAACACTCCTTAAAACCCGCTAATGGTTATCCTCGATTGTGTAGCCAGCCCTCCTGAAGGTCATCCAAATTGTTCCCTTCCTCAAAATTATTACTATAACTTTGTGAAAGTCTTCACTTAAACTAACCTGCCCCGATAGTTAAGTGAAATACTTCACAAAACAATCTAGGAACAATATTCTTACTCGTACTGTGCCCTCCGCAATTTGGCCTGTTTGTTGAATATGAAATAAGTCCTTGATTTGAAAAAGCCTTTGCTTTATTTAAAAAAGATTGTTTTGACAGGTTTCTTCTATTTATAAATACCTTTGTATTAGCCCCATTTTGTCATGCACCCAAATTTCATTATTGAATAAGCTTACTACCTAAAAATTCTCAACCTTTCTTATTAAAATTTAATTGAATTCTATTCATGTATTAATCAACATTCTGAATAATCATAATAAATACAGTTATCTAAGTTATTATTAAAATAGTTTAGGAGGGAACCCATGTCTAAAGCTAATAAAAAAGGTTGGTACTTTCTTGTTGCAGTAGTAGTTGCCGTCATTATTTTTATTGGTTTTTCAAACTACATAAACCGGTCAACTCTTGATGAAAGTCTAAGGCAAGCCATGAAAGATAAAGGTACAAAAATGATTTCGTATTCCCTTTATTCGAAAACTGGATCTTTAATTGGTGCAGATCTGATTTATTTAGTAAAAGGGACAAATGGAAAACAGTATCATATAGAGGTGGACCATAATCATTTGGTCGTTTCCGCAATCCAAATAAATTAAATTGCAATGGGAGCAAAATTCTTTACAATAACAACTCAGTGTAAAACACTATATCTGTATGTTTATCGAACAAGAAAAGGGCTGCCAAAGCAGCCCCTATTCTTCAACATAAGCACCCATTACTTGAAGAAAAAATGTAACCTGTTTTTTATTGACTGGGAGCTAATAACATAACCGAAACACCCACTAAACATATGCCTGCTCCAATCCAAACCAATCATATTAATCAGGTGTTTTTTTATCTATGCCCCATCACCATAACACCGAAAGTACTATAAATACTCCTCCATTGTTCAAATGACATATACACCAATAATAAAATTTCACCTTTATCTTTTCATTTTTTATATAAGAATTAAGAGATGCATCCATCTAGTCCCAATCTTAAAGTAGTATTGGTCGAAAAAATACCCCAGTATGTAAATAGATTAAAATCTAATTAGATTTTGATCATTTCGTTGACTCATAAATATAAGTTTGGCTAAAATTAAATCATTCTAAATGATAGAGATTATCATTATCGTTTGTATTTGGGAGTTGATCAAAGTGTTAAGAAAAATCTTTAATCTCAAGACCTTTCTTATAACTGTTGCGTTAGCAGTGTTGATTGGTGTTATTATATGGCAAGGAGTAAATTATCATGGTAATCCGGATCCTACAGCAAAAAACATAACACCAGGTGCAGCCATTATTAATACTGCTATCCTTGTTTTTCGAGAAGGGTTAGAAGCTATATTAGTGTTAGCTGCTATAATTTCTGGACTAGTACGTAAAAAGGAAGACTCTGTATGGAAACCTATCTCAATAGGTGCTGGTGTTTCATTCTTAGCTACCATAGCCACTTGGTTCATTGTTGTAGCTATCATCTCAGCAGTGAACGCATCTGAATTAAATATTCAAGCTTTTACTGGTATTTTAGCAGTGGTTGTTTTACTTATTATTATGAACTGGTTTTTCCACCAAATTTATTGGACTGGATGGATAAAACTCCATAATCAAAAGAAACAAAAAATCACTTCAAATAAAGGGGAAATAGTTCAAGCATCTACGTTTTGGTCCCTTTTCATTCTAGGTCTAACATCTGTTTATAGAGAAGGATTTGAAGTGGTTCTATTCCTACAGAATTTGAGATTAAAAGCAGGATCGGAAATTGTTCTTCAAGGAGCTTTAATTGGTTTAGCATTAACGATGATCGTTGGCGTTCTCACATTTTTAGCTCAACGTCGTTTACCTCATAAAAAAATGTTAGTGTTTACCGGTGCTCTTTTAGTAGTAGTCTTAGCAGTAATGGTGGGTGAAACTATTCAAGAGATGCAATTAGCAGGTTGGATGAGTACAACCACAATTAGTAATCTTTATATACCTAATTGGGCTCAAGTTTGGTTCTGTATTTTTCCAACGGTAGAAACTTTATCATTTCAAGCACTAGCAGTTATTTATGTATTAGGTTCTTATTTTGCACAACGGTATATAACAAAAAGAAAAGCAATTAAGAAAAAATTAATTGCGTCTTAAAATAAAAGCATTAGATTAAAAAATTAGAGCAACTTTCAAAAGCGTTGCTCTTTTTTTATTTCATACGAATTTGTTCTTTAAGTATTCTGCCCCGTTAGTCGAATAAGAAAAGGGACCGCCGTAGCCATCCCCCTCTTTAACATAAGCACCCTATAGTTTAAGTATTTACTCTGGAAACTCTTGGTTTAATGCTTCCAAGAATATGTTGGCTATTCCATTAGGGTTTCCATTTTGCGTTGCTTCTACTGTGTACCAAGAATATTCCAAATCGTGAATAATGATAGGTATTTCTTTGTTAAAAGTATTAATAATAACTTTATTATCATGTAATCTTTTTGATACATCAGAAACTACCTGCAATAGGTCATAAAATCCGTTTGGTCCTTTTCCAATATAATTATCATCCTCATCAAACATTAGTGTTTCGTCCTCGTAGCCAATATCATTTATGCCATTTTCCTTATACCATTGTAATAATATGTTTGTCGATTCTTCATCTCTAATAACTGCAGGAGGAGCAATGCGAAAAGCAAGGAATTTCTACTACTTATATTAACAATACCGAATTGAATTTTTAAGAATATTCTTTAGAAATCCATGTTTGCACATATGTTAAAAATATTTGCGCAGAAGTTGAAAGCATTGTTGTGTCTTTGACGGCAACCCCTAAATCTCTATATGATGGAATTTCTAATTCTTTATATACTACCTTGCGAGAAGTATTCTTTAATACTAACTCAGGCAAAATACTAATTCCTAACCCTTTTTCAACCATAGCAATAACTGCATAATCATCTTTTTCGACAAAGTGAACATTTGGCGTTATTTGATGAATTGTAAATATCTCTGATATCTCATCATCCGCACCTTCATAAAGTTTTATGTATGGATATTCTGATAAACCTGAGATTGGAAAAAATGCATCATATGCACGAGGATGATTTTCAGGCAAAACAACTACTATAGGGTCTCTTCTTAGGAATATCGTCTTTAACTGCTTATTAGCGGGCACTCGAACAAAAGCGCAATCGAGTCTCCCATCCATAAGCCACTTTCCATTTTCTTGATACGTACCATGTAATAATTCAAATTGAATTTTTGGAAAGTCCAATCTAAAATTCTTTATCATGCCCGGAAGCCATTGTGCTGACACACTAGTAAATGTTCCAATTCTGATTAGACCTGATTCTAATCTATGTATCTCGTCTAATTTGTTATTCAGATTATGTTGACGATTCAATACTGCCTGAATATATGGTAATAGTTGCTTACCATCTGAAGTAACAGTAGCACCTGAACGATCACGGTTCAGAAGCTTCAGTCTGAATTCACTTTCCAATGCATTTAACATATGGGTGATCCCAGACTGGGTGTAACCTAGTGTCTGTGCAGCTTTTGTCAAACTCCCTAGTTCAATTGTTTTCAAAAAAGCCTCGTATTGTGAAATATTCAAATCAGTCCTCTCCTTCATGAGTAAATCTCATGATTTTCATTAGAAACATGATTTTTACTAATTTAATAATGCGAATTATAATGAAAACACAGGAAATTATCAAGAGACTAAGCGGTTTACAAAAGGATAAGGAAAAGGAAATACTACCGCTACACGCATGGCATACACGACCAGGTGAAAGTTAGATTATTTGTGTAATCCTCCAGATTTATTGCATGTTTCAACGCAGATTGTCTGGAAACAACGCGCACCACGTACCACGGCTGAACACCAATTAAAGTAAATGATGGAACCCAAAAATATAAAAATTAAATATTGTAGAAGTAAAGACGATTTTGTAGTAGTAAAAGGGTTATGAAATTACAAATTATAAACAACGAGGGAATAGAGATGAAAATACAATTAAAAGCTGATTTAATGCTACTAATGGTTACATTTTTTTGGGGTGCATCCATCTTACTTACAAAGGTTGGTCTCAAATACATAGAAGAATATAATTTAATCGCATTACGATTTATTATTGCTTTTCTTTTATCAGGTATAATATTTTACAAGCACTTAATCAAAATTGATTTTAAAACTGTAAAATATGCGTTTATATTAGCTTCTATTTTATTTATAGTTTATATTTTTGCGACTTTTGGAACAAAGTATACAAGTGTTTCTAATGCCGGTTTCTTATTGGGTCTCACAGTTATTTTTATTCCAGTATTATCATCTATATTTTTAAAGCAAAGACCTGAAAAAAAAATAGTATTAGGGATTGTTTTAACCATAGTAGGAATAGGATTATTAACGTTAAATAACGAATTAAAGATAGCTAATGGTGATATATTATGTATCTTATCTGCTTTATTTTATGCGGTTCATGTCATTGTTACAGGGACAATGACTAAGCATGTTAATTCAATTACTCTTGGGGTAGTACAACTAGGTTTTGTCGGCCTATTTAGTCTCATTTTCTCAATGTTTATGGAAACCCCAAAACTTCCTGACACTGTTGAATCATGGTTTTCAATCTTAGCCTTAAGCATATTATGTACAGCAATAGCTTTCATTGTTCAGGTTATTGCACAGCAATATACTAGCCCTACACATACGGGTCTTATTTTTTCATTAGAACCTGTTTTTTCAGCAGGTTTTGCTTTCTTTTTCACGGGTGAAACGCTCACATTTAAAGGCTACTTAGGTGCATTACTCATATTATTAAGTGTATTAATTGCTGAGCTAGATTTTAAAAGTCTATTAAAACTAAATTATAAAAATAATCTGGAATAGATATTTCGCCAAGGTAGATAAATAAACCTCTAAGACAATAAAAATCCCGTATTCGATCATTTTCAGCCGTTTTCGTGGTATCTCCTATTCGGGAAATACTGTAATATCCGCTGTGTAATTTGGCTCAAAAGATACTTTGAACAACACCAAGATGACGATGCCGCCATTTTTGTTACCGAACGGTATCCACATCGAATGAGTATTGCCCAACTGAGATATATCATCAAGTGAATTTCAAAAAGGGCAGACTTATATAAAACGATCCATCTACACCAGCTGAGGCATAGCTATGCTACTCACATGTTAAATAATGGTGCCCCTCTTGAAGTCATTCAGAGTTTATAAGGTCAATGAGAAAAGTGAGACTACGAGGATATAAACACAGTTAAGTGGGAGTTTAAGGCAAGAGCTTTATAAGAAGTATTTTTAAAAAGGGACCACAAAAAGCAATGCTGAAAAATGCATTGCTTTTTGTCAAGTCTTGCACCCTTTTGTTTAAGTGCTTTTCTTCACAATCTTTACTGTTTCATACTTTGTTTTGTCTTAAAGAAATCTCCACTCTTTTGTTCTTCATCTTCAGTTCCCCTATATAATTTTTTGTTCATTTGTTGTAGTTTTGGTATATGTTTTGAACAGTGAATATATGCTTCATCAACTTTTACCATAACCCAACGTTCAGGCTTGTTTCCTTCTTTCTCTTTAATATCATTTATTATCTCTTCAGGAATATTAAATGAGCTTAATTCGCTGTTTTCGATAATAGCAGCCTTACCATTAACATGTAATCCTATGCTATTCTCAAAAAAATCTATAAACATTAGTCCTATATGGGGATTTTCAATGATGTTACCTAAACTTGCCATAACACCATTCCCTTTATATTCGGGAAATATTATTGTTTTATCATCAATAACACGTACAAAGCCTTTTGAGCCAGCCCTAAAAGAGGAGTCACAATTTCCATTCGAATCAGCCGTTGATATGAACATCATACCTTGTTTTGATATAAACTCAGTCATCTTATTGTTAAGGTAGTTAAGCATTTGATTTTCATAAAAAGAGGAAGCTCTCTTTGTTGTTCCATATTGTTCTTGAAGTAAATGTTCTCCTCTTGACATCGACTACATCCCTTTCAATTTTTGACTATTATTTTAACACATAGAATTAGAAATGGGATTGCCGCAGCAACCCCACTGTTCAACTCAAGCACTCGTTTGTTTAAGTGTAACAACTTCACAAAGATTCTTTTCCGCTAAACTCTAAAATATTTAAACCCTCGGATGCCTCTGGTGCTTCAAAAAATTTAGTAACATGAATAAACACCGCTTCCGTATCAAAAGCTGCTCTTTCGGGTTGTTCGTTACGCCTTTGTGCAATTTGACGTAAGCATTGCTCGTTATTTAGATTAAGGAAAATTAGTTGATGGTTTGCATTGACCTCTGACGCCATATCCAAAAACCACTTTCGCAGTTTTTTAGTGTTAGCAGGAAAGTCCATCACTACATCTGTACCGACACTTAATATGTTTTGGACATGCTTTTTGACCAACGGCTTGAGCTGCGCTGAAAATTTTAGATAGTCCTCAAATGCTGCAATCTGATTGGGATACAGAGATGAAAGCCATTCATCCTCTGACAACAGTACCGCTTGTTTATCTATCGCCAATTGTTTTGATTTAGTTGATTTTCCAGCTCCCATTTTTCCACAGAAAAAGTATAGCGTCCCCAATTGTTTCATATTTTTTAACCCCCTCCCGCTTATTTTAGTTTAAACTTTTTACTTCGTTAGTTCCCATAGACATTCTCCTCTTATAAATATTTACACGTTAAGATTTATATCTAATTTACATATTATACCAATAAAATTACAATTCTTAATTGAAATGGTTAAATAACTTATTATTAATAGTTTTATTACAAAGAAAAATCCTCTTAATGTTAATCCAAGATGAGAAAATGATTTTCTATCTTTTAACAAATGTACAATAAATACCACCCCCTCGAAAATATCCATAATATTCCATTTATAATCAAAATAGGTGCATTAGATACATTTTCTAATTCTTGATGTACTTCAATAACTCTTGTAATACTAGGCAACTCTAGTTTCCTCCTGAGATTTCACAATTAAATTTTATTCTTTTTCGCTTTTGACAACTATTAGCTTTATACACCATTTACTTATGTATTTAATTATTTTTGCTTTAGTAATTGATCAACTAGTAGTTGAGACTTTAACCCTTCTAATCCATCAACAAGGGGTTGCTCATCATTTTGAATACAATAAATGAAATGCTGTACAGCAGCTTCAAAGCCACGTAGTTTTAAAGTTGTTTCCCATGAAGATGGAACTATTGTAGTTATTGCATTTTCTTCTTCGATTTCTGTTGTATTCATGTTTTTTACACGGATAATTGCTCCGTCTGTTATCAATTCTATTTGTTCTAAATTCGTTCCTGCTTTTCTATGCATAGCTGTGGTGAAAGATATATTTTGAGAGGATTCATACGTATGTTGCGCATATAAAAGTTGATTTTCATCGTTTGTATGAACAGTTCCATACAGCGCACTAAGATCTCCATCACCCAACCAACGTACTGTATCAACTAAGTGAAGATAATCATCTAACATTGTGAACTCATAAGAAAAAGGACCCACACTGTCCGTTCTGTGCTTTTCAACACATACCCAAGCTATTTTATTCGCTTTTTCCTTTGCTTTCACATACATTGGAGCAAAGCGACGATTAAATCCAACCATAAGCTTTCTTCCCAAGTTTTCACTTAATTCGACTAATTTTTCTGCTTCTGAAATAGATGCTGCCAATGGTTTATCGACATATACATCTATCCCTTTGTTAAGCAGTTCCGAAACCACTTCATAATGTGATTCAGTAGAGCTGTGTACAAACACGGCATCACACTCTTGAGCCAATACTGGTAAGCTATCAAAATCTTGTATACGATACTGATTGCAGATTGCCTTTCTCTTCTCTCTACTGGGTGAAAATGCACCCGCAAATGTCCAATCTGTTTCTTTTGAAAGAATAGGCAAATATGCTTTCTGAGCGATACCACCCAGTCCTACCATTCCGATTCTGGGTTTCATCAAATTAATCATCCTTTATCATAATTAGATTTGGTACCATAGCTATTTTACAACCTATATATGGTATAGACAGTGCTATGGTTAAAGAATTAGGTTCATAGCAATTAATTACAAAAAATCTATTTTAAAGAAGAATTATTTTTGTTCGGTGTAAAGATAGTATTAGTAAGAGCTTTTCGTCTTGATGATCAATGAGAGCAAGAATAGTGGTATTTTTTGCTCCATAAAAGCAACCAATGTAAAAGCATCCAGGTTGGTTATTTGGATGCTTTTTGTCTACAATCTGAGACGGACTTTAGATGATTGTTGAGAATATTACTTTTCTGTTGCTGTATTCCCATTTCAATAGAAATTCTATTCAAACTGTTAATTTGATTGATAATTAGAACAAGGTCAACATATTGTCTTTCATCATAATGTTCACGTACTCGTTGATAAAGCTCATCTGGCACACGTTTTGTCGGGATTAAAGTCACGTACTCTGTCAACTCAAGAGCTACTTATTCTGCATCTGTGTAAAATGTACACTCTCCAACCGTCAATGGAAAAGGAGTTGCCGTTATTACCCACCAATCAGTGTAGAACTTACCAAACTACCTTTTTTGATATGTTTTAGGTACTATCGTTTTGTTATGAAAAAAATTAAGCTATTTTTAAATAAAAATCCCCTTTAAATTAAAAATTTATTTTATCTATCTTTATCATGATTTAAATAAATAGGAATGAAAGACAAACCCTTTTCTTTTCTAACTTTTTCAGCTTCTTCTGGATTTCCGGCCTGAATTTCACCAAGAATACCAGATGTTTGTGATATGGCAACTTCTATAACCTTTGAATTTTCATGATTTTTCACTTTTCCAATTACAGTTCTATCAATTGAAAATTCTTTTGGATGTTTTTCAAGATATAAATCCATTTCTTTCATTTCATCATTCGACAGTGGTTCTGCTGTAAATCCATTTTCAGCTAACAATGCGTCTATATTTGGTTTTTCACTACCTTCCGCTTGTTTTTCTATAATTCCACTACCGAAGATTAATCCTGCTGACATGATTCCTACTCCCACTAAACCAAAGATTATTCTTTTCATTTTATGATATCCTTTCTATAGTCCATTATATATAAAGGGGATTTTATTATTTTTAATCATAATTTTGAGCATACAGATTATCACTGTTCATAACTTTAGAAAAGCATCTTAACAAAGAAAATGACACAGCCATTATAGTTACTGTGCCTTTTGAGTCCTTTGGTTCTCTCCAACGAAAAATGCAGCACAAAAGAGGAAGACTGTTCCTAAACCCACTCCACTATCATTGAAAAATCAAAGATATTCTTTATATGCTAACCCACCCGCAATCGAAGCGGCAAAAAACATAAGAAACATTACTGTATAGTTCTTTTTCATTTATTTACCGACCACATTTTACGGGTCTATTTTTTCATGCCCTTTTTCAGTTTTTATTTTCATGGGAGTTCAATAAGAAACTAGAATTTAATCAAATTTTTTACAAATAAAACCCTGTCTTGATTTGGTCCGTCATAGTCCGTATTTATTGATAGACCATCAACAATTCTATCTCCATCTTCAATTTCAAAACCCATCTTGGTATGATAAGCAATCGAAACTTTATTGACAGGTGACGTTACACAACGAACAATACTTCGATTATTTTGCTTTACCGCATCAAAAAATTTATTGTATAAATGTTTTCCAATATTATGCTTTCTGTATTCAGGATGAACTCCAACGAAATGAATATATGCCTCATTTGAATGAGTTTGAGAAAGGAATCCTATTAGAAAACCCACAAGTTTACCATCCTTTTCTGCAATGAAACTTGTTTGTGTAAAATGGTCAAAGAATAATTTTGGTAACATATCAGACATATTCCTGCCACCCCACCACTCATTGATTAGAGGTGAAATTACATAGTAGTCTGAACCTTCAACTAAACGAATTTCCATTTTAATTCTCCTGTTTATATAAAAATCTATTTAGACTAATATTAACATTAAAGTAAATTTTATATTATTCCTTATGCAACTAAACTGCCCCGTTAGTCGAATAAGAAAAAAGACCGCCGCAACGATCCCCATTCTTTACCTCTTCCACCCGTTAGTGAAATAAGAATTCCTTAAATTGTTCATCATAAAAGAAACATTAAATGGAGGATTTTATGATAAAAAGTCTTTTAATATTGTTTGCTTGCTTCACTCTTTTCTGTTATTCACCCGTGAAAGCAGAAGCGATAACTAAAAATGATGTAGAGTTGCGTGATGAACTAACTTGAATTTGTTATTTCCCTCAATTGACAAAGAAATTAAGATACATTTCGGTAAACCGAAGCAGTATTATTGCGAACAAATTCTCCAAATCAAGAAGTTGGAACAAGGCAGCTACTACTTTGATGTCACCCTTCAGGTAACGACATTTAACGGTGCTCATAATCCGCCTTATGATTTAGTGACCATTAAGTTTAGCAATTTTCGTTCCCCATTTTGGCGGACCATTGATTTCAAAAGCAGAAGGCTAAAGCCAAACGAAATAACTAAGTGCAGGCATCCTTTGTAAAATAGGTGCTTATTCTTCTTTAATATTCTTCACTAACCTGCCCCGTTAGCATAATAAAAATGCTGCATCGATGGCAGCAGGATCTTCCATATAAGCACCAGTCTTAATTTGGACTACGACCAAAGTCGTATAACGATTTAGTTCATAGCCTGATGTAATATTCTAACCAAGACTTTATAATGATTAATGAATAAAGATTTGTTAAATATTACGATACAAAGAGGAGTAAATTTAAATGGAAAATAAGGGATTCAAAATATTGATTCATGCTAGTACTTGGTTTGCACCTATACTAGTTCCCATTATCACATATTTTATTATTTCAGATCGAGAAATTAAAAGCTTATCCTTACAGGCTTTGGTATTTCATATTGTGATTGGTATTTTAATCTCAGTGTCTGCTTTTTTTTCTTGGATATTAATTGGGATTCCATTCCTCATTATTTTTGGACTCATTGCTATAATAGCTCCGATTATTGGAATTGTTAAAGCAATTAATAATCGTCCTTTTCGATATCCTATTATTGGATCATGGTTTTGATTAAATCTAAACGAATCTAATCGTTTTAATGATGATGAATAGTGGTATTTAAATAACTTTACGATAATTCATGCGAATGTTAGCTCTGTAACGGATACTTGAAAAGAAAAGATATGCGGGTGCATTGCTTCAATAACGCTCTTCCATAAAAGGGCGCTATTCCGTAGTAATGATAAAAGTCCAAATTCTCAATTTTAATGTTGAGAATTTGGGCTTTTTGTATATATTTATAGTGCAAACTAGCATTAAAATAAGTGCAAATTACCTTCTAAAGTGACACCAATTATTAACCAAACAAATTCATTAAATTCGTAAATTCTTGTTCAACTAACCTGCCCCGTTAGTCGAACAAGAAAATGAGTCGCAACTACGATCCTTTTTAAGCTCAAGCATCCATTATTTTTAGCAAAATTATTCACAAAAAATGATATATTATAAAGCACTAAAAATAGTGCTTTAATTTGCAGGCTTATTGTACCCTCTCTCACCGTATGGCTGTAATTTCTCCAACCACTGCTTTACCATTTGCTTAAGCTGCCAGCGTCTGTCTGTACTTTCTTCAACTTCCTTCTTCTCTAGTACTTCGTATACGAATGCATCTCCCCCTAATTGACTCCAATCTTTTTGCAACTGAGCATTTGCGAATCTCCCCATTTCAAGTTGCATTTTCAGTGTTAGCCACTTGTTTTTTAAGTTAGGGCAGCTATCAACATAAATTTTTCCATTAACCTTGTTTTTAATTTGATATATGCCCATATAGGTCTTAAATTCCTTAAATTCCTCTTTTAATTCCTTACGCCTGCTCTTATCCACCGTTCTATCTCCTTTCAGGGTCTATTGCTTAATATGCTATCATTTTTAGACTCTTGATAGAATACGCAATCGTTCACATAACACCCCATATGGTTCTCCCCCTTTATCTTTAACTATTTAAAGATATTCTGTAATTCCATATGTATGCCTTGTTCCACTAAACTGCCCTGTTAGCACAATAAGAAAAAGGCTGCTGCAGCAGCCCAATCTTAAGACAGTTGTTCTTTCTCAGTTAAAACAACATATGATAAAATGCTATTATAATTTTCCAAATAACGGAATGTTTGTCGTTCCGTTAAAGGGCAGTTTAATAGCAATCTACAATACGCCACAAATGAATTTTGAACAAAGGGATTAATTGGAGGAAATAGAAAATGGATGTAAAAACACTTTTGTTACAACAATGGGCAAGCTGCTTGGATGAAGAAGACTGGTTTCCACCACTTGAAAAAGTGCTAGAGGATATTACTTTTGAACAGGCAATTTGGAAACCAGTTGTGGGGGCACATTCCATTTGGGAATTAGTTTGTCATCTACTTTTCTATGAAAAGCGATTTCTGTTGAGATTTCTGTTGCGATTTCTTGATGAAACAACGAATGAACCACAGGCAGAAAATAATGAATCTACATTTCAATTACCAACTGAGACGTTAGAAAATTGGAAGGAAACAAAACAAGAATACTTTTATGTTCATCGTGAACTTGGAAAAATACTAGCAAAATCAGAACATGAAGATTTGTATAGACAGATCCCAGGAGAAGATAATTCATTAGTGCTTGAACTGAAGAGTTTAGCATTGCACGACGCATATCATATTGGGCAAATTGTATTCCTTAGTAAGATGCAAGGAGCTTGGGCAGGGAAACGGAGCTTTTAAAAAAGCTTCATCAGGACGTCATGAATCATTCCGTTTTTCTTTAAATTCTCTGTATGTGGGGATAACAGATAGCACAGCACAAATAATAACATTTTCAAGCATATTATAAGGAGAGTTAAAAAGAAGAACCAATACATTGATAAAAGTGAAGCTGAAAATATAATCCCTTAAATAGGACATGATAATGACAATTCCTAAATACGCTTTTTCTTCATCCATTATTTTTCACCTCAATTTGTATTCGATTCCATTGTAGTTTGAAATATGGTTAAAAAGAAATAGAAATAAAGTTAATGAATGGTTAAGTTTTTGTAAATGAAAACTTTTAGTATTGTTTTCTATTCATTTTGGAATCGATTGTAAGAATAATGGACTTGTGGAAAAACTGACTACAAACGTGAGCCTGAAGTATAGAAAATATTTTACTTAAATATGGATTTTTTGCCACATTGATAACACCTTTATGGAATACTATTTTCATTTATGTCTTTTGAACTAAACTGCCCCGATAGTTTAAGTACAACATTTCACAATCATTCTTGTAAAAAAGAAAAAGCGACCTTCTTCTTGAAGTTTCGCAGCCGTTAGTATACGTGTATTTTTTCACAATCAATCATTTTCACAATATTTGTGTTCGACGCTGATTATTGTTGACTGCGACGTAAATAAATCTGTTTCTAAGCTCAACCTATCCGATGAGTCGTAATTTGGGGTCAGTCCCCAGGTGAGGTAACGCTTTACTCCACCTGGGGACTGACCCCTCGAACATGGAATAACAATCGTCTGCTCCAGTAGGGGGAATCTAAGTAAAAAATGAACCTCGAAATACAAAAATGTCAATAATTTGTAACAATTAGAATCGGTATAAGGATATGAGGATGTTATAATCGTCCTTGTTAGAATTAACCATACTCCTATTCACTTCAATTGCTTCTTAAGTCACTTATCCATTCACAAAACACGGGAGTATTAATTTATCTTTTAATTGGGGGATTTTTTTAATGTGGGTAATTACTGTCCATTCAAAAGAACATACTAGAATGTTTGAGTTTGACACAGAAAGAGAAGCAAGAGAAACTTTCGAGAAAATTCAGGGTAACAAAATCCTTTCAGAGGTTATCTATTTCAACGATTCTTGCTTAGCTATCGCTGCTGTTTAGGATTCTTACCACGATTTATTCATTTAAAAAATTGAGTAAGCGAATGTAACGTAATCGTTAATACGTTGTTGTAAAAAGCCCTCGGATTTCTGTTGAATTCGAGGGCCTTACTTTTTGAACAATGACATCATTAAATTTTAAAAAAACGATTTCCAAGCGGAAACGTCTTCAAAAATATTTATTCAACAATAGCACCCGATAGTTTAAGTATATATATTCACAATTATTCCATTTCTTAAGAATAAAAAAAGAGCTGTCCAAAACAGCTCATTGAGCTAAAATTTATATTATTTTTTTAAAACTGGAATCAAAATTTCGCTTTTCACAGATGGTGAAGTTAAATCTTTGGTTTTAATCGACAAGATTTCGGGTCCTTCTGTTACTTGATAATTGGAAGATGGAAACCACTCAGAAAAAATCCTTCCCCAAGTTTCCTGTAAGGTACTAGGAAAAGGTCCCGTTGATTCAAATATCGCCCAGGTTAAAGCAGGAACTTCAAGTTTTGAAAAGTTTTCAGGGCATTTTTGTGTTGTTGCCACTCCTATATACTGATCAAGCTCTCCTTTTTCTTCCATACGTCCATCAGAAAAGTTTGTAGATGCTTGAATCATCCCTTTAGGTTCAACATTAGAGAGTTTTTTTAATTGATCTATTTTTTCCATAGTCAAAGATTTCCACATTGCTGTAATTTCCTGGTTTTCCCCTTCAAAAATAATTGGAACTCTTTTCATAATACCAACTATGTTAAATGCCTTTTTTTGTTCGATTCGATAATTCATTTCATTTCCTCCTCTAATTGATAATTGGAAGGTCATTGGTGGAAAGGCTTTTAATTGCTGTCCGTTGTTTCTTGCTTCTGATGGTGTTACACCATGTAAATTTTGAAAAGCTCTAGTAAAAGAGTCTGGAGAATTATATCCATATTTAACCCCAATATCAATTATCTTTAAATTACTATTGGAAAGCTCAAATGCCGCCAAGCTCAGTCGCCTACGGCGAAGGTACTCTGATAATGTTATACCTGCAAGAAAAGAAAACATTCTTTTAAAATGATATTCGGAACAATGAGCGATTCTTGCCACCACTTTAAAGTCTATTTCGTTAGTGAGGTTATCCTCAATATACCTCATTGCATCATTCATGCTCTTAAGCAAATCCATTAAATGACCCCCTTTCATCAATAGAATAACAGGAGTTGAATGTATCCGTCCGACATTATGTGCACCATTTTGTCGGTTTAATCCTATCTTTTACATATTGCTTATACAGCAATCCCTTCTTTAACACAAGCACCCGATAGTTTAAGTGTAATATTTCATAATCTTTCTTTGGGTACAATAAAAGGCATCCTTCATCTTGAAGAGTCGCACCAGTTACTTAACTTATCATTAGTTTTTTGAATTTTTCACAAAGGTATTGAAATCCATCCAAGTTGGTGTTTCAGTTACTTTTATCTGATAAATCGAATAAATATATGAACCGAGAGTAACACTACACGTAAAACTAATGTGGGGTATTAATGGAATGAAACAGATTATTCTCTGGTCACTCTTGATATTGCCTTGGGCGTCATTGTTCTTTTTCAAAATGGATACTGTACGCAGATACATGCCAGTCGCTCTATTTATGACCGTTATTCATACCTTGGCATATCAAGCGGCTTACCATTACGGATGGTGGAATGAGACAGGTTCCAGTCTGTTCGGGTGGGATAAAATCGTCCCGGTTCCTTGGGTGTATGGAGCATATTTAGTAATAGTTATCTGGGTATTCCGCTTTACTTTTGGGAAATTTTGGGTGTATTTGACTGTCAATATACTTTTGGACGGGTTATTTATGTACATCGTTTACCCGGTATGGCAACGGATGGGGCTTGTTTCGAGTAAATCGACTTTGTCTACAATAGCTATTGTTGCAATGATGGTCGGTTTTGCGTTTATCATCTATCTGTATCAACTGTGGCAGGACGAAGTGTTCAAACAGCCCAAAGCGAAACTTAGAAATGACCAAGAACCGACTTAATGCCCCTTATTGGAGAAGGAAAGCGAAGTAACCGAAAACATGGAGATTTCCACATCTATTTTCCGAATCGGACCACATTTTTCGAATGGCAATGAGTACAAGTGCATCCATCTTTGTGTTTCTGCTCGGATATCTTTTTAAAAATCGGTTCGCTTGCAGCAGATGCGGAAAGAGAGGTTATAAAAAACTCTTTTAAACGAAGTTGATCTGTGGTGATGAGTTTTTGAACCTCCTTAATAATGTCCGTTAATGCCATTCGAAACCACTCGCTTTTGTCCAAATTTATATACCAATTAAAGAACAAAATCAAATATCATCATAATCGATTAACAGAGCGTTTTTCTTAAAAAATAGCCCCCATTTGTTAAACTTAGTTCATATATTACAGTCTACACTCTACCTGAAGAAAAAAAATTAGGAGATTCCCTATTTGTGTGCTACACTTTTCTTACCATTTGATTTACTGTTTTGGAATTCCCTACTCATCCGTGAGTGGGGTTTTTTGTTTGTTCTTAACAAAAAATAAAAAAACAGACTCTAAAAATAGAGCCTGTTAAATGTTTCTAAATTAAGCTTTACGTACGTTAGCAGCTTGTGCGCCACGTTGTCCTTGCTCAACATCGAAAGTAACTGCTTGACCTTCTTCTAAAGTTTTGAACCCTTCACCTTGAATAGCTGAGAAATGAACGAATACGTCTTCTCCACCTTCACGTTCGATGAATCCGAAGCCTTTTTCGCTATTAAACCATTTTACTTTACCGTTTTCCATTTTTGTTGCCTCCTAGTGCACTTTCAGCACACAATGTATTACTATCCTTGCTCTCAGTGATCATCGAGACGAAAAGTTAAAACTTATACTATCGTTTACACCGAACAAAAATAATTCCTCTTTACAATAACATTAATTGAAAGTGTTTTCAAGAATACGAAATATTCGGTACCAATTATTCCCGACTAATCCCTATTTAGCAAAAAAAGGCTACTTATCGTGTAGCTTCAGTAATCTGCCCCGTTACTTCGTAATCATTTTAACTACAAATTTTTCTCCATTATAACGTAGGATTTCCCCTCTTTTATAAAACTAGAGTTGGTCTCTTGTAAACCAAACTTTTTATAAAAATCCACCTTATTCTTTCTGGCATTACCCAAATTCTTTTCACGCCGTGAATCTTTGCTTCCTTCAATACAGATTCTAACAATTCACTTCCGAATCCTTTTCCTTGCTCTTGTTGAAGAGTTGCAAATTTTCTAAACTGGGCTTCTTCATTGTCTATAAATAGTGATATGACAGAAACCAGTGTGCTTTCTTTAAAAAGACCAAAATGAATACCTAAATCATCATCTTCTAATTTTATATATTCAAAGGGTTTATCGGACCACATGACTTCATGTCTTAAACCCCATACTTGTTCCTGATCTACTTTTCTTATCGTAGTTTCCATAGTCCTCTCCTTTGTTTTCTATAATCTAAAAGAATCATAAATATTTTTCGCTAACAATAAACAGGTTACTGTAATAAAAAGGGCACGAACATCCCTTATTCCACAGTTATTTTGATTTAATTCCTGCACCACAAAGGGGGATTATAATTTTTTCATCCGGTGCCTTCTTATATTTTAAATAACCTGCATAGTTTGCAGCTGTTGTGACTTCAACATAGAAACCTTTATCAGCAAGCATTGCTCGTGCACTCAGAATTTCATCTTCTTTAATGTCAATAAATAAACCATTTGTTTCACGTACAGCCTCTAAAATTTGTCTTGAACGTGCCGGGGCTGCAATGGCAATACCTTCTGCTAAAGTACCTTTATTGGTTACAGGTTCTGCTATTTCCAGCCCATTTTCATAGGCTCTCATAAGAGGTGCACAGTTTGCTGCTTGGATTGCAACAATCTTCGGTATTTTTTCTATTAATTTGCTTTCAAATAACTCTTTAAAACCATAGTATGCACCAAGTACAAGTGTACCATTACCAACTGGAATGATTAATGCATCTGGTGCTCCCTTTAATTGCTCGTAAATTTCATAAGCGTAAGTCTTAGTTCCTTCATAAAAATAAGGATTATACACATGACTTGCGTAAAAAACTTTTTCTGCGTCTACTGCTTTTTGTGCCGCAGCTGCAATTTCCTCTCGTGTACCATGAATTTCTTTAATCGTTGCTCCATGTGCTTTTATTTGAGCAATCTTTTTCGGTGAAGTTTCATCGCTTAGATAAATATCACAGGCAATATTACAACGTGCTGCATAAGCTGCAATCGCCGTTCCCGCATTACCACTACTATCAGCAATCACCTTTGATACCCCTAATTCTTTTGCCTTCGTCATTAAAACAACGGCTCCTCGATCTTTAAAAGATAATGTAGGCATCATATAATCAATTTTTACATACGTATTTGGCTCCATAGGATCTAGAACGATTAAAGGTGATTGACCTTCACCCATTGTCACCGATTCCCATGTCTTAGAATCCTTTGCAAATGGCATGGTTTCAAAATAACGCCATAATGTATTGGGATAGTTATTCCATGCTGCAACATCAATTTTGGGAGAATCTTTTACTATGTTTAATACTCCACCACATTCACATTTCCATCTATTTGGTGTAATATCATGCTTTTTGCCACAACGGTTACAAATAAATTGTTCCATCATTTTTCATTCCTTTCAGATAATTTTTTATATAAATTAGACTTTTTTATACAAAATAAACAAAAAAAATATAACTAAATATATGCAATGGCATCAATTTCAATTTTGAATCCAAAATGTAATTCACTAGTGGGTACAACAGTACGTGCTGGTTTATGTTTACCGAAAAATTCCTTATAAACAGTATCTACTTTATCCCATAACTTAACATCAGGAATATATAATGTCATACGCAAAATCTGCTCTTTTTTACTTCCAGCTGCTTCTACAATCATTTCCACATTTTTAAGTGCTTGTAATGTTTCTTCTTCGATGGAGCCAAATTGCTTTTCACGGGTTTCTGGATTAATGGCAAATTGCCCTGATACATAAACAGTGTTCTGATGAACGGCTGCTAATGCATAGTGTCCATTTGATTTTAAATTTCCTACCTCAAAAATGCTTTTCATTTGATTCTCCCTTCACTTGATTTATTTTTGATTTCATCCAAATAACTATAAACTGTTACTTTGGAAATGCCCAATAAAGATGCGACTTTCTCAACAGATCCTTTCAATAAAAAAATACCTTTTTCGTCCATAAACCTAATTAATTCAATCTTTTCATGGCGTTTCATGACTGGATGTACACTGTTTTGAATGATTTGTTGAATCAATTGATCCACTATTCCTTCAACATTTTCAATTTCGTCATCCGATTTTGTTTCATTCTTTTGAACTTCAACTTGTGTTGAAAGAAAGGTACTCATAAATTGTTGCATTTGATTTAGTGCTTCAACATCAAAATTTATGCAGAAAGCACCGATCACATTTTGCTTGGAATCACGTATTAATGAAGTCGAAGAACGAATCGTACGCTTATCTTCTGTTACAAATGTATAACCTGCAAGATAATCATCTTTAAAGTCTTCTGAACGTAAAACAGTCTTCACTAAGTGATCAAATGATTGACCAATTTCTCTTCCTGTAACATGGTTATTTACTGTAAACATTACGGAGCATCGAGGGTTCGTCAAATCATGAATAACGACTTCACAGTTTGGTCCAAACATTTTTGCAGTAGATTTTGCTACAGGGATAAAACTCTCTAATACTTTCTTACTTTCTTCCAAATCTAACTACCTCATTTTTTAAAGTCCATTTAATTATATATTTTTTTATATAGAAAACGCAATATGTAGATTTTTTTATATGTTTTTTTAAAAAACACATAACTCCAATACGAAAAATCCAAAATTCACCGTCTGACTTGCAGCCAAAAACCTGAATTAGATCCATAAAATATATAAAAGGCATGAGAATTTATCATGCCTTTTTATAACCTATTTCTTTAAATGATATGGTACCGTTGTAATCACAACATCCTTATGTCTATATAACCATAAACGAAGTAATAAAGCAGTTTGATTGTGCAGTAAATTATGCCACCACTTTTTAGGAATAAATTGTGGTATAACAATCTGGATTTGTGATTTAAATTCTTCTTTTTCATCAATCATTTTAATTAATCTTGAAAAAGGCTCTAACACCGACCTATATTTGCTTTTCAGAGTTACGAGCCTGCACGGATTTCCCCATTCCTCCCATTTTGCCTCCATTTTTTTCATAGAGTCATCATCAAAACCTACATATACTGCTAGTATGTTTTCATTACATAAACCTAGAGCAAAAGATAGGGTGTTATGAACTACACGATGTACTCCTGAGACAAGAACAATTGTGATAACTCTATTTCCTTTAGGTTTAAAGGATTTAAGATCAATCTTGAGTTCATTTGCAATGTTTTGATAATGATGATGGATTGCCAGTGAAAAGAAAATCAGGAGTGGTATTATAATTAAAACAACCCACGCTCCACTTGTGAATTTGGTAACAGCAAAAATGACAGCAACAACGGTTGTAACAATAGCTCCTACTATGTTAATGGCTAATTTGATTTTCCAACCGGAACCCTTTTCTCGAATCCATAGTTTGATAAGGCCGAATTGGGCAACTGTAAATGATAGGAAAACCCCGATTGCATATAACGGTATTAAGGCATTTGTTTGAGCCCTGAAGGCGATAATCAATAAACTAGCGATAGCTGCCAGTGCAATAATCCCATTAGAATAACCTAATCGATCTCCTCTATTCGTCAATCCACGAGGCAGAAATCCATCAGCAGCTACGATGGCAGCTAATTGGGAAAAACCTGTAAACGTTGAATTGGCTGCGAGAATGAGTACGACAAAAGTAAACCATATGATTATTTGGTACAAAAGCCCATGTCCGAAATAGGACTCAGATAATTGAGATAGCATGGTATTATTAGGATTTGGACTAATCCCCTTTACATATAAATGATAAGCATATCCCAAAAGGGTTATGGCCGTGATTGTGCCTAATGCGATGTAGGTTTTAATCGCATTTTTTTGACGAGGTTCTCTAAAGATAGGCACAGAATTTGAAATGGTTTCGATTCCAGTTAGTGCAGAGCAAGCCGAACTGAATGCTTTTAATATAAGTAAAATGGTCATTCCTTGTGGAGCGTTTCCTATAGTAGGTGTGCTCTGTTGAACAAAACCATGCCTTGTCTCGTCAAAAAAACCAGTATAGACAATAATCAACATACAAGCCATGAATCCAAATGTCGGCCATGCAAAAATTTTAGCAGATTCGGCAACTCCCCGAAGATTCACCATTAATAAAAGAAAGACACAAAGCACAGCAAGGACTACTTCATAAGGAGCTATTATTGGGTATGCGGAGACAACATTTGCTAGTGCAGAAGAGACTGAAACAGCTACCGTTAAGATATAATCTACAAGTAATGCACTTGACGCAATTAAGGATACCCACCGTTGTTTATAGTTATCCTTTGCAATAGCGTATGCCCCGCCCCCATTTGGGTAGGCTAAGACTCCCATAATATAGGAAAGAATCAGGATGGCTAATAATATAACAGTAGAAATCGTAATAGGGATGATATACCACTTTGCATCATTCCCAAACTTAACAAGTTCTGTCATTCCCGCTTCTGGCCCATACGCAACGGATGAATAAAGGTCTGCTGAAAGAATCGGCAGTGCGATATACCATATTAATTTATTGTGCTGGGCGTGAAGTTCTGCCGTCCTCATGGGTCTGCCAATTAATGTACGTTTAACACTGTTGAAATTCGAAATAGAATACCAAATACCTACCAAGCAAATTATTCCAAAAAACAATTCAATAAAATGGGCTGGATGAGTCACTTCTTTTTCCCCTTTGCAGGTAACAATTTTTTTTTGAGCTATAATGAAAAATTTAAGTTAGTCCCTATACAATAACTCAATTTGTTACATTCTTTTTATGTAAATCCTAATCCCTCTTTATTTTGCCCCCTTTAAAAAATACAAACAAAAAAAGACCTCTAAAATGAAAAATCCTTTATTGTGAATAAACACAAAAAAGAAACCCTTCAAAAGGTGGTCTTTTGACCTCCTTCGCTTTGGCCTACGAAGTTAGCTGACGGGTAGGATGGCGAAAGAGTTAAACATCCCTTCTACATATTTTGTAGAATTAACCCCCAAAAAATTGGGTCCTCCGTTCCCTAAATGGGATTAGGCATGATATGAGTTTTCTATTAAGAAAATATTACTCTCAAGAATGAAAGTTGTAAAGAGCGAATTTATACTTTAATTACATTCCTTTACAATTTCTATTTCACCAAGGGATCTTCAACAATCTTTGGAACAAAAAAAGTCTATATATCAATACAGGACTTTTGATCAAACTTTTTTTAAAATCCACATCAAACTGTTCCCCATTCTAATGATATTCCCTATTTAACGACTACCACTTTAGTTAAATAAAAGTTAATGAAAAGGACTGCCGAAACAGCCAGTTTTTGTGAAACAAAGCACCCGATAGTTTAAGTGAGTTTCTTCACAAACTAGGTGAGTTTTTATTTTTACCAAAAATGGACAAGACATAGTCAATTGCCTTCTCAACATGTGGCATCTTTACATAATTTATAGCAATTCCCTTAAAAAAGAGGTTTTTGGCATTTACTTCAATTATGAAAATGCTCGTCGTTTCGAAGGTCAATTGATTAAGTTTAAAAATGAACAGGGTGACTGGGTTATCGGCAAGGTTGTTAAAGTAAAAAAGGACGGTTTTGAAATAGCTGAACTAAATTCAAAGCAACCAAATGATGGCTACGGCTTTGGATTTTTTCCTGGGCCATTTTTCGGCAGACCTTTCTTTAGACCGTTTGGTGCCCCGTTTTTCCCATTCTTCTTCTAAGAATCGCTTATAGAGCAACGCCTTCAGGCTTGCTCTTTTTTCATGTCGAATGTTGATTTACCATATATTCAACTGATCACAACAAATCTGAGTCATGAAAATACACGGTGTTATGTGAGTTACCATAGTGAAGGACGATATAAAGTCATAGAAGGAAAGATGCTAAATCCTTGAAACACAAGTCACTTTCTTTAGACTCTGTGATTTGTAAATAAATAAAATGAATTTCTAGAATGCACATGTTTTTTTAAATCTCGAGACCTTTCTAATAACTGTTGCGAGAAGGCTCTTTAATTTTTTATTTTATGTAAGAAGAAGACAAAACATATCTGAGGTGCTACCAGCGGTTTCGGTTTATATAACATATGCCTAATATGACTTTATGGGCAGGGCATGCTTAATTTCCCTGTTATTCCATATTCGCATTTAACAATTTACGCAAAAGAAAAAAGCCTGTATATAAGACTTTTTTCAAGAATTTAAATTAGTAAAAACAGGTTGCTCCAACGATAATTAACAGGATAAATAATACTACGATTAAAACGAATGGATTGCCTCCGCAAAAGCCACCTCCGTAGCCAAATCCGGGGGAACAACAACCACCGAATCCACCGTAGCCTCCGAAACCACCGTAACCATCCATAATTACTCCTCCTTTCAAAAAGGAATAGGTTATTTCTTAAACAAAACCACCAACAAATGAAGCTCCTATAATAATAAGAAGGATAAACAAAACAACGAGTAAGGCAAAGCCACCACCAGCGCCTCCGAAACCAACACCATCCATATACACAACCGCCTTTCAGCTGATACCTATAAAATATGTAAAATACCAAAAAGTGGTTGGGCACTATCTGCAATTAAGATCCTTCACCTAGGTTGTCTCCCTGTCCATGCTTAAGTGTAGTTTTTATTAAGTGGAAAGTATTAATATATACAAAAAAGCCCTACTAGGGCTTTTGGTGATTGAGACTGACTTTGACAGGTCTATGTGCTAAGCCATACTATGGCTTTTCGGCTACACTCTAGACTATGCATCCGTTTAACTTGAGTACCCAATCGGTTAAGTTTTATTTGGAGGAATTTTTTAGAACAGACCAAAAATTAATTCGATAAAAAATCAGCCCTTGTCCATTTCATTTCATGATCTTGTACATATATTATGATTACACCAAAACTAAACATATATATTACCTTCTGGATATTAAGAACGTTTGCCTATAAAGCAGACGTTTCTTTGCATTTACAGGCATGTCGTATATTTTGCCTTCTCAATATGATATTTGTCCAAGCAAATCTTGTCTTATGAAATATGATACATAGTGAAAGGTTTATTTCGGACATTCTAACAGGTGGTGATAAGTATGTGCTTTGGAGGCTTTGGCTACGGAGGTTATGGCTACGGAGGTTTCGGTGGAGGCAGTACATTTGTTTTAATCGTTGTACTATTTATCCTTCTAATTATTGTTGGTGCATCTTGTTTTTATTAATATACCAATACACGATCATACAGAAAGAATCATTAATGCTGGAGGTGAACTAAATGGACGGAATGGGAAATAGTTTTGCGTTAATCGTAGTATTGTTCATTCTTCTTATCATCGTTGGTGCATCATTTATGATGTACTATTAGTAATAAGATGGATGGAGCAGGAAAAAGTCCCTTTATCGGGACTTTTTTAACGTTTAAGTGTATTATTTTTTGTTGTTACATTTTTCAGAACACAAAAAAACTGCTGATGCTGCCCGATACTTATTCAACTCAAGTACCCATTAGTTGAACAAGAAGATAAAAAATCCCCTTTATAAGGGGGAATTAAGTTTATCCTATTCATCTTTTGGTTTCTTTTCACACCAAGGAGTTGTGGGTCTTGTAGCAGGATACCCAAATTGCTCTCGATACTGTTTCCTCTCATCTGTAAAATACCACCAACTCTTATCGCTATCAGGATAATTAGCATGATAAACTATACAACGTAAAGAATCTTCCACACAGGGGTCTTCCCAATATCCGAATAGTTCTTCCAATTTATCTGTTAAATTAGCACCATCTTCATTCTTTATCTCTTCAAGAGAATAAAATCCCAATTCAGTTACCCATTGAGCCAACTTTGGACCAATAGAAGGTATGGATTGAAATTGAGCCAAAGCTCGCAGATATTTGGCACGTTCGAAAGAAGATTTTAGACACTTGGATATTGAAGAGACATCCATATCGGCAATTTCACTTAATTTTACTTTACATCTTCTTAAAATTAATTTTTCTTCGGATGTTAAAGGTAGTTTGGGAGAAGACTTTTTCATTTAATACACCCTATTTTCCATATAGACGCTTTAAATTTATTTAGACAACGTTAAATATAATATTTTGATGCTTCTTTTTCAACTAACCTGCTAATTAGCCCAATAAGAAAAGCTGTCGCAACGACAGCTCTGCTCTTCAACTCTTACACCCGTTACTTGAAGAAGACCGGGACCAAAACTGGTTTATAAAAATAGGGTCCCTCATCTACTTCATGAGTTTGGATATATGTCCAAGAAAAATCTTTATCCACTACATAGACATCATGTATGTATTCTTCAATTTGATTATTTATGTCTTCTGAAATTAAGCCGCTGGTGTTTTCAAGAATGAATGAATTGTTATAATGTGAATTTAATATTTTACAAATGTTGTGACGCTTCGATTTGAAACTACTGTACTAGTTGTAAGTTCATTCAACCAATTCTTTTCGTCGAATAGATATTCTTCGAATTCATCTTTATATGTACGCTGTAAAAGGTTGATTGTTCTTGCTTCATTTGGAACATTTATCGATTCTGGTAATACTTTTTTACCCTCCCAGTGTTCATAAGTCTCAACTGTATCACCCAGCTCCATAAATTCTTCTAAAAAAGATATAAGGGAGAGTTTTTCATATCCATAAATCTCATAAACATATGGCTTGATATAAAACTCCCTCCCTCTATTTAAAATATTTCTCCCAGAAGCAAAGTTTCAATCCTTGTTTAACTATCCTGCGCCGATTGTTTAAGTACAACGTTTCACAATATTTCTTGTAGAAAGAGAAAAAAAGGCGACCTTCTTCTTGAAGTATCGCACCCTTTACTTTAAGTACATTACTTCACAATCTTTTTTACACCTTAAAAAGCTCAATCCCTTAAATGTGTTGTCCATACAAAAAGACGCTTTCTTATTAAAGAAAAGCGCCCGACTGTGGTAGATACATTATCCTCAATTTCTTCTTTGAATTAAAAAAAGTTCATTATTAACCTCTTCGCATTATTTTTCGTTTAACATTGAATACTTGCGATAAGCTTTATAGAAACTGCTGCCAAAGAAAACAACCATTAGGGCGGGAAGCAACCTCAATAGGGCAAAGGGAGTTTCAAATAAAAATGCTTTCCAAAATAATGCACCTTTCATACTCCAAAGACCTTCGGCTAAATATAAACCTGAATCCTTGTAAAGAATATAAGATATAGACAATAACAGTATACCTAAACCAGATGAATAACCCATCAATCTTTTATAATAATTACTCTTTGATTGGCGATCCGAGAAGATTTCATTTTGATCGTCATCTTCTTTTTGCCAATATCGAATTCCACCAAGCCAGGGGCCATTTATATAAATCCAACCGAAATCTTCAAATATTTCTTTGTAATCTTTGAACTTTTTCTTTGATAAATAATCTTGATAATCCAGTCGCATTACATATCTCTTGTCGGTTTTATCGAAAGTGTATATTCCTAGTCCACTAATATTTGTACAACGATAGCCCTTTTGTAATTGCTGATTCAGCCATTGTTCCTCTTTTTCAATATCAAAAAATATCTTAAATTTCTTCATTTCGATTCACTTCCTTCGTACAGTGATAAAATGTGCAATAACCTGTTTTGCTCCATTTTCAAAATTGCGCTTCCTTCTGCAGTTATCATATAAACTTTTCTCCGACCTGACTCTCCAACAGGCTCAATCCAACCATGCTTATTCAGGTTTTCAATCGCACCGTATAATGTACCAGCTGCTAAAATAACAGTACCGTTACTTATCTTTTCTATCTTTTGCATTACGGCATAGCCATGGAGTGGCTCACGCAGAGCTAATAAAATATAATGCATGGTTTCAGACAACGGTAATAATTTATGTTTCATATCCTTACCCTCTATTCAGTTCAGCTATATAGTTCAACTTAATAATAACATAATACAGTTCAACTGAATAGTAAATAACATTTTCAAAATTATTCCAATGAACTTAAAGTAAAGCTCGATAAAAAGGGAAAAATCAATCAAAAAAAGTCGCTTTCCGTACGGTTGGAAAACGACTTTTGGTGCAGTCTTATTCAATTAAATGACCCCATTGTTGAACATAGGTATCTATCTTCAACTAACCTGCCCCGATAGTTTAACAAGAAAAAGACCGCTGCAGCGATCTTCATCTTTAACTATTGCACCTGTTAGTTGAAGAAGTTGTTTTTTATTTTATCGGTTCAAAATTATTTACGGTACTCATTTTATGAGCTAATAAGTAAATAACAAAGTAAATAGGAAAGGAATAATAAATATGCCAATCATTCATAACATAAAAACCTAACCAAAGAAATAAAGGTTCACCGACAAAGGCACTAAAACTTGCGAAGAACAAGCCCTTAATGATAGGTGATATTGATGGTTTAAACTGAATTAAGGTCATAATAAAAATAGGGAAAATAGTGAAATCCCAAGGGAAATATGAAGGGATAGTTGGTAATACTTTTCCGGTGTAATACCACTTTCCAAATTGAACTCCTATAAAATCAAAGTATGAAGTAATAATTAATACAAAAAATCCAACAAATAAGAGCCTATTCGAACTTTCTTTTTTTCTAAATTTAATCCAAAAAATGACCGGAGCTATTATGAATATTAAGCCTACCCAAAAGTCCCAATGGAACAATGTGTGCTCCTTCCAAAACTCTATATAGTCTTGATTCGCTTTGGTATTCATTTCGTAAAAACTGGCTACTTTTTCTAACTTTTTAGGGTCCTGTAATGACTTCATACTAATATTCTCCTTAATGAGGTATTGTTCTCACCTTCATAATTGTCATTACAAAATATTATTCCAAATTTTTTCATTTTAAATTCTTTACTCCTTCTTCTTAAACTAACCTGCCCCGTTATTAAAACAAGAAAAATAGCTGCCGCAGCACCCCTTTTGTTAAACAAAAGCATCTATTAGTTTAAGTACAATATTTCACATTGTTGCTTTTGGAATAATAAAAAGGGGTAGCCTTCTCTTTAATTTAACAAAGAAATTTAAAAAACTTCTAGAATTACCCTATAATAAAGCAAATGTTGTTCGAAATCTTTTTTATAAGGTTAGGATGGAAAATTTATGTAATAAAATTGGATTGAATAACAAGGAGATAGCAATGCGATTTAAAACATTGTCTAATGAAGAGTTAATTGATATTTATTTAAGAGCTTATGAACAAAAATTAAATGCTTCTTTTTTAAAAATGTTGTTAGATGAAATTGTGGAAAGAGACATATATGACTTATTACTTGAGACTAGTTTACAATCCTAGTCTTATTTTTTTAGCTTTTTGAGTCGATTACGATATAATGGTGTAATTTCTCACCTTCCATTAACCTTCCCCGTTAGTATAGTAACTAAAATGTAAACAGATTGTTACGCCGATAGCATTGATGCGGCAGACCTCAATGTATACAATAGATACTCGTTAAGGGGTGATTAACGATGAAAACCGTAACAGTTGATCAATTACGATTCAAGAAACATTTATCGGTGATTGAACAAATCACACTGAAAGATTTTCTGCATACATGGGTAGGTAGTTCAACCAAAGGATTGGATGATTTTTTTCAACTTAAGTACACAGAAGATGTCTTTGCCAAAATGGAAATAACGTCGAATGACACTGATTTGTTGATTTCTGATGATTATTATTTCAGATACATAACAGTGACGAAAGATAATCAAATTGTGATAGGTGTTTTAGATATGAATTCAGAATTAAAACATAAAATCATTTCAACAGATGAGATTAGATTTCTTCCTTTTCTTTAGTACCATATAAAAAGAGGCAGTGTGGAACACTGTCTCTTTTTTGTATACTACATGTCTTATGCGACGTTATTGAACTAACCTGCCACGTTACTTAAATAAGGAGTCTAATAAAAGTTAGCCTTATTTTTGTGTATTATTTTTTTCTTCCCAAACTTTCATTAAATTTTTGTGATATTCTTTTGCCTTTTCGATTAATATCCAATCAATTAAATGTGCAGGTGTTGGAAGCGATTTCCCTTGGCGAATTCTAATTTTTTCGTGATTTGTATAGTGAGGATAAATCACTGTTGATTTCATACCTCTTACATTTGAATACTTAATATCTTCTATTTCTTCCCAATAAACCCTATTGCCTTTTAAGTCGATTACAATTCCTTTATCATCCCAATAAAATCCCTTACCCTCGTTTCTTTTCCTCGAAAGGTAAATAGCATATCCAATAAAAGTAAATGGGAAAATTAATGTAATAAATAAAGTTAAGGAACCCCCTTGTATTAAAGCCAAAACAAGTAATATACACCATAGCAATCCAACGGTCACTAAAACTCCGATAAACAGTATAGAAACTCTATAAATTCTAATTTGCTCCAAATATAGCAGCACCTTTTTATCATAATGTATTGTTATTTTATAATTTTATCAGTTGTTCTTGTTTATCTAAACTGCCTCGTTAGCCATCCATGCAGCGCAAAATCAGCGCTGCACCACAGAGAATGAAAATGGCTAAGACCGCCTATACTGTTTTAATGCTAGCGAAGAAGGTCTTTGAACTATGGTGCCTTTGAGCCCATCCGTTAGTCTGACTCCAACGACCACGGTGTACCACCGACTGTCGCACCCTTTAGGGGTAGCACTCATGGGAGATTAATCCTTTTTCTGGTTGTTGCGCCAGCTTTAACTGATTTCAGTTTAAGTAGAAAGGTTGCACAAGTCGATCTACCAGCCAATCTAATATACGATCCTTCAAGAGGCTCAGCCTTTTTTTAAAAACTGGTTTTTCTGGGTCTATTTTTTCATGCCCTTTTTCAGTTTTTATTTTCATGGGAGTTTAACAAGAAAAAATGACCGCTGTAGCGATCATCACCCTCAACAAAAGCACCCGTTTGTTTAAGTACAAAATTTAACAAACATTGTTATTTTAGAGTTTGCCTAACTATTCCAAAATGTTTGTCCGTCTGCAAAAAGTGATTTCTTAAGTGAGATGGTCCCTTCTCTTATATTTGGGATTAATGGAAATCAATGTATATTTTTTCTATTAATAAAACAATATAAATTGAACTCGCCATTAGTTCTTCATCAACTCATAGGAGGAAATTGCTTGGATCATTTAATTATTGCACGGTCTTTATTTGGTACCACTATGGCATTTCATATCATTTTCGCCACAATTGGTGTCGGTTTGCCAATGATGATCTTGACCGCCGAATTGCTTTATCAAAGAACGAACAATAAGGATTATTCCATTATGGCCAAAAGATGGACAAAGGCATTTGCGATTATATTAGGGGTTAGTATTCCCACCGGAACCATTGCCGGGGTGCAGCTCTCCTTATTGTGGCCTGGTTTTATGAAAGTGATTGGTACCGTTATGGCATTGCCTTTCCAAATTGAAATTTATGCCTTTTTTTTAGAGGCTTTGTTTATGTCTATATATGTTTATGCAGCAGACAGAATTGCACCATGGATGAGAAATGTAAGTCTTTTTTTCGTAGCATTGGGCGGTTTGGCATCGGCTGTATTGATCACAAATGTACATGCCTTCGAGGGAACCCCGGCCGGATTTGACATTCGAAATGGCAAAATTGTGAACGTTGATCCGTGGGCAGCATTTTTTAATCCCAGCTTTGCCATTAACGCATTACATGTTGCTGTTTCTGCTTATATTGTTGGAGGATTTATTGTCGCGATGGTAGCAGCCTTTAAGATGCTGAAAAGCGAATACGGAACGAGAGTATACCGGTTCCACCAAAAGGCGCTTATGGTTGGCCTTATTGTAGGCGGGCTATTCTCCCTATTCACCGCTTTAAGCGGACATGAAGCCGCACAATCCCTCTATAAGTATCAGCCGGAAAAATTAGCCGGAGCGGAAGGGTTGTTTAAGACACAATCATATGCACCTCTAACAATTGGCGGCTATACGGATGCTAAAACGGAATCGGTAAAATGGGGAATTGAAGTGCCATGGGGGCTTAGCTTTCTGGCTGGAAATCGATTTGATACGGTTGTGAAAGGCCTGAATGATTTTCCGCAAAAATACTGGCCGCCCTTATTCATCCATACCCTCTTTAATGCCATGGTGGGTATTGGTATGTTACTGCTTTTAATGGGTGTGATCGGATTTATTTGGAACAAAGTATTAAAAAAGGAACGCTTTCCAAATTGGCTGTTGTGGGTCTATGTTGCCTGTGGTCCACTTTCCATTTTGGGCATTGAGTTTGGCTGGATTTTTGCTTGTACCGGAAGACAGCCCTGGACGATTTATCATAAACTTTCTACAGCTGACTCCGTAACAACGGCCGGAAATCTAGGTATTCTATTTATTTTGTTTGTTGTTATCTATATGGTGTTAGCCATCTCTGCTGTCTTAGTTCTTTTATATTATTTTAAAAAGAATACGGTCCTTGAAGATATCAATCGTACAGAGCAAAAAAATGTTTCACTTTCAGGTTCCAATTCTTTAGGAGGAAAATAGATGGATGTTTACCTCGCGATATCGATATTATGGGGTTTTGTCTTTATTTATTCCATTATGGCTACCATGGACTTTGGTGCCGGATTTTGGTCGATGATCTACATTAATAAAACAAAAACAAGAGCGACGAATATAGCAAATCGCTATCTTTCCCCTACATGGGAAGTCACCAATACCTTTATCGTTGCCTTAGTGGTCGCTATTTACAGCCTATTTCCTAAAGCCGCCTATTCACTTGGCACCATTTTGTTGATTCCCGGAAGCATCATTCTGCTTCTATTGACAGTCAGAAGTGCTTTCTTGGTTTTTTCCCATATTGCGGAAGAATATAAAAAGCCGCTCACTTATATTTCCGGATTATGTGGAATTTTCATTCCGGGCTTGCTTATTAGTGTGCTTCCCATCACCCATGGGAATTTTGTAGATTTTTCAAATGGCGGCCAACAGCTAAATCTGGTCAGACTATTTTCAAGCATGAATGCATATGCCTTTATGGCATTTGCGATTTCCAGTACGCTCTTTCTCTCATCGCTGTTATTGGCGGATTACTCCAAGGCTTCGAATGAAAAAGAAGCCTATGACACCTATCGCCGGGATGCTCTAATTATGGGACCTGTGTCTCTAATAACAGCCTTTTTAATTATGCTTACATTAAAAAATGAAAGCGGTTGGATTTATGATAAAATGATGCAAAATTTGCCCGTTTTGCTTTTATCCTTATTCCTTTTCCTTGTTGGAGGTCTTGGTTTAATCCTACCTTCCCTTAAACCTGGATATAGAGGGATGCCGCGTCTCTCTGTTATTGCCGTTACACTTCAATATATGACAGCAAGCTATGTTTACGGTCGTGCCCATTTGCCCTACATAGTCTATCCAGACATAACCATTCATTCAGCTTTTACAGACCCGAATTCTTTTCGGGCAGTTTTCATAACCTACATTGTCGGATTCGCCATTTTGTTTCCAGGCTTTGTTTACTTTTGGAGCTTGTTTATGAATGATAAAAGGTATCAAAGGATTAAAAGACCCAAAGCAGATATAAAATAAAGGAATTGAAAATCAATCCTTGGCAATAAGAAAGCGGAAAAAAGGAAACATTGGAGTTATGATACAAGAATTTATTGAATGTTTCATTAATGGAATTAACTTAAATAAATAGCTTCATTAAAAAGCCCGAAAGGATTTAATTCCATTCGGGCTGGCCCTTAAAATGTATCCTTGTTGAACTAAACTGCCCCTATAGTGCAATAAGAAAAGCTGCCACAATGACAGCTTGATCTACAACTATTGCACCCGTTACTTTAAGTACATTTCTTCACAATCTTACTTGTTAAAAATTTTTACTCCCATTTTCTTTCTTTTCGATAAAGCTTCCTTTCGGATAACGATAAAACCTTAGCAGTCGAAGGCCGTTTAATAGTTGGTAACAGAATTTGGTCAAAATAATCCTCTTCAGCAAATACGTTCCAAGGTGTAACTCCGTAAAAGGCGTTTGCTAAATCTTCAAGGATACCACTTGAAAAACTAATGGCACCAATACAATCGGTACCGTTGAATTTTCTAGGGACGTCCTCCTTTTGAATGCTTACATTCATATTACCAATCACCTTCCAACGGTGACTATCTAATGAATCTGGTGTTAATGATAGTATCGAAATAAAGGGATTACTCATAATTTCTTCTAAAGTAGGGATTTCGGTTTTATTAATATCAAATAAGCCACAAACAGGGTGTGTATAGCTTTTCCAAACTATCTGTCCAAAGGCATATGTACCATTCTTAAGAGGGATTTGGCATATATCTCCCACTTTCCATTTTTGCTTCTTGGGTCTTTTATGTGAGAGTATTTGATTTTTGGCAATGCCTATTTCTTGTTCGGCTAAGCTCACCTTAGCAATTTCATTTATAACCAAGGCTATCTCTAGAATCAATTCAGCATTGGTCGTTCGAATAATAACCGCACTTGATTCGTAATCAAAACCAATACGCTTGTATATATTTGGTTCAACCTTTTCTCTAATGGTTTTGCGTAGAAGTTTTAATGCTTCATTATTCGTTTCCAAATTAAACAGTTCTGCTAAATCATCATCAATAAAGAAATACGAAGTTGAGGCATCGGGTAGTAGGATTTCTATTTTTCCTAATTTGCAAGTCAATTCCATAATGTATCCTTTAACTCCTTTAAAGGTCTTTTAATTATTGAGTTATTCTCCATTCCTTATTGTAAATCCTTCTTCAGCTAACCTGCCCCGTTAGCACAAAAAGAAAAGCTGCCACAATTGACAGCCCAGATCTTTCGCTAAAGCAACCGATAGTTGAAGAAGAGAATATGGAATTTATTAATTTTCAACTTCTCCATACGAAATAATATGGACTTCAAATCTAATTTTTAAGTCAGCTAATGCTTGTAGAGTCTCGGGATGCAATTCAAACCCCAATTGTCCTAAATTTGAGCTTAGACCAAAGTATATATAAGCATCATAAATTTCAGTGATTTCACTGATAAAAGCCTTATAAGGCAATAGTGTGTCTAAAAACTCCTCTAACGCTTGATTTAATTCCTCGTTTATTTTAAATTTCACCTTATAGCTCCAATAAGAATCCTTCATTTTTATGTCTTTGGTAAGTAATTCACCTTTTCTTTTAACACTTGAAGGTTTAAGGTTTAACTTCTTTGTTATTTCATCAGGGACTAAATCTACCCCACGAATAATGAAATTAAATGAACCTGCGACAAAACTCTCTCCCATTCCAACACATCCCCAGAATACATAATAATGAAATTTCTCCTAAAGAGTACCAAAATCCTTCTTCAACTATCCTGCCCCTTTAGCACAAGAAGCGACTGTTCATATAGAACAATCGCCCCTGTTAGCTGAACATGATACTATTCTTATCAAAATACTTCTTAATGTCCTCTGTAAAACCGTTATCTTCAATCCATTCGAATATTTCATTCTCTAACTTTTCAATTTCTTCATTTTCACTTTCATCTTCTGAATAAAGGTACATATCATCAAAACGTGCTATTGCTTGAAAAAGGTTGCTTTCCTTTTCCATTGTTTCCTTTATTTCATCATCATTATCTCTACGTCTAAATTCATCGTGTAAACGATTTAACTGATGTGAACCTTTTCGTAGAAAGTACATTGCAATAAGTAACTTGCGTTTTTCGTCGTCTGTCATTTGATTAAACTCCATTAAATTCACCTCTCTAAAGTCATTCCCTAGTTCATATGAGTCATAACCTTATTCAACTAACCTGCCCCTTTAGTTTAAGTGCAAACCTTCACATTCCCTTACTGACTCATGAATAAATATATTTTTCACTAAATTCTAATGTAATTTTAAATTTATAATAATTGACGGATGGTATCGTGAATTTGAATGAAATTTGTCGAATAAAAGTGAATTCCAAAATAGAAATAGACCCTAAACAGAGAGAGGCTCAAAGAAATGAAATCTACTGGTATTGTTCGTAAAGTTGATGAATTAGGCCGCGTGGTTATTCCAATCGAATTAAGACGTACACTTGATATCGCTGAAAAAGATGCGCTCGAAATTTATGTTGATGAAGACAAAATTATCTTAAAAAAATATAAACCAAATATGACTTGTGATATTACCGGTGAAGTTTCTGACGATAATTATCGGCTTGCCGGTGGAAAATTAATTCTTAGTCGTGAAGGCGCAGAGCACCTATTGAAAGAAATTATGGCAAGCTTTGAATTAGCAAAATAATATAGATTAAAATAAAAAGGCTCTTGAATCTTTGATTCGAGAGCTTTTTGTTTTATAGGACATATATGACCGTTCCTCAGCTAACCTGACCCGATAGTTAAATAGTCTCTTTCCGTTTGGATTTCGAGAATCAAGTCAATAATTCCTCTAAAAAAGAAATTTTAGGGAGAGATGAATTTTGTTTTTGTCAAAGGCATGGGAAACATATGAATCGGATACGAATTGAAGGGTTCTCACCACAAACACTTAATGCATATAAACTTCAATACACATTACTTATTCGATATTTCAATGACGTTAAAATTGATGCCATATCCACTTTTCAACTAAAAGAATACCCGGCAAAGTCCAGCGAAACCTTAAAACCTTCAAGTTTATCTCACCGAATACGTTTTATAAAATCATTTTTTCGTGGTCACATGAAGATGCGATGTTTCAAAAAATCCAGCTGCAAAAATAAAGGAACCTAAAGCAGGGAAACGAATTCCTAAGTTTATCACAGAAATTGAATATTTACGTGAGGCTTGTACCAGCCCATTGGAAAAGGCATTGTTTGAATTCATGTTTTCAACTGGATGTCGCATTGGAGAAATTGTTACATTACAGAGGAGTAGAATTTATTGGTCTAACCGATCCGCCATTGTCAGGGGAAAAGGAGATAAAGAAAGAGAAGTTTATTTTAATATCCGCTGTGAAATTTGGCTTAAAAGATACCTTGAACAACGCCAAGATGGCGATACCGCCATTTTTGTTACCGAACGGTATCCTCATCGAATGTGTATTGCACAAATGAGATATATCATCAAGCGAATTTCGAAAAGGGCAGGCATAAATAAAGCGATTCATCCACACCAACTGAGGCACAGCTATGCTACTCATATGTTAAATAATGGTCCCCCTCTTGAAGTCATTCAGATTTTTTTAGGTCATGAGAAAAGCGAGACTACCAGGATATATGCACAGTTAAGTGGGAGTTTAAGGAAAGAGTTTTATAGGAAGTATTTTAAAAAGGGACATAAAAAAGTAATGATGAAAAAATGTATTGCTTTTCTTCAAGTCTTGCACCCGTTTGTTTAAGTACATTTTTTCACAAACTTATACGCCAGGTAGTCCTCATAATTGACTATAAATATTTCTCCATTAAAACATAGGGTTTGCCGGTGTTCCATCTATTCACTTGTAGAATTTTTTTTTACTTAATTCTCCTGAATAAAGCTGATTTCAAAGGGCACAGATTAGTGACCTTTGAAAATCAACTTTTATTATACAGTATCTAAGGACTTCCTATTTCATTCAACCCTATTTAGTTTGGTGTGTTTTTTCTTTATTTCTGCTGATTTTTTTTATTTTTATTTTTCTCTTCTTTGGTAGAATTTTTCTCATCGTGGGTTGCTTCTAGTATCACAGAAACTGCTGAATTCGCTACTGAACTTTCATTTTCATTTTTATTCCTATCAGAAGAATCTGTTAGAGCCCTGCTCGTTTTGTCTTTTTTACTGGCAGATAATTCAGGTTTGTTTTTTTCGGCTTGTATAGCAACGGAGCCAGTACGTTTTTCACGGGTTTCATCTGTTTGATCCTCTGACATTACAAATGTAGTGTTATTAGGAATTCCTTCCACGCTCAAATTATTTGGGCTGTCATTACTAACTTTTTCTTGTCCTACATCAGTCAAATGGTTGACCGGCGTCCATGATTCCATTGACGAAGGGACAGAACGCTCAATCCGTGCTTCTTCTTTTTTAATGACATCCTGTACCTGCTTTGTTTCTTGAATTTTTCTCTTGCCTACAATCACTTCTTCAACGACTACTGGTCTTTTTGTTACTTCTATCCGTTCTTCCGTAATTGGGATACGAATGATTTCATCCCCTGAAAACGGGCGCCCGTCATAATTTCCATCGATGACAGGACGTCGCTCTATATATACTTCTTCACGCATGAGTGGAACAAGAACAGTTCGCTCTTCTTCAACTACTTCTTTACGAAGCTGTAATTCACCGACTTCGACACGTTGTTTTGTAATATCCAGCTGTTCTTCACTGAGCGGGACTGACCTTGTTTTTTCAGTCTCATATTGTGTTTCATATGTTTTATTAATAGGGCTTTCATACTTATATTGTGTTTTAAAATTAGGGCTTTCATAAGTTCCATACGTATCAACCAGCAAAGTGATTTTCCCCTTTTTTATTTCCTCCTCACACTGTTTTGCTGTAAATTCTGACAGTCCTCTCTCAATAAGTCTGCTGGACAGTGCTCTTGCGGGCCTTCCGCCCATTCCTGCCGTCATCATTGTAACAAAGTTGTCCATCATAACACCTGTTAAGGTACTCATTTGCATGTCCGCTTCTACCATGACTCCCGTATGTGAAGTAATCAATGGAATGTTACTTCTATTTTCTGCCACCACCATCATATCTGTTTCACTATGCCCCTGACGTTTCAATCCCTCAATGACATACAAGACTTCTGACTCTGAATTAAAGGTTCCAACGATTCTTTTTTCCATTCTCACACTAATACCTCCTCTAATATATTAATGCGGGATATAAATGGCATCCCATTTAACGTATGTCTACCCCGGAAGTCATCAGAAGAAACATGGAAAATAGAATCATGTTTAATATTTCGTTTTCATAATTGGACGATTACTGGAACATTGCAGGTTAGAGGAAGAAGAATAATGTTAAGATTACGGTAAAATGGATTGATGGGGTAATAGAAATGAACACATATTTAGATGGCATTTTAAAGTTAAAGGCAGTAACTAATAGCTGGTCTAGCTCAACACGAAAAAAACCTCCGCAGCATCTTGAATTTGATCAAACGTTTCCTATAACTTAAGTACATTTCTTCACAAACATTTCTACGAAAGTTATAGAAGAACCATAAACAAAGAGAAGCTCATTTTCTGAGCTTCCCTCAACTTCCTATTTGAGATTTAATTTCTCCTCTCATACCCGACCTATTTAGCACTGAAATTTATACGTTATATTCTAAATTTATCATTTTCGTTCTTGAACTAAACTGCCATTCGTTGAATAAAGAAAAAGTAATTCCTCGTTATTAAACACAGTTGAAATAAAAAAGACCGTCATTGTGACAATCCTTACTTAGGCAATCGGTGTGCCATTTTTAACAGGCTCATCTGGCATTAAGAGAACTACATCACCCTCTTCTGGAACACCTCCAATAACTAATACCTCAGATCTGAATCCAGCTATTCGACGGGGTGGGAAATTTACAACTGCGACCACTTGACGACCTATTAACGTCTCTGGAGTATACCTTTTTATTATTTGTGCACTAGATTGTTTAACTCCTAATTCTTCACCGAAGTCAATACCTAGTTTAATTGCTGGCTTACGTGCTTCTGGAAAGGGTTCAGCACTTATTACAGTACCAATACGAATATCTAGTTTTTGAAAATCCTCAATCGTTGCTATGGACAAAACAATTACCTCCAAAAATTAAATTACTTTTCCTGGTTGATATATTAACAATTAATGGTACTTTTAGGAATATACTTGTTCCACTATACTGCCTCGTTAGTGGAACAAGCAAAAAAGGCTGCCGCAGCAGCCCAATCTTATTTAACTCTTGCACCCTATAGTTTAAGGTACATTTCTTCACAATCTTTCTTTTAAAAATAAAAAGGGCTGCTGCCGCAACCCTAATCCTATACTATGCTTCCATCGTTTATCCTATATTATTAAAGTGGGGGGTTTTCCACTCCTAAATGAATCCAATTCTCTTTCGGCGGTCCATATACCCATACCCCAAATGGTTTTAATCCTGCTTGTCGAATAAGAATTGGAGCTTGTCCACGATGATGAACAATATGTTTTATTAAACCCATCAGAATTGAAGCATTTGTTTCTTCTCTTCCGAACGCAATTTGAATTTTTTTAAGAGTCATCCGTCCATTGTTGTTCAATACCCTCGGATGCTTGAGCACTTACCTTTTTGAAAGTTTCAGCGATTTCTTTTGCTGTTGGTGGAACATTTTCAGCATTATCAACCTGATCCATTTTAACACCAAATTTGTTTAAATAATTTGGAATATTTGTGGTAAAATGCCACACAATTCAGCCAGATCTTTCTGGTTGATCATTTTTTATTTGGTTTTATTAATACGGTAGCTGGAGTAGAACGTACCTGCCCGTGGGATCCCGTCAACTAAACAGTTCGCCCCCTACTTGGTTAAACATGTTTTGACTGGTTGGGACCATAATCTCGTTTAACAAGCGAAGCTATGACACTGCAAGAAGTACTAGGGGTAGATCCAAACCACTGTCATAAAATCCATCTCCTTTCACTAAATGCATTAAGGATGGTTTTCCCAACCATAAGCATAATTATTTTCTTTAAGATAGCTGTCTGCTTTATAGGAGAAATTCATTTTTTGGAACTTTTTTGATACCATTTCTTCATTGATAACTTTTGCTTGTTGAAGTGCATGTTTGTCTTTAAATATTGTATTAGGTTGATTCGCTTCCCCGATGATATAACCATTAAAAGTCGCACCAAAAAAATCAAAAATACGCTTAAATTGCATTATTAATGGTAATGCCTTTTGTTTTGAATCTTCCCCACCTACTACTAAAACGTACATTCTTTTATTTTTCATTTTGTCTTTAAAATTAATGTGTAACTGGTCAATTAAGTATTTCATTAGTTGACTTATTCCGTTTAAATAAAGAGGGGTAACAAATAAGATTATTTCGTTTGTTAATACGCTATTCACCATAAAATAATAATCTTTGTTTAATGACAGATACCTTTTCGATTCATGTGGTTGATCAAACATACCAACAATTCGGTATTTCTATCTTTCCGCAGGCTTCCATAAATAACCAACATTTGTAATTCCTTTCATTTGAAGTTTGCGTATTACGATTGATGATATACTATATAAATGTGCATATCCTGAGCTACTCCCATTCAACATTTATCTATGCTTAATGATTTTATGGAAAACAAAAAGAGCCTTTTATCAAAGGGCATAATTATCCCTTGGTGACAGACTCCTCCTGATGTTTACAGCAACTTCAATTGTAATTTATCAATAATATTACAATAACATTACAACCGTTACAAGTTTTCAAAAGCTATAATTCTTAAAGATTTGAACCAAAGTAAGAATGGATGATCAAAAGTATGATAAAACAGCTACACTGTTTGAATTGCATAATAAAGTTTTATAACCATTATGCTGTAATAGGGAGTTTTAAATTGAAACTGGAATGACAAGCCCCTGTCTATTATGCACATGGCGGAGAGGTATGTTCTTTGGACCACGCTTTGAGGACTGTGGTTTAAAACTTTCTTATCTAAAATACGGTAAAGGTGGCTATACATAATTACGCTATTCAGTTTCGTTCGGAGGCTGTTTTTTTATTGTCTAAAGGATCGCCACTACCTTCTTAAATTAAATCCCTGTTAGCTCAGATTGAATACTTACTGTAATATATTTACAATGTTTTTGGCCAGTTACTATGCGAATATTTCCATAGTAAAAATAATAGGAAAATAATCAAAATGATTTTAATAGTTTATAATAATAACGAAAAAATTTTTTTTACAATATTAATGTTAAGTTTAATATCATATCAATTATAAATAAGGTACTACTTATAAAGGCAACACCCTATTTGCTTTTTTATTTTAATACTCATAGTCTATTACCTCTACTTTCAACCCCTGACTGCATCAATTTTGGGGCTGTCGTAGGATGGAGTTACTTTTACTTTAACCAGATTTTGTGCAAAGTTGCTGGGAACATTTTTTTCGTCAGAAATTTAAAGACTTATGGAAATATCATAAGAAGGATTGTTGTTATAAACGATACCAAAAATCCTTTGTGACTCCCAACCAAAAGTAGCAGCATCATTACCTGGATACTCTCGCATTACCCTTTTATCAATAGAGGAAAATACAATATCTCTAATAATGCCTTCTTGTGTGACATACCAATTCCCTACATATGTCTTAAGTGCTCTCAGTAGTGGTTCTTGCTGCAATGGTTGGAGAAACTGTTCAAGAAATGAAATAGCAATTAGCTGGATAAATAAGTACCTCAACAATTAAAGGATCTTTATATTCCAGATTGATCTCAAGTATGGTTCTGTATATCCCAACAGTTGAGACTCTATCTTTTCAAGCATTAGCTGTGATTTAGGTATTAGGGTCCTATTTTTTGCAACGTTAATTAACAAAGAGAAAAGCAGTTAAAAAAATCATTCCAACAATATAAGTTTGAATAGTTGTTGAGGAGTGCTCTTATTTCTTTTTTGAACTAACGGCCCAGTTAAAGAATAAAACAGTTTATAACAAAAAAATAAGCTAACGAATTGGTGAATAAAGAAATTTGAAAAAAGACCTGTTCGACTCCAAATTGGAACAAACAGGTCTTTTGATTTTAAATGCTACTAAAGGTTCTTGTCAGGATTTTTAGTAAATTTAAAAAGTATCGTAAAAATTTTTAATTGCTTTGTCCACATATACCCATCCTTTCCATCCTATATGAATCGTATCCTTCATAAAATAAGGGTCGTATTCATGATTGGAAAAATCAGCAATTGGATACCCTTGTGACTCAATTTGATCTTTAATTCGTTTGTAATAAGAAGTACGGCCTTCCTTTGGAAAACCGGTGTAATCATACCATCTCCCATTAACGGGAATGGAAATAAATAATGGTTTTGCACCTGATTGTTTTAAAAGATCTAGTACAAGCTGAAAATCTAAGTATTCAAAGGATTTACCGTATGATGCACCTATTTTGGAGTCCTTCAATCGAGGAACTCGCTTCTTTATTTTATTGTATTTCGCATTAATCACATAAAATGAATTATTCGTTGACTGCCGTTTACCCATTAAGTCTGCTTGATGTTTTAATTCCCCCCAGGATTTATTTCGTACCTCCGGGCTGACATCGCGTTTGCGCGGAATACCGCCTGCTATCGAATAATATAAATCTTTTTTCGTCAGTATTCCTCTATATACACATGCAAATGGCCGTACAAATGCGGCTTTTCGCTTATCCCAAGCATTATTCGAAACTTCTGCTTGATAAAGAGTCGAAAGCATTCGATCGTCCTGTACGGGTTTAAACTGTAACAATCGTTTCATCACAATCTTCTTCGTTTTTGGGTCAATTTTATCGTTAAAAGCAAGATCATATCCCTGAAGTATTGAGTAATTTGGCACAAAGTGCGACAAATCTGCCCCCTGTGGCTGGAACCATTGGGGGGATAAAACAAATACAAGTTTTTTTCCTTTTAACTGGTCCATATGTTCAGCAAAGTTGAGAACATGAATCAAAGAAATCGAACCACCGCGTCCAATAAGAAAAGGAGTAAACCCTTCATAATTTTCTTTAAAATAATTGGATGGATGAAACCGATCAAGCCTAGCCAACTCGGATGAACCGTATATGGGCAAATACTGATGATCCTGAAGCATTTTTCCCTGAATATATTTACCTTGAAACATGAGAGGATTCAGTTCTGTTGCTGCTTGACTTACTCTTTGTTTTGGAATGAGACGTTCTACCCAGCTATTGGGAATAATAATCAAAATCAACAATGTCAGAAAAGCAAATATCAGCGGTGCAAATAAAGCTTTTTTCATTTAAATTCGGCCAACTGCTTTGCGATATTATTGGGGGTATTCCATGTGTCGCGGTCGAATTCCGTAATGGGTACTTTAATGCCAAACAGTTCTTCGATTTGCACAAGCAATTCTACAGTCCCAAACGAATCGAGCAGCCCAGATTCAAATAAATCAATATCTGGGTCCTCTTTTACTACATCGTCTTGGCAGATTTCCGCCACTAATGCAATAACTTGTTCATTCAATTCCATATAAATCATACTCCTTTATGTAAAAACTGTCCTGAAAAAATATAAAATCCAAAGCATACGAAATGGAACGCGATGATGACAGGCGGTATATGGGCTTTTTTAATTTTGTGGCCACCAATGATATTTCTTATTAATTTGTTCAAACGAATTATTAGCAACAATTAAAAATGCGTGGTAAACCCCATAAAGAATATATTGAATTTCCAATCCGTGCCAAAAGCCCATTAATAAAAATAACAGAATATAACCCAAATTGGAAACTATTTGTCGATATTTACTCCATTTTTTCTTCGTTATCCAAAACACAAACCGCATAAACACATAATCCCTGAACTAAAAGGACAGCATCATATGCCAGCGATTCCAGAAGTCTTCATATTTAAAAGCACTTAAGTAGTTCAATAAAAGCCAATTATGTTTTTCCCTTTTGTTTTCTTTCAAAATAAATCCACGTGTAATAAATTATTCAAAAAACAATAGGAACAGAAAACACATAAGGTCTCTGATTAGCTGGAAGAAAGTATATTAAAAATATCCCGATTATTAGCATAGGTGGCATAAGAATAAAATACTTCTTTTTATGCACGCTGATCCCCTCCCTTTTGTTTAATGCTACCAAAAAAAATCCATTCTCTTGTTCAACTAACCTGCCCCGTTAGCCATCCATGCAGCGCAAAATCAGCGCTGCACCACAGAGAATGAAAATGGCTAAGACCGTCTATACTGTTTTAATGCTGGCGAAGAAGGTCTTTGAACTATGGTGCCTTTGAGCCCATCCGTTAGTCTGACTCCAACGACCACGGTGTACCACCGACTGTCGCACCCTTTAGGGGTAGCACTCATGGGAGATTAATCCTTTTTCTGGTTGTTGCGCCAGCTTTAACTGATTTCAGTTTAAGTAGAAAGGTTGCACAAGTCGATCTACCAGCCAATCTTATATACGATCCTTCAAGAGGCTCAGCCTTTTTTTAAAAACTGGTTTTTCTGGGTCTATTTTTTCATGCCCTTTTTCAGTTTTTATTTTCATGGGAGTTCAATAAATTCAACAAAAAAGCGTAAATCCTTTTTGGATAAACTCAGCCATAATTACTACAGAAAACATTAAAGGCGTGACAATAGATCTCGCCTATTTTTCACCCGAAGAATATTTGCCAAAACTAGGAAATAAGCGCAAGCTGTGTGCTATTAAAAATTGCGCTGTATAATAGGTTGTCATTATCAGGATATCAGAATAGGGAATCTCTGAAACAAACAAATTCCATGATAGAATTGAGTCTGAGAGGACGAATAAAATACTTCCAATTATTGCCCATATATTTTGGGACAAAAATCCAGTCCAACACATTAGCCCATCACCTAGCATACAGAAAAATAATCCGCACCATATAATCCAATGGGGGCGTGATTTTTTATCAGGTATTAGTTTATAAGCATAGAAAAGAATTAGCCACATTGGGATTAATTTAAATATCATTTTGATTGCTTCTGGTTTGCTGGAAATGCCAAATATGTATATAAGGCTCATAAGTAAAATGAAAGTGGGTAATCGATAGGTTTTCAATATATTCACCTCTTTGTATCAGTTTTATTTCTCTTTTTTATTGCCAACAGCTTCTCCAAATAGGATTTTAATAATCTACTATTTTCTTTAAAACTTAACGTTTTCCTTCCGGAAACTAAACTGCTTCTTTAGTCCTGCCACGTTAGTCGAATAAGAAAAAAAGACCGCCACAGCGATCTCCATTTTTAACTCTTGCACCCGTTTGTTTAAGTGTAATCCTTCACAATCTTTTCTACACCTTAAAATTTAATCCCTATTAAGTGTTGTTCCAGAATCCAATACAATAAAAAAAGACGCCTTATCATTCAAGTAAAGCGCCCGATTATGGAAGAACGAAGGTATTAAATACCAAAATCTTCTTTGGAAATTATTTTGTCAAAATACGTATTAACACATCCACATCTGGTAACCCATACTCTTCATCAATCTCTTCTTGAGTGAGAAGACTGTTTAGGATGGTAAAATACCATGACAACATTCTTCGGGGTTCGCCTGGAGAAAATTCACCCGATTCCTGTCCTTTAACGAAAATAGGAATTATCGGATCGATCAGAACATTTGTTGAAACTTCTTCAAAGATTTGTGTGACCTTTTCAGGAACATCTTCAGCTTTGCGAGCACGTTCCATTAACATAAAGGCATACATATTATTCTCATCAAGCATGTTTTTCGTTAAGGTTCTAATTTGTTCAAAAGGTGTTCCTGGTAAGGATCCAACATACTCGAGTTCCCTTCTTGCTTCTCCCATCAATTCTTGGACGAGAGTTATGAAAAGCTCCTCTTTAGAATTGAAGTAACGGTAAATTAATCCTTCACTAATGCTTGCTTCCTTAGCAATCATGCTCGTTTTCGTGCCTGTATATCCTCTGCGGGCAAACATTTTAAGCGCCGCTAGTTTTATCTGCTCTCTGCGTTCGTCACGGATTTGATCAAGCTGCTGCTGTCTGTTTAATGGAGACACCCTTCCAACCTCCGGATCTAATAAATGTCATATTCATTATATCATTTAGTTAGAGAACTTTTGCTTTTACAATTAGTTGATAAACGTGGGAACCAGTGGACGTACCCTCTTGACCAACTCCTCAAGAAACTGATTAGGACGGGCAAAACACGCAAGATGGCCAGCTTTTTTGATGAGAACAAACTCCTTATGAGGGGCTTCAATCTCATCATAATAAGCTCTAGCCAGTTCAGATGGCGTGATAATATCATTATCTCCGTGAAGGATATAAACTGGCACCTCAAATTTACCGTATTTTTTAAAATCAAATTTTATTAATTCATCAAATAGATGGTCAAGGGAATAACTCATACCTTTAAAAATATCCATCAAATCACGTATTTTATGTTCCGGAGAAGAGAGCATAGATGGCAAAATTAAGTCTGTAATCATATTGGGGACATCCTTAATAGTTTTAACGAGAAGTCGATTCCTCTTGTCAAAATCTTTACGACTCCATTGGGATTGATTCGATCCCATTTTCTCAAGCAACTGCACCCCCTTCGTATTGCCTGCCCCGTAAAGAGCGTTGACTGATAATGTATACAAAAGATTTTGTGAATCTGGGGCATTCTGATCTGTACCGACATAGGCATAAAAAAGATCTGGCCGAAGCTTTGCCATCATGATCCCAATTAGGCTGCCTGCAGAGCTTCCAATAAGAATTACCTTTTGATGACCGAGTATATCACATAGGTATTCTGCAACCTCTATCCCATCCTTCGCGAGACGTTCGAAAGTGATTGCTCCGCTACCGTCTTTACCGTTCTTGCCAAAAGTCTTTCCTGCTCCACGCTGATCCCACTGAACGACAATGAAGTGCTTCTCCCATGAACGCAACAACGGACTAAAGATGGAATAAGTCGAAGCCGGACCGCCATGAATCAGTAACAAAACGGGGGTGTTCCGATTCTCGCCACGAATCGTGATCCATTGATCGATACCGCCAATTTTAACGTAACAGCCTTCAACGATGCTGTTAGCCGTGCTGATTTGTAGCTCTTTGACATTCTTTCTCTGATTTCTCTTTCGTAGAACGATTTCTTGGAGGATATTAATTTGGCTCATTCGAACATGCCCTCTTCCCTTTTTAAATGAGTGAGTGACTTACTCAACTATAGATTGAGGTATTTTATGGAAATTGTCAACAACAAATTTTCATCAATAGATAAAAGAAAATTTCTTTATAGATTTCTCCTTCGGAAAAAGAAATAAAATACCCTTTACTTCAATAAGAAAGCCTCCAGTATGATGGCAGCAACTCTTGAATGAAAACACCCTATTAATTCAAGATGATTGTTTTTTTCCTTTCTTACTCCTTGCAATCATAATTCCTCCAACCACACACCCAATCCCTAAAATATGCATTATAATGTTACCAATTTTACCTAAGACATCATCTGTTAATCCAATTAAAAAACTACCAAATAAAATGAGTAAAATGACAAAAAATAATTTCAAATTCATTTTCCCACTCTATAGTGGCATTCACAATTTTAACGAATCACCTTTACCATTCTATGTATTTTCCGTTAGGGAATATCATGGATTTTAGAGCTTTTTTTATGTTCATTTAATTATCCTGCCAGTTAGTGGAACAAGAAAAAAAGCCGCAGCAGCGACCCTTTTGTTTAACTCAAGCACCCGTTTGTTTAAGTACAGTTATTCACAAACTCAAAATTAACATTTATAAAATAAGCATTTTAATACCACCTTAGATATTGGGGGAAAATACCTTTGAGGTGGTTAAAGTGATTAAAAAGATATTAATAAGTATTTGTATTTTTAAATTAATTACAACCAGTGCTATGGCTCAAACAAATCAACAAATACAAATTATCGATATAAATAAAGGTAAAGTCATAAAAAATGTTCAAAAAAACTCTGATTTACAACAAGAAGTAGAGAAATTCCTGGAAGGAATAACAGGGGTTTACGTGAAGTTGAATCCTTATCCTAATAATGGGTTTGTGATAAAAATCCCTTTAGAACCTAATGTTATGGTTAATAATCATTGGTTCAATGACTTTGTAGATGAAGTAATGATTATATTTCCTAGTCAAGAACAACACCCATATTTATTGGTTTTTGACAACGAGAACCAACCATATTTTTTAACATTTCAAGACGATACAAGTAAATTCTTGGGATTATTAAATTTTAAGCCGTAGACCTCAGAAATGAGGTTTATTTTATGCGTTTTAACTAACATGACCGTTAGTGAGTATTTGTGAGAAATCCTTGCTTTTTAATAATACGAAATGCGAATCTCCGACTGTCCACTTTTCATATCTATTTATGGTCCTTCTCCTAGGTTGTCTCCCAGTGCCATGCTTAAGTGTAGTCTTTTATTACGTCGAAAGGATTAATAAATACAAAAAAGCCCTTCTAGGGGCTTTTGTGATTGAGACTGTCTTTGTGACAAGTCTATGTGCTAAGCAAGATTATGGCTTTTCGGATACACTCTAGACTATGCATCAGTTTAACTTGAGTACCTAATCGGTTAAGTTTTACTTGGAGTTATTTTTTAGAACATACCGAGAATTAATTCGTTAAAAAATCAGCCCTTGTCCATTCCATTTCATTATCTTGTACATATATTATTATTACCAAGCCAGTCATATTACATTACCTTTTTGGATATAAAGAACGTTTGCCATAAAGCAGACGTTTTTTTCGATTTATAGGCATTTCGTACATTTTGCCTTATCAATATGATGTTTGTCCAAGCAATTCTTGTCTTATGAAATATGATACATAGTGAAGGATTTAATTTCGAACATTCTAACAGGTGGTGATAAGTATGTGCTTTGGAGGATTTGGCTACGGAGGCTATGGCTACGGTGGTTTCGGCGGAGGCAGTACATTTGTTTTAATCGTCGTATTGTTTATCCTTTTAATTATTGTTGGTACTTCCTTTATTGTTTAATAAACCAATACACGTTCTAGCGGAAAGAATGATTATGGCTGGAGGTGCAATAAATGGACGGAGTAGGAAATAGTTTTGCGTTAATCGTAGTATTGTTCATCCTTCTTATCATCGTTGGTACAGCATTTGTGTTCTACTAATAAATAAGATGGATGGAGTAGGAAAAAGGCCCTTTATCGGGCCTTTTTTAACGTTTAAAGTGTATTATTTTTTGTTGTTATATTTCTCAAAACACAAAAAAACTGCTGATGCAGCCCGATGCTTATTCAACTCATACACCCGTTAGTGTAAGTACATTCCTTCACAAATATATTATTATTGTGTTGATAATTTCTTTCTATCATCTGCCAAAGGTGGCTGTTCAGCCCATTTGTATTTAATCAGAATATCAAATCCATCTTTCGTATAGTGTGCCATTTCCGTAAGAAGCAGCATATACTTTATTCCTAAGTCTGTCCGTTGACAGGTACCTATGGCTGAACCATACACACCGATGGAAGTAGAACCTAAAAGAGCCTTGTGATGCATCATAAGACGGTCTGAAAAAGGTGAAATTGTTGAATTAGAAACTTCCGCTTCCTCCGATTTTGGCTTTGGAAGATGGTCATTGTTCAATAGGTCCTCCAACGTCTCAATGTGTTTTTTGTAAAGTTCTACCCCACGCCATAAAAAGTTCTTAACCTCTTGAGATTTAGCCACTTGAGAGAAACCCATTGTGAGTGATTTACTTAACTGAACTTTTCGCAAATCCCAGTAAACGTTACTTAACTCAATGCAACTTAACGGTCTTTTCCCTCGGAATATACCTTCAATAAAATTATGGGATTCAATAAATTCATATTGTTCGGAAGGGCTAATAAATGGTGGTCTAGATACAATACCTTTTTCCAATAGTAAATCTAATGATTTGTTGAAAAGTTCCATTGTTTCATTTTGGCAATGTACGAAGTAATCCCTTATGTCCCTACGCATATTTGTTGTTAAAGCGGCGGCATAGCCTGCTAAACCATTGACACTCATTATGTAGGTATAAGATAAGGTAAATTCATCTGAAAACAAGCGAGGAGCAGACAAATCCACATCTGCCTCAGTAAAACCGTGGGGTATCGGAAATTTTTCTTGTGAAAAATAATCCTTTACCTTGGTAATGTGCCCCTCAACCAATTTCAAAGAAAATTCTAAAATCGGACGTATAGAGGCGTCTTCAACAATTTGAAGCATATGTTTGTAAATGCATATTGCCATAGTATCACTCTGATACTGTGACCAAATGTTAGCAATTTCAGGTGCAGTTAATCTTATGTTATGTGGGGTTTCTTCCTTTATAAATTCGGGCATCTTAATCCTACGAAAATAATACTTTATTTTGTACTATTAACCAAAAAAGGATTAATTATGTGATTTTTTACTTTAACTAACCTGCCCCTTTAATGCAATAAAAAAAGCTGCCACAATGACAGCTTGATCTACAACTCTTGCACCCGTTAGTTAAATAACTCAAAGACATATTTCAGCCTTCCAACTACTTGACTTCGACTTTACTACGATTAGGTTTTCATTTTCCCATTTGAGAGTACCTAGAAACCTTGCATATACAACTTCGTTTCCAACCTCTTCTACCAATAATTCGTCAATAATTCTTAGACCTTTTTCATTATAGACCTCACACCTTAACTGAAAGCCTTCTGAACGATGAATTCCCTTTAAGATAGCCATTTTTTTGCGACTTGGACTTTTTCTCGGTGTTTTATCAACAATAAAAACTGCTTCAAAATTCTGTTTCGCAATTTCACTAAGTGCTTCTTCAACATAAGACTCAATAATTGAAGAAGATAATTTCGAATATGTCTTAATTGCAGGCACAATGTAACATCTGATTAACTCAGAAAACTCTTGAAATTTCGCTTGTGTTGATTCTAATTCCAAAAAAGACATATAGTCATAAGGAACAAATATTTGTATCTCCTCAATTGCATTATCCTCTTCAAAGGAAACACTCTTATTTGGATTTGCCAAGCAGTATACACTAATCATTTTAAACTGGGCTAATTCCACACCTAATTGAGTAATTTTAGTTGAAAATATCAACTCAAAAATTCTCATTTCGTGTAATCGATTATAGTGTTTTTTGGGACGATTTTTTCCCCAGTCCATAAAGTGAATATTTATCATAAAAGATTCCTTTCGTTTTTTACATATGTACAATTTACTTAAATTTAACACGTTTCCTTCTTAAACTGCCCCGTTAGTTCAAGTGAAACATTTCACAAAGCACTTTCCGCTAGTCGTTTTTTAGTTTTCATAAAATAAGTTGAATGATTGTGGAATAACTCTGGACAAAAACCGACATTTACCATTTAGATGGAAAACATTTACAAAAACATAATAATACCTCAATAAATAATAATCTCACTAATAGCAGTTTTTTGTTTTAATTTTTTCCCTTCCAACTCCATCAATTTAATCAACTTTACCACCTCCATGGATTTAATCATAAAAATAGTCTTCCAATGTGCTTGAATGTTTTTATATTTCTTCTATATTAATATCATGAAGAATTAAAACTTTTGAAATCTCACTTTGAGACAGGGTTAAATCATAAATCCGAATTCTCTTGTCTTGTACAATTTTCATATTGAAAATATGGAGTTCAGGTTGGAGATTCCTCATAACATAAAGTACTATTAAATTAATATTGTTTTTCAAAAATTCATCATGCTACCAAGTGGCTCGTTTGTTGGTAAAAACCCATCATACAGTTTTGTTAAATTTAGATCAGAGGAAGAATTTAAGAGTAATTTAAAATTATTATTCCCACAGAACTATTAGAAGGAGGATATTATGAGCGAAAATATTAAAACTTATGAAGCTGAAGGTATCAAAATATATTGGAAACCCAATATTTGTAAACACGCAGCAGAATGTGTAAAGGGATTGCCAAGTGTATTCGATACCCAGAAAAGACCTTGGGTATCACCCCAGAATGCAACAGCTAAAAAAATCATGGAAGTGATTGATCGTTGTCCAAGCAGAGCACTTACTTATGAGCAAAAATAAACAGAACTAATAAAGTTAGGAGAATGAGGAAATGACTGAAATTAAAATGGGCAAGAATGAATTTTATATTGAGGAATCTAATGAAATTATTGCAAGAATTCAATTTATCCCAAGCGGAAAAGATGTAAATGGAAGAAATTTAATTATTGTAAGCCACACAGTTGTATATGAGGGACATAATGGTCGTGGATTAGGCAAAGAATTAGTAAACAAGATAGCTGAATATGCAAGAGATGAAAACTTATATATTATTCCTGTATGTCCTTACGCAAAAAGTGTTCTTGAAAGTAAGGAAGAGTATCAAGGTGTACTAGCAAATTGATGCCATTTTATTATATCTGTTGAATCACCTACACTTAACTGGACAAAAAATAAGGTCAAGCATAGACTAATCACTAAATCAAGGCATACTGCTAATTAGTATAAGAGATCCAGTGAAGAAGCCACGATAACGAGACAACCAATTTTTTAAATTGCCTAGAGATTAAATAAAAACACCGACATTCAAATCGGTGTTTTTATTTATTTATTTATTTATAATTGGACATTAAACATTTGTCTTAACCTTCTGGTGCCTTCGTAGACCATTGCAGCATTCCAAGAACGCATCTTTCCTTCATAGCCGTGCGCTTAGCCATGTGTTACATATATCTTCGATTATGATTTTATGTGCAATCACATTTAAAAACTGCCATTTTGACAGCTTGATCTGCAACTCTTGCACCCGTTAGTTGAATATGGCCAAAACCTTTTGTTTCAATCCCCTCCGACAAATATTTTTTTAATGGCTGGATTGGAGATTTCATTAATAAGACTTTGATACTCACCTTGTTTTTTTCGTTAATAAACAGCTTGTATTTTTCCAAATCAGTGATTAACACAATAAGTGCCTGTCCTTCATAGGTTGCATCTGACAGATAATAATCGCTTATTTTCCTCAACTCTAGATAGCTTCGGCATAATTTCTTCGAGTTAAATATTTCATTGTGTAAGGCTTCTGTTATTTCGTATGTCTTTATTTTTTTGTCGTCTTATCATATATCAAAACATCAAGCCCCAATAACCTCACTCCTTATGGAATCCCAGTTATTCTAATACTTTATTTAATTAAACTGCCCAGTTACTTCAATAAGAATATGCATTCCCGATGTTCAGTAATGCACTCAATTAGTTGAATTAGTAAGTCTTTATATTGCCCAACCCCATTCACCTTTTAAGACATTTTCTCTTTCATCATTATCAATATCTGCGAAATCCATTCCTTCCGTTTACACTTACGACAAGGTAATGGATAATTCTTGTCTTCATCACATCCAAATAATGTTGAAAAACTTCGTTCTAAATCATTGGGGTCATAGAACAAAGTACAAAGCTCAAAGTCGTGAATATATTGGCATTTACAGAATACACACTCTACAAATCTAAAATCAGCGTAATCATCTAGTATGTCACTGTTTTAAAATTGTTTGCACTTATCATTACTTTTTCCTTTTATTAAATCAATAGCTTTAAGGTATTATACAACATTATTCTTGTTCCACTAACCTCCCCCTTTAGTTGAATAAAGAAAGAGTGATTCCTCGTTATTAAACACCGTTGAAATAAAAAAGACCGTCATTGTGACGATCCATACTTAGGCAATCGGTGTGCCATTTTTAACAGGCTCATCTGGCTTTAAGAGAACTACATCACCCTCTTCTGGAACACCTCCAATAACTAATACCTCAGATCTGAATCCAGCTATTCGACGGGGTGGGAAATTTACAACTGCGACCACTTGACGACCTATTAACGTCTCTGGAGTATACCTTTTTATTATTTGTGCACTAGATTGTTTAACTCCTAATTCTTCACCGAAGTCAATACCTAGTTTAATTGCTGGCTTACGAGCTTCTGGAAAGGGTTCAGCACTTATTACAGTACCAATACGAATATCTAGTTTTTGAAAATCCTCAATCGTTGCTATGGACAAAACTATTACCTCCAAAAAATTTAAATTACTTCTCCTATTATTATATTAACAATTAATGGTACTTTTAGGAATTTACTTGTTCAACTCCCTCAGTTTAATACGAATATCTATCGAATGCTCACTTATTCGCAGGATTTCATAACCCTTGTAATTTGGATTTAAGTGTAATTGATATGAGTTCAGATCATTTGACTTCATGAAGGCATAGTTAAATAAAGGAGTCAGCTACCACTCCATATTTTACCATATAATGTACAACTCCACGCCGCCCCTGGAGGCTTTCCCTCCCATGTCTCAACGGGTCAATTGCCCTCTCATTCCTTCGTCATGCCTATCCAAGGGGTGGAGGCCAGTTATGCTAAACTGATGGGTCACAGTGCCCTTTTGTTGAAGAAACCTGGTACTCCGTACATATTTGAAATCCTACGAATAAGACAACATTCAAAATTAAAGTTTAGAATATTAATTAATACATTTTATATATCAAATGTTTTAATTCTAAGCTGCTATAGGGATTAATACTTGGACTTTACTTGGACAATAAGACTCATTACTTCGTGCTATTCCCACAAAAATCCTTGCTAGTTTACCTATCAGTTTCATGATTGATTTCATTTTCTTTATCTTCTTTACCTTCACATTATGGGAGTGGACAGCTTTAAACTCAGGGTTATTCATCACAAGGCTCATTGTTGCTAAGTAGAGGAATCGCCGTAGCCTAGACCTTCCACGCTTTGAAATGACAATCTGTCCTTTCCATTTTCCTGAACTTGCTTCAGCTAGATGCAATCCTGCATGACGTAATAGAGAGTTGCCGTGAGAGAATCCGCTTAAGTCTCCTGCCTCACCTAGTATCCCAGCTAATGAAATTTCACTTATTCCCTTAATCATAAGTAGTTTTTTCGCGAATGGTATTTTGTTGAGGACATCTTTAACTTGTTCTTCAACTCTTTCGAGTTGTTTTGCAGCGAGGTCATATTCCTCTAATAATTGTTCTAAATGGAATTTATAAGCATCAAGTGCTTGTCCGGTTCCAATAGAAGATTTTGCTAGATTGATCAGTAATTGAGCTTTTTTAGGTCCTGGTTGTCGTTTCATTAAAGACTTCCACCCTCTCATGACATCTAGTGTTTCAAGTGAAGATATTTCATCCGGTGTAGGAAATAAACGAAGGGTTGCGATGGCCCCTTTGCACGAAACATCTTTAAACACTTGTCTCAGTTCTGGAAAGACTATATCCACCCATCGATTTACTTGATTAATAGACATCACGAGACGTTTAACAATTACATCACGGTTCGAAATTAGAACTCTAAGTTTCTCAAAGGATTCTGATGTTGGACGAACAAAGGAATAATAGCCGTTTTTCACCATATCCGCTATAACGAGGGCATCTTTTTTATCACTCTTCGATTGAGTATTGTCACGATTCTCTTTATTCCTTTTTACTAAGTGGGGATTTACAGTAACTACCTCAATGTTTTGTTTATCCAGCCATTTTGATAGGTTAATCCAGTAATGTCCTGTAGGTTCCATACCCACTATTGTTGAATCTAATTTTTTTAGTTTTTGTAAGTTTTGAATCCAACTTAATAGTTTTACGAATCCCTCTTCATTATTTTCAAATGAAAGTGGATCTCCAACTACAATACCACGGAAGTTAACAGCTCGAGCAATGTGTAGTTGTTGAGCGATATCCACACCAACAATAAGGTGTGTATCGGAAATTCTTTCTATTAGTTGATTTTGTTTGTCTTGCATTTTAAAATTCATAGTAGGGCTTCCTCCTTAAGACAATGAGTTTAGATTGGTCTCTATACTCGTATCTTACTGAGGGGCTCTATTTTTTTCAAACCTGATATTTAACGATCTACAGGAATGCTAAACTGTATCGTTAGCTGAACAAGCAAAAAAGAGCTGCCACAGCGAGGTGTTCAACTTAAACAACCCTTAGTTAAAGAAGATTCATTATAAAAGTTTAGACATATAGTATTCAGCAACAAATTTGCCGTCTATGTAGAGTGATTGTCTTTTTGTTCCTTCAATTTCAAATCCCATTTTTTTATATAGCTGTATACCTGCTTGATTTTGAGTTACTACGGTTAATTCTAAACGATGAATATTGTGCTCTTCTGCCCACTTCTCTAATTGTTCAAATAGTTTTTTGTTCCTATTCCGCGCCCTCGATATTCGGCTAAAACCCCAATAACAAGATATTCAGAAAGTTATGCACCGTTCGTATAAAGTACAACTAAATATTGTAAAATATTCCTCCTTTAGATTGGCACGAACGTTCATTCGTGTATAATTAAAACATGCTTATCAAAGGAGGAACTTTTATGAATTCAATTGAATTAATTATTTTAAACTTAAATGAAGTTAGAAGAAGAAGCATAAAAGTCTGGAGATCTATTCCTGAAGAAAAACTAAGTTGGAAGCCAGATAATGAAGCAATGAATTGTCTGGAAATGGTCAGGCACGTACTGGAAAGCGAACATTATTATCACCTGGCACTTAAAAATCAAGGAAGTTTATCCGTTTTTAATTCCCCTTTTGAAAACAGACCTTTTACTTCTGTAAATTCTGAATTGGAATTTGCTGAACCCTATCGTAATGAATTCATAAATACAATCAGATCATTTTCTAAAGAAAACTTAACAAATATTAAGATTGACCGTTCTGATGCAGGATACATAAGAGACCTGGGGGATATGCTTCTACGAATTGCGTATCACGAATCTGTTCATACTGGTCAGTTATTAGATTATTTAAGAACCGCAGGTGTTCCAAGACTCCGTATCTGGGATTAAAGCTTAATATAGGTGCTTTCACTGTTGTGAAGCACCATTTTTATTGCGTATTGGTTTTTTTAAACGTGTTCCCTTCTTCAACTGCTTCGGTAGCCGAATAAAAAAAGCCACCAATATGGCAGCTCCAATCTTTAATTCTTGCACCCGTTAGCTTAAGTACACTCCTTCACAATCTCTTCGTTAATAAACCAAAAAAGCATGTGCTTTAAGTAACCCAGTGGTAATGACTTTTTTAATTAGGCTTACTAGCTTGCCTAGAAGTTTCTCTTAACCAGTGGACGAATTTCAAATGCAAAAACATGAATCCATAAAGGAACGGGTAGGAAATAGCTGAGTGCCACCATTTCCAATGTGGATAATATAAATATCCCATTTTTAAATATGTCCATTCATAGAAGCTAGAAAAGATTGAATATACCAGAATATAAGTAATTTTCTTTTTCCAGCTGCCATTGAATGGATACCAGCTTATCATGATAACAGCAGCAGGAGCATAGATAAATAAAATCATAAAGGTTGTAGGTAGATCAATGTATTTTCTTACCCAGAATTCATATAGGCTGTATCTATCTGTCCATCTGTCTGCTACTTCTGCGATGAATAGACATGTTGCAACAGTAGCATAGTACTCCAATGGAGGAAGAGGTTTCGGAACCTTCCAAGCAACCCACGTGAAAATTACGGCTGAGACAATTAAATACCAATACCACATGGAAAAACACCTGATTTCTTATGTAAAGGTTACTTCCATAGGATTATCAGAAGTTTCTCTTTTTATTTGCGTAATAGTTGAGCAAAAGCTTCGGATCCCAAAGCTGGTTCAGTGATGTTCTTTGATTTCCACCTGCCCCTTTAGTGAAATAAGAAAAGCTGTCACAATGACAGCTTGATCTACAACTCTTGCACCCATTCGTTTAAGTATAATGTTCCACAAGCTCCATTGATGTAATAACCGTTAATTTCTTTTTTCAATTTTACATATCCATTTATAATACTTTAATAAAATGAGTAGTAATATAGGGTCGCACATTATTGAATATAATATATTCCACCAACCATAATGAAAAAACCCCCAAGGTTCAGGTAGCAATGATATTGACTCATAAGCTGTAATAAATATAATCCAATAAACAAAGTAACGGAACATTTTTAACCTAGAAGTGTTGAAGGGAAACCAATTCAAAAAAATAACATTCACTGGTGGAATTAATAGTGTATATACTAAGAAATTACGCCACTCAATTCCTTTGTAAAAATACCAATAACCTCCAGTCTTTTCATCAATATATATATCAGCCCAAGTAAGCAATATTATTGTAAATGTCCATATGTGAACCATTTGATTTTTCCTAAGACGTTTATTCATTTTATAAACTATAAAATTAAATACAATAATAGAAATAACGCACAAGACCATAGTTTATATCCACCCTAATGAAATTAGATCATTTCACACTTAGTTTCTTCTCCAATTATGGAATTAATTCTCTAAAGTCTTTTTCCGTTAAACTACCACATTAGCTGCATAAGAGAAAGTAGGGAAACCTCTCTCGAGGCTTCCCCCTTATCAAACCGTACGTGCCCTATTAAGGCATACGGCTTACCAAATGTTACAATGTTTATCAAGAGGATGCATTCCAGGCATTTTGCATCTTTTGTAAGCGATGAGGGGTAAAATATTCCTCACCTTTTTCTTTTGCTCTTTTGACTTTGTATTGGAATCTTCTTTTTGCAGATTTACTCATATCGCTTAGGTATTGTTCTATAGTGTATCCGTAGGCTTTATTTAGATAAAGCCAATAGGATGGGATTAGTTTAATCTTTAAAAAGAATTCGTTATTCCAAAGGGTATTCATTCTCATACCTTTTCTTTGGGTTGGGTGCTTATGGATTAACGCAACACGCAGTCTTTTTCTTATATATCCATCAATTCGCTCAAGAATTTTCCTTATCCATCGAGTTCTACAGTGACTCTTTTGTCCGTATTCTTCGTTTGCTTTTACCGCTTTGATAATAGTCACATAGTAATTTACCTTACCTCTAATAATAGGATTTACCCGATTTATCCATTCTTCTTTGCTAAGAGTTAGGGATTTCCTAGTCTTTTCCTTGATTTTCAATCGAAAATCCCTGATGGATTCTTCCTTTGGTGTAACATTAAAGAAGGGTTTATTATCTTTCCTTCTCTTTGTCCAATGATGGAATGTGAACCCTAAAAAGTCAAAGTCGTCCTTATCAAAGTTGACAACTCTGGTCTTCTCTTTAGAGATTTCCAGTCCCAACTCAGCTAACTTATTCTTAGTTAAGGTAGCCGCCTTCTTGATTTCTTCGTTTGATTTAGCAAATAACAAGAAATCATCTGCATATCTGACAAATCGAATACCATTCAAGTCCCACTCCCAGTCAAGTTCATTAAGGTATACATTTGCAAGTAGTGGTGAGATGACGCCGCCTTGAGGTGTGCCATAGTCAGAATGGATAAGTTTCCCCTCTTCCATGTGCCCAGCCTTTAACCATTGTTCAACCAAACTCAGGACCGTACGGTCTGACACATATTTCTTTAAAACCCCAATCAGTTTATTATGGGGTATATTGTCAAAGAAACCTTTTATATCACAATCGTAAATATGGTTATATCCTTGTTCAATATTCCAGAGGATTATTTGCAGGGCTCTTTGTACCCCTCGATTCGGTCTGTATCCAACCGACCAGTTATGAAACAACAAATCTTCAAATTTTGGCTGTAGTACATTTACAATACTTTGTTGAACTATGCGGTCCCCGATAGTTGGAATACCTAAAGGACGTTTCTTTCCATTCTTCTTTGGTATGTATACTCTTCTGACTGGTTGAGCTTGGTAAGTCTTTGCTCTCAATTTGTTTAGAAGTTCCATGATGTTTTCTTGTAATTTGGCATCATAACTTTCAATTGTTTCTCCGTCGATTCCTCCTGCCCCTTTGTTTGCTTTAACTTGTTCGAAGCTTTGGGTTAATTTTCGGTCAAACAATATCTGCCCATATACACTGTGTAATTTAAACTTCCACTCTTGATTCATTGCGTATTCCACGCCTTTCCTTGATGTACATTCAAACGGTTTTACCGCAGTAACATGATTGTTTACATTACATCTAGTTAATGGCTTGGAGCCATAGGTCGTTCCCCTTCCGTTCACTCGATGTTATGGTCATCGAATTACTTCCGTACTATGAGAACGTCTGACTTCTCCACCCGTTCCTCGTCATTTCGGATTACCCTTATAGACTAGAACCCTGCCTGTTTGGTAAGGTGGAGACCTCACGGGGTTATCGCATTTCCCTTCTAGACATACCCTGCACCACCACGTTATAAGTCACATTTTCTCGCTCTGACTTCTAAAGAAAATGCCCCTTTAGCGGGCTTCCTCACTTTTCGAAGAGTCGCCAACTTATCCCGCCGCCGTGCTTCACACTTATTGCATTAGGGTCTATCTAGTTGCCTACGGGTCTCTCGACTTACCGCATCTCCTTCAGACAATACCTCACGGTATTGCCCTAGATTAAGCTTCCCGAGCTAGGTCAGTCTCCTCGGAGATGGACTTTCACCATCTGGGATTCAGTATCATCATCATCAACCAGTCGTTTCACCGAGATGACGTCTCTGTCAGATAATGAAAAGAAGAGTGTCGACTAGATCAACACTCCATGCGACTGCCCGTCGCACAAAAAGGGTCGCAGCAGCGACCCCTTATTCAACTCTTGCACCCATTAGTTTTAGTACAAATCTTCACAAACTATAAAATAAATCTGTACCCTATATATTACAACAATCTCATCTTCTTTCTTTTATCAGAAACACCTCTTCTACCACCTCGTAAAATATATACTTTAATCTCAGCTATTAATACTTTTCCAATACAAGTCTTAACATTTCAAACAACAAAAAATTAAAAAATATCCAGACGCTGCCATAGACGTAGCCACCAGCAATATCACTTGGGAGTACGTTAGTCAATGCAATATTTGCAATAGCAAGACCAATTAATTGGAATAAACCAATAATAGGAATGGTTATTGTTATATAATTCCTTTTCGAATGGCGAACAAGAAGAAATAAACACGTTCCATAAATAGTGATCATAATCATTCCATTTAAATCAGGAAAATTTGCTGAATGAAATTTCCCTAAGAAACCAAATCTTTGTAAAGAGTGAAAAATCTGTATGACTGATTCATGGAATAGTCTTACTCCTAAAATCGGAACAAATAGCAAAAGGTACTCAAGCACCCTGTTCCTTCCCTTTATCCAAATACGGATGATGGTTAAAGCGATAATGCTAGAAAGTGCATACAGAGGTTGGAATACTAAAAATCCCTTCATCCAACTCATATATACAACTGAATGAACCATGTATTCAGCAATTTCATTAAATTGAGTAAATTCATTATATAGATAATCTTGAGCAAGCCCCAACATCAAACTAACCATGCCAATTAAAACTAAAGTAAGGATAATAAGAAATATTTCGGCTGCCCTTATTGTTTTTAGTCGCTCTAATAACCGTTTTAACAAATGAATAAAAAATTCTTTAATTTGAACTTTATAAAATCGAAAGGCAAAATACCCTACTAACAATACTGCCAAACCAATTAAAAAAACAATTAAATATTTACCTGCTGCTTGATGAAAACTCTTCCATTGAGGACCCAACACTTTCCCAAGTGTAATAAAACAAACACCCCATAAAAATGCTCCTATATATGCAGGAATGATAAATTTTCGAAAAGGCATTTTAGAAATCCCCGAAATATATCCAGTAAAATGCCTAATCCCTGGAATGAAATAAGCAAACACCAACAATTTACTGCCCGAGCGTTCAAACCAAGCAGCTGTTTTCTTAAATCTTTCAGGACCTAGATGAATGTACTTCCCGTACTTTTCAATAAGTTTATATCCTCCTGCCTTGCCAATCCAATACGTCACGGTTATTCCCAAACCACCAGACAAAAAGACCATTAGGAGTGCTAAAAAGTAATTCATTTTCCCTTGATATACAAAGTACCCTGCATAACTCATTAAAAGTTCACCAGAAATAGGCAGGGCCATGAGCTCAAGGAAGATTCCAATAAATAAAATCAGATAGCTGTGTTGTTCGAATAGTGTTATTAAATATGACATATCAATGCCTCCAAAAATGCTAAAGAAGAAAAGATCAAATAAGAATAATTTCACCTTAGCTCTATTTACAATGTAGCACGATTTTTGAAATAAATTTGCAGCTTAATGAATTATTAATCTTGAATTAATGGAAGAAAAAGGTTTATGTATAAAATAAAAAAGCTATTCCCTTTTCGAAAAGGTTACTAGCTTTTTTAACAAAGACAGCATACTATTAAAGCCCAGCCAATGGCAATCCAGCTGCAGGTATGGGCAAACCTTTAAAATACCCAATGGTAGGTTTAAAACTAAACTTAGCTAAACTTAATACCCCCAAGGATAAATGCTAACAAGTTAAGATAGACGGTGCTGCTATCGAATGAAATAGAAGTGCAGGGGCTACTCCGAAACTAACCATATCCGCTAGGGAATGCAATACGACACCGAATTCATTATTCCCTTTTAATGTTCTTGCAATCCTTCCGTCAAGAAGATCAAAAACAGTGGAAAAGAAAATTAAAATGGAGCCTACTTCTATAAATCCACTCCTACTACAGGTTATTGAAAGAATTCCACACATAAAATTCCCAATCGTAAAAAAATTGGGTACAGCTTATACTATCTGATGGAACAAGGCAGTTACCCCCAGACATTAACGAATCCTTCCATTTAAGTATCATTTTCTAAATAACCTACCCTTATACTAAATCCATTTTTCATTTTAATGAAATTTTAATGTTTTATTAAGGACGAAAGTACAAGTTTATTTTATAAAGTTAAATAGCCCATTTAATTTCCAGTGCCCGACTTGATTTCATGACAAATAAATATAAAGTTATTTGGGTTTAAGTTAAATAAATAAAAAAGTTAGGGAGGCAAAACAATGAAAAGGTTGGTTGAAGCAACCATGCAAAGAGCCATTCTGATGATTGTGTGTGTTGTCATCATCTTGGCTTGGGGGGGTATTTCGGCTTACCAGATGCAAAGAGATTATTTGCCTGGGATTAACAATACAACCCTTACAGTTAGTATGAGAGTGCCTGGGTATCAAGCAGCTCAAGTAAAACAGCAAGTAACCGATAATCTGGCAAGTGCCGTCAAAACAGTAGATGGTTTATCCAATGTGGAAAGCACATCCTATGACGGCGGATTATTTATGAGTTTATATTTTCCAATGAATACAGACATGAAACAAGCTGAAGATCAAGTCAATAAAGCATTAGCTATTGCTGATCTTCCGCAGACTATTACATCTACTCCTTCAGTTACTCGATTAACAACAAGTTCATTCCCGATTTTAACTTACAGCGTAACCAGTTCAAAATTGGATGAGGCAACACTTCGCTCAACAGCAACACAGGAAATTATTAAACAATTAAAATCTGTCCCTGGTGTAGCGGATGTTTCCGTGTTTGGGGGAGCAAAAGATGGATATGTATTAACGGTCCGTATGAAAGACCTAGTGAAAAACGGGTTAACATTGGATGATATAAATAAATCGTTTGCATTAGCCGTTCCATCTATGCCGTCAGGTACGATTGCAAACAATCAATTGTCGATTCCAGTTTCATTTGACGGTTTACCATTAACTGTGAAGCAAATGGAAAATGCAACAATAATGAACAAAGCAGGAAAAGCGATTCCTGTATCTGCATTTGGGACTATCACTCATTCACTAAATGACGTAAAAACAGTTTCCAGAACAAACGGAAAACCTAGCGTTACGTTAAATGTGATCAAAACACCATCAGCCAATATTACGGATGTAGCCAATCAAGTAAAAGACCGGGTTGCACATCTTCATTTGGATACGGTAAATCCAAAGGATGTTTCTTTTAAAGTCCTACTTGACCGAGAAAAAGAATTAAACAGCTCCCTTTTTGGATTAGTTCGAGAAGGTTTACTTGGATGTTTATTCTCAATGATTTGTGTATTCTTCTTCTTCCGAAATGTAAGAAGTACACTATTAATAGCTATATCACTGCCAATTTCATTACTGGCAACAACGGCTTTCTTAAAATCAATGGGTATCACGTTAAACATTTTAACGGTATCAGGTTTGATTGTAGCGATGGGCCGTATTGTCGATGACTCGATTGTTATATTAGACAACATGTACCGTAAACGTGAGGAAAACAAGGAAAAACCTTTGCTTTCCATCCTAGCATCATCGGTTGTTGAAATGATTCCTGCAATATTAGGCTCTACCTTAACGACCATTGCCGTTTATATTCCTATCGCGTTTGTTGATGGAGTCATTAGTGCTTCATATAGCGGATTTGCTTGGTCTGTCGTGATTGCACTCATCATTTCATTCTTTGTTGCCATGCTTGTTATTCCAGCTCTTGCTTTCATGGGATGGAAAGGCGGAAACGGAGAAAAACAAACCGTAAAACTCGATACAAAAATGAAACCAATACTGCAATCTGCATTTAAACACAAAAAAGCAATGATTATTGTTTCTATAGTGGTATTTTTAGCTGCTGGCGCCTATTCTGCTTTTCTTCCAGTAAGTTTATTACCTAGTGGAAAAATCGGACAAATTGCCATTAAAGCTGAATTACCAAAAGGAAGCACACTCATTCAAGTCGATTCAGAAGTACAAAAAATTGAGAAAACATTGAAGGCAAATCCAAAAGTCGATGCGTATTCAGCTAATTTCGGTTCGACTATGACACCTCAAAGTGATGACGTGTTTGACCAAGGCGGCGGCTTTATCACCTATCCAAATGTCGCTAATCTTTCTGTTGTGTTGAAGAACGACAAGGATGCTGATGCTGTTATTCAACAGTTACAAAAGCAGCTTCCGACTTTATCTAAAGATGTTACTTATACCGTAACAAGCCAGAACATTTCTGGTGATGATTCACAAATGCGTATCTTGTTCACAGGTTCAGACCAAGCAACATTGGATCAAGTCGCACAACAAGCGAGAACCAACTTATCAAAAATTGCGAACCTGAGTGTAGATGGAAAAGTAGATTTAACGAACGGTTCTCCAAAGTATAAAGTGACTTTTGACCAAAAAGCGATTCAAGATAAAGGCGTAAAAGTTGCTGACATTTTAACGGTCATTAACCGCTATATGTCTCAATCTAAGGATGCAACGGTTACCGTGGATCATAAAGCACTTCCTGTGGACCAATATTTAGATCAAATTGCAACAGGATCAAACTCTACGATCACCTTAAATGCTTCTGCGGATGATGTCTTAGCATCTCTTGCGGCTGAAAAATTAATAGGAAATAATGGTCAGATGGTTCGTTTTGACCAAATTGCTAAGATTGGAAAAGATACATCTGCTTCAACCATTAGCGAACGAGATGGTCAGCCATTCTCCCTTGTGACTGCACAGATTACATCAAATGACATTAGTAAAGTTTCAAATCAAGCAGATAAAGTTCTAAGCGATATGAAACTTCCTAAAGATGTAACGTACTCATTGGGGGGTATTACGCAACAAGTAAAAGATATGATTTTTGATATGGCTGTTGCCGTTGCTTTCTCTATCCTTTTAGTATTACTCATTACTTCTTCTATTTTCAAAGGATGGAGAGCACCATTATCTGTACTTTTAAGCATTCCCCTTGCTTTAAGTGGTGTAGTAATTGCCTTAATTTTATTCCACGGAGAATGGAATTTAGCTGCATTAATTGGGGTTCTGATGCTTACAGGTATTGTGGTGACAAACGGTATTGTATTAATTGATAAAATTGAAAGAAATCGAAAAGAAGGAATGGATGTTAAAGAAGCTGTATTGAATGGTAGTCTTTCAAGGATTAGACCGATTTTGATGACAGCAGCAGCAACAATCCTAACATTGTTACCACTTGCGTTTTCACATAATGTAGATACTGTCATTTCTCAAACGCTCGGTATTGTAGTAATTGGCGGTATGGTAACATCAACAATTAATAGTTTCATTATCATCCCTATTATTTACGAATGGTTGCATAAAAAAGCAGCAATTAAAAACTTTAGTGCTTCCAACGAAACCAAAATAAGCTAAGAATATTATTTAAGGTTTTAATTATTAGAGATGGAGAAATCATCCAAGAACACCGACCAAATGTCGGTGTTTTCTTGTTTTCTCCTGTCTGCCCTTTTCTGCTAAACTGCCTCGTTACTTCTATAAGAAAAGCCGCCAAAAAAGGCAGCTGGATCTTAAACTCTTGCACCCGTTAGCGTAAGTACAATGCTTCACAAACTTCTATTCAAAAAGTGGTAAGTTAATTCCTTTAACCAACCCTCAAACCATTCAATGGGCAGTTTTACTTTAGAAAAATCCAACTGTTGCAGTTCTTTAAGCGAGAACGTGTTAGTTAAATATAAATCCCACTGTGCAGAAATATCCTCTAATATGCCGTATAGCTTTTCATCATTCAATCCATCCTCATTCATATAATGCTTATCACACCAATTACAAATCTGTTGATGAGTATATTGATTTGTTTTATTTACCACACTCTTTATCAAATCAACAAGGTTTTCTTTACTAAACGACCAATCGATTTCAATAAAATTTGATTCATTCCAGCTACCTACATATCGGTTTCTTCCCAACAGTTACACCTCGGTCTAAAAAATGATTTGTATTTAATTCAACGTATCTTGAATGGATTCCTTCTTCAAGTAAGCTGCCCCTTTACAGCAATAAAAAAAGCTGCCACAATGACAGCTCGATCTTTAACTCTTGCACCCGTTAGCTTAATAAGCATTAATAAAAAAGTCTATTCTTAATTAGTATTTACAGGCAGATTATTATTCTGACTTCGAATTCTAACCCCTAAAGCAATTGCAGCTCCAATACAGCTAGAAAGGCACCCTACTACCAAATAAATTGATGGAGTTGATTCACCAATTAAAACAGAAGCAACCCCTCCAATTACTGGAAATAGAGCTACCATATACCCGCTTTTTGCCCCTCCAATTTTTTCTACAAGTTTTAAATAAAATAGCCAAGCCATAAAAGAAGCAATCAAAGTTAAATATAGCAAAGCAGATAAATATGAAACTGTTGTTGGAAGTATAATTTTATTTCCTTGGAACAGTACAATTACCCCCATTAAAACACCAGCAATTGCAAAACCAATAGCATTTGCATAGATAGGGTTAATCTTTCTATTTGCATTTCTTGCAGAACTTGCATCACCAACAGCTGTTAGAATCGTACCTAACAAAGCAATCATGATTCCTTTTAAATCAGTAAGTCCTTGAAAATCATTTAAGTTCGGATAGATTAGGACACATACTCCAAATACCCCTAGAATTCCCCCAATTAACACGCGAGAATATAATTTCTCCTTTAAAAAAACACGGAGAGCAATCGGAGTCAATATCACTTTTAACGAAAAGATTAAAGTTACAATGGCAGCAGAACTCAAAATTGTGGCGTAATAAAGGCACAGATAACTTAATGCAAAGTTACATACTCCAAAAACTATAATAAACGGGAAATCTTTTGTTCCTGGTCTCCCCTTTGGTTTAAGGAACCACACAAGAACTAAAAATAAAAAAGCTGTCATAACTAAACGATATGATAATGATAATTCCAAACTGACTGGAGTTCCTTGAATTTTCACCGCAATAAAATTTAGCCCCCATACTATTAAGCAAAATATGTACATAAAATATGTCATTGCATTACCTCATTCTACAGTTTATCTTAATATGTTTAATAACCTCTCAGTTAGTAATTGTAACAAATTTGAAGCAGTCAATTAACCACGATTTGAATATTTTTCTTATTGAGCTAAACTGCCCCGTTAGTTCAATAAATTCAACAAAAAAGCGTAAATCCTTTTTGGATACATTCACCCATAATTACTACAGAAAACATTAAAGGCGAGACGATAGATCTCACCTACTTTTCACCCGAAGAATATTTTCCAAAACTAGGAAATAAGCGCAAGCTGTGTGCTATTAAAAATTGTGCTGTATAATAGGTTGTCATAATCAGGATATCAGAATAGGGAATCTCTGAAACAAACAAATTCCATGACAGAATTGAGTCTGAGAGGACGAATAAAATACTTCCTATTATTGCCCATATATTTTGGGACAAAAATCCAGACCAACACATCAGAGATATAATAACTATATACATAAGTACGGGAACTATTAAAGTATCATTATGATTCTGAAGCAATGCAGCGATTATGTGATACCCCATAACAAAGCCATATAATCCAATAGGTATAATCATAAGAAGTGAAAGCTTTGTAAAACGCCAATAACGGGAAAACCCTGCTGTATAAAACAGATGCCCAATTAGGAATGCTGCTAAGCCGATAACGAACCATCTAATTAGCCCATCACCTAGCATACAGAAAAATAATCCGCACCATATAATCCAATGAGGGCGTGATTTTTTATCAGGTATTAGTTTATAAGCATAGAAAAGAATTAGCCACATTGGGATTAATTTAAATATCATTTTGATTGCTTCTGGTTTGCTGGAAATGGCAAATATGTATATGAGGCTCATAAGTAAAATGAAAGTGGGTAATCGATAGGTTTTCAATATATTCACCTCTTTGTAACAGTTTTATTTCTCTTTTTTATTGCCAACAGCTTCTCCAAATAGGATTTTAATAATCTACTATTTTCTTTATAACTTAACGTTTTCCTTCCGGAAACTAAACTGCTTCTTTAGTTGAATAACAAAAAAGCCACCAATAATGGCTGCTGGTTCTTCAAGTCGCGCACCCTTTAGTCCAATAATATTAATACTTGCACACCATTAAATGATTCCCATCTGGGTCTTTGAAAATAAACCAATGATTATGCATAATTTCTGTTGTTAATTCTACATTCTGCCCTTTCATATATTCGTATGCTTGTTCTATATCATTAGTATTCAAATGGAAAAGTGGTGTATTGGTGAAATTTTCCTCTGAATAAATCTTGCTATCTAAAACCATCCCTTTTCCATTCATTGATAATTTTGTCACGGAACGGAATCCTCTTCGAATGAGCATTGCCCAGATGCGATACATTATTAAGCGGATTTCAAACCGCGCCAGCTTTAACAAAGACATTCATCCGCACCAACTAAGGCACAGCTATGCAACCCACTTATCGAATAATGGAGCACCTCTAGATGTTATTCAAAGCTTATTAGGTCATGAAAAAAGTGAAACTACCCGGATATATGCCCAGTTAAGCGGAAGCATCAGACAGCAATTATATATGAAGTATTTTTAAAAATAAATAAATCAGCGCATCTCGAATGCCCTGCTTTATTTCACTCTTGCACCCGTTAGCTTAAGTACATTTTTTTCCTTAACTTTTTAAAAATCAAGTACTGAAAAATCAGCTATTGTCCAATTAAGCTATAGCGCCAATTATTGCACCGCATAAAGCTTCCTAGAGGATATTCAAATTCGCATTCAGAAATAAATTGAAAGTCAAGCTTCCGACAAATTGCATTTGAAGCAGGATTATCAATCGATGGAAATGCGTGGATGTATTTATATTTGTTCTCACTAGATGCTTCTTCAATTGCTAACTTTACTGCATTTGTAGCTATCCCTTTCCCTTGATATGAGGGTAGAACGCTCCATCCAGTTTCATATACACTTTCATTATTCCAAGTAGTTTGCCAATATCCCACAGAACCTACTGGTTCTAATTCTGGTAACAATGTTATGCTGAACATACGTCCTCTATTACCAAGCTCAAGATATCGTTTATGTCGATTCAAAATCTGCTCTTTACTCTCTGGACCTCCAAGATGCTGCATCATTTCTGGAGCGTTTATAAGAAAAAGTAAATCAAGGTCATTATCCTCCCAAGGCTTTATCTGAATGATATGGTTACTTTCTTTCAACTTTTCTTCATCTCCTCACGACTTATTATTTACTCTTTCTTTATGAAAGCTAAAATTCCTTTTTTTAATGATATTGTTGTTTAACTAAACTGCCCCGTTAGCACAATAGAGTAGGAGGGGAAATTTAATCCCCGACCTCTCACACCACCGTACGTACGGTTCCGTATACGGCGGTTCCGTATACGGCGGTTCAATCTTTTAAGTATCGTAACTCATAAAGTTGGGATATATCTTTTAATCCCCATTTTGTGAGTTTTTCTTTTGTTATCGCTTGATGCAGAATCTCACTTTTAGATATCCGCCAGTATCCCTTACGGGAGTTTGCTAATTTCATGGCATCATCATGATTAATTCCATATTTACGAAGCATCCTGTACTTTGTCCTTAGCTTTTTCCATCTCTTCCAGATGAGTTGTCTGAGTCGGTGATTTAACCATTTTTGAGTTTTTACAATGAATTTCTTCATTCGGGATATCCCGTAGTAGTTAATCCACCCTATGGTTACTTGGTTTATTTTCGTTACGATTTCTTTGAACTCACCCGGGCATTTTCGACCGGTTATTTTCCTTAGTTTATTTTTAAATCGTTGTTTTGCCGACTCACTTGGTCGGCAACCGACTTTCCCATGAGGTTATGTATATTGAACCCAAGGAATGTAGCCGAAGTTGCACCACACACTGTACTTTTCTTTTGGTTTATAACTAGTCCGAGGTCTTTCTCGATGTAGCTTGCAACGCTGTCCATTACCCTTACGCCTGCACGTTTACTTTTGACATAGATGACGAAGTCATCCGCATATCTAATAAAACGGTGCCCTCTCTTTTCTAGTTCTCTATCCAGATTGTTCAAATAGACATTTGCTAGAATCGGGGATAACGGACCACCTTGCGGTGCTCCCTCTGTGGTTTCGATATAAATATCTTTGTCAAGAATGCCTGAACGAAGAAATTTCCAAATCAGTTTAAGGACAATTTTATCCGAAATGAACTCCTCTAAATAAGCTCTAACTCTTTGGTGATGAATTGTGTCAAAATAACTTTTCAAGTCACAGTCCACCACTACTCTGTATCCTTCTTGATAATACCGTTCGGCAAGTTTGATTGCCTGGTGGGCATTCTTGCCTTTACGAAAACCAAAGCTATTCTCAGAGAAGTATGGATCTATGATTGGTTCAATTACTTGGAGAATGGCTTGTTGTACCACTCTATCCAATACACATGGTATTCCTAGATATCTTTTGGAACCGTCCGGTTTTGGAATCGCAACCCTTTTGACAGGTTGGGGCTGGTAAGTTCCCTCCATAAGTTTCTGTTTAAGAGGTTGTAAGTATTTTTCCATATGTGATTTCAATTGATATACGGTAATCCCATCAACCCCGGGGGCTCCTTTGTTACTTTTCACTTTTTCATAAGCGTTCCAAAGATTCTCGTTTGCGATAACTTTATTGATTAAATTGATACCATCTTGTTCTTTCATACCCATGTTGGCATCCCTACGCACTCCTATGTAACCTTCGGTTTCAAACCTATTTCTTCATAGGTAGCCATCTTTTGGTCTATACCGCGATGTTTTCTGCGATTAGGCGGGGTGCCTACACCTCCTTGTTTTCCAAGATTTAAGATTGTTCAGTCCTTCATTTCCACTGGAAACTACTATGACCTCTGCTGACTTCTCACGATAAATCTTTTTTCAACCGAGCGAGTTCGCTCGTTCGTGAGACCTCCCCGGGTAAGAGCGATAACCTTCTTCTCATGTAACTGCTATATTTACTGTATGGGGTTCGGGCAGTATTGGACTTTATCTTGCTATGCAGATTCGTCCTCCCCAATTCAGCCTTGTATATAGTTTCTGTTCGTCAGTTCGAGAATTTGCCTCCAGCTTCCTTCAGATTCCACCTCACGGTGGACACCCTTGCTATTGGCTAACAGTTCCTACTGCCAAGCCTGTAGTGGACTTTCACCACCAAGTTATCGCCCATGCCGGGCGCACATAAGAAAATGGGATCGCCGCAGCCATCCCATTCTTTAACTCTTGCACCCGTTACTTTAAGTGAAGGATTCCACAATTCGTATTAGAAAGAGAAGAACGGTGACCTTTATCTCTCAAAAGACACTAACGTAGGGTGTTTTCAAGGATGTAGCCATTCTCCCATGTTCCTATAGAAATAAATCGGTCATCGTTGCTGAATTCCCCAAAACAGGCATATTGTAGTTCTTCAACTACAATGGGTTCTAAATCATCGTATCGCAGGATTAAAACTTTCTCACTATATGTAAGGATAAAATATCGACCATCGTTTGACTGGTGCATATGTTGAAAATAACCGAAGTGGTCAGGATAATCCTGTTCTGATAAGCAGACTTTCTTTAAAATTTCTTTAAACTGTCCATCGAGTATAACTATGTCATAATCTTGAACCACAATATATACGTTATGACTAGAGTTAAAGATGATGGAATCCCAATTTCGAATTTCTAAGTTATCTAATACTTCAATGGACTCTTTATTTATTGGTTCTTTAACTTTTACTATTTTTTCGACTCGGTACCCTTCATTATTTACATAACTCAAAGTAAATAAATAAGTATTTTCAGCTTTAATAAAATGATTAAAATGGATAAGAGTAATTGAATCTTCAAATTCGGATAGTACGTTGTATTCACCATTTTCAATATTGATTAATACTAGTTGACGTCCATTATATGTTTTCAATGTATCAAGGATTAGTAATGGGCTATCGGTTATCGCAAAATCCCCTTCCTCAAATTGAAATTTTTTATTCGATTTAATCGTTTTTACTAACTGAAATCTAGCCGTTTCATACACATATATAGTACCAGTCGTATTTTTTATATATAAATAATCATCATTTTGAGAGAAATAAAAATTGCCCGGATTATTAGGCTTGAGCTCCGCAATTTTTTCCCAAGAACTTGTATCATAAACAATCGTTTTACTTCCCATTGAATGGCATAAAAAACGTTGATTCTGTGAAAGTTTTATTTCATATGAGGTTTTAAATTTTTTTAATACGTTCATTTGAAGCATAGCTACCGAACTCCTTAGAAATTCTTTTTCCTACTTATTCTCCTTATTCGTATTCTAACACTTAGTTAAATAATAAAAAGATGGGGTCGTCTTTAGCAAACCCATCTTCAACATAAGCACCCTATAGTTTAAGTACAATTCTTTACAATCTTTACTTTTAAAAAATGAGTTGCGAAGCAACCCTTTTGTTCAACTATTGCCCCCGTTCGAGAAAACAAAAATGACCCCTAGAGAATAATCCATCCCTAAGGGTCATTTATCCTGTTCATTCGTTCGATTGTTTAGATGATTGTAGAAGTTTCTTAATTTCCATCAGTTCGCCTTCCATTCGCTGAAGGTGTTTTTGCATATCGTCAATCTCCTGCTCTGCTTTATAGTTAATGGCGAAGTCAATAATTGACTCGTGCTTATCCCGTGCTGCCTGCCGGTTTTGGCTCATCATAATCACAGGAGCTTGGAAGGCTGCAATAAAGGATAGGCACAGATTCAGTAAAATAAATGGTGGTTTATCAAAATGGAATCGAGTAAATGACAATGTGTTCCATACTATCCATACGAACAAGAAGCTTGCAAAATAAATGATAAATTTCCAGCTACCTCCGAAGGCTGCGATTCTATCTGCCAAACGATCAGACCAGCTTGTTTTTCTTTGGTATGCCTCATCTAAGTTGGTTAAAATACTCTTCTCATAACTATCCACTAGCCGATCAATTCGGCGAGTATTTTCCTGATTTAACTCAATATCAAAGCCCTGAATTTGGGCTGCTTCCTTACTTTGCGGTTTTTTTAAAAATAACAACTTTTTTGACATTTTAACTACCTCCTGGTTATCAGGCAGTCTGATCCATTTTTATCCCGTAGGAGAGGAGCTGAAGCCACTCTCTGATATGGTTTTTTTTATTAATCCGACTGCCAATAGACTATCTGGTTCTGGCTCCGGTTCAAATGAACTTCGACTATTCATAGAATGGCTCACCCCCTCTCAAGAATCAATTTGATGGCTCTATATTTTACTCAACTTGTCAGAGACTTGTCATTGCAAATGTCCAAGCTCTACCAAATAAAAATGCCCTTCAGCTCAGCTGAAAGGCATCGTTTTGCACACTTAATAAAAGAATGCAAAAAAAAACGATTCCCCCAAACCGAGCTTTGGCACTATACGACGTAAAAGAACCTTCGTCCTTTAGCCACGTTAAGAAGAGCCTTAGTCCGGCAATTCCTGTTCAACCCATTGGCATCTTTCGATGTTTCCGGGCAGTGGCTTGTGTTCGTATAGGAGCCTCACCTAACGAGGACATCTTTAAATCATTGTCATCATACTGCTATAGGATTGATATGTCAACGGAATTTGCAGACATTCTAAATTACCACCATTTTTATATAGAGAAGAAAACTTTGCAGATATATCCATTAATTTTTATATTTTTATTATCCATTAAAAGCACCTAATTGCTATTAATTAATAGCATTTTTTTATTGAACTAAACTGCCCCGTTAGCGGAACAAGAAAAATAGCCGCCACCGCAGCCCCTTGTTGAACTCTTGCCCCCGTTTGTTTAATTGTAGTTCTTCACGATCTTCTCTTTAACAAAACAAAACGGGACTGATGCTGGCACCGTCCCATTTTATTTTAATTAGTGTAACTTATAGAACCTTTTACCGAAATTTATAAAATTTGGTTATACTTACATAGGAAGTAAAGAAGTATAAAAAAAATATCCCTTATGGACAAAGGAGACTTAAAATGAGAAAACTTGTTCTATTTCTGCACGCATCGCTTGACGGTTTTGTAGAAGGACCGAACGGTGAAATGGACATTGGCTGGGTTTCATACGATGCTGACTTGGAGAAACACGCGAAAGAAATTCTGAGTACTGCCGACACTGTCATATGGGGACGTGAGACTTATCAGATGATGCACAGTTACTGGACATCTGTGCCTTCTGACCCCTCAGCTTCTCAGCATGAACGGAATCATGCCGAGTGGATCGAAAAGACACTCAAAATCGTTTTTTCCACGACGTTGGAGAAAGTCGAATGGAACAATTCCAGACTAGTGAAAGAAGATGTCGAGGAAGAAATCAAGAACCTCAAACAGCAGCCAGGCAAGGATATGGTCATCCTCGGCAGTCCTAGGTTAGCACACTACCTTATGCAGCTTGATTTAATAGATGAGTATAAAATTACAGTTTCTCCCGTCCTGATCGGCAACGGGTTGCCGTTATTCCAAGGTCTCAAGGAGAAGATCAAACTTAAACTGATCGAAAACAAGACATTTGATTCTGGTGCCATAGCCCTCGTTTACCAGACGGTTAGATGACCTTTTCTCCTAAAGCAGATTACGAGGGATACGATAGCTCAATAAGCCGCCTCTTCAACGAGGCGGTTTTCTTATCGTAAAGATCAACATCAGGATTTACTATAGCCTAAATCTAAGATGATGACGCAAACATTAAGTAGATCATACCGGTAAAACAATTTGGGTTAAGGATCCCTAAAAAATGCAAAATCAAGCAATCAAAGGCTAATGAAAAAAAGAGCGAAATGAACAATTGGTATGGAATGATTACTTTAACCTTAAAGCTTGAAAAAATACAATCTTTAAGAAAAAAGAGAACAGCAAAAAAAGACCACATTTAGGTCCGGATATTCAGTTTCTTCAAGTAAAGCACCCATTAGTTTAAGTGAAATTCTTCACTTAGAAATCAAACTAAAATGGTTCGTGCAATTGTTTTAGTTTTTCAAGTTCTGGTAACAATGATTTATCGACATAAAACGTAGATTCTTTTCCATTGTATTTATCAATAACAGTATAGTACAGCATGACCATTAATGGATTATCCTCCTTTATTGACGCAGCTGCTCCTGCCGTTTCTTCGCCCTAATTAGAGTGCTTTTGCTTATGCCGGTTGTATCCTCCACTTGCTTGTAAGAAGTAGTTTCTAGTAGTTTCAATGCGTGTTCAATTTGTGTTTTTTTGAATTTCTTCGGGCGGCCTTCTCTAAAATCCTCGCGCTGCTTGGCTAATGCTTTCCCCTCTTGGGTTCGTTCAACAATCATATTTCTTTCCATTTCCGCGACCGCTAACATGGTTTGAAGGAAGAACCGCCCCATAGTTGTGTTTTCAAGTAAACCAACATTCAACACATGGACACGAACACCCTTGTTGAAAAATTCCTCTACAACGTCAATTCCTTCACGTACATTCCTGGCTAACCGATCTAGCTAATATTGTGCCGTTTTTTGAAAAATCCGAAGCAAGAATCACTGAACAAGACCGATGATTATCGTTTACATACCCCTTAAATGCGCAAGATAATCATTAACAGTGCAGCGATTACAGCAATCGCACTACTCGTACTGAAAGCCGCCACAGGCCCAAATGTCTGCCATAGATAACCCGCCATGATACTTGCTGGCAAAGCCGCCAAACCGGTCATAGCATTGAAGGTGCCCATCGCTGTACCTCTTTGCCCTTCGGGTACAATATCAGCAATATAAGCTTTTTGTATCCCTTCGGTAAAAGCATAGTAAAATCCGTATAAAACAAACAATACCCAAATCCAAGGAACGTTTTTTACTATTCCAAAACCAAAGTAAATGGCTGCAAAAATAAGCAAGCCGGAAATGAGGACGGGACGACGACCAATTCGATCTGATAACATTCCTATAGGCATCGAAAAGATACTGCTACTCATATTCAATGCGAAAAAGGCTAGTGGAACAAAAGCGGGAAGCATCCCTACATCCTGTGCCCGTAAAGCTAGAAAAGCATCCGAGAAATTACCGACCGTAAAAAACGTGAAAATCAAAGAAAACCAAATAAAGCGACGATCTAAATTTCTGAAACCTATTTTCGGAAGACTGGCTTGTTTTACATTTTCTCTTCGATCCTTTTCTTTCAAAAAAAAGGCGATAAGGATAACCGCCAGAAAACCAGGAATAACGGATAGCCAGAATACAAGACGATAATTACCTGCATAAATTGCCAGAATTGCAAAAGCAGCCAATGGTCCTATTGCTGCACCCAAAGCATCCATAGCACGGCGAAAACCAAACGCTTTTCCACGCTCTTCTTTCGTTGTGGAATCGGCAACGAGCGCATCACGCGGTGAGGTTCTTATTCCTTTACCAAATCGGTCGGAAAAACGAATAATAAGAACTTGACTCCAAGAGGCGCTTAACGCAAATAGCGGTTTTGTCAAATTTGATAAACCATAACCCATTAACATGAGAAGCTTATGTTTCCCTATGCGATCCGTAATCCAGCCGGAAAACAACTTCAAAATACTAGCGGTACTTTCGGCTATTCCTTCAATAACGCCTATTGCCCCTACCTGTACATGTAAAACAGCCGTAAGATACAAAGGTAAAATGGGAACAATCATGTTACTGGATAAGTCTGTAAACAAACTGACTAGCCCAAGTACAAGAATTACCGGATTCATGGTAAACAGTCTCTTTTTATTTGGTTCCGCTGAACCATTCATTTCATCACCTCTATTTTTCTCTTATAGTGTGTAAACTTTTTTAAAGCATTTTTAATTGTGTGGGAACTTAAGACATAAATCCGTTTAAAGTTGTTGCTATTAGTAAACTTATGCTAAGGAAGGTATGTATGTAAATAAATTTCAAATTACAATTTTTTTGAACGTAGATAAAAGAAAAATAATTAACTTGGGACTTCGAATTAGAAGTCCCAATAAATTTTAATAAAAAATAAAGTTTAACAAAGCCTATTTTTTAAATAAATGTAAAACCTTCGCGAAAATCTCATGTGATTCGTGTTTTGATGAAGATTGTAGTCCTTTTTTCTTTTCTAGTTTAATAGTTTCATTATCATCCCTATTATTTACGAATGATTGCATAAAAAAGCAGCAAATAAAAACTTTAGTGCTTCCAACGAAACCAAAATAAGCTAAGAATATATTATTTAAGGTTTTAATTATTAGAGATAGAGCAATCATACAAGCACACCGACCAAATGTCGGTGTTTTCTTGTTTTCTCCTGTCTGCTCTTTTCAGCTAAACTGCCTCGTTACTTCAATAAGAAAAGCCGCCAAAAAAGGCAGCTGGATCTTAAACTCTTGCCCCCGTTTGTTTAAGTACAGTATTTCACAATCTCTATAAAACGAACACTATTTAAACGCCAATATTCGTTAGAACTAAAAGAGGGTATCTGCAAATTGTTCTTCTGAAATTACTTTTAATCCATTTCTTTTTAGTAATGCAGAAGTGACTCCCATCCCCATAATTTTTTTTCCGGTAAATTCACCGTTATATATGGTTAAACTGCCGCAAGATGGGCTATTTTCCTTTAGAACCACCAAAGTCGCATTTAATTCTATAGCTTGTTCTAGCGTAGAATATGCTCCTTTAATGTAAAGTTGGGTAACATCTTTACCTGATTTATCAACTACTTTAGCGTTTCCATCCAGTACATCTTCTCCGTTTCCACCAATTATCTCAGCTGGTTCTCTAGGCGTTGAAAAACCGCCAAGTAATTCTGGACATATTGTAATAGCTTTATTTTCTTCTACCAATTTACTTATTTTATCATTTAAACAATTTGTCCCATTATATCTCACATCTAACCCTGCTAAGCAGGAACTCACGAATATCATTTACTAACCCCCTTCTGCTAAGTCCTTCTAATTGAATTTTACCAAATATTTTCTTGTTCAACTATCATGCCCCATTAGTGCAATAAGAAAAAGCTGCCGCAACGACAGCCCTATTCTTTAACTCTTGCACCAGTTAGGTTAATGGAAACTTCACAAATTTTTTTTTTACCTTAACAAAATCTAATCAGATAAAGTGTAGAGGCATATCAAAAAGACGCCTTTGTACCAATGAAAAGCGCCCTTTAACGGAATACATCTATGGAGAACCTAGCCAGCTATTCCGTAAGCTAATAATAAGAAATATACACATACTAACACCGCACCATTAAATAAAACGCCAATTACCCCCGATAACCATTTCTTAGAAATTACAGCAAAAATTATTCCGAGTAGTGAAAGAGAACCTAAAATGATAATGATTAACGGCAAATCTCTATTCGGTCCTCTAAGAATAAAAAACATAAGAACGCTAATCAAAACCATTAGAATTGATAAAGCTCCAAACTTATTCATCTCAATCCCCCTATCTATGTATTTTGTTTTTAAACCTATTTCATAATCCTATCCATAATTTATTTACAATTATTTCATATCCGGATACTTTGCTCAATCACTAATTCCAGAAAATGGGTAGATTATTAAAGAATAACTAATGTCGTTTGTTCAACAAACCTGCCCCGTTAGTGACAAATTAATCTTCATCCTGGAAAGAATCCGATTGCCCTACTAAAGAAAGGTCCAATTTCCTTTATATGCTCTTTGGAATTTGGACTTTTAATCTGGCAAAAATGTACTCACTTAATTTCTAATGCCGAAACCTTTTTTAGAACTTAATTAGTACCCATTTACTTATGAATAGCGTTCACTATGACGTATCTAAATGATGTTTAATTTCACTAACATTATGGACAGTATAGGAATAAATTCTCTTGTAATCCTTCTATAACTTCTTCTGGCACTTCCCTGACCTTGATATCCGTGCCTAAAAAAAGGAGCCAATTCGTCATTTCGGTCAATTCCTCTGAATGATGAACATTGATAAAAGTCTTTAGAATGGCTGTCGTTTGGTAAGGATTCGTATAGGAAATAGAAACTTTTAACGGATGGTATTTTTTGAACTGGGCAATCGCCTTTGGACCAAGTTCGAGGACAAGGTTCATTGCTTCTTCCTTCTTACTTAGTTTCTCTAAAATTTTTTTCTTAGTTAATCTTTTTTTCATCGAATATGGCGTGACATTGGTGAGATTGTCTACAGGAAAAACCTGCTTCTTTTCATCCTTTAAGTCAAAAGCTTCAATTAGCCATAGACTTTTTTCACGATAAAGGTTTAAAAGATAAATTGGATAAGACTTTATGATCTTCTCTTCTTTAATGGTAATCTCTAAATAGCGATCCAAGAGAAGGAGTTGAATGAGTTTTTCTAACATAGGATGAGGGAGATCTGTCAGCTCAAGTAGGTCGGGATTATTGGGGTTGGTCCCTTCAAAAAGCAAGATTTGATTTAAATGAACAAGGTCATCTTGCTGGTTTTCTGAGATAAGGCCGAGTAATTTCTCAGCTAAAGACTGGCGACTCTTTAGATAAGGGAGTTGTTGATTTCTAGTGGCCATAAACGCAATAAAAAGTGCTTTGACCTCGTTATCGGTAAAGCGAACAGTAGGCAGGACAGAGTTGTTCATGACAAAATATCCCCCATCCCGTCCAACTTCAGCTACAAGCGGCATCCCCATGGCTTCAATTTCTCTGATATCTCTAATCGCTGTCGAACGTGAGATATTAAATTCCCGCATGATTTCAGTAATGGTAAAGTGGGCACGGTTATTGATATACCGCATGATGATATTAATCCGCTCAACTTTTTTCATCAGGGCCTCCTAAACAGTATCACTTTTTGACATGATTTAAGGATATTATAAACTTATCAAGTGGAAAAACAAGTCATTTGATTAATCTAAAAAAAGAGGATGGGATCGAATATGGCAGATTATAAACTGGAAGAAAAGGATAGCTTTACCGTTCTAGGTATCGGTACTGAGCTTAAGAGTCATTACACAGACTATGCGGGTATAAACAAGGAAAAGTCAGACTTTTGGCAAGCCATCAAACAAGATGGAACACTTGATACTTTAAAGTCCATAGCTGCAAACGATTATATTTTTACCGTAAACGAAGCAGTGAATAGCAAGATGATGCATTATGCTGGCGTCATGACAGAGCAATCGTTACCAGAAGCAGACAGATTGATCCAATTTCCCAAAGGGGAATACCTCGTTGTGAAAGGTGAAGCAAAGACATCTGAAGAGCTAAGTAATATGCTTACAGGCATTGCCTTTGGTCAAGTTTTGCCAGAAGCAAAGGATTTTGCCTATGTTGGCGGACCAAATGCAGCGGTTGAGATGGGAGATCGAAACGGCGTCCTATTTGGTGAAATGTGGATTCCTGTTGTGAGGAAGTAACGAAGTAAAAGGAGGATAAAAATGTCCTATATGGTTGATTTTAAACAGGTTTCTACGGTTGGTTTAGAGTCTTCGTCAGTAGCAGAAGCACTTGCTGGTTTACGCGCGAATGAAGCTCGCTATTTTATGAACAAATACAAGCATGAATTCACGGTTGTACCGGCTAGCGAAAGCCAGGAAACCCTTGATTATGTGAACCGTATTTTGAAGGAAGAACGTGATCTTGAGTTTGCGGCTAAACCTTTGGAGACATCGCGTTTTCAAGTGGAAAATATCGATTGGACTTACGTCTTTTACGAGGATGGTCTTTCGGTCAACGTCCTGTATACGCTCGATGGCCCTAAGCCGAAGCGGGCCGTTGGTTTTAAGCTTTCTGAGGGTATGGAGGTACCTAAGGAGCTCGAAGGGAAATTTAAGTTTGCTAGGCAGAAGTCTAAATTGGCTGGAACCATTCGAGGCTCGTATTTTGTCATTAAAGGAGATTATTAACCATAGCAGCACCCTTTCATTAAATGAGAGGGTGCTTTTCCTTTCTTCGCAAAAACCTGATTTACTTATGAAACGGTTCACCGTAATGCATCTAAATGAGGGTTTTTATATTCCTTAGAATAGCGATTTCACCTTACCGTTTCTATCTTGAATTCCTGCAGTTTCGTTCATCCCTTCACATTTATTTATTATTTTTTCGTGGCCAATCTGGGTAGAAACTTCTGTATACACAAAATGAGGATGGAAATAGTAACATTATACTTTTTAAACTGGGGGATATAAATGAATTTACAATCTGGAACCTATTATTGGCCTACTACTTTTCCTGATGCTCCATCCTACCCTGCATTGGAAGAAGACCTATCTTGTGATGTATTAGTCATTGGTGGAGGGAGCTCAGGAGCACAATGTGCATATTATCTCGCTGATACTAATTTAGATGTGGCTGTAATTGAAAAATCAACAATTGGCAGCGGCAGTACTAGTACGAATACAGCCCTACTTCAATATTCTGGTGAAAAAATGTTTACCGATTTGATCAACACCTTTGGCATAGGTTACATCGAAAGACATTTACAATTACTAAAAGAAGCAATTAATGAAATAGAGAAAGCCTCAAAGAGCGTCTCCATTGATTGTGAGTTCAATCGAAGAGACACCCTCTATTCCGCAAGCTGTGCAGAAGACGTTGAAAGTTTAAAAAAAGAATATGAATTTTTAAAGCAGCATAACTGTGAACTTACTTTTTTAACAAAGGAAGATATTGAAGCAAAATATCCTTTTAGTAGGGATGCTGCTATTTATTCATACAATGATGCAGAAATCAATCCTTTCAGGTTTACCCATGCACTATTGGAGCATGCTGCAAATAAAGGGATTCATATATATGAACATACGGAAATGAATGGTCATCATTTTGATGAAGAACGGGGAAAAATGATTATTTCAACAAAGAATGGCAAGTCTATACAAGCGCGGTATATTATTTTTGCAGCAGGTTATGAAGGAATAGAAATGAAAAAAGAGAAAAAAGCATCCTTTGTAAGTACCTATACAGTAACAACCAATTCAGTCGAAAGTTTCTCCCCTTGGTATAATAGGACTCTCATCTGGGAAACCGCTCGTCCTTATTTATTTATGCGGACAACCAGGGATAACCGGATTATCATAGGCGGACTTGATGATAATACTAAGTATCAGGAAGATCGCGATAGTAAACTGATTCACAAAAAGAATAAACTAATTGAAGAATTTAATAAAATGTTCCCCACCATTCAAGTACAGCCGGAATATTACTTAGCTGCATTTTATGGAGGAACGCTGGACGGCATTCCGATTATCGGCAAGTATGGAGAATTTCCAAATTGCTATTTCCTGTTTGCCTTTGGTGATAACGGGACGGTTTACAGCCAATTGTTGTCGAAGATTATTGTAAAGGAAATTGTTGAAGGGGAATCTCCTGATATTGCTCTATACTTGCAAGAACGCCCTCTGCTTAACAAGAGTTGAAAAACAGTTGTACCTACTTTCTGGTTTTATTGGATGTCATTTTGTGGCTTGTAGTATGAATCAATAAAGGAAAATCAGCATAATAGTAAAAAAACGATTGGAGTTGATTGCATTGAACAATTTCAATCCTGAAAAACTATCTGTTGAATACATGGATGGGATTACTGCTACGGGTCCTGTTATTCCAAGGAGCTACACGCTCACTCATTCTGATTTAACTGGAGATCTGTTTTTAACCATTGGAATTCATTATGCCTGGGATAAAATCAATCCTATGCGAGATGAAGTATTAGGTGAATGGAAACAAATTGGAGGTACCTTTTATTATTGTGTTTATTTGCATATTGATCAAGGCCAATATAACCAAAATCAAGCAGCAAAACGCAATGAAATATTTAAACGTGAATTACCACTTGCCTTAACAGCTATTCGATACGGCGACAGATTTTTTTTCAACGCATACCCTCATCTAGATCAAGCGACAATAATCATTAACTTTATGTCCGCCTTTCCCCAGTTTGCTAGACAAGAAAGCTGGGGAACCTTCCACCATTTTTCATACAGATCATGATCTAAGATTGTATGTCACAACTAACATAGTCACTTCCCCCACCAACGTACATTGTTCTTATCATTTACTTGAAACGAAAAAGCTCATTTGCAGTTTATAATAATAAGGAGGCACTAAATCAGCGCCTTCTTATTATAAACTGCCTTTATTTAGTAAGGTTCTCCGTATCATGTCTAATGGAAAAAATCGGCATAAAGACAAGTCGATTTCACTTCTTTAAAAAAATAAGCTACCCAATTGTGATTGTAAAACGCACAATTAAGGTAGCTAAAACTTAGTAAAGAATTCAATATGTTTTTAGGTATACGGAATTTGAATATCCACTATAAATTTTTTTCCCGTTTACTGTTCTATAGGCCCTGATTTTGAAGTAATACAGCTTGCCTTTTGATAGTTTAGTATTTGTATTACTAATAGTAGAACCCGATGTAAGAGTGGCTACTTTCGTATATACGCCTTTATAGGACGTCGCCCTGAAAAGTTCGTATCCGCTGGCTTCTGTCCCTTTTGTCCAAGTCAGTTTAATTGAAGTGCTGCTTGCTCTGGATGCCTTTAGTCCGGTTGGTGCCGCAAGGACTGGCGTACCACTTACAATGGTCGAATAGGAACTATAAACCTTCGTACCATTCACCACTCGGTATGCCCGAACCTTGTAATAATACGCTCGGTTCGTTACCAAACCACTGTTCGTGTAAGAAGAAGTGGATGTAGCGAGATAACTGTATGTTCCCGTTTTCGTTGTAGCCCTGAAAATTTGATAGCCTTGTGCTCCGGAAACAGGCCCCCAGGTGACTTTTACTTTGCTGTAACCCGCTGAAGTGGCTTTCACCCCACCCGGTACTGCCGTATTTTTTGCATAGCGTGCAGATAGGACAACAGCAGATTTAATCGGTGTTTGTAGATTGTATGGGACGGTATCTTTTGAACTTTTAAACCAGCCGACAAACGTATAACCTGTTCGAACTGGTGCTTTTACTGATAAAGGTTTTGCCCCATAATTAACCTTTTGAGAGCTAAGGACTCCGCCATCGTCGTTCTTAAAGATAACCTGATATTGGTTAATCTTATAAAGGGCAGTAATGGTTAAATCGGAAGTAGCATTGGTAAACTTCTGATTCCAGCCAGTAAAGGTATAGCCAGTCCGGCTTGGCTGTGCAGGTGCTGTAATCGGCATATTATATTTCACTTTTGAATCACTCAAAATAGATCCATTATAGTCTTTGAAAATAATTGTATAGACTTTAGGTTCGTAAACAGCCTTTACCGTAAGATCAGACGTTATCTTGTTAAATGCTTGATCCCACTGTAAGAATGTATATCCATCCTTTGATGGAGTTTGAGGTGCATTGGCAGATGAACCATATGCGACCGTCTGAGTATCAAGGACCGTACCATTGGAATCCATGAACACGACTTTATAATGATTGATCTTATACTGGGCAGTTACCACTAGGTCCGATGTAACATTGCTGAAATCGATATCCCAGCCTGTTAATGTATAACCCGTTCTCTCTGGATTTTCAGGAGGATTAGCCGCAGATCCATATCCAATCTGCTTAGTAGAAAGGACCGTACCGTCCGCATCTTTAAAAACAACCGTATATGTCAAGTTACCCCTCAATGCATCGATTGACGTTGGACCATAATCTAAATCTACATTTCCCGATATTCCTGGGACTGTATCTTGGTCGTACTGCCAAGCCGTCCATTCGGTCCACCCGCCAACTGCTGGCGGTTGAGTAACGCCATAGCGTGCAATCCAAAGGGGAAGATCTGAAAGCTTGCCACCAAAATCGTTGTACTGCTGTACAAACCATGCACCTGTGTAGACCATTACATGGCGATGCGTCAGTGATTTTACCGTATCGGTAAAGACTCTTGCCCAGCTGGCTATTTCATCGGAAGTTAGCGTTCCAGTAGAAGTAGGTTGTTCTAAATCAAGAACAGGCATGATCTCTCCAAAATCGCCCATTCCTCCATTCGTCATCACATTGACGAAATACTGCGCTTCTGCTTTTGCATCGTCAGGGCTATATGGCGCACTCGGACTTGCATAGTGGTAGGCACCAATAGGGAGCCCTGCTGCCCTTGCTCCCTGCACATTAGTCGAAAACATAGGGTCGGTATATGTTGTACCTTGTGAAGCCTTTGCATAGACGAAAGCTATACCTGAGTTTTTGACCTGCTTCCAGTCAATAGTTCCTTGCCAATGCGATACATCAATCCCTTTTAAATTGGCGCTTGTCGCTGGCGGCATTACTCCAGACGCCAAAGCTGCAGAATGGCTCGTTAGCAGAACGCTAATCAGCAGAACAACAAAAATAAACGAGCGCATCCACTTTGCTGCATGTTTCATAGTCTCTCTCCCTTAAATCTGATATAAAATTATGTATTCTAGCAATCTACTACCTTATGGGAAAACTACTAGTTTATAATTCTATCATACATAAGGGATAGCATATGAGTAAATGTTGAATAATTGGTAATAACCCACAACACAAGCCAATATTTGGGTATGATTTTGAAGAGAGGAAAAAGAGAAAATTGATTAAATTAGTTATCGTTTCAGTACCAAGATTTCATAATAATTTTTTGTATTATTGCTAATTAAAAAGCTCATCTCGCCAAAATATATCCCTTGCTATGCTATCCTAATATCCGAAAATAGCTACATACTGATTTTGCAATACAAACCTATTATCTAACCATCCTAAGGTGTTCAAGACATATCCTCCGGTTACATCACCACGTGCAAACGAAACAATACTTGGCTGATTCATCGTTGTCCTAGAATAATCGTTATACATAACCTACTCCTTATCATGGTGATCACCATGATGATTTTCTGACGGTCTAAAAGAATTATTGCTCTTTATCTAATAAGTAATATCCATTCACCAGCATCATAAAATTTATAAGGCCAGCTGAATTTTCATGAAAATATTGCATAGCTCCCGCTCTCGAGGTTTTTGGAGGATTGAATTTCGTTTATTATTCATCATAAAGGAGAGGAAAAGGTGAAAAAATTCAGTTCTTTCGCTGGTACCGTTACCATGATACAAGATTATTTAGTAAATTCAGACGAGGAATTAAAAGGGTGTTTTAAGTTAATGTCCTTATTAAGAGGAGATGGTTCAATCGTAAATTTCGTTATTAGTCCAACAACCTATTTTTTGGATCGAGTTATGGTTTCAGTTGGAGATCATGTAACTGGTTTTTATGATGTCAATCTACCCGTCCTTTTAATTTATCCCCCACAATATCAGGCTCTCATCATCGTAAAAGATAACCCTTATCATAATGTAAAGGTTGATTATTTTGATAGTCATCTGGTAAGTAGTGATGCCCAGTTACAATTGAATATTTCTAATTATACGCCGATATTATTACAAAACGATCAACTCTTCACATTGAGTCCTGCAAACCGAAATTTACTCGTTGTATATGGTCCCACCACACTAAGCATTCCTGCCCAAACTACTCCCTTTAAAATCATTGTTTTATGCTAATCATTTTAGAGGATATAAGGGCGTTATGGCCTCTTTGTTATTTACCGACTTTTCTCTCCTCGTAGAATAATCATTCCAATTGTTTATTTATCCCTACAGACGATGACCAGTTTACACCTAAAGAGTCTGTACAAATTTTTAGCTTATTAGAATTCCTAAAAAAAGCCGATTCGAGAACAGATTTCGAATCGGTTTATTTATCTTTAAAAAAACCTCATTTACTTATAGTTAGGTTCATTTTGATTAATAATAGAGACGAAAACTCCCAAATAATATAATTGATATTGGCCATCAGGTTTATAGATCCATATGACAACCTATACCACTTCAAAGTATTGTTGGAGTGGCCTTTTACTTTCCATATATATAGAAAGCTATGACTAAAACAATAATGTCTGGGAACAATTTAAACAGCTAAATCAAGCAACAAATTTCCAACTATGTCAGATCCATAAATCGGTATTTTATTTAAACTAACCACTAGATTTTAGGATAAACTGATACTTTTAAATATACCAATTATTTGCTACTATTACTCCATAAAATACTCTAATTTAAAAAGGAACGATACATATGCGATTTAAACCAAACTATGCCCCAGGACCAACGGACGTACGTGAGAATGTACGCTTAGCGTTAGCTAAAAAAACAAATAACCCTGATTTTGATAAAGAATTCATCCACTATTACCATGAGGTGTGCCAAAAGATGGGCCAGGTCATGGGGACTACAAATGAAGTACTGCTGCTTGCCGGAGAAGGGATTCTAGCTTTGGAAGCTGCCTGTGCGAGCTTAACTGAACCTGGTGACCGTGTCCTAGTACTGGATAACGGGATATATGGTGAAGGTTTTCAATATTTTGTGAAAATGTATGGAGGAGAACCTGTTGTCTTAAGTTTTGACTATCATAAAGACATACCTGCTGAAGAACTACGCAACTATTTAGAAAAAGATCATGACTTCAAATATGCAACATTTGTTCATTGTGATACACCAACGTCCATGTTAAATGATGTTAGTCAACTCTCCCCCCTACTAAAAGAATATGGCATTCTAACAGTGGTTGATTCAGTAGCTGGTATGGTTGGTGAACCAATCGATGTCGACCAAAATCAAATCGATATTTGCTGCGGGGGTACTCAAAAGGCGATCTCAGCACCTGTTGGCTTAGCGATCGTTTCCATTAGTGAAGACGCTAAAAAATCGATGAATAACCGTATAACACCAATTGCTTCTTATTATGCAAACCTACAAATTTTCGAGGGATATATTGAAAAAGGAACCTTACCTTATACGATGCCCGCTGGAAATATTGAAGCTTTAGATGTTGCCTTGGACAATATTTTAAATGAAGGACAAGTGGCGGTTTATGACCGACATGCGAAAATTGCGAACGCAGTAAGGAAATCTGTTCAAGAATATGGACTATCCTTATTCTTAGAATTAGGAGCCTCCAATACGGTAACTGCCGTCATCATTCCAGAAGAAATAGGCGCATTACGATTACAACAACACATCCAAGAAACATATAATTTATTCATTGCTACTTCTTTGGCGCAATATGAAGATGTTATCTTGCGTATTGGTCATATGGGTGAAAATGGCTTCGTTGAAAAAGTTCTATCTGTATTAACAGTGATCGATCATGGCCTACGTGATTTAGGTTTCAAAGGAAAGGGTAATCTTGGACAACTATTCTTAGATGCCTATAGAGCAGAAAATTAAGAAATCAATTAATACGATTAATACTTGAAACTACCGAACCTCATATACTTTTGATAGGGTTCACCTTAATTTATCTAAATGAGGTGTAAGCCCGTATTTAAATAGTGCAAATTAATAGAGTAGCACCTCCTGTTTGTATCAATTAAAGGAGGTGTTTTTCTATGCTACAACAAAATAGACCATTGTCCCCCTCTGACGTAGGAATCTAAAAAATATTCCCTTCATAGTTGTTGGTAATCCCTCAATTGACTACAAATAAAATATGCGAGAAAATATAAACCAAGAGATGATAGTAGAGAGGGGGATATCATTGGAAGAACGTTCGCTTATTTTACTTGGATTGCTTATGAGTCAAAGTCAACATGGATACCAAATCAATGAATTTATAGAGAGAAACTTAAGTGCAGTGACAGATATGAAAAAACCTACTGCCTATGCAACTTTAGATAAACTCAGTCATAACGGATATATTGATATTCAGTTGGAGCAAGAAGGAAACAGACCGACCCGAAAAGTGTACTCCATTAATGAAAATGGCAAGAAATATTTTTACGAATTATTATTGCTGAATTTATCTTCAGCCGAAAGTGTGAATTATCAAGGAGATATTGGGTTAATGTTTATTGATTTTCTCCCTTTAGAAAAAACAATACCTGCGTTGGAAGAACGGTTAAACAATAATAAGAAATTATTAGCACTCATCAAACAAACTCCATCCCACGGAGAAAGATCGGGAGTCAATCTTGCGGTAGAACACAAAATGGCAATGTTGGAAGCAGAGGTTGCCTTTCTTGAAAAGTCGATAAGAAAGCTTTCCCCTTATTTGAAATAATTCTCCCTCTATAGGTAGTGCTAAATTTAAGGAAACCTTGTTATGGGGTTTCCTTTTCCTATTTATGCATGATCAAATCCCCCATTACTTCCTTTTTGCCTTTCTGCCCTCAATTAGTCACAGTTGACTAATCACCGACAAAATAATATAATACTATCAAATTAGTCATCTATGACTAATCATAAATATTTAAAGGAGGACTTACATTGTTTCTGGCTTTAAAAGAATTAAAACATGGCAAATTTCGTTTCCTTATGATTGGAACCATTACCGTCCTTATAGCTTGGCTAGTCTTTATTCTGTCAGGTTTGGGAAACGGGCTTTCCACTCTGAGTGCTGCCACATTTAAAAACATGAAAGCAGATTACGTTACTTTTGAAGAAGGATCCAGATCCTCTATGAGCCGTTCACTATTACCTGAATCATTAATGGATGAACTAGAAGAGCAAGATCATGTTTCTTCGGCAGCACCGATGGGGGCCACAATGGCTACCGTTTTAAAATCCACTCCTTCCAAAGATAGTGAAAAAGTAGATATTGCGATATTAGGTATCAATCCGGGGAGTTTTTTAGAACCAAAGGTGATTGAAGGAAATCCTCTTAATAATGATAAATTATTAGGAGTTATCGCTAATGACACCTTAAAGGACAAAGGCTTTAAAATTGGAGACACTATCTCCATTGAAGGGTCATTAGAGAAAATGGAGATTATCGGATTTGTAGAAAATGAAACGTACAATCATTTACCTGCTATTTTTACCACACTAGATAAATGGCGCTCCATTCAATTTGCAGCACCTGGTTCTGATAATGGAATTAAGAATCCAGTAAACGGTATTATGCTTCAAGGAGAAAATATTGATTCGCAGAAATTAAATAATCTTTACCATAACACTGAGACCGTTACAAAGGCTGCAGCGATTCAAGGAATGCCTGGTTACAAAGAGGAAAACGGTACAATTATGATGATGCTTGCCTTCCTTTTGGCAATCTCTGCTTTTGTACTAGCCGTCTTCTTTTATGTACTTACCTTGCAAAAATCCAATCAATTTGGCATTTTAAAAGCAATTGGCGCAAGTAATGGATTTTTAGGTAAAACCATTGTGTCACAAGTTTTTCTACTTTCACTTAGTAGTATTGTTGTTGGAATACTCTTAACCTATGGAACAGCACTCATTCTCCCAGAGGGAATGCCGTTTTCACTAGATATAAAGCTTGTCGTCATTTATGCTTTTTTATTGCTCGTAATATCAATTTTAAGTTCATTGATTTCTATCCGTAAAATTACAAAAATAGACCCACTTCAAGCCATTGGGAGGATTGAGTAATGTCTGGAATAATGTTTAATCATGTATCCAAGGTTTATCAGCAAGGGGGAAATCAAGTAGTTGCGCTTAGTGACGTTTCACTTTCCGTCGACCAAGGAGAATTTATTGCCGTCGTTGGTCCCTCAGGTTCAGGTAAAAGTACGTTTCTCTCTATTGCCGGGGCCTTACTGCAAGCCTCAGAGGGAGAGGTAATGCTTAATGGAATAGTATTAGGGGATTTAAAAGAGAAAGATTTATCAAAAGTGCGCCTTGAAGAAATAGGGTTTATATTACAAACTAGCAATCTAGTTCCCTATTTAAATGTTCTCGACCAATTACTTGTTGTTAGAAAGATGGCGGGTAAAATGACAAAAAGAGATAAAGAAACTGCCAAAGAGTTACTTCAACATCTTGGACTAGAATCAAAAATAAAGAAATTCCCAGAACATTTATCCGGAGGAGAACGTCAACGAACGGCTATTGCTCGTGCATTGATGAATAATCCTTCGATTATTTTGGCAGATGAACCAACAGCAAGTCTTGATACTCAAAGGGCCCATGAGGTTGTCCAACTTATTGCAAGGGAAGTAAAATCCAGAAAAAAAGCAGCGATTATGGTAACCCATGATGAACGAATGTTAGAATACTGTGACAAAGTATATAGAATGGAAGATGGTAAACTTAAGTCGGCTGATTATTATTTGGAAAAGGCAAAATGACAAAAAGAAGGAAAATGGAGCCCTAGACTAAAAAGGTAGGCTAAACAAGAATCTCATAAAAGATAAATCTTGTTTAGCCTATATTTGTCGACCTGGTTCATTTCAGCCGACTTTGCCTAGCTTCACACAATCTGACTACTACCATTATGTGCATGATGAGAATCAGATCTTTTTAACATATGCTCCCCTTTCGTTTAAGTACAAAATTCACATTCCTACCCTCTCTAACTTTCTAACAAAAACCTTTTCATAATATCTAAAAACTTTTTTGGGCTCGATACAGGGTATTTGTTAAGTACTACTCATTTTGATAAAAGCAATTCTTTGCTATAAAAAAGTTAAAAATCTATTATTCCAAAGATTCTCATGATGCTCAATGATTGTTTTAGCTCCTAAAAGTTCGCTGTTAAGGGTTGTCGTCAACCCTTTTTTCATAAATAATCTATATCCTAATCCATGAGCCATTCTAATCGTTGTATCTACACAATATTCAGTTTGTGCACCACAAATTTCAAGTTTATTTATCTTTAATTTCTTTAGTTGTTCATTCAAATCAGTCTTATAAAATGAGTTTGCATGTGTTTTATTAATATAGATATCTGTATCTTTAGCATTTAGTTCCGGAAATAGTTGCCATTCTGGAGAATTCAGAACCAAATCACTATCATTATGTTGAACAAAGATTATAGGATTATTCTTTTCTCTAAATAAATGGATTCTTTGGTTAACACCATTTAATACATACGATAAGTTATAAAGTGGAATATTTTCAGGCTGTACACCGATTTGCAAGTCGATAATGATTAATGCTGTATTTTCCATAATTATTATTCTCCTCATACCTTTTTTTAACAATTAATCTATTTAAGAATATCATAAGATTTTCCTTATGTACTTTTCAAAGGAAAAAAATGCACTAAAATTGTGGCCAGTCCCCCACTGATGTAAAACTTTACTCCACCTGGGGACTGACCCCTTGAACACTGCGAAAAGCCCTTTTCAAAATCAGTCCATTTATATGGTAAAAATCCAGAAAAAAAGCTTGTCAGTAAGGCCATTTTTAGGCTTATCGACAAGCTTTTTACGTTCACTGGATCCTTTAAAATGTCTATTGCCTCTTTTTCTTTTGCGTCCAAGATTTCAAAGATCCTTATAGTAAAAAAAGTAGACAAAATATGTCCACTTTATTTTGTAAGATAATAAATATTTTTCCTATTAACAATATTTTCAGCGTTTTGTTTCCGTTGTTTTTTATACTTCTTCTCGTAATTAACAAACATTGAAACATTGACTAAAATTCCTGCAGCAATTGCTAATTGAATTAGAGAAGATCCTCCATAACTGACAAATGGTAGGGGGACACCAGTAAGTGGGATGAGGCCAGAGATACCAGCAAGATTAACAAAAGCTTGGATGCCAATCATGCTTGAAATACCGATAGCTAGTAAACTTCCAAATGGATCTTTGCATTGCAATGCAATATAAATTCCCCTTAACACTATATATGCTAATGTAATGATTACAAAACCAACACCCCATATTCCTAACTCTTCAGCAATAACCGCCATAATAAAGTCTGTATGTGATTCTGGCAAATAACCAAGCTTTTCAATCCCTTTTCCCAATCCTAATCCATTTATTCCACCATTACCAATTGCTATGTATGAATTTACAAGGTGATATCCAGAGGTTTCTTGAAACTTAAATGGATCTTTTAAAATTTCAAAACGATTCATTCGAGTTGATGTGAATATTTTATTATAAAAAAGGAGAAAAAATGGTATCAGTACTATAACACCAAGTGTACCTAGTTTCGATAAATTTTTAATATTGATTCCAGAAGAAATAATGATTGCTCCGGAAAATAATAAAATAAGTTCAACTGTACCGAAATCCGGTTGAATCGCAATTAATATACAAACTACTCCTAAATAAACTAAAGGAGGGATAACCCCTTTTTTAAATTCATTTATATATTCCTGTTTTTTAGCATACTGTGCAGATAAATAAATAATCACACAAAGCTTAACAAATTCTGCCGGTTGAATACTAAACGGTCCAATTTTAAACCAACTTTGTGCATTTCCAGCCACATGTCCAAAGAGAAAAAGCGCCATTAGGATAAAAATGGATGAAAAAACAATCGTTATAAGTACTTTTTTGCTTTTCAAGGCTTTATAAGGGAATAAGGCAGTAATAACAAAGAAAAAAGCACCACATAGTAAAAATAATTTTTGTTTCTGATAGAAATAATCACTGGAAACTCCATATCTTTCTACAGCAGTAGCCATGCTCGCACTATAGACCATGATTAAACTAAAGAGAGATAATAAGGTTATCGCAATAATTAAAGTATAATCATAGGATTTTACAATTTTCTTAAACATCATTTCCTCCTCTTTAATAATTTCTAAAAAATTTTTAGTAGTTATGTTTCATAAATTATGACTAAATCTTACTATGTATATGAAAAGGTAATTCCGGCTTTACTATAGCAAAAAAGTATTAGGATTTTATTACAAATAAACTATAATTTGATTATTTTATCAATCGAGTTAAAAGGAAGACGAAAAAAAACGAAAAAACACCTTAAATATAAGGTGTTTTTATTTAGCAATAGATAGTAACACTCTTCAAAAGGAATGATTTTCTTTCAATTGATTGAGAAAATTGCACGTAAAGTAGCAGGTGTTATTTGCTTAATTTCAAGAAGTGTGTTCGGCATATTAAAAAATAAAAACGATTAAACCTAATCAGCTACTCCACAGACAATTAATTTAATATTTAATAAACCTTTACATAAAATCCATTAAAACTTAAAAAATTGCTTATATAATATGATTGTGATTGATAAATACAGTTTTTCCAAAGAAACAGTAAAATCTTTTTTTGATATAAAAATCTGAAGACTAAAATGGGGTATCTGTCATGGAAAATATCTTTTTATCAATATACTTCACTACAGTTATTTATACTCTTTTATATATTAACTCAGCTTCTAGGCATGGGGATAACTTTAAAGACATGCATAATAACTATATGACTATAAATTGGATGGAATAATAAATAAATTGAACTGTTGGTTTGTTTACTATTTTGACTGCTTTCCAAATTTCAGTTAAGCATGCTGGATACATGCACGAAAAAAGGCGCCCTGCAGCTGTCGCATTTGTTTAAGGCACAAATCTTTTAAGGTTATTAAAATTTCAATAATATCATGTATGCATTTAATGAATTACGACATATTTATTTAAATCTGTATGATGAAAGGAGGGATACTATGAAAAAGATTAGCAGTACATTACAAAAAATGATTGAAAAAAATAAAAGTGAGATTTTATCCAATCAAACTAAACTGATCGATATAGAGAAAAAAGTTGACACTAAAATAATTGCCAATGGAAAATAACATTGATATAAAATGGCTCTTATCTGTATTTCAACAAAAATATCCAGTTTCCTTTAAAGTAAGTTATTCAATTAAATGCCTGTTTGTGCAATTACACTCTCCTCCTCCAGTAGGAGGAATCTATGTAAAGTATGAATCTCGAAATACAAAAATGTAAATAAAGTGTAATAATCATAATCGGCACGAGGATGTTATAATCATCCTTTTTAAAATAACCACCCCCCTACTCGCTTTAATCACTTCTAAAGTCACTTAACCATTCTCAAAACAGGGGTAAAAATTTATCTTTTAATTGGGGGATTTTAATAATGTGGGTAGTTACTGTCCATTCAAAAGAACATACTATAATGTTTGAGTTTGACACAGAAAGAGAAGCAAGAGAAACTTTTGAGAAAATTCAGGGTAACAAAATCCTTTCAGAGATTATCTATTTCAATGATTCTTGCTTAGAAAAAGCTGTTTAGGATTCCTACCACATTTTACTGGGTTTCCCGGTATTTTCATTGTTCCTGCTACTGGGCCAACATAATAAATTTTCACCTGTAAGAAGATTTTTTAATTTGAATAAGAGAATTTAACAAATTTAAAACCACCAAGACTGGTGGTTTTTTATTCTTAGTTTAATTTTCCAAGTTTTTTAACTGCTTTTTGATAAGTTGTAAAGTAATACTATACCTACTCATCCCGGTTCCCTTATTCAATTTCGAATCCTGCCTCCGATCCTTCGGATGGGTGCGATCAATACATTTTTCTTTTGCCTCCAAGATTCCAATCATCTGAATCAGTTCATATCGCGGTTTAAAAAAGTAAATAGATTGGGCACTCGATCAATAAAATATTTATAATGATGCTCTCCATTCTTAACCACTTTAAATTGTGAATAAAAAATTTTATTCTTTATTATTTCACATACTCTTTCATTTGATTTTAGGAATTTCTCACTTACAACATGATCATTTCTAGCTTCTTTGTCCCCACAATCCATATAAAAGCTTTTAATATGTGACAAATTAGACTCAAATAGAAGGTTCTCTATTTCTTCCTGGTTACGGTAGAACGCACAGGAAATTCCCGCTACATGCTGAAATGCTTCAGGATAAACACAAGCAGCATATGTTGATATAAGTACTCCGAGAGAGGCACCCGCTATTGCGTTTGCGTTTTTCAAGGTGCGATACTTATTATGTATGAATGGAATAAGCACATTCACAATAAATTCAACATATTGTTTCCCCTTACCTCCAGTTGTACTGGGTTGTCCTAGGACATCTTCGCAATATGCACCATCCACCCAAGGACAATACTCGTTTAATCTCTCTTTAGGATTTTGATCGATGGCCACTACAATAACATCCAATTTTTTATCATGGAGGTACTTTTCTAAACCTAAAGATACTCCACCTATTGCTTCACGATCATCAAATACATTTTGTCCATCATGCATATATAGCACAGGATACTTTGTTCGTGTAGATTGATAACTTTCAGGCACATATACTCTTATTTTCCTATTTTCTTTAAAGGCATTTATACGAATAGAATGAAATTCTAACATTGTCTCCCTCACCCTTGATTATGATTCATAATCCGTAATGAACTTCAGTAGATGGCTATGTTAAGGTCTTATCCCATTCCTCAATAGCAAAACTAAATCCAACACATTTAATCCCGCCTTAGACACGAACTCAAAACAATTATAAAATCATCGAAGGCATATGTATATTTTTAAAAGGCTGTTTTCGCAAGGATTGTTGTTTTTCGAACAGATTTAATAGTAAACTTTTGACCCTAAGGCATGCATTCGGACACGATTGCCCTTGGCTTCATCAAAGATATTCGAATGAGACCATTATTCAGACTCGATTACCTTGGATCTCATCATAGACTGTCCGAAAAAGCCCCTAAATGGATCATATTTTACCAAGAGCAACAAAGTTTGAAAAATTGGGGTCAGTCCCCGTGTGAGCTAACGTTCTACTCCACAAGGGGACTGACCCCTTGAACACAGATAATTATTTAAGAGTATATGTTACCACTTAACAAAGTCGCTTTCTCCACCAACAACGTACATTCTTCATATAGTTTACTTCAAAACAAAAAACTTAAATTTGCAGTTTATAATAAAAAGAAGAAAGCACTTAAATCATTGCCATCTTCTATAAAAACTGCACCTATTTATGATAAGGTTCACCTCAACTTATCTAAATGAGGTTTATTCTGTGCCGAATTTCTGTATCCCCATATTTTATATCTGTATGGATAAGGCTCCTCATATAAGCTTTTTGAATAAGACTTCCAGTTCCATTGATTTTTTTAACGTATTGAAAATAGGGGAATTTTTAAGGGCACTGAAGCAAAAATCATCAAAATCATTGTCCTCAATTTCAACAAATAAAAAAACGGTTACAGTTATTTTTCTGATAAACGGTTCTTCATCATACCCTTTCACACCTACCAAGGATAGAGGGTTTTCCAGTGAAAGGTTCAAAACTCCTTCAATTTCTTCAATAATAGAGCCCCTTTTTTTCGACACCTCTAAGAGCGTCAAAATGATGCTGCTTAAAACGGATCCGGCGAAGTATTCGAGACTCGTGATTTCGTTGTATTCTGGATCAAAACTCATTTGCTTTTCTATTTGAAAGCTCATTTGATTTGTAAAAACTTTTACCGATGAGAGATCATTTGACGTCCCCCTAAAGCTCATATCAAAAATCCTGGATTCATATAATGTGTTTATTTCATCTTTTGACTGCTTATTCATACTTACTCCTTAGTATTAAAGCCGCTCCTGTCAATGAGCGTATTTTAGCTGAGATATTTTCATAGATGTTAACCGGACTATTGGCGAAGGTTGCAAAACCGCAGTCAGGATTTAGCCATATTCTTTCCTTTGGAAGATACGTCATTGCCTCTTCGACTCTTGAAAGGATAGGATCCAATGTCTCCATTTCATCTGTACGCGGATTGATCACGCCTAAACCAAGGGTGGCATGCCCCCTAATTCTTGAATCAGCCAATAACGAACTTAGTTCACCTGCCCGTGGTGTTGAGAATTCAAGTGTTAAAAGGTCCGGATTCACACTAGCAAATAACTCAAGCAGTGGAGTATATGGACCTGTCAATAATATGCTCTCATTCTTGCTCCAGTTGCCTCTGCAGACATGTAAAGAAGCAACCGTCTTTGTTCTATCTATATGACTCATAATCTTTCCAATTAAGGAACTGGCAAATTCAAGCTCCTCTTTAGGATCTTTTCTCTCAGAAAGAGCTGCACACATAAATGACCTCGGCTTTCCCTCTGTAAAAACAACCTCGGTCAGAACCGGTTCATCAAATTGAATTACATCAACCCCTATATTCAAAAGATGATCTATCTCTTCCTTCATGATCTTTATTACATCTTGCCCAAGTTCTTCCTTGCTGCCATAAACCTTACCAGAGAGATTAGGAAGCCACATCGATCTGGTTAGAAGATAGGGACCTGGCATTGTGATCTTAACGGGTTTGTTGGTGAACTTCTTCATCATCAAAAGCTCATTTGCGACAATATCGCCATTGTAGTTCAACTTACCAACACAAATAGCATTTTTAATGCTGACAGCCGGAACGTCAAGCGCGGTCAAAATATTCTCAAAAGCTTTTTTATCATCAATATAATCGAGCATTTCACTCATGTTCATCATTCTAACGCCGCTAATTTTATCGGAAACAAAGGACACATAGTTATCCCGTCCGAGCTCTCCGCTTGTGATGATATCAATCCCTAAATCCTCCTGCAGCTTAATGATCTTTTGCGTTTCAATCTCAATAAGCTGGTTGAAGTCATTTGGTTCAATCGTTCCTTTTCTCATCATTCTGAGGGCTCTTAGAACCTCTTTTGACCTTGGCATGCTCCCAATTAAGGAAGCGGGAAATAGCGGTAATGGCCTATCCATGTGTTTCATCCCCCAAAATGGATGTAAATGGTTAAAAGAGAAGCAGCGAAAAAAAAACGCTCTTCTCTTTTAAATAAACAAGTTTAAAGTTTGTCTAGCAAAAATTCATTCACGAATTACCTATATGAAGAACTTCAGATAGTCATTGGCTTCACGTAATTGCTGAAATCCTGTGATTCTGCCTTCAACCCATTCTTTCAAACCTTCCATATCCATCATCTTCCTATGAGCTTCATTGTTATAGTCCATTCTATGAAGCACCTTTTGCCATTCTATGAACCTATCAGTTGAAAAAACAGGATGAGCTACGAAAATACAGTGGTCAAACAAAGCGGTTGTATCAATGCATACCAGTTGATTTTCATCAATTGCGCCATCCTTCTTCCAAGCTTCCCAGTTCAAATCTAGAGTAACAGAGGCGTCTACAGTTCCCTCCATCAACGCTTTAATAGCATCCAGCTCTCCACCTATATGGTCTCCATGTAGGCCTACGCCAATATCAAACCTTTTCTCAGTGTAGTCCGCTCCATACTCAAGTCCATTTTTATGCAAATGGTTAATTGGTATTAATCTTGCCTGAGGAGAGTCTATCGCTCCAAAGCCAATTGTCTTGCCCCTTAGCCCGGCTAGATTTGTGATCCCGCTGTCTTTTCTCACTATAAAACAGGTCTTTCTGTCTCTGTCCGTATCTCGCATTGAACCCATCTGGCATTTTCCATCGGTTCTCAAATAAGCGTCCAACCATGCAAGGGGCGAATTCCAGGCAATGTCTATTTCCCTGTTTAATAAACCGTCAACCTGTCCTTCGTAATCCTTATAGAAGATACATTCGATTTCAAGGCCTTCCTCTTTGAAAAAATCGGCGATGATCCCCCAGATAACGGTAACCCTCGGATCATAAATAACAGCCCCTACTTTTATTCTATCGTTATTCAATGAGCTCACTCCTTATATTGTGGTTATGGAATCATCTGACCTGTTAATGCTTTTCCAAGCCAAATAGCCAGAACGTCGGCACTTGGAGCCATAATTTGTCCGGCATATGCGTCTCTCAGAAGCCTTTCCGTAGGGAGAGATTTATTGTAAGCTTTCCCTCCACCCACTCTCATTGCAAGCCTTCCACATTCGATTGCAGCTTCTGAGGCCACGATTCTTGCCGAGAGAATCTTTGCAAGTGCATCAGCTTCACTGTTGGCACCCGCTCTAGCAGCGTCTAGAGTAAGTGCTCTAGCGGCTGCTGCAGTTTTATAAATATTTGCAATATGAATTTGAATTGTTTCAATATTAGCAAGGGTTGTCCCATCCGGATATTGTCTATCCACAGCATGGTTGCTGGCTATTTCAAACATATGCATGGCAGTACCGCTATAAACGGCTCCCAGCCCTGTGACGAAAAATGGAGCTACCACGTTGAATACCTGCTCTTCTCCTGAACCTTCTGCCCCAATGCGGAAAGATGAATCCAAAGTGACATTCTCAATGTGCATTGGACATGACGCATTACCTCTCAATCCAAAGCCATTCCATTTTGACAAGTCAAAGGATAGGCCTTTTGTTTCCAGAGGGAATACCCAATTGTTTATTTTTCCTTCTTCAACAGATGGTGCAAGAACGAGATAGTAAGAAGCATATGTTCCAGATGTGACCATACTCTTTGTTCCGTTAAAAGTTGTGTTGTCCCCGTTAACCTCAGCAGTCATTTCCGGAATATAGAAGTGTGTTCCTGTTCCTAATTCGCTGTAGGCTAAAGCCATGAATTTCCCATTTTCTACAATGTCTGTGAAAATATTTTGCTTTAGTTCGTCACTTCCATGAGTTAGAATACACATCAATGCGACATTATGCATCATGTAACAAAGGGCTGTAGTTGAGCAGGTCTCTGCAAATGCCAGACAAGCCTGGGCATGCTCTTCAAGTCCTTTGCCAAATCCGCCATATTCTACAGGTATAACCAGTTTTAAAAAGCCGTTTTCACTTAGCTTCTTGAAGGACTCTTCAGGAAATTTCGACTCCTTGTCAGTCAATTCAGTGTAAGGCAGTATGTAGGACCTTGCAAAATCTTTGCCTTGTTGATAAATATTGTTCATATATTCCTCACCCTCCATAAAATCCCATATTATTAATATAAAATTTTTTATGAATCCATTTTCATATAAACACAATCAATGCTGCAAAAAGAGCTTCACTATAGAACAAATTTTAAGAAAAGAGTCTTATCTTATTAGCTAAATAACCCCAACCAATGACAAGAACGGTAATAGCAGCAGGAATCAATAAATGGTAATCGTGTGGAAGAATATACTCGAATTTTGGTTCTCCCGCCATCATTTCACCTGCTGTCCAAGCTAATATTCCAGCACCAGCATAAGAAATGATGGGGTACTTTTCCATTGCCTTTAATATCAATTGGCTGCCAAAAACAACGAGAGGAATACTCACAATAACTCCAATTATGATACCGGATATATTTCCTTCAACAGCACCAGCAATAGCAAGTACATTATCAAGGGACATGATGGCATCAGCCGTAATAATGGTTTTCACAGCGGAAATGAAACTTGAACCCCCTTCTCGATGAGAGTCATGTTCATCACCGATTAGAAGTTTTATGGCAATATACACGAGAAGAAGACCGCCTACAAAAGTTACGAAAGGTAATTTTAGTAGGTAAACAATAGCTACTGCAAAAATTAAACGTAAAATAATCGCTCCAACTGTTCCCCAAAAGATGGCTTTCTTTTGTTGCTTCTTTGGAACATTACGTGATGCCATCGCGATTACAACTGCGTTATCCCCACTTAATACAATATTGATTAAAATAACCTCCAAAAGAACCGCAAATGACAAACCAAAGATCTCCAAACTATTCACCTCTGGAACAAGCTTAGTAAGTCATTATATTAATCTGAGGTTTAAAAAAGACCCAATTTGTGATATTCTGCGTTTTACCAGAGATTTTCCAAATACCACTTTGAACAAGTACGCTGAATCATAAAAAACATCAATTTTTTAAAACAAGGCTGTGTTAAAGAACATTGTTGATTTTTTACCCCGTTGATTGGAGTGGAAGACACGAAGACTCCTGCGGGAGTACGGGGCAGGGGAGACCCCACAGGAGCGAAGCGACGAGGAGGCTCACCGGCACGCCCGCGGAAAGCGAAGTGCCTGGAACGGAAATCAACAGACTAGTTTAACAGAGCCTATAACAAAGAAAGAGAGCTGACGGGCCCCGCCTGCTCTCTTCCTATTATTTTTCTTTTGTAACAGCGGAAAGCGCAGGTTTTTTCGTTTCCTCTTTGTTATCATCAGATACTAAATCCTTAGCGGCACTTTTGAATTCGGTTAATGTACGCCCGAATGCCCGGCCCACTTCTGGCAGTTTTGAAGGACCAAAAATGATTAGAGCAATAACCAGTACTAAAATTAACCCTGGAATACCAATATTGGAAAGCATTTTGATTCATCTCCTTTTTAAGTAATGGCATTGTGAATGGTTATCTCTCACATTTCTATCTAACTATTTTTTCTTGTTTTTTGTTTTCTGGTATTGGGCCAGGATCAGTGCTTTGATCATTTGCTGTAAGGTCAATGCCAAAGTCCTTTGCAAAAACCATATGTGTTTCAACTAATACATCTGCTTTAGTTTCATCCAAATTAAATACACGGGCACCGCGCAGTCGATTTCGTTCAGCCCCCGGCAATCCGTAGGCACCAAATCCGGTACTGCCTGAATAACCCAGTAATATTCCAAAATAATTCCCCATGTATGTGTTTACGTGGTCATGACCGCAAAACACACCTTTGACATCTCCTCTGTCAAGCATGGCCGAAAACATGCCACTATTAATGGGCCCCGGGCACTCCTCTTCATTCCTTTCTCCTACTATTTGATGCTTTTTTATTGCTCGGGCATGGTCAATATCTGTTCTGCTATCAACACTATCAAACCACATGTAACGATGTTCCCAAAGAGGGATATGAATGAACATGAGAGAAAGTACTTTGTAACCAAACTGTTTCTCCAGCCTTTTGGAAGTCTCAAAATACCAGTTGACCTGATTTGAACGAATCCAATCCCAAGTAGGATATCCACTAAAATCCTGCCCCGCAATCGTTTTAGGAGCATACCTGCCGCTATCTAGCAGCCAAAGATTGAAAGCGGCTTTCTTTCCTGCGGAATCCCTAATCAGCAGGTTCATGTTTCCCGTTCCGTTTATATCCGTTACTCCCGGCTGATTAACATTGTATTTGTATGCCATATAAAATTTAAGCATGGCTTCCTCATCAAGTCCGCCTTTTGGTGTTGAATCTTCATCATGGTTGCCAAAAGTAACAGCCCACTTGATCCCCCTCTGTTCCATTGGCTGGGCCACATTGTTCATAGCTTGTCTCATCTCAAGCTCCGAATTGCAGCCACCGGTGATAATGTCACCATTTAGTACTACAAAATCTGGTTTCTCACTATCAAGCACTTTATTCATTAATTCGATTGTACGGCGATCAATCTGCTCATCATCCTGTGTATCGTTAAACTGCACGATCTTAAACTTTCCATCTGGATTGAATTGTAGTTTAGCATTATCATTTGTTTCAGCGTGAGCGACGGTAGTACCGAATAGATTGACACCTGGTATGCCAGCAGAAGCGATTGTTAAGGCAACTGTACTCATTCCTCCAATTTTTATGAAGTCCCTCCTGTTTAAAACCTTGTTTTCATTTTGTTCATTCATTAGAATCCGCCCCTATTCATTTAATAGATTATAATTGTTTAAATCATGCCAGTTGAGCTGGAAAGCATTAAACTTTTTGTACATGTCAAACTTTATCAAAAGATTGTAAATTCAGTTTTATAGCAACGTAAATTATTCCGATATTTTTCTATTTAGGAATTTCCACCCATTTTAATTATATGTAAGATAGATTTTAGTCATATACGAGCATATTTTGGGTTCTTTTGACTTATATAATAAATTCCATTCTTGATTTATGGGCGGAACAATGAGAAAAAAGTGGTAGTGAGGAAAGAATGTATTGTAAGAGGATTGTAAAATTTTATTATATATATATGTGATGCTTATCGGAGCATAATAGAACCGCAAAGCTTCAATAGGGATTAAAGTAAATAAGAAGCCCATGGAGGTATATTTTAATTACTTGCAACATTAAAGAAAAAGCCTATTCAAGATTTATTTGCTCTTGAGTAGGCTTGTTTGTTTTTTGAAAAAAACTCATTTACTTATGATACGATTCACCATTTCATACTATTTAAGAGGCCGAAATCTATAATTTTAATGGCTGCCCCTCAAATGCTTTAACTTCTAATGGTGCAGTCAAAAAGTCTTTTGCATTTGCTACGAACTTGGTAAAGTGCTCGCTTGAGTTATGCTTGGCAACAGCTTGCATATCCTCCCAAATCTCCACCATCGTAAATACATTTTCGTTTTCTGTATCTTTTTGAAGGAGATATGATATATTTCCGTTTTCTTCTCTTGATGCAGCAATTAACGGCTGAATTTCCTCTAGAAACAAATCCTGTTTCGCTGGATTTATATGGAATGTGGCATGAATAATAATCATCGAACGTCAATCCCTTCTTATTTAGGTTTCATTACTTCCATTGCGCGACTTGATCAATAGGCAGACGAACGGATGGGTGTCCGTTATCTGCTGCTTTACCAATCGAGATTAACATAACCGGAACATAACGTTCTTTATCCAATCCAAATGCTTCTGCAATTTTGTCTTTTTCATATCCGCCGATTGGATTTGTATCGTATCCATAAGCGCGGGCAGCAAGCATGAACTGCATGGATACAAGTCCGCCATCCACTAAAACAATATCTTCCATAGCTTCACGTGAAATCGTTTCAAAATAGCCTGAATAGGAAGCGTGAATTCTTTCTTTTACTTCTAAGGGCATAAATCCCTTCTCTACAGCTGCGCCGAAGATTTCTTCAAATTTCTCAAAATTATTCAAATCACCAAATACGGCAATAACGGCTGATGAAGTTTCAACTTGAGTTTGGTTAAAACGTGCCAGTGGGGCAAGTGTTGCTTTTGCCTCAGGACTTTCAATCACAAGAAAGCGCCATGGCTGCATATTAACAGAAGAAGGAGCACGTGTTGCTAATGTAAGAATTTCAGTCATTTCTTCATGGCTGATTTTTACGGATTTATCATAATTTTTAATGGAACGTCGTTCTGCCACAATTTTATTAAAATCATTCGTTACTTGTGTTTTAGTCATAGTAGTCATAGTTATATTTTCCTCTTTTCGTTATAAGTATTGTTTATAATATTTGAGTTCCATGATTTAATTCATTTTAGACAAAAATATTATAAAGTGTCTAAAATGTTAGCTGTGTATAACCTTACTCCACTTTCTTTTCGTTGTAAACTGAAAAGAATTGGAATATCAGAATTTGAATGAACACCATTGGATTATGATATAATTTCCTGATAGAGGGAGTGGTAGTTTGAGAAAAATTGCACCTGTTGAAAGACAGATGATGAGAAAAGAATATGTAAAACAGTTAGTCCATGTCGTTCGGACTCAAGGATTCCTTTCTCTTACTATTCAGGATATCGCAAAAACGATGAATTTAAGCCGGGCCTCCTTGTATAACTACTTTTCTTCGAAGGAAGACATTATTATGGAGCTGACGAATCTCTGTATTGATTATATAAATGAAGCTGGTAAAACCATTTCCAATGAAGAGTTATCTTATCCCCTTCGTTTCCAAAAAGTGTTTGAACAAGCTGTTTTTTCAGCTGTTTATGCTTCAGATCTTTATTTGACTGATTTAAAAACAAGTTGTATCCATCTTTATGAAAAAAAGATGCACTCAAGAAAAGAACAACTGTCTGCGATTCATACCTTTTATCGAAATGGCATGAAAGCAGAAGTTTTTAATCAATTGAATCCCTCAATCTTAATTATTCAGGATGAAACTGTACTAGGGAAATTGGTGAATACAGCCTTTTTAGTACAAGAAGAATTGTCATTGAAACAAGCTCTATTGGATTATTATGTAGCGAAGAAAACCCAGGTACTAAAGCCCGAATACTTGCAAAACACAGAAAATGAAGATATTCATGCGATGGTAGAAAACATCCTCAACAAGCTGGCAGCCATCTAAAGATTATAAAAAGACTCTTACGCGATGGTAAGAGTCTTAAGTAATTTTTTGTTTGGAACTATACGTTTTGAAACGAGCTTTATATTTTTTGGTGAATTCTGTTTAAAATCGATGATAATGTTTGATTTACATTTTTTAATTCCTTCATATCTATTTCATGTGTGCTCTAATGGGTACGATTATTAGATCTTTTGAGCTATTTATTTACTTAAGCATTTGTAATTGAAGATGGTAAATATTTTGTTAAACTACTTTAATTTCTTCAAAATTCCCCTCAATAAAAAACCAAAGACTAATCCCGGTATAATGGACAACATTGGAAGCCAATCTGTACCAATAATATTCCAAAAAAGATGAGTATAATGCCCGTTACATATTTTCCATTTAATAACTGACCAAAACTAGGAAGAACAAGGCTCTTAATAATCTTATATTGAGATTCATTTCGTTAATTCTGTATTAATTTGTCATGGTCGACTGCTTGTGGAGGTTCCTCCATCCAGCCGTGTTTAATCATAATGTTGGCTCCATCTTCGACATACAGGGCGACTTCTGGGATCAATGACATATATTTAAGTCCTAAATCTCTCCTTAGACTTGCTGCTAATGCTGTTCCATAATATCCAATCCCTGCTGCAACCATGGTTGCAACATGAAACATCATTAGTTTATCCGAAAAAACACTTGCGGTTGTATCTAAAACAGACGAACCTAAACTTATAGGGGCAGGCAGATCCTCCTTGGTTAAAAAATTGCTAAAGGTATCTACATATTTTTGAGCAAGCTCTTTCCCTCTTATAAAATACTGTTTTACATCTTCATTTTGAGCAGTCTGAGCAAAGCCCGTTACAATTTCTTTACCGATAACATTAATTAGAGTATTTAAGTATAAATGAGTGATTTCATGTGAATTAATAGACCTTTTTTTCCCAAAAAAACCTGTTAAATAATATTGTTTTTCTACAAAATCCACCTTATCAGGAATAGGTATTGAAGGAGGTTTTACATAAATCCCTTGTTTTAGCATTAGTTCGCGTGTTCTGTCCTGCAATTCAACCCCTTTATTCAATATACGCTTATGAAAAGCAACAACATCTGGACGTGTCGCAACGGTTAGTCCCGCACTGCTGGCAGTCATTGCAAATACAGCCATTTGACTTAAATGCTTTAAGAAAAATGTATCTGTAAAAAGTCTTGGAGCTTTTGTATTAACATCTTGTTCTGTAAATCCAATGGGTATCGGGAAATTCTCTTTTTGAAATAGTTCCTGCATGATGGAAACATTCTCTTTTGCTGTATCGAGTGTCCATTCAATAATAGGGCGTATTTCTTTATCTTCTACTTTTTCTAAGAAATAGCTGTCGATACAAACAGCTATTGTATCGCCCATGTATTGAGTCCATAAACCAGCCATTTCCGCAGAAGTTAAAGGAATATTTGTTTTATCTTCCATTGGAACAACCTCCTGTTTTCAATTCATACATCATCGAATAATATCCCCTGAATAGTGGAAAATATAAATGAACAACCTATCAAATCCATCGAATGAAAAAAGGGACCCTTAGAATAGGTCCCCCAGATTTTTTTCTCGGCATTTTTTTACTTGAACAGATTCTAAACGCCGATTTTTTTATTGATTGTTCCTGCTAATGGGCCTGTTATCATGCTGCACGTGCAAATGATTTATTAGCTTTTTTCCTTTCGGACCTTTTAAATACATAGCTAACAATAATCGGACAGACGATTGCAGATATTACACATGCTGCCGCAACTTGTGCAGTAGCTGCTTGTGCTACTGATGCTAAAGTTGGATCTGCGGCTGCAACAATAACTGGTGTAGCTACAGCATTTCCTGCAGTTGACCCTGTTGCTAAACCAACTATTGGATTTTCTTTAAATAACTTCAAAAGTAGGTAAGCTCCAATTCCAGTGAATGCAGCTATTAATCCTAGTAAGATGCCAGGACCTCCCGCTTTTAGGATAGTTGAAAAATCCATTCCTGCACCTAATGGGAATGAGAAAAATGGGATTAATAATAATTTACTGCTTCCAAGGAATTTTCTCATATCAGGATCAATATTTCCTAAAATCATTCCGATTACAATTGGAATTAATACTCCTAAAAGTGTTTGAAAAGGAATGGTGGCAAGACCGGATGCACCTAATGCAACTAATGTGAAAAATGGACCATCTTTTAAAGAAAATAACGCATATGCTCCTACATCTGTTTCGTCACCATACGATGAAGCAAGCGATGCATATAACCCGCCATTAGCATTTAATAACGCTGCAAGGATGGCTAATGGAGATAATCCTAGTATTCCGGCAGGCCCAAAAAACATTGCTACAGCTAAACCTATACCAGCACCTACTATAAATTTCCCTGTTAATAATATTGCACCTTTTTTTAATGCCTTTGGTGCTAATTTGAAATTAATTTGGGAACCAATTAAAAACATAAAACATGCCAAAATGGTTGATGATGCTTCTTTACTGAATAATGCTGTTGTAAAACTTCCAATTTGTAAAACTTGCGGAAAAAATGTATTTGTTAATACCCCTAAAAAAAGTGGAACAACCATCAGGCCGCCTGGAATTTTATCTAGCGTTTTCTTAATTGGAATTTGCATTTCCCATCCTCCTAAAATAGTTTTTATAGCTGCATTTATGAATTCTTCCGCGACATAATCATGTAAGCGGAAGTAGAACAACACCATTCTTCACGCTGGCTAATCTGTAAAAAACCATTATTTTTTCTACTATTTGGCCAATTTCTACATTAATCGCAGAAAGCGATTCCATTTATCTTTGCGGGTTATTTCAATCCCCGTTTGTTTTGTTACAAGTTCATCATATTCCCAAGTAAACCGTTTTCATAGTTTATGAAAGTTTTTTAATTTTTTTTGTAAATAAAAAAAGTAAGCGGTATCCATAACTGCTTACAGAAAGTTTTTTATTAAGTGCTCTTTAAATTTGTTATATTATTTATTATTTCTAACGTTGATATAGCAGGTTTTAAATTACTTTCTTGGACTTCCCCTTCTCTTCCATGAATACTCGGTTGGAAGCTTACTTTTTTCTGCCAAAAAAAGCCTCCTTCACTTTTGGGGTATCCCAACATAGCAAAGGAGGCTCCACATCTGTTTGATAGTACCTCAAACAGTCTTGGGGGAAAAAACATCGTCAAAACCAAGCTTACAAAGCTGCTGATGTAAAAGGGAAGCCATCGGGTAACAATCACCAGAAGGATTATCTGATGGAGTTTGCACTAATTTTTGTAAAAAACCAATCATTTACGCTTGGTGCTCCTCAATCCACTGAACTAGAAATGACTTATCTTGCATGATAAAACTCCTCCTCTTTGCTATTTGTAAGCTAGCCGATGCAATAATTGGATCAGAACAGATAGTCCTGTTTCTAAATCATGGTTTGAAGTATATTCAGACGGAGAATGACTAATTCCTCCCTGACTTGGAACAAACACTAACGCGGTCGGACACATTCGCGCGAATAACTGGGAATCGTGCCCCGCTCCGCTATTCATCACATGATAAGAAATATTACTATTTATACAAATGGTTTGAACTATTTGTTGCAACTTTGCATCCATTTGAACCGGCTGAACATTATGCCAAATTTCTATGCCAATCTCCAAACCCAATTTTTGAGCTATTTCAAGAAACTGCCGCTTAAACTGCTCGCAAAAAATGCTCAAAACCGAATTCACCGGATGTCTTGCATCTACCGTAAATTCCACTTGTCCTGGTATCACATTCGGTACATTTGGTTCCACAAACAGCTGACCAACTGTTGTAACAAAGTCTTCGTCGTATTCTTTCGTTAAGCCATATAAATCATGAATCATCGTTACGGCTCCCAGAAGTGCATCTTTTCTCCACTTCATTAAGGTTGTACCCACATGATTTGGCTCTCCCTTTACAGTAATTCGAAACCTTTTTTGACCGACAATTGACTGAACAATACCGATGGATTTTTGAAGTCTTTCGAGACTGGGGCCTTGTTCAATATGTAATTCAACAAAGGCAGAAATATCACTACGGACTACGTCAGGTTGCTCGCCAATCCCGAATCCAGCCTCTTTCATTGCCTGCTCAAAACAGATTCCCTCAGAATCTCTAAAACCATTAATATCTTGAATGCAATAGATTCCTGTCATCATGCCGGAACCCCAGCAGGCGATGGGAAAACGGCTTCCTTCCTCTTCACACAATGAAACGACCTCGAGATTCACCTTGGGGTGGCCCTGATGCTCTTTAAAATGCTTTAACGCAAGGATACCTGCTAATATTCCATAAGCGCCATCATATTTTCCCCCTGAAAGAACAGTATCGATATGAGATCCCACCAGGATTGTCGGGGCCATTGAATCTTTAGACGCTAAACGCCCAAACAGGTTTCCTATTGGATCATAAGACGTTTGCAGCCCCAGTTCCTCCATCCATTCCTTTAGGACCTGCTGGGCTTCCTTCCAAGGTTTGGAGTAAAGAGTACGTGTAACACCACCATCAGGAACTGCACCATACGAGCTTAGCCACTCGATTGCTTCTGCCAGATTGTTAGGAAATGGACTCATGATACTCCCTCCATGGTTAGAGACACAGACCAATTTTCTCTTTTGTTATACCTGTTTGGTCGTCATAAATAACCTTGCCCCGTAAAATCGTTTTTTTTATTTTGACTAAAAATTCCTTATTCTCATACGGGGAAAATTTATTCCGAAAACCAAAGGATTTTTTATCCGCAAAGGTCGTTTCATCCAATCGGATCAACACTAAATCAGCATCCAATCCCGGACGAATTCTCCCTTTTCGATTCGCAATTCCAAATCGGTCAGCTACACGTGAGGTCCCTAAAGGCAGAATATGTGTTAGTTTTATTTTTCTCTTTAAAGCCTCATCGAGCATTGCAAGCCATGTAAATTGTACTCCTTGAATTCCGCCCCAAGAATTCCAAATGGTGTCTGTTGTTTTCATCGTATAAAGACATGGAGAATGATCGGAACCAATCGTATCAATCATGCCCTTCGAAAGGCATTCCCATAATCCTTCGACCTCTTCCCGAACCCTTAGCGGCGGCGCACATTTAAGGATAGCTCCTTGCTGCAAGAAATCATCTTCATCAAAAATTAGATAATGCGGACAGGTTTCTAGCGTTACGTTTACACCGCTTTTTTTAGCTAGGTCGATCTGAGCGACTACTTTTGCGGAACTAATATGGACAAAATGAATGGCTGTTCCATATTTTGCGGCAAGCTCTAAGGCATAATTTACAGCCTTTTCTTCTGCGGAAATAGGTCTGCTCAAAGAGAAGGCTTTTCGTTCATTTACACTAGGACGTTGCTTATAACAAGTAGTCAATCTCACGATCTCCTCTTCCCACTCCGCATGGAGGGCAAGAATTTTATTGTGTTCCTTTGCCACTTGCATGGCTTGTTTTAAACCTTCCGGTGAAACCAAACTAAAATCCGTAATTCCGCTTTCGCTCATAAATGCTTTCCATCCAATAATTCCATCACTCATTTGTGCCAATTCTGCCCGGCTTTCAAGATTTGTACCTGTCAATCCCCCCCAAAGAGCATAATCAACATGTGATAGAGAGGTTAAATAATTCTTTTTTTCTAGTAAATAATGGAGGTTGGTAATAGAAGGGGAACAATTGAGCGGCATGTCAAAAATGGTGGTTGTTCCGCCCATAGCGGCTGCACGGCTGCCTGTCTCTATTCCTTCCCAATCGGTTCGTCCCGGATCATTAAAATGGACATGTGCATCAATAAAACCGGGAACAACAAGACAGCCGCTTGCATCGATAACATTTTTATTTGTTTCTTTCAAAGGTTCAGCTTTATCTTTTACTAGGGTGTCAATTCGCTCATCTTTGATTTTTATGCTTATTTCCTGAAATCCAGCATCTGTAAAAACCAAACCATTTTTTATCCATAACTCTGTTGGCATCTGTTTCACCCTAACTTCCTCGGTAAGTACTGTAGCCCCCAGGAGAGATTAACAGGGGTACATGGTAATGAGTCTCAGGCTGGGAGATTCCAAAGCGGACTGGAACACACTCAAGGAAAGATGGATCTCCCATTACTGTTCCGCTCCTCCTGAAATACTCCCCAATGTGAAACCGAATTTCATAGATTCCTTTTTTCATGGACTCCCCCTCCAGGAGCGGCTGGTTTACTCTTCCATCTTCATTTGTATAGCTATTCTGTAAGAACTCAGACTGATGACCCGCCCCCACCAGCCACAATTCCACTAAAACCCCGCTTGCTGGCCTTCCTTTGCTCAAATCCAGAACATGGGTTGTCAGCTTTCCTGTCATTCGCCTGACTCCTCAGTATTTTCCACATCCTCGCGTGTCAGCGAAAAACGTTGAAAGCCAAATGGCGGGCGAGGCTCAGTGAATACTTTGCCTTCTTCTGATACTGGAATATCGTCTAAAACGGTTTCCCATGTCCTGTTATTGGACTCGAAGCGAACCTCTATTAATTGCGGGAAACGCTGCAGTATCCTTTTACCGATCCGATAAATAAGATTTTGGATGGAAGGTGAGGTTTCTTCATGAAAAATGGTACAGGCAATATCTCTTACTTGTTCGGCTGCCACGTATCCTTCCTGTGTATTTCCTTTGGCATCCTCCATATCGTTATAACGCCAATCAATATTTAAATAGATAAATAGCGGACGGTCGTAGGATTCTGGCAGCGTCGTATATTCATCCTTCACGTATCCGTAAAAAGAACTTCCCCTCACCTTTATAAGTTTAAGCCCCTTTAAACTGCTGATTTGGTCGGTTATAGTGATTCCCTCCTTAGTACGTTTCACTTCCACAGATGCACAAGCCTGCTCATTTAAAGAATAACGAAACACCAAAGGACTTGGCTCGAAACGATCCTTGGCTGGAACGGGAAGCTCTTCAAAGGGAATTTGCTCGCCGGACATCTTGACGCAAGTCATTTGCGGATACTTTTCAAGAAAGCGGCGACCGACAAATTCCAAAAATCCTTCTTGAGTTGCCCCCTCATATTCCCCAGCATGCTTGAGAATAAAATTTTTCATGGAATCGGTTGCGACAACTACTGTATTATCGCCTTCTGTAAAGGAGGAAAGAAACGCATCTCCCTCCACTGCCACCTTTACATTCATACCAAAAAGGATATTCTCACGCCCCGTAAAGGCTGATTCAGGGATGGACCGAACCGTTTTAAGTGGCTTTGCATAAGTACGATAAACCCAAACAGCTTCCTTTCCATAACTCATGATCCTTTGCATTTACTCATCTCCTTTTTCAAAGATATCGTTTAGACGGAACCCGGCGATTTTATAAACCTCATTTATTGCCGTATTACATTCAACTTCATAGTCACTGTCCACCCGTTCTTTCATCGCAGAAAGAATTGAATCTTTGTTTTGTCCCTTAACCGCCATGATAAAAGGAAACCCAAATTTCTCAACATATCTTTGATTAAGCGAAACAAACTCTTCGTATTCACCCTTAGAAAGTTTATCTAAGCCGACACCGGCTTGTTCTTTTTGAGAGACCTCCGACATTTTCAATTTGGTTCCGAGATCGGGATGGGAACGGAGCAGTGCTAATTGCAACGGTTCCTCTGCATTTTGGACCACTGTGATCATGGCTTGGAAGAGTTCCTTACATGATTGAAAAGGCTGACGATCCCATGCTTTCTCTACCACCCATGGGGAGTGTTCAAATATCCAGCCAACGGTGTTAACAAACTCTTCTTTGTTCATTTGATTGACTTTCTGTAATGTTAACCTTCCTATATCATTCATCTCCATTTCTTTATGCTTGGGCTAGCAATAAAGCGAGCATCTCCTTACATATTACCGTTTTAATTTCCAGGTTAATTCTAACTGATCAGGCACTCAAACAGTTGGAGAATGAAACATGGCAGCCCCCAGCCTAATCATGACTGGCATTTACTTTTTTAATTTTTTTCCTATAATAGCCAAATGACGAACTATCATCCACATTAGTGTCATATAATCTCACATAGAACTATCTTTTGTTTATTTACAAATGGCTAAGATTTTGGAGAAAAGCAATAGAGTAATACTCTGAACAGTAAATTATTTAAATAAGGAGTCGGATGTGAAGACTTTTAACGCGGTTATTTTAGAAATAATCGATCAGATAATCTGACAACAAGTGAAAAATAAGGAGGCTTTTATATAATAATTAACTAAAGTAAAAGGAATAGGAACTCCATTTCCGGGCTGAGATATTAATAATTAAAACAAGATTGCCCCCTTTCATATCAAGGCGTCGTGTATGAATCGAAGGTTTACTTTAATATATAAGATAGGAGAGGTTGTTATGTCAGATTTTCGTTTTATGGAAAAAGCCATTGAGATCGCACTTCAGAATGTGCTTACAAGTAACGGGGGACCCTTTGGGGCGATTGTTGTGAAAGACGGGAAGATTATTGGGACAGGTCGGAATGAAGTAACGGCCTCGTTTGATCCCACTGCTCATGCCGAGGTCCAAGCCATTCGAGATGCCTGTAGAAATATTAATGACTTTCAGCTGACTGACTGCGAGATTTATACCAGCTGCGAGCCCTGTCCAATGTGTATTGGTGCCATTTATTGGGCACGGCCAAAGGCTGTATATTTTGCCTGTACCAAACAAGATGCAGCCAAGATCGGTTTCGATGATCAGTTCATATATGACCAACTCTCACTTCCAATCGAAAATCGAAAAATACTAATGAAACAAATTTACATTCGAAAAGGTGATTTACCATTTAGAACATGGGAAAAATCTAAGAATAAGGTGGAATACTAATCTAACAAAAGAGGATGTTTAAAATGGAAAAATATCAATTAGTAAAACGAATCTCTGTACCTGCCAGAAGAGAATTTCTTATACATTGCACATGGAATACACATAAATTAAACTAGAATATCGATGAATCTTCCGGCAGTAAGGATTCTATTATTGGTTATTTTTGATCAAACACAAAAAGTGGAATAGCCTGCAAACAAAGAAAAGGCTCAAAACCTTAAGACTAAAGGATTTGGGCCTCTTCTAAATGATGAACTAAGTAATCCCCTTAATTAAATATTGATTTTGATAAATTATGGACAATGTCTCCTCGGCTTATAATCCCTACAACCCTACCGGCTCCATTCACAACAGGAATCTTTTTAAAATGATGCTTCGATATTAAACGAATGGCACTTTCAAAGTCATCATCGGGTGCTAATGTCTTAATGTTTTTCCTTACCATAATTTCCTCAATTGGGGTATTCATTTTTTCTCTTAATACATCTTCTATTTTTTGCGCTTCTTCTACATAGGTAACATAGTAAGCTAAATATAATTTCTCTTTATGGGGGGAAAGAAAACGTACGATATCCCCGTCTGAAACAATGCCCACTAAATTTCCTTTCTCATCAACCACTGGGACACCGCCAATTCGATTCGTTTCTAAAATAGAAATTAATTCTTTGACCGTTGTTGAATGCTTAGCCGTAATGACATTTCGAATCATAAAATCGCGTACTTGCATGTTGACCTTTCTCCTTTCTTGTATCTTTATATTAAAAGGAAAATATCATCTACTTAATTATACTCTTCTACTGCATGCCGATCCCGATTTTTCTTGCCGCCCGCTAAAGCGAAGTAAGCAAATCCTCCAGCGACGATTAGAACGATTCCAGAGATAAAAACACTGCTATAACCGAATGATTTGGCCATAATTCCCAACACGAATGCGCCAATCGCCATTCCTAAATCCATTGAATTGAAGAACAACGAATTGGCGATTCCTACACGATGTTGTTCAACAGAACTAATAACCTGTGTTTGAAGTATTGGTGTAACAGATCCATACCCAATTCCAATGATTGCACCTGCCAAAATCATAATCACTGCTGTTTGAGGCAATGAGAGCATAACCATCCCAATTGCAAATAAAATAATACAAGGATAAACAATTTTGTTTGCCCCGTAACGGTCTGCCCATACACCTGTAAATGGCCGGAATACAAACATTAAGCCTGCATAAAGAATAAAGAACGTACTGGCGGCCTTTACAAGGTTAATTTCTTGCGCATACAAAGCTAAGAATGATGCAATACCTGAATAAGCACATGCTAAGATAAATACTACAAGTGCAAATGGTGCAGCTTTTTTATCAATCAAATCATTAAGATCAAATCTTTTACGAGTTTTCGAACCATTTTCTTGTTTCCCTTGATTTGGAGCATGAATAACCACGGATAGAAAGATATTTACTGCTGAAATGACAATACAAACAATGTATGCTGTGTTGTATGCTCCAATATTAGCTAAGTTAAGCCCTATAACCGGCCCAATTACCATCGCCAATCCCATCGCTAATGAGAACCAGCTTAGCCCCTCACCACGTCTTGAATCTGGTATGATTTCTGCACAAATGGTACCTTTTACAGTTGTGATAACCCCAAACATGATTCCATGAATTATTCTCAGGATAAATAATGCCCAAATATTTGTTGCAAATGGATAAAATAGTGTGGCAATAAAAAATGCTGCTGCAGAATAAATAAGTATTTTCTTTTGTGATCCTACACTTACCCACTTACCAGCAAATGGCCGAATAACAATCGCTGCAAGTAAAAATAGGGTTACTAATAAACCAGCCTGATCCGCCCCCCCGCCAAATTCTTTTGTTAGTTGAATGGGAAGTGCTGTTAATAAGATATAAAATGCTAAAAAGATAAAAAAGCTGATTGTAGTGATATTTATGAAATCTTTTTTCCATAGTTTTGGTTTAACCATATCCTGTTCCCCCTTGATTTTTCTCGTCAATGAACACATCTAGTAACGTACATATTTAGTATATATCGATTTGCCATGCATACATAATTGAATTTTTTATAGAAACCATGCATAATAGTAATACCATCGATTGACAGGGGAGAATACGGAATGGACTTTGACCAGCTTTTTTATTTCCAAATCGTTGCAAAACATCAGAGTCTAACAAAAGCCTCTGAAGAATTAAATCTTTCACAACCTGCATTAAGCCGTTCCATTTTGCGGCTTGAAGAAGAAATTGGTGTCCCTTTACTCGAAAGAAAAAGCCGTGGTGTCGTTTTAAACCAATATGGCAGGGTTTTTCTAAGCCATGCAAACCAGGTATTATCCGAAATGAAAGAAGCAAAACTAACTATCCATGATATGGTCGATCCACACCGTGGAACCATTTCACTTGCATTTATCCAAACCCTTGGCTCTAGTTTTGTACCTGATTTAATCAGCGAGTTTCAAAAAGAATTTCCCAACATTCAATTTCAATTATCTCAAAATATTTCAAGTGAAATTTTAAAAGAAATACATACAGCTAACATTGACATTGGCTTCTGTTCTCCGCAGGAACCGCACGATGATATGTGTTCCATTCCAGTCTTGAGAGAAGAATTATTTCTTATTGTTCCTGCTGCCCATAGGCTGGCAGGAACAGAGCAAGTCAATTTAAGTGAAGTAGCGGACGATCCGTTTATCTTATTCAAGCCCCAAACAGCCCTTCATGATTTAATAGAAAACCTCTGTAATGAAGCAGGATTCCTTCCAAGGAAGGTTTTTGAAGGATATGAGGAGAGGACAGTTTCTGACCTAGTTGGGGCCAATTTCGGTGTTGCCATTGTACCGTACATTCCTAATCTTGACGAAAGTAAGATTTCTATGATCCGGCTCCAGTCACCTAAATGCTTTCGAGTAATCCAATTGGTATGGAGGTTAAATGGATATATGTCTCCTGCAGTGACAAATTTTAAAGAATTTGTGGAGAGAAGGGCCTTCCGAGTTTAATAACTAAAAAAAGCTGGTATTCCTTTGGTCCCCCCTAGGAATAACAGCAATATATTTATTATCTACCTTAGGCTTTTTTTGGCAGCTTCCACACTCTCTTCATCCTTTGCATCCAGTTTCGCCATCTTAATATTGTCCTTAATGGAAATTATCCTGAGTGACCAATCCCATTTGTACAGAATAAAGTTAACCAATCAGATGAAAGTGGTAAACGGCCAGCAGCACCATTAACAAGAAAGATTTTGCCCCTGGTATATTTAAGCCAAACAGCTTAAAATTTTTTCTCGAATTTTCCATACATTCACCTTAAATCTACTCATTTAATTACTATGGGGAATTCCCCCAAAGTGTGGTTAATCTGGATTTATTTGGACAATCTACCTAATATTAGACTAATTGTTTGGCATCGGGGAAGTTATCCATCAAACGTACCCAACATCTTCGATTGGAAAATTGATTTCCTGAGCTTCAAGTACGGCTAGCAGGAATACGCGTGAATCCGTTAAGGGATTATTTAACAAAATCACCCTTAGCAAAGGGGAACATAGCAAATGGATAAAATTAAAATAAGCGCATCCCAGCTTTTCGTACTAGTATTTTTATTTGAAATGGGTAGTTCAATCCTCTTTGGTCTTGGAGCAAATGCAAAACAGGATGCATGGATTGCCGTATTATTAGGGTTAGCAGGTGGCTTGGTCGCCTTCTTTGTTTTCTATCGTCTGTTTCTTTTTTATCCAGGATTAATTCTCACCAGCTATATACAGAAAATTGTCGGAAAATGGCCGGGCCGGATTATAGCCTTATTCTATATCATCTATTTTATCTATATTGACGCAAGAGTATTACGAGATTTCGGGGAACTCTTGGTAACGACTGTTTATACAGATACACCATTATTCATCATCAATACATTGATGGTTCTGACCATCATCTATGGCATTCATAAAGGTTTAGAAGTAATCGCAAGAGTGGGGCAGATTTATTTTGGCATTCTATATTTAATGGCCATTTTAGGATTCTTGTTAATTATTTTTTCCGGGTTAATCCATTTTGAATTTCTTCAGCCTATTCTTGAGAATGGCTGGAAACCAATATTTAGAACGGTTCTCCATGAAACATTTCTATTTCCTTTTGGAGAAGTACTTGTCTTCACGATGATATTCCCATTGGTGAATGAACCAAAGAAAATAAAATTTGTTTGTATTGGCGGGATGATTTTAAGCGGGATTAATATTACCATTACTGTGATTATTACGATTTCAACCATTGGTCCGGAACTGTATACCCGCTCAAACTTTCCATTGCTAACTACCGTTTCTAGAATTCAACTGGCAAATTTTATCGAGCGGCTGGATGTTCTTTTTATGCTCTACCTAATCATTGGAGGTTTTTTTAAAATATCACTATATTTTTATGCTGCAGTAGCAGCTACAGCAGATCTATTTCAATATAAAAAAATGGAAAAGCTGGGCTTTCCAATTGGATTGATTATTTTGTTTGCATCCTTAACACTTGCATCGACGTTTGCTGAGTTTATTAAAGGACTAGAATTTATTATTATCTATTTAAATTGGCCTTTTGAAATAATCATTCCAAGCATCTTACTGCTTATCGCATTCTTTCGAAATAGGAAGAAAAAACCTGATACAAATGTAAATTAAAAAACTGCATTTATGAATCTTTTGAATAGTTTGAACAACTGTATCAAAAAAATGCTGGGGTAGTTTTGACCACAGCATTTTTTATATTCTAATTTCATTTACATTATTTTTGTTCTAATTTGTTTACCCTTCGTTTTACATCCGCACCTCTTTAAAAAGAAGATCAACATCTGAATTTACATTAAAAGCCATTGTTTTCAAATCTCTCCGAATATACATGTAACTTACCGTCATTAATGTTGTCGTATGTTTAATTAAATCTTTTATATCACTTTGTCCTGTTTCTAATCTTTCTAAACGATTAGATAGATCCTTCTGAAGTGGTAAATACACCCTCGCAATAAGAAATTAAGTAGCATTTCTCCCTATTAATCTCATTATTTTCTAACTTTCCTTTATACACAGCTATTATTTCATCCGTTATAGGGGATTCAAATCTTTCCTTAAAAGAAATGGTCAATGAATATGAAAAGACCCTGCTCGCATCCTATTTATCTACTTGTCGTCCGATGAAGTGGTGTGCGGAAAAGCTGCAAATTGACCTAGCTACTCTTGTTCGTAAGAAAAAAAAGTTCGGGCTGTAAGCCCTGGCGCTGCATTGTTCCACTAGGTCCTTGAAAATATAAGGTTCAGGGACCCTTTCTTCTTTTAAGATTGTGTTGATAACCCAAATTAGTATTTGAGTGTACCTAAGTTGTGGTTTATACCTTTCATGGTTGAAGAAGTATTGCTTGTGTAACTGTTCATTCAGAAACTTTATAAATTTTATTTGAAAAACTTTCTTCTTAATTATCCTCTTCACACGATAAGTTTTTTGTAAATACTTCCTAACCTTTCTATTTACGAAGAATAACCTATGATATCTTTCATCATCATAAATATCCTTAAACCAAGAATACTTCTTTAACATTTCAATATTTCGGTCGATTTTTCGTGTATTCAAAGAATTACTACCATTGGGTATTAGTGAGGCAAGAAATTCTTAGCAAAAAGATAAGCTGCCTCAATGACAGCTTCCACTCTTAAACACATGTACCCTTTAGTTAAATAAAGAGAGACTGATTCAGCCACTTTTAAAATATACTACGATGTTTCTTTATTTGTTCACTGTGTAAATTCTCTGATAGCTGTTCGAACACAGTCAACTGTATCTCTTCCATCTGAAGTTCTACACCTAAATGTAACTGTTACAGTTAATTCAAATGCTCCAGACCCAGCGACTTCCACCCTGTCATTGCCTATTTTACGAGAATCTCCGACGATTCTTGTATTTCCCGAAATGGAAAATAAACTCCATTCATATATAGTATCTTGGTCATACCCCTCACAAAATACTCCACTACATCTTAAATCAGCATCTGCAAAGTAAACTCCACGAGTGCTTGTTCTTCTGATACCTGGAGGCCTTAGGTTAGAACCACGGCAACAACCTTCATTCGGTTGACCAACTCCATTACATTCACAATCACAACGATTGGTTCGATTGTATCTCATATCCGCCCAACCAGGTTCATTTCGCTTATCGAGCATTGTTATCACCTCACTTAATAGCTTGTACTAACAATTTATTCGGATTTTATTTGAGTGTTTGGACAAATTATAAAATCACCATATTTAGTCACTCTCTAAACAATCCTAAAAAGCTTCTTCAACAAACCTGCCTAGATATACATTTCTTCACAATCTTCTCGACACAATTTAATATGTTATTCCGCAATCTGTCCCGTTGGGGCATAACAATCGCCTGCTCCAGTAGGGGAAATCCGGGTAAAGTATGAATGGACAGAGTTTCCATCTTCAAGACTATCCCAAGTATGATGATTCAATGATTAATGAAGACTTAGAACGAGATATGGAAACAGACCTGAAAATTGTTGAACTTGGTCGGAGTATTCGGAATACACACAACTAAAAGAATTTGTAGACCATATTCCTGAAAACTTTAAAATGGCCTTATTAGAAAATGGCCAACTTTGTCGCAGTAATCCATCCTGAACTAAAGCACTTGGAATTTTGTGAAATAAGGCTTTTCCAATAGGAACAAGCCAGAAGGTTAGCCAATAAAATGATACTAGCTTAGCCAGTACTTCTTTAAACAAAAGGAGAATATTCAAGATGGGGACCATAGACGGAAATACTTTTATTCAACGATTAAATGGACTGAAAAATGAAATTTGGTTTGATGGAGTAAAAATTAAGGGGAATATCTCCGAACATCCTGCCTTTAAAGGAATTGTTGCAGCTAAGGCTTCCCTTTATGATTTGCAAAATCAACCAAGCATAAAAGATGAGATGACTTTCTATTTGCCAGAAAAAGAAGATCCTATTGGACTTTCCTATTTACAGCCTAAAACGAAAGAGGATTTAAAAAGAAGAAGAAAAATGATTGAACATTGGGCAAGACACACTCATGGAATGATGGGAAGAAGTCCTGATTATATGAATACTGTCGTTATGAGCTTTGCCTCATCTGCAACCCTTTTAAAGGAAAGAGAAAATTGCTTTCCTGAAAATATTCAATGTCTGTATAAAAGGGCTATGGAACACGACCTCTCGTTTACGCATACTTTTATAACTCCCCAGGTAAATCGTTCCCAAATCAATTTGGGATTTTCGAAGGAGCCAATCTCGGCTAAGGTGGTCGATCGAAATGAAAAAGGATTGGTGATAAAAGGTGCCCGCCTACTTGCCACTCAGGGTGGTTTAACGGATGAAGTATTGGTTTTTTCTGCTCCGAGAGCATTTTTTGATCCGAGCGAGGCGTTCGCCTTTTCTATTCCTTCTAATACAAAAGGATTAAAATTTATTTGCAGGGACTCTTTTGTCGGGGGAGAATCAACTTTTAACCATCCCTTAAGTTCAAGATATGAAGAAATGGATTCAATTGTGGTCTTTGAAAATGTTTTAGTTCCATGGGATAGGGTATTTTATTACGATAATGTAGATGCAGCTACTGACTTTCTCCTTCAAAGTTCTTTTTATCCATTCGCCTACCATCAAGTCGTAACCAGACAAATTGTAAAAACAGAATTTATTCTTGGAGTGGCACAACTCCTTGTCGAAACAATAAATGTAGGTGAGTATCAGCATGTTCAAGAAAAACTTTCTGAAATCATCATTGGACTTGAAACCATGAAAGCACTAGTGGAGAAGTCGGAAAATGATGCAGAATTGGATGAATGGGGATATATGCGTCCCAGTATGATCCCATTACAAGTAGCGAGTAACATTTTTCCGAGAATTTATCCCCGATTCACAGAAATTATCCAATTGATTGGAGCCAGTGGAATGGTTTCATTGCCAACGGAAAAAGCCTTTGATTCTGAAATTAGAGTTGAACTGGACCAATATCTTCAAGCGGATGGTATGAATGCCGAAGATCGAGTTAAACTCTTCCGATTAGCATGGGATCTGACGATGAGTTCATTTGGTACAAGGCAAACCCAATACGAAAGATATTTTTTTGGTGACCCCGTTCGTTTATCCAGTATTTTAAACCGAAACTATCTAAAAAATAAACATGTTGAAGAAATAAGCAAATTCTTAAATCTAAATTTAAAGAGTAGTAATCATTAAAACAAATATAAATTTTGGTATTAAATCTCCTAATTTTCTTATCCTGCTAAACTTCCCCCAAAAAAACTCCCGTTTTGTAATAAATTAATGTACCGTTTAGTGAAATAATAGGCGTTATAAGCTTCAAAGGGCATAAAATCCAAATAAACAGCTCTTGGCTTTTCGGATACACTCCAGAGTATGAATCAGTATAACTTGAGATGTATTTTTATTTAAGAATGTTGTACTATTAGTAATAAGATGGATAGAGCAGGAAAAAGGCCCTTTATCGGGCCTTTTTTTACTTTTTTCAGTACACAAAAAAACTGCTGATGAAGCTCGATGCTTATTTAACTAAGGCCCGATAGTTTAAGTGTAACCCCTCACAAAGTTGAGATGTAACAGGTAGTTTAAAAGGTATTTTCATTCATTCCTATATGTATTTCTGCATTAAACTTTATCCTTTGTGGATTTCTAAAATCGCACAGGAAAAATCAGCTTTACATAACATAGTTAGGAGGTGTGAAAATGCTTAGTATAAATACGTATGGAGGTCATCCTGCGCAATATTCTGGAACCACAGGCATACCAATGTTCTATGGACCGTGGGGAAATATTGTTCAACAAAATAGTCATGAATACTATATAACAGCTGGAGGTCATAAGTTTCCTGTCATCCCCAATCCCCATCTTCCTTATCCCTACGTTATCCCTTCTTATTTTTAAATATATAAAAAGCCTAAATAAGGCTAACCGTCCTTTGTAAATTGAAAGCTCATTCTACACCTCTTCTCTTTTATTTATTAGTTGGTGATTTCTTCATTTTTATTAGCCAGCCCCCCGGGGCAACATCCCGATTAAACCAAACCATCTGTCGAACAAGAAAAAGCGTCTCTACGTATTATAGAGGCGCTTCTTTTTAAATAAAATCCCATTCTTACTCGTACTCTTTAACAACAGCGATTTTAATTTTAGGTTGTGTTAAACTTGTCTGTTGATTTCCGTTCCAGGCACAAGCGGTCCGCAGACGTGCCGGGGAGCCTCCTCGTCGCTTCGCTCCTGTGGAGACTCCCCTGCCCCGTACTCCGGCATCACACTGAATTGCTTCCTTGAATCCACCCACTCACGAAGAAAATGCGTTAGCATTTTCGAGGAGTCTTCGTGCCTTCCATTCCAATCAACAGGGTTAAAAAATCAACAATGTCCCTTAAAACAGCCTAATTTAAAAAAATGTTTAAATTGTAATTTAATGGTATGGATAGGGGTATGGGTATGGATAGGGGTATGGATATGGATAGCCATATCCTGGAGCACCAAAACCAAGACCTGGATAAAAACCAAGACCTGAGCCTGGTCCGCCTAAACCAAGACCTGGAGCAAAACCAACACCAGAACCCGGCGCACCTATACCTGGACCGCCAAAACCAGGACCTGGACCAAAGCCAAGACCTGAGCCTGGTCCGCCTAAACCAAGACCTGGAGCAAAACCAACGCCAGAACCCGGCGCACCTATACCTGGACCACCAAAACCATGGCCATGACCATGACCTGGACCATGACCATGTTTTGGACCAATCCTCTCATATGTTGGACTATAAACATTATAATTAAGAATCACGTTCATCCTCCTCATTTAATTTACATTAGAGCATATGCAAATTGGGGATAAATTCCTGGGTATTCGTCCTGATTCTTAAAATATTATATGACAAAGGCGGATAGGGTAATTATTTAAGCTAGCCTTCCTAGTTAGCTTAAATACATTTCTTCACAATCTTCTTGACACAATTTAATATGCTTTTCCACAATCTGGCCCGAATAGCAAATAGATCAAGTACAGACGCACAGGAATGTATTAAGTCACCTGGGGCAATATCCAATCCAGTGACAATTCCATTTTTCTTACAACCTGTTATGGTTTTTTAGAAAATGTAAAAACACAACTGGACAAAGTTAAATAGCTCTACTTTATTTTTGTAAATTGTTCTTCATTAGAGAGGCTACCTGTATATTATCTTGTTGGGAAGTGTGTTCTAATTGTTTAATGATTAACTCTTGTCGGTCCACGGGATGATTTTGACTTAATTTTGCTTTTGCTTCAATTTTTGAAATCTTTATTCTGAATGCTACAATCCCTTTGCTCATTCCTTCGATATAACTGGAGTCTACATTGCTTAAATTATACGGACTATCCGTACTCTCATATTTTTTTACCAAGTCATTTAAAGAATCAAATATTACTTTAGGATCTTCAACAATCTCCATCTTTCCATATATATGAATAGACACATAATTCCAAGTTGGTACTGCCTTCATTGTTTCGTACCAAGAAGGTGAAATATAACAATGGGGACCTTGGAAAACCGCAAGGACCTGCTGGCCTTCAACATCTTTCCATTGCTCGTTTGCTCGTGCAAAATGGCCATATAAAGCATATTCATCTTTATTTAAGGTCAGTGGAAGATGGGTTGCGTATGGTTCTCCGTTGTGCTGAGAAAATAGAGTGGCAAAGCTGTACTTTTCGATAAAATCATAAATCATTTCTTCGTCATCTAGTTTAAAATGTTTAGGAATATACACGATTAGCTCCTCCTTAATTAAGCTTTGAAAACGATAGTTTCAATATAAGATATACTATAATGCAAACTGAACACATTTTGATTACAAAAATACAATTAATGAAAATATATCAATCGTAGGCTTATTTTTGTAATTGGTAGATTTTGGGCTTTAATATCTTCTCTTTCAATAAATACTCTCTTAATATAGCTCCAACTAACTCCCTCCCATTCGTCCATAAATAAAAAGAGATTCAAAATTTATGAATCTCTTTTTATAACACTATTCTTTTAAATTCATTATCGTACTACAACTGCAAATTTTAAAGCATTATAAGATCTTTCAAAAACACTTTTACTTACCCAATATTTATTGTTTGTGCTTTTACTGTTTGGATCTGCCACATAGTAACTGCCAGTACTTTTATTGTAACCAATCAATGTGACGACGTGCATATTGTCAACCATATTTACCTTTCCTGCACTTCCCATATCCCACTTAGCCCATGTTGGTTTGGCAAAATTTAAGGTAACGTATACAACTGCTGGATTTCCGTTATCTAGCTCTTGTTTTAATTGGGTAGTTGTATACCCTGTTCCATTCACAACTTTACTACTATATTTTCGACCAAAATTAGTTAAAGGTTTTGGGAAAATGGATTGGAATACACCATTTACATTTTTGTATGGGGTGCCTGCATATCCAAGATAGGGATTATTCTTGGTTCTGGGCATTTTATCAAGCAATGTTTTTAAACTTTGACTCGTATAACCTTTATATTTTAAAGCCATTAATAAACTAGCACCTTCGCAACCAAATGGGGCGTATGTCGGTGTTAATTGACTAACATACGGCACGTTTAACTTTACCGTTTTGACTGCCTGTGTGCTAACTTTTTTAAGATATTTTGAACTTGCGTACCCTATGTAACTCTTATATTTGACTTTATACCAATTGCCACTTTTTGAAATATACGTAACCGTTTTTCCTTTTGGCATGACTAGAACACGAGAATATTTTGTTCCTGGTCCTTTACGTAAATTCAAATTTACTGTTGTTTTATAGGTTGTAGTTGTAGCTGCTTCCACAGCAGATGCGCCGAAAACCTTAGAGCCTAAAACATTTGTATCGGCTAAAACACCACTCGTAAAAATTGCCGATGCGATGAAAGAGCTGGCTAATATTTTTTTCATAAAAATCCCCCTTTAAATCGTTTTACTAGCATAATTATCCATTATAACATGTTAGATTTCACCTATTATGGAATAAATGACTGGAGCAGAAATTTTTTAAGAACAGACCAAAAATTAATTCGTTATAAATCAGCACTTGTCCATTTCATTTCATTATCTTGTACATATAGTATATTACCGCCAGTATAAAACCAACATATTATATTACCTTCTTTCAATTAAAGAGCGTAGAGCGTTTGCCTATAATGGCATACGTTCTTTGCTTTTATAGGTATAGCGTATATTTTTCTATTTTAATATGATGTTTGTCCAAGCCACTTTTGTTTTATGAAATATTATACATAGTGAAAGTTCTATTTAAGATCTTCTAACAGGTGGTGATCATTATGTGCTTTGGATACGGTGGTTATGGCTATGGCGGTGGTTTTTACGGAGGCAGTACATTTGTTTTAATCGTAGTACTATTTATCCTTTTAATTATTGTTGGTACTGCTTTTGTTTATTAATGACCAATACACGTTCTAGTGTAAAGAATCATTCATGCTGGAGGTGTAATAAATGAGCGGACATGGAAATAATTTTGCGTTAATCGTTGTACTATTCATTCTCCTTATCATCGTTGGTGCATCCTTTATGTTCTACTAATAGTTGAGCAGGAAAAAGGCCCTCTATCGGGCCTTTTTTTGAATATTAATATTCGCATTCTTTAAAATAAAGCCCTCTTTTCAAAAGGGCTTTTTCCTTTGATTGCAGGACGCCAAGTTTGAACCATAAGACCCCGATTGGTTAACAAGCAAGGCCAGATTGGCCTTGTTTGTTAGTTGACTACTACTTTTCCAACCATCCCTTCCTGGAAATGGTACCGACATATCAGTTCGTATGTACCGGGCTTTTTCGGTGTTACGGTAATGGTTTTTTCTTTACCCGGCTGCACTTCGGCGTCAATTCCGAGCTTATCCACTGTGAAGGTATGTTCTTTCTTACCTTGGTTTTTCAAGACCAACGTTGTCGTACTTCCATTCGGAATCGTGATGGCTTTCGGATTAAAGAAATCGTCGTTCAATACGACCTCAATCGCTTTCACCGACTCAATTGGTTGAGTTACGGCACTGGATTCGGCAAATACACCGTGCGTGCCTAGAGTTGTCATAACCACAATCATAACAAGCAATACAAATAATTCTGTTACCCTTTTTTTCACAAACATTCGCAATCCCTCCTTTCTAAGCACTATTATCTTCGAATTCATAAAATATTATCACGATAAAATTGGTTCCACCGTGCTTCAACTAGTTACTACATTTTATTTGAAACAATGACCAAGAAAAAAGATTGACCCTAATGGCCAATCTTCCACTTCTATTCAATTCTAATTTTTTGTCCTGGTTGCAGTCTTTCAGGTTTAACTTCCGGATTCAAGCTATTTAGGGTGCCATGTTTCATTTTCAATCCCTTTTCAAGGTTCCAAAAAGTATCACCTTTTTTAATGATATACGTTTTAGGTTTTGATACAGAAGGAGCCTTTCCCTCTAACCTTAACCGCTGTCCTGCATAAATAACATTAGGATTTACAAGATGGTTTAACTTCGCAAGGTAATCAATTGATAATCCATATTTTTTACCAATTACCGAAAGATTTTCTCCAGCTTTTACAATGTGAATTGCTGGAATTTCATCTACCTTTAAAGATTTGGTTTTTGGTACTACAACTTCATCCCATGCGCCAGGATCCTTTTTAATATCATTCTTGTCTATAGCAATTCCGGCAACGGTGACCTCATTTTGATATTGGTGCATATGGATGTGATCGGCAACTTTTCCGTTGCTCCAAGCAAATGTCTGCCAGTAATAATCCACTTTATTTTTTACTGACATCATAACAGCATAAGAGCCATATAATCCAACTTTGTAGTTTTTTAATGTAGCATTTAAACCATCGACATAATCGAGAATTCCTTCCATATGGCAGGCTTTGGCATCGAAATCAACCGCAAAGTAAATGGCGCTTCCGGCAGGTTGCCCTACTAATGTTGCGAATATTTCCGCATCCTTTGCATCCGCGATTCCTTGGGCTTTCGTATGATAACCTGGAAAGTTTGCACTTTTTTGAGCAATACTAATTAACTTTAATCCTGCCTCTTGAATTACCTTTGCTTCAGCTGCATCAAATGTTTTCCAACTATTGCCGAGATATCGGGCCACGTAAGAAAAACCTAAATCATTTAAATTTCTTGCTGATGCAGCCGTTAATTTTGTAGCGCAATCAACCCCACTTCTCCTCATGACTTTTCCTCCCCTTTTCCGATTTTTTTCCTTCTTGAATTTCTTTGTGTTGTATTTTATTCCTATTAAGGTTCACACCCCCTCATATCCGGTTTCTTTTTTCATCAATTGGTACATTCCTCTTTCACTAGTTATATAAAGAAAAGTAACAAAAAGAGATAGGGTAGAATAACAAAGTTTTATTAAGTATCGAAATTGGGTGAACGATTGGATAAGGAAGGATTTTGTCTTTAAGGGGTTTTTTTAAAATTTTTTTGATGGGGAGTTTCTTTGGGTTAATTTCTGAAGTAATTTCTGGTATTGTCATAAAATTGCTATACATTTATTTAATGTTAATCTCACAAATGATTATTCTTTACCTTGTCAAGTCATGTTTGACCTATACCAATATCTTTAAAATCAATATGAATATTAAGTTGGCTTCTCTCTCCCTTTCATTATAAGCAATCATTCCAATTGCCATGTTATCAATGAACGCTAAATCTATTCGATACTGATAAAGAAAAATGTGATCTAAAAAATATATTCAAAGCTATGAATTTCTTTCAAACCAATAGCCCCTTCCTTACTTTCTAACCACGTTAGTTCAATAAAAAAAGATGGCTGCCGCAGCAACCCCTTTATTCCACTATAGCACCTGTTAGTTGAACAAGCACTTTTTGTTCTATTGCACCTTTTCATCGAAGTATTCATTACGAATAATAAATGTTTTTTTATACATACTATACTTATTGCTAAAAGGAGGTTCTGTTATGCGTGATAATACAAATTTGGCAGTTACTGTGTTTTTTTCACTTTTAGGCTTTGTAGCAACAATAATTTTTAGCAGCGTCATCATATCTCAAAATAACCAAATTAAATCAAAACTTGAAAATGCAAAACAAACGTGATTCCTTTCAAGAAAAACTTGAGAGGATTTTTTATGTCATAATATTCATTAAATGCGTCCTATTATTAACTAACCTCCCGTTACCACAGTAAAAAGTCTCCTGAAATAGCAGCTGGATCTTTAAGGATTGCACCCGTTAACCATCCATGAAGCGTAAAGAATGAAAATGTATTGATTCCGTCCATACTGTTTCTAAGGCTGGGAGAGGAAGGTCGATAAACTATAGTGCCGTAGAGCCCATCCGTTAGTCTGAATCCAACGATATTCTCCACTGTAAAGACGCACAGCTGGGCGAAGGGGAAAAAATCTAACCCGAAAAGAAATGTACGTTGATGCGAAGATTATTTTGATAAGCAAAGACGCACTTTTCCTTATTATTGGAAAGTGCGCTTTTCTTGAATAAGCCAGAAGCTTTATATTGGAAAAAGTGAGTTATAAACGAGACCCTATTCTAGTTAGCCTGCTTGCTGAAATCTCTCTGAGCTCCCCTATAGCTTCCAATAAGATTTTGATAACCAGGAAGATGATTAGAAATTAAAATCCCAAAACCTTCAACATCATTGCGCCAATCACGTTGTAATTCGCACGCTATGCTAAACCAGTTCAGAAGCTGTACTCCACCATGGGCCATACGCGTTAATGCAGCATCCGCTACTTGTTTACTGAATGTTCCAGAAGCATCAGTAGCAACAAATACCTCATAACCAGCGTTCACAGCGGAAAGCGCAGGAAATGCAACACAAACATCTGTTACTACCCCCGCAATGATCAGTTGTTTTTTTCCAGTTTCTTCGATTGCTTTGACAAAATCCTCATTATCCCATGCGTTAATTTGTCCAGGACGAGCTATTTTTGGCGCATGAGGAAAAAGTTCAACCAATTCTTGCATGAGTGGCCCATTAGGCCCTTTTTCAAAACTTGTTGTTAAAATAACTGGTAAATCAAAAAACTTAGCAGTGTTAGCTAGAGCCATAACATTGTTCTTGAATTCATCAACACCATAGTCACGCACAAGACCGGAGATAAGGCCGGTTTGATGATCAACTAAAAGAACAGCAGCGTCATCTTTATTAAGACGAGAATAGAAATCAGACATTTTATTGTCCTCCCTTTAATTAAGGTATAAGTAATCGAAGAAGATTCATAGATTGGAAAATAGATTTTAACTCCTTCGTTTGTTCCAATATTATTGAACGGATGATTGGAATTCGTTTCTAAAAAATCATAATGCGTTTGTAGTATTTTAATAAAAATGATTGAAAAGCTAGGACTTTATCAATTAATCTATAGCTGGAATGTGATCGATCCAATGAATAAATTGGTTTAAATATTTTTGAAGATAACGTTTTGTTTGTTCGTCTGTAAGGACTTTCTGATCAGGATCAATCTTTTTATGTACTTGGGAAATCAACACTTTTTGAAATGGAAGAACATGAACCTGCATGGCCTCTAGTACTTGTTTGATTTGCAATTGAGCAAAGGCAGTACCTAATCCCCCAGGAGTTGCACCAATTAAACCAACCGGTTTTCTGCTAAGAACAGCGGATTCCCGAGGTCTTGATGCCCAGTCCAATGCATTCTTTAATACGCCTGGAATCCCAGAATTGTACTCTGGACTTACAATAATGATACCCTCAACGTCCTGGATAGCAGATTTAAATGATGTCACTGTTTCTGGAACACTTATTTCTAGGTCTTCGTTGAACAAAGGCAGATCATTAATCTCGATCCAACGGAATTGATAGGAATCATCCAGCTCTGCTAATGATTGAGCAATGATTCGATTATAAGAGTTTTTTCGTAAACTACCACATATAAGGCCGATGGTCTTGGTCATACATTTCCTCCTCGTTTAAAATCACTTTCATGTTACCATAATATTCCAAAATAGAGGAAGTGACGTTATACCTAATTTTGTAAGATTATTAATTTAATGAAGTATTTATTACTTTGCACTCATTTCCCAAGATATAGAAAAATGGTCTATGTTAATTTTTATTTTCTCTTCCAATTACCATATATTCCTATCATACTAGTAACTATAAAGAATTGGAGGGAGTACATAAATGGAAGAAAAGAAAGTGACGTGGTTAGAACTCTTTTATGATTTGTTATTTGTGGCGGCGGTTGCGGCTGCGACGCATGTATTACTTCATGTTGAAGATGGTCATATCCATGCAGAGTATTTAGTAAAGTTTGTATTAATTTTTATTCCTATCTGGTGGGCTTGGGTAGGGCAAACCATATTTATTAACCGGTTTGGAAAAGATTTATTTCATCAACGTATCTTTTTAATTCTGCAAATGTTTTTTGTACTAATTATGACATCAAGTTTATCAGCTGATTTTGATCCTTATTATCTTTCTTTTTTAATTGGGTATATTGGCTTAAGAGCAGTGACTGCGATCCAATATCTTATTGTCCAGAGTGTAGAAACGGGAGTTCGAAAACAAGCAGCCCTCTTTTTGGGAAGGTATTTTTGGATTGGAATCGTCATTTCATTATTGTCCGTCTTTTTTGATTCCTGGGTTCGATATGCTGTGTTGTATACGGGAATCCTTATTGATATCTTTGTCCCGGTGCTTGGACGAAAATGCTTAGTAAAGGTTCCCACAAATACGGCTCACTTATTAGAGCGATTTGGTCTATTTACCATTATTCTCTTTGGGGAAGCTCTTATTAGTACACTTGCGGTCATTCAGCCTAGACAAGGAAACTGGGATTCAATAGGCTTTGCGATCATTTCATTTATCCTGATTATATCGATGTGGTGGCAATATTTCGATAACTTGGAGAAGAAACTCGACAAGTCTTTACAAACATCCGGCCAAATCATTATTTATGGTCATCTGTTTATTCTAATGTCTTTGAGCATGATTGCAGCATCTATCAGACTATTGTTTTTACGTGAGGTCCATTACCTATTTATCTTATTTTTTGTTTTTGGAGCTGTATTGCTCTATTTCCTGTCAACTACCTTTGTTTTCCATCAATATAGACATGTGCACCACCGATTAAAAATTTATCATTTAGGGTTATTTTTAGGAATTTTAGCTGTCTTTTTTATTATTAATTTGATTATTGTTGTACCAAATATTTTGATAATAGCAGAATTAACCTTGTTTTTTATTATTTTTACTAAACTAACAATTTCTAATTAAAAGCAACCGTTGACAAGAATAAAAAACGTTAAATTAATTCCCATCATTTTTTTGAACTAACCTGTGACGTTAGCTCAACAAGGATTATTACTATTTAACGTTATTAAGCTAGATAAACTTTTCCCCAATTGGTGTAACTATTCCATCCATACTAATAGAATTTTTCTTTTTACGATATTCTTCTAAGTCTTGTTCGCTTTTATTAGTAGCCCACTGTTGAAGAGTATCTCGTTCGCCATTGTATGAATAAAATGGAACACTATAGCCACAAGACGTTTTTACCGTTTCAATCTTTACATGAATTAATTGACGAGAACCAGGTAGGATGTCAAAGTGCTTAGCCATGTCATCCCATTCTGGTGAGTCAGGTAATACTACCTTACCTCTTCCATATAGACGTAAAATCATCGGGGGACCTTCAAAAGCTAAGAACATAAATGTAATTCTACCGTTATCTATTAAATGAGCACTTGTTTCATTTCCACTACCAGTTAAATCTAAATAAGCGACCTCATTTGGTGAGAATATCCTTAGTACATCATGACCTTTAGGGGAAATGTTAACATGTCCGTCTGTTGATAAAGGTGCTGAACCAACGAAAAAAATCCGTTGTTTTCTTATAAATTCTATATGTTTTGGAAGTATTGATGAATAAACTGTTCCCAAAATATATTCCTCCTCGCCTCACCAATTGTTTAAAATAAAAAGCCTACCATCTCACATAAGAGACGATAGGCTTTACCTACGTGGTACCACTCTTGTTGATTTGCTATTACAACAAATCCACTTTATAACTGATTACGGATGTCAACCGTTAAGACTTACATATCAGCCTTACCGCTCGTGGGCGAGTTGGGGACTTTATTGACTGTCTTTCACCAGCCGACAGCTCTCTCAACAATAAACATTCCTTAATACTCCCAGTCACAACGTTTGTAAATTTTGTAATTTTCTCAATTTTATTATGTATTATTAAAATGGTCAACCATATTTTTCTATTTCTTGTTCAACTAAAATGCTTCCGTTAGCAGAATAAGAGGACCGAATCGCCACAGCATCCCGCCTTTACATAACCGTTTATATCTTTTATATATTTTAAAACTAAGAAATCCCAAAGTTATCAGAATAAAAAATGCTGTATCAATGGCAGCAAGGTCTTCAATATAAGCACCGGTTAGTTTAAGTACAATCCTTCACATTATAATTTCTTATTAAATCAGTAAAAGACAATATTCTTAAACCATCAATATGATTTTGTCATTCTAAATTATAAGGGAGTTTATTTCATAGGTGATAACTATGGATTCCTCTTAAACAATATCCCCGCTTGTTCTGCCATCAAACGAGATGGAACTGAAATTCCATTATTAAGCTATCATACAACTAACCCTACGAAAACTAAAATAAAAAATTGAACAAAAAATTTTTAAAAAAGGACATACTATCAGTGACATATTACTGTTGATAACAGTATACTGTTATTAACAGTAAGTGTTGCCAAAAAAATTTTACATTAGGAGGTTATTTATTTCATGAAACATACAGGGAGACATACAGGTGCATTTCTTCTGCTGTTTTTAACAGAGGGAGATAGCTATGGAGGGAAACTCCTGCAGAAATGTGAAGAAGAGCTTCCCATCAATCCAATTGATAGTGCCATTCTTTATCGCACATTAAAAACATTAGAGAAAGAAGGTGCTGTTGAATCTTATTTGGACACATCTAATCAAGATAAGCTGATAAAAATGTACAAAATTACTACAGTTGGAAAAAGAAAATTAGACGATTTTCAAATAGATATAGAAGAAAAAATGAAGAACTTATCATTTTTCTTAAATAAATACAAAGAATGGAAGGGGCCAAATCATGATTAATGGTGCTATCCTTTACGCTATGGCCATTATTCTTCTTAGTATTTCTTTTATAAAAGATCGAAATAAAACAAGAGATTCTCTATTAAAGTCATGGAAAAGCTTTCGTAATATTATACCTGATATGTTATCAATTATGCTTTTCGTTGGGCTGTCACTATCTATATTAACTCCATCCTTAATTTCTTCAATCATTGGAGAAAAATCTGGATTGACAGGTATTGTTTATTCAGCATTAATTGGTTCTATTGCACTAGTTCCAAGCTTTGTTGTATTTCCTCTTGGACACACATTAGTCCAAAATGGTGCAGGACTCCCTCAAGTAGCTGTATTAATGTCTACATTAATGTCTGTCGGAATCACAACTTTACCTATGGAACAAAAGATATTTGGGCGAAGTTTTGCCTATTCTCGCAACGTATCTGCAGTGGTAATGTCTCTAATATTTTCATATATTATTTGGGTGGTGATGGGATGAATGAATTAAAAAGGTATCGTTTCTTTTTCATTTTATTATTTGTGCTCATTATCCTTACCTTTGTAAACCAATCGGTTGGATGGAGCGCATTTCAATTAACAGGAAAAAGCATTTTAGATATGCTGTTTCTACTCCCGCCTGTCTTAATATTCGTAGGTTTGCTTGACAAATGGGTGGAGAAAGAACAACTTATAAGATATATGGGAGAAAAATCCGGCATTTATGGCATTTTGTTCTCCCTATTATTAGGAGTAATTGCAGCTGGTCCCCTCTACGTAGCTTTTCCAATTGCGGCACTATTATTAAAAAAAGGAGCAAGCATACGCTATATTGTATTTTTTTTAGGAGTTTGGACAACTGCAAAATTACCGGTTATTGTATATGAATTTGCTTCATTTGGAGTTAAATTTACACTCATTCATATTTGTTTTGGATTGTTATTTTTCTATTTAATGGGTATTATTTTTGAGAAATTTTATAAGCATCCACAATTGTTAAAGTATGATATAACTAAAGACGTTTAGATTTAGATTGATAAATCTTTAATAACTCAATCCCAGATTATTTGTAGCTGCACCTACAACGGACTGTACAGCGAACAGCAAAAGATAGGACTCCTTTTAGAATCTTTCAGTACAATTTCTTTTGTACTTTCGTCAGGATCTCAGATAGATCAGTTAAGTGGAAACATTAGAAAAGAATTTTATAGAAAAAATTTTTAATAACGGATGGAAAAAAGACAACGGATTCCGCTGCCTTTTTCCATCCGTTAATTTAAGAACAATAATTCACAAACTTTGCTTACTGAGTGAAAAAATGGGTATAACGCCTCTACATTAATAATGATTTAGAATGGGCTAAAAAAACGGGCAGTTAAATAGGCTAAAAAGACTTCAAATACATATTTAAAAAGGCAAAAACTCACTATACATTTCTTAATATTTTTTTAAGTAGAATTCCCATTAAAACTAGCAGCTATTTCTCTTTTGGACATTTGTATAATTGCCATCGTATCTTCTTAATCTAAATTTATCCTGGGTCCTCTATTTCATTAACTGATCTCCGTCAGCTGCATGAGGCGGTCTTTCCAACCACGCATGCTTAATTTGGAGATTTAAACCGTCCTCTGCGTAGAGTCCAATTTCTCCTTGTAATCGAACATAATCAGCAGCAATGTCACGTCTTGGACTAGCAGAAAGTGCAGTTCCGTAGTTTCCCATACCAGCAGCTGTCATCATGGAAGTTTGATACAACATTAATTTATCGGAAAAAGGAGACTCCGTTATATCCTGAACTTGTGCATCCCAGGTTACAGGTGCAGGAAGGTCATTTTTATGTAAGTATTTAGTTAAAACTTCAATTTGTTTCTTTGCAATTTCTTTACCCCGTCTGAAATATTCTCGGACATCCTTAGACTTTGCAACTTGAGCAAATCCAGTGATCACTGCTGAACCCATATTGTTTGTTTGAATATTAGAGTAGAGGTGAGTAATCTCTGCTGCAGTCAGCGGTCTTTGTTCACCCCACCACCCCGCTAAGAAATGTTGTTTTTCAACCATGTCCACTTCTTGAAGATAGGGAATATAGGGAGACCTAACTTCTATTCCCTTGGAAAGAAGGACGTTCGTTGTATCATTAAATAATTCCATTGTAGAAGAGATACAAGACATAAAGTGTTCCCGAATATCATTGCGAAAGGTATGCGGCAAAATGGCACCGTATGTAACTAAAGCCCCTTTAGTCATATTTTTAGTATAGAATAAAAAGAACTCATCAGAAAAAAGCCTTGGAGAATCCACATTAACATCGTTTTCAGTAAACCCAAGAGGGATAGCATGACCTTCTCCTTTAAATATTTTTGTAACAACTTGTACATGCTGTTGGGCCAAATCCAAAGCATGCTCTAGTACTTTTTTGATTTCCGCATCTTCGACTTTAGCTAAATAATACTTATAAACACATACAAACATAGAATCCGCTATATAATTTGCCCATAGAGCACCCACTTCAGATGAAGTTAAACGAATATGATGAGTTTCCATAAAAATACCTCCAGTTTTATAACTGCTGATATTATCCCCCTGTAAAAAATACTTTTAAAAATTTTTCCCGTTTTTTTCAATCAAAGTTAGAAAATCTTTGCCCATTTGGAGTTTTTTAATTTAAAATGAATGATCCTATAAATGTTTATCAATCTTTAATAAACTAAACTGCTGCCCCTTTAGTTAAACAACTATAATGATAATCTACTGTCAAAACTCCTGTTGTTCTTATCGCCTCGGTATTTTTTCACTCATAAATTGCCTTTGCTCCCGATGAATAAAGGCTATTTTTGATGAGTTTCTTGTATCATTAAAGTAATAAAGTTCAAGATTTTAAACCTAAAAAAGCCGATTCCCTAAATATTTAAGGAATCGGTATTTTTGGAATTGTTTTATTACATAATCGCGCCCTTCAATTGAATAAGAACGGACTATATTTTATTGACATCATGGTCAACAAAGATCTGCAGACGAACGCTAAGTTTCCATGTTTGTAATTTTGCCGAAAAGTAATGCATCATAATACTTATTCTCTATAAAATAGTGGTCCTTTAATCTTCCTTCTAACTCATATCTATTCTTTTCAAGTATCCGTGCAGAGCCAATATTGGCATGAACTACCATGGCATAGAGTTTATGAAGATTAAGGGATTTAAATGCAAAATCACTCATCAATGCAACCATCTCTGTGCCATATCCCTTACCCCAATATTGTTTATGTAACACATAACCAATTTCAGCTTTGTTGGCTTCTTTGTCAAAATTGAAAATCATGGCTGTCCCTATTATTGCTTGTGTTAATTTTTCAACAATGGAGGAATATAAATGAGTACCTACCGACTCACGGTTTAACATTACTTCAATGTGCTGATGAGATTCCTCTAAAGTATTCATCAAATTCCAGCCAATAAATCGTGAAACTTCTTGATCTGATGCAAAATGATGTATCTCTTGAACATCCTCTACCCTAAGGGCTTTGAAATAGATTTTTTCACCCTCCAATGAATGAAATAAATCAGCCTGTTTCTCCATTTTAACCTCCTTTAACCTCGTTTTATTAATGAACCTCTCCGATGGTAGCAAAAATGTCCCCAATTAAGGTTAATATCAATGCACTCCTCTTAGTACATCTTTTCAAATAATTTTCCTTATATATGTTTCAACTATTTCCTGGGAATCTGACCCTATAAAGCAAAAGTGGTCACATATTTATTCCCTATAAGTGCCCGATTGAGGAAGATCGCTTCAAATACCTTATTGAAGAAACGCACCTGATAGTTTAAGAAGAAATCTTTAAAGGCGGAAATCTAATTCATTTAAAGTCCAATTCAATATTCACCTGATTTTCTCCGCCAACTCTAAAATAATTCCCTCTGGACCACGAACGTAGCATAACTTATAACTATCTTCATATTGCTGTATCTCACTAAAGATTTCCGTGCCCTTCTTTTTCAATTTTGCAACAATAGCTTCAATATCTTCAACAGCAAAACAAATATGTCGGATACCCAGCGTATTTGCAAATGGTTGCTGAAAATCCTTTTCATCTGACGGCGTATAAAATTTAACTAGCTCTATCCATGCCTGACCATCTGGCATTCCCAATCCTACACATGCCGTTTTAACATCATTAAGCCCAACTATTCTGTCCAACAGTTCTCCATCCAATTCCCATTCCGCTTGCACTTCAAGTCCTAAATCAAGAAAAAACGCTTTAGCCTCTGAAAGATCATTTACGTTTATGCTCACATGATCTATTCTATTGACCCTCATCTCTCATACCTCCTATGTTCCTGTTATTTTCAATACCTATATTTGTGTTAGGTTTGTTTGGTATTCTATTTCGCTTAAAACAGAAAATATCCTTCTTCAACAAACCTGCCCCGTTATTTCAATAAGAAAATGCGATCCTTCGTTATTAAAGCATCGCCCCCTTTAGTTTAAGTATATTACTTCACAATGAAAGAAATCTTTAATTCTGGACTACCATCCCATTTTTGAATTTCATCTGCGGAAAACTTCCACCAGCTATCTCTGATTCTGGTATAGCTTCTTCAATTCTTTTGACATCACTTTCATTTAGATGCACATCAAGAGATTTCATTGATTCCTGAAGTTGATTTACTTTTCTGGCACAAATCGTCTCCTTAACTGGTATTCCTAGATCAATTCTTGCAGGCTGATACAGGTCGATATAGTCCACGCCTAAACGTTTAAGCGAATGTTTATCGAGTATAGATTCCAATGATATTATTGTCAACTTGGTCACTTATCTATATATTTTTCTCTAACTATCCTGCCCAGTTCGTCCAGTTAAAATGGGATCATTGCGGCAATCCAATTCTTTTGTGACAGACAATTTCGTTTTTCATATAATAAAAATGTGGAATGCTGATAAATTAATAGGCTGGTGGGCTGGTATGAGAATAAATTTATCACAGAATCAAATCGCTGAAATAAAACGAATAGTTCAAAAAGAACTTCTGTTAAAAGGAATCGAACCAACAGATGAATATCTATTTATTAACTGTTTTTCGAAAATACATAAGGAAACCGTCTATTATCATCTGTTAGAAGAAAATGATACGTTGATTATTCGCTGCTATGCACGCGTTTTTGATAACTTAGGTCTAAGCGAGATAATCAGAGACACAGCAAAAAATATATTTGAATATGTGGTAAAGCATACCGGATTACAAAACACAATCTATATAGAAAACGGGATAGAATTTTAATTTTAGGCTCTGTTAAATTTAATGTTGCAAAAAGGTCCAATTGATGAATAGCTATTGCAGATTGTTCAATTAAACTGCTAGTTAGTACTATAAGAAAAAGCCACCATGATGGCAGCTGGATTTTAATCTTTTGCACCATTTATTGTAAGTGCAATATTTCAACATCTGTTTTGTTTTGAGAAAAAAATAGACTATATCTAACTTTAGTTGAAATAAGATTATTTTGTTTTATTGGGCTTTATTCCTTCCCCACACAAGCTGGTTTGCATTCAATTACAAAATCTTATTAAACGCAAGTAAAGGATTGAATTTGTCTTAGGCTAATACCGTAATTAACCCATCTCTGTCCAGTCCAGCGATACCCTGAAACAGAGTTTCGACCAATAAATGTTGGATAGAACCAAAATTGCTCACGACCTCTAAGCCATACATACGTGTATCTGTGTAAACAACGGATCATGCTGCCTGGGTCTACTGCGTATGCTCCTGCTTGGTGCATTTGTTGAGGAACAACTGATGGCGGTGGCGATGTTGGTGGTCCAGCTTCTGGATCATGATGACCGTGTGGTGGTCCAGGCGGAGCATGATGACCAGGTGGTGGTGCAGTTGGAGGCTGAGACACGCCAAATTGTCTTGAATCAATGGGCGAATAGTAATCTGTTTGGAATGGAGATGAAGATAGATAAGCATCTTGACTATATGGAATGTTAGAGTACAGATGTAAATGACTAGTATTCATAAAATGCACTCCTTAATGTTTATTTTCAAATCATCATATTCATTGGTTATTAACCTATAAACTTGTTTCAGCAAAATGTGTTTTTACCTATAAATCATATTTGGGCTTTATGACTGTGGAACAATTGAAGTAAATATATTTTTGTGCTGAGGTTAGAATCTTAATATGTTTTTAGCTTAATAAACCTAATCTTGTACCCTTGTCAAGGGCTGTTCCACAAACCTGCCATTTGGCGGAACAAGCAAAAGGCGCCGCAGCGACCTTGTATTAAACATAAGCGTCCGTTTGTTTAAGTACCATATTTCACAATAACGACACATGAGTACATCAGCTCTAAATGTGGAGAAATAAATTCTCAATTTTTTCTAGTAGGATTAATCTCCTCATCTATAATCCCAAGTGACTTACGCATCCCATACACCGAAGACAGCGAAGAGTAGAAATAGAGTCCATAAATTATAATAATTGTAAATATTTACAAATAATAGTTTGTAATAAAATCGATTGTATAGGCATTCATATGCCTTTCGTTTATACTGAATTATAAAATATCTTTCAAGACCAACAACCAAAATGAAAAAGGGAGATTATTCAATGAAGCTCGATATCTACGTCAACTATCAAGGAGTTTGCGAACAGGCTTTTCAGTTCTATGAACAGCATCTCGGAGGAAGAATAACATCAATGATGGCTTTCAAACAACTGCCAGATACTACGAACGTTCCGGAAGGTAGGGAAAACGACATTTTGCATGCCACCATCGAGATTGGGGACACCATTCTAAGGGGAGCCGACATCCCCAAGGCAGAGCCTATGCGGAGTGTCTATCTGACACTCAGGGTTTACAGTGCAGAAGAGGCGGAGAGACTTTATACCTTGCTTTCTGAAGGAGGAGAAATCTTTATGCCCATGGAAGAAACATTTTTCGCTTTGCGTTTTGCTCAGCTGAGAGACAGGTTTGGAACGTCATGGATGCTCCTTTGTGAGCGTCAGTACATAGAAGGCTAGACTATTCAGATGAAGTCCACATCATTCGCTTCTTTGGTTACCTCACCCGTTCAACATAATATCGGCTGCTTGTCCTTGAGCAGCCGAATGTTCTTTAAGAAATGCACCCGGTAGTTTAAGTGTAATCCTTCACGATATAAAAGTTATTAAATTGTTATCCATAAAAAAAGCCGATGTTCACTTGTGAAGGAAATCGACTTTTTGTTGTGCTATAGAAAATAAAATTATATATCTAGTTTACGGGTTCCAATCCATTTCACCATTTCAGGGTCCCTGTGTGAAAAGAATAAGCTCTCTTTTGTATCTAAAGTAGCAATTTGGTCCATATCTTCTTGGCTTAATTCAAAGTCAAAGATGTTGAAGTTTTCCACGATTCTTTCTTTACGGACAGATTTTGGAATCGCAACAACTCCTCTTTGTGTCAACCAACGTAAAACCACCTGAGCAACAGATTTATTATACTTTTCTCCTATGGAAACCAAAATTTCATTCTGGAACATGTTGTTTTTTCCTTCGGCAAATGGCCCCCAAGACTCTATTTGTACATTGTTCTCTTTCATAAAGGCATGACTTTCAATCTGCTGATTGAATACATGTGTTTCGACTTGGTTAACCGCTGGAACAACTTCATTATGGATAATCAAATCAATAAGGCGGTCTGAATGGAAGTTACTTACTCCAATTGCCCTGACTTTTCCTTCACGGTACAGTTCCTCCATGGCACGCCAAGAACCGTGTACATCACCAAATGGCTGATGGATTAGGTATAAATCCAGATAATCCAATTGCAGCCTTTCCAGTGATTTTTCTAATGCTTTCTTTGTGTTTTCATAACCAGTATCCTGAACCCAAAGTTTTGTTGTAATGAACAATTCCTCTCTTGGGACACCGCTCCGCTTGATTGCTCTTCCGACTGCTTCTTCATTTAGATAAGATGCTGCAGTATCGATCAGACGATAACCCGTCATAATCGCATCGTAAAGGGCCTGCTCACATTCATTTTCATCCTGAATCTGAAAAACCCCAAAGCCCAGGATTGGCATCTCTACACCATTATTTAACGTTACTTTTTGCATATAAAATCCTCCTGTGTTTATCGTAAATTATTTTCCTACCCTATTTGCATATTCAGCTGGATAGCGATCTCCTGAGATCTCAATTTTCGATAAGGCATCATTTAAATCCTTGAGTTCTTCACGACTCAGTTCAATATCAGCAGCCCCAAGGTTTTCTTCGAGACGCTCCAACTTCCGCGTGCCTGGAATCGGAACAATCCACGGCTTCTGTGCTAGAACCCACGCAAGTGCGATTTGAGCGGGTGTTGCATCTTTTTCAACAGCAAACTTGTTTATCAAATCAACCAATACCTGATTTGCCTCGATATTCTCAGGTTTGAAGCGTGGAACAATGCTGCGGAAATCTGAACTGCCGAACCTTGCATCCTTTTTAATTGTGCCGGTAAGGAATCCCTTGCCCAACGGACTGAAAGGAACAAAGCCGATTCCCAGCTCTTCAAGGGTAGGCAACAAGTCGTCTTCAGGGCTTCTCCACATCATTGAGTATTCACTTTGAACGGCAGTCAGCGGATGAACCGAGTGTGCACGGCGAATCGTTTCCACTCCTGCTTCAGAAAGTCCCCAATGCTTAATCTTCCCTTCCTTGATTAGGTCTTGTATTACTCCTGCTACCTCTTCAATTGGAACACTTGGGTCCACCCGATGCTGATAGTAAAGATCAATGGTATCGACCTTAAGGCGTTTAAGCGAGCCTTCGATTGACTGCCTAATACGTTCAGGCTTACTATCGAGCATCTGCTTGCCATTTATCATCTGGATGCCAAATTTGGTCGCGATAACAACTTTTCCCTTAAGAGGAGCAAGGGCATCCCCTACCAATTCCTCATTGACAAACAGACCATATACTTCGGCAGTATCGAAGAAAGTAACACCCCGGTCTAGAGCCTTATGAATAAGCGCAATCATCTCTTGCTTGTCCGATGCAGGTCCGTACCCATGGCTCATGCCCATGCAACCAAGTCCAATGGAGGAAACCTCCAATTCAGTCTTTCCTAATTTACGCTTTTTCATGGTGATTCAACTCCTTACAGTCAAGATGTATAGAAAACTTTTAACTCCCTTATTATGCAATAAAAGAACAGGAAACCCTTATATAATTCCTATCAAATCATTGCCTAATCCTCTCACACCACTAACACTTCGGAGGAATATGTATTAATATGGAACTATAAAAAACAGAGACACAGGAGGTTTTTATGTCCAAACAAATCGACAAACAGCGTTCGGAACTCACCCAACTTATTGAGAGGCACACAGGTAAGGACGGGGCTCATGAGACTGCAATATCTTCTTTATCATTCTCTCGGTTCTCTGATGTTACAGGTCCAGCTTACGGAGTTTACATGCCCTCTTTATGCATAATCGTTCAAGGCAAAAAGGAGGTTTTACTGGCACAGGAGACCTATGTGTACGGTCCTGCAGATTACCTTGTTGCATCCGTGAACTTGCCAATTACCGGTATAGTTACGGAAGCTTCTTCTGAAAATCCGTATTTGGCACTCAAACTTGAATTTACGCCAAACCAAATATTGGAGGTATTACAGGATTCACATCTTCCAGTTAACCCAAAAGAAAATGCCAGAAGAGGCATGTATGTAAGCCAAATCGAGGATTCTTTGTTGGACGCTGTAACCAGATTAGTACATTTGCTGGAGACTCCTTACGATATACCGGTTCTTGCACCTCTTATCACAAAGGAAATTATCTATAGGGTTTTACAGGGGCAGCATGGAGTTACATTAGGGCAAATAGGGCTAGAAGGAAGTTCAGCTCATCTAATTGGGGTTGTGATTGAACATATCATGAAAAACTATGACCAATCTTTTCGGATTGAGGACCTTGCAGAAATTGCGAACATGAGTGTTTCTTCCTTTCATAGGCACTTTAAAGAGGTAACAGCAATGAGCCCTATTCAGTTTCAAAAACAACTAAGACTACAGGAAGCTCGTCGCCTGTTATTATCCGAGTCAACTGATGCCACCGATGCTGCATTCCGAGTAGGCTACGAAAGTCCATCTCAATTCAGCAGAGAATATTCTAGGATGTTTGGTCTACCGCCAAAAGAGGATATTAAGCGATTGAAAGAAACCTATGAGCAGCAAATTATAAACCCATAAACCCCTTCCTTATGATCGGGGTTTTTTGTGGAGAAATAAGAAAATAATTTGGAAAGAGCATCAAAGGAAAAGTTGGTGTAACCAACAGATTATGAATAATTAAACTTAAACCAACTTTAAACTTAAACTCTTTGTTAAATCTCCCCCAAACTTTCCTATATTCTTTGTCATTTAATTTTTGTCTCAATTTCTTAAACACACCCTTTACTTCAAGAAGGCTTCAATTATAAATTTCATTTTTAATCCAAATAGGGAGATTTAAATTCTTCCATGTATAATCCAGTCTCTTCGATTTTTTGACGAGCTGTAGGAGAATCTATACTTGCTCCAATATACATATAATAATCGTATCCGAAGTGAACAAAAAACCTGTCTTTGTAACTTAATTTGCACCAAATAACTTCCCGTAAGCTTAATTTTGCTAACTCTATAATCTCCCGCGCACTGACGGATTTACCCACCCAAATGTTTGACAAAAAAGGAACAGCGCTTTGGTTCTTCTTTACTTCATCAGAGCATATTTCAAGTCATCTAGATAAAGCTTTTTATAGCCCGTTTCATTCATAAACCTAGTGATGGAATTTAAGTAGTTTGATTCAGTTTTTAAATATTCTTCTTCACTAACCTTTTTTCCTACCTCAGAAAAACTTGTCCATTCTTCAAGGTCCAGATAAGAGCCTTCTTCCTCTCTCTTTTTCGGGTTATATTTTGTTATTCTCCAAGAAAACAAGTGGTTACACCCCTGCTTTATTTTATTATGAGCGAATTTTTGAGATTTTGAGATAATTTTTTATTCAATTAACCTGTCACTATAGTGTAATAAAAAATGCTGTTTAAAATGACAGCTTGAACTACAACTCTCCCCCCATTAATTGAATAAGAACCGTGACATTTATTCCACATTCGCGCCCGTTGATTAATAAGGAATTTTTTTCTTCAAATTTTCGTTTTGACAAAAAACAAAGTGATCATCTGGCTCCAAGACGTGCAGATCATCAGCAATGTATCCACGCAACCACAGCGCACCTTCAATTCGTCTCAGATAGAAACCCTTCGGAAAGTCGACGTCTTTGGATAGTATCTCAGATGCTATTGTAACGGAGCCATACGGAGCTCGATGTCGCCAAGAAGGTTTCCCCGAATGACCTTCGGGTTGATCCAGATACTCCAATCTTAAGTGGGGTCCTAGCTCAAGGGGGCATAATTTTAAGCCAACCTGGTTCGCTTTTTCAAAAAGCTGGGGTATAGTAGTTCCTTCTGGAAAGCCAAGATCACGAACTTTGGGCTCAACAGCCCTTACACTGTATATCGTATCTGAAATAGTAAACTTATCATCAGCGAATAGCCTCTCTCCAAGCTTATTCATCAAAATAGAATGTTGTTGCAATTTTTGAAGAAGCTGTGATTTCGTAAGACCGCCAACCTCAACCGTTCTGATAAGAGTTGGACAGTCGGGGTATATTTTATCTCTTCCAACATTCATTTAAAGTCACTCCTTACGAATTGGTTTTATAAGTTTATGCTGAAATCTGTTTCGATTGCTGAAGAAATGAAAATCTGGATTCTTCCACACCCCTGACCCTTTAGTCATAATGAACGAAACGGCTCCCATCGCTTAACGTAGGTTGCACTTGGTCATAATGTTACTACCCAAAAATAAACCAAGTGTAGAGCTACACACGAAAAGGAGCCGTTTAATATGAAGGATGTACAAAAATTTGTTGGTTTAGACGTATCTAAAGATACAATTGCTGTTGCTATTGCTGATCCAGGTCGTGGTGAACCAAGATTTCATGGAACTATCCAAAATAAGCCAGAAGACATTCGCAAACTAATGAAAAAGTTAGGAAATCCTGACAACCTATTAGTATGTTATGAAGCTGGTTCTACTGGATATGGAATTTATCGTTTACTTCTTTCAATGGAAATTGAATGTTTGGTTGTGGCACCCTCTCTTATCCCAAAGCGATCTGGCGATCGCGTGAAAACAGATAAAAGAGATTCTATTAGATTAGCTCAGTTACTACGTGCGGGAGAGCTTACTTCTGTATGGGTTCCAGATGAAGATCATGAAGCATTGAGAGACTTAATTCGTGCTCGTCATGATGCTCGTGAAGATTTACAAAGTTCTCGTCAGAGACTTATTCACTTCTTACTTCGCCATGATATACGTCCTCCGCAAGGAGTTCGAAATTGGTCTGTAAAACATCGTGAATGGTTAAAACGCTTAACATTTAAAAGAGCTGCACAACGTATTGTTTTTCAAGAGTATCTTCATACAATCAATGAAGTAGAAGATCGTATGAAACGAATTGAAGATCAAATCCATGAAGAAGCACTTCAAAGTGAACACGCCCCCGTTATTCAAGCACTCCAAACATTAAGAGGAGTTGCGGAAGTAACTGCCGTTACCTTGGTAGCTGAAATTGGACAGTTTTCTCGTTTTTCTAACCCAAGACAATTGATGTCCTATGCTGGACTTGTTCCTAAAGAATACTCTAGTGGATCAAGTCGTTGGCAAGGTTCGATTACGAAAACAGGAAACTCACAAATTCGACGTTCCATAGTAGAAGTTTGTTGGTCTTATCGTCATCGCCCATCTGTTAAAGGTGAATTGCTAAAACGTCAAGAAGGTCAAGATCCAGAGGCAAAACGTATAGCTTGGAAAGCTCAACACCGTCTTCATATGAAATATCATCGAATCTCCGCTAAAGGAAAAGGTGGAAAAGTAGCTGTTGTTGCCGTTGCTAGAGAATTACTTGGCTTTATCTGGGCTATCGCTTGTTGTATTGAAGATAAACAAGTAAGTAGATTGAATATTGCTTAAGTAGATTGAAAGTAATAAATTAATGGAGTTTTCTTATGAAGTAATAACTTTTTGGTTGGAAATTGAAGATTTGGCTCGAAGGCAAATTCCCGTGAAGGAGAACCCTCATGTTGAACTATGCACTAGGTCTAGAACTGAACGTGCGCCTTTAGTCCGAGGCAGCTCCGTGACGGATGGAGTGAAATGTGGTACCCAACCCACGCATATCAGTTTGTATATCACCGTCAGAGTTTTTGCCTTCGTGCCAAGTTTTTAGGGTTATCCTGTTCAACTTTCTGTATTGTATCCCTTTCGGATTTAGCTTATCAAGGGAAAGTGCGCCCTTGACAAGCTAGATCCGAAAGGATATTTGGTCTATAAGTTGAACAAGGAATAACTCTATTCATACTGAATAAAACGCTAAATAAAAACATTTGGGTGTGGTGGGTTGACAGTTTCGTTCATATCAGTTCAATAAAAAAAGGCTGCCACAGCAACCTTCCCTTCTTGTATTAGTGCACTCGTTATTTGAAAAAGAAACCTCTACATTCTGTTTAAGTAGTCAAGGTTGCTGTATTCCCCATTGCAATAGAAATTCTATTCCAACTGTTGATTTGATTAATAATCAGTACAAGGTCTACATATTGTCTCTCGTCAAAATGTTCACGTACTCTTTGATAAAGCTCATCTGGCACGCGTTTTGTGGGGATTAAAGTTACGTATTCTGTCAACTCAAGAGCTACTTTTTCTGCATCCGTATAAAATGTGCACTCTCTCCAAGCACCAATACAATATAAACGTTGTTCCGTTTCTCCCATTTTTCTAGCATCAGCTGTATGCATATTCAAACAAAATGCACATCCGTTAATTTGTGAAGCCCGAATTTTTATAAGTTCACGAAGTTTACGGTCTATGCCTGTTGTTTTCGTATACTTCTCCATTTCCATCATTATTTTAAGTGCTTCTGGTGCTACATTGTAATAATCAACTCGTTGTTCCAATTTAATTACCTCCTTAAATAAATAAAAGACTTATTTAATCGACGATTAACATTGTCTATAATATAGACTATAATTATTTTTGTCAAATGAATCTGAGTTACCCAAAAGAGACTTCTTTTATTTGACTAATACTCTAAATATTCCTAAGATACAATTTGATAGCCCTTAAAATAAAAAGCAGGTGAGTTTATATGCAGTATAGTGTCGGAGTTGAATATGCTTTACATTGTCTGGTTTATTTAATTGACGTTCCTTCCGATGAAAGTGTTGGGATTAAGGAATTGGCAGAATTCCAAGGACTTTCCGAGACATTTCTTTCAAAAGTTTTTGGTAAATTATCTAGGGCAAGCATTGTAAGTTCTGTGCCTGGTGTAAAGGGAGGATATAGGTTAGCTAAGTCCCCAGAAGATATTTCCTTTTGGGATGTAATTGAAGCAGTTGAGGGTCCTAAACCTATTTTTCAATGTAAAAATATTAAAGACAATGGATTATTGTATAGAGAAAACTGCTGTTCAGCTCCCTCCTCTTGCACCATCAATTTAGTTATGCTCTCTGCAGAAGAACAAATGCGTGATTACTTGCGTAGTAAAACACTGTCATGGTTAAATAAAGAGCTTGATCGTGTCTTACCCAAACAAATACGTGAAGATACTCAGAAATATTTTTCGAAGAGCAACAACATATAAAAAACCTCTCGTGAAATTCCTAAATTAACAGGAATTTAGAGAGGTTTTTTGCTTAGTTCAAGGAAAACGCATCGTTCCATTTTCTATGAATAATTTGAACCAACCTTCAACTAACGATCGTTTAAGTCCATCATTTCACAATCTTTTTTGTGCAAAAGAAAACAGGCGATCTCTTTCTTGAATATCGTACCCGTTACTTTAGACAGGGTCTAAAATTGTATTATTAAAATATGGTCGTTTGAGTATTATACTTCACAAATTATTTAATAATATTTAATTCTAGAAATTCATCCGTTTCCGTAAAACCAAACTTCTTATACACTGGTCTCCCCATTTTTGAAGCCCCAAGCCATATTTTTGAAATGCCTGAAATCTTCACTTCATCAACTAACTTCGTTAACAGCTTTGTAGCGATTCCTTGCCCACGATAATTTTCATTCGTATACATATTTGCGATATACGCCTTTTTTCCAGTCTTATTGGTGTAACTAGGTGGAAATTCATAAAAAATTACTGCACCACAAGCTATAATCTCTTCTTTATCTTCCACTAGCCATTGAATTAAAGTACCATCGCTTAGTTTATTTTTAAAGAAAACATATAGTTCCTTTTCAATATCTATATTAGGTTCTATACCTTCATCAACTAATTGCTTTTTTCTTAACTCCACCAATAGATCAATATCCTCGTTATTTGCTTTACGATATTTCAACTTCTCACAACTCCTTTATAAAAATCACTATTGATCAGTCCCATCGTGTAGTGCATTTCTCATAATTTTACCATTCAATCTTTATTACACTAACCTGCGAGAGTTTAAGTATAATTTTATACAATTTTTTTATTTAAAAGAAAAAAGGCGACTTCTTCTTGAAGTATCGTAGTCATTAGTATAAGTGTATTCTTTCACAATCAATCATTTTCACAAAATTTCTGTTCGAAATCGAATGTGGCAGATCTGACAAATCCAATCACTAACCGATCAAGGATTCCCATCTGTGCCCTTTGAGCAGCAATCTTTGCTCGCTCTAATAGGGTAAGTACTTGGCGAACTTCTTTCAAGTAAACCCTTCCAGCGTTTGTCAGCTCTACATGCCGCATTGATCTTTCAAACAGCTTCACTCCTAGTTCCCTCTCAAGTTCCAAAATTTGTTGACTTAAAGGTGGTTGTGTCATTTGTAAGCGCATTGCCGCTCGACCAAAATGCAACTCTTCAGCCACTACCGTGAAATATTCAATCTGACGTAGTTCCAAACTATTCCCCTCCTAATTAAGTCGTTTTTCGACTTAAAACTACGATATTTATATTTGCCGTCAACTGTTCTTCAGGAATCCACTTATGAGCCATAATCGATAAAAATAGCGGCATACTATAGGTCAGAACTGAAAGACGTTTGGAATTGTTCTAGGGATAGTTGGCTTATTTCTCGCTATGAATATCCATTTAGGAGGATCCCTCTGGGCTATGTTACTGGCATTAAGCTCCGCTATTTCTTGGGCTGTAGCAAACTTGCTGTTCAAACTGAAATTAAAGCATTGTAATAGTATTCAATATACCACTTGGCAAATGACGATTGGGGCGATGGGCTTATTGGTCTATTTTCTTTCATTTGAACACGGTGAATCGCATTGGGGATTCATGCCGGTCGTTTATATTCTGTTTGCGGGGATTGTTGCCTCAGCCCTAGCGTTTGTGATGTGGAATCATATTTTAAGCCGTACAGAAGCAAGCAAAGCATCCATTTCTTTATTACTTGTGCCTGTCGTAGGAGTTCTGTCCGGATGTATATTTTTGCATGAAGCCTTAAAAATAGTAACGTTAGCAGGGATTTTTCTCGTACTGGTAGGAATATGGTTTGTAAATAGTAAAAGTAACAAAATTGAATCAAATGTTATGGATGAAGCCCTATAGACGAAACGACTAGACAAAGTTTCTTAAATAACTAAATAATAAAAGTAATTACATTCAAACTATGATTACTTTGTTTCCCTAAGGTCTTAGTACGGGTAAAAAATCCATCCTTTAAGGAGAACTAAAAGTCTCAAAGGATGGATTTTTTTTACTTTACCACTTAATAGCTAATAGTTAATAGGACCGCTAATTTTTAGCGGTTTTTGAATTGTATATATATAGAAGGATATTTCAACCCCATAATCCATACCTATCATCTTGGTATCTTGCTTGATTTTTTTAATCCAGTTTGGGGAATTTAAGTACAAAATTCCATAATTCCCCTTTTGGAATAAAAAAAGGCAACCTTCATTGAAGAGTCGCACCTCGCTGCTTTAATAATCATTAGTTTTCTTGTATTTTTCAAAAAGATATTGAAATCCATATAAACAAAAAGCCTTGTAAAAGAAATATAGAAAGAATTGAAATTCGTTAAATTGAACTAATTTATATAGTTTTAATTTTGTGAACAACCTTGTTATTGGAGATACAAAAATTGCTTCGCCAATAACGTTTAACATAATAAACTTTTTAAAATTTCCGTATCCCCATTTTAATGTCCATAAAGCCATCGCCAGCATTGGGCCAATGAGAAAAGGAAATTCATTTTGAAAAAAGGACTGTGGTTTATTATAAAAAGACCACCATCTGCGTTTTTTTCCAATTTGAGCATCCAAACTACATATTAGAACAGCAAGGATTGAGGCTGGTAAAAATCTCTTTATAGTCCGCCATCCTAATAAAGGTATTGTAAGCCAGGAGAGTAATATCAGTACGATATTAAGTAACCAATGTTTTTTCAATGACATATGAATTTCCCCCCTTCTTTTCCAAAATGAATTATTAAATTTAGTATTTCTCCTTGTTTATTTCGCTATTCTGCCACAATAGCACAATAAGTAATACTTTTAAGGTGATGCCAAGAGCCATCGTGTCCGAATCCGTGTTGCTTCAGACAGCCCCGAAGTAGCTCCTCTAGGATCAGTAAAATAATACCTTTTAAGGAAATGAAATGGGACTTAAAACAATTAGCTGTATAACGTATAATGGAGAACGTTATTTTAACAGTTCAACACATTAATCTAAAGTTTTCAAATTCCCCACCCGAATTCGTTCGGAAAAATATTTATAAGAGGTGAAATGGTATGGAACTCAGTACGACTAAAAGAAACTATATTCCACGCCATCCACTCAAATTAACAGTTTGGCGTATTATTGTCATTTTGATTTTGCTACTCTTCTTAAGCGGTAGCGAATTTTTATATGGGACAAATAAAGGACACCAACTTCGAAGAATGACCGTTGGGACTGTCCTTTCATCACAGCATCCTCAGTATGTGAAATACTTGAGTTTTTTGCTTCCACAGTCGGAAATAAAAGAATTGTATCAAGCCATGTTACACCCTCCGATTAAGCAATCGTCAGTTACTCCTGTAGTAACGAAAGATAAAAAGGAATCCACTGGCAAGAAGGAATCGGTTAACGTGGACACGATTAATACAGCTAATTTCACAGCAAAAGTTATGGTGGTTCCTGATCCCACAACCGTTCACCTTGTAGGAACGAAGTATTCTACCAAAGGACAGCCATTATCTGATTTGATTAAAGAAAATAATGGAGTTGCAGGGATTAATGGCGGGGGATTTTATGATCCAAAAGGAAATGGTTCCGGGGCCCAGCCAAAAGGGATCGTTATCATCAATGGTAAGGTTATAAATTCTCCACATGGCTACAAAGTGCCTCAGCTTGTAGGTGCAATTTTAAAAAATGGCGAGTTTATCACAGGAAGTTATTCCGTAAACCAACTAGAGAATTTGGGAGTTCGTGATGCGGTAAGCTTTGGTCCGCAATTGATTGTCAACGGTCAAAACCAAGTAACATCAAACATTGATGATGCCTGGGGATGGGCACCACGGACGGCCATTGGTCAAGCAAAAAACGGAAGCATCGTCATGATTATCACAGATGGCCGTTATTATTGGGATAAAACTCATCGGGGTGCCACCATGTCTGATATCGTTCATTTATTTGAGAAATACCACGTTACCAACGCGGTTGCCATGGATGGCGGAGGATCCACTACGATGATCAAGGATGGAGTACTTCAGCTAAAACCAGCTACCCAGACTTCTGTAGGCATGCGTTATTTACCCAATGCATGGATTGTGATTCCGCATTAAATGAAAAAACACCTTCACTCATTTGTGAAGGTGTTTTTTCATGGTTTTTCTGACATTTATTATTTTTAACATTATCATTTTTCCGTATTTCATACTTACTTTATTTCATTCTATTATCTTTTCATTTCTAACCTTTAATAAATGTTAAAAGGTCATTATTTAGCCGGTCTGAATGTGTGATGTATAGTCCATGCGGGGCATCTTTGTACAAAATAAACCGGTTCTTGGGTAATAACATTGCTGACTTTTGGCCGGAGATTTCTACCGGGATTGATCGATCTTTATCACCGTGGATAATGAGTATAGGTACAGATATGGACCGCATCTCCTCGCGAAAATCCGTTTCAATGATCACTTTATTACACTCAACCACTGCTTTAAGCGATGTCTGCAACATATCCCACCGAGTCCATTCACCAATTGCGCTGGTATCAGAACGATTGAAGTATGGCAGCTCATTTTGACGTAACCAATTTGGAAAGTCTCGTTTCCACGTTTCACGCACCATTTCTGCGACATCTTTGGATACTCCTTTAGGATTATCCTCTGTTTTCATCAAAAGTGGCACAATGGCAGAGACAAGCACTGCACGGTCCACCCGATCGTTGCCATGACGTGTTAGATATCGAATCACTTCACCACCACCCATAGAATGACCTACAAGCGTGACATTTCGAAGATCCAGGTATTCAATCAGTGCAGCGAGATCGTCTGCCAGGGTGTCGAAGTCGTACCCGTTCCCCGGATCATCGGAACGCCCATGACCACGTCTGTCATATGCTATACACCTTAAGTCCTGATCTGCTAAAAAAATTCTCTGATAATCCCACATTCTAGAACTTAGTGACCATCCAGAAACAAAAACTACCGGATTGCCTGTTCCCCATTCTTGGTAAAACAGTTGCAAACGTTCTTTGGTTTTGAAAAATGGCATCGCCAATCCCCCACTCTTTTTATAGATTTTTTTAGATCAAAAAAATCAGGACTTTCATGATGTCGTATGGTCAATGAGATTATTTCACTTTTAGGAAAACGAAAGCATTCGAAAACTCATGAACGAAGAAAGCTTTTTACGGTAGCTAAGAAGGCTGGTAAATTATCATCATGCACAAAGTGCCCGGCATGATCTATCGTCACCAATTCGCAATTCGGAATAAGTTCAGAAACTTCCTTCAATTTATTTTGGGGAACATGACTGGACCCACCGCCTATAATAAGAGTTGGCTTGATAATGTCCTTAAGACGTGCCCACCATTCGGGATTGGGGTCATTAAGTTGCCTTAGAATCGAAGGCACAACCAGCCAATCAAATGGCAGGTGAGCAGGAGGTTTAGAAGGAATCTCGATTGGCTTATCTGGAAAAGGAGGTGGAGTGTCTTCAACAATCAACTTTTCTATCCTTGAAGGAAATCTTTCCGAGAAAAGATAGGATACAGTTCCTCCCATGGAATGACCAAGTAACGTAAATTGTTCTAAATTCATCGCATTCGCAAAATGAAGCAAATCATCGCACATCAGTTCAAAGGTGTAAGTTCCAGCTCTTGCACTCCCAGCGTGACCCCGCTGATCTAAAGCTAAAACGCGGTATTTTTCTGCTAAAGCAACTGCCACCTGATCCCATGATTCTGCACTTTTCCCCAGTGCGTGAAGAGAAACAAGCGGTGCTGCAGAAGGGTCCCCACTCTCTCGATATTGAAAAGTGAGTCCATTCAATTCAATTTGATTTACCCGTGTTTCCATCTCGCTCATCTCCTAAGGGCTTCGCCATTTGAAACCCGATTTATTTAATTCCATACCTACATATTTCAGCTAATATGTGATTATTGCCTGCGATCTGCAATCAATCTGGAATGATAAACGAAGACCTTTTAACTTAAGAAGTGCTCTTCTATTTTCATGGTTGAAATTTTCACTTCCCTTTTTATGCGGTACAAAATTCTTGAATGATTTGTTTTTTTATTTCTTCTATCGGAAACTCTTGTGGATAGGTAGATATCATCAACATAATACCTTGAAGGACGGATGAAAAATATAACGACCGTTTCCTTGGCTGCTTTACTCCCAGCCTTTCAAATATTTTACATTGCACCTCAAACATTCTTGCGTTCTCTTTAATAAGGAGTTTACTGTATTTAATCAACTCTTCGTCTGCCTCTGGCTGAGTTTGCAGGTGCAGATAGAATCGATGGACTTCTGGACTTTGATGGATATTATCAATCGCTCCTTCAATAATGTGTTTAAGTTGCTCACTGGGTTTCTCGAGAGCGGCTGCTCCTTCCATTACTTCAATCACTTCCCTGATTCTAGCCTCGACCATTTCAGACAGCAGTTCTTCTTTTCCTTTATAGTAATTGTATAGTAACCCTTTAGAAATGCCCGCTTGTTTAGCTACATCGTTAATAGAGGTAGCATAATATCCCTGTTTAATAAATAACTCCATAGCGGCAGCACGAATTTTTTGTTTTGACAGTTGGCGAATACGATCATTCTCTTCAGGTGTTCGCGGCATTTTATCTTCAATCCTCCATAAAAGCAGTGATTTCTTCATATAAATGTTCAAATATGTCAGTGTCAACAAAAGTTTCTGCATAATCTATTTCACTTGAACACCCAGATCCTATTTCCCGTTCATGTCTTAATAAATACACACCACACCTTCCATTATTTAACATAATATACAGTATTATTTTATTATTGAATGAACGGTTAGTCAATGATAAATTCCTATTTGCTCAAATTAGAAAAGATTGAGGAATTAAAAAATAATCACTTACTTGATGGTGCAAAAATTGCTTATTACCTTCTTTTTACCATTTTTGTGCGCTATTTCTCCGCCAATTTAGCTGAGCCAATGATAGCTCCGAAAGTAACACAATCCTTTTCAAAAACGATACAAAATGGGACTAAATGTTTTTCCGTTTTGATGTTCACCGACATATGATAATGTACCGATGAATGAAAAAAGAAAGGAGGAGTTGATATTGAGTGAGGAGAAAAAAAGTAAAAAAGGTAAATCACTGTGGGGACCACTTTTGGCAGCACCCGCTGTATTTTTTCTTGCCCCTCTTGGAATCGGACTTTATCTTACTCATCCTTTCCCGGCAAAAACCACAAAAAACCCGAAGGACTACGGACTTACATTCGAAGAGATTGAATTTTTCAGCCGAAAAGATCAAGTAAGGCTGTCTGGCTGGTGGATTCCTGCCGCTTCCAAGCAAAGTAGTAAAACCGTCATCACTGCACACGGTTATATGAACGAACGAGCCATGGAAGGGATTGATGGCTTGCAACTCGCCAAAGCTCTTTCGAAACAAGGCTATAATGTGCTAATGTTTGATTTTCGCAATGCAGGTAAATCAAAAGGAAGAACCACAGGGTTGGGTTTTTTTGAAAAGCACGACTTATATGCAGCGATTGAGTATTCGATTCAGAAAAAAAAGCAGAAAAAGCTTGCGCTGCTTGGCTGGAGTATGGGTGCTTCCACTGCGCTTATTGTTGGATGCGAACATCCTGCGGTTTCTGCCGTCATAGCCGACAGTCCCTTTAGTGATTTAGAAGCTTTTTTAAAAGAAAATCTTTCCTATTGGAGCAAATTACCCAAAAAGCCTTTTACACCGATCATTTATCATTCCATGCGAAAACTCCTCAAAATTGACCCCACTGAAGTTTCACCAATCAATAATGTGAAAAACACGAAAGGAAAATCCTTCTTATTGATCCACAGTAAAACGGATGAAGCGATTCCCTATACCGAGAGTGAAAAACTTATTCAATCCATTTCACCAGATAACACTCGAGAATTGTGGCTGACAGAAGATGGTGACCATATTCATTCGTATCTTTTGAATAAAGAAGAGTATGAGCGTCGTGTTCTCCGGTTTCTAAATAAATACTTAAAGCTTGCCTAAAGTCGGATCCTTGCTCTTCTGGTTATTCCATCTTTGGCCTAGCTTTTGGGATATATTAGGTCAAATCCTCGTCAATGTATGGCGAGGTTTTTTAGTTTGAAATTCTATCATGGTTACGGTTGAAGGTACACACCCCTTCAAATTTAAACCTGAGTTAGTTCATGTACTATTTATTCATTCTTAATCATTCTTTAACAATTAATTCAGTCAGAATTCAGGTTGCTTTATTATAAATAATTTGTTGGTAAAAATTTTTGCATAGGAATTTACATGAAAACTATTTAATCCTAGTTATTAATCATTATTGGAAGAAGGTCTACTATGAACAAAGCTTTATCAGTCTCCATGAATCAGGCAAATGAAATGTTTGCGAAGGTTCCCGAAATTACACTCTACTTTTGGATTACGAAGCTACTGACTACTGGAATGGGAGAGGTGGCCTCTGATTATTTATTCGAAAATCTAAATCCACTTATCTCTGCACCTTTAAGTGTACTAATTTTTGTAGCCGCCATGATCCTGCAGTTCAAAGTACGCCGTTATATACCAAGTGTCTATTGGTTAGTTGTTGTGATGGTCAGTATATTTGGAACAATGGCTGCTGATGTCGTTCGTGTCGGACTCGGCATCCCCTACATCGTGTCTACCATCTTCTTTATAGTGACACTTGCCGGTGTTCTCATCACTTGGTTTTCCAAAGAAAAAACTTTGTCCGTACACAGCATTTTCACCCGTCGCCGTGAAATCTTTTACTGGCTAACCGTACTGGTTACATTCGCACTCGGTACCGCCGCAGGCGATATGACCGCATCAAGCATGCATTTGGGTTACTTCTCATCAGGTGTATTGTTTACTGTCTTGCTCGCTATTCCAGCTTTGGGTTACAAATTATTTGGTCTAAATGAAATTTTTGCTTTCTGGTTCGCTTATATCATGACGCGTCCGGTGGGTGCATCGTTCTCGGATTGGTTAGGGGCATCTCAGAGCCACGGTGGTCTAGGAATCGGTAAAGGCTTGGTTACACTTGTATTATTGCTCCTTATTATAATCCTCGTTGTCTTTCGGGGAGGTTCACCCGCGAAAAGCATGGAAGCGAACGAGAGTGTGGAAAGAGTATCCTAATAAATAAAGGTAAAAGTTGAAAGAGGAAAAATGGAAGCTGCCCCAAAAGGTCGTTTCATGACAACCCTTTTGGGACAGCTTCACTTTAATATATAAATGAACTTTTTGTGAGTTAAATCATAACTCTGTTCACGTCTCATCAACATTTTTCTCAAAGTGTTCAAGCAATGCACGCACTTCATCAGTTGATTTTGTGTTCATCAATTGATTTCTTAATTCACCAGCTCCACGGAATCCCTTAACATAGATTTTGAAAAAGCGATGCAGCCCTGAGATTGAACGCGGCAGTATTTCCGCATATTGATCTTGAAGATCAAGCTGCAGTCTTAAAAGATCAAGGTATTCTTTACTGCTATGCTCTTTTGGCTCTTTTTCAAAAGCAAAAGGATTTTTAAAAATACCTCGCCCGATCATAATGCCATCAATACCATATTGTTCGGCAAGTTGCAGTCCAGTTTGACGGTCCGGAATGTCTCCATTGATGGTGAGTAGCGTATTTGGCGCAATACGATCACGTAATTTTTTGATCTCCGGAATTAGCTCCCAATGCGCATCTACCTGACTCATTTCCTTTCTTGTACGTAAATGAATAGATAGGTTGGCAATATCCTGTTTTAAAATATGCGTTAGCCACTCCTCCCACTCCTGTACCTCCTTATAGCCAAGTCGGGTTTTCACGCTGACAGGCAGTCCGCCCGCTTTTGCTGCTTGTATAAGTTCTGCCGCAACATCTGGACGCAGAATAAGGCCACTACCTTTCCCTCTCGATGCCACATTCGGTACAGGGCAGCCCATATTAATATCGATGCCTTTAAATCCTAGCTCTGCCATGCCAATACTCATTTGGCGGAAATATTCGGGATGATCCCCCCAAATATGCGCCACCATTGGCTGTTCATCTTCAGTAAAAGTCAAACGGCCACGCACACTTTTCATACCCTCTGGATGACAATAGCTATCCGAGTTTGTAAACTCTGTGAAAAATACATCCGGCCGACCGGCTTCACTTACTACGTGACGAAAAACAACATCTGTCACATCTTCCATTGGTGCAAGTATAAAAAATGGTCGTGGTAAATCACGCCAAAAATTATCGATCAATTCAAACTCAAATCCTCTCATTATGGATATAACTCATACACTCGGCAAAAAAAATATAAAGCCAAATGTTCCACTCCTTATACACTTATATCATGCTTTATAACTTATTATCAAACACAAATATCCTTGGACATTTATTATTTGTAAAAAATTTATTGCGAATATCAATGGAATCGTTAGCTCTCCTTAAATTGGAAAGTAGTTTTATGTGTGTCTAAAATGACTAGGTCAGTACAATCAGAGCCTCTATTGTTGTAAGCAAATAAAAAAACGCTTGGCTGTAAACCAAGCGCTGCACTACATGCGATTCCCCACGCCCACTGGCACTAGGAAATCACGTGGTCGGTCTAAGTAGGTTCCTCCTAGTCCAAACATTCAAAAATTGAGCTTAACCAATGTTTGTCAATTCCCGATTATTACGATCTAACACTTCAATCTTCACATTACCACCAAGATGATGTGACACTAAATCAGACAATTCTTTAAGCGCCATATGAAACTCAGCACTTCTTGCTTCATCAATTAATTCAATACAGAGGAATGCATTTTTTGTATTTTCTGTTAGCATCGTCCTCTTAGCTTCACGCCAATTCCAGCATCTGCATATTGCGCCATCATCATCTTTATAAACTATTTCACCTGGATATGGCGAAGCATTTTCATCATTTCCCAATGGAATAAACGGTTCATTACCATTTGCCATCGTTAGCCGAAGATCACCCGCAAAAGTGTCGATATCTTCCCCACCACATGGAAACCCATAACGCAATGAAATGGAATTGTAGATGTCAACAAGCGGATTTATGGTTCCGATGTGACTGCCATTTTTCACTCTTTTTAATAAAGCTTCAATGGAACATTTGGCCCCTTTTTTTGTCTTGAATTTCTGAAAAGCTTCTCGCCAAACGAATATGACTGGATTCTTACTGAAGTCCTCCAGATTGAGAAACTTATGTGCTTCTTTCTCTGCCTCCTGCAGCAGCTGATCGTAGATTCCAACATCTCTTATTGAATTATCAATCCCCTGGCAAATAATAGTGCCGATCTTTGCATGAGGGAATAACGACCAAAAATCATCTTCAATAATAAATCTAGGCATATATGATCCCTCCATTTTAATTACCTTATTTCCGTTGCTCACGCATCCACTGAGCAACCTGTTTTTCCCCTTGTTCATTTGATTTTTCAAGCTTTGCAATAATCGATTTATAATCGGCATCACTGCGATTTTGACTCATTTTGGCTGCACCTTGAATAGAGGTGATTTCAATATCAAAGCCAACGATTCCTTTCATTTCACTCTCAAGCAACTCTGGGTCAAACGTATCCCAGAGCCGGCCGTTTTCACGGTGAGACTCGTAGCGTTTAAGCATTGTATCCAAAGCTGATTTCAGCTCGTCCCCACTAATTACACGTGCCGTACCATAGGCATGTACAGCAAGATAATCCCATGTAGGAACCTCATCAATCTCATACCAACTTGACGAAATATAAGCGTGCGGTCCTTGAAAAATTAGCAGGACATCACGATTGTTATCCAACGTTTTCTTCTGCATGTTTCCGTATGCAATGTGCCCGCTCGCATAGATTTTCCCTTCCTCTTCACGAATTTCCAACGGAATGTGAGTAACCAAGGGGCGATGATTTCCATCAACAGTAACCATTAAGGCAAACGGATAAGACTTCATCATTTGAACTGCTTCATCATGATTCATACGATATTGCTTGGGAATATACATAATCTTCATCCTTTCAACTTGTCATTGAATTTTTATTAATATCCGATAAAAAAATAATATTATAGATTCTGACATAGAAAAAGGTACAAAAATAAATAAGTATACATGTCAGAAAGGAAAGCAAAAAAATAACCATTTATTCCTTTACAGATAACTCTCCAACTTTTTGTTTCACAATCGCACTCTAGTCTGGATTATCAGCTGCTTTTAAAAAGTAGTTTTTTCCTTACCTTTAAACTAGTATTAAATATTTATCTCCATTTAAAAAGTACCCCATAATGCTATGCTCTAGGAAACCTTCTTTTTGTGCAGACTGCCCCTTTAGCTTAAATAGAACAACCGTTTCAATTTCGTAAAACAGGTCAATAATTCCAGAAATTATGTTTTGGGTATATACTTTTAATCATTTTTTTCTCCAAAAAGGAAATATTAAGTTTAACAAAATAGTAAAGGAGCAAATTTATGTCTAACCACAATAAAAAAATGGTGTTCTCCGTGGCTATCGGTTCCTTTCATGGGGAAAAATTCATTTTTTAGATTCTTGCCTGCGGCATGTTTTACCAACTTGTTCATAAGTGTACTTAGCATTGTTGCGAATAAGAAAAAGTGGTTGATAAAACCTTGGAGTTTTTAAAGTAAAAAGATGACTCATACGATTTGGTATGTTATATGTGTTGGTTTTGCAATTGTCATTTATGGTTTCAGTACATAATAGAAAAATGATTAGAAAAGCTTCTAGTCCTGTTGCTGAAGGAAGAATCAATGAGTAATGAATCAACAATTAGATGGAACCGCAGTTGGTGGCAACAAGGGGGGAGCTAGTTGAGTGATGAGGAAAACAAACAAAATTGAAGCTGTATTTTGGAGCATTGCTCTTCCCGGTTTTGGTCAAATTCTTAATGGACAGCTGATCAAAGGCATGCTTTTTATATTCCTAGAATTCCTTATTAACGTAATGAGTTCATTTAATAAAGCTATTATGCTAAGTTTTTTAGGTGAAATAAGTGAGGCAGTGCAAATAATTGATTATCAATGGCTGATGTTTTATCCATGTGTTTACATGTTTGCAATGTATGACGCCTTCAAGCATGCAGGTGAGAATAGTGGACCGTTTTCCTTTTTACCTTTCGCTTTTGGTGCATATTTCGTTACAGTAGGACTAATGTATTCAACGAAATTTACTATTTTCGGAGTATTTTTCGGTCCAATTTTTCTTCCTATGTTATTTTTAATCCCAGGATTATTGGTTGGATTTTTGATTCGTTATCTATTAAAAAAATGCAAAAAAAATTAATGTTTTACATTAATAAAGACGATGATTCTTGAGTGAAGGAAACACCGTCTTTTTTAAATCAAAATTAACTTTTTCCACTGTTTCAGCTGAAACCAGCTACCCAAACTTCTGTAGTCATGTGTTATTTATCTAATGCATGGATGGTTATTCCCCATTAAATAAACGAACACCTTCACTCATTTGTGAAGGTGTTTGTTTTCGAATTGCCCTGATTAATCTAAATACTTCTACTTTTCATACTTTAAAAAGTGACCTTCCATCATGTTAAACCTCATTTAGCTGCTAACTTATTTCGATCAACAGCATGTGGCGGTTGTTCCATCCACCCTTTTTCAATAAAAATTTTTGCTGCCGCTTCAACAAATTGTGAGATTTTCAATAACGACTTTGAATACATTAGCCCGATATCATGCCTTCCGTTAACAGCAGTAGAATTTCCAAATGCTCTTATTTTCATCGAGAACATATCCATTTTATGAAATAACATTATTTTATCTGAAAAGGGTGAAAAAGTTGAAGTTGTCACCAAATCATCCAAAAAAGAAGGTGTAGGTAGATTCTCATCATGTAGCTTTTGCATATAGTGTTCGATGCTTGTGGAGGTCAAGTCCCTGCCCCACTCAAACAATTTCCGTATCTTTTCATCCTTTACCACTTGGGCAAATGACATAATCAGCGCTTTGCTCGCAGTATTATTTTCAATATTATCGTAAAGGTGAGCAATTTCTAATGCATGTAACGAACGCACATGTCCCAAAAAACCATTTAAAAAGTCCTGATGAACAAACTCCACCTTATCTGGTACAGGTATAATAGGAGGTTTGATAATATATCCTTTATTCATTAATATTTCATTGATTTGCGCCATTAAGTCCATTGTGGCATCCATACAGTTCCTAAAGAATTCTTTAACATCCCTTCTAATCATAAGCGGTATTGCAACGTTATAGATACTCATTCCTGCTTTTGCAACGTATTTCAAATAATGAACATAGAATCGATCTTGAAATAAACGAGGAGCTCCAAGGTTTACGTCTTCTTCCCCAAAACCTTTAGGAATAGGGAAGTTCTCCTTTTCAAAAATTCCTTCAATAGTATTCATAAATTTTAAGCTTAATTTTAATGCATTTTCTAATAAAGTTTTTATATCTTTATCTTCAACATGTTGGAGATAATAACTTAATATGCATTTTGACATGCTGTTTCCCATATAAGTAGCCCAAAGTTTGCCCATTTCTGCAGAAGTTAATGGTTCACTAGTATCTTCTTTATATGAACCTAATTTAATTGGCTTAATTGTTTCCATGGTATCTCCTTTCCTACCTGATTTTGATTAGTATTTACCTTCAATTGGAATCATACTCGATAGATAAGCCATTCAAAATCGAATTAGAAGATTTCTACCGTCTCGCTCAATAATAAAGGTCTTTACCCGTACAGGAGCTTTTAGCAAATTTAGTTGAAATGAAGGCATATCGCAAAGCCAGATGAAAGCTTGAAAAATCAATAATGCCAAGATTCCCTTGCGCCGATTATTGTTCGGAATAAACAGCATCAAGCAAATAAATCCGGTCAACCACATTGCTATCAGGATGATACGCTCCACTAGCATATTTATAGAAACTCCCCTTTTTTATTTTTTTTTGAAAAGAAAATTCAAACTATTCCTAGGATTGATTCAATCTTAGTATGAACGAAACATTGGCAGAATTATCACCACTCTGGAACACCTTATCGGAAAAAGATAAAAAAAGAGTGCCAGCATGTCCTAGTTCTAAATAGGTCCTGGCACTCGTAACTTTTCTTGTATAAGGATTTACAACGCTATTTCTTAAGATTGTTCAATCGTAGCAGCATAAATAGGTGAATTATTTTTCTCAAACCTAGCGATTTTAATTCCTCCATCACACGTTTGAATATCCAAGATCTTTCATTAGCTGGATTATCATGATCCTTTGTAGGCTTGGTGTAATTCCGCAAGATTAAATTTCTTCATTTTAAGAAATGCTTTCGTTACGCGCTCTAGCTGCTCAGGTGTGCCCTTACTCATCATCTTATCCATCTCACTTGGCACAATCTGCCAGGATAGACCAAACTGATCTTTCAACCAGCCGCATTGCTCGGCTTCCGGAACCGCAGAGAGCTTTTCCCAGTAGTGATCAATCTCTTCTTGTGTGTCGCAGTACACCATAAAGGAGATGGCCTCGTTAAAACTGAATTTATGCCCATGCGCACTATCCATTGCTGTAAACCACTGATTATCTAAGCAGAAATCAGCGAACATGATGGTTCCTTCTTTGTCAGGATCCATGCCTTTAGGATAACGGGCGATCAGTCCCTGCTTTGCATTCTTAAATACGGATAAATAAAAGTTAATCGACTTTTCCGCCTTCCCGCATTTATCACCGACAAATAGAAGTGATGGCAAGATTGCAGGCCGTTCTTCCCCTTCAGGATTGGTAAGGATTAACTGCCAGGACAAACCATATTTATCCTGTATCCAGCCATACCTTTCACTGAATGGATACTGGCCAAGCGGCATCAATGCTGTGCCACCTTCGGACAATTTGTTCCAAACCTCATTTAATTTTTCACTCGCGTCTTTTACTCGCGATGGGTCAAAATTAACCATGAAAGATACCGATGGATTGATCTTGAAATAAGGTCCTGCACTTATGGCCATGAACTTCTCCCCCCATAGCTCAAAAGAAACGATATCGGAATCACCTGAGGGTGTGCCGTGGATTGTCGTTACATTTGTAATTTTGGAATCTGGAAATATGGAAGCGTAAAACTCAGCTGCTTCTTTTGCTTCCCGGTCATACCATAAATGCGGAACGATTTTTTGAATTGTGTTTGTCATTGTTACTCCTCCTTTATCTTCAATGGAAATTTCCTGCACTGAGTTTTAACCTATAATGATTCGCTCTTTTGGATAATGATAATTCGTTTTAAGTGGTTTACCACCCATGATTAATAAAAAGGTAAAGATGCCGATTCTTCCGATGAACATTAAAATCATAATGACAACTTTACCCATGACACTTAATTTTGCCGTGATTCCCATGGAAAGACCGACCGTTCCAAAAGCAGATGAAACTTCAAAGATAATCTCCAATAATGAAAAATTCGGTTCCAAGATGCTAAGTATGACGGTACTGATACAACAAAGCATCATCGCTGTTGTAATGACGATAAAGGATTTTATGACATCCTCCATCGCGATTTCCTTTCTGAAAATTTTTATGGTCGTTGTTCCGTTCGCAAAATAATAGATACTTAATATCATAATCGCAAAAGTAGTCGTCCTGATCCCTCCTCCCGCACTACTTGGAGATGTTCCGATAAACATAAGAATACTTAAAATAAATAAAGTTGGCGGTGAATATTCATTAATATCGATTGTATTAAGTCCACCATTCCTAGAAGACACCGAATAAAACAGCGAATTAAAAAAAGACTCGTGCCAAGATTTATCGGCAAAGAAACGATTATATTCACATCCATAAATCAATATGGTGCCGACTACAATTAAGGCAAAAAATGTTAGCGTCGTAATTTTTGTAAACAAAGAAAACCGATAAGGTGTTTTCTTCCGGTGTTTAAAAAACTGTATCACTTCCATCAGTACTGGAAAACCAATCGCTCCTATTATTAACAACACCATCGTCATGATTAACACAAAATAATCATGGGAAAATGGGATTAATGATTCTCCTGTGATATCAAATCCCGCATTGGTGGCAGCACTAACAGACGCAAAGAAACCTTGTAAATAAGCTTCCTGCCAGGTAGGAAAGTATTTTAAAAAGTATGTACCAAAAATAATAGCCGCTACTAATTCCATGATTATAAAGAGGAACAGGATATTTCTGACGAGCTTAACTAATCCGGAAAAAGTGGGAAGGTTTTGATCCGTCATAATCAGCATTCGGTCTTTTATTCCGATCCTTCTTCCGATTAAAAGCCAAATCGTTGTTCCAAGAAACATAATTCCGATTCCGCCAAATTGCAAAATGAGCGCAAAAATAAATGTTCCCGGAACACTTAGAACCTCATTGATCGTAATGGTGGATAATCCTGTCACACTAACCGCACTTACAGCAGTAAATAGCGCATCAATCAACGTTAAGTGAACATTGGGTTTTAATGTAATCGGCAGCATTAATAATATAGTTGAAACCACCACAGCAATGAAGTAATAAATGAAGATTAATTGCGCAGGTTGTAGTGAGATCTTTTTTTTCTGTTTTAAAATTTCCATGTCTCTCCATGTTACCCCTTTAGCCATACATGAATCGCTAAAAACCAGCTCTTCACCACAGAGAATGAAAATGTTTTTAAACCGTCAATACTGATTCTACGGCTGGGAGAGGAAGGTCGCTGTACTATGGTGCGTTAGAGCCCATCCTTTAGTCTGACTCCACCGACCACGGTGCACCACTGACTGTCGCTCCCTTACGGGAAGCACACATGGTAGATTAATCCTATTCTGGTTGATGCACCAGCCTCCAATATTATTGTGAGCCGTAGAAAGGATGTTTTCAATGGATGTAGTCATTGAAAGAGCATGCGGAATGGATGTCCATAAGGACAATATTACTGCCTGTATTTTGACACCTGAAGGAAAGGAGATTCAAACGTTTTCTACTAAAACTGTATTTCTACTACAGTTGGTTGACTGGATTAAACTACATAATTGTACCCATGTTGCCATGGAGAGCACGAGTGTTTATTGGAAACCTATTGTGAATTTACTAGAAGCTGAGGATATTGAGTTTTTAGTGGTGAATGCTCAACATATGAAGGCAGTCCCCGGACGTAAAACAGATGTTAAGGATGCAGAATGGATTGCCAAACTTCTTCGTCATGGACTTTTAAAAGCTAGTTACATTCCAGATCGTAATCAACGGGAACTACGTGAACTCGTTCGTTATCGTCGGAGCATCATTGAGGAACGTGCAAGACAAATCAATCGAATCCAAAAGGTATTAGAAGGAGCGAACATTAAATTGGGTTCAGTTGTTTCAGACGTTTTGGGTGTTTCCGCTCGAGATATGCTTGATGCTATTGCCAAAGGAGAAGAGGATCCTGAAAAACTAGCAAACTTTGCACGTCGCTCAATGAAAAAGAAGAAAGATGAACTGGAACTCGCACTTAAAGGTTATATTCAATCCCATCAACGTCTAATGTTAAAAACGATTTTAAGACATATTGACTTTTTGACTGAAGAGATTGAGATGCTCGATCAAGAAGTAGCGAAAAGAGTACGTACCAACCAAGAAGATGTGGAACGATTAGATTCTATTCCTGGTATAGCCACCAGGATGGCTGAGCAAATTTTAGCTGAAATCGGAACTGATATTAAGAAACAATTCCCAAGTGCAGCACATATGTGTTCCTGGGCAGGTTTGGTTCCTGGACAGAACGAAAGTGCTGGGAAAAGGAAATCAGCTAAAACCAAAAAAGGAAATAAGTATTTGAGATCCGCATTAACTGAAGCAGCTCATTCAGTAAAAGGTTCGAAGAACTATCTCGGAGCACTGTATCGACGAACAGCATCACGAAAAGGCAAAAAGCGAGCCGGAATAGTGGTCGCCCATGCCATGTTACGTATCTCTTATTATCTCTTAACACGAAAAGAAATGTATGTAGACTTAGGCGAAGACTACTTTGATAAACAAAGACAGCAATCCATTGTTCGGCATTCACTACGAAGACTTGAAAGTTTAGGATACACAGTTACTTTACAAGAACCAGAAGCATCTTAATCTATTCAACTCGATTCCAAGGATCAATGAATTAGGCGCTCTCCCCTTTTTTAAAAATGAATGAGCTGCGTCTTCTTTAGTATTGCCTTTTTTCCAGAATTACAGAAGTTTATTTTCATGGTAGTGGAATAATCCAAATGTTTTTTTCTTTCTCTATATCCTTTCATTGTCCGATATTCATATTGTTAATGCAAATCATACCCTCGCTATTTTTTTACTTTTATTTTTTCCGGTATGACCGTCCAGTACTTGGGGTCTTCTAAGCCGAGTCTCCAAATCCCAATGCCTCGTAGGTTATATTTTTCTATTAGGTTTAGTTTAACCCGCAAACTGGAGCTATTCTCGAACCAACTTGGTGGCGATGATGTTCTTCATCTGTATAACCAAAATGGGGTGTTTGCGTAATAGAGTCCCACTTAACTTTCGCTTTATATTTTGTTTTCTGCCCCATTACCTGTGCATAAGAACTATAAACGGCTTTGTTCGTTGTAGTATCCCAGTCCCATCCATAACCAGCAATACCGAGTAAAATTTTTGTGGAAGGCACTCCCTGTTTCAAAGCATAAAGAATGGTTGCTTCTGTCCAATCAACTGATGCCGTCGACCCGGGTTTTGTTCTGGGGTTATGTTCATCGTAGGTCATAATCATTAACCCATCAGAAAATTGACCAAGTTTTGCGTAATCAAACCACGGTGACCAGGGATTCGCCCGGGAATCGCCTGTGTTTGGCGGGACTGAAACTGTCACCACCTTCCCCTCATGATGCAGCGCATCAGACAATTCTTTCATCATCAGACTAAAGGAATCCCGGTCAGATAAATACAAATTTTCCATGTCAATATTAATCCCATCATATTCAAACTGATTGATTTCCTTTCGCAAGTTTTGAATGAACATATGGCGGTTCATATCGTGATCAAGCACATCACTCGCTACTTGTTTACCTTCCTTAACCGTTTCATATAGAAGGTTATGAACAACTAGATATACCTTCAGATGTTTTTTATGAGCATTCTGAATTACCATTCGCTTATGGTCCGCTGTAACAGAATCGATAAGACTTCCCGGATGTTGATCATCAAGCTTATACCAAAAGGGAGCAATGATGCTCAAATTGGTGAATTCCGCGTCAATTATAGGTTGAGACCCTGGATATTTTCCTTCCTGTTCAGTGTAGAAACCTAGAACTTCACGAGGAGTTTTATTTGTTTTAGTTTCCACTTTGCTTTGTGACTGACTACAGGATGTCAGTGGTAGTAAGGTCATACTCAAAAAAATGATGATGAATGACCGATAACATTTTCGCAAAATCGTGCACCTACTTCTCTACTATGTACACATAATTTTAGCTAAGAATAGAGAAAGCATTCAAAAAATACTTATAAAACCCTAAACTATACCTTTTTTGTACATAGGCGGAGCAAATTAATTTTTTGTAAGTTTTCTGATATTGAAATGTAATGCTCTTATTAAGAAATTGATATATAGCTGTGTTATAATTCTGAAAAATCAGATAGAATTTTCGGTGATTCTGAGGGTATTGTCACGTAGAGTTTTAATAAGTGAGGGATGTTTTTTGCTAATAAAATATAAAAAAAGTTATGAAAAAATTGCAATGGGGCTCCTATCCTTTATTCCAAGCGAAAAGGATCTTAAAAAAATGATGATCACCATTAATGAGTATGATACGGAGAAAGACCGAACGCTCTACCTGTGGAAAGAAAAAGAAGGGATAGTAGGCCTGATAGGTATATTGTTTAAAAATAACCAAATCTTATTGCAACATATTGCCATAAATCCCTCTCATCGAAATCAGGGATTCGGCAAGCATTTGGTGAAAGCTTTAAAAAGACATTATCCTACTACGCCAATTCTTCCAACTGAAAACACGGAAGCTTTTTTACATAAATGCAACATAATTGAAGATTTGCAGAAAGATATGAAAGAACTAATGGCTGCGCCGAATTAATTTACTTTAATTCAGAAATGTATAGGCAAAATTACTTTGAAATCTTGCTGCACTATTCTTTAAAGCAAATAATCATTTTTCAATAATCACCAAGAAAATTATTTTAATTTTTCCTCCACGAATGCTGATTATCCGTCTCAAAATGATTAAATTGACTAAACTCCTACATTCATCCACAGACATTGCACCATCTTTTTCATGTTTACAAGGTGGTGCTCCACTTTATCATAAACCTCCCTTTTATTACATTATATATATACATAGATTAATATTAGTCGAGGTGTTATGATGCACTTTTATGAACGAGATAGTGAAAATGAATTCGATACGACTAGAAAACGAGCAACGTTTCGAACACAGGTAATAAATAAGAATTTTTTTAAAAATATCAATTGGGGAAAATTAGAAATAGAAGATGGATTAGTAAAAAAGAATCGATTGGTTCCTGTCCCTTTCCCTGTTATTCACGGAAAAAACACAGTGTTACCGGTTTGGGATTTTAAGCAGATATTCTTTTTTATTAAACGAACAAACACCTGATACAGTAAACCCAAAGCTATGGGAACAAGCAAAATTAAACCTCCATGCAGGATTGTATAAGATAACAGAAAATATTTATCAAGTAAGAGGTTTTGACATCGCAAATATGAGTGTTATAAAAGGGAAAACTGGTTGGATTGTAATTGATTGTCTAACTAGCACAGAAACTGCAGATGCTGCATTTCAATTAATAACAAATAATTTAGGGAGTTTCCCAATAAAAGCAATTATAATTACTCATTCGCATGTTGATCATTACGGTGGAATTTCAGGAGTTCTTTCTGATAATGAAAAGTCAGTTGTCATCTACGTTCCAAAAGATTTTATGAAATCTGTAATTGAAGAAAATATAACTGCAGGGGTGGCCATGAATAGACGAGGTGCATTTATGTTCGGGCTACACTTGCCACATGATAATAAAGGACAGATAGATAATGGAATTGGTAAAGCATTGCCTACTGGGACAGTGACTTTAATGAATAATGTTGAAGAAATTTCATCTTACGGTCACGTACCCTTTATAGAAAAAATAATTGACGGTGTCACTTTACAATTCCAACTTACTCCGGGAACTGAAGCACCTGCTGAAATGAACATTTATATTCCAAGTGAAAAGTCCTTATGCATTGCAGAAAATTGTTCTGTAACACTTCATAATTTATATACATTAAGAGGGGCCCAAGTTAGGGACCCCATTGCTTGGGCATCCAATTTACAGCAAACCATCGATTTATTTGGTGACGACTTGACTAGTGTTTTTGGAGTACACAACTGGCCACGGTTTGGAAATAATAATTGTATTAACTATTTAGAAAAACAAAGAGATATGTATCAATATATCAATGATCAAACCTTACGATTTATTAATCAAGGGTACACATTGGAAGAAGTTGGACGGATGGTGAAACTGCCAAAAAGCCTAAGTGACGAATGGTATAACAGTTCTTTTTATGGGACAGTTAATCATAATGCAAAGGCAGTCTTTCAAAAATACATGGGTTGGTATAATGGAAATCCAGTCGATTTAAATAAATTACTTCCAGAGGAGTCAGCTAGTAAATACGTGGAATTTATGGGGGGGAAGATGCTGTACTTGAAAAAGCAAAAAAATCTTATCAAGATGGCGAGTATCAATGGGTAGCAGAAGTCACTAAGCAAGTCATTTATTATAATCCAAACAATCAAGAAGCTAAGCTTTTATGTGCAGATGCATTAGAACAATTAGGATATATTGCGGAATCAGCTCCATGGAGAAATGAGTATTTAATGGGGGCCCAAGAACTAAGAGGCGGCAAAAAAACAATTCCAATTTCGACAATAACAAATGATGTGTTAGATACGATTCCCCTTCAAAGTATTTTATATTTATTAAGCATTAGAGTTGATGGAATCAAAGCAGGAGATTTTGATTTTAAAATTAATTTTGTCATTCCCGACCGAAATGAATTAGCCTCAACAGAAATTAAGCGAGGCATATTTAGGTATCTTAAAAATGAGCTAATTAGTGGAGCTGATTTAACTGTTACCATGTGGAAAGATAGATTATACGAACTTGCAACAACTAATATTCAAACCAATAACTCCATAATTATTATCCAAGGAGATAAAAATAAATGGCAATCATTCTTGGGAGTACTGGATAAAATAGATCCTCATTTCAATATTATGACTCCATAAGTCCCCACCCCTCACCGCATCCGTTCATCATACTTTAAATAATTTCACTGGGAGAGCGAACGGAATCTAGTTCGCTTTCTTTCATTTATTATTTATATCCTATAAAAGCTATATTTCTGTCCCTACCTCCAAAACAATTACAACGTGTTATTATCCCTTTCCTCTGCATATTTTTTTACCTTTGCAGAGAAAATAAAATAAATTGAAATGAATCTCAGGTGATCCAAATGAACCTTAACAACAAAACATCAAGTGTTCTCGATTATAATATACAAGCCTTAAATACAATGTTGGGGAAGAGTTCGGATTTTCAAATAAGAGAAATTACTTTGACCAGTATAGATAAGCAAGCAGCAGTTTTGTTCATCGATGAAATCGTAGATTCGAATTCGGTTCAGCAGTACGTAATAGAACCTTTATTATCGTATAAGCTACCGGGATTCCAAACTGATGTGGAACTGCTTTCTTTTATAGAATTATCTGTTATTCAAGTAAAAAAGATTACACGAGTGGAAGATATGAATCTTGCTTCATCTGAGTTACTGAAAGGCAAAACCCTAGTTATTTTGGAAGGAATAAGTACCTTCCTCTCAACTGATACGACAAAATGGAATGCTCGCAGTGTAGAAAGCCCTAAAGGACAACGAGTTGCTAAAGGTCCTGACGTCGGTTTCACTGAAAATAGGAGTACAAACATTTCTCTCGTTCGAAAGATTATCAAAAATCCAAATGTAAGAGTATCCACCAAACAGTATGGAACTAACACCCATACCGACGTATCTGTAATGTACATTGAAAATATAGTGGATAAACAAATACTAGAGACAATCTATAAACGCCTTGAAAACCTCCATTTAGATGCAGTCTTGGAAGCGAATTATATTGAGTCCGTTCTTACAAAGGAGTCCAAGTCTTTTTTTCCACTCGTGCTCAATACAGATCGACCTGATGTAGTAGCAGCCGAAATGCTGGAAGGAAGAATCGCCATCTTTGTAGATGGTTCTCCTTATATCCTAATTGCTCCTGCGGTGCTCATTCAATTTTTCCAAACACCGGAGGACTATTATTTTAGTAATACAGGTTTCATTAATACGCGCTTAATTCGATTTTCACTATTTTTTTTATCCTTATATATTCCTGGCGCATATGTAGCTTTTATGACGTACCATGCAAACTTGTTACCAGTCAAACTGTTAGTGGGGTTTGTATCACAGCGAGAATTAGTACCATTTCCTACCTCGTTAGAAGTAACCATATTGATTATCGTGATTATAGCCATAAACGAAAGCTCCACCCGCTTACAGCAAAACATTGCTGTTACAGTGTCTATTTTTGGAGGGATTATTTTAGGACAGTCTGCAATTGAATCACAATTAGTCGAACCTCCAAGCTTAGTCATCGTAAGTGTTACGTATATTTTAGTTAGTGTTGTCCCTATTTACCAACTGCGAATAACGGCAGCAAATATCACTCTTTGTTTTATAGCCGGGGGTGCAGCTCTTGGCTTTTACGGTATAGCCCTATTGTCACTTGTATTATTACTCCATCTTTGTTCATTGCGTAGTTTTGGGGTACCCTATTTATCTCCTTTTGCTCCGTTCGTTGCTCATGATTTAAAAGATAGCGCGATTCAACTATCACTAGATGAAATGATCAATGATGAGTCTCATTTTACGAAAGAAGAAAATATGGATGAGACAGATGAAGCGTAACAATCAGGTAAAGCAAACGAACACAAAATCAATGATAACCTTGTTTCTTGCGATTGGATTAATCATCTCCATAATCGTTAGCAAACAAGTGCAGGATAGTATGCTAAATAAAATCAGTATAGTTTCCGCAATTGGGATCGATAAAAACGAGAAAGGATACATTGCTAGCATACAAATATATAATCCAACCGCCAACAGCAAAGAAGGAGCTGCTGAAATAGGTGCGTATACATACAGTGCACAAGGAAGGACCATCCCTGAAGCAATCGACCGTATTCATAATAAATTAGCCCGAACTATATTCTTGGATAATACTGAAGTCGCAGTATTAGGGGAATCACTTGTAAAATCTGATGAAATTTCTTCCATCACCCATTACTTTATGCGTGAATCAAATTTACCCGCAAACATCAAGATTGTTATATCTAAGGGAGTAAAAGCGGAAAAATTGCTTCAAATCTTTACACCTGTTCAAAAAATTTCGGGAAACCGATTGGATGAGATGCTCACTAGAAAACGAGAGTCCTGGGGGAATCTCACTGATATTACTTCCAATAAAATTAAGGAAATGGTAAATAGGAAAAGAACTGAATTAACCATCCCTTATATCTCCATAAAGGGTGATTTATTAAAGGGATCTTCGAAGGACAATATTGAAAAAGCTACACCAGAAGCCTTAATTGAGATAGAGGGACTTGCCGTATTCAAACATCAAAGGTTTTCATATTGGCTTTCTTCATCGGAAAGTAACTTATATGGGTTAACAAAAACCAAAATTCGGGATACCACCTTGATAACAAAGTGCCAAAGAGGGTCTGGATATGTAACCTGGAAAGACGTTCGAGGCAAACCTGTTATTCAAATACAAGATAAAAAAGGGGCCCCAGCCTTTCTTCTCCAGCTTCAAATAAAAGGAAAGCTGTCCGACGTATCATGTAATTTAGATACTTCTACCATAAAAGCCATTTCCTCTTTGGAACATGATGCAGAACTTGAACTCCAAAAACAGATTAATCAGCTGATAGTGAAAACGCAAAATAAAAAGACTGATATAAATGGATTTGGGGAAGTTTTGTACCGAAAACAACCAAAAAGGTGGAACAAAGTAAAAAACAACTGGAATTCCGTATACTCAACTGCACAAATTCAAACAAATGTAAAAGTGGATCTTATGGATATAGGAGAAATTTCATCGTCTTTAAAATAGGCTTTGTCCATAGAAAGGAATAGATTAAATGATGATCAAACTGGCTCCATTGGAATTATTCTCCTTAATGATTAACTTTTTGCTTGGAAGTGCCATCGTCGTAGGCTGGAACTTTGAAACTAGTCAAGATGTTTGGATTACCATTTTACTATCGATATTTATAGGGGTAGGAATTTTTTATCTCTACATCATCCTCCACTCTTTAGGAGAATGGGGAAATTTGATTCAACTTATAGAACTAGGATTAGGAAAGTGGGTATCCAAAATACTTGGGCTTATATATAGTCTATACTTTTTATACATCGCAGGAAGGGTTTTAAAAGATTTCTCTTTTTTCATCGGGGAAGTGCTTTTTAACAATATTCCTTTTTGGATTATATCTTTCACGTTTCTTTTGGTGGTGTTTTATAGTTGTTTACTTGGCATTGAAGCTATAGCAAGGAGTTCATTGATTTTATGTGCTTTTTCAATTGTTATCATATTAGTTCTCATGATATTTGGATACCTTTCTCCTTATTTTGAGGTGAGCAATTTAACTCCAATATTCCGGACAAGTTGGAAACAGATAATGTCATCTGTTTTCCCAACCGGATTAACGTTTCCTTATGGCGAGCTTATCGTATTTATGATGCTATTTCCAAATGTAAACAATACTAAAACTTTACGAAAATATGGCTGGATTTCTATATGTTTAACAGGTTTATTGCTGCTTGTAGTCGGAGAAATGATACTGGGCTTATTAAGTTCTGAAACAGTCAACTTATATGTATTCCCATTTGTAAAAGCTTTAGAATTAACTAACATCTTAGATATCCTATCACATTTAGAAGCTTTTGCTGTTCTCCTTAATTTAATTGGTGGATTTGTTAAAATTTCAATCTTTATGTACAGTGGGTTAATGATTCTTGTCCACTTGTTTCCAAAGAGAAATTTAAATCTGATAACCATGATTTCAGCAATCCTAACCTATTTATTCGCATTTACGCTATCTAAAAATATTATTCAACACTTATTCATCGGATTGAAAGTCGTTCCAATTTATTTCCATATTCCATTTCAAATTGTCATTCCATTAATCTTAGTTATCAGTTTGTTCATAAAGAAATTTATAGCGAAATCCTTTTAAAGGAATCCTACCTATCAGGCTTTTAGTTTTGAACCCTTCCCTTATGTGCTATTATTACCATAAATTGAATTCGCCCCTTGTTTAGCTGTTACAAAAATATTCATTCAAATTCAGAATTAAAAGATTGTTTAACCCAAAAGGGTATCCTCTAAATAAAAGAAAGTGCCAGTACCATCCTTTTCCGGATGGTCACTGACACTTTTTACAAATCAAAATGTAATTGGGATGTACAATCTAATAAAAAATCCGATCGCTCTTTCCCATACAAATACAACCGATGCATTGGCCTTGTCATCGCGACGTACAGTAATTTAATGTCTAAGTCTACTTTGGAGAATGGCTCCTCCAAGCATACTACCATAACTGCATCAAACTCCAACCCTTTCGATAAATAAGAAGGCACAATCACCACATACCCCTTCTTCATATCTTCTTTTCCCTCTAACAATTGAATCGAAAGCTGACTTTTTTCAAGGATCGCATGGATTCTTTGACATTCTTTGTCAGTACGTCCAATGATCGCAATGGAGTTCAGATCTTCCTCTTTAAGTGAAGAAATATCATGTTCCAGCTGCAGCCTTACCTGATCCAAATTAGCAGGATCAATCGTTTTAAACCATGGTTTTTGACCGTGCCGGATGACGGGTTCAACCTTTGGTAAGTCCTGATCAATCAACTTCAGGATATCATTGGCCAAATTCATAATTTCAACAGTGGTTCGGTAACTTTTTTGCAGGGCTTGATAATTCCCATTTGGGAAGATCTCTTTTAATACCGGCTCCCAGCTATTTAAACCGCGGTAGGAATGAATCCCTTGTGCTAAATCTCCGACAATGGTAAACAAATCAGTTTCGAAGCCTTCTTTCAAGGCTGCAAATTGAAAATAGCTGTAATCCTGCGCTTCATCAATGAAGATACTGCGCATTTTGTATTTTTCATCGATGCCTTCTAGTTTTGCTTTCATATAAAATAACGGAGCTAAGTCCTCGAGTTCGTAAGCCCCGCGATCAAAAATCCGCTGACAAAATTGACTTAGAACCTTACATTCTTGATCGGTCAGATTGTTGGAATACTTTTTTAGGACTTCAGGTGAGGACATCAATTCCTTGTACAAAGTGAAAACATCTTTCATCACAAACTGTTCCATATACTTTTTTACCGCAGTCTTCGCTTCTTTCTCTACCTGAGCGATTCTTTGTTTTTTCATATCCATGAGGTCGACTACTTTTTGCTTTCTTTTTTCAGTATCGATCCTTCTGCTATAAAGAGCCCGATCTAACGCCTCATCATATTTCGTGTTGATTTTGGTTTTGATGATGGCTTTTTTCGTTTTTAAGTCACTCTCTAGCAGTGATTTTATTTTCGCTATCCTTTTATAGATTGGTAAGTACGTATATTCTTTTAAAAAAAGTCGTTTGAGATTTTGTCCCTTCAGAAGAATTGATTTTTCCACGATAAAATCTTCTGCAGGAGCCAGACTTACTTCCAATTCATATAGATACCCATCGATTGCTTCTTTAAATGCAAGGGACCCCTTATAACTGGACATCCATTGGATGGATTTGGATGCTCCTTTTCCTTCAAGAAGTTTCATCAACTTTGTAGTAGGAGACATCAGTTTTATTTTCTGCCCTAATGAAGCTTTCATGAAATCAATAAAGGTGGTTTGGTTGATTTTATTGACGCCGAGTTCTGGTAAAACGGCAGATATATAATCGATAAATAATCGGTTTGGTGCGAGAATCATGAGTTTTTCTGGAGGAAATTGATAACCAAAGGAATAAAGAAAGTAGGATATTCTATGGAGTGCGATGGTTGTCTTCCCGCTTCCCGCAGCCCCTTGAACAATGATAGGGTGTTTCAGCGATGCTCGGATTACTTCGTTTTGCTCATTTTGAATGGTCGCAACAATTTCAGTTAAGCGATTGTCTGCTTTCCCTGACAAGGATTTTTGCAGCAGTTCGTCATGTGTCGTCAAATCAATGTCGCGGATTTCTTTTAAATACCCCTCGACAATTTCATACTGCCGTTTTAAGGATAAGTAACCCGTTTGGGTCTCCCCATATGCTTCATACGAAACATCCCCGAGCCGGCCGTCATAGTACACATTGGCAATCGGTGACCGCCAATCCACGATGATTGGCTGTTGTGTCACACGGTCAAACAAGGACACTTTACCAATGTACAAGTTTTCTTCCTTTTTTGTGCTATTGCTTGTAAAATCGATTCTTGAAAAATAAGGCTTGCCTACCACACTTTCTAATCTTTTCAGTTCACTTTGAGCTAGCTCAAGGAACCGTGCATTGGCAAGCAGGTCTGTGTAACTTGCACTGCTCTCTTTGTCATCTAGTTCAGCAAGAGCTTGTTTCATGTTTTCAACAAAGAATTCTTTATTTCCTTTTGAGATCTCTAAAACAGTTCTTATGTATTCCTTGGTAAACTCTAAACGCTCCACTTCTTCCTGGTAATCTTTATGGTCCCGGACAGACACCTGATCTTTTGCACTCATCCTGTAATTTCGTCACCTCTCTACTCATTAATGGAAACATGGGATATTAAGATTAACGAAAACATTTATCACCGTCAAGTTTTTATTTCTCAGGGTCAAAGGTGAAGTTTATATTAAAAGAAATCAAAAAAAACATAAAGGATTTTGTTTTGTGGAGCATTACTTAAACACATTACATACACAGTACTGTTTTTTTTCATTAAAGGAGTTTATGTGATGAACTATTCACCTTATTATAACTGGCGTATAGATCCGTACAGGCAACAGTTCAAACTAGTTACAGCGTATACGCTTGGTGTTCCTGTAAATGTTAACCTTCAACTCTTGCCCCCGTTACTCTAAGTGTAATCGTTCACAAAGTCCATTACCAGCCCTTACGATTACACAAAGAAGTAATATGTGTCAGATGATGTCGCCCGTGCCAAGCGTAGATTCCTATATTTCTACCAACTGAAACTTCACCCGAATCTGGGTGGATAAATGTCTTTTCCATATCAGCTGGACTTAGACTTCGTAAAAGGTTTGTCCAGCGTTGGTGCAATGCTTCGAGCAATGATAGTGAAATATCAATTGGTAATGTATAATCAGCAAGTTCCGCCCATTTAGTTTCGTCATAGGGCTTAATTACAGGCTTTTCTTCTGTAAGAGCCAATTTAAAACGAACGTAGGCATTCATATGACTATCCGCAAGGTGATGTATTACTTGTCGAACAGTCCACCCCCCTGACCGATAAGGTGTATTAAGCTGTTCATTATCTAAGTCTTTTACAGCATCTCGTAATAATCTTGGTAAACTTTCAATCTCACTTATCCAATCCTTTGTAATGTTGTTAGTAATCTCACCATTAAATTGAAATGTTCCAATTGGATATTTCATTTCCATCTACTCTTCCTCCTATAAAGTCACTAGTAATTTTTTTGGCTAACTAAATGATATGTCTAAAAATATGTAATTCTACATCATTTCCTTTAAATCCTTTACACCTATATAGGTTTTCACCTACACTATTCGTTAATCCAATAACAAAAGGCTGCCTTTTGTTGCAGCCAGTCTTCAAGAATGGACCCATTAGTTAATTGACTCTACTTTTTATATTACTTGTTTTTTCGATATCGACTTTTAATGGTCGGATTTATCAGATTTCCTTTCAATTGCTAACGCACTAAACGAGATAGGACCAACTACAGCTGCTTCCGCACATGGTGTCGCATTTTCAACTGTAAGCATGTACGTATGAGCCCCAGATCTTACATTTGTATCAATTGCTTGGAATGTTTCTATATAAAATAATTCTGATGAAGGATCTGATTCAGCTCCCGCCTGCGCTTCAAAAATTTGAGAACCATCGTGGAAAATACGAAATTAAACTTGCGATGTTTCTGTGATATCTTCTACATCTACGGTGAAATCGAGATAGATAGAAGAACACGTATCGCAATCGAAATTGAAGAAGAAAAGATTAATTTCCATTTTTTGTATAAAACGAAATACAAATAGTGAAAACTAATATCAGAGCAAGGGAAAATTCACCTTAGATTACACCCTCCACAAAATGCCTTGCTCTTTCAATATTTATATAGACGAATACACAAGCAAAATAATTTGAATGTAATAAAATATATTCACAATAACCTTCAACCATTGTTCTTCGTAACTACATCTTATGTGCGATTGCTAGGAGAAATCCTGGTTTTTTATTTTTGCAAATTATTTATATTACCTTCCTCTTCTACCTAGCCCTTAACATAAAGAAAGAGCACAATTCTTACTGCAGAATTGCGCCCTTTTCTTAAATAAGTTTTATTTGAAATTTAATTTTCTATTGCGATTAAAAATGAAATATTAATTACTGTCTTGAGTTTCTATTAAGCAATGTAGGGCTTCAAACACTTCTCATTGACTTCCATAAAAATAGCTCTAATTATTAAAATGATTAAATTAAGCTCATCTCCCTTTTTTTAATTCCCATTTTAACATCTCATTCACTTTTCCAATTTTATTCATATTCAGCTTTTCTAACACTTTAATGGATGGAATATTATCGTGTAGGCACTCAGCAACTACTTTATCTACATCAACATTTGTAAACGCCCAATTAATAATTTCATTTACGGCTTCAGTTGCATAGCCTTTGTTTTGTGCCGAAGGTATAATTCCATATCCTACTTCAACCGTATTTTCTGAATTAGGTTTACCTTTAAATCCAATATCACCTATAATCGTATTGTTTTCTCTATTGATAACTAGCCATACACCCCAACCTAAATGAGTAGAATCCTCTCTAAGTTTCTCCAAAAACATCTTTATATGAGGGCCTATTTTGTATTCTTCTGTTGAAATCGTTGATAATAATTCATCTGTACACGGAACGATTTTAAGTCTTTCCGTTTGTAATTCCATATTCTTACTCCTCTCTATATTATAATAACTAAGGGATTAATTAACACTCGATTTTCCCCTTTATTGCTATGAATAAATGATATTATACGTTGATTTAAGGACTCCGTTCGAATACTGTTGCATGTCAACTAATTCCATATTTAAACGAGGTTTAACACTGCCAAATAGAGGTATCCCCGTGCCAATCATTACAGGGTTAACTTTTAAGACTAATTGGTCAATAAGTTTATGTTGAATTAATGAACCCGCCAATTTACCTCCCCCGCAGAGCCACAACTTTCCATCTTCCTTCATTTTGAGATCTTGAATAAAGCTTACCGCGTTATTTTTAATTAATTTCACTTCATCGTTTGATTCAAACTGCATTGTGTTTGAGAAAATATAATGCTTCAACTTATATGGGCTAGGCTCACCCGGCTTTAGACCGAATTGAAAGCCGTATTCATATGTTTTTCCCCCCATTAATACCGCATCATATTGTTGAATATCGGAAATGAAATCTGTGAAATGATCACCCTGATTTAAAAATATAGAATCGTCAGCTACTCCATTCAAATCTGCAATAAAATTGTCAAGTGTAATTGCAATATGATAAATCAATTTTGCCATTTAGAAATCCCTCCCCTTTAAAAACTGACTTTCTAAATATATCTCTAAAACTTTTATAAATTCCTATAAATTCCCGAGATTAAAAAATTAGATGAGCTAAATAATTAGTGGGGAAACCTGACTCTTTTTTCACAGTTTGGCACATAAGCGACATAAAGGAGCTTTTACTCTTCTCCGAATATACAGCCACGTTAATCGAATAAGAAAAAGACTGCATTTTTTGCAGCCAGTTTTTTAATGAAAGGAACTCAATAGTTTAAAAACAATATTTTACAATCCGCCTTGTGAAATAAGAAAAAATCCAGTTCCTTATTTCAAAAAATGTTCGTACAATGAGTGTTAGTCCTCGTCTATAACAATTTTTACCCCTTTGATATCTTCCTATTTACTTCCTTATTCGGTGCCTTTCATTTGATAAAAAAGATTTCCTTTATGAAAATAAAATTCTTAAGAAGTTCACTTTCATTGATCGATATACTATTCGTTAAATCTTTCGTTCTCAATACAAACTCTTTAACCCCTATAAATTCTGATTCAGTAATCAGGTAAAATTGTGTTCCTTTTTTATATCCATTAAATTGCCGTTTAAGTGTATATAACTTCATTGATAACCTCTTATGATAAATTAAAATGATTTTTGTTTGTGCTACTTTTTAATAAATGAAATTGTAAAAAATAAGGTACCTAAATACAGGGAGATTAGAAAATGTGAAAAACTTTATTGGAAGCTCCTGCACTTTAATTCAAAAAAAGAAGGCAGCCTCAGCAAACTTTTAATCTACTAATGTTTTTATTTTAAGTGACCTTTTAATTCAAATAATTTATTCTTAATATAAGGTTCGATTTCATCGGGTAATTGATTTAATCTAAAAAATCTGGATTCTATTCCTTGAACACTCTCAAGAGTTATTTCTCCTTCGTACTCGGTACATAAATAACCAATTGCAACAGTATGATACCTTTCATCGACTCGATTTATTAATTCCTTGCCTGAATAGACACCAAACAATTTTAACGCCTTTATTTTTAAACCTATATTTTCAAAGACCATTCGTGTAATACACTCTTCCACGGACTCATTTAACTGTAAAGTTCCACCTGGAATAGTCCACATTCCACCTACATTTCGACTCAGTAAAATTTCTCCTTTGTCATTAATGATAGCTACACTAGGCCGCACAATGATTAGTGGAGAATCCCCAATCATTTCTCTCATGTCTTCACAATAACCCATACATACCTCCAATGATAAAATTCTTTATGAAAGTAAACGAACCTTTTCCTTGATTTTAAACATATGTATACAAAGGAGTGACCTACTCCTCTTAAGATGGCATTTGTCAGCCACCTTCTATGCAAGTTGCAGTGGAACTACCTACAACATAGTTTAATTCTGTTAATAAAACCTGGAGAGTGTTTTCTGTGACCAATATCTGTAATACCTTTCTGTAATTGGAACATTGTATTTTTGAAAAACCTCAACTGTTTCTTCCCACACATCTGTTATAGCTTTTGAAGTCATATTTGATTGAATTACCATAAAATATAACCTCCCTATATCTCCATAATACCATTTTTTCTTCAACTATCTCCCCGTTAGCAGAACAAGAAAAGGAATGCCACAGCAACCTACTCTTAAACTCTTCACTCCGTTAGTTTAAGTGTAATATTTTACAAAGCTAATAGTAAATGTATTAGATTTATTTGGTAAGTTGGTGATGTTGAATTTTCTTCTACAAAATTAGCCTCTTTATTTTTTTCTATTACGGACGCTCAAAGCGATAAACAACAATAAAAATATAAATGCCAATATTAGTGGGAAAAAGGTTAAACTCCAAGATATTGTAGATATTTCACCATTTCCAATTGGACCAATCTTTGGGCGATTCAATTGATAAATATTAAAAACAAAAAATGCTATAAGGAAAATTGACCCAAATAAAAATACATTTTTTCTCACTATTTCGCACCTCTAGTCATTTATCTATGTAGGTAATTCTCCAAAATGTATTAGTTTTCCTTTAACCTCTTATTAACCTGCCAGTTAATTCAATAAGCACAGCTTAATAAGTCTGTATAAATATGTTAGTTTTAAAGAAAAAGCTTAGGATCGCTCGGTCTTTTTCTTCAATGCTGTAAATCTTTATCTAACAAGAGCAAAATCCTTGTCATTTGTAAGCGTTTACAATTATAATAAAGATGGTTGGATAACAAGTGGGGTTATCGCCGGTGTTAGCGAAGGATGGGGCTGATACCACGGAGCAGGATCTAAATCGCTCTCTTTTTTTGTTTATACAATCTATGACATTAGGAACTGGTACATACAAATTCAAAATTGAATACTCAAAAAATGAGCTTGGATATCTTCAAGCTCATTTTTAAGTTTATTATCCATGAAAATCACCTGTATTTTGATTGACCGTTACATATGGATTATCTCCAGTATCAACTTCTTTAACCCAAACTTCCCAATAGCCGTTGCCAATATTCTTGTAGCGACTTGGCGTAACGTGATAACCATCATATAATTCTTTCTCAAAAGAATCCACCCAAGCACCTGTTGGACGGTTTACAGCCTTATCGGACTTATTGGTACTTGAACTTGTGCCTTTGTTTGATGTTCCTTCTTTATTCTCTGTTGGATCATCTGTAGTGGATGACTGTGTATTATAGTTATTTGAGTTATCGCCACCAGATGAAATACTGCATGCTGAAATTCCAACAAATGAAACAGCTAACAAAAAGCCTAAGATAAATTTTTTGCTTTGCTTCACTATTCCAACACTCCTTTTAATAATTTGCTAACGGTAGATGCTCCCAATAAATATTTCCCTTCAAATGAACAATAATAAATCTATATGTCAAAAACCAAAACGGTGTGAAGAATGAGAAAAAAGAAAAAACTTTTCAATAAGAACTCAACTCCATTTTTGATTTTAGCAATTATTCACGTAGTTATGTTTTTGATATTGCTAAAGCGTAAAAACCATAAGGATGTGTGGATTTTACTATTATCCAATATTGGTTTTGCTTATTTATTTGAGTATCCGACCCTCAACTTATTTCATGGTTATAGATACAAACCGTCAATTATGAAAAAGCGTGTTTTTGATACAATCTTAGGAGGGATCTTCTCACAAGCGTTTTATGTACCCATTACAGCTACTTTTCTAACTCTACTCAACAAAAACTGGAAATGGAAAATCAATTTCAGCATTTTTTATTATAGTATTGAGAAATTATTTATCCGATTAAATATATATAAAATAAATTGGTGGAAGCCTATCTACACTCTTGTTTTATTAAATGTTTATTTTTATATTAGTGATGGGTTTTATAAGGCACTATCAACAAAAAAAGATGGGCAATGAACATTGCTCATTACTTGGCTATTGAAGTAGTTTGGATTACTCTAATGTACATTTCTGCAATGAAACGTCTTATTCGATTTGGGCGTGGATATTTTCATACGTGGACTGAACATTTTAAAATAATCCCGTTATACAGTTTGATACTCTCTCTAATCGCTACCATTACTTCTTCAAAGGCAGGGTTGTTTTATAGGATCCTATTACCTCTTATCCATATTATTTTGGATCTCATTTTGGTAAAAATGGATATCTTGAAAGTGAATATCAAACAATTTTTCGTCACTTGTTCTCGATACTTCCTAATGACATTTATTTCAAGATTCTTTTATAAAACCATTCACAAAAAAACCTAGTAACCATTTTCTTGAATGGTTGCACATCTGAAAATCATCTCATCAACAATGTTTGGCCTTCTTATCACACAAAAAAGACCGCCTGTTGACGATCTCCTTTAGCCTGTTTATTTGAGGGACAGGTATACTGTCCCCTCGGTTCACTTATTTTTTCCTTGTCTTTCTTGGGATTTTAAGGCTACTTTTTCCAGTCCATTGTTTGCAAATTCTACATCTGTCTTAGGCATAGCATGATTATTTCTAAATTCCTTGTTCTTTTTTGTAGACATTTTTACCCATCCTCCAATTGAGTTTGTTATCTTATCAAGGATGCCTACACCTATTTCCTCATTCGAGCATCCACCCTTTTAGTTTGCTTTCTTTTTTGTGTGCTATGCTTCCTGCTTTGATTTAACGGACTGGTGTTAACGTTGTCTCTTTAATCTTTAGGCATTCCGCATTGAATTTTTCCACTTCTTCGTAGTTTAAAAGATGCCCTGAATTTTCAAACCAGATCCATTCTTTATGTGGACATTCCAATGTGTGGAAATATTGTTCTGCTACGATAGATGGGACTTGGTAATCATGTCTGCCTGCGAAAAGATAAACGGGAACCTCAAGCTTTGGAGCCGTCTCGATGAAATTAATATCCATTAACTGTTCCCATAAAGAATCCAAAGAAAACTTGCCCCCTTTGATAAAAACGAACCAATCTTTCATGGTATATTCTGGTGCAAATAGAATATTTGAATAGACAAGATTATACATGGTTACGCCGATGAAGGATCCTCCAAGTTTGGCCAGCCACTTTCTTTGAACTCCTAGGTATTTCATATCTAATGGATTATATTCGATCTCCGCTAATTTTTTTAGTGCCTTCTTATGATTGGATTCTTTCGCTTTATTGAGTGTATATTCATAGGAAATTTTTTCGCCTTCCTTCATATTCACTACCTGACCGATCCCTATGTATCCATAGATGAATTCTGGTGCTTTTTGGGACACTAAAACCCCTAGCACCGATCCCCATGAATGTCCTATTAAAAACAGCTTTGGCTGGTTAAAGCGTTTTAACAGGTATTGAATTAATTCAACTGAATCATTTACCATATTTTCAATCGTCAGGTCTTCTTTTTTTAACTCCTTGGAGTAGGATAACCCTGCGCCCCGTTGGTCCCAATTCACTACTGTAAAGTGTTTTTCTAAATCCCTTTGAAATTTAGGAGCCAAGCCGATTTGGGCGGTTCCAGGTCCGCCATGTAAAAACAGCATTAACGGGTTATTTGTGTTTTCTCCTCTAATGAGGATAGTCTGTTTAAGTCCGCCAATCTGGACTTCATCTAAAGTTGTAATCGCTTCGAATTGACTATCAATCTCCTTTGTTTTTCTATAAAACATGATCCCACTTCCCCCTTCATTTAATTTAACAACATTACTGAGACATTGATTGAATAATGAAGAATAGTACATAGGTATGTAACTTAGGGACCATATAGAATGTTTCAAAAATAAAGAAAACCATCTTTCTATGTATCAATACTAAAAAGATAGTTTTACAAGTTTGGGATTATTTTTATTGCTTTTTTACTGGAGTAACTACTGCAAATAAATTTTCGCTTGGATCCGATACATTGAATTCTATTACCTTATAACCATTTTTCCCATCTTTACACATGTTTTTCGCTGGTATTATTAATTGAGTTTTATTCATTGTTCACTCTTCCTTCCTAACATTTTACCCACAGAAGTTACTATATGGGCGGTTGTTAGAATATGTGCATGTGTTTTTGGAAATTCAATATACCCTCTTATAATCCAACCGTTCCGATCAAGGACAAAAGGTAGGGATTCCCCTTTGAAGATGGTCTTCACCGGCTCGATGAAGCACAAAACTAAGGGATATCCTTTTAAAAATGTTCTTCGGCAGCTCAATGAAGGACAAATTTTAGGGATACCCCTTTGAAAATGGTCTTCATAACCTCAATGAAGGACAAATTTTAAGGATTCCCCTTTGCAAATGGTCTTCATAACGTCGATGAAGGACAAATCTCTGGGATTCACCTAGAAAATGTCCTTCATAACCTCAATGAAGGACAAATCTTAAGGATTCCCCTTTGAAAATGGTCTTCATAACTTCGATGAAGGACAAAAATCAAGGATTCCCCTTGGAAAATAGTCTACATACCCAATGAAGGACAAATTTTAGGGATACCCCTTTGAAAATGGTATTCATAACTTCGATGAAGGACAACTCTCTGGGATGCCCCTAGAAAATGGTATTCATAACCTCAATGAAGGACAAAAATCAAGGATTCCCCTTTGAAAATAGTCTTCATAACTTCGATGAAGGACAAATTTTAGGGATACCCCTTTGAAAATGGTCTTCATAACTTCGATGAAGGACAACTCTCTGGGATGCCCCTAGAAAATGGTATTCATAACCTCAATGAAGGACAAAAATCAAGGATTCCCCTTTGAAAATAGTCTTCATAACTTCGATGAAGGATAAATTTTAGGGATACCCCTTTGAAAATGGTCTTCATAACTTCGATGAAGGACAACTCTCTGGGATGCCCCTAGAAAATGGTATTCATAACCTCAATGAAGGACAAAAATCAAGGATTTCCCTTTGAAAATGGTCTTCATAACTTCGATGAAGGATAAATTTTAGGGATACCCTTTTGCAAATGGTCTTCATCAGCTCAATGAAGCACAAATTTTAAGGATTCCCCTTTGAAAATTGTATTCATCAGCTCAATGAAGGAGAAATTTAAGGGATACCCTTTGAAAATGGTCTTCATCAGCTCAATGAAGCACAAATTTTAAGGATACCCCTTTGCAAATGGTCTTCATAACCTCGATGAAGGACAAATTTTAGGGATACCCCTTTGAAAATGGTCTTCATAACCTCAATGAAGCACAAAACTCTGGGAGCACCCTTTAAAAATGGTCTTCATAACCTCAATGAAGCACAAAACCCAAGGATACCCCTTTGAAAATGGTCTTCATAACCTCAATGAAGCACGAAACCCAAGGATACCCCTTTGAAAATGGTATTCATAACCTCAATGAAGGACAAATCTCTGGGATTCCCTTAAAAAATGGTCTTCATAACTTCCAAGAAGCACAAAACTCTGGGAGATCCCTTGGAAAATGGTCTTCATAAGCCAACCGATCAATGGCGAACAGTGCTCATGTTAGACAAAAGCTTAACAGCACCTTGAAACCTTCCCGCCCTTCGCGTTATACCGTGCCTCCTGTGCTTCACAGAAGAACTCTTTTCGCGATTTAACCGGCATGTCCGGATGGTGCAATTCCATATGTTCGACATAGGTTTCATAGCTTGGGACTCCGACCAGCAAACTGATGAATTGCTTCCTGTAGGCGTTGAATTCTCTTATTTTGTTAAGCATAATGTTGAAAATCGCCTCCTGTATCCCGTCCAACATAGGGTGATTCGTTCAACGGTAACTTTTGATTGGTTAGGACTTTAAACCAAATTTGGAGTGCAGAAATTAACACGACAATGACTACAATCATGAAAATGGCTGTAAGCGTTGCATCCACATAATCGTTGATAATCACTTGCTTCATTTGTGCTGCCGTCGTTGCAGGAGCAAGGATTTTTCCCGTAGCATTTGCTTCACTAAAAATATCCGCATGAGCGAGGAAGCCGATTTTCGGATTTTCATGAAATAATTTTTGCCAGCCTGCCGTTAATGTGACAATTAGCAGCCACGTTGTTGGCAACAGTGTGACCCATACATATGCTTTTTTGCCCATTTTGTAAAGAATCGTTGTACCGAGCAGCAAGGCAATTCCGGCCAACATTTGGTTGGCGATTCCAAAAAGCGGCCATAACGTATTGATACCGCCTAACGGATCAATTACGCCTTGATATAAGAAATACCCCCAGCAAGCAACGCACAAGGCTGTTGCAATAATATTGGGAAAGAAAGATTCCGTTTTTGCAAAAGGCTTATAAACCGTTCCAAGTAAGTCTTGAATCATAAAACGCCCTACTCGGGTCCCAGCATCAACGGTCGTTAAAATGAACAAGGCTTCGAACAGGATGGCAAAATGGTACCAAAAAGCCATTAACGCCTTACCGCCAATAATTTTTGAAAAAATCACCGCCATCCCAATCGCAAGGGTTGGTGCACCACCGGTTCTAGAAAGAATCGTTTGCTCCCCCACATCCTTGGCAAGTGTTTGCAGAATATCTGGAGTGATGGTAAATCCCCAACTAGAAACAGTATTTGCTGCTTGGACAACATCCGTTCCGATCAGGGCAGGTGGACTGTTAATCGCAAAATAAACCCCTGGAGTCAATACGCATGCCGCGATCATTGCCATAATGGCCACAAATGATTCTGTCAGCATCGCCCCATATCCAATTGGTCGTGCATGTGATTCACGCTCAATCATTTTAGGGGTTGTACCCGAGGAGACCAGGGCATGGAACCCAGAAACGGACCCACAGGCAATGGTAATAAATAAGAATGGAAAGAGATTCCCGGCAAATACCGGACCCGTCCCATCAATAAATTTCGTCAGGCCAGGCATTTCCAGATTCGGTGCAACAATAATGATTCCTAGGGCTAATGCAAGAATCGTTCCCACCTTTAAAAACGTACTTAAATAATCACGAGGTGCTAATAGAAGCCATACAGGTAAAACTGAAGCAATAAATCCATAGATGATCATCATGATGGCGATGGTTTCCCCTTTAAAGGTGAACAGCTTAGCTAATTCAGGAGTTTCAGCTACTGTTTGACCGTAATAGAGGGAGAAAAGTAATAATACAATTCCGATTATGGATGCTTCACCAACCCGGCCTGGACGAATATAACGCATGTAAATTCCCATAAAAATTGCAATTGGTATCGTGGCTGCAATGGTAAACATCCCCCATGGACTGCCCGTCAATGCTTTCACGACCACCAGGGCCAATACGGCTAATAGAATAATCATAATTCCTAAAATACCAATCATCGAGATCAAACCAGTGACGCGGCCCATTTCATCTTTAATCATTTCACCGAGTGACTTTCCATTTCGCCGCATTGAGCCAAATAGAATGATAAAGTCTTGAACCGCACCAGCCAGCACCACCCCAACGACAATCCAGATGGTTCCAGGCAAATATCCCATTTGGGCTGCAAGAATGGGCCCGACTAATGGTCCTGCACCGGCAATGGCTGCAAAGTGGTGGCCGAAGAGAACCCATTTGTTTGTTGGTACATAATCTTTTCCGTCGTTATGGATTTCTGAAGGTGTTTTGCGTCTGTCATCAAGCTGGAACACCTTATGAGCAATAAACCTGCTATAGAATCGATAAGAAATGGCATAGACACATACTGCAGCTGTTAAAAGCCATACGGCATTAATGCTTTCGCCGCTGTTTAAGGCCATTACAGCAAAACCTGCCGCACCGAGAGCTGCTATTAGCCCCCAAAATAAAATCGATCTAAGCGCTTTCATTCACATCGCCACCTTTTCTAAAATATACCAATATTGTAATTTATTATTCAGAAGATTAAAATAACTCCTTAGTCCTATTCTGTTGTTTCTATCGGTTTTTCGAATATAAATCCAGAAACAGCCATATCCACTTCTACTCTTTTTACCAATTTACTTTAACAACTAGTCGAATTGAGTTTAATTTATGGTTAACATAATATTATTACGAGAACCTATAATCATAAGAATATAATCTAATTCTTGATCTAAATAAGAACCTTTTAAATTAGAAGATGCTAGTATATTGCAATTCAACGGGATAAGACGCCAGATTTCCCGTGTTATTGAGATAGAGATCATATTGCACTAGAATAGTGTATTTTAAAAAAATTCAAAAACCTGAATTTTTTTTTTAGTCTTTTTGTAGATTTTTGTTTATTTTTGTAGTCCGCAATTTATATTAAAAACAGAATTTATAGTAAAGACAAAATTCTCATCCAGATGGAATGAAAGCGCTTTTTTCAAAATAGGGGAAACTCTTTTATCTAAAAGAGTTTATATAAAGCTACTAAAATTTTAATATGAGGTGATGGAATGCAAGAATTACTGCAAAATCTGGTTGGTGTAACAAACGATTTCCTTTGGTCAAAATTACTCATTATTATGCTTGTTTTCTCCGGTCTTTATTTTACATTCAAATCGAAATTTGTACAGTTTCGAATGTTAAAGGAAATGGTTCGCGTTTTAATGGAAGGAAGAACGAGTTCTAAAGATCACGTTTCTCCATTCCAAGCCTTCTGTATAGGCATGGCCGCCCGCGTCGGGACAGGCAATATCACCGGAATTGCGATTGCAATTGCTTTAGGCGGTCCTGGAGCGGTATTCTGGATGTGGATTATTTCGATTATTAGCTCAGCATCCAGCTTTATTGAAAGTACGTTAGCGCAAGTATATAAAGTAAAAGATAAAAATGGTTTCCGCGGCGGTCCTTCCTACTATATGGAAAAAGGATTAAACAAACGTTGGATGGGCGTATTTTTCTCCATTTTAATTACTCTTTCTTTCGGTCTCGTTTTCAATTCTGTACAATCCAATACGGTTTCCATTGCTTTTGAGAACTCCTTTGGCGCAAATCGTTTAACTTTAGGGATTATCATGGCCATCGCTTTCGCTGCGATCATCTTTGGCGGTGTGAAGCGGATTGCAAAAATGGCTGAATACAAAGTTATGGTTCTAGCCGTATTATACATTGGTTGCGCCTTATTTGTGGTTATTACCAACATCACAAAAATGCCAGAAGTTCTTTCTCTTATTGTAAAAAATGCGTTTGGCCTTCAACAAATCGCAGGCGGTTCCATCGGTGCTGCGCTGATGAATGGAGTTAAACGCGGTTTATTCTCGAATGAAGCTGGTATGGGGAGTGCACCAAACGTTGCCGCAACAGCCACAACCAGTCACCCGGTGAAACAAGGACTGATCCAAGCATTTGGCGTATTAACGGATACACTGATCGTTTGTACAAGCACTGCCTTTATTATTTTACTTTCTGATGCTTGGAAAAAACCAGGGTTAGAGGGAATTGCCCTTACACAAGCGGCATTAAGTGAACATGTCGGTTCTTGGGCATCCGGCTGTCTTGCAATCTTTATTTTCTTATTTGGATTCGGTGCATTAATTGGTAACTACTATTACGGGGAAACAAATATTCGATTCTTAAACACAAACAAAGTATGGCTGATAATATACAGAGCAAGCGTGTTAGCCATGATAATATTCGGTTCGGTGGCAAAGATCCAGGTTGTATGGGATATGGCGGATTTATTTATGGGCTTCATGGTTATTGTGAACTTAATCGCCATTCTTTTATTATCAAAAGTGGCATTTGCTGCCTTACAAGATTACGTGAAACAGAAAAAAGCCGGCAAAGATCCTGTTTTTTATAAAGATAGCATTGAAGGTATTGAAAACGTTGAATGCTGGGAGTATTCCGAAGAGGATTCAACTTCAAAAATAGCAAATTAGATGTATAAAAAAGATGTTCAGACCTGGTCTGAGCATCTTTTTTTAGAAAAATAGAATATGAACTGTTCGCCATCTGAGTTTGCCACCCTCTTACTTGCGTTTGCACTCTTCCAAATGGCGAATAGCTGATCCCGACAAGAGGATCAGCTATTCCGTTTAACATAGACTCCCCCAACCTAAACACGTTTTGCAACTTGTTAATGGGATGATTCTCCTGGTAAGGGATCCATTTCATTCATCATCTTTTGCAGCGCAATAATTTTCTTATTCAATTGTTGGCTGATTTTTCTTACTTCCGGATCATAGATCCCCTTATTCTGTACTGCATCATACATAATCCGCCGGTCTTCATTTATACCCTTGCTTAATTCCAGTGCATTCTTAAGAAGCATTATCCCTCTTTCCTTTCTATAAATCTTCATTATTATTTAAGGACTCTAAGCAGTTGCTGAAGCCTAGCAAGGTCATTAAAATATTAACCCTAAAACATTGGAGTGTTTTCATTCGAATAGAATGTGATAATATAAAAAACATCTCCGATAAACTATAACTATTCCACTTTTACCAAAAAATTCCTTAGGACAGAGTCCTTCATATTAGCAAACTGACCTATAAATTATGAATTTGGGTGTTTCACGTCCTTGTGATCCGCAAAGTACACTTGATTACTGTAAACCGTCACTACCGTTTTTATGTTTACACCTCTTATTTATAAATTGCCCTTAAGCGCTTTCACATTTATTCTAATAAGAACGTACCTATAATCTATAATGTGACCTACATAATTAGACAAAAAAACACAAAATATCTTTTTGAAATTTTTATGTTAATGAAAAAGAGGCATTAAGAATTCTCCAAAACGTAAAAATGTCCCCCTTTTTTTATAACAATTGAATACCGCCCTCTGCTTTTGATTCAAATTTATGATGGTTCAAGAGATCCAGGTTTCGCCCAATATTATTGGATTCTCGAAGGCGAATCAGCCACAGCCCGGCTTTTAACATCCAAATCTCAGGATATGCAACCTTTTTACCAATTGCTTCAATCTCATGATTCCGATTGATTATGAGCTGCTCCCAATCCGATTCTTTTGCAGCAGCCAGTTTCTGTGCAAAGTCCCAAGCATAATTACGTGCTTTCTCCATACTGAAATTGATGATGGCTTTCGAAGCATTCGGATCAATCCGGTCCAAAAATCCAATCCATGGCGAAATCTGATCCAGGTCACTTCTAACCTCATCGACGAGCGAAGCCAATATACTGTTTATTTTCATGAAATCATCTTTTAGCGATGAAATATCAGCATTTTTACCGGTCATGGCAGCAGCTACCCCTAAATCGAGATTGATATGGACATTCATGCCGAGCAGTAAATGCTGAAGAACAATCGGTCTTCGTTTTCGTGTGCAACGAAAGGCGACTTGCCAGCTGAGGTTGGTCGGTTTTCCGTTTAAATAGTCATTCAGCGCATTCAGATAGTAATTGGCAAAACATACATCCAAACGCTCCATTCTGACTCCGTCTTCAAATTCGTTATTCAGAATACCTGTTTTCACTCGAACAGTTACCATTCGGTACAAAGAAGCAAAATAGCCGATTTTGTTTTTATTTTCGATACTCATTGCAATAATTTGGTCCAATTGCCAAATGACTTCATCAATTGACCTGGCATTTCCCAACGTAATGGATGGTCGATTCATTTCTCATTCTCCTAACCTCATAAAATCTCTTTGGTGATAGTCCAAATTAAATTACATAATCAAAGGGACGGATCCTTCCGCCCCTTATTTGTTCAATATTATGTCATATCGATGGTTAAAATGAAGCTATTTTTTATGGAATAGGTAAAAAAATTGGACAAGACCTAGTTACCCTACTAATATAGAAATAGCTATAATGATTAAAAAATCCTTGAGGTGAAGATCCATTGGAATATCATTCAGATTCAGAAGAACAACATGAAGATGAAGAAAAAATGAATGACGAAGAATATAGAGTTAGTGAGTACCCTACTAGACAGGAAGCGAGAAGGGAACCTACTAGAGAATCAAGACAATCGTTTAAGGACAGGAAAAAGAACCAAGAAGATGTAGAGGAAAAGACGGAAGGTGCCACCCCCTCTAATTCCAGATCGTCAAAAAAGATAAAGAAAACGAAATCGAAAACGAAATTGGAGATGTCCTGGGTAAAGCTAGTCTTTAAGATTTTTGTAGTAGCAGCTGTTTGGTATAACTTCCATTTCCTACTAAACTACATGAAAGGTCCTGCCAGCCCTTTTACCGCAACTTTAATGGTGATTGGAATATGTGCAGTCGTTAATTTTGCTGCTATTTGGATTCTTTTTTATAAACGTGCCTTTATAAGATTTTATCTATCCTTAATAGCCGTTATAGGATCATTCGCGTATTACGGCTATGTAAATTATACTCAAAATTCCTTTTTGGGGAATAACAAGATTACTTCGTTGATTGTTGCTGTTTCCGTTTTGATGGCGCTAAATCCTAGAACATACTCTTTTCCGAGAGGCATCGTATTTCTATTGATTCCGATAGTAGGAATCTATTTTAGTGGCAATCAATTCGCACTTGTTTGGACCCTCATGTTCAATGCAGGATTAATTCTAATGTTTAGAAAGTCTAAAGCAAATAAGTCAAAAGATAGAAAAAGGAAGAACGAGCAAGATAGAAAAAATAAAAAGCAAACAGCTTAAATTTAGCGAAACCAGTCTGATAATTAGGCTGGTTTTTAATATTACAAAATTTAAAGTTTTTTTAAGAAGTTTAAGAACATCCCTTCACATATTCTAAAAGTATGTTAACCTTTTCCAAGTTCGAATTGGTCGACTCCCTGACCGTCGCCCTAGGTTGTCTGTTGATAGTGGCAGGCTTGCAATTTCCACCTTCTTTGTATCCCACCCCTTCTGCCCCTATTGTTTTTTTAAAACTGTGCCTTTTTCAAGTGACACTAGTATAATACAATTTATATTAGCATTTTGATTTTGGGGTTCTGTAGAAGTGAGGTAAATTCAAATTGAATCGAAAAATTATTAATTTAGCTGTTGGAAAGCCGAAGGCATATAATTGGAATAATAAAAAAGAATTTTCTGGAATTGGAAAATCAGCTGTACAAGCCTTTAAGGTGGGGAAACCCGGCATTGTTGGTGATGATGTTGCAAATCACCAATTTCACGGGGGACCAGACCGTGTAGTATGTTTGTATCCATTCGAGCATTACTCTTATTGGGAAGAGGTATTTCAAAAAAAGCTTATGCTTCCTGCTTTTGGGGAAAATATTACTGCAGCAGGGATGACAGAAGAACAGGTTTGTATTGGTGACATATATAAAATAGGGGATGCTATTCTTCAAATAACACAAGGGAGGGTACCTTGTGTAACGATTTCCAATTATAACGAGGAAAAACAATTTTTAAAGAAAGTGATTGAGACAACTCTAACTGGTTATTTTTTTCGGGTATTGGAAGAAGGAACGATTATGTTCGATTCGGAAATAACTCTTTTGGAAAAACACTCAAAAGAAATATCCGTATCTTTTGCTACACAAATTCTATTTCACCAAAAACAAGATAAAGCATCCATTGAAAAAATATTGACAGTTGATGCCCTTGCAGAGGACTGGAGGAATAGATTTTTAAAATTGTTATGATTCTTGTGTTGTGTCGAAGACTGTGCATAGCGATAAAACCTAGCCTAAAAAGCTAGGTTTTTTATGTATATCTTATTGTACTAAACTGCTACCTTAGATATAAAAAGATGATACCATTTAAGGCATCATCCCTTTCCTTTATATATTAAGCTTGCTTCGACTTTAAACCTTAAAGTTTATTCTTGATTCATTGCACTTTCATCCATATAAGCAACTTCCCATAAATGACCGTCTAAATCCTGAAACCCCCATATATACATAAATCCATGATCTTGAGGCTCACTAAAAGATCTACCACCAGATGACAATGCCTTATTTACGATCTCATCCACTTGATCCCGACTTTCAGCTGAAAAGCTGAGAATTGCTTCGGCAGAAGTGGTAGTGTTCACAATTTCCTTCTTACTAAATCCCTTGAAACGTTCTTCAATCATAATCATTGCAAAGATGTTGTCACTGATGATCATACAAGATGTGGTCTCATCGGAGAATTGTGGGTTGAACTCAAAACCAAGCTCCTTGAAAAAATTGGTGGACTTATTCACGTCTTTTACTGATAAATTGATAAAGATATTTTTGGATGTAAATGCCATTTTTTATTACCTCCTGGAGAAATTTTTGTACAATAAACCGGCAGGCGCCGGCCTTTTTTAAATCAACAATATCAGCTCTTTTGAGCATTCATTGCTTCCCATTCTTCTTTGCTAGGACCATATATGCCAGGAACTTTTAAGTTGGCTTGTCTCATAAGGACAGTCAATTGTCCACGATGATGAGCCTGATGTTGAATTAGCAGACGGAAAACAGCTTGTACTGGCATGTCCATTCCAAATAAATTCACCATTTTGTTCATTTTTTCATCTGAAACCTGTTCAGAAAATGCTTGTGTTAACCTCTGACTTACTATCTTGTAGGTCTCGCTGATTTCAGCAGCTGATGTCGGTGCCTCTTTTTGAAGATCAGGAATCTCAAATTTTATTCCAACCTGTGAAGGAAAGTAGTAAGCTGCTCCACTAATGTGCCAAGCCAAGCTTCCAATGCTGTATAACCCTGGAGAAACCTCCTGATGCAAAGATTCATCCGTAAGCACATCCAGCACTTTTTGGGTAACAGCTGCTTCTTGCTTCCATTCGTTTAAGAAATCATTTACTGATGTAAACATTCCATTTCCTCCTTAAATTAGCAATTCACCAATTTTTTGGCGAGACTTTCAAATTCATTGTATCATGCTCAGCTAACCATCACCTCTCTCAAAGGCTAATTATTCTAAGAATAAACCTTTCTTCAACAATCTGGCCCGATTGTTCAAGATTATTGCAAAGCCTATGGAACAAAAGCAACTGTTACTTTAAGTACAATTCTTCACAATCTAATTTCTCCATAGGCCTATAAAAGCAATACAGAAAACTCTCAGCTCACATTAAAACCAAAAAAATTTATACCACTTCTTAAAACGGGAAATAATACTTAGGAGGTGAAATTATGGATACGGAAAAATTAAAATTGACATCTTCTGAAATTGGTTCTTTATGGGGCGAGTATGTAAACGGAACAGCGGTAGATGTAGTAAATAAATATATGTACTCAATTATTGAAGATGAAGCAATAAAAGCCATTTTTAATGATGCTCTCAAGACATTCGAAAAACAAAAGAGGCAAATTATCACTTTTTTTGAGAATGAGGGGTTTCCTGTACCAATTGGATTTAACGACTCGGACTTGTATTTAGGCAAACAGAGATTGTTTACAGATGCATTCTGCCTTCAATATTTACATGTAATGACTTTACATGGATTACTAGGACATATCACAGCATTAGGCATTTCTGTTAGAAAAGACCTAAGGGATTTTTACGACTCATGTGATAACGATGCGAAAAAGATGTACCACCAAACGATTGAGTTATTGCTTGATAAAGGACTTTTTCAGAGAGACCCATTATTTTATGCAAATGAACACCCTCAATATATTACAAGCAATGATTTCAAAGACGGTCTTTTTGGTAGGGGTAGGACTCTTGCTGCTACAGAAATCATTACTATTTCTTTTAACCTGAAAAAAAGTATTATTGCTAAAACCCTTTCTATTGCATTCAGCCAGGTGGCGGAATCCAAAGAAGTTAGAAAATTTTTAACTGAATCTGAGAAAACTGCTGATGGACAAATAAAAGCATTAACAAAAATACTCCAAGCTGATAACTTACCAGTTCCAAAATCATTGGAAACTGAAGTCACAATTTCAACTGACTCTCCATTTTCTGATAAGTTGTTAATGTATCACATGGGATTTTTGTTTCAAACAGCACAAACCTATCATGGGACAGGTCTGGCAGCAGCAATGCGAACAGACCTCGTTGCCACTTATGAGGCCACTATTTTACAAAATCTTATGGTTACAAAAAACTGGTTTAATGTTATGGTGAAAAATAAATGGTTAGAACAACCTCCACTTGCACCTAATAGAGCAGAAATTGCAAAACAAAAATAACAAAAAATGCCCTCCAATTTTAAAATGTACCCTTTGTAAAGGACATTTAAAAAAAGGCTTAGGCAACTTGAAGAAGATGATTTCTGTATTGTACAGGAGTCATCTTTTTTAGGTTCCATTGATATCTAGTTTGGTTATAATAACGGATATATTGGTCAATTTCCCGTTGAAGCTCCTCAATTGTTTTACATGTATTTATATCAACTTCATCTTTAAGATGACCAAAAAATGATTCGATAGGAGCGTTATCCCAACAGTTCCCTCTTCTAGACATGGATTGGCGTAATCCTAGGTTTCGAACAAGTTTTTGAAAATCAGGATGTGTGTAATGAGTACCTTGATCGGAATGGATGAGGGCATCTTTAGCCTGCTTAAAGTTTCTGTTCTTCTTCAGCCTGGTCAAAGTGTTGGTAGCCAATTCCATGGTGATACGGCTTGACATATAATGTGCCAAAACTTCACCTGTAGACCCATCCTTAATGACGGACAAATAGGCTCTCTGTCCACCGTGATAGTTCAGGTAAGTGATGTCTGTAAGAAGTACTTTGCCAGGCGTCTCCTGCTTGAATTGACGATTTAGTAAGTTCGGAGCGACTCGATGTTCCTGAGTAGCTTTCATCATTCTCCGGTAAGGATTTGCTTTCCTAATTGGGAAAACGATATTATATTTTTTCATGATTCTACGAATTTTTTTCAAATTGAAGACACACTGAAATTGACCCGCCAATGTCATTTTGATTTGACGTGCCCCTTTCTTACGACTTTTAAAGTGAAAAGCCTTTAAGATCATGGCTTTTGCCTCTTCATCTTTCGCTTCTTGGTATTTCCGTTTTTCTTCTGACTTAGCTGAGAAGTAATTGTAGTAACCGCTTCTTGACACATCGGCAGCCTCACAGAGGAATTTCACCATGTGTCTCAAGTTATATTTTTCAATAACTTCACGAATAAGAATGTACTTCTGACTAACGGGAAGCTTTACCTTTTCAGCCCCCTTTCGAACATACGAATCTTTTTTAAGAGTTCATTCTCTGCTTTTACAAGATTCATCTGAGCTTCTAGCCTTGCATATTTCTCCTCAATGGTTAGTTCTTTTAATCGTGGCCTTCCAGAACTATCTTTTCTGGTGTCTTTTAGCCCAAATACGCCTTCAGTTTTATAAGCAGCTCTCCAACGTTCGGAAGCAGATTTAATTCTTTGCATTCCTATGATTTCAACATCATAACCCGCTTCTTCAAAGATCTGTCTTGAGAACTTCCCCTTACTAAATTCTGAAACAAAATGTTGTTTAAACTCATGAGAATAAGTGATTCCTTTTGAACTAACAGATTTAACATAGGGGTTTTTAGATAAAATTATGATTTCTTTCTCTGTAAAAGTCTTTTTACTCATGATTTCTCCGTCTCCAGTATGTCTCTAGTTGTGTTATTAAATTATATAAAAAAAGTACCCTATAGAAAGCACTTTTTTTAAGTGTCTACTCTATAGGGTACATTTTATTTTAGGTTGGGCATTTTATTTTTAGAAGACGCTTCTTACACTAACCTTCCTGTTCGTTCAACAAGTAAAAAAATAACCGCCTCAGCGATCATCATCCTGAACAAAACCACCCAATTGTTTAAGTACATTTTTTCATAAACTTTCCCTGAATAAAAGAAAGGCGGGGCACCTGTTTACCATTACGTTTTATCAATTCTAGAGGACCTCTAGGCAATAATTTCAAGAGGTACACTAAAAATAGTGTGTGGAACCCTTTGTATCCATTCTTAAATTCGAGTGCATTTGTTTTTCTTTCAAGTAATATTTCATAAATAATTTGGAGTATTCCCCATAAAGGTACCTACTTTTCAAGTGCGTATTATCCTCGAAATATGCAGCATCCAATTTTAAATAATTCCACGCTTGTCCATTTCGACATAAATCGACAATCCGTATAATGTAGTACCTCTAAATAAAGGTGGTGATTCATAATGTACGGTTACGGTGGATCAAGTTTTGTATTAATTGTTGTTCTATTCATTCTATTAATCATTGTTGGTACTTCTTTTATGAAAGGATACTAATCTTTTAAAGAAAAAAATGCCTAATCCGAAGCCATAGAGTTCATCTCTCTTTTAAAAGAAGCGTAAATACCACGCTTCTTTTTTGCTGTTTGACTTACTACACACTTTCTCTCTTTACTACCCAATATGGTTCAAATGTTGCAGTAATTTAATTTACTTCCTACTTTGAATAAAACAAAAAGCTCTAATTCTTATTGATGTAACCTGCCCCTTTGTTTCACTAACCTGCTCTGTAAGTAAAAAAGCGTATCTACGACTCTAGATTAAACTCAAGCACCTGTTAGTTGAAAAAGAACTCATTAAATCCACTTAGCAAACCAAGCAACATAATATGCTGCGGGGATAAGTATTAGTTGAGCCACAATTGTACCCAAAAATTTTGAACTAATCATCGTCAAAGAGTAGCTTTTTAAGTAAATATAATTCGTTTGTTTTTTCATCACTCTATCAGCTAATACGGAAGCTTTAGGGTCAATAAACAATGTCAATAAGATAGTTGCTATACCGTTTATAATCCCCGATGACATTAAAGCAGCCTGTGCATAATCTTTGGGAACTATCATTGATGCATAAATGGAAGATAGTACTCCGATGGTAAATACAGCAGAAATGATGACATTAATCACAAAAAGCCGCTTTGGTATGGTTTTTAATGTAATTCCCTTTAGATATGAAAATCTTGGTAGTCTAAAACACGTTACTATTTTTTTGATGCTTTTTCGATTGAATTGAGTCACAAACAGTGTAATGATTGAACCTCGTTGATTTGAAAGTTGTATGATGGCTCTTGAAAAAATATTTATGAACGTTGGAAAAAGCAGTATCCCGCACAACACTCCAATTGAGGTTACTCCGATTAAAATTCTATATTGTTCTTCTATGTAATGTAATTTGTTTAGATCAGGTGCTTCAGCGATAAGTTTTGCAGTAAGAGGTTGCTGTATCATTGTAGAAAACCTTGAAACAATTACCAGGGTACTAAACAAAGATAACGCAGTGGCAATCAATTTTACCCTTGCGCCTGAAATCCTTGTTGAATAAGCTAATGTCTCAATCATTGTGATTATCAATAAAAATAGAGATATAATAATGACCTTACCTGTAATTAACTCCATAAAAGTCCCCTTAAAAAATTATTATAGATGTATTATACACTAAATATTTTGTTTCGGAATTATTAAGATGACAGTAGAGCGATAAGTTGAAAAAGTGAAATCGCCGAAGCGTCCCCTCTTGCCAGAGCATACCTTAACTAATTGCCAGAAACAGTTAAAGCGCCCTACCATTTTTTATTTCTTATCATAAATTATAATGAATGAGTTTAAATAGGAGGAATTGATCTATAAAAAGAATAATTATGAACGAAGCGATTCAATCAAAAGTAGTGAGACTCGTCTCAGATAGCGGTCAGCAAGTGTTACCCACCGCTCAAGCGCTTAACATGGCGATTGAAATGGGATTAGACCTGGTTCAAATCAATGAATCTGATCCACCCGTTTGTAAGATTTTAGATAGCGGTAAATACAAATTTGAATTGCAGAAAAAAGAAAAGCAGAACAAACAGAATCAGAAAATCATCGTAACAAAAGAAATTCGGTTATCCATCACGATTGATGAAAATGACTTTCAAACAAAAGTAAAAAGCGCCATCACTTTTTTAACAAAAGGGTATCATGTAAAGGTAAGTGTTCGATTTCGCGGAAGAGAAATCACCCATTCAAAAATTGGCGAAGAACTCCTCGCTCATTTTTGCCAAGAGGTTAGCCATCTTGTGAATTCTAAAACAGAGGCAATATTGCAAGGCAGAGTCCTGTCGATTTTGTTAAAACCATAATAAAGAGCCCTAAAATCGGGAGCTTCAGTAAAAAATAGCGTGTAACTTCCCACGCTATTTTTTCTTTAGCTCGGGTTAAATTAAAGCCCTAACAGTAGCCATACATACGATACCGACTAAAACTGTAACAGACAAACTCTTTGTCCATAAGGCTATCACAAGTGTTGGGATAATAGCAGCAAGTACACTCCAATCAATTGATAGTAATGATGATTTGTCTTTAAAGATAAAGCTATCAACGATAAGTGCAGTAAAAATACAAATAGGGATAAACGAAAGCCACTTAATCACCACTTTTGGCAGATTTACATTTCTTATCACTAAAAAGGGAATGATTCTCGGAACGAAGGTGACAATGGCACACCCTAAAATGATGAATAAAATGGTTAAATCCATACTCATTTGTCTTTTACCACTCCAATCGTTGCAACCATTATGGTCGATAATAGAATCGCTATATATGAAGGAACAAACATACATAGGACCAACATGGCGACCACAACATAAATAATTAAGGATAGATAAAACCTTAATTTACTTTTTTGTATCGTTTGTAATTGTAAAACAAGTAATGCCAAAAACATCGCGGTTAATGAAAAATCTAATCCAAATACCTTTGGATTTGAAATCCATTTGCCAAAAATGGCACCCAGCATACATGATACAATCCAGCATAAATAAGCTGTTACATTCAACCCATTCATCCATCGGGCATTAACACTTTCCCTTTTAGCAATTTTATTGAAGGCAACGCCAAACGATTCATCTGTTACAAGTGCACCGATCCCGATATTCTTCATTAAAGAATATTTTGTAAAGTGGGGAGCCAATGTCATACATAATAAAAAATTCCGTAAATTCACAATAAAAGTTGTAAATACAATCACTGAAATCGGACTTCCTGATACTAACAGTGCACAAATTATAAACTGAGCTGCACCTGCATAAACTAATGCAGCTAATAGGGTAATTTCTACGATACTTAGATTAGAGGAACTCCAACAATCCCCATTGCAATTCCAATACTGATGTACCCAATTAAGGTTGGGATACAATCTTTTACCCCCTGGGAAAATGTAGGGAGATTCTCTTCGCTGTTCACTTCGTTTACTAATTCAATCATCGTTCCCCCACTCTCTCGTCTGTTATATTGTTCATACGTATGTTATAATGAATATAATAAAGAGTCAAGGAGATTATGTATGGAGTTTATTCAAGAGGTTATAGCAAGTAATCTTGCCGAAATAAGAAAAAAACGGGGATTGAGCTTGGATCGTCTAGCGGAACTAACTGGTGTAAGTAAAGCCATGTTAGGTCAAATTGAAAATGGAAAATCAAATCCGACGGTTACCACACTCTGGAAAATCGCAAATGGATTACACGTATCCTTTTCTGCTTTTTTAAAGGAAAATGAAAAGCCGCAAATTGAAAAAATAAACATCAATCAACTTACTCCAATGATTGATAATGATGGAAATCATCTTGTCTATTCTCTCTTCCCATTTAACCCCGAAAAAAAGTTTGAGATTTTTACTGTGGATCTCAAGCCAGGATTTAGTCATCTATCTGAAAAACATATAGGTGAGGAATATGTACTTATCCAAAGGGGAACCCTTACACTCAAAGTTCAAGGCGAGAAGTTTGTATTAAACACGGATGAGTCAATTAAATTTCAAGCAAATACTGAACACATTTATATAAACAATTCTGATGAACTGGTTAGATTCTACATAATTATCTTTTATCCCGACTAATCTCTATGACTATTTGATATTCAAGTCATAACAATTTCAACTGAACAGCCCAACAACTGAATAATAAAAGGCTGCCATTTTTATGGCAGCCGGTTTGGATTCCAGTGAGTTTCTTCTATTTTTTTATGAACCGAAAAATAAATCCAGTATATTTGAAGCTTTCGATGATTGCTTATTATAGAACTCGGAATAACCGCAATTCTTACACTAAACAACGATAAACTGATTATGTTGAACATCAAACATTTTGGATAATCCTGTCCCAGTCATCGCGACTTCTTTTTTCCCTGTATCTTTGCTTCCACATTTGATATAACCTTGTTCAGACATACTTGTTCTCCTCCCTCTTAAACTACTTATTTATCTATTTATAGTTTCATCTATTATTTTTACTCCTAAAACTGTTTTTCGCATTTAAAATAGAATGACTTGGGATGATTGTTTCAGCAATTGGATTAATCATTGCAACACTTCCCATGCTTGAAAAAACCCCGTCAGCGCTACTTCAAAGTGATGATGACATTTCCCTTCTTATGCCCCTTTTCCACGTAGCGGTGAGCCTCGGCAACCTGTTCCAATGGATATCGTCGATCGATGACCGCTTTGATCTTTCCAGCCTCAAAAAGCTCTTTAAGGAAGATTAGATTTGCTTGGTTCTGCATGAGGCCCGCAGTTACGAAAATAGCTTTCTTTTTTCCAAGCGCCGCAGTTCGTAACATGTCAAATAGAATGGAAAATGAAAGGGACGTCGAAAGGTAAACGCCTCTTTGCGAGAGCGAGCCTTTACATTGTGCAAAGGAGCGCTTACCCACCGCATCAAAAATGACGTCATAGGTTTGACCATTTGTCGTAAAATCTTCCCGGGTATAATCAATAACCTTGTCGGCTCCATGTGACTTTACCAACTCTACATTTGCTGTACTGCATACTCCTGTGACTTTGGCCCCTAAGTATTTAGCAATCTGTACCGCATAAATCCCCACCGCTCCAGATGCGCCATTAATCAGAACAGTTTGCCCATGCTGTAGCTGTGCTTTATCACGGAGGAACGTCAAAGCCGTTGGTGCACCATCACAGACGGCTACAGCTTCTTCAAAGGACATCGCGGACGATTTAATCGCAAGCGGTGTGTTTTCGTGCAAACATTTGTATTCGGCTTGAGCACCAAACGTCTTTGCACTTAACCCCAATACTTGGTCGCCTACTTTATATCGTGTTACTTTTTCGCCAACCAGATCAATTTCACCGGACAACTCCGCACCGAATATCGAGTTTCTCGGTCTTTTTAAACCGTAAACAAGCTGGACGAGGGGGGAACCTTTTCGAAAGGTACAATCCGCTGGCCCGACTGAAGCCGCTTGAATTTTGATTCGGACCTCATGATCTTTGGGTAGTGGCGTATCTACCTCTTGAAGTTGAAAAACATCCGGTGATCCATATTTGGTGCAAACCATTGCTTTCATTATAGCCTCTCTCCTTTTTTCATCCCTCATAAAAGAATACCTCTTCCAGCGGTAAGTTAAAGGCATGCGCAATGCGAAAAGCTAATTCTAGAGATGGAGAGTATTTTCCCTTTTCGAGAGATACGATGGTTTGTCTTGTTACCCCCACCTTGTCAGCCAACTGCTGCTGAGTCATTTCATCATGGTTGAAACGTAATTTACGGATGTGATTGCCGACAAGATGTTTACCCATTTTTTACACTCCTCTCCGATAGTGATAAAGCTTTGTAACCGAGCCTGTCAAATCGGAAATAAATCCTGAAATGATCAGGGTCATGAACATTACCTGAGAAAGCTGATAAAAAACGAGCGAACCCATTGCAAGAAGAAAGCCGACAATAAATACAAAATAACTATTTCGGTTCGCCTTCAAGTCAATTAACTTATCCAATTCATCCGCGAATGATGGTTCCTTTTCTTTCGTAGTAATTCTAAATACAATGTTAAAAATAATACTGATAACGATATGAGCAATCATTGACAACAAAATCAGCAAAATAACAAAGGAACCCCAATAACGAAAGGTTTCCGGCGACTCCAGACCCCCTTCTGGGTATCGAGGATACATATACAAGCAATACGTTCCGAAAATGAGAATCGTGCTGATCAACGATACTATGCACTTCTTTTCTTGATAGGTCATGGTTTAAACCTCCTGTATAGTCACTTTTACATCGTGTAAAGTAATATATGCATCATGTAAAAAAAAGTTTACATGATGGAAACTATTTAGTTCATTTATTGTTCGACAGCGCCTTATCGTGCAATATTCTTTAAGACCAGATCATTACGATTTCTTTTCCTTGGAGAATCTGTATGATTGGATTTTGTTGATTTAAGCTTGGTGGGCCAAAAGCATACCAGGTGCCATATTGGAAAGAATAAGTGGGAAAAACACGAGATGATGAGGTGTTGTTATGGACCATAAAGTGCTGCCAAGGAATGAATGGATTGAAGCGAGAAAAGAGCTGCTACAGAAAGAAAAGGAATTTACGAAGTTGCGGGATGAACTGACACAACAGAGACGTAATTTGCCATGGGAAGCTGTCAGTAAGTCTTACACATTTGAAGGTCCCAACGGTAACTATTCACTAGCAGACTTATTTGATGGAAAAAGTCAGCTGATTGTATACCATTTCATGTTCAATCCTAGTTGGGATCAAGGCTGTAAACATTGTTCTTTTTGGTCGGATCACTACAGTGGGATGATTCCGCATTTAAATCACCGTGATGTCTCTTTTGTATGTCTTTCCCGTGCACCCTTAGAAAAGTTGGAAGCATTCAAAAAACGTATGGGTTGGACATTTCCTTGGTATTCATCAGGGAATACTGATTTTAATTATGATTTTCAAGCATCTTTCACTGAACAAGAAGTAGAGGATAAGCGAGCCTTTTACAACTATACACTGCAGAATCCTATGAGTAGCGACAGGGAAGGTGTAAGCGTTTTTTACAAAGATGAAGATGGAGATATTTTTCATACATACTCGACTTATGCTCGTGGCATTGACATGATGAACATCACATACCAGTTTCTCGATTTGGTGCCGAAAGGTCGACAGGACGATCGCGGACTGCGGCATCGTGATCAATATGTCGCTAAAATATAATAAATTTAATTTGAGGAAAATTTACATCAGAAAGAAATGACAAAATAATGTTGAACTGATTTACTTCCATTTAGACCAATTATTGGTCTTTTTTTATGATCTTTTGTCTATAAACCCTGCCCCTTTTGCGCAATATGAAAAACCCCGCTAAAATGCAGCGGGATCTTCGACTATTGCACCACCTATTCAAGAACTTAAAAGATTGAAGTAATCTTTACTTAATGGTTCCCATTCCGCTAATGGTTACATTTACTTTTACATTTACATCGGCCTTCGAAAAAACTTCATCCCATTGATTTTGGACTTTTTTCCACTCTGGATACGTATATGCTCTTGCATATAGACCATAGCCAAAAGGGTCTATTTTAGCTGTTTGCGCTTTCTTTATTAAATGCTCGAAATCTGTTTTCAGTTTTGTTTGAATACTCTTTTCCAGTTTGGCTGCATCTTTCCTTACATTGAAAGGAAAAAGCATTTCCGTAATGGCAACTCTCATTTTTATGTTAGTGTCAAAAATATAATGGCCGTCATATCTTACCTTTGTTTTTACCTTGATGCTTTGTGTGCCAAAGCTTAACCAATGTTTCTCTTGTCCATTCGGTTCCAACGGGACTGAAAGGGTGAATGGAAAATCCCCTCTTTTTTTGTTCTGCAAGATCCGTAATAATTTGTTTTCGTGTGGTTTGATCGTTAGCTTGTATAAGCCGTTTTCATCCAGAAGAGCCGTTCCGGTCAACATGATTTTGCTATTTTTTTTCATCTCGGTAATACTTGCCGTCTTCCCCTTTTCAATCATTTGCTCATGAAATTCTTGAAGAGTTGTTTTTACCGTTACATTTCTTCTGTAGGCGGTATCTACTAAATTTGCTAAATACAGTGGGAGACGAGGCTTGTCCTTCGGCCTAAAAAAAATTAGGTCCGATACAGGCCCATCTACTGCAACGACTCGTGTGGTTACCGTATTCTTTGGGTCCCGATAGTAGGGATCGATGTACCTTATCCAGTTTTTTTGTTTTAAAAGCTTTTTCCCGATTAAAATTAATTGAGTTTTACTTCCAGATGTCAATGCCATCACCGTGGTATCAAATAGTTCCCTTGAATCTCTAACCGTATAGGCTTTTACAGCGACTTTCTCCTCCTTCATCTGCGCTTCCTTATTAAAGACTGGACTTGTCATGTACACCACTAAATGATTATCCTCATCCAAATCTAAACCAAGGATAAGTGTAAGAGTGACATCCTCCACATTGATTTGGTCCACACATCCGGTCAACATAAAAACCGAGAGCAATAAACAACCTAATATTTTTCTTTTCAAAGGTTTACCCTCCGACGGTACTTTTCATATATCCAGCTATAAGCCCATAAACAAGGAGGAACTACATAAGCCAATTGCAGCCCGCCTTTAACAATCATCGTTTGCCATTTTTCAGATTCATTCCAGGTAGGCTGAAACCAAAATACCAAGCCAATAATAATTAATAATAAGATGATTACATGTGGGCTATGATCCTGTTTTCCAAGTAATTGACTAGAACAAAATGTTGCAAAGTATATGCATGGCATCCATGCTGTGGAAACCACAATCAGATAATGAGCCAATAAAATCATGTCAAACCGCTCCAAAAAGCGAAATTCTATTAATTTAAGTAAATTCAGGACGGGTTGATTAAATTCTAATATCCCATCGGGGCTAAAATAGGCAAAACAGACAATCGTCACAAATAAATAGAACAACATGGTTAAGGTGTTCGCAATGGTAATTCCGAGAACAGCATGTTGCTTTTTTTGTAAAAAGGGGTACAAGAAGAATGCCACTTCAAATCCTAAAAAGGAAAATGCTGTGGTGGGTACTGCGTATATTACTGGTTTCCACCCTTCTTTAAGTAATGGAAGAAAGTGGAGCCAATTTCCATCCCTAAGCGGAATCAAGAAAAAAAGTGGAATCCACATCACCATGTAAAATGATAACTCGGAATATCTGCCTAAAATGCGAATCCCGTTCCGGGCAACCAAAAAAGTGGGAATCGAGAATAATAGTAATATGATGAAATCGGGGGTTCTAGGCAGAAACCATGCCTTGATATAAAGGCAGCCGTTTACAAGAATAGTCCCACCATAAAAAGCAAAGTACAACATGTAAACAATGACTACTGCTTTCCCAATAATCTTTCCGAATAATCGAATAAGAATCTCATAAAGTGTATCGTTTGGGTATCTTTCCACCGTTTTAATAATAAAGATACTCGCCATTACAGAAAAAAACCATCCAATGAGTAAAGAAATCCAACCGTCTGTTCCTGCTTTTTCTGCAAGTACACGCGGAAGAGCTAGAACGCCCGTTCCCACCTGCGTTCCATTAATTAGGAAAATATACTGCATAAGGGTGATTTCATTATAGGCATATTTTTTCATTTTCTCACCTTTTAGTGCGATTTTTCCCTTGCCGAATCATTCGATTGGCCCCTGTGCCTTTCGGGCGTTTTTTCATTACCCATAAAGGAAAACGCATAAAGGCATCCTTCATATCGGTAATTCTAAAAGGAGCTAAAGGACTTCCGTAAGGAGTGCCCAGCGATTCAAGACTAATTAAATGGCCTACTAAGGTCATCCCTCCGATTACAATCCCAATCACACCAAACAAGGAAGCCGCTAGCATCATTGGAAATCTCAATAGTCGAATGGAAGAACTCATATCATAATTGGGGATGTTATAGGAAGCGATGGCTGTAATGGCTACGACTATGATCATAATGTTGCTTACAATCCCTGCCTGAACCGCCGCTTGACCAATGATAATGCCGCCCACAATTCCAATTGTCTGGCCGATTGGAGTGGGAAGCCTGAGTGCCGCTTCCCTCATTAATTCTAAGGTCACTTCCATAAGAATCGCTTCCATCACAGGTGAGAGTGGAACTTGTATCCTGGACTCTGCAATCGATAACAAGAGCTTCATCGGGATGACCTCAAAATTAAAGGAGATAAACGCAACATACGTCGCGGGCAAAAATAGAGCAATCATTAACGCAATGAAACGCAATAGTCGGATAAAGGAAGCAACTAACCAACGTGTTCCGTAATCATCTATCCCCTGAAAAAAAGACATAAAATTGGTTGGAGCAATTATTACGCTCGGGGAGCGATCCAAAATAATAGCAAATCTCCCTTGAAGAATATGGGATACAGCTGAATCAGGTCTCTCAGTTAAGATAAATTGTGGAAAGGGTGAAAATGGATTATCTTCAATGAACTCAATCAGTTCACCGGTATTAATGATGGCGTCCACATTAATTTTTTGGATCCGTGTTTCTAGTTCTGTTAGCACCTCTTCAGAAGCTACATCACTTAAATATAAAATGGAAACTTTTGATTTCCCCCTAATACCGACTGTCATCTCTTTCAATCGTAATTCCTGTTGGGGGATATACCTGCGAATTAATGCAATATTTTGACTCCCGGTTTCAACAAATCCTTGATGGGCCCCTTTTAGAGAGATTTCATTCTGAGGATCTTTTATTTCTCTTTGCGGCCAACCTTTTGTAGCTAATTGATAGGCTGAGTTTTGACCACCTAATAATAAGATGCTTTCTCCTCCTAAAATAGCCTCTTCGATTTGACTATATGTATAAGCGATTTCTATTTCTCCCAATGTGATTGGCAGTTCCTGATTTGGGTCGAAAGAGCTTTGCATCAGGGGCTTCAGAACGTGATAATGGATCGCATTTTTATCCGTCAATCCTTTTAAGTATACTAAAGCGGCATCTGTCGAATTCCCTGCAATTTTAAATCGACGAATGACTAAATCAGGTGCTTGAGAAAATAGCTGGAGAAGTTTTTCTGTATTTTGAGTTAAATCCGCAGAAAGGACATCATCTTGCCTATTTTTGTTATTTTGTTTGCCCCCAGAAGAGCCCTTGCCTTTTAAAAACTTCTTAAAATGAAACATCCTCTCCGTCCCTCTCAGCTTTTGCATTAAGATTATGTTTTTAATATGCTTTCTTAAAGGAAAAATATTCTATTCACTTTCCTATTCATTATTGCTGTGGTTTGGACTGTAAAGCTAACTGTTTTTACACTTGACATAAAAAACTGCTCATAGGAGCAGTTTATTAAAAAGTCACTCTTCTATTTGATCGCTATTTTCTCCTGAGTTGTCTGCCGAACCTGATTCATCTCCTCCGACAGCATGTTGCTGTTTGGTGTTGGAACTTTCTATAGCAGCGTTCGTTCCTGCTGCACTGTCATCTCCACTACCACTTGCTACCTGAGTAGCACTTGCTTGTTCAGTACTTGTTGTATTGACCTGATTATTTATGACAATCACAATTTCTTCTTCTTCAGAGTGCTCTTTATTCTTTTTATGTGGTTCAATCTGTTTCCCGCCCATACCTGAATTGCTAGCTTGTCCCATAGCGCCTACACTTTGTTGCTGCTCAGTATTCGACGAATCAATTGCAGCATTATTCCCGGCTGCACTGTTTCGTCCAGCACCACTGGCAATTTGTGTAGTATTAGGAGCGCTTGTAAACTGGTTGTTAATGACGATTACAATTCTTCGTGAATCGGCTAGTGGACCCACATTAACATCTTGTTCATTTATTCGAATCTTGATGGTCTGATTAAGATTATTTCCATCACTGCTAGTTTCCCTGCTTATCTGATTAGACTTATTTTTATTTCTATTATTATCATTATAATAATTTTTGAGGCTCCCCATATCCTCACCCCCTTCCATTACTACTACTAATAAATGACTCGTTCGTAATAATGGCTTGGACAAAAAACACTTTTAAAAAAATATGTCACACTTAGTGAGAGTTTTTGGACAAAAGCGACTTGAATAATTTGGTGAATATTTGACACCCTACCAATATTAGGGAAAATATTTGGAGATGTCTTCAAATTAGGACAAAAAAGGTGCAAGATGAGGGGAGTATGTTATTCCTATCGATATGATTAATATTGCTGTGTTAAAAAATTGATCAACTGGTTGAAAAGAAACTCAGCGGGAGTCCAAGAAGCCAATTATTAGAATAAAGAAGAAAAAGTGCTTTGGAGAAGTACAAAATAACCCAAGGCAAAGGGGAAATGTAGTATATGGATAGGGTTAAAATAAGCGCATCCCAGCTTTTCGTTCTAGTATTTTTATTTGAAATGGGTAGTTCAATCCTCTTTGGTCTAGGAGCAAATGCAAAACAGGATGCATGGATTACCATTTTATTAGGGTTAGCAGGCGGTTTGATCGTCTTCTTTATACACTATCGTTTGTTTCTTTTTTATCCAGAATTAATTCTAACCAGCTCTATACAAAAAATTGCCGGAAAATGGCTTGGCCGGATTATCGCCTTATTCTATATCAGCTATTTTATTTATACTGCTTCAGTCGTATTACGAGATTTTGGGGAACTCTTGGTAACGACTGTTTATACAAGTACGCCGTTATTTATCATTAATTCATTGATGATTCTGACCATCCTCTATGGCATACATAAAGGCTTAGAGGTAATCGCAAGAGTGGGACAGATTTATTTTGGCATTATTTATTTAATGGCCATATTTGGATTTCTGTTAATTATTTTTTCCGGGTTAATCCATTTTGAATTTCTAAAGCCCATCCTTGAAAATGGATGGAAACCCATATTTAAAGAGTTTCTCCCTGGCACACTTACATTCCCTTTTGGAGAAATAGTTACTTTCACGATGATATACCCATTTGTGAAGGAACGAAAGAAAATAAAATTTGTTTGCATTGGCGGGATGATTTTAAGCGGGATTAATATTACCATTACCGTAATTATTTCGATTTCAACCATTGGGCCAGAATTGTATAGCCGCTCAAACTTCCCATTGTTAACAACCGTTGCAAGAATTCAACTGGCAAATTTTATCGAGCGGCTGGATGTTCTTTTTTTGCTCTACCTGATCATTAGCGGTTTCTTTAAAATATCATTGTACTTTTATGCAGCAGTTGAGGGTACAGCAGATCTATTTCAGTTTAAAAAAAAGGAAAAATTGTCGTTTCCAATTGGAATGATTGTTTTATTTGCATCCATAACCACGGCATCGACGTATGCTGAATTTATCAAAGAAAATATTGTAATTTTTCCATACTTTTTAAGTTTGCCTTTTCAAATTATCATTCCAAGCCTCTTACTGCTTATCGCATTCTTTCGTAATAGGAAGAAAAAACCTGATACAAATATAAATTGAAAAAACAGCCATTTATATTGCTAATGGCTGTTTTGTATAAGAAATTGGATTTTGTGTTTCTAGTCATTGCACTAGTTTCTTTTTGTAGAGCTTGAATATCTTCGCATTCCTTGTTAATAGAATACTCATTCTCTGAGTTCAAGTGGCAGCTCACCTGTTTACATAATATTTTTATAATAAATTATAGTAGCATCTAATTGTCCGTTTTCCGACCTTGCGTAGTTAGGAATCCTGCCGCCTTGAATAAATCCTAATGAGGAATAAAGTAAATTAGAAGGATCCCCTTCCCTAGTATCAAGAACTAATAAGGTTCTCCCCATCTTTATAGCTGTTTCCTGTGCTTTTTCCATTAATAAACGGCCAATTCCTTTCCTCCGATAATTTGGGTGCGTCATTAATTTGGCAATTTCTGCTCTATGTCCGCCATTCTGCTTTTGGCACAGATGCAATTGTACGGTTCCAGCTATTTCATTGTTCATCTTCGCTAAAAATAAAATCACGCCGGGATTTAATACATTTTCCCAATACTGGTTTGCATCTGAACGATTCAATGGAGGTAAAAAGCCAATTGATGCTCCATCTTCAACGACCTGTATGAGAAGTGTTGAAAGTTCATTTACATGTTCCTCAATGGAGATACAATTTTCTATTTTTATGGTATTTGCTGTTTTTGATCTATTTTCCATATAAACAACCTCCAAATTTCGTAAAATATGATTTTACTTTACTAAAAATACTTATTCTGTAAAAGTCTTATGTAAGAAAATCTTACCATGTATATTCGTTGCTGAAGATAAATGAATTAACACATTCACCCTAATCATAGATTGTTTATCCTAATCTATTAAGCATTTTTTTCATAGATAAAAGCACAATTGTAATAAAAAAGGGTACACACCTAAAGCATGTCTTATCCGTGATACATATAAATACAGTACAACATCACAAGAGGGACAGATGGAAGGGGGGACAAGCGCTTACTGACGTTCGAGGAGGTAAGGAAGTATTATGAACCATTATTAAATTTAGTTAGTAAGAAAGGAGAAATAATATGCTTCAACCAATGGCCTGGATCACCATTTTAGCTTTTTTGGGTACCCTGGTATTTATTCTATGGAGACCCAAAGGGCTGAATGAAGCCATACCTGCTGCAATTGGTGCATTGATTGTATTCCTTAGTGGCAGTGTTTCATTTTCGGACTTAGGTGTCATCACGGAAACCATTAGTGGTGCAGCGATTACCATCATGGCAACCATTGTCATGGCGATTGTCTTAGAAAGCTTTGGATTTTTTAACTGGGTTGCAGATAAGTTAGCTGAAATATCCAAGGGGTCAGGGGTACGATTATTTTGGTATGTCAACCTGCTATGTTTTCTGATGACCCTCTTTTTCAATAACGATGGAAGTATTTTAATCACCACACCGATTTTAGTCATGCTATTGAACAATATGGGATTAAAGAACCATCAAAAAATTCCTTATTTACTTTCTGGAGGCTTAATTGCGACAGCTTCTAGTGCACCAATTGGTGTAAGTAATATTGTGAATTTGATTGCACTGAAAATCGTGCATATGACGTTGTGGCTTCATACAGCGATGATGTTTGTACCGGCTACACTTGGTTTACTACTCTTAGTCGGGCTCCTCTTCGTTTATTTTCGCAAAATCTTACCAAAGACCATTCCTACTAGTGTATCGGGTCTACACAATCTTTCTGATCATGCAAAGAAACTGGGACCTAAATTTGCTTCGGAGAAGAAAAGGACAAGATTTATGCTATATGTCCTGCTATTCGTATTTGCTGTACGTGTCAGCCTCTTTGTTGCATCCTTTTTCGCCATTCCTGTTTCCCTTGTAGCTGTTCTTGGATCGCTTGTTCTCCTAGGTTGGCGCTGGGCCTATCTAAAGGTTTCACCAGGCGATATGTTGAAAAAAACACCGTGGTATATCCTTATTTTTGCATTTTGTATGTATACCATCATTTATGGTCTAAACAACATTGGTTTAACAGACTGGTTGATCGGATTCATGCGTCCTTTGGTTTCTGGTAGCCTGCTCCATGCGAGTGTCTTGATGGGGACACTTTTAACGTTACTGTCGAACCTGTTTAATAACCACCCAGCGTTAATGGTGGGGACCCTTACCTTAACTCATATGAACCTGGATCTACTCTCCTTAAAAATTGCTTATTTAGCAAACATTGTTGGCAGTGATATGGGCTCGTTACTACTACCAATGGGGACGCTCGCTACGCTCATGTGGATGCATATTTTAAGGCGTGGAAAAGTAATGATTACCTGGTGGCAATATATGAAAGTAACATTCGTCGTGATTCCACCAACTGTATTGTTCACATTAGTGATTTTATATTATTGGGTTTCTTATTTTTTTGGAGGAGTCCTTCAAAGATAAACTTATTTAAAAAGGAGAATAAAGGTGAATTAACATGCTTTTAGATTTCATTGAAAAAAATGTTGAGGTGGAGATAACAGGAGGAATTTTTCACAGAGGAATCTTAATTGATTCCGGATTAGACATCCTTGTTTTGTATCATGAATGTACCCACACCTTTCTCTACATTCCATACGTTCAAATACAAAGAGTAAAAGAAATCAATTTTATCGAGGAAGATCTCTCTTGCGAACCTCATTTAGAAAAACCCATTGATACAGAGGTAATTTCCTATCGCCAAATATTGAAGAACGCTAAAGGATTATACGTTAAGGCATATGTTTCAGGGGACAAAACCATAAATGGCTATATAACCAGCATCATGAATGACTACGTTGTTTTTCACTCACCAGCCTATAAAACAATGTTCATCTCGATGAACCATTTAAAATGGCTCATTCCTTATCCGCCAGGTACAACTCCCTATAAGCTGGACAAAAAAAATCAACTCCTTATCCCCATATCAAGCCCCTTTGCTAGAAGTTTTGATGTCCAGTTGAAAAAGTTAGAAAATCGATTAGTTATTCTGGATAATGGTGACCACCCCGAAAAAGTAGGCTTGCTCGAAAAGGTACAGGATAATCAAGCAACCTTGTTAACAGATGAAGGTGAAACAGTGGTCTGGAATTTAGAGCATATAAAAACCATTCAGGTATCTCATTAAATCGGACTATTGAAACGGGAACAACATCCTTTATTTAAATCTAACTAAATTGGTAGGTGTTTAAATGGGAAATATCAAAAAAACATCAAAAGAAAAATCCACCCATTGTTTAGCGACGAGGATGGATTAATCATACACTTCTAGACTTATTATTTAGACCGGGAGAATCAGTCACGGTCTTTTTTTGGTGTATCACCTATTATTAGCATATGTAATTGAGGTATTTTTTGTTCTAATTGTTAAGAATAATGTAAAGACACATATATTCTTAACCTCAAGAATCATCCAATTAGAGTATTTCTTTCTAATTAGGTAGGTTTGGGTCCAATTACGATTATAGCATCCAATTCTGCAGGGCATGTCAAACTAGCCCGTTTTTACTGAAGAATTCCAAGATTTTAGGTGCCTGCATATCGCTTGTCTCAACCAATAATTGTCCACCACAAGCTAACTCCTTATGGAATTAATAAAATCTTACCCGTACTTTTCCGGCTTTCTAGATATCGGTGCGCCTCTTGTCCTTCTTTCAACGCAAATGTTGTAGGTTCTGATACTTTTAATTTTCCTTCTTCTATCCATCTGAATAGCTCGTTTGATCGAGTAATTCGTTCTTCCATAGAAGTGAGAACATTCCAAAGGTCTCCCCCAGTCAGGGTTTTTGATGCATCCATCAGCATACGAGGATCAACTGGAACAGGATCTCCACCTGACATACCATAAAATACAACTGTACCCCCGATGCGAGTTACAGCAAAGCTGTCCATGAGTGTAGAACCTACCGACTCATAAACAATATCCACCCCTTTGCCGTTCGTTACCTCCAGTACTTTCTGTTTCCAGTCATCCTTATACAGAGCAACGAAATCCGCACCAGCTTTTTTTATTACTTCTACTTTTTCCAGGGAAGATGTTAAACCGATTACCCTACCACCAAGAAGCTTTACAATTTGAACCAGTAGCTGCCCGACACCTCCGGCTGCTGCGTGTACTAAGATAACATCGTTATTTTTTACAGCATAACTGTCACTTGTAAGATAATGTGCAGTTAGCCCTTGAAGTAGTATAGATGCAGCCTGCTCAAATGAAACTAATTCCGGCAGAGGTATCAATTTTTCATATGGAACAGCTACTAGCTCTGCATTGGCAAACGGAACATCTGCAAATGCAATCCGGTCTCCTAAGCTTATGCCTTGCACTTCTGCTCCTACCTTTTCTACAATTCCTGCACCTTCATAACCTAAAATATATGGAGGCTTCCCAGCAAGATGATAATTTCCTTTCCTCCTATAAATGTCGGCAAAGTTTAGACCAATTGCTTTCATTCTTACAAGTATTTGATCCGGGCCGATGATAGGATCCATTATTTCATGATATTCCAGTACTTCCGGACCGCCATATGTATTAAAAACGAGTGCTTTCAAATTTTTGTAACCTCTTTTCATTGAACTTTTGCAAACCATTTTTATTAAATATTAGTCCATTATTAAATGCAAGTACTATTCCCCCTTAATCTTTTTTGTTCCCAAATCTGTCTCTTCGAAATATGGGTTAGTTTTACCACTTTATATGCCTCAGCTACTCCATTACCACCTTAAACAAAGCTTTCCTATTAGTATGCTTTGAAACATAACAATGTATTTCATATTAACTTAACATGAAAAGCGCACTAGAACTTCCACTATATCCTTCTCGTTCTTTCCATCTCTGTTTGTATGATTATTTTCCTTTCTCCAACACTTCTGATTCATATGTACATTAAGAAAATGCCTTCTACACTTAATTGACACTTCAGATAATATTAATCCGATTTTAATAAATAGCCTCCCTTTTTCTAATATAGTAGGGACAAGCAACATCTTAAATGCAAATAAATTGCGGGAAACCACTTTAGAGAAAGGAAATTGTATATGCAAACAGATCAAAATAAATTGAAAATATTACTTAGCAAGGTACCAGAAGTTACGATTTTCTTCTGGATCATCAAAGTTTTATGCACAACAGTCGGTGAAACATTCGCTGATTTCCTCAATTTCAACCTTGGATTGGGTTTAGCTAATACTACCATAATATTGGGAATAGCGTTTTTCATTGTATTATATCTTCAATTCAGAACAACGAAATATGTTGCTAGCATTTATTGGTTAACGGTTGTTCTAATTAGCGTATTTGGTACGTTGGTAACGGATAATTTGACAGACGGAATGGGAGTCCCACTTGAGCTTAGTACTGCCGTTTTCTCGGTGCTACTAGGATTAACTTTTCTTTTTTGGTATCTTAGTGAAAAAACACTTTCGATCCACTCGATTTTTACAAAAAAAAGAGAAGTTTTCTATTGGCTTACCATTCTTTTCACATTTGCACTTGGAACAGCAGTTGGCGACTTATATTCCGAACAACTCGGTTTTGGATATCTAAACACAGGAATAACAGTCATTATTATCATTGCTTGTGTATTTTTAGCTTGGAAGTTTTTGAAACTTGATGGGGTATTAGCTTTTTGGATTGCGTATATTCTTACTCGCCCACTTGGGGCATCCTTAGGAGACTATCTTTCACAACCGAAAGTTAATGGCGGATTAGGCTTGGGGACAACCGTTACAAGTGTCATTTTTCTTATCGCTATTTTTGCGATTATCATTTTTCTTGCTGTTTCAAAAATTGATATAACGGCTAAAAGTGAAACCACCAAAACAAAGCAAACATTTGGAAGTAAGAAAAATGTTTTGGTACAAACCATTGTAGCACTATGTATTTTCTTAGTTGTTGGTGTAGGCGGCTATGTATGGCGTAGCAATGACCTAGCATCACAATCCACTGCTTCACAAACGACATTAGCTGGACAATTAACAGATTTTATTAAAATTGAAAGCGATATTCAAAATGATGTAAACAAAGATAACTTTACTTCTGCGAAAAAGAGTGCAGACAATTTGGAACATCAATGGGATACATCAGAAGCTAAGCTTAGAAAAATAGATGGCACAACATGGACTAAAATTGATGGAACAATTGACGTTGTATTAGCATCGGTTCGTTCATCAAACCCGGATGCCAGCAAGAGCAAATCTGCACTTAGTCATTCGCTTAGTATCATTAACAAGGTAAATAAATAAAAATCTTAGGAACCGCAAATCGCGGTTCCTTTTTTTATTAATTAGGTTCTTTATGTTTTTGCTGTTTAATTGTTCAATTGCTCGTTCTTAAATTATCCGCCAAGCCATTGTCATTTATGCTTTGAAATCCCTCGATTTTTCCTTCTTCTTTTGAAGAGAAGATGACCTCCCCTTCTACATTTGCAGTTTTTTCTTCATCGTCATTTTTCTGATAACCAACTTTTGCTATGAAGGTATAACGATTTGAATGATTCTCACTCTGATTAATCGTAATATGCTTGAGACTTAACTTATATCCATTATCGTGAGCAAAAGTTGCATATTGAGAACCAATTGTAGATAGGAAAGGATTGAGATAATAATCTGTCATGTATGGTCCGTATACCTCTGCTATATACTTATCTAACTCCGGGTTCTCTTCTTTATTATTCACAACAGTCCTATATTTAGGATTCCACATTAGCTCAATAAACTTCTCATCTGGACCCGTGAAAAGGTGTTCAATAACATTTTTTATTGCTGTCTTATGCTGATCTTCCTCTTCTTTTTGAGAGCAAGCAGCAATTAAGAACCCTGACATTATCAACATTAAACAAATAAAAAAGGATTTTACTTTGTCATTATTTTTTGACATAACTCCACCCCTTTTTACTTATTTAACCTTATAGACGTTTTAAATGAATATAAGTTTCAAGCATTTTTCTTCCAATATCCCTATTGTTCGAATAAAAAAAGCCACCAAAATGGCAGCCTGATATTTAAGTAATACAACCGTTCCTTTAAGTATAATATTTCACAATAGTGTAGTGGAGAAATTTGTAGTAAGTATAAGAAAGGGCGTTGCTGCCTGTTTATTTAATAGCTCTGGTAAACTTGGTTGTTGATTTCCGCTCCAGGATGCTCGCTTTCCGCGGGGCGGGCGGTGAGCCTCCTCGGCGCTTAAGCGCCTGTGGGGTCTCACCTGTCCCGCTGCTCCCGCAGGAGTCTCGCACCTTCCGCTCCAATCAACGTTTTTCAAATCAACATGTCCTTTAACACAGCCTATTAATAAATTTATAAGAAATTGAATGATGCTGTAATCATAAGAATTTTTCACTTTTTTAGTTGTTCATTGTCTGTTGGCTTTAACATAAGTTACCCATTAATCGTGTCATTAAGACTTGCTATTTAAATTAGTGACTTTAAAAACTGCCTGTTCAGCTGACTGAAGGGCACCTTCAAGATGACCACTACATTGTGAATTCGTCTCTGTACCAGCAAAAATAATTTTCTTTTCCCATACACCTTCTACTGGTGGTTGACCATAGCTTTGGTAATTCTTAAGAGGACTGTAGTCTTCCTCAACAGTCGTTTCAGAATCGCTAGACCAATCTTTATAAAAAATAGCCTTAGAGTTTTTAGCTTCACTTCCAAAGAGCTTAACTAACTGGTCACCAACCAATTTTAAAACTTTATCTTGCCCCATTTTTTTACGTGCTTCTGGAGGCATTCCGAAGAAACCAAATAATGCACCAGAGCCTTTAATTGGAGAGGCATCATATATTTCTTCTAAAGGACCAACTGCACTCAATACATATCCAGAAAGTCCTAATTCTCTCCAGAAGGGACGGTCATAGACTGCAACTACCTTTGCCTGTCCCGCCATCCACGTAGGTTTTTGTACAATGTCAGTAATAAGATTGGGAGGAAGGGAAGGCGAAAATTCAATATGTTGCCCCACAAGACGAGGTGGCAATGCCAGAATAACAGCATCTGCAGGAAATTTTTTTCTCTTTCCATCAGAAAGCTCTGCTTCAACCGTGATATCACCAGCTTCATTCAGTTGAATTTTTTTAACTCGCGTTTCTAGCTCAACTATTTCTGAAGGAAATGTCTCTGCTAGAGCCTCAATAAGAGACTGCACGCCTCCAGTCAATCGGACCCATTTTTCGTCAGAATTTTCTTTCAGCACACAGCGTTCTGGTGGCTTGATTTGGAATCGTTCTATTAGTATTTCGCCATCCTTATATTGTTCGAAAGTTTCTAAATTAAGCTCTTTTACAAGATTAGCAATATGACTCTCATACTGAGGCCAAAACCACGTCGGGCCAAGGTCAAATCTACCTAGGTCAGGACTGTCTGGAACAGACGAACTCAAAATCCTACCACCAATTCGATCTCTAGCCTCTAGGACTCTACATTTAATGCCTTGTTCAGTAAGTAATGATGCAGCACGTAGTCCACTTAAACCCGCACCAACGATGATTACAGGATTGTTCATATTTTGTTCTCCTTATGACTGTGTATATGTTGTCTACTATTTTGAATCATCATAACATGCACAAAAAAACCATACAATGTTAAAATTGTATGGCAAAGAATATTAAGAAAACTCGTTTAGTAAATTTTTAAGTATCTTTAATCCTTGCTCAAGCTCTCCAAGCGTTTTCGGTGCACAGACAGATATCCTTACAGCCCTTTCTGGAGAACTATTTCCAACCACAAAACGTTCAGCCGCATAAACTTGTACTCCTTGCTTTGCAGCTAACGTTTCAAATTCTGCACCTGTCATTTTGCCAGGTAACAGCAACCAACGAAAGATGCCTGTTTCATCACCTAGACACGTATAGTCTGCCAAATAGCGATTTACGGCTTGGTTTCTCCGCATTGTTTGTTCCCGATGCCCCTCAATTAAGACTTCAAATTGATTCGATAAGATTGTACGTGCTGTAAGTTCTGCTAATAACGGTGAAACGGTTATGTTTAAATTATAAAGTGCCTTTGAAATTGGTTCCTTGAATTGACTCGGCGCTGCTACATAGGATAGTCGTAACCCAGGGGCTAATGATTTAGATAAACTTGCGATATAGATCACCTGTTCAGGTGCAAATGATGCGACTGCTGGAAGGGGTTGCTTGCCCAGAAGATGGTACGATGCATCTTCAATAATGAACTGATTATATTTTTTGGCTATCGCTGCAATCTTTTTTCGATTCTCAACAGACATAATGGAAGCTGTCGGATTATGATAATCTGGGATTAAGTAAATGCCTTTAATATTATCATTTTTACAGGCATCTTCAAAGGACGTTGGACTCATTTCATAGTTTTCTGATTTTATCGGTACTATTTGTACACTAAGCATTGCTGCAACTGTCTTTAAGCCAGGATAGGTATGATGGTCAACACCAATCCGATCTCCAGGCTTACAAGGACTTGCCAGTGTAGCTGCAATCGCATTTTGACCCCCATTGGCAAATAAAATGTGTTCAACAGTTGTTTCAAACCCACCTCTTCGGATTAGCTTTATAGCAGCATCCTTTTGCCATAGGCTTTCGCCTGCTCGACCATAACCAAACCATTTTTCATAATCTGTCTCTTGCACCATAGTCTTTAATTGGAGCAGCAGTGGCTCGTAAGATGCATTATCCGGTAGTGTTGCGCCCATTTCAATTAAATGCTTGGGCTTTGTATCTTCAAGTAAATACGCATTGGATAACGCATCATATGATACAAATGTGCCACTTCCAACTGATGCACTTAACAATCCCTTTAACTCACAGACTTTAAATGCCTTTGAAATGGTACTCAGATTTAAATCCAAAAAATCAGCCAGTTCTCGCTGTGGAGGAAGTTTTGTTCCAGGCAATAAAACTCCGTTTTCTATATCCTGTTCCAATTGCCCTGCTAGTGCTTGATAAATAGGCTTTTCAGTTTTATCAATCGATGGCTTCCAGCTCATCGGGAAGTTTTCAAAAGAATTAATGGGCATGATACGCATCCTTTTTCACACAATTATATGATTATACCGTTTTTAAATAAAATTCTATGTAGTGAATAACAGTGTAGCCTTTCTTTGCAAAACTTCTATTTTTTACTGGGGAAATTGAGATTCTAGATCAAAAAGTACTTATCGTCAAGAAAATTTCACGTGCAATGATTCACAAATTCTTATTTAATGAATATTATTCTTTCTGAAATTACCGCCCTTCACTTCTGCTACGTCATAAACTGTGACAAAAGATTTTGAGTCAATTTCACTAATAATTTCCTTTAATTTGGTCTCTTCTAAACGATTAATCACACAGGTAACTTCTATAAACTTATCGTGAGAAAAGCCACCATAAACCTCATTAAACGTTGCACTTCGTCCTAAGCGGTCACGTATAGTCTCCACTATTAATCCTGGTTGAGTTGTAATAATTTTAAAGGTTTTTGAGCCGCTCAAGCCTTCTTCTACAATGTGAATCACCTTAGAAGCAATATAGTAAGCAATTGCCGAAAGAATTGCTCCTTGTAGACCGAATACGGTTGAAACGACCATAAACACAAATACGTTTAAGAAAAGAATAAAATCGCTTGTTCCAAATGGTAATTTTCGGGATAGTAATACGGCAAGCATATCAATTCCATCTAATGCACCGCCATTACGCAAGGCTAATCCCATTCCAAAACCAAGGATAATACCCCCAACAACGGTGATTAACAATGTATCCCCTTGTATAATAGCCGGCGTATGGTGAAATAAAATTGTACCTATAGATAGTGAAATAATTCCGATGATCGAAAAAAAGGCAAAAGTCTTTCCGATTTGTTTATACCCTAACCAGATAAATGGAATATTTATGATCGCAATCAGGGCTCCTAATGGTAACTCGAATAGTTCAGAACCAACAATACTTAAACCGGTAACTCCTCCATCTGATACGTTGTTAGGGATTAATACTGTTTCTAGCCCATATGCAGCTATAAATCCCCCAATAATGACTAATAATCCTCGTAAAATCATTCTTAGTTTATTAGTCTTTTGCTTTTGTATTAAACTCATATAATTCCTCTCTTCCTATATTTTGTTATTTAAGCATACCATAAACCCGATGGCTTGAATTTTTGCAGTCAGATTTAGCCTTAGTTTCACGCTGATTGTGTTGTTCCATACTCGTAGGGTTTTGCGTGGGTGTAATAAGTGATGCCATAACTTAAACCAAATAAAACGGAACGAGTAATAACAATGCTAATTAATCTTTTCATTATTTTTAACACTCCTCCTTATAATTAACTTCCTATATTACGAAACTTCTCACAAAATGGTTTCAACCTTTTTTGATTAATAATTCATCCTTATTTAACTAAACTGTTAAGCTTCTTATATACATTAGCCGGAATTTTTCCGCCTATGAATTCTCATACCTATATGGTAATCAACAATGAATCATAACAGGGCCTAATAAATAAAAGTGCAACCAGCTATAAAATGTACCCTATAGAGTAGACACTTAAAAAAAGTGCTTTCTATAGGGTACTTTTTTTATATAATTTAATAACACAACTAGAGACATACTGGAGACGGAGAAATCATGAGTAAAAAGACTTTTACAGAGAAAGAAATCGCTATACTATCTAAGAATCCATATATACAATCTGTTAGTTCAAAAGGAATTACATACTCTGATGAGTTTAAGCAACACTTTATCTCAGAGTTCAATAAGGGGAAATTCTCGAGACAAATATTTGAAGAAGCAGGGTTTGACGTTGATATTATCGGGATACAAAGAATTAAATCAGCTTCAGAACGTTGGAGGAATGCCTTTAAGAAGGCTGGGGTATTGGGACTTAATGACACTAGGAAAGAAAGTTCTGGTAGACCACGTGTAACGGAGTTATCCCTTGAGGAGAAATATGCCAGGTTAGAAGCTCAAATGAATCTCTTAAAGGCAGAGAATGAACTCCTAAAAAAGATCCGCATGCTAGAAAGGGGGCTGGTGAAGTAAAACTCCCTGCTAGTCAAAAATATATCCTCATTCGGTACGTCATTGAGAAATACAACTTGAAGCACATGGTGAGTTTCCTTTGTGAGGCAGCTAATGTTTCACGAAGCGGGTATTATAATTATTTCTCTCAGAAGTCCGTAGAACAGAGAAAACGGCAAGATGCAAAGGATGAAGAATCAAAAGCGTTGATATTAAGGGCCTTTCACTTTAAAGGTAAAATGAAAGGGGCACGTCAAATTAAAATGACATTGGCGGGCCAATTTCAGTGTGTCTTCAATTTGAAGAAGATCCGTAGAATCATGAAAAAATATGATATTGTCTGCCCAATCAGGAAAGCAAATCCATACCGAAGAATGATGAAAGCCACTCAGGAACACAGAGTGGTTCCTAACCTATTAAACCGTCAATTCAAACAAGATGCACCAGGTAAAGTACTGCTCACGGACATCACATACCTAAACTACCATAGTGGACAAAGAGCGTACCTGTCTGTGGTTAAAGACGGGTCTACCGGGGAAGTATTGGCGCACTATCTTTCTAATCGCATCACCATGGATTTGGCCACTAACACCTTACTCAAATTAAAGAAGAATCGAAACTTTAAGAAGGCTGAAAATGCTCTTATCCACTCTGATCAAGGGACACATTATACCCATCCCGATTTCCAAAAACTCGTTCGGAAACTAAGGTTACGTCAGTCTATGTCTAGGAGAGGGAACTGTTGGGATAACGCCCCAATCGAATCATTCTTTGGTCATCTGAAAGACGAGGTAAACATAAAAGCGTGTAAGACGTTCGAGGAGCTTCAATGTGAAATAGACAAGTATATCCGCCACTATAACCATACCAGATATCAATGGAACCTAAAAAAGATGACCCCTGTACAATACAGAAATCATCTTCTTCAGGTTGCTTAATCCCTTTTTTCAAAATGTCCTTTACAAAGGGTACATTTTACTATTGAGGTCGCACTTTATGATAAGAATTGATTAATTTCAATTCCTTTTCAGACTTACCAGAATCACGATAAAGTGATAATAAGTCTGCATTAACTGCATAAGTAAATGTATCTTCTGTTTTTATTTTTTTCTTTTCATTAATAATCAATTCATCCCGTTGTAAAGAGATTTTTATAAGATGGGTGTATATTCCGTCGTTCCCACTTGGTCCAAGCCGCCTTATCCAAATCCGTATTCCTTCTAGTTTGGGCTCCCCCCAACTTATGGAGTCTGCATGATATTTATTATGATAATAATCCACTAAGCTATGATGTATCCATACCTGCATTGTGTCATATATAAACATCTTTGTAGCTTGGTCCTTCACTTCTATTTCTTTTCCGACTGACATAATTTTAGGTTTTTCTAACTTTTTGATGTTAGAAGCAGATACATTTCCAACAATAAGGAAAAATACCGAAACTACCATTAACGTTACTTTCTTAATAGCAATCACCCCGTGTTTTTTTAGAATAGGGTTGCCAAAAAGATATTTTTTAGTGCATTCCCGATAGAAGTTATGTGCACTCGGGTGTTCTTTCTTCTTGAACCATCCTTCCCCTTTAGTAGAACAAGAAAAATAAGACCACCGCAGCGATCTTCATCTTTAACTCTCGCACCCGTTAGTTCTACAATTCATCGATTCTGACACAAGCCATTCCTCGTCTAGAAAGTTCTTTCAGGACATCTTTTAATGCAAGGATGGTGTTCATTGGAGCATGTGCATCCGCCCCAAGAGTTTCCCCGCAATCATGCAGAAGAATGACATCACCATGTTTTATCTTCTGTAACAGAATGTTTTTCACCTTTTCACTGCCGCCTCTACTTTTCCAATCTTCCGCCATGACCGACCAGTGAATGATCTTATAGTTTTTCATAAGGAAAAAATCAAATAAGTTCATTAACCCCCATGGCGGACGATAATAGATAGGACGTTCACCGGTGATTTTTTCAATAATCAAAGCACTCTTCTCGAGATCCTGTCGAATCTTCCATGGGCTCATGACCCAGTTCGATTTGTGCACGTAATTATGGATTCCGATTAAATGTCCCTCTTTATGCATTCTTTCGATTAACTCCGGGTATTTTTCCGCCTTAGAACCAACAACAAAAAATGTAGCTTTTATATTATTTGCTTTTAACAGGTCCAAAAGTTGCGGGGTGAAAATCCGATTGGGACCGTCATCAAAAGTAAAAGCAATTTTTGTAGAAGAATCCTTTCGTTTTAAAACCCCGATCCCTAAACCGGCAGTAAGAAAATAAGGAACTAGCCAGTAGAATACAAGGACCAATAATAAAACTAAAATCATCATAACCATATCTGACCTTCCCCTTTCAAAGATTTAATCCATTTTTCTCCGGAAGACGATGCTTAAAATAGAAGACAAAATAAAGAGTCCGCCGCCAATGATAAACGGTAGGAATTTTCCATAACGAAATCCTGCAAATATGCTGCTAATCGTGATGGTATAAGGCAGGATCCCTAAGGCGGTTGTCCAAATAAACGCCATTTTGTTTACGCGCAATATCCCGGCCGCATAGTTGATGAAATGGTAGGGAACCAATGGGACAAAACGGATGATCAAAAGACCAATATCTCCCTGCTTTTTTAGCCAGCGATCGATTTTTTCCAGATATGGCTTAGCCATTGGTTCAATGATTGGACGAGCAATCCAATCTGACAAATGATACGCAAGGACGGCCCCTATGACTCCGCCAATGAAAGAATAGAATCCACCGGCAACAGGACCATAGATTTCAATTAGAAAAAGAGAAACAAATTCGCCTGGTGCCGGAATGACATTCACCACACTTTGAATCATAATCCCAAACACAATACCGAAAACACCAAGCTGACGAATGGATTCAAGCCATCCTTTTGCCGCTCCCGTATGAACAAAGTATAAATAAATTCCCGTAAGCAATAAGAAAATCATCAAACTTCCTATGGAAAGAGTGCGGGCTGTTGGTTTTTTTAACTTTAGCGACAAAAACATACTATTTTCCATTTTCCCACCTTCCTATTTGCTTATAAACCGAAAGAATACATAAGGGTTTGCAAACGATTATATGTCTCTTTTGTATCCATAATAATTTCAACGGATGCAAACGCTGATTCTTTTGGATGGAATTGTTTCGAATTCTCTCTCATTTGTTGAAGAAGTTCGGCATTGCTCAGTAATGTGGATAATTGATCCGTTAGATCACTTTCCGTTTCAGCCTGAATCGCCACCCCTGAACAAACTAAAAATTTAGCGTTATCCTGTTCTTGTCCAGGAATCGGTTTATGAAGAAGCATCGGCAATTCCATGGCAATCGCTTCAAAAGTAGTGACTCCGCCCGGTTTGGTAATCATTACATCGGAGATCGCCATTAACTCGTGAACGTAATCGATATAACCAGTGAGATGGATGCGGTGTTTGGAATCCTTTAGCTTCTCCTTTAATTCCATACGGAGTTTTTCATTATGTCCACAAACAATGATTAATTGAATTGGCTGTGGCAATGCATCAAACTCCTGAAACGTGGAACTTCCTTCGCCAATCAAGCCACAACCGCCCCCCATCACTAAAACGGTTGGCAATAGCGGATCTAGACCATGTTTCTTAAGAATTTCTTCCCGCTTAAAGGATTGAGAAAATTGCTGGCGAATTGGAATCCCGATATCGGCGATTCGATTCTTTTCTACGCCTAATTGAATCAAAGAATCGCGAACTACCTTTGAACCGACTATATATTGATCAGTATGAGGATAAATCCAGCAACTATGATCGGTATGATCCGTAATGGTTGTGACAGTAGGGATATTTGTTAACCCATAGGATTTCACCTTGGACATCACAGCAGCTGCCAAAGGAAACGTACTGACAACAACAGCTGGCTGCACCTCCTCGATCAATTTAACCATTCGTCCAATTCCTGTTGAGAAAATTGTCTTCATCACTTTAGAAAAAGTGTTCATTCTCCGTGTTTTTTGATAAAAGTATCCATACACCTGCGGGAATTTTTTCACTCCTTGAAGATAAAGATAACGACTGACCTGATTGGAATAAGGATGAACCCATTCCATAAAATCAAATACCACAGGTTCTAAGGATGGAAATCGAATCTGTATCGCTTCATTTAAAGCCTGAGCAACTTGAATATGGCCATCTCCATAATTCCCAGTAAGAATTAAAATTTTTTCTTTATTGATTGCCTTCATGGATCTCCACTCCTTTAAAATGTATCTATTTCAAATGCCCCGTTAGCGGGTCATCTTAAGTCATCCTGGCTATACTGAAAAAGACTTCTTTGCAACAGCTTTTACTTTTTGTTTTGGTACGAATAACCAGCTAAAACCGAGTTCTACCATTTTAAATAAAACCTCAACCAAGAATATGGCTGCTGCAACATCTATAATCAAATGCTGTTTAATAAACAAGGTGGCAAGGATAATCGAGATAGAGAACCCCCCCATGACCCATTGAATCCACTTGTTTTTCCACGAGCAATTCCGAATGGCCCGCATCATTAAATAACTGCTCATGACATGAATGCTTGGAAAGCTATTGTATGGTTGATCAATTTGATACACATACTGCAATATTCGCGATAGAACATCATGACCACTGATCACAGGGCGTACAGGCCCCACCGTTTGATAAAAATAATAAATAAGAAAACAAACCAATAATCCAAGGTCAAAAACAAGAACCGTTTTAAATGCTAGTGTACGATCCTTGAAACAAAAGTAAATCAACGTCATCGTTATATAACCAACCCAGGCAACATAAGGAAGTACAAACCATTTCACAACAGGAATGGCTTGGTCTAAATTCGTTACAAGCGAATGAACACCGCGAGCGGGTGTATTCAAGGATGGATAAACCAACATCATCGCTGGTATACTGAGCAAAAAACAAAGCATACCAACTGTTTTCCATTTTTCATGCATTTCCGAATACCTCCTCGTCTGCATGTATATATCGTACAAAAAACTTCTTAAGGAAAAATGCCGTTCTTTCTTAAGATTTTCTTAAAAGTTAATGAAGAATTTCAGAAAATCTTCAGAAATTCTATTGTTTTTTCTTAAGAGGATTAGTGTAAAATTTAGGCATTAGAAAGGAGAGGTTTATATGTCACAAGAAACCATTCTAATTATTGATGATGAAAAAGAAATAAGAGATTTAATCGGGATTTATCTTACGAATGAGGGATATAACGTATTAAAAGCAGCCGATGGGATTGAGGGTTTAGAATACCTTGAAAAGGAAACGGTTCATTTGGTGGTTTTAGACATCATGATGCCTCGTTTAGATGGAATTCAAGCCTGTATGAAAATTAGAGAAAGACGAAATGTTCCTATTATTATGTTATCTGCAAAATCGCAGGACATGGATAAGATCATGGGGTTAACAACCGGTGCAGATGATTATGTCACAAAACCGTTTCAGCCTTTGGAATTAGTGGCAAGAATCAAATCGCAGCTTCGCCGTTACCTTCGTTTAAATCAAACGGATGAAAATCGTCAGATCAATCCAACTGGTCAGATGGATGTGATTACCATCGATGAGCTTACCATTAACATTTCGACACACGAGGTTACAGTCGAAGGTAGAGAAGTAAAGTTAACACCAAGGGAATTTGCGATTTTAGAACTTTTGGCGCGGAATGTCGGTGTTGTGTTTAGTACGGAAAAAATCTATGAACAGGTATGGAATGAACCATTTTATGAATCAGAAAACACGGTAATGGTTCATATTCGTAATTTGCGTGAGAAACTTGAGAATAACCCACGAACACCTCGCTATATAAAAACGGTTTGGGGAGTAGGCTATAAAATTGAACAATAAGAAACCTCTTCTAAAAGGAAGCTACTGGGATAAACTGATTTACCCAGTGAAGTCAAGCATACGAATTCAAGTGATCATCGCGTTTGCATTTTGTATTCTTGTTTCACTCATTGTCGGTTTTGCTTCAAGCCCCTTCTTTGTGAATAAAGATCGAAGGCTTGATTTTACAGAAGGAATTGTAACGATTGATGAAAGTGCTCGAAATATGGTCAGACAATTTAAGCAAATGAATGATGATACAAACGGGCTTGTTAATGAATTGGGAGACGAAGATCCTGTATTTAAAAATAAGTTTCTTAACCGCCCTCTCCCATCCTCAAAAGGAAATGAGGTATGGTTATCCGTTCCGAATGGCAAGAATTCTGCCTATCATTTAACCAAGAACGAATTGATTCTCTATTTAATACGCATACCAAAACAAAAAAATAATCTCACTACAGCGATTACCAATTTAGATGGGAATGTCCTTTATCAATCGGGAGGCATGGAGAATACGCAGGTAGATCTTCAAGATATTATGGAGAAGGCCCAAAAGGCTTTTGTTGAAAAAGAGCATGAGGAACATCCAACAGTTACAAGAATCTACCCCATCACCCTAAATGGGGGTAAAAACTATTTAATGGTCAGTGGCGTCCCTAAATCAAAAACTTTATACGTGGAAGAACCAGGAGTTACACCCTATCTTATTGGACTTATTACGTTTATTCTCTGTTTCTATTTAATAACCAAACGGAAAATGAAAGAAATTGAGGAGATTGCATTAGGTTTAATGGAAATAGCAAAAGGAAATTTACACTATCGGATTCGCGAGAAAAGCACTGATGAATTAGGGTCTCTTGCAACCAATATCAATTACATGGCTTCGGAATTGAACGAAATGATTGAAAGGCAAAGGCAAACGGAAAAATTAAAGGATGAACTGATCACCAATGTCTCCCATGATTTACGCACCCCGTTAACTTCTGTAATGGGCTATTTAAGACTAGTGAAAGATCATCAATACAAGAATCAAACTCAACTAGACGAATACGTAGATATTGCATACGGAAAATCGGAGCAATTAAAAAAATTAGTAGAGGATTTATTCGATTTTACCCGCTTAAATTATGAGGGTGTACAACTCAAAAAGGAAAAAGTCAGCCTAAATCAAATGCTGCGGCAGCTAATGGATGAACTGGATCCAATCGCGAAAGATCATCATGTGGTGTTTATGAACGAACTTCCGAAAGAACCCATCCTGATGGAGGTCGACCCGAATCAAATGGTTCGTGCCTTGGAAAACGTGCTTACGAATGCTATTAAATATAGTACACCCCCTGGAAACATTCATGTTTACATGGTTAAAAACAAAAAATTTGTGCAAATTTCTGTTTCAAATCCATGTGAATCCCTCTCTGAAGAAGAGGTAACGAGATTATTTGATCGTTTTTATCGAGTGGATGCTTCTCGGTCATCCAATAAATCCGGGGCGGGATTAGGGTTAGCCATAACCAAAAGCATAATTGAATTACATCACGGAACCATACATGTTGATTATAAAAATCAAGTCATTCACCTATTGATACGTTTACCGATAAATGAGGATTATAGTATGGATCCGAAATACTAAAAACGATATAATCAATTGGCTCATCAGAGGTTAACCTGATTAGCAATTGGAAAAATGAAAAAAGACCTGAAAAGGTCTTTTTTAACAGCATCTTCCCGTATTACCGATCATCGAAATCCCTCTTCCATTTCCGCTTCGATCAAGAATTAGGTTTTCTGTATTCGGTTCTATGATAGGGTCGATTGCTACTTTTATATCATTTATCATAACGATTATATCATCTGCTTCTGGCTCATCCAGAGCCAGTCCAATCCTTGGCTGTCCTCAGCCAAAGCCGTCAAAAAAGATACGAATGCACTTGGTATTCTCTTCTTCGAACATTCTTTTAAATTCATCACGAGCTTCGTTAGTGATTTTCATGTTCATTTCCTCCTTCTGTTTTCATATTTGGGTTAATGATTATTATTATTCTCCCGTTTCAGCAAAACGTTTAATACGGCCTCTTATTTCATCACGGACACGTTGGAAGAATGCCCATTTTTCTTCTTCTGTTCCCTCTGCTTTTGCAGGATCATCGAATCCCCAGTGTACTCGTTTAACGTGCGGAGGAGTTACAGGACAGTGATCTGCTGCATGTCCACACAATGTCACAACTAAATCAGCATGATTTAGAATTTTCGGGTCGATTACATCGGATGTTTGTTTAGAAATATCGATCCCAGATTCATTCATTGCTCTTACGGCATTAGGATTCAATCCGTGTGCTTCGAGTCCAGCACTTTTAACTTCCCATTCATCACCTAAAAGTTTTTTAGCCCAACCTTCTGCCATTTGACTGCGGCAAGAGTTCCCAGTACAAAGAAAATAGATTGTTTTTTTAGTCATGATGTATTCTCCTTTATTTTTCGTGTAGTTGTTTATAAATACCTGCCGCGATACTAGCACCTAAAATGGTTGCGACAATATACACCCATAAATGCTGTGTTGTTCCTGATACAAGTGCAGGACCAATGGATCTAGCAGGGTTCATGGATGCACCACAAATCGGTCCTGCAAACATGGCCTCTAACCCGACTGTTGCACCTATCGCAATTCCTGCAAAGGATTTGACAGCTTTACCATGAACAGCTGAACCGAATATAACCATCATCAAGAAAAATGTAAGGATCAATTCCAAAATAAATGATTGTTCCCATGAACCTCTTGGTAATGTGGTGCCGAGTGTTGCGACATTACCAAATAAACCTAACAACGTTGCGCTTGCAGCGATCCCTGCAATGATTTGAATGATGATATAATTAATTGCTTCCCGCTTATTTATATCCCCATGAATTAAAAATGCAATCGTAACCGCTGGATTAAAGTGAGCACCAGAAAGGTGCCCAAAAGCAAAAATTAATGCCATGACAACAAGTCCAAATGTTAGGGCTACACCGACATGGGTTAAGCTCTTCGTAATGTCGTCGATTACAACGGCACCCGTTCCAGCAAAAACCAAAAAATAGGTACCTAAAAATTCGCTGATTAACTTTTTTTTCATGCTGTACTAATCTCCTTGATGATGTAATTGCTTAGCAACCACAACGAATCGTAGGGTTGCTTTTTTCAATTTGTTTAATTTTTTCAGCTTGTTCCGGCACATGCTTTAAAATTTCATCAATCAGTTCATAAAAACCACTTTGATGATTCAAGGAATAATAAACCCATTGACCTCTTCTTTCTTCTTTAAGGAGTCCTGCATCTTTTAATTTGCGAAGATGTTGGCTAATGGACGGCTGACTCGTGTCAAAGATTTCGAGCAGTTCACAAACGCAACATTCACGTTGTTTTAAAATGCCAACAATGGTTAATCGCGTTTTATCACCTAAAAGTTTAAAAACATTAGCAGCTTGGTCTATATCGACGGTGGATTTTAACATTATTGCACCTCATTTTTCACATATAAACATATAACTAACTGCTTATATATTAAATCACTTATTTTCTCGGTTCAAGTAGATTATTGTAAAGTTATTGTAAAAAAAAAGATCGCCGCAGCAATCCTTCTGAACACAGCCCCCCATCATCTACGATAAATGAAATTGAACAAGTATTTTGGATTAGACTTTGTCCAAAATAAGTATTTTATCGCACACTAGGGTTTACTTTTGAGGTATTTCTAGGTTAGAACCTTTTATCCTGTCTGCTTTTCCAATGCTTATGAACTCTTTTCTTTCTTCATTTCACGTATTTCTATTTGCGGTTTTTTCCTTATAATAGTTAAAGCCTTCATCATCCATTTCTTCCATTTTTTTTGACTTTTATTAGTGGGTCCATATAAATATTGCTTCCAAAAATAGCTGGCTGCCTCTTCAAATATTATTATTAAGACGATTAATAGAACAACCATTATCCAAAACACAATTCTTTCCCTCCTTTGGATATTGGATCTCTACAAAATGATATCCAAACCCAAAACCATTCTGCTAATCTCCCTTTATTAGTAATATTTTAACAGATTTTGGATGATATATAAATGCAGTTTTGGGGTAATTAACAAAATTTGGGGTAAACTAAATCCTACAACATTTAATAGATCGGCTCTGTTAAAATTTAATGATGATAAACCCATAATATTAAGAGGAACCCATTATTTATGGATTCCCCTTAAGTTCAATAGGTAAAACTACTGTTGAGTATTACCTTGGAGTGAAAGATTTTTTAGTCAGCATTCCAATGATAGATTATTTGCACAACGCCAGAGGAGAATGTTCTTGTTTTAACCATTTTTAAATTTATCCTCTGTTTCAAATCAATAAACAACGGTTTTCCTTCTCCCAAAACAACAGGGTGAATAGATAATCTAAATTCGTCAACAAGCCCCAAATTTATAAAATTTGTAATGAGACTTGCTCCACCATATAGCCAGATATCTTTATCAGCCTTTTTCTTCAATTTATTTACTTCTTCAAGAATATTATCATTTATAAATATTGCTTGATCATCAGTCTCGTTTTGTGTTCTGGAAAAAACATATTTCTTTTTACTATGAACCAATTTCCAAATTTCTTTGTCGGTATCAGAGTCTTCATTTTTCGGAACATATTGTCCCCATAAATCGTAGCTTTTTCTACCATATAAAATAGTATCAATTTGATTTAAGAAATCAGTAAACCCCATATCAGGGTCCATAATGCACCAATCAACTTCACCATTTTTCCCTTCAATAAAACCATCTAAAGTAACTGCTAAATCTAAAATTATTCTTCTCTGTTTTACGTTATTTGTCATAACTATACATCCTTTTATCCTTCAGATTTTGATTCTTCTGTCCCGTTGAATAATGATAGGTATCAAATATCAATTACCTTTAACAACAGAGCTCATAGAACAAAAATAAACTGACCTCGGTAGCTGCATACGAAAAAGACTTTACTCCTGTTGAAATAAAGGCCTCATTTGATCAGTAAATGATTTTAATTTACGCTTCCATCACATTTTTTAAGCTTTTTAAATCTCGTTCAACCATCTTTGCATCTTCTAAAAACTTAAAATCAGACATTCCAGAAACCTGGAATATAGTAAAAATCACTTCACATCCGGTGTTGTTTGGGAACACTCTCATTGGATTATATATTTTTTGCCCTTGTGGTGTGATTACATAATGGTCGGCCACTCCAAATTCATTCCTATCAACATATTTGATTTTCATTTCGCCTTCTGGAGTTTCTACAATCCATTCACCGCGCTCGGACTTTTTGACTGAAAAAGAAAATGTTGTTGCCCATTCTGAAAGGTTTTCAGGATTTGTTATGTACTCATAAACCACTTTAGGTTGACACCTAATTGATATTCCCAACGTTTTTGCATTCATAACTGACATAACTGAATCTCCCCCTTTATTTTTAGTATCCACACCTAACATTAGGTTCTATCCAGAGTCATTTTTACAATAACCTTGTTTGGTTGCAAAAAAACCGCTGCCAAATGACAGGCGAAAATCTAAAAATGTATATATGAAGCACTCGTTAGATTTGGAATTATTCTTGAAATCTTCCCATAATATACGTGTTATAGTATTTTCCATCAGAAAGGATTCGATCTTTTTTCATTAAACCTTCGATTTCAAAACCAAGTTTTTTGTACAGTTCAATCGCTTTTTCATTCGTTTCCAGAACACCATATAGGACAATTTTTTTAATTTGGTTCTCATCAGCCCAAGATATCGTTTCTTTCATGAGATTCTTCCCAATCCCATATCCCCAGAAACCCTTCAATACTCCTAATCCAAATTCCACTTTATGAACAAATCTTTTTAAATCATTACCTTCACAACGTGAATACCCTACTAATCTCCCATCCATCTCTGCAACAAGAAATAAGTTTTTAGGATGGATTGTATCCGTTTCAATTATTTTTTCAAAACCATCTTGATCAATGAACGCCTCTCCTTTTTCTCTGTCCATATTTTCAGTTTCTCCATCAATCTGCAATCTTAATTCTGATACGTTTTTAGCATCACTTTTAAACGCAGATCTAATCGTGTAGGTTAACTCTTTCACATTGAATTTTTTCTCGTTAATAACCATAAATACACTCCATTCATATTTAAATAAATCATATATTATCAGATTGTATTTGAGTCTTTTGTCCGAATCAATTGAAGCGGAATCCTATTATACTTATAACTTTGAGAATGATAAAGTAAAATCATTTTCAGCATACACCCAACTAACGATACCATCAACACATAACCATTACTTTCGAACTATACAATAACAAAATTTGTTAAAAAATGATTCTTTAGAATCTATTTTAAAAAACTTCATCAAAACTATATCAATTATTACATTAATGTTACATAATTGTTACATGAAATCCTGAAAGGAATTTACTTTCCTCTTTCATTCGGGTAAAGGAGTAAAGAAATGAAGATTTCTATACATGACATACTATTAATTTGTTTAGGTTTTGTCTATGGTACGTACGAAATTTTTTTAAATCAGAAGCATCGGGTAAGTAATGAAATTGCAGGTATACTATCCATTATTATTTCACTATGGATTGTAGTTTCATGTGTAAGGTCTTTGAATGGCAAAACTAAATAATAACTAATCTCTTAACATATATGAATTTTATAAATGTACTTTTTTAAAAGATGACGCTTTGTCATCATCATGATAATAGAAAGGAAAATTAATGTTGAAGGAATTTACAGTTTGCTATACGCTTGATCATGAAATAATAACCGAAAAATTGATAAAAGAATTAGATGTGAAAAAAGAAGATGTTGAACGAGAAATAATTGAAAATATGGATCATAACAAATACTTTATTGTGAACAATGAACATGGTAATTATATGATCAATTCAACTTTAGTTCGATATGTACGGATTGTTAGTGAAAAGATATTGGTCAAATAAATACCTATTAAAATAGTGAGGTTTTGAATTTTTAAGCGCACCCGTTATTTGAACAGGGGTCTTATTTTGTAGTTACCCCTTCGTCTGAATTTGTTCCTATAACAACTGTTGCATCTAATTCTTCATCCCTCACTATTTTGGCCATTAGTCCAGCATTAGTAAAGATTTCAAAGCTTTTAGCTGCTTGCCTTTTGCTCGTCTCTACCAAAAGATGTCCTCCAGGAGCAAGCCAGTGAGGAGCCTCTTCCGCTACCTTACGCTGGAGGTCTAATCCGTCCTTTCCTCCGTCAAGTGCCACTTTTGGTTCATATAAGCGTGCCTCCTGAGGGAGCAACTTTATTGCATCAGTAGGAACATATGGAACGTTAGCCACAATTATGTTCACACGACCTCTCAATGAACGGGGCAATGCATTGTACAAGTCCCCTTCATAAACGTTTCCTCCAAGGTCTGCTATGTTTCGGGAGGCACAATGAACTGCGACTGGATCGATATCAACGGAGTATAATAAAATTTCAGGTAAGTCGGTTGCGATTGCAGCACCGACAGCACCCGACCCGCAACATAAATCAACAACAATATTACCGATACGGGTTAATGCTTCTGCTTGCTGGACCAAAAACCCTGTACGTTGGCGCGGTACAAAAACTCCCCGTTCTACTAATATCCGTAGGCCGCAAAACGTTGTAAATCCAAGTACGTATTCAAGTGGTAACCCACTGGCACGTATTTCTACCATTTTCATTAAATCTTCTATACTGCTAGCTTCTGAGATCAGTAACTGTGTTTCTTCTTCAGCAAAAATACAACCTTCACTCCGTAGTCTATCGATTATGCCTTTTTCTATTTTCCTATCTAAAAAGAAAGTCATTTTCTGTCCTATTTATCTCACCACTTTTTACAATTCAAAGTTTTTTTATCAACTTTATGCTAGAGCTAAGAGAAATATCCCTCTCCAAAATCTCATTAAATCAACAAAACCACATCCTATCACTGCTGTATAAAGAATATGAGTCCATATAAAAATAAAATCGGCTGCCTAAATGACAACCGATATCTTAAACAATATTTGCCATTAGCTTAAGTATATGTAGGCTAACATTAGTTATCTAATCCAATAGGATTTATGCTCAGGTAATCTGTTCTTAAATTCAATTTTGCTTGTCTATGCAAAATTCAGACCCTTAGCGAGCCACGGAAGCCCCTGGCAGCATAGTATGATTCTGCCCCATTGTGGTAAACAAAGACAGTGTCGTAGCGGCGATCACAAAAGATAGCCCCTTTGAGTTTTCTTATATTAGCAGGTGTTTTTACCCAACTTGATGTTTTCGTATCGAAATTTCCAAGTTTCTGTAACTCGCGGTATTGTTCTTCCGTTAAAATTTCAATGCCCATGTCAGCAGCCATATCAATCGCGTTATTTTCTGGTTTATGTTTTTTCCTTGACTCCAGCGCTTCACGGTCGTAACAAACATTTCTTCGACCTATTGGACTTTCCGCTGAACAGTCATAAAAAACAAATTCGTCCGTCTTTCTATCATAACCAAAAACATCTGGTTCACCGCCAGTTCTTTCCATTTCATTGAGCGACCACAGTTTTTCAGTATTAGCTTCTAGCTTTACTTGGACTTTAGCCCATTCAAGATCAATATGGCGGTTCATGTTTTTCTCAAAACGGGTTTTCAATGCGCGAAGTAGTTCTTCACGTTCTTCTAGTGGCAACTCCTTATTTCTATTTGTCATATTCCTATCCCCCTTGTTGTATTTATTCATAATGGTTTTGGACTAATTGATCGGCTACTTCAATAAAGTTCAACAAAAAGTAGCTTTTATCCTTCTTGGATAAAGGTTACCCACTTGTTCATAAAAAAGGCTTCCTAAATTACAATAATTCAATAAATCCTTCTGTCCCATGCACGCGAATCCGTTGCCCGTCTTTTATCAGTTTGGTAGCATTTTCTACTCCGACCACGGCTGGTAAGCCATATTCCCGAGCAATCACTGCACCATGTGTCATCAGTCCACCAACCTCAGTGACTAAGCCTTTTATGGATACAAACAATGGTGTCCAGCTAGGGTCAGTAAAGGAGGTGACTAATATATCTCCATCTTCTAGATCAGCATCTTCAATGTTTAAGATGACACGTGCTCTCCCCTCTATCACTCCGGAAGAAACAGGTAGACCTGCAATCGCTTCGGCAGGTAGATTTTCTCGTTTATATTTTCCTGCAATAATTTCACCATCAGACGTGATCACACGCGGGAGAGCCAGTTTTTCATATAATCTGTACTCGTCTTTTCGTTTGCTGATGATCAAGTAATCCAGTTTATTTGTGCGTACGACTTCGCAAAGTTCTTCAAAAGTGAGATAGTAGATATCTTCCTTTTCATGAATAACGCCCGCTTGCACGAGTTGTTCGGCTTCTTTCAGTAAAGCCTGCTTATAAACGAAGTAGCGATGAATCATACCGTATTTTGGATATTCACGATATCCGATGAAATTTCGGATTAGGTCAATCATTCGTTTTGTTTCTTTGGCCTTTTGTTCACCATCCGGTAATTGTTTCAATCGGTCTAATAACTCTTTTTCCTTTTCCAAAGCAACACGAAGCCCTTGCTCGAATTTGCGCTTGCCAGCATTCGGCTCAAAATTTTTGATGTTACCGAGAATCAAGGGGACAAGTGTAGTTGGTTTTTCGCTCCAACGACTTCTGGTAATATCGATTTCTCCGGCACATCGCATTCCGTATTTGGTGAGATAAGCTATTAATGCGCCTCTTGTTTCCTGTCCACCATCAACCTTAACCAGGTCATCCAAAAAGTTATCATCTTTTACATGTTGTAAATAATCAATTACTTCTGGATAGGGACGAATCACATCTGCGACATCCAAAAGTTCAAGACCCATTTCCGAAGTAATATTGTTTGGAACAGATTGAGAAACCGTGTCTGCTGCGTTTTTTTCACCTAACCACTCGTTCATTTTTTCATTGATCCATGTTGAAGCATTCATAGCAGCCATAAATACTGCTGTACTTTGTGGGTCAAATAAAATCTTCTTTAATTCCTGTATATCTTCTAGAATAAAATCAAATAAGTCAGATCCTGATTTCATTTGGATGTTTTGTTTTAACCCTTCTATGGATGTTTGATTTTTCTTAATCAAATCAGAAACGATTGTTGGATTGTTTTCGATTTGTGCCAGCCTATCGGTATTGCCACTAACGTACCTCGGTGCTTCATTTTCATTTGGTAATAATTTTATAAAATCTCCTCGCTCAATTATGTTCATAATGGCGTCTTTCATGAGTGGATCGTGTTGTCCCATCATATTTAATAACATGTTTCTACTAGCAGGCGAAGCCAATTGACGTGCGATATCAACAAATAACCTTCCACCAGCTTTCCGCATCGGTGCATTAGTTGTGAGCAGGAAAAAAGACAATCCCAATGGTTTAATAGGGTCTGTCATCATTTGCTGATGGCCGACAGATATAAAGACGTGGTTTTCTTGATCATTCGCTTCAGGGATGGGAAAAAGAGTCGTGACTGGACGGCTCTGGACAATATAAAAGGTATCATCAACCAAACACCATTCGATATCTTGCGGACAACCAAAATAAGCTTCAATTTGTCTTCCGATGCGTGCCAGTTGTACAATTTGTTGGTCAGTAAGTGTTTGTGCCCTTTGCTGATCAGGATCGATCGGCACGGACTCTGTTCCGCCTTCTTTTCGTCCATAGATAGCCAACTTTTTGGTTGATATCATCTTATCGACGATTTTATTTTCCTGTACTTTATAACAATCGGGGGAGACCAAGCCAGAAACCAGTGCTTCTCCAAGCCCAAAACTGGCATTAATTGATAGCAATTTTCGGTTAGAAGTAATCGGATCAGCAGTAAATAAAATCCCTGAAGCATTTGGGAAAACCATCCTTTGGACGATAACGGATAAATAAACTTGTTTGTGGTCAAATTTATTTTGTATACGGTAGATTACCGCTCGATCCGTAAATAGAGAAGCCCAACATTTTCTAATATGCTGCAGGATGGCTTCTTTTCCGATGATATTTAAATAGGTGTCTTGTTGACCGGCAAAAGAGGCATGTGGTAAATCTTCAGCGGTCGCACTAGAACGAACTGCATATGCATGTTCATCACCATACCGGGATAAATAGTCAGTAACTGCACACGCAACGTCGGAAGGAATTTCTACCTCCATAAGGATTTGTCGAATGTTCTTGCTGATTTCACCAATTTGATCTCGATCATCTGCTTTTAGCATAGTTAGTCGATTCAACAAGGCATGATACGTTTCGTTTTGTTCGATGGCTTTTTGAAATCCCACTGTTGTGACACAAAACCCTTCTGGTACTTGTAAACCTTGAATATTTGATAATTCCCCTAAATTTAACCCTTTTCCGCCAACAAGCAAAAGCTGTGTTTTTTCTATCTGCTGAAAACCGAGAACCAATGAACCCATTCTATCCCCTCCAACAAATTTAATTAAAGTTCTATTGCATTTTAGCAGTAGTAAATGAGAATAAACAGGCTATTTTGACTGTGTTTTATATGTTATAATTAAATTAGGGAGAGTACAAAAAAATAGTTAGACCTTCCTCTAATAATCAACTTAAACTTTTCTTTTCTTAAATTCATCCCTATAAAAACCTTTTCTTTCTTTTCCCCAAATTAAATAAATTTAAAATAATCATTAATAAAATGGATATTAATAATAAGCCAGCCATAAAATACCCAAAATACTTTAATGGTTTTGGTAACTTTTTTACAGCATCCTTGCTAACATTTGAAGCATTTCCTTCTATTTTGTTAAAGTGGCCTATAACATCATTAAATAGTTTATTTTCTTCTTTTATACAACCACTCATTTACCACATTTTAACATATTTGCATATTTTTATTATTGTATTAACTGTAAATTCTTATTTAACTATTCCTTTAGTGCAATAAGAAAAACTGCCAAAATGACAGTTTAACTGTAACTCTTGCATCTCGTTTATTGAATAATGATAAACGAATGCGGAAAAAATTAGAATATATTTTACATAACACCCTTGGGTGTTATATTATAAAATGAAACCAAAAGGTGTTACAATTTTAATTTCTTTAGGAGGCATAAGGAATGGACAAGCAAGGACAAGAAATGTTTTTAAATTTTATTTTACATAGGGTTCAAGAAGGCAAGGAGGATGAAGCAAAAGAAATACTAACAGAAAACTTCAGGAAACAAGCTGAAGGCACTTTTTCCCAAGAAGATATTCAAGAGTTTATCCCAAAGATGATTAGTCTATTAAAACCAGATAAATTAGAGGAAGTACAAGCAGTTGTGAAGCAATTTTCTGGAGACTTCGGAAATAAATAAGATTAACCAATCTCAACACGATGTTTTCAAGCAATTTCAAATCCTACCCGTCGTATTATGTTAAAAATTCCTGCAGGAAGGGAAATGTCAATTGCTGAAGTTGTTGAATATTTCCCAATAAGCCGTACTGCTGTAAATAAGCATCTTCATATACTATCTGACTCTGGTCTAATAAAAAGTCGTAAGGTAGGACGTGAAACCCGTTATATCCTTAAACTAGAACCATTAGTTAATATACAAAATTGGCTGTCTTTTTTGAACATTTTTGGGAGGATAAGCTTTCTGCTCTTAAAAGATTTGTAGAGGAAGAAAACGATTAGTTATTAGAGAACCGAGATTGTGTTATTTAACAATATTGGTTCTCTTTTTTGGTATTTACTCTTTTTTAAACTAGTCCGCCACCTATAGCACAATATAAAAGCTACCTTCTTGGCAGCTCCGTTCTGATTTTAGCAAATAATTCACTATTGCTTCTTCATTCACTTTGATTCAGGGAGTCATGTTCCTTTAAGTGTTCTTTTCGCAATTCATCTCGATTAAAAACATTTAGAAAATTTGTAGTTTAAAAGATTCAAAGAAATAATTTCCATCCTTGTACTTGAAACACCATTTCATGGACCAAAAATCAATACACCACCCATCATATAAAAAAATGGAAAAAGGAATAAGGCTGAATTTGCAATAATCGCACATAGTGTCAAAGCGCTTTTTTGGATTAGATAAGCTTTTGAGGAAAAATATAGACCAATACTGCAAAATACTAAGGGGAAAAACACTGGTAGGCCTTGAAATTTTTCGAATGTAACAACATCAAATAAAAAATTTATAATAAGTGTCAATGGAACAAAAAACAGTAAATACGAAATTAAAGTGAATATCCTTTGCACATCAGATCTCCCCCTACTTGAAAAACTTTTCTACTTCTAAACTTCTTTTTTAATGTATCATCCTTCATTTTAATCATTTAACCTCTTGAACGAAAATACCTCGTTCGTGAAAAATGAAAAGCCCCATGAAGGGCAGCCAGTATTCGATTTAAAAACCGAAAGTTGAAACAAGAATGATAATCCATACTTTTGACTTATTAATTTCGTAAATTAATGTATCAAATAATTTTCCATCCGTATAAAGCAATATTGCCCATTCACCTGCCTCTGGAATGTTCACACTAGAAGGTGCGTGTGCATCTGCTCCATTATTTTTTCCACCAAGATCTATCGTCCAACCTGTTGTTATGATTTGATGCACTGTTCGGGTTTCTCTGTGAAAACCTGCCACGGTTAATTTGGCTCCTATGGGATATTCATTTACCCAAAGGTGCCACATCCATTTCTGGTTAATGTTTATGCTTGGCATATCGGCACCAATAACCCCGGATTTATTTTCATTCCCGATAATATTCCCATTAAAAGTAACAGCTTTTTTATCCCAATCAATTTTTTCAATATCACTTTCCTTAACAAATTCTGGTATATCCTCAGGTAGAGGCAACTTACTTTCAACTGTTTTATTTTTGGAGCAACCTGCAATCAAAAAAAGCATACTCAAAAATATAAATACCATAGATTTTTGTTTCAACCATACGCTCCCCCTTAAACAGAATATTTTTCCAACAATTCCAATAATACCAATTTTTACAATATTTATTCAACTAACCTACACCTTTTAAGTCTTGCTACTCTAACAGAAAAAGAGTTGAAAAGATCAATCAATCAGAGCATTTATTTGCACTAACAATAGTTTTTTTGGAGATAAATAAAAAATATCCCACAAAGTGTGGGATTAGTTCTTTTACCAGCTATATGTTTCACCTTCAGCTTCTGCTCTCGGCATCCTTTTCACCTCCGATTAAAATGTAGAATGAAAAGTCTCTATAATGTGTTAACGGGTTCTGTGCGGAAGTGTTTTTTTCCGTTTGATAAACGGATTAGCATCTACCCTAGTGGAATTTTTCCCCTTCACCTGCTTTAACGTGGCTACGATAAGAAAGCTAACAATCACTAATAAGAGCCATGAACTCACCTTACCAAGATGAACCATACTCCATGCATCGATTTGGTTTGGATATTCCCAAGCTCCAAAGAACGTTGCAATATTTTCGGCAATCCAGATAAAAAATCCGATGAGTACAAAAGATAGTGCAAGCGGCATACGGTAACGGGTTCCATCAACCTCGTATGTGACCCATGATTGCCAAAAGACAATTATGACAAGACCAGAAAGCCACCAACGAATATCCATCCAGTAATGGTGGGTGAAAAAATTCAAATAAATTGCAGCGGCAAGAGGAACAACCACCAAGGATGATGGCCACTTAACCAGTTCCACCTTTAACCTCCTCCACGCCTGGCAGAGATAACTCGCTACACTTGCATACATAAATCCGCTGTACAAAGGCACTCCATAAATTTTGAAATATCCTTCTTCCGGATAAGACCAAGAGCCCATATGTACCTTAAAAAGTTCAAGACCAAGGCCAATAAGGTGGAACAATGTGATCACCTTTAGTTCATCCAGGGTTTCAAGCTCTGAATGGACCATCCACCACTGCATGAGAAGGCAGATGATCAGAAGCCAGTCATATCGCGGCAGTAAGGGAAGCGGCATGATTTTTGTAAGTGCTAATGAGGCAAAAATAACGACAGGAAATAAGCAAGATAGAGCCTGCTCCCAACCAAAACGAACAAGTTGTTTTCCTGCCCGCAAGATTTGTGCCTCCAGCTTTTGAATCGTTACATTCATGTTTAACTCCCCTTTTATAAAAATGATCTCAATGTCTAATATATCTTGCTAATTATTCTAGAGTGTCTTCATCGCTTCGGTATTCTAAAATGTCCCCTGGTTGACATTCTAAAGCCTTACAAATTGCCTCTAAAGTTGATAATCGTATCGCCTTTGCCTTTCCATTTTTCAATATAGAAAGATTCGCCATTGTTATTCCGACCCTCTCTGAAAGCTCCGTTACACTCATTTTCCTTTTAGCCAGCATCACATCAATATTGATTATAATCGCCATTGTTTTCACCTCAGACCGTTAAATCATTTTCTGATTTTATATCAATCGCCTCTTGCAAAAGCCTTTGGAGAACAGCCGCAAAAACTGCAATCACCACGGAAGCAAACGGAACAACCAATCCGACAAAGATGACACCTGGGGCGTCGTCCTTTTCCGCAAAGAGATAAAAAAGCGGCAAGACTAGCACGTTCAAGGTACTGATTGTGATTGCACAGAATTTGATTTTCTTTAATGCTTCCACAGAAATTTGCGAGAACGCTTTATTTTTATCAATATAGTGTAAAAGTTTGAAAGCCTGATACAAAGCAAAGTAAAAAGGGATTGCTGATGCATAAAAAACGAGGAAAACGAGATATTTTATAAAAGCAAACTCTGGAAGCAATTTTGCTGCAATATTCCCTAACTCAGGCACCAAAAAGATGCACAAAGCAAGAACGGGGATTCCAATAAGAATAACAGTTATCTTTAAAAATAATGTTGTTCCTTTTTTCATAAAAGCACACCTCACTGATTTATGGTTATTTTGAATTTAACACACCATTTATCGTTTTACAATAAATTTTTATCTATTTTTATAATGTTTTTATTGTATAAATCTCAATTTAAGACAAAAACAAAAAGCATTCCTCATTATGGAAAAATGCTTTTTCAACTTCATTTGTTCGCTTATCCAACATATTTTAGGAGATCGACGATTTTTACCGCTTCCTTAATTGGACAGGAACTTTATAGAAAAGTGATAAACAAAGTCAATAAATTAAACTGTATCTCTAACCATTTTTCCATCCATTAACATGCTATTCCTTAATTGAACCAATCTCATTTTAAAAGATAGACGCAACGGTATATTTGACAGTAGAATAACTATAGAAAAAGAATGAATTATTCATTTTCTGAGAAAGGATGAGACCATGGAAGAAACAATTCTTGAAAATATCGTTGTTGCCTTTTCATCCGGAAAAGACTCCGCTTTCTTAGTCAACCAATTGTTAAAGGATCAGAGATATAAAATCGTATCGTTAGTGACAACCTGTACGAACAATGGTACCGTTACAAGTCACCACATTGATGAACACCTGGTTGAAAAACAAGCGGAAGCTATCGGATTGCCTCTATACAAAATAAAAATGAGCGAATTTACCACGGAGAATTTTGAAGATGGTTTAATCAGCACCATGGTTCATTTCCGGAAACATTTCGGAGTTACGAAAATCGCTTATGGGGACTTATTTTTGGAAGAGGTCAAAAACTATAAAGAAAAATTACTCAGAAGACATGGATTCGAATTGCTGCTTCCCTTATGGGGACAGAATACGAAAACATTAGTTCGACAAATGGTGGAGGAAGGATGGAAAGCTGCCGTTATATCCATAGATTCAACGAAATTGTCGTCCGGTTTTTTAGGGAAAACCTTAACGAAAGAATGGCTGGAAGCATTGCCTTCTGATGTAGACCCATGTGGGGAGTATGGCGAATACCATACTTTTGTATTTCATGGACCTATCTTTCAATATCCTATTCCAATAGAAATTGACTATCAAATTATAAAAGCAAGGGATCGTTGGAAGTTTGTTGGAATTAAATTAAAAGGTGAGGAAGGAATGAGATGATGAATGTCGAATCAGCATGTACAGCCTCATCCAAGAACAGTTATGCTGATTCGTCACCTGATGTACCGCTCGAAAAAGGCTAACCTGTGCCGTTTGTGCAACAAGAAAAAAAGTCGCAGCTACGATTTTGTTATGATTTAACTCCGCTTTAGTTACATAACATCTATTAGAAAAATTATTCCAATCCAAATAAAGGGAAGATAATAAAAATTATTTTTTAATATAATGAAGCATAGCAAGTTGACCTAATTTTTCTACTTTTGTTAATGTGTATTTTTGAGTAATGTCATCTCCGATATAAAGGGAGATACCTTTCCCTAAAATAATAGGTGCAATGGCTAATTGGAATTCATCAATTAAATTTTCCTTAAAAAATTCACGAGCTAAGTTTCCTCCACCAATTAACCATATGTCTTTACCCGGCTTTTGTTTTAAATCTTTAATGAAAGTTTTGACCTCGTCATTAATAAATGAGGCAGATTCATCTGATTCAATAACAGATTTAGAAAATACATAATTTTTATAATTACTGTATGGATAATCCATATCAAATCCACGAATGACATCATATGTTCCTTTTCCCATAATAACAGTATCAATTCTTTCAAGGAGTGAATTATATCCAGAATCTCCTTCTACTTCTGTTGATTCTAACCATTCTAATGTACCATCCTCATTTGCAATATAACCATCAATTGAAGTGCCAATGTATAAAATTATGTTACGCTGTTTTTTCAAGCGAATCTCCCTTACTTTTTTCAGTTTATAAAATTATTATTATTACTTTAAGTGTAAATCTTAGAATCTGTTTCGTAAATCAAACAAACAAAAGGCGATGCCTTTATTCAGGCATCGCACTCGTAAATTTAATAGAAATTCATTTTTTTTCCATTACTGCAAAGTAATTATTTTCACTATCAGCAAAATTAAATACTCTACCTGTAGGCATATTTACAATTTCTCCTACTGTGACGTTTTTGTTTGATAAGTCACTATATAAATTATCGAAATTTTTTGAGAAGAACATTAAAGAAGGTGTTCCAAGATTTAATTCAGGCGCCATTTTCGCAACAAATTCCTTATTATGGAGAATAATGCTTGTTTCAGCTTCTTTAGTTGAAGCAATTTCAATCCATCTCATTCCTTGACCATTGTCTTCCTCTGAAATTACACTAAACCCTACTTTTTCTGTCCAAAAGTCCCTTGCTTCATCTTGATTGTTAACATACAACATGATTTGACCAACTTGACTAATCATTGATTTTTACACTCCCTTAAAAAAGTAATTACGAAACTCAATGCTCCAAAACCTTACTAATACTGAAAACAGCGTAACGGTAACTCTACTTCAGGGACTCCACAAGCTCGTTCAAACGGTCCCAAGTTTCGGTGATTCCTTGCACCATGCCCATGTCCATGACGGTCTTAAGGGCCTCTTCGGAAACATATTCAGCACGGTTTATTAGCTTTGTCTTTCCACCCAACTCGATGAATTCCAATGTGATCTCGGTGGACGGCATGGAGTCATTCAAATTGCCTTCGGCATCCGAAAAGTAATCGGTGTAGACGATCTTCTCTGGCTCGATAATCTCCTTATAAATCCCTTTTCCCCAGGATTCCATACCAAAAAATTGACCTTGATTCTGATCGACGCACTTCATACAGTAATGCCAAACGCCACCCGGACGGAAATCGACGTTGCAGACCGGAATCTCCCAGCCCCTCGGTCCCCACCAGCGTTTCAGATGCTTCGGCTCTTTAAACATCTTGAATACTAGATCGCGTGACGCATCGAAAATGCGCTCCAGTACCAGTATCCGATCGTTCTCTACTCTCGATACCATTGTGGTGTTTGACATCGTAATTCCTCCTTGAACATGAAATGATTTTATGATTTTTCCTTGTTCTGCAATTCCTTCAAATAATCATCTAAATTGTCGAATCTTTCTTCCGTAACGCGCCGGAAGGATTGTATCCAAGAATTCAGCGCTTGGAAGGGCTCTGGCCGGAGCTTGTAGATACGCCGGTTAGCATCGGCCTGAACTTCCACAATCCCGTTTTCGCTTAGCACTTTTAGATGCTTCGAAGTTTGGGGCTGCCTCAATCCAAGTTGATCAGCGATTTCCCCCACGGTCATAGGACCGTCACGCAAGAGTTCGACGATATTCATACGATTTGGTTCTGACAAAGCGCTCAGTGTCGTCATGTTCACACCCGGAATCTTCCCTGACATGTTGCTCACCTCGTCAAGTGATGGTCTCCGGTAAAATCACTTCTACATCATCACTAGTATTATGGTCCTGTTGAATTCATTATACCCAACAGGGAATATTCCCGTCAAGGAATATTTAAAAATTAAAGTGATACCGAGTCAATTCGAATTACAGAATCTAATCCTTCATAGGTTGAGTAAAGTCGTTTTCTCCATTCATATCGTCCCGATTGTCACCTTTACTCTTATGCTCATTAGTATTGTGTCCGGTAGCATCATTTGTTTGATGGTTCAGCATATGGATTTATATTTACTTAGGCATAGATTTAGTATTTGAACACGCCGGTGACCAAATACACTCTAAACAATTTAAAATTCATTTCTCAATTTTTAAGACTAAATAAACAAATTCATTTAGTAAAACACATATTTATGTCCCAAATTAAACTTTTCAATAACTTTTTAGGGTACTTGAAATAAATAGGTTATGCCAATCTATCATTATTCTTATTAAACTGCCCATTTTGTCGAATAAGAGAATCAACAACAATCATTAAAAGAGCCTACTGCTTGAACAGATGTTTTAAAAACAAATCTCCCTTGCAATAGATGTTGAAAGTATATTTCATTAATTCTTTCTTTAGCACTTTTGCATATAATATAGGAAAAATTTTCATTAGTCTCTAAGTAGAGACTAATTCTACTAAAAGCATCTTAGATAAGTTGCTTCCACTAGGCGCTTGCATGAAGTGGAGACGCTTTTATATTTTTAGGGTTAAGCATATTGCGGATTTCGTAGAAATATGATGATTATTGTCCAATCCAAACTTGTCCTATGAAATATATATAAATAGAGAAAAGTATTCTTTCCTCAATAACCCAATAGGTACTGGAGGTGATATACATGAGTGACGGATTAAATATGTCTTTTACATTAATCGTAGTATTGTTCATTCTCCTTATCATTGTCGGAACTTCTTTTATGGGTTATTAAATCGTACGGAACTAGGGGTAAGATGATTTAAATCTGTCCCTTTGTCTAGACTACTGAAAGGATAGGAGGTTGAATTACACTTGGTATTTTTCCCTGACGGCTTTAGAAGAAGAAGGTTTATCCCTATTGAAATCGAAATCGAGATTGAGAGAAGAAGACGTATTGAAATAGAAATCGAGATTGAGAGAAGAAGACGTATAGCAATTGAAATTGAAAGAAGAAGAAGACGCGGATTCTTTTAAGTAAATGATTTAAACATGTTACCAAAGGGCCTTCGGGCTCTCTTTTTTTAGGCTGTTTTCACCTAATAGTTAATGAACACCCTTTGCTTAAGTACAATTCTTCACAAATTAACTATGAAATATAAAAAGTGATGCAACAGCTGCCTCCATTGTTAATTTCTAATTTACTTAATCAATGCTTGTGTCATCTAATCGTATTTCCGCTACCTTTCCGTCTTCTACTAGCCAGAATTCAATCGTTGCATCTAGTTTATGGTCAACGTATCCGACAATATCCACACCTTGTTCTGTCCTTTTATAGAAACTTGGACCATATGAAGCGATAACATCTTGTTTCGTACTACCAATCTCGATTCCTTTTGCTGTTTTAAAACTAGTTTTCGTTTTTATTCCTTCAACTTCTCCAATTATTAAACGAACAATATCCCCTTTTTCTTTTCCGTTGATAATAGAGGCCGTTTCTAATCCACCTTCCCAATGATAATAATCGTATAAATCATTATTCTCCCTGCTTAGTGGTGCTTTATAGTGCCTTACAAAAGATGGGTTATGAATATTATCGTGCAGCCGTATCTTTCCAAAAGATTCATTTGAAAGGTTGGTTGAATCAGTTTGTTTAAAGTAATAGCTTCGTCCCTCTGTATAAAGAGAAATTGTTCGATAGCATATAACCGCTATTAAAATAATTAACACTGGTAATACAACATATTTTATTCGCATTTTTACTCCCGATTTTATCATTGAAATATTAATTTAGGTGAAGGATTCTTTGAAAGTTCATGTTACAAATTAGATAAGATTGATGAGGTTTTTCAATAACTTCTTTTTAAATGAAAAAATCTTATAAAAAAAATTGCCCCGCTTGGTTCAAAAAGAAATTTACACACTACGGACCAAATTCAATTTGACCTGTAAACAATAAGATAATCACGATTATCCAGAATATAAAAAAAGAAAAGGAGAGGATTAACGATATAATTGGTATTACATTTTTCTCCGTTTTCTTTACTATCCCGATTATAGATAGTACGATACCTATACCCGTTAGCGAAAATGTTATATAATCCCCAACTAAATTCCCGATATTTGCTATTCTTGTAGCTGGGACAAAAACTATAAAAAAGCAAATAGCTCCAATAATAAAAGAAATATAGCTTATTATACCGTGTTTCTTCGGTGGAGCAGTTTTCTTTTCCAAATAAACACAACCTTTCTAAAGGAGTCATCAACCCCTACTCTCAAACAAATCTTATCTCAATAAGACTTTCCGATATGATTTTAACACAATTTTCCATCCAATTGAGTTAGTGATTAGTTTTATTTAACCAACTGTCCCGATATTTAATAAAAATTTATCTATTTACAAGAAATCTATGAGGGAGATCATTGGATCGATTAATGCACTATAAAATAATTTAACCCAGAAATTAAGAAAGCAATTATACCCCATCTAAGAAGGACACTTTAAAATTTAGGAAAAATGAAAGCAATTCAAATTAAATCTGTAATATTCTTCTAATCGGTGCTAATAATAAGATGGTTAAATAATAAATTCAGGAGGATTTGTATGCAACAGGATCAACAAGCTAAAAAGAATTTAGGGTCTATTATGAAACCAGAATTTGCTGGCACTGATGCACAAAAAGTAAAACAGGAAATTCAAAATGATGTAATCCAAGGAGAAGGTTCAATGACTTCCCGAGAGGCAGGCGCAATGCGTGATTAAAAATCAACTTCATTGCTTTATTAAAAACAGGATATTTCTTAAAACTCTAAACACCATTAAATTCTAATTTAATGTCGGCACGATAAAGCAAAAATAAAAAGGGATAGATGAGCAGGAAACATGCTCTACCTATCCTTTTTTACTGCAAATGAGCCCATTTACATAACTTAATCTTTTTTAGATCGTTTTTTCCTTTCTTCAAAAAAGATCCAATTTCATGTAAAGCGAATACTTTTGTTTTTTTATAAAGTGAACCTGATTCCAGTTAGTAGACTGAAAAGAGCAATGATTAAAGCGATACGAATGACCATTCTTACTCTGCGGCCTCTTACTCTTGTGTTAAGAATAATACTATCACTGCCAACATACTCTAGCGTCCCTGTATATGTTCCGTTATTGGTGACGACTTCTACTTCTTGACCAACCAGTTCAGAAGCAAAACGGTTAAATTCCTTACTACTCATCTTCCTATCATCTCCTTTCTAATTCTATTAAATGATTTCTCTTATTAATTGATTGGATGTTTATAGGACAATCTAAAAATATTTTTGAGCAAATAAAAAATGACTGCAACATTGCGGTCATTTTTATTATCTAATCAGATGGTTTATTTCTCCGGTTTATCCCATTCTGATAGTACGTAGATGGAACATGGAGATGCGAACAATTTCATCATTAAAAATCAAAGTCATCATGTCATCATTTATATCAAATAAAATTCCTTCTATTTTTTCTGGACCGTCATGGTTTATTTTGATCCATTGGAGTTTTTGATTCTCTAACAAACTTAGTAAATTATTAGCTTTTTTATATTCAAAATCTTCAGTAAACTCATTCTTGAATCCTTTCGTATTCTCCGTCACACTTTTTATATGTTGGGTATTATAGTAAACAACCCCATCCTCTTCAGTGAGTAGGACAAAATAATCATTATAAACATCTAATAACTTTCCAACCTTAGATCCGCGACCACCTCGATCAATATTGATTACTTTCCCTACAAAAGACCTCAATAAGTCTAGAAACATAATTGATTACCCCTTTTCAATTAAACAAGCATATTTCTTTTTATTTATATGTATTATCCAGGGGGGCTGTACTAATAAAAATGCCTCTTTTGTTGAGGAACAGTTGTTGATCTGGGTATCGCTTCTTATTTTTGTTCAACTATCGTGCTTATCTAGTGAAAAAACCTATAAAAATATTTATTTAATTTGTCCCCTGCTTCAACACTTAACAATTGTTGTATGTCTTCTCACAATTTCCCATTTATTGATGCACTATTTATTTATAACGATGGATAATCTATAATTTGCATGATGGTTAAGTTCTTCTAAAAATTGATTTAATCGTTCATTGGAGGGAAATTTACATTCGAGAATGTAACAACTATCTCCACTTATTTTAAAGTTATTTATTATGTAATTATCTTGTGTTTTTATATATGAAAGATATGGTTCATGATGCGTAGTTTTTATATAGATATTTATGAATGCATGTATAAACCACCCTAATTTAACCTGGTTGACTTTAATGGTATATCCCTCAATTACCCCACTATCCTCTAATTTTGCAACTCGTGATGCAGCTGCTTGACCAGTCAAATGAACTTTTTTTCCCAATTCTTTCATGGTAATCCGACTGTTCATGGATAACTCATCCAAGATACGCAAATCCGTTCGATCCAACATTTATTCAACTCCTTTCATTATTCAAGCCAAACAGCGAAAAGACTTGATTTTATCTATGTAAATGTTATTCGGTGATAGTATAAACTATACGTAAATCAAAGAGAAGGAGTTTTAACAATGAATATACAACTAATTCGAAATGCCACACTTGTTGTCGAATATGCTGGGAAAAAGTTTTTAATTGACCCATTTTTAGCAGATAAAGGGACTTATCCGCCCTTTTCTAATACCTTAAGACAAGATCAATTGAATCCTCTAGTTGACTTACCAACATCCATTGATAATATTATCAATAATGTGGATGCTGTGATTGTTACACATCTGCATTTAGATCACTGGGATGATACAGCCAAGGAGGTATTGCCTAAGGGGATAAAAATGTTTGTACAAAATGAAAAAGATGCTACAGAAGTTAGAAACGCCGATTTTATAAATGTAGAAGTTTTACAGGAAGATACAGTTTTTGAAGATATCCAATTAATTAAAACAAAAGGTGAGCATGGAAGAGGAGAAAAGTTATTAAACCGTGCCGGTCAAGTGTGTGGTGTTGTCTTCAAACACTCAACTGAAAAAACGTTATATGTGGCTGGCGATACAGTTTGGTATGAAGCAATCCAGGAAGTAATCGATACGTATAAACCAGAAATCATTATTGTAAATGGTGGAGATAATCAAATATTAGAACTTGGTTCTCTGGTAATGGGGAAAGATGACATTTTTGAAGTGTATAAGGCTGCCCCTAACGCCAAAATCATTTCTGTCCATATGGAAGCCGTCAATCATTGGACATTATCAAGAGATGAATTGAAGAGCTTTATTAATGAAAGAGGAATCTCTTCTCATGTTTTAGTACCTGATGATGGTGAATCTTACACATTTTAATTTTTGGCTGTTTTAAACTAGTCTGTTGATTTCCGTTCCAGGCACTTCGCTTTCCGCGGGCATGCCGGGGAGCCTCCTCGTCGCTTCGCTCCTGTGGGGTCTCCCCTGCCCCGTACTCCCGCAGGAGTCTTCGTGTCTTCCACTCCAATCAACGGGGTAAAAAATCAACAATGTTCTTTAACACAGCCTAATTTTAAAAAAACAGTTTGCCAATTTGTTGGTTTAATTTTATAGATTGCAGTTTTAAACCACTAATATACGTTCTAGACCTATAAGGTGCTCATGATGAAGTTGTTGATCATTATGGGCTTTTATCTTGTTAAGGGACAAAAATTGAATTTATTTGCCCTTAAGTATTGGCACGATTTTCGATTCAATTATTGTAGGAAAGAGGAAGTACTTCCTTATCATTTCCGCATGACGATAATAATTCTGTGGTTTCAATACGCCATTACTTCTCTCTCTTTGTTCTTATCCAAATACCAATAGCACAAGCAACTACCACTGTAATAGTTCCTAAATAAAATTGTACTTTCAGATAATTTGGTATGTATTCCATCAGACAAAAACTCTCCCATCAAATTAGACATTTCTCTTACAGAAAGGATGCATTTTTGGATTGTAGTAACAATGAAATGGATATTAAATGATATGCCAGGTAAAAATATGAATGAATAGGATTATAAAATTTAGTTTTGAAAATGTTGAATTTGTTCCATACTTAGAGGGATCTATCATGAAAGAAAAGTGGAAAATGTATGCTTTGCTAATTATACCTTGGCTATCTGTCAAGAAACTTGGTAAATTGTCATTCAAACGTTACTTTCCTACTATTCTTTTTAGCAACATGGTAATTGCTTTTATAAGTGAGTTGTCCAGGGAGTTAAAGTGGTGGAAAGTAAAAAATCCTATTTTTCCAAAATTAGCAACAGATGTATCATTTGTATTTCGTCCTTTTACAATCCTTAACCTTTGGATCTTCAAATTAACTTACAAGAGATTCTGGTTATACCTTTTAACGAATATTTTTGCTGACTACTTGTTTGCATACCCATTAACCACCATAGCGGAAAAACTACGCGTTTATAAGATGGTAAGAATGAGCCGGAAGCAGCTTTTCTTTTTGAGTGTTGCTGTAGCGATTATTAATTATCTGTACCAATACAAAATTATTGAACCTCAACAAAAAAGCTTCTTAAAATAAACTAATAGTTTGATTAGGTTATGTGAAAAGCCCAGAAATTTAAGATTTACCAGTTTGGATGGTTAACCTAAATCTATCCAAGAACCTCATAGGTAATTTATTACCAAACTGAGGTTCTTTTCACACTTCTATCTTGTAAAAAAGCTGATGCTTTTAGGAAACATCAATCTGTTTTTCGTCATAATAGTTAATTTTAGTTTTTAAATAATACTCCATTTCATTCATTAAATGGAAAACAGATGCCCTAGTTTCAAATTCTATGCGAGATTTTGGCAGTTCAAGCTCTTTCATTTTTTGGTGCTGGCTTTCCAGTTTTTGAAGATGTTTGTAAGCTGTGTTTTCACTCTTCACATCAGCACTGATATCGTAAAGAAATTCGGAGAAAACATGCCGTTGGACAACATCTTCATCCAGCGACGATACAATGGGCAGCATGCGACTTAAAATGACAAATTGCTTCTCCCTCATATCGAAATAATAAAAATACCCCTTCTTATCGGAAAGCAATTGGTTTTCGTCATATTGAATAGCTAACCTTTTACCTTCGTTAAGATTTTCTTCCAATTCCAATAGTTCTTTTCCGTCCCAACCTTGATCCCCTTTTTCCAGATAGGCTCCATATTCAAATAATATTTTTTTGAACTTCTCTTCTATGGCGGATTGGGTTGCCTTTAGGTTTTTTTCTACGTTTGGCATGTAACTGTTTAACAGAATCGCAACCCCTACACCAATGATGACGATTTGGAGTTCATTTAAAGCGATGGGCAGAGTGAATTTCTCAAGCGTGAAGATGTGAAGAACAATTACTACGCTATTCACAAACCCTTTTTGCAGTCGAAGCCGAACTAACAAGGGAATGAGAATCAAAATGAATAACGAAAATACAAGAGGATTAAATCCCAGCATTCGAAACACAAGACCACTCAAAACCAAAGAAAGCGTACAGGCAGCAAATCGTTCCAGTGAAGACCGGATGGACTGCTTTTTCGTCTTTTCTATGCAGAGGATGCAAATAATGGCGGCGAAACTAGCAAACTGAAGCTGAAGCAATTCGGCAATCCAGATGGAAACCCCCGCACCCAACGCTGTTTTGATTGTCCTTAAACCAATTTTCATAAATACACCCCAGTTATTTCTATTCATGTTAGTTTACCATGATAAGCATAAATTTTTGGGTTATTTATTTGTAAAATTTTTGGCATCGCTTTCTTTGATGGTCAAGTGGATGGAATTATGAAATATGCAGTTACAGGAAATACTCGTGGATGAACATTGAATACTCTCGGATAAGCAATAAATACTCTCAAAAATGGATGCTACTCTCGGATAAGCAATAAAAACTCTCAAAAATGGATGCTACTCTCGGATGACCTCGCAATACTCGTGGATGAATTTTGAATACTCTCGGATAAGCAATAAAAACTCTCAAAAATGGATGCTACTCTCGGATGACCTCGCAATACTCGTGGATGAACATTGAATACTCTCGGATAAGCAATAAAAACTCTCAAAAATGGATGCTACTCTCGGATGACCTCGCAATACTCGTGGATGAACGTTGAATACTCTCGGATAAGCCAAGAATACTCTCGTAAAGTCGATGTTCCTATATCTGACTTTGTTTACTAATGAAGAAAAACATAATTACTATCCCCCTTTATTAAGCTATCTACACCAATCCCATCTGCTTTAATTCTTCATCCAAGTAAGGAGCCTTACAATTTGAATTGGTTCGCTCCAAACTATAATAGAACTTAAGAAAAATAACGCGACAACGGATAAAAACTTTGCATTTCCTTTTTCACTTTTAAATATGGCTCCGAAACAAAATAACGAGCCAACAATTAGTAATCCAAATCCTGATGCCATTAGCGGCTCAAAAAATTCTGGAAACATATACGAGGACCCAAAAAACAAAACACCAAATACTGCAAATACGAAAGACCAAAAACTAAAACTTATCATTATAGCACCTCCATTTAACTTATTTTACCAAATACCCTTAAGATTTGAGAAGAAATTGAATAAAATTGTAGCTTAAACAATTAGATGAACCTACACCATAAACTGATTCTTCCTTCCACAATATAAAAAGAAAAGACCTTACTCGATACCGAATAAGGTCTTACAAGGAACTACGCTTTAATTCGACCAATCTTTATGGTGAAAAAGTGTTATTACATCTAGAGTGTCTCCGATTCCAGTTTAAATCCTTCCACCATCACTTCTTCATCGACCTCTAACAAGAGACACCGTTTTCCCTCGAATGTGATATATTTTACATATTTCAAGTCTTTTGGATTGATCGTGACGTCGGCCAGCTTTGTATTGATTTTAATTGTTTTTGGTACTAAGTTGCTTGCTTTGAATTCATATTTTTCATCATCTATTATCGCTTTAAAGGCATGTTCCACTTTAGCCGGTTCTACATTTTCGACCCCGCTGACCGTTAAGATTCTTTCAATATCCCGAGTATCCAACGTAGGAATTTCACTTTCTTCCTTTTCTGCATTCTCTTGGATCATCTTATCGATTTCTTCATAAACATTGGAAATGACCCGAGGTTCAACTTCGTCTCCCATCACTTCCTTTAAGATAAAATCGAAGCAATCCTTATCATCCTGAGCAGTCATAATTTCTTCACTATTTAGAACCTCTTCAATAAATCTCACATCCGGTTCATTGGCTTTTCCGGCACAATAAAGAATATGGTTTACATCTGCAGCATTATCATTAAACGTTGGGAACAGAAAACCTGACATAGGAGACTCTAAATTTATTATAGGATCCACAACATGATAGGACTTATATTCTTTTTCGATATAGTCAAACATCAAGGCTTTTTTCGGGTGATCGGTTTTATTAAGGCTGCAAAGGATAAATTCATTGGAATAAACTGCATCATCCCCACCTTCTTCTGATTCAGGATTCCGCTTCTTGGTAGGCTTTCGGTATTCTCCCCGGATAAATGTTACCACCATATCAAAGTCATATGTACCTTGAGCCAGCATTTTCCCAACGATTTCCACCATGTTATCTTGCCAATCTTCCGAGTCCGCTTGTAATCCTTCGAAAAGGATCGATTGTGTACTGTATTCCACATCCCGCTGGAATTTCAATTCAAACAATTTAGCATCAAGATTACCTGTTAAAACCTTTTTAAAGTTGGCTAAAAACAATTCTTGTGCTTCCTGTTCCAACATTTGAAACGGCTGACAAACTTGATGGTAAATCTCGCCCGATTCTTTCTGAACATACACATTGAAGATTTCACGGATGTTCATACGATAATTATCTAATTTAAATTGCTTTCGGATATTCGCGATGTCTTTTTTATTCATATATCTCATCTCCCATTCCTGATTATACTGTTCAAACAAGAAAATAGTAATACTTGATATTATTTCTACATTATTAGCAGATAAGCAGTAAGTTTGGACCATCCCATTTTAATAATAAATAATTCCCTACTTACTTTTAATATTTGGCAATGTTGAGCTTGGCTGTTGATTAACATATCCTAACAATTTTTAACGTCTAAGAACAATTAATTAATATTTAGGTCAATAAAAAAAGCCGCCATTGGCAGCTAGATCGTTTAAAAGCCTGAGATTCCGTATTTAATTTGCCCATTGCTTCAGAACTTGTTCTTTTGCTATACGATGAACTTCTTCTTCTGTTTGGTTTTTATCCGCAATTACATTTGTTTGATAAACTTTACCGTTATGTGTTACATAAATTGTATACTTGTACATGTTTTCGACCCCTTTATATCTTTCAAGTAATTTGTTCATAATCACATTTTGTTTTCTAACTTTTTTTTATTTTACAAATAAAACGAAAGTGATGAAAGCAAAAAAAAAGGTCAAGATTTGACAAACTTTCAACTTAACAAAAATGAAGATACTCACTAGCCGACGATAAGAAGTCATAAAGTCAATAAAATCAACAACCTTATTATGATTCTAATCGCTTATATATTACTGGTTCATTACTAAAAATGCTGAAACTTGTCGAAATAAAATTGCATTGTCCTAAAACCTTTGTCTTAATGGAGTTAACTTTTGTATACTTTAAACTAGAATAGTTATTGGTTTTTTGGATGTTTGTTTGGCGAATTTCCCATGTTCCATAACCAAGGAGTGATAATGTGATAAATCATGTGAGAGAAAAATTGGAAACTGCCCTTGAAGATTGGGAGTTGATGAAAAAAGCTTCTGAAGATGAAAGTGAAGAATGCGCCGAACGATTCGAGATGCATTTTTATGAGTTTATTGACCAATTAAAGATTTGGTATCAGCATTTAGATCAACCTCCATCAACGATCGAAGAGGCAGAAGATCTTATCGAAATCAGGGAAATTATTAAACTCTTACCTGCCCCGCTAGAACTCAACTTTTTAACAGAACTTGAGCTAATCATTGAAGGAGAAGATCGAGTTCGCTATGATTAATTTTGACCTAGGGACATGGGGTACATCTAACATGCCACCTTTCCCCGTTCCATTCAAAAAAGCCAATCTAGTTAAGATTGACTTTTTTTGATTCATTTTGAAACATTCACTTTTTTTGTTGCACTTACTTTTCCTTTTGCATCTTTTGCATTCACATATAATTTTGTACCTGCCCGCTGTTGCGGAATATTTACTTTATAAGCCCCATAATCATTGGCTTTTGCTGTATATTTCTTTGATCCAATTTTAACCGTTACTTTCGCATGTTTCTCTGTTTTTCCCGTCACTTTCTTAGAAGAGTATTTGACCGTATTCACAGTTGGCCGGTTTGGCGCAACCCGTTTGACCGTAATCTTCCTTACATCCCCTACATTATTTGCACGGTCTTTTGCTTTTACGGATATTACAGTTCCTGTGTTCTGCACGGGAATTACTACCTTATATTTTCCGTACCGATCCGCTTTTGCACTATACGTTTTCTTTGCAATTTTCACATACACCTTTGCATATGCTTCCGTTTTACCGGAGATGATAGCTGCCTTATTTGTTATTTTATTCACGATTGGAACTGCTGGTGGTGTTTTATCAATTACTTTGATTGTTGTGGATAGGCTTACCTCGTTCAGGTAATCTTTATACGTTACCGTAAGTGTTTTCCCCGCCTTATGGACAGGAATAGTAATCTTATAGTACCCAGTTGCATCAGTCTTTTTTGGTTGGCCAATCCGCATTTTGCCATTCATAATTTGAATCATGACATTCGAAGGTGCTTTTCCGGATAAATCTCGATCATGATCATCTACAGGATTCACGATTGGAGCATTTAACTTTTTACTGATATATACAGAAGGAATATATCCTGCTAGCTTTATATCTGTACTCTTATATTTAACCGGATACCAAACAAATTGATTTTGACTAGATGAAGTTTTGTCAAAAGTAAAATGACCATCAATGATTAAAGTGGTGCCTTTTCTTAGGGTAGTACTATTACTACTAGTACTTGGTTGTGAACGTAACCTTACCCCATCCTTCGTCACAACTACCTTGTTTCCTTTTTGATAATAATATCTAGATGCATGCATTTGTGAAGTAATGGTGTATTGCTTCTTTTTAAAAATAATATTTGTATCACTGCCTGGATTATACTCAAAATCAGCACTAGTGAAAGGGAAATATGCTAAATTTATTTCATTTAAAAAGCTGTCTTGTTTAATCCTGGCAAAGACTTTTTCTTGATAAGCGTTTGGATTTCTCTTTCCATTATCCCAGTAGACCGGGCTGTTTACTGGCTTCGTACCGTTATAGGCCATTACAGGGAAATACCAATTTTCAATAACTTCCCGTCCTGCACCATATATTTTAGGCAAATCTGTACGGTTATACATGCTGTTAAGAATGTTAACGCCAACCTGGATATTATAGAAAATATCATTTTTTAGTTTTTCTTGATCATAGGCTGTTTGATTCGTAATTTGCATGATTCCAATGCCGCCATCTTGCGATTTAAATGGCTGTCCCTTACTGTCAAACTGTCTCCAATCACTTTCTGTTGCAGCAACAGCTTTTAAAACCTCAGGTGGAATTTTTGCATCTAGAGCAGCGCTGGTCAACAAGCAGTTTATGTGCTGAGTAGAGGGATTTTTATTGGGTACTATCTTCTCGTATGATGCACATTTGGAAGGCCATAACATCTCCGCAGAAGCCTCTTTATAAGACCATCCTAGAAATATTAAAGAAGTCATCAGCCCTGCTTTCAGTAGCATTGATTTCATTCTTCTCTCCTTATCATTCTTAAAATTTATAAGATTCATTTTACATGATAGATTGATATTTTTCTATTATTTGGGAGAGAGTACTTGAAAAAGTTTACGAAAGAAAAGCGATTCTCCAAATTGAAGAATCGCTCCCGTTACAGCGAAAAAAATCTTTATTATTTTTCATCTTTTTCCTTAAGTTCAACTTGATTTTTCATAGATTTGATATTTATCTATTTTTTTCTTCAACTATACCTATCCCTTTGATTGGTACATTGTTTTTAATATGATTTAAAAAACCAATTGAACCAAGAGCATATAGACAATCGTTCCCCCTGCTATTGAGAGGAGCATATTTCTCTTCCAAATGTGAAGCAGAGTAACCACTGCCACTCCAATAAGTTCAGGGAAACCATGACTTCCAGATAGTAAATGAACATTCTTAAAACAATAGATAACCAAAAGTCCAATTACCGCTGATGGAAGCACTTTGCCAAGGTACTGTATATAATTTGGTGTGGGTTTACCTGATGGGAAAACCATGAACGGAAGAAATCTGGTAAGCATTGTGCCTAAAACAACCATGGCAATGGTAATGATCTGCTGTGTTACATTCATTGTCATATGGCGCTAACCTCCACTTTCTCCATTGGTTTTCTGAGCAGGGTGAGTACACCCAAAATGGCAAACATCGCTGGGATCATAAAATTGTTTCCACCAAAAATAATAAGAGAGACAGTCGAAATCCCAAGACCTACAAGAGCACTTTGGTGCCTCTTCGCTTTCATCCATTGTTCAATGAAAATGACAACAAAGAGAGCGGTCATAACAAAATCGAGCCCTTCTGTGTTGAACTGAACAAGAGATCCAAAAATGCCGCCAATTGCGGCTCCTAAGACCCAATAGCAATGATTGAGTAATGTCACAAAGAACATAAACCAGCCCCTATCCACATTCTTCGGTATATCAACAGTACAATTAATCGAAAAAGACTCGTCGCAAAGCCCAAATATCATGTAGAGCTTTTTCTTCCCTATTCCCCTATATTTATCCAACATGGAAATGCCGTAAAATAAATGCCTTGCATTCACCATTAATGTTAGAAAAAGAGCGTTTATTGGATTGAAAGAGACAAGCAATAAATTTGCTGCAACAAACTCCATTGAGCCTGCGAATATGGTAAGACTCATCATAATTGGGTAAATGGCCTTGAAGCCCAAGGAATTCATAAAGATTCCATAAGCGATTCCCAAGAATACAAATCCTGCAAAAATAGGAACGGTATACGGAAAAGCGGTACGCAATGCACACCATAGGTCCTTCCTTTTTATCATTGAATCACATCCTGATTAACTAAATTTATTTTAATTTAGCACATTAAATCCATACAAAAAACAACATAATTGTATGGAATACAATTATCCTTATATCTAAAAAAGTACCCTCATTCTATTGAATAGAGGTACTTATAGATTTACTCTTTTGAAATAAAAGGGTTTCATTTAAAAGCTATCACAAAAGTATACTGTTCCAATTTTATAATTCCATACAAAAAATGATATGATTGTATGGAAAAAGATCGTAGAGGTGTAATATGCCAGTTAATTCTTTTGAACATTATCCAATGTCTTGGAAACCTGATAGCAAAGCGTTAAAACGTCCATTATATAAATCTCTTGCATCATTACTTGAACAGGATATAGTAAGTGGCTTTTTAGCACCTGGGACCAAGTTACCGCCACAACGAGAATTGGCAGATTTTCTTGACATCAATTTCACTACTATTACTCGTGCCTACAAAATATGTGAAGTTAAGGGGTTGATCTATGCCGTTACGGGAAGCGGAACCTTTGTAGCCCCTAATGCTGCTCGTTCCATCACTATTTCCAGGGATAAAACGGCAAACCTTATTGAGTTTGGACTTGTGTCATCTTTTGAGCAAACCAATGCAATTGTAAAAGACACGATTCAAAAAGTTGTGGACAAAAGATACTTAGAACAGCTGCTAAATTATAACGATCCGACAGGTATTCCGTATCAAAAATCGGCAGCGCTTAACTGGATGGAATCCTTCGGTATTCACACGGACCCGGAGCATATCGCTATTGTTTCTGGTGCCCAAAATGCGTTGGCCATTACCTTGGCTGCATTGTTTGAGCCTGGTAATAGAATTGCAACCGATTTATATACGTATTCAAATTTTATCGAGTTAGCAAAAATCTTCCATATACAGTTAGTCCCGATTAAAGGAGACCAGTTTGGGATGCTGCCAGATGAACTTGAAAAGCAGTGTAGCCAAACAAATATTCATGGCATTTTTCTCATGCCTTCCTGCTCTAACCCTACCACCGTTATGATTTCAGATATAAGAAAGCAAGAATTAGCTGCTGTCATCCGCAAACATCGATTAATTTTGATTGAGGATGATATGCATGCCTTTCTGACAGCTGGTATGATTCCTGATTACCAGCAGCCCATGTTCAATTTACTTCCACAACAGAGTGTTTATATTTGTGGTACCTCCAAATCAATATGTTCTGGATTAAGAGTTGCCTATATGGTCTATGGGGATGCATTGCGTGAAAAAATTTTGCGGGCGATTTTTAATATCAATGTAAAAACTTCTTCTTTAGATGCAGAGGTCATCACAGAGCTTATATTATCAGGGAAAGCTCATGAAATTGTTTCTCAAAAGAAACAGCTTGCACAAACGGCAAATGATATTTATTCGGAGTATTTCCCTTTAAAAACGACTGTTGGACATCCCCTTAGTTTTTATCGATGGCTCCCCATTCAGGGTCATAATGATGCTTTCCAATTAGAAATGCATTTGAAAGGGCAAGGGATTCGAGTCTTTCATTCTGATCGTTTTTTAAGCGGTCAGACTACCCCTGAAAAGTATTTACGGATTGCACTTTCTTCTACAAATTCATTAGATGAGTTAAAAACAGGATTAAAAATTTTAACACAGTATCTCAACTAATTTAAAGCAATGAAAATTCATGTAAAATCATCAACAGTTATGAATTAGAGAAAAGCCCCTTTTATTTTTAATAATTATAGGTAAACTATCTTTATCGTTTGACAACCGCTAAATTTGCCATTATCATCAACTCAAACTTATTGACAGGAGAAAGAAAGATGAAAATTTATGTTGATGCAGATGCTTGTCCGGTGAAAGATATCATTATTTCTGAAGGTACCAAGGCTAAAATTCCTATTATCCTTGTTACTAGCTTTTCTCATTTTTCGAATGCGGAACAACCATCAGGAGTAGAAACCATTTATGTTGATTCTGGAGCAGATGCTGCGGATTATCGGATTATGAAGTTAGTTGAAAAAGGAGATTTAATCGTTACGCAAGACTATGGTCTAGCTTCGCTAGGCTTAGCAAAAGGGTGTACCGTACTTCATCATACTGGGTATACTTATACGAATGAAAACATTGACCAATTATTACAAACACGTTATTTGAGTGCCATGGCTCGAAAAAGTGGAAAGCGCACAAAGGGGCCAAAACCATTTACAGCAGAAGATAGGGAAAAATTTAAAGAGCTTTTTATAAGAGCGATTTCACGTTAAAAAAGAACCGGTCATTTTTAAGAAAAACCTAGAAAAATAAATGGTGACAAATATTTAACCTAACCTGCCCCCGTTAGCTGGAAAATTAAAAAGCGAACTCCTTTAAAGGAGCTCGCCACAAGTTGGATCATAAAAAATGGATTTATTTAGCATAAATGACTTAACTATTGCCCGTGGGTCATTCCACATCCGTCTTTTTTGTCCCTTTACTTATATAAGGTTTTGCACTCTTTTTTTTGTTTGCACTTGCCTGCCAACGGTTCCACCCCTTCTTGTCTGTTCCTCTTCCTGTTCCGCCTTTTCCTTTAGCTTTACTCATAAGATCACCTCATTCTCATCTATTTTTCTATTAGTTCCACCAAAACACAAGCAATTCTCCTTTATATTAAAAATTCAGCAATTTTCTCACGAAACAAATGTGTTTCTAATATGCCGGCCAAATGTCCTTTTAAACTATCAAATTCATATAGTTCCACTTGTTTCTCTTGCGTTTTCATGATTTCGATCATTTCTCGATTATAAACGGTAGGCTGCAATAAATCACTGGTACAGGATACCATTAATACCTTTGCGGTGATTTTCTCCAAAGCAGTTTCCAACGATTCCTGCCCGTGTGCGATATCATGCATCATCGTTGCCCTGCACGTGTAATACCAATGACTGGCATCAACAAATGCCGAACCAGATTCAATCGCCTTTGCAACTTGTTTTTCATAAGAAGTTGGCACCTTATAATCCTGATAAGGTCCTTGCTCTTTACTATCTCTTGGATAGGTTGTTTCATAGAATTCCGGAGTAAATGCCCCTGTATTCATCATTTGAACAGCTAGATGAAGACCTTCTGTAGGTTCTTGTCCGTCCTGATAAACCCCCTCCTTCCAATTGGGATCAAGGGCAATGGCACGCATCCCCTGTTGAGTTACATTTAATGAGGTTAGAATTGGATTTTGCGGATTGGTGATTACGCCAATCATCCGTTCCACTTTTTCAGGGTAATTCACGGCCCAATGAAGCGAAATAAATCCACCGGCAGAAGCCCCCATCACGCCATATAATTTGTTGATGCCTAATTGTTTTGTTAAAAATTCATGTTGAATGCCTGCCATATCACGGTACGTGAAAGCCGGAAAATCAAGTCCCCATATTTTACCTGTCTTCGGGTTGATGGATCTTGGTCCTGTCGTAATCACATTGGGGTTTTTCACCTGGACATTGGCAAGGTTATCAGTGCTTATGACAAAAAATTTATTGGTATCTACTGCTTTTCCAGGGCCAATTAAATCATTCCAATATCCTGGATTCGGGTCCTCCGGTGTGTATTTTCCTGCGGCATGGCTTGTACCGCTAAAATAATGAGGAACTAAAATCACATTCGATTTTTCTTCATTTAATTCCCCATAGGTTTCATACCCAAGTGTAACTGGAATGCTTTTCCCATTTTCCAACGTATAGTTTTCAATCGTAAATTGTTGTTTCTTTACATAATTCATATCCATTATCCTTCGCCTCCTATGTTTCTCCCTTTTTCCGACCAAGTACGAGCTCATCATTAGATATATACGCTTTCCCCTTTGATTGGATAACATCCGATGAAAAAAAGTGCCTTCCCCTGGTGCTTTAAAGCGAGATGGAAGCCACCATTCCGGAATTTCTAGCTCTCTTGGTGTGGAGTAACCTTCCATTAAGTGCTACAATACTCTTGAAATGGTAAATTTACAATTTACTAGGAGTTCATACCAGTATAACGATATATTCAAAGAGGTGCTTAAAAATGAAAACTGCAGAGGCAGAGGTCCGTGCAATCCTGATAGCGGATAGTCCAGAAACGTTTGTTACACGCCGGATTCCTGAGGTTAATCTAGAATTTGGCGGAATACCGGGGGATCGGCACTTTGGAGTTACTTTCCCGGCGGATTCACGCCAGCCCATGTATCCTAGAGGTACAGAAATCCTCAATCGCCGTCAGATTACCATTTTGGCTGAAGAAGATTGCCGGCAGATTTCTGAACAATTAGGTATTGAGAAGGTGCTGCCTGAATGGCTTGGGGCAAATCTATTGTTGAGTGGATTCCCTGAGCTTACAAGTCTCACTTTGGGTTCACGAATTCTCTTCCCTAATGGTACAGGCTTGATTTGTATGGGCCAAAACCTGCCGTGCGTGTTTCCTGGCCAAATTATTCAACAGCAATATGAGGATCGTCCAAAAATAGCAACAGATTTTGTCCGTGCGGCCTTTAAGCGAAGAGGTATTGTTTGTGCAGTAGAACGACCAGGTAAGATTCGTCAAGGAGATCAGGTACAGATTCTAATTAATAACTTTTCAAATCCGATGCAATAAGAGGTTGTTATTCGACTTATTGGCAACCATGCGCCCAGACCACGATAAATTTACCTCAATAATGTAAATATTTTTAAGCCTCTAACGAATAGACTAGAGGCTTTTTCTATTTTTAATTAGTATTCCTATATATGCCAAATCTGAAGTTCTTAAGTTAATTTAATCAAACACTCACCAAGAACCTTATTATCCCATATCAGTGAAAGCTGATCTCCGTCCGAAACTTGTCCAACCCCTTCTGGTGTTCCGGTAAAGATGATGTCCCCTTCCCCCAATCCGAAGTTCTGGGCTGTAAAATCTAAGATCGTTTGCAAATCAAAAAGCATATTTTTTATATTTCCTTGCTGAACCTTCTCCCCATTTTTCATCAGGATGAAATCCGCTTTCTCTACTTTTTCAAGCCCAGGAAAATCAATGAACTCACTTACAACTGCCGATTCTGGAAACCCCTTTGCAAGCAGCCATGGGTGGCCTTTCTTCTTCAGTTCCGTTTGAACATCCCGTAAAGTAAGGTCAAGCCCGATTGCCATACTGTCGATCGCTTCCTCTACACCCATGCCCATCTCATATCGTTTACCAACTCTTACAACAAGCTCTGTTTCAAAATGGATAGAACCACGATTCCCTGGCAGGCGGATTTCCTGTCCTTCCGCTTCTACCAAGGCATGAGTAGGTTTTGAAAAAAGAAATGGTGAAGTTGGAACTTGATTGTTTAATTCCTTTGCATGTGCTGCGTAATTTCTTCCCACACAATAAATATTTTTAATCTCCTTCATATCCAATCCCTCTTCTTTTCCATATATTGTTTCCCATTTTATTCTACCATATTGAGCTTCTTCTGCTTTATCTAAACTTCACTTTCATATGAATTTATCTAGTTCGCCCATGTTTTCAACTTGAAACATTTAACATTATGATTCAAAATTAACTTATCGGTAAAAACTAGATTTTTAGGAGGTTATATTTTTGGAACAAGCTGTTATTACATACCTTACAAAAAACAGAGATAAGCATTTAACGGAATTAAAGGAATTTTTGGCGATTCCAAGTATCAGCTCTCTCCCTGAGCATAAAGAGGATGTTCAAAAGGCTGCAAAATGGGTGTCCAATGCCCTTCAAGAAATCGGGATGGAAAAGATTGAAATCTACGAAACAAAAGGTCACCCTGTTGTTTATGGGGAGTGGTTGAAGGCAGAAGGAAAACCAACTGTAATGATTTATGGCCACTATGATGTCCAGCCCGTTGACCCGGTTGAATTATGGGACAGCCCTCCTTTTGAAGCAGAAATCCGTGATGAGAAGATCTATGCTCGCGGGGCTAGCGATGACAAAGGCCAAGTGTTTATGCATCTCAAAGCGCTGCAAGCGATTTTTGAAACCACTGGAACCCTTCCCATCAATGTAAAATTCCTGATCGAGGGCGAAGAAGAAATAGGCAGCCCTAATCTCCCACTTTTTGTAAAAGAAAATAAGGAATTATTGTCATCCGATGTGATTGTGATTTCCGATACTAGCATGATGGAGCGCGGAAAGCCGGCCATTTGCTATGGTCTGAGAGGTTTGTGCGGTGTACAAATTGATGTTAAGGGACCAAAAAGCGATCTTCATTCAGGATTATACGGCGGCATGGTTCAAAATCCCATTCATGCTTTAGTCGAGATTGTAAAGTCCTTCCATAACGAAAAAGGACAAATCACCGTTGAAGGCTTTTACGATAAAGTTGCCGAGTTAACAGCGGATGAAAAAGCTGCCTATGCATCACTAGGGATTACGGATCAGTCATTTATTGACCAACTAGGGGTTCCGGAAATGTTTGGCGAAGAAGGTTTTACGTCATTAGAAAGAAATTGGGTTCGTCCAACGCTTGAAGTGAACGGGATTTATGGCGGGTTCCAAGGCGAAGGCATTAAAACGGTTCTTCCAGCAGAAGCGCATGCGAAAATCACTTGCCGTCTTGTTCCAGATCAGGACCCGGATGAAATTGTGGAGCTGCTGCAAAAACATATCAAAACGTATACACCGCCTGGAGTAACAGTAAATGTTTCACTTTTTGACAAAGGCCCTGCATTTGTTACACCATTTGACCATCCAGCAATTCAAGCGGCTGGAAGAGCATATGAAAAAGTCTACAATGTACCTACCTCCTATACACGTGGAGGCGGCTCGATTCCAATCGTAGCTACCTTTGATCAAATTTTGGAAAAGCCGGTTGTGTTAATGGGATTTGGACTCCCAGACGAAAATTTCCACGCTCCGAATGAACATTTCAACCTTGAGAATTTCGATAAAGGGATGGAAACCATTTGTTATTATTGGTATGAGCTGGAACAATCTTTATAAAAATGTAAAGGGCTACTCCAATTGGAATAGCCCTTTTTGATTATACTTTTTCAAATCAAACTAAGAATGCTCCTAATGCAACCATTGCCTTCTTTAAGGCTTGTTCATACGCTTTGTCTTTACCAATAATCGTTCTAAAATCAGCCATATCGCGAACCGTTGAACGTCCTTCAATTTCATAACCATTTTCAAAGATTAGTAGACAAATGGTTGATTTATCACTCATTCGATGAAATTTTTTCTCAACAATCATTTCCTCTAATTTTTTCCTTCGATCATCTTTGATACCAGCGATTCTGGAATAAGGAATGACAATATGATCATAGATATGTTTGTTTTTACAAGTAACAAATAGAAGGTCTTCCCCTTTATGCTCAACATTATTTATTTCTCCACATTTTGGGCAAATACTTTCAATCATCATAGTGTTTCTCTCCCTTAGGTTATAAATGTTTTCGGACTTTCCACTTACCCCTTTGTTTATTCACAAAGGTTCAAAAAATGGGAGTTTCTTTATGAAATTTTCCTTAGTTTATTACGGAAAGTATACACAGTCAAATTAAACTTTCTCTAATTTTTCTGACAATTCAACAATGGATGTCTTTGGTTATAAAAATCAGAAAAAAAAGACCAACGTTCCCGATGATCTTTACACTCGTTTTGCTCCAATATATCTAGCATGCCAATATGGGTTGCTTGTTTTTGTAATCATAACTCCTTTTGAAGAAGAAGCCATAATCATTTTACCGTATCCGATATAAATCGCAACATGTGTTGGTCTGCTTGCTTTTGATGGTGCGAAGAACATTAAATCGCCAGTTTTTAGTGATGAGACATGATATCCGTTTCCATAATACATTGTTGCAGCTGTACGGTTTAACGTTCTTCCTGCTTTTCCATAAGAATATTTCACAAGCCCTGAACAATCAAAACCATATGGTGACATTCCGCCCCATCGATAAGGTACTCCCATATGATTTTCTGCTACTTGAATTGCTCTGATATGATAATTATAAGATGCCGCTTCCGCTTTATCACCCATGTTGGCAAACAAAGTGCCACAAGAAGCAAGAATGACAAATGCCATGATGAATTTTTTTAGCATATTGGTTACCTCCTCGTGTGATTTGATAGTTCCAATATACTAGGAAGGTATAACAGGGACATCACAGCAAATTTACAGTTTTGTTACAAAGTTATTCTGAGATAATTTTTACTCTTTAACGTCTTCATACAACTCTTTAACACATAGGCTTCTCTCCAAGTGAATACAATGTATTATTCCTTTTCCAATAGGAGAGATGAAATGCCTGAAAATATAAACGAGCCCTTAACCATACAACAGATGATTAGCTTTATTCGGAATGGTCTTAAAAAATCGACAGTCCCCAAGAGGATTACTATTGTCGGTGCAGGGATAGCAGGACTTGTTGCCGCGTCGCTTTTGAAGGAGGCTGGGCATCACGTCACCATCCTGGAAGCAAACAGCCTTGTTGGAGGCCGTATCTATACCATCCGTGACCCTTTTAGCAATGGACTTTACTTAAACGCTGGACCCATGCGAATTCCTGATACTCATTTGTTGACTTTAGAATATATTAAAAAATTCGGTTTACCCTTAAACCTTTTTATCAACCGAACAACCACAGATATTCTTTATATAAATGGAATCCGGACACGTCTCAATATGTATGAACAAAACCCAAGTATTCTAAACTTTCCGGTTCGTCCCAATGAAAGAGGTAAAAGCGCAGAAGAGCTGTTTAATTTAGCTTTCCAGCCTATTGTTAATTTTATTAAAAAAAATCCAAAGAGAAATTGGCCTTTAATAGCAAAAGAATTTAAAAATTTCTCACTTGGCTCTTTCTTAAATTCGTACCATTATCAATACGGAACTACCTTTTCAGATGGCGCAATTGATATGATTGATGTACTCCTTGACTATGAAGCCTATATGGGAATGTCATTTCTTGAAGTTTTGCGTGAAGCATCGACCTTTAGTACCAATCGTTACTATGAGATCACTGGTGGTATGGATCTGCTCCCAGAGGCATTTATTCCCCAATTAAAAGAGAATATCAGGCTCAATCAGAGGATGACAAAAATGATCCAACATAACAATCGTGTCACCATCCATTCCACCAATCAGAGCAACTTAGAAAATTCCTCTATTACGAGTGATCTTGCCATCATAACAATCCCCTTTTCCGTGTTACGCTTTGTGAAGATTGAACCATTCCATTCTTTTACTTACTATAAACGCAGAGCCATTCGTGAAATCAACTATATGGCAGCAACAAAAGTTGGAATTGAATTTAAAAGTAGATTTTGGGAAAGGCATGGTCAATATGGTGGTAAATCAATAACGGATTTGCCGATTCGGTTCACCTATTACCCAAGCCAAGGGATTGGCTCAGAAGGACCTGCTGTTGTTTTGGCAAGTTATACATGGTCAGATGAAGCTTTAACATGGAATGGTTTATCAGATGAAGATCGCATTCAATATGCCTTAAAAAACCTAGCCGAAATTTTCGGTGACCAAGTCTATTCTGAATTTATAGGAGGAACTTCTTTTAGTTGGATCGATAACCCCTATTCTACAGGAGCTGTTGTGGCATTTGATCCGGGCCAGGAAAATGAATTGTTTCCTTATATCACTTTGCCCGAGGGAAGAGTTCATTTTGCAGGTGAACATACAACCCTTACCCACGGTTGGATGCAAGGAGCGATTGAATCTGGAATTAGGGTTGCGAATGAAGTGAATGACTTACCGAAATAAACCCAGGAATTCAGTCCATTCTGCCTAATTCGAACAAGAAGGACGTGTTCGGCAGTCTTCCTTAAAAAATAACCTTCATAAATTTTCTTTGTTCTTCAAAAAAAACTTATAACTTTCTTAATTTAGTCCATAATAAAATTACTTCAAGGATACCCCTAAATTCTTGAAATTGTTGTTTATCCATCCTTCACTAATGGAAGGGTGGATTTTTTATGCAAAAAAATCCCAAAAAAATTGAATAAAAGCTGCCAGAGTGCAGCTTTTATTCAAAATATACGATTAGCTTTCCTATTTAACAGTAAATGTTTTTAATTCATTAAGAGTGCCAGGAACTTTGAGAGCACCGGACTTAATTTTATCAGTCCACTCTTTTACTGCCTTTTCAATAGCAGCTTTGTTTGAAGCCTTGGCATTAATTGGAGCTAAAGCTACACCATCTTCTTTTAGACCGTAAAGAATATCCTGTCCTCCAGGGAATTTGCCATCTTTTGCTTTTTGAGCAGTATCCTTTACAGCTACGTCCACACGTTTCAGTGCAGAAGTAAGAACAACATCAGGACCCATGTCGCTTTGATCACGGTCTACACCAAGTGCCCAAATTTCACTGTTTGGATTCTTTTTCTTTCGGTCTGTCGCTTCTTTAAATAAACCGTTACCAGTACCACCAGCTGCATGAAAGACCACATCTGCTCCAGAAGTATACATTTTAGATGCAATTGCTTGACCAGCCTCTGGTTTATCGAAAGCACCTGCGTATTGGACATCAACCTTTGCCGTTGGTTTTGCTGCTTTTACTCCAGCAAGAAAACCAGCTTGGAAACGTTCAATTACAGCATTTTTCATACCGCCGATAAAACCAATATGATTACTTTTTGTTGTAAGTCCTGCTGCAACTCCTGCAAGGAATGCTGCTTCCTGCTCTTTAAAAAGAATGCTAACAACGTTTGGCTCTTTCACTTCCGAATCAATAATGGCAAAATTCGTATCCTTCTGCTGCTTTGCCACTTGATCTACAGCGTTTTGCATTAAGAACCCTATACCAAATACTAAATTAAAGCCTTGGCGGGCAAGTGTCGTTAAGTTTGTCACATAATCAGCATCAGATGTGGATTGCAGATAATCATATCCACCTTTTCCTTTTTCCATGTTATTTGCTTTACCAAAGGCTTGAAGACCTTCCCAAGAAGATTGGTTGAAGGATTTATCATCCACCCCACCAACGTCCGTAACCATGCCAGCTGAGAAGCCATTCTTTTTGTTACCGCCAGTTGAGTTGTTATTACCCTTTCCACATGCACCCAGAATGGTCCCTGCAGCTAGCAATAACGTTAATAGCAATGCCATTTTTCTCTTTATCACCTTAAAAGTCCTCCTAAAAAGTTGATGAAATACAAAAAACTAACCTGTCTTTTATAAATTAGTTTGTCAAAAAAGGACAGGTTCATTCCATAAATCTTTAATGGCACAATTTCACCTTTAAATCTTTTCCACATTATAGTTTTAATTATTGACAAAAACACATAAAGTAACTATTATAGTTACATGTAACTAGTTTAATTACATCTTAAGAATTGGAGGAAATAATGATGAAAATGCTCGTTACGGGTGCTACAGGAAAATTGGGGTCTAAGGTTGTAGAAACTCTATTGAAAACTGTACCAGCAAGTCAACTCGTTGTAAGTGTACGTAATCCCGAGAAAGCGGAAAATTTACGGGCTTGTGGAGTAGAAGTTCGCCAAGGAGATTTTGATCAGCCGGAGAGCTTAGATTCAGCTTTTGCTGGAATTGACCGCTTACTTCTTATTTCTGCCGATAAAGACAATGAAACACGAATTCGTCAGCATGCTAATGCCGTCGCTGCGGCAGAGCGTGCAGGTGTTAAATTTATTGCCTATACTAGTTTAGGAAATGCAATGGAGAGTAAAAATCTGTTCGCTCCAACTCATCAGGCAACCGAAGAAGCGATCCTGAAAACAGGTATTCCCTACTCCTTCTTGCGCAATAATTGGTACTTAGAAAATGAAATACCAAGCATTCAAGGTGTCCTTGCAGGAGCGCCATGGGTGACATCAGCCGGAAACGGCAAGGTTGGTTGGGCACCACAGCTAGATTATGCTGAAGCTGCGGCAGCAGTTCTCTCAGGTAACGGTCACGAAAATACTATTTATGAACTTTCAGGTAAAGTATTGACCCAGGAAGAACTAGTAGCTGCTCTTGGAACTGTACTAGGTAGAGAAGTACCTGTGCATCAGGTCGATGACGCCACTTATGCCGACATTATGAAGGGTGCGGGCGTACCGGAATTCCTTCTTCCACTGCTTGTAGATATTCAAAGAAGCATTCGAGAAGGCACACTAGATGTTGAAAGCAATGATTTTGAAAAACTAATCGGCCGTCCGGCAACACCAATTAACGAGGCATTAACTGAAATCGTGCATGAACTTTCTCAAACAAAATAATGAAAAACCGATCTTTCTAAGGATGAAAGATCGGTTTTTTATTGCATTACACTATTAAGGAAAGTTTGTTTTAATATGATTAACCATCCAAATCGAGAGGTCATACTTTAGAGGAGGAGGGATGAAAATGAATTCTGTTGAGGCATTTATCCAGGAAATGTTGGTCCTATATGGAATGGCAATTTTAGGGTTTATCGTTAGAAAAAAAGGAATCCTAAATGAAAATGCTAATAATGTGCTTACACAACTGATATTAAATATAACTTTACCTGCCCTCATTTTATTCTCATTAGATATTTCCTTCTCTTTTACATTATTAAAAGAATTTTTATGGCTCGTATCATTGTCAGTATATATTCTAACAGTCTGTTTTCTTGGCGATTTGGATGAGAAGATGTGCAAACCTTCCTGAGAAACAAAAAAGTGTTTATGAGAGACTCATTATTTTTGGCACCCAAGGCTTTATTGGTTACGCAGTTAGTTATGTTATATTAGGGGGGCAGGGTATTGTTTATTTAACGATGTTTAATTTATATTATTTAATTCTCATTTGGACGTATGGGGTATACTTGTTTAGTAAAAACAAGGAGCAAATCAATTGGAAAAATATCTTTTTAAATCCCGGGATTCTCTCCACAATCACTGGACTGATTATTTTTCTCCTACCCATTCGTTTGCCACATCTAATTTCTAGCGGCCTAGAGACCGTTGGCAAAATGACCATCCCCCTCTCTATGATGATGATCGGGATATTAATTGCGAATGTTAAAAGTAAAGAGATGATTTTATTTATAAAAAATATTTACCTATGGAAATCGGTGTTGATCAAACTACTCATCATTCCCATACTCCTCCTTCCTTTTGTAACACTATCCGTACCGTTCCCCCCTACTGGTAATCGCCGTCCTTGTGTCCGGAATGCCTTCTGCTCCAACTATATCACTTTATTCTGAAAAATTTGGGGCTGATTCAAGCTTTGCATCGTCAGGAGTCTTACTTACCACCATTCTATGTATTATTACCCTTCCATTTCTTTATTTCGTCTTAACGCTTTTTTAGAATATTAATCTAAATTATTTTATATTGGCTCTTCTTAATTACTTCAAGTAAAATGAAGAGCCGTCAATCATTTCGATGTCGCCTCTCGTTTTAATCTCTTCCATTAATTTAAATAAAGAATCATCTTTTCTTTTTGCCTCAATCATACAATCAATTTGCGGAATGCTGCCTTTGATCTCTTTTAGGAACTTGAAAAACATATCGATATTTATGTAATCTGAATGGTGGCGAATTTCTTTATCGCTTTTGGGACTTGATATATGCATTTTTATAGGGAGAGGAGAATCCACCCATGTGTGTACAACTTGACTCCAGTTCTCTTCCCAATTTGGATTTTTATGATGTACAAGATGGTGATGATAATCGAAAACAAGTGGAATTCCTAATTTTTCACATAGAAAAAGTGTATCTTCTAATGTAAAAGAAGTATCATCATTTTCAAGCATGATCGTTTTTTGTATGAATCTCGGGACCTCCATCCAATTATCGATAAAGCGTTCAAGGGATGTTTCTGTTTCCTTATAGTTTCCCCCCACATGCATGACACAACGATGTGTCGGGTCTATTTTCATCCCCTTTAATAATAAGTAATGCATTTTTAAAGTCCTTATTGAATTTTTCAAAATATCCTTATTGGGTGAATTAATCAGGACAAAGTGATCGGGATGAAAGTCAATTCTTATGTTATGTTTTTTGACAAAATCTCCTATCTCCTTCAAATTTGCTTTTAAAGGATCCATATAATCCCAATCAGAAAGCTCCTCATGGTTCGCCAAAGGTATGAGGCGTGAGGTTAACCGATAAAAATGAATCTCAGAAGCTGCAGCATGCTTTAAAATCCTAAATGTATGCTGTAAATTTGATATGGAAATCCGTTCTAATTTGCGAATCGCCGCTTCCCTATCTGCTATTTTCTGGAATTGCGCATAGGTCATCGTTTGAGAGGGGGAAGCATTTTTTAGTTCCATGCTCATCGCAACAAAGCCAAGGCGTACAATCGTCACTTTCTTCCACCTCTTCTCACTCATCTGAATAAATCGTTGATATCTTCTGCTAAACTTGATGTTGATTTCCGCTCCAGGCACAAGCGGTTCGTTGGCGGTTCGGGGATCCTCCTCGTCGCTATGCTCCTGAGGGGTCTCCCCTGTCCCGTACTCCCACAGGACACTGAATTGCTTCCTTGAATCCGCCCACGCACGAAGAAAATGCGTTAGCATTTTCGAAGAGTCTTCGTGCCTTCCGCTCCAATCAACTGCTGTTCAATAATCAACATTGTCCTTTAACATAGCCTTACACTAAAAAGTAAGGCCATCAATGAATGATGACCTTTTTTATCATTAAAACCAATTATTGGCTAGTTTTATTTGTGTTGTTGCTTAAACCTTGTGCATTTGGGTCTACAATATTTGCTCCGTAATCTGGGACATGGCTTGCATGCTCTTCATGATATCGGGACCCTGATCCTTGCTGATACTTCCCGCTTTGTTTTTGATTATTAAGGGCTTGTTTATCAGACATATACTTGTTCTCCTATCAAAGGTATTCTGAAGATTTTAGCAATTGATTATTAATGATTTGGATATATTCTAAAAGCTATCCACTCTTTATATTTTTCATTTTTACCATTACGTATTCATCGGAAGTTGTTTGCACGTAAAACCCTTTAAGAAAATATACAGGGATTTTTTCTCTCGTATCTAACCTATGTATCGGAAAAATACTATTCCTGAACGCTCAAATAAGAATGTTCAAGGGTACGATTACAATACTGGGGGTAAATCAGTATGAATATTAAGGAAGGTGTCATTCCTACTGTCTTAGGCACAGCTGTTACTGCAACTGGTTATGCGCTAAAACAGAAACGAGGAACCAATAAAATGATTGCGAATACTGTATTTGGTTTTGGGTTAGCTCACATCGTTTTAGGATCAATTGACCTTATCCAGCATCGTCGTTAGCAATAATCAAGTGCATCTTTGGAACAAATTCAAAATAAGGAGTGAGCCAATTGGACTTACAAAATCAATCAGTATCCTCGTTACTTGATTACAAAGAAGGAATTGGCAACTTTACTAAGAAAATGCCGAATTTGGCAAGGGCGTACAATGAATTTACAGAAATTTGTTTTCAGGAAGGGACATTAAGTCAAAAGGAAAAGCAATTAATTGCCTTAGGCATTAGTCTTCATGCTCAAGATGAATATTGCATCATTTATCACATGAAGGGCTGCCTAGACCAAGGGTGTTCTGAGGAAGAAATACTTGAAGCGATAGGTGTTACAGCAGCGTTTGGCGGTGGAGCAGTGATGAGCCAGGCGGTCACATTAGTACAACAAGTAATGGATGACTTTTATCAAATAAAACAATAAAATCCTTTTGTCCCCGAGGGTTCTATACCCCGGGGTTATTTAGTTACAACCATTTCTCGAACCCTGTCTAAAAAGTATTCAAGGGCTTCCTAAGTGGAAAGCCCCAATTTTAACAATCCCCATGCTTATTTAGGTGTAATGGAGGAGGAATGAGCCAGCCTTTCTCCTTATTTAATCGGAGTACCTTAGCGCCCAGTGCTGCTTTTTGGATATGGATTTGGCCATACATTAAAGCAACATCTTCCCTGATTGATTTTCCTATAATTTGACTGCACGCCACTAAACCAACAGCAATATCAGCGGAAAGCGTCGCAGCAATGGCGGGATCAGGAATTCTAGCTCCTACTGGAATATCCTCTAAACAAACTTCAGGTGGTTCAGGTGAAGCTGGGGGTAACCCGATTCCATTCTCTTTTAATAACTCCTCCACTTGCTTTTTTTCCTGCTGACATGTATCGACGGCTTCTAATAATAACTTTTTTAAATCCTCGTCTCCTGCATGATTGATCATCGTTTGATACCCTGCAATCATTCCATTTCCCGCTAATACTGAAGCCCAAAGATCAAAAACTTCTCCATAATGTAAAGGCTCTTCCTTCGGATTCCCGCTTAAAATTCCCATTGTTGCCCTCCTTAGCGTGTAAACAAATTTATTCATTAACAGAAACACCTTTCATGAACTACCAATTTAGTTTTCCCAGTTATCAGTGCGACTATGAATTATTTCTTATTGCCTTTTTTATCACTCTCCTTCTCACTTAACGTCCGAAAAATTTGAGTATACATCGTGCCCTGGACTATATTTTCTAAAAAAAATTCTCCAATCAGCTCTATATACTCTTCATCTTCGAACATCTTCTTCCCTTGTAGTTCCATTTCAGCTAATCCTTCATAAGTCGTTAGAAAGGTATATGTATGGTCTTTCCCAGTAACGGGAGTTAATATTTCAACCTTCTGGTCGTAATGATCATTTCTAAATTTTTTAATCTCTCTTAAATTATTTATTGCCTCTTTATATTTATCCTGTTTGATTTCAAATGTTTGATAAACTAAAACGGACATAGATTTCACTCCTTAAAGTTCTGCATGCGCTGTATTATTTTCCCCCTTAATCAAACAATAAATTCTGAAAATGTATCCATTTGAATCCTACTAAAACCATAAATTTTATCTTTTTTTATTTTTTAGACTTGAGCTACGATTTTTTTCATAAAATGTACAAGTCTTGGTAAGGTACAAATTGGAGTGGTGTTTTGAATACAAGTATATTAATTAGCTACATAATTTTGGGCTTTACATTAGCAGCTCCAATTGGGCCCGTAAATTCAGCCCGATTGGATAAGGGGATTAAAAACGGGTTTTGGCATGCTTGGATTGTAGGCGTAGGATCCATGATAGCAGATGGAATCTTTATGTTGCTGGTTTATTTGGGAATGGTTCAATTTCTTGGAATTCCAATCGTTCAAATTTTCGTTTGGCTATTTGGAGGCTTTATTCTTATCTATTCTGGATTAGAAGGTATAAAGAATTCAAATACGATTACTTTGGACTATACTAGAAACAAGGAATCGTTATTAAAGTGCTTTCTAACCGGATTCATCATGTCAATCACCAGTCCTTTATCCATCTTATTTTGGTTAGGCATTTATGGCTCGGTCTTAGCGAAGACTGTCCAAACCAACGGTACAGAATCTCTATTAATTTACAGTAGTATGATCTTTCTTGGTTTGACTCTTTGGGACGTCTTTGTTGCTGCACTTACCTCGGGTTTCCGAAAAATGCTAAATGTCAAAAGTCTCATAGCGGTCTCAATCGTTTCTGGTGTTTCTTTAGTTGTTTTTGGCCTATATTTTGGCTATCAGGGAATTACTGCATTATTAGGTTGAAAAAAAAAGCCCCCTATTGATTGGGGGCCTGGATGGACACTATATTAAGAGAACTCTCCTAAAGGATTATGCCCTTCTTTCTTATTCCAAACCATCTTTTGCATAATAAATGAAACAATACCAATAATCGCTACAAACAGTAAACTAACAAAAAAACCCATTCGAATATTTTTTTCCATCAACGTCCCGCTCACCGCAGCTAAAATGAGCGCGATTCCGATAAAAGCCATAATCTTTCCCCATATTTTTATCTTTAAAATATGAAGTGCAGAAATAATGATGAACAACCAGTTAAATAAGATTAAGATGCCTGCGGCGGTAGTAATATATTCATAAATTTTACCAGGTAGCAATAAGGCTGTTATGATTGAGGCTATCAATCCAATTGTCGCTAGTCCCAAAGAAGGTAAAGGAAGCTGCTTAAAATTTTTTAGTTTGTTTGAAAAAAACTTTGGAGCGTCCCCGCCATCTGCTAGGGTCACAAGAAGTGTAGTTACCCCAAATAAGGACGCTGTCATCGTTGAAAATCCGGCTAAAATAATAGCAGCATTAAATACATGTGGAAAAAAACCAAAATGATATTTGTCTAATGCCGTTACAAAAGGACTTTCTTTTTCATTAAATGCCCCGTGAGCAGCCATATAAACAGCTAGTCCCAGTGAAATAATATAGATCACGACAAGGACAATTAACATGATAATTCCCGCTTTGGGAGCATCTTCTTTCTTTTTAAGCCTTACCGCCATCAGGCCAATAACCTCTATTCCCCCATAAGCGTAAAAGGCATAAATTAAAGAGGACCAAAAACCTTTCCAACCTTTTGGGAAAAATTCTTGAGATGAATGTGGAAACCCAGGATGTTTTACATCCCCATGGAGCCATCCAAATACTGCAGCCGCGGCAAGTATAATAAACATAATAATCGCAGCTGTTTTAATAACGGCCAGAAGATTTTCAACTTTGTCGAACCCCTTATTGCCCGTTATGACCACAATAATCGAGAGAATCGCATATCCGGCCGCAAAGATCCAAAGAGGAATATTCGGGAACCAAAATCTCGAAAGAATGGAGAGTGCAGTCAGTTGACTTCCCATGATTAAAATATTGGAACACCAATAATTCCAGCCACAGCTAAATCCTGCCCAACGTCCGTATGCTTTGTTTGCATAATAACAGAATGATCCTTCTTGTGGATCCTTAGCAGTCATTTTAGCTAATAAGCTATAGACAATATAGGTTCCAATCGCTGCTAACAAAAAAGAAAACACAATTGATGGACCTGTTGTTTCAATGCCAATCGTAGATCCAAGAAAAAATCCAGTGCCAATAGTACAGCCCACACCAATCAGCGACAATTGCCACCACTTTAAATTTTTATCTTTGCTTTCACTTTTTTTGCTGCTAGGTATAAAAAAATCCATTCTTAATCTCCTCGTATAAATGATAACTAGGGAAATTCCTCAAAGCCTTGTTTCCTCACTCTATCGTTTTCGTTATAATGGCTAAATATTCATTCGTTCGGGTTCAATCCCGGATTATTGTATTTCTTCGTATGAATAATTTTTATTTGTCATCTTAAATCAAACAAAGGAATGATCAAGAAATTAGAAATGCCTACATTTGCTTAAAATGTAGGCATCTTCAATGCTCTTTAATATTCCCTCTTGTTGCCTTTTTTAACATACTCCCATTCCACATCAATATTGGATCTTACCCTTTGAAGCAGCTGATAAATTGTCTCTATTTCTTGTGGAGAAAATCCATTTAATGCAACCTTGTTTGAATAATTCCCTTCTCTTTTTAGAAATGGATACACTTCCTGGCCTTTTTCTGTAGCATAGAGCTTTTTTATTTTTTTATTTTCTTCATCGTTTCTTTTTTCAATGAAGCCTTGGAGTTCAAGCTTTTGAATGGCACGAGCAGCGGTTGTTCGGTCTACTTTAATCATTTCCGCCACTTTCTCTTGAATGATTCCAGGGTTTTCACATATGCGAATTAAGTACAAATATTGGCCTTTTGTTAGGTCGAATGCTTTAAATTCAATATTACTAATCGAATCTAGCGCTCTGGCAATCATTCCAATTTCTCTTAGTATTTCTCTCATAAAAACAATCCCCTTAGAATATTTTGTTGTATTTACAACAAAATATTTTTCATATATACTACATTATGACCTAACAATGAAATATAGAAAAGTGAGCAAACCTATTTCGTGACACTCTGCACTGATTTTTCCACTAAAAAAAGGGAGTTGTTTTTATTGATTCATAATCGTTGGCTTGTTAATTCTGCATTGTTGAGTATCGCATTCATTTGGGGGATTACGTTTGTTGTGGTCCAGGAAGCCATATCAACCATCGATCCATTTTCCTTTAACTTTCTACGATTTGGTTTAGCTGCCGTACTGATTTTTTTCTTTCTATTTTTTACACAGAAAGAAAAATTTTCTCTTAAAACCCTCATCACTGAATTTAAAATTGGTTCTTTTCTTGGGTTATTATTGTTCTTAGGATATGCCTTGCAAACCTTTAGTTTATTACACACGACATCAGGGAAATCTGGATTTTTAACAGGATTGGCCGTTGCACTTGTGCCGATTATTTCATATTTCATTCTACGGCAAAAACCTACCTTTCAAGGAATAATTGGCGTTCTATTAGCTGTTTTTGGACTTTACCTATTGGCGTTCACGGGCATGACAGGAGTAAATATCGGGGATTTGTTAGCACTTTTATGTTCATTTGCGTTTGGTCTCCAGATGGTTTTTACAGGAAAGTTTGCTTCTCAGGCCTCCGTCTTATATCTTGTTTTATCTCAATTAATTACCGTTTCGGTTTTGAGTGGAATTTTTGCGTTGATCTTTGAACCTACGCTTAGTCTAACTATTTTGTCACATCCATCGGTGATTATTGCGTTATTGATCACAAGTATTTTTGCAACAGCTTATGCGTACATTGCCCAGACTTTTTTTCAAAAGTCGACCAGTCCTTCAAAGGTGGCTTTAATCTTTTCAATGGAACCTGTCTTTGCTGCACTAGCTGATTATCTTTGGAATGGAACAACTTTGGGAACCCGCTCCATTTTTGGATGCCTATTGATTCTATTTGGTATGTTATTAGCTGAAATCCCATTCTCGAAGTATTTTCCATTTTTAAAAATAAAAAACCAAAAGGTTAATATGTAAGAAAAAAAACCGTTCATGAAATTCGAGCGGTTTTTTAGAGGTCTTTTTCGCTTATAAAGTTTAGTCATCATCATTGGTTTGAACAAGATTTTCCAATCATGAATCAAACAAAAAAACGGCATATGCCGTTTTTAATCTATTCGTTCATCATTTTACTAAACATAACAGAAGTTGCTGCCATTGCAATAACAAACAATCCAAGGATAACATAAAGACCGTAATCCATTTTTTTCACCTCCGTACGCTTTCTATTCCATATTTAATTACATCTAAAACATCCATTATTATAACATTCTATTAAACTAAAAACTATTACAAAAATCACACTCTGACCCTACTAGTTTGGTTTAATTAAGCTTCTAGTTTATTTTTACTCAAAGGCAACATTCCGGCCATAAAAATGATTGGAACTAGATTAACAGCAGCCAAAATAGTTCCCGGAAAATCCGAACCACTTATTAGACCATGTAAAGTCACGAGGATATACAAGATGGGATTTAGTGCATGCAATTTTTGCCATCTTTTATAACCAATTTTCTTCCGGAATTTTGATGTTAAAAAGGTTAATATGAAAAAATAAAAGCCAATCGTCCCCATTGCCATTGAAATGGTTTCATATCCGCTGGCAAAAGGGATCAGCACTTCAGATAGTTTAAATGGGAAGTACGAATCAATCAGTAAAACCCCTAAATGTCCGCACGTCACAATTAAGGACCAATCGGAAAGCACCTCATGAAAATGAAGAATGCCGCTAATTTTCTTTTTTCGTTTCTTTTGAAACGCAGAATAAAGTCCAGTTAAAGCTGCTAGATATAATAGTAGATATGCCACCACTCCTGTTGCTCGTATTAAGTACCATTCAAGAGATTCCATATTATTCGCTTCCCCTCCACATTTCTATTTATTCATTACATTCGGTTAGTTTAAATTGTGATTTAATCCTGCTTTCAGGTTCCTCTTGCAGATTTAATTTATAAAAGTTATCTTAATTTATCCTTAATTCAATTCCATAAAGTTTTTAGAATGTATGAGAATTTAAGAGAATACGATGTGCAAAAAAAGAAGACGAGTTGATGATCAAAAAGGGCTGCCCCAAATTTTACATTGGGGCAGCCCTAGTTTTTATTTATCGTTTTGGTAGAAGAACGTAGCGGTTATGCTTCCGTCTGGATTTTCTTTAATGTCTTTTACATTGATACCAGATAACCCCGTTGCACTATAACCTTTATAAAAGTAGAAGGATCCTGAGTAAACGTTTGCACCGTTTGATTTCAGAACATCTCCTGTTTGGAAGAAATCCTTTTCATCTCCACGGTTGACGCCTTTTTCAAGGTCGAAGTTACCGTCTTTTTGTACAACCGATAACCCATAGTGCGAAACACCATTTACAGGAGTGCTTACGTTATATAGCTTTTTGCCGAAGCTCTCCACGCTATTCACATCATTATACCCTTGCTGGTAATGGCTCAGCGTATTTTCGTCTACATGCCATGCAACAAGTCCATGCGCATTGGCACCTTCACGGCCTAAACCTTGGTTAAATCCAACCTGCTGAATGTTTTCGAATAAGTAGTATTCCGTTCCGTTCGAACCAGGAACCTCCATTTTTACAAATGCGTTATTTGAATTTGATTGGTTAACAGGCTTGAGCGTAATTGTTTTTGCCCCATCAGCAGGCTTGACATTAATTGGTTCTGCCCATCCTAAGAATATTTTGGAAAATGGATCAAAGCTAGTTGGCGAGTTACCCATGTAGGCATTTCCGTTTGGATAACTCATCCATGAACCGCCGGCCATTATCGTATAGTTTCCAGCCCCTTCTGAGGAGTAGTCGACATCATATAGATCAGGAAGACCTAAAGCATGGCCGAATTCATGTGAGAAAACGCCTGCTTGAGTTGGATACGGACCGCTTTTTAATGCATCACTGTATTTACCATTTGTATCATCATATCCAGCAACGTTTCCGCCGATTTCCGGTTCAATGGTGTAGGTTCCGATTTCCACTCCGTCCTTGGTCCATTTGCCTGCATTATCGTTCATAAACTCGTCTACATCTAGTAGGGTCCCATCTTGGTAGTACTTACCATAATAAAGAGCAGATTGAATATCCCACTTGTGTGACCAAATTTGTTGAGGATCCCCGGACCATTCTGCTCCTGTTCCGGCGTGTACGATAAATACGTTTGGAACGACCCCATCTACCGCATATTTCGAGAAGTCCACTTGAGCATCTGCTGCTTCAAGGGTATCAGCAACTAGCTGTCCGACATGAGCATATCCGTTGGTATTATCAAGGTCACCTAATTTCTGGCTTAAGTAAAAATCGGCATTATGTGGAAGCGTAATCCATTCAGTTGGAGCGTCATCTGTTGTAAGAGTGACTTTTCCGTAGCTGCTTTCTTTGTAGGCGTTTTGCATCGTTTTGTCTTTTGGAACATTCGGTCCGTCATATTGCTTAAATTCAGGAAGTTCATATGGATTGTATCTATCCCCGAATATTAAGTCATTAAAATATTTAGCAGGAACCTGTTCAGCAGGAGCTCCTAAAGGTTGTTCATCTTTAAACTTTACGAGTAATACTAACATTGGAATGTTGCTTTTTGTAGGTGAGTACGTCACGTGGTTATTGCCTGGTGCATTAAACTTTTTTCCGTTTGGGAGGTTTTTTAATTTTTTCGCTTGTTTTGTTAAATCCAAGCCCTTTGCTTTTGCATATGCTTCATATTCCGGTGATGGAGAAACCATTTCCGGGGTACTTAATTGGTATTTCGAGGGTTTAGATAATTGATTCGCCGAAATCCCGGATGCTGCCCCGCCTAGAAGAGCTAAAGATAAAGCAGTTGTAGATAACACTTTCCACATATTCACATACCCTCCGATTTCTGAAAAGTTTCAACTCGAATAATTCGATTGCAAAAATATTATATCATCAATTAATTTCTGATAAATCTATATTTTCGGTATTTTTTAAAAAATAAGAAAAATGACCTTCGCACAACTAGGAAAAAAGATAGAGCCAGGAGATTAACTAACAATTGCCTATTGCGGAACCATTCCTTAGGTGCATTTCACCCTCAATTTATTTTCAGTTGCTCAACTAAGCACCACATTAAAGCATTAAAAAAGAGCTGCCGTGGGCAACTCTTAATTTTTGAAAAAAATCATTTATTTTTCAATATTCCTAAATACTCGATCCAAGGACCAACATCCTTCCTGTACCTTTCAGCCATTACTCGTACAATTTGGGATATATGGGTTAAATCATGAACAACCCATGTTGAAAGTAATTCTCTTATCTGTACCTTACCTAATGCCGGATGTATGCCGGTTAATTCAAGATGCCTTTCAGTTTCAATAAGATTCTTAAGTTTCGTAACATTTTGTGTCCGCATTGTTTTGAATTCTTGCAACTTTTCCTCAATCGATCTTTTAGGATTTTCTTTTAAGTGAGAATATCGGTCAAATGGAGGAAATGGTTTACCCTCGCCCTCCTGAAGAATGATCTCCATCCTTGGAATCCAATCATGTTTTTCACCTTCAATGAGGTGCCCGACCACTTCAGAGATATTCCAGGTTCCTTCACCCTCATTAGATTGCAGCCATTCTTTCGATAAACCTGATAAAAAATACTCTAAGGTTTGTGGTGTTCGTTCCAGCACTTCAATGGCTTCATTCAAATTAAAATTCATAAATTACCCCTTTCAATAGGATTAACTAGATTTTCACATTTCAAAAAAGCTATGTCTCTCTACTTTGCAAACTCTAAGAGCAAAATTTTTGTACCACACTGTTTTCCCTTTATCTTGTGCAATTTTATGGGCTGAATTTTCCTTCCATTCTCTAATAGATTCTAATGAATCCCAATAAGAAACTGTAATCCCTAATCCTTCATCTCTTGCACTTTCCATTCCTAAGAATCCATAATGCTGTGAAGCTAATTCTACCATTTTGTCCGCCATTTTTGCGTACCCCTTGTCTCCATCCGTTCTCTCCGACGCAAAAATTACTGCGTAATATGGCGGTTCGGGAGTTTTTGCAATTCCACTCATCCGTATGCTCCTCACAAAAGGTTTTAATTTACGATCATTTTATTCGTTGAAAATAAAAAATATCATTCTTAAACATTGTTACTATATTTAATGTTTATTAAAGTACTAATGATTGGATAAATTCAAGATGGATATATAAAGAGGGCTCGAGGCCCCTTTATAAAACATTATTATTTTAAAATGTTCAATTTTTGTCCGATATAAATCGGTTGATTAGGATCGAGGTTATTGGCTTTAACGATAGAGTCAATCGTTACCCCGAACTTCTGAGCGATCTTCCAGAGCGAATCTCCCGCAACAACAGTATAAACAACAGTGGATACAGTTGGAAGGGTTACAATATATTTTGCTATATATCCTTGATCAGAATAATAGGCATCTTTCTTGTATTCTACTACATACCAGTCTCCAATAGCTGAAACAATTTTGATATCCGTATTCATCGGAAGCATAAATTTTATATCATACTGTGTCCCGGCATAAGTCCGAACATTGGCGTTTACCCGCGTTTTTCCACTGTCTATCTGAAGTATTTCCTGATTGGATGGAACCTTGATTAATGGCTTGGAGACAAATCCTTTCAGCACCGAGGTGACCATACTATAGGATACCTGATACCAATCACCTGTTTCCCCTGTTATCGTAACTTCTGAACCGGCAGGAATGGTCAGTAGGATTGGATTTTGTGTGCTTGGTCCTGAACGCAGGTTTGAATTTTTCACTGTCAAACCGAAACCCTCTGTTATCTGAATGATGTTTTCACGGTTATTATACACATTCGTGTTTCCGGCAAGATCGGTGAGCTTGACAATAAGATAGTAGTTGCCCCGAGTTACGTTAAAGCCGCGGTTGTTTTTTCCATCCCAATAAAAATAAGATGTACCCTTCAAATGGCGGTCCCATCCGATCGTCTGTACTAGCTGGCCGCTTTCGTCGACAACGGTAACATTCATATCTGCCGTTTCACTTATGGTCACCGGGATAATAATTTGATTCTTCCCATCCTGAACCGAAAGCTGATTAACAGGTGCCAAATCGATCGTTGCGGTTGGCTTTTCGGTATCTGCCTGGGTTGGTTTTGGTACTGCATACGTATAAAGGATTTGATTGGATTCTGTTACAAAAATGGTGTCTTGGATGACTCCAATTGGTCGTACACCAAGACCGCCAGTGGTGGTCGACAGCTGGATGGATGCTGAAATTAGCTGGCCGGTTGCTGAATTATAAAATTTAATTTTGTTGTAGTTCTCCAAAATAATTTTGTCCGACGCGACAACCATTCCTCTTGAGCCAACAACAGTCTGAAGCCCGCCAGCAACAAACTGCTCTCCGTACATTGTCTTCCATTTTTGCGTTCCTGTATTTTTATCAATTCCAAAGATATTTTTTTCATCCAAAACAATAAGAGAATCATTCGTCACGGACATTGGCTGTGTAAACATACCGGTAAGACCAAATTTCCATAATGTCCTACCGGTTGCCGGATCAAATGCCCATAAATTTCTTGTATTATCTTTGGCATCCACATAAAGCTTCTCGTCTTTATAGACCGGAGCTCCGTAGATGGATGCACTTGAAGAAAAATCGAATGTCCAAAGAACCGTGCTGCTAGCAGAATCGAATGCGTATAAGCGAACGGTCATTTGAACTGGATTCCGGATAATAGCATACATCCGGTTACCGCCAACTGCGAATGCTCCATCTATTCTCTCATTGGTTTTAAGCGTATAGTTCCATTTTCTTTGTCCCGTTTTTGCATCTACTGCGACAATTCCCTCAATCATGTTAACATCTCTGGTGTAGTAATATAAGGTATTTTGATCAATTAAAAGCCGGCTGGCAAAGGTATCAATTGTCCAAAGTGTTTGCGGAGCCGCCCCTGTATCCTGAATGGCGTACAGTTGATTCATTGTTGAAGCATAGATTACTCCATCTTTTGCGATGAGGTCTAGAAAGGCATCCTTGTTTTCGGTTGAAAAATCCCATTTTTCTTTATAGGTATCCAGGTCGGTTGCCGAAAGGATTTTTTTCTCAATCCGCTCAACAGAATAGAGCTGATTCTGGTCGACACTAAACAGGGATGAAGCATTATTAAATGGATCTTTCTTTAATGTCAAATCTACAGGCACAGTTGCAGTTGAAAAATTGGTGTTTCCCTGGTCAGCCAAATGCATTGGCCAGTTCCCGTTATCAGCCCTTATGTTCCGAACCTTAACTTGATTCTCTAATTCGGCTATTCTTTGCCTTAATTGCTGATTTTGGGTTATTAAACTATTTATATAATGTTGATTGAAATGCATCATTTTTGAACATCACACCTCCCTTTTGGCACTATTCATTTTATGCATAGGTGCCTACATGGTGAGGTTATTCTTAGTTACGTTTCAGACACAAAATTAAAAGGATGACCGTTTGGAGGTCATCCTACTACAATCTAGTCCCTTTAAATATGTTTATTCATGGTGACCATTATGTTCATATTCCATATCGTTTTTAGGCAATTTTTTGGATACTTTTGATTCTGTACCTGGTTTTACGAGTAAAAATTGCCCCATCATCCCGGAATCCTCATGTTTTAAAAGATGGCAGTGATACATAAGCGGGTGCTTAGGGTCGGCAAAGTTCACAAATTCCACGGCAAGCCTCACCGTTGCTCCATTCGGAATAAACACGGTATCTTTCCTTCCTCTTTCATACTCTGGTGGTTTCTGACCGTTTATGTCCAATACTCGGAATGCTGCATCATGAATATGAAAGTTGTGTGAAGAGCCAAAATTGTCAATTTCCCATATTTCTTTCGCCCCCGCAGGCACAATCTCATCAATTCGATCCATTACCATCTTTTTGTCGTTAATCTTTGAATCCATCGTCATTTTAAATTGACGTAGCTTCGCATTCTTTGGAACCTCGATTGGCGGTACTGTAGAAAGTTGACCGGCTAATGGAGCAGATTCTGTTAATTTAGAAGCTGCATCCATTTTCAATAAATCAAATTCACCACGATCAATTTCCCCACCACTGTTATAACTGTGGAGAACGGTTTTCTCACCAGGTTTAAATTCAACAACAATCTCTGCACGCTCCCCCGGACTTAACTTAAAGCGTTTTAATGTGACCGGTTTCTGTAAAAGTCCGGCATCATTTGCTACAAGTTTAAACGACCTGCCATCCGTAAAGCCAAAATTATAGGCTCTAGCATTGGAAGCATTGAGCAGTCGAAAACGCACTTGACTAGCAGTTATCTTAAGAAATGGGTCATACGTACCATTCACGAGGATTTCATTTCCAAGTGTACCATAGGTGGTATCGTCTTTCTCTGATAACTGCCCATCTTTTGTAAACATTTTATCTTGCACAATTAGCGGAAAATCATCGACACCATAATTAGATGGCAATTTTTTTGAATCCTTATCATCGATAATAAACATTCCTGCAAGTCCCCGGTACACATGTTGTGCTGTTTTACCATGCACATGAGGATGGTACCAAGTAGTTGCAGATGGTTGATCAATAGTCCAATGGGGCGACCACGTCTCTCCTGCTTCAATCATCTGATGTGGGCCCCCATCCATCACTGCCGGTAATTTCATCCCATGCCAGTGTAAAGTTGAAGCCACTTCCAAATGATTTACTATATCAAAGGATACGTGGTCACCTCGTGAAACCTTTATTGTAGGACCAAGATAGGAACCATTGAGTCCCCATGTTTTCGCCTTTTTCCCTGGTAAAAATTCTGTCGATCCTGATTGCATCGTTAATTGAAAATGTTTCGTACCGTCCGAACTAATGGTTGGTTTAAGAAGTTGCGGAATTTTTAATGGATGGTCAAAATGTAGTTGACCAACATTAGTTATTGGTTTATCTCCGCCACACCCAGCCAAACCGAAAACAAGTAACACCAACAAGGGGATCATTAATTTAGTATATGATTTCAACTTCTCCGTTTACTTCCTTTCTACTTCAAACCTCTTCATATTTGAATATAGTAATTAACTCGTTTTCTTCCTCCGAATCTATCATAAACATGAAAAAATAAAAATTCAATACAATATGCTTCCTTACGTATTTAACTTCCCATTAACGGAACGAAAGAATATTTTTCTACATCCTTTATATCGACATCTTTTTCAAGTTTCACCCATTATATTTTGGGTATAGATACAAATATAGTGAGGTGAAAGACGAATGAAGTTCAAAAGATTAATAAAAATAATTTTTCCTGTATTCTTAATTTTTACTATGTTATTACTGCCTTTACCTATGTCACAAGTAAACGCAAAAATGAAGACTACCAAACATTCTAAAACAGTAAAAGCCGCTACCTATATCACATCCTTCAAAAAGGTTCATGGTAAATGGGTAGGAAAATTCGATTATATCCAATGGTATTTTGGAAAAGCGGCTGACAGGGAATTTTTAAAAGACTGTAAATGCAGCAAAGATATGGATGGTGCTCCCGATGGTTACTGGATTCGAAATGTAAATCCAAGGATACGGACCTTTACAATTTCGAAAAACGCTCAATTTGTTTTACAGACAAGGAATTCCTATCAAGTAAAATGGAATGAAAAAGTGACAAGAAGCCAGTTTATTCGATTTTTGAAACAACGGAATAAAGACTATCAAGTTCCTTTCCATATTGAAATTAGAAAAGGAGCTGTTACGAAAATTACGGAACAATATATTCCTTAACTTTAATTCGATAAATGTATTGGCTCCCCTCAATTGTATGCAGCCTGAGGAGGAGCCCTATTCTACTAAGATCCCCCTGGCCCCCCGCCTAAAACCTTTTATTGTGGTTCTTCCCTGCGATAGGAACAAATATGATTAATAATAAGGCACCAAAACCTCTGTTTTGCCTTGTTAAACTATCCAATTTATTCCTAATAAAAAGGAGGAAAAAACCCAAGTGGCATATACACCTTTCTTTATTGAAGCAGTTATTTGGTTTTTCCCTATTATTTTTATGTTCCATGTTTTAGAAGAGATCATAACATTGGACAGTTTTATGGCCAAATTCAAAAACAATGTCCCAAGGTCTTTTCTAGCCAAATTTGCGTTTAAGGTAAAAAAAATGCTAGGTACGAAATCCACCCAGTTTTCTATCTCAGTTGCATGGATTTTGCTTATTATAACTTTTATCACGTTTAAAACCGCTTTCCATCTTCCAATGGGGGGAAACTTTCTTCTCTTTATTGCTGTATTAAATATATTTTTCCTTCAGGCTTTTTCTCATATTGGCCAAACCTTCATTTTGCGTGTGTATACGCCTGGTGTGATTACTGCATTCATAATCGTCATTCCATATTCTCTTCTCACCTATTCTTGCTTGTTTGAATTAGGTCTCATAGATGGACATTTACTATTTAAAAGTATTCCCTTCAGTATGGTAATGGTACCCATTTTTCTTATTGGGAATCTTTTAGGGCAACGATTCAATCGTTAATCCATCCATTCTATCTAGGAATTCATCTTTTTAGGAGATTGTGCCTTTTGTGTAGAAGCCTCTTTTTGTTCGTTTTATAATCAAGGCTTTGATTTTCCGCATACCATAATGTTGAACAAGCATTGACAGGAGGTGAACTTAATGGGTCATCATTGTCACGGCCACTGTCACATTTTTGGAATTTTTCTTGGATTTTTTACCGGTGTGATATGGCTGCTATTTGCAGTATTGGGGTTCATTACTGATTTCTTTCGTTTAATTGACTTAGGGAACCTTGGTCATTTTTTCACGATCCTTATTGCGGTAATTGGCTTCCTTGCCTTCTTTGTTTTTGGATTATATGTATTCAAGCGAGCGTGGAGCTGCTGCCGATGATAATAAAGATAAAAAACAGTCCCTCTAGTTAGTGACTGTTTTTTATCTTTATTGCTTACTGTTTATTATAACCATTCCTTGAACGGTATTGCTGCGGCGCCCGTGTTGGATACCGTAAAGGAAAGCTGAACATATGCACGAGTTTCGTAAAAGGAATCGAAGCAAATAAGATAAACGAACAAATGACATGGACCTTAAATAGAGTGGGGATTCCCAACATCAATTCAGACTTAGGGTGTAAAGTAAACAAGCTTCTAAACCATGGCCCGATTGATAAACGGTATTCGTATTCACCGATTGTTGTATTGTAAATGAGGGTCATATAGGTACCTAATCCCGCCACCAGTAATAACCAAATAATGGTGAAGTAGGAGCCGCCTGTGGTATGGACGCGAACCCTTGGAGTTGTAAATTTTCGAATGAGCATTAATACTAAACCAATTACCACCATTAGACCAGCAATCCCACCACCTGCAATGGCAAAGAAATGGTACACATGGTCTTCAACTCCAAGTGCATTATACACCTCCAATGGGATTAATACGCCCATTACATGCCCTACAAAAGCAAAAATAATCCCATAATGAAAAACAACCGACGCCACTCTTAACCCTTTTTTTTCAAAAATTTCGGTTGACGGGGCTGTCCAACTTTTCCCTCGAAACACAAAGCGGTAAAAGGTTGCTACGATTAGGATTGTTCCGCATATATAAGGAAAAATGGTCCACCAAAAAACAACTTCCATCTCATCCCCTCCTTAGCGATACATCAATGGATATGGCAATTCATCTAGATCTGCTTGCTCCCGGAGTATCTCTAATGCAGAAATTTCGTCCGTCCCAGGAGCCTCGAATACATACATCATCAATACTTCAATAGCTCGTTTGTAAGGATTATCTTCCGTAAGATTTGATAGTATCCGATTAATGGCGAAAGCAACCCTTCGTGAAAGTTTGTTGAATTTTTCATCTTCCGGGGCAACCGCTAATAATTCTAACAGCATTGGAATGTAATCCGCCAATTCCTTTCCAACTGTCTCGAATCCTTCTTCAAAAATAAGTTTTTGCAATTCGATTAGGGCAAAACCGCGTTTTCTGCTGTCCCCTAACTCGTGGGCCGTTAAGTACAGGTTGGTTTTGTCCTTATAATCGAAGGTTAATACATATAACTCCTGTAACTCCTTTAAAGGCATCTCGTAAAGAGGATGAAGCCTCTCCACTACCTCCCTTTGTATTTCTTCTGTTGAAATTGCTTCTTGAATAAAGGATACAACAGTCGTTCGTTCATTTAAAAACGTTTCCTCTGGGTAATCCATCATCCGAGCCAAGATGGCTAGAATGGCCTTTTTTTCATTCATTATGCATTTTCACTTCTTTCAAATGGGTAGGTTGTCATTCCTTCAGGTGGTGCTAGGTCTTCAATGCTGCATGCTCCCTGTTTATAATGCAAATCATCGTCCATTTCACGGCGGCCTGTTGGAATCACAAATCGTTCATTGTATTTGGCAACTGCAAGCAACCTAGCCATATCTTCTAGTTCTTCCTTTGTCGTGCTTGCTTCATCTATCAATTTCGTCATTTTCTGCGGATCCACCCCGCCTACTGTTTTGGACCGCATATAAACTCTCATAGCTGCCATTTTGAGCAGAACCCTTCGGATGACAGTGGTATCATCTGCAGTTAATAGCGAAGCTAAATATTCCATTGGAATTCTCATTTGGTCCACAGCAGGAATATAACCTTCTGCACTTAAATCCTGTTCATTGGTGATATGATTCATGATCGGGCTAAGTGGAGGCACATACCATACCATTGGCATGGTTCGATACTCCGGATGCAGAGGCAATGCAATTTTCCACTTAATCGCCATTTTATAAACCGGTGATTCTTGTGCACTTTGGATCCAATTATAATTGATGCCTTGTTCCTGAGCTTTTTCAATTACTTCCGGATCAAACGGATCGAGGAAGACGGAAAGCTGGGATTCATACAGATCTTTTGGATCTTCAACGGAGGCAGCCTCTTTGACTCGGTCTGCATCATATAAAACTACTCCAATATAACGAATCCTTCCCACACAGGTTTCCGAACAAACCGTGGGCAGCCCTGCTTCTGTACGCGGATAGCAAAAATTACATTTTTCCGCTTTATGTGTATTCCAGTTATAGTACACCTTATGATAAGGACACCCATTCATGCAAAAACGCCAACCCCGGCATGAATCTTGGTCTACCAATACTATCCCGTCTTCATCTCTCTTATATAAGGCACCTGAAGGACATGAAGCGACACAGGACGGATTTAAGCAATGCTCACAAATCCGCGGCAGGTACATCATAAACGTCTTTTCATATTCAGTTTTGATATGCTCTTGAAGTTTTCGAACATTCGGGTCATTTGGGACGGATTCGCTGCCACCGGCTAAATCATCATCCCAATTGGGACCCCATACGGGTTTATCGATATAGTTTCCTGTAACCATCGACCGAGGACGAGCAACCGGAATACTCTCCCCTTTTTTTCGTTTATGAAGATGTTGAAAATCATATGTCCACGGTTCATAAAATTCGTTTAGGTCTGCCATGTTCGGATTGTAAAAAATATTTGCAAGCTTTGAAAGGGGCCCGCCGGCTCTTAAATGCAATTTCCCATTTCGGAGGACCCAACCGCCTTTATAGCGGTCGGTGTTCTCCCATTCTTTTGGATAGCCCACACCAGGTCTGGTTTCAACATTATTAAACCAGACATATTCCATTCCCGGCCGGTTTGTCCAAACATTTTTACAAGTGACAGAACAAGTATGGCAGCCAATACACTTATCAAGGTGCATAACCATCGCCACTTGTGCTTTAATCCTCAAGCCAATCGACCTCCTTCAACGGTCGGATAATTGTCATCGTATCCCTTTGACTCCCGGTTGGTCCGTAATAGTTAAATCCATAGCTTAATTGTGAATATCCGCCAATCATATGGGTCGCTTTTGGCACAATTCTTGTGACACTATTATGAGTTCCTCCGCGATTTCTGTTAATGGTGTTTCCCGGAACTCCCATATGACGGTCTTGTGCGTGGTACATATAAACCGCTCCTCTTGGCATCCGGTACGTTAACACGGCTCTTGCCACCACAACCCCATTACGGTTATACATTTCAATCCAGTCATTATCTTTAATCCCAATCGAAGCCGCATCTTCTTCATTCATCCAAACTACCTGCCAGCCGCGGAATAACTGAACCATATTATTCGTGTCCGTAAACATGGTATGAATCCCCCATTTTTGGTGAGGTGTCATATAACGCAGCGTAATCGATTTACCGTTGTTTTCGACTTCTTTTTCTCCTTTAATAAAAGCCCCTTTGTTAATTGGAGGGATGTATAAAGGAAAGCCCTCTCCAAAATCAAGCATGACTTCATGATCGAGATAAAAACTTTGTCTCCCTGTAAGGGTATGCCAAGGAATATTAAATTCTTTATTAACCGTAAATGGAGAGTACCTGCGATTATCATTTTCCAATCCACTCCAGACAGGTGTAGAGATTGCTGGCCTTGGCTGGACGGTTAAGGCATCTAAGGTATAATCCTCTTCCTCGCGTCCTTCAGAGATGTGCTTCAGTTTTTTTCCTGTCTTTTCCTCCATCGATTTCCAGCCTTCAACCGCCCTTTTCCCATTCGTCGCTCCTGACATTAAAAGAATCGCGTTGATCGCTTTTTTATCAGAATAAAGATCAGGAAAACCTTTTCCAATGCCAATATGTTTGGAAGGTCCAAGCCGGTCGAGTAATTCTTTATAAACTTTATCTCCAGGGATTTTCACCCCTTTTGTACCGTAACCATTTTTAATATTCGGTCCAACGGTAATCCACATATCATAGACATTTGGATAATCCCGTTTAACGAATTTAAAGTTAGGAAGGGTTTTACCCGGAATCGCCTGGACTTCCCCTTTTCGCCAGTCCATTACCTTTCCGAAAGGCTGAGCGATTTCATTAATCGTATCGTGTGCCAGTGGTGACAGGACGAGATCTTCCTGGGCCGGGAGGTGTTTCTTGGCCAGCTCAGAAAAGGTTTTAGCAATTTCTCTGAAAGCATCCCAATCACTTCTCGTCTCCCATGGAGAAGTGATCGCTGCATTAAACGGATGTACAAATGGATGTAAATCGGTACTGCTAATGTCGTACTTTTCATACCAGGTAGCCGCCGGTAAAATGACATCGGAGAAAAGCCCTGAACTAGTCATTCTGAAATCCATGCTGACAAACAGATCCGTTTTCCCTTCAGGGGGCGTTTCGGAAAGCTTAATATCCTCAGGCTGCCAGGAGCTTTCAGTATCTCCTAAAACAGAATCCTTTGAGCCGATTAAATGTTTGACAAAATACTCATGACCCTTTCCGCTATCACCTAATAGATTGGAGCGCCAATTGAAAAAGACACGTGGGAAGTTCCGAGGGTCATTTGGATTTTCAATCGCAAAATCCAGTTTCCCCTCAACTAGTTGTTTCGTAATATCTTTGATTACCGCTTGGTCATCGTTATTGTGTGACCGGGCATTTTTCACTACATCTAATGAATTTTGCGATAGTTGAGGGAAGCTTGGCAGCCATCCTAATCGAGCAGAGAGCGCATTGAAATCAGCAGGGTGCATATTCGAATATTGACTGCCCCATTCTGTTTCACTTTCCCCTTTTACATACTCATAGCGGAATTGTTCGGTGGCAAAATAAAAAAAGGAAGTTCCATTCATAAATCTTGGAGCTTTCACCCAATCATTCGCAAATGCAATTTGTGAAAAACCTTCTAATGGGCGCACCTTTTCCTGCCCGACATAATGTGCCCAGCCTCCGCCGTTGACCCCTTGTGAACCCGTTAACAGCACAAGGTTTAAGATCGATCGATAAATCTGATCACTATGATACCAATGATTCGTGCCACCACCCATGGCAATCATCGATTTCCCTTTTGTTAACGCAGCATTTTCTGCAAATTCTCTGGCAACTTGAATGACATGTGCCCGGTTGACACCCGTAATGCTCTCTTGCCATGCAGGTGTATAGGGTCTTTGTTCATCATTATAATCCGATGGGTATTCACCTTTTAACCCTCGATTGATTCCAGTATGGGCCAACATCAAATCATAAACAGTTGTAATGATTAATTCGTTCCCAGATTTGTCTTTTATTTTTTTAATAGGGACTTCGCGTATAACCAATCCGCCTTCTTTTTCGCCAAAGTACGGAAATTCAACCATGACTCTTTCTTCAGAATCCTCTAAAAAACTCATTCTTGGATTAATATTGTATAAATCTAAATTCCACTGATTTCCTTTATCCCACCGAAATCCTTCGCTGCCGTTTGGAATTGCAAAATTATCGGTAGTTTCATCCCAAACAACAGTTTTCCAATCACCAAGCTCCTCTTGGTCAGAAAGATCTGATGCCCGTAAGAAACGGTCAGAGCGGTAATTTTCGTTCTTTTTGTTCAACGTAATTAAAAAAGGTAAATCTGTATATTGTTTGGCATACTCCAAAAAGTAAGGAGTTTCTTTATCCACATAAAATTCCTTTAAAATCACATGGGTCATGGCCATCGCAAGTGCCCCATCGGTTCCTTCTTTCGCCGGTAACCACAAATCTGCAAACTTTTCATATTCCGCATAGTCTGGGCTAACACCAACAACTTTTGTTCCGTTGTATCTGGACTCGACCATAAAATGGGCATCTGGTGTTCTGGTTTGAGGAATATTCGTTCCCCAAATAATAAAATATTTCGTGTTATACCAATCTCCACTCTCCGGTACATCTGTTTGGTCGCCCCAAACCTGTGGAGAAGCAGGCGGCAGGTCAGCATACCAATCATAAAAGCTTAAAATAGTCCCACCAATTAACGATAGAAATCTTGTTCCACCAGAATAGCTAACCATCGACATCGCCGGTATTGGACTGAATCCGACAATTCGGTCGGGACCATATTTTTTAATCGTATAAATACTTGCGGCAGCAATCATTTCACAAATCTCTTTCCATGTTCCCCTGACAAACCCGCCCTTGCCACGTGCTTTTACGTATTGTTCACGTTTTTCGGGATTCGAAACGATATTTTCCCACGCCTGTACAGGGTTTTCTGCTTTGCCCAATTCTTCTTTCCATAAAGCATAGAGATCTCCGCGGATATAGGGATGCTTTACCCGTGTTGGACTATATGTATACCAGGAGAAGCTGGCACCACGCGGACATCCTCTTGGTTCATATTCAGGAAAATCATCACCCGTTGATGGGTAGTCGGTTTGTTGGGTTTCCCACGTGATAATGCCGTCTTTCACATGGATTTTCCAACTGCACGAGCCTGTACAATTCACTCCGTGAGTGGACCGGACTACCTTATCATGACCCCAACGGCCACGGTAAGCCGATTCCCAATCACGCGACCGCGGGTTTTCCTCTGTCCATCCATCATTAATGCGCTCCCCTCGGACAAGATGCTTAAGTGAATGAAGCAAATTATTTTTATGCTGTTCCATCGAGACCATCTCTCCCTTTCAATCGATCTCTTAACGGGTTAAATTTTTCACCCAATAATCGAAAAGAGTCTCTACCTTCATTAAATTCTTCCAAAAAAACATCCCAATTTGCTGCATTTGCAGCTGATAGAATGAGTCGTTGCAGCGCATTCATATCAACAATTCCGTAAATGTCCTCTATCATTTCACCAGGAATAGATCCGAATCTCATCCGCAGCACAGCAATTAAATCTTCTCGGTCATCAACGAGTAGGGCATCATCTTGAAATGAAAACAAACGACTTTCAACTCCTTAGGGCTTTATCATTTTATAGTAATCTGCAATTAACAAAGACTTACATTGATCTGCAGCTCTTTCAAAAAATTGGGTCACCTCTTCATCAGGTTCTGCCACCTGTTTAAAGGTGAAATGTTGTGTGACGAATTGAGAAAAATCAGTAGAATACTTTAATGAAACCTCATACCCATTCTCTTCCTTTAAAGCGGTAGCATGTACATCATAGGGATGTAGATGATAGGTTGAAAAAATTCCGACCATTTTGGTATATAATGTTGGTGCCGCATAACGTAATAATTTTTCTTCAAGCAATATCTTCACCTTTTTCCATAACTTTCTTGTCGTAGCTTTCGTTTTTTGTTAGTAGTTTATTCATTTCATCTTCATTATGAATGGAGTCCACGATAATTAAGGAATCAAGTAAAGAGATCATTCTGTAATCAATCTCATCCTGAATCAGCAGGTTCCTCATTTGTTCTACGATTCTACGCATAAGGTCATGATCACGAGTGAGCTGGGTGATAAGCTGGCGTAAATAAGGCTTCTCCTCTGCCATTTCCTTATATAACCCTTCTTCTTCGGATTCTGCATGCTGTAATGTCCGCGATTCCCAATGTTCAATGGTTACCTCTGTAACTTTTAGGGCTTTTTCGATTTGTTCCTCTTTAAGGCATTTATTCAATAAAGCACGTAGTTCTTTTGCCTCATTTAATGCTGACTCATGAATGGAAGTATGGGCATCCTGTTTTCTTAAACTAGGTCCTGACAATTTGATTCATCCTTTCTTTTTATATTCGATTCTTACCATTAGTAAGTTTTTCCAACCGATTTTTCTCTAATCATTCACTGCGGTAAATTCACCAATATAAAAAGGCACGAGTTTTTATAAAACTCGTGCCTTTTTATCATTATTAGTCAAATTTACTTTTTTTCCATTACCGCAAAGTATTTATTTTCACTATCTGCAAAATTGAATACTCTGCCTGTAGGCATATTTACAATTTCACCGACTGTAACGTTTTTATTTGTTAAGTCATTATGTAATTGATCGAAATTTTTCGTAAAAAACATCAAAGAAGGTGTTCCAAGATTTAATTCAGGCTGCATTTTAGCAATTAGTTCCTTATTATGGAGAACAATACTCGTCTCCGCTACATTTGTCGGGGCGATTTCAATCCATCTCATCCCTTGACCGTTATCTTGCTCCGAAATGACAGTAAACCCTACCTTTTCTGTCCAAAAATTCACTGCCTCATCTTGATTATTTACATACAACATAATTTGACCGACTGTATTAATCAACAAGATCACTCCCTTAATATTATTTAATGGAATTATACCACCTTTCTTAGATGGAAAAAAAACACTATAGTATTCTCTTTCATCCTAAAGTAATAGTGAGGAGCTATATACCTCTATCTCATTATATTGTCAAACCATTATTCACCGGGATAATGACTTCAATAATGGTTCCCTTGTTATCGCTCCAAATATGAACGCTTCCATTATGATTTTCGATAATTTGCTTCGAAATCATAATACCGAGTCCTGTTCCATTCTCTTTTGTAGTAAAAAATGGTTCCCCAATTCGTTTTAAAATATGATGCGGGATCCCCCTCCCGGTATCTTTAAAAAAGATCTTCACCTTTTCCTCACTATATTGTTTAATTTCAATTGTAATACTTCCGCCATCAGGCATTGCTTCAATCGCATTTTTTAAAAAATTGATAAAAACCTGCTTCAATTGGTTCTTATCACAATTAATGGTTAGATCCTTACATTCATTCACAATTTTTATCAAAATATTATTCATAATGGCATGCGTGTCAATTAATGTTTTCACATCATTGATTAATGACTGTATATTCTCAATTTCAAATTTCAAATCTTGTGGTTTGGCGAGAACCAATAACTCGCTGAGGATTAGTTCAATTCTTTCCATCTCAGATTGAATGATTTCAAAGTACGTCTTATTCTTAACCTGCGCCTCCATTAGCTGGAGAAATCCTTTTATGGCAGTAAGAGGATTTCGAACCTCATGAGCGATTCCAGCAGCTAACTGTCCCGCGATCGTTAATTTTTCCGAATTCCGCAAGAGTTCCTGTGTCTTTTTCTTTTCAGTAACATCCCGAATAATAATATGCTGAGCTGACTGCTTTTGAAAAAAGGTAGGAATGCCTTTTACTTCCCCATCAAAGGTACTTCCATCAAAACGGATGATTTGATAGGGTTTAAATTCGGTTCTATTCCCGTCCATAATACTTTTGATTCTTTTTTTCGCTTCCTGATGGTCCTCTGGATGGATGAAGTCTAAGATGGATCTCGAAATGAAGTTCTCCATGCGTTCAGGTCCTAATAAATCAATACCTGTTTCATTTATAAAAAGGATTTTCTCATTCTTGGCGATAATCACCGCATCTGGTGAATGCTCTACTAAATCCCGAAAGGCTCTTTTCCTGCTCCATAATTCTTCTTCTGCCTGCTTTCTCTCCGTTATATCCCGGATCACACTGACGATTTCAATGATATTTTTTGTATCATGGTCCACGATGGGATTACATATCGATTCAATCCAAACAAAACTGCCGTCTTTTTTGACGTACCGATATGAGTCTCTGCTGTCTTCAAGCAATGTAAGTACTTTTTCACGTTCCTTAAAAGCCTTTTCCTTGTCTTCAGGGTGTAACAATAACGAGAAATGTTGACCAATGATTTCATCCGCCTCATACCCAAGTATTTTTTCACAGGAAGGAGATACATAATGAATTTTTCCCATTATATTTGTAGTTAGGATGATATCTAGAACATGCTCGGTCAAGACACGGTGAAATTCTTCTATTCTTCTAACCTCAGATTTTTTCTTTTTTACTTGGGTTATATCTTTCAGGGATGCACAAACTCCAACCACTTTATCATCGGCAGATATAGGTATATTGGTTATATTTAAATCAATCAATTTCTCTTGTTTCGTGATCATTACACAATCAAAGTTTTGGACCTGACCGAATGAAGCTTTATGAAAATAGTGAAAAACCATATCCAAACTTTCAATCGGAAACAGCTTTTGCAGCTTCAATTCAATCGATTCTGCGAAAGTATAGAGTAATAGTTTTTCAAAGGCAGGATTTACTTGGACAATATGGCCTTCTAAATCAAAAATGACAATTGCATCCTCATTCTCTTTAAACAAGGTTTGGTTACTGGTCATTTTTTCGGTTACATGGTTTATTAATAATTGCCTCTTTTCGCTTTTGATTGCTTCCATGGGACTGCTCATCTCTCTCTACCAGTTCCTTTCCCTGTTTTTAAATAAAAAAGCCAAGATGAGTAAAATCCCCATCTTGGCTTGTGTTTAGCTCTTTTGTCTAACTCACTACCGCCTTTATGCTGTTGGTGTTAAGATGAGCACGATGGCGCTCTTATCTAGATTAAAATCCCAATCCACAAAAATATCATTTACTTTTGTTTTGAGAATCGTTTCAAAATGATTGCTATTATGTAATAATCTTTTTTCAAGATTGCGTTTAGCAAGTCTTAAAGTTTCTGAACTCCCTAATCGAATTAATTCCCTTTCGATGGATACGAGTATCCCTTTTCGTATGATCACCAATGTTCTTTGGTTTAAAAGGAACGATTCCACTTCCTCTGGCTCTCTTTGAGCCTGAAGACTGATTCTTTTAATTTCTTCGTGAAGCAGCTCTTTTCCTACAAATAAATCATTAATGGTTTCACCAGGTTCTGTTGAAGAAGTATTTATGCCAACGAAGACACCACTTTTATTGTGAAGTCCCCAATCATAATAAAATTCCTTTATTTCCATCCCGGTTAAAATTTTAATATAGGCCTTAAACTCAGGAATGAGTGTTTGCATTAACATATCTCTTGTCTTTTGAACAATCGCTTCCTGATCTTGTGCTAACAAAACATTTTCAGATGGAGTAAGGAAGTTTCGTAAATATACCGTCAATATCGACTGATTATAGGAAACAAATACCGATTCAGGTCCTTTTCCGAAATTTTCACGTAAAGATCTTCCAATATAACTTGCCAACTCCATTTGTACCTGTTTGTTTTCCAAACCTGCTCATCCTTTATAAAGATAAAAGCTTTATTTCTTTTATCCTAATTTTTATTTTATATTTCCAAATCTTGAAGTTCAATACTACTTATTTACTATAAACTATCTTAAATTTCCGACCTAACCCTTTTTTGCAATATACCTCTTAATGCGATCCCCACGATTAATCCAGGAATTACACATAGTATAGGTAACCAAACTGGCCCAAGTAATTCTCCAAATAATTTAAAGTTTGAGGAATAAATACACCCTACCGTTACAAAATATGCTGTCATTACAAATGGGAAAAACGAATGTTTATCCGTTCCTCCCCCAGCATCTCTAAAGGAATCCCACATAGCAAAGAAGTACAGACAGGGGTAAAACAACAACCATTGATAATCTGCTTGAGCAATTGCATTTTCGATGTCACCATGAAAACTTAATCTAATAATTTCGTTAAAATGAGCTTTTACGTTTACGATAAATTCTAAAACTATAAAAAGGAGTCCTTTTAGGTATTTGCCATTAATTAATTGCCCAAAGCCCGGTAAGGCAATACTCCAAAATAACGCTTCTTTCGGATTCGCCACATTCTTCTAACCCCTTGCAATTTCTTTTCGATTTGGTGCTAAAGGTGGTTTTTCAAGCCAGCCATTTTTGATATTACTATTTGATATTACTATCTCCCTCAACCTCCTAAAATATGTAAATAAATAAAGGATAATGTTTACCGATAGAGGGAGTCACTCTCCTTAAAATCCAAAGAGAATAAAATTATTTTTCATGATAATTCTAAACCAAAAAACGGAATAAGGGGATACCTGATGGATTTACAGCCAATGGATGGCATGATACCAATAAATTTAAGTACATTCGAACTCGACGAGACCCACCCTTTACCAACAGTTGGAATGGCGAAACTTTGGGCTACATACATGGGGGAACAGAAGGTCCAGCCAAACTTCCGCCAAAAGCACGTGAAATCCAATTCAAGAAAAAAAGGCCCATTCAGGCCTTTTTCTAATTTGAATATCTATGGGTGTTCAATTAATAAAAGCAAACTGCTCCAATGATGATTAAAAGAATAAATAATACAACGATTAAAGCAAAGCCGCCGCCTGCTCCAAACCCACCATATCCATAACCGCAGCAGCCTCCAAATCCACCGCCGAAACCACCGTATCCAAACATATTTATTCCACCTTTCTTTAATTTTTATTTTTTAATAAAAGCCGCCGTATCCTCCGCCGATAAACGACGCTCCAATTATAATAAGAAGGATAAACAATACAACGATCAATGCGAAACCTCCACCAGCACCTGCACCATCCATTACTAAGACCTCCCTTCTTTAACTCCATATATACTATGCAAACGTCATGATTTTGGCAGGGCTTGTTTATTTTGGTGTTTATCTCTCGCTGAAAATGAAATAAAGCGGGGAGGATCCCCGCTTAGGTTGTCGAGAAAGGATATTTTTCTTGGCAATTTTATTTTTTGCTAGATCTAAATACAAATTTTAATTGATAGTCCCTACAAAAGGGCCTGTTGATTTCCGCTCAGGTCACTCGCTTTCCGCGGGGAGGTCCTGAAGCCTCCTCGGCGCTTGCGCCTGTGGGGTCTCCAGTGACCTCTTTATCCCGCAGGAGTCGAGTGCCCTCCGCTCCAATCAACAGGAGGGGCAAAATCAATTATTAATTTGCTATATATTCGCCAGTCTCTACCTTTACTTTGTTTATTTGTGCTTGCTTTTAAATGGGTTGATTCCGCAAATAAAACAAGTCACCCAACTATATTGTCTATCAAAAATATCCCAAAAAGATACCCAATATACATATCTTAAAAAGAAAAAGGGGATTAGTTGCGGCCATTATCCTCATTATAATAAGGATGAACATTTTCAAGAAGAATCGAAAAATCAATATTATTTGCAATTAAGACTAGAAGAGGGTCATTTGAAACTAATTCATCATAGTTACAAATTCATACTCACTTTGAGTAACCTATATTAGCTTAAACATTAAATCCACTTATTTTAGACACTTAAGGAGTTTAAATCTTTATTGAATGCACCTGTTGATTGGAGCGGAAGGCACGAAGACTCCTCGGAAATGCTATCGCATTTCCTTCGTGCGTGGGTGGTTTCGAGGAGCATTCAATGTCCTGCGGGAGTACGGGGCTGGGGAGACCCCGCAGGAGCGAAGCGACGAGGAGGCTCCCCGGCACGCCCGAGAACCGCTTGTGCCTGGAGCGGAAATCAACAGACTTGTGGCACAGTTAAAACATTATAATTAATTAACGCAGTGAATTGTTAAAGAGAGCAAACAAAATAAAGGCTATCGAAAGATTTTCGACAGCCTGAGCGGGGAGCATCCCCGCTTTATCAATCATTAAAATTTAGTATGATAGTTTTCGATTTCCCATGTGTGGACTGCTGTACGGTAGCTATCCCATTCGGCTTTTTTCATAGAGACATATTCGTTGTAGACATGTTCACCAAGGGTATTAGCGGCAATTTCGCCAGCTTCTAATGCACTGACCGCTTCTGCCAAGCTGCCAGGAAGGCTGTCAATTCCCTTGAACGCTCTAGTTTCTTCATCCATATGGAAAATATCTTCATTAATTGGAGCAGGTACTTCTAATTCCTTCTCTACCCCGTCTAACCCTGCAGAAGCAATCACCGCAAATGTTAGGTAAGGGTTGGAAGATGGATCTGGACAACGCAGTTCTACCCGTGTGGCCAGACCTCTTTTTGCTGGGATACGAATCAATGCTGAACGGTTCGAAGTAGACCAGGCAATATAACAAGGTGCTTCATAACCAGGAACTAAGCGCTTGTAGGAGTTCACAAGCGGGTTAGTCACGGCAGTAAAACTCTTCACGTTTTCTAAAATACCTGCAATAAATTTGTATGCTTCTTCTGATAATTGTAACTCATCCGTCTCATCAAAGAAGGCATTTCCGCTTTCATTGAAGAGGGACATATTGACATGCATTCCAGAACCGTTGATTCCAAAAACTGGTTTCGGCATAAAGGTAGCGTGTAAACCAAATTTCTTCGCCACTGTTTTGACTACCCATTTGTAAGTAGTGGAAAGGTCTGCAGCCGTTAAAATATCTGCATATTTAAAATTGATTTCATGCTGCCCTTCCGCCACTTCATGGTGAGATGCTTCAATCGTAAAGCCCATCGCTTTTAAAGCACGGTAGATTTCTAAACGAACGCGCTCGCCAAGATCGTGTGGAGATGGCTCAAAATAGCCTGCTTTATCCCCAAGCTCTTGGGTAGCATATCCGTTTTCATCTGTTTTAAAAAGGAAAAATTCTAATTCCGGTCCTACTGAAATCGAGTACCCTTTTTCAGCTGCACGATCAACAGTTTTCTTCAAAACATTTCTTGTATCTCCCTCATAAGGCGTTCCATCTGGATTCTTTACCGAGCATAAGAAACGAGCTTCTGAATACCCTTCTTCAACTGTCCAAGGAAGAACTGCAAATGTATTTAGATCTGGCTGAAGATAAAGGTCGGATTTATTAATCGGTGAAAAACCTTTAATCGAAGATCCATCAAACATCATTTTTCCTTCAACTACATCCTCGAGTTGTTCTGTTGTTACGGTTACGTGCTTTAAGATCCCTTCGATATCGACAAATTGTAAATGTAATAGTTCCACAGATTTTTCTGAAATGGTTTCTTTTATTTGTTCAAGAGTTGTATCCGCAGCAGTTGTTTTTGAAATAAGCGTTTCAGTCATGTCACATTACCCCTCATTCTCATGTTATATTTCCTCACATCTAATATTTTTGATTATAGTGAAAAAATCATCCTTTGACAATATTTTTTTGAATATTTTTTGAATATTTATAGTATTTTTTTAGAAAGCGTTTTCATCTACAGTGATTAATTAAGGATTTTCAACCTTTGTTTCCAATTAATATTTTAATAAATATACAGTCGCGCGTATATAAATCATTTTAGTCTTAATTTCCTCATACTCGTAATATCTTATTTAAGGACTCTTTTTCCGCAATTTTTGTGTAATCATCATTTCAAAAAATAAGGGGGTTTCCAATGAAGGCAATCGTTTATGACCAATACGGTCCGCCAGATGTCCTTAAAGTAACGGAAGTGGATATACCAATTCCTAAGGAGAATGAGGTACTCGTAAAAATTCATGCAACATCTGTTAATTTTGGAAACTTGGTTCTTTTAAAAGGCGAACCTTTCTTAGCCCGCTTTGCCTTCGGGCTATTAAAACCAAAATACCCCATACCTGGAGGTGACATAGCAGGGCGGATTGAAGCGGTCGGAAAAAATGTTAAGAACTTTCAGCCTGGTGATGATGTATTCGGAGACTTATCAGGTTGTGGCTGGGGTGGCTTTGCAGAATATGCAGCGATCCCCGAGCAGTCAATTGCATTAAAACCAACCAATTTGTCCTTTGAAGAAGCTGCTGCAGTCCCAATGGCGGGTGTAACAGCTCTTCAGGCCATACGGAATAAAGGTAAAATACAATCAGGACAAAAGGTATTGATAAATGGCGCATCCGGTGGTGTCGGAACTTTCGCGGTACAGCTCGCCAAAGCATATGGGGCTGAGGTTACGGGTGTGTGCAGTACGAAAAACTTAGAGATTTTACGTTCGCTTGGGGCGGACCATGCAATTGATTATAAGAAGGAGGATTTTACCAAAAGCCATCAGCGTTATGACCTAATTTTGGGTGTGAACGGATCTCATCCAATAACTGCGTATAAGCGAGTCTTAACTCCAAATGGTATTTTTGTACATGTAGGTGGTTCAGGTGCTCAAATGTTTCAAGCCATGGTACTGGGACCTTTAATTTCAATGCTTGGTAAAAAGAAAATGAGTACCTTCTTACATAGGGCTAATCAACAAGATTTGATTTATTTAAAAGAACTTCTTGAAACGGGCCAAGTTAAACCTGTTCTTGATCGGTGCTATAAATTAAATGATGTGCATGACGCTTTCAGGTATTTTGCAGAAGGGCATGCTCAAGGAAAAATTGTCCTTACTGTATAAATTAAAGGTAGTTTCATTTATAAAAAATTCACACTGCAAATTCATTTGTAGTGTTTTTGTGTTTTTAACCTAGGCACTATCAAAGCGTTGATACCCTTCCCCTATTTGACCACCTAATTCTCCGGTTCCTCATTTTTCTTCTAATGAGTGGTCATAATAAAGGAATAAGTTCTTCATATATAAGGATCAGATTGGGGGAGATACTTTGAATCATACTTGGCTTTCTTTGTTTCCATTTATTATCGTCATTTCCATGTCCATTTGGCTAAAAAACATCCTGCCTGGTCTTATCCTCGGTTTACTAGTGGGGTCATTGATTTTTAAAGCTGATTTATTAGCTGGAGTCTATCAAACGGTATCCTATATTGTGACAACTTTAACCGCTGGAAATAATATTAAAATCATTGGATTTCTATATTTATTTGGCGGATTGGTTGGGATGATGAACATTTCTGGAGGTATAAAGGGCTTTTCAGAGTGGGTTGGGAATAAAATTCAAACAGAGCGCGGACTGCTGGGACTGATTTGGTTTACCCTCCTTTTTACGTTTATGATGCCGATGTTTCGAATTATGATGATTGGTCCGATTGTTAAATCTTTGATTAAAAAAATGAATTTGCCAAAGCAAAAGGTCGGACTAACGATGGATATTTCAACAGAGTCAGTGATTGTCCTTCTGCCGGTTGCTACGGCATTTGTTGGATTCATGGTGTCATTAGTTGAAAGCAGTATAGGCAAACTTCATTTAGGTATGTCCTCCTACCATGTTTTTTTGCTAAGTATTTTGTTTAATTTTTTTGCTATTGTGATGTTAGTTATCGGGATTGTCCTAACCTTCTGGACTAAAGCAGACAAATCTTCTCTTCTTAACCTAAATCAAAAGCAGTTAGATGAAGAAGCGAATGACCTACACCGGAGTGGTATTAAAAGAGAATTATCGATGGTAAAAGCCCAACCTTGGAATTTGATTTTCCCCGTCTTTTTACTTCTCGGATTATCATTATTTCTATTGTGGCAAAATGGCAGAGCTAAAGGAGCTCATACAATTTTTGAAGCTTTTTCGATGGCCGATGCGACCTTTGTAATGCTATTAGCCGTTTTCATCACCCTTGTTTTATCCTTTGTTTTTTACATAGTGAGACGACAGAAATTGGACGAAATCTTGTACCATTTTTTTGATGGTGGAAACCAAATGATGGAGGCCGTCACGTTGCTTGTTCTCATCTGGTCATTAACCTTATTGGCGGAAGATCTTGGTTTTTCAAAATTTATTAGTTCTACTTTGGGTTCCTTCTTGCCCGCCTTTTTGACCCCGGTCACGATCTTTGTGCTGGGATCAATTGTCGGTTACTTTATTGGTTCCTCCTGGGGAACATGGGGATTATTCATGCCTTTAGGAATGTCCTTAGCGGTTTCTACCGGTGCATCTATCCCATTAACCGTGGGTGCTGTTTTTGCAAGTGGAGCTTTTGGCGCTCTAACCTCACCACTAGGGGATACCACCATTACAACCGCTACCATTTTAGATATGTCACTTATCGACTATGCACGTTTTAAATTAAAGGTGGCGGCCATTGGAGGAGTCATTTCAATTGTTTTATATACGATTGGCGGCTTTTTTGTTTCTTGAGCCGTTTTTGTGAGCAGATTTTAAGGAATTAGCTAGCTTAAAATGTTGGTTATGTTGGAAAATGTTAGTATCTCACAAAAATATGACAAAATTCTTGTAACATTACTGTAATAATGACAAGTTGCATTTAAAGCACATCCTATTGGGCTTTTTCTAGATAATATTCCTTAAAAACACTATATTTCAGATTATTCCGCCAATTTCGAAATACTATCGCAATATACTTGCCATGCTTGTAATGGTTTTAACATCCTCCTGTTCTTTTTATCAGCAAAATTCATGTTAAGCTTATGAAAACTTAGCGGACAAAGAACACGGAGGGTAAAAAAATGCTAAACAAAATTAAAACATTTATGGCAGCTGTTGTACTCTCAGGTACTGTGAGTGCTAATGTACATGCTGCAACGATTACTGTACAAGAAGGAGATACACTTTCAAATCTAGCAAGTGTAAATCATACAAAAGTAGAAAACATCCGAATGTTGAATCATCTAACTTCAGATCTTATTTTTCCAGGTGAAAGATTAGAGATCGCACCTGAAAAACATTATATCGTAAAACAAGATGAAACCTTATTGGATATTGCCAAAAGGCATCATGTAAGTGTTTCACAAATTAAAGAATGGAACCATTTAATTTCGGACCTTATCCACCCTGGATTAGATTTAATCATCTTTGAGGATGTTTCTGAAACCAAATCAAAAAAGCAAGAAGCATCTGAAGTGACGAAACAAGATCAAGTGGATTCAAAAGATAAAGCAACATCACATCCTAAGAAACAGGCTGCTAAGCAAATTACCGTGAAGGCCACGGCTTATACGGCTTCATGTGAAGGATGTTCTGGAATCACAAAAACTGGAGTTAACATTAAAGCAAACCCGAATGCAAAAGTCATCGCAGTGGATCCAAATGTTATCCCTTTGGGTAGTAAGGTTTATGTTGAGGGGTTCGGTGAAGCGACAGCTGCCGATACGGGAAGTGCCATTAAAGGAAATCGGATTGATGTCTTTATTCCTTCCGAAGCAGATGCTATTGATTTTGGTGTAAAACAATTAAAAGTAACTATATTAAACTAGCAATGTAAAGGGCTTCTCCATTTTTTGGGGAAGCCCTTTGCTTTTTTACATATCTATTAAGTTAAGTTTTATAAGATAAAATACTATTTCTCTAAAATAAATTATGGCTCTATTACTCTAATTTTATCACCAATTTCAAAAGACATGAGATCCTCTCCCACGACCACTTTTCCTTTATACGTCTTATTCGTTCTGATTGCCAAATTTGCTTCCGCATCTGTTAAGCCACCAAGTAATACTATATGTGAATAAACTGCTAGTTTTGGCTTTACCTTATTAAATACTTTTCCAGCTTGTTCAGGTGTGGTATGGATATCAAGGATTTTTTGGATTGCCGGTGTTTCATCTTCTGGCCGAGCTGCAGCCACTTCATGTATTAGTAAATCCGTCCCCTTCGCATGGCGAATGAGGTTTTTATTATATCGAGTATCTCCTGAGATCACAACAGAATGCCCATTATAATTCACTCTATACCCGAAGCTTGGTTTCATCGAACCATGGTCAACCAAGAAAGCAATGACCTGAACACCATTGTTCTCATAAACTACTCCTTGGTCAATATCATGACCAATTGCATCTAGTCCTTTGAGATTCTCGTTCTGCGTCTCTTTTCGTCCTTGAATATCGGCGGCATAAGCTTCTCCCATGTGATCCATCATATCCCTAGTACCTTTAGGACCCCATACCTCAAAAGGCACTTCCCTCTTTCCGGCTGTTGGCAATGATCCTGTCAGCCAAACATCAGGGATTCCATTTGTATGATCAGAATGCAAATGGGTAATAAACAGTTTGTTAATTTTTCCTGGCATGACATTCACTTGACTTAGCCTTAAGGCTGCCCCTCGACCAGCATCAAATAACAATTTTTCTTCTCCAACCTCGACTAATGTGGATGGGCCGAAACGCTCAATGCTTAATAGCGGAGAACCAGTTCCAAGAAGAGTTACCTTAAAATCACTTGTCATCTGCGCTTGTGAAGCTTCTTCCTTTTTGTTTTGTGATTGATCAGCCGCTGAATGTAGTGGTGATAAAAATAAGCCCACACCTAAAAGGAATGATAAAGAGATACTGAGTAAACCGATGATCCTTTTCTTTTTCAACATTTCTTCCCCCAATTCTTATGTATTTATTTTAAGAAAGTTCATGATGTACTTTAGAGTTTCCGCGTTTCATATATAAAACTAGGTTTATTCTATAAATCAATTTTAAAAGAGGAAATTTTCACTGTCAAGATTATATTCTGAATATTTTGACGGTATTTACATTTTGGAAGTTTTATCACAAATAAAAAAAGCCGCAATTGCGGGTTTTAAATAGGGATCTATTTCTTTATCCTTTTCTACTTTTTAATTAGATCTGTTCCATAGGAATTGTCGATTGCACAAAGCCAAAGCCCTTTGTATTTTTCTTAAATACATAGGTTGCTCTTCTATCCATTGAAAACTCCGATTTTTTTGATCGGCATCAAGCAGGGTTTGGGAAATAACTAACGCAGAGTCCCCTGCCTCTAAAATGATCATCTCACCTTGAGTTGGTACTAGGCTGTTATTGAAGTATTTTGATATGGCAATAAATGCTTTTTTGATTTCTTCTTTACCTCGTGCAATCATGCCAGGTTTTACAACCAGAATAGCATCATCCATATAGTATTTTATCGATGTATCAAAATCTCATTTGTTGATTAATTCTTTTATTTCATGTTCCATTCTATTCCCTCCCCAGAGATCGATATTTATATATGTACTGTGCTTACTTATTTATAGCAAGCATGCACTCCTAATATTTTTCTACAAAAAACTAAGTATCTTAGTTGTTGGCTGTCGGCAGGTGCAAAATCATCGCTGTTCTAAAAGAAATCTGCTGATTTATGTAGATAAGTTTTTTATGATGGTGGCAGGAAAAACGAGCCCCTATCCCAAAATATTAGAAAAAGACAAAATGGTGTCTATTGAATAAGTTGAAAGGATGGTCGATGTCCGTGACAAAAGATTACACCCTACAACAACTAGCAGAAGGTTTACCGAAATCCCTACTAAATGCATCTGACAAAGAATTGGAAGGATTTCAACTGATTATTGATGAAACAATTAGATTGAGAGAAGGCCATCGGAATTTACAAAAACTGATTAAAACCTTTGCCACCTCACAAATTCAACGCACATAATCTTGTCATGTAGAAGGTGAATTTCACCTTCTTTTTTATTGGAGTTTTTTGGAGAAGCTTTTCATATTTATACCATCCATTCTGTCCCTAACAAGCTAAATTCCTCTTCCTGATCTTTCTCTACGGTCTGTATTATCGAATATACTAATGCTTCTTATTTTCAATGAGCCCCGTTATTTTGTTACAATCATGGAAGTATTAGGAAGGGGAACACAGTATGTTTAAAATTTTTATCATTGAAGACGACCAGCAGATTGTCCGGTTACTTGAGGAGCATTTACATAAATTTAGCTTTGATACAAAGTCAGTGCAGGATTTTGAAACTGTCCGGAATCAGTTTGAACAATATGCGCCCCACCTCGTCTTGCTGGATGTCAATTTACCGAAATTTGATGGCTATTATTGGTGCCGGCAAATTCGTAGTATCTCAACCTGCCCGATTCTGTTTATCTCGGCACGTGAAGGAAAAATGGACCAGGTAATGGCTCTCGAAAACGGTGCAGATGATTACATAACAAAACCATTTGATTATGATATTGTTCTTGCGAAGATCAATAGCCAGCTTCGCCGCGTCTACGGTTCTTATGCGAACACCCAGTCTGGACGAACGAACACTGTGAAAGGATTAAGCCTTGATGTTGAACGGCTGAGCCTTTCTTTACAAGAAAATACCATTGAACTAAGTCATACTGAGGCAAAAATATTAGATGAGTTGATTAAAAAATCGGAGCGCGTTGTAAGCCGTGATCGCTTGTTAGAAAAAATTTGGGATGACCAGGCCTTTGTGGATGATAATACCCTGAATGTTTACATTACACGGGTAAGGAAAAAATTATCCCAAATAGGAGTGGAGCAGGCACTGCAAACTGTTCGCGGACAGGGCTATCGGCTTGTACCGAACTGGGGTGAAAAGGAATGAAGCTTTTCATCCGTGAGCAGGTTCCTCTTATTTTTATCTATATCGGCCAATTAGTGGTGATTACTGCTATTTACTGGCTTGACGGTTTTCACCATTTAATGATTAGTTTATATGCTGCTTTGCTGAGCGGCTTTCTTTTTGCCGGGTATCTTATATTCCGGTATATAACAAACCGCTCGTTTTATCAACGCCTAGAAAAGCCGCTTGATTCAATGGGGGATTTTAGAAGTGAGAACCGTCATGCACCATTAGAAGAAAGCTTACAGCAGCTTCTTTTAAGCCAATTTCAACATTACCAAAACGAACTATATAACTATAAGCACAAACTGGATGGGCATATCCAGTTTATCAATCAATGGGTGCATCAAATGAAAACTCCATTGTCGGTCATTCATTTAATGATTCAGGATGAGGATGACCCTCGTTTTGATGCGATTGGTGATGAACTTGATCGCTTGAGAAAAGGATTGGATATGGTTCTTTATACAGCAAGGCTTGATACATTTGAACGTGATTTTTTTGTAGAGAAATTAAGTTTAGAAACAGTTGTGCGGTCAGTTGTTTCAAGTCAAAAACGGTTGTTTATTCGAAAGCGGATTTTCCCATCGTATCAATTCGGTGAGGAATATCAAATAGCTTCTGATGAAAAGTGGCTCTCTTTTGTGTTGACACAACTCATTACCAATGCGATTCGCTACACCGTTCATGAAAATCGAAAAATCTACTTCCATAGTTATAGACGCGGAATCAAAACCGTCCTTGAGGTACGAGATGAAGGCGTTGGGATCCCGGAGAGCGACCTCCCAAGGGTGTTTAATCCCTACTTCACTGGAGAAAATGGCCGCAACTTCCAAGAATCTACCGGAATGGGGCTCTATCTCGTCAAGCAAATATGTGAAAAACTCGGCCATTACATCGAAATCGAATCAACTGTCAACAAGGGAACCACCATCCGAATCCTATTTGGATAATAGACTGTCCACCCTACACGTACAAAAAAGACGATTTGTCCACGAACGGTGCCTGTCACTTTGTTCAACTTTGCACAACCTTACAATTTTGTAAGGTAGGTGTAAGTTAATGAAATGGCAGTGGGGACGGGGTTGTCGTTAGAATATGGGTATAAATTGATTAGGGAGTTGAGAGAATGTCGATTTTGGATGTACGGCATTTAGAGAAGATTTATGAAGGGAAAGTTGCGCATAAGGCGTTAACGAATATTAATTTTTCGATTGAGCAAGGTGAATTTGTTGGGATTATGGGACCGTCCGGGAGTGGGAAAACCACCCTCCTCAACTTGATTGCCACGATTGACCGGCCCACTTCCGGGGAGGTTTTGATTAGTGGAAAGAATCCCCATATTCTAAACCGGAAGGATACGGCTCTATTCAGACGCCATGAACTCGGCTTTGTGTTTCAGCACTTTAATTTGCTCGACACACTAACCGTGGAAGAAAATATTGTTCTACCGCTCACCCTTGATGGTGTAAGCGTACGTCAAATGGAGCAAAAGCTTCAAAAGGTAGCAAGGAAGCTTGGGATTGATCAAATTCTGAAGAAACGAACCTATGAAATCTCTGGCGGGCAAATGCAACGGACTGCGATTGCGCGAGCAATCATTCACAGTCCATCTCTCATTTTAGCAGATGAACCAACAGGTAATTTAGATTCTAAAGCTTCTAAGGATGTAATGGAAACATTGACGACGATTAACAAAGAGGATGGCGCAACCGCTTTAATGGTAACGCATGATGCTGTCGCGGCCAGCTATTGCCACCGTGTCATCTTTATTAAGGACGGACAGCTCTATAATGAGATTTACCGTGGCGATAACCGTCAGACTTTTTTCCAAAAGATCATCGATATGCTTGCATTGTTAGGAGGAGACAGTCGTGACCTTTCCACAGTTCGTCTTTAGAAATGTTGTCCGGAATAAACGGACCTACTCCGCCTATTTTTTAAGCAGTGCCCTTTCGGTGTTAATTTTCTTTATTTACGCCCTTTTTATTTTTCATCCGGATATAAAAAAGGGTGTGACCTCAGCGACGGCTGTACAATTAATGTCCTCAGCTGAAGTCATTATGTATGTGTTTTCATTCTTCTTTGTGCTTTATTCTGTTAGTACCTTTTTAAAATCACGGAAACGTGAATTCGGGATCTTGATGATGCACGGAATGACAAGGAGTCAATTAAATCGAATGGTGTTTCTCGAAAACATGCTTATTGGTATTGGTGCGATTGCCGTTGGAATTGCATTAGGGATGGTCACGGGGAAACTGTTTTTAATGATTGGCTCAAAAATGATTGGGATCGCCCCACTTCCATTTTACTTGTCGAAAAGAGCATTGCTTTTAACACTTGTGGCGTTTTTAATCCTATTTTTTAGTATTTCCTTGTTTACCACTATCCTTGTCAGGGTAAATAAATTAATCGATTTATTTCAAGCGGGGGAAAAACCGAAAAAAGAGCCAAAAGCATCAGTTTTCTTATCCCTTCTTTCAGCCATTTTGTTGATTGCAAGTTATTTTTTAGCTGCTACAGCTACGATGCAATCATTACTTTTTAGAATGCTGCCTGTTATCGGCATGACGATTATCGGAACATACTTTTTTTATACACAGCTATCCGTTTTCTTGATGAAACGACTTCAAAAACAACGCTTATTTTTTTGGCGAAAAACCAATTTAATTACGATTTCAAGTTTAGCTTACCGCTTAAAAGATAATGCGCGCATGTTTTTCATGGTCACGATTGTTTCAACCGTCGCCTTTTGTGCAGTCGGTACACTTGCATCGTTTAATGTAATGAATAAGCAAATAAAAGCACAATTTCCCGCTGAAATCAGTTATTTAGCTAAGGACGATCAACCTGTCCATCAGAAACACCTGCAGCAAATCGAAACTGAATTGAAGGCTCGAAATATAAAGTATACAACGAACAAAGTTCCGATAAAATACGTTGCAATATCATCATCAACGGATCGATATTCACCAAAAAAAATTGCTGTTGTATCTTTCACGGATTATATAAAAATAACAAAAGCAGCTGGGTTTGATGCTAACGAAAAGCAGTTGATCGGCAAAGAAATCCTTGAAATGCGAACAGCGATTTTAAGTGAGGCGGAGCCGATCACCTATACGTTGGAACAGAATCATTTGAAACTTCAACATGAAAAAATAACCAAAGTTATCGTCCTTCCTATGCAATTAATTATGTCTCAAGGGATTATTGTTAGTGATGAACTTTTTAAAAAGCTAAGACCTGTAAACACAGAAATATTTACAGGCTATTATACTAAGGATTTGGGAAAAACTGCGGGCATGGGTAAGAACTTAACGAAAAATGGAATGTCGTTTTCTTCAGATAAAAATTCATACTCAATGACCGTAAGTGGAACCATTTATGAAAACCAAATGAATATGTATAAGATGATGTTGTTTGTCGCCTTATTAACAGGTGCCGTATTCTTTATCGCTGCAGGTAGTTTCCTATACTTTAGACTATATGCTGATTTAGATTACGACCGCCGCCAATATTTAACAATCAAGAAAGTAGGATTGACGGATCAAGAATTAAATAAGATTGTCACTCAGCAGCTAGCTTTACTTTTCTTTGTTCCAATTGTGGTAGCTTTTGTACACAGTGCTTTTGCCTTTATGGCGTTACAAAGCTTTTACCAGTTATCCATTGTTACAGAAATTATCATCGTCCTTGCAAGCTTCCTAGTTGCTCAACTTATTTATTTCTTCTTCATCCGATATCGATATTTACAGAATTTGAGGAAAACGTTGATTTAAAAAAATAAACAGCTCTCATGATTGGAGAGCTGTTTTATTTTTTTAGGGATTAAATCAATTGTTTTGTAGATCCGCTTCTTTTATTTTAGATATGCACGCAGTCCCAATCCATGGTGCTCTTTTATCCCATCCACGACGAGTTTTGCAATCTCCTTTGCACCTTTATCCTGAAAATGAGTATTATCCTGTACACCTCTCGGAAAATTAGGGTTTGTTCCTGGGTCTATCCACATAAAAAGTTCTTTAGTTTTTTCTGGCCCTAGCTGTTGAAAAAGCTTCTTACTTTTCGCCGTTAAATCAATAACCGCAACATGCTCCTCGTGTCCAAGCTCTCTCATTGCCGATGGATACCTTCCGTGCGTATTCAAAGCATCGCCTTCTGAGGAAAAACGTCTTCTTTCCATCGGAGTGACAAGCACTGGGATCGCACCATTTTGACGAGCACCTGCAATATATTGCTTTAAATAGCTTTTATATGTAGTAGAAGGTTTCGTATAACGTGTCGGATCCTTGAATTTTTCATCATTGTGGCCGAATTGAATGAAAAGGTAATCCCCCTTATGAATTTGTTTTAAGATTCCTGCCAATCTGCCTTCCATGATAAAACTTTTTGAACTTCTGCCAGGTACCGCACAGTTCTTTATTCGAACCCTATTATTAAAAAATTCCGGTAACACCTGTCCCCAACCGGTCCGCGGTGCCATATTGTCGGGGTAATTGGAAACGGTAGAGTCCCCAGCGAGATACAAAGTAATTCTATCCTGCTGAGATGCATCCTTTGATAATTTCCCGAACACATTGGAGGTGATAAACAAAGTCAAAACACCAGCAACAAACAGCATAGCAACTATGGTAAATTTCTTTTCTCGATAATGTTTCAGCGTTTTTCCCTCCCTTCCCCGCGAAATATGTATTCCTTATTATTATAAGCTTTCCATAACTCATCGAACTATCTGGGAAATTGCCGAACTAAAGTAATATATGCCATTAGTATTATAATTCGAACCTAAGTACTAATACACCTTTTTTCCTAGGTTCTATTTTTCCCTTTTCAGCTTTATGTTTTCATTTAATAAAATTACCACCTTAGATTAGTTTCCAAACATTAGCGTTGGATTGGATTGCAACAAGCAATTTCAACATCCGTTAAATAAAAAAGGTATCTTCCACCATTCGGAGGCTTGATACCTTTTAAAAAACATGTATCCGTCTTCATGACAATTGGCAAAAACAAACTATGATGGAGCTTATCACGTTGAAGGAGAAATTATTTATTAAGCTTTTTGTAATTTTTATGATTCACCACGGTTAACACTGGCTCTCCTGCCTTGGTCTTCATTCCTAGTTCCACAATAACTGAGTTATCGCGAACTTGTATAACTTTTGCCTTTTTCCCTTTGTATTCTCCGGTTTTGATCTCGACCAATTCATCTAACTGTACATTTGCAACACTGGCTTTTTCCTTCCCGTTCTCATTTGTTGATTTTTCTTCTGCCATTTTTTGTACCTCCACTTTGATTTCGTTTTTAGTATTACCAAGATATGGGCACAACATTTAGTCTTTATAAAAAATTACTTTACCTTCAAAATTTCCATTTCAATGACCCGTTTCAAATATTCATATTCTTTTTGCTCGAGGATGTCAATTTCTTTGTTAGTAGCCTTTAGAATTTGATCTCTGCATTTGGCAATTCTTTGAATCATCGGGAAAATGGTTAGACTTGAGAGGTTCACAAAGTCATATAAATCAGCCAAACATACAGGCAATTTGTAGCCTTTATTACTGCTCGCAATTAATAACCCGTGATCACGCAGCTTCGAGACGATGTTGGAGCGAAAATTATGCGGGTTCAACTCGATATTGCGTATAGCATTGAGATTATTTAATATTTCCTGTGTGTAAACATATTCATCTGGATTTTCTTTCAGATTAAAAAGTAAAAACTTTAAAAAATCAATGCGAAGTTTTTCATCCTCATCGTCACTTTTGCGATACTTATCAATGTATTGATAAGCTAAATTGACTGCCTGTTTGATGATTACCTCGTCATTCTTAATGTCAGCAGAATCTACCTTGTAGTCATAGAGAAAATTCCGATAGTCATGGGGCCATAAATTGATTCGGACAATTTGAGATTTGATGATTTTATAAAATGATTGATAATATTTTGAAAGATTTTTCTCATACCCTATTGCCAGTGTTCGTGCAGTATATTCCGCCAATTTGATAAGAATATCTGATTTCGTGTTATTGAATCCGAAGCTTGAATAATTAAAGAGATCAGGTATACATTCTTGTTTTACATAGTTGATAAACGCATTCATAAACTCTTTCGGTTCCTGATCGTCCGATATAATATCAAGCTTTTCATATGTATTTGATAAATCTTCGAGGACCTTGCGTGTTAAATATTTTATAAAAGTATTTTTATAGGTAACGCCACTGTTTTCTCTTATTTTCTGCTTGTCGATTACATATGCATATATTTTAAAAGGTAAATCCTTCATTTCATTCAAAATTTGCAACATACGTTCTGGTTGATCTTTAATATAACTAAAATGTTTTTCTCCATTTTGAATATATTTTTGCCATATCCTTTCAATTTCTCCTTCTAACCCTTCTTTATCGGTATCTTTTACTAGAATAGCCGTAATCATAAAGTGGGTTGAGACGTCACTGTTGTCAAAATCAAAACCATAATCACCATACTCATTGAAAAATGCATATTGGATATCGTTCAACTTCCCCACCTCAATTGTCGATTAATTATTATCTAAATAGTTCGACAAACGGAAAGCAAACCCTCTAAAAGTTATTTATTTCTTGGCTCTGTTAAACCTGGTTGTTGATTTCCGCTCCAGGTACAAGCGGTTCGGGGAGTCTTCGTGCCTTCCGCTCCAATCAACGTTGGTTTAAAATCAACATTGTCCTTTAACAGAGCCTTTTCCTTAAACAAATAAAGAAAATTCGGGTGGTGCCAGACACCACCCGAATTTTCTTGTTTCACATAATGTTCCACGGGATTATAATTTTTTAACCATGTTATACCACGTAACTCCGGCATGCTGGGAGTCCGAGATTCCTAGGTTTCGGTATCCATGATTTTGATAGAAGCCGATTAGTTCTTCTTTACAGGTAAGGGTAATGGTTTCGCGATTTTTTTCCTTTGCGGCTTTTTCAATATGAGAAAGGAGTGACGCTGCCACACCACGTGTTTGAAAATGTGGGGTTACCGCTATCCCAAGGATACTTTGATGTCCCCCCGTTTCTGGGTTTTCCTTTAGATCCTTAAATAAGTCATCCGTAATGAAGGGAGTTTTAATAACCGGTCCATTTACAAAACCGATGATTACCCCATTTTCTTCCGCAACAAAAAAACTATCAGGGATAACTTCAATCCTCATTTCAAATGCTTCCTTTGTCGCCGCCTCTTCTTGAGGAAAACAAAGCTGTTCAATGATTACAATATCTGATAAGTCCTGCTCTTTTACGTTTCGAATATTCAACATGCCTAATCTTCCCTCCATCATCAATCTATTTAAGTTTAACACATGGAAGATAATATTTTCTTAAGAATGTCGAAAAATTGAAAAGTATTTATACAAAATTAGGACATTAGAAATGATAAATATTAAAATCTAGTAAAAGAAAACATTTTTAAAAGTTGACAAAATGATTTGACATATCCGACCAGCGTGTTAATATAATAACTGCAGGAAAACATTACAAATGAATAATTAAAGCTATTCCGCTAGAGGTGCCTTTTTAAAGGGCTGAGATTGAAGTGCTACTTCGGGACTCTATGAACCTGATCTGGTTAATACCAGCGTAGGGAAGTGGAAAATAGGATATTTGAGTAACCAAAAGATTGTTTATTTCAAATTTTCAAAAACCACTTCCTTACAAATTGGAAGTGGTTTTTTTCATTTTAACGGAATCTTCTAAAGGGGTGACTAATATTTCAAAGGAATTCCATCTTATTTCAAATGGTCAAATGCCAATTGAGCAATTTGCTGAAATTGCCACAGATATCCATCCATACATAACAGCGATTCACCTGCGAGAAAAAATAAAAACAGCCAGAGAACTTTTTGATGCTGTGGAATTTTTAACAAAGAAAAACATCCCTTTAACAAAAATTATTCTTAATGATCGTGTCGATGTTGCCATTGTTACAAATGCCTCAGGCGTTCAATTAGCTTATCACAGTTTAGAGGCAGACATTGTTAAAAAAAATTTCCCACGACTTCGGGTAGGAAGCTCCATCCACTCTTATGAGGATGGACTAAAGGCGATAGATCGTGCTGATTACGTGTTGTTCGGCCACGTCTTCCCTTCTCATTCAAAACCTGGAAGATGCCCTAAAGGTCTTGAGGAATTAAAAAAGGTATCTCAATTAAACATCTCGGTTATTGCAATTGGCGGGATCACACCTGAAAATACTTATCAAGTTCTTCAGGCAGGTGCAACCGGTATTGCGGTTATATCGGGAGTGTTAGATGCAAAGGATCCAGTAGCAGCGGTAAAGTCTTACGCAAATGAACTAAAAAATGGAGATGAATCAATTGTGTCATTCATATGATGTTGCCATTATCGGCGGCGGAATTAACGGTGCTTCCATCGCCTATCAGCTTTCCAAGTTGGGTAAAAAAGTCATTATTTTAGAAAAAGAAGGATTGGCTTGCCAGGCTTCGAGTGCCGCCGCGGGAATGCTCGCAGCCCAAGCGGAAATCGAACAAGAAGGTCCCCTCTTCCAGCTGGCAATAAAAAGTCAGTCCATGTTTCCTGAGCTTTCAAACGAGTTATTCGATCTTACAGGGGTCGATATTGAGTTCGTCCAAAAAGGAATGTTAAAAGTCGCCGAAACAGATGAAATTGCAACCGAGTTGAAAAAACAGGTTATTTTCCAACAAAATTGGGATTCCAAAATCCAATGGCTCGACTCATGGGAAATAAGCGAAATGGAACCAGCTATTTCACCGAGTGTTGCCGGTGGGATGTATCTCCCAAATGACGGACATGTACAGCCGGAAAAATTAACTCAGGGCTTTGCAAAAGCCGCCATCCACTATGGAGCAGAAATTCATGAAAATACGGAGGTCCTCTCTTTTCTTTTTGAAAACGGGCAGGTCAAAGGGGTTAAAACTTCAAATGGCCTCGTCCATAGTGAACAAGTGATCGTGGCAACCGGTGCCTGGGCTGGCAGATTCATGCAGGAATCCGGCTTGGACCTTCCTGTGTTCCCTGTTAAAGGTGAATGTTTTTCTATCAAAACGGATGTACCATTCATTAATCGGACGATTTTTTCCGATAAACGCTGTTATCTCGTCCCAAAACGAAATGGGGAGATTTATATTGGCGCAACAATGATAGAAGATACTTTTGATGACAAGGTCACTCCACAAGGAATTGCAACATTAATTGAAAGAGCAACCCATCTTATTCCTAAAATTAAGGATGCAGCATGGGAGCGGGTTTGGTGTGGAATCCGGCCACAAACAGGTGATGGACTTCCTTATATAGGCGAGCATCCGGAATGGAAGGGTTTATTTGTCGCGACCGGGCATTTTCGGAATGGAATCCTGTTAAGTCCGATTACAGGAAAACTTGTCGCTGACTTATTAGTTGGTAATCAGGATTCTCTTCTTTCCGCGTTTCAGTTGGAGAGGCACACCGAAACGGTAATTTGAGGTCGGAACGGAATATTGCGTTCCGACCTCATAGATACATTACCCTTTTAAAATTTCTAGCAATCTTTCACGAAAATTGCCAGCAAATAATCCGCCATGATAACAAATGACTTTTTCAATGTCATAGCTTAAAAGATTATCAAGTGATTTTATTGCCATTTCATTATCTAAGGCGTATTTCGGATCAGCCGGATATAATTGTCCTTCTTGAACAATTAATGCATCCCCGGCAATTAAGGTTTTGCTTGCTTGATGGTAAAAACTCAAATGACCCGGAGTATGTCCAGCCGTGTCGATCGCAATCACTCCACCACAGTAAGGTAATTCCTGACCACCTTCAATTACATGGTCTACTTTTGCCTTTGGTGGATTTTCTAATCGAGATTTAAAAGCGCGGCGAAAGTCTTCTGGAACTTCAGGCGGAAGCGATTCCAAGGCTTTCGTAATGGATTCAGGGGTAATCCTTAGAATCATTTTTTCACCTTGAATAAACGGCTTTTCTAACTCACTCGCATAAACATCTATTTTTTCCGGGGATTCTTCCAGGATGTTTGGTAAACTGCCGATATGGTCGATATCTTGATGAGTGATGAGGATTTTCGTCAGTCGTTCAAATAAAACGCCTGCTTTTTCAATCCCAACACGCAAATCATTCAAGTTGCCGGGATAACCTGTGTCAATCAAGATTAGGTCATCTTCATCCCAAATGATGGCCGGGTGGATGACATTTACCTCACCAGTAGAATTGATAGAGATTTCTAACATGTGAATACCATTTTTCTTAAACATTGGATCCCTCCAGAGAAAATTAATCATCACTGCGAATCCAATATTACATCTTTAAAAAAGTTTTATCAATACGCAAACATTTAATCATACCATATAAAAATTTTTCCGTCAAGGTATTTATCAAAACAAAGGAGGCTTTACATGAAGCTTTTGTTAAATGGCGAAAGAGTTATACTCCCCGATGATATTGTGTTTGTTTCGGATGTTCTTAATCACTTTGAGGTTCACAATAAAGTGGTGGTCGTGGAACTCAATGGCAAGATTTTAACCAAAACGGAACACCAGAGTACTAGAATATCAGATAAAGATAAAATCGAAATTGTTCATTTTGTAGGAGGCGGTTGATATGTTAAAAATTGGTCCATTATCTTTTCAATCTCGTTTATTACTTGGAACGGGAAAATATCCAAGCTTTGAAATCCAGAAGGAAGCAGTTGAAGTTTCTAAAGCAGAAATTCTTACCTTTGCTGTGAGAAGAATGAATATATTTGAAGCTGGCCAGCCGAATTTTTTAGAACAGCTTGATCCTTCTAAATTTACACTCCTCCCCAATACAGCGGGGGCAAAAACGGCCGAAGAGGCGGTCCGCATTGCGAAACTAGCGAAAGCATCCGGCTTGTGCGACATGATTAAAGTCGAGGTGATTGGCTGCGATCAAACCTTGCTTCCTGACCCTGTTGAAACATTACGGGCGACCGAGGAATTGGTGAAGGAAGGATTTATCGTTCTCCCTTATACTTCCGATGATGTTGTGTTAGCAAGAAAACTGCAAGAGCTAGGATGCCATGCCATCATGCCAGGAGCATCACCCATCGGTTCCGGCCAAGGAATCATCAACCCGGTTAACCTTAGCTTTATTATCGAACAGGCAGTGGTTCCGGTCATTGTCGATGCCGGAATTGGCTCTCCTGCTGATGCGGCTTTGGCAATGGAACTTGGGGCGGATGGTGTGTTATTAAATACCGCTGTATCTGCAGCAAAGGATCCTGTGAAAATGGCAAAAGCTATGAATCTAGCGATTGAAGCTGGGCGCTTAGGCTATGAAGCCGGACGCATTGAGAAAAAGCGATATGCGACGGCCAGCAGTCCTAAGGAAGGAATGAGTATTGGGTGAACGATCGGTACTCACGCCAGGAGCTTTTTGCACCAATTGGAAAAAATGGGCAGCAACGGATTGCAGATAAACAAGTGCTGATTATTGGCGCCGGAGCGCTAGGTTCAGGGAGCGCCGAGGCTCTTGTTCGTGCTGGAATCGGGAAATTAACGATTGTTGACCGCGATTACGTCGAGTGGTCGAATTTGCAGCGGCAGCAGTTATATACGGAAGAAGATGCGAAGAACCGAACGCCAAAAGCGATTGCGGCTAAAAACCGCTTAATTGCGATAAATTCATCCGTTACAATCGAGGCGATTATTGCCGATGCCTCTGTTTCCGAGCTGGAAGACTGGGGTTCTAAGGTAGATCTGATCATCGATGCCACCGATAATTTTGAAACACGAATGATTTTGAATGACGTCTCGCAGAAGTATGGGGTTCCTTGGATTTATGGTGCCTGCGTGGGAAGTTACGGCATTTCTTATGCGATTGTTCCGGAACGGACACCTTGCCTTTCTTGTTTACTAGAAACGGTTCCTTTAGGAGGAATGACCTGTGATACAGCTGGCATTATTAGTCCAGCTGTGAACATGGTGGTTTCTTATCAAATCAGTGAAGCTTTAAAAATATTGGTCGGTGATCTGGATTCATTGCGCAATAAACTCGTTTCGTTTGATGTTTGGAAAAACCAATATAGTGCTATTTCTGTAGATCCATTGAAGAACGCTGATTGTCCTTCCTGCGGTGTTGGGCGCTCTTACCCGTTTTTGTCATTTGAAAATCAAACGAAGACAGCGGTACTTTGTGGAAGGGATTCGGTACAGATTCGCCCTTCCTCTCCTGTTGTGCGTGATTTGGAGGCTTTGGAGAAGGTATTGGTGAACCAAGGAGGCATGGTGCAGCGGAATCCTTATCTATTGTCTTATAGCGTAGATTCTTTTAGAATGGTTATATTTAAAGATGGTAGAGTGATTGTGCACGGAACGAAGGATCTTATGGAAGCAAAAGTGCTTTATCATCGGTACTTGGGGTAATTAGGACTTCGTGTGGGACAGTTTACATGTTTTTATTTGAATTACGTTTCTTCGGCGGCTTTTGAAAAACAGTTTCCTCTTTTGGTAATGGATTTTTTTCCTCCAGGAGGTCCGATAAGACATTTTCATGATTTTTCATGGCTTTGTCCTACCGGCAACACTGGAGAGGCATTATTTTACTTTTCGCTTTGAATTTTGTCCCTCCACGGCTGGAGGGACATTTTTCATTTATTTTTTTTAGATTTTATCCTTGCACTGGCGTTGGAAAGATGTTTTCTATCAATTTACGTAGATTATGACCTTCTGCTGCCATCAACTTAATCGAATGTAATATTCAGTTCCTTTAACGATCGAAACCCAATCAGTTTTCTCCATTGCACTTCAGGATCAGATAATTGAAGGTTATCCTTCCAAGCTGAGAGCGATTGAAGTGCAATTTGTGCCTCTAACCGTGCCAAAGGAGCACCTAAACAAAAATGTGAACCATACCCAAAGGCAAGATGCTGATTCGGCTCCCTTTTGATATCCAGTAAATATGGTTCATGGAATTGCTTTGGATCTCGATTGGCAGCACCCAAAAGAATATAAACCTGGTCGCCTTTATTAATCTTTTTCTTCTTGATCTCGATATCCTCTGACGCAACCCGAGCGGTCATCTGTGTTGGACTTTCATAGCGCAAAAATTCCTCAACCGCCCTTTCCATTAGCAAGGGGTTTTCCTTTAACTCCATCATTTGTTGGGGATGTTTCAATAAAACGAGCATGGAATTGCTGATCAAATTAACGGTAGTCTCATGACCGGCAATCACAAGTAAAATGCAGGCTGCCAATAATTCATCGTCCGTTAGCCTGTCACCTTGCTGCTCCTCTTTTATTAACAAGCTGATTAGGTCCTGTTCAGGTCTTACTTTCCGTTTCATAATCAGCTCTTTAAAATAATTCCTAATGATTAACATCTCTGCATTCCCATTGTCTAACACCTTTCTCGATCGTGTAAAATCGATGGTTTGAATTGAGCTTGATGCCCATTCCCTAAATCGATATCGATCTTCTCGCGGTACTCCCAAAATTTTCGCGATAATCTGACTTGCTAATGGAAACGCAAAATCGGATACAATATCCATGGTTTTTTTATTTTGAAACGACACTAGTAATTCGTTGACCGTTTGTTTGATATAAGGACGAAGTTGATCAACCGTTTTTGGTGTGAATACATTACTTACCAGGAAACGTAACCGTTTATGATCTGGTTGATTTTTAAATAGCATCATATCGTTTTGGATATTTTTTAATTCGTCATATTTTTTTGATGCCAAGGGCAGCGGGATGCGATTTATAAAGCGGGTATCTTTCAGAATCATTTTTGCTTCTTCATATCCTGTTACATACCATCCCGGCTGCTTCAATAGATTTCCCCAATGGATTGGATGAATAGATCGAAACCTATCATAAAGTGGATACGGATTATGAAAAAAATCAAGTGGGCTAGCTGGTATCGTTTGTTTAAGAATCGTTTTCATTTCGGTCCCCTTCCTATATGGATAAAAGTCTTACAGAATGAATTTCTGTAAGACTTTTATCCTTTCTATTTTTCTGCCGCCAAGCTTGCCTTCATTTCTTCCACTGATTCAATCTCAAATCCTAAATCCTGTAACATTTTATAATCCTCATTCTCCTCTTGCCCTGCTGTCGTTAAATAATCGCCAATAAAAATTGAGTTGGCTGCATAGAACCCTAACGGCTGTAAAGAACGAAGGTTGACTTCACGTCCTCCTGAGATTCGAATCTCCTTCGTTGGATTGATAAAACGGAAAAGTGCGAGCACTTTTAAACAATAAAGCGGCGTTAATTCCTTTACACCTTGCAGTGGAGTACCATCAATCGCATGTAAGAAATTAACTGGAATTGAATCCGCATCAAGAGCCTTTAAGCTATTGGCCATATCGGCGACATCCTGCTTCGTTTCCCGCATGCCAACTATAACCCCTGAACACGGCGACATCCCGGATTCTTTTACCATCTCAACGGTATTGACACGGTCATCATAGGTATGAGAAGTAGTAATGTTGGCATGATTGTTTGCAGATGTATTGATATTATGGTTGTAACGGTCTACCCCGGCTTCCTTCAGACGATTAGCTTGTTCAGGCTTCAAAAGACCAAGGCAGGCACAGACTTTTAAACCGTATGAATCTTTAATTTCCTTAACCGCTTCGACTACATGATCAATCTCTTTATTGGATGGTCCCCGGCCACTTGCCACAATACAGTATGTTCCCACGTTTAAATCATAGGCACGCTTTGCGCCTTCAATGATTGTATCCTTATCTACCATTCTATATGTATTAATCGGCGCGGTTGAAATGGAAGATTGTGAACAATAACCACAATTTTCAGGGCATAAACCTGATTTAGTATTCATGATCATATTTAGCTTTACTTTTTTCCCGAAATAACGTTTCCTAATTTGAAATGCTGCATGCATGAGCAACAAAACATCCTCATCCGGACATTCTAAAATTGAAAGAGCCTCCTCATTCGTTACTTCCTTACCCTTTAATACCTGATCCGCAAGCTCCATCCATTTATTCATATTATTAACTCCTTTTCCTGTAAAAGTAATGTCACATCAATGTGTTCTTTTACCATATTTTTCATGTTTTCTAATGTTAAATCTCTCAGTTTAGGAGTAATTCCTAAAATAGGTACACCGCATAACTCTTCAATTAATTTAGGATTTGTTTTTTCAGCAAGACTAGGTTGTTCACTAATTCCATTCAAAACAATCCCGGTGATCGTAAGTCCCAGACTTTTTGCATATTGAACCGTTAGAAAAATATGGTTGACGGTCCCAAGATTAGGCCGGGCAACAATTACAATCGGCAGTTCTAACTCCTTTATTAAGTCACTTACTAAAAACTGTTCTCCCAATGGGACCGAAATCCCGCCAGCCCCTTCGACAATAAAAAATTCGTGTTTTTCTTTAATCTTTTCCCAGTGACTTAAAACCTCTTCCATCCTTACGCTTTTACCTTCGAGCTTGGCTGCAACGTATGGTGCAAGTGGTTCCTTAAATACAAAAGGCGTAATTTCTTCGTAAGATAATGACGTTTTGGACAATTGTTTTAAAAGACTTGTATCGCTTCTTGGATCCTCACGCGTAATGCCGCTAAGCAATGGCTTAAATACCCCAATATCTATTTGCTGCTCTTTAAGTACTGCTGCGATTCCGCTTGATATAATTGTTTTCCCAACATCCGTATCTGTTCCTGTAATAAAAATACCGCTGATCAAATCATATTCAGCTCCTTTCCAATGCAATAAAAGCATTTAAGTAAGTAATCAATTTCATTCGAAGAATGGTCGGATGTGACAGTAAGGCGAATCCTACTTTCCCCAACCGGTACCGTAGGCGGACGGATTGCAGGAGCAAATATTCCTTTTTCCTGAAGCTTTTCAGCAAAAATAACCGCCTTTTTCGGATCTCCGATGATGACAGGAATAATCGGGGTCAGATGCCCCTTCACGACATATCCCATTTCTGCTAAATTCGTTTTTAGTCTTTTTACATTCGAAAACAACTGCCTCCGCTTTTCATCACTTTCCCCGATGATTTCGAGTGCGGCATAGGAAGCGGCACAAATGGCCGGCGGCATAGCGGTTTGAAAAATGAAAGTTCTTGCATGGTTGAGCAAAAAGTCAATTAGTATCTGAGAACCCGCAACAAACCCGCCATCCGTTCCAACGGCCTTACTTAAAGTTCCAATTACAACATCGGGATGGACACCGAAATATTCACTTGTACCCCTGCCTTTTTCTCCCAAAACACCTGTTGCATGGGCATCATCAACAATTACGTAGGCATGATACCGTTTCGCAAGGGAGATAATATATTTAAGCGGGGCGATCGTTCCATCCATACTGAAAACACCATCGGTTACGATAAAACACCGTTTAAAGTTAGATGTCTCTTTCAATTTTTCTTCAAGATTATCCATATCGATATGTTTATAGACAACAGTTGAGGCTTTGGAAAGTCGGCAGCCATCGATAATACTGGCATGATTTAATTGATCACTTAAAATGACATCTCCATTTTCTGGGAGAGAAGATAACACGCCGACATTCGCTAAAAAGCCGCTTGAAAAAAGTAAGGCAGCTTCTGTTTGCTTAAATTGAGCAATTTTTTCTTCCAGCCTTCGATGCCATTCGGTATGACCGGTTGTTAATCTAGAGCCGCTGCTGCCTACGCCAAATTCGTGGAGAATCGTTTCGGCAGCATAAACCAAATGACAATTATACGCGAGCCCTAGATAATTATTAGAGGAAAATACAATCTGCTCCTTACCATCAATTAACATTTTTGGCAGTGGAGCTGTATTCATTGTTCGCAGTTTCCGATGTAAACCGGCCGCTTTCGTTTGATCAATTCGTACACTTAGCCATTCATCAAACTCCAACGTTCGTCACCTCATTTGTCACCTCAATAATCGCTTCTTTCATAATCACTACCATTTCCTTCAATTCTTCAATTGTGCTTACATGCGGCGGCATAAAGACGATAGTATCGCCTAAAGGTCTCGTCAGCATACCGAGCTCTCTCATTTTCAGGGTAGCTTGATAGCCAATCCGTTTTTCCTTCGGGAAAGGCTCCTTCGTTTCCTTTGAAAAAACAAGCTCAATCCCACACATAAACCCGAGCTGGCGGATGTCGCCAACGTAAGGGAGCGATTTCAGCTCCTCAAGTAATTTATGGAGATACTCTGCCTTTTCAGATACATTTTCTACAAGGTTTTCTTTTTCAAATATACGGATATTTTCAAGTGCAACTGCACATCCCAGCTGGTTACCTGTATAAGAATGACCATGGAATAAGGTTTTTAATTTATCGTAGTCATCATAAAAGGCTTGGTAAATTTCCTCTGTTGTCAAGGTTGCTGCAATTGGCAGGTAGCCCCCTGTAATTCCTTTCCCGACTGCCATTAAATCAGGTTGAACCCCTTCATGCTCACAAGCAAACATTTTCCCCGTACGGCCAAATCCGGTAGCAACTTCATCGATAATCATTAGGACATTATATTTTGTGCAGAGTCGACGAACACCTGACAAAAATCCCTCTGGCATCACAATCATTCCGCCGGCTCCCTGAACCATTGATTCGATTGAAAGTGCAGCAATTTCTTGATGTTTTTCAATCAGCAATTGTTCAAGTATATGTAAACATTTATCCCGGCATTGCGCTGGATCTCCGCTTTCAGAATGATAAACAACTGGAATCGGAGCTTTATAGCTTTCAAAAATGAGAGGGCCGTACACTTGATGGTAGAGATCGATTGAACCAACACTTACCGCGCCAATTGTATCTCCATGATAACCATTATGCATCGCGATAAATTTTTGCTTCTCCGGCCGTCCGATATTCATCCAGTATTGAAAGGCCATCTTGAGTGCAATTTCCATCGCTTCTGCACCACTATCGGAATAAAAAACACGTGTCAGTTTTTCGGGACTTATTTCGATTAGTTTTTCTGCCAGTTCTGTTGCCGGGACATTGGTCATTCCTAAAAGAGTTGAGTGAGCAATTTTATCAAGTTGTTTTTTAATGGCTTCATCTAATTCTTTTTTTCGATGACCATGGACATTTAGCCAAAGAGCAGAAAATCCATCATAATATTCCTTTCCATCTGTGTCTTTTACTTTTATGCCTTGGCCGCTTTCAATGATAATTGGATTTTTATCGTAATCTTTCATTTGAGTGAACGGTAACCAAAGGTACTTTTTACTTTTTTCAATTAAGTCGTTTGTCATTTTTCTTCCTCCCATTCAACGAATATTGGCTGTTTTTCTAAGTATGTTATGTAAGCATGAAGATCACTTAAACCATCTATAAAAAAGATGCGGCAGCCGCGTTCATCACCAAACTCTTTTAATCTCGTAATTCGATGGTAGCCAAGCTTTTTGCTGGCAACATATCCTGAAATATATTCCGGATCATCGGACCAGCATAATTCTGCGATTGTAGCTGGATGCTGACTTACTTTTGTTGCAAGTACAAGTGCCTCCTTTACCCTTTGACTTCGCGTGATTTTATGGTAAACTGCCCATTTGTCAAAATTCGAGGTAGACCAGTCCATTCGCGAAACCCGAATTCCTTTATCGTTTCGATTATCGATTCGTTCACTAGAACGGATATCAAACAAAATGGCCCCTCTAAGCCCAGAATTTTCCGTAATTTGCTCAAATGCTCTTTCAATACAGTTTCGGGGAACCCCTGCTATCTCTAAAAGGTTTTGTGCGATTGAATGCCCTTCTTTTACTGATTCCACTTCATTTATTCCAATCGGTAATGGCTTTAGTTTTGTTATTGGTTGATCTATTAATTCAAGCTGAATCTGCATAAAATCAGGTGTGCCTCTTGAATGTGTTAATGCTTTTTCAAGCAGGACATTAACTGCATTTTTCAAATTGCCATAGGTAGAAATAAGTTCGCCGCCGGAAATATGCTTGCCCCCCTGCTCATGGGCCCCATTCTCAGAAGCTCTCATTCTAACACTATAAAAGCCCTCCTCACTCAAAATCTCTTCCTCCCAAAATCAATATGTTAACCAAGTAGAATATTAAGTTAACATATTAAATGTTAAAATCATCCATCAAATTTGTCAATAGGGTGCCTGGCACCACCCGATTTTTCTTGTTCCACAAAAATGTTCCACAAGAAAAAAAGAGTGCTAAAAGGAATTGATTTTATATTGGAAGCAGTACCTCATCTAGTCAGGCACAAAAAAACCGTACAGACACCATCCTGTACAGTTTTTTATCAGGTATTAAATTTTTTTAACTATGCTTTATATATATAGTGCTTGTTGTTTTTTTCCGGCTTCCTTTTTACAAGCAATACATAAGAAAGTACTGCTCCGCAACCGGCAAATACGATGACAATTCCCATAGGAATTGCTGAATGTCCTCCGCCAATTCCGACGAGCGGTGCGACAATTCCACCAAATGCCAGCGACATGACCCCTAGCAATGCAGATGCACTGCCAGCATTATTACCTTGTGATTGCATTGCTAGTGAAAATCCTGCGGTATTTACCATGCCGACACTCGATACAACGAAAAATAATGGAATTAAAATGAAAATCAATTTTGCATGTACCAGTATTAAAAGGAGTAAAACAATTCCTCCTATTGATGATGTCCCCAAACCAAATACCAGCAGTTTTGATTCATGAATTCGTCCTGCCAATCTCCCGGCCGTCTGACTATTGATCATGATTCCCACCGCATTAATTGCGAAAATAAGACTGAACATTTGCGGTGAAGCGCCATAAATATTTTGCACTACAAAAGGAGATCCCGAAATATAGGCAAACATGGCTGCAAAAACCAAACCCTGTGCTAATGCATAGCCCATAAATCGACGATCTAAAATTATCCTTAGAAAGGTGTTATATGTATTTTTAACACCTCCGGCAGAACGCTTTTCATGAGGAAGAGTTTCCGGTAAACCAAAAAGTACAACAAAAAACATCACAATGCCGATACCACTTAAAACAATAAATACTCCCTGCCATGGAACGAATTTTAACAATTGGCCCCCTACCACTGGAGCCAGAATTGGGGCGAGGCCATTGACCAACGTCAGGAGCGCAAAAAACTTTGTTAATTCACTGCCGGAGTATAAATCACGGACAATCGCCCTTGAAATCACAATTCCCGCCGAACCCGCCAAGCCTTGGACCAACCGCAAGATAATTAATCCCCAAATGGATGGGCTAAATACACATAAAAAGGACGCGATAAAATAGGTAATTAAACCAATTAAAAGGGGTTTACGCCGTCCGCTTACATCACTGATTGGTCCGGAGAACAGCTGACCGGAAGCTAGACCAATTACGAAAAAGCTTAAGCTAAGCTGTACGAAAGATGGATTTGATTCAAAATCCTTTGCAATATTAGGTAAAGCAGGTAAATACATATCAATGGATAACGGACCAAATGCAGCCAGCGAACCAAGTACAATTGCCATCCATACCCTCTTAGAGCGGGAAAGTCCCTCCTGATTATTCATTGAATAATCTGCCATATTGATCAATCATTCCTTCCGTCATTTCAGTTTATAAAAAGCCATACCATTACCATTTCATTTCTTTTTTTTCGAATCCCTAAAAGAAATGATCTTACTAACATATGTTAGCAAATTTCCAAAAAATTGATAAGAAAAACACTTATAATATAATGTGTTTTTAGCAGAATGGCTTGAAGATGACGGTTTATTCGTTCACGCTAAAAATTAAATCCCCCAACCAATCACGGCTGGTGGATTTCTTTAAATATCGTTTTATCTTTTTTGAGAAGGAATTAGATTCTTTCGTCTATTTCGTACCAAAATGAACCTTTTCTTTATAAAAGTCTAATCTTTCCTGCGCATTTTCTTTAATGATGATATCAACACCTGTATCAACTATTTTCTTTACATGCTCTCCCTTTATGACTTTTAGGGCTGTTTCAACAGCTAAATGGCCCATATCAAAGGGATTTTGAGCGACTGTTGCAGAAATGGTTCCATCCTTGATATATTTCACCATATTAGGAATTCCATCTGCTCCAATAACCGGCATTACCCGGTCCTCTTCCTTAAGGACCTTTATAATCCGATAAGCAAGATTATCATGTGTAGCAATGAATCCTTTAAGATTAGGATTTTCTATCAAAATCTGATTCACTTCTTTTCTAACCATCTTTAAATCATCTGGAACGCCCGCTTTTTCCGCTGCCACAATCATTCCTGAATTTTTTAAGGCAATTTTAGCCCCCGTTATCCTATCTTTAAAAACTGGGACTGATAGATTTCCAGCGATAATCGCTACTTTATTGCCCGGATGCAGCTCAGAGCTCAATAATGAACCTGCCTTCTTGCCTAAATCAACGTTGTCAGAACCAACATACGCCGTTTTATTCGGCCATGGATTATTTTGATCCATTAAGAGAACAGGAATATGCTTTTTTTTTGTAAACTTATCCAATATCGGGACAACGGATGAATTTATCGGTGAAACAATTAAAACATCAGGGCTTTCTTGATAGATTTCCTGTAATATCCGGGCTTGTTCTCTCACGGATTCCTTTCGAGGTGCAACGACTTCCCCGTTGATGCCGAAGTCTTTAAATCCTTGTTCGACACCTGATTTCACAATTTCAAAATATTGTGTGTCTAAATTTTTTAACACTACAACCACTTTCGGTTTATTATATGATTTATAGATTAGTCCAACTAGTATGACGGAAATTATAACAATCATCAGAATAACTACTTTTCCTTTTTTAAACACAAAATCCTTCCCTCTTTTCTGTTTTAAAAACTATGGGTAGTTTAAAAGGAATTTAATTGAAAACGAATCGAGAACGTAGTTCCTTCATTCCCGGTTTTAATATCAATTTCAGCATGGTGGCGTTTGGCCACACTATAACAGATGGCTAAACCCAGGCCTGTTCCCTTTTCCTTTGTAGTAAAGAAAGGTGTCCCTAATTTTTGCAAAACTTCCGGGTTGATTCCATGACCTTGATCCTTTATTTCCAAAAAAACGGCCTGTTGATCGGTATAGGTTTTTATCGTAAGCTGCCCATTTGACGACATCGCATCAAATCCATTTAATGAAATATTTAAGATCAGCTGGCGAATTTCTTTATGATCAAGGAAAATATCTGGACAATCATGTAAATCCAGTTTTACCTGTTTACTAGAACGCATTGCTTCCGCTTGAATTAGTGGAAAAATAGCTTTTAAAATCGCATTCAAACTTTGTTTTTTCTTTACACTAACCTTATTTTTCGCTAGGTTAAGAAATTCCGTGATGATGGAATTAGCTCTCGTTAATTCTTCTAACATGATATCGATAATATCAGGTGCTAAAGGGTCTTTATTATTTCTTGATATTTGTAAAAATCCTTGAACCGTCGTCATCGGATTCCGAATTTCATGGGCAATCCCGGCAGCCATCTCCCCAATTAAATTTAACCGATCTAATCGGGACATCTCTTTTTCCAGAAGTACCCTCTCAGAGATATCGTTTAATACAATCAAAATACATGGCTCAGGATACACATCTATCATTTCAGTTGATAATAATCCATCGCGTAGATCGCCGGTTTTCGTCCGATAATTTATTTTCTTATTGCGAATCTTATAATCAATCTGAATTGGGTTCCCCGTAGCTTCCTCAATAAAATTGTTCAAATTTATTTTTTGTTGTTTAATCTCTTCAAGAGAATAGCCTGTATAACTTAACCAACTGGTATTTACCTCAATAATCGTAAAATCTCTTTTGGAGAAAATCGCCATTAAACTTGGACTAGCAGCAAATATTTTCCGAAATCTTTCTTGTGATTGGAATAAATGGTCAGCAATTTTTTTCCGTTCCTCAATTTCGGATTGAAGCTTTTCGTTTGCCTTAATTAGTTCCTCTGTTCGTTTTTCGACAATATATTCGAGATTATTGAACTTCAATCTTTTAACTTCCTCAATCTGCTTTCTTTCTGTTACATCACGGATCGTACATACAAAGATCTGGTGATTTTCAACGGATGTTTCACCAATGAGAATATCCGCATGAAAGTGGCGCCGGTCTTTCTTAATGCCTACAGATTCAATCACTCTACCGACTGATTTTTTTATAGTGGTTAAAAAAGATAACCGGACAAGATCGTCATCAGATTTATGAAATAGGACAGCAACGTTTTTCCCTATGATATCATCAGCTGTATAACCAAACATTTTTTTTATAGCAGGATTCACGGATAAAACAGAACCTTGTTCATCAAAGGTAACAATCGTATCGACTATGGTTTCTCCAATAACTTTCGACAGTGCCTCAGTTCGGCGTAGATTTAACGTGGTTCGATCCAATTTTCGATTGATTTCTTTCAGCTCATTTGTCCGCTCGCGATTCGTTTGAAGAATATTTTCTTCATGTTTTTGATGAATTTTTACAAATTGTTCGATTTTCCGTTTTAATGTATCAGGATGAAATGGTTTAAAAACATAATCAATTGCCCCTGCGGCATAACCTTGATGTACATGTTCCTTTTCTTGACTAATGGCCGTAATGAATATAATGGGAATATGTCTCGTTTTTTCTCTGGCTTTAATCAGCTTAGCCGTTTCAAAACCATTTAGTCCAGGCATTTGTACGTCTAGTAATATAACCGCGAAATCCTGCTTTAGCATACAAATTAACGCTTCTTTTCCCGAGTTAGCACTTACCAAATTATAATTGGGAGAATTCAGTACAGCTTCCAACGCTAAAAGATTTTCTGGATGATCATCTACCATTAATATGTTCACTTTATTTGTTGGGAAACTACTTATTTTTTCGGAATAGTCTTTCTGATCCGTCGAATTCTTCGTAACAGTTTTCATAACTCGTAAACTTTATCCCCTCTCTTTTTCCCAGCCCGAGAAAGCCTGAATGGCTTAGGCTGTTATATAATAATTTATGAACCTCATTTTGTAGCGTTTTATTAAAATAGATGAGTACATTCCGGCAAATAATAATATCAAACTCATTAAAAGATTGATCGGTTACCAGATTATGCTGGGCAAAAAATACATTTTTTCTAAGAAAGGCATGAAAAAAAACCTTATCGCCAGTGGCCTTATAATATTCCGAAAATGCCCTCTTTCCACCCGCTTCCAGGTAGTTTTTCGTATATAGTTTCATTACATCTAATGGAAAAGTTCCCTGCTTTGCTTTTTCGAGAATCAGATGGTTTAAATCCGTCGCGTAAATTTTCGATTTTTCATAAATACCTTCTTCATGCAAGAGAATCGCCATCGAATAAACTTCTTCTCCGGAAGAGCAGCCAACATGCCAAATTCGTATTTCCGGATAATCCTTTATCATCGGGATAATTTTTGTTCGAAAAGACTTAAAAAATGTAGGATCGCGAAACATCTCCGTCACATTAATGGAAAAGTCCAAAAACAAACTCAACATCGTCTCTGAGTCACGAAGGACTTTTTCCTGAAGAGCCGAAACACTCGATAGGTTCTCCTTTTTAACACGTTGGCTAATTCTCCTTTGAATAAAAGGAAACGCATAGTTTCTAAAATCGTATCCATAATAGCGAAAAACAGCCTCAAGCAGTAATTCAATTTCAATATTTTCAATCTCTTCTGATTGCAGAATTGGAGGATTTTTCATTGTATTATTTCAATCCCTTCTATTGATACAGCCAAACCTGCATTAACGAGAAAAGTTGGTCTAAATTAATTGGCTTACTAATATAATCCGTAGCCCCCGCCTCTAAACATTCCTCTCTGCTCCGCTTCATCGCTTTTGCTGTAAGGGCAATGATTGGTAAGGTTTTAAATTCTGAGGTTTGCCGAATTTTCCGCATTGCCTCAAACCCGTCCATCTCCGGCATCATAATGTCCATTAAAATAAGATCAGTATCCGGGCTATTCTTTAATACCTCAATTCCTTCCCGACCGTTTTCTGCTACAATTACTTCCATCCCATTCTCCTCAAGGGCAATGGTAAGGGCATATACATTGCGTATATCATCATCCACTATAAGAATTTTCTTATTATTCAAGATTGAATTCTCACACCGTTTTGGTTGAATCTCTACAGTTTCAAATGTTTCATTCTCATAAAGCGTTACGGCTGCTTCATCCATTGCCGTATTTTCAACCACTGTTTTTTGGCTGTAGGGTAAAAATAACGTAAAAGTGCTCCCTTTTCCTTTTTTACTTGATACCTCAATAAATCCACCTAATAAATGGGCCATCTCCCGGCTAATCGAAAGTCCTAAGCCGGTACCGCCATATTGACGACTGGTCGTTCCGTCTTCTTGAATAAAGGCATCAAATATCGAGACTTGTTTGTCTTCCTCAATTCCGATTCCCGTATCGATAACGGAGAAAGCAAGCATTGTTTTCCTTTTTGTTTTTCCATTGGTTAGTGGACCACTGGCATTTTTTATTACCTTCTGTACTCGTAAGGTTACATTGCCGACCTCCGTGAATTTAAAGGCATTAGAAAGTAAATTCTTCAAGATTTGCTGCAAACGCTGCTCATCTGTCAAGAACGTCTCCGATAATCCTTCTTCTAATTCTGTTGTGAAGCCAACATTTGTTTGAATCGCGACAGGAGAAAATTGGCGATGAATAAATTTCTCTAATTCCTGCAATTCAACCTCTTTTATATTAATATCTAATTTACCTGACTCTACCTTTGCTAAATCCAGAATATCATTTATTAAATGAAGTAAATCGTTCCCAGACGAGTAGATGGTCCGAATATACTCTTGTTGCTTAGCTGTAAGGTTTCCCTGCCCATTTTCAGAGAGGATTTGCGCTAAAATGAGCAAACTATTCAGTGGTGTCCTTAACTCATGCGACATATTTGCTAGAAACTCAGATTTATATTGAGAGCTAAGCTCTAGTTGCTGCGCTTTCTCTTCAAGCTCCTCCCGAACCTTTTCGATTTCAACATTTTTTTGCTCAGAGGCTTCATATTGCTCTTCGAGTTTTTCATTTGTTGTCCGTAACTCTTCTTGCTGTAACTGCAGTTCCTCTGATTGGGCTTGAAGTTCCTCGGTAAGTGCCTGCGATTCCTGTAAAAGTTTTTCAACCTTCATATGGTTCACAATACTATTAATCTTGATGCCAATATTATTATTGACTGCTTCGAGCAGTTTTACTTGCAACGGACTAAAGGACGTGAAGGAAGCAATTTCAATAACTGCTAGTACATGATTTTCAAACTGGACCGGCAATATAATAATATTTTTCGGTGAAGCTTCTCCTGTTCCAGACCCCACTCTTATATAATTGTCCGGGACATGACTTAAAAGAATCGGACGCTTTTCAAGTGCACATTGTCCAACCAGCCCTTCTCCAAAACGAAAACGCATATAATCTTTATTCTTATCTAAGGAGGCATAACTTGAAATCTTTTTTAAATAATATTGATCTTCTTCCACTTCTTTTATATAAAAAACCCCAAAACTCGCCTCTACCATTGGAACAAGCTTCGTTATTAATAGCTCTGCTAACATCGCCACATTTTCAATTTCGGGGTAAATCGTCGCGATTTCAGCAATTTTTGTATTTAACCAACTTTGCTCTTCTGCTTCTAGTAAAAATTGTTTCTCAAGCTTACTATGCTTCTCCAGTTCATTTGCCATTTTATTAAAAGCAACGGCAATTTCCCCTAACTCACCCTTTGCAGAATGATCAATTCGTGGTAAAGAGTCAAAGTTGCTTGTGGTTGCCCTTTTCATGACATCGGTGATTTTGTTCAAGTTTTTAGTAATGCTTCTAATAATCCAAAACGTAAAACCAATACCAATAACCAAGGCAATGGCAAGGTAGCTGTAAATCACGGTGACTGCCCAATTATATGTATCTTTAGACCCGATCAGTTCATCCTTCAACTTTTGTGATTGCAAGCGATAAAGAATATCGGCAATTTGCATCATTCTTTGCCGAAGCAGTTCTGAATCCTTCCAAAAAGAATCTGGAATTTCAATATCTTTATTTAATTTTTTTTCAACCAAAGCTTGCTGCCCCATATTATTGTAGGTATCATGCAATGTTTTTAACTTTTCCATTAGCTCTTGCGCTTTCTGGTCGGTGTCCCTTTTTTTAGTGCATCCAGCGCTGTGGCTAAAGTGGTTTGTGAATCTTCCCAATCATTCTTTGCGGCTTTATTCATTTCCTGGTGATGATCGGTTAATGCAGAACTAAGCTCTAAACCAATTCTAGTTGTTTCAAATTTAATATCAGAAGCCATTTCGATTCTTTCATTTAAATCATTCACTACAAGGTTTAAATTCACGGTTGTTTGTTCGAGCATGTTCATTAAAACTAACGCGATGATAAAAAATAATAGCAGTAAAGACCCCGTGCCCGTATAAAGCTTTGTTTTAAATTTCATAATATCCCAGATTCCTTTTTTAAATTTTTAAGTTTCTAAAAAGACTGAATATTAGTAGCAAAAAAAATCATTGCCTTTAACTTTATCTATCATACTGCATTATTATCGAGGATAAAATATTTTTTTTGAAAAAAAGCGAGAATCAGAAGAGGACAGACCTTTCAATACTAGGTTTTTTATGAAAAACAACTCCCCAAGCCGAATGGCCTGGGGAGTTGTTGTTTTAGAAAACAATTGTTTTATTTTGATGTACAATAATTCGGTCTTCCAGATGCCATTTTACAGCGCGTGCTAATACACTTCGTTCAATTGTGCGGCCGATTTTCTTTAGGGATTCAACATTGTCACGGTGATCGACTCTTGCTATATCTTGTTCGATAATAGGACCTTCGTCCAAATCATTCGTTACATAGTGTGATGTAGCCCCTATCAATTTAACGCCGCGGTCATATGCCCGTTCATACGGTCTTGCCCCAATAAAAGCAGGTAAGAATGAATGATGGATGTTAATAATTTTATGCGGGTTTGCTGCTACAAAGTTCGGTGTCAAAATTTGCATGTAACGCGCAAGAACAATGAGATCCACATCATGTTCTTTAAGAAGCTGCAACTGCTCTTTTTCTACTTGTTCACGGATATCTTTATTAGCTGGAATATAATAGAATGGGATATTAAGCCCCTCAACGACATCCCTTGCTGCTTCATGGTTACTGATGACTAGAGCAATATCGGCCATCAAATCGCCGCTTTGCCACTCCCATAACAGTTCCAAAAGACAATGCAATTCTTTTGATACAAAAATAGCTGCTTTTTTCACCTTAAATACTGGTGTTAACGTCCATTCCATTGAAAACTTTTCAGCAATTTCTGTGAACTGTTCTTTCATTTCGTTTGCTTTTTCTTTTAAAAAGGGGCATTCGAACTCAATGCGAATGAAAAAAACTCCACCCTCAGGATTGGTTGAGTACTGACTGGATTCAATGATATTGGCATTATGGGAAAATAAAAATTGAGAAATCGTTGAAACAATCCCCGGCTGGTCGGGACAGCTGACAAGTAAACGCCCGCGGTTTTGATTCCGCAGTTTAAATTGTTCAATTTGTTCTTTGAAATTAGAATTCATGATGTTTTAAAACCTTCCTATTAAGTAATGAAAATTATTATACCTTAGTCCGCGTTTAATGTTAAGAATTTTCATACTTACTTTCTTATGAGGACAGTTTTTGGGCAACAGTTTTATGTTTTTTGGAAAAAAATTGTTCAATCGGTTGGTATGCGAATTCTTTCAGGAAACCACGATAATTTTTCCGACAAGTTTACCACCTCTCCAATAATTATCATGGCAGGATTGGTCATGTGATTTTCTTCTACTATATTTACAATTGTTTCAAGTGTTCCAATCACCGTTCGTTGTTCACTTGTTGTTCCTTGTTGGATGACGGCTACAGGAGTGTTCGGAAACTTGCCGTATAATTCCAATTGGCTACATATATATGGAAGATTCTTGATTCCCATATAAATTGCAAGGGTATCAAAACCATGAGCTAAATAGTCCCAACGAATGTTTTTCGGCTTCCCATTAACACAATGCCCTGTTACTACGGCAAATGATTGACTTATATCTCGATATGTAACTGGTATTCCAGCATAAGCAGGGGCCGCTATTCCAGACGTAATACCGGGAACTACTTCAAACTCAATTCCATATTCGGCAAGTATCATTGCCTCTTCACCGCCACGGCCAAAAATAAACGGGTCACCGCCTTTTAACCGAACAACGGTTTTCCCTTCCATCGCTTGTTCCACCAATAATTCATGTATAGCGTCCTGAGAGACACAATGGTTTCCCGGCTCTTTTCCGCAAAAAATCAATTCTGCTTCGTGTCTTCCATAATCAAGAAGTACCGGATTCACCAATCTGTCGTATAAAATAACATCTGCCTGTTGAAGGCATTTTGTCGCTTTTACAGTAATTAAATCTGGGTCGCCAGGACCTGAACCGACTAGATACACTTTCCCCTTTTTTTGTTTCATTTTTCCACACCCCTTCTAACCAGCCGTAACTATTGCAAACTTGCATAAAATGATCGGTAATATTTTTAAGAAAACTGCCTTTCAACCACTGGTCAAAAGACAGTTTCTTCTATCACTCTTCAAATAATAGATAAACCTGATCACTCTCAATCAATGTTTGATAGGTTGTCACACAGCCTCTATCCGGCTTTTGAACCTTCCCGTCATCCAAACAGATTTTCCAATCATGCATCGGACAAAAAACAAATTCTCCGCTCACCATGCCCTCACTTAAGACTCCGCCTTTATGGGGACAGCTGTTCTCTACTGCCCGAACAGTTCCACTGGATAATTTAAATACAGCCACTTCTTTTTTCCCAATACATACCGTTTTTCCAATCCGCTCTTTCAGCTCATGGATGGAACCAATTGATATTTTTGTCACACTTTTGCTAGCCATCAGCTATTTCCACCTTTATCATGTAATTTTTAAGACATCACTAGTGTCTCAAACAATTGCTTCTTCACCTTTTCATCCTCAGCTATTTCCTTCCACGGATCACGCAGGACGGACAATGCTTCCTCCATCCGTAAATTCAGCTCCCTCCGTTTCTGCAAATCGTCAAGGACCGAACGGATATGTGTTAGACCAACACGTTCAATCCAAGCAGATGTACGTTCCAAGTAGTTTGCTGTTTCACGGTAATATTGCAAGTAAGCACCCGTAATCTCGGCAACCTCTTCGTCGGTTTTGACTTTATAAAATAAATCCCCTCCGCGGACATGGGTTCCACCGTTTCCGCCAACATAAATTTCCCAGCCGCCGTCGATTCCAATAAATCCTATATCCTTGAAACCTGACTCTGCGCAGCTTCTTGGACAGGCAGAAACAGCCATTTTTACTTTATGAGGCGTTTGCAGACCTTCGAATTTCTTTTCCAAGACAATACCAAGCCCCATCGAATCCTGGGTTCCAAATCGGCAAAATTGTTCTCCGACACAAGTCTTAACTGTTCGTAGTGATTTTCCATAGGCGAATCCAGATGGCATGTCGAGATCCTCCCAAACCTTTGGTAAGACCTCTTTTTTAATGCCCAATAAATCGATTCGTTGGCCGCCGGTTAATTTTACGAGCGGTATTTCATATTTATCAACAACATCAGCAATTCGGCGTAAATCGCTTGAATTGGTGACACCGCCATACATACGCGGTACAACAGAGTAGGTCCCGTCTTTTTGAATATTGGCATGCATCCGCTCATTCACAAATCGCGATTCTCTTTCGTCCCTATGTTCAATTGGATGAACCATTCCTAAATAGTAGTTTAATGCGGGGCGGCATTTGGAACAGCCTTCCTCCGAACTCCAACCAAGGACATACATGACTTCCTTAATCGTTGACAGCCCCTTAGCCCTTATTTCTTCCACCACTTCATCCCTTGATAAAGTGGTACAACCGCAGATGGCTTCTTTTTGAGTTGTTTCCACAAAAGCGGAACCGAGCGTGTGCTGCAAGAGATCAGCTACAAGCGGTTTACAGCCCCCGCAGGATCTAGAAGCACTCGTACACGCTTTGATTGCATCCACTGATGTGCAGCCTTGCTGCTGTATCGCTTGAACAATCGTTCCTTTTGTTACCCCGTTACAACCGCAAATCATTTCATCATCGTTCATAACAGCGACTAGACTGCTGCCTGCTTCCTCATGCAACGGTTGTAAAATCGTTACCTTTTCCGTGTCTGAGATATCTGCTTTCTTTTGAATCATGGAAAACAACCGATTCCCCTCGCTGCTATCACCAAACAACACAGCGCCAACGATTTGATTTCCACGTAATACGATTTTCTTGTAAATATTATCCTGGTCATCGAAGACCTTGATTGCTTTTTTACCTTCTCCCTCGATGAAGTCCCCTGCAGAAAATACTTCTACACCTGAAACCTTCAGTTGAGTGGATAATATGGAGCCTTTATATGGATTGGTTTCAATGCCACAGACGGTTTTCGCTAATACTTTTCCTTGTTCATACAAAGGGGATACCAGACCATAAACCATTCCATTATGCTCAGCACATTCGCCCACTGCATAAACATGAGGGGTATTGGTTTGCAGATAGTCATTCACCACAATCCCGCGATTGACAAGAATTCCACTTTCCTTTGCCCATTCACTTTTTGGCTTAATCCCAACAGCCATTACGACTAAGTCTACTTCAATATCTGTTCCATCACTAAACCTTAATCCTTCCACCCTTTCATTCCCATAAATCTCTTGGGTTTGTTTCTCAAGTAAAAACTTCATCCCTTGTTTTTCTAACTCTGTTTGTAATAGTTTGCCGGCTGTATGATCGAGTTGCCGTTCCATTAAGTAGGGTGCAAGATGGATGACAGAAACCTCCATCCCTAAGTTTAATAGCCCCCTTGCCGCCTCAAGTCCTAATAACCCTCCGCCGATTACAGCCGCTTTTTTATATTTTTTTGAAGCTTCGAGCATTACTTCGGTATCTTTTATATCCCGAAAAGCCGTAACTCCTTCTTTCTCCACCCCCGGTATTGGAAGGATGAAGGGCACTGACCCTGTTGCTATAATTAGCTCATCATAAGGTACAATTCGGCCTAAGTCTGTTACCACCACTTTTTTGGTTGAATCAATTTGGATTACGGTCTCTCCAGTAAATAGTTTAATATTGTTTTCTCGATACCAGTCCCAGTCATTTAATGTAATATCCTTAACTTCTGTGTCTCCTTGTAAAACCTTGGAAAGGAGAATTCTATTGTAGTTGGGATGCGGTTCGGTCCCAAAGATAGTAACCTCAAAAGCTTCCTTTGAAAGTTTTAAAATTTCTTCAATCGCTCTGACTCCCGCCATGCCATTCCCAATGAGAATCAACTTTTTCTTTTCCACCAGATATTCCTCCCTTTGAAAGTTTCTTCACAAACTATAACACAGCGCAATCAAAACATGACTGAACATGTTAGGTTTTCTAACATTGAATTTTAAGAATTTTTTTAAAATAATTTTTTCATCAATAAAAACCTGGGTCACTTAACCCAGGCACCGTTCATGTTTATTTAATTGACCGGAAAATCTACAATCGGACTTATTCTAACAGCACTCACTTTAAACCCCGGCATTTTACAGTCAGGATCTAGTTTATCAGAAACAAGGAGATTAACATTTTGCGAATCTGCCCAATGAAACGGAACGAAGACCGTATCATTACGAATCGTTTCTGACCATTTGCTTCGAACGATAATACTTCCCCTTCTCGATTCAATTTTCACTAAGGACTGGTCCGAAATGCGGTACTTTTTCGCTGTGACTGGATGAATTTCCATGAATGCCTCTACATTTCTAGCCGCTAAGGCGGCACTTTTTCTCGTTTGTACACCAGTTAAGTAATGAGACATGACGCGACCAGTTGTTAAATACAGAGGAAACTCATCGTTTACCATTTCCTTATGAATAACAGGCAAGTTAGGCACGACCACCATCGCTGCCTTGCCATTTTCATGAGCAAAAGAATTTTCAAACAGCACATCCGTCCCTTTATGGTTAGTGTCTGGACAAGGCCAAAGGATTCCCCCTTCATTTCGGATTCGCTCGTAGGTGATCCCGTAATAATCGGCAATTCCACCGCGGCTGGCCATTCTTAATTCGTTAAAAATATCTTCCGCAGACGAAAATGAAAAGTGATCCCTCTTTCCAAGAACCCTCGCAATCTCACAAATAATTTGCCAATCATGCTTTACTTCATCCGGACAAGGATAGCTTGCTTCCCGTAAGGTCACCCGCCCCTCTAGATTCGTCATCGTTCCTTCATCCTCCAAGTATGAGGACGAGGGTAAAATTAAATCTGCTAATCTCGCAGTTTCTGAAATAAATAGATCAACCACTACAAAGAATTTTAATTTTTTCAGTGCTTCCTTTACGAAATGAGCATTGGGATTGGAGACAATCGGATTGGAGCACATTAAAAAAAGCCCCGTGATTTCACCTTCATGGATTTTCCCCATCATTTCATAAGCAGAAACTCCTTTTCTCGGCAATTCATCCTTGTTGATCCCCCACACACTAGCAATATAGGCCCGATGTTCCTCGTTTTCAATAGAACGATACCCTGGGAGCTGGTCTGCTTTCTGACCATGTTCTCTTGCACCTTGACCATTGCCCTGACCAGTAATGGCAGCGTAACCGGAATTAGGTTTTCCGATTTTTCCAGTAGAAACAAGAATATTCAGGAAATTACGAACAGCCATCACCCCATCTGTTTGTTGCTCTACCCCTCTTGCTGTAAAAATCATTCCTGATGCTTCCTTACCAAACATAATTGCTGCTTTTCGAATTTTTTCACGCGGAACCCCTGTTATTTCTTCAATTTCCTCTAAGCTTAATGACAATACATAGCTTTTTACTTTTTCAAAGCCATTTACCCGTTCTTTGATAAATGTTTTATCAACATAGTTTTCCTCAATGATTACCTTTAGCAATCCATTTGCTAAAGCTGCATCTGTTCCCGGCTTCAGTTTTAAATGTAAGTCAGCCATCTTGGTCGTTGCTGTTTCCCGAGGGTCAATGGCGATCAGGTAAACCCCGTTCACTTTTGCTTTTTCAAAATATGGGATGATGGTCGGCTGGCATTCTGCAATATTGGTTCCCGCTAAAATGATACAGCGGGTAAAAGGAATTTCTGACAATCTATTTGTAAACCCTCTGTCCATTCCAAAGGTTTGAGTCGCGGCAGAAGCAGCTGCAGACATACATAGCCGGCCATTATAATCAACGTATTTCGTTTTTACTGCTACACGGGCAAATTTCCCCAGCAAATATGCCTCTTCATTCGTAATCGATGCACTCCCATAAACAGCTAAGGCATTTCGTCCGTCTTCCCTTTGGATTCTTGTAAAATTTTCCTTAATGTGATTTAACGCTTCCTCCCAGGAAACACGGACAAATTCTCCATTCACCTTTAACATAGGATGCTTCAATCGCTCCCTGCTGAAGGCATGTTGATGGGCATTCATACCTTTAATACATAGACGCCCTTCAGAAGTGGGATTTTCTTTTCCAAGCGTCAAATATTTTTTTCTTGAGACAATGGATTGTTCCACTAAGGTCATCTTACATTGCATGCTGCAATAGGGACATTGCGATTCAAATAGTTTTTCTGATTGGACCTTTTGTTGTTTCGTCCGGAAATATTTTAATAAAAGTTCCGTCAAGACTCTCACCCTTTCTTTTTTAAACTTCTTTATAAAACTGCCTTCCTTATGGACGCCTCTTCGCCTAAACGATCTAACAATTGCTGGCGATGTTCGTCGTCAAACAAGACTTCTCTGACATGGATAAGCCCCGCTCGTTCCATCCATTTCCCCATCTTCTCCATATAATTGGCACTTTCCCGATAATATTGAATACAACCGGAGATCATTTCTATTGCTTTTAGATTGGTTTCAGCAATGCATAACAACTCGCTAGTGCGTGCATTGCCTCCGCTCCACCCGCCGACATAGATTTCCCATCCTCTGTCTATCCCGATAACGACTAGATCATTTATGGTTGAATCGGGTCCATTATGAATACAAGCAGAAACAGAGATTTTCACCTGAGAAGGTGTTAAGAGGAATTCAAATCTGTTTACCAGATCATTTGCCAATTCAAGTGAGGATTTTTTTTCACAGTTACATGTGAATTTATTCACTTGATGAATTACATTCATCCCATCATAATCAGTAAGATTACTTTGTTTGTTCTCATATTCAGGGTCGATCATAGTTAAATAATAGTGAATGGCAGGTCGGCAAGTTGTACAACCAGCCCTGTTCTTCCAAGCCAGTTCATCCATCACTTCCTGTAAAGATGATAGACCTTGAACCTGCATTTCAAGAACAACTTCCTCTTCAGTCAACGAAGTACAGTCACACATTGAGGTCTCTTTGACCAGCTTTTCTTCAAATTTATCGCTCTGAATATAGGAAAGAAGCTTAGCAACTAACGGCTTGCAGCCACCACAAGAGCCTGACGCCTTTGTGTATTTTTTTATTTCGTCGACGTTCGTTAATCCGTTTTTTTGAACCGTATCAATAATAGCCCCTTTCGTGACCCCGTTACAATTGCAGATCATGGTATGGCAAGGCATTATAGCAACCGTACTTTCCTCTTGATTAGCAGGTTGAAGCAGTGTCAACTCTTCCCCATCAGGTACAACCTCTTGATTCACAATCATTTCCAGCAATCTCGTTTGGTCTTTTATATCTCCGAATAAGACGGCACCCATCATCTTTTGATCTTGAAAAACAAGCTTCTTATAAACTCCTCCCGGTCCATCATAGAGATTAATAGACTTTGATGCCTCTGTTTCGGCAAACATCCCGACAGAGAATACCTCCACACCTGATATTTTTAATTGGGTGGATAGGATGGACCCTACATACCCTTTCGTGTCCTGACCGCAGATCCGTTTCGCCAGTATTTTCCCTTGTTCATACAAAGGTTTCACCAATCCATAAACCATCCTGCGGTGTTCAACACATTCTCCAACTGCATAAATATTTGGTGCACTTGTTTCCATATAGTCATTGACAAGAATCGCCCGGTTTGTATTGATTCCGCTATCTATAGCTAATTGGACATTTGGTTTCACCCCTACTGCTATCACAACCAAATCGGTTTCAACGTCAGTACCATCTTTAAAACGAAGCCCCTCTACTCGGCTGTTCCCGATGATTTCTTTTGTTTCTTTTTCAAACAGAAACTTTACCCCTTGTTTTTCTAGGTTATTTTGCAGCATTTGGGATGCTGTTTGATCGAGCTGCCTTTCCATGAGGAAGCTCCCATTATGGATTACCTGTACATCCATCCCAAGATTGAGCAGCCCACTCGCTGCCTCCAGGCCTAATACTCCTCCACCGATTACGGCTGCTTTTTTATAATGCTTCGATGCTTCGATTATTCTCTTGCAATCTTCAATGGTCCGAAATGTAAACACTCCATCCTTATCTGCACCAGTAATAGGAAGGAGGAACGGGACGGAACCGGTGGCTAGAATCAAATGATCGTAGGAAATTTCACGATTTTGATCGGTTTTTATCACTTGTTTCTCTTTATCTATTTTTGTTACCGTTTCCCCTGTAAAAAGTTGAATCTGATGTTTGTCATACCACTCTCGTTCATTTAAGGTAATCTCTTTGAATGTTTCCCGCCCCTGCAGAACTGATGACAAAAGAATCCGATTATAGTTCACATGTGACTCACTTCCAAAAATCGTAATATCAAATTGAACATGTGATATTTTGATTATTTCCTCAATACATCTCACACCCGCCATACCGTTGCCAACTAGCACTAGTTTTTCCTTCTCCATTTATAAACCTCCAGCTCTTTTTAAAGATGGTTAATATTACGGGATAAATAACACACCTATTATTCCATAAGTCCAATTGAAAAAAATCATACATGTTACATTTTCTAACATAGAAAATTCATTATTAAAAACCGTGTTAGATTTCTTAACAGAAAAACTGACAATTCCGGAACTTAACGATTACGCTTAAGCAGACAAAAATTTCAAAAACGGAGGTTAAAGAAATGAAAAAAGAGATTAGCTGGATTTTATTTATATTTTTACTAGGGAAAGTATGGTTCTTAAAGAATCCAGGTATCGGTTGGTAAGGATATTTCTCAAAGGGAGTGTTAGAAGATGAAAATATCAGATTTAAGAAAAAGCGGTCATACACCGTCATTAGTTGCTTCATTTTTATACTTTGATGTAAGTTTCATGATTTGGGTGATGCTGGGGGCACTTGGAGTTTATATTACAAGGGATTTTGGCCTTTCCCCTTCTCAAAAAGGGTTGATTGTCGCAATTCCGATTCTAAGCGGTTCGTTTTTCCGGATTGTACTTGGGATCTTAACCGATCGCATCGGTCCTCGTAAAACCGCCATCAGCGGGATGCTTATTACAATGGTTCCACTTTTATGGGCCTGGTTGTTTGGGAAATCCTTAATCGAGCTATATTTTATCGGAATTCTGCTCGGTATAGCAGGTGCAAGTTTTGCAGCAGCCATTCCAATGGCAAGTCGCTGGTATCCACCGCACTTACAAGGTCTGGCAATGGGGATTGCCGGTGCAGGAAACAGCGGAACGCTATTCGCCACTTTATTTGGACCGCGGATTGCAGACCAAATTGGCTGGCATAATGTTATAGGGTTGGCTATTATTCCACTTTTATTGGTTTTTATTATTTATAGCTTGATAGCCAAGGATGCTCCATCGCAGCCACAGGCAAAACCTATCGCCCAATACTTCAATGTTTTTAAAAAGAAAGATACTTGGTTTTTCTGCATGCTTTATAGCGTCACATTCGGCGGATTTGTCGGCCTATCCAGTTTTTTGAGCATCTTTTTTGTGGACCAATATGATTTATCAAAAGTAAAGGCCGGGGATTTTGTTACCCTTTGTGTAGCTGCAGGGAGCTTCTTCCGCCCTGTTGGAGGATGGATTGCTGATAAAATTGGCGGGGGCCGCCTTCTAATCTTTTTGTTCATTGGGGTGACGCTCATGATGTTTGGTGTAAGCCTGCTTCCCGGATTAACCCTGGTGACCATTTTGTTATTGATAGGCATGCTTTGTCTTGGGATGGGAAATGGGGCGGTTTTTCAATTGGTTCCGCAGCGATTCCAAAAAGAAATTGGGATGATCACCGGCATTGTTGGAGCTGCAGGCGGGGTTGGCGGATTTTTTGTTCCGAATATTTTGGGAACACTTAAACAATTTACAGGATCGTATGCAGCTGGTTTTTTGGTTTATGCGGGGGTCAGCTTTGCAGCATTGTTAGTGTTAACAATTGTCCAAGTCTCATGGCGAAAAGCACTGGTATCGAAAGAAGCTTCCGTTAAAATTTAGATCCTAAAAATAAAAGAAGACATGTGCCAGCGAGCATATGTCTTCTTTTAGTTAATTTCATTCCTGCATTTTAACGCTTACCTTGCTTTTCCCTTTCAATTCCCCTTCTGACTGTTGGTCCTTTTTTATAAAAAAGGAAAGAATGAGTCCAAGCAGTGTAAGTATGGAAACCACCATAAAGGCCACGTTTGCACCGTACATATCTGGATGAGAAATCTCCGGGCGCTGTTTTGCTGTTTCTGCTGTTGTGGTCATAACTGTAACAAGAATCGCAGTCCCTACTGAGGCAGCAATCATTTTCATCGTATTATCCATGGCAGCTCCATGAGGAATTAATCGTTTTGGTAGCTGGTTTAACGCAGACGTGGCGACCGGCATCATCACCATCGAAAGTCCAAGCATTCTGATTCCGTATAAGACGGTAATATAGGTCATCGTCGTCGAGGAACCTAAACGTGTAAAGGCAAAGGAAGCCGCAGTCATAATCGTTAACCCAATCATCACTAACCAACGTGCACCAATTTTATCAAACACTCTACCTACAATCGGTGCCATAAATCCACTGACCAGTGCCCCTGGTAAGAGGGCGAGGCCAGCTTCGAATGCAGAAAATCCGCGCATGTTCTGCATAAACAGAGGAATAATCGTCTCAGCCCCAATTAAACCCATAAAGCCAATCATCCCAATGATAATGGCGAACGGGAAAATGGAATACTTAAACACTCCAAATTCAAGCATTGGATGCTTTAAACGTAACTGCCTGGAAATAAATAATACTAATGAAATCACACCAATTACTAGAGAAAGGATGGTGGTCGAATTGGTCCATCCGTAATTTCCAGCAGCAGTAAATCCGTAAAGCAGTCCCCCAAAACCAAACGAAGAAAAGATAATGGAAATCATGTCAACCCTTGGTTTGGAGATCTCTGTTACATTTTTCAAGGCAATAAAGGCAATGAGGATATCGAGAAGTGCAATTGGTAAAATGATGAAAAACAGAACTCTCCAAGAAAAGTGTGATGTTACCCATCCAGACAAAGCGGGACCAATGGCGGGGGCAAAGGAAATCACGAGTCCGACCAAGCCCATTGCTGAACCGCGGCGATTGACCGGAAATATCATTAAAAATACTGTTTGCATCAGGGGAAGCATAACTCCTGCTCCAATCGATTGGATGACTCGCCCGAGTAATAGCATCTCAAAATTTGGCGCAATCCCCCCTGCTAAGGTACCCACCGCAAAAATACTCATGGCCGAAATAAAAAGCTGTCTTGTTGTAAAACGCTCCAATAAAAACGCGCTTACAGGAATCATAATTCCATTGACAAGCATAAATACTGTTGTCAGCCATTGTGCACTATTGGCCGTAACATTCATTTCATCCATTACCGGAGGAATTGCTGTAATCATCAACGTTTGATTTAAGATCGCAATAAACGTTCCCGCTAGTAAAAGTGCCACAATCGTGGAGTGTTTATTACCTGATATCACCATTAAACCATCCCCCATAGTTAATATTTAAAAATTGCCATCCTAAAAAGAATACTTTTACAGATTAACCGATTTTCTCTATTTTTTCTATTTAGTTGCTTCGGTTTCCGAAAAATTTTACAGGAATATTATATTTCGTCTTATGTACATTTACCGCTGGCAAGCCCCAACACATCGATGGTTTTATTTTTTTAAGTTTAAATGGCTATTTATCCAAAAACAAATCATATTTCCAACAATTTTCCACATAAGAAAGTAAGCGTTGGATTCGTTAAATTTTACTTTTAACAAAACATGTTTATACTGTTCTTTAGATTACAAGTTTTTACTGTGAGGAGAGTATTAAATGAATTACAAGGTTGTCATCTTAGATATTGATGGGACGATTCTTCCCCATGGAAAAACAATTAGTCCAGCCACGTTTGGTGCCATTCAGCAATTAAGAGACAAAAATATAAAAGTGGTAATAGCTACGGGTAGAGCTCCTTATTTTTCAAATTCCATTATTCACGATACGGGCGTGGATTCAATGGTCTTTTTTAACGGGGCCTATGCCTATCATGAAGGAAAAGAAATATATAAGAATGCCATTGAGAAAGAGGTTTTAGAAAAGGTTCTAACCATGTCCCATGGTTATCTGCATCCGCTTACCTTTTTAGCTGGAACTCGTTTTACTGTTTCAGACCTAAATCACCCGTTCGTGACGGAAGCGTACATGCATGACTCATGGCAGCTTGAACTGGCACCTCCTCATTTTTGGAAGGACCAAGATATTTATCAATTATTTCTTCATTGTGAGCTAGAGGATGAGGTATCCTACCAACAGGAGATTCCGGAATTAGATTTCAGAAGATGGACTTCGGGTGCTAGAACCTGTGATGTGAATTTGACCAAATCCAACAAAGCGGTCGGCGTATCAAAATTATTAGAAAAGATGGGAATTGCTCCAGATGAAGCGATTGCGTTCGGCGATGGCTTAAATGATATTGAAATGCTATCGCTGGTAGGAATGGGAGTGGCGATGGGGTCAGCACGCGATGAAGTAAAACAGGCTGCGAAAATGGTCACATTTTCTGCCGAAGAAGACGGAGTCCGATTTGGATTAGAGCGGCTCGGGTTAATTTAGAACTCAGTCCTTCTAGGCGGTGTGCTTTAGAAGGACAAAATGTGGGTTAATTGTTTGATTTTGTCCCTCCAGCGTGCCCTGGAAGGGACAGTTTCCTTGATTATCTGATGTTTTTGTCCCTCCTACCTCTCTGGAAAGACAGTTTCCTTGGTTATCTGATGTTTTTGTAACTCCAGCAACTCTGGAAAGACAGTTTCCTTGATAAATAAATGTTTTTGAAACTCCAGCCATTCTGGAAAGGAAGTTTCCTAAATAATCTAGTGATTTTGTTCCCCACCAAATCATCTATATTAAAAATAATATTTTCAAAAATATTAACAAAATCTTCAATAAAATTATCCCCAATAACGACAATCTATTTATAAAATATTATTGAGTTCAAAATAAGAAAGGGTGTGGCGTATGATCATAAAACCGCGGCTAGAACCAAAGAATTTAAAAGTGCTTAGGTCATTAAACACAAGGATGAATTTATCAGAAGATGACAGACAGAATTATCTTAACCTAAAAAAAGGTTATGAGGGAGAAGTTATGTTTGATGAATTAACAAATAAACTTCAATGTGAATGCTATATTTTAAATGATTTGCTATTTAAGGTTAATAATACACTCTTTCAAATTGACTCACTTATTATTACTCAAAAAAAGATTCACTTATTTGAGGTTAAAAATTATGAAGGGGACTATTTTTACGAAAAAGAAGCCTATAATACTAGATCTAAATCTGAAATTAAGAATCCAGTTCTACAGTTGAAGCGTAGTGAATCTTTACTCAGGCAATTGCTCTATCATCTCAGCTATCATTACCCAATTGAAGCATTTGTTGTATTTATCAACCCTCAGTTTACTTTATATCAGGCCCCTCTCAACGAACCTATTATTTTCCCAACACAAATTAAACGGTACTTAGCTAAATTCGACTTGGCCCCTTCATCACTAAACGAAAATCACAGGAATCTAGCATCCAAATTACTCTCAGTACATGTTGAGGAATCCCCTTATAAAAATATTCCGTCGTATCAATATAATACGGTGCAAAAAGGACTGACATGTGAAAAGTGTCTCTCGTTTTTGAATCCCACTAACGGTAATAAGTGTAAATGTCACCAGTGCGGTCATGAAGAAGAGGTTGAATCCGCCGTTTTGCGAATGGTAGAAGAAATTAAGCTGCTATTTCCAGAAATAAAAATTACGACGAAACTGGTTTATGATTGGTGTAGGGTCATAGAGTCGAGAAAAAGAATTTGTAGGGTCTTAAAGAAGCATTTTAATATAATTGGGGCGAGGCATTATGCCTTTTATGTTGAAAAATTAAATATATAGCTTACTTATAATTTACCTTTTTAGTAACCTGGTGATTCTCTTCCATGAGGGCTTTGTTCTTTTCAGCCAACCCGGAAGAAAGCTTTCTCCCTTAAGTAAGTTTTCTGTTTTTATAGAACATTTAAAAGACAGTTTCCTATTTTATAAAAAAAGCTGTGTCCTTCCAGAAATTTTGGAAGGACACGTTTCCTTGATAATCTAATGTTTTTATCCTTTCCCCCACTCCGGAAGGACAGTTTCCTTGATAAATCCGGTTTTTTGTCCCTCCACCCACTCCGGAAGGACAGTTTCCTTGATAAATCCGGTTTTTTGTCCCTCCAGCTACCCCAGAAGGACAAGTTTCCTTTTTTCAATCAAGCTTTGTCTTTCCATTCCCCTTAAAAGACCTTTCCCTTCTGAAAAGAAGGCCTAATCTTTTAACCAAAACTAGATTACTAGTTTTATTTAATTTCCGTATCATTGATGTGAGCATCTAAGAAAGGTTTGTAGTTTGGTTCATGCAGTTTTCCTTTTTTATTTAAGATCGTTCCGATAATGAAGTATAAAACGAGCATAGGTGCACCTATATAGAATGAAAATCTTGTATCCGAGCTATAAGCTGTATAAATGGCAATTGCCACTAAAACGAATAAGCAGATGATTGTTGGAATCGGATACGTACCCATTTTGAACTTAAGCTTGTCCACAGATCCGCCTTGTTCAGTAAGCCATTTTCTAAATCGATAGTGAGAAAGGAAGCTACCGAACCAACCAAGAAGTGTATTAAAACCAGCGATGGAAATGAGCCAAATGAACACTTTATCTGGTGATACGAAGTTGGTAATTAGCGAAACCTGTCCAAGGAACAATGTGAGAAGAACGGCATTCATTGGGATCCCACGCTTATTAACTTTTGCCAATGCTTTTGGTGCTTTTCCCTCTTTTGATAATGCAACTAATGTTCTGCTAAGTGCATACACGATAGAGTTTGCCGCGGAAGCCAAAGATGTCAAAATTACGATATTCATGATCGTAGCCGCACCTGGTATACCAGCCAAACCAAACAGTCCCGCATAGCCATTACTTAAAACGCTTACATTTTCAAAAGGAACAACTAATCCTATAACAGTTACCGAACCAACGTAGAAAATTAAAATCCTAAAGAAAATGGTGTTTATTGCTTTCGGCACATTTTTCTGAGGGTTTTTGGTTTCTCCTGCTGCTGTTACAACCGTTTCAACACCCAGATATGACCATATGACCCCAGTCATCATCAAGATAACCGCAGAAAATCCATTTGGGAACATAGAATGGCTGTTCAAATTGGATAATCCAATAAAGCCTTGTTTTCCAATCACACCAAAAATCATTAAAACACCAACAATGAGGAAAATGATAATTGCAATTACTTTGATGCCGGCAAACCAGTATTCAGCTTCACCGTATGTTTTTACATCGATTAAGTTTAATCCCAGAATCAATAAGGAAAGCATGATACAGAAAGCAACGGGAGGAATACTCGGGAATAATTGGTTTAAAATCATCCCCCCTCCAACGATTTCAGCCCCGAGACCGAGAAAGCCGTTGATGCATAAATTCCAGCCAACCATGAAGCCTAATACCGGATGAACAAACAGACCGGAATAAGTCGTGTACGCACCAGGAATTGGCATGAAGGTGGACATTTCGCCAAGTCCTTTCATTAAAACATAAACTAAAACTCCAATAACTAAATACGCAATAGGTCCGCCAAGCGCGCCCGCTTTTGAAACAACATTCCCAGATGCTAGAAAAAGACCTGTACCGATGGTTCCACCGATGGAAATCATGGTAATATGTCGGGAGCTAAGCCCACGCTTTAATTCATGGCTTTTATTTTCCATACTTGCAAGCCCCTTCCCTTTATTCAATTCTAGTTTCAATACCTTACATCTCCTTTCACTTACCTATTCATTACAAAAGGCTTTCCAAATTTTCAATCTTTTGTATATTTTATATTATATATTTTATTTTATCCAGTCAATAAAAAAATGACTTTGTCTCAAATGAAACAAAGTCATCTATTTTTATATTCTTTTATCTACTATCTTTTTAAAATCCTCAATAAATGCTGCTACCTGCTCCTCTTTTGTCGCCCAAGAGGTTACGAGGCGAATGGCTGAATAATCTTGGTCGACTTTTTCCCAGATATGAAAGCCATACTTCTTTTCAAGTTCAGCGATCACGGAATTAGGCAAAATCGGAAAGATTTGGTTGGTGGGAGAATCAGTCAAAAATGAAATATTTGCTCCGTGAATTTCAACCTTTAGCATTTCTGCCATCCTATTCGAATGTGTTGCCAATTCAAAAAACAAATTATCCTGAAATAGTTCCAAAAACTGTATGCCCAAAAGTCTTCCTTTTGCAAGGAGCGCCCCTTTTTGCTTCATATGATATCTGAAATCTTCCTTAAGGGAATCACGGCAAATCACTAATGCTTCACCTAAAAGTGCTCCATTCTTTGTTCCGCCAATATAAAATGCATCTACCAATGCAGGTAAGTCACTTAACTCAAGGTCATTTTCCGTTGAACAAAGAGCGGATCCCAGTCTTGCACCATCCATAAATAAGATTAGATGGTGGCGTTCGCAGAATTCCCGCAATTGCACCAAGTCATTTTTCTTATAAATTGTCCCTATTTCAGTCGAATTAGATATGTACACGAGCTTTGGTTTCACCATATGTTCATCCGGATGGGAGTCCAATACGGCTTGCAAGTGGAATGGGGTTATTTTTCCATCACTCGATTCTACAGATAGAATTTTGTGTCCGGTCGCCTCAATTGCACCCGTTTCATGCCCTAATATATGACCGGTACTAACCGCAATTGCAGCTTCATGCGGTCGCAGGAATGCTGATATTGCGATCATATTGGTCTGCGTTCCACCCGATAATAAGTGAACATCGATGTCCGACCGGCCGATTCTATTCTTTATCGATTCAATCGCTTTGCGGGTATAACGATCCTCCCCATACCCCTCTTCCTGTTCGAAGTTTGATTCTATTAAAGCATTCAAAATTCTTGGATGTGCACCCTCACTGTAATCATTTTTAAAGCTGTACATATGTTACCCCACCATTTCATTTTATTCCTATTGTAACATTATTTATTTTATGCTGTAGTTCCCCTTTTTTTAAAAAAATGAGTGCTTGCTTAAGGTTAGTAAATTCTTATCTATCCAAAGAAATGGTCAAAATTGATTTTCCAATGAATAGACTTATAGAAAGCATGACCAATTCGCTGAAAAGAGTGATCTTTATGAAGGCCATTACCTTTAAAGCATTTGCCATCACCCATGAAATTGATCTAAACAAAATTGCCATTCATTGCGGTATTCCGAAAAAATTCACTTGGGAAGAGCCTTTAATCTTGAGGGGAAATATTTTAAAAACCATCCTTGGACAAGAAGTTGAGGAATCGCAAATGGTTCTGGTTTTTTCCTTTGGCAGCGTTGTTTTCATCAATCTAATCGACACCAATGATATGATGGTTTTTTTTCAATTTTTCCATTTCTTTGAACCGGACATTGATCTTAATCAAACCTACAAATATACGGATGATTACAGCCTTCATGTTCGTGGCACCGAAACCCTTGAATTAACAGACGAATATGTAGTGGTACCGAGGTATGAAAGCTTTTACCCCGAGTTAATTTCTACTGTGCTCGCCAAATCAGTTGCACTTGAAAAAACAGAGGAACAGCTTGGAAAAATCCACGATAAGCTAGAAACAATGATTGACCGGCTCGAAAAAGGAAAGCTGCGGATTGGCAATAAAGAGCTTGCTAGAACAACAGCGAAAATTGTCCGGCATGAGTACAATACCCTTGCATATATCATGATTTTGGATAAGCCCGATATTACCTGGACCAGCAGCACAGCGAATGAATTTTATGATAAGATGCTCGAGTTCTTCGAATTAAACGATCGGTATAAAATTCTAAAAAGCAAAACAGACATTTTATATAATATAATGGACGGCTTCTCTACCATCAGCCACTCTATTAGAGGACTATTTGTCGAATGGATCATCGTGATACTTATTGTGATTGAAATTGCTCTGACCATTTTACAAATTATCGGCTGGTTTCCGTAAAAATTCATATAAAAATGCTTATCTTTCAAATCAAGCCGTGTGTCGGCAGGAATTCCCAATTAAATTAGGTTAAACCTACCTTTGATCATTGCCTTTTTCATTTGAATAATCTGATTTACCTTCAAGTATCACCCTGTCAATATCAAGATAGGGTTTGCCAACTACTGCATCATTCGACACAATCTTCACCGTTTTATTCATGTCTTTTTTCATAAAAATTCCCTCCATTTGCCCTGATTTATAAACGCTTCTATTAATTTAAACTTTTTTCAACTGAACTATTCATGGTGCCTTCCCCCACCACTGCAAAGCTTTAAAGCACTGTGGGGCATGCACCAATTTTTATCTATACAATTTTATAAAAATTAATGTAAAATGATTAGAAGTATAAAAGAATGGAAAAAAGATGGTGAGATTATTTTGAAAAAATACAAAACCTTATTATTTGATGTTGATGACACATTATTGGATTTTGGTGCGGCTGAAAAAGAAGCTTTACGCTTACTTCTTGAGGAACAGAATTTTCCCCTTACAAATGAAGTAGTCAGTCGTTATAAAAATATCAATCAAGGACTGTGGACTGCTTTTGAAGAAGGAAAACTTAATCTAGATGGGGTATTGAATTCTCGTTTTTCGATTCTTTTTAAGGAATATGGCCTTGAGGTAGATGGTTCATTATTAGAAAAACAATATCGGAGATTACTTGCAGAAAGTCATCAACTTATTCCGGGGGCTCTTGAATTAATTTCCAACCTGCAAAATCATTTTGATTTATATATAGTCACAAATGGTGTTTCGGAGACTCAATATAAACGCCTCCGCGATTCAGGATTATCACCATTTTTCAAGGATATTTTTGTTTCAGAGGAAACAGGCTTCCAAAAACCAATGCAGGGATTTTTTGATTATGTTTTTGCAAGAATCCCAGATTTCGCATTAGAAGATTGCCTAATTATTGGCGATTCGTTAAGTTCTGATATGAAAGGCGGACAGCTCGCTGGAATTACCACATGCTGGTTCAATTCAAAGTTAAAGCCTAATCACTCTGAGATTATTCCAAGCTATCAAATACAGAAGCTTGATGAGTTGTATGAAATTTTAAATTTAACTGCGGTTCATTCATGATTAAAATCTATTAGGATTACGGGGAGCATTAAAAATGCTCCCCCTTTTCTTTAATACGGCTAAATTCTCTTTTTCACATCGTCTCTAATCGATTCAACCATCTCTTCTGATATATTTGCCGGTAGGGATGTGCCATTCTCGAACACCCAGCTATTCATGATTTCAAGATCTGCTTTTTTAAATGTGATCCTATACTCTCTTTGATTGGAAGAAAATTCTACGGTTACATATTCCTCACTAGCAAAATCATCATCGATGATCATATCGTTAATTTCATATGAATTCACGAGGTATTCTCCTTCAAACAAATTTTCTTACTCTTAAGGTGTACCTTTCATACTGGATTATTCCATATAAAAATTGGATCATTATTATGTATTTGCTTTTATCCAATCAATCAGCTCTGAAATGGCATCCTCCAAATCAACTGCGGACGTACCATCTTCGGGAATTTCCCCAAGAAACTGATTAAATTCATTCATCCTTTCTAAAAGACCGTTTTTAGATTGTTTTGCGTTTTTCTTCAATTCCTTGAAGTCATCGTCTTCACCAAGCTCATCTACATAAGTCCATACTTCTTGCAGGACGGTTTCCAATTTTTGAACTGATCGATGCAGTTCTTGTAATGTTTCAAGTGTTTTTTCCATTTATCGCTCTTCCTTTCAAACAAGTGTTATTATTATAAGTTTTTATGATTCGAGACGCAAAAATTCTAGTACAAAGGGGGATGATAAAATTTAGCGCATAAAAAATGGATAGGAGACCCTTGATGGAAAAGATTCAAAAAATAAATTTTACCCCTTTTACCAAGTATATTAATAGTAGCTTTGCGAAGCTACCGCGAATAACAGCTGAATCCGTGGCTTTAGGCATTTTCCTGGCCTTTGTCGGAGGGTTTTTAGATGCTTACACCTATGTTAGCAGGGATGGTGTATTTGCGACGTCCCAGACAGGAAACCTTGTTTTGTTAGGCGTAGAGACAGCACAAGGACAATGGGACCAAGGATTTAAACATATTCCTCCTATTTTGGCGTTTGTTCTGGGAGTGGCGGTCGCCGAGGGGTTGAAGCATCCAAAGATTACAAGAACCTTTCCCTTTCCGGCCCGAACGGTTCTTTTATTGGAGAGCATTGTGTTAGTCTTTGTAGGAACATGGCCTGTTGAAGTACCAAATATTGTTGTTACCGTAACTATTGCATTCGTTGCTTCTGTTCAAATTTCATCTTTCCGCACACTCGTAAAATGGCCCTATAATTCGGCAATGGTTACGGGAAATTTGCGAACAGCTGCACAAGCAGCCTATACAGCTCTAGTCCTTCATGACCGCCAAGGAATCATTCAATTTTTTGATTTCACGGTTATCATTCTTTCCTTTTTAGTTGGGGCTTTCACAGGTGCTTTGTCCACTATTCACTATGGCACTAAAGCCATTTGGATTGCTTCTATCGTACTTGTTGGGGCTTTGCTAGTTCTAAATGCGAATCCGAAAACTTTGATTCGCAAGGCCAAATAAAAATGGCAAGATCACTCGAGCTATCTTGCCATTCTGAAATATTTTATTTCCCCTCTACTATTTCTTTAAAGATTTCGTAGGACCTCTTTTGTTTTTCAAAATCATAAATATAGGATACCGCCATAATTTCTTGGACATCATATTTTTCCTGGAAGCTTGTTAATTGTTGACGAATTGTCTCTTTGCTGCCTAATAACGCCACATCGGTTCTTTGGTTAGCCATTTCTTTTTCCATCGGTGTCCACAGCTCGTCCATGTTCTCAACTGGAGGCTGTAATGGATTTCGTGTGTTCCGAACAATATTTAAGAAAAATTGATGCATGGTTGTTGACAGAAAGTGTGCCTCTTCATCCGTTTCCGCAGCAATTACATTTAAACATACCATCATATATGGCTTATCTAAATATTCTGACGGCTGGAAGCGTGCGCGATAAATCGATATGGCTTCTTCCATATAGGTTGGTGCAAAGTGGGAAGCATACACATACGGTAGTCCAAGACTTGCAGCCAAATAGGCTGAGTCTGTTGAAGAACCAAGAATATAAATTGGAATCTTAGTCCCAATGCCAGGATATGCTCTAACATAGCTTTGCTGTTCTTCAGGTCCAAAATAAGTAAGTAAGGCCTGAACATCATCAGGAAAGGTATAGACAGAATCATTTTTTGAACGTCTGAGGGCATTAGCCGTCATCATGTCCGTACCTGGTGCCCGGCCAAGTCCCAGTTCAACACGATTTGGATAAATCGTTGCCATTGTACCGAATTGTTCGGCTACAACTAAGGGAGAGTGGTTTGGAAGCATAATTCCACCTGATCCGACACGAATGGTACTAGTATGTTCTAATGTATGTTTGATTAATATAGAAGTTGCTGAACTTACCAAGGTAGGTGAATTATGATGTTCAGCAATCCAGTATCTTTGATAACCCATTTTTTCAACCGCTTGTGCGAGATCGACCATTGAATCAATCGCCTGTTTCGAGGTTTGTCCTGCGCGAATTGGTGCTAGATTTAATACGGATAAAGGGATATGAATGTTTGCCATAATCATTTGTCCTTTCAAGGTGAAGATGATATTACTATAGTAACAATCCGAATCGAGAAAACAAACTTAAATGCTTATATAGAATATTATCAACTAAAAAACAGAAAGGACTCCTAGTTTTGCTGTTCCTTCTATTTATAACCTATTAACCGACCCGTCTATCACCGACCACCAAGGATTACCATTGGCATATTCAGAAGTACTATTTAAAAAAAAGCGAGTAATGAGCGTTTGGACTCTGCCATCGTTCAAGAAAAGTGGATGCATGGCTACTTGATTCCACTTTTTCCGCACCGTGAGGGTTAAAACGGACTGCTTGTAAATTTCAGCACTCTCAATCGGAACGACTCCATCCCCATCCTCACTGGAATATAATGTATCAAAATTAAAGAAATTTTTCACCCCGCCATCAGGACTTTGGGGCTCTACAATTACTTTGCTTTTTGTGTCTTCGCCCACTCCTGCAAGAATTAGTAATCTTTTCTGCACCTCATCTGGGAGCTCCGTTAAATCAAGCATAGCTGGATGATTAATATCCCGAAATTTTCTCACCTGACTAATTCGGTCAAGAAACATTGCTCTGTCATCATTACCGATATTGGATTGCCAATCATCAGGATTACCTAAATCAAATGCCGAGCCGCCTTCAAATACAATGGCATCTTTATAGATTGGGCATAATTCATATACCGATGGAAACGTCCGGGCAATTTTTCGAAATTCATCATTTGCATTGAAAAGTGGAAATTCAAATCCGCCCTCTCCAGCAGTAAGGGAAATTAGCGCCCGAACCGAACCCATAAACGGGCATACTGCCAAAACGGCATGCTCAATTGACTCATAATTCCCTTTTAAATTTTTCAAATAACAGCTAAACACCATTCCGCCAAGACTGTGAGCAATATAGTTAAACTTTTTCACAGAAAGTTTTTCTTTCAAATATTCAATATAGGTTTCCAAACGCTTACTATTTTCTTCTGAGGATTTCCGCCAGTCGTACCCAAAAATATAGACAGGACTTGCCGTCTTTTTTTCAATAATGTGTACGGCTTGGCGGTAAGCCAAATCTTCCACATCACTCCGCTCAATCATAGATTTTGGATTCACTTCAAAACGGCTATCCCGCTTTAATGCCAGATCATAGATGGTTTCAAATTTACTTTGAACAGCTGACCAGATGGTATCGAAATTTAGGGTATTGGTATTGACGAGTTTTGTACCTTGTATACCCGGGATTAAGATCGTAGGGATCATAACTAATTCCTATTCCTCCTTAATTTTGAAAGTTACCAATATATTATATATTTTTTATTCTATGCAGGAACGTGGACTTCCTTTGTCAAAATGTCTCTATTACGGTAAGACTTTTGACAAATTATTTTAATAAAAATTAAATAATTTAGTAAACATGTAATGTTTTCAGTATGATACATTAAAATTAGCGTGTAAAATCTGAAAACGATTGATGAGTGATCTTATGTTAAATGTAAAAGAAGTGACAGTACACCTAAAAGAGGAAGGTATTACCGATAGTGAATTAACCGTTATTCAGTGGATTCTTGAGGGAAAAATAACGGCAAGAAGGGCCAAAAATTTAAAGATCGATTACTTGGTCAATCCCAGTGATTTAGCATCATTTATTATTGAAAAGAAAATCGAGGAGAAAACGAAGAGGTATGGAGTCGATTTTCAACATTGGGAAAAAACGTTTAAGGAAAACCAAAAATTAAAGGAGGATATTGAGCAATTAAAAAGCTCTGTTCGCATTGAACAAGCTAAGGTTCGTTCTCTAAAAAAAATGTTACAAGCAGAATATGCTCTTACTGCTGCTCCCCCACTTACATTTAACACCATATTTGGATTAGATGAGAGCGCCGATCCTTCCTTGTTAAAAAAGGAATTTAAAAAATTACTCAAATGCCTTCATCCCGATCGTGGCGGCGATGAGCAGCTTTTCAAAATATTTTATGAACACTATAATAAATTAAGGTAAGTTCTAAGGAGGCACTATTTTAATCATAAATTTACAATAAAATAATAACACCTTAACAAAAATGCTCTATTCTATTTTTATAAAAGTCTTCTATATTGGAAGGGGTAATCATGATGGTGATGCTTTTTAGAATTGTCATGATGACGACCGTTTGCACCTTTTTTCCTTAAGGTTACTTAATTACAAATTATGACGATGTTCAGTTAAAGAGTTGGTTGAAATTTGTCATATTCGATGGAATTTCTACATATTGTGTAATGTTAACCGAATAATTTTTTTGAAAGGTGTTGTTCATTTTGAAAAATAAACGTGTCATGTATCAAGGAAAGAATTATATCCTTTACCATCAATATTCCTCCGACTTTTGCGAAATCCAAGATGAAAGTTATAGGTTCAATATTTTACTTGTCCATGTATCCGAACTTACAGAAATAGTATAGCCTTTTAAATTACACGAACCTTAAAAGTTTGTTCATAGTTTGTTCATTTTTCGGGGGTAAACTATATCTATGGAACGGAAACTAGCTTTCCAAACCCCCCTTTTAATATATTTTTTATGGATCCGGCGATTGCCGGATATTTTTTTGAAAAAAAACAAGCCCTAAGCCGGGCTTGTCTTTATCGGACGATTAACGTTTTCTTGATAGTGGAGCCATTTGCTTTCATAATCACAGGATAGCTTCCAGGTTTTGTGCTGGTTCCTACCCGCCATGACCAGGTGATGTAGCCGCCGCTGTTTGCTGTTTTTGCTGTTAACCCTGATGCTTTACTTGGACCAGAGCTGTAAATCACTTGGATGGTACCTTTTGCACCCGGTTTCGTTTTGATTGTTATGGACGCCTGTTGACCATGTTTAACAGTTAATGTTGTACCTGTAACTTTTGTTGAACTGGAAGTGGTTCCTTTGGAACTGCTATTGGTTGTTTTTGTACCGGTGATTCCACAGCCGTTTGTTGAGTATCCATTGCTTCTGGCATAAGAACATGATTTGCTGAGACTGTATCCATTTGACGTTACATATCCTGAAATGCTCCAAATCCCTAATTTTTTAGATTTTGCATAGGATTGGGCACTTTGCAATTCAGAAAGATGGTCGGTATTTGGTTTATAGACATAGGCGACTCTGGCGTATCCTTTTTTCACGACATCTTTGTTGTATAAATCTGTTTTTGTGATGTAGACATAGGCTAATAAGCGATGATATTTATCACGTTCATATCCCTTTTTACCGAGCTGCAGATAGATGTGTTTTCCAACCGGAAGCTTACTTTTTGCGTATTTGGCTGCTGTATAGCCGTATGGTTCTACCGGTTTACGAGGATCGACATCTTCCGGTGTATCAATCAATAACATCCGAACCGTTTCATTTTTCCCATTATATTTTACTTGGATGGTATCCCCATCAATATTCTTTGAAACGGTTGCAGGAACAAGTTTGGGGCTTGTTGTTTTTGCCAAGGTTGTATTAGCGCTGGCGAAGCCAGCGAATATAAGCGAAACTGTCAAAGACAATGAAGCTATTAATTTCCCTTTTTTCAAAATAAATTCCCCCTAAAACTATGAAATCTTTCTATTATATTTCCAAAGTTAATCATAGTGAGAAACATTTCTAATGTAAAGGGATTGTTTATGTCTGCAAAAGAAAAAACAACCAATCTCGGTTGTTTTTCCCTTATATTAGTGGTTTACCAGCATCGGGAGATAGATTAGGATCTCCGCCGCCAATAATAACCGTCTCTGACTTGATATCATTTAGTTCAATATTACTTTTATCTGATTGACGGGTTTGATCGATAACATTGCCTTCTGTTTCGTTTTGGAATTCCTGAGGAGAAAATTTTTCCTTTTTCGCCATAGTAACACCCCTTTTCATACGTAGTTTTTGTTAAACAAAATATTTTATACGTGTGGCTAAAGGGCACAATCTTATCCTTTTGATGAATTTTCCCTTCAAATTCCTTTGGAAGACACTTTTCTAGGACCAAATAATGTGTAGTAAAAATGAAGACCCCTTCGCTAATCTAATTTCTTTAGCGAAGGTGTTTTTATATAATTTAAATAAGAGCATTTACATTATGCCGGCTGCGGACGGCTATGCCCATATATGTTAATATAAATTTGTTCAATTTCTTCACCGGTTAAATCGCCTTGTTTCAGCAGTTCCGCTGCAATCAAATGGACGAAGTCAGCGTGTTCGCGAACTAACTTTTTCACCTCAAGCATCTGGGCTTTCAGCAATTCATTAATCTTTGACCGAAGCGCCTTTAGTCCCTCAGCCTGAGATCCTAAAGCGAGCCAGCTAAACAACTCGTCACCCATGCCCACTGCACCTAGGTAAGCACCGGCTAACAAAGTTGCCTGCTGCAAATCCGAGGTAACACCGTTTAATTTTTTTCCAAGAAACTCTTCTTCAGCTGCCCTAGCCGCGAGACAGACTTGGATTTCTGCAAGAATTTCATCATCACTTCGATTATAGCGTTCATGTGTTGGTTTAGTTGCAGCGAGGCCCAGTGCCCCGCCTCGGCGGATGATTGTCACTTTCCACACACGTTCGTGTGCCTTCAAAAGATATTGTGCAACCGCATGACCAGCCTCATGGTATGCAACATTTCGTTTTTCGTCCTCGCTCATGGATCGGAGCGGCTGTTTTAGTCCCCACTCATATGTCTCCATCGCTGCCCGGAAATCCTCATAGCTTGCTAACTGGGCACCACGCTGGTGTGCGATGACAACAGACTCATTCACGATATGTTTTATTTGGGCGGGACTGTAACCAATGGTGTCAAGTGCTGCCTTTTCGGCAGTAATGGTTGGATCTTTTTTTACTTTTTGAAGATAGTAATCGAAGACGTCGACACGGCCATCAAAATCTGGGGAATCAACCCAAAGCTTGCGGTCGAAACGGCCGGGGCGAAGGAGCGCTTGATCAAGTACGTCGGGTAGATTGGTGGCTCCAATGGTTAATACTGCGGGACGATCTGCTTTCTTGCGGCGAAGACCGAGTGAACGAAGGAGCTTCGCTATTTTTGAGTTGTCAATATTTGGTGGATCCATTTGCAAAAGCAGCTCATTGAGAAGACCGGAACCGCCCATACCCATGAGTCCTCCCATTATACCTCCTCCGGCCCCACCAGTCTGACGGCTCATACCGATTGCGTCAATTTCGTCAATAAAAATGATGCAAGCCCCATACACCTTTGAAAGCTTCCTAGCTTTTCGATATAATCCCATCACTTTTAGATTGCCAACACCAAAGAACATATTTTGAAAGCTTGGCGCTGATGCATAGGCAAAAGGAACCTGTGCTTCGTTGGCAATGACTTGAGCCAAGTACGACTTGCCTGTTCCGGGTGGTCCACATAACAGCAACCCTCGGATTGCCTCACCGCCCATTTCCTTGAACTCTTTAACACCTTTAAGCAAGGTAACAATTCTCTTTGCATTTTCTACAATTTCCGGGTTTCCTCGATAATCGTCCCAAGTTGAACCTGTCTCTCCTGGCAGAATCCAATACGTACGCCCTCGGGCCAAGAACCAAAAGAGCGCAACAAATTGGATGATCATAAATAGCATTGCAAACAGCAACTGCAGCAATAAACTAAGAATACTAATTGCAATATTCCAGGCTGTTGGCCCTCCACTCCAAATCAACACCGTGATCAGGACGAGGGCTGCGGCCCAGAGGATAATTTTACGCCACTTAATCCACCGATAATTCCTCATGGTCTCATATCCTTTACAGAAGATTTAGAATATTCTATGAGCAATTTACTTATAAGTTGCCTAGAGTCGAGAAAAATCGGGTAGTGCCAGGCACCACCCGATTTTTCTTGTTTCACAGAATTTGTTTCACAACTACTTGGTGAATTTTCCTTTGATGTCCATTAAATATTTGAGGATTACTCCGAGTCCGCCAATGAAATAGAAGGTCACGAGGATCCAGCCGCTTGGGTCAATCGGGAACAATGAGATAAGGATATTTAATGGCAGTACGAGGTAGATAATATCTTTTAAATAATTTAATACAATGGAAGGAGTGAAGGAACCTTTCCAGAAGGATTGGAAAAATCCGATAAGAAAATCAATGATCATGAGTCCAAAGACGCCCCACAAAGTATAAAGCAGCCAATCTGAAAGTGTAAACGACATGTTTTATCACCACCTTTACTCCAAAATATGCGGTCGGCATAGGACAGGTGATGAGATAATCGGTTAAATAATTAAAATTTTCAGACTAATAATTAGAAAAAAACTGCACCTTTTAAAATATCTTTCATCCTTTTTTCATAATTTGTTCATCTTTAGAAAGTAAAATGAAAACATAAAATGAACAAGCTTCTTATTCATTTTTCTCCCTTTTAATATATTTTTTGTGGATCCGGCCCGAGTGGTCGGATATTTTTTTGAGCAATGCTCCAAGGAACCTTCGTATAAACTAGGAAAGCTCCAAACCCACTATAGGATTGGAGCTTTCTTACGCACTATCCCATTACAAGATTGTTCTTCCTCTTTTCAGCCAAATCATTCGTAACTATATAGTGGTATTCTTTTTCAAGTTCACATAAATTCCATTCATATAGATGTTTATTATTTTTCTTGTAAATTCCAAACTTAAGTAGTTCGTCAATCAGGAATTGCCGTTTTTCCTGTCCTGCTTTTCGAAGTAATATTTTCATTTGTTAAACCTCCTAATTATTAACTGGTTTTTTCGGTGGTTTACTTTATAGAATTCGAAATGATTTAGCTGTAACTATTAGTTTTTGGACCATAATTAGTAAAGAGGTAGAAAAAATCCTGTCAAAAAGCGTTTGTAGGAATAAATCATAATGAAATAATATTTGATGAAAGAAAATCAACTCCTTTCCCATTGGCCATTATAAGGGCTTATTGGAAAGGGAATTGTCGATACCTGCCAGATGGACACACACTTAATGAAATTGTTAAATTCTTATAATATAAGTAAGAAAAATAAATTTTCAGTAACATTAGGATTTATCTTAGCTCGGTCCCCTATTCTATATTCCCCATTACCGCTTGTTCAAACCTAATTGGATTATTTTTAATATGTGTTGGAAAGTATGTGTGAAGAAGAAAGTAGTTTTAACCAGTTTGTTATACTGTAGAAAGAACGGGCCATTATAGGAGGATGTAATGAAGAAAAGAATACTTTTATCTTCAGTTATCTTGCTTGCACTTTTTTTAACTTTATTGGGTACATACAAATTAATGAATTCACGGACTTACCAGTTATTTGGTGGTATTACGGACCATGTTAAAACCAATAAAAAGGTGGTAGCTCTTACCTTTGATGATGGTCCTACAAGGAACGTGGACAATATATTGACCCTTCTCGATCAGTACCATGCTAAAGCAACCTTTTTCCTCATTGGCAATGAATTACATCAGCATCCAGATGAGGGACGCAAAATTGCAGCAGCCGGACATCAAATCGGCAATCACACCTATTCACATAAAAGGATGATTTTTAAAAGCCCTAATTATATTAAGAGAGAAATTGTACAAACGGATAAGTTGATTCGCAAAGTTGGATATAAGGGAGAAATCGATGTTCGTCCGCCAAATGGAAAAAAACTTGTCGGACTCCCCTTTTATTTGAACAAGCATCATAGGGATACCATCACATGGAACCTAGAACCGGACACCTATTATACCTCTATTAAGGATAAGGTGAACTATGTAAAACAGAATATCAAACCAGGTTCCATCATACTCCTCCATCCCATGTACGACCAGACTGGAAACGAACAAAAAACCATTGAGGGGATCCTAAAAGAATTAACAGAAAAAGGATATAAATTTGTAACAGTAAATGAACTACAAAACCGATTTTAAATTCGACAAAAATCGGGCGGTGCCAGGCACCACCCGATTTTTCTTGTTTCACAGAATGTTCCATACGAATCTATACTCCTCGTTTATTCCCCCACAGCAAGGTGTGTAATTGGGGTAGAACTTTTACGTTGTTAAGGTCTGAATCTTGCATGACTTTATCAACGAGGAGCTCATATTTTTTTAGTAGATGCATTATTAGTGCTTGATTGTCAGAGGTGTTGATATCATCATTACCTACCGACAAGAAGAATGGTACATAGGGGTAGCGTTGGTGAATATTTTTGGCATATTCATAATCACGATTATCGAAAATCACAACTTTGAGACTTACATTATGGGAGGATTCCTTCAAATTCTCAATGATCTGGTCTAGTACTGAAAAGTCTGTTACCATTTTCGAACTTGGTGGTTTTGGAGAAATCGTTAGTTCATCAATCTCCAAGAACCAATCCTGCCACTTGCTGCCTTGCGTTTCGAGGCCTATTTTAATCTCATTTTCTTTAAAAATCTTAATCAATGAATCCAAGTTTTTAAGTAGCGCCGGGTTTCCCCCTGAGATCGTAACAAATGAAAAACGATCACCGCCAATTTCCTTTAGCTCCTGCCAAACTTCCTCTGCTTCTATCATCCGAATATCACTTTTTCCAGAACCGTCCCAGGTAAAGGCAGAGTCACACCAGCTGCAGGAATAATCGCATCCGGCCGTTCTGACAAACATCGTTTTTTGGCCAATTACGGCTCCCTCGCCTTGAATCGTTGGTCCGAAAATTTCCATTATGGGTAGTTTAGTCAAGTTCCATCCACTCCCGTCTTGCTTCCGCATAGCTTGTCGGCGTTTCAAAAAGACGCACAAACTCGACTCTTGCACCTTGATACCTTTGCTGTCTTTCTTCCTTTAAAAGAGCCTCAGCCATTTTTTCATAAATCCAGACAACCATGTTTTCCGCGGTAGTATTCATCGGTGGAAGCGTTTCATTTAAATAGCGGTGGTCTAGAAAAATTTCGATCTCATTTTTCCAAATCTCTTTAATATCACCAAAATCAATCATGAGACCACGTTCATCGACAAATCCGCTCAATCCAAAAATCACCTTATACGTATGACCATGAAGATTTTTGCATTTCCCTTCATAGTTATGGAGATGATGCGCCGCATCAAAGGTAAATTCCTTGCTGACGAGGACTCTTTTAGAATGATATTTTAATTGATTTGGCTGGATATCTTCGTTGATTTTTTGGAGTTTATCCACGATTCGAAAACCATACATGTGATTATAACTCCTTTCGTGTGCTTAAATATTGATCTAGTCCGTTTTTTCGTAACTTACATGCCGGGCATTCACCGCAGCCATCTGCGATAATACCGTTATAACAAGTTAAAGTTTTTTCTCTGACAAACTCTAAAGCACCAAGTTCATCTGCCAGCTGCCATGTTTCCGCTTTATCGATCCACATTAAGGGAGTATGAATCACAAATTGTTGATCCATAGACAGGTTTAAGGTAACATTCAATGATTTAATAAACACATCACGGCAATCCGGGTAACCGCTGAAATCTGTCTCACATACACCGGTTACAATATGTTTTGCTCCTACTTGACTCGCTAGCACACCGGCAAAGGACATAAATAAAAGGTTCCGACCTGGAACAAATGTATTCGGCAGTCCCCCATCTTCGCCCTCTTTCACTTCAATATCATCCCTCGTTAATGCGTTGGGAGCCAGCTGGTTTAATAATGACATATCTAAAATATGATGTTTCACACCAAGTTCATTCGCAATATTTTGGGCACATTCAATTTCCAACTTGTGCCGTTGATTATAATTAAACGTTACGGCAATTACTTCTTCAAAACGCTCTAATGCCCAGAATAAACATGTCGTACTATCCTGGCCGCCGCTAAAAACAACAACTGCTTTATCTTTTTTCACGTTAAACTCTCTCCTTTAAATAAAAAAACAGACCCACTAAAGAAAGCAGACCCGTTTTCCTTAGTTTTTTTAAAGAGGGGTGCTAGAACCTCTACCGCAGATATACGGATTTGTATATATTATTAGTCACCAAATTATATTACTATTTTTTACGTTGGCTGTCACTACCCGAAATTTTGAATTCGACAAAAACCGGGCGGTGACAGGCACCACCCAATTTTTCTTGTTCCACAAAATGGTCCACAGGCAATCTAAATATGATGATATGGAAAGCGGACGACGACGGTTGTTCCTTTGTCGATGGAGCTTATAAACTGAATGGTTCCGTTGTATTTTTCGACGATGTTGTAGCAGATCATTAGTCCTAGACCTGTGCCCTTGCTTTTTAGTGAATAAAAGGGGGTGCCGAGTGATTTGATAACTTCTTCTGACATTCCGTTTCCATCATCGGTGATTTGGATTTCGACTTCATTTTTTACTTTTTCGGTCTTTACATGGACAGTATCTCCCACTTTTGAAGCTTCAATTGCATTTTTAATGAGGTTTATCACCAGTTGTTTAAGCTCAATGACATTTACTGCAATCAAACAATCTTCTACCACCTTTAACTCAATATGATTATCGTGCAGGAGACCATATGATTTGAGTAAATCTGTCACGCTTTGAAGAACCACGGCAACATCCACTGTTTCCATCCTTTTATCCTTATCCGGTTTCGCTATCGTTAAAAACTGAGAAATGACGTGTTCTGCCGTATTAATTTCATCAATCATAAGAGAAAAATTCTTTTTAAAACCCTCACTTAGAGATGCATCCTTTTCAAATAATTGCAAAAACCCTTTCACGACCGTAAGTGGATTCCTTATTTCATGCGCAACCGCAGCAGCTAACTGTCCCGTTGTCTTCAAGCGCTCTGTCTGCTGGATTTGTTCATAATACATTTGCTGTTTTTTAATCCGAGCAGAAGCTAAATAAAAAATAAAAAATAACATTACTTGACTGGCAATAAAATTCATCAGATTTCCAAGTAAATCCATTTTAATATAAGTATAAAATGATGTTTGCTTATTTAATGAAAAAAAGCCAAAAAGCAGGAAAATAAGTATACTGTTTAAGACTAACGAAAAATAAAAAAGCTTTGAATCAAAAAACAATATGGAGATTGCCGGAATGAAACATAAAAAGATAAATGTTGACCACGTTTCACTATATAAAAAGAACAGCGTGTAAAAATATGCCGCACATATCAAAATAATGACGATTCGAAAAAGATGTGTTTCATGTTTTGGATATAAAAGTAAACATATGGATAATACTGCAACAAGGCATATATGTAGGATCATCCCCGCCCCAAAGTGATGGTACTGTGGGTTCGCAACGAATAATCCCATGATCATAAGGAAAATGATGATGGAGGTAAATAGATAGTAAAATTTTTGAGTAATTAAATTGTAAAACTGCTTCATGCATACACACCTTTTTTAGTGTAAAAAATTTTCAAAAGCTGTTATTATTCTAACAAAATTCCAGTATTTATAAAACTTCTATTTTTCTTCAAAGCCGACCTAGGCCTTTCTCATGAATATTCCCGAGCTAGAGCTTTTTTAAATATGAAACAAAGCTCCTATGATATCATGGTACTATCTTGTCTGATTTTTAAAATAGATTGAAGGGTTTTATTTGAATATGAATAAAAATTACAAAAGGGTTCGTTTTTCCGTTTCACTAGTAATAGCCATGATCGGTGGCATCTTATTCTCTATTATCCATACACCAATTCCTTGGCTGCTCGGGCCGATGGTTTCTATATTTATTGGTGCTCGATTTGGAAAAACTCAATTGTATTGGCCTAGTGGGGTTCGCAACGCTGGTTTGATTATTGTTGGTTATTCCATCGGTTTATCGTTTACTAAAAGTACGCTTCTTCAGATTTTGAAACAATTGCCCACCATGCTGCTAATGACCGTTTTACTTGTTGCATTTTGCGCCGGCATTGCTTTTGTCGTTTCAAAATTAACTGGTGTTGACTATCCAACGGTTTTGACAGGAAGTATTCCCGGCGGACTGTCACAAATGATTATCTTTGCCGAAGAAGTAAAGGGTATTGACATTACAACGGTCACATTCCTGCAGGTTGCTAGGCTCATGATGATTATCTTCTTTGTGCCGTTTCTAATTTTCGGACCGTTTTTTCGGAGTACATCTGCTAGCTCAACTGGGGCATTGATTCATACTGTCCAAACTGCCAATACATCGATTGTTTGGCTTGCAATCCTTTGTGTCATTTGTGCATTTCTCGCCAAAAAACTTAAGTTCCCTACTCCCTTTTTACTGGGACCAATTTTAGGAACAGCAATTGTCAATATTTCCGGCCTGCATGGTCCTGCACTGCCTGCATCGATTTTGGACCTATCTCAATTTATGATTGGCGGTTACATCGGCTTATTGTTAAAGCCGGAAAAACTTCAGCATAAGGCCAGAGTGATTACCCTCGCATTAATAAGCGGGATGGTAATGATTTTAGGTTCGTTGGGCCTAAGCCTACTGCTCGTTTTTCAGGAACATATTACAGCATCGACTAGCTTTTTAAGCGTAGCTCCTGGCGGGATGGATCAAATGGGAATCCTTGCCCATGAGGTTCAGGCTGATTTATCAATGGTTACTGGATTCCAATTATTTCGGTTGTTTTTTATCTATTTTGCGGTTCCACCGCTTTTACGCCTGTTTTTTAAAATGAGCATGCGAAAAACGGCCCGTACTTCGTAAGATTTGGTGTCATAGAGACTATGGCACCTTTAAAAAACAAGTTTGGTTTACATAATATTATTACGATAAATTACACAGCCTTAAAAATTCTAATGTTTAAAAGATGTTTGCTATAATGATGAAAAATAAGCGTTTTTTTGCGGGGGATTTTATGAAAAAAAGATATAGTAATTTGGATGATGTGCAAAACAAAAAGTCCTTTAACGATATGAGAAAGTGGATGAAGGAAAGGCGAAGCAAAGTAAAGGATCTAACCGTTCAAATCCAGCAATCCCCAACTAAGAAAATAAACGAACTCAAGGAAAATCACAGTAAGACCTCCTTCACTTGGATTGGCCATTCAACATTTTTAATCCAAATGAATGGAGTGAATATCCTAACAGATCCAGTTTGGGCGAAACGGATGGGTTTTCAAAAGCGGTTAACGGAGCCTGGTATCTCTTTAAAAGATATGCCGGATATTGATATCGTCGTCATTTCCCATGGCCATTATGATCATTTGGATTTTCCTACTTTAAGAAAATTAAAGGGCAATCCGCACTATTTCGTTCCCATTGGATTAGGAGAAATTTTTTCCAAAAAGGGCTTTCAACGTGTGAAGGAAATGAGATGGTGGGAAAGTACTGAGTACCAGGGACTGACATTTCATTTTGTTCCAGCCCAGCATTGGACGCGAAGGACTCTTTCCGATATCAATACATCTCATTGGGGCGGCTGGATATTTCAACAGGAACAGGAATCGCATTATTTTGTCGGGGATTCTGGTTACTTTCGAGGATTTAAGGAAATAGGCGGAAAATTTGAGATTGATACGGTACTGATGCCGATTGGCGCTTACGAACCAGAATGGTTTATGGCTGTTTCTCATATCTCACCCGAGGATAGTGTTAAAGCTTTTATGGAGTTAAACGCGAAAAGATTCATTCCGATGCATTACGGAGCGTATCGTTTAGCAGATGACACTGGACCTGAAGCGTTAGAGAGGTTGTTGAAGGAATGGGAAAAAAGAGAGCTACCACAGGAACTGTTACGAGTTTTATTAATTGGGGAAACCATTTTTGATTCTTGAAAAGAGTACAGGGCGACCCTTCGGTGCGCCCTGATTTATTTTAATTTAGTTTACATAACATTAATATGGATTACCTAAACGGAAACCAACTGTCTTCCCTACTAAAACAGTGAAAAAATCATTCCTCCCGTCATACCCGCTAGTACAATCACCCACGGAGGCAATTTCATAATGATGAGGAGACTGAATAAAATGGATCCGAGTGCAAAGTCTTTTGCCGATTGAATCGCACTTGTCCAAATTGGGGTATAAAAGGCAGCAATTAGAATCCCCACTACCGCCCCATTTACAGCTAGCATGGCCCCTTTCAATTTCGGGTTTCGGCGAAGTATATCCCAAAACGGCAGCGTCCCCATTACTAATAAAAATGCTGGCAAAAAGATGGCCCCTGTCGCTAAGAGTGCCCCCTTCCAGCCATTCATGACTGCACCTAAATAGGCAGCGAACGTGAAAAGCGGTCCAGGCACTGCCTGTGCTGCACCGTAACCGGCTAGAAAGCTTTCCTTCGAAATCCAGCCCTGTGGAACAAATTCTTTTTCTAATAAAGGCAGGACCACATGTCCTCCGCCAAAAACCAGCGCTCCTGAACGGTAAAAGCTATCAAAAAGTGCTATTGTATGAGATGCTGTGACATCTCGAAGTATGGGTAAAAGGAATAATAATCCGAAAAAAAATGTTAGGCATACTAAGGCCAGCGTTCGGGAAACGGGCACAGGAATGGCTATGTCCACTTGTTTGTCTGAATGTTTGAAAAATAGGAACCCGATTATTGCGGAAATGATAATAATTCCAACCTGTGTAAAGGTTGCCGGAATAAGCAAGCTAACAATTAAAGCTCCTAAAGCTAATGCTTTTCGCTTAAGGTCTGGTGTAAGTGTCCTCGCCATGCCGATGATTGCTTGAGCGACTACGACAACTGCAACAATTTTCAAGCCATGTACCCATCCAGCTTCATTAACATTTAATCCATTTAGGAGAAAAGCAAAAATTATAAGTACAATAACTGATGGAAGGGTAAAACCGAGAAAAGCGGCAAATCCTCCTAAAATCCCCCCTCTCATCATCCCAATCCCAATCCCTACCTGACTGCTTGCAGGACCGGGGAGGAACTGGCAAAGCGCCACAAGATCAACGTAACTGCGTTCATCCAGCCATTTTCTCTTTCGAACATATTCCTCATGAAAATAACCCAAATGAGCAATCGGACCACCAAACGAAGTCAACCCAAGTTTTAAAGCAACCCCAAAAACCTCTACCAATAACCGTACCGTATTTTTTCTAACTGGACTCATAATTCCCCCCCATAATATTTATCCATCAACCAATATCCATTAATTCATTTTTACATCATTCCCCATTAACATTTCAACCTTTTTAGTTTTTGTGCAACATTCGATTGAAAAACAAGAATTTTCGGGCGGTGCCTGTCACCGCCCGAATATTGTCGAAATCAATAGAATCCACTAACCACTTTACTCATACACATTTTTTGTGTATCTGCATTTACTGTAGAGGGGAAAGGAGGAGGTTGATGATATGACTGATTTAAATTTTCATCAAATTGCCCATGAACTATTAAAGAGAGAGGTTGAGGTTGTTACTCTTCAAGGGAGTTTTAATGGCCGCTTAAAAACTGTAGGTTCTGATGTGGTAATCTTGCATAGCAGGGGTAGAGGGGTTCCGACGGATTTGACCATTCGAATTGAGGCAATTGTTGCCATTTATCGAGTGGAAATGATTCCACGGGGTCCATTTGGCTTTAATCCAATGGAAGCGCAATTGGAACACGATGATGAACATGAACACCATCATGAGAGTAATTAACGTTTAAAATTACCTATCTAAATAGACAGAAAAAAGAGCTTGGAATGACTTTGAAGCTCTTTTTTCTTTTGCCCTATCCCCCTTCCATTACCCCGATTAATCCCGACAATCCCTTTATCAACCTCAGTTTTGTGCTAAATAATCGACGACTTTGCATTAGGGTATTTCCCCCATCCCTCGAAGAAATTTGGGAATCCTCAATTTAGTGTCCATCCCACACGAACATTTTCACTGTTTTGTCCACCGATGGTGCCTGTCACCATTTTGGGTTAGAATAGGTTTATCTTTAAAAGTTGGAGTGTATGATTATGGATAAGAAAATTGCTATTATCACGGATATACACGGGAACCAGTCTGCTTTAAAGGCGGTGCTGGATGATATTGACTGCGATCCTCAAATTGAGCATATTTACTGTTTAGGGGATTTAGTTGGTATTGGTTATGAAACCAATGAGGTTCTGGAGCTGCTTGTCTCAAGAAGCGATATTTCCTTTGTCAAGGGGAATCACGATGAAGCCATACTCGATATCATCGCAGGAAGAGAAGTTTATAGCAGAGGGGCTGAAAAAAAGCATCATCAATGGCTGGCAACACGACTAGATCCAAAATATATCTCTTTCCTAAAAGAAATTCCAACCACTCTAAAAGCCAATTACCATGAAAAAGAAATGCTTTTTGTTCACTATCATCTACAAGAACAAAAGAAATTTTTATCGGTTGATAAGGAACCCACCGATAAAAAACTGGATGAATTTTATCAAAACTCGACAGCAGCTATCGTTTGTTTTGGACACCATCATGTCATCCATCATTTTAAGACAAAGAATCGACTCTATCTAAATCCTGGTGCGCTAGGCTGCAATCATAAGCCATATGCCCCCTACGCGATTCTTACAATAGCGGAAAGTGGTGCAACAAACGTTTGTTTTAAAGAAGTTCCGTATGATAATGAAGAATTTTTACTTGGCTACAAAAGACTAAATATCCCCGACGCTGATTACATTTTAAAAGTCTTTCATGGGAACCAGCATTTGAAAAATTTATAACAAGGAGGGTCTTTCCTCCTCTTTTTTACTTGAAATATTATTGAAGAATAACGTATAACGTTCTATAATTGTTTCTTAATGAACGAGTTTCTAATAAATAAGATAGATAAGGGGATAAAAGTGAAACAGTCCAACTCTAGATCCATCGTTTTTCCATTAGTATTTTCCATTGTCGCCATTTCGTTTTCCGCTATTTTCGTAAAATGGTCCCATGCACCCGCAACGATTTTAAGCATGTATCGGATGGGTCTTGCTTGTTTGTTGCTTGCACCGTTTGCTTGGCGGAAGCGGGGCGACTTTGGCAAAATAGCAAGAACAGAATGGTATTTTCTAATTTTTTCAGGTTTATTTTTAGCCCTGCATTATGCGCTTTGGTTTGGGTCCTTAAAGTTGACTACCGTCGCCAGTTCGACGATTATCCTTGCATTACAACCGATTATTGCATTAATTGGCGGCTTTTTTCTTTTTAAAGAAAGAACCACCCTCTCAAGAATATTAATGATGGGAATCGCCGTAATTGGAGCCATCATGGTGGGCTGGGGAGACTTCGCCTTAAGTCAAAAAGCGATAACCGGTGACTTCCTCTCATTTCTAAGTGTAATTGCGGTTGTTATGTACCTTTTAATCGGACAAAGAGTCGTTAAAAAGGTCTCCCACTGGATTTATAGCTTTTCAGTTTTTGGGATCGCCGCGATTTTTTTAGCATTTTACAACCTTGTATCGGGAATCCCGCTTGGCGGCTACGGTGCACGTGAATGGGGAATCTTTGTTTTACTAGCTGTTATACCAAATCTAGCTAATGTAATTTTCAACTGGCTATTAAACTATGTCAATGCAACCACCATTTCAATGAGCATCTTAGGAGAGCCTGTCGGAGCCACTGCCTTATCCATGTTATTTTTAGGAGAAACTCTTGCTGGCTGGCAGATTTTTGGCGGGGCTCTTGTTCTGTTCGGTGTGTTTTGTTTCTTGATTCAACAGCAAAGACAGAGACCAATCGAACAGAAGGAAGCTGCATAGTAAAAAGCGGTGAACCAATTTCACCGCTTTTTTGTTTTATACTAACTTTTCACGAACCGGGACACTCGCAAATTTGTGCCTTTGGATATAAATCAAACGAAGTGATAACGCAATTCCCGCCGAAAGAAGCCCTACTGTTAAGCCAATCCAATAACCAGCCGCTCCCATCCCAGTAAAATTCGCCAATCCATACCCGACCGGAAGACAAATGAGCCAGTAAGCAATTAAGGTCATAATAAATGCAAGATTCACATCTTTGTAGCCTCTTAGCGCTGCCTGTGCCGTTGCCTGTATGGCATCACTCATTTGGAAAAATAAGGCATAAACAAGAAAATGAGCGGTTAAATTAATGACAGCCCGTTCATTCGAATAAAATCCAGCAACATCATAGCGGAAAGTTACAACCAATAGCCCTGTAACCAGTGCCATTAAGACAGCTAAAAAAACTCCTAACCAACTGTAGTCCTTCGCATCTTTATTGCGGCCCGAGCCAACCTCGAAACCTACTAATACGGTTTGCGCCATAGAAATACTGATTGGAATCATATAAAGGAACGAGACAATGTTTAACGCAGATTGGTAGGCAGCGATCGTAGTAACGCTGAACTTACTTAACAGAATCGTTACGACCGCAAACATACTCGTCTCAAAAAAGGTAGACAGCCCCATCGGAACGCCGATTTTTAAAATCTCCCTGCATTCAGACCAAGAGAATTCTTTTAAATGGTTAAACACTTGATAAGTTGAAAATGGCTCCTGCATTTTAACAATAAACACCGTCATTGCAGCAATAAACCAATACGTAATCGAGGTTGCATAACCGGCCCCACCTCCCCCAAGCTCTGGGAATCCCCAATACCCAAAAATCAGCACATAATTTAAAAAGAAATTGACAGGTAGAGATATTAGTAGAATCACCATTACAACACGTGTTTTCCCTAATGCATAAATAAACGACCGTAATACATTAAAAAGAAAAAGAGGAATAATTCCATAACTTAATCCCACCAAATACTCAAAGGCGGGTTTCCGAACACTCTGCTGCAAATTCATTTGATCGAGAATGATATCTAAAAAAATGGAACCAAGAATTAGGACTAGCACACCTATTATTAGGGATAGATAAATACCGTGTTTCACACTCGAGGCTACCTCTTTATTTTTCCTTTCACCATATCTTTGAGCTGCAATCGGCGAGACAGCAAGCAGGATACTGCTTAACCCTGTAAAAATTGGATTCCATATCGAGGAACCAATGGCTACCCCGGCAAGATCGGACGGACTATATTTTCCAGACATAATCGTATTAAAGAACACCATGGAAAACATTCCAAGCTGAGTAATTAAGATTGGAACCAATAGAATAATAATTTGCTTTGTTTTTTCCGTTAAAGTAAAAGTTTGCTTCATGATTGTACCCCTAACTAAGTGCTCTTGCCTAAAACTAGGTAATGCATGATTATTTTATCGTTTGTTGGTGGAAAAAGAAGTAAAAAAATCGCCCTGATCGTAAAGGACGATTTTTAACCCATTATTTATTTAAAAATTCTCCAATCGCTTCATAGGTGTCTGAGATGTCTTCCTTCGAATCGATTAGGCTGAAGAGATTAAAAAAGCCATGGACAAGTCCTTTTTCCCTTCGGACCATTGCCGATACCCCAGTTTCTCGGAGCTTTGCCCCGTACATCTCCCCTTCATCCCTAAGCGGATCAAACTCGGCGGTAATAATGAACGCAGGCGGCAAACCGCTCAGATCCGGGGCTGTAATCGGTGCAGCATGGTAATCCTCCGCGTATTCCTCTGATTGAACATAAAGCTTGCTGAATAAGGCCATTGCATCGGTGGTTAAAAAATAACCGCTGCCGTTTTCTATGTAGGAGGCGTATTTTTCAGGCTGGTAATGGTCGACGACAGGATAAAGCAACACTTGTTTTGTAATTTCTAGACCATCTTGTTCTTTTGCCATCAGGGCAACGACCGTTGCTAAATTTCCTCCAGCACTGTCGCCTGCTACTGATAGTTTAGTGGGGTCGCCATTCAATTCGACAGCGTTTTGATATACCCATTTGGCTGCAGTGAAGCAATCATTTGGTGCGGCCGGGAATGGGTTTTCCGGAGCTAAGCGGTAATCAACCGAAACAAGAAGATGCTGCGATGTTTTCACAATGCTGCGGCAAACGGCATCATGACTTTCCAAGCCACCGTACACAAAGCCTCCACCATGGAAATAAACAACAATCGGAAATGGTCCATCTCCTTCCGGTGTGTAAATTCGAATCGGAATGTCATTTTCGGGCCCAGGTATGGTGCGGTCGTAGACATCATGAACCTCTTCAACACTTCCAGGCGGAACTGTACTGACGCGGGCACGGATATCTTCAAGTGTCGGCGTATATCCCTCAGGGTATTTTGGTAATAAGTTTTCGATAAAATACTTCATTTTCGGATTCAAAACCATTCCTACCAACCTCCCATTTCAAAATAAAAACCACTATAAAAATATATTCGTGCTGTCCTGTGCGTAAACCTTTTCTGAAATAGATTTTTGATGAAATCATCTCCCCCTTTTGTGTGTTTTCAAAAAGCTAACGGAGAGCATTCTGATTTGGATCACTTTTTGTAAAGAATTTTTAAAAATGAATGTTTATTTGCGAATTTATTCTGATAAAAATAGTGCCGCTGCAAGGCTTTATTTTTTTATAAAAAAAGCGCCCTGCCGGCGCTTTTTACATCCCTTTTGCAATCTCAATTAATTCCTTCAAATCATTAGTGAAGCCTTTAACTGCCCGATTTCCAACGACAGTTACTGGAACACCAAGAAAGCCATATTTCTCCACTTCTTCTTGGAATTTTGCATTGGTTGAGATATCCCTAGTTTCAAAAGGAATTCCTTCTTGAGTCAGAACCTGTTTAACCATAGTGCATTCAATACAATCATTGGTTGTATAGACGATGACTTGTTTGTTCATTTAACTTTTCTCCCCTTTTTTAAGATTATATCAGTTTTTAAATAATAGATATAAATACACCAGCCATTGTCCACCCCACACGTACAAAATCACCTATTTGTCCACGAACGGTGCCTGTCACCTTATCTTTTGTCCTCTTATGACAATCGCATATTTTGTCGGAATCAGGTAAAATCCAACACCAATCAATGTGGAGTTTAATATCATGGATTTAGGAGGCAAGCTGTTACGAGGAAAATTAAACAAAAATTTATTCTTAATGATATTTTACCTAGAACAACTTGTCTGATAATTTAATAGTTTATATTAATCAACTTCTTGGAGGTGACGAATTTGCCACCAAAGCCACCAAAACGTGGTCCGAAACATCGAAACCGCAAGCATCCAAAACCTCTTCCACCTAATAAATTAGGAGGTATGCAAGGTCCTGGCGGTTTAACTGGTGTTACAGGACTAACTGGATTAACTGGTCTAACTGGACTAACTGGATTAACTGGTCTAACTGGATTAACTGGACTAACTGGGTTAACTGGTCTAACTGGGTTAACTGGACTTACTGGGCTTACTGGGTTAACTGGTATTACAGGTATGACTGGGCTTACAGGAATTACTGGTACAACAGGCACTACTGGTACTACTGGCACTACTGGAGGGACAGCACCAGCTGATGCGAACGGATCAGTGGATTCCATTCAATGGGTAAGGTCCTTATATAACAAGTATATTGATCCAGAAAACTAGGATGAATCTGCCTGCATTCTTTTTACAAGATGCAGGTAGATTTTTGGAGGTGACCATATGGTTTCTATAAGCTTATGTATGATTGTCAAAAATGAAGAAAAAACACTTAGCCGCTGTTTGAATTCTGTTAAAAATATTGTCGATGAGATTATACTTGTCGATACAGGTTCAAATGACCAGACGATAGAGATTGCCAAAAAGTTTGGGGCAAAAATCTATCATTTTCAGTGGATTGATGATTTTTCTGCAGCACGCAATCATGCTTTTTCTCACGCTCACATGGATTATATTTTTACCCTTGATGCCGACGATGTTCTAAGTAAGGCAGACTCAGAAAAACTCGAGCAATTAAAAAAATCCATATCACCCACCATTGATGCTGTTACCATGAAATGTCTTGCCGGCTTTGACGAATCAGGCAATGTTCTTGTGAGTCTAAGGCAGGTCAGGATGGTGAAAAGGGAAAACCAATTTAAATGGCAGGGTGCTGTTCATGAATATCTTGAAGTCCACGGAAATATGCTTCACAGCGAGATCGCTATCACGCATAAAAGGGAACATAGCAACAGTGATCGAAACCTGAGAATTTACGAACAGCGGCAAAAAAATGGTGCACTCTTTTCTCCAAGAGACTTGTACTATTTTGCGAATGAACTCTATGATCATCAACAGTACGAAAGAGCCATTCAAAATTATCAAAAATTTTTACAATCGGGAAAATGCTGGATTGAGGATGTTATTCAAGCACATGGCCGGATTGCTGAATGCTATGCCGCATTAGGGAAAATGGACAACGCCATTCATAGTGCTTTATACGAATTAAAATTTGGCCCCCCACGGGCCGAATCCTGCTGTCGGTTAGGATTTTTCTTTTTACAACTCAGTCGCCCTGAAATAGCAGTCCATTGGTTTCAATTCGCTACTCAATTACCAGCCATAGATACGGGCGGAATTACCAATCATGCCTGCTCTTCCTGGATTCCCCATCTTCAACTTAGCGTTTGCTATTCCCACTTAGGAGATTATCAAAAGGCTTTAGAGCATATTGAAATGGCAAAAACTTTCAATCCGGAGCACGATTTAATTTTAAAAAATGAAACCATTTTGAAAAATTTTATAAAAAAATAAACTATTTTATTTTTAAACAATGCGAAGTACACGTTGAAATCAGTGTACTTTTTATATAAATTACCCTTCAAACCCTCCTTCCATCCCGTCTTGTTAAGATACCGAATGCCCTCATAAATTTTTTTTAATGGAATAAAAAAAACCTTTATTCAAAAAATAAGATGAAAGGTGGGATTCTTTTGATATATATTTTAGCGATTATAGCAATAATCATGGTTGTTGGGTTAATTTATACCTTTAAAAGGGGTAAAGCTTTCAGCGCTAGTAATAGTGAATTTGATGAAGAAATACACGAAAATATTCAAAGACATCCTATATTGCTTAATCCTGTTTTTTTAACCTACATCATCGCAATTACAGTAATTCTTGTGTATATCATTTATCTTGCTTTTTCCTAATTGGAAAATTCAGGAGAGTTAAAAGGAAAAATGGCTGGAGGTGACACTCTTAGCCATTTTTTTGTAAAAGGATATTTAATACTTTTAGGGAGAACCAAGTTCTAAATGAAAAACCTCTCTAAAATATTCTGGTATGGTCAAAAATTCGTAATTTTGTTTTTTGAGATATTCGATGATTTTCGGCAGTGCTTCGACTGTCTTTTCTCTTCGACCACCCCCATCGTGCATCAGTATAATATGATCCCGCTGAATTTGCCTTGATACACGCTCCTCAATTGGCTCCTTTATGGAAAGATTCCAATCCAATGTATCTAAATCCCAAAGAACGGGAATTAGTCCTAATTCCAAGACGGTTCCTTCATTCTCTTCAGTGATCTCGCCATAAGGAGGCCGGAAGATTTGTACTTCCTGCTTCGTGATTTTTTTAATTACTTGATTTGTGCTTTCAATTTCTTTGGTTAACTTCTCATGGCTTAGTTTCGTAATATTCGGGTGGTTCCAAGTATGGTTACCCAGGACATTTCCATTCGAGATCAATTGTTTTAGGATTTTCTGCTGACCTTGTGTAACATTCTTTCCAATAATAAAAAAGGTTGCTTTTACTCCGTAATATTTTAGGATTCGTAGTATATGAGGAGTGTATTCCGATGGCCCATCATCAAATGTTAATGCGACATATCGTTTTTTATTTGTTTGTTCGATTATATTTCCCTCCTCTTTTTAGAGTTGATGAAAATGGAAGGTTGAACCGCATCGTTTCCACCTTCGTCATGATTACTATATGTTAACTGTTAGAATTTGTTTGGTGGATTTCACCCATTCCTTAAAACTTTCCACTAATGCCGTCCCCTGTTTGTCCAAGATACATATAATGATAGAAAAATAAGGCGGTGTAACGGACTTGAGAATTCTATTTATAGATAGTAATGAATTATTAATGTATGGGTTGGCAAATGGTTTTAAAGAAGCGGGGCATAAAGTATTGGTTTCTGGAAAAATAAGTGAGAATACCATTCCTAAATTAATCTCACGCTTTAAACCGGATCTTATTTTTTCTGAAGGATGGGGAGAGGAAAATGATAATGTTTGGAAGCAGGATTTGATCGCGAAACAAATAAAGGCTTCCGGTATCCCCCATATTTACTGGGCGGTGGAGGATCCCCATTTTACACTGGATTTTTCCTTACCTCTTATTTTACGAATGAAACCGGACTTTGTGTTTACACTAAGTGAGCCACTAGTAAACTTTTATAGAAAACTAGGAATTCGCGCTGGGCATTTAGATTTTGGCTACGAACCTAGCATCCATTATCCTAATTCCAAATATGATACTAAATATTCGATTGCTGTTGTCGCAAATGCTTACCCTGAAGTATTGAAACAATCCCCTCAACACTTTCGAAACCAATCACTTACAACCCTCATCAAACCGTTATTGGAAGAAAATATTCGGATTGACTTCTGGGGGAAGGATTGGGATAAAATGGGTGATATTCTTGGGGTAAGTATTCCAAAGGATTGGATTCATGGATATTTACCATATAAGGACGCTTATAAGGTGTATAATTCTGCCCAAATTATTATTGGGCCACAAAACTATAAATCACAGGTAACGCAAAGAACTTATGAAATTTTGGCATCCGGAGGATTTTTTCTCACCTCGGATACCGATGGTGTCAGAGAATTATTTACCCCGGGAGAAGACCTGATTGTATCTTCAAGTCCAGAACAAACACTTGAATTAGTCCGACACTATTTAAAACACCCGGAAGAATGTAAGGCCATCAGCGAAAACGCCCTTAAAACTGTCTCCCCACACTCTTATAAGAACCGCGCTAAACAAGCCATCAAAACTCTCAAAAATGAGTACATTATAAAATGAGGATGACAATGAAGGCGTCATTTACGGTGACCATTTTCGGTGACAGACACCACCCGTGGATAAATCATCAATTTTGTCCACTCCATAAGGACAAAAATATTCATAGAGGCAGGTCCTAGAAAATGTCCACATCAGGTGGACATTTTTCGCGATTTGTCTTTCTTGGGTGACAGGCACCTTGTTAATTCATTCACATATATGCACGAATCCCAATTTAGTTTCATATGTTTTAGGAAGGGATTGATGTGTGAGGAGGTGGTTGTTTTATGATAATGATAAATGGGCAGATTGTTAAGTCTGAGGCACTTAACAAGTTGATTACGGATAAGGAACAAAAGAACATTGTGAAACAAATGGCTGCACTAGGGGTGACCTACGAGTATCAATCAATGGATGAATTGAAATTTGAGCTGCAGTTTAGAGAAAATACCATGAAAGCAGCGACACAGCTTAATAAAAGTGGCGTAAAGTTTACCACTTTCACCTATGCTTTTCCAAATAAAAAGTATTGGCAGCGATTGCCAAACGGAGGGTTCTTGTTAAGGGGCGGCACAGCCCCTTCCACTGCAATCCTTGATATTTTAAAAAATGGGAAACTTTATGCATTTGAGTGCTCAACTGCGATCGCAATCGTACTCTATATTGCCACCCTCTATACGATTGGACCGGAGTTATTTAATCTTTATTTTAAAAGGTTATATTTATTCGATTGGCAATTTGATGAAGACCTCCCCGTCTTTCCAAAGGACGGAGATGACTTTATCCCTGGTGATGTTCTCCACTTCAATAATCCGGATTTCGATCCAAAGCAGCCCCACTGGCGTGCTGAAAACGTGATTTATTTTGGTGATGACAAGTATTATGGCCATGGTGTCGGAATTCGAAATGCCAGCACAATTATTAAATTTTTAAACACAAAAAGAAAGCCGGATCCTGAGGAATCCGCTTATCTTATGAGACAGATTACACGGCCTGTTTATCGGTCACTATTTTTATTAACATTACAAAATTAATCTCATAACACAGGAATGGCCAGCTTTAGGTGGCCATTCCCTACTTATTTTTCACCAACTCCCTGGCTACTGACTATTTTTAATAAATGGACAACCTATTTTTCTAAAATTGTGACGTTCGTCCATGCTTGTCCATCATTTTAGCAGAGTATATTTTCGTAAGGGCCGCTTACAATACCTTCATTTCGAGAAAGGGGGAATCATTAATGACATCACCACTTTCCAATCTTCTTGTTTGCTTAGGAGTACTACTTGTAATCATTTTATTAGCTCTTGCACTATTCGTCGGTGGAATTTTAGGAGTTGACACAAGTTCATTTGCAGGTGCATTTAATGCAATTGCTGCACAATGCTAATCGAATTCTCACCGGTTACTCACGATAGTTTTAAGGTATATGCATGAGAACTTAGAAGATTACTTTAAATAATCTTCTAAGTTCCTTTTAATGTTAGAAATAAGAGGATTCCAAGTACTTTATTTTCTTTTAATTGATAAATACTTTCAGGATTCACTTCAAACCTTGTAAGTACTATTTAGAAAAGGGTGACAAAATAATGAGTGAAAATCAAAACAAAAAAAACAAATCTATATTGGGAGACAATCTTGATCTAGGGGGCTTATTTAATAATACTTTACAACCGAACAGTAACAATGATGCCTTAATAAATTTGGCTGGGAGCTTAATGCAAAATCCAAATACAATGAATTCGCTAATGAAGGTAGCTAGCAGTTTGTTTACAAATGATGCAGTTGCTAATTCAGTCAATGATACGAGTAAATCGAAGCAAGATGATTCAGCTTCAAGCCTAGATAAAACCGAACTTAGTGTAATCACTTCACAACTTGAAAAACTTTCCAATGAATTAGCAGAATTAAAAGCCCAATTAATTGAGTATAAAGAAGACAATAAAATGTTAATTGAATACATCCTACAGTCGGATAAGATTTCAAAAAAGAAATGATTTCATAACTAAACCTTGAGAAATCAAGGTTTTTCCTTTTAAGAAAGGCTCAGCATGAAGCTGCCACTTAAATCGTAGTATAAATCATTTATTATTTTCCAGGAGGTTATTTTTCTAATATAGTAACAAACTATTTTTCTCAGATCTCAGAAGAAATATTCCCGCAGGCGCTTCCTTTTTCCGTCCATTTTACGGACAATATTGCTGAATTTTTCCGTCGCATCCTTTAAGCGGTCTTTTCTATGTTCTATCATTCTCTTCACTTCGTTTGGACTAGGCCCCCCGCTAACGCTTCTGATTTTTACAAAATAAACTGGAGAAATAATATTATTCCACACTTTCTCGGTAACCTTCACCTCTACGTATTTTTGAATCATCGCATTTACCTCTTCTATATCCCAATCCGACAATTCTTTCTGCTCCTCGGTTGTTTTTTTCGAAATACTGCTGGCAATTTCATGCGCCTGCCGAAAACCAACCCCGTAGTCTCTTGCAAGGGTATCAGCCAATTCCGTAATGGTAATGCATGATTTTTGCGCCATATCCCTGGTACGATCTTTATTTACCTGAAGAGTAGCAATAACAGCATACATCAGCTTCATAACACGATTTGCCTGGTTAAATGACCGGTAAAGATGCGGCTGTAAATCGTCCTCGGTATCAACGATATCCCCGAATGGTGTATTGTGAATCATATTCATGACCGCCTGCGCCTCGCTAAAAGCACTGCTCGCAAGGGACCGTGAATGCTCAATCGAAACCGGATTTCTCTTTTGCGGCATGATACTGCTGACCTGCACATAAGGGTCAGCAACCGTATACGTTCCATACTCTCTCGTTACCTGTAGGAGAAAATCCTGGATCCACCGTCCTGTATTCACCATGCAAGTCATCAATGCCGACGCTGTTTCCAGCAGATAATCCGCACCTGCAATCGAATCATATGAATTTTCTACGAGCCGATCAAACCCCAGCAGCTCACAGGTCCGGACCCTGCTGATTGGAAACCCAGTGGTTGTCATCGCCGCTGCCCCAAGCGGAGATTGGTTGACCGTTTCATAGGCAGACCAAAAGCGCTTGATATCCCGTTGCAGTACATCATAAATAGCAAGAAAATAGTGACCTAGCGTAGTCGGTTGTGCCGGCTGTGTGTGGGTATAACCCGTTATATAGGTTTCCATATGCTCTTCGGCCTTTTCCAAAAGAATCTCACTTAAGTCATAGCAGGAGTTGAACAACTTTAAGAAATGCTCCCTTAGTACCAAGCGATACATAGCCACTCCCATATCATTCCGGCTCCGGCCAAGGTGGATTTTTCCAGCCAGTTCGGGGCCGATTTCCTCAGATATTTTCGCCTCCATCATGAAAAATAAATCTTCATATTGAGGCTGAAAGGTTAATTGAGATGCATCCGTTTTGGCGACTTTATTTGTTCCCTCTAACATCGTTATGGCGTCCTCACCACTGATGATTTGCTGTTCCTTCAACATGATAATATGGGCACGGTGAATATCAAACATTGCTTCAAATAAATAATCTCTTTGATCATTAAAGACTGGGATTAGCAGTTCCTCCGCATAAGTCTTTCCTGGAAAAACCAATCCTTCTTTATTCAAAAAATCCTTTCGTTTACTCATATTTTTCAACTCCAAATTAGCGTACATTTGATTTAAAACATTTCTTCTACTAACATTTTTATGTGAAAAATAAAGATATGCCCGTTTCCTATTGGAAGAAAAGTTTCTAAAAATCTTATTTAGCTTCCCGAAATACCATGCTATAATGGATAACAGTTTAAAATCCAACTACAGTGGAAAGGTATGTGTTCACCATCATGTCGATGCTTAAATCTAAAGCATTAATCAGTTTGTTTCTTGTGTCCATTTTATGGGGCTGTAACTATCCGGTAAGTGCTTACTTGTTAAAAGGTTTCTCACCTGTTTTTTTATCAACAGTTCGGATTTGTTTTACTTCTCTATTTTTAATCATTGTTGCGCTCATTCATAAGGGAATAAGAAAACCGACTGGATCCGAGTGGAAGTCCCTCTTAGGCGTCGGAATCTTTGGAACACTTTTAAACCAAACCTTTTATTTCACAGGACTCCATCACACAACACCGGCTAATGCCTCGTTAATCATTGCGTTGGCGCCAATTGCTACCATTCTGTTGGAGCGAATTATTTTTAAAGTGAGGTTGACGTTAAAAAAATCATTAGGGGCATTGATCAGTTTAATCGGTGTATTTTCGATTATTGGTGGTGCAGGCGGCTCGCTGGGGATTTCATTTGGAGATTTAAATATTTTTGTTGCCATGCTTTGTTTGTCTATTAGTCTCTTATATATCCGACGGTTATCTAAAACCTTAAATTCTTATATCATTACGGTTTATGCCACTGTGCTTGGTAGTGTCCTTATGATACCGGCCGCAGGTGTGGAAAACCTTGTCAGCGGATCTGTGATCAGTCATTCACCTATTATGTGGATTTTATTAATTTGTGCGGGAGTGATTGCCCAAGGTATAGCGGGATTTTGGTGGAATGGCGGTGTAGCAAAGGTAGGTGCTGGAACGGCCTCGATGTTCATGAATATCCAGCCGTTTGTCGCGATTATCGCCTCCCATTTTATTCTTGGTGACCGGATTCTCCCAGCGCAAATTTTCGGAGGAATCCTAGTCTTACTCGGCGTCTTTATCGCCAACATGCCTTCACAGGCTGTCAAACCAGTCGTTCTCAACCAGTCAAATAAAACAATATAAACGAAAAAATGTCCACCCTAGGTGGACATTTTTTACAAGTTGTCTTTCGACGGTGTCAGGCACTTTAATGAATTAGCGAAGCATAACTCCACTAACAAAGGTGAGGAATACGTGTGTGCCCATTTTTACAGTTTGCTGGACGGAAGAATCTTTTAATGGGTCAAGGCAGACGATGTCCATAGCCTTAACTTTAGGATGTTTCCCTGCTGCCAGAACACCTTCAAGTAATTCTGCTGAAGTCAGCCCGCCTGGTGTCGATGCCGGTACCCCTGGTGCATACGCCACATCCAAGCAATCCATGTCAACTGTTAAGTAAATTGTATCCACCTTCGCCGCAAGCTCCTCTAAGCATGCTAAAACTGTTGCTTCAAAGCCCTTTTTCCGTGCATTGCGAAGGGTGATATAGTTCACGCCATGAGCATCAGCGTACTCTTTTAAATCTTTTGTATTAAAAAATCCGTGCAATCCGATGTTGTACATATCCGATCCGTTCACAACACCGCTCTCAATCAAATTACGCATAGGTGTTCCGTTCGATGGCCCGTTATCACTCATATCCCGTAAATCAAAATGGGTATCAAATTGCAAGATCCCAATCCGTTCTCCCGGTTTAGCCTTTTGCAGTCCTTTCACCATCATCGCCGTAATCGAATGATCCCCGCCAATCGAACATACCTTTGAATGATCAAAATGCGTATGAATTGCTTCTGAAGCCTCAATGATATTATCATGGCAACGGCGAATATCGGTGACGTGCATTGGGACGTCCCCAACGTCCAGTGCTGTTATTTCCGCTAAATCAATATCTTCATCAAGATTATATGTTGTAAAGCCCTTCCACGCACGGCGGAAAGCATCTGGGAATTCAGATGCCCCCGAAGCGCTGATTGAAGAACGTGACAATGGCACACCGACCACTACCACTTCAGCGGACTTACACTTTTCAGGATCTGCCTCCGAAGTCAACGGCTGAATCCACTCATGAACCTTCTCGGGAGCACGTCCCTCTGGTTTTACCCATGTAAAACTATGTGGGTTAATTTTTGGATACAAGAAGCTTTTCATGCAACTGACCTCCCTTGACAACCACTGCACCATTTTTCACAACAGTATCTACGTGGTTTACACCATAGGAGTATTGAAGCTTCATATAGTTTGGAACATTAAAAATCGTTACATCGCCTTTTTTGCCGACTTCCAAGCTACCGATTTCGCTCGCGCGATTAACCGCATGTGCTGCATTAATCGTCGTTGCGGCAAGAACTTCAGCAGGAGTCATCCCCATTTTCAAGCAACCTAAACTCATAATGAATGGAAGTGAAACTGTTGGCGATGAACCTGGATTACAGTCGGTTGATAATGCAACCGGCACACCTAAATCAATCATTTTACGGCCATTTGCAGACTCAGCCATTAAAAAGTAAGCAGTTCCTGGAAGCAATACACCGACAACGCCTTTTTCAGCCATTGCCTTCATACCTTTTTCAGAAGCCTTTAATAAATGGTCAGCTGAAACGGCTCCAACTTCTGCGGCAAGTTCTGCACCTTCATATGGCTCAATTTCATCAGCGTGAATTTTTGCCAATAATCCGTGTTTCTTTCCTGCTTCAAGAATTCTCCGTGATTGCTCAGGTGTGAATACCCCAAACTCACAGAAAACATCATTAAATTCCGCAAGCCCAAGCTCCGCCACTTTTGGAATCATTTCGTTGATCAATAAATCAATGAATTCTTCCGGATTTTCCTTATATTCTTTCGGCACAGCATGTGCACCCATAAATGTAGAAACAAGATCGATTACATGCTTTTCGTTCAATTCTTTCGCTACTTCAAGCTGTTTTAATTCAGTTGCCCACTCCATACCGTAGCCGCTTTTTGCCTCGACTGTTGTAACGCCGTGACGCAAAAACTGATTCAAACGTTCATAGCTCTCTGCAAAAAGCTGTTCATGGCTAGCTGCCTGCGTTGCGCGTGTTGTCGCATGAATCCCGCCTCCGGCATTCATGATGTCCATATAGCTAGCCCCTTGAAGACGCATATTAAACTCGTTTTCACGGCTTCCGGCAAACACAACATGTGTATGCGGATCAACTAAACCAGGTGTTACAAGCTTGCCGGTCGCATCAACAACTTCTGCATCAGCCAAACGTGATGCATACTTAGCTTTTAGTTCTGAATCTGTACCAACTGCTTGAATAACACCATCTTCAATCCAAACGCTGCCGTTTTCAATAATTTTAAGCTCAGACATCGCATCCTTAACAAGGGGAGCCTTTGAGCTCCCCTGTAAGGTAACGAGCTGAGAAGCATTTCTGATAAAAAGTGCTTTACTCATTCGTTTTCAATTCCTTTCGGTCAGGTCTTAGTCTTGCTTTAACATTGGCATTTTGATGCCTTTTTCTTTTGCAGTTTTGATTGCAATTTCATAACCTGCATCAGCGTGACGAACTACACCCATACCAGGGTCCGTTGTTAATACGCGCTCTAAGCGTGCTTCTGCTTCTTTTGTACCGTCAGCAACGATAACCATACCAGAGTGTTGTGAATATCCCATACCTACGCCGCCGCCATGGTGTAAGGAAATCCAGCTTGCGCCGCCAACTGCGTTGATCATGGCATTAAGGATTGGCCAGTCAGATACCGCATCAGAACCGTCCATCATGCTTTCAGTTTCACGGTTTGGAGATGCAACGGAACCAGCATCTAAGTGGTCACGACCGATAACGATTGGAGCTGAAACTTCACCTGATGCAACCATGTCGTTAATGATTTTACCAAAGCGTGCTCTTTCACCATAACCTAACCAGCAAATACGTGCAGGAAGTCCTTGGAAAGCAATTCTTTCTTGTGCCATCTTAACCCATTTGCAAAGGTGCTCATCATCTTTGTATACACGAAGTAATGCTTCGTCAATTTTACGGATATCTTCTGGATCTCCAGATAATGCTGCCCAGCGGAAAGGTCCTTTACCTTCACAGAACAATGGACGGATGTACGCTGGAACGAATCCAGGGAAATCGAATGCATTTTCAACGCCTTCGTCTTTTGCCACTTGACGGATGTTGTTACCGTAGTCAAATGTAACAGCGCCTTTTTGTTGCATTTCTAACATTGCTTTTACATGTGTTGCCATGCTTTGTTTTGAAAGCTTCACATATAATGTTGGATCTTCTTTTCTTAATTTATCAGCTTCTTCTAAAGAATAGCCAACTGGTACATATCCGTTAAGTGGATCGTGTGCAGAAGTTTGGTCTGTTAATACATCTGGGTTAAAGCCTTTTTCAATCATTAATGGTAAAATTTCTGCTGCGTTGCCAATAAGCCCGATTGAAAGCCCTTTTCCTTCTTTCTTTGCTTCAAACGCTAATTTCAATGCTTCATCAAGGTCATTTGTTTTTACATCTAAGTATCTAGTTTCAATACGACGATCAATTCTCCACTCATCTACATCGATGCCGATACATACGCCGTCATTCATTGTTACTGCAAGTGGCTGCGCCCCACCCATACCACCTAGACCAGCTGTTAAAGTGATAGTATGTTTTAATGAACCGCCGAACTCTTGACGAGCAAGCTCTGCAAATGTTTCGTAAGTTCCTTGAACAATTCCCTGGCTTCCGATATAGATCCAGCTTCCAGCAGTCATTTGACCGTACATCATCAAGCCTTTTTTATCAAGCTCGTGGAAGTGCTCCCAGTTTGCCCATGCAGGTACAAGGTTTGAGTTAGCAAGCAATACGCGTGGTGCATCTTTGTGAGATTTCCAAACAACGACTGGCTTACCTGATTGAACTAGCATGGTTTCATCATCTTCAAGCTCTAAAAGCGTTTTCACAATTGCATCAAAAGATTCCCAGTTACGAGCTGCTTTCCCAATCCCGCCGTATACAACAAGATCTTCTGGTCTTTCTGCTACTTCTTGATCTAAGTTATTATATAACATACGTAGTGCTGCTTCTTGGATCCAGCCCTTTGCATGGAGTTCAGTGCCTTTATAATTTTTGATTACTCTTTTTTCAGATGTCTTTGTCATTTTTTACACCCCTTAGTTAATGTTTAACTCTGATTTCATTATAAAAAGATAATCTTCTGAAAAATACGAATAAAACATTAGAAAAAGGAAAGTATTTTTTGATTTCAGGGGTGTTTATATAAATATTCTCGGTCTTTATCTATAAAATTTTTAGGAACATATATTATATTTATATTTCCGCATAAAAATGACCGCCCTCAGCGGCGGCCTTTCATGTTTCAAGTATATTTTTCAGTCTTTGTAAGTCCTTCTGATTTTCCCGTTTCATCATTTTCCCCATAAACGGTGCGAAGATTTTCGAAAAACCGCTTGGATTCCCAGCATTCTTTAATGTCATCCTTGTGGAAGCTGTGTCCAGCTTTTCCCATGTATAGGTCGTTTCCATGGGAAAAGGTCCATGTGCCGTTCTCATGACGAGCTTTTGTCCTGAAATATATTCTGCGATCTCATACGTATACTCAAGCCGCCGTCCGAGGAATTCCGCTTTGAAGGCAATTTTCGAGCCGCAAATCAAAGGTTTTGGTGTTTTCCATTCCACAGATCTAATGTTTACATACCATTTTGGTGCATTGTCAGGATCTCCTGCAAAATGAGCTACTTTATCTATTGGAGAATTAATGATGATTTCCGTTCGAACATCGACCATTCTAATCCCTCTTCATATTGTTTTTATCACTAGTTTTCTGCTTGCTCCTTGTCGCTATTCAAATTTTCCGCTTTATTCAGGCGGAATTCCCTTGGTGACATCCCGGATGTTTCTTTGAAAATCCGGCTAAAATAATTGGTATTTTGATAGCCGACAAGATAGGCAATCTCTTTTACTGGCTTCCTTGTCTCGATGAGCAGCCGTTTTGCTTCCTTCATCCGTATGCCTGCGAGGACTTCGGTAAAGCCTTTTCCGGTTTTTGAGATAAGAAGATGGCTGAAATAAGACGGGTTGCGGTCGACATAATGCGCCACATCTTCTAGCCTAAAATTCGTGTTGGAAAAATTGGCTTCCATATAGGAGATTCCCCGTTCGATTGGATCTTGTTTGAAGTTTCGTGAACTGGCTTCAGCTCCAATAAAGATCTTTTGAATAAAGAGAATTAGGTTCTGTACTGTTCGATATAAAACCGTATCATATAAAATCGAATTAAAAATATATCGGTACTCGCGCTCATAAAGCGACTGGTCATCTAGATTAAAGGTTTGCATATATCTCCTGATTTGGGCAAGTATACTTGTCAACCTAATTCTGACCAGACCGGGATCTGGATATGGATTTTGCAACTGGAGAAATTCATCATACAGCCATTTTTTTATTTTTTCTAAATCAAAATTAGTCAGCATATCAATCCAGGTCCGCTGTTCGGGCGGGGTTAAAAACGGATCCATATGCACCCAGTCCGGAGAGTATTCGAATTCAACTACCTGTTTGTAGCCTTGATAATAAGTAAATTCAAGCATTTTCTGGGTTTGAAGATATTTTTGGTTTAGCGTCACAGCTGGATTTTTCCCTGTATAAACCACAATCGCAAGCGGTTCAGAAAATTCCTCATCCCATCTTCTCATCGCTTTTTGGCATTGTTCCGTTATATTTGGGCATGATTCTTGAAACAATAAGACAACCAATTCACTCAGAGCGAAGACACCATGTAGGTCTTTAAATGGAAATTCGGACAGAAAGGAACTCAATGTGCCGATAGTCTCAGCATTTTCCGTTTTAAATGCCGCTATATGATAATCTTCAACTAGGGATGGCTGTGAGATAAACAGGGCTTCATAGGATAGATCTTTGTATGAATTTGGATGGTTAGCGCCAATTGCATTTTTTTTTCTCCCGATGCTTCTTGATGCCTTTTGAAAGGCGGAATTTACCTTTGTGGTCGAAAAAGGCTTAATCATCAGGTCTAACGCCTGCATATCTATCGCAAGTCGTGCCTTTTCAAAGGTTGCCTCGGCACTGGTTAAGACCAAAGTTGGATCGTAAATTTGTATCAACTCTCGAAAGGAGGACCAATCCTCCCTTCCGATCATATCCAGCTCCATCACCACAACATCCGGAATTTCCTGCTCAAATATCACAACAAACTCCTGATAACTAGAAGCTAAATGAATATTCGTAACCGGAATCGAAGACGTCCTCAACCACCACTTCAACCCCTCCCGCTCATTCAAATCCCGATCCACAATTAACCAATTACCCTCCACCTGTGGGACCCCCTTCCAATACGGTGATACAATACGGTGACAGGCACCGTCCGTGGACTTTCACACCAATTTGTCCGTCTCCAATGGACACTATTTTTTGTCATGATACGGTAAGGAGACGATAAAGGTGGTGCCTTTACCTTCTGTTGAAATGATTTCAATCGCTCCATTTAGGGCTTCGATGCTTTGCTTGACTAAATACAATCCGATACCTCTATTATGCCCTTTAGTGGAGAAGCCTTTTATAAAAAGATCATCCACCTGCTCATCTTTAATACCTTTTCCGGTATCGTGAATCTCTAATACAAGCTGACCCTCGTAGTAATCAAACCGAAGGGTAACCGTTTTAATCAAACAATCCTTCACTGCATCCAACGCATTGTCAATCAGGTTTCCTAGAATTGTTACCAATTCATGTGTTGTCTCTTGGCGGCGTGGTTCAGGTAAAATTCCCTCTCCATCAATGGTCAATTCACAGCCATTTTCCCTAGCGTAGCTTAACTTACCTAAAAGAAATCCGGCCAATACCGGGTCCTTAAACCTGCTGACAACAAAGTTCACTTCGGTCTGTTGATGATCAACAAGATCGGTTATATACGAAGAAACCATTTCATAATTTTTCATATGAATTAACCCTGAAATCACGTGTAATTTATTCATAAATTCATGCGACTGGGTACGTAATGCTTCCGCATAAAGCTTAACCCCGGTTAATTGTTCCGCCAACTGCTTGATTTCAGTTTTTTCACGAAAGGTTGCAATGGCACCGACAATTTTTCCTTTCACGATGATCGGAACCCGGTTCGTTATTATCGTCACACCGCCAATGTCCTGCTCCTGATCATAATGATGCTCCCCAGATTTCAAAACAGAGGTCAGCCTTGAATTAGGTAAATACCCGTCAATTTTTCTTCCAAGCGGTGGATCCTGAATTCCCGCTTTTTCAAAAAGCCGAATGGCTTCATTATTTACTAACGTTATTCTGCCCCTTTGGTCAACCGCAAGCATCCCTTCTCTAGTAGACTGGAGCATCATACTTCTTTCCTCGAGTATTTTGGCGATTTCATTTGGTTCAAGTCCAAATAATATTCTTTTGATTTTTCTTGCAAGAAAAAGGGCCCCGATAATTCCGACCAATATTCCAAAAAACGTGCCGATAATGATTATATTCCGGCTTTGTGCAACCGCTTGATTAACCTTTTCTAAAGAAATCCCGACGGCAACAGCCCCAACCTGCGTGTGGCTTTTATCGTAGATGGGGATGAACGAACGTAATGAAACTCCCAATGTCCCTGTGGCTATCGAAACATGTTCTTTTCCTTTCAGGACAGCCTTTTCATCTCCACCAACAAAATGCTGGCCAATTTTGTCTTTATTCGGATGGGATTTTCGGATTCCGTTCATATCCATCACTACCACAAACTCAACCTGTGTAGATTGTCTTATTTGACTGGCAAATGCTTGAATTTCCTTTTCATCCGCCTTTCCAGTAAGCCCGTCGATCACAAGTGGAGTCTGAGCGACGATTTTCGCAATTTGAGTTGCTTTGTTTGCTTGAGTTTTTTCCGTTTCACTCGTTATCCGGTAGGTGATCAGTAAATCGGTTACGAGAAATGCCAAGACTACGACAACGCAAACCATTAACGTAATGACTGATTGCAGGCGAAGCTTCGGCTTTGAGAGTCTATTATATACAAGGCCTTCCACGATGTTCTCCCCTTCTCCAAACCTTGTGATGTTAAATTCCGTACCGATTAACCGGTCTTCCTACCCCGCCATAATGAACATGTATCTTTACTTTCCCTTCCTTTTCCAAAAAATCAAGATATCTTCGTGCTGTTACCCGGGCTATCCCAATGCCTTCTGCCACTTCCTCAGCAGAAACAGGTGTTTTTTGGAGTGAAAGGTAGCTTGTAATTTTAATTAATGTATTTGGGTTTAACCCTTTCGGCAGGTTCTCCATTTCCTGGTCTTCTTTATTTTTTAAAAATAACAGCTGATCTAACTCATCCTGTCCAAGAGCATCTTTTTCCTTCAATTTCATGCGATATCCTTTATAGTTTTCAAGAGACTTTTTGATTCTCTCAAACGTAAAGGGTTTCATAATATAGTCAATGGCTCCCTGCTGGAGGACACGGTGAACGGTTTCAATATCGTTCGCAGCTGTTATCGCTATCACATCGACCAATAAATCTTCTGATCGTAATTCTCTTACCATTTCCAAGCCATTTACATGGGGCATGTATATATCGATAATGGCCAAGTCTGGTTTGGATTCTTTTATTAATGCAAGTCCCTCAAGCCCGTTTGTAGCAGTCCCAATGATTGTAAATTCTTCAATTCTTTCAATAAACTGGCGGTGTACTTCCCGAACCATTGGATCATCTTCTACTAAAATTACCTTGAATGGAAACAACGCTGTTCCCCCTGGTTTTATAATCTATTACTATCATCACCTATTTTATCAATATAGTAAATTGAATAAACACTATTTCCAAGAATTTTTAGATAACAAAAGGAACAATAAGACCAATATGACCAAAATATAATCTTTTCTGAATTTTCTTTTATCATGTAGATAGACGGGATGAAAGCGATACCAAAATTAAAAAAGGGGTGTAACAATGAAGAAGATTAATTTTAAAAATTTAACGGTCCAAGTTTTGACAGGTATTCTTCTTGGAGTTATTGTTGGTTTCTTGTTTCCGAAATTCGGGTCTGAATTAAAGGTTTTAGCGGATATTTTTATTAAACTGATTAAAATGGTGATTGCTCCAATTGTCTTTTTCACGATTGTTATTGGAATTGGAAATATGGGAGATTTGAAAAAGGTTGGCCGAATTGGCGGTAAAGCCCTCCTTTATTTTGAAATTATTTCGACTATCGCTTTAGGAATTGGTTTATTGCTTGTCAATATCCTTAAGCCTGGTTCCGGTTTTGATACTCATGGCGCAAAAGCAAGTGATGTTGCACAATTTACAGAGCAAGCAAAAGAAAGCAGTCATGGATTTGTCGAGTTTATTTTGGGAATTATTCCGGATAATTTTGTTGCCGCTATGGCAAATGGCGAGCTCCTGCCGATCCTATTCTTCTCCGTTCTTTTTGGAATTGCGCTTGCATCGTTTGGAGAAAAAGGGAAGCGAGTTGTTGCATTGTTTGAAGATTTAACCGAAATCTTCTTTAAAATTGTTAATATCGTTATGAAGTTTTCTCCAGTTGCAGCATTTGGTGCAATGGCATATACGATTGGTAATTTTGGTCTTGGCTCTTTAGTTTCGCTTGGCAAATTGATGGGAAGCGTCTACTTGACGATGTTTATCTTTATTGTCTTTGTTTTAGGAGCGGTTGCAAAGTTTTACGGCTTTAATATTTTAAAATTCATCGCCTATATTAAAGAGGAAATTTTATTGGTATTAGGTACTTCTTCTTCTGAATCCGCTTTACCAAGAATGATGGAACGTCTTGAAAAATACGGTTGCTCAAAGTCTGTTGTAGGTCTTGTTGTTCCAACTGGATATTCATTTAATTTGGATGGCACCGCCATCTACCTTTCAATGGCAGCGATCTTTATTGCACAAGCCTATCATGTTGATATTACGATTTGGCATCAGATCACTTTACTCGGAATTTTAATGCTGACTTCTAAAGGTGCAGCAGGTGTAACCGGATCAGGTTTCATTACCCTTGCCGCTACCCTTTCAGCTTTTCCGGTTATTCCGGTTGAAGGAATTGCCCTTCTACTAGGTGTCGATCGCTTCATGTCCGAAGCACGTGCCATCACCAACCTAATCGGAAACGGCGTAGCAACAGTCGTTGTTTCAAAAATGGAAAAAGAATTCCACCCACAAGGTGAAACAGAAGAAGCTGATGTAACCATCAGCGCATAAAAAGGAGGGTGGAGCTTGGAAACCAAGCTCCACTCTCTTTTTGTAACAAAATTTAATTCGTTTCATACTATAAGGAATAATACAATATGAAAGAGGTGCAGCAATTGACTCAAAATATTACAACAGGACCACATCCTGGACAACCTGGAGCATGTATGGCACAATACAACCATCATATCCATAGTCACTCACACCATCATCACTCCAATCCTCACAATCAACAAATGCCATATATGCAACATATGAACTATGGTAATTATGGGACTACTAGCTGGAGACCACCTGGGGCTTCATTTCCTACTTTTTATTAAATTCTTATCGCGCTGATGTTAGACAAGCTTTCTTAGATTGCACCTTCAAATTTGTGAAACTTTCACACGGTGCCTGTCACCGTTCGTGGACAATTGCCCATTTTTGTACACGTGGAAAGTACACTCAATAATATTTTAATAGAAGTAAAGCTTGGAATTGCTTATTCTAAGCTTTTACTTTGGATTAAAGGCGTTTACATAGGATTGAATATATTAAACAAATTTTCTAGATGCACGATTTGTCGTGCAAACCATTGCCCAAAAATATACGACTCCAACCCATACAGGGCTGCTTTTTTCAATGGAACCCGTGTTTGCAGCTTTCTTCGCTTTTGCTTTCGCAGACGAAATGCTGACGGCAAAAGGATATTTGGGTGCATCATTAGTCTAATTAGGTGTCCTTACAGCTGAATTTGATGTTAAAAAGTATTTATTAAAAAAAGGGACCAACAAAACAAACCAAGGTTGTGAAATGACGAAATAGTCAACTCACAACCTTGGTTTTATTTTTGTTTAAACAAGATTTTCCATCCACCCACAACGGACAAAACTGCCGAATTGTCCACGAGCGGTGCCTGTCACCTTTTTTTGTCACCTTTTTTACTACCTTTTTATCCTTTTACGAACACAGTTTTGATGGCGGTGAAGAATTCTTTGGCGGCTTCGCCTTGTTCGCGTGAGCCGGAGGAGGATGATTTCATTCCGCCGAATGGGGCTTGAAGTTCGACGCCGGCACTTTCGGCATTGATCCTCACCAAGCCCGCTTCCATATCATCAATAAATGTTAGCATTTTGCCAATATTGGCGGTAAAAATGGAAGCACTTAATCCGTATTCTGAATCATTGGCGATTTCTATCGCTTCTTCCAGTGAATCTACCTTGATTAACGCGAGCACAGGCCCAAAAATCTCTTCCTGCGCAATTGCCATATCCGTGGTGACACCCTCAAAAACGGTAGGATTGATATAAAAACCATCCTTCAACCTCGGATCAACAGGCTGATCTCCTCCGCAAAGCAAGACGGCGCCTTCCTTCTTCGCCACTTTAATATAATACTTAACGGTATTTAACTGGCTCTCACTCGCACAAGGTCCCATCCACGTACCTTCAGAAAGCCCGTCTCCAACCTTAATACTGCGAACCTTCTCAAGTAACAATTCCTTAAACGCCTCATACACCTTTTCGTGAACAATCACCCGGCTCGTGCAGGTACATTTTTGGCCGGTTGATTTCAGACCCCCACTAATAACAGCCTCCACTGCTTTCGCCAAATCTGCATCCTCGGTGACAATCACCGGGTTCTTCCCACCCATTTCAAGCTGGAATTTCGCACCGCGGGCAACGGCCCCTTGTCCAACCCTTTTCCCGGTTGCAGAAGACCCTGTAAATGTAATTCCATTAATATCGGGATGTTCGATAAGTCCATTTCCGATCACCGAGCCTGAGCCTGTTACGAAATTTAAAACACCCTTTGGCAGCCCCGCTCTTTCAAAACACTCCACCATTTTAGCCGCCGTCACCGCAGCTTCTGTAGCCGGTTTAAAAACAACTGTGTTCCCGTATATCAAAGCAGGTGCAATCTTCCAAATCGGTATCGCCACAGGGAAATTCCAAGGTGTGATCACCCCAACCACCCCTAATGGAGCCCTGGTAGTAAACATTAACGCACCGCTATCAGATGATGGGATAACATCTCCAGATTTGCGCATCCCTTCCCCTGCATAATAGCGCAAGATCGCTACACCACGAGCTGTCTCCCCTTTTGCTTCCAGCAAGGTTTTTCCCATTTCTCGTGTCATCGTCTCAGCGATGTCATCCAGGCTTGCCTCTAAGATGTCGGCAACCTTAAACAAATAATTTCCCCGAGAAGGTCCGCCAAGCTTCCACCACGATTTTTTTGCCGTTTTGGCTGCGTCAACAGCCGCTTTTAAATCGGTAATTGTTGATTTTTGCACCTTTCCGACCACTTCAAAGCGGTTTGCTGGACTGATACTTTTAATCACCTCGCCAGATTCACTTTCCACCCATTCCCCATTAATATAATTAAAATATGTTTTTGTAAAAACCTCGGTTTGCATTTGCAAAAACACCACCTATTAAAATATTAAAGTTTTACTTTTTGACCGATCCCCAGTTCCAATGCTTTATCATAAATCGCCTTAGCGACGACCACATCCATCGCTGCTAAACCTACTGATTTAAAAACGGTAATTTCTTCATTGGATTCTCTTCCAGTTCTCATACCATTTATGATTTCGCCTAATTCTCCATAAAGATCATCTGCTTGAAAAAGTCCGGCTTCAATTGGATTAATTAAATCACCGCATTCCTCCAATGCAGCTTCCTTGGCTTCGACTACTACTTTTGCAGCACTTGTAATAATTTCAGTTGGTATTTCCTGCATGCTTGGCTTAAAGGATCCCACCCCGTTAATATGTACACCGAGCGCAACACTTTCAGCGGAAAAAACCGGCCTTTCGGAGGTAGTCGCCGTTACAATAATATCAGCAGCCCTTACTGCCTCATCTGCTTCGTCCGCAATGACAATCTCTGGACACTTCTCCTGGTAGCGAGCCTTTAATTCCTCTGCCAATACAGATGCTTTTGATTTCGTTCGATTATATAAACGAATTTCCCTAACCGAAGGCCGAACATGTAAAATCGCTTCAATCAATCCTCTTGCCTGGCTCCCGGTCCCAATTACCCCCAGCACCAACGCATCCTCTTTAGCAAGATACTTTGTTGCCAGACCGGAAGCAGCACCAGTTCTCAAAACCGTTAAGGAAGAAGATTCCATTAAAGCTAAGGGCTGCCCGGTTTCTACATCGGATAAAACCATGACACCGTAAATGGTTTTGTCTTTATTTTTTGGAAAAACGGAGACGAATTTAACCCCTAGACCGCCTCCGTATTCCACTAAAGATGGCATGAACAAGGCCGTTCCCTCTGTTTGGGAAGTGCTAATTGCCGTGCGAACCGGTGTAACTGTTCTTCCCTCTGAATATTCAACAAGTGCCACCTCTACAGCTTTCATCACATCTTCCATGGTAACCGCTTTTTTTATTTCTTCTTCACTTATAACTAACATCCTCTACCTCCATTTCTTCTCATTCAAGCAGTCTCTTATCCTATTAAAAAACCGCTGCTTAATGGGTCTGTTGGGTCCACAACAAATTGGTGCATACCGGTAATAAAGGCATTCCCAGTAATTTTCGGAATGACTGCTGAATAAGGACCAAATTCTGTTTCTTCAATAATTTCTGCGGCAAATTGGCTGTTCACAATACTCTCATGGACAAATCGCTGTCCTTTCTGTAGATGACCTTTTTGTTTCAGAAGGGCTACACGGGCACCCGTCCCGCTGCCACATGGGGATCGGTCAACCTGCCCATCAGCAAAAATCGTTACATTGCGCGAATCGGAATCTTCAAGATCGGGCTCATCGGTAAAAATAACTCCGTAAATCCCATTAATATCCTGTTCAAATGGATGAACGACCTCAATGGACGATTCAATTTTACGCTTAATCTCCATACCAATTTTTTGTAATGCTGCGAGATGTTCAATATCTATCTTTTGGCCAAATTCATTGGCATCGACAATGGCATAAAAAGCACCGCCATAAGCAATATCAACCAAAATATTTTTTCCATCTACCACTACAGGGTAGTTTTCCATAAAAACAAAGGATGGTACATTTTCAAAGGATACGGACTTTACTTTTGTTCCCTCACACTGGGCATAGGCTGTCAGCTTCCCAGCAGGGCTGTCGATTACAACACGTGTTTCCTCACCCGTTGCCGCAACCATCCCACTTTCAATTGCGTATGTTACAGCAGCAATCGTTCCATGTCCGCACATTGTACTTAGCCCTTCATTATGCATAAATAGAATACCGAAATCGGATTCCCCTCGTTCCGGCGGAGTGATTACACAGCCATACATCCCGTGATGGCCCCTTGGTTCAAACATCAACACCCGACGAACTTCATCGTGATATTTTTTAAAATAAGCACGTTTTTCCAAAATGGTATCCCCTTTTAAAAAAGGAACACCTGATGTAATGATTCGAAATGGCTCGCCGCCCGTGTGCATATCAACGGTTGAAAAATGCTTCGTAAACTTCACCGATTTCTCCCCCTTAATGATCGTCCGCTGCAGGAATTAATAAAAACCCTTCATTTAATTCGTCTTCTTCGTTATAAAGGAATGTATGGAAACCCATCACCCATGCCGATCCGGTTATTTCCGGAATGACTGCCGGATAGCCCTGAACTTCACTTGTTTCCAAAATTCGTGCCTTAAATAATGAACCGACGATGCTTTCATGAACAAATTCTTCACCTACGGCCAAATCTCCTTTATTGAACAGTACAGCTAATTTTGCTGAAGTCCCCGTTCCGCAAGGGGAGCGGTCAATTCCACCCGGAGGGACGACAACCGTATTTTTCAAATTGGCATCCGGATGAACCGGATCAGTATAAAATTCAATATGAGTCAAGCCGCGGATAAACGGAAAAACAGGATGAACAATTTCATTCTGTTGATTAATTGTTTTCCGAATCCTGATTGCTTTTTCTATAATCTCAGAAGCATTTGAAGGGGTAAGTTCCAAATTTAGCTTCCTTGCGTCCAAAATCCCGTAAAAATTGCCGCCGTAGGCAATATCACAGTCGATTTCACCAAAACCTTCTACTTCAACCTTTAGCGATTTATATAAGAAAGACTCTATATTTCGGAATGTTACCTGCTTTGCCTTGCCACTTTCTACTAGGATCTCTGTTTTGACCAAGCCTGCCGGTGTGTCCAATGTAATGTACGTGACCGGCTCAACCGCCTCCACCATCCCCGATTCGATTAACGCGGTACAAACGCCAATCGTGTCATGTCCACACATCGGTAAATAGCCGCCAGTTTCGATAAAAATAACACCGATGTCCGCATCAGGATGACATGGGTCAGTTAGTAATGCACCCGACATAACCCCATGTCCCCGCGGTTCATTCATTAAAAATTTACGAATCCAGTCATATTCATTTTTCATTTGCAGCATTTTTTCTGACATGGTGTTGCCAGTAAGCTTTGGCACACCGCTCGTTACCGTGCGTGTTGGGTTCCCGCCGGTATGTGTGTCAATCGTCGTAAACATTTTTTTCGCCGATATCATCTATGCCACCTCGTTTCTAATGTTTAAGGGTGAATGAAGGCGTAAACCGATCATGACGTAGCGGTTCAACAGGAATAATCGTTTTTTCACGCCCTTCTATCATTTCGGAAATCAACTTGCCCGTTACTGCTGCAAGACTAATGCCGTCCCCTTCATGACCGGCCGCAATATAGTAACCGGGAACTTCCTCCACATGAGAAATCACAGGTAAGTGATCCGGAGTCCACGGGCGTAGTCCTGCATAGGCCCGGATAAAATTCATTTCCTTCAATTTTGGATAAAATCGAACTGCCCTCCGTGCAATACAATGGACGACATCCATATCAACTTTCGTGTCAAAACCAACAAATTGCCGGCTGCTTCCGATTAAAAAGTTTTGACTGACAGTTGGTTCGAATACCAAAGCAACCCCGTATTTTTCGGTTTCAGCATCGACCTTCCTCTCCCCGCCGAATTTGGACAGCAGGTAACCAAATTCCATTACTTTTCTGAGCCCAATTGGGAGATTGCGAGAAGCTACAATGATATGGCCCTTACGCGGCTGGATGGGAAGTTCTAGCCCAACCATTTCAGCCAGTTTTGGTGCCCAAATCCCACCGGCATTGACGACTTTTTTAGCAGTGAAATCGCCGTTTGATGTTGAAACATGAAAAACATCATCCGCCAGCACTTTATTTACGCTCCTGACTTCGGTATTTTTTACGATCCTAGCCCCGAATTTTTGCGCACCTTCAAATAATGCATAGGTTAATAGATACGGATTTACGGTTGAGTCAGAGGGACATTCCAATCCGCCTAAAAGATCGTCGGCAAAGTAGACTGAATCCTGTCTGATATCTTCCCGGTCAAGCAGGCGCATGGGTACTCCGGTTTTATTCTGGCGGTCCACCCATTTTTCGGCGGCCATCATTTCTTCCTCCGTCTCACAGACAAGTATGCTTCCCGGTGCACGGTATTCAAACTCCGATGGCAGCTCCCCGCTTAATTCATGGACTAATTTTTGACTATGTAGGGACATTTCCGAATCAAATCCCGGGTCTTTGTCAATGGCTAAAATATTACCGTCACAACGGGAGGAGGTACCGCTGGCCAATTCCTTTTTTTCAATCACTGTCACTTCGAATCCTAGTTTCGAAGTATAGTAGGCAATCGCGGCCCCAATAACCCCGCCCCCGATAATTACAACCTCTGAATGTGTTTTCATGGTTATCCCTCTTTTGAAAAACTTTTATATTTATCTGCGTAAAAATGACTTTTATCTGCGATCCTTCTGGTTTTATCTGAGTAAATTCAACTTTTATCTGCGATGCATCCTTTTTGAAAGAAATTACCCTTTTTTCACGTATAGCTGATTCCCCATTTCAGCCTCCCAAACCTTAAAAGCCATTTCCACCTGCTCTCTGCCTTTTTCAATCCCGGGATGAAATTGAATGTCAGCCTTTTGCCTGGTTGCCTCAACCTTCTCGAGGGCTGCCCTTAGCGGCTCCTCGAATGAGCGAGTCCCTAGTAGCTCCTCAGCAATCGAATAGCCGGCTACCTCACCCTGGGACATGGCTACCTTTGCACTTTCAATTCCGGTAATGTTTCCGGCAACATATAGCCCTTTCAGACCTGTTTTCATTTTTTCACTATGAATGGGAACATGCCCACCGAGCTCTTCCACATAACGGAAAGAACATCCGGCCAAAGCTGCTAATTCCACAAGTGGATACAAGCCGCCAGCAATACAAACAAAATCCGCTTCAATCAAACGTTCAGTGCTTTCAACTGGATTTCCATCCAAATCAATATCCACCACTCGAACTCCTTCGACCTGCTCCGATCCGACAATTTCAACCACAGCCTGCCGCAGCTTGACTGGAATTCCCCAGACACGAAAACCGCTTTTAGGATAAAACTTCAACCCAAACCGTTTCATCGACGGCGATTTCATCATTCCGCTGCCAAAACGAAGAAATTTAGAGGGGGCAAGATGGGCAACACGCAATAGCGAATCCAGGACTTTCCCTGGGTCACCAGCATCTTCAGTAATCAGACTTTTCAGCGGAAGCATCATTGACTCAATTTCAACCCCAGCTAATTCCAACTCACGGGCAATTGCAGTAGATAAAATATTGACCCCGACAATGACTCCACGCTGTCCCGGCCGTACCCGATGCACATTCGTCATCACCTGGGCCGCACCGATTGACATTACCCCCGGCAAGGTCCAACCGGCAATTGGCAGTGCCGTTTCTGCTGCACCCGTTGCCAGCAGCAATGCTTTAGCCCGGATTGTATCCTTTGTGGTGTATACTTTCCATTCGTCCCCCGACCGTTTAAGGTTGTAAACCGAAACACCCATATCAAATTCCACACCCAATTCACGAGCTTCCGAAATCAGACGTTCAGCCGTTTCGATTCCATTCCACCAGGTGCCATCCGGTTCTTCGTGCAGTTGACCGAGCAGCCTGCCGCCAGGTCGTACGAATTCATCGACCACCTTCACTTTTACTCCAGCACGTGCACAGACAATCGCTGACGAAATACCTGCTGGTCCCGCTCCAACAATAAGAACATCCCTCACAAGGTATCGCCCTCTTTCTTAAAAGGAGTAGGCAGCTTTTCTCCCGAATGGACATTCATCCCATTTCGAATTGGGGTTAAACAAGCCCGAACACCTGTCCTACCATCCACTTGAACTCGACATTCATAACAATGTCCGATATTACAATAGATTCCACGAGGCGTACCCGTCTCTTCCTGGCATCGTAATGTTCGAACACCGCTGGCCAGAAGGGCCGCTGCAATCGTTTCTCCCTCCAATCCGCTAAATACCTGATCGTTAAACGTAAAATTCACTAGACCTTTAATCTTTAATTCTCCCAAAATAGGATGATGGACCACCCGATTATTCTTTTCCATTCGAATCATTCCCAATCATAAAAAATTGGATGGGTCGGACAGGCGGCTGAAACCTTAGCGGAATATCGTTCGTCCGCTCTTTCCCCGTTTGTTTTTCAACAATCCGATCAATCAGGTTGCGGCAGGTCCGCCCGCCGCAATACCCCATTCCAGCCCTTGTCCGGAGTTTTAGTTCCCTGGAGGAACACCCGTGAATCTGAACTATTTCTATTAAATCCTCCAAATATACTTCTTCACAGCGGCAGACTACCGTTTTCGGTTTCTCCAAAAAAACACCAGCTTTCCAATGAATATAGGGGGACAAATTACCTCCCCCTTAAATCCTCAAATTAATTCACCTTCACACTGACCGCTTGCTCGAACGCTTCTTTAATTTTTTGAAGCTCACTCTCAGGCAGCGGCATTCTCGGCGGACGAGTTGGTCCCACCGGTCTGCCGGCAAGTTCCATCGAATATTTAATCGCCTGAACAAGCTGCGGTTTTGCATCATAATGATACAGAGGCAGTGAAGGACGATAGAGTTCCAGAGCTTCTTGTACCCTGCCTTGCGATGCCAATTCAAATATTCGTACCCCTTCTCTAGGAAAAACATTTGGGAATCCGGCAATCCAGCCAGTTGCCCCGGCAATCGGACCTTCCATTGCTAAATCGTCAACACCAATCATTACTTCTAAGTCAGTTTTAGCTAAAATATCATGTACACGGCGGATATCTCCCGAAAATTCTTTTACTGCAACCACATTTTCAATCGCCGATAATTTTTTTAGTAAATCCGGTGTTAAATCAACTTTGTAATCATGGGGATTGTTGTAGGCAATAATTGGAATACCAACTTCCGATAATGCCTCATAATGAGCAAAAATTTCCGCTTCAGTCGGATTATAATTAATCGGCGGCAGTGCCATAATTCCGGCCGCACCAGCAGCTTTTGCATGACGAGCCCAGCCTGCTGCCTGATCAGTAGACGGCGCACCCGTGCCGACAACAACCGGTACTCTTCCATTTGCCGCAACAATGACGGTTTCAATAACCTTTGCCCTCTCCTCAGGAGTCAGCGATGCATATTCTCCAACCGATCCTGCCGGGATAATTCCGTGCACTCCTTCCTTAATCAGCCAATCTACATGCTCCTCCAACTTCTTATAATCAACCTGATATTCCTCTGTAAATGGTGTAATAATCGCGACATAAACTCCTGAAAACTTTGCCATTTCCACATTCTCCTCTCAAACTCGAAAAATATTTTTATTTTATGCTAAATAAGCATTAACCACTTTACTATCTTCTTGCAGTTCCGCAGCAGACCCCTCCATCGTCACCGAGCCTGTTTCCAGCACATAACCCCTTGTCGCTAGCTTCAAAGCAGCTCGCGCATTCTGTTCAACCAGCAAAATCGTTGTCCCTTGGTTATTGATATTGCGGATAATCTTCATAATTTCTTTGACAATAATCGGCGCAAGTCCCATTGACGGTTCATCGAGCATCAACAATTTCGGCTCCACCATCAATCCTCGGCCAATCGCCAGCATTTGCTGTTCCCCGCCAGACAACGTGCCGGCCTTTTGCTTCGCCCGCTCCCTCAGACGGGGAAACAGCTCAAAAATATTTTCCACATTATCCTTAATATGATTTTTTTTCTTTCTTTGGGTAAAGCCACCCAGTTCAAGGTTTTCAAGAACGGTCATTGTGCCGAAAATCCGTCTGCCCTCCGGAACATGGACAATTCCCAGTTCCACAATTTCATGAGGACGTAATTTCGTGATTTCCTGCCCTAAAAAAGTAATTGAACCATTTTGGTTTTTCACGAGACCGGAAATGGTTTTCAGCAGGGTGCTTTTTCCGGCTCCGTTACTACCAAGCATTGTCACAATTTCTCCAGGATAGATGGCGGCACTCACCCGTTCTAGTGCCTGAATTTTTCCATAATAAGAGTCTACATTCTTTAATTCTAAGACGGGAGTGCTCATTCATCGTCCTCCTTTCCTAAATAGGCTTCAATCACCAGTTGATTTTGGAAGACTTCTTCCGGGCTGCCATCGGCAATTTTTTTCCCATAATCCAAAACCGTTACATTGTCTGCTAATTTACTAACAAGGCCAATATCATGTTCGATGATAAAAATCGTCAGGTCATATTCCTTATGAATTCGTTTAATCAACAGAATCAGTTCTTCCCGTTCACTTTTATTCAGCCCTGCAGCGGGTTCATCAAGCAGTAACAACTTCGGCTGAGAGGCAAGGGCTCTGGCAATTTCCACCTTCCGTTGCAGCCCATATGGCAGGTTTTTCGCTTGGCGGTTTGCATAATCACTAACGCCGACAAATTCCATTGCTGATTCCGCAACGGTTTTAATTAATTCTTCTTCTCTTCTTTGCGCGGGTGTACGAAAAATAGCTCCTAGATAGCCCTGTCTTGTTTTGCTGTGCATCCCGCTCATTACATTTTCAAGCACCGTCAACGACGGAAAAAGACGGATATTTTGAAAGGTTCGAGCCATGCCCAATTCGGTGATTTTACTTGGCTTTTTCCGGACAATATTATTACCATCGAAAATGATATTTCCTTTGCTAGGTTTGTAGAACCCTGTAATGATGTTGAACATCGAGGTTTTTCCAGCCCCGTTCGGTCCAACAAGCCCGATAATTTTACCTTTTTCAATCGTGAAACTGACATTATCAACCGCCTTCAGGCCACCGAACTGTAAGGTTACATTTTCGATACTAACCAGCGACATGGCGATCCGCCTCCGTTTCTTTTCCTGCTGAAACCGATGCCCTTTCCTTTGCGGACGGCCAGATTCCTTCCGGACGGAAAATCATCATGACCACGAGGAGTCCGCCAAAGATTAGCAGGCGCCAGTCGGAAAAATCACGCATCACTTCCGGAAGGAGAATGACAAATACTGCACCCAATACCACTCCCGGAATTCTGCCTATCCCCCCAGAACTACAGCTAATAAAATCATCGCTGATTGGTTAAAGCTAAAACTCTGCGGAGAAATCGCCGTCATTTTTACCGCAAAAATTGATCCGCCAAAGCCGCCGACTATCGCTCCAAAAATATAGGCTAATAGTTTTGTCCTCCAACGGTTAATTCCCATTGCTTCCGCTGCATCTTCGTCCTCGCGAATATATTTCCAGGCTCTTCCTAATCGTGAATCTCCTAGTCTTCTGACAATAAAGATCATTAAAATGACAGATACAAATGCCAGATAATAAACCCCTGTTAGACCTGTTAATTGGAAAGAACCAATCGAAGGCTTTGGAATCCCGTAAATTCCCGATGCACCGCCGGTAAAATGAAGATTTATGGCAGAAATCCGGACAATTTCGCCAAACCCTAATGTGACAATCGCCAGGTAATCACTTCTGAGACGAAGTGTGGGTGCCCCGATAATCACGCCTGCAATTGCAGACAGAATTGCGGAAGCAATAATCGCAATCCAAAAGGATAGATGGTATTGTGTCATTAAAATTCCCGTTGTGTAAGCTCCCACTGCAAAAAAGGCCGAAAACCCTAAATCTAGCAGGCCGCAAAAACCAACGACAATGTTTAAACCTAATGCAAGAATGATATAAATCAGTGCCATCAGTGCAACATCGATCCAATAGTTGTCTGAAATTAAGGGCAGGCATGCCATTAAGAGAATGAGTACACAAAGGGCTGCTATTTTCAAAGAGTTTTTTTGAACTGTCTTGTCCATAAGCTACACCCTTTCCACTTCATTCTCACCAAGGATTCCCGTTGGTTTAAAGACAAGTAACAGAATCAAGATTCCAAAGGCAAAAACATCCTTCCAGGCGCTTCCTACATAAACGGTTCCGATGGTTTCAACAATTCCTAGAAGCAATCCGCCAAGCATCGCTCCTTTGACACTGCCGATTCCGCCGATTACTGCTGCTGTGAAGGCTTTTAAACCAATGATAAACCCCATGAGGAAATTGATTTGTCCATAATAAACCCCGTCCATCACTCCTGCTGCGGCAGCAAGTGAGGAACCGATAAAGAACGTCATCGCAATGACGCGGTGAACGGCAATACCCATTAAGGATGTAGCCGTCGAATCAATAGCAATCGATCGCATAGCTTTTCCGTACAATGTTTTGTGAATAAAAATATGTAATGCAACCATCATGAAAATAGAGAAGATAATAATGCCCAATTGCATGTAGGATAGATTTGCTCCGAGGATATGAAACCCTTTATTTGATAGATGAATAGGATAGACGCGAAAACTAGCTCCATAGGTAAGCATGATTCCATTTTGTAAAAATAACGAGACCCCGACGGCTGTAATTAAAACGGCTAGACGTGAAGATGCATTAAATAGAGGTCGATAGGCAATTCTTTCAACAACTACACCAAATAATCCGATTACAACCATCGAAATCAATAGGGCTAACCCTAAACCTAGTAAACTTGGCATACCAGTCAAAAAAGATAGCACGGTGAAGCCGACAAAAGAACCTACCATAAATATATCGCCATGAGCAAAGTTCAATAGCCTGATGACACCGAACACCATCGTATAACCTAAGGCAATTAGGCTATAAAAACAGCCAATGATGATCGCATTTATACATTGTTGTATAAATATATCCATCTAGATCTCCCTTTCACGGGGTGTCCTGGTATAATATGAGACACCCCTAAATCTGATTTTAAACCGTTGGACATCCATAACTGTCTAGCCCCCATCCTGTACGGGCGCTATCTTCTTTTCTATTGTGCCAATGTCATTTGGCCATTTTTAACAATCAATACAACAAAATTAGAAGTGGCAGTCTCTCCATTTCCCTTAAACTTCAATGGACCGCTGAACGTTTCAAAGCCATTTGTTTCGTTTAGCGCCTTGATGACTTTATCCTTGTCTGTTGAACCCGCGCGTTTGATTGCATCCGCCATGACTTTCATCCCGTCATAAGAAATCGCGGAGTATGGTCCTGGATCTGCACCAAATTTTTCTTTATATTTTGGGATCCAATCCTTCGCACTTTCTTGGAATTGCGGTGTTGGAGTAGTCGTTACAAATAGCCCTTCTGCATTTTCCGGACCAGCGATTTTAATAATCGTTGGATCGTTTGAGCCATCACCTACACCAAAGGCACCGGAAACGCCGGCTTGCTTAAATTGTTTTGCCAAAAGTCCGCCGACATTATAGTAACCCGTCCAGTAAGTTGCATCTGGTTTAAGTTCCTTCAGTTTGGTCATGAGTGAGTTAAAATCTTTTTCCTCTGGATTGACCGCGTCAAATGCGATGACCTTTGCACCCATTCCTTTTACTTCATCTCTTGTTCTTTCTGCGAGGTCAACTGCATACGCGGAATTATCATTGATTATTGCGATTTTTTTAGCGCCAAATTTGTTTACCATATATTCAGCAGCAGATTTAGCCTGCGCCGGCGCGGTACTATTTAATAGAAAAATATCTTTGAAGCCTTGCTCAGGAATTTTCGCAGAGTTTGCAGCTGTTAAAATCCAAGGGATATCTGCTTGGTTCATAACACCTGATGCCGGCAGAACAGCACCTGAGCAGTATCCGCCGACAACTGCTACGACATCCTTTGATACGAGTTTGTTAGCACCGGCTGTGGCAATTTGCGGGTCACAGCCTTCGTCCTCTTTAACAAGTTTGATTTTCTTTCCGTTGATACCACCGGCAGCATTGATTTCATCAGCAGCCATTTGAATCGCATTATTCATGTCCTCACCCATTTTTGCACTTGAACCGGTAATTGGGGTTAGCGTTCCAATCAATATTTCGCTGCCTTTGTCCTTGCCATCAGAGGAATCTGATCCTCCCGTTTTCGAGGAACAGGCAGTAATCATCATCATGACGATTACAAGTAATCCTAAGCGAGAAAGCCATTTACTCATTCAAAATATCCCCTTTCTTTTAACAAAATCGGATTGAAAACGGTTTCATTATCTAATAGAGCCACTTTGGTCGGCTAATGATTGGTCTGCCTGCGATTGCAGATTGTACGCAATCTTTAATGCTACTAAAATAAATTTTGCGATTAACTAGGCCAGGAGCATAGTGCGCATATTTTGCAGAGTTGGTCATTAATGTTTGACATTTATCCGGAATCACTGGAGTGTTAATCATACATAAACAAGTATCGGTCAAGAATTTTATTCCGAAGTGCTCAATTCTACCGGCCACACCGTTGTTGAGGGCTTGTTCATAAACGTATTGGGAGGTCGTGATGATGAATTCTGACTGGACTTTTACTGGAGATTTTTTTTCGATTAAGTTCTGGGCTTGTTCTACTTCCTGTTCAATTATTTCTGCCAAAAACTCGCATTCCTCATAGGAAAAATGCGGACTTCCAAGTGTGATCATATCAACCTTTGCTTCGGCACCGGAAGACAGTTTCTCCCACACTTCCCGTAGTTCTGCTTTTGACACTTTATGTATGGAAGCTGGAGGTTTATTGCCCAAAGCATTTTCCACCGATTGTGCTTCAGGTGTAATTCCGACAATATGAAACATTCCAACGGAACCGGCTGTTGCAGTGGCAGCTCCAAAGGCCTTTAAATCATCGGCTGATGGGGTATGGTTTAGACCGGTAATCACAGGTACACCACCATTTACCCTTTGGCCAACAAAATAACCAAAAACTGGATAGAAGAAGGCGTCTATCTCGTGAATCTCCTCCACATCGATTAAAATGGTGCCTTTCCTGTTTTCCTCAAGATGAAGACCTGTTAAGGGAACCCGGCCGATGATGGCAGCACAAATATCCATCAAATCCCCATAGCGGTTTGTTTTTGCTCCAAGGACACTATTGGCATAGACGACGGCATTTGATTCTGCCCAGGCGATATCCATTCCTTTTTGCGGTTTTTCCGGCAACAGGTATGGGGTGCAAGTAAAGGTTGGCTTTGCTCCCATCTGCAGATAGGCATCAGCAAGTCTTTGAGCGCAGTTTGCCCATTCCGCCTCGACACCCTGTTCCTTCCAGCGTTTTCGGTCAATAGAGATGGCATTCATAGTTGTCGGAACGGTAACCTTCCCACCCAATTCGGCTAGCGTTTCAGCAAAATGAAGGCTCGCTGGGCCGGTATAAATACAGCCATCAATATGTGCGCACTCAATATCAATTAGCTTTTTTGCCCCTTGAATTTCCGCCATTCGGACTATAACCCTCATGGCTAACTGCTTTGCTTTACCTTCATTTCCTTCAAGAATGCTTCGATCTTTTTTCGTCAATTCAACCTGCATCTTTGACACCTGCCAATTATAATCTGGGCTTATGTTTATCCTTTAACCACCCCCATTCAGAATATTTCGTGACCTTGTAAGTAGATAAGAGGCACTAACAGAAAGTTGGAATGCGAAATGCCTAGTTGGAGACGGTCTAGATTTGCAATTTTACCTTTCCAGCTTTATCTATAAAAGCATATTTTGCTTTTAACGCATCATCAAAATCTTTAGGAGTTAAGACAATAATCGGGATGGATTTTTGCAGAAATTCATCAGCAACGATAGAGCCGAGCGAAATAATTTCGTCAAGCTGACATAGAAGAATGGCTGTGGGTGCGTGCTCAGAAAAGATCGCTTCGAGAAGGATCCCGCTCCCTGTGCAGGAACCTCTTCCTGTCGGTAAAACAAATACCTTACCAGTTACATTTTCCTTTGATAACGGATGATGTCGGTCAATAATTTCCCCTGTGGTTGGATTTAGTCCACCCCAAAAGCTTAGTGGAACATTTGTGGCTAAAACAGGTCCTTCGGATTGTCCATCTACCAGGACCTGGCCTTTTTTTATAAGGAGTTTACTAGAAGACATTTTTACAACCCCTTTGTTTATTAATAAGGGTGTTGACTCGGAGATGTTTTTAAAAAAACATAATGATATGAAGGAGACTGATAATCATTTCAAATCAGTGAGACTTTGGTTCATTTTCGATGTAATATTTCCCTCGACGTGTTCTGCCATTTTTAATTTGGCCGTATTCGCATCACGGTTTTGAATGGCTTGTGCAATTTCCATTAACTCTATCGCTTGTTGTTCACGAAACTTTTGGTCGTTACCGCTTTCTAAACTTAATGCTGTCTTTCGTAGAACACTTTGAATTCCAAGCATAATGGCAATATGTATTTGGTTTTTTGAGGCATACGCCACTGCTTCATGCATCGCAAGGTCTAGGTCGATTAATTGCTCCCACGGTGTATTGATATCTGTTGTCAGTTCTATGAATTTTTTCGCAATGAGGATAATTTGGTGAGTCTCGAGATGGGTTGCTCTTTCTGCTGCCAAAAAGGCTGTTTTTCCTTCAAAATCGGTACGAAATTCGGCAAGCTCTATAAAGGTTGCTCCGCGGAAGTGAAGTAAGGTTTCCAACGAACGGCCCAGCTGGTCGGGTTTAGGTTCTACTATACTAATGCCACCGTTCACGCCTCTTTTGACTTCTACCACCTGTTCTGCCTCAAGTACCCTTATTGCTTCACGAATGGTTGTCCGGCTTACTTCAAACATACTGGCCATTTCACGTTCGCTTGGAAGCCGATCACCGGTTTTTAATTGGTTACTATAAATTGCATTATAGATTTGAGTGAGAACATCCTCAAAACCTCTAACTGGTTGAACTTTATTAAAAACACTGGCAAACTGGTTGTTTTCCTCTTCATCCACGCAAAAAATCCCTCCCTTCATAATGAATTTCGACCCAAAATTAAAGATTGGAACGTCTAATGGTCAAACCTTTAACCACATTATATTATTATCCAAACACTAAAACTAGCGTGTTATTTTGTGATGTTTTGACTAGTTTTGACGAAAACTGTACGGAACCAACAGTACGGTGCCTGTCACCCTTCGTGGACAAATCGAGGAAAAATGTCTTTTTAGGGCGGACACTTCCTAAACGGGCTTTTGTACTTGTAAAGTGGTATGTAAACTCTTAGAACTGTGACCTCTATATGTAAAAAACCTACCACTTGAATGAATGGCAGGTTTTCCTTTTATTCAATTATCATTTCTTTTTCAATATAACTAGCCCTAATTCCAAATCTAGGTTTCACTAGCTCGATTTCCTCACCTAACAGGATTTTGATGGCGAGGTATGGCATATTGATCCCAGAAAGACAACTATAATGCATCCCCCCGCTCATTCGCGGATTGATTTCCAGTAGTTTAGGGACATCTCCGTTATATTTCACCTGAATGTTAAACACATACGGCAATTGATACTCTTGATGAAAAGCATGAGCCATCTGAATAAGCTCAAAATGTTCAATAAGCTCTCGAACTCTTCCTGAACCTTTTAGCCGTGGAATAGCAGCAATTAATTTTTCTTCTGTTGCCAAACAATCAATGCTATATTCGGGACCGTCTAAGTACTCCAATACCATTAAGTCGGGAAACGACTCACTTTGGCCCAGAATTTCGCACGCATATTGAAAAGGAATCCGACGGCTCATTCCATGATAAAAGAGCTGATCAATGGTGTCATTTTCCTCTCGAATCACCCGAAAACCATTCGCTCCCTCACCGACTACGGGTTTAATACAAACAGTATGCCCTTTTTTCTGTAGCCGTTCATATGCATGTTTAAAAGAATCAACCGTATTCACCACGAAATAATCAGGAATAGAAACCAAAGGTTTACCATTTTTCGCACATTTCTCAATGGATTGGTAGGCTGCAGCCTTATTATCCATTGTCTCCATTAATTCAGCATCAGGGCAAACTAGAACCTTTACACCCAACTCCTCAAATAACGTAAGCCGTTTAGAAATTAGTACGTTTTCCTTTCGAGGAATAAAAATATCAATTTTATGCTTTTTACAAAACTCAAGACAAAACTGAATATATTCCTCACCGGAAACATCCGGTTCAATAAAAGCAAAATCACAATTCTTTAAATAAAGGGCATCCTTGTTGGGATGTGTTCCATAAATCATAAACTTCCGCTGATCCGGATTCTCACGAATCATATCGATATAGTGAGAAACTGTCGTAAACCAGCGATTAAACCAAATATTCATCTGAAACCTCTTTCTGGTTGTTTTATAAAACTTTTTCCATTATAGGCATTCAGAAAAAAATATATACGTTAACCTATTATTCAAGAAAAATAAACCGTGCATAAAACAATTCCAGGTTCAGTTATTAGAAATAAAGGACGTAAACTATTTAACCAGTTTACGTCCTTTTACATTTGCCAAGCTTTTCCTATACCTGCGACCACCGTTGTCCATCCCATGTGGACAAATTTAGCCGTTTGTCCACGTGCGGTGCCTGTCACCTTATTTTGTCACCTTATTTAACGATTACTTTCGGTTGGACTGAGAATTCGATGCTGCATCTTAGGGTGTTGGAGATGAAGCAGGCTTTTTCTGCGCGGACTGCTAGTTCCTCTAATTTTTCGACTGTAACCTCGGCATCCGGGTTTATGTAAATAGTTGGTTTATGATTAATTTGCTTAAATTTCAGCTTTCCATCGATTTTATCAACAATGCCTTCCGAAACAACTTCGAAGCTGACACCCTCAATTTTGCGGTTGCTAATCATCGCTGCCAGTGTAATCATGTAGCAATTATTTGAAGCAGCAATCAAAAGCTCCTCTGGACTTGAGCCAATCCCCGGACCATCAAATTCCTTTGGAACAGAAGCAGTTATATCCAATCCTGCTGCTTCAATATGTCCAGTACCATTCCGATCACCTTGCCATGAACCATTTACAGAAAAACGAGAAATCCCCATTGAAAATCCCCTCCTTAAAATTTCCTTTCTTTTATAATAATTTTAACCTACAATGGAAAGTAATTTTTTCACATCCTATATCAAGAAAACCTAGAACCATTTAAATATTTGCACTTTCTCCTGTAGATTCGTAAGTGCAGTCAACGCACCTATTTCCGTTGTGGAAAGTGCCGCAATTTCGTTCGCGAATTGCGTATATTTTTCTAACTGAGACAGGTTTTCCGGTATCCCTTTTTCATGGAATCCAAACAATATTGCAGCCATGAACGCATCCCCAGCCCCAGTTGTATCAATTGCATTTACCTTTACGGCTGGCACAAAAATTCCGCTTCCACTCCTAATCGCATATGTTCCTTTACTTCCCCTCGTGACCAATAGAAACGGAATCTTCAGGCCCGAGAGCTTCTCCAATCCAGCTTCTAAAGAACTAGTCTCAGTCACAAACAACAATTCCTCCTCAGCCATTTTCACCAAATCGACTTCTTGCAATATAGAAAGAATTGTTTCCCGGCATTGCTCATCACTCTCCCAGCGCTTCAGCCGAATATTGGTATCAAAAGCCCTTAATAAGCCGGACTCTTTTGCATACTTCAAAGCCCGATCAGTTGTTCCTCTAGCCGTTTCATGAAAAAGTGTCCCGGAACCGAAATAAAAGATCTTAGCATTTTCAAATAAATCACGCTGTAATTCTGACTCCAGCAGCCATTCATCAGGAGTGGGATTGATATAGGAATGAAAAGTCCGCTCACCTTGCTCATTTAAATAAACATATACACGACAAATTTTCTTACTAGGCGTACGGACACAATATTCCGTTTTGACTTTTTCCCGCGCCAGTTCTTTCTCAACAAATAAGCTAGACTCATCCACCCCTAATCTACATAAATAATAGGAGGGAATACCTAGTCTTCTCGTGCCGGCAATCACATTTACCGTAGCACCGCCCAACAACTGTGTAAACTTGGTATTGCTGCGGTCCTTCGAAATATAATCGATAAATGCTTCACCAAACGAAATCACACCATGTTTTTTCAAAGTGTTTGTCACAATCCTTTCAAACATTTACATAAAATTCAAAATATTATAAAATTATTTCTAAGGAAATTATTTTTCTCATTTACTATATTACAATAAAAACAAAACTGGAAATATCTTATTTAGGTGGCTATATAAGTGACGATGGCTATGCATATATTTAACTAAAAGCAAAAACAGACCAAAGGGGGAAATTGGATGAAGCGTTTGTCAAAGCAAGAAAAAAGCTGGGTCTTTTACGACTGGGCTAATTCTGCCTATTCGTTACTGATTACGACAGCCATTTTTCCATTATATTTTAAATCGGCAGCAAATGATGCAGGGGTTGCCGCAGTAGACTCGACTGCCTATTGGGGAATTGCCAATTCGATTGCTACCCTGCTGATTTCCATTTGTGCGCCGATATTAGGCACGATAGGTGACTATAAAGGATTTAAGAAACGATTTTTCACTTTTTTCTTTGGACTCGGAATTGTTTTTACCCTGCTGTTAGCCTTCGTTCCCCATCACCAATGGCTGATTCTCTTAATCTGTTATATGTTCACTGTCATCGGTTTTGCTGGAGCGAATATTTTCTACGATGCCTTTCTTGTCGATGTGACCTCTGAGGAACGGATGAACCGGATTTCTGCGAGAGGATTCGCGATGGGGTATATCGGAAGTACCATTCCCTTCATTTTAAGTATCGCCTTAATTATTTTATCATCTAAAGGAATTCTTCCTCTTTCCGTTACCGTTGCAAGTCAGGCTGCCTTTGCGATTACAGCTTTATGGTGGGGATTATTCACCATCCCGATGCTGAAAAACGTAGAACAGGTGTATTATGTCGAGCGTGTTCCCAATCCTGTATCTAATAGCTTTAAAAGAATGGTTGGAACCTTTAAACATATCAAATCTTACCGTGCGCTTTTCCTTTTCCTCGTTGCTTATTTCTTCTATATTGATGGGGTTGATACGGTTATTACCATGTCTACCGTATTTGGTACAGATATCGGCATTAGTTCTAATAACCTCTTAATCATCCTTTTTGCAACGCAAATTGTTGCCTGTCCGTTTTCGATATTATACGGAAAACTTGCAGAAAAATTCAGAGCAAAAAAAATGCTTCTTGTCGGGATTTTTGTCTATATTGTCATTTGTTCCTATGCTTACTTCCTTGATTCAACATTGGATTTTTGGATTCTGGCTATGCTTGTTGCCTCCTCTCAAGGGGGAATTCAGGCCTTAAGCCGTTCGTATTTTGCAAGACTAGTCCCAAAAGAAAATGCCAATGAGTTTTTTGGTTTTTATAATATTTTCTATAAATTTGCCGCTATTTTAGGGCCAACCTTAGTCGGTGTAACAGGAAAACTAGCGGGAGATACAAAAAGCGGCATATTCAGCCTCATTATTTTGTTCGTCATTGGCGGTGCAATTCTACTAAGAGTACCTGAAAAAATAGACTCCTCCCAATCCAATACCGTTTCCAGCTAAACCCAAAAAGGGACTTTGCCACGGCAAAGTCCCTTTTCCAACAATGTCCACTCCACACGGACAAAACCACCCCAAATGTCTTTCTATGGTGTCAGGCACCTGTAGACTCTCTCTGGTCGTCCGACGGTTCCATATGCTAGGTCCGCGGCTATTTTTTCCTCGGACATGAGGTGCTCTAGATAGCGTCTGGCGGTGGTTCGGCTTACACCAATTTCTTTGGCGACGACCTCTGCGGTCAGACCGCAATCCACTTTTCCGAGAACAATCAGTACTTTATCCAGTGTCAGCGGGTCAATTCCTTTCGGCAAATAGGATTTGTCATTTGCCGCCCCAGACCCGCTTACTTCCTTACGCAGCAACTTGTCCACCTGCTGCTGCGTAACATGCAGATTTTCATCGTGTAGTTCCACCAGCTTCAGATGATATTCCTGATAGCGTACTAATGACTGCTTAAAACGCTCAAAAACAACGGGCTTAATCATATAATCGAAAACACCAATACTAATGGCCTCTTGAACTTTATGAATCTCTTTTGTTGCGGTAATCATAATCACGTCCATTTGCTTCACCTGCTGTTTTGTCTCCTTCAGCAAATCAAGCCCATTCATATCCGGAAAATAGACGTCCAATAAAAGAAGGTCAGGCTGCAGTAGTTCGATATAGGTTTTTGCTTCCTCATAATTTACAGCAATCCCCACGGTCTGGAAACCCTCTATTTTTTCAATAAAACGCTTTTGAATTTCCGCAATCCGCAAATCATCCTCAACAATTAACACTTCGATATCGCGGCTCTTTTTCATGTAGGCACCCCCTGCTTTTCGGTATCGCTACCGTAAAAATCGTCCCTTCACCCTTTTCGGATGATAAAGTAACATAACCCTCAAGGTCCCTAATCGCCTTTTGAACAAGGCTTAGACCAATCCCGGCATTACTAACAGTATTCTTTGTCGTAAAACCTGCTTGAAAAATCCGCTCCTGATCCGCTAATGATATTCCCTTTCCATTATCTTCAACCTCGATAATCAGTTCTTTCCCAAGATCGGTTAAAAACAAGGTAACATTCTTTTCTTCCTTGCCATTGTCCCTTACCGCATCAAACGCATTATTAATCAGATTTCCGATGATCGTTACTAGGGTTTCCCTACTAATCTCCTTCGGAACATCTTGAAAACTGCTCTCACGGTCAATTGAAAAATGAATTTTTAGCTCACTAGCCAAGCTGACCTTGCCTAAAATGAATCCGGCAATAATGGGATCCGGGATTTCCCTCATTAAAAAAAGGATGAAACCCTGGGCAAAATCAACTTCTTTAGAAATAAACTCAATAGCTTCTTTATAGGAACCAAGTTGAATCAACCCAAGTAAAGTATAAAGTTTATTAGAATATTCATGTGTCTGAGCCCGCAGCCCTTCAGCATAGGCTTTCACATGGGATAATTCCTGGAGAAGATTGGCAAGCTCAGACTTGTTTCGGAAACTCGCAACTGCTCCAATCACCTCACCCTTTTTATCTAAAATCGGAATGCGGTTCGCCAAATAAACGTCACCATGAATAATAATTTCCTGATCATACTCGGCTTGTCCTGTTTTTACTACATCTAATAGATGAGTATTTTCCAAGACGTCTTCAATTTTTTTCCCGCGAAGCAAAACATCGAGTGGCTCATTTAAAATTTTATGAGCGGTTTCATTCACGACTGTTATTCTTCCCGCTGTGTCGATTGCGATAAGCCCTTCATGGATCGATTCCAGGATGGCATGCTTTTCCTGATACATCCATGCGATTTCTTTAGGTTCAAGTCCAAATATTGCACGTTTTATATTTAATGAGATTAATAGTGCTGCGATTAATCCCCCGATTAAAATAAGTAGAGTGGTAATAAAGATTTTTCGCTGAATTTTTGCAACCTCTGTATGAATATCCTTTTGCATGTAGCCAACGGAGACAACACCGATTACTTTTCCATTGTTAAATATTGGTGCTTTCCCCCTAAGTGAAGGGCCTAATGTCCCAGTCGATTCTGAAATAACCGATTTCCCTTTGAAAACAGCATCATTGTCTCCCCCAACCATTTTTTGTCCCAGCCGGTTTGGTTTTGGATGCGAGTAACGAATTTCGTCGCGGTTCCCAATTACAATAAATTCGGCTCCCACCTGTTTCCGTATTTTTTCCGCGATGGGTTGAATAATGGCGGCTGGGTCGCTAGTAGTAAAAGCGTCTTTAATACCCGGCATATTCGAAATAGTTTGAGCAACAGATAGGGCCTTTGTTCCCATATCGTGCTTAAGATTAGTCTCCATGATATTTTTAAAGGTAATTTCTAATATAACGCCAAGGACAATAATAAGTACGAACATTCCCAGCATTAATTTCGTATGTAAACGCATCCAAACACCTCTATTATTATCATATAAAAAAAAACCCCTTAAAAAAAGGGGTTTTTAAATGGATTTCAGAAATTTTGAAATCTTTATCTCGGATTAACGAGCAGTAAGACCCCCACTTCAAGAATTGAGGTACAAAAAAGATAAGTGTTGGATCAACTGCCCGTAAAAGCCCGATTGGTTCAACTAACAATCAGTGATGAAGCCCCCCAATGATTGAGGTTTCACTTTATCCTTCAACATTGATGACAACTTGTTTCCCTCTCATTTTCATAAGGGTTGGTACAATCAGCCAAAGAATAGCAATAATGAGGAAAGCTAGGGAAATCGGACGGGTGAAAAATACGCTATAGTCCCCATTCGAAATCGTTAAAGCTCTGCGCAAATTGTTTTCAATCATTGGTCCTAAAACAAGTCCAAGTACAAGCGGTGCAATCGGATAATCATTTTTACTAAAGAAATATCCTAAGAGACCACATGCTAGTAATAACAAAAGATCATACATCGATACCTGAACTGCATAGACTCCAAAAATTGAGATCGCGATAATTAATGGAATTAAATATTGTTTTGGTGTTTGAATAATTTTTGCAAAAACTTTTACGAGCGGGAGATTCAAAATTAATAGCATGAGGTTACCGATAAACATACTGGCAATCAAGCCCCAAGCAACACTTGGATGGTCCTCAAATAATAGCGGGCCTGGCTGAACATTATACATCATCAGTGCGCCCATTAAAATTGCCGTCGTACCTGAGCCGGGAATACCCATAGTGAGCAGTGGAATCATCGCTCCTCCAGATGCAGCATTATTCGCAGATTCTGGTGCAGCAACGCCGGCAATTGTTCCTGTACCAAATTTAGATGGATTTTTTGAAATCTTTTTTTCCAGGATGTAGGAGAAAAAAGAAGCTAGCGTTGCACCCGCACCGGGAAGGATTCCTATAAAGAAACCTAGAATCGAACCTCGGGCAATTGGTCCAGCCGATTCTTTAAATTCCTCTTTCGATGGGATCATATTATTAATCCGTGCTATTTCTCCATCTTCTTCTTCTTTTTCCAAAATGGTTTTGAATACTTCGCCGAGAGCAAATAAACCAACAGCTACCGTTAAAAATTCAATTCCTTGATAGAGCCATGGAACATCAAAAGTGAAGCGGGCAATTCCTGAAACGCTGTCAATTCCAATGGTTCCTAATAATAAACCGCAAACTGTCATAATTAGCGCTTTTGTAACCGAATTTCCGGCTAATCCGCTAACTGCCATTAATCCTAATAACATTAGTGAAAAATATTCTGACGGACCGAATTTTAATGCAATGGTTGATAACGGCTGTGCCAGAGCAATCAAGGCGATCAGAGTTACAATCCCGGCCACAAAGGAACCTATTGCAGCGATTGATAAGGCGCTGCCGGCCCGGCCTTTCTTTGCCATCTGATATCCGTCCAAAGTCGTTACAACCGAAGAGGACTCCCCAGGCGTATTTAATAGAATGGAAGTCGTTGATCCTCCATACATAGCTCCGTAATAGACCCCGGCTAAGAGTATGATTGCGCTTGTCGCTGCCTGCTCCGGCGGAAGGGCTCCAGTAACGGATGCCGTGACCGGGATGAGAAGGGCGACTCCGCTCATTGGACCAATCCCTGGGAGAACCCCTACAGCAGTACCAATTAATACGCCAACAAAGGCAAAGAGTAAATTATACCAAATAAGTGCTGTTCCAAATCCATGCATTAAATAATCAATCGTACTCATTAAATAGCCTCCTTTCTAAAAATTAAATCCATACAGGCCAGCCCGGTAGTGTTCCTTTTAGCACTTCTACGAATAAAAAATAGACAATTCCGGAAAAACATGCAGAAATAATGAGTGATTTAATGATTTTCCCGCGTTCCATTGCCTGGAAGCAGACAAAGAGGAAAATAAACGTGGTAATGACATACCCAATCGTTTCAAGCGTTAAAACATAAATTAGAGTTGCTACTAAGATAATAAGAAACGGCTTGTAATCCAGTTTTTCTTTTTTCCCGAATTTGTACCTTTGTCCCCTTAATGTTTCAATAAATAGACGGATGCTTAACAAGGCGAGTGCGATTCCGAGAATGAATGGGAAAATATCTGGTCCGACAACACTACCGTAAGAAGAGCTTGTGAGATTTTTGCTGCCGATGATAAACAGGATTCCAATAACCAGAAACAGCACAGCGGCAAATCGGTCGAATTTTATATCCATTTTATCTAACCTCCTGACTTGAAAATAAGCGGGAAGGAGAAGCTGATTCCCCTTCCCTTTTTGTTTACTTCTGCATGCCTAATGCTTCTAATAATTGTTGAACTTGCTTTTCCTGATCATCCAAGAAAGCTTTGAAGTCTGCGCTGTTTTTGTATTCTAATTCCCAGCCTTGTGTTTCTACTTCGGTTTTCCACTCTGGCGAATTGACTAGTTTATCAATAGCTTTTTCCCAATATGCTTTAGCTTCAGCAGACATTTTTTCAGGACCAAACACACCGCGCCAGATTGTAAATTCAGCATCTATGCCTTGTTCTTTGGCGGTTGGAACATCCTTAAAGTCCCCTCCCAAACGTTCTGCAGCTGTCACGGCAAGAACGCGAATTTTCCCAGCTTTTAAGAATTCCTTAACACTTGATGCATCGGTTCCAATTACGTCTGCGTTACCGCCGAGCAGCGCGGTGATTGCTTCGCCGCCGCCATCATAGGAGACATATTTGATTTTAGTTGGGTCAACACCGTATTTATAAGCTGGCAGAATCGAAACTAAGTGGTCCATGGAGCCTGGTGCAGAACCGCCGGCAAAGGTTAGTTTGCTAGGATCCTTCTTAACTTCTTCCAATACGGATTTTAGATCTTTATATTTTGAATCTTTTTTAACGACAATGGCCCCATAATCCTTTGTTAACTGAGCAAGTGGCGTAGTGTTCTTATAGCCATATGGGCTGTTCCCCTCTTTTTTGAGGTTGTTGATGATAATTGGCGGTGAGTTGACAAAAAGCATGTCGTTGTTTTCAGCTTGCTGGGTAGCATACTCAGCCATAAATACGGCACCGCCGCCACCTGGCTTATTCTCAACCGTTAATGGCTGCTTGACTAGCTTTGTCTCGCTTAAAACCTTTGTAAATGAGCGTGCTGTCAGATCCCATCCGCCCCCTGCACCTGATGGAGCCACAATTGTAATCGCTTTCGTTGGATAGCCAGTACTTTCTTTATTCGTGCTGCTGTTAGATGTTTCCTTACTGCTGCATGCCCCCAAGCTTAGCGCAAGAGCACCTGCACACATTACTGCTGAAATTTTCTTTAGTGTTTTCATTTCATTTCCCCCTTGTAACCGTTTACTTAATTTTATAAAGTTTCAGATAAATTCATAGTTTATACAGTTAAACCGCATAAAAAACTTAACCTCCATTTTGTTCATAAAGTTCACGGAGGGTTCATATTTTTTTCAATATAAAAAAGAGACCTTTTTCAAAGTCCCTTTTCAATCATCATTTTTCCTGTTTTACAATCTTTGATGGATTATTGATTTTATAAAGCACGGTAACATCCACGACAAACTCTTCTTCAACGTCTTTTCCCTTTGGCAATTTTTTTGCCGCAACCTTCCCGTCAAATTCTAGCTTGTCTCCTACTGTTAGCTCAAATTTTTTAAGGGTTTTGCTATGGCTGCACCAAGCATATTCAAGCTCAAGAGGTGAGTCTTGGACTATGGTGACATTCTCTAAAATGACCACTTCATCATTTTCCTCGGTAAATCCATTGTAAGTCAATGCAAACTGTTTAACAGTTGCTGTGAAATGAACCTTTTCTGAAGGAAGATCTAGCTTCTTTGCCTTCTCTTTTTTCGGTTTCTTTGGTTCTTTGGCTTTTTTCGGCTCAGGAGCTTTAGTGGTCTCTGTAGCCGATTCAACTTTTTCATCAGGTTCAGTAGCCAGAATCTCCTCCAAATTGGAACTTTCCGTTTCTGAATCTTGGGAATCGGTTTTTTCCTCTTCCTTTTCTTCAACCGTAAACATACTCTCTTTTCCAAAACTCGCCTGCTGCATTTCCTTTAAATACGCTGGATGGATACAGCTTAAATTGCCATCTTGGAATTCAATGATTAGTGTATTCAAATCATTGGCACGGCCATAAATCTCATACCCTTTAATGGATACTAGCCGCTGGTAGTTCCGCTCCTTATACCAAAACTCTTCCTTTGAGGCAGATAACCCCCACTCCCTGAGCTTTTCCTTGAAATGCTCCTCATCACGGAAAGTTTCAAATTCCCCTTTTGGAGGAATATAATGAGTCAAATCTGATTGTTCCATTTGCGGGCGTTGGATTGCCATTTTTCCACTTCCTTGTTCTAAATAAGTAAATAAATTATATCATGTTCCGGGAAAACTTTGAGGATTAGAATGGGGACGACGCTTTGTACTACCTCAATAGAAAAATCATCGTTTGGCAGCTCCTAACCCAAACCAGTACCCCAAAACCATACCGAATGCAAGGATAACAAAATAAACAAGCCCCGTTGAAATCGCTAAAAAATTTATGACCTGATAATCCCCAGTCGATTGATGCAAAATTGTCCTTTGCACATTAAGCAAAATCGGCTGGTAGATGATTAAGTAGGAAATCAGAACGAGTAAGACCGCAATCCAACTCCTGCCAATAAAATATCTGGTCATTAAAAAGGCAAGGATTCCAAATAGAATTGCTAATCCATACACAAACCAATTAATATATTGCAGCGCTCTTTCCGGTTGATCAAAAAAGGCCAAAATATGTAAACAGAGGATTCTAAATACCCCAAATATTATTGCCATAACCTGTGTTCTAAGCAAAAACTTAATCCAATTCATTCCAAAATACCCCAATTCCACTCCAAATTCCATTAAAACAACTACTGTACGCCCCACACGGACAAATCAACCTAAAAGTCCACGGGCGGTGCCTGTCACTGTATCACTGTATCACACCACAGTGTCAATGCCTTTTAACAAAGTCTCCGATTTCTGCGATGGCTTGTTTTGCTTCGGGGAGAAGGTTTCCGGTTAGCTGCCAGACATGCCACATTCCTTGCCAAATTTTAAAATTCACCGGGACTTGATATCTTTTTGCCTGTGCTGCGAGCATTTCAGCATCGCTAAGTAATAATTCTTCGCTGCCCACTTGAATAAATATTGGTGGAAGACCTGTTAAGTCTGCATATACGGGGGAGATAAACGGGCTTGTTAAGATTTCATCACCAGCATAAACCCGTGCTGCTTTTTTAATGCCATCAGGTGTAAACAGAGGATCTTCTTTTACCTTCTTCCAATAACTTACCCCGCTGCTGGCCAAATCGACCCATGGTGATAGACAAATAATCGAAGCTGGACACCCTATTCCTTCTTCTTTTAATACAAGAGTTAACACAAGACTCAAGCCGCCGCCGGCAGAATCACCGGCCACGAATATGTTACTGGATTCAAATCCCTGCTCTAATAACCATTTATAGATCTTCACGGCATCCTCAATCGCAGCAGGGTATGGATTTTCCGGTGCCAATCGATATTCCGGGAGCAGCACCCTTACGCCTGCTGCCTTCCCAATTTTCCCGGCTAATGCCCGATGGGAGTCCGTTGATCCATATGTATAGGCGCCGCCATGAAAATAGAGCAGTACCTTATCTTCCGCGACAGGCTTATTTGTAAGCCATTCCGCTTCTATTCCCTCTATATACACCTTTTCCACCATACAATTCTTCGGAACCCTTGTCCACATTAATGACGCCCGGTCCATCGTTCTGCGCTTTTCCTCAATACTTGTTCCGACCGTTCTAAGAATTGCTCGGTTCATTATCTTTTTAAAAATAACACTGCGTAAACTTGCCATTTTTGCTCTCCTCTATTACATTCCAGTACTACTCTCCATTTTGTCCATTCCGGACTTTTCTTAAAATCCTCCATCCACAACCAAAAAAGCACACCACTAAAAAAGTGGTATGCCTTTCGCATTCTAATTTTCGACAATCCTGCCATCCTCTGTTATAAAAAAAACTTTGTCATTTTCATTTCGCGCCTTTTCATAATAGGTTACTTGAATAAGTACAGGAAAATGAATCGATTTTAAATGGTGGCTTAGCCTTTTCACTTTTTCAAGTTCTGTGGCTTGTTTCACTTTTTCCCATTTAGTTTTCATATAAATAGTGATTGAGCAGGCTAGCTGGGATGTATAGATTTTTTGATAGGTCGGTATATGGGGACCAAAATATTCCCCTCGATCAACAATTCGCTCGGCGGTAAAAGTTGTTTTGTCCAAGTGGGGGAATAGTCCTTTAATGGTTTTTTTCAGATTACTTGATAACTCACTTTCCCAAAAGACTTTCGGAAATGTATCTGAATATCCGGCAGAAGCATCTTCATCCTCTTCCACCGTAAAGACCAGTTCAGGATGTCCCTTCGGATAGGAATAGGCTTGATACGTTTCACTTAAAAAATTATAATCGATATTTTTTATAATAAATGCATTATGATATTTTTTCGTCAAATAAGTAGTCATATTTTTACTTTGACGATGCTTCTCCCATGGCGTACCATTAAACCCGGAATAGACAAAAAGACTAAGTATGACAATAAGAAATGAAATGATCCATATGAAAACCTTGCTGAATCTTATATGCATCACCCCTATGATTTCAGAATATTTATAATATTTTATTCAATTTTAAAACCCATTATTCCTTCAACCTTTTTTAGAAAAATTGTCTTTTTTATGATATCGTTTAAAAGTAAAATTGAGTTATACAATTCCTAATCAAAGGAGGCACACATGAAAAAATTTCTTCTTTATTTCTTATGCTTGATTTCCCTAACATCCTGCAGTCTTTTTCCAAGAGATAATACAAAGTCTGTGAAAGAACATACTGGTAAAAAAGCTGAAGAGCATCAAATAACTCCTCCTGACGATAAAGAACCAAATCACTCATTGTTAGAAAATACAATGGAACTTGCCCAGGAAGGGAAAGTAGCTACATCTAATTTTGCCGTACACATGAATTCAATAAATGATGTTAAAAAACAATGGGGCCCCGCCGCTAATACCGATCAAATCGGAGGAATTTATTATGCCAATTACCCTGCAAAACACACCGTATTTGGTTATAATGCAAAAAATATTTTGGTAGATATCCGTTCTTACGATGAGCAGCTTCATCAGCTAACTTACCCTCAAATCGTAAAAACTTTAGGCAAACCAGACTATCTTAGAACCAATCAGGACGATCAAATCTATGGCTATAAAATTACGCAACAATTCGAACTACGATTCATTGTTCCGAAAAACACTGAAAAGGTCGATCACATTTCCTTATTAAGTCCAAATGATACTGTCGCAACCACCACTCCTCCCTATATCCTTCCAATAAAAGGAGTATCAAAAAACTTATCGGTGACGGCCTGGCAAAATATGCAGAATTGGCGCAATCAAATGATTCAGGTTGCAAAAAATCATCAAAATTTCGTATTCCTTAATGGTCCGAACAAAAAAAGAGTTGCCCTAACCTTTGATGACGGCCCTGACCTCATGAATACACCAAGCATAATTGAAACACTGGCAAACTACCATTTAAAGGGGAATTTCTTTTTTATCGGGGAGAAAGTAAAAAAGTATCCGGAGGTTGTTCAAAAAGCATACACCAATGGAAATCTTGTGCTAAGCCATAGCTACTTTCATCATGATTTGAGTAAACTCCAGGCTGTGGAAATAAAAACAGATTTGGCTCAAACAGAAGAGGAGATATTTGAGGTAATTGGTAAAAAACCTGCACTGCTTCGTCCACCTTATGGCGCTGTAAATAATACGGTGATCACCACCGCGGCACAAAATGGTTATAAGATTGTCCTATGGTCGATTGATACTCTGGATTGGTCGCAAATGGAAAGCAGTAATATTGAATATAATGTTTTGAAAAATATCCGAAATGGCGACATCATCCTCATGCATTCTGATGATGATAAAGTACAAACAGCTAAAGCCCTGCCACACATCATTGAAGAACTAACTCGAAAAGGCTTTGAAATCGTCGACCTCCAAACATTACTTGGGCAAAAGGCTTACAAATGAAAAGAAGCGTCTCACCTTTTAAGCTGAGACGCTTTAAATTTGATAAAACGAAACCGTATTTTCACGTAATTTTTCAGACACCTCACCAACTGAGAGTCCTTTAATTTTGGCAATCACACGAATCGATTCTTCCATCATATTTGGATGGGTTATCCTCCCTGCAAACGGTCCTTCAAATGGCCATGGTCCATCCGTTTCAACCATCAATTGTTCCAGAGGATAGATTGACACTAATTGTTGGATTTCCGCTTCATACACCACATCCGGTGTTACAGAAATGAAATAGCCGTTTTCAATCATCCTAGCAATCGTCTTTTGGTCTCCCTTAAACCAATGAAAATGTGCCCGATTCCAGGAGTATTTTTCTAAAAGATTACAAACAATGGGGGCTTCTTCATAGACCGCATGAAGAACAATCGGCTTTTTCCATTCTTTCGCCCTTTGTATAAAAATCTCCAATAACGCAATATACTCCGTATACTCTTTCGCAGAAATCTTGCGATCCGCTTTCCTATAATAAGGAAGCCCTACCTCGCCAATTGCAATCATTTCCGTTCGATGCTTCTCCATCCACTGAAAAAGCCTTTCCTGCTCCTCTACAATTGGAAGCGGCTGTTCAGGATGAAATCCAAAGGCAGGTCTAACCTTTTCAAACTCGCTAGCCAACTGAAGATTTCTCTTACAAGATTCAAGATCAAATGAAACCGAAACGAGAGCATCGATCAAACCAGCCTCATCCATGAGGACCTGAATTTCTTTGTCTTTATAATGATCTAGATGAATATGAGCATCGATCATTTTCATCGCATTACCACCTGCCCAGTTAATGTAAAGTGAACCTTGCGTTTCCACTGCAAAAATGGCTCTTCCAGCAGAATGCTCGCATCCCGTGGCCTCGCAAACGGCACTTCCATTTCACTAATTACCTTCGAAGGCTTTTGCGATAACACAAGAATTCGGTCGGAAAGATACAAGGCTTCCTCAATATTATGGGTAATAAACAGAACCGTCCTTTTGTGTGTCTCCCACATAGATAACAGCCATTTTTGCATCTCGAAACGGGTTAATTCGTCCAAAGCTGAAAAAGGTTCATCCAAACAAATCACTGCTTGCGGACTTAACAAAGCACGGATAAAAGCAGCCCGTTGTTTCATTCCACCGGAGAGTTCATGCGGATAAGCTTTTTCATAATCGGCAAGACCGGCAATCTCAAGCATTTCCTTTGCCTTACTGATTTCTTTTTTGCCTTGAAGCTCCTGTCCAAGGACTACATTATCAAGGATGGTCCTCCATGGAAGCAGTGAAGGCGTCTGCGGCATATAACTTATCAAACCGCGCTTTCCGTTAATAACTTTTTTTTCAAGCAGGATTTGACCGTGATCCGGGGCCAGCATCCCACCGATTAAATTAAAAATCGTACTCTTGCCGCTGCCCGAAGGACCTATGATGGAAACAAACTCATCCTTTTTGATAGAAAAATTCATCCCGGTCATGACTTCGTTTGCTCCAAAGCTTTTCCAAACATCTTTCAGCATAAGATGACTCATTTTCCTTCATCCCCTTTCATCTGCCAGCGGACAACCCTTCGTTCCACCACCACAATTATTAGAAAAAATAATAAGCTTAAAAACATAATGGCAAAAATCGCAACAAACACACGGTCGGTGCGGAACGAAGAGGATGCCATTGTCATATAGACGCCAATTCCCTGTTTAGCCCCAAGCCATTCAGAAATAACAGCCCCCATCACACTATAGGTTGCTGAAATTTTCAAACCGGAAAAAACTGATGGCAATGCAAAGGGAAACTCCAGCTTCCAAAAAACCTGCGTTTTCGTAGCACCCGCCATCATCATATAATGTCTGAGCTCTGCGGGAGTCTGCCTGAAGCCGTCCAGTGCTGCAACAGTTATAGGAAAAAAGCAAACTAGGGTGATTACTATCATTTTTGGCAGCAGACCAAAACCAAACCAAATTACTAATAGCGGTGCAAGCACAATGGTCGGGACATTTTGGGATAGAATGAGCAGCGGATAAAAAGAATCTCGTAAAACCGGTATTAAGTAAAGAACCAACGCCACAACTAAGCCAATCACCGCTCCGATTACAAAACCAAATAAAGCAATTTTTGTCGTCGAGAATAAATCCGGATAAAATTCGCTCCAGCCGTGGATGGCTTCAGCAAAAATCTTCGACGGTGCCGGCAGCAGCCACTCCTCAATCTTTGCAGTTTTTACGACAATTTCCCATATCACGAACAAAAGGAGGAGAACCAACAATGGTCTCCACCCTTTTAAAAGCAGTTTCTTCATATTAGCGGTACTTCTCCGTTAATTGATCCATCGTGATTCCTGACGGCTGATACAATACTTTGATTTGAGAAATCACGTTTTTGCTGCCAATCTCCATCATGCGCTCATTCATTTTGGTGATAACACTAAATAAGTGTTCCAACTCACCTTCCATCGTGGTCTCCAAAGGATGAACCTGATATTTTACTCCAGATTCATCAATAATACGGATGGCTTCATCCACATAAGGAATAACATCTTCTCCATCCTTTGTTTTCGGTATAATTTGAATGCTCACTAAGGCATTTGCCATGTGAAACCCCTCCATTATTTTGGTAAAAATTCATTTGTAAATGCTTTTTCGGCATCAAGCTTTTTATCAAGAAGCTTGTGATCGTACATCCAAGAAGCATAGTTTTCCCAAACTGTCTTTTTCTGTAATCCCCACTTTGTTGCATCGTCCTGGTACTTTGGTGATAACCATTTTTGACTTGCTTTGACAAGCTTTGGATCTAAATCCGGCGCCGCTTTGATAAGAATATCTGCTGCTTGATCAGGATTTTTTATCGCAAACTCATACCCTTGTGATGCTGCCTTTAAAAATGCCTTAACGGTATCAGGATTATTTGCAATCATCTTTTCGTTTGTTTCTAACACTGGTGTATAATAGTCAAGTTTCTTAGAATAATCAGTAAGGTAGATCATGTTGATTTTTTGATGGCGAAGCTCTGCCTCTACACCGGTCCAACCGTAATAAATCCAGGCAAAATCAACATCCCTTTTCACAGCCGTGAAAAAATCTGTATCTCCCATATTAATGATCTTTACTTTATTTGCATTGGCATGTTCTTTATCCATTAAAGAAGTAATGACAGACTTTTCAACAGGAGAACCCCATCCACCATATGTTTTTCCTACAAAGTCTTTTGGTGCTTTAATATTTTTGTCAACGGGCGAAGCAAATCCCGATGTATTGTGCTGAATAACCGCGGCAATGGATACAAGCGGAACACCTTGGACACGTGCCTGTGTGACACCCTCCTGATAGCCCACGCCAAAATCCGCTTTTCCAGACGCAACAAGCTGATCAGCACCTGTTTCGCCCGGCTGAATGATATCAACGTCTAAGCCTTGATCCTTGAAATATCCCTTTGCTTTTGCAACATAAAGTCCTGTATGATTCGTGTTAGGTGTCCAGTCAAGAACGACCGTAATCTTTTTAAGCTTTTTGGTATTTTCCTTCGCCGTATCTGTTTCTTTTTTGCTGCTGCACCCGGCAATCAGGAAAACAGTGAGTAGTAATATAAGCCACTTCTTCATTTTTTAAATCCCCCATATGTAAAATTTCCGAAATGTTCGGAATGAATAGTGGAAATAAACTAGAATTCCTTTTGCAGACCGATTTAGCTACTATAAGCATAATAGAACAAAAATTGCCCCAAAACAAATAAAGCACCCGGGTTCTAAGAACCTCGAGTGCATATTGGCAAACAATTTATTTGTTTAAGAATATGTTCCCTCCGCCGGTACTAACCAGATCAGGTTCCAAGGGTCATCGTTTTTAGAACGAACTCTCAACCGGCTACACCGGCTCCCCTACATTTTACAGTATGAAGTTTATTCCCCTACTTATTATAACAGAAGTAATCTATATTGCTAGTATATAATTTTTACTGATCCTACACTACATCATATCCTTGATCATCAATCGTTTCTTTTAGTTTGCTAACCGTAACAACATTTTGATCGAATTCGATATCAACAGTACCTTTATCTAAATGAACCTGTACCTTCTTCACACCTTGAAGCTCTCCGACACTGCCTTCCACTGCCTTTACACAATGGCCGCAGGACATACCCTTAACATTTAACGTAATGCTTTCCATGTTTATAACCCCCGTTATTTTTTCATTAATTTTTGAATCGTTACTAGAACCTCATCAAGAACCTCCATGTCCCCTTCTTGAATTCTTTCAAGTACACAGCTTTTTAAATGTCCCTCTAATAAAATCTTTGCCACACTATTTAGAGCTGATTGGGTTGCGGAAATTTGCGTAATCACATCATCACAGTACGTATCTTTTTCAATCAATCCTTTAATTCCACGAATCTGGCCCTCAATCCGATTGAGACGTGTTACGAGATTATTTTTTACCTTATCTGAATGATGGCTTTTTCTGTGGCTTCCTTCTGAAGCGCAGCACTCATCATCCAAGATTACCTCTTCATTATTATGATCAATAGACATCCGCACGCCCTCCTTTTCATTTTCATATCATACCCCGGTATCGTAATGGATTAGACATAGGCTGACAATCCTATTACATATAAATGGATGATTACTTAATTTTAATTATAAATGGAAATACTCTAACTTTTCCAGCCTGTTTAAATTCTGCCCAAATTTTATAGGTGCCGGGATGGTCAAATTGGGTTTCGAACACGGGTCTTTGTTCATCTTTTGGATGGACATGCAAGTATTGATTTGCATTTTCGTTTAGAATAACAACATGACCGGCAGCACCTAAATACTGCTCAAGTTTGGAGTCATCCAATTGAAACACTAATGTCACAGGAGTCCCGGCTTCAAAAGAACTTACGTTCAACTCCACTTTCTCTCCATCTATTGTTTTTACTAAGGTTTGATCTGGAACTAATGCTGGATGAGTATGGGAAGACACTGGATTACCAACATTAAAAGGAACAGGTTCCACTTTATAATCCAGGTTTTTTGGCTTCACATCAATGAACGCTATATATTTACCTTCTGCTAACGGATAGCGAATTACAAATTTCCCGGGACCTGCTTTTTTTGGATGGATGTGATAATACTGATCCAAATGATCATTCACCACAATTAAATGCATCAATTTTTCATGATTAACATCGAGGTCATTAACAGGATTATTTTGCATATCCTTTAGCGTAATTTCTATATTGCCATCTTTATAGCTAAAAGTTGGTTTTACTTCTCCTGCTTCTATACCTGTACTTTCATGATGGTGGCCCGACCCTGACTCATTTTGGGCATGACTTTCACTCGTTAACACCAGTGATTCATGACTCATATCCATCGTTGTCTTAGCTTCCGTCTTAAAATTGGCATCGTATACCCAATAGCCGCCAATAATAGCGAGCAAATAGACTATTGCTGCAAGAGCCCATTTTTTCATTTTATTACTCCCCTTCTATTATTTGGTATTTAATCTAACCTGTCAGCTAAAATTTATTTTAATTTTGGCTCTGTTAAACCTGGTTGTTGATTTCCGCTCCAGGCACAAGCGGTTCGTGGCCGGTTCGGGGAGCCTCCTCGTCGCTTCGCTCCTGCGGGGTCTCCCCTGTCCCGTAATCCCACAGGACACTGAATTGCTTCCTTGAATCAGCCCACGCATGAAGAAAATGCGTTAGCATTTTCGAGAAGTCTTCGTGCCTTCCGCTCCAATCAACGTTGTTCAAAATCAACATTGTCATTTAACAAAGCCTTACAAAATATACTATACCCCCCTATAGTAAAATGTCAAACAAAAAAATAAAATATTTTCCATTTATATTTGGGTAAATTCGCCTTAAAGAGCGATAAAAAAAGCACCTTTTAAAAAAAGTGCTTTTACTTTCGGTCCCCGACCTTTTCCATTAATGTCTCTAACATGGGAATAGAGAATTGATGACCAACAAGATTAAAAATACTTGTCTCTTCTTTTCTTTTATTCTCCTCTTTGATGACCGATATTTCTTTGTGAAGTCGTTCCATTTTTTGATCTAAATGAGTAGCCATGGTTGCAGCTTCCTTTAACTCTACAATCATTTTCTGAGGAACTTCCTCATTATACTTGTAATAAATTTTATGCTCTAAACTTGCCCAAAAATCCATTGCGATCGTTCGGATTTGGACTTCGACATAGACTAATTCCTCCCGGTCAGACATAAAGATTGGTACTTCCAAAATAAGATGCAAGCTTTGATAGCCATTTGGTTTGGGATTTTGAATGTAATCTTTATATTCAACAACTCTAACATCCTTTTGGTTTGCAATCATTTTACTTATTTCATAAATATCAGAGCGAAAGGAACAGGTAATTCTTATTCCCGCAATATCCTTAATATTTTCCTTGATGCTGGCTAACGTAAAATCAAAATCTTTGCGGTAAACCTTTTTTAAAATACTTTCCGGCGATTTTAACCGCGACTTCACATGCTCGATCGGGTTATAGTCATGTATAAAATTAAATTCATCCTGAAGAATACTTATTTTTGTATTCATTTCATCCAAGGCAAACTTATAGGCCATCATAAAACGTGTTAATTCAACCTTTAATTCTTTAATCTCTTTTATATTAAGGAATTGTTCAATTTCCAACCGAAAACTCCCTCTCTCTCAATTCTCTAAATTTTCTTCGTAATTTTCGTCAGTTTGTAATTTTTTCAATACCTCAGGAGGGAAAACCATTCTACAGATTATTTTAGCAGTTTTTTGATATTCCTCGGTATCCCCTGATTCCAACACTTTACCGGTTGTATTCTCAGCAAGCAGCATGATCGACCAAGTAAGTGTGTTTAAATCTAAGTCATTCCAGGTTAGACCCTTCTCACTAGCTTTTTGCAATCCTGCATAGATTCTGCTGTGAATTTTCAATTTTGCAGAAGCTATAACCTTTGAAAGCTCCGGATCCTTTAATATTAATTCAGGTAATACACGATGTAATCCAAGCCGCTGCAATCTATTCCCATGCACTTCAAACAGTTCAGCTAACCTTGTTTCAGGATTCCCGATTACCCAGCTTGGTTCAGGAGGCATCAGTTTTTCAATTTTATCTTCTAATAGCGCCATTAATAATTGACGTTTATCTAAAAAATACCGATAAAAGGTCCCTGTAGCAACCCCTGCTTTGGCGGCAATTTCCTTTGCGGTTGTTTGTTCATAGCCCTTTGAAATAAACAACGCATGCCCACTTTCTAGCAGAGCATTCCTTTTTTGCTGAGCACGCTCTTGTTTTGGAACAAGTGGAAAATCACCAACCAACTGGTCTTCACGGTCTGACATTTTATCACCTCAGATCTAATCATATCATAAATTACAAAAAGGTGAACCTCTGTTCATATTTCCATTGACAGTTTTCTTAAACCATGTAATACTATGAACCATAGTTCATGTTATATCCACTTCTTAGTTGGCACCCCTTGACTAAATGAGATTGGATATAACATGAACATAATTTTTTAAAAATTTCTGGAGTGAACAGGATTTTTGATTTTTTCACCGAATTATTAAAGAAAATTACTGTAGGATTGAAATATCTAGGCACCTGCCGGAAAGATTTTCATATGATGTGAATAATCATAAAATCCCAATACTTCTGTCTAGTGTTTTGTGGTCTTCATCCTATATAATATCACCATACTACCTTGGAAGGTGTGAATAATTTGGCAGCCAATTCTGAACCGAAAAAAATTGACATTAATTCAACCATTTCCTTAAAAGGAATCGTGAAGGCCATCTTTAACGATACCATTCATGTGCAAATTGGTGGAAAGATTATTACCTTACCAAAAGGAGATTTCCTGCTGGACAAATCAATGAATTAAATAAACAATTATTTTTTAAGCCCATCACTTCCCACTGAAGTGATGGGCTTATTTTTAACTCATCTTATCAAATACCGTGTTTTGAACGCAGCGAATCATATCCCCCCTGCTAATGACACCCAGCACATGACTGTATTGATCAATCACCGGCAGCTTTTTAAAATGGTGTTTCGCTAAAAGTTGTACCACCTGTTTCACATCATCCTCAGGTGAAACTGTTACCAAACCATGGGTTTTGGCGATTTTTATGATTTTCAGATTCGCCATCTCTTTAATCTTGCTCTCTAAATTCTGTTCCCAATGATAACTGATAAAAGAAAAATAGTCATTAATTCGGCGGTCAACCGGTTGAATCGCCCTCAAAATATCCCCATCCGTAACAATCCCCTGCAATTTCCCTTCCTTATCCATGATGGGCACACCGCCGATTTTTCTTTCAACCATTATTTTCATTACATCTTTAATTGTGGCGTCGGGACTGGCGGCAATCACACTTGTTATCATAAAGTCCTTTACTTTCATAACGCAGCACCACTTTCTGTTGTATTTATTAATAAACAGCTATGCAACACCTATTATTTGGAACTTTTAATGATTTTATTGCTAAAACATGCCCATATTGGAAGGAAACTGCCATTATTTTAAGGATTGACGAGGTGACCTCCTGACACTCTTACTAAGCGCTCGATATGGAGGCATACACTGGTATATCCGCTTTGTGAATACAAATCCATTGATGGTAAGATGTATTTGTTCAATAAAAAACCTAACGGAGGGGAATTTTTATCAATCCATTAGAATTGAATTACACGAGTGAAATGGAAAAAGCCATGCACAAGGCTCATGGAGTTGGCTATCAAGTCTATAGTCAAAAGCATTCAGTGAGAATTAGAGTTGAAAAGCAACGAGAACAGAATTATCGAGAAAGTAAGAGATTGCTTGCAGAAATCACGAATAAACTGTATGCCTACGCTACCTAAATAGAAAAAGGGAACCGGTTAAATTTCACCCGTTCCCTTTTGTGTTTCATGCGTAATCTTCTTATAACAATCACATTTCATTACATGGTCATTGACCATTCCCACAGCCTGCATAAAAGCATAACAAATTGTTGAGCCGACAAATTTAAAGCCACGCTTTTTTAAATCTTTACTAAGTCGATCACTAATTTCGGTAGTGGCAGGTACTTCTGATAAGTCCTTAAAGTGATTTTGAATCGGCTTCCCATCGACAAATGACCAGATATAGGCACTGAACGAGCCAAATTCCTCCACCACATTTAAAAATGCTTTCGCATTCGTTATAACTGCGCGGATTTTTAATTTATTTCTGACGATACCTTCATTGTTTAGCAGCTCATCAATTTTTCGATCATTATAGTCAACAATTTTTTCTGCCTCAAAGTTGTCGAATGCCTTCCGGTAATTGGCTCGTTTCTTTAAAATCGTATACCAGCTTAACCCTGCCTGTGCTCCTTCAAGATTCAAATACTCAAATAGCTGGCGATCATCATAAACCGGCACGCCCCATTCGTGGTCATGATAATCGATATATAATGGATCCTGATTTACCCAGCCGCATCGATTCATTTATTTCCACCTCCTCTTTTTAAAATACCATAAATTAGATTTTTATTAAAAAAGTCCGAAAACTAAAAATAATTCTTCTATTTTTAGCAAAGATATGATAGTTTATTAAGTATTAAAGGATTTCATGCAGCAGAATTAAAAAAATGAAGGATTTAATTCACTGAATTACTACCTTACTAATTCTCTAATCTGCTAAAGTGAGGAAGGAGGATGAGATGAAACAACTTCCGATTAAACTTTTGGTCAAAGAGAAATTCTCCCTTTTATCAGCGGGCCAAAAAAAGGTGGCCAATTATCTAATTGAACATCTTGATGAGTTTGCCTTCAAAACAGCGTATCAAATTGGAAAAAAAACTGGTGTCAGCGAAACCACTGTGATTAGACTTTCTTTTGCACTAGGTTTTGAAGGATTTAGTGACATGCAGACAACGATACAAAATCAACTGCTTCAACAACATCAAGTGGAGCCTTTGGAAAGCAATCAACAAGAAGAAATCAATGATCCCTTTAGAAAGGTAATTGAAAATGAAGTCCATATTTTAAGACATATGCTTAATCCAACGAATATTAATGAGATTTGGAATGCAGTAGATACCCTTATCAAGGCAGATCAAGTATTAATTGCAGGATATTGTCTTTCCCACGCTGCAGCCTACTGGTTTTCCTATAGGCTTAGTACCTTAAGGGAAAACGTCAACCTTTGTTCTCCTAATGGAAATTTTGTCGAGCAATTTTGTAATCTTACAGAAAATTCGGCCGTTGTCGTTTTTTCATTCCCGCGCTATTCAAATGAAACGATTAAAATAGCGGAGTGTGCTGCAAACCACGGTATTCAGATAATCGCGGTTACGGACCGCCTCCTCTCACCCATTGGGCGGATTTCAGATATAGTCGTTACGACAGAAGAGAATGCCGATACTGGAGTGAATTCGATTGCATCCGTCATTAGTTTACTTGACCTGATTATAGAAGGAATCCAGCAAAAAGATCAAAAACGAATCCATTCCCACCAGCAAAAACTAGAAATGCTTTATTCAAGCTTTCATGTTTTTAAAGAATAAATCTTAAAGAAAGTGGTTGAAAATTGAAAGCGATTCCAAAAATTGTCTTTCAATATAAACTACATAAATCAATTAGCATCTAAAGGTGAACTTTTCATTAATCGTAAAAAAATTTTAACCAGGACGTATCCTTGCGTTTCCGGTATAAAAATTTAATAAAATAAAAGAGGTGTTTTATGTCAAATACTGCAAAGAAGTTTCAGACATCAGAACAAATGGGACAAGCTGTTCAACATGAACATTTGGAAAGAAAACTGAAAACCAGACATTTAACGATGATTGCCATGGGTGGAACAATTGGGACCGGTTTGTTTTTAGCAAGCGGCGCGACCATTCATGATGCTGGCCCGGGGGGAGCAATTGCTGCCTATCTAATTGCAGGAATCATGGTATATTTCCTTATGGCCAGCCTTGCCGAAATGGCTGCATTTATTCCTATTTCCGGTTCTTTTAGTACGTATACTGCTAGATTTGTTGACCCAGCTTTAGGTTTCGCGGTTGGTTGGAATTATTGGTATAATAACGCAATTATTCTTGCACTGGAATTATCCGCATCCGCTTTAATTATGAAATACTGGCTTCCTAATGTACCAGGTATTGTTTGGAGTGCGAGCTTCCTAGTTATCATTTTCGGCTTAAATGTTTTATCAGTTAAAGGTTACGGTGAATCAGAATTCTGGTTCTCTATTATCAAAGTTGTAACGATTATTCTTTTCATTGTTGTTGGTTTATTAATGATTTTTGGAATTATGAAAGGTTCTACCGGTGGATTTGAAAACCTTACGAAAGGTGATGCACCATTCCACGGCGGGCTCTTATCCATTTTCAGTGTATTTATGGTCGTAGGTTTTGCCTTTCAAGGAACAGAAATGGTCGGGGTTGCAGCCGGAGAAAGTGAAAACCCTGAGAAAGATATGCCAAGAGCTATTAAACAAATTTTCTGGCGCATTCTTTTATTCTACGTTTTAGCAATTTTCGTTATCGGCTGTTTAATTAGCTATAAGGATCCAAACTTATTAGGCGGCGACTTAGAAAATATTGCTGTCAGTCCTTTTACTCTTGTATTTAAACATGCGGGGTTAGCGTTTGCTGCTGCTGCAATGAACGCTGTCATCCTTACATCCGTTTTATCAGCAGGTAACTCATCCTTATACGTAGGTTCCCGTGTCCTTTGGACATTGGCTGAAGAAGGTAAAGCGCCAGCATTCTTGAAAAAAGTAAATAAGGGCGGTGTACCAGTTAACGCCCTTTACGCTACTACACTTATAGGAATGCTTTGCTTCTTAACCTCCCTTTTCGGAGATGGTACAGTGTATAATTGGCTATTAAATGCTGCAGGTTTAGCCGGTTACCTGTCTTGGTTAGGTATTTCAATTACCCACATGCGCTTCAGAAAAGCGTATAAAGCACAAGGAAAAGATATGAAGGATCTTCCATATGTAGCAAAATGGTTCCCATTAGGACCAATTTTAGCAACAATCCTTTGCTTAGTTGCTACACTTGGGACCAATTATGGTGCGTTTATTGGTGATAAAATCGACTGGTATGGTATACTTGTTTCCTATATTGGATTGCCATTATTTATTGCCGGCTATTTAGGCTATAAATTAGTAAAAAGAACGAAAATGGTTCCACTAAAAGAGGCAGATTTCAGTAGAGAATAATTTTTTCCCCTAACGCCTTGTTATTGCAAGGCGTTAGCCTTTTTTACATACTAAGCATAATGAAGGAAAGGAGAATGAAAAAGCTATGAAAATAAAAGAAATCACTTTAAGGCATTTAAAAATGGATTTACTTTATCCTTTTGTCACCAGCTTCGGAGAAGAAAAAGATCGGGATTTTATTCTTGTCGAAGTGAAAAACGAGGATGGTCTAACCGGGTGGGCCGAAAATGTCGCCATGCCTACCCCCTACTATAATGAGGAAACAGTAAAAACGAATTGGCATATGCTTGAGGATTTTTTAATGCCGCTTTTATTAAATCGTGAGTTCAGTCATCCCAATGAGATCTCTGAAAAACTCTTTGCTCATATTCGCGGAAATTACATGGCAAAGGCTAGTTTGGAAATGGCTGCATGGGATTTATATGCCAGGGAACAAAACATTTCTCTTGCAAGTGCTCTTGGCGGAACGAAGAAAACTATTGATGTCGGTGTCAGTATTGGCATTAAAGACTCCATTGAAGATACTCTAAAGGTGATTGATCAGCGCCGCTTGGAAGGCTATAAACGCTTCAAATTAAAAATTAAGCCAGGCTGGGACGTTGAATTAATTGACAAGGTTCGCAAGGTATATCCAGATATCCCGCTAATGGCGGATGCAAATTCGGCCTACACTTTAAACGATATGGACCTGTTAACCGCACTGGATGACTATAACTTAATGATGATTGAACAGCCCTTAGCCTATAATGATATTATTGATCATGCGGAGCTTCAAGCAAAATTAAAAACACCGATTTGCCTGGACGAGAGCATCCATTCATTAGCAGATACACAAAAGGCATTAAAGCTTGGAAGCTGTAAAATTATCAATATCAAAGTGGGCCGGGTTGGAGGATTGACCGAAGCAAAGAAAATCCATGATTATTGTATGGCACATAATGTACCAGTATGGTGTGGCGGGATGCTTGAGTCAGGAATTGGCAGGGCTCATAATATCGCTTTGACTTCCCTGCCAAACTTTACACTGCCTGGAGACACAGCAGGTTCTGCACTTTACTGGGCAGAAGATATTATTGAACCAGAGGTTATCGCCGAAAGTGGTACCATCACGGTTCCGGACGGTCCTGGAATGGGCTATAAGCCAAGTATGGAAAAAATCGATAGCTTTACTTTATATAGTAAGACATATCGTTGATTGAAAAATGCCAGGATTTTGATTGATCCTGGCTTTTTCTATTATAAAAACAACACCATATATTCCTCATCATAATACGTTTGATCAATTTTTTCCGATCGTTTCTCAAGGCCAAAAGTCTCAAACCCGTATAAATGATAAAGCTTTTTTGCAGATTCATTGGTGGATACAACAGTTAGAGTAATTTGCTCAACACCGCCCATTTGTTTTGCTTTTTCAATGGCTGCCTTCATTAATCGTTTCCCTACTCCCATTTTCCGTATTTTAGGGGAAACGTACATGGCAAAAATAGTGGCTTTATGCCTTGTTTTTCGCTTAGTTTCCCTTACGAGTGTTACAACCCCACACAGCTTGTCATTATCAAATGCTCCATAAGTAAAAACATTTTCGGATTTCAATCGATCTGCATAGGTTTCAAGGGAGTATTCCTTTTCTTCCTCATAGCTTGAAGCAAAGGCTTCAGGATCTTTTTGTAACGCTTCTAAGCGCAGATTCTGATATTGCCCTGCATCCATAGAATTTAATTGTCTGATTTCCATCATTACCCTCCTTCGTGAATTGACTTTATATTTATTGTCAATTTCTAATAAATTCGCTATCTGTTTCCTTTCTCCTTCGGCAAGAATGGAAAAACCATCGTCCCACTCTGTAATTTAATGCATAGAATAACACAAAAAATACTGGAGGGGAGGAGGTATAATCATGGGTTTATATTTTGATCATAACAAGTTCCCTGAGCTTTATAAAAACACTGAGTCCATCCAGGAACCCAATCAACAATTTTCCCGAAATGATGCATTAGCTGATCTTTTAGAAGAACAGAAAAAAGAATTGGAAAGAATGTTCAACCATGTAATGAAAACAATGGATGAAAAAAATGTCAATTTACGTACTGATATTGAACATGATGAGCAGATGATGATGGATATGCTTAATCAAGTATTGACTCGACTTGATCGCCAGGAAGCATTAACAGAGAAAATACTGCGCCAAATAAACCATATTCGTTCAATACTGTTTGAAAGAACCAATTACTTGGCGACAAAAATTGAGGATGGTTATAAGGTCACCTCAACTTATGTGTACAAATTAATGACTGGCTCTGAACAGCCGCTTACATTCTTATTAAGAAATGATAAAAAGGAAGAGAGTAAATGAAGATTCAATAAAAAACCCATCATGTTCACATGATGGGTTTTCTTCTTAAAATTCGCCTTTGTTAAAAATATCTGTTAAAACAGGGACGATTTGCTTTTTACGGGAAACAACGCCCTTTAATACAGCTGTATTATCAGAAAGCGTTACATTATAAGCTTTTTCAACCGCACTTGCTTTGCTTCCGATCGCTAGTCCAACTGAATCGTTTGTTAGTATATCTGTAACAACAAACAAGAACAGATCTAAGTTCTTTTCAGCAACAATTTTTGAAATCGCTGCTTCTAATTCCTCTTTACGTGAAAGGACTTCGTCTGTATCAACTGCATTGACTTGTGCAATTTCTACTTTGCTAGAACCCATTTCGAATTCTTTTGCGTCAAGTGAAATAAGTTGTTCAGTGGTTTTGTCGCTTAAATCGGCACCGGCTTTTAACATTTCTAAACCATACGTATCGGCATCTACGCCAGCGATTTCAGCCAATTCACGTGCTGCAGCAACGTCTTGTTCTGTGCAGGTTGGTGATTTGAATAATAGAGAGTCAGAAATGATAGCAGAAAGCATAAGACCTGCAACTTCTTTGCTGATTTGTTTGCCGTTTTCTTTGTACATTTTGTTTAAAATGGTTGCGGTACATCCGACTGGTTCGCAGCGATAGTATAATGGGTCGCTTGTTTCAAAGTTAGCGATGCGGTGATGGTCAATTACTTCTAGTACACGAACATCGGTAATATCGTTAGCACTTTGCTGGCGTTCGTTGTGGTCAACAAGGATGACTGAATTTACTTCACTTGCAACCGTTTCTACTAAGCGAGGTGCTTCAGCGTTGAAATAGTTTAAAGCATATTGAGTTTCGCCATTAATTTCACCTAAGCGGACTGGTTCAACATCCTGTCCTAGTTGTTTCTTTAGGTCTGCATATGCTATTGCTGAGCAAATTGTGTCTGTGTCGGGATTTTTGTGCCCGAAAATCAAAACTTTTTCCATCTGAATTACTCCTTAACTAAATAAAATATACGGACAAGCCCCTTGGGGGATGACCCTAACGAAAATTATATAATATTCTGAAGGAAGATACAAAATAAATCTGACTGTTTTACTAAGATTAATGGAGTTTCTTCATTAGGCGGTCTTCATCGACCTTATGTAGACCTCTTTCATGGTTCACTCCTCCAGTTTTGGGCTTCATCGACCTTATGTAGACCATTTTCATGACTCTACCTCCACTTGTGGCCTTCATCGACCTTATGTAGACCATTTCCATGGCTCTCTCCTCCACTTTTGGCCTTCATCGACCTTATGTAGACCATTTCCATGACTCTACCTCCACTTTTGGCCTTCATCGACCTTATGTAGACCATTTCCATGACTCTCTCCTCCACTTTTGGTCTTCATCGACCTTATGTAGACCATTTCCATGACTCTCTCCTCCGCTTTTGGCCTTCATCGACCTTATGTAGACCATTCCCATGGATCTCCCCTCCAGTTTTGGCCTTCATCGACCTTATGTAGACCATTTCCATGGCTCTCTCCTCCACTTTTGGCCTTCATCGACCTTATGTAGACCATTTCCATGGCTCTCTCCTCCAGTTTTGGCCTTCATCGACCTTATGAAGACCATTCCCATGGATCTCCCCTCCAGTTTTGGCCTTCATCGACCTTATGTAGACCATTTCCATGACTCTCTCCTCCAGTTTTGGCCTTCATCGACCTTATGAAGACCATTCCCATGGATCTCCCCTCCAGTTTTGGCCTTCATCGACCTTATGTAGACCATTTCCATGACTCTCTCCTCCGCTTTTGGCCTTCATCGACCTTATGAAGACCATTTCCATGACTCTCTCCTCCGCTTTTGGCCTTCATCGACCTTATTAAGACCATTCCCATGGATCTCCCCTCCACTTGTGGCCTTCATCGACCTTATTAAGACCATTCCCATGGATCTCTCCTCCACTTTTGGCCTTCATCGACCTTATGTAGACCATTTCCATAGCTCACTCCTCCAGTTTTTGCCTTCATCGCTGTATAACAAAAATGCACACAGCATCAAAGTACGCCATGTGCATTCCACAAGATCAATCTACTTCACACCTATCGGGACCACTTTCTGTCCAATCGCGGCTATTAATTCTTTCGACATTGGGAAGCTCGCAGCGGCTGGATCCTTCATCACCGCGGGAATGGTTTGCTTTAGAGCCTCTTCAGAAATCTGGTAATCTTTAAAATCAGCCGGAAGACCAACCTTATGCTGCATCACCCTAATTTTCTCGACAACCTTAGCCAAGGACGCTTCTGCAGAATCCCCCTTCACATCCACTCGTAATGCCTCTGCGAGCTCAGCCACTTTTGGTAAATACAACTGTGGAATATACTCCATCACCACCGGTAAAAACACTGCGTTGGCCAATCCATGTGGAATTCTGAACAGTGCCCCGTAAGCATGTGCCAAATTATGGACCGGAATTGCATTCAAAGCGAAACTAAATGCGGTAATTCCCATTAAGCTTGCATGAAGTAAATTCATTCTTGCCTCAATATTCCCGCCATCTGCAACAGCAACAGGAAGATTTTTTTCAATTAAGCGAATCGCATGAAGTGCCTGTGCATCCGTTAAGGCCGTTGCAGTTGGTGAGACAAGCGCCTCAATGGCATGTGTTAATGCATCAAACCCGGTAAAGGCAGTAATAGCTGCTGGCAGCCCGACCGTTAAATCGGGATCCAAAATTGCCATGTCTGCATTAATAAATGGATGGATAATATTGGTCTTCATTTGAATGTCTTCATTAAAAATAACCGCAATCGGTGAAACCTCGGAACCTGTACCTGCCGTCGTCGGTATTGCAATATGTGGAATGGGAATGAAGCCGGCCTTCGGAAACGATTCATACAAAAGCCCTCCGGGAATCGCTTCCTTAATATCCGCTAACCCTTTATGCATCGCATATTTTACCCCTTTTACCGTATCCATTACGCTTCCACCGCCGACAGCTAATAACGCATCTGCGCCAACCTCTCTTGTATACTGCACAGCTTTATTGATACAGTGACTTTCTGCGTCTTGAGCAATATCAAGGAAGGTGCCAACAAGCTCCGGACCGCTTCCATGTCCGGTTAATTTAAAAATATCAGCAACTTTTTCAACCACGCCCGCTTTTTCTAATCCTCTATCGCTAAAAAGTACAACCCTTTTCGCACCTAGTCCGTTCAACAAGCCTGGTACAAGAGCCCGGGAATTGGACCCGCTGTAAATCCGTGTCCGGAGCATAAACTGTGATAAAGTCGTTTTCATTTCAAAAAGCCCCCTATTTATTATATTTTTTAAAATCTATAAAACTCCAAGCTCACTCTCCGTAAATCTATAAATCTCTTCTATTTTCTTGCCTTTTGCTCTAGCAAGGATTTCCATCCGGACCGACAGTTGTTTCATTGTAAAATTCATGATGTCTTCGGGATCTCCACCAAAAGAACTAACCTTCCTTCCTCCTATCCCTTCTTGATTTAACCGAATTGCGAGTGGAGTTAACTCAGCCATTTTATGAGCAACAAATTGAAAGAGATGTGGATGTTCACAAATTAACCGCTGCAAAAGGAAGGTACCGTAGCCTATATGTCTCGACTCATCCTTTTTTAAGTTTCCTACTCCTTCCAAAAGACCGGGCATAATTCCTGCCGTTTCAAGTGCATTATAAAAGGAAAAATATCCAGTTTCCGCCAGAACTCCTTCAACAAACATATTGTAGACAACAGAAGCTTCAGCAATTGACTCCGGAGATTGGTCATCGACCAAGCGTTCCATGGTGGTAGGTAGGATTTCATAAAAAATAGTTTTATAGGTTTCCGTGTGAAAATGCGAAAGATCCCCTTTCTCACCGATTGCATTCAACACCAGCCGGAAAAATTCTGTATGCTTTGCTTCCTCATATAAAAAGGTGGTTAAAAACATTTCTTCCTCAAGGCGGCCTTCTTTTGCAATCGCCATGATGAGCGGTAAAAGGTCAAGCGTTACCGCTTCCTCTCCTGCCTGAAACTGGGAGATGAGACGTAAAATATCCTCTTTTTGCTCACTATTCATGTTTTTCCAGTCTTTTTGGTCCTGAGTGAAATCTATATCTGCCGGATTCCAGGTCCCGAGCCTTTTTGCCTTTTGGTATAAGCGAAAAGGAAATGAATCCTCTAGTAATCCCCTGCTGCTCGTCGTTAACATTTTTCTACTCTCCATCAAACAAACTCCCTTCGTTTAGAAGATTTAAGGAATAAAATTTTCTATCGCTTCTTTTCGTAGTTGTGTTTTAAGAATTTTACCAACACCATTACGCGGCAATGACTTAAGAAAGATAATTTTTCGAGGAGTTTTATTTTTCGCTAAGTGTAGTTGGCAATGGCGGATTAATTCATATTCAGATACTCTTGAACCCTGCTTTTTTACTACACAGGCGACCATTTCCTCCCCCATCCGCTCGTCCGGCACACCTACAACTGCGGCTTCATAAACCTCAACATGAGCATTAAGAATTTCTTCCACATCTCTCGGATAGATATTAAAGCCACCACGGATAATTAAATCCTTTTTTCGGTCCACTATATATACGTATCCTTCATCATCGACCCGGGCCATATCACCGGTATAAAACCATTTATCTTTTAATACCTGCATCGTTTCCTCGGGATTCTGAAAATAACCTGGGGTAACATTATCGCCGCAGACAATCAATTCGCCTACCTCACCAATTGGGAGCTCTACTCCAAGGTCATCGACAATTTTAACTTCCACTCCTGGAATCGGTACCCCGACCGAACCTGGTTTAATGGGAACGCCCTTTCGATGAGCCGTTACCACAGGTGCAGCTTCCGATAACCCGTAACCTTCATAAACAGGTGCAGAGAATTTTTCAGCAAAGGCATTTAGCAATGCGACAGGTAGTGGAGCAGAACCCGAGCCAACCGATTCAAGACTAGATGTATCGTAGCTTCTTGCTTCGGGAAAGGACACCATGGCATGAATCATAGCCGGAACGGCTGAAAAGGTTTTTACTTTATATTGTTCAATCGCTTTAAAGACCTTTTTTACATCGAATTGAGAAAAGACAGCAACCGAACTGCCTGTTAAAAAACAGACATTGGAAACGGTCAGACCATACACATGAGCAAGCGGAAGTACACCTAGTGTTGTCCCGCGTTTAGTACCACTGTGTGTAGCTGAATTCAAGGCATTGGAGTATAAGTTTTTATGGGTTAGCAAAACGCCTTTTGGATTGCCTGTTGTTCCGGATGTATAGAGGATGACGGCTGTATCTTCTTCATTTGAGTTTTGTCCGAAATGATCTTGATTGAGATTGTCCATTACATCGTAGAAGTTTACTAGATTCGTATTTGAAGGCAGGTCTGTTGCTATAATGATGGGTTTTACAGGAAGATCTTTAAGTGCTTTTTCTACTTTTTCTAAAACAGATGATGAGGTAATCACAGCCTTGACACCGGAATTGTGGGCAATATATTGAATTTCTTTTGAATGAAGGGTAAACATGATGGGAACAATAATTGCTCCTGCACGCGAGATTCCTTGGTAGGCAAAAACAACTTCTGGGCAATTGGGCATAACGACAATCACCCGGTCCCCTTTTGCGATGCCTTTTTTCAATAATCCCGCGGCAAAGCTATCCGCAAAATTCTTTGTTTCTACATTGGTGTATTGCTTTTCATTAAAATACAAAAAAGGATATTCCCCGAACTGAGATATATTTGTTTCGAGCAGCTCCCTAAGCTCCACAACATCCATCCTTTCTTAAAAAAGTTGAAAAGAACAACACTGAACACAGAAGTGGAGTTTGCACACTTCTGTGTCAGTAATTATTTAAATGGTAGTATATTACGGATCCACGCTTTTCCCAGACTACTTGGTTTCTTTCCTCTAGCAAATCCAGGTGCCCTTGGATTTGTGATAGCCCTAAAAATACTGTTCTTTCTTGCAGCTGCGGGTACATTTTTAAACAGATCTCAAAAATGGTTTTATCTCCGTCTTGGAGATAGTTAATAATCTGCCTGCAGCGATTCTCTTGTTCTAGCAACCTTAGTTCAATTTTTGAAAGATGATCTTCAAAAGGTTCTCCATGACCGGGATAAATCATTTTTATTGGTAATTTACTGATTTTCTCTAATGAATTACGATATTGTAATAGCGGTTTCGGGCGCTTATCCCCACTGTTAATGGGGGGTTCGATAAAGGCATTAACGGAAAAAGCCTTTAATAAATGGTCTCCTATGATTGTATCGCCTGTATCATGATTCCAAAGCAAAATGTCGCACTGACTGTGCCCCGGAACAAATATAACTTCAAAATCCACTCCGCCTAATGGAACAATATCCCCTTCTCTAAGGTAAGAAACATTCCTCCAATTTTCCTCTTTATAGCTTCGCTGGATGATATTTTTTTTAGAGTCTGCCCCGCATTCTTCCATGAATGTACGGTAAAATCCCTCATTTTCTTGGAATTGTTTGATTCCCATATTAAATGGGCCCCGTGCATTTTCATGAACATAAATAGGAATATCAGCTTCTTTCAAAATAAGTGGAATCCCGCCGGCATGGTCCGTATGGATATGCGTTAAAACAATATGATCCAAATCGCTAAAAGTAATGCCCTCGTTCTCCACTAAAGATTTCAAACGTTGAAAAGAATTAACACCGGGATCCCCCGTATCAACTAAGGTGACAGACTTTCCAATAACCAAAAAGGAGTTAACCGTCCCCTCGGCAAAAAGGGTTTTAAGTTCAAGAGGGACAATTCTAACCAATCCGGCCCACTCCCTTCTTAAATAATTTTTTAATCAAAGAATTTAAGCAAGCCTGCTGCATTTAAATCTATATTTTGATGAAACAAATATTATGAAGAAATTTTTTCAAAAAATAAAATCCTTTATTGAACTTTCTTCTCTACTTTGTCGAGTTCTTCTTCCTGAAGCTTGCGCCATAAAATTTTTCCGCTGCTCGTCATCGGGAATTGCTTTCTAAATTCTACTTCACGCGGATATTTATAAGCAGCCATATAAATCTTGGACCATTCAATAATTTCTTCCTCACTTATTTTCCCTTCATAATTTTCGTTTAAAATCACAAATGCTTTGACGGTTTCCCCTCTCCTTGAATCTGGTACACCGACGACACATGCCTGCTGGATAGCCGGGTGTTTATAGAGGAAGGATTCTACTTCTGTCGGCCAAACTTTATATCCGGATGCGTTAATCATCCTTTTCACCCGGTCTACGATAAAAAAATAGCCTTCTTCATCATAGCGGCCAATATCACCCGTTCTGAAAAACGTTTTACCCTCCATTTCCAAAAAAGAGCCTCTGTTTTCCTCGTCACGGTTATAATAACTAACCATTACCTGGGGACCATTAACAACAATTTCTCCTACTTCTCCCACACCCAGCTCTTTTCCGGTACCTGGTTCGATAATCCTTGCATCAACGTCAAAGGATGGGATTCCTAGACATTGCATTTTTGGGCGGTCTGCTGGGTTAAAATGGGTTTGTGCAATCGTCTCAGATAAACCATAGCCTTCGACAAACCTCAACCCGGTAAGGTTAAACAATTTTTCGCCAACCGCCTCCGGCAATGCGGCCCCGCCTCCGGAAATGGAAGTTAAATTAGCAAGATCCTCTGCCTTTAATTTCGGATTCGCCAGGAAATCCACAATCATCGTCGCAATTGCTACCCAATGGGTGCAAGCCTTCGTTTTGATTAACTCTACTGCCGCCTCACGATTCCATCTTGTCATAATCACCATCGTTCCGCCTGCAAAAATCGGCATATGCATGCTGTGAACCATTCCTGTTACATGGAAAAGTGGCAAAGTTGTTAAATGGACAGAATTCGTTGTCGTACGGGACCAATAATATGCTCCGATCGTGTTTGCATTCACCGTACAATTGGTATGCATACATCCTTTCGGCAGACCGGTTGTTCCAGAAGTATAGGGAAGAACTGCTAGATCATCACCTTTGGCCGTATGTTCAAGAGGAATGAGCTTGGATTCAATCGCTTCCCTCCAAAGGAAATGGTTTGGAAGATTAAAAACCACTCTTGGTGTCTCTACCTCTTTTGGAAGGATACCGGCAAACTCATCTGAAGCGTAATCGGAGTAAGCAGCAATAACCAGATTATTAAGGGTTGTTTGTCCATGTAAGGGACGGACCTGCTCGTATAATTCCTGCCCAATTAATGCCGTATTGATTTCACAATCACGTATATAGAAGTCCAATTCATCCACTGTTAACATTGGATTAATGGGGACGACCACAGCGTTTGCCCTTAAAATTGCATAGTATCCAATAACAAATTGCGGTGAGTTCTGCATAAAAAGCATTACTTTTTCACCTGCAGCGACACCAAGTTTGTGTTGCAAGTACCCAGCAAGGCTATTGACTTCCTCGTTTAGTTGTTGATAGGTGAGATTCTTGCCATAATAATAGATTGCTTCTTGATCTGGATAGCGTTCAGCACTAACCTTGAGGTTGTGATAAAGTGAAGTGGATGGAAGTTTCAAAGATTTTGGGATTTGAGGCCAATAATTGTAATGAAGGGTTAGCATTGATCAACTCTCCTCAACGAATAGAATAAATGTATGTAAACGCTGTCATTTTTGCATAAAAAATAAGGTCGCCAATTATAGGAAACTTAGTGTTCAATTGGCGATACCTTTTCCAAATTTAATTATTTAATATAGTCGATACACGACTTCCCCTTTTAACACTCCTTTATGATCCTGGTTCACTGCTTCTACTTTAAAACGAAGAGTTAGGTCCTGTTTCTCTAGTAATCTTGCTTTAAGAGTGACGACATCGTTTAAAAAGACCATTCCTTTAAAACGGATGGAATAATCTTGAATAAATCCTTCTTCAAAATAGGACGTAAACAGCTTTGCGAGGTTCCCCATTGTCCACATCCCATGCGCAATAATCCCCGGCAGCCCGGCTTTAATTGCTTCTTCATCAATCGTGTGGATGGGGTTATAATCACCAGATGCTCCTGCATATTTGATTAAGTCGAGCCTAGATACGGGCTCAAGTTGAACCTCTTTCAACGATTCTCCAACCTGTAACTGTGACAATGTATTCATGGTGCTAACACCTTCCTCACTGCTTCAGAAATGACAATTGTCGAGGTAGAGCTAAAAATGGTATTTCCGGAAACATCCTCCCCAAAGCTTTCAAGGACAAGAAAACCCATCTTCCCAAAGCCGCCATTTTTCTCCACATAGCTTTTTATGATGGAATAGCAGAAAATTTCTTCCCCTACCATCAATGGGCGAACATAGTGAAAGGTTTGTTCCCCATGAATCAAGCCCTTGACAGGAAGATGAAAGCCATCAATTTCCCCATAATCGAAAACCCTTGGAAACGTGGGCGGTGCAATATTGCTTTTATATCTTGATTGTTTTCCAATCTCTTCATTAAAATAAATCGGCTGCAAGTCGCCAATTGCTTCAGCAAATTTCTTGACGGCCCCTCTTTCAACGACATTTTTTATTTTTGTTGATTGCTTGCCAATTTGATCTTTAAACAATTCCAGCCCACCTCACATGATTAGCATTTCGGTCCGCCTGCAACATAAATAACCTGCCCGTTGATAAACGATGACTTTTCATCAGCAAAGAAAGCAACTGCATTTGCGATATCAGCTGGCTTCCCGCTTCTGCCAACAGGAATTTGAGAAACGCTAGCTTCAACCAAAGTCTCGAATGGAATGCCGATTCTTTCTGCAGTTGCCATGGTCATTTCCGTTTCAATAAAACCTGGTGCTACCGAATTTGCGGTAATTCCATACTTGCCAAGTTCAATTGCTAATGTCTTGGTGAACCCCTGTAAGCCTGCTTTCGCTGCTGCATAATTGGCTTGGCCGCGGTTTCCAAGCGCAGAAGTAGAGGAAATGTTTATAATCCGGCCATAGTTCTTTTCCACCATGTATTTTTGCACGGCACGAGTTGCATTAAAAGAGCCCTTTAAGTGAACATCCATCACCATCTGCCAATCAGAATCCGTCATTTTAAACAACATGTTATCACGGATCACACCCGCGTTGTTGACAAGGATATCGACTGAACCAAATGTTTCAAATACCTCTTTAATAGCTGTTTCCACTTGCTCAGCTTCGACCACATTTGCAACCTTCGAATAGACCTCATAGCCTTTTTCTCTTAATGCACTTGTTGTTTCATGTAATGCTTCTTCATTTAAATCAATAAAGGCAACCTTTGCTCCTTCTTCTGCAAAAAGCTCAACAATACCTTTTCCAATACCACGGCTTCCGCCTGTGACAAATGCTACTTTACCGTCAAATCTTCCAGTCATTATTTATTCCTCCCAATAAAACCTATCTACTTCTCTAGTAATCATACTATGAATAGGAGAACGCTTACAATTCTTACCTATCAAATAGATTGGCCTATTTTCACATGCCCCTTGATCAGGTTTCGAGCAATAATCATTCGCTGAATTTCATCTGTACCATCATAAATTCTCCAAAGCCTGGCTTCCCTGTACCAGCGTTCAATTGGCAATTCCTTTGTATAGCCCATGCCACCATGAATTTGTAAAACTCGATCTACAACGCGGTTACCCATATTGGAACCATATAATTTTGCTATTGAAGCTAAGTGACGGTTATCTTCCCCTGCATCAAGGGTGAACGCGGCATTTAACACTAACCATCTGGCTGCTTCAATTTCAACCGCAGAGTCTGCAATTTGCCACTGAATCGCCTGTCTTTCGGCAATTGGCTTGCCAAAAGTGATCCGCTCTTTTGAATAATCGATGGCCATCTGCAATAGGCGCTCTGCTGCTCCAACTGCTCTTGCCCCCACAATCCATCTGGCAAACCCAATCCATTCAAGCCCTATATTGTACCCTTTATGAAGCTCACCAAGGATATTTTTTTCCGGTACACGGACATTTTCAAAAACTAACCCGGCTGGTCCCCATTCTCCCATTGTATGTATATATTCAGATTTCCAACCCATTTCTCTATCGACAATAAAACAGGTAACCCCTTCTCGGCCCTGTGTTTTTTGATGGAGCTCTTTATTGGTAATCGCAATCGCCATGACAAAATCCGCTTCGTTTCCGCCGGTGATAAAGGTCTTTTCGCCATTTAGCACCCATTCATTGCCGTCTTTCACAGCAGTCATTTTAATATTTCTAGTATCAGATCCAGCACCTGGCTCGGTCATCGCAAAACAGGATTTCTTGTCACCATTAATCGTGGGAATTAAATAGTTCTTCTTTTGTTCTTCATTTCCATAATAAAGGATATTATCAGCTGAACCGCCAAATTGGAATGGCACAAAGGTTTTAGAAACTTCCATTAACACTATAGCCATCATCATTTGGCCAAGGTTGGCACCGCCATATTCCTCTGGAGTATTGATGCCCCAAAAGCCTGCTTCCTTCGCCTTTAATTGCAGTTCCTTTAGCTTACCAGGCGGTAGGCTTGGGCTTCCCTCTCTTTCGTTTCTCAGCACATCATTTTCAAGTGGAATTAACTCTTTTTCTACGAATCTTCTAATTGTCTTTTGCACCATTTTTTGTTCATCGGTAAGTCGCAAATGCATACCATTCACTCCATTCTAATTCTTAGAATCTCCCCTATATTCCACAAATAATATGCAATTCATTCCGAAAACATACCTACTGGTTAGTATGTTAACTATATTTTATTCTGAACTTTCAGATAACACAAGTCTTATTGCGCAAAGTTTATTAAAAAATCCTTTGGCTATTTTCTATGCCAAAGGATTAATGGGTTATGACTATGAATTACTTTTTTACTAAATGCCTTTTCACGAATAGTTGAAATTGCGATGGAGCTTGCCAGCCAGGCAAGGATACCGGAGGCAATACTTAAACCCCAATTATTTGTACCTTCTAATACAAGGAGGACCGTAGTTACACAGACAATTCCTCCCATCATTCCATAAACTGAACCCTTCGCAATATTCGTTGCTTTCCTCGTTCCAGCAGCGATACCGACCATAATGACGGCCGTCAGCATCACACCGGGAAATGTAGCAAAGATACCAGCTAGAATTTTCCACGGAGAAATAATTGTAATCAGATAGCTTAATGAAACAGCCAACCCGCCTAATAAAAATCGAAAAAATAAGTCCTGTTTATTCACAGTAATCACCTATTTCTATTATGATATAATCACAACTACTACCATTGAGACAACAAACCAGCAAGCCATTGAATGAATAATGCCTCGCTTCCAGCCGACCTTTGGAAGCAGATATCCAGCAAGGATCGCAACCAGGATATTAATAGCCATTCCCCAAAATGCTCCCTTAGAAATAAGGATAGAATGTGCCACTAGCTCACCGCCGCGAAAATCAAGCGCAATAGTCAAAAGTGCAGCAAGATAGACAGCTGGGAAGCGGCAAAAATCCCTCCGGCTTTTTCCCCTAGTTTCTTAGCTACAAGTGTACAAGCAAGAACAGCAGAACCTCCTAATATGAATCGAATCAACAGGGCACTTAATGAAAGATGCATGATTTATTCGCCTCTTTCTGATGTTTAATAGTTTGTGCATTTATTCACGAATTTCTTTACATTGATAGTTTACCTCATTTTCTTTCCAACTCCTGTGAACTTTTTATTACGGTTTTCGAAGCGTTTACATATTAAATTCTTGTCTTTTTATGCATTTCTAGATAAATTATGCATGGTTAAATAAAATTACAAAATTAATTTATTTATTAATTCCTAACAAAACATGTATAAATAAACTTTTTTACAATTGAATTCTTTTTATTAAATTTGGTACGAAAATTGCAACTATTTAAAATAGTTAATTATTACTTTGACAAAGATTGGGGGTATGATTGAAATATGGCTTTCAAAGGATACTTTAAATTTTAAAGCATCCTATTGTTTAGGCTGAAATGAAATCGTTTACATGTTTTTTAAAAAGTAAAGTGTTTTATAAGGAGAGTTGATAGTATTGGAGAATGTAAGCCTTAAACGATCACTTGGACTCTGGGCAATTGTTGGCCTCGGGTTAGGGTATATGACACCTACGATTGTATTTGATACTTTTGGAATTGTGTCGCAAGAGACCAATGGAGTTGTACCTCTTGCCTATCTAACAGCACTGGTAGTCATGCTCTTTACAGCGATTAGTTACGGAAAGATGGTAAAGGTTTTTCCGAGTGCAGGTTCAGCCTATACGTATACAAAAGAAACCATGAGTCCCCACCTTGGATTTTTAGTCGGCTGGGCAGCATTGCTGGATTATATCCTTCTTCCAATGGTTAATGCACTTATCATACGTATTTATATGGTTTCCGTATTTCCGAACGTTCCTGCGTGGATTTGGGTTGTTGTGTATGTTGCTATCGTTACGGCTATTAACGTATGGAGTATGGGGAAAACTTCAAGCTTGAATTCCATACTAGTTGTGTTTGAAGTTGTATTAATTGGGGCCTTTATTGTCCTCGCGTTTATTAAGCTTTCACAAGGTATGGGTCAAGGAACCATTTTCACAGCAGAACCACTTTTCCATTCCAATATCCACCTTGGACATATTTTAACAGGTGCAACAGTTGTTTGTTTTTCATTCATTGGTTTTGATGCAGTCACCATGTATGCGGAAGAAGCCAAAGATCAGAAAACACTGCCGCGGGCGATTATGCTGACCGTGTTTATCGGCGGAGCGATCTTTTTCGTCTGTGGATATTTTGCACAAGCGTTATTCCCAGACGTATCGAACTTCAAAGTAACAGATGATACCCTTCCTGAAATTGGCTTATATGTCGGGGGGACATTATTTAAACTTATTTTCCTTGCAGGTGCTTTTGCCGCAACCGTTGCATCGGGACTTGCTTCACATGCAAGTGTGTCCCGTCTTCTATATGTTATGGGACGAAATGGTGTCTTACCTAAAAAGCTTTTTGGCTACGTACACCCGAAATTCAGGACTCCTGCCTTTAATGTCATTCTTGTTGGTGTTGTTTCACTGCTTGCGATTGCTCCAAGTCTAGAGTTGATTTCTTCATTTATAAATTTTGGGGCGTTAATTGCCTTTACCTTTGTCAATTTATCTGTAATCGCCCATTTCGTATTCCGCCAAAAGAGATATAAAACAGGAAAAGATATTTTCGCCTACATTGTCATGCCGCTTTTAGGAGCTGGATTAACGGGAATTTTATGGTATAACCTGCAGGCTGATGCTCTAATCGGAGGAATTGTCTGGGTAGTCATAGGGTTTATTTATCTTTTATTCCAAACAAAATTCTTTAAAGTTAAAATTACTGATTTTGATTTCGATGAAGCAGAACGTACCACAACTCTATAAATAGTTAGAGAGGGACAGGTTTAATACGGTCCCTCTCTGATTGTCGAGAAAGGGTATTTTTCTCGACATTTTTTTGTCTGACTCCAAACTACCGCTTTTTCATTAAATATTAGCACCTGCTACCTGCCCTGTTGATTTCCGCTCCGGGTGCTTCGCTTTCCGCGGGCGTGCCGGGGAGCCTCCTCGTCGCTTTGCTCCTGCGGGGTCTCCCCTGCCCCGTACTCCCGCAGGAGTCTTCGCACCCTCCGCTCCAATCAACAGGGAGAAATGACCTAATAAATTGCAACACACATTTTCTAACCTGGTTAAATTTGTGTGACAATCTTTTTATAATTTAGGCAGGCTGCAGTTATGTGAGCCTGTTCACTTACATTCGATCAGACAGCCCTTTATAAATAGGGTTTGTATGAAAACCTAAATCTAGGGCTAAAGCTTCTATTTCCAAGGGTAACATATACATCCGTAATAATATTAAACTTCCTGTCTAAAGTCCGGTGTTCAAGGTAACGAAACATTTCCTGCTTAATATCAGGGGACATAAATCATATTCAGGGTCTGTTTTACTAACCCTAACTTCTTTAGTTTTTTAACTTCCTCCCTTTCCTTTAACGGTTATTATCAGACTTGATTCTATCATCTTCTATGCTTATTTAATTCCTCAAAATATTCGCAAGTCACTATTTCCACTTCTTCTTTTACAAACATATGTTATTGGCGTTGCCTTTAAATGAGTAGAGTCCGTAAATTGAACTCGCCCCCCACCATTTGTGATTCATTGCTAAGAGAACTATTCATCAAAACTATCCAGAAAAATATCAATTTCTGTAAAACTATATCTACGATTCTAACTAATCTCGAAAGGTGTGGAATCTAAAAGAAATGAAACATCTTTATTTTTTTCAATTAAATGTAGAAGGTGACCGTCCAAAACTAGATATCAATGGACATAAATTCATTTTCACTTTAGCTAGATTCTTTTAACTAAAACATTAATTTCACCGCTTACTTTTTTAATAGTTTAAAGGAAAGTCTTTATTGAATAACAAAAAGTTGATTGGAGCGGAAGGCGCGAAGACTCCTGCGGGAGTACGGGGCAGGGGAGACCCCGCAGGAGCGAAGCGACGAGGAGGCTCCCCGGCACGCCCGCGGAAAGCGAAGCGCCTGGAGCGGAAATCAACGGGCCTGTTGAAAAGCATAAATATTAATAATGTTATAACAATTAATGCGGTGAATTATTGAAGGAGTAAAGGAAATAAAACATAAATCGAAAGTTTTTCGACAACTTGAGAGGGACAGGTTTGATGTCCTCTTTTTTTCATGTCAGGATTATGCAAGAATGCGTAAATTATGCAAAACTTCATAAAGAATAACAGGTATACCTAATCTGGCTAGATGGAGAAAAGTCGAATTTTGGAGAAAGTTCCTGGCCTTTTCACTCCAAATTTGCATGATTTTATGGTTGGCACGAAAATTGCAAATATTTTAAACAGTTACATTTTATATTAATATAGAAGGAGGATTAATAGATTGGTTGATTAACGAAGGCTTTTAAACTTTAAAAGCTTTTGAAGGATAATTTTAAAATGAAACGGCTTTCATTTTGAAAAAATTTCACATAGGCTAGATGTGCATAAAGGGGAGTTGTTTAAATTGGAGAATGTTACACTAAAGCGTTCACTTGGATTATGGGCAATCGTTGGGCTTGGCTTAGGTTATATGACCCCTACGATTGCATTTGATACCTTTGGCATTGTTTCTAAAGGAACAAATGGGGTTGTTCCGCTTGCCTACCTTACAGCTTTATTGGTGATGCTGTTCACCGCTATTAGTTATGGGAAAATGGTACAGGTATTTCCTAGTGCGGGTTCGGCCTATACCTATACAAAGGAGACAATGAATCCATACTTAGGATTTCTTGTCGGCTGGGCTGCACTGCTAGACTATATCCTCCTTCCAATGGTGAATGCTCTAATTATCCGAATTTACATGGTATCCATCTTCCCAAGTGTCCCAGCATGGGTATGGGTTCTCATTTGGGTGGCGATTTGTACAGGATTAAATGTTTGGAGTATGGGAAAGACCTCAAATTTGAATTCCATTTTGGTTGCTTTTTCACTAATTTTAATTGTGGTTTTTATCATTCTGGCTTTTGTAAAGTTTTCTCAAGGAATGGGGCAAGGAACCATTTTAACAACAGAACCGCTTTTCCATGCGAATATCCATTTTGGTGCCGTTTTGACGGGGGCTACGGTCGTTTGTTTCTCCTTTATTGGATTTGATGCCGTTACCATGTACGCTGAGGAAGCAGTTGATAAAAAAATCATGCCAAAAGCGATTATGCTAACGGTTTTCATTGGTGGAGCTATCTTTTTCGTTACAGGGTATTTCGCTCAAGCCTTATTCCCAAATGTTTCGAATTTCAAAAATACCGACGATACCTTACCTGAAATTGCATTATATGTTGGCGGCACTCTTTTTAAACTATTCCTTCTTGCAGGTGCCTTTGCGGCAACGGCAGCCTCCGGACTTGCTTCCCATGCGAGTGTTTCGAGACTTTTATATGTGATGGGGCGTAATGGGGCCCTGCCGAGAAAACTATTTGGTTATGTGCATCCTAAATTCCGGACGCCTGCGTTTAACGTCGTTTTCGTTGGTGCGGTTTCCATGCTCGCCATCTCTCCAAGCTTGGAGTTAGTTTCTTCGGTTATTAATTTTGGAGCGTTAATTGCGTTTACATTTGTTAACTTATCGGTCATAGCCCATTTTGTCTTTAAGGAAAAGAGATATAAAACGGCAAAGGATCTTTTCACTTATTTAATCATGCCGTTAATCGGTGCTGGCTTAACAGGGATTTTATGGTCAAACCTTCATGCAGATGCACTTATTGGAGGAATCGGTTGGACACTGATTGGGGTACTTTATTTACTCTATCAAACCAAAATTCGTAAAAACGATATTGCCGTTTTAGATTTTGAAGAAGCAGGATGATGTGGGAAGGCAGACCTATATAGTCCATCTCCTATATGAGAATACTAAGCCGCTTGGATTAACCAATTCCAAGCGGCTTTTAGTTTTATAGGCATTTTAAATAACATTTTTGATTGGAGCGGAAGGCGCGAAGACTCCTGTGGGAGTACGGTACAGGGGGACCCCGCAGGAGCGAAGCGACGAGGAGGCTCCCCGAAGCGCCCACGGAAAGCGAAGCGCCTAGAGCGGAAATCAACTACCATGTTCACATTGCCATTTCTATAAATCTTTTACCTTTTTGTAAACATTTTTAACTGTTTCGATACCTATGATTTTCTAAAATTGATTATGATTACCTTGTGGAAAAAAATAATCGAAAGTAGGGATTTTCATGGTAAATGCTTCATTGAAGAAAGGTTCATTTTTGACAGCTTTAGTAACGGCGTTGCTCCTCATGTTCTCTTCCTTCTTTAGCCCGATTGCTGAGGCATCACAGACGAAAGGACAAAAAGTTGTATCCTATGCCCAAAAATATGAAGGAAGTCCTTTCAAATATGGCGGCACCACTCCAAAAGGATTTGATGCTTCAGGTTACACTCAGTTTGTTTATAAAAATGCTATAAATACTAAGATTCCAAGAACAAGTGCCGATCAATATAAAGTTGGTAAAAGCGTTACATTGAGCCAATTACAGCCTGGTGACCTCGTATTCTATAAAACAAATGGAAAAACGGTTTCCTTTGTTGCTATTTATATCGGTAATCAAAAATTCATTGGTGCTACCTCTAATGGTGTAAAGGTTCAGTCGATGAAGCTATCTTATTGGAAAGATAAATATGTTGGCGCTAAGAGAATCATCAAATAACCCGCTTCTGATTAAGTTGATGAAAAAGTTGCAAAAAAAGTGGAAGGATTTTTTCTACTACGTCGTAATAGTATTTCTATGCATTCTTGGTGTAAATTCCCTCTTTTATTTCATCGTTCGTTTATTCATTCGTGATTTTTAAAAAGGCTTGGGGATTTCCCCAGCCTTTTTAAACTTCATTAAAAAGTCCCAGGATCAGAGAATATTCTCCATCCGATCTCTGTTTTTTGGAATCCGATATGGACCACTTCGTAGGAGTAACTATTTCCTAGTGGAACCTTTATATCAAACTCTTTTTCTTCCCCATTATCTTTTTTCTGCACTACTTTTGCTAAATCATAATTTAACATTGATCCCCCGTCGGCATTTGGCTGGACAAGCTTCCTATCGTGCTCTAAAATTTTTGCTTTTTTCATAAAGGTATCGATTGCATCCAATGTATATGAAGAGGATAAATAATTAAACAACTTTGCTTTCGTGTCTAAATCAGCCCCTAGATAACGGTACTCTGAATCACTTAGATTGATGGGTTCGATTATTCCATCTTTCATTTCTCCGCCGCTCATTACATACTGATATTTCACCGCTGCATCCTTTGCGATCTGAATGACATTTACATTTTCAAGGCTGTAATATTCCTGGTACTCGGGTCCGATTTTTACACTTGAAATGATTTGTTCCCTGTTGGAAATAGCTGTTTGAACGAGCTTATTCCCAGCATCGCTCAATTCTTTTCCTCTCCTTATAAAATAAAGATGGTTTTTCGTTTCTCCAATTTTCACTAATTCAGTGTCCTTGATTCCTCCTGACATATCCTTTGTAAAAATCTCGAAGGTAAATAAACTTTTTTGCAGCCTTTGATCAGGAGAAAATAGGACTGAAACGATATCGCTGTTATTTTCGCCGTGTCCGCCTTTCGTTGTAATGTATGGAGCAAGATTACTTGGAACACGAAAGGACAGATTCGGATCATGATATTCAAACAAAACCGAAGAGTCTTTATTTTTTTCCAGCTTTTCAACAATTTGATCCTTTAATTTCAAAAAAGAGCTATAAGACGGAACAACAGTATGAAGCTTCATTCCCTTTTCCAGTGCCTTTAAAGCCAGCTCCGGGTGATTCGCCTTTAAATGGGCATCAGCTAAATAATACCAATAATAAGCGGCATCCGGAACCTCTGCTGTTCGATGTTCATAATAATCAATCACCTTATGAAAATAGCTGGATTCATGTTCTTTATCCACTTCAAAGCTGTTCCCATTCCATTTTAATAGCTGTACCTTATAAACATCCGCAAGATCACGCTGCCAAATGACAAGTCTAGTCAATGAATCATTTTTAAACTGAAGGGCTTCCAATTCGTGATAGTTTAACCTCTGTATCTTCTTAAGTTGTTGCTTATTCCAGGAATAGATTTCCAATACATTCCCCGAAGAAACTCCATCCTGCCAACCAATTAATAGGTCCTTTTGTTGATCTTCCGTTACATCAGCAGAATTGGCCCAGTTAACCGCATAGCCGGTTCCTTTTTTAATAAAAACTTTTGCCCAATCCTTATTTTCTTTTTTTAATACAAAAAAGCCAACCTGGTCTTTGGTGTTGGTTGAACAATAAAAAACAACAATTTCGTTTTTCCCATCCCCATCTAAATCAACGGGCTGCACCGAGTCAGCCCCTACAGGACCATTCGGCACTGAAAAAGTAGTCCCCTTTGGCAGATACTTTGCAGCGATTGCCACCACATTAGCATCATGCTCCGTTTTAAATGCTTTCACGTACTTCGGAACCTGTATAAGACTTTCAGGTTCGGGAAAAAGATTGCAGCCGCTAAGCATAATCATACCGATTGCCGGAACAACCCATTTTCTCATTTGGCTTCCGAACATAACCTTCTCCTCTTAATCTATTTAATTGGCAGACGAATCTCTGCTGTAGTTCCTTTCCCATTCTTACTTGTCAAAGAAAATTTCCCGTGATGCGCTTGGATAACCTCATCGACAATTGCCAATCCGATTCCGCTCCCAGCACCTTTGGACTTCCCTTTATAAAATTTATTTTTCACCAACTGTAATTCTTCTTCAGTGATTCCACTACCTGAATCGATGACTTGAATTACCGCTTCCTTTCCTATGCTCGTTAGTACGACAACAATTTTCCCACCATAAGGGGTGAACTTAAAAGCATTATCCAAAAGATTCATCAATACCTGCTTTAAACGATTATGATCTACAAGAACGGGCACAAGACTTTCATCTAAATGTCCTGAAAGCTGAATTCCTTGTCTCTCAGCCCTTGGAGCTAATTGTTGAATCACCTGTTGGATGAAAGTTGGCAATACGACTTTTTCAATCACCAAGGGCAGTTTACCTGAAGATAAACTCGAGAAATCTAGTAGGTCACCAAGTAAATGATTGAGCCGGTCACTTTCAGTTGAAATAATTTCAAGACCGTTGCGGAAGAAATCGTCTTCTGTCATGGAATTAAGCGTAACTGCCCAGCCCTTGATGGAGGTCAAAGGCGTTCGAAGTTCATGTGAAACAGAAGCGATAAATTCATTTTTTAATTGCTCATGCTTCTCAATCTGCATCGCCATATAGTTTAATGTATCTGCAAGCTTGCCAATTTCATCTTCATTCTCCTTTTTGACTCTGGTAGATAACTTCCCGGAAGCCATTTGTTCCGCAGCCTTCGTAATAACACTAATCGGCTTCGTAATAGTGTTTGCAAGGAAAAAGCTGATGATGGCTGCAGTAAGGATAACAATCCCTCCAAAAGATAAAAGGATTAGCATATTTTTGGTAAAAACGTGATTTAACCGTTCCATTGAGGTAGTAAAGCGAATTGCCCCAATAACCGTACTTCCCCGCTTTAACGGCTGTGTTACAAATAAAATCCGTTCTCCAGCTGCTTTCGTATCTAGATAACCGGTAACACCGGTAAAGGCCATTTTTACATCCTCATAATCGGAAATGTTTTTTTGCTTATTTTCATGGGTATCAGCGATTACATTTCCATTGGGGTCAATTAATTGAACTTCAGCCGATACCAGGAATCGATATTGATTCAATAATCTTCCCGGGTTGTTAAGCAACTGGTTATCAATTAATTCCTGCTCATAATAGGAAGAAAACAATAGGCCTTGGTCGCCTAATGTTTGCTTGATTCCATCAAGATAATAAACTCTTAAGGCGAAAAGAATAATCGCTTCAAATAAGGCAACACTAAAGATGATGAGGATTAAATAACTCCAAACCACTCTCCGTTTTATTCCCTTTTTCATTTATTTATCTCACTATTTTGAAAGGAATAACCAAAACCCCAGATGGTTTTTAAAAACAAAGGCTGAGACGGGTCATCTTCAATTTTCTCTCTTAATCTGCGAATATGTACATCTACTGTTTTTGGGTCGCCAAAATAATTTTGCCCCCAAATTTCATCTAATAGCTGATTTCTTGAGAGCGGCTCGTTAAAGCGCTCAAAAAATAATTTAATTAATTGAAATTCCCTTGCGGTTAATTTGACCAATTGTCCATTTTTGTACAAGCGCTGTGTTTTCATTTCGAAATGAAAAGGGCCAGCTTTGATAACCGGTTCAGGCTGTTTAGGTACTGTTTGATTTGTTCTTCTTAAAACTGAACGAATTCTTGCCACTAGTTCCAGTGGATTAAATGGCTTAACAATATAATCATCCGCACCGAGCTCCAAACCCATGATCTTTTCCATGTCTTGTCCGCGGGCAGAAACAATAACTATAGGAAGTCTGGGATGAGTTTCCCTGATTTTGCTGCAGATTTCAAATCCGTCCATATCAGGCAGCATAATATCTAAAAGGACTAAAGAAGGAGTTCGATTATTTACAAGTGCTAACGCCTCTTTCCCTTCCCCTGCTTCCATTACCTCAAAATTTGAGCGCTGTAAATTAAATACAATTAGTTTCCGAATCGGGATTTCATCTTCCACCACTAAAATTTTTCCTTCTGACATCGTATAAACCTCACATTTTAAAATTTCCCTTCTTCTATAATTTTACATATAAGGTAAAACTAAGCAACGGTTATTTCATTTTATTATAAAAAAATAACCCACGCGGCAGCGAAGGTTTTTATATTGTAAGGTTTCATTGTAGAATTTTATTCTGTTATCCAGCTTTTTCTTTATTACTTATCTCCTCCATTAAAATTTTTAATTGTTTAATCGCTCTATGCTGGGTTGTTTTCACTTTACTTTCCTTCCAGCCTAATACTTTAGCTGTTTCATAAATTGAAAGCTCCTGAAGGAAGCGGAGAATGATTACGCTCTTTTGGTCTAAGGTGCATTGTTCAAGACATTTGAACATATTTTGTGTATCCAATTTTTGAAACACAGACTCTTCCAGCGAAATCGATTCATCCTTGACTTGCTGTTCCCAAGAATCAAATTGATCGATGATCCGCTGTTTCCAGCCTTTATGTTTTCGAAAAGAATCAATGGCTACATTTCTGGCAATTGCAAAAAGCCATGTTTTTTCACTGCTATCACCCTTAAATTGCTGGTAGGCCTTTAATACACGTATATAGACTTCTTGAACAAGATCTTCTGCTTGTTCACGATTATGAACCATATAATACAAAAAATTAAAAACATCCTGATGATATTTTTTATATAAATGATTAAAGACTTCTTCCAATTCATGCTCACACTCCTAACACCATTCAACCTGAGGCAAAGGACAAATCTTCCATTTAAAAAGTCTTAAATTCATATCCCCTACAAATCATACTTTTTTTTCCAGAAAAAAGGGTTACAATCCGGTAAAATCTTTTATTCGACTATGTTACCAATTTGTAACCTTTACGATAGCTTTATTTTCTCGAAAATACTGGAATAATTATGGACTTTATCTAGATTTCCAGTTTTGCATTATTCCAAATTCAATCAGAATCTAGTACTATAGAAGGAAGGTATGTTTTTATGAACAAACGCGGAAATTCACTTACTGAAGGAACTGGAGAATTACATGAAGAAACAAAAACTTGTAATTTTATACTTTGTCTTAAGTTTTATTTGGATATATGGAACAAATTATCTAGTTGAACATTATCTCCCCACCCATTTAATTTGGATTTTTGAACGGTTAAAAGAAATCTTTTATGTGCTTGTTACTGGTGGAGCAATTTATTTCTTTATCGGTAAAAAAGAAGAATTGAATGCGTCCAAAGAGGATGAAAGACGTCTATCCACCTTGATCAATTCGATGGTTGATTTCGTCAACTTTAAGGATGGGGAAGGAAGATGGATTGAAGCAAATGATTTTGGACTTAAGTTATTCCAGCTTGAAAATATTGATTATCGAGGGAAAAAGGACTCCGAATTAGCAGCATACTCAGATTACTATGCCGATGCACTGAGGTATTGCGAGGTATCGGATGAAGAAACGTGGAAAAATGGAATCGTGACAAGGTGCGAAGAAGTGGTTCCAATCCCCGATGGCTCTAGCAAAACATTTGACACAATCAAAGTCCCACTGTTTAATCCGGATGGATCAAGACAGGGCCTCGTGATTATTGGCCGAGATATTACTGAAAAAAAAGAAATGGCCAAAAAGCTGGCAGAAAGCCAGCAGCAATACAAATCATTGTTTGAATACAGCCCGGATATTGTTTATATGATGGACCTAAATGGAGTCCTTTCTAATTTAAATCCACAATTTGAAATTATTACGGGTTATAAAAGGGAAGAAATGATTGGTAAAAATGTAAAAAGCATATTACCTAAACGCTTTCGTCATCATCTTAAGGAATTTATCTCGACTGTCGTAGATGATAGTACGCCAATCATTTATGAATTAAACATCCTCCATGCGGACGGGCATTCGATTACCTTACAAACTACCTCCCTTCCCATTGTTATTAATGGTGAAATAACAGGGGTTATTGGTTATGGAAGAGATGTAACGGGATTGAGGCAAACAGAGGAACGGTTGAGAAGGACAGAAAAACTTTCTGTCGTCGGGGAACTATCTGCAAGTGTTGCCCATGAAATTCGCAATCCGCTTACCTCTTTGAAAGGATTTGTTCAGCTTTTACAGGTTGAGGACCAAAGGCATCAATTTTATTACCAAATCATGCTAGATGAACTTGATCGAATCAACCATATTGTGGGTGAACTGCTGCTTTTAGCAAAACCGCAAGTACTTAAATATACAACTGCTGATATCCAAAAAATCATGTTTGATGTCATTTCATTATTAAATACAGAAGCAAGTCTATATAACGTGCAAATAAAATCAACTTTTCCTGCGAAGGAAACCTTCATGGAGTGCGAACCAAATCAACTTAAGCAATTGTTTATTAATGTCATTAAAAATGCGATTGAAGCTTCACAAAACGGCGGTACGATTCTAGTAAGTATAGAAAAAATCGAACAAGAGCAGATTACGATTAAAGTGAAAGATAACGGCTGCGGTATTACGAAAGAAAGATTAGCCAAAATTGGTGAGCCGTTTTACTCCTCCAAAGAAAAAGGAACTGGTTTAGGATTGACGGTCAGCTTCAAGATCGTGCAATCACATAAAGGAACCATTACATTTGAAAGTCAAAAAAATGAAGGAACATTAGTCACCATCGTTTTGCCGCATAATCCCAAAAAGGCTGAAACAACAAGGCATGCAAAAATTGCAAAACCATAATTCCGATTAAAAACAGTCATTAGATTATGAATGGCTGTTTTTTCAATTTGTCGTCGTATTAGATTTTTCCTTCCTATTTCGAAAAAAGGCAATCACTAGCATAGTACTTGGAATGATAATTTGAAAGGGATAATGTAAATAGACCGTGACAACTACTAACCCCTCTTTAATATGTTCAGAATATGTGGAGGCCATAGTAATCGATGCGAACAAAACAACCAATCCAATTGGAAAGGTAAGCTTCTTCTGATTTAATTGAAATATATCGGCTGCACCGGCAACGGCTGCGTAATAGAAGAGTGTAACTTTAAAAAAACCGCCAATGATGAGATAAAGCATAAAAAGAACATCCAGCCGCTCAATAAAATTCGCCAATTGGATTCTCGAAACGGTTGTTAACAATGGAAAGTTTGACCGGACAAACACTTCCGGACCGATGGTCGATATCGTGATGATTACTGTAATAATGATATTGATTCCACTTAAAATCATCCCGCCAACACAAACAAATTTTACTTTTTTTGGTTCATTAACAAATGGTAAAATCATCGTGAAAACAATCATCTCTCCAAACGGAAAGGTAAGTGTTTCCCTAAGAAACGTTTTAAATACCGGTTTCCAGCCATTTTCAAGAATCGGCTTTAGGTATTCAAAGTGAATTAAGCCAGAAAAGATAATGAGCAAAAATCCTGCTATCGCCATTAAATAGATAATCCCGAAATATAGCTGCCCCACTCTTGCGATGACTTCTAACCCTTTATGTATTCCATAAATAATGGTCAACACCATTAAGGTATTAATGACAAACAGAGGGGTAGTGGTATACACAGTGGTTGTCAATAATTCGCCAAAATCCCTTAAGACCCTCGCTGAAAAATAGATAAAATACGTTATATAAAATAAGGAAATGATTCGCCCCGGCCACTTCCCGACAATCTTTTGTACATAGCTAGTCAAGGGCAAATCCTGATAATAAAGAAATAGACGATAGTAAATAAAGAAGACGAGTAAACCGCCCGCTAATCCTAATAAAATGGCAATCCATGCGTCTTGTTTTGCTCTACCACCAAGACCAAAAAGAATTGAACTCCCCATTTCAAAAAGAAAGACAAGGACGAAAAGCTGGGATGCATTTATTTTTATCTTTTCCATCTACAACCTCTCCCCCTTTTCTTTTCTATAGGGTTATTTAGTTAAATCGACCCAGAATGGATTTACTCGAATTCCTTCCCGTCTTACGTAGGAGGCTACCTGTACATTTACATCTAGCTCCGCAAATTGATTATCCCAGTCAGTTTTAATTTTTTTCCAATAAAGCGGGTACGTTCGATGAATCGTTTCTCCAAAGCCGAACACATCACTTTTTTTCCTTTGGACAGCCTTAATCGCTGCAAGGACTTCCTTTTGAATTTCATTTTGAACGAGTTGGTCAATTTTATTAATTACTTCCGGATTTGAGAGGTCAATAGCCGTATTTGCTTCACTAATCCAGCCTTCGTTCTCAATAAAAACATTTATAAGAGGTTTCCCATTTTTCATGCTTGGAGTGACCTTTGTTTTCGAACGAATGGGTGCAACTGATAATGCATCCTTTTTTCCATTCCAACTCACATTAATATCTGTGCTTTGAACCTTATTTAAAACCCATACCACACCGCGGGCATTTTTTTGATCAACCCACCCCGTCAATTTTCCTCTTTTGAAAAGGGCTAATCCAGCCGCAGCTGGAATGCCATCAGCTTTTGTTTTTTGTAAAATATCCGATTTCCCGACATTCTCTGTATCTCCAATTAGTCTAATTCCATTTGCCAATGGCTGTTTTCCCTTCGAAACTAGTGCAGCAAGAAAATCATCAATTGGGACATGCATATTTTCTCCCAACAGTTTTTCTGTTGTATTAATTTCTTTTGTGATCTTATTCACCGGTAGTTTATCAAGAAGAGAAAGCGTCGAAATCATGTCTTCTGCTTTTACGTTTCTAGCAACGACCAGCTCTGTTGTTGTTCGGAACTCCGGATCACGATCGAGGGCGTCCAAAAGATCTAGTAAATCCGTTTTCGCAACTTCTTCACCAACGACAACCAGATTGGTATGAGCGTAATAAAGGCGGCGTGATATTTGCTTTGTTAATTTTCTCGCAGCTTCGGTTAATGTATTACCGGAACTCTTATAGACGACGATCGGCAATCCTTGCCCACCGCCATTCTGTCCTGATGATACATTTCCAGGATTTACAATTTGTACCGAAAATTCAAATTTCTGATTCTCGCCCCTATCTATACCTAATGCCATGACAAATGCTAGATCAGTCAGCTCTTTTTGATTCCAGCATGCGCTTACAATGGGAAGAAAAAGAATGATGAGTAAAAAAATTATCAGAAATTTTTTCATTACTGGTCACCTTTTGTTCCAGATTGATTGTTTTCATTTTGGGGACCTGGTTTCTGATTTTCTCCCGTTCTAACGATATTTCCTTTACTGATAAACATTGGCCGATTTTTCAACGCCCAAATTGGAAATCGTACAATTACATCCTGCTGGTTTTTAATGTTAAATGGAGCTAACGGCATCATATAGGGAATCCCAAATGACCTTAGTGAACATAAATGGATGGTCATAAACATGAGACCTAACATCAATCCATAAAAGCCTAAAATGGTCGCCAAAATCATCAGAACGAAGCGGATTAATCTTGCGGCGATAGCCATCGCGAAGCTCGGTGTCGAAAAATTTGCGATTGCTGTAATCGAAACCACGATTACCATGACCGGGGAGACAAAACCAGCTTGAACTGCCGCCTGACCAATAACTAACGCACCAACGATGGAAACAGCCTGACCCACTGCACGTGGGAGTCTTAATCCGGCCTCCCTTAATATTTCAAAGGTTACCTCCATAATGAGGGCCTCAACAAAGGCAGGAAATGGGACATTTTCCCGCTGAGCTGCAATGGCAATTGCCATTGTGGTAGGAATCATTTCCTGATGGAAGGTGGTCGCTGCAATATAGAGTGCCGGCCCCATAATTGCAATAAAAAAAGCTAAAATTCTTAAGAAACGAATGGCTGAAGAAAGATCGAAGCGTGAATAATAATCATCAGGTGCCTGAAAAAATTGAATAAAAACGGCCGGAACTGTCACGACAAACGGAGTTCCATCGACTAAAAGCGCAATTCTTCCTTCAAGTAGATGGGAAGTTACTACATCTGGTCTTTCAACATGAAAAGTAGTTGGAAAGGAAGTCCATGCCTGATCCTCAATTAATTGCTCAATATAGCCTGAACCAATAATCGAATCGATATTGATACGATTTAAACGCTCTTTGACTTCAGCCACAATTTTTTCATTTGCAATCCCTTTTATATACATAATTCCGATATCTGTTTGGCTGACTTTCCCTATTTTAATCGTTTCAAGCCATAAATTCGGACTTTTTATCCTTCTTCGGAGAAGTGCTGTATTTGTTCTTAATGTTTCTGTAAACGAATCCTTTGGACCACGGATGGCTAATTCCGTTGACGGTTCAGAAATCGCCCTTTTCTCCCAACCTTTTGTCTCAACACTAATCGCCTGATTGTATCCATCTAAAAAAATGATTGTGTTACCCGATAATAAATATTCATAGACCTTATCCCAGTTTTCGATTGCCTGAACACTGCCTAAACCTGTTGCATAATCTAACATCCATTCAAAAGAATTAATCTCCACTTTTTCCAATTCTTCCGTTAATGCTTGAAGGAAAAAATCATTAATTGTTTTATTATCAGCTAACCCATCCACATAAACGACAAATCCTTTTACTTTCGAAAATCTGATTTCCCGAAAAACGATATCAGTACTATCGCCAAATTCTCCCTTAATTCTCGTAATATTTTCTTGATAGTCTCGATTTAACGGTAAATTTTCCGGCTTGCCCGGGTCTTGTTTTTGCCTGTAATTATCGTTTTGCCGTTTTTTTTGCTTCTTTTTTAATATATTCGTTAATATGGACACAATTTCCGCCTCACTTAGAATCACCATCATTCTCTAATATGGGTAGATTGTCCAAAAATCACCAAATTATCCATTTTTGTTTCTGCATAAACGATAAATCGGAACAAACAATATTTGTATTACGGTCAGTAGGTGATGTAGATGAAACTGCTTTTTGTCAGTATGCTGCTTGCTGTTTTCTCGTTTTCTCTGATCATCGGGCTAGACCTATTGATGGGACGAAACCCCAATGATGTTTTAAAGAATGCTTTAAATCCCTTTCGTGTCATGATGCCATCAGAATATCTCATTTTAATTTTTTTCATTCTTTTTTTTCTGATAGACGTCTTCCGTGATTATCTTAGTAAGAAAAAAGGAGATAATTCGTCTTCTTAAATAAAAAAAGGAGGGCTCAATTAGCTCTCCAATTTCGTTCTTATTTTTCTCCATAATCCACGGACGGATTTCATTCTATACTTCCATTTTTCTTTTCTTTTTAGATTCGGTCCAAATAAATATCGTTTCCATCCCCAATTTACTGATTCCTCAAGAACAATCAAAAATACTAGTAGTCCAAAACTAATCCAAAGCCACATCCCATAGTCCCCTTTACTACTGGATAATTTATCGTATTCAAATTTACCCCTCGACAGCACTATGAGATTAGTTTTTTAGAAAATGATAAATTGGTAGACAGAATGCATGAGATATAACGAATAAGACACTTACAAGAATTAAAGAGATTTTAAAATAGTTAAAAAGGATGCTTATTGAGCATCCTTTTTAGATTTTTTCAATACCTGCCACTCTTGTTTTTATATAAACCTTATTACCAGCTGTAAAAAAGAAAAGACTTCCCAAGGTAATAACTGTAATTATCCAAAACATGACTTGACCATGAACATGACTTAATAGAAACCCGCCCAAAACCGGACCAAGAAAATTTCCTATTTTTCTAAATTGCCCTGCACCAAAATACGCTCCTCGTAAATTTTCAGGGGCGAGGTGATCAATGAGAATACTGCTTGAAGGAAAAATCAAAATTTCTCCCAGGGTTAAAAGAATGATCGAAAAAGCAGCCGTCACCCAACCAGATACAAAACTAAAACCAAATAGCCCTGCAGCCATAAAAATGGAACCTGCAAGCATGGCCTGCATCGGCTTAAATTTTTCCGCTATATGACTAATCGGCATCTGAAGAACAACAACCATAACCGCATTAATCGAAAGTAGAACAGAAAATATTACCACGCCGTTTTGCAACTTTGCTTCCAAATGTTGCGGCAGATTTGAATCGAGCTGTACATACCCAATGTTTACTAAAATACTGCCCAAAATTAAAAACATGAGGGCCCGGTCTTTACGGATAATCCTAAATGCATTGATAATTGATACCATTTTTTTGCTTTCCTTCTGTTGAGGAATGACCAATCTTTGCAAAAAGAAAAACAATACAATCGCATAGAGTAAATAGGTTGTACCTGTTATGGCAAAAGACATTTTAGCGGATGTTGCCGCTAAATAAGCCCCGATTAGCGGCCCAACGGATGCCCCGATATTGATAGCGGTATAACGAAGGGAATAGGCTTTCATCCGATTTTTCTTATCGGTGATATCTGCCATCAATGCTTGTGAGGTTGGTTCAAAGAACGAATTGCAAAGTCCATTCAAGGCGTTTAAGAGGATAAACCAGCCTTGACTGCTGGCAATAGTAAAACCGTAGTACACGATTGCTAGTGTGAATAAAGATAATAGCATGACCTTTTTTCGCCCGTATCTGTCGGAAAGATGACCGCCAATAAATCCGCCAACGGTTGCCATAAGCGGACTCATTCCGACTGTCAAACCGATAACAACAGGAGGAAGGTCCATATTACGAGATAAATAGATGGATAGAAACGGCAGGGTCATAAAAGCTGAGCCTCTTGCCAGCACAGTACCAATTAAAAGGACCCAAACAATCGTATGAAATTGTCCAAGGTAAGTTTTAATTTTATTCATAAAATTCCTCACTTTATGTATTTTCCTTTATTAGTAAATCAATTTGGGTTCAAAAAGTAAAGAAAAAAAAGACCATTTGTGGTCTTTTATCGCTATTCAATCCATTTATATAAGGTAATATCATGATAAATGGGTTCAAATAGATCATTTGAATGAAAGCTTTTTAGTTTTTTTACTTTTTGACCAAGGTTTATTCCTTGGGACTTAAATCCTTCGATGACTTTATCGGTCAACAATATCGTCTTCTCGTGATAATACTTTGACTCCAGTCTAAACAATTGATATGTTTCAATTCTTTTGTTTAAGTAAGGTGCTTTTAGGTACTGCAGAACTCTTGTTTCTTCCCATGTATAAAGAATGACAGGTTCATCTAACTGTCGAATATATTCATTCATTTGGTAAATTGCAGGTTTTTCTGTTGCTTGTATTTTTAAAAGCTTTACATCACGATTGACTTGACAGAACAAAATTACCACAGTCACTCCCATAACAATTGCAGATGGCTTTTTTGAAAAATGCTTAATCATTACAAAAAGAAGGAGCATAAGAACCAGCGGCAGAACATGTCTTGCTTTTTCAATATTCTGCGCCAATAACGCCCAGACGAAATAACTAGCGAATAACCAATAAAATAGCATGTTGGATGGCTGACTTTTTTTTACCTTTCGAAATAGAAAGGAGAATAAAAGAATATAAATACCTGCAGTTAAGTGGGATTCTGCAAAAGTACCCGTCCAGAAAATATTCTTCCAAATAAACAGATACATACGTTGAAAAAAGTCTATTTGATCTGTTTCGATAGCCCCTCCCCAATCGGTGAAATGCCCGCTTGTAAATGCTAATGAAAGTTTGATGAATCCGCTTATACTCCCTTCGGAAATAACAAGACCCATCACCCATATGAGCTGAAATAAAACGGCCCATATGGTGTAGATAAATATGGTTCGCATTGGAGTATTATTAGTTTTTACCTTCAGATAAAATAAATAGATGATGCCGATTGCAAAGGGCAGATAGGAGAGACGAATACCAAGTAAAACACTTAAAAGGACCAGTGGGACCAGCATATCCCGGTTATTTTTTGAAGTAATTGCAAACTCAAGTCCCCATACATACCACCATAGGGACGCTAGGGCGGCCCCCTCTGACATCGGTTGGTTGACCATAATAACAGTATAGGTAGATGAATAAATAATTGCAGTTGATAAAATTGCGTAGGAACGTTTGAGTCTTTTATGTATGATTCGATACAGCGGGATTAGCGAACTTGCATAAAAAAGAATGGTAAAGACAGTTAGTGACTGTGAAGGCTCACTCACAAAACCATGCATCAATTTACCGCCTAAAATAAAAAAAGGATAGCCCGGAAAATGCGGCTGCATCTCCATCAGATCGAAACGCTTGACGGCCAAGGCAAAATCAACCTGGTCCCAGGAAGAAACGAACGGATTTAGGTAAACCCACTGCATGATAAATACAATAAGTATAGAAGCAATCCCCAGCCATTCTATTAAGGTCAATTTTAAAATTGAGTTTTTCATATTTCACCGCCTATTCCATGAAAAAGTACAAGGCTAACAGCCTTGTACTTTTATAATCAATCTTATTTAGCTTGCGGTTTTAGAATTTTAGCTTTTTCAGCATCCTCATTCTTTTTGACCGATTTAACCGATTTCGAAGAAGTCAGCAGATAGATTGCTGCAAAATATCCGATGTACGCAATTACTTCCTCAATCGAAGGCATAGAGGAATAGCCAAATAACGCCTTCAAGAAAACACCTACATCCCCAGATAAGAGCGGTGCATGACCGGTATCACGAAGGTAGTGACTCGCATCAATTGGGTGCTCCGGCAATAGCCACGTCAAATCATACACATGGGGCATTACACTGCCAATGATATTTAAATCCTGCATCATTGAAATCGCTTGAACGAGCAAACCAGCTGAGATTAGAATAATGAAACCGCCAGTAAATTTAAAGAAGGTACTAAGTGGTACTCTCATCGTTCCCTTGAAGAAGAAATACGATACAATCGCGGCAATCACAACACCAGTGATGGCACCCCAGCCCTGCATGGCGGCACCAATATTCCCCCCGTAATCGCAGCAAAGAAGAATACGGTTTCAACACCTTCACGAAGAACTACGAGAAAGGAGTGAACCACCATTCCAACCACATTCCCTGTTGAGATAAATTGATTCATTTTACCTTCCATGTTGCCTTTTAAGTTTCGGCTATGGCTCGCCATCCAAAAGACCATTTGCGTTAAAAGCACAGTCGAGACAAGCATAATCCCTATTTTCAAATACATTTCGCTTCCCATTGCAGCAAATCCGGTAAATACGATCTGGAAAAGAAGCGCTACTCCGACACTGGCCAACACAGCAAGACCTGCACCGAGCCATACAAATTTTACATATTTCTTTTGGTTTACCCTGCTCAAATACGTAGTAATAATCCCTACGATTAACAGAGCCTCTAATACTTCACGGAATGTAATTAACAGTGACTGTATCTCCATTGCCGATTCTCCTCCAACTTGCGATATTCTCTTCTATCTTTGTTTTCTTCTTCTCATTACAGTAACGATGACAACAATTAAAACCGCAACAATTAAGATAATTGGAATCCAATTGCGAATATTGGAAATATCCGTCCAATCTTTTTTAGCTGCTGCTGATTCTTGTTCTGTTGCGCTTTCGGCAAAATGTCCCACTTCTAAACTTTTTATTTTAAATTCTGTTTTTAAGGTATTTAAAATATCTTTTTTATTTTTTTTAAAGGAATCAAGACTTGCTTCCTTTTTTCCTACTCCAAATAAGCCCGGATTTCCTAATGCTTCTAGTGCCTGATCAAAGTCTTTTCGTATTTTCTTGTCATTTTCTGGATGCTCAGCCTCTACTGTTGGGGAGAGGGCATCATATGTAGCATGAGCTTTGGCAAGAAGCCTTTTCGTTGTGTCATATTCAGAAAAATTCTTTTCAATACTCTCAAGCCGTCTTGCAATATTTAACACGAGTAACTTTTTCATATTCCTTATCGCTGCTTTTTTATCCTGATCATCGAGGTTCGCCAATATCAACTTAGATGGCTCAGGACCCATATGCATATCGACTTCTTCTTTAACTGTTTCGTAAAGTTTTTTAGCAGAAGTAAAATTGGGAGGGTTCTCATCCAGTTTAACTAACATTTGTTTATAAACTTCTGCAACCTTTTCCTCATTGGGATCACCATATGAATAGGCGTATACCCCCCTCTGCGGTAGGCATGTGATCAACAGTACAAAACAAAATATAAAAACGGAAAATCTTTTCATCCAAACGTTCCCTCCTACACTCTTAATGATAATGATTATCATCGTCGTTGTCAATGTAACCTTCATAATTTTCACATATTTATCACATAGTGATTTACTTATTGTACTTTTTCGCTTACCTGTACCATCTCAACTTGTTGGTTTTTATTTATTTTTTTAACCGGCCTTCTCATTTCTTTTAAAATGGCTGGCAAAACCGAAGTCATATACTTTTTAAATTTGATAAACGACTCCCCTGTATTTCGGACCTGATAACGAATGGGGATTTCCTTCATTCGGAATCCCTTTCGAATCAGATTAAGCGTCACAACCTGGGCATAGTTATAATCATGAATGATTTCCGCTTCCTTCATGGCATTTCTTGAAAAAGCCCGCATACCGGATTGGCCATCGTAAATCCATTTTCTTAATAGTAGTGCCTGAAGCACGGTGAAACAATAGTTTCCTAACCTGCGATTCCATTTCATCCCTTTAATGGTTCCAAGAAAACGAGATCCCATTACATAATCAGCTGACCCATTAAAAATTGGTTCGACCAGCTCCGGGATTTGATCGGCTGGATATTCGTTATCAGCATCAATCATCACCCCGATGTCAGCCCCATGAAAAACACATAGCTCCAACCCTTTTCGGACAGCAGCTCCCAATCCCTGATTGATCGTAAAGCTGTGAATATAGTCTGCCCCCGCAATTCTCGCCACCTCTACGGTGTTATCATTTGAACCATCATTAATGACTAAAACCTCAATGTTGATATTCTGATGAAACTTCCTTGGTATTTTTTGAATCACTTCTGCAATCGAAGCTTCCTCATTATAGGCTGGAAGGAATACGATAATTTTCTTCTGTTTCATTCAACTCTACATCCTTCCTGATTGCATCAATTAATACAGGACCACGGGCATGGTCCGGGTAAGGAGCTCCCAATAAATAAGAAATCGTTGAAGCGAGTGATACTAAACTATGTTTTTCCTCCACTCGTCTCCCCTTCTTAATCGAGTGCCCATACATGAAAAATGGGACATACCTTTCCCCTTCGTCCAAATGTCCGTGACCGCCGATTCCATCCGCTTGGCCGTGGTCAGCACAAACGACGAATGTATAGTTTTCAAGCTTTCCTTTTTCTTGAAGCCATTCAAAATATTCCTTTACCAGTGCATCTGCTTCCTGGATTTTTTCGATATAGTCATCATAAAGGACTCCTCGGCTATGTCCCGTTTGATCGGTTCCTATTAATTGAACAATTTGTAAATCTGGGTCTTGTTCATCCATAATTTTTTTTGCCCGTTCAATAATATTGCGGTCGGCAACATCATTGTGCATCACAGCGGTAACGGTTTCGACATCGCTGCCAAAGGAATCGACAAGATGGGCAATCCCCAGCAATGATCCCTTTTTCCCGATTTTTCGTAAAGAATCAAAAATACTTTCAACTTTTAAACCAAGCTTCCATACCATATTCGATTTGATACCATGTTCAAACGGGTAGGTGCCCGTGAACATGGAAGAGAAACAAACAACGGTTCTTGCAGGGTATACCGTTTCCATTCTAGTATACTCTGTACCATTTTTTCGCAAATAATCAAGGAAAGGTGTATGTGCTTCTTCAAAACGTTCCTTCCGCATTCCATCGATGACCATCACGATGACTTTCTCATTTACAGCGTTACCCGGCACGTCAACATTATCGGTATAGGTGGGAATTACTTTCGGTTTCCAATCAAATAGGTTTTTATGTAGAATCCAGGCAAATAAAAGAATTCCCGCATAAAAAATTGCCAACATAGATAATTCCTTACCAGTCCATCCGGTGCTTGCAGTACCAAAATTCCATAACGATAATAATAGAAGGAACTTTGGCAGCTGTTCTTGAGCATTTCCACTTGTAGAGTCACTATTTTTTAAAACTAGCTTCCAAAACCGGGTGAAATTCAGCCAGGAGGTGCCGATTCGTAAATGATAGTAAAAGGTTCCCCAGAAAAAAACGGTAAAGAAGAAATAGAGACCAATTGCAAACAACAGCAATCCAAGGTTTACTTGATTCCAAATCATTAAATAAGCAATGTATGGAATCCAGAGATAATTTCGAAGGAACAATGGAAAGTCAAACAAGTAATAAATAATTAATAGCGGCACAATACCAAGAAAACCAGCAAAAACATCAACCGGATTAGGTGCTTCACCAATTCTAAAGATTATGTATAGAATCATTGTTCCCACAGTAAAAATGGGGGTAAACGGCTTTCCTTCATTTAAGAGGTTCCAGCATCTTGCCGCAACCTTTTCAAATTTTGATGCTTTTTTCATCCTTAACCTCTCCTCAAACGTAGTAACGCTTTAATTTGTTGCATTTTTACAGCAGGGGATATCAAAAGCAGCATGATCCCTGCAAAATAAGAAAAGATAAATTTATAGCTGTGACTAATTAATGCAACCATATACCCTTCTCTTACCGGATAATGAAAACTGGTTAATGCTGCTGTCATCACTGATTCGTATGTAGAAATTCCCCCAGGGGTAATTTGAAAAACCTGTCCCCCAACTGTTATGGAGTTTACCCAGATGGCTTTAAATGGGCCAAGATGCTGGCCAATTGATGAGGTCACTCCAAAAACAACTACACCTTCAAGAGCCCAGCTCAAAACTGTAAGTGTGAAGATAGGCAGAAAATTTTTAGCCTGAAAACTATTTTTTAATAGATGTAGATGCTTTTTGAAAAGTTTTGGGAGGTATCTCCTCAAGAACCATATTGCAAGGATGATGAAAACAAAAGCAGCTATTAGTAAAACAATGGATGATTTAAACAGAATACCTCGTGAAAAAGCCAAGAGTCCCATGAATGAAAATAGCAGTAAAATTAACATATCTAATACTCTTAACACCACTACCGAATGAGCAGATATCGAAGTTGAAATATGCTTTTCCCTCCAGGACAGGACGCCAATCCTTACAGCATCCCCTGCCTTAATCGGAGTAATATGGTTAATGAATAAACTAAAGAGAAGCCCCTGAAGACAGCTAAAATATCTAACTTTTTTCCCTAAGTAAATTCTCCATGCTTCGGCACGCAGACAAAATGATAAAAAATAACATATAGTTACAATCAGAAGAATTAGTGGGTTATCGACAAAAAACTTCCTCGTTTCCTTCCAAAATTGCTCTGCATGAAAATAACGGACAGAGAGAAAAACAAAGACGATAATTAGTAAAAATCCGCCTGTTCGTACCCAAGCTTTATTCCTTCTTGACTTCTTTGCCACTTTGCTTGATTTACCCTCATACACTTCCATCCGCTCCATATGTATACTATTCCCTAAAAACAGGAAAAACCTTGCAATTGTTACAAGGTTTTTCCACTAAATTATTTCGCTTTTTCTACGATTGTATTCAGAGTGGAGATCAGGTCCTTCAATTGCGCCTCGCCAGCAGCTTTATCTTTTGCTTTTGCGGTTTCAACATATTTATGTGCTTTCTCGTTCAGGTTCTTGTAGGCATCCTCACCAAGCAAGGTTTTGATATCTTCACCAATGATGTCGATAAATAATGCACCCTCTAAACCTGTTACTACCGCTTTATCATCTTTACCAAGTAATTCCTTGCTTTCACCGTACTCACTGATAGCAATTTTCGCAAATCCGCGAACAAATGCTTTATTTACTGCAGCTGGGTCAAGCTCCAAAACATTCGATTCTAAATTAAATTGTTTTTCAATAAATGCTGTCTCATCAGCAGCATGTTTGTTTAGGTATGAGTATACAGATTGGAAGAATGCCCAGCCTTCAGCTTGTTCTACTTTTGCTGCTTTTTCATCTTTCTTCGCTTCATTTGCCGCTTTTGTAGCATAGCCGTTTGGTAGTGCACCAGTTGCTAAGTAGAAGGTCTTCATTAAGGTTTTGTCCACTACTTGCTTACCAAGATTAAAGCCTAATTCATCTTTGTTTTTAACAGCTGTTTCGATTTCGTTAAAACCGCCATCAATTGCACTTACAAGATTGGTACCATAAGCAGCATCACGTTTTTCAACTGTAGTTTTTAGAATTGCATAATATTCTTTTGCCTCCTCAATTTCGTGGTTAACTTCTTCAGTTTTGCCCCATTTATCAGCTACTTCAGTAAAATCATGCTTAATTGATGTATAAAATACCTTTTGCATAAGCTTATCAAAAACCTGTTTTACCACAACCGGGTCCAATGATCCGTCTTTGCCAGCTGTTAATGCAGCCGTGATTTTTTCATCAACAGTATCTTCAAATTCTGCATCTCTATTTTGAACTAATTCTTTCAAATTGTTGTTATATAATTTTGTTACTTTATCAAAATCAACCTTTTTGCCTTCCTTGGCTTTCTCTAGCTCTGTCACTGCTTCTGTAAAAACATCTGCATATTCTACTTTTTCTTTCTCAGCAGATTCGTTTTTCTCTACTTCTGAATTTTGATTGCTTTCAACCTTTGATTTATTTGCACTCTCTTCTGCTTTGCCACAAGCTCCTAGTACCAGTGATAATGCGGCCATTGCTGCAAACACTTTAAATTTCATTGCCATTTTGCTTTTCTCCCCCGTATGTAGCTTATTTTTATATTTGATAATGATTATCATTTACATTTATCATTATAATAGAGAATGATTATCAGTGTCAACGAAGTTTTTTTAATTGTTACAAATTAGACACAAATAAAAACGTCCATACTAATAATCAATTGGAAGTTTGGACGTTTTCTTTCATATAATATTCTTTTTAATTTGGGTCTTTATAATTTAAGGCACGGTCACTATCTCCATATCCCTTTGTGGTTGGATCTTGAACGAGACCAAGCATAGAAAGAATGACAAAAATTGCATTAATAAAGGTTAATACTGAACTCTGAACTGCTTGTGTCAATTCAAAATGGATTAAACCCAACATATTTAATCCAGACAAAATCATTTGTAGAACGATCATCACTTGTGAAACAAAGGCAAGCACCCAATGTTTGTTTTTTAAGCGAACTTTCCAGTTAATCATGCTCCTACTCCCTTCATATGTTGTAACCTCTCTTTTCTATAACATATGCTTATGACATAAATGGTTGTCCAAAAAAACTGGTTCTAAAAAAAATGGGTATATTTCTAGAAAATTTACCGTATTATTGGTCTTTTTCAACAAGAAAACTTATAATGAAAAAAGCAAAATTCCTTTGAAAGTTAGGAGATAAAATGGAAAAATTGCAACCCTATTGGGAAACAATCGTATCTTTTTGGAAAAAGAGGCATCTTACTCAAATTTTTTTATTAATTTTATTGGTCGTTGTTTTATTTACGATTCTTTATTTTGGTTGGATTGCGATAAGAGCAAATGTGGAATCGTTAAAACAGGGGTTAAACCAGCCAACTGTTATTTATGATAAAAATGGCAAAGTGGCAACGAATGTATTAACAAATCGGACAAAAGGCGTGAACATTGAAGAAATTCCCAAATATGTTCCGAATGCTGTTGTTGCGATTGAGGACGAGCGCTTTTATCAGCATGGCGGCTTCGATGTCAGAGGGATTGCCCGAGCGTTTTTTGGAAATTTATTTTCTGGAAGAGTTACGGCAGGTGGAAGTACCTTAACCCAGCAGCTTGCTAAAAACGCTTTGCTCTCGCCAGAACGGACCTACAAGCGGAAGGCTGAGGAATTATTTTTAGCCGTTAAAATCGAAAAGGTTTATACCAAAAATGAAATTTTGCAAATGTATTTGAATCAGGTCTACTTTGGCAGCGGTGCATGGGGGATTGGAAATGCGGCAAAGAAGTATTTTAATAAGGACATCAAGGATGTATCCATTAGTGAGGCGGCTCTCTTGGCCGGATTGCTACATGCTCCGGACTACCTTGACCCTTATAAAAATTATGATGAGGCCGTAAAACGCCGCAATGTGGTTTTAGCGAAAATGAAAGAACTAAAATTCATTACCGCTTCACAATACAAACAGGCAATAAATGAAAAAATTGTGCTTGATAATGGCGGTGGAAGCTTTGTTGACCGGAAATACCCTTACTATGTTGATGCGGTTTTAAATGAGGCAATTTATCGTTATGGCTTGACGCAGGATGAAATTTTGACACGCGGTTATCGGATTTATACCGAAATGGATCAGAATTTGCAGACAGGTTTGGAGAATGTTTATAGTAAGGATTATTTGTTCCCAAGAAGTATGGGTGGCAAATTATCACAAAGTGGGTCTGTATTAATGGATCCTGCCTCAGGAGGAGTGCGGGCTCTTGTGGGCGGACGAGGTGAGCATGTATTTCGCGGCTTTAACCGAGCAACGCAATTAAATGCTCAGCCTGGTTCATCGATTAAGCCGCTAGCGGTTTATACGCCTGCACTTGAAGAGGGATATGATTATTCCTCAGAACTGGTAGACAAGCCGATTTCATTTGGCAAATATAAACCGGAGAATTTCTCTAGAACCTATAGCGGGAAGGTTCCGATGTATAAAGCTCTCGAGGAGTCCTTGAATATTCCGACCGTTTGGCTATTGGATCAAATCGGTCTTAATAAAGGTCTTAATTCCTTAAACCGTTTCGGTATCCCTGTCCAGAAAGCAGATAAAAACTTAGCAATCGCGCTTGGGGGAATGAGTAAAGGAGTTTCCCCTCTGCAAATGGCTGATGCATATTCAACGTTTCCAAATGGCGGGAAGCGGTATGACAGCCATCTGATTACGAAAATTGTCGGTCCAACGGGGAATGTCATTGTGGAACATAAGTCAGAAGCAACAAAAGTAACGTCTAAAAAGGTTACAAATCAGATGACTTCTATGTTGTTAAATGTTGTGGAATCAGGAACAGGAAAGCTTGCTCATATTCCGGGTGTTCAAATAGCCGGAAAGACAGGTTCTACTCAGCTTCCTTTTAGTGGTGTTTCGGGCACAAAGGCTCAGTGGATGGTCGGCTATACTCCAAATCTTGTCGGAGCGATCTGGATTGGATTTGACCAAACGGACAGGCAGCATTATTTGACGGGCGCAAGTTCAGTCCAAGTTGTACCGATTTTCAAGGAGATCATGCGATCTTCCCTACCCTATGTTCCACGGGAGAATTTTGATGTGGTCTCGGTGAATGATCAGCTTGCTGGAAAAACCCAATCAAAGCAGGAAATGCAGCAAAAGGCTGAAGCAATTAAAAAGGAATTAAATGCGAATGCCGAAAAGATCGGCAAAACAATTAAGGAAAATGCCCCTGTTTGGAAGGAGAATCTGGATAAGGTTCTTTATAAAGTTGGCGGAGCGGTGGATTCTTTGATCCAAAAGGTTCGCGGAGCTGTACAATAGAATGGTAAAAGCCCCCAGCCCAGTGGCTGGGGGCCATTTATTATTTTATGGTCTTATCAAAAACAAGTAAGTATATGATCCTTGTTGTGCGCTTCAAAAGTGCCTACAGCTTCACTTATTTTATCTTTGCGGGCACTAACAACCTATATCAACGCCCGGACGCTCTCTTTTTTCCTTCCCACGGGCACTATCAACCCCGTCAGGGACCAGGCGAACATCATTTACCTATTTTTATCCCCAACAACCGCAAACCATAATTGTCTTGAAGCCTCAGTTATATCCCCGGCTATGCTAATCGCTGTAATAACAGACACCCCGTCAGCCCCTGCTTCCATTACACCATAAGCATTACCAGCATTGATGCCGCCAATCCCAACCAACGGAATTGTAAAACCGTTGGCCCTCAGTTTTTCAATTAACAATGTGCCCTGTACCGCTTTCGCATCCTCTTTGGTACTGGTTGGAAAAATCGGACCAATTCCAAGATAATCAGCTCCGCACCTGACAGCTACCTCGGCTTCCTCAAGCGTGTGAGCAGAAACCCCCAGAATCTTATTACCAATCCTTTCACGAATGGTTTCAACCGGTTCATCGTCCTGCCCAATATGTATACCATCAGCATCTAATTCTAGCGCCAACCCAACATCATCATTGACAATGAAAGGAATTCCGTTCATCCGGCAAATTTGCTGGAGCCTTCTTGCAAGATCATATTTTGCTGCTCCATCAAGAGCATCTTTTCCTTTTTCTCGAAATTGAAACAAGGTAATTCCTCCAGCAATCGCTTCTTCCAACACCGTTTCAGGATCTTTATTACAATTATTACTCCCCATAATAAAGTAAACTTTTAAAGCTGCCTGGATCAATTCCTTATTCATTCGTTCCATTTAAAATGCCCCTCTTTCGGTTGTACGCCCAATGGTTCGTTGGCCCATGGCCGGTACCAATGAACAAATCTGCTTCGATTGCCGCTTGAATAAATTCTTTGGCAGTTGCAACAGCCTCATAAACATTGGAACCTTTCGCTACTTCTGCCGTAATCGCCGCTGAAAAAGTGCAGCCTGTACCGTGGGTGTTTCTTGTTAAAATCCGCTTACTATTAAAATAGTAAAATTCGGTTCCATCATAGAGAAGGTCAACAGCATCTTCGAGTTTCTCATCATGGCCGCCTTTTATCACTACATGCTTTGCCCCAAATTCGATGATTCGTTCTGCTGCTTCTTTTCGATCATCAATAGTAGTAATCGTCATTCCTGTTAACACCTCGGCTTCAGGAATATTTGGGGTTACCACCCATGCCAATGGTAAAAGATATTTTTTCAAAGCTTCAATGGCTTCCATTTGAAGCAAGGATGCGCCGCCTTTTGCAATCATCACCGGATCAACAATAACTTTTTCCCACTGATTTTGACTAATTTTTTCAGAAACCGCACAAATAATTTCTGAACTAAAAAGCATCCCTGTTTTAACAGCATTAGTCCCCATGTCAGCTCCTATGGAGTCAATTTGTGCCGCCACTGCTTCTTTTGTCATCGGATAAACTGCTTGCACACCCAATGTATTTTGTGCCGTAACTGCCGTTAGAGCAGACATTCCGAAAACACCTAGCTCTTGAAACGTTTTTAAATCGGCCTGGATTCCAGCACCGCCGCCAGAATCAGAGCCTGCAATCGTTAATGCTTTTCTGACATCCATCCTATTCGCTCCCTACTGCCTGAGTAAAATGACCATATTTCTCAATTTCTGCCCTTGAAACTTGATAGAGCTGATTTAAAAATTCAATTTGAAAACTGCCTGGTCCCATAGCGTCAGTTTTTTCAGCTGCAATTTCAGCTGCAGATCCATAGAAGACTAGTGCTGAAACGGAGGCTGATACCAAATCCTTTTCAACAGCTGCAAAAGCTCCAATCACCGAGGTTAATAGGCAACCTGATCCAGTCACTTTAGTTTGGATTGGATGTCCATTATGAACGATAAAGGTGCGCTGTCCGTCAGAAATGACGTCATCCTTCCCAGTAATGACTACAACTGTTTTTAATTTTTGTGCTATTTGAATCGCCAATTCCACTGAATCCCCATTTGACTGACCGGCGTCAACGCCTTTAATTTCCCAATCGAGACCGGCAACATTGGCGATTTCGGCGGCATTCCCACGGATTACGGAAATCCGAATCTCATTGATGAGTCGTTTTGCTGTTTCCGTGCGGAAAGCTGTTGCCCCTGCTCCAACCGGGTCAAGTATAACAGGGACGCCATATTCATTAGCAGATTTCCCTGCAATGATCATGGATTCAACCTCTGCTGAGTTTAACGTTCCAATATTTAAGACAAGCGCTCCAGCTAGTTTCGCCATATCCGCTACTTCTTCAGGAGCATAAGCCATCACTGGTGAAGCACCAAGTGCCAACAGTCCATTTGCGGTAAAATTCGTTACCACTACGTTGGTGATGTTATGGACCAACGGGTTTTTTTCTCTCACCTTTTGTAATGTTGCGCTAATATAATCTTTATTCATATTAAATTTCCTCCTTCTATTAATTCATCACTAATCCGCCATCGACATTTATACATTGTCCGGTAATAAAGGAAGCCCAATCAGATGCCAAAAATAGAACAGCACCTGCAATATCTTCCGGCATAGCAAGACGGTGCATTGGGGTCAAACCAATAATCATTTCCCGAACATCCTCTTTTGTCTCCGAACTTGAATCAGTTGGATATGTAAGACCAGGAGAAACCGCATTAACAGTAATCCCAAAGGCACCCAGTTCCTTTGCAAGATTTCTTGTGTACCCAAGCAGCGCCATTTTCGCTGTTGAATAATCATGATACGGGACGACCGGAAAATCAATTAAATTACTGACGATATTGATAATCCGGCCTGACATTTGCTGTTTCATATAAGGCATTGCCGCTTTACAAATATGAAAGGCACCTTGAAGACTGCCTGCGATTTGCTGGTCGTAATCCGCCCACTCCAGTTCCCAAGCTGTTTTTCGTGTTTTTGGGTTAAACGTGTAATGGTTGAGGGCATTATTGACCACGACATCAATTCCGCCAAAGGAGTCAATGATTTGGTTGATCATTTCCTCGACCTGCACTTCATCACGGACATCCGCTTGGAGCGGGGCTGCCTGGCCTCCATTTGCCTCTATCTCCGAAACGACCTGACCTGCAAGCTGTTCATTTCGCAAGTAATTCACAATCACAAACGCACCTTCAGATGCTGCTTTCTTAGCAACTGCTGCCCCAATCCCGCGGCTCGCCCCTGTTACCAAGATAATTTTATCTTTTAATATCATTCTTTTAACCTTCCTTCTACTCGACATCCGGGTCAAACCGTTCCAAATCCAGTTCAAGGTTTCGTTCAATATCGGTAAACCTCACTAAATCCAGTAAGTTAAAACCGCCATCATGATGCCATCCCGGCTTCGCCCGATTCATTTCGCCAATTGGAGCGATACGATTAACACCCAATGTTCCTAGTAATTCAGCGATTTGAAAAAGACGATTAGGTGATACCGCAAGGCCGCAGGATTGTAAATAGTCTTGATATAGTGCTATTTTTTCAAAATCATCCTCTAATCTTTGTGAGTTGAACACATGGATTGTTCGATTCAACGGTGACCCTTCCATTCCTGCTTCGGCATGATAAATCACCGTCCATGCTGAAGCATTTAGACTTGCAAAGACACTGATGCCATCCCTTGACAATGACTCCAAATGATAGTGATTTCTTACCTTTTGAATGGACATTGCTTCTTCAGCGGTAAGCGTGGCCCGCGGCCGTTTTTTATGATAACGTTCTAATTCTGCTGCAAGCATTTGGGCGAATTGCTTCGGACTGACAGCGCCCCCCTCTTCCACCAATACCGATTGGGGAGATAAACAGCTTTGCTGATCAAAAACCGAAACATCCTCTGCTAACTTATGGATCGTTTCAAAATAATGGTCAGCAGTGAGCGCCTCCTTGCCAACCAAAGCCAGACTAATTTTGTGCCCATAGGATAAAAATTTCTTTCCAAACGGCACAAGTTCACGTACTGTTTCTACCGTAGTATTGGATCCATAAACAATCACCGCTTCCGCCGCTGCAATTGCCTGCTCCTCGAGTTCCTTTGTCCCGCCTTTCCAAGGAAGAATTGCAATGGATTCAGCTAATAGCGGGTCCACTTCTGCTAATGATTCAGCAAACAAAACAGGAAATAGCGGCTCCGTCGTTGAGGTTTTTCCAATATTTGCGGATTTCAGCAGCAGCCCCATGATTAAACTCCAGATTTGTACACCCGGCACGTTTCCGGAGAAGACATGAAAAATCGACCTTGGTCCAAACGCTCTGCTCATCCCCCCTGTTTTTCTTGGACGAAACTCATCGAGCATGGCTGGCTGGTCAAACTCTTCATCTAGGAAGCGCAGGAGTTCTTTTTTGCGAAACATTCTGATGTACCGTTTTAATTCAAGCCGTACCATCTCCGAATCATATCCAGTAATTCTAGGTATTAGAATTTCCGCAAATTGTCGTAACCGGTAATCAGGATTTAGCCATTGCTGAACGGCCTGGTCAATTTTTGCTACGATATCGTTTATTGAGAGAACAGCTAAATATCGATCCCTATTTTCCTGAACAGTCCGAGAAATCTTGGTGATATTACCAGCGGATAGAATCGGATATTTTAGAATAAAAACACCCTTTTCTGTTTCGAACAATTCCTCACGAAATTCAGTCAGCTGGATTGACTTTGGTACCTTATAGACTGGGATTTCTACTACTCTATCATCTACCATAAGTCATCCCCTCATTTTCCATTTGCCTGCAATAATTGGTCAATTGCAATCGAGCAGCCTCTGGCTTCTGACCCCTTTACTCTTCCAAGTAAAACAAAGCCTTCCTCCGTTCTATAACCTAAATCCTCTGTCAAGATTGCCTGGCAGGAATTCCAATTGGCTAGGTCATAATGAGCAATTACCCCTGCCACGCCATTGCTTACAGGCTCTAATGTGTTTGCATCCAGCACAATGGTTTTCACCCAGGCAGGTCCTGTTTTATCGAATACAGTTGTTCCAGTTAAATAATTTGATAAAATAGTTTGATCATAGATTTGCGAGCTTAATTCCGTCATTCCATACATATTGATGCACATTGTACGATCGACATGGAAATACTCCTTGAACATGTAATATAAATGGTCCATTTCTATTTCCCGTGACTGCCCTTTAAAACCGCCTGTATCAAAAATCCGGCTGCCCTTTCCTAGCTGGAACCTGACGTTCTTTTCTTTTAAATAATCCAAAACATGCACATAAGCGAACGTTGCTCCTATCAGGAGAATCGGCTCTCCACGTTCCTCCGATTCCTTTAAAGCGTTTGTCAGCCCTTCCATATCCAGTCCCTTTTCATTGAAAAAGAAACGGCTATTTTCAGTCCCAAAAAAGGTGACAGCATTTGTTAAATATCTGGATAGCGAGGAATTTTGATTAAGATTCGCTGCCGGTGATAGCACAAACATCGTGATTTTTTCTACATCAGGCAAGACAAAATGTTTAAATGGGCACTTCATTGAAGCATCCCAAACTGCCAGAGTTGGGTGATAGTTTTTCCCCTTGGCATTCGGGTTTGTCGTGCCGCTTGTCATAAAAACGGCCTCAGCATCCTCTACAGATTCAGAGGATAACACCATTTCTTTAAATCCTTGAAGCGGAATGGCCGGAATATCCCTCCAATTCTTGACCGTTAACGGGGTTTTGCGCTTTGTTTGGCAAAACTTTTTGTATGGCAGATTAAATTTAAATTGAAAATTAAATAACTTTATTGCTAGTTCATTAAAGTTTGTCTCTGCTTCTGGAGGAAGCCCTTCCGGATACTGATGAATAAATTGTAAAATTTCATTCGTAATTTGTTGTGACTCCGGTCTCATTTTTTACTGCCTCTTTTCTAAACCATTTTGGTAAATTGACCAATAAAACTTGAAGAATAATCGAGAAAAATGCCCCGATAAAAATACTATTGGAAAGGAATGTTCCGATAGTTCCTTTTACATCTTTAAAATAGGTAGGCAAACTAATCGCTAAAAGAATAGAAAGTCCGATAATCATATAGTTGGTTTCGTTCTTTTCCACCTTTGCCAAAATCGAAATACCGGTAAAAACTAAACTTGCTGCCGCAGGTAAAAAGATTCCGCCGACAACAGCATCCGGTGTCAGTGCAAGGATGGCACCAGCCTTTGGCACAAAGCCAAGAACTAAAAAGATGATTCCCGCTACAATTACCGGTTTCCGTGACCCTACACCTGTTAATCTTAGTAATCCTACATTTTGAGCATATGCAGTAGTAGGAAATCCTCCGATTAATGAGGAAATAAGTGAACCAGCGGACTCACCTGCAAAACCGTTTCGGATTCTTTTTCGATCCAAATCAATATCAAGCATTTCCGCGGATGCCTGATAAACTCCCATTGCTTCGATAATCGCAACAATGTAAGCGACAAAAAAAGTCAAAAACCAGCTCCAATGGAAGGTGAATTCTCCGTAGGGGAGAAAATGAGGCATGCCAAACCAGCCTTTTTCACTAATGATTGAAAAGTTTGTTTTCCCAATACAAATGGCAATCAAATCCCCAACAATCAGGGCAATAAGGAAGGAGAATGACTTCCATATGCCGCGGCCGAAAAGAGATAAAACAATAACTACCAAGGCAGTTGGGATAGACATGACAAGCGTACTCGAGCTTGCAAAGCTGTCCATTCCCGGTGTTCCGCCTAAAAATTCATATAATGTAAAGCTTGATAAGGAAATTCCGACGATAAAAATAACGGTTCCGGAAATAACTGGTGTAAATAGAGCCTTTAGCTTTCCGATTATTCCGGTAATGGATAATAGAAAAACAATAATTGCACTTAAAAAGATACTGCCACTTGCAGCCGCAAGCGCATTTGCTTTACCTGCTGAAATCATGATGGAATCAAAGGCTGCGGACGGTCCTTGAACAATCGGCAATCTGACAAGCTTCGTTGCTTGTATCAAGGTAACCAGTCCGGCAGAGATAAAAATGGCGTTGACAATATTGGCTGATAAGGACAGCGGCAATCCAATCATCGCAGCGACAAAAATTGGATCTAGCCAGACATTTGAAACAAAGACATGCTGCAATCCATATAAAAAACTTTTAACTGGCGGTAATTCTTCCTCTACCCCTATTACAATACTTTCTTTCTCATTCATGCTGTACTCCCCTTTATAAAAAATAAAAAAGCCAGATCCATAAAAGGACCTGACTTATAGGCAATAGAAAAAATTAATTTTTTCCACTACTTTCCTACGCTGGTATGATCCAGATCAGGTCCAAAGGGTTAAAAAACAAATTGTTTTTCTCTCAGCCCTGCATCCGGGCACCCCTAGTAGTTTATGAATTTAATAATTTTATCCTATACCTTATTAAAGTGAATAGCAACAATAATATTTTAAAATTCTATATGCAACGAGTGGAAATAATCCCCTGATGCTCTCTTAATTTTTTCTTCAAGACCTTTAGGATAGACGGCAATAAAACAAGTGGAAGGACCGGATGATTTAAAAACATCTACATCCGTTATTAGATTTTCTTTTTCTAAAACCATATTTAAAAACAGTTGATTCAACTCATATAAGATTCCTTTTGATCCCACTGGTAAAACAACCACCTCTTTCAATTTGCAAATTTCTTTGAAAAGTGCCAATGGTACCACGTTATCCGGTTGTTCCACCACTTCATTTCCAACAAGAGGCATCCCAATTATCGCAACTCTTAAAGTGTCTGAAAAAGGTACTTCCATTACTGTATCTGTTTCCTTTTTCCCAATTACGATAATCCCGAGAGCTGATTGCTTTAAGGAAAAATTACTTTCCGTGCTTCCCGTAATGGAAACTTCCTTTAAATTAAGTTCATTTAATCCCTTTTGAACACCCTTGAGAAGATCCTCCCAAGGTTCATTGCCGCAAAAGTTTTGAAGCACCACAGAAAAAGGTTCTCCACCACCAGCCAAACATTCCATAGCAGCAACACGAAAAGAATAATAGGCAACCGTTTCATAGGACACTTTTACGAAATCGTCATCCTTCATTCCAATACCGCCGCTATTATCATTTGCAATAATGAGTGATTCCCGTTCATTTAAAGTGAGCGTAACAAAATCCCTCATTGTTTAGGCTCCTCTTTTTGGACAGCTGTCTTAAATAATCCGGAAAGCCTTGGAATTAACACTAGGCCAATCACCACGTTGATGATTGAACCGATCAGTAACGATGGAACGATCGCCAAATAAAAACTTTTACTCATTAAAAAAATAAACGGGAGAGGTGCGGCAAATGCATTACCTAACACAAAAAGAATGGCAGCAACGATTCTTCTATTTTTATATAAGACACCGAACATCCAAACAAGTACGGCCATTTCTCCGGCTATTAAAATATGCATGGGTCCAAGTGGAAATCCGCCAAATAGGGCCGACAATAAATGTCCAAAGGCAGCGGCAATCGCGCCAAATCTTCCTCCAAGAAAAGCAGCTGCCAAGAGCGCCGGAAAAACATCCAAGGCAACACTGTCAACAAACGCAGGTATTTTAATGGAAGCACCGACAACAGATAAAGCGGTGAAAAGGGCAAGCCAGCTTAGCATTTTTACATCAAAGCTATTTTTCATCTGAACGTTTCCCGCCCCTGAACACTTTTGCGCTCCTAACGTACTCCACATCTTTTACATTTAACCGATTGTTAACGACCCTTGCCAAGGCAAAGAAATAGTCTGACAGTCGGTTTAAGTATTGCAGTGCCACCTCAGGAGACTTCGAATCAGCTTTTACTAGTTTTACCACCAAGCGTTCTGCTCTTCTTGTCACGGTCCTTGCGATATGAATTGAGGCAGCTGGCTTTGTCCCTCCCGGTAAAATAAATCTTTCTAACTCAGGTGCCTCTTCAATATACTCATCGATTTTCTTTTCCAAATAGTCAATTGATTCTTTCTGCAGCTTCATTTCTCGTTTGTCTGAAACATTGGCCAAATCTCCGCCGCAATCGAATAATTCGTGCTGAATGGTTTCAAGGTCGGCTAATACATCTGCGAAAATTTCCGGGTCAAGCTCTTGAATTGCCTGACCGACAAAGCAATTGACTTCATCAACGGTTCCATATGCTTCCACCCTTGTGTCATCTTTATCGACTCGGCCGCCAATGATACTTGTTTTTCCCTTATCACCAGTTCTTGTATAAATTCTCATCCTTACATTCCTCCACCTTTTATGGTTTGATTTAATCCATACCAAATGACGTCGACTTTGTCCGCTACTGCCGCGATGTCCTGATTGGCCCATCCCGCCAAATCGCGCCAAAGTCTGTTCTCTTTCTCCATCGGAACAATTCCTTTTGTAATGTCTGTTCCAATTACCACTAGTTTTCGATTTTTCTCAGCTTTCTCCCAAGAAGTCCAATGGTTTAAGCAGGCTTTCCATATTTCACGTAATTTGCCAGGTTCATATTCTTTCATTAATGCCTTTACCCATGTTTCAATTCCTTCGAGAACAAGCAATTCTTCAGGATGTTCTTCAAGTTCAAATGGAAATGGGTCATTTTGATAGGCTGATTTCCATTGTTCTATTGATTGAATCGGATAAGTTTTTCTTACCCATTCCCTTTTTCCATTAAAGGCACCTCCTGTAACAAAGTGCACCGCTCTCCCCTCCTTAGCGCTTCCCGGTTAGTGGTTAATTCGAACCCTCGATGATGGGGAGATTGCCACTCCCAAAATTCTTTCTTTTCTGGCGCATACTTAGTCAAGAGTTGACGAATGACACCACCATGGGTAATTACCACACAGCTTTGTAAGTCTTTCAGAAGAATTTCATCTACCATCTGTCTCCAGCCAGCTTGAATCCTTTTCTGAAATTGCTGAAACGATTCCCCATCTGGCGGATAATACTGAAATGGATCTGAGAGCCATTTCTGATATCGTGAATCTTCTTTCAATTCATCGTAGGTTTTTCCATCCCAAGCACCAAAATTTATTTCTCGTAACTCTTTTAAAAGCTTGGGATTTGTATTCGGAAAAAATATCTTTGCAGTTTCTATGCATCTTTTTAGGTCACTGGAAAAATAACCATCATAAACACTTTTAACCGGAACTTTGATTTCCCCTATACATATTGGTGAATCCGTCCACCCCAAATAAGCTTTTCGTTTATTCGCTTCTGTCAAGCCATGACGAAATAATGCAATAACCACACTGTCATCCATAAGATTAACTCCGTCCCTTCTACAGAGGCTCCCAAAACATCACCTGTGATGCCGCCAAACCAATTGGACACATTACGGCGGCAAAGGAAATAACATCCACCAGCAGCCAACAATAAGATTGTGACATGAATGATATTTTCATTTAAGAAAATCACTAGGACCAAAAAAATGATGATAAAGATAGGATAAATAATTAACAATTTGAGAGAGACCGCTGTTTGAAACATCGCTGCAAGCCCTTCTTTTCTGGATGATGGGACCGTTACAAGCAAAAGCCCCATTACACTCTTGCTGAAAAAAGGAATCGCTGCAATCAGAAAATATGGAGTAGATTCAGTAATTTCAAAAATAAATAAAAAGCGGCAGCTTAATAAAACAATAACAGAGAGTACTCCAAACGCTCCGGTTCGCGGGTCTTTCATAATTTCCAGCCTTTTTTCTTGATTGCCATAGGAAAAATAAGCATCGCTCGCATCCATCCAACCGTCAAGGTGAATACCGCCGGTAAGAAGGATCGTTGCCAGCCAAAGTAAAAAGGCTGCGGCAAGGTGGGAAAATGGTGTCCATTCTTTTAGTAAAAAAAATAGACTGGCATAGATGATCCCTTGGAACAACCCTAAAAGTGGAAATGCCTGTACCGTCTTACCAAGATGTTCCGAATCCATTGGCAGCTCACGTCGAATCGGGACCGCAGTAAAAAACTGCAGGCCAATGAGAAAACCTTTTAAAAACATCATTCCCCAGAACTCCAATTTTCGATTATTTCTTTTAGAAGGTCCCACTTTAGATGCGCTTTCATTTCTACTGCAAGAGCGGTATATCTTTGATCCTTATAATCTCGCAAATTCCTTATCTCTTTTACCGCGAGCCCCTTCCTTTTCCGAATAAGGTTTAACCAGCGATTTCTCCATTCGTCATTATGAAAAAGGTGGTGCAGATACGTTCCGATGAGTTGGCCGTTATAATGAAAATAGCCTTCTTCTTTTCCGTCTTCCAATTTAAGAAACGAACATCCTTTTTGCTTGATCACCGTTTTTCCCAGATGAATTTCATATCCTTCCAATGGAATTTTTTCAGGAAAACCCGTATCTTCGTGATACGCCGCCACTGTTCTAATCGTTTCCTTTTCTTTATAAAAAATGGTTTTTCCCGGAATCAACCCGATACCCTGTAACCTACTGTTTACGATTCCGGTATCCGAGCCGGCTTCATCAATCATTTCATCACCCAGAATTTGGTATCCACCGCAAATCCCAACTGTAAACCCGCCGTTTTTAAAATGATTTTTAATTTTCACGTCCAACCCTTGATCTTTGATGAACTTTAAATCTTGAATCGTACTTTTTGTCCCCGGAATGATGACCGCGTCTGGCGCACCAAATTCATCAACATGTTTTACCCAGCGAATTGATACATCATCTTCAAATAAAAAGGGTTCTAAATCACTGTAATTTGAAATAAAAGGGAGTTGGATGACTACAACATCAACATCCCCTCTTTTTTGATTTGAAAATTGATTAGCGATAGACAATGAATCTTCCCCATCAATCATATGATGCTCGATATAGGGCAATACCCCTAACACGGGAATCCCTGTTTTTTCTTCAATCCAGCGAACCCCATCTTCAAATAAAGTAATATCCCCGCGGAATTTATTTATGATCACACCAGCTACTCTTTTTCGTTCGTCTGGTTCCATTAGTTCAAGGGTGCCGATAATACTGGCAAAAACACCGCCACGGTCTATATCGGCAACAAGCACAACCGGCACATCCGCTAAAGCAGCCACCTTCATATTGACCAGCTCACGATCCTTTAAATTTATTTCAACCGGACTGCCAGCTCCTTCGATCACTACCATTTCAAACTGATTTGACAGCATTTGAAAGGATTCTCTAATCACATTCAACCCTTTTTCATAAAAATTTTCCCTATATTCTCGCCCGGAAAAGGTCTCAATCGCTTTGCCTAAGTAGACCACTTCTGAGTCCTGGTGGGAACGTGGTTTTAATAGGATTGGATTCATCCAAACCGTTGCCTCCGTTCTAGCTGCTTCCGCCTGAATTCCCTGCGCCCTGCCAATCTCTTTCCCATCAATGGTTACATAAGAGTTATTGGACATATTTTGTGATTTAAACGGTGCAACCTTCACACCTTCAGTCGATAGTATTCGACATAAAGCAGTAACAACCAAGCTTTTACCCACATCTGACGCTGTTCCCTGGATCATAACCCCTTTCATTGTTTCACTCCTTTCATTAAGATGGGGATACCTGCTTCAACCAAATACGCTTCATCTGCAGCTTTTACTAGTTGACGATGGATGTATCCAAGCAATCTACCATATTTCATGACAAGCTCATTTTCGGATAATGACTCGTACACCACTTCATTACTAACAACTATCAACGTTTTCACCTGAATGTTAATCGCTGTAATTCCATTGAGAATTCTTTCCTTGACCACTTCTAAAAAGCTACAATCCCATGATTCTTCTGTAGAAAACAGCTCATTATTCAAGAGTGTCGTTACACAATCAAGCAGCACAATATCCTGTTTCGTCATTTCCTTTGCCCGCTTGCCAATATCTATGGATTGTTCAACGGTTTTCCACTTGTATTTGCCTGCCTCACGATCCAGTTGATGTTTGCTGATACGCTCCTTCATTTCCGTATCTGAAGCAACCCCGGTTGCGAAATAAATGGGGGTTCCTCCAGTTTCAACAGCAATCTCCAGTGCCTTTCTCTCAGCAAAACTGCTTTTGCCGCTCCTAACGCCGCCAGTTATGAAGATAAGGGATGGTGCTTCCGCCACTTTGTAAACACCTCCAGAAGTCGGTCATTCTCCTTACTGCTCTTTATGGCAAAACGAAGCCATTTTCCCTCCAGTCCTGGAAAATTGAATGTATGCCGTGGAATCATCCCGTTGTGAAGGAGAAATTCAAAGAGTTCAAATTGATCGAATATATATGGATCTCTTAATAAATAAAAATTAACGTCAGATGGTGTTACCACAAAGTTTTGTTTTTGGAAAAAATTTAATAGTCTCTCCCGTTCATGAAAAATATAATCCTGCGTTTCTTTGATAAACAATTCCTCTTGCAAACAAAGTTCACCGGTTAATAAGGCAATCGTATTCGTACTCCAATGCGATTGCAGCTCACTTAGTTGTTCAATTACAGAAGGTTCTGCTACTAAATACCCTAATCGAATTCCTGGTATCGCAAACATTTTGGTCATGGAACGAATGATGATTAAATTGGAATATTGATTTATGTAGGGTAGAAATGAATGATAATCTATGAGAAAGTCATAGAATGCCTCATCTAAGACGACAGAACAGTTTTGTTCTTTACATGCCTCTATTATGGCATGGATGCTTGCAGCAGGGTATTGAATCCCTGTTGGATTGTTTGGGTTACAGATAAATAAAGCATCAGCCCCAATCAGACTAGACTGTAGCTCTGCAACATTTAATTCAAATTCTGGCTCTTCCAATGTATGATAGACAATTTCACATTGGTTCACCCGGCAGTTTTTTTCATATTCTGAAAAAGTGGGCTGAATGATGACAACCCTTTTACCCGAGAACCTTCGGGCAACCAAAGCAATTAACTCGGCACCGCCATTTCCAATCAAAATAGACTCATCCAGGATTTGTTCCTTTTTTGCAATTCTTTCCTTCAACCCACTTGCAAAAGGATCTGGATATACATGAATATCCTGATAAAACGCCATCCATTTTTCTTTTAGCAAAGGAGGTGGTCCCAAAGGATTAATGTTTGCACTAAAATCCACATATTCCTTTGGAAGTGAAAGCCCCATTGCTTCATACAAATAGCGTGGATTGGATCCATGTGACGGCCATTTCAATGATGATCCCTCCTGCCCATAATAATAATAAAAATAAAAAAACAGTTTTCCCTAGAATCGTATTCGCCTTTGGGATATGCTCTGCCTTTATCGGCAATAGCGGCTCTCCCATTTTTGCCCGGTCTGAAACCATTCCTTTATAATAATTTATTCCTCCAAGCTGAATCCCTAAAATCGCGGCAACTGCCGCTTCTCCCCAGCCGCTGTTAGGACTTGGATGTTTTTTTGCATCTCGGAACAAGATTTTCCATGCATGACGATACTTCATTTTTTCTGGCTGATTTCCAAAAAGCATGATTAATCCTGTCAACCTGCTGGGGATCCAGTTCATCACATCATCCCATTTGGCAGATGCCCAGCCAAACTCTCTGTACCGTTCATTTTTATATCCAACCATTGAATCGCAGGTATTCGTGGCCCGGTACAATATGGCAAGAGGAGCTCCGCCAATTAGCGCCCAAAATAATGGAGCTGTAACACCGTCACTTGTATTTTCAGCAACAGTTTCAATTGCTCCACGGGCAATTTCCCCTTCACTCAAGGAATCGGTATCCCTGCCAACAATATAGGATAATTTTTTCCTTGCTTCGACTATCACTCCAGCCTTCAATGGTTGATACACTTCAAGAGCCGATTCCTTTAAGCTTTTTTGGGCAATGGTTGTCGAAATGATAATCGCTTCAAGAAAGATCCCCACATACAAGTGAATCTGATAACCTATAAAAATAATAATGAATACCAAAAGAAAAACAATAAGTAAAACACAGATTAGCATCAATACCCCTTTTGCTTTTTTCGCTTGACCATGGTTCCAATTCTTTTCAAAAGATGAAATTAGTGAACCAATCCAGCGAACCGGATGGGGCCAATTGGGGGGATCGCCAATAAGCAAATCAATCATGATTGCAATGGTAATTGAAATTAAATGATGGATAATCACGATTTTTTCCTCTTTTGTGATTTTTGAATCGCTTCGGTCGTACATTGATATACCGCTTTACTAATCAGCTTTCCTAACGGAGTGATCGTACCGGCATACTCCAGAACGCATCCTGTTTGGGTCGCAGCAATTAAGATACTGTCCGTCGAGGTTCCTGTCGCAATAGTCCCCGTAACATTGTCCATTACCTGTAAATCATGGATGGCCTTCACTTTTGCCTCTGTGGCCGTCATGATACTTTGAATAAATGCTTCTTCAGTCAGCTCTCCATTAACAAAAATCCAGGTATTAATCGTGCCGGGCACTCTTTCAAAGGAGTGCAGTTCACTTTTCGAAGCATCAATGGCATTTCCAACACCTGCAGTTACCACGATAAAGATAGAAAAGTCATTTTCTTCATAGGAACGGTAGACCAAATCCTCTAAAATAACAGCAGTCATCATTCCCACGGTTTCAGATGGCTCAAACCCATTCGCTTTTAAAAATGTCGCCATTTCGAGGCGATGGTCACTGCAATTATAACTTTTGTCAACATGACGATTCACAAAATTTTGGTGCCATCCCGTTCCTGAGCCAATCACACCTGAAGACATTGTCCGTAATGGTGCAGGTGTACGCAGCACGATAAACTCAGACGAAATGCCTACCATTGATTCATCTACAATTTTAATCGAATCTTTTTTAATCCCTTCTGGCAATAAGCACATTTGCGGTGCCGCTACTTTCGGATGAGGATGTTTTAGAACTTCTGTATGGTATACGTCCCTTATCTTTTCTTCTCTTAGCACTTCATTCGGAATATGATTGATATTGATTGTGCCGTTTTCGAGCAAGAGCAGGCGGTCACAATATAAACCGGCAAGGTTTAAATCATGAAAAATAGAAATAACCGTCAAACCGGTTTCCCTTGTCCACTGTTTTAATAAATCAAGTAATTCTTTTTGATAAGATAAATCCAAGTGGTTCGTTGGTTCATCTAAAAGAAGAATTTTTGGTTCCTGGGCCAGGGCTTGAGCTAAAAACACCCTTTGTTTTTCTCCACCGGATAACTCTTGAATATTTCTATTTTGAAATGTGGAAATACCCGTCTGGTCCATCACCCGCCTGACGATTATCTCATCTTCTTTTGACCATGATTGAAACCAGCCCTTTTGATGTGCATATCTTCCTAGTGAGACTGTTTCCTTGACGGTATAAGAAAAAGACTCAGAAGAGTGCTGTGAAAGAACGGCAATCATTTGCGCAAGTTGTTTTGAGCCATACTCCATGAGTCTTTTTCCATTAATTAAAATATCACCTTGTTGAACGGGAAGGATTCCACTTAACATTTTTAAAAGAGTTGTTTTCCCACTTCCATTTGGACCTAAAATACCATATAATTCACCTTTTTCTACTTCAAATGAAACATCCTGAAGAACGGTTTCACTTGCATAACCACCTGAAACATGTTTAACGGTAAGCATTTGTTAACCACTTCTTTCCTTCCTTTTTCTCTGCATGAGAATAATTGCAAATACGGGTGCACCAATCAATGCCGTTATAACACCAATTGGCAATTCAGTAGGTGAGATAATCGTTCGGGAAACAAGATCGGCTAAAATTAAAAAACCACTCCCGGATAAACATGTTAATGGAAGTAGATGCCTATGATCAGGTCCCCATAATAATCTAGAAAGATGCGGAATAACCAATCCGACAAAACCGATGGTTCCTGATACAGCTACTGCAGCACCTGTTAGAATCGAACCTGCTGTTAAGATAATTAATTTCCTTTTTTGGACGTTTACCCCTAAATGCTGAGCTCTCTCTTCGCCAAATGACATGGCATTCAATTCTTTGGCATTAAAGATCAAAACGATGGCACCTATTATAAAAAATGGTAAAATAAGCTTTATGTATTCCCAGCCTCGCATCGAGACACTGCCTAGGAGCCAGCCAATAATTTCTCGAAGTTCATCTCCTGTTAAAGCAATCATCAGTGAAATAAGTGCTCCTAAAAACGAACTAAAAATTATCCCCGTTAAAATAATCGTTTCCACTCGCATGGAACGGTCAATTTTCCTTGCTAACGTAAGCACCAAAAAAATGGTTATAAAAGAAAAGAGAATGCTTAGCACAGGTAATGTAAATGCTCCTAAAACTGGAATCGAAAAGCGAAAAAATAATGTCAAAACCGCCCCTACAGATGCCCCAGAGGATACGCCTAATGTATATGGATCGGCCAATGGGTTTCTAAGCAGTCCCTGAAAGGCGGCGCCGCTGATTGCAAGTGCGGCACCTACAAGTCCGGCCAAAATTACCCTCGGGAGTCGAATGTTCATTACAATGCTTTGATACATGGGGTCCAGTTGCTCTGTAAAATGTATTCCAAAAACATTTGAACAAATGATCTTAATAATAGTAAGAACGGGAACGGATACCGTTCCCATCGAAATTCCTAATAAAATTGCAAAAACAAGGAAAATTCCTGCCAAACAAAATGCAGTGTATTTATTATTTAAAAACATCCGGATAGATGGCCTTTGCAAGATCTCCTACTCCTTCGACAATCCTAGGGCCTGGACGGTTTACTTTATCAGCATTAACATCCAAAACCTGTTTGTTTTTAACGGCTTTGACATTTTCCCAGCCTTTTTGTTTTAAAACCTTTTCAGTTGGGTTTTTTACGTAGAAACCAAATGTAGTCACAATTACATCTGGATTTCTTTTTACCATGGCTTCTTCATCTATTTTAATCCAGCCACTTTGATCGTTTGCGATATTGTCTGCGTTGATCATTGATAACATTTCGTCCATAAAAGTATTTTTTCCAGCAGTATAAATTTCTGGTGCAGGAGACACTTCTACTAATACTTTTTTCTTGTCTTTAACTTCTTTTGCCTTTGTTTGAATAACCGCAAGCTTATCTTTCATCCCTTTGATGATTTCTGCTGCTTTTTCGGTTTCTCCGGTAGCTTTCCCAATTGTGTCAATGGTACTATACACTTGCTCAAAATGATCAGCATTTTTCACCACTAAAACCTTGATCCCTGCATCTCTTAGCTGTTGAAGCGCCGCTTTCTCAATACTTGCAGCGGATTCATGAGCTAACACTAAATTCGGCTTTAAAGAGATGATTTTTTCAACATTTATTTCTTGTCCGCCAACTTTCTCTTTTTTCGATACTTCTGCTGGGTAGTTATCGTAATCAGATACTCCCACTACTTCTTTCCCAAGACCCAAAGCAAATGCAATCTCTGTATTACTTGGGATTAATGACACAATCCTTTCAGGCTTTTTATCAATGACAACCTTATCCCCTAATGCATCTGTAATCGTTACCGGGAAGGCAGCTTGTTCAGTTTTCTTTTCCCCAGCATTTTTGTTCTCTTTTCCTTGGTCTTGTTTTCCGGCACAACCTGCTAACATACCTATTATTAACATTGCAGCTAACAATAGTGAATACCATTTTTTCACGTCTATTCCCCCTGTTTTTAACTGAGCTGATTGCTTTTTATCAAAAAAATATTTTGCACCGCAAAAAAACATCTCCATAGGATCATGGAGATGTTGGTTCGATTAGATTCAGTTACTTATTCGAAAGTAAGAAGAGTCTAGCCTTCCACACCTCCCTATCCTCGTAGGTTATTTGGCGTACATAAATAGGCAGGTTTCCTGACTCATGTTCATCGCTTCCTATGTCTTCCCATCATTACGACAGTGACATTCTATAGGTTGCTCCCATTTACAGTGGCGGGACCGCGTTGGTTTTGCACCAAACTTCCCTTTTAAGCTTAAATTCTTTTTAAAAATTTTAGCACCTATTTTTTAAATATATTTTTATGACTACTTCATTATATAGGAAAAGAAAATAATTTGTATATGTTTTTAGAAAAATTTCCGTTCAAAGGAAAAACTTTCATCTAAACATGGTTCTAGCAAAAAATCTAACTCTAATTTTCCGAAATGTGGCGAAAGTTATTCAATTGTTCTGCAAAGGTTGGCCATTTCAATCGCAGCTGATGCTGCGTCCCAGCCTTTATTGCCTGCTTTTGTTCCAGCACGTTCAATCGCCTGTTCAATTGAATCAGTTGTCAATACGCCAAAAATAACTGGAATCCCTGTTTTTAAATTGAGAGCAGAAACGCCCTTTGCCACTTCGTTACACACATAATCAAAATGTGGTGTGGAGCCGCGAATAACCGTACCAAGGGTGATAACGGCATCGTACTTTTTGCTTTCCGCCATTTTTTGCGCAATTAACGGGATTTCAAACGCACCTGGTACCCAGGCAACATCCACGTCTGTTTCACTGACACCATGTCTTTTTAAAGCATCCTGTGCCCCACCTAATAATTTACTTGTAATGAATTCATTAAAACGACCTACTACGATTCCTACTTTTAATCCTGATCCAACTAAATTACCTTCAAAAATATGTCCCATGCTTCTTCCTCCATTTGTTTCCTTAATTTTTTTCTTCCTTAATAATGTAAAAGATGCCCCAATTTGTCGTGCTTTGTGCGAAGGTAGTTCGCATTCTCTTTTCTCATTTCCATTTGTAGCGGAACACGCTCGACCACCTCAATGTCATAACCTTTTAAGCCTTTAATTTTTCTAGGGTTATTCGTTAATAAACGCATTTGTTTAACCCCGAGGTCCTTCAATATTTGTGCGCCTATCCCGTATTCTCTGAGATCCGCTCCAAAACCAAGTTTTTCATTTGCTTCAACGGTATCGTATCCCTCTTCTTGAAGCTTATACGCTCTGAGTTTATTCAATAAACCAATACCGCGGCCTTCCTGACGCATGTATAAAAGGATGCCGTTACCTTCCTTTTCAATTTGGCTCAAAGCCGCATGAAGCTGAGGACCGCAATCACACCGGTAGGAACCAAAAACATCCCCGGTTAAACACTCGGAATGAACTCTGACAAGAATCGGCTTCTCAGGATCAATTTCCCCTTTTACTAATGCCACATGCTCTTTACTATCAACAAGATTGGAATACCCAACTGCTTTAAAATTACCAAATTCAGTTGGCAGATTAATTTCCACTTCACGTTTAACAAGCTGATCCTTTTTATTGCGATATTCAATCAGGTCTTTTATCGTAATTAATTTTACATTTAACGAATCCGCAATTTTTCGTAGTTGAGGAACGCGTGCCATTGTGCCGTCCTCGTTCATAATCTCACAAATCACACCTGCCGGCTTAGCTCCACATAATGTTGCTAAATCAACTGCCGCCTCCGTATGCCCCGTTCTTCTTAAAACACCGCCCTTTTTTGCGACTAACGGGAAAACGTGCCCCGGCCTTTTAAAATCTGAAGGTTTAGATTCTGGGTCGAGCAAACTTAAAACAGTTGCGGAACGCTCGAACGCAGATATCCCTGTCGTTGAAAATTTATGGTCGATACTTACAGTAAAAGCCGTACCATGTGAATCCGTATTAACCGATACCATCGGGAACAAATCAAGTTTTTGCGCCAATTCCTCTTGAATTGGCACGCATATTAGTCCTCGTCCATGGGTAGCCATTAAATTTATTACATCTGGTGTTGCTTTCTCCGCTAGGGCGATAAAGTCACCTTCATTTTCCCGATCCTCGTCATCACAGACAATGACAACTTTTCCTTGTTTTAAATCTTCTAAAGCCTCTTCTATTGTATTAAACATTTTGCATCACTCCTTTCTATTATTTAAGCAAATCCGTTATCAGCTAAAAATTGAGCTGTTATGCCGGATGCTCCTTTTTTCCCTTGATCACTTTTTATACCAGTTATAAAATGACCCACATATTTTCCAATCATATCGCATTCTAAATTGACAATATCGCCTGAACCTTTTAGACCTAAGATCGATTCAGATAATGTATGGGGGATGAGTGAAATCGTAAAAGTATGCTCTGTCTTGCCAAAGACGGTAAGACTTGTACCATCAATTGCAACTGAGCCTTTTAAAATAATGTAGTCTAATATCTCTTGATTGGCTTCAATTTCATAATAGATGGCATTTTCAAATGCTTTTTTACTTTTAATCACCCCGGTCCCATCAATATGTCCGGATACGAAATGACCCCCAAATCTTCCCCCGGCCGCCATCGCCCTTTCCAGGTTCACCTTAGAGCCGCGCTTAACTGAATTTAAACTGGATGCCTTCACTGTTTCCGGCATAACATCTACGGTAAACTGTTTTCCGGTAAAGGAAGTGACTGTTAAACATACACCGTTGACAGCGATACTGTCACCAAGATGAACATCATCAAGAATTTTCTTCGCCTCAACGGTAAGAACGAAAGAATCTCCCGTTCGCTGAATATTTGAAACTAAACCAATTTCCTCAATAATTCCAGTAAACATAGTGTTCTCCTCACTTAGGTTCCGCAATTATCCGGATATCATTGCCGATGCGGCTCACTTCTTTTATTTTTAAAGAAACAACCTCTTCCATTGTTTCAAAGCCTTCACCGCCAAAAGAAGCTGGAGCCATTTTACCACCGATCAATTTAGGTGCAATATAGGTGATCACTTGTTGAAATGCACGTTCCTTTAAAAAGCTTCCATGCACCTCCGCGCCTCCTTCAACAAATAATGATGAAATGCCCATTTCTCCTATTACTTTTAACATTTCACGGATGATTATTTGCTTTTCCGGCAATTTAATCAGCTTAATCCCTAAATCATGGTATTCTTTTTCCCTTTTCTCATCAATGCCAGAGCAGGTAACAATCCATGTCGGCGCCTGACCATCCGTTACAACGTTTGCAGTTAGAGGAGTTCGAAGATTCGTATCAAGGATAATTCGAATTGGATTTTGGCCGCCTGAAGGCAACCTTGTTGTCAAGCTGGGATTATCCTTAATGACCGTATTGACTCCTACTAGAATGGCGTCATGCTGATGGCGGAATACATGAACGTCCTTCCTTGCTTCCTCACCGGTAATCCATTTGCTTTCGCCTATTGCGGTGGCTGTTTTTCCGTCCAAACTGTTGGCGGTTTTTAATGTTACGTATGGCAAACCGGTACTAATGTTGTAAAAAAACATCCTATTCAGCTCACGTGCCTCTTCCTGAAGCAGCCCTACCTCCACCTCAATCCCGGCATTTCTTATTCTTGCAATACCTTTGCCTGCCACCTGGGGATTAGGGTCCGTAGTTGCAACAAATACTTTCTTAATTCCTGTACGAATGACTAAATCCGAGCATGGTGGTGTTTTACCAAAATGGCTGCAGGGTTCTAGGGTGACATAGATGGTTGCATCCTTTGCTTTTTCGCCAGCCATTTCAATGGCATGGACCTCTGCATGGGGCTCGCCCGCTTTTAAATGGGCACCCATGCCAACGATTTGATTGTCCTTTACCACTACTGCTCCAACTACTGGATTGGGAGCAGTCTGTCCCAAAGTGCTTTTTGCCAAATTCAATGCTAGGCTCATGTAGTCTGTATCATTCATAATGGCGTTTCTCCTTCTATCAGAACATAAAAAGACCCTGAAAAAATTTCTTCAGGGTCCTAATAAAGGCAATAGGAAATTGAGGCTTAAAAAAGAGGGTTTTTTAACCAATTTTTAATCCTGCTTATTTTTTCCTTCTCCCATCCAGACTTTAACTGTCGGCCCTGGAGTTTCACCAGATCCACCGTTTAACTAATGTTAACCGGGTCACGGACTAAGAAGCAATGCTTCATCACCGCCGGTTAGGAATTTCACCTGACCCCGAAGGAACTATTTAATTTTAAATTATTTTAAGTATATCGAATTCAATCCAGAAAGGGAAATGATTTGTTCATAATTTATAGGGAATTTTCGACTTTCCTTTTTTTACGATAATTTTGTTAATATTTTCTTACCGGCAGATAAATGTCAAAAATCAAATTCCCTACAGCATACTCAGGCTTATATTCCTCTTTATAAATTTCTATGCTTAATGCCTGGTGATCCTGTTCATATCCATAGTCTTTCATCCACGAAAAAATCTTCCGGTATGTATTTTCAACCTCTTCCGCTTTCCCCTTATGGGTAGTAAATACGTAATTTTTACGTGGAATCGTGAATCCAACCATGCCTTCAGGAACTTCAGTAATTTCTTCCACTGGTGCAGTAACAAAATAGGTAAACTCAGTTTCCCTGCTATGGAATGGAGCAATCAAAACAGGTTCATTCGTTTTATTTTGTACTTCACGTAGTCGCTCTTCCATCACAGTAAATAGATTTGGAATCTTCTTAGTTTGTGAATATGTTCCATTCCATGCAATCCCAACAACCTTTAATTCCTCTTTTTCTACCACTTTTACCTGCAAAATAACTCCCCCTTTTACAAACATCCTATTTTTATAATTCTTAATTTAGTACCGAAATTCCTGCCTATAATCAAACAAAAAAAGCATCCAAATTAAAAAGGGATGCTTTTGTAAAATTATTTTAGAATATTAGGTATCTTTAATCTGTATTAATCGGCAATGCTGTACTAAATTTTATCTCACGTAGGGATAAACTTGTTTGAATCCGATTTACACCAGGGAGTAAGTTCAACTTACGAATAAATTTCTCCAGTTCCTCGCGATTTCGATTGGCAACTTTTAAAAGATAATCATATTCCCCTGTTAAGCAGTGGCATTCCAGAATTTCCGGCATCAAATTCAGCGCCTTCTCTAAATATTCGAGTTGTTCCTTTTGGTGTATATTCGTACTTACAAAGATAAAACAAAGTAAATCAAATCCAAGCTTCCTAGAATTCAAAACTACAACCTGACGGTCAATATAGCCTTCATTCTCCAAGCGCTTAACTCGAGCATGAGTCGCAGGAGGAGAAAGATTCACCCTTCTTGCCAATTCTGCATTACTAAGTTGTGCACCCTTTTGCAGTAAATCTAAGATCTTTCGGTCAAGTAAATCTAACGGTTTATTCCCTTCCATTACATCAAACATCTTATCCCTCATTCCTTGTACCGAATATTTGATTGTTTACCACCATTTTATAACACATCAAATTAACAATAATACATTTTATACTTATTTTACTTTTAATTATTCTTATTATATCCATATTTACAAAATAAATCATAAAAAAACCGATATTTCTGTTACTATTATTAATATAATATCATTGAAAAGGGGCAAATCATAATGCCAATCTTTTATGTTTTTTTATTGCTTCTTACCAGTCTTCTATGGGGAGGAAATTTTGTTTTCGGAAAATTTCTTGTCGGTCATGCCTCACCGATGACCATCACAACATTAAGGTGGATGATTGCCATCCTTGTCCTATTGCCGATTGTTTTAAAGCAGGAAAAAAAGCTAATTCCCCCAAAATCATCCATTATCCCATTACTATTTATGGGATTAACAGGAGTTGTTTTTTTCAACCTATTTCAATTTTTGGCACTTGAAAAAACCTCTGCAACAAATGTTGGATTGATTTCTACCTTAAACCCGATTTCTATTGCAATCTTTTCTTCCTATTTGTTAAAAGAGAAACTAAAAATATTGCAGATATTTTCAATGGGAGTCTCTTTTTTAGGGGTATTAATGGTATTGGCGAAGGGGGAATTATCACATTTATTATCCCTTCATTTTAATATTGGGGATTTGTGGATGATTGCAGCTGTCATCATTTGGGGGCTTTATTCTATTTGTAGTAAATGGGTGATGAAAAAAATGTCACCCATGCTGGCAACTTTCTATTCTGGGGTATTTGGTTTGGTAATTTTGATTCCATTCAATATATCCAGCTTCCAAATTTCCAATCTCAATTCAAGCTTCCTTTGGGCCATTCTATATACTGGGGTAATTTCAACTGTTGTTTGTATGGTACTATGGAATATTGGGGTTCAAAAAATCGGCGCAACGAGTTCGGGAATCTTTTTAAACTTTAACCCTATTTTTACATCCATCCTTGCCTATTTCTTTTTAGGCGAAAGAATGTCCTGGTCAGAATTTGGCGGCAGTGTCATTGTTATTGCCGGATGTTTCCTATTTTCTTGGTTAAGGTCAGGTATGAACGGAAAATCAACAAAAGTACATGTTAAATTTGGGTCATAGAAAGAAGGTTGTTCACTTTGAACAACCTTCTATCAAGTTATACTAGATTACTTGATTCCCTGTGGAATGGCTAAATATAATCCTTTGGCAATGCGTTCGCCATATTCAGGGTCTGCTTTATAGAAATTCTGGATTACTCGTAGCTTAATATCCTCCCTCTCGGCATGAACAACCCGCTCCGGGACCCATTCCCGGTTAAAATGGGCCAATTTTTCAATTAAATGTACGTCTTGAATTAATGTCGGGCCGCGATTCCTTGCTGTCATTAAATTTTGATTATCTCCTACCGGTGCCCCTTTACTACTATTAAATTATTAAAATTACAAGTTGTTATTCCAATTCTTTTAAAATTAATGTCCAATTTTTTTAAATGTGCAAATTTAGACGGATGTACAAACCAAATCAAGCTTTCAACATTTACTGTAAATAAGACTGACAAGAAGGTGTAGATAATGCCTGCAATATCGGGAAAAGAATATATTGATAGAATCAATCATAATCATGCAGAGATTTGGATTGAGGGTAAACAAGTAAGTGGAAATATTTCTGAACATCCTGCATTTGCTGGTGTCATGAAAAGCCAGGCAAAATTATTTGACCTGCAGGTTTCTATGAACAACATGACCTATACATCTCCTACCAGCGGTAATCAGGTTGGTGTTTCTTTCCTTGAACCAAAAACAAAGGAAGATTTGGCCATTAGAAGAGAAATGGTGCAAAATTGGGCGAGAACGAGTGCCGGGATGTTGGGACGATCACCGGATTATATGAATACAGCAGTGATGGCTTTTGCTGCTGCTGCACCTATTTTTTCAGATTCCTCAAAACTATTTGATCAAAACCTGCGGAAGTTATATGAAGATGCACGAGAAAGAGATTTGACCTTTACTCATACGTTTATAAATCCACAAGTCAATCGTTCTCAAGCTTATACAGAGGATTCAGTAAATGTCATCTCGGCCAAAACCGTAAGGCAAAATGAAGATGGTATTTTTATTAAAGGTGCACGACTTTTAGCAACACAAGGCGGAATTACTGACGAAATTCTCGTGTTTCCGACGCATATGGCTTCAATTAACAAGGATTTTGCCTATGCATTTTCAATACCAAGCAACACTTCTGGACTTAGGTTCCTTTGCCGTGAGTCCTTCCGTTACAAGGATAGTCAATTTGACCATCCTCTCGGCTCTCGGTTTGATGAGATCGATACGATCGTTGTTTTTGATGATGTTTTCGTTCCTTGGGAACGTGTCTTTTGCTACCAGAATCCGGAGAGTTCCTATAGGATTTTTTCCGAAAGCAGTTTTTATCCACTAGTAGGTCATCAAGTAACTGCACGGAGGGTGGTAAAAACCGAATTTATTTTGGGTGTCGCACAAATGCTTGTAGATACAATTAATGTCGGGGAATACCAGCATATCCAGGAAAAAATTAGTGAGATCATTGTTGGACTAGAGACGATAAAAGCATTGCTGTTGGCCTCCGAAGTGAATGCGAAACTAGATCAATGGGGAACGATGACTCCTGATTTCACCCCATTAGGTACAGCAATTATTAGTTATTCTCGTCTTTATCCTAGGCTTTGTGAGATTTTACAGCAAATCGGGGCTAGCGGACTCGTTTCGATTCCAGGTGAAGCGGATTTTTCATCAGAAATAAAGGGAGATCTTGACCAGTATCTACAGGCTGCAAATGCCAATGCATTTGATCGTGTTACACTTTTTCGCCTGGCGTGGGATATTAGTATGAGCGCTTTTGGAACAAGACAATCCCTTTACGAACGCTATTTTTTCGGTGATCCTGTTAAAATGGCCAGTAATGTATATCAAACCTACCACCGGGAACATTCAATTGGATTCGTGAAGGAATTTCTAAATAATCACTAAAACATAAAGAAAACACGCCTCTGTCTTCGCCCTTAAGGGCGAAGACAGAGGCGTAGTTGCACTTATACTTTTCCACTAAAAATTGCTTCTACGTCGAGTTTCTTCTTCGCAGCAATTTTATAATTTCTTAAAGTGCAAAAAAACAAACTCCACTAACTGGAGTTTGTTTTATCATTTTTATGCTTTATGCACATTTACAGCTTGTGGACCGCGTTGTCCATTTTCGATATCAAAGGTAACTTCTTGGCCCTCGTCTAATGTTTTGTACCCTTCGCCTTGAATGGCAGAAAAGTGAACGAATACATCATCTCCACCATCACGCTCAATAAATCCAAAGCCTTTTTCACTGTTAAACCATTTTACTTTACCATGTTCCATTTCTTTTGTAGCCTCCTAGCATTTAGCCAATACATGTTTTGCAAAAATATACTTGCTAGAATAGCTTTTCCCAAAAAAATTATTTTTAAACCATAATCATCAATTTTGAAAAAATTTTATTTTCTCAGTGCCCATTTTCGAATTGCTTTTGCCACTCCATCTTCATTGTTGGCTGCGGTAACCCATTCAGCAGTATCTTTCACGATTTCCTGTGCATTGCCCATCGCCACACCAAGACCCGCTTCTTTAATCATCGCTATATCATTTAAACTGTCCCCGCAAGCCATGACATTCTCCATATCAATTCCAAGACGTTCACAAACCATTTTTAATCCCTTGGCCTTATTTATACCAAGCGGATTGACTTCAATATTCTTAAGAGTTGAATTGCTCAGCTCAAATTCACCTTTGGATTGAAGCTCTTTATTAATGATTTCTCGAATTTCATCATCATCAATATCAAATCCAAATTTTAACCACTCAAAGCTATGCAGGTCCTCCGGCATATCATTAAACCAGTTTCGTTCCGTGCTGATTGCCCAAAACTTCGTATTATGCTGCTTTGACAATTCCCACATCCATTGGATTAGGTCAGCCTTCATTAGATTTCTTTCGACTAATTCACGCTTTTCGTCCCAGACCTCACTCCCATTTACAGTTACAAGAAAGGATGTGAGTTCAAGTGAATCTGCATGCTCCCTGCATGTTCGTAAGGAGCGTCCTGTACTTAGGACAACATAGATTCCCTTTGCCTGCGCTTCTTTTATAGCCTCACGGTTTCCCACTGAAACTTCTCCCTTATCATTTAAAAGGGTTCCATCCATATCAAGGGCAATAAGCTTGATATTAGGTTTATTTATGAAATTATCCATTTATATACTCCCTTCTCTCTTTACCGTTTAGAGTAACATCTTCTTCATGTCATTATCAAAAAATGAGCTTTTCACTTTACATAATTTTATTACTTTTAGCGAGTTAGGCTTAAAAGATGGCAATCATCAAGGTGATGATAACTAAAAATAATAAACACCCCACGATCAAATCGCGGGGTATTTTTATCATTGCTGTTTATTTAACTATTGGCTCTGCTAAACCTGGTTGTTGATTTCCGATCCAGGCACTTCGCTTCAATCAACGTTGTTCAAAATCAACATTGTCCTTTAACACAGCCTAACTATTATTAATGGTGATGGTGATGGTGATGATCACCTTTTGATGGATTGGTAATTAACCATTCTTCTTTTGGCACCTGGAAAAATTGAATCCAGATACCGTCCAAATATTCATCGCCTTTTTCAAGAATAAAATCAATGTCCTTATCTGTTTTTACTACCTCATCCTTTTCAGTCGGTGTATCCAGCATTAAATCATAATGAGCATGATCCCCATGCATATGGGTAACAAATACACGAAACAACTTCCCTTGTGCCTCTTCTTGTTCCAACATTTTTTTCAACGCTTTTGCTGCATTTCGATTAATTTTGACTTTCACTTTTATTCTCCTATTCCAAAATAATTTAATTTTATTATCCCATTTATATATCAAAATAGACACCTTTTATCCACATTTTTCCTCAAATTCCGCCACTTTCTACCCAAATGTCAAAAACTTTAACAAATTTGTCACAAATATTTTCAAAAACCTATACAAACATCACAGACAACTTGCTAAGATGACTTTAAGAAGAATCACTCTAAATTAATTAAAATTAACAACCCAGGTAAAGGGACCATGAAATGGCAAGTCAAATCACAATATTAAAAGATTAGTAGGGTTGGATCTTGTACAATATTGTGAATGAATTCACACATTTATTTGTGAAAATATGAACAACTTTATTGAAAGGAGCGTAAAAAATGTTTAAAAAGGGTTATTTGATTCCCCTATTAGCTTTTTTACCGGTATTATTTTTAAGCGGCTGTGAGCCAAATATGGTTGTTTTTCAACCTAAGGGGCCTGCAGCAAGAGAAATTTTAGGCCTGATTAACTGGTCACTAATTTTTATGGCACTTGTTGTAATTGTTGTTATTGGCTTGTTTGTATTTATTGTGTGGAAATATCGCGCAACAGATAAAAATAAAGATTACGAGCCACCAGAAGAACATGGCAGTACAAAATTGGAAATCACCTGGACTGTCATCCCGATTCTGATTGTTATTGCGCTTACCATTCCGACGGTAAAATCAATTTATAATCTTGAAAAAGTTCCGAAAGGATATGAAAATAAAAAGCCAATCACAATCAATGTTACTTCCGCAGATTGGAAATGGATCTTTAGTTATCCGGATCAAGGAATTGAAACGGTGAACTATTTGAACGTTCCAGTTGGTACCCCTATTAAATTTAAGCTTACCTCTGCGGGTACGATGAACTCTTTTTGGATTCCTGCTTTAGGCGGTCAAAAATATACAATGGCAAAAATGGAAACTCAACTTTACCTTGTAGCTGATCAACCTGGTGAATATATCGGGAAAAACACAAACTTTAACGGAAAAGGCTATGCAGGAATGGAATTTACTGTGGAAGCCCAATCACCGCAGAAGTTTGACAAATGGGTGAAGGATGTAAAGAACACTGCACCAAAATTATCGGAAAAGAAATATGTTGAACTATTAAAACCATCAAACTTAGGCCGTCAAACCTTTTCAAACACACACCTAGCCTATGTTGATCACGGTGATATGCATTCGAAAACTTACACATTCCCTGAATTGTACAGAAATCACGACTACCCAGGGAAAATTTTTAAAGAACCTGATAACCATGAAATGCACATGGAGGGTCAGGCAGAAGGAAAGTCAATGGAAATGAATAATATGGATATGAAGGACATGGACATGAGTGGAAATTCCAATGGAGGTGACCATAGTGGACATTAAGTGGGATAAGTTTTTTATTACCGGAGACCCTCTAATCTTAGGCTCTCAAGTTGCAATTGCTTTAACCATGATTGGTATTGTTGTAGGTGTAACCTATTTTAAAAAATGGAAATGGCTGTGGCAGGAATGGTTCACAACTGTTGATCATAAACGGATTGGAATTATGTATATTCTTGTCGGAGTACTCATGTTTTTCCGCGGTGGCATTGACGGGTTATTAATGAAAGCCCAAACCGCCACCCCAGATGGAAAAATACTTGATGCACAGCACTATAATGAAATTTTCACAACACACGGCGTCATAATGATCCTCTTCATGGCTATGCCGTTCTTAATCGGATTAATGAACGTGGTTGTTCCTTTGCAAATCGGTGCTCGAGACGTTGCATTTCCGCAATTGAATGCATTAAGTTTCTGGTTAACTTTTGCCGGAGCGATGCTGTTTAATATTTCGTTTGTTATCGGTGGTTCTCCGGATGCAGGTTGGACTGCTTACTTCCCTCTTGCAGGAAAAGAATTTACTCCTGGTATTGGGAATAACTTTTATGCCGTTGCCATCCAGATTGCCGGGATTGGTACATTAATGACGGGGATCAACTTTATCGTCACAGTTTTAAAAATGAGAGCTCCCGGTATGACGTTAATGAAAATGCCCATGTTTACTTGGACATCCTTCATCGCATCAGTAATTATTTGGGCATCCTTCCCTATTTTCACTGTTGCTCTTGCATTAATGACATTTGACCGGATTTTCGGAACGCATTTCTTTACCGTTTCAGGTGACGGAAACCCAATGATGTGGGCGAACCTGTTCTGGTTATGGGGTCACCCCGAAGTATATATTGTTGTTCTTCCGGCGTTTGGAATGTTTTCAGAGGTTATTTCAACCTTCTCTCGTAAAATGCTGTATGGTTATAAATCAATGGTTTTCTCGATTGTTGGTATCGCCCTTTTAAGTATGCTTGTTTGGGTCCATCATTTCTTTACAATGGGTGCAGGGCCTGCAGTTAACTCTATTTTCTCGATTACAACGATGATGATTGCTATCCCTACAGGAGTTAAAATGTTTAACTGGCTGTTTACAATGCGTAAAGGACGCATTCAATTTACAACAGCAATGCTTTGGGCATTAGCGTTCGTCCCTTGCTTTTTGATTGGAGGCGTAACCGGGGTTATGCTTGCAATGGGTGCAGCAGATTATCAATACCATAATACACTATTCCTAGTAGCGCATTTCCACTATGTATTAATTCCAGGTGTTGTATTTGCTGTATTCGCTGGACTTTACTACTGGTGGCCAAAAATGTTTGGTCATATGCTGAACGAAAAGCTTGGAAAACTTCATTTCTGGTTCTTTGTAGTTGGTTTTAATATGACCTTTATGCCAATGTTCTTCCTTGGATTAGACGGTGCCGTCAGACGTGCTTATACGTACTCTGCGGAAACAGGTTTTGGACCATTGATGCTCGTTTCTGCAATTGGTGCAGGAATTCTTGCGATTGGCTTTGGTTTCTTATGTTATAACATTTATTGGAGTGCAAGATATGCGGACCGCAATATTTCAAGCGATCCATGGGATGCACGAACACTTGAATGGGCTACAGCTTCCCCTGTTCAATTCTATAATTTTGCCAAACTACCTGAAGTGAAATCAATTGATGCCTTCTGGTACATGAAGAAACACAATGAAGGTCTAGAGTTAAAAGAAGATGACTTGGAAGAAATTCATATGCCAAACAATTCAGGTCTTCCAATTGTGATGGCAGTTGTCATGGGAATCGCAGGATTCTTCCTCATCTTTGAATGGAAAATCGCTGCACTTGTCGCACTTTTAGGCATCTTCGCCTGCTTGATTTGCCGTTCCTTTGATTATAAGGATGGCTTCCATGTACCGGTAGATGAAATTAAAAAGACAGAAAAAGCATGGAGAGACCTCCAAAAAGGAGTGAAGAAAAATCATGTCAGCTAATGTAAACACTGCGCTACCGCTTGAATATCAAACAGAACAAAGCCGAATGAATATTTTTGGTTTCTGGATTTTCTTAGGTGCGGAAATCATTCTATTTGCAACACTCTTCGCAACCTATGCAGTACTTGACCACCGTTATGCCGGTGGTCCTACCCCACATGAACTTTTCGAAATTAAAGGGGTTATGATTGAAACCATCCTGCTCCTAACCAGTAGTTTTACGTGCGGCTTAGCCATTTATGAAATGCACCGAGGTAATAAAAAAGGTCTATTAACCTGGATGATTATTACTTTATTATTGGGTGCCGGGTTTGTTGGGATGGAAATTGAAGAATTTATTGCCTACGTTCATGAAGGTGCTACGATGCAAACTAGTGCATTCCTTTCAGGATTCTTTGTCCTCTTAGGTACACACGGATTGCACGTAAGTATGGGAATTGGCTGGGCTGTTATGGTAATGATTCAAATTGCGAAAAAAGGTTTGACACCAGTAACAGCCCGTAAGGCTTTTATTATCGGTCTATACTGGCACTTCCTTGATGTTGTTTGGATTTTCATCTTCACATTTGTGTATTTAAAAGGGATGGTGGCTTAAGATGGAGAAACATTCACATGGTACACCACTAACACAAGTATTAGGATTTGTTTTTTCATTAGTTTTAACTTTTGTCGCACTCTTTGTAGCTTTAAAAACAGGTTTATCTTTCAATGCCATTATGTGGATTATCGGCACTCTCGCTGTCATACAAGCCGGTCTGCAGCTGTTTATGTTCATGCACTTAAGAGATGGTGAAGACAGTGCAGCACAAACGATTAACGTGATATATGGTGTTTTTATTGCCGTCGTTACCGTTGCCGGATCGATTTGGGTTATGTCATTTGGTGGAATGTAAAATTGTTTAAAAACCTAGTCTACATACAGACTAGGTTTTTTCATAATTTCTTTACTTTAATCGGACTTACCATTAAAACAGCCAAAAGAATCGTGATCCATGCATTGGAATATGTAAACAATCCCATTCCGGCTAATGGCAGGCCAGCAGCTGGAATCGGCAGACCCTTAAAATACCCAATGGTTGGGTTCACACTAAACCTTGCCAACCTTAGAGCACCCATAGTAGGGAAAAGAATAAAGGCTAGAGAAGTTAAAATAGACGGTGCTGCGATTGAATGAAATATAAGCGCAGGTGCTACCCCAAAGCTAACAATATCCGCCAGTGAATCCAATACCACTCCAAGTTCGCTGTTCACCTTTAATTTTCTGGCAACCCGTCCGTCGAAGAGATCAAAAATAGCCGATAAAAAAATAAAAATCGAGGCACCTCCAATAAATCCACTCATATTAAAGGTGATAGAAAAAACACCACATAAAAAATTTCCGATGGTAAATAAATTGGGCACTGCTTTGACAAGATGATTAACCAACTTCCCTCCCCCTTCATTAAGCAAAACTCCTCTTATCTATAATTTTCTTTCGTTTTCTCCTTTATTCACTTTTTGAGAAGAAATTTATTTCCATTCTTTTAAATTCAACTATACCGAGAGATGGGATTGTACATATATTGATAATATGAAGAAAAAGGGAGGCAATATCATTTTGAATCGTATTTTTCCGGTTCGCTACTTAGGAAAGTTCAAGGAGGGTTTTTCAAAGCCTCAACTATTTGAAATGAATGACGGAAATACTTATCTTGTAAAATTTAAAGACAATCCCCAAGGAACAAGGGTCCTCGTGAATGATTGGGTGGTGGGGAAACTTGCACAGTTATTAGGACTGCCTGTAGCATCTTTTGAGGTGGCTTATTTCTCCAAATCTGATTTTAAAAAGTTCCCGGGTCTTTACCGGTATGGGTTTACACCTGGACATCAATTTGCCAGTCTTTTGCTTAAAGATTGTACGGGCCTTTGGGAGCCTCGAATTAATGAAGAAATTGTCAATCGCGATGCATTGCCGGGTATTATTGTATTCGACTATTGGGTGAATAACAATGATCGGGATACGGGAAATGTTCTGTTAGAAAGGCTTTCTGACAACAAATGCTATCTTCATTTAATTGATCACGGTTTATGTTTTCCAGGATATGCACTTTCAAAAGATATGTTGAAAAAAGTCCCCATGAATTTACTAAAACAGCCTGTTCATACATGGGGTGTTACTCAAATAGACGACCCCAAATCACTTATGCAATTTACAGAAAAAGTCCTTGCACTTCCTTCTGAGCAAATCTTATCGGTCATCAACACCATACCTGACGATTGGGATGTATCTTCTTCGGAAAAGAAAGCAATGTACCAATATCTCCTCTCTGCAAAAAAGGCACTGCCTATTTTAATATTAAAATTCATCAAAAAATATTTCCGTGATTAATGAATCAGGTTGATTGAAATATTCAAAAGAAGTACAGTTCAAGTGAATTGTACTTCTCTTTTTTTGAATTTTATTTTTTTGGACCGCTTCGCTTAATCCTAACTAATTGATAACTTATAAAAGCTACATAAAGCGGAATGGCTACGTATATGAAGTAAGGAAAACGATGCTGCTCTTTCTTAAAGACAATATAAATAGCATAACCAAGGAATAAGGTGATAATAATTCCATATTTCGGCAAAGGAATATCCTTTAGGCTTGGGATTTTAATGGTGCTGACCATTAAATAACAAATGACAAAAAAGGCAATCGGCAGAATAATCGCTGGCATTTTGCCGTGAAATAAGGTTAAAAGCGTTAGTAGTCCCCCACCTGCTGTAATGGGGACACCCGTAAAATAATGTTGTGATGATTTGACCGCATTAATATTGAATCGCGCCAATCGGTATGCACCAAATAACGGGAATAATCCTGAAATCGCCATCCCAAATATACCAAAATCAGAAAAATAGGAATAATAGGCCATCATCGCCGGCGCAACACCAAAGGTTACAATATCGGCAAGTGAGTCTAATTCCTTTCCAAGGTCACTTTCGACATTCAACATCCGGGCAATACGCCCATCCATACTATCGAGCATCATTCCAATCAGAATCAAAATTGCCGCATTTTTATAATCCCCAAGCGCCGAATACATGACAGATAAAAATCCAAAAAATAAATTTAAAAGCGTAAAAAGGTTAGGAATACTGTTTCTTATAATATGTATCACTCCAATTTTTTCAAAAACCTCTCACTCATTATATCCCTGCTTCCTATTATACCGTTTTTCTTTATAAAATTGAAAAACCCAAATAGCAGCAGTCAGCCAAAAAATGCTTGCAAAATATCCCCCAATAATATCACTTGGATAATGTACCCCTAGATAAATCCGGCTTATACCAATGGCAAGAATCATAAAGCAACTAACAATAATTAAAATGGTTCTCCCAATCCTGGTTGAAATATGGCGCCAAAGTAAGAAGGCAATCACACCGTAAAAAGCAAAAGCACTCATAGCATGACCGCTAGGAAAACTATAACCGCTGATCTCAATCAGACGGTGTAAATTAGGACGTGCCCGCTGAAAAAAATGCTTTAAAACACCATTTAAAATTCCTGCACCAGCTATGACACTTACAAATAAGATCAATTCCAAGCGATGATGCAGTACCTTGTAGAGAAAAATCAAAAGGGCAAGAGAAAGAATGATAACAACCTGTGTGGAACCAATAAAGGTAAACAATTTCATTACCTTTGTAAGACCGGGCGTTTCGAGTCCTTGAACCGCCGAAATAACAGTACTGTCAAAATGCCCTATTTTTTCATCACTAATAAGTATGGAAATCATCCCAAAACCAATTACACTCACCAAGCTAATAATAAAGGCAATAAATAAATATTTTTTTATATTCATGAGCTTACTCCTTTTATGATAGAAAAAAGAGGTCCGGTCAGAACCTCCTGGTTTTTCTACGTTTATCTCATGATTTTGTTTCAACTAAAACATCCTTTTTTGAAAAAACAAACAATTTTTGCCCTAAATAATTAAGCACGGTATAAAGTCCAGTACCGACAAGGACCGCCAAATCGGTTCTTATTTTTTCAGTAAAGAATTGATTTGAAAGTAGGATGGCTGAAACTAAATTTTTTCCTAAATCATAAGAAATAAAATAACAGCACAAAATGACCACAATAAAACGGATGGCAGTTTTTGAAACAGCATTCTGACTTTTAAATGTAAAGCTTCTATTTAAAAAGAAGCTTACAATCGCTCCAATGGAATTACCGATGAAGGTTGAGATCCAGTATGAAAAGTGGAACGCATGTAAAAGAAGATACATGACCGATAACCCAACAATCGTATTCAAAATCCCTACCATGACAAAACGAATAAAAGTATATTTCATACCTGCTCCTAATGACCAATTGCCTCTTTTATTTGCTGATTTGTTTGACTAACGGAAAAGCTGTCTCTTTCAATCGCATATCTTGGACGTTTCTTCACTTCAAAATATATTTTGCCAATATATTCACCAATAATACCTAACCCCAATAGCTGCAAACCTCCAACAAACCAAATGGAAATGACTAGTGATGTCCAGCCTGAAACAGTATGTCCTAATAGGTCTTGAATTAGTGCATAGACTCCGGCAAGAATACTAATAAACATCGCCAAGAAACCAATAAAGGTTACAAAGCGGATTGGGGCTACACTAAAGGAAGAGATTCCATCGAATGCAAAGGCAAGCATTTTTTTTAACGGGTATTTTGATTCTCCCGCAAACCTCTCCTTACGATCATAATATACCTTTGCAGATGAGAATCCCACAAGTGGGACCAAGCCGCGCAAAAAAAGGTTCGTCTCTTTGAATTTAAATAATTCCTCAAGTGCCCGTTTACTCATAAGCCGAAAATCCGCATGATTAGGAACTAATTTTATCCCAATTCTCTCCATAAAACGATAGAACCCGACAGCAGTGGTTCTTTTAAAAAAGGTATCTGTTTTCCGGCTTTCTCTCACTCCATAAACAATATCATACCCTTCCCAATACTTTTCAAGAAATGCTTGGATTACGCTAATATCATCCTGTAAATCAGCATCAATGGATATGACACAATCCGATTTCTTCGCTGCCGTTTCAAGACCCGCCATTAATGCATTTTGATGTCCGACATTTTTAGCAAGCTTTAAACCTTTAACAAAAGAATTATGTCCACTCTCACTCTCTATTAACTCCCATGTCCTGTCCTTGCTGCCATCATCCACAAACAATAATTTACTTTCCCTTGAAATAAGCGAGTCAGCGATTAACATTTCCAATACATGTGATAATTGGGTAGATGTTTCCATAAAGACATCTTCTTCATTATAACAAGGTACAACGATGGTTAATACCGGTTTATTCATGTTAAGACTCCTTAAACCACATTATTTTACTTCATAAAGATAAATTTTCCAAGCAGAACTCTTTTGGTTAAATGCCTTTTTAAATTCCAGCTGGTTTTCTTTGGCGTTTAGAATTGGAACAGCCGAGAAAATATATTTTCCTCCCATCATTTTCAATACCTTCGTATTAAGCTGCAGATGATGGATTTCGACTTTTGAATCCTTTGTAAAATCGTACTTCTTTCCTAATTCAGAAACAAAAATATAACATCTCCCGCCCCAATGGTCGAAATAGGATTTTAAAGTGGGACTCTTATCCAATTCTTTTGCAATTATTTTGCGGAACTGATGCTTGTACGCTAGTGGATAAAAATTATTATAAGTATCCAGCGTATAAAAACCATTGTATTGAGCGATAGCAGGATGAATTCCGATACTGACAACACGATAGCTATTTTGCGGCTTACCAATGTACTTTTTAATATCGGAAAATTGAGTAGTTGCATAAAATTGTTTAAAGGTCGGTGTTCCTGCCACACGATAATAGATTTCATTATTTGCCCCAAAAAGCACTAGGAGCTGCGCTGCCAGACATAATTTTACCAATAGTTTCCAACGATTACCCCTCCTCCATAGAATATAGGCACCGACGGCAAACATCAGGTATATAATCAATGGCCTTAAAAAATGAAATCTAGAAAAATTAAAGGTATTTAAAAAAGACACTCTTTCTTTTAACGGTATCCATCCTTTGTAAAACCAAAAAGCATACCAAACAGATAGTATAAAATTCAAAAGAAATAGGTAAAGAAACCGTTTTTCGATATGACCTTTCTGTCGATTCTTTATGACCCAAATCACAAGGAAGGATAGCGGAACAATCACAAATGTATGCAGGGTCATTACATGGGTGTGTCCAAGAAAATAATTTTTGAAAATTAAACGAATCGTACTCCAGAAACCATTGGTTGATTCAAAAAATTCATTCCGATTTGTCGGGGCCTCAGGAAACACTAAAGAATAAACAAGGCGGTACTCGATTATTAAATAGATTAGTGTCATGGCAAAAATGCTGCCAAAGAAGACCCAGTTTACTTCTTTCTTAACCACTAAATCCCGGAGCCAGAGCAACCCAATCGCTGTAAGAAAAAAGAAAAATCCAAGCACAAAACTTGAATAAAAAGGAAGCAGAATGAGCGTAAGCCACTCCTTCCAAGAGTACCTTCCTTCTCTTATATTTAAGAAAGCCCAAAGTGCAAGTGGCATACCGAGAGTGCTCAGCATTCCCGAAGGCCAAAATGGCGTAAGTGCAAATGCCAGCGAAACATAGATACGGATTAAATAAGACTCCTCCGTCTTAACAAAATGTCTTTTTAATAAAAGGTACATACCCAAAAATGCAAAAATCCTTGTAATTGCCTGACTGATTGAAAAGGCAAGCATCGACGAAAACAAATTATGCAGCCACTGGATCCCACTGAATTCTGTCCCAAATGCATTTCTTGGTAATCCATTAATGATTTGCGGGATAACCGAGTTTATTCCGCCAAACAGTTGTCCACTATCATTAAGCACTTTATACCAAGAAATATTCGAATCCAAATTATCATGAACCCGGATATGTGAATTTTCACCTAGAATAAATAATGGTGATAAATAAAGGGCTAATAAAAAGGCTGCAAAATATAAATGCTGTTTTTCTTTACTCAAATTTGTCCAGAATATCTTCATTTTCCCACCGATTCTTAAATCATATTGTTCTATTCCCTTTTTACTTTCCAATTATCTCGAACTATTTTTCATTTTTTATAAGAGTAGTATTGAAAATCTTGCTTTCAAGTTTTTCATAAACATTGATAAGAACACCAATAAACTGATTAAATTTCCCCCATCTTACTGTTAGTAGATAAACTACAACTGCAGTTACTATTCCAATTACCATACCGGCGATGACATCTAATGGATAATGAACACCTGTCCAAATGCGAGAAATTCCAATTCCTGCAGCTAAAATCAACCAAATCCAGCCATCGCGCTTTTTCCATAGCCAAATAGTCATGGCAATCACAAATGCTGCGGTCGCATGGTCACTTGGAAAAGAAGCATTCTTTGCGTGTGAGATCAGCATAATTACATGATGGGAGACAAATGGACGGGAACGATAATAAAAGTCTCCAATAATCATGTTTGTTGCTAATGCAAGACAAGCTGCAATACAGGCAGTTGCAACCATTTTCCGATTTTGCTCTTTATGAAAAAACCAATAAAATAGAATACCTGCAAAAAATAAATACTCTGCTTTATCAGCTAAAAATACCATGAATGGATTCATAAAATGGTCCGTAATGGCTAAATGATTAACCCATTGAAATGCTGTATAATCTAAGTGTGTTAACATTCTTCCACCACCTTTATCTCACTCTTTTAAAATATTCCTAGTAAAAAACATTTTTACCCACACATGATTAGAATAGACCTCCAGCATAAATTTTGTATGAATCGAGTATTAAATATTTATTAAATTCGATTGTAAAAGAGGGTTTACCCATTAAAAAATTGAAATGATAAAAGAAATGGAGGGTGAGATGAATTTATGTCGTGGCTTATTTTTGCCCTATTATCTGCTGTATCTGCTGCCTTTGTTTCAATTTTCGGAAAAATAGGATTGCAAAATATTGATGCAAATACGGCTACCGCCATTCGAGCGATTGTGATGGCATTCTTTTTAATGGGGGTTGTTGTGTTTGAGGGGAATCTCAATAAAATCCCTGGTATTTTACATGATAAAAAGGCTATTTTATTTATCACTTTGAGTGGTATCGCAGGTGCTGCTTCGTGGTTGTTCTATTTTTTCGCCTTAAAATTAGGCAAGGTTTCTCAGGTGGCTCCTGTAGATAAATTAAGTGTGGTTATTGCAACATTGCTGGCCATTTTCCTTTTTGGGGAGAAGCTTAGCTTGGTGAATGGAATGGGAGTAGTATTAATTGCGATAGGAGTGATTTTGACGGCATTTCATTAAAATGAAAAAGTAAAGGCAAATATAATATGCCTTTACTTTTTTAAGTGTATATTATGAAGCTTTCGATTCTTTTTTCGCTGATTCCCTTGAAAGAAACCATCCTCCTGCAGCAATCCCAACTAAGACGAGATAAAAGCTCATTTTCCACTCGGTTGAATGAGCAAATTCTTCATTTAAAATCGCAAGTGCTGGATGTGAAAGTGTATAGACAACAAGCTTTACCCCTACCCAACCGACAATCATAAAGGCCGCCATTTCTAGACCAGGGCGTTTCTCCAATAACTGGACAAACTTGTTTGCGGCAAAGCGCATAATGATTAATCCCAAGAAGCCTCCTGCAAAAATCACCAAGAACTTACCCCCATCAAGACCACCTATATTTGGAAGCTTTGTTTCAGGCAGCACCACCGCCATAGCCACCGCCGCAAGAATGGAATCAACCGCAAAAGCAAGATCGGCTAATTCAACTTTTAAAACTGTAGTCCAAAATCCACTCTTTTTTGGCTCTTTCGGCTGCTCTTCCGTTTTACTCTTCACTAACTTACGGAAAATATGATTTCCCGCCATGAATAACAAATAGATGGCTCCTATTGCCTGTACCTGCCAAACATCCACAAGATAAGAAATGACAAATAATGAAGCAAAACGGAACATGAATGCACCTGCTAAACCATAAAATAAAGCTTTTTTTCGTTTTTCCTCCGGAAGATGTTTCACCATGATTGCCAGCACCAACGCGTTATCTGCTGCTAAAAGACCTTCCAAAGCCACTAGAACCAATAATACCCAGCCATACTCCAATAAAACTGTAAAATCCATTAAACAAACCTCCTTAAATTTTTTAAATTTCTCCTTTTGCCATTTGAATATTGCGAAAGCTCAGTATCTACAAGAATGTGAGCTATAGCAATAAAAATAGGCCTTTACCCGTGGGTAAAAGCCTAACTTTTCCCCTGTAATGGCCTAAAAATACAAAAAGACCTTTACCTGAGAATAAATGTTTGATCATTTACCCTAAGTAAAGGTCTTGCTAACAACGTCATTGTTGCCAATAAAGCCGGAGAAATCTGATTTCTCGAAATGACGACTTTACTGTACAGCTACTCCCCTTTAAAAGGAAATATTTAATTACTATAATTATATATTTAGTGTTTCATATTTGTCAATAAAATTACAACCCATATACCTCAGAATATTTCTTCTCCAAGTATTCAACTAAATATTCTGCATTCAATTCTTCACCCGTTACCTTTTGAATCAATTCATTCGGGGTGTAGAGCTTACCATATTGATGAATATTTTCCTTTAACCAATCTTGAATAAGATCAAATCTTCCCTGTTCAATATGATAATAGAAATCTGGCAGGTCTTGTTTAATCTTTCTTAGTATTTGTGCCGCATACAAATTCCCTAATGAATATGAAGGGAAATAGCCAATTCCGCCAAATGACCAGTGGACATCCTGCAGCACTCCCTCTGTATCAGTGCCTGGTGTGACTCCCAGATAATCCTGCATTTTCTCATTCCAGATAGCTGGCAGATCTTTTGCTTCAATTTCTCCCGCCATTAAAGCTTTTTCTATTTCATAGCGAATCATAATGTGAAGATTATAGGTTAATTCATCTGCTTCCACTCGAATAAACGATGGCTGTACGGTATTAACAGCACGGTAAAACTCCTCAACCGTAACATTTTCAAGTGCCTCCGGAAATTGATTTTGAATCTGCGGATAAAAATAATTCCAAAATTCTTTACTGCGACCAACCATATTTTCCAAGAATCTTGATTGGGACTCATGAATTCCAAAGGAGGCACCGCTTTGAAGAACAGAGCCTTCAAATTCCGGATTGATATTTTGCTCATAAATTCCATGACCCGCTTCATGAATCGTGCCAAACAAAGCTGATCGAACATTATGCTCTAAATAACGGGTTGTTAAGCGGACATCTCCGGTATTGACTGTTTGGGCAAAAGGGTGGACGGTTTCATCCAAACGCCCCGCCTCCAGATCAAACCCAATCAGCGGCAATATGAAGCGGTTAAATGCTTTTTGTTTTTCCACATCATAGGATTGGTCAAAAATTTCCGCTGGTGTTGGCCTTCCTGATTGTTGAATTCTTTCTAGTAAGCTCACAGTTGATTCTCTTAATTTAGCAAACAATGGATCGAGTTTTTTAACGGTTAGGCCCGGCTCAAACTCAGCTAACATCGCATCGTATGGATGCTCTTCATAACCATAAATTTCGGCAAACTTTCTTTTATAATTTATAATTTTCTCAAGGTAAGGTAGAAAAAGATCAAAATCATTTGTCCCCCTTGCCTCTTCCCATGCGTCATTTGCTTGAGCAGTCAAGATTGAATATTCCTGAAAGAGGTCCGCCGGAATAGTTTTTGCCTTCTGATAATAATCTTTATACTCCCTTACTTTTGCCATCGTAACAGCATCCAATGATGAAGCGCTTTCATTTACACTAAGCACGTCTATTAAGCTCCCCATCTCCTCTGAAACCGACAGTTTAAATACTTCCGTCCTTAATGTACCGATAGCCTTCGCAAAGGTATGCCTACCTTTTTTGGGTGCCATCACCTTTTGATCCCAGTCTGATAAACCAATGATGCTAGAAAAATGTGAAATTTTTTCATCTAATACTCTAAATTTTTCTAAAGCCTTTTGAACAGTTGGATCAACCACTTTATTCTCCACTATGTATGACCCCCTAATGGTATTAAACAAGCTAATTCAAAACCAGCCCATTCCCTTCTAATTATAAAATAATCCATCCAATATGGGAAAAATTTAAAAAATCTTTTTATTGACAATTTTTTTAATCTTGGTTTCCTAATGCATTTAATTCCCAGTTCCCCTGTATAATTTTTACATCTAAAAGAGAAAAATATAAATTATCTTAGATCTTACATAGGCCATCATGTTTTATAGGAGGCAGCAAAAAAATGTTGGAAGTTAGAAAAACAATTGGAAAGCCCGAACAACGAGTGGATGTCATCGAAAAAGCCACTGGGACGGTAAGGTTTATTGGAGATTTTTCCATGCCCAACCTGGCCCACGCTAAATTGGTTACAAGTACACAGGCACATGCCAAGATTAAGTACGTTGATGTAACAGAAGCATGGAAGTGCCCCGGTGTTCGGTCGATTGTAACGGGAAATATGTTCCCCTTTCACATCGGTCCCATTTTAGCGGATCGGCCACCGCTTGCTTTTAATAAAGTACGATACTATGGAGAACCGATAGCGATTGTTGTCGCCGACCATGAACATCAAGCTAAAAAAGCAGCAAAGATGGTTAAGGTAGAATATGAACCATTGCCAGTTGTGAATTCTGTTCAAGATGCATTTAAAAACGATGCTCCTTTAATTCATGAAAACTCAGGGCAATATGTAAAAATTATCAGTAATGTTTATCCTGTTCAGGGGACCAATATCGGCAGTCATATCAAAATCCGTAAAGGTGATTTCATAACTGCCTGGGAGAACTGTGCAACAAAAATAAAAGAAACCTATTCTTTTAATCTTTCCGACCACGCAGCAATGGAAACGCGCGGTACCAGAGTTGAAATCAACCCGGCGGGAAAAGTTGTAGTCCATTCCAATACACAATCACCCTACACGATTAAAAAGGTGTTAAATCAATTTTTCAATATTCCGGTTGGAGATATTGTTGTACATGTCCCATTAGTGGGCGGAGCGTTCGGCGGCAAGGGAACCGTTCAACTCGAGCCGCTTGCTTATTTAGCCTCAAAGTCAATTGGCGGGAAAATGGTTAAACTCGAATATGAACGAGAAGAGGATTTGATCACCGCTCCCTGCCATATTGGTCTTGATGCGACCATTTCACTAGGAACGGATAAGGACGGGAAAATTATTGCGGGGCAGTATACCTTCCTGATTGACTCCGGTGCATACACGGATCAGGCTGCCGGGATTACGAGAGCAATGGCGCTGGATTGTACTGGTCCATATGATGTACCAAACGTTTGGTGTGACTCTTATTGTATGTATACGAACCACCCGTATGCGACCTCTTTCAGGGGGTATGCACATCCTGAATTAACCTTTGCTGTCGAGCGTACAATGGATCAGCTTGCAAAAAAATTAACCATGTGCCCGATTGAACTGAGAAAAATTAATGCCATTAAACCAGGGAATACTTCCCCGACGCAAACAGTACTTAATGCGAGTAATATTGGCGATGTCGAGAAATGTATTGAACGGGCCAAGGAACTTGTGAAATGGGATGAGGGTCAGCGAATCGAAACTGATACTGAAATGATTAAATCAAAAGGAATCAGTGTTTTTTGGAAAACCTCCACAACGGCTACCAATGCGCAGGCAGGTGCCATTATCACATTTGAAGCAGATGGCAGTGTAAATTTGAACTGTGCTGCCATTGAATTGGGCCAGGGTACCAAAACAATTCTTGCTCAGATTTTAGCTGAACGATTAAAAATGGATATGAACAAAATTCATGTCACGATGGAGGTCAATACCCAGTACGATCCCCATCAGTGGCGGACGGTGGCCAGCAGTACCACCTTTTTAGCAGGAAGAGCGGTAATGGCAGCAGCAGATGATGCCATCTCCCAATTAAAAAGAACAGCTGCTATCGCTCTGCAGTGTTCGGAAGAAGATCTAGAGCTGGGCGGCGGCCGTGTCTACCTAAAACCAAGCCCTGAATACGGTGTTAAATTTGAGGATATCGCTCTCGGATATAAGTATCCAAATGGCCATGCCGTTGAAGGTCAAGTGGTCGGTCACGGAAAGTATATCCAAAGACATCTGACACCAATGGATAAGGAAACCGGATTCGGCAAGCCGGGGCCTTGGTGGTCCGTTGGCGCCCAGGCTGTGGAGGTCGAATGGAACCCGAAGGATTACTCCTACAAGGTTATTAAAGCAGTAACCGTTTTAGACGGTGGAACGATTATTAATTATCAAACAGCGACACAGCAAATGAGAGGCGGGATGTATTTGGGTTTAAGCTTTGCCAGCTGTGAGTCATTTCATTTTGATGAAAATGGTGTGGTACAAAATACGCAATTAAGGGACTATCAAATGCTGCGTTTTGGCGAACAGCCGGCAGAATACCTAGTTGACTTTGTTGAATCCCCAGCAGCTGACGGGCCATATGGAGCCAGGGGGATTGGTGAATATGGTGTAATTGGCATGGCCGGCGCACTTGCGAATAGTTTATCGGCTGCAGCCGAAGTAGAGTTAAATTACCTGCCATTAATTCCGGAACCCATTTGGAAAATGAGAAAGGAGAACATGAAATGATTCCTTTTGACTTTGAGTACTATAGACCTGAGACGATACAAGAAGCTGTCCAAACCTTTGAGGATATCCAAAAACAAGGTAAATCCGTCCTGTACTATAGTGGAGGAACTGAATTTATTACGTTTTCGCGTAGAAATCATCTTACAGCAGATGCCGTGATAGATTTAAAAGGAATCCCGGAATGCAATGTTTTAGAAGTTCAAGAGGAGCAATTGGTTATCGGTTCCGGTGTAACATTAAATCATATAACGGAATCCAATTTGTTCCCTTTATTAGGGGAAGCCGTAAAAAAAGTGGCAGACCATACCTCACGGAATAAAATTACCATCGGGGGTAATCTAAACAGCCGGCTCATTTATCGGGAAGGGATATTACCCCTGCTTTTATCCAACGCAATGGTTAAATTGGCCGGTTCCGAAGGCGAAACTCTAATACCTTTGGAAGAGGTCTTCCAACAGAACTTACAAATCAGTCAAGGTCAGTTCCTTGTACAAATTTTAATAAATAAATCCTACCTTCACCTCCTGCATTTTAGTTTAAAGAAAACAAAGAGTACGAAGGTTGGCTATCCAGTTGTATCTATCGCCGCCTTAGTAAAGGACAAAAAATTACGGACCGCTTTCAGTGGGATTTGTAGCTACCCGTTTCGATCAATGGAAATTGAAAATATTTTAAATGATTCTTCTCTTCCCGTTGATGGTCGCGTACAGCGGGCTGTGGAACGGCTGCCTTCAACGATCGTACATGATATACAAGCCTCCGCAGAATACCGGGAATTTGTTTTTAAAAATGCGTTATCGGAAACGATTGAAGCTTTAAAGGAGGCCATTACATGATCTCAAATGGTTCAGAAAAAACAGTTGCCAAGCTTCATGTAAATGGAGGGACCAAGGAAGTAATGATTCGAAGTGCAGATACACTATTACATACCTTACGGGAGCAATTGGGACTGACGGGTGCTAAAAGGGCTTGTGAAAATGGTGACTGTGGAGCGTGCACGGTATTAGTGAATGGAGAACCACATCATTCTTGCCTGTCACTGACAATTGAAACGATTAACAAGTCAATTAGCACCATTGAAAGTCTATTAGATTCCCCTATCCAAAAGACCTTTATCGAAAAGTGGGCCATCCAATGTGGTTATTGCACACCGGGATTCATTCTGAATTGTCATGCCCTAGCGGAAAAACATCCCGATGCTGATGATTCTGTTATTGAAGAGTGGATGGAATCCAATTTGTGCAGGTGTACTGGGTATCATGAAATAAAAGAGGCGATTGGGGCTGTACTAGCGGAGGCAAAAAATAACCCAGCTTCATAAATCGAAGCTGGGCACTATTTTTAGCCTTTTTTAAAGCTGTTATTTCCTTGATTCAGGCTGTCAATTAGGCCAAGGGTTTGTGAAGCCTGCTCAATTTGCTGCTGGACCTGTTCTAATTGTTGCTGGGTTGCAGTGGTCGATTGTGTAATGGCAATCCCTTGCATTTGGTTTAACTGCTGGGTCGCCTGCTGCAGCTGTTGCTGAGCTTGCTGCAGTGACTGGAGATTATTCATGGAAGCACTTTGTTGTATAGTTGATGTTGCTTGCTGCATCGATTGAAGCGCCTGTTGTTTCTGGGTTTGAAATTGCTGCTCCATCATGGACTGATTTTCCTGCAGCTGTTGTTGCTGCTGTATCATTTGCTGCTGCTGAAAGCTTTGCGATTGCTGCTGAGCATGTCTTTCCACAAAGAGTACCTCCTTTAATTTTCTCTCTTCTTCTAGCTTTCATTAATCAATTTCCTTTTATCCATCATTTTTTTAAAGCCCTATTTACAAAAAATTGTTGAGAAGGTAATCCTTTACACCTATGCAGCTCCATCTGTAAAATAAATAGTAATAATACCAACTTATGGATAGGGCATAATAAAATAGACTTAGCACGGTTGGCATAAAGGATGTGTTACAAAAATGGAGAAAAAGCAAAAGTCCCACTTTCCTTTTCGAATTAATCTATTGTTTTTTTGCGTTTTTCTATTATTTTCTGCACTTATACTACGTCTTGGTTTTGTACAAATTGTTTACGGCGAGAATTTCAAGCGTGACCTTGAAAGGAACGAGGATATTACGATAAAAAATCCTGTTCCAAGGGGAAAAATGCTCGATCGTAATTATAAAGTGATTGTCAATAACATCCCGAAAAAAGCCATTACCTATACAAACATGGGATCCGACCAAGAGGAAATGCTGAATACTGCAAAGACTTTAGCAAAACTTATCGACAAAAAAACTGATAAACTGACAGATTGGGATAAAAAAGATTATTGGATTTTAAAATACCCCGAGTTAGCGGACGACAAAATCACTAAAAGTGAAAATGAACTATACAAAGCAAAAAAATTAAAAGATAAAAACTTATATGAATTAAAAATAATGCGGATTACCAAGCAGGATTTAAAACAACTTACACCAGAAGACCTAGAAGTGGCTGCGATTTTTCGTGAATTCCGAAATGGTTATAAATTCACCCCGCAAATCGTTAAAAATGAAGATGTAACGGAGAAGGAATTTGCAGTTGTCAGCGAAAATCTTCAGTCCCTTCCTGGCGTGGATACGGCAACGGATTGGGAAAGATCCTATAATTTTGATAAGACCTTAAAATCTGTTTTAGGTAAAGTTACGAAATCAGATGAAGGGCTGCCTGCGGATCAACTGCATTATTTTTTATCAAAAGGTTATAATCGAAATGACCGTGTCGGAAAAAGTTATTTAGAAGCCCAATATGAAGATATCCTGCATGGATATAAATCACGGGTTAAAAACGTCACCGATACACAAGGAAATGTGGTAGATACTGAGGTTGTATATGATGGCCAGCGTGGGAAAGACGTTGTTCTAAGCATTGATATGGAATTGCAGAAAAAGGTCGAACACATTATTGAGGAAGAGCTCTGGTCATTAAAGAGACTGCCTGGTACTCATTTCTTAGATCGTGCCTATGTTGTTTTAATGGACCCTAAAACTGGTGAAATTTTAACAATGGCGGGAAAACGCATCGTTCGGGATGAGAAAACTGGAAGAACCGAAATGATTGACGATGCACTTGGAACTTTTACCACAACGTATAATGTTGGTTCTGCTGTTAAAGGAGCTACTGTATTAACTGGTTATAAAACAGGGGCAATCTCTCCTAATACCTATTTGAGCGACGAACCAATCAGAATTAAGAGTACGCCTGTTAAGAAATCATGGATGTATTTAGGGACCTTAAACGATCTTAATGCCCTAAAACTGTCCTCTAACGTCTATATGTTCCGGACAGCCATCAAAATTGGCGGGGGAAATTATATTCCCGATCATCCATTATCACTAAAACCAAATAGCTTTGATATTATTCGTAATTCCTTTGCAAGCTTTGGTCTAGGAACGAGAACCGGAATTGACCTTCCAAACGAACAAGCAGGGTTTAAAGGTTCAAGTAGATTGCCGGGATTTTTACTTGACCTTGTCATCGGACAATATGATACCTATTCTCCAATGCAAATGGCTCAATATGTTTCGACACTTGCCAATGGCGGCTATCGGATGCAGCCCCATATGGTAAAAGAAATTCGAGAACCATTAACTGGCTCTGAGGTGGTCGGTCCTGTTTTTAAACAAATCCACCCGAAAGTTTTGAATATGCTTGACATGAAACCAGAGTGGATAAGCCGAGTTCAGCTAGGGTTTAAAAAAGTGTTTCAAGAGCCCGGTGGGACCGCCTATCCGTACTTTAAGGGTGCCCCCTATTCTCCGGCAGGAAAAACAGGAACGGCGGAAGGATTTTATGACGGGCCTGACCGCTGGAGATATGGTAAAGAACCACCGGGGGTTATTAACCTAAGTCTTGTGAGCTATGCACCGAGCTACAATCCTCAAGTTGCCATGGCTGTGCTCGTACCATGGGCCTATACAGGTCAATCAGAAAATAAAGCAAATTTCCGCATTGGCCGTAGGGTAATGGATACTTATTTTCATTTAAAACAAAAATAATCATCAAAAATGGCTCGGAGTTCATGACTCCAAGCTATTTTTCATTTAAAGATATCCTTTTTTGCAAATAAGATTAGGATTCATAATTATTCCAAAAAAGGGAAACATAATCGGAAAAGAAAGATGCCTGGGAGTTGGAATCAATGGTTTGGTTTAAAAACAAACAAGGACAATATGATAAAAAAGAAGCATTGGAACAATATCTTCAGCAATCAAAAGATTTTAAAAAAGTTTCTTATGTCAATCAGAAAACCAACAACCATTTTAGCTTTTCATTTATTTCCACTCTCATTGATGAGTCAATTATACAGAAAAGCGCACTTCCTTACTTACTTGAAAAATCGTTTGAAACAATCGAGGACATAAAAAAAATCATCCCCCTCTCGGACGTGGAAATCAGCGAGGATCAAAGTATTATCGAACAAAAATTATTTAATGGATATATTCTCCTGACGCTTGAATCAGAAAAAAAGAAATTTGCGTTTTTAGCTGCGCAAAAAGAAATTGTCCGAAGTGTCACAACTCCAGAGGTAGAGTTTAGTGTTATCGGTCCGAAGGAAGCATTTGTTGAATCAATCGAGCAAAATATTAACTTAATTCGTAAAAGGCTGCCTATTAAAGAACTTATTTTAGACGAGTTAACAGTAGGTTCTCTTTCTAAAACAAAAGTGGTGATAATGCACATTGACGGCATTACAGATCCCGTCAATGTCCAAACAGTTAAAGAACGGATAAAAAATGTTGAATTTGATGCGATTACTGACAGTTCCTATATTGTTCAATTAATATCGGATAATAAAAATTCCCCTTTCCCGCAGCTTCTAGATACGGAGCGTCCGGACAGGGTTACAGCAATCCTGGCAGAAGGTAAAGTTGCCATATTTGTTGATGGATCTCCACATGTTTTAATTACGCCAACAACATTGGTTGAATTTTTTAGCTCATTCGAGGATTATTTCTTAAACTGGATTTTATCATCTTTTTTTCGGCTGATTCGGTTGTTTTCCGTTGCATTTTCTATTTTAATAACCCCAGTGTATGTAGCTACATTGTCTTACCATTACGAACTAATACCTACGGATTTGATGAATACATTGGTTACGTCCCGGCGTGCCATTCCACTTCCCCCTATCCTTGAGGCTCTATTTTTAGAGCTCACCATCGAATTGCTCAGAGAGGCAGGGGCAAGACTTCCGACCAAGGTTGGGCAGACCATTGGTATCGTAGGCGGTATCGTTATTGGAACTGCGTCTGTTCAAGCAGGATTGACAAGTAATGTCCTCCTGATTATCGTAGCACTTGCAGCACTCGCGTCTTTTACAACACCCGTTTATAAAATGGGCAATTCGATTCGTTTACTGCGCTTTCCATTTTTGTTTTTTGCTGAATTGTGGGGACTGATTGGAATCGTATTCTGTTTTTGTATATTATTAACCCACTTAATACGACTTACATCCCTTAATCGGCCTTTTTTAGAACCACTCTATCCACCTAGAATGAAAGACCTTAAAGATTCACTTATTAGGCTTCCATTCAGCAAACAATCACACCGGCCGTTAACTTTAAGAACACAAAACCCTATTCGTTTTACTCCGAGTAAAAAAAGTAAAAAAAGTGATATTGACGAATAGGAACCGGAGGAAGGAATATGGAACAAGTACTGCCTGAAAAAGCAAAAGTATCTCCTTTCTTAGTATTTTTTCTCATTCATACGATGCAGTTTGGTGTCGGGGTCCTCGGCTTCCAACGCATTATCGCATTAACAACGGGATATGATGCATGGATTTCCGTTGTGATTGCCGGTTTAAGTGTAAATATCATTATTTGGATGATGTACAGAATCTCAGAAACAGTAAATGGAGATATAATGTCAGTCCATACCTTTATATTTGGGAAAATAATGGGTAACCTCCTGTCCTTACCATTTGTTTTGGTATACTTGCTTGCGGCTATTATCACGTTAAGACCTTTTATTGAAGTCATTCAAGCCTGGATGTTTGAAGATTTAAGTACCTTTTGGTTTTCCTTGGCTTTTTGTGGATTAGGAATCTATATATTATACGGAGGTTTTAGAACTGTCGCAGGTGTAGCATTTTTTGGAGTAGTGCTTCCAGCATATTTACTATTCACCTTCCTGTTTACCCTTCCATATGCGGATATCAGGAATTTACTTCCAATCTTTGATCATTCGATAAAGGATTTGGCTTTTGCCTCCTATCAAATGTCCTTTACTTATTCTGGGTTTGCAATACTATTGTTTTTTTATCCCTTTATTAAAGAACCAGAAAAATCTAAGAAATGGGCCCATCTGGGCGCCCTTACTACCACTATTATCTATACACTTATTTCTATTGCGACCTTTTCCTTTTTTTCAGAGGGACAGTTGCAAAAGTATATCTGGCCGACATTGACCATGTGGAAAATAGTCGAAATGCCTTTTGTTGAGAGATTTGAATATATCGGCATTGCCAATTGGATTATCATCATTCTTCCCAATTTTTGTATTGCGCTTTGGTGTGCCGCACGCATTTTAAAAAGGATAACAAACCTGAAGCAAAAAAATGGTGTCATCCTCTTATCATTAATTGTATTAATAGTGAACGTTTTTATTAAGACAAGGCAGCAAATTAACACCATTACCGACTATTCTGGAAAAATATTCTTTTACATTAATTATGGATATGTTCCATTACTTTTTTTTCTGATATTGATTATGAAAAGGGTGAAGAAAAAATGAAGAACATCATCATACCCGTTCTAATCGTATCCCTTGTGCTTGGTGGTTGTGTACAAAAGAGAATCTTGGATGATGTCAATCTTGAAACGGGAAGTGCCTATGATTATGTGGATGGTAAAATTCTCGGAACGGCCTTAGTTCCGATCTATTTACCAGATCAAGCTGTGAAAAACAAATCCTTCACGGCCTCCTCTGCCTTAAGCAGAGACCTCTTAAGAGATATCCAGCGCCAATCCTCAGATCCACTCGTGACGGGGAGCATTAAGGTGGTTCTTTTTGGGGAAGAGCTTGCGGAAAAAAAGGGAATTTTAGATTTGATGGACTCATTTCAGCGGGATCCGAGCATTGGCGCCGGCCTTTACTTGGCTGTAACCGAAGGGGAAGCAAAGGATTTCATTGAAGGTAATTATGGAGAAAGAGGAAATGCAGTTTATTTAACCAATCTCATCAAGCATAATATGGAAACAATGGATGTTCCTAAAACAAACCTGCAGCGTTTTTTATTTGATTTTAATCAATTAGGTAAAACGCCTTATCTTCCAAGGCTAAAAAAAATCGGAAAGGACCAAATACAAATAACCGGTATCAGTTTTTTTCGATATGGTCATGTTGTTTACTCGATTCCTGACGAAAAAATGTTCTTCTTTAAGCTGCTTGTTGACGATTACAGTAAAGGAACTTTAAAAGTAACATTAGGCAAGGAAATGGCAGCCATCGAGAGTATCCGATCAAAATTCAAAATGAAGATTACCTCCAGGGATCCTTTAACCGTCAATGTACTGATTAAGCTAAATGCAGTGTTGAAAGAATACTCGGGAACAAAAGTTACCCCTAAGGAAACTAAGGAAGTAGAAAAAAAGGTAGAAGAAAAAATTGAATCAGAATGTAAGAATTTAATAAAAGAATTTAAAGAAAAAAATATTGACCCTGTAGGTTTTGGCCATTTTATAAAAAGCAAAACAAGAAATTTTAATTTTTCTAAATGGAAAACCGACTATCCAAATCTCAAAGTAAATGTTCATGCAGATGTAAAGATTATGGAATCTGGGGTTATTGAGTAGATCATGAAGGACACCTACCTGCTGCTAACAGAGACTGTGTCCTTCATTTTTTTCATTTTTCCTTTAATACTGATTTAATCGCTTTTTCAATCTCCGCGTATCCTGTACAGCGGCAAATATTGGACCTCAACCACTCTTTAATTGTTTGATCACATGCATCCGGGTGCTGCTTAATTAAGGAATGACAATTCATGATGAACCCAGGTGTACAATAGCCGCACTGAAACGCAAAATTATCAACAAAGGCCTTCTGGATCGATGCATTCTTTAATCCTTCAATACTGGTAATCTTTTTTCCAACAGCCTCCACAGCCAACATTAAGCATGATTTCATCGGCCAGCCATCAACATTTACGGTGCATGCACCACAATCCCCATTTAAACAGCCCGGTTTAGCTCCTGTCAGCCCAAGTCTGCTTCTGATAACAAATAATAAGGTGTCAGCAGACCGTACTATTACAGGGTGATCTTCCCCATTAATATGAATAACAATCGAATGGGATCCCAATCAAGCCACTCCTCTCTTCTAGTTCTCCCGTCAAACCGTCGCCCCATCAAGTTCGAATATTACATCTTCAAATAAATGTCGTAAAACAAATAAACGGTATTCACTTGACCCTTCGATATCACTTAAAATGGGTTCGGGTAAGCCCGATAAAGCACGAGTAATACGCTCAGAAACGGGCAATGAACGGTTATTTAACGAGCTTTCTATTTTTTCCGAGCGAAATGGAAATGGACAGAGACCACTCACTGCCACACGGATTTGGCCATCAATTTTTAATGCATTAATTGTAATTAAAGGATACCCGGTATCCCATTGCTGTCTCCGCTTGATGCTGATAAACGGGGCTTCAATATACCTTTTCTCTGTCGCTAATTGAATTAGAAATTCACCCCTGTTTAATTGCAGCTGTTTTTGAAAAATATCATTCAGGGAAGCTACTTTTACTCCTTCAGGACCAACGCTGACCGCTTGACTATCCGCTAATAAAAATGGCAGTACTGTCTCTCGGTAAAAAATTTGTGCGCAAATATTGCCGCCAAGCGTAATTTTCCCCCGCGCCGTATGGTCTGCCACTTCGCTGGCTGTTTTCGTTAATAAGGGAAATGGATCTGCTTCCTCAATTTGCGTAAGGGTTAGGGAACTTCCCAGAACAAGATAATCCCCATCCATCTCCATAACATGAGATTCTGCCAATCCCTTTAGATCAATAACGGCTTCCGTATAAACAAGATCAATTCTTCCAAGGGTTATTAATTCAGTCCCGCCGGAGATAAACATCGGTTGTTTTCCCTGCTGGTCCAAATATTGGTATAAATCCACTGCTTCCCTTACCGATGTTGGTCTATAGTAATCAAAGTCAAATGGAATCATCACTGTGTCCCCCCTTTGTCTTCCAGATTAGCTCCGGAATCAGAGGTAAATGATGAAGAGATACTCCGGCTGCGATGGAGAGGGCATTCCCAAGTGCACCAGGCATTCCCATTAAACCATGCTCCCCAACACCGCGAGCCCCATATGGTCCATCAAGCTGCGGGGTTTCAACAAAACCGACTAAGAATTCGGGGTTTTCTCCATAGTGCAACGGTCGGTACGTTCTAAGCTGTGGATTCAATACCCTGCCAAGTTCATCAAAATAAAATGTCTCCCTGCCGGCAAAAGCGAGACCCATGCTCATCGCCCCCATCACCTGGCCTTCTGCCGCTTTTTCATTCATGACCTTTCCGATATCAACTACAGTTGCAGCTTTTACAAGACGGTAAGTAAAGTTCCTTCGGTCAAACTCTACTTCCACTCCATAGGCTGCCACGGTCCATTCCGGCCCTGGCTTTCCTGCGCCAGTTTCCGGATCAATCGTTGTGAGATGCCGTAAAATATAATTCCCCTTACCGATGATTTGTCCGCCAATCGCATTTCCATTCGGATATTTATAACCATAGCCAACGTCTTTAAATTCAAGTCCAATGGAAGGATCATCCCGGAGAAAAACCCGGCTGTTTGCCACTTCAAGGTCCTCAATTGGTGCTCTTAAAACACAGGCTGCCACTTCCTTTAACTGGCGAATGACATCATCTGCTGCTTCTAAGACAGCCCTCCCTCCCATAAACGTTCCCCTGCTTGCAACGGTTTTCCAATGCTCGGGTGTTGTTTGGGTATCGACTTCCATTCGTACGTGAACTTTGTTTACGTCCATATTCAATCGCTCTGCAAGAATTTGCGCCAGAATCGTCTTTGTCCCTGTTCCAATTTCAACGACACCGGACATTAAATTAACGCTTCCATCTTTATTAAAGGTTATAATTGCACCAGAAGGAGCATCCGAATCGACAGTAGATGTCTTCCAACTGCAACTTACTCCCTTTACACGTACATAGCGGTCATCAATCTCTTTAATAGCTCCCTCCTCCCAGTTGAAAATTCCTCTTAATCTCTCAATACATTTCTGTAAGTTTCCTACATTACTTTTATTTAATAGAACCCTAGAAGGAGTTGTGTTTCCCGGCTTGATTGCATTCTTATAGCGAAGCTCTAGCGGGTCCATCCTTAATTTTTGGGAAAGTAAATCCATTGTTCTTTCAATCGCAAACGAAATCTCAGAATGGCTGAAACCTCTAAATGGTGAAGCATATGGATGATTCGTATACATACAGTAGGAGTCACACCAAACATTTTCGACATGGTATGGTCCCGTACAATCCACGGCCCCTGATCTTGAAACATCGATGGCTTTATCGGAATAGGCCCCGCCATCCCACCAATAGCCTATTTCCATTACTTTTATATTCCCGCTTCGGTCAGCACCAATTTTAACCTTTGCATCTAATCCAATATGACAGGGAGACGTGAGGATATCCTCTTCTCTGTCATTCAATACCTTGACCGGTCTTCCGCCCACTGCCTTTGAGGCTAAATATGCAAACACTTCAAGCTGGACTGGTGCCTTGCCGCCATAAGCTCCACCAACAAAAGGAGTATGAACAACAATTTTCCCCATATCCTCACCAAAGTAGTCAGAAATAAGTCTTTTGACCATGAAAGGGGCCTGCGATGAAGTGGTAATGTTAATGATGCCATCGGGCAGAATCTCGCAAATCGCACATCTTGTTTCCATTGCTACATGATCCGATGGTGAAAAGGAAAAACTAGCCTCGACTGTTGTTTCACTTTCTTCCCAGCCCTTCTCCATGCTGCCCTTGCGGATTTTATAATGAGTAGCAATATTGGTGCCCGGAACCGGGAAGGATACCTCATCCTTTTTATATTCACCTAACAGTGGGTGTAGAAGGGGAGCATTTTTTTGAAAAGCCTGTGTCGGCGAATTGACTACCGGAAGTAATTCATATTGAACCTTTACCCGACCTGCTGCTTTTTTTGCCTGTGGTGCGGTATCCGCAACTACAAGGACCACGGGCTCTCCATGGTAACGCACCCTTTCATTAGCGATTGGCGGGCGGTCACGTACGCTTTCTCCGATTAGAGGAAGATTTGCACTTCCTTTTACAATGGCCCTAACCCCTGGCATTTTTTCTGCTTCTGTTGTATCAATGGACACGATTCGCGCATGCCCATATGGACTGATGACCATTTTACAGGAAAGCATTTTGACTGATTGGTGGTCATGCGTGTAGCGAGCCCTTCCTGTCACTTTTTCCTGTGCTTCCTTACGTATGACACTTTTCCCAATAATCTCCAATACTGTTTCCCTCCTAACAGCACAAAAATTCCTACCCTATTTATATTCATGCTTTATATCATCCTAGAAGGTTAATTTTTAACTTTGTGAACGCATAATCTTTTAAAAACATCCTTTGTTAGGAGCGGTTGGTGTGAAATTAACCAAATTTATAGACCCTTTGCCAATTCCACCCGTACTAAAGCCAAAATGGAAATCAGCAGATTACACGTATTATGAGGTAAAAATGGAGGAGGTAAAACAAAGTCTGCATAGCCAAATTCCTCATACACCCATATGGGGATATGAAGGATTATACCCTGGTCCCACCTTTGAAGTGGAAACTGGTGAAAGGGTCTTTGTGAAATGGATGAACAATCTTCCTGAAAAGCATCTCTTTCCAATCGACCATACGGTTCACGGCGCAGAAAAGGTTAAACCAGATGTTCGCACTGTTGTTCATCTACATGGGGGCAGGACAGAACCGGAGAGTGATGGCTATCCAGATGCATGGTTTACAAAGGGATTTGAAAAAAAAGGTCCCTTTTTCACGAAAAAAATTTATGAATATGGGAACCTGCAAAGTGCAAGGGCACTTTGGTATCACGACCATGCAATTGGGATTACCCGATTAAATATTTATGCCGGGTTAGCAGGATTTTATCTCATCCGCGATCCGCGTGAACGATCACTAAATCTCCCTAGCGGAAAGTTTGAAATTCCCTTACTGCTTCAGGACCGTTCCTTTTATGAAGATGGTTCCTTATTTTATCCTGAACAATCATCAGAACATCCGACTGAATTTACGCCCTCCATAATTTCTTCCTTTTTTGGGGATACCATTGTTGTTAATGGGAAGGTCTGGCCCTTTCTTGAAGTGGAGCCAAGAAAATATCGACTTCGCTTATTAAATGGAGCAAATGCGAGGTTTTTTCATTTGTTTCTCAACTCGGGACAACCGTTCTTTCAGATTGGCACAGACAGCGGTCTTTTGGAGCGGCCCAATAGAGTTCAGTCACTTCTGCTCGCCCCGGCTGAGCGGGCTGATGTGATCGTTGATTTTTCCAAGTTGAATGGAAAGTCCATCCTTATGAAAAATGATGCACGTACACATTTCCCAATTGGAGATCCCGTGGACCCTGGCACCACTGGGACGGTGATGCAGTTCCGTGTAACAAAACCACTTTCAAGCATGGATACAAGTGTGATTCCACCCTTTATGGAAACAATTCATCGTCTACCGGAGTCTACTGCCCATAAGCAAAGGTTTTTACAATTGAGCGAAGAAAAAGATCAGTTTGGCAGGTCGCTATTTTTATTAGATCAAAAAAAATGGGATGATCCGATTTCCGAAAATCCTCAGGTTGGGACAAATGAGATTTGGTGCTTTGTGAATACAAATGGGGATGATCATCCTATTCACGTCCATCTTGTTCAATTTCAAATTTTAGACCGACTGCCTTTTGATGTGAAACATTATAAAAACACGAGGAGAATTAGATACACTGGTTTACCCGTAGCCCCTGATTCGGGAGAAAGGGGCTGGAAGGATACCGTGAAATGCCCACCTGGTCACATAACAAGAATTATTATTCCATTTTTCCCTTTTACAGGCCGATATGTATGGCACTGCCATATGCTTGAGCATGAAGACTATGAAATGATGAGGCCATATTGGATTCTCCCGCCATATTAGTTTTCTTTTAATAAGGCCGCAGTTTGATTGAATAACGCGATGAAGTATTGCTGGTTTTCCAGTTCCTTTGCAATTGAAACATGCAGGTACTCACTCGGCGGACTACGGTCTGCCGAAGTTTTCTGAAATAAAGGAGCCAAGGCTTTCACTTGGTCACCCCAGACTTTTTGATTCTCAGCTGTCATACTTCCGGATCTAGCCCATGCCATCAAGATTTCCACACTCTGAGCTAAATATGAATAACCCTTTGTTAAGGAGTAAATCCTTTGCTGGTCGAGAGCCAGCTCTTTGATACTTTTACTTGCATATGGATTGTATTTAAGACTTTCTTGGGCATTCTGAATCATTTGCTTTGATTGATGAAGTTCTTCGAGAAGTTGATTTATTTCTATTTGGAGTTGTCCCCCCGCATTCTGATCAAGCCCATGATGAATCCAATCGGAAACCTTGGTAAAGGTGGCTGTTAAATGTTCTGTAAGCTGTATAAGATTTTTTTTTGATTGCTTTGTAAAATTCGGAGGATAGACAAGCATATGGATTATCACAGCTATCATTGCACCAATTAATGTATCTCGAAAACGATCGATTGGATAATCCCCCGCTCTCTGCCCGACGACAAAAACTAGCAATATCGTTAAAGCGACCTGATGGATCGCCGTTTCATCACTTTTCAACCATTTGGCAATGAAGCATCCGATAAGGATTAGAATCCCTATCGTCCAACTTGTTACATTGATATAGGGTGCTGCCAAAACGGTAACGGAAATCCCGATAATGGTTCCTGCCATTCGATGATAGGAGAATCGAATCGAACGATTAATGGTTGCCTGCATACAAAGAATCACCGAAATCGGGGCAAAATAGGGATGATGCGACCCAGCAATTTGCGCAATTTGCCAAGAAATTGTGCTTGCTACGGCCATTTTCCAAATGAGAAGGGGTTTATTTTGTTTATGTTCAAATGACGGGCTCCCCATATCTTCTCTACCTCACCTTTTGTTAATTACATTTAATCATTATCCTTCCCGCAATGATTTCAAGGTATCCAGTGATAATCTTGTCTAGACACTGGTTCGTTAGGAAATGCTAGGGTTAGAAACTTTATGGGTATGGTGAATTAAATGGGGTTAGTATATTTTTTATTAATAACTTGGTTTGCATTAAGTTTTTTCTTGCTAATGAAAAAAAGTCTTTCAAATACTATTAATATCCTCACCTTTCTGTCTTTTCAGATTGTTCATATTAATTTCTTTACAATTTTTACTTTTACTTTAAACCATTTAATTCCAAATACAAACCCAATGGCTTTTACCACTATTCTTCTTTTTCGTGATCTATCTCTTCCGATTTTTCTCCTCATCTACGTAAATCTGTTTTTCTCATTTAAAATGAAATGGGCTAAAGTAGGCATTACTGCTGCAATCTTTTTAACAATCCAAGCTGCCGAAAATTTATTTTTGCAGCTGGGATATTTTCATTATCGTCATTGGTCCCATTTCCGAGAAGCTTTATTTAATATTAGTTTAATACTTATCTGCCTCCTATTTGCGTACCTGTTTAGGAAAATATTTTCAAAGGAGAAAAATTTGAATGATCATCTATCAAATTTATGATCGTCACTTTAATATTAACGAATATTTTATTCTGTTCATGATACTTGGGGGCTTTAGTTTGGTATATTTCATGCCAAAAATAATGCCGATGTCTGCAATGCTATTCTGTCTTCTATTCGGACCATTTTTTGGAATGTTCTTTGACCATTCCATTGCTGTTCCACCACTTGATTTTTATGATGTTGGCGATGTATCAGACTATGAATTTTTTGATATTTTGTCCTATATGATGTATTGTCCTTTTGGATACCTCTTTATTTATTTCTTTGAAAAATTTAAAGTTAGCGGACTACTGTGTATGGTATATATTTTGGCGTGGACCGTTGGTGCCATAGCGCTTGAATGGCTGTGTGTAAAAATCGGAATTTTTCATTATAAAAATGGCTACGGGTTACGTTATTCCATTTGTGTTTACGTATTTGTTGAAAGCCTATTAGTTATCGTCTATCATTATTTTTTTAGAAAAAGAGTTTATCGCTAAGATTATGTTTATCGAAACACCTAGAAATTCGTTTGCAAAGGGAATGAACACATGAAGAAAAATCGCGCCTTATTTTTAACGGCGGTCGCTTCTGGTACCATGCTGAACCCGTTAAATTCATCAATGATTTCACTTGCCTTAACGAGCATCCAAAAGGATTTCCACCTTTCATTTACAACTGTTTCCTGGTTAATTTCATCCTTTTACCTTGCTAGTGCTGTTGCTCAACCTGTTACTGGAAAAATTGGTGATTTAATTGGCCGTAAGAAGACCTTTATCACGGGATTGTTTCTTGTTGCCATATCAGCTTTTACAGCACCGTTTTCCACAACCTTTCTAATGTTATTGTTCATGCGTCTGATTCAATCGATTGGCAGCAGTGCTATTTATCCTTCTGGGGTATCGTTGATTCGGGACAATATTAAAGATAGACAAGCTTCAGCATTATCGGTTCTTTCTATTTTTGCTTCCGCTATGACAGCACTAGGTCCAACGCTTGGAGGATTTTTGATTGTATGGGGAGACTGGCCGGCGATTTTTTGGGTAAATGTCCCCTTCCTCCTTATTAGTTTGCTACTAGGATGGTATATGTTCCCAAAGGATCCTCCACGAGAGAGAGAAAGTATGAAAGAGTTTCTTTCTCATCTTGATTTATTAGGGATCGCTTTTTTTGCGGGCGGAATGGTCTTCCTTTTATGGTTTTTGTTATCATTTGAATCAAAAATTCATTATCTATCCGGAGTCGCAGGGTTAATATTTTTCTTATTATTTGTTTGGCGGGAGTTACATGTGAAGGTGCCATTTATTGATGTACGGATTTTTAAAACACATCGCCAGCTTTCATGGGTTTATCTGCAGTTTATCGTGTTAAATATCTTTTTTTATTGTTTATTTTTCGGTCTCCCCCTTTATTTCCAGGATGCCATGCATTTTGGTGTGGAAAAAAGCGGTTTGTTTATGCTGTTTATGTCTGGGATGAGTATTATTATTTCACCCATCACCGGTAAATGGATTGATAAGTCGGGGGTTAAGCAGCCGATTATATTTGGTGCGCTGCTATCTGTTTTAGGTGCTATTATTTTGTCTCTTTTCTTTATCAAGGCAGCCAATTGGTGGCAAATTGGGTTGATTTTGGCAATAATGGGTTTGAGTTATGGGATTGGAAATGTTGTTTTGCAAGTGGCGATGTTGAAAGAAAGTCCGAAAGAAATGCTTGGGACCACTTCAGGTTTATTTCAAACCTGCCGATATTTGGGCTCGATTTTATCTTCAATAGTTCTGGGATTAATTTTTGGGTCCGAGGTTTCGTCGGAGAACATGGAAATACTTGGGGGCGTGTTGATTGGAATTGGTGTGGTTAGTTTCATGATGAGTTTGTGGTTTACCGGTGTTAAGAAGAAGAGAGTTAATGTAGGGCTTGGGTAGGGTGCAGGCTTGTTCGTTTAGTGTTTTTGTCAGTTCCCATGCAGGTGATTTTCTGCCATTTGGTGGGCATCGAGACCCGTGTTAGTTCCCGTGCTGCCAATTTTTCAGACCCAAAAAGCACTATCAATTATTACCTTGCTTATTGTCCGCCTCAAACGGACAATAAACCCGTTTTGTCCACGAACGGTGCCTGTCACCGCATTATGTCACCGCAATAGTTTTTTGATATGTTCTTTTGGGGTCCAGCAGTTGAATTTGTAGTGGGTTTTGGTTTCGTAGCGTAGCCGGCTGCAGTAATAGTGCATGTTTTTTTCTTTTTTCTCTGCCTTAAAATGCTGGCATGTGGCACAGCAATGGTAATCTTTCATAATATTCTCCACCTTTAATTTAAAACTTACATTTCCAAAACTATTAAAGTTTCCTTCATAGTTTGTTCATAAATTTTCGTTAAGATAAAAACAGGTTCAGGACGAACCTACACCGCTCCCCTTTTAATATAGATTTGTATTGTCAAGCCCGGCAGGCATTTGCCGGGTCATTTTTTTGCCCAACAAACTATAACTTTCGTTCCATATAAAGATCCCGATTTTCAATCGTCTTAAACCCATATTGTGCATACAGTCCGTGGGCATCATTAGTAGCCAACATTAATTTCGCAGCGTCCTTTAAATCAGACTGTTCCGTAATGATTTCCATCAGCCATTTGGATAACTCTCTACCGCGAAATTCATCAAGAATGAAAACATCCATGATCCAGCCAAACCTACAAAAATCACTGACTGCACGGGCAAAGCCGATCTGTTTAGCATTTCCTTGGGCTGGATTTCCCTCGTATACCCCAAAACAAATCGATGAATTCTCGATTGATTTTTTTACAACTTCAAGTTTAATTCCTGGTACCCAATAGGATTCCTCACTTAAAAAATGATGAACCACTGAGACATCAAGGTATTGTTTTTCCGTACAAATAAAAAAACCATCTTTTTTCCAAATTGACATGTTTATCACCTTTCAGAAAAACCATTTCATTTATGGGTATACGAACCCCGTTCCCTGTCAATAACAATACCAATCAAGTAATAAAATGGGGTGGTCATAAATGAAAGGCATTTATTTTATAAATGAACAAATAAAAATAAATAATTTATCGAAGGAAGAAAGCTTTACCCTCCAAGAACAAAGCATTTTAAATCATATTCAAAGCAAAAGCATTCAAATTGTAAAATTAAATCCTAACCAAATCTATCAACATTATTCGATTCCTCATGCACTGCTTTATGATTTGAAAAAGAACAAAGCCCAATTGGATTGTTTGGTCTTCTATTCCCCAGAAGTGATGGAGGATTTTATTTACTCTTACCCGGCCAGGTGGCTTATTTTAAAAAGCTACTTCAAAAAAATCGTCACCTTAGAAGGAAAAAATAACGAGATATCGATTAAAAGCGTTATTTAAGTGTCTTAGCTTTCTTGCGGTAGACAATAACAAAGTTAATCAGAAAGATAACTAATATATAAAAGCCATATAAACCAAAGGATAAGAGCTTATTGCTGCTTAGCGTTGCACCAACAAACGATAACAACAATATATTCGGGATCTTACCGATGGTTGAAGCGGTAAAGAATATGAGCCAATTTACTTTACTAAGACCACAAATAATATTTACAACCGGTGCTGGAATAATTGGAACTAATCGGCAGGCTAAAATGGCAAGAAAGGAATTGCGATTGAGAAATTTCTCATATTCCTGAAACTTAGGATATTTCAAGAGCTTTTCCTGGGCATAATCCCTAAATCCATATCTGGTGATAAAAAAGAAAACTATTGTTCCAGCCATGGCTCCTATTAAAGAGATAAACATACCTTGGGCTGTCCCAAATATTGCCCCAATCATTCCGGCTAACACAGGAAATGGAATCAGCGGGAAAAAGACACAAATTGCTACTAAAAGCATACTGATAAAAATCGAAACTGTCCCGCCTTGCTTTATCAAGTGGACAAGGTCATCTTTCTGCAAGTAGCCGAGTACAATAATCAAAATTAATACACTAATACTGACTAGTCTTTTTAGCATCTATTTCTCCTCGGTTAAAATTTTTATTCTTAGCTATACTACATATTCATTATTTTAATAGAAGAATCCTTCTTCTAACATTAAGACTTTTCAAATGCATAAAACGGCCTTTTATCGTTCGATAAAAGACCTTCCTCGTTTTCTATCAAAATGCTGTTTTTGCACCTAAATATCTAGGCTTCCAATAGGTATTATTCATATCACTAACCGTAACCCCAGATGATGAGGTTGCACTGATAAATTGGTTGTTGCCCAAATAGATTCCAACATGAGTAGGGCCTGGTGCATACGTTTCAAAAAATACTAAATCACCTGGCTGCGGGGCGCTGATTGTTTTTAATCCAGACCATTGTGTCGCAGCAGTTCTTGGGATCGTTATCCCAACTTTATTAAATACATAGCTACTAAATCCGCTGCAATCAAAACCGGTTGGAGTACTTCCCCCCCATAAATATGGAGTTCCAATATATTTTTTTGCCTCAGTCATTACGGACTGTGCCCTCGTTTCTACCGAAGGAGCCATAGCAGTCGTTCCCTTTACCTTTAAAGTTTGTCCCACATAAATGGTATCAGAAGTTAACCCATTCAAACTTTTCAATGCTGCAACCGTTGTATTGAAAGCGGTAGCAATTTTCCAAAGCGTATCTCCAGATTTTACCGTATAGGTAGAATTAGTGACAGCAGTAGTCTCTATTTGAGCTGAAAGTAATAGCTTCTGATTTACATAGATAGTATTAGTAGAAAGGTGGTTCAAGGTTATTAGATTACTAACCGTTACATTGTTAGCTTGCGAAATCTTCCAAAGTGTGTCGCCAGATTTAACAGTGTATACATTTTCTTCTGCACTAGCCGAACCTCCAAATGCTGTAAATAATAATCCGGCAGCAGCAAAAGCTGTTAAAAGTTGTTTTTTCATGGTGGCACTCCTCTTTATTTATTGTTACTACCATCATAATAGAAGATGTAATGTTGGAAATAGCCGTAAAATTTGGAGGGATTGGCTATCTATTCCTATATTGGTAGAGAAAGCACTTAATGTAACAATCATTAGAACCAATTCCAACCTTTATCATAATTGGATTCAGGGCTGTTTTCTTCATAGAACCCCAATGGATTGTAACATTCTTGTAATATATTTTTAATAGTTTAAAAGGGAGAATAGACAAATATCTGTAAAAAGGATTTAGAAATATTGTAACAAACCATCCATTCACAACTGAAAGACAAATTTATAATAAAACTTGAGAGATAATTCTTACAAAATACATAGAATTTTGGTGATAAAGATGCATGGTTTTGAGAAAGGACATCCATCAAGTAATGGCCATCCTTATGGTTTAGGTAAAATCATTGATTACAATCAAAATCCGTTTATTGTGATTTGGGAGGTAACACGGGCATGCCAACTTAAATGTGTCCATTGCCGGGCAGATGCCCAACTGACACCAGACACCAGGGAGCTGACCCATGAGGAAGGCCTTAACCTGATTGATCAAATCTTTGAACTGGATAACCCAATGCTTGTATTTACTGGCGGGGATTGTATGATGCGTGAGGATCTTTTTGAGTTTGCTGATTATGCAGTTAAAAAAGGGATGCGTGTCTCAATGACTCCCAGCGCCACTGCAAACGTTACAAAGGAACGCATGGAGCGAGCAAAAGCGGTCGGTCTTTCCCGCTGGGGCTTTAGTTTGGATGGCCCGACACCCGAAATTCATGATCATTTCCGCGGAACACCAGGATCCTTTCAATTAACGTTTGAAAAAATAAACTACTTAAATGAACTTAACATGCCGCTTCAAATTAATACGGTCATTTCCCGTTACAATTATGATTCATTAGAAAAAATGGCCAAGCTTGTCGGAGAATTAAAAGCAGTGATGTGGTATATTTTCTTACTCGTTCCAACCGGCAGGGGCCAGTTAGATGCTTGCATTACTCCCGCAGAGCACGAAAAAGTTTTCCGTTGGCTATATGAGTTAAGCAAAACGGCACCGTATGATATTAAAACAACTGCTGCCCAGCACTACCGACGTGTCGTACTTCAGCAAAAAGCACGTGAGCACCTCATTACAAACGGCGAAATTTGTTACGAAAATTCGATAACCACCGACTTTGCTTCGATGCACGACGGCCTGAAACGAGCTCCTAAAGGGGTGAATGATGGTAATGGCTTTCTTTTCGTTTCCCATATTGGGGATGTCATGCCGAGCGGATTGCTGCCAATTGTCGGTGGGAATGTTCGCAAGACGCCTCTTGCGGATATTTACCGTGATTCAAAAATATTTAAAGAACTAAGGCAGCCGGACAACTATCAAGGGAAATGTGGTGTATGTGAATATAACAAGGTTTGCGGCGGTTCCCGCTCGAGAACCTATGCCGTAACAGGGGACTATATGGAGAGTGAGCCTTACTGTGTTTACATTCCACAGGCACTTAGAAATCAAGCACCAATAACCGTTTAAAGGGAAATCGGGGCATCCTCTGAGCAAGGATGCCTTTTTTAATGAAGGAATTGATCATTTCGTTTATCAATATATAAGGAACCGTCCTTTTGTAATTCCGCATAAAAGACTTCAGAAAGAATTGTTCCGGCTCGTGTTAATTGCTCATCTACCCAATTTCTGTCTATATTTAATTGCTGTAAATTCTCTTCAATTACCTTGCCATCTGTAATTATCTGCATTGGTATCGGTGCTTGTTGTTGTTGTTTGACCTGAAATGGCAGTTGTTCCTGCTTCAATGGCTGTTTCGCTTCCTTAAGCATTACCGATAATTCCCCACTTGTTTCGAAAATGGCATAATCAACATCTTGAAAAGAAAATACATCTTTTTTACGAAGAAGCATCTGTAACTGATTTATATCCAAGCTCGATTTTTTTAAAGCCTTTTCTAATACCTTCCCTTGTTTTATGAGAATGATCGGTTCCCCTTCAACTATCTTTCGAAACTTTCTAAACTTTAGATCAACAATACCTACCAATACCGTTAACCCGGTCCAAGTTAAAAGGCTGACAATTCCTGTTGAAACTTTAATACTTGAATCAATGGTCATAGAACCGGCCACCGCACCAATCGAGATACCTGTAATGTAATTAAAAAAGGTCATTTGTGAAATCTGTTTTCTACCCATCAAACGTGTTAATAGAATCTTCGGGAGTTAACATTAGTTTAATATGAGATTTATCCATGAGCCCAACTTTATTGATTTCAAAAATTTCTTTTTTAGCCTCAATGATGGGAAGAAATGGGTCCACTCCTTTTTCAATTAATTTTCTTTTCATTTCAAAAATAAATTGTGAGATTATGTAGGGAGTTTCCGATCCGTCTTTTCCAAGAGACAAAAATAAAGAATTAGAAGGAATCGTTTCTGATTTAGGTCTTACCTTTAAAACGGCCTCCGCAGTTGGTTTCCCGATTGCAGCCCATGCAATTTCCTGAATATCCCTTCTTCTGGTAAGCCAATAATGAATACCTTTATTCCCTCTTTGTTTTAGTACCTTTTCTCCATATACAACCAGCTTTGCATGGCTGAAATCAATCTCTCGATCCACCTTTGTTTTAATAATTCGTACAGCCTCCCCCATAGAATTTGCTTCTTCAGTAACAATCACATATTCACTTGGTGAATCTTTACTTATAGCAGGAATCGCAAATTTAAGGCTGACAAGGTATTTTTTTGAACTGTTTTTCGCAAGATCAACACCAATGCTGACAACAAAAAATCGTTTATCAATATCTTTAAAACCACCTCCGCAAAGAAGCAAGACGACGATGAAAATAATCACTATTTGGATCTTTTTTAAAGAACTCTTCAAGCTGTTTTCCTCCTTGCCCATAAGAAGAAAATGACGATTGTTACAACTTCAAAACAAAAGCGAATTTGCAGCCAGTAAACAGTAAACTTATTTAATAGAACCGTATTTAAATACTGCACCCCAGCAACGGCACAAACAATAAATATCGAAAGCACAATCCATTCCTTTTTCTTGCTTCCTTTATTCTTGAAAGTTCCCTTTAATAATTCAAAGGACGCATGCCAGTGAACCGATATGCTTACAAGGGTAATACTCATATAAAACATTAAAAACAGAAAGATTACCCGTTCAATTGGGCTGTATACCAACCGCAGGCAATCCGCAGTTGAAATCCACGGATATAGAAATTCATTCGCCCCATCAGACCCTTGAAACCCGATGGGAATTAAGAATGTAGTAAAAAGGTTAAAAAGGCCTAGAAAAAAGACGGCAATAAAATTCCAGATTTTCAATTTCCCTTTAATCACACGATTAAAAATCATCAGATTTGTATACCCGGAAAAAACATACGTTGCTGCCGCAAGTGCTTTTAAATTTGGAAATTCAAACAGATGAGTTCCAACCTCGAACATAGAGTCCCAGCTTAATTGGTCACTTGTTAGGGCTTTAAAACCGTAACGAGCATAACAGGTATAAGTGAACGATTACTTTTTTTGATCGCATCCAAAAGCTGTTCGCCCGTTTGAAACATGTTAATGTCTACAGATGTGAGAAATTGCTTAATACGATTTAATACATCTGGGTCAGCGAATTTTTTATCATGCAGAATCATTACCTTAGTTTTGGAGATTTTCCCCACTTCAGTTGTCTCAATTGTTAAAGTAGTTTCGGGATATCGCTGACGAATTAGTCCCAAGTTTGTTGGCAAGCTTTCACTAAAACCTGATTGTGGTCCTTGAATAGTGGTCTCAACGGTTGTATCTAATACAGAACTATTCCGATCCACCTTGCTATCGAGCATGAAAATGGCATCCTGATAGAAAAGAACTGTCACTCCCCTGATTAACTCATCAAGTGTTTTTTGCTCATTTTCAAACGCCTTTATCTTTGGCTGTGATTGAAGATACGCTAAAAAACTATCAGGAGTAAGTATTTCAAAAAATGGTTTTATCAAATTGTTCTGAAGGATATTTTTATCACTAATCGATTTAATATAAAAAGTTTCAATGTATTTATCCTTAGTATGAAGTTCTTTAAAAACCACATCTTCTGCCTGCTGAATTTTGCTTCTTAATGATTCTTTAATCGTTTCGATTCGATTAAACGTCATTTTATTCCCCCGCGTTCCACTTCTTTCCTTTTAACTTTCCTTGAAAATGGGATTTTATTCCGAAATCCCATTTATCGACCAGTATGAATAATTGGGATGAGTTTCCATTACTTTGCCAAGATATAAAAATGGACCTAGAGTAGTTTGTTACGATAAAAGAATGATTTCCTGTTTTTTTCTTCAAATTCGTTTATAGTTAGTTTTAGGAATTTGAATGTGATAAGGAGTTACTATGATTAGAACGCTTGCAATAAACCAGAATTATGAATTAGTCAAGAACGTAGAGGTTTCAAAGCTGGTGAAGGGAGAGTTTCGCTGGTATTGGATTGATTTTCAAGAGCCAAGCGAGGAGGAAACGGATATGCTGCGGGAACCCCTGGACTTTCACCCATTGGCGATTGAGGATTGTATTCATACATTACAGCGACCAAAGCTCGACTATTATGATGACTATGCCTTTTTTGTCACACAGTCACTGAATCCCCAGACGATTACTAGAGAAGAAGTGGATTTTTTTCTCAGTAAACATTATATTATTACATTTCATCATAGATCCTGCTCAGAAATAGATGAGGTTTGGAATCGATTCAGCTTAGGAAAGGCCGTAAAAAAATGGGATCCTTCCCATGTGCTTTATAATGTACTCGATAAAATGGTTGATAATTATTTTCCCTTGGTCTATCAAATCGAAGATACATTAAACGAAATAGATGAAAATTCAAAGGGACGTTCAATGGAGGCTTTGCTGGAGGATCTATTTGATGCCAGACATGACCTTCTCTCACTACGGCATACGATTACCCCGATGCGTGATTTGCTGTATCGAATTATTAATTCACAGCGGTTGACAAGTATTCAAGGCAGGATTGCTTATTTTTCTGATATTTATGATCATTTACTAAAACTGTCGGAGATGATTGAAGCAAACCGTGAGCTGACGACCGATATTCGTGATAGCTATATTTCGATCAACTCACACCAAACGAACCATGTGATGAAAGTTTTAACAGTTATCACTACGATTTTTATGCCGATAACCTTCATTGCTGGACTCTATGGAATGAATTTTCATTATATGCCGGAATTAACCTGGAAATACGGGTACTTTGCCGCACTTTTTCTTATGGCGTTAATTAGTTTGGGGATGTATCTCTGGTTTAAGAAAAAGGGCTGGTTTAAATAAGGAACGGTCAAAAGGGAACGGTGTCCAGTTCCCTTTTGACCGTTAAATTGACTTGAAAACAATCTCCTGAAGTTCTGTCCAATTAACGATTCTTGGAAGCTTCAAATGTCGATTATAGGATTGATCTTTTATATAAACCCTTAATGTTTCGTTCAAAAGTGTATTTAAAACCTCTGGTTTATCATCAAAATAATAATCAAGTTTTAATCCTTTAATGATTTCAACTTTTTCATTGTCTTGCATCCCGTAGAAAAACCGATCATTTTGAACAGGAAATCCTCTTCCCTTTAACCATTCCCTTGTACGTTCTCCATGTTCTTTTGGTCTTGAAGTAATATAGTATATTTCATGTCCTTGCTTTTCTAACTCTTGTAATGTTTCCACCGCCTGTGGGAATGGAGGACATTCGGTGTAATAAATTTCCTCTAATGAATCGTTCCATAGTTTTTTCCCTTGTTCATCCGTTAATCCAAACGGTTCATGAATTTCCACTCTATTTAATCCATGGAACACATTGAGTGGAACATTTTGATTCAACTTTTTATTATAAAGATGAAAGGCATGGCCCCTTAGATCGATTAATGTATCGTCAATATCAAAACCAATTTTCATTTAAAAATCCCTCATTTGTAAATCGGGTATCCTACGAATTTAAAATCTTTGCCAATTTTTATAAAAGAGGTGTCCTTTAGCTCGACAGCATCTCTCATTTTATCTATCCCCTCTCCTTCTAGAAAGGTAGGTGCCTGCCCTCCGCCAACTAATTTGGGAGCAAAATATAAAATTACCTTATCAATTAATTTATTTTCTAGGAATGATGCATTAATCGAACCTCCCCCTTCAATTAATAAAGAAGAGACAAGGTTTTCGCCCAATATTTTTACTACTTCCTTAGGGTCTACAAAGTCTGCAATTGGAAAAATCTTTATTCCTAATGACTTCAGTGATTTCCACTTTTCCTTATCGTAGTTCATGCTCGTGAATATCCATGTTTCCGCTTTTTTATCCTTCACTACCTTCGATTCTAAAGGGATTTTTAATGTGGAATCCATAATCACTCTAATAGGATTCCTTCCATTCGGAATGCGTGTTGTCAACTCTGGATTATCTTTAATGACTGTGTTAACTCCCACTAAAATAGCCATATTTTCATTTCTAAGTTGATGGACATCTACTCTGGCTTCTTCAGATGTAATCCATTTGCTGTCGGATGTACGAGTGGCAATTTTACCGTCAAGCGAAGTCCCAGACTTTAATGTAACAAAAGGTTTTTTCTCCACAATAAATTTGTTAAATACCTCATTCATTTGTTGGGATTCTTCTTGACAAACCCCTATAATTACTTCAATTCCGGCATCCTTTAGTATTTTGACACCATTACCTGAAACAACCGGATTCGGGTCAAGAGTTGCTATCACAACTTTATTAATGCCCGCTTCAACAATTGCAACTGCACATGGCCCTGTTCTTCCATAATGAGAACAAGGTTCAAGTGTTACATAAATGGTGCCCCCTTTAGCCTTATCACCAGCCATACGAAGAGCATGAATCTCAGCATGCGGCTCTCCCGCTTTTAAATGAGCACCGATCCCTACCACTCTGTTCTCATTTACAATTACAGCCCCAACTAGAGGGTTCGGATCTGTCTGACCTTTCATTGCACGAGCATTATTCAAAGCCAAATCCATAAAAAATTCATGACTAGTCATTACAACAAGTCCCTTCATCTTCCAAATGACCTGACTTATTAATTTTAGTCTTCAAATACTTCTCGTTATATTCGGAAATATCCCCCCATAAAGGTTCTCTGCCTGAAACCACTAAGCCAGCGTTTTTTAATGCTTGAAGTTTTTTTGGATTGTTTGTAATTAACGTTACTGGCTTGGACCTTAATGCTTTTAATACTTGTATTGAATCGCTATAATTTCTGGAATCATCCACAAAACCTAAAGCTTGATTAGCTTCAACTGTATCGTAGTCATTTTCTTGAAGGATATAGGCCATTGCCTTGCTGAATAATCCAATTCCACGTCCTTCATGGTTAGCTAAATAAAATAAGGCTCCATTACCATGTTCCACAATCATTTTCATGGATTGTTTTAATTGAAACCCACAATCACATCTTTTACTTCCAAAAATATCACCTGTATGACAAATCGAATGCATTCGAATAATCGCATCATCTGCATATTCGAAATCTCCATAAGCCAAAACACTTGATTGCTGAAATTCTGCTAAATTAACTGAAGATAATTTTTCAATGATCCGTTCAAAATCCTCTGTTACTTCGTCACAATTTAACCAGCAATACCACTTGAAAATTACCGTTTCGCCATATAAGTTAACAGGGAGGCGTATCGGTCCGACTAAATATATTGCCCCTTTTTCTGTTTTAATTAATTGAATTTTATCTCCTAAAACCGAAAGAACTTTAGTGTCTAATTTGGCTTGTTTCATTATAAATGAATCCCCCTTACGTTTTTAATTATCTTCCCCAGGATTGTAGTAATAAGGATTATTTTTATTACTTTTAATTTCATTATTATCAATAAATAATTTTCCATTGTCTAAAAAAGTGGCTAGCATAATGTTTTCTACCTTTTCACCCAATTTTTTAACCTCGTTCATTAGCCAACCTTGTTCAAGTTTTAGATATTTTAAATTATGATAAATAATTTGCCCGTCCATGATCAGTGGAATGGGAATATATTCTTTCTTTATTGTTAGCTTTAAATCATTAGGTTGAACTGGTCGATATTTGGACTTGGGAATCACGCTAATACTTCCTGTTTCTTCCATCACAGCAAGAGCAATATTCCTTGTGTCGGTGTAGCCTTTTACTCTTAAGTGTGACAATAATTCATTTATCGGCATACGCACCTTTTTAAGTCCTTTTCGATCAATATCACCGTTTCGAATCAAGACTGTTGGACTTTCATATAAAATCCATCTTAATTTATTATGTATGGATAATCGGATAAAGATCTTATATAAAATGACTGTGATTACACCATAAATGATGGCTTTTCCTAGATTACTATCCTCAACGGGCGTACTAATTATATTCGTTAGGACAAAAATATACAATAAATCGAAAGTGTGCATTTGGGAAACTGCCTTTTTTCCTGTCACCCTTAAAAACAAATATCCTGCCAATAAAACAATTAATGTACGGTATACGATTTCCAACTTAATCTCCCCTAAAAACACCACTTTTTGCAATCATCTATTTGAATTATTCCCTAATCTGTGTTAAAAACTGCAATAAATATAAAATGCACATCAGATTTTTACCGAGGTAAAATCTCATGTGCACACGTATAATCAATTCAAACTAACTTACTTCCAATTCTTATAATCCACCTTGCCACCTGTTAAATCGATGGTATTGCGCTCACCTTTATAATATTTTTTGCCATCTTTCTCAATAATTAAATTTTCATAGGTATACACCTTTTGACCGTTTGGAAGATGGATGACAACCTTCCTCCCTAAATCCTCCGACGGTGCTTCAATTCGAATCGTGCTAAAATAAAAATATCGAAAGACAAAGAAACCTACTGTTAAAATAATACAAGCAAGAATGAAAAAGAGTGGACCTTTTCGTGAGTATTGCTTCGGCTTATCATGGTATAGTTCTAATCTGGTCATTTTTCTCCCTCCGCCAGTCTGTAAATCACTAATTTTTAATTTCCCCTTACCTATTAAATTGGTCCATTTATGTCCAATTTTCTTTTGTTTTATCCATAAAAAGAATTAATCACTGCTAACCTATGCGCAAACCTGAAAAAAATTGCCGAAAAAACGATTTTTGTCATCTAGATTTCAATTAGTTGTATAATAAAAAAGAATGATTTTGAAAGGAGAATCGCCTTGTCAAACGCAAATACAGCAGAAACCATGAAATTAATTGCGGACCTTGTATCAATCCCAAGTCCGTCCGGAAATACAAATGATGTTATTACATTCGTCGAAAATTTCCTCACAGAGTTACAGGTTGAAACAAAAAGAAATCGTAAAGGCGGATTGATTGCAACCATCCCTGGGAATGATACGAGCCGGCATCGGATGTTAACCGCCCACGTTGATACACTTGGGGCAATGGTGAAGGAAATTAAAGGAAACGGGCGTCTGCGAATTGATCTCATTGGCGGATTTAAATACAATTCAATTGAGGGTGAATACTGTCAAATTGAAACCAGCAGTGGAAAAAAATATACAGGGACCATCTTGATGCATCAAACCTCGGTCCATGTTTATAAAGATGCTGGTAAACTCGAGCGCAACCAGGAAAACATGGAAATCCGGATTGATGAAAAAGTACATAATGCAAAAGATATCCGTGCCCTTGGAATTGAAGTCGGGGATTTCGTTTCATTTGATCCACGGGTCGAAATCACTCCAAGCGGCTTTATTAAATCGCGGCATTTAGATGATAAAGCAAGCGTCGGAATACTTTTACAATTAATTAAGCAAATCAAATATGAAAACATTCCCCTGCCCCATACAACTCATTTCTTAATTTCTAACAATGAAGAAATCGGCTATGGCGGCAATTCCAATATATCACCAGAAACAGTTGAATATTTGGCTGTTGATATGGGGGCAATGGGTGACGGGCAATCTACGGATGAATACACGGTATCCATCTGCGTCAAGGATGCCAGTGGTCCATATCATTATGAATTAAGAAAAAAATTAGTCCGTCTTGCAGAAGAAAATAAAATTCCCTATAAACTTGATATTTACCCATTTTATGGCTCGGATGCTTCAGCTGCGATTCGCGCCGGACATGATATTGTTCATGGATTGGTAGGTCCTGGAATTGATTCGTCCCATGCGTTTGAACGGACACATCAATCATCTATTGAATCAACAGCAAAACTGTTATTCCATTATGTGCAATCAGAAATGGTTTAATAAGAAACGGAGGCTTCGACAAATAAATGTCGAAGCTTTTGTATTTTTGTGATAAAGTTTTCAAATTGACCGGAAACAAAATGACCGTTTTTCTAGTATTTTTTAGAATCGGTATGTGGTTGCAAAAAGTGTACTAAAGAATTAAAATAAATTGCCGATGCAATAATTTTGCACCGGGTTTTTCAATGTTTTTTATATATACAGTCAGAAAAAATTAATAGTGCTCTCATTTATTTTTAATGCAAGAAAATACGATGGGGATTATGATTAAAACGTCAAAGGAAGCATTCACCTGTTTCCTTGAAAGGGCAAACATTCACACTAAAAATCTCAAACAAACTAATATTTTTTCAAAAAAAAGTTCATTTCACATATAAAACGTACACATATTTGACAAATTCAAACGCGGGGTAATTAGTATGATTGATAAACTAAAAGATTTTTTCTATCGTGAAAAAGTGAGGTGGGTCAACAGATTTATTTACTACCTGATCATCCTCCTCTTATTGTTTTTCATGTACGGATTCAATGATGCAAGTGCTGGATCCTATATTTACAATGATTTTTAATGGGGGTACTACCTATGAAACTATTATCAAATATTAAAAAAATGGCGGATACAAAGCCGGAAACACTAGCGTTCGTTTCGCAGGACCAAACAATCAACTACGGTGAGCTTTGGAAGAGAGCGGAACAAACTGCCTCGTTTATTTTAAACACAGAACTTAAGCCGCTATCGCCCATTCTAATTTATGGGCATATGGAACCAGAAATGCTTGTTGCTTTTTTAGGCAGTGTCAGGGCCGGTCATCCGTATATTCCGGTGGATACTTCGATTCCGTTGGAACGGATTGCAAAAATCATCGAGAGCTCGAAAACGAAACTAGTAATTAATGTGTCTAAAGATACCCTACTGGTTGAGGATACATCTGTTCAGGTTGTAAACGTAAGTGAAATCAAAAATCATTCTTTTTTACCCGTTACAATGGATACTTGGGTAAGAGAAGATGAAACTTTTTATATTATTTATACGTCAGGAAGTACGGGAAATCCGAAGGGTGTGCAAATTTCCGCCGATAACCTGCAAAGCTTTGTAGATTGGATGGTGGAAGACTTCCCTATCAGTGGCGGGCTGCGCTTTTTAAATCAAGCACCTTTTTCATTTGATCTTTCCGTCATGGACCTTTACCCTGCACTCGCAAGCGGTGGGACCATTTGGGCAATTACAAAAGAAATGATTGCAAAACCGAAAATTTTATTTGAGGAATTAAAAAAATCGAACACACAGGTGTGGACGTCAACACCTTCATTTGCCCAAATGTGTCTAATGGATCCTTCCTATAATCAAGAACTGCTACCGGAATTATCCGTATTTCTTTTCTGTGGGGAGATCCTTCCTGTTTCGGTCTGTAAGCAACTGAAGGAGCGATTTCCGAAGGCGAAAGTATTTAACACATATGGTCCAACAGAGGCAACGGTTGCGGTAACTTCTGTTGAGGTGACCGAAGAAATTTTACAGGAATATCAAACCCTTCCTGTCGGTAAGGCAAAAGGCGATACGCAAATTGTGTTATTGGATGAAAACCAAAAGCAGATTCTAGATGATGAAAAAGGTGAAATTATTATTGTTGGTCCAAGTGTCAGCAAAGGATACCTTGGGCAAAAGGAACAAACAGAAAAGGCCTTTTTCATGTATAACGGTGTGCAAGCATACCGTACCGGTGATGCTGGTTATATGAAACAGGGTCAGCTTTTTTATAAAGGGCGAATGGATTTTCAAATCAAATTGCATGGCTATCGTATGGAGCTAGAGGAAATCGAATACCATATAGCAAAATCGAAATATGTGAAATCAGCAGTTGTTGTTCCTGTCTACCAAAATGACAAGATTGATTATTTATCCGTTTTGATAATTCCAGCAGAGCACAACTTTGAAAAAGAATACCAACTGACCGGTGCAATAAAAAAAGAATTGGCTGAAGAACTTCCTGCATATATGATACCAAGAAAGTTCTCCTATCACGCGGAACTACCGATCACACCAAATGGAAAAGTCGATCGAAAACAAATTCGTGAAAAGGTATTATTATGACACCATATGGTTCATTTTCATTCTTTTTCATCCTAGCGATTCTTTTAGCACCAACGGTCATTCTTGGACTGCAAGGAAAGAGATTTCATACCTATAATATGATTGTCTCCGTTCTTGTCTTAGCCATTATTTTTTCATCAAAGCTTACCGGATTCATCGCTTTAATTATTTTTACTATATGGCAAGTTCTGTTAATTCAAGGCTATATCCGCTATCGGAAAAAGGCGAATAGCGGTTTGGTTTTCACTTTGGCAGTAATCGCTTCGATCCTGCCGTTAATGTTTTCCAAGTTCATGCCCTATTTTTCACCGATAAATTGGGCCTCCTTTTTAGGAATTTCTTATTTAACCTTTAAAGCAACTCAAATGATTATGGAAACAAGGGACGGGCTGATTAAACAAAATATCCCGCTCCATCGCCTGCTTTATTTTATTTTATTTTTCCCGACGATTTCATCTGGTCCGATTGATCGCTATCGCAGGTTTGATAAAGACCTAAAACAGGAATTAACAGGCGAAGATTATAAGCTGCTTTTGTATAACGGGATTAATAAAATCTTCCAGGGTTTTTTATATAAATACATTATTGGTTATTCGATCAATCACTTTTTTCTTGCCAATCTAAGATTTATCGCAGCCAATCATTTCGAGAGCCAGCTATATTATATGTATGGCTATAGCTTTTATTTATTTTTCGATTTTGCCGGCTATAGCGCGTTCGCCATTGGCGTCAGCTATATTATGGGTGTTAAATCACCGGAAAACTTCAATTTGCCGTTTATCAGCCGGAATATGAAGGATTTCTGGAATCGCTGGCATATGAGTCTTTCTTTCTGGTTTAGGGATTATGTCTATATGCGGTTTGTTTTTTGGATGACGAAAAAGAAATGGATTAAAAATCGAAATATTACTTCCAATCTTGGCTATGTTTTACTATTCCTGCTCATGGGTTTTTGGCATGGGCTTGAGATACAATACATTGTGTATGGAATTTATCATGCGCTGTTAATGGTCTGCTACAATATGTTTGAGCAATGGAATAAAAAACATAAATGGTGGCCGCAAAATAAATTTACACAGGTTGTTAGTGTCCTGCTAACCTTCCATGTTGTTTGCTTTGGATTTTATATTTTCTCAGGACATTATATTCATTAAGGAGTTTGATTAAGATGGAATTTAGAGAACAAGTAATTGAGTTACTAGCAGAAATTTGTCAGGATGATGCTGTAAAAGAAAATCCGGATATCAACTTATTTGACTCTGCTCTACTTGATTCATTTGGAACAGTAGAATTGCTCGTTCAAGTCGAAGAGCGCTTTGGTATTACCGTACCAATTACCGAATTTGACCGTGATACTTGGGATACTCCTAATAATATCGCCATACAGTTGGCGGATATGAGATGAAACAACCCATTTTTATGCCGCTTTTCCTAGCCTTTTTTGTTTTAATTGGGCTAGTTATCATTCCAAATAAATGGATCGAGAAACTGATTCCGAAGAATAGTGTCAGCGAGGCGGCAACGCAATTAAATCCCTTCATGTTTCAAGGGAAGTATGTGCAATCGAAAATGCTAGAGGATCCCAAGTATCTGCCAATTTATGGTTCATCAGAGCTGGCAAGGCTGGATCGCTTCCACCCTTCCAATTACTTTAAAGTAGCCAATGATGGGTTTACCCCGTTTCTTGTTGGACGGGGGGCTCTGAATCATTGATTCATTTTTTAAATTTTTCCGAGCATATACATCAGCTCCAGGGAAAGAAAATCGTGTTCGTCTTGTCTCCTCAATGGTTTAATCCTAAAGGAGCGGATGAATCACATTTCGTACCAAACTATTCTTCACTGCAAGGATATGACTTTGCTTTTAATCATACAATTAATCCTGAAGTGAAGAAAAAAGCAATCAAGCGTTTATTGACATATTCCTCCGTAAAGGATGATCCAATGCTATCCACCCTTTACAAAGCGGAGATTTCCCAAAATCCTTGGACAAAAAACGAAGCTATTTTCATTCGTCCGTTTGCACTTGTTTATAGAAGTTTACTAGAAAAAAAGGATTTATACTACACATTAGCAGGCGGTATAAACCGTAAGCGGGATATCAGTCATAAGCTGCAAAATAAATCATGGCAGCAGCTTGAGCATACAGCAGACCAATTCGGAGCAAAACGAGCAACGAATAATCATTTTTATATCGTAAATTCACAGTATAATAAAATTAAAGGTTTTATGCCTTCTTTAAAAAATAAAAACATCCATGCTTCCTATGGAAAGTCCAGGGAATATGGCGACTTCCAGCTTGTGTTAGACGTATTAAAGCAAGCTGGTGCAAAACCATTATTCATCTCGGTTCCCGTCAACGGGCAGTATTATGATTATACCGGTTTCCCAAAACAAGGACGCCTCGCCTATTATCATAGAATTAAGAAACAAATTGAGGCTGCAGGTTTCCAGGTTGCCGATTTCTCCGGACATGAATACGATCCCTATTTCATGAAGGATACCATTCACATCGGTTGGAAAGGCTGGGTTTACACCAACAAGGCTATTAAACAATTTTATGATAGCAATGATAAAAAGGTTGTTTCATTGAATTAAACTAAAACGCTTGGGCTTTAATTGTAGTCCAAGCGTTTTTTCTATTCCATATCCTTTTCAAAATTACACCTATTACTCAACCAATGGGCTATCAAATAGATAATAAAATAAAACGGAACAGAATAAAGATATCTCCATGTTAATGGTTCATAAATACCAATCCATTTAAAAAAGGGTTCTCCAACGAAGGAAGTTAGTACGGCAAACAAAAAGGCTTTATAGACTGGTCTCATCAGCGGTTTCACTTGGATTAAGAACATGACAGACACAGGCATCAACGCTAAGTCATAAGGTAAATAGGCTGGAATTAATGGGATTATCGGATATAGGTAATTCCATGCTTTAAGCTGCATTCCAATAGCATCCAATGAAAGTGAAATGACCATGATGAAAAAGCCTGCAAATAATAATCGATTAGAACTGTTCTTTTTTCGAAAAATCCACCAGCTCCCCCAACATAGGATAACCAGTCCTAAACCAAGCCACCAACGCCATGAAAAAAGAATTTCCTCCATCCATATATCATTTCTGATTTTAAAACCTTGATGGATTAGCTCCATACCCTTATTCATTTCGTCATAAACTTTATTTTTCATAAAATCACCTAAATGTAAAATAAAGTCTATTTTTTACTTTTTAACAATAATTATACATAAATAAAAAAGCCCTCTATTTGAGGACTCTTATTTTGTCTTTTGAAATTTTGTCATATTGGCATTTTTATTTACTTTTTGCAAACCAAATAAACGGCAAATACCAGAAGCCAATCACTCCAGCACTTTTCCATGAACACATCCCCTTAAAACACATCTATCTGTTATCCCTTCTATCCGGTTTGGGTTTTACTACCCTATCTTTGTTCCTGCCTTTAGGTAATACATCTAGAAGTACTTTCCTTTGCTTTTCAATAGACAACTCTAATCAATGAAACAATCGTCATTAAAATAAATCACTTCAGTCAGAATTTTATAACCTTGAATCCCAGCTAAAACTTCTCTTGCTTCTTTTTCAGTATTAAACTCAAACATTTTAATGTTATTCTGTGAATGGACAGTAATAACCCACATAAAAAATTTCCTCCAATTAATTTTTAATTTCTAATAACTAAACAATGCAAGTTCTATGCCAATCTTTACTTTTTATAAAATTCTAAATTTATAAAGTATAAAAACAATGATTTGCCAATTTTTTTTGCGTTTATATAGATAAAAAGTTCATTTAGCGCATAATAATTTGGCAGAAGAAAATATTGCCTTCTTTGGATTAAATTTAGATAGTAGGAGATTATTTGACAAACCTCCGGTTCATTGAAATTAAGTAATTCTTATAATGGTTTCAAATCAATAAAAACAACAAAACACGCTGAAAAAAGAAACTCAGCGTGTTTTTAATAGCCATTTTTAATTAATCGCAGTTGTAAAGAATTTTTTAAACCGTAAACTAGCAATCACTAAACCTATTAATCCAAATGCTAAAAGGATCAGGACGGTTATCCAAATATCCCCCAAATGTGCACCGCGAATCATGACGTTTTGCATGCCCTGCTGTGCCCAATACTGAGGAGTGAATTTGCCGACAATCTGTGCAAATCTTGGCAGGAAATCATAGGGAAACCATAAACCTCCAACAACAGCACCGCCCATCGTAATGATTTGCACGAACGCAACGCCTTGATTTTCACTGCGAACAAATACAGACAATAGTAAACCTAAGCCGGTTGCGCATATCGCCAAACTTATAACAATTAAGATAATTGAAAGCAGGTCTCCAATATGCAAGCCATATACCACTTTTCCAAACACTAATAATACAGTGGATTGAGTTAAAACGACCAATATATTAGGCACCCACATTCCTATTAAATAATGGTAGGATTTCATCGGTGTACTCCTTAGACGCGAAAGCATCCCTGATTCTTTGTCTTTAATGAAATTTCGAACAATTGTGATCATGATAAAAAATACAAACATGACCGTATATCCTGGGACAACTTGCGTAATCATATTTAATTTAGCGGCATTTTCTTTGATTTCTTTCACTTTGACTGGCGGTGTCAAAGTGATTTTTGCCTGATCAGTGTTTTGCCCTAAGGTTTGAAGCGTTTGTGAGAGTTTCGCTTCTCTAAACGATGTTGTCATATTCTCGAGTACCGCTTTAATCGGTGCAACGGCTGAATCTGCTGTTGCATCTCGGAATAACTGGATTTCTGCAGGTCTATTTGCCTTTAAATTTCTCTCGTAACCTTCTGGAATAACCAAAAGTGATGTGGACCGCCCCTCTTTTATTTCTTTAATTTGTTCTTTTAATGAGAGAGAAGAATCCTTTTTTAATTCAAAACCGGGAATTTGCCTTAATTGCTTTAAAAACATTTGAGACATCTCGGAGTGGTCTTGGTCATAAAAGGAAATGGTGATTTTATCTGAGGTGTTTCCAAAAATCGATGAAAAAATGACTATAAAAAAGATGGGAAGTAAAAACAGCCAAAAAAAGGTCCCTTTTTCCTTTAGGACTACTTGAATTTCTTTACGAATAATGCTTTTGATCATTGGCAAGTTCTCCTTTTCTTCGTTAATCTCGGAGGGTCGTTCCTGTTAAGGATAAGAAAACACTTTCGAGTGAAGGTTTCATCATTTCTAATGCCTTTACCTTGGTTCCTGTCTCCGTAACAGCTTGAATGGTATGTTCCATTGAAGGTAAAACCTCATCCGTTTCAAGCAGCCAGCCCTTCTTATGTTCGCTAACCTTATTGATACCTGGGATTACAGGCGGATGTGACTGATTTTCTAACTCAAGGTAAATCGCTTTTGTTGCATATAAGCGTAGTAAGTCATCCAGATTCCCTTGGACAATGACCTTACCATGATCAATAATGGCAATATCATCGCAAAGTGACTCCACTTCTTCCATATAGTGAGTGGAATAAATAATCGTAACACCCTCGGAACGAAGATTCTTTATAATTTCAAAAATATGATTGCGCGATTGCGGGTCAATCCCGACCGTTGGTTCATCAAGAATAATCAATTTTGGTTTGTGGAGCATTGCGGCGGCAATATTAATCCTTCGTTTCATCCCTCCTGAATACGTATGAATAGGGTCATTTACCCTTTCACTTAACCCCACCTGCTCTAACACTTCCTTAATTCTTTCCTTAAGCAGCCTTCCCTTTACCCCATACATTTCTCCAAAAAAGATAAGATTGTTATAAGCCGAAATTTTATCGTATAAGGTAATTTCTTGGGGAACATAGCCGATAAGCCGACGAATTTGATCAGCGGATTTGCGGATATCCTGTCCAAAAACATCTACCTCTCCTGAATCCGCATCAATAATTCCGGTAATAATTTTCATCGTTGTTGATTTTCCTGCCCCATTTGGACCAAGCAACCCAAAACAGCTGCCTTCCTTTACTTGAAAAGAAACATTATCAAGGGCTGTTTTTGCTCCATATCTTTTTGCCAGGTTATTTACTGTGAGAGATCTCTCCATTTCTATCCTCCAAAAAAATCCATTTTTTACAACCCTTATATTATACTTTTCTATGAAAATTGAAATACCTAATTTGGTAAAAGAAAAAATTTAATCATTTTCTAATAATTTAGGGAATCTTAAGAAATAATTAATACTTATCATTTATAATTAGCAAGAACAAAATTTTGAGGTGGTGTTAACCATTAAACAGATCAATAAAACGGGGCTATTGGCACGTTATATTTCTAATCCAAAAGAACGAAGAATTGTTTTAATTTCCTTCATACTATCAGCGATATTCATCATTATTGGAGTTTTGTATGTTGCCCTTTCTTATCAAACCTTAATGATGGAGGAAACACGTCAATATAAGGAGAGTTTTAAACAATTAGGCTCGATTTCACGAATTGGTTTCTTTGCAGTGATTGCCATTTATCCTGTCTTTTTATTATTAAAATGGAAAAAAATAAAGGGAATTCGCCTTGGAGATATTCAATTAAAAACGGTCTTACAGTTTCTTGCTAAATGGGTACGGAAGTGGCATGTACCGGTTGCCTTGATCTCTACAGCAATAGTCCTCCTGCACGGGTACTTGGCCATCATCAGAGGGTTTAAACTGGATTTTACCTATATTAGCGGAATAGTTACGACCATTATTTTGTTTTTCCTGATGGTTATGGGATTAAAACGGTATAAACGAATCGACAAGCAGTGGCATTTGAAGCTGGGTATAGGATTTTTTATATTATTTATGATTCACGCTACCTTTGCTTAATATACTGTACAATCTAAGATAAAAAGTTATAATGAGGATAGAAGTAATTAACCATCTTCGCAAGGAGTGTTACCATGTTTTCAAATATTGGAGTACCAGGATTAATCTTAATCTTAGTTGTTGCATTAGTCATTTTTGGACCAAATAAGCTCCCTGAAATTGGACGTGCTTTTGGGAAGTCGATTCGCGAATTTAAGAGAGCAACCGAAGGAATTGCCGACGATTTAAAGGAAGAATTTAAAGAGGATATTAAAGAAGCCAAACAAATTGATTTGAAAAAATAAAAGGCAAAATGCAAGATGATTGATCATCTTGCATTTTTTTGTTGGTTTTAATACTCGTCCAGATTTCCAAAGGAGCCGAAGAACTCGTAGTGGATCTGTTCTTCAGGGACATTCCATTGTTTTAACGATTGATTGACAACTTTCATAAATGGCGAAGGGCCGCAAAAGTAAAAATCTGCGTCATTGGAAGGTAAAATACTTTGCAGCCATTCAAGTGTAAAAAAGCCTTCCTTATCGTAATTCTTCATTTCATGATCGGTTTCCGTTGGTTTTTCATATATGACGAAGGATTTCACGTTTTTATGTTCCGCGGCAAGGCCGTTGACATGATCCTTAAAAGCATGCATATTGCTGTTAATCGCCGCATGAATATAATAAACTGTTCGATTCGGATTTTCGTTCACGGTTGTATTCAACATACACATCATTGGTGTTAAACCAACTCCGCCGCCGATTAAGACTAATGGCAGGCTGGAATCCATATTTAAGTAAAAATCACCAGCAGGTGCGGAAATCGGGATAATATCGCCTTCGTTGACATGATTGTGTAAATAGTTGGAGACAACTCCATCAGGAATTCCTTCTTTTCTTGAGTCCTCACGCTTTACACTTATTCGGTAATAATCCAAACCAGGTCTGTCCGATAAACTATATTGTCTTAAATTTGTGTATTGTTCTCCGCTCATTTTATCCATTTTCACAGTAAGGTATTGACCGGGAATAAATTTAGCGATTTGTTCGCCATCTTTCGGTTTCAGATAGAACGAAGTAATTACCTCACTTTCTTTCACCTTTTTGTCGACGACGAAATCACGGAAACCTGCCCAGCCCCCCGGCTGCGATTCGGTTGTTCTATACATCTTATCTTCCATTCGAATGAACACATCCGCAATAACCCCATAGGCATCCGCCCATGCATTCATGATATCATCTGTAGCTGCATCGCCAAGGACTTCTTTGATGGCTCCCAATAAATTTTCACCAACAATCGGATAATGCTCTGGCTTAATTTGTAAGCTTCTATGCTTTTCGCCAATTCGCTCCAGGACCGGCATGATTTGACTGAAATCTTCGATGTTTGCGGCGGCACCATAAACAGCATCCGCCAATGCTTTTGGCTGATGACCTGTGATCTGATGTGCCATGTTAAAGATATTTTTCAGCTCAGGGTGCTGTTTAAACATTCGCTTGTAAAATTGCTTTGTAATCGCCTCACCATGTTCTTTTACAACCGGTAAGGTCGCTTTAATAATTTCTAATTTTTTAGGATCTAGTGATTTTACTGTATTGATAACTTCTTTCCATGATTGTTTTGCTTCCAATGTAGTGTTTAAACTCAAGATAAGTTCCCCCTTCATAGAAAGTATGTCCGGACTAAAAGAATGGCATTAGAGTAGGTTTTGCATGTTTAATTAAAGGCTTTGTTATACTAGGTTGTTGATTCCCATCCAATCAATGTTTTCTAATGATCAACATTCACATTTAACGTAGCTAAATAATAAAACATCCCCTAAGTAATATAGGGAATGTTTTGAGGGATCATCTTCTTGATTTATCTGCAAAGGTTTGGAATTGACCCATAAGCTTTTGCCGGGATTTTTTATTTCTAAGTAAATATGCAGCACCAAGTGCAACAGTAGTCATCATTAAATTTTTTCGATTCATTCTTATTCCTCCTCGTGATCTAGCCTTCAATTATATATCTTCCCTCTACTTTCTGTTTTTAAAAGTGGTAATCAAAATTTAACTGTTTCGTAAAACTATACATTTACGTTTTTGAAAAATTAATGTATTCTAAAAATATAAATAATTAAATTTTCAGTTTTTAATAGAAGGTGGAAATTATGTATTTTCACATTGTGGTTGCTGTGCTTTGCTGGGTGTTGGCTATTTCGATTCCTACACTGTCAGATAGGTATATAGTTGCCTTAATGGTCTTAGGTTTTATTGCTCTTCTTTTCTTTTTGAGAGAACTTCTAAGGCAGGTTAATGAAAATTTTCTTGTTCAAGTGGAAGAAGCAGAGAATTCAGACATTCATACTCTTTCTAGTTTTCAAGGAAGATTTTTGATGATCCGCGATGAGGAATCACCGTTTTCGGATGAATTTACCTATATTATTTTTCAAAGCGGATCTGTTGAAATCCCTTTGTTTTGCAGGAATCTTATGATCATTCAAAAGGCCGCACAGGCAACCAGCGAAATAATTGTCTACTATAAGGACAATGTCTTAGTGAATGTGGAAGAATTGGATGATTGAAAAAACAATCCTGCTTTTTTGAACCAAAAACGCTCATTCACAAAGAATGAGCGTTTCGCAAAAAACTATTTTGCCATTAAATCTTTTAACATTTGGTTATGTGCTTTGTATTGCTCCAATAGTTGATTTAGGTACTTTTTAGCCTCTTCGTTGTTTTTTTCTGCAACGGCTTCCTCTATTTCATGGTAAGTTTGCCAATGACTCATGTCCTTGCCGCCATGAACTTTTTTAAGGAATTCCTCTTTGGTTATCTTTCCTTCATCATACTGCTTGCGGAACTTCTCCATTTTTTCCATGCGCTCTTTTTTCCACTGCTCGCGCTTTGCTGCATTTTGCGGGCTTAACCATATCATCATCAGAACCTTTTTCTCTGAGAACATTTTCGTCCATGCCTCTTTTTTCTCAGGGGTATATTGGTTCACCCAGCCTAAAATTTTCCCTTCTCGCGCAGCCATTTTTGCCTTCCAATCTCCATGCATAAAATGGTGACGATGATTATCTTTATCACAGCAATCTTCCTTATGAATATCATGACCTTCATGATCAACAGGAATATGTTTGTGTGCTGATGCTAGACCTGGTACGGCCAAAAACAACCCAAGAATCAATACAAAAAGTTTGTTCTTCATATAAATCTCCCTCCATTAGTAAAATCATCCATTTTTTAAATGGCACGAATTTATGATGCCCTTTCGCTTTAATAATATTCAATAAAAAAATCCCTCCATAAAGAAGGGATTTTAGAATGAAATTAGAATTCCTGCAAGTTCATCAAATCTCAGTTTACATCCATTCCATAAATTCAAGGCGGTTGCCAAACGGATCATGAACATGGATTCTGTTTGCACCTGGCAAATTATCATCTTCCGTAAACGGTACATTTTTATTTTTTAAATGTGCTTTTAAATCCTCGATATTTTCAATCACAAATGCAGGGTGGGCTTTTTTCGCTGGTATAAAGGGGTCTTCTACCCCAATATGAAGCTGGAAAGTGCCAAATTCAAACCAAACTCCGCCGCGTTTCTTTAATTCTTCCGGTTTTTCTACTTCGTTTAAACCAAGAATCCCATTAAAAAATTCTCGGGCATGATCCTCACACCCTTTTGGTGCTGCAAGCTGGACATGATCAATTTTTTTAAATGAAAAGGCCATTTTTATCCCTCCGAAACATATTATGGGTGCATAGCCTTATTTTACAAAATTTTTAAAATTCCATCAAATTTTATTCATAAAAAAGAGAGCTATCTCTTTTTAAAGAAAATAGCTCTCTTTTTGTTATTTACCTATAAACTCCTGTGTCCAATAATTACCCTTAGAGTTAAAACCAACCCCAATATTCGTATAGTTAGGGCTTAAAATATTTTTCCGGTGGCCTTCACTATTCATCCAAGCAGTGACAACTTCTTTTGCAGTAGGTTGTCCCATGGCAATATTTTCACCAGCTGATTTATAGGTTACACCAAAGTCCCGCATCATATCGAACGGTGAACCGTAGGTTGGACTTGTATGTGAAAAATAATGTTTTGCTTCCATATCATCTGATTTAGTCTGGGCAACTTTACTTAATAAAGAATCTGCTGAAAGTGCTGGAAGCCCATTTTTCTTTCTTTCCGCATTGGTTAAATCAATGACCTGTTGCGCCATATTGCTTATCCCAGCTGGTGCCTGAGTGGTTGGCTGCTGGGCTGGAGGTGTTGTAGTTTTTGGTGTAGTCTTATTTACAGTGCCCTGATTCCCTGTATTTGGATTCGTAACTACACCATTTTTACCTGTACTAGGTAAATTCGTTTTTGGATTTACTGCATTGGGATCAAAACTATAGTACCAAAAGTTTCCTTGTTGGACCCGCTTACTATGTGGAAACTGATGACTTGGCGTATCCGTACTAAAGGAATTCGGGTCGATGGTAATAAACCCATTTTTATTGGCATGAATCTCAGTTGTTGACATCATTTTCCCAAATTCGGTAACCCGATTGTCCCAGCCATTACCATTATTCCGATCATTCCAATCGTAGTCCCTGGTTGACACATTTGGATTGGTTAAATCCCCAGTTGAAACATTACGCGGGTTTAATACCCCCGGATGGTTCATTTCGTCATTTCGGTCATTCCATGTACGATTGTCGTTTAAAGGGTTATTTACTCTTGTTAAATCTTTGTTCAAAGCACTGCGATTATTTACATCATTTGTTGAGACATTTCGATTGTTAACACCTGTATTATCAACATCTGCCTTATTAGTGGAACAAGCTGCTAATGAAGCAATGGCTAATGAAGCAACAACTATTTTCGTTTTTTTAAAGCCCATCGTCACATACCCCCTTAGATTTTAGAAGATACGTTTATTATCTTTTCCACTAAGGATAAAAGTATCGATGGGAATTGCTATACTAATACACATCTTTTTTCATAAAAACAAAAAAAGATACAAAAATGGCTGCAACCCACCAAATGAGGAGGACAGCCAATGAAAAGGATAATGTCATCCCTTCAATCGGTGGAGCCATTCCCCTTAAATAGTCAGTTAACCGTAAATTGACCATAAAAAAATATTTTGCTGACTGCCAGGATGAGACCATGTTGTTTAAAATTGCACCTGAAATAAGAGCTGCAAGCATAATTCCCATCCCCGCTGCCGTACTGCGGATTAAAACGGACAACATAAAAGATAACGTTCCAACGACAATGGCTACAAACCAAACCAAGCCAAAATCCATTAATAAAAATTGCCAAAGCTTTAGTATTTTAACGGAGGAAGTGTTAAGCCCCGACTCACTTACATTAAATCCTGTTAAGATAGGAGTCCCCCATCCTTTGTAGCCAAAAACAAGACCGGATATTAAATAGGAAAAAATTCCGGTGATGGCAATAATTAATGAAACGGCGAGGCAAAGGGTAATATATTTACTCATTAGAATTTTCCATCGTTTCACAGGTCTAGTCAGAAGGAGCTTTATCGACCCGAGACTATGCTCAGATGAAACTAAATCACTGGCAATCACCATCACCATGAGCGGTATAAATAAGTCAATTGAGTTTTCTAAAAACATTCTAATAAAGGTTGGAGCACCCGGTGCAGATGGATTAATATCATGATCCAAATAATATTGTTCCTGCTGCAGGGTTATTTGCAGTTGTTTTTTCCACTCTTCTGAAATTCGACTGCTGCTTAATCGATTCGTCGTATCGACAATTTGCTGCTGCAAAATAGTCCGCCAATCACTTGTGCCCAATTTTTCTCTTTGAGTTTGGACTTGTTTAAACTGCGCGTATGTAAATAAAATAACGAGGACACCTATTATTAAAGCAATGACCACAATCCGCTTTTTAGCGATTAATTTCATCATTTCATTTTGAATCAATTTATTCAATCGAATCACCTCCGGTTAATTCGAGGAATAAGTCTTCAAGTACAGGCATTCTTCGGCTCATTTCTGTAATAAACACCCCTGCTTCCACCAATTTTCGGTTCCACACCGGTGTCAACTGATCATCGAATTCCGTTAAAATAGCACCGTCCTCTGTTTCTTCAATGGTTGTTAGTGAACTTAAGATCTCTTTTCCTTTTTCAAATGGATAAATACGCCATTCCATTCTTTCACGATTCGCTAACAAATCCTGAACTGTATCAATCTTAATAATGGAACCTTTTGAAATGATTGCTACACGGTCGCATAATTGCTGAATTTCACTTAACAAATGGCTTGATACAAGGACTGTAAGGCCTTCATCAACTGCTAAAAATCGTATAAATTCACGCATTTCCCGAATTCCCGCAGGATCTAAGCCATTTGTTGGTTCATCCAGGATTAGCACTTTCGGCTTTCCTAAAAGGGCTTGAGCAATTCCGAGACGCTGCCTCATTCCAAGCGAATAGGTCTTCACCTTATCATAAATTCGATCGGTTAAGCCAACAAGCTTGCTCACCTCTTTAATCCTTTCCTCACCAATCCCTTCAAGCATTCTCGAAAAATGAAGCAGATTATCATATCCTGATAAATAGGGATATAATTCAGGATTTTCCACGATACAGCCAAGGTTACCCATCGCTTCTTGAAAGGAATTTTCTATATTATAACCGCAAATTTTTATAGAACCTGAAGTTGGCTTAATTAAACCCACCAGCATGCGTATTGTGGTTGTTTTTCCTGCACCATTTGGACCTAAGAATCCAAATACTTCACCTTCTTTTAACTCGAAGGACAAGCCTTTGATAATTTCTCTCTTACCGATTACTTTTTTTAGATTCTGTACAGATAATGTGATATTCCCCATCATGACACTCCTTACCAGGTGAGCAAGGCCGCAACGCGTTCAGCAATTAAACGGTACCCCTTCGTATTTGGATGAAACTTATCTGAATACAGATAATCATTCACTTTTAATTCAAATAAATCAAACGTTGGCACAAAAATAATTTTTGGATAGGCAGCACTGATTTCTGCACTGTCATAATTCCAGTGACGAATCACTTTTGACATTTCTTTTCCTTGATCAAATTCGATGAAGGGATTATATAAACCAATGAAAAATACATTAGCAGTACTGTTCACTTTGCGGATCTGCCCAAAGATGTATTTTAAATTATTGAGGTACTTTTTCTCTATGGTTGCAAGACTGCCGGCTTGAAAGTCCATTATTCCTTGTCCGCCGCGGAATAAATCGTTGCCGCCTATTGTCAACAAGATGATGTCTGCTTTTTGAATTTGCCGCTGCACCTCTGTTTGCTTTACTTGTTTTCTTAGCCCGTCGGATTGCTGTCCATTTATTCCGAGGTTGGTAAGCTGTACAGGCCGCTTGGTTTTCCCCTTTATTTCATCTAGCAAATCACCAACATAGCCTTTTCCCGTTTCATCCCCGGTTCCTCTTGTGAGCGAGTCACCAAGCGCAACTATGGTTAAACCTTTTGAATTTTTAGCTTTTTTCGCAACCGTTGCAATCGGAACTTTTTCCGGTTTACCGGCATAATACTCCCCAACAGACCAGCCAAGACCGACCAGCCAGAGAAGGCAAAACAAGATCGAAATAAGGGTAATCGAACGGATTATATTTTTATTCAAACCTATCATCCCTTCTGGCAATTTCTACCTTCATTTAATCATAAATTGTTAGAGAATCAAACTTTTTGATTCTGTTAAAAGACTGAATCACATTACAGTGAGTCAATCCTTTTTAAACCCGAATCCGGGACCTCTTTTTCGAAGAATCGATGGTTGTGAGCAATCGGAAAATTTCTAATAGCATGGTTGTCAAACCAAGCCAGACCCCGCCAAATACATAGCCTGCAGCAATCTGACTTGGGTCTTGGACATGAAAGTAAATCCGGCTAATCCCCATGAACAATAGTAATACAATCCATAGAACAACAAGTATTGTATGGACCAGAAGGTATTTACTATGCCGCAGCATGATAAAAAAGAAAAAGCCGTAAATCACAAAGGCCATTAGAGATTGTTCACTCGGAAAACTATACGGAAACCGTTCCAGCAAGGAGGGTTCGTCCGGTGACAACCGGTGGAAAACATTCCGAAGGATTTCTTCGTATATTTCCCCGCCGGCAACGGCAATGAACAGAAAATAAAGTTCAATCAGCTTATTCTTCCCTTTCCAAATAATCCAGAGAAGTGTATAAAAGATGATGCTAACTAACATCGTTGCCGTTCCAAGCTTCAAAAAGAAATGCATTAATAGATCAAAGTGATTTTTAAAAATGTATGAAATTAACATATTGATGACAGTATCTAATTCATTGATGTCGTTCTCAAGATAGTTTTGAATCAGGTTAATCATTAAAATAATGAAACCTAAGGTTACAAGGGAAATTCCGGCAAGGAATAGCTCAGTCCTCCTCCGTGTATGAAAGATTTCAAGCGCTCTCTTTCCGATGAATACCAGGGTAAGGATAATTTCCTTCTGAAATTTTTTAAAAAGATAGAAGAGGACTAATAGACCCGCAATAATAATACTTCCAATAATTAAATATTTTTTGATAATTTCATGAAAAATTTCCCATTTAGGTCCTAGCATTTTTCCTAACAAAATAAAGGTAGAAACCCAAATGAGGGAACCAATCGCTGAAAAGGTTGAAAAAATGATGAAGGGCAGCCGGGTAATTCCCGAAAAGTAACCGGTAATATGTCTGACCCCCGGAATAAATAAGGCTACAATCAGCAGCTTATTACCGTACTTTTTAAACCAATTCGAGGTTGAATTCAACCGCTCCGGTCCTAAGTGAATTTTTGAGCCGTATTTTTCAAAAAACGGCATTCCTAATTTCGCCCCAATCCAATAAGCAATCATCATCCCTAATAAACATCCAACAGAGGCACAGAGCACACTTGCTAACCAGTTCAACTGGCCTTGATAGGCCAAAAATCCTGCGTATCCCATAAGGGCCTCAATTGGTATGGGCAGTGCCATGATTCCCAAAACTAATGAAAGAAAGAGAACCAAGTAGCCGTAATCGTTCATAAAACTGGTTAAATACTGCAATTTGTGCCCTCCTCTCTTATGTTATAATGGTATTTTATCCATACATCTACAATATAGTAATCGTTACCCAGAAATTTAATAGAAAAAACCGACTTCCGTGTTAGGAAATCGGTTTGCCTTTTTGATTATACTAAGCTTCCTTTTGGTCCAAAGAATTCAAAATGGATATTTTCTTCGGCTACTCCAAGATCTTTTAGGGAGCGGTAGACGGACTGCATAAACGGAACTGGTCCACAGAAATAGAATTCGGCATCCTTGTAGGTGACATTTTCTTCAATCCAATCACGGGTTACATAGCCTTCCACATCAAAACTATTATTTTGGCGGTCCTCTTCTGTTGGTGAATCATAGAAGAAGAAGGAATTCACTTGCTCAAGCGCTGTAAGTGCTTCAACTTCGTTTCTTAAAGCATGGACATTTCCGTTGGCAGCTGCATGAATAAAGGTAACCTTACGTTCTGGCTGCATTTCTACAACCGTTTTTAACATACTTAACATTGGCGTGATTCCCACACCGCCGCTTAATAAGGCAATTGGTGTATTTTTCGTCGTGTCTAAAACAAAGTCGCCTGCAGGTGCACTCACTTTAAGTACATCTCCCTCTTTGACTTCGTCATGAAGATAATTAGAAACCCTCCCATCTGGATTAGCAGTACCAGCTTCGCGTTTAACGCTGATCCGGTAATATTCTTTTCCAGGTGCATCTGAAAGGCTGTATTGACGAATATGGGTAAACTTTTCTCCTTCAATTTCAAGTTTAATGCTAATATATTGACCTGGGATAAAGTGGGCAATTTCTTTTTGATCCTCCGGTACTAGATAGAAAGAGGTAATGACATCACTTTCTTCTACTTTGCGGTTAATAATGAAATTACGGAAGCCATCCCAGCCGCCTTTTTGGTTAGTTGCTTCATCATACATTTCTGCTTCAACACTGATAAAAGCATCAGCGATGATACCATATGCTTTTGCCCACGCATCAATAATTTCGTCCGTCGCTGCATCGCCTAATACATCTTTAATCGCTAATAATAAATGTTTTCCTACAATCGGATAATGCTCTGGTTTGATACCAAGGCTGCGGTGCTTATGTGCGATTTGTTGTACAACCGGTAAAATCGCTTCTAGGTTATCAATATACATCGCTGCAGCATAGACTGCACCGGCAAGTGCTCTTTGCTGTCTGCCTTGTTTTTGGTTTGCATGATTGAAAATATTTAAGAGTTCAGGATGATTTCCAAACATTAATTGGTAAAAACGAGTCGTAATTTGCTCTCCATGTTTTTCTAAAACGGGTACAGTGGATTTCACAAGGTCAATTGTTTTTTGGTCTAACATTTTCATACACTCCTCACGTTTTTAACGGTTATCTCTAATCCCAATGTGATTATATGAAATAATTCATTTGAATAATGTGATTTAAATCACACATAAAAAAATAAATCGAGGTCCGAAAATTAAAATTAATACTTTTATGTTCCCAAAGTTGGTATTTTTATGTAATATTTAAGGAAAAAGGTCTTGTGCATTTACCAAATAATAGTTGAAATGGAATAAAAAACATGAATAAAAAACTTTTAATTTTTTTAGTATTTATTTTTGTCACTGGTGTTATTTATTTAGCAATTTTACAACTTAAGATAACTCAATCCAGTCATACGATCGTTCCTAAGAATGCAGATTATGTGATTGTTCTAGGGGCAAGAGTGAAAGGAACTGTTCCTTCCCTCGCGTTAAAATATCGAATTGAGGCTGCAGCCAACTATTTAATAAAAAACAAAGACACGATCGTTATTGCCTCTGGTGGATTAGGTCCAGGGGAAAAAATATCTGAAGCCAAAGCGATAAAAAAAGGATTAATGCAAAGGGGAATTAAGGAAACACGAATAATTTTAGAAAATCATTCGACAACAACATATGAAAAAATTCAGTTTTCGAAAAGGCTAATTCCTTCAAGTGCCAATACCGGTATTCTCGTGACCAATACTTTCCATGTTTACCGTTCACTTGGTATGGCCCGTGATCAGAAGCTAAATGTTTATGGTCTGGCAGCCAAAACACCTGCATCTGCTGTTTTGAAATCTTATACGAGAGAGTATTTAGCAATTACGAAATATTATTTGGAGAAGTATATTTTTTGATGGAAAAGAGCACCTGCTGTTTGCAGATGCTTCTTTTTCTTTATCTTATTTTTGAGAAAACGCAAGTGTCTCTTAGTTCTTTCCCATCACCGGATAAGGCGTCATTTTTTAAAATACCTTCTAAAGTAAAACCTAATTTTTCAGGGATTGCCCGGCTTTTTGTGTTCTTGGTGTCACAGCGGATTTCTATCCGTTTTGCCTTTAGCTTAGTAAATGCAAATTCGGTAATTCCTTGCACTGCTTCCGTTATATAACCCCTTCGACTGTATCGGGTATCAATCCAATAACCAATTTCAAATTTGGGTACGGTCCAATTGATTCTATGTAATCCGGATGACCCGATAAATTCACCTGTTTCTTTATCGAAAATATGAAGCCTTAAATCCTCGCGGGTTAAGAATTTGGCATGTGCATCACGGATATTGACTTCAACATCTTCTTCGGTTTGATTTTTGTGTGCCCATGGCATCCATGGCTTTAGTTCATTAATTGATGCCTGTGTTGCTGCGTAAACGAGTTTTCCATCTCCAGGGAGCGGCATTCTGATTCGTAATCTTTCTGTGCAAATTTGTTCTGGAAAATCTAGTAGGATTGGTTTCATTTTTGATGTCCCCTTTCAATGGTAATTAATTCGGTGAAGGGAGGGGGAAATCCTTTTTAATTACTTGGTTTATAATAGACTCTTCCCTTGTTTTTCCCGGTATAAGATAAATTCATTGACTTTAGAATATGGTTTGCAATACTTATGGAATCGATATGTAAAAAGTTTCGAAGTTCTGAGTTCGTGGTGGAAGGTATAATGAGAAGAAAATAGTCTTAGAGAGCTTGGATATGAGCATCTTTTGACCGAGTTCCACATTTTGGACAGTACCAGGTTCCGTAGCGATATTCCATACCGATAAAATTACAGTCTGTAATGGGACAATGTGCACTAGTTTGAATATCTTCTATAGAAAGATCAAAGTATGCAAGAATATCGCGATCTTCTGGTATATGATTAGCTAGTAATAGGCGTGTATTTCCCAGTTATCCTTTTATATTTTCCACTTTCCTGAGTTATTTGCCACCTGCGAGAGTATATTTTCCACATCGGCTTTTTTGTTTGCCACTCCACTTCACTCCATCCCTCCCCTATTACACAAAAAAAGACCCTCCCAAATATAATGGAAGAGTCTTAAAAATTAATAAGCTTTTGCCCAATACACCATCTTTTCTGCTTTACCGCCGCAGCATACGCATGTATCGGATAATTGCTCTTGTTCGAAAGGCATACATCTAGATGTTGCACTTGTTTCTTCTTTAATTTTTTCCTCACACGCTACATCACCACACCACATGGACTTAATAAATCCGCCTTTTGTTTCTAGCGTCGTCTTGAATTCATCGAAATTCAACGCAACAGACGTCCTTTCTTCACGGTGGGTCAATGCTTTGTTATATAAATTCGTTTGAATATCATCGAGCAATTCAACAAGCTTGGTTTCTAATTGGTCCATTGGGACAACAACTTTTTCTAAAGTATCGCGTCTAACCAGTACCACTTGCTTGTTTTCGATATCTTTTGGTCCAACTTCTAATCGTACTGGTATACCCTTCATTTCGTATTCATTAAACTTCCAGCCTGGCTTCTTGTCACTGGCATCAATTCCAACGCGGGCAACTTTAGACAGCGACTCCTTCAAATCATAGGCAAAATCAAGGACGCCTTCCTTATGCTGAGCAATTGGCACAATCATCACTTGAGTCGGTGCTGCTTTTGGCGGAATCACTAGACCGCGGTCATCACCGTGAACCATGATTAAAGCACCAATAATACGAGTCGTGAATCCCCATGAAGTTTGGTGAACATGCTGAAGCTTACCTTCTTGGTCGGTATATTGAATACCGAAAGCTTCCGCGAATCCTGTTCCTAAGTGGTGGGAAGTACCTGATTGTAAGGCTTTACCGTCATGCATTAAGCTTTCAATGGTATAGGTAAATTTCGCACCGGCAAACTTTTCTTTTTCCGTCTTTTGACCTTTTACAACCGGAATCGCCAAAATATTTTCACAAATATCGGCATACACATTTAGCATTCTAGTTGTTTCTTCATGTGCATCCTCATCAGTCGCATGACATGTGTGGCCTTCCTGCCATAAAAACTCTAATGTACGCAAGAATGGGCGGGTAGTTTTTTCCCAACGTACAACGTTTGCCCATTGGTTATATAGTTTTGGCAAATCACGATAAGAATGGATAATATTTTTATAATGTTCGCAAAAAAGAACTTCTGAAGTTGGACGAACAACTAATCGCTCTGTTAATTCTTCAGAACCGCCATGTGTGACAACAGCCACTTCCGGAGCAAATCCTTCCACATGGTCCTTCTCCCTTTGTAGCAGACTTTCAGGAATAAACAGCGGCATATACACATTTTCATGTCCTGTTTCTTTGATTCTGTGATCAAGCTCATTTTTAATATTATCCCATAAAGCATATCCATACGGACGAATAATCATCGACCCGCGTACGCTGGAATAATCAATTAAGTCCGCTTTTGTGACAACATCGGTATACCATTGGGCGAAATCCTCGTCCATGGCTGTAATGTCTTTTACAAATTCTTTTGCCATTTTGACACCTCATTAAATTTTTAAATATAAAAAGGCCTAGAATCCCCAAAAAAGGGACCAAGGCCTTGGCGGTACCACCCTAAATTCATAAAGCACATGCTTTATACACTCATCATGATAACGGAATTAATCCGCGTGTATCTTCAAAAAGGATCCGATACAGAACTCAGAGGCAGGTTCAAATGACCATCTTAAGAAACCTTCCACCAAATGGTTTCCTCTCTAGATAAGACAACTTCATTTTACTAGTCCCCGTCAATGTTTCAATTAGTATTTTTGAAAAAATTATATATTTCTCGACACAAATTGTCAAATCCTATTTTGGAATATATTTCTGAAGGGATTTCCCAGCCTGATAAAATCGGTTAAAATGTCAATAAAAGGAGTGGATTTCCATGAAACAGGAGCAAGAGGATTTAGATAAGGAAGAGGAAGAAAAAAAATTCCTTCTTGACTATATAAAAATGCAAAATGAGGCATTAAAGCGGATTTTTAAAAATACATTCGATAAAGAAAAAGATAAATGATCAGCCTCCAGACGTGCCTATGCGTCTTTTTTATTGTCCTTCAGTTTTCATCAAACGTTCAAAAAATCCCTATAAAAAAGAAATTCCATTTCAATTATTCCCTTTATAATATACTTATCTTGTTTAATTTTTCATCCCATCTCAATATGAGGAGAATTACATATGAATATTTTATCCATAATCACCACTGCTGTTTTAAGCATCATGACTGTATATTGTCTTTATCTGGTTCACCGTGAGAAAAAGAAAATTACCTGCATGTCCGGCATGATGATTGCAATGGTCGTGGCGATGATGGCCGGACTCCTATCCGGATATTTAATTGGCCTCTATTCGGGTGATATGTTTCTTTCAAGTGGTGCTAGTATGATTATTGGTTTCTTTATTGGATTCCTAGCTGGACAGCCGATAGGGTTAATGGCAATTCTTGATGGAGCCCTTGCCGGATTAATGAGCGGCCTAATGGGGGCAATGCTCGGAGTGATGCTTCAGTTTGAAAATCCATTTATCATGCTTGCTATTTTGCTAGGATTATATATCATCATCATGGGTCTTGTTATTTTATTTGTATTGGTAGAAACAAACAAAAAGTTTTCGCTCGATACCCAGGCAATTTCTCCTTTTGCGATTGCTTCTGCCGGCGTGGTTACTGTTTCATTATTTTTATTTATGTATGGAAGTGACTATGTAAAATTACCAGGTGATGATGCATATGCTCAAAATAGCGCCTCAATTACGCAAGAGGAAATCGATGTATCCAATGAACAAACACCAAAGATTCAAATGAAGGTCACTGAACAGGGCTACTCTCCAAACGTCATCACTGTGAAAAAAGGAGTTCCCGTCGAGCTCATCGTTGATAATCCGTTAGAAAATAGCTGCTTATCCACTTTCACAATGCCTGAGTTTAATATAAACAATGTCAATTTAAAAGTTGGAACAACCAATCTCTCTTTTACACCGAACAAAACGGGTGAATACACCTTTAGCTGTGGAATGGGGATGTTTAAAGGGACCGTGATTGTAAAATGATTTTGGGCTTGGTCATGAAACCAAGCCTTTTTTCATATTTATTCTAGTATATGTTGTTTTCCTTTGGAGGTGGATTTGTGGTAAAAAATGAAAAGGAGATTTCCCCTGGCACACACAAAAACAAAAATGATGTGAAAGTGAATAATCAGTTCAGCTTAACGATTAACTTTGGAGATTCATTGAATTTATTAGCATTAATTACTGGAATTTTTGTGATTAGAAGAATTGGAAAAAGGAACAGAATGAAGAAAAAAGAACAAAAAGCTGCCGGCTGAATGGCAGCTTTTTTACCAATCTTACAGTACTTCGGAAGGGTCTTCGCTGCGATTTTTCCGTTTTCTTTCAGCACTAAGAACTTTAATGGATAAATAGATTCCAGTTCCTGTCAGGGCCATCAATGCTATTGCTACTAAGTCAATCAGCCATTTGATGTTTGTTGTACCAATTCTCCCTTCATGAAGTCCACGAATTATTCCCATCATTCCTTGAGATTCTCTTTTGAACATGCCGGGAGTAAAATTCCTATTCCCTCCGAATCCTCTCCTGCCTTGGAATTGGCCATTATTATTCATCCCTGGTTGTCCAGAAGCCTGACTTGATCCTTGTGAATTTGACCCTTGACTAAATTGTTGATTAAATTCTCCAGGCTGGAAATTTCCGCGAATTCCTTCACCTTGAGTTTGTCCAATTAACCATGGCTCGTTCATCAACAAACCAGTAAGTGATTCCATAAAAATAAAGATGGATGCAATCAAACCAATCCATAAATGTGCTCTTCTAGTTTTTTTCATCGCAAAAAATCTCCCTTCCCGGTTCAGTTGGATAAAAATATTATGAAGGGACTTCCTTAACTTTTTCTTAAGAAAAGGCTGTGTTTAACTTGTTTTTGATTTCCGCTCTAAGCAATGTCCTTTTAAAAATCAACAATGTACTATAACACAGCCAAGAAAAAAGAACCCAAATCAACTCTTCTGGGTTCTTGGAAAAATAATTTCGATCGTTGTTCCTTTTCCATCACTGCTTTGTATTTTTGTTTTACCATGGTGCTTTTCAATAATCCATTTTGCAATCGACAAGCCCAATCCCGTACCTTCCACGGATGTTCGCGCCTTATCACTTTGGTAAAAACGATCAAAGATTTTCGGGATATCTGCCTCCGGAATTCCAATTCCATTATCCTCTACCTTCAATATAATCGAAGAATAGCTTTGCCGGCAGGATAACCGAATTTTGCCGCCTTCGTTCGTATATTTCGTTGCGTTATCCACCAAAATTACAATCAACTGATGAATCCTTTCTTTATCCGCAAGAAATTGAACCGGTTCCTGAACATCTAAATGGATGGTCTTCCCTTGATACGAAACAAACTCTTCATAGTGCTGATAAATTTCCTTCAACAACTCGTCTAACCGAAAACTCTGCTTCTTCATCTCAATTTGATCTGAATCCGATCTAGCCAACATTAATAAATTGCCAACAAGCTTTGAAAGTCTCCTAGACTCCGTTGAAATCGTGGAAATGTCGAGAACTTTCTCCTGAATCGTTGCTTGAGGAGAGCGAAAAAGCAATTCTGTTTTTGCCTGGATAACCGCAAGAGGCGTTCTTAATTCATGTGAAGCGTCTGAGACAAATTCCTGTTGTTTTTGCCAGGCATTTTTTATCGGTACCAATGCTTTTCCCGCTAAGAAATAACCTATACCCACGGCACATATAACCCCAATTCCACAACCAATCATCATAATTAATAACAGGCGGTTTAATAATTCCTTTTCGGAATTGGTATTTCGAATCACTTGAACGGTTACTTTTCCTAAAAGCGGAACATCAATTTTTGTGGAAATATAGCGATAAGAAAAATTTTCAACATTCACATCTTGCAAAGAATCCAATTTCTTCGGTCGGATGCGTTTTTCATTATCTTTAAATAACACGGATTCCCGGTTTTGGTCAGTTATGAGATGATTGTTTTCATCCCATATTAATGTCATAATCCGCGGGTCTCGGTGCATAAATTTCGGCCCATTGTCATCATCAAGCCCTTGATCTTGATGATACTGTTCATTCTGAAAATGATTCACAGATTCCAACAGGGATCGATTCACATCCTGATATAATTTTTTCTCAGTATAAAAATAAATGATACTTCCAAGAATGCTAATTAAAATGATAAAGACTAAAGAATTTAACAGAGTAAGCCGTATATGTGTTTGCCGAAACATTCGCTGTCCCCTTTACTCCTCATTCAGCATATAGCCGACACCGCGGATAGTTTTGATATCTGAATGATAGCCGAATGGCTCCAGTTTTTTGCGGAGATGGTGCATAAACACTTCAACAATTGCAATCGTTGTGTCTGAATCAAAGCCCCACACCCGGTCATAAATTTGTTCTTTTGTTAAAATCGCCCCTTTATTCTGAATGAGGTATTCTAATAATTCATATTGCTTTGTTGTTAATTTAACTGGTTCCCTTTCAACCAGAATATCTCTTTCTTTTCCCAACAATTCAATACCGCGATATTTGATGGTTTGATCGGTAGTGAGACTGCCGCTTCGCCTTAATAAAGCACGAATTCGCGCTTTTAACTCAGCTGCCTGGAAGGGTTTTACTAAATAATCATCACCGCCGCTGTCCAACCCCTTTACGCGATCCTCTAACGAGTCCCTTGCAGTTAAAAAAAGAACCGGAGTCTTCAAACCTTCCTTGCGAATCAACTGGAGGACTTCGAATCCATCGATTTCGGGAATCATTACATCCAGAACAATGGCATCATGTATATTTTGCCTTGCTAAAAACAAGGCATCGTCTCCATTTGATGCCTGATCAACTTCAAATTCATCTGACAATAATTCAACAATGGACTCTAACAATGGCAGATTATCTTCAACAACTAATAAACGCATGATTTGCGCTCCTTTTAAAAAAAATAGTCTAGCTCCTATTATAAAGGAAACAAAGCGACCGCAATATACGATCGCTCTTTTTCCATCATTTATTCATAACGAAGAGCCTGTATCGGGCTTAATTTTGATGCCTTATTGGCTGGGAATACACCAAACACAACACCGACCAAAAGCGAGAATATAAAGGACAAAACAATCACCGATGTCGAATAGGCAATCGTTAAGTTCATCAATGAGGCAATGATCTTTCCGAATCCAATTCCAGCAAGAATGCCGATGATTCCCCCCATTGAACTTAAGACAACCGCTTCAATTAAAAATTGCAGTAGGACATCGCGCCGTTTGGCACCGATTGCTTTCCGGATACCGATTTCCTTTGTCCGTTCTGAAACAGAAACAAGCATGATATTCATGATTCCAATACCGCCTACTAACAAGGAAATGCTTGCAATTCCGCCAAGCATCATTGTCATCGTATTAGAGACTGAGCTTAATGTGTCCATGACATCTTGCTGATTGGTAACGCTGTAAGAATCACTTTTATTCGGGTACAAGCTTGCCATCTTTCGCTCCACTTCATTCATGACAAAATCCATCTGGTCTTGGCTTTTTCCTTGTAAATATACTTGGTTTATACTCGTACTTTTCACTAAGCGCTGACCGGTACTTAACGGAACAATAATGACATTATCTCCACTTTGACCTAAGGAACTTCCTTTTGATGCTAAAACTCCTACCACTTTAAAAGAAGTGCCATCCACTTGGATATATTGGCCGATTGGGTTGTCTACCCCAAAAAAGGTTGAAGCTGTTTCTGAACCTATGACAGCAATTTTCTGTCGATATTCAATATCCAAATCATTGATGAAGCGGCCTTGAGTCACCTTTGCATCCCGAACAGAGGAATAGGTAGCATTAGTGGCAGTTAAGCTAACTTGTGAATTGATCCGGTCCTTTTTCACATTAACACGTCCCGAAACAACCGGGGAAATGGCTTTAACTCCATTTAATTTGGTTAATTGATCAATTTTATCCTCTGTTAACGATAAATCTGTTCCAAATGTATTGATGGTCAACAAATTGGTCCCCAGCTGATTGATACTGCTTGTTACATTTTTCGCAGAACCCTGTGCAATCGAGACTAATATGATCACGGATGAAACACCGATGATAATCCCCAGCATTGTTAGAATAGAACGGAGTTTATTGCTTTTTATGCTGCGAAGCGCCATTTTAATAGATTGGTAAATGCTCAAAGGGGCTCACCTCCATTCTCAAAAAGCTGCCCGTCCTGGATGCTGACCATTCTTTTTGCCTGTTTGGCGACTGCAAGGTCGTGGGTAATTAATATTATCGTGTGACCAACTTCATTTAATTCCTTCATCACTGTAATAATTTCTTTACTTGTTTTACTATCCAATGCTCCTGTCGGCTCATCTGCCAGAAGGATGGAGGGAGCTCCGGCAAGGGCCCGGGCAATCGCCACCCTTTGCTGCTGGCCGCCTGATAGCTGTGATGGTAAATGTCCTGACCTTTCCAGCAATCCTACCTTCTTAAGACTATCCAATGCTTTATCCTTGCGCTCTTTTGCCGATACTCCGCGATAAAGCAGAGGCAATTCAACATTTTCAATTGCCGTTAATTTCGTTAAGAGGTTAAAATTTTGAAAAATAAATCCTATTTTTTCATTACGAATGATAGCAAGCTGGTTATCATTCATTTTGCCAATGTCTTTTCCATCCAGTAGATAGGTTCCAGATTCAGGTCTGTCGAGACAGCCAACCATATTCATTAACGTCGATTTTCCTGATCCAGACGGACCAATGATGGCTAAAAATTCTCCCTTATTAATTTCAAGGGAAACATCATTCAGGGCATGAACAGTTTCTCCGCCAAGCTTATAAGTTTTCATGAGATGACTGATTTGGATAATCGTTTTTTGCATTAATTACCAGTCCTTCCGCTAAATCCTTGTCCTCCGCCATTTCGGTTAAAACCGCCTCCGTTTCCAAAACCGCCTATACCGCCGCCAAAGCTGCCTTGCATCATACGGCGATTCATTCCGGTAGTGGAAGAAGAATTTTGCACAAGCTGCGGTAATTTAACAATTTCTCCTGCTGTTATACCTTTGGTAATTTCCACATAATCTTCATTGGCTAATCCCGTTTTTACTACTTTTTGCTGAGAAACAGCTGTATCAGTGTTTCCATTCTGTACTAATACATATTTTTGATTATTCATTGTATGGACAGCATCAATCGGAACATAAATGGCATCTTTCTTGCTTGCAGTTAGGATACTTGCTTCCGTACTCATACCTACTTTTAAATTACTTGGCTTCGTAATATGAATGGTTACATCAAACGCAGAAACACCATTTGTCGAAGTTCCTTCATCCGCAATGGAGCTTACTTTTCCAGTGTAGGTTTGATCCGGATATGCATTAACTTTGATGCTGACTTCTTGACCTTTCTTCACTTTCGGAATATCAAGTTCGTCAATTTGCACAACGGTTTGTAAATTTTTATAGTTTGTTAGATGAGCGACAACTTGTCCGTCCGTCACCCGCTGACCTGCCTGGACGGAAAGGGATGTGATTTCACCGGATGCAGGTGATGTAATGGGATCACTTCCGTCTGTGAAAGTAATCAATTCTTCCCCTTTTTTGACCGATTCACCAGTTGATACCAACACTTCATCGATTTCATTGTTGTTAATCGGAGAGTTAATATCCTCAGATGTTACCGGCTGGACTGTACCTGAACCGCTGATTTTCACTTCCATTTTACCTTTTTGAACAACAGCTGTCCGAACTTGAGTAGTTACTTCCTGCGCACTTGTTCTTGAGTTATACCACTGAAATCCTACGAAACCTACTACTAGAATACAAAGAACGATAATAATTCCTTTTTTCATACATACTTACTCCTTTTCTTATTGTCCAATAGGACACTGATAGTTTGGAATAAGCCTATTATTCAAATTAATTCTTAACTTTTCCTTAAAAAAAACCCACATAAGGGCAGAAGTAATTAAAAATATGTACTTATCTATCTAAAAAAAATACTGCCACTCAAAAATGGCAGTATACCTTAAATAGAATTTTTACCAATTAGAATCAGTTTCTAGCCGCTTCATAAACTCTTCTGCAGCATTGTATCCTTGTTGCTTCAAAAGCCAGTTATTTGCCGCAGCTTCAATTAAACCCGCCACATCACGGCCAGGTTGGAGCTGTATCTCAATATGAGGAATTGGAACTCCCATATATTCTGTAAATTCAGGTTCGTAATCCAATTCATTATTAAGAGAATTTTTCTGCCATTTTGTCAGTTCAATATCAAGCGCTATCCTCGTTTCCTCCTGAAAAGCTTTAATTCCGTATACGCGGACCACATTTAACAGCCCGACACTACGTAAGGCTAGAAATTCCTTTGTTTTCCCATCATGCGTACCGAGAATCGTACGTGGGCTGAGCTTTTTCAACACAACTAGATCATCAGCGACCAGCTTGTGTCCTCTGCCGATCAATGTGTGAGCAATTTCACTTTTGCCGACACCAGATTTTCCCCGAAGTAAAATACCCATTCCAAACACATTGATACAGACACCGTGTACGGCGATTTCCGGAGCTAATTCTTTCACCATATAAGCGTCAAGTTCGGTAATAAATTCAGAAGTCGTTCGAGGTGTGTTTGTACATAATAACGGGATACCCTCTTCTATACAAGACTTTCTTAAATAGGTCAGCCCTTCATCCCCAGCAGTAACAATAAAGCAAGGAGGATGATATTTGACGATATTTCCAATGCGCATCTGACGTTCCTCAATGCTTAACTTATGCAAATAATTTACTTCTTTTCTTCCCAGTATTTGAACACGTTCAGTCGGAAAAAAATCAAAATGTCCAACGAATTCCAAACCCGGACGATGCGACCGTGATTGCTTGATTTTTTGTTGTAATTGGTTTTCACCAGTTAATACCTTCAATGAAAATTTTTGCACTAAATTTTCTACCGTTAATATTTTCACATCTATATAGCACTCTCCATCTCTTCAACCCTCTTATACTTGATTTTACTTATAAAAAGAACGAATACAAGGTCACTTTTTGTATATTTTCAAAAAATTGTACACTAAACATTGAAAAAGCACCAGCCTATTGCGGCTGATGCTTCCATTTTTTAAAATTTAAACTACATGCTTTTTATTCTTTTCAGCCTTTTCATAGCCATTGGCCCAGAAATCTGCATTCTTAATTCCTAGTTTAGCAGAATTAAATTCCGGATCCTTCCCTTGCTTCAGCTGCTCTTCATAATCCTTTAATGCAAGCAAAGCCGGCTTAAATAGGATAAGAATGGCAATTAGGTTTAACCATACCATAATACCAAGACCAATATCCCCCATAGCCCAAGCTGTAGATGCAGTTTTTACTGCTCCATAGAACGTAGAACCCAATAGAACTATTTTTAATAATGTCATAGCTAATTTTCTGTTTTTGCCTTTTACTAGATAAGCAAGATTTGTTTCTGCAATATAGTAGTAAGCAAAAATCGTTGTGAAGGCAAAGAAGAATAGTGCAATGGAAATAAATCCTGAACCGAAACCTGGTAAAATCGTATCAACCGCTGCTTGAGTATATCCTGGACCTGGTTCGACGCCTTTTAGATGTTGAACTAAGAATTTTCCTGCTCCGTCTACAGTATTGTAAGAATTTGTAAACAAAATCATGAAAGCTGTTGAAGTAACGACTAAGAATACATCAAGATAAATCGAAAATGCTTGTACAAGACCTTGTTTTGCAGGGTGAGATACCTCTGCTGCAGCTGCTGGGTGTGCACCAGTACCTTGACCTGCTTCGTTTGCATATAGTCCGCGTTTTACGCCCCACATGATCGTAGAACCAAGAATACCGCCGAACACTTCTTCCGTTCCAAAGGCACTCTTAAAAATAAGTGTAAACACTTCTGGGATTTTATCAAAATTCACCACAATAATGGCAATCGCAATTAGTAAATATCCAATAGCCATAAACGGAACAACCAATTCTGCTACTCTTGCAATCCGCTTGACTCCACCAAAAATAATCAGACCCATAAGTGCAATAACCACAATTCCAGTAACGGCATTGTTAATACCAAAAGCATTCTTAACGCCTTCTGCGATTGAATTTGCCTGAATACCTGGCATTAATACTGCCATAGCAAGCAGTGTTGCAACTGCAAAAATTACAGCAAACCATTTAATTCCAAGTCCCTTTTCAATATAGAACGCAGGACCGCCTCGATACTCTCCATCTTGCTTTTCTTTATAGATTTGAGCAAGTGTGGACTCTACAAAGGCTGAGGCTGCACCGATAAATGTAATAACCCACATCCAAAAAACGGAACCTGGTCCACCAAACGCAATTCCTGTTGCCGTTCCAGCGATATTCCCTACACCGATACGACCAGATAATGACATGGCTAATGCCTGAAAAGAAGAAACACCCTCATTTGAGCTTTTGCCTGATAATAATAGACGAATCATTTCTTTAACATGGCGAATCTGCAGGAATCTTGTTCGGAAACTAAAGTATAATCCTACCGCTACAATAAAGATGACTAACACTGGGCTCCACAAAAAACCATTAATAATTGTTACCAATTTTTCTACCATAAAAATCCCCCTTTTTATCTATATCTGAATTTTCGTAATTCTCTAGTTGCTATTAAAAGTATAAATGACAGCAGTTGATATTTCAATAAAATATCCGTGTATCCTTCATAAAAAATCTGACTTTACTAAAATATCTTTACTATCCTAATTTTCCGCCATTTCTCATATTATTTAACCTTTTTGCAGTAACAATTAGTTTCCGAGTATATTTATCGAAAATTCACAATATTATTATTTCCTATTCGGAATATCTTTAATAAAAATATGAAACCTATCATCTATTTTTCCGTATTAATTAACAGGGAAATTTCTAGAATTACATATCTCGTTTTATAATAAAATTATTATGCAAGTGGATAGGAGTGAAGGTTGTGGGTGTTTCGCTTAGTAAAGGTCAAAAAGTAGATTTAACCAAGTCTCACCCGGGTCTTGAAAATGTTGTTGTAGGATTAGGCTGGAATATTAGTAATATGGGTTCCAATTTTGACCTAGATGCTTCCGCGTTCCTGCTCGGGCAGAACGGAATGGTGCAAAATGATTTGGATTTTGTTTTCTATAATAACCCTTCTGGAGGAAACGGATCGATTCTATACAGTGGCGATAACCGAGTTGGTTCTGGGGTTAAGGATGATGAGCAAATTAAGATCAATTTAAAAAACGTTCCCTTTCATATTCACCGGATTGCTTTTACGATTACAATTCATGATGCTCAAGTGAAACGTCAAAATTTTGGACAAATTTCCGATTCCTATGTACGAATTTTTAATGAACTAACCAATGAAGAATTGTTACGCTTTAATCTTGGCCGTGATTTCACAGTGGAAACGGCGATTGTGGCGGCAGAATTATATCGACATAATGGCGAATGGAAGTTCAATGCAATCGCTAGCGGCTTTCAGGGCGGATTGGCAGCACTTTGTAAAAATTTCGGTGTAACTGTTGATGATACTCCGGCACCGCCTTCTAACCAACAGCCGAATTATCAACAAAGCCCTCCTGGCCAACAACAAAATCAATCTTTTCAGCCAATTCAGTCATCTGTTACACCTTATCAGCAATCAAATCAAGCTTATCAACAGCCTGCCTATGGATACCCAGCTGCGCAAACCTATCCTCAGGCTCCAAGTGCTCATTCAACCTATGGTGGCGATGATATTATTTGCCCTCGCTGCCATTCATCTAATGTCCGTACAGGACAAAAGGGTTTTGGGCTGGGAAAAGCGGCAATTGGAGGGCTTATTCTTGGGCCAATCGGATTATTAGGTGGCTTTATTGGGAAAAATCAGCTGAAATTTACTTGTAACAGCTGTGGAAACTCCTGGTCCCCTTCTCAGACGGACTATGTAGAATGGGCCAATACGCAAAAAAGAAGGGCACAAGAGGTATTCAACCGTTATAAAAGTCAAGATGTTTTAGAGGCAGTTGTTGCTGCGTGTGCATTAGTTTCGATGGCAGATGGTCATCTTGATGCATCAGAACGACAAAAAATGCTCGAGTTTGTTCACCAAAGCGAGGAACTACGTGTTTTTGACTCACAAAAAGTCATTCAGAAATTTAATTTATTTGTATCTAAAATTGAACAAGATCATATGATGGGCCGTGCAGAGGCATTTCGTGCATTAGGTAAAGTAAGAACTAAACCGGAAATTGCAAGATTGATTGCCCGTTATTGTATCGCCATTGGGTATGCAGATGGAAATTTTGATCAGTTTGAAAAGCAAATGGTATCGGATATTTGCCATGAGCTTGGATTAAATCCTGGAGAATTTCTTTCCTAACAGGGTAAAAGCCGCAATCCTAGTGGATTACGGCTTTTTTCATTTCACCCAAATACGTTTATTTTCAACCCTGTTTGTAAACCCCATTGAGTCTAATTTTTCTAAAAAAGGAATCATGTATTTTCGAGAAAGATCTAAAATTTCCTTTGCATTTCCAACTTCAAACTCTCCACCGGTACCACTGCGAAGTTTTTCCACTGCTGCATTGAATACCTCCCCAGCATAAGCAAGTTGTTCATCTAATAAAACAATCAATTTCTTATCTTCTAAGAAACGCTCTAAATCCAATTCCAACGATTCAGGAATACCTGCAGCCGAAAAATAATCTTTTAGATTACGAACCTTTAAGCCATCTTTTTTCAATGCTTCAAGCATATTTTCCGAACGTTTTTTCCAGTTCTTTGGCACATGCGAAATAAAACTAGAAATAGAAACAAATTGATCTTTTCGTTTAAAAACTCCATTATTGATACCGTTATCTAGTACGAACTCCAATAATGCCTTCGGTATCCGTTTTTGCATGGTTTGAAGCAACTCTGCTTTATTCATCCCGGATTTCATTGGGTGCAGCTGCTGATAGTCCTGCAAGCGGTCATAGATTTCCTCTTCGATTGAATGGATGAGCGTCATCATTGTAAACTCTTTACCATTATATAAAATAAATTCTTCATCCATTAATTGCTCCGTTAACTTCACTTCGTCAAGTGCAGTTCGCTTAATTAATTCTGTAATGGAAAGACTTTTTGCTTCCATTAAAGCTGTAAAGATTCGCTCTTTCGGGGAACCTGCCTTTTTCTTCTCCAACTCTTCAATCGTCTGATTTCCAAATTTATATTTATCTCCTCGAGGATCAATAACCCAGCCCCCGCCGATCGTCTCCGCTGGGCTTGGCCTGCGAAGAATAAAGCGGTCTCCGCGTTTCGTGAGAATTTCTTCTTCTAACCTAAGCTGGCAAAGAATTTCATCCGTCTTCTCATCAAGCACATTTCGGTCAAAAAAGACAATTCTCCCCATTACCTCTGAAGTTCCAATGTGAAGCTTAATAGGCATCCGCTGTTTGACAATATGCTCAAGTTCTTCTACAACCCGTATCGCAACATCCAATGTTTTTGACACGATAAAATGTTCGGATGATACAAGAACATGTCCTCGTTCCAATTCTTCCTTTGCAACCCCTGATATATTAATGGCGGCCCTTTGTCCAGCGAAGGCTTTTTGTGCCGGTTGGTGGTGAACCTGAATTTGCCTAGCCTTGACATCAAGCCCTGTGGGCATAATTTTTAATGTCTGTCCCTCTTCAACCGTCCCTTCATATACAGTACCTCTTACCACCGTTCCCTGGCCTTTGACCGAAAAAACCTGGTCAATCGGCAGGCGAAAAGCCCCCTTGGCATCGCGCATTTCTTTTTCCTTTAAGGTTTTAATGATTAATTCCTTTATTTCTTCAATTCCTTTTTTAGAAAGACTGTCCACTAGAACAAATGGTGCATCTTCAAATACAGTTCCTGAAAGTTCACCTAAAATATCATCCTTGACCAGTTCAATGAATTCCTCTTCTACACGGTCAATTTTAGTAATGGCAATAATCCCGTTTTGGATTCCTAGGAAACGAAGAATTTCCAGGTGTTCACTTGTTTGCGGCATGACGCCTTCATCAGCCGCCACGACTAGTAACACCAGGTCAATTCCTGCAACCCCGGCAATCATTTGCCGAATAAACCGCTCATGTCCTGGAACATCAATCACTGATATTTGTATTTCATCATCTTCATATAATGGAGCAAATCCGAGTTCGATTGAGATTTGACGTTCTTTTTCTTCCTTTAAGCGGTCGGTATCGACATTCGTGAGGGCTTTTGTCAAGGATGTTTTCCCATGATCAATATGCCCCGCCATCCCAATTGTAAAATACCTTTTTTCCAAGCCTGCCACCTACTTTTTTGTTCTCACCTTTACTGTAGCTTTAATGGTTAATTTGTTCAAGCGAACATTTTTAGACAGAAAAGTAAGCCCCGACTGCCCCGCAGTATTCACCCTTTTTTAAAAACACTCCCGTAAGTCCTAGCCTGTTCATGTAAAATTCAAGTCCTTTTCGTAACGACTGGTTCCCGACCAATGTGCTTCCGATAAAGACCACTTGCTTTACTTGATGAATGGCCGCTGCCTGGAGCGTTAATAACACAATTGTTTCCGTGATCATATTTGAAAGGGCCGCCATTTGATCTGCATCTGTGTGCTTCACCTTATTCCCTTTTGCAAAATTGGCAGCGGTTAGGTTCCCATCAATCGGTGGTTCGGCCGATTCATAAATATCCCTCACCAGTAAATCCACTTTGCCTTTGTCACCTTCATTTGCTAGCATTGTCAGCTCTTGAAAATCCTCCACTTTCGTTAACAAAGAACCGAGCCCTGTAAAGGTTCCTCCCCCCATTCCGCTTCCAAGAATCCGTTCATACTCACCCCCTTTCACAACATGCCACGATGTTCCAGTTCCAATATTGACTAATAGAAAGGGATCCTCCAAATTTCCCCCTTCCTCTTGTAAAAGTAACTTTGCTCCCTCACATGTCGCTTGAAATTCCGGAATGATGATTTCATCTGGAAAAAAATCTTGTTGAATTATATGTGCTTTTCCACCTGTCAAAGCAGCTTTTACATTCGGTGCAACAATTTTTAACCAAGCTATAGCAGTTTCCATCTCAAAAATTGGAAACTTTTTATAATGCATTCTATTTTTTTCTTGATACACAATCTTAATCAACGTGCCGCCCGCATCTATTCCCACTTTCAAACTAAACACTCCTTTATTGTTGCTTTTCATTAAGTATTTGACAATTTACTTAGGTTTCCCTTCCCACCTCTCATAAACCTTAGGGTATATAATGCCTCGTTTCCTCTTTATCCTAATAGTTAAATGCCCTTTTTTAGAATTCGAATATTTTTTCAAGCAAAAGCGTACACAAATTTTTCAAAATTTTATATAATAGGGATATAGAAAGTTTGCACTAGGGAAACTTTTATTGACGAACGAACAAACCTTGGTACAACGAAAAATAAACTTAAAGAAAGGATGGTGTCTTATGAGCCAAACAGATTCAGTTACTGTTCAGAGGGCTCAGGCTGCAGAAAGCAGAACGGTCTCAGCAGCAAGAGATGCCATTAATGGAAAGGTTAAAGGCATCCGTGCATTGCTTCCGTTTCTCGGACCTGCATTTATTGCCTCCATCGCCTATGTAGATCCAGGAAATTTCGCAACCAATATTCAAAGTGGTGCGAGCTTTGGTTATAAAATGCTTTGGGTAATCGTTTTAGCTAACTTGATGGCTATGTTGCTACAAAATATGTCAGCAAAATTAGGAATTGCTACTGGCAGAAGTCTTCCAGAGGTTTGCCGGGACCATATGCCAAAATGGATGACCTACGGCATGTGGGTGGTTTCAGAACTGGCCGCAATGGCTACCGACCTTGCTGAATTCTTAGGTGCAACGCTCGCACTAAATTTACTAGCCGGTATCCCAATGCTATATGCAACGATTATCGTCGGTATTGTCACCTATCTTATTCTAATGTTAGAAAAATTCGGATTCCGCCCGTTAGAAAAATTCATTGCCGCATTTGCTGTTCTTATCGGCTTATGTTATTTAGTTGAAACCGTCATTTCCAAACCGAATCTCAGTCTAATTGCCTACCATAGTGTCACACCGTGGCTCGGCAACAAAGAAAGTATTATACTGGCAGTTGGTGTAATCGGTGCAACAGTCATGCCACATGCAATCTATTTGCACTCCAGCCTGACGCAAAATCGAATTGTACCACGAAATGATATGGAAAAAATCAAAATTCAAAAGTTTAGTACAAAAGAAATCATGATTGCCATGACGCTTGCCGGGTTTGTCAACTTAGCCATGATGTATATGGCTGCATCCGTCTTTAACACCACTGGAAACAGTCATATTGCGGATCTTACTACGGCCTACCATACCTTAACACCGCTGCTTGGTTCAGCCGCAGCAAGTGTATTCTTGATTTCATTACTTGCTTCCGGTGTTTCAAGCTCTGTGGTGGGAACGATGGCTGGTCAGGTCATTATGCAAGGATTTGTTGGATTTACGATTCCATTATGGATTCGACGATTGGTTACAATGCTTCCAACCTTTATTATCGTTGCTATGGGGGTTGATCCAACCCGGACACTAGTTATCAGTCAGGTGGTTCTAAGTATTGTTCTACCTTGTCCGATTATTGCGCTCATCTACTTCACCCAGAAGAAGGAATTAATGGGTGTGCTAACGAATAAACGAATAACTACGATTTTATCAACAATCTTTGCTATCGTGATTTTAGGGTTAAACTGCTGGTTAATTGTTCAGACATTTTTTGGATAAAAGTAAAAAGCACACGAGTTAGATATCGTGTGCTTTTTGATTGTTCAATGTGTTTACCGACCTTTGAAGGACATTTCCATTCCTTTTTAAAACGTTTTGGTCTTCATCGTCCTTATGAACAACATTCCACGAAAGCTTCACTGCTCTTTTGGCCTTCATCGTCTTTATGAAGAACATTTCACGAAAGCTTCACTGCTCTTTTGGCCTTCATCGTCCTTATGAAGAACATTTCACGAAAGCTTCACTGCTCTTTTGGCCTTCATCGTCTTTATGAAGAACATTTCACGAAAGCTTCACTGCTCTTTTGGCCTTCATCGTCCTTATGAAGAACATTTCACGAAAGCTTCACTGCTCTTTTGGCCTTCATTGTCCTTATGAAGAACATTTCACGAAAGCCTCACTGCTCTTTTGGCCTTCATCGTCCTTATGAAGAACATTTCACGAAAGCCTCACTGCTCTTTTGGCCTTCATCGTCCTTATGAAGAACATTTCACGAAAGCTTCACTGCTCTTTTGGACTTCGTTGCCATCCAAAGTAACGTTATCAGGGACCTGTTCATCGAATTCGTTATTTATTCCACCTTCACCTTAATCGTATCGATTGCATTATAACCATACCCCTTACGGTTCCAAACCGCTTCCTTTGGCTGCTTCCCGCCTTCTGATTCCATAGCCCTCGAAAGGATGGTGTACTCCCCTTTTTCAAACACCTCCCATTTATATTCCCAACGAACCCAAGCATATTTTTCCGGCGATTGCACCAAATTAGCGAAGCTCCAAGTCATCCCCCCGTCCACACTCACTTCAATTTTCGTGATCACCCCTCTCCCAGTCCAGGCAATCCCTGCAATAGTATGAAATCCGGTATTAAGAATTTGCCGATCAATTGGCTGTTGAATCGTTGAGTTTATTTTCATTGTTGTCACAGGTAATTTTCCCTCATCTGAATCCTTTTTGGGGTAATAAACATAATCAACCGCCTGAAAAGGGCCTTTAAATTCATGGTCAATCACGGTGATTTTTTTAATCCATTTTACCGAGGCCATCGCATACCATTCCGGGACAATTAACCTCAGAGGAAAACCGTGCTTAAAAGGAAGCGGCTTTCCATTATACTCATAGGCAATTAAGGTATCGGGATGAAGTGCTTTTTCAATCGGCAAACTCCTACTAAAATAAGTAAGATCGTTTGAGTCTGTTCGTACGCCAAAGTCATATCCCTCAAAAACTACTTCCTTCGCTGCTTCTAAGACACCCGTGTACCTAAGCATCGTCCTTAATGAGACACCCTTCCAAATTCCTTGGCTAATCGCCCCTTTTTGCCACTGCTCACCAAATACCATTGGTTTAAAGAAACCTCTTTTATTCCCTGCACATTCAAGAACTGACTTTAACGTCTTGGACGGTAATGCTTGAATTTCCTCTAGCGAAAAGGTTCTCGAAAAATTCACGAGTCCACCTATAGACAGCCAGTAAAAGGAAGATACAAAATTCGGATATGAAAAATGGTTCCTCCGATAAAACAGTTTTTCAGTTACAAAATCTTTATGGATAAATTGAATCGGTGTTTCCTGATTCTCAGGATCTAACGTTTTGGTGATCAAATATGATTTCGCACCCGTTTTTTGTGAACTTTGCATAAATCTCCTCTCTAAAACTTATATTTTTTTACTTCATTCATATGAAAAAATCCACAAAAAAGAAGACCTAACGAATGAGTTTACTTTAGAGTATTTACAAATTCTAATAGAGGGAGTAAGATATGATTCGTAATTTAATTTTTTGAATCGCTGAGTTCCAATTGGGAACGGGGGAACCATCATTGAAGAGTCTTACAAAAACTTTTCTATGGGGTGAATCTTAAAAAGATATTTCTATTCTAATGCTTGTCTTTTTAAGTAGGGTGACTCTTACATCCGAATCCGTCAGCTAACCTCGTAAGCGTGTTAAAGAGATATCATTTTAATCGTGCAAGCAGCATGTTTATTTCATGATGCAAAAAAACCGCCACGAGGAGATTTCTCTCTTCCGTGGCTTTTTTATTTTTTTAGGTGGTTTGTGAAAAACCCACACTATCATACTCTTAAATAATGTTTTTCGGGAGATGTCTTACATATGACTAAACAGTTTGCAGTAATCGGTATGGGCCGCTTTGGTTCGAGTCTTTCAGCTGAGTTATTTAAAGACGGTGCTGAAGTTTTAGTGATTGATAAAAATGAAAAAAGGATTCAAGAAAATTCAGATTTCTCAACACATGCAGTAGTTGCAGATACAACAGATGAGAGGGTAATAAAAGAGCTAGGTCTTCGAAACATGGATGTAGTTGTGGTAGCCATAGGAGACGATATTCAAGCAAGTATTTTAACTGTTATGATTTTAAAAGAATTAGGGGCCAAACAAGTTATAGCAAAGGCAGTAACAAATCAGCATGCAAAAGTTCTTACTCAGGTCGGGGCTGATCGGGTCGTTTTACCTGAACGAGAAACTGGCATCCGAATTGCTAAGAATCTTTTGTCACCTAATGTCCTTGATTTTATTGAACTATCCGATGAATATAAAATAGAAGAAATTGTTGCCTCTTCATTTATGATAGGTAAAAGCCTTCGTGAATTGGATATTCGGGCAAAATACCAATTAAGTGTTATCGCCATTAAAAGTAACGGAAAGATGAACATCTCACCATTTCCAGATGACACGATTAATCCTGGTGATACTCTTGTTGTCCTGGGTGAAAAGAAACTATTAAAGAAATTCGAAACAAAAACTGAAAAGGCACTATTTATCATATAAAAAAGGAAAAAGAGCTAGGATCGCTGAAAACAATTGATCCACAAGCTCTTTTTTTACTAGGCTCTGTTAAACCTGGTTGTTTATTTCCGCTCCAGGCACAAGCGGTTCGTGGGCGGTTCGGGGAGCCTCCTCGTCGCTTCGCTCCTGCGGGGTGTCTCCCCTGTCCAGTAATCCCACAGGAGTCTTCGTGCCTTCCGCTCCAATCAACGTTGTTTAAAATCAACATTGTCCTTTAACACAGCCTTTTACTAAATAATCCCCCTGATTTGATTACCATTTTCCATAAGCTTAGCTGTATTCTCCTCGTACAAACCCAGTGCCCATTCCCGAATTCGGTCTGAACTTAATTTCTCCCATTTTTCTAAACTAGGAATCTCCTCTACTCCAAATGCAAGTTCCGATAATCTCTTCAAAATGACCAAAGAAGAATAGGAATGCGGTAGAAACGGATCATTTTTCTTTTCATAATAAAATTTATTTATAAGTTTAAATGAATTTGGTTCGTAAATTAATTCAACCAGCTTTGCACGGTATTCTAAATCCTTAGCCTGAAGATGGGGGAAACGAGAAAAATCACTGAAATGCTGGGCCTCGTGCTTCAAATAACTGATTTGAAATTCCCTGCAATCCTGATTCTCCTTTTTATGCTCCGGACGGTCCGCTACATAATAAAGTCCATCTGGTTTTGCCCAGCCGCCGGCAAATTTTTCACCAAATGTAGCATAATGGGCCCAGCTTTGTAAAATAAAATCAGACAAAAAATAAACCGTTACTTTTTGGGTATGGTGTGGCAGTTCAACTGTAAAGTTCTCTTTATCGGTTGTTTTCCAAATATATGGGCCCCTATATGGCGGTGTTACCCCACCGACAAACTCATAACCTTTTTCTTTAAATTGGATCGATAATTGCTCCTCCAATCTATCCAATTCCTCATCTTGTTGATGACCATAAATTAATTCTGAAAGTGAAAGCCTTAGTCGATTTTCTGAATAAATCACACTTTTATGCGTCAACACCGACCTGAAATATTCGAAATAGAAAGAAAGAACCTTTTGGATCCACGGATCCTCGGATTTAAAACGATCATTCGGATTTTCACTAAAAAAACGTTGATAATATTTCGATTCCAGTTCTAGAAATTTAGCATTTTTATCTGGAACTGAACGGAGATATTTATATGCTGCGATTACATCTCCTTGTAAACAATAGGCATACAATTTTGACTCATCCATCCTAAGGCTACCCTCTCCTGTTTTGCATCATAACTTTGATTGTACCAAACTTTTTTACATATAAGAAAAAATAAGTTTTTCCTCTAAGTATTTATTTAGTGAAAAGTTAATCTCCAAAAATCGGATTTTACCTCAGCTTTTAACAAAGCCTAAGTAAAAAAACAAAAAGCTACCTAAGCAGCTTTTTTAAATCCTATTATTTAAATTGGAAATAAATCAGATGATAAGTAACGTTCACCGGTATCCGGTGCCAATCCTAAGACATTTGCATCGGATGGAAGTTTCTTGGCAATTTCTAAAGCATAATAGATAGAAGCTGCTCCTGAGGCACCAACTAAAATTCCTTCTTCAGCAGCCAGACGACGTGCAATGTTCTGGGCATCCTGATCCTCAATTAATAAAATTTTATCGTAAATAGATTGATTTAAAATTTTTGGTATAAACCCAGGGCCCGTCCCAGGGATTTTATGCGGGCCAGGACGTCCTCCGGATAAAACGGGTGACCCCGCAGGTTCAACCACAAAAATCTTTAGATTTGGTATTTTTTCTTTAAGAACTTCACCCGTACCAGTAACGGTACCGCCTGTGCCAGCCGTACAAATGAAGGCATCTAATTTCCCCTTAAATGCCTCGTAGATTTCAATCGCTGTTGTATCCCGATGAGCATCTGAATTCGCACTGTTTTCAAATTGCATCGGAATAAAATAATCAGGGATCTCTTCAGCAATACGGTAAGCTTCTTCAATTGCTCCACGCATGCCGTGTTCTGATGAAGTTAAATGCACCTCTGCACCATAAGCTTTTAGGATTTTAATTCTCTCTTCTGTTGCATTATTCGGCATCGTAATGATACAACGGTACTTCCTAGCGGAACAAACCATCGCTAAGCCTATTCCGGTATTTCCTGAAGTTGGCTCAATAATAACGGTTTTTCCGGGAGTAATTTTCCCCTCTTCTTCGGCTACCTTAATCATGTTAAACGCAGCACGGTCTTTTACACTGCCTCCGGGATTAAAGGACTCCAATTTAATGTAAACAGAAGCACCACTTGGGTCTGCCAAATGATTTAACTTCACGATTGGAGTATGCCCAATCAGCTCTAAAATAGAATTATGTAGTTTCATAATAGCACTCCGTTTCATTCAGTATATTTCTATTGGAATTATAAGCTTTTGCTCTCTATAATTCAATTATCGAAGTTTTAGAAAAGAAGAAGCAACCTCGCCTCTTATTTTAAATTATTTTACTAAAAATCACTATAAACCTATTTCGTTCATTCCCAACTTCATTTTTTATTCACAAATACTTTTTACCTTCCATACTATAAAAGAGAGCAATATCTATTGTAAAATGGCGTTAATATTGTATAATTCATAGTATAGACATCGGAATTAATGGATTAGGAGGTTAAGTATGGGGCTTTTTAAAAATCTATTTATTGATCGTTGCCCTAAGTGCAATAAAATATTAGAAACTCATCAATCAAAAACTTTAAAAGGGATTGTCATCAAATCCTGTCCGGATCAACATTATCAAAAAGAATTTCATCCAGCTTTTGAAACATATATTGAAAGTCATAAGGTTTCTTAACTCAACAACCCAGCAGAATCTGCAGGGTTGTTTTCATTTCCAATCTGCCTTTCTTTTTTCAAAAGTACTGATAAACAAACCTGGAACAACTTCAATGTCCTGAATTAACTGATAACCATTTTTTAAGTAAAGGTTTTTAGCAGGCGTATTATCTCTGCCAGTCGATACTTTAAAAATCGGAATTTCTTTTTTGTCCTCCTCCAGACATAATAATAATTTTTGAGCAATCCCCTTTCGAAAATACATGGAATCAACAATCATTCTACAAATCGTGAGTTCATTCCCTTTGAGTTCGTATGATAATGCTCCTGCTAGCTCCTCTCCTTCAAAATAACCAAAAAAGGTTTCTTTCGATTCTAATAATTCCTCAAAAGACTCTTTTAGGGGAGGTATTTCATAAAAATTAATTAACTCAGCCTCAATTAGATAGGAGGCTCTTTGGAGTTCATATAATTCTTTAACAAGACGTTTATTTTCAAAATCAATTTTTTCAATCATTCATTACCCTCCTAAAGTGAAAATTCCTTTTACATGGAAAAGCAGGTCAAGCATCCACTCATATTATTTCTATAAACATACACTATTTGAAAGGAAATAAGGAGGCAAACAAATTTGGAAAAACAAAATTCACGAAATTTTGGCGGCTCTGCGTATCACCACGGGCATGGTGGCTATTATCCTGGTACAGGTTATCATCATGGGCACGGGGGTTATTATCCTGGACAAGGTTATCATCATGGCCATGGCGGATATTATCCTGGGTATGGATATCATCACGGGCATGGTGGTTATTATCCTGGGTATGGGTATCATCACGGGCATACTGGTTACTATCCTGGATATGGGGCCCATCATGGGCATGGTACCTACAAGCCTGGTAACCGCGAAAAATGATTATGAGCAGCAAACCACAGGTAGTCTCTTGGGAACTACCTGTTTTTATTCCAATTAGAAAACTTTTATTGAACAAACTTATTGCATAATAATAATAAATCATGGGATATGTTCAAAATCATATAAATGTTAAACTAGTTCTATCAGGAATTCTAAAATGGAGGTTTTTAAATGAATTTACAAGATATTATCAAGTTAGATTTTGCCTATTTGGAAACCTTTACGACTCGTACAGACACCACTTGGGGTGCCTTGTTTTGTAATGAAAAGCAACCTGTTTATTATGATGCAAATCATGCTCATATTGATCAAGTTTGCGAGCAGCCTCAATTAATTATCGATGAAGTAATCAATTTCTATCAATCTAAAAATATTATTCCAAGGTTCTATATTTATAATATAGAGTCCCAACAAAATTTAATATCCCAATTAAAATTAAATCACTTTGGCTTTGAGGAATTAAGTAGTCCTGTTCAAATGTGGGATCAAAAGATTGTGGAAAAAGAAGTGAATGAGAATGTAACGATTGAATTGGTAACGGATGATAATTTTGCAGAAGCACTACATATAGAATGCTGCACTAAGGAATTGGGTGGCAAAGCAGTTAGAGAAAAAGCGTTTGAGGTGGAATTTAATCATCCTAATTTTGAACATTATTTACTCCGTTATAACGGGTCGGCTTGCTCAACTGCTTGTATTTTTGTAAGCGGAAATCAGGCCAGGATGGAAAGTGTTGCTACATTAGAAGAATTTCGAGGCAAAGGCTTAATTGGTGAACTTATTCACTATATTCAGGTTGAGGTTGCTGAAAAGGGGCTTGAAAACCTTTGGGTGTTTCCGATCAATGAAAAGGTGGAGAAAGTGTATCAAAAGTACGGCTTTCGAACGGTTACGAAATTAAAAACGGGACATGCATTTTTGGGTGGAAAGAGTATCGCGGAATTACGAGATTGACTTCAAAAAATAGAAAAGTAAAAAATGCCCAGAATAAAGAATCTAGGCATTTTTGTATCATCATTTTGGATAAAGAATCTCATCAATAATCCCGTATTCTTTTGCTTCCTCGGCGCTCATGAAAAAGTCGCGGTCGGTATCCCTAGCTACTTTTTCAACCGGCTGACCGGTACGATCCGAAATAATTTGATTCACATGCTCCCTTAATTTCAAGATACGTCGTGCGGAAATCTCGATTTCGGTTGCTTGCCCGCGTGCACCCCCAAGGGGCTGATGAATCATGATCTCACTATTTGGGAGTGCATATCGTTTTCCTTTTGTTCCTGCGAGCAACAGCATCGCTCCAAACGACGCCGCCATTCCTGTGCAAATCGTCCGAATATCCGGTTTAATATATTGCATCGTATCAAAAATCGCAAATCCAGCTGAAGTCGAACCGCCGGGACTGTTAATATAAAGAGAAATTTCTTTATCAGGAGCATCAGCTGCTAAAAATAATAATTGTGCTACTACACTGTTAGCAACTTGATCATTAATCTCATCACCTATGATAATAATCCGATCCTTTAGCAAGCGTGAATAAATATCATAGGACCGTTCCCCACGGTTGGATTGTTCTATTACATATGGAATCGTACTCAAATAAACTCCTCCTTAAAAGCGTAATTGGCTAAGCAGCCATGCAGAGAGCGCTTATAGGAAAGTGAGTTTGTTTTAAAGGTAAAGTAACAAGTTTAGGCGAATCAACAACACTTTTTATTTGAGGAACCATTTCAATTAGAACGGTTGGATCTTGAAGCTTCAAAGCTTCGTAAAAAAGCTCTGAAAGCACCTCGCGCTCCTCTTCATCCCAATATTTTTCAGCTGATCCCTCTTCTTTCGCTTTTTCTAAACGCTGCTTTGACCGATGAAGATTCGCTTTCACAGCCATTTCGGTGGTATTTAAAAGATCAGCAATTTCCTTGAGCTGATATTGAAAACCTTCCTTTAGCAAAAAAATGACTGCCTGCTTCGGAGTAAACTGCCTTAGCATGATGTCGACAGTAGCCATGATATTGTCTAACTGACTCCTTGCCTCTTCGTAATTAAGCTCGACCTCCGCCTCAATCGATTCATTTTTCCTTTTACGAATCTGGTCAACCCAATGATTGTAAGCCATTTTATTTAATAAAGCAGAAGACATTTTTTCATTAATGGTGTAATTCTTTAATGCCTTCAAAATGGTCTCTTGGGCAATATCATCACCATCCCATTGGTTTTGGGCAAGAAAATGACAATAGCGCTTGAGTTTTGGATAATATTCAATCCATAAAGATTCTTCCTCGTTATCTACTGGACACGAATTTACTCGGTTTAACATTGTGTTCACTCCTTTAGCACTCTCTATCCTTTAAACGTTTCAAGGGGGCTAAAAAGATACGGGGTAAATAATTTATTTTATGTTTTAATCCACATATTGATTTAATTTTTATAATTCAATCTGTTTAATGATTTTTGCAGGATTGCCGCCAACAACAACATTGTTAGGGATATTTTTTGTGACAACCGAACCGGATGCGATTACCACGTTATTGCCGATGATTACACCAGGATTAATCACAGATTTTCCTTCAATCCAAACATTATCACCAATCGATACCGGTTTTCCGTATTCCTTCCCGGAATTCCTTTCTATCGGATGGATTGGATGTGTAGCCGTGTAAATATGAACACCCGGAGCAATGAAGCAGTTAACACCGATTCGAATTTCACATACATCTAAAAATACACAATCGAAATTTGCATAAAAGTTTTCTCCGACATGGAGATTAAAGCCGTAATCACATCTTACATTTGGCTCTACAGATATATTTTCACCTGTGGACCCAAATAGTTCTTTTAATATTTCTGAGCGTTTGCTGATCTCCGTTTCAAGTGATTGATTAAATAAACGGATTAGTCTCCGTGCATTTTCGCCATCCTTTACTAATACCGGGTCAGCTGGGTTATACAGCTCCCCATCTAGCATCTTTTCTTTTTCTGTTTTCATCCAAATTCTCCTTAAAAGGAATCTTAATTTATAGTAATATTCCATCAGTAGACAGTCCAATGAAAAGACGAAAAAAGAGTTGCGAAATTTTTCACAACTCAATTCTTCGATACTTGTCAGCGATAAAAGTCCAATCCTCAACAAACATGGTCCAAAGGTTTGGGCGGCGTCTTACTGCTAATGGATGGTACCCTACGGCTGTTTGAAATCCTTGAACTCGATGCATCTTGCCCCGTAAGCTTTTAACATCTACTAAAGGATCATGGAAAAAAGGTTGAACCGCAACATTTCCTAAACACACAATTATAGCAGGATGTTTTACTTCAAGCTGTTCTTTTAAATGGCCCATACAGACTTTGCGGGTTTGTTCTTTATCATAAGCACGTACTGGTTTTCTTTTTAAAATATACGTAATATACAAGTCATCCTTGTCCAAGCAAACCTGATGGACTGCCGCTTGTAATGCTTGCCTTGTCCCGCAAACAAAGGGTGTTCCTTCCCGATCCTCGCGGGCTCCCGGGTTATCGAGAATGACCATAATCGGAGCATCAGGATTCCCTTCGCCCCAGACCATTCGGGTACCATGCTGTATGAGACCGCATTCTCCGCAATCCTTTAGCAGTTCAGGAGTTGGTTCCTCCGGCCAGAGTGATGGACAGAAATCTGTCATTAGGTTCCCTCCATAATATGTAGTACATCTTAGTGTCCCATTTTCAGAATGGTTCAAAACCTTTCTGACTGATTAAAATCTGATTTTCAGAAAAAAATGGCTTTAACCTTTCATACACCAACCGATATGCTTCTGGCCCGTACCATTCTGTTAAACCCAAATTCTCATATATCTGCTCAATCCCCAGACGCTTCGTCCGTCTACCGCCGCTGCCGTCTCCCATAAAAAAATCATCGATACAAACCCGATTGACTAATGATTTTAATTTTTCTGGAAACCCTTCACTGCTTGGTAAAACCGGTGCAATCGTTGCCTGTGTTGGAATCCCTGCATCTTTTAGTTGCTCGAGCGTTTTTAATCTTGCTCCGATCGGTGGAGCATGAGGTGTAAAATGTGTGCGAATCTCTTCTAAATCCGTTTCAATCGTCATACTGACCCGTACCCTGTCTTCTAATCGAAGCAGAAGGTCTATATCTCGGCAAACAAGCGGACTCCTTGTTTGTACCATTAAAAAATCAGGCGGTTCAATGGTCATGACCTCCAGCAAGGATCTCGTTAATTTTTCCTTATACTCAATCGGTTGATAGGGGTCAGTGGCGGAGGACATAAAAATCGTAACCCTTCCTTTACCCTTTTCTCTTCTTAGTTCTTTAATAAGTAAATTGGCAGCATCCTGCTTGATATCCACCCATGTGCCCCACTCTTTTTTTCGAAAAAGCGAAACCGGCATTTGCCGGACATAGCAATAGGAACAGGCAAAGGAACAGCCAGTATACGGATTCAGAGAATGCGTATATCCACCAAGATAACCCGTTCCTTTGTTTAACAGCGTTTTCGGATTTTTATAAGAAAGCTCACTTTGCGTCATGAAAAATAATCCCAAGTGTATATCTTGTTCCCGACGTAATTGTACTGACTCCATGCTTTAAGGTTGTTCGATAATACCCGTTTGTTCCCAATACAGGTCGGTTGTTTGTTGGAAAAATTAATCCCGCACCTTGTTCTAAGGTAATAACATGTCCTCGGCTTTGTGCTCTCGGGCGCTGCTCCACTAACAGGAACTCTCCGCCAGTATAATCTAACTCTTTTTGATTCAAGGCAAATACGACTTGGAATGGAAAAAAGACATCACCGTATAAATCCTGATGAAGGCAGTTGTAACCACCGGATTCATATTTTAATATCAATTGCGTGGAGCGAAGCTGATCCTGCTGGTGACACTGTTCAAGAAATTCGTCCAGTGACCGAGGATACGTAGCATCTCTCCTCAACTGTTCATTCCAGCGATTTGCTATTTTAGCAAGTTCAGGGTAAAAACCTTCTCTAAGTTGTTGGAGTTGGTCCGGCAATGGGGCCAGATAATATTTATACTCCCCAACTCCGAACCTGTATCTGGCCATATTAATTGTGCTTCGAAAATAGTATTCTTGATAATAGGTATTCACTATTTCATTACATTCTTCTTTTTCCAGTATCACAGGCAGGTGTGCGTGACCATTCTCCTCCAGTTCAGTTTGAATATTTTCCCAATTTAACCCCAAAATTCGATCTTTGATCCTCATTTTATTTTTCCCTGCCTTCTCGTTCAATAGTAAGCAGATGTTTTTTCATTTCCAATCCACCACGGTACCCGGTTAGCGAACCATTTTTTCCAATGACCCGATGGCATGGAACGGTAATTAGCACCGGATTAGCGCCAATTGCGGTCCCGACTGCTCTAACTGCAGCTGGTTTTTGGATATGTTTCGCAATATCTGAATAGGTCCTGGTTTCCCCAAAGGGAATTTCACAAAGGGCGTTCCAGACAGAGACCTGAAATTCTGTTCCATGATAATCCATTGGTATGGTAAATTCTTTGCGGTATCCATGCAAATACTCAGTTATTTCCACTACATATGGCTGTAATTTTTCATCATCACGGATTAACGTGCTGCTGGGATATCGTTTCTCCGCCCAAGTAGATAGCTCTTCAAACGGTTGATTTTTTGAACCTACAAAACAAAGCCCTTTTTGGGTTGCTGCTATATTGAGAGTCCATCCTTCATGTTCCATTAATGTCCAGTAAATTGTCGATTTACTCTTTGAACTCACTTTTTTCCCACCTCCTTGTTCCGATATTCAACGGGTGTTAGCCCGTTTTTCTTTTTAAACAATGTTATAAAATATGGTGTATTCGGTAATCCAACCAATAAGGCAATTTCAGCAATTGTTTTTTTTGAATGGATTAAATAGTTTCTGGCTGTATTTACCCTTATTTGCTGAATGTACTCTACCGGGGTTACTCCTGTTATTCTCTTAAATGTTCGATGCAAATGATAGGGACTGCCATGACAAACATCAGCCAATATTTCCAGTGTAAGTTTATCAGTGTAATTTTGATCAATATAGTTTTTTATCTGGACAACCCATTCCTGGTCAGGAAGCCGGTCACCAGTTGGTTTACATCGTTTGCATGGACGGAAATGAGCGGTCAGGGCCTCTTCCGCATGTTTAAAAATAAGGACATTTTCCTTTTTTGGTGGTCTTGATTTGCATGATGGCTTGCAAAAAATACCCGTACTCTTCACTGCATAGAAAAATTGCTGATTGTAATTGGCATCATTGAGTAGAATCGCCTGCCATTTTTCTTCAGTCAGTTCTTCAGTTCCTTGCCCAATTTTCATTTCCATCACCTCTGAAAATAGTATACCTTCTCTGAGAGACAAATTTACAGATTTAATATGTAATAGCAAGATATCGAAATCATTTTTATGTTAAAAATAGAATAGGGATTTTTTAAAAATTGGAGGTTTTACTTTGATTAATTGGCAAGACCATGAGCATGAACTAACCTTGTTTACTCCAAAGGAATTTAATTTTAAAGAAAATCTAAATTACTTAACGAGATCCCCTATTGAATGTATGTATATGATAAAGGACGAACGGATCTATAAGGCTATATCGATCGGGCAGGAGATATCCATTATTGAAATAAATGCGGATGCAGAAGATAATTTAATGATCCGTTTTTTAGGAGATTCCGCCCCTCCAAGTAAAATGACCAGAACGGCTGTAGCCTACTATGTGTGGGAGTGGTTTGATTTGGAGAGAGATTTGGTACCGTTTTATGTGATGGCAAAAAAAGATTCCTTGTTAAAAGGGACAGTCAATTCGTTTTATGGATTACGGATTATGGGGATTCCTGATCTTTTTGAGGCGCTTTGCTGGGGCATCCTTGGCCAGCAAATTAATTTGACTTTTGCTTATACTTTAAAAAGGCGACTCGTTGAAAACTTTGGGCAGTGTGTGGAATTTGAAGGTGAATCCTATTGGATATTCCCTAAACCTTCCGAAATTGCCAATTTACAGGTAGAGGATTTAGTTGGGTTAAGAATGACCGTTAAGAAATGCGAGTATTTGATTGAAGTAGCCAATTTAATGGTAAAGGGAAAATTAACAAAAGAAATTTTATTGGATGCTGGAAATTTAAAAGGAGCGGAAAAAAAGTTAGTTAGTATTCGCGGGATTGGACCATGGACGGCCAGTTATGTCCTGATGCGCTGTTTACGGTTTCCTGAGGCCTTTCCAATTGATGATGTCGGACTGCATAATGCGATTAAACATATATTAGGAACGGATAAAAAGCCAACAAAAGATGAAATTTCAGATTTAGCTGCGAACTGGGACGGCTGGGAGGCCTATGCAACTTTCTATTTGTGGAGGGTTCTATATTAAATATTAGATCACAAAAGGGGGAATCCAGATGAAAATTCGACTTTCTGACTTTAGCGAAAACTGGGGAGAAATGTTTCAAGCGGAGGCTGAATTGCTAAAAACTATTTTTGTGAATCAGATCATTACATTTGAACATTTTGGGAGCACCTCCGTGCAAGGCATGAAGGCAAAACCTGTGATTGATATGATGTGTATTGTAAAAGACATTGAAAAAATTGATTTATTCAACGATAAAATGAATTCTTTAGGCTATGATGTTGCTGGGGAATTTCAGGGAGAAGATTATTCCGAAAAGGCGGGGAGAACAGGACACATCATATCCACTTTTAACAATTCGCTAACCCTCAAATTGAACGCCATTTAATATATCGCGATTACCTGCGATCCCATCCTGAGGATGCAGCTAGGTACAGTCATTTCAAAGAAGAGTTGGCCCAACGTTTCGAGCATACCAGAGAATATAGCGCGGCCAAAAAAGGATTCGTGAAGGAATTGGAACAGCAAGCACTCCGGTGGTTTGCAGAAAAATTCCAATGAATATGAATAAAGGAATCAACACCCATTTTACTTCAATAGAGGAAATCAATATGTATTTTGAGAAGTTATAACAAGATGGTAAAGTTCTTATGCCACTTGGACCTACACTTGTAAGTCAAACTTTTGGCTGGGTAGAAGATCAATATGGAGTTTCATAGCAGCTGAATCTCCCCAAAAATTAAAACAAAAAGGATGGTCTATAATAATATTGGACCATCCTTTCTACAATTTTCTTAAAGAACTGGTATCCAGATTTCCGAATAGTAATCGTCGCCGGATGGGTCTCCTTTTGGATAAACTTCCATCTCGAGTGAGGCTGCATGCCTATAGCCGCTGGTTGGAAACCATTCGGTAAAAATTTGTTTCCAAGCGTTTTGCATAGCATGGGGCATTGCACCACGGACTTCGAAAACAGCCCATTTAGAGCTAGGAATTTTTAAATGGTTTAGTCCTTGTGGAACCTCACCTTCAAATTCCGCTGCTACCCAATAATCCATTTCATCTGAATGTTGATTGGAGTTAGCCACACATACCCCTAAAACACCTTTTATGTTTCCATTATTCAAATGGTAAAGACGTTCACTCGTTCCATTTGCATTCACCTCATCCCAGAGTTTTGGAATACCATCGAGATTTTCTCCATTCACCAGTAAAAATTTCCGTTTAATCCCTACGATTGTAAATGGGTCTTTTTCAATCATTCTGTATTTCATCGTTTCTGCTCCTTTTTAAACAAGCAATAAAATGGTATATTCTAACTATACATAATATTTGGTGAATAGTGTTTAGTCAAACTAAATCGGAAGAAGGTAAGCTATGGGATATGACGTAATTGTTGTAGGCGCTGGTATTGCAGGTTTAGTGACAACAGCCGAACTTGCTGAAGCCGGTAAAAAAGTACTACTTTTAGATCAAGAACCGGAAGCTTCCCTTGGAGGCCAGGCCTGGTGGTCATTTGGCGGTTTATTTCTTGTCGATTCACCTGAACAGCGCAGAATGGGAATTAAAGACTCACGCGCGCTTGCCTGGCAGGATTGGGTAGGTGCTGCTGGATTTGACCGGTTGGAGGATGAAGATTATTGGGGGATGAAATGGGCGGAAGCTTATATTGATTTTGCCGCAGGAGAAAAACGGCAATGGCTTTACGAAATGGGTGTGCGATTTTTCCCAGTTGTTGGATGGGCGGAACGTGGAGGATACCTTGCTGATGGGCATGGTAACTCTGTACCGCGGTTTCATATCGTTTGGGGCACAGGTCCAGGGTTAGTAAAACCTTTTGAAGAAAGGGTCCGGAAAGCGATGAAGAATGGAATTGTCGCCTACCGTCCGCGACACCGCGTTACTGAATTAATTACCGAAAATGAAGCAGTAACTGGAGTTCGTGGTGATATCCTTGTTCCAAGCTCGGTCGCCCGTGGTGAAGCAAGCTCACGAGAGGTTGTTGGAGATTTTGAGTTCCACTCACAAGCAGTAGTGGTAACGAGCGGCGGCATCGGCGGCAATCATGAACTGATTCGAAAAAATTGGCCTGCACGGCTTGGGGATGCACCCAAAAATATGATTTCCGGTGTTCCAGAACATGTCGATGGTAAAATGCTTGCCATCACAGAGAAGGTCGGAGGCCGCATTGTCAATCGAGACCGGATGTGGCACTATACGGAAGGCATCAAAAACTGGAATTCAGTTTGGCCAATGCATGGAATTCGGATTTTGCCCGGCCCTTCCTCCATTTGGCTTGATGCAACCGGCAAGCGCTTTCCAGCACCGAACTTCCCTGGGTTCGACACATTAGGAACACTGGAAGCAATTATGAAAACAGGATATGATTACTCGTGGTTTATTTTGACTCAGAAAATAATTGAAAAAGAGTTTGCACTATCTGGCTCTGAACAAAATCCCGATCTGACTGAAAAGAGTATCAAAAAAGTTTTATCCCGTGTCCTTCCAGGCCCTACTCCACCAGTTAAAGCGTTCATGGATAAGGGTGAAGATTTTGTAGTGTCAAATACTTTGCCTGAACTGGTTGCCGGAATGAACAAACTTTCGGGAACGAATTTGCTTAAATATGAAGAAATTGAAAGACAGATTTTGGCCAGAGACCGTGAAATGGATAATACCTTTACAAAGGATTTGCAAATAACGGCTTTACGCGGTGCCCGTAACTATCTTGGAGATAAGCTAATACGAGTTGCATCTCCTCACAAAATCCTTGATCCGAAAATGGGACCGTTAATTGCAGTCCGACTCAATATATTGAGCCGTAAAACGCTTGGCGGCTTGCAAACGGATTTATCCGGCCGTGTTCTAAATATATCAGGGAATCCCGTCCCAGGTCTTTTTGCTGCGGGTGAAGTTTCCGGTTTTGGAGGCGGCGGTATTCATGGGTATCGTTCATTGGAAGGGACTTTTGTCGGCGGATGTCTTTTTACAGGAAGGCAGGCGGGGCGTGCCTTAGCAAAAGAATTAAAATAGGTGCAAAAGCAGCGGGTTACACCATGAACTTCGCTGCTTTTGCACCTATTTCTTTTTCAAATAAAAGATTTCTTCGTTTTTGTCATTCCATTTAATGGTGACCTTCATCGGTTCACTTGCATCTATCACAGCGCATCCTGAACAAGCATGAGAGATTCTAATAGTCGCCCCTTTATGATCCTCTTCCTTTCGTTCCGATTTTCCCGAACTATTTTCAATTATGACTTGAAGATTCTTAAAATTGGTATTTTTATTTGCATTTTTATAACCAAAAATGAAGGTTCCATCTTCTCTATTCCCTTCAATATTAGCGGAATATTGGCCTTCCCAGTGTTTACTACTGCCAGAAAGAAAAACCGATTGATTGCTACATGCTGCGAGGCAGAAAATGATAAGAAGAACAAACAGTTTTTTCATCGGATCCCCCAATCTAACGGTTTATATTACATATTCAACATAAGGTAAAATTATCCTTTTTTGAGGCTTTTAATTGATGGTTAGATTAATTATTTTTGGAAGATTTATTTGCCCGTTTTAAAGTTTGTTTGTCACTTTATGCAATATATTTTCTACAGTACCCCATCGCAAAAAACACCGCACTGCTTAAAGTACGGTGTTTCCTATTCATAAATTAATTCATAAACACAAATTCCGTCCTGCTTCCTGTCTGACCGGCAATTACTTCGAGTCTGGCATCAATCCGTTCTTTTAGCTCAGGGACATGGGAGATGATTCCAACCAACCGGCCGCTGCTTTGGATATCGATCAACGCTTCAATTGCCTGATCGAGCGATTCAGGGTCGAGAGTTCCGAACCCTTCATCAATAAACATCGTTTCCAACGAAACGCCGCCAGCGTAGTTTTGAACGACATCCGCAAGCCCCAATGCTAATGAAAGTGCAGCCTTAAAGCTTTCCCCGCCAGATAATGTTTTTACATGACGCTCCTGGCCTGTATATTGGTCAAAGACTAAAAGCTCTAAGCCACTTTGAACATTCCCTTTCGAACGGTCCGTTTTCCGACTAAGATGGAACCGTCCAGATGTCATCCTACGTAAACGAACATTCGCCTCTCTCAAAATATCATCTAAGAAGGCGGCAAGCACAAAGCGTTCAAAGGTAATCCGGAAAGTATTTTTTCCGCTGGAGATATCGGCAAGATGACCAATCAGCTTATGCCTTTCTTCCAGTACCTTCATTTGTTCATTCAAACCGACAATACGTTGATATATTTCTTCGTTATCACGCTTTTTCATAATAAAATCGGTACGATCATGATTCAATTGGTCTACCACTTGGACTAATTTTTCCAGGTCCTCTCTTATAGCTGCAACATCAGGTGTTTTAACATCCTTCAATAGCCCCTGTAACTGTTCGAATTGGTCGGTAACGGATCTTACATCCTCGCGGTAACCGCGGATTTCCATTTCAATAGCTTGGATTTCTCCATCTGATAGTTTCGCTGCGCTATAATCTCCCCATTTTTCAAAACCTTGCACTGATAACTGATTTAGGAACGCTGCACGTTCTGTATCAAGTTCAGCCGCTTTTGCAGTGAGAATTTTTTCAGCATCTACTAATCTTGCAGATTCAGCGGAATGACGTTCCTTTACTACTTGTAATTGTTGTTTAGCAGCCTCGAACTGTTGAAGTAATGACTCATGAAGTTTCTTGGCACCTGTAAGTGCCTTTTCATACTCAGCTTCCGTTCGAAGGTTTTCTGGAATACTTTTCATCATTCGTGTCAAATCAGTATTCTTTGCTGTAAAACGAACCCTTAGATCCATAACCTCATTGGCAAGTTGTTGAAGAGCATTCTGTAAGGCCGTTTTTCCCGTTTCCGCTTTCTCCAAATTCTCTTGCACCTGTCCAAGGAGTTTGATTTGTTCACCAAGGTTTTTCTGAACCCGATCCAATCGCTCTTTTTCAAATGTAACCTCCGATTTCACATCATTCAAATCATTCTCTGTAAAATCGGCCCGATAAAAGTGTATTTCCTTGAGAATTTCATCCAATGCTTCCCGTTGCCTTTTTTCTTCTGAAAGGCGTTCGTAGTAACTGGATTCATCCTTCGATTTATCCTTTTCTAATAGAGTTACCTGATCCTTAGCTGCCTTTAAATCTTGTTCATTAGGAATAGAATCTTCATGAAAGGGTGCAGGGGATGGATGATGTTCGGAACCACAAACTGGACAGGCTTCTCCCTCATGAAGCTTTGCTGCCAAAAGTGCAGCTTGCCCATGAATCCATTTATTCTCTAAGGTTTCAAGATAAGTCTTTGCATCTAAATATCGAGCAGATGTGTTTTCATAACGCCCTTTTACAACCTTCAAATTATTTTCAGCTTTTTGATGTAATACCAGTGTTGTTTCATATTTCATGAGACGTTCAATCTCTGACTGAAGCCGATCCAATTGACCTTTATTTTCTGCAAAGGCAATCTGACCCTTTTCAATTTCCGCTTTTTGCTGAGAAAGAGACTTGAACTGTTCTTCTAGGTGCGCTAATTTCTTTTCTGTTTTTTGCTGCTCTTCCTGCTTTAGTTTCAGCTGGTTTTCAATATGTCTTTTCTCTTTATCGAGTGTTGCAAAGGAATAAACATCCTCTTTCATGTGAACAAGATGATTGATTTCTTCCTGGGCAGCCTGACGCTCCCCTTCCCGCTCGAGTTCTGCTTGCACCTTGCGTTCACTTTGTTGGATAAGGGTAGATAATTTTTCAATTTCGGTTTGAATAGCAGTAACCGAATCTTTCGCTTCATCCATCTGTCGCTTTAAACGATGACAAAGCTCCTCCTGTTTTGCTAAAAGTGCAGCCTTCCGCGCTTTTTCAACTTGTTTTTCTTTGCCCGCAAAAGTATCTCCTTTTGCTTCCAGCTCGTTTTTTCGAATCCGCAGCTTCTCCTTAGTCTCAAGCTGTTTCAGGATCGCTTCTGCCTCAAAAAGCTGTGCCTTCCGCCCATCCTGTTCCTGTATTTTTTCCTTCACTACTTGTTCCAATTTTTTAAGTTCTTCCGCCATTCCGGCAATTTCCTTCAATAATATCGGTAAGATGATCGTGTCATTCTCACTTCCCGCTTCCACGTATTCACGAAGCTCCTCATTGGTTACAGCATGTATTCGGTGAATTGCTTCATTTCTCGCTTTGACCTGCTCCTCAACAGATTTTTTCAGCTCAACCGCTTCATTCTTAAGTTTTTCCTCAACCAATTTATAGACCTGTGTATGGAAAAGCCGCTGCAAAATGACTTCTTTATCTTTACTATCAGAAGTTAACAGTTTTCGGAATTCTCCTTGAGGAATCATCAAAATCTGGCGAAATTGATTGCTGTCAATCAGCATGATTTCTTTAATTTTTTCCTCAACATCACTGACTTTAGATGCAATCAGCTTTTTCTCACCGGTTTCATCTACCATGAATAACTCCGCTTTTGCACCTATTTGCGTATAGCCATCGCCTTTTTCTTTCTTTTTTAATTGCTGGGGCATGCGTGTAATCGAATACCGTTTGTTTCGAAGGGAAAAATCAAGTGAAACCTCGGTCAATAATTCATCCGATGCAAACTGACTGCGAAGTTCCGGTCCATTGCGGTCTTCACCGCTTGCTTTTCCATAGATCGCATAGCTGATAGCATCAAAAATGGTTGTTTTACCCGAACCGGTTTTTCCTGAAATGACAAACATCGTTCGATTGCCAAGCTCCTTAAAGTCAATCGACTCAGAACCCGCATATGGCCCAAAGGCCTGCATCGTTAGTTTTATTGGCTTCATTTCGCTCCCTCCTCTTTTAAAACTTTTTCAATCACTTCAGCCATAACCGACTTTTTGTCGTTTGTAAATTCGGCTGAAGTCATTTCGTTATAAAATTGCTCGAATAATTCAATCTCTGATTTTTTATCCCCTTGCATTGCATTGTAGGATTGTTTTTTCTTCATATCCGTTAAATCGATTTTCCGTTCAAGATGCAGCACATTTGGGTATACCTGGCGCAATTTATTAATCGGGTCGATTAATGCCCCTTCATCTAATAACGATATTTTCAAATAATCATGGACACGTTGTTTTTCGTAAAATGAAGGGTCTAATAATTCGTCCAGATGTCCTTCAAGCTCCCGCATATCATGTGTAGGGGTTAACGAACGGTAACGATGTGTAAACTGACCTTTGTCATCCATTTCAATAATGGAAATAGATTTATTTTGTTTCGCTTCAGAAAAAGAATATTTTAGAAGTGAGCCTGAGTATTTCACCTTTTGGTGGTTAATCGCATCAGGACTATGAAGATGTCCAAGTGCGGTATAGGAAAAGGGTTCAAATAGTTCCGCACCGACACAACCGGAACCGCCGACAGATAATACTCGTTCAGAGACCGATGTCTTTCCTCCCAACACAAAGGCATGCCCGACCAAAACGTTCGGTTCGTTTGGATTTAACGTTTCCTCCATTTTACCGATGAGTGCCTTCATTGCATCATGGTGGGAATGGATTGAATCATCCTCCAGAAGCTGACGGACGACACCAGGTTCTGCATAGGGTACAAGATAAAAATTAACACCATTCACTTGGACTGGTGTAAACGTATTGGTTAGTTTCCCTGATAAATAAAATTGACTATGCTTGTACCATGAACTTCCAAATGAGAGCCGCTCTGCACTGTCATGATTTCCTGCAATTGAGACAATCGGCGTTTTCAGTTCGACATTGATTTTAAAAAGGATTTGATCTAATAATTCGACGGCATCTGTTGGCGGGACGGACCGGTCATATAAATCTCCAGCAATTACAACGGCATCCGGCTGTTCTTCAGCAACAACTTGCACAAACTGTTCAAGAATTTCGCGCTGATTCTCGGTCATATAGACGCCATGCACCAATTTCCCTAAATGCCAGTCGGCAGTATGGATAAACTTCATTCTTTTCACCCCGTTAGCTAGATTTCAATACTACTATTATAGCAAAATACCATATGTAATAGTTTGGGAAATCTAAGAAGGAAATGAAGGTTTTGTGGATGGCTTGATGGTGAGTGGGAATGGAAAGTATTTTAACTAAACTGGAAAATAAAATGTATTAAGTAGAAAGTATTTTGACCAAACTGGAAAGTAACCCACCCAAACTGGATGGTATTTCAATAACACCCAGAACATTCACCAAAAATAAAAAACAGCCCGATAAATCTACCGGACTGTTGGAATTGGTTTCGTTAAATTACTTTTTAGTTACGTTAGCAGCTTGTGGTCCACGAGCTCCTTCAACTACTTCGAAAGAAACTTCTTGACCTTCTTCTAAAGTTTTGAAACCTTCAGATTGGATTGCAGAATAGTGAACGAATACGTCGTTTCCGTCTTCAGCTTCGATGAATCCGAAACCTTTTTCAGAGTTAAACCATTTTACTTTACCGTTTTTCATGTAAAAAAATCCTCCTATTGGCCTCCATAGAAACCATGTGTAAAATTCACCAAATTACAACGTGATAGCTTTACTTTCACTTTCTTATCCAAACTTCGGTTAAAACTTTGAACAAGCTTTTGCATAAATCTAATCTCGTGCAACGGCTGATTAAAATTTAACATTTATTAGGTATATTGTCAAGAAAGGAACAGTTGACACAAATCTACAATATCCTACATCCATCGCAGTAAATCGTTCCTATTCCATTGTTTATTACCTCATTAAATCTTCTAAAAGGACAGGGTAATGAAAATAAAAGAGAAGGAAATTGTCGAATAATATTTGAGCTATAAATAGGAAAACGCCGAAGAACTTAATTCTTCGGCGTGAGCGTCAACTCTTCTTCTCCATCTTTAAATTTATCTAATATAGAGATGGTATCAACAAGGTGGTTATTAAAGATTTGACGAGCTACAGCTAATAATTCAATAATCATAGGATCTTTTAGGGTATAAATCACTTTATTTCCTTCTTTTGTCCCTGAGACAATATTTTTTGCCCTTAAAACCTGCAACTGCTGGGAAACAGCGGATCCTTCACTGCCAACTAAGGTTTGAATTTCATTAACATTTTTATCCCCTTCAGCTAACAGTTCTAAAATGCGGATTCGTAATGGGTGGGCAAGCGCCTTGAAAAACTCCGCTTTAAATTGCTGCATTTCTAAATTCAAATTTTCCACTCCTTTCTAGAAGGTAGCCGATAACTTTTTCCTACCTTCTGCAGCCCCAGAAGCAGATAACTTACTACACTCCCTAAAGGCAAAATGTTTACAGCCTAAACATTTGTTTTTGTTAATCTGTATGAGGGCGTACTGAATCGCTTCACCTGTATGCTCAAAGAAATGATCCTCTCCAATCATTTGATAGAGGCCGGTCTTCTGTAGAACTCTTTCCGGCTGTGCATTCAGACCTGATATGATAACTATACCACTTTTTGAAAAATGACGGACAATACTGGCTAAAATCGCCTCACCCGTTGTGTCCATAAATGGAACCCGTCCCATTCGCAATAAAAGGATTCCTGGACGGTAGTTAATCGTACTCATGATTGTTTTTTCAAAGGTTTGAGCTGCCCCGAAAAACAATGGTCCCTCCACATTAAAAATACTAATTTGCGGACAATCATGTGTATCCGTCACCATATTTGTATCCACTTTTTCATGCTTATGCTCGCGGTTTGGCAAAGCCTTTGCCGTAACCGTTACATCACTCATCCTCTTCACAAAGATAAGCGCTGACATTACAAGACCTACTTCCACCGCAGTTGTCAAATTGACAAAAACCGTTAATAGAAAAGTAACGAGCAAGGTTAAAGAATCCATCGATTTTGTTTTAAATATTTGGGAAAACACTTTTCTTTCACTCATGTTCCAGGCAACCACCATTAAAATCGGCGCCATACTCGCTAGCGGGATATAGGATGCATGGGGGGCAAAAAATAAGAGCACAAGTAAAACCACGATCCCATGAATAATCCCGGAAAGCGGTGAAACAGCTCCATTTTTTATATTGGTTGCTGTTCGGGCCAAAGCCCCGGTTGCCGGAATTCCACCAAATAATGGCGTTATCATATTAGCTATTCCCTGCCCAATCAGTTCCTTATTGCTGTTATGGCGGCTATTTGTCATTCCATCCGCAACAACAGCAGATAATAGAGATTCAATCCCGCCAAGCATGGCAATGACAAAGGCCGGTTTTAACAATTTCACAATCATTTCCACACTTAAATGTGGAATCTGAATTTGTGGCAATGTACTAGGGATTTCCCCATAGGATGTTCCAATTGTCGCTACTTGACCAGGATAAAAAAATGTTGCCGCAAGGGTGGATACGACTAAACCAATCAGCGGGCCGGGCACCCTTGGCACGATCTTTGGAGTCAATATAATTGTGATCAAGCAAATCCCAGCTGTTAAAATACTGTAAAAATTGGCAGTACCAAGATGAACAAAGATTTCCTTAAGGTTGAGAATAAACTCTTCATGTTTTTTGATTCCCGAAAGCCCTAAAAAGCTTGCCACCTGCCCTGTAAAAATCGTTACGGCAATCCCGGTGGTAAAACCAATTGTGACTGGACGCGGAATGTATTTGATGAGCGAGCCCAGCTTAAAAATCCCCATCAATGTCAGCATAATCCCGGCTAAAAATCCAGCAATTATCAGGTTTTCATAGCCATAAGTCATGACAATTCCGAAAAGAATCGGAATAAATGCTCCGGTCGGACCGCCAATTTGATACTTCGAACCGCCTAATAAGGAGATAAGGATCCCTGCGACAATCGTCGTATAGATTCCATACTCCGGCTTCACCCCTGAAGCGATGGCGAACGCCATTCCTAAAGGAATCGCGATGACGCCTACAATTAATCCCGAAATGAGATCTTTTGGTACACTGCGTATGGAATAATGATGGAATCTTTTGTCAATCAACATATGAACCCTTCTTATCTTCTTATTTTTATATATCTGATTATTTGAATATAGGATAACACGAAGGTTTTAGCAATACTTTTTTCAAAAAAATTTCACTTGTTTTCTATTTTCGCAGATGCTATAATAACAGAGCGATGAGCTGAGTTGTGTAAGCCGAAGAACATTCCTTCATGGAACACACTATGTGGAGTGTGGTTCTTCGCCTCAATACGCGAGAAGGCGCCTTCTTTGAAAGGCGTCTTTTTTTGTTCAATTTCTCCAAATTCTATTAGCACTTCTTTCCTAAATCTTTTACAATAAAGATGGAAGCTTGATTTGAAAAGTGGAGGGATAGACATGAATAACCACGAAATTGATTATAAAATTTATGGGGATGACATGCAGTTTGTAGAGGTAGAATTGGATCCGCAAGAAACGGTCATTGCTGAAGCCGGAAGCTTTATGATGATGGAAGATGACATACATATGGAGACAATCTTTGGTGATGGAAGCGGCGGCGGTGGCGGCCTAATGGGCAAACTATTCAGCGCCGGAAAACGGATGCTGACCGGTGAAAGTCTATTTATGACTACCTTTACGAATCAAGGCGTAGGTAAAAAACATGTTTCCTTTGCAGCCCCTTATCCCGGAAAAGTAATTCCGATGGACCTAAGTGAGTTAGGCGGTAAAATTATTTGTCAAAAGGATGCTTTCTTAGCCGCTGCAAAAGGGGTTACTGTAGGGATTGAATTCCAACGAAAAATTGGGGTTGGTTTTTTTGGCGGTGAAGGTTTTATTATGCAAAAACTTGAAGGCGATGGACTAGCGTTTGTTCACGCCGGTGGTACGATAATTCGCAAAGAACTACTTCCTGGTCAAAGCCTGCGTGTCGATACCGGTTGCTTAGTGGCATTAACGAGTAATGTTCAATATGATATTGAATTTGTAAAAGGAGTCAAAACAGCTTTGTTCGGAGGCGAAGGTTTATTCTTTGCCACCTTGCGTGGACCGGGTTCTGTTTGGATTCAATCACTGCCGTTCAGCCGGCTTGCTAGCCGTGTGTTTGCAGCAGCCCCTTCCCGCGGAGGCGCTAAAGATGAAGGCAGCATTGCCAAAGGCATTTTTGATATGTTTAATGGAGATTGATAGAGAAAGCAGGGCCGTATTTTTGGCCCTGCTTTTAATCTGTTTAAAATAAAAGTGACGAATTTTTCTTGTTCGTCACTTTTAAAAACATTATTTGGTTGGATTCTTTGGACTATTTTCAAGAATTTGAATGTTTTGATCCCTCTCCCCGCCATCTGAAAGCTCTTCGGAAAACTCGTGATTTGCTTTGTTCCCTAATAGCATCTCAGAAGAACGAATGGTCTTTGGTGGTAAATTATTATTAGCTGCTGCCTGCTCGTTCCATTTTCCCATCAAAATCACCTCAAGCTTAGTATTGATATTTTTCATTCCTTTATGATAAAAATACAAAAAACGCTCAAAATGAGCGTTTTTTGTATTTTATATAACCATTTTTTTGTTTTCTTTTAACTGCAGTTCTTGACTTTCTGTTCCATCCTGCTCACGATTCTTCTTAATTTTGAAATGATAAATTAAGTAGCAGGCAATGACAAACGGAACTCCCAGGTAAAGCGCCAAGCGTTGATCCTTATCAAACGCTAAACTTGCAAGAACGATAATGTTTAATGTTAAGCCTAAAATTGGTACAAGCGGGAAAAACGGGGTTCTGAATTTTAGGTCCTCCACTTTACCACCCTCACGGATAAACTTTCTACGAAAAGCAATTTGCGAAGCTGTGATAGAGATCCAGCCTACTTGGGCGCCTAAGCCTGCTACTGAAAGCAGCCATAAAAATACAGTTTCTTCAGCAAAAAATCCTGATAATAAAGATAATAGTGCAATAACCATCGTAATGACAAGTGCGTTAATTGGAACACCGCGTTTAGAAACTTTCGTAAGAGCGGGGCTAGTCATTTTCTCTTTTGACATCGCAAACAACATCCGAGTTGCTGCATAAAGGCCAGAGTTTGCAACTGATAATAATGCAGTCAGGATAACAAAATTCATGATGTCTGCTGCATAAGGGATACCAATGCTATCAAAAACAACAACAAATGGACTTTCGACTACCCCTGCTTTATTCATTGGGATAAGTCCTGCTACAACAAAAACCGCTAATACAAAGAAGAAAAGTGTACGCCAAACTGTTTGTTTAATTGATTGCGGAATAGTTTTCTCGGGTTCTTCACTTTCTCCTGCTGCAATCCCGATCAGTTCGGTGCCCTGGAACGAAAAGTTAACCGTAATCATGGTAATAAGTAAAGCAGTAAGACCATGCGGTAGAAGTCCATGTGCAGTGAAATTTGATAAGAATGGTGCAGGCGTTCCGCCCTTCATATGGACTAATCCAAACATCGCTGCTCCACCTAACACAATAAATAAAACAATGGCAGCAATTTTTATGCTTGCAAACCAAAATTCAGCTTCAGCAAATGCACGTGCGGAAAGTGCATTTAGAGCGAATAGGATGATTGCAAAAACAGCACTCCAAATCCAAACTGGTGTATCAGCAAACCATCTTTGCATCATCTGACCGGCAGATAGTAATTCCAAAGCAACTGTTACTGCCCATCCTAACCAATACAACCATCCAAGTGCAAACCCAGTTCCGGGACCAATAAATTTAGTGGTATAGGTTTGAAACGAACCGGAAACTGGCATGGCAACCGATAGTTCTCCAAGGCATAGCATCGTTAAGAACATTATAAATCCGCCTACGATATAAGAAAGAATGGCACCAGTTGGTCCTGCCTGGCTAATGGTATACCCAGATCCAAGGAATAAACCAGAACCGATTACTCCCCCTAGGGAGATCATGAAAATATGCCTTGCCTTCATCGTTCGTTTTAATTCGTGATTGTTGTTTTCTGGAAAATTCATAGAATTTCTCCTTTCATCCCTGATGTGAATTCGCTTTCAATATGATAAAAAAAATGAAAATAGCGACAATTCTATGCAATAGGGAACGCTTTCAATGTTCCTGCTTGCAATGAGTAGAATAAGCTAATTTGAAAAAATGCGCAAGAGCCAATTCTTGTTAATTTATCACTATTTCTCTTTTAAATATGCAAGTTTCATGCCAACTATAATTGTTTGATTTATGAACTTTTTCGACAAAATGCGCCAAATTTCTTTGCGTTTATATAAATATTTTTGCACATTACTGCAAAAAAAATGCTCCTTCCAAACAAAAGGAAAGAGCATTATATATTTTTACATACAATGTTAAACCGACTCTTATACCCAGCCACGGAAGCGTGATGCTTCTGCAACTTTTCGAATTCCTACCATATATGCTGCTAATCTCATATCTACCTGATGAGTTTGAGCAGCTTGGTAGATATTTTCAAACGATTCGACCATTACTTTTTCAAGCTTCTCTTCAACTTCTTCTTCTGACCAATAATAACCTTGGTTATTTTGTACCCATTCGAAATAAGAAACAGTTACACCACCGGCACTTGCAAGAATATCTGGAACAAGAAGAACGCCACGTTCAGTTAAAATTTTTGTTGCTTCAAGTGTAGTTGGTCCGTTCGCTGCTTCTACAATAATCGAAGCTTTAATTTTATCTGCATTGTGAGCAGTAATTTGGTTTGAAATTGCAGCAGGGATAAGAATATCACAATCTGATTCAAGTAATTCTTCATTTGTAATCGTATTTTTAAATAGCTGAGAGAATGTTCCGAAACTATCTCTACGATCTAACAGATCATTAATATCAAGACCGTTTTCATCATAAATAGCACCATACACATCCGAAACGCCAACAACTTTTGCACCTGCGTCATGCATGAATTTTGCAAGGAAGCTTCCAGCGTTTCCGAACCCCTGAATAACAACGCGTGCGCCTTCAAGAGCCATACCTTTTTTCTTAACTGCTTCTTTAACACACATTGTAACACCAGCTGCCGTTGCAGTTTCGCGTCCTTGTGAACCACCAAGCACTAATGGTTTACCTGTGATAAATCCTGGAGAGTCAAACTCGCGTAAGCGGCTGTATTCATCCATCATCCAAGCCATGATTTGTGAGTTTGTATAAACATCTGGTGCTGGAATATCTTTTGTAGGTCCTACGATCTGGCTGATTGCACGTACATAGCCACGGCTTAAGCGTTCAAGCTCTCTGAATGACATTTTTTTGGGATCACAGATAATACCGCCTTTACCTCCTCCATATGGAAGGTTGGTGATTCCACATTTTAAACTCATCCAAATTGACAGTGCTTTTACTTCTTCTTCATTTACCTCTGGGTGGAAACGCACGCCGCCTTTGGTTGGACCCACTGCATCATTGTGCTGGGAGCGGTAACCAGTAAAAATTTGAACAGTTCCATCATCCATTCTTACTGGAATGCGCACAGTTAATAAACGAATTGGCTCTTTTAATAACTCGAACATTTCGTTTGTATATCCTAATTTTGAAAGTGCTTTTTGAATCACTGTTTGGGTTGAGTAGAACAAATTTAATGCTTCTTCTTCTTGTTGTTGTTCTTTTGTCATTTGATCTATCACAGTATTTGCGGTCATGATTGACACCTCTATAAATGTAATGGTATTGGTTTAACAAATAAAATTATTTAGATAATACTTTTTCAATTTTTTCGAATGCCCAATTGATTTCTTCTTTAGAAATAATAAGCGGTGGGGCAAAGCGAATTACTGTATCATGTGTTTCCTTACAAAGGAGACCTTCTTCTTTCAATTGTTCGCAATATGGTCTTGCCTCTTCTGTTAATTCAACCCCAATAAATAATCCTCTTCCTCGAACATCTTTAATCATTGGATTGTTGATGGTTTTTAATTTTTCAATGAAATAGTTACCTAATTCTAAAGAACGTTCAGCTAATTTCTCATCTTCAAGTACTTCTAAGGCTGCTATGGATACAGCACATGCAAGTGGGTTTCCACCGAATGTAGATCCGTGTGAACCTGGGTTAAATACGCCTAATACATCTGAGTTTGCAACCACACAGGAAATTGGGAATACCCCGCCTCCAAGTGCTTTACCCAAAATCAACATGTCTGGAGTTACCTCTTCCCATTCAACTGCAAACATTTTACCTGTACGAGCAAGACCTGCTTGAATTTCATCTGCAATGAATAATACATTGTTTTCTTTACATAGTTCAGATGCTGCTTTTAAGAAACCTTGTGGTGGGATAATGATTCCTGCTTCCCCTTGAATAGGCTCGATGATAAATGCAGCTGTATTTGGAGTAATTGCAGCTTTTAATGCTTCAAGGTCACCATATGGAACTAATTTAATTCCTGGAAGCATTGGCCCGAATCCGCGCTTATATTCTGCATCAGATGACATACTTACCGCACCCATTGTACGTCCGTGGAAGTTGCCAATGCACGCAATAATTTCCGCTTGATTTTCAGCAATTCCTTTTACATCGTAGCCCCAGCGGCGAGCTGCTTTTAAAGCAGTTTCCACTGCTTCTGCACCAGTGTTCATAGGCAATACCATGTCTTTACCAGTTAATTTACTTACTTTTTCATACCATGGACCAAGTTGATCACTGTGGAATGCACGTGATGTTAGTGTTACACGGTCTGCTTGGTCTTTTAATGCTTGAATGATTTTTGGATGACGATGTCCTTGGTTTACTGCTGAATACGCACTAAGCATATCCATGTATCGAATACCTTCTGGGTTTTCTACCCATACTCCTTCAGCCTTCGCAATTACGATTGGCAGTGGATGGTAGTTATTAGCACCATATTTTTGTGTTTGCTCAATAATGTTAGATGATTTTTGTGTTGTAGCTACTGTCATGTTATATTTCCCCTTTCATTTCGTTGCATTAAATTAATATGCAAGTTTCGTGCCAACTTTATTTTTTGCGGTTTGAAAAGGGTTTCAGCTTTTTGAGCGCCATATTATTTTGCATATATTGATTTTTCAATCACTTAAACGCAAAAATATTTTGCGTATCACCTATTTTTCCGTTAATATAGAATCATAGAGAAAGAAGCAAGGGGAATGACTATGGAGAAAAAATCTATTGAATACTTAGAATATGTAAATCAGATGTACAAACAGATTTTGGATGAAGTGGATGTTGGTGTTCATGCCGTGGACGGTTCGGGAAAAACCATTATCTATAACAAAAAAATGATGCAAATGGAATCGATGGATATCCAAGACGTTATTCATAAAAATCTATTAGATGTTTTCCGGTTCAAGGATAATCAATCTAGTACACTCGTAAAAGCTTTACAAGAAGGTAAGGAAACGAAAAATGTAAAACAAACCTACTTTAATAATAAGGGACGAGAAATTTCAACCATCAATAACACGATTCCAATTTATACCGACGGAGATATTCAAGGTGCAGTAGAAATTGCAAATGATATCACAAAGCTTGAGCGCCTTATGAAGGGAAATATGAATGGTAAGGGTGCACCAAGTTTTACCTTTGATAGTATTATTGGGGAAAGTCCGGCAATCAGAGAAGTCATTGAAAGTGCAAAGCGGGCAACGCGTACCTCTTCCTATGTGTTAATTGTCGGTGAAACCGGAACTGGGAAAGAGCTTTTTGCGCAAAGCATCCATAACGGCAGTAACCGCTTATCAGGTCCATTCATTTCCCAGAACTGTGCGGCTCTGCCTGATAATTTAATCGAAAGTTTGCTTTTTGGGACAAAACGCGGGGCGTTTACAGGTGCAATGGATACCCCAGGACTATTTGAACAAGCAAATGGCGGAACTCTGCTGCTGGATGAAATTAATTCCTTAAATATGAATCTGCAAGCAAAATTATTGCGCGTTCTTCAGGAAAAAACAATAAGAAGGATTGGGGATACAAAGGATACTCCAGTGGATGTCCGTGTCATCGCTAATATTAACGAAGATCCGATTGATGCGGTTGCCAATAATCATATGCGTAAGGACCTTTATTACAGGCTTGGGGTCGTAACTGTTTTTATCCCTCCATTAAGGGAACGGAAAGATGATATTCCATTACTCGTCGAGCATTTTATTCAAAAATATAATAAACGATTCCATATGAATGTAAAAGGATTGCACGAAGAGGTACAGGAATCCTTTCTTGAATATGACTGGTTTGGTAACGTTCGTGAGCTTGAACATGTTATTGAAGCGGCAATGAACAATATGATGGATGAGGAATTAATCCGCTATATTCATCTTCCTTATCAATATCGGAATAAAATGCAGTTAAAAGAACGGATGATTCCAATTTCCTCCGTTGAAACCTTTATTAACCGCAATGAGGAAGTTGCTGTTCCATTGAAGGAACAGATGGAGTTATTTGAAAAGTCTTACATCGAACATGTTTTGAAAAAGAATGATGATAATATCTCTAGAACAGCAAAATTACTTGGGCTAAGCCGACAAAGTCTGCAGTATCGAATGAAGAAACTGAATATCGAATAAAAATTAGGCGGTGTGCAAAATTTTATTGCACACCACCTTTTGGTTTTAAGATTTGCCCGCTACTAAGGTGTACGTTTTCGGTAAGCCAATATCATGGATTTTGTGATTAGGTTCTTCTTCTAATACCGTTATTCGAAGGCCGTTTTGCCCTACAGCAGTTACTACTTCCCCTAACATCCATTTCCGCTGTAATGACTTCGAAAGCTCCGTCTGGTGTTCGGAACCCATATGCTTCGAAAAAGCGACATTGACTTCTTCTAATGACGGATCAAAATAATTCCCCGTCACTTTATGTTTCTTCCCGCTTGAAGTAATGAGCTTTGTTGAGATGGGATGAAATTCATGAAGAATAAAGATTCCACCTTTAGAAAGCTTGGAATAAATGGTTGAAAATAACGGATGTAAGTCAATAAAATAATGTAATACCCCTAATTCCAGTAAGACCATGTCATAATCTTCGTTTTGAATGAGATCTGAAAGGTTTAAGACATCTGAGACTACATACTCTAGTGTAACTCCTGCTTCTCGGGCTACTTCTTTAGCAAAACGTTCATTTTCCACAGAAAAATCAACAATCGTTACATTTGCCCCCAATAAGGAAAGGGCTACCCCCTTAACCCCGTTCGATCCCATTAAATGAAGGATTTTTTTATCTTTTAGATCCCCCATATATTTTAAAAATGGATGCAGACGCCATTCCGGATTCTCTATTATTTTTATCGCAGCATTGGCAGGCTCTCCATATCGATTGATTAATGCTTCGTAATTATTTTGATTCCATGCCCTCTGATTGGCTTTTGTCATTTGTTTTTGATTATTTAAGAGATAAGAATGAACTTTTTCAGCTAGCACCGGATTAACTTTGGGGTTATTCAAGTATGTATAAAATGATAAGCACCAAACCATTACTTCCTCTATTTCTACCGCAATTCGGTAAGGGTTGGTTCGGATAGTTGTATTATATTCGCAATGAATATGTACCCTATTTTCATTGTAACCAAAAGTGAACGAAGCACTTTTGACATCTTTTTTAATCTCAGAAGGCAAATCATCTAGAAACAAAGCATAAACCTGTTCAAGCGCATCCCATTGGACATCAATAAAAATAGATTTCGAACTTTCCATCTGAATTCCCTGTATAGCCAAGGAAGTTGGACCAACAAATTGATAAGAGATATTTTTTTCTTCAAATAATTTAGCGAGACTAAGAATAGTTTTCATAGTGCCTGGCACCACCCGAATTTTGTCGAATTTTATTTCACAAACTTAAGTATTAATACATAAACTATTAATAAGAGGATTGCTTTTTAAGATATGAATCATTATAACAATTAAGTAAAATTCTCTGCAATGGAATCTAATTATTATAACGGATTCTGTTTTTAAAGGAAAAATACAAGCATAAATATTCCATTTTTTACTCATACTAATGAAAAACTGAGGTGATGGAAATGGGATTACTCAACTCCTATAATCAATGGAGAGAAAATAAATACCAAAATTTTGTCTCCAACATGAAAGACCAAGGCAAATGTCCTGATTGCCAAGGCAGAGGCTACACCGTTTATCCCTATAATGAATTTGCTTATTTCAATTCCTTTGAATGCCCAGGCTGTCAGGGCAGCGGTACGTATACAGATTGGGAGGAAACGAGATAATCATTAAAAATCAAACCCTTCGATGGAAAATCGAAGGGTTTTTTGCTGAAATCATTTTCTATTTCTTGTAAAAAACTACCTAAAGGAATGTATCTAGTATCATTGCTACAGCAAACGCTACAAATGAAAGAATCGTTTCTAACACGGTCCACGTTTTAAAGGTTTCTACCACACTTAATCCTAAATACTCTTTTACCATCCAAAAGCCGGCATCGTTCACATGCGAAAACATTAAGGAACCTGCACCTGTCACAATAACCAGCAATTCAAGGTTAACCCCCGACATATGCTGAATGACCGGTGAGACAATTCCGGCTGCAGTGGTGAGTGCGACGGTTGCAGAACCCGTAGCAATTCGGATTAAACCCGCAATGATGAAAGCAAGCACCAATGGTGACAAGGATAAATTATTTGCCATTTTAGCAATGGTATCCCCTACCCCACTCTCAATTAAAATCCCTTTAAATCCCCCACCTGCACCAATAATGAGCGCAATCGATCCAATTGGGAGCAGGCATTCTTCGGTTAATTTTTTAATCAGGCCTCGGTCCATTCCCTTGCGCATCCCGAGAAAATAATAAGCCACAAAAACGGAAATGAGAAGCGCAATAATCGGACTGCCGATAAAAGTAAAAAATTTCATTAACCCTGGAGTCAATCCCAAATATGGTGCTACAGCCGATAAAACCATCAAAATAACCGGAAGAAGGATAATAAAAAAGGATATCCCCGTTCCAGGTAAGGAGGTGGACCTGGTTTCAATTTTAATTAATTCAGGCTCTCCTTCTGGAATCACCCGTTTATGAACCCATTTTGCAAATATCGGGCCTGCGAGGATTGCCGGTATAATTGCCACAACGAGAGAATAGATTAAGACTTTTCCAAGATTGGCTTTATAAATACTAATGGCTGCTAATGCCCCTGGGTGCGGCGGGACAAGGCCGTGAACAATAGATAAACCTGTAATACACGGCAGTGCGATTAGTAAAATATTTTGCTTTGATGTTTTCCAAATGGAAATGACCAATGGTAATAAAATTAAAATTCCTACTTCAAAAAATACGGGAATACCGATAATAAAACCAGATAGTAACATCGCCCATGGCAGGTTCTTAACTCCAAATGCTCGAATAAAAAATTCTGCTATTTGTGTCCCTGCACCTGTGTCGGCCATCATTTTACCCAATATGGTTCCTAAGGCAAGGATCCCAATTAAGTGTCCTAAAACACCGCCAACTCCTGTCTCATAGGCTGCAACAATTTTATCAAGCGGCACTCCCGCTACTAGCGCTAAAAACATACTGGCTACAAGTAAACTAATAAATGCATGCCACTTAAAAACCGATACTCCGACCACGACAATGAGAATCGAGATGACTGTCATCAACAATAAGTATGTATCCAAATATATTCACCGTCCTACTAATATGTTTTCCTGAATTTCTCCAGGAAGATAGTGAACAATTAATCCTCCTATGAATTTCTATTAGATTAGGTGTATTGTTTACCATGTCACAAATGAAAATACAAATTTTTTCTCCCGCATATTAAAAAGGTTTTTGGAAACGTTAAGCTTATGTCTGTTCAACATTTTCTAGGGGGTTAAACAATGTCTGTGTTTGTTTACCAAACGTTTGAAATAAAACAAGACAAATTTAAAGAAGCCATTGAAAATTTAAAAGAAATTAAAAAATTTAGGAACGAAAATTATAATCATCAAGTAGAAATCTTAACACCGATTTCGGGAAAAGATCATACGTATTCCTTTTTTTCCACTTATGAGGGGCTGGCAGAAATGGAATTACAGAACAAAAAAATGTTTGACGATGAGGAATACTTAAAATTAATCAGTGAGTTCTTTTTAGAAAATGTTGTTCAAGGAAGTATGTATACACAAATCTTTCGGACCATTAATGAAGGGAAAGGGTAAAAAATGGGTCCAGCTCCCTCTACGATGGAACTGGATCCCCTTGCCTATTAAAAACTGGAATTCAAAATATCCCTCCTCCTACGAAAATGATATGATTATCACCGAGATTACTATATTACAAGGATGAATTACATGAACAAATTAGTTGTCTTCGCACTGATTTCCACTATAATTCTTGCCGGCTGCAGCTTAAAAGAGGCCAACGCTAAAATGGGCAAAGAAAATAAACAGATAGGCCATTCTTCGAAAGCGCGGTTAAGGATCCAAAATGATTCTTTTCCGGAAGTGGACAATCGGCCTATTTTTCAACCGAGAGCCACTATTTCTATAAGTCCTATTACTTTTGAATCTATAAATGCAATCATTACTACAGAAGATCTTAAGGAAAATGTTCAAGAAATTCGTTACCATATTTGGCGTACAGCTGACGGCCCGCAAGACAGGAAAACCTTTTCTTCTGCTGACGCCGCCAGTGATTTTTCATTCGAGTTTAATACAAATGAATTTTCAGGAAAACGCGGTGAGTACCAAGTGGCGGTCTATGCCGTTCAGGGGGATGGTTTAGATAAGCTTATTGCAAAATCTACTTTAACCTTCCAACAGCATGTCCCGATTTTGATGTATCATGCCATTGATAATTATAATGGTATTGGACTGCGGGAATTATTTGTTTCTCCCGCTAATTTTGAAGATCAGATGCGCTATTTAAAGGATCACGGCTATTCCTTCCTGACTTTTGAACGCTGGGGCGAGGTCAATAAAGTAAATAAGCCAGTTCTAGTTACCTTTGATGACGGAATGAAAAATAATCTAAATGCTTTATGGGTCCTGCAAAAATTACAGGATGACACCTTTCATCCGGTTGCGACCGATTATGTTATTGCTGGGTCGATTGATAAAACTCCTACGCGGCTATCTTCTGCTGATATAAGAGAAATGGTGGATTCCGGTATTTTCTCCATTCAGTCTCACACGATGTCACATGCTGATCTGCCCATGGTGACAAATTTGGAAGAAGAGCTTAAAAGCTCAAAGGAAAAAATCGAACAGGTTACCGGGAAACCTGTAATAGCCATTGCCTATCCCTTCGGTCATGTTGATCGCGCTGTTGTCGAAGAGGCAAAGAAATACTATCAATATGCAACAACTACTAAACCGGGAGAATTTATTGAAACAGGTGAGCCAGACGAAATGCTGCTCATGAGGCGGGTACGGATTTCTAACTCAACGACCATTAATCAATTTGCTGCGTTAGTACAATCATGGTAGTAAGCTATTGATGTGCTTCCTTTTTTATTTGTTAAATGGACACTTTACACTTAGTCTTGGAAATTTTGTCTATAAAACCTCTTTTAAAAAAATCGCTATTAAAATACGAGGAAAGAAAATAAAAAAACCAAACAATGCCATGCACTGTTTGGTTTATTTTCTTGAGGAACGATTGTATTTTCTTAAAAGCTGTCCGAATAATTCTCGTTCTTCTGCCGACCATTCCTCTAAAACTTCACTGATTCTTTCAATTCGTGCTTCCTGATGCTCAAAAAATTCCTTTTTCCCTAATTCCGTTATCTGAAGGGTGTAAGCCCTGCCATCCAATGGGTCCGGTATTCGGTATACATATCCTTTTTGTTCAAGGGCAGCCGTCTGCCTGCTTACCGTAGAAATATCCAACTGGAATTCATCCGCAAGGACCTTTGCTCCTGCGGGTCCTTTTGAAATAATCCTATGTAATAAAAGATAGGCGGAACGATCAAGATGCCCAATATTTCTATTTGCCGAAGTCACTCGGCGGATTAGGATTGCCAGCTCAAGATCTATGGTTACCACTGAATGATCTCCCATATATATCCACCCCGCTTTATCAATTCTTTATCAACATCGTACCACACGGAATATTATTTTGGAATCAATTATCTATAGTCGAACTGAAACTGTAAATATTCTCCATCAATTAGAATACACTATTGACAGGAATAAAAATGGTTGTATAATACAAACATATACTTTTATTATACAACTTGTTTAACATGGGAATCTATGTACAAGGAGGGGTTAGATGCAAGCTCACGATATCATGATTAGTCAAGTACACAAAGTAAAGGATACAGACACAGTCCGGTCTGTGATTGAGAAATTTATTGAATTTGGAATCAGCGGTCTTCCAATTGTAAATGACAGGAATGAAATTGTTGGTTATATCAGTGACGGGGATATTCTAAGATTTATTGGAAAACATGAAGACCGAATCGTTGACTCTTTCTATTATGCATTCGTCATCAAAGGGGATAATGAGGAATTCGAGGAAAGAGAACGAAGAATCTTGGCGTTAAACGTAATGGAAATTGCCCAAAAGAAGGTTTATAAGGTTTCTTGGGATGAGGAAATGGAGAATATTGCGGCTGTTTTAGGAAAAAAACAAATTAAAAAAGTTCCAGTTGAACGAAATGGAGTTTTAGTTGGGATTATTAGCCGCGGGGATGTTATTCGAAATTCATTTAAAGGCCTTCTTTAATCTTCATAAAATTAAATATAAACAAAGGGGAAATGTATATGTCATCATCACCAGAATCTGTTGCTTCTTCGCCGACAAAATCGGCCTCAAATGTAGAAGCTAAGGCAGGTTTACTAAGTCAACCAAGAGCAGTATGGGCTGTTTTTTTTGCCTGTATTATTGCCTTCATGGGGTTAGGCCTTGTTGACCCAATTCTTGTTACCATAAGTGAAAAACTCCATGCAACACCAAGTCAAACCACTCTTCTATTCACAAGCTACAATGCTGTTATGGCTGTGGCCATGTTGGTCACTGGAATGATTTCTTCCCGACTCGGCATCAAATGGACACTCCTCTCCGGTATCGTTATTATTGCCATTTTTTCAGCTCTTGGCGGGTTATCAAATAATATTTGGGCACTTGTTGGATTACGCGGCGGCTGGGGTCTTGGAAATGCCTTATTCGTTGCTACTGCCTTGGCAGCGATTGTTTCACTATCAAACAGCGGTACTGCAAAGGCGATTATTTTATACGAAGCAGCTATTGGGCTTGGAATTTCCGTTGGTCCGCTTCTTGGCGGCTGGCTCGGCGGCATGTCTTGGAGAGGTCCATTTTTAGGTGTAGCTTCTTTAATGGTTATTGCTTTTATCGGTCTTATTGCCTTAATGCCAAATGCTAAACCGAAAAATGTTTCTCAAACTAAAACATCTTTAAAGGATCCATTTAAAGCATTAAAGCATCGTTCTTTATTGGTTTTTGGTATTGCAGCTGCTTTATACAACTTTGGCTTCTTTACACTGCTTGCTTTTGCTCCATTTGTTATGGGATTGGATGAACATGGAATCGGTTTTGTTTTCCTTGGCTGGGGAATTTTGCTTGCCGTTACTTCCGTCTTTATGGCACCAATTCTTCAAAGAAGATTTGGAACCGTTAAATCCATGTGTTTCATGTTAACCATATTCGCAATTGTGTTAGCAATCATGGGAATCTGGACCTCTACACAATGGGTGATAATTGCAGCGGTTATTTTTGCTGGAGCATTATTGGGAAATAACAACACTTTAATTACAACTGCCGTGATGAATTCTGCTCCTGTTGAGCGCTCTACTGCATCTGCTGCATACAGTTTCTTACGTTTTATTGGTGGAGCAATTGCTCCCTATTTCGCAGGAAAATTGGCTGAATGGTATAACCCTAGTACACCGTTCTATGTTGGTGCAGCGTTTGTTTTATTATCAGTTATCTTTATTGCATTAAATCATAATCATATCAAACATGTCGATAACGCTGAAGTCGGTCATTGATTTGATTAGAGGGTCTGCCCCGTTTTGGGTAGATCCTTTTTAATGGATCTTGTTTTTCTTAAAGCGGCCCCGAACATCTGATACATCCGCAATCGCCAAAAATGCGGAAGGATCAATATCCTCCACCAAATTTTTTAACTTTGATTCCTCAAGTCTTGTAATAATACTAAAAATAACCTTTTTATTGTCACCAGAAAAAGCACCTTTCCCTTCAAAATAGGTAACTCCTCGACCTAAACGTTCAGTAACTGCCTGTCCAATGACATGTGCTTCTTCGCTTATGATCCAAACAGATTTCGATCCCTCCATTCCGGCTACCACTGTATCAATCGCTTTCGTGGCGAGAACATATGCCAATAAGGAGTACATAGCTCGGTCCCAACCAAATAAAAATCCGGAAGCACCTAAAATAAATACATTAAAAAACATGATGATTTCCCCGACGGAAAAGGGAACCTTTTTATTGATGACGATTGCAAGAATTTCAGTGCCATCTAAAGCACCGCCATTTCGAATTACAATTCCAACGCCTATACCAGCGATAATACCGCCAAAAACAGTTGCAAGAAGAATATCATTTGTAAAGGCAGGAACGGGGTGAAAAAGAGAGGTAAAAATAGATAAAACGAAAATTCCATATATCGTTGAAATCGCGAATGATTTACCTAGATGCTTAAATCCTAAATAAACGAAGGGCAAATTAAAAAGGAAAAGAAAAATTCCAAGCTGCCATCCTGTTATATGTGACAGCATAATCGAAATTCCGGTAATACCCCCATCAATAACATTGTTCGGTACTAAAAATATTTCTAGTCCGGTCGCCATTATTATAGCTCCAATGGTAATGGCTATCGCTCTGCGAATGATTTTATTTAATGGATACTTACGTTGTTGAATCGTATTGATCCCTTCGGTCATATCATCACCCTTACTATTTATGTTTTTAAGTTACCAATTCATTAATAAATATATCTATCTTTATTATATCATATTTTTTACAAAAATATGAACTTCAGTTCATTTTTAGAGCACTAAAAAACCAGCACGCGGCTGGTTATCTTATATATTCAATATCTTTCAAGTAATTCTATGATTACTTTAAATGTCGAAGTAGTATCCATATAGGCATATCGCCCTTTGCCATTCCAGAAGTTTCCCCTTTGGATGACAGGATAACCCATTTCCTCAAGCATTTTTATTTTTTCATCCATATCCTCTACCACAAATGAAATATGGTGGACACTTTCCCCATATGTATCAAGATGTTTTTTCCACGTGCTTGGGGAATCTCCTGGTTCAATTATTTCGAGTTGAATGAGTGGAGTATTAATAAACATATACTTGGATTTGCCTTCTGTTGGCTCCCCTTCAAAAACAACCTGGGTAAGATCGCATGGACCAGATTTTATCACAGCTGGTTTTTCCACACCTAACAACTTACAATACGCTTTAGCAGCAGCATCTAAATCCTTCACAACAATCGCTAGCTGCTCTACTTTATTCGTGCCAAGGAGCGGAGGAGTATATACCTCCGTACTTGGAGTTGTATCCCTTGGTTCCGCACTTTCAAGCAATTCAACTAAAATCTTATGATCCTTCAATGTATCCACATAAACGTATCGTCCATCACTAGAGGTAAATTCACCGCTCTGCAGTAGAGGATAACCATTTTCCTCAAAAATAGAGAGCGTATCTTTAATGGAATCTACATCAAAGGCAAGATGATGAATTCCTTCGCCAAAGGTATCCAGAAATTCACGCATAGTCCCTGGTTCTTCATTTGGTTCGATTAATTCAAATTGGACAGTCGGGGTATTCATAAAAACCAGCTTACTACGTGAATCGGTAGGCTCCCCGCGAAAAACAACCTTAGAAACTTCTCGGTCTCCTGTTAAAAACCATTTTTGCTTTGGTATCCCCAAAAGTTTTGAAAATGCCTCTGAAGCCTGTTCAATATCGTGTACAACAAAGGCAAGTTGATCGATAACATTATTTCCAGCCAATGGCTGTTTTGCTGTCAACGGCTCATTCATTTAAACCCCTCCCCATTAACAAATCAACCAAGACCGCGTACAGAAAGACCCCCGTCGCTTGAAATCACTTCACCAGTAATGGCTTTAGCCTGATCGGAAGCAAGCAATACATAGGCTCCAACATGATCTTCAGGCATCTGGGCGAGTTGAAGCGGGTTTCGCTTTTTAATGCTTTTTGCTTTCGTCTCATTATCCACAATTTTAACGAATGGATGAAGTGGTGGAATAACCGTGAGTTCTGTGAGTGTGCCTCCTGGTGCAACCGCATTTACCCGAATATTTGGCGCGAGTTCGAACGCAAGCTGGCGCATTAGTCCGACTTGAGCGTGCTTGCTTGCTGTGTACCAAACGCCGCCGCCATCAGGATAGAAACTTGCACCTGAAACAGAAAATATAATATTTCCATTTGTTTTTTGTAATTCTTCAAGAGCTGCTTTCACCCCGAAAAATGAGCCTTTTAGGTTAATATTGAGCAGAAAATCATATGCATCGGAAAGGGCCTCAGGAGTCACATCAGCAAATTTAGCAAAACCATCGAAAACACCAGCATTAGCAATAAAAACATCTAACTTTCCAAATTTTCCAACAGTCGCTTGAACAGCTTGCTCATTGTCTTCGTATTTGCTTACATCGCCCTGACAAGTAACAATATTTTCACCAAATTCTTCTTTCATTTTCACTAACTTTTCTTTAGAGCGGCCGATTATGCCCACTTTTGCTCCTTCTTGTATAAACCGCCTTGTGACGGCTTCTCCAATACCTGAAGCGCCGCCTGTAATCAAAACTACTTTATCTTTTAAATCCATCGCCATTGAACATACCTCCCTGGTTATCTACCGTACTTGAATAAGCTGCTATACGAAGATTGCAAGATTTCTTGTGTTTATAGTTGTTTGATCAATAATGAATTCTCTTTTGGAAAGCTTCCACTCCCCATCAACGTAGGTGAATTCATCGTGCCGTTCCCCTGAAATCAGATCATGATGAATATCCGTACTTCGGCTTCGGTAGATAGTTAAATAGCTGTTCACTACCGCTTTTTCATTTGGAGTGAATTCCAGTAACTGTACATTATTAACAGATCTCCTTGTACGCGATGGCGGGATTTCAGCCCAAGCATAATCGGTTTTTAAACGGTCTACTCGAATTTTCAATAATTCATAGTCATCATCAAAAGCAAACATATTTAACGAATAATCAGGACGTTCTACTCCTTCTTTATTGACCCTCACCGGCATTTGATAAGCAATATTCGGGTGCAGTAAATTAAACCATCCATCAAAATCAATATCATCAAGAAACTTTGCTTCACGGTATAACCATTGTTCAAATTCATATGTCGCCAGCATTTTTTCCATACTCATTCTCGATTCCCCCAATCAACGAAATCCCTTACATTAAAAACCTGCCAAATAATTTAAACATGGCGGATTACTTCGTCATCAAATCCAACCAATAACGATAGAAGTTCCTTTGATTCGCCTCAGTAAACTTATCATCAAAAGCAACACCTGGACCAGTAAAATCTTCAACAGGCTTTCTGTGCAAGCCCATGGTATAGTTAAAAGTAAGTTGTTTTACGAGTGGCATAGTTCCTGATGCTGCTGCTGTGATATCCGTGAATACCTCTGTATCATCCTGTTCAAAAATTCCAGATGGACTGAAGGTTAAAACAAATGACTCGCGGGAACGTCTTTTCCAATCCTCTGAAGCGTTCTTCTCTATCAAGAACCAGGTAATAACCTCCATCTTATCAACACCAACTGGTCTCCAAAGTCGAACAGATGTATTTGAAATTAACTGTCCTTTTACCTTGGTATGCGAAATTAAGAATGAAAGGTTTGGAAAAATATTTCCAATCATATTTTTTAGATTAGATAATACTTCATACTGCTCTTCCGTCAAATTAGACTTATACTCTTCTCTCAATTCCTCAGGAAAAGCAAAATCAGGATTCGGAGTACCAAGGTTTAAACCATGTCCATGATCAGTATAAATTTGGTATCCCTTTTTAGAATAAGTCGCGCTTGGAACCATTCCTAGTTTTGCAATGGATCCATGTGTAACCATTGTGTGGTAGGAATCACCAACAAAGTTATCTGCTCCAATTTTCCAGTTTGAATGAATGATGAATCTTTGCGGCGGCCCCAATACTTCCATTTCTGCCCGACCCGCCAAAATATCCACATACCATTTAAACTCGCCTAAAAACTCCTCTAATGGTTCTGCCTCATCATTCCATGTTCCAAAAAGTAAACCTTTATAGGATTCAATTCTGATTTTATAAAGTCCAAGACGTGATTTATCTAAATCCTCACCGTAAATATCTTTTTGCAGCGGCACGCCGACACAATCACCGTTATTTTTAAAATTAAAACCATGATACGGGCAGGTAAACATTGTCTTATTTCCGGCATCGGCACGGCAGAGCTTCATTCCGCGGTGTGTACACATATTATAGAGGCCGCGGATTTCTCCGTCAGCACCTCTTGAAATAATAACGGAATAACCGGCAACATCTCTTGTGATGAAATCATTCTTTTTCGGAATTTCTGATTCATGACCAACGAACAACCAAGTTTTTAAAAAGACTTTTTTATGTTCAATATCATAAACAGTGGGATCCCCTAAAAGATAAGCTGGAATTGCGCCTATTTCGGGTTGTACAGATTCTTTTAAGTAGTCGATTGCTTCTTTTTGCGACATTTCTTCTAGATTCACGTTGGTTTTTAACATCTGCTTATTCCCCCTAAGTATTAGATTTTCTTTCATAATGCAAGTTACCCGGCTTGCTATATTATATTAAAAGAACATCTCCTGCAAAAGTTTAGCATTTATCCAACTAATATGGAGGCATCTTTATTTTTCAATGATGATAGGACACTTAATGCAGCTAAGTAGCTTGTTTTTGGATTATTCGGCATCGGATTGTTTTCCACCTGTAAGGATAACTTCCCAAAAGAGCCAGTTGCTTCTATTATATGATTATTTTTTTCTACTCCAGGATCGGAGATAATTTTTACACTCGTTTGCTTCGGTCCCAGACCTGCTAAAGATAAAATGATAGAAACATTAATATTTTTCGGGAATAATTCAATTGCGTCGGCAGCTGAACCTTCGAACATTACATGTTCACGATCAGTTGGTGCCCCTGGCAATGCTCGTGGAGGTTTTCTCGTAATAATGGAAACAGATTCAAGTTCCCCGATTGATTTTGCCGCTTTAAGAACATCCAACCCTCCTATCGCACCGGATGGTAAGTAAATTTTTGTTCCTTTTTCATGACATATTTTTTCAAGGCTCTGATAAAAATCAACATCAGCTAGGGCTCCCACACTACTTAATACTAAGTCTTTTCCACTTTCAAGAGCAGATGCAGCAACGTCTTTTGCCACTTGGACGGTTGCTGCTTCAATGATAACATCTACATTTGATTGTATAAGTGATTGCATCGATGAAAAACGTTCTGTACTGTATTGTTCAGCCAATTGCTTTGCAGATATTTCATTTCTTGTATAAAGTCCAACAATTTTAGAGTTTGGCAAAAGCCCTTCAATATTGATGCTCTGGAGGAGGAACTTTCCAATGTTTCCTCCTCCAATTAACCCAATTCTCATTTAATATTCCCCCTATTAGTTCGCAAATCCGTATGAGTCTGCGAAATATTCCAAGCCGCAATGTCTTACTTCACGGGATAATCCGCTTTCTTTAAGGCCAGGGAAATCTAAATGAAGATCTTGGAAGATAGTATGGTTATTATGGAAAACTGCTCCTGCCTCTAACCGGTCTGCCAATGTCGCTGCCAACGCCTCGTCCTCTGTCCAAACAGATGCTCTTAAACCAAACTCACTATCGTTCGCTAGCCGGACTGCTTCATCTGCATTAGAGAAAGATAGTATTGGAATCACTGGGCCAAATTGTTCGGCACGAACAATTTCACTTTGCTGGTCTACACCGGTAATAATAGTAGGTAAAATATAATAGCCTTGCTCCCAGGATTCCGGATCTAATTGAATCCCTCCGGTAATTACATTTGCACCCGATTCCTCAGCGCGTTTAATGAGACCTTTTACATAGTCATATTGCGATTTATTATTTAATGGACCCATTTCAACATCTGGTTGAATTCCATTTCCAACTCGAATATGGCTGAATTCCTTCTTTAATTTTTCAACAACTTCCTCATATCTGGATTCATGCACATAGATTCTTTTAATCGCTGAACATACTTGCCCTGCAGCACGTAAAACTCCAAAACGAAGGCGCTTAATGGCAGCTTCATCCAAATTAGCATCTGATAGAACAATCGCCGCATCATTGCCGCCAAGTTCCATATAAAGTTTCTTAACCGTTCCTGAAGCAGCACGGATAATTTCTTTACCCGTCTCAGTACTTCCGACAAAAGCGATGGTACGAACCCTAGGGTCGGTGCAAAGCGCATCTCCAATCACAGCGCCTGAGCCCGTTACGACATTGATGACACCCTCAGGAAAATAGGATGCGACTACTTTTAAGAAAGTCATGATCGTCAAAGGACAGCTCGTCGCTGGCTTCACAACCACTGTGTTTCCTGTTAAAACAGCTGGAATCACGCGTTTGAACGTAAGAATCATTGGCGAATTCCAAGGCGAAATGATGGCTGCCACTCCGCGTGGACGCTTGCGAACCTGTACCTTCTGATTCCCCGGTAAGCTTTCAGGTTTCCACCATTCTATTAATTCTTCAGCACCTTGAATCATAATATCTGAACAGCGGAGCAAATCTTTTTTCGCTTCCACTAATGCTTTTCCATTCTCCCGAACAAGTAGTGAAACATTCTCTTCTACGATTGTTTTGATTTCTTCTGCCGCCATTTTCATGCGGTGTGCCCGATCCTCCAGTTCACTTTGAGACCAGCTTTCATATGCCTTAGCAGCAGTTTCTACCGCCAAATCGACTTCATTTTTCGAACAAATGGCCACCTCACCGACTACTTCATTATGATCGGCGGGATTGATGACATTAGCCGTTTTTTCAGCTTGAAACCATTTTCCGCCAATAAGATATTTGCCTGATACATATGGGTGTGTTGATATCACGTCAATTCCTCCTTATAACTTTTTCGGTTTAAACGCTTCTGCTGCGCCTGGAGGTCCTCCAAATGGTTTTGCCATTGGGCCAACCGCTTCCATATCGACAACGATCATCGTAGGATTTTTTGTGTTTACCGCCTTTTCGAGCTCGGTTACAAATTCTGCCGGGGAACCGATTCGAGCAGCATCAAATCCCATTGATTGAGCTAATAACACAAAGTCAGGGCTCATTAGATCCACCGCAACCTGACGTCCATAGGCATTACTTTGAATATTTCTAAGCACACCATATCCGGCATCATCAAATAGAACAACGATCATTGGCAGTTTTTCCTGAGCGGCAGTTGCCATTTCCCCAACATTGACCATAAAACCGCCATCTCCAGCCATGAGGACAACAGGGCGATTTTTATCGGCCATTTGAGCACCGATGGCAGTAGGCAGCCCCTGCCCTATTCCACCGCCTGATGCGTGAATCGATGTTCTTGGTTCATAAATTTCAAATAATCGGCTTCCCCAAACATTTGCCTGAACGGTAACATCCCGGACTAAAATAGTGTTTTGAGGCATTATTTTGCGCATTCCGTCAAGAATTTGTTCGTACGGACCAAGTGTTGCTCTTAACTGGGAACGTAATTCCTCCCGTACAGACTGCACTTCGTCTAAATATGAAGGATCTGGATTAACTGCAGTTTTATCTACTCCCTGATTTAATGCCTGGAGAATATGCTTGGCATCCCCTACTAAACTATAAGTAGCTTCATAGTTTCGATTAACTGCATGAAAGTCCGCATCTATGGAAATATGTTCTGCTGGAACGGCGACCTTCCAGTTCGAGGTTTCGTTTCCTCTAAACCGAACACCAACACTAATTAATAAATCAGCGTCTTTTATTAAATTTTTAGTCAACTCATATGCTGCAAAATGGCCGATACATTGAGGATGATCTTCCGGGATACTTCCTTTCCCAGATTGACTTGTAACCACTGCTGCACCAATTTTTTCAGCTAACTCTTGAACTTCTCTAGATGCACCTGATGTAATTACACCTCCGCCTGCCCAAATAACCGGTCGTCGAGCATTCTTAATTTTCGTTACGACCTCTTCGGGAACGGATGGAATCGTTTGATTAGCAGAAGCAATTGTTTTAATTTCTTCCATTGAATGATTCGGTATAATGGCAGATTGAAAATCAATCGGAATTTCAAGTGTTACCGGGCCGGATGGATAAGCGAATGCTTCCTGAATTGCTTGTCTAACAACCGCTGCTGCCTGCTCAGGTCTTCTCAAACGAAGCGCCTTCTTAGAAGCTCCTTCCATCATTGACAATTGATCTTTACATTCATGGATGTAGCCTCTTCCTGTTCCTAGATAAGAAGATGCTACCTCACCTGTCAAATGAAGAACGGGAACTCCAGCTGCCCATGCTTCAATTAAAGAACCCGCAGCATTTCCTGCTCCTGTTCCGGTACTTGTAATTACCACTCCCAATTTTCCTGTGGCTCTAGCATATCCATCTGCCATATTGGCTGCACCGCTTTCACCACGGGAACATACTAAGTGAATACTACCCTCGCGAAGAATCGCATCGTAGATTGGCATATTGTGAATGCTGACAATTCCAAACGCTACCTCCACACCAGCACGTACAAGTTCTTTTACGACCGCATCTGCTGTAGTAAATTCCATTTGCTTTTGCTCACTCATCATTTATTCCGCCTTTATCTAATATTAAAGCGCTTTCCCCAGCGCTCCAGCTGTTTCAATTGTTGAACCCGCTACATAACTTGCCTTGTTTGAAGCAAGGAATAAAATTACACTTGCAACTTCTTCAGCTTCCCCTACTCTTCCTAACGGGATATTTCTCTTTTTCGCTAAGTCCGCATAATAATCTTCTGCTTTCATGTCGGGAGCATTTTTCATTCTTCTTCGCTCCCATTGATCCGTACGAATTAAACCAAGACTCACTGAGTTGACTAAGATATTATCTGCAGCCAGTTCTTGAGATAAGGTTTTACTTAAGTTTAAGAGACCAGCTCTTGTTGCCGCAGTCGCAACCATATGTCTTTCCGGTTCTTTCGCTAATGTGGCATTGATATTAATGATTCTGCCTCCACCTTGCTTTACCAAATATGGATGAACTGCTTTTACTGCATAAATGATGGCAAAATATTTTAATTGAATTTGCTGCTCCCATTGCTCATCAGTGACATCGAAGAAATGTCCCATGACGCTTTGGCCTGCTGCATTTACAAGTATATCAATACCGCCAAAAAATGTTGCTGTACCTTCGATAAAATGCTTAACTTCTTCTTTATTTGTTACGTCACAGGTAGCGGAATAAATGGATTCTGCCGACCCAAACTTTAACAGGTGATCGTATGCTTTTTCTTTACGCTCTGCATTTCTGCCGCAAACCGCAACTTTGGCACCTTCTTGTAAAAACATTTCTGCTGTTTTTAACCCAACACCAGATGTTCCCCCCATTATCACCGCTACCTTGCCCTTTAATCCTAAATCCATCATGACACCCCTTTTACTAAAGCCTTTAAACTAGCGTATCTACAACTGCCCAGCCAGGATCAGGAATGCCTGCCATAGCTTTGCGAGCTTCCGGTTTTGGAGGGCCGGCAATACCCCATTGATCCATCAGGTGCGGAACACGTTTCCAGACACGCGCTCTCCATTCTGATTCATCTTCAATTGTTTCTAAATAACAGGTATATTCCATTACAAACTTTCCTGGGTCTTGGAAGTAGCAAAAAACATTATCTCCAGGACCATGACGGCCAGGACCCCAAAGTTCTTGGTAACCCGCTTTTCTAACGTTTGAAATTCCTCTCATAACCTCATCCACAGTATCGACTTCATAGGCGATATGATTTACAGAGGCATGTTGATCTTGGTTAAAGGCAATCGAATGATGTTTTCTGTTACAGCGAAGGAAGGACATTTGATGCTCGCTCCAGTCCGTAACCTTAAATCCTAAAACATCTGTATAAAATGCTGTAATCATATCAAGATCTTTCGTGTTCATAACGACATGGTTCAGTTTTACCGGGTCAACATTTTTCTTATTCCAAATCGAGGTATGAATTTCTACCCACGCGGATAATTCAATACAACGATTCTCCGGGTCAAGAAAACGCAGCCCATAACCTTTACCTTCTTCATCCAAATATCCCGGTTTCGCAACAATCCTAACACCTTTTGAAGCTAGCGTCTCTGCCGCTTGGTCCACCGCGTTCTTATCAACCATCCCAAAAGCAATATGATGGAGTCCTCTTTTTTCACCTGCGTGAAGACTTAATATATGATTTTCAGGGCCGGCCCCGCGAAAATAAACCGTATTCTCATCCTGTGCTACTTTATCGAGACCCCAGATTTTTTCATAAAAATCGGCCTGTTCCTGAAGTACCGGTGTAATTAATCCTATATGCCTTAAATGTGTGATTCCTAACATGATGCCACCTCCACTATTCCTCTGCTTTTCCCTATTCTATATGTTTATAAAGTAGACAAGGATGATCCCGCATGTTAATAAAGAGGACCATCCCTGTCGAACGAAAATTTCTACCAATCAGGGAGTATGTTTAAGCTTTGAAACAACTGCCCATTTTTCATTATTTTGCGTTAATGATTGCTTCTCTTTCCTTTGCACGCTTAATTCGAAGTTCCTCTAACGCACTACCTTTTGGATACGTAGGAAGATTTGGCTTAACAGCACCCAGCATAACAAGCATCAATGCTTCTTCATCGCTGTCGTTTCGAAGTCCGCGGTATACCCCAGGAGGTGAGCTGATGCAATCCCTTTCATTTAAAACGATTTCATGAACTTCATCGCTGCCTTCTTCTTGAATTAGAGCAGTGATGCTTCCTTTAATTACAAAGAAAACTTCTTCAACATCGTCATGTAAGTGAAGCGGGCCTTGGCACCCTGCAGGTAAAACCATTGTGCTCAAAGTAAAGTGTTCAGCCTGGATTACATTTGCATCATTGTTAGCTGTAGCACCACGGCCGATGTATCTCATTTGCGCTCTCTTGTAAGATGGGTCAACTTCTTCTTGGAATTTTAAAACGTTCCAATCTAGCGTACGATCTTTTAATCTCGCAACATATTTTTTTTCGAACCCAGCTAAATCAAATTTTTCAGTAGACATTTTTACAACACTCCTCATTTATGTTTTATATTTGAAACATTGTTTTCTTTATAATCTAATATTAAATCCCAACACTATAATTGTCAATTATAAATATTGAGAAATTTTTAAATATAAAAATATGTTTTATATAGGTAACATATAGCGTAAAATTCGAAAATTTATGCCGAAACTCGATTTTGAGACATTTTTTCAATTTTAATTTCCTCAGCTTCTTTTTTCAAAGTAAATAGGTATGCAATGATTCCAAGTGAGGCGGTTATGATTAACATCAAAATCGATGGTCCAAAATCTCCATGAGAAAGATCCACCATCCAACCCATGATATAGCTTGAGAAACCGCCGAGAATATTTGTGAAGCCCATTAGCCCAGCTGCACGCCCTGCAGTCTCAGGTGTTGAAAATTTAACAATAAATAAATTACTTAAATGGAAGACACCGCCTTGAGCTCCCATTGCTAAGCCCATACAGACACCGGCTACAACAGGTTGTGGAGTCAAAATGGCAATAGTTAAAAATAATGCTGTTAAAACAAATAAAATGGTTGCAAGTAAGCTTGGACGCTTTGTTTTATCAGATAGAATTCCACAAAGGATGACAAATCCCAAAGCAAAGAGCCAAGATAAAGAGGTAATTCCGGTCATGGCTTCTTTCGAAAATCCTTTCGCCCCAACTAAATAGGTTGGAAGCCAAACACTAATACCGAAGAATAAGAAGGATGCTACTAACATTCCGAACCACACAATCCAATAACGGAAGTCTTGAGCAAAGTTTTGTTTTTTCGTGTTTACGGATGAATCTGACTGGCGAATATAGGCTAATTCACTTTTATCAAGTCTTGGATGTTCTTCCGGAGTATCTCGAGTCAGGAAAATAAACATTGGCAGTACAATTAATAAGTTAAAACCGGCAAGCAAGAAAAACGCTGCCTGCCAATGGAAAGTTGCAATGACAGTTGTGATGATGATAGCACCACAAGCTGGGCCTAGATAGTTTCCGGCAAGCCAGGAAGATTGTGCTTTCCCAAATTCACGCTGATTAAACCAATTAGAAATAAATTTTCCGCATATTGGGATCATCATCCCCTCGCCAATTCCCAATATGATCCGGCTTACTATAAACATTTCATATGACGTCGATAATCCCCCAACAACCATGGTAATTGCCCAAAGAATTAGACCAAGGATTCCGGTTTTTCTCGCTCCGAGTTTGTCAATAATAAACCCCCAAATAACATTTGATAAAGCATAGGAAATCGTAAAAACAAAAGTAATCATCCCGACTTTTGCCATTTTATCTGCACCCGTTAAGCCTAGATCATTCAGGAAAGTCTGATCCGTTTGGATGATAGAAATACCTAATTTATCAATTTGCCCAAAAAACCAAAAGAAGAATATCGGCACAGCTATATAAACCCATCTTTTGTTACCATTTAACATGAAAAACACCCCTTTTGTTTTACTTAGAAGAATGTACACGCTTCCAAAACTCATTTTATTATTTTACAATAATTTGTATAAAAACGAACTAGTATTCCTCCTTTTTTTAAATATCGCAACTTAATGTTTCGCATACAAAACATTGTTTTGCTTATATTCTTATTTTAAAATTTTACGAAAATTATGTCAACACAAAACACTATATTTGTGTTGTAAATTAAAATTAGTTTTATATATAAAACGCTTATAAAATAAAAAAACTTGCGCAATCGCAAGTTTTTTTATTTATGCATGGAATCCCAAAAATCCAGATAGAATTTGAGATGTTTCAAGTACCTTAGGAATTGCCACTTTTTCAATAAATTCGCTATGAAAAATGGTCTCGTTTGCTACCACATTAATTGAGGCCATTACTTTCCCGCTGCGATCAAAAATAGGGGCTGCTACAGATTGAATCCCTTGATGCAGTTCACCTTTTGTCATCGCATATCCCTGTTCACGAATCATCGCTAATTCATGTTGAAAATCAACAAAATCAGTTTGTGTACGCTCCGTGAATGGTTTTAAGTTTGAACCATATAAAATTTGGCTTAAACGCTCTTGCGGCTGATATGCTAGCTGAACTTTACCATTTGCCACTGCATGCGCTGGAAGTCTCAAGCCGATATTAACTGTAACAGCAGAAACTCCTCTAGCTGGTGCACTGCCAACATAAACAACCTCATTGCCATCCAGAATCGATAAATGACAGGATGCTCCGGTCTCATCCCTTAATTTTTCCATATAAGGCTGAGCAATTTCAGGAAGCTTTAATGTGCTCAAAAAAGAAAAACCTAGTTCTAAAACCTTTGGCGTAAGACTATAGCGCTTCGTATTTTCATCCTGATGAAGGTATCCAAGTGATTGAAGCGTATACAACAATCGAAATGGAACGGTACGGCTTACTTCTAATTCTTTTGCAATTTCCACTAAGGATAAAGTTGGGCGCTCCTCATTAAAAAGTTTTAATATTTCCAATCCCCTAACTAAGGCATTGGCATTATAACGTTCTTTTTCTTCTTTTGCCATAAACTTTCACCATCTTATTGTTAATAACAAGCTTGTCTTACAATTTTATCAAATTTCCATCAAAAATGGATAGAGGTCCATCAAAATATTTTATTATTTGATAGGGACTTCCGTTTGCTTTATTAAAGTGTTCGCAAAGTCGAGGACAATTGTATTAAAGGTCTCTGGAGCCTCTTGATAACACAAATGTCCAGTCCCAGGGATGATCACAAATTTCGAATCTTGAAGCTTTTCATGAAAAACTTGTGACTCTTTTACCGGTGTGACTTTGTCCAATTCTCCGCAAATTACAAGGGTAGGAACATGAATGCAAGACAGTATATCCATATTATTTAAATGATAAAGTGAGTAAGCAACTGAGCGAAAGCCCATTGGCCGTATTTGTGAATAGATTCTTTCCACTTCTTTTAAAACTTCAGGACTCGGCTCCGGTGAAAGCAGGCTTTTCACACGAAGTTTGGCAATTTCTTCCGGTGTTAAGGTTTCGATGTTCTTCAAACGATTTTTTAATTTGCTTTCATTTTCTTCTTTAGTTAACGCTGCTGAACCTCTTGTTGCATCTGAAATAATTAATGCGTCTACTAAATCCGGAAAACGGTAACAAAAATCAAGCGCAATCGCCGACCCCATTGAGTGCCCAAGAAGTATGACGGATTTAAGCCCAAGCTTCTCAATAAAACCCTTTAAGACATCCGCGAATTCCTTAAATTCCTTGAATTCCACTTTTGGATCAGAACTCAAACCATATCCAGGAGCATCCCATGCAATCACTGTATATTGCTCGGATAACCCTTTAAGTTGTTTTTTCCACGATTGTGAATTATTCCCCATCCCGTGTAAAATGATCAAAGGCTTACCATTACCTTCTATTTCATAATGAATAGTTAAATCCTCCACCTGTACAAATGCCATTTTTCCTCCTCCTCATTTTTTGTTGTTTTATTGGTAAAACGGTGTTTTATATTTATTATAATAAAACATCTTTTAAATAAGTCAACAGAATTATCAGAAGTCTTATGGATTCATAAGAAGGTTTTTCGACAAAAAACGGGTGGTGCCAGGCACCACCCGTTTTTTGTCGAGTTGTTAAAGGATGACTTGGTTCGTTTTTATTTCGGCTACTTCTATTGATTCTTTTCTTAAGGAGAGCATGTAGACGACCATTCCGATTAGGGCGACGACGATTAACATGATGATGGATGGTAAGAAATCACCATGGGCTAGGTCGCGCATCCAGCCCATTATGTAGCTGGAGAATCCGCCTAAAATGTTTGTGAAACCCATTAAGCCGGCAGCTCGTCCTGCTGTTTTTGGGGTTGAATATTTTACTGTCAGCATATTGGTCACATGGAAAATACCGCCCAAGGTGCCAATTGCCAGGGCCATGCAAACGCCTGCTAATAAAGCGCTATTCGATGATGCTGCAATCCATAAGAAACTTGCGCATAAACCAAACCAGATAACCGCAAGTAAATTCGGGCGTTTTGTTTTATCTGAAAGAAAACCGGATATGAGTACAAACCCTAAAGCAAAGATGAAGGCAAAAGATGTAATTCCTGCCATCGTCTCTCGTTCAAAATGCTTTGCTTGAATTAAGTAGGTTGGGAGCCAGATGCTAATTCCATAGAAGATAAAAGATGCCATAAGGTTTCCAACGAAAACTACCCAATAACGAAAGTCTTGTGTAAAACCTTGTTTTATTGTTTCACTTTCAGCTGAATCATTTTCGCGAATCATCTTAAGCTCTTTCTCACTTATTCCAGGATGCTGTTCTGGTGTTTCACGTGTGAGGAATATAAACAACGGAATATTGATTAATAGATTACAAAAAGCAAGAAAGAAAAATGCAGCATGCCAATGTAAACTAGCGATAATCGCAGATAATGCTAAGGCGCCAATTGCAGGGCCAAGATAGTTACCGCTGATCCAGGAAGCCTGTGCTCTTCCGATTTCTTTCCTGTTGAACCAATTGGAAATAAGCTTTCCACAGACAGGAATCATAATCCCTTCCCCTATTCCAAGTAAAATTCTGCTCGTCATAAAGGTTCCATATGAATCTGCCAGACCACCCATGATCATCGTGATAGTCCAAATGGTAATACCAATAAATGCTGTCTTTCGTGCTCCGAGTTTATCAATGACAAACCCCCAAAAAATATTCGATATTGCATAGGAGACCGTAAAAATAAATGTTAGGAAGCCAATTTTTGCATTATGATCCGCACCAGTCAATCCTAAATCTTTTAGAAATCCAGGGTCCGTTTGAATGATTGAGATTCCTAGTTTGTCAATTTGTCCAAAAAACCAAAAGAAAAAAATAGGAACTGCTACATAAATCCATCTTTTGTTGTTCGTGAACATTTTTTACCTCCTTATGGTCGTTGCAAAATTTAACTTACCGGAAAAGTCTCTTTTACCCCCTTTCCACTATGTTGACATTAAAAAACATAGTTTTAATAATAGGACTTTATAATTTTTTAAATATTTAGTCAATAGATTTCGATAAAATAGTTTTAAATAATAAATTATGTTTTATATACAAAACTTTTAAATTATTAATTATTTGATGAATACCTATGTAATCTTTGGATTTTTCAGAATTCTTCATTGACATTTAAAACTGTCGATTATAAGATTTATTTGTAGACACAAACTCCGTTTTATATATAAAATATATCTCGGATTACTGTTTTTTATTAAATTCTCTTTTGGGAGGCAAAAGAAAAAACCTGCGTTTAAACAGGTTTACATCTAATAAATTATTTTAAAACTATAAAGGAACATATTCTTCATTTTTCAAAATGGAAAAATATTGGAGCGTCATTTTAAATTTCATTACTAATAGAAATTGCTTTTTTATAATCCTTAGCCGTATCAATATCCATCCCCCAAAATGATGACTCAAAAACCTGAATCTTTGTATAGGCATTATATTTTTTGATAATTTCTTTTCCACCTTGATCTCCCTCTAAATCGAGAAATTCTGAAAATAAACTGCTGCCAATTAAGATAGGATGACCAAGATTCTCATTATATTGAGGCCTGACAATCCTGATTCCTTTTTGCCTTTCCTTTTTATAATCTTGAATTAGTGATTGAACAACTAGATCCGAAACAAGGGGCTGATCGGCTAAAAAAATAAATGCGGCATCCACTCGACCCTTAATTTTATCAATTCCTAATTTTAGAGAAGTAGACATCCCCTGCAGGTAATTATTATTTTTGATATATTCTATTCCATCTAAATCTGCTGCACTTGTTTGAAAATCTTCCAGATATTTCCCTCCAACAAATACGATTGGATGAAGCTGCTGCCTTTTAGTAAGTTCAATCGAGTATCGAAAAAGCGGTTTTCCCTTTAATGGCAGCAAAAGCTTGGGGTTCCCCATTCTACTGGACATTCCAGCAGCCAAAATAATGGCTCCTATTTTAGGCATGAATCTTCATTTTTCCTTGCAATGATGTACCAGATTTCATTGACCGCACCATCATAAGTTCAGAAATGATACTGACTGCAACTTCCTCCATTGTTTCAGCTCCAATATCTAAACCTACCGGGGCATGAATTTTATCCAAAACGGGCAGATTTTCACCTAAGTTTTCAAGCATTTCTTTCGTCCTTGATACGGGACCCAAAACACCGATATATTTTGGATTACTTTTTAATGCGAGAAGGAGTGCGGCTTCATCTCGATTTTGCGAATGATTCATAATGACCCACCAGGCGTCACTGACATCCGCTGGATTAAGGGATTCGGGATTTTGGGTAATATGTACAACATTTGGAAAATAGCGTTTGTTATTAAATTCGCTGCGTGGGTCTAATACAGTAACTGTAAACCCGGTTTTTGCTGCCAGGTCTGCAACCGGGATTGCATCTTTACCGGCACCAGCAATGATAAGCCGTTGACTTGAACGAATGATATCGATGACAAAGCGTCGGCCTTCCACTTCCATAATTTCAGCACGTCTCTGTGATTTCATACTTGTTAATGCCTGTTCATAGACTTTATGAGGCAGTGAACCCTTCGTTTCAACCATTTCACCATTTTTTGCTATTATCGCCTTTATACCCGTTGGAACCTCAAGGATAAAAGAAAATTCCTCATTCTTTTGGAGGAACTGCTCCGTCGTCTTCCAAAATAGGTCCTCCTCTTGAACCGGAAGAATAAGAATTTCTAATGAACCTTTGCAGCCAATTCCTAAAGTCCATATTTCTTTTTCACTTAAATCATAATTCTTGATTAGTGCAGTATTTTCTTTCAAAGCTCGTTCAGCATAGGCAAAAAGATCGTTTTCCAAACATCCACCGCTTATCGAACCGTTCATTTCTCCATCGGTTGTCATCATCATTTTTGTACCTGGAAGCCGGTAAGCAGACCCATTGACTCCAATTAGCATGACAATGACAGTCTTTTTTTTCATCTCCCATGCCCGTTTAATGGATTGGAAGATGGTTCGAAATTCTAATAAGCGAGACATTTGCATTCCCCCTTTTTTAATGACTCGTTCGTTTACTCCTGTTTTTAAACAGGAGTTCAAAAATCTTTTTGCTCAATCCCATCCACACCATGCTGTAGAACAAGGAAAACAACAAAATCATGAGAACCACCGGAACATAGATTGTATGGGAAACAGAAGGACCTAAAACAGGAAATTTAACGATATAAAGTAGAAATAGTATCCCAGCGGCTAATGAGACTCCTCCAAAAAAGGTAATGGCAATCCAATTTTTCCACCATCTGAAGGCTATTCCTAATGACAATCCTAAAAGACCTGTGGTGAATGGAAAAACGAATATTTCACTGGGTTGAAGGATGAGAAGCAGCAAGATGGTTAAGAAATACGACATTATGCCAAGATGAATTGAAATCATTGCGGAAAGAACGATGGGCATAGTAGCTAAAATACTAAAAGCATATCCAATCCCGACAAAAATACCGGCCGATTGAAAAATGGTGGCAATAGCCGCAAGGATAGAGCCTAACACTAATTTTTTCGTTCTCGAATAACCGTCGATTCGAGATTGGACAATTACAAAAGGCGGAAGGTTCCCTGGTTGTTTTTTCAATGTTAGCACCCCCTTTTTTTAGGTAATGCCTCAATAGATAAAAATATGAAGGATTTTAAAAAATCAATATATGTAGAAATGAAGTTTTTGAGTTTACAAGATAAATATGGAATAATTAGGAGAGCGAAGGAATAATTCAACACTTTAAACTATTAGTGAGGTATTTTTGTAATGATAAAACGGGTAACGAAGATTCTATTTTTCTTTTTGATTTTTCCGGTTATGATGTGTTTTTCATTTGACAGAGTTTATGCAGCGACAGACCCTAATCAACCAAATGTAGTGACTGAAGGAACGATCACTATTATCAATACAGACGCAGGTACAAAGAAGCCGATTAAAAATACCCAATACCAACTGTTCGATGTTAATACGAAAAAAGTAGTTCAAGTCTTATCAACTAATAATCAAGAAAAGCTATATCAAAACCTCTGCCAATTGGTTCTAAATATAAACTGAAACAATTAAAGGCCCTACTGCCCTTTAAAGTTAGCAGTAAAGAGTTTTTGATTGAAGTGAAAACAGCCAATAGTGACATCCGGCAGACCAATCGGGTATTTTCTTATATAAAAGAATATAAGTATTTATCAAATGGGCGATTTGATGTCAAAAAGGTATATATTCCTGTAAAATCTCTTAGGCAAAAACCCCAATTACCGAATGGCTGTGAAATCACCTCCCTTACAGCTGTATTAAATTATTACCATTACAATGTCTCGAAAACAAAAATGTCAGATCAATACTTGCCCAAAAAGCCTTTTTATTTCAAAAAGGGTAAACGTTATGGTCCTGATCCCTACAAATATTTTTCCGGGAACCCAAGATCCCGACATGGTTTTTTTTCTTATGCGCCGCCTATTGTAAAAGCTTCGAACAATTATATAAAGAAGGTAAAGGGAAAATACATAGCAAAGGATTTAAGCGGCCGAAAAATAGATGTAATGCTTGATCAATTGGATAAAGGCGTCCCTATAGTCATTTGGGTCACCTTAGATTTAAGTAAACCTAAAATTAAATACGGCTGGTATCTGAGCGGAACCAAAAAATATTTCCATGCCCCCGTGAACCTGCATGCCGTTGTCCTTAATGGATACGACGATAAATATGTATATGTCATGAACCCCCTAAAAGGACATGTCAAATACGACAGCAAAAAGTTTTTCTCCAGCTACAAAGCATTAGGGAGCCATGCAATGATGGTAGCCCCAAAATGATCATTCGACAAAATTCAAGTGGTGCCAGGCACCACCCGAATTTTGTCGAATGCTATCAATCTATTCCAAGTTGACCCAAACGCTTTTGATTTCTGTGTAGCTTTCTAGTGCGTAGGCGCTTAGGTCCCGGCCGAATCCAGATTGTTTGTATCCTCCAAATGGGGAGGCGGGGTCGATGGCATCGTAGCAGTTGATCCAGACGCTGCCTGATTTTAGTTGGCCAGCGATTTTGTGGGCCGTTTTAACGTTTTCTGTCCAGACCCCTGCACCTAATCCATATGGTGAATTATTCGCACGTTCAATGACTTCTTCAACCGTATCGTAAGCCATGACGACGACCACTGGACCAAAGATTTCTTCTTTGGCAATCATCATGTTTTCTTCGACATTTACAAAGATGGTTGGCTCAATAAAGTACCCTATATCAGATTTTCCGCCACCTGACACCACTTTTGCCCCTTCTTGAATACCTGTATTAATATATTCAAAAACTCGTTCCTGCTGCCTTTTTGATACTAATGGCCCCATGGATGTTTCTTCCTCCAACCCGTTCCCGAGCTTAACCTTTTTCGCCAATTCAATCATACCTGCTACCACTTCATCAAATTGATCCCGATGAACATATACGCGTGATCCGGCACTGCAAACTTCGCCTTGATTAAACATAATTCCGTTAAACACACCTGGTATTGCTTTGGAAAGGTCGGCATCTGGGAGGATAATATTTGGGGACTTTCCGCCAAGTTCAAGTGTCAACCGCTTCATCGTATCAGCTGCTTTTTTCATGATTTGCTTTCCAATCGCCGTTGAACCTGTAAACGAAATTTTATTCACATCCGGATGCTCGACAATCGCGTTCCCGGCAATTGCACCAAATCCAGGGACAATATTGATGACACCGGGTGGGAAACCAGCTTTTTCAACAAGCTCTGCAAAATAAAGGGCTGATAGTGGCGTCTGTTCAGCTGGCTTTAATACGATCGTACAGCCGGCAGCTAAAGCAGGAGCCACTTTCCAAGAGACCATATTGATGGGATAGTTCCAAGGAATAATCTGTCCTACCACTCCAACCGGTTCATGGCGAGTATAATTTAAAAAAGGACCGGAAACAGGGATGGTTTGTCCCATTACCTTTGTCGCCCAACCCGCAAAATATCGAAACTGCTCAATCGTACCAGGGAGGTCGACTGCCCGCGTTTCATGAATTGTTTTTCCATTGTCTATCGTATCTAATTGAGCAAATTCTTCTTGGTGTTCCTCTATCAAATCCGCCAATTTATAGATGATTCTCGCCCGTTCTGCGGCTGACATTTTCGACCAGGGTCCCTGTTCAAAAGCGGTCTTGGCCGCTTTGACTGCAAGATTAATATCTTCTCTACCCGCTTCGTAGACAGTTGCTAAAACCTCTCCCGTGGCAGGATTATAGGTTTCAAATGTTTTAGAAGAAAAAGATTCTACAAATTCACCATTTATATATAGTCTTTTTATCCCCTTTAAAAACTCAGTGACTTTACTGCTTATTTTTAATAGTTGATTTGGCACGTAAATTCCTCCTAATCTATGTAAATAAACAGGTCAGGAAGCCCGCTTCCGTGGCTTTCAGCTGACCTGTAATTGTTCTTAAAATTAAAGTGTTCTTTCAAAAGCAGTTAGGGCATCGTCTACAATACTGATTATCTCTTCTACTTCTTCCTTATTAATAATGAGCGGAGGTGCAATCGCAACAATATTTTTTCCTTCCTCAAAATCAGCAGCCCGCAGAATTAATTTATTGTTAAAACAATGTTCAACCACAAAAGCTGCAGCGCGGATTGATTGTTCAAAAGGTGTATCAGTGTCACCGTCAGCCTGTAGGTCAAAACCAGCAAGAAGGCCAACTGCTCTTGGTTTCGTGAAATGCTGATGCTTATCTGCCAGATAAGCAAATCCCTTTTTCAGTACAGTCTCCATATTGTTTACATTTTCAAGAAGGTTGTCGCGTTCAAAAATTTCGATATTTTTCAAAGCTACAGCACAGGCAGTCGGATGTCCGCTATATGTAAATCCGTGCCCTAAAATTTGATCATATTCCACAATGGTGTCCCGAATTTCTTGATTCACCAAAACTCCGCCTAATTGGGCATAGCCGCTTGTAATCCCTTTTGCGACACTCATAATATCCGGAACAACATTCCAGTTATCCATACCGAACCACTTACCGGTACGGCCAAAGCCACAAATAACTTCATCAGCGATTAATAAAATATCATTCGCTTGGCATAAGTCTTTTACCGCTTTTAAATAACCATCCGGTGAAACATGAACTCCGCCTGCCCCTTGAATTGGTTCAAGAATGACGGCTGCAATGTTTTCAGAACCAAGTTTTTCGATGGTGTCACGAATACAGCCTACATAATTCGGATCGGTCTTATCACCCAATTCACAATTGGTTACATGGCCCCTCGCATTGATAATGTCAATATCCCTTGAACCGGCAAAATTGTGGAAGGCATCTATTCCGGTTGCAGTACCTGCTGAAACCGTTGCACCATGGTAGCTGCGGGTGATTGAGATAATTTTCTTCTTGCTAGGACGTCCTTTTAAATTCCAATAGAATCTCGCCAGCTTAAAGGCTGTATCGTTTGATTCGGAGCCTCCGGAAGTAAAGAAAACGGCTGATAGATCCCCAGGAGCGAGGGAAACTACTTTTTCTGCTAAGCGAACCGCATTTTGGTTTGTATAACCATAAAAAGACGAGCTGTATGCAATGGAGCTCATTTGATCATAGGCAGCTTGTGCAAGCTCCTGATTTCCATGTCCTAAATTGACATTCCAAAGCATCGAAACACCATCGATAAAGGTGTCTCCCTTTATATCGGTGACACGGATCCCTTTTCCTTCCTGGAAAATGATTTTCGGACCATTTTTTTGGAACAAGCTTGGCACCGTTGTTGGGTGTAAATAATGCTTCTTATCGGCTTCAATTAACTTTTCAATTTGAGAAACTGTTTGTGGACTTACCATGGGTATTTACCTCCTAAAATTAATTGATTCATCTATTGGGGTTTTACATTAGCTGCTTTTTTAGCTATCAAATTCTTAAAAACTATTACCAAATTGAATATAGTGCAAACAACTTACGGACATATTAAGGAATACTTCCATATTAAAAAATACAAAATATTTAGATAATTGTCAATAAAATTATTCTAACGAATGTCCACCCCATACGGACAAAAATGGCAATTTGTCCACGAATGGTGCCTGTCACCAAAGCTAGGTGGTAACGGTTGAGTTTTCTGTTTGATCGATGGTGATTTTTTGTTCTTCGGCTGGCAGGCGGTTGATTCTTATGTTGAGGTAGCCGTAGGTGATGGCGACTAGGGTGCTGATGTAGCAGAAAAAGGCATATGGTGCATAGTCTAAGGCTGAAACTTTCAGGACAGAGAACATAAAGATCCCGCATGTTGTCCAAGGAAGAAGACAGGCGGTTACAGTCCCGCAATCCTCTAAAGTCCGTCCGAGCAATTTTGGGTGGAAACCTCGTTTCTTATATTCATTTAAATACATCCGCCCCGGGATCACGACAGACATAAACTGGTCGCAGCCGACAATATTGGATGTAATGCACGTCGCAGCTGTTGCCCCAATTAGGCTTCCTGTCCTTTTAATTTTTCTAAGCATTCCGCCTAGAATGGCTTCTAGAACCCTTGCTTTTTCAAGCGTTGCTCCAAAAGATAAAGCAATAAGAATTAAGGAAACCGTATACATCATACTTTGAATCCCGCCTTGATTCAGCAGTTCGTCCGTAACATTATTTCCCGTTTCAGTGGAAAAGCCGTTATTCATGATGGAAAGCATATTACCTAAGGAAATATGTTGAACGAATATAGCAATGATGGCTCCGATCAAGACACCCACGGATAATCCTGGAATAGCAGGAATCTTTAAGGCAAAAATTAAAAAGATAAAAATTAGAGGCGCCAATAACCATGGCGAAATGGTAAAATGTTCTGATAGGATGTTTTGAACATTTGCTGCCATGGACAAATCTGCATGCTCTCCATGAAATTTAAGCCCCAACAATGTATATAACAAAAGTGAAATGATCAGTGTAGGAACTGTGGTGTTCATAAGGTTTCGAATATGTTCAAAGAGATCTACTCCTACTACCGCTGAAGTAAAATTGGTTACGTCTGATAAAGGACTCATTTTATCTCCAAAATACACTCCGGAAACAACCGCTCCTGCTACCATTGGTAACGGAATACCTAATCCTTGGCCAATCCCCATTAAGGCAACGCCAATCGTCCCGGCGGCGAACCAAGCATTCCCAGCCATACTTACTAACACAGAGATTATACAGGCTGTAACTAAGAAGTAGGTGGGCGATAGAATGCCAATTCCGTAATAAATCATTGAAGGAACAATTCCAGCAGCCATCCAAGCGCCAATAAATGCTCCAATGATCACTAAGATAAGCAAGGCTTTAATGGATACAGCAATTGTTTTTGAAATATCCTCTTCAATGGATTTCCAAGAATGTCCCAACTTCAAGGCAACCATTACCGCGACCACAGTACTCAACAAAAGAGGTACATGCGGATCAGCACCGTACACACCAATTCCCAGTGCAAGGGAGGCTCCCATAAAAACAATCGGGATGAGCGCCATCCATACGGAAGGTAATTCATTTACGGCTTTTTCATGTTTCATTCCATCACTCTCCTTAACGAATGGTAAAGTCATCCTATAGACCTTAAATTAACAACTATGCCAACTAAATAAGTGCTCGGTCCAAATTTAAAATTCCTTTCAACATAAGATTTCCAGCCCTCTCGATATCCTTGGGAACACTATACTCCGCTGGACAATGACTTTTCCCACCGATACTTTTGACAAAAATCATCGCCGATTTTGTAACCGTTGCCATTTGTGCGGCATCATGAACAGCCATACTTGCCAATGTCAAAATGGGCTCACTCATTTCTTGTGCAGTTTTTTGAAGGATTCGAACCACCTCTGAATCCAAAGTAATCGGAGCTTGCTTTAAAAAAATATCTTCCTGGAGTTGAACCTGCCTTCTCTTGGCAATTCCCTTCCATCCTTCTTGGATCTTGCGGACCATTTCATCAATCTTTTCTGTTGATTCTCCTCTAATTTCAAAGGTAAAAACAACTTGACCGGGGACAATATTCGTTGCATTAGGAAATACTTGCATTCTACCGACAGTACCAACTATATCTGTTTCATCTTTATTACAAAGAAATTCTACTTCAAGAACCATTTCTGCTGCCGCCGCCAGAGCATCCCTTCGGTGTTGCATCATCGTTGTACCCGAATGATTTGTCTCTCCGGTAACAGTAACCTTACTGCGATACATCCCTACAACCTTATCAATCACCGCAGCTGAAATATTTTGGTGTTCAAGCCGCTGCCCCTGCTCAATATGAAGTTCAATAAAGGCCTTTTTTTCCTTTGCCAATTCCTTCATTTGCGGAAACCTTTCCAGATCTCCTCCAACCTTAACCAGCTCATATTTAAGGTGATTTCCCTTTGAATCTATAACATGCTCCAATTCCACAGCCGATAATTTACCTGCAAATGCACGGCTTCCAAATGTTGATAAGTGAAAATCATTGGATTCTTCGGCAGTAAAAGATACAATCTCAAGATCATGGTCCAAACGGATCCCATCTTCAATCAAGGTTCGTACAATTTCTTTTGCAACAAGCGTTCCCAGTGGACCATCATATTTTCCGCCATTTGGCACTGAATCTAAGTGTGATCCGATGACAATACTTCCTTTTTTACTCCCGTTCCCTTCCCATTTCCCCCAAATATTTGCTGCACCATCAATTGTTACGGTTAAGCCCAAATCAAGAAGTTCTTGAATGAATCGATTCCGAACTTCTTGATCTTCCTTTGAAAAACTTGGCCTTGTTATACCACCATATTGATTTGCACCAAACTTTCCATAGGTTTCGATATCAGCAAGTAATCTTTCGAGATGAATTTGCATGGATTTGTCACTTCCTTACTCTTATACAAAATAGATAAAAATTACTCATCCCCCTTTACCCCATAGGACGGGGCATCGTCAGGCCGAATCGCTCTTACCTTATAGCTTTCAGCCTGCGGACCGTAAATCTCCCAAAGCTTCTTTAAATCACCAAAAGGATCTTCACTATAATCAACCCGGAGGTCAATATAGGCAAACGGAGTATCAGGATGGTAGATTAATAATGCGATTGAATGTTCTTGATCTAATTCTCCACCCATTTCAAAACCAACTTCAATCGTTGAGATCAATCTCTCTTCCAAAGACTTCCCACGATGTTGATTAAAATATCGGCCCATTGCTTCCGGAATAGTTGGATCACTTAATAGATTTCCAATACAAGCAACATTATCTGTATAATAATCCCCATGGACGCCAAGTGCTTTTTCCCCGGTAAATACAGCTGCTTGACCTTGCGCATCTACTACGGCTAATTGCCGGTACTCAGGAAAATCAGACGCTGCTATCATCGTCCTAATGGCAGACTCAGCATTATATCCATTTTCTATTGTTGAAAATCCGACATCTGCTAATCTAGGATCGGTTACATTTTGGGTGAGAACAATACCTATATTTGATTTTATCCAAGGACATCGTGCACCGACTGCTGGGCTGCTGGATGTCACAATCGCACCAAGGGCACCGGTTTTTGAACAGCGGCCTGCTACAGAAAACGTCAAACCTCTTCCTCCTCTTTAAAAATGGACAGCAGAGCTAAACCCTTGCCTAATTACTGCTGCACCATGATTTTTTATCAATAATCTTTATCCCTCATCACTGATAACTGCTTCGACATCAATCTCTACCAGCATTTCCGGAAGCGCAAGTCCGTTCACAACAAGACCTGTGCTGACAGGGTAAACCCCTTTAAAATGCTTGGCAATTACACTATAAGCATCCTTGCGATAGGAACGATCCGTTAAATAAGTAGTAATTTTACAAATATCTGTCATTTCCCCCCCTGCTTCTTCTAAAAGCTTTTTAATGCAGCGGCATGCATTTTCTGTTTGTTCAATTACATTATCAATGCCATGGAAATTCCCTTCTAAGTCAAAACCAGTCTGGCCTCTCATATAAATATGATTGCCGGCACGCACTACCATACAAAATTCATTAGCTACGTGATGGGACTCTTCTCCAAAACTAGTTGGATAAAAATTATTCGTTTCAAATTTTCGAAATCTTTCATGTGTCATTTTCCAATTCTCCTTTTTATTTAATCTAAATATAGTGATTCTCCATTAATACGACGCGGCATGGTTCCAGCCTAGAAGTTGTTCAGCCTGCACCCGCTTATTTTCTTTTATAAGACTGCGTATTCTGCTCGAGGAAATAACTTCTCCCGATGGACAGCGCAGTGACTCTGTGATCTTTACGGAAAAATATTTCTGTAAAGTAGAAATATTTCCTTCACGATTTTTTCCAAAATGAAAATCAGGTCCTTCCCAAATTTCCACTGGGTTAAGTTCGCCAATTTCCTCAATAAACGAACTTACTTCCTTTGTCATGTAGTGTTCATTGAAGGGAGCAATGATACAAATGTCTACTCCAAGAGATTGAAGCTTCAACAATTTTTCAGACAGAGAGGAGAGCAGCAGCGCATTTTTAAAATAAACCCTTGGCGGCGGGTCAAATGTGTACACAACTAGTGGAACCCCTAACTCAATTGCCCTCCCCTTTGCGGTTTTAATTAATGCTTGATGTCCTTTATGCACTCCATCGAGCGCCCCAATGGTGAGTACCGATGCAGAAAGCTGTAAAGCTCCGTCAAAAAATGTTTGCAATTGTACCGCTCCCTTCCATTATTCTTAAACGGTAAGTGATGTTTTTGGATTAAGATTCGCTGCTTTTCGTACCAAATCACGCATTGGCTCTGCATCAAAGCTACTGTAAGCAGCCATATATTGGGCAAATGGCGGACTTTGAGCAAATAACTCAAATGTCACCTTATGGCCTGCGTAAGAAGAATTGAGCAAATCCCGAGCAAAATAAAGTAATTTCCCACGATCCTCTGCTGACCATTCTCCTACTGAATAATAACGATCGATATAATCAATAATTGCCGGATCCGACATTGTAGTCGTATCAGGTGTGACAGCTAGCTGTCCGCCAACTAACTCTCTCGTCAAGTGAGCCATCGCCGGGAAATTTGTTAGGGCAAAAATTCTTCCAGTATAGAGTAAGGATTGATTAGGCATCATTAAACCGCCAGGGCTGCGTTCTGCATTTGCTACGGCAGCGGTTAAATGTGCATTAATTCCTTCACGATACGTAATTAATTGAGCGATTTTTTCCTTTACTGCTTGAAGCTTTGTCAACCCAGTTTGTTCTACATTCAATAGAGCTGCACCTAGTAAATAATCTGCTCTCCGTAAAACCCTAAGGGTGTAATTAAAGGCTGAATAGCGATGTAAGGTGGAGCGAATGTAGGCAGCCGATTGTAAGGAACGGTGGAACAACACATTTTCCCATGGAATCAGGACATTATCAAAGATTAGTAATGTATCAATCTCTTCAAATTTGGTAGATACAGGATAATCTTCCGGATTTTTCCCTGCCCCAAGTGAAGAACGGCAGATATGTTTTAGTCCTGGTGACCCCATATCGCAGATAAATCCACAAGCAAATGGTGCCATTGCCTCCTGCCCTGCTTCCCAATCTAATATCGTTGGTTTTACGAACGCCTGGTGCGCATAAGCTGCTGCTGTTTCAAATTTAGCCCCTTTTACTACAATTCCTTTATCGTTTTCCTCCACTACATGGAGCAGGGTTCCACCATCTTTTCCGCTGAATAACTTACTTCGGTCACCTTTTGGATCGGTATTGGCCGAAACATGGAAAAGATCCTCTCTTGCGACCCTGTCAACATGGTATTTAATATTTCTAGCATAAGCAGGATCGATTTCATTTAACTTATCTTGCGCATCATATAAGGACCACATTTCTCCAATTGTCTCATCCCCAACCCGGTAAACTACACCGCCAAGATCATCTAAGACCGTTTCGACATACGTACGAATCGCTGCCAAGTCTTCTTTCGTTTCAGGTGTTTTGTAGCCCCTGCAGATTTCCTCACCATCCGGCAATACGGTCTTTACTTTGTCAGCATATTTTTCCTCATGATTAAGATCATACATCCTGGCTTTGACATCCACGATTGGTTTAAATGCGGGGTGATCAGCGACATTTTTGACCTTTTCCCCATCGATATAAACTTCCCTTCCGTCATTTAATGAATCCCGGTATTGCTTCCCTGTCATTAACGCCATCTAAAATCCTCCTCCATATTTTCATAAATTTAATAGATTCATTATTATGTTTCCAAAAATTGACCGAATTTTCCTCGAAAATAGACGAGCGGCTCACCTTCTTCGGCATGCGCTTTCAGAACCTCCGCAAGAAATACGGAATGAGTTCCCCCTGTTACTTCTTCTACAACCATGCATTCTAGCTGCGCAAGCGTGTTAGTTAAAATGGGATTTTCTAGCTCTCCATAATTAAAGGAAACACCGTTGAATTTGTCCGTATTTGCTCTAGCAAATTTTAAGGCCAATTCCTTTTGATTTTCGGCAAGAATATTTACAGTAAAGGATCCTTCGTCTGAAATTGCGTGACAAGTTCCTGTGCTTTTGTTGACACAAACGAGCAGCATCGGAGGTTCTAACGCTAGTGAGCTAACCGCGCTTGCCGTAATTCCAAAATCCACTCCATTATGGTTAACGGTAATAATGGACACCCCGCTGGCAAAATGACCAATGACATTTCTAAATCTCTCTTTATCTTCTAAAGGCAAAAGTTCGTTTCCCTTCAATCCATTTTCCTCCTTTAATCATTTATGGAAATATTCCTAATGTATTCCCTTATTAACACTATACAAATATGAGAAATGATTGTCAATTGAATTTTCAAAAAATTCTTTTCATTTTTTTGGATATTCTTGCGAAAATGAATAATAGTTACGAATGGTGTGATGAATTGCTATAATGTAACTACTTGGAAAATATATTTAGTTCATGAATTGGTGGTGGCTTTTTTGAAACCTAGAGCCGGTATTGTGGGACCAAGTGATTTTGTCCAATTAATCTGCGACATTGCCGCTGAATACAGTGACCAAATTGAGGCAATTCCGTTTACCTATCAAAATATGGAAGAAGCAACGAATATCTTACTGCAAAATCAACATCGGACGGATTTATGGATTTTTGCAGGACCTGGCCTTTATAAGGCTGCGCAAAGAAGCGGAACGAATCAGCCGTTTTTTTTCCTGGGGTTGGATGGAGCGAGTTTAACAAAAACACTCGTTGAAATCGGTTATAAGGACGGGGCAAGTCTTGAACGGGTAAGTATTGATATGCTGACAGAACGTGATGTGAATGAAACCTACCGTGATTTAGGAATATCAAGCAATCAGGTTTATGTTCACGAATACTTACACGACACTCCTCACGTGGATCTTTTGGCCTTTCATCAAAAACTATTTAATAACGGAAAAGTTAACTTATGTGTAACCTGCCTATACTCAATCTATGAGACTCTCCGTTCTCAAGGCATCCCTGCCTATCGTGTGACGCCGACTAGGAGCAATATTCGCGAAACCTTAAAGAAGGCGATTCAGCAGTGGGAGATGCTGCATTTTAAACAGTCACAAATTGCTTCGCTACTGATCCAAATACAAAGAATGGAGAAAAAATCCGATTTCCACACCGTGTCCTATGATCTTCATCGCTTGAACTTGGAATTACAGTCAGCCGTATTAAATTTTTCCGAATCCATTTCAGGATCGTTTATGTCGATTGGTGTGGGTACGTTTATGATTTTTTCAACGAGAGGTTCTTTACATGATTCACGGCAACAAATACCTTCCCTATTGGAGGAATTAGCTTTAATAACCGATTTACCTGCGAATATCGGCATTGGCTATGGGGATTCTGCACTTGCCGCAGAGGAGAATGCCAGATTAGCCTTAAATCATGCCCAAAATTATGGTACCTTTTCGGCCTTTTTAGTAGATACAAACGGAACCATCGAAGGACCTTTAAAAGAAGGGGAAAATATTACATACAGCTATCGAACGGATAACAAGGAAATGAGCGATAAACTGAAAGATAGCGGAATCACCATTACTACGTTCAATAAAATTATATCTGTTCAAAAACGCATAGGGACAAACTCGATTACTGCTGCAAATATCGCAGATTGGCTGAAGATGACACCGAGAAATGCCCGAAGGATTCTTAACGGGTTGGTCGAACAGGGAATTGCGGAAATCATCGGAGAAGAGGCACCTACCTCAAAGGGCAGACCAAGAAAAATTTATTATGTTAATAGTGAATAACGAAGGACCTTCCATTCGGAAGGTCCCTGTTTATAGTATTAAACGGTGCCGGTAGTCGAAGATTTCATCTCTTTGCTGACTACTCTCCCATCGACCATCGTCATTTTAACTTTTGTCTCCAATAATTCTCCAATTGGTTTTTCAAAAATATTACGATCGAGTATGGTTAGATCAGCAAGCTTTCCCACTTCTAATGTCCCAAGTTCATGCTCTCTGAAACTACCGTAGGCCGGTCCAATTGTATAAGCTTTCAATGCTTCCGATAAGGAGATACAATCGTTAGAATTCCATACAGTCACACCGCTACAATCCATTCTAGTCACCGCTGAAAAGATTTGCGTTAAAGGATTAAGGGAACGAGCAATCGGTGTATCCGTTCCAAAAGCAATTTGTGCTCCTGACTCTTGGAAGGTTTGAATCGGGTAAACATATTCTAATCGTTGTTTACCAACAAGCTTTTCGTATACCCCCCTTTCCACAATCGCAATTAGATCCGGCTGAAAGGAAGCGATCACACCTAGTTCTTTAAAGCGAGGAATGTCATTTGGGTCGATAATATCGATATGTTCAATTGTATGCCGCGCATCCCGTTTCCCATTTATTTTTTGTGCCTCTTCAAATGCATCAAGCGCAAGCCTGACAGCTCCATCCCCGACTGCATGAAAACGAACTCGATGCCCCTGCCGATCCGCATTCACAACCCAATTGATTACCCTTTCAGGTGGCATTGCAGGTTCACCGCAAAAACCCGGTTTATCTTCATATGGTTTTAACAGCAAAGCAGTGTACCCAGTTATTACCCCATCAAGGAATCCTTTTAAACCGGAATATTTTAATTTTCCGGAGTTTAACTCTTCACCCATTTTTTGTGCAAAGGTTATATCTTCCTTTATTTCGGGGGTCAAATGGATTCTCACTGATAAACGATCATTCAAATCCATTTCCTCTAATAGCTTATAATCCCGAAGAACTTCATCAAATGGAGCAAACATATCATTTACGGACGTAATCCCATATTTAGCCGCCTCCTCCATAAACCTTTCTAGAATCCGGGATTTTTTTTCTTTTGAAAAATTTAATGCCTTTTCGGAGGCGGTAGTCACAGCATTTTCATATAAAATTCCTGTTAATTTACCATTTACTTTTTCATAGGAGCCGAATTCTGGATCCGGTGTAAACTCATTAATTTGTAATACCTCAAGTGCCTTGCTGTTGAGCCAGGCAAAATGTCCCTCCGCATGTAATAAAAACACAGGGCGGTCCAGGATCACTTGATCAAGTGAGTGTCGAGTCGGCATTTGCTGTGGACCCCAATAACTTGAATCCCACTGCATCCCAATAATCCATTCTTCATCAGGATTCTCCTGAGCAAATTCAAATACTTTTTTAGCTGCTTCCTCCTCAGAACGAGCTGAAGCGAGGTCGACACTAACCAATTGGAGCCCGGCCATCATTAAATGAAGATGAAAATCATGAAAACCGGGCATGACCAATTCATCTTCAAATTGATAGATTTCTGTATTTTCATTTATAAGTGGCAGCATTTCATTCATTGAGCCCATACCGATAATTTTATTATCCCTGATTGCAATGGATGCTGGTTCCGGCTTATCTGCCAAGCCTGTAAATATAGAGTTGCTTGATATAATTATATCTGCGTGTATCATTTGTCCATTAACTCCTTTATAAAATAGGCTTTTTTAAATGCGGGTTGTCAATTGTTCATTTACATCAAGCTCGTTCGAAATAGACTTTGATTTTAATTTTTTCATAGGATAATAATACAAAAGGACCGGTACAATTAGCCCGACAATCCAAGCCAGGTCGGTTCCACCTAAATTATCAACAAGCGGGCCAACATAAAAAGAGCTGTTGATAAATGGAATTTCCAACAGGATCGCAATAATATAAGCTCCAAGGGCAATCCAGTTAATTTTTCCATATTGGCCATTTAAATCAAGGAGGGCTGTAACATTATAATGGCCTTTCTTCAAAAAATAATAATCAATTAAATTAATGGCCGTCCATGGGAACATAAAGTAGGAAAGGAAAAGAATTAAGTTTGTGAAATTATTTAGAAAGTCCCCATTTCCCCAAATGGCAAGCCCGCCGCATAAAATTAAGCAGCTTAGCATCAGCCAAAATCTTGTTTGAATGGTACCCTTTAATTTTGTGAAGGTTTCTATGATGGTGGTAATGGACATAAATGCTCCATATAGATTTAGTCCATTGATAGCGGCAAGTCCCATAATGATAATCGCATAAATAATCGGAACAAAAATAGGGCCTAAAAGATGGGAAACTTCTTTCCCGGGATTATCTAAAAATTTTGGTATCGCAGTAGCTAATACAGCCCCCAAAACCATCATCCAAACCGTACCAATTACAGTTCCGGTATAAGTATAGAAAAATGTTTTTGATGAAGGTGTTTTAGAAGGAAGATATCTGGAATAATCCGCAACATAGGGCGCGTATAACAATTGCCACGCAGCAAAAACACTCACACCTAATAAAAATGGTGCGAGCTTAAATTCACTTGGTGACCAACTTCCAGCCGGAAGGTCTAGACCGAAGGCTGCAATCGTTACAAAGAAAAATACGGCTGTGAAGGCAATGGTCAAATACTTAACAATTATGTGAATTAAATCATATCCATAAAGGGCGATCATAAACCCTGTAATACAAATAAGGGCAATTCCGATATTAATTGGAATGGAAGAAGCACTTGAAAGCGCCTGTGCACTGACAACAGCATTACTTGCAAAAAATCCAATATACATGATTACTACAATTAAAAGCGGGATGATTGCCCCGATGATACCAAATTGGGCCCTGCTCTGGATCATTTGCGGGATTCCAAGATTGGGTCCCTGAACGGAGTGTGTGGCCATAAAGATAGCCCCGATAAGGTTTCCTAATAGAATGGAAACCACTGCCCAAAAGAGATTTAGTCCAAATACAATTGCAAGAGCCCCGGTGACAATCGTGAGAATATGCATATTCGCACTAAACCAGATCGAAAATAGATTTCGGACACTTCCATGCCTTTCCTCTTCAGGAATAAAGTCAATGAAATGGTTTTCAATTTTCAAGTAATATCAGCCCCTTATTATTGAATGAATCCAACGAAATGAGGTAAATTTACTGGTGGGTCCTTTCTACATCCAATCCCCTCCCTTTTATTTATGGAATACTTATGGATATTTTCCTATTTTAATCATATCGATAGTGAAAACCTTCGTCAATAATATTTTTAAATTTTACAAATTTTCTATAAATTTATCTACTATTTGTTATTGTAATAAAAAAACAAGATGCCCCCAATAGGTCATCCTGTTTTGAAATCTATTATTAAGCTGCTTTTGTTTCCTTTACTTTTTCCATCACATTCCGTTCCTTCATCACAAACGGATATAAAACCAAACCCACTACAAATAATCCAATTCCTAAAAAGAATGTTTTCATGTCAGCTGTTCCGGTTTTGATTACCCAGAGTGAATAAACCAAGGCTAAAACAGTGATCACACCATCCCTCACCCTGGAACCCTTAATCGTGTCATAGGTTTCACCGGTAAGGACTAATTTTAATTGATAGAGTGCCGATACCAAATAAGGAATCAAATAGGCTAGAGTTGCGACGACAATAACAAAATTATAGGCTTCAGAAATCGTACCGGAAATCGTTGAAAACAAAAAGATTTGCGTCATGATATTTGTTAAGGTTAATGAATTAATTGGACTACCTTTCCTATTCGTTTTCGCGAAAAACGCTGGGAATAATTGAGCTTTTGCCGCCTGATATGGGACTTCAGAACTGACGACAATCCAGCCGACAGTTGATCCAAATAGTGAAACAAGGGCAAGCAAGGCCATGATTTTTCCGCCGCTTGAACCAACTACTTGTCCAATTGCGTCTACTAGTGGTTTTTGTGAAGTTTTTAACGCTTCTACAGGCAGTGCTCCCATTGTTAAAAGTGTGATTCCAATATAGATTACAAGCGAAATAATTAAACCAATAATGGTTGCCATTTTTACATCTCTCTGTGACTTTGCCCGATTCGATAACATCACCGCTGACTCAATTCCAATAAAGGCCCATAGGGTTAAAATCGCGGCAGAATTGATTTGGCTGCCAAATAAAACGGACTTTCCTGCTTTATCAATGAACTCTTTCCCATTACCAATGTTTGCAGAGTCAAAAATAAACAAAGTAATGACGATGAATAAGGCGAACCCGATTACTTTTGCAGCAGTTGCGATAAAGTTCAATTTACCGCCGTCATTGAAGCTTTTGGATAAAATCGCTTGAATGCCCCATAGCATAACCGTACAAACCATGAAGTTAATGAATTTACCCAATTCCAGTGAGAAAGATCCTGCAGTAAAAAGTACTTTTGAGCTTTGCATAATCGGGAAGAATGTGGATAGGTACCCTGCGAATGTAATGATGACTGAGGCAGTTGCTGCCCAGTTTGCTGCCCAATATCCCCATGCCATGCTATACCCCGCAATGCGTCCCGCCTTCGGTGATGAGAACATCGCTTGCGCATAACTTTGCGGACCTGCTTTCAATTCTGGTTTTCTAGTAGACAAATTTCCAAAAACAAGTGCGATAAATAATACGCCTAAACCCGTGATACCCCAAGCGGCCATTGAGCCAAAAGGGCTAGCCACTTGCGCCATATTGCTAGGAAGCATGAAAATGCCCCCGCCAACCATATTCCCAACAACAAATGTTGTTAAAATCCATAATCCCCATTTTTTATTTTCCATGATGGTAATTCCTCTCTTGTAAGTTTTACTCTCAAATTTATTATGCAGTTTCATTAGTGGTCATAGAGTTAACATCAACAAGAATGATGATGATAACGATGGTGGTAGTTCATCGAATGGAATTCATAGTTAATTGTTATCATCATACTAAATCACCTCATCTAATTGATTACGTGAAAAATTATACTACGATATTTTAGTTTGGTAAAGTGGTAAATTAATAGTGAATTAAAGTAAAAATTTAATGAAAGTCAGGAATTTTCCAAAAACAAAAAATAATCGACATAATTCGGGCGGTGACAGGCACCGCTCGAATTATGTCGATTTACCTTTAAGCTAAGTATGCCTCTCTCACTTCTTCATTTGTGATTAGGTCATAGCCGTTTCCTTGGAGTTTGATTTCGCCGGTTTGGATGACGTAGCCCCGGTGGGCGACTTGCAGGGCTTGGTAGGCATTTTGTTCGACGAGCAGGATGGTGATGCCTTCTTCGTTGAGTTCTTTGATGATTTCGAAGATTTGTTCGACGATGATGGGAGCAAGGCCCATGGAGGGCTCGTCTAGCATGAGTAAATCGGGTTTCATCATTAGGGCTCTTCCAATGGCGAGCATTTGCTGTTCACCGCCACTCATGGTCCCGCCCTTTTGCTCGAGCCGGTCTTTTAGTTTCGGAAAATAATGAAACACCTTCTCCATTCTTTTCTCGATCACCTTCTTGTTTTTAACTGAAAATGCCCCCATTAACAGATTTTCCTTTACCGAAAGTCTTGGAAAGATTCGTCTGCCTTCGGGAACATGAGCAATCCCTAACAGGGTTGTTTCATGTGCAGGTTTATTCGAAATATCCGTTCCATTATAAACAATACTTCCTGTCTTTACTTTCGCCAGTCCGCTGATGGATTTTAAAGTTGTTGATTTTCCGGCTCCATTACTGCCAATCAGGGTGACGATTTCCCCTTTATTTACGGAAACATCAATCCCTTTTAAAGCCTGAATCCCGCCGTAAAAGGTTTCAACATTATTTAATTGAAGCATCTCTTTCCCCCTATCCAGCATGAACGGCACCTGACCCAAGGTAGGCCTCGATGACCTTCGGATTTTTCCGAATGTCTTCCGGCTTTCCTTCCGCAATTTTTTCCCCGTGGTCGAGCACAACGATATGTTCAGAGATTTCCATTACAAGCTTCATGTCATGCTCAATTAAAATGACGGTCAGATTAAATTCATCTCTCATTTTTTTAATCAGCTGGGTCAATTCCTTTGTTTCCTTTGGATTCATCCCTGCAGCTGGTTCATCTAATAAAAGTACCTTTGGACCTGCAGCAAGAGCCCTTGCAATTTCCAATCTTCTTTGTGCCCCGTAGCTTAAATTGCAGGCCTTTTCATTTAGCAAATCTGCCAGCCCTACATATTCCAATAATTGATAGGCCTTTATTTCAGAAACCTTCTCTTCCTTCCGAATCCCGGGAAGATTAAATAAGATCCCAAAGAGTCCTGCCCTTAAATGTGTATGCATTCCAACCATAACATTTTCAAGGACAGCCATCTCATTAAATAAGCGTATATTCTGAAAGGTTCTGGCAATTCCCTTTTTACATACCTCATGCGGTTTTAATCCGACTAATATTTCATTTTCCAGTAAAATTGAACCAGAAGTTGGCTGGTAAACTCCTGTAATCATGTTGAAAAAAGTTGTTTTTCCGGCACCGTTCGGACCAATAACAGCGGTAATCGAATTTTTCTCAACCGCCATCGATACATCATTGTTCGCGGTTAGTCCCCCAAAGGTTTTCGTTAAGTTTTTCACTTCTAAAATGGACATTCCTTACACCTCCTGAGCTTTTTCAAGCTGTGATGGATCAGGAGTGATCGCAGTTTTTGTTTCCTTGCTACCATCTCGTAATTCTTTTTCATTATATTTACGATTTTTAGCAGGCAATAGCCCTTTGGGTCGATATAATGCAAAAAGGATTAACAGTAAACCGAAAATCAGCCGTTGCATTTTTGAAGGGGAAAGAGCATCTGGAATCGAAATGACCCCCGTCGAACTTAACTGATTCAGCCAATTCGTCACTTCTGTTAATACTTGAAGGTTCAGTATAGTCATTACGGCTGCACCGAGAATGACCCCTGGAACACTTCCCATCCCTCCTAAAATAACCATAACTAAAATGGTAATTGACTCCAGCAGCGTAAAACTAGTGGGGTCAACAAAGGCTTGTTTTGCAGCAAAAACAACCCCCATCATCCCTGAAAAAGAAGCTCCAATCGCAAAGGCCATCAGTTTCGTCCGAACTAACGGAACCCCCATCGCCTGTGCGGCAATTTCATTTTCCCTAACAGCCTTCCAAGAACGGCCAATTTTTGAGTGTTCGAAACGGCGAACGGTAAAAATCGTAAACAACAAAATGACGAGAACCACATAATAAAATTGGCTAGGATAGAGAAAATCAATTCCAAACAGACGGGGCGGGGTAACAGAGGCAAGCCCCATGGCACCATTTGTAATATTAACCGGACGATCCAGGTTATTAAAAATAATTCTGATAATCTCTCCGAACCCAAGGGTAACAATTGCTAAATAATCCCCTTTTACGCGAAGAACCGGGATCCCGAGCAGAACCCCAAACAATGCCGCGACTAAACAGCCAATGATAATGAAGAACCAAAAGCTTTCCCCTGGAAGCGGGAAATGCCCAAATGGCATAAAATTATTAGCCTGTGCAGTGGCAAATATCCCGTACGTATAAGCTCCAACCGCGAAAAAGGCTATAAACCCTAAATCTAGGAGTCCTGCCATTCCGACGACAATATTTAAGCCCAGAGCCATGGAAATATAGATTCCAACCAGTGTGGCAACTTCCATATAGGATTGATACGCATCCCCGTTGCTTGCGGTAAATGGGAGGAGAAATACCAATACAACCCCTGCAATCAACCATTTTGTGAGATTCTTAAAATTCGTAAAATATAAGAGTAATAGAGAGGTTAGCAGTAGTAAGAATGCAATAACTGACTTTTGAGCTAAAAATAAACTTAAAGATGTAACGCCAATGTAAACGAGAAGAAAGATTCCCTGGAAGATTTTATTATTTTTATAGTTGTTCCATAAAGTTTTCATCTTCTCACCTACACTTTCTCAGTGACCGGCTTGCCTAATAGGCCTTCCGGTTTAAACAGTAATACGATGATTAAAATGATAAACGCAAAAACGTCTTTATATTCTGCCCCGAAGACACCACCGGAAAGCAGCGTTAAATTGGCAGATGCAAACATTTCTAGGACCCCCAGCAATAAACCACCGAGCATCGCACCGCGGATATTTCCTATACCACCTAAAACTGCAGCAGTAAATGCTTTTAAACCAAGGATAAAGCCAATATAGGGGTCAATTGTCCCGTATTGCACAGCAAATAAAACACCTGTGGCCCCACCAAGGGCGGAACCGATAAAAAAGGTCATTGAAATCACTTTATTTACGTTAATCGTCATTAAGGAAGCAGTTTCACGATCCTGCGCAACTGCCCTCATCGCCATACCCCATTTTGTACGATTGACAAATAAGTCAAGCCCAATCATCATGATCACAGCCGTGACAATGACAATCACAAAAGAAGTTTTAATATTCGCATCATTAAACATAGAACTAATCGATGAAGCCTTGATCGATAGCTGGTGGGTAAACATACTTGGACCAGTTACAATATAATTTCCCTTTTTCAATTCAGCTATGAATCTCACAATATCCTGCAATAAAAAGGAAATCCCAATTGCCGTAATCAACGGAATTAGCCGTGGTGCATTTCTGAGCGGCCGATAGGCAACTCGTTCAATCCCCATTCCTAGTAATCCCGTTAATAGTGCTGTTAAAAGAAGTGCCGTAATTAGCATTACAATGGACGGTACGGCAGAAACCCAGCCCATTCCTGTAAAAACGAGTAAAATGGCTGTTCCCATAAAAGCACCTGACATAAAGATTTCCCCGTGTGCAAAATTAATTAATTCCAATATCCCATAAACCATTGTGTAACCTAATGCAATAACAGCATAAACTGCCCCTAACGTAAGTCCATCAATCAGCACCTGCGGAATTGTCTGGACTATTTCATTCAGCATAGTAAACCTCCTTGTCCCAAAATATAGAAGAAAAAGGGTACTCTCCCTCTAAAGTGTACCCTTTTCAATCTGTTACCCCTTATTTACTCACTTCACCAACAAATTCTGCCGGATATTTTGCTTCTTTAAAGCTATAAATAAACACTTTTGCATATTTGTTGTCCCCGATATCATCAAAGCTAACCTTCGTTAACACACCTTGATAATCCTGGACACCACGGACTGCATCTCTTACTTGCTCACGAGTTGGCAATTTGTTGTTATTGGATTTAATCGCATCCTCAATTCCTTTTAAAACTACGCCCATCGTGTCATAACCATACACGGAATAGGACTCTGTATTCTTATTAAATTTGGCTTTATAGGTTTCGATAAACTTTTGACCTTCTGGAGATTTCGTTGAATCCCCTGCAAGTGAAGTAATATAAGTATTTTTAATCGCGTCACCAGCAATTTCAACAAGTGTGGACGCATCCAGTCCATCCCCGCCCATGAATGGAACATTGATGCCTTTTTCACGTGCTTGTTTGATTAACAAACCGCCTTCAGCATAGATTCCGCCAAAATAAACGAGGTCCGGTTTTTTGGAGACAATTTGGTTAAGGACTCCATTAAAATCTTTTTCACCAACGGTAATTCCTTCAAAGCCAAGAATTTGCGCGCCTTTTTCTTCTGCAGCTTTCTTGAAGGCTTCAGCTAGACCTGTTCCATAAGCTGTTTTATCTTGAACAATAAAGATTTTCTTCGCATGTAAGGTATTCACTGCATATTCGGCACCGGCAGGTCCCTGGAAATCATCACGGGCTACAATTCGGTTGACCGTTTTTAATCCTCTGCTCGTTACTTCAACTGCAGAATTGGCAGGTGATACCATAGGGATCGCATATTTTTCATAGACCTCAGATGATGGAATCGCAACCCCTGAGTTAAAGTGACCGACAACTGCTAAAATTGATTTATCGGCACCAATTAATTGGGCATTCGCCACTCCTTTTTTCGGATCTCCTTGATCATCATAAGGAACTAGCTGCAGATTATAGCCTAATTCTTTAAACTTTGCCTTTTCTTCGTCTAATTTAAGCTGGGCACCCAGTTTAATGGCCTCCCCAATGGTCGCACTTCCACCTGAAAGTGGTGTTTGTGTGGCAATTTTGATCAAATTCGAACTACTTTTTCCGTCGTCACCTGACTTTGAGCTACAGCCTGCTAAAAATAAACTTGCCGCCAATCCTCCCGTTAACAATAACGCTAAAGATTTCTTTAACTTCAATGTTGACCCTCCCCATTTTTTATATAAAAAAACAAGCCCTCTATATGTATATGGGTCAGAATCAAAAATAGGACAAATTATTCATTTTCCATTATTTTGAAAAAATAACCAAATAAAAACCAACACCGTTCAACGGTGTTGGTTTTTAAAGTTATTTTGTGGCACAAAGTTGTTTTTGTTGGTTAAACCACTGAATAAAGTTATTTACCACCTGATCCAAAAATTTAATGGTAGGTTCGTGGGTAAGGTTTCCATCCTGATCTATTTTTTCGTGGACCTGGGCAACATAGACTTCATTTCCTGGGATTAGTAGTGAACCAATACCCGGGCAGAAGAGAATATCACGCAAATGGTTCTGAGCACGAACAGTTCCGAGCGTCCCCATTGTTGCACCCATGATCCAAGATGGTTTACCAATCATTACTTTATCCACCCGTGATAACCAATCCATTGCATTCTTTAATACCCCTGGAATCGAATAATTATATTCCGGAGTAACCCAAAGAACGGCATCTGCTTCAGCAACTTTCTTCTTAAAATCAAATACCACCTGCGGCGGGTTTAATTCGATATCCTGATCATAATGAGGAAGGTCACGAATATTTAAAATTTCAAGGTCAAAGCGGTCCTTATAAGTTCTTTGCACATATTTCGCCAACTTAAGATTATACGATTCCTTCCGAATACTTCCAACGATTGCTACTAGTTTCACAGCTATTTCCTCCCCTTCAACTAAATACTTGTATGCTACAACTCATTAAGCTTACGTAATAAAAGGTAATCATGTCAAAAATGTTGCTCTATTTAAGGGACCATCCTTATTTTGAATTGTCCCTTAAATATTTCTTAATCATTATCACTGTTAAACCATTCCTCTTCCCATTCATCTTCCTCGAATTCACTGCACCATTTGTAGTTTCTTTTTTGAAAGGTAAGTATGTAGTTTCTTAACATGTTATAGCGTAGATTTTTTTCATCTTGGGTAAGGGCACCTGCCCAGGCATATGTTTCAATCAGGCTGATATAATCCATATAAATACGATGATAAATTTGGTCGAGACTCTGCTTTTGTGCCAAAGTATATTTAATATCCTTTGTACAAGTTAAATCCGAATCCCATTTTTCACTATCTTTTTTTTCACCATCTGATTCTTTTTCGGAATTATTTTTTTCATCTAATTCGCTTTCCTTTTCCTTATTAGGCAGAGGCATCACTTTTTCTAACTCGTTATCCTTTTTTTCATAATCCTTTTCTGCATTGGCATGGTATCCGGCGGCGATAAAACAAAAGAGAAAAAATATAAGACTTACGTATTTTTTTATCATTAATTTTCTCCTATAAGTAATTTTCTCAATATAAAAAACGGCACATCAATTATGACGTGCAGCTTTTTTAAAATTTCTATTAGTCTTCTCCCTGATCGTCGTCACCAGGTCCATCGTCGTCGTGGTCATGACCGTGGTCATCGTCACCATGATGACGATCATCATCACCGTTAGATGCCCCTTCTTTTTCTACCTCTAAAACTTTACCTGTCTTCGCATCGATTTCAACTTCATAAAAAATGCCTGCACTTTTAATTTTTACTTCGTAAACGGATCTTCCATCATCCTCTTCTAGGACAACCTTAACAATTTCACCTTTTACTTTTGTTAAAGCAATATCCCCTGCTTCTTTTTCAGAGATCACCTTATTTTCGGCTCGCAGTTCCCCCATTACTTTCGCATGGGCAAACTGAAAACTGCCAAAACTGATTGGGAATAGTAAAACCAGTAAGAGAACTATTTTTTTCATACTCTCACACTCCTTTAGTTTTTTATATCTTGTGTAAGAGTATGAAATTTATTCATTTGTCACATTAAATCCCATTTGTTTTTAATTACAAATCTAAGCCAAGTTCCTGTCATCCAGGAAGTAACAAGGGCAAGCATAACTAGTATCGCAAAAAACTCCTGATTTATAATCCCTGACATGAAAGCCACTGTCGATAAAACAATTCCTGGGCCTCCCCTTGCATTCATAGCGAAGCCAAAGTTTAAACTTGTCAGAGAATTAAGCTTAATTAATCGGCAGGTAAAGTAAACAATGGTCATTTGAATAAAGGTTGCAATTAATAAGTACTGGATAAAGAAATAAATATCAAATGACTTGGCTAAATCTAATTGAAGCCCAACTGTTGCAAAATAAACGGGCACAAACCAAGAAAAGGATAAATTAGAAACGCCTTCTTCGATCTTCTCAGAGACCGTTTCCGGAAGATAAAGCTTTGCCGCAATCCCGACCAGCAAGGCACCGAAGATGGTTTCGACGTGAAAAAAATAAGCAAGTACACAAGCGATAAAAAGAATCACTAAAACATAACCGAGGTTTGAAGATTGGAAAAATATGTTTCTGTCATTCATGGTTAAATGTTTAAAAAGCACTCTTAGCACAAAGAGAATTCCCAATAAGAACAAACAAGTCGTTCCAATACTTAAAAGAACATCACTATAGGATAATTGGTTGCTATGATGGGCAACAAGATTTGTCGCTACACCTAATACCACCCAAAGAAGGATATCGTGCAGTCCGGCAATAATAACAACGAGTTTTGCAAACCTTGTTTTCATAATTCCAAGATCAATAAAAATTTTAGAAATAACAGGGATTGAAGTGACTGCAATCGAAATACAAACGATTAATTTAAGTGCAAGCAAATCATTAGCTGCACCCACAAATTTATTCAAGTCGATAAAACTTGTAACCAACCATCCAATAATAAACGGAAGAACACTGGAACCAATCGTAATAGCAGAGGTGATTTTTAAATCATCCTTCTCAAATTCAGTATGAAATTTTAATCCTGACACGAACATCAAAAGAATTAAACCGATTTGATAAATGAGCCCGAATAATTGATCCTCCAATGGAAATCCGTGAAACAGCCATTGATATGCTTGAGGGTAAAAATAGCCTAATAAACTTGGTCCAAGGATAATTCCCGCTCCAACTTCCCCAATTACCCTCGGAATATAGATCCGCTCACAAAGGTAGCCAAGAATATGCGCTAACGCCAGCAGGCAGCCCATTGCGAACAAAAAATGGCTTACCTGTATTTGTTCGATTGTAAACATATTTCTCCCTCCATAAATACTGTCAGCCTCTTTCAATAGAATAGTTAAAACGCTCCGATTCAATGGTTTTTGCACTAAACATCATATGCTTGTTCTAATTGAATGGAAGCAACTTGTCTAAAAATGGGCAGGATGGAAAAATTTTGGACAAGAATGGGACAATGCCGTTCCTTTTCTCTTATTGGATGCAAATAATATAATAGCTTTAATTTCAATCAGGGAGAGAGACCAATGGGAGAGGAAGGGTCGTACTTTCGCAGATTATACAAGCTTTTCAAGGGGGGATTTAAAAAGGACAAGGAAGAAGATGGGGGATTAAAATGGGGCCTCGGGATAGCTGTTCCGTTTTTCTTCAGTTCAAAGTTTGCCGTCCATGATGAAACCATTACGATTCATGGAATTCAAACCACTCACGATGAGTACTCACCCATTAAGTATTCAATCGTTAAAATCACCAAGTTAGGCACTTCAATTGAATATTTTGATAGTGTAACTTTCTACGGGGACTCAGGTGAGGAAGGTATTAACTATACCTTTACGGTTCCAAATGGTACAGGCTATCAGCTGGAGATCTTTAATTATTTTCATTACCATGCATCAGGAAATGTAAAAATGCTAAAAAAAGAGCTGCCATCATGACAGCTCCCCTTTAGTTATACCATAATTTTACAAATATCATTTGTAAATTCTACAGGATCAGGAACCTGAAGCCCTTCAATAAGCAATGCTTGATTATACAAAAGATTAGTATATAGCGATAGTTTCTCTTGATCCTTTTCAAAAGCTTCTTTGAGTGAAGTAAATACCTCATGTTGAACATTGATTTCTAAAATTCTGTCAGCCTTTACATTTTGGTTACCTGGCATCGATTTTAGAATTTTTTCCATTTCCAAGGTGATTTCCCCGTCACTTGTGATGCAAACAGGATGGCTCTTCAACCGTTTTGATATCCGAACATCTTTCACCTTGTCAGCTAAGATTTTTTTCATCGCTTCAAATAGCTCTTTATTTTCCTTTTCCTCTGATTCGGTGTTATTTTTATCCTTATCAGATTCAATTCCTAAATCACCACTAGAAACCGATTTGAATTCTTTGTCCTTGTAAGCCATTAACATCTTGATGGCAAATTCATCGATATCATCAGTGAAGTAGAGAATTTCATAGCCCTTATCTGCAACTAATTCAGTTTGTGGCAGCTTATCAATTCTATCAATGGTTTCACCAGATGCATAATAAATATATTTTTGGTCCTCAGGCATTCTCAATACATACTCATCTAAGGTCACCATTTTCTTCTCTTTAGAAGAGTGGAATAATAATAAATCCTGCAATTCTTCTTTGTGCATGCCGTAATCACTATACACACCAAATTTTAATTGTCTGCCGAAGGACTTATAGAATTCTTCATATTTTTCACGTTCATTCTTTAATAAGCTTTGCAGTTCACTCTTAATTTTCTTATTTATATTTTTTGCAATTAGCTTAAGCTGACGATCGTGCTGAAGCATTTCTCTAGAAATGTTAAGCGATAGATCCTCAGAATCCACCATTCCTTTAACAAAACTGAAATAGTCCGGGAGCAAATCAGCACATTTGTTCATGATTAACACGCCATTTGAATATAGCTCTAAGCCCTTTTCATATTCCGGTGAGTAAAAATCAAATGGGGTTTTCTCCGGAATATATAAAATTGCATTATATCTTACAGCCCCGTCTACACTAATATGGATATGTTTAAGCGGTTTGTCAAAGCCGTAATGTTTTTCGGAATAAAAATTCTGATAATCTTCATCCGTTAACTGGCTTTTATTTTTACGCCAAATTGGAACCATACTGTTGATCACTTGTTCCTCTACATCATCCTCATATTCATCTTCACTGCCCTCTTTAAGCTTTCTTGAGGTCACATCCATTTTAATCGGATAGCGGATAAAGTCTGAATATTTTTTAATGATGGATTTTAGGCGGTATTCTTCTAAAAATTCATCGTAATTCTCATCTTCGCTATTTTCTTTGATTTTTAAAATAATTTCAGTCCCAACTTCATCTTTATCAACTGGGACAATGGTGTATCCTTCCGCACCTTTTGATTCCCATTTATACGCTTGGTCGCTGCCTAAGGCCTTACTGATGACTGTTACAACATCAGCAACCATGAAAGCAGCATAAAAGCCAACACCAAATTGTCCAATAATATCATGGCCATCCTTTGATTCATTTTCCGTTTTAAAGGCTAATGAACCGCTTTTGGCAATCGTTCCAAGATTATTCTCAAGCTCTTCCGCTGTCATCCCAATACCGGTATCTGTAATTTTGAGCAGTCGATTCTCTTTATCAGCGGCTACTTTTATGTAGTAGCGGTCATTATCAAAAGTTAAATTATCATCTGTTAATGATTTATAATAGATTTTATCTATTGCATCACTGGAATTTGAAATTAACTCTCTTAGAAAGATTTCTTTTTGTGTATAGATGGAATGAATCATCATATCTAATAATCTTTTCGATTCAGCCTGAAATTGTTTGGTTTCCATCAAAATTGCTCCTTTCAAGGGGTATATTGCCAATTATATCATTATTTTAGCACTCTATTATCAGGAGTGCTAACACATAATTTAATAACATATTTAAAATGGTTTCGTCAACTATTTTAAACAAAGCGAAAAAGGAACCCTTCTGGATTCCTTCGTCATGTAAAGTGTTCTATGTAGACGAGTTGGAGAACAATAGACTTAACCAAAATAAGTCTCCGTTTCTGCCGAGATTCCAAAGGCTTCACGGTAAGCTGTTTCCGCCTCGTCTGCGGTTTGATAAGCGGCCACTTCATCGGTTAAAGGATAATAGGTTTCATAGAGAAAAAGCGATAGCTCCTCAGGTGATTCGGGATTTTGGACAACTGCTGCTTCTTGGACATTTGCCACATCCTGAGCGTGGGGGTTTCGAATAATTACATAGACAATTTGTCCGGGTTGAAATGATTTGGATGCAGACATCTACTCAATTCCTTTCGTTTACGAATTATTTAAGCGTCTTTAGGATAGAGTTAGCATCCCTCCGCTTAAAAATGCTTTTGGTTAATTGGAAAATATCTATAAAAGTTACTTCATAATCTACTTCCAAACCTCATAAAATGGACAAGGAGAGCAGTTATGGGGGGATTAAAAGTGGCATTAATTACTATACATATTGAAGAAAATTATCAACAACCATGAAAAAAAAAATCCTTACCTTTTTTTGTTTACTGGTTGGAGCCACCCTCCAGGGAATGTCTATGTCCCTGTTTTTATTTCCACACTCTATCCCCTCCGGCGGTGCGGCAGGCCTGGCTATTTTGATGAATCACTGGTTTCATTTATCGCTTGGTTTTTCATTATGGCTTGCTAATATTGTTTTTTTACTATTTGCTTTAAACTATTTCGGTTATACCTGGACTTTACGCACCATTCTAGCTGTTGCAACCACTTCAACAACCGTCGGAATCCTGACCACTAAATTTTTACTTCCCCATATCAATATCGTTTTTGATTTAGCAGCAGGAAGTATTTTTTTTGGAATTGGTGTTGGACTACTTATCCGGGCAGGGGCATCGAGCGGAGGAATGGTAATCCCGGCCCTAATGATTGCCAACTACAAGAAATGGAGTCCGGGAAAAGTGATGATGGGGATAAACCTGATGATTTTTATCTTAACTGCGCTTGTGATTGATTATAAAATCGTCATTTACGCAATTATTTGTCAATTTTTCTCGACGAATATTATCGACTATATTTATACGTTAAAGCTGCAAAAAATAAATATTTTCACGGCAAATTGGAGAAAAAAATAAGAAGAAGCCTGATTAAAGGATCTTCCTCTCTTTTAAAACAAATAGAATTTTGTTTACTGATTCCTCAATCGTATAGCGATCCGTTTCAATTAAGATTTCTGGACGATCGGGGCTTTCATATGGTGACGAAATTCCAGTAAAATCAGGAATTTCACCGTTTCGCGCCTTTTTATATAATCCTTTAGGATCCCGATTCTCACAGACATGTATTGGACATTTTAAAAAAATTTCGATAAATTCGCCGTTCTCAAACATGCTGCGGACAAGCGCCCGATCACAGCGAAAGGGAGAAATAAATGCAGAGGAAACGATATGACCGCTATCTACAAAAAGCTTCGAGACTTCCCCGACTCTGCGAATATTTTCCTTTCGATCCTCTTCACGAAAGCTTAAATCCCGATTCAACCCGTGACGGACATTGTCCCCATCCAATACATAACTTTTAATCCCATGTTGAAACAAGGCATAATCGACCGCATTTGCCAATGTTGATTTTCCTGCACCTGATAATCCGGTAAACCAAAGCACGCAACTTTTATGGCCATTCAACTGATGCCGGTCTGATTTTGTTACAGCCGATTGATGCCAAATAATATTTCTCTTCATTCCCCTACACCCTTTATTTTTCTGTATAGACCTGTTTCATCCCTTGGATTAATATTTGTACAACTTCAGGCCGACTAAACTCTTTTGGCGGCAGTTCCCCGTTTTTTAACATTCCTCTAACCATTGTTCCAGATAATACCACTCGGTGCTCCCGGTCATGAGGGCATGTTTTTTCAGATGCCATGTTTTCGCATTTTCTACAATAAAAACTATGTTCGAAAAAGAGAGGCTTGATTCCTAATTCATCTTCTGTAAAATAGCTGAATATTTTTTGTGAATCATATGTTCCATAATAGTTGCCAACCCCTGCATGGTCTCTGCCAACAATAAAGTGGGTACAGCCAAAATTTTTCCTGACGATGGCATGAAAAATCGCTTCCCTTGGACCAGCATAACGCATAGCTGCCGGGAAAACAGATAAAAAGACTCTGTCCTTCGGATAATAGTTTTCAAGTAATACCTGATAACTTTTCATCCGGATTGCTCCCGGTATGTCATCTGACTTCGTTTCTCCTACTAACGGATTTAAGAAAAGACCATCAACGGTTTCTAGTGCGGATTTTTGAATATATTCATGGGCCCGGTGAACAGGATTTCGTGTTTGAAACCCAACGACGGTTTTCCAGCCCAATTCTGCAAATGTTTGTCTTGTTTCAATCGGGTCTAGGTAATAATCTTCAAACTGAATTTTAATTGGTCTTTTTGTAAGTATGATCGGACCTCCAATATAGACTTCCGCTCGCTCAAGAAGTTTTTTAACCCCCGGATGAACATTCTCTGTTGTTCGGTAAACCTTCTCTGCCTCTACTCTTTTATCAGGAAGATAGATTTCCTTTAGCTCCATCACACCATAGACAGTACCTTGATGAATTAAATTAATGGTTTCACCAATATTCAATTCCATTGCTTTTAATCGGTCAATCGCCAGTGTAATTGGTAGCGACCAGGGCAGTCCGTTTGAGAGTCTCATATTTTGAACGACAGAGTCATAGTCGGCTTTCACCATAAATCCTTCGAGTGGACTGTAGGCTCCATTAGCAATTAACTCTAAATCACTTAATGCCATTTTATCTAGTTCAACAACATGATTGGATAAATCAATTGGAGTGTTCAGATTGATACGATTTACCAATTTACCGCCGTGCGGTACACTTACAACCACTTATTTTCCCTCCCTAGCTTTTCCCACAAAAAAGACAGTTATTTCCGCATTTGTATGTGTATTTGCGAATCTGAAGTTGTTTATTTCGAATCCAGCAGTTTATTTGCGATTCAAGCTTCAAACCCCTACGATGGATGTAGTCCGCATTCTGTTTTCGAAGTCCCTGTCCAGCGCCCGGATCGAGAATCAGCAGCGTCTGTTACAGGCAAAGTACATGGGAAACAGCCAATACTTGGATAACCTTGATCATGGAGAGGATTATATGGAAGGTTGTAAAGCTGGATATAGGTTAAAACATCTTCCCACGTCCAATGGATAAGGGGGCAAATCTTGATGTTTTTAAACTTTTCATCCCTATTAATGTACTGAGTTTGGCTTCTTGTAGGAGACTGTTCTCTCCTTAGTCCAGAGATCCATGCTGTTACATCTTTTAACGATTCTTGTAAGGGGAGGACTTTTCTGATGTGGCAGCAAAGATTGGGATTGTCAGTCCAAAGTGCTTCTCCATGTTCTTTGGCTTGTTCTTTTAATGCTAGCTTTGGTTTCACCATGTTAATATCCAAAGAAGGGTAGCGTTTTTTTATTTTATCAATTAATTCATAGGTTTCCGGAAAATGAAGTCCAGTATCTAGGAAAATAATTTTCGCTGTTTTATTCACCTTAGAAATTAAATCAATTAACACAATGCCTTCCGCTCCAAAACTACAGGCATAAACGATTTCATCCCCATATTCTTGATAGGCCCATTTTAATACATCAAAATAATCTGGCTGAGTATCTAAAAATGTATCTAGCCTCTTTTCATCCCAATTTTCATATGTTAGAATCTCAGTCATTTTTCACCCCTCCTTTTTATTATGATTAAATGATAACGTTATACAGGAATTATTTTTTACAGTAATTTTATTCATTTCATTGATATGACCATACTTAATATAGGAAATTAGAGCACGAATCCAAGATCCATGACCAAACACTAAAATATTGTGTAAATCATGATATTTATCTAGAAAAAGAACAATCCTTTCTTCAAAGCTTGTTAAGCTTTCGCCTAAAATGAGTTCACTTGGTTTTTCAATCCATAGACGGTTTTGGTGTTCCACCAATTTTTCCTTCGGTAAACCTTCAAATGGACCGAAATCTAGTTCATCGAGCAATCCTTCTACTTCAGGAACATATCCATAAAGCTGTGCAGTTTGATGTGTCCGTTTTAGCGTACTCGCCAAAACGAGATCAAATGGTTCAATTTTTTTTAAAAGCAATCGATTTTCAGTAATGTCTATTTGAAATTCCTCGGTTAGCTGCGAAATTTCAATATCTTTTCTTCCTTGGAGCCATGTTTTTCTATTCCATTCCGTTGGCAAATGCCTGATTAGAGTAAGTTGCATTCAATGTCCTCCAAATAAAACGTTTCACTCCTTAATCCAAGGCGTTGTGCCTCGAGGATTAACACATCGATAATTTTTACATTTCCCAAGTTAACATTTGGTCCAATTTCCTTAATAAAATACATTTGGTGCTTTGAAGAAGGTGCTTCAAAAATGATCTTGTTTGGATCGATATCTTGAAGTAATTCTTGAATTAAGTCAGTTTTTATCGTCCCACATTTCTCATATATCCCAGAGGTCCCTGAATCTCTTCCTTCCGTAATAACATATTTGCAGCCAGCATTTAGTAAAAGATTGATTTCTTCTCTCCATTCGGAAATTGGCATTTCTTTATCGGCATCCTTTGACCCCACCTCTGCAATTACATGAAATTCTTCCTTTAATTCAGAGATGATTTGGAGGCGTTCTCGAAGCGGAATCTCTAAGGTACCATTCGATACCTCAATCCATTCAATCCCCAGATTGCGTAAGTACGATAGATATTCAGGAATTTTATTTTGAAAGTAACTTTTTTCAAATAATGTCCCACCGCAATAGGGCTTTACATTGTACTCCTGATAGAGCTGAACCTTCTTATTTATATTAGGCGTTACATAAGCTGAACCAATCCCTAATTTTGCGATATCGATAATATGACTGTAATCAGCTAAAATATTTTTTAATTCTCCCAGTGGGGTTCCAAAATCGACAACTGACGTCAAACCAAAAGTTCGATTACCGGATGTCCTTTTTGGCAAGGAAAGAAAATCCATAGGGAAAACGCCTCCTCTTTTTATCTAGGATAGATTATTCACTAAATGGGTGAATGTGTAAATAATGGGCTGATTCCCTCGAAATATAGGCATTTGCCACTGAATAAACATACGACTCCTTTCAAACAATAAAAAAAGGCTTCAATCTAATAGTTAGGGGTGTACATCCATTGCCTAAAAAAAAACATAAAGGCATGACAATATTTGCAATAGGTTCAATCCCGCTAATCTTGGTTTTGGGTAATTCGATGTTGATTCCAATTCTTCCAAAAATGAGGTCAATTCTCGATATTTCACAATTTAAAGTTAGTTTAATTATTTCTGCTTTTTCGATTGCTGCAGCCATCTCTATTCCTGTTCTTGGCTATTTATCAGATCGGTTTTCACGAAAAGCAATCATTATACCTTCACTTATTTTATATGGAAGTGGAGGGTTACTTGCAGGCGCCGCCGCGGCTTGGTTTTCAAATGCTTATCTCTGGATAATGGCGGGAAGAATCATGCAGGGAATTGGTGCAGCCGGAACTGCTCCAATTGCAATGGCCTTAACAGGGGATCTATTTAAAGGCAGCGAACAAAGCAAAGTGCTTGGATTAGTAGAGGCCTCTAATGGTTTGGGAAAGGTCATTAGTCCAATCATAGGTTCTCTCTTAGCTCTTCTCTTTTGGTACGCAGCATTTTTTGCTTTCCCGGTTTTTTGTCTCATATCTGTCCTTTTGACCATATTTTTTATTAAAGAAAAGAAAAAGGAAAAAGAGCCTCCTTCTCTTGGCAAATATGTAAAAGGGCTTATTTCTGTATTTAAAACAGAGGGACGCTGGCTGTTTGCTGCCTATTTAACTGGAGCAGTTTGCTTATTTACCTTATTTGGAATTTTATTTTACATTTCCGATATTCTTGAAAAAGATCATCACATCGATGGTGTCTTAAAAGGAGGCATTCTCGCGATCCCACTTTTATTCATGACGACAACTTCTTACATAACAGGCAGTAAAATCGGAAAAAAAATGAAATTAATGAAAGCTTTGATTATCTTAGGACTTTTATTAATGACATCTTCTTTCGCATCGCTGATTTTTTTAAAAAAACTAATTCCATTCTTTGCTGTTTTAGTAATCAGCAGTATTGGAACAGGACTAGTACTCCCTTGTATTAACAGTTTTATAACTGGGGCGGTTCCGACTGACCGGAGAGGCTTTGTCACCTCCTTATATGGTTCAGTCAGATTTTTAGGTGTTGCAATTGGCCCCCCGATTTTTGGTACGTTAATGGCTTGGTCCCGTACAGGAATGTTCCTGATCACCGCCGGATTAACCTTAATCTGTGCATTTCTTTGCATAGTGTTAATTCATGTAGCGAAGAAAGATCCATCAAAAGAAACCGACACATTGTTTGAAAAATTACAATTTACTTAAAGCGAAAGTGCCTTCCACAGCGCTGGAGCTAGACGATTAAAAAAGGATGAGATTTAATTGCAAATTTATTTTTCACCCGAAGTAATTACCCCCCAATTTCAAGTATTAAATGTGGTTGATTCCACTAATAAAGCCGTTGGAAATGTGGCCTTTCTCTTTGACGAAAAAAAGCTCTATGTATATGGAATCTTGGAGGAAGAAGGAGTTGCCGCTGACTTTAAGGATTTAGTTACTCCTTATTTAAAAGGATTGGTAAAAGCAAAGCATGGCTTAGACATTTTCTCATGCTTGTATGTTGGTTGTAAAAAAATTAAGTTAAATGAGGAAGAACAAAAATAAACCTATTTACTGATGGGGCTTAACCTGGTTCATACTAGATTAAGCCCCTTTTTATTTTTACCAGCAAAGGTTTGTAACAAGGCATTTACCCACTTCATAATTTAGGGATAAATAATAGATTTAAATAATTTGGAGTGTTTGCCTTATGAGTATCGGCATTATAGTGATGGGGCTTTTTATTGGCATTTTGGTCGGACTTACAGGGGTAGGCGGCGCTGCATTACTTACACCCATCCTGGTTTTATTAGGGATCAATCCAGCAATTGCAGTTGGAACGGACCTTGCCTATAATTCCATAACAAAATTTTTCGGATCTTTTCAACATTGGCGGCAAAAGACGATTAACCTTAGGCTTGTGAAATACCTCGCCATTGGCAGTATTCCAAGTACAATCATTGCTGTAGGGACTCTTCATCTTTTCGATGCCTTTTTTCATAATCAAGAACTTGTTATTAAACATGCTTTGGGCTATGTGTTAATATTGGTTGCTTTAACCACCCTGATTAAAACCTTTATCAAGGAAAAATTCGAATGGAATCCCTTTCAAATAAAACCCTTGGAGGAAAAACGTGCTTTAACCATTACAATCGGAGCAATACTGGGTTTTATTGTCGGGCTAACTTCGATTGGGTCGGGCTCATTATTTGCCTTGGCGATGCTTTATTTGTATAAAATGACTCCTTCTGAATTAGTTGGAACAGATATTGCTCACGCTTTTTTATTGGTCACTGCCGCTGGCTTAATGCATGCAGGGATTGGGAATGTTGATTATTCATTAATGTTTAATCTTTTGCTTGGTTCCATTCCAGGAGTCCTTTTAGGGAGCACCTTATCCTCAAAATTCCCTGCGAAACCATTACGGACGATCATGGCATTGATTATCTTATTTAGCGGATTTAAGTTGATATAAAAAACGGCTGTACCCAGCCGTTTTTCTTTTGAACTTCAAAACATTTTTTGACCTGTCCTTATTTTGAAGAATACGACATATACTTTTTTAGATATATTTTTTCTTCGGGAGGCAAAAATGTTTATTTTTCTTGAAAAAGCCGTATTAGGAATGGCATTATTAAGAGTTCTTTCAGGCAGCATCGAAATATTTGCCGCCATTTTAATGATCAAATTTAACTCAGTTGAAAAAGCCTTAATGGTGAATAGCTCTCTTGCACTTGTGGGACCCATTATCTTAATCCTTACCACCACTATTGGCGTTTTAGGGATGGTTGGAAACATTTCGCTTTACAAAATTGCATGGATATTTCTGGGGGTTTGTTTTATTTTAATCGGGGCAATGAAAGGGTAAAAAAAGTACGCAAGATAATTCTGCGTACTTTTTTACTGCTGGAAAGGTATCCTAGTTATTTCATACAAAACTGAAAAAAATTATTAATGTAATTCAACAAGTTCACTTCTTCTCTGACGATTTTTTCTGCCATGTAAGAAATAATATAAGAAGATACATGCAAAAACAACGACACCAACACTAAAATACAGACCTCGGTAGCCAATTAAAGGAACGAAAAAGCCGAGGATGAAAGGCCCAATTCCAACTCCACCATCAACAAAAATGAAAAAAGTTGAAGTTGCCAGCCCCATCCGATTTTTTGGCGATACTTTGATGGAAATCGCTTGGGCACTTGACGAAAATGTTGCATATCCAAGACCGACTAAGGCACCAACAACTAATAGCATTATCCCTTGATGAACCTGGCTAAGCAGGATTAAAGCAACCGCGAAGAATAAAAAGGATGGATACATCACAAAGTTTTCACCTTTTTGATCAAACCATTTGCCGGTAAATGGTCTTGAAATCAGAGTGAAAACAGCGTAAATAATAAAGAAGAAACTTCCGACATCTACTAAATTGATTTCTTTTGCATAGGAAGTTAAGAATGTAAGGATACTTGAGTACCCAAATCCCACCAATGCACCGATAATCGAAATCGGTATGGCTTTTACTTCAAAGAATTGATGAATCGAGAACCCCTTCATTTTGGACAATTGTTCATGCGATAGTTCGACTTTTGGAACATTTAAAAAGAATATCGCAACAAAACTCATGACTAAAAAAATAAGACAAACAATAAAATTCATATTAAAACTTGAATGCTGCATAAGGAACATCCCTAAGAAAGGCCCAATCGCTGCAGCAAGCGTTACACTTAATGCATAATAACCAGTGCCTTCACCGCGTCTTGCATTTGGGATAATTTTCGCAACGATTGTTCCTGTTGCTGTGGAAGCAACCCCCATTGCGGCGCCATTCAAGAAACGATTCACAAGAAGAAAGGTAAGACTGTTTACTGCAAAATATAATAATGTGGTAAGTAAGAATAAGATAAAGCCAATGTATAACATCTTTTTCCAGCCGACACTGTCGATTGATCTTCCAGAAAATAATCGTGCAATCAATGTGCCTACTACAAATATTCCAGAAGCAAGCCCAGCTTGACTTGGAGATGCATGAAATTTCTCTGAAGCGAATATAGTGATGGTTACCATTAATAAATAAAATGTAAAGTAAAGAAAAAAGTTTGCTGCTGAGACAATTAAAAAATCCTTTGTCCATAATTTTGGTTTATTCATCTTTTCTACCTTCTTTAAGAATGTTTTTTCTTAATTTTGGGAGTAATTGAAATGCGGCGTTTTGTTCCTCTTTCGAAATCCCACTCATGACACTGTACTCGAGCTCGGTTATTTTCTGTCTAATAATCTGATAAAGGTCTTCCCCTATATCCGTGAGCTGGATCACTTTCTCACGCTTATCTTTCCCAGGGATGACTTTTATAATGAGCTTCTCCTCTAATCGTTTAACAGCCCTTGTAACCGTAGGCTTTTCCACATTATAATAATTGGAAATATCTACTAGGGTTGACTGTTGATTTTTGTTTATATACCAAATAACTTGCCACAAGGAATACGATAGCTCATATTCTCCGAGTGTCTCATTTAATTTGCTTATAAGAGGGCGATATACCCTTATATATTGTTGAAAAAAACCTTGCATTTGAAAACACCACATCTCGCGCTAATTAGTTACCTAAGGTAACTATTTAACACTATACTCTTTTTAAAAAAATTGTCAATTGCTTTGACATAAAAAAAGCACCAATACGGTGCCATTATTTAAAACTTGAATATTTTTTAAGTGGACCTTTACTTTCCCCCGCTTGATGGTAATGATCCGAATCCATTTTCGAATTCTTGTCCTTCCATTGATCATAAGTCATACCGTAGGAACCTTCATCGTTTAAATATTTAATATAATCGTTCCCGTATGGATACAACATATAATCACCCCCTTATTATCAATGTATGCGCTTTCATAAAAATGTGAACAAAAAAAACGCCACTTCTTTTGTGACGTTTTAAGCTCATTTATTTTTCTGCCAATGTATTTCTCTTTATTGGTCTGTTTAACATATTCCCTTTTCTATACGCCATACCCGTAGCAGTTAATAGTAATAGTCCTGTTACAATAAATACAATTTGAACGGGAAAGATTCCACCAATAAAACCGCCAATCATTGGACCGACCATCCCGCCAATTTGATTGGCAGTTTGGTTTAATCCAAATGCTCTTCCCCTGAAATCGTCTGGTGTTGATTTTACGACAAGCCCATTTAATGCTGGAAATACGGCACAGAAAAACACACCATAAACAAAACGAATGACTGAAAATCCCCAAATTTCTCCGAATAGGATTTGTGCCAATGTTCCAACTCCACCGCCGAGCAGTCCTATGACAAGCACTTTTTGGAAGCCAACCTTGTCAGCCCATCTTCCCCAATAGGGAGCAAACAGGGCACTGGCAATCCCCGGAAGAGAGAATACGATACCTGCTAGTAATGAAGCATCTTCAGAAGAGCTCCCTAATTTCACAATATATAATGGGAGAACCGGTTCAATCGTCATGACCGAACAGCTTGTTACAACGGTTAAGGTGAGAACCATCATTAACGTCCGATTGGTCCATGCCACCTTGAAATCATTTTTAACGGATCCCTTCTCTTTACTAGGAGTAAAGTTTTCTTCTTTCACCCAGAAAATAATAAGAAATGTGGCAATAAAGACGAAGATTCCGGCGCTAGCAAAAGCTAAACGATTTCCGACGAGATCAGCAATTCCACCTCCGAGTAATGGTCCAAGAATCCCCCCGAAGCCGTAGCGGTGGAGATTAAAGAAAGGGCATACCCAATTTTTTCATTTGGTGTATTGGTTCCAATTAATGCGATTGAGCCAGGAATAAATCCACTCAATAATCCCTGCATTATTCTTAATGCTAAGATCTCATAAGGATTCGTTACGAAGGCCATTAATGTATAAATGACAAAAAGAACAAATCCGGCCCGAATAATCATTGGCTTTCTTCCGTACCGATCTGCTACCCTTCCCCAGAAAGGAGAAGCAATTGCACCGGCAAAAAAGGCCGAACTAAAAAGCAGCCCTGACCACATTTCAGTATGTTGATGAACGCCAATTTGCAGTAGAAAAAGGGGCAAAAAAGGAATGACCATCGAAAAGCTGGCCGATGTAAAGAAACAGCCAATCGAAAGCACCCATAAATTCCGTTTCCACGTTTCCATTCTAATCGCACTCCCACTATTTCCTTTGAATGACAAAGATGGAGTCCACCTTACATCCGATCGGTTTGATATTGCCATCATAACACAGAGCGGTTTTATTTTCATTCCCGAAATATTCGGGTGTGAAAATTAAGGATATAAGACCAGGATAGATTCCCACAAATAGAGCTTTATAGATAAATTTCCTTTTAAAATGTGGATATTAACTATAAATAATATATCAACTCCTGATCCCTTTTTATCTTGAATTCTTATTACATCTATTGTTAACTTTAATTATATTGATTATGGCAATGTCTCATTAGATAGATTGTATAGGAGTGATATTTATGAATTCGTCACAACCGAATATATTAGTATTTGACCCCCACCACGCTGAAGAATATGCGAACTGCGTACGTGAATGTGGTTTTAAAGCTGTGAAGGCAGCAGCAACTTACGAGGAAGCAGAAATGTTTTTACCCGGTACTGAGATTATCTTAGGCTGGAAGTTCCCTACCCAACTCCTTCATACACCAAATGCCTTATCTGTCCGTTGGTTTCAGTCGATGGGCGCAGGTGTGAATGATTTAGTGGCCAATTCTTCCATCCCTGATGACATCCTCCTTACTAGAATTGTCGATCAGTTTGGCACATATATTTCTGAATATATTTTTGCCTATCTTCTACATATTGTTAAGGACATTCCGCGAATGAGACAAGCACAAACAGAACGGAACTGGGATTCCTTTATTTCTGACTCCCTTGCAAAAAAAACCATCGGAGTAGCTGGACTGGGATCGATTGGAGCTGAAACCGTCCGTAAGGCTAAAGCATTTGATATGAAGGTTCACGGATTAAGTTTTAGCGGGAAGAATGCCGAAATCGTGGACCAGCACTTTACTGCAAACCAATGGAAGGATTTTGTTAAAGATCTTGATTACCTTGTCCTTACGCTTCCTTTAACAGAAAAAACCTACCATGTTATCAATCGTGAGATCCTTTTCTCGATGAAGCCTGATAGCTGTCTTGTAAATGTGGGAAGAGGTGCACTGATCGCTGAAAATGATTTACAATCCGTTCTTGAGGAAGGGCACCTGAAAGCAGCTATTCTTGACGTTTTTGAAACAGAGCCATTGCCAAAGGATCATCGTTTTTATTCGATGCCAAATGTCTATGTCACTTCGCATTTGTCTGGACCTAGCACTACTGAAGGTGTGACTCAATTTTTTGTGGATAATGTAATTAAATATTTAAATGGGGAAACTTTACACGGAATAGTGGATCGAAAACGCGGATATTAAAAAGGGTCTCCCCAATAGCTTGGGGAAGACCCTATTTTTAATTCAAAAATTTAAATGCGGCATGAACAAAGATGTTAACCGCCATTTCCAATGATTCTTCATCAATCGTAAAACGTGGATGGTGATGGGGATGGACAATTCCTTTTTCAGCATTCCCTGCCCCAATATAGAAAAACGCTCCGGGTGCTTTTTGCTGGAAAGCGGAAAAATCTTCTCCGCCCATATCCGGTTTAATTGACGCTAAAGCCTCTTCCCCGAACAGTTCAAGAACAGTTTCCTCTATTCCCCTTGTAACAGCTTCATCATTTACAACAGGGCGGTAGCCGTAATTGTAGGAAAAATCATAGTCAGCACCGTGTGCCAGCGTAATCCCCTTTATGATTCGTTCCATTAGAGGCGGGATAGACTCGCGCAGTTTAGCATCAAAGCTGCGGACCGTCCCGCCGATTTCTACAGTATTCGGAATCACATTATGAGCGGTTCCCGCCATGATTTTCGTAACTGAAACAACAAGATTATCGAGTGGATCTGTGTTTCTAGAAACAATATGCTGCAAGTTGCCAACTACCTGTGTAGCAATTGCAATCGCATCAACAGTATGATGCGGCTCAGCGGCATGTCCACCGGCCCCTTTAATTGTAATATCAAAGGTATCCGGCGCGGCCTGCATTTTACCATAAACAATCCCAACCTTGCCTACTTCAATCGGCGACCAAAGATGGGTTCCTATTACGAGGTCAACACCCTCCATTACCCCTGCTTCCACCATTTCCTCGGCGCCGCCCGGAAACATTTCTTCCCCATGCTGAAAGAGGAAACGAACCTCCCCTTGGATGCGCTCCTTCATTCCCGAAAGTATCTTTGCAGTCCCAAGTAAAATTGCCGTGTGTCCATCATGCCCGCAGGCGTGCATCACCCCGGGAGTACAAGATGCAAATTCAAACGTGTTTTCTTCTTGAATCGGCAAGGCATCCATATCAGCTCGGATTGCAAGGACCTTACCAGGCTGTGAACCGATGAGGCGAGCCATCACACTTGTCTTTGTCGGGCGGGAAAGCTCCAAGTTCCCAAAGGATGCGAGTGTTTCGTACACAAATTGTGCCGTTTTTTCTTCTTGAAATGATAATTCAGGATTTTGATGGAGATATTTCCTCCACCCGATTACCTCGTATTTTAGTTGGTTTACTTCATTTTTAAAGGTATTAAGCAGCATCTAATGGACCTCCGCATGATGAAAAATTAAATTGCCGAGAAAATTCATAATTATCACTATTTCATTATACGTTAACACATGAGAAAACTAAATAGATTCGAGAAGTCAAAAAAAAACGGTCACCACATGAGGAATCGGTGTCCGTTTTTTCATCAAAAATCATACTAAATTTTTATTTAGGCTATTTTTCCGAAGTGCCTGTTTATCACGAATTCTTGTTAGTCGTTTCGTTTTTTGCTTTTCATACAAATAGTAGACTATAAAGTAAGAGATAATCCCAAGAACGATACCAAAAATGGTCATTCCAATTAAAACATGGACTCCCCCGTGGAGGATACTGATAATGACACTAAAATCGCCATGTAGTAGTTTTTCAAATGAAAATGGTGTACTTTGTCCAATCTGTACTTTCAATGGAAAAACCGCTTTCCCGAGTTTTTTTGCAAAAGGTAACAGGATCACAGGCAGAAAGGTTAGTTTGCCAATAACATTTCCAATGATTGCAGCCGGAAAGGATCCTTTGGCCAGACGTACAATCGGGATAAATAATATATAGATAAGTGACGCAGATGATATCACCAACATTTCCAAACCAAAGCCAATCGCAAAACCTAATGACACTTTTTTGGCCCCGCCAGGAGAACGAAACAGTTTTAAGAAATTCAACCTAAACGCACGTCCGATTCGTTGAAAAAAATTATATTTCTTTTGCCTTATGTTCATATGAAAAACCTCCTTTGTTGCAGGCCAATTTAACAAAAATCACAAAAATAATAACTTTGTATTAATTATAATCAATTTTCGAGTCAGATTGTCACTATTTTTATATTTTTTAGACAGGAAATTTAATACTTCTTTGGGTTTCAACAACAATCGATCTTATTATTCTTGATAAAAAAGATTTTGGAGCTCTATTTTGTTGAAGAATTATATGAGATGGGAGTTTTTTTAGGGAAATTTATCCAAAATATCTTTTACTTTAAAGCTAAATTGGCATACTAAAATAAATGAATTTTTAGGATGAGGATTTTAATAATGAACACAATTATCAAGACATTTTTGGAAAATATGACCTTTATCATCTCCTTTATGTTTCTCGCTAATAAAATAAGTGAATTTATTGGATTAAAGGTCAAAAAGATTTCTAAATATATTTGGATTTCTCCGCTTCTCAGCAGCCTGTTAAGTCTGTTTATTATGAGCTTCCCCTTTGAAGACAAAGGAATGCGGATTGATTTAAGAGCTGTTCCACTTTTCTACACAGCTTATTTAGGAGGCTGGAAATTTGGCCTTATAGCCATTATATTACCAACCATATACCGTTTTTACCTCGGTGGATCGACCACTTTCGAAGGAATTACTCAAGGGATCCTACTCCCTTCTCTTATCGGTTTCCTTTTCCATAAAAAAGCATCTTTTAATCCTCCTTATACTATTATTCATTTGAAGCATATGATTACTGCCTTTTTAGTTTTACATTGCATTCGATCTGTCCTTATGCTTTGGACAACCCCTGTAACCTATCAAACAGTTGCAACCAGGATTTTTTTTGAAACGATTGGCTTATTAAGCATCGCGGTTATGCAAAACGACGCAAAAAGAAATATTTTATTAAGGAAGGAACTTGAATTTCAAGCGAGACACGATGCAATGACAAATTTATATAATTTGCGCTATTTCCGGAAAAAAGTCGAGGAAATGATCAAACAAAAAAAAACATTTGTAATTGCAATGTTCGATGTAGATTACTTTAAAAACTATAATGACACACATGGACATTTGGCTGGGGATGCAGTTTTACGAACGATTGGCAAGCTGTTATCTGATAGCATGCGGGAAGAGGATATTTTTGCCCGCTACGGCGGGGAAGAATTTATTATCTGTTTTAACAACGTCATAAATGTACAAAAAGCCATTTCGGTTGGGGAACGAATCCGCACTAAGATTGAATCTTATAAATTTTACGGTGAAGAAACACAGCCTTCCGGCAAAATAACTATATCGATTGGCATAAGCGGCTGTGCAGATGGAAAAACCTTAGATACTTTAATTAAAGAAGCAGACACAGCCTTATATCTTGCCAAAAGAGCAGGAAGAAATCGAACTGAAGCAAAACTTTAGAAAGACCGTTCTATTCATTGAACTGCCCTCATCAAACTAAAATAAAATCGAAGATAAATACACCACTGTCGTGACGGTAATCATGCTAAAAATCGTAGACATCAATACCACCTGTGCCGCATATTCCGGATGATTTCCATATTCTAAGGCAAAAAGTGCGCTGTTTCTTGATGTAGGAAATGAGCTAGCGATAAATAAAGCCTGCGCTGTAGTACCGTCCAACTTTAATATAATAATAATAAGGAATGCGATAACCGGAGAAAGGACTAGGCGGCCAAGCAAACTTAGGACTAGCAGCAACGAGAACCGGCTAAATTTCAAGTAGGCACTTTGTGCTCCAAGTGTTATAAGCGCTACTGCAATAAAAGCATTAGATGTATTTTTAACAGGCGACCATAAAAACTCGGGAATTTTTATATGAAGCGTATGGAGCAGAAGACCTAATAAAAAAGCATAGATCACCGGATTTTTCAAAAATTCTTTGATTGCTTTTACTTTGCTGTTATCACCGGAAACAGAATTTAGCAGCCCATAGGTATAGGTTAGCAAATTTTGAAAAATCATTACCACAATCTGAATGGATGCCCCTAATGGGTTCTGGTGGAACACCAATTGACTGACAGGCAGGCCAAAATTCCCGGAATTATTTAAGACAATACTGTTTTTAAAAGTAGATGATAAACCGTTATCAAATTTTGCCACTTTACCAATGAATGAACTGAATATCATCAAACTAACTGCTTGCAAACTTAAGAATCCAAGAATATGCAGCATTGTTTCTCCGCCCACATTATTTTGATAAATATTTGTAAAGCTTACAGCGGGCATTAAAAAATACGTATTTAATTTAGATAAGGTGTTCATATCAAAATGAAATTTCCGGTGCAGGAATACCCCAATTCCAATTAAGATGAATACTGGCAAAACAACATTTAATAAGATTTGAAAAAATATATACATAATAAACTCCTATTTTAAAAATCCAAAAAGCCCCTAAGAAGGAGCTCTTTTGAGAAACTTTTAGAATGGTATAATCGTTAAAACGAGAGCAACTAAAATCATGACAACCGTTGAACCGCAAGCCCATTTTAAGAAGGATTTCTGCAGGTCTCCGAAATCCGCACCAACCATCCCTACTAGTAAATAAGTAGAAGGAACGAGCGGACTCAAGAGATGGACTGGTAATCCTAATAATGAGGCTCGTCCAATCATCGCCGGGTCAATTCCAAAACCGCTTGCCGCTTTTGCCAACAAAGGTAATACTCCATAGTAAAATGCATCATTTGACATAAAGAAGGTAAATGGTGCACTAATAATGGCTGTGATCAGCGCAAAGTGTGAACCAAGTGCATCAGGAATATGAGAAATCATGCTACTTGCCATGGCATCAACCATTTTCGTTCCTGTAAGAATTCCTGTAAAAATACCAGCCGCAAAAACCATTGAAACGACAGATAAGGCATTATCAGCATAGTGCATGATTCGTTCTTTTTGTTCTTTCAAATTCGGATAATTGATTGTGATCGCAATCGCAAAACCAATCATAAACAAAACAGTTGTTGGAAGCACTTCTTGAATTAAAGCATATAAAAGTATAATCGTAAGAAGGTAGTTTACTAGAATTAATTTTGGACGTTTGAGGTAAGCATCCTCAGTTGTAGCTGCCATCTGCGCCATTGTGCTATAATCAATTTCCAATACTCCTATCCGTTTACGCTCTTTTCTTCCAAGACAATATGCCATAAACAATACAAACAACACTCCGCCAATCATACTTGGAATGACTGGAGTAAATACATCTCCCATTTCAAGATGTAATGCCGTCATAACCCTGGCAGTAGGACCTCCCCATGGAAGCAGGTTCATAACTCCGGAAGCTGATACTGCAATCCCCGCTAAGACTAATGGTTTCATCCCAATTCGCTTGTACAACGGGAGCATTGCTGAAATGGTAATCATATAAGTGGTGGTTCCATCTCCATCAAGGGAGATTAATAGTGCAAGTACAGCTGTACCAATTGCTATTTTTACTGGGTCCCCTTTCACCACTTTTAAGATTTTTTGAATAATCGGATCGAATACTCCTGCATCAATCATAATTCCGAAAAATAGAATGGCAAATAGAATCATAATCCCAGTTGGTGCCACACTCTTGATCCCTTCTAATGCCATTGGACCCATATCCTTTCCGAACCCGCCGATTAAAGCAAAGGCTACTGGAACGACCATGAGGGCAATCATAGCTGAAAGACGTCTTGTCATAATTAAAACCATGAAAATAATAATCATTAAAAATCCTAAAATTGCTAACATTGTCTTCACCCCTTTTGTTTGTAAATTAATAATAATCAAAATTTTATATAGTGAAAACGTTTTCAAAATAATGTTAATATCGTAAATTAAATTACATTTTGTACATATTGTTCACAGCAGGGATATTTTTCCTGAAATTGTTTCTTTTAGAAATATGACTTGATAACTTGGTTGTTGATTTCCGCTCCAATCAACTTTGTTTAAAATCAACTATGTTATTTAACATATCCCAAAAAATAAAGGACTGCTTTTTCGCAATCCTTCTTACACGGGATAATATTTTCTTTCCGGTCTTCCTACAATTCCATAAACCACTTCCGCCTTCACTTCTTTGATAGCGGATAAATATTCTAAATAACGGCGAGCCGTTATCCGTGATGCACCGATTTCCTGTCCGACTTCTTCTGCAGATAGTCCTCCATTTTTGGAATGTATAACTGCTTTCACTTTTCCAAGCGTAATATCATCAATTCCTTTAGGCAATCCAGCACTTTTCCCTGTTCTTTCCTGTTTTCCTTTTCCAAATAAAAGGTCTACATAATTTTGATTCACCTCTTGTTTGGACATTAACAGGGTGTGTTTTTGAACATATTCCAAAATTACCTCATCAAATCGTTCCCGGTTAACCGGTTTGATTAAATAATTCTCTACTCCATAACTTAATGCTTTTTCAAGAAAAACTTTATCGGTTGCAGCTGTAATCATGATAACCCCCATCTTAGGGAAACTCTCACGAATGACAGGCAATAGTTCAGCCCCGAGCATGTCCGGCATGTACACGTCCAAAAGTAGTAAATCAGGCTGTTCTTTTTTTAGTATTTGCAAGGTTTGATCCCCGTTCAAGGCTTTACCAACTACTTCAATTTCCTTGAATTTCTGTAAAAATTTCTCGTGAATATCTGCAATTCGAAAATCGTCTTCCGTAATCACTACCTTGATCTTATTCAAGTTTTCTCCCCCTCTCGCTATCTTTAGGAAGATACACAGTAAAAACAGTTCCACTCCCTGGACTGCTTTGTACCTCAATCATTCCACCCATCTCTATTACAGCCTTTTCTGCATTTGATAGACCAAATCCTCTCGACTCGGTCCCTTCTTTCGTGGTATAACCCTTTTGAAAGAGAAGCGGTATTTCATTTTCATTGATTCCCTTACCATTATCTGAAATTTCAAAGATAATGTCACTACCAATATCCGTTGCGAAGAATTTAACGGTAGAAGATTCTAACCCATATACCGCTTCAAAGGCATTATCGATTAAATTTCCAAGGATGACAATGAGGTTGGAAAGTTTTATATGGTGCGGTAAGTTTTCCAAATAACTATCAGAAGCAATTTCAAAATGAATCTTCTTTTCCGATGCTTTTCCCAGCTTTCCTAAGAGTATAGCCTGGATTTTTGTATCTTTAATCTGGTTAAAAACAACAGAATTTTGAAATTGCAGTGCCTGTGTTTCCAATTGAATCATTTCAATCGCCTGTTGATGTTCGCCCAGCTGAAGCAGACCAAGCAACACGTATAATTTATTGGTAAATTCATGTGTCTGCGCACGAAGGTCTTCAGAATAACTTTTAACCTCCGATATCGTGTTTAACATTTGCTCAATTTCAGTTTTATCCCGAAATGATGCAACTACGCCAGTTATTTCATGTTGATTGAAAAGGGGTGTGCAGTTTACAATCACTGTTCGGTCCTTCCAGACCATTTCTTTATCAATTTGAGGTGTTCCTGTTTCTAAAACTTCATATAAATAGTCTGAAGGAAATAGTCCATCCACCTTCATGAGTCTTACTGAACCATGAATATTTAGGAGTTTTTTGGCTGGTTGATTCATCATCGTGATGAACCCTTTTTGATTGATTGCCAAAATCCCTTCTTTCACCGCATGTAATACTGCGTTTTTTTCTTTATAAAGCCAGGCAATTTCATAGGGTTCAAGCCCCATTGTATCCTTACGAATATTCCGCCCTAGTAAAATGCTGGCAATTAACGAGATGATGAGAGCGAAAACTGCGACATACAGGACCTTGATCACGTTTTTCATGATTTGCTGATGGATATCCTCTAGCAAAAATCCTACAGAAACAATCCCAATGATTTCACCTTTTTGATTAAATATAGGTGACTTTCCCCTAATAGATGGACCGAGTGACCCCTTTGCAGTGGATACATAATATTCTCCCTTTTGAAGGGCTCTTTCGTTATCTCCGCCCCTCATTTTTTTCCCGAGCTTCGATTTTAGTGGGTGAGAATATCGGTTTCCCTCTTTATTTCCTATTACAACAAATTCAGCACCGGTCTGTTTGCGAATTTTTTCAGCTAGCGGCTCAATGGTTTGCGATGGATTTTTTGATTGAAAAGCCTCGATAATAGTCGGTATAAAGGATACCGTTTTTGAAATTTCCAGTGCCATTCTGCCCCGGTTTTCTTCGATTTGCTTACTTTCCATGTAGCTGTAAAAAGCCGTCAGCAGCACGATTAATAATAATCCCAGTGACAGTACCAGCCCAAAGATTTTCGTCTGCAGAGATATTTTTATTGTGTTCAGGCAGGATCCCCCCATACAAAAATGCGAATTCTATTCTACATTATAGCGGTATTTTGGGGAGTTTTCCTTTTTGAAAAGTTATTTATCCTTATTGATGTTTCGTAGATTTTGTTTTTCATGAACACAATTTCGTTATTTACTGAACATAAAAAGGGATAAATCATATAATAAATAATAGTACCGAGGAATGGAGGAAATTTGAATGCCTTCAGTCATTAATTTAGGAGTATTAAATGTTAACACTCCCCAACAAAACGCCAATGTATCAATCGGCGAATCCATTATTACAGGGATGGATTCCAACAGAAAATTTAATCAAGGTTTTGGTAGTACCTTTGGCTTTTTTAATGTCCTTACACTAAATGTCGCGAATAATTTGGATAACTTGGATGGAATTGATGGAGTAATCTTTGACCAAGATATAAAACCAAATTTTGGTGCAAATATATAAATTTCAAAAGAAAAAAACCTTTCATGAAAGGTTTTTTTCCGCTTTATCAGTTGGAGCTTTATCCATTTTATCACTAGGCTTCTTTTTATTCTGATCCTCCTGCATAGTAGTTAACGAAGCTCTTGAATGAGATAAATTATTTCGGTCCCCGTGGATGTTTCCTAACCCCTGGCTATGTTTTTTATTGCTTTTAAAATCGTCGATAAAATTATTTCCGATACTAAAACATGACGCCTCACCAATACTCCCGATTTTGATGGTTCCGATATGAACTGATGGAGATAAAAAAGAGGAGCCCATCGTTTAATCAGCCTCCCCCTTCTCTTTGTTGTTTACCCATAAATTGTCCATCATTAAATTTTCTTTACCTGACAACGTTCCAATTACTTCAGTAACAGTCTGATCGCTTCGAAATTTTTTAATCATATTCTTTTCCCCTAAAAATACACCAGCAGAATTTTTCATACTTGCTATAGTTACATGGTCAAAACGAATATTCATCCGCTAATCCCCTTTTTCCATTTTTATCAGCATATTCCGTTACTGATGAGATGACACAAACCACCATTAAAAAAGTGGGCATTTATCACATTATTTACATCCAGGTCATACTGTAAAGCAGAAATGAAAAAATGTGGTGAGAAAATGTTAAAATCTTCACAATTTCAATTTACAGGGAATATTAATGTCCAAACCATGGAGAGGCAGGCAGGAATCTTTATCGCTGAAAAAAATACGGCGGTTGGCTGGAATGCGCACGGGAAGGAAAATAAAGTTTTTGGTGATGTTAGCGGGGAATGTAATATTCTCTTGCATAATATCTCTATTTTGAATGACCCGGATTTTATTGATACGCCGATCGATGACCGGGATATCAATTTTTCATTTGAGACTCCTGGTAATGAAAACGAATCGAATATTAGCCTTGATTCTGTTAATGTGACAACGATGCTCAATAATTCCTCCCTGCTCGTCGGGAAAGGTCAGATAAATGGAATAGATGCTAATCAAAAACAAAATGTCTCACACGGTAATACTTATGGAAATATGAATCATATTACTAAAAATTTAAGTATCAATAATGACCCGGATATGATTGATGCAATAATAGATGATCAAGATATCAAAATCGCCAATATCAATTGGGATTAATCAGAATTTATTTTGAAAACGATACCCTTTTGGAGTTTTCATTATTTTTTGTTCATCATCGGAAGCAGTTTCTACCATTGCTTCCTTTTCGTTTTCTTTCTCTATTTTTTGAATTATGGATTTGGCTAATTCTTCTGTCCCACTAATATTATTACCAATTAATAATTTTCCGCTTAATTCGTCAATTTCAATATTCTCAAGCTGAAAATTAATGTTCTCTAGATGATCAATTTGTACATGTTCAAGGTGGATATTTCCACCTTGTTTTTCTTTTTCTCTTCTTTGACTTTCTCCTGTTGTTGTTTTTCAAGGAGCTCAATAATTCGATCCAGTTTCATAAGAATATGGGGTAAATGGAGGGATGGCTGCTTTTCTTTCGGTTTTTTTTTAAAAGAAAAAAATTTAAACATCAACTCCCCCCTTGTTGATAAACCCTTTGTTAAAACTTATGCAAAAGATAAAGGATTATTAGTAGTTGTTACTAATGTTCACGGTACGATAATAACGTGACAACTCTACCACCATCGCCCCCATTCTTTCATTTTCAGGAGTAATTACTCGGTCTATCCCTTCTTCCCTTAAAGCCTCTTGAGTGACCTTTCCAACAGCAACAGCATGAGTATTAAACTCGAAGGCCTTCAAGATTCCATCAACGCTTCCCATTCTTTTTGCAAAATCAAAGAGAGAACGGACTTGATTTGCGGTTGTAAAACATACGGCATCTAGCTTATCTGTTAACAACTCATCACAGATTGTTGTAATGGTTTCTGCCTCGGGGGCAATATGTTTATAGGGTAGAAGTTTAGTGACAATAGCTCCCCTATCCTCCAGAAACTTGGTTAGTTTCGGAGCTTGTTCACCATGGAGCTGAACCATCACTCTTTTATTGAAGAAATCAAATCCTTCTAGTGATTGAATTAATCCCCGAGTTGTCCCATCCTGATCTACGGCTAAAGGGTTAACCCCAAGCTCTTTTAATGCTGATAAGGTTTTATAACCTCTAGAAGCCGCTTTGGCCAGACGAATAACCTGTAAAAACTCGTTTTCAACATCCAATTTTTTAGCCAATTCATATAGAGTGTTTGTGCCCATACCTGTTGTAAAAATCACCCAATCTGCTCCGTCACGAACAAACCTTTTTAAATCCGGCTCCACTTCCTTTTCCGATAAAAGAACCGTTCCTTGTAATGACCGTACAAGCGGGATACCGCCTTGTTTTTTAATAAGCATGCTGATTTCTTCTGTTTTCCTTGATCCAGTAATGGCAATACGCTTTCCCATTAAATCTTTTTCCATCTATGTATCCTCTTTTCAAGTATGTATTTAATGAAATTATATCTAGAAAGTATGCTGTTGACCAAACAATAAATCCGAAGTATAATACAAACATAAGTTTAATTTACAAACAAAAGTTTAAAAAGATTATCTGCTAATCTTATTACATCTTAGGGGGAGCATATTTTGAAAAAGCGTAAAATCGGAATGGCCTTATCGCTTGTACTCGCAGCTGGTACACTATTAGGAGCCTGTGGAAAAAGCAATGAGACCGAAACTGCGAAAGGAAAAACCTTCTCAGTAGCAATGGTTACGGATATCGGTGGTGTCGATGATAAATCCTTTAACCAGTCTTCTTGGGAAGGGCTTAAAAACTTCGGTAAAAAAAATGGTCTGACAAAAGGTAAAGGCGGCTATGATTACCTTCAATCCCAATCAGATGCAGATTATACTACAAACCTAAATACACTTGTTCGTCAAGGGTTTGATCTGGTATATGGGATTGGTTTCTTAATGCCAAATGCGGTAGAAGCAATTGCAAAGCAGCAAAAAAATACTGAATTTGCCATCGTTGATGCTGAGGTTAAACAACCCAACGTTGCTAGTATTCTTTTTAAAGAGCAAGAGGCAGGATTCCTTGCAGGTATAGCGGCTGCTCTTTCAACAAAATCTAACCATATTGGATTTATTGGCGGGATGAAAATCCCTGTGACCGAACGATTCGAATCTGGTTACTTAGCTGGAGTAAAGGCTGCAAATCCTACAGTGAAAGTCGATGTTCAATATGCAGGTGCTTTTGACAAAGCTGAGGTTGGACAAGCCATCGCTGCTAAAATGTATTCAACAGGCGCGGATGTAATTTTTCACGCTGCAGGAGCCACAGGTGTTGGTGTATTCAAAGAAGCCAATGATTTAAAGAAAAAAGACCCCAACAAACAAATTTGGGTAATTGGGGTTGACCGTGACCAAGCCGATATGGGACCGGATGTCGTTCTTACATCCGCTCTTAAGCGCGTTGATGTAGCAGTCCAAGACCTTTCTCAGAAAGCCAAGGATGGAAATTTCCCTGGCGGAAAGGTTACGTTATACGGTTTAACTGAAGATGGTGTCGGCTTAGCACCAATCAATGAAAAAGCTGCTAACAAAACAAATATTGATGCAGCTGTAAAAGAATGGGTAAAAAAAATAAAAGACGGTAAAGTAAAAGTTCCTGAAAATCAGAAAGAATTAAAAACCTTTAATCCAAAATAATCGTACTGTTTAGGAACGAGGTGAGTTTTGTGCCTGAAAAAATGAATGAGAAAGAACAATTAATTTTAGATTTAATCCGAAAGAACCCATACGTTTCCCAGCTAGAACTTGCGGAAATATTAGGATTATCCAGACCCTCTGTTGCGAATATGATTTCCGGTTTAACTAAAAAAGGAAAAATTATAGGAAGAGCCTATATTTTAAGTGAATCACAGCATGTAATTTGTATCGGTGGAGCGAATATGGACCGTAAATTCCATATGAAAGAGAAAGCCCAATTAGGTACATCTAATCCGATTTACGCCACTCATAATGCAGGTGGTGTAGCTAGAAATATAGCAGAAAACCTAGGTCGGATTGGTATGGAAGTGGACCTTATCTCAACAAGCGGTGCTGACAAAGACTGGTCTTTTATTGAGGAAGCATCGTCTTTATACATGAATTTGGAAACGGTCACCCAATATCCAGAAAAATCTACTGGTTCATACACGGCTGTTCTAGACTCTAACGGAGAATTAATTATTGCTTTGGCAGATATGGAAGTGTACGAAGCAATCACACCTGAATTACTTCTTAAAAACGATGTTTATTTAAGCCAAGCAAAATGTATAGTGGCGGATTTAAACTGTCCTAAGGAAACCATTCAATTTTTGTGTGATTTCGCAAAAAGTCATGAAATTCCGATTGTTTTAATACCTGTTTCATCTCCAAAGATGAATCGATTACCAGAAGATTTAGAAGGTGTATCATGGTTAATTACAAACTGTGATGAAACGGAAACTTACTTTCATACTGAAATCAAGACTGAAGCGGACTGGAAAAAAGCATTAGAAAATTGGTTATCACTCGGAATATCCAATGTGATTATTACGAACGGTAAAGAAGGTTCAATGATCGGTAATAAAGAAGAAGGAATTTTCCATGTCCCTTCAATTGAAATAAAGGAAATCATCGATGTAACAGGAGCAGGAGACGCCTTCTCTTCTGCTGTTATTTACACCTGGTTAGAGGGGAAATCATTACCCGAGATTGCTAAAGCCGGAAATGTGAATGCTGCAAAAACGCTTCAAACCCCGTATACCGTCCGTCAGGATTTATCAGCTGAAAAACTACTAAAAGATATGGAGGAATCACCATGAAACAATATATTGAATTATCTGAAGAAGTACGTGCCGCAAAGGAACAAGGAAAACCAATCGTAGCATTAGAATCAACTATTATCTCACATGGTATGCCCTATCCGCAAAATGTCCAAACAGCGCGTGAAGTGGAACAAATTGTCCGTGATAATGGGGCCGTTCCGGCAACAATTGCAATTGTGGATGGAAAAATTAAAATCGGACTATCCGATGAAGAGTTAGAAATGTTCGGTAAAAGCTCAGATGTAGCAAAAGCATCAAGACGTGATTTAGCGTATTTAATTGCAACAAAAAAACTAGGAGCTACAACCGTCGCTGCTACTATGATTTGCGCTGAGGCTGCGGGAATTAATATCTTTGTTACCGGCGGTATTGGCGGTGTTCACCGTGGTGCCGAAACGACAATGGATATCTCGGCAGACCTGGAAGAACTTGGACAAACAAACGTTGCCGTTATTTGCGCCGGTGCAAAGTCGATTCTAGATTTAGGCCTGACAATGGAATATCTTGAAACAAAAGGCGTTCCGGTAATTGGATATCAAACGGATGTACTTCCTGCCTTTTATACCCGCACTAGTGAATTTGCTCTAAACTTACGTGCTGATGAAGTGGAAACTATTGCCTCCACATTAAAAGTAAAATGGGATTTGAATCTTAAAGGCGGAGCTGTTATTGCCAACCCAATTCCTGAAGAATATGCCATGGATGAAAAAAAGATTAATAGCGTAATCGAAACAGCTTTAAAAGAAGCTGATGAAAAACATATTTCCGGTAAAGATGTAACACCTTTCATGCTTGGAAAAGTAAAAGAATTAACCGAAGGAAAAAGTTTAGATGCAAACATTGCTCTTGTGAAAAACAATGCAGTTGTTGGAGCTAAAATAGCAGTAAGTTTTAATGGAATGAAATAAGCTCTTTTAAAGGCTTCAGCTTGCAGGCAAATTCTAGATCCTAGATAAGTCTGCAAGCTTTTTATTTTTTTGTTATTCGTCGGGTGATTTCATAGAGGTTAGAGTAGTTTTATATTTCTTTCAAAAAATAACAAGAAGATTTGAAGAACAAGTTAATCATTTTCTTTCTATCCTTCAGCCGCTCTATTGAAGGCAATTTTCCTCTTTTTTACATGACTTTGTCCTTCCAGCACCCTTTGAAGGACACTTCCACTCTTGATCAACAAAAATTTGTCCTTCAAATAACCTCACTCACCAATAATCATCACCGAAGAAACAACACTTGCTGCCTTTTTCTCATTTTGAAATAAATCGGACACGACGTAGGCAACTTTCCTTCCCAATCTTTCCACCCTTGCCTCAACCATGACCTCTCCCTTTAAAATGGGTCTATGAAAGGTCGTATGCAGGTCAATAGAAGTAAAGCTTTGTTCACCCTTCAACTTAGATGCAACTGCATAGGCCATCATAATGTCTGCCGCTGATGAAACAAAGCCGCCCATTGCCACACCGAGTCCGTTCATAAACTGCTCATTGACTTTCCAAATGCCCTGTGCGACCCCATCCTCCGCCGATGTCACTTCAATTTGCAAAGTCAAATCACATGGAGGTGGTGCAGCGCCATCTGTTACAACCTTCAAAAGATCAAATTCCTTGTTTATTTTCCCCATCCCCAAACTCCTCTCAAGAACTTTTACATAGTAAAAAGACGCAGGCGCTCCTCCATAACTGCACGTGCCTCACTCATCATTCCATCTAATAATTCCTGTACAGTTGGAACATCTTCAATAAGCCCAGCAATTTGTCCACTGTTCATGAAGCCATTTTCACCGTCACCACGCAGGGCACCTTTCAGATGGAAATCCTCCGATGTCATCTGACGGTATTGTTCTTCTGATAAACCGTGACGTTCCAAATCAATAATTTGTTTTGCATAGCCTGATTTTAGTACTCTCCTGACCTGGCCAACCGAACGGCCCAAAATCACCGTTTCCTGATCGCTAGCCTCAATCAATCGATTTTTATATGTAGAATGGAAAGGTGCTTCCATTGTTGCAATTAAGCGTGTCCCCATCTGTACTCCTGACGCCCCGAGCATTAATGCAGCAGCTAAACCATGTCCATCGCCTATCCCCCCTGCAGCTAAGACAGGGACAGAAACATGTTTGCAAATTTGCGGGATCAGCGTAAAAGTGGTCAATTCTAGATTGGAATTAATTCCGGCTGCTTCAAATCCTTCCGCAACCAAAACATCGGCACCAGCCTCTTCTGCCTTTTGTGCATGTTTAACAGCCGCAACAATAACAATCACCTTTATGTTATATTCGTGCAATTGTCCAATATAAGGTGCAGGATTGCCGGCAGACAATGAAACAACAGGTATCTTGTGTTTAATGACAAGTTGAATCATTTCATCAGTATAGGGACTAACATTGATAGGTATATTGATTGCAAAAGGCTGATCTGTCAGATCCTTCGTTTCCAGAATAATCGATTCAACCTGCGCAGGGGTCATCGTTCCGCATCCAATCGTCCCAAGCCCTCCAGCATTCGATACAGCTGCTGTCAGTTGAGCATTACTGATATTACCCATTCCTCCTTGGATAATTGGATATTTTATCGATAGCAATTCATTTACTGATTTCACACAAATTCTCCTCTCATTAAAAAGAAATTGCACGGTTCCATTTACAACAAAGCAGCTCTTCAAAAAAATGGTTGAAAAGCTGCTTTGTTTGTCACTGAATCATATACGGATGGTGTTTAGCATCATAGGAGTCGTCTTTTTTACATAAATCATTATTTTCCTTAAAAATGCTTTCAAAAAAACGACTGGCCGGTTCCGCAAGAAGTTGATAATATTGGTTAAATAATGTGGCTGCAAGGTTTCCATTCCAATTTTCCGGCAATAGTTCTTTTGGAAGTCCGGGATCGATAAACAAAAATTTGCGATATTCATGGACAAGCTTAGTCCGTTCAACAAAACATTGGGCATCGGTCATTTCACCGCGACTAATAATCTCTTGATTGGCAAAAAATTGCTTGCTGTACGTGATAATAAATTCTTCATATTTCTCAACCACATCTTCTAACGGCCAGCTTTTTTCAACTAGAGTTTTATTATCTCTTGGACCGATATATTCAGAGACGAAAAAGTCTACATATTCGCTGATATCATATTTTTCAATAAGGAGTTTCACTTCTTTTTCCAAGTTATTCGGAGAAATCCAGCAGGCATTTGAAAAGCTGCCAAAGCCGCTCCATAATAATTCTTGACGAAGTTCATCCCGAATCTGTCTCTTCTCTTCGGGAATGGTATACATAAGAACACGCCATTTTCCATCCCATTCACTTGGATTCAGCTTGAAAATACGATTTCCTGCTTCTTCAATTCGGTCTATACCCTGTTTTGTTAGAAAATAATAGCTGCGATTCTCGACCTTTTCAGATTGGATCCACCCTTGTTTCAACATACGGGAAACGGCTACCCGAACGGCCTGCTCATTATGACCGAATTCCTTTAGTAGTCCAATTAGACTGCCAATCCAAATTTTATTCCCATAGTGATGAATATAATCACCGTATATTGTAAAAATCATGGAGCGTGTATTTTCACCCATTCATTTCACCCCCCCATTCTTTTTATCACATAATTTATACGAGCGTTATAATTTTTATATATTTTACTCAAAAAAGCAAGCTATTTCCCTGAAAAACGAGGGGCTCTTTTTTCACTAAATGCATTTAAGGCTTCTACGCGATCTTCCGTCGGTATCGTTAGTTCGTATGCTTTTGCTTCAATTTCAAGCCCTGTTTGTAAATCGGTGTTAAGCCCTCTTGTAATCGCATATTTTGCCTGTCTGATGGCAACTGGCCCATTTTTCATTATTTTTGCAGCAAATTCCTCACAAGCAGACATTAATTCGTTACGAGACACTACCTCTAGGACTATACCCAATTCTAGTGCTTCTTGGGCAGACAATTTCTTTGCCGTGAAAATTAATTCCTTTGCCTTTGTTTCGCCAACTAATCGCGGCAATCGCTGTGTTCCGCCTGCTCCTGGAATAATTGCCCAGCTTGTTTCAGTTAATCCCAAAGAGATTCCTTCTACAGCAATAGCAAAGTCACAGGATAGCAGCCATTCAAATCCACCGCCAAGCGCATAGCCATTAACAGCTGCAATTGTTGGCTGCGGTAGCAATGCAATACTGTTAAACACATCGCGAATGGCTTTTACATTTCTTCTGGTTTCTGTTTCTGTTAATGTTTTTCTTTCCTTCAAATCAGCGCCTGCGCTAAAAGCCTTTTCTCCAGCTCCGGTAAAAATAACGACGTGAACATCGGGATTTAACGAGATTTCATTCACCACTTCTTGAAGCTGGGAAAGTGTAGCATAGTTAAAACAGTTTAAAACGTCAGGTCGATTAACGGTAACATAACCAATATGATTTTCTACTTTATATAAGACATTTTCCATAAAACAATTCCGCTCCTTTATTAAGAAAAAATAGCCCTTATAGTCAGACTATATAAGGGCATTAATAGTTAATTTTCAATATTTTCAATGATTGCGGCAATTCCTTGTCCAACACCAATACACATGGTTGCCAGACCATATTGAACGTTTTGTTTTTTCATTTCATGGACAAGGGTAGTCAAAATACGGGCCCCACTTGCTCCAAGCGGATGGCCAAAAGCAATGGCACCGCCATTAACATTTACTTTATCCGCATCAAGCTCCAATTGTCTCATACATTCGATGGACTGGGAGGCAAAGGCTTCGTTTAATTCAACTAACCCAATCTTATCGATTGATAGATTCGCTCTTGTAAGGGCTTTTCTTGAAGCATAGATAGGTCCTAATCCCATTACAGATGGTTCAAGACCCGCAACTGCTCCCACTACATATTTAGCAAGCGGCTTTAAGCCAAGTTCCTTTGCTTTTTCAGCGCTCATTAACAATACGGCAGAAGCACCATCATTTACACCGGATGCATTTCCCGCAGTGACCGTACCTCCTTCAAAAATAGGCCGAAGTTTTGATAGCTTTTCTAAGGAAGTATCCGGGCGTGGATGCTCGTCCTTTGTTACCACTACCTCGTTCCCTTTCCGATCTTTAAAGGTGACAGGAACAATTTCATTCGCAAACCGTTCGTTTTCCATAGCGACTTTGGCTCGTTGCTGGCTTCGAAGCGCAAATTCATCTTGTTCTTCACGTGTGATCGAACAGCGCTGCGCTACATTTTCAGCTGTTTGAGGCATCGATTCTGCCCCGTACATTTCTTCTAATTTTTTATTTGTGAAGCGCCAGCCAATCGTCGTATCCTGAAGTTCCATGGAACCTCTTGGGTAGTCAACCTCAGGCTTGCCCATGACATAAGGAGCACGTGTCATGCTCTCCGTTCCACCAGCAATATAGATATCTCCTTCACCCACAGCGATTGATCTAGCTGCTAGAATTACAGCATCTAAACCTGAACCGCAAAGACGGTTAATCGTTGTGCCACCTACAGTAATCGGCAGTCCAGCAAGAAGTCCTGACATTCTGGCAACATTTCGATTGTCTTCCCCTGCTTGATTGGCATTTCCAAAAATGACATCTTCGATTTGTTCCGGAGGAAGGTTAGGATTTCTTTCAAGAAGAGCCTTGATGACGATGGCGCCTAAATCATCTGGGCGAACACTTTTTAAAGCACCTTTATATTTTCCAATTGGCGTTCTAACTGCGTCGACAATTACAACTTCTTTCATTTTTTCACCAACTCTTCTTTTTTGGTATAATCATAAACACCTTTACCCGTTTTACGGCCAAGTCTGCCTGCAGCTACATATTGTTCAAGTAATGGTGCTGGACGGTATTTTTCGCCTAATTTTTCATGCAAGTATCTCAAGTTATTTAAACGGGCATCCAATCCAACAAGGTCAACTAATTCAAATGGGCCCATTGGATAGTTCAATCCAAGTTTGATAGCTTTATCAATGTCTTCAGGTGTTCCAAGTCCTTCTTGAAGCATATAAAAAGCTTCATTACCGACAAGACAGCTGATACGGCTAGTGACAAAACCAGGGAATTCATTGATTACAACCGTTTCTTTCCCCATTTGTTCCGCCACTTTTTTAATCGTTTCAGCGGTTTCATCACTCGTTTCAAGACCGCGGACGATTTCTACAAGCGGCATTTTGTGAACCGGATTAAAGAAGTGCATTGCAATCGTTTGATCCGCGCGTTTACCATATGATGCAATTTCTGTTGGACTCATGGTAGAAGTATTGGTAGCAAATAAGCAATGTTCTGGTGCAAATTGCTCCATTGTTTCAAAAACCTGTTTTTTAATTACTGCTTTTTCAGGGACAGCCTCAATAATTAAGTCAGCAATAGAACATGCCTGCGGCAGATCACTCGCATAGGATAGATTCGCTTTCGCGAAATTTTCCTGTTCAGAAGAAATTTTTCCTCTTTCGCGTCCTTTTGCAAAAATGGAATTTAATTCACCTTCGGCACTTTTAAGCGCATTTTCATTCACATCAACCAATGTAACGGAAAATCCACCAAGTGCAGATACATAGGCAATCCCTCTACCCATTACACCAGAACCAACAACAACGATGTTTTTCATCAAAGATCTCTCCTTTGTCTAATTAAAACGTACGAATGAGACGTGGAAGTCTCATTCGTACGTGTGGGATATTAAACACCTAGTGGATTTATTGGACGACTTCCAAAGTAAGAAACAATGCTCTTTGTTTCGGTATAAAGATCGAGTGTTTCAATGCATAACTCACGGCCGAAACCTGATTGCTTATAACCGCCAAATGGTGTACCAGGGAAGGCCGAGAATGGGCAGTTTACCATCACGATTCCTGCTTCAATTTGCTTTGCCACACGAGTTGCGCGCGCGCCATCTTTTGACCAAACTGCTGAACCTAATCCGAATTCTGTGTCGTTTGCAAGTTTAATTGCTTCTTTTTCATCCTTAAACTTCATAACTACTACAACAGGCCCAAAGATTTCTTCCTTTACAACTGTCATGTCGTGATTGACATTTGCAATGACAGTCGGCTCATACCAGAATCCACCTTCATATCCTTCTACAACAGCAGGCTTTCCTCCTGCTAAAATCTCTGCGCCTTCTTCAATTGCGGATTTTACAAAGCCATCGATAACTTCTAATTGTGCTTGATCAATGATTGCACCCATATGAGTGCCTTTATCAAATGGATTCGCAAGTACTAATTTCTTTGTTTTTTCAACAAACTTCGTGATGAATTCATCGTAAATATCTTCATGAACATATAAACGTGAACGTGCTTCACAGGATTGTCCAGAGTTATAGAAGATTCCGAAAAGAGATCCATCAACGGCAGCATCGATATCCGCATCTTCAAATACGAGATTAGGAGATTTACCGCCTAATTCAAGCGTAACACGTTTTAATGTTTCAGAAGCTTTTGCCATAATATCTTTACCGATTGGTGTAGAACCAGTGAAAGCCACTTTATTTACTTTTGGATGTTCTACAAGGTAGTTTCCAACCTCTGAACCTGATCCAGGAACAATGTTGACAACACCAGCTGGTACGCCTGCTTCTAAGCAGATTTCACCTAAAATAATCGCAGTAAGCGGAGTTAAGCTAGCTGGTTTTACAATAACAGAACAACCAACTGCAATCGCCGGAGCGATTTTCCAAGCAGCCATCATCAATGGATAGTTCCAAGGAATGATTTGCGCACATACGCCAACAGGCTCTTTTTCAGTAAAATTATGAAATTGGCCAGGCATATTATTAACGACACCGCGGTGTCCGACAATAGCCCCTGCATAGAATTCAAAATCTTCAATCGCTTGTGATACTTGCCCTTGTGCAGCAGCTAAAGATTTACCAGTGTCCAAAATTTCTAATTCTACCAATTCATTGAACCGGGAGCGCATAATTGCGGCAATCTTATTTAACACTTGTGAACGACGGTTAATTGGATATTTACGCCATTTTCCGTGATCAAATGCTTCGCGTGCTGCTAAAACGGCTCTCTCTGCATCCTCTTGTGATGCTTTTGCTACTTCAGCAACTAATTCACCAGTAGCTGGATTATAAGTTTTAATCGTTTTTCCATTGGAGCTTTCTACCTTTTCGCCGTTTATAATTAAATGATAGTAATCTCTTTTTAAAGAAACCGCTTCAGTTACTTGTGTTGTCATGAGTTGATCCTCCTCTTATTTGCCGATAAAGGTTGGTTTTCTTTTTTCCATAAAGGCCTGAACGCCTTCACGAGCATCTTTTGTTAGACCAGCAATTCTTTGGGCTTGCGCCTCTTCTTCTAAGTAGTCAGTAAAGGATTTTTCACCTGTAGATTTGATTGTGCGTTTGATTAATCCAATTGCTTTTGTTGGTAATGCCGCAATTCGCTCTGCAAATTGGGTGACTTCAGCATCCCAGTTATCAGTAGATACCACTTTAGTCGCCAGTCCCAATGAAAGCGCTTGATCCGCAGGGATTTTTTCACCTAAAATCGAAATTTCCAATGCTTTTGCTTCTCCTACTAATCTAGTAAGGAAGTAACTATTACCTGAATCTGGGATTAAACCAATGTGAATAAAAGCATTTAAGAAGCTTGCGCGTTCTGAAAGAATACGAAAATCACAGGCTAATGCAAGGCTAAAACCTGCACCGGCAGCAATCCCGTTGACAGCCGCTATAATCGGTTTCTCACATTGATAAATTTGCTTTATCATCGGCCCGTATTTCTCCCTTATTACCTGCCCATGATCCATATTTTCATCTACTTCTGACAGGTCTTGACCGGAGCAAAAACCACGTCCTTCACCGGTAATAACGATGCAGCGGACCTCTTCAGCTGTAGAAGCTATTTTAATGGCTTTAGTAATTTCTCTATTCATTTGAGCCACGAATGCATTTAATGTAGTTGGCCGATTTAACGTAATCCAGGCCACACCGTTTTCAACAGCATACAAAATCGTTTCGTACATATGGTTATCTCCCTTTAAATTCCGGCTTCCGCTTTTCAATAAAAGCGTTCATACCTTCTTTTTGATCTTCGGAAGCAAATAATAAATAGAAATTTTTCCGTTCATATTGCATTCCTTCATAAAGAGAATAATCCACCGCTTTATTGACTGCATCTTTAATATAACGAATTGAAAGCGGCGCTTGGTTTGCAATAAATCTTGCTGTTTTCATCGTTTCTTCCATTAATAATTCAGGATAGACAACTCGATTAATTAATCCGTGCTGAAAGGCACTTTCTGTTGAAATTCGAGTGCCGTTCCATAACCATTCCAACGCTTTCGTTCTGCCGACAATTTTTGTCAAGCGCTGGGTGCCACCCGCTCCCGGCATAACCCCAAGGTTCACTTCCGGGAATGAAAATTCCGTACCGCTGGCTGCAATTAATAAATCACAGCTCAGTGCCAACTCAAATCCCCCGCCAAAAACAAAGCCTTTTACCGCACCAATGATTGGCTTTTTGATTAAAGATAGACGGTCCCACTCGGCAAATTGATTTAATAGCTCCAATCGAATTGGATCATCCCCTGCCATTTCATCAATATCTGCACCTGCTGAAAACGCCCGTCCTTTCCCCGTGATCACGATAACCTGAACTTTCTCATCCCCGTCGAAAGTTTCCATCGCATCAACAATTTCGTGTACCATTGTTCGATTTAAGGCATTATATTGAGCTGGTCTATTTAGCTCAATAAGCGCTACACCGTCTTGATGTGAAGCTTCAATAAATTTATAAGCTTTCATTAATCGTCTTCTCCGATAACCAAAGTAACTAGCTTACCGGCAAATTTCATTAAGTCTTTTCCAGAAGCTTTACCTTCTTCGGAACGCATGCCCTTTTGTAAATCCTCATGGCTGTCATAACGCATTTCACACATTAAATAATAAGGAGGCTCCCCGCCCATTGGCGTTCCAGTAAATCTTGTTACTTTGATTTCACGCAAGCCAGGAATTTTTTCCGTGATTGGAACATGTACATTATTATAATGTTCATCAAATGCAGCCTTGTCTTCCGGTTGTTTATATAAAGCAATTAATTTAGCCATAATCGATTCTCCTCACATTCTCTTTATCTACATTAAAGTTGATATCGGTTTCATTGCTTCAAATGGGTTTTTACAATTTTTACAGTATAAAATACTTCTGCAAGCTGTCGGCCCAAAGATGTTATCCATGGTCACATAGGTAGAACCGCAAAACGGGCAATCAACATGCCACGATCCATCACTGTCCATTAAACGAGGTGGAGGAGCAATTCCGAATGCTTTAAGTCCATTTCTGCCTTTTTCAGATATCCGATCTGACGTCCATGGCGGGTGGTTGATAAATTCTACCTTAACCTTTTCTACATACTCAATGGCCTTCACGGCATTTTCGATATTTTTTTGAATAATGCTAAGGGCCGGACATCCTAAAAAGGTCGGCAGGATCTTTATCTCAATCACACCGTTTTCGGCCATTACCTCCTCTACCATACCCAAGTCAATAATACTCACTGTATCGATTTCAGGATCTTTAACCTCATTTAATACATCTAATACCTGCTTTTCCAGTGATTTTATAGACATTTGCATGATCACACCTCTTTTCTATGTTTACATTACCATGATGCAGCTGTATCTAAACGATAAACCTCTGAAAGTGTCTCAATCGCTGAAACTAAATCTTCTGTATGTTCTAAATTACGGCCATTTCTTTCTGGGTTTGCCGGAATTTCAGGAAGACTTAACCCAACCGATTGAAGCACTTGCTCCAGTTGTTGTTTCCAGCGGTGAATAAGAACATCGCTTTTTTCAATTAAACCTAGTTCAACAATTTTTTCTCCATCCTTGCCAAGTGAAAAGACATCCCCAAAATCACTCATGACTTGTTCAATTGCGATATTCATTCTTTGCTTTGCTTCGTCTGTTGAACTTAGAAGTTGGACGAACCATGTTTTCCAGTGAAGCAAATGATAGTACAATTCCATATTTACTTTAATGGCAACTTTAGCCAGCGGGTCATAGGAACTATTTTTCACTGAATCAATTTTCACTTTCTTTGCTGTTGTGTAGAAATAATTCCGAACGACTGCGTAAGCCCAATCGTATTTTGGAACTTCCATGTAATAGCCCTCACCATTCGGCCTTTCTACTAAAATACTATTTTTTCTTTCATTAGCAGGTCTTAGGTGGGCGAGTGCATCGGCGTTTCCAATTCCGATTTCTTCTAATAATTGATAGAACATTGCAGCATGCCCCATGCTGTCCTGACTAATTGAGGAGGAGGCAACATCCTCTTCAATATGGGGTGCTAGCCCAAGCCATTCTGATCCTCGATACGAATATAAGAAGTCATCGTCTGCAAGTTGAAATAATAAATTTACAACTGATTCCTTTAATTCAGGAGTGATAGTTACATTTTGTTCTGTCATTTTTTGTTCCCTCCGCCCATGAAAGAATTTCTTTTTCATCGAGCATTTGTTGCTCATAATGCCGCCATTTTTTCTTTAAGTAGCCGTAGCCTTTCGTTGTACGATAATCTTTATTGTCTAATCTTTGTAAGGTAAGCTTTTCTTCCTTTGACATACCACGGATATCTTCACGGTTTACGACCCAAATATCTGCAACCGGGTCGCGTCGCATAAAGTTTTCTTGAGCCATTACCATCGCCATTTCAGCATTTGGAGCTAACAAGCTAAATTGGTGCTGAAAGGGTGAAGAAGGTGTCCGCTTACTGAAGACTTCGAATTCCTGATAAAATGTTTTCTTTTGATCCATTTTTCTCTTCCCCTTTCGTTAATTAATCGCTGCAGCTAAGGCATCGCGTACCCATGCGTTGTTTTCATAAGAAACTCTCCGCAAGTTCAAGCGTGCTTGTGAGCGAGGGCCATTGTTTTTAATAATTTGTTTGAATTTATTCCAATCAGGCTGTTGGTAAACCCAAAGCTGTTGATCTTCATCAAAATGAAGAGTTGGATCCGGAATCGTTAAACCTAATGATAAAATTCGCGGAATGTACTTTGTAAAAAAGCTTTGGCGTAATTCTTCGTTTGTACTTGTGCGGATTCCATATTTGATCGTTACATCCTGTTTACTTGTACCAGTTGTCGTACTACTTGCCGGTCCAAAGAACATCAGAAGCGCTTCCCACCAGTCATTTAATGACTCCTGGATCATTTGTTTTTGTTCCTCTGTTCCTTCTGCAAGCGCCATGATAATCGCTTCCCCATGCTGTGCATGGAATACTTCCTCTGCGCAAATGCGGTGCAATGCTCTTGCATATGGACCGTAAGAAGCACCAAGCATGTTTGTTTGCGTGATAATCGCTGCACCATCAACAAGCCAGCCAATCATTCCAGCGTCAGCCCAAGTGTTTGTTGCCATATGGAAGACATTATGAAATTTTAAATCTCCATTAAACAGATCCTGCATTAAATCGCCGCGATCTTTTCCATAAGGTTTTAATAAGTCCTCTGCCACACGAAGGAGCAGCTGACCATGACCCATTTCATCTTGAACTTTGGCCATAATCCCCAATTTTCTTTTAAGCGATGGTGCTTTTGGCACCCATTCTTTTTCAGGTAACGCACCCATAATCTCACTAATTCCGTGCTGTGAAATTAATTTGATTAATGCAATTCTGTATTCTTCCGGCATCCAGTCATCTGCTTCAATTTTGTCGCCCGCTTCAATTCGAGCAATAAACTTTTCTAATTGTGCTTGTTCGTTTAAATCTTTTTCAAGGACGCTCACATCTATACCGCCTTTCTCTATATAACGTTTATTTAACGTAATTATATTTTATTGTTATATAAAAAGCAAGAAAATTCTACTATTTTTATAGTACATAACTTATCAATTAATCTATGCTTGCAATCCCGTGCGTATAGAGATGCAAGCATAGATTAAACGTTTACAATTTAATTATATGTCAACTTAATTTGTTACAGGTGTTGCCTTCCGTTTATCTACAACTCTTTTCGCTTTCCCATCAGATCGAGGCAGGCTCCCCGGTTTATTAATAATCGTATCCATTGATACTAAGCATGTTGATTTCATTTGATGCTGGATTGTACGTTTTAATGCTTGAACGGCTGCATGTCCTAAATCTTCACCAACTTCTTGATAAAGATGCTTCTCAATTTCCACATGGAGTTCTACACTATCCAAACTTCCCTTTTTAGTCAGGTGAATTTGATAATTCGGGAAAAGCCCTTCAATTTGTAAAAGTACACGTTCAATCTCAGAAGGGAAAACATTTACCCCGCGGACAATCAGCATGTCATCTGTCCGTCCTTTTAACCGGGACATACGCGTATGTGTTCTTCCACATTTACATTTTTCGTGCGTAATCGAAGCAATATCTCCTGTACGATAGCGAATAATAGGAAGCGCTTCCTTCGTTAAGCTGGTAAATACAAGTTCTCCATCTTGACCATCTTCGACAGGCTCTAATGTTTCAGGATTTAATACTTCTACTAAGAAATGATCATCCGCAATATGCAAACCATTTTGCGCTTCATAACATTCAATCGCTACACCAGGACCCATTACTTCACTTAAACCGTAAATATCAATCGCTTTAATATTCAACTTTTTCTCAAGTGTAGCACGCATTTCTTCTGTCCATGGTTCAGCGCCAAAAATGCCATATTCCAAACTGGTATCACGCGGATCCAATCCCATATGTTCCATTTGTTCCACAATATTTAAAATATAAGATGGGGTTCCACAAATTCCTCTAGGCTTAAAATCCTCAATAACAGTTATTTGTCTTTCAGTGTTTCCTCCAGAAATAGGAACTACTGCCACTCCCAACTCTTCCGCTCCATGATGAAGGCCAAGTCCGCCTGTAAAAAGTCCATATCCGTAAGCGTTGTGGAAAATATCGGACTTTTTTCCCCCTGCTGTTACGATAGCACGTGCTACAATCTTAGCCCAATTACTAATATCGTTTTTCGTATAACCAACAACAGTCGGTTTACCGCTTGTCCCCGATGAACCATGGATTCGATTAACTTCTTCCATTGGTACAGCAAACAATCCAAATGGATATTGATCGCGCAAATCTTTTTTCTTCGTAAATGGAAGCAATCTTACATCCTCTAATGATTGAATATCATCTGGTGTAATTCCTAATTCATCAAACTTTTGCTTATAAAATGGTACATTTTCATAAACCCTTTTTACGGTTTGTTTAAGTCGCAGGAATTGTAACGCTTTCATTTCAGAACGACTCATTGTTTCTATTTCCGGATTGTACATACTATAATCCCCCTTACTTTCATCATCATCAAATTTTTGGATAACACAATTTACACGATAATTAAAATTAATGTAACATAGTTATAGATTAATACCATATTCACACCGTGTCAATGATAATAACTGAAAATTTTAATTTTATGTAAAAATATTTATTTCACCCTTTAAATCCGTTAAAAACAGTGATTTTAGCAAAAAAAGCACCCTTTTCACTGAATTTTATACCCATTATGTTCATTTTTAAATTGATACTACTCTATCAAAATGATATATTTCATTTATAACACTCAACGTTCCAAAAACGTTTTATTAACTAATTAAATAAAAGGGAGGATTCTATGAGTACTCATATCGAAGAAAAAGCGATTCACGAAAAACATTATGAACAGATTGTAGACCTAATGAAAAATGAACCTTATGGTCGATTCCTTGGCATGAAATTGACAAAACTCGGACTCGGTACAGCAGAAGCTGAGTTAACTCCGGGCAAAAATATGTTAAACGCGCATGGAACTGTCCATGGTGGGGTAATTTTTTCTCTTGCTGATTATGTATTTGCCGCAGCCAGTAACTCATATGGAAAAACAGCTGTTGGTGTGACAACCAATGTAAATTTCATGTCTGCAGGAAAATTAGGGGAAACACTCACGGCTACTGCTGAGGAAATTAAGAAAAATCATAAACTGGGGTGGTATGCTATTCGTGTTTTTAGTGGCAAGGAGCTAATTGCTACAATGGAAGCAATGGTATATCGTAAAAGTCAGGCTTTTGTTGGAAATGAGGATTAGGGCTTTATTTTGATTTGTTTTTGCTAGCATATGAAGGCCGTTTCTTGGGGGGCCAAGATGGTTTTGTCCTTCATCAATCTTATGAAGGACATTTCTTCGCGGGTCCTCTCTGGTTTTGGCCTTCATCGACCTTATGAAGGACATTTCTTCGCGGGGCCTCACTAGTTTTGGCCTTCATCGGCCTTATGAAGGCCGTTTCTTTGCGGGTCCTCACTAGTTTTGACCTTCATCGGCCTTATGAAGGTTATTTCTTCGCGGGGCCTCACTAGTTTTGGCCTTCATTGACCTTATGAAGGCCGTTTCTTTGCGGGGCCTCACTAGTTTTGACCTTCATCGGCCTTATGAAGGTTATTTCTTCGCGGGTCCTCACTAGTTTTGGCCTTCATTGACCTTATGAAGGCCGTTTCTTTGCGGGGCCTCACTAGTTTTGGCCTTCATTGACCTTATGAAGGCCGTTTCTTTGTGGATCCTCACTAGTTTTGGCCTTCATTGACCTTATGAAGGCCGTTTCTTTGTGGATCCTCTCTGGTTTTGTTCTTCATCCACTCTATGAAGGACATTTTTCCAGTGTTCCCCGCTAGTTTTGGCCTTCAGAAAAATTTTCTCAACCAACTTCAATAAAGGAACTGGGAATTTCCCAGTTCCTTTGCTTTTCCTTAAAATTCATCATGTGAAGTAAATGGTACATGTAACCTGTTTTCTACCACCCGAAGCCGCTGATTCACCCGTTGAAGACGGAATTGAAGCTGATCAATTTCTCGATCCTGCCGGTCATTTTGCCTTTCTAGTTGATTCAATCTGCGTTCCAGCTGCTGCCATTGGGGTAATTGAAGCAACTGCGATAATTGCGGCATTTGTCGTTCAGGCTCATATTGATACTGTTGTACATAAGGATTATAGTTGTACTGAACTTGCGGAATTGAATAATTTCCATAAGGATACATCTGAGCATCGCTCCTTTATAGTTGAATATCCTATTAATATGTAACCAATTTTGATACGAAACGGCGAATACCTAATAAATAATGCCTATTTCAATATCCCTTTCTACTCCTTAGCATAGTACCCAACTCCAGTGAATAGCATAGTGTAAATTATAAGTGTTTTAATGGGAGGTTTAGCATATGAGCGGCAACATGATTCGCCAACTGGTCAGAGAAAGACAGCAAGAATTAATCGACCTTGCGTCTGCGCTTATCCGAATACCATCCGAAAATCCATCCCCTGAGTTTACTAAATATTCACGAGAAGTTGGACAGCATATTAGTGAGTATTTAAAGGCAAAAGGGTTCACGATTTCAGAATACATCCACCAAGAAAGTGGGCTTGTTACGGTTGTCGGAGATGCTTCATTAGCCGGTGCCGCAGGGCAAAAGCTCCTTTTTTGCGGACATTCAGATGTCGTTCCTGCGGGAGACCGAACACATTGGTCCTTTGACCCGTTTTCAGGGGAAGTTCAAGCAGGTATGTTATTAGGTCGAGGGGCCTCCGATATGAAGGCCGGTCTGGCAGCTCTAGTCTTTGCAGCTGGAATAATTCAAGAACTAGCCCAAAAGCTTAATCTTAGGGGGAAACTGGGTGTTGTTGTTGTGCCAGATGAAGAAACTGGCGGCTATGCTGCCGCGAAATTCATCGACCAAGGAATGATTCAAGGGAATGCCTGTCTAATTGGCGAGCCATCGTACCCTCGCAACCCGGATGTTGGAGAAAAAGCAAGCTTATGGTTTAGGGTGACAATTCCTGGTCAGCCCGGGCATGGTAGCCAACAGCCGATTTCAGGAATCTCCGCTATTAGAAGAGGAGCATTAGTGGTTGAGGCACTGGCAAGGTTATGGGATTTAAAGGCATCTCCACCAGCGGAACTTGTTCCTCTTTTAAAAAAAAGCGAGTGGTTCTTTTCCCAGGAGTCAGGAAATCCCTCACTTGCACAGCTGCTTTATCGCCCATCTTACAATCCGGGTATAATCATGGGCGGTACCAAGGTAAATGTCGTAGCTGAAAAATGCGTGATTGAGGTTGATACACGAGTCCCATTCGGTATGAAGCCTGAGTTTGTACTAAATACGGCCAGAAATCTTGTTGAACAAGTTGCACCAGGCTCGATTGTGGAGCCAATGGGGTCCCTATTAAACCCAAACTGGACCTTGGAGAATCGTCCAATCGTACAGGCATTAGAAAAAGGGATTCGACGAGTCCTTGGAAATAAAAAACCAATTTTCAGTAAATTGCTACTTGCTTCCAGCGATGCCCGTCACTTCCGGAGTAATGGAATTGACACAGTCCTATACGGACCTGGTATTCTAAATACACTTCACGGTTTTGATGAGCGAGTTTTAGTTCGGAACTTGGTTGAATCTGCTGAAATATATGCTGCAACAGCGGTTAAGTACCTTAAATAAAATAAAAAGGGACGAATAAACCGCCCCTGTAATACATTAAAATATTTATTGTTCTATCTTATACGACATTCTCTTCTTGAATCTTAGTATCCTGGTCTTCCGAGTTTTTAAATTTCAAAATTGAGATCGCAACTAACACTGCCAAAACAACTAGACTAGTAATAATACTGACGCGGTTTTGCACGTTAAACACAAATATCACGGATATAAAGCTTAAAATTAAAACGGTAATCGCTGTGATATAGGGGAAACCCCACAATTTGAAGCTCGGATTCATTGGATAGGTTTTCCGAAGTTTTAATTGTGCCAAACAAATGCTGATCCACACTAATGATACGACAAATCCCGGAACCGCCATTAATAACATAAATACTTGATCCTGAGCAACATAAGCAATCATCGAACCGCCGATTAAAACCACGGCACTTAGCATTAGGCTGTATAATGGTACACCTTTGTTTGTTACATAAGAGAAGGACTTCGGTGCTTCCCCTTCTACCGCTAAAGAATGCAGCATTCGCGTACATCCATAAATTCCAGAGTTCGCTGCAGATAATACTGCGGTAATTAAAATAAAGTTCATCAGATGCGCGGAGCCCTGAAGACCAGTCATCGACAATACCTGGACAAATGGACTTGCGTGATCACTTATTTTATCCCAAGGAATTAAACCACAAATGACTAGTATCGGAAGTGTATAAAACAATATAATGCGCCAAATAAAACTCTTAATCACCTTGGGTAATATACGATCTGCATCTTTTACTTCTGTAACCGTTAACCCGATCAGTTCTGAACCGCCATACGAAAACATCACAATTAACAGCGCTGAAAAGATGGACGTCCATCCTTTTGGAAAAAATCCACCATGTTCCGTAAAATTTTGCAGATAGTTCGATTGATTACTTGGAATAAGTCCAAATAGAATACAAGCTCCCAAAATGATAAATACGATAATCATGGTGATTTTAATGCCGGCAAACCAAAATTCAAACTCCCCATAATTTTTCACATTCATCATGTTAATGCCAATAACCAATGCAGCACAGCCCAAACTTAATTCCCAAAGTGGAATAGAGGGAAGCCAATATTGTAAGAAACTGCCGGCCACGACAATTTCAATGACACACACAGCCAGCCACATAAAACAATACATCCAGCCAATTACGAAAGAGGCACGCTTACCGAAGGCTTTCCGAACAAAACCTTTCATATTTGTATTTGGATAGACAATTGCCATTTCTGCTATAGCACCCATCACAACAAGCAGCAACAGACCTGCGAACACATAGGTAAAGATTACTCCCGGTCCGGCTATTGATACCGTTTCCGCGCTCCCTTTAAAAATCCCGGTCCCGATTGCTCCTCCCATTGCCATTAAGCTAATATGGCGTGGCAATAACTTTTTTTGCAGTGATGCAGATTTCAAACATACTCCTCCTTCACTCGATCAAACGATTCAATCCATGCTTTCTATCATACCACGTTATTGACGTTTCGTATTTTTAGATTTCTAGTTTTTTATGTTAATTCAATTGGCCATAGCTTTGGATTTTCAATTAATTGCTTAAAACGATTTGTAAAGGCCACGGCCGTAGCACCGTCAGCCACGCGGTGGTCAAACGCCATCGACATCGTCATGATTGAACGAATCGCAATTTCATCATTCTCCACGACAACAGGCATTTTTTTCGTTTTATGAAAAGCAATTAATCCCGTTTCCGGATAATTAATAATCGGTGTTGCCCCGATACTTCCTAATGGACCAACATTACTGATGGTAAATGTTCCGCCTTTTAAATCCGCTGGTGTCAGCTGATTTTCTTGTGCTTTTTTAGTCAATTCTTTTAGTTTGTCATGAATTTGACGAACCGTTAATTGATCTGCATGATGGATGATTGGGACAATTAAACCATCTTCAGTATCTGTAGCAATTCCAATGTTATATTCTTTTTCTAAACGAATCACTTCGTTTTCTTCATCGAGTTTTGCATTGAATACTGGGAATTGTTTTAATGCTACGGCAATGGCTTTAATAAAGAAAGCAACTGCCGAAACATGGATCCCTATTTCTTTTAAATCCATTCTATAAGCAAGCAGGTCCGTTAAATCGGCCTCTTCAAAATGTGTCACATGTGGAATGGTATAAAGAGATTGGGTCATTTTCTTTGCTATCTGCTTCCTGCGGCCTCTAAAAGGAATCTCTTCACCTTTTGTTTCCTTTTCATTTCGGACTTCCCGTCCACGATTGTCTACGTTTGGCTTTTTTATTTGTTCTATCGATTCTGCGGAAATCGCTTTCATTTCCTTGGAAGACTGCACCAAGTCGCGTTTTTTAACAAAATTGTATATATCTTCTACTGTGATCCGTCCGTTTATTCCTGTGCCTGAAATTTCGTTAATATCTACTTGAAACTCGCGAGCAATTTTCCTTGTGTATGGGGCTGCAATGATAAATTGTTTTTCTTCTTTTCCCTTAGCTTGCTTTGTTGGCTGTGGTTGTGTTGTAGGTATATCCTTTTCTAGGGGTGCTGTTTCTTCCAGTTTCATTTCCATCAATTCTTTTGCTTCTTTTGTCTCCTCTGCTTCCAGCACAAGAAGTGTTGTACCAACAGATACAGTGGTTCCATAATCGACCACAATTTCTTTTACTTTTCCCGATGCAGGAGATGGAAGCTCAGCCACCATTTTATCTGTTTGTACCTCAACCAGAGGCTGATCAACTTTTACTCTATCGCCAACCTTAACAAAATAGTGAATAATCTCTCCCTCTGTCATTCCTTCCCCAATATCATGAAGTTTTACTTCAACCAATGTTTTCCCCTCCTAAAAATACATAACTTTTTCGATTCCGTTTACTACCCGCTTAGGTGTTGGTAAATAATGTTCCTCAAGCGCAAAAAGCGGAACTGGCACATCAAAACCTGTAACACGTTCAACCGGAGACTTCATAAAGAGAAACGATGTATCGTTAATAATGGAAACAATATCATTCCCCACGCCGCCTGTTTGATGGGCTTCATGAACAATTACGGCACGTCCTGTTTTTTGAACAGACTCTGCAATTATGTCTTTATCAATAGGATAAAGGGTTCGCAAATCAATCACATCACAGGTGATCCCTTGTTTTTCTGCCTGTTCTACTGCTTTCAAAGCTACCGGCACCATTGCTCCCCATGCGATAACCGTTACGTCTTTCCCCTCTTTAAGCTTTTTCCCTTTACCGATTTCAACGATGTATTTTCCTTCTGGAACCTCTTCCCGCTCTGAACGGTAGATTCTCATCGACTCTAAAAATAAAACAGGATCCGGGTCTTCGATGGCAGCAATCAGCAGCCCCTTTGCATCGTATGCCGAAGAAGGACAAACAACTTTTATTCCAGGCATATGCGCAAACAATGCTTCCATACTGTCTGAATGCACCTCAGGAGCACGGATGCCTGCACCATATGGCGCCCGAATCACCATCGGAACCGAATAGCGCCCCATAGTTCGCATCCGAATCCGTGATACATGTGTCATGATCTGCTCAAACGCTGGGTAGATAAACCCTAAGAACTGCATTTCCGCTACAGGTTTGAATCCATTGATTGCCATTCCGATAGAAGTACCAATAATGCCCGCTTCACTTAGCGGCGTATCCATTACACGATCTTCACCGAATTCCTCCTGCAGGCCCTCAGTAGCGCGGAATACCCCTCCGTTTTTTCCAATATCTTCGCCAAGTAAAAGGACATTTTCATCCTCTTTTAACATTATGCGCAATCCATCTGTAACCGCTTGAACAAGTGTCAGCTGATTCGTTTTTACGGCAGTTTGTTCTAACGGTCTCTCTAAAGTCATCACCATCACACTTCCCCTCCAATTAATTGAAGATACTGTTCTTTTTGTTTTGCAATCGTCCAAGTTGGCTTTTCAAACACATTATCAAATAAATCATTGATATTTGGTTTTGGAAAACTTTCCATATCTTTTACTGCTTGCTCTACTTCGCTTTCCGTTTCCTCTTTAACCTTAAGCGCCCATTCTTCATCCCAAAAACCGTTTACCTTCATAAAGCGCTCGACACGAAGAAGAGGATCCTGCTTTTCCCTAATGGTATCGCTTTCTGCTTGATTGCGGTATTTCCTTGGATCGTCCGCAGTGGTATGGGCACCGTACCTCCATGTGATCGCTTCAATTAAAGTCGGTCCTCCTCCATTACGTGCACGTTCCATGTACTCTTTTGTCTGGAAATAGACAGCAAATATATCGTTTCCATCCACACGTACACCTGGCATATCGTAACCAAGTGCCTTTTGGGCAATGGTTTTGGAATTCATTTGTTTTTCGATCGGAACGGAAATGGCAAATCCGTTATTTTGATTAAAAAAGATTACGGGTGCTTGAAATACACTGGCAAAGTTCAATCCTTCATGGAAATCACCCTCTGAAGTAGCTCCGTCTCCAAAATAAGCTATTGCTGCATTCTTCGTTCCCTTTCTTTTTTCTGCCATTGCCGCTCCCGCTGCATGCGGGATTTGTGTGGCAATTGGTACGGCAGGTGGGAAAATCTTTTTACCTTCTTCCGGTACACAACCTTCCACTCGACCGTTCCAATATAATAGAGTACGAGCCATGCTAGCACCGAATGTTAAGGTAGCTCCGTGATCACGGTAGGTAGGGAATACCCAGTCCTCTTTGCCAAGCGCCAGAGCACTTCCAACTTGAGAAGCTTCCTGCCCTTCAAATGGGGCATACGTTCCAAGTCTCCCTTGACGCTGCAAACTGATGGCTTTTCGATCAAAAGTTCGGATGCGAACCATATGATAGTAGAATTGTTTGACAAGGTCTTCTGTTAATTGGTCTTTATACTGTTCATTTATTAATTGCCCAGTTTCATCGACAATTTGAAAAATTGGAAATTCTATTGACATTGACATCCAATCACCTCATTAGGAGAATTTTTATTTACAAATATCCCATTTAGGGCGTTTTGTATGTGAGAAGAAGCTATTTTGCCTTTGTCGGTCTTCCATTCGTTTTTCACAGAACCGGTTTGCAGCTTGAATCGTTGTGATATTATCCAGCTCTGCCTGCTTGTAAACTTCCAATAAAGACGTGTAAATGGAGCTCGTTTTGGCTAGCACACGCTCTTGATTGTAGCCGTAAAGTTCATCTGCTACTTGAATTAACCCACCGGCATTTACAATGTAGTCTGGAGCATATAAAATCCCTTTTCGTTTTAGTGCTTCTCCGTGATTTTCCATTAGAAGCTGATTGTTCGCCGATCCTACGACTGCCTTAACCTTTAACAGGTCTATCGTTTCATCATTAATAATTCCGCCGAAAGCACATGGAACAAATACATCGGCATCAACTGAATACACTTCGTCTCCGGTTACACGAACGACATTGCCTCCTAATTGTTTTGCATGTTTTTGAATGGCCTTGACTGCTTCTTCATTGATATCGCTTACATATAAATCGGCACCAGATTCTAGCAATTGCTCAGCTACTTTGTAACCTACCTTCCCAAGCCCTTGGATGATATATTTTTTATGGGAAAGATTATCTGTACCAAAAACGACTTTATTGGATGCTTTTAAACCGTAAATAACTCCAAGTGCAGTTGGAATAGATGAATCGCCGCCTCCTCCATATGCTTCTGGAATTCCTACGATGCAATTAGTCTCTTTTGCAGCGTGGATAAAATCATCCATTGAAGTTCCCATATCTGTCCCTGTATAAAAACGGCCGTTTAAAGAATCAACAAACTGACCAAAAGCCCTAAATAGTGCAGGGGTTTTATCCCTTGCTGGATCTCCTATGATAACTGCTTTTCCACCTCCGAAATCCACATCTGCGGCAGCGCATTTATAGGTCATCCCTTTAGATAAGCGAAGTACATCCTCCAATGCCTCATCCATCGTTCGATATGGCCGCATACGGCAGCCTCCCAAAGCAGGGCCAAGGGTTGTATTATGGATAGCGATAATCGCTTTTAACCCTGTTGCCGGATCATTACAAAAAACAATTTGCTGATGCTCATGCATTTTATCAATTACTGTTGCGGTTGTTTCTAAAGATGGTTGGATTGTGTTCATTGTTTTACCCCCATTATCACTGTGATTATAGTAGAAATTATTCCTAAAAAAGAGAAAAATCAAAGTCTTTCTCAATGGTTAAAACTTTTCGATACATCCCCTCATTTGACAACGTTTACATATTCTGAAAAGATGTTACCCAAACTGAACTTTTAGTTATTTAATAATTACAAAGATTATGTTTCTATTAAATAATAAGGTATAATGTAATCGGAAAACATAACAAATCGCATAAGATTCAGGTGGTTAGTTTTCTATTTGCATAAATTTTTTGATATTTATCTACATTTTGAAAGGAGAACATTCAATGGATCCATTAGACATTCGTCTTCTTGAACTTCTTCAAATGGATGGACGAATAACCTTAAGTGAATTATCGAAGAAATTATCTCTTAGCCGTCCAAGTATTACCGAGCGTTTAAAGCGGCTGCAAGAGCGAGAAATTATAGAGGGATTCAGTGCACGGGTTTGTCCAAAAGCCGTCGGCAGAGATGTAATCGTTTTCATACAGGTCAGCGAAATGAAAATCCTTTCCTATTCAGATTTTGAAAATTTGCTAAGGGACGACCCTGATATCATTGAGTGTCATCGTTTAACCGGATCTGTCAGTTATTTACTTAAGGCTGCCGTGACAGGGATGGACCATCTGAGTAATCTAATTGATCGCCTAACTCCTTACGGAAATGTGAATACTTCCATCGTTTTATCATCACCGGTCTCATTCCGATGCATTACCCCAAATTCCATTGCGCAGTCATAATGGAAATAATTTTTCCACAGAATTTATGTATTTTGCTAGATTGTTAGAAATTTCAACACTTTCATTTAAAAATGGGGAGAATTGTATAACCTTTATTCTCCCTCTTCATTCATTTCTGCCTATTATTTTTTGAAAACCCTTTCATAATCTACTTGAATTGTCAGAAAAAAACAAATATAATATGATTACCAATACATATATGTTGTTTTCTCATATAAAAAAGAGTGCTCCTTAAATGGAACACTCCCTAATCATTCATTTCATTATTTAGTTTGAACGTTCCGCAAGCCATCCACCGATAGTAGGATAAGTAATTTTCGTAGCTTGACTGCCAAATGTAATGGACGTATGACCAACAGGCAGATTCTTATATTCTTTATCCTTGCTAGATATTTTTCCCATCAATGCCTCTACCATATGTGGTTGAGCAATAAGGTCACTCTTACCTGCCAGGTTTAGAACATTCGCTTTAATATTCTTTAGGTCGACTTTTCGGCCGCGGACAACAAGTTCGCCATTAATCAGTCTGTTCTTCTGATAGAAGTCTCTAATCCACTGACGATACGCCTCACCAGGGAACGGAATACCATCATTCAGCCATTTTTGCAGTAGCTTAAAGCTTTTAACAAATCTGTCATTATCTGAACGATCAACAAGACTAATAAAAGGTCCATAAATGTTTGCCATTGGCTTAATCATTTTGTTTCCAAAATCAATCATCTCAGGAGGAATTACTCCTAGAGTATCTACTACTTTATCAATATCAAAATATCGCTCATCAAGCATTGCACCGTAAAGACCAGAATCTGCAAAGTCAAACGGGCTGGTCATAAACACAAGGTTACGGATTGGCAATTCAGGATGCAAGGCCGCAAAAATAGATGTCATGGTACCGCCCATACAATATCCTAAGATGGAGACTTCATCCACTTTTGAAGTTCTCATGACCTTTTTAACAGCACGCGGTATATAATCCATAATGAAATCATCTAATTTCAGATTGCGATCTTCATAACCAAATGTTCCCCAATCAATCATGTACACATCAAAACCTTGATTCACTAAATATTCAACTAAACTGCCGCCCTTGGTTAAATCCAAAATATACGGCTTATTGATAAGGGCATACACCATAAGAAGTGGAACTTTATGTTTTTTCGGATGATCAGAAATAAAACGATAAAGCTTTGTTTTATTCTTTGTCCAAATCACTTCCTTTGGCGTTGGACCTACTTCCGGTTCGGCCTCAGTTGTTAACACTTCAGTAGCCCTTTTAACACGGTTCATTACCTGCTTATATTCCTCGGGAACCATTTTGGCATACTCTTCCCATTCTTTTGTAACTAAAATGCTAATGATTGCTCACTCCTTACATCATTTATTCTGTCTATAAAATATATCTTTAAATCAAACTTTTCATGACAATTACATGTAAAGTCCGCCGTTAATATTTAATTGTTGTCCAGTAATATAGGCACCGTCTTTACATAGGAATACTACACCACGGCCAATTTCTTGAGGAGTCCCTAAACGTTTTTGTGGGATTTTAGCCACAATTCCATCAAGAACTTTCTCAGGAATTGCTTGAACCATTTCAGTACCGATAAATCCTGGGCAAATTGCATTTACCGTTACATTTGATTTCGCTAATTCAAGAGCAAGTGATTTCGTGTAACCAATCAAACCTGCTTTAGCTGCTGCATAGTTGGTTTGACCGAATCCGCCAGCCTGGCCAATAATGGATGAAATATTAATAATGCGGCCACCATCTGATTCAAGCAAGTGCTGAAGAGCTGGCGAAGTAGTATTGAAAACACTGTTTAAGTTCACATCGATGACTTTTCTCCAGTCTTCTTCGCTAAGCTTTTTAAACGTACTGTCACGTGTAATTCCTGCATTATTTACAAGAATATCTAATTTACCAAAGTGCTCTACCGCTGCTTGAACTAGGCGCGCTGCATCATCGCTGTTGGAAACATCTGCTTGAACGGCAAAAGCTTCTCCGCCAAATTCCTGGATTTCTGCAACCATTTTTTCGGCTAATTCTGGACGGCTCACGTAGTTAAGAACGATTTTCACACCTTGTTTTGCTAATTCCAATGAAATTGCTGCTCCAATTCCTCTGCTTCCACCTGTTACGATTGCTACTTTATTTTTTAGTTCAGTCATTTTCTTTTCCTCCTGATGTAAATTAGTTTGAGATTTCACAATGTTTCTCGTTATTTATGTACTACCGGATTATTTTGAAGTTTCCGGTAATTTAAGTGCTGCAAGAATTTGATTAAGCTTATTATCAAGATTTTTCATATCTTTTTTAATTGCTGCTAAATCACGTTGATAACTTGCTGGGTCAATCGTTTTGTCTGCCGCATCTTCCAATAATTCTTCTAAATTATCAACTTTTGCATCCACATTCACAATCAATGAAGATAGATTTGCAAGATCAGTACGTGAAGGAACATTTACAAATTCCAAGTATTTTTCTGTACTCTCATCAATCATCTTTTTAAACATAAGATTCATTTCTAAAATTTGTCCCATTCCTTTAGACGGAAAATCCTCTTTCACCTTATCGTCAAAAAAACTACTAGACTTTGAATAAAAATCTTTCCACATTTCATAAATATTGGTTTCAGAACTCATGATTTCTCCTCCTTTTTCGTTTTGGACATATTAATCATACTAGTTACTTCACAAGAAATGAAGATAAAATATTAGAAATAATCGCAAAATATTACTGCTTTTTTCGACAAAATCCTACATGAATCTTTATTCATTTTAATATTTTAAGAAACTTTTCAACTAAGTGTAAATTACACATATAGAAATGTTTGACAAAGTTAATCTATAGGTGTAAATTACACGTATAGATTATATTTTTTGGAGTGATATGATTTGACCATCCATCAAAATGAATCTGCTAAAGACACAACTGCTTCGCATCAAGATCGCACGATGAATACGATGCCGAAAAACTTAATGGTTCCGTTTCTGCTGTTAAGTTTACAAAATGTAAATTTACATGGTTATAAGTTAATTCAAGAGCTGGCACAGTTCGGATTTGCTACTATAGACCAAGGCAATGTATATCGGACATTAAGGCAGCTTGAAAAAGATCAATTAGTTTATTCTGAATGGGATACAACAACTGAAGGTCCGGCAAAACGAATTTATTCGATTACAAAAGCCGGTGAAGATTATTTGAAAACCTGTTTTACTACACTTGAGCAATATCAATCCATGATCAATCGCTTTTTTAGTATTTACATGGATATGTTTCTTCCCCCATCGCGCAAACAACAAGAAGGAACAGAAGATAAATAATATTTTCAAAACTAAAATTGTTAACACTGCAGTTAATTAGCTGCAATGATTATAAAATGGGAGGGTTTTTACATGGCACAAAATGTAAAAAAACAAGAACAAGAACAAGTTCGTATTGGAGAATCACTTTTTAACACATGGGTAAATAGTTTGGACAGAGTTACCAATGCACAGAAGGAATTGGAAGAATTATTTTTGCAATCCCTTGAAAAACAAAAATCAACTCTAGAAAAAATGACTGACGATGTTACTCTTATTCAAGAAGAACAAAAGAAATTATTTAATGAACTAAGAGAAAATGCAAAGTTAAACTTGCAAAAGAACTTTGGTCCTTCAGCAGGTCAAGTTTATGAACAGTGGAATACTCAATTGGATGAAGTTTCAAACCGCACATTACAATTAATCGAAACTCCATACAAAGAAAGTTTAAAATTGATTAATCAGTCTCAAGAACGTTTCCAAGAAACTATTAAAAATGGAATTTCTCAACAACAAAAAGTTCGTGATGAAATTACAGAACAAATCAAAGCATCCCAAAAAGTTCTTTTTGATATTTTTGAAACAAATTCAAAAGCTGCTTTTGCTCTTTTTAAGTAGAAATAGTAGAACAGAGGAATTTCCTCTGTTCTTTTTTACTGATTTCAGGAATAGTATGAATATTGAAAATTGTGTTGGCTTGCCACGGTTGCAATTCCTGTATTTTTAAATAACCCTTATTTGACATGACCTTTTAGAAAAACAACAGTTTGTCAGCAAATGAAATTTTAACTAGAGGTGGGGAAATTTTGAAATTTACTGGAAAAGTTGTTTTAATTACTGGGGGCGCACAGGGTATAGGAAAGGAAACAGCAAGGCAATTTCTTCAAGATGGAGCAAGTGTTGTCATCTGTGATTACAATGAATCTTCAGGCAGGGAAGCTCTTGAAGAACTTCAGTCTGAGAATGTTACCTTTTTTAAAGTTGATGTAACAGACAGTTCTCAGATTCAGGATATGGTTCAATCTACAATGGCAAAGCACGGGCGAATTGATGTGTTAATTAATAATGCAGGGATAACGATGGATGGTTTTCTTACAAAAATGAAAGAAACCGATTGGGAAAAAGTTATAAGTGTGAATTTATCTGGGGTTTTTAAGTGCACAAAGGCCGTTGCCCCTATTATGCTTAACCAGGGGTCCGGAGTCATCCTGAACGCATCCTCAGTAGTGGGGTTATACGGCAATATCGGTCAAACAAACTACGCAGCAACAAAAGCCGGCGTAATTGGCTTAACAAAGAGCTGGGCAAAAGAGTTCGGTCCTAAGGGAATTCGAGTAAATGCGGTTGCTCCTGGTTTTATTGAAACCGGCATGACAGCAGCAGTACCAGACAAGGTTCTAAACTTCATGAAGGAAAAAACCCCTCTTAGAAAAATTGGAAAACCCGAAGATATTGCTTCAGCCTATTTGTTTTTAGCCTCTGATCAAGCAGGTTACATTAATGGAACAATTTTAAGTGTTGATGGCGGATTAGTCATATAAGTAAACGTTAGCAAATACGTTATCCTGTCCCATAGAGGTAAATAATCCTGGAGAAACAATTAAATGTTTCTCCTTTTCTTTGATTGAAAATTCTCGATATTTTTCGACATTTTTTAACAAAGTTCCCTATTATTCTATAAAGTTCATTTTTAACTAAATTCTAGTTCCATTTCAATAAAGAGTTGCGTTACCCCCATCCATAAATAAAATGAATGAATCTTCATTTATAAAAAAACGCTAAATTTGTCGAATAATAATTCAAAAAATTGTGGTATTTTTACTGTATTATTTTAAAGGGGAATTGATAATACATAAATTTTTTGGGAGGAAATAAAATGGCAATCAATGAAGTTGTAATTGTAAGTGCAGTAAGAACAGCAATTGGAAGTTTTCTTGGGGGCTTAAAAAACGTCCCAGTCACTCAATTAGGTGCGACTGTAATCAAAGAAGCCATCCAAAAAGCAGGAATTAGTGCAAATGATGTTGATGAAGTCATCATGGGGAACGTACTACAAGCAGGAGCTGGCCAAAATCCGGCGAGACAAGCTTCCCTTGCAGCAGGAGTTCCGCAAGAAGCACCAGCTACAACCATTAATAAAGTCTGTGGATCAGGATTAAAAGCTGTTCACCTAGCAACACAAGCAATTCTTGCAGGAGATGCCGAGATTGTTGTTGCGGGCGGAATGGAAAACATGAGTCAAGCTCCTTACCTTTTAAAAGGCGGACGCGATGGATTTAAAATGGGCGACCAGAAAGTTGTTGACAGTATGATTGCAGACGGCTTATGGTGTGCTGAAAATAACTACCATATGGGAATTACTGCAGAAAACCTTGCTGAGAAATATGAAATCTCTCGTCAAGAACAAGATGAATTTTCAGCTGCAAGCCAACAAAAAGCACAGGCAGCCATTGAATCCAACCGTTTTGCCGATGAAATTGTTCCTGTAGAAATTCCTGGACGTAAAGGTCAAGTAACAATCTTTAGTCAAGATGAGTTCCCTCGATTTGGAACAACTGCTGACAGCTTAGGAAAACTTCGCCCGGCCTTCAAAAAAGATGGTACAGTTACTGCGGGTAATGCATCAGGAATTAATGATGGTGCAGCAGCATTCGTTGTAATGAGTCGTAAAAAGGCGGAAGAATTAGGTCTTAAGCCATTGGTATCGATTAAAGCCAATGCAACAGCTGGCGTGGACCCAAGTATTATGGGGATTGGTCCTGTACCAGCTGTCAAAAAAGCGCTTGATAAAGCAACTATTTCATTAGAAGAGATCGATTTAATTGAAGCAAACGAAGCATTTGCTGCTCAGTCAATCGCTGTAGACCGTGAGCTTCAATTTAACAAAGAAAAATTGAATGTAAATGGCGGAGCAATTGCCCTTGGTCACCCAATCGGTGCCAGCGGAGCAAGAATCCTTGTTTCTTTAATTCATGAAATGAAGAAAAGAGAAAACCGCTATGGTTTAGCAACACTTTGTGTTGGCGGCGGTCAAGGCGTAGCCACTATCGTCGAAAATATTTAATCCTAAAATGAAATCAAAACGAGACTTCCGATAAGGGGTCTCGTTTTTTATTTTTAAGAAAATTTTTTAAAAAAATTCAAAAATCTGCCACGCACTTTCCTTCTATTTTTAATCAAATGGGACTATAAATAAATTAAAGGGTTAAACCTTTCTTAGCCCTAACCTATTAAGAATGGAGGTCTTTAACCATGTCAATGGCTGATTTTGATGATATTTATCAAATTTGTTGCAACTTTGATCCGACTGAAAAATCGAAAAGTATGAGAAAAGTTGAAGTAAATCAGTTAGCGACTGAAGTAATTCCGGATTCAAGATTAACATGTTCGGAAAATTGGTGGGAGATTGTCGAGAAAGATATTCTTGAAGAAGAGATAACCGTATTCGTATAAAAACCATTAGAAACGGCAGGTACATCGAATGAATGATCTATGCACTTAATCCCTTGTTTAATCCATTCCTGGAAATAAACAAGGGATTTCATTATGAATGATTACATAGGGTCAGTCTCCTCTTCCAAGTTTCGCTTTAAACAGGCGGCGGGTTACTGACCCTTCCTACTTATTTAATCATTAATTCCTGACTTACAATGAAAGCTGCTTCTGTGTTTTTGTCTACGTCCTCAACTGTTATGCCAGGCTGTGTTTCGACAAGAACCATTCCTTCCGGTGTAAAATCAAATACAGCCAAATCTGTAATTAAACGGTGTACCACTTGTTTTCCTGTTAATGGAAGAGTACAGGATTTTTTAATTTTAGATTCCCCGTTTTTATTAGCATGTTCCATAACGACGACAACCCGTTTTGCCCCATTTACTAAGTCCATGGCGCCGCCCATACCTTTTATCATTTTTCCTGGAATCATCCAGTTAGCTAAATCTCCTTGTTCTGAAACTTCCATACCTCCCAGGATGGCGAGATCGATGTGTCCGCCTCGAATCATGGCAAAAGATTCAGCACTATCAAAAAAAGAGGCTCCTCTAACAGCAGTTACGGTTTCCTTTCCAGCATTAATTAGGTCAGGATCTTCATTGCCCACGAAAGGATAGGGTCCGATCCCTAATAACCCATTTTCTGATTGAAGCAAAACATTATACCCACTTGGAATTTCATTGGCAATCAAGGTGGGTATTCCAATACCAAGATTGACATTCATTCCGTCTTGAATCTCCTGAACAGCCCTTTTCACTATCAACGACCGTGCATTACTCATAGAATATCCTCCTTCCTTTTATTGAACTAAACGTGGACAACTGTCCGCCTTTCAATCCTTTTTTCATAGTTTTCACCAAGCAGCAACCGTTGTACATAAATTCCAGGGGTATGAATTTCATCCGGGTTTAACTCCCCGGCTTCCTTTATCTCCTCTACCTCTGCAATTGTGACCTTGCCAGCCATTGCCGCTAGCGGATTAAAGTTACGTGCTGTTTTTTGATAGATTAGATTGCCTAATGGATCTGCTTTCCATGCTTTTACAAGAGCAAAATCCCCAACGATACCCTCTTCTAAAATATAAGTTTTACCGTTAAAAACCTTATGTTCCTTCCCTTCGGCTATCGCTGTTCCTACACCTGTTGCAGTATAGAAAGCAGGAATTCCTGCACCGCCTGCACGGATTCTTTCAGCTAGTGTCCCTTGTGGAACGAGCTCTACTTCTAGTTCTCCGCTTAAAAACTGCTGTTCAAAAATCTTGTTTTCACCCACGTAGGAGGAAATCATTTTCTTAATTTGCTTGTTAGCTAGTAAAAGACCTAGTCCCCAATCATCAACGCCACAATTATTGCTGACTATGGTTAAATCCTTTGTACCTTTATCCCGTAAAGCCATGATGGCTTTTTCAGGAATTCCGCACAATCCGAAGCCTCCAACAATTATGGTCGCTCCATCCGGAATATCTTGGACCGCTTGTGTAAAAGAGTCTACGATTTTACCCCTATTCAAAGAAATAACCTCCTTTTAAATAGATTTCTATTAAAATCTATACTGGATAGACTGCATGTTTTCGTTCAGAGAATTGAGTATACTTTGAAGCATACGCTTCAAAACGATTAACCAGTTCCTTACGTAAAGCGTTTCCTGGGATAATGCCGTCAATGATCATCTCAGAAGCAAGGCGGTAAATATCAATGTCCTCTTTATATTCTTCACGTTTTTGCTGAATAAAGGCAGCCTTCTCGGAATCTTGCAATTGTTCAATTTTATTGGAATAGACAGCATTTACTGCAGCCTCTGGTCCCATTACGGCAATTTGGGCCGTTGGTAAAGCAAGGCAGCAATCCGGTTCAAATGCAGGGCCTGCCATTGCATAAAGACCTGCACCGTAGGCTTTACGGACGATGACAGAAATTTTTGGCACCGTCGCTTCCGCCATCGCCGAGATCATTTTTGCCCCATGGCGGATGATGCCTGCGCGCTCCACCTTTGTCCCAATCATAAAACCAGGAACATCTACAAGGAAAAGAATCGGGATATGGAATGCATCACATAGATTAATAAATTTTGCTGCTTTATCGGCCGTATCGTGGAACAATACTCCGCCTTTCACTCGCGGCTGATTGGCAATAATACCGACTGGTTTTCCATTCATACGGGAAAGGCCGGTGATTAATTCAGCAGCAAAAAGCTTCTTAATTTCAAAAAAAGATCCTTCATCAATGATGCGGTCGATTAAATCATACATATTAAAAGGTGAATTTTGGTTTGTTGGAATCAGGTCTTCGATTGTTTTTTCAAATGACTTAGGCGGTAATGTCACTTTGGTCGGCGGCTTTTCTGAGAAATTTGCGGGAAAATAAGAAAGGTATTTTCGGGCCATTTCAAGCGCTTCCTCTTCGGTTTTCGCCAAAACATCACCGCAGCCTGAAATCGAACAGTGCATCCGCGCACCGCCCATTTCCTCAAGCGTTACTTTCTCACCGATGACCATTTCCGCCATCCGTGGTGACCCTAGATACATAGAAGCATTTTTATCGACCATGACCACGATGTCACAAAATGCCGGGATATACGCTCCACCCGCTGCAGATGGTCCAAACAGCACACAGACCTGTGGTATTTTCCCGGATAATTTCACCTGATTATAGAAAATCCGTCCTGCTCCGCGGCGTCCTGGAAACATTTCTACCTGATCGGTAATCCGAGCTCCTGCGGAATCGACGAGATAAATTAATGGAACTCTCAGTTTTTCAGCAGTTTCTTGAATACGTATGATTTTTTCAACCGTCCGTGCCCCCCAGGAGCCTGCCTTGATTGTCGAATCGTTCGCCATAACACAAACAACTTGTCCGTTTATTTTTCCGATCACTGTTACGACACCATCCGCTGGAAGATCTTCTGCCATGCAATTGGCAAATGCTGCATCCTCCAAGACAAAATCTTGGTCAAACAAAAGCTTTAAGCGGTCACGAACAAAGAGTTTTCCCTGCTCGCTATTTTTTTCGTGGTATTTTGCGGCACCGCCTTTATAAATCTTTTCAAGGCGTTCTTGTAATGTAAGATTCTCTGAATGAACTTCTGTAGTCATGAAGTGATCCTCCCTCTCATGTTACTCCCCTTTGTAGACAGGTTTCCGCTTTTCTTTAAAAGCCTGAAGTCCTTCCAAACGATCCTTTGTTGGGATTGTGACCTCGTAGGCATTTTGTTCGATGGCAAGCCCTGTCGCTAATTCCACATCGTATCCTTTATCAATGGAAAATTTAGCCTGCCGAACAGCAATTGGACCATTCTTAACAATTTGTGCTGCGATTTCCAGTACCTTGTCTAACAATGATTCCGGCCGTTCTACAAACTCAACCAAGCCAATTTCCTTTGCTTCTCGTGCATCAATACGTCTAGCCGTAAAAATAAGCTCTTTTGCCCTACCTTTTCCTACGAGCCTTGGGAGGCGTTGTGTACCGCCTGCACCAGGGATAATTCCGAGTGAAGTCTCGGTCAGTCCGAATTTTGCTGTTTCTGAAGCAACACGAATATCACAGGCCAAGGCTAATTCCGTTCCCCCGCCGAATGCCGCACCATTTACAGCAGCAATCACAGGTTGTGGTAATGTTTCCAAGCTGTTGACGCACTCCCTAATCAAGGAAACAGTTTTCTTAACCATCTGCGCATCCATTTCAGCTCGTTCCTTTAAATCAGCTCCGGCACAAAATGCTTTTTCTCCTGCCCCGGTTACGACTAAACAACGGATTGAAGGGTCAAATTTACAAGTATCGATTACATTTTTAAATTCTTCCAGAAGCTTGATTGAAAGTGCATTAGCCGCATTAGGACGATTTAAGGTAATCACAACAATACCGTCTTCTCGTGTTAAAACCTGTAAAACCTGATCCATATCACTCACCTCTTTCATTGGTCAAGCATGCTTGAAGATTTCGGCTAGGTAAACTTCTTCCGATTTTTTCTTGAATAAAGCGTCCTGCTCCCAGTAGTTTTTCTAAGTTGACGCCTGTATTAATTCCCATATTGCCCAGCATGTACAAAACATCTTCCGTCGCTACATTACCTGAAGCACCCGGTGCATAGGGACAGCCGCCTAATCCACCCGTAGAAGCGTCATAGGTGGTAATGCCCATGTCTAATGCTGCTAAAATATTTGCTGCGGCTGTACCGTGTGTATCATGAAAGTGCAGTGCTAATTTTTCAATCGGGAATCGTTTTAAAAGGACATTTAACATCTCTTGAACCTGCTTAGGATTTGCCACGCCAATGGTATCTCCGAGTGACAGTTCTTGAATGCCCATCTCAAATAAATGCTCTGATACCCGAATTACGTTATCAATCGAGACCTGGCCTTCATAGGGGCAGCCAAAAACAGTTGAAACATAGCCGCGAACAGATTTTCCTGCCGACAAAGTTTCCTTTACGACCTCTTCCAAAATGGGAAAGGTATCAGCAATTGATTTGTTAATATTTTTTTGATTGTGTGTTTCACTGGCTGACATAAACACAGCCATTTCATCAACATTTCCTTCTAAGGCCTTCTCCAGCCCCCGCCGATTTGGGACGAGAGCCGTATACGTGACACCTGGCATGCGCTCAATACCTTTTGCTACTTCCAATGAATCGGCCAATGCCGGAATCCACTTTGGATTGACAAAAGAGGTAATTTCAATAGATTGAAGGCCCGTTCGGGACAATTGATTAATCCAGTTAATTTTATCCTCTGTGGAAAGAAAGGACTGCTCGTTTTGCAGCCCATCTCTTGGTCCTACTTCCTTAATGGTTACATTTATGGGCCAGTTCATGCTCACATCTCCCTTGAAGGTTTATTCTATTTCGATTAAAACATCTTCTTCATTCACAAAGTCGCCTTCATTTACTTTTACTTCCTTAACCGTGCCACTAACTTCAGCCGTAATCGGAATCTCCATCTTCATCGATTCCAAAATGATCACATCCTGCCCTTCCTCAACCTTATCACCCGGTTGAACTAATACCTTCCATACATTTCCTGCCATCACTGCAACAATTTTATTCATTAATTAACCCTCCCTGTGTTATTTCGTGACTGTTTTTTTATTTTCTTGCAGATACTTTTCAACAAAATTTGTGGTCGTATCACCGGAAACGAAGGAATCGTGCTCCACTACTTTTTGAAGCATCGGGATATTGGTTTTAATCCCTTCCACCACATAGTGGGATAGAGCATCCTTTAAGATTTCAATCGCCTCATTGCGATCCGTTCCCTTCACAACAAGTTTGGCAATCATAGGATCATAAAATGGGGTCACGACCGACTGCTCGCTCACACCCAATTCATGACGGATGCCAAGACCTTCCGGTAACACAAATTTGGTAATTTTCCCTGGAGATGGGAAGAAGGTTTTTGGATCTTCCGCATAGATTCGGACCTCAATCGCATGCCCATTACGCTTGATCTCCGATTGTTTAAAGCGTAATGTGTCTCCCCATGCAATTTGAAGCTGCTCAGCAACTAAATCTATTCCCGTTATTTCTTCCGTCACGGGATGTTCCACCTGCAGCCTTGTATTTACTTCTAAAAAGTAAAAGTTTTTATTCTCATCCACTAAAAATTCAATCGTGCCGGCATTTTTATAACCAATCGATTTGGCCGCCTTTACAGCTGCTTCCCCCATCTTACTGCGAGTCTCTTCATCTAAAAATGGGGATGGTGCTTCTTCGACGACTTTCTGATGACGCCGTTGAATGGAACATTCTCGTTCCCATAAATAAACAGTGTTTCCCTCTCCATCAGCAAGAATTTGAATTTCAATATGCCTAGGATTTTCCACATATTTTTCAATAAACATTTCTCCGTTACCAAAGAAACTAACGGCACGTTTCTGATTTCCCTCAAATGCTTTTCTAATTTCATCCTCGCCTCGGACGATCTGCATACCAATGCCTCCGCCGCCTGCTGAAGCCTTTAACATCACCGGATATCCGATTCTCTTTGCCGTTTCCACCGCTTCTTCGACATCGGCTAAGGGCGATGTAATTCCTGGAACAACTGGAACTCCCGCCAGCTCCATTAGCTTTCTAGCTTCAATTTTACTGCCCATTTTGGAGATAACCTCTGGAGACGGTCCAATAAAAACAAGACCTTCCTCCTCACACCTGCGGGCAAATTCAGCATTCTCTGAAAGCAGTCCGTATCCAGGGTGAATGCCCTCTGCGCCTGACGTATGTGCGATTTCAATAATTTTATCGATATTAAGATAACTTTCGGAGACCTTTGCTGGACCAAGTAAATAAGCTTCGTCCGCTGCCGTCACATGAAGAGCGTCCTTATCCGCTTCGGAATAAACCGCAACCGTTTGTATTCCCAATGCTTTACACGTTCGGATCACACGTCTGGCAATTTCACCGCGGTTGGCAATTAATACTTTTTTGAACATACCTTTCCACCCTTTCTAATATCATTAAGGAGATATGTAAAAACTAATCATTCATTTTGCAATATTCTATACGACTATCTTTAACTACCAATCTAGAATATTGGAACCAGTCATTACCGATCATTTACATGGAAAATGACTGGTTCTAATTTATGACTATTTGACTGTCGATTTTTCAGCAACTATTTTTTGTATTTGAGTAACGGACGCCGGATCTTCTAGTCCTGTAATATCACCATGAACACTACCTGATACAACAATCTCCTTTAATAAGCGGCGCATAATTTTTCCGCTTACTGTTTTTGGCAGCATATCTGTAAAAACAATTGATTTTGGAGCAGCAATTTTACCAATTTGTTTTATGATCTGATCATTTATTTGTTGTTTTAATTCAGCTGTTCCATTGAAGCCATCAGCCAGACGGACAAATACGAGTGGAACTTCTCCTTTTATTTCATCAGGAATTCCAATAATGGCGGTTTCAGCGACACCCTGACATTCTAGGACCGCGCTTTCCATCTCCATTGTACTTAAACGGTGTCCGGCTACATTAAAGGCATCATCTGAACGGCCAACTACCCATATATGGCCATCATCATCGATTAATGCAAGATCGCTGGCATAATAATTGCCTTCTACCTGGCTAAAATAGGAACCGTAATAACGCTCCGGTTCTTTCCAAAGTGTCCGGCACAGCATAGGAAATGGTTTTGTGATTACAAGATTTCCTAACTTACAAGGTCCCACTGGATTTCCTTCTTCATCCACAACATCTAAAACTGCTCCTAAAAATTGAGTGCCTGAGGATCCCGGTTTCATTGGCGTTAGCCAGGCTGCCCCAGCGATCGGACATCCGGCTGTTTCCGTTTGGCCCCAAGTATTATTGATATAGATCTTTTTCTTTCCTAAAACTTCATATGTCCAGTGCCATGTTTCGGGATCGAAAGGTTCACCAACTAGAGATATGACATCGAGACAGGATAAATCAAATTTTTCTAATGCCTTTTCTCCCATACTTTTTAACATTCTTAATGCTGTTGGGGCAGTAAACAACTTATTCACCCGGTATTTTTCAATAATTTGATAAAAACGGTCCTTTGTTGGATAATCAACTGCACCTTCATAGACAACAGTTGTTACACCATTCGCTAAAGCACCTGCAATTCCCCAAATATGCATCGTTAACCAGCCGATATCCGCGGTACACCAGAAAACATCGTCATTACGGTGATCCATATGATACTTAGCATAGGTATAATTTTGAGTGACAAATGCCATACCGGAATGCACAACACCTTTCGGTTTACCGGTCGTACCACTCGTATAGAACACAATACCGCTCTCATTCGCTTCAATTCTTTCAGGCTCACATAAGATACTTGCCGCTTTTGTCTCTTCATGCCACCAGTAATCCCGGCCTTCTTTCATTTGAACCTCTGAACCTAATCGATTTACAACAATGACTGCCTCAATCGAAGAAATAGATGGCACTACATTATCGACTTTTTCTTTTAAACGAATGACTTTTCCCCGTCTTTCCGTTGCATCTGCAGTGACCAATACTTTTGGTTCAAAACTGATGAGCCGGTCTGTTAATGATTTTTCGGAATAACCTGAGAAAATCGTATTATAAATCGCACCAATACGAAAACAAGCTAAAACGGCAATAAAGGCTTCGGCTAGATTTGGAAGATAAATAGCTACGCAATCACCTTTTTTTACACCAAATGATTTAAGAACATTGGCAAATCGATTTACTTCAGCAAGAAGCATACTATAAGTGTAAAATCTGGTGTCCCCGTTTTCGCCTTCCCAAATGAGAGCGGTCCGGTTTCCTGCCCCATTTTCTATATGTCGATCAAGTAAATTTACACTCGGGTTACTAATACCGCCGACAAAAAAGCTAAAATCAGGAAGTTGCCCACTAATGGTTTCATTCCACGGTTCATACCAAACAAGTTCACGGGCTGCACGATCCCAAAAGGCAACAGGATCTTCTTGAGATTGTTTAAGAAGTTCTTGAAAAGCTTCGCTGCTTCCAATAGAGGTTGAACGCACTTTTTCTACATCTGGATAAACGAGTTTACTATTTGAAACTACTTGTAAAATTCCACTGACATCCATGTAAAATTGCTCCCTTATCTATTTTTTCATCCTGTTGATTTCCGCTCCAATAATCAACATGGTCCTTCAACACAGCTTGCTATATAAATCCTTTAGCAGCCAATTTCACGTGCAATAACCATTCTTTGTACTTCGGAGGTTCCTTCCCCAATTTCTAGAAGCTTTGCGTCCCGGAAAAAACGTTCCACCTGATATTCCTTCATATACCCATATCCGCCATGGATTTGGACCGCTTGATCACAAACCCGCATGCAGATTTCTGAAGCAAATAATTTCGCCATAGCAGCTTCCTTTTTAAATTTCTTGCCTTGATCCTTTAGCCAAGCGGCTTTATAAACCATATTCCGAGCTAATTCAATATTCATTGCCATGTCAGCCAGTTTGAATTGAATTGCTTGAAACTTCGATATGCTTTGACCAAATTGTTTTCTTTCTTTTGCGTATTGAAGGGCTTTCTCATAGGCGCCTTGAGCAATCCCAACAGCCATTGCGCCAATGCCAATCCTTCCGCCATCAAGTGTAGCTAAAAACTGCTTGAAACCATTGCCTTCCACACCTAAAAGATTCTCCTTGGATGCGCTTACATTTTCAAGGATTAGTTCTGTTGTATTCGACGCGTGTAGGCCCATCTTTTCATAATTGTTAATGACCCTAAATCCTGGAGCTTCTGTCGATACAATAAAAGCGCTAATTCCATTGGTACCTTTTGAGCGGTCGGTTACGGCTGTAATCGCAAGATTTTTAGCAAAGCTTGCATTCGTAATAAAACATTTGGAGCCGTTAATTGTCCACTGATCCCCCTCTAACATTGCCGTTGTTTGCGTTCCCCCGGCATCAGACCCTGCATTCGGCTCTGTCAGTCCAAAAGCACCCAAATATTCTCCCGTACAAAGTGGTGTTAAGTACTTTTCCTTTTGTTCATGTGTTCCAAATAAATGGATTGGTGCCCCTCCTAAGGATATATGGGCAGAATATGTAATTCCCGTTGACGCGCATACACGGCTTAATTCTTCTACTGCTATGGCAAAACTAACGGTATCTGCACCACCGCCGCCATATTGTTCAGGAAAAGGCAGCCCCATGATTCCTAACTTGGCTAACTTATTGAAAATTTCCTTTGGAAATTCTCCGGTCCGGTCTCTTTCATCTGCACCTGGCGCTACTTCCGCCTCTGCAAAATCACGAATTAGTTTTCGTATCATCGCCTGTTCTTCTGTTAAGTCAAAATTCATCTTCGCATCCAGCCTCTCATTTTTTTGAATAGAGTAACCAAATCTTGATGCAACCTTTTGAAAAAGGTTTCTTGATGAATACCATTAACATATTTCTTAATCTTCTAATAATTATAACGCAAAAAATTCAGAATACTATGTCAATCTTCATGAAAATGATTCGATAAAATTTGTGGGTTTTATACAAAAACAAGAATTGAAACGCTTTCAATTTACTTCTATAATTTTACTATAGAGATATTTTTTTAGCAGATTGTTAGACTAAGCATTGGTTTCTACGGAATTAGCAATTTTTGATTTTAGTAATAAACACACTAATCTTTTCAGGAGGACCAAAATGGAAGATACATTAACACATCGCCAGCTTCAGTCCTTAATACATATTTCGAATGTCCTCAATACCTCATTCGATATTGAAACCATTATTGAATTAATTATGCGTGAAACCATTTCAGTGGTTGAAGCTGCGGAAGGCGGCTCATTATGGTTATATAATAAAAAACAAGATTGCTTAATTGCTCAATCCGCACAAGGTGTTTTTTACCCTAAAATTTTCCGACAAATCCGTCTTCAACCTGGAGAATCCATGACTGGGATAACATTTGAAAAAAGAAAATCGGTTATTTATAAAAACGAGAATGAAATTAAAACAGCCTTAGCAACATTATCTTTTAAAAATTCAGGTTTATTAAGCAGATCGATACCTGAAAGTTTCCATTTTTCAACGGTTATTTCTGCCCCGATTTTTTTGAAGGGTGAATGCATTGGGGTGTTTACTTTAGATTCTTTCCAACAGTCTTTAAACTTTAAGCCGGAAGACCTTCATCTATTAGAAGCAATCTGCCATCAAGCGGCTGTTGCATTAGAAAGATCCAGTCTCTACAAGGAAAAAGAGCAGACTGTCAAAAACCTTTCGTATTCTATTGAAACGCATAGAACCCTAGCGAATCTTGTTCTTCAAGGAGAGGACCTTCATTCTATATTACAATACATACACCGGTGGATTGGACAAAACACGTTTCTTTTCGATGAGTTAGGAGACCAAATAACCTCTTCCTATGATCCCGTTCTTTCCACCGAGATTCTAATGTATGTTAAGCATCAAGCTGCTATATTGATGAAATCAACTGAAAATTCTCTTTCCGTTAAGGAAGTTGAAGTGGTCGGTGTCCCATATCAGTTGGTCAGCTTACCACTTGGCTCGAAACCGAATTTCCTTGGTTTATTAATGATTCTTTCAACGAAAAAATTGGACGAAATGGATTTGGCCGCTCTTGAACATGCCTGCACGGTTCTTTCCTTACAAGTATTTAAAGAGCAGACCGTATTCGAGACCCAACAGCGTTTAAAAGACGAATTTGTGACAATGCTCTTTACTGAGCAAATGGACGAGGCGCTTTTACAAAGAGCAAAAAGCCTGGACCTAAATCCAGGAGATAACTACATTGCAACTATTATTGAATTTTCAATGGATTCTAACCAGAAGAATCAGCCTAAAGAAGGCATAATTAGAAAAATGATTCAACTTACGAACCAGGCTTTTCTGGGACCTTATACAAAGGGTATGACAGTAACATATCATCATCAAATCGTAGTGCTTCTTTCCGATCATTCTAATACTGCCAATTCTTTCATTGTTTCGCGGGTAAAGGAAAAGATAAAGTGGATTCAACAGGAAATAATGTCGAGAAATTGGGAGGTTGAGGTCGCTTTTGGAATAGGCAGAGTCAAACAAGGGCTGCAGAATGTCCACAAATCTCTCAAAGAAGCTGAGAATTGTTTGAACTTTATTCGCCATTTTCACTGGGAAAATTCAATTCTTAGTTATTCAGATCTTGGGATTCAAAGGTTTATACTGCAAAATCCCGAAGAAGAAGTGATGGAGTTTATCCATGAGGTGCTTGGTCCCCTCATTGACTATGAAAACTCTCGAAAAGGAGACCTTCTCAAAACCCTTTATATCTATCTAGAGGGAAACCAAAATGTGAAAAGGACGGCAGATACCTTACATGTCCACATCAATACTTTAAGCTATCGTTTAAAAAGGATTGAAGAAATTCTATCGATGGATTTAACGGACAGTAAACAGGTACTTAACCTTCATTTGGCTGTAAATTTATACCGATATATAAAAAAACAACCAAGCACACAAATGGTGTGAAATGTATCTAGAGGCAGGCTCAGTTAAATTCAAATTTTAATCGTGCTTGCCTCTGGCTTCCCATAAATCTACATGTAATTCAAATAGTACAATCAAGGAACCAGTTTAGTAGCTTTCGCTTTTTCAGCTGTTTTCTGGATTCGAGTTCCTAATGGTTTCTTTAAGACAAACGCAATCAGAAAACTAATACCTACAAAAACAAGTAGGGCAAAAAAGTCTTTGACAACAATCTTATTTATCATTCCACCGACTGTTTCCCGCAGCATGCTAACACCGTACGTGAAAGGCATGAAAGGATTTAGCTTTTGGAAAAAGGTTGATGTCACACTTACGGGAAATGTTGCGCCAGAACTGGAAATTTGCAGGACCAAAAGAATAATGGCTAATCCTTTCCCGATATTGCCAAACACTGAACACAATGTGTAGGTAATAACGATAAACACCATGCTTATGAAGATACTGAACAACACAAACCATCCTTTATCCACCACATAGGTATGAATGATAAACAAATCTCCAAAAGAAACAATTGCTGCTTGAAATATACCGATTGTTAGAAAAGTTAATAGTCTAGCAAGATAAAGCTGATAGTCCCTATAGCGATTATCCAGATTTTCTACGTCTACTCTTAATGAAGCCACAAGGAGCGTAGCTCCTACCCACAAAGCAAGCATCGTATAAAATGGAGACATCGCAGAACCGTAATTGGGGATAGGAAAAATCCGCTTTGTTTTTAACAGAACTGGATTGGACAAAAAATTGCTCTCCTTCGTCGGGTCATGCTTTAAAAATTGTATCAAATCGTAAATATTGGCACTATTTTTAAACTGTCTAATTCTATCTGCAGCTGTTCTAACTTTTTCTTCAAATCCAGGTAAATCATTTCTGGCCAAATCCGCTGCTTTGTGAATCACCCTTTCAACTTCCGGAAGCTTGGTCCTGACAAGATCCGCTGCTTTTCGAATATCCTCTTCTAGTCCTGGCAAATCATTCCGGACAAAATCGGCAGCTTTATCGATTTTTTGTTCAATTGTTGGTAACTCATTTTTTACAAATGCCGAAGCTGTGTTAATTCCCCCTACTACTTTATCTACTTTTTGTTGTAAATCAACTCTGGTAGCTTGGACGTCATGTTGGATTTTTACTAGTTCATCATAAACCTGGTTCAACTGTTCCTGATTACCCTTGGTATCTGCCTCGTTTGCAGCCTTCGCTTGTTCCATCGCATCCTTAATTTTTGTTTCGATCTCAGTAAGATTTGCTACTACATCTGCTACAATTAAAGATGTTCTTTGTATTTCCGAAAGCTTTCCTTGGAGGGCGAGCACCTTATCGCCTGCATCCTTTACAAGCTGTAAATTATCTTTAACTTTTAAAATACTTGCACCTGCCCGTTCTAGCTCTGGTATTCTTTGCTCCAATTCAATAATTTGTTGACCTTTCCTGTGAATCTCAGGAAGTTTACCCTCGAGTTCAATTGCTTTTTTCCCCATCTGATCGATGACCGGAAGTGCCTTCTCTAGTGCAAAAACTTGTTTTTCTACATCTAGAATCGACGGTAAATCTTTTTCTAGTTCCACTCCAGCCTTATAAAATCCTGAAAAAATCGCATCTCCAACGGTTTTAATAAAAGCCTGGCTAATTTGAGCTGTCACACTTGATGCACCTGAGCTAGCAATTTTTGGTGCAACGGCATTGATTTTTTCATTTACCCCAAAAATAATTTCCGGTTTTTCAGGATTCGCGGATATAATGCTAGTTATTTTTTTAGAAAATTCCTTTGGAATGATAAGATAGGCATAGTAGTCTCCCTCCTCCACTCCCCTTTTGGCTTCATTAGTCCTCACAAACACCCAGCCCAGTTTATGATTCTTTTTTAAATTCTTTACTGTTTCATTTCCTACATTAATATTTTTTCCACTGATTCTAGCACCTTCATCCTCATTCGCAACGGCAACTTGTATTCCAGATGTATTCCCATACGGATCCCACATCGACTTGATATTAAACCATGCATACATAGAAGGCAGTATCATAAGTCCTACTACCAACAAAGCAACGGAAGGAACCCTGAATATATTTTTCCAATCTGATCGATAGATGTGCCAAATTTTGCCCATTTCAAAACACCTCATGTCATAGTGCATCCTAACTATTATCTTTTGAAAATGGGCTGATTTTATGACTTAATATTTTATTTGACCATAAAGTGGATTTTTAATGGAGGACAGATTAAGTGAGTTTTTCAATGTGTAAATTAAAAAAAGCAGATACATTAATCATCTGCTTAGTCCTTTAATTTTTCTTTATTAACAATATCCTTCACAACATCTTCAAGAGTCACATTTTCCAAGGTTTTCTCCATAGCTACTTGAGCAGAGGTAAATAACGGGCCAATTGCATCTTGGATATTCCTTCCCACCAGGCAAGCGGGATTGGGTTCTTCATGGACACTAAACAATTCATTCTCTTGTACAACATTCACTGCCTTATATACATCAAGTAAAGTAATATCAGATAAATCCCTGGCTAGTTTCGCTCCCGCAATACCAGGATGTACTTCGACTAACCCGGCTTTTTTAAGCATCCCCATAATTTTCCTTATCACGACTGGGTTTGTATTTACACTTCCAGCTAGAAATTCTGATGAACTGATTCCCTCTTTATTAATTTCAATAAGCGTTAATATATGAATTCCAACTGCAAATCGACTACTTATAGACAATCACAGTCACCTACCTTATCCTTGTTTTCATGTAATTCTTTTAATTATAAAAATATTATACTTAAAATAGGGAACAAATTATAGTGGTCGGGTTTTTTAATGGAACTTCATTGGGTAAACACATTTGAGTATTCATCATAATCTCCATTACTGAACACGTTAAATATGATTTTTTCAAAATGATTTGGATGTCCAGATGATTTTTGAGTCTTAATCAATATTAAAAATATATAAACTGTTATTAACCAGGCGTTTTGACTTATACCTTATTACATATTCCTAAATAGTAAAGTACCATTAGCGCAAACACTAATGGTACTTTGTATATTTAATTGGTTAGAAAATTTATTCTACTTCACCGACAACAGTGAAACGTTCATTTATATGTTGTGGATTTTCACTTTCATCCAATACAGCAATAGCATAGTCTGCATAACTGATATAACTTTCACCTTTTGAATTAACAAGAAGATGATCTTTTCCTGACTGATAAGATCCAGTTCTTTTTCCTTCCGCATCAAATACCGCAGACGGACTGATAAATGTCCATGTAATAGTAGATGTTTCTTGTAATTCTTGCAAGTTTCTTCCTTGCCCTTTTGCAGTTGGGAAAAATATATCTGGAAAATCAGGTGTATCCATTACCTTAACGGTTTTATTCTCATCTACATAAAGACTTCCAGCTCCACCAACAATGATTGCTCTTGTATTTGTTCCTTTTAGTGCCTCAATTAAAGAATGTCCTGCATCCACGTGTGCCTGCTCTTCACCAAGAGGAGCACCGAATGCATTGACCAATACGTCAAACTTTTTAACATCATCAGATGTGAGGTCAAATATATTTTTTTCAATTACCGCAATGCTTTTATCTTTAAGTTTTGACACCTCTCTTACAATCGCAGTTACTTCATGTCCCCGACTAACTGCTTCTTTCAAAATAAAATTACCTGCTTTACCACTTGCACCAATGATTCCAATTTTCATTTTACATTCCTCCCATAATTACAATTCTATTGTAACTAAATTAATTACATGTAATTATAATAATTACATCATTAGCATTTGTCAATACATTTAAAAATCCTTTCCTAATAAGAAAGTAGGGAAACCTCTCTCGAGGCTTCCCCCTTATCAAACCGTACGTGCCCTATTAAGGCATACGGCTTACCAAATGTTACAATGTTTATCAAGAGGATGCATTCCAGGCATTTTGCATCTTTTGTAAGCGATGAGGGGTAAAATATTCCTCACCTTTTTCTTTTGCTCTTTTGACTTTGTATTGGAATCTTCTTTTTGCAGATTTACTCATATCGCTTAGGTATTGTTCTATAGTGTATCCGTAGACTTTATTTAGATAAAGCCAATAGGATGGGATTAGTTTAATCTTTAAAAAGAATTCGTTATTCCAAAGGGTATTCATTCTCATACCTTTTCTTTGGGTTGGGTGCTTATGGATTAACGCAACACGCAGTCTTTTTCTTATATATCCATCAATTCGCTCAAGAATTTTCCTTATCCATCGAGTTCTACAGTGACTCTTTTGTCCGTATTCTTCGTTTGCTTTTACCGCTTTGATAATAGTCACATAGTAATTTACCTTACCTCTAATAATAGGATTTACCCGATTTATCCATTCTTCTTTGCTAAGAGTTAGGGATTTCCTAGTCTTTTCCTTGATTTTCAATCGAAAATCCCTGATGGATTCTTCCTTTGGTGTAACATTAAAGAAGGGTTTATTATCTTTCCTTCTCTTTGTCCAATGATGGAATGTGAACCCTAAAAAGTCAAAGTCGTCCTTATCAAAGTTGACAAACTCTGGTCTTCTCTTTAGAGATTTCCAGTCCCAACTCAGCTAACTTATTCTTAGTTAAGGTAGCCGCCTTCTTGATTTCTTCGTTTGATTTAGCAAATAACAAGAAATCATCTGCATATCTGACAAATCGAATACCATTCAAGTCCCACTCCCAGTCAAGTTCATTAAGGTATACATTTGCAAGTAGTGGTGAGATGACGCCGCCTTGAGGTGTGCCATAGTCAGAATGGATAAGTTTCCCCTCTTCCATGTGCCCAGCCTTTAACCATTGTTCAACCAAACTCAGGACCGTACGGTCTGACACATATTTCTTTAAAACCCCAATCAGTTTATTATGGGGTATATTGTCAAAGAAACCTTTTATATCACAATCGTAAATATGGTTATATCCTTGTTCAATATTCCAGAGGATTATTTGCAGGGCTCTTTGTACCCCTCGATTCGGTCTGTATCCAACCGACCAGTTATGAAACAACAAATCTTCAAATTTTGGCTGTAGTACATTTACAATACTTTGTTGAACTATGCGGTCCCCGATAGTTGGAATACCTAAAGGACGTTTCTTTCCATTCTTCTTTGGTATGTATACTCTTCTGACTGGTTGAGCTTGGTAAGTCTTTGCTCTCAATTTGTTTAGAAGTTCCATGATGTTTTCTTGTAATTTGGCATCATAACTTTCAATTGTTTCTCCGTCGATTCCTCCTGCCCCTTTGTTTGCTTTAACTTGTTCGAAGCTTTGGGTTAATTTTCGGTCAAACAATATCTGCCCATATACACTGTGTAATTTAAACTTCCACTCTTGATTCATTGCGTATTCCACGCCTTTCCTTGATGTACATTCAAACGGTTTTACCGCAGTAACATGATTGTTTACATTACACCTAGTTAATGGCTTGGAGCCATAGGTCGTTCCCCTTCCGTTCACTCGATGTTATGGTCATCGAATTACTTCCGTACTATGAGAACGTCTGACTTCTCCACCCGTTCCTCGTCATTTCGGATTACCCTTATAGACTAGAACCCTGCCTGTTTGGTAAGGTGGAGACCTCACGGGGTTATCGCATTTCCCTTCTAGACATACCCTGCACCACCACGTTATAAGTCACATTTTCTCGCTCTGACTTCTAAAGAAAATGCCCCTTTAGCGGGCTTCCTCACTTTTCGAAGAGTCGCCAACTTATCCCGCCGCCGTGCTTCACACTTATTGCATTAGGGTCTATCTAGTTGCCTACGGGTCTCTCGACTTACCGCATCTCCTTCAGACAATACCTCACGGTATTGCCCTAGATTAAGCTTCCCGAGCTAGGTCAGTCTCCTCGGAGATGGACTTTCACCATCTGGGATTCAGTATCATCATCATCAACCAGTCGTTTCACCGAGATGACGTCTCTGTCAGATAATGAAAAGAAGAGTGTCGACTAGATCAACACTCCATGCGACTGCCCGTCGCACAAAAAGACCCCTTTTTAGAGGTCAATTGTTTTTTAACTCTTCTAATGGCAGACTGAGATTCTTTAATGTATAAAGTCTCGCTGTAAAAATGAATAACTCATGATAATTATTTTTTACATATTCATCAATAATGCTGATTCCTTTATTAAATCCATCAACAAGATAGAGCGTATATTTTTCATCCCAAGAAAACTGATTGATTCTGATCAACTCATCTGCAATGATTTGAAACTTAAAATCCTCAATCAGCAGTTTAATTTGATAGATTTTATCTTTCTCCACACGGCTTTTATCTTTGTTTTCATAATTTTTTTGAACGAATTTTATAAAATCATTGATATTTTCCGCTAACATTAACGCTTTTTGCATCTCGAAGTTCATCTCTCCATCTCCTTAATATCTAAAAATCTAATCCTTAATTAAGAAGATTGTATGTATTGAAATGATCATTTAATACTGACAAGCCAATTACCCAACGGTCTCTAAACCATTATTGAAATGGTATTTGCTTACTTCTACTAATCGATTAAATAATTCCTGCATCTCCGGATGTTTTTCTGACATCGATTCAGGATGCCATTGAACGGCGACCAAATATGGATAATCCTTTCCTTCGACCGCCTCAATAATTCCGTCATCAGCTAGCGCTGTAATGACAAGGCCTTTTCCTAATTCCTCTATCGCTTGATGATGAAGAGAATTTACTAGTGTATCTTGATGTCCCCAAATCCCATTAATCAAGCTATTTTTCTCCAGTTTTATATGGTGGAATGGCAGAGGTCGGGGAATGGTCTGCTCATGAAGATGGACTTCTTTTTCTATTAAAGAAGGAATATCTTGTATAAGTGTTCCGCCACAGGCAACATTGATTAGTTGTATTCCCCTGCAAATCCCAAATATTGGCTTTTTTGTTTTTGAAAAATAGTCAAATAACTTTATCTCGAATTCGTCCCTCTCGCTTCGAAAAAAACCTATTTTTACATGTGGAGGCTTCCTATAAAATTGTGGATCAACATCTTCACCGCCGCTAAAAATGATCCCGTCGCAAAGCGTAACATATTGTTTAATGGCCTCTTCATCTTTAACAACTGGAAGAAGTATCGGGATACCGCCGGCTCGTTCCACAGCTCGGTGGTAATCGTGATGAATATACACACCTTCCATGTTGTCATTATACTTAACATAAGATGTTGTAATGCCAATGATTGGTTTTTTCATTTTTTTCACTCTTTCTCTTCTTTATTTCGAATAAGGAAGGGGGAAGCTACAAATACATCCTTAAAGGACCTTATCTAGAAATGAACGAAGCCGCTCACTTTTTGCTCCTCCAAATATCTCTTTAGGTGGTCCATCTTCAACAATCACACCTTGATCTAAAAATAAAATTCGATCAGCAACTTCTCTTGCGAATCCCATTTCATGTGTGACAATAATCATCGTCATACCCTCATTAGCCAGGGTACGCATAACCTGTAATACTTCTCCAACTGTTTCCGGATCTAGAGCGCTAGTTGGTTCATCAAACAACATCACCTTCGGATTCATTGAAAGGGCTCGTGCAATAGCCACCCGCTGCTGCTGTCCGCCTGATAAACTTTTCGGATATTCACTTGCTTTTTCAGTCAAATCTACTTTCTTTAGATAATTCATGGCAATCTTTTCTGCTTCAGCTTTGGTCATTTTTTTAATTTTAATGGGTGCCAGCGTAATATTCTCTAAAACCGTTTTATGAGGAAATAAATTAAACTGCTGAAAAACCATCCCCATTTTCTGCCTCGTAACCGTAATGTCATGCCCTTTTTCTGTTACGCAGGTTCCTTCAAAATAAACCTCTCCACTTGATGGAACTTCGAGCTGATTGATACAACGCAGAAGCGTTGATTTTCCCGAACCAGACGCACCGATTAAACAAACAACTTGTCCTTTAGGAATAAATAAATCAATACCTTTTAAGACATCATTGGAGCTGAAGGTTTTATGTATCTTTTTCATTTCCAGCATTAATTCGACACCTTCCTTTCCACAAGCTCAGTTAACCAGTTAATCGAGGTGTATAATACCCAGTACATTAATCCAATCGTAAAAAGATAGGCGAATATCTCATAGTTTTGCGCATAGCCAATTTGGGCACTGTACGTCAGTTCAACTACTCCGATAACGGCTAAAAGAGAGGTATCTTTTAAACTTATACTAAACTGGTTCATAAAGGCTGGAGTCATTCGTTTTACTGCTTGCGGTAAAATAACATAAAAAAATGTTTGCCGTTTTGTGAACCCAAGAGCGCTGCTCGCTTCCTCTTGTCCTTTATCAATTGATGCAATACCAGCACGAAATACTTCGGCAAGGTAGGCGCCTGCATTGATGGAAATCGTCATCGCTCCAACAACCATCGGAGATAGGCCCCCGGGGACAATCATGGGCATGATGGCAAAATAGACGAAAATAATTTGAACATATAAGGGTGTACCACGAATGATACTTACATACACTCGGGTGATGCTTTGTAAGATTCGATTGGAACTTATCCGAAACATCCCAAAGATTAAACCGATGATTGTCGCAAAAAGTAATGAAATACAGACAATTTCAAGAGTCTTTCCCGCTCCTACTAAAAGGTTAGGGAAGTCCTGCCATACCATTTCAATTCCTCTCATCGTAACCCCTCTTTCTTCTATGTTTGAAAAAAGGCGCATTCATCTCATGCGCCTTTTTGTTCATCTCATATCTATGTTGTATTTCCTGCAGAATGAAAACACTTATTCGCCAAAGTACTTCTTATGCAATGCATCGTATTCGCCATCGTCTTTTATTTCTTTTAACCCTTTATTGAAATCCTCTAAAACCTTTTCCTCATCCTTTGCGATAGCGATCCCATATTGTTCCCCGGTTAAGCGCTCCCCAACTCTTTTTAGGCCTTTCGCTGTACCGGATTTCATTTTGTCGGTTACAAATGGATAGTCGTTAACTAACGCATCGGATTGTCCATTTTGAACATCTAAGTAGAGAGTCGGCTCATCCTCTAAAATTTTCACCCTTGCCCCATATTGCTTCGCTAATTCTTTTGCCTTTTCCAATCCGGAAGTTCCATTTTTAGCAACAATGCTTTTTCCCTTTAAGTCAGCGGGACCGTTTATATTACTTCCCTCTTTTACTACGAGCACCAGACCACTATCAAAATAAGGATCGGTGAAATTGGTTACCGCCTTGCGCTCTTCTTTAATCGTAATGGCTGCAGCAGCCCCATCCACCTGATTCGTCTTTAAGGATGGAATGATTCCATCGAATTTCATATCCTTCCACTGGATCTTATATCTTTCTTTTTTTGCAATCGCTTCTACCACCTCGATGTCAAAGCCCGCAAATTTTCCATTCTCTTTGTGTGCAAAAGCCCCGCCGTCCGCACTTGTCGCAAATACTAGTGTTCTTTCTTTTGAATCACCATTTGAATTGTTCGTCGTGGTTGAAGCTTTCCCACACCCTGCAAGTGCCAGTGTTATGGCACCACAAACAGCAATCGATTTCAGCACTTTTTTCATTGAATCCCCTCCCAAATTTAGTTACCTTTTACTTTGTTATTCTTTTAATCTATCTAAAAGGAGTGTAATCTCCGAATCTATATTCTATTTATTGTAAAAGGTTGTCCAAGTTTTTTTAAATCGTCTACTAGTTTCGTTGATATGATTTATATTCAAATTTAAAACTTTTAGACCTGAATTTAAGGATAAGGATTCTTCTCTTTTTTATGACATTAAAAAAGTTAGCATGAAGATTCTTCATGCTAACTTCCTAATTATTACAAACTATCCAATTTAACTTTCCTTTACTGTTCAGCAAGTCCTTTGAACAATTCCACTCCTGTTTCAATGAGATCGTCTCGAAAGTTATATTCATAGCTATGCAGATTCGGATAGTTTTCTCCGTTTCCAATATAACAGTAAGAACCTTTTGTTAATTTTGTATAATGGCCAAAATCTTCAGAACCACGGAACGCTTCAGTTAGCTCTTTCATTGGAATCCCTTTTTCTTTGCAGACCTGACGAATTTTGTCAGAGCTTTCTTTGTAGTTTGCCGTTTCTGGGAATTCATCCTGATATTCGAAGCGAACCTTCAGACCATACTTCCCTGCTTCGGCCTTCGCAATATCTTCCAAATTCTTTTGTAGTCTATCCAATTCTTCTTCATAGAGTGCACGAATCGTCATTCGAAGCGAACCCTTGCTGGCATTAACACCAAAGGCTTTTGCACCAATATCTACCTGAACAACAGTACAGAGAACAATTCCTTTATTGATTTCGGGGTCAACAAATCCAGGGATCGCATCAATTATCTTCGCAATAGCGAAGGACGGATTGATTCCCTTTTCCGGTTCGCTGGCATGAGATGGAACACCCTCCATTTGGATCGTCATACCTTTAGATGCACAGTGTGCGGTCCCATCAATAACGAAAACGGTATTATGTTTAAAGCCGCTCATATTATGCCAAGCAAAAATCTCATCAATGTTATTTTCCTTTATGAAAACAGCACACTCGGCAGCACCGTCTCCTGTTTCTTCTGCATGCTGAAATAGGAAAAAGATATTGTTGTCGGAACCTAACTGATCAATTTCAAGGGCAAAACCCGCCAAAGTTGCAGAGTGTCCGTCATGACCACATTTATGTGAAACCCCTGGAAACTTAGAACCATATGGAAGTTCAATTGTTTCCTCGATTGGAAGTGCATCAAAATCCGCACGGAATGCTACATTTCTTTTACCCACGTTAGAATGATAGATGGCATAAAACCAACGGCCTCTATCTACAATTTCAAGCTTCGTGTTTTCTTTGAGAAAATCAATTAAATGCTGCTTTGTCCATACTTCATGGTTTGATAATTCCGGATGAGCATGAAGTTCATGACGAAGTTGAATTGCCAAGTCTAGATTTTTCTTTTCCATATTCCATTCTCCCCTTAGATTTATGATGATCTTTTGCAATTTATCTTAAAACGCTTTCACTTTTGCAAAAGTCTAGCAATCCATGGTCGTACCTTAACTTAGATTTTACATTATTCAAGTACAAACTAAGGATTACTAAAAAAGGCTAAAAAATAATCACAAATATTCAGTCTCTTTTATCGAAATATTTAATTACCTGTATATATTATATTATATACTTTATATTTGACTGTCAATAAAAAAACGACTTTGTCGCTGTTGGACAAAATCGTTTTCCTTAACATTAGTTTATATTCTAGAGCTGCAGGTTCTCCACCTTATGAATATTCCAATGTACGTCTTTCATGAAACTGGCTAATTCAACAGAATCCTTGCTTTTAAAAAGTTCCATCATCGTTCTATGCTCATTATTTATTTGCGATAATCTTTCCTTCAGTTGATCCTTTGGACCAATTTCACCTAAATTTATTAAAAACTTCTTTTCTAATTGCAGCAAAAGATCAACTAGGCTCTTGTTCGGGCAGATTTTTAAATAGACACCATGAAAAGCTTGCTGCATCTTATCATACATCCGGTAATTCTCTGTATTAATGGCAAGATCAATACTTTGGATATAAAATTCCATCTCTTTTATGTCCTTCTCCGTTAAAAGCGGAACCGCCAGTGAAGCAGCCAGACCATCCAATGCACCGATGATGAAATATGTTTCTTCCGCCTCTTGTTTTGTAAGGCTTTTTATGACGAACCCTTTTCTTGGAACATTGTCAAGCAACCCCTCTGATGAAAGCTGTATGAGGGCCTCTCTTACCGGTGTCCTGCTGACTTTCAGCATTTCGCAAATATGATTTTCATTTACCTTTTTACCGGGAAGCAATTTTCCACTGTTAATTTGCTCAACGATATAGTTATACACATGGTCTTTTAGCGATAAATATTCCATTTTTAGAGTCTCCAATTATATTGTATATAATTGGATTTTATATTATTATAGGATTTTTCTCAAATAATTTCTTAAAAACTTTTTAAAAATAGGCAATCACGACATTAAGTATGTCATGTTACTCTAACCCATAGTATCCACAAACAACATACCCTACTGATTTTGCAGCTACAATGAGTGAATCCTCATCAATATCAAATTTTGGATGATGGTTGAAAAAAGGTTTTTCCATACCTTTTGGGGTACAGCCAATATAAAAATAACAACCTGGGATTTTTTCCAAATAATAAGCAAAGTCATCAGATGGTGACATCATTGGATATTCTTCTACTTCCTTTATATCCGGGTCATTCGCATTTTCCAGGTTTTCTTTTACCGCTGCTGTTACCTCAGTATCATTATAAAGTGGCGGATAATCGGAAGTGTAGGTTAACTCACACTGGACACCAAATTCCACTTCAATACCGCTAACAATACGGCGAACCTCTTTTTCAATAATTCCCTTTGTTTCCACCTTCATGTAACGGATATCCCCCTCAAGTTCCACACGGTCTTTAATGACATTGAATGTACCCTTTCCATCAAAAGAACCAATGGTTATAACGCCAGCGTCAAAGGGATTTAACCGTCGGCTTATAATTGTTTGTACGGCTGTTACAAAATAAGACCCTGCAACAATCGCATCGTTTGCCCTATGCGGGGAAGAGCCGTGCCCGCCGACTCCTTGAATCCCAAGTTTAAAATAAGATCTCCCGGCAAACGAAAAACCGCTGTGATAGCCGACATGACCCGCTGGAGCTATGGGAAGTAAATGAATCCCAAAAATATTGTCTACATCATCAAGCTCCCCAGAGTCTACGATACTCTTTGCTCCACCAGGAGGTACTTCCTCTGCATGCTGATGGATGATTTTAATTGTACCAGGTATTTGATCCTTTAATTGAATCAGGCACTCCGCAAGAATCATTAAATAGGCCGTATGCCCATCATGACCACAAGCATGCATAACCCCTTCATTCTTTGATTTAAAGGGAAGCTCTGTTTCTTCCATAATTGGAAGGGCATCAAAATCGGCACGAAGCGCAATCGTTTTTCCAGGCTTTCCACCTTCAATTGTCACGATGATCCCATATCCATTTCCTACATTTCTTTGTACCTCAACATCCTTACCATTGTAATAATCAGCAATATATTGAGCCGTTTTTTCTTCTTTAAAAGATAACTCTGGGTTTTCATGCAAATAACGACGAATCTGAATCATTTCGTCTTTACGAACTTCTAACATTTCGATTAGTTGTTTTCTCATTTTAAAACCTCCCAAAATCGATACCCTATCTATGCATGACTTGCGACTTGTTTATTCAGTGACTGGTGCGGAAGAAATCATTAAAACCTTTGCCCACCGCCACCTACTTATTAGTTACATCTAGTGTGCCCGCAATTGCATTTAATAAGAAGTTAGAAATCGTTGTAAAGATAGAGTAGTTGTTGCCTGATTCACTAACTCCTGCTTAGAAATTATTTGCATTTAGTAAACTGTAAACCAGTTCTTTTAGAATTTTCACTTGAATTATATACCTAGATCAATAAAATACTTCAAATTGTTAACCCAGCAACAAAAAATACCACCTTGTAAACCAAGGTGGTATTTTTCGTAATTTATAAAAGGTTTAAGAAATTAAATCCTTTATTCCCCTACTATTTTAGCATCCTTTAACTGATCATCTGTTAATTTGATTCCTTCCTGCTCAGCCGCTTTTTTATTAATCATCAGCTGAAGGTTTTCTGGGAAACCAACAGGAATTTCGCTTGGTTTCTTACCCTTTAGAATTTCCACAGCCATTTTCCCCGTAGTGTAACCAAGGTCATGGTAGTCAAAACCATACGATGCAAAGGTTCCTCTTTTGACGGAATCCCCTTCACCTACAAAGGTTGGGATCTTTTTCGCATTCGCTACCTTGATAACGGATTCAAGAGCAGATACGACAGTGTTGTCCTTAGGAATATAAAGTACATCTGCACGCCCCACCAAGGATTCAGCTGCCTGCTTTACTTCGGAACTAGTAGAAATCGTCACTTCAACAGATTCAAGCCCTGCTGCCTTAATAGCTTCATTAGCGTTTTTCACATTAACAACTGAGTTAGGTTCACCATTGTTATAGATGATACCCACCTTCTTGGCATCTGGAACAAACTTTTTAATGGCATCAATCGTATTTTTGATCGCTTCTGGATGTGTATCAGAGGTTCCTGTTACGTTACCACCCGGCTTATCAAGACTTTGAACCAGTTGAGCCCCAACTGGATCGGTAATGGCGGTAAACAAGACTGGAATATTTTTCGTAGACTTGACCACAGCCTGTGCGCTAGGAGTGGCAATCGCCAAAATAAGATCATCCTTGTCATCCACCAATTTTTGAGCGATCGACATATTGGTATTCATGTCTCCCTGGGCATTTTGGTAATCTAGCTTCAAGTTCTTTCCTTCTTCATAGCCTGCATCCTTTAGTGCTTTGATAAAACCTTCTCGTGCAGCATCAAGAGATGGATGTTCGACAAGCTGTGTAATGCCTATTTTCACAACCTTCTCTTTTTTCTCCCCAGCGGTTTCTTTGCTTCCTGCTCCGCACGCGGAAAGCAATAATAGCAATCCACAAACGATGATAGCAAAACTTTTCTTCATCTTCTTCCTCCCCAATTTCTTTGACTACATATGTACTTTCTTTTAGAAAAATTGATAAAGTAGTCTTCTATTTTTCTATTGCTAGAAATTTATAATATTCAGATTTTAACACTATTATTTCAATAGGACAATATAATTTTAAGAATTTTTTGTCAAATCATACATCATTTTAGATTTGTACCGGGATAGACCAAGAAACGAGGAAAATTGAAAAGCCCCTTTATGGAAGGGGCTAGATTAAAATATATTTGATTATTAGGCAGAGTCGCCGCCTCTCAGTGACTTATTGTACACCAGGATATTTATAACTAATTAGCAGCAAAACTAAATAGCTTCTCTAACTCCCGAACAATTATTTGATTGTCCGCCTCAATAACCTCTAGATATTGTGGTTTATTAAACAATTGACTGATTTGTTCCGGGAAAGTCTGCTTAATACCACAACGTTCGATTGACTCATTAAATTTAGCTGGATGAGCTGTTGCAAGAGTGACACAAACCTCATTTGGTTCATTGCATACTTCGAATGCAGCAACCCCGCAAGCTGTATGTGGATCTAATAAATAGTTCGTTTCATCATTGTACTTCTTAATCGTTTCTAAGCATTCTTCTCCCACTACTCCATGTGCGGCAAAATCCTTTTTAACTTGAAGAAGCAGCTCCTCAGTTACGGCAATTTTTCCTTCTGCCTTGAATTGATTCATTAACTCCGTTACTTTTCCTGGATTTTCACCAACTAAGTAGTACAGATAACGTTCGAAATTACTGGCAACTTGGATATCCATAGAAGGGCTAAAAGTGCTTTGGAACTCACCTGGCTTGTACACTCCCTCATGGATAAACCCTTCTAAAATATTATTCTCATTCGTTGCAACAATAAGCTTTCCAACAGGAAGACCCATTTTCTTTGCAAGATACCCGGCAAATATATCTCCAAAGTTCCCTGTTGGGACACTGAAGTTAACACTTTTTGCGTTTGTCTCTTTTGCCACTTGGAAATATGCATAAAAATAATAAACGGTTTGTGCTAAAATTCGGACAAAGTTAATCGAATTAATGGCACGGAGATGATATTTATTTTTAAATTCAACATCGGCAAACAATTCCTTAATGATTCTTTGGCCATCATCGAACGTACCTTTTATCGCAAGATTCAAAACACTTTCGTCATGAACGGTCGTCATTTGCAGTTCTTGTACCTTACTTACTTTTCCATGTGGATGCAAAATACAAATGCGAATACCTTCTTTTCCTCTTACGCCCTCAATGGCTGATGCACCAGTATCCCCTGAGGTGGCACCAAGAATATGAATGGTTTCACCTGTTTTCTTGGAAACATAGGAATATAGATTTCCTAAGAATTGCAGCGCAATATCTTTGAAAGCAAAGGTTGGACCGTGGAACAATTCCGACACATACATGTGATCCTTCACTTTTTGGACAGGTGTTACCTCTGGATGGCGAAAAGTTGCATAGCTTTTCTCGATTAATTCCTTTAGCTCGTTATCCGGAATTTCCCCCTCTACATAATAAGAGAAGATTTCATAAGCTAATTCCTGATACGTAAGCTTAGACATTTCCTGCAGTTTTTCAGCAGGAATTTGCGGGATTTTTTCCGGGACTAAAAGTCCTCCGTCATTTGCGAGCCCCATTAAAACTGTATCAATAAAACCAATTTTACTTACATTTCCACGTGTACTTACAAAGTTCATAGGTGATCCTCCAAGCTAATATTATGTATTACTATCGTTACTCAAAACTGGTCGTAAGTCAATATTAAATGCCTGAATATTTCGCTTTTATTTCTACCTTTATATTCCATAAAACTTTAGAAGAAAATGGGGAAACTAGCTGTATCATACTGTAGGAGTTGAAAGAAGATGGCTTTGAAACAACAAAAAATAGATGTGACAGATAGTGTAACCGGGAAAATTAAAAACGGTGAAATGGAGTTATATTTAGAAAATACTTGTATTGGAAAAATCATGCTTTCTGGAAATCTTCAATACGATTTGGATCATCATTTTGAAGCGGACCAGCAAAAAATTTACCAGCACGTTACCATAACAGATGGCCCAGATGCCAAATATACGGATTGTGATGATGGTGGCTGGTGTTAACAAGCTCTTACATTTAAAAAGCCTAGATTTTAAACCTCCAAAACCTAGGCTTCTTTATATTTGAAGAATTTAGTTGGCTGCTAAAGTGAAAAATTCTTCATACAAATAATTAATCTCAGATAGGAGTAAAATTTTATTTAGAAATGGGGTAGTAAATTTAATAGCAGTGCCATAACTAATCCTACCAGTCCTATGATTGATTGAATAACGGTAATCGTTTTAAAGGTTTCTCCCATTGACATTCCAAAAGATTCTTTTACTAACCAGAAGCCTGCATGATTAGCGTAGTTAAAGAATAAGGAACCCGCTCCAATGGCTACTACTAATAATTCCTTATTAATACTAGGATCTGACCCAACTAGCGGTCCCAACAGTCCTGTAGCTCCAACAATTCCCACGGTAGCAGACCCAGTTGTGACAGATAATAACGCAGCGATCAGCCAGCCAATTGCAATGGCAGAGAGTTTCATCCCCGAAGATAGATGGATAATTGCATCACCTACATGGGAATTAACAAGTACCTTTGCAAAGGCACCGCCCCCTGCGATAATTAACAAGATGCTTGCAATAGGCTTAAGACTCGCACCAAATGAATCGCGAAGTCTTTTTGTATCTACTCCGCGTCCATATCCCAATAAAATGATCCCTACGATTAAACCAATAAGCAAAGCAATAACGGGCTCTCCTATAAATTCAGTGATTTTATTAAACATGACCGAATTCTTAAACACCGTTTCAGCTAATGTACGACTTAACATGATAACCATTGGCAGCAAAATAACTACAAATGCGGTTACAGTTGAGACCGGACGGTGTTCTACTGTTGCAGCCAAAAATTTTGAGGCGTCATTTGATACTGAAGTTTTCTCTGATCCTACGGAAGCTGCGGTATATTGTTCAAGTAAAAGTTGATCGGGACGAACGGTCATCCGTGGAGCAATAAATTTACCATATACAGGTCCCGCCAAAATCGCTGAAGGAATTGCACAAATAAGACCATAAATCATCGTAACCCCTAGATTTGATTTAAACCCTTCAATCGCGACAAGAGGACCTGGATGCGGCGGTACCATACCATGCATGGTTGCGAGAGCTGCTATCGCAGGTACGCCTATATAAATGAATGCTGAACCTTTTAAATTCCCTTGCTTTTCCACTTGGGCTGCGACCGAGAAGACAAGTGGTAAAATCATGATCAATCCTACCTCGAAGAACATGGGGATTCCAATAATAAACGCTGCCGCACCTATTAACCATGGTAAGGTTCGCTTGGTGGATCGTTTTAAAATAACCGACGCGATTTGATCAGTTGCACCGGAATCACCCAATAGTTTTCCAATCATGGCACCAATTGCGACCTGCAGTCCGACCCCTCCCAGTGTATGACCAGCACCGTCTTCAATGGAAGTGACAATGGTTTCAGCATCAAGACCTGATGCAAACCCTACACCAATTGAAACCACCAATAATGCTAACATAGGGTGGAACCGTAATTTTGAAACAATAAGGAAAACTAACAGCAAAATACCACATACTGCAACAATGAGCAATGAAATATCATGACCTGTCATAAACTGCACCCCTTTTAATATCGTAAAATAGTAAATTTGAACCTTTGAGCAAGAGAGCGCTCTCAAATCTCCCTAAAATAAAGCTAGATAACGCTTTCAAACCGTCGTTTGAAGAAGCTATTAAGATAACTTTATAGTTTAGGCAGAAAAATTAAAATATTATCTAAATTAGTTGAATTAAAATAATAAACCAAAAATTTACATTTATTGTAAATATAAAAGAAAACAAAAAAAGATTGGCTTTCACCAATCCTCAGGTCATCATTTCTTTTTCCATTTGTATTTACGTTCTGGCCGGCCCACCGAACCATACTGGATATCTACTTCCATTTCATCAATAGATGAAAGATATTCTAAATATTTTCGTGCAGTGGAATCTGTGATTCCAAGAAGGACAGCTAACTCCTCTGCACTTACACTCCCTTTTTCAAAATGAAGCTTGTCACGGACTCTCATCAATGTAAATCGATCGATGCCTTTGGGAAGTTGTTTTTCTTCCCTTAGTTTAGGAGTAGCAGGGTCTGCTAAGGAGAAAAAGGCATCGATTTCCTTCTGAACCATCGTTTTTTTAATCTGAAGCTGCTCCATCGTTAGCTTATATCTAGTCAATTCATTCGTGAACTTCTTAATATCAATTGGTTTAATTAAATAACTAAAAACACCCCCGCGAATCGCCTCTGTAACGGTTTCTGCGTCATTTGCAGCGGTGATGGGAATTATATCTATTCCCCTAATTTTCATTCTAATTACTCGAAGTAAGTCGATGCCATTCATATCCGGCAGATAGATGTCTAACAAAATTAATTGGGGTCTAAATGTATGAAGATAGCCAAGCGCATCCTCCCCTGAATTTGCAATAGCAGAAACCTCAAATCCCTCAATTTTTTCAGTGAATTTTTTATAAATATTTGCCGCAATTGGATCATCTTCAATAATCAAGACCTGAATAGAGTTTCCTGCCATGAACATTCTCCTTTATCTTTTCGGAATCACAAGTGTAAATTTAGAACCTCCCAAAAGGCTGTTCGTGATAAATACTTGACCATTTAATTGCTCAAGGGAATTCTTAACGATGCTTAGACCAATGCCGCGATTTTTCCCTTCTTTGCTTGTATATCCTTCTGTAAAAATAGTATTTTGCTTTTCGTTTGGAATACCGGATCCATTATCTTGAATATCAAAAACAAGATCCCTGCCAATATCGGTGAAAGAGACTATTACTGTTGCCCCCACTTCGTGTTTTTCCTTTGCGGCTTCCATCGCATTATCAATAATATTACCGAGAATGGATACAAGCAGCTTCGTATCCATTGATTCAGGTAGCTCAGAAAGAAGACTTTCTTGATCAATATTTAAGTCTACCTTTAACTCTTTTGATCGATTTATTTTACCTAGCAAACAGGCTACGAGGAAGGGGTCCTTAACAGCTGTCATTAAAAATACGATTGTATCTTGGCGATCCTCCACTTCACTCGATATGAGATCCCTGGCCTTATCGTATTCTTCAATACTTAATAATCCATATATCGTATTTAATTTGTTAAGAAATTCGTGATTGAGGGCTCTAATGTTTTCGGAGTAAGATTTAATTTTTGAAACTTCATCAAACAATTGCTCAATTTCAATTTCTGTACGGATTGTTAGGACAACGCCTGCAATTTCGCTCATTTGTGATACGATTGAAAAATCGATAACAAACACTTGATCACCCAACAGGATCTTTTGATTGGATCTTCCTGTTTTGGTTTCAATAACTTCTTGAATCATTTCTCTTAAACGAGAGGTTTGGATAATCGAATCATGCAGCGGAAAATTCCCCGAAAGCAATTCCCGTGCTCTTTTATTCACAGAAAGTACATGAAAATCACTATCTACCGCTATGATTCCATCCCGAATCGATTCTAGTATTGCTTCCTTTTCTTTAAAAACATAAGAAATTTCCTCAGGTTCGAGACCAAACATTTTCTGTTTTATTCTCCTTGCAATAAAAAAAGAAGCTGCTACTCCCATTACGAGTAGCAATAGAGCGAGTACAATAATTTCTTCTCTATAGGTAAGAATTCTTTTTTTTACATCTACCATTAAGAAACCGACAGAGGAAACACCAATTATCTTTCCCTTTTCATCCAGAATAGGGGTTTTAGCTTTGATCGCAGGACCCGAGATTCCTTCACCAAAATATACAATGGAAATGTGCTGCTTAAAAACAGGCTGATTGCTTGTAGCCATTGATTTACCGATATATTTTGGATTCGGGTGGGAATAACGGATTCCCTGTTTGTTTCCGATCACGATATAACTCGCGCCTGTTTGCTTTCTCATCCTCTCCGTAATCGGTTGAATTTCCTTTGACGGGTTTTCGCTTTTAAAAGCCCGAATAATCCTATCATCTTGTGCTGCTAATTTTGCTACAGACATTGCCTCGTGACCAAGATATTGTGTTGAAAGATCATTAATTATTTTCGTAAAAAAAATAGCTGCTACTACCGTAGTAGTGCAGATAACAATCGATATGTGCAATACCATCTGAGTAAATAATTTCAATTTCCTGTTGGGTAATTTCATATACAGATCTCCATGGTTTGAAAGCGTATTATATTTCTAGTATATCAAATAGGATCTAACGAAAAAGCCATAAGTTTTTTATTTATTGACTAATATGAAAAAGGAGCCGCCCAATTATTTTAGCAGCTCCATAAATTACATTTAAAGATTTCACTTTATAGGTCAGATTTCATTAATTTTCTTGTATTTCTCTACGGTTTTTCTTAAATAATTTTGATAGGACTTCATATACAATTGGTACAACCACTAAGGTTAATAAGGTCGAACTTGTTAAACCTCCAATTACTGTAATCGCAAGTCCTTTTGAAATCAAACCTCCGCCGCCTTCTCCAAGCGCTAATGGGATTAACGCACCAACTGTAGCAATAGCGGTCATCAGGATTGGACGTAAACGCGTTGCTCCTGCTTCTAAAACAGCAGTACGCATACTCAATCCATCACGTTCCATATGGATAATCCGGTCTACCAAAACGATCGCATTCGTGACCACAATCCCGATTAACATCAGCAGCCCCATCATAACGGATACAGAAATGGTTTCACCTGCGATGAATAAACCCACAAATGAACCGATGACGGCAAATGGTAACGAGAACAGGATGGCAAATGGTGCGACACCTTCACGGAAGGTTACCACAAGGATGAAATATACGATGGCAATTGCAGCAGCCATGGCTGCACCAAGTTTCGTAAATGTATCAGACATATCTGCCTGGACACCAGCCACACTAACCGTAACCCCTTTTGGTAAATCAAGTTTATCCACTTTTTTACCGACTTCAGAGGTTACCTTAGAAATATCCTTGCCTTTCACTTTTCCAGAAACAGTTGCGTAGTATTCACCTTTACTGCGTGAAAGCGTATTTAAGGTTGTTCCTTTTTTGACTTTGACAAGCTCGGAAAGAGGAACGTTTTTACCGATTGCTGTTGGGATTTGTTTATCTAACAGATCCTTAATCGATTTAGGCTGCTTCTTTTGTTCTTGCTGAACAATTACATCTAATGCGTTACCGTCTTTTTCTACCGTAGTTAATACATTCTCTGTTTTTTGCGGACTTAGCATTCCAACGAGCTGACCGGTGGTTAAACCGTATTTTATCAATTCATCTTGCGCCACACGGAATGTATATTCAACAAAAGGGTCCTCCGCACTTGAAGTAACATCTTTCAAGCCGTTATTCTTTTTCAAAACATTTTCTACCTTATCAACAGACTTATAAAGTTTATTTAAATCTTCACTATAGAGGGTATAGCTGACCTCATCATTAGAACCAGACATCGAAGAGAAGTTCTGACTCTTCCATTTTCCTGATTGATTCATACCCGCTACATACTTTTCAATTTTCTCTTTCACTTTCGGGAAATTCTTCGTATCCGGATCAAAGATGAGGTACATTAAACCTCCGCCGCCTGCTCCGCCAAACATTGCGGTTGACGTGTCTCCAGCTTCTGTAACTGATACTTGAACGATATCAATATCATCACGTTTTTCCATTTTTTGTTCAACAGCTTTGACGTTTGCTAAGGTATCTTTACGAAGTTCGCCCGCTTTTGGAGTATACGTTAAGTACATCACTTTATCCTCTTGGCTACCCATAAAACTAAAGCCGATTAACGGGGTTAAGGCCAAACTCCCTGCTAATAAAAGGATCGCTAGGATAGAAGCAATCACTTTATGGTTAAGCGACTTGTTAAGAAAACCTTTGTACCATTTTGCTAATTTACCAACTTCTTTATGTTGTTTTTCTGTCTTTTCACCATATAATTTTTTCTTAAATAAGAAGTGAGAGAAAGCAGGAACGATGGTAATGGCCACAAGTAAGGAAGCCCCAAGCGAAAACGCCATCGTTAATGCAAACGGTGCAAATAGCTCCCCGACCATGCCACCAACGAAAATCAGCGGTGCGAATACTGCAACCGTTACTAAGGTTGATGACAGGATTGGTTTGAACATTTCAATTGTTGCCTCACGAATCAGAGCCCGTCCATTTAATGGCTCTTCTTTTAAATGTAATCGTCGATAAATATTTTCAACTACAACGATGGAATCATCAATTACACGGCCGATTGCAACGGTAATCGCTCCAAGTGTCATAATATTCAACGTAATATCCATCCAATGAAGAATCAATAGCGCCATAAAGATGGAAACAGGAATCGAGACGATTGAAATAATCGTTGATTTAAAATCACGCAAGAAGAGGAGGATGATTAATACAGCAATCAACCCACCAAATACTGCTTTTTCAATCATTGTTGTAATGGACTCTTGGATAGGTTTTCCTTGGTCAAGGGTCACATCAATCGCAAGTCCTTCTACTTTTGCTTTTTCATCTTTTATTACCTTTTTCACCTTGTTCACAACATCAACAGTGTTAGCTTGTTGACCTTTGACAATTTGGATCGCAATTGCCTCTTTGCCATTTGTACGTGAAATGGACTGCACTTTACCCACTACATGAATTGAAGCAATGTCACTCAGTTTCACAAATGGCGAACGATTGGTCGCAGAAGGTGTAACTGGAATTAACATATTCTTTAATTCTTTAACTGACATGAACTTGCCGTCGATTGCAACCGCTTGTTCACCTGCTTTAAACTCATAAAGTCCTAATGAAACTGCCATATTACTTGCCTGGATCATTTGTTTGACTTTATCTTCTGTTAAACCGAATTGAGTCATTTTTGCTTTATTATACGTTAAATCTACTTCATCGATGTGCTGACCTGTGATTGTTGCATCCGCAACTCCCTCGATTTTCTTGATTTTGGGAAGTAAACTTTCCTCTACAGTTGAGGTCAATCCAACAATATCCTCTTTGGAACTACTGACACTTAGGGCAACAACCGGCATCATGTTCATACTTATCGCTGATGTTGTCGGCTCTTTTGCCCCATCTGGCAATTTCACATTCTCTAATGCAGATTTTAGTTCCCGTTTTGCTTCGTCCATATCAATACCATATTCGTATTCCACCTGAATACTAGCCATGTTAGAATAGGAATTGGAATAAACGGACTTTACGTGATCAAGACCTTCTACCGCCTTTTCGATTGGCATTGATATATCTTCCATTACATTCTTGGGAGTCGCTCCCGGGTAAACATCCGTTACCATTAGGTAAGGAATCGATATATTCGGAATAGTCTCCATGTTCATTCGTGTGCCGGAATATATACCGGAAACCGTAATGATGATCGTGAGCAGCCAGACTGCCAATTTATTTTGAAGAACAAAATTAACTAACCCTTTCACTTTTACACCTACCCATAATTGACTTAATAAACTCAATTCCTTATAATAATGACCAATCGGTCAATTGTCAAACGAAAGGTAATAGGAGTGCGATTTAATGGTTAAAAGACAACTAATTATGGAAAAGGCTTTAGAACTCTTTGCCAAGCAAGGATTTGAAGCCACTTCTGTTCAACAAATAACTGATTATTGCGGCATATCCAAGGGGGCATTTTACCTTTCATTCAAGTCAAAGGACGAATTAATTATCGCATTAATTGATCAATTTATGATGCAAATTATTTCTGATATTGACTACTTAGTCATAAATTCGAATGTTGAAAAGCTTTTATATGATTTTTATTATGCAATCTACTATAATTTTCAGAAGCATTCGGATTTTGCAAAGGTTATTATGAAAGAGCAGTCACAAACCCTTAATAAAGAACTCATTTTGAAAATGAAGTACTATGATAAATTAATTGAGAAAAGTATCCTAAGGATGATTGAACGGTTATATGGGGATGAAGTGGAAGAAATACAATATGATTTAATGTTTTCCATTAAGGGATTTATGAATACTTACTCACAATTATTTGTATTTTACAATGTTCCACTTGATTTGCAATTACTTTCGGTATCATTAGCGGAAAAGACAAACTTATTGGCTCAACATATGACCATTCCATTTGTTTCTAGGGAACTTCTTCATTTGCTGGAGCCTCTTAATGAGGAAATCACGGGGGAACAAATTCTTGATAATCTTGAACAAATAATAGGGGAAATGGATGAATCGATTGAAAAAGAATCGTTAATGCTGTTAAAACAGCATCTGCAAGAACCGGTATACAGTATAGCTATTGTTAAAGGGTTAGTGGAAAATATTCGAAGTCATCCACATTGTAAATGGATTTCTTATTTGCTTCGAGGGTATTATGGGTTTTAAAAACTAAGGGTCAATTTCCTCTTCCGATCACTGATAACCTCTTTTGCTAACTCGAGATTCCCTTCCTAGCAAAAGAGGTTTAATAGATTATTCTATTCATTCGAAAAATAAGTTACGTTAATTAAATTCCTTAATCCCTGTTACTATTTCTAAAATGATCATAGTCAGTTTTAATATAATGAAAGGCTGCGGCATTTCCGCCATGGTCTGGATGGGTTATTTTTAATAGTTTTTTATAGCTTGTTACAATCTCTTTTTCGGTTGCTGTTTTGGAAAGACCTAATTTTTGGCGAAAATGATGCGTTTTAGGTTGTGAAGTACTTGGTTTACTCTCAGGGATTCTTTTTGTTCTATAAGAAGGATCTTGTTTTAATTTTAAAATTTCATTGCGTAAATCCCTGTTTTCTCTTAGTAAATTCATGCTTTCGTTCTGTATTTCACTTTTTTCACTCTCGAGGATAGCAACTTCTCTATTTAATTTATCTCTTTGCTGTTTTAAGGTATATATGGAAGTTTTGTGGAGTTGCTCCATTCCTTTAATATGTTCATTTTGAGCATTAATCTTTTCTTTTAATTGCTGGATAATCTTCAATTGATCTTGAGGATTATTTAAAAATGGATTGGTCTCAGCCCTACTGGGATCAGTAACTGTGTTCTTCTTCCTATTCCTCACGTTTTTAATTTTCCCTTCACTCAGCCAGCGTCCGACAATTTGTGCACTGTCACTTTCAGCTACTCCAGCATCCTTTAACATGAATAATGCTTGTTCCATATTATCAATTATGTATTCATTATTTCGGTTTCCTTTTCCTTCGAAATAAATCTTTCTTTCGCGCAGCCATCGTCTAATCGTAACAATACTCGTTTCTTCTTTGACGCCTGCATCCATTAAGAGGGCATAAGCTTGATCTGTATTCAAAATATTCTCCTCCCTTTTGTAAAAATCACCACTCAAGAGACCAATCTATTTATTTCTTAATACTATATAAGGAAACGAAAAAAGTGAATGGATAAAAATTACTAAACATGACCTCCTTCTACACTATTTTTGTAAAGGTTGTATTAAAGGACAATGTTGATTTGAAAAACGTTGATTGGAGCGGAAATCAACAACCAAGTTTAACAGAGTTTTTATAAAAACTGTAAAATAAAATACAAATAGCCTATTTTGTTTGTTGACATAACTTATTGAACAATATATGTACTTTTTGGCAAAAATCACAAAAACAAACAAAGGTGGATTATAATTTAAACAAACACCTTCACTTGTCAAGGAGATGGAGAAAATGAACACACTATTTATTCAATTAACATGGTGGGAAATTGCTTTATTGGGAATTTACTCATTTTACACAGTGATCAGGGCGTTTTGGATTTTTGACAGCGGCTTACGGCAGGCAACCATCGGAAAAAGCAGAGATATCAAGTTATATCACATCTTATGGTCTGTCATCGATATCCCTGCCATTATTTTAGGTACATTATTTCCTTTATTTAAAAGGCTATTTTCCATTACAATTGTCCATTTAAAACATTAAAAGAGAAGTTGCTTGGAAAAATTATATACTGTAAATTCAAGAGAAAGTTCCTATAATCCTTTGGAGTTCTTTTTCAAAATCCGCAGGTTCATTGGCATAATTATAGATTCCTAGAAATTTCTCGATGGCAGATGGATGGGTACTAATGATTTTATTGATAGCATCTTGTTGTTCTGTGATAATTTCATTCTTAGAAAGCTCACAGCCCATATAAAAACGAACAATAAATTCTTTTTCCATTGATTTTTGATACTTTTCAGCTAATGGTTCCCATTCATTTGTTTGCCAATTATTATTTTTAATTAAGATATCTGCTAAGATTTGAGCCCCACGGATTGCATCATGGATTCCTTGAGCCATTGCCGGATCCTTAAAACAAATGGCATCTCCAACCAATGCCCAACCAGCACCCATTCCCTGGTACCAATAATTATCATAGCCAATCAATCCTTTAATTGGTTCTGTCAATTTTGAATCCTTTAGACGATAACTTAATGTTGTGTTTAGAAAATAATTATCGATAAATTGACGAAAACTACTTTCTGAATCTTCTTTAAAGTTATCAACCAAGGTCTTATTTTCTACAGGAAAATTAGCAACCACTACATATAAATCATCGTTTGTAGGAAAAAAAATCGCCATTTTATCCTTTTTCTTATATACCTCAAATTTAGGAACAGAATCATGATGAATCCCTGAGAAATATCCGAAATAAATGGCAATTTTGGAAGGACTGCTGATTTTCAGTTGACTCTTTACTAGTTTTCGAATCTTAGAGTTTCTTCCGTCCGCACCAACCACCAAACGAGCTCGGTACTCTTGTACCTTTTTAGACCTATCTTCCCCTTTTACACCTGCTACTGTATTTTCATCATAGATTACATCTGTAACTCGAAACCCTTCGATTACTTTAATATTTTTATAGGATTTTGCTTGGTTAAGCAAGATATGATCCAGATGGGTTCTTCGAATACAATAAGCAGTATCCTCGTCATCAACCACAGGTATTGGACCTTCAATCACGGTGTCCTCGAACTGAAATTTAATTCTCCGGACAGGTGTGACATTTGTTTCTAATAGTTGCTCCAATACCCCCATCTCCCTAAGAATCACTGTCGTGTTATTAAAGAATGTATTGGTTGACAAGGTATCACTTGGAAAGGTTGTACGATCCACAAGCAGTACCTGAAAACCTGCTTCAGCAAGCTGGATAGCCAAAGCTGCTCCTGCACACCTCGCTCCTGTGATGATCACGTCATAATTCTTATTCATTGTATCCCTCCATTTGTCTATTTAAAATAACTTCTTGAATGGTTTAGCTGTTCCTTTTTTGAAACAGGTGATAGCAAAAAATGTATTACCCAATCAAATTATTCATCCTTCAACAAAGGAAAGGACTATCTAAATAGATAGCCCCATAAATATAAATCTAGTGTTATCCTAACCTGAAAACTATCCCGTGGCCGCCCTTCGGATACTCCCATTTAATATTCTGATGCGGACAGCCAATCCGACAGCTGCCACATTCATGACAGCCTTCATACCCAACATGCATGCGGATATCTTCCCATTTATATACCTCAGCCGGGCAAAAAATGGTACAGATTTTATCGGGGCATTTCGTTAAACAAATATCATTATCTTTTACATGGAGATGTGATTTGGTATCGGCATTAAAGCGAACAAGATATTGCTTTTCTTCGATAGACTGAAATTTTTTCTGTTCACTCATTATTTCATCACCTTCCAGGCTTTATAAACATCGCGGGCAAGTTTCATCTTCTCTTTCGCAGATCCTATACCTCTTATGACTTTCTTTTGTTTCTCCCATTTGGACGATCCATCAACGGTAAACATTTGACTTGCAGCTTTATTGATCATTGGAATATACTCTTCAAAATATTGCGGGAATTTATTAAAATGATGGGTTGAATCTTTATATTTTTTCATATCTTGGCCGACAAATCCTGCAAATAATTTTTCTTTATAGTGGCTGAGCATACTTTCAGAAAAATTTTCCGATTGCATTGCTAAAAGAACCGTTTCCGCAGCCAGTCTGCCAGAAGTCATCGCCAAATTCGAACCTTCCCGATGAATTGCATTGACCAACTGGGAAGCATCCCCGATGACGATGACGCCGTTCCCGACAATTTTCCCCATCGAATTAAATCCGCCTTCTGGAATCAGGTGAGCTAAATACTCTGCTGGCTCACTGCCTTGAATATACGGGCGGATCATCGGATGGTTTTTTACATATTCAAGTAAGTCATATGGTTTTATTTTATGTTTAATCATCCCTGATAGAAGTGTCCCGACACCAATGCTTAATGTATCTTTATTGGTATACAAAAACCCTGTGCCGAGAATTCCTTTTGTGGCATCTCCAAATAATTCAATCGTGCAACCCTGATTTTCTTCAAGGTTGAAACGGTCTTCAATGATTTTCTTATCAAGCTTCAAAATTTCCATCGTGGCCAAGGCCGTTTCTTCTGGTTTTAGCTCTTTGTGAAACCCAAGCTTTTGGGCCAAAAGTGAGTTCACCCCGTCTGCTAAAACGACGACATCTGCATAAATATCTCCGTCTGGACGATCTGTTCGGACACCTATTACCTTTCCATTTTCAACAATACATTCTAATACGACGGTTTCGCATACTAAAATTGCACCTTGTTCGACCGCCTTCTCGGCAAACCACTGATCAAAATTTGCTCGTAATACGGTAAAGTTATTGTAGGGTTCCTTGGCCCACTCCAAACCTTTATAACTAAAGGTGACAGCAGACTCCTTATCCATCATCATAAATCGCTGCTCAACGATCGGACGTTCTATCGGAGCCTCCTTATAGAACTCCGGGATAATATCCTCCATCATTTTTCGATAGAGGACACCCCCCATGACATTTTTGGAACCTGGGTACTCTCCTCTTTCAATAAGCAAAACGTTTGCGCCGCCTTTTGCTAAATCATGGGCACAGGAGATCCCTGCAGGCCCTGCCCCGACGACTATACAATCAAACTTCTCCGGCATAGCTCTCTACCTCCTCTCTTGATAATGCTTTCTTAAACTGTTCTATTAATACTGGTACAATCTGAAAGGCATCACCGACAATTCCATAGTGACAAGATTGGAAAATAGGCGCTTCCGGATCTTTATTTATGGCAATGATCAAACCGGAGTTTTTCATCCCAACGACATGTTGAATCGCTCCAGAGATTCCTATTGCAAAATAAATCTTTGGCGTGACCGTTACCCCGGTCTGCCCAACTTGGTGAGGATGAGCGATCCACCCCGCTTCCACTACATCCCGGCTGGCACCGACAGCTCCGCCAAGCGTATCGGCTAAATGGTGAACTAACTGAAACCCTTCTGCACTCCCCAACCCTTTTCCTCCGGCAACGATAATATCTGCCTCGTCGATTCGGACCTTTTTTGTGGTTTCCTTCACAATTTCTAATACTTTTGTCCGAATATCTTCTTCTTGTAAGGAAATGGTTTCTTCAATAATCTTGCCAGATCTGCCTGATTGCGGAGTCAGCGCCTTCATGACCTTGGCACGGACCGTTGCCATTTGCGGGCGATATTTTTTACAAAGAATCGTCGCCATAATATTTCCCCCAAAGGCTGGGCGGCTGGCTAAAAGTAAACCGGTTTCCTCTTCCACATCCAACTCGGTCGTATCTGCTGTTAATCCGGTTGGCAAGTCGGTAGCGACCGCACTGGCTAGGTCTTTTCCGGTTGAGGTTGCACCGTAAAGGATAATTTCAGGTTTATATTTATTGGAACAATCTAGAAGCGCCTTCATAAAAGATTCTGTTCGGTAATGTTTAAAAATCGGCTGATCGTAGACATAGGCAGAATCCGCTCCATATTCAAAAATCGTTTTAGTTAAAGATTTAATATTTTCCCCGATTAAAACGCCCGCCAGCTCACATCCACGTTTATCGGCCAATTTCCTCCCTGCCCCTAATAGCTCAAGAGAAACTGGAGCAATTTCCCCGTCTTTTTCTTCGATAAATACCCAAACACCTGAATAATCTTTAAAATCCATCCATTATCCCTCCTTGACCGTAAACAATTCTTTCTTTTCAAGAATGACGGAAAGCAATTGGTCCACTTGTTCTAATGGATTGCCTTCAATCATCGTTCCCCCTGCTGGCGGCGGCGGTGCCCATACTTTCGAAACAATGGTGGGAGATCCTTTCAACCCAAGCTGTTTAATATCCACACCCTCCAAGTCATCAACAGACCAGATAATCGGCTCGTATTTCGCTGCTTTTAACATGTTCGGAAAAGAAGAATAGGGAACTTCATTGATGGTTTTTTCAACAGAAAATAAACAAGGTAAAGTGGATTTTATAACTTCAAAACCGTCCTCCAATTTGCGATGGACAATAGCATACCCCTCGTCTTTATTAATTTCCACTACTTTGTTCACCGACGTAAGCGGCGGAATATCGAGCCTCCTCGCAATTCCAGGGCCGACTTGACCGGTATCTCCGTCAATGGTCATTTTCCCACAGATGACGAGATCCACAGGATTGGTTTTTGAGATTTTTTCTAAGGCTTTCGTAAGAGCATAACTGGTTGCTAACGTATCCGCTCCGGCAAATCTTCGGTCCGTGATCAAATACCCTTCATCAGCCCCTATTTCAATACATTTTTTAATCGCCTTCACCGCTGGCGGCGGACCCATCGTTAGGACAGATACCGTTCCACCATACCGCTCTTTTAGTCGGACGGCCTCTTCGACCGCATGGGAGTCGTAAGGATTTAAGATGGCAGGTGCCGTCCTGCGGTCCATGGTGTTGGTTTTTGGATTCATTTTAATAATTTTCGTGTCAGGTACTTGCTTAATACAGGCCACTATATGTAGCATAGAGTTCCTCCTTATCAATAGAAAAGTGCAAGGCATTAAAAGATGGTTGAGTAACTGCCTTTATGCTTTTCGGCATTTTAGATTACAATACTTAGTTGGAATTGGGTGAACGGTGTGGAACCATCTATAAAAAAACTAGAAAACTTGTACCGATTAGACACAATAGATGGCTATTCATTTTAACTATATTAAGGGAGTTGTACTAACATTCGAGTTTTAAGATAAATTCTTTTTATTTTGATGTGTTAAATTTATCTGGTGATTTCCGCTTCAGGCACAAGCGGTTCGCGGGCGTTCCGGGGAGCCTCCTCGTCGCTTACGCTCCTGCGGGTCTCCCCTGCCCCGTACTCCCGCAGGAGTCTTCGTGCCTTCCGCTCCAATCAACTGGGTTAAAGTTCAACGATGTCCTTTTTCCATGTAATTAATCTTACATATTTAAATCAAAAAAAATCCCTCTAAAATAAGAGGGATTCTGCATTAAACAAGGACTTCCTGTTTTACTGACTTTACTATTTCTAATGATTTGATATGGTAACCATCCACTTCAAGGACTTTAAATTCGTGATGACCATGACAAATAATTTCGCCTGCAGTCACGTCCATCTTTTGGGATAAAATCCATCCGCCAATGGTATCAATATCCTCATCGTCTATATCTAAACCAAATAAATCATTTATTTCTTCAATAAGGACTTTACCATCTACAATCGTTTTATGTTCATTAATTTTATTAATTTCCGGTACTTCGTCTGCATCAAATTCATCCCGTATCTCACCAACAATCTCTTCGAGAATATCCTCAACTGTCACTAAACCAGCGGTACCACCATATTCGTCTAAAAGAATTGCCATATGAACACGTTCTTTTTGCATTTTAACTAATAAATCGTGGATTGGAATTGATTCAATTACTTGGATGACCGGACGAACATAATGTTCAACAGTAGTTCCTAAACCCTTTCCTTTAATAAATTCAGTCATGACTTCTTTAATGTTCAACATTCCGACGATGTTATCCTTTTCTCCATCAATGACTGGGTATCTCGTATAATTTTCCTCTGTAACAATTTTAAGACACTCTTCTAATGATTGTGATTTATCAAACGCCACAATTTCAGTACGGGGAACCATTATTTCTTTTGCAATACGATCATCAAATTCAAAAATATTGTTCACATATTTATATTCAGACTGATTAATTTCCCCGCTTTTATAGCTTTCTGAAATAATGATTTGGAGCTCTTCCTCAGAGTGAGCAGCTTCGTGTTCGGAAGCAGGTTTCAATCCAAAGATACCTGTAATCAAACGGGCTGAGCCATTTAATGCTTTTATAAAGGGATACATAATTTTATAAAAAAGCATCATTGGTCTCGCAAAAAGTAATGTAACCGTTTCTGCTTTTTGTATCGCAAATGTTTTAGGGGCAAGTTCCCCTACTACGACGTGAATAAATGTGACTACAGCAAATGCGATAACAATCGATGCAATACTTGAAACGGATTCTGGCAAATTAAGGTTTACTAATAAAGGATGTAGAATATGATCCACTGTAGGTTCACCTAACCAACCTAATCCTAATGCGGTAACGGTAATCCCCAACTGACATGCGGATAAATATTCATCAAGATTCGAAACAATTCTTTTGGCCGCAATTGCATTCTTGTTTCCTTCGCCAACAAGCTGATCAATTCGTGTACTGCGGACTTTCACAATGGCAAATTCATAGGATACGAAAAATGCCGTAAATGCAATTAAAATTGCAATGATCATTAAATTAATAATTATCAATAATCTCCTAACTTACTAGTAAGTTAGGAATACACCTCCTAGTATTCTAAAACGTTTAATCAAATAATAATAACAATGTTTGAGCCAGTATAACCCCCTGTGAAGAAAGCTTATTTACAAGCATTTCTTTTTCAGTTTGGTTTAATTTTTGAAGAATAGGCTCAATCACCTTTATTTCCTCTTTAAGATGTCCCATAAGGATAGCAATTTGTTCACAATGTTTTTCTACTTTCACTTTATCAATCCCATTATCGGAATTTAGCATTTTAATAGAAGATTTAATTTCCTCAAGTGGCATATTAAGAGTTTTATAATGTTCAACCATTTCCAAAATTTTAATACAATCTTCTCCATACAATCGGTAATTCGAATCCGTTCTCACAGGGTTCAGTAAGCCTATTTGGGTGTAATAATCAATGGTTCTTTTAGAAATACCCATTATACGTGCTAATTCACCAATTCGATACAACTTCCCAACTTACTCACCCCTTTTTTGTTATGTTAACTATATCACAATCAAAACCATACAGTCAACGTGATAGTTTAATAAAATCACAGTTAACAAAAATGTGTTTAGAAATCATTTATAGAACTAAAAGAAAAGCATTAAACCAAAAAAACCTCCTTAACTAATTGAATTTCCACTTTAGTAAGGAGGCTAAACAATATTTTTAATATTAAAAAACGACTCAATGTAAAAAGTATATCTTTATTACCTTTTTGAAGATACAACCCCTGTTTTCTCAACAACCATTGGCCAGCTTAATTTTAATCTTCGGCAAATGGTTGTACTTAAAACCAGGCCTTTTTTCTTCAACAAATCATAATCCCTTTGGTTCGTTGAACCGATCCGAAGCAATTCCTCTTTTAAATCTCTAAGGGTTTCTTCATTTGATTTCAAGAAAACCACCCCCTAAAAAAAAGTATTTATTTTGTTGTATATTTTACCGCTTCAATAACCTGGGAGGTAGTTTGCATAGTTAAAACTTCTTCTGCAAGCTTTTCCATGTCCGATTTTTTCAAGTTACATATGAGTGAACGGGCTTTTAAAATAGAAGTGGCACTCATTGAAAATTCGTCAAGGCCAAGGCCAAGAAGTATTGGAATTGCCGTTTCATCTCCTGCCATTTCTCCACACATTCCAGCCCATTTACCTTCAGCATGTGCTGCATCAATCACCATTTTTACTAATCGTAAAATCGATGGACTATACGGTTGATAAAGATAGGCAACCCTTTGGTTCATCCGATCTGCTGCCATTGTATATTGAATTAAATCATTCGTTCCTATACTGAAGAAATCCACTTCTTTTGCGAATTGATCTGCTAAGATGGCAGTTGAAGGAATTTCAACCATAATACCAAGTTCAATCTTTTGGGCTATTTGTAATCCTTCAGAAACAAGCTTTTGCTTTTCTTCTTCCAAGATAGCTTTAGCAGAACGGAATTCATCGAGTGTTGCAATCATCGGGAACATGATCTTTAAGTTTCCATAAATGCTTGCTCGCAGCAGGGCTCGAAGCTGAGTGCGAAAAATATCTTGTTCTTCCAGGCATAGACGAATGGCACGGAATCCTAAAAATGGATTCATTTCTTTGGGTAAGTCTAAATATGGAAGTTCTTTATCCCCCCCGATATCAAGTGTCCGAACGACTACTGGCTTTCCATTCATTCCTTCTAATACAGCCTTATACGCTTCGAACTGTTCTTCTTCTGTTGGAAGTTGATCTCTGCCCATATATAGGAATTCAGTCCGATAAAGTCCTACACCTTCCCCACCATTTGTCATAACCCCTGTTAAGTCATTCGGTGTACCAATGTTAGCCGCTAATTCAACGTGGTGGCCATCGGCAGAAACTGTTTTTTCGTTGACAAGTTTTGCCCATTCCGCTTTTTGAATTTCATATTTTTCAGCCATTTTACGAAATTGCTCAACCACTTCAGTTGTTGGGTTAATGTGAACCTCCCCCTTTAAGCCATCCACAACCACTAGATCGCCATGGTTGATTTCCTCTGTAGCTGTTTTTGTACCAACAACAGCAGGGATTTCCATTGAACGGGCCATAATCGCTGAATGCGATGTACGACCCCCGATGTTCGTCGTAAATCCTTTTACAAATTGTCGATTTAATTGTGCTGTATCAGATGGCGTTAAATCTTCTGCCACCATGATAACTTCTTCACAAATCATTCCTGGATTCATCATTTGAACACCTAGTAAATGCGAGAGAACACGTTTTGTCACGTCACGAATATCTGCAGCACGTTCTCTCATATATTCATTATCCATTTGTTCAAACATCATAATGAACATATCTGCCGTTTCGCTTAGGGCAGACTCTGCATTTACTTTCTCAGTATAAATCTTATCTATAATCGGACCCGTTAATTCAGGATCATTCAAAACAAGAAGATGCGCTTCAAAAATGGCTGCTTTATCTGCACCAAGGTCCACTTTGGCTCTGTCGCGAATGGCTTCAAGCTCTGAATTTGCTTTCTTTACTGCGGCATTGAAACGTTCTACTTCTGCATCAGTATGATCAATCGTTTTCTTTTCAAAAGATAAATCTTGGTCAACGTGACGATAGGCCTTGGCAATGGCAATCCCATTTGAGGCAGCAATTCCATGTAAGAAGCTCATTATTCAGCCAAACCTTTCTTTGTTAAGATTTCTTCGAGGCTTCTTAATGCCTCTTCCTCATCACTGCCTTCTGCAGAAATGCTGATTTCTGCCCCTTGACCTATGCCTAAAGACATTACACCCATAATCGATTTTAAGTTTACACTTTTTCCTTTGTATTCCATATTAATTCCAGAATCAAATTTACTTGCAGTTTGAACTAATAGTGTCGCCGGTCTTGCATGAATTCCTGATTCTTCTATTATTTTAAATTGTTTTTCTACCATCGTTAAATCTAACTCCTTTAATAAATATGTAAGGTATATGAAAAATTGGCTACTCTGTAAGGTTTAAAACGGTTACTTTCTCCCGTGTCATCGATTCGATACTCTTACGAATTCCTTGAACTCCTATTCCCGATCCTTTTATACCGATAAACGGAAAATGATCTGGGCCGCGCTCGGTACGACCATTAATTTGGACGGATCCGGCTTCCATTTTATTCGCAATCGCAAACGCTTTGTTCACATCTTTTGTAAAAATACTTGCCTGGAGGCCATATTCAGATTCATTTGCAAGTTTAATTGCCTCTTCATCAGATGAAACGCGAATGATTGGTAGTACAGGTCCAAACGGTTCCTCCCATGCCACACGCATTTCGCCTTTAACATAATCAAGTAGAGTTGGATGAATCAAATTACGTTCCCTTTTGTTTCCAATTACAACCTCAGCCCCATGACCAAGTGCATCAGCAATCAAAATTTGAATAAAATCGGCGGATTTCATATCAATTAAAGGAACAATGGTACAGCCATCTTCCGGAGAACCCACAGTCAATCTTTCCACTTCTTCTTTTAATAATCCCACAAGCTCATCGGCTACGTTTTCATTTACAAGCACACGTTTAATTGCTGTACAGCGTTGACCGGAATAAGAGAACGCGCCGCTGATGATTTGTTTAGCTGCTTCTTTCAAATCGGCATCTTCACAGACGATGCCGGGATCTTTTCCACCAAGCTCAAGGACAAGAGGAACCATGGCTGATTTTTTGGCTAATCTAACGCCTGTCTGGGTCCCGCCCGTAAATGAAATCATATTAATTCCCTTATGTTCGACTAAATAATCACCTATCACAGAACCTTTGCCTGTAACAAGGTTGACAAGACCTTTTGGTAACCCTGTTTCGTCAAGGGCTTCAATCATTTTTGTACCGCTGATAGCACCTTGTGTCGCTGGTTTAAAAATAACAGCGTTTCCTGCCATTAAGGCCGGTGCTATTTTTGCTGCAGCTAGGTTTACCGGGTAGTTAAAGGGAGAAATCGCTAATACTACCCCTAATGGCACGCGATCAACAATGGCAATTTTATTTTTAGAGCCACCTGGAAAACTTTCGCCCCTCATGCTTTCGCCATGCATATGCAGGGCTTCTTCAATGGTGTAACGGATAAATTCCGCTGTGCGGGTAACTTCACTTTTGGCATCTTTAAAGCTTTTGCCTACTTCTTTCATAATCATTTCAGCGATTTCTTCTTGCCTGCTTACTAATTCATCTGCCCATTTATATAAGTAGCTTGCACGTTGTTGAAGAGAGAACTCTGCCCATAATTTTTGCGCTTCATAGGCCGAATAAATCGCTTCATCCACCTCTTCTTTTGTGATTGCTTGCACTTTTCCAATTACTTCCGAAAGGTAAGGTGACATGATGTTAATGGTTTCGCCTGAAAGGCTTTCTTTCCATTCTCCGTTACTATAAAACTTGTAAGATGATAAGTTTAATACGTTTGTCCCCAAAAAAAATTCCTCCTTGAAAATAAATTGTAAATGAACTTAGAACTAGATGAATATTTCAAAGGGACAAATTAAGTCCCATCAGGACATAAAATGTCCCGGATGAATTAAAAAAATTTAATCCTGTTCCTGATACTTTTATTATTCTAGCAAGACTTCATTTTTTTCACAAGAATTTTTTCTATATTTCTAAATATTTTCTATTTTCATTTACCTAACTACATGAGTTAATTTCATAATTGTTATTTGAATTTGTGAAAGAAATCTTTTTAAAATAACGAAAAAGTAGCAGAACATCTCTCTGCTACTTCATTTTTTAAAAATCCATATCTATTACTTCTTCAATAGTCCCTGTAACCTGATCACTTTCGACCAATTGGCCTTCTTTCAAATCGTTCTCTACTTTAGCCTGTTCCAAAGTGGGCCTTGTGGTATTTGGGTTAGCAGGATCGACAGAACGAAAACTAAGTTCATTTTTAAGTAAGTGAATCTCACTTAATAACTCGCTGCGAAGAGATTTTAACAGCGTTTGGAATTGATCCTTATCTAATTTTTGCTCACCTAGTTTCGTTACAAAATCCCGTAATTCGTTTGTTTGAACGGACCCCACCCCGATATGATCAACATCGAGACGGGAGGCAAATTCTTGTTTAAGTGAGTTGATCCTCCCTAAAAACTCTTCACGAAGAGTATCTATTGTCTCTGCTTTTTCAATTTTCTTCATATCCTGCTCAACAAGCTTTGTTATATAATCCTCCAATTCATTTGCCTGTGATTTTTGCTCAAGAAATGAATATACCTTTGGAGAAATTTTCGATGTTTTTAAAGTCAACTCTGCAGGTTCGTTTTTACTTCCTGATTCTATATTCATTAATCTGAACACATCCGTTTGGAGATTAGCAGCCGTTAAAAAAAAGTTTGATAGAGCGTAAAATGGTGCAAACATCTGTGCACCCAGTGACGAATCCATATTGTACAATCCGAATCCAGTCTTATCACCATGAAGATGCTCTTTGTTGCTCATACGTTCTTCTCCCCTTCTTAGGCGAAAACTACGTTGGTTTCATGCCTGCTTAAAATTTCTAAACCATATAAATTTAGTTTTCTTGAATCAGGTAGGAATAGATGATTTTGTTCTCTTATTTCGACCCCATACCTTTTATCAATTGATTCTTCGATGAATTGTTTAAGGATTCCAGCTATTCCACCTATATAAACATATTTATAGACCTTATCTTTAGGGGATGGAAAGGTGTTTTCAATTTTCGTTAATAATATTTGCGTGTACTCCCTCAATGACTCATGGATTTGTTCTGTAAGATCCACTTTTTTCCCGCTATTTCCATCGCGTTGCTCCATTTTTGTTTTCTCTATTGTTTTTATAATGAATTCTTCTAGCGAGCGAACATCCTCAAAGTACTCTAGTAACTTTTCATTTCTCAGTTTTTCGATGTGTTTTAAGTATGAAATATCAGCGAAACAGTTCAAAGAATCCCTGCTTTTAGGAGATTGAAGACCTGCTTGGAGCAAGGCAAGATCAACGGTCCCTCCTCCTAGATCCACAATTAGAGTTTCATAGTTTTTAAATGAATTTGCTTCCTCACGATCCTGTAAATCAAAATCTTTTTTAATGGCCCAACGAGCAACTTCGCTTTCAATCCGGCATTTGCTTGTTTCAACGTGAATGGTTACAACTCTTTCTAACCCTGGAGTTAGAATCGCTACCTGATGCTCCCCTTTAAATCGGCTTGCCATTTTATTTTGCATATCACTGAACTTGTTCGTTTTCTTAAGTAACCAAATTGGAAGCATGGTTGAAAAATAATTAATGTTTACTCTAGTATCTTCTTTGTCTTTTCCTTTTAATACATTGTAATAGGCAACTGACGCAAGGAAAATTACGTAAGGAATCTCAGATTCTGTTTTATCATGAAGCTTGTTGATGTGAATATTTCCTAACACCTGTTTTTCCGCTGAATCGCCTACCAGATAATATTTCTCTACACCATCTATCGTGGTTGAAATGAGCATATTTTGAAGAAGGGATTGGGGATCATTAAAAGTAGTCGGGTAGTGACCGTCTGCCTTTTCCTTCGTTATTTCTACTACATTAGTAGGAATCTCAAAGTAATAACCATCCACAAGGGTTTGAAAGATCGAATTACCAAAATCGACATTCTGACGTTTTATATCCATTATTTCTCCTCTTTTCATGCTTTTTCCTGATAATAAGTATATATTCTTCTTTCCTTTTTGTCTAAATATGTTAACAATTTTTTAGATTATGATAATTTAGTATTCCACGTTATTCTGTCATTTAAACTTAGTAAACTCAGTTTCTAATTTTCTAGCCTTGCATGTATAAAAAAAAGACTGCAGGTGCGGAAACACCATACAGTCTAATGCAATTACCTGTGCCATTTTGCAAGCTAATCTATTTTTAAACCCATTGAATTGAGCCAAACTCACCATGCGGATGGTTTTGTAATTTAAATTTCCTATATTCATATTCTAATTTCGATAGTGGCAGCTTATAAAGCTGTTGATCTTCTTTGTTATATACATTTAAAAAAATTAGTTTATTGATAAGTTTATTTCGCTTTTTATCATCGTTTTTTCTCATCATAAACACTCCTTCAGTTTTACATAAAACTCTTCTTGAGTACAACAACTTTAAATTCGGTCTGATTAATTCTTTTATTAGATTAATTGTATTATAAACTCATAATCCCTATCTGTAAAGTATGAATTAAAAAATAATGAAGGAACCCACATAATAACAGTGCCTGGCACCACCCGAAAAATCTTGTTCCACATAAAAGTTCTACATACCAATGAGGGAATTTATCTTTAAATGAAAAAACACACTGGTAAAAACTCCCGTGCGGTTAAGCAGGTATTATGCCTTTTCAGTCCCAGCCTAAATTGGTACTAATAGAACAGTTCTGCTCATATTTTTATAAAAAAAACAATTGAAGGAGTGGGAAGTTAGGTGATAAAAGTTAAGGTTCGTTTACGGCCCGTTGTTAGTAAGATTAATTTACCCACTGTTTTGAGATCAACTATACTTCCCAGTGACTCGATTGAGAAATTATTTATTGCAACCCAAGTAGGTGAGATCTTTTACATAGACAATGGAGTTATACGGACTTTTTTAGATATTCGCCCGCGAATCATAAAACTAGGAGGTTCTGGTGGTGGTTATGATGAACGGGGATTGCTGGGGCTGGCGTTTCATCCCCAATTTTATAATAACCGTTTATTTTATCTTCATTATTCAGTAGCAGGAACACAAGGTCCAGGTGCTCTTTCTGAACATTTTAGTCCTGACCCGTGTGATCCCAAAACATTAAACCAAAAATGGATAAATCGAGAAACTCAATATGATCATATTGATACAGTGGAAGAATGGATTTTACAATCGAATGGCCAGCCTCAAAAACGACGAACATTGCTTAACTTAAGAAGACCCTTTATGAATCATAATGGTGTCAATAGCTTAAATTTTTCACCTGAAACAGGAAAACTTGTTTTAACAACCGGAGATGGCGGTTCAGGCTATGATCCGTTTAATGTAAGCCAAGATAATTTGGAAATAGCCGGAAAAATTATTGAAATTGACGTAGTTAAGAATACTTTTATCGAGAATCCGCCTGTAGTCACACGTTTTAATGAACTTCCCGTTCCTATTCAGGAAACACTTACGGTTATTGCCAAAGGGGTTCGCAATATAACAGGCATTTCATTTCAAAGGTTTTATTACCAATATATCAAAAATGTGGGAAATGTCGGACAGGATTTGGTAGAATCCATTTTTTCATTCGTTCATTATAAACCAATACCAGTTACTCAGCTTGTTCAAGCTTCTTTAAGAAACACCGAATCTGACCAAGAAGGATTTATTAACTTTGGCTGGCGAGGGTGGGAAGGTGCTTTTCCTACTTCAATTATAAGGGGCTGCTCAGCAAATCCGGCTTTGGATGAGAAAACTATTGCTTATTTTGATGAAGCAGTTAACACTTCAGCGAGGCGTCTTCCGCCTTTAACTAATTATTATCATAAAGATCAAAGGCCCGATAAGTTTGGAGGAACTTCGCTTACAGGAGTGCAAACCTATATGGGGAATGGAATCCCCACGTTAACGGGAAGCGTTGTATTTACCGATCTTGCGAGACATGATGAATCTCGACCTCCGGTTAGAGGAGTTTTAGCCTATACCAGGGTAAGAACAGATGGTAAACTAAATGATTTCAGTGTTATTGAAACCGATTATAATTTTGGGCCTCAATCCGCTTATTACGTTAGTTTGGGAACGAATCTGGATCAAACCAGACTATATTTAGGGGTATATGGCTCTATGAAAGTGACTGATTTTAACCAGGGGACAGTTTTTGAAATTGTTCAGTAATTTATCAATTTGACTTATGAACTCGTGCCTAGTCACTATCGAAATGTTTGTTCAACATATTAAAAGGAAAAAACCGCTCGAGTAAAAATTCATCATGCGAGTTAACATTTACTATTAGTTTCAAAATTGCCAGGGCTGCGTGGGAATCAAACCCACCAGACCCGGCACGCAAATCTCATGCGGTTTTGAAGACCGAGGGTGCTATATAAGAATTATTATAAACAGAATTATCCCCACCAAATCCACTTCAAACAGGTATGTTAAAGAGATTATCACTAGTATTTTCTATTTTATTCACTTATACCCTTGTCAAATCCAGTAGTTTTAGTATACGTGATAAAGTGTAAAATCTAAACCTTACTTTTAAAATGCTAGAAACCTTTATATTATTAATAACACCATTTTTATAACGATTTGATATAAAATTAAGGGTAAACTTCTCTTTAGCCTTTAAACTACAGCCTTAATCATACCCTGACAAAATCAGGTTAAAAAAATTAGATCATTACTAATGTGGAATGATCATTATAGTAAACAACCTCTGAAAGAATTTTGCACCCTTTGCAATTCTTTAAAGCTTCTCTTGCTTCCTTCTCCGAGTTAAACTCATACATACTTATATTATTTTCATTTGAATAAACAGTTAAAATCCACATTTACATCCCTCCAATTTTTATAAAACTTAATTCTTGTACATTTGTTAGTTATTTTAAATTTTATTATTATTTCTTTCCGAAACTTAAACTAGAACAGGTTTTGAAACATCCGTTAACATTAAGATCACATTCTTTACACTTCCTGGGTGTTGTTCTGGATGAATCCGGTACTGCTTTATGGGATCTCAATGTTGGAAGCTCCTTTCTTAAGATAAATCTCTAATAGAACCATATAATAGTTTTTCTATTTAAAAAATATCAATTATTTTATGAGTTAATAGAAAATTTTTATGATTGGATTCTTAAAAAATGGTTTACCCCTACATGGCATAACCTCACTAATTACTAACCATTGAGTGATGAAGCACTTGATGTAATGACCAAAAAAGAAAAGAAGCTTCACTTCTATTTAGGCCTGTAAATAAGGAAAGAACATTAAATATTAGAAAACTATCAAGCATTTTGGCGTACTCTTTGCCTAAAACCTAAAAGATAGAGGCAAGTCATATGATATGCCTAACTTTCCATTAACCTAACATTATAGTCAACCACTTGCCTGTCGAGGCTGACTTTGCTGAAAGGATAAACAATATGTGTATAAGGATGTGATGAAGGGCCAACAATGGCTAATTTGCTGGTTGTGGATGTTCCACCGTCCAAACCATCAATTTGACTGTGTTGTCGCGATTTCCAAATATCCTTAAGAAACTCCAGCTCTTAATGAATACCAGAAATATTGATTGCTTATTTAACCACCATAAAAACTTTTTATAATAGAATGAAAAAATCGCAAAGGGTCAATCTTGTTTTACGTTGCTAATAATATCAGCATAATGTTCAAAAAAACATTTGTTGATTTGTTGGTTGAATATTGAAATTTTGTTTTTATAGATAAGGAGGTTAAATGTTTCAATGAATGAAAAGGATTGGGTCATTCTCCAAACCATCTTTGAAGAGAGAAATATTTAATTTTTTATTATTTGGCAATCCGTTAAAAATTAGATCATAATAAAAGGGCTTTCGGTTATTTTAATTCACCTAAAGCCCTTTTATTTATAAATTCTACTTTACATATAGGATTACCTATTCCTGGCATTGCTTTGTTTTTTTGAAATATTTTGCTTGTATTATACTGTAATCAATGTTTGCCTACAACTGCTGTACCTGTCTTAACAGGCTGTTATCCAGCTTTCACTTCTTCTTGAACAGGATGATGTGCAATGCGCTCTTCTTGTGCATAACGGATAAGTGCTAAATAACGATATACAAAGTGTGCAAATTTAGTATACGGAGCTGTGAAAAATAGAGCTGCAACACTTCCTAAATGCATTGCCAACAAAATTCCCATTGCGGCCGTTTCACGAGCCAGCAACAAGATCATCCCTGTCACTGCCACAACTAGTAATGAAACGATAAATGAAGTTCCTGACTTTGCCGCTTTTTCCTCGCCGACTTCAGGATCGCTTTTTGCTTTAAGCACCAACAGTCCAATCGTTCCAATAATAATTCCAAGGCCACCTAGGGTTCCCAGAATGACTACTGGATGGTACACAGGATATGGCGCAGGAATGTGTAATATATGAGCATAAAAAGCCCCTAATGTTGTTGAAGCAAGGTCAAGCATAAAACCATAAGATACAAAATGGTGAAACTTGCGGCGGATTGTAGAAGGCTCCTCTGTTGGATAATTGCAGCCTGCACCTTCTCCTCCTAAATAACGAAGGCTTAGCGCATACTTTGTACCAGTCACAATATCTTTTCCAAGGATTTTTTCAGACTTAGCCGACTTAATGTCCTTCCAGAATCTGCTCATTCCGTTCAACCAGCCGCCAACCATCCAAACTCCTAAGGCCAAGAAAACAATAATCATGTCAGCTTCTGAAATAGACTTATAAAATGCTCCTGTTCCTACATGCGCTTCTAAAAGCCCAGAAGTCCCGTTGGTTCCCAAAATTAAAGTGAACATTAATATGATTCCAAAGAAAAATGTAATCCAAAAGCCGCTGCGTTTTTCTCCGAGTACCTTGGCAAATATTCTCGGGCTTGCATACTTTCGATAGGTTTCTTCACGCAATTGCGCAAATAGTTTTGGCGGATTAATGCCAAATTCATGTGGTGTTGTAAATGGACATGCATGGTAGCAGTCTCGGCAATCATGGCACAAATTGGCCAAATAAGTCATATCATTATCTGTAAAATCCCGGCGCCACTCAATCGATTGCCATACGGCACAGTATCCCTCACAGTAGCGACAAGAGTTACATAATCTCATTTGTCGTTTTCCATCATCTAGTAGCTCTTTTGATTCCATTTGCTGCTTCCTCCCCTGCAATTCTTCCTAATACTGCGCCCATCGTGAGTCCAAAACCAGCCAAATACCCACGGCGCAGTACATTACCTGCTGCCATTTCTCCTGCCGCAAACATATTGTCACAAAGGCTTCCATTCTTCCACTTGATCCTCGCCTGCTCGTTTACTGCAACTGAAAGGTATGTAAATGTAATTCCAGTCTTCAGTGGATAAGCATAAAACGGAGGCTTATCGATCTGAACCGCCCAATGGCTTTTCACCGGAGTTAATCCTTCTGTTTTACAGTCGTCTAATTCACCTGGATTAAAAGTTCCCGGACGAATGGACTTGTTAAAGTCTTTAACCGTCTTAGCAACTGCTATAGGGTTTAGGCCCAGTTTTTGCGCCAATTCCTCGATTGTTCCTGCAGATACTGGTTCGAATACCGAAGGCATGAATTTTCCAAGTGTCTTACTGTCAATGATCGAGTAAGCAACTTGATCTGGCTGCCGGGCAATCAGTCCTCCCCAAATGGCATAGCGTTTTGGCCAGAAGTCTTCTCCTTCGTCGTAGAAGCGCTCACCATTCTTATTTACTACAATCCCAAATGGAACACTGTCAAGCCGGGTAACAATTCCTCCGTCAAACTTTGGCGCCCTGCCATCAACCGCGACGGCGTGAAACGCATCGGGTTCTCCTATCTTGGCTGCACCTTTATTTAGCAGCATCTCTAGAACATTCCCCTGATTATATGGGGTACCACGGATAATGAAATTCTCAGCAGCGTCTCCCCAGTAACGTTTGTGCCATTCTATATTGGCTTCAAAACCGCCAGAAGCAAATATGATCGCTTTTGCTTTGATCGTCTCGATCCCATTTTTCCTGCGAACTTTAGCAGCTTTGAACTTAGTGCCACTCATTTCTATATCTTCAAGCATTGAATCGTACCAGACTTCTACCCCTTTTGCTTTAGCCGTTTGATAGTAGGAATTGATGACAGCCCTACCGCCGCCAAGCTGGAAGATATTCGTTCTTCCTAAATGAAGGGTCCCAGATAGTGCCGGCTGCCATTGAATCCCCTGTTTGCTAAGCCAGTCCGGAAGTTCCTCGGATTTACGCACCACTAATCTTGCAATAGGTTCATTTATTTCCCCCCCAGCAACACGCCGTAAATCCTCCAGGAATTCTTCCTCATGATACATCCCAGTCATATACTTATTCTCACGTGTATTCATCACCCTATAATCCCGGGTGAGCCTGCTATTTCCGCCGCGATAAAATTTAGGAGCCCTTTCAATTATCAACACCTTTACCCCATGATCGCGAGCTGAAAGTGCAGCAGCAAGAGCAGCATTCCCGCCACCGACTACTAAAACATCTGTCTCCATTTTTAAATCTCCTTTCATGATTTATCATCTTTAATATAACTTTAATATAATATTAGGAATAAAAAAAATATTAAAAATTTATACAAGTACATAGAATTAATTTATGATAGATTATTAGTGATATAAAAAAGGTTAAGACTAGTATCTAAAAAAAAAGCTAAAACTAGTTTAGCTTCTCTCCGTAAGATCATTTAAATCCAAAATAATCCTATCAAAATAGTGTTAAACCATTGCTGCATGCTTCCCACCTGTAAAAATAGAAGCAGGTACATATGCATAACCTTCCATTAGCCTTCTTGCTGTGCGGCCATTTCCAGACCGATCTACTGCCATTGATCTCCAATTTTCTCCACCTCTGCAGCTTCATATAAGGTTCCTGAAGGATGTCCAACCCGGATTCCATTAAGCCCCCCGGAAACAATTTGATTCGGAATGGTTCCCGTAATTTTTAATGCCGCCGCAAGACCCATTGCTCCGCTTACTGCATGGGCACGATGAAGGGATCCCATCGTAATATAACGTGAAAGAACATCAATATCTTCATTTTTGACATGTTGTTGATCAACCGTTTGATAGTCCTTTGGATTTGAGACCATTACTCTTTTTGGCAATGCGTGAGTGTAAGGGGAAACCTGTTCACCTTCTTTGATAAGGCCAATCTTGATTCCGGCTTTGACACGAATTTTTTCTAGTATATCAAGTAAATTAGTATTTGCGTTTACTTCGTTGGGAAGCTTTGTTCCAGTTTGGCCAACATCTTCTGCGCGCACAAATATGAGCGTATTGACACAATCAACAATGCTAACTTCATATTCCCTTCCATCCTCCAGCTTGATGATATCTGAAGGGTTACTGGATGGGAGTGTTTTTCCTGTAAATGTTCCACCTGCATCTAAAAAGTTAAGCATGATTTGAGCTGCTTTTCCGGAACACCAGTGATCGAAAATTCACCCTCATATTGATTTGTCCATTTTTCACCGGTATTTCCACAAATATCATCTTATCTGTATTTGTGTTATATATGTTCACAGCAGTGATTGGTTCAGTTAATGGGACATATCCTTCTTCCACAGCATACAATCCAACTGCAGTAACAAAATTTCCGCAAGTAACATTATAGTCAACCACTTGCCGATCCAGGCTAACTTGACCAAAAGTGTAATCAATGTGTGCATCAGGATGTGTGGAAGGACCAACGATTGCTAATTTGCTGGTTGTTGAGGTTCCCCCTCCTAAACCATCAATTTGGCTGTTGTCAGGACTGCCATAAATCCATAAGATGACTCCATCCCTTAAAGCAGGATCTGCAGGAAGGTCTGATCTTCTTAAGATAAGCCCTTTGCTGGTTCCTCCTCTCATAATAACATTTGGAATTTTATGTAATTGCCCATAATCAAACATATTGTATTGCCCCCAGTATCCCCAATATTCTGATAACTATATATTTAGCGTCGGTGATTGAAAACGACACCCCGCAGGGTGCCGTTTTTTAGATTAAAGATTAGATGATGCTTGATATTTATTGTTCGATTGAGTCCCGTTGATTTCTTCAAGACTTCTCTTAGAAGTACGTGGACCAAAGAATATTGCTACAGCTGTTAAAGCCCAAACAACTGAGATAAGACCAAACACATTTAAGTATCCAAATCCTGTGTATACAAAACTAATAATAAATGGCCCGATAACATTGGAAGCACGGCCAATTCCATATGTCAATCCTTGACCAAAAGAACGCACTTCTGTTCCGTAAAGTTCTGATGTATAAGTATATAGATTTGATGAGAAGGTTCTTTCGATATAGTTAATAAGGAAACCAAAGATAACGATCAAAACAGGATTCAATGTGGCCCCGAATAAGAAGACAGCAATGGCAATGAAGAAGCAGGAAGCAATAATATTTGTTTTTCTCTCAAAGCGGTCCGAAATCATTGCACCTGTTAATGAACCTAATGGAGCACCTAAGGTAATTAATGTGCTATAAAGTAGGGTATGCGAGATATCAATTCCTTGTTTTACCAATAAAGTTGGAACCCATGATCCAAATCCATAGAAAGCGATTGTTTGAAGAATCCAAACTACAATTAGAATGGTTGTACGTTTAAGGTAAATTCCCTTGAAGACATCAGACATTTTACCTGTAGTTACTGGAGCAATTGCAATCTCAGGATCTGGCTTAGCTAAAGGACCTTTTTCACTTGCAACGATTTTTTCAATTTGTTCAATGGTTGCTTTCGCTTTATTTACTTGTCCCTTCATTTCATACCAACGTGGTATTTCAAACAATTTTACGATTCCGAATAAAGCGAAGATTCCCAACGCTCCCCATACAAATACAAGTCTCCATCCAAAATCCGCCATAGGAATTACCCAACTAGCAACATAACCCGTAATTGGGATACCCGTAATACCAATTGCTACTGCCAATCCTTGATACTTCCCACGAACAGCTTTTGGGAAGAATTCAATGATGTAAGTATTTGCATTCACCAATAAAGCTGAAGTAGCCATCCCTGTTACAAATCTGGCAATTGAAAGTGACCATACATCCCAAGAAAGGGCATTCAACGCCGAAAATACAGATAATAGTACTAGTGATATAATAATAGATTTCTTTCTTCCTGCTTTATCGCCAAGCCAGCCGCCTAAGGAAGCCCCCAAAAACATTCCGAAGAAGGCACTGGAGTTAATGGTGGCTATAAGATGCATTGGCAAATTCCACTGTTTCACTAATGCAGGTGCAGCGTATGAAAACGTATTCAAATCTGCAAATTCAAAAAAATAAGCAACTGCTAAAGCAAAAATAACTTTCTTATGAATCGAAGAAATAGGTAAACGATCCATACGATTTGCAATGTTAAGCCCCGTAGTTCTACTTATGACAATTCCCTCCCATTTTTCATCTTCTATCCAAGTCTCTTCTTTGTTACTTTTTCTCAACTTAATAAGCTTATTAAAGGTGGTATTTAAAAATTATCATAATTTATTGAATAAAAAAAATACTGATTGTTTATAAACTACCATAAAATTTTTTTATCTTAGAAAAGTGATATTCTCATACGTTTAAATTACAGCCTAATAATAGCAAAATAACAAAAAGTGATATATGCGAGTGATAAATATCACAAACAAATAGCTAATACATATTATCACACCAATAAAAACCGGAAATAGTTTCATTAAAAAATAGACGCACCTTAATGGAAGGTAGGTCTATTATAGGTATTCTTCTCTATTTTTTTGCACGAGAACTAAATAAATTGTTATTTTTATATTTCAATTTTTATAATAATAGTATAATAGGAATCATAAAAATAATTTGTTTATTTGCTATTATTAGATAAGTATTGCTTATGGATAGGGGGATTCCTGAAACGATGAATGAGAAGGATTGGACCATTCTTCAGACGATCTATGAAGAGCGTAATATTACTAAAGCAGCTGAAAAACTTTACATTTCCCAACCGGCTTTGACCTATCGGTTACAGCAATTGGAAAAAGAATTTGGAACGATGATTGTTGCTCGAGGAAAAAGAGGAGTAGAATTCACCTCCGAAGGTGAATATATTGCCCAATATGCCGTAAATATGATCTTACAGCTTCGAAATACAAAAGAATACGTCCAAAACATGGGCCATGAAATTAAAGGAGTACTAAGAATGGGAGTTTCAAGTACTATCGCAAGGTTTGAACTCCCTTTCATTTTAAAAGAATTTGCGTCACTGTATCCAAATGTTGAAATTCATTTAAAAACTGGCTGGAGCACTGAGATTAACCATATGCTTCATAAAGAAGAAGTTCATCTCGGTTTTGTAAGAGGTAATTATGTCTGGCCCGAAGGAAAATATTTGTTTCGTGAGGAACCTATTGTCATCGTCTCCAAAGATCCGATCAAAAATATTAAGGACTTACCTAAACTTCCTAGGGTTAATTACGAAACTGACCAATCCTTAAAGACAACAATCGATAATTGGTGGCAGGAAACCTTTGAGACCCCTCCTACCATTAACATGGAAGTAGACCGCATTGATACATGTAAACAAATGGTTCTAATGGGTCTGGGCTACGCAATTCTGCCTTCTATGTGCTTATTAAAAGATGAAGATGTTCATAAAATAAAAATCACTAAAAAGAATAACAAACTAATAACAAGAAAATCCTGGCTGCTTTACCGTGAAAGGTCGCTTTCCCTATCGCCAGTTAAAGCATTTGTCGACTTTTTAAAGGAATATCCAAATGCATAAAAAATAAGAAGGGCAAATCTGAAGTTTGCTCTTCTTATTTTCACAAAAGAGAATCTGAATTCATTCAGATTCTCTTTTGTATTCTTTGTGGTTATTTTGCAAAGTATAAAAATTTAGGGGTAAGATGAACTTGGTAGAAGAAAGATCAAAAAGCACAAGGACTAAAGTGCTTATGCATATAATTATGAACCTACAATAGCTTTTTAAATCTTTAAAAGAAGAAACCTATTATATTTAAATGAACAGTTAAACAAAAAAACTACTGAAAATTGCATATTTTTTGGCGGGACTGCGTGGGAATCGAACCCACCAGACCACACACGGTGGTCTCATGCGGTTTTGAAGACCGAGGAGGACACCAGTACCCCTTTCAGCCCCATAAATGTGGACGAATATTATTATACTAATAAAACCAACCTGCTTACAATACCTTTCACCAAATCGTAAAGTTTTACCGGTTTACTTGTCTTCTTTCCTGCAAACAGACTATAATAAGATGAAAAAATGTTTTTTTGTAGGTGAAGAAAATGCTTCATGGTTGGTTTTTATGGTTTATTTTATTTTGGGTTGTGTTCCTGATTACTTCGTTTGGAATTGGCGGATTCTTTATGTTCCGTAAGTTTTTGAAAAAGATGCCGAAAGAAGACGGTAAGTCCGTAATGGACTGGGAAGAATTCTATGTGAACGAATCCCGTCACCTGTGGAGCGACGAAGAGAAACTCCTTCTTGAAGATTTGGTAAGTCCAGTTCCCGAATTATTCCGTGATGTAGCGAGGCATAAAATTGCCGGTAAAATTGGAGAAATTGCGTTAAAAGAGAATGCTCCAAAAATTACCGAGGAATTAGTAATTCGCGGTTATATCCAGGCTACTCCGAAAAGGGATCATAAATTTTTACGTAAAAAACTTTTTGAAAATAGAATTGATGTGGCTCCCTATGAGCATTTGTTCTAAACCGTCCAGAAATGTTGACGGTTTTTATTTTTGTCTCTCTTTTTTTAACCCTTTTTAGGCCACCCCTTAAATAAAAAACACCGATCCCCAAAAGGACCAGTGCTCACCGTACTACTTTTTAGTCAAATGAAGCTCCCTATAAAGCTTCTTATAGTCCACATACATGGCAATTCGCCATGGCAAAAGCATACTAAATGCAAGCAGGAAGAACATTCCGCTTAATTGGAACGGATCAATAGTTGAGCTTAGTACTGATTTTAAAGCAATCCTAATAACCAACAGACCCACTAAGATAAAAATAAAAGCCTTTGAACGTTTTAAATAAATATCGTTATCTCGAATTTCAAACTTCGAGGTTTTAATTAGAAAAATGGAAAATAGAGCCCCTACAACGACTGCCTCAACGATTTCCCATCCATTCAGCCTAAACTTGGGAACCACGTACATTAACGCTCCTGTCGCCATGAAAAAGGGAGGTAAGATAATTTTTCTTGCATTTGTCGGTTTTTTTGCCGCTTTAAGACGGACGAACATGACCATAATGGCCATAAATACAGCACCGATTGAAGAGATAACAACCGTGTTCATAGGATATTCATTCCTTATCTACATATTTTTCTTACTCATTATATATCAAAAATTTATGTTAGAAAAAGATATTTGCAACTTATTAATCAGATTTTAATCCCATTTTAAAAAAATCAAAGCAATACATCCACAAACTGGAAAATGAAAAACCATTTCGGGAAAACCCCTGAAATGGTTATCTATTTTAAAGCCCGATTGAGTGCTTCCATCACGCGGCAATCGTCGAATGGTTTAACAATAAAATCTTTTGCCCCTGCCTCAATGGCCTCCATAATAATTTTTTGCTGACCCATTGCTGAGCACATAATCACCTTTGCCTCAGGAAAATCCCGGCGAATAACTTTAATCGCTTCTAGTCCGCTCATTTTCGGCATGGTTATATCCATTGTTACCATATCGGGTTTCAATTCTTTGAAAAGCTGGATAGCTTCCATTCCGTTTTCTGCTTCCCCGACAACAACGTGGTCTGTTTTATTTAAAATCGCCTTTAAGGTATTTCTCATTAAACTTTTATCATCCACTATCAATATTCTTGCCAATTCACTTCCCCCACTATGGATGCAAAACGAGCATCCTCGAATAAAAATTATCCATTTATGAGTCTATTATATTTGAAAACAAAGAATATTCACAGGATTTTCAAGTTATTTCAAATTAAAAACCACTAAAGCCGCCAAATAAGCTTTGAAAAACAGTAATAATTTTTGTCATCCAGTCGAAGAAGAGAATAATCCCCATGACAATCATGATATAGCCTCCGATTTTTACAATCTTCTGACTATATTTCTTGATCCATTTCATGCGTCCGACAAAGAAGGAGAGAATAAAAAATGGAATCGCAAATCCAAGAGAATACGCAGTCATATATAAGACACCAGAACCCGGGTTTGATGTTGCTAAAAGGATAACAGAAGAAAGAATGGGTCCGGTACATGGTGTCCAGCCAGCCGCAAAGGCCATTCCAATTAATATGGATCCAATATAACCGGATGGACGATTTTTAAATTCGAATTTACGGTCTTTCATCAAGAATTCTGGGCTTAAGATCCCCACAATCATCAAACCAAAGAAAATAATAAATATTCCGCCCAGCTGGCGAATAAGATCTTTATATTCTCGGAAAAAACTGCCTACAAAGGAGGTTCCGAATCCAATGGCAATAAAGATGCACGAAAAACCTATGAGGAAAAATAATGTATGTAGCAAACTCCGCCTTTGAAGCATAGCATTTTCACTTTTCAGTTCCCCTACTGACATTCCAGTAATATACGATAAAAATGCCGGATACAAAGGCAGACAGCAAGGTGAGATAAAGCTAAGAAATCCCGCACCTAATGCTAGAAAAATATTTACATCAGACATATAAACACTCCCAATATAGTCGATACCTATTTCATTCTAACAAAAGTTTTGCCTAAAAGATAATGATTACCATGAATATTTTGTGACTATCGCTCATTTCCTTCCCCTATTAGAAAATACTCTCAAAACTCCAATAATATCCCTTGCCCTAATGGATATTTTTTTACAAATCCCTTTGAATTTATTCCCACAATAGGTTATACTAGTAAAACAAATTAATAGTTTTAGATAATTCATTCTTCGAACATACAATTTAGGAGTTTTCCGGAAAGGACATCGGCCGTGATCAAACAAGAACTAATCGCATTAATCGAAAAAAAGCGAGCTGAATTAATTCAAGTCGCGATCACCAACGGCTTGAGTTCCTCCGTTGCTATACGCTACAGCCAGGAGCTTGATCATTTACTAAATGAATATAATCGAACTTATATAAAAAAAACTCACCAATTAGTGAGTCAATAAGAGAGCCTGGCAAGCAAACTGCCGGGCTCTTTCTTATTCATTTATCGCATTTTCATAGCGTTCCATCGCACCATTCTGTAATAAGAACATTTTATGATAAAGTCCTTCCTGGGAGAGTAGTTCTTGATGGGTTCCACGCTCGACAATTTCCCCTTGATGGAGGACTAGGATAAGGTCCGCATCCTGGATTGTTGATAAGCGATGGGCAATGGCAATCGTTGTCCTCCCTTTGCGCATTTTTGCCAGGGCAGTTTGAATCGCCTCTTCTGTTTCCGTATCAATATTAGCGGTTGCTTCATCCAATACAAGTATTTTCGGGTTCGCTGCAATCGTTCGCGCGAACGCAATCAATTGTCTTTGACCACTGGAAAAAGTAGAACCCCTCTCCACCACTTTATGATCATATCCATCTTCCAGCTTTTCAATAAAACCATGAGCTTGAACAAACTTGGCCGCTTCCACTACTTGTTCGTTCGTTAATTCCGTATTATGCAAACGGATATTATCCTTGACCGTCCCATAAAACAAAAACGGATCCTGCAAAACAAGCCCCAGCTTTTCCCTTAATACTTCTTTCGAAAACTCACGAATTGATACGCCATCTATTAGAATATCACCACGCTCATATTCATAAAAACGCATCAATAAATTAATAATCGAGCTTTTCCCGCTTCCAGTATGTCCGACAAGGGCAACCGTTTCTCCCGGGTTTGCCGTAAACGATATATTCTTTAGCACATCCCGCTCCCCATCATAGGAAAAGCTTAAATGCTTAAATTCAATTCTTCCAGCTTCAATGTTCAGTGACTCTTCTTCTTGCTGGGCAGGTGCCAGCTCTTCTTCATCCAGCAATTTAAATACACGGCCCCCGGCAACAATTGCCTGCTGGTACAAGGACAGGCGCATCATCATTTGATTCACCGGCTCAAAAAAACGGTCCAAGTAACTGATAAACGCATATAGGACACCAATCTCAACTGTATGTTGGAAGGAAGTAATACCAAAATAACTTAATACAATGATTAATCCAAAGACATAAATCAGATCAATAGCCGGTCTTAATAAAAGCCCATCCACCTTGATGTTTTTCATTCCAGCTAGATAATGCTGTTCGTTGATATCCGCAAACTCTTTCCGGAGTCTTTTTTCCTGACGAAACATTTGGATAATTGACATTCCTGATAATGATTCGCTCAACTTTGCATTCAATTGGCTTAAACGTTCGCGCATATCGGTATAAAAGCGGGAGCTGTATTTTCGGTAGAGGTTCATGACCAGCAACACAATTGGGATGATGACCACACAAAGAACAGCAAGCTTTACATTTAAGATAAACATCGCGATAAAAATTCCAATTAACAAAAATCCACTTTGAATAAACGTGGCCAAGACCGTCACAAACATGTCTTTTATCGCTTCGGTATCATTGGTCACCCTTGAAACGATACTCCCTGCCGGTGTTTGATCAAAATAACGTAACCCCAAGGCCTGAACCTTAGAAAACACATCAATCCGCAATTGTTGGATGATTTTTAAGGCAATTTCTTGGAACTTAACTAATTGAAAAAACATCAAGATGGCTTTGATGATTTGGATTCCCATATACACTGAACCTAATATCAGTAAGGGCTTAAATGTTAATTTCCCAGGTGTTAAATAATCATCGATAAATATTTTTACGAGAATCGGACCGACGATATCTCCTATCGTGGTGAGCAAAAGGAATAGGAACCCCCAACTCAGTGCTTTTTTATGTGGTTTTGTATAAGAGAGCAGCCGAAACAAGACTTTTTTATCTGTTGTTTTGTTCATAAAAGCTGCTTTTTCCATCTTAGTGCCCCCCATGCTCTACCAACTCCTCAAGCTGCTGGTGTAAATACATTTCTTTATACCACCCATTAGAATCCATCAACTCATCATGCGTCCCTCTTTCGATGATTTTCCCCTCATCTAAAACAAGAATCAGATTAGCATGTTGAATTGCGCTTAACCGATGCGAAGTAATGATGGTCGTTTTCCCTGCTCGGTTCTCTCGTAAGGCGGACAGTATTGCTTCCTCGGTTTTTGCATCAACAGCAGACAAGGAATCATCCAGCACCAACACTTCTGGATTCATCAGGAGCGCTCTAGCAATCGATATCCGTTGTTTTTGCCCACCGGAAAGCGATACGCCACGTTCCCCTACAACGGTTTGATATCCATCCGTAAATTGAAGAATATCCTCGTGAATTTTCGCTAGTGCAGCAGCCGCCTGAATATCACTAAGAGGAGCATCAGGATGGGTAAAGGCAATATTTTCAGCCACAGTTGCTGAAAATAGAAAATGATCTTGGGGAACATACCCGATCGCCTCGCGAAGTTTTTCCAGTTTGTATGCTTGAATGCTTTTTCCACCAAACAAAATTTCCACGCGGTCATTTTCGAATTCACGGACGAGCAGTTTCAATAGCGTCGTTTTTCCAGCACCTGTTTTACCAACGATTCCGAGCGTTTCCCCTTGATTTAATACAAAGGAGATATCCTTTAACTTAGCTTCCGTCTCATCTGGATAAGTAAACTCCGAAATTTCATATTGTATATCTCCTGTTGGGACTAAATCTAATGCTTCTTTAGAATCGCGGATTTCTATCGGTTCACCAAGAAGTGTTGATACACGGTCATAAGAAGCGCGTCCACGTTCAACAATATTAAACAACCAACCAAACGCGAGCATTGGCCAAATTAAGAGTCCCAAATAGGTGGTAAATGAAATCAGTTCCCCAATGGTCAGCTCCCCATTGATAACATATTTTGCACCGAAGACAATCGAGAGGAAAAAGGAAATCCCAACAATAACCGATATCGTCGGATCATAAAGCGAATCTATTTTCGCAACAACGATATTTTTTTGAACCACATCCTCTGATTGTTTTCGAAAATCCTCGATATCTTCTTTTTCCTGACCAAAGGTTTTAATAACCTTTATCCCGGTAATGCTTTCCTGTGTTTTATCATTTAAGGATGAAAACGCCTCCTGTGCTTTGTGAAAAGTTCGGTGCAGCATTGTGCCGAACCAGCTGGTCAACATCGCCATAAACGGCATCGGAATAAGGCAAATTAACGTAAGCTTCCAGCTGATTGAAAACGCCATTGCCAAGATAACGAACCCACCAGTAGACAGTGAATCAACGAGGGTAAGAACACCGGCACCTGCTGTTTGCTGAATGGCCTGCAGGTCATTGGTCGCATGGGCCATCAGGTCACCAATACGGCGCTTTTGATAAAATGACGGAGACATATTGGTGAAATGCTGATACAACTGGTTTCGTAGAATTTTAGAGAGTTTCACCGATGAACCAAATATCATCATTCTCCAATAATATCGCAATCCATACATCATCAGAGCAACCACAACAAGAATACCCACCCACTCTACCAAGATACCGGTTGTCATTGTTCCTTCCTTTATATGATCTGCAATTATCCCGATTACTTTCGGAGGAACCAGTTGAAGCAGCGCGACGAATAATAATAAAAGCGTTCCTGTTATGTACGATTTTTTCTCTTGCTTAAAAAACCAGCCCAAATCCAAAAAGACCTTCATGTACACTCCCCCGAAATCTCTATCTATAGGATTTTTATTTTAACAAATTTTCGAAAAATAATAAAGATTTCGAAATTCAATTGAAAAGCATGAAAAAAAGCACCCATTTACACGAGTGCTTGTCTTTTATTTTGATTGCTGCTTATTCATAGCATTCATCATTTGGTTGATCTTCTTTTGTGAAGGTTTCATACCCATTTGCATCATCATCATTTTAAGCATTTGTTCATTAATTGGCGGATTTTTCTTTAAATAGCTCATCATATACTTACGAGCAATGAAAAATCCTAGTGCTACACCAGCAGCTAATGCCAGTATACCAACTAGAACGTACATCATTAAATTTCCTCCTTCATGTTGTCTACCATACACAGTGTACTAAAATTATTAGGAATATACAATATCCGTTTTTAATTATACATATTTTCTTTCTTTAATCGGCTTTAACCAGCCAAAACGCTCGTGTTCTAAGTCGATTGCTAAAAACGAAGATTCACATTTCCTAAGAACTTCAAAAAACACTGTTTCTGCTTCATAGCTGCCAGTTGCTTCTACTGATATGAAATCCTGGAAGACGGCTAATTTTGCTGTACTTAGTCTTCCATTCAATTCAATAGAATATGTGCCATGGTCCGCCTTAAATCCCTTTATTTTACCAAGTTGTTTCTGCAAAAGTTTATGAATTTTTAATACCTCAACCGTTTTGGTTATATAAGTAATTTGTTTTCCTGTAATATATTTTAGCTCGCCGAATGCTCTTTCATGTTCACGAAAAAGCTGAAAAAACATGCTCTCTCTTCCGAAGTAATGGGCGGCAAATTCATCTTCTATTAAATATAGCCGATAGTTTCTCACCACAATCTCTCCTTCGCCAAAAGCCCTTTTTTCTATTATAAAAAAACAAAATCAAAACTTTTGTCTTTCGGCGGCAAAAACTTTCACTATTTTTGTCGATTTTCATATATGTAATAAAAAGCCTACAAATTCACCTTAATACGGTGGAAAATTTCTAAGATTAAAAAACTTTATCAATATAAAAAGAGAACAGCCATTATAAGCTGTCCTCTCAATGAAAAGGTAATATTTTTATAATAATGCTTTTAAACGAGCCACCACGTTATTTACTGTAAAGCCGTATTCTTCCATAATTTTTTCACCAGGAGCAGAGGCGCCAAATTTATCAATGGCTAGTACATCTCCTTCGTCTCCTACATATTTATGCCAGCCTAAGGAAGCACCCACTTCAATTCCAAGACGTTTTTTCACATTCTTAGGAAGAATAGAATCTTTGTATTCTTTTGATTGAGCTTCAAAGCGATCCCAAGAAGGCATGCTGACTACAGAAACCTGTATACCTTCTCCTGCTAATGCTTTTTGAGCTTCCACAGCTAGTCCTACTTCAGAACCAGTTGCTAGCAACAATGCGTCTGGAGTTTCTTTTTCAGAAGCAGAAATAACGTAAGCACCTTTTGAAACACCTTCATACGCATTTACATCAGTACCTTTGATCGTAGGTAGATCTTGGCGAGTCAGTACAAGAGCCGTTGGCTTGTTTGTTGACTCAACAGCAAGTTTCCATGCTGCCGCTGTTTCATTCCCATCTGCCGGGCGAATGAGGGAAAGATTCGGCATTGCTCGCAAAGCGGCAATTTGTTCGATTGGCTCATGTGTTGGACCATCTTCCCCAACTGCAATACTGTCATGGGTAAACACATACGTAACTGGTAATCCCATTAACGCAGCTAGACGAATGGATGGACGTAAGTAGTCAGAGAAAACAAAGAATGTTCCGCCGAATACCTTAACACCGCCATGAAGCGCAATTCCGTTCATTGCTGCTCCCATTGCAAATTCACGAACGCCAAACCAGATATTACGGCCTTCATAGGAATCAGGCATGAAGTCATTAGAGCCTTTGATTAAAGTTTTATTTGATCCAGCAAGGTCTGCAGAGCCGCCAATTAAGATTGGTAAATTTTTCGCAATGCCATTAAGCACTTCACTTGAAGATGCACGGCTAGCAAGGCTTTTTCCCTCTTGGTAAACTGGAATATCTTTGTCCCAGCCCTCTGGAAGTTCATGATTTAATGCTTTTTCAAGCTGTGAACCAAGTTCAGGGTATTCCTTTTTGTACTGTTCAAAAAGGTCATTCCATTCTTTTTCTTTCTTTTCTCCATTTTCAACAATAAGCTTCTGGAAGTTTTCATATACTTCTTGTGGTACATGGAAGTCTTCTTCAAAGGTCCACTTATAAGCTTCTTTTGTCAATTTTAATTCAGCCGCACCTAATGGAGCACCGTGAACACCGGAAGTTCCTGCGCGGTTTGGTGAACCATAGCCAATGACTGTCTTCACTTCAATCATTGTTGGACGGTCTAAATCACTTCTCGCTTCTTCAAGGGCTTTTGAAATTTCTTCAAGGTTGTTGCCATCTTCTACACGAATATACTGCCATCCATAGGCTTGAAAACGTTCTTTAACACTCTCAGAGAACGATTTATCTAGGTCTCCATCAAGAGAAATATCATTTGAATCATATAAAACAACTAAACGTCCTAATTTTAAATGACCTGCAAGTGATGCGGCTTCAGCAGACACACCCTCCATTAAATCACCATCACCACAGATACTGTATGTATAATGATTCACAAGTTCATATTTATCCTTATTGTAAACACTTGCTACATGGCGCTCTGCCATTGCCATTCCGACCGCCATGGCAATACCTTGGCCAAGTGGTCCTGTTGTTGCTTCTACCCCTTCAGTGTGACCATATTCCGGGTGACCAGGTGTTTTACTGCCCCATTGACGAAATTGCTTTAAATCATCCATTGTTACATTGTAACCGGACAAATGAAGCATGCTGTATAACAACGCGGAACCATGTCCGGCGGATAATACAAAACGATCACGGTTAAACCATTGAGGATTCTTTGGATTATGGTTCATAAAGCGAGTCCATAATGTATAAGTCATTGGTGCAGCACCCATTGGCATTCCAGGGTGGCCTGAATTAGCTTTTTCAATCGCATCAATAGAAAGTGTGCGAATGGAGGTTACCGATAATGCATCAATCATATCAAACATAAATTACATCCTTTCCTGAATAATAGGATTATAAGTACACCAATAATATTATAGTCCCGTTCCGATTTATTCAACTAATTGCATCAAAATTAGTTTTTGTAAGCCTTATCATTTTATATTTTCCCACAGAAAGCGCTTTAATATGTAAAAGAGGAATACAAAAATGTATTCCTGCCCTCTTTTAATGTAAGTTATTCTTTTTTCTAGCCTTGATTTTATCAGGTGTTACATCATTACCTAGTGGATCGATAATTTTGGTGTTCGTTAATGTATTTAACATACTAGAACGGAAAACAGCTAAATATTCACTTCTTAATTTTGATTGTTCTTTTGCTTCTAGTTCCGTTAATCCAGTTGATTTTGATTTTCTTGCTAATTCATTAATTCTCGCTAATTTTTCCTTTGAAAGCAAATTAAACCCACCTTTCGAAGCAAGTTATCATAAATACTAAATCCATGACAACTGATTTTACTAGAAAAAGCTCCGTCTGACAAGGTAATTGTTTAATCTTCTTCTTTTTGAATATATTCTTGATATCGTCTATGTACGGTTGCTTTTGAAATATTATAACCAAATCCCCTTAAGGTAGCGGCAATTTCAGCAAAGGTCAATTTGTTTTTTCTTAGCCTGACAATTTCTTCAATAGGTGCATCAATTTTTTCCCTGCCTGAGTTTTCTCCGAGATTCTTAAGATTTTTCTCAGGTTTGTATCCTTGCTGGACTGCCCTTTTCATACCACGTTTTATTTTGATGTTATGGAGCTTGCGCTGGTATTCCTCTACCATCCCAACAATTTGTAACACCATTGAATCTGATTCAGAAAGCTGCAGTTCTCCGTTGTGTGATATACTAAAAAGCTTTATATCTTCTTTTAAAACACAATGCAACAGAGCAATCTTTGCATTACCTCTGCCCAGTCTCGTTTCATCCTGAATTAATACGGCCTGGATCGGTTCATCTTTAATTTTTTGAAGCAGTTGAAGGATCCCATCTCTTTCCAGTTCATAACCACTTGCTTGTTCCTTAATGATGGCTACAACATCAAAATGATACTGTTTAGCGAGCTGGATGAGTTCTTCCTCCTGCCTTTTAAGTGAGGTTTCCTGTGTCTCTTTCGTTGTACTGACTCGGCAATAAATAATTGCTTTCATACTTATTCTCTCTTTCTATTCTTCAGCTGCACTTGCTAACTCTGTAGTAGAAAAGGTTTTCTTGTTAACGGGAATAACAATCTCTTCACCTGGATAAATGTGTTCATCTTCTATTTTATTATGGAGTTTAACCCAATTTACAAATTCCTTATTGGTAAGAGAATGCTCATTTGAGTATTCCTTAGAAATTTTCCAAAGGGAATCACCTTCCGAAACAGTAATTTTTTTATAGTGGTCATTTGCAGTTGAACTAAAATCAATCGAAAGTATAAAAGCTAGCAGGCAGCTTAATCCAATTAGAATAATAGAAAATGAATATTTGGTCCATATTTTTTTCATTACAAACACCTCTCAACAGAATATATGTTCGTTTTAATTGATTTTATTATAAAACGAACGTTTGTTTGTTGTCAATGATATTCGAACTTATGTTTGTATAAAATTGGCGAACATGCTATAATTAAGGTAACAATTACTAGTAGCGAGGTGGAAATTACCATGGCTAAAATTTCTAAACGGCAGCAGGATATTCTTGATTTCATTAAAGGCGAGGTAAAGAAAAAAGGGTATCCACCCTCTGTTCGGGAAATCGGTGAGGCAGTCGGTCTTGCTTCCAGCTCTACCGTTCACGGTCATTTAGCTAGATTAGAAAGTAAAGGGCTTATTAGAAGAGACCCTACTAAACCAAGAGCAATCGAAATTTTAGAAGTAGATGAAACAGCTCAAATCCCAAGAAATAACGTTGTCAATGTTCCTGTTGTCGGTAAGGTAACCGCCGGGCTTCCGATTACAGCGATAGAAAATGTTGAAGAATATTTTCCACTTCCCGAAAGACTTGCCCCATCTGATGAACATGTATTTATGTTGGAAATTATGGGTGAAAGTATGATTGAAGCAGGAATCCTTGATGGGGATTATGTCATTGTTAAACAGCAGCCAACCGCAAATAATGGTGATATTGTTGTCGCTATGACTGAGGAAGATGAGGCAACCTGTAAACGATTTTTTAAAGAAAAGGATTATATTCGCCTTCAGCCGGAAAATTCCGCAATGGAACCAATCATTTTAAGGAATGTCTCAATTTTGGGAAAAGTGATTGGTGTTTATCGACATATACATTAATAATAAGAAGTCAGTACAAAATAATGTGCTGACTCTTTTTTTTGGAGATTTCACTATTTTTATTTTACAAATATTGAAAATTCAGTATTTTTTACCCATTCTTTATAGAATACAATTTTAATATAATGGAATTACACCAAGATTTACCTTAGGTCAAAAATTTAGGCTTAAGGAGGTTGAGAAACTGTGTTAAAAGACATTATTTTCTCTTTCGTAATTGGTGGTATAGTTGGAATTATTGGACATGTTCGAAAGCACGGAAAAATCATCATGCCGCGTAAGACCAAAAAGTTTATATACCTTGGATTTTTAGAAGAAATGCTTCTTGGCGCCTTTGCTTCACTGCTCCTTGTTTTGTATATTTCCCCTAATTCTTATGTTGAAAAAATGACCATCTCGATTACCGCAGGGATCAGTGGTGATTTAGTTCTGACCGGTTATAAGCAATTCAAGCAAAATGGTTCAGAATAAATGGAGCCCCCTAAATCCAAAAAGCTTACTTGCATAATAATAAAACTCCTAAGCAGCAATGTGCTTAGGAGTTTTTTGTATTAATACATAGACATGTATTGTTCTCTTTCCCATGGGTGAACTACTGTACGGAACATATCCCACTCAATTTCTTTCGCTTCAACAAAATGTTCGAAAATATGTTCACCTAGAGCAGCAACCATAGTTTCATTGTTTTTTAACTGATCTAATGCTTGTGCTAATGTTGCAGGAAGATCGATAATGCCCTCTTCGATTCTTTCTTCCTTGCTCATTACATAGATATTGCGATCGACTGCAGCAGGAGGTGTAATATTATTTTTAATTCCATCTAATCCTGCTTTTAATAGAACCGCTAGTGCAAGATATGGGTTTGCTGCTGGGTCAACGCTTCGCACTTCTACACGTGTGCTCATTCCACGTGAAGCTGGAATACGAATTAATGGTGAACGGTTTTGTGCAGACCAAGCAACATAACAAGGTGCTTCGTAACCTGGTACTAAACGCTTATATGAGTTAACTGTTGGGTTTGTAACTGCTGTAAAGCTTGGAGCATGCTTCAAGATTCCAGCGATAAATTGACGAGCTGTATCACTCAATTCAAGGTCACCTGTTGGCTCATAAAATGCATTTTTACCATCTTTAAATAAAGAGAGATTACAGTGCATTCCGGAACCGTTCACTCCGAATAATGGTTTCGGCATAAATGTTGCGTGTAAACCATGTTTGCGTGCGATGGTTTTTACAACAAGCTTAAATGTTTGAATTTGGTCACAAGCTGTAACGGCATCCGCATATTTAAAGTCAATTTCGTGTTGCCCAGGAGCTACTTCATGATGAGATGCTTCAATTTCAAAGCCCATTTCTTCAAGCTCAAGGACGATATCACGACGGCAGTTTTCCCCTAAATCGGTTGGCGCTAAGTCAAAGTAGCCGCCTTGGTCATTAAGTTCTAATGTTGGTTCACCTTTTTGATCTAACTTAAATAAGAAGAATTCCGGCTCAGGCCCTAAGTTAAAGTTTGTGAAGCCAAGTTCTTTCATCTCTGCTAGAACACGTTTCAGGTTATTACGAGGGTCACCGGCAAATGGTTTGTCATCCGGAGTATAGATATCACAAATTAAGCGGGCAACTTTACCTTTTTCCGCAGTCCAAGGGAAAACAACCCAAGTATCAAGGTCAGGATGAAGGCGCATATCGGATTCTTCAATTCGTACAAATCCTTCAATAGAAGAACCATCAAACATCATTTTGTTATCTAATGCTTTTTCTAATTGGCTGATTGGAATTTCGACATTTTTAATCGTTCCAAGGATATCTGTGAATTGTAAACGAATAAATTTAACATTTTCTTCTTGTGCCAAACGTTGAATATCTGCTTTAGTATACTTAGCCATTTTATTACCCCCTACTAATAATTAAATGATTAATGGAAAAAGCGTGACATATCTCCCTGTCTTAAAGTTGGACGACTCAATTTGTTGCTATGCAACAATTCATTGCGAAGTAGTTTTCTAAGCTGTTCATCCGTTAACTCGCGTTTGGATTTTTCAGACTGCTGTTGAATAATATTGGTTTGTTGCTCCTTCACAAGAAATAGCTGTTTGATCCCAGCCATATTGACCCCTTGATCAATTAAATCCTTGATCTCTAAAAGCCGGTCAATGTCATTTAAACTAAATAAACGCCTGTTTCCATCCGTTCTTGCTGGAGAAATTAATTCGTGCTCTTCGTAGTATCGGATTTGTCTTGCAGTTAATTCCGTTAGCTGCATGACTGTTCCGATGGGAAACAGTGGCATGGAACGGCGAATTTCTTTTCCGCTCACCTATCCTCGCCTCCCTTTTTCGTAATTCATATTGTTATTATATTTGGTGTTAGAAAATATGTCAATTATATGTTAGATTTTCTTACATGGTTTTTTTCATTGAAAATTTTCAGATTAAAATGACGGTTATTACTATGTAACGGTATTATTTTAAAATAAACATTAGAGCCCATTATCTATAATTTTTTATGTTCATATGTACTTTGAGCTTTTTTTAGTTTCCGAGCAACGAATTTTTTAATCTTTACGGGCACTATGAGGCACTGATTGTTCCCGCTCTATCCATTTTTTCACCTTCACGGGCGCTATGACACCTTGTCTGTTCCCGCTCTACCCATTTTTTCACCTTCACGGGCACTATGACACCTTGTCTGTGTCCCGCTCAACCTATTTTTTTACCTTCACGGCACCTAGAACACCTCTAAGTTCCCACGCAACCCGCTTTCTCACCTTCACGGGCACCTAGAACACCTCTAAGTTCCCATGCAACCCGCTTTCTCCCTTCACGGGTACTTAGTCCGATTATATAATCCCGAAAAAGGGCCGCCACATGTAGCAACCCCCATAGTTTTAGCTAATTTAGTTGAATTAATCCTTTTTCCAGCAAACGATCCACTGCCAGGCAAACAGCTATTTTAACATGTGAATAGGTGAGACCGCCTTGAACATAAGCCACATACGGTGGCCGAATTGGACCATCTGCCGTCAGCTCAATACTAGCCCCCTGAACAAAGGTTCCGGCCGCCATAATCACATCGTCCTCATATCCAGGCATATAAGCAGGATACGGAGTGACATGTGAATTAATCGGCGAAGCAAATTGAATGGCCTGGCAGAAAGCCACCATTTTACCGCGGTCATCAAATTGCACCGCTTGAATCAGGTCTGTCCGCTCCGAATCCCATTTAGGTGATGAATTCATCCCCAATTTTTCAAGCATAGCCGCGGTAAATACAGCACCCTTCACAGCCTCCCCTACCACATGTGGAGCAAGGAAAAACCCTTGATACATTTCCTGAAGACTGTAAAGAGAAGCACCTGCTTCCGCTCCAATACCAGGTGAAGTCATTCGGTAAGAACAAGCCTCAACCCACTGTTTTTTCCCAACAATATAGCCACCCGTCTTGGCAATTCCACCGCCAGGGTTTTTGATCAGCGAACCGGCCATTAGATCCGCACCAACATGACATGGCTCCAATTCTTCAACAAATTCACCATAGCAATTGTCCACAAACACGACAACATCGCTTTTGATTTCTTTTACAAATGCAATCATTTCTTTGATTTCCGCAATCGTAAACGATGGTCTTGTTGCATAGCCCTTTGAACGTTGGATACCAATCATCTTGGTATTCGGCTTGATTTTAGCTGCAACCGAATCCCAATCAATTGAACCCGTGCTACTTAAAGATACACTATCATAGCTAATCCCAAATTCTTTTAGCGACCCGACCCCGTTTCCGCGAATCCCAACAATTTCTTCAAGCGTATCATATGGTTTTCCGGTCATATATAAAAGCTCATCACCTGGCCTGAGTACTCCAAATAATGCGATGGAAATCGCGTGAGTACCGGAAATAATTTGCGGGCGGACTAGACCTGCCTCTCCCCCGAACACATCAGCATAGACTAATTCCAATGTATCTCGGCCAATGTCGTCATAACCGTAACCTGTTGACGGGATGAAATGCGAATCACTTACCTTATGTTTTTGATAACTCTGCAACACCCGAAACTGATTTACCTCAGCTCTTTCTTCAATCCATTTATGTACTTTAGCAACTTGTTTCTCCACTTCCTTGACAATTGGCTGAAGCTTTTCCCCATTTTTCAACTGTTGAAACATTTTGTATCTCCTATTCTACACTTTAAATTTCTCTAATTGTCCTGTAATCTGATGGTCCATAAGTGAATATCCCCGGCATTGGTAAAGCTGACTTTCCTCATTAAAACTGAGATCACGCAATACGGTTTCATTTTTTAATAAGGACAACAGTTTTCCTTCAGTAGATGGAACTTCTACTTGATACGGAACCATCACTTCAATAACGACACTTTCCATTTTTCTTTTTAGCTCATTCCGATCCTCTTTGTCAAATGCACTAATAAAAACAGATGGGGTATTAGCTGTCGGAACAAAATCCGGGTGCTTCTGATCTCTTTTATTATAGACGGTTAATTGCTGGATATCTTTAACTTCTAAGTCCTCAAGCAGTTTATTAACTGTTTTTTCATGATGAAAATAATCCGGATTGGACATATCGACAACATGAAGCAGCAGATCTGCTTCCTTCACCTCTTCCAATGTGGAGCGAAAGGCAGCAATCAAGGTGGTCGGAAGATCCTGTATAAAACCAACTGTATCGGTAATCAAGGCGAGGAACCCGCTTGGTAAAATTAACTTCCGAGTCATCGGATCAAGGGTTGCAAACAACTGATTTTCCTCATAGGACTCTGCCTCGGATAGACGATTAAACAAAGTTGATTTTCCAGCATTCGTGTAGCCGACAATGGCAACTTGAAAGGTTTTATTTTTCTTTCGTCTCTCTCTGTATCGGTCTCGGTGCTGAACGATCACAGCGAGCTGTCCTTTAATATCATCAATCCTGCGGCGGATATGACGCCGATCCGACTCCAGCTTTGTTTCCCCTGGTCCTCTTGTTCCAATTCCGGCACCAAGACGGGATAAAGCGGTACCCTGTCCGGCTAGGCGCGGCAAAAGATATTGGAGCTGTGCGAGCTCTACCTGTAATTTTCCTTCTTTAGAACGTGCCCTTTGCGCAAAGATATCAAGAATCAGTTGGGTTCGATCAATAATCCGGGCACTGATTTCCCTTGCTAAATTTCTCTTTTGGCTTGGGGAAAGTTCATCATTAAAAATGACTAGATCGGCATCAAGCTCTTCCGTTAATGCCTTTAATTCTTCGACTTTCCCTTTGCCTAAGTATGTAGCAGGATGGATGCGTTCACGTTTTTGAACAACCGAAATCAGGACTTCACCTTGTGCTGTCTCTGTTAAGGAAGCTAATTCATCCATCGAATATTGAAAACGTAAATCGTCCATCTCTTGTGTTTGACATCCAACAAGAATTGCTTTTTCAACGGTTTTCTTTGTCTCCGCATATTCCATCAGCATTCTTCCTTTCGAAAAGTTCTTCCCCCATCATATCAAATCAGTCCAAAATTCTCTAATTTCCACCAAAAATCAGTTGATTTATTACCTTTAAATGTTAAAATCATATTTGCTTATATGAATATATTATTTTTATATAACGTTTTAGAAAAAAGAAATTTTGGGGAGATATGAGAAGAAATGACTTGGGAAGTGCTGAGTATGATAGGTACAATTGCTTTTGCTGTTAGTGGAGCAATTGTGGCAATGGAAGAAGAATATGATATTTTGGGAGTTTTTATTTTAGGAATTGTTACAGCCTTTGGCGGTGGTGCGATTCGAAACCTGTTAATTGGTGTCCCTGTATCGGCCCTATGGGAGCAGGGATTACTTTTTCAAATAGCCATTATTGCCATTTTAGCGGTATTTTTGTTTCCTGCAAATTTACTGAAGCAATGGCAAAAATGGGGAAATTTATTTGACGCGATTGGACTTTCGGCTTTCGCCATTCAAGGAGCCATCTATGCTTCTAACATGCACCATCCCATGAGTGCGATTATTGTCGCTGCTGTTTTAACAGGAATTGGCGGTGGAATTATTCGTGATTTATTGGCAGGAAGAAAACCGGTTGTGCTACGGGCTGAGATATATGCCGTTTGGGCGATTCTAGCTGGAATCATCATTGGCTTAAAGATTACATCTAGTCCATGGGAGTTGTATACCTTATTTGCAATCGTGACTGTTTTACGAGTCTGTTCTTATACCTTTGATTGGAAACTGCCGATTCGAAGAATTGAACATTATTAATCCTTTCCCATAGATTTGAGGAAGGTTTTTTATATTTAAAATTTCTCATCTTTCTATTTATATGGAGATAATTTCGATTATATAATTTAAAGGTTCATAAGAAAAGACGGGGATTGAATCTCCGTCTTTCTTTCTAATCTTCCTCAAAAATCAAATCATTGCTTCGCAACGTCATTAATTCATGCCGATCATATGAATTTAACATGAGCAGCCTCATCGCTTGTGCTCGAATTGATTTTTCAATAATGTTTCGCACATAACGGCCATTTGAAAAACTAGTCGGGCTCAACACCGCTTTAACCCAAATTAAATGATCTTTTACCTTTTTTTCCGCTTCATGACTGAAAGTATATTCTCTTTCAGCCAGCATCCGTTTAGAAATTTCCAACAACTGCTCAATGTTATAATCAGGAAAATCAATTACAAGAGGAAACCGCGAATGGAGACCGGGGTTTAAGGTTAAAAAATAATCCATCTCCCGAGAATAACCGGCAAGGATTAAAATAAACTCATGCTGCTTATCCTCCATATGCTTAACAAGCGTATCAATCGCTTCTTTGCCAAAATCCTTTTCTCCGCCGCGCCCTAGGGAATAGGCTTCATCAATAAATAAAATACCGCCCTGCGCTTTTTTCACAAGGTCGCGTGTTTTTTGTGCAGTATGACCGATATATTCCCCGACAAGGTCAGCCCGTTCCGCCTCAATTAAGTGCCCCTTTGATAAAACATTCATTTTTTGAAAAAGTTTACCAATCAATCTGGCCACGGTCGTTTTTCCGGTTCCGGGATTTCCTTTAAACATCATATGAAGGGCTTGTTTTTTTGCCTTTAAACCCATTTCTTCCCGCTTTTTGTTGACATAAATCCAGGCATAGATTTCTTTTATCATTTTTTTCATTTCATCCATGCCAACCAAAGCACCAAGCTCTTCCTCTATTTCAATTAAAGCCGAATGCTCGGGGGGGATTTCCTTTGGAACAACTTGAAAGTCAGGCATTTTTTTTGGAATGTTTTTTTTCTTTTGTGTGTTGAGGACAACTCTTATTTGACCGTTACTTTTCTCTCTGAATTGTTGATCCAAAGCTTTCACCTCTCAATCTGAAAAACAGTCTGCTCTCAAAATAATCATTATTCCCTCAATCTATGTGTATTCAGTTTTTATACATTTTATTTTGAAAAATAAAAAAGAGCCCAGAGATTTGGGCTCAAATTTATATTTGGATTTTATTCAGCATTCAAATCAAGTTGAACATTTCTTTGCGGAGCAAAGGTTGAAATAGCATGCTTATAAACTAATTGCTGCTTTCCTTCCGACTCAAACAGGACGGTAAAATTATCAAAGCCTTTGATTTGACCCCTTAATTGGAAACCGTTCAATAGGAATACGGTTACATGGGTGTTATCCTTCCGGCATTGGTTTAAAAATTGATCCTGAATATTAATGGTTGTTTTCATTAGTATATCCTCCTCTTTTATCTCTACTAATATGTATTCGATTTTACTTGTAGCTTTCCTTCAACATAATGTGAAATTTCCGTTAATTTTTTCGGGAAATTCTGCACTTCTGTTACATCAAACCATTGTACACTCATCTTGTTTCGAAACCAAGTTAACTGCCTTTTTGCATAGCGGCGTGAATTTTGTTTGAGGTTTTCAACAGCCTGTTCGAGGCTGATTTTTCCATCAAGGTAATCATAAATTTCCTTATAGCCAATGGCTTGGATTGACTGGCAATCCCTTAGTTCTTGGTCATGGAGCTGTTTAACTTCTGTTAAAAGCCCTTCCTCCATCATTAAATCGACACGCATATTAATTCGCTTATAAAGTATCTCTCGGTCCATTGATAATCCAATAAGCGCTGTCTCATATAGAAGGTCCGGCTGTTGTTCGCTTTGCACATCACTCATCTTTTTTCCAGTGCAGTGATAAATTTCGAGTGCCCGAATAACCCGCCTAACATTGTTTGGATGAATTTGCCCAGCACTCTCCGGATCAATCTGGGTTAATTCCTGGTGAAGTACCTCAACACCTTCATTCTTCGCTCTTTCTTCCAGCTGCAGGCGGAACTCCTCATCGGCAGCTGCATCGGAAAATTGGTAATCATAAATGACAGACTGTATGTAAAGTCCGGTACCCCCGACAATGATGGGAAGCTTACCTTTTTCTGCAATCTCACTGATTTTGGCACGAACGAGTTGTTGAAATTCCGCAACAGAAAAGCTTTCATCCGGCTCGCGAATGTCAATAAGGTGGTGCGGAATCCCTTCCATTTCTTCGAGCTTTATTTTTGCAGTACCAATATCCATTCCACGGTAAATCTGCATGGAGTCACCCGAGATAATTTCCCCCTCAAACCTTTTCGCCATTTCAATGCTAAGCTTCGTTTTCCCAACTGCTGTCGGCCCAATAATGACTAATAACTTTTGTTTTGAATCCAATCTTTTCACACTGCCCTTATTCCATTTTGAGTGAAAGATTACTCCTTCACGTTCCTATCGTAACACATATTTAAAAAGCAGTTGAACATCAAATAAGTATAATCAAAAAATAACCTTTCTATGCATTATTTCAAAGTGAATTTTTTATGACAAATATATTTCCAATAAAGCAGGCTTGTTCATTAACATTACAAATGGGTAACGTTTCATTTACAATCGACAAATTACCCCCAAATTCGTGGTAGGGTATTCGTAGGTTATTCTGTAAGAATACTAGAGAAAAAGGTGAAAAAAACATGTTATCTACATCAGAAATTGGTATTGATTTAGGAACTGCTAATATATTGGTATATACAAAAAACAAGGGAATTGCCTTAAATGAACCCTCCGTGGTGGCAATTGATACCACTACGAAGCAAGTAGTGGCAGTAGGTACCGAGGCAAAACAAATGATTGGGAAAACCCCGGAAAAAATTGTCGCAATCCGCCCGTTAAAGGATGGGGTCATTGCAGACTATGATGTAACCACCGATATGCTAAAAGCAGTTATGAAGAAAGCTGCTAAAATAGGCGGTTTTTCCATCCGTAAACCAAATGTCGTGGTTTGTATCCCGTCTGGATCGACCAGTGTTGAGCGAAGAGCGATTCATGATGCTGTTCGGAACGCAGGTGCAAAAAAAATAAGCTTAATCGAAGAACCAGTGGCTGCAGCGATTGGTGCAGGTTTGCCGGTCGATGAACCGGTAGCAAATGTTGTCGTAGACATTGGCGGTGGAAATACCGAGGTTGCCATTATCTCCTTTGGCGGCGTCGTGGCTTGTCACTCCATTAAAGTGGGCGGTGACCGTCTTGACGAAGAAATTATTCAACACGTACGTAAAGTATATAATGTGCTAATTGGGGAAAGAACAGCTGAAAATATTAAAATGGAAATTGGCTATGCCCTGATTGATCATGAAGAAAAATTCATGGATGTCCGTGGACGAGATTTAGTGACTGGATTGCCAAAAACGGTGAAACTATCATCCTATGAAATTCGTAATGCTATGAAAGAGTCATTATTACAAATTTTAGAAGCAATTCGGGCAACGCTTGAGGACTGCCCTGCAGAGCTGAGCGGTGATATCGTTGACCGAGGCGTGATTTTAACAGGTGGCGGCGCCTTAATGAATGGAATGGAAGAATGGTTGAGTAAGGAGATATTTGTTCCGGTTTCCCTTGCGTCAAATCCACTTGAATCAGTTGCAATTGGTACTGGAAAATCACTGAAATATATTAAAATGCTGCAAACTGCGGCGAAATAAATAATTTTAGAGGGTCGAAATCTGTGATGGTTTCGACCCTTTTAATTTGCACCTCATTTTTTTGACCCGTTTGGATGATTTATTTGCCGGATTATCTGGATATTTGCCACTTTTAAATTTTTACTTGAAACACTCAATTAATGATTAAACAACAAATTCCTAAAAAACTACATCCAATATAAAGACAACAATCATAATTAACTGAATAAATGCTTTTGCAAAAGTTCCGCTTAAAAAAGCAATTAATGTAGCAAACGCCACTTTTATCGAACCCTGGAACGTTTTCTTTTGCACTAATTCGGCAATCAAGACCAAAACAAAAGGAACTAAAATAACACCAAAAGGAGGAATGATAAAGCTGCCGACAATTAATCCGATTGTAGCTGCCCGCATCCCCCACTTGGATCCCCCCGCTTTGTCCACAAAGTGAAGATTCGCCAAATAATCCGCTAAAAATAATAAAATAGTAAGGATCACAAGCATGGTCCACGAAACCCAGGAAAGTTCATTTGAATTAATACCGAATTGATACAGCAGGACACCACCCCATATCAGCAAAACGGACGGAATAATCGGATAAACAAGCCCAACAAAACTGAAGATAAAACAAACAATTATTATGGTCCAAAATATAATAGCTAGGATACGATCACCTCTTTTCCTGCATTATACTATATTCAAAACCACCTTCAAAAAAATTAGAGCCTGGCGCTGCCAAGCCCTATCTAATCATTATTTACTTCTTCAATGGAATTTTAATACCCTCTCCAACTTCAAGCACACAGTTTTGGCGGTCCTTAACCGGAGCAAAAAACATAATGTATTCGTCATCTGCTCCCTGTACCTCACCTTTACTAAAAATGGGATCCACCCTTTTACCAGCTGATCTTAAAAACACACCAGATTTTTTCTTATCAACGATATAACCGTATTTTTTATTAAATTTCCTTGCATGTAGGAATTGATTTTCCAATTTACTCATCACGTGGTATTTTTCACCATTTTCAGTGATAAGTTTAGTATCAGAACCCGTAATGACCACTCTTGTTTCCATCGCTGAAAACTCAACTTGCTTAATCCTGTAATTTTGGTTTTCAAACGTGAAATCTTTATCTACATTTACTGTTTCCCTTGTTGAAATTGCGGATTCGCCTAGTTTAAACTCAAGCGGCCATATGGTTTTTACTTCACCTGTTTTTTGATCATCATATATGGTTAAATTTTCAATTTCCAAACGAATATTTTGCCCTTCATATTCTTTTATTGAATCAAATGATTCGGCTTCGACCACTTTATTTTCCTTTGCATCATAATACCTACTGCCCCATCCAACAGAATGTAATCGTTTTTTTGGTGTATTACCAACCATCAATTTGATTGAGCTTTTCCCCTCAAAAATGTCGACATAATAATGCTTTAAATTTGTTTTTTTACTTTGATAGGTTAATAAGAGTTTTGTCTCCTTATCATCTGTTAAAACACTCTCAAAGCGCACGGTTATATCATGTTTCTTATCATAATAAGTTTGATTTACCGTTTGGCCGTGTCCTTCGTTAATCGCCATTTTTAAACCTGAATCATCAATATGTTTACTTGAAAATATTTTATCCAATGCCTCTTGAATAGCTGCCAATGCGGGGGTAAAAGTTAAAGTTGATACGGTAATTAGGCAAATGGCAGCAGCAATAGTTATTCTTTTATATAGACCTCTTTTTTTGTTTTTGGCCGTGACATTATTTTGCATTATAATATCTCCTTGATATCCTAGGTTGTCTGTCCTATGTACCTTATTCTGTACTTCATTCCAAATATCCGGTACCTGCTTTTCTATTGCATTGTCCAAGTGCTTCAGAATTTTTTCCTTCTTCAACACCATTCCTCCCTACTCTATTCCTTTTCGAAGTTTTTTCATGGCCACGTTATATTTCCAAAGAACTGTTCCTAACGGCATTTCTGTGATTTTGGCAATTTCTCTATGCTTCATTCCCGAGATATCCTTCAAGATGACGATTTGCCTCTCCTCTTGATTAAGCAATTCTAAGTATTTGGATAAAACCATTTTGTCTATAGGATCCTCCGAAATAGATTGCAGCCTTTCGAAATAATCACCATCAAATCCCGTAATTTCCCGTTTTTTCTTTCGATAAAGATCTAATGCTGTATTCCTGGATACTGTTAACAACCATGCTTTCACATTTGAAATCCTTTGATGTTTCATATGCTGAAAAAGTTTGATATACACTTCCTGCAGCACATCTTCAGCCATTTCAAAGTCTCTAAGTATCGATAAGGCCATTGCAAAAACATGTTTTTTATGTGCATTGAATAATTGCTTAAATTCTGCTAAGTTATCAATGGGCATTTCCGATTGTTTTATATTCGTGTGAACCATTTTAGGCCTCCTTTCATAGAGTAGACGGTTCCATGCCACTTTTTATTGGAAAAAAATTATATTTTTAATTTAACAAATTATTGAATAAGTGAGGCATTGTAAATGAAGATTGAATTACCAAAACTTTCAGATGAATTACCTACTAGGAATTTCCAAGATATTTTTTATGAAGAAGACCCTGAATTGGAAATGTGTAAAATTGTTGATTCCGTTTTTGAAAACGAAACGGTTAGCAGAGCACGTCTATCTAATATGGTGATTAAGAATAGTAGGTTTAACCACACCGATTTTCAAAATATCGATATAACGGATGTTGTCTTCGAGAACTGCGATTTATCGAACGCCAATTTGAGCAAGTCGTCTATTCACAGAGTCGTCTTTAAAAATAGTAAATTATTAGGTGTCGATTTTACGGACTCTCGTTTTGGAAATGTTCAATTTGAAAATTCCGTCTTAAACTTAACAACATTCGGAGATTCCAAGCTGGAAAAAGTAAGCTTCCAGGACTCTTCATTAAAAACCACAGATTTTTTTAACTGTAAACTTAAAAATATCGAGTTTCAATTATCTAATATTGACGAGGCAAACTTTGATCAAACATCCCTAAAGGGAATCGACATCAGCACCTCTAATTTTAATACACTGGCTGTAGCAATGGATGATTTAAAAGGGTGTAAAGTTTCATCTTATCAGGCGATTCAATTTGCTGCATTAATGGGGTTGATTATTAAGGATTAGCTACGGTGATGAAATGCTAATTGTATGTGGGCGTTTTATAGTGTAGTTCAAGAATTCGAGATTAGGGAAATTCCTTTTGGTCATGGATTAACATATTAATATTGCTTATGGTTTCAAGCGGAAGAAGACGTTCAGAACTAGAATTGTTCAAACGTCTTCTTTTTTAATTAATAAGATCATTTTAGAAGCCTCATTATTTTGATTAATAATCCATAATATTTATCTTCGGAAATTGCGTCTTGGTGTTTTTGAGGGTAATGATTTAAATGGATCCAGGCATTCTCCGCTTTTCTTTCCAATTCCTTTTTTTTGGTTTCAAGAAATATTTGGTATTCATAAGGCGGCACTGTTCTTTCCCTCCTTTGCCATTTGCTCTTTTATAAATAAAACGACCAGACGGTTTATTTTAATTCTATGAATCTGTCTTGAAAATGTTCCAACAATGTAGGAAATTTCTAATGATCTTCATGAAGCACAACGTTCATGGATGATCCTGATGGAAATGGACTTCATGGGGACGATGAACACCAAATCCCGTTAATGAGCATGTGAAAATGGGCTTCATATGGGCGATGAACACCAAATCTCGTTGATGAGCCTGGGAAAGTGGGCTTCATATGGGCGATGAACACCAAATACCGTTAATGAGCCTAGGAAAGTGGGCTTCATATGGGCGATGAACACCAAATACCGTTAATGAGCCTAGGAAAGCGGGCTTCATATGGGCGATGAACACCAAATACCGTTGATGAGCCTGGGAAAGTGGGCTTCATATGGGCAATGAACACCAAATCCCGTTAATGAGCATGTGAAAATGGGCTTCATATGGGCGATGAACACCAAATCTCGTTGATGAGCCTGGGAAAGTGGGCTTCATATGGGCGATGAACACCAAATACCGTTAATGAGCCTAGGAAAGTGGGCTTCATATGGGCGATGAACACCAAATACCGTTAATGAGCCTAGGAAAGCGGGCTTCATATGGGCGATGAACACCAAATACCGTTAATGAGCCTGGGAAAGTGGGCTTCATATGGGCGATGAACACCAAATCTCGTTGATGAGCCTGGGAAAGTGGGCTTCATATGGGCGATGAACACTAAATTGAAATGTCGACCCTGTTCATACGATTGCCTCCTTCAGGTAATAACACCCGCTTGTAAGTGCCTATTTTAAAAAAAACGACCAGACGGTTTATTTATAGGGTAAAAAAATAAACTTAACCTTTAAAAAACCGACTGTTAGGTTTATTTTAATTTGAACTTCCAAATTTTTCAACATTCCTTTAGCTGTACACAAAAAAATTTAAGAAGTAGTCATTATTCTTTGTAAATACATTTCCTTCACTTCGTTTATTGTCTGTTGATATGGATAATCTTTGTATACAATCGTTTGAGAAACTACTCCATCTATAACGGACCAAAATAAATCTGCAAATACTTCAGGCTGAACATTTTGCTTAATCTCACCAGCCATCTGCCCCTCTGAAATAATCTCGGCAATTTCCCTAACAAAATATTTATGGCGGCGCTCGTTTAGAACTTCCATTAACTCCGGATTCCTTGATGCATGAAGCTTAAACTCAATATGAATCGCGAAATGCGCTTTATTTTCTTCCAAAAAAGGATCCATTTCAAGGTAAGCATCAAACCAGAAATTTAATTTTTCAATCGCTGATTTTTTTTTCGATAATTCCAGTTTCTTATTCTCATATACTTGAACAGTTTGATTACTCATCAATTCCAAATAAATTTCATCTTTGCTTTTAAAATAATTATAAATGGCTCCCTTACTGATTCCTGAATGTTCAACAATATCATTAATGGTTGCCTCTTGAAATCCTTTTTTGGCAAAACACACGAAGGCACTATTCAAGATTTCTTTCTTTCTGTTCTCTTTGTGGGCATCAGATACAATTGGTGGCATTTCCGTCCCCCTTAAAAATAATTCAATATTTCAAATTCATTTAAACATATTTCCCCACCTATGCCAACATACTTATTAGTTCGACGAAAAAATTTTCGAATCCGTATAATAGTAATATTCAAACTCCAGTGTCCTTGCCATTCTTGATTTGTTTTAACAAATCAACTATTCTTTCGTTTGTCCTATTAGCTGCCGCAACTGTTTTTCTATCGATAAAATGGATACTATTACAAAAAAAATTAGCGATACTATTCCTAATCCAAAAATGAATCCCAAATTATACACTCCTTTTTTTATAAGATTTCCTTTCTTTTATGCAAAATTATGGTTAACAAAAATTCAATTGTTTTTCAAGAAGAAAAGCCACCACAAGGCAGCTTTGTCTGTTACAGTACTTCTTTAACATTAGCAGAGCGAATAAACCCAAGATATCTTGTTCCCTGAAACGTTAACTCGCCTTGATCTCCTTCAACAAGCATACCGAAGTCATCATCTTTTACCTCAAGTTCCATTCGGTCTCCACTTTCAACTTCAAATGTTACAAAATAATCACTATGGGCCCTAGTTTCTCCACCCCCACGTACTGCAGTTCTTTTTGCAACTACTCGTGCATTTACGTTTAATTTTGGAGAATGATTATTTTTATTCCACTGTGTTATTCCTTTTACAATAGTAAACAAAATTGTAGAAATAACGATGATAAATATCACTCCTATAAAAATAGGCGCAAACTGAAACATAAAATCCCCCGCAAACATATAAACCTCCAAAATACTTTTTTCTATATTTTAACATCAGAGGAATTAAAAGTGTCATTTATTTTTTCTAAATTTTGGAATGAAAAAGCGATACCTCACATGAAGTATCGCTGATTGTTTAATTTACTGCAAATAGTGAGTAAAATATACAACGCATACAAAAAGCCAGGCAAACTGCCTGACTTATTGCATTATACTTACTCAATATTTTTCCTATAATTTACTTTTAAAAGACTTTTAAAATCTAATTCGCCAATCAGCACACTGATTAATAATAGCATTGCACCCAGGTAACCTTTGTTTGAAAGAGTTTCCCCAGTAAAAATGAATGCAAATCCTGAAGAAAAAACAGGTTCTAAAGTAAAAATAAGGCCAGCATGAGTGGGGGTAGTATATTGTTGTGCAATGATTTGAACAATAAAAGGTATACCTGTACAAAAAATACTTAAGACAAGAGTGGAAAACCATGCTTCCGGATTGTCCGGCAATTTAGGCGTTTCCATAATTAAGGAGAAAATGGTACTAAAAACTCCAACAAAACCAAGCTGCAAGACTCCTATAGAAATAGGATTAACATTTCCTGCTATCTTTCCCGTAACAATAATATGAACTGCATAAAATAAAGCACAAAGGATACATAATAAATCACCGTTTGCTATTTTGAATTGATTATTCAATGTTAAAAGCCCTATACCACATAGCGATAAAGCGATCGCCCATACAACTTTTTTTTCAGGCTTTTGTTTTAAAAATAGGGTTATTATAACCGGAATAAAAATGACGGTTAAACTCATTAAAAAACCGGCATTCGAAACGGATGTATACTTTGTACCGAAAGTAGCAAAAACATAAACAAAAAACAAAATAGCTGCTAAAATAAAGGCATATTTTACTGTTTGAAAATTAATTTTTAATAAGTGTTTATAGAATACAAGCCCTGATACAAGAAATGCAATCATAAAGCGCAAGGCGATTAAATTATATTCTTCCATATGATAGAGCGCAATCTTCGTAAGTAAAATAGACGCCCCCCAAAAAAATGTAATCATAAGAAGCATTAAATCCGCTCTTAGTTGTGTTTTCATGTTTTTTCCCTCGACAATCCTTAAAATTATGCTCGAATCAAATCCAAACATAATTATATTCAATATTCGTTTCCCCATAACCTGCTAAGTATAAATTTTTTTAATATTGGCTCTGTTAAACCTGGTTGTTTATTTACGCTCCAGGCACAAGCGGTTCGTGGGAGCCTCCTTGTCGCTTCGCTCCTGCGAGGTCTCTCCTGTCCCGTACTCCCACAGGAGTCTTCGTGCCTTCCGCTCCAATCAACGCTGTTCAAAATCAACATTGTCCTTTAACACAGCCTTAATATTAAAGAGCCAGGCGAATCGCCTGGCTCTTCTTACATCACCCGTTTAAACATCTTCTCCATATCATATGAGGAATAATGCACAATGATCGGTCTTCCATGCGGACACGTAAACGGGTCCGATGCTTTCCTCAAATCATCAAGCAATGCCTGAATTTCATCATTGCGCAAATGCCGGTTGGCTTTAATGGATGCCTTACAGCTCATCATGATTGCCGCTTCCTCGCGCAATTTTTTTATATCCACCTTTTTCATCGAAAGCAGCTGCTCAATCATCTCTTCAATGATTTCCTTCTCCTCACCCTTTGGCAGCCATTGCGGGTGAGAACGGACAATAAAACTATTTAATCCAAACTCTTCAAGAAAAACACCGACATTTTCAAGTTCATGGATGTTTTCATTGATCTTTAAAAAGTCATCTGTGGAATATTCAAAGGTTAACGGAACCAGCATTTCCTGCAATTCAGAAGCAACCTGTCCAACCTTTTCACGGAAGTATTCATACTTTAACCGCTCCTGGGCGGCATGCTGATCGATTATATATAAGCCATTTTCATTTTGGGCAAAAATATACGTTCCGTGCATTTGCCCAATCGGGTACATTCGCGGAACCCGGCTTTCATTTTGCTCTTCAACCTCAGGCGGTTCGCAGAACGTATCTTCTTCCATCTCCTGCTCGACAGGTTCTTCATGAAATTCTTTAAACGATTCTGGAAAATCCCAGGTTTCCGGTTCTTTTTGAATCGGATGATTAAAAAATGATGGTTCCAGCCGAGGTCGGGTTTCTTGAATTACCGGAGCCGGAATAGGCTGCGGCTCCATTACCTTCGCTGCTGGTATTTCCCTTGTTCCCTCATCCAGAACCAATGAAGTCTGCTCCGACTTCGGCAGTTCTTTTTTTGCAACCGTATAAGCAGTAGGAATTAGAATCTTCGATTTAAACATCTCTTTGATGATCGATGTCACCAGCTCATTTAACTCCGCTTCCTTACTAATCCTAACCTCCATTTTCGAAGGGTGCACGTTCACATCAACCAGCAGTGGATCCATCTCAATGTTTAGAAGGACAATCGGAAAGCGCCCAATCGGCAGCAATGTATGATAGCCTTCTTGAATGGCCTTCGCCAATGGATAGTTTTTAATAAAACGTCCATTGATCATCGTTGAGATATAGTTTCGTGATGCCCGCGTTACTTCCGGCATGGAAGCAAAACCGCTAATTTTATAATCAAGTGACGTTCCTGTTATTGGCACCAACTGTTTAGCAATCCCTAGACCATATATGGACGCCAAAACTTGACGAACATCACCGTTTCCGTTCGTTTGCAGCAATTTCCGTTCATTATGAATTAAGCGAAAGGCCACCTCTGGATGCGAAAGCGCCAAACGATTGACCACATCCGTAATATTCCCAAGCTCAGTGTGGATGGTTTTCATATATTTCAAGCGAGCAGGCGTGTTGAAAAATAAATCCGTAATCGTGATATCAGTACCGCGGCGGCTTGATGCTTTTTCAAACACTTCGACCTTTCCGCCTTCAATTAAGACTCGATTTCCGGCACCTTCTCCTGTTGAAGTTTTCATCTCTAACCTTGCAACGGATGCGATACTTGGCAGGGCTTCGCCGCGGAACCCTAGTGTCCGGATTCGGAAGAGGTCACTTTCATTCTTAATTTTACTTGTGGCATGGCGCTGAAATGCGATTAACACATCGTCTTCTTCAATCCCGTAGCCATTATCCGTAATACGGATTTTCGCAAGACCCGCTTCTTCAACCTCAATTTCAATTACCGTACTTCCGGCATCAATCGCATTTTCCACTAACTCTTTTACAACAGATGCAGGTCGTTCAACAACTTCTCCCGCGGCAATTTTATTGGACAGGATATCATCCAATTGAATAATCTTGCCCATTTACGTCACCCCCTATTTCAACTTTTTATGGAGCTCGTACAACAAATTAATCGCCTGAAGTGGTGTTACATCCAATAAATCTATTTCTTTAATTTTATCTAACACACGTTTTTCTTTTGAAGATAGGTCTGTTTTCTTCTTCTCAGCAGGTTCGTCGAAAAAGGATAACTGGGCCGGCTGTTCCACCACTGTATCAGGTTTTGCCGGAGCAGCCTGAATTACATGAGCCTCCGATTTCCTTGGAATTGCCTGAATATCCGGCTGCTCTAACGCCGTCAATATCTCATTTGCCCGATCAATCAATTCCGGCGGCAGTTCCGCCAACTGGGCTACATGAATCCCGTAACTCTTATCCGCAGGTCCTTCTTTAATTTTATGAAGGAAAACTACCTTGCCATTATGCTCAATCGCACTAACATGAATATTTTTCAATTTGGATAGTTCTTCTTCTAAAACGGTTAGTTCATGATAATGCGTTGAAAAAAGTGTTTTCGCCCCAATTCGGGTATGAATATATTCAATGATCGCTTGTGCCAACGCCATTCCATCATATGTGGAAGTTCCGCGGCCGATTTCATCAAACAGAATCAAGCTGTTTTGTGTTGCATTGACAATCGCATTTCTGGCTTCAAGCATTTCTACCATGAATGTACTCTGCCCAGAAATTAAATCATCTGCCGCCCCGATCCGGGTAAACACTTGATCAAAAATCGGCAGGACAGCTTCCTCTGCCGGTACATAACAGCCAATCTGCGCAAGAATTGCCGTTAACGCAATTTGACGCATGTACGTACTTTTACCGGACATGTTTGGTCCTGTGATGAGAAGAACTTCGCGATCACCATCCATAAAGCAGTCATTCGGAACATATTCTTGTGAGTTGAGAACTTTTTCGACAACCGGGTGACGGCCATCCTTAATCACAACACGACGTTCATCTGAAAATTTCGGTTTCACATAACGGCGCTCCTCGCTTACCTGTGCAAAGCACTGTAGGACATCGAGCTCGCTGACTGCTTTAGCCAAAGCCTGCAGCCTTGGGATTTGCTCTTTTACAATTTCACGAATTTCGGTAAATAGCTCATATTCGAGCTCCCCACATTTTTCTTCCGCTTGTAAAATTAACGCTTCTTTTTCCTTTAATTCCGGTGTAATAAATCGTTCAGCATTTGTTAACGTTTGTTTCCGTTCGTACTGCCCTTCTTGTAACAGATGCAGATTCGCACGGGTTACTTCTATATAATAGCCAAAAACGCGATTATAACCGACCTTCAAGGATTTAATGCCCGTCTTTTCACGCTCTTCCCGTTCCAATTGGGCAATCCACGTTTTCCCGTTGCGGCTCGCATCCCGGTATTGATCCAATTGTTCATGATAACCATCGCGGATGATGTTTCCTTCTTTTAACGAAAGCGGCGGATTTTCGACAATCGCCTGCTCTAACAAATCGGTTACTTCTTCACAAGGATCAAGAGATTCCGCAATTTGAATCATTTCTTGGTTTTGCATGTTTTGTAAGATTTGTTTTAAAAATGGGACTTGGAGCAGGGAACGTTTTAATTGGACTAAGTCCCTAGCATTTACATTCCCGAACGCAACGCGGCCTGCTAAACGTTCTAGGTCGTAAACTTCTTTCATTTTTTCACGAAGCTCTTGGCGCTCAAAATAGTGATTAATCAGGACATCAACAAGGGTATGTCGATGCACAATTTCCTCTTTATTAATCAAAGGCCTGTCAATCCAGTGCTTGAGCATGCGGCCCCCCATTGCGGTCATCGTTTCATCCAAAAGCCATAATAAGGATCCTTTTTTCCCTTTTGAACGGATGGTTTCTGTTAACTCAAGATTTCGCTTTGAATAATAATCAATTTTCATATATTGATGGATTTGATAAGTTGTCACGGGTTGAAGATGGTCGAGGCTGCGCTTTTGCGAGCGGTACAAATAGTTAAAAAGCCTTGCTGCAGTTTGTTTCAATTTATCTTGGTTTAAGTCCTCCAGCAGCCCAGCAAAATTCATTTCTATTGAACTATTATCCTCAAAAGAAATCGCCAAAACATCTCGTTCACGCATTTTCTTTTGAAGATCCCCAGCAAAATCGCTCCTCACTACTACTTCTTTGGCACTTAATACTGCGATTTCATTGAGTACTTCTTCAAAGTTGTTTGAAAGTAATGTTACTTTGCTTTCACCTGTTGAAATATCGTTGTAGGCAAAACCATAGGTTTGATCATCAAAAGCGGTAATCGAAGCAATATAGTTGTTCTCTTTATCTGATAACCCTTTTCCCTCCATCACGGTCCCAGGGGTGATCAGCTGCACGACTTCACGGCGGACAACCCCTTTGGCCTGTTTCGGGTCTTCGGTTTGTTCACAAATGGCTACTTTATAGCCCTTACCGATTAATTGTTCAATATAGTTGGCCGCAGAATGGTACGGAACGCCGCACATCGGAATCCGGTCTTCCGTCCCGCCTTCCCGGCTCGTTAACGTAATCTCTAATTCTTGCGATGCTTTAATAGCATCATCAAAGAACATTTCATAAAAATCGCCTAAGCGAAAAAATAAAAAGGCATCCTGATAATCTGCCTTTACTGCTAAATATTGTTGTATCATCGGCGTATATCCAGCTGCCATAATGACCTCCACGTTTTCATCATTTCGAGTATCTTCGACAAACTATTATATCATATTGGAATGGTGTGGGGCACATGTGGAAATTACCAAGTTAGTTTTTGGGGGTATTCATAGCGAGCGGGGCGGTATCGCAGATAAACCTTTTATAAAAGGCTGCGGTAAAGAATTTTATAAATAAAACATTGACCTTTTAACCTAGTCTAGCCATTCGATCCACCTACATATAATTTTATATAGAAAAATACAGAGAATTGGGGTGGGTGTATGCCGAAATGGTTTGGAGGCAGTAATAATGGATATGTCTTTGAAATGTATACAGTCAGCCATTTGGCAATCCTCACTATCTTGATTCTTGGTGCAGCTTGGATTTACTTTTTCCGAAACAAAATAAAGTGGAGAACGGCAGAAATTGGAACAGCGTTAGCCCTATTAGCCTTTGAAATCATTTATCATATCTGGATGCTTATAAATGGTAGCTGGGAACTCAGCTCCGCCCTGCCTCTTGAGCTTTGCAACATCAGTCTAATCTTAACCGTTTTACTCCTGCTTACTCGCAAAAAAATAATCTATGAAATTTTACTCTTCACAGCATTGCTCGGTGCAACTCAGGCACTCATTACACCGGTATTACATTTCGATTTTCCGCATTTTCGCTTTTTTCATTTTTTCTACACGCACTTAATGATTATTTGGGTGCCATTGTATTTCACCTGGGTGCACGAATACAGGCCCACCATCTGGTCTGTAGTCAAACTCTTTGTGTTTCTAAATGTGCTATTGCCATTCGTCATATTGACCAATAAACTGGTAGGCGGTAATTATATGTTTTTAAGTCATAAACCTACTACCGCCAGTTTATTGGATATCCTCGGCCCCTACCCTTGGTATATCTTATCGATGGAAGGTCTGCTCATTACTTTTAGCTTGATTGTTTGGCTAATTTTTAGAGAAAGAGGTCTGAAAACTTCACATGTCGTCAGGCAACATGTAAATAAAAGAACTTTTTATTGACCTTTTTTATCCAATTCATTATAATTAAAGACGTTCCAAAAAATATGTCCCGATAGCTCAGCACGAATGAATTTGCTTCCATGAATATGCTTCAGCGTACTGACCGAACTGCTTCTTGATTAATCATTCTGAGGGCAGGACGGGATATGAGTAAAATTTGGGTGTGCAAACAAAATAATTAAGTTCCACTTTGTCCCGATAGCTCAGCAGGATAGAGCAACAGTTTCCTAAACTGTAGGTCGGAGGTTCGAATCCTCTTCGGGACGTACAAAACCTTGAGAAATCAAGGTTTTTTTTTGTAAATACAAAAACGCTGCAAAACATACAGCAGAATTTACCTTACTTTGTTAACTTAATTCTAAATGCTTTCGCAACGAAAGCTTTATTCTGCGAGAATCCTCGATAAATACGATGTGAAATTTCGGATATTAAAATGTTTTAATATTTAGGTGGGTATTCAGTTAATCATTAACTTCAACATTAGCTAATTTTTAAAGCGACCATATTTTAATTGAATAATTATCGTATAAAAAATCATTAGGCAAATTCACCTGTAAATTTTTCAGCAGATTTTTACAAAGTAAACTACTTTTCAGCGGATAAAACACAAAACGGCGCTTGTATACGAGCTGCGATTGTGTTTTCTTTATCCCTTTAACACTCGACAAATATTTTCTGCAGCAAAAGCTAAGTTTTCTTGGCCTGATTTGAGAGCTTCCTCGAGTGGGGTAACCTCTTTTAAGATACCGATAATGGCGTTAAATCCATTATTGTATAAAACCTCAACACCATTGCCAATTCTACCGGCAAAAGCTATTACAGGAACGGAGTGTTTCTTTGCAACTCCAGCCACTCCGTAGGGTGTTTTACCGAACAAGGTCTGACCATCAATGCTGCCTTCTCCTGTAAAAACGTAATTCGCCCCTATGATTTTCTCCTCAAGTCCCGTATACTCGATGACAAGTTCAATCCCTTTTTTTAGTCGGGCATTTAAAAACGCCAATAATCCCGCGCCAAGTCCGCCAGCCGCTCCTGCACCTTCAATGTATGCAATATCGAGCTGCAATTGAGTCTTTATGACTTGGGCAAAATAAGCCAAATTTTGGTCAAGGAGTTTCACCATTTCCGAATTTGCCCCTTTTTGTGGCCCAAAAATGGCTGACGCACCATTATCACCAATTAAGGGGTTGGTTACATCACAAGCGACATCAATCTTTGCCGTTTTAAGCCGTTCATCCAATCCACTTATGTCAATCGAATGTAATTGGTCCAATGCGCCCCCGCCAAATGGAAGCTCTTTTCCACCTTGATCCTTAAAAGAAACTCCAAGTGCCTGAAGCATTCCCATTCCGCCATCATTGGTAGCACTTCCGCCAATTCCTATTAAAAAACGGCTCACACCCTTATCGAGTGCATGCTTAATTAATTGACCCGTCCCATAAGTAGTCGTTAATAGTGGATTTCGTTCTTCGAGTTTAATAAGTCCTAATCCACTTGCACTTGCCATTTCAATAACTGCGGTTTGTCCTCCATCTAAAAGGCCATATTCTGCTGTAACAGTTTTTCCTAATGGCCCGATTACTTCTGCTTTGATGACCTCGCCGTTTGACAAACTCACAAGGGATTCCACAGTACCTTCCCCGCCATCTGCCATCGGAACAATGACACATTCTGCATTAGGAAAAACCTTTTTGATTCCTTTTTCCATTGCAAGGGCAGCATTCTTCGCAGTCATACTTTCCTTAAATGAATCTGGCGCTAGCACAAATTTCATCACAATCTGTCCTTTTCCTAAATTTCTTGTTCAAACAATGGAATGTGACGTTTTAGTCACCCCATTTTTTATCGTACAAGACACGGAAGCTTATTATCAAATTTCCAGCCTGAAATTAACTATTGCATTTCGGCCGCATCGTCACAGAAACCTAATCCCATGTTTTTATAAAGTTCATTTGCCTTTAAAATTTAATCGAATCGACTTCAATTCCTAAACCTGGCTTACTAGGATTCGTGAGATGTAAAATGAGACATTCCTCATAATTGAGATGCCCTCTAAAAAAAACATCCTTCACTAATACAGTGAAGGATGTTTTTCTTCCTCTCTAATCGATTAAGGAGATAATAGTGATGCCAATTAAGGCTAAAATAGAGAGATGGAGGCCATTTAGCCGTAGACCTGTTTGTACTCCTGAAACACCGGCAAAACGGCTGACCATTACATTAAGACCTGAGAATGGGCTAAGTCCCGTTGAAATCGACCAGGTCAATAATAGCAATAACGCCAAAGCCATGTGACCAGTTCCGCCGGATTTAATTGCATTGCTAATGCCACCACCACTAATTGAAGCCAAGATATTGCTTAAAGGAAGCAAAGAAAAAGAAATAATGAAATCGATACAGTAGAGAGCGTACTAGACACAAAAAAATAACAGCCTTTAGTAAGGGCTAGGCTGTTTTAATTAAGTGCCATACTGCATAAACTATTGTTACTCCGTTCCAATTATATAAATTTTCCGTTAGTCCAATAAGAAGGGACCGCCGAAGCACGAAGCAGTCCCCCATTTAAACTACTAAAATATACTATGTAACACGAAATAAAGTAAGATTCCACCTAAAAAGAACCATGGTGTAATTTTAAAGGTTCCACGATTAATTAATGGCAATAATAATGTTCCACAAAGATATAGGAAAATTCCGGCTGTTATGGATAAGCCTATGGCCACAATTTGTTCTTGATAATCTTTAAGCCCAGATACTAAAATTGCAGATCCTGCTCCTAACCAAGTGAAAATTCCTTGAACGATAAGATAAATTGTCGTTTTTCTGCGGCCATTTAAAAAAGCAAGCATAACGGAAGTATAAGAAAGTCCCTCTGGAATTTTATGAATTACCAGTGCGATTGAAACAAAGACACCTAATTCAAAAGATGCAGAATAACTGATCCCGATAGATAACCCCTCAAAAAAATTGTGAAGCAGCATTCCAATAGATAATCCCCTTATGGTTGCATTATCACTGTTTTCTAATCCATTTTTCCCGTTTGTTGTTGTTGGCAGAAAGATAAAATACATAATAAGGAAACCAATTAGGACAAACAAAGTACTATGTTCTAGGCCTTCTTGTCCTTCAGGAATTAAATCCAAAAGAGCAATGGATATCAATAAACCAGCGCTAAGTGCGACCAAGGACAATAAGGTTTTTTCCGACCAATTTTTCCTAAATAAAACGAGAAAACCTCCAAAAATGTAGGCAAGGGATGAGATTACTACAACAAGCAATACCGTTGGAGTCAGTTTAATCCTCTCCTTTATCGTTCATTCCTCAATATTTATTCATAAAATTGTGAAATGATTACAATATTGAGATGATACACCCATTGAAACACAGAAAAATGAGGTGTCTTATCCAGACCACCTCATTTTCTGTGTGTTATTAATAGAAACTGCTTGCTCCAACAATAATTAAAAGAATGAACAATACAACAATTAAAACAAATGGACTAAATCCTCCATATCCACCGAATCCGCCATAGCCATAACCACCACAACCGCACCATCCGCACATAGTAAACGCACCTCCTTAAGGTTGTTTACAATATTAATATGCATCTTTATCCTTTAAAGGAAATGGTAATATAACATGTCAGTTAAAATGGATGTTTGTCCTGCCCTATATTTCTACAAAGCAAAAGGGGACACACAGCTGTCTACTTTACAATCTATGTTTGAAGAAGGTGCAGTGAATTTTCAATGTCGTTATAGTAAATAACCTCAGATAGAACCTTATAACCCTGTACGTTGCCAAAAGCTTCTCTTGCTTCTTTTTCGTTATTAAATTCAAACATGGTAATTTCTTCTTTTAAATAGACAGTAATGACCCACATAAGTTTTCCACTCCTTCAAGATTGTTTTCACCTCTTTTAATTGCAAATAAAGTATAATCAAAATATTCTGAAGTGAGAACGTTTCCCAAATTAAGTTTTTTTCATAAATAAAATATATTTTGTTCATTTAGTTCATGTGTGGAATTTAATATCCATAAAAAAATAGCCCTGCTTTAATAGGAGGGCTAGAACCTTTATGGCAACATAAAATGTGCCTTCTTTCACTTTTTCTTGGATCGTGTGAAAGATGATTGATTTCAATAGTTGTTGAACCTTGATTACTAATTTTGAAGATTTAAGTTTCTTGATTTTCGTTTATTCGTCAGGTTTCGCCTTTCAAAATAATAAGTTGGTATGATGATGGCCGCCCAAATCGCAAAATAATTTAGAACATCACGAAACGGGTTGCTGCTGCCACCATGTCCATCTTTTCCATGAAATTTTCCTTCACGAAAATCTCCACTAGGCTGTCCCTGTACTGTATTTGTTGTTATCCCTGTATTCCCATTGTTAGATGCCTGCTCACTTTGTTGTATTTGTTTAGGTGCAAAATCAGCAATATTTGAAGAAGCTGTTGCGGAAAACAATTGAATTCCGCCTGCTAAAAGGGCGATGGATAGGACTACTGTTGCAATTACCCCTTTTCTAAGTTTTCCATCTTTTGATTTAAACGCCTTTTTACAAATACTCATTACCCATTGCCAATGGACCCCAACATGAAGGCCCACTAATGCAAGCGTTACGTCTGCTGAGAAACTGTGGATTCCTCGAATCGAGTGTCCACTTTGTACCGCAAGATTTGGAAAAACTACCCTTGAAATAAATATACCTGTAATAATGACGGTAGCCATAGAAATTAAAAGCAGGATATTTAACAAATAACTAAATTTTGTTTTTTTAGGAAGTTTAGAATCGAAAATCTTTTTAGTTGTATTAATCACCCAGCGATAGTTCAATCCGATATGTGTAAGAATCGCTACTCCGATTACCAAACCTGCCACTTCATGAAAAGGTAAACCATTTAATACCCTTGGATCCATTAACAACACAAAAGTGATTGCCATTAATAAATCCAGAACAATTCTTGTATAATTCTTTTTCAAGTTAATTCCCCCAAATTTAAATTTTGTCTCTATCTGTTTTCCATCTTAATGGGAGAACCTTAATATAAGCTTAAGTTCTTTCATCCGCGTTATTCCATTTTAACTTCAACAAAAAAGCGCCTAATCCATTTAGATTTAAGCACTCTTTTTGTTGAAAAATTAAAGTTTCTCTCCATTTGTAGAGATAACATCCCTATACCAGAAGAAGGATTTTTTCTTTTTGCGTTCTAATGTACCGCTGCCATCGTCATGTTTGTCTACATAAATATACCCATACCGTTTCGAGAACTCGCCTGTCGACATACTTACCATATCAATACAGCCCCAGCTTGTATAGCCCATTAATTCAACCCCATCTTCTATAGCTTCACCCATTGCTTGAATATGTTCACGAAGATAGTTAATTCGATAGTCGTCGTTTATTGTGCCGTCTTCTTCTACCTTGTCATAGGCGCCTAACCCATTTTCGACAACAAACAGCGGCTTCTGGTAGCGGTCGTATAATTTGTTTAATGTAATGCGTAATCCGACTGGGTCGATCTCCCAGCCCCAGTCACTTGTTTTTAAGAATGGATTTCTAATGCCGCCAATAATATTCCCTTCCGAACTATCCTCATCCGTCTTCGCTTTCTTCTCTGTACGGGACATGTAATAACTAAAGCCGATATAATCAACCGTCCCTTCTTTCATTAATTCCAAGTCACCTTCTTGAATTTCTAATTCAATATGATGTTCTTTAAAGTAGCGATTAATAAACGCCGGATACTCCCCCCGTACTTGCACATCCGTACAATAATAATTAAAAAGCTGTTCTTCCTGAAGGGCATACATCACATTTTCTGGATTGCTATCAAAGGAATAAACAGGTGCAAAAAGAATCATACAGCCAATTTTGGAATTCGGAATAATCTCATGACACATTTTAACCGCAAGAGCGCTGGCAAGAAATTGATGATGGTAGGCCTGGAAGGTAGGCTGGTATCTATCCTGTTCTTTTTGAATGGAAAAACCAAGACCTTGTATCGGCATCACCAAACTGCTATTGATCTCATTAAAAGTCATCCAGTACTTTACTTTATTTTTGTATCGGTTAAAAATGGTTTTTACATATCTTTCAAAGAACGTCACCACTTTCCGGCTTCTCCAACCGCCATATTCTTTTACCAAATGCAGAGGCATTTCATAGTGGGAAATGGTTACAACTGGTTCAATACCGTGTTTATTCAATTCATCAAACACACAGTCGTAAAATGCCAGCCCTTCCTCATTTGCCTCTACCTCATCGCCGTTTGGAAAAATTCGCGTCCAGGCAATCGACATCCTGAAGGCTTTGAACCCCATTTCGGCAAACAAGGCAATATCTTCTTTATATCGATGGTAGAAGTCAATTGCTTCATGATTTGGATAGTAATATTGATCAGGGTGGATCTCAAAATCAAAACCTGGGTTTAGTAAAATTTTATACCGCTCTTTTCCACCTGGAAGGACATCGGCAATATTTAGTCCTTTGTTCCCTTCATTAAAACCGCCTTCTATTTGATTGGCCGCAGTAGCCCCTCCCCATAGGAACCCTTCGGGAAAATCATATTTTTTCATTCTAAGTACCTCCAAAATTTATTCCATCATTAATATTTGTTTTTTAAGTGAATTTATTAATTCTCTTCCTTTTAAAATAAAAACAAAGACTACAATAAAATGATAACTACGTTTAGTAGGCTAGTAAATAAATGCAGATTATCTAGTTTTTAATAACAAAAGAAGTAACTTGTTACATTAATGTAACACAGTGTTTTCCATTGAATATGTATGTTAAAATGCGATTATCCATTTTTTAATAAAGGAGAATACTTAATCCATGTTTTCAAATGAGATTATCGCTTCATTTAATGAACTAGAGACTTCTTTATACAACTATATTAGTCAAAATAGTGAGAAAGTGGCTTATATGCGAATTCGTGAACTGGCAGATGAAACCCATGTATCGACAGCAACAATTTTACGTTTTTGCAGGAAACTTAATTGTGAGGGATTTTCCGAATTTAAAGTAAAGCTTAAAATGCTGTCAAAAGAGCAAAAAAAAACGATAGTAAAGAGTTCTCAACAATCGGTAGTTGATTTTTTTGAGCGAACATTAAAGGGCGATTTAGAAGAAAAAATTAGCGAGGCTGCAAGGCTTGTTTCCGAGGCAGATAATGTTATTTTTATTGGAATTGGGAGCTCTGGTATTCTTGCTGAATATGGTGCAAGATATTTCTCAAGCTTAGGGAAATTTTCTTTGTATATTAAGGATCCACACTTTCCGATTCACTCCAAGCTCATGTTTAACAGTGTCACCATTGCTTTATCTGTATCTGGAGAAAATAATTTTACCGTCGCGCATCTTAACCAGCTTAAACAGGAAGGCAGTAAAATTATTAGTATTACAAACAATAAATTCTCAACGATTGCAAAAATCTCTGATATCAACATTGCTTATTATGTAACAGAGGAAGTTTTTGAAGAATCGAATATTACAACACAGGTACCTGTTATTTATATTTTAGAATCAATGGCTCGGGAAATTTATAAACTGAATCATTAGGTTAAATTCCTTTATTATAAAAAGGTTCAGAATCCGATTTCTGAACCTTTTACCTTTCCTTCAACCTTATTAAGGTTTCGAAGGGTTTTATATAAAGATACGCTGCAAACTGAGCATAGTATGGCCAATCCTGCGATAAACACATAACCAGCCTGAAGGCCAATTAGTTCACCTCCTGCACTCCTCTGCCCCCATACCCGATTGAAAAAATCAATGATAAAACCGACAAGCAAATTTCCCATTATACTGGAAATTCCTAAGAGAGTTACCGTAAAAGTGATCGCTGTCCCTACTCCTTTAGAGTATTGTTTGGCAAGCAACGCCATAACGGTCGGATAAATTGGAGCAATCCCAATACCTGCAATGGCAAAAAGAATGGCCCCTTTTTCTCCGCTGAAAATGGCAGCAAGGCTGGATACACCAGAAAAAGCAGAAAAAAACATAATGGAAAGGGTATATCCAATTTTATCCGTGATGGGTCCGGCAAACAGCCTTGAAAGGGTAAAGAACAGAAAAAAGGACGAAAGCATTCCCGATGCTCTATTTAATGACCAATCATAAGCATTTTCCAAATAATAAACAAGCCAGCTTCCGATTGATATTTCAGACACCACTCCAAACGAAAGGATGGCCACAATCTTCCAAGCAATCGGATCCCGAATCAGATTTCGAAACGATGTGGATTCACCATCTTTTTGATGTTCCTCTGGAAACCTTCCAAAAAATGAAGGAATGATGGGCAAAATGGATAGTGAAAGAACCATTAAATACATACCTCGCCAGTCAAGTTCCCCATTCAAAACATTCCATCCCATCATGGAAGCACCCAAAATAGGAGCCCCGATTGAACTGAGGCCATAAAAAAAATGGGCAAGGTTCATCATTGTCCCCGTGTTCTTAGTAAATATGCGGGCAGCCATGATTCCAAGCCCAATCTCGAGTATGCCGTTTCCCAGATATAACATAAAATAAGATAGCGTTAATGATGTATACCCCTTAGACAAGAACATGAAAATACCCGACAATGTCATCGAGGCAAATGCAAGGATTCCTATCCATTTAATTCCGATCTTATTGGACAGGTTTGAAGTAAATGAGCACGCCAACAGATACCCAAAAGAATTTAAGGCAAGCAAGAAACCAAGCTGAGATTCATGCAGTTTGAATTCGGATTGCATGACCGGCAGAGCAGGGCCTTTTACATTTTCCGATAAACCAAAGATAAAAAAGCCGCCAAACACCACAAATAATAACAGGATCGAATTCATTCTTTGATTCTCCAAATATCTTAACCTCCAGACAATGTCACAACATTGAGACATTATAAACTGAATTTCTCATATTAACATTAATGATTAGCCAAGGCATGTGTAAAATTGTATGCAATGAATTACGCATTTTTTCTTAATTGCTGAAGACAGTATAAAAATTGTTTTTAACGTTTAAGTAATGTTTTTCAAAAAAGGTGAATAGGATAAGGTAAGTACTCCAATATTCGAATCTTCTTTTGGAAGGGGTCGATATTTGATGTGGCAGCTATGGCTTACAGGTTTAATTGGTATATGGGTATTTTTCTCTCCGTGGGTATACAACTTTACTGATAACACCGGCGCCTTATGGAACAGCATCATTTTTGGAGTTATCCTTCTAATTTTAGCGATTTGGGCAGGAAGTAAGGCGAAAAATAATAATCCTTGATTGTACAGCAAGATTAAATAGCTTCATATTGGAGTACGATTCCCCTCCTTTTTGGAGGGTTTTTATGTGTTAGGATTTCCATTCCATAAGCGAAAATAGCCACTAAAAGAAATAAGGCTGGACACTAGCATGGGCTTTACATAACTGATATTACTTTGTTAAACACTTCACAAAAATGTTGACAGAATACTAGAACAGGTGTAACGTAAATATTAGTTAAATATTTTAGAATATTCTTATCAAGAGAGGTGGAGGGACTGGCCCTTTGAAACCTCGGCAGCAGACTTTTTGTACTGTGCCAATTCCAGTAGCGTTTTGCTAGAAGATAAGAAGAGAATCGATTACGTTTATGCCCCCCTCTTCTTATTTATGAAGAGGGGTTTTTAATTTTTATTGAAAGAAGGAAATTAATTATGACCAAAACACTAGTCAAGGCTCCATTTAAAGCAGACCATGTCGGTAGTTTTCTAAGACCGGAACAGATTAAAGCAGCAAGAAAAGCATATGCAAACGGGGAAATCGATCATGCAGCCCTTAAGGTGATAGAGGATAAAGAAATTGAAAAACTGGTACAGAAACAAATTGAGGCAGGCCTTAAATCCATCACGGATGGTGAGTTTAGACGTGCATGGTGGCATTTAGACTTTTTAGCTGGTTTAGAAGGTGTTGAGGAATTCGAAGCGGAGTATGTAAGTAACTTCAAAGGTGCCAAAACAAAAAATAAAGCAATTAAGGTAGTTGGTAAAATCGACTTTAATGGTCATTATATGTTAGAGCACTTCAAATTCCTAAAGCATGCCGTTGATCAATACGGTGATGGAACTCAAGTTGCTAAGTTCTCCATTCCAAGCCCCAATATGTTATTCACAAGAATTCAGGGCGATGAGTATTACAATGGCGACACAGAGCAGTTCTACCATGATACAGTAACAGCTTACCAAAAGGCCATTCAAGCTTTCTATGATGCGGGCTGCCGTTACTTACAATTAGACGATACTTCCTGGATTGATTTTGTTTCCGAAGAACGGATTAAGGCTGTTGTTGAAAAACTTGGCATGGATGTACAAGACATTATCGATACTAGAGTACGCTGCTTAAATGATGCCATTGCTAAGAAGCCTAATGATTTATTAATTACGATGCATATTTGTCGTGGTAACTTCCGATCTACTTTCATAACGAGCGGAGGATACGATCAAATCTCTGATGCAATTTTTGCAAATTTAAATGTAGATGGCTTATTCTTGGAATATGATGATAATCGTTCAGGTGATTTTGAACCACTTAAAAGCTTTAAACGTGATGACAAAACCGTTGTATTAGGATTAATTACCTCTAAATTCCCTGAATTAGAAGATCCCGAAACGATTAAAGCAAGAATTAATGAAGCAAGTCAATCGATTCCATTAGAAAACTTGGCATTAAGCCCTCAGTGCGGATTTGCCAGCACAGAAGAAGGAAATGTTTTAACAGAAGAGGAACAATGGAAAAAGATAAAGCATATCGTAAAAATTGCTGAAAGCGTATGGGGCGGCATTTAAATACATCGAAAAACCCTTCTTCCCTTAGGTTGGAAGAAGGGTTTTTACTTGGATACCTAATCGATTTCACAATCCTAATTATTTTGTAACGGTCGCCAATTCCACTTCTGGTGACGTAACCTTATCATAGAAATCAACGAACTTATCACGATCCTCAGTATTACGGTATGCCATTGCAACACGTGGATGTTCATTCAATACACCGGAAATCATGTAAGGAATGATATAGCCCCACTCCCATTTTTGACGCATTTCCAGCATATGTTTTTCAATAATACCAAGAACAGGCTTAAGCTCATAGCTTGTTTTTTGAATGTAGCTAACAAGAAGCTCTGTGTGACAGTTACCGGCTGCACGACCCATACCATATACAGAGGAATCCAAGAAAGTAACTCCACTTCGCATTGCAGCGATTGTATTGGCAAACGCTAACTGCATATTGTTATGTGTATGAATTCCAAGTTCTTTGTTAGGCACCAAATCTTTAAACTTTTTCACGAGATGTTCAATATCAGCAGGATCTAAGCTTCCAAAGGAGTCAACGATATACACAACATCTACAGGACTGTTTCGTACCAATTCAAAAGCTTCAATTAGTTGCTTTTCAGGTACACTTGATAACGCCATAATGTTAAGGGTAGTCTCATACCCCAAATCATGAAACATTTTAACAAGTTCCAAGCCCTTGTCCACTTCTCGGATATAGCAAGCGACTCGGATCATATCTAAAACACTCTGTTCGCGTGGCAGGATGTCATTAGGGTCTACACGACCAATATCTACTAAAGCAGATAACTTCGTAAACTTTTTCTCAGGAATGATTTCTTTTAGGAAGTTATCGTCAAGAAATCTCCATGGATTGGGTTCCGTTGCTTTAAGAAGCTTTGGTGAGTTTTTGTAACCAATCTCCATATATTCAACGCCAGCTTCACTTAGTCCATTATACAGGTCTTGAACAAATTCGACGCTGAAATCCCAATTATTAACCAAACCACCATCCCGAATCGTACAATCTAAAATTTTACTACGTTGTCCCATGATGTAACTCCCCCTATTTTCCCACATACTAAAATTATTTTACCTTTAATACGTTTATTTATTAAAATTCTTATTGTGTTTATATCATTTTTCGATAAAATGTGTCAATCCATTTTCCTGAAAATTCAAGATTTTTCTTTTTATTCACTGAAACTTACAGTATAAATTACCTAATTCTTTCTACTATAACTATAATTCGTTAGTTAGGGAATCCTTTTAAAATAAAATTCTTTCAGAAATTCATAAAAAGCCGCAACTGTGTTTAATTCTAATATTTCTTTTGGAATTGTTGTGAGATTGGGATTAAAAAAGAATTCTTCCCATCGTACCAAAGTTTAACTTACTTGAAAGAAGCTTAAGTTTGATATAATTGTTTTACATACATTTTTAAAAATACGTTACATGCCATTTGGGGGAACTGAAATGTGTCCTTTTTATAATTATCAAGGAAACTCAGAACAAGGGAACACTCTATTTAAAATCAAAGTGAAGGAAATGATGGAAGAAAAAGAAATTGAGGTCTCTTCAGGAATTATCGAAGAAATCATCACACGCTCTATCCTTGACAATAGGGAAATTGTTTTTCTATGTATTGGCTCAGATCGATATGTCGGAGACTCACTGGGACCACTAGTGGGTACGATGCTTAGAGAAAGCGATGTTCCATATCATATATACGGAACCTTGAAAGAACCCGTACATGCCTTTAACTTAAAGGATATTTTGAAAGACATCCATAAGCAACATAAAAAGCCGTTAATTATCAGTATTGATGCTTGTTTGGGAGAAAAAAACCAAGTCGGTTTTATTTATTTTAACAAAGGACCACTCGCCCCTGGGAGTGCCCTTGAAAAAATTCTTCCGAAAGTGGGGGATTACCATTTCAAAAGTATGATTAACTATATTGATCCATTACCAGCATCACAGTTTCTCAATGACACCCGTTTATTTACTATTTTTAATTTTGCAAGAACCATTGTAAAAATTATTTGTCATACAATAAAATAAACACCATTATTTAAAAAAACCAGAGCTCCTTTACAAATTTCTAAAGTAGCTCTGGTTTTTTCATTATTAAAAAATACTAAATGCACCAGTTAGTATAGCAACGATAATGATAACGAAAGAGCAGAATACAGACCATTTAAATGCAGACTTCTGGAACTCTCCCAGGTCGGTATTAATCATTCCTACTAATAGCAGTGTAGAGGCTACTAAAGGGCTTAAAAAGTGTACAGGCTGGCCCAATACAGAAGCTCTGGCGATTTCTAATGGGTCTACCCCATATGTGGACCCCGCTTCCGCCAAGATTGGTAACACTCCAAAATAATAAGCATCATTTGACAAAACGAAAGTAAAAGGCATACTTGTCAGAGCTACTACTGCTGGAAAGAATGACCCTAAAGAATCGGGAATAATCGAAACGAGTGAATGAGCGATTGCGTCCACCATCTTTGTTCCAGAAAAAATACCCGTGAAGATTCCCGCTGCAAAAACGAGTGTAACAACCGTCAACGCATTTCCTGCATGTGCCATTATCCGCTCTTTTTGTTGCTCCAAATTTGGATAGTTGATCAGGCAAGCTAATACAAACCCAATAAGAAATAGTACCGGAGCCGGTAATATTCCCATTACCAAAACAACCATTACCGCAATTGTTAACAGCAGATTGAACCATATTAGTTTGGGACGCTTGATATTTCCTGGCATCTCAATCGCAATAGCGGCTTCAGGAATAGCTGAAAGGTTTCTGGAAGGTGGCTCTATAGTAATTACACCAATTTTTTTTCGTTCCTTTTTGCCTAGAAAATAGGCTGTAACAAGGATACTTCCAATTCCAGCAAACAAGGTAGGTAAGAGCGGGAGAAAAAATTCATTTGCGTCAAGGCCCAAAGAGGCAATGGCCCTTGTAGCAGGCCCTCCCCATGGAGTCATACCACTCATTATACTGACAGAAAGCATTGATATAGTCCCAAGTACTAGTGGACTCATGCCCAATCGCAAATATAAGGGCAGCATTGCTGAAATCGTAATCATGTGTGTAGTTGTACCGTCTCCGTCAAGAGCAACTAGCAAGGCAATGATTGCAGTTCCAATGGCGATTTTTACCGGATCCCCTTTTACGAATCTTAACATTTGCTTAATAAGCGGGTCGAACAATCCTGCATCAATTAAAATACCGAAAAAAAGAATTGCAAACAATAATAGTGCCGCTGAAGGGGCAACAACCTTTAAACCCTCCATCATCATATCTCCCAGCTTTAAGCCAAAGCCGCCAATTAATGCGAAGACAATTGGAACCACTACAAGGGCTATAACCGGAGATAATCTCTTTGACATAATCAAGTAAGTAAATACGACAACCATTGAAACTCCTAAAAAAGTAATAATATAAATCCCCTCCATCAAAGAAATCGCTTACAAACCCAGAGAAAAAAAGATAATGGTTATTTCCAACCCTATTAATTCTCTGAAAACTATATTTTTAGAATATTTCATCAATCAAAATAAGTAAAATATATATTTTTTTAATATTTTCTAAAAAAAAACTTATAATCCCGTTCGTTTATTTTATTGCAAGCGATTTATAGAGTGAAGACAAGAAAAAAGTATAACTTTTCCTTACACTTTTTTCATAAATTAGGATTTTGGTTTAAAAAATTTATAAAAGTTTTTACAGTTGTTAGCTGCAATTCGTCTTTATTGTACATTAACCACGTACTTCTTAAAACAGGTGTACCATTCTTGTAAGACAATCCATAAGTAAATAAATTATCAGAGGGTTGCAAACAAATTTCAGGCAATATTGCAATTCCTAAATCATTTTTAACCATTTCTTTGCAGGTTTCTTGTCGATCCGTTTCCATTGTTACGAGTGGCGGTTCTGTAAATCGGTCGTGCCACCAGCCATTAATAAGATTTTTTAGGGAACTGTCTGTTTGATAATGAATAAAGGGAAGTTCCGGCAATTTTTTCATGTCGACCTCACGTTTGGAAATAAGACAAAGTCTTTCTTCGTGGAGCATCGTTTTAGCTCCATACCAATCGTAATTTCCGCGCAGTATTCCCAATTGGACACTTGAAGCATTAAGTAAGTTCATAATACTGGTACTCCAACCCGTATTAACACTAAATTGAACATTAGGATATTCGGTAGAGAACTGCTTTAATAGTTTAGGAAGCTTATATTGTGCAAAGTTACTCGATACTCCTAATCGCAAAGTTCCTCTTACTTCCTCCTTCATATTAAGGATGTAATCTTTCGTTTGTTGAAGTTTTTTTATCATTTCTTCTGCATAATCAGCTAAATAAACACCCTCTGAAGTAAATTCAATCCCTCCTTTTATTTTATAAAACAATTCCGTTCCAAGCTCTTTTTCTAAATTCTTCAATCTGTAGGTTAAAGCTGGCTGTGAAATATATAGCCGCTCCGATGCTCTGCTAATATTTTTTTCTTCGAACAAAACTTTGATCGCAACCCAATCTTTCTCGTCCATTGGAATCCTCCATTCATAGAGTTATAAATTTTTTTTTGTATTTTCCTACAAAATTATCTATTTTACTTATGATCTAGCTTATCATATTATGTTTTCAAAAGAACAACAGTTTTTCAAAAAATCAAAAAGGTGGTTTTGTAACATGAGAGTCCCAGTTGTCATTATGCGTGGTGGAACCAGTAAGGGAGTATTTCTCAATTATGAGCACATGCCGGAAAATCGTGCTATTTGGGAGGACTTTCTTCTTGATATCATGGGCAGTCCCGATCAAAGGCAAATTGACGGGCTTGGCGGTGCAAATTCCTTAACTAGTAAAGCTGCTATTATTAAAAAATCTACTATTCAAGGTGTAGACATTGAGTATACCTTTGCACAGGTAAGCCTTGATAATCAATTCGTAGATTTTAGTGGTAATTGCGGCAATATTTCTTCTGCAGTTGGGCCCTATGCAATTGAACAAGGTCTTGTACATCCAATTGAACCAGTTACAAAAATCAAAATATTAAATACAAACACAAACAAGTTAATTATATCTGAAGTTGAAGTAAAAAATGGGAAAGTTCAAACAGAAGGAAGTTGTTCAATCCCTGGTGTCCCGGGAACAGGTTCCCCTATTTACCTTTCCTTCACCCGTTCGGAAGGGGCTGTAACCGGAAGGCTTTTTCCGACCGGAAAACCATTGGACTGGATTGAAACAAAAAATGGAACCATACCCATTTCGATTATTGACGTTGCCAATCCACTTGTTTTCGTCAGAGCACAGGATGTGGGGCTTATTGGAAATGAATCGCCTAACGAGTACACTCCTGAAAAATTAATGGATTTAGAAGAAATTAGATCTGCAGCAGCTGAAATGTGCCACTTTTCTAAAAAAGAGGACGCAACTAAAAAATCTCCTGCCGTACCGAAAATGACTATCATTGCCCCTCCAATGGAGTATATTGATTCAACAGGTACGATGAGAAAAGCGTCGGATATGGATCTGACAATCAGAATGATGTCCATGCAAAAGCCGCATCAAGCGCTTGCGATTACAGGCGCGATTTGTACAACTGCGGCTGCTTTCCTGAGGGATACTATTTTATCAGATATTGTAATACCTAACCATGAAATTGTTAGATTGGCACACCCTGCCGGAATTATGGAAACAAAGGTAGATTTGCTTGCCGGCCATATCAATGCAATAAAGGTAGTTCGTACAGCCAGAACCATCCTTGAGGGTTTTGTTTTTACAAAGGAAAATTATCAAATTTTAGAACTAGCTGCTCAAGCAAATTAACTTTCTACTATTGTCGAAGTCATAAAAATTAAGAAGAAACGGGGACATTTTATATGTGGGTAATCACCTTGCATACGGAGGAAAGTATTAAAATATTTGAATTTTCTACTGAAAGAGAAGCTAGAGATGCAATGCTAGAAATGGGCGGAAATTTGATCTTAACCGAAGTAATTTATTTTAATGACCCGTGCTTCGTTTAGATAGTTTCTATTATAAATGTTGTGTAACGACAATAAACTACTGCTCAAGAAATGGAAGTGTCTAAGGAAATAAATAAAAGCGATGTTATTTTTAAGTTATAATACATCGCTTTTTTTATTTCACAATAAAACGACTCCTTTATTGTTTAAATTTGGTCCCTTTATTTTCTTAAATTTCTATTAAAATCTACTAAATTATTTCTTAATTTCTTCTTACATTCTTCTTAGCCTGTTCATTATTTATTCATATTCATTCATTAATATAGTTTTTAACATCTAATAGATTACAAATTTTAGGAGTGGAAGAATGAAGAAATGGATTCTTACGGGCATCATGATCAGTGCACTGGGATTGTCTGCTTACAGCAATAGTACCGTCATGAAATCCGATTCAGGAAATATCTCACAAGATGAATTATATCAAGCATTGAAAACAAAGTATGGTACACAGACACTTCAAGAGCTTGCGGTTGAAAAAGTTTTGTCTAAAGAATATACCGTTACTAAATCTGCAATTGATGCGGAGGTTAAAAAAGTAAAAGAACAACTGGGTGATCAATTTCTAACCACTTTACAGCAATACGGCTACAAAGATGAGGCCGACTATAGGAACGTAGTGAAGCTAAATCTTTTAGAGGAGAAAGCGGTATATAAAACCCTTAAAGTTACCGATCAAGAATTAAAGGATGCATACGCTAGTTACAAGCCAGAAATTCGTGCCCGTCATATTTTGGTCAACGATAAGAAAACTGCAGATGAAGTGGAAGCTAAACTCAAAAAAGGCGAAAAATTTGAAGATTTGGCGAAAAAGTATTCACAAGATCCAGCAAGTTCATCAAATGGCGGTGATCTTGGGTGGTTTGGAACTGGTGAAATGGACGCGGATTTTGAAAAAGCAGCCTATGCTTTAAAACTAAAAGAAGTCAGTGACCCGGTCAAAACTCAATATGGATACCATATTATTCAATTGACAGATAAAAAGGCGAAAAAATCATTCGCACAAATGAAAAATACCCTTACAGATCAAGTGAAAGAAACAAAGGTCACGCAGGAAAAGATTGCAACTGTTTTAAAAGCTGAATTTAAAAAGGCGCATGTTAACATTTCGGATAAAGATTTGAAAAAAGCCACAGATTTCTCAGCCTTGACCAGTCAATAAAAGCAATCTCTTACTCTATAAAAATAGGAACTCTTATTCAAAATAAGAGTTCCTTCAATAAACTAAAATTGCCTTGCACCTAGATACCGAGGCTTCCAATAAGAATTATCCATATCGGAAATTTCGACTCCCTGAGATGATCCGGAATGAATGAACTTTCCATTCCCTACATAAATCCCCATATGCGAAGGACCTGATTTATACGTTTCATAATAAACAAAATCACCAACCGATAAAGAAGATACCGGCTTCATCATGCTCCAATAACCAGCAACCGTCTGACGAGAGATAGGCTTTTGTTTTTTTATTACATAGTAAATAAAACCGCTGCAATCAAAGCCGCTTGTTGTCGTTCCTCCCCATTTGTAAGGGGTTCCAATCACTGCTTTAGCATCGCGTATCAACTGATCTGAATTTAATTCTTCCGCGGTAGAACTTGTGGTTTCATTCGTTTTAATCGATTGAGTGGTCATTTTACCGCTGACTTTAAGTTTTTGACCTAGTCGGATAAAATCTGTTTTCAGTCCATTTAATGACTTCAATTGGTTTACAGTTGTATGATATTTTTTAGCGATTCCTGACAGTGTATCGCCTTTTTTTACTGTATATATGTATGAAGTCGGAGTGGTGCTCACTTTGGCAACACTTTTTCCATTTACGGGGATATTAATATTCTGCCCGACAATGATTCGATCATTTTTTAATTTGTTCGCAGATTTTATTTTAGCAACTGAAATATGGTATTGCTTGGAATACTTTGATAAGGTATCTCCTTTTTTAACCTTAATATTCATGGCCATTGCTGAAGTGCTATATAAAGAAGTCCCAAATACTGTAGCTGCTACCAATGTTAAAAGTTTCTTTTTCATTTTCTCCCCCACGCTATCTATATAATCACTTTTCCAGTTTACTTACTATTTGGAGAGATTGCTAGATTATGTCGAAAATTGTTAGCTAAATGAAATAATTTTGTAATATATTGTGGTTTAAATGAAAGTTTAGGAGAATATTTAAAATTTCATAAAAAAACCAGAGAGTAACTTTACTCTCCGGCAGACACTACGATCTCATATCCGTGTTGTTTAAGATCGCTTTCATATACTTCAGGCGTTACTATGTAATAGGTTTCGCCATCGTTATTCGAAATAACAATTTCGCTTGGACTTTTATCAACTTGGGCCTCAATTAAATTTTCATACGGAGCACCAAGTAATTCTGTTACGTTACCAGCCATGATTACACCCCCTATTTCGAGTGATTGTAACAGAATTTTATGAAAAATGAAAGGAGAAACCTTCAAAAAGCAAAGAAGAGAACCTCTCCTTTGCAAGGAAGACTCTCTTCTGATTAGCGGAGATTAAACTCCCTTATATGCCAAACGATAAATCTCAGCCAATTCCGTAACTAGCGGAAGCTTCGGATTTGCGGTCGTACATTGGTCTTCAAAGGCACGCTCTGCTAAAAATTCCACCTTGCTCTCAAATTCAACTTGATCAAGATGATTGACTTCTAAGCTCATTGGAACATCAAGCTCTTTAGCTAGTTTAATAATGGCCAGCACGAGGCTTTCAACACCCTCTTCTGTTGTCCGAGTAGGAAGTCCAAGGGTTCTGGCGATTTCTGCGTATCGTTTGTCCGCTATGAAATGATTGTATTTAGGGAATGCCGTAAACTTCGTCGGCTTTGTTGCATTATAACGAATGACATGTGGCAAGAGAACCGCATTGGCACGGCCATGGGCAATATGAAATTCAGCTCCCAACTTATGTGCAAGACTATGGTTGATTCCAAGGAAGGCATTGGCAAATGCCATACCGGCAATTGTGGATGCATTATGAATCTTTTCACGTGCTTCTTCATCATTTCCATTTTTATAGGCCCTTGGTAAATATTCGAATACTAATTGAATGGCTTTCATGGCTAAGCCATCAGTAAAATCATTTGCCATACAGGAAACATACGCTTCAATTGCATGGGTTAATACATCGAGTCCAGTGTCAGCCGTAATATATTTTGGTACCGTCATCACGAATTGTGGGTCAATGATGGCGACATCAGGTGTCAATTCATAATCGGCCAGCGGGTATTTAATATTTGCCTCTTTATCGGTAATAACTGAGAAAGAGGTCACTTCAGAGCCAGTTCCAGATGTGGTTGGAATCGCCACGAATTGGGCTCTTTCCCCTAACTTCGGATATTTTACAATCCGCTTACGGATATCTAAGAATTTTTGTTTTAGGCCAAAAAATTCAGAATCCGGATACTCATAGAAGAGCCACATTCCTTTCGCAGCATCCATGGCAGAACCACCTCCAAGGGCAATGATGACATCTGGCTGGAATTTTGCCATCATTTCCGCCCCCTTCAGCACGGTTTCGATGGAAGGGTCCGGCTCCACTTCTGAAAAGATTTCACAGTGTACATAATCAGGACGTTTTCTTAAATAATAGAGTACGCGGTCCACATAGCCAAGATTCACCATACCAGCGTCTGTGACAATAAACGCCTTCGAGATTTTTGGCATTTTTGCTAAGTATTGAGTTGAATTTTTTTCAAAATAAATTTTGGATGGAACCTTAAACCACTGCATATTCACGTTCCTTTTCGCAACCTTTTTAATGTTAATCATATGGATGGCACCAACATTGGTAGAAACAGAGTTTCCTCCATACGTACCACATCCCAATGTTAGTGAAGGCATATAGGCATTATAAATATCACCAATTGCCCCTTGTGAAGAAGGTGCATTAACAATAATCCGGCCGGCTTTCATTCGCATGCCAAATTCTCTAATAGCTGTTTGGTCATTGGTGTGAATCACAGCAGAGTGGCCTAAACCGCCAAATTCGAGCATTTCTTCTGCTCTTTTAAGCCCCTCTTCGAGACCGTTCACCTTGTAGCAGGCTAAAACCGGGCTTAATTTTTCTCTTGAAAGGGGATATGCCGGCCCTACACCTGTTAATTCGGCAATCAGAATTTTGGTGCCTTCGGGAACCGTTACCCCGGCCATTTCAGCTATTTTAAATGCAGGCATTCCAACGATATCCGCGTTTACGGCGCAGGAATGTTCATTTATGACTAGTTTTTCCACCTTCTCTTTTTCATCTTCATTAAGGAAGTAGCAATTGTTGGCAATCATTTCTCTTTTCACGTTATTATAAATCTCTTTATCTATAATAACGGCCTGCTCAGATGCACAAATCATACCGTTATCAAAGGTTTTCGATAAAATCAAATCATTTACTGCTTGGTTTAGATTGGCTGATTTTTCTATATAGCATGGAACATTCCCCGGCCCAACTCCTAATGCCGGTTTACCAGAACTATAAGCAGATTTGACCATGCCGGCTCCACCTGTAGCAAGGATGAGCGAAATATTCTGGTGATTCATCAAGGTTTGGGTAGCTTCAAGGGATGGTGTTTCAATCCATTGAATACAATATTCCGGAGCACCGGCTTTAATTGCGGCATCTCTTAGTATTCTTGCTGCCTCACTGCTGCATTTTTGTGCAGATGGATGGAAGGCAAAAATAATCGGGTTTCTTGTTTTAATTGAAATTAATGCCTTAAACATTGTGGTAGATGTTGGATTGGTAACCGGTGTAACTCCTGCAACTACCCCCACAGGCTCGGCAATTTCAATGATGCCTTCATGATCGTTTTCATTAATTATTCCGACCGTTTTATCGTATTTAATATTATGATAGACATATTCGGTCGCAAACATATTCTTGATAATTTTGTCTTCATACACGCCTCGTTTTGTTTCCTCAACGGCAAGTTTTGCAAGTGGCATATGCTGGTCAAGTCCCGCCAACGCCATTTGTTTGACGATTTCATCAATTGTATCTTGATTAAAGCTGCGGAATTCTGCCAATGCATTTAAACCATTCTCGACTAATTTATCAATTGTTTCTGCGACTGTTTGGGTTTGCTTGACTTTTTCATCGATTACCATATTTATTCCCTCCAATAGGTCATGATTGTGAATTATTTCACATGTTAATCCAAAATTTTTTCACTCACAATCAGGATTACGCGGTATTTTTTCAAAATAAATGTCTGTTGTGACCTTTGAGCTTCTTTTTACGATGATTACATAATTGACGGTCCAAATATAGGAAGGAATCTGCTCATTTTTTTTTAACATCATCGCCTCAAATTCGTCCTCAACTACTGCTTCAAACGTATCTAATGTATAGGTCTCAGAATCAGTTGAAAAAGTCTCCCATTCACACAGCATCATGTTGATCACTCCTTATTACCTTTTGTGATTTTATCTTAGCATGTATTCTGAAGAAAATATTGTGAAATATTGAACAAAGTATGAAACTTGAAGAAAAAATTTCCTATTGAGAAAATCCTACAAGTACGGGGATTAGTTACGGTTTTAGAATGGAAATGTGAAAGTGCATTCAATATTAATATTATTTTAATATCATATCAATTGCTGTTTTTAGTGTTTTAATCGGATCTATTGATTGATTCATTTGCAGTAGTTCGGGCTTAGCGTTTATAAACGACAGCCAGTGATGAGTTGTATAAGGCTGCAAAAGCGGCGACCCTAGATAGTGCTGGGTTACCGCGGGAACTCTTTTTTATTGTTTTCGGGCATCTAGAGCCTCTCTTGGCTACCGCGGGAACTCTTTTTTATTGTTTGCAGGCATCTAGAGCCTCTCTTGGTTACCGTGAGAACTCTTTTTTATTGTTTGAAGGCATCTAGAGCCTCTCTTGGTTACCGTGAGAACTCTTTTTTATTGTTTGAAGGCATCTAGAGCCTCTCTTGGTTACCGTGAGAACTCTTTTTTATTGTTTGCAGGCATCTAGAGCCTCTCTTGGTTACCGTGTGAACTCTTTTTTATTGTTTGTGGGCATCTAGAGCCTCTCTTGGTTACCGTTAGTACTCTTTTCTTTCAATTGCAGGCATTTAGAACCTTTTTCGATGACCGCAAACTCTTCTTTTTCGACCACACGGGCACTGTCACCCCGATAGTGCCCATGTTGAAATCTCCTAATCTATTTCTGCCGCCTGCAATTTTGATAATAATGGCCGGTTGTTTTCCCAAAAAACCTTAACTGGCAATCCAAAAAATTCGGTAAGCTGTTCTCCGGAGATCATTTCACATGTTCCTCCTGCCGCAAAAACCTCTCCCTGTTTAAGTAACAAGGTTTTATTGAAAACAGGTAATATTTCTTCCACATGGTGGGTGACATAAATCATTGTCGGTGCATCTGGATTTTTCGAAATCAATTCAATCGATTCCAACAATTGTTCACGCGCGATAAAATCTAGTCCGTTCGTTGGCTCATCCAATATTAGCAGTGAAGGTTCGGCCATTAATGCCCTGGCAATCAGGACCCGTTGTTTTTCCCCTTGGGACAAGGTTTCATAGTTTCGATTCGCATACTCAATGCAGCCAAGATTTTCAAGTAAATTAGTCGCTTTTTCACGAATCTCATCTGTAGGAATTTCATACAAACCTATGGAAGCAAAAGCCCCACTTAAAACAACCTCAAATGCATTATCGCCAGGGTGAAATTTTTCCTGTAATGACGACGAAACAAAACCAATTTGTTTCCGGAGCTTTTCTCCTAAATACGTCTTTCCAAATTCAAGACCGAGCACTGTGACTTTTCCGCTAGTCGGGAAGTAAAAAGCATTTATCAGTTGAAGAATGGCTGTTTTCCCAGCACCATTTAAACCAAATAATATCCAGTGATCCCCCTTTTCAATTTGCCAATATATATTTTGTAAAATCCAAGAACCATCTCGTTTTAATGAAACATTTTCTAGATATAAAACCATGACAGATACTCCCTTCTATATAAAAACCTACCTCTATATTATCAAAAAATGCGAAAATTTAAAAAACACTATAATTTGTGCAGAAAAAAAATTCACATGGAGTAACCATACCATGTGAATCTTCAAGATTATTATTTTTCAAAAGTGAATACCACTGTAACTTTTTTGCTTTCGTTTATAAACCATGATTGATAACATAATGCTTACTTCATAAATAATAATAAGCGGTATTGCTACTGAAAGATGAGAGATGAAGCTCTGGCGGAGAAATCATAGAAGCAATAATGACCAAGATTAAATATGCATATTTCCTCATTTTAGCTATTCGAAAAGGATTGACAATTCCCATCGTTGTTAAAAACATCAGGACAAGAGGCAATTCAAAGGCAACACCGAACGGTAAAGTCATATTGATTAAAAAGCTAAAGTATTTTTCTGCTGTAAAAGAGGTAGTCATTAAACCATTACCCAAACCGATGAGAAACCTCATGACGTTTGGGAAAATGAAAAAGTATCCAAAAGCCAAACCTCCGATAAATAGTAAAAATAAGGATGGAATATAGGCTAAAGCAACCTTTCTTTCTAAAGGTTTTAATGCCGGTATAACAAATATCCAAATCTGCCATGCTGCAACAGGAATCGATCCTGCAATGGCAACAACCGATGCAAGATGAAAATAAATCATAATGATGTCACTTGGCCCTAAAACCATAAGTTTATAACCTAAATTCCCCATAAAAAAAACATAAATCTCTTTGGAATAAACGAGTCCAATCACTAGAAAAATCAGAAAGGCCACAACTGTGATTATTAGTCTTTTACGTAATTCATCCAAATGCTCTACTAGGTTAATTTCTTTATCTCCCAAAATTATTCGCCTTCCTATACTAAACTTAAAATAAAATATGCCATTAAGAAAATTGTTCAATTTAAACTTTTAATAATTTGGATCTGTTTTCATTTTTTCATTGATAGTAAATTCGATACAAGCTGTACGGCGACGGCATCATCTAAATAACCAATCGGAAAGATGTAATCCGGAATAACGTCAACTGGCATGATGAAATATAAAAGGGCACTTCCTATAACGGCCAAATGATGTGAAGAAGCCTTCTTCGTACAAAATTGTTCAAACATTACTTTTAAATGACTAATAAATGGACCTATTCCCCCTAATTTTTGGAGCTTCTTCTCAAAGTTATTTAGGATGGTTTCTTCCCCTTCTTCCGTTTGCGCGAACTGCTCGTATTTCACTAATTGTTTTTCTACACTTTCAATTGTAAATTTTTTATTATACAAATTAGAAGATTCTAGGATTTTTTCAATATTATCCACCGTTGCATTAAGATCATCTGAATAGCTTTTTTCTGTCTTTTGATCAATTGGGTACCCTGCAGCACGAAATAAAGCTGCAAACGGAACTCCAAGAGAGACTGCAAATTTATTTAAATGTTCAGGTGTAGCTTTTCGTTTACCATTAATAATACGTGAAATGGTGGCAGTGTCGATTTCCGTAAGCTCGCTCAATTTCCTCATGGATAAGGACTGTTGTTTTAATAAATCTTTTAACACCAACCCAATATTGCTATTTTTTTGATCTTCTGACATTTCCTACTCCCCCATATTCATATACCCCTTCACAGTATTCCCCAGTTCCAAATGGCCTTAAATCTATTCACTAATATATCTACACGTTGACAATTCGTCAATATTGTCATTAATATTTGTCAATTCAGTTATTTTAAAAGAAAGCGGTTATCGCAATAATGAGAATAATGATTCCGCTAATAATGGTACCAAATTGCCCCAATGTATAGGGGCCAATCCGAACTGCGGATAATTTAAAACCTAACTTAACACCTGCCCAAACACTAATTAGACTGCCAATTGCAGCTGTTAGAGAAATAGCATGGGGCGAAAATCCAAGTAAGCCTGCACCTAAGCCATTCGTAAGTGCGTTAGATGATAAAGCAACACCAAGAAGCATGGCTTCCCCCAGCCAATTTCTCCCGATTGGTCCACATCGGCTAATTCTGGATTTTTGATAACCGTTTTTATACTAGTGGATTGACCGTCATATCCATCATGTTCCTTTATTGCCACATTCTTTCGGGGAGCTGCTAACAAAATAATTCTAATTCCAATAATTGAGAGCAATAATCCTCCAATTACCACTGGAAAGATGCCAGGCAGAATACGCGAAACCCAAATTCCAAAAGTAATACCAGCAAGGCTCATAAGATAGCAAATAATGGCCATTAAAATGTTTGCCCCAATGCCAATTCGGATCTTTCGAACACCGTAAGAAATACCAATACCTAAATTATCTATGCTTGATGATGCTGCAAATGCCAAGATGATTAGCCAAGACAATGTAAATCACTCCTAATTTTTTTACATTGTATTACGTTCATTGACTAAATTTGTATGTCCGCTTAAAATTTGTTGACAAAAAAACAACAGCTATATTAAATCCAAGGAATCAATGTCTGGAATACGAAAAAACTAAAAGATGGACAAAAATCTTTGCAATTGAAAATAATGAATCAATCCTTAAAAAAGAACAAATTTAGGCCACAGTTCCAAGAACTGTGGCCTAAATTTGTTAGCTCTGAAATTCTTTGACATCAATCTTACATTCTTCCAAAGGAATAACTTTCGTTTTCTTAATAAATTTAAAGCCAATCCAAAACGCAAGAAACACAGGGATGCCCAGGTAGGCTGCAATAACCCCCATCCAATCAATATGTCCTGAAGTGAACCCCTGATAGTCTTGAGCAATCAGAATCACCAAGCAAACCACGAAAGCAAAAATCGGTCCAAAAGGATACCATTTTGCGCGATATGGAAGATCTTTTATCGAATGCCCTTGTGCCACATAGGCTTTACGGAAACGGTAATGACTAGCCGCAATTCCAAGCCAGAAAATAAATGTCGTCACCCCGACGGAGTTCATTAACCAAAGATAGATGGTTCCATCCCCTACAAAGGATGCTAAAAAAGCTAACATTCCGACAAATGTTGTAGCAACAAGAGCTGCAACAGGGACACCACGTTTGTTTACTTTAGCAAAAATTCGTGGTGCTTGTCCTTCCTGAGCCATTGCATACATGATCCGGCTCGTCACATAAAGACAGCCATTTCCGGCTGATAAAACTGATGTTAGAATTACGGCATTCATCACTGAAGCGGCCAAAGCTAGCCCCGCTCTTTTGAACACGATAGTAAAAGGGCTGGCCATAACAGTTGAGTTTTGAAGACTTTCATTCGTATAAGGTACAAGAAACGAGATAATGAGAAGCGCTAAAATGTAAAACAGAAGAATTCGCCAAAAAACACTCCGTATGGCTCGTGGGATATTTTTGACCGGATCCTCACTCTCTCCTGCAGCAACACCTATGCATTCAGTCCCTGAAAAGGAGAATCCAGCAACAAGAAAGATTCCTAATGTTCCGATAAAACCGCCAACAAACGGTGCATCACCTACAGTAAAGTTTTGAAATCCAGCAGGTTGATGGCCATTCATGATTCCAAAAATCATTAAGTTTCCAACCACGATAAAGATGATGATTGTTGCTACTTTAATAAAAGAAAACCAGTATTCTCCTTCACCAAAACCCTTAACAGATAAGACATTTAAAAAGAAGAGGAAGGCTAAAAATAATCCGCTCCACAACAGTGATGGACTATCAGGGAACCAATATTTCATTAACAGGACAGAGGCCGAAAGTTCAGCGGCAAGGGTCATTGCCCATGACAACCAGTAGTTCCAACCAAATGCAAATCCAAGTGCTGGGTCAATAAAACGTGTGGCATAAGTACTAATCGAACCGCTTGTCGGCATAAAGGTTGCCAGTTCCCCAAGCCCAGTCATGACAAAATACACCATAATTCCAATAATTCCATAGGCTACTAAAACCCCACCCGGTCCCGCTGTTTGAATGGCTGGCCCGCTTCCAAGAAAAACACCCGTTCCGATTGTTCCGCCTAAGGCAATCATTGACACATGACGTGGTTTTAATTTTTTTTGAAGTTTACCAGATGACTGAGATTCGATTTCAGAAGAATATTGCAGCTGTTGATTTTCCAAAAGAATACCCCCTAATATGAATAGAACATATATTGATAGATTATAAGCAAGGACTAATGAGGGAGACGGTTTAAAACTGCTGATTTACAAAAATGATGGCAGGGACATGATCCGGCCCCTACCATCCTTTTAAGGAACTAAGCCTTTACTTCTTCTTTCTCTAAATCTTTTGGTCCAAATGTTGCTGTTGGTGACCACCATAATGGCACTTTAATACTTTCTTCTGTAAGTTTTCCATTTCCGTTGGCAACATCACGGGCAATTTCATAACCTGCTTGGGCATGGCGGATAACCCCAATCCCTGAGTCAACAGTCATTGCTACTTCCAGTCTCATATCGGATTCTTCTGTACCATCTGCAATCATCGTTACGCCGGTATGAACTGCTTCACCCATGGAATAGTTTGCTTGAAGCGCAATTAAGTCACACATTCCAACCGCATTCAATAGACCATTCAATACTGGCCAGTCAGAGATTAAATCGCCGCCGTCCTTCATGTTTTCAGATTCAAATGTTGGGTTCACGATTGAACCGGAGTCAAGGTTGTCACGGGAGAAGGCAACTGGTCCGGCAAGTTCTCCTTTTCGAATCATATCATTTACCTTTAAAGCAAATTTCTTACGCTGTCCGAAGCCCATATAACAAATACGTGCCGGAAGTGCCTCGATTGGAATATGCTTCATAGCCAGTTTAATCCAGCGGGTTACTAGCAGGTCATCGCTAAACTCTTCAAGAATCATTTCATCGATTTTGCGTAAGTCTTCTGCGTCACCAGATAGACAAATCCAGCGGAAAGGTCCACGACCTTCACAGAATAATGGACGAATGTATTCTGCTACGAAGCCTGGTAGACGTTTTGCTTCTTTTTCATCCATACCGGCATCGATACACTCTTTTCGGATGCTTGTACCGTATTCAAAGGATTTCACCCCTAAATCTAGGAATTTAATCAATGCTTTCAATTCACGAGTCATTGTCGCGCGGGCTTTTTCAAGGTAAAGCTCGCGATTCGTATCGCGGAGATGATCTGCCTCTTCCACTGTATAGCCAGATGGTAAATAAGAAATTGGGTCATGAGCTGGTGTCATGGATGTTGTTATATCCGGCAAGAACCCTTTTTCCAATACTGCCTCAAATACATCAGCTGCATTTCCGACAACACCAATTCCCAGTGGCTTTCCAGCAGACGCATATTCTTTTGCTAATACTATGGCTTCATCCAATGAATCTACTAAAACATCAATGAATTGTTTTTCAATCCGGCGGTTAATAATTTCAACGTTAGAGTCGCAAAGGATGGCTACACCGCCGTGCATCGTCATTGCTCTCGTTTGGTTACCGCCCATACCGCCTGCACCTGCTGTTAGTAGGATTTTTCCAACAAGTGAATCGTTATAGTGTAGACGTGCAATCGCAGAAAGTGTTTCAAAAGTTCCTTGGATAACGCCTTGTGTACCGATATATTCCCAAGGTGCAGCCGTATAGTTTGCATACATTGTTAAGTTTTTATCTTGAAGATCATAGAATGTTGGCCAGTCCGCCTTCATAATATTTGTCGTTGCCATCACAACGGTTGGTGCATATTTATGGGTTTTGAATACGGCAACCGGCATACCAGATTGAACAACTAATGTTTCATCATCTTCAAGTTCTTTTAGGGATTTAACAATCGCGTGGTAGGATTCCCAGTTACGAGCTGCTTTACCGATACCGCCGTAGATTACTAACTCTTCAGGTTTCTCAGCATTCTCCATATTGTTTTCAAGCATTCTTAGGATTGATTCCTGTCTCCAGCCCTTACAACGAAGTTCTGGTCCTCTTTGTGCTTTGACTGAATATAAGATTTCTGGTTTTGTCATTACTAATTCCTCCTAATATGTAATTTGGTATACTCGTCTTTATATACTGCAAGTACCGTGCCAAGTTGGTTGAATTGGGGGAATTTTGTGTTTTTCCTTTAAAAAGGGCTGAAATCTTAGGAATCTATGTAAAAATCTATTCTCCATTCTGATTAAAAAATCTTGTATTCTATTCTTAACCGCAGGTGTTTTTTGCACAGCGAAACACTTCATTATTCGACAAATAGTTCGAATTGCGTAAACGGTTCCAATCAAATGCTGCAGATAAAATTTGCATGCAAATCTTTCCTAGTATGCTCTAATTGTTGGATTTGGTCCTCTCATTGTCGGATAGCATGTTCCCATTTATCGTTTTGAATGCCCCAATTGTCGGATAAACCGTTCCAATCGCCATAGAGCATTCTAGTCTAGAAAAAATAAATAGCGGGGTGGCCACAATTGACCACCCCACTTACACAACCTTACCTATAAATTTGGTTATTGCTTCAATGCATTTACATCTGGGTCTGACTTAAACCACTGTTGATAAATCTTTGCATATTCACCGTTTTCAAGCACTTTCGTAATCGCCTTGTCAAAGTCAGCTTTTAGCCCGCTGCCTTTTGGAAACATTAACCCATAAAATTCTTTTTCAAATGCTGTATCGTCTTTTATTACGACTAAGTTCTCATTCGGATTATTTTTAACGTATTCTTCGACAACTGTATTATCTGCGACAACGGCATCTGCCCCGCCGCTCTTCAATTCCATAATCGCTAGATTGTTACTTTTAAATTTCTTAAGATCGTGATTATTTTTTCCTATTAATGCTTCTACCGCTTCTTGACCGGTAGTTCCATTTTGAACGGCTACTTTTTTACCCTTTAAATCCGCAGCACTTTTAATTGGGCTGTCTTTTGGTACGAGAATTTCATTTGTAGATAAAAAGTATGGTGTTGAGAAATCATAGGTTTGTTTTCGTTCATCATTAATCGTAATGGCGGAAATACCAAAATCTGCAGTTTTTCCTTTTACTTCAACGAATAGTGGATCCCAGCCGGTATTTACCACATTAATGTCATATCCCGCTTCCTTCGCTACCATTTTGATAAAATCAAGGTCGAAGCCTTTGATTTGTCCTTTATCGAGAAATTCAAATGGAGCATATTCGGCATTGGTTACAACCTTTAGCGTTTTCTTTTCAGATTCCTTTACTTTCTCCCCGCTGTTGCTTGTCTGGCTTGTCCCACAGGCAGATAGAATAACCATTAAAACTAAAACCATAGATAAAGACTTTAATGCTTTCATAATTGACCCCCTAAGATTTTTAAATTTATTTAACTGAAAATTCAGACTTTTTATAAACTAATTATTCCTGGATAGCCTTAAAAATGCGGTGAAAACTTGAAGTAAATCTCGGAGTAAATTGTGATTGATCATGGGGAATTTTTTCAATGGAGTTTTTAGAAAGGAGGCCCATCCTTAATCTCTATTTCATGGACGGCCTCCAGAATATTATTTAACTAATGAATTGTCTTTTAAGATAAATTGTGCAAGCTCTTCCATTTGATCCGAAATGGCACGGTCGCCTTCAAGCGGCGGGCAGATTTCACGGATTTTTTCTAAATAGGCTCTTGTTGCCGGGGCTAATTCTTTTTCTGCATTTTCTAAGTGAATCGCTTGTGAAGCACAAATCATTTCAATCGCGATGACTCTAGCGGAATTATGAATGATTTCTCGTGCTTGACGTGAAGCAATGGTTCCCATACTCACATGGTCCTCTTGGTTGGCCGATGTAGGAATCGAGTCAACGCTTGCAGGATGGGCAAGGACTTTATTTTCAGAAACAAGGGATGCTGCGGCATATTGTGCAACCATCAAACCGCATTCTAATCCTGGATCTGTTGCTAAGAATGGAGATAATCCGCTTAATTGCGGGTTAACAAGACGTTCTGTTCTACGCTCAGAAATATTCGCCCATTCTGCTGCAGCTACTTTTAGAAAGTCCATTGATAGTGCGATTGGCTGTCCATGGAAATGGCCTCCTGAAAGAATTTCACCGCTTTCAAGTACAATCGGATTATCTGTTGTAGCGTTCATTTCAACACTTAGGCGTTCATTGACATAATTAAATGCCTGCCAGGATGCACCGTGAACCTGTGGAATACAGCGAATCGAATAAGAATCCTGAATACGGATCTCTCCCTGGCGTGTTACCCGTTTACTGCCTTCAAGCCAGTTCCTCATCCGTGATGCCACAAATTCAAGTTCTGGGTGAGGTCTCACCGCTAAAAGCTCATTGTCAAAGGCAGAAATAATACCATTTAATGCTTCCATTGTTAGGCATGCTGCCATATCTGCGGCTAAACCAACACGTTCTGCTTCGTTTAGTGCAATTGTACCAACTGCTGACATTGCTTGTGTTCCATTGATAAGAGCCAACCCTTCCTTCGCTTCTAAAGAAACTGGTTTTAGACCAGCACGTTTTAAGGCTTCTCCGCCTGGCAGGATTTCGCCTTTGTATTCGGCTTTCCCTTCACCCACTAAACAAATAGCAATATGGGATAGGGGTGCGAGATCACCGCTTGCCCCAACGGAACCCTTACATGGCACAACCGGATGTACATCGTTATTAATCATATCAAGAAGCAGTTGCAGGGTTTCTTCTCTAATACCTGAGAAACCTTTTGATAATGAGTTAGCTCTTAACGTCATCATCGCTCTTACAACTGGAATTGGGAGTGGTTCACCAACTCCAACAGCATCAGCTCGCAATAAATTTAACTGTAATTTTGCATTATCTTCAGGATTAATTTCGATATCACTTAATTTTCCAAAACCAGTATTGACACCGTAAACTACTTTTCCGTCATTAATGGCCTTTTCGACTCGTTTTCGGCTTTCTCTTACCCGTTGCCAGTTTGCTTCTGGGATTGCAACTTTCGCTTCACCTTTAGCAACACTTTCCACTTTATAGCGGTCTAAAGAAAAACCGTCTAAGTCTACTAATTTTAACTCTACTAATTCTTTGCTGCTCATCGGTCCCATCTCCTATAATGTTCCGCCAAAATATTTCGACTTTATCCAATATTATAAATCAATTTCTCGACAAAATCCTCACTATACTACCATTCTCTAAAAATGTTAATCTGGGATGTTTTGCATTCCTTTAGGAATTTTTATGGTTCACATACCATTGTTCAATTAATGCTGCTGTTAATTTACCCGTATTAATAAGGTTTTCGATGCTGATACATTCCCTGAAAGAGTGAATATTTTGGAATCCTAATCCAAGTGTGATCGTGGTAAGCCCATTTTCATTTAACACATTTGTATCGGCCCCGCCCAAGGTTTCCGTTAAATACGGCTTAACGTTAATATTTTGCGCAGCCTCTAAGGTGTTTTTCACTAAAATATGGTCTTCCGGAATATCAAAGCCAAGATATTTTTTCTCGATGCGGACATCTACCTTTCCACCTTTTTTCTCGGCAGCCTGCTTCATGACTTCTTCCATATGTTTAAGTTGGGTATCTAATTTTTCTTTAGAAAAACTTCGTACTTCACCGGCAACCGTTACACTTCCCGGGATAATCGATGTCAGTTCCCCTCCTTTAATAATTCCAATATTTGCTAGCGTTTCTTCATCGATTGCACCGAGCTTCATGTTCGTTAATCCTTCGGCTGCAAGAATGAAAGCACTATTTCCTTCCTCAGCATTCAAGGCAATATGTGCTGCATTCCCTTTAACTTCCATCCAAATCCGGCTGCTATATGGCCCTTTTAAAATCGTTTGGCCAACATCACCGCTGCTGTCAAAAATATAGCCTAATTTACTTTTCGCCTTGCTATAGTCCATATAAGTTGCCCCAACAAGACCCGGTTGTTCATTTACAGTTAGAATGAATTCAATGGCGCCATGTGGCACACCGCTATCAATGATGGCGCGAATGGCTTCTAAATAAGCGGCTAACGCAGCTCTGTCGTCTGCGCCCAAAATTGTCGTACCATCAGAATAAATCACACCATCCTTAATGACTGGTTTCAAACCTTCAGTTGGTAAAACGGTATCCATATGAGTCGAGAAAAATAGAGGCGGAATCGACGAATCTGTACCTTCACGATACGCAATCAGGTTACCGACTTCACCATTAAAGTTTTTATGTGCTTCATCAAATTCCAGGGTAAAACCAAGCTCTGGAAGCACCTTTTTCAAATATTCCGCCACAAGGCTTTCTTTTCCGCTTGGAGCGTTAATTTTGGCAAGTTCTAAAAATAATTCTTGCAATCGTTCTGCATTTACATGTTCAGCAGCTTTCGATACTTGTGTTTTCATAAAAGTCCCTCCTAACGGCAAACGACAACCTTACCGTTTTTGATTACTGTTTCCACAATGTTTGTTCCAAGTTCATATGCAACATGTTTATAAGTTGGGACATCCCAAATTTGCAAATCGGCTATTTTTCCTTCCTGAATCGTACCCCTGTCATTAAGATCAAGCGCTTTTGCCCCACCATATGTTGCGGCTTTAATGGCTTCCTCTACGGAGAATTGATAGAGTCTGCATGCAAGGTTAATGACAAATTGCATGGATTGCGTATAACTAGCCGGGCAAAGATCCGTTGCCAGTGCCACCTGCATGCCTAAATCCAGCATTTTTCGTGCATCAAATGGTCTTTTATGGCTTACCGCAAAATCAAGGGATGGCATTAACACTCCTGTAACGTTTGCTTCCGCAAGCTTTTCCATCACTGCAACTGGTGTATAATTCAAATGGTCGACTGAAACCATTTTCATCTCAGCAGCCAAATCCGTACCGCCAATATAGGAATAAGCATCCGCATGAATTTTGGGCTTCATCCCATATTTCAGTCCAGCTTTTAGGATTTTCTCTGATTCCTCTGCTGTAAAATAACCGTCATCACACCAGACATCACAAAATTCAGCGAGACCACGTTCTCCTACCCGCGGAATCATTTCATTAATGATTACATCCAGGTATTCTTCCTTTGTTAAATCTTCAGGGAATCCGTGAGCACCTAAAAAAGTGTTTAACACATCAAGCGGTGTTTCTTCGTGCAGCCTTCTACTAACTTCTAAAATTTTGATTTCACTCTCAGTTGTCAAACCATAGCCACTTTTGCTTTCCACTGTTGTGATTCCATAATTGAGCATCGTCATCAGCCGTTTTTTTGATTGTTCAAACAATTCTTCTGAAGGTCTGTTCCTTGTTAATTCAACGGTCCGATTCGGCCCCATTGAAATTCCTAGTTCTTCTAATCTCTCAGGAGTGTATCCTGCCACCTTAGCTGCATATTCCTCTACCCTTGTACCGTAAAATACTAAATGGGTGTGAGAATCAATAAATCCTGGAGCAACGACTTTCCCCTTTGCGTCAATTACATCAGATCCTTCTAGTTCAAAGCTTTCTTTGATTTCCGCTTCCGTTCCGACACCGGCAATTTTCCCATCCTTGACGGCAACCCAGGCATTTTCCAAGACACCGATTTCACTCATGCCTTCTCCTGCACAGGTAATGACTTCAGCAGCATTTGAAATCCATAAATCTACTTTTATCTTCACTTTTGTATCAGACATTTTAAAACCCCCCCCCAACATTTTCTGTCATTTCGTGGTTAGTAATTGCTATGTAGACTCTTAAAATAACAAAAGAATAGTAGAGACCTGCAAGATGACGATCTCTACTATCTAGTTTTATTTCATTTATTAAGCCTTTACATCTTCTTTTTCTAAATCTTTCGGACCAAATGTTGCTTTTGGTGACCACCATAATGGTACTTTAATGCTTTCATCTGTAATCTTTCCTTTACCGTTGGCAACATCACGGGCAGTTTCATAGCCTGCCTGTGCGTGGCGGATAACCCCGATTCCGGAGTCAACTGTCATGGCTACTTCAAGTCTCATATCAGATTCTGCAGTTCCGTCTGCGATCATCGTTACACCGGTATGAACGGCTTCACCCATAGAGTAGTTCGCTTGAAGGGCAATCAAATCACACATACCCACTGCGTTTAATAGACCGTTCAATACTGGCCAGTCGGAGATTAAATCGCCGCCGTCTTTCATGTTTTCAGATTCAAATGTAGGGTTAACGATCGAACCAGAGTCAAGGTTGTCACGGGAGAAGGCAACTGGTCCTGCAAGTTCACCATTTCGAATCATGTCATTTACTTTTAAAGCGAATTTCTTACGTTGACCAAAGCCCATGTAACAAATACGTGCTGGTAACGCTTCGATTGGAATATGTTTCATTGCCAGTTTAATCCAGCGGGTTACCAATAAATCGTCGCTGAACTCTTCAAGAATCATTTCATCGATTTTACGTAAATCTTCTGCTTCACCGGATAAACATACCCAACGGAATGGTCCACGGCCTTCACAGAATAATGGGCGAATGTATTCTGCAACAAAGCCTGGAAGACGTTTTGCTTCTTTTTCATCCATACCGGCATCGATACACTCTTTACGGATACTTGTACCGTATTCAAAGGACTTAACGCCTAGGTCTAAAAATTTAATAAGAGCTTCTAACTCACGTACCATGGTTGTGCGGGCTTCTTCTAAATAAAGCTCCCGGTTTGTATCACGTAGTTCCTCTGCTTCTGCAACTGTGTATCCAGATGGCAAATACGAAATCGGGTCATGCGCAGGTGTCATGGATGTAGAAATGTCTGGTAACCATCCTGATTGAAGTACCTGCTCAAAAATATCTGCAGCATTACCGACAACACCAATTCCTAGTGGCTTTCCAGCAGCCGCATATTCCTTAGCCATTACAATTGCTTCATCCAATGAATCTACTAAAACATCAATAAATTTCTTTTCAATCCGGCGATTAATGATTTCTACGTTAGAGTCACAAAGGATGGCCACACCACCGTGCATCGTCATTGCCCTTGTTTGGTTACCGCCCATACCACCTGCACCTGCTGTTAGTAGGATTTTTCCAACAAGTGAATCGTTATAGTGTAGACGTGCAATCGCAGAAAGTGTTTCAAAAGTTCCTTGGATAACGCCTTGCGTTCCGATATATTCCCATGGTGCAGCCGTATAGTTTGCATACATCGTTAAGTTTTTGTCTTGAAGATCGTAGAATGTTGGCCAATCGGCTTTCATAATATTTGTTGTTGCCATTACAACGGTCGGAGCATATTTATGAGTTTTAAAGATTGCAACCGGCATTCCAGATTGCACAACCAATGTTTCATCGTCTTCAAGTTCTTTTAATGATTTGACGATAGCATGGTAGGATTCCCAGTTACGAGCCGCTTTACCGATACCGCCATAAATGACTAATTCCTCCGGTTTTTCAGCATTTTCCATATTATTTTCAAGCATTCTTAGGATTGATTCCTGTCTCCAGCCCTTACAACGGAGCTCAGGTCCTCTTTGCGCTTTAACGGAATATAAGATTTCTGGTTTCGACATAAATAATTCCTCCTAGATTAAATGTTGTTCTTGCTTTTATATATTGCAAGTACCGTGCCAAGTTGGTTGAATTAGGTTAATATTTTGTGAATTTTATTTAAAAACGCTCTATTACACTAAAAATTCAGTTTAGCTTTTGCGATACATTGGTTAGAAAAATGTATTTCATTCATATAAACCGCAGATGTTTTTTGCACATTATCGGCTAGGATAATATAAAACATGTATAGTCCTTGTAAACGGTTCTATTCTCTGGTCTGCAGATGAAATTTGCATGCAGATTTAACTTTGCTTGCCTTATGGATTTTTCATGTATTCAAGTAGTTCTGTCAAAGTTTTCACAGAAACTCCTGCTTCTTGATTACCCTAGATATGCTTTTTTAACTACATCTTTTTCACGTAGATTTTTGGCCGTATCCTGTAAATGAATTTCTCCATTCTCCAAGATATATCCACGGTCCGCTACCGATAGGGCCATTGATGCATTCTGTTCAATTAAAAGAATCGTTAATCCTTCTTGCTTAATTTTATTTACCGTTGAAAAAATACTTTTTACGACAATAGGCGCCAAGCCCATCGAAGGTTCATCTAATATAAGCAGCTTTGGCTTAGCCATTAGTGCGCGGCCGATGGCCAACATTTGCTGTTCCCCGCCGCTCAATGTACCAGCCATTTGCTGGCGCCTCTCTTCCAAACGGGGAAATAATTCATAAATCTTCTCAATTTCCTGATGCAATTCTTTTTTTGATACCTTTCTCGCATACGCTCCCATAATTAGGTTATTAACCACCGATAACTTTGGAAAAATCCGCCTGCCCTCCGGTACCATAATAATTCCTTCTTTTACGACTTTGTGTGGAGCCATCCCATTAATCTCTTTCCCCTCATATTGAATCGAACCTTTTGAAGAAATGACACCGGAAAGCGCATTAACGGTGGTTGTTTTCCCAGCTCCATTTGCCCCAATTAGGGCCACTGCCTCTCCTTTTTGTACCTCCAGGGAAAGATTTCTTACAGCGTGGATGCTTCCGTAGGACACATTGAGATTATGAATTTGCAGCATATTCGTTCTCCCTTTCCACATCTTCTTTACCGATATATGCCTCGATTACCTCAGGATTTGTTATAATCACTTCCGGTACGTCATCGGCAATTTTTTCACCGTGATCAAAAACGGCAATTTGATCACAAAGACCCATGACCCAGCCAACATTATGTTCAATCAAGATAACCGTTGTACCATTTTCTCTAATTTTAAAAATAAGCTTGCCAATTTCGTCTGTTTCTTCATCGTTCATTCCTGCTGTCGGCTCATCGAGAAGGAGCAGTTTTGGCTTCGAAACCAATGCACGTGCTATTTCGACCCTCCGCTGATTTCCATAAGAAAGACTGTTAGCGAGCTCATTTTCAAATCCTTTTAAACCAACAAGCTCTAAAATTTTTCGGCTATCTTCCCTAACGATCTCTTCTTCATTTTTTGCAGAACGTAAGCCCAAAATGGCAGACCAGAGTCCTGAATGCGTCTTTCCAAACATCCCGACCATAACATTTTCGAGGACAGTTTCCTCTTTTAACAAACGGATATTCTGAAAAGTGCGGGAAATTCCTAATTTCGCAATTCGAAATGGCTTTAATCCTTGAACCGGTTGATTTTCAAAAAGAATTTTCCCTTCATTTGGTTTATAGATCCCTGTTAACATGTTAAAAAATGTTGTTTTCCCTGCACCATTCGGACCGATTAGTCCAAATATTTCTCCTTGCTTTACCTGAAGACTTACATCGCTTACTGCAACTAAACCACCGAATCGTTTAGTGATTCCTTCTATCTTAAGCAACATGTTCACCGCCCTTTGCTGATTTCCTTTTACGAAGAGATTTGACTAATACCTTTTTCGCACCTTGTTTACCAAAAATTCCATTTGGACGGTAACGCATCATTACAACCATCAGCAAGCCATAAAGCATCATTTTATACATATCGAGATATTTCATATCGATAAAAGTGAATTGGAATAGGCGGAACAACTCAGGTAATAAATAAAGTACACTTACACCAAATAATGTGCCACGAATACTGCCTAGGCCACCGATTACCACCATGCTCAAGATTGTCGCGGAAATCGAAAAACCGAAAGAGTCCGAGCTAATGTAAGTAACTTTATGAGCAAAGAAAGCACCTGCCGCACCGGCATATGCGCCGCCGATTGCAAACACCAATACCTTGTAATAGGTGGTGTTGATTCCCATTGATTGGGCGACAACATCATCTTCACGAATAACCATCCAGGCTCGCCCGATTCGGGACTGAGTCATTTTCCTGACTACATAGATCCCTATCAGCATGACAATCAAAAGAAGTACCAAATAACTCACATTCTCAAGCTTCATCCCAAACAGAGAGAGAGTAGGTATCATATCAATCCCGAAAGCCCCACCGGTAATGCTGGCATTTTTAAAAAAGGACTGGATAATTAAACCCATTCCCAGTGTGGTGATTGCAAGAAAATCTTCACGGACCCTGAGAGATGGTAATCCTAAAATTGCGCTAATAATAACAGTAATTACAATGGCAAAGAGAATCGCTAGCCACGGATTTAAATCAGCTTTCGTAGACAGGATTGCTGAGGAATAGGCACCAATTCCAAAAAAGGCAGCGTGTCCAAGTGATACTTGACCTGCGTAACCGGTAATCAAATTCAGTCCTAAACCAAGTACGATATAGATAATTAAGAAAACAATAATGTCAACATAATAAGGATTAAATATTGCATCCATCACCCTCACCTACACTTTCTCGACTTTTTTCCCAAACAATCCGGACGGTTTAATTAATAGGATAAAAATTAAAATAACAAAGGCTATCGCATCTTTATCAATCACCATTCCAGACAAATATCCATCGCTCATCGTTTCTACCAGGCCAAGGATTAATCCACCGATAATCGTGCCGCCGATGGATCCTAATCCTCCAAGTACCACAACACAAAATGCTTTTAGACCAGGAATCGAGCCCATGCTTGGAAATAAAGAATTGTAATTTAAAGCAACTAATACACCGGCAGCTGCTGCAAGAGCAGACCCAAGCATAAACGTCACCGAAACAACACGATTGGAATTTACCCCCATTAAAGATGCTGCGCGCATATCCTGTGCTACTGCTTGAATTGCTAAGCCCATTTTCGTAAATTTTAAGAAGGCGAATAGAAGTCCGAGTCCAATGACACCGGCTAGGATTATATAAAATTTATAATTCGTAAGCGAGACTGATTGACTGAGATGATAGATGGTATTGGTTGTCCCTGTTTCTGGAAACGGCTGTGTATCGGAAGAAAAAATAACTTGAAATAAATTCTCGAGAAAGATCGCTACACCTACACCGCTAATTAATGTTGTAATTGGGTGCCCACCTCTAAGTGGACGATAAGCGAAGCGTTCAATTGCCATCCCGAGGATTGCGGAAACGACCATCGCAAAAATTAAAGCGACCAAAAACGGTAAATGAAGATACATAATTCCAATCATGGCAGCAAAGGCGCCGACCATATAAATAACGCCATGTGCAAAATGCAATAGTTTCAGTACTCCATACACCATCGTCAAGCCAACAGAGACAAGGATATAGACAAAACCTATTGCAAACCCGTTTACAAGCTGTTGTGCTAACATTTTTACCTCATTCCTTTCGATTTTTCTTATATCAAAAGCAAAGAGGAGACCCAAGGCCTCCTCATCCCGCTCAAGTCCAAATGAACCTTAGTAATTCAAAGATTTTACGTATTGGAATTTTCCATCCTTCACTGTCATAAAGATGACCGGTTTTACTACTTCATGTTGGGCATCAAAAGAAATTTTCCCTGAAGTTCCTTCAAAATCTTTTGTTTCGTTAATTGCTTTAGCTAATTTTTCTCGATCTGTTCCAGCCTTTTTCATGGCTTCTAATATAACTTCCGTTGCATCAAAGCTTTGGGATGAGAGCATATCTGGTTCACTATCTTTATATTTGTCATGCCATGCCTTAACAAAGTTTTGAACTGCCTCCCTTGTATCTGTTGCAAAGAACGAGGTAGTAAAGGTTGCACCTTGTGTATTTTCCTTACCCAATTCCAGGAATTTAGGTGAATCAAAACCATCTACTCCTAAAAACTGTGCATTAATCCCTAATTCCTTCGATTGTGTAACGATTCCTGCTGCCTCATTATAGTAGCCAACAACATATAAAGCATCTGGTTTCGACTCTTTCACAGCAGTTAAAACAGAGCTAAAATCTTTATCCCCCATTTTAAATGGTTTCTCAATCACGATATTAGCTCCAAGTTTTTTGGCTTCGGTTTTAAAGGCATTATAGATGGAGATTCCATAATCAATATCTACATACATAACGGCAATGTTTTTCTTTTTCAGATCATTAACCGCATAATCAGCCATTGCCTTTCCTTGAACATCTGCCGTGTAAATGACACGATTTACATAATGGCCGCCTTTTGTGATATCTGGATGAACTGCATAGGCCACAACCATCGGAACCTTAGCAGATTGAATCTTTGGTGTAACCGTTTTCATCGGACCGCTGTAACCACCGCCAACGATTCCCGAAACCTTATCACTATTTATCAGCTTCTGTACGGCTTTTAATGCTTCCTCCGGTTTTCCTTGATCATCTTCCGCAACAAGCTCGACCTTTTTACCATCCACACCGCCATCTTTGTTAAATTGTTCAATGGCAAGTTGTGCGGCATTCCGGCTAAGTGTACCATCTGTTGATGTCGGACCTGTCAAAGGACCTACCCAGCCGATTTTAATTGCATCCTTACTTGATGTGGTACCCGACGATTGATTGCTTGCACAGCCTGTTACCAACAATGAGATCACTAACAAACCGGAAAGAATAAAACTGCGTTTTTTCACTGCACACCACTCACTTTCTTTTAAAAATAAAATCTAGTAAAATTCCTCATTCTATTTATTGCAAGAAATATGCCATAGTCCTGCCATCTTCTTTACTTTTTCAGAAAAGTGTGAAATTATAGAGGTTGAAATTTTTTTTAATAACCTTTACTTTTAAAAAATAGTTTAAAAAAACGCAGATATTTTTTGCAATAACCTAATAAAGCACTAAAGTAATTAAGTTTCCATTCTTGTAAAATCAAACTTTCTATTATGCAGATGTTTTTTGCATGCAGACTGTTTTAACTTTTCCTTATAAATAATATATTCTGAAATGGGTGTGTATAAAGGAGGGCTTTTTAATGAATCCAGCATCAATCAGTTCACTGATTAGAAGTTTTGTAGATGGAGTTATTGTTTTAGACGATCATAATGAAATTTTATTTTATGATGTGAAAGATGACCTTCAATTGAATCTCACGGTTGGGATGGATATCTTTCTTTTTCTGCCATGTAACCAGGAACCTTTAGAAGAGAATCAAATCTTTCAAGTGACCATAAACGAAAAGAAGCTGGCAATAGAGGTTAAAAAATTCTCAAGTAACGCGGAATATTTGATTTTATGTATAAAAGATACAACTAATCTTTTAACCAATCAGGAAGCTAGGGTATACTGCCTTGAAAAAATTATAGAATCTCTGAACGAAGGCGTAATGATGAGTGATAGGGATGGGAAGATTGTGCTCTATAACAATGCGCAGGAAAAGTTAGAAGGTTTGGACAGCAGAGAAATTCTTGGAAAACATCTTTGGGAGGCCTATAATTATAACCCGCAGTATTCAGAGCATAAACATACTTTTAAAACTGGTAAACCTATATTCTCCCGGTATCGAGCACACTCCACGGTTAATGGAGTACCTAAATATGTAAATTATAGTACGTACCCAATCCAACAAGACGGGGAAACGGTCGCTGTATTTTCGATTAGTACAAATGAATCCCATCTTAAAAATCAGCTCCATCAAACGATTGAAATGAGAAGGCAAATTGTCAATTCCGACGCCAATGATCGGCCCAATAAAAATGGAACAACTTTTGCCTTTAATGATATTAAGGGCAAGAGTATGGCGCTGAAAAACTTAATTCAGGAAGCGGAGAACATTGCAGTCCATAATACCGATGTGTTAATCGTTGGGGAAACAGGAACTGGTAAAGAACTATTTGCACAAAGTTTGCATAATCACAGTCCAAGAGCGGAAAGTCCCTTTGTTGCGATAAACTGTGCTGCTATCCCGGAAACGCTATTAGAAAGTACATTATTTGGAACCGTCAAGGGAGCCTTTACAGGAGCATCAAACCAAATTGGACTTTTTGAATATGCCAAAAACGGCACACTTTTTCTAGATGAAATTAACTCGATGCCCATGACCCTACAATCTAAATTAATTCGTGTTCTTCAGGAGCGATTAGTTCGCAGGGTTGGGTCCAATGAGGTAACACCTGTAGAATGCACGGTAATTAGTGCCTCCAACGAAGATCCGGAAAAATTAATCGACGACGGCAGGATGCGTCTTGATTTGTTTTACAGGCTTGCACACACAAGTCTCTTTATTACTCCACTGCGCGAGCGAACAGAAGATATTCACTTTTTCATTCAGTTTTTCATTGAAAAATATAAGAGGAAATTTAATAAAGAGGTACCTCATCTCTCAAATGCATTGCATTCGATGTTGCTTCAATATCATTGGCCCGGTAACACAAGGGAATTGGAGCATTTAATCGAAAATTTAATCATACGAGCCAATGAAAATGATGAGGAGATTGGAACCGACCACCTTCCAGCCTATATGAAGAAAAAAATATTAACAGCACCTTCGATAAAAGTAGAAAAGCAAAAAGAGTTAAAAAAGAATCCTTTTAAATCGATTTTTTCGAACTCACAGGAACACTACATCCAAAAGACACTGGACGAAGTGGATTGGAATATCTCTAAAGCAGCCAAAACACTTGGAATCACGAGACAAAGCTTACAATATCATATTAAAAAACATGGGCTCGTAAAGCCTAACGGTAATTAAAAAATAAGTGCCAAGCATATGTGAAAACTTCACATGGTGCCTGGCATTTTTTTAGATTATTTATTTTTAGCTACTACTTGAAATAATTCTTCCCTATCTATCATGCTCCCGCTAAATTCGTGCGTTAATTCCCCATTAGGGTTAAAAATAAACGTTTTATTGTCATGCATGACAACATTACCATGTTTTTTAAAATGCTCACCGAGGGTATTGGCTACTTTATTGATTTCACTCATTTTTCCAGTCAACATTTTAAAATAGGTCATGTCAAAGTTCATTTCTTTTGCATGTTCTTTCATCGCTTGTGGAGTGTCATTTTCTGGGTCAACAGAGACGGATACGAGCAGAATTTTGTCTGTATCTATCCCCCTTGTTTTAAGGTCTTCTTGTAAATGGTGAAAATTCGCCAATAATACTGGGCAAGCAGTAGGATCTGCACATTTGACATACGTAAAGGTCAATACCACAGTTTTCCCTAAAAAGTCCTTTTTTGTGATTTGGTTTCCGTTTTGGTCTTTTAGATTAAAATCTGGCAGGGAGACCTGTTTTGTTACCCTATGGACATTTTCCTTTGTAGCAGCCTCGACTGAAAATTCCTTTTCCTCTTCAACAGATTTTCCGTTTCTCTCCACTTTTATGGTGGCAATCCAATCCCCATTCATGGCTAAATTACTTAGGCCAATATACTTCCCGTCCTCGGCTTCCTCAACCGTTACAGGGATTGTTCCATGGTCCATGGTTTTCATATTTAATTCTGCCGTAACATGAGCTCCCTTGACCGGACTTCCCTTTTGATCTGTAATTTTAATTTGCATCGGAAAGATCTTTCCCTCCGTAAAGGTATTAGGTGTTGAAAGCTTAACTTGAAAGTCTTTTGTTCCCCCGCAACCTGCGATGATGATTACCAACAGACTTATCATATAGAACATTACTATTTTCATGAGACCAGACCTTTCAAAAACTATTTTCCCTTTTTATTCTACATTGATTTTTAACCTCAAGATTTTATTAATCATGACAAAATTACGAACTTGGACTTTGGTTATAGGCTGAGAAAGTGGAAAGTATTATTACAAAAGGGGAAAATAAATAGACTAAAGCGGGGAGTATTTTGATAAAACTAGAAAATAACTTCATCAACCTGGAAAATATCCGTTATTATAACTTCCAAAAAAAGAAGACCGGAAAATTCCAGCCTCCACAATTCAACTCAACAACTTTTCAACTTCCTGATAGATTTGATCCGCCTTAGCTAATCCAACTCTCTCAATTTCAAAAAGTTCATTTTCAATCTTATTTTTCAGCTCCTGATCCTTCATGATTTTCGTATTAATCAATACATTGAGCTTTGCCCCTTGAAGTGCCGCCTTACAAAATGCAACCCCCACACCGACATCACTAATAGCAATCCTAGTACCTTTTTTTGCATATTCTTCATGTAATAAGATTGCTTCTAAGCAGTTTTTTGCAATCTCAAGCGGTATCCTTGATGCTTCAATAAGAGCTTCCTGCAAAACGGACTCCTTATAGTTCTTTTCCTCTTCTGTTGCTGTAGGTAAGCCATAGGCCTGTGACAACGGGTAAAATACTTCGGCATCCTTCTGAACTAAAGCTTTCAGTTGACCAATTATCACTTCTGATTTATTCAAAAGTTCGATGATATCCTCTTCAACATCCTTATATTTCTTTTTCCCAATGGTAAGGTTTCCGACCATACTCCCCAATGCCATTCCAAGTGCTCCTACATATGCTGAAGCACCGCCTCCACCCGGCACGGGTGATTTTGATGAAAGCTCCTCGATAAAATCATTGCAGCTTTTTTCTAACAAAGGAATTCCCCCTATATGTAAAAATCTCCAAAAGAAGGCAGAATAAAAGAGTCTGCTTCTACGTTTAATTTATTTAAATACCAGTTAATCTTTCACATGCCTGCACCACATGATCCAACAAAATTGTCGTCGTGATAATTCCGACTCCCCCTGTTGCCGGTGTAATCGCTTTGACTTTTTCCAAAACGGAATCAAAATCGACATCCCCGCAAATTTTTCCAGTGCCATCATCGTTAACACCTACATCGACAACAATCGAATTTTCACTAAAATATTCTCCGGTCATAAACTTAGCTTTACCAATGGCCGCAACGACAATATCTGCCTTAGATGTGAGAGACGGCATCTCTTTTGTCCTCGAATGACAGATTGACACTGTAGCATTTTCATCTAAGAAAAGCATGGCAAGCGGCTTACCGACAACAAGACTTCTGCCTGCTACAACAACATTTGCTCCATTTAGAGGAATATCATAATATTTCAATATTTCCATCACTGCTTTTGATGTGCATGGTGCGAACCCAGTGGAATTGCCTTCAAAGACCTTTTCAAGGTTTACTGGGGACATGCCATCAATATCTTTGATAGGGTCAATTAAATTACGAATGATATTCAAATCCAGGTGATCCGGAAGAGGTCTGAAAATCATGATTCCATGAATAGAAGGATTGTTATTGGCCTCCACGAAAACCTTTTTAAGTTGATCCATTGATATCGAAGAAGGAAGTTGTTTAACTGTTCCCTTAATTCCTAGAAGTTCACAATTCTTTAAAATACTTTTTTCATAGAAAATATCATCCTCACGTTCTCCAAGTCGAATCAATAAAAGCGTGGGAAAAATATGGTTCTTTCTTAATTCACCAACACGTGATTTAATATGTTCCCTTAAAAACTGAACGACTGGCTTTCCATTAAGTCTTATACCCATTAAAACTCCTCCATTTAAGAAAGACCAATAATCTCTCCATCTTCTGTAATATCCATTCCATTCGCCGCCGGAGTCTTTGGGAGACCTGGCATTGTCATAATGTCGCCGGTCAGTGCCACAATAAATCCGGCACCTGCAGAAACCTTCACCTCTCTGACTGTTAAAGTAAATCCGGTTGGCGCACCTAATAGTCCCGGGTTGTCAGAGAATGAATACTGTGTTTTTGCCATACAAATTGGCATCTTATCTAGACCAAGAGCTGCGATTTCATCAATCTGTTTTTTAGCAGCAGAAGTGAATTCCACTCTTCCGGCACGGTAGATTTCTGTTGCAACCGTAGTGATTTTTTCCTCGATGGTTCCATCAACATCATAAAGGGGGGCATAATGTGCTTCTTTAGTTTCACAAATTTCTACTACTTTATGGGCTAATTCAATTCCGCCTTCGCCGCCCTTTGTAAAGACTTCAGCTAGAACAACTTCTACACCCTTTGTGGCACATTTTTCTCGTAACAGCTCAATCTCTGCATCTGTATCTGTTGGGAATTTATTGATCGCAACAACTGCAGGAACACCAAATTTCTCAACATTTTCAAGATGTCTTTCGAGATTCGCAATTCCTGCTTCAAGTCCAGGAAGGTTTTCAAAGCCAAGTTCATTCTTAGGAACACCGCCGTTCATCTTAAGCGCACGAATGGTCGCAACAATCACGGCAGCATCCGGTTTTAGACCGGCAAATCTACACTTAATATCAAAAAATTTCTCCGCACCAAGATCGGCTCCAAATCCGGCTTCGGTTACGACATATTCCGCTAGTTTTAAAGCAATGGTTGTCGCCATAACCGAGTTACATCCATGGGCTATATTTGCGAAAGGTCCCCCATGGATGAACGCAGGAGTATTTTCAAGGGTTTGCACTAGGTTGGGCATAATAGCATCTTTCAATAATAACGCCATTGCTCCGGTTGCTTGTAATTCTCCCGCAGTAATAGCCTTTCCATCAGTGGCATAGGCTACGACCATTTTGGAAAGTCGTTCTTTCAGGTCTGATAAACTGGTTGATAAACATAGTATAGCCATTATTTCTGATGCTACCGTAATATCAAAGCCGCTTTGTCTAACAAAGCCGTCTGCTTTACCGCCAAGACCGATAATGATATTTCTGAGAGCCCGGTCATTCATGTCGAGAACCCTTTTCCAAACTATTCTCTTTGGATCGATGTTAAGCGCGTTTCCTTGATGTATATGGTTATCTAACAGTGCTGCCAGTAAATTATGTGCAGAAGTAATCGCATGGAAATCTCCGGTAAAGTGCAGATTAATGTCATCCATTGGCACGACTTGGGCATAGCCCCCGCCTGCTGCACCGCCTTTTATGCCGAAGCATGGTCCGAGCGATGGTTCTCTTAATGCGGTGATTGTTTTCTTCCCAATCTTATTTAATGCCATTGAAAGTCCAACATTTATCGTCGTTTTTCCCTCTCCGGCTGGGGTTGGATTAATGGCTGTAACAAGTATAAGCTTGCCATTTGGTTTGTTCTCTAGTCTCTTTAAGACTTCTAATGAAACCTTCGCTTTATATCTTCCGTATGGTTCTAATTCGTGTTCATGAATTCCAAGGTAATCTGCAATCTCATGAATCTTCTTCATTTGTGCTTCCTGAGCAATCTGAACATCTGTCTTCAAAACAATCTCTCCCTTGAAGTTAGTAACATGAATGAATCTGAAACTCTTTGAATCCGGTTACATTCAAATTTTAACATTGGTGAATACTTTATACATTGTAAAATAACCCACAAAAAATGAACACTTTTTGAATTTATAAAAAATAAATAATTGTTATCCAATAGCAAATCTCTTTCTCTTATCCATGGAAATGGTTTTCATTCCCTTGATGAAAACCAAATCTCTTCCTCTTATCTATGAAAATGGTCTTCATCCCCTTGATGAATAACCAAATCTCTTCCTCACATCTATGAAAATGGTCTTCATTCCATCGATGAAGACCAAATCTCTTCCTCTCATCCATGAAAATGGTCTTCATTCCTTCGATGAAAACCAAATCTCTTCCTCTTATCCTTGAAAATGGTCTTCATTCCCTCGATGAAAACCAAATCTCTTCCTCACATCTATGAAAATGGTCTTCATTCCCTCAATGAAGACTAAATCTCTTTCATAGCTCAAAAAAATTGTCCTTCATCATTCGATGAAGACCAAATCTCTTCCTCTTATCCATGGAAATGGTCTTCATTCCCTTGATGATAACTAAATCTCTTCCTCACATCTATGAAAATGGTCTTCATTCCCTTGATGAAGACTAAATCTCTTTCATAGCTCAAAAAAATTGTCCTTCATCATTCGATGATAACCAAATCTCTTCCTCACATCCATGAAAATGGTCTTCATCCCCTCGATGATAACCAAATCTCTTCCTCACATCTATGAAAATGGTCTTCATTCCCTTGATGAAAACCAAATCTCTTCCTCACATCTATGAAAATGGTCTTCATCCCCTCGATGAAAACCAAATCTCTTCCTCTTATCCATGAAAATGGTCTTCATTCCCTTGATGATAATCAAATCTCTTCCTCACATCTATGAAAATGGTCTTCATTCCTTCGATGAAGACCAAATCTCTTCCTGCTATCCATGGAAATGGTCTTCATTCCCTTGATGATAACCAAATCTCTTCCTCTTATCCATGAAAATGGTCTTTATTCCCTTGATGATAACCAAATCTCTTCCTCACATCTATGAAAATGGTCTTCATTCCCTCAATAAAGACTAAATCTCTTTCATAGCTCAAAAAAATTGTCCTTCATCATTCGATGAAGACCATATCTCTTCCTCTTATCCATGGAAATGGTCTTTATTCCCTTGATGATAACCAAATCTCTTCCTCACATCTATGAAAATGGTCTTCATTCATTCGATGAAAACCAAATCTCTTCCTCTTATCCTTGAAAATGGCCTTCATTCCTTCGATGAAGACCAAATCTCTTCCACTCATCCATGAAAATGGTCTTCATCCCCTCGATGATAACCAAATCTCTTCCTCACATCTATGAAAATGGTCTTCATCCCCTCAATGAAGACTAAATCTCTTTAATAGCTCAAAAAAATTGTCCTTCATCATTCGATGAAGGACAGTCTTCAACCCCAAAAAAGCCTTTTACACCCATTTCTTCTGGAATGCGGCAATATTTTCATACTCTTCCTGCAAAATCCGTGATAGACGGATATAAATTGGCGTTAAATCTTCATAAATCGATACATTCTCGCTATTTGGTGTATGATGGTAGGTCGCGCCGACCATTTCCGAAACTGCATTTAATGAATCAATTTCGCCCATACTGTAAAGCCCCAAAATTGCTGCCCCTAAACAAGAGCTTTCAAAGCTCTCCGGAATCGATACATCCTGGTTAAAGATATCAGCCATCATCTGCCGCCATAGCTCAGATCTGGCGAACCCCCCGGTAGCCTGAATCTTTTTCGGCTCTCCCATTAATTCCGACAACGCCAAAAGAACGGTATAAAGGTTAAAAATGACTCCTTCAAGCACGGCGCGGATTAAATGTTCTTTTTTATGATGCATACCAAGGCCAAAAAATGATCCTCTGGCATTTGAGTTCCACAATGGTGCTCTTTCCCCAGCTAAATAGGGATGAAATAATAATCCATCAGCACCAGGCGTTACCCGGTCGGCAATTTCTGTCAACACCTCATAGGGGTCTTTTCCCAAACGTTTCGCTGTCGCAACCTCCGCATCACCCAGCTGATCGCGAGCCCAGCGGAAAATCATTCCGCCATTATTGACAGGGCCGCCAATGACCCAATGATTTTCTGTTAAGGCATAGCAAAAAATTCTTCCCTTAGGGTCAGTCATCGGCCGATCCGTTACAGCCCGAATAGCTCCACTTGTGCCAATTGTCACCGCAACGACTCCTGGCTCAATGGCATCGACTCCTAGATTCGATAACGGTCCATCCCCGGCGCCAACAACGAATGGTGTCGTCGGAAGCAGGTTCATCTCTTTGGCGTATCCCGCGTTCATCCCATTTAATTGATAGGTAGTCGGGACAGGCTCCGAAAGTTTATCCGCTGTTACCCCTGCAACATTAAGCGCTTCCGCGTCCCATGTTAATGTATAGATATTAAACAAGCCTGTTCCAGACGCAATGGAGTAATCGATAACATATTTTCCAAACAGCTTATATAAAATATATTCTTTAATAGAAATAAATTTTGAACTCTTGGTAAAAAGCTCAGTATAGTCATTACGCAGCCAAACTAACTTCGCTAATGGGGTCATTGGATGAAGCGGTGTTCCCGTACGAAGATAAATTTCGTGCCCATTCATTTCTGTTTTAATTTTTTCGACCCAGTCAGAGCTTCGATTATCAGCCCAAGTTATACATTCTGTTAATGGCTTTCCTTCCTGGTCAACTGCAATTAAACTATGCATGGCAGAACTAAAGGAAACACAGAGAATATTCGCCGGGTCAATATGACTTTTCTGCATGATATTTTTGACTGTATTGATAACGGCCTGAAATATTTCTTCCGGATCCTGTACAGCCGTTTCAGGTGTTGGAGAAAATAAGGGATATTCAATTCCATGATTTGCGATAACTGTTCCATCTACGGCATAAAGAACAGATTTTGCACTTGTTGTTCCGATATCTACTCCGATTACATATTTTGAATTCATTCTATTTTCCTCCTAGAAAATCTCTGTTGCAAAAAAGAATATATTTTTCACTAATCTATACTTATTTTACACCTTATGAAATTTTTTTTCATACAATTTAATTATACGAAAAAAATTTCACCTAGCAAACGGTTTCATGAAAAAATTTTTTTCATTCATCAATTATGCTATACTCAGATTAGGACCATATTGAAAGGAAAGTTTCATGTATGACACTAAATTGTTTAGGTTCCATCCGATCCAACTATGCCAAATTTAGCGAAAAAGAAAAAAAAATTGCTGATTATATATTAGAAAAACCTGAAACGATTATTCACCGTACCATCAACGAAGTAGCGGATGATTTAAATATAGCGGATGCCACTGTGTTTCGATTTTCCAAACGGATTGGTTTCAAAGGTTTTCAAGCAATGAAAATTGCTCTTGCCTCAGAAATTATGACTCCGATACGGACCATTCATGAAGAAGTGTCATTTAAGGATAACGAAAAAACTCTGACGGAAAAAATTTTCAAATCAAATATAAGAACATTACAAAATACATTACAAATCGTTGATCATAATAAGATTAAAATGGCAATCGATTTCATCCTCCACGCTAAACGGGTTGAGGTTTTTGGTACAAACGGTTCTGCCATTATTGCCATGGACGCCTTCTCCAAGCTCGGTCGGGCTGGTATTAGAGCTTCCTCCTATATGGAAACCCATTATCAACTGATGTCAGCTTCCCATTTAACCGAAGAGGACACAGCCATTATCATTTCTCATTCAGGGTCAAACAAAGAGACTATGAATATTTTAAAAATCATTCATGAAACCGGTGCCAAAACGATTGGAATAACGGGATTTCCTAAATCCCCAATTAGTTTAAACGTTGATGTAGCACTTTATACCAATACCGAGGAAATCGAGTACCTATCAGTGGGATTTGAATCACAAATTGCTCAAATAAGTATGATCGATGCCTTATGTTTAAATATTGCCAATCTAAATAAGATAAACCAAGAGACGAAATAAATTTTCATCTATAAAAAAAACCTCCTTCACCTGTATTCGATGAAGGAGGTTTTTTCATTAAATAAACATATTTACAATTAAAGCTACACCAAAAGCTACGAATGACAAAATCGTTTCTAATACTGTCCAGGTTTTAAAGGTTTCCTTAACAGACAAGCCTAGATATTCTTTCACCATCCAGAAGCCTGCATCATTTACATGTGAGAACATTAGTGAACCTGCACCTGTAACAATTACGAGAAGCTCCATATTGACACCTGACATATGTTGAACGATAGGTGCCACAATTCCTGCTGCCGTTGTTAAAGCAACAGTTGCTGAACCAGTTGCAATACGAATTAGTCCTGCAATCATAAATGCTAACACAAGTGGTGATAGGTGGATATTCTGTGACATATCACCGATTGTAGCACCTACGCCGCTATCAATAAGGATTTGTTTAAATCCGCCCCCAGCACCAATAATAGCAATGATAGAACCAACTGGAAGGAAGCATTCCTCCGTAAATTTCTTAATCCCATTTTTATCAATGCCTTGACGAATTCCAAGGAAGTAGAAAGCGGCAAAACAAGCGATTAAGAGTGCAATAAGCGGACTACCGATAAAGATGAAAAATTTCGTAATTCCGCTTGGAATCCCTATATATGGAGCGACAGCTGAGAAAATCATTAAGATTACAGGTAGTAATATAATAAAGAATGATAATCCTGTGCTAGGTAATTTCTGTGCTGCCATATTGATTTTAATTAATTCAGGCTCATTCTCTGGAATGACCCGCTTGTGAACCCATTTAGCAAATATTGGACCTGCAATGACTACAGATGGGATTGCAATAAGCAGGGAATATAGCAGTACCTTTCCCATGTTCGCATTATAAATCGAAATAGCGGCAATTGCACCTGGATGCGGTGGCACTAAACCATGCACGATAGATAATCCTGCGATGGCTGGAAGGGCAATCAATAAAATATTTTGTTTTGATGTTTTATGGATTGAAATAACCAATGGAAGTACAATTAAGATTCCAACTTCAAAGAATACAGGGATCCCGATAATAAAACCGGCTAACATCATGGCCCATGGAAGTTTTTTTACGCCAAATTTATTAACGAAGAAATTCGCAACCTGAACGCCTGCTCCTGATTCAGCCATCATTTTACCTAAAATTGTACCTAATGCTAAAATACCGACTAAATGACCTAAAGCACCGCCAACTCCTGTTTCAATTCCGCTAACAATTTTATCCATCGATAAACCTGAAAAAATGGCTAGAAATAGAGTTGCGACTGTTAAACTTATAAATGCATGCCATTTAAACACTGAAACTCCGATTATAACAATAATAATAGCTAATAAGGTAAGCAATAAGCTTGTCATACGTTGAATTCACCTTCCCTTTTTTTGTAAGCCCTTTCGAACGTCTATAAAATTTTTTCTCTCATTTTGTTGAAAAACTTTATATCATTATTTGGCCAATAATTGATGAAAGCACTTTCAAGGCATACTCTGATTATATGAAAGAAATTTTCTTTTATCAATAGTTTTTAAGAAAAAATTTTTTTCGTATTTTTCCCATAAAAAAATCTACCCTAAAAGGTAGATTCTCTCTTAATAAATACTAGCTCTTATAATAGAAGTATTAATGTCCTTATCCCTTTGTAAGGTGATATTCCTTACTTCTGAGTTGATAATCATTGTGTCACCCTTTTCTAACAAGAATGCTTCATCTTCACTTGCGTCAACATGAACCGTTCCATCGACACAATAGAAAATCTCAGTTTGTCCATTTAATACCAACCTAACATCAGGATTCACTTTTCCAAGATGGATCGCAGAAAGATCCCCCTCAAATCCATTTGCCAACATTAAATTAAAGTCTGTTACCTCCCCTTTACTCCGTGTTGTCCACTCTCCATCAAAACGGTCCAGGTCAAACGGCCTTAAATACACTGAACGTTGTCCTTCATGCTCAAGGTACATTTCACCTTCAAGAATCATAATGACTCTATTGATTCCTGGTAGGTGCGTAAAAAGGGATTCTTCAACTTCTACTTCAGCAGTACTAATCCGCCAATTAAAATTACGCAAAGAATAGTCCGCATTTTCCGGGTAAATAGCCAATTGGGTTGTTTTTCCACCCGACCATAAGCTTGTTTTTTGTTGATTTTTTTTGATTATTTTTATTGAATGCATTATACAATCACTCCAGTAAATGTTGTTATATAGTAGATAAAAAACAACTGTATTTTCTATGTTTAATTTACCGTTTATTTCGGGAAACATAAAGAAAATTATTTGTTTCTCTTTTAAGATTGGAATGATTTTATGGGCATGAAATTAATCAAATTCCTCTATTACCTAACCATGGTAAGGGGTAGAATTTTTCTGCCCTTTATTCTTTTTTACATCTTAATCGCTTCATTTATTGCTTATTCTCTTGAACCCAAAACCTTTGAGTCCTATCTTACTAGTGTTTATTGGGTTCTTACTACGTTGGCAACAGTTGGTTTCGGAGACTATGCTCCTGTCACCAATACTGGAAAAACCTTTACCATTTTTCTTTATATTACCGGAGTCGGCCTTTTAAGTTTATTCTTTGGGAAAATCTTTGCCTCATTTAGGTTATTTGAAAAGCATAAAGCTGGAGGGAAAATGAAATATACAGGTAAAAATCATTTTATTTTAATTGGATGGAGTGAAAAAACAAAATTAGCCATTCAAGAAATTTTTAAAACTGATAAAAAAGTTGATATTGTCGTAATTGATCATGTCGAAACTGCACCAATAATGGAAGAACGCTTGTTTTATGTTCGCGGGGATGCTACAAATGAGGAAACCCTAAAGCAAGCAAACTTGTCAAAGGCAAAAGGGGTTATTATTTTTGCTGATCGATCATCACAAGAAACCTTTCCTAAAAAAGATCCCCTGTTAGTCGATGGGAAAACGTTATTAATTGCCACTGCCATCACAACAATGGAGGAAAAATTAAATAAATCAATCCATGTAACGGCAGAAGTCATTAATCAAAACCATTTACCATTATTCAAGCAAGTCAATGTTGATGAATTTATCCCGACGGAAGAAATGATTTCACATGCTGCAGTTAGATCACTCTTTTCTCACGGTGTAACACATATGTATTCAGAATTATTGAGCACTGAGGCAGGGGAATCTGTCTTCGAAATTACAAAACAAGCTCATTGGAAAACCTACCGAGACGCATTTTTGGATCTTCTTAACAAAGGAGCCACTCTTATTGCCGATGGCGGTGATCTTCACATCAATCAAAAATTAGACGAGCCAATTCCCGCAGATGCACAACTATTCATTATTTATAACAAACAAAGCTTTACCAATTTATGCGAAAAAATGCCAGATACCTTCTAAAAGGTCTCTGGCACTAAAGGGAATCATTTTGTCATCCAAGATTGAAAATGATAATACCAAAACATGCAGCAAACAACAAGATATTAAGACCAATACCAATCAATAATCCCTGACCTAATTGTTTTTTTCCTTTCGAAAAGCTGACAACGGTCAAAATAATAAGGGCAATCGGGGCAACAAAGATATAAAAAATGGTAATCATTGGAACGGCAAACATGATCAGAAGACCTAATAAATAAATCCCAACTGATATTCCAATCCCTTTCCAAAGGTCTTTTAAAGATCCATTTCCGCCTTTCCCATCCTGATTTTGGTCCAAACCACTCAGCTCCTTTAAAATTAACTATTTAACGGTTGTTTTCCCCTCAAGCTCTTCCCTGATTTTCAGTAACTCAAGTTCCTTGTCGTCACGGTAAAATAAATTATAGGTATCAAACGGAATAATTCTTCCATCTGGATGAGCAATGTGTACACACGATTTTTTAACAGAACGGACATCAAAATTGTAGGCATCTAAAAATTGCATGATAATGACGCGAAAAACATTATCATAGCCGATTTCTCCCGGCATCGCCACCTTTGGCAGGCAGCATAATAAATCCTTTAACGATAAGGCAGAGGAATCGGGCGAATGATTTAACGAGAATAATTTGAAAATCATATTTTTGATTGTTTCGTCTTGTTCAAAAACAATGGTATTGCGTTCCCCTTCTAACAGAATCTTTGGATCCACTAACCCAGTTAAAGGAGTAACCTCTCCATTGAGTTTGAGAGCATAACCCATTGCAAGGCAATCAGGATGACATGGGACAGGGATGATATCCTTTGAGCCAAATACATTGGATTGGTCGATGATCATTTGGCGGACTTCACTTAATGTTAAACGGTTGACTGCTGGATCGTATTCTTCTAATCTGCCTGCCGCCTGAATCGGCTGGAAAGTCACACCGCGAACACATTTTTGCTGCAGGCCGTATTGTATGATATTTCCTACTTCGTGATCATTTAGCCCTTTTTTCAAAGTAACTACTAGTGTCGTAGAAATATTGTATTCATTTAGGTTTTCGATTGCCTTTTGTCTGATATCTCTTAAATCTACGCCTCTTAATTCTTCAAGTGCATCTTTTTCAAAACTATCAAATTGGAGATAAATCTCAAATCCTGGTGAATAGGTGGCGAGCTTCTTCACAAATTCTTTATCATTAGCAATCCGGAGGCCGTTTGTATTGACCATTATATGCCGGATTGGTCTTGATTTTGCGAGATCAAGAATTTCAAAAAACTGCGGATGAATCGTTGGTTCCCCACCGCTTATTTGCACAATATCCGGTTCCCGTTCGTTTTTAATAATTTGATCTAACATAAACTCAATTTTTTCTAAACTACGGAAGGTTCCCTTTTGCGGGGAGGATTCTGCATAGCAAATCGGGCATTTTAAATTGCAGCGCTCGGTAATTTCAAGTAGTGTTAAGCAGCTGTGCTGTTCATGGTCGGGACATAGACCGCAGTCATAGGGGCATCCATATTTAATTGGTGTGTTCCAGCGATATGGCATTTCCGAAGGCTTAATAAACTCACGGCACCATTTGTAATACTCAACATCTGTTGAAATTAAGACCTTTTCCCTGCCGTGTTGCAGACAATTCTTCACGAGGTAAACCTTTTCATTTTCAATAATGACCTTAGCTTCGACTTTTCGCAAACAGGTGGAACAAATACTATTGGTCAATTCATAAAACAAATACGGACGATTAGGCATAAAGTGCTCTCCTCTTTTCGGTTTGTTTTTTGTTTACCAGCCATATGTAATACGTAATTCCAAGCAAACAAGCAATTTGGATATTATTAAAAACCCAATAAGGATGCGGTGTTGGTTTGATAAAATCAATTAAAAGGCGAAACGTTAAATAATTAAGCATGAAGAGTTGAAACAAAAGCCCCTCCCAACCGAATTTTTTTCTTTTCATTTGAAACAGACAGAATACAAGAATTCCTAGGAAAAAAATTTCATACAGCTGTGTTGGATGCCTTTTTACACCATCGCCAAAGTCCACACCTGTAAACCATGTTGTTGCAACCCCGTAGGTATGATCATCTAACCCAGTTAAAAAACAGCCAATCCGCCCAATCATCATACCCACTGCTAGAGGAAGAACAAAATCATCTCCAGTGGAACGTGTCCATCCGATACATTTCTTCGCAATTTCCACCCCAATTAATCCGCCCAATAAACCACCGACAATGGTTTTCCCTTCCATTAAATATAGGATACTATTCCAATGTTCCAGCGTCTTTTTGGGGTCCTCAAACCAATAAAGCAGTTTTGAACCCAAAGCTGCACCTAATGTAGCACCGACAACAACCCACAATGCTTTGTCTATTGGAATCCTTTCCTTATTTCTTGTATATAAATAAACGCGAAAGCCGATGAAATAAGCAAGTGATTCGAATAAAAAATGGGGGTGTATTCCAAAGATATAGAACGGAAACTGCATTTCATCCTTCCTCCCTTCTTCCCTCTATAGTATCAGAATATTGGAAAATAATACTTCCCTTTTACTATTTTTTAACTATATTCATAGAATAAGAGAAGAGTGATTTTACTCAACTCCTTCGCTTCTTTAATTTCCGATAAACCCGGTATCCTTTTCTAACCCCATCAATGATAAAAAAAGGAATCCTTGGATGATGTTTTAATAAAAATGGTTGATAAATTTTATAATAGGCTTTTTTCAGATCATCCCATTTACTACAATATCCCACTTTATAGAAATCCGAGACATCTACGATATAGCCTCTTCCCTCATACATCACGACATTTTTCCCGTGAACATCATAGGGGTTTAAACCAACTGATCTGGCATAGTCTAAGCCACGATCAATATCCTTTATTACCGTTTCCGGTATCGGAATTCCCTTTATGATTGCATTAAACAACGTAATTCCCTCAAGCTTTTTTAGTACTAAATAATTCTCCCCATAAGCTATTAAATTCGAAAAAGTTTCATGATTACCTAATCGCTTATAGACTTCAATTTCTTTTTTCAGTTCCTCAGGACTTCTTCCGTAAACCTTGACAACACGACCTGGATCAGAACCATGTGAAAAAACACCGGCATAATTTCCATTTCCAATTGTTATCCATGACTTCGACTGATTTCGAACAAAAATGGGGTCAAATGGATTGGGAGAGATTAATTGTATATTAGGCAATAATTCATTTTCTATTAGTTTGATATAATGATCCGTGCTCATTTTCCCCACTCACTTCCTTTTTTCCTTCCTTTTTTATATGCAACGTAATACACTGAGTATACAGTAAAAATAATTGAAAAACTGATTTGAAATGAAAAAGAATGGAGGGATAAGATGGCATTTCCCATTTTAGGAACAAAAAGACTTAGGCTAATTGAAATTGGCCACCAGCATGTGAACAGCCTATATGAAATTTTATCATTAGACGAAGTAATGAAATACTATGGGACTGACCGTTTTACTTTCCCTGCTGAAGCTTCAAGATTAATAGATATGTTTCAAAGAAATTTTATTGAAAAACGAGGGATTCGTGGGGGATTGTCTTAAAAGGGAATCAAAAGTTTATTGGTACTATAGGACTCAATGGATTACAGCTAAAAAATAAACGAGCCGAGATTGGATACGAAATACACCCTCATTATTGGAGAAATGGATATACATCTGAGGCAATTAATGAGGTTTTACAATTTAGTTTTGAAAAATTAGATTTATATCGGATTGGAGCGGTTGTATATCCCGAAAATGTGGCATCAGTTAACCTTCTTAAAAAGATAGGTTTCATAAAGGAAGGATTACTTCGCGGCTACATCAAACAAAATAATCAATCCCATGACACGTATGTCCTTTCGTTATTAAAGCCTGAATGGGAAAAAGAAAGGCGCTTGATCTAGACAATTTAAAAAGCCAGGAGCAATCACTGGCTTTTTCTATTCATCAAAAAATTCTTGAAATTCTTTTGTGTTTTCTCCATGATAATAAGGATTTTCTTCCTTTACATTTTTTGAATCAAGATTGGTTTTAATCACTAACATGGGCTCGGATGGTCTTTCCGCAATGATCCGGTCATTTAATTTGTCAAAATCAGGCAGCTTTTTATTTCCAGGCTGTTTTGGATTCATACACAACCCACCTCCTAGAGATAGGGTGCTTATTTTCCCTTCAAATCATTCAATCCTTTTAAATGCCCACAGAATTCATCAAGACAATTCGCCAGCCATCGGGATCTTCAATCGTAACACCGCCTCTTCCCCAATAAGGGTTTTCAGGGGTGACTTCACCGTACCCCATCGCCGACAGTCTATGTATCATTCGCTCCAACTCAAACTGATTAGGAAGGTAAAAAACTAGTAAATGTTCTTTTGTCGGGATTGGCAATTCCACCTTTTCCTCTGACTGAGTAAATTCTAAATGGTAACTGTTATTAGGCAGACCGAACATCACTCCATCATACCCTTCATGGCCGCGAAACTCGCCAATCTGTTCCAAACCAATGCCATTTCGATAAAATTCAATTATTTTATCGATTTGATTCGTTGGACGTGCCATCCGGAATTGTACTGCTGGAACACTTTCATTCCATTCCTTTCTCACAATGATGGTATACGGAAGATCAGGATGATTGAACCTCTCCGACTGTAACCCGGACACAATAGCGGTAATAGGATGAATCGTTGCACTTCGGTCTGTTGGATACCAATTTCTTCCCTCCCTTACAATCACAAAAACCCCCTGTTTATCTCCATAAAAAGCAAAGGTTTCACTTTCCTCTTTTTGATTGTCGGATACTTTCGAAAACAAAAGATTTTGCATATCCTTTACGGAAGGAACGGGCAAACCAATCTCTCCAACATCATACCATGAGGATTTCGGCCGATTTTCTCCCCAGTGAAAAGGTCTTTCAAGCATTTCGAGAATATTACCGTCCGGATCATGAAAATACGCTTGTTTTCCTTGCCAAAACATGCTGTAATGCCCGTCTTCATCCGGTAATAAAAGCTTTCTTTCAGCAAGTTTCACATACATTTTGTCATAGTATTCCGAGTTTGTCCGGAAGCAAACATGATAATATGGTGAATGATTGTCCAGTTCAAATATTAGTTTGGTTGTCCCCGCCCTTACTGCAAAATAAGTTTCTGCATCACTTATGAGTTCCATTTCTAAATCCTCTGTATAAAATTTCTTCATTTCATCCAGTTTAAAGCATTTTAACTGTAACTGATAGATTTTCATTCTCCTTACTCCCTTACCTTTATTATAAACAGGACGAATGCAGAATTTGTTAATCAAAAGTCTGAAAACATCCCCTGCAAAGAAAAAAGAAAAAACTAGGAAGTAAAAACTTCCTAGTATCTTTATTCTTCCTCTGAGCCGACTAAGAAATCTGGGTTTAGTTCTTCGAATTCTTCGTCGTCAACATCCATTCCCCATTCTTCATCGTCACAGGAGCATCCTTCAGGGTTAATGACTACACAAACCTTTGTTTCGCCAATTACCTCGACAAGGAATTCCCTTTCAACATGGACGATGATGCGATTACCATTAGGGGAAATGACGGCTTCACAACAATTCGGCTGTTGCAGCACCCGTGCAACAATTTCATTGTCATCAAGGCAGTCATGGTCACGATACTTTAACTTTATGACATCACAATATTGAACACGTTCGGTCACTACTTCTGTTTTAGTATTATCATTATATGAATACCAAACGTTGATATCATAGGAGCCGTGTATCTCTACTGTCTTGCCGACTTTTTTCGCGTTATATTTATGGTTGATAATCCAACAGCCAAGAATACTTGTTGGATTATGCGCCGGGCTAATCGTATGATTGGACTGGGTGAATTTACGTCCTTTCGCGACTACGGCTTTCGTAATTATCTCTCTGTATTCTCCCATTTCGCGCGAACCCTCCTCATTCAGTTTCATTTCATCCTATGCTAATATTTAGACTAGTGTGCGATATATTTTGAAGAACACTGGTTAAAAGTTTAGTCATGATTCATTTTATGCGGGATATTTATGTATGTTCCGAAGTAATCAGGATTTTGAGGTCTCTTCCTATTTTTATGAAGGGCGTGCTGGACTTAGAAGGTATTTAATCATAGGCTCTGTTAAACTTGGTTGTTGATTTCCGCTCCAATCAATGCTGTTCAAAATCAACATTGTCCTTTAACATAACCTAATCATAAGAAAAACCAGGCTTTATAAAAGCCTGGCTTACAATTTTTAATGTTCGTGATCACAATCATCGTGGCCTTCGCAAGCACTGCCGCCATGTTTCAAGCTGGCACCCGTTTCACCCATCAATACATCTCCGCCGGTTGAAGTAATGATTTCATCGGTAACCGTATTAGAAATCGTTGAAGCTATGATCTGTAGTAATTCATTCACTTCAAGCTGTGATTGTTTAAAATCTTGGACAACAGGAATTTCATCCAATTCTTGTTCAATGGATGCAATTTTGTCTTCCACTTTCTTCAAAGCTTCCGGTTTTCCATAATGCTGCAGGTTTACCGCTTGCTTTTGTAACCCTTTAATATCAGAAATTAATACTTTAACTTTAGGGTTTTCATGAATCTGTGCTTCTGCCCGCTTGAAAAAATCAACTTCCTCTGTTTCCGCAATCATACGCGCTAGCTCTGTTGCACGAGCGACGATATCGTCTTTTGTATACTTCGTCACTTTACTTCACCTCTGCCGGTTCGAATTTCTCCACCATTTCTCCGTTTAATGACCATGTTTTTGCATCTGTAATTTTTACTTTTACAATCTTGCCAATTGCAGTTTTGGGAGCAAAAAAGTTAACAAGCTTGTTTTTAGATGTATATCCTGCAAGAACATCTGGATTGTTCTTACTTTCACCTTCGACAAGGACTTCCACGACTTGGCCTACATATTTTTTCATTGCTTCAGCAGAAAGCTCGTTCACAAGATTATTCAAACGCTGCAAACGCTCTTTTTTGACTTCCATCGGAACATTATCCTGCATTTTGGCAGCAGGAGTACCTTCCCGTGGAGAATAAATAAATGTATAAGCAATTTCAAACCCAACTTCACGGTAGAGTGATAAGGTTTCTTCAAACTGTTCATCCGTTTCATTTGGATATCCAACGATGATATCAGTCGATAATGCAACATTTGGAATCGCAGCTTTTATTTTACGAACAAGCTCTAAATATTGTTCTCTCGTATATTTCCTAGCCATGATTTTTAGTACTTCCGTTGAGCCGGATTGAACAGGTAAATGGATATGATCCATTAAATTGCCACCCTTGGCAAGCACTTCAATCAAATGGTCATCAAAATCACGTGGATGGCTTGTGGTAAAACGTATTCTTGGTATATCAATTTTACTTAGCTCATCCATTAAGTCACCTAGACCGTAGTTGATATCCTCAAAGTCTTTGCCGTAGGCATTCACGTTTTGACCAAGAAGTGTAATTTCTTGGTATCCTTGTGCAGCTAAATGACGAACCTCCTGAATAATTTCATCCGGTCTACGGCTGCGCTCTTTTCCACGTGTGTAAGGCACAATACAGTACGTACAGAATTTATCACAACCGTACATGATGTTTACCCATGCCTTAATATTTCCGCGGCGGACTTTTGGAAGATTTTCAATTACGTCGCCTTCCTTAGACCAAACTTCAATCACCATTTCTTTTGACATATAGGCTTCATGCAGAATGTTTGGCAGGCGGTGAATATTGTGGGTTCCAAAAATCATATCAACCTGTTGATAGGTTTTTAAAATCTTATTGACGACAGACTCTTCTTGGGACATACAGCCGCAAACACCTAAAAGCAGGTCGGGTTTTTCCATTTTTAATGCCTTTAAGTGACCCAATTCACCAAAAACCTTGTTCTCTGCATTCTCACGGATGGCACAAGTATTTAAAAGAATAACATTGGCATCTTCCGTGTTATCTGTCGGCTCATAGCCTAAAGCTAAAAAGATTCCTGCCATTACCTCTGTATCATGTTCATTCATTTGGCATCCATAGGTGCGAATATAGAATTTACGCCCTTCACCCATGCCGCGAAATTCTTCCGGAATGGAAAAATCGTTATGATACTTAACTTCTTCTTTTCCGCGCTTTTTCGCTTCCTTTAACGAAGGAGCCGTTATCACTTGTTCAAAATACTTACTGTAATCCTTGGCGGATTTTTTGTCCGAAGAATTAGCAGACTTTACTTGTTTACTATCTAAACGTTGTTGTTCATTCATCAGGAAAAATCTCCTTTCTTGATTTTAATCATAAGATGCTTCCTCTATGAAAATTAAATTTGGCAGTCCTTACCATTTATTTGCAGTTTGGAAAGGGTGCACAATAATCTGCACATTATTATAGTATAAAGGTTTATAGGAATGAAAACAATAGAAAATCCCTATCTACACACCAGCGATAAAATGGTTGGGCAATCAAAATATACCTTTGTAGAATTCACCGCTCAATGGCTAATTGTAGCTTATTTTCCAAAAAAAATATGTGACAATCCTCACGTAATACATAAAGTGTAGACTAAGCAGCTAGAGATTAAACCTTCGAAAGGAGGAATTTGGAATTTCATAGAGTTGATAAAAAAAACCCGTGGTTCGTACCCACGGGTTTTTACAAATTCTATTACATAAACTCTGCTGCTAGTTTATCAAAATGCGCTTGATCAAGGTTAAGATCAGCATTTACTAAAGGCTCCTCAGAGTATCCTTTAATTAATTCTTGATAAGAAGCACGCTCAGTGTTTTGGTAAATAAGACCAGTCACAAGGCCATTATGCTTCATTAATGTTTGCATAGCCATTTCACGGTTTGATGGATCATAACCTTCAATGTCGCTTAACTTTGTTAAGTTTTCTTTAAACCAGTCATATGTGTTCACTTTATTGTAAGTAACACAAGGACTGAAAACGTTAATTAAAGAGAAACCTTTATGTTTAATTCCAGCTTCAATTAAAGCTGTTAAATCTTTTAAATCGGTTGAGAAGCTTTGTGCTACAAAAGTACCACCTACTGTTAATGCCATTTCCATTGGAGAAATTGCTTGTTCAATAGACCCACCTGGAGTTGACTTTGTTTTAAAGCCTTCAGCAGAACGTGGTGATGTTTGACCTTTTGTTAAACCATAAATTTGGTTATCCATAACGATATACGTTACGTCTAAATTACGGCGAATCGCATGGATTGTATGTGCCATACCGATAGCATAACCGTCACCGTCACCGCCGGATGCGATTACAGTTAAATCACGGTTTGCCATTTTAACACCTTGAGCAATTGGAAGTGAACGTCCATGAATACCATGGAAGCCGTAAGCATTAATATAACCAGAGATACGACCAGAACATCCAATCCCAGAAATAACCGCAAGATTTTCAGGTTCTAAACCAACATTTGCAGCTGCACGTTGCATTGCAGCTTGTACAGAGAAGTCGCCACAGCCAGGGCACCAGTTCGGTTTTACATCATTTCTAAAGTCTTTAAAAGTGGCCACTTAGAACAACTCCTTACATTTTGAATAAACTTCATGTGGTAAAAATGGATTTCCATCATATTTAACAAACTTCGTAATTTTTTCAGCATGACCAACATTCATTTTCATAATATTAGCAAGCTGACCTGTTGCATTATTTTCAACAACAAGTACTTTTTTCGCAGAACGAATAAGCGGAAGAATTTCGTCTGATGGGAACGGATGGATTAAACGAACCTGTGCATGATTAACTTTCATTCCGTCCTTATCCAATCGGCCCATTGCCTCTTCAATAGCCCCACGAGTTGAGTTGAAACCTACAACTAGGAGATCAGCATCTTCATGTGGTGCATTTTTATAAACAGGTGTATCAAAACGAATATTTTCAACCTTACGGAAACGTTTGTCCATTTGAGCAATACGATTTGCTGCTGATTCAGATGGTTTACCAGTCTCAGCGTGTTCAACACCTGTTACGTGGTGAATACCATTTTTCATTCCTGGAATTGAACGCGGTGATACACCATCTTCTGTTACTTCATAACGCTTGAAATAACCTTTGTTTTCAATTTCAGGAAGTTCTTCAGTTACAAGTTTACCGCGTCTAATTTCAACTTTAGAAGCATCAAGTGGTTCCACTGTTTGCTTACCTAATGATAATTGAAGATCAGATAAAACAATTACTGGGCACTGATATTCTTCAGCAAGGTTGAACGCTTCTGCTGTATCATAGAAAGCCTCTTCAACCGTACTTGGAGCCATAACAATCTTTGGAATTTCTCCGTGCGTACCATAAATCATGGCCATTAAGTCTGATTGTTCTTGCTTTGTTGGTAATCCTGTTGAAGGACCTCCACGCTGTGTATCAACAATTACAATTGGAGTTTCAGTGATACCTGCAAGGCCAATTGCTTCCATCTTCAATGATAACCCAGGGCCAGAAGATGCAGTTAGGGCACGAACGCCGCCATAGTTTGCACCAATTGTCATTGTACATGCAGCAATTTCATCTTCAGTTTGAATAACTGTTCCGCCAAGAGCAGGTAATTTTTTAATTAAATATTCCATGATATCTGAAGCAGGAGTAATTGGATATGCTGCCATAAAACGACATCCACCTGCAATAGCACCTAGAGCAATGGCATCATTACCAATCATGTACATCCGTTTTTTACCATCAGCTTTTGCAAGTTCCATTGTTGGAACGTTAGCATCCATTTTTTCTTTCATATACTCAAAGCCGGCTTTGATTGCATCCATGTTCTTCGCAACTACTTGCTCGCCTTTTTTACCAAAAATTTCACGAACTACTTCTTCAAAAACATGAATGTCTAAATCTAATACCGCAGATGTAGCACCAATTGCTACCATGTTTTTCATTAAAGAAGTACCTAATTCTGTAGCCATTTCAGTAAATGGAACCGCATACAACGAGCTTTCCGTATCTTCCGGTTTCTTTGGATTAAACTTTGCATCTGCAAGAATTACGCCGCTGCTAGGAAGTTCTTTGTAGTTAACGTCAATCGTTTCTTGGTCAAACGCAACAAGAATATCAAGATCATCAGAAATTGAACGAACATCTGTAGTGCTTACTCTAATCTTGTTGTTTGTATGACCGCCTTTAATACGTGAAGAAAAGTGACGATAACCATACAAGTAATACCCCAGGCGATTCAATGCAATTGCAAAGATTTCCCCAGTACTTTCAATACCTTCCCCTTGTTGTCCTCCAACTTTCCACGAAAGTTGATTGATCATGACTTACACCCCTTTGGATATGTAAAAAATAAGTAAACTAATCATCTAATACTATAGCACATTTCCAAGTAAACCACTAGACTTTTACACTTTAAAGCCAAAAAGTGTTTTATATTTAGATACGTACTAAACGCTTACAATAATAGACCTATGAACTAAAAATTGCAACCCTTTAAATAAAAATATTGACTAAAATATGAATATTTTTTTATTATTAAAAAACTGCCTGTTTTGGTAATGTTTTATCGAATTAAATTGTTAATTAAAAAACGTAGAATCATGCTGTCCTACTACAGTTTTTTTATTGTCCATATCCTATATCCTACTATTGTTTTATATATACCAATATAATAATTTCACTGGTAAATTTACATAAAAATACCTGCTCAGCTTTAAACCGGCAGGTAAAGGATTGATTATTGTAGCCCTTTATTTAATACTTTCTACTTTGTTTACCTCGGCTCAACAATGAGCTTTATAGCTGTGCGTTCTTCCCCGTCTATTAAAATATCGGTAAACGCAGGGATGCAAATCAGATCAACTCCGCTAGGTGCTACAAATCCTCGAGCGATCGCTACTGCCTTAACGGCTTGATTTAATGCACCCGCACCAATTGCCTGTATCTCCGCTGCCCCTCTTTCACGAAGAACTCCGGCAAGCGCACCAGCTACAGAATTAGGATTAGACTTTGCTGAAACTTTTAATATTTCCATTCCTAGCTCCTCCTTGTTTAATCCCGATCCCGCATGAGCAGTTCATGAACCAATCAGGTATATATAATACTCCACTGCTACTATATTCGGGCGGCAAAAAACATATTCCGGCTTGGACAAAAAAAGTTCAATTAAAATGCGAAAAAACCCTGCATATAGAAGGGTTTAAGAATACCATGGATGGTCATCATTTATTAAGATTCGCTCGATCTTTTTACATTTGCCGGTTTTCCGATCCAATTCAATCATTACTGCACTTAGCTGTGTTCGGCCTGTTTTTGGCACTTCAAAGCGAACTGGGAGACTCATTAGAAACCTCTTGAGAACCGCATCCCTTTCTACACCGAGAATCCCATCATAAGGACCCGTCATTCCAACATCGGTTAGATATCCTGTCCCTTCAGGCAAGATACGATTATCCGCTGTCTGAACATGTGTATGAGTCCCAACAACAGCTGAGACTCGGCCGTCAAGATACCAGCCCATCGCTTGCTTTTCACTCGTTACCTCAGCATGAAAATCAACAAAAATAAATGGGGTCCGAGCACGTGCAATTTCCACCAATTCATCTGCTTTTCTAAAAGGACAGTCTAATGGAGCCATAAAGGTACGCCCTTGTAAATTTATCACAGCAATTTCAACATCGTTCAATTTAAAAAATCCAAGCCCTTTGCCAGGAGTCCCTTCCGGAAAATTTGCAGGCCGGACCATATTTTTGGCACTATCGATAAATTCGAAGATTTCTTTATTATCCCAAGCGTGGTTCCCAAGTGTGATTGCCTGCGCCCCGAAACTTAAAAATTCACGGTAAATCTTTTCCGTGATTCCTTTTCCTGAAGCTGCATTCTCTCCGTTGATGATTGTAAAATTAGGGCGGAATTTCTCTTTTAATTTAGGTAAATATTCTTTGACCATATCTCGGCCTGGTGACCCTACAACATCACCGATAAATAATATATTCATTTTTTTACCCTTTCTCTCTAAAATTATCTTCTATCTTAAATTGTAACACAATATTAATCCCTTTAATCTTAGGCAAAAAATAAAGCGGTGCGAATGCACCGCTTTATTTTGCGTATTCTACAGCCCGTGTTTCACGGATAACTGTCACTTTAATATGTCCTGGGTAATCAAGTTCTTCTTCAATGCGCTTACGAATATCACGTGCTAAGCGATGTGCAGCCAAATCATCGATTGCATCTGGTCTAACAATGATTCGAACTTCACGACCAGCTTGTATCGCAAATGACTTTTCAACGCCTTCATATGACTCGGAAATTTCTTCGAGCTTTTCTAGTCGGCGGATATAGTTTTCAAGAGTCTCACTGCGTGCCCCTGGTCTAGCTGCAGATAATGCATCGGCTGCAGCCACAAGTACAGCGATAATGGATGTTGGTTCTGTATCCCCATGGTGAGAAGCAATACTGTTTATGACAACAGGGTGTTCTTTATACTTCGTAGCAAGTTCAACCCCGATTTCAACATGGCTTCCTTCCACCTCATGGTCAATCGCTTTTCCGATATCGTGAAGTAATCCTGCTCGGCGTGCTAATGTTTCATCTTCTCCAAGTTCAGCTGCAAGCAGCCCTGAAAGCTGTGCAACCTCCATCGAGTGTTTAAGAACATTTTGCCCGTAGCTTGTGCGGAATTTCAAACGGCCAAGAATTTTGATAAGATCCGGATGTAGCCCGTGAACACCGACTTCAAATGTCGTTTGTTCTCCAACCTCACGAATATACTCATCAACTTCCCGACGAGATTTTTCTACCATTTCCTCAATACGTGCAGGATGGATCCGACCATCTTGAACTAGTTTTTCCAGTGCAAGTCGTGCAGTTTCACGACGAATTGGGTCAAACCCTGATAAAATGACAGCTTCTGGCGTATCATCGATAATTAAATCAATCCCTGTCAATGTTTCAAGAGTACGGATATTACGTCCCTCACGGCCGATAATACGACCCTTCATTTCATCATTCGGCAGGTTGACTACAGAGACAGTTGTTTCCGCAACATGGTCAGCAGCGCAACGCTGGATTGCCAGCGATAAAATTTCTTTTGCTTTCTTGTCGGCGTCTTCTTTCGCTCGATTTTCACTTTCCTTGATCATTATGGCTGTATCATGAGAAAGTTCCTGCTCAACACGATCTAATATAATCGCTTTTGCTTCTTCGCGCGTCAAGCTCGAAATTCGTTCGAGTTCACTTTGTTGTGTTCTAACCAACTCGTCCACTTTGCTTTCCATCTCTTCAATATGCTGTTGTCTTTGGTTTAGAGAATCATCCTTCTTTTCTAAAAGAGTTTCACGCTTATTTAACGATTCATCTTTTCGATCTAAATTCTCTTCTCTTTGCAGTAAACGGTTTTCTTGTTTTTGCAGTTCATTTCTTCGTTCACGAACCTCACGTTCAGCTTCAGTACGAAGCTTGTGAATTTCATCCTTCGCCTCGAGCAATGCCTCTTTTTTCAATGCATCAGCATCACGCTTTGCATCATCAAGGATTTGCTCTGCAGCACTCTTTGCTCCTGCAATTTTTGTTTCGGCAGAGGATTTACGAATAAAATAGCCAACAACGGCACCGACGATAAGGCCAAGCAAAATGGAGATGAGTGTAATTGGTTCCATCGTTACACCTCCTCTTGCTATGAACTTTTGTTACATTTTTAAGTGTCGGCATGTACATTGTTTAGACTCAACATACAGCAAGCACCATGGCTTTTCAATGTAATATTTCCAAAAATGTAAAATATACATGTTAATTGTAAATGTGCGCAAATTTATTGTCAAGGGTAGATACAGACAGACGTTAGAAATATTTTGAAATTGTTCAATGATTTACAAACTTTGGAGGAATTTTGTTTTGAATAAATATACATTTTTATGTATTGAAATTCATTCTTTTGAAAAAGAGCAAAGCCGATGTCCGGATTTGCTCTTTTTTATTAGTCAATTAGTTCAATTTGATCTGGTTCGTCTGTCTCGGTAACAGTCTTATCTCCATCTAATCCGTAGTGATCACGAATTTTCTGTTGAATGTCCAGACGAATTTCAGGGTTTTCTTTTAAGAATAGTTTCGCGTTTTCACGTCCTTGGCCAAGTCTTTCGTCATTATAAGAATACCAAGAACCACTCTTTTGAACGATATCTAATTCTGAGCCAAGATCGATGATCTCACCCTCTTTAGAAATCCCTTCACCATACATAATATCCACTTCTGCTGTACGGAATGGAGGTGCAACTTTATTTTTGACGACTTTAATTTTTGTTTTATTACCGACCATGTCATTTCCTTGTTTTAAGGTTTCTGCACGGCGGACTTCAAGACGGATCGTTGAATAGAACTTAAGCGCACGACCGCCTGGTGTTGTCTCGGGGTTTCCGAACATAACTCCAACTTTTTCACGAATTTGGTTAATAAATACTGCGATTGTTTTTGATTTATTGATAGCACCTGATAGTTTACGAAGGGCTTGAGACATTAAACGTGCTTGTAAACCTACGTGAGCGTCTCCCATTTCGCCCTCAATCTCCGCTTTTGGAACTAAGGCTGCTACTGAGTCGATAACAATAATATCGACTGCACCGCTTCGAACAAGTGCTTCAGCAATTTCAAGGGCTTGTTCACCTGTGTCTGGCTGTGATAATAATAACTCATCAATGTTTACACCAAGCTTTTGTGCATAAGTTGGATCGAGTGCATGCTCGGCGTCGATAAACGCTGCTTGGCCGCCTTTTGCTTGTACTTCTGCAATTGCATGTAATGCTACTGTGGTTTTACCCGAGCTTTCCGGTCCGTATATTTCGATAATACGTCCTCTTGGATATCCCCCAACACCAAGAGCTGTATCAAGTGCTAATGATCCACTTGGTACTGTTGAAATCTTTGTTTCTGTCTGCTCACCCATTTTCATGATTGAGCCTTTGCCAAATTGCTTCTCTATTTGCTTTAGAGCCATTTCTAAAGCCGCTTTACGATCACTCACTAAATCGTTCCTCCTCATATATATAAATATAATGATTAAAGCCACAAACTATTAAATTAAAACCTATTAATAATATAACCTCTTTTCATCTTTTTGTCGAGAAAAAAGACGAACATTCATTCGACTAAATTGCGTGGAATCTATATGTAAAAACAGGTAAATCCGTCGGATAAATGGAACTTTTATATGAATTTGTCCAAGGCAAATAAAGGAATTCCAATTATTATCTGATAATTACATTTTAATTTTTTGGCGATTGATTGTACTTACCACATATTCCATATTATTCTCCAGTTAGAGTATAAAATTTTCCAGTTTACACTATTTAGTTTCCACTTGAGCCATCTTTTTTTCCAATACCCTTAAAAGACCCGAAAATTAGACTATTAATCCAAGGTACTATCAAAATAGAGTCAAATTTTTGATGAAAATTAGGTATTTCAAGTCCTTATTTTCCACTTGAAGTATTTTATTTTCCGATTTTCACAAAATACTTTCCACTTTCCCCGTTTTATTTTCCACGTCCACCTCTTTATTCCCCACCACTCATCCCCCCAATCAAAACCACCATCAAAACAAAAAAGAATCACAGAACGCCTCTAAGCATTCTGTGATTCTTTTAAATGTTTAAGCAAATAATAATAACCAAATTTCACCGCACGGGTCCGGTTCGCTTCCCTTGAACCAGCAAGGATTACTTTTTCCACAACACCCGGCCGTCCCTGAATAGAAAGTCCAATATAAACCGTACCAACCGGCTTTCCTTCCTGTTCATCCGGTCCGGCAACACCTGTAAAACTGATGCCAATATCCGCACCTACAAGACTTGAAACATTTTCAGCTAATTCCAGCGCACACTGCTCACTTACAACTCCGTACATATCAATAGTTTCCTGCTTCACTTTTAACACCTGGTGTTTCACTTCATTTGTATAGCAAACCACGCCGCCTTTTAAAATCGAACTTGCACCGGGGACGGAGGTTAACTCCTTCTGAAACATTCCGCCTGTCAGGCTTTCGGCAGCCCCAATCGTTACATTCTTCGCTTTTAAAACTTTGCTTAACTCTTCAACTAGCGATGTATTGTTATAGCCATATAAAAATTGTCCGACTCGGGCACTAATCTTTTGCTCAACCTCATCGAGCATTTTAATAGCCGTATCATGGTCCTGATGCTTCGCCGTCAGTCTTAAGGTTACCTCACCATCTCCAGCTAATGGCGCAATCGTAGGATTACTCTGTGAATCAATGAGATCGATAATTTCAGTTTCCAATGCGGCTTCGCCAATCCCGAAAAAGCGCAGCACTCTGGATACAATTTTATCATTGCTCTTTACTTGCAATGACAATGCCGTAAGACCGTATTCAATGAACATCGGTTCCATTTCCTTCGGCGGTCCAGGCAAAAGCATATAAACATGCCGTTTACTCTCAACCACCATTCCCGGTGCCATCCCATGATCATTGGCCAAAACGTAAGAACCTTCTAATACAAGTGCTTGTTTCCGATTATTTTCTGTCATCTGACGATTTGTCTTTTTGAAATATGCCTCAATTGACTCCAAGGCATTTTCGTCAAAAACTAATTCCTTACCGATATGCTTTGCAATCGTTTCTTTCGTCAAATCATCCTTCGTTGGCCCCAGACCGCCTGTAAAAATAATCAAATCAGATCGGTCTTCGGCAATCTCGATAGCTGATTTTAAACGATCAGGGTTATCTCCAACTACGGTATGATAATAGACATTAATGCCTGCACCTGCTAAATGCTGGGAGATAAACCGTGCATTTGTATTGACAATTTGCCCAAGAAGTAACTCTGAGCCAACCGCAATAATTTCTGCGTTCACAATCCATCACTTCCTATTATTTAGAATTCTTTAGCACATGGCTGTTCTTCGCAAAATAATCCCAGCCCGACCAGATGGTAAAAATCAATGCTACCCATAAAGCAATATCAGCAAATGGGAATGAGACCATTTCAAATAAAATATTATGTAAAAGAAGTGCAGAAATCGCGATGATTTGCGTCCAGGTTTTAATTTTCCCAAGCATATTGGCTGCAACAACCTCGCCTTCACCGGCAAGCAGCAGGCGTAGTCCGGTAACCGCAAACTCCCTGCTAATAATAACAATGACAATCCATGACGCAGCGTACCCCAGCTCAACTAGCACAATCAAAGCTGCGGAAACAAGTAATTTATCAGCAAGGGGATCTAGGAATTTCCCCATATTTGTCACAAGATTATATTTACGGGCGTAATAACCATCTACCCAGTCAGTAGTAGAGGCAATAATAAAGATGAGAGCCCCGACAAAATGGGTAACAGGCAGGTCTACTCCAAGCAAATGTAAATTTCCCCATTTAAAGGGGACTAGCATAATGATTAAGAATATAGGAATTAATAATATTCTCGATACCGTTATCCTATTTGGTATATTCATAAAAATTTCCTCCTAATTAAAAAACAAGAACACAATTGAAATAAACTGAAACTATTTCAATTTAATAATAAACTGAAAAATAGTCATCATTTCGATGACTATTTGTTCTTCGGAACATATTGAATCGTAATGTTCTGACGAACCATTTCAGTCGGTGCCACTTCATACTCTAACTTTTGATCATTCACATAGATTTCAGTATCCAATGTCCTTCCTACAACAATCACAGCTTGATTTTCTTTGGATAAATCTACTGTTTTACTTTTTGTACCATCTGTTGTAAGCATCCCCTGGAAAAAAGAATAGCCCTTGCCATTTTTTATATTCACCCATGTTTGACCCTTTGAAACCAATTTCACTTTAAACTTATCTGTATTGCTTAATTTAAATGTGGTATTTGGGCCGCTGCTCTGAACCACTTTTAAATCCTGCTTAGAAACAGTTTCTGCAGAGGTATCCACACTGTTCTTTTTTTCATTTGCGCTGTTTTTAACTTTTGTAGCTTTTGAACTTTTTGTTTCTGTCGCTTTTGCTTCTTCAAGATTTTGAGATTTTTCAATTTTCGCCTGGTCATTTACCTTATTAACGGATTCATTCGAATCACTGCTCGCATGACTTAATAGAAAATAATAGACTAACCCTGCAACCCCAATAACAAAAACACCAATTAGTATTTTCGGGAGCACATCAAAAAATTTCGAATTCCCTTCTGAAATCGCTTTGCGGCTTTTCACCCTCGATAATTGATCCGTTATTTCTTCATTATGAGTGATAGGGATATCACTTTTATAGGTTTCAAAAATTTCATCGGGATTTAGTTGAAGCGCCTCTGCGTATTGCTTTATAAAGGCACGAACATAAAAATTCCCGGGCATACTAGTATAATTTCCTTCTTCAATACCAATTAAGTAACGCTTTTGGATTTTTGTAATGGCCTGTACATCATCCAAACTCAAGTTTTTGGCTAATCGGGCTTCTTTTAGTCGATTACCTAATTCAGTCAACTTTTAACACCTTCCAATTTTCAAAAATCAAAATCTCCAAAATCAGAGCCGGAGAGTATGTTACTCTGTTCTACTACCTCATATGTAATCTCTTCGTCCGCGTGATTTCTTAGTTCGATAATATAATCAAAATCATCTAGCGTGTACTCTGAATTTTGAACAAAAACGTCTGGATGTTCAATCACTTTCACGGCAGGCATGCGCATTATTTCACGAACAAGCTGCCAGTGGCGTTCACTTGCGCGTTTTGTTGAGACAATCCCATCCAAAATATATAAATTATTTTCATTGTACTCATCTTGAATTAGCTGATTTCGGATTGTTTGTTTTAAAAGAGTGGAAGAAACGAACAACCATCTTTTATTCGCACAAACACTTGCCGCAACAAGAGATTCTGTTTTGCCCACACGAGGCATCCCGCGAATTCCAATTAACTTATGGCCCTCCTGCTTAAACAATTCTGCCATAAAATCAACTAATAATCCAAGTTCATCCCTTACAAAGCGGAATGTTTTTTTATCATCCGCGTCTCTCTGGATATAACGTCCATGTCTGACGGCAAGACGATCACGCAGCTTTGGTTCTCTCAACTTAATTAATTTTATTGTATCCATTGTATTAAGAATTGACTCTAAACGTTTAATTTGATCATCATCTTTTGCTTTAATTAAAAGGCCGCGTCTGCCTTCATCCACACCATTAATTGTTACAATATTAATAGCAAGCATACCTAATAGTGATGAAATGTCGCCCAACAAACCGGGACGGTTTTTTTGAATCTCATATTCTAAATACCATTCTTTTTTCTCCACAATAAAAACCCCCTAAGTATAGGCGTGATTGATTCGACAAATTTTCACATTCCGATATCTAAACCTTATAATAAATGATTTTGAGTGAAGATGAAAGAAAAAACAAGGAGAATGACCTTAAATCTGGAGAAAATATAAACAAAGAAAAAAGAGAGGACCTGCCTCTCTCTTAACGAGTACCATTATTTGAAATAAGTTTAACCATTATATTGGCAATAGCTTGTTGTTCTTGTTTGTCTGCAACAGACCATAAATCTGAAAGAACTCTTTGCTGCTCATTTTTTGGCTCTACCTGGCTTGCTAAATAATCTCCAATTTGAAATGCAAGGTTGGTGACAGCTCCCTCACTCATTCCCTCATTTTGCGCATGATGCAGACGATCAGCTAAAAAGTCTTCCCACTGTTTCCAGTTATCTAAAACAGACATATTAAAACCCTCCTTTAGAATAGTACAAGGATATTTTGTGACTTTCCGAAGAGATTTATTCATCCTAGAAATTAATTTTTAAGTGTACCAGCCGCCGTTTATGGCAAGAATTTGTCCTGTTATATACGACGATTCTTCGGATAATAAAAAGGCGGTGCCTTTTGCGATTTCTTCCGGTAATCCAAGCCTTCCCATTGGGATTTCTTCATGGATTGATTCCAATTCTTCCTTAGTAAAACCCGTCATCATCGGCGTTGCTACGGCGCCCGGAGCAATCGCATTTACACGAATGCCACTCCGTGCTACTTCCTTACTTAAGGCTTTTACAAAGGCAATTTGTGCGCCCTTCGCAGTGGAATAGGCAACTTCACAGGCAGCTCCAGTTTGTCCCCAAATGGAAGTGATGACCACAATACTCCCTGACCCTTTACGATATAATTTCGGCAATAATTCTTTGGTCATCATTAAAGGATTAAGAACATGTATGTTCATAAGTGCTGCCGCCTCTTCCTGTGACAAATCCACTAGCAATCCATAAAGACTGTTGCCGCCGCAATGAATCATGGCATCAAGTGAAAAAATTTGTGAACAAATGTGTTTGTATCCATTTGAGTCGGCCAGATCCGCGTGAATAGGCATATACTCCCCGCCAAACAATTGCAACTTTTCCATTAAATCCGTTATCATTTTTTCATTTCGATTGTAATGTAAATATAAATGGTAGCCTTTTGCAGCTAATGTTAAAGCAATCGCTTGTCCGATTCCTCCACTTGCCCCCGTGATGAGTGCATATTTTTTCAAAAGCCTCACTCTTTCTATTTATAAAATAAAAAAGCGCCGTTTTACGACGCTTTCCTAAACTAATTTTTCTTCGGAATAACCTGACAAACCGAAAATCGCTCTTCAGAAACAATTTCAGATGCCAATTGCTGTACATCCTTTAAGGTTATCTTTTCAAGCGTAGGAACAACATCAAATAAATTCATATCATTAAATGCATACCGGGTAAATTGATTGGCAATATATTCAGGAGAGTTGACTGCACGTAAAAACGATCCTATTTTTTTCTTTTTCGTCCGCTCCAGTTGCTCTTCCGTAAAGATGCTGCCATTCTTTGCATCCAGCAGCATTTTTTCAAGTCTTTCAGCAAGTTGATCTGCATCCCTTGTATCCCCGCCGACCATCGCAAACCCAAACCCCTGCTCTTGGGTATAATCATAAGAAAACGAGTCATCAATCAGCCCCTCTTTATAGAGCTGATCAAAATTTTCCGAGCTCTTACCGAATAGCAAATCAAGCAAGATATTGGTCGTCAATTCATTTTTTAACAGGTCATCGCCTTTTTGATCCACATGAAGAGCTTTGATTCCTACTAAGCACTTAGGCGTTTGCACATTCATTTCAAGCACCTGTTTCTTTTCCGCAGCCTCAGTTGGTTCTTCGTCAAATTTCCGTTTGATTTCCGGCTGGTCTTTAAATGGTTTTTTCGCCTGGTTTGCTCTTACTTGGTCCATAATTGCGTTTGGATCAACCGGTCCGACAATAAACAATAACATATTGCTTGGATGGTAAAAAGTATTGTAGCATTCGTAAAGCCAATCTTTCGTAATATGGGAAATTGACTCAATTGTCCCGGCAATATCAATTTTAACCGGATGGTTTTGATATAAATTTTCAATTAAGCCAAAATAGAGACGCCAGTCGGGATTATCATCGTACATCGTAATTTCCTGTCCAATGATTCCTTTTTCCTTTTCCACTGTTTTTTCCGAAAAATAAGGTTCCTGTACAAAATCGATCAACGTTTCTAGATTTTTTTCTACATCAGATGTGCTGGAAAATAAATAAGCAGTCCTTGTAAACGAAGTAAAGGCATTGGCGGATGCACCTTGACGGCTAAATTGCTGAAAAACATCGCCATCTTCTTTTTCAAATAACTTATGCTCTAAAAAGTGGGCAATCCCATCAGGCACCTTAACATACTCATTTTTCCCAAGCGGAATAAAGCAATTATCAACAGAACCATATTTGGTCGTAAAGGTTGCATAGGTTTTATTAAAGCCCTTTTTCGGTAAAATATAGACTTGGAGTCCATTGTCCATTTGTTCATGAAAAAGTTCTTCTTGGAGCTGGTCAGACTTAAGTATCTCCATTATTGGCCCGCCTCCGTTCCTGTTAAGAAATAAATCGTATCAAGCTGAATTTTTTCTGAAACAGCCACGATTTGTTCCTTTGTTACTTTTTGCATTTCTTCAACCCAGGTACTTAAATGAATATCGGTATCAGCTACCACATTATGATATAAAACTTCAATTAGGCCTCTTGAGGTATCTATAGTCTCAAGCATTTGATTTTGAATCACAGCTTTCGTCTGGGTTAATTCTTCGTCCGTGAAATCACCCGTTTTCATCGCTTCCATTTGTTCATGGATAATTCCAACTGCTTGATCATAATTCTTTAAATCAATGCCCGAAACGACGATCATTAATCCTTTATGACTTTCCAAGCGACTTGCGGCGTAGTAGGCAAGGCTGGCTTTTTCCCTTACATTAATAAATAGTTTGGAATGAGAAAAACCACCGAAAATACCATTGAAGACTTGCAGGGCAAAATAATCGGGGTCCCCGTAGCGAACATTCGTGCGGTAGCCGATATTTAATTTCCCTTGCTTGACATCCTGCTTTTCTTTCACTTCATTCACTTGCTCAATCTTCTTTTGATTAGCTTCGTTCGTTTTTTTCGGTGTTCGCGTTTCAAATTTGAGCAATTCATCAGCTATTTTTTTAACCTCTTCCTCTTTCACATCACCAATTACATATAAATCTAATTCATCTTCAGAAAATGCTTTTTTATAAAATTCATATAAGGTCTCTGGTGTGATTTTATCAACATCGTCTAAGTTCCCGTTTACATCGAGAGCATACAGCTCCCCTTTGCACATTTCTTCAATCAAACGGACATTGGAGTATCTCATTTTATCATCATAAACAGATTGAATTCGCTGCCTTAATGTTCGTTTTTCTTTCTCGATTGTATCGGAATCGAAAGCTTTGTCGGATGCATTTGGTTTCGTTAATATTTCTGCCAATAACTCAAAACCCTTTTTCAATAAAGGACTTGGGTCACTTAGAAATTTTTCATTAGCTATTTCGATCGTAAAACTTATAACATGATTTTCACCTTTTTTAGATAAATCCACAAACAAGGTTGCCCCATACAATTCATCTAAATATGAACGAAGTGCCGTAGTAGATGTAAATTTTGCCGAACTGCTTTGTAAAACATGGGGAAGCAGAGCCCTTTTGGTTACGTCCTCTTGCGATAATGGTGCTTTCATTTTCCATATAAATGTATTGGTTTTATATTTATCTGTTTCAATGACATGAAGCTTGTATCCTTGCATTTCTGTCATTTTTTCTGCAGCAGCATCCATTTTCATACCTCCTTCAAATTAAAAAAATCCCTTATCTAACCATATGTAAAAAATCATGCAGTTATTTTATCTTTTCCTTAGTTAAACATACGTATACTTTTACTATAATTTGCCACGTTTGCTCACACAAGTTTCAAACGTAGAAAACCCTTGGACTTTTGGTCCAAGGGTTTAAGAAATTTTAACGACTGCCTTTAATATAATGCACCCCATCTGCTTTTGGTGCTTCTGCCCGGCCGATAAAGCCAGCTAGTGCTAAAATCGTTAATACATATGGAGCAATTAATAGGTATACATCCGGAATATTTTTTAAGAAAGGTAAACTTGAGCCGATAATACTGATACTTTGGGCAAAACCAAAGAATAGTGCCGCACCCATCGCACCCAGCGGATGCCATTTACCAAAAATCATTGCAGCAAGTGCCATAAAACCTTGACCGCTAATAGTGGAATGGCTGAAGTTCGAAGAAATCGATTCAGCATAAACTCCGCCGCCAATTCCGCCCAGAGCACCGGAAATAATAACCCCTAAATAACGCATTTTGGTTACGTTAATCCCCATTGTATCTGCAGCCATTGGGTGTTCACCCACTGAACGAAGACGCAGTCCGAATGGAGTTTTATAAATAATATACCATGCGATAATTGCAACAATTATAGCTACAAATGAAGTCCAGTAGGTATTTTGGAAAAAGATTTTTCCGATAACAGGGATATCCTTTAAAATTGGAACATCGATTTTACTAAAGCTTTGTTGGATAATGTCCGTTTCACCTTTATTGTAAATTAATTTAACAAGGAATAAGGTAAGTCCTGTTGCTAACAAGTTGATGGCCACCCCGGAAACCGTATGGTCCGCACGGAATGTGATTGCCGCCACGGCATGGAGAATGGAAAAAATCGCTCCGGCTGCCATTGCTACTAATAACGATATCCAAGGAGTTGCAGCACCGAATGTACCGGCAAATGTTAAGTTGAAGACAACTGCTGCAAAAGCACCTATAACCATTAATCCTTCAAGTCCGATATTAACAACACCGGAACGTTCAGAGAATACACCGCCTAATGCAGTGAAGACAAGTGGAGCTGCCCATAATAAGGTGGAAGGTACTACAATCGTCAAAATCTCCATTAAGCTCACTTACTTCACCCCCTTCTTACTGAATCGGTCAAGAACTATTCTTATGATATAACTTGAAGCAACAAAGAATACAATCAAGGCAATAATGATATCCACTAATTCCTTTGGTACTCCTGCCTCAAGCGGCATGGATAATGCTCCAATTTTTAAAATACCGAATAAAAGGGCTGCGAAAAATACTCCAAGTGCAGTATTACCGCCCAATAATGCAACCGCAATTCCGTTAAAGCCTACTCCTGTAAACCCGCCTTGAACCGCCATATATCCGAAAGTACCAAGACCTTCCATTGCACCGGCTATTCCTGCGAAGCATCCGGAAATCACCATTGAAAGAATTATATTTTTATTTACACTCATCCCTGCATAATGTGCTGCATCTTGATTGAATCCTACGGCACGCAGCTCATAACCACGGGTTGTTTTTTCTAATAGGAACCACATAATAAAGCAGCAGATGATGGCAATAATGATCCCCCAGTGCATGGTTGAATGGGTAGTTAATTCTTGAAGCCATGGAGAACGTAATGACGCTGAGTCACGAACCATTCCGGTTTTAGATGACCCTTGATTTAATTTATTATTAATAATGTAGTTAACAGTATGCAAAGCAACATAGTTCATCATAATGGTAACAATTACTTCATGTACACGGAAACGTGCTTTTAACAGGCCTGGAATAAAGGCCCAAAGTCCACCGGCAACCATTGCTGCGATGATTGCTAACGGTAAATGAATGATTTTGGGTAAATCAAAAGATACCCCTACCCAAACGGCGGCAAGCCAGCCAACAATAAATTGACCTTCAACACCGATATTAAATAACCCAACTCTAAAGGCAAAGGCAACGGCAAGTCCTGCTAAAATATATGGTGTTACCTGCCTGATTACCTCTCCAATATAATAAATATCACCGAAAGCACCATCCCACAATGCTGCATAGGCGGCAACAGGGTCATAACCACTTGCTAACATGATGATGGTCCCAACAATTACCCCTAAAATAACAGCAATAAGGGGTGTTAAAATATTGCGTAAGCGTTTAGACATGTGTTCCTTCCCCCGCTTCTTTTCGATTCGAACCGGCCATCAGCAATCCCAGTTCTTGTTCCGTGGTTTCTTTTGGGTTTACCACTGCAACAATTTTACCCTCATAAATAACGGCAATCCGGTCACTGACATTCATAATTTCATCCAGTTCAAAAGATACAAGTAAAACTGCTTTACCATTATCTCGTTGCTCAATCAAACGTTTGTGAATAAACTCAATTGCCCCGACATCCAAACCGCGTGTAGGTTGTGCAGCAATCAGTAATTCCGGATTTCGGTCTACTTCACGGCCGATAATCGCTTTCTGCTGATTACCACCAGATAATGCACGTGCCAAAGCATATTCACTAGGAGTTCGAACATCGAATTCTGATATTAATTTTCTTGCTTTGTTATATATCTCTTTAAAATTTAATATTCCATTCTTTGAGTATGGTTTTTTATAATAGGTTTGCAGCACCATATTTTCAGCAATTGGATAGTTCAAAACTAGACCATGCTTATGTCTGTCTTGTGGAATATGACCGACCCCGGATTCAGTTACTTTTCTCGGTGAAAGTCCGAAAAGTTCTTTTCCATTTACTTTCACACTTCCGCTATCAGCCTTTCTTAACCCAGTAATGGCCTCGATGAATTCTGATTGGCCATTCCCGTCGACTCCGGCAATTCCAACAATCTCACCCGCACGAACTGTTAAGCTAAGTCCATTTACAACCGTTACACCGCGTGAGTCCTTCACTAGTAAATCCTTGACCTCTAGCACATCTTGTTTCGGATTTGGCGGTTTCTTTTCCGTTTTAAAAACAACCTCACGTCCAACCATTAAATTCGCCAGTTCATTTGGGTTGGTCTCACTGACATTAACTGTACCGATCCCTTTTCCTTTACGAATAACAGTACAGCGGTCAGCAACCTCCATAATTTCTTTCAATTTATGAGTAATGATAATGATGGATTTACCTTCTTTTATCAACGTTTTCATGATTTGAATAAGTTCATGAATTTCCTGAGGCGTTAAAACTGCGGTAGGTTCGTCAAAGATCAAAATTTCCGCCCCGCGGTAGAGTGTTTTTAAAATTTCTACACGCTGCTGCATCCCTACGCTGATATCCGAAATTTTAGCCTGTGGATCAACGGCTAACCCATAACGCTCTGAAATGTCACGAACCTCTTTTTCCGCTTTTTTTAGATCAATCCTTCCGGCGGTTGTGATTTCTTTTCCTAAAATGATATTTTCTGTTACCGTAAATTTATCAACAAGCATAAAATGCTGATGCACCATTCCAATTCCAAGGTCATTGGCAATGTTCGGATTTGATATTTTTACAGGTTTACCATGAACCCGAATCTCCCCTTGCTCTGGTTGATATAAACCAAAAAGGACGTTCATTAATGTAGTTTTCCCGGCTCCATTTTCCCCCAGTAACGCATGGATTTCTCCCTTTTTCAATTGAAGGGTAATGTTATCATTTGCAACAAAGCTGCCAAATTCCTTGCGGATATTAAGCATTTCAATAACATATTCCATCATATCTCACTTCCTTTTAAAAGGTTTTTGAAATTTTATACATAAGTAGTAAGAGGTCAGACCTTAATTTTTATTAAAAAAATGGGAATTCTTCCCTAGGTAAACCCTAACTGAAAAGTAGAATTAAAAATATAATTCTACTCTTCATTTAAGGTTCAAAAAAATAAGCGGGCCGGTAATTAAACCCGCATTTTATAGTAAAATGAATTATTTCTTGACTTTGAGAATTGTCCAGCTCCAGCGCCTAGCCCCTCGAGGTTGCTTCGGTCCCGCCGATGAAGTCAAAGAACGACTTCACCGTCAGGCCCTCCAGCACTTGTCGGGGCTGAACAAGGCGCTTCCGCTTTTCTTATTTATTTAGCTTTAAATGTCTTTAATTCTTTAAGTGTTCCAGGAACTTTTACAGCACCAGATTTAATCTTATCTGTCCAATCTTTTACTGCTTTTTCAATTGCAGCCTTGTTAGATGCCTTGCTGTTAATCGGCGCTAAGCCAACTCCATCCTCATGTAAGCCGTATACAGTTGTTTGGCCTCCAGGGAAGTTGCCTTCTTTCGCTTTTGTAGCAATATCTTTAACTGCAAGGTCAACACGTTTCATTGCAGATGTTAAGACAACATCCGGACCCATAAAGCTTTGGTCTTGGTCTACACCAATTGCCCAGATTTCCTTGCTTGGATCTTTCTTCTTAAGGTCAGAAGCTTCCTTGAATAGACCGTTACCTGTCGCACCAGCAGCATGGAATACTACGTCATCACCAGAAGAATACATTTTAGAAGCAATAGTTTGACCAAGTTCTGCTTTATCAAATGCACCTGAATACTGTACATCAACTTTTGCTTCAGGCTTAGCAGCTTTTACACCTGCTAAGAAGCCAGCCTCAAAACGTTCGATAACAGGGATTTTCATACCACCGATGAAACCGATTTTGTTTGTCTTTGTTTGCAGGGCTGCCGCAACACCAGCAAGGAATGCAGCTTCTTGCTCTTTAAATAGGACGCTGGCAACATTTGGTTCTTTTACTTCATCATCAATGATAGCAAAATTATTTTTAGGTTGTTGTTTAGCAATTTCATCCACAGCATTGTGCATGAGGAAACCAATTCCAAATACTAAATTAAAGCCTTGGCGTGCAAGTGTATTTAAGTTTGTTGAATAGTCAGCATCAGAAGTAGATTGAAGGTAATCGAATCCTTCTTTACCCTTTGTTAATCCATTTTCTTTACCATAATCTTGAAGACCTTGCCAAGCAGATTGGTTAAATGATTTGTCGTCAACACCGCCGACATCTGTAACCATTGCTACAGTAAAGGCTTTTTCTTTCTTGCCGCCATCTTTAGCAGTATCGTTTGTGTTGTCATTGCTTTTTCCACAAGCACCTAGAAGTGTTCCAGCAGCAAGAACGAGTGATAGCGCCATTCCAATTTTACGCTTTTTCAAGATATTGACCCCCTAAAGATTGTTGTTTTGATTAAGTAGAAATCGAAGAAAGCAGAAATGTTTCCGTTTTCATAATCGCCTAAAAAAAATTAAAATCTTTTCCGAAGCACACGAAAACTAAACTTATCTGCTTTAAAATAGTTTACCGAAAAAAGTATAGGTTCATCCGTTTCATCGAAATGCATTTGCTTTAAAACAAGCAAAGCAGTTTCAGGGTCACATTCTAGAATTGGGGAAATTTTCTCATGGTAACCAATTGGTTCAATCTGGGCAACTGCATATGTAATTTTGCGATTCGCCTCTTCTTCTAAAATCTTGAAGATTGACTCTTTCCCGTGAGAAAAAGTTTCGGGCAAAATATTTTCAGGTACCTTGTCAACACAATAGACAACCGGTTCCCCATTTGCAGTTCTGACCCGTTCCATGACAACCATTTCCTCATTTATAGAACATGAGAAACGGCGAATATCTTCCTCGGTAGGTCTTTGGGTAGATGAACTTAGGAATATCGTCCCCGGTTTCATCCCCGCTTGCTTAATCATGTCAGTGACACTATTAAGTTGTTCAATCCCAGAAGTAAACAATGGCTTCGAGTTTACGAAGGTTCCCACTCCGTGGCGCCTTATAATCACATTTTCCTCCTCGAGAATACGAAGCGCCTCTCGAAGAGTAGCCCTGCTTACACCTAGATGTTTTGCAAGATCAAATTCGGAAGGTAATTTTTCTTTTTCTTTATAAACACCTTCTTCAATATCTTGCTTTAACCGATCGATAACTTGTAAATACAAGTGCCGATTATCTGACCTAATAGACATGCAGGTTCCTCCAGCCTTTTCCTAAGACATCAGACATCTGATGTATAATCATTCCTACTAATCGAAAATAATATAACATTTTTTCGGTGATAAATAAATAGAAATTATTCATTTTGTCGAAAAAAGCCACAATTGATGAAATTTGTCGAAATTTCAAGTGTTTTGAACTTGCAAATATGATATAATTCCTCTTCCAAATATATCATATAGGACTTTTGCAATAAGGAGTTTCCCAATATTATATGTTTCTTTAGTGAAATTATAGAAAAAAAGAGCCAGAAGCTGGCTCTTTTTTTCATTTATTTAGGAACTAATCTCCTCATTTGGTTTACTTGTTAACAATACTACGCGCGGCTTACTACCTTCATATGGTCCAACGACACCGCGTGCTTCCATTTCATCAATGAGCCGGGCAGCTCTCGTGTATCCAATTCTAAATCTCCGCTGCAGCATCGAAACAGAGGCCGTTTGCATTTCAATAATTAAATTAACTGCTTCGTCATATAGGTCATCGTCCACTGCACCGGTGGTTTCGGGGAGATCGTCTGGAATCATTTCTTCTTGATATTGTGCTTTTTGTTGTCCAATAACAAAGTTTACTGTATCCTCAACCTCATCGTCGGAGAGAAAGGCTCCCTGAACCCTAATTGGCTTCGATTCCCCCACCGGGAGGAAAAGCATATCCCCTCTGCCCAGAAGTTTTTCCGCACCACCCATATCAAGGATCGTCCTAGAGTCGGTTGAACTTGAAACCGCAAAAGCTATTCTTGATGGAATATTTGCTTTAATAACCCCTGTAATGACATCAACAGATGGACGTTGTGTTGCAATAATTAAGTGAATCCCGGCTGCTCGAGCCATTTGCGCCAATCTTGTAATGGAGTCTTCAACATCTGAGGAGGCCACCATCATTAAATCTGCTAACTCATCAACAATAACCACTATATAAGGTAATAATGGCTGTTTTTCACCCGTTTCCAAATTGTGGCGTTTCATATGATCATTATAACCTTCTATATTCCTAGTTCCAGTATAGGAGAATAATTCATAGCGTCTTTCCATTTCACTAACAACCTTTTTTAATGCCTGAGATGCCTTTTTTGCATCAGTCACGACTGGTGCTAATAAATGGGGGATACCATTATAAACATTTAATTCAACCATTTTTGGATCAATCATCATTAATTTTACTTCATGCGGCTTTGCCCGCATTAAAATACTAGTAATAATTCCATTGATACAAACACTCTTTCCGCTTCCTGTAGCACCGGCAACCAGTAAGTGGGGCATTTTATTTAGTTCTGCAAGAACCGCTTCCCCTGTGATATCCCTGCCTAATCCTATTAACAGCTTGGCTTCAGGCTTATCATTTTGCGTTGCTTCAAGAACCTCTCTTAGTGAAACCATTGCTACTTCTGAATTAGGCACTTCGATGCCAATAGCTGATTTTCCGGGAATAGGTGCCTCTATCCGGATATCCTTTGCAGCTAGCGCTAGTGCTAAGTCGTCACTCAGGCTGACGATTTTACTAACCTTTACCCCGACGTCTGGGTGAACCTCATACTTGGTTACTGCCGGCCCTAAATGAACTTGAGTTACACGAGCTTTAACACCAAAACTTTGAAACGTCCGTTCAAGCTTGGCAGCATTTGCATGGATTAATTCATACTCACCACTTTGGTCTGTTTTCCGCGGCATCCGCAGCAATCTAAGAGGTGGCAGTTCATAAGCTGTATTTTCCACCTCGGTAAACGTAATCGGCGGACTTTGATCATCTTCTTCTACGGTTGGTACCATCGCATTTTCCTGCATTCCCTCTTGTTGTTCACTTACTGATGGTACGTCATCCTGATAGGCCCTGTCAGCAAAACTTGATATGATAGGTTCAGGCATTCTAATCTCTTCCGGCTCAGTCGGATCGACGTTTTCAGGCTGAACTCTAGAACGTCGATTTCCCCGTTGCTCCCGCTGCTGGTTCCTTCTTTCTACTTTCCGCTCTTCCTGTTTTTGTTTCCACTCAGCCATGTCTGCTTTAAACGCAATCCACTGACTTTTTCCAAAGGCAAAAATGGTCATGAGAACATTTCCAATAAAGTCTCCAAATGATTTCCCCGTTATTAAAATAAAACCAATCAGAACAAAGATAAAAGCAACAATTTTGGTCCCGGTTTCCGCAAATAGAAAATGAAATAATGCAAATAACACGGCTCCAATCATCCCGCCGCCAAGATCGGTTGTACTGGTTTCCCCTTTTACCTCCATCATAAACAATTCCCAGGTGTTATTTATTACACTAGGATTTTTAAATCTACCACCGTTGGATAGTAAATGAAACAACGTAACATGGCTTAAAAGTAGAATCGATGAGATAATAAAATAAGAACCTACTAATTTAAGATTGAAAAAAAAGGGCACGGTTCTTTTCCACATTAAATATACACTCATCACCACTAATCCAATTAAACAGAGCATATACCATTCTCCCATCCAAAAACGGAAGAATAAGACTGAAGATTTCCCCACTGCCCCAAGCTTCGCCATTGAAATAATGGCTAAAGCTAATAACGCTAATGCTGTTAATTCATATTGAACAGTCTTTTTTAATTGACTGTCTCTTTTTTTGGCTTGCCTTCTCTTTTTTTTCGCCATTAAATCACCTGTAATCGTTTATATTAACTCTTCAACTATTCTGAAATAGCATTTTTAGGATAAAAAGGAAGAAAGCAGCCTGCTTGGCTGCTCTTGTCTTCTTGTCCTAATTATACCATAATGCCTGTTAGAATGCGGACAAACCTTCACTGTTCGAAAAAGAAATTTTTGCTCCCGGACAAAATCGATCGTCTAGGAAATGCTGAGGATCACTGCTTAGTACACGGATTACCTGAACATTTTGAGGATCCATCATATCCACTAATAGTGGAACCCCTTGATAGTTAATCAATTGCTGTTTCGAGAAAGCTTCTGTTTCGCTTGGAAAAATAAGTTCTTGCGGCATCATCGTATAAAGAATCATTGAATCAGCCCTTCTTTTTCTTCTTTTTGTAAATCAATCAACTCATTTAACTTTTTCATCGCAGCTCCAATTCCGCCAACTTCATCAATTAGACCATTTTTTACAGCATCGGCACCAATTACGTTTGTCCCAATATCCCGAGTCAGATTGCCCTTTGCAAACATTAGGTCTTTAAATGTATCCTCGGTAATTTTTGAATGCTTTGTAACAAAGTTCACGACCCGCTCTTGCATTTTATCTAAATATTCAAATGTTGCAGGAACACCAATGACTAGCCCTGTTAAGCGAATCGGATGGATGGTCATCGTTGCGGTTTCTACAATAAAGGAATAATCGCAGGAAACGGCAATAGGTACCCCTATAGAATGCCCCCCACCCAAAACAACAGAAACAGTCGGTTTTGAAATCGTTGCAAGCATTTCTGAAATGGCAAGACCTGCTTCCACGTCCCCGCCTACCGTATTCAAAATAATGAGCACTCCTTCAATTTTAGGATTCTGCTCAATGGCAACTAACTGCGGTATGAGATGTTCATACTTCGTTGTTTTATTCTGCGGCGGCAATGCTAAATGACCTTCTATTTGTCCGACAATCGTTAAACAGTGGATTCTCGAGTCAGATGATAATTGAGGAACATTTGTTTGACCAAGCTGTTGAATTTTTTCTATTAAATTGGAAGATGGTTTTTCCTCTTTTTGAGGCTCCCCTCCGTCTGGATTTTCGGATTCATTTCGAAAAATATTATTTAAAATATCCATCCCTAGACTCCCTTCACACATGATGACTTTAGTATTGACGTCTGCTTGAAATTCATGCCTTTTTTTCAAATAATAAAAGGCACTGGAATTTCCAGTGCCTTTAAAATTAAATTTCCATGATGATTGGTAAAATCATCGGTCTTCTTTTTGTTTTTTCAAATAAATAGCGGTTTAGTTCATCGCGGATGTCCTGCTTTAGGCTTGACCATTCGAAGGTTTCCTTTGCAATATTCCTTTCCACGATTTCACGAACCAATTTTGTCGAATCATCCATCAACTTTTCTGATTCACGAACATAAACAAACCCTCGTGAAATAATCTCAGGACCGGCTGCAATTTTTTTATCCTGTCTTGTTAAGGTAACAACCACAATCAATATGCCATCCTGGGATAAAAGTTTTCGATCCCGCAATACAATATTTCCAACATCACCGACACCAATCCCATCAATCAGAACATTCCCTGAAGGCACTTTACCGCTAAAACCAATTTTCCCATCTTTAATTTCAACAATTTCTCCACGCTCAGGGATTAGAATCTGTTCGTTCTTGAGGCCAATTTCCAGTGCCAATTTCCGATGTGCTTGAAGCAAGCGGTATTCTCCATGAACTGGTATGAAATACTTAGGCTTCATCAGGTTAATCATAAATTTTAATTCTTCTTGACTTCCATGGCTGGATACGTGAATAGTCCGTTTACCAGAAATGACATTTGCTCCAGCTCTAAACAGCATATCAACCGTTTTCGCTAAAAACACTTCGCTTCCCCTTAATGGTGAAGCAGCAATTAAAACGGTATCACCCGGTTGAATATTGACGAATTTAGCCGTTTGTTTCGCCATTTTCTGCAAGGCTTCAATCGGCTCACCTTGGTTTCCTGTCATTAAAATGACTACTTCATTGTCTTTATAGTCTTTTAATTCACTAATGGGGATGATTAAATCTTCTTCAACCTCTAAATAACCTAAATCAAGTGCAATATGATAAATTCGTTCGAGGCTTTTCCCAACGACCGCAACCTTTCTGCGGTTTTCTATTGCAGAATCAAAAATATGCTGAATCCTGTTAATATCAGATGCAAAACAAGCAGCAATAATCCTTCCAGGTGCATTATAAAATGCATTGGACATTTCTCTTACAACAATTGCCTCTGAGGTGGTATAGCCTGGCTTTTCAGCTTCTGTACTATCCGATAACAGACATAGTACTCCTTTTTCCCCAATCGCAGCCATTTTTCCAATTTCAGGCTTATAAAGCTTCGTTGCGGCCTGATCAAATTTAAAATCACCCGTATAGACGATAATACCTTCAGAAGTGTGAATACAAACGCCAACAGAATCCGGAATACTGTGATTCGTTTTAAAAAAACTGATATCTACAGAATTCATGTTTAAAATGGTATCGGAATCCACTTCAATAAACGTTGGTGTTCCGTTAAATTCTTGTTCCTTAAGTTTTGCGCTTGCAAGAGCTAATGTTAATTTCATGCCATAAACCGGAACATTTACCTGCCTTAATAAATAAGAGAGTGCACCAATATGATCTTCATGACCATGGGTAAGGAAAATAGCTTTTACTCTGTCTCTATTCTCTGTCAAATAGGTCATATCTGGGATTACGATATCGATACCGAGCATTTCTTCCTCGGGGAACATTAAGCCGGCATCAATGACAAATATATCCTTGTCCACTTCGACAAGGTACATATTTTTTCCGATTTCTCCGATACCACCAAGAGAAATTATCTTAATGGAATTATTTTTTTTGCTTGTGATCAATGTTTGAATCCTCCTACGTTATTTATGCCGACCGAAATCAGTTATGATTATTATACTTGAAACACGAAAATCATTACAACCATATTCTGCGATTTGAGGCAATCTACTCCATTAAACTAAAAAAATCCAACCGAAAATCGATTGGATTTTTTTAATTATTACTTTTTTAAGAGCGCCGTCAATCTGGTGCGTTCCTGTTCGGTTAATGGGACCAATGGAAGCCTTACTGAACCTACATCTAACCCATTAAGCTGTAACGCTGTTTTGACCGGACCAGGACTTGGTGCTGCAAATAGGCCTTGCATGATTGGCAGCAATTGCTGATGGAGATTCGCTGCTTTAGAATTCTCCCCATCAAAATAGGCCTTTATCATTTCTTGCATTTCATTTCCAATTATATGTGACGCAACCGAAATAATACCGGCACCGCCAATCGACAGAACTGGCAATGTTAAGCCATCATCACCACTGTATAATACAAAGTTTTCATCTGTATTAGCAATGATATGGGTCATTGCATTTAAATCACCGCTAGCTTCTTTTACTGCAACTATATTGGGAATTTTGGAAAGTCGAATAATTGTTTCTGGAAGTATATTGACCGAGGATCTCCCTGGAATATTGTAAACCATCACTGGTAGAGATGTTGCTTCAGCTACTGCTTGAAAATGCTGATATAATCCCTCTTGATTTGGTTTATTATAGTATGGTGCCACAACCATTATTGCATCAACGCCAAGTTCTTCTGCTTTTTTGGTGAGTTCAATGGATGCGTACGTATTATTGCTGCCAGTTCCGGCTATGACCGGAACTCTCTTGGCAGCAACTTTGACAACATGAGCAAATAAAGCAAGTTTTTCTTCCTTTGTCAATGTGGGAGATTCACCTGTTGTGCCAGCCACCACAAGTGAATCAGTTCCATTTTCAATCAAATAATTGACTAATTGAGTGGTCTTTGAAAAATCAACATGCCCCTTTTTATCAAAAGGAGTCACCATCGCCGTCGATACTCGACCAAAATGAACCATTTTCTAAGCTCCTTCCATTTGGTTGCCGGGTTAGAATGAGTCTTTTATATAGACTCCTTGCCTCATACAGTTTACACCTTACATTTCATTTCGATATACTTCAATTGCTTCTTCTTCCAATTGAAATGCATCATGCAGTGCATTGACTGATTTGACTAGGTCTTCTTGTTTGACGAGAACCCAAATGGTGGTATGGCTATCAGCTGACTGCAAAATTCGAATTCCATGATCAGACAACGAAGTAACGATTTTGGAAGTCACCCCAGGGACACCGGCAATTCCAGCACCCACAACGGAAACTTTTGCACAGTTGCGTTCAATTGCAGGTTCATGACCCAAATCCTGTAAAGTTTTGATCGCCTTATCCGTCATCTCATCCGTCACCGTATAAACAACACCGTTCGGAGAAATATTGATAAAATCAACACTAATATTTTCATTTGCCATTGCCTTAAAAACCTCGGCTTGCAAGTAGTATTGATCTTTTTTGGCAAAAACTTTAATTTGCGTTACATTGGAAACATGAGCGATTCCGGTTACAATTCGTTCCTTAATATCACTGCCGCGATTTTCTTTATTTAAGGTTGTTACGAGTGTCCCGAGACTTTCAGAATAATTTGAGCGGATTCGAATGGGAATTTTCGATTGCATCGCAATTTCTACCGCTCTTGGATGAATCACCTTTGCCCCCTGATAGGCCATATTACATACTTCGGTATAAGTAACAACTGAAAGCGGCCTTGCATTTTCTGCTATCCGGGGATCAGCGGTCATAACTCCTTCTACATCGGTAAAAATATCAATCCATTCCGCATTCAGGGCAGCACCTAATGCAGCTGCAGAAGTATCACTTCCACCTCTTCCAATCGTTGTGATATCCCCATTTTTTGCTGCTCCCTGAAACCCTGCCACGACAACCACATCAGCATGTTCCAATTCTCTTAAAATCCGGTCACATTTCATTTCTACGATTTTAGCATTTGTATGTTCGCTATTTGTACGAAACCCCGCCTGGGCGCCCGTTAATCCGACAGCTTTGATTCCTGACTCAAGCAACTTGTTTGTAAAAACAACACTCGAAATGACCTCACCGCAGGACATAAGCAAATCTAGTTCGCGTTTACTTATTTTACTGTTATTCCCGCCAATTAAGGAAAGAAGGGTATCCGTTGCATAAGGATCCCCGTTTCTTCCCATTGCTGAAACCACTACGACTACCTTATAACCGTCTTTTAACGCCTTTTCAATATGAACACTAGCATGTTTCCTGCCTTTTTCATCCCTGACAGATGTACCTCCAAATTTTTGCACGATAATTTTCATGTTGACATTCAAAACCTGCCTCTTTATGAAAACTTTATTTGTCTAGCTCCAGCGCCTAGGGGCTCGAGGTCATAAGTCAATCCGTCAAGAAGGTAAAAGGCAACCTTCTCGCCGGCCCGCCTTATGCTTGTCGCCCCTGGGCAAGGCGCTTCCGCTTTTCTATTTTTCTTTCACTAAACCAAGTTTCACTAAACTTTGTGCAATTTGTACAGAGTTCCAGGCAGCGCCTTTTAGTAAGTTATCAGAGACGACCCACATATGGAAACCTTGGTCTTCATCAAGGTCCTTTCTGATTCTTCCAACAAATACATCGTTACTTCCAACACAATTTGCTGGCATTGGATAAACCTGGTCTTCTGGATCGTCTTGTAAAATGACGCCTGGTGCATCCTTTAACAAAGCTTTAATTTCATCAGCACTGACATTCTCTTGGTCAATTTCAAAATAAACTGACTCAGAGTGACCTACTGCAACTGGAAGACGGACACATGTAGCTGATACAGCTAATTCAGGTAAATGCATGATTTTTTTCGTTTCATTGATCATTTTCATTTCTTCGAAAGTAAAACCATTTTCTTGGAACTTATCAATTTGCGGAATGGCATTAAAAGCGATTTGATAGTGGTTTTTATCGCTGCCTACTGGTAAAATTTTTGGTTCCACTGGTTCATTTGCCAAAATAGATTTCGTTTGATCCATTAATTCTTGCACAGCTTTTGCACCTGCACCTGAAACGGCTTGGTAAGTTGAAACAATAACTTTTTTTAGACCGAATTTTTGTCTAATTGGTTCTAAGGCAACGACCATTTGGATAGTTGAACAATTTGGATTGGCAATAATCCCTGTATGTTGGTGTAAATCTGTTTCATTTACTTCCGGCACTACCAATGGTTTATCGGCATCCATTCTAAATGCACTCGTATTATCAACAACAATTGCCCCGCGTTTTACGGCTTCCGGCGCAAGTTCTTTGGAAACACTGCCGCCTGCTGAAAATAATGCAATATCAATACCTTCAAAGCTCTCAGGCTTCGCTTCTTGAACCGTATATTCTTCACCGTTCACGACAATTTTTTGTCCTGCTGAACGGCTTGATGATAATAATAGTAATTTCTTGTAAGGGAAATTTTCCTTTACTAAGGTTTGGATCATCTGCTGTCCAACTGCTCCTGTTGCTCCGACTACTGCGACGTTAAATCCGCTTTGCTGACTCATTACTATAAGACCCCTTTCAATCTCTTATCCAGTTATTTCTTTTGGAAATAATTTAATTAGTAAAAACAATTCGCATGAAGAGAATAACCATCTCCAGCATTTGAATTATTTATATATTCTAACATATTCCTTTAAAAGAAATAACCATTTTCATACGAAAGAGGGAATAATTAAACATCATCTCGAAATCTTTCTACCAGTACGGGTTGAATCTGTTTTCCTTCAATTGCAGCTTCCACCGTTTCCATTAACATTGTCATTCTTGCTACCATTGAATTTGGTTTCTTAACCGGATCATCCTGTCCGTAAGGAATAAAATAAATGTGTTTGGTAGCCATCAGCCTCATTAAATTTACCCCATTTAAACCTAATGCATCATTCGTAGAAATTCCGAGCACAATCGGCTTAAGGTTCCTTAGTGTTGCTTTGGCTGCCATTAAAACAGGACTGTCGTTCATAGCGTTTGCGAATTTACTCATGGAAACCCCTGTTAATGGTGCGATGACCATACAATCAAGAGGCATTTTGGGTCCCAGCGGCTCTGCTTTAACAATGGAGTCGATGGCCTTATTACCGGTAAGGTCTTCAATTCTTTTGACCCAATCTTCGCCATTGCCAAAGCGGGTGTCGGTACTTTTTACGGTATAGGACACTACCGGAACGACTTCGGCACCTGCTTGCACTAGTTTCTCAATTTCAGGGAATACAGCATCATACGTACAATGTGACCCTGTTAATCCAAAGCCAATTCTTTTTCCTTTTAAACTCATTATTCTTTCCCCTTTCTATTTAATAGGTCATCCTGAAGTAATTGTGTCAGAACATCCGCGAGAATTAATCCGGCAGTCTTAGGAGCTACAATCCCTGGTAAACTTGGTGCGAGCAATGCCTTTATTCCCCGTTTTTCCGCATATCTAAAATCAGTTCCACCCGGTTTAGAGGCAATATCAATAATGAGTGTATTGGCAGGCAGCTTAGAAATGACAGCAGCACTTACCACTGGATGCGGAATCGTATTGATTAATATATCGGTATCCGACACTTCTTTTACAAGATTACTTAAATGAAAAGGTGTTACGCCCATTTCTGTAATTCTTGCAAGATGTTCACTTTTTCGTGCACCGACCTTTACCTTCGCCCCAAGGGCATGAAAGGCTCGAGCAGTACTCATACCACATCTTCCTAGGCCCAAAACCATTACATTTGATCCGTGAATCGTATAATCCGTATGCTGGATGGCCATCATAATCGTTCCTTCAACCGTAGGAATCGAATTATAAATAGCTACATCATCCCTTGAAAAAAGTTGGATAAGTCTTCTCTTCGATTTAGTCGTGATTTCATTTAAAAATGCATTACTTATCCCTGAATAGATCGTACAGTGTTCAGGTGTCTTTATAAGCATATCTTCTGTCAAAATAACCTTCTCATTTGAAAAGATTGTTTCAACCTGTCCTTCTAAATTTGTACCGGGCACGGGTAAGATAAGGGCGTCTATAGTAGAAAAATCCACCTCATCTAACTTTTCCTTAACAGCACCAGTAAAGGCATGATCAAGCTGTTCGAAGCCAATGAGCGATAATCTGGCATCTAACTCGGTTAACTTCCGGATAATTTCCAGCTGTCTTGCATCACCACCGATTACGGCTATCTGCATCCCTGTCAGCATGAAAACATTCACCTTCTTTTTAAAAAAATCCAATTCAGAAATCTGTTTCTTCTATTCACTTCAACATCTTATGTAGGAGAACATCAATCTGTGAGTTATTCATGATTAGTTCATAAAAAAAGCCCAAGCAAATATCCATTTGCTTGGGCTTTGAACCTTAGTCTATTCTTTATTCATCTTCATTTTCAGGAATATCGATGATAATCATGTCTGTTCCAATCTTTTTAATATGATTCCAAGGAACTCTAATTTCTTCTCCCTGTTTTCGAAAACCAAACCATTTGAGGGATGGGATGAGAAGAGCTTGAATTTGGCCCGTTCCCTCATTAATTTCAAGATCCGTTTGACCAAGGACTCCAAGTCGCTCCGCTTTTTTCACGTCAACAATTTCTTTTCCACTTAACTCACTCAGTCTCATCAATACGGACTCCCTTCACTTTCTATATTCTATTTTATAAGGGGAAGTCCAAGAATAGAACAAGAAAGCGGAAGCGCCTTGAAGAGCCCCGACAAGTGCTGGAGGCCCTGACGGTGAAGTCGTTCTTTGACTTCATCGTCAGGGCCGAAGCAACCTCGAGGGGCTAGGCGCTGGAGCTGGACTATAAAAAAAACAGTTCGAGTCCTCGAACTGTTTCTTTTTATTTTAGGCCCTTTGGAAATTCTCCATCAGGACTGATTAAGGAAACGGAAAATTGATCAGTGAAAATGGACCTTGCCATTTCATCTGCGCTTTGCTTGGTTACTTGATCAATTTGTTCAATAATTTCATCCAATGAACGATGACGTTTTAACAATAATTCGTTTTTCCCGTTACGGCTCATTCTGCTATTAGTGCTTTCCAAACTCAGCATCAAGCTTCCTTTTAATTGTTCTTTAGTATTCGTAATCTCTTTTTCGGTAATTCCATCTTGTTTTAACTTATCCAATGTTTCCTGAATGGTTTCAAATAATAAATCGAGCTGCTTAGCCCCTGTCCCCCCATATACTGTGACAATTCCACTATCTTGATAAGCGGAATGATAAGAGAAAACAGAATACGCTAAACCACGCTGCTCACGGACTTCCTGAAACAATCTGCTGCTCATACTGCCGCCAAGGACGTTATTTACGATAATTAAACTATAGATGTCCTCGTGACCAATCTTTAATCCTTCAAAACCTAAACATAAATGGGCCTGCTCTGTTTCCTTTTTTCTAGAAATCTGATTAGAATGAAAAACAGGGGTGTTTTCACGTGATTCATGGTTGCCACCAGTGTACGAGCCAAAGTATTTTTCCACTTCATTAATAAACGCATCTGAAACATTACCGGCAATTGAAATGACAACATTTTCCGGAGTATAGCGCTCATGTATATATTCTTTTAACTTTTCACCCGTAAACGTATTAAGTGTCTCTTCCGTTCCCAGGATTGGATAACCAAGCGAATGATCCTCGTATACGGCACGGCTTAATAAGTCATGAACGATATCATCAGGAGTATCTTCATACATTTTAATTTCCTCTAGGACAACATTTCTTTCTTTATTTAATTCTTCTTCTACGAAAGTTGAATTAAAAAACATGTCAGCTAATACATCTAAAGCAAATTTCGAGTGAGTATCGAGAACTTTGGCGTAATAACAAGTATATTCTTTTGAGGTAAAAGCATTCACTTGACCGCCAATACTGTCAAAGGATTCAGCAATATCTTTTGCAGACCGTGTGGTTGTACCTTTAAAAAACATATGCTCTAAAAAGTGGGAAATCCCATTAATTTCGGGATGCTCATTCCTAGATCCGGTACCAATCCATACACCAATGGCTACAGATCTAACGGTAGGAATTTGTTCTAATACAATTCTTACTCCATTTTGACAAGTGTATCTATTTATCATCGAATTCCTCCTGATTATAACAGCTCAAAACCTCATTACTTATATTTTATGCTACTCTTCCGATGTTATTTCATTATTCTTTCCTCGCTCATTAACTCTGAAACAGTACCAATTGTTAGATTTTTTTTCTCAATTAAAGTAATGAGGCGGTCAAGAGATTTAGCAGTTGACTCGGTAGGGTGCATTAAAATCATCGAGCCGTTATCAACTTTACTTATTACACGATTAATAAGGGCATCTGGAGTTGGCTTTTGCCAGTCGACAGTGTCGACGGTCCACATAACCGTTTTCATTTTTAACTGATTTGCCACCGTCACAGTCTCATTACGATAGCTTCCGCTAGGCGGAGCAAACCATTTGCATACTTTCCCAGTTGCCGCTTCAATGACTTCATTCGCTTTTATCATTTCCACTCTCGTTTGGGAGGCAGTAAGTCTCTTCATATCCGGGTGGGAATAGGAATGGTTCCCCACTTCGTGACCAGCGTCAACAATCATTTTGGCCAGATCCGGATTCTTCTTCACCCAATTGCCCTCCAGAAAAAAGCTTGTGGTAACATGATGTTTTTTTAAGGTTGCAAGCATATCCGATAAAAATTCATTTCCCCATGCTACATTAATAATAAAGCTAACCATTGGCTTATCAGGATGGCCTTTATATATAGGTGAAGGCGGTAAATCCTTTAAGTGCACTTTCGGTGAAGTTTGTGTAAAAACCAATTTCTTCTCATCAAATTGATTTTTACTTTTCATCTTCTTATAGGAGGCTGAAATATCAACCTTTAATCCATTATAACCTGGTATCGCCTTCCAAACTGGGTCAACTTTGGCATTGGAAGGTGGGACCTCATATGTAGGAGCATTTTTAACAATGCTTTCATAAAGAGGATTGGAATGTTGCTTTGAAACCATCATTGCAGAATCCTTCAGGGTATCTACATACGGATTTACAATTGGATTATTTACCGAGACCCATCCAGCCAAACAAATCAGCATAAATATAATCACTTTTTTCATCTTCCCGTTCCCCCTTCCATAAACATTATGAATAAAAGGGACAAGGTAGAACATAAAACAAGCGGACAGTTATTTACACAAAGAAAGTCAGGGGGTTCCCCTGACTTTCTTTTGTCTGGCAGCTTTGACAAGACCGGGGTTTATCCATTATCGCTGCTCTTCAGCCTTTTCTTTCTGTTCCTTTAAAACAGCTTTCCGTGAAAGGTTTACGCGGCCTTGTTTATCAATTTCTGTTACCTTGACAAGTATTTCATCACCAATTTTTACAACATCTTCTACTTTTCCAACCCGCTCTTCTGCAAGTTCAGATATATGGACTAATCCGTCTTTTCCGGCAAAAATTTCAACAAATGCACCAAATTTTTCAATCCGTTTTACTTTACCAAGGTACATTTGTCCGACCTCTACTTCACGTACAATATCTTCAATAATCTTTTTAGCCTTTTGATTCATTTCCTGATCTGCAGATGCAATAAAGATTGTTCCATCTTGCTCAATATCAATTTTAACACCAGTTTCTTCAATAATTTTATTAATTTGCTTGCCACTTGGTCCAATAACATCACGGATTTTATCCGGGTTGATTGTCATCGTTAAAATTTTCGGAGCAAATTTTGATAACTCAGCTCTTGGTTCATTAATTGTTGCAAGCATGGAATCTAAAATTTGCATTCTTCCTTTTTTCGCCTGCTGAAGTGCCTCTTCTAAGATTTCACGGGATAGACCTTCAATCTTGATGTCCATTTGAAGAGCAGTTACTCCCTTAGAGGTTCCAGCTACTTTAAAGTCCATATCGCCAAGATGGTCTTCCATTCCTTGAATATCTGTCAAAACAGTGTAATGTTCTCCGGATTTTACTAGTCCCATTGCAATTCCTGCTACAGGTGCTTTAATCGGTACACCGGCATCCATCATAGCAAGAGTACTTGCACAAATACTTGCCTGTGAAGTAGAACCATTGGATTCCAAAACTTCAGAAACCAATCGAATGGTATATGGGAAATCCTTTTCATTCGGAACAATTGGTTCAAGTGCCCGTTCTCCTAATGCACCATGACCGATTTCGCGACGACCCGGGCCGCGAATAGGACCAGTTTCTCCAACGCTAAAGGAAGGGAAATTATAATGATGCATAAAGCGTTTTTCTTCCTCAATACCTAAACCATCAAGTATTTGAACATCTCCCATTGCACCGAGTGTACAGATACTTAAAGCCTGAGTCTGACCACGTGTAAATAAACCAGATCCATGCGTACGTGCAAGTAGCCCCACCTGAGAAGATAGTGGACGGATTTCATCAATTTTACGGCCATCTGGACGAATCTTTTCCACAGTAATTAAGCGGCGAACTTCACCCTTAACAATTTTGTCAAGGATTTGCTTAACTTGTTTTAAATTCTCATCCGTTGCTTCCTGTTCTTCATATTTAGCTAAAACTTGTTTTTTCACTTCAGTTATCGCAGCTTCACGTGCGTGTTTTTCTTGAACTTGAATGGCATTAATCATATCTGCTTCACAGATTGCTCTGACTTCTGCTTCAAGTTCTTTATTAATTTCGTAAAGCGAAATTTGCATTTTTTCTTTGCCAATTTCTGCAGCAATTTTCTCCTGGAATTCAATTAAGCGTTTGATTTCGTCGTGTCCAAACATAATGGCTTCAAGCATTGTTTCTTCAGGTACTTCATTTGCACCCGCTTCAACCATGTTAATGGCATCCTTTGTACCGGCGACAGTTAAGTGGATGTCGCTCTGTTCTGATTGCTCAACAGTAGGATTAATTACAAATTCTCCATTGACACGGCCAACTACGACTCCCGCAATGGGACCCTCAAATGGAATATCAGATGTACTTAATGCCAATGACGAACCGAACATTGCTGCCATTTCAGTAGAACAGTCTTGATCCACACTCATTACAATACTGATAACTTGTACATCATTACGGAATCCGTCAGCAAATAATGGACGGATTGGACGGTCGATTAAGCGGCTCGCTAGAATCGCTTTCTCACTTGGACGGCCTTCCCTTTTAATAAAGCCCCCTGGAATCTTACCGACTGCGTATAAACGTTCCTCGTAGTTTACAGTTAACGGAAAAAAGTCAAGGTTTTTTGGTTCCTTTGAAGCAGTTGCTGTACTTAAAACTGCTGTATCACCATAACGGACAAGGACAGCACCATTTGCTTGTTTTGCTAATTGTCCAATTTCGACAGTCAGCTTGCGGCCTGCCCACTCCATGGAATAATCATGTTTCTTATGTTCCATATTGTTACCCCTCTCAGGTCAAAAATCATTTCAGAGGATGATTCGAAAAATATTTTCGCTTTAATCATCATTTTTCATATATAAAAAGCCGTAAAAAGCTTATGTTAGAAATTTCAAATATAAGAATAGTATGCACATAATTCCGCGATTTTAAATATGTATAGAGGATTCTTTATTTTTGTACAATTCTAGAGCTTATCGGGACTGGTTAAGACGTTTCCAATTTTCTTTTAAAAAGCTAACAAAAAAGCGGGAAAAATCCCGCTTCTGTTGATTATCGACGAAGACCAAGCTTATTGATTAGCACACGGTAACGTTGAACATCTTTGTTACGTAGGTATGATAAAAGATTACGACGCTTACCAACCATTTTCAACAAACCACGACGTGAGTGGTGATCTTTTTTGTGAGTACGTAAGTGCTCATTCAAATTGTTGATTGATTCAGTAAGGACAGCGATTTGAACCTCTGCAGATCCAGTATCGTTTTCATGAGTTTTATACTCAGCGATAATTTCATTTTTACGCTCTTGAGTGATTGCCATCCTAATTCACCTCCTAAAATATGAATCCCCTGTTACTGAGCAAGCGTCGGTGACTCGACTTGCCAAGCAAAGGTTTTTTAATACGTTAATAAGAATACAATGTTTCAGTCTAAAATGCAAGTGAAACCTTGATTTTAATGTAAGAAAGTGGTTGATTCACTACAATCTTCGGAGACTTTGTCGAATTTTTTAAAATAATTCAGCGCAGTTTGTTTATCTCTTTCAATTTGCGCTACCAATTCTTCAATACCCGAAAACTTTTGTTCTTTGCGAATAAATTGATGCCATTCAACCTTTACCTCTTTACCATAAATCATTTGATTAAATTCGAATAAATGAACCTCAACTGAGGGCTTTTTCGCTTCATTATTGAAAGTAGGTTTTATCCCGAGATTACATACCCCGTTGTACCACTTTCCATCTACCTTCATTCTCACCGAATAAACACCAAGCGGAGGTAATAGATATTCCTCCCCAACATCCACGTTCGCGGTAGGAAATCCAATTGTCCTTCCGCGTTTATCACCATGAATAACGGTTCCCGCAGTTGTATAGTTTCTTCCTAATAAATCGGGAAGCTCAGCTGTTCTCCCTTCTTTTAATAAATTCCTTATCCGGGTCGAGCTCACCTTTTCTTCCTTTTTGGTTAGCTTTGGAATGACTGAAAAGGTGAATTGTTCTCTTGAATGGAAAGGGATGGTTTCCATTGTCCCTTTTCCCATTCTTCCGTATGTGAAGTCAAAACCCGCCACGACATGTTTAACATTTAGGTTTATTACATATTGGTCGATAAATTCTTGCGGAAGAAGGTTGGCAAATTCCGTAGTAAAATGAATAATAAATACATAATCAATACCCATCTTTTCGAAGATGTAAATTTTTTCTGATAATGGTGTAATATAACGGACATGCTGCTCAGATTTCCCCAGCACCACGGATGGATGTGGATCAAAAGTCATGACAGCGCTCTTCAAACCAAGCTCTTTCGCCTGTCTCATTGCTTCTAAAATTACTTGTTGATGGCCAAGGTGAACTCCGTCGAAATATCCGAGAGCCATTGATAATGGCGGTAAATCACTAATGTCTGTAAAATTAGGAAAATTAAGCTTCTTTACTTCCAATTGAAACTCACTCTTTCTATACCGTACCTTGATTAATCGTGATCATTTCTTAACACTTTAACTGGTTTCATAAGTCCGGGCTTGCCTGGATGCTCTGCATAGATAGCGAGTGCCTGTCCTTCCCCAGTTTCAGTGACTATAGGTCCGTTACTATTTTTTAAATGTTCTGGAATCGGTAAAATCGCACCATTCTTTACTTTCTCTGCTACTGTATCATTAATTACGTATTTCGGCAAATGGGAAAGTGCTGATTCTAGAGGCCTTAATATTTCTTTGATCCTTCCTGTTTCCATTAAGTTTCCTATTTCATCAAAGGTTAAACAATCTTCTAACGTATAGGTTGCTGATTGAATTCTTGTTAATTTTGACATATGGGCTGGATAGCCAAGTTTTTCACCTATTGTTACTGCCAGGGTTCGGATATAGGTTCCTTTGCTGCAACTGACTCGAAATCGAAAGGATATCGTGTCTCCCGAGAATACTTCCCTATCATCAAGAAGTTCAATGGATTTGATGAAAACCTTCCGGGTTGGCCGTTCTACTTCAATCCCTTTTCTCGCATATTCATAAAGGCGGACACCATCGACCTTAACCGCTGAAAACATTGGCGGGGTCTGCTCAATTTCACCAGACAGGGATTGTAGGACTTGGAGTATTTCTTCTCTTGGAATAGAACGGTTAACTTTTTTCTCTTCAACTACTTCACCAGATGCATCCTCTGTTGTCGTAGAATACCCAATTGTTACTTCTCCCTCGTACGCTTTGCCGGCATCTGTGATATATTCTGCTACCTTCGTGGCCTTTCCAATACAAATTGGAAGGACTCCGGTTACATCTGGATCAAGTGTACCTGTATGTCCAACTTTTTTTGTCTTTAATATCTTCCTTAATTTAAATACACAATCATGTGACGTCATTCCGGCTGGTTTAAATAATGGTAAAATACCTTCCAACAAATTCACTCCCTATCAAAAAATGGATAGACAAATGTCTATCCATCGATATCTACTCTTCATCATTCTTTTGAAGTGGTTTATCTTCATGGTGTAATTGATGAAGAAGGTTTTCAATTCGATTTCCGTAATCAATGGATTCATCGAATTCAAAGATGATTTCTGGTGTTTTGCGCAGTCGAATACGGTGGCCGATTTCTGTACGAATAAATCCTTTCGCTTTAGCCAGACCCTTTAATGTATTCTCCTTTTGTTCGTCATCGCCTAATACGGATATATATACCTTTGCTTGTTGGAGATCTCCAGTAACCTGGACATCTGTAACCGTCACAAAACCAATCCGTGGATCTTTAATTTTACGTCCGATGATGTCACTCAGTTCTTTCTTCATTTGTTCTCCCACACGATTTGCTCTGTGGCTCATCACATTCACCTCTTAATCTAAAGCCATTCAATCTCGGTGATCGCTCTCTCTATCTCTGGGAACGAATCAATCAATCGTAAGGCATTCTGTAGTTCCTGTTCGGTTGAAACTTTTGCCTGGGTAACCACAACAATGGCAATTTTTGTTCTTTGCCATACATCCTGGAAATCTACCTCTGAAACAGAAACATTAAATTTTTGCCTTAACCGAGTTAGGATTCGTTGCAGAACGGAACGTTTATCCTTTAATGAATGGGCATCGTAGATGATGCATTCACATACGGCCGAGCCGATGATCATTTCCGTTCTACTTCTTCCATTACATAGGCTTCAATGATATCTCCCTCTTTAACATCATTAAAGTTTTTAATGGTAATTCCGCATTCATACCCTTGTGCAACTTCTTTTGCATCATCTTTAAAGCGTTTTAAGGCATCAATTTGCCCTTCAAAGATGACTACGCCGTTTCGAATTAAGCGAATGCCGCTGTCGCGGGTGATTTTTCCATCCGTTACATATGAACCAGCAATCGTTCCCACTTTGGAAACCTTGAAGGTTTGGCGGACCTCAGCTTGACCAATAATCTTTTCTTCAAATTCTGGATCAAGCATTCCCTTCATGGCCGCTTCAATTTCTTCAATTACTTTATAAATAATGCGATGTAGACGTACATCAACATCCTCCGCTTCAGCAGCACGCTTAGCATTTGCATCTGGACGAACATTGAAACCAATCACAATCGCGTTAGAAGCAGCAGCGAGCGTAATATCAGACTCGTTAATCGCTCCAGCACCACTGTGTATGATTTTGATATTAACGCCTTCTACATCGATTTTCATGAGCGAGGCGGCAACAGCTTCAGCTGATCCCTGAACGTCTGCTTTAATAATGACATTCAAGTCCTTCATTTCACCCTGTTTTAATTGTTCAAATAAGTTTTCTAAGCTAACACGGGACTTTTCGCCACGATGTGCGGCAAGTGCCTGTTGTGCACGAGCTTCCCCAACCTGACGTGCCGTTTTTTCGTCGTCAAAAACAACAAAGCGATCTCCAGCTTGTGGAACATCGTTAAGCCCAGTAATTTCAACAGGAGTCGATGGGCCTGCCTCTTTGACACGGCGTCCTTTATCATTTACCATTGCCCGAACACGACCAAAAGTGTTTCCTACAACAATCGGATCCCCGATTTTTAATGAACCGTTTTGAATCAGTAAGGTTGCAACAGATCCGCGGCCTTTATCCAATTGTGCCTCGATAACTGTACCTAAAGCCTTTCGGTTAGGATTCGCTTTATATTCCTCTACTTCACTGACAAGGAGAATCATTTCTAATAAATTATCGATTCCATCCCCTGTTTTTGCAGAAAGTGGTACAAAGATAGTATCCCCACCCCATGCTTCTGAAACCAATCCATGCTCTGTTAATTCCTGCATAACACGATCGGCATTTGCGGCTTCCTTATCCATTTTATTAACAGCTACAATAATTGGAACCTCAGCAGCCTTTGCATGGTTAATGGCCTCAACCGTTTGCGGCATTACACCGTCATCTGCAGCAACAACAAGGATGGTAATATCGGTAATTTTTGCCCCGCGAGCACGCATCGTCGTGAAGGCAGCATGTCCCGGTGTATCTAGGAAGGTGATTTTCTTCCCGTTTTCAACTACTTGATAAGCACCAATATGTTGGGTGATTCCACCCGCTTCTCCTTCGGTTACTTTTGTATTCCGAATAGAGTCAAGTAAAGTTGTTTTCCCATGGTCAACGTGCCCCATAATCGTAACAACCGCTGGTCTTTCTACAAGTTCTTCCGTTGGATCCTCTGTAAAATAGACCTCTAAATCGGTTGTATCGATTTTGATTTCCTCTTCAACCTCAACTCCATATTCACTTGCAATCAATTCAATCGCATCTTTATCTAATACTTGGTTGATTGTCGCCATAACACCAAGTAAAAAGAGCTTCTTGATGATTTCAGAAGGCTCACGGTATATTTTTTTAGCTAGCTCTCCAACAGTCAAAGATTCGCTAAAGGTAATTTTAGCCGGTAGCTCTTTTTCTTTCTTCTTTTGTGGCTGTGCTTGTTGAACAGGTGTATGGTTCTTTTTACGATTGTTATTATTATTGCGATTTTGATTATTATTAAAAGGTTTTTTATTACCTTTTCCTGAATTGAAAACTTTGTTTTCCTTTGATTGGAATTCTTGGTTTTGCTTTTTACCTTCAGCCGTTTTTGGAGGAGAGACAACTTTTACCTTACTAGGAGCAGCGTTTTTTGAGTCATCATCATCAAAAGCCTTTGGACTTGTTTTACTCTGCACCTGTGGCTTCTCTCCCTGCTGTTGTGGTCTTTGATTTGAACGATTCTGCTGTTGCGGTTTTGTTTGTTTCTGTTGTGTATTGCTTGTGTTTTTGTTAAAGGTTACGTCAAGTTTTACTATATCTGCATCTTCAATTGTTGCCATATGGTTAGAAACCTCTATATTCATTTCTTTTAATTTTGTAATTACATCTTTACTTGAAACATTATGTTTCTTTGCATATTCATAAACACGTATTTTACTCATTTTTTCACCCCCGCTAAAATTAATCGAGCAACGTTACCAGTTTTTTAGCAAATCCATCATCCAAAACAGCTACAACTACGCGGGCTTCTTTACCAATTGCATGGCCAAGAAGATGACGATTTTCCACTATTTTCAATGGAACTTCATACGATTTACACTTGTCTGAAATTTTTTTGGTTGTATTTCCAGATGCATCTGCTGATAATAAAATGAGCTTTGCGCCTCCACTCTGAATCTGTTTGACGGTAAGCTCCTCACCCGATGTGATCTTACGTGCTCGATTGGCTAAGCCAAGCAATGACATCCATTGTTGCTGGTTCATTTGGATAGTCTGTTCTCCTTCTCTATCAGCTCTAGTAGTTCTTCATACAATGATTCTTCTATAGAAACCTGTAGGTGGTTAGATAAGATGTTTTTCTTCTTGGCTTGAAGGACAGCTTCCTTGTCCTTTGAAAGATATGCACCCCTGCCTGATTTTTTCCCGGTCAGGTCGATGGAGACATCTCCTTCCTGTGAGCGAACGATGCGAACGAGTTCTTTTTTGGGCTTCATTTCACCAGTTGCCACACATTTACGCATTGGAACTTTTTTACGCGTGTTCACGATCATTCACCTCCACCAATTAATCTAATTCATCTTCGAATTCGAAATGATCGTCTTCGACTTGATCATCAAAAAGTCTGATTGTTTCTTCACGTGGATAAATTCCTATATCACGTGCTTCGGTTTCTGATTTAATATCAATTTTCCATCCCGTTAACTTCGCTGCCAGTCTTGCGTTTTGACCGCGTTTACCAATTGCAAGGGAAAGTTGATAATCTGGGACAACTACTGTTGTTGCTTTATCCGCTTCATTTACCATAACATCCAAAACTTTAGAAGGACTTAAGGAATTAGCAACAAAGACAACAGGATCATCTGACCATTTTACGATATCAATTTTTTCACCTTTTAACTCATTCACAACTGCTTGAACACGTGTTCCTTTTGGTCCGACACAAGAACCCACCGGATCAACCTCAGCATTATCGGAATGAACGGAAATTTTGGAACGATCTCCTGCCTCGCGGGCAACGGATTTAATTTCAACCGTTCCATCGTAGATCTCAGGTACTTCGATTTCAAACAAGCGTTTGAGCAATCCCGGATGTGTACGAGATACAAAGATTTGCGGTCCTTTTGTTGTTTTTTCTACCTTTGTAATAAATACCTTGATACGATCATGTGGTTTATAGCGTTCATTTGGCATTTGTTCGTTAACCGGAAGCAATGCTTCAATTTTGCCAAGGCTTACATAGATAAACTTAGAATCCAGTCTTTGAACGATACCTGTCATGATATCTTCTTCACGATCAATAAATTCAGAATAAATAATACCTCTTTCAGCTTCTCTAACACGCTGTGTCACCACTTGCTTTGCTGTTTGAGCTGCAATTCTCCCAAAATCTTTAGGTGTTACTTCCATTTCAACTACATCTTCTACTTGGTAATTTGGATTAATTCTTCGTGCATCTTCAATTGAAATTTCAAGACGCGGGTCAAATACTTGATCCACTACCTCTTTTCTAGCAAAAACCCTCATTGATCCTGATTGTAAATTCAAATCAATTCTCACATTTTGTGCCTGATTAAAATTACGGCGATATGCTGAGATAAGTGCCGCTTCAATCGCTTCGATTAAAACATCTCTGGAAATTCCTTTTTCTCTTTCCAGTATGGTAAGAGCATCTAATAGTTCGCTGCTCATTTTCTTGTATCCCCCTAACCATTATTTAAATTTCTCAATTATGAAAAAGAAACAGCCAGTCGTGCATTTGCAATCTTTTCATAAGGAATTTCAATGTTTTTTTTGCGAGTTTTTATTTTTACCTCTATGATGACGGTCTGCCCATCAAACGCTTGTAATAGACCCTCAAAGCTTTTTTCACCATCAATAGGTTCATATGTTTTTATGAATACATTTTTTCCAATTGCTTTTTCAAAGTCCTTACTTTTTTTCAAAGGACGTTCAGCACCGGGTGAAGATACTTCAAGGAAATAATTATGGGGAATCGGATCCAATTCATCGAGTTTTTCACTAAGACGTTCACTCACTACTCCGCAGTCTTCAATATCGACTCCGAGATCTTTATCAATATATATGCGGAGAAACCAGCTTTTTCCTTCTTTTACATACTCAATCTCGACTAACTCCAAACCAAGTTCTTCAAGGATTGGTTCTGCTAGCTTTTCTACTACTTCAGTTACTTTGCTCATGCTTAACCTCCTTTTACCGACTTTTTTCACCCATATTATATGTAGTTCACGGAAAGTTTTATCAATTTACCCTATTTACAAACAAGAAAGAGTGGGTTGCCCCACTCCTTGATTCGAGAGTATTTCTTAGTATTTCCAATAAAACTATACCATAGTCACTATATATATGCAAACAAGAAAAGCGGAAGCGCATTCGGAACAAGCACAGCTTGTTCCTGCGATGATTATTCTTTGAAGCTTTCCTTAGTGATCAGCCTCAGGCATAGCATAAGACGAGCCGGCGAGAAGGTTACTCTTTACCTTTTGACGGATCGGCTGTAGACCATAGGGGCTAGGCGCTGGAGGTAGACATCTAGAAAAGCGACAGCTGGTTTTGTTCTGGCAGGGATCCAAGGCAGCCTTGTTTGTCCAAATATTCAAGAATGGTCTTGGATACTTTTCCACGCTGCTGCAGGTCTTCTTTCGATAAAAATTCGCCTTCTTCCCTTGCCTTTACAATACTCCAAGCAACGTTTGTTCCTAGACCAGGGATAGAATTAAACGGTGGAATTAATGAATCTCCCTCTATAATAAACTCTGAGGCGGAAGATTTGTATAAATCAATTTTCTTAAATGAAAATCCTCTTTCCGTCATTTCTAAAGCTAATTCAAGAACAGTCAAAAGGTTTTTCTCTTTATTTGACGCCTCAAGTCCCTTTGCATTGATTTCCTCAATTCTTGCCCGAATAGCTTCTGAACCGCGGGCCATTGCTTCCACATCGAAATCCTCAGCACGGACAGTGAAGTAGGCTGCGTAATAAAGAAGCGGCAGATGTACTTTAAAAAAGGCAATCCTTACGGCCATTAATACATATGCAGCAGCATGGGCTTTCGGGAACATATATTTGATTTTTTTGCAGGAATCAATGTACCATTCCGGAACTTCATTTTTGCGCATTTCTGCTTCCATTTCTTCACTTAAGCCTTTCCCTTTACGAACGGATTCCATAATTTTAAAAGCAAAAGACGGATCAAGTCCTTGGTAAATTAAATAGACCATTATATCATCACGACAGCCGATAACTTCACTAAGCGTACAAGTTCGATTATGAATTAGTTCTTGGGCATTTCCTAACCATACATCTGTCCCGTGGGATAGACCGGAAATTTGAACAAGTTCAGAAAAGGTTGTCGGTTTTGTATCTTCAAGCATTTGCCGAACGAATCTTGTTCCAAATTCCGGGATACCCAATGTTCCGGTTTTACACATGATTTGCTGTTCGGTTACCCCGAGTGATTCGGTTCCACTAAAAATCTTCATCACTTCCGGATCATCAGTCGGAATCGTTTTTGGGTCAATTCCGCTAAGGTCCTGCAGCATCCTGATTACGGTTGGATCGTCGTGTCCGAGTATATCAAGCTTTAGTACATTATCATGTATCGAATGGAAATCAAAATGAGTGGTCCGCCACTCTGAAGTTTTATCATCTGCTGGAAACTGGATCGGTGTAAAATCATATACATCCATATAATCTGGAATAACAATAATCCCACCCGGGTGCTGACCCGTGGTCCGTTTTACTCCTGTACATCCGGAAGCCAGTCTTTCAACCTCTGCTCCCCGAATTTGGAGATTATTATCCTGTTGATATGCCTTAACATAGCCAAAAGCCGTTTTATCGGCAACTGTTCCGATTGTTCCAGCACGATAGACATATTCCTCACCGAAAAGCACCTTTGTATAGTTATGTGCGCGCGGCTGATACTCACCGGAAAAGTTCAAGTCAATATCCGGAACCTTATCCCCTTTAAAGCCAAGGAAGGTTTCAAACGGAATATCATGTCCATCTTTTCGGTATTTCCCTCCGCACTCAGGGCAATCTTTATCAGGTAAATCAAATCCGGAACCAACCGAACCATCATTAAAGAACTCGGAATGTTTACAGGTTGGACAAATATAATGTGGCGGAAGTGGGTTTACCTCGGTAATCTCCGTCATAGTTGCAACAAATGAGGAACCGACCGATCCACGTGAACCAACAAGGTATCCATCATCAAGCGATTTTTTAACGAGTTTATGCGAAATCAAATAAATTACGGCAAACCCATGGCCAATGATACTTTTTAATTCTTTTTCCAAACGGGCTTCCACTATTTCCGGAAGCGAATCACCATAAATTTTACGAGCCATGGCATAACTCATTTCTCTCATTTCGTCATCTGCGCCTTCAATTTTTGGCGTGTATAAATCATCTTTAATTGGTTTAATAACATCAATCATATCGGCAATTTTATTGGTATTCGTTACAACAATTTCCTTAGCCTTTTCCGCACCTAAAAATGAAAACTCATCAAGCATTTCATTCGTCGAGCGGAAATGAACATCTGGAAGCTGGTGACGGTTAAGTGGATTTGCACCACCTTGAGAGTTAATTAATATTTTTCGATAAATTTTATCGTTTTCGTTTAAATAATGAACATTTCCCGTTGCAACAACGGGGATACCCAACTTATCTCCAAGCTTAACAATGTTCCCAATAATTTCTTCAAGCGCCTTCTCATCTCGGATTAATTCCATTTCGATCATTGGCGCATACACAGGTTTTGGCATTACTTCAAGATAATCATAAAACTGAGCAAAGGCTTCTACCTCTTCAGGGGATTTTTGCATCATCCCTTCAAATACTTCCCCTTTATTACAGGCGGAACCAACAAGGATTCCTTCGCGATATTTTTGAAGAACGGAGCGAGGTATACGAGGCACCCTGTAATAGTACTCAATATGTGCAATAGAAACTAATTTAAATAAATTTTTTAAACCTACTTCAGTTTGTGCTAGTAGGGTGCAGTGATATGGACGTGCTCTTTGATAGGCATTTCCTTTCCCCATGTTGTCATTGAACTGATCATGATATTCAATACCCTTTTCAAGTGAATCCTTAAGCATTTTTAGCAATAAATAGCCTGTTGCTTCCGCATCGTAAATAGCACGGTGGTGCTGGGTTAATTCAATATCAAACTTTTTCGCCAGCGTATTTAGGCGGTGATTTTTTAGTTCAGGATATAGAAAACGACCGAGTTCCAGCGTATCGATTACCGGATTTTTCGCTTTTTCTAGACTAATATTTTTGTAGCCGACATTCAGGAAGCCCATATCAAAGGATGCATTATGAGCGACAAGGACAGCATCTCCAACCCAGTCATGGAAATTGCGGATGACTTCCGCTACCTCTGGTGCATTTTCGACCATATCATCCGTAATACCGGTCAAATTAATCGTTGTTGCTGATAAACGATGATGTGGATTTGCAAATGACTCAAAGCGGTCAATAATTTCCCCATCATGTATTTTTACAGCAGCAAGCTCGATGATCGTATCATATACAGCTGAAAGCCCCGTGGTTTCTACGTCAAAAACTACGTAGGTATCTTCAGCCAAAAGCCGATGTGCGTCATTATAAGCAATCGGGACGCCGTCATCAATTAGATTGGCCTCAATTCCATATAAAATTTTAATGTCATTCTTTTTACCTGCACCGAATGCCTCCGGAAAAGATTGAGCAACTGCATGATCGGTAACAGCAATTGCTTTGTGGCCCCATTTTTTCGCCTGAGCAATAAGGGTGCTTACAGGTGTAACGGCATCCATTTGACTCATCGGAGTATGAAGATGGAGTTCTACACGCTTCTCATCTTCTGGAGCAGTGTCTTTCCGGCCTGCTGGTTTTATTTCATTTATATCATTTCCAATCATCACAAGATCACGGACGAATGTGTCATTCTGGATACTTCCTCTAACCTTTACCCACATTCCTTTTTTAACATGTTGAAATAGGGCTGCATCCTCTTTATCTCTCGAGAACATTTTAACCATGATTGAACTTGTATAATCTGTAACTTTAAAGGTTAGCAGGGTACGTCCGCTTCTAAGTTCTCTCGTTTCAGCATCAAAAATGTACCCTTGAACAGTTACTCTTCTTTCCTCATCAACAATATCAATCATCGTGCGGTAATCTTGATCATCCTTAATTGTAAGACCAATTGTAAGCGGACCTTGCGGAATATCACCGTTCGATTGCTCTTTTTCCGCTTCCTTCCTCTGTAGCTCTACGAGTGCTTGAAGCCCGCGTTCCTGGTCTTCTTTTTGTTTAGCTTGTAAAAATTTTTCATATTCATCGTTCTTTTCTAGACTTTGGACATTCGTTTCAATTGTTAGAACTGGAAAGCCAAAGGATTGATAAATCTTGCTGATCACACCTCCATATTTTCGTGAAAGTGCAAGACCCTCGGTTTCATTTCGTACTGAAAGCGATACTTTATTCCCGTTAATCGTCGGGATTTGTTCATTTAATAGCTTTAATAAAGGCGGAGCAATGCCATCAATCTGCTGGATACAATGGTTCCAGTACTCTAATAATAAATCCGGTGAAAAGGTTTGCTCGGTAACATTTATCTCATACGAAATACGGGCAATATTTGAAAATGTTCTTTCCAATTGGGTCGTAAAGCGGATATATACATTGTAGGGAAGGATTTTTTCTAATAGAAATTGAAAATGCCACTTACGGGCTTTTTTTTCGACGATTAGTTTTTCAATTTGTGCATTTGGAAATTGTGCTACCACAGCATCTTCTTGCATTTGCAGCTGCTGGAGCAAGAGTAAGAATCGCTCTTTACTGCCTAAGGCATTTTCGCTCATCATTCTCTCTCCCATCTATCTTTAATCTCTATTGTCTTTTATTCAAAGGCTCTGTTAAACCTGGTTGTTGATTTCCGCTCCAGGCACTTCGCTTTCCGTGGGCGGTTCGGGGAGCCTCCTCGTCGCTTCGCTCCAGCGGGGTCTCCCCTGTCCCGTACTCCCACAGGAGTCTTCGTGCCTTCCGCTCCAATCAACGCTGTTCAAAATCAACATTGTCCTTTAACACAGCCTATTCAAAAAATAATTATATCATATCAACCAAGTTGATTCGTCTTTATTCGACAGGAAACTTCATCTAATTTTAGTCAAAGACTTGTTAACCTTGGTTGTGGATTTCCGCTCCAATCAACGTTGTTCAAAAATCAACATTGTCCTTAACAAGCCTAGCCTAATCAAAAAAGAAAGGTACCCCTTAAAAGGTACCTAGAATACTTTATAAGAAAAATCTTTGGATATCATTCCAAGTTACAACTAGCATTAAAAGCATTAGCAAAGCGAACCCAATAAAGTGAACCATCCCTTCTTTTTGACGGTCGATTGGTTTCCCTCTAAGTGCTTCAACTGCAAAAAACATTAATCTTCCACCGTCAAGTGCCGGTATTGGCAGTAAATTCATTATGCCTAAATTTATACTTAAGATTCCTGCCCATTTCATTAGATAATAAATACCTGATTTCGCAACTGTATCGGTAGCTTGATAAATACCTACTGGACCAGAAAGCATATTAATTGAGAATTGACCTGTAACCAATTTTCCAAGCATCCCGATGATTTGCATTGTCCAGGTATACGTATCTTTAACCCCGGCAGAAATAGCTTGAATAGGTGATTTTTCAACAGGGCTATATACACCGATTAACCCCATTTTCTTTCCATCAACCGTTTTTTCAATTGGCGTTACTTGCACATCCATATCTTTCCCATCTCGGGTAATTGTAAAATCTAATTTTTTATTCGGGCTATTTCGAATGATTTCTACCACATCAGCCCAGCTGGTAACCTCGGCACCATTAATACTTTGGACTACATCTCCCTTGTGAAGCCCTGCAGCTTTTGCAGCCCCATCAGCAGTAATTTCACCTAATTTAGGATCATTAGTAGGAACCCCTTGCAAAAGGGCAATCACAATAAAAATGATAAAAGCGAGAACAAAATTCATCATTGGCCCTGCAAAAATAGCCATCGTTCTTTGCCATAATGTTTTTGCTCCAAATTGGCGATCAAGTGGAGCAATTTGAGATTCGATTCCATTTTCTACAATCATTGCTTTTGGATGAATCACAAAAGTCTTTAGTTGGTCATCCTCATCATCTGGATACCCCTTGATGATAAGGTCTTTTTCAATATCAGCAAATTCAACTTCAATGATCCGGCAATCAGGATACTTTTCTTTATTATTTAAAATAATTTTATTTACTGTTTCATCTTTATCAAACAATAAGCCAATACGGTATCCAGGCTTGATTTCAACCATTTCAGGATCCTCACCTGCCATACGAACAAATCCTCCAATAGGAAGCAAGCGAATGGTATAGGTTGTTTCTCCTTTTTTATGTGAAAAAACCTTTGGGCCGAAGCCAATTGCAAATTCCCGGCAAAGAATACCTGCTCGTTTTGCAAAAATTAAGTGACCCAATTCATGAAAAAAGACAAGTGCGCCAAAGATTACAATAAAGGCTATAACTGTTGTCAATAGTAAAACCACCTTTTATCAGGATAAGGAAGTAACTTTTAACTTCGATAACTGTCTAGCTAAAGCGCCTTTGGCGCTCCGAGCTTTCCTTATAGAAGTGAACGTACATATTGTCTCGTTTCTTTGTCGACCTCTTGGATATCAGTTAAACTTGGGTGTGCCATCGTTTGATGAGCGTTTATTGCTTTTTCAATCAAATCTTCAATTTGCAAGAAACGAATTTTCCCTTCCAAAAACGCTGCAACAGCCACTTCATTCGCAGCGTTCAAAGCAGTTGGCATTGTTCCGCCCTCTTTTCCGGCATGATAGGCGAACCTTAGACAGCGGAAACGATCTTGATCCATTTCCTGAAAATGCAGTTTGCCAATTTGCGCTAAGTCTAATCGTTTTGCTGACGGGAGCTGAGCGCGTTCCGGATAGGTAAGAGCATATTGGATAGGCACCCTCATATCCGGAGTTCCCAACTGGGCGATTATGCTGCTATCATGAAATTCAACCATTGAATGAATAATACTCTCTTTGTGAAGCAAGACATCGATTTTCTCATATGGCATATCAAAAAGCCAGTGTGCCTCAATTACTTCTAATCCTTTATTCATCATTGTGGCCGAGTCGATGGTAATTTTTGCACCCATTGACCAGTTTGGATGATTTAAAGCATCTTTAACCGTAACATTTTCTAATTCCGCACGCGAGCGGTCACGGAAACTTCCGCCAGATGCTGTTAAAATTAATCTTTCTATATTCTTATGCTTTTCTCCTTGTAGCGCTTGAAAAATAGCAGAGTGTTCGCTGTCGACAGGAAGTAGACTAACATTATTTTTTCTCACAGCATCCATGACAAGATGTCCGGCTGTAACAAGTGTTTCCTTATTGGCAATTGCAATGACCTTCCCGGTTTCAATTGCTTGTAATGTCGGGTTTAGTCCAACGCTCCCAAGCACCGCATTTACAAGAATTTCTGCTTTTTCATAAATAGCAACCTCAATTAAACCTTCGTGCCCAAATGTAAATTTTGTATTTGGAAACTCAGTATTTAAGGTTGCGCAGTCTTGATAATCCTGTACTGAAACAAGCTGTGGCCTGAACTCATAGATGAACTTTCTTGCCAAGTCAATATTCTTTCCAACAGACATTGCACCTAGCTGAAAGGTATCAGGATGCTCGCGAATAATATCTAGAGTCTGGGTTCCAATGGATCCTGTGGCACCCAGTAGGCTAATTATTTTCAACTATATTCAACTCCCAAAAAATAAACCACTTATAAATTGGGCCAAAGGTGGAAGAAATGCAACAATGGCCATACGAACAATAGGCTGTCAAATCGGTCAAGAATCCCACCGTGTCCAGGTAAAATTTTCCCAGAATCCTTTACATTAAAATGACGTTTAAACGCCGATTCAACCAAATCACCGATTTGTCCAAAAACAGATAACACTATGGTAATCCCTAATATTTCAAGTAATGATGCATTAAAATCGGAAAATAAAGCAAATAAAACGCCGACAATAAGAGCACATACTACACCGCCAAGGGAACCTTCTATGGTTTTATTTGGACTTATTTCCGGCCATAATTTGTTCTTACCGGCAGCTTTACCGATGAAATATGCACCAGAATCGGTTGCCCACATGATAAACAAGGAATAAAAAATATAAACAAGGCCGGCATCACGAGCTTCCATGAAAAAATAGAACCCCATTCCAACATAAACGGAAGACAGTACGGAAAAAGCTCCATCTTCAAAAGTAAATCGGTTTTTCGTTATAACTGTATAGGCCAACAACAACAACACAAAAGCAATGGCCACTTCTGTTTTTGTATAATAAAAAGTATTCATGATGTGGTCATATTGTTTTGGAAATATAATCACCCAAAGAAACAATGTTGCCAAAAAGCCATGTACGGTAAAAATAGAAAGGTTTTTCATTTTTAAAAGCTCGTACAAGCCAACAGTTGCCAAGAAATACGATAATAGGACGAATGGGAGTCCTCCATAAAACACAATCGGAACAAAAAGTGCGGCGGCCACGACTGCTGTTATGATTCTTTGCTTCATCTATTAGTTTCACACCTTTATGGACTATATTCCTCCAAACCGGCGCTGACGATTTTGAAATGTTTCAATCGCCTCAAGCAGATGCTCCTCACCAAAGTCCGGCCATAAAACCTCAGTAAACCAGAATTCTGTGTAAGCCAATTGCCAAAGCATGAAGTTGCTCAGGCGAATTTCACCACTTGTTCGAATTAATAGATCAGGGTCCGTCATGTTTGCTGTCATCAAATACGAGGAAAAAACCTCTTCATTTAAATCATTTTCATTCATTATATCACTTCTGCAATCACTTACGACTTGTTTGACTGCATCAATGATTTCAGCCCTGCTTCCGTAATTCAGCGCAAAGTTTAAGACTAGTCCATTATTATTTTTTGTTTCTTCAATAGCTTTTTCAATCGCGTGTAATGTATGTACAGGGAGTTTATCTTTGTATCCCATCATTTTCACTTGAACATTTTCTTTAATTAATTCCGGAAGGAACGCACCTAGAAATTCCTCAGGTAATTTCATGATATATTCCACTTCGTTTTTAGGTCGTTTCCAATTTTCAGTTGAAAAGGCATATAAGGTTAAGGTTTTAATTCCAAGCTGATTGGCAAGACGTGTAGTTTTACGAACGACCTTCATCCCTTCATGGTGTCCTGCTATTCGTGGTAATGCCCTTTTTTTTGCCCATCTTCCATTCCCGTCCATAATAATCGCAACATGCTCAGGAATCGGTAATTTTTTTATCTCTTCTATTTTTTCTCGGAGTGTGGAAGAGTTATTTTGATTCTTCCAAAGCCTTATTTTATTAAACATGACAATGCTCCTCCAAATTAAGTTAATCATATACTCCGATAATAGATTTTTCTCTAATCGAACCAATAATAAATCCTATGAATGATCATTTTAGCATGTTTTTATCATACCAAAAAAACATGAAGATATCTTCTAATAACTAACTTATGTAAAATATAAGGAATTAAGAATAATATTCAGAAAACTTATTTTGATAAATCTCAAAAAAGAATCTTAGCTCAAATAGTGAAAAAACCCCCTAAAATAGAGGGTCGCCCTGCCAAGTAAATTTGTTATACTTCCATAATTTCTTTCTCTTTGTCTTTTGTAATTTGATCAATTTTACTGATATTTTCATCTGTCAATTTTTGAATATCATCAGAATAACCACGAAGATCATCTTCAGTAATATCGCCTTTTTTCTCTAACTTTTTCAAGTCTTCATTTGCATCACGACGTACATTTCGAATCGCTACTTTTGCTTCTTCTGATTCTTTTTTTACTAATTTAACAAGTTCTTTACGGCGTTCTTCCGTCAGTTGTGGAATCGCAATCCGGATGAGCATCCCATCATTTGATGGATTCAAACCTAAATCGGATTTTAGAATCGCCTTCTCGATATCACCAAGAATGGATTTGTCATACGGCTGAATAACCAGAAGTCTTGCCTCAGGTGTTGTAATTCCAGCAACCTGGTTTACTGGAGTTGGTGCTCCGTAATAATCAACAGTAATCCGGTCTAATAGGGATGCACTTGCTCTACCGGCACGAATGCTTGCAAGCTCACGTGTAAATGCTTGAATCCCTTTTGACATTTTATCTTTTGCGGTGGAGATGACTTGTTTTGGCATTAGTTTTTCCCCCTAACAATTGTTCCAATTTTTTCACCCATTACAGCGCGTTTAATATTTCCTTGTTCCATAATTGAGAAAACAATAAGCGGAATATCATTATCCATACATAAAGAAGAAGCAGTGGAATCCATTACGGCCAATCCTTCTTTGATTACATCAAGATAAGAAAGCTCCTCATATTTAGTTGCATTTTTATCTAAACGAGGGTCTGCAGAATATACCCCATCCACATTATTTTTTGCCATTAAAATTACTTCTGCATCAATTTCTGCTGCCCTGAGTGCTGCAGTTGTATCCGTTGAGAAATATGGATTTCCAGTACCTGCTGCAAAAATTACTACACGTTTCTTTTCTAGATGTCTTATTGCACGACGTCTTATATAGGGTTCTGCAACCTGACGCATTTCAATTGAAGTTTGCACACGTGATTCAATCCCTAAATGCTCTAAGCTATCTTGAAGTGCTAAGGAATTCATTACCGTCGCCAACATTCCCATATAATCAGCCGTTGCCCGGTCCATTCCCATCTCACTGCCGATTTTCCCGCGCCAAATATTGCCGCCGCCAACAACAACAGCTACTTCAACTCCAAGTTCAGCAATCTCTTTTACTTGAGCAGCAATGGATTTAATCACAGAAGGTTTAATTCCAAAGCTCGACTCTCCCGCAAGTGCTTCCCCGCTTAATTTTAAAACGACGCGTTTGTACTTAGGACTACCCATATAAACCTCCGAATTTTTGATGATGTATTACCATTTAATTTCTTCATGCTTCAAAAATAGGGAACACAATGTGCTCCCTATTTAAATTATTTTTTATTTACTTGGTTCATAACTTCTTCTGCAAAGTTATCTTCACGTTTTTCGATGCCTTCGCCTACTTCATAGCGAATGAATTCACGAACAGTAGCACCTTTTGATTCAACGAATTGGCGTACTTTTTGATCAGGGTTTTTAACGAATGTTTGGTCAAGAACACAAACATCTTCAAAATATTTTCCTAGGCGGCCTTCAACCATTTTTGCAACGATATTTTCCGGCTTACCCTCGTTAAGAGCTTGTTGTGTTAAGATTTCGCGCTCACGCTCAACTTCTTCTTGTGAGACTTGATCACGAGAAACATATTTTGGATTTAACGCAGCGATATGCATGGAAACATCTTTTGCTGCACTTGCATCAGGAGTGCCTTCAAGTACAGATAAAACACCGATACGACCACCCATGTGAAGGTATGCACCGAATGCATCATTATCAGATTTAGATACAATTACAAAGCGGCGAAGGGAAAGCTTTTCACCAATTTTAGCAATTGCAGCATTGATATATTCAGAAACTGTTGCACCATTTTCCATTTTTTGCTCAGAAGCTTCTTCTACTGTTGCTGGTTTATTTTTTAGAAGGTGTTCAGCAAGTTCCTTAACAAGTGTTTGGAAACCTTCGTTTTTTGCAACGAAGTCAGTTTCTGAGTTCACTTCTAGGATAACTGCTTCGTTTCCTTCTGTTAAAACGTAAGTTGTTCCTTCAGCAGCAATACGATCTGCTTTCTTTGCAGCTTTTGCAATTCCTTTTTCACGAAGGTAATCAATTGCTTTTTCCATATCACCATTTGTTTCTGTTAAAGCTTTTTTACAATCCATCATTCCTGCGCCTGTTTTTTCACGAAGTTCCTTAACCATTTGAGCCGTTACTGCCATAATGTATTTCCTCCTTATATACTATGTATTCATATCTTAGCCAATCAAACCTAAGATAAACCTTCTTGCCTTTTAAACTACACCTTTGTTTGTTACCCAAGGGACCAGCCTAGCATTGAATTTTCTTTAAAAAAAGGTGATAAAGGGTCTCCCTCTTATCACCTTTTTGTTCGTTGGCACTATAGAATTAAGCTTCTACTGCTACTTCTTCACCTTGTTTTGCTTCAAGGATTGCATCCGCCATTTTGCCAGTTAATAATTTAACTGCACGGATTGCATCGTCGTTCGCAGGAATAACTACATCGATTTCATCCGGATCACAGTTTGTATCAACAATACCTACGATAGGGATGTTTAATTTCTTAGCTTCTGCAACTGCGATACGCTCTTTACGAGGGTCAATGATGAATAATGCATCTGGAAGCTGTTTCATATCTTTGATTCCGCCTAGGAATTTTTCAAGACGTTCTTGTTCTTTCTTTAATTGAACAACTTCTTTTTTAGGTAAAACATCGAAAGTACCGTCTTCTGACATTCTTTCAATATCTTTTAAGCGGCCAATACGCTTTTGGATTGTTTCGAAGTTTGTTAATGTACCACCTAACCAGCGTTGGTTCACATAGTACTGACCTGAACGAGCTGCTTCTTCTTTAACAGAATCTTGAGCTTGTTTTTTAGTACCAACGAAAAGAACTGTTCCGCCGTTACCAGCAAGTTCTTTTACCCAGTTATAAGCTTCTTCTACCTTCTTAACTGTTTTTTGAAGGTCGATGATATAGATACCGTTACGCTCAGTGAAGATATATTTCTTCATTTTTGGGTTCCAACGGCGAGTTTGGTGTCCAAAATGTACACCAGCTTCAAGCAATTGTTTCATAGAAATGACTGACATGTTTTTTCCTCCTAATGGTTTGTTTTCCTCCGCTTATCTCATCTTTAAACAAAAACTGTTTTGTTTAACAGCACCGTCTGTTTAAATCAACAAGCGTGTGTATTAACACCATGAAATAATATAGCATAAATATAGAACACAAATCAAGAACTAGTTTCAAAAAATTGAATCCCCTATTTTTTGAAATAGGGGATTCTCCTTTTTAGGTTTACTTTTTATTAATTAGATCTTAATTTATCAAGCTCAACTAAGAACTTGTCGTTTAAGACTTTAATGTACGTTCCTTTCATGCCAAGGGAACGAGACTCGATTACGCCTGCACTTTCGAGCTTTCTTAATGCATTGACAATAACAGAGCGGGTAATCCCAACACGATCGGCAATTTTTGATGCAACTAATAAGCCTTCATGACCGTTTAATTCTTCAAAAATATGTTCAATTGCTTCAAGTTCACTATAAGACAGCGAACTAATCGCCATTTGTACAACTGCTTTACTTCTAGCTTCTTCTTCAATTTCCTCTGCTTTTTCCCGAAGGATTTCCATACCTACTACGGTTGCACCGTACTCCGCAAGAATTAAATCATCATCCAGGAATTTTTCCTGTACTCTTGCGAGGATTAATGTTCCTAACCGTTCACCGCCGCCAATAATCGGAACAACAGTCGTTAAGCCTTCAGGGAAAAGTTCTTTGTTTTCAACTGGAAAGGCAGTATATTCACTATTAACATCAAGGTTTGGAGATGTTTCTTGAATATTAAATAAACCTTTCGTATATTCTTCAGGGAATTGACGCTCTTCCAACATTTTTGACATGCGTTCATTTTCAAAATGCTGATTAACTGCAAAACCTAATAATTTACCACGACGGCTAACAACATAAATATTTGACTCAATCACTTCACTTAGTGTTTCAGCCATTTCTTTAAAGTTTACCGGCTTTCCTGCAGCCTTTTGTAATAACGCATTAATTTTTCTAGTTTTTGAAAGTAAATCCATGTAATTCTTCCTCCTAATGATCTGCAACCAATATTAAATTTTATGTGACAATCATCTTTTGAATATTAGGTGTTTTTAATGTTTCCCCATAAGAAAGGGCTGGTAACACCCTCTTTTAAAGAATAAATTGACTTAAGTCCTTATTTTTTGAGATCGCTCCAAGTTTGTCGTCGACATATTGCGGCGTAATCGTAATTTTCTCCATTGTAATATCAGGTGCTTCGAAGGATAAATCCTCCAAAAGTTTTTCTAATATGGTGTGGAGACGTCTTGCTCCAATATTATCCGTATTTTGATTCACGTCAAAAGCAACTTCAGCGATTCTACGAATAGCATCGTCAGAAAATTCAATTTGTATACCTTCAGTTTCCAATAATGCTTGATATTGTTTGATAAGGGCATTATCAGGCTCAATAAGAATCCTGAAGAAATCTTCTACATTTAATTTTGTTAATTCAACCCGAATTGGGAATCGGCCTTGTAATTCCGGAATTAAATCAGAAGGCTTTGCCATATGGAAGGCTCCGGCTGCAATAAACAAGACATGATCCGTTTTAACCGAACCATATTTGGTTACCACCGTTGACCCCTCGACAACAGGTAAAATATCCCTTTGAACCCCTTCACGAGAAACATCTGCTGATGATCCACCCGAATTCTTGCTTGCAATTTTATCGATTTCGTCAATAAAAATGATGCCATTTTGTTCTGCTCTGTAAACCGCTTCTGAGGTTACTTCATCCATATCAATTAACTTTTGGGCTTCTTCACTCGTTAATACTTTTCTAGCTTCTCGGACGGTTAATTTTCTTTTTTTCCGTTTCTTTGGCATAAAACTGCTCAAGGCATCCTGCATATTCATGCCCATTTGTTCAATACCGGAGCCTTGAAGCATATCAAACATGGATGGGGCCTGCTCTTCCACTTCAACAGAAACAATTTCATCCTCTAGTTGACCTAATGCTAGCTTTTCCTTAACAATTTTTCGCTTTTCGTTAATCGAATAATCATCGGTTTGCAATGATTCATGTTCACTTTGAGAGTTTCCACCGCCAAATAACATTTCAAGTGGATTTTTATAACCGGTTGCCTTCTTTGCTGAAGGTACCAGCAGGTCTACAAGTCTGCTGTTTGCATTTTCCTCTGCCCGTTCCTTAACATTAAGCATTCTTTCTTCTTTCACCAACCGAACAGAAGTTTCCACTAAGTCGCGGACCATTGACTCTACATCACGGCCAACATAGCCCACCTCAGTGAATTTGGTTGCCTCAACCTTAACAAAAGGAGCCCCGACTAGCTTAGCAATCCTGCGGGCTATTTCTGTTTTACCAACACCAGTGGGTCCAATCATTAGAATATTTTTCGGAATAATTTCATCCCGTAATTTTTCGGTTAACAAACCTCTTCTATATCGATTCCTAAGTGCAACAGCTACAGCTTTCTTCGCATCCTTCTGCCCAATAATATATTGGTCAAGTCTCTCTACGATTTGGCGCGGGGTTAAATTTGTTGTTTTTCCCATTGATCAGGACTCCCTTCCCATTATAGCTCTTCAACAATAATATTGTGATTCGTATACACACATATTTCAGCAGCTATTTCTAAAGAAGCTTTGGCAATTTCTTTTGCAGATAAATGATCCCCTGCGTATTTCTTTAAAGAGCGGCCTGCAGCTAAGGCATAATTGCCACCGGAACCAATCGCAAGTATACCATCATCAGGCTCTATGACTTCTCCTGTTCCGGAAACAAGAAGCAAACTCTCTCGATTCATAACAATCAGCATCGCTTCAAGCTTTCGCAGCATTTTATCGCTGCGCCATTCCTTAGCAAGTTCCACTGCCGCTCTTTGAAGGTTTCCATTATACTCTTCAAGTTTACCTTCAAATAACTCAAACAATGTAAAAGCATCCGCAACGGATCCAGCAAAACCGGCTAATACTCTACCATTAAAAATCTTTCTGACTTTTCTTGCTGTGTGCTTCATTACAACCGCATTTCCAAATGTGACTTGCCCATCACCTGACATCGAACATTCACCTTTATGGTGAACCGCAAAAATCGTAGTAGCATGAAATTGCTCCATTAATTAAAACCCTCCTCTTTTGGAGTTTTCTATTTTCCGATTAACCCAAGAATGAAAAAAGCATCGTGAACTCCTTGTTCAAACGTGAACAATAAATGTACTAAAATCATGTTGAAAATGTTCAATTCTATATTTTGAGTAATTCTTCTCTATTTGTAAATAATCGAGATAGAATGTTAATAAAACATTCACATTTATCATGCTTCCAGCAAGCAAGGCCTACTAAATCGTAACATACTTCCATAGCCCATGCAAGTAATTTTACAAAACTTTCATAAAGTTCTGAATTGTTTCTAACGCTCTATTTGCATGCTGTAAATTTCTTTCTTGTTTCCCCTTAATTTTGACTGGTAATTCAGGAAAAAGTCCAAAATTTGCATTCATCGGTTGGAAATTTTTCGCATTCGTGGTGGTAATATAGTGTGCCATACTTCCAATTGCAGTTTCATCGGGAAACTCCACCGTTTCTTTTCCTTCAACTAAACGGGATGCGTTAATTCCGGCAATTAATCCGCTAGCTGCTGATTCTACATATCCTTCTACTCCGGTCATTTGCCCTGCAAAAAATAAATCCTCCCGCTCACGGAATTGATAGGTTGCTCTCAAAACCTTAGGGGAATTAATAAATGTATTCCGGTGCATAACGCCATAACGAATAATCTCAGCATTTTCAAGCCCCGGTATAAGGCTGAGCACCTCTTTTTGTGCACCCCATTTTAAATGAGTTTGAAACCCAACAATATTAAATAATGTTCCTGCCGCATCATCCTGCCTTAGCTGAATAACTGCAAAAGGTCTTTTCCCTGTTTTCGGGTCTTCTAAACCAACCGGCTTTAAAGGGCCAAAGAGCATCGTCTTCTTTCCCCTAGCCGCCATTACTTCAATTGGCATACAGCCTTCGAAGAAAATTTCCTTTTCAAATTCTTTTAATGGAACGGTTTCAGCTGAAATTAACGCTTCATAGAATCGGTTAAATTCTTCCTCTGTCATCGGACAATTTAAATATGCTGCTTCTCCCTTATCGTAACGGGATTTTAAATATACCTTATCCATATCAATACTTTCTTTTTCAATAATTGGTGCTGCAGCATCATAGAAATAAAGATATTCTTCCCCTGTTAAATTCTTTAGCTGCGCTGAAAGTTCAGGACTTGTCAGCGGCCCTGTTGCAATAACTGTCGGTCCTTCAGGAATTTTAGTTACTTCCTCATTAATGACCGTGACATTTTCATGATTTTTAACCAAGTTTGTTACTTTTGCCGCAAATTCATGCCGATCAACTGCTAAAGCACCACCGGCAGGAACTGAGCAGGCATCCGCTGCCGCGATAATGACGGAATCTAGCTTTCGCATTTCTTCTTTTAACACACCAACAGCATTCGTTAACGTGTTTGCTCTTAAAGAATTACTGCAGACTAATTCTGCAAATTTATCTGTATGATGAGCAGGAGTTTGCTTAACAGGTCGCATTTCATAAAGGTGAACTTTAATCCCACGTTTTGCAATTTGCCAGGCTGCTTCACTGCCCGCAAGTCCTGCTCCAATAACATTAACTGTCATTTCTTTCATGAATGTCCTCCTAGACCACTTTCTTAATTATGTAACCAAACATCTATAGTATACTTTTCCCTCAATTTAGTCCATCTTGCATTTTACTATACGTTTCAAAAACAAAAAAGTTTTTTGGTTTAAAATATTTTTAAAACGAAGAAAAAAAGAGTAGGCATCCGCCCACTCTTAGCTTTGCTGCTCTTCCTTGTAATCGCAATTCGGACATTGTACTTGAACACCTTTTTTTAATTTCTTCTCAACCAGATACGTTTCGCATTTTGGACAGTTTCTTGGCAGCGGTTTATCCCATGAAATAAAATCACATTCAGGGAAGCGGTCGCATCCATAGAAAAGGCGTTTTTTCTTACTTTTTCTCTCAATGATATTGCCTTCTTTACAATTCGGGCAAGTAACCCCGATTTCTTTCACAATTGGTTTTGTATTACGGCAATCGGGGAAATTGCTGCAGGCCATAAATTTTCCGTAGCGTCCCATTTTAAATACCATCGGGCTTCCACAGTTTTCGCAATCCTCACCTGCAGGCTCATCCTTTATTTCAACTGATTCCATTTCCTTTTCAGCTTTCTCTAAATCAACCTTAAAGTCCTTGTAAAATTCATCGATGATTTCCACCCAGCGGATTTTGCCGTCTTCAATATAATCTAATCCCTTCTCCATCCTGGCTGTAAATTCAACGTCGAGAATATCAGGGAAAAATTCCTGAATCGCTTCATTAATAATTTCCCCCAGTTCAGTCGGAATGAACCGTTTATTATCAAGGGCAACATATCCCCTTTTTTGAATCGTATCCAAGGTTGGTGCATAGGTAGAAGGACGGCCAATTCCCAATTCTTCAAGCGTTTTAACGAGTCTTGCCTCCGTATATCTAGGCGGAGGTTGTGTGAAGTGTTGCTTCGGCTCAATATCCTTTTGAAACACTTCATCTCCTACTTTTAAATCAGGAAGCATATTATCCCTTTCTTCCACTTGATCGTCGCTTCCCTCAACATACACCTTCATAAACCCGGGAAATTTTATCTTTGACCCTGTCGCTCGGAAAATAACATTTCCATTTTGTAAATCCACACTCATTGTGTCCATAACAGCCTGGGCCATTTGGCTTGCTAAAAAGCGTTCCCAAATTAATTTATATAGACGCAATTGGTCCCTAGATAAGAATTCTTTTAAACTGTTAGGATCTCTAAAAGTACTCGTTGGACGAATTGCTTCGTGAGCATCCTGTGCACCTGATTGTTTTTTCTCTTTTCTTTGTTCTTCTTTTAGGTATTGTTCACCATATTCATCTTGAATATATTTAGCCGCCTCTCCTTGGGCAACATCTGAAATGCGGGTTGAGTCGGTTCTCATATATGTAATCAAACCAACGGTACCTTCCTTACCAAGCTCAATTCCTTCATATAGCTGCTGGGCTAACATCATAGTTTTCTTTGCCCGAAAATTAAGCTTCCGAGCCGCCTCCTGCTGGAGGGTCGAAGTGATAAAAGGCGGAGCCGGATTTCTTTTCCGTTCTTTCTTAGTAACAGCCGTTACCGTAAATTGATTGCCTTCCATTTGTTTCAAGACATTTTGAACATCCTCTTCCGAATGTAGTTCAATTTTTTCTTTACCCAAGATTGAATGGAATGCCGCACGAAATTGGCTTTTTCCTTTTACTGCTTCACCTTCAATGGTCCAGTATTCCTCCGGAATGAAAGCTTGAATTTCTTTTTCCCTATCAATAATTAAACGTACGGAAACCGATTGAACCCGGCCTGCGCTTAATCCTTTTTTGATTTTTTTCCATAGTAGCGGGCTGATATTATAACCAACTAAACGATCTAGAATTCTTCTCGCCTGCTGGGCATCAACAAGATCCATATTGATTGGCCGCGGATGCTTAAAGGATTCCTTTATTGCATCCTTTGTAATCTCATTGAAGACAACTCGACAGTCAGAATGAATATCAACGTCCAAGCTATGGGCAAGATGCCAGGCAATGGCTTCCCCTTCACGATCCGGGTCAGCTGCCAGAAAGATTTTTTTTGCCTTTTTAGCAGCTGTCTTTAATTCCTTGAGAACAGGACCTTTTCCCCGAATTGTAATATATTTCGGCTCAAAGCTTTTTTCAACTTCTACACCCATTTGGCTCCTTGGAAGGTCGCGGACATGCCCCATTGATGCTTTAACTTTATATTTATTTCCTAGATACCGTTCAATCGTTTTCGCTTTTGCTGGCGATTCTACGATTACAAGATACTCAGACATTTAGGTAATCCTCCTTAAGAGGGATAGAAGAAATGTGGAAGCGCCTTGAAGCGGGCTTTAGCCTGTTTCTAAGATGCTTACAATTTGACAAGCTTTCCTTTTATTCCAATATTAAAAAATATGGACTGGAAAAATACTTTACAAAAATGACTTATCCCAAAGTTTTCGATTTATCGACAATATTATTCCTTGATATTCAAAATATGCTTAAAAAGAAAATTAAATATCAAAATATCCATTATTATTGAACATATTCCTTGTTCTTGTCAATGAACATGTCATGTGAAGAAACCGTTTTCACATGAAACGGCCTCTTTTTCCAATCGAATCATCTGTTGGAAAATGTATAACAGATTAGAAATAATTTCAAGTTATTTAAGCTTATTTCTCCAAAAAATGCGAAAAAACCTTCTATATTTTTTATTTTTTATTCATTATTTGCATAATTTTTGTAAAATATGATTCATGATTTCAGTTCTTCTAAGATATCCTCTGCACTCGTTACTAGCTTTGCCCCTTGTTGGATTAAATCGTTCGTCCCACTTGAAAAGGGATTAAATATGCTTCCCGGAAGTGAAAACACCTCCCGCCCCTCGTTTACTGCGTAATTTGCCGTAATAAGCGACCCGCTTTTACGTTTAGCTTCTATTATAAGGGTGCCCTTTGAAAGACCGCTGATGATTCGATTCCGTGCCGGAAAATGCCATTTGAGCGGCTTCGTATCCGGTGGATATTCTGAAATAATCAATTGATTTTTCATCATTTCTAATGCCAGGTTCATATTTTCCTTAGGATAGATATGATATATTCCTCCTGCAATCACACCAATTGTCTTTCCACCATTTTTAATAGCAGTATCGTGGGCCAGTGCATCTATTCCTTTGGCAAGACCACTGACAATGAGTACCCCGTCATCGATTAATTTTGGAAATATAAGCCTGATTGCATTTTTTCCGTAAAGTGTAGCCTGTCTAGAGCCTACCACAGCAAGCTTTGGCTCCTTATCCAACAACGATATATCTCCTTTTGCAAATAATGCCCAAGGAGGCTGATAAATTTCCTTTAATACAGCTGGATATTCTTTGTCAAAAATCGAAATAACAATAATTTCATTTGTTTTATATTGGCGGATTTGTTCATGAATGATGTCAGATTGGAAAGTTAGAAAGGAAGTTTGACCTGTATCTTGAAAGGTATTTAAGGGTGGAAATGAAGACTTTTGTTGAAGTAATTGTGTATGCAGGTGATAAAGTGAATGAAGTGCGGGATCTTTTTTTAACATTTGATATACGGCATTCCAGGAAATATTGGGGTAATGGAGCAAGTGGATTAATTTTTCTTTAAAATCGTCCAAAATAGGACCCTCCCTATAGAATTTTTAAAACAGTAGAAATAGCCCCTCAAGATACGAGGGACTATCTGTTGGTCTTTGATGACTTCTTATGCTTTAACTAGTGTCTAGCTCCAGCGACTCGCTCCTCGAGGTCGCTTCCGCTTTTCTAGTTTAATGCGTTTTGCACTTTTCGTATAAACCTTGTTCTTTTAATGCTTCGATTAATGTTTCACCCATTACGGATGGAGTGTCAGCAACTTTGATGCCGCATTCGTTCATGACACGGATTTTTTCATCAGCAGTACCTTTACCGCCTGAAATGATGGCGCCAGCATGGCCCATACGCTTTCCTGGAGGTGCAGTACGGCCGCCGATGAAGCCAACAACTGGTTTTGTCATGTTTGCTTTTACCCATTGAGCAGCTTCTTCTTCTGCTGTACCGCCGATTTCACCAATCATGATCACAGCATAAGTTTCAGGGTCTTCATTAAATGCTTTTAATACATCGATAAAGTTTGTTCCATTTACAGGATCTCCACCAATACCAACTGCTGTTGTTTGACCGATACCTGCTTGTGTTAATTGATGAACCGCTTCGTATGTTAATGTTCCGGAGCGGGAAACAACACCAACATGGCCTTTTGTATGAATGTATCCAGGCATGATTCCAATTTTACACTCATCAGCAGTAATAACACCAGGACAGTTAGGTCCAACCAAGCGGGTTTTCTTGCCTTCCATGTAACGTTTAACTTTTACCATATCCAGTACTGGAATATGTTCAGTAATACAAATTGCAAGATCCAATTCGGCATCAACAGCCTCAATAATGGAATCTGCGGCAAATGGCGCAGGAACGTAAATTACAGAAGCAGTAGCACCAGTAGCTTCCACAGCTTCTTTTACTGTATTAAAAACAGGTACTCCTTCTACCTCTTGTCCACCTTTACCAGGAGAGGTACCCCCAACGATTTTTGTACCATATTCAAGCATTTGTTTTGTGTGGAAGCGGGCAGTTCCACCTGTAATCCCTTGAACAATTACTTTGGTATCTTTATTAATAAAAACGCTCACGTTAATTCCCCTTTCTTAAGATCCTATTTCACTAATGAAACGATTTTTTGTGCTCCATCTGCCATGGATTCAGCAGCAGTAATGTTAAGGCCAGACTCAGCAAGGATTTTCTTACCTAACTCAACATTTGTTCCCTCTAAGCGAACAACTAGCGGAATAGAAAGTCCAACTTGTTTAGCTGCCTCGACAACACCCTCGGCAATAACATCACACTTCATGATTCCACCAAAGATATTAACAAAAATACCTTTTACGTTTGGATCAGAAAGGATAATTTTGAATGCTTCCGTTACCTTTTCAGCAGTTGCACCGCCGCCAACATCAAGGAAGTTAGCCGGATCTCCGCCATAATGCTTAACGATATCCATTGTTGCCATTGCAAGACCAGCACCGTTAACCATACAGCCGATGTTTCCATCAAGAGCAATATAGCTTAAATCATATTTAGAAGCTTCGATTTCTTTTGGATCTTCCTCTTCAAGGTCACGATATTCTAAAACATCTTTCTGGCGGTATAGTGCATTAGAGTCGAAGTTTAATTTAGCATCTAGCGCCATAACTTTTCCGTCACCTGTTACGACTAACGGATTGATTTCAGCAATCGAGCAATCCTTTTCAACAAAAGCATTGTAAAGACCTGTCATAAACTTTACAGCTTGATTGACTAATTCTTTTGGAATATTGATATTGAATGCGATACGGCGTGCTTGGAAAGGCATTAATCCAATTACCGGGTCGATTACTTCTTTAAAAATTTTCTCAGGAGTTTTTTCTGCAACCTCTTCAATTTCTGTTCCGCCTTCTTCAGATGCCATTAAGACAACACGGGAAGTTGCACGGTCTAATACTAAACCAACATAGTATTCTTTTTTAATGTCGCAGCCTTCTTCGATAAGCAAGCGTTTTACTTCCTTGCCTTCTGGGCCAGTTTGGTGTGTAACTAAGGTTTTACCAAGAATTTCGTTTGCATATGTACGAACTTCATCAAGGTTTTTTGCCACTTTAACACCGCCAGCTTTACCCCGTCCGCCAGCATGGATTTGCGCTTTTACCACACATACTTGTGTGCCTAGTTCTTTTGCAGCTTCCACCGCTTCTTCAACTGTGAATGCCACTTTACCATTTGGAACTGCTACCCCATATTTTCTGAGGATTTCTTTCCCCTGATACTCATGGATATTCATTTCCCATCCTCCTATCAAACTCTTCAAAAAATTGACTCCGTTTACATTGTATATAATGTCACATACCTTGTCCACCATAATACATAAAAATTATATTCATCTTAAAAATATAAGTAAGACAAATACTTATTTAGCCATTTTCATCATATAAATCCTTCCAAATATGGCAGACAATTATTTTTTTACCATAATTAAAAAACAGGCCTAAGCCTGTTTAATAGCATATACCCTTTATACCTTTTTATGTATTGCCATCAATATTTTGCAATAGAATCTTTAATTGGCGCAAAACTTTTTCGGTGGTAAGGGGTTATCCCATATTTCTCTATAGCTAAAAGATGCTCTTTTGTCCCATAGCCCATGTTATGTTGAAAACCATATTTCGGATATTCATTCGATAATTCTTTCATCATCTTGTCTCTAGCCACCTTGGCAATGATGGAGGCAGCCGCAATGGTGACACTATTGGCATCCCCTTTGATAATTGAGTCAGCAGGAAAAGGAGTGTCGAGTTTCATCGCATCAATTAGCAAGAAGTCCGGTTTAGGCTCCAAAGAAACAATGGCAGATTTCATTGCTTTTTTTGTTGCCTCATAAATATTTATTTTATCAATCTCATCAGCATGTACCATAGCGATACTTAGAGCAATAGCTTCTTTCCGAATAATAGCGTCATATTCCTCCCGCTTTTTTTCGGTTAGTTTCTTGGAATCATCAATTCCCGGCAAGTAAAAGTCTTCCGGTAAAATTACAGCGGCACACGCAACCGGACCAGCCAGCGGCCCCCTTCCGACTTCATCCACACCAGCAATAAGCTGAAAACCTTCCGCCCTGTATTTTCGTTCATAATGATTCATTTCAAAAAATTTCGCTTGAAGAACTTGCTTCTGTTCCAGTCTTTTTTTCCATCGGCCAATAGCGGTTTGAACTCCCTTACGTTCATCACTTTCAAGCTCAAGAAGGAATGGATTTGAGTCATCTTCGATGGTCATTAAATGCGCTTCAATTTCAGCAATGGATAGTCTTTTCATATCGTTCACCTGTTTTTCCTAAAAAATAGGCTCTGTTAAACTTGGTTGTTGATTTCCGCTCCAAGCACAAGCGGTTCGGGGAGCATCCTCGTCGCTTCGCTCCTGCGGGTCTCCCCTGTCCCGTACTCCCAACAGGACACTGAATTGCTTTCTTGAATCCGCCCACGCACGAAGAAAATGCGTTAGCATTTTCAAAAAGTCTACGTGCCTTCCGCTCCAATCAACGCCGTACAATATATCACCATTGTCCTTTAACACAGCCAAAAAATAAAGCTCCCCCTAGGGAGAGCCTGATTTAGTTAGATTCCTTCTCAACGAAGAAATCCTTTGGCCGCTCAAACGTCAGAGGGCCAAATTTTTCTGATCTAATCTCACGAATTACGAGCTCAGCTACTTTATCGTAATCAACTAAGCCGCCGCCCATTAAACAGCCTCTTAATTTCCCGATATGGTCAAACAACTCCACCACGTCAGCAGGGACTTCATCAAGCTGATACCGCTCTTTTAAGCGGTCAGGGTAGGCTTTTTCCAGAAACCTAATCGAATAGATTGTCAGCTCCTGTAGGTTTAACAGGGTATCCTTAATCGCTCCTGTAATAGCTAGCTTCATTCCGACCTCTTGGTCTTCGAATTTAGGCCATAATATCCCCGGTGTATCCAGTAATTCCATTTCTTTACCGACTTTAATCCATTGCTGGGATTTTGTTACACCCGGTGTGTTGCCGGTTTTTGCAATATTTTTTTTTGCCAGCCTATTAATTAGAGTAGATTTCCCTGCATTTGGAATTCCGACAATCATCGCCCGAATCGCCCTGGGTTTTACACCCTTTGCTTTTAAGCGTGCAAACTTCTCTTTTAGGATTTCTTGGGCCGCCTGAGCAATTTCCCTCATTCCTACTCCTGCTTGTGAATTAATGGCAATTGCACGGATTCCCTTTTCTGCAAAAAAGGCAATCCATTCCTTTGTTGCCTCTTTATCCGCCATATCTGCTTTATTCAATAAAACAAGTCTTGGTTTATGCTGAATGATTTCGTCGATCATTGGATTCCTGGAAGAGTAAGGGATTCTCGCGTCCACTAATTCAAAAATGATATCAACCAGCTTTAATTTCTCCGTGACCTCTCTGCGAGCCTTGGCCATATGGCCGGGAAACCATTGGATCGTCAAATTAGCCACCACCTCTCAGATTTCTATTTTACTTTAATAATATGTGCATCTTTTAACGGCCAATAAACTATGCTTGTCTTGCCGATTACTTTACTTAGAGGGACTGCACCAATATGTCGGCTGTCCTTACTGAAACGCCGATTATCTCCCATTACAAACAATTCGCCCTTTGGAACGGTCTTTTGACCTACAGCCGTTTCTTCGAGTTTAAATGACTCTGTTAATGGTCCATCTGTAACTTGTTTTTTATATTTATCTAAATACGGTTCTTTATACGCTTTCCCATTCACGTATAGGGTATCATTTTTATATTCAATCCGGTCGCCCGGAAGTCCAATTACGCGTTTTATGTAATCTTTATGCTCAGGAGCATGGAAGACAATGATATCAAACCGATGCGGCTCCCCTACTTTATAGCTAAACTTATTTACAATCATTCTGTCCTGATCCTTCAGTGTTGGCATCATCGACAATCCATCCACTACAATCGGGGCAAATAAAAAATAACGAATAACTGCCGCTAAGATAACAGCTATTAGAAGCGCCTTTGTCCATTCCCATAGTTCATTTTTCTTTTTTGACATTAAATTCCCACCAATCTTTTGCAAAAAAATAAGTTTATAAAGCATATTTTACATAACTTCAAGAGATTTAACACGATGGGACATAATTTTTTAATGAAACTTTAATATTTTAACGCGGAAGTGCCTAATCATAAATCGATAGAAAAAAGAGCTTGCAGAGCAAGCTCTTTTTTTTCATATTAGCGAATTTCTTTAATTCTTGCTTTTTTACCGCGAAGTTTACGTAAGTAATAAAGTTTAGCACGGCGAACTTTACCGCGGCGAATAACTTCTAGCTTCGCAATTTTTGGTGTGTGTACAGGGAAAGTACGCTCAACGCCTACTCCGTAAGAAACTTTACGAACTGTAAAAGTTTCGCTAATTCCACCACCACGACGCTTAATCACAACACCTTCAAATAACTGAATACGCTCACGAGTACCCTCGATAACTTTTACGTGTACACGTACAGTATCCCCGGGACGGAACGCAGGAAGATCAGAGCGAAGTTGTTCTTTTGTGATTTCTTCGATTAATTTATGCATCGTATTCAACTCCTTCCAACAGATGCTCTTGCATAGCTATTTAGCTATTACTTGCAGCGGAACATCGTTATAAGACCAAACTGTTAAACAACAGCCCAAGTCACAAATAGTATCATAACATAAACAGCAACACTGTGCAATAACTACTTGGATTCTTTTTTTACCTCTTGTAGCCATTTTTCCTGCTCATCGGTCAAATCTATCTTTTCTAATAAATCCGGCCTCCGTAACAGCGTTCGTCTTAAAGCCTCTTTATTTCGCCATTCCTCTATTAATTTATGATTTCCGGACAATAAAACTTCCGGAACCTTTAAACCGCGAAAATCAGCCGGACGTGTATAATGCGGGTGTTCCAAAAGTCCGGTGCTAAACGAGTCTTTCATATGAGACTCTTCATTTCCCAGCACTTCCGGTAATAGGCGGACAACACTATCAATCACAACCATTGCACCGAGTTCCCCGCCCGTTAAAACATAATCTCCGATCGAAATTTCATCTGTGACAATATTTTCGCGTATTCTTTCATCGTACCCCTCATAATGTCCGCAAATAAAAATTAAATGGTCCTCGCGAGCCAATTCTTCCGCTTTTCTCTGGTCATACCGTGACCCCTGAGGGCAGAGTAAAATTACTCTCGTATTTGGGCTGGCAGCTTTTTCTTTTAGGTCCGCCACAGCATCAAAAATTGGCTGCGGTTTAAGTACCATCCCTGCACCTCCGCCATACGGATAGTCATCCACAGTATTATGTTTGTTATCGGCATATTCACGGAAGTTCACAACATTATATTTAACCGCAGATTTTTCAGCAGCCTTGTGTAATATGGATTGTCCCAATACTCCTGTAAACATTTCCGGAAAAAGAGTAAGGATGTCGATTTTCATCATGAAAGTAACCCTTCCATCGGTTCGATTAAAATGACCTTCTCTTTTACATCTACTTTCTTTACTACATCATGGATATAGGGAATTAATGTCTCCTTACCGCCCTTGCCTTTTATTACCCAAACATCGTTAGCACCCGGGGTAAGGATTTCAGTGACTTTGCCAATTTCTTCACCCTTGGTAGTCGCAACCAAGCAGCCGATAATTTCGTGAAAATAAAATTCATCTTCCTCCAATTGACCAAGATAGGATTCCGGAACCTTTAAAATTCCATCCCTAAATTTTTCTACTTCATTAATATTTTCTAAACCTTCAAATGTCAGCAAATCAAAATTTTTATGGGAGCGGTGGCTTTTAACCTTTAATTCAATTGGGTCCTTTGCTTTCGGTAAAAATAAGTAAAGAATATTTCCTGTTTTGTACCGTTCTTCAGGGAAATCGGTTTTTGATATCACTCTTACTTCTCCTCTGATGCCATGTGTATTGACAATCTTCCCGACATTAAACCATTTTTCCATGCCATTGTTCACCTCTATCGTATATCATCAATAATCCCATCTCGGATAATAATCGTAGGTTGTCCGAATTTCTCATCCCATATGTCTCCAACCTTTATTTCGATCAGGGCTTGTACTTCTTTTTCCTTTAGTTCACTGCCGATAGGCAGAATATGTAATTGTTCAATTTGAAAATCTAGAAGCTTCTCTTTTTCGTGACGCATCTGAATTTCTTTTTCAAAATGTTTTTTCAATGCACCCGGTGAAAAATTCTTTGATTTCTCTAAACGTTTTAATTCAAAGAGCAGCTGATCCCGTTCCTTTTGAAGCTGCAGTTTTTGAGCTTTAAATTTTTCAAACAGTTTTTCCTTGCTCTTTTCCGTTAATACCTGCTTAACCACAACAGATTGAATAATTTGCATAGTAGGTCTCCTTTACCCATCTAATAAGTGAGTTAAAAAAGTTAGCAAAAAAGGGAGGATATATATCCCTCCCTTTAATCTAGATGCAAAAAGCTATTCACCAATTTCTAGAAATATTTTCTTCTGTTGTGATGATCCTGCTGCATAGACAACAGTTCTAATGGCCTTTGCAACGCGCCCTTGCTTTCCAATCACCTTACCAATATCCGTCTTGTTGACGGAAAGATGAAACGTGATTCGCTGCTCATCTTCCTTAACATCGACGCGAACGTCTTCCGGAAAATCAACCAAAGGCATAACAATTGTTTCGATCAATTGTTTCATTTGCGAATCCTTACTTGCTTAATTTTGCATTATGGAATTTTTCCATGATGCCTTGGTTAGAGAAAAGGTTACGAACTGTATCAGATGGTTTAGCACCGTCTTGTAACCATTTAAGAGCTAATTCTTCGTTGATTTGAACTTGAGCTGGCTGTGCAACTGGATTGTAAGTTCCAACGACTTCAATGTAACGTCCATCACGAGGAGAACGAGAATCTGCTACTACGATACGATAGAAAGGAGTTTTTTTAGCTCCCATACGTTTTAAACGAATTTTAACTGCCATTTTATATAAGCACCTCCGAATATGTTTCACACAAGAAATAATATTAACAGAAAGAAATTAGCTTGTAAAGGTTTTTCTCTTTACGAGCCTTCTACGCTGAATTATCTTCATTGCAGGCTTGCGACGAGCCTAACAATGCTTCTCCGAATAAGCTTTGGCGCAGGAGCACGGTTCCAAATTTTTTACACAAAAATGGTCTCAAAACTTAAACGGAAATTTAAATCCGCCTTTTTTCTTCCCCTTTTGCTGCATCCCTGACATTTGTTTCATCATTTTTTTCATGTCTTCAAATTGCTTAAGCAAGCGATTAACTTCAGGTACTGTTCTACCGCTTCCTTTGGCAATCCTTCTTTTGCGGCCTGAGTTCATGATTTCCGGATGAAGTTTTTCTTCTTTGGTCATCGAGCGTATAATCGCTTCAACATGAGCAATTTGCTTTTCATCGATTTGAAGATTATTCAGTCCTTTAATCTTATTAGCTCCCGGCATCATTTTTAATAATTCATCAAGCGGTCCGAGATTACGAACCTGACCTAATTGTTCCAAAAAGTCATCAAGAGTGAAGGATGCTGTTCTCATCTTTTGTTCGAGTTCTTTTGCCTTTTCCTCATCGACATTGGCCTGAGCTTTTTCAATAAGCGTCAGTACATCCCCCATGCCTAGAATTCGCGATGCCATCCGTTCTGGATGAAACGGTTCAAGTGCATCCATTTTTTCACCTAAACCGACGAATTTAATCGGGGTTTGGGTAACGGCACGAATTGAAAGGGCAGCACCACCACGGGTGTCCCCATCAAGCTTTGTTAACACTACGCCAGTTAACCCAAGAGTTTCATTAAAGCTTTGGGCAACATTGACAGCATCCTGACCTGTCATTGCATCGACAACAAGAAAGATTTCATCGGGTTTTGTAAGTTCCTTAATGTCCTTTAACTCGTCCATTAAAGTTTCATCAATATGAAGTCGTCCGGCTGTATCAATTAAGACATAGTCATGATGCTCTTCCTTTGCCTTCGCAATGGCTTGCTTCGCAATTTCTACCGGGCTCACTTGGTCACCAAGTGAGAAAACCGGCATGTCCAATTGCTTGCCAAGTGTCTCCAGCTGCTTGATCGCGGCTGGACGATAAATATCGGCGGCAACCAGCAATGGTTTCCGGTTATACTTTTTCCGCAGTAGAAGCGAAAGCTTTCCAGTAGTTGTTGTTTTACCTGCCCCCTGCAAACCAACCATCATAATTACAGTTGGCGGGCGATTCGAAACAGCAATTTTACTTTGCTCGCCACCCATTAATTCTGTCAACTCTTCATTAACAATTTTAATGATTTGCTGTCCAGGAGTTAAGCTTTTTAGGACTTCCTGTCCTACTGCCCGTTCACTGACTTTTTTGACAAATTCTTTTACAACCTTGAAGTTTACGTCTGCTTCTAATAAGGCGAGACGAACTTCTCTCATCATTTCTTTTACATCCGCTTCAGAGACTTTCCCTTTACCGCGGATTTTTTGAATGGTACTTTGCAGTCGGTCGGCTAATCCTTCAAACGCCATACATGCCGCCTCCTAATCCAGTTTCTCAAGCTCGGCGACTGCTTCAAGCATCGCCTGCTTTGAAGGTTGTTCCGCGTTTAGCAATTCTCTTACATGCTTTAATAGATTGCTGCGCTCTTGAAATTTCTGAAACAGCAGCAGCTTTTCCTCATACTCCTCGAGCATTGCTTCCGTCCGTTTAATATTGTCATAAACGGCCTGTCGGCTGACATTATACTCTTCGGCAATTTCTCCTAGTGAGTAATCATCTAAGTAATAGAGAGACATATAGCTTTGCTGCTTTGGAGTTAACAACGAATAGTAAAAATCATAGAGATAATTCATCCGTGTGGTTTTCTCAAGCATGCTCATCCCTCCTGTTGTTAAGTGAAAAGCCTTTACAATGTAGTTTACACAGTGGACCTGTCCCTGTCAAGATAAGGCCTTTCCAACGTTACTTGATTCATATTTTTGCAGATTTCATCATAGCGCTCTGTAAAACTAGTCTGTTGATTTACGCTCCACTAAGGAAAGCTTCCTAGAATAATCATCGCAGTGACAGGCTGCCTTTTGCCTGCCGCGAGGCACTTCGCTTTCCGCGGGCGGTCCGGGGAGCCTCCTCGGCGATGAAAGCGCCTGCGGGGTACTCCCCTGTCCCGTCCTTCCGCTCCAATCAACCGTTTTATTAAACAGAATTTTATAAAAAGGAAAAGCAGTACTTTAAAAATACTGCTTTTCTGAGAAATCATTCTTCTGTCTTTTCTACTTGGTCGGCAAATAATCCGTATACATATTGTTCTGCATTAAATTCTTGCAGGTCATCCATTTTTTCACCCAAGCCAACGAATTTTACTGGGATTTTTAATTCGTTGCGGATAGCAAGGACAATTCCGCCCTTTGCTGTTCCGTCTAATTTTGATAATACGATCCCGCTTACATTCGTTACTTCTTTAAAGGTTTTCGCCTGGATAAGCGCATTTTGACCTGTAGTTGCATCAAGAACAAGGAGAACTTCATGTGGTGCGCCGGGAATTTCCCGTTCGATTACCCGTTTGACCTTCTCGAGTTCCTTCATTAAATTTACTTTATTTTGCAATCGTCCAGCTGTATCACATAATAGAATATCTGCTTTACGGGCTTTGGCTGCTTGAATTGCATCATACATAACCGCTGCCGGGTCAGAACCCTCCGCTTGCTTGATTACTTCAACACCTACTCTCGAGCCCCATACCTCAAGCTGTTCGATTGCACCGGCACGGAAAGTATCCCCGGCGGCCATCAGCACCTTTTTTCCTTCACTTTTGAACTTATGTCCCAACTTTCCAATCGTTGTTGTTTTTCCAACCCCGTTGACACCTACAAATAAAATAACAGTAAGTCCCTCCGGTTGAATATTTAACTCCGAAGATAGCTCTTCACCCGCATTATAAATATCCACCAACTTTTCGGAAATTACACTTTGAACTTCCTTCGGATCCTGAATATTGCGGCGTTTTACTTCCATTTTCAGTTCATCAATTAATTCCATTACTGTTTCAAAGCCCACATCCGCCTGAATGAGGATTTCTTCTAATTCTTCAAAAAAGTCCTCATCAACTTTACGGTATCTGGCAACAAGATCATTTACCTTACCGGAAAAACTATCCCGTGTTTTTGTAAGACCTTCCTTAAACTTTTCCGTAACAGAATCCGTTTGTTTCGTAATTTTCTCTTTTAATTTTTTAAAAAAGCTCATGATTTCACTTCCCTATCTTAAGATTCAACAAGCTCTTTTGTTTCCTCTAACCGAACCGACACAAGCTTTGAAACACCAGATTCCTGCATTGTTACCCCATAAAGAACATCTGCCTCTTCCATCGTCCCTTTTCGATGAGTAATGACAATAAACTGGGTTTCTAAGCTGTATCGTTTTAAATATTGACTAAAACGGTGAACATTTGCCTCATCAAGGGCAGCCTCGACCTCATCAAGAATACAAAATGGCACCGGCCTAACCTTTAAAATTGAGAATAGCAAGGCTATAGCGGTTAACGCCCTTTCTCCTCCGGATAGAAGTCCCAAGTTCTGTAGTTTCTTCCCCGGGGGCTGCGCAACAATTTCTACACCCGTATTTAATAAATTCTCCGGTTCTGTAAGTCTTAAATCGGCGCGGCCGCCTCCAAATAAAGCGCGAAATACCGGTTCAAAATGATTTCGGATTCCTTCAAACGTCTGTTCAAACCGTTTCTTCATTTCCATATCCATTTCTTCAATCACTTGGAAAAGCATTTCTTTTGCTTCTTGGAGATCGTTTTTTTGTTCATTTAAAAATTCATATCTCTCTGAGACCCGTTCATATTCTTCAATCGCGCCAAGATTTACATTGCCAAGCTCTTCGATTGCCAATTTAATCAACTTAACCCTTTTTCGGGCTTCCTCAATTGGAACCATTAACGGGAACTGTTCTTTTGCCCCTTCAAAAGATAATAAATATTCTTCTCTGAGGTGGCTCAGACGGTTTTCAAGTTCTACATCCAAACGATTAATTTTGACTTCTTCATCCTTTAACACTTCGGTCATTCCACGGTGAAGACGCTTAAGTTCCTTTGCTTCGAGCTCAAAATCCTCTAGAACTGTTTGCAGCTCCAAGCGTTCCTTTCTTCTTGATGAAATAAGCCCAATCGTTTCTTGTTTATCCTGTTGCTTCCTGACTACTTGTTCTTCCAATTGTTCCTCTCCAGAAGAGCTATTAGTCATTTCTGATGAAAGCATCTGCAAGTCGTCCGATAAAATCGCTAATTTTTCTTCGCTTTCAGCTAAATCTTCCTTTGTAATCGCAAAACGTTCTTTTGCATTCGTCAACTGTTCATTTTTAGAAGCAAATTCAACCTTTAATTCATTCATTTCATTTGTTAAGGTTTCTTTTGAAGATAAATCATGGGTCTTTTGCTCGGTTAGCTTTGCTATAAGCTCATCAAGGCCAGCAATCTTCTCTTGATAGGTTTCAAGATCATGGGATAATTCCCTTTTTCTCTCTGTTAAACGATCTCGTTCTTCGAAAAATTGACCTTTTTCTAAATCATAGATGCTTAAACGCTCATTTATATTCTTTTCCTCAAGCTCAGCACCATGTAAATCCCCTTTTAGTGATTGCTCGTTTACCCTTAATTCCTCACCAGTTTTGCGAATTTCTTCAAGAAGACCTTCATTTGTTTGAACCTCTTCTTTTAGCGCTTTCACCGTTTTCTCTAATCCAGAGGTTTTTTCCTCCATTACCGTGAGCTTTGTTTTCAAATCTTCTAGCTCACCTTTTCGTGTTAACAGCGAGGAATTTTTTTGCTTAAGGGCACCGCCTGTCATGGAACCGCCAGGGTTTACAATATCACCGTCAATGGTTACGAGGCGGGAGCGATATTGAAGGATTTTTGCCAATTCATTAGCACCCTTTAAGTCTTTTGTGATCACCACATTGCCAAGAAGATTATTCATTACTTCTGCGTATCTTTGGTTGAACTGGACTAGACTTACTGCAGTTCCAATGAAGGAAGGATGATTTTCGATGGAAGACAGTTGGGAAGATGACAATGGCCGTCCTTTTATGACACTAAGCGGTAAAAAGGTCGCGCGCCCAAACGAATTTTGTTTTAAAAATTGAATGGCCATTCGTGCATTTACCTCTGTATCAACAACGATATGCTGCAATGCACCCCCAAGGGCTGTTTCAAGGGCGGTCTCATATTGTTTTGGCACTGTTACTAGTTCTGCAACTGCACCTTCAATTCCGGATAACTTTTTCCCGCGTGCCTTTAAAACCTCTTTAACGCCTTGGAAAAAGCCCGAAAAGTCCTCTTCCATTTCTTCAAGCATTTCTTTTCTTGATTTAGCCTGTTGCAGTATTTGATAAGCTTGATACAAGGTTTTTTCTTGCTTTTGGTAATTGTTTTTAGCCGACTCTAGCTTCTTTTGCTGCTCGCGAAATAATACAACATGATCGCCCAGCTTTTTCTGGATTTCTGCTAATCTATTTTGGATAGATAATTTTTTCTCTGCAGCAATTTGGCGTTCCTCAATAAATCTGCTATTTTCCTCGTCGAGCCGTAAGTTCTTCTTCTCTTGCTGCTCAAGCTGCTGGACAATCATCCTTAGTTCATTTTTAGCTCCTGCCTGATCATTCAGCAATTCAATATATTCACTTTTTAATGATTCAATTTTTTCATCCATGTTTTCTGCGAATAATTGGAGCTTCTCCTGCTTTTCCTTTAACTGAGCTTTAAGTGATTGTGCCTGCTCACTTAAAAATCGAACCGACTCTGCTTGCGTATCGCGATTCTTTTTAAGCAGGTCCACCTTCTCCGCTAGTTCAGAAATATTTTTGATTAATTGGTCTTTATTCTGAGCAGCATTTTTCTTTCGTTCCTTTAAAACTTGCTTCCTGCCCTCCAATTTTTCAAGTTCTTCGCTTGCATAAAGGAGAACATTTTGTAAATCAGAAACCGACTCATCAATGGCTGTTACGTGATCCCTTGTTTCAGTAATTTGAGCCTCTTTCTTTTGCAGCTGGGTCGAGAGCTTTAATTCTTCTTGTTGATGCTCTTCTAGCAGATGAGTTAACTTTTCCCACTTTTGATGGAGTTCTTCAATTTCATAAACTGTTAGTGCTACTTCAATTTTTTCAAGCTCTTCTTTTTGCTCTAAAAAGTCTTTTGCCATCGATGCTTGAATTTTAAGCGGTTCCACCTGGCTTTCAAGCTCGTAGAGAATATCTGTCACACGATTCAAATTCTCTTGTGCTTCCGACAGCTTCCCCTCAGCTTTTTTCTTACGATTTTTATATTTTAATACTCCGGCAGCTTCTTCAAAAATTGTTCTTCGGTCTTCCGGTTTACTATTTAAGATTTCCTCAACCTTTCCTTGACTGATAATGGAAAAGGCTTCCCTTCCTAATCCGGAATCCATAAAAAGATCCACAATATCCTTTAGTCTGCACGGCTGTTTATTAATAAAATAGTCACTATCACCAGAACGGGATACTCTTCTTGTTACACTTACTTCATTATAATCAATTGATAAACCCTGGTCCTGATTATCTAAAGTTAGGGTTACTTCAGCAATATTAAGTGGTTTTCTCGAATCACTCCCGGCAAAAATAATGTCTTCCATTTTTGCCCCTCTTAATGATTTTGCTGATTGTTCTCCCAATACCCAGCGGATTGCATCCGTAATATTACTTTTCCCACTGCCATTTGGCCCAACCACAGCCGTTACGCCAGGGACAAAATCCACTCCGATACGGTCAGCGAATGATTTAAATCCAATGATGTCCAACCGCCTTAAAAACATTTGAAAATCCTCCCTTAAAGCGCGTTAAGATGTATTACATGGTTGTTTTTCCTTTTAAAATTCCAAGCGCCATTTGGGCTGCATGCTGTTCTGCTTCTTTTTTGGATTTACCAGTACCAGTCCCTAATTCTTCACCATTTAATGAGACCCTTGAAACAAATTCTTTGTTATGTGCAGGTCCGATTTCCTGGAGAACTCGATATTCAATCACGCCTGTCCCATCGCGTTGGATAAGTTCCTGAAGCTGGCTTTTAAAATCCATCACATGAGAAAAAGCACCCGCATTAACCTTAGGAAAAACCACCTTTTCAAGAAATTCAATCACTGTACCAATTCCTTTTTCTAAATAAAGCGCCCCAATGAAGGCTTCAAATACATCTGCAAGTAATGCAGGACGCTCTCTGCCTCCTGTCATTTCTTCTCCTTTTCCTAATAAAATATATTTTCCAAAGGAAAGTTCATTTGCGAAAGAAACAAGTGATGGCTCACAGACAATAGCGGCCCGGAGTTTTGTTAGTTCTCCTTCACTCATCATTGGATACTTTTTATAAAGGAATTGTGAAACAGTAAGTTCAAGTACGGCATCTCCTAAAAATTCAAGCCTTTCGTTATCTTCATAAGGCTTCCTGCGATGCTCATTCACATAGGATGAATGGGTAAAAGCTTGTTTTAATAATTTCTCATTATCAAAATGAATTCCAATATTCTGTTGAAAATCTTTGAATTGATTTTCTTTTGCGCGACTGCTTGATTCTTTTTCCTTGCCATTTTTGCGCATGAAAGTCTCCACCTTGCAATTAGTATTCACATACATTCACTAGTAATAGTTTAAAAAAGTTCTGTTAAAAACGCAAAGAAACTTGGCAGTACGGTTGAACTGCCAAGTTGAAGAAAAGCCCCGTTTGTAAACGGAGCTAACTTTTTAGAAATCCAACGATTATTTTTTGCTATTTATGTAATTAACAGCATCACCAACTGTGCCGATTTTTTCAGCATCATCGTCAGAAATTTCCATATCAAACTCATCTTCCAATTCCATTACTAGTTCAACTACGTCAAGGGAATCAGCGCCAAGATCGTCCTTAAAAGAAGCTTCAAGCGTAACTTGAGACTCGTCTACACCTAAACGGTCCACGATAATCTTTGTTACACGTTCTAATACCTCTGCCATGCTTGTTCACCTCCCCTCAAGCTATTATAGAGTATTTGATTAAAATAATAAATGTTTAATTATAAAAAATTACATCACCATGCCGCCGTCGATGTGAAGAGTCTGTCCTGTCATGTAGGAACTGTCATCAGAAGCAAGGAATGCTGTTACTTTTGCGATATCTTTAGGTTCTCCAAAACGGGCTAATGGAATCTGTTTGAGCATTTCCGTTTTGATATCCTCTGTTAATTTGTCAGTCATATCCGTTGTGATAAATCCCGGTGCAATCGCGTTTACCGTAATATTTCGGGCAGCAAGTTCTTTCGCAGTTGTTTTCGTTAAACCAATCACACCCGCTTTTGCCGCAACATAGTTAGCCTGACCTGGATTACCACTGACACCAACAATTGAAGCAATATTAATAATTCTTCCAAAGCGTTGCTTCATCATTTGTCTTGTTACAGCCTTCGTACAAAGAAAAACCCCTTTTAAATTAATACTGATGACATCGTCCCACTCTTCTTCTTTCATTCTCATCAATAAGTTATCCTTTGTAATCCCTGCATTATTAACGAGAATATCCAGTTTTCCGAAGCGGTCAACTGTCTCTTTAACCATTGATGCTACTTCTTCAGAATTGGAAACATCACACTTTACTGTAAAAGCATCTCTTCCCAACGCTTTAATTTCATCCACTACTTCATTAGCTTTTGCCTCACTACCGGCAAAATTCACAGCCACATTTGCTCCCTGCCGTGCTAACTCAAGAGCAATTTCACGACCGATTCCTCTTGATGCCCCTGTTACTAGTACTGCTTTGCCTGCTAAATTCATAATTGCCCCTCCTTTAATGCTTCAATTACATCCTTGCAGCTTGACGCGTCCGATACAGAATACGTTTTAACGGAACGATCTATTTTCTTAATTAATCCTGATAAAACCTTCCCAGGTCCAACTTCGATAAAGGTATCAACACCAAGTTCAATCATCTTCTGAACGGAATCTTCCCATAACACAGGTGAAAAGAGTTGTTCAATTAGCTTTTCTTTGATTTCTTCAGCCTTCTCCATTGGTTCCGCTGAAACATTGGCGATAACAGGAATTTTCGCATCCTGCATATTCAATCCATCTAAAACACCCTTTAATTCAGCAGCGGCTGGTTTCATTAGTGAAGAATGGAAAGGTCCGCTAACTTCAAGTGAAATTACGCGCTTAGCCCCTGCTTCCTTTGCCTTTTCACCTGCAAGCTCTACTCCTTTTCGTGAACCGGAAATAACAATTTGCCCTGGACAATTTAAATTAGCCAAAGAAACCGGATAGCCTGATTCACTCACTTCGTTACATGCAGCTGCAAGCTTTACACGGTCAAGACCTAACACTGCCGCCATTGTGCCTTCTCCATTCGGAACGGCTACTTCCATGAACTCGCCTCTTTTTCTGACGGCATATACACCTTCTTCAAAGGTTAAGGCACCGGAAGCAACTAAAGCCGTGTACTCACCTAGGCTGTGGCCAGCAAGAAAACCTGCTTGAATCCCTGATTTTTCAAACAAGGATAACAATGCAATACTTGTTGTTAACAAGGCTGGCTGCGCATTCACGGTTAGCGTCAGCTCCTCTTGTGGGCCTTCAAAGATAATTTTACTTAAAGAACTATTAAGTGTTTCATCTGCTTTTGTAAAATAGCTCATCATTTCAGAATTCTGTTCAGCAGCTTCTTTTCCCATACCAACTGTTTGGGAACCCTGCCCTGGAAAAACAAATGCAATTTTACCCATTTTCGCACTCCTTCTTACTGTTCAATTTTCGAAACATTTGTTTCTTCAACAGCATTTTTTATTAAACCAACGACATCATTTCCTGCCATTTCTCTTGTTTGGCGAATGGCACTAAAGACGGCCTGTGCATTCGAGGAACCATGTGCTTTAATCACTGGTGCTTTTAAACCAAAAAGTGCAGCTCCGCCATATTCGGAGTAATCCAGCTTGCTTTTCAACGAATACAAATTTGGTTTTAGAACAGCAGCAGCCAGTTTGCTTGTTAAACTGCTCATTAAAGCTGTTTTTAACATTTTCATCATGGAAAGAGCCGTACCTTCAATTGTTTTTAATACCATGTTTCCTGTAAAGCCATCGGTAACGACCACATCGGCTGCCCCTTCAAGCAAATCCCGAGCTTCCACATTGCCAATAAAATTGATATTGGTCTTTTTTAAAAGTTCAAAGGATGCTTTCGTTAATTCATTACCCTTTTTTTCCTCCGTACCAATATTTAACAATCCAACTCGTGGTTTCGAAATTCCTCTTACTTTTTCACTATAAATAGATCCCATGATGGCATATTGGACTAAATGTTCCGGCTTTGCATCCGCATTCGCTCCAACATCTAATAGTAGAAAACCTTCTCCTCCGATGGTTGGTAAGGTGGGGGAGAGCGCCGGGCGGTCAATGCCGTCAATCCTGCCCACTACAAACAGTCCTGCTGCCATCAATGCACCCGTATTACCGGCGGAGATACATGCATCGGCATTGCCTTCTGCTACCTGCTTTGCAGCTAAAACCATTGAGGCATCTTTCTTACGGCGGACTGCCCGTACCGGTTCATCCGTTCCAAGGATTACCTCAGTTGTATGAAGGATTGAAATTCTCTCATGCCCTGTTAAATATTCCTTAATTTTACTTTCGTCCCCAACAAGGGTAATATGTATATCAGAAAATTCTTGAACAGCCTTTATTGCACCAAGGACTATTTCTTTTGGGGCATGGTCGCCACCCATTGCATCAATTGCAAGTTTCATTTTGTCTCATCCCTTAATGATTTTTCGAACGGTACATTTCAAATTCTCCGATAAAAACAAGCTCATTATTTACAAAACTATTGACTTCAACAAAGGTTCTCCCGAGTTCGTCGTCAATTTTTAACACCTTAGCCTTTGCTATTACCCGTTCATTCTGCTTTACAGATCGTTTAAATTGAATATTTGCTTTCGCTGTTAAGGCTAGTTCATCATTGATGACAGCAACGGCCAAAGAATTTGCCTGCGCAAATAAATGATGGCCGCGGGCAATCTTATTTCGTTTAAAAACATGCTCTTCTTTGATATCCAAAATGGATATCGCACTATGATCTAAATCTATATCAATAATTTCACCAATGATTTCATCAAGTGGCAATGAACGGACCTCATTGGAAAATCGCTTTTCAGCTACATTTTTAATTCGTTCCCTAAGTTCCGGTATCGATAACTCTAATCGATCGAGACGGATGGTTTGAACACTGACTTGAAATTTTTCCGCAAGCTCTTCATCCGTCGTAAATGGATTTTCTTTTATGGTAGAGGTTAGCAATTGCTGCCGTTCTTTTTTATTTCTTCTCATGATTTTACACCGTCCGAGCTCTTATGACTAGGTACTAATAGTAGTATAAAAGTAGAAAAAGCAGATTGCAAGAAATACTTTCACACTTGCCATCTGCTTATAAGAAAAGCGAAGGCGCCTTGGTCAGCCCCGACAAGGCTTTAGGGCCTGACGGTGAAGTCGTTCTTTGACTTCATCGGCAGGACCTAAGCAACCTCGAGAGGCTAGGCGCCGAAGCTAGACAATTCTCATCTTTATTATTCATTAAATTCATGAGAATTAGTCTAGCTTTTCTCCTTCTAAAACACCTGACCACTCAAGCTCATTCCGTAAAAATTTATATTCCGGTGATGACCAAAACGCTTTTGATTGAATTAACAATGCTGCATCATTTCTGGCAGTTTCTAGTGCACGATAGTCATGGACCATATCTGCTACTTTAAATTCTGGAATCCCGCTTTGTTTTTTTCCAAAGAAATCCCCTGGTCCACGCAGCTCTAAATCTTTTTCGCTTAGAACAAAGCCATCATTTGTTTCAGTCATAATTTTCATTCTTTCCTGACCAACTTCGGATTTTGGGGCCGCCAGCAAGACACAATAGGATTGATCGCTGCCTCTTCCTACCCGCCCTCTGAGCTGATGTAGCTGTGACAGACCAAACCTTTCAGCATCGTAAATTACCATCATCGTCGCATTTGGAACATTTACGCCCACTTCAACAACGGTTGTAGAAACAAGTATCTGAACGTCATTTGCACTGAAAGCCTTCATAACGCTATCCTTATCATCCGAGCTTAAACGGCCATGCATAAGGCCAACCTTATAACGGTTTTGAAAGTAATGGGTAAGGGTTGTATGAACATCGATAGCATTTTGAACATCGAGCTTGTCCGATTCTTCGATTAATGGACAAATAACATAGGCTTGATGGCCTTTGCCCAGTTCTTTTTCAACAAATCCTAGGACTCGATCTAGCATCTCAGGTTTTGCCCAATACGTTTCAATCTTTTTTCTGCCTGCCGGCATTTCATCAATGATGGATACATCCATCTCACCAAAGACAGTTATCGCCAATGTACGGGGAATCGGAGTTGCAGTCATAAATAATACGTCGGGATTTTCACCTTTTTCCCTTAATATCCTTCGCTGTTCGACCCCAAAACGATGCTGCTCATCCGTAATCACAAAACCAAGATTTTTAAAGGTTACCTCCTCCTGAATGAGCGCATGGGTACCAATTAGAATATCCACCCTTCCTTCAGCTAAGTCCTGTAGAACTTCACGTCTGCGTTTCCCTTTTACGGAACTAGTTAACAGCTCACAGCGAATCGCAAAAGGGTCTAATAAGCTATTAAGGGATTCAGCATGCTGTTCTGCTAATATTTCGGTTGGTACCATTAACGCTCCTTGAAAGCCAGCCGTTACACTTGAATATAAACCAATGGCAGCAACGACTGTTTTTCCTGAACCGACATCCCCTTGTAACAAACGGTTCATGCGGAAGCCTGACTTCAAGTCAGCTAAAATTTCATTCACGACTCGTTTTTGAGCATTGGTTAACGGAAAAGGAAGTGCATCAATAAAAGATTTTAATTTTGGCTGCGAATAATTTTGGGATATTCCCGGTGATTGTTCTCTTTCAAACTTTCTTAAGGCCTGCATTTTAAGTTGGAACAAAAGGAATTCTTCATAAACAAAACGACGTCTTGCCTGCTTGACATCATCTGAGGTATTAGGAAAATGCATGGCCCAAAGTGCATCACGGCGCCCAAGCAGCCGATATTTATTTAAAAGTGATAGCGGTAGATTTTCTTCAATCTTATTTCCATATTGCTGATAGGCAAGACTAATAAACTTCCGCATACCTTTTGTCGTCATTTTTCCTCTTAAAGCGTATACAGGTTCAAAATCATGCCCTTTCGAATTCGGGCCGACCTGCATTTCATTAGCCGTAATCGTTTGCCGGTGTGCATCCCATTTTCCAGTGACGGTAATGGTTTCATTGATTACGAATTTATTTTTTAAATAGGGTTGGTTAAAAAAAACCACCTTGATTAGGTATCGGTCCACAAAAAGCCTAATGGTAATCTTCGATTTCTTTCTCCCATAATAGGCAAGAGAAGGCTCACTATGAACCTTCCCTTCTACCGTAATTTTTTCGTCATGCTGAACCTCCGTTAAGTCACGGAGTCGATAGTCTTGGTAACGATAAGGAAAATACTCCAACAAATCATGAATCGTATAGATTTTCATTTCTGCCAAGGTTTCAGCCGTTTCCCCACCAATTCCTTTTAAAACAGTTACTGATTGGTTTAATTCCGGATTCACTGTTCTTCTAGCGGAATACCGAAAATCTTCGCTTCTAGTTTGCGACCTGTCGGTGTTGCCGCCAAACCTCCCTGAGCAGTTTCTTTTAATGCAGTCGGCATATTTTGACCGATTTTATACATTGCGTCAATGACTTCGTCACAAGGGATTCGGCTGGTAACCCCTGCTAAAGCCATATCGGCCGCGACCATGGCATTCGCAGCACCCATTGCGTTTCTTTTTACACAGGGTACCTCAACTAATCCAGCTACAGGGTCGCAGACAAGACCAAGCATATTTTTCAAGGTAATGGCCATTGCCTGAGCACATTGATCAGGAGTTCCTCCGGCCATTTCTACAATGGCTGCCGCAGCCATCCCTGCTGCTGAACCTACCTCCGCTTGACATCCCCCAGCAGCACCGGAAATAGAAGCGTTATTTGCTACAACAAAACCAAAGGCACCGGCAGTAAATAGAAACGCTACCATTTGTTCACGCGTTGGGTTCAATTTATTTTTCAAAGCGAATAATGTTCCTGGAACCACACCAGCTGATCCGGCAGTAGGCGTTGCACAGATCGTCCCCATTGCAGCGTTTACTTCATTTGTGGCAACTGCTTTGCTTACCGCATCAAGCACTGTTTCCCCTGTTAAGAAATTTCCTTTTTGAATATACGCTTGGAGAAGAACGGCATCCCCTCCTGTTAACCCTGAGTGGGATTTTACTCCTTTAATTCCACGTTCAACCGCTTCCTCCATGACCCGCAAATTACGGTCCATAAAAGCAATAACCTCTTCTCTGGAACGGCCGGTAACAGTGACTTCCTGTTCAATCATAATTTCTGATATTTTTTTATTTTGACTATTTGCAAGCTCTAAAAGTTCGCCAACATTTCGAAACACAAGCCTTCCTCCTCTTTGGTGTATCCATTTCCGCTTTTGTTTATTGTCCAGCTCCAGCACATAGGGGGCTGGAGCTTTTTGTTTAATCTACAATTTTAGTTGCTTTCAATATATTTGGGAGCTGTTCTAATTCGTTAATTAGTTTATCATCAATATTTTGGTCTACTTCAATCGTCATAAGGGCCAATTTCCCAACCTCTTTTCGAGAAACCTCCATATGTCCGATATTGATTTGATATTTGGCAAGTGTATTGGCAACGCTTGCAATCGTTCCAAATTTGTCATTATGAACCACTAAAATAGCTGGATGATTGCCTGATAGCTTTAGTTCGAAACCATTTAACTCGGTTATTTCAATTTTACCCCCGCCAATAGAGATACCAACAAGTTCAAGCTCCCCATTATGATCACCCAGAATGATTCGTGCTGTGTTTGGATGATCGGTTACCGCATCTTCCTCAATAAAACGAAGCTTCATTCCTTTTTCTTTCGCAATATCAATTGCATGAATAATCCGGACATCATCCGTATCAAAATCTAATAATCCACCAACGATGGCAACATCTGTCCCATGACCTTTATAGGTTTTAGCAAAAGAGCCATATAAGGAAATGTTCGCCCATTTCGGCTCTCTTCCAAACAAACTTCTCGCCACCCTGCCGATTCGCGCCGCTCCTGCCGTATGTGAACTTGATGGCCCTATCATAACAGGTCCAATAATGTCAAACACACTTCTATATTTCAAATGAGTTCTCTCCCTTATGTTTAAACTATCTATCGGTCAAAATTATTTTAAGAAAATTTTCAGAGGGACGATTCCATTCTTTGCACATAAAAAGAAGGGGTCTCCCCCTTCTATTGTATCTGTTCCTTATTCAATTGAAAAGATAAAAGAATATAATGGCTGAGCACCGTAGTGAATCTCAATTTCCACGTCTGGATACTGCCCTTTCACATATTCTGCAAGCATTTTCACTTCCGCTTCGGTTACATCTTCACCGTAAAGAATCGTCAGGATTTCTGAATCATCATCGAGCATTTTAACAAGCAGTTCTTCAGCCGCTTTAATTTTCCCTTTGTTTTTTACGATAATTTCCCCTTCGGCAATTCCCATGAAATCATCTTTTTCAATTTCTAAACCATCAATTTGCGTATCACGGACGGCAAATGTAATTTGTCCCGTTTTCACATGCTGCATAGCATCCTGCATTGCCGTATTATTCGTCTCTGCATCTGTGGAAGGATTAAAAGCTAATAATGCTGCTAATCCTTGAGGGACCGTTTTAGACGGAATCACATAGATGTCTTCTTCTGTAATATCTGCAGCCTGCTGTGCAGCCATAATAATATTTTTATTATTTGGTAATATATAGACCTTTTTTGCATTGACTTCCTTAACAGCTTTCACAATATCCTCGGTACTCGGGTTCATTGTCTGGCCGCCCTCAATTACTGCATTTGCTCCGATACTCTTGAATAATTCTGCAATACCGGAACCCATTGAAACTGTAACAATTCCAAATTCTGATTTTTCTTTTTGGATGTTTTGTTTATCAGAAACCAGCGGGGTATGAGTTTCACCGACAATATTGGAATGCTGCTGCCGCATGTTTTCTATTTTCATATTGATAAGGCTTCCATAACGTTGCCCGTAAGTTAAAACTTCTCCCGGCTTCTCAGAGTGGATATGCACTTTAACTAGTTCTTCGTCCGCAATGACGAGTAATGAATCTCCTAATTTGCTAAGATCCGTCCGAAACACTTCTTCTTTAAAGGGGTGTTTCACTGCCTTATCACTTTCAAATTTCACCATGAATTCGGTACAGTAGCCAAATACGATATCTTCTGTATTGATATGACCTTGTATACTCTTATGATGTTCGGCATTAACCATCTCATCCATTGAAGGAAGAGCGGCAGGTGAATCCGGAAGCTTTTCTCCTTTTAGTTCTGCTAAGAATCCTTCATAGACAAATACTAACCCTTGACCACCACTATCAACCACTCCGACTTCCTTCAAAACAGGAAGTAAATCCGGTGTCCGTTTTAAAGAAGCTTTCGCCTCCTTTAAAACCTCCTCCATAATTGTGATTACATCATCAGTTTTTTGAGCGGCCTGAACTCCCTTTTTTGCGGAATCCTTTGCAACTGTTAGAATTGTCCCCTCAACTGGTTTCATAACTGCTTTATAAGCTGTTTCAACCCCGGATTCTAATGCTTGCGCAAAATCCTTGCCCGAAATGTAGGGTTTAGTTTCAACCGCCTTGGCGAAACCACGGAATAATTGAGAAAGAATCACTCCTGAGTTCCCGCGTGCACCCATTAGTAATCCCTTTGAGAGAGCCACGCCTACCTTTCCAATATGTTCCTGAACATTATTTCTAACTTCCTTTGCCCCTGAGGTCATGGATAAGTTCATATTTGTACCGGTATCACCATCAGGCACGGGAAAAACGTTTAACGCATCAACCATTTTTGCATTTGCAGACAGGTGATTTGCTCCTTGTATCACCATTTCTGCAAAACGTTTTCCATCTAAAGCTGTTATTGACACAAACCTTCCTCCTTACAGAGGTTCGTAACACGAACTTATGGGTTCGTCACTCGAACTCCCTGAACGTAAATATTTACCGAGTCAACGGCAAGTCCAACAGTTTTATCGAGGGTGTATTTAACCTTTGATTGCACGTTGTGGGCAACCTCGGAAATTTTCGTTCCATAGCTGACAATTATATACATATCAATATGTACTTCCTCATTATCTTGGCGAACAATAACTCCACGTGTAAAATTCTCTTTTCTTAATATTTCCGTAAGACCGTCTTTAATTTGATTTTTTGAAGCCATACCGACGATTCCATAACAATCGATTGCTGCTCCTCCAGCGATGGTAGCGATTACTTCATTTGAAATATCAATTTGTCCGAACTTTGTTTTTAATTCAATGGACATGAATCGTTCCCCCTTTTGGAAATTGCTCCTTGACTACAGTCATTTTACTATAGTCGCTAGAATAATTAAAGTCATTCCTCATATTATGAGCTTTTAATAACAATGGATGTCAAGGAATTTTTCTTGAAACCTTTCCTAACAAGTATTGCAATCGTACGGGTTGTATGATAAATTATTAAGGTATCTTTAGGCTAGAAAATATGGCACGTCCATTTTTCTATATCCAGATGGAAGCATCTGAATATGTAAATGCTGTATAAAGCTTTTGGTGTTAAGGAGGGAAATCATTATGCCACGTAAATGTGTTGTAACTGGAAAGAAAACCACGACTGGTAACGCACGTTCTCACGCTATGAACGCTAACAAGCGTACATGGGGTGCTAACTTACAAAAAGTACGTATCCTTGTTGACGGAAAGCCTAAGCGTGTTTGGGTTTCTGCAAGAGCGTTAAGATCTGGTAAAGTAGAACGCGTTTAATAATGTTTTGATTGGGCATCCATTTAGGATGCCTTTTCTTTTTTAAAAATTTTCATACTTCCTTAAAACAAAAAGCACCCGTAAACGGGCGCTGAAAATTATAAATATCTCTATTCTTTTTTGTTAAAAGCCCCTATCATGGCTCGGACAAGTCCACCTAAAAATTTCGGCAGTTTAATGGTATAGAATTTCATATTGTCCCTCCTCAACGTCATCCACATCTCTTTTTTTCAAAAGCCCTTACCATATTATTCAATCGAATGAAATCAGTACCATCTTAATCATGACTTCTTATGATTATTAATATGCCTTCAGTAAATGAAAAAGTACCATATTCACTATTAAGTTCATTACTAATACATAGTGTGGACCCGAGGGAAATATGACGATTTTTTAATGGATATTTAAAGCCTTCAAGGGTAAGGTTTTCAACGTTTGGAGTAGCAGGAATAAACGAAATGTATTTTTTATCGGATCTTTTTTCAATTTGAAAGCTTCCCGGCCCCTTTACCCAAACCTCATTGAGTCGATCAATTATGTAAACAGATGTCTGATTTTTCTGTAATAAAGAGTGGAGTAATAATTGGACATTGGCAAATAAATGATCAAGCCTGCCCCCGGTTGCTCCAAATAGTCGGATTTTAACTGGGTTTTGTTTTAAAGCCCAGTCCAACGCCAGTTCCATATCTGTTTCATTTTTTTCCGGTTTAAACCGATTTAGATGATTTACTTTACTTTCGATAAAAACCAGTTCTTCGGGTGTAACCGAATCAAAGTCGCCAAAAGCAATTTCAGGAGTAATGTTTCGTTTTAATAGTTGATAAACTCCACGATCCACTCCTACCCATACCACATCTGATTCTGAAAAAAGGGCTAATTCGGGGAGTTCCTCTTCAGGGCCTCCAGCCAGGATATTGATAATCATACAAACAACCTTCTTTCCGGAAGCAAAAAGCCAGCTTTCGCCGGCTTCTCTCCTTACTAACCTCTAATTCTTGATATTGCTCTTGCATAGTCATCTTCATTATAGATCGCTGACCCTGCAACAAGGACATTTGCTCCTGCTTCAATGCAAAGTTTAGCGGTTTCAGGGTTTACTCCGCCATCAATTTCAATTTCAAGCTCCTGACCCTTATGCTCCGCTAGTTCTTTTACCTTTTTTATTTTAGGCAGAACCTCAGGAATAAATTTTTGCCCCCCAAAACCAGGGTTAACGGACATTAATAATACCATATCAACATCTGCAATAATATGCTGTATCGTCTCCACAGGAGTCGCTGGATTTAAAACAACCCCAGCTTTAACCCCTAAAGATTTGATATGATGGATGGTACGATGGAGATGACGGCAAGCCTCTACATGCACGGTGATAATATCTGCTCCCGCCTTTACAAATGTTTCGATATATTGGTCGGGATTTTCAATCATTAAATGGACATCAAGCGGCAGTTTTGTAACGGGACGAATTGCTTCAACAATTAAAGGACCAATCGTGATATTTGGCACGAAATGTCCGTCCATGACATCAACATGAATATAATCCGCTCCAGCTTTTTCTACCGCCAAAATTTCTTCTCCCAATTTAGAAAAATCCGCTGAAAGGATTGAAGGTGCAATTTTTACCATGGTTAGTACCTCGGCTTTCTCTCTTTAATTTCCTTTAGAAAATCCAAATAATGTTCATAACGATAGGTTGGAATTTCTCCTAAATCTACCCCGGCTTTCACCCCGCACTTTGGCTCACTTACATGAAGGCAGCCGCGAAATTTACAATTTTCACTCGCCTTTGCTATTTCGGGAAAACAAAAAGTCAAATCCTCAGCCTCTATATTGGTAAACTCCAATGAACTGAAACCAGGAGTATCAGCTATCAGCCCATTGCCGATTTTAATTAACTCAACATGCCTTGTTGTGTGCTTTCCCCTGCCAAGATGTGTTGAAATATCATTGGTTTTTAATTCGAGGTCTGGCCGCAGGACATTTAATAAGGATGATTTTCCTACACCCGATTGGCCGGCAAAAACAGATATTTTATTCTCAACATGCGGGTTTAGCCGTTCAATCCCCGTCTCTGTTTCCGATGAAGTAAGGATGACTTCATAGCCGGCCTTTTGATACTGCTCCGCATATTCCGAAATGGTTTGTAATTCTTCCTCTGTTGTAAGGTCCATTTTCGAAATACAAATAAGCGGCTGAATATGATTAAATTCAACCAGGACAAGAAAACGGTCTAATAAAGCTGTGCTAAAGTCTGGTTCAACCGCTGAAAAAACAAGAATAGCCTGATCTACATTTGCAATGGGCGGACGAATTAACTCATTTTTCCTTTGCTTTACCTCAAGGATATATCCTTCTAGATCATTTTCGGCTTGAAAAATGACTTCATCGCCAACCAAAGGGGTAATCTTATTTTTGCGAAAAACCCCTCTTCCGCGGCATTGAATTAGTTCTTCATTGTGAAGAACATAATAAAAACCACTTAATGCTTTGACAATTTTGCCTTCTGGCATAGCAACACTCCTTGCCTGTTCCTTACTTGTTCATATTAATGATTTTATAATCATGATTTATTCAAGTTACTCAGCTTATTGTTCCTCATCATCAGAGTATTTCCTATTTTCATCAATAATTACTTGGTTATCACGAATCACTTTATACCCTGCTTTTTTACCATAAGGAATTTCTAATTCAATCATTTTTTTTGTATCCTGGGTAATGGCAAAACTTTCAGCCGGTTCTGTCATACTATGATTCATATCTTCAATATAGATTCGAATCTCCTGTGGTGTACCCGGTGTTGCAGGTTCATATGGGATGTTCAATTCAATTGGAACATTCTTAGGCGGTTTTTCCTCTTGCCCCTTAGAGATAACGACAGAAATATGATCACCCTTCTGTAATTGTGCCCCTGGATCAGGCGATTGAGAAATAACCATACCTTCCGGGATCTTGTCATCATATCGTTCTTCCGAGGTATCAATGTCAAATCCTGACTCATCCGCATAGTCCTCTGCCGCTTTTTTTGTATATTGCCTCAAGTCTTTTAAAGTAATTCTCTCCGGTCCCTTACTTACCTCAAACTGCAGGACTGTTTCCTCAGGTACAATATTTTCTCCGCTACCGGGATTTTGGTTGATAATGGTCCCGGGGTCACTATCCGAATAAACTTCAGTTTTAAGGATATCTTTAAAGTTTTTACTTTCTAAAAATTGAACGACATCATTATATAGGCGCCCAGTATAATCAGACAGTTCATATTTTTCTTTTCCTGAACTAATATAAATCGTAACTTTTTGATTTTCTTTTACCGTATTTCCAGCCTCCGGGTCTGTTTTTATGACATGCCCTTCCACTACTTTTTCATCGGTTATTTCTATTTTTTCACCTGCTTGAAGACCTTCTAACTTAAGCTTTGAAACTGCATCATTAACATTCATTCCGCTAACATCCGGGATTTTAATATCTTTTGTAGATAATAGGCCTGGTAAAACTAAAAAAGAAAAAAGTCCAAGAAGTGCAAGTATAATAAAAGTAGAAATTAAGATAATCGGCCATTTTTTACGTTTCTTTTTGTCATTTCCAATTTTTACAGGTTCATTCGGTTTAATGGTATTTTTATCGGTATTATGGACTAATGTTTCATCAAGATTTTGATAAGGACGATCATTTGTAATGACCGGTATCGCCTTCGTTGCTTCCTCATCAATGGGGACAACAAATTTTCGCTCATTCATTCTTTCCGGGTTTAAAGCGGTTCTTAGATCCTCCTCCATTTCTTCTACACTGTTATAGCGGTGGAAAGGATCCTTTGCTGTTGCTTTTAAAACAATATTTTCAACACTTTGAGGGATGTTTGCATACCATCTGCGAACCGAAGGAGTTTCCGATTGAAGATGCTTCAAAGCAATTGAAACAGCCGACTCACCCGAAAATGGCAGTCTTCCAGTTAATAATTCAAACATCACAATACCAAGTGAATAAATATCTGATTTCCGGTTCGCCATGCCGCCTCTAGCCTGTTCCGGTGATAAATAATGAACAGAACCTAAAACAGAGTTTGTTTGCGTAATACTGGTAGCACTTAACGCCATCGCAATCCCAAAATCTGTGATTTTTACATTCCCATTTCGATCAATTAAAATATTATGTGGTTTAATATCCCGGTGAATAATATGATTTTGATGGGCATGGGAAATTGCCGAGGTCAATTGTTTCATGATATCAATTGCCTCTTCCATATGAAGTGCTGACCGTCCCTGTATGTATTGCTTTAATGTTTGGCCATCTACATATTCCATGACTATATAATAAATGGAATCTTCTTCACCTACATCGTAAATACTAACGATATTGGGATGGACTAGACTGGTTGCGGATTGGGCTTCTCGATGAAATCGACGAATAAATTCCTCATCATTGGCAAAATCAAGACGCAGGATTTTGACTGCAACATCGCGATCTAAAATCATATCATGCGCTAAATAAACATTTGCCATTCCACCTCCGCCGATCATTTCAAGGATCTTATAGCGGCCGCTTATTCTTTTCCCAATAATCATTTATTTTCACCCTCTTTCATTCTCATCATCGAACGCTACTATGATTAGGGTGATATTATCTTCGCCGCCATTATCATTGGCTATTTTAATAAGTGTTTCTGCTTTTTCCTCTAGAATTTCTTCATTTTGGAGAATTTGAATCATTTCCTGTTCTTTTACTTTATTTGACAGACCATCTGAGCATAAAAGAAGGAAATCACCTTCCTCAAACATGATTGTTTTGAAATCAATTTTTATCTCCTGCTCTGTTCCTAAAGCCCTAAGGATTACGTTCTTTCTTGGGTGATGTTCTGCATCTTCTTTTGAAATCTGCCCAGAGCGGACCAATTCATTTACTAGTGTATGATCCTCTGTCAACTGTTGAAATCCGCTCTCATTTAAAATATACGACCTGCTGTCTCCGACGTGTGCAACGGATGTAAAACGATCTGTCGCAATAATTGCCTCGATGGTCGTTCCCATCCCCTCACACTCCGGATTATTTTTTGAATGCTCAAACAACAGCTTATTCACTTGATTAATATGCGTTTTAAGCCACTCTTCGGCCTGATCCGCTGTTTGTAATCCTTCTGCTTGCTCCCATAAATCCTTTAGGTGCCGAACGGTCATTTCACTGGCTATATCACCAGCCAAGTGGCCGCCCATCCCATCTGCTACAATCGCAAGAAAGTGCCCATCCTTATTTTGAAAAACGCCGCCATTATCTTCATTATTTTGACGAACTCTACCTTGATCGGTTTTAAAAAAAGCTTTCACTTATCTTCACCTCGTCTCCTCTTTCCGCTCCTTTGCACGAAGTTGTCCACATGCTGCATCAATATCATGACCGTGCTCTCGGCGAATTGTAACATTTATTCCACGCTTTTTAAGCGTTTTTTCAAAGGCAAAAATTTGATTTTTTGGAGTACGGACATAATCACGTTCCGGAACATAGTTAACAGGGATAAGATTTACATGGCATTTAATCCCCTTTAACAATGAAGCAAGTTCTTCAGCATGTTCTACAGAATCATTGACACTGCCAAAAAGTCCGTATTCAAAGCTGATCCGTCTTCCCGTCTTATCGATATAATACCGTACCGCTTTCATTAAGTCATCAAGTTTATATGCTTTATTGATTGGCATTAATCTCGATCTTAATTCAGTATTTGGGGCATGCAGGGAAATAGCAAAATTAATCTGCATATCTTCATCAGCAAATTGATAAATTTTCGGAATAATTCCGCTAGTGGAAACGGTAATGTGACGTGCACCAATATTCAAACCTTTATCATGATTAATGATTTTAAGGAAGGAAAGCATGTTATCATAATTATCAAACGGTTCTCCAATCCCCATAATCACAACCGAACTTACTCTTTCATCTGTTTCATCAAGTGCCTGCTGCACATTTACAACCTGCGCAACGATCTCTCCTGCTTCTAAATGTCTTTTTAACCCGCCAAGCGTCGATGCACAAAAGGTACAGCCGATTCGGCATCCTACCTGTGTGGTAACGCAAACCGAGTTCCCGTAGTCATGCCGCATGAGCACTGTTTCGATGGAATAGCCATCATGCAGTTCAAATAAAAATTTAATCGTGCCATCAGATGATGTTTGTTGAATAACGGTTTTTAATGTGGTGACAACAAAATGATGTTCGAGTTTTTCCCTCAGATCTATTGATAAATTACTCATCTCTTCAAACGAGGTAATTCGTTTTTTATATAACCAATCAAAGATTTGCTCTGCTCGAAATGGCTTTTCTCCGTTTTCTGAGAGCCATTCCTTTAATTCATGGAGCTGCAAAGAATAAATAGATGTTTTTTTGTTGTCCAATGTTGTTTGAGTCTTAGTTGTTTTTAGTTGTTCCAACGGTTACCCCTTCTTTCTTAAAACTGAAATATAAAAGCCATCCGATCCGAAATCCTGTGGGAAGATTTGTAAATCAAAACCAGTAATCAAAGGTTGAATGGCTTCGGGCATACGGTCTTTAAAGGTCATATCTCCCGCAAAATCGGGATGATCCTGTAAAAACGTCTCTAATGTCTTCTCATTTTCCTCTTTATCAACAGTACAGGTACTATAGACTAGGATTCCACCTTTTTTCACTAAAGGTGAAACAGCATTTAATAATGTTTGTTGAATCTTGCTTAAATGTAGGATATCCTCTTCTTTTTTCGTATATTTCATATCAGGTTTTCTTCTGATTACACCTAGACCTGAGCATGGTGCATCCAGTAAAATCCGATCAAATGATTCTGCAGGATATTCTTCTCCAACACCCCTTGAATCCATTACTATTGTTTTAATATTACCCAAACGTAAACGCTTAGCATTGTCTTGAATTAATTTAACTTTATGTTCATGCAAATCAATCGAATATATAACACCTGTACTTTGCATTTTTTCAGCAATGTGTGTACTTTTCCCACCTGGGGCTGCACAAGCATCTAAAATTTTCTCATTTTCTTTAGCACCTAAAGCATAAGCAGCAAGCATTGAGCTTTCATCTTGAATCGTAAGCTTACCCGTCTGAAAAGCTTTTGATGAGGCTAAGTTTCCCTTCAATGAGCGAATCGCTTCCGGAATAATCGGACTCTTTTCAATTAGGAATCCTTCCTCATCAAGTTCCTCGATACATTCTCTAACGGTGGTTTTTGTCAGATTAACTCTTGCCGTTTGTAATGGAGCCAAGACGTTCATTTCACACATTTCTCTTGTTTTTTCATAGCCAAATTGGTCCACCCATCTAGAAACAAGCCATGCTGGATGACTTGTCTCGATAGAAAGCCGCTCTATTGGATCATTAATCTCGTCAAGGGCTGAAAGACCTTCGCGTTGGATACTGCGAAGTACACCATTTACCAAACCGGCGATTCCCTTGTGGCCGCGCTTCTTAGCAATTTCAACTGCTTCATGGATTGCTGCCCGATCCGGAATTTTATCAAGGTAAACCATTTGGTATAGCGTCAATCTTAAAAGATGCGGCACCCAGTTTTCTAGTTTCTTGCTATTTTTAATAAAGGGTTTTAAAAAGAAATCCAACGCCATTTTTCTTTGAAGCGTTCCATAGGTTAATTCTGTTAATAGCCCTATATCTATAGAAGGTATTTGATTTTTCTCAATTGTACTATTTAATAATAAGTTGCTGTAAGCTTGATTTTTTTCTATTGCTGCCAGCAAATCCATTGCAGCTTCACGCACATTTTTTCTTTTTGATGTCATATTACTCTCCAAGTCTCACGCCAGTGGAAATTTTTGAACCTGCTCCTCGTAAAAAATCTTTACCCGTCATTTTTGTTTTACCGGAAGGCTGAAGTTCAGTTATTTTAATCGCGGTTTTATTTCCGGTACTAACCACTAAACCATCCGGTTCGATTCCGACGATTAAACCAGGTATCTCACTTTTCGTACCAGATACCTTTTCAGCCTCCCAAATCTTAAGAACTTGGCCATTCATCAATGTAAAAGCAACCGGCCAAGGATTTAAACCGCGAATATGATTATAGATTTCTTCCCCTGTTTTGCCCCAATCAATTTTTTCCTGCTCACGTTTTATGTTGGAGGCAAAGCTCGCTGCAGCATCCTCTTGCGGAATCGGAGTAAGATTGTCTGCTAACAACTTTGGAATTGTTTCTGATAGGAGGTCCGCACCTGCTTTACTTAATTTGTCGTGGAGTGTACCCACATTGTCTTCATCCGTTATTGGGACTTCGACTTGCGTTAAGATATCTCCGGCATCAAGTTTTTCCACCATATACATTATCGTAATTCCCGTTTTCTTTTTTCCTTGAATAATCGCATAGTGAATGGGAGCACCACCGCGAAGTTCCGGAAGCAGGGAAGCATGAACATTAATGCACCCTAGTGATGGAGCTTCTAAAAGTGCTTTTGGTAAAATTTGTCCAAATGCTGCAGTAACAATTAAGTCCGGCTCAAGTGCCAGAATTTTTTCAAGTTCTTCTTTTTCTCGGATTCTTTCAGGCTGATACACTGGAATTTTATGCTTTAATGCCTCTACTTTCACAGGCGGAGGAGTTAACACTTTTTTTCTGCCAACAGGGCGGTCCGGCTGAGTCACCACCCCAATAACTTCATAGCCATCATCGATGATTCGGCGCAATACTGGTACGGAAAAATCAGGCGTACCCATAAAAACAATTTTGGTCATTCCGGTTCTACTCCTTTTAACTCTTCTTCCTCAAGATATCTGATGACCTTTGAAGTGAACAAAACTCCATCAAGATGATCCATTTCATGCTGAATCGCCCGGGCAAGGAATCCTTCTGCTTCAAACGTATACTTTTTCCCTTTTCTATTTAAGGCTTCTATCTTTACATAATTAGCTCTTGTGACATCTCCAAAAAGGCCTGGAAAACTTAAACAGCCTTCAGGTCCTGTTTGTTCCCCGTTGGCCTCTATGAGCCTTGGATTAATCATTTCAATCGTTCCATGTTCATCATCAATATCAACAATGGCTATTCTCACGTCAAGACCTATTTGCGGGGCTGCCAGCCCAACTCCATCATATTGAATCATTGTATCATACATATCATCCAGTAATTTTCCAAGCTTCCGGTCAAACTTTATGACAGGTTTACAAGGCTGCTCTAAAATTTCTGCAGGGTAATTTACAATTTTACGTATTGTCAAATCTGTTCCTCCCTATATTTGGTTGTATATAGGATAAAAAATAAGAATATTATTACTACTTATTTTCACCAAAAGTTTCTATTCATAATCGAAAACGTCATATAATCAAGCAGCCTACATCAAAATAAACGGATTTAAATCAATCGAGACTTGTAATCCATGGGCCATATCTTTTTGATATTGATCAAGAATTGTTTTAAGCGTTCTAGAAAGGTCTTTCTCCCGCTTGTATTTTATCAAACATTGATAGCGATATCTATTATTAATACGGGGAATAGGCGAGGCAGTCGGTCCTAAAACAACCGTTTCATTCGATACCCGTGAGCGGACATAACCTGCAATTTTCTCCGTTACTGAAACGACTGTCATCAACTGCTCATGACTGACGGTAATAAGGGTTAAATAGTAAAATGGCGGGTAATGATGAACTTTTCGAACCATCATTTCTCTATTGTAAAAAAGATCATAATCCTGAGTACCCGCAAGTTCAACACTATAATGCTCTGGGGTATAGGTTTGAATAATTACCTCTCCAGGCAATTTGTGCCTACCTGCCCTCCCGCTAACCTGTGTTAGTAACTGAAAGGTTTTCTCAGAGGAGCGGAAATCGGGAAGATGAAGCATCGTATCAGCTGAAAGGACGCCAACAAGCGTAATGTTGGGAAAATCAAGTCCCTTTGCTATCATTTGCGTCCCTAAAAGAATATCGGCTTTTCCATCCTGAAACTCTTGTAAAAGTTTTTCATGTGCCCCTTTTCGGCCGGTCGTATCTACGTCCATACGAATAATTCTTGCCTCAGGCAGAATTTTTCCGAGTTCTGCCTCCACTTTCTGAGTACCAGTCCCAAAATACCGGATATGTTCACTTAAGCATTCCGGACATTGCTTCGGTACATAGCTTTCATATCCACAATAGTGGCATTTCATTTGTTCACTTGCACGATGGTAGGTTAAGGATATATCGCAATTCGGACAATTAATTACATAACCACAATCCCGACACATCACAAACGATGAATGTCCTCGTTTATTTAAAAATAAAACTGATTGTTGCTTTTTTTCTATACGATCCTTCAACTTATCGAATAAGCTTCGTGAAAACATAGAACGATTTCCTTCCCGCAATTCCTCGCGCATATCAATGATTTCCACTGATGGAAGGGCTTGATTATTCATCCTGCTTGGAAGTGACAAGAGCTTATACACCCTTTTCTGAGCACGGGCAAATGATTCCAAAGAGGGGGTAGCACTTCCGAGTACGACCGGACAATTATAGGTTTCCGCACGTTTAATGGCAACATCACGCGCATGATAACGCGGCATGTCCTCCTGCTTATAACTTGTTTCATGTTCCTCATCGATAATGATAATTCCCAGGTTTTCAAAAGGAGCAAAGATGGCTGATCGTGCTCCGACCACTACACTCACTTCACGGCGTAAAATTTTCCGCCATTCATCGTATTTTTCTCCGGCTGACAATCCGCTGTGCATAACCGCGACAAGATTTCCAAACCTTCCTTTGAAGCGATTCACCATTTGCGGAGTGAGCGCTATTTCAGGCACAAGGACAATCGCTTCTTTTCCCTTTTCAAGGCAATCCTGAATCGATTGCAGATAGATTTCGGTTTTACCACTACCGGTAACACCATAAAGTAAAAAAACCTCATGCTGATCTTCATTGATAGAATTTAAAATCGGCCCAATAGCTTTCTGCTGGTGCTCAGTTAACGGTAAGCTGAAAGTCCGTTCAAATGTTCGATGCTCAAATGGGTCTCGATAAACTTCTGCATCCCTTTCAAAAAGAATTTTCTTTTCAATTAATGCATTGACTGTGCTCTTAGTGGTATGTAAGTCATCCAATAATTGTTTTAGTTCAATTTCACGATAGTTTTCAATAAAATACCTGAGTACTTCTTTTTGCTTTGCGGCCCTTGCCGGTATTTGTGCCATTTCAGCTGTTAATTCAGGTAGAGGAAGCAATGGTCGGATCATTTTAATTTGTTTTTTTTTGAGTTTACCCTTTACCTCATAGATCACCTCAAGATGGCCTTTCGCCGCTTCCCGCTGAAGCTTAGGTACAATCCCGGACTTTAATGCCTCGTCCCAATGAATAGTTCCGTCTTGATGAAAGAATAGCGGAAGAGGCTCCGGTAAATCATTAAGCTTGGTCCTGCTGGCAAGTTTTACTTTTTTCTGATATTTTGCTTTTAAAGCTGCGGGCAGCATCGCTTGATACGCAAAAATCTTAAAACAAAGAGTGTGTTCCGTCAGCCAGTTTCCAAGCTCCAGTAATTCTTTATTTAAAACCGGTTCAAGGTCCATCGGCTCACATATTTCTCTCAACTGTTTAAATTCTGATTGGTTTTTCAGCTCCGTTACAAACCCTTGTATCTTTCTGGGACCAAATGGAACAATTACCCTCATTCCCGGTTGTATAGTATCCTTCCATTGGTCCGGAATTAAATAATCAAAAGGCTTATCAGTTTGTTTTGTCGGGACATCGACAATAACACTAGCAATTTTCATTTTCAGCCAAGTCCTTTAGTATCGAGGAAATTTCTTCAATAATTTTTTCAGCAACGGCTTGTTTAGACATGATTGGCAATTCCTTAACCGTTCCGTCCCGTTTAAACAGCGTGACAATATTCGTTTCTGTTCCAAACCCCGCGCCCTCTGCCTTAACATTATTGGCAACAATTAAATCTGCATTTTTGCTATATAATTTTTTGCGGGCATATTCCTCTACATTATTGGTTTCAGCAGCAAAGCCAATCAGTACCTGCTTATTTTTCCTTTTTCCAAGCTCAGCTAAAATGTCCTTGGTCCTTTCAAGTTCAATTACCGCGTCCCCCGGTTGTTTTTTAACCTTTTGTTCATGGATCATTTTTGGGCGGTAATCGGCAACTGCAGCCGTTTTAACCACAACATCGGCATCGTCAAAAAACCGGAGTGCTGCCTTGTACATTTCCTCCGCGCTTTCTACTTTTACTACCTTTATTCCAGCAGGATCTGGCAAGAAAACCGGTCCGGAAATCAGAACCACCTTTGCTCCATTTTTTCTAGCCTGTTCTGCAAGAGCATAACCCATTTTTCCTGTCGAGTGATTCGAAATAAACCGGACCGGATCAATTTTTTCCCTTGTCGGCCCTGCAGTAATGACTACGTTTTTCCCCTTAAGTAAGGGAGCGTCTTTTTGAAAATACAACTGTAGCAACTCTACTATTTTTTCAGGCTCTTCTAAGCGTCCTTTTCCAATATAACCGCAGGCAAGATAGCCTTCACTTGGTTCAATAAACTGATACCCATACTCCGCTAAAATAGCGAGATTTTTTTTCACAGCCGGATGGTCATACATATGTACGTTCATGGCCGGTGCAATCCATACAGGTGCTTGCGTTGCTAATAATGTAGTTGTCAGCATATTGTCCGCAAGTCCATTTGCAAGCTTTGCGATTGTATTGGCGGTTGCAGGTGCAAGGAGAATCAGGTCCGCCCAATCTGCAAGATTGATATGGGCTATAACACTTGGGTCTTTTTCATCAAAAGTATCTATATAGACTTCATTCCGTGATAATGCCTGAAAGGTTAATGGGGTTACAAATTTTGCAGCAGACTCACTCAAAATCACTTTCACCTGTGCGCCTGCCTGTACTAATTTGCTTGTTAAGGCAGCAGCTTTATATACAGCTATTCCCCCTGAAACACATAATACGATTTTTTTATCCTGTAACATAAAGAACCCCCGCTTCTATTCCACACTTTGTCATTTCTTTTATTATGCTAGAAAACCGTTAATTTTTCATCTATTTCCTCTTTTTTTCAACAAAATGCGACATTGTTTTAAAAATAACTTGACCTTTAACACTCCCAAAATAAAAAAGCCTGACACATAAGGAGTCCCTTTGCCGTCAGACCTTCTTTTTATGATTTCCTTAAGGAATAAATCTAAATTATTCCGCTGAAGTTTCAGCTTTTTTGGAAATGCGGTAAGTAAGTTCACCACTATATATTTCCTCAAGCGCTTTTCCCACAAACTTATAGGAAACATATTTAGGTAATTTTTCATTTCTTGCTTGCTGCATAACTCGGGCACGTTTTGCCGCCACAGAAACAAGCGAATATTTTGAGTCAATTTTTTCAAGTAATGAATCAATAGAAGGATATAACATTCTATTCAACCTCCAGCAATTTTTTATAGCGATGCTCTACTCGTTCTCTGCGACAATGTTCTGCCATAATAATGGCCTTAACTCGTTCACAAGCGAGCTCAACCTGATTATTTTCCACAACATAATCGTATAATTCCATCATTTCAATTTCTTCCCGTGCAGACAGCATACGATTATGAATTAAGTCCTCTGTTTCGGTTCCGCGTGTCACAATCCGGTTTTTTAATTCAGATAGACTTGGCGGCATTAAAAAGATAAATAATCCTTCCGGAAATTTTTCACGGACCTGGCGGGCACCTTTTACTTCAATTTCCAAAAAAACATCTTTTCCAGAATCAAGTGTTTCTCTCACATAATCTACAGGTGTACCATAATAATTCCCGACAAACTCGGCATATTCCAATAACTTCCCTTGGTCGATTAATTTTTCGAATTCTTCCCGTGACTTAAAGAAATAATCGACTCCATCTACCTCACCTTCACGAGGCTTGCGAGTTGTCATGGAAATGGAGTATTCAAAGGCATTACCAGGATGTGAAAAAATTTCCCTTCGGACCGTACCTTTCCCTACCCCTGATGGCCCCGAAAGTACGATAAGCAATCCTTTTTCCTGCATATTTCTTACATCCTACCCTTCATCAATAATTTCATCACGGTCGGCTAATCGATGTGCCACCGTTTCTGGCTGGACCGCTGATAAAATAACATGATCGCTATCCATCACAATCACAGCACGTGTACGTCGTCCATATGTTGCATCAATCAAGGAGCCACGATCGCGGGCATCCTGAATTATTCTTTTTATTGGAGCAGATTCCGGACTAACGATCGAAATAATTCGATTGGCCGAAACAATATTTCCATATCCAATATTAATCAATTTAATTAACATGTCTCTCATCCAATCATTAATAATATATTTTGACCGTGGAAATCCTTTTCTAAACAGGTACTACTCGATATTTTGAACCTGTTCCTTTAATTTTTCAAGCAAACTTTTGATTTCCACTACCTTCTTGGCAATGCCCGCATCATTTGCCTTGGATCCGATTGTATTTGCTTCTCTATTCATTTCCTGCACAAGGAAGTCAAGTTTTCTGCCAATAGGTTCCTGTTCATTTAGTGTTTGAATGAATTGACCGATATGGCTTTTTAGACGTGTAATTTCTTCATTAATATCTGCCTTATCGGCAAATACAGCAACTTCTGTTAGAATCCTTGTTTCGTCTATTTGACCCTTTACCAGCTCTTCCATTCGTTTCATTAGCCGCTCTTGATAGTTTTGAAGAACTAATGGAGCAAACTCTTGAAGTGCACCTATATTTTTCTCTAATTGAGTTAGTGCGGAGAGCAAGTCCTTTTTAAGTTCCTCCCCTTCAGCCTGCCTCATTTGTTTTAATAAAATGACAGCTTCCTCTGTTGCAGTGAGGACTAAATTTTCAAGCTCTTCATTCCCTGATTCACTTTCTTCAATATGTATAAGTTCACTATTATTTAGTAAATCCTGAAGGGTTACCTTTCCATCAAGCTCATACTTTTCACGGGCACTATTAATAAATTGGTAATATTCCTCTATTAATTTCCAGTCAACATGGATTTTGCGGGTAACAGCACTTTCCCCTTCGATGGTCACATAAACCTCAACTCTACCGCGGCGGATATGCTGATTTAATTTTTTCTTCATCTTATCTTCAATTTTCAAAAGCTGCCTTGGCATTCGAATATTAAATTCACAAAATCGGTGGTTAACGGTTTTCACCTCAACATTTACTGAAAATGCCCCCGATTCCTTTTTACTTCTTCCAAAGCCTGTCATGCTAATAACCATTCTGTATACACATCCAATCATATGTGATCGGTTAGTCAAAAAAGGTAATAGAGTGTTTCCTCTACTACCTTTTGGATTATATCATACTTTATTTTGTTTTTCTTAATAAAAATGAACCCGCTAGTAAAAAAGTTGGAACGGAGGATAATCCCATGATTAACAGCCAATCCTTTGCTAAAATCGGCAGGGTGTGGAAAACAGGTTGTAATGGCGGATAATATATGACAACCAGTACAAGCACTAAAGAAGAAATTACTGCCCAAACAAGATATTGATTTCCGAAAGGGTTTCTTGAGAGTACCGACTTTTCACTCCTACAATCGAAAACATGAATCAACTGAGCCATTACAAGTGTTGCAAATGCTATTGTCTGGGCATAATCAAGACGACTTGAATCGTTTTGGTAGACGATCATAAATGCAAGTAATGTAACCAATCCAATAAGAAAACCTCTTGAAACCACTTTCCAGCCCAAACCTCTTGAAAAGACACCTTCATTTGGACTTCGCGGCTTTCGCTTCATGACATTTTCTTCAGGTCGGTCAAGACCGAGTGCCATTGCAGGTAGCCCATCTGTTACCAGGTTTACCCAAAGAATTTGAATGGGTACCAAAGGCAACGGCAAGCCTAAAATCATGGCAAATAACATAACCAAGATTTCACCAACATTGGAGGCAAGTAAATAGCGGACGAATTTTCGAATATTTTCATATATATTTCTTCCCTCTTTAATAGCCGCCTTTATGGTTGCAAAGTTATCATCTAACAATACGAGCGCCGATGCTTCCTTGGCTACATCGGTCCCGGTAATTCCCATTGCCACCCCGATATCTGCTGCTTTAATTGCTGGTGCATCGTTTACCCCATCCCCGGTCATCGCCACAACATGTCCTTTATTTTGTAAGGCTTTGACAATTTTTAATTTATGCTCCGGTGAAACCCTAGCAAAAACAGATACATCCTCCACCACATTTTCTAAATCCTCAACAGACATATCAGACAATGCCTTCCCATCAAGAACCTTGCTTTTACCTGTTAGAATTCCTAGCTGCGAGGCAATCGCTTTTGCGGTAATGACATGATCTCCTGTTATCATGACGGTTTTAATACCGGCTTCTTTACATTCTTTTACCGCATCTTTCACTTCAGGTCTTGGCGGGTCAATCATTCCTTGAACTCCAATAAAGGTTAATTTCTTCTCAGCTTCATGCTCGCTTATGATAACTGTATGTGCTGGAACCGGTTTAAAGGCAATTGCAATGGTTCTTAATGCCTTAGCAGCAAGTCCGTTGATGGCATCTTGAACTTTATTCTGTATTTCCTGCCCCAAATATTGTGTTTTCTCTTCCCAGAGAATGGATTCACAATTTCCCAATATAACATCAGGAGCCCCTTTAGTCACAATAAAATGCCTACCTTGCTTATCCTTTACATGCATACTCATCATTTTTCTCGCTGAATCAAATGGAAATTCATTGATAACCGTAAATTCCTTTAATAAGGCAGGGCGGTCAAATCCGGCTTTCATTGCACTAACAAGGAGTGCACCTTCTGTTGGATCACCATCAAGAATAATTTCTTCTTCGTTCATGACTAAATCAGAATGATTACACAGCATTCCAAAAATTAGCATTTGCTGTAGTGCTTTCTCATCCTTTGGATGAACTGTTTTTTCATTCCGATAAAATTTCCCTTGCGGTTGATACCCGACACCGTCCACAGTCCATGTATGCCCGCTGCTCCATAAGTGTGTTACCGTCATTTTGTTTTGCGTCATTGTTCCCGTTTTATCAGAACAAATAACTGAGGCACAGCCAAGGGTTTCCACTGCTTGAATCTTTCTTACAATCGCATTTTTCTTTATCATCTTTTGGACGCCAAGAGATAATGCGACGGTTACTATCGCTGGCAGACCTTCTGGGATTGCCGCGACAGCTAGGGAAACCCCAGCTAAGAACATTTCATACAACTCATGTCCTTGGAATACCCCAATTACTACAACAAGCACGGTCAATACTAATGCTACTGTGATAAGAATTTTCCCTAACTGTTCCAAACGGCGCTGCAGGGGTGTTTCCTGGGACTCAGCGTTTTGCAGTAAATCAGCAATTTGCCCCATTGCGGTTTTCATCCCGGTTGCAATAACAACCCCTAACCCGCTTCCTCTTGTAATCATCGTGCCCATAAAGCCGATATTCTCCATGTCACCAATACCTGGATTTGCTGTTTGTAAGGCATCTATCGATTTGGAAACGGGCACAGATTCACCCGTTAGGGCAGATTCTTCGATTTCTAAGCTTTTCGATTCAATGATACGGACATCCGCGCCAATCCGATCACCGCTTGTAAATTTTAGAATATCGCCAATAACTATTTCCTTAGAAGGAATTTTTAGCCATTGTCCATCCCGTAAGACGGATACTTGGGGTGCGGTCAATTCCTTTAATGCCTGCAAAGACTTTTCTGCTTTTCTCTCTTGGAAAAAACCTAAAAACCCATTAATGATTACAATCGCAATGATCGCAATTGCATCAATATATTCGCCTAGTAGACCGGAAATTAATGTTGCTGCCAGCAGCACTAAAACCATAAAATCTTTAAATTGACTAAAAAATAAGAGTAAAGCCGATTGCTTTTCTCCCTCGTCTAATTCATTATGACCGTGCTGGGCTATGCGCTTTTTTATTTCCTCCGTTGATAAACCAGAAGAAAAGTCGGTTTCTAAGACCTTTTCTACTTGTTTAATCTCCATTTCATGGAACTTCATCCGACCATCTCACTTCCCCCTTTAATAGACTTACTCTAAAGAAAGCTTATTCGCGCTCGTCCCAAAAAATGCTATGATAAAATTTAAAATAAGACAGGTTTTAATTGAGTACGATATAATTGACCTATAAAGACAAGTAAAGGATGTTTATCTATGTCATTTGATGGTTTATTTACAAAAGCAATGGTGAACGAACTTTCCCGATCCTTAAAAGGCGGGCGGATTAATAAAGTGCATCAACCATATAAAAACGAAGTGATTTTAACAATCCGGGCCAATGGTGTGAATCAAAAGCTGCTATTATCCGCACATCCGAGCTATGCCAGGGTTCAGCTTACAAATGAAGCTTATGAAAATCCAAGTGAACCGCCAATGTTTTGTATGCTGCTTAGAAAGCATATTGAAGGATATATTTTAGAAGATCTTTATCAAGTAGAAAATGACCGATTGATTATTTTTGAAATTAAAGGTCGGAATGAAATTGGAGACATAAGTTACAAACAATTAATTATTGAGATTATGGGAAGGCACAGCAACATAGTTTTGGTTGATAAAAGCAGAAATCTCATCCTTGATAGTATTAAACACATATCCTTTAGCGTTAACAGCTACAGGGCAATTTTACCAGGGCAGCCGTATGTCTTCCCTCCTGAGCAAAATAAGCAAAATCCCTTTCAAGCAGTGGAAGAAGACGTGTTAATGAAATTGGATTTTAACGACGGTAAGCTGGACCGTCAACTTGTCGAGAAGTTTGCCGGTATTTCTCCAGTATTTGCTAAAGAAGCAATCTTTCAAAGCGGGCTTGCTAACCGCACCACCCTACCAAAAACGTTTATTGGAATGATTAAACAAATTCGAGATAATGAAATTACACCTTCGATTATTTCAGCGGGCGGAAAAGAAGCTTTTTATTTATTTCCACTCCATCATTTAAAAGGAGAATCCCGGAACTATCCAACCCTTAGCGAAATGCTAGATCGGTTTTATTTTGGTAAGGCGGAACGAGACAGAGTCAAGCAGCAGGGCAATGACATTGAACGATTCATTATCAATGAAAAGGAAAAGAATGAGAAAAAAATTGCTAAGTTGAAGGCTACATTACTTGATGCTGAACGTGCGGAGCAATTTCAACGCTATGGAGAGCTGTTAACCGCGAATCTATACGCAGCTAAAAAAGGGATGAAAGAAATCGAGGTCCTGGATTATTATGATGAGACAGGTGGAACAGTGGCGATTCCACTTGATCCAAGGAAGTCACCTTCAGAAAACGCCCAAAAATATTTCTCAAAATATCAAAAGGCAAAAAATTCGGTATCGATTGTCGAGGAACAAATTCAATTAGCTCTCGAGGAAGTCGCTTATTTTGAAAATCTACTGCAGCAGGTCGGAAGCGCATCCCCTAAAGATATCGTTGAGATTCGTGAGGAGCTTGTTGAAGGCGGCTATATTCGCGACCGTCAGAAACGGAATGGAAAAAAGGCGCAAAATGCAAAACCTGTACTTGATTATTTTACAGCATCTGATAATACCGAAATTATTGTCGGGAAAAATAATAAGCAGAATGATTATTTAACCAATAAATTTGCGGCAAGAGATGAGATTTGGCTCCATACGAAGGATATTCCCGGGTCACATGTTGTGATTCGCAGTAAGGAACCAACTGACACAACCATTTTGGAAGCCGCTTCACTTGCTGCCTATTACAGTAAGGCACGGAATTCAAGCTCGGTCCCTGTGGACTTTACCAGGGTTCGATTTGTTAAAAAACCAAGCGGTGCCAAACCAGGATTCGTGATCTATGACAATCAGCAGACGGTCTATGTAACACCGGATGAAGAATTGGTACTTAAATTGAAGAAACAGTAAAAAGACCCCGGGGATTCCGGGGTCTCAGGCTGTCGAAATCATTCGATAGCCTTTTATTTCGTTCGCTCTCTTTAATTGTTCACCGCGTTAAATTCATTTTAATATTATAGGGTTGGGTCTGTACAAAAAGTCGGTTGATTTCCGCTCCAGGCACTTCGCTTTCCGCGGGCGTGCCGGGGAGCCTCCTCAGCGCTTTGGCGCTTCCGGGGTCTCCCCTGCCCCGTACTCCCGCAGGAGTCTTCGTGCCTTCCGCTCCAATAAACAGGTGCATTCACCACTTATTTCAAATCCTTAACTATTTGAAATAAGTGGTGAATTTAATGTTTAAGCCAAAAGAGGTTCCTCAAAGTGAATATGAATTTGTTTCTATTAATAAATTAGTTCCAATGACTACGTTCTAGACTTGATTGCAATATTATTGATTTTTTGTTTCTTCTTAAAAAAGTTCATACTTATTGTAATGTGGCAGCCCAACTAATCTGCTTTTACTTTTAAGATGATGTATATTAGGTATCTTTTTAGGATACGTTCAATATAAACAATATGGTTAGGGGACGTGTTTTATTTACAGTTTCACCCCATTTAAACGCAGGCACAAAATTAACATAAATATGCAAAGAAGTAGAGGTAGAGACTGGCCAATATTTTGAAGATCTAAACAATTGATTTACCCCCCTGTTGATTGGAGCGGAGGGCACTCGACTCCTGCGGGATAGAGAGGTCACTGGAGACCCCACAGGCGCAAGCGCCGAGGAGGCTCCAGGACTTCCCCGCGGAAAGCGAGTGACCGAAGTGGAAATCAACAGGCCCTTTTGTTAGGACAACCAATAAAATTGTTATTTAGATTTGACAAAGTAAAAAATTGCCGAGAAAATACCCTTTCTCGACAACCTAAGACCCCTGTCCCCCGGGGTCTTTTCATTTATTATTCGAACCGCTTACTCCATTCAGCAGGATTCTTGCTCCATGTTAAAAGACTATCTTTATCATTTTCACTAATATAGCCTTTTTCAATTGCTGATTCAACTAATGTAGCAAAATCCGTTAGGGAAACAGCAGCAATTCCTTCTTGCTCAAATGCCTCTTTTCCCTTATCAAGTCCATATGTGAAAATCGAAACAGCACCAAGCACGTCGCAGCCCGCTTCTCTTAATGCCTGAACAGCCGTAATGACACTGCCTCCGGTTGAAATTAAATCCTCAACCACAACAACCTTTTGTCCTTGTTCCGCTTTCCCTTCGATTTGGTTTCCTTTTCCATGACCCTTTGGCTTTGAACGGACATAACACATCGGTAAATCCATCAATTCACTTACCCAGGCAGCATGCGGAATACCGGCAGTTGCCGTGCCGGCGATAATTTCTGCTTCCGGGAATTTCTCAACAATTAGTTGACGCAACCCATTAGCAATCGCTCTTCTTACTTCCGGATAGGATAAAGTCAAACGATTATCACAATAAATCGGGGAACGAAGCCCTGAAGTCCAAGTAAATGGTTCATTCGGTTTTAACGCTACTGCATTAATTCCTAAAAGTTTTTCAGCAATCGAGTGTTTCATATTGTTACTCCCTTCCATGCTTCCATCCATTGTTCATAACTTTTTAATGGGTCTGCTGACCTAGTAATTGAGCGCCCAACGACAATGGAAGTAACCCCCGTATTTCTTGCAAATTCCGGAGTAGCTACGCGCTTTTGATCGCCGATATGATCGGAAACCATTCGAATCCCAGGAGTTACTGTGTAAAAATCAGGGCCGAGTTTTTCCCTGATTGCTCCCGCTTCCCATGCCGAGCAAACGACACCATCTAAACCCGCTTCCTTTGTCAACGACGCATAATGAAGAACGGAATCCATCAAGGATCCAGGAATCAACTGCTCGCGATTCATTTGCTCCTCAGAAGTACTTGTCAATTGTGTCACCGCTATACAGTCAGGACGCTTGCGGCCAGCAGAGGTGCCAGCTTCTAAACCTTCTAATGCGGCCTGCATCATTTCCCTGCCACCAGCAGCATGTACATTCACAAGATCACATTCCAGTTTAGCCAAACCTCGCATTGCACTCTTTACCGTATTTGGAATATCATGAAGCTTTAAATCTAAAAAAATCTGATGCCCAGCTTCCTTTAACAAATGAATAATTGAAGGGCCTTCCTGGTAGTATAGCTCCATGCCCACCTTCACAAAAAGTTCTTTTCCAGCAAATGGTTGTAAAAATTGTTTTACTTCGTTACCATTAGCAAAATCAAGCGCGATGATAAGCGAGTTGTTCATGCTGCTTCCAGCTCCTTCCGCGACATTCACTAATGTGTTCATATCCTAATTTATCTAATAAAACAGGTAATTCCTCAATAATTGCCGGACAAACAAATGGGTCAACGAAATTGGCTGTACCTACGGCTACAGCGCTTGCCCCGGCATAAAAAAATTCAATCACATCTTCTGCAGAGGTAATGCCGCCCATGCCGATAATCGGAATGTTAACTGCTTGACTAACTTCATAGATCATTCTAATTGCAACGGGTTTAACTGCTGGACCGGAGAGGCCGCCTGTCCGATTCGCTAAAACCGGCTTGCCTGTTTTTAAATCGAGTCTCATTCCAACTAGGGTGTTAATCATTGTTAATCCGTCAGCACCGCCATCTTCAACTGCTTTAGCCATCTCCACTATATTAGTAACATTCGGTGAAAGCTTTACATAAACTGGTACTTCGGAAACTTCCTTCACTTTCCGTGTTAACTGTTTTGCCACCTCGGGAATCGTCCCAAAGGCGATTCCACCCGTTTTTACATTTGGACAAGAAATATTGAGTTCAAGGGCATGAACGTTCGGAGCCTTTGAAATTTCCTTGGCAACAGCTATATAATCTTCCTCAAGGGAACCCGCTACATTCGCGATAATCGGAACATCATACTGCGCGAGCCATGGCAGTTCTTCCGAAACGACCTTTTCTAATCCCGGATTTTGCAATCCAATGGCATTTAACATCCCTGAAGTCGTTTCCGCAACCCTTGGTGTCGGATTTCCAAACCTTGGCTCGACTGTCGTTGCTTTTATCATAATTGCTCCAAGAAGACTTAAATCATAAAACTTGCTATATTCTCGGCCAAATCCAAAACAACCTGAGGCAGGCATAACCGGATTTTTCAAGTTTAAACCAGGCAGATTGATATTTAAACGGCTCATATTAAAACCTCCCCGGCACGAAATACAGGTCCATCACTGCATACCTTCTTATATGAAGTGCTTGAACCCTCCACCGTTTTACACACACAGGCAAAGCATGCTCCTACACCGCAGCCCATCCGTTCCTCTAACGATAAAAATAGTTTCTTATCAGAATGGCTCTGTTCAATGGCTCTTAGCATTGGTGTTGGACCGCATGTATAAATTAAATCAAAGTTCAAATCTCTCATTACATCGGTTACAAATCCTTTATAACCATAAGATCCGTCTGCAGTAGCTATATGGGTTGCCCCATTTTCCGCAAACTTTTCTTCATAAAATACAGCAGATTTTGTTTGAAAGCCGAGGACATGAATGACCTTGACCCCTTTTTTCCGCAATTGATTGGATAGCTCGTAGAGCGGAGGCACCCCAATGCCTCCACCAACAAGCAATGCTGTTTCGCCAACTGCAGCTTCTTCAACTGGAAAACCATTTCCCAGTGGTCCTAGAATATCAAGTTCCATACCTGCTTTCATTTCTGCAAGCATCCCAGTTCCATGACCTTCTTTTCGATAGATCATCGTAAACTTTTCATCATCGTAGGATGAAATACTAATCGGTCGACGTAAAAGTGGATCCCAGCTGCTGGTAACGCGAATATGGACAAACTGCCCTGGTGAACGTATATCCTTTACAAAATCAGCTGCGACTGTCAGCTCATAAATATCCTGAGCAATTTCCTCTTGGCTGATGATTTTGCATACCTCTTTACGGATCATGCAAAAACCGCCTCTCTTTTTCTCGCTTGTCATCGCTTCTGTAGAGAAGTTCATCGACTCAATTACCTTTAGAATTGCATCAGCAGTATCCAATGAAGTTAAACATGGAACACCATTTTCAACAGCTTCACGGCGGATTCTGAAGCCATCGCGTTCAGGTTGTTTTCCTTTTGTTAATGTATTAATGATGAATTGTGCTTCTCCATGATGAATGACATCTAACAAGGTTTTTCCTTCCGAACCGATTTTACCAACTACTTTAACCGGCAGGCCTGCTGCTTCCAGTACAGATGCGGTTCCGCTTGTTGCCATAAGGCGGTATCCAATAGTGGAGAAACGTCTCGCAAGCTGCAGTGCTTCCTGCTTATCTTTATCAGCAATCGTAAATAATACCGTACCAAACTTTTGAATGTTCATTCCTGATGCAACTAATCCTTTATAAAGAGCTTTTTCTAACGTTACATCCTTACCCATTACCTCACCAGTTGATTTCATTTCAGGCCCTAAGGTAATATCGACATCCTTTAATTTTGCAAACGAGAAGACTGGAACCTTTACAAATACGCCTTCTTTTTCCGAAACAAGCCCAGGTGTATAACCCTGTTCAATGATGGATGTACCTAAAATCGCTTTCGTCGCAATTTTCGCCATTGGCACATTGGTTATTTTACTTAAAAATGGTACTGTACGGCTTGAGCGCGGGTTTACTTCAAGTACAAAAACTTGATTACCTGCTAACACATATTGAATGTTTAGTAAGCCGATTATATTTAATCCCTTAGCCAGTTTTACTGTATATTCAGCGAGAGTCTGTTTACACTCTTCAGAAAGAGTTTGAGGCGGATATACAGCAATTGAGTCTCCTGAATGGACTCCGGCACGTTCAATATGTTCCATGATTCCTGGGATTAATACATTTTCACCGTCACAGATTGCATCTACTTCAATCTCTTTACCGGTCAAATAACGGTCAATTAAGACTGGATGCTCTGGATTAATTTTCACTGCATTTTTCATATAATGTAGAAGTTCTTCTTTACGGTAGACGATTTCCATTGCCCGGCCGCCAAGGACATAAGATGGACGGACAAGAACTGGATACCCAATCTCTTCTGCAATCACAAGTGCTTCCTCTACTGATAATGCTGTTTTACCAAGCGGCATAGGAATGTTTAGTGCGACAAGCGCCTGTTCAAATTTATCCCGGTCTTCAGCACGGTCAAGGTCCGCTAAGCCTGTTCCTAAGATTTTCACCCCATGATCTTCAAGCTTTGAAGCAAGGTTAATGGCAGTTTGTCCGCCGAATTGTACGACAACTCCGATTGGGTTTTCCAAATCAATAATGCTCATTACATCTTCGATTGTAAGTGGTTCAAAGTAAAGCTTATCTGAGATACTGAAATCAGTTGAAACAGTTTCCGGGTTATTGTTAATAATAATTGCTTCATAGCCGGCCTCTTTAATCGCCTTAACAGAATGGACAGTGGCATAATCAAATTCAATCCCCTGACCAATCCGGATTGGACCTGAACCTAATACAACAACGCTTTTTCTGCCCGTTACAACAGATTCGTTCTCCTCTTCGTATGTCCCATAATAATACGGTGTTTCCGATTCGAACTCCGATGCACATGTATCGACCATTTTATAAACTGGGACAAGTCCGGTATCTTTTCGCAATTTGTAAATATCTTTTTCCGTACTGTTCCAAAGCTCTGCAATCTTTTCATCAGTAAATCCTTTTTGTTTTGCCAAAAGGAGCAGATCCTTATCAAAAGGATTTTCAGAGAGTTTAGCTTCAAGCTGAATAATTCCTTCCAACTTCTTAAGGAAAAACAAATCAATTTTACTCCATTGATGAATCGTTTCAATCGTTAAACCTCGTTTTAAACCTTCAGCGATGTAAAAGAGACGCTCATCCCCTGCTTTACGAATCCGCTTTTCAATTAATTCATCATCAATATCTGCTGCACCATTTAGTTCAAAATGATACACTCCAGCTTCTAAAGAACGGATTGCTTTTAACAGAGACTCTTCAAATGTACGCCCGATTGCCATGACCTCGCCCGTTGCTTTCATTTGTGTTCCAAGTGAACGGTTTCCGGATTCAAACTTATCAAACGGCCATCTTGGGATTTTTGTCACGACATAATCAAGTGCCGGTTCAAAGCTTGCGTAGGTTTTTCCTGTTACCGGGTTTAACATTTCATCAAGTGTTAAACCTACAGCAATTTTTGCTGCCAGTTTAGCAATTGGATATCCTGTCGCTTTTGATGCAAGTGCGGAAGAACGACTGACCCTTGGATTTACTTCAATGATATAGTAATGAAAGCTGTATGGATCTAAGGCAAGCTGGACGTTACAACCACCTTCAATTCCAAGCGCACGGATAATCTTTAATGAAACATTACGTAACAGTTGATATTCACGATCACTTAAGGTTTGACTTGGTGCTACTACAATTGAATCGCCCGTATGTACTCCCACCGGGTCGATGTTTTCCATATTACATACCACAATGGCATTATCATTTGCATCACGCATGACTTCATATTCAATCTCTTTATAACCGGCAATACTTTTCTCAAGTAAACATTGATGAACCGGGCTGTTCTTCAAACCGCTTGTAATAATTTCCTCTAATTCTTCAGGATTATGACAAATCCCACCGCCTGTTCCTCCAAGCGTAAAGGCTGGACGAACAATTACAGGGAAACCAATTTTTTCAACAAAGGCCTGTGCCTCAGCCAATTCATGGACAATTTCACTATCAGGAACAGGCTCGTTTAATTCGTTCATTAAATTCCGGAATAATTCACGGTCCTCAGCTCGGTTAATCGCCGATAACTTTGTACCGAGAATTTCTACGCCACACTCTTCCAAAACGCCTGATTTTGATAATTCAACGGCAAGATTAAGACCTGTTTGCCCTCCAAGAGTTGCTAATAGAGCATCAGGGCGTTCCTTGCGAATAATGCGGCTGACAAATTCTACTGTCAGAGGTTCGATGTAGACAGCATCAGCCATCTCTGTATCTGTCATAATCGTAGCAGGATTTGAATTGACAAGGATAACACGGTAGCCTTCCTCTTTAAGAGCGATACAAGCCTGTGCGCCTGCATAATCAAATTCCGCAGCCTGGCCGATTACAATTGGGCCTGATCCGATTACTAAAATGGAGTTAATATCTGTACGTTTAGACATGTGCTGTTACCTCCTGTTTGTTCTCTTCCATAAGCGCAATAAAATGTTCAAATAATCCATTTGCATCTTCCGGTCCTGGTGAGGCTTCAGGATGGTATTGAACGGTAAATGCAGGATATTCCAGATGCTTTAAACCTTCAACTGTCCCATCATTTAACGCAACATGCGTAACTGCTAATTTTGTATTTTTAACAGAATCTGCTTCGACAGTATAGCCATGGTTTTGTGATGTAATCGCGATTTTTCCAGTAGCAAGGTCTTTTACCGGATGATTGGATCCGCGGTGGCCGAACTTCATTTTTACTGTGTCTGCCCCGCAAGCAAGAGCAAATAATTGATGACCCAGGCAAATTCCAAATAGAGGAACCTTCCCTAATACTCCTTTTAGCATATCAATTGCTTCTGGAACATCTTTTGGGTCTCCAGGTCCGTTCGAAAGCATGATTCCATCCGGACGCAGTTGAAGGATTTCTTCAGCAGTTGTATGGTATGGCACGACAACTACATCGCAGTCACGCTTATTTAATTCTCGTAAAATGCCGTGTTTCATTCCAAAATCTACAAGAACCACTCTTTTTCCACGTCCTGGGCTTGGATACGGATTTTTCGTAGAAACCTGTCTTACCTGATCGATTGGAAGTGTTTTGCTGCGTAATGATTCAATTACTTCATTTGCATCTTTTTCAATACTGCAGATAGCTCCTTTTAAGGTTCCGTACTGACGGATAATTCTTGTTAATTTACGTGTATCAATCCCGGCAATACCAGGAATTTTTTTCATTTGGAAATACTCATCAAGAGTAAATTCACTTCTCCAGTTTGAAGGAAAATCACATACTTCTTTTACGATAAATCCTTTTATTGCCGGATTAATTGTTTCAAAATCATCACGGTTAATCCCATAGTTTCCAATTAAAGGGTATGTCAATGTAACGATTTGTCCGCAATAGGACGGGTCGGATAGAATTTCTTGGTATCCGGTCATTCCAGTATTAAATACTACCTCTCCAACCGTTTCGCTATCACTGCCAAAACCTTCACCGATAAAAATCGTTCCATCCTCTAAAACCAACTGTCTCTTCATGCTGTAACACATCCTTTTTCCCAAACTATATTTCCTTCTGCGATTGTCATGATCGGCCAGCCCTTACATGCCCAGCCTCCAAACGGGGTGTTTTTTCCCTTTGATAAAAATTCCTCTGGGTTTATATTTTGTTCTTCTGTTAGGTTCAATAGGACAAGATCTGCCGGTGCCCCAACCTCGATTTTCCCATATGGCAGGCCAAATGCTTCTGCCGGTTTCTTTGTTAAAAACTCAATTAATTGCTCAAGCGTAATGATATTCTTTAATACTAAGTTTGTATAAAGTAGCGGGAAAGCCGTTTCTAAGCCGACAATTCCAAATGGTGCTGCGACCATCCCTTCGCTTTTCTCCTCTGCAGTATGTGGTGCATGGTCTGTTGCAATAAAATCGATTGTTCCGTCTAAAAGACCCTCAATGAGCGCTTCACGGTCGCTGGCATCCCTTAGCGGCGGATTCATCTTATAGTTTGCATCAAGTCCAGGAATATCATCTTGAGAAAGTAATAAATGGTGCGGGGTTACTTCCGCAGTAACCTGAATTCCTGCTCTTTTCGCATCTCTTACTACCCGGACAGATTCCTTGGTACTAATATGGCAGACATGATAATGGCAGTTTGCCGCTTCAGCAAGTAGGACGTCTCTTGCAATTTGAACCGATTCACAAACTGATGGAATTCCATTTAAACCATTATTTTTTGAAAATTCTCCTTCATGGACACTGCCTTTATGAATCAACGTGTTTTCCTCACAGTGCGCAACAATCGCCATATCCACTTCTGCTGCCTTTTTCATCGCTTGCAGCATCATATCAGCAGATTGCACCCCTACACCATCATCTGTAAAGGCAAATGCTCCTGCCTCTTTAAGTGCCGCAAAGTCGGTCAATTCTTGCCCAAGCTGTCTGGTTGTGATTGAAGCATACGGTAAAACGCGGACACTTGCTGTTTCCTTGATCCTTTGTTGCATCCACTCCATTTGTTCTTTGGAATCAGGAACCGGTCTCGTATTCGGCATAGCTGCGATGGTTGTAAATCCGCCCTTAGCAGCAGCTAATGTCCCCGTTGCAATGGTTTCCTTCTTTTCTCCACCAGGCTCACGAAGATGGACATGCAAATCGATAAATCCAGGAGTAACAAGCAATCCTGCTGCATCAATTTTACGATCAACAGCCGCTGTAATATTCTCCTCAATTTTAGTAATCACACCATTTTCTATTAATATATCTGATTGAATTTTTTCTCCATTAGATGCTGTGTAATAAGCGTTTTGAATAAGCAGTTTCATTGTTATTTCCTCCTTCAAGATTTTCTAGAGCTCTTTTTAAAGCAGCCATTCTGACATATACACCGTTTTCCATTTGTTTAAAAATTCTCGAACGCTTGCACTCAACTAGGCTGTCAGCAATTTCAACATTTCGATTGACAGGGGCTGGATGCATGATAATGGCTTCCGGCTTCATTAACTTTTCTCTTTCTATTGTAAGACCATATTGTTTATGGTAATCATGCGCTGTAAAGCTTCCTTTTTGCTGGTGCCTTTCATGCTGCACACGAAGAAGCATGACTACATCCGCTTCCTTAATGGCCTGATCAATGGGCCTAAACTTCGATAAGCTTAAACTTTGGTTATCAAACCATTCTTCCGGCCCTGAAAAAATAACTTCCGCTCCCAGTCTCGTTAATACATCCGCATTTGAGCGTGCCACCCGGCTATGACGGATGTCGCCGATAATAGCGATGTTTAAACCGGAAAAACGGCCAAACTCTTGATAAATTGTCATAAGATCTAAAAGAGATTGTGTAGGATGATGGCCGCAGCCATCCCCGCCATTGATAATCGGGATATTTACCTTGCCCACTAATTCGTCAAAGTACCGGTCTTGCTGGTGCCGAATAACGATTGCATTTACACCAATTGACTCCAAGGTTTTTACTGTATCGTAGAGAGTCTCACCTTTTTGGACACTTGAAGTAAGCACTTCAAATGGGATTACTTCGAGGCCTAACTTTCTTTCAGCCATATCAAAGCTGCTTTTTGTTCTTGTACTAGGCTCAAAAAACAAATTCGCGGTAAAAACCTGTTTTGCCGGCTGCCATTTCATCCCTTCTGAAAACTTCCTCGCATCACTTAAAATTTGGTAAATCTCTTCAACCTTTAATTCATTTGTTGTCAATAAGTGAGTTAACATAAGTTCATCCCGCCTCTCTTTTATCGAAAAAACACCCTGACTTTCTAGTGTCAGGGTGTAAAAACTCTGTACTAAAAACAAGGCTATCAAACATTAACCTATCGTTTTTGTACTACACCCTTATAAGCCTCTCTGGACTTCATTTAAAAGGATTTTGCAATTATGCTGTTTTCTTCTTATTTTCCACTTCATCTTCGTCAAACATATTTTCACTCACCGGAGGTCTTCCAGGAAGAATAAGGTTAAGTAAAACACCCAAAATTGCTGCTAAGGCCATTCCTTGAATTTGGAATGTATCAGATACTTTAATGAATGCCCCGCCAATACCAATGACAAGGATAACAGATGAAATAACTAAGTTTCTTTTATCCCCAAAATCAATTTTACTATCAACTAACATCCTTAATCCTGAAGAAGCAATGATTCCGAATAACAGGATGGAAACACCGCCCATAACAGGTGTCGGAATGGTGCTAATCAATGCTGAGATTTTACCTACAAACCCAAAGATAATGGCAAAAACTGCTGCACCGGCAATGATATAAACGCTGTAGATACGGGTAATCGCAAGGACTCCAATGTTTTCACCGTATGTGGTCTTTGGCGGCCCTCCAATAAGTGATGAAATGAGTGTCGCTGTTCCATCACCAAGAATTGATCGGTGTAAACCAGGATCTTTAATATAATCATGTCCAACTACTTTGCTTAAGACCAGCTGATGGCCAATGTGTTCCGATAAGGTCACTACGGCAACCGGAACCATCAGCAGGACTAAATCCAAAGTGAATTTAACTTTATAGCTGATAAACGGGAAGATAAAATCCGGAACTTCAAACCATTGTGCTTTTAATACTGGACTGAAGTCGACAATCCCTACTATTAATGCATATATATAACCAATAACGATTCCGCCTAATATTGGGATGATACTCAACATGCCTCTTAAGTAGATTGAAAAGATAATGGTTGCTGCAAGTGTCACAAGAGCCACTGAGAAATGAAGCAAACTATATTTTTGTGTCACTGGGTTATTCATCGCCATTCCAACAGCCGTTCCGGAAATGGCCAAACCGATTACAATGATCACTGGACCAACAACAACCGGAGGGAGGAGTTTCATGATCCAACGATAACCGGCCCTGCTAATGATCAGTGCGACAATTCCGTATAAAAGCCCTGCCATGAAAGTGCCAACCATTGCTGCCCCTGGACCGCCTGCTGTTTTTGCTGCAATAATCGGGGCGATAAACGCAAAGGAAGAACCAAGGTAGGCAGGAACTTTAAATTGTGTAATTAATAAAAACGCCAAGGTCCCAAGTCCGCTCGATATTAGCGCAATCGCTGGACTTAATCCAACCAAATACGGAACAAGAATTGTAGAACCGAACATTGCGAATAAATGCTGTAGACTTAAAGTCAGCCATTGTCCTGGCTTTGGAACGTCTTTTACGTCTAAAATTGGTGAGCTTGACATTTTTTCTCCTCCAGTTTTCATAAGGGGTTTTTCTTTATTTATTAGCATGGATTTTTTTTTCATAAAAAAACCTCTTTGCCCGGAATGGTACAAAGAGGATAGAATTACCGAATATTGAGTGTATACCCGGTTTTTCCCCTTTGTCAGCCTCACGGGACTGCTATTAAAAGGGTGCTATTTATTTGTCATAAATACTTACTTGATCAACTTGGTCAATTTCTGCTAATTCAACCACGATTTTTTCCACACTTGATGTCGGAATGTTTTTCCCGACATAATCGGCTCTAATTGGAAGTTCTCGATGTCCACGGTCTACTAATACGGCTAGCTGGATTACAGAAGGGCGGCCCAAGTCCATAATGGCATCTAGCCCTGCTCTTACCGTTCGTCCTGTATATAATACATCATCTACAAGAATAACTTTTTTATCAGTAATTTCCGCAGGAATATCTGAGCCTTTTACAAGTGGTTCTTGATTATCCGTTTTCTTCGTCAAATCATCTCGATACAAGGTAATATCCAGTTCTCCTACAGGAATAGGTTTACCTTCAATCTCTTCAATTTTTTTTGCCAGGCGTTCAGCGATATAAATTCCCCTAGTCCGAATCCCAACAAGAACACATTCTTCAATACCTTTATTTTTTTCAATAATTTGATGAGCAATCCGTGTTAAAGCTCTCGAAATCGCCTGCTCATCAAGAACAATTGCCTTTTGATTATTCATAAAAAAACCTCCCGCTGTGCTTGGCGAGAGGTTGACAATTCTGAAATTAGGCAAAAACCACCTAAAGACATAAACCGTTACCTTCTCAGCCTCACAGGACTGATTTAAAGGTCATATTCAACTGTTGTTATCTTACAATACTTTTTATTCCCGTGTCAACGATTATTTCGTAATTGATCTAACAGCCTTTCAAAATCGGATGGAATCGGTGCTTCAAATTCCAGATATTCCTGAGTTCGCGGATGAACAAAACCCAGTACCCCTGCATGTAATGCCTGTCCGTCAATTTCAAGTGTTTTCTTCGGTCCATACTTAGGATCTCCCGCAAGTGGATAGCCAATGTATTTCATATGGACACGAATTTGATGGGTTCTCCCTGTCTCTAATTGACATTCTACCAAGGTAAAATGGTTATAACGCTCCAGCACATGAAAATGGGTCACCGCATGTTTGCCATCATCCACCACAGTCATGCTTTGACGGTCCTTTGGATCCCTTCCCAGCGGTGCGTCAATTGTACCAAAATCATGCGGGATAACCCCATGCACAATTGCCTTATATTTACGGGTTACTGATTTTTCAACTAATTGATTTACTAAGCTCTCATGCGCCATATCGTTTTTTGCAACCATTAAAAGACCTGAGGTGTCTTTATCAATTCGATGAACAATTCCAGGACGTAATACCCCATTAATACCAGATAAATCCTTGCAATGTGCCATTAGGCCATTTACAAGCGTTCCCGTTAAATGACCTGGCGCAGGATGAACGACCATTCCTCGCGGCTTATTTACAACTAACACATCGGTATCCTCATAATAAATATCTAAGTCCATTTCCTCTGGAATCACATCGAGTGGTTCTGGATCTGGAATCGTAATCTCGATAAGATCATTTACTGCACATTTATAATTTGTTTTCACCACTTGTCCATTAACGAGGGCATTTCCATCCTTTATCCATTGTTGGACCTGTGTTCTTGACCATTCTTCATCAAGGGCAGAAATTACTTTATCAATGCGGTCGCCCTTTTGTTCCTCAAGAATGGTGTGTTCCATTTTCTCCATATGATTTCTCCTTTGATTCTCTCTCATCACGCAGCATCGAAATCATTAATAAAATTACGCCGATTACTAATGCTGAATCTGCAATATTAAATACTGGAAAATTATAACCAAAAATAAACGTATGAATAAAATCGACAACTTCCTTACGAATCACCCGGTCAATGAAATTCCCAATAGCCCCTCCAAGCATAAAAGAAAGGGAAACTCCAAGCAGCCATTTACCTTTTGCTGCTTTTTGTAAATAGTAAATTAAAGCAATAATGACCACCAAGGTGATGACGTAAAATAGCCACATTTGTCCTTGTAAAATTCCCCATGCAGCTCCTCGATTTCTATGGGAGGTAATATAAAGAAAATTTTCTATAATGGTGATGCTTTCGCCAAAATGCATTTTACTTACAATTAGCCACTTCGTAATTTGATCCAATACAATAACAAAAATCGCAATTAAGTAATAAAACACTAAGAAATACCTCCACATTTAACATTACTTCCTTAGCATTTTAGCATAATGAATAGCGAAACGACAATGTGATGGATTAAAAAGAGGAATTTATCGGTTTTTTATAAAATCTAACCAAATACTCTGAATCTTTTGTTGACTTTAACGTGGGGATTAACTGTAATAAATCGTCCGGCAGTAATTCACCTGAAATTTCACATTGACCATATTGGCCCCTTTTCATTTTTTCCATAGCAGAATCAATATCAGCAAGTTCTTCCTCCAATATAGAGGTAATCCACTCCCGCTTACTCTTGTGTTTTAATGAATGTTCAATTTCTTCTTTTGTTTGACGGAGTTCCAAAAACAGCTTTTCCTGCATTGCATTCATAGTTGTTACCTCCGCTTTCATTATTGTTTCATTATTATCCACCGTCTGACCAAAGCTGACACGGATAAACATTTGACATCAAAAACAACAATTAACGGAGGTGGAAAAATTTAAAAGCCCTGTTAACACAGGGCTTAATCTTTAGGCTAAATGTGTATAATTTTCTTTTACTACTTCTGCACAGCGCGGGCAAAGTGTTTTATGCTCTGAATCCTGGCCGACCTCTGGTGAGACAACCCAGCAGCGCTCACATGTCTCACCTTCCGCTTTGGTGACAACAATCGCTGCATTTTCAAGTTTAAGAGCATTTTCAGGTGCATCCTCCATAGAGCCTGCAACTTCAAAACCAGAGACAATAAATAACTGCTGCAAGCTTTCTTGAATCGAATCTAAAAGAGCTTTTGTTTGCTCATTTACATACAGAGTAACTTTTGCTGTTAACGATTTTCCAATTACTTTTTCATTTCTAGCTTCTTCTAGCGCTTTTAAGACATCATCCCTGAGTTTCATAAATGATGACCATTTTTCCTCTAAATCTTTTGCATTTGCATAATCTACGTATTCAGGAAGATCTGTCAATTGAACACTCTCCTCCTCAACATCAGGAATAAACTTCCAAACCTCATCCGCTGTATGAGAAAGAATCGGTGAAACCAATTTAGTTAAAGCAACCAATGAATCATACAAAACAGTTTGGATGGCACGGCGTTCATGATTATCTTTTGCCTCAATATATAGGACATCTTTTGCAAAATCCAAATAGAATGCGCTCAAGTCAAGTGTACAGAAATTATTTACTGCGTGATAAATACCGGAAAACTCATAATTTTCATATGCATTTCGGACATTTTTAATTAGCTTATTTAATTTGACAAGCATAAATTGATCCACTTCTCGTAAGTTTTCAAAAGCAACCTTATCAGAAGCTGGGTTAAAGTCTGCTAAGTTTCCTAATAAGAAACGGAACGTGTTACGGATTTTTCGATACACTTCGGCAACTTGTTTCAAAATGGCATCTGATACACGGACATCCGCTTGATAATCAACAGAAGCTACCCATAAGCGTAAAATATCAGCACCAAGCTGGTTCATAACCTTCGATGGAAGTACTGTATTTCCTAATGATTTACTCATTTTTCGGCCTTCACCATCAAGTGCGAAACCATGGCTTAGAACTCCTTTATATGGAGCTTTTCCTGTAACGGCAACAGCTGTAGAAAGTGATGAGTTAAACCAGCCGCGATATTGGTCGGAACCCTCAAGATAAAGGTCTGCCGGGCGGACTAAATCTTCTCTTTCTAGTAAGACAGCCTGATGGGAAGATCCTGAGTCAAACCAAACGTCCATGATATCTGTTTCTTTTGTAAATGTGCCATTCGGGCTGCCCGGATGGGTAAATCCTTCAGGAAGCAACTCTTTCGCTTCACGTTCAAACCAAACATTTGAACCAAACTGGCGGAATAAGTCTGATACATGATTAATTGTTTCATCCGTGATGATTTCTTCCCCATTTTCTGCGTAGAATACTGGGATTGGTACACCCCAGACACGCTGGCGGGAAATACACCAATCACCACGGTCACGCACCATATTAAATAGACGAGTTTCTCCCCATGCAGGAACCCATTTGGTTTCCTTAACCGCTTCAAGGAGCTCATTTCGGAAATCTTTAATTGAAGCAAACCATTGGGCAGTAGCTCGGAAAATGACCGGTTTTTTGGTTCTCCAATCATGTGGATAGGAGTGTGTAATAAATGAAAGCTTTAACAGTGCCCCTTCTTTTTCTAACGCTTCTGCAATCGGTTTATTCGCTTGATCGTAAAATAATCCTTCAAAACCAGGTGCTTCATTCGTCATATGCCCTTTATCATCCACTGGACAAAGTACTTCCAAACCATATTTTTGACCAACATAGAAGTCATCTTCCCCATGGCCTGGAGCAGTATGGACACAGCCAGTACCGGCATCTGTTGTGACATGCTCCCCTAACATAACTAATGAATCACGGCCGTACAACGGATGCGAAGCAATGATATTTTCTAGTTCAGAACCTTTTAGTTTTTGTACAACAGCTGTTTCTTCCCAGCCAATTTCCTTTGTTACAGCTTCTAAAAGAGCTTCGGCAACTAAGTATTTATTTCCATTTGCAGTTACAACTACATACGTTAAATCAGGGTGAACAGAGATCCCTAAGTTTGCAGGAATCGTCCAAGGAGTTGTTGTCCAGATGACAATTTGGGTATCGGCATCAAGAACACCCTTTCCATCTTTCACTTTAAAACCAACATAAATGGAGGCTGAACGTTTATCTTGGTATTCAATCTCTGCCTCAGCAAGAGCTGACTCACTGGATGGTGACCAATAAACAGGCTTTAGGCCTTTATAAATATAACCTTTTTTCGCCATTTCCCCGAATACTTTAATTTGCTGTGCTTCATACTCCGGTTTCAGAGTGATATAAGGGTTTTCCCAATCACCGCGAACACCAAGACGTTTGAATTGAGTTCGTTGGTTATCAATTTGTTGTAAGGCATATTCAGTACAAAGCTTTCTGAATTCCGCAACGGTCATTTCTTTCCGCTTTACACCTTTATTGGTTAATGCCTGTTCGATTGGCAGACCATGTGTGTCCCAGCCCGGTACATATGGCGCTTGGAAACCGCTCGATGATTTATAGCGAACGATAAAATCCTTTAAAATTTTATTCAGAGCATGACCCATATGGATATCGCCATTTGCATATGGAGGTCCATCATGAAGGACAAACATTGGACGTCCTTTTGTCCGCTCCTGTACTTTTGCATAAATATCAATTTCTTCCCATTTTGCCTGGATATCTGGCTCCCTTTGCGGAAGATTGCCCCTCATTGGAAATTCAGTCTTTGGCATTAATAACGTATCTTTATAATCCATTTTTTCTTCCTCCAATAAATATTTCTATTGAACAGATTAGACCATTTTTACAATTGTCTCTGTTAAACATGGTTGTTGATTTCCGCTCCAGGCACTTCGCTTTCCGTGGGCGGTCTGGGGAGCCTCCACATCACTTTGCTCCTGCGGGTCTCCCCTACCCCGTACTCCCACAGGAGTCTTCGTGCCTTCTGCTCCAATCAACTTTGTTTAAAAATCAATATTGTTCTTTAATATTTCCTTACAATAAAAAAACCCTCTCATCCCAAAATAGGGACGAGAAGGTTTTCCCGCGGTACCACCCTGATAGACAAGTACATATATACCCATCCGCTTAACCATTCGTAACGTGAATCATACGCCAAAGCCTACTAACCTTATATAGATTTTCAGCCTGGGACTCAAGGGTGATCTTCCAACTTTTCAACTTTACCGGGCTTTCACCCTCCCCGGCTCGCTAGAAAAAGCATCCGAAAAATTGTACTGTCCCTTTCATCGTCATTGTCCATACTATTTAATCTGTTAGAAAATTATATGCTATTAACTAAAGATTCGTCAAGTTAATGAATCTTCTTCTTCGTGAACTTTTAGTTCGGTTGCATCAATTTCGTATTCCAATAAATGATCCCAATCATCTGTGTTCAACATATCGAGCTGGGCTTCAATTAGCATCTTAAATCTTGTGCGGAAGACTTTTGACTGCTTTTTCAAATCCTCAATTTCCATTGCAATTTTTCGTGCTTTAGATAGGGATTCGTTTACAATCCGATCAGCATTTTTCTCAGCCTCTTTAATAATCAGCTTAGCTTCCTTTTGCGCACTTCGTTTTACCTCTTCACCCGCTTCTTGAGCAATAACAATTGATTTATTTAATGTTTCTTCAATATTTACAAAATGGCTCAAGCGTTCATTCATTTCATTTAAACGCTCTTCCAATTCTTTTTTCTCGCGTAAAACTAATTCATAATCCTTTATTACTTGATCAAGAAATTCATTTACTTCATCCTCATCGTAGCCTCGAAAACCTTTATTAAATTCTTTATTGTGTATGTCTAACGGCGTTAAGGGCATGATGCCACCTCCATCAATGTATGCGTCTGTATGTATAACATTATTAATTCGACAAGATTTTCGATTTTCCTGCTGAAATATAAATTATTTTTGTTTCCCAACTTGTATTCGCCATTTTTCTTTCTTTGTTTTTCCATCAATTGACAAAATTTTCACTCTGCCGTGTCCGCGGACAGAGATTAAATCGCCTTCTCCACATTCAAAGGAAGGGCTTTCGGTTAGAGTCCAGTTAACCTTAACTAAGCCTTGCTGAATCAGAAGCTGCGATTTTTGCCTGGAAAGATGATGAATTCCAGACACTACCGTATCCAAACGCAAGGATGAAACTGTCATTTCACTTTCTACCCATTCATTGTGTACAGAAATTGCCTGATCAAGTTCTATTTCCTTTAATCGTACGGTGGCCCGCCCAATGGATTGCAGATTCATTTTAATATAATCACTAACTTCCTTTGAAGCAAAAAATTGAACTCTTTCTTCCTCAAACAGAATATCTCCGAATTTCCCCCGCTTCAAGCCCAATGACATTAGTGTTCCTAATACCTTTGGATGTTCAATCGTCAAAAATTTGGAGGGATATACAATTTCAAATAATGCAATTTGGAAATCATCAAGGGTCTCTGAAAAATAATCAGGAATAATTAGCGCTCTTTTTCTTTCAACGCCTAAATTACCGCCAAAGAGGCGGTATTGAATTGAACTATTTTCACCAATCAGGACTTTTAAAATATGCTGTTCCCTTGGATCAAGGAAATCCGTCAGCCTAGTAGAATAAGAGGATTCCACATAATCCTTCCAATGTAATACCTGATCAATAAATTCCCGCTCTTCAGGCCGAAAATGCTGATAAATATTCATAACCGTCTCCTAACTAAAGCGGTAAAACCGAAATTAAACAATCCAACTTTGCAATGCTCTTAGTCCTACCGGAGCATAATAGAGAACGAAAAATGCTGCCAATGGGGATAGATCCATCATGCCGATTGGAGGAATAATCCGTCTAAATGGCTCTAGGAACGGTTCACAAATTCGTGCAAGGAAAGAACCAATTTGCGAGCTGCTCATATTTGGGAACCAAGACATTAAAATATAAATGATTAGAATCCAACGATAAATTCCGATTAACTGAATTAATAGATTAAAAATTAAATCCATTTCCGTTTACCACCTCGTATCCTGAAATTCACTTTCCTTTACCAATGCTTCTGTAATATTACCGGACACTTCTACATTATCAGGTGTACACAAAAAAATCTTTTCGCCAATTTTTTGAATTTCTCCGCTGATGGTATATACTGCACCGCTTAAAAAATCTACAATTTGTCTTCCCTGTTCACTATCAATGCGCTGCAAGTTAACGACAACGGCACGGCGATTTTTTAAATGATCAGCAATCTCAGTCGCCTGAGAATAAGTGCGCGGTTCGACGAGTACAACCTTTGAAGACTTTTGTACACTTTGCAAGCTTACAACATTTTGAGGTTTAGCAGCTGGTTTGGGCTGTCTGACAGGCTGGACTTCTTCTACAATGTCCTCATTTCCATCAAATTCCTCATCTAAAAAGAAAAACGTTTTTAATTTTGACTTTATGCTCATCATCATCCACTCCTAACCATCTTCGCCTACTAGTGCTGTTCCTATTCTTACCATTGTTGCTCCCTCTTCAATTGCAATTGCAAAATCATTAGACATTCCCATCGAAAGCTCTGTACAAGGCGCATAATCTAGTTGAAGTTCCATGATTTGGTCCCGCAACTGTCTTAACCCGCGAAAACTATTGCGAAGCACGTTCTCATCATCGGTAAAAGGTGCCATTGTCATTAAGCCCTCAACCCGAATGTTTTTCAATGGCTGAAGCTGTATAATAAATTCAATTGCTTCTTCAGGTGTTAAGCCATGTTTTGATTCCTCTTCGGAAATATTCACCTGAACGAGACATTTAACTGGTTTCACTGCACGCTTATTGATTTCTTCTGCCAGGGAAAGTCGGTCCAATGAATGGATATATTCAACTTTATCGATGATATTCTTTACTTTTCTTGTTTGCAAAGTTCCAATAAAGTGCCATTTAGGCTTGTCCCCTAACACTTCCCATTTCTTAAGAAGACCTTCATCACGGTTTTCTCCCAGATTTAAGATACCAGCTTCAACTGCTTCCATCGCTCTTTCCGTACTCACATATTTGGTAACGGCAATGACCTTTATTTCGTCGGGCTTTCGATTTACTGTTCGACATGCCTCTAATATTTGCTCATTAATATGTTCAAGCTTTGCTGCTACTTTCATAATCGTTTTAGCTCTCCTTCCAACCAATGAAACTCATCATTCTTCCTGACCGTCCCTTATCACGGCGATGGGAAAAAAATTCCCCTTCATCGCAACTGGAGCAAAAACCGGTCACGAGAATATTTTGATTAGGTATACCTGCCTTTATCAAAATTTGCTTGTTAAGCTCACGCAAATCTAATGAATATTGACCATCATTTACTAAATTATATGGCTTTTTTTCGACATCTTCTAGTGCTTTTTCTACAAAATCAATAACACGGTCATCTACAATATAACATTTTTCACAAATAGACGGTCCAATTGCCACAAAAATTTGGTCAGGACTAATTCCTTCCGCTTTAAACTCCATAATCATAGTGGCGGCTATTTCATTGACCGTTCCTTTCCAGCCGGCATGGGCGGCTCCAATCAAATGTTTCTCCGGTGCAATAAAAAAGAGGGACGCAATCTGCAAAGCAGAGAGTTAATAAAATGCCCTCTTCAATTGTATAAAAACCATCCGTCCCTTTAAACGAATGTTCATAAGCATCAGAACCTTTTCCTCGGTCCGCCTTTGTGATCTTTTGAATCACAATATCATGTGTTTGTTCAGCACCAACCCATTGTTTCAAAGGGAATTGGAGCAGGTCAGCAACCTTCGCTCTATTGGAGCATACATGAACTGGATTGTCACCGACGTGAAACCCCATGTTTAGCTTTTCAAATTCCCCTAGTGAGTCCCCGCCTTTTTTGGTCGTAATACCGGCAACTAAACCGGGGAATTTCTCCATCCAGCTTTGTATTGTAAAAAATGATTGATTTCCTTTAACAAATGAATCCATGATCTACCTCTTCTTTTTCCTATAGTTTAACATGAATAGTAAGATTGGTCACCGCAAGGATAACTTGGTGACATTTAGGCTTCATCAGAGATTTTTTCTTCAAAGCCTTTATAACGGACCAATATTACATCCTGGCCAATTTTGATAATATTCTTCCATGGAATCACAATATCTTGATCCTTTCCAAAAAGGCCGAGGACCCTGCCGCTTCCGCTTATGACGACGGCTTCAATTCTTCCTGTTGATAAATTAATTTCAATATCCCCGATATTCCCTAGCCTTTTCCCATCTGAGACATTGACAACGTCTTTTATTTGAAAATCAGAAATTTTAACCATCCTTATTCACTCCCATTTTTCTATATACTATAGAAAATATATGATAAAAAGATGGAATTTATTTTGAATTACAAAAGAAAAAGCGGAACCGCCTTAGGAACAAGCACAGCTTGTTCCTGTGATGATTATTCTAAGTAGTTTTCCTTAGTGATCAGACCCAACAGCTGCTTGCGGGCCTGACGGTGAAGTCGTTTTTTTGACTTCATCAGCATGCCTACAACACTGAATTTGCATCCTTGAAGGCATACGACGAGGTGAACGGCACTTTTTGGAATATGCTTTGCCGAAGGAGCAGGATAGCGACCTAGAGGGGCTATGCACTGGAGCTAGACAATTAAATAAAGCTGCCCATTTTGGACAGCTTAATTTTGGATGTTTTTATTCATTTGTCGGATTGCGGCTTTCTCTAGACGAGAAACTTGGGCTTGAGAAATTCCAATTTCGTCAGCTACCTCCATTTGCGTTTTACCTTGGAAGAACCTTTTTCTTAAGATTAATTTTTCGCGGTCGTTTAACCTGCGCATACCTTCTTTTAAGGCAATCTCTTCTATCCAATGGATATCTTTATTTCGTTCATCGCTTAATTGATCCAATACATAAATCGGGTCGCCGCCATCATTATAAATTGGCTCGAAGAGAGAAACTGGGTCTTGAATCGCATCAAGTGCAAAGACGATTTCTTCATGGGGAACCTCTAAAACCTTCGCTATTTCTTCGGCAGTTGGTTCCCTGGACGTCTCACTCATTAGCCTTTCTCTAACTTGCAGGGCCTTATAAGCAATATCTCTCAGAGATCTGGAAACACGAATCGGATTATTGTCACGTAAATACCGACGAATCTCTCCAATAATCATTGGTACGGCATAGGTGGAAAACTTTACATTTTGACTTAAATCAAAGTTATCAATTGATTTCATTAGTCCAATACAGCCCACCTGAAACAGGTCATCAACAAACTCTCCACGATTGTTAAATCGTTGAATAACACTTAACACGAGTCGTAAATTTCCGTTGACGAGCTTTTCACGGGCAGTTAGGTCGCCCTCTTGCATTTGCTTGAAGAGTAATCTCATTTCTTCGTTTTTTAATACTGGAAGCTTTGATGTGTCCACACCGCAAATTTCAACCTTATTTCGAGTCAATCCTTTTTCCCTCCTCACAGGAGCTGCTGTACAAAAAACAGTATCTCCTTGGGCAGGAAAAATATGCACTTTTACTTGGCAGCTGATTGACCCTAATAGATCGAAAATCGTGCTTACATCCCGAAATTATTAGCTTTTTTGCTTAGAAAAATTTTCTTTTTTTCCAAAACTAAACCATTTTATTGAACTCTTTTCTTAATCTCTTGATTATTCTTTTTTCAAGTCTCGAAATATAGGATTGGGAAATCCCCAACATATCTGCAACATCTTTTTGCGTTTTTTCTTCTCCATTTGTAAGACCAAAGCGAAGTTCCATAATTTGCTTTTCGCGATCTGTTAATTGATGGAGGGCTTTTGTTAAAAGCTTACGATCCACATTTGCTTCCAAATCCTTTGTGATGATATCATCATCTGTTCCAAGTACATCTGAAAGCAATAATTCATTTCCATCCCAATCAATGTTTAATGGTTCATCAAAGGAAACCTCTGATCTAATCTTATTATTTCTTCTTAAGTACATCAGAATTTCATTCTCAATACATCTCGAGGCATATGTAGCAAGCTTAATTTTCTTTTCCGGGTTAAACGTATTGACTGCTTTAATTAAACCGATGGTACCAATACTGATTAAATCTTCAATATTAATTCCTGTATTTTCAAACTTTCTGGCAATATAAACTACAAGTCTGAGATTTCGTTCAATCAAAATGGATCGTGCTGCTTTATCCCCGCCAGGTAATTTTTTTAAAAGCAGTTCTTCTTCATCTTTACTTAATGGAGGGGGCAATGCCTCGCTTCCGCCAATATAATAAACTTCGTCCGTTTTAAATCCCAATTTGATTAGTAGTTTATACCAGTAATAGGAAAAGCGTATTCTCCATTTTTTCATGCAAGTTCCTCCTTCTAAAAATATGTTTTTCTGAGTATAGTAATATTAACTTACCTTTTCTGTATTCCCGGGCTGTCTAGGTCCAGTAAGCATTTTTGGATGGACGATGCATTGGAAAGCATCATCGGGAGAAAGCTCTTGCATAGTAAACGACACAAGACCCTTTTCACAAAGGAAGCAATCACCGTTTTTCTCAATTAATATAGAGTCAGGTTTTACCGCCATAATCAGTTGATGCTCTTGTCCAACCACACGAAAAGGAATTATTCGAAGCTTGTTTTGCCATTCTGAAGGTAATTCTTCCTCTCCCATTAATAAAGTCTCAGAATTCGCTGCCATCCGCTTGATTGGTTCTGACATAACTTCCATTTGGTTTTTAATCGAGATAAACATAACGGGAAGCCTTGTTAAAGGATCATACACTTGATTTCCACTATCCACCAATCCTTTGAATGCATAGGTCTCAGAATTGATCGTAAGGTTAACACTAACAATTTGATCAAACTGAATCTTCGTCATTTCCATCCCTTCCACATTCTTCTTTGAAAAATGCCAAGCAATCGGAAACCCGATAAAAACAAACAGCCAGCTGATCGGATCTCCAAACCCCTTTAGTCCAGCAAGCAGGATGGACTCTGTTTGTAGAAAATAATGCGCCCCAATCAGTGCACCACCAATCAAAAACGTAGAAACATATAATGTCATTAATGCCTTTATAAAATAGACCAGTCGCTTATATCCAAACGTGGCAAGAATCATCAATACCGAAAAGAGAAGTTTTGTAATCGGATGGTTTGAAAAGGCATGTATGGGTGTGAACGATAATAAAATAATCAAGGAACCGATAAATCCACCAGATAACAACCTCCATAATCGAATCTTTCTCTTTAAAAAAATCGCTGTTAAATATAGGAGCAGAGTATCAAATAAAAGGTTTAGAGCCCAGATTACATCTAAATATACAATCAAATAGCTTCCCCCTTCATTGATTCCCCCAAAAGAAAACTAAACCTCTTTATATTTCTATTATTCTGTTTTTTATCTTGTTTAGGAAAAAGTATAACGCACATAGAGCGCTGAAGTGTGTCACTTTCTGTAAACAAAAAAGCAGAAATTTTCACTATATGTCAGAGATTTTGTCGTATTTTTCCAGTCATATAAAAAGAAAAGGCACGGTCCCTATGTAAAATGTACCCTATAGAGTAGACACTTAAAAAAAGTGCTTTCTATAGGGTACTTTTTTTATATAATTTAATAACACAACTAGAGACATACTGGAGACGGAGAAATCATGAGTAAAAAGACTTTTACAGAGAAAGAAATCGCTATACTATCTAAGAATCCATATATACAATCTGTTAGTTCAAAAGGAATTACATACTCTGATGAGTTTAAGCAACACTTTATCTCAGAGTTCAATAAGGGGAAATTCTCGAGACAAATATTTGAAGAAGCAGGGTTTGACGTTGATATTATCGGGATACAAAGAATTAAATCAGCTTCAGAACGTTGGAGGAATGCCTTTAAGAAGGCTGGGGTATTGGGACTTAATGACACTAGGAAAGAAAGTTCTGGTAGACCACGTGTAACGGAGTTATCCCTTGAGGAGAAATATGCCAGGTTAGAAGCTCAAATGAATCTCTTAAAGGCAGAGAATGAACTCCTAAAAAAGATCCGCATGCTAGAAAGGGGGCTGGTGAAGTAAAACTCCCTGCTAGTCAAAAATATATCCTCATTCGGTACGTCATTGAGAAATACAACTTGAAGCACATGGTGAGTTTCCTTTGTGAGGCAGCTAATGTTTCACGAAGCGGGTATTATAATTATTTCTCTCAGAAGTCCGTAGAACAGAGAAAACGGCAAGATGCAAAGGATGAAGAATCAAAAGCGTTGATATTAAAGGCCTTTCACTTTAAAGGTAAAATGAAAGGGGCACGTCAAATTAAAATGACATTGGCGGGCCAATTTCAGTGTGTCTTCAATTTGAAGAAGATCCGTAGAATCATGAAAAAATATGATATTGTCTGCCCAATCAGGAAAGCAAATCCATACCGAAGAATGATGAAAGCCACTCAGGAACACAGAGTGGTTCCTAACCTATTAAACCGTCAATTCAAACAAGATGCACCAGGTAAAGTACTGCTCACGGACATCACATACCTAAACTACCATAGTGGACAAAGAGCGTACCTGTCTGTGGTTAAAGACGGGTCTACCGGGGAAGTATTGGCGCACTATCTTTCTAATCGCATCACCATGGATTTGGCCACTAACACCTTACTCAAATTAAAGAAGAATCGAAACTTTAAGAAGGCTGAAAATGCTCTTATCCACTCTGATCAAGGGACACATTATACCCATCCCGATTTCCAAAAACTCGTTCGGAAACTAAGGTTACGTCAGTCTATGTCTAGGAGAGGGAACTGTTGGGATAACGCCCCAATCGAATCATTCTTTGGTCATCTGAAAGACGAGGTAAACATAAAAGCGTGTAAGACGTTCGAGGAGCTTCAATGTGAAATAGACAAGTATATCCGCCACTATAACCATACCAGATATCAATGGAACCTAAAAAAGATGACCCCTGTACAATACAGAAATCATCTTCTTCAGGTTGCTTAATCCCTTTTTTCAAAATGTCCTTTACAAAGGGTACATTTTAATGCAGGACCGTGCCTTTTCTTTTAAAAAAATCTATCTTCTACGATTCCGATTTCTTAAGAAAGTTGGAATATCTAAAGTTTCTTCTTGAGAATTATTTGTATTGCGTACCGGTTCTTGTGGTACTTCTTCACGCTTTGGTTCTCTTTTAACGTTTCCAATTGGCGGTTTAGCCTGCCCAAATGAAGGGCGAGCCACTTTCGGCTGAATGACTTCCTCATTAAATCCGGTAGCAATGACGGTTACGATAATCTCATCTTTTAGATTATCATTGATAACAGATCCGAAAATCATGTTTACTTCTTGGTCAGATGCTGTTGCAACAATATCGGCTGCCTCTTGCACTTCGTACAAGCTCAAGTTTGAACCGCCGGTAATGTTCATCAATACACCTTGCGCCCCATCAATGGATGTTTCAAGTAATGGAGAACTAATTGCTTTCTTTGCAGCTTCAGCTGCACGATTCTCACCAGCTGCAATACCGATCCCCATTAATGCAGAGCCTTTATTCGACATAATCGTTTTTACGTCCGCAAAGTCCAGGTTAATCAATCCTGGAACCGCTATTAAGTCAGAAATACCCTGAACACCTTGACGAAGTACATTATCAGCCTCACGGAATGCTTCAAGCATAGGTGTGCTTTTATCAACAATTTCTAAAAGCCGGTCGTTTGGAATGACAATTAGGGTATCTACCGCTTCCTTCATCGAAGCAATTCCCCCGGATGCCTGTGTAGAACGTTTTTTCCCTTCAAAGGTAAATGGACGTGTAACGACACCCACTGTTAATGCCCCAAGCTCACGAGCAATTTGTGCAATGACAGGCGCCGCTCCGGTACCTGTTCCGCCGCCCATGCCTGCGGTTACAAATACCATATCCGCCCCGCGTAAAGCTTCTTCTAATTGTTCTTTACTTTCTTCAGCAGCTTTTTTTCCTACTTCAGGATTAGCCCCAGCCCCAAGACCTCTGGTCAATTTACCGCCAATCTGCATTTTTACTTCTGCCTTTGAAAGATTTAAGGCCTGTGCATCTGTATTTACAGCAATAAATTCAACGCCTTGTACCCCATGTTCAATCATTCGGTTGACTGCGTTATTTCCGCCTCCGCCAACACCGATTACTTTTATTGTCGCAAGAGAATCTAAATTGGTATCGAACTCTAACATGACAAATCCTCCTAATTCGTCGATTTTCCTTTTCGTATGCTTATTCGAAAAAGTAACCAAGGATTTTTTTAACTTTTGATGACATCTTTTCTTCTGGTTGCTTTTCTACCTTTGCTTTTGGCTGTTGTTGTTGTTGTTTTGGGACTTTCTTTTCGATCGGTTCCGAAACTGGCGATGGTGCAGCAACAGGACCCCCTGGTAATCTAGCATTCTTGTAAGCATATTTGATTAGACCAACCGCTGTTGTATATTGAGGCTCTCTTACTCCAATATAATCAGGTATAGCTATGCGAACTCTATTTTGCAATATCACCTGGGCAAGCTCCAGCACTCCTTGCATATTTGCGATTCCGCCGGTCAACACATACCCTCCAGGCAAATCATTAAAGCCTTTTCGTTTCATTTCATGTAAAATCAAGTCAAAAATTTCTTCTAATCTCGCTTCAATTATGTCAGAAATTTCTAGTTGGTTGAATTGTTGATGCTGATCACTTCCGATTATCGGAACACTGAATACTTCATCCTCTGAAGCTTCATCATAGAAAGCATGTCCATGTTTAATCTTGATTTTTTCGGCATCCTCCGTAGAGGTGCATAAAACCTTTGAAAGATCATTTGTAATATGCTCTCCACCAACCGGCAAGACACTGGTTGATTTTAAATAACCCTGTTCAAAAACTGCCAGGGTGGTAGAACCGCCGCCAAGATCAATTAAGGCCACCCCAAGATTTTTTTCATCCTTTGATAAGGCAAATGAACCCGCAGCAAGCGGCTGAAGGGTTATGTCAAGAATCTCCAAACCTGCCTTTTCAACACATCTGAGTGTATTATGCAAAATGGTTTTAGACCCTGTTATGATGGTCCCTTCCATTTCTAAACGAACACCAATCATACCGCGCGGATCATTGATTTCATCAAGTCCATCAACGATAAATTGTTTGGAGACTACCCCGATGATTTCTCTTTCAGGAGGAATGGAAACGACTTGGGCCGCGTCAATTACCCTTAGGACATCATCATTGGTAATTTCCCGATTCGGACTGGAAACGGCTACAACGCCATGGCATGGCTGCAACATGACATGATTCCCCGTTATTCCGACAATGACTTGTCTAATTTCCATTCCAATCATTCTTTCTGCCTGCTCTATCGCTCTCTTTATTGAATGAACGGTTTCGTCTATATCTACAATTGATCCTTTACGTAAACCTTCCGATTTTACATTACCAACACCAATTATATTTAATGAGTCATTGACCATTTCACCAATGATAACTTTTACACTGGATGTACCGATGTCAAGACTAACATATATTTCATTGCTGTTCATTCTTTGGCACCTCCTTTAGCATTCCTTCAGTCGAACAACAATTTTATTTTGTTCAAAAAAAGTTTCCTATACATATCTTATAAAATTATTCGTCACAACTAAATGATTCCCTTTAAAATTCATCAATTTTTTTCTAATTTTTCTTTGCTAGATGACCATTTTGCTATTAAAATTCGTCGAATGACAGCAATATTTTGAAACAACCTGACTCCAAATGCAAACACTGCTGCTAAATACAAGTCTACACCAAGATGGACACCTAGAAAAGCTAAACTTGCTGCAAGGATGATATTAAAGAAAAAGCCGGAAACAAATACTTTTTCATCGTAAATATTTTGCAGATTTGCTCGAATTCCCCCAAACAATGTGTCCAGTGCAGCGAGCACAGCAATCGATAAATAATTTGCATATTCTTCGGGAATTCGAATATCAGTAAACAACCCGAGAACCGACCCAATGATTAATCCAAGTATGGGAAGCCACATTACTTATTGCCTCCTCCTTCATTTCCTTTAACCGGCTCCATATAACGAATTCGAATTGGATTTTCATAGGAGGGAACCGTCACTTTTGTTTTAGGTGAAGATACAGTCAATCGCAAATTTTCAATGTAAAACTCCTCAATAGACTTTGAAACCTTCATTCGATTATACAATTTTTCTGCAGTATCGATACTGTCTGCGACCACTTTTACCTCTATTGGCAAGCTTTTAATGGTATGTCCATCAATTTTCGTTTGGGCATTAATATCACGAATAACGGTAGTATTAATCACTCTTTGTCCATCAATTGAGACATATTTTGCCTCATACATATTTAATTCATTTAGTAATCTTTGCAAAAGATCCGGAGAAACTTCTTGGGTTACAGATGCCCCTAATTCAATTTCCTCAAGCGCGGGTTCGATTTTCAAGGTAATTCCGGGGCCTGTTACCTTTGTTAACCCGGCTTCAACCTTTAACTCATTTAATGTATCTTTCAGTGCCTGCTCCTTACCCTTCTTTCGTTTCGACTCATATGCGGTCAATTTTTCCTCATTTGAACGAATTTCACTTAAAAGAGTCGACTGCAATTCCTTTTCCTTTAACAAGGCCTCACGAATCTCCCATATATCTCGTGTATCACGATCAACCGGTTTTTTTATCGTTTGAAATTGAATCGCAATCATAAAACCGATTATGGCAGTAATCAAGGTAAAGCTTAAGTTTTTCTTCGGTTTGTCCACCTTTTTCACCTAACCTTTTAATATATTAAATTGTGGACATTGTTTTCATCTACTAATTCCCTAAAATAGGATTTAGAGTTATTTCATTCTCTTGTTCAAGGCTAAAAACAATATTATCATTCACAAGCTGATCCTTTACCCCTCCGGTAAGATTTAATGCAGCAGTTAGAACATCGGGGTCTCCTATTGCCGTTATCATAAAAGGTGCCGGATGCTGCACACCATCAACAGTAATGACAGGACCATTGCAATTAATGTAGGAATGACTTGTCAGCCTTTGGCCATTGATGGCAATTGCCGCTGCACCTGAGATATATAATTCATTTATAACTTTAAACACATGGAATTCATGAACTAAATAATTATTAACATTGACCACTTTAGGGTTATAGGCACCATCCGCCAGAGTCACTTTGACCCCTCTGCCCTTTACCTTTACCTTTCCTAAAAACATCCGGTATTTCTCCGCATCTTCTGCAAGGTTGTAAAAGACCTGCGCTTCCTTCGAAAGGTCTTTTTCATTTTCAAAAACCATATTTTGCTTTTTTGCTAATTCCTTTTCAAGTTTTCTGTTTGATTCCTTTTGTGCATTCAACTGGTTCCTTAAATCAAGGGTTTTCTCCCATTGTTGGTCTGAAAGCCTCTTCGTATCACTCATGTGTTCTCTTTGAGTTAAATGATAGGAAAAGGCAATTAGATACCCAAGCACCAAACACACAAGGGACAAGATTACGTGATTACCCTTGACCTTTATCCTACCCACCTTTTTGTTCCTCCGTCTTTGTATCATATGCCTTGAAATAAGAGCCTACTTCTAAGTCAATCACCCCTTTTTTATTTGGGTCTAATTGGCTCACGATTGAAGGATAATGAACCATTTTTTCTGAAAAGCTTCTTAAGGTTGCACTCACTTCGAAACCATCATTCATAAATAAGGAGATATGATATTTGTCTGTTTTTTTCGGAGTATAGTGAATCTCAGATATGGAATTTACAATTTCAGCGGGAAGATTTTTTAGTTCATCAACCATTTCATTTAAGACAGTGCCTTCCTCGAAATCAAAAAGAATGGGAGAATTACTCGGAATTTCTTTAAACGATTTCTCCGTAAGTATTTTCCCATTTTCCATAACTGGATAATAGGAGCCTTCTTTTTTCAGGTAGGCAATTCGTTTATGCTCTTGGATGGTAATCATAATAGTGTTGGGCCATTGAATCTTAACTTTTACCTTGTTAACTTCTGAAAGTTCCTTTAATTTTTGAGAAATCTCCTTGCTCTTAACCTTCCAAATATTCGTATTTTTCGTGACCCCAGTTTTTTTGATAATTTCCTGACTGGAATATAAATCATTTCCTATCACAGTAATACGTTTAACATGGCTTAATGGTGATTGCATATAGGCGATAGCTGCAATGAATGTAAAAAAAAGAAGAAGCAGGAGAATAAGCCTTCTGTTTGCTTTTCGCCGTCTTTGCTCTTTTAACTTAGGTATTCTGTCCTCTAAAGCAACAATTTTACCTTTATCCATTCCTTTCCCCCCGTCAAAAGAACAACATTAAGCTTGTCCCCAAAAATAGCTTAAAAAATTTCCAATTTGCTTTTAAAGTGAAAACAACGGCACGAATAATCATGCCGTCATTCATTTTCTTCCGTTTTTTTATTTATGATTAGTAATTATATCACAATATTTGTCATTCGGACGAAAAATTAACGTTAGAAAAAAGCAATAAATTTTGGTATTTAACATATCACTTTTTCTATTTTCTGCCAATGATTTCTACTTCTGTTTCCATTTTAACTTCATATAAGCTATAAATCGTGTCCTTTACATATTGTATTAAAGCAAGGACATCACCAGCTGTTGCATTTCCAGCATTGACAATAAAATTGCCATGCATTTCTGAGATTTTGGCCCCGCCTATGCTATGCCCCTTTAATCCAGCCACTTCGATTAACTTTCCGGCATAGTTTGGAAGAGGATTCCGAAAAATACTTCCCGCGCAAGGAAAATTCCATGGCTGTGTTTCTTTTCGGTAATCCTTATTTTTTTGCATCTGTGAAACAATGCTTGTTTTTTCTCCCGATTCAAGTTGGAAAACAGCCTCGACCACAATTCCCGGACGTTTCTTTTGTAGTACAGATGTTCGATAGGTAAATTCCATTTCTTCGTTTGAGAGCCATTCCATTGTTCCATTTTCGAAAAGAATGAGGGCTTTCGATAATATTTTACTAATGTCCGATCCATGTGCTCCTGCATTCATATAAACTGCCCCGCCGACAGAACCTGGAATTCCACTCGCAAATTCAAGGCCTGTTAAACCCATTTTACTAATTTTTGTAGCTAAGCTTACAAGTGAATAGCCGCCGCCGACTCTAATTTCAGAATCCTTAACAGTAAGTTGATCTAAGCCGGTACCTAGTTTAATTACCACACCTTCAATTCCCTTATCAGAAACTAAAAGATTGGAACCACGACCGATTGCCCTCCATGGGAATTGATGCTTACGGACTAATTCCATTACTTTTATTAAATTTTCAGTTGAAGAGGGTTCAATAAATAAATCGGCTGGACCGCCTATTTTGATGGTGGTATGGTTTGCTAGCAGTTCGTTTTGTTTTACTTTTCCAATGTCTAATTCCTTCAATTGTTTAATTATTTCGTTCACTTAATCACCCTGACTTTCTAAACCTTTTTTATACAATTTATGCTTAAAGTGAATTTGGGCTACCTTAGTTTTTCGTTTGTTAGTTTTTTTATTAGTTGTATAAACTCATTTACGCTCCAGGCTCTCGCTTTCCGTGGGCGTTCCGGGGAGCCTCCTCGGCCGTTGAAGCGCCTGTGGGGTCTCCCCAGTTCCGTACTCCGCCGCATGGGTCTCGTGCCTTCCGCTTAAATTAATAAACTATGGTATCTAGCTCAAACTTTTTATTAAATCATAAAGTCTGTTGGCGGAATCTGGAACGCCGATTTTCTTCGCTTTGGCCTTCATGTCTTTCAGTTTTTCCTTGTTTAATAAAATTTGGTCAATGCTTCCAACGAGACTCTTGCTATTCAAATCTTTTTCTAGCAATATTTTTGCTGCACCATTTTCGCTCAATGATCTTGCATTCTTTTCCTGATGATTATTGGTAACATATGGACTTGGGACAAGAATACTTGGAATCCCAAGTGAAGTAAGCTCTGCTAACGTGGTAGCACCTGCCCTTGATACTACTAAATCAATTCCTGAGAGTACTTCGGGCATATTATGAATAAACGGCTTAATGATGACATTACTTGGATTACCGATTAACTCCACTTCTTTTTTTACATCCTCAAAATGCACATCACCGGTTATATACAAAACCTGATATGATTTACTGCCAAATTCAGATAATGCTTTTACAACCGCATCATTAATCGGTTTAGCACCACGGCTTCCGCCAAAAATAAGTACGGAAGGAGCGGTTGCACTTAAGCCGGCTGATAATCTTCCTTTCACCCCATCTTGGCCAATCACTTCTGATGCCCGGGGGTTGCCAGTAAAAACAACCTTATCTATAGGAAAATATTCTTTCGCTTCATGAAAGCAAATGGCAATTTTATTCACATAACGGCTTAGAAACTTATTGGTCAAACCTGGAACGCTGTTTTGTTCATGAATAATGGATGGAATCCCAAGTTTTGCGGCTGCATATACGACGGGACCACAAACATAGCCTCCCGTTCCAATCACAACGTCCGGTTTAAACTCTTTCAAGATCTTTTTGCTATCTCGTGTTCCTTTGAAGAATCGAAAAATTGTTTTAATATTTTCAAAGGAGATTTTTCTCCGAAACCCGGTAATATGAATTGATTTAAAAGGAATTTTTTCTCTTGGGACAAGATTGCTCTCTAAACCATTTTTCGTTCCTATGTATAAAAATTCCGCATCTTTTGTCTGTTTTTGAATTTCTCTTATAAGGGCAAGTGCAGGATAAATATGTCCTCCCGTTCCGCCTCCGCTGACAACTATCTTCATAAATACACCTCATTAATAATTGCTGCCTACGTAATTACCTTCCTCATTCTACTATAAAAATCTATAAAATAAAGTCATTGATAAAAGAATGTTATGTAAATGTAAAGAAAACTCGCCGATTGGCGAGCCGTCAGTTGAAGATAGGGGCTTAGTTGCCTTATAGTGAAAAATACCCTGTTATTAAAACAGGGCATCTAATTAATATCTTGAATAACGGCTAATATTTAATAGAACACCAATAGCCATTAACATTAAGGTCAGCGATGACCCTCCATAGCTTAGGAATGGCAGTGTAATACCCGTAACCGGCATCAGTCCTGTGACTACACCGATATTGATCATAACTTGAATCGCAACCATTGCAATAATTCCAACAGCTAGGAAGCTTCCGTACAAGTCCGGAGCACCCAGTGCGATTCGAATCCCCCTCCAAGGAGCAATGCAAACAGCAATAGGATAAATGAACCGCCGATAAATCCGAGCTCTTCAGAAAGAATCGCAAAGATAAAGTCTGTTTGCGGTTCCGGCAGGTAGAAAAACTTTTGCCGGCTTTGACCAAGACCCAATCCAAACAAACCACCCGGACCAATCGCAAGCAGCGATTGGATGATTTGAAAACCGCTTCCAAGTGGGTCAGACCAAGGATCAAGGAAAGAGGTAATCCGCTTAATACGATAAGGGGCCGAAGCAATCAACCCAACGAATCCTGCAACCCCCAGCAGTCCTAAAAAAGTAAAGTGACTAATTCGGGCACCAGCAACAAAAATCATCACCACACAAGTTCCTATCATTACTGTCCCCGTCCCAAGATCGGGCTGGAGCATTATCATGGCAAAAGCAATAAATGCAAGTCCAAGTGAAGGGATAAGCCCTTTTTTGAAGGAAGTAATAAATTTCTGCCGTTCAGATAAGTACTTCGCTAAAAAGGCAATCATTGCCAGCTTCATGAATTCAGATGGCTGAATTGAAAATGCGCCTACGCCAATCCAGCTTCTTGAACCATTTCGAACATTACCAATCCCAGGGATCAAAACAAGGACCAATAAAACAAAACAAACAATTACGATCGTTTTTGCCCATGTCCTCCAAGTCCAATAATTGATGTTCATAATGAAAAACATTGCAGCGATTCCTACCCCTGCAAATAGGGTTTGTCTTTTTGCAAAGAAGAAGGAATCATGAAATTTATATTCTGCCCATACAGCGCTGGCACTGTAAACCATTATCAGCCCAATGGCAAGAAGCGTGAAGGTTACAATCATCAAAATAAAATCAGGGGTTGTTCTCTTTGTCGGCACCACTAAACACCTCAACTACCAGTTTTAGGGCTTATAGCGAACCTCGGTGGAGAACACTATGATTGTCTAGCGCTAGCGGCCGATAGGCGCCTTGCGCTTCCCTTTGGACAAGCCCTTACTTAAGCTTATGCACGGCTTCGATAAAAATGTCTCCCCTTACTTCAAAAGTTTTATATTGATCCCAGCTGGCGCATGCAGGAGATAACAAAATAACGTCACCTGATTGGGAATACTGATAAGCCACAGGCACGGCTTCTCCAACATTATCGACACGCTTCATCATTTTTATTCCAGCCTCTTTCGCTACACGTTCAAGCTTCGGAGCAGTTTGACCAAACGTTATTAACGCTTTAACATTCCTTAAATAGGGAATCAGTTCATCAAATTCATTTCCTCTGTCCAAACCACCTGCTAATAAAATAACAGGAGTTTTGAAAGCAGCTAATGCATTTACTGTAGCTAAAATATTGGTAGCTTTTGAATCGTTATAAAATTTACGTCCGTTTATTTCACTAACATATTGCAGACGATGTTTTACTCCTGTAAATGTTTTGAGTACTTCTTGAATGGCGAGATTGTCCACCCCGGTAAGTTTGGCTGCGACAAGCGCAGATAAAATATTTTCAAGATTATGTACACCAGGCAGGGCAATATCTTTCACTTCCATCACTTTTTCACCGTTAAAACAAATCCATTCACCACAAAGATAAGCCCCTTCAGATAATTCACTTTTCGTGGAAAATGGAATAATTTTAGCCCCGGAATGACGGGCAATTTCCATCGTATCTTCTTGATCATAATTAACGATTAAATAATCATTTTCGGTTTGATTTTTTGTTATATTTGCTTTTGCCTTTATATATTCTTTCCTTGAGCCATGATAATCCAAATGAGCATCATAAATATTTGTGATAATTGCAATTTTAGGAGTGAATGCCTCAATCCCCATTAACTGAAAGGAAGATAACTCGATGACAATCGTATTTTCTTTCGTCGCCTCTTCTGCTACGCCTGAAGCCACTGTTCCAATATTACCGGCAATCAGCGGCTGCTTTTGTCCCTCCTTCAGCATTTCATAAACTAGAGTTGTGGTCGTCGTTTTTCCATTTGTACCGGTAATCCCAATAAACGGCGCTTCGGAAATTTGGTAAGCCAATTCAACCTCCGTAATGACAGAGATCCCTTTTTCAAGAGCCCCTTCAATGATTGGATTGTTATAAGGAATTCCTGGGTTTTTAACAATTAGTTCAAACCCATCATCAAGAAGCTCTACAGGATGGTCACCGCAAATAACTTTGATCCCTTCTTCCAACAATCCACGTGCTTCAGGGTTTTCCGATAATGGCTTTCGATCATTTACCGTTACAAATGCCCCAAGCTTATGTAAGAGTGCAGCAGCGGTCACCCCGCTTTTTGCAAGTCCAAGAACAAGAATCTTTTTATGACGATACGTCTCAATCTGTTTCAATTACAACCACACCTCGATATAGATTCCAAGAATCGCTAATATTAGTCCTACACTCCAAAAAGTAACAACAACTCGCCATTCAGACCAGCCGGCTAATTCATAATGGTGATGCAACGGGCTCATCCGAAAAATCCGCTTCCCTGTTGTTTTAAAAGAAATGACTTGCAGAATAACTGATAAGGTCTCAATGACGAATACGCCGCCAATAATGATGAGCAGAATTTCAAGCTTCGTTAAAATGGCAATAGCGGCAATCGCCCCGCCTAATGCAAGCGAACCAGTATCTCCCATAAAAACCTTAGCAGGATGCGCATTAAAAACTAAAAATCCTAACACTGCTCCAACAATTGCAACGGAAAAAATCGCTACCTCTACCTGCGATTGATTCCAGGCCAGTACAGCATATGCACCAAAAGCAATGGCCGCTGTACCCGATACTAACCCATCAAGTCCATCTGTTAAATTGACTGCATTGGAAAAACCTACAAGCCAAAAAATAATGAAAAAGACATAGAACCAACCTAAATCAAAGGAGTAATCTCCAAAAGGTAAAGTAATCTCCGTCGGAAAATCATTTTGTTTATAAACAAAATAAAAAATGACTGAAATAATGATTTGTCCCAAAAGTTTTTGTCTGGACGTTAACCCTAAATTTCGCTTTAATACCACCTTGATAAAATCATCAAGGAAACCGAGTAAGCCAAAGCCGAATGTCACTAGTAAAAGCAAATAGGTTTTTACGGTTGGCGCAGAAAACTTTCCGGTCATCACTAGAGTGGTAATAATAATTGAGAATAAGATCATAATCCCGCCCATTGTCGGTGTACCTGTTTTCTTTTGATGGGATTTCGGGCCTTCTTCACGAATGCTTTGTCCAAATTTTAACCTTCTTAAGAAAGGGATAAAAATGGGAGATAACAATACAGAAATTAGAAATGCCATAATGATAGTAAATAAAATAACTTGCTCCAGCATTTTATCCCCTCCTTCCTTCATCAGCTACATTTAACTTATCTGATAATTCATTCAACATCACAGCAATATCATATGTTTGTTTATTTTTGTTAAGAAGTTTTTTCTTTAAAAAATCAAATTTTGTTATATTCATTGTTTTTTCTGTTTCTCCATCTAATTTATCTATATAGTGTTGTAGGATCATCCGCAAAGCTTCCTCCGGATCTTCCACAAGAAAAACCGGAAAGTGGTTCGGAGTATAGCGCGGCAGCTGTTTTTCTTTATCCCAAATGGCAGCGATTGCCCCATTGGCAAGTGCCTCTTTTAGTTCACCTGATTCTTCACTGAGTGGTACAAAAATCCCTTTCGGCTGAATTGCCGCTGATTGGTCCGTTACCGTATAAAAAGTTAGAGTGGGATCATGGGCGCCCCGAACTTCATGAATGAAATTGGCAACATCATTATAAACTAAATACATCTCCTATCTCCCCTTGAGTGCATCTTGAGCTACAAGCCGGTCATCAAAATCATATACCTTGCTACCAATAATTTGATAGGTTTCATGACCTTTACCGGCAATAAGAATTACATCACCTTCAGATGCACGTTCAACTGCTGCTTCAATTGCCATTTTTCTGTCGGGTATAACTTCAAAGCTTAAACCTTGTACTCCTGAAACCATATCATTAAGTATGGCCATTGGATCCTCACTTCTTGGATTATCTGATGTAAATATCGGGTCTGTCGCAAATTTGCAGGCAATTTGAGCCATCAGAGGTCTTTTCGTGCGGTCCCGGTCACCCCCACAGCCAACAACGACAAATATTTTTTTCTGGGCGAATTGCCGGACTGTCTTCAAAACATTTTCCAAGCTGTCAGGTGTATGCGCATAATCAACGATGATTGTAAAGTTTTGACCTTTATCAACTAGTTCAAATCTTCCCGCCACTCCTTTAATACTTTGAATTGACTGGATAATTTGCGTTATGGGCACGGCTGAAACGATTGAAGCTGAAACGCTTGCTAACACATTATACACATTGAATTTCCCTAAGAGCTGCATTTTAACCGGATATCTTTCCTTGTTAATGATTAATTCGAAGCTTGTGCCAAAGGACTTCATTTGAATATTTTCCGCCCGGATATCCGCATGGTTGTTAATCCCGTATGTAATGACATGCGCAGCCGTAGATTTTTCAAATAATACCGAAGCAGGCTCATCTGCATTCAAAATGGCAAATTTCGGTTTGCTTTTTTCAAAGGTATTTCCGAGCTGGGAAAATAGCAAGCATTTTGCCCGATGGTAATCTTCCATGGTTTTATGGTAATCAAGATGATCCTGGGATAAATTCGTAAAAACCGCAACATCATAATCACAGCCATGGACCCTTCCCATATCTAAAGCATGGGAAGAAACCTCCATTACCGCTAGTTCAACATCGGCCTTGACCATTTGCTGAAAATTTTTTTGCAATGTCAGACTATCAGGGGTCGTATTTTTGGTTTCAATTGTCCTATCACCAATTTTTGTATACATCGTTCCAATCAAGCCAGTTTTCTTCCCCGCATCTGCAAAAATCTTTTCAATTAAATGACTAGTGGTGGTTTTCCCGTTCGTTCCGGTAATGCCAATTAAATGCATTTTTTTCGATGGCTGCCCGTAATAGGCATCGGCAAGGACCGCCATGGCACGATGAGTATCCTTTACTAAAATAACCGGTACATCAAGCGGAAGTATTTTTTCGGCAAGAACAGCGGCTGCACCATTCATAACAGCGGCTTTTGCATAATCATGACCATCCACTGTGTAGCCTTTAATACAAATAAATAAACTTCCCTTTTGCACCTTACGGCTATCGTTTTCAATCGATGAAATTTCCGGATCGGCGCCCGAATAAGGGACTAATGAATGCAAATATTCAAGTAGATTTTGTAGCTTCATGTTCTCTCAAATCCTCTCATGACCAGGAAGTACATGGCTGCCTAATTTGAAGAAGGTTAAAATATTCTACTTCGAGTATTCCAGCTCCAGTGCCCAGCCCTTAAGGTTGCTTTTAGGACTAACCAGGCGCATCAGCTTTTCTTATTTTACATGAAAATAAAACCAAATTCCATTCTACCATTAATTGCAGCGGAAAAATAGGCGGCAGAATACATATTCCAGCCGCCTACCCCATTACTTTTAATTCTATTCACCATTGCCAAAATAAAGTCTAATTTTCGAACCCTCTTTTAATTTTGTTCCCGGTGCAGGGGATTGCCTTACCACTGTATCACCTTCACCACTTGCATCAATTTTCAAATTGATCATTTGTTCGCCAATTTCACTTTTTGTCAATCCAACCAGGTCAGGCAGTTCAATTACCGGGACATCATCCCAAGCCTTTTTCTTTTCAATTTGGTTTTTACGTGGCTCAACCCCCATGGCTCGCAAACTATCCTTCATGATATTTCCAACTATTGGCGCTGTAACCTGACCCCCGAATTGAACAACTCCCTTCGGATTATCGACAGCCACATAAACAACTAGCTGCGGGTCATCCGCTGGCGCAAACCCTATAAAGGAAACAATATGATTATTTTCTAGATAACGTCCATTTTGTGCTTTTTGGGCCGTCCCTGTCTTACCGCCAATTCGATAAGAGTCAACAAATGCTTTACCACCAGTCCCTTGAGCAACAACACTTTCAAGTGCATTGCGAACCTTTTTAGACGTTGCCTCAGAAATCACTCTTCGTTTTGCTACGGGTGAATTTCTCATAACTACTTCATTTGTTAAAGGATCATCAATCTCTTTCGCAATATACGGTTTATACAAAATTCCTCCGTTAATAGCCGCCGCAACCGCTGTAACCTGTTGAATGGGGGTAACTGATACCCCTTGGCCAAATGCCGTAGTCGCTAATTCAACCGGACCGACCCGATTTAAATTAAATAAAATCCCTGTACCTTCTCCTTGTAAATCAATTCCTGTCTTTTGGCCAAATCCGAAATCCTTTATATATTTAAACAATGTATCTTTACCTAAACGCTCTCCTAATTCTACAAATCCAGGGTTACATGAATTTTGTACAACCTGTAAAAATGTTTCACTGCCATGCCCTCCGCGCTTCCAGCATCTCAGCCTCGCCCCCGCAACGGTAACATATCCAGGATCATGAAATTGATCCTTCTCTAAATTCACCTTTCCCTCTTCTAGTGCAGCAGCAAGGGTAATAATCTTAAAGGTAGAACCAGGCTCATAGGTTGACCATACTGGAAGATTCCGGTTGTAAACCTCCTGCGAAACATTTCTAAAATTAGAAGGATTAAATGTAGGGCGGCTGGACATTGCTAATATTTCTCCATTATTAGGGTTCATAGCAATGGCTATAATTCCATCTGGATTATACTTAGCCTCGGCAATATCTAACTCCCTTTCCACAATGGTTTGGATCTTTGTATCTATGGTTAATTTTAAATTAAGACCATTTTTAGGCGGTTCATAATCATCCGCCATATCGTTCATCCGCTGTCCTTTTGCGTTTGCATAAAACTTTACGGAACCCCGGTCCCCGCTAAGTTCCTTATCATAATACTTCTCAAGACCCATCAGGCCCTGGTTATCCACTCCGGCAAAACCAAGAACATGAGAAAGATAGCTTCCATATGGGTAATGGCGTTTAGAATCCTCACCAATATAGATTCCATCAAGACCTAATGCCCTTATTTCTTTGGCCTTTTCATGGGATATTTTCCTTCCCTCTTTGATTCTGACAATCGATTGTCCTTGGGTAATTTCTTTATATGCCTTTTCCTTAGTTATATTTAGCACGGAGGCAAGTTTTTCAGCCGTTTCCGCTGGGTTTTTAATTTGTCTTGGAACAACCCAAACCGTTGGAGCACTGACATTTGTTGCAAGCGGGACCCCATTTCGGTCGACAATCTCTCCTCGCTCAGGCTCAAAGGGTATATTTCGGCTCCACGAATCTTTGGCTTTTCCTGTAAGCATATCACCAAGAACAAACTGTACATACCCAAGCCGGACATCGATAATTAAAAAGACAAGTATTCCAACGAAAAGTGCAATCATTAACCGTTTACGGACAGTTACATTTGAAACACGCATACTTTGAACGAGCCTCCTTTGTGTGGTCGTTCCATTTATATGCTTGTACAAAAAAAATTAGACCGTTAAGAAATAAGAAAACTCACCCTTTGATGAAAGGGCGAGTTTTCCTTAATCGCTAATATTTTGATCAGGTTTTTTTTCTTGACTGGCATCCTCTGTGTTTATTGACTGCTGCTCGGGAGTTTGCAATTGTACAATCAAATTATCTCCCTTTTTTAACGTAGCTCCAGGACTAATATTCTGCTTCACTACATACCCGCTGCCTGCAACGTTAAACTTCAAATTCGCTATTTTTGCAAGCTGCATAACATCACGGAGTGACCAGCCTGTCATATCAGGAGCAAACATCTTACCTTTCGTACCTAATAAAACCTTTTCTCCTTCGAGAATGGTTGTTCCAGCTTTAGGAAGCTGGGTGGTTACTTCCGGTCCTTTTCCAAGCACAATCGGACTAAATCCTTGATTATTTAAATTTTTTACAGTTTCTGTTATTGCATCACCAGTGAAATTTCCAAGCTTAATCGAACTAGGCTTTTGAAGTTTCGATGGACGGATATTTAAGTATTGCAAACTATTTTTCATTACCGGTTTAAAAATCTCTGAAACAGGGCGTGAGCCAAATTCATAGTTGTCTACTTGCGGCTGTTGCACTGCAACATAAACAATTAATTTCGGATCATTTTTTGGCGCCATTCCAAGAAAGGAGAAAATATAATTCTGTGAACCAGTTAAATATCCCCCGCCATTTGGGTTTGGGATATTCGCTGTCCCGGTTTTACCAGCGACGCTATATCCATCAATTTTGTAGCGACCGCCTGTCCCATTTTTTGAAGTAACAACTGTTTCAAGATAATTACGAACAGTTTTTGCGGTTTCAGCAGTTATTGGTGTGGATACCACTTCAGGTTTGTTTTCTTTAATCGTTTTTCCGGTATCGTGATTGACAATTTTCTCTACTACATGAGGTTTCATCATTTTACCATCATTGGCAATCGATGTTGCTGCCTGAATTTGCTCAATTGGTGTTATCGCTGTACCTTGTCCAAAGGCTGTTGTTACTTTTTCGATTGGGTAATTATACTGAATTTTTCCTGATGCTTCATTGGGAAGATCGATTCCGGTCGGCCGGTCAAATCCGAATTTACTTAAATACTCTCGGAATTTCTCAAAGCCTAATTTTTCATGAGCTATTTTTGCGAAGGCAACATTCGATGAACGCTGCAAACCTTCTAAAAAGGAGATGGTTCCCCAGCCAGAATAATTATGATCATGTATCGCCGGTGACCTTGGAGAAACCTGATAGGATCCTGATTTATACAATTCATTCGGGTTGAAAACCCCTTCATTCACCGCTGCGGCAAGCGTGAAAATCTTCATGGTCGAACCAGGTTCATATGAGGTTTCAATGGCTTCATTATGCCAGCTGTCCGTAATGCCTTCTTTCGTTTTCGGGTCAAAAGACGGACGCTGCCCCATCGCTAAAATATCACCTGTTTTCGGATCTGCTACAATCGCAATAATTTTTTTCGGATTATATTCCTTTGCAACCTTATTCATGGCATCTTCTAAAAATGTTTGGATTTTCTGATCTATTGTTAAATAAACATCATCCCCATCCTTTGCAGGGGTGATGTTTTCCTTTTTATCCGGAAGTATATAGCCCCATAAGTCACTTTCGTAATTTATTTTTCCATTTGAGCCTGTTAGGTAATTATTTAGAGATTTCTCAATTCCCATCTGTCCTACTATTTTATTATCTTTTTTTTCATCAGGGTCAGCATATCCTACTAAATGAGAGGCAAATATCCCGTTTGGATAGAAACGCTTCATTTGTGGGATAAAGGTAATACCCGGAAGCTTTAAAGCCTCAATTTTCCTTTTCGTTTCAATCGAGATATCTTTTCCGGCAGAGCCAAATTGAACTTCAAACAATTTTTGGGTTAATCTACTATAAATCTCAGACTCATCCATATCAATATATTTGGCCAATTCTTCTGCAGTTTTATGCGGATCCTTAACATGCATGGGATGTTTCGGGTCCGTCGTCATCTTTTTACTTAAAATGGCAAGAAGTGTATAAGAAGCGGTGTCTTCTGCGACGACTTCTCCGTTTCGATCATAAATAATCCCTCTGGAGGCTTCAAGTGTTCCGACCCTTGTATATTTTTTCTGTGCCTTCGCTGCAAGCGGCTGACCGGCAGCTTCCCCGGATATTTCGATTGAAAAATATCGGAAAAGCAATATAAAAAAGAGCAGGCCGAATATTCCAAATAAACAGGCTGCTCCAACATTCATATAGGGCTGTTTCTTAATCATTTTTGCACAACCTTGACGTTATTTTCGTTTAAAACGAGTCCCATTTCCTTTGCTTTTTCATAAATACGTTCATACGTACTTAGTTCGCTAACTTGTACTTTTAAGTCATTGTTTACTTTCTTTTGCTTCTCAATTGATGTTTCAGTTTCTTGAATCGATTTGTTCACCTGCCATATTTGCGACTGGTTCGAAATCATGTGAACAGCACCAAAACAAACCATACCGGCAAACGCAATCCCGAGTACTTTTTCCCCGGGTGTAAGCCAGGACTTCTTAGCTTTTACTTTTTGTATTAGTTTTTCTTGAACGGTTTCAGTCACTTGTTGCTGCTCTTGATATTTCCTGGCAAGATTACTCAAATTTTTTCCCCTCCAGCAATTTTTTATATTTTTTCTGCAATACGAAGCTTCGCAGATCGGGCACGATTGTTTTGTTCGAGTTCTTCTTCAGATGGAAGAATGGGTTTTCGAGAGATTAATTTTAACGTTGGTTTGTATTGTTCTGGAATAATCGGTAAACCATGGGGTAAATCAGGGGCAACGCTAGCTTTTTTAAATGCCGCCTTACAAATTCGGTCCTCTAATGAGTGGAAGGTAATCACACTGATTCTTCCTCCCGGATTTAAAATATCCATTGCTTGGTTTAATGATTGTTCAAAAACGGATAATTCGTCGTTTACTGCAATTCTTATCGCCTGAAAAACCCTCTTGGCAGGATGTCCGCCTTTTCTTCGGGCGGGTGCAGGGATTGCGTCCTTTATTAATTCAACCAATTCCGCTGTTGTCTCAATTGGTCTGGATTCTCGGGCTGCTTCAATTTTCCTTGCAATTTGCTTAGAAAATTTCTCTTCACCATAGCGAAAAAAGATTCGGACTAAATCTTCATATTCCCAGTGATTAACGACATCATAGGCAGAAGTGTGTGCTTCACGATCCATTCTCATATCTAATGGAGCATCATGATGATAGCTGAATCCTCTTTCCGGTGTGTCTAACTGTGGGGATGATACTCCCAAATCATAAAGAACACCATCAACTTTCTTAATTCCTAAGGCTTGGAGCTCATCTTTTAAATATAAAAAATTGCTTTTAATAATCGTTAATTTTTCAAGATTAGACGATAACTTTTCTTTGGCATTGGCAATCGCCACTTCATCCTGATCAAAGGCAAATAATCTTCCCTCTGCCCCTAATTTCGAAAGAATGAGCTCACTATGGCCCGCTCCGCCTAATGTACAGTCAACGTAAATACCATCCGGTTTGATATTTAAGCCTTCTACCGCTTCGTTTAATAACACAGTTGTATGTTCAAACATTTTCCAATTCTCCTTATCGAATCAAACGATATATAATAAGTTATGTTTATATAACTTTTCCATTATATATCAAAGCCAATCATATTTTCTGCAATCTCAGCAAAAGAATCCTCAGATTGCACAAAATAGTCTTCCCAAATCTGCTTGCTCCAGATCTCAATTCGATTGGAAACACCTAAGACAACACATTCTTTTTCTAATTTTGCATATTGAAGTAATGGGGCAGGAATATTAATCCTTCCTTGCTTGTCCAACTCGCTTTCAGTTGCACCTGAGAAGAAAAATCGAGTAAAAGCACGGGCATCTTTCTTAGTTAGTGGTAAGCCTTTAAGTTTTTCTTCTATCACTTTCCACTCTGTTAATGGGTAACCAAACAAACATTGATCCAAACCTCTCGTGATAATGAACATTTCACCAAGATCATCACGGAATTTGGAGGGCACGATGATACGGCCTTTATTATCGATGCTGTGATGGTATTCACCCATGAACATACCCGCTACCCCCACTTTCTATATAAAATGTACCACATTCCCCCACTTTCCTCCACTTATTTTTACTATTCGTTCTAAAGATTTAAAATCCCTTTAAAACTTGTAATTTTTCTCAAAAAAAAGAAACTTCACAAAACGGGAAGTTTCTACATTTTAATTATTTTATGCCGTCCATCAAACTCAAAACTTAATTGCATTACATCACTAATGAGATTAAGCCCATATTGATTTAAATAATAAAACACATTCCATGTTCTCTCCTGCGGGAACCCGTCAGGTCTTAATGAAAGATCCACACGTCCATATTTTCTTAGGATGACATCGTGTTTTAATTTTACCGAATCATCTAGTTTCTTTTGCATAAATTCAATTTCTTCTACAAGTTTTTTCTCATTTTTCTTTAATAATGGCAAAAGTCCTTTATCAAGCTGGGCAGTCTTTGCCTCAATCAGACGGTATTGCGAAGCCAATTGTTCCTTTGTTGCTAAGAAGAGTTCTTCAGCTTCTTTATCTTTGATTGAGTCAAGAAACAATTCTTTGTCGGTTGTTGTCCCCTTGGTTAAAACAGTAGACAAAGTTAAATTTAGCTCATTCATGTCCGTTTCAACAGAGCGGTCAAGCAGAGTAATATTCAGCCTTGGCACAATCGGGGGCATTTTCATATTAAACAATTCAAAAACATGCTTAAGTTCTGCCCAATAAGAGATTTCCCCCGGGCCAGCAATGAACGCAATGGTTGGGAAAAGTAATTCCTGCATTAAAGGTCTTGTTACCACATTATTGCTCAATCTGCCGGGATCTTTTGCTGCAATCTCCACTAATTCTTCTTTTGTAAAGGAGATGACTCCACTTTTCCCCACAAACCGGTCTATTTCTAGATTGTATTCCAGGAGAATTCGTTCGTTCATTCTTTCATCGCAATAGAAAAGATTCGCAGCCTGATCGTGTGCTTCAATCGTTATCGGGTAACCCTTTTGACTAATCAGATCCTGCTGTTTTAGCAAAGAATAAGTAATCGAGTTATGATGAATAATTTGTTCTGTCAAAAATTCTTTTTGAATCTGGCGAAAAAATCGGTCACCTGAATCAACAATTAACAAGCCGTAATCTTTAAACATTTCCATGACAATGTTTGCAAAAAAGTCTACAAACGTATCCGATTTGCTTATTTGCTCTTCTGCAAATTCAATAAGACGATTGGTATGATTGGTTTCACCAAAGTTTTCAATCACATTTCGTACCCATGCAAGACATACATCTTTATCCAAGTGAATATCAGAAACCATTTTCTTTTGAAAAACTTTCTCTGGATAAATCCATTTATCCATTCGGTTTTCTACCGGAACAAAAACGTGATTTACTTCCTGAAAATCATGATCCTCACCGGCAATCCAAAAAACAGGAATAACAGGTACACCAAGCTGTCTCTCTTTTTGCTCAGCTAATTTAATGATGGAAATAACTTTATGTATCGAATAAAGTGGTCCCGTTAGTATTCCTGCCTGCTGCCCGCCAATGACAACTACACTTTTAGGATTTAACAGTTTTTCAAGTGAATTTTCCACTGCCTTTGAAGAGGGATATTTCTTCATGAACTCTCTAATGTGTGCAGTTAATTCTGCGCGGGGGAAGCTTCGATTTTTCAACTCTGTTAATCGATCCTGGTCGTCGGATATTTGATTATAACGATAGTGGAAAAATGATTGTATATCAGCTGCCTGCTCCAAATAATTAGAAGCAAATCGGTTTACAGCCGGTAAAGAGAGATTTAAAATCTCCATTTATGTACATCCTTTCTAATCAACCATATTCATTCCTTAAGAGTATAGCATTAACCACTCTTTTTCAAAAAAAACTTTGCTTGTGAAAATTCTTGAAAACAAAATTATTTATGAAAAAAAGGTAAAGGTCAGGGCCCGATGAATTGACCCATAAAATGTAAGAGCCGTGTAAAAAAGGAAAAAGACGATAAAATTGCACCTCCAAAATCCCTTCAACACTTTACCGAATAAAATTTCACCTTTTATTTTCCAATGAACCACCGCAAAAGTCATTGCAATTAGAATCACCACTATTATTATTAACCAGAATAGCGATTTTCCCCAAATGGTTACGATTAAAAAATGAACAGCAATAATAAATAAGAAGGTTGTAAAATCTAATGCCTTATGGACAGATTTACGTTTATTCTTTGTGATCATCCTAAATATAATATATGCCGCTACAAATCCTAATGGCGGTAAAACGAAAAGGACTGATAAAACAGTTGAAATAAACGTAATCATATCAAACCACCTTTTCCAAGCTCTTTCCCCTTTAAAAGGAGATAAAAACTTTCAATTAAAGGAACCTTTTTGAACTCCTCATTTGCCTTTTCCGATAAGAAGCCTAAAATTGCTTCCACTTCAGTTTTTCGATTTGCTTCAATATCCTTTAGCATAGAAGAACGATTTTCGGCTGTTTTATGACAAATATCGATTATTTTCTTCAAATGAAAATCAGGGTTTTCTATATTTAATAGAATTGAGATTTCGTTAAATAAATGAACAACATTTTTAAAATAATATTCATTTTTAATTAATTCACCATTTTTCACCCCAAGGATAGCTGTTAATGGATTTATAACCGAATTGACAATTAATTTATTCACCAGCATCTTGTAAAAATCATCGTTCATCAAGATTGGAAATTCACTAGGTCCGGCTTCGATTAATGCTGTTAACACATAAGTATCGCCGCGAAAGACAGCAACATTTGTTACGCCTTCTCCATTATGACTGACGGTAAAAGCATTTTCCCTGTATGCACCATGTTCAACTGATCCGACAAAAATCTGTGTTCCCGTTAGTGTTTCTAAATGCTTTAAATGACCCATTCCATTTTGTAAAAATAACAGGTTTTTTGGAGTTATTGATAGTCTATTTATATTTTTAATAATCTCTTCTAGATGGTAGGATTTTACCGTAATGATGATAAGATCTTCCGTTCCTTCCCATTTACTTAATGGTAAAGCACAAACCAAGGCTTGAGCCCTATTAGTGTTCTTTTTTAAAATAATTCCGTTTTTTTCAATTTCCATTGCTTGTTCTTCTGTTCGTGTATAAAGTGTAACCTTAAAAACACGACTCAAATAAGATGCAAATAATAGGCCAAGTGACCCGGCACCAATAATTCCAATTTCCAAGCATATCCCTCATTTTTTCACTTTTCTATTATTTTATCAGAAGGTTTTTCACTTGGTAAGAAAAATCCCTTTTCATCAAAAGTGAAAAGGGACTTTGTACTGTCTAGCTCCAGCGCCTAGGGGCTTCCGCATTTCTATTTAGACTGGATACACCGGATGTTTCCGAACGCTGAATGTTAATTCTTTTGTCTCATAATAATCAAAACGCTGAACTAATACATCCCGCAATTCCTCCGGGGCAACAATTTCATCCACAATTAACTCCGAGGCAAGCTTATAGATATCAATACTTTCTTTATATTCTTTGTGCTTTTCCTGAACAAAAGCGATTTTCTCTTTTGGATCGGCAATTTCGTTTATTTTATTTGAATAAACTGCATTTACAGCTGCTTCCGGACCCATTACAGCAATTTGTGCCGTTGGTAAAGCAATACAGCAATCTGGCTCAAATGCAGGACCAGCCATTGCATAAAGTCCGGCACCATATGCTTTTCTCACAATGACAGAAATTTTAGGAACAGTTGCCGAGCTCATTGCGGCAATTAATTTAGCCCCATGGCGGATAATTCCGGCTCGCTCTACTTTTGTTCCAATCATGAAGCCTGGGACATCAGCAAGGAACAATAAGGGAATATGGAAGGCATCACATAGTTGAATGAATTTTGCTGCTTTATCAGCAGAATCAACAAACAGGACGCCCCCTTTTACCTTTGGCTGATTGGCGATAATTCCAACTGCCCTGCCGTCGATTCGCGCCAGACCCGTGATAAGCTCCGCTGCAAACAGCTTTTTAATCTCATAAAAACTTCCCTCATCTACTAAGCGGTCAATACATTGGTACATATCAAACGGGGCATTTTGATTTTCCGGAATAATCTCTTCTAGTTCACGGCCTTCCTTTGGCACAATTCCAGCAATTAACTGTGTTCTTTCTTTAAAGTTTGCCGGAAAATACCCGATATATTTTTTTGCTGATTCTATCGCTTCCTCCTCACTATAGGCAAGAACATCGCCACAGCCGCTTACCGAACAATGCATCCGGGCTCCACCCATTTCTTCGAGGGTTACCTTCTCACCGATCACCTTTTCCGCCATGCGCGGCGAACCAAGATACATGGAAGCATTTTGATCCACCATAATAACGATATCGCAAAATGCCGGAATATAGGCCCCTCCTGCCGCTGAGGGCCCAAAAAGAATACAAACCTGCGGAATCATACCGGAGAGCTTTACTTGATTATGAAAAATCCTTCCGGCGCCGCGGCGATTTGGAAACATCTCTAACTGGTCGGTGATTCTCGCACCAGCAGAGTCAACTAAATAAAGTAATGGAACCTTTAATTTTTCAGCGGTTTCTTGAATACGAATGATTTTTTCAACCGTGCGGGCTCCCCAAGATCCAGCTTTAATCGTTGAATCATTTGCCATAACACAAACAGTTTGGCCGTTTATCTTTCCAATCGCACAAACCACCCCATCGGCCGGTAGATCACCCGCTTGGAAATTAGCAAATTTCCCGTCTTCTTCATATATTCCTTCATCGAACAATAACACAAGCCTCTCACGTACAAACAACTTGTTTTGTTCTTTTAGCTTCTCGTGATATTTTTTAAGCCCGCCAGACTCAATTTTTTTACGATTTTCGGTCAATCGTTTATTCAGCGTATTAGGTGTTTCCATTGTTCTCCCCCCTTATCAACTGCTATTCAATTACTATTAAAACATCCCCTTCATTAACAAAATCTCCAATGCTCACTTTACATTCTCTAACAATTCCTTCTGTGGGACTTTCAATCGGGATTTCCATTTTCATTGATTCGAGCATTAAAACCTCCTGCCCCAATTTCACATTTTCACCGTTTGAAACAAAAATATTTAAAATGGTACCAGCCATAGAAGCAGTAATTTCTCTCATACTCATTCTCTCCTTAGTTTTTTAATTGTTTTGTTAAGAAATTTGTTGTATAGATACCCTTTTTAAAATCTTCATTCGCCAGTATTTTTAAGAAAAGCGGCGCGTTTGTTTTAATTCCATCAATTTTTAGGCTTTTAAAGAATCGTTCTGCAATTATTAATGCTTGATCGCGAGTATCACCATGAAAAATACATTTCGCTATCATTGGGTCATAAAAAGGAGTAATAGTACCTCCGCTTACATAACCGGCATCTACCCGGACACCTTGCCCACTTTCCCACTCAAAAATTGCAATTTTACCCGGTGATGGCAAAAAACGTACAGGGTCTTCCGCATAAAGACGGAATTCAATGGCATGCCCCTCTAACGTGATTTCAGATTGAACTTTCGGAAGCTTTTCTCCCTCTGCAATCAAAATTTGCCACCTAACAAGGTCTAGTCCAGTGATTTCTTCTGTAACAGGATGTTCTACCTGAATTCTCGTATTCATTTCTAAAAAGTAGAAATTTTCTTGTTCATCTACTATGAATTCAATTGTCCCGGCATTAGTGTAGTCAACAGCTTTTGCTGCTTTAACAGCTGTATCATACATTTTTTCACGAACTCCATTGGAAAGGAATGGTGACGGGGATTCCTCTACCACCTTTTGGTGTCTTCTTTGAATCGAACAATCCCTTTCATATAAATGAACGATATTTCCATGTATGTCACCAAAAACTTGTATTTCAATGTGTCTTGCGTTTGCAATATATTTTTCGATAAAAACCTCATCTGAGCCAAAATAAGCCATTGCTCTCGACTTTGTCGATGCATAGGCTTTACCGAGCGCTTGCTCATTTTCACATAACACCATTCCGATTCCCCCGCCTCCACCACTTGCTTTCAGCATTATGGGGTATCCAATTGTTGCTGCTAAGGAGCAGGCATCTTCAAGTGTCTTTAATCCATGAGCGCTTCCCGGAACCACGGGAACACCAGCGTGTTCCATTGTTTGCCGAGAAACAATTTTATCCCCCATTAGCTCAAGGGTTTTCGGTTCTGGACCAATAAAAATGATTCCTTCCTCAATTGTTCTCAAGGCAAATCCGCTGTTTTCGGATAAAAATCCATATCCAGGATGAATGGCATCCACCTTTTCCTCTTTGGCAATAGCTAAAATTTTTTCAACTTGCAGATAGGATTTAGTAACTGGAGGCTCACCAACATACACTGCCTTAGATGCGGCTTTAACATAGGGCATTTCCTTATCGGCATCTGAATAAATAGCAACTGTTTCAATCCCCATCTCATGGCAGGTTTTAATAATCCGAAGCGCAATCTCTCCCCTGTTGGCTATTAAAATTTTTTGCACATGATTACCCCTTTCTAAACCCCTTTAGTCCCTCCATAATTATATGTTTCTACAACCTTCACGAAATTTCCTGCAAACTTTGAAAACGCTTCCTGAAGTTTTAATGGAGGAAATTTATATAATTTTGTTATATAATAAACGTAGTAGTTCGATTTAAATAATTCAAAAATTATCTCATATCCATGTTATTCAGTATCACTTGAAGATATACGGATGATGTATCCAATCACTTTCTTTTTAGGGGGTTCCTTTATGGGGTCAAAAGTTGAAAAATTAAAAATCAATTTTAAAACACTTGAAGAATTTAAAAAGTTTAAGCAATATGGAATTCAAGAGCTATCTATGCTAGAAGATTTAGAAGCCAATATGGTGGAAGATCATAGTGATTCACCATTTTATGGTATTTATTTTGGAGACAAACTAGTAGCAAGAATGAGTTTATACCAAATTGACGCGAAATTTGACCGCTATTTCTATCCACCACAAAATTATTTAGAGCTTTGGAAGCTAGAAGTACTGCCTGACTATCAAGGTAAAGGCTACGGCAAACAGCTTGTAGAATTTGCAAAAAGCTTTGGTCTGCCTATTAAAACTAATCCTAGAGTTCATTCAAGTGAATTTTGGAATAAGATGGATTTTGATGCTGTTGAGTATGATATGGAACGTGACCGCGGTGAAAATCCTCTTGTATGGTATCCTGCAGGTGTAGAAGCACAGCATTAAAATAAAAAAGCGGACATAAAGTCCGCTTTTTTATTTTTCCACTCTTTCAAGATTCCCGTTTTTATCCATTTGGAATTTTACCTTTTGCTGACGGTCTTCCTCCTGAAGAACAACCATTTTTCTTGCTCTTTCCATGATTTCAATCAATGATCGATAATCTTCCTCAATCGCTTTTAAGTTTTTACTCAATTTTTCATTTTCGGCTGCCAGATAGAAGATTTTCTTTTCTAATTCTTTTATTTTTTCAACTGACTTTTCTCGGTCCTCTTCAATGGTGGAGCTAACCTCAGCTTTCCTATGAAGTCCCTCTAAAAAATGGATAACGGTTTGAAAACTAACAGATTCACCACTGGATATGGATGAGGCGGCTTCCACCATAACCTCGGTAACATTTTTTTCTTCTTCCACTTGAGGTAATTGTTTTTTCATTTCCTTTCTTTGTTTTTTGGCAAGTTCAATTCCTGACTTGTATTGTTTCCTAACGAAAGAATTCCAGCGAAAACCACAGGCTGCTGAAGTTCTTGACAGCTGTTTTCCTACTTCCTCAAAAGCCTGTAGCTGCGTTCCTCCCTCACGGATATGTCTTAAAACAACTTCGGCAAGCAATAAATCTTCATCTTGTGACCATGCATCTTGGCGAGTTGGCGACATTCAGATCCCTCCTAGTGTTTTTATTCATACATATGCATCTACTAGAAAAGATAGACTGAAACAACACCTGTTTTCGGTTTAATTGTTTGTTTTTTTATTCATAAACATTTTGACATATTGATGGTGGGATTCATTCTCCCAAAGGCGGGCACAATTTCGGACTTCCTTCTCTATTCTCTCTTGCAGTTTCGTTTCCTCCCACCTTCCAATCCATATCTGTTTATAGGATTGCAGTACACCTTTGTCCTTAAATAAGAGATTTTCCAAGAATGTTTCACATTCTTTTATAGGGTCAGTCTCATAAAGGGCGTCAATCAAACCTATCTCATTTAATCTTTCTATCTTATGAACCTCAGCATCCATTAACAGCTTCATGTAAAGGGGATTTGGCAGCTTTTCTGCCAAAATCGTTCCCCCTCCCCAGCCAGTTGTAATTGATTGCTTTCCTTGAATAAAACCAGCTTTTATTCCCTTCCGTGCTAGACGAAAGTCGCAGGCAATGGCAATCTCACATCCGCCACCAACTGCATGTCCGTTCATAAGGGCAATAGTAGGAATGGGTAATGTTAACAGCGAGTAAAGAATTTTAGACATTTTTGAGAGCATTGAATAGGCTTCTTCTTCGGTTTCAAGCAAGTGAAAGACAGATAGGTCTCCTCCAGAACAAAAGGCATTTTCTCCTTCTCCCGTAATAACCAAAGCCAAAACATCAGGGTCAGCTGCATGATGAATCGCTTTCGAAAGCCCTTCCATAACATCATAATCTACTGCATTTCTTTTATTGCCTCTTGTGATGGTAAACAATAAATAACCCTTTTCTGATTTTTCAATGGTATAAGCCATAATCCTTTCTCCCTTCAATATGAAATATGTATGGATTGCTTCTTTTAAAATTACTCATTGATTATCGCACTAATCACTTAGTTTGGAAATTAACATCCCCTTTAAACGACAAAAGCACAAGGGCTTTATGCTCCTTGTGCTTTTTATCTCAATGAAATTAGTCGTTCACAACGTCTTTTCCTTTGTATGTTCCGCAAGCTTTACACACGCGGTGAGCAAGTTTCATTTCACCACAGTTTGGGCAACTTACCATACCAGGTACGTTTAATTTAAAATGAGTACGACGCTTTCTCTTTGCAGTTTTAGAAGTTCTTCTAAAAGGTACAGCCATTCTTCCCACCTCCTTAAAGAGTTTAAAGAAAGTCATGAAGACGAATTACTTAAAGTCTTCACGTTGCTCCATGTTTTGCCGATTATGATTCGGAAGAATTGTCATTGTCAAAAAACTTAGCAAGTCCAGCTAGTCTTGGATCAATTTTTTTCGATTGATCCTCTTCATGAATCACTTCCCAATCCTTACCGGATTGTGGCGCAGCATCTTCATGTGTGACATCTTCGCAAAAAACCTGCATCGGAATCTCAAGTAAAAGAATTTCTCTAATGACTGGCATTAAATCAATACAATCCCCTTTTACTTGATGCACTTCCTCTTCCATTTCGTAATTCGAAGTTTGTAAGAGGAAAGTTTCAGATGTTTCGACATAAATTGGAAGCTTCACATCCACTAAAGTACGAGAACAAGGAAGTATTAAATAACCTTCGATTTTTAAATGAAAGGTCACTTTCGTTGAATCAATATCTCCTCTGCCGGTAATATGCATTGGAGATACCTCTCGGATGGAAGGATCATCTTGTTTAATCTCATCAACCCGAATCGTTTCATCAATCGGAAAATCCTTGTTTCGATATTTTTGTAATTGGCTTAATGTCCATTTCAATTGAATCACCCCAAGGCAACAAAGGTAATTATAGCCTTCGATTAAATTTTTGTCAATGTTTTTTCTTTACACCTAGGAAGGTGATTTTTGAAGCAATAAAGTTCATAAAAACAAATCATTTATTAGTGTAACCATTTACCATTATTACAAACATCATATCAAATTGGCGAATTTAAAGTCTGAGAGAATTCTTGGTATAATGATTTTACCAAATTAATTAAAGGAGTATACAAATGAAAGCTGTTGGCGTAATTGTCGAATATAATCCCTTTCATAATGGACATGCTTTTCACGTCCAAGCAGCAAGAGAAACCTCGAATGCCGATATTGTGATTGCAGTAATGAGTGGAAATTTTCTGCAAAGAGGAGAGCCTGCACTAGTTTCCAAATGGTACCGAACGAAAATGGCTTTATCGGGGGGAGTAGACCTCGTATTTGAGCTTCCATATCAATTTGCTACCCAAAATGCAGAGTTTTTTGCTGATGGGGCTATTTCTATATTAGATGCTGTGCATTGTGAATCTTTTTGTTTTGGAAGTGAAAGCGGTGACATTTCCTCCTTTTTAAAAACCATTGACTTTTTGGAAGAGCATCAAGAAATCTTTGATGAGAATGTAAGAAGACATATTAAATCGGGTGTTAGCTATCCAAAAGCATTATCACTTTCGTTTCAGGATTTTACTGATACAGAAGGTTTATTAAACCTAACAAAGCCTAATAACATCCTGGGATTTCAGTATATAAAGTCGATAAAAAAAGTAAATAGTAAAATAAAACCGCTAACCATTGCCCGAAAGAATGCCAATTACCATGATGAGCATTTTGCTTCTGAAACGATTGCGAGTGCAACAAGTATACGTAAAGCCCTTTTTTCAACTGATGATAGAACATTTACCATCGACCAGTATGTCCCTGAACCGACGACTGAATTATTAAAGGAGTATTACAATCATTATAGGGGATTTCATCAATGGGAAAATTATTGGAGCTATCTACAATTTCGACTGATTCAGTGTACCCCGGAAGAACTTAGGAATATTTATGAGGTTGAAGAAGGAATTGAAAATCGGCTGAAAGCTGCTGCCTTAACCGCTGGCAGTTTTCAGGAATTCATGGAAAAAATAAAAACTAAGCGTTATACCTGGACAAGACTGCAACGAATTTGCGTACATATTTTAACGAATGCAGTAAAAGAAGAAATGAGCAAACCTGAAGGTGCAAACTATTTAAGATTATTAGGGATGACCCAAAAAGGAAAAACATACTTAAACAAAGTGAAATCCGAGCTTAAGCTCCCGCTCGTTTCAAAACTATCTTCCTATAAACAAAAAGAAATTATGCTTGATATCAAAGCAGCACAAATCTATTCATTTGGCATCCCTTTGGACCTAAGAAATGAATTCATCCAGCAAGAATATAAACAAATTCCAATCATAGTAAAGTAAAAAGACGGTGCAATGCACCGTCAGGCTGTCGAAAACCTTCGATAGCTTTTTATTTTATATATTTACTTTTATAATTTACCGCGTTAATTTATTGTAATAATATTAATGTATACGCTTCAAATAGGGCTGTTGATTTGCGCTCTAGGCGCTTCGCTTTCCGCGGGCGTGCCGGGGAGCCTCCTCGTCGCTGCGCTCCTGCGGGGTCTCCCCAGCCCCGTACTCCCGCAGGAGTCTTCGCGCCTTCCGCTCCAATCAACAGGGCGTAACAATAGAGCCATCCTCATAATATAAAAATTATAAATAATAAGTGCTGAATTTAATGTTTAAACCTGAATTAGTTCCTGATGATCTTCTTCGCTTTTAATTGACAAATATATTGATTTCTCCTTTCTTCTTGAAAAAGTTCGTCCATTTTATAGTGAGGATAATGGCCGTGATTTGTACGTTTGTCCTAATAGTCCAGAAATAAAATACAAAACAACAAATCGGGAAGGATATAGAGAATATAAATAGGATTCAAAGAGGTGTGAACATTGTCCACTTCTCTCTCAATGTACCCGTTCAAATAATAAGGTAAAGATAGTAACACGTCACGTTTGGGGAGAAGATAAGGAAAAAGTAAGATTGAATCGACTATCTAAATCGGGAAAAATGCTTTATAAATTTAGAAAAGAAAAAATCGAGCAAAGCTTCTCAGACTCAAAAGAGCTGCACGGGCTTCGCTACTGCCGTTTACGGGGGGTGAAAAAGGCAAGTGAACAGGCTCTCCTTACGGCAGCCTGCCAAAATATAAAAAAGATTGCAACACATTTGGCAATGTTAGAAAAGTGTGTTGCAATACATTAGGTTGATTCTCCCCCTGTTGATTGGAGCGGAGGGCACTCGACTCCTGCGGGATAAAGAGGTCACTGGAGACCCCGCAGGCGCCAAGGCGCCGAGGAGGCTCCAGGACCTCCCCGCGGAAAGCGAGTGTTCGGAGCGGAAATCAACAGGACAGTTAGCAGGAACAAACGATTTAGGTAAAATAAGAAATTTAAATTCAGATAATAAAAAATTGCCGAGAAAAATACCCTTTCTCGACAATCTGACGGTGCTATGCACCGTCTTTTACTTTTTAGGCAATTTTTCTAAATAGGTAACGGCATCATCAAATGTATCTACCGGTACAATTTTCATTTTTGTTTTGATATCTTTGGCAGTTTTCACAGCTGCCCGGTAGTTGGAATCTTTTGCACCTTTTTCATTAGGAGCAAAGAAAATTTCCGCTCCTGCTTTATCTGCTGCTACAATTTTTTGTTCAATTCCCCCAATTGGACCAACCGTCCCATCCACATCAATGGTACCGGTTCCTGCTATTTGATAGCCTTTCGTCAAGTCTTCTTTTGTTAATTGATTATAAATTTCGAGTGAAAACATCAATCCAGCTGAAGGGCCGCCAATTTCATCCGTTTTTACTTCAACAGGTGGATTTACCTTTACTTCCTTGTCATCAACTAAATAAATTCCGATTCCCACTCGATTAGGCTGCTTTTTTAACGGCTGGACATAGAGTTTGGCTGTTTTTGTTTTTTTATCTCTCATAAACGTTAAGGTAACTTGGGCACCCTTATTTTTTTCACCAACATAGGCAATGAATTTTTCTGAGGAAGGGAACTGATGGCCATCAACCTTAAAAATTCGATCACCTGCTTGAAGCTTGCCATCCGCCGGCATTCCCGGAACGACATCCACCACATAAATACCTTTATATTTATAATTTACCGGAAGGCCAGCTTTTCGGTACGCAACATCAATCGCATTTAATTTGGATTGGGCCATGAGATAGAGCTGTTTTGCATTATACTCCTCATCTGTCTCGGTTTTATCTAAAACCTGTTCTACTGGATAGAGTTCTTCATATTTTTTTATTTTTGCTTCTAAATAGGAGTAGATTGTTGCTCTTCCCATTCTTACTGTTGTCAACATAAAGTTGCCTTTTTCCTTGTATCCATCTTCTACCTTTATTATAGGATGAAGTTCTTTAGCCATCCCCGGTTTTGTTACATAAAAGGGGAGTGTATAAAACAAACCGCCAATTAACACAATCGCTATAATTAATATAGCACTGAAATATATTTTCTTACGCATTCCACTTTTTACCCCTTCCACTGCTCAATAGCCTGTTTAATTTGAGGAATATGTTTTTTAATTTCTTCTTCTCCTGCCTTAATAATCTCTTCAATGTTGGTGAATGCGCGTGAACTAAACATTTCAACCGGAGGACGGATCATAATGTCCGCGGCAATCTCCCTTGTATTGATAATCTCAGTCTGCATGATATCAATACTTTGCATAATCACATCATAAATCGAGGTGATTTCAGCGTTTCGTTTCACCATCGAGACATCCACGGCAATGACGATATCTGCACCCATATCTTTTGCAACCGATACAGGTACACGGTCGGAAACACCCCCATCTACTAAAATCCTCCCTTTGTACTTTTCCGGAACAAAAATTCCCGGAATGGAGATACTAGCCCGAACGGCTTCTGCAACAGGACCATTTTGAAACACTACTTTTTCTCCAGTTAAAAGGTCAGTTGCGACAATTCCAATTGGAAGGGATAAATCTTCTATATTTTTTCCGTGCGTAAATACCCTGACAAATTCCTTCACTTTCTTTCCTGCAATAAACCCCATTTTTGGAACAGTAAAGTCTAAAAAATACTTTCGTTTAAAAGCTGTTGAAAGTTTGTATAATCGATTCATTTCTATACCGGCACCGTAAAAGCTCCCCACAAGGGCACCCATACTGCTTCCTGCAATCAGGTGAAATGGGATCCCCTCTTCCACCATTACCTTGATCACACCTAAATGCGCAAACCCGCGTGCTCCGCCAGATCCAAGTGCTAACCCTATTTTAGGCTGTACCATTAAAGTTACCACCTCACTCACCCGCAAAAGTGAAATCTCGTTCAATCTTATGGTCTAATTTCTCGAACTATGAGTATATTTGATTTATATGAGGACGAGTAGTAAAAGGACATTTGCGTGAATATTTCTTATTTTATCATTGATACGGGGGAAATGCATAGTTACTGTTACCCCAAGGAAGGAGGTCCCCTTCGTGTTTCGTTCAAAAGTTAAAACGATTGTCTTATCCATATTCATTACCATACTAGCTGCTTCACTTATCAGCTTTCCGAAGGAATCCTTGGAAGCTTCAGTCCGTGGTCTCAAGATGTGGTGGGAAATTGTCTTCCCTTCCTTGCTGCCCTTTTTTATCGTTTCCGAAGTGCTAATCGGCTTTGGAGTCGTTAAATTTATTGGAGTCCTATTGGAACCCCTTATGCGGCCTGTTTTTCGCGTACCCGGTGTGGGAGGTTTTGTATGGGCGATGGGAATGGCCTCCGGGTTTCCTGCAGGAGCCAAATTTACTGCCCGCCTGCGCCAGGAAGGTCAGTTGACTCAAATTGAAGCAGAACGTCTTGTTTCATTCACGAACTCTTCGAATCCATTATTTATTTTTGGTGCAGTTGCTGTTGGTTTTTTCAATAATGCCAAATTGGGCATCATACTGGCCTTGGCCCATTATCTAGGGAATATCTGTGTTGGTATCATAATGCGTTTTTACGGTAAAGACAAGGGACGCCATCAGGATGAACCAAAGCGTAAATTCATCATCCGATCAGCTTTTTCCACCCTGCATCGTACAAGGTTAAAGGATAATCGCCCCATCGGAAAAATGCTTGGCGATGCCGTTAACTCTTCCATTCAAACCTTGTTAATGATTGGTGGATTTATTATCCTATTTTCAGTCATAAACACACTGCTGTATCATTTACATATTACCGCGATTTTAGCTAAAGCTGTTGAAATGCTTCTTTCCGTGTTTTCCTTTACGGAAAACTTAAGCATTCCTCTTATTTCTGGAATATTTGAACTTACACTAGGAAGCAAGCTGACAAGCCAAGTACAGGATGCACCTCTTTTGCAACAGACCATGATGGTAAGTTTTATCCTGGCATTTAGCGGCTTCAGTGTTCAGGCACAGGTTGCAAGTATTCTAGCCCAGGCAAATATTCGCTTTCAGCCATTTTTCATAGCGCGGATTATCCATGGTATACTCGCAAGTATTTTTGCCTATCTCTTATGGAAGCCAGTTTACCTCCGTTTTTACCAAACCGACCATCCAACCAGTGCCGTACCTGTTGGATTTTTTGAAAAAGGTTCTTGGGTGCATAGCTTTTACGAACGAATGATCGAGGCTGGACCGATAATTACGATATTTTCACTTGCACTTTATACGGTCATCTTATTTTTTAGATTACAAAGAAACCGGACATAATTACTTATGCCCGGCTTTTTTTATTCATGTTTGTAAAATTTTGCATGCAACGCTTTTTCAACATATGGAGGCACCAGTTCTGATATTTTTCCATTGTACTTGGCTACCTCTTTTACAATACTAGAACTTAAAAAGGAATATTGGTTGTTCGTCATAATAAAGAATGTTTCAATTTCTTCATTTAGAACCCTGTTCATTGAAGTAATTTGCATCTCATATTCAAAATCGGAAACAGCCCGCAAGCCGCGAATGATGGCATTCGCCTTAACGCTTTTCGCATATTCAACAAGTAAACCTGCAAATTCATCGACAATTACATTAGGTATATGTTTTGTTACCTCCTTAATCAAGTGAATGCGTTCTTCCGCTGTAAAAAGAGGATTTTTAGAAGAATTATTTAACACTACAACATATATCTGGTCGAAAACTTTGGCCCCTCGCTTAATAATATCTAAATGGCCATATGTAACTGGATCAAAACTCCCTGGACAAACGGCTATGCTAGCCAAAATGACTCCCCCTTATCACTACTCACAGATTGACGAATAAATCGTAACCGTAATAATCCCATATTTTTCATGTTTTATTTGTGTTAAGGCCCCTACCGATAGCGGAAGCTCTACATCGTGGCTGTGTTCACAAACAACAATCCCGTCTTCATTCAAAAGGTTCTCTTCTACAATTGTTTGCATTAAGTTAATAAGCTGCTGCTTTTTATACGGTGGATCCAAAAAAATATAATCGAAACGGATTTCTCTTTTTATAAGTGCCTTTAATGCACGCTCAGCATCATTTCGATATACCTCGATCTTTTCATCAAAGCTGCACGATTTAATATTTTCGCGAATCACTTGAATGGCTTTGGCGTCACGATCAATAAAAATCACTTTATCCAAGCCTCGGCTTAGAGCTTCGATTCCCAAACCGCCGCTCCCTGCAAATAAATCGAGTCCGATTCCACCGTTAAAATAAGGCCCAATCATATTAAATAAGGCTTCTTTCACCTTATCTGTTGTTGGCCTTGTTGTATTTCCCGGTACTGCTTTAAGGGGTCTACCTTTACAAATACCTGAAACCACTCTCAGAACTATCACCACATTTATTTAAAAAATCATTTTTCTTCCCCTATCCTACCATAATTGAATAAACTAGCCAAATATCAAATCATTTCAACATCATAATAGAAAAAAATAAAAAAGCGTGTATAAGCTTTTTCGTTGTGGGGATAATGTTATTAACAACATCAATTCGAGGATGTTGTTGCCAACCGCGGAGAAGACTTACGTTTCCCCATAAGTTCTTCCTCCGGTTTCTCCTCTCCCTTTGCCTTCTATCCTTGGTTAAGGATATAGAAGGACCCTGCAGATTTATTTCTGCGGGGTTTTTTATTTTTACACAAAATGATAAAGTATTGTTGAGTCTAAAAAAAAGGGGAGTCAGACTATTGATCCAGCGTTTTATTGAATTAGGTGAGGGTTTTTCTGATATATATGAGTTAATAGAGCTTGCCAAAGCAAATCAGCATCGTCTGCTGCACATGATGGCATTACATACAACCATCGACGATAAGCAGGTAACCTCCTTAGTCGTTGTTTTGAAGCCAACAGATCCTGGAAAATTTCAAGCCTTATATATCTGCCGAGAAGGAATTCCAAATCCAAATTATTTGGCGAATCAACGTTATGGTTTGTTTGCCCAAACAGCAGAAATCCTTAACAAAACAATTCATGAACTCTCTGTAAAACCATCCACGATATTCCATGAAAAAGAACTTTATTATCAGTATTTAATCGGGATTTTACGATTAAATCATTATTTATTACCTTTACATTAAAAAAGTGGGGGCAGCTGCCCTCACCTTTTTAAATTCCCATTTTATAGTCGTATTCCTTTGCCTTGTCCGGCGCCGAATTTTCAAATTCCTTGTTCAAAAAAGGTTTATAGGAGGGTTCGACCTTCTTTACAAAGGAAAAAGAGCTTAATTTTTCCATAATTCCCTCTAAATCCTCTTGATTACAATACAAAACCACATATTTTAGTTTTTTTGAAACATAATGGACATTCCCAAATCGCCGTAACATTTTGGCTTGTTTTAATGAGTACAGCCAAATAACTAAACCTTGTCTTTGAACAAACATACTTTTTTCCCCTTCAACAAACCTTCATTTTAATTAGTCTAGCATATCAAATCAGTATTTTTCAATTCAAACTTTTCTGTAATTAGAAAAGCGGAAGCACCTTGGTCAGCCCCGACAAGTGCTGGAGGTCCTGGCGGTGAAGTCGTTCTTTGACTTCATCGACAGGACCGAAGCAACCTCGAGGGGCTAGGCGCTGGAGCTAGACAATTCTCAAAGTCGAATTTTTTTTTTATCTCTATAAAAAAATCGGCTTCCTTAGCCGATTCTAATCCCATTAACCACAGCTGCCGCTGCTGCAGCCACCACTGCAGCTATGTCCTGTATCAAAAAATGGATTCCCTGTAGGCACTTTAATATGCTCTGAGACAGATCCACCGATTAAGACACTGATATCGTCCAAAAGTGCCTGCAAATCATTTTCTGCCAGTTTGAAATCTGCTACAAGCGGATCCAAATCCATTTCCCGCTTATATTCACGGACTTCTGTCATGATTTTTTTATAATCAGGGTGATATTTACCAAAGCGCTGCACTTCTTCATATAGGTCTTTTACGCTGATAAACCGTTTAATTTTCCTTTGTGATTCCCGATTATGCCGCAATTTATATAAGGAAATTTGATATTGTTCAACAACATCAGATTCTAAAATCATTTTAGCCAATTCTTCTGCATTTTCTACTAATTCAACTCGCTCAGATGTAGCAAGCATGTCGCCCACCTCCACTCATATTTTAACACGAACGATAGGAGAAAGCGAAATTTTCCTTTTTACTTAGGTATATTTACCATGAATTCTTTCGTTAATCCATATGGCCGATTATTTAAATCAATCACTTCAAGCCTTACTTTATGATTTCCAGGTGTTAGTCCTTTAACGATAAACGCCGCTGTAGAAACCTCTTGAAATTTCCTATCATCGACCCACACAACCATCTTCCCAAGTTTTTCTTTTGAACTGTCAGATTCTCGAAAACTAATCCCGGATAAAATACACTCCACCATCACATTCGGCCCTCTTGTTTTGTATTGAACAAATAAGGAAGGCTTTTCCTCTGAATTTTGGTTTAATTCAGAGTTAGAATCAAATTTATATGTACTAGCTTGTACAAATGGTATTATTTTTGACTTTGATTCCGGCTTGGGCAGATCGTTTTGACATCCTGTCATAATGGAAAGTACAAAAATGGAAAGGGTCAGCATCCAAAAATTCCTTTTCAATTCCATCACTCCTTTCCTGTATTGTTCGCTTCCTTTTTGTTTTTTAATCTAAATAAAACAAGCAAAAGACCACATAATTTTTTTATGTGGTCTTGATTACCCTTGATTTTTCATCGATTGAAACATATTCAACATCATTGAAGCCATTTGTACACTGTTAGAGAATTTTTCCACTTGATGTGGGATTGTTTTCTTATAATAGTGCAATGACGCGATTTCTAATGATTGTATATCATAAGGGTTTCTGCTAAGTTTTCGGTACCAGAGCGGCTGCTCCCGAATAAATTGCTTGAACTCTTTTTGTCCACCTAAATACTCTAGGACATCTTTACGCATATTTTAAAATCCTTTCTTTTAATCTTTTCGAAATGTAAAAGGATTTATTGGCCCTTCTGGCGGTTTTCCGGGCGGTTTTGCCCCGTTACTCCCTTGAAATTGTGATAAAACACCTTGAATCGCTCCAATTGCTTGACTTAAATTGTTAATATGGTTTTGAATTTGATTTGGATCCATTTTGTTAACCATTCCCATTATATTCGATATTAAGTCCCCCTTTTTTTCTGTATTTGTTTCCTGTTCCTCTGGTTTTTCAGACAAGTCATTATTTTCATTTCCAATTTTTTCCCATCGTGCATCCTCTTCTCCCAGCAGATACCAATCCTCGTACAATTCCTGCCAGGTGGTTTTACCCTTCCGTACCTCTTGGATCATCTTAGGATTATTCTTTACAAATTCCTTAAACTTCGCCACAGATGGATGTAGTTTTTTTTGAGCCATTTTTTTCACCTCTGCCGACATCATGCCTATATTACGATATGTCAGAAAATAAAATGTGTGAAAGACTTAATGATGCTTAAATTATTTATAAGTGGTAAGATGTTCTTGAAATGAAATGAAAGAGGTAAAAAGATGAAGGACAAATTATTCACATTATTAGAAGCATGTTTAGAAAATGGTACTGAAAATGATATAACTGCCATTGCCCAATTTCTAGAGGTTTTGCAAAGAAAAATTAACGTAGGTAAACGATCTTTTATCGATCAGTTTTTTCATATGGATAGTAAGCTTGACGAAAACTGCTGTGAAATAACGATTCCATTAAACCCGATTCTAAACAATTCGTTTGATATTGTCCATGGTGGAGTAACAGCAACGCTCCTTGACACGGCAATGGGAACACTTGCAAATTACCTTCTTCCAGAAGGATATGGTGCTGTTACCAATCAGTTGAATATCCATTACATTGCCCCTGGAATTGGGGCAAGTCTCCGCTGTAACGCCGAGATTATCCACCAAGGCAACAAAACATTGGTCGTCACCGGTGAAGTCCATCGGGATGATGGTAAAAAAATTGCCTATGCAACCGGAACATTTTTTGTCATAAAGAAATAATATTTAGGGGGTCAAACATATGGTCACCGCCATTGTAATCCCTGTTATCCTTCTTTACTTTTATTTGATTACAAAAAAAGAAATGAAGGTACAAGATACTAAATGGCTTTCGCTAGAAAATATCCCTCAAGAGGCCGTTGCAGTTGGAGAAATTAAGAGTATTTATGAGGAAAAACAGCGCTATTATTATCATCGCTACATTTTTGTCCAGGAAATAAAGCTACAAACAAAATCGCAGCAAGTCACTGTAAAAAAAATTACTCCTCTTACCAAAACAACAAAGATTGAAACCTTTAAAGTGGGTGAATTTCTAAAAGTATACGGTTGTTGGGAAAGCAGCCAATTAGTCTTTAGTCATTTTGAAAGAATAAAAAAAACAGCGGCCTTCAATAGACCGCTGTTTTTATTGTTTCCACTTTTGAATAAAGTTCTGTGTATAATACTTTTGGAATACTCCTACACCAAGATGGGAAAAATCTTTATTTAACATGGAATCACGATGTCCTTTGCTGTTTAGCCAGCCTTCAACTGATGCTGGTCCATCAATATAATTAGCAGCAATATTCTCCCCCGCAGCTTGATAAACAACCTTAGCTGACTTTAACCGATCGGAAAGGGTGCCAAATTTCTTTGATGTATGGGAAAAATCATTATTTTTAGCCATATCCTTACTATGGCCATATGCAGCCTTCGCGGTTTTTTCATCCCACAATAGCGGCTTTAAATCATGTCTTACTCTTAAAACATTTGTAATGTCAAAAATTTGCTTTTCTTCTCCTACTTCAATCTCTCTCCACATTTCAATACTTGGTTCATCGGCCTCTATTAATTTCCCACTATAAACAAGCTCATAAGGACGCTGTTTAATGAGGGTATCAGCATCAAGGAACCGAACACTTGAAAGATTTCCTGTAAATTTATCAATATAGAGTTGTACATACACATTTCCTAATCGGACGACAGGCCGTATATTTAAATCTGTATCATTCAATTCAAACCGATAAGAGTTCCCATCCTGATCAATTTCAATATTGGCATCAATATATTGAGTATTAAAGATTTCCTCCACTGGTTGGCCAATTTCAAACGGTGCAACATCTAAATTCTTACCAATTGCATAGACTGTTACGATTCGGTTATTTTCAACCCCAACTTGCACATAGCGGGAATAATCTAAGTTATAAATGTACCATTGATAACCATAGGCTGATTCGTCAATTCGCTGCGGCCTTCCAAGTTCTTTTTCCAAAGCCGATAGTTTTTTCCCAATTAGTAGGGATAGCCCTTCTTTTGGCCTTTCCCGAGAGATTTTACTTTGCTTTATATCTGGATTTTTCGGCAATGTCGGACTCATTTCTGAAGTGTGATGGTCTTTTATTAAGACCTCATCACTGCTATCGTCTTTTACACTTATATAAAAACCAATGGATAAGAAAAGAGCCAAGACAACAAGAATTCTTATAAGTGTTCGCAGAGGCCAACACCCTCTCTAATACTTTTCTATGTAATATAGATAAATTAATTATATCATCTATATCTTTTTAAGTGATATGTATACATCATCTTAACAGAATAGTAACATTAAGAACAAGAAAACAGGTACCAACGGCACCTGTTTTCTTGTTCTTTAATGCTGAATTCCATTATAATTTGATTCGGAAATCTCCGTAAGGGCTTGTTTTGCCTGATCGTCTGTTAAATCCCTGATTGCGAAGTCCCCAAGTGATACTATTCCTACTAGCTTATCGCCTTCTACAACAGGAAGGCGACGAATTTGATGTTCCGCCATTAATTTAGCTGCTTCCCTGCTGGAAGCATCAGGTGAAACCGTAATTAAATCGTTACTCATTATATCTTCCACTTTCGATGAAGCAGGATGTTTTTCTGCAACACATCGTAAAACGATATCACGGTCAGTAATCATTCCGACAAGCTTATCATTATCCACGATAGGAATGGCCCCAACATTTAAATCCTTCATTTTAACTGCCACTTCAAATACATTATCAAGTAAAGAACAGCTTTCAACCTTGTCGGTCATAATTTCACGAATTTTTTCCATAACAAATACCCCCTATAATAATAAAATTCTTAACAATAATATAGAATTCCCCCAAGAGATTAAATTATTCTGTAAATGAATTCATTGCAAGTTGATACAAATTCAACTATTATTAAATTGAATTAAATCTGCTATAATACCGAATAATGTAACATAGGGGTAATGGCACGTTTTTAGGAGGGAATTCAAAAGTGAAATTCGAAAATACTGGAATTGAAAAATTTAAAGCTGATTTAAACCGCTTGGATGAGGTCATGGATGAACATGGCTTAGTACGTGAAGGCCAATGGGATTATGAACGTGTTACATATGATCGTAAATTTGAATTAAAAGAGGGCATTTTCTACTTGCGTGTGTTTGGTTATGCCACCCAGGGGGACGTGGGCTCGCACAAAGCTACTATTCAATTGATGACACCATTACTAGGGAAATACTACTATCCACACGGAGTAGAATATGGTGAAGGTGAAAACTTCCCAAGCGGCCTTGTAAACCAATGTAAAAAAACTTTAGAAGAAATTAAAGGTAAAATTGAAAAGTTTGCTGAATAAAAAAAGACGCATGATTTGCTCATGCGTCTTTTCTTTAAAATCCGAGAATTGCTTTGATTAAAGAGGTAGTTTCTCCACCCTTGTAAAATACATATAATAATAGGTAGACCGCTACACCGGTGATGGCCGTAAAAAACCAGACAATACATGTGATAGGTCCAAGTTTGCGGTGAACTTTAAGTTTATTTTTATAGCCAGTTATTATGGAAATAAGGCCTAATACTGCTCCCGTAGTGGCAAGCGTAATATGAAAGATTAAAAACACTGTATAGAAAATCTTAATATTATCAGGACCGCCAAAGGATGTATTTCCGATAAACACTGTTCTTGACTCATAAATAATAAAGAAAATAAGAGCAAATATGGCCGCAAGTGTCATTGTTTTTTTATGGGCATCAATTCGTTTTTGTTTTATTTGCCGCCAGCCAATTGCCATTGTAATGGCACTTAGAATGATAAAGGACGTACTAATCGTAGGTAAAATAGGTAAGGACATTTAAGCTTCCTCGCTTTTTAATTATTCTAATGCAATTTTAAAGTACTTCACATTCTTTTTCAAACATAAAGCTAAATTGGTTTAATTCGGAAAAAAATCTCCCATTGGGACAGGGAGATTTTATTCAACAAGGGTTGGCTTTAAAGTTTTATTTAGTTCTGCCTCAGATTCAGCTTGATCTTTGCGGTACCATTCAAAAAATACATGCCCTAATACAAAAGCAAAAATGATTTCCTGAAGAACCTTCATAATAACTCCACCTAACTGTTGGTCATCCACTAATGACATGGAACTAAATAGTTGTGGTCCACTAAGATTTAAACCCTCGAAGGTCGAAGATCCGACACATAAACTCATTACCCTCCCCCATACATTTGGGTCAGAATAAGTCGCGTAAAATGAATGATCTGCAAAGATAATTAATGCACATGAGGGTGTCAATAATATTCCGTTTATAAAAAGGTACCCTACTTTTTTTAATCCGGTTATACCTTTTAGTTCCGGAAGCGGGCATATTAATGACCACCACAAACAAACCGCGGAAGAAAATAACAATATCGAATAACCAGCATGGAAAAATCCATTTTGCATTACATTATCAAAAATAACTGGAATATGATACAAAGAAAATAATCCATTAAAAAGTAAAAGTGCCAAAATTGGCTTTGTTACTAGATTAAAAATAGGTTTTACTATTTTAAGACTTAACACTTTTCTCCAAAGCCATGGCGGGATCCCTAATACAAACAATGGTGCAACAAGAAACACTAACAAAATCATTGTGGTGGCATGGATATAAAACATCAAATGACCCATTAAATCAAGTGGCGAACCTTTAATGGTATATAAAAGGCTAATACATAATACAAAGTACACTGCTTGCTTTCTAGTTAATGGCTCGCTGTCATTAAACTTGCTCCTGAATTTAATCGTAATTAAAAAATAACCAACCAATAATGCAATTAAAATTGATAAAAAGTACGGGCTCCATAGTGCTTTGAATCCAAAAATATCTAATGTAAGCACCGAAAATCACCTCAATATATTTTTAAAAAGCCATCCATTAGTATACCCTTTTGTTCACCTTAAAGCCAAGAATGACAATATTTATATCATTATATCATGATAAAAAGAAAATCGGCCTTTCAGCCGATTTTCTTTTTATTTTGCTTACCACCAAATGATGGTAGTAAATGTTAATATTGTGATTGCTCCTACTAGTACCCCTGAATACAAGAATAATGATGGAGCTTCATGCCCTTTATGGCTCATGTGCATGAAATAATAGAGCTGAAAAATGACTTGAACCACAGCCAAAAGAATAATAAATGGTACTGTGAACCATGCAGTAAACCCTTTGACTGCAACTGCTGCAAAAGCAATCAAAGTCAAGAAAATCATTAAAGCGAAAGAAATAACTTGATATCTCATTTCTTCAGCGCTTTTTTTCCGACGATATTCAATGTCAACTCTTGGGTTACCTGAATTTACCTGTGGATTTGCCATCAGTTTATCCCACCATTCCCATTAAATATACTACTGTAAAGATAAATACCCAAACAACGTCGATAAAATGCCAATATAAACTAAACACATAAAATTTAGGCGCGTTGTAAAGGTCTAAACCTCTCTTTCCATTTCGGAACATTAGTGTTAAACACCATAATAAACCAAATGCAACGTGACCACCATGGAAACCAACTAATGTATAGAAAGCAGAACCAAATGCACTGCTTGTAAAGGTATGCCCCTCATGAACATAGTTGTTAAACTCGTAAACCTCTAGTCCAAGGAATCCGGCACCTAATAAAGCAGTCAATCCAAGCCATACCATCATTTTCTTAAAGGCAAAGTTTTTCATATGATACATTGCATATACACTTGTTAGCGAACTTGTTAAAAGAAGCATTGTAGCAACAAATGTCAGCGGAAGTTCAAACAAATCTTTTGCCAAATGCTGACTTGAATCCGGAACCTTATCTTTTAATGCAAGATAGGTTGCGAAGAGAGAAGCGAAGAGTACAGTCTCCCCGCCTAAGAAAAACCAAAATCCTAAGAACTTATTTTTTGACTCAAGGGTGGATTTTTCAGGCTCAGCAGGCCAGTTTTCATATGTGAATTTTTCTTCAGCGTGCATTATGCCTTAGCCCCCTTTTCTTCTTCAAGTAATTCTTCTTTATGGATATGGAAACCATGGTCATCAATTACTGAACGTAAGAACATGGACCCAAAAGTAATAAGTAAACCAATAATCATAACCGGTAATGCCCATGCTTTATCATTTACATGGTACATAGCACCGAATGCGGCAATGAAAAGACCAAGAGCCGTTGTAAATGGAAGGAATGATGAATTCGGCATGTGAATATCACCAAGCGGCTCAGCCGGAGTCATTTCCTTTTTACCTTCCATTTTTTCTAACCAGTATGCATCTAATCCACGAACTAGCGGAAGCTGCTTAAAGTTGTAGAATGGAGGTGGTGATGGAATCGACCATTCCAGGGTTCTACCATCTCCCCAAGGATCGTTACCAACTTTAACATTTTTTACAGATGTGACAATAATGTTTATTAGCATTACGATAACTGCTGCACCCATAAAGGCAGCACCGATTGAACTAATCATGTTAGCCGTGTCAAATCCTTGACCTGGAAGGTATGTGAAAACACGACGCGGCATTCCCCAAAGTCCCAAAAAGTGTTGGATAAAGAATGTCATATGGAACCCAATAAAGAATAACCAGAAAGTTATTTTACCCATTGCTTCATTTAACATTGTACCAAACATTTTTGGCCAATAGAGGTGAGTTCCGGCAAAAACGGCAAATACTACACCACCGACAATTACATAGTGGAAATGGGCAACTACGAAATACGTATCATGATACTGGTAGTCTGCAGCAGCGGATGCGAGCATAACCCCTGTTACACCACCAGCAAGAAACGATGGAATAAACGCAAAGGCCCAATGCATAGGTGTAGTAAATTTAACACTACCACCCCAAATTGTTAACAACCAGTTGAAAATTTTAATACCAGTTGGTACACCAATTGCCATTGTTGCAACAGCGAAAATAGCGTTCGCTACTGGTCCTAATCCTGTTGTAAACATGTGGTGAGCCCATACCATGAATCCTAAGAAACCGATTAAAACGGTTGCAAATACCATGGAGGAGTAACCAAATAAGCGTTTTCTTGAGAAAATCGGGAATATTTCAGAGAAAATACCAAAAGCAGGTAAAATCAAAATATAAACCTCTGGATGTCCAAAAATCCAGAAAAGGTGTTCCCAAATAACGGTGTTACCGCCCATAGAAACTTCAAAGAAATTCGCTCCGAACAAGCGATCAAACATCATTAACACTAAACCCACTGTTAATGGAGGAAATGCAAATAAAATCAATGCAGATGTTACAAATGTTGTCCAAGTAAACAATGGCATCCTCATATACGTCATTCCTGGTGCACGCATATTGATGATGGTTACGAGGAAGTTAATACCACCAATTAAGGTTCCAAGACCAGAAATCTGTAACCCTAAAATATAGAAATCAACACCATGTCCTTTAGATGCAACAGCTAGTGATGCATAAGATGTCCAGCCTGCATCTGGTGCCCCGCCTAAAAACCATGAAAGGTTTAGGAAAACACCGCCGAAAAAGAATAACCAAAATCCTAAAGCATTTACATATGGGAACGCTACATCGCGTGCCCCGATCTGTAAAGGCATTACCGCATTCATAAAACCAAAAATTAGCGGCATCGCTGCAAGGAAAATCATCGTTGTTCCGTGCATCGTAATAATTTCATTAAATTGTCCAGCACTAACAAAATCATTATTTGGCACTGCAAGCTGGATACGGATAAAGACCGCTTCAATTCCACCTACTAAGAAGAAAAATCCGCCTGCAATCATATAGAGGATCGCGATTTTTTTATGGTCAACTGTAGTTAAAAAATCCCATAAAGTTGCGCCGAATCCCTTTTTTTGAGCATAGGTACTCACAATTTTACCTCCCTTTCAACCAATTCCCCTACTACTGTTGTACTTTCAAGCCCATTAAATACTCAGATAAAGCATTTAATTGATCTTCAGACATTTCTGGGTATTTACCAGTCATTTTATTTCCTGGTTTATATGTTTCAGGATTTCGAATCCAATTTTTTATTTCTGTTTTATTATGATCCAAAATACCAGCAACACGAGATCGATCACCAAAGTTTGTTAAGTTTGGTGCAAGTCTTGCTGCTTCAGGTTTATTGTTTTGTGGAGTTACAGCATGACAGGCTACACAACTTTTATTGAAGATTTCCTGTCCTTGCTGTGCTACAGCGGAATCCGCTTTTTGTGGTTCTTTTACATTTTGCATTGCTTTCACCCAGCTATCAAATTGATCGCGGGACATTGTCTTAACTTTAAAGTCCATCAATGCATGGGATGGTCCGCATAACTCAGCACACTTACCATAGAATAAGTTTCCTGCCTCATCAGCTTTTTTACTGTCGAACTCTAACCAGAATTTATTAATGTTATCTGTGTTAGTATCCATTTTCCCACCTACTGCTGGAATCCAGAAAGCGTGTTTTACATCCATAGACTTTAAGCTAAAATAAACTTTTTCATTTGTAGGAACAACTAACTCTTGGCTAGTTACAATTTTTTGACCTGGATATTCAAAATCCCACCAATATAAATGGGAACGCACATTAATAACAAGTGCTTTAGTGTTTTTCTGATCCATTTTTGACACATCTGCAAGCTTGAACGTTGCAGCAACCGTTGGAACAGCCAGAATTAGAAGTAATAGAATCGGAATAACTGTCCAAATAATTTCTAATTTATGACTCCCCTCAACCTGCTTAGGAATTTTATCGTCCTTTCTTCTAAAACGGAAGAAAACTAAGACGAAAATGATCATGACAACTAGGATAACTCCCACCATGATATAAGTACTTAACTTCATTAAACCATATTGCATATCTGCAACTTCACCAGCGGGCTGTAACGTTGATAGGAACGGTTCACCACATCCGGAGAGAATTAGCGCTAAGATCGCAAACAACGAAATTAAACGCCATTTCGCAAGCCTTTTCATAGCTCAATCAAACCCCTCTTTCGTAAAAAATTTCTTTAATATAAATGTTAGATCAAAGAAGTATGTAGAATGATTCATCCTTTTATGTAAGAATACCCTGCGGCGGGGCTTCATTTTAAAGCCCACCGTGTGCATCCTATTACCAATGGCAGAATAACTTCCATTAGCGTAGAAGAATATCACCGCAAAACTAAATCAATGTAACAATAACCATCGCTACAAATATAATAGTTAAATATTGCAATGAGTACACAAACATTAGTTTTGCCCACTTAATATCATCTTTGATCCTATATCCATAAATCCCTAATGCAAGCCAGCCGAGATTTAACACGGTTGCAAGAATTAGAAATGGGATTCCTAAACTTTTCAAGAAAAATGGGATAGGCAATAAAACTGCTACCCATAGAACAATATGTCTTTTTGTGGTTTTAAATCCTTTAACCACTGGAAGCATTGGAATTCCTGCTGCTTTATACTCCTTCACCCTTCTCATTGCCAATGCATAAAAATGGGGAGGCTGCCACGCAAACATGAGAACAAATAATGCCCAAGCCATTTTATCAAGATTTCCATCAACGGCAGCCCAGCCAATTAACGGCGGGACAGCACCTGAGATACTTCCAATGATGGTATTTGAAACCAACTGTCGTTTTGACCATAATGTATAGAGGAAAACATAACTAAAAACTCCAAGCAGTCCTATTACTGTTGCAGTTAAAGTAGTAAATAATAAAGACAGTGTTCCCATACCTATTAGGATAATTCCAAATGTCAATACCTTTGCAGGAGCCAATTTCCCTGTAACGGTCGGTCTAGCTTTTGTTCGATCCATTAAGTGATCAATATCTCGGTCAAACCAGTTATTAATAACGCATGACCCAGCGATAATAAGGGCTGATCCAGCTAAAGTAAAGAATACGATATCTAAGTTATGTAAAAAACTTTGTCCGGTAAAATGAAGTGCAAGCCATAGGCCAGTAAACGCTGTAATGAGATTGGAATTGACAATCCCAATTTTTATAAGGGCTAAAAAGTCCTTCCATGCCGACGTTTTTTCGATACCAGTTTGCAGGCTTGATGCGTCGTTTTCTATAGCTGTATCACCAAAAGCCTTTGTATTGGACATTTTTTCTCCTCCTAATCCTTTGTTACAATATTTGCAATATCCGTTGTTACGATACCTAATTTATTTTATCTTTTCTAGTTAATCATCTGGAAAAGATACTGTCTGAATTTATAATTTCCTAAGTTAAGAATATGTTTTAAAAAAGAAGTGTTTTAAAAAACACTTTCACTGTATATTAAATCACACTTCGAGTGTTTTTTGTGAATTTTTTTTGAATAATTTTTTACTAAATTGTGTCCGTGATTTTCAGAATACTCAAAAATCCGTTATTTCCTTGATAATAGGGAAATAATTCCTAAATATAGCTATCATTTATAGTTTTAACAAACTGTTAGGTAAGTTTCAATAGTTTCCACTATAATAATAGTGAAAATTTAAAATTATCCAAACCTTATTAGAATTTAAAAATCATCAAAAAAAATATCGAAATTCTGTTCTTTTTCCATTCTTTTCGTTATGATGAATAAGGGCTTTTTTTGTACCATTTTATTTATTATACTTACAATAATATCCATTGACAAATTTTTGAACTAAGTTTGGAAGGTGAATTTTTTGCAACGTTCTTTAAAGTGGTTGGCTGTCGCCACTACGATTGGGATGATTTTAGTTTTACTTGGCGGAGCACTTGTAACAAAAACGGGTTCCGGAATGGGCTGTGGAAGATCATGGCCGCTATGCGAGGATAAATTTGTCCCATCTGACATAACTCCAGAATTAATTATCGAGCTTGCCCATCGGCTAGTTTCCGGTGCTGAAGGTATGATGGTCCTTATTTTATCCATTTGGACTTGGAAGGTCATTGGTCATATTCGGGAAACAAAGTTTCTATCGTTTCTCTCCTTCTTTTTCCTTCTTCTGCAGGGATTAATTGGGGCAGCTGCTGTCATGTGGGGCCAATCTAGCTTTGTTCTGGCATTGCACTTTGGAATTTCCCTTGTATCCTTTGCAGCCGTTTTTTTACTTACCCTGCTTATTTTTGAAATAGATAAGAAATTTGATGCAGACAAGCTTTTTATCGACAAGAGGATGGGGTTTCACATTGTTGGTGTTTCCATCTACAGTTATCTTGTCATCTATACCGGCGCGCTTGTCCGCCATACAAAATCAAGCCTTGTCTGCCGTGATTGGCCTTTATGTCTTAACGACGCTCCATCCTTACCAACCAACATCTATGAATGGGTACAAATGGGTCATCGTACTGCCGCAGCTTTGATATTTATCTGGATTGCCTATGTTACATACTTGGCCATACGCGATTATAAAGATCAAAAGGTTCTTTATTGGGGCTGGATTATTTCATTTTGCCTTGTATGCTTGCAAGTGATTGCCGGCGCCTTGATTATTTTCAGCAGACTAAATCTCTATATTGCTCTATTGCACGCCTTTTTCATCACTTGTTTATTTGGGGTGTTAAGTTATTTATTACTCTTATATTCAAGGTCCAGAAAAACTAATAAATAAAAAAGCTGCCATGTTTGGCAGCTTTTTTATTGTTGAATATAGAATACTTTCCCGTCTTGGGTACGTTTTTTGTTCGCTTTTTGATCTGATTTATTCTTTGCGTTTTCGTATTTAACAAACATCGAGACATTGACAAGAATTCCGACTGATATCGCAAGCATAAGCAGTGAGGAACCACCGTAGCTTACAAATGGAAGTGGTACACCCGTAAGGGGCATTACTCCGGAAACCCCGGCAAGGTTTATGAAAGTTTGAATTCCAATCATACTGGAAATCCCTATTGCAAGGAGACTCCCAAAAGGGTCCTTACATTTTAAACCAATATAAATTCCTCTTAAAACAATATAGGCCAGAGTTAGAATTACAAAGCCAACTCCCCAAACCCCTAACTCTTCGGCAATGACAGCCATGATAAAATCTGTGTGTGATTCTGGCAGGTAGCCTAGTTTCTGAATACTTCTTCCCAATCCTAATCCGTTAACCCCGCCAGAACCAATTGCAATATAAGAATTAGCCAAATGATATCCGGATGTTTGTTCTTCTTTAAAAGGATCACTTCGAACGGAAAAACGATCAACCCGTTTTTGTGAAAAAATTTCCCCTCTTGCAAAAACAATAAAAATTAAACCAATGACTACCCCAATCAACAGTAATTTAGACATACTTTTTAAATTCATACCTGATGAGATAATAATGGTTCCAGCAATGAGAACAATAATAAGTGCCGTCCCATAGTCAGGTTGTTTTGCAATTAAAACAACGACAATCATTAAATATACTAAAGGGGGCAGCACTCCCTTGTTAAATTGATTGATATAATTCTGTTTTTTTGCATAAACGGCAGATAAATAAATAATCATTGCCAACTTAACAAACTCTGAAGGTTGAATTTTTATAGGGCCAATTTGATACCAACTTTGGGCATTTCCTGCAACCGTTCCAAAAGCAAATAAGCCTAATAACGCAATAATCGATAAAAATACCATTGGTGCTAAAAAGTATTTTGTAAATTTCATTATTTTGTATGGGATTATAGCTGTAAAAATAAAAATCACTAATGATCCTAGTAAAAATATTTTTTGTTTTTGGTAAAAGTAATCGCTGGGTAGCCGATACCGTTGAACAGCAGATGCCATGCTGGCACTATAAACCATTACTAATCCAAATGCTGACAATAGGATAATGGCGAGGATTAAGGTATAGTCGTAGGACTTTAATATTTTTTTTACCATTCATTTATTCCTCATCTTCAGATTTAATTTAACAATACTATTATAATAGAAAATTGGACATATTTCTTGAGGAAAAGTTACTGACCTCTAATAATTTTTAAAGTGAAAAAAGGGAGTAAAAATAATAAAGAACTCAAACAAATGGAAATCTTTACTGTTTGAGTTCTTTGGTCATTTATTTTCTTTTGAATGCATCATGGAGTGCGGATAGTTCACGTTCCAATTGATCTAAAAGTGCTTTTCCGTCCTTAATATCAATTAAACCTAGTCGGGCTGCAAAATCTATCTCTCTTGATAATCCAAACATTTGTGTATCCAATACCTCTTCATAAAGAGGGCATTGAGGCATCGTAAGATTGTCCATTTGCACCTTAATAAGCTTTAATATTTTTTCAGCGTCAGCCTGCAATAAGGCATATGCTTTTTCCTGATGATTCACGATCATTTCAGACGCCAACATTCATCCCCCCATTTCAGAGCGATATCCCACTTATCTTTAAATTTTAACGTTTAGAGCATAAAAATGCAAGAATAATGACATATAGGTGTAGGCTGAAATTCATTTTATCTCCCGAATATGACATTCGTCTAAAAAAAAGTTATACTTAATTCGTGTCATGAACGGGGGTAAAAAATTTGGATAAAATTATTTTAATTTCAGGTAATAGTAAATATACGATTACACTTGATCCAAGTGTATGGATTTTTGACGATCGCCGTATTGATTTAACTACCTATTTTTCTCAAGAAAAGGAAGATAAGGATCCACTCGAAGAATATACGAAAGCTGTTTCAAAACATTGGGACCGCGAAATCATGGAAGGAGCAGTTTATCCGCCGACCTTAAAGACTGAAAAGAAATATGAAAAAATAAAGATGTTAACAGGTACTTTTGGTATTCCACTAAGACCTTTTTTACAAAATGCCGAGCCTAACCCAGATGCAAAGATGGTGGTTGTGGAAACCTCAGAAGGGGAAATTGAATTTCCCCTTGAAGAGGCATTCGAGTTTATCCTCAAATTTTCTGAAGACGGCAAGCCATTAACTTCTGATGGACCAGTACATCTTTATTATGGTGATGGCTCAAATCAACACAATCCAATTAAAAATGTTAAACAATTTAATATTAAATAAAATAAGACGGGTGCTGTTTATTAAGCGCCCGTTTGTTTTTTATAAAAGGTCTGCGGCAAGTCTTGCCAGCCCCGATCTTTCTCCTTTTAAAAGCTTTACATGACCTGAAATATCCTGATCCTTAAACTTTTCAACCACATACGTAAGCCCATTATTATATGCATCCAAATAAGGATGATCAATTTGCTCCGGATCGCCCATTAATACGATTTTACTGCCCTCTCCAACCCGGGTTAATATCGTCTTCACTTCATGCTTCGTTAAATTTTGTGCTTCATCAATAATGATGAATTGTTTTGGTAAACTTCTTCCCCGGATATAGGTTAAGGCTTCCACCTCAATCGAACCCATTCCGGCTAAAATCGCATCCAATTCTCCCGGTTTTTTTGTATTGAAAAGAAATTCCAAATTATCAAATATAGGCTGCATCCACGGTCTAAGCTTCTCTTGCTTTTCACCAGGAAGAAATCCTAAGTCCTTTCCTACCGGTACGATCGGTCTGGCAACAAGGAGTTTTTTATATTCCCTAAAGTCCTCCGTTTGCATTAGACCAGCTGCAAGTGCAAGCAAAGTTTTCCCAGTCCCAGCCTTACCGATTAGTGTTACCAAGGTGATATCCTTACGAAGCAGTAGTTCAATAGCCATCGTCTGCTGTACATTTCGCGGATGAATTCCCCATACATGCTCTTGATTTAAGACCAGTTTTTTTACCTTCTTGCTCGTTTTATCTACCATCCCAATCGCAGACGCCGAACCTCCCAGCGCATCTTTCATGATGAGGAATTGGCTCGGATAAAAAGGATGATTGGCAATTTCCGAAAGATACAGTTCCCCTTTTTCGTAAAATCTTCCAAGTAATTCAATCGGCAGAAAAACTTCGATAAACCCTGTGTAAATATGTTCAAATTCAACTACTCTGTCGTTTAGAAAATCCTCTGCATCAAGGCCGATCGCATCCGCTTTAACCCGAACTAGCGCATCCTTGCTGACGATAATGACTGGCTTTCCATTTTCTTTTGTTTGTTCTTCCATATATAAATTCTTTGCAACCGCAAGAATTCGGTTATCATTTGTTTTTTCAATAAAAATATCCTGAAGTTCATGAAAGGAGCGATGGTTTAATTCAATTCTGATCGTTCCCCCATTTTCCAGCGGGATTTTTTCATGGAGTTTTCCTGCCGCTCGGAGGCCATCAATTAACCTTGAAACCTGCCTAGCATTTCTACCAATTTCATCCATATACCTTTTCTTTGAGTCCACTTCTTCCAAAACTACTGCAGGAATGACCACTTCATTATCTTCAAATGAAAAAATGGAATACGGGTCTTGTAATAAGACATTTGTATCTAATACGTATATTTTACTCAAAGAGACGCCTCCCGCTTTTCTAGTTGTTTTGGCTTGTTTGTGATTTTCAACAAGCCGTGTTACCTGTACTACTTTGGTAAAATATATGTTTATTCGAATAAAGATAGAAGGATTAATGCACAATAATTGTTAGCAAAATCAATTGAACTGTTCGATCAATGTTTCCCGGAGGTGAATATAGATGTTGAAAATTGCGGCAGCAATTATTATATTATTTTGCATTGCCGGATGTGCAAACAATGAGGCCAATAAAAAACAAGAAAATAAATCATCATTAGTGAATGTTAAAAACAGCTATATTGAAAATGTCGATCGAAAAACGGGGCAAGAGATTTCTAAACGCTTAGTTGAATTGGCAACTAGTGTCCCAAATGTTAATGATGCCACTGCCGTTGTCATTGGGCGTTATGCAATCGTAGGGATTGATGTGAATTCAAAATTAGAACGTTCACAGGTAGGAACCATAAAGTATTCCGTCGCGGAAAGTTTAAAAAAGGACCCTTATGGAGCAAAATCCATTGTCGTGGCAGATGCTGATACAACAGAACGATTAAGGGAAATTTCCTCGGATATTAATAAGGGAAGACCGATTCAAGGAATCATGGAAGAACTTGCTGATGTCGCAGGAAGATTAATGCCAGAGGTACCTGGTGACATCATTACACCAAATCCAAAGAATGCTACGGATAAGCCGGATAAGAGTCTATCACCAAACGAAGAAAAGAATTTGAATAAGAAACAAGAAGAACAGTCTAATTATTATAAATGAAAAAAGCTTAGTGAAAACTAAGCTTTTTTCATGGCATCCATTACTTGTTTGTCCAATCTGGCAGCTGCATCCTTGTCATATGTTTTATCATACTTGACCTCAGATACAATTTTTGAACCATAAAACATTACGTCTCTGACTTCGTTTATAGATACTTCAATTAACGCCAATTTCAAGGGAACATCCTGTAGTCTTTCCTCTTTAATGTAAGCTGTGCCTTGGATGGAATATGTAGATTCATTGGCAATCAAATTAATGACGACTTGATTATTTTCACCGATATTCTGAATGATTCTTGAGCGATTATCTACTGCAAAATAAAGGGTACCCTCATCCTTTGCTAAAATCCAGGAAATTGCACTGACATTAGGTCCGCCTGTTTCGTAATCTATTGTTGCCAATGTTACGAACCTCTCTTTTTGCAGCTCATCGTAGAGGGGCTTAATTAATTTAGGTTCCACTAGGTTAGCCATGGTTACACCTCCTTTAAAAACAGTTATTCTAATATTACTACTATCTATTTTATTCATCAACTTTCTAACGCTGGTTTTTCTCTAAGCTTAATATGATATACTATAATAATAAATAGCGGTCATAGAGGTAATTGGGGGGTTAAAATGAGAGTAAAATGCGTAATATGCGATAAGATAGAAAAAATTGAGGATGAAACGCTAGTAGCAAAACGGCTGCGTAATCGTCCAATCCATACATATATGTGCCAGGATTGCAGTATCAGGATATCTGAAAGAACAAAAGCCAGGATTGATACTGGAAAATTTCGTTTTTACCGCGAACGACCAGAAAAGGACGATTGGTGAACCAATACAAGGATTAAAGTGATTTTGTGGTAATGCATTATTGATTTGACCAGAAAATTGTGCTCTTGCAGATAATGCAAGGGCATTGCTTTTGCCTTTTTTCTTATCAATTCGTTCTTAAGGGTAATCCAGAGCCGGTCCTTTTACCCTTTTCACAAAAAACTACTCTCTCTGGCAATGCAGGCTCATTCCTTTTACCCTTTTCATGATAAAAACACTTTCTCGGGCATTGCAGGCTCATTCCTTTTACCCTTTTCATGATAAAACACTTTCTCGGGCATTGCAGAGCCGCTCCTTTTACCCTTTTCACGAAAAAATTGCTCTCTCGGGCAATCCAGAGCCGTTCCTTTTACCCTTTTCATAATAAAAACACTTTCTCGGGCAATCCAGGACCACTCCTTTTACCCTTTTCACGAAAAAATTGCTCTCTCGGGCAATCCAGAGCCGTTCCTTTTACCCTTTTACAATTAAACCACTTGTCAGAGGTAATCCACCTAAGATACTCTTATATAATTTACTCAAAATATCTTAGATGCCTCTCCCCTATTGAAATAAAGTTTGCCTTCAACACCCTCCGAACCATCTTTTTTGGAAACACTCCATTACACCATTCATAAACGGCACTAGTGGTAACCTTTCTATCCGGAAACAAGAGCTTTATTTCTCCAATATTCCTTAACATAGTAAATTCAACTTTTTCTTCATGACCACATTGACTACATACACATTTGTTACCCTTAATATTAATAGAAAATGAATAGCACAAGGCACAAGTTAAACCTTTTTTAACCCGTTCATAAGTATAGGGTGGTAACCGAGTATAGGGTGAAATATTTCGATGCACCGAGATTAATTGTTCTGCAACCTTCAGATGGCGACCATTTAGTTTTGATGAAAGTTGATTTAATTTTTTCATAAAGGAATTAAGCTGAGTAGGAAAAATAATGGGCATGTTTACGCGGGCTTCATATAATGTAAACTCGAGGTATACAAAGACAACATATCCTTCAACAGGGAACTGTTTACCAATATTTTGGAGCAACTGACGGAGTAGGAATTTACTACTTTTCAACTGATCAAGTGGGTTTTTTATCTCATTATTGGATATAGTAAAAAACCCATCCTTTTTGGAATCGTAATAGTGGTTTCCTTCATAATTCTTAACTTCCATTGTAAAAATGGTTTCTTGTGAAATGATAAGAGTATCAATTTGAAACACCTGATTATTCACCTTCAGACTTAAGTCATTTATTATATAGAGATCGCTTTCAAGTTTTACAGTTAATTTGTCAAATATCACCTCCCCTTGATAACCTTTTTCAAGATTTAAATAGCGTCTTTTGTCTTGTAGGAATAATTCCATCCGGGTGTTTAATATTCTCATGACCAATAACTCAATTGATTCGGTACGTTGCTTTAATAGTTGCATAACCTACTTCCTCTCTATATAAAATGAGATATCAAATACATCTTATAAGAAAAATTCATGAGTAAGTAATTGTCTTTATGTACATTTTGTTAATGAATATTTTCAAATAAAAAAGAAGGTGTCAAAGGGACACCTTCTTTTTTTATTCTTCTTCCTCCGCAGGGAAGTTGCAATATTTATCTGGTTCGTCATTAATTTGGTTTAAGATTACCTCTATAACCTCACGGGGGAAACGTTGTTTCTTACTTTCACCCTCTTGAAGAAAAGATACATAATACATGACATCATCTGTTGTAATCTCGATATTTGCAAGATGATAATCAGATACAAGAATCTCTTCAAAGAGTTCAACCGTTTCCTTAGCAGCCGTATCATCAGGACGGGCATCACTTACAACCTTAATCGTAAGCCAATTATATAATGCATCCTGCAAGGACTTCATTTTCATCTCCGTTTCCCCCAATTACTTTGCTTCAGCTTGGTGTTTTTTCGATTGATGCAAGCGAATTTTATAAATAATCAAGATTAATGCCGCTATGACAAGTCCCTCCGCAACAGGCAAAAAGATTCCTAAAAAAGTGAGAAGGGTACAGCCGACACACAGAAAAATATAAATAACAATGGATTTACCCAATGGGAGCTTTTTGGCGAAGCCAAGCTTATAGACCACAATCGATAAGGCTACAATTGTTAAGTATAAAAGCCACATCCCAACTTTAGGCTGTTCTGTTACTTTATAAAGTGCGGCAAAAAATGAAAGACGTTCTGCAACATTCACACACAAAACCTCCTTTAAAACTATTTTTATCAGTGGTTTCGCTGGATGCTAAAGGGTCCCTCATTTTGTGCCACTGATGGTTACTAAAAAGCTTATCTTAACTCATTTCAGCATATTTTTTCTTTTTAGCCATACGTTCACGTTCATTTTTATCAAGAATTTTCTTACGAAGACGGATGGATTCTGGAGTAACCTCACAATATTCGTCTTCATTTAAATATTCAAGTGATTCCTCAAGGGTCATAATTTTTGGTTTTTTAATGACCGAGGTTTGGTCTTTATTTGCTGAACGAACATTTGTTGCTTGTTTTACTTTTGTAATATTAACAGTAATATCATTTTCACGCGTGTGTTCCCCAACAATCATACCCTCATAAATCTCAGTACCTGGTTCAACAAAAATCGTTCCACGATCTTCTACTTGCATGATACCATATGTCGAAGCTTTACCTGATTCCATTGAAACAAGTACTCCTTGACGGCGTCCTCCAACTTGCCCTTGGAGCATTGGCTGATAGCTATCAAAAGTATGGTTGATAATTCCATATCCACGTGTCATGGTTAAAAATTCAGTGGTATATCCAATCAATCCACGAGCCGGAACATTAAAGATTAAACGAACTTGCCCTGTTCCATTGTTAATCATGTCAATCATTTCACCTTTACGAGCACCAATGGATTCCATTACAGAACCAGTATGCTCTTCAGGAACATCGATTTGTACCCGTTCAACAGGCTCGCAGCGCACACCATCAATTTCCTTAACAATTACTTCTGGTTTAGATACCTGAAGTTCGTAGCCTTCACGACGCATGTTTTCAATTAAAATCGATAAATGAAGCTCGCCACGACCTGAAACAATCCAAGCATCTGGAGAATCAGTATTATCAACTCGTAAGCTTACATCTGTTTGTAATTGGGCACGAAGTCTTTCTTCAATCTTTCTCGCCGTTAAATATTTTCCTTCGCGTCCTGCAAAAGGACTGTTATTCACTACGAAGGTCATTTGTAGTGTAGGTTCATCAATCCGTAAAACAGGTAATGCTTCCTGGTGCTCAGTCGGACAAACTGTTTCCCCTACGTTAATATCTTCCATTCCGGATACAGCGATTAAATCGCCAGCTTTTGCTTCTTGGATTTCTTGACGTTTCAAACCAAAGAATCCAAAAATCTTGGTAACACGGAATTGTTTAACAGATCCGTCTAATTTCATTAGGGCAACCTGTTGACCTACATGCATGGTCCCACGAAATACCCGTCCAATTCCAATTCTTCCTACATAATCATTGTAATCAAGAAGTGCTACCTGGAATTGCAGCGGTTCATCGCTGTTATCAACTGGCGCAGGAATGTTTTCAACAATGGAATCGTACAAACATTGCATGTTTTCATCCTGTTGATGTGGATTGGTACTTGCTGTCCCATTAATGGCCGAAGCGTATATAACAGGGAACTCAAGCTGGTCTTCGGTTGCATCAAGTTCAATAAACAAATCGATAACTTCGTCAATAACTTCTTCTGGACGGGCAAAATCACGGTCGATTTTATTTACAACAACAATTGGCGTAAGATTTTGCTCTAATGCTTTCTTTAGAACAAATCGCGTTTGCGGCATTGTACCTTCATAAGCATCAACTACAAGTAAAACCCCATCAACCATTTTCATGATACGTTCTACTTCTCCGCCAAAGTCAGCGTGTCCCGGGGTGTCAAGAATATTGATGCGGGTGTCCTTATATTGAATTGCAGTGTTCTTAGCAAGAATGGTAATTCCACGTTCTCTTTCAAGATCATTTGAATCCATTGCACGCTCTTCAACATGTTCATTGGAACGGAAGGTTCCGGATTGTTTTAACAGCTGGTCAACTAGGGTTGTTTTCCCGTGGTCAACGTGGGCAATTATGGCAATATTGCGAATATCTTCTCTTATTTTCAAAAAATTCACTCCTACCTCTATTCATAAAAATAAAGCTTATTATAGTTTTTCAAATACAACTAAAACATTATACCATAATTAAGGTGGAAACCTATAAAGAATTTATGTACAATAATAAAGATAAAGGAAATTAGTCTTGAAAATAACAGTGAGGGATAATTATGAAACAAATTAAATGGACTTTACTTTTATACGCAATCCTTGCTGCGGCGTTGATTGCTGGTATTGGAGTTGCGATTGCTGAACAAAGTATCATTGGTACACTTGCCTGTATTATTGCCGTGATTTTAGTTATGGGTATGGGATTTAAAACAAAAAAAAGAATGCGTGAGAACGGTCAATTATAAAAAAGTGAGCCTGATTTCTCAGGCTCATTTTTACCATTTTCCTTCTTTTAAATAATCTTTTAAAATTGTTTGGTGAAGTCCAGGCTTTGCTACAAGAAGTGAATCCTTATTTAGGAACTCAAGCTTTTCTCCCCTTAAATTTGTTACGATTCCCCCTAATTCTTCTACAATTACGGCCCCTCCTGCAAAATCCCATGGGGAAAGTCGCATCGAAATATAAGCATCCACTCGTCCTGTCGCTACATAGATCATTTCAAGTGCTGCCGTCCCATATGACCTAGTACCCCTTGCATCCCTAACAAGTGGAATGAGTAAATTATGATCAATACGATGGTTTTTCATTACCCAAGTAGCATTTAAGGCAATAATCGATTCTTGGATATTTGTCTCACTTAAAGCCGGGAGAACCTTATCATTCAAATAGGCGCCCTTACCTTTAAAGGCATGATATAATTCGTCATGGACTACATCATAGATAATCCCAATTCTCCCTATTCCATTTTCATAAATTCCTAACGAAATGGCAAAATTCCGCTGCTGATGTATAAAATTCATTGTTCCATCAATCGGGTCAATCATCCAGGCAATTCCTTCTAAATCCTTTAACTCGTCTCCAAATCCTTCCTCGCCTAAAATTTTGTGGTCTGGAAAGCTTTCTCTTATTTTCCCAATAAAAAATTGTTCAATTTCTTTATCCATATTTGTGACAAGGTCATTCGCATTTGATTTTGTTTGAATATTCAATGTCTGATCAAAGGATGATCTAATTCTTTCCCCGGCTTCTTTCACCCAAGTAAGTGCAAGCTTATAAATATTTTCCCAATTCATTTCGTCCCTCCAATGTTTACTAATTTTCGCGCGTTGTAGCTAATGTATGTAGTATGAACACCCAAAAAAGATTGATGTACTTATAGCTTAATCAAATTGCTTTAACACATCAACTCTGTTGTTCCATTTTTATACATTCGTGAATAGATTAACAAATGGAAGCAATAATAAACGAACTCCCATTTTGTCACTGGAGTTCGTTTTAGATAAGTTCGACTACTTTTCTATTTTGTATCATTCCTGTAGAGTTTCTCCTTAGAAGAAATACCTGTTTTAATTAAAGAGCTTTTAAACGTAAAAGTTCCTGACGGATTTTTTCCAATTTCTGCTTACATTCTTTTATTTTCTTTTCATTTTTTTCCTCAATTGCTTCAAATAAAGTAGCCAACTCATAGTCCATTTCCAATCTCAAATAGGCAGTTCTTTCTTTTTCTCCGGCTTTTTTAAGCGTTGAATTCATTAGTTGTTTCATGGTTTTCCTCCCTTTCACGATTGTTATTTACTAATTTTTCAGACTATTTTTTACTGTTATACTATGAACCAACACGTAAGGATGTAACAAATTTGTGCGTTAACCTAGATAAGCAATAGATTTCTTCAAAAACCGCCAATATGCTACAATAGTGGACAAAGGTTATTGCAGGGGGTTGCAAAATGGAGTTTAAAAGTTTTACAAAAGAGGATTTTGATGTGTTCTTAATAGATGGTTTAGAAGCAAGAATGGAGGCGCTTAAGGAAACCATTCGTCCAAAGCTAGAGTTCTTGGGACAATATTTTTCTCCCCAATTAGCTGCCCTTACAGGGGATGAAATGTATGTTCATGTAGCAAAACACGCCAGACGAACGATCAATCCGCCAAAGGACACATGGGTGGCCTTAGCAAATAATGCACGCGGCTATAAGATGCTACCTCATTTCCAAATCGGTTTATGGAATACCCATTTATTTATTTGGTTTGCGGTCATATATGAGTCACCACAAAAAGAGGTCATTGGTGAAAGGTTCACAAAAAAATTAAATAAATTATATAAAGAAACACCTAAAGATTTTGTTTGGTCTGTTGATCACACAAAACCAGAGACAGTTAAACATCAAGAACTGTCTAAAGAGGAATTACAATCATTTTTCCAGCGGCTCCAAACGGTTAAAAAAGCTGAAATTCTTTCCGGCTTCGTAATGGATCGCGAAAAAGTTATTCAATTAAAACCTGAAGAGTTGCTTGAAGAAATCGAGACAGTATTTAAACAAGTTGCTCCATTATACAAGATCGCCGTAAATCACAAATAAGAAAAGCTCCAGAACACTTGTTCAGGAGCTTTTCTTATTATGTCATAGAAATTTTAACACCTGTATCTGCTTCTTTGGCCTTTTTAATGGTCTTGTAGGAAGAATACCCGCTTGTTTCTTCAAATTCACCACATATTTTCTTTTCCTCTGCCTTGCCTGGTACAATTTCTTTGAAGCGACGATAGGCATTCATGATTTCATCACGGGAAATTCCCTTTTCATACGCCCTTTCAACCGCTTCAAAAAATTTTATTACATACACGATTTCTTCTGTTGACCAATGATAATCAATTGGATATTGGTACTCCATTCTATTCACCTGCTTAATATATCTCTGCTTTAACTTATTTTCCCCATTTTTTGCGAATTTGTTCTGCATCGGAAATCATTCGTGAAAATAATTCCTCAACGGTGGGTACGTCTTTTATTAATCCCATAACCTGACCTGCCCATGCAAATCCCTCGTCCTCTACTCCATCATAAATATAGCGAATATTCGCTGAACCGCTAATAAAGTGTTTTAGCTGTTCATAGCCCCCATCCTCTTTTTCGATTTCAAGTATTTTTTCAGTCCATGTATTTGCAATGGCTCTTCCCGGACTACCGAGGGAACGCTTGATCACAACAGTATCTGCCTCATTTCCCTCCACTAATCTTTGCTTATATCGTTCATTCGCATGAACACATTCCTTTGTAGCTATAAATCTTGTTCCCATTTCAATCCCTTCAGCCCCTAAACTAAGTGCAGCCATTAATCCTCTTCCATCACCAATTCCTCCGGAAGCAATGACAGGAATTGAAACAGCATCGACAACTTGTGGAATTAAGACCATTGTACCGATATCATCTCTCCCAAGATGTCCTCCTCCTTCTTGACCAACAACCATAACCGCGTCCGCACCAAGTTCCTCTGCTTTAACAGCCTGTCTTCTTGCTGCAACAAGGACTAAGGTTTTAATTGAAGTTCCTTTTAGCTGTTCAAAAATAGGAGCTGGATTCCCGCCTGTCATTGAAATAACTGGCACGTCTTCCTCAATAGCTGCCTGTAAGAAATCCGCAAAGGATCTTCCATGCTGCCCAATAGCAAAGTTAACACCAAATGGTTTGTCTGTCATCTGTTTAACTTTCCTAATTTCTTCTCTTAATTTTTCCGGATGTCCAAGTGACATAGCCGTAATTTGCCCGAGACCTCCGGCATTTGAAACTGCAGCAGCAAGTTCTGAATAAGCAAGGTATGCTAGTCCTCCTTGGACAATTGGATATTGAATATTGAGTAAATCAGTGACTCGAGTTTGCCAATTCATTCGTACCCCTCCAATAACTCATTGTTGTTTATTTCTCGTTTAAAGGGTAATTTTCCTGTTTTTTAGGGAAACTAACTTTTAAGAAACGTTTCTCTATGCAAGGGGAACGAATAGTGCTATAATTCATATGTTTTATGTATTTTTATTCAAATGAAAATATAAGTATTTGAAATAAAGAGGTGTGGTACTAAATTGTCGCAAAATCAAACACCGCTTTTCAGCGGTTTATTAGCACATGCAAAAAGGAATCCTGTTCAATTCCATATCCCGGGCCATAAAAAAGGTGCTGGTATGGATCCGGACTTTCGAAATTTCATTGGTGAAAATGCTCTTTCGATTGATTTAATTAATATCGGACCACTCGATGATCTGCACGCACCAAAGGGCATGATTAAACAGGCTCAAGACCTTGCTGCCGAAGCATTTGGTGCCGATCGGACCTTCTTCTCGGTCCAAGGAACAAGCGGAGCGATTATGGCTATGGTAATGGCTGTTTGCGGTCCGGAAGACAAAATCATTGTTCCTAGAAACGTTCATAAATCGGTTATGTCAGCCATTGTATTTTCTGGTGCTATCCCTGTATTTATTCATCCCGAAATCGACGAGGAATTAGGGATCTCTCATGGAATTACAACGGATGCAGTGGAACGAGCATTAAAGCAGCACCCGGATGCAAAGGGAGTTCTAGTCATCAATCCAACCTATTTCGGCATTTCAGCGGACTTGAAAAAAATAGTTGAAGTTGCTCATTCTTATAACGTACCCGTTCTGGTCGATGAGGCACATGGTGTGCATATCCATTTTCACGATGAACTTCCCCTCTCTGCTATGCAGGCTGGAGCTGATATGGCTGCAACAAGTGTCCATAAACTTGGAGGTTCAATGACCCAAAGCTCCATCTTAAATGTCAAGGAAGGACTTGTATCTGCTAAACATGTTCAATCGATACTCAGTATGATGACAACGACTTCCACATCTTATTTATTACTTGCGTCTCTAGATGTTGCTCGTAAACAGTTGGTTACCAAAGGGAAGGACCTCATAGAAAAATCAATTCAATTGGCACAATCCATTCGTAAAAGAATTAATGAGATTGAGCACATTCATTGTATTGGAGAGGAAATTTTAGGTTCGAAAGCTACGTTCGATTACGACCCGACAAAGCTAATTATTTCGGTTAAAGATTTAGGGTTAACAGGGTATGAAGTAGAAAAATGGCTAAGAGAAAAGCATAATATAGAGGTAGAATTATCTGATCTATATAACATTCTTTGTATTATTACGTTCGGTGATACTGATAATGAGGCTGACATTTTAGTAAATGCCTTGAAAGATCTATCTGAGGAATTTAAGGATCGTGCAGAAAAAATCGAACCAGTTCAAGTATTACTTCCAGATATCCCTTTACTTGCTTTAACACCTAGAGATGCTTTTTATTCAGAAACGGAAGTAATTCCTTTTGAACAATCTGAAGGCCGTATTATTGCAGAGTTTGTGATGGTTTATCCGCCAGGAATTCCGATTTTTATCCCAGGTGAGATTATTACAAAGGAAAACCTGCTCTATACCCAGAAAAACATCGAAGCAGGACTTCCTGTTCAGGGGCCTGAAGATGATGAATTAAAAACAATTAGAGTTATAAAGGAATACAAGGCAATTAAATAAAAAAATAGGATTCCACTTTGGAATCCTATTTTATTTTATACATAAATTATTTTTCTTCTTTTGAATGGTGTTCGTTACAGCAAGTGCATTTTGAAGAATATAAAACTGTAACTTTTTCGTCTTCAAAATGATCAATAGTAGAATTGCAAGCTTGGCATACGATTGTACCCATCTTTTCTATCCCCTTTATATGAAATGTAAGCGGTTAAAACATCCTTGAGATAATAATAATATATCACATTTAATTTTTCAAGCCTAAATTGTATGTCACATTTAATTTTTATGTAAACAAAAAGGGTCCATACTGGACCCTTTTTGTCCCATTATTCATACTGAGTATAAGAATGAACGGAAGGAATGGTTACGCTGAAAAATTCAGCTAGATCGGCTGCTTGTTGTCGGTCGGTAATTCGGAAAACGGATTGCAAGTGGTCAATATCTTCGATGTCTTTAGGGTCGAGGAGGGTAGAACGGCCGGTCTGCATGCAGACTACCAGAGGTTTTCCAAAAAACATATTCGTAAAAACGATTCCAAAGTCATAGCGGGTATGTTCAGTCGTAAAACCGACAAACCTCACCTTTACATTTTCCTGCTCATCATATAACTTTTCAAATAATTCCATTGGACTCCTCCATTCTTTGAATATTTAGAATATTATTGTAATTTATTTTCACTAAAATTACAAGAAACTTATTTTTGTAACGGTTGTCATTGGATTTTATTCAATGCTAAAATAGAAAGGGATATAATTGGAGTGTTAGGGGGGAATGATGTTGGCGAAAAATGCATACATCAAGCTAGTGCCTGCATCTGCAAAACAACAAGTTACAATTGATGAAGTAAAAGAACTTTTTTATTATTATAAAGATATTACCTCAAAAACAGGGAATCAAGTTGATTGGCAATTTGGAAACGCTGCCTTTCCTTATGAAGTAAAGGAAAAGGAAGAAGGAAAAGGAAAATGGTTTTATTTACATTCCGACCATGAAAAGTATTTTGCTATTTTAATTGGTGTTGACACAGAAGCAATTCGCGATGAGAACGGCGAAGAAAGAGAGCAGCATTACATTCAAGTAACCCTGCCAGAGCAATCCACATATGGGGATAAAGGGAAAGCCAATGAATTTTGTAAATTTCTTGCAAAAAAAACGCAAGGAGAACTGCATCTTTTCAATGAAAGAGTCATGTATTATTATCCAAGAAAATAATTAAAAAACTCCTAAAAGGGAGTTCCTGGCTGTCGAATCTTTCGATAGCCTTTATTTTATTCACCCTCTTTAGTAATTAACCGCGTTAATTACTTATAATTATAATACATATAGGTTGGTCTGTGTAAAAAGTCTGTTGATTTCCGCTCCAGGCACTTCGCTTACCGCGGGCGTGCCGGGGAGCCTCCTCAGCGCTTTGGCGCTTCCGGGGTCTCCCCTGCCCCGTACTCCCGCAGGAGTCTTCCTGCCTTCCGCTCCAATCAACACGTGCATTTAATAAAATTTCAACTCATTAACTATTTTAAAAAAATGGTGAATTCAATATTTAAATCAAAAGTGTTTAACCAAAGAAAATCTGATTTTGTTTCAATTAATGAATTAGTTCAAGATATCACCTTCTAAGCTTGATTTACAAATATATTAATTTTTCCTTTCTTCTTGAAAAAGTTCGTCCTTATTATAGTTAAGATATTGGCCACCCAACTAATTTGCTTATTTTTTAAAGTTAATTTTATTGAGATTTTCGAGAAAGTAGAGGTAGAGACTGGCGAATATTTGAGGAAATAAATAATTTATTTGCCCCCCTGATGATTGGAGCGGAAATCATCAGGCCCTTTGCAGGTACTATCAATAAATTGATATTTTGATATGCAAAAAAATGTCGAGAAAAATAATCTTTTCTCGACAATCTAAATCTCCCTAAAAAGGGAGTTTTTTAGTGGGTATAAAGCTCTAGTGTGTAATGTATTGAGGTGTAGATCACAAGGCTTAAAGCGGTGAGAAATAATGTTTTTCTTGAGGATTTCGTTATACCGTTACCAATCAAATAGGCCAAATAAAAAAAGACAAAAAACATAATGACTTTATATACTAATTGATCATGCTTTGATAACCACTCAATCAAAGTATAACCGCTCCAAATAATAAATTGCAGCAGCATCACAACATAAACCCTCAAAATTATCACCACACAAACTTCATCTAAAACCATGAATATTATAGTATATGTAAAAAAAATATAGTTATTTTCGAGAAAAGCTCTTTCTTAAAAAAAATGGTTCTTTCCTCTTGGAAAGAACCATTCAGTGTTATTTAATAATATGGATTGGGCTTCCTAAAGCTACTTCGGCCGCTTCCATTGTTATTTCCCCAAGGGTTGGATGTGCATGAATAGTCATTGCAAGGTCTTCTGCTGTCATACCAGCTTCAATAGCAAGACCAAGTTCTGCAATCATATCTGATGCACTAGCACCGGCAATTTGAGCTCCAATTACAAGACCATCTTCTTTACGAGTGATTAATTTTAAGAATCCATCTGCACTGTCAAGTGAAAGCGCACGACCATTTGCCGCAAATGGGAACTTCGCTGCAATCACTTCAATTCCTTCTTTTTTCGCTTGATCTTCAGTATAACCAACTGATGCAAGCTCAGGCTCTGAGAAGACAACAGCAGGAATACCTAGGTAATCAATTTCAGAAGAATGACCAGCAATCGCTTCAGCAGCAATTTTTGCTTCATATGATGCTTTATGTGCTAATTGAGGGCCTGCAACCACATCACCAATCGCGTAAATATTACTAATATTGGTACGGCATTGCTGATCAATTTCAATTAATCCGCGCTCGCTTAATTTAACACCGACTTGCTCTAAGCCCATCTCATCTGTATTTGGACGGCGTCCAACCATTACAAAACAGTAATCAGCTTCAATTTTCTTCTCTTCACCTTTTGTTTCAAACGTTACAACAACGCCATTTTCGGTTTCTTCTACACCCTTAGCAAATGCTTTTGTATAGAATTCTGCACCTTTTTTCTTCATATTACGCTTAACAAGGGCTGCCATTTGCTTATCAAAAACACCCATACCTAAAATTTCATCGGCACCTTCTAAAATCGTTACCTGGCTGCCAAAGTTAGCGTAAGCACCGCCAAGTTCAATACCGATTACCCCGCCGCCAATAACAACGATTTTTTCAGGAATTTCATTTAAATTAAGTGCGCCTGTAGAGTTCAAAACACGTTTTGAGTACTTAAATGCAGGTAGCTCAATAGGGCGAGAACCAGTTGCAATAATTGCATTTTTAAAGGTATATGTTTGGGCTGAAGTTTCATCCATCACACGAAGTGTATTGGCATCGACAAAATACGCTTCACCACGAGCGATGTTTACTTTATTTCCCTTTAATAACCCTTCAACGCCGCCTGTTAATTTATTTACAATACTGCCTTTAAACTCTTGAACTTTTGAAAAGTCAACCTTTACATTTTCTGCTGTAATTCCAAATTGATCGGAATGCATAGCTGTTTCATAGCGGTGACCTGCAGCGATTAACGCTTTAGATGGAATACAGCCGACATTTAAACATACTCCACCCACATATTCCTTTTCTACAATCGTTACTTTTTGTCCAAGCTGTGCAGCACGAATAGCAGCAACGTATCCACCAGGGCCTGCACCGATGACTATAGTATCTGTTTCAATTGGGAAATCTCCTACTACCATTTTTTTACGCCTCCATTAGCAATAGTTCAGGATCGTTCAATAATCGCTTAATATGATTCATTGCGTTTTGTGCTGTAGCACCATCAATCATACGGTGGTCAAAGCTTAATGAAAGAGCTAGTACTGGTGCAGCAACAATTTCACCATCTCTTACGATTGGTTTCTCCGCAATTCGACCTACCCCTAAAATCGCTACTTCAGGGTGATTAATAACAGGAGTAAACCATTGACCGCCAGCTGAACCAATATTAGAAATCGTGCAAGATGCACCTTTCATTTCATTTGGAGCTAACTTTCCATCCCGTGCTTTTGTTGCCAATTCGTTGATTTCATTTGAAATGTTAAACACGGATTTACGGTCTGCATCCTTAACAACTGGTACTAATAAACCTTTTTCTGTATCAGCTGCAATACCGATATTATAGTAATGTTTATGAATAATCTCACTTGTTGCATCATCTAAAGAAGTATTTAATGCTGGGAACTCTCTCAAAGCACTTGTTAATGCTTTTACGATATAAGGTAGGAAAGTTAACTTGATACCTTTCGCTGCAGCTACTTCCTTGAATTTTTTACGGTGAGCAACAAGTTTCGTTACATCAATTTCATCCATTAAGGTAACATGTGGAGCAGTATGCTTAGAATTAACCATTGCCTTCGCAATTGCTTTACGGATACCGCTCATTTTTTCACGTGTTTCAGGATATTCACCTTGTGGAATTGGTGCTGCTTTTGGAACTTCAACATTTACTTCCTCGGATACAGCAGCAGTTTCAACTGGTACTGCTGGTGCACCACCGCTTAAGAATGCGTCAATATCAGCCTTCATGATCCGGCCATTTTTACCAGAACCAGCAACATGAGCAATTTCAATACCTTTTTCACGTGCATATTTGCGTACAGATGGCATTGCAATGATTCGGCGATTTGGATCTACATCAGCTTGAGGTTGTGTTACAGCAGCTGCTGTAACTGCTGCCTGTGCTGCTGGTGCTGCTTCTTGCTTTGTTTCAGGTGCTGGTGCTGCTGGTGCTGCTTCTTGTTTTGGTTCATCATCACCGTGATCGCCTTTAAATTGCAAGTCTTCATATCCTGGTGCATCAAATGTAACAAGAACCTGTCCAACTGTTGCAACAGTGCCTTCACCAATTAAAACATCAATTACAGTACCTTCTACTGGAGAAGGAATTTCAACTACTGCTTTATCATTTTGCACTTCGCAAAGTACATCATCTTCTTGAACCTTGTCACCTGGTTTTATGAACCATTTGACAATTTCACCTTCGTGAATACCTTCACCAATGTCAGGCATTTTAAATTGAAATGACACTGTAATTCATCCTCCTATACTTCCTCTATTTTCGCAGGTGTATTCAAACATTATGCGGGAAATAGAGCAGACTTTTTTTCGATTATATTAGAACGTCAATACCTTTTTAGCCGTTTCAATCACATCTTTATAGTTAGGAAGCCATACAGATTCTGCTTGGGAGAAAGGATAAACAGTATCAGCCGCTGTTACACGTAATACTGGTGCTTCCAAGCTTAAAATCGCACGGTCATTAATTTCAGCTACTACTGTCGCTGCAACACCCGCTTGTTTTTGTGCTTCTTGAACAACAATTGCTCGGCCCGTTTTTTCAACAGATGCTATGATTGTTTCAATATCAAGCGGACTAATTGTACGTAAATCGACAACCTCGACTGAATGGCCTTCTTTTTCTAATTCTTCAGCAGCTTTTAATGATTCGTGAACCATTGCACCGTAAGTAAAGATAGAAAGGTCTGTTCCCTCACGTTTCACATCGGCTTTTCCTAGTGGAATCGTGTATTCCTCTTCAGGTACTTCTTGACGGAATGCACGGTATAATTTTAAATGCTCTAAGAATACAACTGGATCATTATCACGAATAGCTGAGATTAACAATCCCTTTGCATCATATGGTGTTGATGGAACGACAACTTTTAATCCAGGGGTCTGTGCCATTAATCCTTCTAAACTGTCTGAGTGAAGCTCAGGAGTGTGAACGCCGCCGCCAAATGGTGAACGAACTGTAATTGGCATATTATAGCGTCCTCCAGAACGGTAGCGCATACGAGACATTTGACCTGCGATAGAATCCATTACCTCAAAAACGAATCCAAAGAATTGAATTTCCGGAATTGGACGGTATCCTGTTAATGCAAGACCGATAGATAAACCACCAATCCCTGATTCTGCTAATGGTGTATCAAAAACACGCTCTTCGCCAAATTCTTTATGGAGCCCTTCAGTGGCACGGAAAACCCCGCCATTCACGCCAACATCTTCTCCAAATATTAATGTTTTTGGATCATTACGCAATTCAATACGCAATGCATCAGTAATCGCTTGAATCATTGTCATTTGAGCCATGACTTACTTCGACTCCTTTGCTTTATAAATTTCATATTGTTCTTTTAAGTTAGAAGGCATTTCTTCAAACATAATCGACATTAAATCAGTCACTTTTTGCTTCGGAGCCGCATCTGCTTTTTTGATTGCTTCTTTAATGTCTTCTTTTGCTTGTTCAATTACTTCGTTTTCTTTTTCTTCGCTCCATAAACCTTTGTTTTCTAAGAACTTACGGAATCTAACAAGTGGGTCTTTCTTTTCCCATTCGTTATCAAGTTCAGCCGTACGGTAACGAGTTGGATCGTCTCCCGCCATTGTGTGTGGGCCATAACGATACGTAAGTGTTTCAATTAAGGTTGGTCCTTCGCCATTGATCGCCCGCTCACGTGCATCGTGAACTGCCGCATAAACAGCTAATGGGTCCATACCATCAACCTGGATTCCAGGAATTCCTGCAGCAACAGCTTTTTGAGCAACGGTTTTCGCTGCTGATTGTTTTTCTACAGGTGTCGAAATTGCAAAACGGTTATTTTGAACGATGAAAATTGCCGGCGCTTTTAATGCCCCTGCAAAGTTAATTCCTTCGTAGAAATCCCCTTGTGATGCTCCGCCATCACCTGTGTACGTGATAGCAACAGCTTTATTGCCATTCTTTTTCAGTCCAAGCGCTACACCTGCAGTTTGAACGTATTGCGCACCAATAATGATTTGTGGTGATAAAACGTTTACACCTTCAGGAATTTGATTTCCTTGGAAGTGTCCGCGTGAGAACAAGAATGCTTGATAAAGTGGTAACCCGTGCCAAATGATTTGTGGTACATCGCGATATCCAGGTAAAATAAAATCCTCTTTTTCCAAAGCAAATTGGGATGCTAATTGTGATGCTTCCTGTCCGGCAGTTGGAGCATAGAATCCAAGTCTTCCTTGACGGTTTAAAGAAATTGAACGTTGGTCAAGAATACGTGTGTATACCATTCTGCGCATTAATTCTTGAAGTTGAGCATCTGTTAAATCCGGCATTGCCGCTTCGTTAACGACTTCGCCTTCTTCATTTAATATTTGAAATGTTTGAAACTGTTCTTCGACGATTTCGAGCGACTTTTTCGCATCGAGCTGGGCGTTCTTAAGTTTAGAAGCCATTTAGGTCACCTCATCCTTTCTTTTCAAAAAAACATAAGTATAAATTAATCATTCCACCTTTGTAGGTTACCCAAAAACCCTAAAAGACAAAAAATATTGAATGGAAATTTATCTCTCCATCCCATCATATTCTGTATCAGTATTTTTGTTTATTTTATTGATACAATTATTATCTACATATCCGAGTTTACATCAACTTTTTAAACGCGTCAAATACTAAATCTCATAATTTTTCATCATTTCTACATTAACAATAGGAGACATCTTAAACACAGCTGTATTATTTAAAACAAACAATCTGTTATATAAAATCAAACAAATTTCTGTTCTGTTATAACAAAGAAAAACCGGCTCTTTCAGCCGGTTTATTAGAAAATTAAATATTATTCATTTATTTTCAACCCTGACATTTTATAAAATGCAAGCTTTTGATCATTGTATTCCTTTGTAAGTTCATTAAACTTTTTATTTGCCGCATAGACTTTTTGATAGGATTCATTCACCTTATTCACTTTTGCCTCTAAGTCCTCAAAGGATAAATTTTTATTTTTTAACAATCCATACAATTGTTTATCAAGTTTTAAGGCATTAAGATATTCCTTATTCAGTTCATCGTGGGCGGAATATCTATTGATCATAATCTGATAAAGATGTTCCAAAGCTTTTTTTAGTTTAGGATTCTTTAAATCATTTGTATATTGCTTAATTTTTTGGAATGTCTCTTTGGACTCCAAGATACTTTTGGTTTCTTCGTTCATATATTGCTCTCTCTTGTCAGCCATTGCTAAAGCCGCATCAGCCAACTTTACAACTTTATCATGCTGTTTCATTCCAAGGTCAAGAATTTTTTCATATGTAGCTTTTTCTTTTTTTTCTAATGCTACGAGCGGTTCCTGCTGATTTTCAAATCCCTTTTCTTTCTCCACAACCTTTTCTAAAATATCATAGATTTTTTCAACGGGTGTTTTTTGATTGAAACAACCGGATAAAATCACCACAGTAGTAATAATAGAAAGCCATAAACGTCTTTTGATCACAAAAGGCAAGTGTATCCCCCTTATCTAAGAACCATCTAGATACATCACAAAGTGGTTAACTTTTTTAATTTTGTTTGATAGACTAATCTTATTCATTATTATAACAGAAAACAGGAGTGAGACAGCACATGATTACAATGGAAGATATCATACGCGATGGTCATCCAACTCTCAGAAAAATAGCAGCGGAAGTTCCCCTCCCCGCCTCTGATGAAGACAAACGGATCTTACAAGAGCTTTTAGAATATGTTAAAAACAGTCAAAACCCTGAGATTGCTGAAAAATACAAATTAAGACCGGGTATCGGTTTAGCAGCTCCGCAAATCAATGTTTCAAAACGAATGATTGCTGTTCATATACAGGACGAAAAAGCCGCATATAGTTACGCACTTTTCAATCCAAAAATTGTTAGTCACTCAGTTGAAAAATCGTATCTGCAATCAGGTGAAGGCTGCCTCTCAGTCGATGAAGCTATACCAGGCTTTGTACCAAGGCACGCAAGAGTAACGATAAAAGGCATCAACGAGAATGGAGAAGAGGTAAAACTTCGTCTAAAAGGGCTTCCGGCCATCTGTTTCCAACATGAAATTGATCATCTAAATGGGATTATGTTTTATGATTATATTAATAAAGAAGACCCTTTCAAACCGATTGAAGGGGCAATCGTCATTGAAAGATAAAAAAACTGCCGTTCCTTAAGGAGCCGGCAGTTTTTTTTAAGACTTTCATAAACTTAGTTGTTGATTTACGCTCCAGAAGCAAGCGGTTCGTGGGCGGTCTGTGGAGCCTCCTCGTCGCTTTGCTCCTGCGGGTCTCCCCTACCCCATACTCCCACAGGAGTCTTCGCACCTTACACTCCAATCAACTTTGTTAAAAATCAACACAGCCTTTTATTATATTAACTGTAATTCCTTTAAACCATTCCAAATTCCATTTTCAGCGACATCTGTTGTAATATAATCTGCATGTTCTTTCGCCTCTGGGACCCCATTACCCATCGCAACACTGGTACCGACTGCCTTTAACATTTCCAAATCATTTAAACCGTCTCCAAAAGCATAGACATCCTTTAATTCAAATCCCAGACGCTCAATCATTTTTTTGATGCCTTCCGCTTTGGAACCCCCTTTAGGTAAAACATCGACAGAATAATCATGCCATCTAATAAAGTTAAACTTTGGATAGTGATTAAAATACACTAATTCCTCTTTATCTTCACAGAAAAGCAAGGATTGATAAATCTTCCTATTTTTATAAAAAGTAGCATCCTGCTCAGGATGGGAAAAATTCAATGTACCCAGACTAATGTCGATAAAGGGATGTTGTTTAACGGTTGCCTTCATCGTTTGTTCATTCATTACTATTAAAGGGTGTCCATTCTGCTCCGTTTCAATCAATAGTTTTTCAAGCTCAGTTTGATTAAGGGGGTTCTCATAGATTACCTCCCCCTCAAAGACAACCAATTGACCGTTATAGCTAACATATGAATCGATGCCAAGTTCCTTGCGTATACTTTCAAACATAAACGGGGCCCTACCGGTCGCAATTGCGACATAAACACCACTATCCTTTAAAAGCTGGATAGCCTTTTTTGTGCTCGTAGGCAGTTTTTTTTCATGATCCAATAATGTACCGTCTATGTCGAAAAAAACAATCTTCTTCATAATAAACTCCTTCAAAAGCTGCGTATAATATTTTTCTATAAAAACACTAACCCTTCCTAAAAAAATTGTCAATTCGTTAACAATTAATTGAATTCCATGATTATCCATGAAAGAATTAGCAAAATCACCATATAATAATAGCAAAAAACTTTTATCTGAAAAAAATCTTCATTAATCTGTCATGGCTTGCTTTACATTGGACAAGGATCGTTTAAAATAAAGTTAAGGAGATGATCCACTATGTTAAAGAAGCTAAGAAAGAAGCTCTTAAAACAGTGGAAAGATTTACTACGAAAAAAATCGATTGCCTGAAATTTTGAGCCCTTCATACTTGCGAAGGGCTCCTTCCTTATTGTAAATTGATAAGCAGTGATGCTTTTACATACTTTTCACTAAACGTCCATGTCTTGGTTTATTTGTCAAATATAATAAAACACATGAAAAAGATGTAAAAATTTTATATAATAGAAATAGGTATGATCGATTAAGGAGCGATATTGTCATGATATATAAAGTATATTATCAAGAAAGCATTAAACAGGTACCAGTGAGAGAGAACACAAAAACCCTTTATATGGAGGGAGAATCAGAAAGAGATGTTCGGAAAAAGCTTGCAGACCGCGGCTATAACATTGAATTTGTACAAGCAGTTTCAGGTGCGTTTTTAGAGTATGAACAACAAAATGAAGATTACAAAGTATTGGAGATTTGATAATTTATGAAATTTGTAAAAAATGATCAAACTGCTGTTTTTGCCCTGGGAGGACTGGGTGAAATCGGTAAGAACACATATGCTGTTCAATTTCAGGATGAAATCATCCTAATTGATGCTGGTATAAAATTCCCAGAAGACGAGCTTTTAGGAATTGATTATGTAATTCCTGATTACACTTACCTAGTAAAAAACGAAGAAAAAATAAAAGGGCTGTTTGTTACACACGGACATGAGGACCATATTGGTGGAATTCCTTATTTGCTTAGGGAAATCAATATTCCTATTTACGGTGGTAAACTTGCTCTTGGGTTAATCAAAAATAAACTAGAAGAACATGGTCTTCTAAGAAATGCTAAACTGATTGAAATCAAAGAAGATGATGTGATTAAGTTCCGTAAAACATCTGTTACTTTTTTCCGCACCACACATAGTATACCTGATTCCTATGGAATCGTCGTAAAAACCCCTCCAGGTCAAATTGTCCACACAGGTGATTTTAAATTTGATTTCACCCCTGTCGGTGAACCAGCTAATTTAACCAAAATGGCCGAAATTGGAAAAGAGGGAGTTTTATGTTTACTCTCTGATAGTACAAACAGTGAAATTCCTGAATTTACGATGTCGGAACGCCGTGTTGGCGAGAGCATACATGATATTTTCCGAAAAGTTGATGGCCGAATCATTTTTGCAACCTTTGCTTCAAACATCCACCGCCTACAGCAAGTAGTAGAAGCAGCAGTAACAAATGGACGAAAAATCGCTGTATTTGGAAGAAGTATGGAAGCTGCCATCAATATCGGTCTTGAATTGGGATATATACTTGCTCCAAAAGAAACGTTTATTGAATCCAATCAGATTAACCGACTTCCTGCTGATAAGGTAACCATTCTTTGCACAGGAAGCCAGGGAGAACCAATGGCAGCACTTTCAAGAATTGCGAATGGTACACATCGACAAATTCAAATTATACCGGGAGATACAGTAGTCTTTTCTTCCTCGCCAATCCCTGGTAATACAATAAGCGTCAGCCGAACAATCAACCTTCTCTTTAGAGCAGGAGCCGATGTTATCCATGGAAAATTAAGTAATATTCATACTTCAGGACATGGCGGACAGGAAGAACAAAAGTTGATGCTCCGTCTTATAAAGCCGAAGTTTTTTATGCCAATTCACGGAGAATACCGGATGCAGAGAATGCATGCCAAACTTGCCGTTGACTGTGGGGTACAGGAAGAAAACTGTTTTATCATGGATAATGGTGAGGTTTTGGCTCTTTCAGAAAATACGGCACAAGTAGCAGGTAAAATTCCTTCCGGTTCAGTTTATATTGACGGAAGCGGTATTGGTGATATTGGAAATATCGTACTAAGAGACCGAAGAATTCTTTCAGAGGAAGGCTTAGTGGTTGTCGTAGTCAGCATCAATATGAAGGATTTCAAAATTGCCTCTGGTCCTGATTTAATTTCAAGAGGATTTGTCTATATGAGAGAATCCGGTGATTTAATTAATGATGCTCAAAACTTAATTACTAAACATATCAATAAGGTAATGGAAAGAAAAACGACTCAATGGTCAGAAATAAAAAATGAAATAACAGACACACTCGCACCATTCCTTTATGAAAAAACAAAACGGAGACCAATGATTTTACCAATCATTATGGAAGTTTAAAAACGGAAACGGTTAGGCGTTTCCGTTCAGGCTATCGAAACATTCGATAGCCTTTTAATTTATTCTCCTTCTTTAACAATTCACCGCACTAATCTGATACAACATTATTATATATTCTTTTCAACAGGTCCGTTGATTTCCATTCCAGGCGCTTCGCTTTCCGTGGGCGTGCTGGGGAGCCTCCTCGTCGCTTCGCTCCTGCGGGGTCTCCCCTATCCCGTACTCCCACAGGAGTCTTCGCGCCTTCCACTCCAATCAACTTTGTAGTGTTCAATAAAGACATTCCTTTAAACTAAGATGATCATTGTCTAAAGTTAGTTTTTAGGTCTAAAATTCAATGATTCAGTTCCTCACCATTCGACGATTAGTGGAATCATCGACACATTTTTAAAGAAATCGATATTTTTAGGAAATTTTCGGAAATTGTTCTCCTAGCAATGAATTACAAAATAGTTGGGATGGTTCTATTTACGGACTATACTCTTATCCTTCAAGCGCGTGGGATAGTAATGGGGAATTTCCACACTTCTTCGTATTAAATTTGTATTCGCTTTACCCTTACCGGGGTGTTGTTCTATATGTTAATTCTTGATTAGGACAAATGTATTAATCTCGTTCTTTATCTTATATAAATTTCCATTTAGAGAATAGGTCGGTAGTAGGATGAAACTTTTTGTAAACTTATGTTTATTGGAGTTTTCCTTTAAATAGTAAAAGTCGTAACAAGGCATATATGGGAAAAGCGCATAGAAAAGGTTAGGTTAAATCTCATAACTAAAACGGGTAAAATTCTTTTTAATTTCAGAAAGGAAAAAGTTGAGCGAAGCTTCACAGACTCAAAAAATTGCTTTGGCTACGCTACTTCCAGTTACGGTGATTGTAGAATGTAAGTGAGCAGGCTCTCCTACTGCTGCCTGCCAAAATATAAAAAAATTGTCACTCTTAGACAGGCTAGAAAAAGTGTTTGGTAATTCATCAGGTTGATTCTCCCCGTTGATTGGAGCGAAGCACCCGGAGCGGAAATCAACAAGCCCGTTAGCAGTTGCGAATATCAAATGAAAAAATGGTACATTCTGACATAATAAAAAATTGCCGAGAAAAATATCCTTTCTCGACAATCTGAACGGAAATACTTAGGGCATTTCCGTTTTTTAAGGTGCCTATTTTATGCCATGGCCTTTTTCCCAAATCGGTCTATGTCTACATCGCTTCCAATTACAACTAATACATCATTCACACGAAGTGTTTCTTTAGCCTGCGGGGAAACAATCAGCTCTTCGCCTCTTTTTATTGCAACGATATTAAGGCCATATTTTTTGCGAATATCTAAATCCATAATCGTATGCTCAGCGATCTTTCCATTGGCAACAATTTCAACAATACTATGATCATCAGATAATTCAAGATAATCAAGGACATTATTAGATGCTAAATTGTTAGCAATCCGACGTCCCATATCCCTTTCAGGGTGGACAACCTGGTCCGCACCAATTTTCCTGAGGACCTTCTCATGGTAATCATTTTGGGCCTTAACCGTTATATTGGGGACACCTAACTCTTTTAAGATAAGTGTCGTTAATATACTTGATTGGATATCGTCACCAATGGCAACAATTACATGATCAAAATTGCGGATTCCTAAACTTTTCAAAACTGCTTCGTCCGTTGTATCTCCTACAGCGGCATGAGAAGCAATCATCGAATATTCATTCACTCTTTCTTCATTTTTATCAATGGCCAACACTTCAATTCCTTCCTCTGTAAGTGTCCGGCAAATACTCCCGCCAAACCGGCCAAGTCCTATGACTGCAAAGCTTTTTTTCACAGAATTCTCCTCCAGAATCAGGTTCTCTATCTTTGTACATTTTAGCATATACAACGTTGCACGGTAATAAGTCGTTTATCCTTTATCCTCTTGGACTATGATTTCTTCTTTTCTTGATGTAAAGATAAAGAAGCAAACCGATCACTGAAATAATAATTAGAATTGGAAGATTGCCAATGACAAAAACAACTAGCCAGGATACGACAGCTATAAGTGTATTGATACTTTTCATAAACTGTTTTTTTGTTTTCTCCAAGGTGTTAAGATTGTCCTTATCAATATTAGGAACAATCACCTTATATTCATGCAACATGATATTTACCGTTGAAAAGGCGGTTTGATTTTCTAAAAACTTTAATTTCCCTTCAATCGTTTCAATCACTTCCTGAACAGATGCTAAATCTGCAGAAATTTTTAATAAGTCCTCGGTTTTGTTTGCTTTTTTCATAAAAGAGAGTAAGCGTTCCTCCACAACTTTTTTTGAGTTTAATCTGGATTCTAAATCCACATATTCTTCAGTTACATCCTGACCCGTAATATTTCGCTGAATCACTTCAACAGCCTGCCCCTCGGCATCATGTAAAAAACTCTGAAAATACTTTTGAGGGATTCGAATTCGAATGCTTCCACTCACCTGCTCTTTCCCCTCTTTTATTACGTTAGATTCCGCGATATAGCCGCCGTATTTTTCTACTTTTTCTTCGATTCTTCGTACGGTCTGTTCAAACTTTTTCACACGAAGCTCTAAGTCTGCAGTATAAATGACCTTTTTTTCGGGAATTTGGATTTCAATTGATTGATTCATTTCTTTTTTAAAGTTCTCAGCTGATAGTAATGACGCTTTTGCTTGACTTCCATTTTGGGCAGAATCGGCGGTCTTGCTAGTAGCAAAATCCATTTTGGCACTCTCACTTTTACTATCCGACCTGCATGCTGAAAGAAGAAGAAATACAAAAACAATTGGGATCCATTTAATGAATCTATTCATTCGCACGACACCCCTTTTTATTTAAACCGACGAGTAAAAATAAAAATGGTTACAAAAAAAGGTAAAAACACCTATTTATGGATAATTTACATAACTTCAGCCCGGTTAAACTGCGCCCTTACCAAATGATAATACTCTCCTTGAAGCTCCATTAGTTCTTCATGATTGCCTTTTTCACTTATTTGACCATGATCTAATACAATGATTTGTTCAGCATCTCGAATAGTCGAAAGACGATGGGCAATGATAATGGCGGTTCGGTCTTTTAATAAAGTATTTAAAGCTTTTTGGATAAGTACTTCTGTCTCTGTATCAATACTTGCTGTCGCCTCATCTAAAATTAAAATTCTTGGGTCTGCTAAAAGTGCTCTGGCAAACGAGAGAAGCTGCCTTTCACCGACGGATAAAATATTCCCACGTTCTTCTACTTCATGATGAAAACCATTTGGAAGCCTTTCAATAAAGTGATACGCTCCAACAGCTTTTGCTGCATATAAGACTTCCTCGTCCGTTGCATCAGGTCTCCCGAAGCGAATATTTTCCATAATCGTCCCTGAAAAAATAAAAGTATCCTGCAAGACCACACTAATTTGCCGTCTAAGACTCTTCAGTGAGATATCCTTTATATTGTGATGGTCAATATAAATTTCCCCTGATGTTGCGTCGTAAAAGCGTGAGATAAGATTGGCTATCGTTGTCTTTCCTGAACCGGTGTGCCCCACAAGTGCTGTTGTTTGTCCCGCCTTTATTTCAAGGCTCACTCCTTTTAATGCATGCCGACTCTCACTATAAGAGAATACAACATTTTCAAATTGAATATGTCCCTTTATATCCCTCATTTCCTGCGGGTCGTCTTTTTCTGAAACAATCGGCTTTTCATCTAGAAACTCGAATATCCGTTCAGAAGAGGCCATACCAACTAATAACTGATTATACACCTGTCCTAACCTTGAAATTGGTTCCCAAAACATTCCAAGATAAAAGGCAAACGAAACAAATTCACCAATTTTCATTGAATCATTTAAAATAAGATAGCTCCCTAACCAAATTAAAACCGCAGAACCAAGGGCATTGGTTATTTCAACAAGCGGCCTAAACATCGCATTTTTTTGGGAGGCTACTTTCCAGCTTTCGAAATTCTCCTGATTTACGCCCTGAAAAAAAGCCATATTCTCCTTTTCCTGGGTAAAGGATTGGGTAACGCGAATTCCCTGGATGCTTTCATTTAAATGAGAATTAAGCTTCGCCTGTTTTAATCTTACGACCTGCCAAGATTTGCGAATTTTTCGGCGCAGGCTGGTGGATATAAAGAACATAATCGGTAAAATGAGCATTACAGCAAGGGCAAGTGACGGACTAAGTGAAAATAATACAATCAAAACACCTATTAACAATAATGAATCCATTAATGAATTAATAACTCCGTTGGTAAATAAATCCTGCAATGAATTGATATCATTCATAATCCGAACAAGAATCGAACCAGCAGAACGCTGGTCAAAAAACTGATGCGAAAGATTTTGTACATGTGAAAAAAGATGCTTTCGAATATCGTAGATGACCCCCTGCCCCAGTTCATTCATCCAGCGAATTCGAAAAATATTTGCAATGTACGATATGAAATAGAGGCTGGCAATGATGATAACTAGGATGGTCAATAAATGGATGTCTTTATTGATGATGGCTTTATCTAGCGTATAGACTCCAATTAAAATCGGAATGGTTAAGCGAATGGCTGTGGTGATGATGACCATTATTGCTGAGAGAGGTAATAAATTTTTCTTATATGGCTTAAGATAACTAAACAGCCTTGCCATTTGAATCCAGTTAAAGGGTTTTTCAATCACTTGATCTGAGGAATAATGAAAGCGTTTTAATATACTTGGATGCGCTCTTTTTTCAATCAAAAACATTCCCTCCTTTAACCTGTTTTAGATGATGCCTTTTCCTGCCAATCCTTATATTGGATTTCAAATACCCGTTGATATGGACCATTATTATTGAACAATTTCTCGTGTTTTCCCCGTTCCACAATCCGGCCATTATTTAATACTAAAATTTCATCTGCATGCTTTAAGGAGGAAATCCGGTGAGCAATGATGAAGGTAGTCCGGCCTTTCATGACTTCTTTTAATGCCTTTTGGATATTTAATTCCGTTTCCATATCGACTGCACTTGTAGCATCGTCTAAAATTAAAATACTTGGGTCCACACAAATAGCTCTGGCAATCGCAATTCTTTGCTTTTGGCCTCCTGAAAGGCCCATTCCCCGTTCTCCAAGTATCGTTTCATAACCATTCGGAAGTTCCATAATAAAATCATGCGCCTGGGCCCGTTTAGCTGCATTAATAATTTGGTCCATGTCTGCCTCAGGTCTTCCGTAGGAGATATTTTCTTTTATGGTAGTCGAAAATAAAAAGGATTCCTGCAATACAAACCCTATATTGCTTCTTAAGGTCCTTAGAGAAAAATCGCTTACCGGTTTACCATCAATCAAAACCTCTCCTTCACTTGGTTCATAAAATCTCGTCATAAGCTGCGTAATGCTTGTTTTACCTGAACCGGTAGGGCCAATGAGTCCAATTACTTTTCCAGGCTCAATCTTAAAGGAAATACCAAATAATGCTTCCTTTAAGCCCTCATCATAGCGTAAGGAGACGTTTTTAAACTCTACTCGACCGTTTAACCTGCCCGAATCAATTGCCTCATCTTGATCAGTTATTTCGTTATTCACTTCTAGGACTTCTAAAAGCCGTTCCCCTGAAGCCTTTGCTTGTGAAAACAAATTAATTACAAATCCAAGATTAACAATCGGCCAAATAATATACCAAACCAAACTATAAAAAGCGACAAGTTCCCCCGGTTTTAATGAACCCTTCATGACAAGAGTACCGCCGTATCCTAATAAAAGAACAACACTGATATTTCCCATTAGCTCCATTAATGGAAAATACTTTGCCCATATGGTGGAGGTGAAGATATTTTGCTGCTTATAATCACCATTTGAAGCGTTAAATTTTTCAATTTCAAATCCCTCTCTTGATAGAGATTTAACAGTATTGATACCACTGATGCTTTCCTGAACTTTTGTATTTAATCGTCCAAATGATTGTCGAATCCCCTTAAAGGCAGGGTGCACCGCACGATCAAATTTATAAACGATGATAGCTAAAAAGGGAAGTGAGATGAGTGTAATGATGGTCAGACTGATGGAATAGTAAAGCATCACGGCTACACTAAGCGCGATTAACAAGAGGAATCTAAGTAATTCTGAAAAGCCAAAGGAAAGAAAAAAGCGAAATCCTTCGACATCTGCCGTTAATCGGGACATTAAATCTCCCGTTTTGGCATTATCATAGTATCTAAACGGTAGAAACTGCAGCTTTTCATATAAGGAATTTCGCAGTTTATAGACGGAGGTAATTCCAAATAAATCACCTGTGTATTGATTGATAAAGGTGGCTCCCCCTTTTATGCCCATTAGAAAAATAAAACCAATGGCCAGGTATGGAACCAAATAATACTTCTCTTTTAACACCACCTCATCAATTGTTTGCTGTAAAATCATTGGATATACAACAGTTATTGCTGTAACGACTAACAAAAAACTCATGGAAATAAAAAAATACTTTTTGTAAGGCCAATAGTAAGATTTTAGTTTTTTAAACGTTTCCATATTCAATCCCCTTTCCTTACAATTTTCAATTTTTTGAATAAAGGCGCAATATTTAATATATCGGGTTTCGAAGTATTTTTCTAGTCCTTTGCCTACATTTTTAAGAAATTTTTTCCATAAAAAAAACTGCTCGCTTTAATACGAACAGTTCTGATTACTATAATTATTCTATTCAGTTTTTTCTAATTCATCCAAAACACGATTTACCCGTTTTTCAAGCATTTTCATGCCGCTTCCGCCTGCTTGAAAATGACGAAGCTTACCTTCACGGTCAAAAACATAGTAGGCAGGCACATATTGATTTTCAAACGCTTCCGTAAGTTTGTGTTCACTGTCAACAAAGATTGGCTGGGTAATCCCATGTTCTGCGGCCACTTGCTTGATTTCTTCAATGTTTAAATCATTTTCAGAACGAGGCATATGAACAGCGATTACATTTAATTTTTCTTTGAAGTCATCACGGAATTGATTGACCTGTGGCATTGCTTCTTTACAAAGGTGGCAGCTAATCGACCAAAAATGAATTAGTGTAGGCCTTTCTCCAACTAACTCATCTTTCGTCACCTGACCGTTCAACCATTCGGTTGCACCTGTTAATTCCGGCATTGGCTCACGTAATTTCATTTCAATCCCCCCTATTTTAAAAATAGACCTAACACTTTAAAGGTTAGGTCTATCGTGTTTGATTTAAAAATTGTCTAGCTCCAGCGCCCCTGAACAAGGCGCTTCCGCTTTTCTATTTTAAACATTTAGTGTAGCTTGTCCTGGCTTCCAGTTTGCAGGGCAAAGTCCGCCAGTTTGAAGTGCTTGAAGAACACGAAGTGTTTCATCAACGTCACGGCCGATATTGTTATGGTTTACTACAGAATATTTTAATTCGCCTTCTGGGTCAATGATGAATAAACCGCGAAGTGCAACACCTTCTTCTTCAATTAACACACCATATTCACGAGCAACAACATGGTTAGTGTCTGCTGCTAATGGATAATTTAAATCGCCAAGACCATTTTCTTTACGATCTGTTTTAATCCAAGCAAGGTGAGTATGAATGGTGTCTGTAGAAGCACCGACTACAACAGCATCAAGGTCATCGAATTCTTCGTAACGATCAGACATTGCAGTGATTTCAGTTGGGCAAACGAATGTAAAGTCCATTGGGTAGAAGAACAATACTGTCCATTTATCATTTTTCATGTTCTCTTCAAGGCTAACTTTTCCAAATTCTTTGTTTGGTAATACTGCATCCATTTCAAAGCGTGGAGCTTGTTTACCTACCATACGTTCTGGCATATCGAATCCCTCCAAATATTAATTAAATGAGATAACTTTATAGCAATTCTCATTTGCTATCCCTTTGACACTTTTCATTATAGGATAATTCTTATTTTGAGTCAATATTAAATTATAATTAATTTAAATAAATACTAATTTTAATTATAACCTAGATTTCCCCTCCATCAGTTTTACCGTTTTAGATGAAGATTAAACTTTTTCTATGTAACAAAATTCACCATTATTTGCTATAATTTTATCATGATTTCCAAAAAGTATAAAACAAAACGCATTGTGATTTACGCTTTATTCCCTTGATAAGTAATATAGTTTGTCATTACCTTTATAGCAACATCAATAGCATCTTCGTTAGGATTTAACCTTGAATGGTGCAAGCCAAATGGCGAGTCCACTCCAAGCCAAAACATAAATCCTGGGATTTCCTTAAGCATATAGCCAAAGTCCTCACCCGTCATGGCTTCTTTGCACTCAATTACCTTTACTTCATTTTGCCGACTCATATATTCGAAAAAATCACCTGTCAATTTTTCATGATTATAGACCTGATGATACATCGCTCCAAAATCAATCTTGGCCTCGCATTCGTAGCCTGTTTCAATCCCTTTAACCAGAGACTCTACTCGATGTTTTACCTTTTTCATTGATTCAGGTGATAATGTTCGAATAGTCCCTTCTAAACGAGCTGTTTCGGCAATGATATTTTGCACAGTTCCCCCAGTAATTTTACCAATTGTAATTACAGCACTATCCAGCGGATCGACATTTCTAGAAACGATGGTCTGTAGTTGATTGACTAACGAACAGGCAGCAATAACCATATCATTGGTTTGATGAGGATAGGCCGCATGGCCGCCTTTACCTTTTAAATCAATAAATAGTTCAGACGTATTAGCAAAGAGTAGTCCTTCTTTTAAAGCAATCGTTCCTACAGGGTATTCTGGGGCGATATGTAAGGCAAAAATCATATCCGGTTTCCATTCCTGCATGATTTCTGACTGCAGCATCGGTTCCGCCCCCCAGGGCCCTCCTCTGCCGGTTGAAAAATAAATAATAAATCATCTTGGATAGGATTTTCCACAAAATAGGTAAGAGTTCCAACCGCAATACTCATGTGAAAATCATGACCGCACGCATGCATTTGCGCATCATGAGTTGATTTATAAGTCAGCCCTGTTTCTTCTGAAATCGGCAGCCCATCGATATCTGTTCGATACCCAATGGTTTTGTTTGGATTAAGACCATGTACCTTTACAAAGATCCCCGTTTTCCACTTTTTAATCGTCAGCCTATTCTGAGGTAAACCTTGTAAATAAGATAATAAATAAGCCTGGGTCTTATATTCTTGGAACCCTAATTCCGGAATTTGATGTAAATCACGACGAATTTTCACATATGAATTCATTCAGGTTACTCCCTTGGTTAGAAAAAAAGCGTGGATTATCCACGCTTTCCTCCTATTGATTATAATTGACGAAGCGCATCCATTATTTCTGTCTTCGATTTAGTCTTTTCATCAATATCTTTTATTTTTTTTGCAGGAATTCCAGCAACAACTGTATTTGGTGGAACATCATCCGTTACAACTGCACCTGCTGCAACAACGGACCCTTTTCCAACTGTTACACCTTCGAGTACAACTGCATTTGCTCCAATTACAACATCGTCTTCGATCACAACAGGTTTTGCAGATGGTGGTTCGATTACTCCTGCTAAAACAGCACCGGCACCAATATGACATCTTTTCCCAACCGTTGCTCTGCCGCCCATTACTACATTCATGTCAATCATTGTATTTTCACCAATAACTGCACCAATGTTAATGACAGCCCCCATCATAATAACCGCATTATCACCAATTTCAACCTGATCGCGAATCGTGACACCTGGTTCAATTCGGGCATTTACATTTTTCATATCAAGTAATGGCAATGCTGAATTACGGCGGTCATTCTCAATTACATAATCTTCAACCTTTGCTTGATTGGCTTCTAATGCAGCATTAACATCTGCCCAATCACCAAAAACAACCCCTGTATTTCCATTCACAAATACCTTTGAATTGCTTCCAAAATCAATTCCATCAAGGTCACCCTTTAAATAAACCTTTACAGGTGTAGATTTTTTACTATTTTGGATAAACGAAATAATTTCATGTGCATCCATCTTTTTCATAATTTATTCTCCTCCCTATGGCTTGTACTAAAAATTACTTTAACAAACGAAAGCGATGAAAACAATAAAAAAAATGGGATTATTGTTTTTTTTCAGAAATATATTCTTTGATTAATTCAACAAACGCATTTACCTGTTTCAATTGAAAAGCTGATTCATAACCTAAAAGCCATGTATCCCTTTTAAGCGGCAGCTGATTTTCATTGAGAAGCGGGATTTTAAATATATTTTTTTCTGCGCTTTTTAAGGTAATCGACGGCAGGATGGAGTAGCCGATTCCATTAAACGTCATTTGTTTACAGGTCTCAATTTGATCGACAACAATGGTCCTTTTTGGTGAGGTCTTAAAATTTCTCATCCACCAATCTTGAATTTCTTGATAATAGTTAGAGTCACTTTTAAATTGAATAAACGGACGATCAGTGTCCAAAACCTGCTCTGGCTTTGTAATAACTCTGTCTACTAGATATAGCGGATCACTAAAGAGGTGGATCTTAGCCCCTTTCCAATCAGGAGTTCCGCGAATAATCCCGATATGAACCTGGTCATCATGCAAGCATTTTAAAATTTCACTGCTCCAGCCAGTTACAAGCGAAATTTTTGCCTGGGGATAGGTATCAATATATTGCTTTAATACTTGAGGAAGCCAATTTTGCCCAACTATTGAAGCAACTGCTATTTTTAATGTTCCGGACACACCGCCCTGGAGTGAATGAATCGACTCCCTTACCTTTTCTTCCTTTTTCAAGACCTCATTTACAAATTGGATAACTTGCTCCCCTGATGGGGTCAGCGCCAGTCCTTTTTGAGAACGAATAAACAATTTCGTCTCCCAATCTTTTTCGATGGTTTGCAGGCGCTGTGATAATGCCGGCTGGGAGACAAACAGGCGCTCAGAAGCCTTACGCATATTCATTTCTTGAGCCAAAACAGATAATAATTGAAATTCAGACAGTGAAGACAACGTTTAAACCACCTTATACTTTTTTTCAAAAAACCTTTTAATGGAAAAAAGCTCTGTTTTTAAACAGAGCTATTCCCTTTTTTCGGAATAAAGAAAACCAAAATCAAACTTATTAGCGCAAAAATTAGAACTACATAGTAGACAGTATGCAGGGATAGAGTTAAACCATTTTGAAGCACTTCTCTTACCGTTTCAGTTAACTGTGCACGCTCTTTTGCATTTAAAAGAATATTAGCCGAATTAATAGTTAGTTTCTTCCCGGCTTCTGCAGCATTTTCATTTAAATAACTGCTTAACCGATTATTAAGAATTCCGCCTAATAAAGCAGCCCCTATCGTGTTCCCCAAATTTCTCATAAACATATTAGCTGCTGTTGCGATCCCGCGCTGCTGCCATTCGACAGTACTTTGAATAGAAACGATGAAGGCAGTCGAAGTTAACCCCATTCCAATTCCTACAATAAATGAGCCTGCAGCGGCCCAGATAGGACCGACAGAAGTGGACATTGTGACAAAAAAGATACTGCCAAGCACTAATGCTACTCCACCAATAATCGAGGTGGTTCGATACCCTAGAGAAATTAGCATTTTTCCAGACATTGTGGATGCAATTGGCCAGCCAATTGACATTGTCGTCAAGGTAAATCCTGCAATAATGGCTGTTTGTTCCATTACCCCCTGAACAAATGTAGGTAAAAAGCTTGAAATCCCGATTAACATTATTCCAGTTGTCAACGAGGTAATATTTGCAATAAAAATGGACCGTTCTTTCCAAATATTAAATGGCATGACAGGCTCTTTTGCCCTTCCCTCCTGAAAAACAAACGCTGCCAATGTAAGCCCGCACAATGTAAAAAGCGATAAAGCCTGCCAAGAGTTCCAGGCCCAATGACTGCCCCCTTCAACTAGAACTAACATAAGCGAAGAAATGGCAACCGTTAGTAGAATAGCTCCGAGATAGTCAATTTCGTGTTTTTTCTTTTCCACATTTTCATGTAAAAACAGCCATAATCCAGCAAGAGAAAGAATTCCTAATGGGATATTGATCCAAAAAACATAATGCCAGCTGACATATTGAACAAGCAGACCGCCAACAGCCGGCCCTGTAATGGCAGAAATCCCCCAAACGCTTGAAAGATAGCCTTGGATTTTTGCCCGCTCTTCAGCCGTATAAATATCCCCTACAATGGTTGTGGCAATCGGCATAACAGCGCCAGCTCCAAACCCTTGTATGAGGCGAAAAATAATCAGCATTTTCATTGATGAGGCAAAACCGCAAAGTGTCGATCCTATTAAAAAAATGATAACACCAAAAAACATGATGGGTTTTCGTCCAAATAAATCTGATAACTTTCCATAAATGAGAACCGTTACAGAATTCATTAACAAATACGCTGAAAACACCCAACTGTATAATTGGAAGCCACCTAAATCAGCAACAATGGCAGGCATCGCTGTTGAAACAATAGTTGCTTCAATTGCCCCCATAAACATAGCGAGCATAACAGCAGCTAAAACCAGGTGCTTTTTGGTTCGCTTTTTTTGAGATCCTCCAATACTCTTTTCTGCTGCGGTATCCCCCATTATAACACCTCTTTTTAAACTCAATAATATAGCTCCCTATCAAGGGAGCTCTGATCAATTATTTAATAAATTTTTTAACTAAATTGTTTAATTGATTTAATACTGTACTTCTTGGCAAAATTCCTTCAAAAAAACCATCCTCAGATTCAACACAAAGGAAAGGTTGATTTACGAGCAGCTCAAGGCATTTTATAATCGATTCGGAAATCTTTACCCGTGAAATATCCGATTTCATGACCTCTTCTACCCGTTTATTCTCCAACTTTTCAAATTCAATCCGTTCCAATCCTAAAATGGAATCCATGATAATCGGCGTACTAATTAACCCGTGGAGCTTATAATGTGGGTCTAAAACAGGAATAGCAGTATATCCACTTTTGGTTAAAACTAATAAAGCATGCTCAAGATTGTTCCCAATCTGAACATGTGCGACCCGCTCGGAAGGGATCATAAAATCTTTTATACTTAATTCTAAAAATTCCCCACTGTGAAGACTTATCATGAGCCGAACCCCTCAAATTTTTTGTTTGATTCCTCTTTATTTTACCATAGTTCCTTTGATACTGTACGGTTTTTACATGTTCAAAACCGAAAAAGAAAGGAACCCGAAGGTCCCTTATTGAATCAAATCAAAAATTTCAATTGTAATCATATCAATATTATCAAATTGATACCGTTTTGGTTTTTCCTTCTCATTGTATACTTCTAATTCAAATGTTTCTGTCTTAGGATGAAACGTTACCTGACACTTGCGCTCGCCATTTACCTCGAAATAACGTTGTGCAGGTTCTCCACCCCCCGATTGTTCCTGAAGGTTTTTTAATCGAGTTAATATACCTTGAAGCTGTGACATTTGCCTATCTCCTTTCAAACACAAACAAACTTCCTACATTTATGTTTCTCTTTTGACATGTTTCTATCCAAACGGATTATGGTTTAATTTTAACTACCAAGTTTTTATATGCCAATATTAAAAGAATAAAATAAGGAACGGCATTTGTCCAAGCAAAATTGGAGGAAAGGAAAAATTTTTTTATTAAAGGGTGCATTAAGTCACATTATAAAAGCTGCTCATGCTCAAATAAATATTGATAAGATATGTCGATAAACAAATATTCTTCGCCATTCATGGGAAAAGAAAAAGTTCGAATCGTTTCACCTGTTTCAATATCACTGTATAAATCTGACAAGATTCCTTTTCGCTCATTACGCATTTTGATAATATTTTCTAAAAAATAAGGACGCCAGCTCCAGTTTTTATTAAGATACTGTGCTTGAGTTATCCAGTCATTTTTTTCTTTAAAGATATTAACCGATTTTTGAAAGCCATCTTCATCACATACATACATTCTGAAGGCGATTTGATCCAATTCTTTTATCAAAGCTTGAAATAAATCCTCATAACTTGTCTTCCTGTTTTTTATAACAATTTCCTGAACTTTAATTTGAAAAAACTCGGCGGTCGTATATACCGCTTCTAATTTTCTTTTTTCATATGAAATAAAGTCGTGGAATTTCTCTTTTAGTCGTTCTTTTAACATATCCCCTTGAATAAATTCTGCCTCTGGCGGATGGAGATAATATCCTTGATAGTATCTTCCCCCATTTTTCCAGGCAAATTGGAGCTGATAACTCATTTCAATATTTTCAAACAATAATGTTGCCCCGATTTTCCGGGCCAATAATGACAGAGTAAATAATACGTCATTAAAATTCGTTCCAGTTGACGTTGATTTTAAAGCTTCTAGATTGACCTTCAAAATATCAGGTTCTATTTCTCCAATTCGCTGAAAATAATTTTTTGCACTATCAATCCTGGCAATCGCAATTTGGATCCCATACGTACGATAGTATTGCAGTAAGTGATCTAATTGATCGAAATCCCCTGTATAATTTTGTTCCGATATTTCAAGAACAATTCTGCTCAATCGAATTCCTCTTTTTTCAAATTCTAAAAGCTCTTGTAAAAATGGTTCGCCATGTCCATACATTAATAAATCAGCATTTCGATTTAAAAAAATCTTGACATGATCATCCAAATTAAGTGCTTTTTCTAATGCCTTACTTACCACAATTTGGTCTACTTCAAATTTATATTCATCCGGAATCTGATCATCCTGAAAAAAGGGTCCTAAGCTAATGATGTTCCCTTCTGACTTATATCTTCCCAATACTTCATATGCGACCACACTATGTTCTTCCGCACTAAAAATTGGTTGAAAAAAAGGAATGACATTTTCAAGATCCGCTAGGATATCCAATGCATCCATTTACTTGCCCTCCAAAAAAGATTTTTCTCATTATACCATACCAATATATACAATACGCAGAAAAGCCTTCTCACGTTCGTTTCCAACAGGATACCATCATATAAGAAGAGATACAATCACACCCTAAATTCAAGTCCATTTAAAGGGGGAGAAGTATTGAAGAAGCTTTTTGCTTTGGCCACCATTCTTCCATTGCTTGGATGCAGTAATTTAGATGATGATACCCTTTCAAATAGAACAAAAAAAACGGCCCCAGCCGCTGTTATTGAAAGAAACAATCAGGTAAAAATGCAAAATATTAACTCAACCGGCGTATTAAATGAAATGATACCAATACAAGCAAAACAATCGAAGCCTGCAAATGTAAACCCTAAAAAAGCTTCACAACTGCTTAATGTACCTCTAATTAGGCAAAACCCTGAATTAAGGTATGGATGTGAAGTCACCAGCCTTACAATGGTTCTCCAATATGCAGGTGTCAAAACGGATAAAATGGAGCTCTACCGCCTGATTAAAAAGGATTCCGACCCGCTCGTAAAAACGAATGGTGATATTCGGAGGTGGGGAAATCCCGCAGAAGGATTTGTTGGTGATATGACAGGAAAGACCCCGGGCTATGCAGTTTTTGATCGTCCAATGGTTCAATTAATTAATCAAAAGCTACCCGGTCGGGCAATTAATTTAACAAATCAGACTTTTGAACGGGTATTACAGCATGTTTCAGATGGATATCCTGTCGTTGTTTGGACAACTGGAGATTATAGGCTTCCAGACCGCTGGGAGTCATGGTATCATGGGCAACAATACATTAAAACGCCTTTAGACCTCCATGCGGTGGTACTCGTTGGATACGATAGGAATTTCGTCTATTTAAATGACCCATTATCAGGTAGAAAACAAGTAAGAGTTGGTAAAGATCGATTTATTTCCTCCTGGAAAGCATTGAATTGCCGGGCAGTTAGTTATAAATAAATGCAATGAATTGTGAGATGCCAAATTTTTGGTATCTCTTTTTTATGAATAATTGTCCAAGTTTTGAATATTAACGTATTAAGCAGCCGTAAAAGATCTTTTTGTTAAAAACACTTGCTTTCTTTGCCAATTTTAAAGAAAATACGAAATGACGTTTATTTTTAAGGCTGTGTTAAAGTACAATGTTTTAACCATGTTGATTGGAGCGGAAGACACGAAGACCCTGTGGGAGTACGGGCCGGGGAGAGACCGCGCAGGAGCATAAACGGCGAGGAGGCTCCCCGGACCGCCCGCGAACCGCTTGTGCCTGGAGCGGAAATCAACTGACTAGTTTAACACAGCCATTTTAAAAAAATAAAAAGTGAGGTGGAATGGAAGAAAAGATGCAAACAAAAATGACAAGAAGATTCCTTTTAAAGCGTTCATTCGGTGCATTCCTCACAATCTTCGGCCTTAGTTCAGGAGGATATTTTTATGCCAACCGGATTGAACCTTCCCTGCTAGACGCTAATAACCTGGAAATCAAACATCCCTTAATCCCAAAAAGCTTTGACGGAAAAAGGATTATTCAATTTAGTGACACCCACTTGGGCTTTCAATATAATCTCCATCAGCTAAAAAAACTAATGACAAAAATTAATAACCTCAATCCTGATCTCATTCTTTTTACAGGAGATTTAATGGATGAACCGAATCGATATAATAAGATGAATCAAATTATTCCACTCTTGAAGCAGTTAAATGCTCCACTTGGAAAGTTCTGTATTTTTGGCAACCATGATCATGGGGGTTATGGCACTGACATTTATCGGAATATTATGGAGGCAGGAAATTTTACAGTCTTATTAAATGAATCTAAATCCATTAAACTAGAAGATGGTACGAGCATCTATTTAATTGGAGTAGATGATGCGATGTTAGGAAAACCCAATATCGCCTTAGCTTCAAGTCATATACCCAACAATAGGTTTAAAATTTTATTATCACATGCTCCCGACCTTGCGGATACCGCATCACAGTACCCAATACAATGGCAGATCAGCGGACATAGTCATGGAGGTCAAGTGAAAATTCCGTTTTTAGGGGCACTTGTTACCCCGCCTTTTGCCCAAATTTACACTGAGGGACTGTATTCAATTGGGAATCTTACTTTATATGTTAATAGAGGAATTGGAACAACACGTCTCCCTTTTCGTTTTATGGCCAAGCCAGAACTAACCATTTTCACACTAAGATATGAAAAAGCTATATAAAAAAGTCCTTATCTATTTTTAATGGAGATAAGGATTTTTATTTATTGAAAACTTTTTTATTTTTTCTTAACTAGATATCTTTCCTCAATTTCTAATGCGGGCAGTGGTTTTGAATAATAATACCCTTGTATTTTATGACATTTCGCTTCTGCTAAAAATTCTACCTGATTTTGATTCTCTACACCTTCAGCTATGACCTCTAATCCTAAACTTTTTCCAAGGTGAATAACCGTGGTTGTAATAGCCATATCCTTTTCGTTTTTAGGGATTTCCTTAATGAAGGATTGGTCAATTTTTAAAACATCGATTGGGAATTGTTTTAAATAGTTTAATGATGATTCACTTACTTTGTCCGCACTAAATTTTGAAGATAGTAGGTTGATTGACTGCTCCATTTTATCATCCTTTAGACATAAAAAGTTCGCATATTTTTACAATAATGTTTTTACATTTGTGTATTTCTATTTTACAATCTAAATAAGTGAAAATATCGAATTTATTCATTATTCCGGTAAAATTTTCTATTATTTTAGCTTTATGCTGTGAAAGTTAAACCTATATTAAATATTATTGGAAATTTTGGCTGGGATTATTTCTTTTTTATTGATATCAATTGTCCTACCCCTTATTTTTCAATTAAAAAATGTGTATAATAAAGATGCTTTTGAACTACAGAAAGGAGTACTTATTTTGAACCCGGACCAGAAACGCCCTCTTACCAAACTTAATTTTACCATCGAAAACCTCTCTCAGGCTGTATTTATTGTAAATCGCCATGCAAAAACAGCTATTAATCCCAAATTTTTATACAAATTAAAACATGAAGCATTAAAAAAATTAATTGTTGAAGGTAAAGCTAAAAAAGTAGGACTTCATTTTTCAGAACATCCAAAAAACAGCCAGCAGCAATCTGATGTTTTAGTTGAGTGCGGAAGGTACACATTCCATATTCCTCCGACAAAATCAGATTTTGCCGAGCTCCCCCATTTAGGGAAGCTAGATGAAAGAGTAAGAAATCCAAAAGCAAATCTTTCACTTAATATTGCAAAAGCATTATTACAATCCTATACAGGAATAAAGGAAATCCAGCATTCTCCCTCCAATCCGGGTAACCGCCGCTCCTATCAAAAACCTGTCTTTAAGAAACTGGGAGAAAGATATACGAATTAAGGCCGGAGAAGTCCGGCTTTTCATATGCTTAAGCACCCCTAGATGGTAGAATATTGATACATATCCATCTATATTCAAACTGGACTAAAGACATATAGGTACAAATGGGAAGGATGAACGAGCTATGGAGCATTTAATCAATCAAAGAGTTAAAGATATTGAAATTTCCGGAATTAGAAAATTTTTTAATATGGTTTCTCATATTGAAGATTTAATTTCCCTTACGATTGGACAACCAGATTTCCCTACCCCGGAACATGTAAAACAAGCTGGAATACAGGCCATTGAAGAAAACTATACATCTTACACCCATAACGCGGGTATGCTTGAATTAAGAAAAGCAGCCTGCACCTTTATGGAAAAGAAATATGGCCTTCATTATCAGCCAGATACGGAAGTAATTGTCACAATGGGGGCCAGTGAAGCAATTGACATAGCGTTCCGAACGATATTAACAGAAGGAACGGAGGTAATTTTGCCAGGTCCCATTTATCCTGGATATGAACCGATTATTCGAATGATGGGGGCAACACCTATACATGTGGATGTGACAGAAAATAATTTCCGCTTTACGTTAGAGATGATTAAACCTCACATTACTGAAAAAACACGATGCATTGTTTTGCCTTATCCATCCAACCCTACAGGGGTGAGCCTCTCTGAAGACGAATTACGGGAAATTGCTGACTTCTGTAAGAATCAGGATTTCTTTATCCTTGCAGATGAGATATACAGCGAACTAACCTATGAACAGCCCCATAGGTCCATTGCCTCATACCTAAAAGAAAAAACAATTGTGATAAATGGTTTATCCAAATCACATTCGATGACAGGTTGGAGAATTGGCCTCTTATTTGCACCAGAGACACTGACCAAACATATTCTAAAGGTTCATCAATATAATGTGTCCTGTGCGAATTCTATTGCCCAAAAAGCAGCGATTGAGGCCCTTACAGCGGGTATGAATGATGCCCTTCCTATGAAAATGGAATATGAGAAAAGAAGAGAGTATGTATTTGATCGGTTAAATGCTATGGGACTTAGCGTTGTGAAACCGGATGGAGCCTTTTATTTTTTCGTACGAATACCGAAGACCGTAGGGTTAAACAGTTTTGATTTTGCCCTTAATCTTGTGAAGGAAGAAAAAGTAGCTGTCGTACCGGGGAGTGCTTTTTCAGAATATGGAGAAGGCTATTTCCGTTTGTCTTTCGCCTGTTCAATGGAAACATTAGAAAAAGGTTTAAATGGGGTAGAAAACTATTTAAAAAAGCTGAATTAAAAAGGACACCCTCACTGCAATAGAGTGAGGGTGTTCCTTTTATTGGCCTTTATATTTCCCGTTATTCTTTGGTGCTTTTTCTTTCTTTGCTTTATCTTTATGGATTTTATTTGTTGCAGCTGAACCCATTTCATGAGCAAATTCTTCATTCAGCTGTGATGAATCAAATCCTTTTTTATTTTTTTGCTGGGGATCATTTTTTTTTGTCCGTTTAGCCATTTTTGCAATTCCTCCTATAAATAATTCTCTTTTAGTTTCTATTTAGAGAAGGAATTTATTCGATACCTTTAGTTCTTCCAGTATTTATACAATGCTTGAGTTCCGCTGTTTTCTTCACCTTTTGCAGCTAATTTTTCATAAAGGGATTTAGCCAATGACAGACCCGGGGCGTCCATTCCCATTTGTTCTGCTTCATCAAGGGCAATTTTCATATCCTTAATGAAATGCTTTATGTAAAAACCTGGCTCAAAATTTCCATTCAGCATTCTTGGGGCAAGATTACTTAGAGACCAACTCCCAGCAGCCCCAGTTGAAATGCTTTTTAGTACAGTGTCAGGGTTCAATCCTGCTTTTTCTGCATAGATGATCGCTTCACATACCCCAATCATATTGGAAGCAATCGCAATTTGATTACATGCTTTTGTATGCTGCCCTGCCCCTGCCTCTCCTTGGTATACAATGTTCGTTCCAAGGTGTTCGAGTATAGGACGAACCGCATCAAAAGCTTCCCGCTCACCGCCAGCCATAATCGATAGCTTTGCTTCTTTCGCTCCGACATCCCCGCCTGAAACAGGAGCATCAATGGCCTGGATTCCCTTCTTCTTAGCAGCCTCATATATTTCTTTGGCAAGCGAAGGAGCAGAAGTCGTCATATCGATTAGATAACTTCCTGCTTTAGCGTGGGCAATTAGTCCATCCTCACCAAAATAAACTTCCTCCACGTCCTTCGGATAACCGACAATCGTAAAAATAACTTGGGCTTTCTCAGCCGCATCTTGGGGATTTCCAGCCCATGTCGCACCTTTTTCCAAAAGGTCTGTAGCTTTTTCCTTTGTTCTCGAATAAACAACTACAGGGAATCCCGCATTTAATAAATGGCTTGCCATACTTTTTCCCATCACGCCTATTCCAATAAATCCGATTACCGTATTTTCTGGAGTTAACAAATTTATCTTCCTCTCCTCATTTTACCTCTATTTTAGCACTAAATTTCTTTGAAAGTATTGAAAAAGACCAGGTCATTTTTCTTGACCCGGTCCCCGCGCTAAAATCTCCAAATTTATGCACATATTTATTGTATCCACCCTGACGAAAAGTTAATCTTCACTTTAGAGCTCCGAAGAAAAATTAGTTAGGTAAGCACGCCCAAAAACCTCTTGATTGTTGAATACTTCTATTGATACAGCATTCTTATTTTCAATCATATTTTCTAATTCATGGATATGTAAGTCTTTTTTTAAGGGAATAGGGTCCATAAAAATATATTTTTCACTTCGCCCCACATCTAAAAATTCTCCATTAATGACCTGTTCTTCACCATATACAATTTCTCTTTGACCAATAGCTGCTGCTAGTTTATCATCATGGATGGCCACTTTAACCTTATATAATTGGCGGTCATTTAATATTTGGTCATTTATGCGAAAACGAAACTGAAGCTCATTATTTTTTGTTAATAAGGCATCCGCAAATCGGTTGACAATTAGTTCATCAGAAAATTGCAGCCCGCATCCAGTTAAAAAAGATGTACTGAGGATTCCAATTGATAATAATAACAGCATCCGCAATTTTTTCAGCATCCTAACACTCCCTTTATTACTACCATAACCATCAATTATTGGAAGTAAACGTTAGAAATGGCTAATAAAAGGAGCGGGAAGTTAAATCGCTTTAATCATGCCCCCATCAACAAGGAACGAACTTCCTGTCATATAGGTATTTGCATCCGATAAAAGGAACGCAGCGACATTGGCAAATTCTTCAGGTTTCCCATATCTTTTTAGAGGAATTGCCGCTTTTGATTTCTCTTCAATAACTTCTCGGTCAACACCTTGCTTATCTGCATTGACTTGGTCTAAATGTTTTACTCGATCTGTTGCAATCCTTCCAGGGGCAATTGTATTAATTAAAATATTGTATGGTGCTAATTCAGAAGCGAGTGTTTTTGAAAGCCCGACAATTCCAGTTCGAAATGTGTTTGATAAAATTAATCCAGGAATCGGTTCTTTTATAGAAGAAGAAGCGATATTAAGGATTTTTCCTCCTTGTTTTTTTATGTAAGGCAAGCTTTCGCGGATTAGCCTTACATAGGATAATAGATTTAATTCAAATGCATTCTGCCATTCATTATCGGATAGATCTTCAAAAGCAGCTGCAGGCGGACCGCCGGCATTATTTACAAGCAGATGGATTTCACCAAAGATTTCAATTGTCACTTGAACAAGCTGCTTAATTTCCTGAGGATTTGTTACATCGGTTCTATGGTAGCTGACTTTTCCAAGATCAATTGCTTCAAGCAAAGCTGCTTTTTGTTTCAGTTTCTCCTCATCCCGGCCTGAAATCATGACATTTGCGCCTTCCCTTACGAGTCTTTCCGCAATCGCAAAACCGAGCCCCTGGCTGGAGGCAGCGATAATCGCTGTTTTACCCTTTAGATTTAATTCCATCCTTATTTCCTCCCTTTGTTTTTCTTCTTTAATCTTACAAGAAAAAAAGGAAACAGAGTTAATCTGTCTCCCAAAATTTATTACTGCTTTAAAACGTATGCGCAAGATCCTTCGCACGAGCAATGGCATTTTCTTTGATTTCCTGTGCTTTATCAGGCATTGCATTATGCCCCTCAACGAAGAGTCCTTCTAAGGCTGGAACACCGAAGAAACTCATCATAATACTAATATACCGGTGGCCCATTTCCATTTGGGCTGCAGGTCCTTCTGAATAGAACCCACCGCGTGCTTGGATATGCAGTGCTTTTTTATCAGTCAAAAGTCCAATCGGACCTTTTTCCGTGTATTTAAATGTTTTTCCTGCAACTGCGACAGAATCAAGGTATGCCTTCATTACTGGAGGAAATGAAAAGTTCCATAACGGTGTAACGAAAACATATTTATCTGCCGCAATAAATTGTTCGTTTAATTCATTCAGCCGGCTAACCTTGGCCTTTTCTTCTGCAGATAGCTGATCAAACTCTTGTCCAGAGCGAAGCTTTCCCCATCCGCTAAAAACGTCTGCATCTATATGGGGGATATTCTCTTTATATAAATCTAAATGAACCACTTCATCTCCCGGATTTACTTCTTTATACGTATCGATAAACGCTTTCCCTACGGCCATACTGTAGGATTGTGTTTCATTATGTGGGTGTGCAGTTATATATAATACTTTTGCCATTCTTCCATCACCTTTCTGTTCGTGTATGTTGACATTTTAGTTTAAATCAAAAATATAGAAATTAACCAAACTTTTTCACAAACTTTTAATTAATATATTTTCAATTCGAGGTAATTTTAAATAAAAAAAATGGTTCGGTCAACATTTCTGCTTTAAAGTAACCCATATAAAAAGGATTTGTCATTTAGACAAATCCTCAAAAACAGCCTCTTATTCATTTGTATCAACTGAGTATGGGTTACGACCAATACTTACTCTCATTTCATCGGTCATTTGGAATGGTTCATTAACCACTGACTCAGTTAGTGAAGAGTCTAGTTGTAAACTACCATCATAATGTAACGGTTTCTGTTCCATAATTCCTTTCACCCCCTGCATGCTCCTGCACATTGTACGATTGACCTATCAACTTTTAGGATTAATAAGTCTTTCTTACTATATTATAATTCCATACTAGTCTAAAAATCCCTTCTTTTTTCACAAAAAAAACCGACTGATTTCTCAGCCGGTTTTAAGGTATATTATTTTGTTGCTGCTGTTACAGCCTCGATTACTTGGTCAGTTGTTTGCATATTTAATACCTTTTGCGCAAGACTTTCCATATCGGATTTTTTGAGGTTCCGAATTAATGAACGGGCTTTTAAAATGGATGTTGCACTCATTGAAAATTCATCAAGACCAAGTCCTAGAAGAACTGGAATTGCTGTTTCATCTCCTGCCATTTCACCACACATGCCTGTCCATTTTCCTTCTGCATGTGAAGCATCAATAACCATTTTGACCAATCTTAAAATAGATGGGCTATATGGCTGATAAAGATAGGATACACGCTGATTCATACGGTCAGCTGCCATTGTATATTGAATGAGGTCATTTGTCCCAATACTGAAGAAATCAACTTCTTTGGCAAATTGGTCAGCTAAAACCGCAGTTGAAGGAATTTCAACCATGATTCCAAGCTCAATCTTTTCACTAACGGTTTGCCCTTCGCTTTGAAGCTTCGCTTTTTCTTCTTCCAGGATTGCCTTTGCTTGGCGAAACTCATCAAGGGTTGCAATCATTGGGAACATAATTTTTAAATTACCATAACTGCTTGCCCGCAGCAGTGCACGCAATTGGGTTCGGAAAATTTCCTGCTCTTCCAGGCATAAACGAATCGCACGGAAACCTAAGAATGGGTTCAATTCTTTTGGTAATTCCAAATATGGTAATTCTTTATCGCCACCAATGTCTAAAGTCCTAACGACCACTGGCTTGCCATTCATTCCTTCTAAGACGGCTTTATAGGATTCGAACTGTTCTTCCTCGGTGGGAAGCTGATCTCTGCCCATGTAAAGGAATTCGGTTCGATATAGACCAATTCCTTCACCACCATTATCCATAACTCCTTTTAAATCATTCGGAGTTCCGATATTGGCGGCTAATTCAACATGGTGACCATCTGCAGAAACAGTTTTTTCATTAACTAATTTTGCCCATTCAGCTTTTTGTGCCTCAAATTCGTTATGGATTTTACGGTATTGTTCCACTAGCTCAGGTGTCGGATTAATATGTACTTCACCTTTAAGTCCATCCACAATGACCATATCACCATTATTAATTTCAACTGTAGCTGCTTTGGTTCCAACTACTGCAGGAATTTCCAATGATCTTGCCATAATCGCTGAGTGGGAGGTACGGCCGCCAATATTTGTGGTAAAGCCCTTTACAAATTTACGATTTAATTGAGCGGTATCGGAGGGAGTTAAATCCTCGGCCACGATAATAACTTCTTCGGCAATCATGCTTGGGTTTACCAATTGAACACCAAGTAAATGGCAAAGAACACGTTTCGTCACATCACGAATATCTGCAGCCCGCTCCTTCATATACTCGTTATCCATTTGTTCGAACATTGTTATAAACATATCTGCCGTTTCTTTTAAGGCAAACTCAGCATTGATTTTTTCAGATTGAATTTTATCTTCAATCGGTCCTGTCAATTCAGGGTCACTTAGAACAAGAAGATGTGCTTCAAAAATGGCTGCCTTATCTTCCCCAAGTTCTACCTTTGCCCGGTCGCGAATGACTTCAAGCTCAGACGTAGATTTTTCCATTGCCATTCGAAATCTTTTTACCTCTGAATTCGTGTCATCAATGGTTTTCTTTTCAAAGGATAAATCAGGTTCTACAAGACGGTAAGCTTTTGCAATTGCGATACCGTTTGATGCAGCAATACCATGTAAAAAACTCATTATTCAGCCAAACCTTCTTTTTTCAGTGTTTCTTCAATGCTTGATAAAGCTTCTTCAGAATCGTTTCCTTCAGCAGAAATCACGATGTCTGCTCCTTGACCAATTCCTAAAGACATTACACCCATAATCGATTTTAAATTAACCTTTTTCCCTTTATATTCTAAATTGATTTCAGAATTGAATTTACTAGCTGCTTGTACTAACAAGGTTGCCGGTCTTGCGTGAATACCTGTTTCAGCTGTTACTTTAAATTGTTTTTCTGCCATGTAAATCAAACTCCTTTAATGTCAATTAATATAATAAATTTAAATTTATTACCTGCCTAATAAATCTAAACAATTTGTTCATTTTAGTCAACTAAACCGTTAATTGATTAATAAATAAAGCAATACAATCAATATTATTTTTTCCCTAAAATGACACAATTATGTTTTAAATAAAAGGCATAGATTGTGAAAAATAATACAAAGGATAGAATATCATTTTCTTACTCACTTGAACAGTAGTAAAGCTCACAAAAATAAAGAAAGGCCGCAAAAAATTTACGGCCTATCATCTATTAATTTCCGCCTACTGCCTTAGGAAATTCATTATTCTGTTCATCAATTGGTATTACTGCATGTATTAGGGCTTCTTCCAATTCATTGGTATATTTTTGCTTTTCTTGCTCGTTCCATCCAAATTGATCAGCCATATAAGCTAAAACCTGGTTCTTCCATTTTTGTACAAGTTGAATATTGAACAATATCGCACCTGTTCGGCGATTAAAGAAATCAATTGGAGTTGCTGCCATCTCATAGTGAATCGAATAAATTAACATAGCAAATAATGTGAGTGGCAATTCATATCGAGCTGCATCATTTTTATTCGTATTAAGAAGTTCAAAAACGTCTTCAATATTTGAGCCATAGATTTTTGCTAATTGTTCTGCCTCTTCATTCGTTAAACCCACTTCGAGACCAACTTTTACCTTTCTACTAACATAGTCTGAAAAATGGATAGAACCACCAACATCGCCGCCGGAAATTGGCATATCCTTCGTCATACAAGCCGGGTAGTTCGTCCCCTCTTCATCATTAAATTTCGCTGCAAGTAAATCCACAATCGTTTCCGCCATTTTCCGATATCCCGTTAATTTTCCTCCAGCAATTGTAATAAGACCTGTTTTGGATTCCCAAATTTCATCCTTACGAGAAATTTCCGATGCCTTTTTTCCTTCTTCATATATAAGTGGTCTAACTCCTGCCCAGTTGGACTCAATATCCTTCTCGGTTATTTTCACATCAGGAAACATATAATTAATCGCCTTAATGATATAGCTGCGGTCAGCTGATGTCATATAAGGATGAGCTTTATCCTGATCATAAAAGGTATCCGTTGTACCCACATAAGCCTTTCCATCTCGAGGGATTGCAAATACCATTCGACCATCTGGCGTATCGAAATAAATGGCTTGCTTTAAAGGGAAACGAGACTGATCAATTACGAGATGGACACCTTTTGTCAACTGAAGAACTTTTCCCTTCTTCGAATGGTCCATTTCCCGTATTTGATCTACCCATGGACCCGCTGCATTGACAATTTTTTTGGCACGGACCTGATATTTTTCACCTGTAAACGGGTCTTGGACCATTACACCGACAACGATTCCATTTTCATAGATAAGATTTGTAACTTTTGAATAATTGCAAGCAGTTGCACCCTTTTCAATCGCCGCTTTCATTACCTCAATCGTTAGTCTTGCATCATCAGTACGATATTCTACGTAATACCCCCCGCCTTTTAGACCCTCTTTTTTAACGAGCGGCTCTTTTGCAAGGGTTTGCTGTGCAGATAACATCATTCTTCGTTCTGATTTTTTTACTCCTGCTAAGAAATCATAAACACGTAAACCAATAGAAGTAGAGAATGGTCCAAATGTTCCGCCTTTATGCATTGGCAGGAGCATCCACTCTGGAGTAGTGACATGCGGGCCGTTTTCATAGACAATCGCACGTTCTTTCCCTACTTCTGCGACCATTTTCACTTCAAATTGTTTTAAATATCTTAATCCTCCATGCACTAATTTTGTAGACCGGCTTGATGTACCTGCCGCAAAATCTTGCATTTCGACCAGTGCGGTAATCATTCCTCTTGAAGACGCATCAAGGGCGATACCGGCTCCGGTAATTCCACCACCAATAACTAAAACATCAAACTTCTTTTCCTTTAATTTCGATACAATTTCTTTACGATTTAAATTCGAAAATTTCATTATTTTTTCCTCCCGATTAAGAAGCCTTATTAGTATATGCTTAGATATTTTTAAGGGGAAATAAAAAGAGACCACAAAAGTCATTACCAAATGGTAATGTTTTTGTGGTCTCTCCAAATTCTCCTGCCAATATATTAACTTGTGTATTATTATACCATATATTTACGAAACAGAATAGTTTATTTAAATGCCATTGCCGCATTTACGGCTTTTTTCCAGCCAGCGTACAGAAGTTTACGGTCCTCTTCGTTCATTTTCGGATCAAACTTCCGGCTGATTGCCCATTGCTTCGAGATTTCTTCCTGACTCTTCCAGAACCCAACTGCAAGTCCCGCTAAATAAGCGGCTCCAAGGGCTGTTGTTTCATTTACCACAGGTCTTTCAACAGGAACATTTAAAAGGTCACTTTGGAAATCCATTAGGAGATTATTTTTAACCGCACCACCGTCAACACGCAGTGTTTTCAATTGAATGCCTGAATCGGCTTCCATCGCCGATAACACATCCTTTGTTTGATAAGCAAGCGACTCAAGTGTGGCACGAATAAATTGTTCCTTTGTTGTTCCACGTGTTAATCCAAAGACAGCACCTCGGACATCACTATCCCAATAAGGTGTTCCAAGCCCGACAAATGCTGGTACAATATAAACCCCATCTGTAGATTCAACCTTTGCTGCATATGTTTCGCTATCTTTAGCATCCTTAATCATTCTTAAACCATCGCGAAGCCATTGAATTGCTGAACCCGCTACAAAAATACTTCCTTCTAGAGCGTACTCTACTTTTCCATTTAATCCCCATGCGATCGTTGTCAATAATCCATGTTCAGACTTTACTGCTTTTTCTCCAGTATTCATGAGCATAAAGCAGCCCGTACCATACGTATTTTTTGCCATACCCTTTTCAAAACATGCCTGGCCAAATAATGCCGCCTGCTGGTCGCCAGCAACTCCGGCAATTGGCACTTCCTTGCCAAAGAAATGATAATCTACTGTATTAGCATAGATTTCTGAGGATGGCCGAACATCAGGAAGCATCGATTTAGGAATACCTAAAATTCCAAGTAATTCCTCATCCCATTTTAAGTCATGGATATTAAACATTAGAGTACGGGATGCATTGGAGTAATCGGTTACATGCGCCTTTCCCCCTGAAAGCTTCCAAATCAACCATGTATCAATTGTACCAAATAGAAGCTTACCTTGGAGAGCCCTTACACGTGCCCCAGGAACATGATCAAGAATCCACTTTACTTTAGTCCCTGAGAAGTAGGCATCAATTAACAAACCTGTTTTTTCACGAAATAGCTGACCGTAACCTTTCTCTTTTAATTCCTCACAAATTTCACTCGTTTGTCTGGATTGCCAAACAATTGCATGATAAACGGGTTCTCCGGTTTCTTTATCCCAAACTACAGCCGTTTCGCGCTGATTGGTAATTCCAATTCCAGCAACTTGTTCTGGCTTAACTCCTGTTTCAGATAAAACTTCAGCAATGACAGACAAGATAGAACCCCATATTTCGTTGGCATTATGTTCAACCCAACCCGGCTTTGGAAAATATTGCGTAAATTCCCTTTGAGCACTATGAACAATTTCCCCGTTTTGATTAAACAAAATTGCTCGTGAACTGGTTGTTCCCTGATCTAATGATAGAATATACTTTTCCATGGTTACGCCCTCCAATTTTGATTTTATATCAAGCTGCTTTTCTTCTTAAATTCTTGTTCATATTCTGTTTTTTTCCTGCAAAAAATGCAAGGAATAGTACGATTAGATTAAGTCCTATAACTCCCCATAGGGCTCCGGTAGCTTTCCCTAAAAATATAGCTTTATAGATTACGGCTCCAAGGCTGCCGCCTAACAGCGGCCCTACAACCGGAATCCATGAATAGCCCCAGTTAGAGCTCCCTTTACCCGGAATCGGCAGTAGGAAGTGGGCAATCCGCGGCCCAAGGTCACGAGCAGGATTAATTGCATATCCAGTGGTTCCACCCAATGACATTCCAATCACGACAATCAATAGTCCAACCGCCAGTGGATTTAATCCTTCTGTAAACTTGTTAGCTCCAATAAATAATAAACCAAGTACAAGAACAAATGTACCAAAAATTTCACTAATTAGATTTGAAAATGTATGCGAGATTGCCGGGCTTGTCGCAAAAACGCCTAGCTTTGTTCCTGGGTCATCTGTTACTTTCCAGTGAGGCAGATAATGTAAATAAACTAGGGCTGCACCGAGAATAGCTCCAATCATTTGGGCAAGAATATACCCAGGCACATCGGACCACGGGAAGTCTCCATTTAGTGCAAGCGCAATGGTAACGGCCGGATTCAGATGTGCTCCACTCACCGATCCTACTGCAAAAACTCCCATTGTTACTGCCAGTCCCCACGCTATGGTAATTACAATCCATCCGGCATTATTAGAATAGGATTTTTTTAACGAAGATCCCGCTCCAATTCCAGCACCGAGGACAATCAAAATCATGGTTCCTACTAATTCTCCAATAAATGGTGTCAATTTTCATCTCTCCTTTTTCATTATATGTTGTTCATTCTGACAGAAAACAAAAAAGGAGATTCACACATAAAAAACCACAAACCATGGTCTTTCGCGTGAATCTCCTTATCTCCGTCACAATTCTATTAACTTGATTAAAGTATATAAACCAATGAAAGCGTTGTCAATCCTTTTTTTATTCCAAACTATTGAAACTTTATTTTTGGACTGCAAATGTATCCCAAAGCTCCCGTTTTGAAGTCGTAATGGCTGTAGCACCTGCATTCAGTGCATTTTGCACCTCTTCTGGTGTCCGAATAAGTCCGCCTGCAAAAATGAGGATCCCAATGCGTTCCTTTACTTCAGTAATCATCCAAGGCATAGCCCCAGGTAAAACCTCAATAAAGTCAGGACGTGTCTTTTCAATCAATGAATAGCTCTTTTCCAATGCATGAGTGTCAAGAAGGAAAATTCTCTGAACCGCAATAACTCCCTTCTGCTTAGCCTTCAGTATCACACTAGATTTCGTTGAAATTAAACCAAAAGGCTTATATTCCTGGCATATATATTCCGTCGCATATTCATCATTTTTTATCCCATGTATGAGGTCAACATGGTAAATCATTTTTTTTCCATGTTGTTTTGCAAGTGCACTTATATTTTTTAACTGAGCGATATGCATGTCTAAAAAAACCCCGATTTCAAAGGAGCTCTTTAAAAAACGCTCAAACTCTTTCATATTCGTTGATGCTGGTAATATGCTTTGGTTAATCATCATTGCCCTCCTTCCATTTTTAATCTTTTCCTAATAGTATATGAACCCAATTTAACTTCTTGGCTCTTGCAAATATTGATAAAGTACATCTCCACCCCTCTGAGCAATCCCTCGGAAATGTTTAAAATCCTCTCTTTTAACAAGAATTTGCCGGAATTCCAAAAAATCATCCTGCTTTACATAATACTCAGAAAGCGTTCCGGCCTTTAACTGTTCCAGTATTTCGTTTACAGCATCTCCATTCACAATATGCACCACCTTTCCAAAAGTAGTTTATCGTAAATCTTTATTAAAGAGTATTTTTTGTCGAAATTTCCGAGGAAATACCCTTCAATTCTAAGAATTTTTTTAAACAATAAATCTACTATTATAGTTAATTAATTTTTTTATCAAAATTAACGTAATTGTCAAATAAAATCCTTTACGAAATTGGAAAAGTAGTGCAAACTGTTAATTAAATGGGATAGATGAGATTGTATGGCAAAGGGGAGAGACTGAATGAAAATAGCAGAAATAGGAAATATCATTGAATTCCGTGGTGGGTTACAGGGAATAGTGGAAAAGGTAAATGAAAATTCTGTAATAGTCGATCTAACATACATGGACAATTACCGTGATTTAGAATTGGACCAGCGTACGGTTGTAAATCATAAAAACTATAAGATTGTAAAAGAAAGCGCTTATTAAATTGTTTTGAGCCATTAAAAAGGCAGCCATCGGCTGCCTTTTTCCTCTGTATAATTACTTAAACAAGACCCATTTAACTTAATTTTATGGCTGTTTTCCTATTTCGTTTGAAATCTGTTTAAGGGATTTCACTTTGCCATGCGGATTTTGATCTTGTTTTCGAACAGTCCATTCCCTTTCATGCTGCCTCTGTGATTTGCTCATACCATTCACTCCTTTCACCTACTATCTTTTTCAAAAACCCTTTTCCTTATCATAGGAAAAAGAATGAAAATTGAGCAAATCATTTCCATTCAAAGAATTGAGTCCTTATTTACTTGATTCTATTGGGTAACTGCTTCATCCATAACAAGATGAAGAATATCAGGCTTATGTATCCGAACAACGGATAGAGGTATGACAGTAATTTCCCATAATTTATAAGACTAATTACATAGGAAATGGCAAAAATCCCTGAAATAGAGGTGATGGTCGAGACCGATACATATTGCTTAAGCTGCCGATCTAAACCAAATACGTTTCCGATTACCGAAGTAAAAATTTCCCCATAAATGACCATCACAAAAATCCAATAAAAAAATGGAGCAATTTGTTTCATAATTATGGCCATAGGAATTTCATAATTCTCAAGATTTGGAAGCATGATTAAAGTAAAATGACTTGAGAGTAGTATAAGGGTCAAAGCAGCTCCTCCTAGTATTCCTCCCCACTTAATTGTCCAATCATCCTTTACTTCTGTGGCAATCGGTACTAAAACTGCCTGTGCCAAGGCTAAATTTAGCGCAGTATAGGAAAAGGGAGCCACCACGCTTTTCCAGCCATCATCAACATGTGGAATAAATAAAAATTGATCCATGAAATGAGGCAATTTTACAGAAAAGCCCATTAACAATAAACTAAAACAAATCATTAAGGGTACCACAAAAGAATTTACTGCAAAAAGCCCTTTTGTACCAGTCATCATGACAATAAAAGAAAGAAATATGGTTAATAGGACTCCGAAGTTTTTCGAAAGGCCCAATTGCTCTTCAAATACTGCCCCTGCCCCAGCGAGCATCACGGCACTTACACCAAGAAGCATCACAAGCATAATGATATTAATGGCTTTACCTGCCCACTTCCCAAATAAATATTCATTAAACTCCTGATAGGATTTTGCATTTATATGAGCCGCTATTCTCATTAATTTGGAACCTAAAACAACAAGGAGGTAGCCGCTCATTAAAATACTTATTAAGCCAAAGAAGCCAAAGCGTGAAAAAAATTCAACGATCTCTCTTCCTGTGGCAAAACCAGCTCCTACGACCGTCCCAACGTAGACTGCTGCAATTTGAAAAGCTGCTGACCAATTTTTCTTCACATCATCTCCCCCTCTATTTAACTATATGAAGAGATGGACAAACAAAGACGAGCTAACTTTAATATTTAAGAAATAATTACCATAAACAAACCCCTTGAAAGTCAAAAAAGGTCAGAGTATACTACGGATATAAGGTCAAAGTTAGTCAAAGTCAAACACCTTATAATGTATTTATAGGAGGTTTTTAATATGCTATGTCAAATGTGTAAAGAAAACCATGCAACTGTACAATTTAACATCGTCATAAATGGACAGCGAAAAGAAATGAAACTTTGTCATGAATGCTATTCAAAAGGAAAAAATACAATCGGGGCAGGAATCGGGCCAACGATGAATGCTTTTTCAGGATTTCCATTTGAAGATCTTTTTTTCTCAAAGAATTCAATTGAAAATAGACAAATGAATGGTCAGCAAAACATGCAAAATGAAAAACGTCCTTCTAATGGCGGCGGTTTTATCGACCAATTTGGACGTAATTTAACACAAATGGCAAAAGCAGGCCTTATTGACCCAGTCATCGGCCGTGATGAAGAAATTAAGCGTGTAATTGAAATTTTAAATAGACGTAATAAAAATAATCCTGTCTTAATTGGTGAACCTGGTGTCGGTAAAACAGCGATCGCTGAGGGCCTTGCTCTAAATATTGCCGAAGGACAAGTACCGGATAAATTAAAAAATAAAGAAGTTTATTTGCTTGACGTTGCTTCATTAGTTGCAAACACAGGAATTCGTGGCCAATTTGAAGAGAGAATTAAGCAATTGATTTCAGAGTTACAAGAACGTAAGAATATTATCTTATTTATTGACGAAATCCATTTACTTGTTGGAGCTGGTTCAGCTGAAGGTTCTATGGATGCGGGAAATATCTTAAAACCTTCACTTGCACGTGGTGAATTACAGGTTGTTGGCGCAACCACTTTAAAAGAATACCGTCAAATTGAAAAAGACTCTGCTCTTGAGCGCCGCTTCCAGCCAGTTCATGTTCAAGAACCATCACCAGAAGCAACCACCCAGATTTTAAAAGGTATTCAAAAGAAATATGAAGACTATCATGAAGTTACCTATTCAGATGAGGCAATTCATGCATGCGTGCAATTATCACACCGATATATCCAAGACCGTTTCTTACCTGACAAGGCAATTGACTTGCTTGATGAAGCGGGTTCTAAATTGAATCTTAATTCGGATTATAAGAGTGCAGAGCAACTTGAAAACCGCTTAAAGGAAATTCAAACTGAAAAAGAGGCTGCATTAAAAAAAGAAAATTATGAGGCAGCAGCAACGCTTCGAGACGAGGAAACCAAGCTGGAAAAAGCGTTAAGCCAAGCTTATAATAGCGAAAGACCAACTGTTGAAGCTGCACATATCCAAGAAATCATTGAGAAAAAAACAGGTATCCCTGTAGGCAAACTTCAAGAAGATGAGCAGCTTAAAATGAAGCATCTGGAAGAAAATCTAGAATCTAAAGTAATTGGACAGAAAAAAGCGGTGGAAAAGGTTGCGAAAGCAATTAGAAGAAGCCGTGCTGGCTTAAAATCAAAACAGCGCCCAATTGGTTCCTTCCTTTTTGTAGGACCTACCGGGGTCGGTAAAACTGAATTAACAAAAACACTTGCTGAAGAATTATTTGGTTCAAAGGATTCAATGATTCGTCTGGATATGAGTGAATATATGGAAAAACACAGTGTTTCAAAATTAATCGGTTCACCTCCAGGATATGTGGGTCATGATGAGGCAGGTCAATTAACTGAAAAAGTACGTCGAAACCCTTACAGCATTATTTTATTGGATGAGATTGAAAAAGCACATCCTGATGTACAGCATATGTTTCTGCAAATTCTTGAAGATGGTCGTCTCACTGACAGCCAGGGAAGAACGGTAAGTTTCAAAGATACCGTCATTATCATGACAAGTAACGCCGGTATTGGCTATAAGCCCATTCATGTTGGTTTTGGAACAAGTGAGGCGATTGAAGAAGCATCCATCTTGGATTCTTTAGGAAGCTTCTTTAAACCGGAATTTTTAAACCGTTTTGACAGTATTATTGAGTTTAACACACTTGAGAAGGAAGATATTCTCAAAATTGTTGATTTAATGCTTACTGAATTAAAAGAAACATTAACCGAACAAAATATTGAATTATCAATAACACCTGAAGTAAAAGAAAAACTTGCTGAACTAGGGTTTCACCCTGCCTTCGGTGCCCGCCCATTACGTCGGGTTATTCAAGAACAGCTTGAAGATAAAATGGCTGACTTTATTCTAGATCAACCCGATGCAAAAAAGGTTGAAGCCATCATTCATGAAGGTAAAATCAAAGTATCGGCGGAAACAGCAACAGTTCTATAATTTAGGCTCTTGTTAAACTTGGTTGTTGATTTCCGCTCCAGGAATAAGCGGTTCGGGGAGCCTCCTCGTCGCTTCGCTCCAATCAACGATGTTCAAAATCAACATTGTCCTTTAACACAGCCATAATTTAAAAAGAAAAGCGAAGCCTATAAATAAATCAGGCTTCGCTTTTCTTTTTACAAATTTTTATCATCAACAGAATTCAACCATTTTTCGATTTCACCAATCACCGATTCGACGCAGCCATCTTGAAATGGTGAGATTAAATTTGCGGCTTCCACAAGCTTGGTAAAGGACATGCTTCCGCCAAGCTTACAAAGGTTCACATAATCTCTCCAAGCCTCTTCTTGATTCTCTCTAGAGCCTTTCCAGAACTGGAAGGCACAAATTTGTGCAAGTGTATAATCAATATAATAAAAAGGTGAGTTATATATATGCCCTTGACGCTGCCAAAAGCCGCCATTTTCTAAATACTGATTTCCATCATAATCCTTATGCGGCAGGTATTTCTTTTCAATCTCTCGCCATTGGTGCTTCCGTTCTTTTGGAGATGCTTCTGGATTTTCATATACCCAATGCTGGAATTCATCAACAGATACACCATAAGGTAAGAATAAGAGAGCATCACTTAAATGGGCAAATTGATATTTCTCGGTATCTTCTTTAAAGAACAAGTCCATCCACGGCCATGTGAAAAATTCCATACTCATTGAATGAATTTCAGCTGCTTCATAGGTTGGCCAGTAATATTCAGGAATTTCAAAATGACGGCTCGAATAAACTTGGAAGGCATGACCGGCTTCATGTGTCAAAACATCAATATCACCGGAGGTGCCGTTAAAGTTTGAAAAAATAAACGGTGCTTTAAAATTTTCAATAAAAGTACAATAACCACCGCCTGCTTTCCCTTTTTTCGCTACAAGGTCCATCAAATTATTTTCCCGCATGAATTTGAAAAAGGCACCAGTTTCGACTGAAAGATCCTCATACATCTTTTGACCATTGTCTATAATCCATTCCGGGCTCCCTTTTGGTATGGCATTTCCTGTCCTAAAGACAAATCCCTCATCATAATATTTTAAATGGTCAAGGCCAATTCGCTCTGCCTGCCTTGTTTTTAGTTTTGTTGAAATCGGGACAATGAAATCCTTTACTTGGGCACGGAATTTTGCAACCATTTCGGCATTATAATCTGTTCTCATCATCCGATAATAACCAAGCTCAACGAAATTTTTATAACCTAGTTTTTGGGCAATTTCTGTTCTCACTTTAACAAGATCATCATAAATGCGGTCCAGTTCAGCCTCATTCTCGGCAAAGAAATTAAATTTTGCCACGCTAGCCCGTTTTCTCATCTCACGATCGGTTGCCTGTGTAAACGGCTCTAATTGAGTAAGTGTTCTCTCCTCACCTTCAAAGTCAATCTTGGCTGAAGCAAGAAGTTTTGTATATTCGGTGGAAAGGCGATTTTCTTTTTGCAATAAAGGAACAATTTCCGGTTTAAAGGTTTTCAGTTGTCCCTCAGCAAGTGCAAAAAGCTGTTTCCCCCATTTTCTCTCTAATTCAATGCGAAACTTAGAGTCGACAAGTGCTTGGTAATATTGATTCACCAATCCCTCAATTTCAGGCTGGATTTCATCCATGTAATCCTGTTCTTCCTTATAAAATTCATCGTTTGTATCAACCGAGTGACGAATATAACAAAGGTTGAACATCGTTCCAAGATCATTTCTTAGTTTATTGATATCATCCATGGCTGCTGATTGCTCATCAATTGATGATGCACTTTTAAAACGGTCAATCGCTAATTGAAAGTTTTTTTTCATTTCATCTAAGTTTGGCCGTTGATATGTATAGCTTTCAAAGCTCATTTTAACAACCCCTTTATCTTTATATTAACCTTCTTGTTGTTTTCGACACTACTCATTAATATTCCTGTTAAAAAAAAATACGACCAATTGGCCGCATTAAAATTTCCCTGCAGGTAAGCCGAGTTTTTTCAATAATTCAATGGCTTCCGACTTTTCATCCACAGTTAGACTTGACATTAATTTGTGAATACTTTCAGCGTGTTCAGGGAAAATCCCTTCAATAAAGTTTTTTCCATCATCGGTAATTTGGGCATAGGTAACCCTTCTATCTTTTGGACAAGCAATTCGTTTTAATAATCCTTTTTGTTCTAGTTTATCAACTACATAGGTGATACTTCCGCTGGCAAGAAGAATTTTACCGCCAATTTGCTGCATTGGCTGATCACCTTTGTGATATAAAAGCTCAAGGACTGCAAATTCCGTCGGATTAAGACCACTTGCTTGAATTCCTTTATTTACATGCTCATTAATTGCCTTATACGCTCTTGAAAGAACAATAAACAGCTTTAAAGATTGAGAAATAGCTTCATTTTCCATATAAATTTCATCCTCTTTATTTTTTAAAAACTGTAAATTCCAATTTTAAAATTATCTTGATTTCAAAATTATTATAAAAAACTTTTTAAAATATGTCAATTTAACCGGTGAAGCGAACCACATGATACGTGCCCATTCAAAAATAAGCTGCCTATTTTTTTTATTGCAGGAATATTTTCTCAAAAACTAAATCTGATGATATAATGATTTGGTCAACTTATCGATGTTTGAGGTACTAACATGAAAAATTTCAAGAGCAACTTTTATTTATATCTAATTATAGTAGTTCTTCCTGTTATTATTATAGGCTCATATTATTTTTCTAACATTCTAAAAGAACACAATCAAGAAAGAAAAGAACAGGCACGCTGGGTCGCATCCATTTACCAAAAAAGCTGGGATCAGTTTATTGGCGAGACAACCACAAGTTTAGAAATTCTATCTCTTTCTGTTAAAGGGAATTTGTCTTCTCCCGAAAAAGTGGAGCCCTTACTGAAAGAAATTCACGATAAGGATCTACGGTATGGAGGCTTGTATCTTCTTGATAAAAATGGGAAAGTGCTCACAGGTTCAGAATTACGAAACTACACAGTGGAGTTTTCCCGGCAAAAATATATTCAAGATGTGATTAAGACAAAGGATACGATTATCTCCGATCATCAAGAAATAACCCAAAATAATCAGCGAATATTAGGATTAGCCACACCTGTTTTAGACGAAAACCATCACGTAATGGCTATACTTGTTGCCCACTTACGGATTGATTATATGCAAAACCTCATGAAGGTTCTTACACCAAAATCCAAACTGGTTGTAGTAAACGGTAATAACAAACCAATCGTAAAACTAAATGTCAAGGATTCAACGATAAATGATGGAAATAATTGGATTCACTTGCCAATGGACCGTTTGCCTTGGAATATCAAGGTGAAAATTGCAAATCGAAATATAAAAGAGATTGCTGGAGAATTTAGTGAAGCACTTTTTATCATCCTAGTTATCACACATGTGCTATTTTTACTTATTGAATACATTCTATTAAAAAAGCACACGGTTAAAGAACGGAAACAAAATGAAGTACAAAAATTAGAACTAGTAGGGACTTTAGCTGCAAGTACTGCCCACGAAATCCGTAATCCGCTAACGGGTGTGAAGGGACTTATGCAGCTTTTGAGTGAAAAATATACTGCGCCAGAAGACCAATATTATTTTGAAGTGATTGATTCAGAGTTAAACCGTATTAATGAGATTGTCAGCGAGTTTCTAATTCTAGGGAAACCGACTGCACAGTTAACTAATAATGTTAATATTGTTGAAACATTGCAAGAGCTGAAACCGTTGATTATTTCGGAGGGAAATTTATGCAATGTAGATTGTAGTTGGGGCATTCCTTCGAACCCGATAATGGTTCAATGTGTTAAAGACCAAATTAAACAGGTTGTGTTAAATATTGCAAAAAATTCGTTTGAATCTATGGAAGGTTCGGGAAAATTAGAAATAATTCTCCAAAAAGATTCACAGTTTTGCAAACTGGAAATCATTGATAATGGTAAAGGAATGAGTAAGGAGGAATTGGATAAAATCTTTCGGCCCTTTTATACATCAAAAGAAACGGGAACTGGACTTGGTTTGGTTGTCTGTAAGAGGATTATTCAATCCTTTGGCGGAAAAATAAAGATTTTGAGTGCTGCAGGAAAAGGTACAAAAGTAGAATTAACCTTACCGCTTGCAAAAAACACATAATGAAAACAATAGAATACGTATTCTTGCACAAAATGTCCTTCATCGCCTAATGAAGGACATTTCTTTCGTTTATTAGATGCGTTTTAGGATTCATCCACCTTTTGAAGACCATTTCTACCGCTCCTTGGATGCGTTTTGGGCTTCATCCACCTTATCAAGACCATTTCCGCCGCTCCTTGGATGCGTTTTGGGCTTCATCCACCTTTTGAAGACCATTTCCACCGCTCCTTAGATGTGTTTTGGGCTTCATCCACCTTTTGAAGACCATTTCCGCCGCTCCTTAGATATGTTTTGGGCTTCATCCACCTTATCTAGACCATTTCCGCCGCTCCTTGGATGCGTTTTGGGCTTCACCCACCTTTTGAAGACCATTTCCACCGCTCCTTAGATGTGTTTTGGGCTTCATCCACCTTTTGAAGACCATTTCCACCGCTCCTTAGATGTGTTTTGGGCTTCATCCACCTTATCTAGACCTATTCCACCGCTCCTTGGATGCGTTTTGGGCTTCATCCACCTTATCTAGACCATTTCCACTGCTCCTTGGATGTGTTTTGGGCTTCATCCACCTTATCTAGACCTATTCCACCGCTCCTTGGATGCGTTTTGGGCTTCATCCACCTTATCTAGACCATTTCCACTGCTCCTTGGATGCGATTTGGGCTTCATCCACTTTATCTAGACCTTTTCCACCGCTCCTTGGATGCGTTTTGGGCTTCATCCACCTTATCTAGACCTTTTCCACCGCTCCTTGGATGCGTTTTGGGCTTCATCTACCTTTTGAAGACCATTTCCACCGCTTCTTGGATGCGTTTTGGGCTTCATCCACCTTTTGAAGACCATTTCCACCGCTCCTTAGATGTGTTTTGGGCTTCATCCACCTTTTGAAGACCATTTCCACCGCTCCTTGGATGCGTTTTGGGCTTCATCCATCTTCTGAAGCAATAATAAATTATTTCGAAACTAGAAATTTTTCATTCTACTTTTAATGAAAATTTTGTAAGATTAGAATAGAAAAAATTTGTTCAAATTGAAAAAGGAGACTACAATGAACCAACAAGCAATTCTTAACGCTAAAGCCCCAAAAGCGAATGAGTCAACGATGTTTAAAATTCTTTTTATTATCGGGCTTTGCCATTTATTAAATGACGCAATTCAATCCGTAGTGCCCGCGATGTTTCCAATTTTGGAAAAATCAATGGGATTATCTTTTACCCAACTAGGAATCATTGCCTTTTCTTTAAACATGGTTTCATCCGTCATGCAGCCTGTTGTCGGTATTTTTACGGATAAAAAACCAATGCCTTTCGCGTTACCCATTGGACTTACTCTAACATTATTCGGAGTACTTGGCTTGGGGATGGCTCCAAACTTCGGTCTTATTGTGTTATCCGTTATTTTTATCGGCCTCGGTTCGGCTGTATTTCATCCGGAAGGCTCAAGGGTTGCTCATATGGCAGCTGGTAGCCGCCGAGGGCTTGCTCAATCGATTTACCAGGTTGGTGGCAATACCGGTCAGGCATTAGCCCCGCTGATTACCGCTCTTATCTTAGTACCGCTCGGCCAAATAGGTGCTTCCTGGTTTACAATCGTTGCAGCACTTGCCGTCATTTTACTTATTTATATTGCAAGTTGGTATAATCAAAGATTAAAAGTTTCTACAGCGCGGTTGAAGAAACAAACAGCAATCGCTGGTGCAAAAACAGGAATATCCAAGGATATTAAAAAGGCACTCGTGCTAATTTTACTTTTAATCTTTGCAAGATCCTGGTACATTTCGGGTATGACCAACTTTTATGCTTTTTTTGCCATAAAGCAATATGCTATGACAATTAAAGAATCCCAGCTTTATTTATTTGCATTTTTAGTAGCAGGTGCATTTGGAACTTTTTTTGGAGGGCCGCTCGCCGACAAGTTTGGTAAGAAGACAGTCATTGCTTTATCCATGCTCACAACAGTGCCTTTCTCGATTCTGATTCCGTTTGTGCCATCAGGCGTGGCCTTTATCTTCCTTTTATGTACTGGTTTCGTCTTGATGACGAGCTTTTCAGTCACGGTTGTTTATGCACAGGAGCTTGTTCCAGGAAAAATTGGACTCATGTCGGGTTTAACGGTGGGACTTGCGTTTGGAATGGGTGCCATTGGCTCGGTAGGACTTGGGTACATTGCAGACCTAATAGGTATACAAATGATGGTAACTGGAATTGGTGTATTACCGTTACTTGGACTAACAGCACTACTTTTACCATCTGACAAAAAGCTGCGTGAGTGGCATCAAGGATAATTTTAAAAAGGATGGGGGAACCCATCCTTTATTTAATCTCTTGAATTTTTCTATACAGCTCTTCTTTTTCTTCATCTGTTAGTATTCTTTCTGCCATTGGGAACAACACATTTTCTTCTTTAGCGAAATGCTCGGTTAAGATGAAATAGGCATTTTTGATTAAATCGGCTAAGTTTTTCTTTTCAGTAGAGGAAAGCAGGTCATTTTCAGCTTTTTCAAGGAATGCAGCTATTTTCGATTTTGCCTGATCATGTTCATATTCCATCACAGCGATGGGGCCGGAAGTAGTTCCAATATATGCGCCCATCATCGGAAAAAGGACTCCTTCTTCCCGTTCAGAATGAGGATCAAGCTCGGCCTTGAATTCCTTCACCTTTGTAATTAATACGGTAAAATTTTGTTCAATATCTTTTTCATCTTCAATTTGCTTTGTTAATTTAAATAATTCATCTAATTGGTCTAATAATGGTGGATGCTCTCCCTTTAACTGTTTTAATCCTTTGCTTAATTCAGCTTGAGGCATACCGCCAAAACCACTCATACAGCCACTCATTAAAGTCACCTCTTCAAATTTAACTTCTTATAGTATAAAAGGAACATGGAAGAATTGTTGTGATATAGGTCACATTAATCCTTGTATTGAATAGGCATATCCTTTATTTTGACAATTGGGTGAAGGCGCATACAATTTTCAAAAAATTTTAACATTTTTACTCAAAAAAACATAAAAACCATCATATAATAAAGGTAGTCAAACAAAAGGGAGGCTGATTATCCTGCAAACTCCAAATTATCGTGATTTTTACCAAAAGGCATTAATCCCAATTGGATTAAATGACATGATGGTCTTAAAGGAGTCTGGAATTCAACAAATCGATTTGAAAGCGACGCATTGGTTAGTCGGGATCCAAGGTGAAACCATTCAGCAGCCAACAGGATATTATCACTGGAAGGTAAGTATTTATCCATCAAATTATGAGGGTTCCTTTAATTGGAATCATCCTTTTTATTCTTCCGATCTTATGCAGTCCATGGACTGTGCAATCGATTTGGCCAAAACATTTATTGTTTCTTGTGAAAACGACGAGCTTTCCCCATCCACCATTAAAGAGAAAATCAGCTAAACCTCATAAAGTTAATCCTTCTGCTTTCCCCTCTTTTTTGCACTCCATTGTGAAAAAATATACATATAGTGGTAAATTTGATTTCTTTTCTGCTTTCCAAAAGGATAATAAAAGATTTTTTTTGAAAAAATGCAACCAGATTCAATAAAAAAGGCTGTTTTCGCAAGGATTGTTGTTTTTCGAACAGATTTAATCTGTAAACTTTTCACCCTAAGGCATCCATTCGGACACATTGCCCTTTGCTTGGTTTCAAAAAAGTTGTCCAAATGACCCCCTGATTCAGACACGATTACCTTGAATCCATCATAGCCTGTCCGAAAAGGCCCCTATATGGATCAGATTTTATCAAGAGCAACAAAGTTTAAGAAAAGAGCCATAAAAAAAGGTGCTATTGCTCTCGCAAACAGCACCTTTTAATTTAAGCTAACCTAAACACAATCCCGTGTCCGCCTTTTGGATATTCCCATTTAATGTTTTCGTGTGGGCAGCCAATCCGGCTGCTTCCACATTCATGGCAGCCTTCAAAGCCTACCTGCATCCGTGTTCCTTCCAATTTATAAACCTCTGCCGGGCAAAATACTGTGCAAAGTTTTTCCGGACATTGGTCATGCAAACATCATGATCAAGCATGGTTAAGTGTGATTTCGTGTCGCACTTAAATCTTAGAAGATATTGTTTTTCCTCAAGAGTTGTCGTTGACATTATTTCACCGCCTTCCAAACACGAAGGGGGAATTTCTTTCAAAGGTCATGAAATATTAACGGTTTTGCGATAGAAGCAGCCTTTGGGAAGCTCAATATTTAATTTCAACAGATAATGAGCTATTTGAACAACTGATTCAAAATTATAAGAAACAAGGTAAAATTAGTTATAAATAATATATAGTATTGATTCAAAATACGACCTTACTGAAGAAGAAAAAAGAGCGACCTTTTATCCGCTCGATTTGGCAAATATGTTCTTTAAGAAAAAAATATTTTAGATAAATTGAACTAGCATTCCTTAGTGTATTTTCCTCTTTTTTACATAAATAAAATTGGTATAATAAATTTACCCCTAGAAATTATAGATGAATTAGGACTCCTTCGAAGGGAGTTCTTTTCATGTTGGCTCTTTTAAACAATTAGTGTTGGTATTTCTGTAAATAAAGAACCAATTTGAGATCTTTTCGGAGGTTCGTTATTCATTTAAAAAATGAAGAAGATCTGCTTGATGGATTCCTTGAAAATAAGAATAAATAGAAATTAGCAATTGAGCATATATTCATAAGGGGTGATAAATGTGAATTTTAAAACTCGATTAGGAATAAAAATTATTTTTTGAAAATCACCGAAATGGTCAATACTTCAGTTTTGCAAATCGGTAGTTCTGGTCCTATTAAACGGTCCTCTGCTTTGCCTGAATGGTATCAAATACATCCACCAGTAGCACCAGGTGCACAAATATTAGCACCAGCTGTCCCTTTACAGGCACCTGTACGAGAAAAAGGTAGTATGAATAAATAGTAAAAAGCACCGGAAAAGCTATCAACGGGACACATTAGGTAAAGTATGTTTTGTCTTAGAAATTGAATTAAGCGATTTACTAATACTTATAGATGAAGAGGATAAACAAAAAGACGATGCTCACTAAATAGCATCGTCCCTATTTTTTATATCCTATTAATCTTCAGCTTCAAAACGGAATCCTACAATTTGTCTACAATCTACAACAATGACTCCAGGTTCTGCCTCACTATCACAGAAGAATGCACAACAATTCTTTTTATCAAAGCTAACAAATCTGGTATCCTCGATTACTGTATGTTCACATTTGCTCACAAAATGCTCACGGTTTTAAGCTAACCTAAACACAATCCCGTGTCCGCCTTTTGGATATTCCCATTTAATGTTTTCCTGTGGGCAGCCAATCCGGCAGCTTCCACATTCATGGCATCCTTCAAAGCCTACCTGCATCCGTGTTCCTTCCCATTTATAAACCTCGGCCGGGCAAAATACTGTGCAAAGTTTATCCGGACATTTGGTCATGCAAACATCATGATCAAGCACGGTTAAGTGTGATTTCGTGTCGCACTTAAATCTTAGAAGATATTGTTTTTCCTCAAGAGTTGTCGTTGACATTATTTCACCGCCTTCCAAACACGATAAATATCAGTAAGCACTTTGAAAGTTCCTCTTCCGTCTGTAAAACTCTTCATAATTTGTTTTTGTTTATCACGTTTAGGTGTACCATCAACAGTAAAGAATTTACCCATTGCTTTGGTTAGCATTGGAGCGTATTCTTTAAAATATTGTGGATATGACTCAAATGTATGAGGTGCATCTTTATATTTATCCAAGTCCTTCATGATAAAACTATTGTTAAGAGCTTCGCGGTATTGGTTTAAGCTGGATTCGCTAAAATCTCCGCGTTTTTTCGCTTGAACAATTGTCTGTGCTGCTAGTTCCCCAGAGTACATAGCCAAGTTGGATCCTTCACCGTGCATAGCGTTAACAAGCGATGCTGCATCACCAACGACAACAACACCATTTCCAACTACCTTTTGTACTGACCTGTATCCCCCTTCAGGGATTAGGTGGGCAAGATACTCTGCAGATTCCCCACCTTCAATCAAAGGTTTAATCGTTGGATGATTTTTTAATTGATCTAATAAATCATATGGCTTTAATTTATCTTTGATCATAGCGGCAAGTGTTGTACCGACCCCAATATTTATGCTATCTTGATTCGTATAAAGGAATGCTGCACCAAAATTTCCTTTTGTCGATTCACCAAAAATTTCAATTGCTACACCTTGGTTTTCCGCAATGTTAAACCGTTCGTTAATTTTTTCTTTTGGCATATTAATAACTTCCATGGCACATAAAGCAACATGTTCCGGTGGGTGTTCTTTCCGGAAGCCTAGCTGTTTAGCTAAAAGGGAGTTTACTCCATCGGCTAATACCACTACGTCGGCACATAGTTCTCCGTCGGGACGGTCTGTACGAACCCCAACAACCTTACCGTTTTCTACAATACATTCTGTGACCACGGTTTCATTAACTAGCAACGCCCCTGCTTCCACTGCTTTATTCGCAAACCATTGGTCGAATTTGGCTCTTTGAACGGTAAAACTATTGTAGGGTTCTGCACCCCATTCCATACCTTTATACCCTACTTGAATGGCTGATTCTTCACCTAACACCCAATACCTATGATCAACAACTGGACGCTCAAGTGGGGCTTCCTTCCAAAATTCAGGAACAAGATCCCTTAATTGTTTGCTGAATAAGACGCCGCCCATAACATTCTTGCTGCCAGGATATTCTCCTCTTTCAAGAAGCAATACATTCAAACCGTTTCTTGCGCAAACCAGTGCACAAGCTGAGCCTGCTGGACCTGCTCCAACGATGATTACATCAAATTTCTCAGACATAGCTTATTGCACCGCCCTTCTGAACCTGTTTAAATTGCTCAATTAATTTTGGCAATATTTCCATAGCATCTCCCACTATTCCATAGGTTGCTACGTCGAAAATAGGTGCTTTCGGATCCTTATTGATGGCGATTATGGTATCTGAGTTTTTCATCCCAACCACGTGCTGGATGGCACCTGACACTGCCACTGCAAAGAAAATTTTCGGTGTAACCGTTTCACCCGTCTGACCAATTTGAAGATAATGCGGAAGCCAGCCAGCTTCAACAACATCCCTCGTTCCACCGACACTCGCACCAATTGTTTCAGCAAATTCATGAATGAGTTGAAAGTTTTTTTCGTCCCCCATCCCTTTTCCGCCGCATACAATGACGTGGGCATCCGCTAAATTCGCCTTCTTTGTGACATCATTCACAATTTGTAGTACTTTCGTACGCATATCTTCTTCTTTGAGAGTGATTTGTTCTTCAATAACCTTCCCTATTCTGCCTGCAACCGGCTCCACTGCTTTCATAACTTTAGGACGAACTGTTGCCATTTGCGGCCGATGTTTCTTACAAAGAATTGTAGCCATAATATTACCGCCGAAAGCAGGACGGCATGCTTCTAATAGCCGGTTATCTAAATCGATATCAAGCATTGTCGTATCTGCGGTTAAACCGGTATTTAAATCGGTCGCTACTGCACTAGCTAAATCTTTTCCATTCGGTGTCGCACCATAAAGAATGATTTCAGGCTTATACTTTTCGGCAAGCATGTCTACACCCTTCATATAAGACTCCGTGCGATAATCTTTTAATATAGGATGATCAATGATATATATTTCATCTGCTCCATATTCAATAACTTTGTTTGCCAATGATTTAATGCCTTGTCCAAGTAAAAATCCTCCCAGCGGAACTTGCAGCTTATCAGCTAATTTTCTGCCGGCACCTAACAACTCTAAAGAAACCCCTTCGATTTTCCCATCATTTTGTTCGATAAAGACCCAAACTCCACGATATTCCTCAAGATTCATTTAAATCCCTCCCTGCGTTAAAAAGATAAAGGTTTATTTTGATGACTGGATGGCGAACAGATCTTTTTTATCCATTAAGACTCCCATGAGCTGTTTCACTTGCTCATTCGCAGAGCCTTCAAGTTGTTTCACTCCACCTTCCGGCCTTGGGGGGGTAAACATTTTTCCTACAACCGTAGGGGAACCCTTTAGACCAAGCTGTGTGCGCTCCACATTTTCCAGATCACTAACTGTCCAAACAATTGATTCGTATCGTGCTGCTTTCAACATGTTTGGCATAGGTGCATATTCAATCTCGTTAATTTCCTTTTCAACTGTAAGCAGACATGGCAATTCTGCCTGAATTAATTCATATCCGCTGGATAGCTTTCTTCTTAATAAAACGGTCTTTTCGTTTAAATTCACTTCCGATACTTCGATTACATTTGTAACTGGAGGGATATCCATCCTTCTTGCTATCCCGGGACCAACCTGCCCGGTATCTCCATCAATAGCATGCTTTCCGCAAATAACCATATCAACAGGAAAATCCTTGCTGATTCTTTCCAGCGCTTTAGATAAAGCATAACTCGTTGCTAGCGTATCCGCCCCTGCAAATGCACGGTCTGAGATTAGATAGCCTCTATCTGCACCAATTTCAATACTTTTTTTAATGACCTCTGTTGCTTGAGGTGGCCCCATGGATAACACAGAAATCGTACCGCCTGTTTTCTCTTTAATCTTTACAGCTTCCTGTACAGCATGTGCATCGTAAGGGTTTAGGATGGCTGGTGCACTGCGGCGGTCGAGTGTGTTGGTTTTGGGATTAATTTTAATAATTTTTGTATCAGGTACTTGTTTGACACAGACGACAATGTGCATGTAGGACTTTCCCTCCTCCATAAAATCTGGTAATTGAAAGCTATTGCTTTCAGATAGAAAATGCTTTTATTGCGATATAGGAATCGCAACATAGGCATAGTACTAAACTAAGTTAATTTTCTGTTTTTTCCTTACTTGTTAATTTTAGTCTAAATTCAAAAGCGAGTGTATGAACCTTTCTTGAACTTTTGAATAGACTTCAATACATGTGAGCTTTTCTGGATGTTGGTTAATACGGAACTGAGTGGGAATGAAAGGGAATGTAAAAATCTAGAAGCATATGTAGAAAATCCTGATGTAAGTTTATTAATATCTTTAATATAACTATATGAAATATTAAGATATAAACAATGATAAAAATCACATTGTTATCTAAAATTATTAATATTCCATTTCTTATCATTAGGCTGCGTTAAAGGACAATGTTGATTTTTGAACAGCGTTGATTGGAGCGGAAGGCACGAAGGCTCCTCGAAAATGCTAACGCATTTTCTTCGTGCGTGGCGGATTCAAGGAAGCAATTCAGTGTCCTGTGGGAGTACGGGACAGGCGAGACCCCGCAGGAGCGAAGCGGCGAGGAGGCTCTCCGAACAGCCCACGAACCGTTGGTGCCTGGAGCGGAAATCAACAACTATGCTTAACAGAGCCTATCTTTAAGAAAGGGAAAGGATTGGAGTGTAAATGGCTGGTGTATTGATTGGAAGTATTCTTTCTGCGTTATCAACAGGAGCGGGTGCATTAATTATTCTTTTTATCCATCATTCCGTTACACACCGCTTTAAAGATATCCTATTAGCCTTTAGTGCAGGGATTATGATGACTGCCTCTACAATAGGACTTATTCCTGAAGCATTAAAAATCGGGGGGTTTCTTTCACTTTTTATTGGAGTGCTTCTCGGAGTTTTTACATTAACGATTTTAGAAAAGAAAATACCGCATATTGAACTTGACCATAATCAATACGGGATTCAGTTTGACGAAAAGGCTTTTTTGATCATTTCCGCAATCACCCTTCATAATATCCCGGAGGGGCTTTCAGTAGGTGTGAGTTATGCCTCTAATACGGGAGAGACGGGGAATCTAATTGCACTGGCAATTGGATTTCAAAATGCGCCGGAAGGCCTTCTAGTTGCGTTATTTCTAATCAATCAAAAGATGGGTAAATTTAAGGCCTTCATCCTTGCGACGTTAACGGGTGCGATTGAAATTGTTACTTCATTAATGGGATTTTATTTGACAGCATTTGTTCAAGGGCTTGTACCATATGGACTTTCATTTGCGGCAGGAGCTATGTTGTTTATTATCTATAAGGAGTTAATTCCGGAAAGTCATGGGGACGGTAATGAAAGAACATCAACCTATGCCTTTATTACAGGCTTGCTTGCAATGGTATTGATTATCGAAACTTTTTAAGAATCGCAGCAGCATCCACACTCCAATCTTTTCTTTTTAAAAACCCACAATCACCTTCGGCCATACTAATATTGATTGTTTAAAAGAAAGCTTTACCTCCTCTTGTTTTTTAGTAGATTGACCTGCAACTTTCTGATACTCGTAGATTAATTCATCAAGCTCTTGACTATATTTGATGGTCTCTTCACTTGTAAAGCCTTTTTTATTTGCACATTCCATCATAAGTTCTCTTTTTACTTTTATTTCTGCTAACATTTCTGAACAACTACTTCCATGCTTGTACAATTTCATCCTTCTCCTTACTCTTACACTCTAATCCACTAAATTAGGCTACTTGATGAATTATACAAGAATTTGTCAAAAAGTAAACCGTATCGCAAAAGTAGACAAAACATTATAATTATTCCGTTCTTTCGACACAGTTTTCTAGATTTGCAGATTTTAAGAATTATAAATAAAAGCGGCCGGCAGATCTGCCGGCCGTATCTTCGTTATTATCTCTTATTGATTTACCTCTTCTTTTTCATAAATTGGTACCCAGCCCTCTGTCGTTACGAAAATACGGACAGCAACGACTTTACGGTCTGCTTCAAGTGTAAAGTAGTGTCTTATATTCTCCGGAACAGAAATTAAATCTCCTGGATTTAAATGAACTTCAAAGAACTCGCCATCTTTTCCTTGGATAACGAATACACCATGTCCGCTTACGATAAAACGAACCTCGTCATCTGTATGATGATGCTCTTGTTTAAAGTTCTTCAAAAGAACATCCAGGTTTGGTGTTGTATCAGATAAAGAGATTACATCCTGTGCTTTATAGCCTCTTCTTGCCGAAATATCTGCAATTTCAGTTGCAAAAACAGCTAAGATTTCCTCTTTTTCCTCATCACTTAAGTTATATTTTTCAACTAAAGCTTGAGGTAATTTTGAAATATCCCATTGCTCATAAATAACTTCCTGACTTGATAGGAAGCCTGCAACCTCCTGCTGATCATGAATTTGTTCTTCTTTACTTTGGAATGTAATATAAGCCATTTTCATTCTCTCCTTATAAATAATTTAATTTATACCACTTTAAATAACTGATTTTGTTTATACTCTAATAGTCGTAACTGATAACGAAACAGAAATTCTGATGCCTCAAGTATCTTCTTGGCTTCAAAGGCGGTTTTTCCCCAAACTGTTATCCCATGATTTCGAATTAGAACAGCACCGGAATCTCCTGAAACATGCTCTGAAAATTCACGAGCAAGTGTAGGAATATCGGCATAGTTATGAATAATCGGAATTTTTAAGACAGCATCTTCTTCCCACATATCAAATGCCTTAATAAGCTCCTGGCCTTTAAACGTGACCTCACCTTGGTCGCCATACACTTCAGAAATGACATTATTATCAATCGTATGAACATGGAGACTGCATCCGGCACCTGTTTTTTGATAAATTTCCACATGAAGCAAAGTTTCCGCAGACGGCTTTAAATGAGTTTGATCGACAGCACGGCCGAATTCATTGACTAGAAGAAAATCCTCATCCGTACGTTTCCGCTTATCCTTGCCGCTTGCTGTAACCAAAAATTGCAGTGGATGATCACTAACTTTGATCGCAAGGTTCCCACTTGTCCCCATAAACCAATCTCTCTCTGCCAGTTCGTCTTTAACATCCGCCAATTCAGACCATCTTTTCTTTAGCATTTTATCTCATCCACCCCAATTCTTTTTTTATTTCTTCGATACAATCAAAGAACGTATTGAACCCCTGGTGATTAATTCCCCATTCAACACATTTTTCTTGAAGCAAATCCCTTGCGAGCACAAAGTCCGCCTGTTTTGCTGCTTCTAAATCGGTAACAGAGTCACCGATGACAATTTTGAAAGGATCTTCTTCTATGTTTAATTGTCGAATAATGCTCGGCTTACAACAGCCGCATTGATTGCTGCATAGTTTATCACATTCATGCGGCCATAAAATTTCGATTGTTTCACCGGAAAAATTTGACCCATTGCAATAAACTCCATCAAAGGGACCGAACTCCTCTAGAATCGGATGAAGAAAAAAGTCGATTCCACCACTAATTATGTAGAATGGAATTTTTTCACTGCGGGCAAATTCAACAAATTCTTTGAAACCCGGTCGAATTTTAGCATTTTCAATTGCAAATGCAGTAATTTCATCTTTCCAATCACTTGGCAATAACGAAAATAATTTTCCTACCCCTTCACTGATTGATATTTGCTGGGATAAAATTTGATCCTTGATAGCTTCCCATCCTGGAGGTGCAAATCTTTTCATAATGGCAATAATGTTGTCACTCTCGGTAACCGTCCCGTCAAAATCACAATAAATTACAGGTTTCGTCATTAAACCGTAACCTCCGCATTTCCCCATAATTCAAGAGCCTTTTTAAGCTCCGGATAAACTTTAGCACCTTCCACCAAGGAATCACCTTTTAATTTGGTATCAATTGCCTGCCTGAAAGCTGTGCCGCCCCCTTTTGCTCCATCCGGATGTCCATGAACGCCGCCGCCTGCATTGATAATGGAATTTACACCAAAATCACGAATTAACAGTGGAACCAATCCTGGATGGATTCCAGCAGAAGGGACAGGAAATGCTGTCTTAAAAGTATCTTCTTTTGTAAGCTCATCTGCTATCGATAAAGCTAGAGGTTTATCTAAAGCAACCGTTCCGTATGGTGACGGGAATAATGACAAATCTGCACCCGCATAGCGTAACAGCTTTCCAAGTAATAAAGAATGGGATAGTCCATATTGCGATGATGATGTTAACGCACCACTTACCGCAGGATGTGCCATCAATGGTAATCCAATGCCATCATCCTCCCTTAATTCCTGTAGGACATCAAGGCCATAAGAAAACACATTAAATAATAAAAGGTCAGCTCCAAGCTCTGCAGCCCTTCTAGCTTTATCCTTAAGCTGTGATGTTCTGCCCGTTAAATTTACTGCATACAAGGTTCTATGCCCTGTCTCTTCGTAAACCGCTTGTAGAACTTTTTTACCCTCTGTAATTCTTTTTTCAAATGGTGTAAGTTCATTTTCAAAAAGAATTTCATCATCCTTTACCAGGTCTACTCCGCCAAGTGCTTGCTGTTTCAATTGTTCCGCTAAAAAAGCCAGATCTTTTCCCAGTACCCCTTTGAAGATGCTCATTAACAAGGGACGCCCTTGGACACCTACCTTTTCACGAATGCCTTCAATTCCAAATCTAGGTCCCGGAAACTGCATTTTTATTTCTTGGCCAAACACTAAATCAAGGAGTTTAATTTTCCCATCGAGGGACAACTTTCCAAAAACAGTCGTTAGAATTGCCGGTAAATCATTTGAAAAATTAACGGTTGGGTAGGCAATCCGGATAACTGACGGTTTTTCTGAATGCCAGTCTTCAACGGACACCACCCTGCCCTTATGTTTGCGCAATTGATCTTTTTCAAGTTCAGGCAGATTTGTCCAGGAACCTACCGTTAATCCTAGTGCGATTTCTTCCGCTTTTTTTTTCGGGTTTTTTTCCTCATGAAGTAGGTATGTAGCAATGATTTCAGTCATAGATGTTCAACTACCTTTCGTTAAATAAAAAACCTCTTCGAAAAGAAGAGGTTAGCATTCAAAACTAACATCTTCTCATCTTTCAGCTTTTTGCTGCAAGATTTAGCACCGTGCTTACCATTTTGGGTAAGTCGGTTGCCGGGCTTCATAGGGCTGGTCCCTCCGCCTGCTCTTGATAAGAAAACATTCGTTATATTCACTTTTAAACGTTGCTTAACTTTATAAAGGATTATCCCAAGAAAAAAAAATCTGTCAACTATTTTTTGAAAATTTCCAAGGAACTTATTCTTCTGACAGCTTCTTTAAGCCTCTCCTCGTCTGTTAATAACCCAACACGAACATACCCTTCACCAAAGCTGCCAAAGCCAATCCCGGGTGCAACCATAATATGGGCTTGGTCAAGTAGAAGATTAGCAAATTCCTCAGAGGTAAATCCAGTGGGAACCTTTAACCAGGCAAAAAAGGATCCTTTCGGTGCAGTTACCTCCCAGCCAATTGTTCGAAGTCCATCAATTAAAATATTCCGTCTTCGCTCATACAGCTGGTTTTGCTCCCATACACAATCCTGTGGTCCCGTTAATGCTTCCGCAGCTGCTTCCTGTACGGCGCCAAACAGACTAACATATAAGTGATCCTGCAAAAGCTCAATTGAAGAAATGATTCTTTCATTTCCTACAGCAAACCCAACACGCCAGCCAGCCATATTATAAGTTTTAGACAATGTATAGATTTCGATTCCAACCTCTTTTGCTCCCTCTACCTGTAAAAAGCTTAGAGGTTTTTCCCCGTCAAAGCCAATTGCACCATAAGCAAAATCATGGACAACACAAAAATTATGTTCATTTGCTAGCTTAACGGTTTCAGTGAAAAACTCCTCTGTTGCGGTCGCTCCCGTAGGATTATTCGGATAGTTAAGAAACATTAATTTTGCATTTTTTAAAGCTTCTGGTGTTAATTCCTCATAATCAGGTAAAAAATGATTTTTTTCCCTTAAAGGCATTGTAACCATCTTTGCCTGTGCTAGGGCTACCCCGGACCAATAATCCGGATATCCGGGATCGGGGACTAGAATGGTATCGCCGGGATTTAACAGGCATAGCGGCAATTCAACCAGACCTGCTTTTCCGCCAAATAAAATCGCGATTTCTTTGTCGGGGTTAACTGAAACACCATATTCCCTTTGATAAAATTCTGCTGCCGCCTGCTTCAAATATGGATAACCTTGAAAAGGTGAATATTTATGATTTATCGGTTTCTCGGCGGCTTCTTTTAGCTTCTCAACAATATGTTTTGGGGTTGGTTGATCAGGGTTACCCTGGCCTAAGTTAATAACATCGTGACCTGCTTTAATGTACTGCCCCACTTTTTTTACTAATGACGCAAAAAATTGTTTCGGTAGATTTTCTAATAGATTTGATGGTGGAAAAGTGTTCAAATGTTCTCACCTGCTTAAAAAGTAAATTATTATTGAAATTCTAGTCAGTAATGATATTACTTTTATAACGGCTTGTAAAGTAAAAATTCGGCAGATTCCAATTTTCGAAGTTAGAAAACCTGAATATTATAAATAATTTTTAAAAACATTGACACTATTATTATTTGACTGTTATTATTTCAACATATTGAAAAAAATGAAAATTAGATTTTCTCTTATCACGAGCTGGCTGAGGGATTTGGCCCTTTGAAGCCCAGCAACCGACCGTAATTCCATTGTAAAATGGGGCGCAGCTGCGCCGGGAATTCTCCCACAAGGCACGGTGCTAATTCCAACAGAAAGATTACTTTCTGAGAGATAAGAGGTGCGAAGAACAAAAAACAATTGTCCTTTAGCCTCTTTCAGATGAGAAAGAGGCTTTTTTCTTTTGAAAAAGCCTCTAATAAACAGGAGGAATAAATCATGAGTATTTTAAATCTAGAAACATACCAGCCATTAACAGAAACCACCGCAGTCCAGCTAGCATTAGAACTAAATATATTTGATGCTGATTCTCAAATAACCTGTAAGGAGATTGGGGATGGGAACTTAAACTTAGTTTTTCATCTCGTAGAGCAAAAAAGCAGTAAAAGTATTATTATTAAGCAAGCGCTACCTTATGCGAAAGTTGTTGGAGAAAGCTGGCCGTTGACCGTTAAAAGAGCAAAAATAGAAGCCGATGCTTTAAAAATATTTGGTCATCTAGCACCAGCCTACGTTCCGGAAGTTTATTATACCAATGATTTATTAGCCGTAACTGTGATGGAGGACCTTTCCCATCTTTCCATTGCAAGAACAGGATTTATCAATGGGGAAACCTATCCTTTAATTTCACAGCATCTTGGTGAATATCTAGCGAAAACATTATTTTATACCTCCGATTATGGGTTAGGACCTGCGGTAAAAAAGGAGCAGGTACAAAAATTTATTAATCCGGAACTATGCAATATAACAGAAGACCTTATTTTTACGGATCCTTATTATGAGGCTGAAACGAATGAATTTGAAGAGGGTTTGCGAGCGGATGTTGAATCCCTTTGGAATGACGAAGATTTAATCTTTCATGTTTCCGTGTTGAAAAAAAGTTTTTTAACAGAAGCAGAAGTTCTTCTTCATGGTGACTTGCACACGGGAAGTATGTTCGCAAATAACTCCGTGACAAAAGTGATTGATCCGGAATTTGCTTATTATGGTCCTGCTGGTTTTGATATAGGGCAGGTATTTGCAAATCTACTGTTCCAAGTCATTGTTAACAATGATAACCGCAATATCTTTATTAACCATGTCGAAACGGTCTGGAATGTTTTTCATAAAGAATTCAGCCGCCTTTGGGAAGTAGAAAATAAAGAGAAATTAGTAAATACCCAATTATTTTTGAACCACGTTGTCTCAAAATACTTTGAGGATGCCCTTGGATTTGCAGGCTGTGAATTGATTAGAAGAACAATTGGCCTTGCCCATGTAGCTGATTTGGACCGTATTGAAGATGAAAACGTCAGATTAACCGCAAAAAGAAAATCATTGGAATTAGGGACATTACTCATAAAACAGCGGAAGGAAATAAATGGGTTGACTGAATTCATCACTGCTATAAAAGAAACGATAAAATAGAAAAAGCAATCCGCCTGGATTGCTTTTCATTTTGAATTTGCTAAAAGTGGAAGGATAATGGTAAAAGTGGTTCCCTTCCCTATTTCACTTTCAATTTGAACGGTTCCCTGATGTTCTTCAATAATCCGGTAACTTACCATTAAACCTAGGCCGGTTCCCCGTTCCTTAGTCGTATAAAAAGGTTCACCTAGTTTTTTTATTTTTTCTTCCGGAATCCCCATCCCTTCATCGCAGATCGAAATCCGAATTTGGTTATTTTCTGTTTGGTTGATTTTAATTAAGATATTACCGCCATCCGGCATTACTTCTATCGCATTTTTGATAATATTAATAAAAACCTTTTTTAATTGATTCGGTTCACAAAAAATAAGCGGAAGCTTGTTCTCAAAGCTTGTAATAAATTGTACATTATGCAAGACTGCTTGAGCGTTCAGAAGGTCAACCGTTTCCTTCATTATTTGTTTAATATCTTTTTCCTGAAACCGTTTTGCCTGCGGCTTTGCTAAAATTAAAAACTCATTAATAATTGAATCGATACGCTGTAATTCTGACGTTATAACTTGGTAATACATTTCATGTTCTAATTTAATACTGCCTTCAAGTAATTGAATAAACCCCTTTAAGGCCGTCATTGGATTACGAATTTCATGTGCAATCCCAGCAGCAAGCTCTCCAATTACGTTTAACGTATCGGATTTCCGAAGCTGCTCCTGTATTTCTATCTTTTCGGTAATATCTTTAATAACCGTAAGATTTAAGCCCTCAACAATCTCGTGTTTTGATGAATAGTCAAAATATCTTTTTTGGCCTTCTTCTGATTCAATGATAATCGTCGAAGAATGCTTCCCCTTATCCATTGCCTGTTCAACATGTTTGATGATTTCTGGTTTGATCTTAGTTTCACTGAATAATCCAAAAAGATTCTTACCAATTAAAAGGTCTTTAGAAAGACCAAATATGTCTTCTGCACTGCTATTAAGATCGACAATCTGAAATTGATCATTCCATAAAAGGAGCCCATCAATCGAATCCTCAAAAATCATTCTAAACTTCCGTTCACTTTTTTTTAGTTTCCTTAATTCTTCAAGAAATGGATACTTGGGGGTATTTCTAATCCCAACGTGGGTATTCCTATTTTCTTCTATATGTATGTTACCCGCTTCATCTAAAGGTAAAGCGTTATTTTTCTGAACCTGCTTTTCCACGTATCGCACCCCACGACTTCCAATAATGTAGCTCCACTCATCATATTATAAGTTTATATATTCTACATTATAGAACAAAAATCCTTTATAGTACTCCTTTTCTACTAAAAAAAGGCAGAACGCTAAGCGCTTTGCCTTTTTTCACTTATAACATAGGGTTTTCATGCTTGGCTCTTAACCGCTGCCATCTTTTTTCTACTTCAGCTTCAAATTCTTCTAAAATTGGTTTGTTTTCATCTTTTAAAAGGTGCTTTGTCTTGCCCATATATTTAAGCCAATCAGCAAGTGGAATCCGTCTGTTTTTCTCTTCCGGATTATAGGTGATATTGGTAACTCCCTGTTCCACCTCATAAAGTGGGAAGAAACAGGAGTTTACAGCTGCTTCTACAATGGTTGTACCGTACCGGTCATCCGATTTCCAATTTAATGGACAGGTAATCAAGATTTTCCCATAAACAGTCCCAACATTTTGTGCATACCACTGAGCCTTTGCTCCCTTTTTAATCAAATCTTGCGGGAATGCCTCAGAGCCTGTAAATACATATGGAATATTCGTAGCTGCCATGATTTGAGCAGTATCCTTATGATGGAAGGCTTTCCCGTGCTGTGCCTTTCCTACCCCCGATGTGCTTGTCATATGGCCAAGAGGAGTGGAATAAGACATTTGCGAACCCGTATTCATGTAGCCTTCATTATCATATTCAAGCATAATCAGTTTATGGCCGCGAAGGGCTGTACCAATTGCAGAGCCCATTCCAATATCCATTCCGCCGTCACCAGTTATCATAACAAATGTGGCATCATCCGATACTTGAATTTCCCCCCGGCGCTTCAATTCCATAAAGGCTTCAACTGTTCCTGAAAGTGTAGCTGCCCCGTTTTGGAATAAATTGTGCATCATTGTTTGCTTATGGGAACTATGCGGATAAGCAGTAGTCGTAACATAGGCACAGCCAGTTTGGAAAAGCGTGACAATATCGCCTTCAATTCCTTTAAAAAACAGTTCAAGACCTGCGAAAATTCCACAGCCTGGGCAGGCTCCATGGCCGGAGGCAATTCTTTTCGGTTTACCTGTTAAGGCTCGGAGCGGCGGGATTTTCACCTTTAATTTATTTGTTTCTTCATCCATTTTTACTTCAATTAATCCAGATTTATAAACATCCCCATGCTGCGGGGAAATAACTGGCTTAAGAATCTTTTCCGGGTTCCCAGGAAAATGCCCATAGTAATCAAATGGCTTCTCAGCATAACCCTTTTCCATTGCATCCATCGTTAAGTTGAAAAATTCCTGTGCATCACCAGCATAAAAGTCTTTCCCGCCAAGTCCGAACACGCGGCTTAAGACAATCGTTTGATTGGCTTTGTCGTCTTGAAGAGCAGACTTCACTTCATGTGTTAAATTTGGTCCATGCGCACCATATGAATCGGCACGTTCACCAACTAATAAGGCTTTCACATTTTTTAGTGCTTCCCGAATTTCCTTTGCAGGGAATGGGCGAATGATATTGGGGCTGATTACACCGGCTTTAATTCCTTTTGCCCGTAACCCGTCAACAACATCCTTTGCCGATTCGGCAGCAGAGTTTAATAGGAATAAGGCAACCTCAGCATCTTCCATTTTATATAAATCAAGAACTGGATATTCTCTTCCGGATAATTTTGCATATTCAGCTGCAACCTCTTTAAAAACTTCACCAGCATTGTATAACGCTTCTGATTGCTGGAAATGGTTATTCATCAAATCCTGCCCATTCATGTGGGCTCCAATAGTAACCGGTTTCTGCGGGTCCCTAATAAAATTATAATCAGTTGGACACTCCCCTACAAATTGTTGAACTTTACTTCGGTCTTTGAAATATTCAACTCTTCGTTTTTGATGGGAAGTAAAAAAGCCATCGTAGGCAACAATAACCGGCAAGCGTACTTTAGAATGTTCTGCAATTTTAAGTGCAATAATATTCATATCGTAAACTGCCTGGGGTGTTTTGGCTGTTAAAATGACCCAGCCAATATTCAAGCCATAGTATAGATCGGAATGATCTCCTCTAATATCAAGCGGCCCGCTGACGGCACGAGTCACAAGGTTCATAACCATTGGAAAACGTGTACCAGCTTGTACCGGCAGCTGTTCAATCATATAAAGGAATCCATTTGCACTTGTCGCATTGAATACCCTGGCACCTGTTGCTGCGGCACCATAACAAATTCCCGCGGAACCATGCTCTCCATCTGCAGGAATTAATTTGATATCATGCTCTCCGCGCGTTTTCATTTGATCTAAGAATTGGGCTACTTCTGTTGATGGTGTAATTGGGAAATACCCCATGATATGATAGTTGATTTGAGCAGCAGCCATCGCTGCCATTTCATTCCCAGATTCAAAGGTTGATAATTGTTCAGCAACCTGATTTGCCAATAATTTATCTTCTAAAATTGCCATTAGTATCTACCCCCTGCTACATAAGGAAAGTTTTGCTTAACGCGGTTAGCATCTGCATAGCCAATCATCTCACGAAGATCGCCCAGCGCAGCTGTAGGACATGCTTCTACACATTTTAGACAGCCTTTGCAATATTGATAGTCAATTCCTTTCAGGAACATTTGCTTTCGGCCCCGTTTATCTTCTCCTTCTTCCCATACAAAGCAATAATCTGGACAAACATTATCACAGGCTGCACAGTCTATGCATTTATCCCGGTTAAATTCCGGCAGAAATCCTTGTCTTGAGCCACTCAAATCTTTTAAAATACTATTACCTTGTGCTATAATGGAGCCGCCAATTTCTTGGGTCATAAATCCCAACAGTGACTGTGGACGAGTAAATGCTTTACCTTCCGCCCCATTCGGCACTTGATAAGTTTTAAATTGAACTTCTTCAAAACCGCGATTAAAGGTACGAATATTTGGTTCTACAAGATGTGGATATTTTTTTTCAAACGTTTTACGAATCACATCTCGCATCGACTCCGGGTCCAAGAAATCACAAATTCGATACAGCGCTCCAAGCATTGCTGTATTTACCTTTGTTTTTTCTTCCACAGCAATCGTTAAAGCATCAACGATGGCAAGTGTTCCATATTCAAGTTTTAAATCTCTTTTTACTTCATCAAAATCTCTTGCTGTGTTTACTAATACGATCCCATCAGCATTTAAGCCGCTGACAACATTAATCGTTTTGTATAGTGCTTCATGGAACACACCTACTATATGTGGCTGTTCGATTGGACTGTGATCCCTAATTTGAACTTCAGGCTCACAAAAGCGGATAAAGCTTTTCACTGGAGAACCTTTTTTCTCCGAACCATAGGACGAAAAATTAGAGCCATTTAAGCCAAGCCCTAATACACCTGCCTCAGCTAGCATTTTTCCAGCTAAGTTCGCACCTAATCCCCCAATAGATTCCAAACGGATTTCAAAAAATCCCAAATCATTTTTCTTCGGTAATACCGACATAGTATCCCCTCCCGATAGACAAAAAGCATCGATGTGCTTATTCTAAAAAAGTAAAATAGATTAACTTCCCCAAGAGTATTGTAAGGCAATTGTTTCTAATAAGTCTGTGACAAATGTTATACATACAGGAAGTTCCTTATAACACTTTGTAATTTTTATTAAAAAACCCTAATACAAATGACTTTGAAGCGTTTCCATAATTATATAACAGGGTTAAAACTGTGGTATAACAGAGAGCAGTTCAACCTGTTCCCTACAACTTCATTTGTTTAACATCTACTCTATTAGCCAAGAATGGGTTATAATTAAATGTTATTTATTATAAATAAGGAGAAATAGAATGAAAGTCATTTGTACTACTTTAAACGCTAAGTATATTCATACGAACCTGGCTATTCGTTATTTAAAGGCTTATGCTTTGCCTGAATTTAATATAAAAATTAAAGAATATACGATAAAAGACCCGGTCATGAATATTGTCACCGACCTCTATCAGCAAAAGCCGGACGTTATAGGATTCAGCTGTTATATTTGGAATATAGAAGAAACAATTAAAGTCGTAAACATGCTTAAAAAAATCGATCCTTCCATTATCATTGTTTTTGGGGGTCCTGAAGTTTCCTATGATACATCGGAATGGATGGAAAAAGTTCCTCAGGTCGATTTTATTGTGATGGGCGAAGGGGAACAAACCTTTAAACAGCTTCTTTCAGAAATTGAAACAAACAAAGACTATCGAAATGTCCCTGGCATTGCATACCGGAATGAGGGTCAAGCTGTGATTACGCCGCAACTGAATAAGCTTGATTTAAAAGAGCTCCCCTCACCCTACCGCTTTGAAGAAGATATCCCGCATCTGGGCAAACGTGTCTCCTATATTGAGACAAGCCGTGGTTGTCCGTTTAGCTGCCAATTTTGCTTATCCTCTATCGAAGTCGGGGTTCGCTATTTTGAAAGAGAAAAAATTAAAGAGGATATTCGTTATTTAATGGCAAACGGTGCCAAAACGATTAAGTTTGTCGATCGTACCTTCAATATCAGTAGAAGTTATGCAATGGACATGTTTCGCTTTTTGATCGATGAACACCTGCCATGGACGGTATTCCAGTTTGAAATCACTGCAGATATTATGCGCCCTGAAGTCATTGATTTTCTCAATCAAGAGGCACCCAAAGGGTTATTCCGCTTTGAAATTGGTGTTCAATCCACCAATGACTTTACAAACGAACTGGTAATGCGAAAACAAAATTTTACAAAGTTAACTCGAACGGTAACGATGGTTAAAGATGGCGGTAAAATTGATCAGCATCTTGATTTAATTGCCGGCCTGCCGGAAGAAGACTACAATTCCTTCAGAAAAACGTTTAATGATGTTTTTGAATTACGGCCGGAGGAATTACAACTTGGATTTTTAAAAATGCTCAGAGGAACCGGAGTACGGCTTCGTGCTAATGACCATGGGTATATCTATATGGACCATTCGCCATATGAAATTTTGGGGAATAACGTACTTTCCTTTGATGACATTGTCAAAATAAAACAAGTGGAAGATGTATTAGAAAAATATTGGAACGACCATCGAATGGACCTGACAGTAGAATATTTAGTTACAAACGTCTTTTCTTCACCATTTGATTTCTTCCAACAATTCGGAACCTTCTGGGATGAACAAGGATGGTCAAGAATCGGCCATCAATTGGAGGACTTATTCCGTAGACTGCATTCCTTCTTAGAACATATCTCTATAAAGGACTTGGAAATCGTAATCGGACTGATGAAATACGACTATCTGATCCATCATAAATATAAACCAAGGAAGCCTTGGTGGGAACAGAGTTTCACAAAAGAAGAGCGCGTAAAAATTTATAAACAAATCTCGGAGGTTCCTTCCTTATTAGGACAGTCTTTTATAGATTTAGGGCTTGATGAAAAAGATTTATTTAAGCATACCATGCTTGAGAATCTTTCCTTTGACCTTAAGGAATATCTTGAATCAGGAAGAATTATTGCCCATCCAACCCGTTTGGTTGCTTACTTTAACCCGACAAACGAAGAAACGGTGATTTTCTCATTCAAGGAAAAATAGTCAGGCGCTTTAACCCGCCTCGGATTGTCGAGGAAGATTATATTTCTCGGCAATTTTCCATTCTTTCTAAAACTTAAATACTTAAATACCGATTTTTATTTAAAGACTTTCCATGCTAAGGGGCCTGTTGATTGGAGCGGAAGGCACGGAGACTCCTCGAAAATGCTAACGCATTTTCTTCGTGCGTGGGCGGATTCAAGAAAGCAATTCATTGTCCTGCGGGAGTACGGGGCAGAGAGACCCGCAGGAGCAAAGCGACGAGGAGGCCCCCCGGAACGTCCGCGGAAAGCGAAGTGTCTGGAGCGGAAATCAACGGACCTGTAGAACTGCCAATATATTAATCAAATACCTTATAGAATTGTAAGTAAGTAAACGAATAAAGGCTATCGAATTTTTTCGACAGCCGGAGCCGGCTTAAAGCCGGCTTTTTATTGTTTTTTACACTCTGTTTTCTTCTTATTTTTATTTGGTATTTGAAGTGTTTCAAACAGCTTTGTCCCGTTTACATCTCCAAATTCAATGCTGAATTCTTCTTTCGGAATTTGTGCCTTGCTGCCTGGCTTCATTACCCTCTTCCCTTTCTTCCTAATTTGGAATTTCGATTGGCACCCTTTAAATGATCATCTTCTCCATGAGAAAATTCTGCTGAAAATTCACTTTCCTGAACATTTTTATGTGGGGTTTTAGAATACTTTTCAACTGCATTAACTTCTGCTTTCCTTTTTGCCATCGTATAATCCTCCCAAAAAAATAATCTTACACAAGTAGTTTTTATCAAACAATAATAATCATTCATTTCCTTTTTTTTCTTAATATAAATTTTCTTTGCTGTAGGAAAATATAAGAAAAAGGAGTGAATGATTCATGACGAAGCAAAATCGCGAAAAATCTCTAAAACCATTGGATATAGATGAAACCTTGCCACATCAAATCAGTGCTCCGAGTTTTGAGGGTACTGGTATAAAAATGGAAACACCATTTGTTAACAAGCATGGGGTAGTGATTGGTGACAGTATGTATGCATCTGAAAATTCTCCTTTAGAAAATTGGACCGATGAAACAGATCCTGAAATTATGGCTGGAGATGAGTGGGTTCATCCAACAAACGATATCGGCTGGAATACAACCGAAAATAAGGAATTACTTGAGAGTAAACGGAAACCAAAAGCTTACCCTTTTATGCACCCTTCGAAGGATGTTGGAAAGGGAACAGACTAAATTATTTTTTCTAAGATATCCATATCCGAAAAACATTACCACACATTAAAATAAAGCAATGAAAAATACTATGCATACAGAGATTTTTTCTCTGTAACGATTTTAAGGAGTTGACGATTATGGCTAATAGCAGTAACAAATTATTAGTTCCAGGCATTGAACAGTACCTGGATCAAGTTAAATATGAAATAGCGCAAGAGTTTGGCGTACACTTAGGATCAGATACAGTCTCACGGGCAAATGGTTCTGTTGGGGGCGAAATAACAAAGCGACTGGTCAAGCAGGCTCAGGCACAATTATCAGGAAATTCCTCACAAGAATAATTTCATAATTGGCTGAAAAAAAGTCCGGCAGGATAGCCGGACTTTTTACTAATTTTTATGCTTGTAACGATACGATTCTTGGCTATTTTTAGTCTTGCTTGATTGAGGGTGCTTCTCTTTTCCCTTTGCTTTTTGATTTGAATTTCCCTTGTGACTGGATTTATTCTTATTACTTAATTGTTTATTGTGGTTGGAAATGTTTTCTTTATTGTTTTGGTTCTTCTGATTGGAAATGTTTTCTTTATTGTTTTGGTTCTTGTGACTTGAATTTTTCTTTTGATTTGAATTATTTTTATGGCCAGGTTTTGAATCCTTTGAACTGTGGTCCTTTTTTTCTTGTTTTTTCGATTTCTTTTCCGATTTATTTTTCATCTTACCTTGTGGACGGTTCGATGGAGGTTGATTCATTTGTTTTCCTTTTTTAACAGTGACATTATTAGATTTATTTTTGTCCCCATCAAGTTTCTTCTGCTGTCCCGGCGGTAATGCGGGTTGTGCCGTAGGTGCAGGAACTGCGTTTTGGCTCTTAGACTTTCCATTAATCCATTTTGTTTCCGTTTGATCAGCACCTTGAAGCGATTGGATTTTATTTTCTTTGTATTTCCCGGTCGTAAGCCCTAATTGACGAGCTTCTTTCCGTTCTTTTTCAGAACCACTTAGGACAGTGGCCTCTAAATTCTGTTTATTTACTGATTCTTTAATTTCCTCAATGTTTTCTTTTAGCTCATCTTCAACCGGTTTTTCTGCCTGTTCCGTCCGAACGGTAGAAATAATGACCTGTTTACGATCAATCAAATAGCCTTCTTTTTTCATCTCGCTAAGAAGGTTTTGAGTGAGGTCAGATACGTCCTTTTTCTGCCAGTTAGGAATATGCGCAATGATTTCCTTTCCTGCTTCATTAAAGCCTGTTAATTCGACCACCTGCATCTTTTTATTTACACCAAGCTCAATACTTGGATTTACATCAATCGACATATAGGCATACGCTTTGTTATCCTGATAAGCAGGAATAAAGGAAGCAAGAATTAAAAGGAGAACCATTAACCCTACCCATACAGGTTTCAATTTGAAAAGATTTTTTACAGAACGTCTGGATTGGGATGCAGGTAAATCATTATTTTCAATGGGAAAAAAGTGAATTTCTTCACCGATTTCATAGGGCTGATTCCTTTTTCTTGCGCGTAAAAATTCACCCTCCGGGGTTAATAGCAATAGAAATGCATCATCAATTTCCATTACAATTCCTTTTTTCATGTCTCAAGCACCCCCTTTATATAATCCTTTAGAAAAACATAATCACCTGATAAAATAAGTGCGATTGCAATAATATACTTACGATTTCGTTCAATTGTTTTCCTGCTGACATCTACCATTTTTTCTAATTGTTTAATGGGAAGACGTTTTTTTTCAAGTAATATTTCTTTAAGCTCCGGATGATCAACAATCATTTTAGCGATAAGAATTGCATTTTTTCGTGCATCTGCATGCTTTGGAGAATTTTCCACTAAATCACTGAAGTTTAAATCAAAGGTTTTCAGCAGTTGTTGAAATTGAATAATCTCATCTTTTCTAAGCTGCTCATCCGCCTTTTTATGATAATTTTCAAGAGATAATTCGTTTACAATTACCGTACCGGGAGACTCCTCTTCGATGGATGAGGTTTGGAAATCAAGACTTATATGTTGATTTTTTGTTTGTTTACGAATATAGTCAATAACTCTTCTTTTGATTAAAACTTCAGAAAAACTTAATAGGGAACTTCCCCGCTCGGATGAATATTTTTCAATCGCTTCATTAAAGGCTAAAAGACCAATGCTGAATTCATCATCCGTTTCATATATATATCTTTTGCATACAGAAGAAACTGTTTTTGCAATAAATGGTTTGTATGATTCAATCAGTTCATTAAGTAGGATACGGTCCCCTTGCTGAATTAATTTTACCGATTCCTCTAGAGTTTTTTTCTTCTTTTTGGTCATGAACAACAAACTGAGCATTAGACTCACCTCTCTATTCACCCAATTATACCATACGGATGATGTTATAGATTTTAGGGGGGTCATTACCAATAGATAACAGTTTGTTACAACTGTTAATCATCAAGTTTATTGTCCAAAATGAGACCGTTTTCTTGTAAATTTTTTCCTTTCTTTTAGATTTTTTGATATCGCTTTTTCATTACAAAAGTACGGTTATGTTAAAGAGGTTTGTGGGGGTTTATAAATAATTTTTATACAGGAAAAAACCCCCATAAGATAAAATGGGGGTTGCGGTTTTTATTAAACAATTATTCATGTTGGTCCATTGGGTTATATAGTTTGACCGATGGGTTTTTCTCTTGGAACCATCTTAGCGCGAATTCGTTCTCGAATAAAAACACATTATGATCATAACGATCTTTTACAAGCAAACTTCGAGAGCTGGATAAATTTTCGTCCACTTCATCACCTTCGACCCATCTGGCAATCTTTGATCCCATACGCTCCATTAGGACCTCAGCATTGTATTCATTTTTCATACGATGTTCAAAGACTTCAAATTGCAGTTGTCCAACAGCACCTAACAAGTATTCTTCCATCCTAAACGTTTTGTAGAGCTGAATTGCCCCTTCTTGAACAAGCTGTTGAATCCCTTTATAAAAGGACTTTTGCTTCATGACGTTTTTTGCAGATACCTTCACATAGAGCTCAGGTGTAAATTGCGGCAGTCTTTCATATTGGAAATCATCTTTTCCAGTCGTCAATGTGTCTCCGATTTGATAGGTACCTGTGTCATATAAGCCAATAATATCACCGCTTACAGCCTCATCCACTGTATTTCTTTCTTCCGCCATAAACGAGGTCGATTGGGAAAGCTTTAATTGTTTCCCAAGGCGAGGGATATTTACAGTCATCCCGCGTTCGAATTTACCTGAACAAATTCGAACAAAGGCAATCCGGTCACGGTGGGCAGGATTCATGTTCGCTTGAATTTTAAATACAAAACCTGAAAAATTCTCACCAAGCGGATCAATTTCCCCAATAGATGAATTTCGTGCTTTGGGCGCCGGAGCAAATTGCAGGTAAGATTCCAAGAAAGTTTGTACACCAAAGTTCGTTAAAGCACTGCCAAAGAAAACAGGTGTTAACGTACCTTCAGCTACCTTTTCTGCGGAAAACTCATTTCCCGCTTCGTTAAGGAGCAGGATTTCCTCAAGTGTCTGATCATAAAGACCGGAATTCTTAATCGGGTGATCCCCGTCAATCTCGCCTTCTTTATTTAAAGGGAGAAATCGATCTTCGTCACTCACACGGAATTGCTCAACGCGATTGTGGTAACGGTCATAGATCCCTAGGAATTCTTTCCCCATTCCGATTGGCCAATTCATTGGATAGGATTCAATTCCTAGTACCTCTTCCAATTCTGCGAGAAGCTCAAGCGGCGGTTTTCCTTGGCGATCAAGCTTATTCATAAACGTGAAAATTGGAATTCCCCGCATCCGGCAAACTTTAAATAATTTAAGTGTTTGTTCCTCAATCCCTTTTGCGGAGTCTATAATCATAACGGCGCTATCAACGGCCATTAAAGTACGATACGTATCCTCACTAAAATCCTGGTGCCCAGGAGTGTCCAATATATTGACACGAAATCCATCATAATCAAATTGCATCACACTGGATGTAACAGAAATTCCCCGCTGCTTTTCAATTTCCATCCAGTCACTTGTCGCAAATTTCCCTGTCTTTTTTGCTTTTACCGTTCCCGCATCCCGAATGGCGCCACCGAATAACAACAATTTTTCAGTCAATGTTGTTTTACCGGCATCTGGGTGGGAAATAATAGCAAAGGTACGGCGCGATAATACTTCTTCTTTAAATTTGTTTCCCATCTTGACTTCCTCTCTTTTTTTGACAATTAGTTTTTGTCCATAACTTCAATCTTATATGTCTTGTGAATACTTTGCAATCTTCAATTAATCGACATCAATTATTTCTTTTTTATCCCAGGAAATAAGAATATAATGAAGAAAGCCATTTATTAATTATAATATAAAAATTTAGGAGGAAATAATGAATATTACATCGTTTGATCAACCTACCTTAAATTTAATACATAAAGCATTTGAGATTGTACTTAAGGAGAATCATATCCCTTATAAAAAAATCGGGATTGTCGAAGATGGCGATCAGTTATTATTTTTGTATGAAGGAAAGACAGAAAAAGTTCATGTTTTTAAATGGAGCAAAGCGCAAAGCCACGGAGTGAGTATCGGTGTCCTTGCTCAAAGTGTATTGTCACCCATTATTCCAACGCTTCGGACCCTTTAATTCTCATTCGATATAGCTGCCTTTCTGATTGCGGAAAGGCTCTTTTTTCCTGACATCTATGTTTTTTCCTCTGATTCCCACGTCCTTTTTTCTGAAATCCCTTTTATAATAGAGTAGTACTCTTGTTAAAGGAGCTGATCTTAATTGAATGAAAAAACGAAAAGAATAGTTTCAAAGTTTATTCCGCTCTTTGTAGCGTTTATAGTTGTGGTAACGGGTATTATTTGGGTGGTTCAAAATTCGAAAGCTGAGGTAGCAATTCCATTCTCATCTGTGGAGAAAACGATCCAAAATCAGCAGGGTAAGACAGTCACTTTAACTGAACGGCCTGATGGCAGTATTCACATTAAAGCAGGAAACGCTCAATATATTTCCCATGTTCCCCCTAACAGCCAAATGGTAGACAAGCTAGTTGAAAAATATAATGTTAATTATTCCTATTCGGATAGCAGCCCATACGGAAAATGGGTACTTGGCGGTGTCATTATTCTTCTTGCCGGAGCAGCATTCGCCCTGCAAAAGAGTAAGGGCGGTTTCGGGATAGGCAACTCCATGAAAAATAGTGTTGCGAAAGCACGTACTCTACCTTCCACTACACTAGATGATGTTGGAGGTATTGGAGAGGAAATGAAGGAAGAAATTTTACAAACCCTCTCAACCTTAAAGGAGCCGGAAAGAGCACTAAAATTAGGGATTAAACCGCCTAAAGGAGTTCTGTTATACGGACCTCCAGGTACTGGTAAAACATTATTAGCCCAAGCCATGGCACACGAGCTAAATGCGTCATTTTTTTCCGCTAGCGGATCAGCCTTTAATGAACTATTTGTCGGTGTCGGGGCCAGCAGGGTTCGTTCTTTATTCCAAGCAGCAAGAAAGCAAAGTCCAGCTGTAATCTTTATTGATGAGGTGGATGCTCTTGCTGGAAAAAGAAAAGCACATGGCGGGGAAGAGGCTGAAAAAACATTAACAGAGCTTCTTGTACAGCTTGATGGCGGTCATGACAATGACGGGATCCTATTTATCGCAGCAACCAATCGTAAAGATATGCTCGATGATGCATTCTTGCGTCCCGGAAGGATTGACTTCTCATTCCATGTTCCTCTTCCAGACACAAAGGGAAGAAAGGAAATTATCGCTATTCATACAAAGGGAAAGGCAATCGCTAAAGATGTTCTTGCCTCATTGGATGACTTAGCCGAGAGCACATCTGGTTTTTCTGGTGCCGAGCTTCAATATTTATTTGAAACAGCAAGCCGACGTGCTGTTCGAAACAGCAAAGATATGATTTATAAGGAAGACCTTGATTATGCACTAGACCGTACAATTTTAGGAAGCACATCACGTACCTTACAGGATTCTGAAACCAAGCGCCGTGTAGCCATTCATGAAGCAGGACATGCGCTAGTTGCTTCTGTTACAAAACCGGGTTCTGTTAGAAAAGCCACCATCATTCCTCGTGGTGATGCACTTGGCTATGTTGCTCCAATTCCAAAAGAACTTCATTTATCAACCACTAGTGATTTACTTGAGCGGATTGCAATGATTTTAGCCGGCGGTGTGGCTGAAAGATTGATGCTGGGTGAACATAGTATTGGTGTTAGCGGTGATGTCCAGCAGGCAAAACAAATTATTGAACAAATGGTTGATACAGGAATGCTCCAAAATGGATTTACTCTTACATTTAATAAACAAGATAAAGAAGCAAAGATGCAGGAACTTTTTGACAAAGGATTAGAAAAAGCCCAAACCCTAATTCAAAACCATCATCAACAGTATCAGCAATTAGTGCATGCTTTATTAAAAAAGGAGACACTTGAAGGCGACGAAGTGGATGAAATTGTGTTAGGAAATTTAGTTTCGGCTTAAATTAAAAACACGAGGTGTGTAAACGCACCTCGTGTTTTTTTATTACTCATTCGTGGTAAACTAACCATGTATTCCTTAAAAGGAAGTGATTATATTGTTCGGTAATAAAGAAAAAATCGAAAAAGAATTCACTAAATATAAAGACAAAGCATTGGAATTCATCAATCAGAAACAAGAAACAAATGAATTAATGAAACAAGCAACAACCAAAGTGAAAGAAAAGAAAAATTCATTAGGGGACGCTTTCGGTAAGATCGAACTCTTGATTGAACTAATTAAAGCCTATTCCAAAGGCGATTATAGAAATATTTCCAAGAGTACAATGGCGACTGTTATAGGCGCTATTCTCTATTTTGTTTCCCCAATCGATATGATTCCCGATTTTATTGTTGGATTAGGAATTGTCGATGATGCAGCAGTAATCGGATACGCTATCAAAAAAATATCAGGGGAATTAGATGAATTTGAAAAATGGAAAGAAGAGAAAAGCCGAAGCAACCTTGAGGGGCTAGACGTTGGCGCTGGACAAAGCAAAAGCCCTCTTGATTGATCAAGAGGGTTCTATATAGCAAACCGATGATGACCTATTTTTTTAATTGTCTTCTTAGATCGAAGCCATTTGCTGTCAGTTTTATCCGGATTATAAAAATATAAGGCATCGGTTATTTGTCCGTTTTTGGCCAGAGCCTCATTCACTGCTTTTTTTGCATCTTCAACAGCAGGCTTATTGATCATCCCATTGGCAACAGGTTGAAACTGCCTTTTTTGATAAATCACCTGGTGAATAGAATCAGGAAATTGGTCATTTTTCACTCGATTTAACACAACAGCAGCAACTGCCACTTTCCCTTTATAAGGCTCACCTTTTGCTTCTGCTGTCACTAATCTTGCAAGTAAATCCTTTTCTTTTTGAGAAATCTGCTTTGGAATAATAATTTTTTCACCTGGGGTAAGTCTATTATTTTTAATTCCATTAACTTTTATAATTTTTGATTTGGAAACACCATATTTAAGTGCGACTTGAACTGGTGTTTCATCATGAACTTTATAAATTTTTACAGTTTCAAGAGTTTGTGCATCAACACGCCCCAATAGTCCAGGTTGAACAAGCATGAAAAGAAAAAGGAATGCCGTCATAAAAACACTCACAATAAGTTTCATATTCAGTTCCCCCTTTATCTAGTGTTTTGCTCTGATATAACCTTAACATGGATTCCATGCTCACCCAACCTTTAATCATTTCCATGGTAAATATGGATAGTTTGTCCATTTATAAAATGAAAGAAAGCAGCGATTGTATAAATCGCTGCGCTTATTAAATACACGTTTCATATCAAATTTTAATAGAAGCAAGCCGCCCCTACAATAATTAATAGGATGAACAAGACAACGATTAACGCGAAACCGCCGCCCCAGCCACAACCTACTCCACCATATCCGAAACCACCGCAGCATCCGCCGCCAAAACCACCATATCCACCATATCCAAACATTTTCATTACCTCCTGATTTTTATATTACCCATGAAGCTCCGATAATGATTAACAAAATAAATAATACTACTAGAAGGGCAAAGCCGCCGCCTGCAAAGCCTGCACCAGTCATTTTCATTACCTCCTTATTTAAATTCTATATATCCTATTCAGGCACCTAGAAATGTGCACTAGACACTTATCCCTATTACCCAATTTTGAAAAAAAAGAATAAGCCCATCTTTTCAGGCAGATGGGCGTGTTATTTAGAGTTATTTAGAAGACTTTTGGTCCGAATACCCGACCTTCTTAATTGTACCTTTACATGGACATTAATAATGGCATCGGGAAACAGCTCATCCCAATGATCTTGAACCTTTTTGAAATTCCGATAATCCTGACGGTACATTTCTTCACCAAAACCAAAAATATCTGTTTTGTATTCCTCTTGAACCTTTTGAATAGTTTGCATCATGTTTTTTTCAATCATTTTCTCGGTGAACTTTTCATATTGCTCATAAGTTTTGATTTCTGTCATATCTTTTGCACATTGAGTACCGTCCAAATATGCTTCTGACCTGACATTTATATTAATAACAGGTAACCCTCTTATCATTCTTGCCTTCGCTCTAGTTTTTGAATTGTAAATCCTTACTGCAAAGTATTTATTTTTTTGACAAGGGACGGACAAAACGGTACGAATTATTTTATCCTCAACCCATAAATAATTCCGTGTATCGTTAAGTGGTAAAAAATCAAGAAGATTGCCGTTCTTAAAAATGGCGAGTGAATCAAGGACCACCATTGCTTTTGGAGCTACTTCTTTCATATTTTCTACACTGCTGCCCTCTTCTGAATTTCCCTGTATGGTTACCGCTGCCATTACCGGATGTCTACCAGGCGAAGTAAAGGCTTGGACGACATCATTTAACCTTATATCTGGGTCACCTCCCCAGTTCTGTACCATGGAATCGATCTGAACGTGCAGCTTTAAGGATGACGATTTTTGAATGGGATAAGTAACCTTTAATACATCAGCAGCACTCACATTATGAGCAATGATAATATTGAAATCATCCCGTACTTCACGATTTCTTTCCAAAAAATCAATAAATTCCATTAACCCCTCTTTTGCAACCTCTTCTCCGATAATCAAAGTCTGCATATGTGAATAGATCACATTTTTTGAAGCACCCACATTCATTTTTTGCGAGAGCTCAGAAATGGTATTACCGTGAAGAGTAAAAACAATCGAGGGGGTCAAACCTGTCCCGGTTTTTGGATTCAATTCTTCGGCAGAGATTCCTTCACTAGTTAAAGAATATTTCCCTTCATCACTTTTATCGATCGCCATACCAGTTACCACCGAAATTTCTGATAACTCCCGTTGATCCCAACAGCCTGTTAATAGAAAATTACAAATAATAATCCAGCAAAATAATTTATTCCTCAAGCATTATTCCCACCTTCCGATTGCGGAGGGCTTGGCGAGGCTTCTGAAAAAACCTTAGTTTCCAATTCCGTTCTTAAATATTTAGGCCTTTTTTTCATAGCCCAATAAGGAATTCTAAAAAAAACATCCTTCTGATCCTCAACAATTATTGGAGCAATAGGTGACAAATAGGGAACGCCAAAAGAACGAAGAGAACTTAAATGAGCAACCATTGCGACTAAGACGATCAGAACGCCATATAATCCTAAAATATAAGCAAAAAATACAAGCATAAACCTTAATAGTCTTGAAGCAGACGCAAAACTGTATACCGGAGAGACAAAATTGGCAATAGCCGTGATCGCGACAACAATAATCATTATATTGGAGATGATGCCTGCCTCAGCAGCCGCCTGACCGATGACGAGAGCCCCAACAATCGAAACCATCTGCCCAACCGTCCGTGGCATCCTCACTCCTGCTTCGCGTAAAATTTCAAACGTAACCTCCATAATTAAAACCTCAACCACAGCTGGGAAAGGTACACCCTGGCGCTGGGCAATGACACTTAGCAGCAAGGTGGTCGGCAGTAATTCATGATGAAAGGTTAGTATTCCAACATATAGGGAAGGGGTTAACAGCGCAATCATAAATGCCAGATAACGAATCCCCCTTAAAAATGTCCCTAATAAAAATGGCTGATAATAATCCTCTGAAATTTCAAAAAAGTCCACTAAAACAGCCGGTACAAGTAAACAAAAAGGGGTTCCATCAATTAAGATGACAATTTTTCCATCGATTAAATTAGCAGCAACCGTGTCAGGACGTTCCGTGTTTAGGGCTAGAGGAAATAAGGTAAAAGTTTTATCAGCAATTAATTCTTCTATATTCCCCGATTCAAAGATGGCACTGACTTTTATTTTTTTTAACCGGTTTCGCACTTCTTGCAGTATGGCTTCATTCGCAATGCCTTTTATATATCCTATATATACTGTGGTTTGCGTATCTTCCCCTATAATAAAAGACTCAAAATATAAATTTTTATTACGAATCCTTCTTCTAATTAAACTGACATTGGTTGAAAGTGACTCAATAAACCCATCCTTTGGTCCCCTTATCACCGTTTGTGTACTAGGTTCGGTAACCGACCTTTTTTCATCACTAGTCATACCAATAGAAATGGCTCTCTCGATTGTCTCAATAACGATTACAATGGATCCATTTAATACAGCCCGGCAAATTTCTTCCCTTGTCCCTAAAAGCTGATAATCTGTCCCTCCAAAAACCTTTTTACATAGTGAAGTAAGTTCCTCAATCGAATTTAAGGAGCCCCCCTCATTAAAATGGGATGAAAATAAATTTGGAGTCGTTTCCTTCAAGGTCTTCGTATCCACCATGCTTTCCAGATAAATTAGCAATGCTCCCTTATGGTCAATCTCTGCCATAACACTCCGAAAATCAGCAGACTTTCCAAAAGAAAATTCCAATTCACTTTTTAACTCTTGGAACGAAAAGTGTGTAATTGTACCATTATTCTCACTATTCTGTGGTTGAAGTTCCTTCCAATAATCATCCATTTTCATTTTTTTCTTGCGCAAACTACGAATCGGTTTTATCGGAGACATAAGGAAAACACCTCAATTTAACTAGACCTTTTTTTCTTTTGCTTCCAAAGTAAAATAATGAAAAGAATCACTGGAATACAAAATTGGAAAGGAAAATGTAAGTAATAAGGAACTATTTTCAAACCTTCTTGGATATGATCAGCAAAATCAATGGATACAAGCACCGAAAATAAAGCTATAAGTGTAGAAATCGGGAGTACAAAATAACGATAGGGTAGCTGAAAAATATATTCTAACCCCTTTAAACCACCAAATAGAAAAATGGTCCCTTTCACAAAGATTCCCAACATCATAATGAAAACAACAATCGCATCGATTCTTTCAATAAAATTTCCTACCGAAATATTCCTTCCTGTACTTAAAAGCGGGAAGTTGGAGCGGAGCATTGAATCGACTCCAAGCGTGATAATCATTAAAAAAGAGGCAATCATAAGTAAAAAGGAGGCAATTCCCACCCCAATAAATGAAAATCTCAGACTGTACTTCTTGTTTGTAACACTCGAAAAGATGACAGTGAAGGATATCAGTTCACCAAATGGGAAAAAAATCAAATCCTTAAAAAGAGTTTTAAAAATAGGTGTAATCCCTTCTCCAAGGATTGGTTGAATTTGCTCAATATTTGCATTGCCGCTTGCAAATAAAAAAATAGCTAATAATAGATAAAAAATAAATAAATATGGAGTAAAAACTTCAGAGGTTCGTGCAAGCACTTCGATACCAAGATAGATTACATACCCCATTAGGAGAGAAAATGTCATCGAAAAAACTTCAATCGGAGTGTTAGGCATAATTGCAGAAGCCATTAATTCTCCAAAATCCCTTACCACTCTACTTGAAATATATATAAAATAAATAATATAAAGGAAGGTTAAAATAATGGCCGGTTTTCTCCCGATGCAAAACTCCATAATTTGAAACAAATTCTTACCTTCAAGCTGATTTGTTAAAGTATAAAAAAACCAAATAACCCCAACTCCTAAAAAAGTGGATAACCCTACCGCAAGCCATGCATCATTTTTGGCATCACCGCCAATTCCAACAACAATCGCACTTCCCAATAAGAAGTTAATAAGAAGTGTCAGGAGTTGACCTAAAGATATATTTTCTTTTTCCATTACGAAACTTGATTCCCTTCCGTATTTTTACCTTTTCTTTTCGATAAATAAATCCGTATATCGATGACAACACTCGAAATAAGGCCCACTATCGCTCCAGTTATGACAATATATCTGCCAGCAGCAATTTCTGAAAAAAGTAAATGATGTATAGCTGAAATAAAGGTGTATCCAAATAGCTGCGTATCAAATAGGGCAAGAAGTCCAGTTAGAAATAGTGCGATTAGGAAGAATGAGAAAGTTACCATGGACCAAACAACCCCTAACATTGTTACCTTATCTTGCCAGAATAAAGTTATTTTTATCCAAAAAAGAAGCCAAATTCCAATTTCCAGGAAATTCGACTTTCTGAATGTAAATCCTTTTTTATTTAATAATCCCCATTCGAATGGCTTTTCAGCTACTTCTGTCCTATTTCCCCTTTTGGGGGGCGGCCTGACACTATTAATGGGAGTCTTGTCCTATATTATGCCCAAGCTCTCCTCGCTTCTTGGAATCTTGGCGATTTTCTCGTCAGTTTTATCCATTATGGGAGCACTTGGAGGTATTTTAGTCGGAACCATTCTTGGAATTATTGGTGGAGCCATTTGTATCGCTTGGAAGCCGGAATTTACCAAAGCTGAAACGATCCATCCCACCAATCAAGATGAAGGTGCAGAAAAAGAAGTAGCCTTTGGAAAAGAAAGCTTACCAGATTAAAGAAAAATTTTTGAAGCATTCAAAGAAATGGTGATGGTTTTGACGAGCAAACATAAAACATACAGATTTGTCCTTATAGTTTTTTAACTCTCAGTGGAATTTTTATATTAATAAAGGAAAGTTTTGCAAGCAGTTCAAACACGGTACTAGCAAAATTCCCAAAAACAAAAAGAGAAGCGGGGCTTCCCGCTTCTCTTTTTGTTTTTATTCAATAATTCGAACAACGCGGCCGTTAAATCTTGATTTCCAATAACTATTTGACATGGACGCAATTGCCACACCTGTCGAGCTTTGGGAACCGATGAATTTTCCGCCGCCAACATAAATTCCAACGTGTCCATCTGTCTTATATGTGTTAAAGAATACAAGGTCTCCCGGCTTCATTTGGCTTGAAGGAACCTGTCTGCCTGCATACTTTAAGGAATCCGTACTTGAACCAATATTATATCCAGCTTGTGCAAAGGCCCAATGAACAAAGCCTGAACAATCAAATCTTCCATGGGCAACATCGTATGCTGAACGTCCGCCGCCGAAGACATACACGGAATTTCCAATATATTTATTTCCAGCAGTAATGACATCTTGAACACTTCCGCTTGAACCGGAGTGAGTCGCTACTGGAGTATTATCATTTGAATCGGACTGATTGGATGAAGAAGAAGAGTTACTAGAATTATTGTCAGAATTTGAACTGTTGCTATTATTATCTGAACTATTTTTGTCATCAGATACAGGTGCAGATGCAGGTGCAGGTGCAACATCATTTGCATGAATCATTTCATATTCTTTTAAGGCAAGTTGCTTTTCTTTTCCTTTTAGTTTCGCAATACGATCCAATTGTTCTTGTTCTTTTTGTTTCAGTTTTTCCTTTAATGTATCATTTTCCTTTTTTTGATCCAAAATCTGCTCATGCATACCTTCAAGTTCTGTTTTCATTTCCTTTAGCTCTGTCAGCTTTTTTTGAACGGCAGCTTGTTTTACTTCAACTTCCTTTTTATCATCTTCATACTGTTTTATAAAATTCTGATCTGCTTGAACAAATGTAGAAACAGCACCAATTCGATCAATAAAATCACTAAAGCTGGAGGCACCTAACAAGACATCTAGATAACTAACTGTTCCGCCACTTTCTTGGTATGATACGGCACGCTTTTTTAAGATTTCATTGCGTGTATCAATTCTTTTCTTTATAACAGCAACTTCTTGCTCTATTTTCTGAACCTGGGATTTCGAATCCTTAATGTTATTTTCTGTTTTCGCCATCATGGAATTATTATCTTTAATCGCCTGATCGACTCGGTTTGATTGATCTATTAATCTAGCAAGATCACTTTGCACCTTAGTAACTTCAGCATTTGCTTTTGAAATACCTGCTTGAACTCCCGAACGTTGACCTTTAATACTTTGTAAATCGTTATTTGGTGCAGCTTTTACAGCTGGAATGGAATAGGCACTTCCAAATCCAAGCATTACAAGCGTACTAAGTACGGTTAGTTTCTTTTTCAATTGATTCCCTGCTTTCCCATTGCCAAATTTTCCATTGAATTTCGACAAAATCCAAGCCAAGCATTTGACAAATTTCTATGTATTCTCGTCTATTAACCATAAATTCTATCATTATGTATATGGTCATTTTCATACAAATGACCCAATAATTACTTTTTTTGTTGCAATTAGTAGTATATCATCTAAATTTGTCAAAAAAGTTATGATAATATTACATTTATATTTCAAAGGCTATTTTTCCCCGAAATTTAACAATTTGTTCAAAAAAAAGAAGACCCAATCAGTTTGATTGCATCTTCAAAAAACTTTTAGCCCGGAAGTATTCTTAGTTTATTTTCTTCATTCACTCTAATATCCCATTGATGGAAATGCAGCTGAAATTGATGATTTATTTTGTTTCGATTTCTGCGCATCCACTTGATGGCATGCTTATTTGCATCTTTTTCCACCCATGAAAATGAATAAGATGAACCTAGTAATGGGGGGCCTGATAGTGCCTGTAAAAACTTATGTTTATTTGTAGTGAATTGATGATGATGGCGCATTTCATGAAATAAGCAAAAAACGCCGTGCAGCTTTTTTAATAATGGATCATGGTAGGGCAGGTTGAATAAATAGATAAAAATTTTGCATTGTTGATAATTATAGCTCGAAAAAATAGAAGTTTTGACAAGATGCTTTAGTAAATAATAGCGAGAAGATAGATTTCCCGATAGTGTGGCAATTTCCTGCCAGCCTTCAAATATGTAAATATCGGGTATTCGGCTTTGTGAAATAGGCAATAAATCCAATAAAAAATCAATCTCGTTTTCTGATAAAATACTTGAATGACTATAAGTCGCCAACCTATTCACCCGATTTCTATTTTTATTAATAGTATATATAATTTTCAGAATCATTAAAATAGAAAAAACAAACTCTCGTAATCAAGAGTTTGTTTTTTTTATCAACCAGTATTTCGTAGTCCTGCAGAAATTCCGCTGATGGTTAGTAATACCTCCGTTAACAATTCGTCATTAGGCTCGTTCTGGCTGCGTAATTCTTTTATTAACTCAACCTGTAAAAAGTTCAACGGATCAACGTATGGGTTACGTCTATAGACTGATTCCTTAATATTTGGCGTATGATCAAGCAATTCTTGATCACCAGTTATTTTTAATAGAATGGCTTTTGTTTTTTCAAATTCCTCAAGAATAGTGGTAAAAATTCTCTCAGCAATGGTTTGATCCTCAACGAGTGACAAATATTCCTTGGCGGTTGTAAGATCTGCCTTCATCAAAGCCATATGCAAGTTATCAATTGTCGATTGGAAGAAAGGCCATTTTTGATACATTTCCTGTAACAAAGTCAAATTCTTCCCATTCTTTGAGGCAAAATTGTCTAAACCAGTCCCCGCAGCAAACCAAGCAGGCAACAGCTGACGGCTTTGCGTCCATGCGAATACCCATGGAATCGCCCGTAAATCTTCAAATCTCCCCTGTTTTTTCCGGCTCATTGGTCTTGAACCGATATTTAAATCCCCAAGTTCCCGGAGTGGTGTGGCTTGGTTAAAATAAGTAAGAAAATCAGGATCATTAAACACGAGCGATTGATATTTTCCTAAAGATTCACTTGATATTTCATCAAGCGCTTTTTCCCATTCAGAATTTCGTAATTTCCCTTGATCAGCGTCTTTTGATACATGTGTAGCAACCTTAAGCAGTGTGGATGTTGCTTGTTCAAGGCTTCGATAGGCAATGTCCTCAAGTAAATATCTCGAAGACAATACTTCACCTTGTTCAGTAATTTTCACGCCATCACCGATTGTTTCAGCTGGCTGTGATAAAATACTCTTGTTTAATGGACCGCCCCCACGTCCAAGAGAACCACCGCGGCCATGGAAAAATTTCAGTCCAATCTCATAACGTTTGGCCATCTCATGAATTTCAATTTGGGCCTTATAAAGTTTCCAGTTGGCAGTTAAAGTTCCACCATCTTTGCTTCCATCTGAATAACCTAACATAATTTCTTGCCGGTCACCTAAAAACTGTAAATGATTACGATATAACGGCATTTTGAAAAGTGTTTCCATAATCGTTGGTCCTGCAGATAAATCATCAATGGTTTCAAGAAGCGGGGCCACATTCAAATGGCTTTCCAAAGTACCATCTGCATGGAGACGGTAAATTCCAGCCTCTTTTGCCAAAACTAGTACCTCTAACAGGTCACTTGGAGATTTTGTCATACTTACAAGATAAACAGAAATGGAACGTTTTCCAAATACTTCATGACCCTTTTTAATCATTTGAAATACTTTAATCATTTCCTGTGTTTCTTCTGAATAATCTTCATTTAGCAAAAGAAGCGGACGAGGGTCGATTAAAATATTCTGCAAAATAGTAAGCTTCTCTTCTTCGGAAAGCTCGGCATAGTTTTCTGTGATTCTTACTTTCCTTAAGATTTCAGTAATCGCAGCTTCATGCTCACCGCTATGATTTCGGATATCGAGAGTTGCAAGGTGAAAGCCAAACAACTGGACTTGGCGAATTAACTTTCGAATGGACCGCAATTCATGGGCAGCAGGGTGATGGCTTTTTAAGCTGCTTTGAATGACGTATAAATCCTTTAACAGCTCTTCAGCCGATTGATAACCAACCTCAGATTTCCCTACCTGTCTCACCCGTTCAATCATAACCGCAAATACTCGGCGATAAACCTCCGTTTTAACTGGCCACTTTTTATCTTCCGTTAAATACTTATCTTCTTGCGCCTCCAGCAGTTGCAGGAGTTCTTCACTTACGTCTACCCTTGTAGTGGAATGGCTGTACCGCTTCATTAAATCGGTCAGGACCCCTTTATATTTCTTTAACACCACTCTTCTTTGGCGAATTAAAGTCTCCCAAGTCACATCATGAGTAACATTTGGGTTTCCATCACGATCCCCGCCAATCCATGAACCAAAACGGAGAAAATTTGGAACGTCCCATTTTTCTTCAGGGTAATTTCTTTCAAGGCTGTCTTTTACCTCATAATGGATTTCAGGAAGAACCTCAAAAAGGGTTTGATCAAAATAATAGAGGCCATTGCGGACTTCATCCATTACGGACGGCTTGTTATGCCGTAATTCATCGGTCTGCCAAAGTATGGTTATCTCATTAAATAAACCCTCTTCGAGCTTCTTTTTCTCTCTTTTTGTCAGCATTGGATTATCAAGCTTCTCCAAAATTGCAGCAATCCGCTGTTGGATTTCAAGAATCGACCGCTTTGTTGCTTCTGTTGGATGGGCAGTAATCACAAGCTCAAGTGACAACGTTTTTAGAACTTCCTGAATGACTTCTTTCGATATATGGTTTTCTTTTAATGAGAGGATCGCACTTTCAATTGATGCAGGTTGAACGTTTTCTGACTCCAATTGATACTGCCTGCGTCTGCGAATCCGATGGTTTTGTTCCGCTGCATTGATTAAATGAAAATACATGGAAAAAGCTCGGACCACTTGCATACGCATTGGATTACTTAAGGTGGAGATTTCCTTTTTTAAAGCGGTATAGATTTCTTCTTCATACTGATTTCGGAGGGATTTACACATGTTTCTAATTTTTTCAACTTTTTCGAATAGCTCTACCCCACCATGACTGATAAGGATTTCACCAAGCATTTGGCCAAGTAATTTGACATCTCTACGCAATGGAAGACTGCTGTCATTTACTTTTAATTCCGTTGTCATGTTCTCACCTTCCCTTAATCGAAAAATTCTAATAAATTTTTAAATAATAATATAACATAATTTTCGGAAATTGTAGAATAAAAATCCTTCCTTTTTATAAAATTTTACCCTATTAAATTAAAAAAGCGTTTTCATTATTCATGATCCTTCTGAACCAACACATTACTGGTTTTATCCTGTTAATTGTTAAAACGAAAAAAACCTGCTGAAAGCCAGGCTTTTTTCGTTTTTAAAATAATTTACTAAAAAATTGACTAATACTCTCCGTAATCCTTCCCCAAAAGGATATAGATTGATGATTTCCTTTTCCCTGCCATGCACTTGTTTGTACTGTCGTTAGGTTATTATTTGAATTGGTAACTTGGGTACTAGCTTCACTACTTACAGTTGAATCTGCGGTATCATTATTCGTTGAAGAGGATGTACTTTTTTCAACTTTTTTCTTAAAAATCAAAACATACGTTTTTCGGTCTTCCCCATTGCTTACAACTACAGAAATAATCGTTTTTTTACCATCCAGCTTAATATTTTGACTGCTTCCACCTTCAATTTTGACGGTGGAATCGCTGTATTTCGCTGTCGGCTTGATGGTAAGGGATTTCACATCACTCGCAACTGATAAATGGTAGGTATATTCGTCTGTAATAAAATCCTTATTCCAAGTACCTGTCGATACTGTTAGAGAGGATAAGGTTGCTTTATTTATTTTTTGAACGGTGGCTTGAGTCTGACTTGTTGAGCGATTGTTCTGAGTACTCACAGGGGTAACGCTCTTAGTTGGAATGGTTTTCTGTATTTGATTCATCCCTCTATTTGATCCACTTGCTTTTGAATTATTTGCAGCTTTTACCGTTCGGGCTGGTGAAACAGGAGGTTTGCTTGCTTGTTTACGCTCCCTTGTTACATGTAAAGTATAGGTTTTCATTTCACCATTTTCAGCCGTAACCAAAATAGTTATAATTGATTTTCCTTCTGGCAGCGATACGGTATCCCTCTCACCCTTAAACAGTTTATTATTGATCTGAATGCTGGAAGTTTTCTTCATAGATTCTGGAGTAACCGTAAGGGTTTTCACCTCATTATCTACCTTGATACTGTAATCCACTATGGATGAATAAAATTTAGGCGATAACTCTCCCTTTGATAGTTTAATATTTTTCAGCAGATTATTATTATTTTGTTTTCTGTTAACGGTAAGTTTATACGTATTGACAGAATGACTTCCATCCCTAACAGCTATTTCAAATGTGTTCTCTCTCGTATGAATTGTGTATAATCCATCATGGAAAGGCTGACCATTTACTGTTAAACTTGCTTCAGGATTTTCACTTTTAATAGCCAAGTTAATTTCCGGAATATTATTTTCTACGGTTGCCGAGTACTCCTTGAGACTAGGAGAAAAGGTTTGATCAAGTGGAACGCCGACAATTTCTAATCCTGATAAAGTATTTGGATTTTGCTCCAGAGAATTCGTCGGAACTGCTGTTTGATCCATGGTGGCAGCGTAGGTTGAAGGGATGTATGAGAACGAACCCATACTGACCAGGGATGCAGCAAGAATGATTTTCGCTCCTTTACCTTTTTGCATCGAAACTCCTCCTATATCAATAAAAATCAAAGTTTTCTAATTTGGACTAACTGTATCATTCGATGCTTAAGATTTTCTTAACTTTATTTTTTAAATATGAAAAACCCCGGACTTAATGATCCGGGGTTTTTCATATTCTCATACTCGCCTTAATTCTTCCAATTTTGTGGAGATCGCTAGAGCCATCTCCTCTGCCTGCTTTGGAATGGAATTTTTTAAAACTGAATTGACCATTGGTGCTGTAGCGCCGCTTGCACTAACATCCAAGAATCCTGTCATTTTGGTTTTGTTTGCGCTGAGAGCTTCCGCCTTAAAGTAGCCCCCGCCACTATATTTTTCTTTTATTCCTTTTAAGGTAAAGGACACTTTTGTCGGCTCATTCCACTCCGTTATTTCAACTAATAATTTAACTTTTTTTTTCATAATCCCGATGTCACTTTTAAATTCCCATGTAGAACTGCGGTTATCTAATTTTTCATGGTGAATATAGCCAGGGACAAGTGGCGCCCAATGATCCATATCCTTCACGAACCCCCAAACCACTTCGATGGGCAAATCTAAAACTACTTGGTGCATTCCGCTTGGCATTATTTTCCCTCTTTCCCTTTCCAAATAAAAAACCTTCAATTACCTAAATTGAAGGCCTTTTACATAGATATATGATTAAGTAAGTGAGAATAGAAGAAATACCTCTAGATAGCTTATGAAAATCATTACTTCACACTATACGAGTGTTCCTTTAAGAATACATGAATCCGTTCTGCCGCTTCCGTTAAACGTTCCGGAGGATGCACCATCGCAATCCGTACATAGCCTTCACCCAATTGCCCAAAGGCATCACCTGGAATAACAGCTACCCCTGCCTGGTCAATCAATTCAAAGGAGAATTGGCGAGAGGTCCACCCCTCCGGAATCCTCGCCCAAACAAACATGGTCGCAGGAGATTTCGGTACACTCCAGCCGCTTTTTTCAAGACCAGCAATTAACGCATCGCGGCGAATTTCGTACTCCTTCAGCTGATTACTTAGTGATGTAAAGTCCGAAGTTAGTGCCTTGACGGCTGCTTGTTGAATGGGATAAAAAATGCCATAGTCAATATGCGATTTTAATGCACCGAGAATTTTCAGCGCCTCTTCATTTCCGACAACATAGCCAATCCGACAGCCAGCCATATTAAAGGTTTTCGAAAGAGAATTAAATTCAATGCCAACTTCCTTTGCTCCCGGAACCGACATAAAACTAATTTGCGGATGACCATCAAAAATTAATTCTGAATAAGCAAAATCATGAACAATCAAAATATTATGCTGCTTGGCAAACCGTATTACTTTTTCAAAAAAGTCCTGATCAGCTAGGGCCGTCACCGGGTTACCGGGATAGCTCAGAATCATCATCCGCGTCTTTTCTAAAACCTCTAACGGTATTTCATCAAGCTGTGGCAGAAAGTGGTTTTCCGCAAGCAACGCCATCGGATAAACCACACCCCCCGCAATCGTTACACTTGCTTCGTAAATCGGATAACCCGGGTCCGGGACTAATACATAATCACCAGGATTGCAAATAGCAGTAGCCAAATGCGCTAGCCCATCCTGGGACCCCATAAGCTGCAGTACCTCTGTTTCTGGGTTAAGGTTGACTCCATAGCGATGCCGATAAAAATAACTTACCGCTTCATGAAATTCAGCAATTCCCTTTAAGGTATAACCGTATTTGCTTTTATCCTTGGCAAAGTCAATTAACGTTTCAACCACAAATTCAGGGGGCGGTAAATCAGGACTCCCAACGCTTAAATCAATTACATCTTTTCCATTCCTTATGGCCTGCTGCTTACGGTCAGCAACCTCTTGAAAGATGCTTGTCGTCATTTTCTGAAGCTTTTCTGCTGCAACCAGTTTCATTACCAATCACCTCATGCTATTAGTTTTTCAGGATAATATTTTATCTGATTGAAAATTTTCACTCTCTTAATTATAAAACAATTCAAAACTATTTTAACAAACATTTATTAACGGATATTAGCGGATTTCAAAAAAATGAATTGCTAATACTATCGCTATATTTTAAAATCGTAAGATAGGTTTCAAAATTCTGATAAGTCCAGTTTGAGTTTTGGGGGTTAAAGTGGTGGTTATCCTTTTTCGATATTTTTTATTTTTCGCGGGGTTAGTCTGTTTTGGACTAGGAAATGCGATTGCAGTTAAGGTGAAGCATGTTGGGTTACATCCATGGGAAGTTTTGAATGTTGCTTTATACAATCATTTTGGTCTTTCGATTGGCACATGGTCAGTCATTTGCGGACTGCTCCTTGTTATTGTATCTTTTGTAGCTGACAGAAGGTATATCAATATCGGAACCTTCTTAAATGCTTTGATTATTGGTCCGGTCATGGATTTTTTCCTCTGGCTAGATATCCTTCCACGTGCAACCCATACATGGGTGGACTACCTGATTCTTCTATCCGGCGTCGTCATTACCGGGATTGGCGGGGGAATGTATGTTGCAGCAGGGATTGGAGCAGGCCCGCGCGATGGTTTTATGTTATCCATCTCCGACAAAACAAGATTTTCCGTTAGTCAGGCACGGATGATTGTTGAAAGTCTTGTCTTAATTATGGGCTTAGTATTAGGTGGACCCGTCTTTATTGCAACATTTTTATACACCTTTATTCAAAGTCCAATTTTCCAGCGTTCCTTAAAAGGCTTTAAAATTTTAGTCCAAGCAGTAAAAAAGACAAATCAGAAGACAACTCCTGATAGTGTGGTTATGTAAAAAGACCGGGTAGTGAAACCCCGGTCTTTTGTGTAGTATTTACCCTCTTTTACGTAATGAAAGTACAAGTGCCACAGCAGATATCGCGATGGCTGCGATTGGAAGTGCGTTGTTTGATTTAGACTTTTCTGTTGTTGTTTCTGCAGGCTTCTTATCTTCATGGGCAGCAGGCTGAGAATCGTGATGATCTGTAGAAGTTGCAGTAACAATATCCGTTATGGAATGTGGAGAATCTGAATTTTCATCCCCCGTCCACTCTACGACACTTCCGTCTTTATAATATTGGAAAGCATCCCATGCTGCTTTTGTAGCTTTATCTGGGTTCTTAGCAACAAAGACAAATTGTTGGAATTGTCCAGCTTGAATTCCTTCCCCTGTTGCTTCAAATGTAAAGGTTCTTACCTTACCACTTGAATCCTTATCGGCTGAATATTTCCAGCCCGCTACCGGTTGATAAGACATAATTTCGATTCCCGCTGGTGCTTTTACCGTTACTTTGGTGGTTGCAACATTTTTCTCAACTGGAACCTTAAGTGTATAGGTTTCCCATGCACCAGTTGTTGAAGTATTCGGAGTAACCGTTACATGTGCACTTGCAATACTGGAAAACAAAAATAAACTAATCACCGCTGGAATAAAAATTCTCGACATCTTCCCTACTATTTTTTTCATTTGAATTCTCCTCATTCATTATTATTGACTTCCTACTATACATTGGAAATCTTTATCAAGTGTGTCAAGCGACTTTGTTAGCACATGTACATGCACTCTCCAGCTGCCGGCCATATTAAGGCTCATGCCCTTGAGGCTGTATATTCCTTCGGCTTTTTTCTTTAAGGTAACCGTATTAACCCCCATATTCATATCTAAAGAAGTAAACGTAAGGGTAACTTGCTCAATCCCGTTCAAACGCTGTCCTTTTTTATCTTTTACCGTAACCTCAAATAAATTTTCGCCTATCACATTCGGGGTAACTCTTAATTGCACCTTATTTCCATGATTTGCTGTTTTCGTTTCTAAAAAAGGACCAGGAGCGGACATCGCTGTCGGCAAATTGGTAAGCAAAACAGAGAGGATTAAAATCATTGCTCCAATCAACAATTCACTCCAAATCGTACCGGTAAGTCCCTTTGCCTTCCTCCTTCTCCCTTTTAAAAAGTTAATAGCGGCTAAAAGTAACATGAAAAGAAGTAAAATTACCTTGCCAACTAACACCTTCCCATAATCTGTATGGGTGAGGGAGTATATATTTGGAATATAGGAAAGGCTGCTGAATACTCCTGTAAACGCTAAAAGTACTACCAGAATGAGGCCCCATTTATAAAATCTTCCGATGATATTTAAATAGACATCCTTGGTTTTAGAACTTTTGACCAATGGCAGTAGTACAATCATTGCAACTAAGCTTCCAATCCAGACTGATGCAGCCAGTAAATGCCCGAAATCAATCAAAACCGAAAGAAATTTGTTGGTTGTAGAGGCAGCGTGACTTGTTAATGATTTCGTTAGCAATAAACAGATTCCCAAAACAAGACAAATCCAATTAAGGACATTATTTTTGGATATATTCCTGCTTAATAAAAAAGTAGGAATCGCTAGGATAATAAGCATGACCACCTGTACAAGCCACATATCTCCAAACTGGGTATTTAAAATCATATCTTGCAAGGTTGAAAAATTAAATACATCTATCCAGCTGCTGCTTGTTAAAATCGTTGCCTGAAGCGGCAAATTCAATAGGATACTAAGCAATAAGAATATATACGAAAACTTTACTGTCTTGATTAATGGCTTTTCAACAGATTCTTTTGAAATGACTACTAAGACAAAAAAGAGTACACCAACATAACAGGCATTACTGATGTATTGCAGCCACCGTATCACGATTAAATCTACGGTGGGAGAGTACCCTTTTGATGTTGGATGAATAACAGCATTCCCTGTGCTGTTCTCTCCAATTTGAAACGGAATCACACCTTGGACAGGGTGTCCGTCATTGGATACAACCTTCCATTCGATTCGGTACGTTCCATTTTGTAGATTTTTTTCTAAATCACTTTCCAGAATCGATGGCTTTTTCGGATCAATCCGGCCATCTTTTTTATCCACCCGTTTCCCGTCTGAATCAAATACCTGAATGGAGTTAAACTCCGGTTGGATCGTTTCATCAAATTGAATCATGACCTGAGATGGTGATTTTTCTAAAATTTCATTTTCTACTGGTGTTGATTTTTTAATATAAGCATGTGCAGAAGAAATAGTTGGAAATAAACAAATGAAAATAATAAGCGTAAGCAAAAATAGACTGCTTTTCTTTTTTACATTCATAGCTCCACCTCCCTTCCTTGTAGTTCAGCATCTACTTATGACAGGTGCAGTCGTGTTCGCCATTCATTCTCTTCTGAATTTCCTCAACTGCTTCTTGGAACCTTCGAATGTTTCCGCCAAATCCCTTTTGAAATTGCTCTGCATGTTTTAGTGACTCAAAGGTTAATACCTGCGGCTGACAGCAACTTAAGTTAAAATCAGCGTCCATAAGGTAATAGGCCATCCTTGCACTCACAGTTGAATGGCTCAGGAAATCACGGCAGATTATTTGCGAGACATCCTTTTCAATATCTTTATAACGAAGCAGTCCGCAATGTGGGCAGCATAATTGTTCTACCCGTAAATCATTCAGAATGATTTGGACAGGGTGACGATTATTCGATTCTTTTAAACAATATGTACAAGCGTTCAAGAAATCATTCGTGATCGGTGTTAAAGATATCCCGCCTGAGGTTTTGATAATTTTCTTTTCTTCAAGTAGCGGTTTAATATCTCGATAAACCGTCATTTCCGATACATTGAGGCGTTTACTGATTTCTGAAATTGATAAGGCTCCCTCTTGGTTCAACCATGTAACAATTTGCTTTCTCCGTTCAACGGGTAACATTTTATCCACCCCCTAAAAACCTTTCCAATACACATCATAATTGACCTTGGTACCATAAACAATATAACTATATGAACAATTTGTGAATAAATGTTGAACAATCACATTTTTCAACACATTAAAAACATTTATTTACATAAATGCAAAAAGAAGGCCTAGTCATGGCCTCCTTTTCCCGTTAAAATGCTTTAGCATTTTTCATATGCCAATAATATTCACTAAACACATCTGCAAACGCATCGATTGCATTATGGAGTTCTGTCATATTGTTATCGACGCCCCCAACTTCTAGTAGTATTGCCCGTGGGGAAAGATCTTGATTGTAAACCCCATTTCCTTCACTTTTATCTTTTGAAACGACCCCTCGGCTTAATCCTGGATATTTCTTTTCTAATGCCTTATGAAGGTTTTTAGCCAAAATAGTATTTTTTTCATAATTGGAGTTATTCTGCCCGACGATAAAAACTAACCTTGCATAGCTCTTCCCATTAATGGTCGTAGTTGTTTTTTGCCTTCCTAATGAATCACGGTGAATATCTATCATAAATTTCAAATCATGATTTCCAGCCATCGCCTCTTGCACAACGCCCCTTGAAAATTGGTAAGCCGAGTAATAATCCAACCCTCTTTTGTGAAGCTCTTGCGTAGCATTAATTGTGCTATTGTCACTGCCAATCCCCCTTGCAGCTAAATCCTTAACCAAATAATCCCCTACTCCCACAACATTAACGCGATTGTTGGAACTAACAGCTTCATCCGGGTTTGTAACACCCTTTAATAGTGGCAGATAGGATTCCCAGCTATGTGTATGATAGATAAACACTACTTGTTTCCCATTTGTGGTTTGACTTGGCGGTGGTGTGTTGTTATTTTCGTTTGAGTCATTTTCATTTAATTCGTTTTGGGCAATATCTCTTTCTTTTAATAAAACATCCATCGGTGGTGCGGATTCGATTGGTAGTGTGGTTAAATCGGTTCCTTGACCGGCAAGTTCAATTTTTGTATTAAATTCAGCGAAACCGGGCAATTCTCTTTCAAAGAAGGTTCGAATATCGCTAATTTTTATATTGGTTGCGATTTGAAAGCCAACCTTTGTTAATGGAATATCTTTAATATCTTTACTATTTTGGATATAATATTTGTTTTCACTACCAAAAAAGTAAAGATATAGTTTATTTAAATCAGATGTTTCCAATACTTCTCCTACCGAATCCGAGGACATTTTTAACGAAAGGATTGTCGTCATTCCGGCAATTAGAATAAAAATGAAAATAACCGATAAAACTGCACCATTGATCCGGATAAACAAACTAAAAGGCTTATTTTTTTTCATTGGTTTGTACCTCCCTCTATCAAAATCCTATGCAGCCAAAATGATAGATAGAAGTTGTATTTAAAAAATGCTAGGCAAAAAAATAGAGAGCACAAAGAACCCCTTTTCTTATTGAAAAGGGGTTCAGATTTTTAAATTAAAATTATGGTTAGTGAGCTACGAAATTTTCTTTAATTCCTCTGTCAGCTTTAGGAATTTTTCTTTATTTCTTTCCTGTAAGGAGTGATCGATTTCCTCCCGAATTTTTGCTTTGCGAAATTCGAGCAAGGCATTGTTTAACACCATTTCAGCAATTTTTGAATCCATCTCTTCATTTGATTGTTGTGGTGAATTAAGTAATTTCTTTTCCATCGGAAATCAACTCCTTTAGTTTTTTTTTATTATACTAATAATTTTCTAAAAATTCAAACACTTTATTTTAAAAATTTTTGGTAATTTTTTTTTAGCGGGTAATTAGATTGTATTTGGGAAAATTATAGCCATCCATTTTTTAATAAGAGTTGGAGGCGGATTAAATGGAACAGGCTGTGTTAACCGGGCACCAGCAGGTAAATAACATCAATATTTATTATGAATTCTATCCAAAATCAACAACGGACAAAACGGTTATTTTATTGCATGGCTTTCTTTCATCCACTTTTACCTTTCGCCATTTAATACCTTTATTAAAGCAGGATTATCAAGTTTTATCCATTGACCTCCCCCCTTTTGGGAAAAGTGATAAGTCCAGTCGTTATGTATACTCTTATAAAAATCTTGCTCAAACGGTGATAAAACTTACCGAGCTTTTTGGGATAAAAAAAATGACATTATTAGGCCACTCCATGGGTGGTCAGATTGTACTTAACATCCTGCATATGATGCCGGAGCTAGCTGACAAAGCCATCCTGCTTTGCAGTTCGTCTTATTTGAAACGGTTTGGGTTACCGCTGATTCTCACCAGTTACATTCCCTATTTCCACCTCTTTGTGAAATATTGGCTGGCCCGAACCGGCGTGAAGAAAAACCTTCAGGATTCTCTTTTTAATCATTCATTAATTAATGAGGAAATGATAAATGGCTATCTGCAGCCATTTTTACAGGATAAAATCTTTGTCGCTCTTACCAAAATGATTCGCCACCGTGAGGGAGATCTGCCAGTTGAGGTTCTTCACAAAATCAAAACACCTTGTTTATTAATTTGGGGCGAACACGACCGCTCTATGCCGCTTCATGTGGGAGAACGATTAAAAAAGGATTTAACTAATTCAGAGCTGATTGTTTTAAAAGAAACTGGGCATGCTGTCCCCGAGGAACGTCCAGAAGAAGTATATCAACATATCAAGAGATTTTTGGCTGCTGTCTAACTTGGAAGGACTTATGGAGCACGATGAAGGACATTTTGAACCTTCCCCTTCCGATTTTTGTCCTTCATTGGCTTTATGAAGGACATTTTGTACGGTTCCCTACTCAATTTTGTCCTTCATCAGCTTCATGAAGGACATTTTGCACAGTTCCAACTGATTTTTGTCCTTCATTTGCTTTATGAAGGACATTTTCCACGGGCCCCTTCCGATTTTTGTCCTTCATCGGCTTCATGAAGGACATTTTGCACGGTTCCCTTCCGATTTTTGTCCTTCATCGGCTTCATGAAGGACATTTTACACGGTTCCCTACTCAATTTTGTCCTTCATCAGCTTCATGAAGGATATTTTGCATGGTTCCAACTGATTTTTGTCCTTCATCGGCTTCATGAAGGACATTTTGCACGGGTCCCTGCTCAATTTTGTCCTTCAGCAGCTTCATGAAGGACATTTTGCACAGTTCCAACTGATTTTTGTCCTTCATCGGCTTTATGAAGGACATTTTACACGGGCCCCTTCCGATTTTTGTCCTTCATCAGCTTCATGAAGGACATTTTACACGGTTCCCTACTCAATTTTGTCCTTCATCGGCTTTATGAAGGACATTTTCCACCCTCCCCTTCCGATTTTGTCCTTCATCGGCTTTATGAAGGACATTTTGCACGGGCCCCTTCCGATTTTTGTCCTTCATCGGCTTCATGATGGACATTTTCCACGGTTCCCTACTCAATTTTGTCCTTCATCAGCTTCATGAAGGACATTTTCCACGGGTCCCTACTCAATTTTGTCCTTCATCAGCTTCATGAAGGGCATTTTGCACGGTTCCCTACTCAATTTTGTCCTTCATCAGCTTCATGAAGGACATTTTCCACCCTCCCCTTCCTATTTTTGTCCTTCATTAATTAAAAAAGCCTATATCTCAAAAAAGATACAGGCATTAATTTATTTAAACCATCCTTTTTCCTTGGACTGGGTAATAGCTTCTATCCGATTTTTTACTTCCAGTTTATCGAGGATAATCGAAATATAATTTCGGACTGTTCCGGTTTTAATGCTAAGCTCCTCGGCAATTTCCTTTGTATTTTTACCATCAGCCACCAGCTCAAGTACCTCTTTTTCACGATCGGTGAGGGGATTCTCCTCGCCATAAACATCATCCATCAGCTCTGGTGCATAGATTCTTTTTCCAGCCATTACACTTCGGATAGAACCCGCTAGCTCGTCACTCGGACTATCCTTCAACAAATAGCCGCTCACCCCTGCTTTTAATGCACGGTGAAAATAACCAGAGCGCGCAAAGGTAGTTAAAATGATGACCTTACAGCCACAGCCCTTAAGCTCTTCAGCTGCCTCAAGCCCGCTTTTTCCAGGCATTTCAATATCCATAATACAAACATCCGGCTTTAGCTTTTTAACAAGGGAAACAGCTTCTGCACCATTAGATGCCTTCCCAACTACACTCATATCATCTTCTAAGTCAAGAAGGGATCCAAAGGCCCCTAATAGCATTTTCTGATCTTCCGCAATGACAATTGAAATCATTTTCCATCCCCCACCCTATCTCTCGGCGTAACATCATTCGGAACTCTTATCATTAAGGTTGTGCCCTTTTCTGTTAAAAGGTCCAGACTTCCATTAATAAATTCGAGACGTTCCTTCATTCCAAGCAATCCGTGACCTTCGTATTGAAATTTTTCAACACGGTTAAAAACTCCGTCATCACTAATTTTCATTACAATTCCATTCCATGTTTGCTCAATGGTCAGGGTACAGGAAGCAGCTCCGCTGTGCTTAACCACATTATTTACAGCCTCTTTCAGGCACATACTTAATATATTCTCTGTTAATAGGGAAACATTCGTTAATGTCGGTTCTTCATCACACTTGAACTGAATTTGCGCAGCTTTCAGAATCTGTTTTACTCTTTGTATTTCATCCTTCAACCGAATTCCGCGCATCGATGATACCATTTTTCGCACTTCACTTAATGCAGTTCGTGCTGTTTGTTGAACGTCCTTTAATTCATTTCGCGCTTGTTCGGGGTCCTTCGTAATTAATTTTCGCGCTAAATCACTCTTTAGTCCAATAAGAGAAAGTTTTTGTCCCAGTGTATCATGAAGGTCTCGGGCAATCCGCTGCCGCTCTTCCATTTTAACCAATTCCGAAATTCTCTTATTGGCATCCTCTAGCTTTTCCTCAAGCTGCCCTCGTTCTTTCCGATTATAAATACTAAACGGAAGAAGAATCACGCTGATCCAGATAATAATGACAAAAGGCAACTGTTGTAAAAACAACTTTTCATGAACAACTATGTTGTAATTAATAGAGGCCGATGTACTAAACAGATGAATAAAATAAAGAATCAGAAAGGGAACCCGGTCTTTTATATTTCCAATAAAATAAGCCAGAAAAAATGCAAAGTAAACATAGCTAAAAAGACTGCTCGAGGTAATCGAAATACCAATCAGAATTAATGTCCAAAGATAGACCGGCCACCCTCTCGAAATAAAAGCAATACGATAAAAAATAAAAAATAAAATGGTAAGCAAAATTCCTACAACAATTTTAATTACTGATTGAGATTGGAAAATAAAGTAAAACGGTAGAATACATAGAACCGTCCAAATATAAGGAGCGATCCCATTACTCTTCTGGAAGGTCATATACTTTTTTATCATTAGCAAAACCTCATTACTCGACGGAATAAAAATGAAGGACAAGAACACCTTGGCCCTTATCCTGCATCCATTTTTATATTTGTTTAACACTTTTCATTTTAACTGAAGATCGTAAATCTTTAAAGCCCACAAACTTTTTCGCCGTCTCATCCCATAAATGAAATTTCAGTGATGCTAGACTTGTCGAAAGTGTAATGGTTGGAACATTTTTAAGAGGCTCCGTATGGTTGTGTACAGCTTCAAGCTTGTAATTCGGCACCCTTGGACTTAAATGATGGACATGGTGGTAGCCAATATTCCCTGTCACCCATTGTAACAGTTTCGGAAGCTTATAAAAGGAACTGCCTTCAACAGCTGCTTTTACATATTCCCAATCCTGATCTTCTTCAAAATAAGAATCCTCAAACGTATGCTGTACGTAAAATAACCAAATCCCCGCTGCTCCGGAAATCATGAATATCGGTCCTTGAACTAAAAGAAAATTAACCCAGCCGATTCCCCAGCAAAGGAATGCGGCTAATACAACAATCAAGATGTTGGTTAGATACGTATTCATTCTTTCCTTCATTCTTGCATCTTTTCGGTTAAAGCGATTTTTAAGAAGAAAAACATATATTGGCCCCAAGCCGAACATCACGATTGGATTTCGATAAAAACGATAGGCTGCACGTGTCCAAAACGTCGCTGCCTGATATTCATCGACCGTTAGCATCCAAATATCGCCTGTGCCCCGCTTATCCAAATTACTGCTTGTAGCATGGTGAACAGAATGCTCGTGCTGCCATTGACTATATGGATGAACGGTTAACACACCCGTTATAGTGCCAAGAATTTTATTGGCCTTACGGCTTTTAAAAAATGAATGGTGGCAGCAATCATGAAAAATGATGAAAACCCTTACTAAAAATCCCGCAGCGATAACCGCAAATAATAATGTAAGCAAATACGAAACCGATAGGCTTTTATAAGCAATGAACCATAATAGAAAAAACGGAATAAGTGTATTGACCAATTGCCAGACACTGTCTTTTGTATTTGCTTTTTCAAACGGGGCAACCTGCTTGCGCAAATTTCGTTGGTTTTGTTCAATCATGTTTTTGATTCCCTTCTACATCATGTTATCACTCATATTAAAGAAGAAAATCTGCCTTTTGTAGTCATACCTGTCATGTCACATACATGATAAATATCATGTTTCGTCAATAAATGCGAGAAATCCTTTTTAAATAAAGGCTCTGTTAAACTTGGTTGTTGATTTCCGCTCCAGGCACTTCGCTTTCCGTGGGCGGTCTGGGGAGCCTCCTCGTCGCTTTGCTCCTGTGGGGTCTCCCCTACCCCGTACTCCCACAGGAGTCTTCGTGCCTTCCGCTCCAATCAACTTTCTTTAAAAATCAACATTGTTCTTTAACATAGCCTAAATCAAAAAAGTCCAAACCTCTTTACTAAAGAAGAGATTTGGACTTCCTAAATGTTAATTCTGAGAATTACACCATTGAAGCAGGGTTAACGCAATAACTTCTGCCGCTTTAAAAACTTTTTCCATTTCGATATATTCATTTGGATAATGAGCCATTTCCGTTACACCTGGGCCAAAAACAACTGTTGGGATTTTTCCGATTTCTGTGAGTAATCCCCCATCCGTTCCCCATGGTGCCGCTTCAATGACCGGTTCCTCACCGACTGATTCACGGTACTGATGAACAAGGGAATTCATCAATTCATGTTCGATATCAATTGAACCAGGAAGCCACTGTGCACCAAACCATTCTAAAACAACAGGCTGTTCTGCAAACCATGGATCAATTTCCGCAAGTTGCTGCAAACATTGACTCATTTCCCGCTTAGCGTCTTCCATTTTCTCATTTGGAGCTACTCCCATTCTGCCCTCTATTTTAACTAAATCTGGAACAGAAGATGGCCAAGTTCCACCAGATACAACACCAATGTTGATCGGAATTGGGATTGGCGTTTTTTCATAAAGAGGATCATCAATTTGTTCGTTTCGCCTGATTTCTAAACCTCTAATTTGATTAACCACCAGCATGGTTTTTTCAAGAGCGCTTACCCCTTCATAGCGCGTGCCACCATGAGCAGAGCGCCCTTTCACTAAGATTCGAAACCACATCGACCCTTGCTGTTTCGGAAAAATTCGCATATTGGTAGGCTCTGTTATCAGGGCAGCATCTGCTTTATAACCTTTAAGAAGGGTAGACAATGTACCTGCCCCGCCGCTCTCTTCTTCCACAACACTTTGGAAAATTACATCACCTTTAAGCTTAATATCGAGCTTTTGAATGGCCTCAATTGCGAGGAGAAATGAAACTAAACCACCTTTCATATCCGTGACCCCGCGTCCGTACATTTTTCCATCTTTCACAACACCACTATAAGGATCATCAGACCATTGTTCATGATCCCCCTCAGGAACAACATCAATATGACCATTCAAAATCATCGAACGGCCTCCGCCGGTTCCAGCTAATACTCCGACAACATTTGGGCTCCCAGTAAATTGTTCTCTTGGCGAACAAAAATATTCATTCGCTTTTAGTTCATTTCCATCCGGCTCCCATACATCTACCTTTAAACCCATTTCGTTTAATTTTTTAGCAATTATGGATTGAGCACCAGCCTCATTGCCTGCAATACTTGGAGCCTGAACTAGGCGCTGCAAAAGAAGAGTCCCCTCTTCAAAATGATCCTTTAGCCAAGCTTGAATATCATTTACAATCGTTTGCATCATTTTTCACCTCATTCTCTTTATCTTCAAAACTATAAGCAAAGGTTTTCATAGATAACAGACAGCCCCATGCCTCCGGCCATACACAGTGTTACCATGCCGTACTTTGTATTGGTTCGTAACATTTCGTTCATTAAAGTTACCGTTAATTTCGCACCTGTTGCCCCAACTGGATGACCAAGTGCAATCGCCCCACCGTTAACATTTACTTTTTCAGGGTCTAAATCTAATTCTTTTATTACAGCCAATGCCTGTGCAGCAAACGCCTCGTTCAGTTCAATGCGTCCAATTTGATCCAATGTTAATCCTGCTTTTTGCAAACCTTTTTTCGTAGCTGGGACAGGGCCAATTCCCATAACATTTGCTTCTACCCCAGCACTTGCAAATGCTCTAACCTTTAATAACGGTTTTATCCCTCTTGCTTCCGCCTTCTCTTTTGACATCATCAATACTGCCGCAGCACCATCATTCATCGGACAAGCATTACCTGCCGTAATCAAACCATCCTTTTTGAAAGCAGGCGGAAGTTTTGTTAACTTCCCTACTTGTATATCCATTCGTACGGACTCATCTGTTTGAAAAAAATAATTCCCTTTTCGATCTTTAACTTCAAGTGGAATAATTTCCTCCTCAAAATAGTGGTTTTCAATCGCTCGTGCCGCCTTTTTATGGCTTTCTAAAGCAAATTGATCCTGTTCTTCACGAGAAATACCGTATATTTCTGCTAATCGCTCTGCGGTCATGCCCATATGTTCTTTTTCCAGCGAACAAATAAGGCCGTCTGTTAATAAGGCATCTTCCATCTCAAGATTCCCGAACTTACTTCCCCAGCGATTTTTTACTAGATATGGAACCTGACTCATACTTTCTACACCGCCGGCAATGATGACCTCTTCCTGACCAGTTTGAATCGTTAGTGCTGCATTCGTAATCGCTTTTAAACCTGAACCACATGCCTTGATGACAACACTGCCTGGTACACTGGCGGGGAATCCTGCTAATTGCGAAGAAATCCTTGCCGAATTTAAGCCGCCGCCATGAACATAACCATGGCCAAAAATCACTTCATTCACGTCTTCTTTTTCTATAGTGGTTTTATCCATTAACCCTTCCAGCACTTGTCGTCCCATTTCAGTGGCGGGTACATTTTTAAGAGATTTCCCAAATGCTCCTACCGCCGTACGAACACCCGCTACAATGACAGCCTCATTCATTTCCTTCACTCCTTAATTCGGTAACCCAACCATTACTGTTAAAGGCGCATCGGTATACTTAATAACATCCTCCACGGTATATGGTTCCATTACCTCTTTTAACAGCAAGCCCTGTTCAGTAACTTCAATTACGGCCATTTCCGTAATAATCAAATCCACACAACTTTTAGCAGTAAGTGGTAATGTACATTCCTTTAAAATTTTTGATTCGCCATTTTTATTCGTGTGATTCATCAGGACAATCACTTTCTTTGATTTTTGAGCGAGGTCCATTGCTCCTCCCATTCCTGGAACACGTTTTCCTGGAACAATCCAATTGGCCAAATCTCCTTTTTCACTTACTTCGAGCGCGCCAAGGATCGTGATATCAAGATAGCCGCGGCGAATCATTCCAAAGGCTATGGCACTATCAAAATAGGAAGCTCCTTTCATTAACGTTACAGGGTAACCGCCGGCATTGCAGAGGTTCGGATCTGCCTCCCCCTTTACCGGGGTAGGGCCAGTCCCTAATATCCCGTTTTCCGCATGGAACTGAACAAAAATATCAGAAGGAATATAATCAGCAACCAATGTAGGAATTCCGATTCCAAGGTTCACAATCATACCATCCTCAATTTCCTGCGCAGCACGTCTAGCAATCCGTTGCCTTACTTCTACTCCCAAACCCATTTCCATGTCACTCCCTTACTCGGTATTACCATATTTACAAAGATTCCCGGTGTAACAATTGCCTCTGGATCCAGTTCTCCAATTGGAACAATTTCCTCTACCTCGGCGATCGTAAAATTCCCGGCCATCGCCACAAGTGGATTAAAATTACGGGCACTTTTATCAAAGACAAGATTTCCGAGCGGGTCTGCTTTTAAAGCATGAACAATGGCAACTTCGGAGGTAAGTGCTTTTTCAATCATATATTCCTTACCATCCACCGAAACGACATCTTTTCCTTCCTCAGCGATTGTTCCAAAACCAACATCCGTTAAAATGCCGCCTAATCCCATACCGCCTGCACGAATCCGTTCAATCAAAGTTCCTTGTGGGGAAAACTCTACCTCCAATTCACCAGCGGTCATCAATTGTCCTGCGATTGGATTAGAACCGATATGGGAAGTAATGATTTTCTTCACTCTTCCGGCACTGACTAATCTTCCAATTCCGATATCAGGAAAACCTGTATCATTTCCGATTAAGTGTAAGTCCTTACAGCCTTTTTCTAAAATTCCATCTACTAATGATGGGGGCGTACCAATTCCGCCGAATCCGCCGTACATTAAAGTACATCCATCTGTAATATGTGAGAGAGCCTCTTCTAATGAAGCTACTTTGCCTTTTTTAGACAGGGACTGCATCGGTCTTCCCTCCTGTTTGTGTAAGCTCATACTGTACCTCAGAAATTGCCTCTTCCAAAATGCCCACTAAACGGTTAATTTCTGCTTTTGTGATAATAAGTGGCGGAGAAATGATAATTGAATCACCTTCCCCATTGATTGCACCCGCAGCTGGATAGACGATTAAACCTTTTTTAAATGCACGTTCAATGATTCTGCCTGTTATATTCAATTGAGAAGGGAAGGATGTTTTTTGGGCACGGTCTGAAACAAATTCCATCCCTAACAAGAGTCCTTTTCCTCTTACATCACCAATTATTTCATAGGTGTTATATAAGTCTTTTAATTTCTCAAAAAGATACTGTCCTTGTTCTTCTGCTTTTTGAACTAATTGATGTTTCTCAACATATTCCAAAACCTTTAATGAAACGGCCGCTGATTGTGGATTGGCACTATAGGTATGTCCGCCCAAAACTGACTTGGAGCCATTTACGATTGGGGCCATAACACGGTCACTGACAATAGTGGCAGCAATAGGAGTGTACCCTGCACTCATACCTTTTCCTAAAGTAATCAAATCAGGAATAGCATCCCAATGTTCCATTGCAAACATCTTTCCAGTACGGCCAATACCGGTCATGACTTCATCAGCAATAAATAAAACGTCATAACGATCACAAATTTCTCTGATCCGTTCGTAATATCCCGGTGGAGGTGTGATCGCACCTCCTGAGGCACCCACAATTGGCTCCGCAATAAAGGCTGCAACCGTATCTGCACCAAATCGTTGAATCGCCGTCTCAAGCTCGTCTGCACAGGCAATCCCCCACTCTTCTTCCGTCATACCCTCTGGACGACGATACGAATATGGAGCCGAAATCGTCGGATAATCTGCTAATAGTGAATTAAATCCACGCCTTCTTAATACATGCCCTGACATGGATAAGGCTCCGATTGTAATACCGTGGTAACCAATCCATCTAGAGATAATCCGTTTCTTTTGCGGTAGCCCTTTTTCATTCCAATGCTGAATGGCAATTTTCATGGCGGTTTCCGTCGCTTCCGAGCCACTATTAACAAAGAAGGACCAATTCAAATCTCCAGGCGCTAAATCACTCAATTTTTTTGCTAACTTTTCCGCAGGTTCACTAGTAAATTGCCCCCGATAAGAAAAAGAAATTTTTTGGGCCTGTTCAACCATTGCATCCATAACCTCTTGTACACCATGTCCAATGCTTGCGGTTACTGCCCCTGAAGCACCATCAATATATTCATTGCCGTCAATATCATAGATATAAATTCCTTTTCCATGTGAAGCAACAGGATATTTAGCACCTAATACCGGTTTAATTAAATAATCACGTTCCATGTCCTCTGACCCCTCTCACTAGAGCAAATTCACTATTATAAATAAATTGGAATAATATTTTTTCTACTATAATTAAAATAGTAAATTCTTTTTTAAAGATTCACAATTCTACAAAAAGATGAAATAATAGAGTTGGATTTATACACGATGTATAATAGCTAGAAATAATAAGAAGAGGGACTGGTTTCTTTGGCAATTCGCATCCATGAAGCGTTGCAACTTCCGATTATGCAGCAAACAAAATTGATTGCCGGTAAAAACGGGTTACAAAATTGGGTGAAATGGGTAACCATTGTGGAAGTCATTGAGGATATTAATCGGCTTCAAGAAGGGGAATTCCTGATTACGACAGGGTTCGGACTTGGAGAAGATGAAGAAAAACAATCGGAGTTTAAGAGGCTTTTAGCCCTTGGAAAATTATCTGGTGTAGCTTTATATACGGGTTTATATCTAAAAGAAATTCCGCAATCCTTTATTTCAATTGCAGATCAACATGCTCTGCCTTTAATTGAAATCCCTGCAAATATTAATTTTTCAATGATTACGAAAGAACTCCTTGAACAAATTGTCAATAAACAGAGGGAAATTTTTGTGGCGAGTGATTTTCTCCAGGAACTTTTGACCCAACCCATCGTTAATCCAACGGATGTGATGGAGCGCGGAAAGAAATTGGGGATTGACTTTACCAAGCCACAAACGATTTTTTCGGTCCATTTTGCTGGCTTAATCAATGAAGGAGTAAAGGAGCAATTAATTGAAGCAATTCAATCCATTTTGAAAAACAAGAAAATCCCCTGTCTTATACGGACAAAATCAGATAGTATGATAGTTTTACTTGAGGTAAGCGATAGGTGGAATATCAGTGAAATAGCGAAAGAATTTCTTAAAAGTATGGAACCTAGTTGTGAGGGGGTACCCATTTCGATTGGAATTGGAAAAACGGCTGCTAACCTCAATATACTGGCGGAAAGTGCCAGGCAAGCAGAACAAGCCTCCTATCTATCGCAAATTCTATTTAAACCGCAGCCAATCGTTCATTATGATGATTTTAGTTTGTATCAGCTGCTGCTTGAAATGAAAAATTCCGGAGTGAGTTTAGAAGAGTTTTACCACCAATATCTAGGCAACTTATTGGATACACGTGGTGTGGATTTAATCACTACACTTGAAGCCTATTTGTATTTTAATCAAAATATCAAAAACACGGCAGAAGATTTGTATATTCACCGTCATACCCTAAAATATAGATTGGGGCAGATTGAAAAAAAGACCGGGGCTAATTTGAGTTCATTCGAGGATTGTACAAAATTATATTTGGCGATTTTGGCTTATAAATTAGTAAATTATAAGTTGGTCAGATCTTGATTTTCCTTCATGGCTATAATAAGAAAAAAGGCGGATTCCTGCGGAAAACGCCTTTTTCTTTAATTTTTAATGACTCTGGTAAAATTCGGGCTTTCGGTGTTTTACACTTGGAAGTTTTTCGCGAACCCGGCGAATCCGATCTAGGTCTATATCTGAAAAAATTAATGTTTCTTCTTCGCCGCCGCTTGCTGTGATGACCCCCATTGGATCTACCATCACACTGCGCCCTGTAAAAATATCGCCAACAAGGTTTGCGCCGCAGACAAACATAGTATTTTCAATTGCTCTTGCACGAATAAGCGTCTGCCAATGATCCTCTTTCATTGGCCCTGCCACCCATCCTGCCGGGACAAACAGAATATCCGCATCCTGAAGGGCAAACTGTCTTGCGATTTCAGGGAATCGTAATTCATAGCAAACCATCAAGCCAATTTTTCCAAACTCTGTTTCTACTATTTTATAATGATTATCCCCTGGGATTACGGTATCTGACTCATGATAACTAAAGGCATCGTATAAATGTGTTTTTCTGTATGAATGGATGAGTTCCCCAGAACGATTGATCATTACGGTAGTGTTATATGCACGTTTTGGATCATCCGACTTGGATTCATACGTTCCACAAACAACATAGATTTCGTTTGCCTTTGCAGCTTCTTTAAGCCCAGAGACAAAAGGACCATCCAATGGTTCTGCTGCTTCAACCGGCAAAACGCCAGACTTAGGGGTGGCAAGTGCCATATAGAATTCGGGTAATAAACACAAGTCCGCACCCAAACCTTTTGCTTTTGCGATATATTGAACTGCTTTTTCTAAATTAGCAGTTTTATCAACACTGGTGGATAATTGGGCAATAGCTACTCTCATCAAAGTACCTCCTAAAAAAATAACGATACCTCTATTTTAGCCATGTTCCACCCCTTTTTCAAACAATTGATAATAGTTTAAATTTTACCTTATAAATCATGAAACTTATGAAAAATACAATCAAGTTCAATAATTCCCCACAAAAAAACACTCACAGATGCTGATTACACAACCATTCGCAAGTGCTTTATCGATTTTAAAATAAACTTTATTAGTATTCTTGGAATTGTACTGTCAATTACAAGACAAGCCGATGTTATTCCAACGAAATTTTCACAACATCATCTAAATATTTTGTTGTATTATATCCATCAATCTCCATCCGTTTTGGAATCATTTTTTTTCCAGTGTTGTTACTTTGTAACTTCATCCTTTGAACGGTAACGAAATAACGGGGCTGCTCAATTTCTTCATACGAGAAAGGAGTTACATTCATATCGTATACTACCCCATTTTTATCAATGAGTACTCCCTCAGATTCCATCTCAATTGAATCAGGATGATTGTCATTTTCACCGATAATATCGAATTGCAGCGACTCATACGCCCGATTTTTAACTTTATGATTGCTTATGACCATGTTGGTAGAAGCTCCAACTTCCAACTTGTCAATAGAGATGGTACTGCCTGCATATTCAAAAGATTGAGGATATTTTTTAGCAGCATCCAGCTCGATGGTTTTTCTGTCTTCAATCGTTAAATTTATAGATTGTAATTGAACGTTTACTTCTTTTGGTTCTTCTCCAAAAAGGGGGCCAAAGTTGGTTTGAAAAGTAGTCATATTCATGTCTTGAATTGGATTTAAAAATGAGCCGCCATACAAATCAGGTTTTAATTTCTTATTATTCACTTCTAGATGGTCAAAATTAAGAGCATCTATCCGCTTCTTCAGCTGGTCATTTTTAATACTGTATTGCAAAATCGTTGCTGTTGGAGCAATGGTCAGTTTATCAAATCGAACCGGGATTCCCTCGACTTCCTTTTCTATATCCAATGCATATTGCACGGAACGCTGTTTTGTTACAGGGATCTCGAAGTTCCACTCCCCTGTTTTATATTCCATATTATCGGAAACCCTTAACCTATTTCGATCAGAGGAATCACGAATCAATTTAATAAGCTTTGTGATCTTCAGTTTGATTGTCCCCTTTTCCTTGGAGAGTGGCAGCAAACTAATCTTTCCTTGATACACGGTCTTTTCTTTATTATTTACATCTGTTGTAAGGTCAGGAGCATCGTACCTTGGATTTGCTGTACGGCTCATGATTTCATACTGGTTCTCCACAGAAACCCCTTCATCATAATTCATCAGATATTGGTTGTCTTCATCCGTATCTTCTATTTCATAAAAAACAAGCGTCTGAAAATCATCAGCAATAACACTCTTGATTTTAATTTTCACCCCATTACTTTCTGCTTCCAGGTTCAACCTTTCACTCATGTCCTGTTGCAAATAGGCACGCAACTCATGATCTTCTTCTGTCCATGTATAGTAAAGATTGGTAAAAGCCCCTGTAAAAACTTCTACACTCACTAATAAAGCGAAAATACTAGCAAAAACCATTCCCATTCTTTTATGTTTCTTATTTTTTAGTTGTCTGTGCTTATCCTTATCTGCCAGCATCGCTTGGACATTCTCCATGAAATCAAATGGCACATGGTAATCCTCCACCTTTTCAGTAAGATTTAACATGGTTAACATGACATCCTGGAATGTTGCCAAATCCTCCTGACAGTCTTGACAATGATAAATATGTATCTCTAGCTCAATCTTTTTCGACCGCTCTAGTGTTCTTCCTAAGTAATCGATGTATTCCTTATGATACTCTTTACAGCCACCAATGTGTGATCCGTACCCCATTTCTTTTCTAAGTGACTGAATTCCGGAAAACAAAAGCTCCTTCAACTTTTCTACTGAAACTTGGAGAAGATTTGCCGCTTCCTCCTGAGAGATTCCTTTTACATAGGTAAGGACCATCGCTTCTTTCTCGTCCTCTTTCAATTGATCAAGTGCTTTAAATAAATCTGGACGCAATTCACTTCCCTCTGAAACTTGTAAACTTCTATCATAAGAAAGCTCCCGGCAGGTATGTATGAAAATGGATGTCACCCATGTTTCAAATGATGATTCATTTTTAAATCGTAGTAGCTCCCTGTGGACTTTTAAAATGGACCGAAAAAAAACCTCTTCCACTTGCTTTTGATTCCTAAGATAGGACGAACCAAGTATATAGAACGATTGTTTATGTTGATCAAACCATGCGAGGATGGATTCCACGCCTTTTTCTCTTTTCGGAGTGATTGATATGGGATCGATTTTTGCTGGGATCATAAATTTGCTCCCCTCTTTAACATTCTCTTTATACCTAATAATACAAGTGGAGGGAGTTATTGACAATATTGGCAGCTTCGACACAGACTTCTCAGCTTTTTAAACCTCGAGGAATTAATATATTCTACTTAGTAGAATAATAATAAAAAGACCCTTTCCACAGAAATGAAAAGAGTCTTGAAATATTTCACGAATGGCTCTTGCAATTTGGAATAACCAGGGGACTTCTAACAATCAACTTTGATATTGGCTTTTGTTAAAAACTCCTCTAACCTGTTTAACCCTTCCTCTAAATTTTCTATGGAGTTGGCATAAGAGATTCGTATGTACCCTTCTCCATAAATTGAGAAGGCACTGCCAGGAATCACCGCTACTTTTGCCTGATCAATTAATTTTTCGGTAAATTCTTCAGAACTCATCCTAGTATTTTTTATTGAAGGAAATAAATAGAAGGCTCCCTCTGACCATTTCACATCAAGACCCATTGATTGGAGACGGTCAAATACATAATCCCTGCGTTTTTGGTATTCTGCCTTCATCTGGTCCACTTCGATTAAATCTTCCGCTAATGCTGCTAAAGCTGCATATTGGCTTGCGGAAGTTGCGCAAACAGTATTGAACACATGGATTTTTAACATTTGTTCTGTTAGGTAGTTCGGTGCCAATGTGAATCCAATTCTCCAGCCTGTCATCGCATGCGATTTTGAAACACCGTTAATGACAATGGTCTTTTCTTTCATCCCAGGAAAAGACGCAATCGAATGATGGTTCGTTCCATAAGTTAATTCACTGTATATTTCATCAGAAATCACAAAGATTTCTTTTTCCTCTAAAAGATTGGCAATCTCCTGTAACTCTTCTTTTTCCAGAATACACCCGCATGGATTGGATGGATAAGGAAGAAGAACACAGCGTGTCTTGTCCGTTAGTTTTGTTTTGATCATCTCAGCGGTTAGCTTGAAACCATTTTCCCTTGTATCGATAAAAATGGGGATGGCACCGCATAATCTAATGAGCGGTTCATATGCCGGATAAATCGGTGCCGGCAAAATTACTTCACATCCTTCTTCAAGAATGGTGCGAAAGGCAATATCAAGCGCTTCACTTGCACCGATGGTAACAAGAATTTCACTTTCCGGATCATATTTCAACCCATAGCGGCGGTCCACAAAGCTTGCAATCGCTTTTCGCAGTTCAGGTAATCCAGCGTTGGTCGTATAACCTGTCCGTTTTTCCTCAAGTGATCTAATTCCGGCATTAATCACATTTTCAGGAGTTGGAAAATCCGGCTGGCCAACCGTTAAATTAACGATACTTGGATCGTTCAATACTTTATTATAGATTTTTCGAATACCGGATTTTTCTATTTGCCTGACATTCTTGTTGACTAGATGAAGCATCTGCCACCATCTCCCTGGGTATTTTTTTGTATTTTCTTATTCATCCTTCTCCAGCATGTTCTCCCATTGTACATCCAGCCGGCGCAGGAACGAGTCGGCCCCTAAAACCCGTAAGTCCTCGATATTCTGTGCATCTAATTCCTTTGCAGCTTTCCCAATCTCTAGATAGGTTGAGATTTCATCTTGCGGAACGACTAAAAGCCCGTCATTACTTCCAACAATCACGTCACCGGGCTGTATCACGCAGCCTGCAATGGAAACGGGCACGTTGAAATCGCCGCCGAGGCCGTAGAATTTCGTCGTTAAAGGCGAAACTGAATGAGAATACACCCTAAACCCCAAATCTCTTAGGGCAATCGTGTCCGTAATGGCCCCGTTGACAATCGCAGCCGCGGCCCCTTTTTCCATTGCGATTCTGGTGGTCACTTCTCCCCAGCAGGCATAGCGCTCCTCCGCGGATGCATCAATGACGACAATGTCACCGGGTTGAATATAATCCAGTACCTTACAGGTTAATAGAACATCATTTGGCGGGATCCGAACGGTTACCGCGGGCCCAGCAAAAGGTGTTTCAATTGGGAATAAAGGCTTCATTTTGCTTGCCGTAATGAATTGATAATTAAGCTGGTGGCCGTAATCACTTGGCGTAATTTCCCCCAATTGTCTTACCAATTCTGGGTCTGGTCTTTTAATGGAAGTATTAATCGTTATCATCTTCACACTTCTCCTTTTGTTTTCTGATAAAAAAACTATACGTCAAGCGGTTCCTTTAAACCGTCTAAGATTTTCCCGTAGCCAGACGCCATGATCATCCGGTCTGTGCTAAAATGAACGAACCGGGCTCCGCGCTTTTTCCAAGACATCGCGATTTCGTATGGTGTTAGTGCGCCTTCCCCTTCTGGCACCTCGGAAAATACAGCAAGATCCACACCTTTCCTAACGGCAAGGTCGATGACGCGGTCCAAGGCTTTCACCACTTCCTTATGGGCGGTGTCCCCCTCATATCCCATAGCCATCGATAAATCATAAGGACCAGGCATAATGCCGGTGATGCCGGAATCGAGAATATCTTCTATATTTTCGAGCGCCTCTTCATTTTCGATAATTACCCAGATTAAGAGGTTGTTGTCGCTCCACTCGCGGTAATCCTTATGGTTTTTAAAACTATCCATCGCCCGCATGCTAGGAGTGAATCCCCGTTTGCCGGCAGGTCCGTATTTCGCTGCCTGCACAACCCTTCTTGCTTCTTCTCCCGTCCGGACGCTCGAAATCAGTACCCCAGCTGCACCGGCGTCCAAGATTTTTGTAATGCCGGAGTGCTCACTGGATGGAAGACGGACGACGGCAGATGTTCCCCCAGCCGTTGCAGCACGGATCATTTCAACCGAACCTTCAAAAGAGAACGTGCTGTGCTCTGCATCAAGCAGGATAAAATCGAAACCGGCATGGCCTGCAAATTCGGCTACATCGGGACTGTTAAAGGAAAGAAAGGTTCCAACCGCAAACCCCCTGGTTTGTAATGCTTTGTCGATTCTCTTCGTATGGCTCATACTCCAACCTCTTTTCTAACTTTAATACATGCTACACTATGCCCCTCTTCGGTTTCGACAAGCGGCGGCTCCACTTCGCTGCATTCCTTGGTTGCCATCGGGCAGCGGTTAAAGAAGGCACAGCCCTTTGGCCGGTTCATCACACTTGGGATTTCCCCTTCGAGCATCACATGTTCCCTGTTTTCTTCCACAAATGGGTCCGGGATCGGGACTGCCGCAAGCAATCCTTTTGTATAAGGATGGAGCGGATTCTCATAGAGTGACTTCCAATCTGCCACTTCGACAATCTTACCCAGATACATCACCACGACACGGTCGCTGATATGGCGGACAACGGACAGGTCGTGAGCGACAAATAGATAGGTAAGACCAAGCTTTTTCTGTAAATCTTCTAATAGATTAATAATTTGCGCCTGAATCGACACATCCAGTGCGGAAATGGCTTCGTCACAAACGATAAACGAAGGGTTGCTCGCCAATGCCCGGGCAATTCCAATCCGTTGCCTTTGCCCGCCGCTGAATTCATGCGGGACTCTGTTTTTCCATGCGGGATTCAGACCGACAAGTTCGAATAATTCATCTACACGTTTCTCATATTCCGCTTTTGTGTTCGTTAATTTATGAATAATCAATGGTTCGCCGACAATGCTTCCCGCCGATTGTCGGGGATCGAGTGAACTAAACGGATCCTGGAACACTAGGGAGATGTTTCGTCGAATTGGACGCAGTTTGCTCTTTGGCATATTGGCAATGTTTTGTCCGTCAAAAATCACTTCACCTGAAGTCGGTTCATACATTCGTAAAATACTACGAATAATCGTGGTCTTCCCACAGCCGCTTTCCCCAACCAATCCAAGGGTTTCCCCTTTTTTAATCGAAAAGCTGACATCGTCCACTGCCTTCACATCTGCCACTTTCCTCTTTAAGACACCTTTCATGACCGGAAAATACATTTTTAAATTTTTTACCTCTAATAGAGTTTCGTTCAAATCCTTATGTTCAACTGGATCATCCATCAAAGCGGCACTGCCTGATGCCACATTTCCCATTGTTTCATTCGTCACATCTTCATAACAGGCTGCATAATGGTTTCCGCCATGAGATTGAAGCCTTGGGGCTGGTTTCCTTGAACATGCCGCCGTCCGATGCGGACATCTTGGCAAAAAGGCACAAATGTCCTGTTTGTTTATAAGGGATGGAGGAATCCCATCAATCGGAATCAGCTGCCTGCCCTTTGGATCATCTAATCTTGGGATGGCGTTCAATAGGGAAATCGTATATGGATGCTTTGGATTTGAAAAAATCTCCTTCGTGGTGCCTGATTCGACGATTTCACCAGCATACATAACATAAATACGGTCTGCATAACGGGCTACTATCCCTAAATTATGGGTAACCATTACGACAGAGGTTTTTGTATTTTTCACAATATCTTTCAGCATTTCCAGGATTTGTGCCTGTGTGGTTACATCAAGCGCCGTCGTTGCTTCATCAGCAATGAGGATTTTCGGATTGCAGGCCATTGCCATCGCTATGCACACACGCTGCCGCATGCCGCCGCTGAATTGGTGTGGATAATAGTCAATCCTTGCTTCTGCATCAGGGATGCCCACACTTTTCAAAAGTTCAATCGCATGTTTGCGGGCATCCTTCTTATTCATCTTGAGATGAAGGATAATGGTTTCGATAATTTGGTACCCAATCGTTAATACGGGATTAAGTGATGTCATCGGTTCCTGGAACACTACGCCGATATCGCCGCCACGTACCTGACGCAGCTCCTCGCCGCTTAAATGAAGCAAATTCTTTCCATTAAATAAGACTTCGCCGCCGACAATTTTACCAGGGGGTGTTGGGATCAGCTGGATCCCGGAATACTGTGTCACGGATTTCCCACTGCCGCTCTCGCCGACGACCGCAACGATTTCTCCCTCATCCACGTAATAGGAAACGCCATCAACTGCTTTTACGACATTGCGGTCGACTGTGAATTGTGTTTGTAAATTTTTAACCTCGAGCAAATGGCTCATTTATGTACACCTCCCATTGTTTCTCACAAGCTTCCTTTCAAGCGTGGATCAAGGGCATCCCTTAATGCATCTCCAACAATATTAAAGGCCACCACTACCAGTACTACTGCCATTCCGGGTGCAAAGGAAAGGATTGGATTGGATAATAAATATTTATAGCCGTCATTAATCATCGAACCCCAAGCAGCTTTCGGCGGTACAATTCCAAGTCCTAAAAAGCTAAGTCCCGCTTCAGACAAAATGGCTACACCAAAGTTTAAGGTGATCAAAACAATCAGCGGTGAAATACAGTTTGGCAGAACATGCTTGATCATATTTCTTATGTTCGTCGAGCCCATGAGTTCCTGCGCCACAATATAATCTGATTCCCTGATCGCTAGTACCTGACCCCGCATTAACCGAGCATAAGTGGGTACAAGTGAAAGACCTAACGTAATGATGACGTTCTTTAAACCTCCGCCAAAGGCTGCCACGAAAACCACTGCCAATATAATAGGAGGAATCGCCATAAGGGCGTCCATTGCTCTCATAATAATGGCATCTATTAATCCGCCAACATAGCCGGAAAATAATCCAAGGATGATCCCAATCACACTTGCAATAGCAACGGATACTATACCCACAAGCAGTGCTGCTTGGCTGCCGTAAATAATCCGGCTCAAGACATCCCGTCCAATCAGGTCTGTTCCTAATGGATGTGCTAGTGATGGGTTTGCAAGGATCTGCGTATAGTCTTGTTTATATGGATCATAGGGTGCAAGCAACGGGGCAAATATGCCGCAAATAATCATAATGAAGATAATGGCCAAACTCACTACAACTGTTTTTCGGGCAAGGAATACACGAAGGAAGCGCTTTGCATTACTTGTCTTTTTTACCTTCTGTTCCACGGCTTTTTCAGAAGCAATTATTTCAGTTGTCATCTTTGTCCCTCCTTATTTAATCCTTATCCGCGGGTCTGCATAGCCATATGAAATATCAATCAATAGATTGGTAAGGGCAACGATAATGGCAATGACGAGCACGCAGCCCTGAACGACAACAAAGTCTTGATTAAAGACACTCTGAACGACAAGCCGTCCCATACCCGGAATATTGAAGACTTGCTCAACAAATATGGTACTTCCGACGACATTCCGCACCTGCAGTCCAATTAATGTGATAACAGGAATAATGGCGTTTTTCAGTGTATGTCTGATAATAATTGCATTTTCTTTTAATCCTTTGGAACGGGCTGTTCTGGTAAAATCCTGCATAATGACTTCAAGCATCGCCGACCGGGTTTGGCGGGCAAAGGAAGCTAGCGCCGCAAAGGCAAGGCAGATAACAGGCATAATGACCTGCTTTATACTCAACCAGAAATCTTCAAATGGAGAGGTATATCCTTGCACCGGAAACCATCCCAGTTTTAAGCTGAAGAAATAAATACATAATACAGCGAGCCAGAAGGCAGGTACCGCCATTCCAAAGTTTGAAACGACGGAAATGAGGGAATCAATTTTTCCTCCCCTTCTAATGGCTGCAATAATCCCAGCCGGCACCCCGATCAGGATGGCTAATACCATCGAAAGAATACTGATATAAATGGTTTTTGGCAGGTGTTCGCCAATAATCTTTGTGACATCTTCCTTAATGGCAATCGACTTGCCCAGATCCCCTTGGACGGCATGTTCAACCCAGGTAATATATTGAACTGGCAGCGGGCGGTTCAGCCCTAAATCTTCGCGGATTTGTTCTACTTGTTCCGGTGAGGCTTCAGGTCCGAGCAAAGTCCGTGCAGGATCTCCCGGCAAAACCTGCAGAATGGAAAATACGATGAGGGTCACCATAAACAAAACAATGACGGTCTGCAATAGCCTGCGGATAATAAACGCAATCATGACAATTCTCCTTTTCAGTTAGATAAGAGGGGAAGATGAAAGCATCATCCCCCCAAGCTTTTTCATTATTTTGAAAGCCAGGTCTTTTCTGGAGAATACACATTGCCATATGTTTCATTAAATCCGCTGTCTTGAATATTCAGATACATGACAATTGGCATAGTCGTAATCGCTAAAGGGAAGAACATATGATTTTCCTCGAAGACAGCCTTCTGTAATTCAAGGTTTGCCTGCTGCTTTGTTTCCGGATTGGTTGCAGCTTTACCCTTTTTAATGAGCGCTTCCACATTTTCCGGATGGTCAATGTTTACGTATAATTTGGCTTTTTTACTTAAGTAACGTTCCATGTAAAGCGGGAGGTCTGGGGAGGTAATGACGTCAAAGTACATCAGCCCGTCCCACTTCGTGCCAATCAGTTCATACATTCTAGCAGTATCAACGTTTACAACTTCTGCATCAATTCCAACTTCCTTTAAATAGCTCTGATAAACAGGCGGAAGTGATTCATGCTCAAGGCCAGGCCAAGAAAGAAGCTTCGTTTTGAAGCCGTTTGGATATCCTGCTTCAGCCAGCAATTTCTTCGCCTTTTCAGGATTAAAATCGAATTTTTTTACATCTTTATTGTAAGAAGAACCTGTCATTGGCCCCCACTGGTCTGTTACTTCATAGCCGCCCTTAAGGACTTTTTCAACAATGGTTTTCGCATCAATAGCATGCGCTAAAGCTTCTCTGACCTTTGGATTAGCCCAAGGAGAATCCGGATTTCCGCTATTTGGGATCAGCCCGTTTTCTCTGTTGCCAAGTCCTGTTGTAAGTGTCACGACTTTGTATTGATCGTTCTTTTCTAATTCTAGGACCCTATCAACTGGTAAATAGAATGATGCATCCACTTCTCTTTTCTGGAAGGCAGCGGAGGCCGTCATCGCATCTGGAATGATTTTGTATTCAACACCGTCAAGATATGGAAGACCCTTTTGCCAGTAATTTTCGTTTTTCTTGTATTTTATAGAGACGCCGCGTTGCCAGCTGTCAAATGCGAATGCACCAGTGCCCACGGGATGGCCCGATGCCCAGTCTTTTCCGTTCTTTTCATAAGCAGTCGGCGAAATCATTTGAATCCAGAAACAAAGTGCGTTGTTCAAACTACTGTTCCATTCCGTCAGGTTCACTCGAACGGTAGAATCATCTACTACGTCAATCGACTTAATCCCATCTACTTCGCCGCGTTTAGCTTTTTGGAATAATTCAATATTCCATTTCACAGCCTTCGCGTTAAAATCGGTACCGTCGTGGAATTTAATGCCTTTTTTCAAGTAATAGGTTATGGTTTTTTCCTCCGGGTTAGTTTCCCACTTTTCTGCTAAAAGCGGCTGCATTTCACCCTTCTCATTAAATTTTCCAAGTGTTTCAAGAACAGGAGCCATCATGTGTAAGAAACCGCTTCCAACCTGCTCAGGAGGATTTCCTAAATTTGCTGGTTCAATAGGTGAGGAAATTTTTAATACGCCGCCATACTGTGGCTTCCCTGGAGCTTCCTGCTTTTTCGAGGATGCTTGAGAATCTGAGGTAGTGGTTTTTGAACCCGAACAGCCGGAAAGTATAACAGCAATGATTAAACCAATCATGACAGTAAGATATAAAGACTTTGATTTCCTTTTCATCATAAAAAGAACCCTCCTTTTAAAATCTCTTACTCTACTTTAGAAAAATATAAGTACTTTTTCCCTATTTCCCTCCTTCGTGATTGATAAAACCAAAGACATACATTATCATTTAGATACCGTAGTATGTAATTGATGTTTTTATCTTACTATAGGCTTTTGAATTTTTCAATAATTTAAAAAATAAAAAATATTTTTGATTTTCTTCTAATTTCGTTAGATTTCATTCTGTGTTATGATTTACGTGTGGATTACACTTTATGGAAAAAAATGCATTTTAAGTAAAGGACCGATGTTCAAATGGCTCGAAAAAGCAGAGAAGAAGCGAAAAAAACGCGCAGTAAGCTGAACCAGATCAGTTTGGAGCTCTTTCTCAAGAAAGGCTACCATAATACGACAATTGACGACATTTGCAAAAAAGCCGGGGTCACTAAAGGGGCTTTTTATAATCATTTTAAAAATAAAGGAGAAATTATCCTCAGTTCCTGGTTTGATCTTGATGAGGAAGTAATCACGAGAGTATCATCACAAACCTATCAAACTAATAAAGAAGAATTGATTGCCCTATGCTGGGAAATGTACAATTATGTAAATGAAAGCCGCAGAGAATGGACGAAGACCATCTATACCCTGCAAATCAATGACGAACAACCTTCCTACATGATTTCGCAGGAACGGCGAATGTTTAACCATTTTAAAGGGATCATTCAAAAAGGACAGGAACTAAATGAGTTTCGCCGGGATATGGATGCAGGATTTATCGCCCACATGATTCTTATTTATACCAGGGGTATTATCTTCGACTGGCTGCTCCATTCTACAGATAAATTAGGACCAGAACATATGGAGCTGCTTGTCCCGTTTTTTGATACTTTTGATCCGAAACTGGAGTGTGTGAAAAATTAAACGGGAAAAAGCGCCTCAATCCTTTAAGCGTTAATTTTTACATTTCAAAGGCTCTCGATCTTTTTTGTTGAGAGCCTTTGTCATGTATGAAATTACATCAAATGGCGTTTATGACCTCACAAGTCCTTTAAACAGTTCTACTCCTGTTTCGAGGACTTCATCAGGGAAATCATACTCCCGTGTATGAATATGTGGATAATCTTCCCCATTTCCAATAAAACAAAATGCACCCTTTGTTAACTTTGTAAAGTGTCCAAAGTCTTCAGAAGCACGGAATGCTTCTTCCACTTCAACTAATTCCAAACCCATGGATTTTGAAACCATACGAATTTTATTTGCACTTTCTTTATGATTGAACGTTTCCGGGAACTCATCATTATATTGGAAACTTACTTTTAACCCATATTCTTCTGCTTGGGCTTTTGCAAAGTTTTCAAGATTTTCTTGTAGTCGATCCAATTCTTCTTCGTAAAGAGCACGTATGGTCATACGAAGGTCTCCTTTTGAGGCAGCAATACCAAAAGCTTTTTCACCCACATCGATTTGTACAACGGTGCACAGGATAAGGCCTTTATTTTTTTCCGGTGAAGTGAATTCAGGAATCGCTCCGAGAATATTACCGATTGCGAAGGATGGATTGATCCCCTTTTCTGGCTGACTGGCATGGGTAGGAGCACCTTCCAGATGGATCGTCATCCCTTTAGATGCACACATAATCGTTCCATCTATAATCCCTATAGACTTGTAAGGGAATCCACTCATATTATGGTAAGCGTAAATTTCATCAATATTGTGTTCTTTAATAAAATCAACACATTGAATAGCACCATCTCCCGTTTCTTCAGCAGGCTGGAAGAGGAAAAAGATATTTTTATCTGCACCCACTTGATCGATTTCAAGCGCAAACCCTGCCAGTGTTGCTGCGTGGCCATCATGACCACATTTGTGTGCTTTTCAGGGAACTCGGAAGCCCACGGCAGTTCGATGAATTCATCCATTGGAAGTGCATCAAATTCTGCACGGAAAGCAATATTCTGCTGATCTGTTCCTGCACGATAAATGCAATAGAACCAATTCCCTTTATCGACAAGTTCAAGTTCTGTATTCGCTTTCAAAAACTCCATTAAATGCTGTTTTGTCCAAACTTCTTCGTTGGAAAGTTCAGGATGTTGATGCAATTCGTGCCTCAGTTTTTTTGCCAATTCATAATTTTGATGTTTCATTTTATACAATCTCACTTTCTAATCTGTTGATTTCCGCTGATGACTTTTGTGTTGCAAGACTGACAACCACTGTTACGATTGCGTTAATGATTAACATATATAAACCATTATTAATATCTAAAATAAATGATGGTAAGTTCGGGAATAAGGTTGCCACAGTTGTACCTGTCGCTGCGGAGTATAAGGCCATTGATACTCCCATGACAATACCGCTGATTGCACCTTGCTTCGTAACAAAGTTTTTCTTCTGTAAACTAAAAATAAGAGCTGGGAATAGCTGCATAATAAAGTTATAGCTAATTAATTGCAGGAACACGATGGCACCGTGTGAATTTAATGATGCGTATAAGCTAATAATCGCTGCAATAATTGCGAATAGACGCGCGATATTCATTTGCTTACGAACGGAAGTATCTGGTTTCAACGGCATATAAATATTAGAAGTGATCATAGAACCAATGGTAATGAGTGCGACAGAACACGGTACTAAAGATGCTAGTAATCCTGCTGCTCCAATGAACCCTACAAACCATGGATCAAAGGTTTCAAATACTAACTTTATTAATGCCAAATCACTTTCGGCTCCTGTTAGAGTCGGGATTGCTAAAATCGCTGTTAATCCGACAAGGCATGCAAATAGTTGCATTAGTGAATATAACGGCATTAAAATGGTATTTTTACGAAGAGCTTTGTCATTTTTCGCGGCATAAGTTGATAAAAATGAATTTGGCCACAGATATAACCCTAAACACATTAATGTGACCGTAGAGACATACCATACAAGACTTAGACCTTGATCAGGAAAAAGTAATACTTGAGGCTTAACCTCAGCAACTTTTTTAACCATTGATCCAACTCCATCATAATAATGAAATGGGAAGTATAGACCTAAAAATAGAAGCACTCCAAACATAAGAATATCCTTAATTAAGGCTACACGAGAAGATCCATGAAGTCCCGATATTAATGTATAAATTAAGACAATAATACTTCCAAACCAAATGGCTGCAGTAGAAGATATCGCCCCGTAGGATGCAACAGACACAATTAGCCCCATCCCTTTTAATGCCATTACAATTGTTGGAATAATCGCAATGGCTCCAACGATTGTAATCAGCTTCCCTAAAAACGGACTATTATATTTCTTCTCATAAAAGTCACCTTGTGAAATAAGATTATGCTTTTTACTATAATGTCGAATTTTTGGTAATAGAAAATAACCGATAATACAGGCAATCGAGATATATGACATGATATAAAGAGTCGCAATCCCACTATTATAGGCTAGTCCTACTAAACCCGTTAGAGTGAAGGCGGTAAAAAACTCCCCTGCTAATAAGAAGAACGTAATGATTGCGCCCATGCCTCGACCACCCAATGCCCACTCTTCCAATTTGCCATTTTTGCCTTTACCTGCCTGTATCGCCGTATACATGCAGAAGATCACAACGGCTATCATAATGATTATTGAAATATTCATTCTGACACCTCCTCATCCTGTTGATCAAACCGATACAAAATTAATATAGTTAACGAACTTAAAATAACCCACAATACGATCCAAAACATTGTGAAAGGCAGCCCTAATACATAAAGTTCAATCCGATTTACTAGAGGTACACCTATAAGGAAAGCCAGAACCGGAATAAACGCCAGAAAATAGAATGGTTTCAAATTAAATAGCCTCCTCTACTTTTAATAAAGTTTGTACAAACCGTTTCATACGGTTCATGCCCTCTTCTAGCTTCTCCATTGAACATGCATACGAAATACGAATGTATCCTTCGCCATATTCAGAAAAACCATATCCCGGAATGACGGCCACTTTTGCTTCATCTACAAGTTGATGGATAAATTCATTCGAACTTAAACCTGTTTTTTCGATTGAAACAAATAAATAAAACGCACCATCTGGTTTAATGGTTTCTAAACCCATGTCCATAATACGCTGATAAACATAGTTACGCCGTTTTTCATATGCTTGACGCATTTCTTCGACTTCTGGTAAATCGTGATTTAATGCCTCGATGGCAGCGTATTGACTGACCGAACTTGCACATACACAGTTATAGGCATGAACTTTAAACATTTCATCTGTTATATAAGCAGGTGCTAATGTGTAACCAATTCTCCAACCTGTCATGGCATGGGATTTTGATAGACCATTGATGACAATGCATTTCTCTTTCATTTCTAGGAATGAAGCGATGGAAATATGTTTCAATCCATATGTGAGTTCGCTGTATATTTCATCTGAAATAATAAAAAGATCTTTATCCCTCAATAGGTTTGCAATTTCTTCTAATTCTTGAGCGTTTAAAATAGCACCCGTTGGGTTTGACGGATAGGGTAAAACAACACATTTTGTTTTTTCTGTGATATTTTCTTCAATTAATTTTGCAGAGATTTTATAATTATGATTTCGAGTATCCACAAACACAGGGTTTGCGAAGCACATACGAATAAGTGGTTCATAACCTGGATAAATAGGTGCTGGTAAAATGATTTCATCACCTGGCTCTAATATTGTGCGGAAGGCAATATCCAACGCTTCACTGGCGCCCATTGTAATTAAAATTTCATCCTCTGGGCGATAATTTAGTTGGTAACGTCTTTTTACAAAGTCAGATGCTGCTTGTCTTAGTTCAAGCACGCCTGAGTTATGTGTATAACCAGTTTTCTTTGCTTCAATTGCATGTTTCCCCGCTTCTAAAATGGAATCCGGTGTTACAAAATCCGGTTGTCCAATTGTAAAGTTAATAATCGAAGGATCATTTGCCACTTTGTTTCCGATTTCACGGATGGCAGAAATTTTAATATTTTTAACTGTTTTACTAAGTAAATGATCCATGATGCTCTCCCCCTTCTATCCCTATATTTGATTACGCTTTATAAATATGCAAGAAGCATGCCATTTTTAAAACACTGATAAATCAGTACTTTCGCAAAACTCAACACGGAATTACAATTCGAATTTAACTTATTGATTCTAATTAGATTCAACGCGTGTCGAAAAATGTATAACTACACCTTATTATGTGCTATAGTTTCTTACACAGGGGTTTAACATGAGTCGATTGCGAATCAAACAGAAGTTTTAAAACTATTTTTCGTGCATGTGGAATTAAATGATCAAAAGGGGGAAACGCTTTGACAGCAGATGTCTTACAGCAATTTGATGGGGAATTACTTATAAAGATTCTTAATACATTAAAGGATCCTATTTGGATTAACGATAAAAATGGGAATGTATTGTGGGTGAATCAAGCGGCTGCTGAAACTTTTTCAATTGGTGAATTAATTGGCAATAACGTTTTTGAAATGGAAAAACAAGGGGTATTTTCACCGTCTATCTCCAGGCTTGTCATCGAACAAAAACGCTTTATAAGCACCGCCCAGATCACACAAGATCATGGTCGCTTACTTGTTTCTGGTGACTATATTCCAGATGAGAACGGGGATATTCAATATATCGTAACGCATGCAAGGCAATTATCCCAAGCCATCAATCAATCAAGTGAATTAGAAAAAGTTGAATCTATTTTACAGCTATATAAACAGCAAATTCGAGAATTAATCTTGCAAAAAAATCAGCAGGATGAAGATTTCTATGTAGGAAATAGTAAAGCTGCTCAATCGATTTCTGTATGGTCTCAAAAGATTGCTGATATCGATACAACGATTCTATTAACTGGTGAAACAGGTGTTGGGAAAACAGCCTTTGCCTATCGAATTCATCAGCTGAGCAGTCGTAATCATAAACCATTTATTCATTTAGACTGCGGTGCCATTCCAGAATCGCTCATTGAATCGGAATTATTTGGGTACAAAAAAGGGGCATTTACAGGTGCCAATGTGAATGGAAAACTCGGTTTAATTGCAGCGGCTGATCAAGGGACTTTATTTTTAGACGAGATCGGTGAATTCCCTCTTCATCTACAATCAAAGCTTCTGCAATTTTTACAAAACAAGACATATCGAATGATTGGGGATAACCAGGTACAACAAGCGGATGTCCGAATTATTGCAGCCACCAATGTAAATTTAATGGAACGCGTCAAGGAAGGAACATTTCGAAAGGACTTATTTTATCGTTTAAACATCCTTCCTATGAAAATTCCCCCTTTACGCGAAAGAAAAGAAGATATTATTCCACTTTTAAATTTTTATTTAAGTAAATTTAACCAAAAGTATAGCCGCAGGCAAACTTTAACCAAAAACTTAATGGATACCTTATACAATTACAGTTGGGAAGGGAATATCCGTGAACTTGAAAATTTAATGGAACGGTTAGTGATTACATCTACTGGACCAAAAATTGTTCTAGAAGATTTACCAAGTGACTTCCCCCTTCAGCAGTCTCAACAAATGCTCCTTCAAAACATTGAAGATATGAGTTTACCAATCTATTTAGAACAGATTGAAAAAAGTATATTAATTAAAACCTATAACGAAACGAATAGCACTTGGAAAACAGCAAAAAAACTGGGTGTATCCCAATCCTATATCATTCGTAGGTTAAAAAAATTCAATTTGAGAATAAGTGAGAAGAAATTAGTTGAAGAGTAGTTTTTAGAAAACGAAACGCGGATAGATTGAAATAATCTCGGATATGCAATCCAAAGTAAAAAATACTGCCAAAGGGGTTTGACCCTTCGGCAGTATTAAAACTTAACTATGTTAAAGAACAAAGTTGATTAGAGCGGAAATCAACAATTATAAAATATTTATTTTGGCAAGCGTATTTTAATTAACTCAGCGAAATATTCCGCACCAATTTTTAATATCTTATCATTATAGTCATATCGTGAGTTATGAAGTGGAACATTGCCAATTAAATCAGAATCATCACCATTTCCTATAAATACAAAGCAACCAGGAATCTTCTGTAAAAACGCACCAAAGTCTTCAGAAGCCATCCACTGTTGACAATTTCCATCTACTTTATTTTCACCAACCACATTTTGGGCTGCTATTACCGCTATATCAACACACTCTGCCCAGTTAACTGTTGGTGCGAATTCATGGGTATATTCAAATTGACATTCTGCTCCATTTATTTTGCAAATTCCCTCACTAATCGTTCGCATTCTATCTTCCAGCAACTTTGATACCTCTGGGGTATAACTTCTAGTATCCCCTTTAATCACTACATTCGTAGGTATCGCATTACGAATCCCATCTGTTATAAATTCAGTACATGAAATTACAGCAGGAACATTCGGGTCCATATTACGAGAGATAATGGTTTGTAAAGCAATAATAATTTCAGACGCAATAACGATCGGGTCTTTCCCCATATGAGGGCTTGAAGCATGTGAGCCTTGTCCCTTAATACGGATGACAAAGTTATCTTCACTGGCCATTATTCCGCCCACACGAGTTGCAATGGAACCCGCAGGCATGCCTGGCATATTGTGCATTCCATAAATCTCATCTACCGGAAAACGATCAAAAAGTCCGTCTTGCATCATGGCAAAAGCGCCTTTACCAGTTTCCTCTGCAGGTTGAAAAATAAATCTAACTGTTCCATTAAAATTTTTCCGCTCTGTTAATAACTTAGCTGCGCCCAATACGGTGGCCATATGACCATCATGACCACAGGCGTGCATTTTACCTGGATTCTGGGAGGTGTATGGATGTTCCCCCACCTCAGTTAGGTTAATAGCATCTATATCTGATCGAATACCTATAATACCTTTCCCATCGCCTATTGTAAGATTGGCAACGATTCCAGTACCACCAATATTTCTGTGAACTTCTAATCCCATATCTGTTAGTACTGTAGCAAGAAATTCAGAAGTATTTTTTTCTTCGAAAGCACTTTCGGGATGCGCATGAAGATAGTGCCGCCATTCCGTAAGCTGCTTTTCAAAATTTTCATCGGCCATATTCATATCACCCTCTCAGAGACTATTATTTTAAATTTGACTATGCAGATGGATATGCCCCATCCCATACTACTTTTCTATAATGCTCCGGATCCGTGTCACCTTCTGTGCTGATAATAAGAATCTTCGAATCTTGATTCAGTTTCAACATTTCTTTCATAACATTGAGCATTTTGTTTTCAGCCAATAAACTGACTAATCCCAAACCAACTGCACCAGATTCACCTGAAACAATTTGAGGGTCACTGCCCAATGGGTTGGCAAGAATTCGCATACCTCGCGCGGCCACATAGTCTGGACAAGAAATAAAGGCCTCAGCATAATCCTTTAAAACCCCCCAAGAAGTTGTACTTGGTTCCCCACATGCTAAACCTGCCATAATCGTATTCAAAGCGCCCGTTACTGAATGGGGTTGTCCATCACCAATATTCATAGATTTGTATAAACAGGCAGCTTTATCCGGTTCGACAATAACTGTAATAGGACGTTGATCTCCGAATTTCCCTGCTAGATATCCAAGCATACTGCCTGCAAAGGAGCCAACTCCGGCTTGTAAAAACACATGCGTTGGTCGATCATCACCAGCTTCGCCAATCTGCTCCACTGCTTCATCCAAGATCGTTCCATACCCCTGCATAATCCAAGTTGGAATCTCTTCATATCCATCCCAAGCCGTGTCCTGTACCAAGACCCAGCCATTTTCCTCAGCCTTCTGGCTTGCCAGTCTAACTGTATCGTCATAGTTAAGATCAGTTATAGAAGCTTCTGCTCCTTCTTTTCTTATATTATTTAATCTTATTTCTGAAGACCCTTTTGGCATCAATACTACCGATTTTTGTCCAAGCTGACTTGCTGCCCAAGCGATTCCTCTTCCGTGATTTCCATCAGTTGCTGTTACAAAAGTAATGTCTTCAATTTTTTCTTTTACTTCTTTACTTCTTAGTTTTTCAAAAGAAAGCTCGGAAATATCGACATTTAATTTTTTTGCTAAATATTTTCCTACAGCAAATGAACCACCTAATACTTTAAAAGCATTAAGTCCAAATCGATAAGATTCATCCTTCACCCAAATATTTCCAACTTCTAATTGTTTAGACAATTTATCTAAGCTGTGAAGTGGCGTTACTTGATACTCTGGAAAGCTTTTATGAAAATTTCTTACCTTTTCAACTACTTCACTATTAATAAATTCTACAGATGCTTTCTCCATGTCTGCTTTTCTTGCATTTTCATTTACAATATATTTAATTTCTGTTAAATTCACCATTTTTATCTCCTTAATAAAAGTTTTTATTGTAGGTATCCTAATTAAATTTGCATGACTCCTCAAATCTTTAAGCCAAGCTTTTTTGTTTGTCTTAACAGATTTTTTACTGATTGCCTGCAAGTTTGCAAACGACATCAAGCAATACATTCGCTCCAGCTATCAAGTCGGAATCTTTTGTATACTCCTTAGGATTATGACTAATACCGTCAATACTTGGGACGAAAATCATGGCTGTCGGGCAAACGCGAGCCATCATTTGAGCATCATGTCCCGCACCAGATGTCATTCGTCTTGATTGAAGGCCGCGCTCTCCTGCAGCTTTCTCTACCAGTTTTACAATTGTTTGGTCAAAAGTGACAGGAGGGAAACGTACTAGTGGTTCCGATGTTATGGTTACTTCTTCGGTTGTTGCCAATTCTTCAAGGTAGTTTGCAAGTGCTTGCTCTTCCTCTTGCAATCTCTGTTTGTTTGGATTACGCAAATCAACAGTGAATGTTGCCAAAGATGGAATGACATTAACAGCATTTGGCTTAAATTCAATAGTTCCTACTGTTGCAACAGTTTGCCCATTAGAAGCATTCGCTCGATCGCGTAAATAGGTTATCACCCGTGCCGCCGCAAGTCCTGCATCACGTCGCATATCGGTTGGTGTAGTACCAGCGTGATTTGCAACACCTTCAATCGTAATGCGCTGCCAAGAAATGCCTTGAAGATTCTCAACAGCACCAATTGGAAGACCCATTTTATCAAGAATTGGACCTTGTTCAATATGAAGCTCAATATAAGCGTGTGGCTTTAAAAAGCCTGGCTCCTTCGTACCTGCATATCCAATACGTTCTAGCTCCTCGCCCAATATTGTGCCATCCGTACCTACCGTTGCAAGTACATCATCAACTGAAAGCCCGCCAGCATACACAAGGGATCCCATCATGTCGGGCTGATAGCGAACCCCCTCCTCATTGGTAAATGCTGCGACTGCAATGGGACGAGTTGGAATAAAACCTTTCTCTTTCAAGGTCATTATTACTTCAAGCCCAGAAAGTACACCATAGCAACCGTCGTACATACCCGCATTTATGACTGTGTCGATATGCGAACCTAGCATAATCGGTGCTTCAATTCTATTTTCAGTACCATACCAAATACCAAAGATATTACCGATTCTGTCGATTTCAACTTCCAATCCCACTTCTTTCATCCAAGTGACTAATAGATCACGTCCCGCTTTGTCTGCATCAGAAGCAGCTAATCTCGTCCTTTTGTTGTCATTGTCTAGACCAGTTAGGCCAAGTTCTTGAATACGGTTAAGTAAGCGTTCAGAGTTGATTGATAGGTTTAAATTAATAACTGTCATGCTCATTTCCCCTTTTCAACATGTAAAATAGCTTGGAAACAAACAAATTAATAAATTTGTTTAAACATAAAGTAAATAGGCTGATCATTGGTGAGTCACATTATTAAAATGTAATTATAATGTTATAATAATTGAGTATTTGTACCATTAATACTAATATTGAATAGAAAAATATAAATATATTGAGGTGTTGGCTATGCAAATGAAAAACTTCATGATTGATGGAAGTTTAAAAGAACTAACCAAACACCATACAGTCGTTATGCCAATTGCATGTTATAAAACCACCATTAATCAAAATATACATGGCTATATTCCACTTCATTGGCATGACGAAATTCAATTTGTGTTGATCGTAAAAGGGGAAGCGGTTTTTCAAGTAAATGAAGATTGTAAAGTGGTTCGAGAAGGAGATGGACTTTTTATTAATAGTGGATGCCTGCACATGGCACAGGATAAAGAGCTGTCGGATTGTATCTATATTTGCTTAAATGTTTCTCCTTATTTTGTATTATCACAAGAACTCTATACCACATATGTAAAACCTTATGTTCAAGCGACCAATTTACCCTACTTATATGTAAATGCAAATGAGCTTTGGGGGAAAAGCATTTTAGATGCCATTTTAGAAATTTATCACTGTATTGAACAAAAGCAACAATACTATGAAATCGATATAACGATGAAACTATCATTAATTTGGAAAAACTTAATCGATAATGGTTTTAAGCTGGAATATGTTCAGACTGAAATAGTAAAGAGTCAAAGAATGAAGCAAATGTTAAGTTGGATCCATGAGCATTATGCAGAAAAAATTTTATTAGAGGATATTGCCAGGGCTGGTCAGCTGAGCCGTTCTGAATGCTGTCGTTATTTCAGGAGGTTTTTAAAATGTACACCATTAAATTATGTTATAGATTATCGTATTCAAAAGAGCTTATATCTACTGCAGCAAGGTGATTCTAATATTACTGAAGTTGCTTATCAAGTTGGTTTTAATAGTACAAGCTATTTTATTGATAAATTCAAAGATTCCATGAACATGACTCCATTAGCCTACAAAAAAGAAAATGCATAATAACGAGCTAGATTCGACTAACAAAATGTTCATGAATACTACGGATCCAAAATAGGGAAAACCTTTGAATCTTTAAAGAAGACTCGTGGAATTGAATCAATATGTATGACCGGGAGATTTTCAGGTATTGATGGAACACCGAGAACAAGGTAATCAAAAAGACAGTTTCAAATCCACAAGATGTTAGGATTTGAAACTGTCTTTTACTTTCTCTACAACCAATGTAACTCACGCAAACAAAATTAACATTAGTTTGTACTTAACGTTTTTGTTGCAGCCTTTTCCAAACTCGCTTTAAATTCTAAATCGGATGCTTGTTTTACCTTTTTAATAAATAAGGATAGAAGTAATCCGATGACGCCAATCCCAATAATAACAAGGTATGCATCATTAATGCCCTGTATGGTGGCTTCTTTAATAACCTGTGCTTGATTCAAGCCTTTAGATGCTGCTGAAGGAATCATATCCTGCAGATGTGTTTTTGTCCGGTCAGACATAACAGTAACGAGAAGCGAAGTCCCGACAGCTCCTGCCACTTGTCGAACGGTATTACTTATAGCCGTTCCATGAGCATTTAATTGCTGGGGCAGTTGGTTCAAACCAGCGGTCTGTAAAGGCATCATCATCAAGGCCATTCCAATTCGGCGCCCCGTTGACATAAGAACCAAATACAGATAACTTGTCGTGTCCGTCAAGTTGGTAAAGCCCATTGTCGTGGCAATGGTAATAATCATTCCTATAACAGTTAGCCATTTTGCACCAAAGCGATCGAACAGCTTACCTGTAACCGGCATAAGGAATCCCATGATTAGCGCTCCTGGAAGTAGAAGCAGACCGGACTCAATTGCTGTATAACCGCGGACGTTCTGTAGGTAAAGTGGAAGTAGCATCATATCTGCATACATAACCATAGTAACCGCAATATTAATAATCGTTGTTAAGGAAAACATATTGTACTTGAACGCACGTAAGTCAAGCAGTGGATTCTGCGATTTCAACTGTTTCCATGAAAAGAGTCCAAGGGCTATGATACCAACAGCTATTGTACTAAGTACCTCAATGTCTGACCATCCAAGGCTCCCAGCTCGGCTGAAACCATATATCAAGGCACCAAAACCAATGGTGGAGAGTACGACACTTAGGATATCAAGTTTTGTTTTGATTGGCTCAGATAAATTTCGGAGATAAATAAATCCGAGACCAATAACGATGACAGCAAATGGAATCATCCCGTAAAACATGGTTTCCCATTTGTAGTGTTCAATAATATAGCCAGCAATAGTCGGTCCGATGGCTGGTGCAAATATGATGGCAAGCCCGACCATGCCCATGGCTGCTCCTCTTTTTTCAGGAGGAAAAATGGTAAGAATGACGTTCGTAAGCAACGGCATAATGATTCCTGCTCCAGCCGCCTGTATCATGCGTCCGGTCAATAGTAAAGGAAAGCCAGTTGCTAATGCTGAAACAATGGTTCCTGCTAAAAATACGAACATGGAAGCTTGAAAGAGTTGACGTGTGGAAAACCGCTGCATTAAGTAGGCCGTTATGGGAATCAAGACACCATTTATGAGCATGTAACCCGTAGTTAACCACTGGGCAGTTGCTGCTGTTATTTTGAATTCAACCATTAACTCTGGAGTAGCCACGCTCATGAGTGTTTGGTTTAAGGTTGCAAGGAAAGCCCCTAATATCATAATAAACATTATAGGTCCTTTTTTTAACGAATTTGTGACGATTTTTGGATGACTATTCAATATTCCCCTATCCCTTCTGAAATCATCATAGACTTTTTTTACAATGTGTTTAATAATTAACATTGTATAAATTACTTTATAATGAGATGGTTGATCTGACAACAGACAATTTCTTACGATGTGTAATTTAGTTATCATTTATTTCATTTTTGTTGTGTAAGTCATAAATAATAGACAGAACTTAAATTATTGTAAATTTCCATTCAGTAGGAAAGGTGATTAGAGATGGCAGACCAAGAAAATCCACGAATAGATCCTCGTATCCTTCGCACACGTCAATTAATTAAGGAAGCATTAATAGATTTACTACAAGAGGTCGATATCAATAAAATAACGGTTAATCGGATTGCTGAACGCGCAACCATTAACCGTGTGACGTTTTACCTTCATTATAAAGATATTCCGGACATGCTGGAGAAAATGGCACAGGAAATGGCTGAGGATATTGAATCGATAATGGGGAGTACAACATATGACCAAAATTCTGATAAAAACATCGATTTTGTCAAGCTAGAAACCCTGCTTGAGTATATTGCAGAGAATGACAAATTTTACAAGGTAGTTCTTAATTCCAGACGATCCCCCATCTTTACAGAGCGCTTGTTAACTATTCTCACGAAAGCAATAACTGAGAAAACGGCTAACAACAAATTGGAGACTAGTAATAACATTCCAAGGGATATTGCTATCTGGTACGGTTCATCAGCTTTAATAGGTACGATTGTAGCTTGGCTGCGTAACGATATGCCTTATACACCGCAATTTCTGGCTAAGCAGTTGTCTAGACTTTTTCGACTGGGTAAGGAGTAAACTATAGGTAAATGCCTTATATTTATTTAAAAGCATGGCTATGTCTTTTCGTAAACATAGCCATGCTTTTTTTATTTCATTCTTAAAACCGCTTTAGTTTTAGCTCTGATCTAAGCTAGACAATACGCCTTTCTTCGTATATATTCCCCGTTAAAAAACAATCATATCCACAAAAACAGTAATTCAAGCACATCTTCTTGTTCCGCAAAGAAAACTCGGCTTGGTTTGATCCAACCCCCTTTTCTCTGACCGTCTCTCTCCATAAATTTTGTGCAACTCTCCTTCGGTATATTAAAAAAATTATTTGATGGGAATATTATTAAACAGGACTTTTAAAAAAGGGGTTAGAGAATGAGAAAAGAAATATTTATGGTGACGATGGGAACACTAACAGCAATAGGTCTTGCAGGTTGTGGAGATTCACCAAACAGAAGTATGAACGAGATACAAACACAAAAAATCAGTTATTCCCAACGCTCCTTAACTGCGCCCTTTTCAGACTTGCTTTATGGATTTTCTGCCATTGAGAAGTATGTCGCAAAAGGAGATTATGATAACGCCACAACTCTTTCACGAAACCTTTACGATGAATTTCACGACGCTATTTTGCCTCCATTAACAGTGAAAAAAGGCAAAACCTATGCAGACAATGTGGACAGAAAATTTGATGAGCTAACGGAGGCCATTTCCAACAAGAATCAATCCAAAATTCCAAATCTCATTAAGGAAAATCGGAAAAACCTCAAAACAATTGCTCCCATTTTGGGTGTTTCCGTCATTTCAACACAATAATCTTAATTTGTAATGGAGGCAATTATATGCGAAGATTAACCCTTAAATTGACAATCGTAGAAGTAGCCATCGGAATTCTGTTTTTGCTTTATGAATTTCTCACTGGACACCCATGGACAGTCGATGGAGTTCCATGGACAATGGATGAAAATTTCCACTTTAACATCGCACTTGGCTTTTTTGTTGGTGCGGGATTCACTTTTATTATGGGTGCCATTTTTGGCTCGACCCAAAGCAGAGATCGTTCTTACAAACCTAAAAATAATACCTGAAGGACACCTCTCCTTTACTTACCGATAACAGCCATTGGAAGCTGGTTTCTTTAACTATCGCAGAGTAGAAAGGTGGTAAAAATGGATCCGTATTATTATTATACCGTTACCTATGTCGGATTATTTGCTGCAGCATTAGGCATCTCCTCCTTTATGTTTTATCGGTTGATGAATGAATAATACACATTCCTATAAAAGCACAAGGGGCTTGGCTTCTTGCGCTAGCCAGTTCTCGAAGTCGAAAACTTTCATAAACCACAAAAAATGACTATCCCGTAAGATAGTCATTTTTTTCATGCAGGTTATTCTTTCATAGATTTCGTAAACATAACGGTAATGAAAATAAGTGTCAGAGCAAACAAACCACAAATGATATAAAGCCCGTAACTATCCATCTTTTCACTCCTATCTTCCATGCTTTGTATCCCATTTCTGCATCGCACAGCGTATTCCTTTCCTTCACCACGCGCTAAAGCTCTTTCCTGTCATTATTGAACAACATAATTAAATGACATCACCCACATAGATCCAATTACAATGGTCAAAACGAAAATTATCCCTAAAACGAGTGCGGCTGCATTGTATCTTGGTGCTTCACCATCACGAATATGCATGAAGAAGAAAAGCTGGATGACAAATTGTAAAACAGCTGCAATCAAAATACTGACCATAAGCGCTGTTTTCCCCATCAAATGGTTTAATACGAGAAAAAGTGGGATGATCGTCAAAATAATTGATAAAAGAAAACCGATAACGTACGCTTTCATTGATCCGGTATGTTCAGCGTGTTCATGAGCGGACAATTACATCACCCCCATTAAATAAACAACGGTAAAGATGAAAATCCAAACAGCATCCAAAAAATGCCAATATAAACTAATGATTGAAATTTTCCGCGTCGTAACAGGTGTAATCCCTCTTTTTGCAATCTGAATCAGCAGCCCAATCATCCATAGAATCCCAAACGAGACGTGCACTCCATGGGTTCCTACAAGAGAGAAGAAGGATGTAAGGAACGCACTTTTGGTAAGGCTAGCTCCTCCTGCGACCATACTTACAAATTCATTGATCTCAAGGGCTACGAACGTTGCCCCTAAGACTGCGGTTACAATCAGCCAGCCAATTAAAGCCTTTTTCTTACCTTTATGCATGGCTAAGACCGCAATACCGCTAGTAAAGGAACTGACTAACAAGATGAAAGTTTCAGCAATAAAGCCGGGAATATCAAAATCCTTTGCTGTAAAACCGCCATTTGTATGGGAATGTAAAACAGCGTAAGCAGCGAAAAATGTAGCGAATAAGAGACAGTCGGTTACAAGAAAAATCCAAAATCCTAAAACCTTTAATTCCTCCTGGTCTGCATGGCCATGGTCGGTACCATGGCCTGACATATGAGCAGTCACGCTCTGTGACATATAACTACCTCCCAAAAGTTTCTCCAGTTGGAACATCGACGGAATGGTTGTGACTCCTTAACGCTTTTTCCGTTTGTTCAATCTCTTCCACTGGAATGTAATAATCCGTATCATATTGGAATGAACGGGCATATAAAGTTGCTGCGACACCGATTAATCCGATGATTCCCATCCACATCCATTCGAACGTAAAGCCAAATCCGGCAATAAAGAAGAAGCACGACATGATAAAAGGAATACCGGAATTTTTCGGCATATGAATGGGTTCATATTTCGGTTTTTCTTCTTTGTATCCTTCCTGCCGCATTTCTTCTTTTTTGTACCACCAGGCATCTACTCCCCTTACTTCAGGGATGATGGCAAAGTTATAAGCAGGAGCCGGTGACGGAATCGACCATTCCAATGTCCGACCGTCCCAGGCATCTCCGGTTACATCACGTTTACCATATTTAACGCTGTATAGAATTTGCCAAACTTGAATGACGAAGGCAATCCCCATCAGGAATGCGCCAATCGAAGAGATGAAGTTGAGGGGAGCCCAGCCCATATCCCAACCGGCAGATTGGTTATACGTATAAATCCTGCGCGTCATCCCCATAAAGCCAAGAGCATATTGCGGCATGAAGCATACATAGAAACCTATTTGCCACAACCAGAAACCCCATTTTCCTAGCGTTTCATTTAATTCAAATCCAAATATTTTTGGGAACCAATAGTACATGCCTGCCAGGTAACCGAACACAACCCCACCGATTAACACTTGGTGGAAGTGGGCAATCAAAAAGTAACTATTGTGATATTGATAGTCTGCAGGTGCTGCCGCCAGCATGACCCCCGTCGCACCGCCGACAAGAAAACAGGGTACAAACGCAAACATCCAAAGCATCGGCTGAGAAAATTGGACTCGGCCGCGGTACATAGTAAATAGCCAGTTGAATATTTTTACCCCCGTTGGAATCGCGATAATCATCGTACATATAGCAAAGACGATGTTCACGTCTACTCCGGCTCCCATCGTAAAGAAGTGATGAACCCATGTATAGTAAGAAACAATAGCGATTGCAATCATGGAATAAACCATGGAACTGTAGCCAAAGGTACGTTTTTTAGAGAATGTGGCAACAATTTCGGAGTATACCCCGAAAGCAGGCAGGACAACGATATACACCTCAGGATGACCCCACATCCAAATCAAGTTGACATACATCATCGGGTTACCGCCGGCCGTCATCGTAAAGAAATGCCCGCCAAGTAAACGGTCAATCGTTAACATGGCTAATGTGACAGTAAGAATCGGGAATACACCTAAAACGGCAATTGAGGAAGCTAACACGGACCATGTAAATAAAGGCATATCCCTTAGCCGCATTGTGGGAGCCCGCATTTTTAAAATGGTGACGACAAAGTTAATTCCTGTGGCCAGACTTCCGATACCGGAAATTTGAATTCCCCATATCCAGAAGTTTTGCCCGGGACCCGGACTAAACATGGTTTCCGATAAAGGCGGATACGATAACCAGCCTGAACTTGCTGAACCGCCAATCACAAACGAGATATTAAAGAGCATGGCGCCAATAAAGAACAGCCAAAAGCTGACAGCATTTAAAAAGGGATAAGCGACGTCGCGGGCACCAATTTGCAATGGAACGACGATATTAAATAAAGCAAACATAAATGGCATGGCCATAAATAAAATCATGATTGTCCCATGTGTTGTGAATATTTCATTATAGTGGTCAGAGGCTAAAAATTTACTATCCGGCACAGCCAGCTGAATCCGCATTAAAATGGCATCCACGCCGCCGCGGAAGAGCATTAGCAGCGCAGATAAAAGATACATAATCCCGATTTTTTTATGGTCAACCGTTGTGATCCATTCCCTCCAAAGCCAGCCCCATTTTTTAAAATAGGTAAGCGAGAAGATAATCGCTACGATAGCCAAAATGATGGAGACATCCGCACCGTAAATCATCGGATCGCCGGTCACAAAAAAATGCGATGTATTCATGGAAATCTTTCCTCCTGTTTACTATTTCTTTGGCATGATCGTGTCTTCACCGTAATTGTGAATATGATGATGAAGGGTTCCGCCATTTTTGTTCACGATGTTTTCGTATAATTTGTTCGGATAGGAAGAATAACTTAATTCTTTCACATTGCCTGGTTGGGACAATTCCTGATACCCAGCGTTTGTAAGAACAGGAGAATTTTTTTTCAAACCGGCTGCCCATGTATTAAAATCCGCTTGACTTACAGCTTTGACCCTAAACTGCATATGAGCAAATCCTGTTCCGGTAAAATTGGCCCCGGTTCCGAAATATTCCCCTATTTTGTTTGCCTGAAGCCACAATCCCATTGACATGCCAGGCATCGTATATTCTTGTCCTCCAAGCTGCGGTACCCAGAATGAATTCATTGGCGCATCGGAGGTTAAAACAAATTGAACCGGAACCCCAGCAGGAATGACCGCATAATTGACAGTCGCAACCTTTTTATCAGGGTAGGTGAACAGCCATTTCCAATCCAATGATGTGACTTGGACAACAATCGGTTTCACATCTGTAACAGGGGGTTTCGATACTTTAATGGCTGTTTTAGCTGTGTAAATCCCAAGAATAGCCACAATCACAACAGGAATTCCCCACCATACGATTTCCAAGACTTTACTGTCAGCCCATTCAGGTTGATAAGGTGCAGTGTTTCCAGGCCTATCTTTATAACGAATAATGATGTAAACAAAGATTACCATGACTGGAATAATTACAATTGCACATAAAATGACAGAGATTACAATCAAGTCTAACTCTGTTTGGCCGACGGGTCCTTTTGGGTCAAGAACAATGAATTTACTTTTGTCACAACCAGCCAGAAGCAATGTGCCCAACAAACCCAAGATCGAATATTGACTCCATGTTCTCACTTTCATTTCCCCTTCGATTTTGTTGTGGTATTTAACTTAAACACTTTGTGAATAGTTAATAGAGTACCCAACTCTGATTGCATAATTCCAAAACATGGTTTCGGGTTAAAATAGTGACAAAATGTCCACCCTTCCCCACATCATTCGAATGGATAAAAGGAATCAACACCATTTCCATAAGAAAAAGCCCTATCCGATTATTGTCAGATAGGGCTTTTTCTTTTATGACACTTCAAATAGTGAAAGTTATAACTTAAGTTGATCCATGTCTTCTGGATGATCATTATGTTCAAGGGTCTTTTTTAAACGTTTTATTCGTTTTTGAGATTGTATAAAACTAATGAAGCAAAGAATCGACATAGGGGCACAGTACCAAACAAAGACAAATCCTCCATTGTAATAAAAAGGAATATAGGCAATGGATACCCCAAATAATACAATCGATAACATTAAATAAATACCAATGCAGCGATGATAAAAGGTATAGTGAGTAAAGGTTGTGATTCCATTTTTCATGAATTCATGTAAATTTTTATCGGTTTGATAAAACAGAAATAAAGAGATAAGCAGTAAAAATGCATAGATAGGAAGGGAATAAAGATAAAGGGAAACGCCTAATATACAGAAGTAGAAACTCAAAAAGAAGACAACCCCTGAAAAAAATAAGGGCATTAGAAATTTATATACGTTTTCATCAAATGGTTTCACACCATTCCCCCTCGAATTCTTAATTAAACCATTTTCTGCAGCACGAACTAAAAAACGAAATGTAAGTCCCCCTTTTTATGTCGATCTTTATTGATAATCCATATGCGGAAAAAATCCTTTTCATTCCCCAATTGTACAAGCAGTTGGTTAGCTCATTCACTCACATTTTTCATTTGGGACAAATCAATAGTTTTTTTAAAAATGCATCCTTCATCCTCTACGGCATCTGAAGCAACTAACCTCCAATTACTTTAAGAACAAATTTTCACAAGCTCGAATTTATATTCGATTAAGTTGCTAAATTTTACTGATAGCTCAATTTAAACCAAATATTTTGTAATTTGATAAATTTATTGTTGTCTATCAATATACCACGTGCCAAAAGAAGGAAACCTAATTTTGAAAAAATTGCCTATTCCATGCTTATTTTGCATGCTTTTCTTTAGAAGCAGAGACTTTTCTTTGCAGAAACGGCTCCATTCTACACATTCATTAATGTTTAGCTAGATGGGCATGTGGTGGTACCCCAATGAAAGAAAAAACAAGCATCAAAAAAAAGTGCTTGTTTTAAGGAAAATATTTAATTGCTGTACTGATACTTTTTTCAGTTATACCTTCTACGTTGCATTTTATATCATTGGATATTTCCAAAGTTTGAATTTTCCTTTTATAAAATTCATGCCATAATAACTTACTGGTGCTGATTGCAAACCAATCATGATGGCTGAAGGAACGGTTACAACCTCCTCAGCAGGATTAATACCTACGAAACCAGCGATTAAACCTGTAGCTGCTCCGACTAATGTTCGCCGTTTACGGAACGTTCCATTCTATTAAAAGCCAACATAAGCCGCCAGCAGCTGATGTCACCTGAGTATTCGCAAAAGCAAGAGCTTGTTACGTCATTCTCACATAAAACACTGCCTGCATACCACCCAAGCCATAGTGCTGCAGCACCGATTAGAATAAAACAACATTATGCGGACTGTGTTTTTTCTTCAAATGTTCATACCTAGATCCTATAATTAGGGCTGACGTAAGAGCACTTACCCCAGAAATAGAATCCATCTCCAAACCTTTTACGGGTTATTTCCAATGCTTGAATAGGACTTTTATTAGGTAAATAACCATAAGAGTCCTTAATTTTGACTTTTATTTTATCTTTGCACTAGAACATGTCCAATCATGATTTTCTATAAAATGTACGAATGCCTTAACGACATTCCATTCTAAGGATTCCTTATGATAATACATCCACGTTCTTCGCAATATAGGCTTTCCTTCTTGATCCGTTAATTGGACTTTGGATAAGTCTTCTATCCCGCTAAGTACCCTGCTGGAAAGGATACCATATCCTAAACCATTTATAACCATTTCCCTACACGTATCAACTTGGTCGACTTCTATACTGATAAAAGGCGCTTGCGCATAATTTTCAGCCCACCAATGATCAATTACTGATTTTAATAAGTAATCCCCTCTATATTCAATTCTAGGGAGACGGGGAAGATCCATAATTTCAAACTCATCCTTTGAAGCAACGCAAATGGTTTCTTCAAATAATTGATGTTTCGATAATCCCCTCCATCCATAGTCTCCCCGAACAAAACTGATATGAACATCCTTACTGTGTATAAGTTGGGTTACGTCTCTGCTCCATCCCGTAATCACCTTGAACTCCACATGGGGATATTGCCTTTTAAATAGTTTCAAAATATGAGGAAGTTCATAATTCGCGAAAAAATTGGATACCCCCAATCTCAACGTACCTACCACTTTATTACTTTCGCTATTACTCATATTTTGAGCATTTTCTTTTATTTTTTGATAATGAGCAAGGGCCTCCTCAGCACTTTGGACAAGATATTCTCCTTGTGGGGTAAAATGCACTCCACGCCTTTCACGGGTTACGATTTTAACACCAAGTTCTTCCTCCATATGCTTTAACCGACTAGTTAAAGCTGGTTGAGTAATAAATAATAATCGAGCTGTTTTTGTAAGATTTTTTTGATTATAAAGTTCCTTCAGTATTTCCCAATCACGGTAATCCATTGTCCCACCTAATAATCTGATATAAATATTTTTTATAAACTAATATAATTTTTTGAAATTTTATTTAAATTCATTATTGCATTATCCTAATCCTTAATCAATTGTTAATTACTTCTTTAAATCTCATAAATCATAAAAAACTCAATCATGGGGGTATTTTTAATGGGAGAACAGAAAATTCAGCCAAATCCATGGAAGAAATTTAATGGTCCAAACCTTGGCTATGTGATAGGACAATATGAACTATATATTAACGGGTTAGATACCGTTGATTCAGAATTAAAAGAGCTGTTTATTAAATATGGATCACCGTCTCTTGAAACAAGTCAAATGAAAGAGAACGTCGAACATGAATCTGTTGTTCCTAGTAAATCAGCGAGTATAGAGAAAGTTATGAAAGTTGTAAAACTACTAGAAGACATTCGTTCACATGGACATCTAGTAGCAAACATCAACCCATTAGAGGTGAATGAACAAAATCATAATTTATTTAATCCAGAAAAATATGGGCTAAGTGACCATGATTTGAAAGAGATTCCTGCTAAGCTTGTTTGGGAAGAGGCACCTGAAGGCGTTCAAACCGCATGGGATGCTATAACCCAACTAAAAAATATTTATACATCTTCACTAGCCTACGAATTTAACCATGTTGATCATATGGACGAAAAAGCATGGTTAACTCAGATAGTAGAAACAGGTCCCTTGCATCGCTCCTTATCTAAAAAAGAACAAACAAACCTGTTAAAAAGTTTGACAGAGGTCGAAGGATTTGAACAATTTTTACATAAAACCTTTGTCGGTCAAAAGAGGTTTTCTATTGAAGGTGTAGACATGCTTGTACCTATGTTGAATGAAGTGGTGTACGAAGGTGTAGGCGATGAAGCCCGCAATGTCTTGATTGGAATGGCGCATCGCGGTCGCTTAAGTGTCCTGACTCATGTGTTAAACAAACCATACAACAAGATTTTCTCAGAGTTCCAGCACTCGTCTGCCAAACAACAGGGACCGTCGGAAGATTTAGTCGACATTAGTGAGGGTTGGACAGGAGATGTGAAATACCATTTAGGCCGTAATCGATTTGTGGAGGGTTCCGGTAATGTTCGCACACGTATCACCTTAGCAAATAATCCAAGTCATCTTGAATTTGTCGACCCGGTTGTAGAAGGGTTTACAAGAGCAGCACAAGAAGAACGACAAAAAGCAGGATATCCTAAGCGGGATGTTAAGAAAGCGCTCGCGATACTAGTACATGGTGATGCTGCCTTTCCGGGCCAGGGCATTGTAGCAGAAACCCTGAATTTAGGTGGATTAAAAGGATATCGAACCGGAGGAACCATTCATATCATTGCGAACAACATGGTCGGATTTACGACAGATAGTCATGATTCTCGTTTTACGAGATACGCGAGTGACTTGGCAAAAGGCTTTGAAATCCCGATTGTGCATGTAAATGCTGATGATCCGGAAGCTTGTCTGGCAGCTGTTCGTCTTGCATATAAATACCGTGCTCGATTCCAAAAGGATTTTTTGATTGATTTAGTCGGATACCGACGTTTTGGCCACAATGAAATGGACGATCCAGCGGTCACCCAGCCGCAGGTGTACAAAAAAATCGCGAGCCATCCAACGGTAAGAGCATTGTATTCCGAACAGTTGCGAATTAAAGGCATTCTCGATCAAAAAGAGGTCGAAGAAATCAATCACACCGTGCAAGAAATGCTTCAAGCCGAGTATGACAAAGCGTCAAAGAGGAAGCAAGATGAGCCATCTGCTGATGTAGAGGTTCCGGGAGTTATCGCTAAAGGAATTCCACTATTAGAGACAGGTGTGTTGCTTGATACCCTTCGTGAATTAAATACGGAATTGCTGAAATGGCCGGAAGGTTTTCAAGTTTATCCAAAATTGAAGCGGATACTGGAGCGCCGTGAAACAGCACTTAATGAAAACGGGAAAGTAGATTGGGCGGTTGCAGAAGCGCTGGCATTCGCGACAATGTTAACGGAAGGCACACCCATCCGTCTAACGGGACAAGATTCTGAACGTGGAACGTACGCTCATCGTCACATTGTTTTGCATGACATTGAAACAAACAGAACTTATTCACCCTTGCAACATCTGACACAAGCACGAGCTTCGTTTGCAGTTCATAATAGCCCGCTGTCAGAAGCGGCTGTCGTAGGTTTTGAATATGGCTATAACGTATTCGCCCCTGAAACACTTGTAATATGGGAAGCACAATACGGTGACTTTGCTAACACAGCACAGCCTCTCTTTGATCAATTTGTTTCATCAGCAAGAGCAAAATGGGGGCAAAAATCAGGGCTTATCCTTTTGTTGCCTCACGGTTATGAAGGCCAAGGGCCCGAGCACTCTAGTGCCCGTCTTGAACGCTTTTTACAGTTAGCAGCAGAAAACAACTGGACGGTAGCAAACTTGACAAGTGCTAGCCAATACTTTCATATTTTGCGCCGTCAGGCATCCATCTTAGGAACAGAGTTTGTTCGACCATTAGTCATTATGACTCCAAAAAGTCTGCTTCGTCACCCGCTGGTCGCTTCTCCTGGTACTGATTTAAGCAAAGGCAGTTTCCAAACGGTTGTGGAACAGTCTCAACTCGGAAAAAGGACAGAAAAAGTAAAGCGATTAGTGTTAACTACAGGAAAGATGGCTATCGATCTAGCTGTAGAAATTGACTCACGTAAAGAAAATCGAAACTTGGACGAGTTACACATCGTTCGCATCGAACAATTGTATCCATTTCCGAAGGAAAAAGTAGAAGAAATCATAAAGCGTTATCCGAACTTGCAGGAAATCATTTGGGTACAGGAAGAACCAAAGAATATGGGAGCTTGGCATTATATTGCCCCTACCCTTTTTGACCTTACTTCCGGCAGACTGAAATTCGGTTACATTGGACGGCCGGAACGTTCAAGTACTGCAGTCGGTGATTCAATCGTTCATAGGAAGGAACAAGATCTCATTATCCAACAAGCTTTGAACTATCAGAGTCTAGTAGATACAAAGAAACAAGAAAAAGAGTTAATTAGAAGCTAACAATCATTATCAGCTAGATACCAAAGTTAAAATACTAATTTAATAAGAGACTTAACCTAAAACATAGGAGGATATGAAACATGATTGAAATTAAAGTACCAGAGTTGGCAGAATCCATTTCAGAAGGAACTATTTCACAATGGCTTATTAATCTTGGTGATAAAGTCAACAAAGGAGACAGTTTAGTAGAGCTGGAAACAGACAAAGTTAATATAGAATTAAACGCTGAAAACTCCGGTATAGTTACAAAAGTATTAAAGGAACCTGGCGATACGGTAGAAGTAGGCGATGTAATTGCTATTATCGAAGAGAATATAGCGGAGGGAGCCATTCCACCAGTTCTAACAGCTGCTCCTGAAAAACCGGTAGAAGAAACTTTAAATCAACAAAACGCCCAGCCAGAGAAAGATCTACCGAAAGCCACAAGGCCGATTGCTTCACCGGCTGCAAGAAAATTGGCAAGAGAACTTGGAATCGATTTAAACCAAGTAAGCAGTAATGACCCGCTAGGAAGAATTAGGCCAGATGATGTAAAAGCCTATTCGCATACACCTAAGGTAAAGGAAGAGCCAAAATTGGAAAAAGCAAGTCCAAAACCCACTGTACAAAAAATTGATGAAGAGTTTGATAAACCAGTAGAACGAGTAAAAATGTCCCGCCGGCGTCAAACCATCGCTAAACGCCTTGTAGAAGTCCAACATACTGCAGCGATGTTGACAACATTTAACGAAGTTGACATGTCCGCTATTATGGATTTACGCAATAAGCGGAAAGATGCCTTTTTCAATAAACATGGTGTTCGCCTTGGATTTATGTCGTTCTTTACAAAAGCCGTGGTCTCAGCTTTAAAGCAATTCCCACTTTTAAATGCCGAAATTCAAGGCGATGAATTAATTATCAAGAAGTTTTACGATATCGGAATTGCAGTTGCAGCGCCAGAAGGTTTGGTCGTTCCAGTTGTACGCAATGCGAGCCAGAAAAATTTTGCCGAAATCGAACAAGAAATTGGTAATCTTGGTACAAAAGCTCGTGAAAACGCCCTTACTTTAAATGATTTACAAGGTGGAACATTTACGATTACTAACGGTGGGGTTTTTGGCTCTTTAATGTCCACACCGATTTTGAATAGCCCACAAGTAGGAATTCTCGGCATGCATAAGATCCAAACAAGGCCAGTAGCAATTGATAGTGAACGAATTGAAAACCGTCCAATGATGTATGTTGCCCTATCTTACGATCATCGAATTGTGGATGGGAAAGAAGCTGTAGGCTTCCTGGCTATGGTAAAAGAGTTGTTGGAAGATCCAGAATCCTTATTATTAGAAAGCTGAACTTTAATCAAGGATTTTTAGAAGCTTCTCAGTAGGGATTCTCCTCCTGGGGAGCTAAAAAATTCCTCAAAGAAATGCACTCTTATCCCTATTAACGATTTAATAGTGATGGTAATAACTCTTTAATGATAAAAAAATAAAACGCCAATAGTTTGATATATTTCGGGGGATTTGTCAATGGAAGCTAAATATTGTAAAGAATCAAGAGTAATACGAACAAGTCGTGTATTCCCTAACGATGTAAATAATCACAATACATTATTTGGTGGCCGGTTAATGAGTGATTTAGACCAAATTGCCTCCATTTCCGCGGCGCGCCACAGTCGAAGAGAATGTGTAACGGCTTCAACGGATTCAGTCGATTTTTTACATCCAGTTCGAACAACAGATTCCGTCTGTTTTGAATCTTATGTGACATGGACAGGCACCTCATCAATGGAAGTATTTGTGAAAATTATAGCGGAAGACTTAAAAAGCGGTAAGCGTAAAATCGCAGCAACTGCCCTCTTAACATTTGTCGCGCTTGATGAGCATAAACGCCCAGCGCGTGTTCCGGAAGTCATTCCTGAAACAGAAGAAGAAATAAAATTACATGAAACCGCCCCCGAGCGGGCAAGAGTACGTAAAGAGAGAAAGCAGAAAAGTAAAGAATTAGCAGCGTTTTTAACAATGCATCAGCACTAGTACTGACACATCATATGATCGATATGATTAAGTTTTTAGAAATCTATCATGTTCTGACAATTTTGATGGCAATAAAAAAGTGTAGGCCTTCTTCTTATTTCTATAACCAAAAAACTTAAACAAAAGGAGAAACATTGTATGTCAACTTTACGTGAAGAAGCATTAAAGATGCACAGAGAAAAACGAGGAAAGCTTGGTGTTTACTCTAAAGTCACAGTAAGTGATGCAAACGATTTAAGTCTTGCTTATTCACCAGGTGTTGCAGAGCCCTGCTTAGACATACATGAAGACGAAAGCAAAGTATTTGATTACACAATGAAGGGGAATCTCGTTGCAGTTGTTTCGAACGGAACAGCCGTTTTGGGTCTTGGAAATATTGGCCCGAAAGCCGCGATGCCGGTTATGGAAGGAAAAGCATTGTTATTCAAATCGTTTGCCGATGTAGATGCATTTCCAATTTGCCTTGATACGATGGACACCGATAAAATTGTTGAGGTCGTTAAACTATTAGAACCAACTTTTGGCGGAGTAAACTTGGAAGACATCGCAGCACCGCAATGCTTTGAGATCGAGGAACTATTACGAAAAACGTGCGATATTCCCATTTTTCATGATGACCAGCATGGAACAGCCATTGTAACCGCTGCAGGATTAATCAATGCTCTTAAACTCGTTGGCAAAGACATTGAAGATATACGTGTTGTAATAAACGGTGCCGGTGCGGCAGGTGTAGCTATTGTTAAGCTCTTGCTTCATATGGGGGTAAAGGATGTCATCTTATGTGATACAAAAGGGACTATATATGAAGGACGTACTTTCGGAATGAATCTATTCAAAGAAGAAATGGCCCGCATCACTAATAAAGAACGAAAACAAGGGACACTAGCGGATGCTCTTCTGGGAGCGGATGTATTTATTGGCGTATCAGCTGCTGGTTCTGTGACGAAAGAAATGGTTCGTTCCATGAACCATGATCCAATTATTTTTGCCATGGCCAATCCAGTACCAGAAATCATGCCCGAGGATGCAAAAGAAGCCGGAGCACTAGTAGTTGGTACGGGGCGCTCTGATTTCCCAAATCAAGTCAATAACGTTTTGGCATTTCCCGGGATTTTCCGTGGTGCATTAGATGTTCAGGCAAGAGAAATCAATGAAGAAATGAAGTTGGCAGCCGTGTATGCAATTGCTGGATTAATTTCAGATGATGAAATTTATGCTGATTATGTAATTCCAGATCCATTTGACCGCCGGGTAGCTGCCCATGTAGCAGCAGCTGTTGCTAATGCTGCAATGGAAACGGGTGTTTCACAAAAAAATGTAAATGTTGAAGAGGTAAAAAAGCGTCTATTAACACTAGTTGAAGAAAAACAACCTGCTTTTTTATAAATCTATAAACCAAAGCTTACCTTATTCGCTGTGTTGATGAATACTAAGGTAAGCTTTATTTGTTTTTTCATGGTAACAACAGCAAAGATGAATCAATGTAATTATTTAGTTAATTTATTTTTGTTTTCAAAAATATACTGTAATTCATATAAGAAAAAGGCTTTGAAAAAGAAATAAAGGAAAAATTGGAAGTTATTTATACGGGCTAAGTGAGCAATTTTTATTTTTTCTAATAATGTTATATAAATAGTAGCGAAGTTACATTGGTTTTTTTTATTAACTGTCCACCAATTATTGTTAATTAACTTATCGGTGTTCTACTTCATACAATATTCAAAAAATGGAGTTGATCTACATGGCAAAATGGATAGATGTATCAACATCAAAACACCAACTAAAACTTTTTGATCGTCACAGGCTTTTAAAAACTTACCCAATTGCTGTTGGAAAAATATTGTCACCAACACCTACAGGAACATACACGATTATCAACAAGGATCCTAATCCTGGCGGACCATTTGGAGTACTTTGGATGGGATTATCAAGACCTCATTACGGTATACATGGAACAAATAATCCATCTTCTATAGGTAAGAATGTCTCGCATGGATGTATTAGAATGTTTAATCATGATGTTCTAGAATTATCATCTTTAGTTCCAATTGGTACGAGGGTTTTTATTCATAAATGACTCTAAAATTTTTACCCTTTTTACTTTCTAGTTTAGGTCAAGTGCAATAAAAAAGAGAGGATTTCACCTTTTGTTAATCTACCCGTTACTAGAATAAGAAAATGCGTTTCCACCTATTGAAGAAACGCATCCGTTTGTTTATGTATAAAATTTAACAAACTTATTTTCAAATAAGATGTCGAAACAGATTATTTTGATTTAAACACCCGTTGTTAAAGAATTTATCCTATCTAACTTGACCAATAACTCATTATAATTAGATAAAGTTTCTTTATCTTCTACTCTATTACCAGATTTAAAAAATAAAATATCTCCTTTTCCATCGTTAATTTGATTCCTTACTTCTAGAATTCTTTTTAAGTTCTTTGCCGTTCCAATACTTCCAGAAATAATGTCCACTTCTTCAGGAAATATTTTCTTAATACTACTTTCAAAATATGGGAAATGTGTACATCCAAGAACAACCGTGCCGTATTGCTTTAAATCAAACGACGATAGTTTTTCTTTTAAATATGGTACAACTATCTCTTCTCTAAACTCAAAATTCTCAGCGAATTGGACAAGACCAGGAAGAGGAAGACTTTCAACAATATCGTGATGATCTATACTTCTCACAAGGTTATAAAACTTTTCCTCTCTGAGAGTCAAATTAGTTGCCAACACTAATACTTTTTTTCGTTTTCCCTCACAGCTTTGAACAGCAGGTTTTACCGCTGGTTCAATACCCAAAATAGGGAAATCATACTTCTGGCGAAGATCATCTACTGCAATACTGGTTGCAGTATTACAAGCAATGACTAATGCTTTAATTCCTTGATTAGCCATAAAATCAACTGCATTAAAAATATATTTCCTTACCTCTTCTTTTGGTTTTTCACCATATGGAACGTGTAAAGTATCTGCATAAAATATGTAATCCTCATTCGGTAAAATCCTCAATGCTTGATGAAATACAGTCATTCCACCTATGCCTGAATCAAAAAAACCAATTCTCATTACTTTCACTCTTCTTTTCAATTAATTTTATAAGTCCATCTAATTTTTTAACATATCAATAAATTTTAATAAAGACGGTTGCAAGTACGTTTTTTTTCGATAAATAAACATTGTTTTCATTTTTCCATAAAGATTCGGTAATGAATGTTGTTTAAGCGTTCCTTCTTGTAAATGTTTTGCAATGACACTGCAGGGGAGCAAACTTATACCTAGACCAGCAGATACACAGCCTAATATTCCATCCACAGTGCCAAATTCCATTATCTTATTGGGTATCATCTTCTCTTGGTGTAACCATTGTTCAAACTTTTCCCTATAAGCACATCCCATATGAAAAACAAGAACCGTCCTTGTTCGAATATCTTTGATTAAAGATATTGGTGGATGAGCTGTATCCGTGATGAGAACTAGTTCCTCTTCGAATACCTCTTCCTGAATGAGATCTGGGTGATTGATAGGTCCAGCCACAAATGCTCCATCAAGTTCATACTGAAGAACAGCTTGAATATTTTGTTCAGTAGAACCTGTTTTTAAAGTTAAATCTACCTCTGGAAAGTCTTTATGATACTTTGAAAATAGGACTGGTAACCGAACCGCTGCGGTTGTTTCCATTGAACCAATAATTAAAGGGCCGCTTGGCGTTTGATCATCCATCATCACATTTTTAGTTTCCTCGATAAGATTGAATATCTTTTCCGCATATGTTAACAACAGGCTTCCTTTGGTTGTAAATGCAGATCCACGATTATGTCTATAGAAAAGGGTTGTTTGAAGATCTGATCTTTCTTTTAAGGTTGCTGTATTATATCGAAATTTTGACCTCTGCATTCATACCAGGCAGGACCTTACTTGAAGGATTTTCAATAGAAATTTTCACAGGAACTTTTTGTGTTACTTTTGTATAAGTGCCGCTTGAGTTCTGAGACGGAAGTACAGAAAAAACGGAATTTGTCGCATAACCAATTTCTTCGATTTTCCCATTAAATAATGATTCCGAATCACCGTCAACAGTAATATCAACGCTGTCGCCAACTTCAATATCGTTTAAATCATTTTCTTCAATATTGGCGGTAATATATAAACTATTCATATCTGCTGTTTGAGCTAAAACCTGACCAGCTTGTACCATTTGGTTCGTCTTAGCTTCATTTTTGATGATAGTTCCTGTTGCCAAGCTCTCTACTGGAAGTGCTTGTTGACCATTTGAAATTTTGCCCAATTTTTCTTGATCAGAGACAATCTTACCCTCTTTACCATTCCAATTTGTCAACAAGCCAGAATTGGTTGCTACAACTTGTGAAATATCTGCTGATACAACAGCATCCTCTGTTTTTACATAATTCTGTTTTTCATAGTAGAAGTATACACCTGATGCAATTAATGCCAAAACGACAACCATACCTATAATATTTATCAGTAATAAACGACCTTTACTCATGTTTCAAATCTCTCCTTACAATTTATATACTTAAAATCTATTTAAGCCGATGTCTCCATTCCATCTTTTTCTTTTGGAGCTGGTATACGCATTCTCTTTTGTTTCTTAACCAATGACCGTCCTTTTCCAGTCCAAGTTTTTCCGATTGAGCCAACAAGCATGACGATACTTAGTACAAGTAATATCGTAAACAAATCATGATAGGCCCCTAATACAGCAGTCATTTTAGAATTTACGACTAGTTCAAACGCTGCTGTACTTTTTGCCTCTGATAAAGATAAGTGTTCTCCCGTGAAGGAGTGAATTAGTTTTGTCATTTCCCATCTATACTCAGAACTATTTGGGTCTATCTGCCCTCTAATATCTTCATAATTTTGCGCATTTTGTCTGGTTAAAAACCATCCGATTATTGGTGATATAACAGCACCGATAAAATTTCGGATTGAGTGCAAGGTTGTAGACCTCATCGATGCCTTATGAATATCACCGGCTAATGCTGTTCCAAGAGCACCTGAAACGAGAGTCATACTGATCCCGCCTCCAAGACACGCAACTTGAAAATACAATGATGGTAAAGTCGTTTCTGAATTAATCACCATCCACTTGAGGCTCACATATAAAACGGCAATGGACCCGATAATTCCTAGTATGCCGGCACCTAATTTATCATAAAATAGGGTTTTAAATATGGCGGTAAACAAGATTCCCACAAAGAACCAAAAATAAAAATGGCTTAGATATAAAAAGGGAAGGTTCATATTATTTCGCAAAAATCCGTTAATCCCTGCAATCGCAACGATCAGAGAGATATGAGATGCAACAGCCATAATGGTTCCAGAAATAGGTTTGGAAGCCTTTAATGTGCTAAATGGAACCAATGGTGTCTCTGCTTTTACGTCCACATAGATAAATAAAATTAACAATATGAGCCCTGCAAGAAAAAATGGCCAAACATATAAAGAGGTAAATCCTTTTTCTAAAAGGTTACATAGTGGAAATGCTAATACAATCATTAAAAGACTAAACAAAAACACTCCTGTTTTATCGACATGACTATGATCATGTCCATGCTCTTCATGTTTAGGTAAACCGAAAAAACCAATAATTAAACAGCATAGTGATGCGATTATATTTAGAAAAAACAACCAACGCCATGCATCCGTTCGTAATGAGATGGAGCCGAATAGAGCTCCAATTGCACTTGATCCAAATAATCCTGTAATAACCATAAACAAAAAGGTATTTCGGATCGCATTAGGGAAAGACCTTAGGCTAGCAGGCAGAATGGTTAAGAAAAGAATACCTGCACTTAGGCCTTGAATGATTCTTCCTACAATCAGAATGACTAAACCAGGAGAGATCGTAGAAATGATGGATCCACATAAAAAAATAAAAATAAACAGTAAGTAATTTCGTCGTAATCCAAATTTCCTTGAAAGTACTGGACCAAATGGCACACCTAACGCAAATGCCAAATTCGATAATGTAGATGGATATAGTAAGTGATTGGAACTTAGTTTCAGTCCATTTTGGATAATACCTTGGTTTAGAATGTAAGACAAATTAGAAAAATACTGTGAACCAATCGCCAGTATCGTTAAGATGGATATTATCAAATATTGAGGGACAGCAACCTTTTCAATATCGGAAGCTGCCGGATTCATCTGCTGACTCATCCAATTTCCTCCCTTCATTTTTTAAAAATTGTTTATTAACATTTTTACTATCACTATATTGTATAATGCAAGTTGTATTATACAATATATTTCAAAAAAAAAACAATGTAAAAATTTTATATAATAATAGCTATTAAAACAAAAAAGACCGTGACGCCTTGTCACAATCCCTTATTTTTCTATATTCCACATTTTTTAAATGAAATTATCCTTTTCTATTTTTAAAATCTTTATTTAATCGAATTAAATTATCTTCAAGTTGTTTTAATTCCACTCTAGACCAGTTTTGGAGTACTTCTGAATAAAAGTTATAACGAGATTCTTGAACAATATTGAGGATTTCTTGTCCTTTATTCGTAAGTTCTATAAGACTTATCCTTCCATTGTCGGGAGCTGGAAAACGCTTAATATATTGTTTGGATTCTAAAGTACCAACCTGTCTACTCGCTGTAGATATGTTTAACATTAGTTTTTCGGCAATTACATTAATTGCCAAGGGTCCATTTTCATTAACTTCACTTAAGATAAGATACTCTGATCGATCCAAGTCACCTAGTTTAGGACTATATGCTGTTGTAAGCCGAACTAACAAGGCTATTTCATATTCAATAGATTGCAGTGAGTCCTGATTCAAAAAGTCCTTCCCCCTTATAAAGTAAAACTGTTGTACTTATTGTAGTCAAATTAATTTTATAATAACAAATATACTATAGTAAATCTTTTAGAAAAGTGTAATGTCATCCGCTCTTGGCTCCACCACATGCAGCTTCAAGGTAACCTGAGCCAGAGGTCGTAAAGATCGCTGGCCAAAGGGGAATCAACAAAACTAAATCGGTCTAAAAACTTTGCATCATACCCAAAATTAAGGGGGCTACTGGCTCCGGATCCTTCTTCTGGTGGAACTGAAATTTTTGCAAACTGTACAGAGCTAAGGAAGAAATATCCTAATAGGGTACCATCCACTCACCCAGCTTATCAAACAAAAATGGACATAGATCATGATAACTATACATGTTAAAGATAATTAAATAAAATAGCCCCTTTCGATTGAGAAGGGCTAATTTACTTTCTCCTTCAAGATTATTTCGGAGAAATGAACTAATTTAACATTATGATTATTGTCTCCTTCTTTGACGATTTCACAATAACCAGAAGAATATTGATGTAATATGATGTATTCTTTGCCCTTGTAAATAACATATAACTTTTCCATCGTGTCCCCTTTCCATTTGTTTTCCATTATTGTAAGGGGATTTACTTTTTTTGTCTGTGTCATGCTGGTGACAATTTGGGAATGGAAAAAAGCCCCTCTCGAAGAAGAGTTTTTTTATGTACAATTAATTAGCTTTAAATACCCAGTACTATTTTTTGGTATTATTTAGATTATGTAATTCAAATAGATAAAAGGGGAGAAATAACATGAAAGCAGTATTAGGATTCTTAAAAAAGAGATGGAGGTATGTATTAACCGCTATCATTGCTTTGTGGATTGGCGGTGCTGGAGGCCCTTCTAGTGAGGAATATGCAAATGCGAAAGATTACGCGAAAGACCTGAACAAAACCATCCAAGAAAAAAAACACCTCAAACTTCCAGCATATAACAAATCTCACTTAAATTGGTTTAACTATAGCATCATTTATAATTTTCTCTCAATAACTTATCGATCCTCAGCATTAAATTATCAAGTTAATTTTACCTAGAAAAATCTAATCCATTTTCCTCTTTTTAACATTGGATAATATTGGTATGATTTAAACACCCCTAATTTTCTAGATAAATTGCTACATGACAAGGACTCCTTATGGAGTTCTTGTCATTTTAACAAGAAAAATCCCGCATTTATGAAAACCGTTTAAAACCACAAATAATCAAATATATAATACCACTGATAGCCTATTAAACCCATAGCCAAACATTTTTTGCATTTAAAATTTTCCTCTTGTCTTTTTTGAATACAACTCATATTTAATTACTTCCAATATACTTAAATGAATAAATATGTGTTTTCGTAAGATCGATAACTTCTTGGATAAATTCCTCTTGAGTTTCTTTGAAGCCATTATGAATCCAATTCTGAAGGAGTCCGTAAAAGCCATAGGCTGTATACCGTTTAAAATAATCCATATTGACTTGTATATTGTTTATTGTTTGGAAATTAAATTGTTCTTTATAGATTTTTAAGATCGTTTGAGGGAACCGGGTGTGTAATCCAGGTAGCGTGTCATCATAGTTAATCAGTTCAAAAAAATTCCGGTTGATATAGATATAAGAAACAATATTAAAAGATGGTGCATTTAGGTTTTCCGTAAAAACTTTATGACCAGGTACATATGGTTTTCCTACTGATGCTTCTAGCCCTTGAAACATGGAAATGAGTAGATCTTCAGCCAATTCAATCTTATCTTGATAATGGATATAAAACGTACTGCGATTATAAGCGGCATAGTCGACAATGTTTTTTACAGTAACGGAGTGATACCCCTTCTCTTTTATGAGTTCAATTAATGCTTGCTTTAAATGTTCTCTTGTCCGATATTGTCGTTGAGATGTGGTATTTTGTTCACTATTCATGAAAAAAACTCCCTCAAAATTAGACAGATTTTATATAAGTGTCTAACTAGTAGACACTTAATGATATCTTAATGATTGTTAAATGTGAACAGAAGAGTAAAATTAAATTGTGAACAAATTAGTACAGATTTTCATTAGGCAGCTTCTGTTAACTGTTAATAATGAGTTGTAATAAAAATGTTATGGGAGGTCTTTGATTATGACTAATTTAAATGGTAAGGTTGCAATTGTAACTGGTGGTGCTTCTGGTATTGGATTAGCTACTGTTAAAGCTTTTCTAGAAAAAGGGGCTAAAGTGGTAATTGGCGATTACAATAGTGAAGCTGGAAAAGTAGTAGAGAAAGAGTTAAAAGAGAAATATGACGATGTATTATTTGTCTCAGTTAATGTTGCCGATGAGAAATCAGTTGAAAATCTTGTATCTGAAACGGTAAAACAGTTTGGACAATTAGATGTAATCTTTAATAACGCAGGTATTGGAATCCAAAAACCAACTCATGAATTAACTGATGAAGATTACAAGAGGGTCATTTCCGTCAACCAAGATGGCGTATTTTATGGTATAAAGTATGCACTTCGTGAGATGCTTAAAACTGGCGGTGGTTCTATTATTAACACATCATCCATTTTGGGAAGTGTTGGAGAACCAACTTCTATTCCATATGCAGCAAGTAAAGGTGCTGTCAATTTAATTACTAAATCAGTAGCTTTAGAATATGCGGATCGTAATATACGTGTAAATGCAGTTGCTCCTGGATTTATTGAATCAGGTTTAGTTAACAAAGAAGCTCTTGGTGAATTTTACGATGGCTTAGTTGATAAGCATCCAATTGGCCGATTAGGAAAACCAGAGGAAATTGCACATGCAGTAGTTTTCTTAGCTGAAAATGACTTTGTAACTGGTACAACAATCTTAGTAGACGGTGGTTACACAGCTAAATAAAAAATAATTTAACATGCAGAAGTTTAACTTCATCAATGAAGCCGTTATTCCTATTAACGGTGGTTAAGCTTAAAATTTTTTATTAATCTAAGGCCTAATTTATGGTTCTGCAAACTATAAATTGGGCTTTTTTCCTAATCACCTAAAAGTTGTAAATCTACTTTTTAAAAATTGAATAATTGATATTTCAGAAAAAAAACCCTGAATAAATAAAAGAGGCCGAATCCGGCCTCTTTCTTTGTATCAATTAGCAATCTTTTTGGACCACACACCCAAATGGTGGTTATGGTCTTGCACTTTTGATGGCTGTCCACCCACTATATACTTTGGATTTACCAACAATTCTATATGCTCGTAGTTTATAATAGTAGGTATTTCCCCTTTCTAGTCCTGTATTCGTATAGTTTAAAGAAGTGGTGCTTTTTAGCAAACGATATGATCCTTTACTGGAGGTAGCTCTGTAAACTTCATATCCGCTTGCTCCTGATACAGAATTCCATGTTACCTTGATACTCTTCGAACTTAACCTAGTTGCCTTAAAATTAGGTGGAACAGAGGGTATTGGTTTTGTATTAACGATTGATGAAAAATTACTATAAACTTTCGTTTGTCCAACTGTTCGGTAAGCTCTAATTTTATAATAGTAGGCTTTATTTGTGGTGAGTCTGCCATTCGTATAACTAGGGGATGGTGTTGTCCCTACTAGTGAATAAGTACCCGTACTTGATGTAGATCGATACACTTCATACCCGTTCGCCCCACTAACTGTGGCCCAGCTAGTTTTAATACTAGAGTAAGAAGAAGAACTTGCTTTTACGGACAGTGGTGCAGCAGGGACTGGTTTTGTACTAACGATGGATGAAAAGTTACTATAAACTTTCGTTTGTCCAACTGTTCGGTAAGCTCTAATTTTATAATAGTAGGCTTTATTTGTGGTGAGCCCGCCATTCGTAAAACTAGTGGATGATGTTGTCCCTACTAGTGAATAAGTACCCGTGCTTGATGTCGACCGATACACTTCATACCCGTTCGCCCCACTAACTGCGGCCCAGTTAGTTTTAATACTAGAGTAAGAAGAAGAATTTGCTTTCACCGACAATGGTGCAGCAGGGACTGGTTTTGTACTAACGATGGATGAAAAGTTACTATAAACTTTCGTTTGTCCAACTGTTCGGTAAGCTCTAATTTTATAATAGTAGGCTTTATTTGTGGTGAGCCCGCCATTCGTATAACTAGGGGATGGTGTTATTCCTACTAGTGAATAAGTACCCGTACTTGATGTAGATCGATACACTTCATACCCGTTCGCCCCACTAACTGTGGCCCAGCTAGTTTTAATACTAGAGTAAGAAGAAGAACTTGCTTTTACGGACAGTGGTGCAGCAGGGACTGGTTTTGCTGATCCCATCGAACTAAAACCACTGTATGCTGTTATTGTACCCGTTTTATACGCACGGACTTTATAGTAATACGTAGTGCCAGTGTTTAGAGATGAATCTGTAAACGTATTTTTCGTAGTGGTTGATACTTTCGTGTATGGTCCTGAACTAGATAAAGCTCTCCAAATCTCATACCCCGATATATCACTTGGTCCCTTCCAGCTCGCTTTAAGACTGTTGTATGAGTTGGATGAAACCGATAAACCCGTTGGTGCGGAGGGCTCAACGACTACAATGGCTTTTTCACTAACATTACCAGCTGCATCTATTGCAACAATCACTAACTCCGTACCAGCTTTTTGTGATGGAATAGTAACTTTATATTGGCCATCTTCCTCTGCTATTCCAGAGCCGCTTACTGAACTATTTACCTTCACTTCTACTTTGGCTCCAGCCTCTGCTTGTCCAGTAACAGAAGTATCTTTATCGGTTACTTTATTTACCTTTGGTTTTTCAGGGGAGGTGACATCTTTTACCACAATCTTCGCATCTTCACTTACATTTCCTGCAATGTCAGTTGCTGTTATGACCAATTCCGTTCCTGCTACTTGAACCGGAATGCCCACTGTAAATTTTCCATCTGTACCGGCTTTCGCAGAACCAATGATGTTTCCATTAACTTTTACTTCTACTGTTGATCCCGCTTCCGCCATACCAGTCACAGAAGTATCTTTATCTGTTACATCGTTTACTGTAGCAGGTCCAGGTGGGATCGCGTATTGTTTGGATAAGAGAGTGCCTGGATAGTAAAAGGATAAAATGTCCTTATACAGGATACCGGCAGCAGCACGGCGATTAGCACCAAATTGACTTAAACCAACACCATGTCCGTTCCCGGAGCCTGAAAACACAAAAGCATCGTTGGTTTCGTTGATGGAAAACAAATTACTCTTCAAGTCTCTTGAACCGGGCTTCGCAGGGTCGTTTGTGCCGATGATGGTACGCATATCGTCTGCAAGCTGGTTATTAATACTTGCGGTTTGAAGTTCAAGCTCCCCATTTGAATTGAAAACGTCTTTTATAAAAAATTCGAGTGAAAGATCACTTTTTGTAAATCGACCGCTTTCGGTAGGTGAATAAAAGTAAACCTTAGGGATAGAAACAATTTTGATTTGTTTACCACTAAATCCTGATAGATTATTCATCATCCACTTTTTAATGTTGTTCGCGTACAAAGCATCTTTTTCATTTTTAGAATCCCACCAGCTGTCTGGATTTTTGAGGTCCAATGAAGTGACATCCATTTGCTGTTTATGCAAGGTAGCATCCCAGGTATTGGCCGTATCGTACTCGTCGGCTTGAACCTTAAAATATGGAAGGGATTTTGGATACCAGACATTAAATAGTTTTTCCGTTTTTCCTCCGTTAGAGGCAGAGAAAACAGCATCAATGATATTCCCATCGTAGGTTAGGATTTCACCTTCTGTCGCGTCAACTGCCTCAGATGATCTAGGATGTAAGCTTGTCACGCCCCCATATACTTGAAAAGTGGTAGTATCATTGATCACCTGATTCAAACGAAAATACGCATAGGTTCGCGCTGATACTGCCTGTGCCTTTAAGGCCTCCATCTGCCAAAGCGCAGGCATTTCATCCGGGACCACACTCTTTACATAATCTTCAAGATTAATGGTGTTAATCGGTCTTACATATTGATTTTTTTCCACTGTAAAAAGAAAACTCCCGGCATATTCACGATTGTTGATCACTGCATGGTCAATACTATTAACCGGAGTAATCGATAATTCGCTCCCGGTGGCTAATCTCGTGGTTCCATCATATAAGGCAAGCGTTTCACTCTCTACCTTCACCGTATAACTTCGATCGCTGGTTAATAGATTCGTGGAATCCCCATTTAAATAGTAGTTTCCCACTATTTTTAATGAAATACTTGACTGATTACCTAAATATTTCACTAGCTTTACTTGAACGTGTGGCTCTGTAGCAATCGTTGCCGCATCTTTATAACTAGGAACAATGCCAAGAAAGACAACGGTTACAATTAAAAAGATTAATAATTTTCTCATATAAAAACCCTTTCTAATAGTTTCTTAGATTAATAATATATCTTTTGCTAGCATATATCCTCAATTTTCCTAAAAAACCTAATTTTTCAGACTTAGATATATCATTACAAAATAGACGACTCGGATTCATACTTTTGCTTTTCCTTTTAATCTTTTAAGTGCGTGACCTAGTAACAAAGAAATCCCCTCCATATTGCGTGAAGGGGATTTCTTTTTTTAAGAGTTTTTCATTTTAACTGTTACTGACTTAGCGTTTAAAAATTTGGTCAAAATCTGGATTTACCGCGGATAATGGATTCATTGGATGCACTTCCTCAGCAGCTAAACCAATGACAGAAAGACAGTACACATCCACTACATCTAGTACTAATCTAGATTAGAGAATTCTTGTCTACAAGAGGATCAGAAATTTTTGCAAATTGGCAAAACTAATAAAAAATATCCAAACGAAGTCCCCTCTACTTAGCCAGATTATCAAGCTAAAATGAATAGAGACCATGATAATTAAGCTTGTGGAAGATATTAAAAAAATCGGAGTTAGCTTTTGATTCATCAACTCCATAATGCCAGCCGGTTAATCTTACCGCATCTTACTTTCAATCAAAGGTAATTCATCTAGAAACATGTATACCCTTCTACTGGATTATCTACACCGATTTTCCCATCGTGCCGGAGAATGATTTCACGGACAATGGATAATCCTAGACCAATCCCGCCCATTCGATTCTTGGGGACAGGTATTCGAGTAAATGAGTTATCTAACTTACGTATTAAAGATATCGATTTCACTTCTAAAGAGATAAGTGTAGTACGTAAAGGTAATAAAAAAGATACGGTTTCTGTAACTCCCTCAAGCTTAGAGGATCTATAAAAGTATCTGTCTATTAGAAATGAAAGATATAAAGCCGGGAACTGTGAAAACGAATATGTTTAACTAAAGCTGTACAAAAAAGAACCGAAACCCCTTACGAATCGTGCTATAGGAAATCTTGTTTATAAATACACAAAGTCGTTTGACAAAAGGATGTCACCTCATAACTGCGACATACATACGCGACGAACCTTGCTAAACAAACCAATGGCAATATTCCATTTAGTATGTCTCAACTTGGACATACTTCGTCGGACATTTCTTTGCTTAACATAAATAAAACGAGGGAAAAAGCGAGATTAGCTGCTGAACTCCTAGATAAACGAACGGAAAATAAATAAAATTTTTTATTGGGAAACAATTTCTTTATCTTCAAAGTTAACAATAAAAAAGGTCTTTTTTTATAATCAAATAAAGATTTTGACAAAAATCAATCTAATATTACAAGGGTTTATTTAGTTTGTATTTGTTTTAAGTGAATTTAAAGATGTTAAAGATTTCTAACAATTAAGTTTAGGCATCACTTGTTCCTACATACCACATGTATCGAGTACTGGTGACTACTTCAATTAAGCAAAAATGGGTTAGAAAAACGGTAGTGAATAATAAGAATCCTTGTTTTCCTTCACCTGCTTGTATTCATTGGAAATTCAATAAACACAAGCATTGTTGTACGCCCTCGTCAGGACTCGAACCCGAATTTCAAGAACCGGAATCTTGCGTGCTATCCGGTTGTAGTCTGTAGGATGTAGTTTTTATGACTGTAGGACAGATTTCTGTACCGTAGTACTCCTCGGCTCTAATCTGAGGTGGAATTAGAAATCGTATGAAACGTAAATTTATTGGTGAAAGAGGTATTATATCCTCATCTGAAGTCTCACAGAATAGACATGTCCTATATTCCCTTGATGAAGCGTTCGAAATTTTCCATTCGTGCAAAGAAAGAAAAAGGATTAAGACTAGGAACAATCAATGGTTATCAAGAAGTAATGAGGTATTTCCGTCAATTGCTTTCAGGAGATGTTATGGACGTTATCGAAACTACAGCGGATAAAATACGAAGTTATATCAATTATCTTCGAACCGAACGTATACCATACTCAGAGGATGAACATCGAAAACGCAGCAACAAAGAATTATCTGTTCACATGATTAACATTCGTATTCGGGCGTTAAGTACGTTTCGCTTTTTGTTCACCGAGAAGATGATAACACTTGGTGGAGGGCTTACTTTTGAAGAAGCATTGTCAAAAGAAATAATGATATTCTTTACTGAATGGAATGTCTACATGACAAAGGATCGTTCACTTTCAAACACCCCTTTTTAAATACATTTAGGGCAAATTCCTTGTAATTCAAAAAAGTGATGAGTTACATTAAATTGTAAATTAATTCTGGCGAATTCTTCTACTTGAATTAATTTTGGGTAATAAAAGTCAGCAAGATTTCCGCAAAATTTACATCTAACATGGTAATGAAAGGAAGTAGCCCATTCAAAGCGACTAGCAAATTCCCCAAAGGACAATTCATTTATTAGATTATATTTCTTAAAACATTTTAAGTTACTATATATCGTGGCTGGCGTTAAACTAGGCAAAAATTCCTTTAAATCTTTACAGATTTCATCTACGGTGGGATGAGAATTAGAAGTGGCCATATACTCTAATATGGCTAATCTCTGTGGGGTTAGCTTTAATCCATTATTTTTTAATACCTCAGAACCTTGTTGAACACGTGGATGATTCATCATCTACAACATCTCCATTGCATTTTTTTATTCACCATGTTGGTAAATTCGAGAATATTATAAGTTTTATAGAAGGGCCCGATAGAATCGAGAATAACAATCAAAATCATTACCCTTATAAAACACGAATGCTGTCATCCAAATTAGACAACAGCACTAATATGTGTTTTAGGATCTCTTTTTTGTGTATGGATCAAAACAGGTAATTTAATTTCCATGTTGATTTTACACCGAAATAGAGACCGACTAAAATTGTCGGTCACCTTGGGAATAACAGGGATAATATTTACTAACTTTTATTGGGCTTTGTTGCATTAATACCCGTCGTAGCCGTTAATTAAGGTCGAAACGATCTGCATTCATTACCTTTACCCAGGCGGCTATAAAGTCATGCACAAACTTCTCTTTGTTATCTTCTTGAGCATAAACTTCTGCAATGGCACGTAGAACGGAGTTTGAACCGAACACTAGGTCAACTCTAGTTGCTGTACGCACTACTTCACCTGTCTTGCGGTCACGTCCTTCATATATACCACCTTCTACAGGCTTCCACTCAACTCCCATGTCAAGCAGGTTAACAAAGAAGTCGTTTGTAAGTGTACCCACATTATCAGTGAAAACGCCGTGTTTTGTACCACCGTAGTTTGTACCTAGAACACGCATACCGCCAACAAGTACAGTCATTTCTGGTGCAGTAAGGTTAAGTAGTTGTGCCTTGTCTACTAGAATCTCTTCTGCACTTACACTATACTGCTTCTTCTGATAGTTGCGGAAACCATCCGCGATAGGCTCTAAGACTGCAAAACTTTCAATATCAGTTTGCTCTTGTGTTGCATCGCCGCGTCCAGAAGCAAAAGGAACCGTTACGTCAAAACCTGCATCTTGAGCAGCTTTCTCTACTGCAGCACTACCGCCTAGTACAATCAAGTCGGCCAAGCTGACTTTTTTATCTAGATGACTTTGAATGTCCTCTAGTACACTAAGCACTTTTGTAAGTTGTTCCGGTTGATTCACTTCCCAATCCTTTTGTGGAGCAAGACGGATGCGAGAACCATTTGCGCCGCCACGATTATCTGAGCCACGGAAGGTACTTGCTGAAGCCCAAGCCGTTGTGACTAACTCGGTAATTGTAAGACCTGAATCCAGGATCATCGTTTTAATCTTTTCTACTTCATTATACGTTAATTCATAATCAACGGATGGTACAGGATCTTGCCAGATAAGCTCTTCTTCTGGAACTTCCGGGCCAAGATATCTTGAAGCTGGACCCATGTCACGGTGTGTTAGTTTGAACCATGCACGGGCAAATGCATCTGCAAATTCTTCCGGATTCTCATGGAAACGACGAGAAATCTTTTCGTATATTGGATCAAAACGTAAAGCCATATCGGCAGTGGTCATCATCGTCGGAACTCGTTTTGATGAATCTTCTGCATCCGGTGCAAGATCCTTCTCATCAGGATTTACTGCAAGCCACTGAAATGCACCTGCAGGACTCTTTGTAAGCCACCATTCATATCCAAACAATAGATCAAAGTACCCATTATCCCACTGTGTCGGATTAGCAGTCCAAGCACCTTCAATACCACTCGTGATGGTGTCATGACCTTTACCTGATCCATGTGTGCTTAACCAACCTAAACCTTGTGCTTCAATAGGAGCAGCTTCTGGTTCTGGACCAACATGAGCAGCATCTCCTGCACCATGTGCCTTACCAAAAGTATGACCGCCAGCAACTAGTGCAACTGTTTCTTCATCGTTCATTGCCATACGCGCAAAGGTCTCACGTATGTCACGAGCACTTGCAAGCGGATCTGGTTTACCGTTTGGTCCTTCAGGGTTTACATAAATTAGACCCATCTGAACAGCAGCAAGTGGGTTCTCAAGCTCACGATCACCTGTGTAACGGTTATCACCTAGCATTTCTGTTTCAGAACCCCAGTAGATATCTTCTTCTGGATGCCAAATGTCGGCACGTCCGCCTCCAAAACCAAATGTCTTGCCGCCCATTGATTCGATCGCAACATTCCCAGTTAGAATCATTAAGTCAGCCCAAGAGATCTTGTTGCCATACTTCTGCTTAATCGGCCATAGCAGTCGACGGGCTTTATCAAGGTTACCGTTGTCAGCCCAGCTGTTCAGTGGAGCAAAACGCTGATTGCCAGTTCCAGCACCACCACGGCCGTCACCTGTTCGATATGTACCTGCTGAGTGCCAAGCCATACGGATAAAGAATGGACCATAATGTCCATAGTCAGCCGGCCACCAATCTTGGCTGTTTGTCATAAGCACTTTAAGATCCTGCTTAAGAGCATCATAATCTAATTTTTTAAATTCCTCTGCATAATTAAATTCTTCTCCCATAGGGTTAGATTTTCTGTCATGCTGATGCAGAATTTTCAAATTCAACTGGTTTGGCCACCAGTCTCGATTTGGCATATTACTAGATTTGTTAGAAGTTGCACCGCCATGATGAAACGGGCACTTTCCAATGTTAGTAGTGTCTTTCGTGTCCATATTTTTTTCCCCTTTAGTCATTTTTTTCACCCCGTAATATTTTTGATAGCGATTAAAATATGCTATATAACTATTAAAAATTAAAATCATTTAAAAATCAATATTAATATATAATAAATTTAATTTATTTTCATTTCAGATAATTCAGTTAACTATTTAAATTATAAATAATACTTATGATAGTTTAAAGTAGCAATATTCATAGTTTATTTAATATATGCCTACCTTTTTCAATTAAGCTTTGTTGTTGGTGTCTTAATTTTTCATACGTAGCGGACAATTCCAGAAATAAAGGCTTATCCATTGATGTAAGAGCATCATTAATCTTTTCCTCTAGGAGCGTAATTTGCCGGGTGACCATTGCTTCATCCAAGACCATTTGTATATACATATCAAGATTTGAATTCACATCTTGAGTTTTCTTTGATGAATTAAGCGATTTCATAATCTCACTATATGAAGTGCTTTTATACGGTTTTTTCTTTTCCATTGCAAATCACCCCTAATACCTTTTTATATGATCATCTTTTTCTTATATATATCATCCTTATTCCACATTTATTCAAGAGTGGACAGGAATATTCCCAAAGGTAGTAGAAGGATGTAATACATTAATTAGGTGGTTTGGCTTTGAATTAAATTTTCTCGCATTATATTGTTCGTCAACTTCTTCCTCTAAAGAAAAAAGTTGAATAATAAGGTCTGAAATTTCTTTTTGGTTTGAATTAGTAGCAACCATCTGTTTCATTCCAATTAATGGTGAATGCATCATTTGGGTAACGATGCTTTTTGAATATTTACGAATAATTTTTCGTTCCCTTTCAGTTAAACCTGGTAACTTATTTTCAATTTGACTGATAGCCTCTTCATAGATTCCTAATGATTTTGAACGAAGGGCAGCCATAATAGGTGTAATGACCAATGTGCTTAACCACGTCTTAAAGGTCAGCAATTCCTGATCTATCATATCGTTGATTTTTTCACGTTCTTGAGCTCTTTTTTCTAGATTGGTTTCAACAATACTTTCCAAATCGTCGATATCGTATAAGAAAACATGATCCAGGTTATTAATTTTCGGATCAATATTTCTTGGAACAGAAATATCAATCATGAATAAAGGGCGTTGTGTTCTTTTTAGGTTAATAGTTTCCATATCTTTTGCAGTGATGATAGGTTCTTTCATATCAATCGAACTTATAATAATATCAGCTTCGATTAGTACATCGTGAATTCGGTCCATTGTTTTGGTGCCAGCACCAAATTTCTCTGCCAATTTCTTAGCTCGTTCATATGTTCGATTCACAACAATTATTTTACCTGCTCCATTTGCGTGAAGATGTTTTACCGTTAATTCTGCCATCTCACCTGCACCTAAAATAACAGCAGTCTTGGAATGTAAAGAACCAATAATTTTTTTTCCTAACTCTATTGCAGCATAACTAACAGAAACAGCATTTCTGCCGATATCCGTTTCGGAATGAACATGTTTAGCAAATGTAATGGCTTGGTTAAATAATTTATTAAATATAGTACCTGTTGCTTGATGACTGTGGCTTCTAGTATAAGCTTCTTTAACTTGTCCTAAAATTTGAGTTTCTCCTAGAACCATAGAATCAAGACCACAGATAACGCGGAATAAATGCTTTACAGCTTCATCATTTTCTTTTAAATATAAATTATTTGTAATCTGTAATTTGTTTGCCTCAAAAGAATCGGTAAGAAATTGGATGATTTTATGCTTAACCATATGTGTTTCATCTACAACTGCATAAATTTCAGTTCGATTACAGGTTGACAAAATTACACACTCTTTAAGACCCTCAGTTCGATACAGAGATTCAATAAAATTGGAATAAGACTCTTTTTGTATTTTAAATTTCTCCCTAATTTTTACAGGTGCTGTGCTATGATTCATGCCTAAAACCATTATTTCCACATGTACCACTCCATTTTTAAACCATTCCGGAAAAAGATAAGATCATAAATATTGGAAGGAAGTGCGGTAAACTTAGAATCATATTTACCGCACTCATAAATTTTATAACTTTTTGGTAAATTCAGTTAATTTTCAATAGATAACTATTAAAATTATAAATTTTACTCCAAGTGTTTCTTCGTAATTTAATTGAGAAGTATTGTTACTAAAGTCTATTTTGCAGCTTTGACCGCTGTTAAAGCCGCTTCATAATTTGGATGATTCGTTACTTCAGAAAGGTATTCCACATAGGTCACAATATTTTGGGAATCTACAACAAAGACAGCCCTGCTGTCCAAACGATGCTCCTTCATGTAGGTCCCATATGCACTGCCAAATGACATACTTTGATGATCAGATAACGTTTGGACATTTTGTATTCCTTGTGCACCGCACCATCTGCTCTGGGCAAACGGGAGATCCGCACTTATTGTTAATACGACGACGTTTTCACCAAGATTTGCCGCTTCTTCATTAAAGCGTCTAGTCTGCTGGTCGCATACAGCGGTATCAAGGGATGGGACGACACTAATCAGTCGTACCATATGATTTGAATCTGAAAGAGTTACCTTTGACCTGTCGTTCGCCAAAACCTCAAAGTCTGGTGCCTTATCACCGACTTTAATTTCTGGTCCAATAAGTGTAACGGGATTACCTGCTAATGTGGCTCTTCGAGTGCGTTCTGTTATCATAAACTTTGTCCTCCATTTCAAACCGTAAAGAAGATTTATTAATCAACTGCCGCGATAGGTACTATATCCGCCTGGTGCAACTAACAGCGGGACATGATAATGACTGTCCGGGTCAGCAACACCGAACCTTAATGGGACTTTATCAAGGAAGGGCAGCTCGGGTACATCGACACCTTGAGATCGAAAATAATCAGCCACATAAAATAGTAATTCATACTCCCCGGTTGTTAGTTGATTATCGTTTAATAAGGGGGAATCCACCCTGCCATCACTATTCGTATTTACTGACTTGATAAAAGAACGCTCCGGTTCAAGTTTCCAGAGATCAATCTTTAATCCTTTTACTGGCATACCCTTTGCCAAATCTAAAACATGGGTGGTTAATCTGCCGCTCATGCCTCTACCTTTTCCGGAGAAACTTCTAATCCTTCATTCTCAAGGTCTTGACGGTCTACAACAAAACCTTGGAAACCGTACGGAGGCCTTGGCTCTGTAAATACAGCACCATTAGAATCTGGAACTTCAACAATCGTTTCCCATGTACGGTTATTAGATAAAAACTGTACTTCTGCAAGCTGCGGGAAGCGTTGAAGAATACGTAAACCTACACGGTATATTAAATCTTGGATGGATTTTGTTTCTGCCTCATGGAAAACAGAAGCAGTAATATCACGAACTTGTTCAGCTGGAACATAAACAGCCGGATTGTCTGAAACTGCATCCTCGTTATTGTTGTAACGATAATGGATATCTAAATAGATATAAAGCGGACGATCCTTTGCTTCCGGCAAGGTAGTATATTCATCATGAATAAAACCGTAGAATGAACTGCCGGATACTTTAATCAAGTGAAGATTCCTAATACCGCTTTCTTGCTTTACAATTTTATTTCCTTTCTCAGTCCGTTGTACCTTTACAGTAGTCGTTATTAATTCATTTCTTGAATGTCTGTAAACCAGCGGACTTGCCTCCAATTGATCTTGTCCGGCAACATTTACAGTTTCAAAGGGAACTTCATCGGCAGTAATTTCAACAGCAGTAAGGTGTGCATAAGTATTAAGGAAGCGATTACAAACAAATGCTAAAAATCCCTCAAAAGTCGGTCCATGGTACTGTGCTGCTTGGCGCAAAATAAAGTTTTTCATAGAATCAGTAGCAACAACACGGCTGTTGTCCGCTTTCGTAAATGATTCCTCAAAATCCCCTTCAAGAGCAATCTTAGCATTCATTCCAAAAATAACGTTATTGCGGCCAGTAAAGCCTGACTCAGGAATTGATTTAATACCTTCAAGCGGGGTTTGATAGGTCCGGAAAACAAATACATCACCTTTACCATAATACATAACTCTTTCCTTTGAACTCATAAAAACTCCTCCTTCTATTTTTAAATCATTTAAAATCTAAATCAACGGTAGCCCGTTCATTTACAAAAGAATGGAAGAAAGCTCTGGCATTTTGTTATTACCTCTAAGCTAGGCGTTAAGAAAATCCTCTAAGCGAAACAAAGCTATTTTATAGATTTGTTCCAGAGCTTCTTTAAGTTCAGCCTCAGGTCCATTTTGCAGCCGTTTTTTCAACATCTGCTTTATGGATTCTTTGTTTTGGCCTTTTACTGCCATGATGAAAGGAAATTCGAATTTATCTGTATATGTCTTATTGAGTAAAAGAAATTCCTCATGTTCTTCTCTTGAAAGCTGATGAAGGCCTGCACCCGCTTGTTCTTTAACTGATGCATCTGCCATTTGAACTCGCCCTGCCAAATCAGGGTGTGCCCTCAAGAGAGCAAGTTTTTCATTTAGATCAGCCTCCTGAACCACATGAACCATCGTCCTATGCAGTTCAGATATAGAATGAAACGGTTGATTTACCCAAGCCTTTTCCGCTACCCACGGTGAATGTTCAAAAACCCACCCAAGAGCTTCGGTAAAAGCAGCTTGATCAAGTTCATTCATTTTTGCCAGCTTCCTGCTCATATTTTCCATTCCTTTCTATTTAGAGACCCCCTCTCTCCTAATAAACTACTCATTTAATAGTTATTAAGGATTAATTTAATTTTAATAGGATTTATTATTATGGTCATTAGCCGAACCTGACAAATCTGACTACTTTCCATTGTGCTCTGAGCACACTATAAGGTAAACTATTGATAATTAGAAACTTCTTATAAAAGGAAGTGGAACCATGAAGTTGACTTTAGCAGAAGCATTAAGCAGCCCTCCATTAAACACTTGTAAGATCGCTGCAGGTTTTAATGGAATTTCCAACTATATAACATCAGTTAATAGTTTCGACGCCCCTGACGTTATTCATTGGCTTAAAGAAGGAGATTTGGTCTTAACTACGGGGTATGTTTTCAAAAATGAAGAAGCTTCATTAATTAAATTGGTTCAGGATCTAGCAAGACGGAAGTGTGCAGGACTGGGAATCAAAACCAACCATTTACAACGCTCACTGCCTTCTGAGATGATTTCTATTGCGGATGAATATTCTTTTCCCATCTTTCAAATTCCAGATGAACAATCGATAGCTGATTTAGTTCTTGCAGTACTAAGGAGAATATTAGCAGTTCAGTCCGAAGAGACGATGGAAGAGGAAAAAGAAATTGAAATCTATTCGTTACTGCGATATATTCCAAAAGATGTTCTAGAAAATTATTATACTCACTTACTGTCTCCATTAATTGAATATGATCAGTTGAATCATTCGGATTTCATCAAAACACTATCGGTATACCTGAATAGCTGTCTAAAACCGACAGAAACGGCTCATACACTGGGTATTCACCGCAACACCGTACACCAGCGTTTGCCAAAAATTAAAGAACTTCTTGGTATGGATTTTAACAATGGAGAGAATAATTTCAAATTACAGTTGGCCTTATGGAGTTACCAATATTCCGGACAAAAATAAAAAGGGCCGGGAATCATTCCGGCCCTAAAAATCTTTAAATCATTGACTTTATTTCAACTTCATTTGAACAAGGCAGCAAGTCGAGCATCCTTGCAATTCGCAACCCTAATTGGAGGCGAAATGCCGTCTTGCTTTCATTTAGATCAATACCCAATAATTCCTCAATTCGTAAAATCCTAAATTTCACCGTGTTTCGATGTACAAAAAGAACATTCGCAGTTTCTGCCAGCTTGCCGCCGCTTTCCAGGAATGCCTCTAAGGTCTGCAGCAGATTCGAGTTATTTTCTTGGTCATATGTAGTTAGCACTTCCAGTGTACTTTTAACATAGTTTTTTAACACGTCATCTGATAACTGCTGAAATAAACCTTCAGGTGCATAATCAGCGTATTCATAAATGGCCAAATTCCTGTAGTCTGAATTTGTTTTTCCAAAATGAACAGCTTCCTTAGCTTCCTTATAGCTTTTATGTATTCTCGAGAGTTGTATACATGGTGAACCTATTCCGATTTGAATCACTTGTTTGGGAAATTTCTTTTGAATTTGATTTCCCAGAAGTCTTGCAGTTTTTCTTGCAATAGCGGCAAGTTCTAGCGGTTTTTTTAGATTAAGAGGATTTAAAATCACTGCAAAATCTTTATTGTTAGGAATCATTAGCAACTTTGCATTTACTTTGTTTCCAATCTCGTTTGCCATTTGAGCAAAGGTGGTTTGACTAATAACCGATTTATCTCCATTATAGGGATTAACTGATATCATCATCGCAATATAATTGGAGTTAGGCATGAACTTATATTGATGGGAGATTAATTCTAGATCTCCATGCTCGAGTGGATGGCCCATTATTAGTGAGACTAAAGAATTTTTCTTATTAGACAAATCTTCATAATTCACAATCTCTTTCGTTACCGAAAGAAGCAGATCAGATAAAACAATATCAGACGATAATTCTATTAAAGGCAGACCTAAGCGATCTGCCTCCTGTAACATAACTGCTGGAATTTCAGAAAAAAACCTTTTTACTTTAATAGCCAAACCGGCACAATGTTTCCCGGCGAGGTCATTGAGCAATTTAATCTGAGTATCCTTGTGATCTTTAAATACATACCCGGTAGTTAGCAGCAAATCCCCTCGTTTTAACCATGATGTATCGGGAGCATCCATAATGCTCACAGAACGGATGCTGTTATTTCCCCCTCGATCCCCTGCTACAATACGGCTGCTACCAATTACCTGCAGCTTTAAAAAATCAGATACCAGAAATGACATTGTTCACGCCTCCATTTTATAAAAACCTGTTCTATTCAGCATCCAATATGGCTTCTGCTTCTACTTTCTCGAATCCATGAAAATGCCCTTCTTGCAAACTACCATTTAACAATGCGTTTAATATAACAAGAACTAATGCACCAACTACAACGCCATCCCCAATTAATAAATGAAGAGTTTGTGGAAGATGAGTAAAGGCAGTGGGGACACCTTTTATTGCTAATGCGATACCAACGCCAATAGCAATTGTAATTTGATTAGATGGCAAAGACATATCCGCTTTCCCAATAATTTTTAATGCAGCTGCAATTAGCATGCCAAACATCGGGATCATGGCCCCACCAAGAACAGGAGCAGGAATCATAGTGGTGAGAGCTCCTACTTTTGGGACTAGACCTAAAAATACAAGGATAATCCCGGAAGCAACCAAAACACTTAAATTTGTTACTTTCGTAAGCATAACTAACCCGACATTCTGTGAAAAAGTCGAATGGTTGAAGGAATTTAGGATACTACTAATAAATGCGCCAATTCCTTCTGCACGCAGCCCTTTTTTAATGTCGGCTTCGCCAATTTTCTTTTCTGAAAATTCACCAAGTGCCATAAATACGCCAATACTTTCAATCGCAATAATAAAGGAGATAATAACCATTGTAATAATGGCAGAAAGGTGGAATGTAGGTGTTCCAAAATAAAATGGCGTGACAATGTTAAACCATTTTGCTGTACTTACTGTTGAAAAATTCACCATTCCAAAGAAACTAGCTGCCACTGTACCAATGATCATCGAAATTAAGACAGAAATTGACTTTAAAAATCCCTTAAAAAATGTGTTGAAAATTAAAAAGCAGAGTAAGGTAAATGCAGCGATGAGCAGATTCTTTGGATCCCCAAAATTTTCAGCTCCTTGACCGCCAGCAGCATTAGCCATCGCAACAGGCATTAAGGTAATACCAATTATCAGAATCACAGAACCCGAAACAATAGGAGGGAAAAACTTTGCCAACTTACCAATAAACGGGGCACAAAGGGCAATTACTATTCCTGAAACCATAACTGCCCCGAATACACCTGTTATCGAATATGCCTTGCCAATTGCTATGGCAGGATCAAGAACGATAAAGGATACGGCCATTAAAGCGGGTAATCGAATACCGGCGATACTCCCAAAACCAATTACTTGGATTAAAGTCGCAATACCGCATGACAATAAATCAAACGAAATAAGATAAACAAGCTGTTGTTGTGTCAATCCAAGTGAATGGGCTACAATTAATGGGACTGCTATAGCACCGCCATACATAACACAAACATGCTGAAATCCTAACGCAATTGTTTTACCGAAGCTTAATTTTCCCATCCATGTTCCTCCTTGATATAAGAAAATATTGGAGTTGCATTTTTCACAAAGCCGGGGCAACTATTCATTAAACAACAAACTACTTACGGAATATAAATAATATTCAGAATTATTTTGGCAACAAAATCAAAACTATGAATCACATTTGAGATTGATTTAAGAATTCACCTTTGACATTAATTCTTTATCTTTATATACAACAGCTTCATAGATAGACATATTTACTCCCTTTTAATCAAAAATTTACATTATTTTTGAGATGCCCGTGGAAACGCTGTCAAAAAAAGATTTAATTTATCATTCTGCGTAGCTTGCCAAAATTCCTCCCTTTTTTATAATTCACAATCGTTTTTTATTAAGAATAAATCTAAGAACAATGCATTAAACTCTTGCCCAGGCTTGGACAAAAGCCGTTTGGATTGTGCACCTTCCACATCCGAATTTTCATTTCCACCGGTTTTACTTCAAAGACAACAACATTTTGTGAGCCCTCACTGATATAACCAATTTCTAATAATACCTGTAAATGCTCTGTTAATTCTAATACATTCACTTCACTTCCCGGATAACCAAACCCAGGATGCTGAAAACCCTATGCAGGATTCAATTCGTACCGTCATGCCTGCTTCCGTCATCCATTTACTAACTAATTCCTTGCCTTCACGAAACTCCTTTGTAAAAGACAATCAAGTTACACCGATTGAAGGCACAGAGATTGCCGTTAATTTATTCATTCTATTTGAAATCCTCTGACCAACAATTTGTCTTTTAATGTAGGACAATTTACTTCCCCCTTCCCAAAATGTAATGATACGCTATTTGTTGCCTATTAAGGAACATTGTTCCAAAATATATTTATAATATTAGCACCAAAAATCCCTAATTTCAAGATTTTTCTGATTATTATTTAATAATTATTACAAAAAGTTAAAGTGTTTTTTCGTACACTTCAGAAAGTTTCCTTTCAACTTTCCTTGAATAACTTTGTAAAGTTTAGGTTTTTAATTTTTATAAACTCATGAAATTAACTTTACAGAGATTACTAATTATGAATCAAATTTACCGTAAATTGAACAAAAGTCCGCTAGTACTTTCAGTCAGTTGACACAATAATGAAAAGGATTCACCTTCTTTTCCTTAGTTCAAAGCGTAATCTAATACAGAATAGGATATATGAGTGACGAAAAGTAAAAGTCAGGCTATGGATTGCGTTAAACCTAACAACGATCGTATTCGGGTAAACAGTTTCAAAAGAAGCACCTAAATAGAGCTAAAAATTACGGAACAAGAAAGCAAGGGATACTGGCTCAGGTCTATCAATCTATTAGCTGTTATAAAGTGAAAACCAAAATCCATTTACCCTTCTCTTTCGAATTTCATGTTTGTTTGGAAATTACAGGCGGTATGTAGATGCTAAAAAAGATATTGGCTCTTCTATTACCTTATTTAATTATGTAAGAGATTTTTGTAATTTCTTTAATTGGCTTATAACGGAAGGAATTATGATGTGTGATCGAATTAAGGATATTCCCCCAGAGGTCTATCCTCACTCACATTAGATGAAGTAAGGAGTTATTTTCAAATTTTTAGCGAGGAAAAAATTTAAAGCAGCAAACGATGAAACAAAATAAATTAATCCTAAGGGTAGGTAAATATCGAATAGACCGAAATTTTTTGCCGGAGGGTGCAGCTGAAATATCCGTACCGGATACAGCAGAATTTACTTTTAAACAGATAAAAGCACGCGCTAATATAAAATAGCGTGTAGGTATCGCCTACTAATAATATTCTTATACTATTTAATATTGGAAACCCGTTTGTTCAAAAGGAAAAAGGGATGCATCAATAATCAATAAAACAGAGACAGGCTAGAACTTTATTTTCTCATCCTAGGCTACCACTGTTTTTATTGTTCGGGTTTGTCAAAATAAGCATGGTCGTTTTTTTGTCCATCAACCGTTTAGGTCAAAAACTGGGGGGATTGGGGAGCGTGCATCCGCCAAAAGGAAACAACCTGTTCCGTATCTGCCACCATTCCAAAATAGGTATCTACGGTTTTTAAGGTCATATCGTGTTCTTCCTGCGAAAAAGCAGCGCAGGCATCTTTCATGAGCACAATTCGATATTCCAGCATAAACCCGTCTCTGGCAGTTGATTCCACACAAAGATTCGTGCTGACGCCTGTTAAAATCAAGGTTTCGATTTTAAGAGTTCGCAATATGGACTCCAGCCTAGTATGAACGAATCCACTGTAACGATGCTTCTTCACAATGATGTCATTCGGCTGCGGTGCAACTTCGTAAAATTCCGCTCCCCAACTCCCCGTCTGGCAAATCGGGTTGACACCATCCGGAAAGCGGGAAAGCCAAACCTCAGAATCAGTCGCCTTCTCATGATTCGTCTGCAAAAAAATGATTGGAACAGAGTGCTCTCTTGCCCCATCTAATAAGCTGCGCAAGCTCGGCAGTATTTTTTTGACCGTGCTGACGTCGCTTCCGCTTTTGGCAATTGCTCCATCAGGATGGCAGTAATCGTTTTGCATATCCACAACGATGACGGTCGTGTTTTTCCGTTCCAAGTTCTCATTTAATTTTTCCAACCTTTTCACCCCCTTTACCATGCTTATTATTCCTATTCGATGCTATCAATATTACAACATGCAAATTAGGTCTATTACCTCGGTTATGGTGCGAATCCATTCCCTCCCCAAAAAAATCTAATCTGTCAATAAGCAGGTAAACCAGAAAACATTTGAATCGATAAAAAAGCTTTGTGAAGAAATGTACTTAAACTAATTCTGCCCGTTAATCTAAGTGAAAACATTCACAATCTTTACTCTGATAATTCAACATAAATATCCAATTTTATTGATAACGTTCTTCAACATTCTGGACCGTTTGTTGAAATAGAAGCCTTTTGCTCTGGATAAGCAAAGATTTTTTTGACGAGTTTCTTCTATTTTATCCCGTCAATCGGATCTTTGCTAATAAACCGCATGGTTGAAGGATTGTAATAACGGGTATTCCAATAATACATCCCAATCGCGTTATCCCAACGATATCCAGCGTAGTGGTATGGGTTTCGATCTGCCAATGTTCCCGTACTGATTGTGATGTTTCCCCAAGCATCATACGTATATTGTACTAACACCTTACCGTTTCCATCTGATAAATAAGCGACATCTCCATGTCCATTCAAATGATAATAAACGTAAAACCTTGTTCACTCGTCCACATGATGGTGGAAACTAAATTATTTCCTTTTTGATCATACGTATAATTTTCTAACAGCGTTCCATTGCTATCTGTTTCTTAGGAAAGCTTTTGGCTTGTCCCAATGGCCCAGGCCCTGCGTAGCTGTCACCAGGGGCAAAGTAGCATTCAAAACCTTGTAACCACAACGATTTAACGATGTTCCGAATTTGAATTAGGAATCGGAACTTGCCCATTTTGAAGGTTAAAAATCACTCAATTATGTGCAAATTAGCATTACAAGCAAAGGGTTTTGTTCCGATATTGGATTACCATTTATTTACATTCGTTTGTCCCTGGTATCACGGACGCTGGTATTACTCCTATATGGCGATTTTTGGACTTATCTCGGACTTACCCCTATTCGGCCTAACCGAGAAGGATTTTTAAAAAACAAGGCCCCATTGCAATAGGGCCTTGTTTTTTAAGGGCTTTCTCGGATCAGCTCTTGTTCCTCTGATTGTAAACGCGGCAACTTAAACATAGTTTGGAAATTGAGACATAGATTCAATACGATTGCAATGATACTTGCTGAGAATAGGCCATTGCTTAGCAACATCTGAAGCATGGCTGGCATATGAGCAAATACATCAGGCTGGAAGTTTGAACCTACGCCAACAGACATGCTCGTACCGATGATAAGTGTTGCATGAGTCTTATGGAAATCAACTTTTGAAAGAATTGAAATCCCAGCTGCTGTTACCATACCAAAAATTGCAAGCATCGCACCGCCGCGGACACATGCCGGAATGATGGTAATAGCAGCTGCAAATTTTGGTAAAAAGCTTAGGATGACAAGAGAGCATCCAGTTGTGATTGATACATAACGGCTTTTCACACCGCTTAGGGCCATAACGCCAATGTTTTCATTTAAGAATGCATGAGGTACAGAGTTAAACAAACCCGATAATACTTGAGTGATTGCTTGCCCTCTTAATCCGCTTACAATTGTCTTTTCAGATGATTCAGTTTCACAAGCCTCATCTAATACTGAGAAGGAACCGAAACATTGAATAAGGTTAATAATACAGAAAATGGTCATCGTAATAATAGCGCTTACCTTGAAGACTGGCACTCCAAAGTGGAATGGGGTGATGACTTGGACCCAATTTGCTGATGATACCGGGCTTGTATTAATCATTCCCATAAATCCAGCAATTACTGTTCCGATCGCAACTCCGAGCAGCATGGACAATGTTTTAATAATTCCTTTTCCATACTTATGAAGCAAAACAATGGTGAGTAAAACAATTAATCCAATAATGATGTTTATAGGAGAACCGTAACCAGGAGTTCCTTCACCACCTGCAAAATATTTTAAAGGCGGTCGGTGCAAGAGTAATTCCCATAATGGTAATGAAAGTTCCTGTAACAACCTTTGGAAATAATAATAGAATTTTATCAAAGAAAAATGAGAGAAGGACAATAATAATTCCAGACGCTATAATTGAGCCAAAAAGAGTAGGAAGTCCATATTGTTTGCCAATGATGATCATTGGGCCAAGCGTGATAAACGATGAACCCATTACAAATGGTAGTCTAGAACCAATTCCTTTACCGATTCCAAAAACCTGAATAAGGATGGCTAATCCACTTGAAAGTAAAATAGCGGAAACCAAATAGGCAATGGTTTTTGCGTCGAGCCCAATTGAACTACCGACAATAACTGGAACCATAAAGGATCCTACCATTGTAAGGAGATGCTGAAGTCCGAGGGGCAATAACTTTACCAGCGGGAGTTTTTCGTTGAAGACAGCGTTTACATCAATAGATGATTTCGTTTTCATTATTTTCCTCCTTAAATATTAGAAAAGATAGATTTTTCTTGGCAAAAAAACAGAGTAGCAGATAGTAAATTTGATCTAAATGTTTCTCATTGTGTAAATATCTAAGGGAGTAAATAGGCATTAATTGCATCATCGCAGTTGTTGTTTATTACGAAACACTGTTTCCTATTTATTTTAAAAAAAACCGTTTTCTACTTTGCCTAGTATTTAAATCTGTGAGGTAGATAAATACGATGATGTGAACATTATATGGGAATTTTAAATAATTTTCAACATTATTAACTTTTATAATTTTTTGATAATTATTTTAAAAAACGCTGTAGAATTTTAACGGGTTTACTTTAGAAGTGCAAACAATCAAATAACAACATAAAACACTCTGGTTTTCACATATGAATTCACAGTGTGTTTTAATTTGTTATTTCAAGGCTTAATTCTCAGGTTTATTGTGACCTTTTTTAATCTTATGAAGTATTCTATTGGGATTTTATTTTCAAGGTTATACCTAGCAGAAGTTCTCATTGAGGGCTAATTTTTTGCTTTGAACTCCTAAGGAGCACAGATTATCTTACTCCACTAAAGCACTCGATAGTTTAAGTGCTATTGTTCACAATCTCATTTGCACTTAATATAACTCCAAATATAGGGTTAACTCTTGAATATAAATTTTTTTAGTGACAATCCTAATGTAATACCAAAAATGATGGCACTGAAAATATGTGAATAATAATCATTAATGGGTCTAATATCGATATACTTACCTTCTATTAATGATGTGAATAATAGTTCACATACTAACCAGGCAAATAAACTGCCCACGGTCGTTTTTATAACTAAATGGCATGAACCAAACTTTTCAAATATAAAGTAAAGTAAGACTGCATAAACACTACTAACTAAAAAATCTACGATTAATCCTATGGTAAATACTGGTCTGTTAAATGTAATAATAAGACTTGCTAATTCATAAATACCAAACTTTCCAAAGCCAAAATGTGCAAATATTTTCGAAGCAATCTCTCCTGGTATTGTTGAAATTACACCTAATATACCTATTCTTAACATCCTATCTTGGATCATATCATCATTCCTTAATCTTAATGTGGACAAATTTAGTATTTAAATTATATAAAAATTTATACGTAATAAAGGAATGTGCAGCTGATTGAGCCAAAATAAACACCTACTTTTTAATAATGGTTAATATATTAAATTCTCTATTGTTTTTACCATCCCTTCTTCAACTATCCTGCCCCGTTACCACAATAAAAAAGCCGCCTGAATTGGGAGCTGGATCTTTAAGTATTGCACCCGTTTAGTTTAAGTACATTCCTTCACTATCTTAGTTGTTATGCGATTATAACAGTGCTGGTTATCCACGAATACTTACTTTATAAAAAGTGACAGTAATCCATAATTCAGTAAATATAATTATATGATAATTATTATCATTAATATTAGCAATTATTTATCGCATAATCCAATATTACAGTAATTGAAGGGAATTATCATTCTCATTTATAGAAATATATTCTCGATTATATTTGACTTTAGCTAACAGTAACCGTATTATAAATTTATAATAATTCTAATCTAGGAGATGACTTAAATGAGTAGTAACGATGGGCAATTAGATAACTACTATAAAAAAAATAAAAAGCTTTTTATTTGGGCTGCATCCTTAACCCTGTTTTTTGCTTTAGCTGAAATTATCTACGGATTTATTTCAGGTTCCTTAATGATGATGGGCGATGGTGTACACATGGGTTCAGACGCTTTCTCATTGATTCTTTCACTAATCGCAACCATTCTAGCTACAAAGACAGTAACAAAAAATAAAACATTTGGCTACAAACGATTTGAACCAATCGCAGCATTTATTAATGGTTTTACATTAGTGATTATCCCTATATTTATAATTGGTGAAGCGATCAGTCGTATGTTTAATCCAATAAAAATCATTCCGAACCAAATGTTAGTTGTCGGTACGATTGGTTTAGTTGTAAATGGAATCGTGGGCTATATTTTGACGAAAGCTAATTCCAGTTTGAACGTAAAAAGTGCAATGATTCACGTTTTGGCTGACTTATTTACTAGTGTGAGTGTTGTCATCGCAGCATTGGGTATTAAATATTTTGGCCTAACATGGTTAGACCCAATTGGTAGTTTAATAACATCGATAATCATAATTGCTGGTGGCGTTAAAATCACAAAAGAATCCTTTAATATATTAATGGAAGGGACCCCTAATGGCTATTCCGTTGATGGGATTATAAAATCTCTACAAGAAACCAACCAAGATTTAACTGTTGAGGATGTAAAAGTATGGTGTATAAATGAAGAAGAAGTATACACATTAATTAGAGTAAAATCTTCTTCGAAGTTAGTTAAAAACATTCAAAAAGTGATAAAGGAATTAGTATCAAATCATACCAAAATACCTTTAGATAATATCTATGTCGATTTAAATTAATTGACTATATAACAAATAGATTAAAGCCTGAATCAATTAAATGGCGCTTTAATGACGGCATCTACAGTTAGTAACGCTTCCACTTCACTTTTCCCGCTTTGCAATCCTTTCAACATCGGTAATGGCCCCAACGACATTGGAGGCAAGTGTTACGGCGACTAGTTTGGTATTCTCATCAATCAGATTGTCTAACAAAATCAAATCAAGAGTTAATCTCTCTTTGTCAACCGAAATGAAACGAATTTTTGTATTTGTATCATTGGCCGCGGTTGCCCATGAGTCCACGTTTGAACGGTGGTACATTTCAGTAACGACAATATTATCCTAATGGGTCCACGTTTTACTAAGTGCGCTCTACTGAGAACATTATGGATGTAGAATTTTGACCAAACACTGCCTCATTTGGTTTGGCACCAACCAAATCGGCAATCGCTTTTCTAGTCTTCTTAAGATGAAGTTCATCTCTCTGCTGGTTGGAAATTCTCCGTGCGGTTTGCACCCCTTTGGACATACAAGAGACCATCTCATCAACGGGCAATAGTGTTCCCGATTGAAGAAGTCCGCTGGAAATTTCCAACATTAACACAGAAGTTTATTGGAAAAAAGGTTATTTATTTGGATGGTCACGGCGGTTCACAAGTGGTAAAGGGATTCCCTCATTCCATTGTTATTAAAAGCCATACCAATTTTATACGATAGATTACTAGTTTAATTTTTCTTTCATTTTGTAATTTCTTATAATAGACAAAAGGGCCCTGGAAGGCCCTCTCATACAGAAAGTCACTTAGCTAAACGTTATCTCTAGGAGGCATATACGATGCCGCCTTAACACCCCTTCACCTTTTTTTGAGGTTATAAAAATCCCATTCGTTTCATAATCGATTTTTAATCGTTTAAAAGATGAATCCATTTTTCTTTTAATTTTTTCCTAACGTACTTTGCTGTCTCTTGAATACAATTTATGAACAAGTATATGTTCATTTTCTTTTATTTCAACACTTTGTAACCTTCTTTTTCCAAGTCTCCTATCAATCATAGCTAAAGCCCTTATTAAGAATCTCTCTGAATTTAAGGCATCACTTATTGATAAATTTATATACTGACACAGAGAATCCTCAATATAATCTATATAATATTGACCTTGTTTTTCCAATATCTTTTCAGCTTCTTCATAAGTCATTTGTTCATTATCGTTGCTGTGCTCAAGGATGATTTTATAGTGATTGAAAAGCCATTTTACTTTTGAGTTGCTGTATAGCTCTTCTCCATCTAACGTAATCCAAAATCTACTCTCAGGTTCGTGAATTGCTCTATAATTTGTATAGTTAATATTTATCCTACCAATTAATTTGTCACAAAACCTTGATTCAATAATTTGTTTTAAGTAACTCCACTTTATCTGCAAACCCAAAAAGAAAGCCCTCAATACCACAGCCGTTTTTTTCGTATTTTTTTCTTTATTACCTTTACTAATTCAATTTAAAATGTACGCCCCTTAGTTTAACAAGAAAAAAAAGCCGCAAATACGATTCTTTGTTAAACTCAAGCTACCCGTTTGTTGAAGAGAGAGCGACTTTTGATCCACTCTAAAATGAATCTGCTATGCTCCTTTCTTTGCTCACTGTCTGAAAGTTACAGTTGCTTCTCTGACACATTCCCATGCTCCACAAATAAACGTAACTCTTACATCTAACTCAAATTCTCCAGTTCCTGAAACTTCTATCCTATCGTTCCCAACTTTACGTGTAGGTCCCACGAGTTCTGCATTTCCTGAAATCGGAAATAACCTCCATTCATATACAGTATCTCGGTCATGTCCAATACAAAGCCCTGAACACACCAAATCAGCATCTGCAAAGTATCCCCCGCGAGTGGCTGTTCTTCTAATACCTGGTCCTCTGAGACGTGAATCCGAGCAACATGAATTTTCTTCACCTACTCCATTACAACTACAATTACAACGGTCACTTCGATTACTTCTCATATCCGCCCAACCAGGCTCATTTCGCCTATCTAACAAAATAATCACCTCACTTTAGAGCTTGTACTGACAATTTATTCAGGATTAAAAAGAGTTCTTGGACATTTTAAAAAAATCAACCATTTAAGCCACTCTCTAAACAAACCTGCCCCGTTAGTGGAACAAGAAAAGAGTCGCAGCAACGACCCAGCTTAAGCACATTTCTTCACAATATGTTCGTAAGACGACAATATTGTTATATTGTCTTATTCATAGACAACCCGCACATTGTCCCCATTATTAATATAAAAACTGTCACTTTTATTGAACATGTAAAGATGGTAAATTCATCCTATAAACATTAGAAAGGAGCATCCAATAATATGACATTAGAAATGCGAAAAAAATGTGAAAGTTGTAATGCTTCAATTGATGACAATTCTTTCGCTTTTATATGTGTCTATGAATGTACTTTTTGCTCTCCATGCACTGAAGAAATGAATAGTATTTGTCCAAATTGTGGAGGAGAACTTGTAAAAAGACCTAGGAAGCCACAAAATGTTTGTTCACTTTAAAGTTTTTAAACAGGGATTATCCCTGTTTTTTATTATTATGGTTCAAATACACATTATTCGTTTTTCTTCTTCTACTAAACTGCCCCGTTAGTTTAAGTGAAAATCTTCACAATCTATTCACCATGACCTTACAACAACGATAAGAACATAAAAAAACCCTGTTTAAATTAATACAGGATTTTAATCAAACTTTATTTTATATATTCAATCGTTTTTTACATTTACGCGCCTTAGAGGATTCGAACCTCTGACCGTACGCTTAGAAGGCGTATGCTCTATCCAGCTGAGCTAAAGGCGCATTATAGGAATGGCGGAGAAGGAGGGATTTGAACCCTCGCGCCGGTTTCCCGACCTACACCCTTAGCAGGGGCGCCTCTTCAGCCACTTGAGTACTTCCCCATAAAATAAAATGGCTCCGCAGGTAGGATTCGAACCTACGACCGATCGGTTAACAGCCGATTGCTCTACCACTGAGCTACTGCGGAACAATTAGAATATTTATGATGATGGGCCTAAATGGACTCGAACCATCGACCTCACGCTTATCAGGCGTGCGCTCTAACCAGCTGAGCTATAGGCCCAAAATATGGAGCGGGTGATGAGAATCGAACTCACAACATCAGCTTGGAAGGCTGAGGTTTTACCACTAAACTACACCCGCCCTATAAAAAGTAAGAATGGCTGGGCTAGCTGGATTCGGACCAACGAATGACGGAGTCAAAGTCCGTTGCCTTACCGCTTGGCTATAGCCCAAAATCATTTAATGAAATGGGGCGGCTGATGGGAATCGAACCCACGAATGTCGGAACCACAATCCGATGCGTTAACCACTTCGCCACAACCGCCATAATAATATGGCAGGGGTAGTAGGAATCGAACCCACACTGAAGGTTTTGGAGACCTTAGTTCTACCTTTAAACTATACCCCTAAAATGGTGGAGGGGGACGGATTCGAACCGCCGAACCCTGAGGGAGCGGATTTACAGTCCGCCGCGTTTAGCCACTTCGCTACCCCTCCATATAAAAAAAGATGGCTCAGGACGGAATCGAACCGCCGACACAAGGATTTTCAGTCCTTTGCTCTACCGACTGAGCTACTGAGCCATAGAAAATCTATATCAACAGTAGTCATCCTACTGGGATAAAAGTACGGTCCGGACGGGACTCGAACCCGCGACCTCCTGCGTGACAGGCAGGCATTCTAACCAACTGAACTACCGGACCATATATTGCGGAGGCAGGATTTGAACCTGCGACCTTCGGGTTATGAGCCCGACGAGCTACCAGACTGCTCCACCCCGCGATAATAATAAAATTTTATGGAGGAGGAAGAGGGATTCGAACCCCCGCGCGGTTTGACCCGCCTGTCGGTTTTCAAGACCGATCCCTTCAGCCAGACTTGGGTATTCCTCCATATAAATGGACCCTGTAGGACTCGAACCTACGACCGGACGGTTATGAGCCGTCTGCTCTAACCAGCTGAGCTAAGGGTCCATTAGTAATTTTAATAGCGGCGGAGGGGATCGAACCCCCGACCTTACGGGTATGAACCGTACGCTCTAGCCAGCTGAGCTACACCGCCATTTATAATAAAAAATGAATGGAGCCTAGCGGGATCGAACCGCTGACCTCCTGCGTGCAAAGCAGGCGCTCTCCCAGCTGAGCTAAGGCCCCATGTTGTTAAAAATAATTCTCGAATGGTCGGGAAGACAGGATTCGAACCTGCGACCCCTTGGTCCCAAACCAAGTGCTCTACCAAGCTGAGCTACTTCCCGTAAAAATATGGCGCGCCCGAAAGGAGTCGAACCCATAACCTTCTGATCCGTAGTCAGACGCTCTATCCAATTGAGCTACGGGCGCTACTATTTAAATGGTGCCGAGGACCGGAATCGAACCGGTACGGTAGTCACCTACCGCAGGATTTTAAGTCCTGTGCGTCTGCCAATTCCGCCACACCCGCAATATTGAAAGTTATTTTGCTACCGCAAAAAACTCTGATGAGCCATGAAGGACTCGAACCTTCGACCCTCTGATTAAAAGTCAGATGCTCTACCGACTGAGCTAATGGCTCAAAAAAACAAAAAATAAATGGTGCCGGCTAGAGGACTTGAACCCCCAACCTACTGATTACAAGTCAGTTGCTCTACCAATTGAGCTAAACCGGCACAATTTAAAAAATTATTGATGGAGGATGACGGGATCGAACCGCCGACCCTCTGCTTGTAAGGCAGATGCTCTCCCAGCTGAGCTAATCCTCCATTGTGGTAAAAGTTATTTTCGCTTGCACGAAAAAACTTTGGTGACCCCTACGGGATTCGAACCCGTGTTACCGCCGTGAAAGGGCGGTGTCTTAACCGCTTGACCAAGGGGCCAACTATAAAATTCAGCAAAATAAATACCCCTAAAGGGGCTTAGCCTGGCAACGTCCTACTCTCACAGGGGGACAGCCCCCAACTACCATCGGCGCTGAGAAGCTTAACTTCCGTGTTCGGTATGGGAACGGGTGTGACCTTCTCGCCATTATTGCCAGACTATTAAGTTTGAGGTATCATTCCCTCAAAACTAGATAAAGCAGAAGAAGTTTGTAAAAACGAGTTCACCTTCATATGATACATATGACTTGGTTAAGTCCTCGATCGATTAGTATCAGTCAGCTCCACATGTCACCATGCTTCCACCTCTGACCTATCAACCTGATCATCTTTCAGGGATCTTACTAGCTTGACGCTATGGGAAATCTCATCTTGAGGGGGGCTTCATGCTTAGATGCTTTCAGCACTTATCCCGTCCGCACATAGCTACCCAGCGATGCCTTTGGCAAGACAACTGGTACACCAGCGGTGCGTCCATCCCGGTCCTCTCGTACTAAGGACAGCTCCTCTCAAATTTCCTGCGCCCACGACGGATAGGGACCGAACTGTCTCACGACGTTCTGAACCCAGCTCGCGTACCGCTTTAATGGGCGAACAGCCCAACCCTTGGGACCGACTACAGCCCCAGGATGCGATGAGCCGACATCGAGGTGCCAAACCTCCCCGTCGATGTGGACTCTTGGGGGAGATAAGCCTGTTATCCCCAGGGTAGCTTTTATCCGTTGAGCGATGGCCCTTCCATGCGGAACCACCGGATCACTAAGCCCGACTTTCGTCCCTGCTCGACTTGTAGGTCTCGCAGTCAAGCTCCCTTATGCCTTTACACTCTGCGAATGATTTCCAACCATTCTGAGGGAACCTTTGGGCGCCTCCGTTACTCTTTAGGAGGCGACCGCCCCAGTCAAACTGCCCACCTGACACTGTCTCCCACCCCGATCAGGGGTGCGGGTTAGAATTTCAATACAGCCAGGGTAGTATCCCACCGACGCCTCCACCGAAGCTAGCGCTCCGGCTTCTACGGCTCCTACCTATCCTGTACAAGCTGTACCAAAATTCAATATCAGGCTACAGTAAAGCTCCATGGGGTCTTTCCGTCCTGTCGCGGGTAACCTGCATCTTCACAGGTACTATAATTTCACCGAGTCTCTCGTTGAGACAGTGCCCAGATCGTTACGCCTTTCGTGCGGGTCGGAACTTACCCGACAAGGAATTTCGCTACCTTAGGACCGTTATAGTTACGGCCGCCGTTTACTGGGGCTTCGATTCAGAGCTTCGCTTGCGCTAACCCCTCCTCTTAACCTTCCAGCACCGGGCAGGCGTCAGCCCCTATACTTCGCCTTGCGGCTTCGCAGAGACCTGTGTTTTTGCTAAACAGTCGCCTGGGCCTATTCACTGCGGCTCTTCGAGGCTATTCACCTCAAAGAGCACCCCTTCTCCCGAAGTTACGGGGTCATTTTGCCGAGTTCCTTAACGAGAGTTCTCTCGCTCACCTTAGGATTCTCTCCTCGCCTACCTGTGTCGGTTTGCGGTACGGGCACCTTTTATCTCGCTAGAGGCTTTTCTTGGCAGTGTGGAATCAGGAACTTCGGTACTAAATTTCCCTCGCCGTCACAGCTCAGCCTTCGCGAGAAGCGGATTTTCCTACTTCTCAGCCTAACTGCTTGGACGCGCATATCCAATAGCGCGCTTACCCTATCCTCCTGCGTCCCCCCATCACTCAAACGATAAAGAGGTGGTACAGGAATATCAACCTGTTGTCCATCGCCTACGCCTTTCGGCCTCGGCTTAGGTCCCGACTAACCCTGAGCGGACGAGCCTTCCTCAGGAAACCTTAGGCATTCGGTGGATGAGATTCTCACTCATCTTTCGCTACTCATACCGGCATTCTCACTTCTAAGCGCTCCACCAGTCCTTACGGTCTAGCTTCAACGCCCTTAGAACGCTCTCCTACCGCGGACACCTAATGGTGTCCACCCACAGCTTCGGTGATACGTTTAGCCCCGGTACATTTTCGGCGCAGAGTCACTCGACCAGTGAGCTATTACGCACTCTTTAAATGGTGGCTGCTTCTAAGCCAACATCCTGGTTGTCTAAGCAACTCCACATCCTTTTCCACTTAACGTATACTTTGGGACCTTAGCTGGTGGTCTGGGCTGTTTCCCTTTTGACTACGGATCTTATCACTCGCAGTCTGACTCCCACGGATAAGTCATTGGCATTCGGAGTTTGTCTGAATTCGGTAACCCGATGAGGGCCCCTAGTCCAAACAGTGCTCTACCTCCAAGACTCTTACTTCGTGAGGCTAGCCCTAAAGCTATTTCGGAGAGAACCAGCTATCTCCAAGTTCGATTGGAATTTCTCCGCTACCCACACCTCATCCCCGCACTTTTCAACGTGCGTGGGTTCGGGCCTCCATCCAGTGTTACCTGGACTTCACCCTGGACATGGGTAGATCACCTGGTTTCGGGTCTACGACCACATACTCATTCGCCCTATTTAGACTCGCTTTCGCTGCGGCTCCGTCTCATCAACTTAACCTTGCATGTAATCGTAACTCGCCGGTTCATTCTACAAAAGGCACGCCATCACCCATAAACGGGCTCTGACTACTTGTAGGCACACGGTTTCAGGAACTATTTCACTCCCCTTCCGGGGTGCTTTTCACCTTTCCCTCACGGTACTGGTTCACTATCGGTCACTAGGGAGTATTTAGCCTTGGGAGATGGTCCTCCCTGCTTCCGACCGGATTTCACGTGTCCGGCCGTACTCAGGATCCACTCAGGAGGGAACGAAGTTTCGACTACAGGGTTTTTACCTTCTATGACGGACCTTTCCAGATCGCTTCATCTACCCCGTTCCTTTGTAACTCCATGTTGAGTGTCCTACAACCCCGAAAGGCAAGCCTTTCGGTTTGGGCTGTTCCCGTTTCGCTCGCCGCTACTCAGGGAATCGCGTTTGCTTTCTCTTCCTCCGGGTACTTAGATGTTTCAGTTCCCCGGGTCTGCCTTCATTATCCTATGTATTCAGATAAAGATACTGCTCCATTACGAACAGTGGGTTCCCCCATTCGGAAATCTCCGGATCAAAGCTTACTTACAGCTCCCCGAAGCATATCGGTGTTAGTCCCGTCCTTCATCGGCTCCTAGTGCCAAGGCATTCACCGTGCGCCCTTTCTAACTTAACCTAAAAGGTTTTACTCTAAAATTAAAGAGAAAACTAAAATGGCGATTACTCGGTTTTTACTTGGTTACTTCTTCTTACGATTATCTAGTTTTCAAAGAACGTGGCTACTGATTTCAATCACATCATGATTAAACATCAGAGCGTTACTTCATGCTGCCATGCGACGAGCTGAGGGATAACTTCCTCGAACTACTGCGGCGCAGGAGCAATGTTTTTTGAGAGAAAATTGCTCCCTCAAAACTAAACAAACAAGAAACGGTCAACATCTTATCAGTCCATAAGGACTTACATTTCCTTAGAAAGGAGGTGATCCAGCCGCACCTTCCGATACGGCTACCTTGTTACGACTTCACCCCAATCATCTGTCCCACCTTAGGCGGCTGGCTCCTTACGGTTACCCCACCGACTTCGGGTGTTACAAACTCTCGTGGTGTGACGGGCGGTGTGTACAAGGCCCGGGAACGTATTCACCGCGGCATGCTGATCCGCGATTACTAGCGATTCCGGCTTCATGTAGGCGAGTTGCAGCCTACAATCCGAACTGAGAATGGTTTTATGGGATTGGCTAAACCTCGCGGTTTCGCAGCCCTTTGTACCATCCATTGTAGCACGTGTGTAGCCCAGGTCATAAGGGGCATGATGATTTGACGTCATCCCCACCTTCCTCCGGTTTGTCACCGGCAGTCACCTTAGAGTGCCCAACTAAATGCTGGCAACTAAGATCAAGGGTTGCGCTCGTTGCGGGACTTAACCCAACATCTCACGACACGAGCTGACGACAACCATGCACCACCTGTCACTCTGTCCCCCGAAGGGGAAAGTCCTATCTCTAGAAGTGTCAGAGGATGTCAAGACCTGGTAAGGTTCTTCGCGTTGCTTCGAATTAAACCACATGCTCCACCGCTTGTGCGGGCCCCCGTCAATTCCTTTGAGTTTCAGCCTTGCGGCCGTACTCCCCAGGCGGAGTGCTTAATGCGTTAGCTGCAGCACTAAAGGGCGGAAACCCTCTAACACTTAGCACTCATCGTTTACGGCGTGGACTACCAGGGTATCTAATCCTGTTTGCTCCCCACGCTTTCGCGCCTCAGCGTCAGTTACAGACCAGAAAGCCGCCTTCGCCACTGGTGTTCCTCCACATCTCTACGCATTTCACCGCTACACGTGGAATTCCGCTTTCCTCTTCTGCACTCAAGTCCCCCAGTTTCCAATGACCCTCCACGGTTGAGCCGTGGGCTTTCACATCAGACTTAAAGGACCGCCTGCGCGCGCTTTACGCCCAATAATTCCGGACAACGCTTGCCACCTACGTATTACCGCGGCTGCTGGCACGTAGTTAGCCGTGGCTTTCTGGTTAGGTACCGTCAAGGTACCGGCAGTTACTCCGATACTTGTTCTTCCCTAACAACAGAACTTTACGACCCGAAGGCCTTCATCGCTCACGCGGCGTTGCTCCGTCAGACTTTCGTCCATTGCGGAAGATTCCCTACTGCTGCCTCCCGTAGGAGTCTGGGCCGTGTCTCAGTCCCAGTGTGGCCGATCACCCTCTCAGGTCGGCTACGCATCGTCGCCTTGGTGAGCCGTTACCTCACCAACTAGCTAATGCGCCGCGGGCCCATCTGTAAGTGTCAGCCGAAACCGACTTTCAGCTTTTCCTCATGAGAGGAAAAGGATTATCCGGTATTAGCTCCGGTTTCCCGAAGTTACCCCAGTCTTACAGGCAGGTTGCCCACGTGTTACTCACCCGTCCGCCGCTAATCAACAGGAGCAAGCTCCTATTGATTCGCTCGACTTGCATGTATTAGGCACGCCGCCAGCGTTCGTCCTGAGCCAGGATCAAACTCTCCAAGAAAGTTGATTTAGCTCATTTGTTACGTTGGCTCATGTCCTCTATATAATAGAAGAAACACGATTATTATTGTTTGTTGACGTTTTTGTTTGTTTAGTTTTCAAAGAACAATAGCACTTATAAAAAGTGACAGGAATAATATTTTATCAAACTTCTTAAATTCTATCAATCATCAATTATTTCCAATTTCGATTGATTTTTGCACTCTTTTCAAGAGCAACTTTTATATTTTATCACGTTGTATCTACTAAAACAAGAGGAAGTTTTTTCTGATCTTGTTTGCTTATCCACTCTTTCTGGGAGCGACTTTAATAATATAACACCGTGGGTGTAAACTTGCAACAGAATTTTTTGAGAAGAACATTAAAGAAGGTACCAGATTTAATTCAGAAAATGTCAGATGTAGCATTTAAATAAAGTTGATTTGATTTAAAATACCCCACTTACCAGTATTTTTTTAAAATAATAAGAATCCATTTTGATTGGTCAAAATGGATTTATTTAAAGAAAAAAACAGTAATCTCCGGCAATGAAATATATATTCAAGTTTTAAAGCATAGTTGAAGACCAATGTGTAACCTTGTAAATTTCATTGTTTCAACTGAGGTTCATATTCTTAAGAGTAACTCCATTATTGTTAAAGCTCCCTCAAAGACATTAGTGGCTGCACCTAGACGGTATAAAACAAGGCATTCTAATCACTAGAATGCCTCTTATCATATCCATATGAATAATTATTGATCTACTGCAAACTTTGCTTTTGCTTCAATACGTCTTCGATGAAGAATTGGTTCAGTATAGCCATTTGGCTGGTCATAACCTTCGAAAATCAGGTCGCAAGCAGCCTGGAAAGCCACAGAGTCGTCAAAATTGGGAGCAATTGATCGATAATAAGAATCTCCTAGATTTTGCTGGTCTACTACTTTTGCCATGCGCTGCAATGTATCAAGGACCTGCTCTTTTGTACAAATACCATGGTGAAGCCAGTTAGTCAAATGCTGACTAGAAATTCTTAATGTTGCACGATCTTCCATTAATCCCACATTATTGATATCCAATACTTTTGAACAGCCAACTCCTTGGTCAACCCAGCGGACAACATAGCCAAGAAGAGTTTGGCAATTATTATTTAGTTCTTCCTGAATTTCCTCAGTAGTCCAGTTAAGGTTTTTAACAACTGGAATTTCTAAAATATCTTCAAGTAAGTCTGCTGACTGATTTAGTTTTTCATTCTGCACTGCTTTTACATCTACTTCATGGTAGTGTAAAGCATGCAACGTTGCAGCTGTTGGAGATGGTACCCAAGCGGTATTTGCTCCGGTTTTTAATTGACCAATCTTTTGCTTAAGCATATCAGACATTAAATCTGGCATTGCCCACATTCCTTTTCCAATCTGGGCACGGTCGATTAAGCCGCATGAGAGTCCTGCAATTACATTTGATTGTTCATACCCCTGCAGCCATTTGGATGATTTCATATCATTCTTCCGAATCATTGGGCCAGCTTCCATAGAGGTATGAATTTCATCTCCTGTTCGGTCGAGGAACCCGGTATTTATAAATACTACCCGGTCTTTAACTTGTTTAATACATGCTTTCAAATTCAATGTCGTTCTTCGTTCTTCATCCATTACACCTATTTTAAGAGTGTTTCGTTCAAGTCCAAGTAAATCTTCAACCCTGCTAAAAAGCTGATTAGCAAAAGCGACCTCTTCTGACCCATGCATTTTCGGCTTTACAATATAGATAGATCCCTTTTCCGTGTTTTGGTATTGGCCATTTCCAAGCAGCGTATGTTTCGCGACAAGGCTCGTGATGACAGCATCCATTATCCCTTCTTGTATCTCATCCCCGTTTTGATCGAGGATTGCACTATTTGTCATCAAATGTCCTACATTACGGACAAATAGTAGGGAACGGCCTTTTAACGTAATTTCTTTTCCCTTGGCCGATACGTACCTACGATCCGGGTTGAGCATCCGTGTCATGACTTTATCGCCTTTTTTGAAAGTTGATGATAAGTTTCCTTTCATTAGGCCCAACCAGTTTCGATAGACTAACACCTTGTCCTCGGCATCTACCGCAGCGACAGAGTCCTCGCAATCGATAATCGTTGTAACAGCTGCTTCTAAGAGGACATCTTTAATACCAGCATTATCCGTTTTGCCGATCGGATGATTTCGGTCGATTTGAATTTCAAAATGAAGTCCGTTATTTTTCAGCAAGATAGCAGAAGGGTTTTCCTGATCACCCTGGTAGCCGACAAATTTTGCTTCATTCTTTAGACCAGTCTTGTTACCATTGCTTAAAGAAACGGTAAGTTTTCCATCTGCCAACCCGTAGCGAACTACTTCCTTGTGAGAGAAATCTTTTAAGGGCGCCGCTTGGTCTAGAAAATTTCTAGCAAATTCGATTACTTTTTTGCCGCGGACAGGGTTATAACCGCCTTGACGTTGGGCTCCATCCTCCTCACTGATTGCATCTGTACCGTATAAAGCATCATAAAGGCTACCCCAACGAGCATTGGCTGCATTAATCGCATAACGCGCATTATTTACCGGTACAACTAATTGCGGGCCTGCCTGTAGAGTGATTTCATCATCCACTCCAGCTGTAACAATCTCAAAATCTTCTACTTCCGGTTCGAGATAACCAATTTCCCCCAAAAACGACTTATATGTATCGAGGTCAAAGCTTCCTTTGTTTTCGCGATACCATGTATTTAGTTTGCTTTGAATAACTTCACGTGTAATTAATAACTTCTTGTTAAGAGGTGTTAAGTCATGGATTAACCCTTCAAAACCAGACCAAAACTGATTTGTATCCAATCCACTACCTGGAAGGGCTTCTGAATTAATAAATTCATAGAGTTCTTGAGCTACTTGAAGTTTTCCTTTTTTAATATAATTTACCATGATACGATTCCCCCCAAATTAATTGAAATACAATTTGTGTTTTCACTTCGTCGTTTGTTATTACGCCACAACGTTTCATTATTTGTTTAAAATAGCATAGCATGATAATCTATTTTATTTCAATATTTTTCAAAATATTTATTTCAAAATTATAAATTTTAAAATAAATTCTTTATTACTTCATTTATTATTGATTTTTATGTAAATCTCAGACAAAGTGTAACCAAACTTTATTGAATGAAATTGGGGATAAATATTACATCTGCTTAATTTGTTCATTACTTACGGCACTAATCTTTCTTGTCTAATTAACGTAGATTTTGGGCCGTTCAGTTCCAAAAAACACATCTTGAAATGGTAAAAATATATTCTTCCTTCTGTCTAGTTCATACTAAGATAAAAGAATCCTAGTTTTTAAAAACAATAATCCTTCACAGAAATAAATGAGAGGCGGTTTTAAGGTTAAATAGAAAACGACTTATTAAACAGGAGTGTATTTCACTACTTTTTGAGTATTTGAAGAGCTTGAACGAGGAACTAACCGGGGAGAGTAAACCAAAAGGGGTAACAATTAATTAACTTCAACGTTACTAACGTGAAATATTACTGGAACAACTACAGTTATATCATCCATCAAAATCTAATAATAAAATTAGCACAGATTAATTAAAATAAATTATCCTTGGACATACTAACGCCAATCTGTGTTTATATTGTTGTGTCCGTATGTCCAAGTTTTCAAAAAAAATACTGTATGTCTGCTCATAACTTTGCGTGTAGTTTGTTTTCCTAGACAACTATATCAGTGAATAGGCTTTCTTTATAAAAAAATTGGCTGTTTTTCTTCTACTAATAAAAGATTCTTTTTGATTTCTTCTACATTAACATGTTTTTGTGAAACACCAGTTTCCATCGCTGCGCTGGCAACAGCTGCTGCTACATGTGCTGCAACTCTTCGGTCGAATGGATCTGGAATAACATAATCCACATTCAGCTCCTTATCTGAGATCAATCCCGCAATGGCATAAACAGCTGCCATCTTCATTTCTTCATTGATTTCTCTTGCGTAAACATCTAATGCACCACGGAAAATTCCTGGGAACGCCAATACGTTGTTGACCTGATTCGGAAAATCAGAACGGCCTGTTCCAATAACTAGCACTCCGGCTTCTTTTGCATCTTCCGGCATGATTTCCGGAACCGGATTGGCCATAGCAAAAATAATCGGATGATGGTTCATGGTACGAATCATTTCTTTCGTTACAGCACCAGCGGCTGACACACCAATAAATACATCAGCTCCCTCAAGTGCATCTGCCAGTGTCCCTTGCCTTTGTCCTTTATTGGTGATTCGAGCCATTTCCTCTTTGAACGGATTCATCCCGAAAGGACGTCCTTCATAAAGGATCCCTTTTGTGTCACATAAAATAACATCATTTACCCCTATATGAAGTAAGAGCTTCACAATCGCTACACCGGCTGCTCCAGCGCCGTTGGTCACGACACGAATATCCTCGATTTTTTTGTCAGCCAATTTAAGAGCGTTGATTAACCCTGCAGCCGTTACGATGGCCGTCCCATGCTGGTCATCATGGAAAATAGGAATATCACACACCTTTCGTAAGCGATCTTCAATTTCAAAGCATTGCGGTGCCGCGATATCTTCTAAATTAACTCCACCAAAAGTCGGTTCCAATAATTTGACGACCTCCACGATTTTATCCGGATCCGTTGTATCCAGGCAAATCGGGAATGCATCTACGCCTGCAAATGATTTGAATAATAATGCTTTTCCTTCCATAACAGGCATAGCAGCTTTCGGGCCTATATTACCAAGACCAAGTACGGCAGTTCCGTCCGAGATAACAGCAACGAGATTCCCTTTCATGGTGTAATCATAGACTTTGCTTTCATCCTCATGAATGTCCAGGCAAGGCTCCGCTACACCTGGAGAGTAGGCAAGACTTAAATCATTTGCATCTTGCACAGGAATTTTTGAATGAACCCCCAGTTTTCCTTGATACTTTTTGTGTATCTTTAATGCTTCTTCACGTAACGTTGACATACAATCCCTCTTTCCATTTCTTAATGGTTGCACTATTTGTTGTTGCTACTATCTCCAATTCGCCTGGGGCAGAAAATGAACCTCATAGATGTCCGCTTCCTGCATGGTTTACAATGTGCCGCGAATTTCTTTTGATAAACCTAATTAAATTCCCCCTCTATCTGGTGCTAACACCACCTTTCCTTTCTTTTCGTTGCTTATTAAGGAACTGCGTTTCTATAATTTCTTAAAAAAAAGCAACGATTTACAGATTACTTTTTACAATGAAGAAATTCTGAAACTCATTTTATAGATCCAAAACCATACATTTTCACTTCGATACCTCCATTAAGTTGCCTATTGTGAAACAAAGTTCCATAATTGTTTTGTTTACGGAAATCTTACCATTCTATCTAATCACTTTCAATATATTTTTAGAAAATTTATTCAATTCATAATTCTAATCTTCCTCAAATCGTTCCACTCACTTCATAAATATCACTTCTAACTGATTCATCGGTTTGTTCCCATCTGAATATATTTGTTAATTTACCGAGCTTTTCAATTTCAACTGTTACTGCATCGCCATCTTTTAACCAAACCCTTTTGTCCTTAGAATATCCCAAAATTACCCCTTCCGGCGTTCCGGTTAAAATGATGTCACCTGGTTGAAGTGTTAAATGCTTGGAAACATAACTTACTAGTTCTTCACAACTAAAAATCATATCTGAAGTATTTGAATCTTGTCGTAATTCTCCATTAAGGGATAAGGTAATCTTTAAGTTATTGGGATTTTCGACTTCCTCTTTGCTAACCAAATTGGGACCAATTGGACAAAATCCATCACTTGTTTTCCCTAGCATCCACTGTGAAGATTTATTTTGTAAATCACGGGCGGATACATCATTCGCAGCGCAATAACCATAAACGATAGAAAGTGCATTTTCCACCTTTACATTTTTTGCCTTTTGGCCGATAACAATAGCTAATTCTGCTTCATAATCAACTTGTGAAGATGTAATTGGAATGAAAATATCTTTTCCATGTGCATTTATCGCGTTATTAAATTTACTAAATAAAATTGGAGCTAAAGGGAAAGGCATATTACACTCAATTGCATGCTTTTTGTAATTTAATCCGATGCAGATTATTTTCTGGGGCTTAGGTACACATGGTCCGTAGTTAAGTGAATCTTCCTTATAAAATAAGTCATCCTCCATTAGTGAATGCTCGATCAGCCTTTGAAGTCCCAGTTTTGCACTTTCTCCTAGAGTAACTAATTCAAATACTGTTTTAGGTATATTATTTATATAGGGAAACTTGGCATATGCAGCTTCAATATCTAATACTCCCCTATTTGTTTTAACTCCTAAAACTAGCCGATTATTTTTATAAAAAGTAACAGTAATCATCTTCGAATCCTCCTAAATAAATTAACGAAAATTGACTCGAGATAGCCGTTATGTATACAGGTTAAAAAATACATACATGTATGTTATAATAAATGGTATCTGCACATTGAAAATTGCATACGTAAAGGGTTGGGACAGCAAACCTTCTGTCCCGTAAAATGTATGGAGTCGGTAAAGATTACGTAATCAACCATGCAGATACCTGTATTTTTATATGTCAAGAATAAAAATGTCGTGAGCAGTACAACCCCCCACAGGTTGAATGCTCTGTTTTTGACTTAGTTATTTACTGTTACCTTTGAAAATACTTTTCCCCATTCTTTAAGTATATTAGGATCTATATCTACCATTTTTAAACATTCCCACATTAGTACATTAATAGTGTCATACATTGGTAATTTATATGTTTTTTCATAGTATTCTACTTTATTTACTGCAGGAAAGTTCGTACATACTACACTTATTGCATCTGCAGGCAAAACAGATACCGATTTAATTTGCTCTTCAATTCTTTCTTGTGATACGAGAGCGAAAGAACGATTGTGTGTTTGAGCAAGTCCTGAAATATTAATCGTATCAACATTACAATGCTTTTTATATTGTTCTGCAATTAGTTTATTAATTTCAGGAATGTATGGAGTTACAAGGTGAACCGATTTAATATTGTGCTCTTTAAACGCTCTTACTTGAGACAACATGGAAGTAGTTGCTGGAATACCTGTTCTTTTGGTAATAGCTTCACAAAGTTCACGGTCTGCTTCAAAACCAAGCCATCCACCAGAGGTCCCGTTCCATGCAATCACATCTACTTCAGCATGTGCTAACAATTCTGCAGCCTGGAGCATTGGCTCAAAATTAAATTGACTTAAAGCGTCTTGTTCAAGTGAAATTTTAGTAACCTCAAAGCGTCCATAGTGGCAAGTTACTTCTGGAACATTATAAAGCATTCTGGAACAAATTGGCTCTAAGGTTGTGTTAGAAGAAGGAGTAAGCATTCCAATTTTTTTAGGTTCTTTCATGATAATTCCTCCTATTAAATTTAATGTTTTATTTTACACTGCTACTTGAACTGCCAATTTTTTTATTGTAATTTATTAAACTTGAAACCGTCGCCAAAAGAAGACCAGCGAAGACAAACACCATTAATGCCAAGAAATAAGATCCTGTTGTCGATACAATAAGACCAATATAAATTGGAGTTATAACACCTGCAATATTCCCAGCGAAGTTCATACATCCACCCACTGTACCAATATGTTCACGTTGTGAAATTGCAGCAGGAACACTCCAATACAAGCCGCCCCAACGAAGGAAGAATAACGCAAATGACAGTGTTGTTATCGCCATAGTTACAGAAGTTGACTTACTTAACAAAAAGATGGATAGTGCAGTCATGATTCCGGCTATGGATAACATCGTTCTCATCACCGTGTTATAATTACCGCCTTTTTCGCGCCACTTGTCTGTAATCCACCCACCAATGAGTTCACCGATAAATCCTGAACCGAAAATAATTAGAATGGAGCCGCCAATCGACTTAATGTCCAGATTTTGTGTTGCAGCAAGATATGATGGACCCCATGTCATTAATCCATAGAATACAGTGTTAAATGAAAACCATCCAAGACACATACACCAGAAATTACGAGCTGTCAGATAATCCTTTGCACCGATTTTAATTCCAGTAGCATTACGCTTATGCTCTTCGTACTCCTCTTCGAGAGCTTTACGAATATATTCACGTTCTGCCTCGTTGACTTTTGAATTTCCTTCTGGTCCGCCTTTAATAACTCTCCATACCAAAAATGCGACAACAATGGTAAGGATACCAGCCCCAATTAAAGCGCCGCGCCAGCCGCCAAACCATGCCATAAATCCAACAATAATAGGTCCACCAATTGCTGTACCTAATGGTGCACCGCTATCAATGATCGTGGCTCCGCGGCCCCTTTCCTTTGAACTAAGCCAAATCGACTGTAATTTCGAACATCCCGGCATAACAGGTGCCTCTGTTATTCCAAGCAAAACTCGAAGAAACAAAAGTGTTTTTGCACCTGATATAAAACCTGTTAATGCTTGGACAATCCCCCATCCAAGTGCAGCACCATACACTACTTTTTCTGGGCGGTATTTGTCGGCAATCCAACCTGATGGAATTTGCATTAAGGCATATCCCCAAAAGAAAGAACTAAGAATAAGTCCTACGATAGCAGGATCTAAATTTAAATCCTTTTGGATTGCAGGCATTGCAATAGACAATACTGCTCGGTCAACATAGTTAATTGTCACGAGCATAAGCAGCATAAAAAATACTCGCCAACGGATATTAGTTGGTTTTGCCGCTAAATCAATAAGCGATTCTTGCACATTTAGATTTACGTTACCTCTTGCCATAAAAATCCCCCTTTTTAAGATAAAGATGTTCGGTGTGTTTTACTCCAAAAATTAGATAATGTTTAGGAATCACCCCCTTCAATAACTGGGAAACACACCTGGGGACTTTACAAGATGTTTTCATTTAGCAACTAACGTTTAATTGAACAATGTAAACACCCTTACAATGGTATCGCTTACAAAATTATCTGCAGTTCCTGTTACTTTGGTAGATCAAATCAGATTTCTCCATATCAAGCAGCATTTTATTGTCGTCTGTCGACACTTTATTTATCCCCCCTCTATATTTATCATTATGTAAACAACATAGAAAAACAGGTCCTATTCCGTTTTGCCAGGTTTTAGCTGGTTATTAAAAATTTCCTTTAAATGTTGCAAATCAGTTTCTAGATGTTTTTTCATTTGTAACGAAGCATTTTCTTCATTTCTTCGTTTAATTTGATCAAGAATTTCTTGATGTTCGTTAAAAACAATCCACTCTCTATTTTCACCCTGAAAATTTAATACTCGATAATATTGACTTAGTGATTTTAGCTCCCTAAGTTGTTTCTGTAACCTTCTATTTTGACTATATTTTGTAATCAGATCATGAAAACGGCCATTTTCCTCAATTAGCACGTCCCTATTTTGTTCACCTTCAGGATTAAGGTTCTGTTTTACATTTAGAACGGTATTTTCAATATCTTTTATTTCCTGGTTTGTAGCGTACCTTGTTGTCAATCTCGTCGCTAATGATTCAAGTGCAATACGGCATTCATATATATCGAAAATATCCTTTAATGTTGGTTTATAAACTGTTATTCTTGATTTTTCATCAATAACCAATAATCCTTCTTTTTCCAATGCTCGGACCGCTTCCCTTACCGGACTGCGGCTAATATTTAATTCTTTTGCTATTCTAGATTCAAAAATGCTATCACCAGGCTTTATAACTCCTTTAACAATTTTTTCTTTAATCGAATTATAGACCTGATCATAATATCTCACTGGTTTTTCTATAGAGAAAGAATTCATAGTGTTCTCCTATCTTGTCGTTTATAGACACTTTGATCCGGTTTTAATAGTAATAAAAATAACACAACTATCCTCATTATTTGTTGCTTATTACAAAACATAGTTTCCTATTCGTTTTCTATACTAAAAATAACATCTTTAATAGACATTTTCAATATTTATTTTAAATTTTCTCATAATTACTATTTTTTAAATCAATATTCCGTCAAAAATTAATAAGATACATCTTAACGATAAAAAAGACATAACACATTCATTAAGTCTTCATAATTATTCTCCCAAATTATATTTCAGTTACTTTTATATCCCAGACACTCAGAGACATTCTTCCCGGCATCCATAAGATTTTCCTTTAACCAATCAATTTTCTCTTATTCTTCCTCAAGGAAATGGTGATATACTTTCCACACCAGTAACATCACTAAGATAATTAAAGATCGGAAACCGCTATACTAGTGATTTCCGGTTCATTTTTCTTCTCTTTCAATTCCGAATCCTTGTTTTTTGGATACTTTTGAGGTCAGAAATTAATTCGACCTTTTTTAGGAATTATTAATTCATCATCTGGAATTAAACGTCCAGGGAAATATCGAAATTTATATTAATTATTTTGTCCCTGCAAAAGATCATATAATGTGAGAGCAACAATTTTTGTTGCTTTTATTAGATCATCTACTTTTACGTGTTCGTCTGCACGGTGTCCATTTGCCTCCAATAATGTTCTAGGACCAGCACCAAATAAAACGACAGGAATATCAGCTTCATAAAAGTGACGAGCATCAGTATATAAAGGAGATCCAACTATAGGAAGCTCTTCTCCACCCATAATTTTTGACCAATTTGCTGCGAAAGATTGTACCAAAGGAGAATGAACTGGAACAGGGCCCATGCTGTGTGCCAATATAATTCGATTAACTTCTGCTTCCACCCCTGGATAATTTTAAAGTGCTTCTACAATGACATTACGAATTTCTGCTTCTGCAAACTTTGGATTTTCTTCAGGAATTAATCTTCTATCAATTCGAATGGTGGCTGTATCTGGAACAACGTTCGTATTAATACCACCTGAAATCAATCCAACTACTAGATTAGGAGAACCAACATTAGGAATATTAGATTTTATCTCCGAGAAGCCTTTTCTGTATTCGTATAATGCACTTAAAACACCTGTCATTGCCTCCAAGGCATCATGTCCATATTGCGGCTCCGCAGCATGGGCAGACTTTCCTTTCAATTTTACTTCTAAATGAAGGCAACCATTATGAGCATTGGCAAGGGAATATGTAAATCCAGGACAAATCGCCATATCAGGGTTTATAAGCCCTTTCTCGAGCAGCCATTTTGGTCCGATGTCTCCACCCGTTTCTTCATCAAATGTGAAAGCCAATGAAATTTTTCCGTTTAATGTTTCTTTCAATTGTCTTAATGCTAATGTAGCGAATGTAAAAGAGGCGATATCAGATTTTGATACAGCTGCACCGCCATAAAGTTTTCCATCAACAATATTGCCTCCATAAGGATTTTGTGTCCATCCAAGCCCAGGAGGTACAACATCTCCATGCGAATTCAAAGTAATTTCTGGACCTTGGGTATTTCCAAAGGTTTGAAACCCAATAACATTGGAAACCTTAATCCTTCCAACTGCTTTAACTCTTTCTTCTTCTACTTCATTCAATGAAACATTTTCAAATTCATATTCTCCAAGTCGCTTAAAAATATGTTCAGCAATTTTTTGACAGTTACCTGGAGGGTTATCAGACGGAATCGATACAAGCTCTTTTAAAAAACCACTTAAATTTTCTTGTTGGTCCTCAATAAAATTAATAATTTGTTGTTTTTCTGTACTTAATGTTTCGGTTGTCAGCTTATACTCTCTTTAATCTTGTTTTTTGCTAGTTAACTGAATAAAAGATTCCAATAAAACCATCGTACCTATTTTTGTATCTCGTAAATAAATGGATTCCTTTAGATTATGGCTAATTCCACCCCTTACAACGGACAAAAATCAGAAATCCTTCCTAACTCATCAATTCTTTGATATATTCTCTGAACGTTGAGTTTTCCATTGAGGTCCAACAACATCTTCCTTAGCCTAACCCCATCCAATAACAAAGAGAGAACCAAATGGGTAACTCCTTGTTATTGGACGGTTTTGATCATTTCAATGAAAATTTAAATTTCTACCAAACTACTTTTTGCAGAAATATACTTTCCTATTGGTTTACCAACTATTCCTTCTTCAAGATCAAATACTAGCTGCCCTCTAACAAAAGTTTTCGTTACACGACTATTTATTGTCCGGCCAATATAAGGGCTGTGCTGATGACGATAATATAAGTCTTCCTTTTGTACTGTATAGTACTGATTCGGGTCGATGAAGATGATGTCTGCATCTTTACCTAATTCGATACTACCTTTTTGAGGTAAATTTAATCTCTCTGAAGGGGTGGTTGCAATCATCTTGGCAAAACGATTAATAGATAACCCGCGTTTTTTAACCGCTTCATCAAACATTAAATCAACATTATTTTGGCAGCCGCTGATTCCCCCCAGATATCAAAAATACTGTTTGTATCGCTTTGCTTCATTTCAGGCGTGCATGGGGAGTGATCAGAAGTCAGCATATCAATTTTCCCTTCCAAAAGAGCTTCCCATAATTGATCCTGTTCAGCTTTTTCACGTAATGGAGGAGCACACTTTGCAACAGGACCAATTTTTTCAAAAGCTTCTAAATCAATTGTAAAATAATGTGGACATGACTCTAATGTGACATCTTGGCCCTCTTCACGTGCCTTTTGAATTTCCTCCACCGCTCGTTTACTGCTGATATGAACAAAATGCAATTTACATCCTGTTTCTTTTGCTAAAAATAAAGCTCGCCTTACGGCATCAACTTCTGCGATAACCGGTCTGGATTCCACATAATCCCTAATAGCTACCTTTCCCTGCTTTATTTTATTAAGTGCGTAATTATCAGTAAATTCGGCATTTTCAGCATGTATGGATAAGACATGCCCTAATTCTGCCAATTTCTTCATTCCATGATAAAGAGTGTAGTCATCGGCGTTTTTGAAATCGCCAATCTCATCAGTACCGCATGTTGCCATAAAACATTTATAAGCGACTACACCTTCATCTGAGAGATCTTTTAAATCATCGATGTTTCCTGGTACTAGTCCCCCATATAGTGCATAATCGACATAGGCTTTATTTTCCGCAGATTTTAATTTTTTTCTTAATGCCTCTTTATCTGTGGTAGCTGGAAGAGCATTTAAAGGCATATCGACAAAAGCGGTCGTTCCACCCGCAGCCAAAGCCTTTGTCCCTGTTTCAAAGCCTTCCCATTCCGATCTTCCAGGTTCACAAATATGAACATGAGTATCGATCATCCCTGGCATAACATACTGATTGGAAGCATCAACAACTTCTTTTGAAGGATCGGTTATATTTTTAGATATTTCAGCAATTTTTCCATTTTTAATCCCAATATCTACTTGTTCCACAAAATTCTTTAACACAACATTTCCATTTTTTATGAGCAAATCATACTTCATACCTTTTGATCCTCCAGTTTTATGAATATTCAGAAAAATATTCATTTATTTATCTTTAAAATAAAGTTTTAATTGAGTCAACTATTTTTTTCGAATATTGTGCCTCTTTTGAACTTTGAATCCTTAAATGCGTACTTCGTAAGGAGATAATAAGCAATACCTGAAGTGATAAGACCAATAATCCATGCAAGCTTTACAACTAAAAAGGCTCCTGTTGCACCAATACACATTGCAAGTACTGCGGCAGGATTAAGACCTGAAAATGTTCCGTTTTCCTGGTACAATTCTTCTATATTGATTTTTTGCTTTCTAAGAATATAGTATTCTACTAATAAAATGGAAACGATCGGTCCTAAAAATGCTGAATAAGTGAGAATGAATAAATTAAGACCTTCTGCATTAGAATCTTGAACAAGCAGCCAAGGGAATGAGCCTAAAGCAAGAAGTCCAGTAATTGTAACAGAAACTTTAAATTTAGCTTTTGTAAGTAATGTAATTACATAGGTCGGTGGAATAATATTGGCAACCATATTTACAGCAATCGTACCCAGTACAATAAATACGGAAACAAAAAATGTAATATAAGAATTATCTACTACGATGGCAAATGCCTTTACAGGATTAGTGATGCCAGTAACTGAAGCAAGCATTGCTCCGATGGCAAGTGTAACGCTATACACAACTAAAATTGGCGAAAAGTACAATAATCCTCGTTTTGAGTCACTAATACCAGCTTTGAGTTCTCGTGAGTAATCTGCAGCACTTAAAAAAATTGCTGCATAATTTCCCATAAACACCATGATGAACCCAAAGAACGGTAATCCCCACGTACCCTTTGTACGAACCCATTTTTCTGCAATGACAGTGCTATGGTCTTTTAGTAGAATAACAAATACATAAAGAAGTGCTCCGATAATTACTACCGATACTAATGTTTCCACCCATTTAATGGCATGAAAACCGTACATCGAAAGTACAATTTGTATTAATTGAATTACAACAAAGCAAATGGCAACATTATCAAAGGTTCCACTTGTAGCAATCTTCGCAATTTCATTTAAAGCAGTACCTCCGATCCAACTTTGAAAACCGTACCAAATGATGGCGGGGATTCCCCGCAAAAGGGATGATATGATGGCACCTTTCTCCCCGAAGGACATTCTCAGATGGACAACATATGGAATTCCCGTTTTGTATCCTAGCCTGTCATTTAAAGCAAAAATTGTAGAAGTTATAGCAATCGATATGAAAGCAGCGACAAATGTCTGAAAGATGTTTAGCGTTGCGACACCAGCTATGAACAAACTCGCTCCAAGCGTCATATTGCCTAAATTAACACCGTCACCCATCCACATAAAAACATAGTTTTGCGGACTTACCGTCCTATCCTTTGCACTTTTTGGCCTTAATGATTCATCGATATTAGCAGCAAATTGGATCTGTGGCTCTTCATAAACATCTTCTTTTTTTAAATTTGTTGACATTATATACCCAACTCCCTTAATTCATTGTAATACGGTATTTTAAAATACAATGCTCTCCAAGTTAGGTCTTAGATGTTTACCAATAGACATTAATTCAATCTTAAAAAATTTTACTACTAATAATTTTTTCTGGTGAAATATATTGTTGTTTATCAGGCAACTACGTTTCTACTATGGTGTAAAAAAATAAACAAACTCTAATTACTTTCTTATTTTGTTCTATCACCACCTATATACTTTTTTATGTAAAATCCTCTCCAACTAAAGTACATGCTCTTATTAAATAGGAGAAGAATGAACATCTACCATTTACTATATCCGTATTTTCATATGCATACTCCACGATGGGTAAGCGTTTTCAATTATTCGAAAAATTTTATATTTTTAGGAAAGAAGTTCCAAAAGAGAAGTGGAGATCTGAAGGTTTTCATTAAAGTGAAGATTCGATTCTATTTCTTTCAAATGATCGACAGTCAATTTCTCAGCTAAATCTTCATCTCTTTCTTTTATTGCATGGAAGATTTCAAGATGGTGAGAACATGTACCATTCCTCTCATCTCCCCTTCCATAAATGGAAACAATAACATACGTTAACGAAATTAAATCTTCAAGATACTGATAAAAATAAGAATTACCAGCCATTTCAGCTATTTTCAAATGGAAATCTCCAGACATTTGCAATGCTTCAATGTAGTTTCCTTGTCCAATTTCTCTTAATTCTTCATGAACCATATTTTCAAGTTCTTGAATCTGTTCCTGGTTGTATAATCTACATGATTTTCGAACTGCCTCTGCCTCAAGAATTCTTCTCATTTCAAATACTTCTTTTGATTCTTCTATTGAGGAACAAGTAACGAACGCACCTTTATTCTCAATAATTTTTACCAACCTCTCATAGGACAATCTACGAAGCACATTACGGACTGGAGTTCGGCTAACTCCAAAAGAATCAGCTATTTCCTTTTCAACTAATTGCATATTTGGAAAGAGTTTTCGATGGAGAATAGCTTGCTTAATCTTTTTATAAATCTCTAATTCCTTGGAATTCATTTCACATTTTCCTTTCTTCTAAAATTCAATATGATAAGCATCCTCAAAGAATTCCAGATTGAGAAATAAAAAAGTTCCAATAAAATGGTATTTATTGTATCTCTTTTAGAATACTAGATTGTATACAATTTCTATAAATAGAATACTCTAAATTGTTTTTATTTGCAAGTGTTTTCTGAAAACTCAAAAATTATATTATGATAATTTAATGCCTTTCATCTTTTTTTATTCAAAGGTAGATTTCTCATATATACTAGGGAATCTACCTTTTTTTGATTTAAACAATTATAGCAAAAAAGACATTTAAGTATAGTTTATAAAAAAGAACGTAGATTTATTTAGACTGTATCATTGTCAATAAGATTGAACTTAAGGATTCCCTCCCTAAAAAATATTAATAAATTAGCAAGTACGATCAAGAATGGCCGCTAGAGCTGGAGGTAAACCCTTATTAGGCTTTATTGGTGGTTTAGCGAAACTGCCCGCTACTGCTCTTCCGGGATTAAGAGCTATTAGTGACTCACAATGACGTACAGCACTAGACACACCATCAACTACTGGCACAGATAATTGACCTTCAAGGGTGCGAGCTAACCCTGCAAGAGGAGCTCCAGCCAGAATAATAACGTCAGCGCCATCCTTCTCAACCGCCTCTTTTGCAAGCTCTTTTAACCGCTTGGAATGATCTTCCTGTACAGAACCAATATCACGCAAAGGATCATCTAATGATCTGATGCTAGCTAGACGTGTTGTTAAATGGCCACTATGAACAGTCTCTAAATACCATGCCTTGATACGTGATGAAATTGCAATAATCGAAAAGCGTTTTCCCAGGAGACATGCCGAGGCCAGAGCGGCTTCTGTCATTCCTACTACAGGAACGTCAAGCATTTCTTTGATACCCAAAAGTCCGGGATCTCCAAAAGCATCAATAATTACCCCATCATATTCACCGTGGCGTTCAGCCGCAATGCATGCCGCTGCGTATCCGCCAATTAGGGCTTCCATTCTCGTTTCAATATAAGCAACCCCAAAAGAAGCTGTAGCAAACGTTAATTCTGTTCCTGGGGATGCAACACGTCGAGACTCATTTGCTATAAGTTCTGTAACACTCTCTGAAATATTCGGATTAATAACTAAGATTCGCACAAGTTTGATCTCCTTTTTCTTTTGTAAAAAAATATGAGAATAATTTACTTCAATCTGAAAGTTCTTGTTTAAATCATAACTTTAAGATTAAGCTCTAACCTTCTTTACGCAGTTAATCATTGCAGCTGCAATAGTTAAAAATACCTTGTGAAGGAAAAAAATCATTAGACCTACAGTAAAAGAGCCGGTGAATTTAGCGATAAGCCCAATGTAAAATGGTTAATAACACCAGCAATATTTCTATAGGAGTTGATAAAACCACAGCAACACCTACATATTAAACGTTATACCATTGCTGTTACCATGTCATTCATTTTAACAAAAAGGTCAAACACCCCCAGCCTATTGTTCATGTGCCGGGTTTATATGATTTCTTAATTAAATTCAATTCTAAATCAACTTATAATTTAAATGACTCTTTCGGAACCGCCATGCTCTATAATTCTGGTGTTACAATTGGGGGCTGTCTATGGTGAGTAGCTTGTTCATATGAATAAGCTATTTCAAATAGAATAGGTTCACTCCAGGGACGTCCTAGAAATTCAATTCCAACTGGAACCCCAATAGGAGCTGATATTTCAGGACTTGAAAACCCTGCTGGAACCGTTATAGCTGGAAAACCTGATATGGCTCCTATAATCCCATTTCTCCCCGTCTGCGGCTCCCCAACTTTCGCAACAAGCTGTTTTTGATGGGGATATACAATAGCATGAAGATTGTTGTCTGCCATAGATTTGATTACGATATTCTTTAGCTCCAAACCATAAAGCAAGCGTTTCTTATACTCTGTTTCTTCCAATGGATTTTCTAATGCCTGTGTATCCAATAAGAAGTTTTCAATTCTATTGTCATAAGTTTTCGAATCGATAAGTTCCTTTAATGATTTTATTGAAGCATTAGTGGCATGACCTTCCAAATAAGAATTAAATAGAGTTTTAAATTCAAAAACAGTAACATCTTTTTCTAGAACACGATTGGTATCAAGTTCTGGAATATCCAAATAAACAATCTCAGCACCGTTATTTTTTAAATCCTCAATTGCCTTTTCCATAATATTATTTACTTCCTGATGCTCTGAATCACTACCAAATAAAGTCTTTAGGACACCTAACCTTTTCCCTTTTAACCCATCTTTTTGTAGAAATTCAGTATAGGTTTTGGGTATATGACTAACATTCCAGGCTGTAGTTGAATCATAGGGATTATACCCGGCCAATACGTCCAACAATACAGCAGCATCCTGTACTGTTCTGGTTATCGGGCCAACTGTTTCCTGAGTAATTGTTGCAGGCATAATTCCCTCACGGCTTAAAAGTCCCTTTGTAGGTCTAAACCCCACAAGACTATTTGCGGAACCAGGAGAACGAATAGAATTTACGCCATCAGTTCCCATTCCAGCAGCTGCAAAATTACTCGCAATGGAAGCCCCTGTCCCGCCGCTTGAACTTCCTGGAGTCCTTGTTAAATCGTATGGATTTAGCGTCTGCCCTCCTAATGAACTATAGTTCTGAGGTAACATTGCTAGTTCACCAAGATTTGATTTCGCAATTATTATTGCTCCTGCTTCTCGTAGTTTATTTACCACAAATGCATCCTTTGTTGGAATGAAATCTTTAAGTATCGTGGCTCCACCTGTTGTTGGCATATCAACTGTATCAAAGTTATCCTTTAATATAATGGGTATACCATGTAGGGGTCCCCGTAAATTTCCTTCAATTCTTTCTTTATCAAGACGTGCGGCTTCCGTGAGTCCACTTTCGTTAATGCTAATTATGCTTTTTAAATTTGGTCCAGATTTATCATAAGCATTAATACGATCTAGATAAATTTGTACTAACTCAACGGATGTAATTTCTCCCGTCGTCAAAGCTTCCTGTAATTCTTCAATTGTCTTTTCCAATACCTTAAATGTCTTTTGAATGGTACTCATGTTTTCCTCCCTAAGAGCAAAAAAAGCTTTTCCTTTCTAGTAAAATATAAAATTAAGTAAGTAATAAAACGTATACAATTTTTTAGTCTTAATCCCCAGAATGCAGAGACTTATCTTATTCCGTAGCTATATTTGGCATGTGGTCTTGTTTCAAAAGATACAAATCGCATTTTAGTCCCCTTTTAAAAACAATATTTTTCCGCAAATTATTATTGAGTCATACTTCCTGTGTAGGTATGTATCTCCAGACAATATAGTTTATGTGTATTTCCCTTTCTAACTCCCCTTTCTTATCAAAGATTTACTAATAGTAGTAACCTTATTTTCTGGAGAACACCCCCTAAATAAATCGTTAGCCGCTTTCAGAAAAAATTCAATATATGAGCACTCAAACTCCACTCCTTAATGTCGTCTGTCGACAGTTTATTTAGTGTTATTAACACTTTTAGTCATACTTATCGACCTGTTGTTGCTTATTACAAAACAACGTTTCTAAAACTTATAAATAAAGAATACCATCACGTTTTTGTAAATTCAATATTAATTTTTAAAATTTTCTTAAAATTTTTTATATCCAATTATAACTCGTATATATCAAACTTCGGTGAGTGATATCGACAAATAAGCCTTAATGTAATTGCTTGGAAGACCTGAATCGATTACGATTTCTAGGCTCTTATTTTTTATAAATCTGGGTTGCATGTAATAAAAGCCATGTTTAAGAAATATGACTCTCAATCCTTCATCAATTGTAAAAAACATGTCTATTATTGACTCGAAATACTTCTTCAGATCGTAACCTTCCCTTCCCACTTTTCTGTCTCTTTACAACGGAAGGTAACTCGTTCACATCATTATTAAAAGCTTCAATAACTACCTCCCAATTCATCCATAAATAAAAAGAAATTCAAAATTTATGAATCTCTTTTTGTACTACTACTCTTTTTAATTAATTTTCATAGCTATGCCGGCCGCTCCTCACTCGAAACGGTATATTATTCTCCCTCACCCATCTCACTGCATTTAAGACATCTTGAACATTCTGACAAAATACAATAACCCTTGGGAATATTGGGATGCTTAAATTATTATTAATTCTTGCCTGTCTATATTCAGGATCATCAGGTGTCACGATTCGTCCAGATAGCTCCGTCTTTTTCAATACATAACCCCTTTCACAATAGTTTTGAGATATGTAATATACTATGGGGAATTTTTAAAAAAGACATAGGCTGCTATATGGGGAAATATAAGGAGTTAATAATAATGTTCATAGTGTTTATTAATTTAATCAAACTGATTTTCGTGATCTACAAATAGGGAGTACTCTCTTATATTAGATGTGTTCAATGGCACTGAAGAGGAATATGTTTTAGCAGTTTTGCCTATAGGGCCATGATAAGCTGTCCCTCGCAATTTTTAAATGACTGAGCTTCCTCTATTTATTCTTGCCTTTTTTCCCAAGTATAAATTTCATGGTAACTCAAGACAGAGTATAACCAACACCTTCTAAGTGCTTTGCTCCATAATCTTGATATTGGTGAGTATCTGATACCAAGTGGTCGCCATAATAACCTACTGTTTCCTGCGGGTTATATAAAAATCTCATATATGCTGAAAAAAGTATCCGAACTGATTTTGAGGACAAGCATATGATAAATTACATCTTATTTTTAAAGGAGGGATAAATATGAATCTTAATACTTCACTCATCGCATGGAACCCAACTACGGGCACGCTTACCTACAGCGTTGAAGGACTTATGCAAACATCAATCGTCGTTTCGATGACAAAACCGCATCGTGCGCAGCTAAATCGGTTCCTTCCTAACGATCAAATGCTTCCAATCATAACGCGTTGGAACGCACTGATTGAGATGACCGAGGGTCCGGTTACTTTTGGTCCAACGAACCCACCAGATAACATCCCAAACACCTTCAGCGGGATAATAGGTGACCTTGCGACTGCCGGAGTATATATGCAAATTCATCTAAAACCCCAGTACAATATCGTAACCTCTCTCTGCCCTATTCCTATTATTCCATCTAATCCGTATAATTCATAAATAATTCTAACGAAGAATGCACTTGTGTATTAAGGCCGTCATCCTTTATTTAAAAACTGCCTGTTTTGATACCTACGGATCTTACTGAACGTAATAAGTTAAGACATAGTCCACAGTAAATATCACTACAAATTCCACAATGGTCACCCTTCTTATAATCCAGCATTAGATGGAGACAAGGGTGGATACATAATGATTTACTTATTACTACTGTTTTTAGTGGTGATTTTTCCCACAAGGGCAATAATTATAAATTATAAGTTTTGAACTTTACTGCCTTATTTAAAAGGCCTATGCTGCGGTCTAAATCTTCTCTCACTTGCTTCTTATACCGTCTAGCTTCATCCATATTGGCAATTTCATATACCTTAAGCTCTTTACGCTAGACCCCTCTTTTACTTCTTCACAAACTTTTAACTAGGCATTTCCAATTCCCGGTACCCTTTTTGATTCTCATGGTATCCAGGGATCATATAACACATATGATGGAACATTTCGATCATAATGGAATGTTTCTCACTTAAGGATTCAAATGGAGATGAAAATTAAATAAAAAAGTGCTAAGAGAGTTTTTATTTTCCTCCTCAGCACTTACTTACTATTAAGTTATAAAGCGATGGGTGCTATTTGAGCTCTTCTAGTAATTCCTCACTTTCTTTTTTGATTCTCAAGATACTTATCGAAAATGAGAAATTCAAAAGCTCTTTTGTAACACCGTTTTTCAATACTCATTTTTTATCCCAATCATACTCCTTCTTTATGCACTGTTCACATTTATTCAGGTACAATTCATGCTGTTCGATAATATCATAGCCGCAATCAGAACAAATTTTTGAAGGTAGATTTTTATAAAACCCTAGGTAATCAGTGTCTTTCCGTTCAATTGTAATATTTGCGCACATAAAAATCCTCCTCTTAATCTAGTTAATTAATCTTGAATGAAAATTCAGTCTAACCCATTGGTATATAAGCATAAATTTCATTAATACCGTCTTTATTGATAATTAGAAGGCACTAATTACGTTCGCTATTGAACAACGCTGTTTCTATTTTATTCTAATAAAAAAGACCTGTATTACCAAGTTATTTTTTTTGTCGTTATAAATATAACAACCATTCTAATAACCACCAATATTACCTCCCTATGCTTGCTGCACTTAAGGACAAAGCTAATATAGGTAATTAAGCTTATAAAGAATTTAAGGAAATCGTTTAGGGGCCAGTTATTGTATCCACCTTTCTTTTTTTATTTCATAAATATCACGCCTTTCTATTATCTGTTGCTTATTAAGAGATACAGTTTCTTTTAAATCTTTTGTTGAAATGAATTTTATCACATGCAAGAAATTGATTCAAGAATATTCGGAATATTTTTTACCGAAATTAAGGGGTGCCATATCATAATTAATTTTCCCTTCCAGCTAAATCGCTGGTAAATCATTTGTCGAAAAAGATTAAGCCGGGTTATCCAGAAGGCAATCGGAACGATCATGCACATCCGTCATATCATTTAATAGATTAAATCCAGCATAAAAATGACCCCAAATTTTAAAGTGACGACAAATAAAGAAAAGTTTTCAATCCAATTTTCTTTATTTGTCGTAATGCCTATCCGGCTAATTTCGTTGTTAACTTATTCCAATCTACCATTTTCTCTAAAATGATCGATATGATTACACCCATAATGAGACCATTTGTAATTAATGGCTGCAATAGAACTGGAAAACTGCCGAATAGGGCCGGAGGGATATTCATTAGACTGACTCCAATTAGTACCGGACCTGCTAAACGGAATATCGTTTCCGAGTTAAAGAATATACCCTTTAAGCTGTTTAAAGCTGTCCCAAACAATTGAAGATAAGCAACAAATAAAACCGCATTACCTATTGTTAGTGGCATGGTACCTAAAAATTCAGCTAAAGGCGGGATAATTCCAAGCAGGATAAACACAAAACCGCTAATCATAAACGGCTTTCTCCTATATAATTTTGTACTTTGTAAGAATCCGATTGTGGATGTAAAGGGTGTAAAAGGAACTAAGCCAAAAATGGCAGTGATAACCCCAAAAATCCCCGTTAAAAAAATTGAGCTTTTGTATTGTTTTTTTTCTACCTTTACCTTATATACATCTGCAGCAGCTTGAATGGAGGCAAAAGAATTCGTCAAAGTCAGAAGGGATGCAAAAAAAGAGACGAAAACAATCCCTAGCTCTAAGTTCGGAGCCCCAAGAGGGAATATGGTGAATTCCATACTAGAAGAGCCTTCTACCGGATGAACTGACGGGAAAATAAGTCGATACACTAACCATCCTGCAACCATTCCTATCAGAATTGAAAAATTGCCAAAAACTCTTCCGCCTTTAATCTTTAATAGAGCTACAAAAATAACAACCCCAATTGAAACAAAACTGACAGGAAGATCAATTGTCCCATTTTCAGTTATTTTGAACATTCCTTTGAAGAAAATAAAGATGAGCTGAAAGGTTAACAAAAAAATATATACGCTTATTACCATCGGATTAATGATTTTTTGTATAATCGAAATAAAATTGAACGCAGCAATTAGAACAGTTACAGCTCCTGCGAGCAGAAAACCTGTTGTAATTCCTCCCCCAACTGTTGCATAGTCTATACCAAGTGCGGAAGCCGAAATCCCCATATTTAGCATTAAGCCCCACATTAATCCAGAGTGACTATCCAATAATGGATAACGATGGCCAACCCAGGCCTGCAAGATACTAGAAATGCCTGTAAAGATAAAAGAGCATCTTATTGTCATTTCAATCGTTTCGGGAGGAAGCTGAAACGCAGCTCCAATAGAAATTGGAACAACTACCGTATTAGCAAACATAAAAAAAAGCCACTGTACAGGAGACAAGAATGCTACAACAGCTCCTTGCTTTATCATGAATCGACACCTCTTCCAAAAACAATGATTACTTTATGAATCCTATTGATTGAAATAAATTGGATTTATTTATATAAAATGAAGAGAAGCGACTGTCTTCATTACAATCGCTCCTCTTCAATCACTTATTATATGAATGTTTAAAGCATCAATCGACTTTTTAAAGACGGATATTTACATTATTTAGTTTAACAAATTTATAGTTTATAAATTCATTATTACTATTAATATCTCGTAATATCCATTGGCAATGAACCAGCAGCAAAGCCTACAAACATGAATCGCTCTGTCCCTGTATTTCTCATTCCATGAATTTGATTTGGTTTAGCTAATAATACCATGCCTTTTTTAATCGGAATTTCATTCTCTAAGTCTGGGAAATAAATTCCTTCTCCCTCCATGCACACCCAAATATCATCAACATTCGAATGGGAATGTAAATATAATTCCTGGCCAGGCTCAAGACACCAAACGGCTCCAACTGTTTTATCTGTTTCATAGAAATAGTTTTTTTGCGCTTCATCTGGATCAAATTTTGCGATCTTATCAATTTCGAAAACTCTTTCTGCTTTTATCGCTTCGATTTTTGTCAAAGTCGCTTCCCCTTCCACTTCCCAACACCTCATTTTTCTTATTTTTTTAGCTATTTTTGCATACTTTGTTGTTATTTTTTATATGATCATTACAATGAAGAATATACTTCCTTTCTATTCTTCATTTAAGCTATCATTCTGCTTACCTTTTACAATGCAGCGTCACGATTGCAATCTTTAGAATAAACGTATGTTAAATTTTCTCTGCCTACAGCATAAGCTGCCTGATGTACATATGGTCCCATAAAAATGTAATCTCCTTTTTTCACTGGAATCCATTGATTGTCTAGATTATACATACCTTCTCCTGAAAGTAAGTAGGCACCATGCTCTTGTACATGTGTTTCGATAAACGGATGGCATGCAGCAGGGTCAAAAGAAAGAATGTGAAAATTCATATCAAAATCTAGGTCTGTAGGTAAAAGATCTTTAATATTAACATTATGCATATCATCATAATTTCTATATTCAATCTTGTTCGCATGGTCTGAATAAACCCATGGTTTCCGTCCTTCAAGCGGACGATATTTTTGTTTGTAAAGAAATAGTTTTGATTCTCCGCCAAATTGGTTTTCTACATACATTTTTGTTCCTGGAGGACAGTATAAATATCCGCTTTCTTCAAGAATAAATTCTTGCTCACCTGCAGCAGCTTTAATTTTGCCTTCAAGAACATAGACGAACGTCTCGATATTTTCTTGCCCGCCGAATCCCTCACTATTTTTACCATCTTGTTTCATGGTTACAACGTAATCAACAAAGCTTGCTCCAAGTTTTGGTGAACCTAAAATCGAAATAATGCAATTTTCAAATCCTGGAATCACATTGTTAACCAAGCCTTCAGGTGCGATTAATGCATATTTACCGTGCTCAATGATTGATCTGCTTGATAATAAGTCTTTAGGATAACCCATCTTATTTAAACTCCCCTTATGTTTTATTCTTTGAATTATTCGTTTCTAATTAAATGTTAATCGTTTTCACTTTATTCGTCATTATCACTAATGAATAAAAACACTTTTTATTTTTGTATACTTTGGATAAATTAAGACTTTTACTTCTACAATTTTCTTAGTCCTTCAAACCGATTTGTATCTCCCACTTTTCTTTAGACATCTAAAAAAGCTAATAATAGGACATGAGACAGTGATCTAGTCCTGTTATTAGCTTTTTGTTTCCTAACATATGGTATTAATAGGAGTTGATTTCGGTTTTTTCCCCAATTGTAATATTGCCATTTTCAAAGACAACCTTTCCATTTACGATCGTTGTTGTCACTTTTCCTTTAAAGGTTTTGCCAACATATGGGGATTGCTGATGGCGGTAGAACAAATCTTCCTGTTTCAGCTCGAAGCTTTCGTTTAGATTTACTATTGCCAGATCGGCATCACTATCAACGGCAATGATTCCTTTTTGCGGATAAAGTCCGAACAGCTTAGCAGGATTCGCAGCCGTTAACTCAACAACCTTTTCTAAAGGCAGATTACGATTAAAATACCCTTCAGTCAACATAATATTCAGGGTAGATTGAGCACCTGAAATACCGCCCCAAGCCTTAAAAAAGTCTCCATTTGTTACTTTTTTCATGCTTGGCGGTGCAGGAGAATGGTCAGAAGCTATGACATCAATTTCACCATTTGCTACAGCCAGCCATAGCTGTTCTACTTCTTGATTATCTCGCAGTGGTGGGCAACATTTTGCCACCCCGCCTTTTTCCTCTAAGTCTTTCAAAGTCAATGATAAATAATGAGGACATGTTTCCACAGTAATATCTACACCTCTCTGCTTAGCCTCATTAATGACTTCGACGACTTTTCGGCTGCTCGCATGAACGATATGCAGTTTACAACCTGTCGCTTCAGCATACGAAATAATCCGTCTTACCGCTTCAATTTCGGAAATAATCGGTCTTGATTCAACAAAGTCTTTGGCAGATGTTTTATTTTGCCTTTGTTTTTCTTCAGCGAGTTGATCACAAATAACCGTACTTTCGGCATGTACTGCTAATAAAGAACCAATTGAAGCGATTTCACTCATTCCTTTAAAAATCGCCCGATCATCTACATGATTGAAATCGGCAATTCCACTCGGCGACATAAAAGCCTTAAAACCAATTACCCCATTTTCATATAGTTCCTTAATATTCTCAATATTTTCTGGTACAAGTCCACCCCAAAAGCGGCAATTGACAACCGACTTTTCTTCGGACAAGACTCTTTTTAATTCCAAATTCTCTTTATTAATTGTTGGAGGTGTACTATTTAATGGCATATCAAAATAGGTTGTTACCCCACCTGCCGCTAAACTTCTACTACCTGTTCGTACGCCTTCCCATTCAGTCCTGCCTGGCTCATTAAAGTGGACATGGGTATCAATTAATCCAGGTACGATGTGCTGTCCACTTGCATCAATCTCCCTCTCTGCAGTTGCTGCTAAACTTTTTCCGACAGACACTTCTTTAATTTTCCCGTCTTTAATGGCAATATCCCCTTGAACAATCGTGTCTATTACAATATTTCCATTTCGAATAATTAAATCATATGTACCCATAATTTCCCTCCTCAATGGTAAAAACCACAAGATAATAAATGACTTTTATATTAAGCTGCCTTTTTGCAAATTTTTTTGAAAACAGTTTCATTCCAAATCAATTCTTTGTACAATTAATTTTAAATGATTTAATTTTCAAAATCATTATTCACTTTAAACAATTTAGTTAGAGATATTTGTTTAAACAAAACATTAAAAAATGTCTATTCTCGTTCAATCATTAAAAATATACTTGGCAAAAGAAGGAGAAAAGAGGGATTAGAATGAAAATTGTCGAAGATTTATTCATCGTAGATGTATTACAAGAAGCAAAAATTCTTGCTGGACATGCCGGACTCAAAAGGAAAGTTGATTCAATTGAGATATCAGAAACTCCTGACGTCATCCATTTTTTGGCCGAGAATTCCTTATTATTGACGACAGGCTACGCCTTTAAAGATGCCCCGCACCAGTTAGGTGATCTCATTTCGCAAATAAATAAGCGTCCCTGTGCTGGAATTGCGATTAAACTTAAACGATTCATTGATGTCATTCCACAAGAGGTAATCGATTTAGCTGACTCATTACAATTTCCAATCATTCAAATTCCGGAATCATTAACATTAGGTACGGTAGCCCATCAATTAATAAGCTTTATTTGGGATAACCAAATTGAAGAATTATTTTACGCGATTCATGTACACAAGAAATTTACCAATATGATGATGAAAGGCTATAGTTTGCATTCTTTAATCGAAAACCTTGGTTCTTTATTAAAATGTCCTGTTCTACTTCTAGACCCTATCGGTGATGTAACATCATTTTCCCACCATTTTCAAACGGGAAATATGAAAATCGTCATGGAAAATGTGGAGGATCATTTTAAACGTAATCTTGATAACTACCGAGAAAAAAATGACCTTACAATCGGTATCACTCGTCAACATCATCCAGTAATTTCGTTAAAAATGTTTAAAGTAAAAACGATGAACCCATATCCATATTTATTAATTATTTTAAATCCGGAGAAGCTGCCATATCCTTCTTCACAATTAACCATCGAGCAAGCATCAACTGTCATATCATTCACCTTGCTTAAAAATGAGGCGATTAGAGAGAACAGCCGTATGTTAGAAAATCACTTTTTTGCTTCGCTTGTTGATGGGAACGTATCGACTAAACAAGAAATTATTCACATGGGAAAACAGTATGGCTTATTAGACAATCAGAAATACGTTTGCATTGTATGTAAGATAGATGATAATAAACAAAGCACAGATATCATGAATAGATTATACGATTATTTATATAAATTTTTTAAACAATCATTTTTAAAAATCGATAATAAAAATATCGTTTTCATGAAGGATTCATATTTTGTGATTTTAATGCAGTTTCCTTCAAATATTGATGAGCCAAATAAAAGCTCAATTGAAGAAAGACTTATAGAATTTCAGAATGAGGCCTATACAAATTTGAAAATTTCACTCTCGTTTGGAATCGGTAACTTTTTTAATGATCTTACCAATATTCCTGTAACGTATGAAGAAGCGGTGAAGGCATGGAAACAAGGAGAAGAATTGTTTCAATACAAATTTATAAATTTTTATGAAACGAAGCAATTAAAGGAACTGATTCGATTAATTCCTGAGAAGGATCTGCGGAAATTTTACGAAAATACGTTGCGCTCTCTGGCGTATCCGAAAAATAAGGATGAAGAAGACTTAGTTAATACTTTATTTGTCTATTTAGATAATAATTGTGAAATTGCGATTACCTCTAGAAAATTGTATGTACACAGAAATACAGTAAAATATCGAATTGCCAAATGTGAAGAAATTTTAAATTATTCCATCCATGATTCTCAAGAATCGCTGCAATTACGAATCGCGTTACTTTTACGATCAAATTTTACTTAAATGAGAGGGAGTTAATCAGACCTTTCAATGAAATTAAAAGGCTGTTTTAGCAAACTTAATTGCTATTTACTTAGTAATGAGGGGTAGGAGATTTTTCTTTTAAAAAAACAATCTCTTATAGAAAAGAACCAAATCAAAAAACTAAGGCTCGCTGCCTATCGAATGGCAAAAGCCTTAGTTTTTCTCATTCTATCATCGATATAAGTGAATAGTTTCTGCTTGTTGTTTTTCTATTATTCTTAAAGAAAAAACTTGTGATCCTATATAGCCGGATCACAAGTTTTTTAGTAAGTCTTTTTAATTAATCATCTATATTATTAGACTGTTTTCCAGCTATTTTCATAACTGTAGATAGAAGCACTTTAGCTCCGGCACCCATATCTTCATCTGTCACGAATTCATCAGGGTGATGACTAAGACCATCTTTACAACGAACGAAAATCATCGCAACATCCGTCACATCGGCCATCGCCATTGCATCATGACCAGCACCACTCACTAGCTTAATAACGCTTCCCCCTGTTCACTAATTGATTGTTCAATTAAGGTCATGATTTCTTCGCTACAGTATACCGGGTCAGCTTCCATTACTTTTTCAAATGTAATTTGCAATCCTCTAGTCTCAGCTATTCTTTCACTTGCTATTAAAATAGCATCAATCGCTTTTTGTTTACGTTCGACATTTAAATCCCGAATATCGAGCGTTCCTGTAACGAAACCTGGTATGACATTACTCGCACCAGGACTAACTGTAAGTTTACCAACTGTTGCAACTAATGGTACGTTTTCGAGTGCAATTTTCTCGATAAAAGAAATAAGTTCACTTGCACCTAAAAGGGCATCTTGTCTAATAGCAACAGGAACTGTCCCTGCATGACCCGGTTTTCCAATAATGTCAAAAGAAAATCTTGTCGCACCGGCAATCCCAGTAACGACTCCAACTGCCTCATTTACCTTCTCAAGAACAGGTCCCTGTTCGATATGAAGTTCTAAATAAGCGAGAAGTTCCTCAGGAGTACGACTAGCGTGTTTATATGCATCTGGGTCAGAAATTCCAATTGCTTTTAAAGCTTCAGCAATAGTGATTCCATTTTCATCTGTTCTTTCCAAATCTTCTGGAGTAAAAGTTCCAGCGATTGCTTTACTTCCAAGGAAAGTTGAATGAAATCTTACTCCTTCCTCATCACAGAAACCAACTACCTCAATTGGATTGTCTAAAACAATTTTATTATCGTAAAGGTATTGAACAACTTCTATTCCCGAAATAACACCTAAAATCCCATCATACTTACCTGCTTCAATGACACTATCTAAATGGGAACCAATCATTAAAACGGGTGCTGTTGGATTTTTTCCTTCATAACGGCCGATCATATTATTAAGACCATCTTTTCTTACAGACATCCCTGCTGCTTTCATCCACTCTTCAACAAGTCTTTCGGCTTTCGTACTTTCGATGGTGAATGGTAATCTTGTGACACCGACAGTAGTAGATGAACAACGAGCAAGTTCTTCAATTCTAGTACTGATTCTTTTCGCGTCAATGTCCTGCTGCAGTTTAACCAAACAATAACTCCCCTTCCTATATAATCAATATAAGATCATAGTATTGTTTATTACAAAACGTAATTTTTAATAGAATCATAACATCCTAGGCAGATGATAGACAATAAGTCATTTTGTATCATAAGCGAGTTAAACGATTGATTCATTTGTTTAGTTATTGGTGTATTTTTCATGATATTACTGAGCGACAAGTACAAATACTTGTCGCTCAGTAAAGCAATTGCAATTTATATAGAAAGACTTACGAGGCGGCCTTTTGTTGAATGCACTAATGACCATGCATCAATAAGCGTACGTTTTGACTGGGCAATAACAATATCTGATGACTCTGTACCAACTGGTTTTACCTCAAAGGCAACAACATTCTTATTCCCTTTGCCGATATAGCCAATTTCTAATAGAGCTCGTAAGTACTCTGCTAATTCTGGAACATCTACTTCACTTCCTGGATAGCCGAAACGGGGATGCTGATCACCATAGGCAGGATTAGAAGTATCTTTAATGTAGCAATTTCCGATATGTGCATGATTAATATAGTCACGAGCAACCGTTAATGCATCAATTGACGTTTCCCGCTGCATTGGTAAATGACTTAAATCAAGCATTAATCCAAAAGTAGGATCTACTTTACGAACCTCTTTTGCCACTTCAACAGCAAGTTTATTAGAACCGATTAAACATTTTTTATCTGTCTCATCATCAAATGTTTCAAGTGAAAGAATAAGATCACCTTTAGATCTTGCATATTGACATAATTCTTTAATCGATTCTGATAATAATTGTAACGCAGTATCTTGATCAGCATCTGGTTTTGCACCGCTTAAGAAACCAAATTTAGAAGCATTTAATTCGTATGCCTGGTCAATTCCACCCTTCACTAATTCGATCGCTCTTCTTCGCTCAGCCTCATCAAAAGAGTTAAGATTTCCTTTGTTTCTTAAAAGAATTGGTTGTGCACCAAATCCGACAGTCATTCGGCCAGATTCTAAAATTTGCGCAACCTCTTTACGATCTTCAAGGTTGTTAATAGATGTAATCTCAATTCCAGAGAAAAAATCATCTTGAACAATTTTCTTAACTGTTTCAACAGTTGGACCTTCTCCACCCATTGTTTCAGGATAAGCCATAAAATGGACAATTCCGACTTTCATTGAATTATGAAGATTTGCTGACATGTTTTCGCCGATTTTTCGGCTTCCCTCCTTTAATATTGAAACTTTTTCGTTAACTTGATTCCATTTACATAACCGTTATTTTGACAAGATTATCTCTGAAGCAATCGGAAAATCACCAATTGCTTCATTAGGTTCTCAGAGATTTACAAAGTAATAACTATTTGGAATAGTTGATTTTATCGGAATATTTAAATCCGTTAAGTGCCCCGTTATTAGAGAACTCACATGCTTTTTCAGGATCACCATCTACTAGTACTTCGATTATATATGGTTTACCTGAGTCAACTGCACGTTGTAATGCTGGTTTGATATCGTCATAATGAGTAACGAGCTCACCACGAACACCCATGCCTGCTGCAGTTTTAACGAAGTCAATTCCCCGTTCACTATGTTCACCATCAGTTAATTCGTTCTTGTATTCTAAGTCAGTCGAAATACGACGGTTATCATAGAACCAGTTTTGTTGTTGACGAATTAATCCAAGTAATGAGTTGTTCATACAGAAAATGATGACTGGGATATCATGCTTTGCAGCTGTCGCGATATCTTGTAATGACATTCCTAAGCTTCCGTCACCAAGGATGTTAACACTTTGTCTTTCAGGAAAAGCAAGTTTTGCTGCCATTGCTGCACCAAGCCCCCAGCCCATTGTACCTGCACCACCAGTTAATAGGTATGTTCTTGGTTCATACGTTTCAAATAATTGGCAAGACCAGATTTGGCTGATACCGCAGTCATGTGATACGAATGCATCGCGATCTAAGAATTCACGAAGTTCGCGTAATGCACGCTCTTGTCTGATCGGAAGTGTTTTGTAATCCGTTTTACGAGCCCATTTTTTACGCTCTTCCGTTAAGTCAATTTTAGTATCTGCTTCGGCAGTTGCAGCTACAGTAGCCCCAAGGTCTTTATACGCTTCTGTAAGTTTAACCATGAATGTTTTAACATCAGAAACGATACCTAAAGTAGTTGGTACAACTTTACCAATTTCTTTGTTATCAAGGTTTACGTGGATAATTTTCTTACCGTTTTGTGTAAATACGCCAACATTACCAGTAGAACGGTCAGCAAAACGTCCAGCAAGGTTAATTACTAAGTCAGCTTCAACAATTGTTTTGTTACCGAATGGAGTATCAAGCATTGTACCCATACGTCCAGCGAATAATGGGTGATCGTTAGGGAATGTATCCATACCCATACCAGTAGTTACAACAGGGATTTGAAGTTCTTCAGCTAATGCTTTTAGTTCAGCAGTAGCGTTTGCAAGGTTAACCCCGCCACCAGAAAGCAATACTGGTCTTTTAGCATCTTTTAATAATTCAAAAGTTTTCTGGATATCCGCATCAGTAGCTTGTGGTAAGTTATCTACTGGAGTAGATGCAATCAGTTCATCGATATCAACTTCGATTTCAACTTTTTGTTGGTCAACTGGTAAGTCAAGTAGAACTGGACCTTTTCTACCAGTTGTAGCTGTTATCCATGCTTCATGGATAAATTGAGCAGCTATCGAACCGTCTGTTAAACGATATGCAGCTTTCGTTACAGGTTTAGCCATTTCAACTATAGGAGCTTCTTGGAATTGCATTGTTCCAATTAAACTATTTTTTTGTTGGCCAGTAATAGCAATCATTGGAATTGAATCCATCCATGCACTGTAAAGGCCTGTTAAGAAGTTCGTTCCTCCTGGACCTGAAGTTGCAGCACAAACACCAACCTCACCAGTTGCTCTTGAATAACCGTCAGCCATGAAAGCACCCGTTTGCTCGTGACGAACAACATATGACTCGATTTTCGTTAATTCTTTTACTGCATCATAAAATGGTAGGATTGCAGCTCCTGGTACACCATAAAGATGTTTTACTCCTCTTTTTTCTAAATACAATGCAATTAACTCAGCTGCTGTCATTTTTTGTTTAGCCATTTAAAACTCTCCCTTTTGATCGTTTTTAATATTTTCAAAGATTTGAGCAATCGATTCTTTTTCCCCTACATTACCCGGAAATACGATATAAGGTGTATCTTTAAACTTAGCTTCACTTCCAGTTAACCATACTGGAACACCCGCGATTGCTTGCCCTAAAATTTTTGCATGTTTGATTTCCAAGCCCTTAGTTGCCACATCACTAGAGGTTATACCGCCTTTAGCTATGATAAATTTCGGCTTAACTTTTAGTGAACGAACCACTTCGACCAAAGCACGTGAAACGGTTTGACTAATTTTTAAATTTTCTTCTTTATCTTTTGCAATAATTACATCTCTACTTGTATAAACAAGCGTATCTCGATTAGAAGAAATATTATAATCTACTAATTGACATACTCGTGTTAGCTCTTCAGCTCTTGTTTCTTCATCTATTATTTTCACAACATTAAGTTGGATTTGTTCAATCGGGTATTTCTTCATTAGTTCGTTAATTTGTTCCGTTGTTTTTTTCGTGTGAGAACCTACAACGATAAATCCACCATTGTTACGGCTTTCATCTTTTGAAACAATCTCATCTGCTGACAAATATGGACGATCTTTTATTCCAGTAATCGATTTTACAAAAGATGCCGCAGTTCTAAATAAGAATTGTTTACCAGAATCAATTGCTTTTAGGACTGCTAATGATAGAATGTCTAAATCATAATAAGATTTAGCATTCACTATAATAGGAGTATTATTGTTGGCAGAGAGTAAAATCTCGTAAATTTTATCAATACCACCGATATGAATATCTTCGAGTGAAATGATCAATGCGGACTCTGAAGATACTCTTCCATTTGTCTTCTCCTCAATCCATTTTGGCAAATTAGCTGTTTGGAAGCCGAATACCGAATCTTTCGCAAATTCCGTTTCACATACAGGGACAAGCTGGCCATCTACAGCTAAATAATGAGTATTATCTAATGTATAACGATACCCTTCAAAGAAGGCAGGTATAATTAAGTGTCCTGAAGTCTCACCATTACCCACTTTAAAAAGTTCATCTTGTAGTACATCAATTTCCAGTGGATAATGTCCTCTTAATGTTGAGTCACTTCTACTAATAATTGAGAAGTTAATACCCATTTCTTTCGTTACTTCAACAATGTTTTGAACAATCTCTCTATTGATGTTTTCAGCTTTTTCGGCATTGTAACTTCTTGTATTTGTTAAAATGTAAAGTACACTTCTCTGATCAGATAAACCTTTTTTAATCCAATCTTTGCTCCAGTTTGTAATGACAAAAATATCATGGACAGTTTGGACACCAGTTGGATCATCATCTAGAACAATAAACTTATGTTTTGTTTGTTTTAAATGATCTTTTATTTTTGCACGGAGACTATCATCTGATTTAGAGAAGAGAGGATTTTCTAATGTATCCGTTAAATTTGGATATTGGGTCACGTTTGACAAAACCCATCCCCCTTTCATGATCTAAATAGGTTACCAGCTATTTACTTTTTCACCTAATAATTCATTTGCTGTTGAAACAATCCGGTGTGCTCTTAATTCAAAGAGGTCGAGGAGTTCATCCATTTTCCCAGAAACTCCGAAACGGTCATTTGTACCGATTCTTCTTAATTTAGCAGGTTGGTTTTCTGATAGTACTTCAGCAACTGCACTACCTAAACCTCCGATAATTGAATGCTCTTCAACTGAGATAACATTTTTTGTTTTCGCAGCTGATGCTACAATTGCTTCTCTATCAATAGGTTTAATTGTATGAATGTGCAAAAGTTCAGCGCTTACACCTTGTTTTTCTAACTCCTCTACTGCTTTTAGTGATTCATCAAGCATAATACCAGTACTGATGATTGTAATATCAGATCCTTCACGGTATTTAATTGCTTTACCGATTTCAAAAGGTTCTTCTTTCTTTGTAACGATCGGTACTGGTAATTTTCCAACACGCAGATAAATAGGTCCTTCATGGTAATAAGCTGCTTCTACTGCTTTTTCCATTTCAACAGCATCTGCTGGAACAATTACTGTCATACGTGGAAGAGAGCGCATTAAAGATATATCTTCAAGCGGCAAATGTGTTGCTCCTTCTTGAGCAGCTGATGTACCAGCGTTATGACCGACAATTTTCACATTGTTATTTGAGTAACATACCGAAATTCTCATCTGATCAAATGCGCGTCCAGTAAGGAAGTTTGCATAAGCATTTGCAAATGGTACTTTACCTGCTATCGCCATGCCAGCCGCAGTTCCAACTAAATCACATTCAGAAATACCGATGTTAAAAAAGCGTTCTGGAAATCTATTTTTAAAAAGATTTGTCATATTTGATTTTGCGCAGTCCGCATCAAGAACTACTAAATTATCATGTCTTTCGCCAAGTCTAATTAGTGCATCAGCAAAACCTTTACGTGGTGCTTCTAGATTTGCCATCTTAAGCCAACTCCTTTAAAGCGATTTCTAACTGCTCATCATTCGGTGCCATTCCATGCCACTCATGTGTATCTTCCATAAATGAAACTCCCTTGCCCTTAACGGTATGAGCTAGAATTGCAGTAGGTTTACCCTTTGTGCGTTTAGCTTCTTTAAACGCATCATTTACTGCATTGATATCATGGCCATCGATTTCAACAACGTGCCAACCGAAAGCTCTAAATTTATCTCCAAGATTTTTAACACCTTTCACATTTTCAACGAAATCATCAAGTTGGATTTTATTCCAGTCGATTATTGCACAAACGTTATCAAGATTGTAATGTGCACTTGTCATCGCCGCTTCCCATATTTGACCTTCTTGTAACTCTCCATCACCGATCATGCAATATGATCTTCTATTGCTACCATCTAGTTTTGCAATTAATCCAATACCATTAGCAGCTGATAATCCTTGACCAAGTGATCCTGATGATATGTCTACACCTGGGATATGCTCTCCACATGGATGTCCATGTAATCTACCGTCTACATCCCTGAATGTCATTAACTCTTCAATAGGGAAGAATCCTTTTTCAGCTAAAACCGAGTAAAACACAGGTGTACAATGTCCTTTTGATAGGAAGAAACAATCACGGTCTTGCCATTCTGGATTGTTGGTATCTACATTCATGTGTTCAAAAAAAAGTACTGACAAAAGTTCAGTAGCAGATAAAGAACCACCGGGATGCCCACTTCCGGCATGATTTGTCATTTTAACTATGTGCCGACGAATTCTTTTGGTTAAATCATTATAAAGTTCGCTTTTCTCTTTAGAAAAAACCATTATTACTCCTCCTTCATCTCATAATAAGCAACATCGTTTCATTTTATAATTAAAAAAATAAGACATTCGTTGTTGCTTATCAACTAACCATGTTTCATATTTTGATAATATCACCGTTTTTTGAATATTTCAAGTGTTTGTAATTAAATTTTTTTATAAAAATTCGTCGGTGAACAGACAATCAATAATTTTTTGCATAAAAAAAGAACTGGTCTTATAACCAATTCTTACTTCATACCAATCAATTGTCTGTGTAACCAAGCCGCTTGGAAATCTTTATACCTATATCCATTATAATTGGTTTAATTTCAGCTAATCTTTCTTCAGTCATTCGGAAGCTTGGTCCTGAAATACTAATAGCAGCGGTAATTTTCTTCCGATTATCAAAAATTGGTGCTGCAATACAGGAGACTCCAGGTTCATTTTCTTCAACTTCTTTACCAATGCCTTCGTTCCTTATTTTTCCCAATTCCTTAAAAAAAGAGTCTTTATCTGTAATCGTTTTTTCAGTATGTTTTGGTAAACCATACTTGTCAATTATATCTACAATCTCATTAAGCGGCAGATGTGCTAAGATGACCTTCCCAACTGCCGTACAATGCATCGGGGCCCTTCTTCCTACTTGAGAATGCGTTCTAAGGGTTTCACTTCCTTCAAGTTTTTCAATATAAATTACCTCTCCTTGATCATATACCGTCAAGTGGATTACTTCATTAAATTGTGATTCTAACTCTTCCAAAAAAGGTTTAGCTTGAGTTCTCAGGTCAATAGATTCAAGTAGCATCGAACTTAATTCTAAATATTTATAGCCTAATCTATATTTTTTAGTTTCAGGATTTTGTTCGATGAATCCATGATCTGCAAGAGTACTTAATAATCTGAATATAGAGCTTTTATTTAAATCTAGATTGGCGGCCAGCTCAGTAACACCCATCCCTTCTTTACGCTTGCTTACTAATGAAATAATTGTTAATGCCCTATCTACTGACTTAACCATTTATATTAAACCCCCGATTCAGGCCTAAATTACTGATCCCGTTTACTTACCACAAGAGTAATACGACCTTATTTATATAAAATGACACCACTGTAATTTTTATTTTCTTCCATTTTATCAGAAAAGACGTTGCGTATAAAGCAATAATACCTTACTCAATTATCTTTAATTAGAAATTTTACCATAAGGTCGTAACTATTCAAATATTTTAAAATTACTTTTTGAATCAAGGGTTTGATTTAAAATTAATTATCATAGGCATAAAACCATTCAAAATTTATATTTTCCGATAAATTAAAAAGAAGGTATGACCCCATAAAGAACACCTTTCATGCCCTTTTAAGTCAACCTTCATTAAGTAGTGGACGATAAAAAGACATCCACTCTAAGTTAAAGTTAAAGAAGCTATGCGATGAGCTTAATATCACGGACGCCAGTATGGAGCAAAATGGAAAGTAGATCTATTTTATGGTTAAAAAATAGCCCCCACTCATCACACCCAGGGGACTACAAAAAAATTAAATTGAAATGTCCCGGAAATATGGGGAGTTACAGTTTAAAGTAGGTTACTATTTTCATGTAATGTGACTTCTTAAACATAGTATGAAGCACTACCGTTACTAATTAAAAAGTTTTCAATTTTATCTTCTACTACGTTTTGAACAACCTTTTGAACTAAATTTAATGTTACTGTAGGTAGTTCAGACCACTCCTTTTCAGTAACATAATTTTCTCTATTTAGAGCTTTTATCATCGCATGTTCTAAATCTGTTGCAATATTCACTTTACTAATTCCACCGCTAGGAATTTGAATTGCATTCTTAATTATTTCTGATGGAATGCCCGAACCGCCATGTAACACTAATGGTACAGATGTTAACGCACGAATTTCAATTAAACGCTCAATATCAATTTTTGGATCTTTAACAAGATAGACCCCATGTGAAGTCCCTACAGAAACCGCTAATGCATCAACTCCTGTCTCTTCAACAAACTGTTTTGCTTCTTCAGGTTCTGTAAATAGCTCTTCATCAACGTCTGTTTCAATAAAGTCAGTTGTCCCAATTTTGCCTAATTCAGCTTCAACTGTTACGCCTTTTGAATGTGCATACTCAACAACCCTTTTTGTTATCTCGATATTTTTCTTAAATGGTTGCTCTGATGCATCAATCATAACGGATGTAAAACCAACTTCGATAGCTTCCGAAATTACATTGAAGTCCTTCGTATGATCTAAATGTAATACAGCAGGGATTTTAATATTCTCCTCTTGAATAACACGATAAAACTCTCTACTAAATTCCTCTAAATTAATTCCATATCGTTCTTGCTCCCTCTCAGAAGTCTGAACAATAACTGCAGAATTCATTTCTTTGGCCGCTCTAAGAATAGGAGCTATCATTTTTGTAGCTCTAGGAGTAAATGAACCGACAGCAAATTGATTTTGCTTAGCCAATGCAAGGACTTTAGTTAACGAACAAACATTATTTGCTTTTAAATTTGTTTCCATTCATTTCTTACCACCTTTCTGTTTGAAATACACAAGTTTTAGATTTTAACTCTTTTTTAAACGGTGTAACTTATTTCTTTCACACCAAATTCGTTACTTAATAAACAACGGTGTTTCATTTTATTTTAACCATTTATCAAAAATATTGCAAAAATTTTTACTCTTTCCACCCAGAAAAAAATAAATGCCTCCGCAAAAGGTTTAATTTGGAAGGAAGTTATTGGAGCATTGATTGACACGGTTTCATCAAAAGATTAAATTCTCTATTACTCGCACCAACCTGTAATTTACGCTTTTTTACTTTTTCGTTAATAGAATAATTGAAATAGTTAAGCCGTTTAAAAATGCTACCCGGTTACTATTAGAACCATATGGTTTGCATTAAATTTTTCCGTTTTTCTTATTTAGCGTTTATTGTAGGATCTAAATTTACTGATTCTTCTTTTGGCTTACTGCTAATAATCAACGCGGTAAGCATCAAAATGGAATGAGGTTCTTTAAAACTTTATTAAAGTACCATATATCTAACGATGTACTGGCATCTACCGAAAATAACTTATCAAAAATCAATGAGTTATGTAAAAGTGATTCTCATAAGTGGGCTGAAACAACAGCAAAAAACTTATAGTAGCAGCCGTACGGAATCCTTTTCAGGGAACCTTATATCGTCATAGTCATATTTTAACCTTAGAAATGTACAGTAAAATGCTTATAGAACACCAAAAGCACCTATCTAACGTTTGAGGAATAGATAGATGCTTTAGCAAAAGAAATAAAAGAATATAAGACTTTTTTTTGGTTTTAACTGACACTGCCTATGGGCAGACTAAGCATAATCTCTCTTGTATACCTTCCAAGATTTCTTCTGTCACTTCCCTAATCTTGATATCCCCACCTAGAAAAAGTAGCCAATTTGTTATTACAGTCAATTCTTCTGAATCATTTACATTAATAAAAGTCTTTAAAATTGTTGTGTTTTAGTGAGGATTAGCATAAGAAATGAAAACTTTTAAAGTCTTGTATTTTTTGAACTGGGCAATCACTTTCGGACTAAGTTCAATGAATATATTATGCGCTTTTCCAATTTCAAATATCTTATCTTTTCTAAAGAAAGAACTCACATGTTATTAGCTCTATCACTTTTATTTATATCCCTCCCCCCTAGTTATCTCCTAAAAATCTAAAGTTGTATTTTTTAGATTTTACTTTCCTTCGAGATGGCACAGTAATCTGATTGCAATTTATGAAACTTAATTTATATGTTTATTTTCTTTTTTTTCAGAAAACTAAGTGTTATAATTACCCTACAAACTTATTTACTATATTAAGTTGTGGGTTTTCAATAAATAACACGGAAAGGGGGATTGTTAATGGATTTTTGTATTTCTTGCGGAGAGGAATTATCTATTATGGAGAGGAATCGAGCGGAATGCTGGGAGTGCAGAGACACAACAAACTCAGAAGCGGAGTGATCATGACATTTAATATTTTTATGATAGTTTTATAAAAAAACTGGTGTCCCTAATCCTTTTATCCGCCCTTGGCCTCGGACCTAAACGATTTTTCAAAACAAAAAGCAAAAAGGTTAAGTTTATAGCTCCACCCCGGAAATAGATGAATTCTTATATTTTACCAATTCAATTCTTAAAGTCTCCAATATAATAAATACTTTCTGAATATACCTTCCACAAAGTTTTAAATAAATGATTTTATTTCGTAGAATACTTCCTGATAGTTTAACAAAATGTCGGCCTCGTAGTGGATATTTCCCTTTAAGCTTCATTTCTGCAAAATTCACTTTTCCATTGAAAAATAGCCTTTGCTCTTTATGAGTAAAGGCTATTTTTCACGAGTTTCTTCTATAAATGTTGTTCTCCTAATTAGTCTTATAACTTCGATTGCATTCGAATAGAATACGTTGTTTAGAAACTTCATGATTATGAGTGAAATAATGACGACGTTGTAACGATTTAATCCCATTTCTCACTCCTCATTATGTTCTGAATCAAAATACTGTTTCATCTTCATGAGGTCTTCAGGTGTGTCAACATCCACTCCCCACATTGGATTGTCAAATGAAACAATCTTCATTACGTGCTTATATTTTTTTATAATGCTTTGACCGCCACTATCCCCCTCAATTGTATGGAATTCGTTAAATAATTCCGCATCCATTAATACCGGATGGCCTAATTTGCCTTGATATTCTGGGCGGACAATCCGAATTCCTTCTTTTCTATTTGCTTCATATTTTTCCATTAAAGATTGTATGACGGTACTAGAAACAAGAGGCTGATCCGCAAGGAAAATCATAACGGCATCCACATGTTCTTTGATAGATTGGATTCCCAGCTTTAAAGATGTGGACATCCCCGCAGCATAATTCTGGTTAAAAATTATCTTTATTTCTGGATAGTCCACAGTATGTTGATTGATTTCTTCTATATATTTACCGGCAACCAAGATGATCGGCTCCAAAGAGCTTTCAACGACTGGTCCAAGGACGTAACGAAAAAGAGGTTTGCCTTGTATGGATAGTAATAGTTTAGGTTCTCCCATTCGTTTAGACATACCTGCAGCGAGTATGATTGCACCAATTTTATGCATGAATTTTCACTTTACCATGCAAAGGCCTAGGATTTCTCCCGTTTCTAACTGTCATTAGTTCCGATACAATACTTAAAGACACTTCTTCCATCGTTTCAGCTCCTATATCCAAACCAAGTGGTGAGCGAATTGGTCCGCTGGAAAAATTTTGTCCAATATTGATCAGCATTTCTTCTGTACGAGAGATTGGACCAAGAACACCAATGTATCGCGGGTCACTTTTTAAAGCAAGTTGTAGGGTTTTTTCATCCAAAGCCTGGTTATGATTCATAATCACCCACCATGAATCAGTGACATCATTAGGGTCGATTTCCTCAGGGCTCTTTTTCAAATGCGAAGCTAAAGGAAATAAACGAGAATTATTGAAATCTTCACGTGAATCCAAGACTGTGACAGAAAAGCCAACTTTAGCTGCCAAATCTGCAACGGGTACTGCATCCTTTCCTGCTCCTGCTACAATCAAGTGTTCACTATGTTTAACGGCATCAATTAGATATCTACTTCCGTCACAAGCTACTATTTCTGCACGAGTTTGCGTATCCATCACAGTTTTTGCTTTTTCAATAACTTCAAGAGGCACACTCTCGTGATTTCCAATGAAATGGCCGTCTTTATCAACTAACAACCTGTTTCCCGTAGGGATTTCCAATACAAGTGTAAAGTGTTGTCCTTTCTGTACGACTTGGTCGGTTTTAACCCAGAATTCATCATTTCGATCAACGGGCAGGATCAGCATTTCAAGATTACCTTTACATCCTATTCCTAAACCCCAAATTTCATTTTCGCTTAAGTCGTATTTGTGTGTTAAAGGAGAATTCATTTCCATAGCTTTTTCTGCCCAGCCGTATAAATCGCTTTCCAAACACCCACCGCTTATTGTTCCGAACATTTGTCCGTCCGATGCCATCATCATTTTTGTTCCTGGAAGTCTGTATGCAGAACCCTTTACGCCAATTTGAATGACTATGGCTGCTTTTTGGTTACGATTCCATGCTAATCTGATATTTCTTAATACATCTTTCATTTCTTGTAACCTTGACACACATTACTCCTCCCACCTGCTAAAAAATGATAATCCCTAATATTATGAAGATAGAGGGAGACAAAAAATCAGATTTCCTTTTTGTCTCTCTCCTCTTTTCGCTTATCTTTTAAAATCCTTTTCTAACTAAGAAAACACTTAAGAAAAGTGAAAGGGCAATGAAACATAAAATAGCGATAAAACCACCATTATATGAACCACTCATTTGACTGAATATACCAACAATCATCGGCCCCAATGCTGCGATTAAATACGATAAACATCCGAATATACCACTGATACTTCCCATTACTTCTGGCGACGCTACACGGTGAAGCATTGTCATCGTCAAAGCTGCTGGCATAAACAAAAGACCTATTAGTAAAATACTCAGGATGGCCGCAACTGTACTGTTTGTCGTAAAAAGGGATAAAAGCATAAATACAATGATAAGTGCGCCTGCTCCACCAACAAAAACAGCCCTCTTCATGAACCGATCGGAGAAATACCCAGTAACCATTTGTACAACAATAGCTAAAGCGAACCCCCCAGCATTGATGACCGCTGAATTTACAAAGTCTATTCCTTTTTCTTCTGTCAAGTAACTAGGTAAAAAGGTTGAAATTCCATAATATCCAATAGAAAAACAAGAATAAACAATCGTTAAAATCCAAAACAAAGGACTTATAAGTACAGTTTTGATGCTTCCTTTATTACCAGTAATAGTTACCTCCACTTTTTGATTGCTTTGAATATAGTTAAACTCTGTTTGATTAACTGCATAATGCTTAGCTGGATTATCTCTTGCCATAATCCAAAATAAAATTAAACATACGATTGAAATCGCTGCAAGTATAAAGTAACTTTCCCTCCAACCATATGCAGACGCTATGATCGCAATGAGAGGAAGTCCGAGGACTGGGCCAAATGCATTCCCACTATACCAGGTGGTTTGCGCTTTAGCTTGTTCATTATACGGGAACCAGTTTGAAGTTAATTTGAGAGCCATTGGATAAAGGACGCCTTCACCTATTCCTAATAAAGCCCTAGACCATAAAATCATACTAATAGAATCAGCTATTCCCCCCAAAACCATGGCAAATGCCCAGAGGCTGATTCCAATAAGTCCACTGCGTTGCGCACCAATCTTGTCAATAATGAAACCCCAGGCTAATTGACCAAATGCATAGGTTACTAAAAATATACTGCTAAGTGTCCCTTTTACAAGATTTCCATCAATGCCTAAGTCTTGCAAAAAAGGCTTATTGGCAAGCAGAATATTGATGTTTGCTTTATCCATCATGGAAACGGTAAAAAGCAAGAGTAATGGAAAAGCGATATAAAACCAGCGAATTTTTGTCATTTTTTTAGTCGGCATGATTGTTTGAGCATTAAAGTTATTCAATATATTTTCCCCTATCATCATGAATTGTTTTATAATCAGTACTTACAGTATCTAGATATAAATCTTTTTAAACCTTCTGCTTTCATGATTGTCTACTATTCTGTTTTCGCATAGGGTATATTCTAATGACAATGAATACTTAATTTTTTTACACAACACATCTCAACCTATTTCAACTTTATCCTGTTTACGTTCTGCTTCCTTAATCCATTGACGAAGGTTACTAGGGCTAATAGGCAGTTGATTAATTGCAATGTCTAAAGGATAAAGTGCATCTACAACAGCATTCGCAATAGCAGCAGGCGGCGAAATGGCTCCACCTTCTCCAACTCCCTTAATACCTAGCGGATTTCTGGTTGATAGGAATTCTTGATGGCCTTTTTCTACATTCGGGATCTCCATCGATGTTGGCAATAAATAATCCATATAAGAACCAGTCAAGAGTTGGCCTTTTTCATCGTATATGACTTCCTCATATAAAGCTGCACCAATTCCCTGAGCAATCCCCCCTTGAACTTGTCCGTCTACAATCATTGGGTTGATGACCTTTCCTGCATCATGAACCACGCTATAACCTTTCAAGTCAACAAAACCCGTTTTCTTATCCACTTCTACCATGGCAATATGGACAGACGATGCAAACGTAACAGTTGGCGGAACAAAGTAATGTGTGACTTGTAGGCCAGGTTCCATTCCATCAGGCACCTTGCATCTGGACCCTGGACGTGCTGCATTCGCAACTTCCTTATAGGTCACATATTTTTTAGGTGCAGATTCAACAAAAACTTTGCCATCCACCATTTGTAAATCCGAAGGATCCACTTCCAGCATGACAGCTGCGACAGCTAATACTTTTTCGCGTAATTTCGCTGATGCTGCTTGAATCGCTGATCCTGCATTTACCGCACTTCTACTCGCATACGTTCCAGCTCCATAAGCCAGATTTGTCGTATCTCCGACCCTAATAGTAATGTTGTCTGGGCTTAGCATTAACTCATCTGCACATATTTGGGAGAATACGGTTTCATGCCCTTGCCCTTGCGGGGATGCCCCAAGATGGGCTACTACTTGACCAGTACTGTCAATAGTTACATAAGCACTTTCAAATGGACCTGCCCCTGTTCCTTCCACATAAGAAGAAATACCTATTCCAACAAGCTTACCTTGTTTCTTCCATTCTTTTTGTTGTACACGGAAGCCTTCGTAATCGACCATTTTTAAGCCTTGTTCTAGTGCAGCAGGATAGTCGCCGCTATCATAAATTAACTGAGCACCATCTTTTATCAATATCCCTTGGTCGTAAGGCATTTCTTCCGCTTGAATCATGTTTTTTCTCATAACTTCAACTGGGTCTTTTTTTAGTTTTCTAGCTACCATATCGATAATTCGATCCATAACGAAAACTACCTCTGGTCTTCCCGCCCCCCTAAATGGAACATTTGGTGTTTTGTTCGTTAGGACAATCTGGCAACCAATATCGTAGTTTGGTATTTTATAAGCACCTCGCAAATGATAGGCACTGTTGTAAGCACATGTTAAACCAAAATAATTCATAGCACCGCAATCTATAATGAACTGATCTTTTATTCCAACAATTGTCCCATCCTGTTTATAAGCCACTTCTACATCATGGATTTGATCCCTTGAATGACGGGCACTTGTTAAATGTTCTAATCGATCTTCGATCCATTTGACTGGTCTCTTCAACAATTTAGATAAATATGGAATGATAATTTCTTCAGGATGAACTCCACCTTTAGGACCAAAACCTCCCCCAACATCTGGGGCTGTTACTCGAATGCTTTGTTCAACTAGACCTAAACATTTAGCCATATAGGTTCTTACTTCAAAAGGAAGTTGTGTGGATGAGTAAACATGTAATTGATTGGTACGAACATCATAAGTTGAAACGACCCCTCTCGTCTCTAACGGGTTAGAAGAAACCCTTGGGGTTTTAATCCTTGCCTTTAGGATATGCTCTGCATCTTTAAGAGCCTGATCTGCATCTCCTGTCGTCACCCGGAATTCCGCTTGAATATTTCCGTCAAGATGATCTTGAATCAACGGCGCGTCTTTTTCCAATGACTTAAATGGATCGACAACGATTGGTATTGTTTCATATTCGACTTTTATTAAATCCGCTGCATCTTCAGCAATATACCGATTTTCTGCGACAATGACTGCAATTGGCTGCCCTACATACATTACCTTTTTTTTAGCTAGGACGTCTTCATAACAAAAACGAATTGTCGGATTAATTTCCTTCTCTACATTAGGAGGCAGAGCACTATGTGATTCAAATTGGACAAGAGGCTTGATCTTCCCGTCTATTTCAAGTCCAGTAATGATGGCGTAGACACCATCTAAAGCCTTCGCTTCAGTGATATCAATCTCTTTAATGATGGCATGGGCATGAGTGCTGCGAACAAAGACTGCTTCCGCCATATTTGCCATTTTGATATCAGCTACGAACTGTCCTGTACCTGTCACTAGTCGATAGTCTTCTTTTCGCCTAATACTTTGACCAACGTATTTTGTCATCCGTCTTCCCTCCCTAATTTGATACAGTTTGAGCAGCCTGCTTCACAGCTTTTATAATATTGGAATATCCAGTGCAGCGACATAGATTCCCAGAAATACATTCTCTTATTTCCTCTTCACTGGGATTTGGGTTTTCTTCTAAATAACTAGAAACGGTCATCAAGAAACCTGGTGTACAAAATCCACATTGTAATGCATGATTGTCTGAAAATGCTTGCTGTAAGTAATTAAGTTCACCATTTTCTTGCATAAGTGATTCCACTGTCTTGACATCACAGCCATCTGCTTGAACAGCAAGCACTAAACATGAGCGAACGGGGGCCTCATCTAAATGAATTGTACAAGCCCCGCAAACTCCATGTTCACAGCCGACATGCGTTCCAGTAAGTAACAAGTTCTCCCTAATAAAATCTGACAGCAGCAGTCTAGGATCTACCTCTCTATCGATATGATGACCGTTAACTTTTAGGTTTATTTTAACCTTTTCTATCATAATCCTCCGCCTCCCTGTGCACGTTCGGTTGCTTGCTTTAATGCACGAATAACTATAGTTCCAGAAAGTTCTCTTCGATATTCGGCAGTCCCATGAAGATCAGATTCCGGTTCAACAATTTCCATTGTTAGATTACCCGCCTCTTCATATATTTCCTCGGACGCCTCTTTGCCGATTAGAAGTTTCTCCACATCCTCTAATGGTGTAGGAACAGAATTTACACCGCCAATGGCTAAATTGACACTTAAAAAACGACTATCCGCATCTAAATCAACGACTGCAGCCACTTCGACAAGTCCAAAATCCCCATGTCTTCTCGCTACTTCAACAAATGCAGAACCGCTTGATGGTTTTGTAATGGGGAAACGAACCTCCTTAACCAATTGATCTGGCTGTAGCGAAGTAAGCATATAAGTAAGAAAAAATTCTTCAGGACAAAAGACTTCTTCACCATTTGCATCGGCAATAACAATTTCTCCCCTTAAAGCCGTTATCACACATGGTAATTCAGCCGATGGATCACCATGGGCGATACTTCCACCAACAGTTCCCCGATTACGAATTTGTGCGTGGCCTACCCACCGGATTGCTTCCGACAATAATGGACACTTTTCTTTAACCAATTCAGATTTTTCTATTTCGCAATGTTTGGTCAAAGCTCCAATAACGAGGAATTCTCCATCTTCTCGGATATAGCCTAACCCCTCAGCTCTTCCTAAATCGATTAAGTATTTTGGTGTTGAAAGCCTCATATTCAATAGAGGAATCAAACTTTGGCCACCAGATATGATTTTCGCATCTTCCCCGTATTCGGATAAATATTGTACGGCTTCTTCTATGCTCGAAGGTCGAAGGTAATTAAACTTTGCTGGTTTCATAGGAATCCCTCCATTCGGAATAAAATACTAAATCACTTTGAATTTCTATACATTAAATGTTTTGATGAACATTTAGCTGTTTTTCTATATCTTTAAAGAATTTACCGGCCATGAATTTGGCAATACCTCCGATGACCCTGCTTCCAACCCCAGCAATCATTCCTCCTATATCTGCATTGCATTCCCAAATTAATTGACAGCCTTTTCCTTCAGGTATAATTTTACAATCCATTTTCGCGGAAACAAATCCTGGCTTCCCACTACCTTCAGCAGTCAAGATATAATGAGATGGTACATGGACGTCTTCTAATTTAACCTTACCCGTGTAGTCCCCTTTTACAGCTGCTACACCAAGCTTAAGCTCAACGTCATATTTACCATCTCCAACCAAGTTTAAGTTTTGACATCCTGGGATGGCATTCTTCAGCAATTCTGGATCATGCATCGCTTCCCAAACGACTTCTGAACAATAATTAAATTTCGCTTTCCCTGATAATTCCATTGATATCTTGCCTCCATTTTTTAGTAAGTATTACTTTATATAGCTTGATTCCCTGTTAGAAAGGATTATCAAGTTGGTGCCCCTGAAAATATATTTCTCAAAGATTTTTTATGAGTAAATTCTTAGTTGTTCTTTACCTACAGCAGGGATGTATCCGCTTTCTTTTACTTTAATTTTCTAACTCCCCTATTGGCGCTATATTGTTGTTTGCCAAAACATATCATCCGGAAATATTGGTAAAAACAAATCTCTATTACCACTTTGCATCCAATTCTATGAACACTTTGATTCCAGGTCGCTTATATATAGAACCTTTCATATCCAGGATTTCCCTTTGAATACGTATCAGTGTCATGCAGTGCTCTTTCAACTGATGTTTGAAAAGTGGCTTCTCCCGCTTTACTCATCAAAGTCACATTAGATTCAATTTAAAGTGATTGAAAATTTAGTCATTTTAAATCTTTTATATGATTGTACACTTGATTTTTTATAAAGTTAAATACATAATTTTCTATATATCGATAGATTCTAAGCTATAAAGGAAGGCGATAAATATGGATCTACTCCAGTTAAGATATTTTCAAACTCTTGCCCGTATGGAGCATATGACGAAAGCTGCAGAACAACTGCATATCGCTCAGCCATCACTGAGCAAAACAATCTCCAGGTTGGAAAAGTCTTTAGGCGTCCCCTTATTTGATCGTCAAGGGAAGCAAATCAGGCTGAACCCATTCGGAAAAGCATTCCTTTGCCGAGTTAATCGTGTTTTTACTGAGTTGGAAGAAGCAAACCGTGAATTACTTGACATGGCAGGCCTTGAAAATGGGGTTGTTCATTTGGGCACGACCACCACACGCTTGTTACCGGATCTTATCAGTGCGTTTCTGTCACAATACCCTCATGTCAATATTAGGCTATTACAATTCCCAACAAAGGAGATACAACATCACCTTGTAAATGGAGAAATTAATTTTTGTATCTCCTCACCGCCCCTCCATCAACCTGGCATTTGCTGTAATCCCTTGTTAACGGAAGACATTTACCTGGCTGTTCCTACCAAACATCCACTCGCAAATCGTGACCAAATTAATCTCTGTGAAGTTGCCAGCGATAAGTTCATCAGTCTTACAGCAGACTACGCTCTCCGTGATTTAACTATCGAATTTTGTAATCGAGCCGGTTTCATCCCCAATATCGCGTTTGAATGTAACGACGCTGAAGTTATCTTCGACATGGTGAAATTAGGATTGGGAACCGCTTTTATTCCTGCCCATTGGTGGAAAGAAAACAATAGCAACTTACCTGTAAAATTGAAGATCAGAGAACCTGTCTGCGAGAGAGTGATTGGGTTGAATTGGGTGGAAACACGATACTTATCGACTGCTGCACAAACATTTCGCACGTTTGCAACTGATTATTTTGACTCGTGATGAACTGCACCTTCGATTCTGTTGTAAAAAATCTAAACAATTTGCAATTATTCCATAAATCTTGGACATCCTCCCCAGTTACTAGAAATAATAAATAAACAGAAGATTTACTAAAGAGATCCATTAATGGAGAAACGAAAAAAGCCCAATTTCTCAATTTACTGAGAAATTGGGCTTTTAAATTTGAATTTCCTTTCAGTTTCGCTGAGTCCATCCACCTAAAAAGGGGATCTTGTCACCATCAAAGACGGCCTCTATATCTCCAAAATGAAAATATTTTTCCTGATTGGGGTCATCATTTAAAACGGCCCAAAAATTCAACTAGGCGTTTAATGCAAACCGCATCCACTTGTCTTTTTTGTCACGAAGTGTTCAAATCTTTTTGGCTTGTTTGTGAACAGATCCATAAAGCACTCCAAATTTATAATAAATGAATTTACAATAACGATGTAAACACGTTGATTATATCGCTAATTGCTTATGATACTTATTCAATCATTCACTGGAGGAAATTAAAATGAGTATGTTTTGTTTTCAATGTCAAGAAACCTCAAAAGGAACAGGTTGTACAGTTGTTGGAGTATGCGGAAAAAAAGATGATTTAGCAAATATGCAAGATTTATTGATTTACACGATTAAAGGACTAGCGATTGTGAATACAATGGCCCGTGAAATCGGGATTAATCAAAAGAAAACTGATCAGTTTATCATAAATGGCCTCTTTATGACGATTACAAATGCAAATTGGGATAAAAATGAATTTTTTAATACAGTAAGAGAAGGACTAAAGCTCCGGGAAGAAATTAAAGCGGCAATCAGAAATGCAGGGTACACATTAGACAATAATAGCGACTTTGTCACTTGGTATCGTGAAACCAATTATGAGCTTGAAATGAAATCTGCTTCTCAAGAAGTTAGTATTTTAGCTACAAGAGATGAAGATATTCGTTCATTAAGAGAGTTAGTGACTTACGGTTTGAAAGGAATGGCAGCATATTTAGAGCATGCAGCAAATCTAAGCTATGAAAATGAAGAGCTAAATGCGTTTATGCAAAAAGCACTAGCAAAGATTACAGATGATTCCGTAAGTATGGAACAATTGATCGAACTTTCAATGGAATGTGGAAAGTACGGTGTTCATGCCATGGAGCTATTAGATACAGCAAATACATCAACGTATGGTCATCCTGAGATGACAAAAGTAAACATTGGTGTACGTCAAAATCCGGGAATTTTAGTTAGCGGTCATGACCTAAAAGATATGGAAGAACTTTTAAAACAAACGGAAGGCACGGGAGTAGATGTGTATACACATAGTGAAATGCTTCCAGCGCACTATTACCCAGCATTCAAAAAATATGACCATTTTGTCGGTAACTACGGAAATGCATGGTGGGAACAAACTCGTGAATTCGAGAGCTTTAACGGTCCAATTTTAATGACAACAAACTGTATTGTACCACCAAGGGAATCTTATAAAGGAAGAATGTATACAACTGGTGCAACTGCTGTCCAGGATGTAACCTATATTCCTAAAAATGAAGATGGTACTAAAGATTTCTCCGTTATAATTGAGCATGCAAAGAAATGCCAACCACCAGTAGAAATTGAAAAAGGTGAAATTGTTGGAGGATTTGCGCATAATCAAGTAGCACAAGTAGCTGATCAAGTTGTAGAAGCTGTGAAAAAGGGTGATATTAAACGATTCTTTGTAATGGCTGGCTGTGATGGCCGCCATAAGAGCAGAACTTATTATAAAGAGTTTGCCGAAGAACTTCCGAAAGATACGATCATTTTAACTGCCGGTTGTGCTAAATATCGATACAATAAGCTAGATTTAGGTGATATCAACGGAATTCCAAGGGTGCTTGATGCCGGTCAATGTAACGATTCCTACTCACTAGTCATGACTGCATTGAAGCTGAAAGATGCATTCGGATTAGAAAGTGTAAATGAATTACCGTTATCTTACAATATCGCATGGTATGAGCAAAAAGCGGTTATCGTTTTCTTAGCTTTACTTTACTTAGGTGTGAAAAATATTCACGTTGGACCAACATTACCAGCTTTCTTATCACCAAACGTAACGAACTTCTTAATTGAGAATTTTGGTGTAGGCGGCATTTCAAATACCAAAGAAGACATAGAAATGTTCATGAACAGTGGAATTGAAATTCAAGAAAGTGCATTAGTTTAATTATAGACTCGGGTCCCGGATGGGATGAAGGATAAAGGGAGAGCCTCAGTGGCTTTCCCTGGATTAAGAATATAGTTCATATAATAAAAAACACTCACTTTTAGTGAGTGCCCATTAATAATAATAAATTCGAGTAAAATCTAGAATTAGTCTTTTCTCTTCTTTTAAAAACAACAAGGATGATGATTTTTCATTCCTTAAGGCCTAATTTATAATTACTTATCCAATTAATATTTTTTCTTCAGCATATTTTAGTTTTCCTTCTTTCTTATTTAACATAAGAGCGAAAGCCATTGTTAACGGTCCAAGTCTTCCAATAAACATCATTAAGGTAATCAAAAGTCTACCAAGCGGCGAAAGGTTTCCTGTTAATCCTTCTGATAAACCAACTGTACCAAAAGCGGAAATCGTTTCGAAAAGGATTTTATTCATATCTGCTTTTTCCGTAAAAGTTAATAAAAAGAAAATGGTAAAAATAAAAATCATAGCAGTTACTGCAATGGACAATGATTTATTCACTAATTGCCAAGGAATTCTCCTTTTAAATATATTTACATTATCTTGATTTGTAAGAACGGTCCAAAAAGCAAGAAGGATAATAGCAAAGGTTGTTACTTTGATTCCTCCGCCTGTGGAACCAGACGATGCCCCAATGAACATTAAAACCATTGTAAACACCTGAGATGATAAAGTCATTTCTCCATAATCAATGGTATTAAAACCTGCTGTGCGAGGCACTACCCCTTGAAAATAAGATGCCCATAATTTATCCCCTAAGCTAAGCTTTCCAATAGTTGCAGGATTGTGAAACTCAGATGCAAAAATGATCATTGTACCTAATATGATAAGAATAAAGGTCATTAGTAAAGCTACTTTAGAATGCAGGGATAATTTTCGAAATGATTTCTTTTGCCAAGTATCCATTATTACAGTAAAACCAATACCGCCAATCATAAATAAAAAAGTAATGACTAAATTTATAGTTGGGTCCCCCACCCATTTACTCAAACTATCAGGTTCGAGGCCAAAACCAGCATTATTAAATGCAGAAATGGAATGAAAGATACCATAATAAATGGCCTTGCCCAATGGCATTTCAAAAGACCAGCGAATGGCTAAAATAACAGCACCAATTGTTTCAACAATCAATGTTATTTTAATAATTCGCAAAACAAGCTTCACAACCCCTGATAGCGTTAATACATTTAATGAATCCTGTAATAGCAACCTCTCTTTTAGTCCTATTTTCTTTCCTAAGATGATAAACATAAATATACCAATTGTCATGAATCCCCATCCGCCGAACTGGATTAAGAAAAGAAGAACGATTTGACCAAATAATGTAAATGTTGTTCCCGTATCCACAACTGCTAATCCTGTTACACACACAGCAGATGTTGCCTCAAACAAAGCGTCAATAAAGTTAAGACCGCTTCCTTCTTCCACAGTGGAAAATGGAAGCATTAATAGCAGAGTCCCTACTAAAATAAGACTGCCAAACCCTATAACAAGAATTTGGGCTGGATGTAATTTAATTAGATTACCTTTTCGTTTAAAGGAACCCACCTTTTATCCCCCTTTATTAAATTTTTCCACTAACCTTTTCAAAATTGCTTTATGCGTTTTGATATTAATTTAATTAACTGATATGGGAGAATTTCTGTAAGTCTTCATTTTCTCCAATTACAATCAAGATGTCATCCGATTTTAGCGGGGTTTCCGGATTTGGCAAGATATCAATTTTATTTTTATTTTTTATACCGATGACGGTTATATTATAATTTGCCCTCATATTGATTTCGCGGAGGTTTTGTCCATTCATACTTGCAGGTACTTTAATTTCTTCAATACTATAGTCATCTGCCAGTTCAATGAAATTTAAAACGTTTGGAGATGACATTAACTGATGTGCAAGCCTTTCTCCCATGTCTTTCTCAGGATAAATTACACGATCCGCTCCTACTTTATCCAAAACTTGTCCATGACTTTTATTTATAGCCTTTGCCACAACATGCTTAACTCCTAATTCTTTAAGTAGGAGAACGGATAAAATACTTGCTTGAAGATCATCGCCAATCGCTACAATGACAGTATCAAAATTTCGTATCCCTACATTTTTTAGGGTCGATACATCGGTCGTATCCCCTATAACTGCATGTGTAACGGAGTCCTGATTATCCTCAATGTTTTCTTCCTTTTTATCAATAGCTAGTACTTCATTTCCTTCTTTAAATAAGGCGGCAGCAACACTTGAGCCAAACCTACCCATTCCAATGACTGCATATTGTTTTTGCATCTTAAAACCTCCTGCTGTATCTCCTAAAACTAATTAATGTAATCCAATAAAAAATACCACTCAATAAGTTGGTTCCAGTTTGTATATGTACATTCTGAATTTTATTACTTGATTTATCTTTAAAATCTGCTGTCATTCACAAATTAGCCAAGGAAAATTATAGATGTCTCATGTAATATTTTCTTAATCAATTATTCAAAAAAAAAGCCACCCACAGGTGGATTTAATATGCCACATCCATTTCTTTAAAACCATTTTCATTATTGATCATAATTGGAAGGCATTGTGTAATACTTTTAGAGTTGGCTAAAACAATCCTTATTATTAAAGTATAAAGAAGAGATCCCCTATCTTTTCGAATACTCTCAGGGATATAAAATGTAAAAGGAATGGTTTCTGATTTATCAGGTAAACTAGAATAAGAAAATAAAACCGTATGGCTATTGATAGTTTCTTCTTCATGAGAATTTGGATCTTTTTTAATTAAATCAATATCATACCTTTTCACTTTATTTTTAATAAGACCACCCTTAAGCTCAATGGAACCGTTTATATTAGTACCAACCCCATAAACTTTTTTGTCAAGCTGGATAGTTGCTTTTGGTACAACTAGATTCATTTTCATCATATAGCCATTCAACATCCGTATCATCACCCGTTTTGTATTTATTCACAAAAAAATAGACCAATACTTACTTTTTCCCAAGATGGAACAAAACCATATTCCCGGCATAAATCTGAATTAACAGACAGCAAAAAAAATGTTCTTCCATTACATAGGCAAAAAGTAACATTGGTCTACTTAACACATAGCCAGCAACTTTGCTCTCTTAGTGTTCCGTCTCCCATGTATCTTTCTCAAAAATAGGCACAAAAAAACACCTATTTTAACTTCAAGCTGCTCCTATGCTTCAATTTGTCCAATGAAACAAAAAAGCCCCCTGAATAGGCGGTCACAGACCTCCTTCGCTTTAGCCGACGAAGTTAGCTGACGGGTAGGATGGCGAAAGAGAATATTCTCATCCTTTCTACAGTATTAGAATTAACCCCCAAAAATTGGTTCCTCCGTTCCCAAATGTCGAAATTAGGCCGAACTATTTAATTAGATGTTCAATATGAGGTCATTTTAGCTCCATTTGAAAAAGCTGTAAAGAGGTATATTTTATTAAATAACCTATCATTTGCTCATTTTTCTAATAAAATTCAACATTTTCTTTAAATTACTCATGATTTTGGTATTCGTTCAAATTTAATTAAATGTATTCATAGATGAACTGCATAAGGAACAACCTATAATCATGAAAAACAAAAAGAGAACGGAGAGATCACATGGAAGCAAGTGAAATGCATTTTGTTCAACGTGAACTATACATGATCACCATGGTTTTTCTTTTTGGATTAATCGCTATTAAACTTTCCGAAAGAATTAAAATTCCCGACGTAGCCCTGTTTATGATTGTAGGGATTTTAATTGGACCATCCGTTTTCAATTTGATTACAGTTCCCAATGACTCTGTTTCCTACCAATTTATCATTGTATTGGGATCGATATTAATTCTGTTTGAAGGAGGCATTGCAATACACTTTTCAGTACTTAAAAAAGTTTGGGTTACGATTTCTCTTCTATCTATATTAGGAGTGATCATTACGGCTGCCGTTGTGGCTGTTACCGCTTTCTATTTATTAGATATACCCATTCTTTACGCCCTGCTTCTAGCTTCAGTTATTGCATCCACAGATCCGGCCACTTTGATGCCGGTATTTAAACAAATAGCCATTCAAGAGAAGGTAAGACGAACAGTTGAAAGTGAGTCCGCTTTTAACGATGCAACAGGATCTATTTTAACGTTTACCTTACTTGGGGTTATAATAGGACATACAGAATTATCCATTTCTTCAATCATATGGAGTTTTTTTCGAGAAGCTGGTGGTGGAATATTAGTTGGAGCAGTGATTGGTTTTATCGGTATTCTGTTAACCTCAGAACAACGCTTTGGCTTTTTAAAAAAATACAGCATTGTGGTTAGCTTGCTTGTATCCATAAGCTCTTATTTAGCAGCAGGATTTATTCAAGCCAGCGGCTTTATGGCTACATTCACTGCGGGTCTTATCTCAGGAAACCCACAACTTTTTAGGTTACATATTGCAGAAGAAACCAACTCAACGGTTTTTGCCTTTTCCAGTCCCCTAACCTTAATTATGAGAACCCTTATTTTTATGCTGTTAGGAACCCAGGTAGATTTTCGGATCTTAGGCCAGTATTGGATACAAGGAATTTTGGTTGTGCTTGTCTTTATGTTTATTGCTAGACCACTTGCGGTCCTTCTTTGTACTTTACCAGACCGGAAGGCAAAATGGAAAATGAATGAAATTTTGTTTATGTTCTGGGTTCGGGAAACAGGAGTTATTCCTGCCGCTCTGTCAGGGATGATTGTTGCTGCAAAAGTTGATTACGCTAACCAAATTGCTTCTATAACGTTTATTGCCATCTTAGTCACCATACTGATCCAAGCAAGTACAACTGGTTATGTAGCCAAAAAGTTGAGGATTACTATAGAACCTGTAGAAGGCACTTGAAATAATTATATATAAACAGGGTAAAAAGGACAGGTGAGGTTTCACCTGCTTTTTTTAGAATAAAAATAGAACCCCTATAGCAACAAATGGTTATATTTTTGTTTTTGTTGGTCTGCATCCACCAACACATCCATATGTCTTACTATGGCTTTGTACGGACATGGATTGGACAGTGCAGATGAAGCAGCAGCAAACACTTTTGATCAATTTTTTCAGCCAAATATTAAGAATAAAGTATAACAGCCCGCAATTAAAGCGGGTTTATTTTTTGCCACCAATCTGCCACCAACTAATCTGTATTACTATATCTTAATAACCTGTAACAACGAAAAAACCTTGATAATTCAACATTATCAAGGTTCTGTTATGATGACCTGTACAGGGATCGAACCTGTGACCTCAACCCTGTCAAGGTTGCGCTCTCCCAGCTGAGCTAACAGATCATAATAGTTAAGTACAATATTAATTATAATTATGTAGCAAAAAAAGTCAATATCTTTTTGTATTTTTTGAATACAAATTGGAAATAATTCATAAGAACGTATGTTCTAAAATATATTGAATAAAGAACGAATGTTCGGATATAATAATACTATATTAAAAAGAAAGGTGTGAATTTACATGGAAGGTCTTCTATATCGTTCAATCGAAGAACATCTGCCGTTAGAAATGATTTATCTTTCAGAAAATCAACAACTATCCCAGAGAAAATTAATTGTGAAGGAAATCAATGATGAATACATTCTGGCCTATTGCCTGCTTCGCAAACAGGTTCGGACTTTTCGCCGGGAAAATATTTTATCCATTATGCCAGATGCTCGCTCTAAGCATCGATATCTCCATTAGTCTTAATCTTGAGGATGGCCCCAAACTTTTCGTACCACCCCTCTCACATAATCTCACTTTTCATCCCACTATTTCTGCTCAGCCATCCCCTCTTTCCAATAAACAATTCAACTATCTTTATGTTAGAATGCATTTGTACAGTTTAAAATTGGAGGTATCATCAATGAATTATCCAAAAGGCACAATTAAAGAACTTACCTTTCAAAGTTTAGAACTTGGAGAAGAAATGCAGCTTCTTGTCTATTTACCGGCAAATTTCTCACCCCTTTATAAATATTCCCTTTTAATTGCACAAGATGGAAAGGACTATTTTCAACTGGGGAGAATTGGACGGTTGGCAGACGAATTACTTTTTGAGCGTAAAATTGAAAATTTAATCATGATTGGGATACCCTATAAAAATGTAGAGGACCGCCGCAGAAAATACCATCCAGAGGGTGACCAAAACAAACAATACATACGTTTCCTTGCTCATGAATTAGTTCCTTTTATCGAAAACGAATTCCCGACATATCAAATCGGAACCACAAGGGCCTTGATTGGCGACTCACTTGGTGCAACCGTCTCATTTTTGACAGCGCTTCAATACCCTCATACCTTTGGGAAAGTATTATTGCAATCACCATTAGTTAACGAACAGGTCCTTGAAAGGGTCCGCAGCTGTTCTGAACCGCAGCTTTTGGAGGTCTATCATGTGGTTGGAAACCAGGAAACAGAGGTACCCACTACCGATGGAAAAGTGAGTAATTTCATTGAGCCAAATCGAGAACTTTCAAAAGTGATGAAAGACAAGCCATTTTCATATTTTTATGAGGAATTTGATGGAAACCACACTTGGAAATACTGGCAACCTGATTTAAGACGTGCTCTTACAATGATGTTTTAGCTTATTACACATAGTGAGGCAAAGTAATTTTATATTTTTTGAAAATTTGCTATAATTATTTATGAATAATATTTTCATTTTGGAATCCTATTTTTATATAGGAAAAATTGACTAACGGAGGTATACATATGAAATTTGGTGTTGTTATTTTTCCATCTAAAACTCTTCAAGATTTAGTAAATTCCTATCGTAAACGTTATGACCCGCATTATTCTTTAATTACTCCACATATAACATTAAAAAATGCTTTTGAAGCTACTGAGGATGATGCTAAACAAGTTGCCGATAAATTGCGAAAAATTGCCGGTAACCACTATCCATTCTCGATCAAAACAACCAAAGTAAGTTCTTTTCAGCCTGTAAACAATGTCATCTATTTAAAGGTTGAGCCAACTGTTGAATTAAACGATTTGCATGTTGAAATTAATCATGAACTAAATCAAGAAGCCCCTGAATATAAATTTGTTCCACATATTACGCTTGGTCAAAAACTTTCAAATGATGAGCACTCAGATATTTACGGTTCATTGCGTATGAAGAAATTTGATCATGAGGAAAAGATTGACCGGTTCCATCTTCTTTATCAATTAGAAAATGGTTCTTGGACTGTATATGAAACATTTCGTCTTGGAAGGGATCAATAAAAAGTGACTGTAAAGATTGTTGAGAATGAAAAAGAATTAGAAGATGCTTTTTCTGTAAGAAGAACTGTATTCATCGACGAGCAAAATGTCCCTGAGGCGGAAGAGATTGATCAGCACGAGGAAGAAGCAACTCATTTTGTGCTGTATCATGAAGGCTCGCCAATTGGGGCCGGCCGTTTTCGCCTAGTGGATGGGTTTGGAAAAGTTGAACGTATTTGCATAATGAAACAGGCTAGAGGTACTGGTGCAGGAAAAACGATTATGAATGGGATCGAAGACTATGCACGGAAAATGGGGATTCAAAAATTAAAGCTGAATTCTCAGACATACGCAATTCCTTTTTATGGTGGATTGGGCTATGAAGTTGTTTCCGAAGAATTCATGGATGCGGGAATCCCCCATAAAACGATGGTGAAAAAGATTTAATTTAAAATAACCGGGTGTAAAATCTTTTAGATTTTATACTCGGTTTTTTATTTTGTTTGGAGGTGCTTTTCTATTTTTCTACCTATTATTTATCAGCTTTGCCCATTCACTCGACTATTTTTTGTAATTTATCCGTTTCATATTGCCCGTTCCACTCTTTTTGCTTCTTCACGGGCACTATGTACCCCGCTTAGTTCCCGCTACCTCTCTTTTTTCCTGCATACGGTCAAGGTAACCCCAATCCTTTTACCGTCCCACCTCTTTTTCATATACACTGGCAAACCATACACCACTTTTCTATTTTTCAAGCCTTTTTGTTACTTCAGGGTTTTGTTATGATTAAACATGTTGCTTTATTTTTAAGAGACAGAGGAAAAACTATGAAAACTGTGCTATACCAAAACCAAACGATTATACTCGATCAATTAGATCGGGATGAATATCAAAAAATATATTTAGCGGGGAAAAATGGTGAGTTAGTTTGTCCCGTTTGCCGTGAGAGTGTTCGCTTAATTCTTGGCATTCAGGAATCACCTCATTTTTCGCATACTCATTCAACCATTCCGGATTGCCCGGAACCAGTCGTTCAGGAAAGGAACGAAGAAACCAACCAAAGCCATAAAGAAGTGGATGGCTTCCGTCTTCCAAAAGGCAGAACAATCCTGGAGACACCTAAATCCGTCCAAGTCTTCAAAACAGCAAAAGTCCTTGAAGCACAGACTCCCTTTCAGAAAAATGCAGTAAACTCGATAGAATACCAATCTCCTTACTTACAACAGTTAGCAAAATCGGATGTCGTTCTTGATGAGGCACAGGCAGCAGCGGTCTCAGAAACAGACGGGGCATTATTGGTTCTTGCCGGCGCCGGGAGTGGTAAAACAAGGGTGTTAACAGCGAGAACAGCCTTTATGTTAGAGGTCAAAAAGATTGACCCGCGAAACATTATGCTGGTTACCTTCACTTCCAAAGCTGCAAGTGAAATGAAAAGCCGCTTACTTTCCTATCCGCAAATGAAAAGAGAAGCCATAAATAAACTCGTTACCGGCACCTTCCACAGCATTTTTTATCGAATTCTTATGTTCCATTCCAGGGATAAATGGACTTCAGACCGCCTTTTAAAGAAAGATTGGCAGCGGGATAGAATTCTCAAGGATGCCGGGAAAGAGATAGAATTGTCGGAAAAAGAGTTTGCCTATGATATAGCCCTTCAGCAAATCGGCTTCTGGAAAAACTCACTTCTTTTTCCAAACGATATTAGACCTACATCGGAATGGGAAGAAAAGGCGCTTTTCCTTTATAAAAAATATGAGGAATATAAGGAAAGGGAACAATTATTTGATTTTGATGATATGCTCATTGGCTGTTATCAGCTGTTAAGCTCCACACCTGAATTACTTGAACAATATCAAAATCGATTTCAATATTTCCTTATTGATGAATTTCAAGATATCAACAAGGTGCAATACGAACTGATTAAATTGCTAGCGGGAAAACATAAAAATGTCTGCGCTGTCGGAGATGACGATCAGGCGATCTATTCTTTTCGAGGCAGTGATCCTAGTTATTTACTTGAATTTGAAAAAGATTTCCCTTATGCAAAAGTAATTACCCTTGAAGAAAATTATCGCTCTTCACATGAAATTGTTACAGCAGCTAATCAAATGATTGCCGCTAATAAAATAAGAAGACTGAAGAAAATGAAAGCCCAATACTCGACTGGAGTAGCTCCCACTTTATTTTTCCCTAACGATGAAGAGGAAGAGGCAACGATGATTGTGACAGATGTACAGGAAAAAATCACACAGGGTGCGAAGCCTTCCGATTTTGCAATACTTTACCGGACGAACGCAGGTGCACGTGCCGTGTTTGAACGGTTAGCCAGTTCAAATCTTCCCTTTCGGATTGAGCAGGATGTAGAGGCTTTTTACGACCGAAGGATTGTAAAAAGCCTCCTCTCCTTCTTAAGATTAAGCTTGAATGAAGATGACCAATCTGCTTTGTCTGATATATTGCCCTTTTTGTTCTTAAAACAATCAGTTTTAAGAGACTTAAAAGCAATGAGTATCCTCCAGGATTGTAGTTATTTAGAGGCCCTATCCTATTATAAAACGGCGCATGCCTTTCAGGAAAAAAAATTAAAAAAAGCAGTCCCCACCATCCGGACATTAAAGCAAATGGCCCCGCTTACAGCCATTGAAATGATTGAAAAGGATATTGGATTTCTGGATTTCCTAAAGAAGCGGGGAAATGAATCAAATATGTTGGAGAAAGGTTCGGATGATATTAAGGACCTGAAAGTAGCAGCGAAAAATTTTAGTACAATTGAAGCCTTATTGGCTCATGCAGAACATATGTCTGCGATGAATAAGGAAATCAAAAATTTAAGTAAGCATTTTACTGAGGCCATTACTTTAAGTACGATTCATCGAGCAAAGGGACTCGAGTATCAAACCGTTTATGTTCTTGGTGCTGTGGATGGAAGCCTGCCGCATGATTTTGCCTTAGAGAGCTACCGGAACGGTGACTATTCAGCATTAGAAGAAGAAAGAAGATTATTTTACGTTGCGATGACACGTGCAAAGGAACAGCTTTACATCTCTGTTCCAAGTAACCGTAGAGGCAAAAAAGCAAATCGCTCACGTTTTTTGGCACCATTAATCAAAAGAAGACAAAGGCCCACTTCCTTATAGGAAAGTGGCCTTTGTCTTTATTTTTTATTATTCATCATATTTGCAATGGTATTAAAATCAAGCGATTTTCCATCGTTTATAATCGATTTAACAATTTGATCTTCTAATTCCTGAGGTACTGGTTTATTGGCAATTTGAGACACTCTTTTAATTACATTCCGGACTGTTTTTTCATCCCTAAAATTTGCATTTTGCAAAGAATTCGCTAATTCAAAGATATCTTTCATGTTCACGCCAGTTTTCTTTTCTATGTTTTTAAAGAACCCATTATCCATGTTATATTCTCACTCCTTCATAACAACTACTTTATAGTATGAAAGAAGGTCAAAAAGGTTCATAAAACAAAGAAAAGGCTGGCCATCCTTATAGCCAGCCCTCTTCCTTAATGCAAATCAGAAAATCTTAGACAATGAAGCTTGTTCCTACAATGATCAATAGGATAAATAATACAACGATTAAAACGAAAGTTGAACCTCCGTAGAAACCGCCGCCATAGCCGTAGCCGCCGTATCCGTATCCGAAGCACATAGACCTAGTCACCTCACTTTAGTAATCTCACTTATAACATATGAGAATACTGTAAAAAGTGTATAGGCAGCGTCCTTTTTTCGAATACTGGCAGTAAAAAATGGAGTATTGTCCTGCTCCTACGCTTCTACCCTTTTGGTCTAAATATGAGCGCTCCAATAAATCCAAAAATAATGGCAGCGGAAATTCCGGAGCTGGTTACTTCAAACATCCCTGTTAAAACCCCTACAATTCCATGTGCTTCTGCCTCTTGAAGCGCCCCGTGTACCAAAGAGTTACCGAAGCTCGTGATTGGAATGGTTGCCCCTGCTCCAGCAAAATCAATTAATGGCTCATAAAGGCCGAACCCATCCAATACAGAACCTATGCAGACCAGTAAACTTAAAGTATGACCCGGTGTTAGTTTGGCCACATCGAATAATAATTGTCCAATCACACAAATAATTCCACCAACTACGAACGCCCAAAAAAACATGGCAAGCATTTTATCACCCCTTTTCCCCATTCATTTCAATAGCAACGGCATGCGCAATGCAGGGAATAGATTCATTTTGTTGGAAACTTAACGGTGATAACAAAGCACCTGTGGCTACGACTAAAATTCGTTTGTAAACACCTTTTTTCATTTGGTTTAGTAAATGTCCATATAAAACAGTTGCTGAACAGCCTGCACCGCTTGCCCCGGATTGAACAGGCTGATCTTTTTTGTATATAAGTAAGCCGCAGTCCTGGAATTGTTTTCGCTCCAGCTTTAAGCCGCTTTTATTGATTAATTCAAAAGCCGTATCATGGCCGACTCTCCCTAAATCACCGGTGATGATAAGATCATAAAAGGATGGATCCAATTGTAAATCCCGAAAATGGGCCATAATCGTATCCGCAGCGGCAGGGGCCATCGCTCCCCCCATATTAAACGGATCTGTTAACCCCATGTCAATTACCTTGCCAATTGTTGCGGAGATCGTCACAGGCTGATTCTTCGATGAATCATTGGCTGCCATCAATGCTACACCTGCCCCTGTAACCGTCCATTGTGCTGTTGGCGGCTTTTGCCCGCCATACTCCGTTGGGTAGCGGAACTGCTTTTCAACAGCTGAATTGTGACTCGAAGCCCCTGTGAGAATATATTTCGCTCCTTGATTATTAATTACAAAAGAAGCAAGTGCTAATCCTTCCATGGATGTGGAACAGGCTCCAAAGAGACCGAAATAAGGGATTTGCATCGACCTTGCTGCAAAGCTTGTCGGTGTTATTTGATTAATCAGGTCACCCGCAAATAAAAATTGAACCTCCTCCTTATGAACATTTGCTTTTTGCAGAGCCATCTTGATTGATTCCTCCAGCAAAACCCGATGTGCTTTTTCGTATGTTTCCTGTCCCATCCACAAGTCTTCATGTAATAGATCAAAATCATTCGCTAAATTCCCATTCGCCTCAAATGGGCCACCTGATACACCCGTGGCCATAATCATTGGCCGGTTTGCAAATACCCAAGATTGATGCCCTTTTAACAATTACAAAACCCCCCACATTACCAGTAACGTTTTAATGAGCGCGACAACAAAAGCCGAAAAGACACCAAACAAAATAACAGACCCAGCCAGTTTAAACATATTTCCGCCGACTCCTAAAACAAACCCTTCCGTTCGATGCTCAATTGATGCAGAAATCACCGCATTGCCGAATCCTGTTACCGGTACCGCGCTTCCTGCTCCAGCAAATTGACCTAGACGGTCGTAGACTCCAAAACCAGTTAAAAGCATCGAAAAGAATACCATTGTTGCGACAGTTGGGTTTCCAGCTGTCTGCTCTGTAAAATTGAAAAAATATATGTAAAAGTAACTAACAGCCTGACCAATTACACATATCAAGCCGCCGACGAAAAAAGCCTTCAAGCAATTTTTTAAAACTGGCCGTTTAAACTCATGCTTTTGCTGCAGTTGTTGATAGTTTTGTTGCTGTGGAGTTAAATTTTTTTGTTTGCTTGCCATTCCAATGTCTCCCTTCTATGTCATATCTTTTGTCATTTTAATGATTTCACGCAGCCTTTTTTCAGCATCTTTTTCTGAAAATTTCTTGCTTTCTATTCGCTCATTTAATCGAACCGCTTCAAGGAAAATTTTATAATCACTCGAAACGGTGATATCCTCTTTTGGAAATCTCTTTTCTAAGAATTCGGTAAGGTTTTTTTCGATTTTTTTCATTTTGAAGCGGTGCATATGCTTAACCTTATAAACAACAAGTGTTTCTTTTGTTCCTTTGATGACTGCCGCATCATAGATTTCTGGAAAAGAACTGACTGCCTTTTCAATTTTTTGAACACGTGTTGTTTTTTTATCTCGATCGGTCATAATCGGATTGGGATTGGTTGTTTTTATCAGAGCCAATTGGCTATCCTTTCCCTTTTGGTTCCCGTTGCAGGATACTAAAAGACATACACATGAAAGTAGGATAAGTCGTTGAAAGTAAATCATTTTTTAGTTCCTTCCCTTGTCCATTAGTAAGAATCTTGTTATCCTATAGTTTTTTCGACCTGAACCAAAATTATGACAGATAAGATTATTTTAAAGATAAAAAAACACTGCCGGTGTTCCCGAGCAGTGTTTTCTGTTATTTCTGTGTCTTTTTCCCGCATCCACAGCCACTTTTTTTAATCCGCTTTGATTCTTTAAAGGTTTGGCTTGAGCCTTGATTGTTTTTATTTTGCTTATTCACTGTTCTCTCCACCCCATTGCAGTAACATTATGTTTTAGAATATGTGATGAAATGAAATCTTGTCTCTATAAATAACCATTTTTCCTTTACTTTTGAAGCCAATTTTGAACGATGGTTTCCAAAATGGACGACAGTCCTGCAATCGCTAAAATCAAAACCACGGGCTCATACAGAGCAGAATTAACATAATGTAACAGGACCAATGCGATGGATGACCAAATTCCTGTACACCAATAACAGCTTAGAAGCTCCCCAAAGAATCTTTTGATGGGGGTCTCTTTCGGCACATAATATACTTCCATTTCCCCCTGGTCATTCTCTTCGACCACCTCCGTAAAAAAAGGATTGCGGAGAAATTCTGTAATTTTATCAAATACCAATAATCTTGTCAGCCGAAAGGCCGCTAGCCCCAAAATAGTGAATTGTAAAAGACTAATATCCATAAACAAATTTGTCCTTCCTTTCCTTGATATAGTGAACTAGCCTAATTTTCTTAAAAAAGGCAATTGTCCGTAACCCAAAAGGCCCCTGTGAAATATGTTAGTAATGTAAGATATATATCACGGATTTAAGGAGGAAAAATAAATGGGTTGTGGAAATAATCATAACGATTTTCACGGTGACAGCTGTGTGTGCGAAGTAGTTCGTGCGATTAAAGATATACAAGATAATGCTGTTGAAAATGAGTGTGCGGAGTGTTCAAGTTGTTTTACTGAACCACTTGGCTCATTAGTTTCACCTACAAGAAGAGAACCAGTAGATACACGTGTGTTTGTTTTAAGTGATGCAAAAGGTAATCCATTCCATGCATTCTTTAACGGTGAAAATAATGCGTGTGTGTCAATCTTCTTCAGGGTGGAAGATGTATTTGACAACTGCTGTGCAACACTTCGTGTTCTAATCCCTGGACGCAGAGAAAGCGGAAACTTTGTTCCGGTGAACCTTGTTAATAATGGTAATGTTGACCTTTCAAGAGTTTGCCAAGTGGACCGTTTCCGTGCAAGCAATGACTGCGTAACAGTTGATTTAAAATGCTTCTGTGCAGTACAATGTATCGCTGATGTTAACTTAGGAATTTGTAACTAATAAAAGTAGCCAGTCGATAACGGCTGGCTTTTTTTATTGTTTAATTTTTTATTCCAATCATGATGACATCTTTTAAGTCAGCCACTGGAATCGTTTTAGTTGTTTGATCATGGAATTGAATGGTAATTTCCTGCCCCCGATAATCCTGTAAATACCCCTGATAATTTTTATCTACTGTATAAAATACACACGGTACAGGAGGAAGAGCCTTTGGAAAATCCACTAAATACCTTAAACGTTCCTTCATGTTCATTTCCTTAAAGCTTTTAACCTTTTTAAAGGAATATCTTTGCTTGTCACTTTTCTCCTTTTTGTCAGCAGCCTTTTTTTCTGACATTGTTACCTCAATTGGTACAATCTCCTTGTTCGATTCCTCCTTTAAAGAATTCCTTTTGGATTCGCCTTTTTGTTTGTTTTCTTCTATAGGAAGCGTTTTTTCTTGTTTAGTTGAATACACTTCCTGCATTTTGATAGAAGGAGTTTTTGAAAAAGGCTGGTAAATATAAAGTAATGGACCTTGGTTTTTCTTTTCTGTCATAAACCTTGAGCACCTCCAATACAAAGTCCTTCACTTTATATGTATGCTCGATGCCCATACTCGTTCACTTCTAATCTAAAATTCAAAATAAAAAAACCCGCAAAAATGCGGGTTTATTCATTAAAGAATGTGGTAACCAGAGTCAACGTGGATGTTTTCACCAGTAATTCCACGAGAAAGATCACTAAATAAAAATACGGCTGTGTCGCCAACCTCTTCTGGAGTTGTCGTTCTGCGCAATGGAGCCTTTTCTTCAATTTCCTTAAGGATTGAATTAAATTCACCAATTGCTTTTGCAGATAAGGTTCTGATCGGCCCTGCAGAAATGGAGTTTACGCGAATCCCATCCTTACCTAGGTCAGAAGCTAAATAACGGACACTTGCATCAAGAGAGGCTTTTGCAACACCCATAACATTATAGTTTTGAATCGCACGTTCACCGCCAAGATAGGTTAAGGTCACAACACTTCCACCTTCTGTCATTAAACCGCGTGCTTCTTTGGCAACAGCAGTTAAGGAGAAAGAACTGATATTTTGAGCAAGCAAGAATCCATCTCTGGATGTATTTACAAATTCACCTTTTAATTCTTCTGTTTTGGCAAAAGCAATACAATGAGCGATTCCATGAATGGTTCCCACTTCTTCTTTAATCGTTGCAAAGCACTTTGCAATATCTTCATCACTTGTTACGTCACATGGTAATACAAGTGTACCTTCTGCTTCTAGAGAATCCGCTAATTCACGGACGCTGCTTTCGATTCTTTCCCCTACATAGGTGAAAATTAATCTTGCACCTGCATTGTGAAGAGAGCGGGCAATCCCCCAAGCAATACTGCGTTTATTGGCAACACCCATGACTACAAATGTTTTTCCGTTTAGTGAAAACATGTATTTATTCCTCCTATATTTAACACAAGTTATTAGCACTTGGTACTAATTTTACACTATATTCGAAAGTATGTACATATCTAGTTGATTTTTAGCAATGCTCACAAAATTCAAGCTCCCTTTTCAATTGGTCAACGTATTCCTTGGATCCAGTCACAATTAAACGGTCGTTTACCTGCAGCTCTGTGTCACCATGAGGCACAATCGACTCATTCCCTCTGAAAATCCTGACAAAAATGATATCGCCTGTAAACGGAAATCTCCTTAACGACATCCCATCAAATTGCTCGTTTACCATGGCAATTTCATACAGTGCCATCTCTTGATTGGTCAAAATGTTAATCACTCGCGGTGATTCAATTAAAGAGCGAAGCAGGGCATTAGTTGATTTAAACACCGAAAATATTTCAATATTATGTTCCTTCAAGTGTTCTTCAAGATCAGGACTTTCAATTCTGGCAATTACCCTTGGAACTCCTTTTTCCTTCACAGCAACTGACAACGTGGCATTTATTTCTTCATCACCCGTGGAAATAACTACCACTTCTGATTGATATATCTTCGTTTGGCCAATCGTTTCGAGCGAAAAGTCCGGAATTTCAACAATATCAAATAGAGAATTCGCAATCTGCTTTTCCGATTTCTCAATTTTTGTATGGTACAGAACTGGATCATAAAGACCTGATTTTAATTCCCTTGAAACTGGCAATGTAATTTGGTTGGCTCCCAGGAAAGATACACTGACCTTTCGATTTGCAACCACTTCTTTTGGAAAAAGCTTTTTGAAAACCATTGGAGTAAAAATTGACGTAATAACTGCCACCAGAATTAGTGTTCCACTCATTTGTTCCGTTATAACCTTCATTCTCTCCCCAATTGTAGCTGCTGCAATAACTAGGGATAGGGTGGAGGTTAAGAGAAATCCTGAGGCCAAAACTGTCTTTGTATCGTACCAAATCTTTAATAGATAAACAGGAATAAGCTTTGATAGCAGCAGTCCAATCAATAAAAGCGGTATTAACAGCAATAGCTTTTTTTCACTAAAAAGGGACCAAATATCAAGTTTTACCCCTACCTCAACGAAAAATATCGGGATTAAAAAACCATACCCAAAGGAATCAAGCTTATGAACTAGCTCTTGATTCGGAGCCAATAGTGAAACAAGAACGCCTGCAAGGAATGCTCCTAATATATTTTCCGCTCCAACCGTTTCAGATAACCCCACTAAGACGATAATAAGCGTAAACACAGCCCTTGTGCCTATTTGGGAAGTCCCCGTTTCCAGCGCTTTGACAAAAGAACGGCTTTTAAATCGCTTTCCTACAAAATAAAGTCCAACACCTGCGGCAAATAAAATTAATAGCAGCCATGTGTTCCCATGTCCTTTATCATAAAGTGAGACAAAGACTGCCAGAAGAATCATCGTAACCAAATCAGCAATAACTGCGATAAGCAGAATGATTTGGCCAATTACCGTTTTCATCATGTTACCTTCCTTTAGGGTCGGCACAACTACACCTAATGAAATCGTTGAAATAATTAGAGTCATCAAGAATCCATTATGAATAAAGTCCAGCATGACAAAAACAAATGATAAGACTAAAGAAAAAATGAAAATCCCGATGAAAATAACTGTTGAGACAGCAAAAGAATTCGGCTCTCTTTTTCCATTCGGAAGAATTTCTCTTTTCTTTCCTTTTGAAAATACAGTAAAATCAATTTCCAAACCGCTTAAAAACATCAGAAAGATAAATCCCAAGGTGGATAAAGTCGAAAGCCACATATCTTGATGAACGACATTGAAGCCGCTTTTCCCGATGATTAACCCCATAATAATTTCGGCAACCACTACTGGGATAAAATTCAATTTAAGCCGATGCAGAATAATTGGTGTCAAAAATGCCATTGTGACAACAATTAATAAAGAAAGAACCGACGCATGCTGTGCCAAATTAATTCCTCCTCTCAAAAATAAAAAAAGTAAAATAACGAAAAATAGAAAGGTAAAGGGGGCTTCATACCATGAAAATAGATATTATTGGTGATATTCATGGCTGCTTTAAGGAATTCGAAGACCTGACGACTAAACTTGGCTATAATTGGGAAAGCGGGATTCCGCTTCATCCCCAAAAACGAGTTCTAGGTTTTGTTGGTGACTTAACCGATCGAGGCCCAGAGTCCTTAAAAGTGATTGACATTGTATGGAACTTAGTCATTGAGCAGCAAAAGGCTTATTACACTCCTGGAAACCATTGTAATAAATTGTACCGTTTCTTTGTTGGAAATCGTGTTCAAATCGCCCATGGTTTAGAAACAACAGTAGCAGAATATGAAGTATTAGACAAACGTGCTCAAAAATCAATTCGAAAAAAATTTATGGACCTTTATGAAAATGCACCGCTTTATTTAGTTTTAGACGAAAAAAAACTTATTATTGCCCATGCTGGAATTAAGAAAGAAATGATAGGAAAATCCGGATCAAAGGTTAAGACATTTGTTCTTTACGGAGATATTACCGGTGAAAAGCACCCGGATGGATCACCAGTTAGACGAGATTGGGCAAAAGCTTATCAGGGCGAAGCCTGCATTGTCTATGGCCACACACCTGTAAAGGACGCAAGAATCATTAACCATACATATAATATTGATACCGGTGCTGTTTTTGGTGGTAAACTGACTGCTCTGAGGTATCCGGAAATGGAAATCATTTCTGTGGATTCTACTATGCCATATGTAGAAGAAAAGTTTAAGCAATTTGATTGAAAATGAGTAATTATAACTAAAAACGAAACAGGCTGACACTGAGTATGTGAATTAGCGGTCAGCCTGTAAAAGTTCTTGCATATCATCTGGAAGTTTAGCTGTAAACGTCATTTCCTTCTTTAAAAGAGGGTGAATAAATGTTACTTTTTTACAATGCAATGCCTGCCGTTTAAGCAACGTCGTTTCTCCCCCGTATAAATCATCTCCGAGTAAGGGATGCCCAATCGAAGACATATGTACCCTAATTTGATGCGTTCTCCCCGTTTCGAGCTGCAACTCTGCATGGGTAAAAGCTTTATGTCTTTTCAATACTTTATAATGGGTACAAGCATATTGGCCATCTGAACGGACTTCTCTTTCAATAATACTATCCTCTTTCCTGCCAATTGGTTTTTCAATCGTCCCTTCATCATCCTCCAATGTCCCGCCCGCAAATGCTTCATACGTTCTTCTTACTTTGCCTACTAGCTGATCCTTACTAAAAAGATGATGAACATGGCGGTATTTAGCAATTAAGACAATTCCCGATGTATCCCGGTCCAGCCGAGTAACAATGTGTGAGGTTGCTTCTAATCCAATCCGCTGGTAATACCCCACTAAGGCATTAGCAAGGCTTCCTTTTGGGTGCTCTCTCGAAGGAATTGTGCTCATACCTGCAGGTTTTACTACGACAAGGAGGTATTCATCTTCAAACACAATATCAAGGGGTAAATCTTCCCCGAGTACACCTTCACCGGGTTTTTCTTTAGGAAATATTAATGAAAGTACATCATCTTTTTGTAACTTGTATCGCACATTTACTTCTACTTGATTAACAAGAATCCTTCCGCCCTTAAATTTAATATCTGTTAAGGCAGTCCGGGAAATTTCCTCATCCTTTAAAAAATCTTTAACCTGCCTGTCTGCATCTCTTTTATCAATTACCCAATTAAGTTCAAATTGTGAAGACATTTTCTTTCCTCCAGCAGATTAATCCGAAATAAAGGAATCGTGTACTCTCTTCCAAAACGGAAACGGCCGAAAGCGGGCAAAACGGATTTTTTCATCCGGCACTCTAAACTGAATCGATTTAACATCTTTGTGAAGCAGGGTAAGATGATCAATCGTTACCTGAAAATCTGAATGGTTTACAGGCTTTAGCATACAGGTATGATGGGCAGGCAGAATTAGTGGGGAGCCAACTGTCCGGAAAACTTTGTTATTAATGGAAGCCATCTCAGCAACCTGAATGGCTGAAATCGATGGGTGGATAATTGCCCCACCTAGTGCTTTGTTATAGGCCGTACTTCCAGAAGGTGTGGACACACATAGACCATCCCCGCGGAATCGTTCAAAATGCGCACCACGAATCTCAACATCCATGACAAGCGTACCCTCAACGCCCTTTACCGTTGATTCGTTTAACGCAAGGTATCTGGATTCCTGTCCTGCATGCTTATAACGAATGATGACCTCTAAAAGAGGATATTCAACCACCTGATAAGGAGTTTTAGCAATCGCAATTACAAGCTTTTCAATTTCATCCGGAATCCAATCTGCATAAAACCCAAGGTGACCGGTATGAATTCCGACAAAAGCAGTTTTATCTAATCGGCTGCTATACCGGTGAAAAGCATACAGCAATGTACCATCACCGCCAATGGATACAACAATATCCGGTTGGTCTTCATCATATACAAGATCAAAATCAAGTAAATAGGTTCTCATTTTGTGCATCAGAATGTTTGATTTTTGATCTCCTTTTGAAGTAATCGCAAATTTCATTCAACCCGCTCCTTACCGGTTTTTAATTCTTTTCTTCCTGCTTTAATTCTTTTTTTCTTGTAAAAAACGCTTGTGCTTCCTGTATTTCGCCTCGGATTAATGACATTTCCTCATCAAGGCGAAAAGCAGCCTCCGCGGCTCTTTTCAGCCGCATATGAATATCAGCAGGAAACATTCCTTTATATTTATAGTTCAATGAATGTTCAATCGTCGCCCAAAAATTCATTGCTAATGTCCTAATTTGGATTTCCGCCAGGATTTTTTTTTCCCCATGGATGGTTTGCACGGGGTAACGGATGACCACATGATAGGACCGGTAGCCGCTTGTTTTTTTATGAGAGATATAATCTCTTTCCTCAACAATTTCAAGATCATTTCGATTTCTTAATAAATTCACAACAGTATGTATATCATCGACAAACTGACACATCATGCGCAAACCGGCTATATCCTGCATCTCTTCCTCTAATTGATCAAGGGCAATTCCCTTTTGGGATGCTTTATCTAAAATACTGGCAATCGGTTTTACTCTACCTGTTACAAATTCAATGGGCGAGTGGTTGGAGTCAAGTTCAAACTGCCCGCGCATTCCTTTTAATTTAATCTTGAGTTCTTCCACTGCTTGTTTATATGGAGCTAAAAATTTATCCCAGTGGTTCATGATCTCACCCCAAACAACTTTTAAAAATTCTCCTCAACCTTCGAAACCATTTGATCCCCATAGTTTCCGTTTCCTCTAATATTACTGATGATATAATCAAGCTCTTCTGTAAACTGGGATAATTCTACCTGTTCATTGTTAAAGGAAAGCCATACAGATAGTTTGTTCTTTACTGCTGTTTTTAAAAGCTCCCATGTCTCTTCAGGGAATGCAATATAAGAGTAGTCCTCTTGATCTTCCATTAAATAAATAAAGGAAATCTGATCGGAGTCAACAAGAATTTGTTCTGCGGGCCGTAAATAAGTGATGGCTTCACCTACGGTAAACGTGATCTGATTCTCGGTAATCTTTCCATTCATTGCTGTTAATTTTTTTTTCATGATCTAACCTCCATTTTCACATCCCTATTTTAGCATAGTCGAACCATTTCTCCCAGAAATTGCAGTCGTGTTATGATTAGAAAAGAAACTTACGTGGAAGGAATGTAGAGGATGTTTCAAAACATTGAAATAGAATTTAAAAATATGCTGACCAAGGAAGAATATGAACTTCTTTTAATAAAATTCACCACCGTTGAAAGCAAATTGATTACACAGGAAAATCATTATTTTGATACTAAAGATTTTGCCTTGAAGAATGAACAGTCCGCTTTACGAATTCGCCAAAAGGGCCAGCAATTTGAAATGACATTAAAACAACCGGCAAATATCGGCTTGCTAGAAACAACACAAAATCTTACGGAAGCGGAGGCAACCCTTTCTATCCAGGAAGGAAAGCTTCCATCAGGGGCAATCAAAGAGATTATTTCAAAAATGGATATCGTGTTTTCGAAACTTAGTTATTTTGGGTCGCTTAAAACAAATAGAGCAGAAATGAACTATAAAGGTGGCATTCTCGTTCTCGATCACAGTCTTTATTTAAACAAAGAAGACTATGAATTAGAATACGAAGTGGAAAACGAACAACTTGGACAAAAGATTTTCGAGGAATTATTGAATCAATACAACATCCCCCACCGAAAAACCGAAAACAAAATCCAGCGCTTTTACAATCAGAAAAACTTATTAAAAAATAGCGCATTTTAAAGAACAATGTTGATTTTTTAAACAAGGTGATTGGAGCGGAAGGCACGAAGACTCCTCGAAAATGCTAACGCATTTTCTTCGTGCGTGGGCGGATTCAGGAAGCAATTCAGTGTCCTGTGGGAGTACGGGTTAGGGGAGACCCCGCAGGAGCAAAGCGACGAGGAGGCTCCCCAGACCGCCCACGAACCGCTTGTGCCTGGAGCGGTAACAAAGCCAATATTAAAAGGATATTTTTTCATCCTTTTTTTTCAATTAAAAGAAGGTTTCATTGTAAACATTACTAAGGAAGTTAAGGATTAATTTAAGCTTTTGAGCGATTTATTTGAGATATGAAAAAGCCATTGCTAAAATAAACTCATACAAACATTCTAAAGGAGTTGTCAACATGATTGAGAGTAAGCCTACACCATATGAGGCCATCGGCGAAAAAAACCTACACCGTCTTGTGGACACTTTTTATGGGCTGGTTGCACAACATCCTGACCTTGCACCAATCTTCCCTAATTCTTTTACTGAAATTGCTCGAAAACAAAAGCAGTTTCTTACACAATATTTAGGTGGACCACCATTATATACAGATGAACACGGACATCCTATGATGCGCGCTCGCCATTTACCCTTTCCAGTAACCCCGACGCGGGCGGAAGCATGGTTGTCCTGTATGAGACAGGCGATGAATAAAGTTGGTTTGGAAGGACCATTACGTGATGAATTTTACGCTAGGCTTCATCTTACTGCACAACATATGATAAACACACCAGATACGCAGGAAACTGGTGAATTACAGTGAGCAGAATTGGACATACAAGTTCAAAAAAGCAATGTGGAAAAAGTGAAAAAAAGCCTGTTGAAATTTACATGTTTATTGACCCTTTATGTCCCTCTTGCTGGGCGCTTGAACCGATACTTAAAAAGCTTCATATTGAATATGGCCGCTATTTTTCCATTAAACATGTCCTAAGCGGCAGGCTGGCCAATTTAAATTTAAGTAAAAAAAAGAATTATGAAAATATCGTGGAGCTATGGGAAAAGACAGCAAGCAGATCGGGAATGTCCTGCGATTCAAGTCTTTGGTATGAAAACCCGGTTGACTCCCCGCATATAGTCTCTATTGCCATTAAAGCAGCCGAGCTCCAAGGAAGACGAGCAGGAATCCGTTTCCTCCGTAAACTGCAGGAAGTTTTATTTTTGGATAAAAAAAATATTTCTGATTTAGAAGTATTAAATGATTGTGCCGGGGATGTAGGATTAGATATTGAGGAGTTTAGTACGGACCTCCATTCCGAGAGTGCGGCCAAAGCATTTCAATGCGATTTAAAAATAACCTCTGAAATGGATGTTCATGAAATTCCAACGCTTGTTTTCTTTAATGAAAATGTTGAAGACGAAGGGATTAAAATAACCGGAACCTATCCATATGAGATTTATGTACAAATCTTGGAGGAAATGCTCTCAGAACGGCCCGTTCAATCACCGCCGCCGCATCTTGAGACGTTTCTAAAGTTTTTTCGATTTGTCGCTTCAAAGGAAATTGCAGTCGTCTACAATATGACGATTTCCCAGGTGGAAAAAGAAATGAAAAAATTACTTTTAAAACAGGTAGTTGAACAAATACCAGCTAAATACGGGACATTTTGGCGATATATTGAAGAATAAAAGGGTGAAGGAATCCACCCTTTTTTTGTGGATATCTTCTTAACGAAAAGCTCTTTTCGTAAACTTTGTTGCTCTTGGTCTAAAAAATGTTCCATTTAGAGAATTTCCGGACAGCTTTAGCGAAGACATGGGGCAATCAAGTCCAAACTGGAAGCCGTAGGGAGAAACGTTTAACATTAATTTTGTTCGAAAAACACAATCAATCCGAAAACAACCTAACGAAAAGACCTTGCAGCTCCGGTTCTGCAAGGTCTTTTACTAATACGAACAAAAGGGGATGGGAGAAATCTTTCACGGTCAAACAAAGGGGTTTATGTTTGTTGTGATCAACTTCACGAGTTAACTATATCATGGTGTTGTACCTTAAACAATGACTTTGTGCTTTATTTCACAATATTGTCAAAAAGTCATATTTTTTCGAATTGGACAATAGACTAATAGTGAGATAAAGCAAAAGTAGGTGGAATTTCCGTTGAAGAAGCTCCCTATTTTCTTCCTGATTCTTTTTTTTATCCTTGCCTTTTTTCTTCATTTGCTTGCACTGCTTAAAATTTTCCCATTATGGATCAGCATCCCCCTGTTGTTCCTATCCATTTTCACCATTTTATTCTTCGTAAATGAAAGGAAACGATTTCGCGGGTTTTAAAAAGGGATGACGCATTTTTAAGCGCCATCCCTTTTCTCATGATAACAGCTGTTCAAGCTCGTTTAGCTTTTCTTCAAATACCTTGCAGGCATCTTTAATTGGCTGGGAGCTGGTCATGTCTACTCCTGCCTTTTTAAGGACTTCAATTGGGTAATCAGAGCTTCCTGCACTAAGGAACCCTATATAGCGCTTCACGGCAGGCTCCCCTTCTTCTAGAATTTGCTTACTTAATGCGGTTGCCGCACTAAATCCAGTGGCATATTGATAAACATAATAATTGTAATAGAAATGAGGGATTCTTGACCATTCTAAGCCTATTTCTTCATCAATGACAATATCCTCTTCTCCAAAATACTTTTTGTTTAGCTCATAGTATTCTTTTGTCAATAATTCAGCCGTTAACGCCTCGTTATTTTGAAGTTTTTGATGGATAAGGTGTTCAAATTCTGCAAACATGGTTTGCCGGAACACAGTTCCTCTAAATCCTTCTAAGTAATGGTTTAATAAGTAAATCCGTTTCTGTTCATCATCAATGGTCTTTAATAAATAATCGTTTAACAATGCTTCATTACAGGTCGATGCCACTTCGGCAACAAATATTGAATAGTTCCCATAAGGATAGGCCTGTGATTTACGTGTATAGTAACTATGCACGGAATGTCCTAACTCATGCGCAAGTGTGAACAGATTGTTCACATTATCCTGCCAGTTCAAGAGGATATAGGGATTGGTGCCATAGGAGCCAGAAGAGTACGCGCCGCTTCGTTTCCCTTTATTTTCGTGAACATCTACCCAGCGGTTTTCAAAGCCTTCTTTTAAAACTTTAGCATATTCTTCCCCTAATGGTGCTAATCCTTTTAGAACAATATCCTTTGCTTCCTCATATTTAATCTCCATTTTTACATCTTTTACAAGAGGTGTATATAAATCGTACATATGCAGTTCATTAAGTCCTAGAACCTTCTTGCGCAGCTTTATATATCGCTGTAATAAATGCAAGTTTTCGTTTACTGCTTTAACCAAATTATCATACACACTTTCGGGGATATTATTGGCTGCTAATGCTGCCTGCCTTGCTGATTCATACTTTCTAATTCTTGCATTAAAATTATCCTTCTTCACATTACCACTAAGAGTGCTTGCGAATGTATTACGGAAATTACCATAGGTTTCATACACCGCTTTAAAAGCATCCCGGCGGACGCGTTGGTCAGTGCTCTCTAAGAATCGTATGTAGCGGCCATGGGTAATTTCTACCTCTTCCCCATTTTCATCTTTAATGGATGAAAACGCCAAATCAGCATTGTTTAGCATCCCAAATGTATTGCTCGAAGCATCCATCACCTCGCCCGCTTCGGCTAACAATGCCTCTTGTTCAGCTGAAAGAACATGCGGCCTTTGCAGATTAATTTCCTCAATTGCATGCTCGTAAAGCTTTAACTCAGGCTTCTCCGTTAAAAAACCTTTAAGTTTACTTTCATCAATCAATAATAGTTCTGGAACAATAAAAGCAAGTGAACTACCCGCTTGAGCGTAAAGGTTTTTCATCCGATCATCTAAGCCTTGATAAAATGAATTCGTTGTATCTTGATCATATCTCATATGGGAATAGGCATAGAGCTTTCCGAGTCTTTCAAGAAGTTGATCCTGATACTGAAGGGCTTTAAATAGAGTTTCCGCACTCTCTCCAAGCTTTCCTTCAAATTGTTTTGCCCCAGGGACTTGGCTTTTTACCTCCTGGAATTCCTTTTCCCATGCCTCATCATTTGCAAATATATCTTCTAATTTCCAGGTTTCTTCAACAGGGATTTCACTTCTAGCCGGCAGCGTTTTAACTGCAGTTTCATTTGCCATCTTTCATCCTCCATTCTAATTTCCAAATTACCAAAAGAACCCACTATAATATTTCTCCTTTTCCTTCCAAATTCCTTCATTCTCTATTATTATGCCCTTCATTAATATTTCATTTATCGTTTTGAAATCATTCGCTGATATTTTTGAAAAAATACCTTCTTTCGATCTTCCCTTTCACGATTTGATTGTGGAAAGGGGATATTCCTGTTTAGTTGAAAAGCAGCTTTTCCCTTTTGAGTCATAATCCCAAATTTTTCTAGCATGAAAAGATATTCCATCACTGCACTAAAAGGATGAATGTGCTTGATTAACGGGAGGTCACGGATGATAATTTCCTTTCTCCCTATTCTCTTATAAAAACTCCTTTCTACTTCTTGAACCGTAAATATGTCCATTGGATGTTTTTGAGTCAAGATATCAAGATACACATAGGTTTGCCAAATGATTGGTGAAGTTTGAATCAATAATGAAGAGTGAACTGGGAGACCAATTTCAGGAGGTAATAGAAAAAGATTAAGATTATGCTGATATATCTCATGAAGGAAGGAGTTTTGCCTCGAATTTGGGTGAAGCGCCCAATTCATATTGGCTTTCTCTAATTCAAAATTCCAATTTGAAAGATTAATTTGACCCAGACATTCCGGATTCAAAAGACAATTAATTTCTACATTACTAATGGGATAAAAGCGGTTTTGTATAAAGGCATTTTTTATGGAATAAGAGACAATTGAATCAAGTAGGTGAAAGTGCTTTTTTTCGGGGCAATAGGAGGGCAAGTAATAACTACCTTCTACTGTCTGTTGTATAAATAAATAGTGGAAATTTGAAAGTGAGAGAATACTTTTCTTCTTTTGATGGATTTGTTCGTTCCCCAAAATCCAGAGTGGAACATATCCTGCATCAACATAGCTTCTTGTTCTTTTCAAAAAGATTTCTTCAGAGATTGGGGAGCATTGAAACTCTAAAGCATATTTTTGATTTTCGTAAGTAAACTTTATATCGGGCCGCTGCTGGATTTTCTTATCATAATATTCAAGGACCGCAGGGATTTTTTGACGTAACAGCCAATGATAGAGCTGAAGTTTTCCTTCCATATGATAAACCGACTCATTTTCATAGGAGTTCCTGCATTCTCCCCCCTTTATATGAGAGAAATGATACATTCTCTGATCGCCCAGCTTTAGTAAAACTCTTTCACCACAAACTGGACAGAAGAATTCTTCCCTCCTTCTAAAGTATAATAGCGTTTCTTTTTTGTAGTTATAGCCCAGACATATTTTTTGACCATTTTTTGTGCTTGCTGTTAGCATGCCATTCACCTCCACCTATAATAATTCGATTGATTATTTAAAAGTCCTTTTTTTGCAGAAAAAAGCAATCAGCCAATTGCCGATTGCTTTGTTATAGTAATGGGGACATCAGCCTTGCTGTTGATTCCAATAACCGCAGGCCCAAATGTCTTTTTTGGAACGTTTTAAGTTCAAGCTGCTTGGCAAATTTTAAATCATTTTCATATTCATCCACCAGCTTTTGTGCACTTTTCGTTCGAAACAAAAAGGCATTAACTTCAAAATTCAAATGAAAACTCCGCATATCCATATTGGCTGTTCCAATCGAAGCGAGTTCTTCATCTACAATGATAATTTTGCTGTGCATGAAACCACGTTCATATTCATACACCTTCACCCCTGCTTCCAAGAGTTCTGGAAAATAGGAACGTGAAGCATGAAAAACGATTCGTTTATCCGGGCGGTTCGGCACCAAGAGCCGAACATCAATCCCGCTTAAAGCAGCCACCTTGATAGCCGAAAAAATGTCTTCATCAGGAATAAAATAAGGGGATGCAATCCAAACCGATTTTTCAGCTGAAGCAATCATTGAAAAAAAGATATTTTTAATCACACTCCATTCATTATCAGGTCCTCCTGCAATTAGTTGAACCCCACCGTGGCTCTTATTATCAAGTTGCGGGGATAAATATTCGGCAGTTAAAAAACTATGGTTGGTCATATAATACCAATCCTGTAAAAAAATTAACTGAAGGGTCCTTACGGCTTCTCCCTTTACCATTAAATGAGTATCACGCCAAAATCCGATACTTTTCACTCTTCCTAAATATTCATCGCCAATATTTAAGCCGCCTACAAACCCAATAGTACCGTCTATTACAATAATCTTTCGATGGTTACGAAAGTTGAATTTATTATTTAAAAATGGAAGTTTTACCGGACCAAAAGAAACTGTTTCAATTCCTGCATTTCTCAAATCTGCAATATACTTCTTAGACAATTGCCAGGAGCCGACCGCATCAAAAAGGAAACGAACCTTGACCCCCTGCATGGCTTTTTCTACTAATATCTCTTTAATTTCTTGTCCAATAGCATCATTACGAACAATATAATATTCAAGATGGATATGATGTTTAGCTCTTTTTAGTTCTTCTAAAATATGTTGGAATGTTTCTTCACCATTGGTTAAAATTTTGGTCGAGGTATCAAAAGATATGGGACTGTTCCCAAGCTTTTGCGCCAAACTGAATAATTTCCCTTGATGTTCTCTCATTAAACTTAACTTTTCCCTGCTTCGTGGATCATTTTCACCTTCCACATTCAAAAAGGCTTGTTTATCTAGAAAATACTTTTTACGGAACATTTTCTCCTTTCGATAATTCCGCCCGAAAAGAAGATAAAAAATAAATCCAACAAGCGGAAACCCGCCTAAAACAACCAGCCAGGTAATCGTTTGCGTGGGGTGACGATTCTCAAGGAAAATCACAAATCCAATGAAAATAACGGACAAGGAAATAAATAGGCTAAATACCCCGAAAAGACCACCCTTAATATGATCTTTAAAGATCAACATAAGTACGGATATGATTATAACAAATAGAACGACCCTAACAGTGTTTTTCAGTGTCCTCACCTGCACTTTAAAGTAAATTAATACTAAAAAATACCGATTTCAATAGTGAAATCGGCTCTAATTTTAGTGAAAATGCTTTCTAATTTCAGAAAACACATTTTCAGAAATTATTTCTTTTCCGTATTCCTGAACACGATGTATGGTCACTTGTGTTTCAGTACCGTATTCCAAAAGAATACTTAAGATATCATCTATTTCATCTTCCTCAAATACATCCTCTAGAAATTCGGTGTAGAGATAATATCTTCCTTCAAAATGATAAAGAGTCGTTTTTAATTCATCGAGACCCTCGCGTTTCGATAACATAATAACATCCTCAAAATCCTTAAAGGCAAGCATAAATTCAAGGGGATCTTCATCAAGCAAATAGTCTTCCTCGACCTCATGCTTTGGATTGAAATGTTGATCAAGAATATCTTCAATATTCTCATCAACCGGTATATCCTTTACCTTATCACCCGGAATTGGCAGTTCAAATTTTTGGCCATCTTTAGAAAGCTGGGCTTTGGTAACAAGAATTTCTAAGCCTTTTTCCAATGCCTGAACTTGGATCCAAAGTGGACCTTCCACAACAAACTCTTCTTCCTGATGAACCTCATCCATCATTTCCCAGAAAAGTTCTTCACTGCGCTCACGATTGTACCAAATTTCCTCCCGGTCAAAACCTCTGTCTTCTATATCACCATATGAAATGTAGAACTTTACAGTATTCTCATTTATTCTTTCAATCTCCATTTTTACCTCTCCCTTCCGTTTTCCATATTGAAGGGACTAAATACCCCCAAGCAGACAGTGCCAAAAGCATTTACCCAATTTAGAAAGGACTATTATTAGTGAGATTTGTTAAAAAAAGGACATAAATCCTTGTACTTTTATTTTATGACAAAAGCAGCAATAAGGGAAATAAAATTAATCAAATAATCAAAAACCATCAATACGCCTATTTTCCAGCATTAGTTGGCACTTAAAATATACAAACGGAAGATTCACTTATTATTAGATATTCATTTTATTGTACCAAAATGCCTTTAAAATCACAAATGAAACGGAAAAGCGGAAGCGCCTTCGGAACAAGCACAGCTTGTTCCTGCGATGATTATTCAAAGGAGCTTTCCTTAGTGGTCAGCCCCGACAAGTGCTGGAGGTCCTGACGGTGAAGTCGTTCTTTGACTTCATTGTCAGGACCAAAGCAACCACGAGGGGCTAGGCGCTGGAGCTGGACAATTCTCGAATTCAAAGAAATATTATTTGCAACAAAGAAAAAGACCTTCTGCTTTCAGAAGGTCTTGACTTTTAATTTACCATTCGCTGTGCTTCACGCAATTGGAATGTTCTCACTCTTCTTGGTAAGAACCGGCGAATTTCATCTTCATTATAACCGACTTGTAAACGCTTCTCATCAATAATGATTGGACGGCGTAATAGTCCTGGATTTTCCTTAATTAATTCGAATAAATTCTGAAGGGGCATGGTATCTAAATTTACATCCAATTTTTGAAATGTCTTGGAGCGAGTGGAAATAATTTCATCTGTCCCATCTTCAGTCATACGAAGTATTTCTTTAATCTCTTCAATAGATAAGGGCTCTGAGAAAATATTTCTTTCCTTGTAAGGAATCTCATGTTCTTCCAGCCATGATTTTGCTTTCCTGCATGATGTGCAACTTGGTGAAGTGTATAGTGTTACCATTCGTCTTCACACTCCTCTTTATTTAACTGTCTGTTTATAAGAAAAACGAAAATCTGTTTAATAACTTATACCCTAATTAAAATAATTATAAACAAGTAATTTATATCACCAATTATACACCACTGATTCTGAAAAAGGTATCCTTTTTTCAAAAATTCTCATAGGGCCAAAACTTAAAGAATTTTTTTAAACTACAATATATTAGACGAATATTCACGTAAAAAGTTTCATGGTTTATCCATTTTTTTCGTTAAAATTTTGTAATACTTTGAGATTTACTGTAAAATTATTCGTTTACTTTTTGCAGTTTTTGTAGGTTTAAAAAAATATTATTTCCCTCTCTTACTGCTTGTTATTCTAGCAGATTATTCTTAAGTATTTCTTAACCTTTTATTAAATTTATATTCTCAATTAAATGAGGAAGAATGAAAACGCATACATCAAGCTGTGAAATAGTCACAAAAATTCCCCCAATTCTTAAGGAAATAATGAAGAATGTCTTTTAATTCCCCCTAAGTTCTTTTAAAATATAAATAGGGGATATTCAAAAGCATTCATCATGCTGACATTTGAAATAAAAATGGAGGGTTAACGATGATTGGTGGTTACATAGCAGATTTAACCATTGTAGCCGTTCTTGTTGTGGGCATTACAGCATTAATGGGTGTCATAACAAATGGTGTTGGTGAAAGAGTTTTCGGAGGAAAGAAACGAACTGAATTTACCGACCGTGTTTCAAAATATCAAACAAACTGGAAACAAGTTGGCGGAAATAAATAACCAATAAAAAACGATCTCAAATGAGATCGTTTTTTATTGGTTATTTTGAAGCTTTAAATTGAGCAAACTCTTTTTCTGAGCAAAGGACAAAATGTCCTGGAGTTACTTCACGGAATTCAATCTTATCATTTTCATTATAATGATGGCTTGCCGGATCATAGGATTTCCGTTTTCTCATCCGCTCACTAATTGGGTCTGGTGCAGGAATTGCTGATAACAATGATTGAGTATAAGGATGAAGTGGGTTTTTATACAATTCATCAGCTGGAGCAAGCTCAACCATTTTACCAAAATACATAACTCCAATTCGATCACTGATGTATTTTACCATGGAAAGATCATGCGCGATGAAAAGGTAAGTTAAGCCCTTTTCATGTTGCAGTTTCTTCATTAGATTTACAACCTGTGCTTGAATGGATACATCCAGGGCAGAAATTGGTTCGTCGGCAATAATGAATTCCGGCTCGACCGCTAGTGCACGAGCTATTCCAATCCGTTGACGCTGACCACCGCTAAATTCATGAGGATATCTATTTGCATGTTCTCTATTTAACCCAACTGTTTCTAATAGCTGATACACACGTTCCATACGCTCTTGTTTTGATTTAGCAAGACCATGGATGTCAATTCCTTCGGCAATAATATCGGCAACTTTTAATCTTGGATTTAATGATGCATGTGGGTCTTGGAAAATCATTTGCATTTTACGGTTAAAAGCTTTTAATTCACTTTTCGACTTTTTCCCATGGACATTTTCACCATCATACAATACTTCCCCGCCGGTAGCATTATATAATCGGATAATGGTCCGGCCGGTTGTAGATTTTCCACAGCCAGACTCCCCAACTAACCCTAATACTTCCCCTTTATAAATATCAAAGGAAACATTATCGACTGCACGAACTTCATTTACTTTTCCAACATTAAAATATTGTTTTAAGTTTTTAATCTCAAGTAATTTTTCATTTTGAGCCATTTACTTTCCCTCCTTCATTTCAGGGAATTGACGCTGACGTCTTTTTACAGCTTCCGGTGGTTCAACTTTAGGAGCATCTGGATGTAATAGCCAAGTTGCTGCATAATGAGTGTCAGACACCTTAAAGAATGGCGGCTCTTGCTCTAAATCGATTTTCATCGCATAAGGATTACGCGGTGCAAATGCATCCCCTTTTGGCGGCTCTAATAAATCAGGTGGTGTTCCCGGTATAGAATACAATTCTTCATCATCCGTATCCATATCCGGCATTGAACTGATTAATCCCCATGTATAAGGATGTTTGGGATTATAGAAAATCTCATCTGCTGTACCAATTTCGACAATCTTCCCACCATACATTACCGCAACACGGTCCGCTACATTTGCAACTACACCGAGGTCATGTGTAATAAAAATGATCGAAGTATCAATTTTCTTTTGCAAATCCTTCATCAATTCTAATATTTGTGCTTGAATGGTCACATCCAAGGCAGTTGTAGGTTCATCTGCAATTAAAACTTTTGGATTACATGCTAAGGCAATCGCAATTACGACCCTTTGTCTCATCCCACCGGAAAATTGGTGAGGATATTGATTGATACGGATTTCCGGCTTAGGAATCCCAACTAGCTTTAGTAAATCAATGGCTCTCGCTCTTGCATCATGTTTGCTCATATTTTGATGCTTAATCAGAGGTTCCATAATTTGATTGCCAATTTTCATTGTCGGATTTAATGAAGTCATTGGGTCTTGAAAGATCATGGAAATATCATGACCCCGGATTTTTTGCATCTCTTTATCTTTAAGTTTGGTTAAGTCCTTACCACCAAAAAGGATCTCACCTTTTTTAATTTCTGAATTATGTTCAGGAAGGAGACGCATAATTGATTTTGTTGTAACAGATTTTCCGGAACCCGATTCCCCAACAATTGCCAGCGTTTCTCCCTTATATAAATCAAAGCTCACACCTCGTATTGCTTGAACTTCCCCTGCAAAGGTGTGGAAGGATATATTTAAATCTTTTACCTCTAAAACTTTCTCCACTACCATTCACCTGCCTTCTAATCACGCATTTTTGGATCTAGAGCATCTCTAAGACCGTCTGCAATTAAGTTAAATGCTATCATAATAAGGGAGATCATAATAGCTGGAATTATCATCTGATATGGAAACGCTATCATTCCCCTAAATCCATCATTGATCAATGTACCTAATGAAGCGTGAGGGTCCTGCAAACCTAATCCGATGAAGCTTAAAAATGCTTCAAAGAAAATCGCATTCGGAATCGAAAACATTGTATTTATGATGATGACACCAAACATATTTGGAATCATATGTTTAAAGACAATAGTTGAATCTGATGCCCCTAATGTTTTAGCTGCCAATACGTACTCCATATTTTTATATTTAAGAACCTGCGCACGTACAACACGCGACATACTTACCCAACCGGTGATACTTAAGGCTAAGATAATCGGGATAATCCCTGCTTTTAAAACGAGAATCATCAGGACAACGACGATAAGGTTTGGAATTCCCATAATGATTTCGACAATACGTTGCATAATACTATCCGTTTTTCCACCGATGTAACCCGAAATCGCCCCATAGGTAACCCCGATTAGCATATCAATTAAAGCTGCAAAAAAAGCAATTAATAAAGAAATTTGAGTGCCCTTCCAAACCCTAGCAAACAAATCTCGTCCTAATCCATCCGTACCAAACCAATAATATTCTTTAACATTTCTTGTTTCATAAGGATGTAATTCTACGCCCTGTCTATTTTTCAATGTACCATCAAATGGAAGCCAGTGAATATTTTCTAAACCTTGAATCCTTGGTGGTAAATTAGCATGTTTAGTATTTTGGAAATCATACGCATACGGTGTGATTAATGGCCCAACAAATGCCATGATAATTAATAATACAGTCACAATTAAACTAATCACTGCACCTTTATTTTTTCGGACCCTTAACCATGAATCCTGCCAAAAAGTCAAACTTGGCTTTGCAATTTTCTCGCTTTTAGATACATCCACATGGGCGGGCTCAAATAACTCTTGTGAAATTTTTTCATGATTGGTAATCATTTAGATCGCCCCCCTGAAATTCGAATCCTTGGGTCAATAATTCCATACAGAATATCCACCACTAAAATAATCACTACGAATGCGGCAGCAAAAAGAATAGTTGTTCCCATAATAACCGGATAATCATTTACGGTAATGGCCTTAACAAATTGTTCTCCTAGACCTGGGATAGCAAAAATCTCCTCAATGACAAGTGAACCTGTCATTAAGCTAACTGCCAAAGGTCCTAAAACAGTGATAACAGGGATTAAAGCATTTCTTAATGCGTGCTTTACGCTAATTTGAAAATAGCTTGCTCCCTTCGCCTTCGCTAAAGTAATGTAATCCGATCCTAATACATCAATTAGCTCTGTACGCATGAAACGGGCAGCAATCGAAATTGGAAACATTGCCAAGGCAATGGTTGGCAGAATGGTATACTCTGCTCCCCGCCAAAACATTACTGGAAACCATTCTAATTTTACCGCAACATAATACTGAAGTAGTCCGGCAAATATAAAGCTTGGTATCGATTTCCCCGCAACTGCAATAAAGGTCGCACTATAGTCCACCCAAGTATTTTGTTTTAACGCGGCAATAACTCCCAATAAAATCCCAAAAATAGAGCCAAATACCATTGCCTCTAAACCTAATGTTGCTGAAGGTCCGATACGAATTGCTAGAAGTTTGGTAACAGGGGTATTATTGAATTGAAAGGAGATTCCTAAATCACCTTGGACCATGTTCTTTAAGTAATTAGCATATTGAACAGGTACTGGGTCAGTTAAGTGGTATTTCTCTTGCATAATTGCTAATTGTTCGTGTGTGAGTTTTCCAGCATTACTAAACGGAGTACCAGGAACTAACTTCATTAAGAAGAATGTAACTGAGACAACGATAAACAATGTAAGAATCATGTATATTACACGTTGTAAAATGTACTTCGCCATGCCTCCACCTCCTATTTGATTGAAGATTCATCATTTTTCGACAATTCTTATACAGGTAAAAAGAGAGTATACCTTAATATACTCTCTTTTATATACGTTTACTTACCAATTACTACTTAACAATTTTAATCCATTGATAGCTATAATCAGGACCAAATCCATGGTGTGCTAAACCTTTAACTTTATCAGCAACTAACAAGTTAGCAGAACGTTGGTATAGAGGTGCTAGAGCAGCATCATCTTCTAACACAATTTTTTCAGCTTCTTGTAATGCTTTCCAACGCTCATCAGGTTTAGTAGCTAAAGTAGTTGCTGCATCTTTGACTAACTGATCAACTTTTGGATTTTTATAGCTCATATGCTGTTGGCCGCTAGTTGATGGCCATAAATCCATGTAAGTCATTGGGTCAGCATAGTCAGGACCCCAACCACTGAAAAGAATATCATATTGTTGTTTATCTTCTCTATCAAGTTTTGTAGCAAATGGAATGTTGTGAAGTTCAACTTTAATTCCTGGTAAAGTTTTCTCTAATTGGTCTTTGATAAATGCATCAGTATCCTTTGCAGCTGCAGTATCTTGACCAACATAATTGAATGTTACTTCCTTCTTACCGATTTCAGATAAACCTTTTGTCCATAATTCTTTTGCTTTTGCTTTATCTGATTTTAAATATTCGCCAGTATCAGCACGGAAGTCTTTACCATTATTGAACGCGAAATCTTTCGCAACGATAAAGTTAGCAGGAATTGAACCATTTGCTAAAACATCATCAGTTAAAGCTTTTTTGTCAATTGCTAAAGCAATAGCTTTACGGATATTAGCATTTGCTAATGCTGGGTTTTTCTCATTAAACTTCAACCAGAAAATGGATGGTTCAGTGTAACGAAGAAGATTTTTTGAACCTTCATATTGTTGAATGATTGCTGGTTGTGCAAGTTTTGGTGTAATGTCTGCTTCGCCAGCTTCAAAAGCATTGGCCGATGCCTGCCCGTCTTTTTGTACGTTAAAGTTGATTTTCTTTAAAGAAACTGTATTTGCATTCCAATAAGTATCGTTTTTCTCTAGTACCCATTCAGTTGCCTGTGGGCCATCCCATTTAGTCATTTTGAATGGACCATTATAAAGAATGTGGGAAGCATCCTTCGCATAATCTTTACCTTGAGACTTAACATACTTTTCATTTTGTGGATAGAATAATTGGAACGTAATATATGACTCAAAGAAAGGAATTGGCTGCTCTAAGGAAATTTCTAGAGTATAGTCATCCACAGCTTTAATTCCTAAATCAGTTGCAGGTTTTTTCTTAGCTACGATATCGCTAGCATTTTTGATTTTGCCTTCCATGAAATATGGACCATATGGAGAAGCAGTTTTAGGATCAATTGCACGTCTCCATGCAAATACAAAGTCATTAGCAGTTACAGGATCACCGTTTGACCATTTTTGATCCTTTTTCAACTTAATCGTGTAAACGGTTCCATCAGCATTCGCAACAGGTTTACCGTCTGCAACACCCTCGATTACCTTTTGATCTGGGTCTAAACGATATAATCCTTCGTTTGTTGCATTTAACATGGTGAAACTCATAACGTCTTGAGCCATAACACTATCCATTGTTGGAACTTCTGCTGACTCTAAAACATTTAGTACTTGTTCAGGTGCTTTACCATTAGAAGTACCACCATTGTCCTTTTCTTTTCCAGTGTCTTTTCCACCAGAACAAGCTGCTAAGAACATGCTAAGAACTAGTGATAAAACTAAAAGTAGTGAAAGTTTTGATTTCTTCACTAGTAGACCTCCCTTTTCTATTATTCTGAAAAATTACTACATTCCCTATTATACATTTTTTCAACTAATTGTACATTACTTTTTGAAAATTAATTTACATTTTCATAACATTTTAAACATTTGGGTTACTGGAACCTATGTTATCATTTACTCTCGCACTGATTTTTTGTATAATATTTAAAATACTTTTCCTTATAAATCAAGGTTTTGGAGGATTAGAAATGAACTTTCGTTTTAAAAATACTCTGATAATTTCTGTGGGTTTTCAGTTGTTAATTATTTTCCTATCACTCATTTTTTACCGAAAGATTTCTTTGTTAAGTTATATCAATATATCTTTTTACATTTCATTTGCCTTACTTCTGTTTTCTTTATTATTATTTACTGTTAAAACTGGTTTTTTTGACGCTATAGCTAAGTCATTTAACTTTGCTGCAACAAGAGGAAAGGAAAAAAGAAGTCTTGCCGAAATTCCCTCTCTTTCTGAAATGGTGACAATCAATCAAAAGCCTTTTGTTTTCCATGGAATCATTACCGGCTTTCTTATGTTAATCGCCCTTGGCTTCTATTATGTTTAACGGACTTGATTACGATTATTCATTTCATTATAATATGATTATAAATAGTCACTAAAAGCGTTGAACCATTCTTCCCTATATGGATTAGGTGACGAATGGTTTTTTTATTTAAATGCTTATTAGCAGGAGGAAAAAATACCATGAAAACCATTTTTTCTGGCATCCAACCAAGCGGAACTATTACACTTGGCAACTATATTGGAGCAATGAAACAATTTGTAGAACTGCAAAATGAATATAATTGCTTCTTTTGTATCGTTGATCAGCATGCCATAACCGTCCCTCAAGACCCGCAAGTTTTAAGAAAAAATATCAGAAGTCTTGCTGCACTGTACATCGCAGTCGGTATCGATCCAGAAAAAGCAACGCTCTTTATTCAATCAGAAGTTCCTGCGCATGCTCAAGCCGGGTGGTTGATGCAATGTATTTCCTATATTGGTGAATTGGAAAGAATGACACAATTTAAGGATAAGTCTGCTGGAAAAGAAGCCGTATCTGCAAGTTTATTGACCTATCCGCCACTTATGGCTGCTGACATTTTATTGTATAACACAGACCTTGTCCCAGTCGGTGAAGATCAAAAACAACATCTGGAATTAACCCGTGATCTTGCAGAGAGATTTAATAAGAAATACGGGGAGGTTCTTACTATTCCTGATATAAGTCTTCCGAAAGTCGGCGCGAGAATTATGTCACTTCAAGAACCTACCAAAAAAATGAGTAAATCCGATCCGAATAAGAAAGCTTTTATCACCCCTCTCGATGACCTGAAGCAAATTGAGAAAAAAATTAAAAGCGCTGTAACAGATTCTGAGGGCATAGTTAAATTTGATAAAGAAAACAAACCAGGAATATCTAATTTATTGTCTATTTACTCAATTCTAGACGGTAAATCGATTTCTGAAATTGAAGAAATGTATAGTGGCAAAGGGTACGGTGAATTTAAAGGAGATTTAGCTCAGGTAGTAATCAATGTTATTAAACCGATTCAAGAAAGATACAATCAACTCATTGAATCAAAGGAACTTGATGATATCTTAGACCGTGGTGCAGAAAAAGCGAATAAAATTGCCTCGGAAACACTCAATAGAATGGAAAATGCAATGGGCCTTGGAAGAGGTCAGAGAAGGTAGAACCCAAATAATAAGAGCCTGACCCATAAAGGTAGTGACTACCTTTTGGGTCAGGCTTTTAATTTACCTTTGGACCATGCTCCATTTCCCATAACTTTTCAAAAAATGGCTGCCCTTTAATTATATTCTCACAAAATGTTACATGCCTCTTGCCCCATCCGTATTTTGTTTCCTCAAATAATTGCTCCCATACATCCTCAACATTCATTTCCTGGATGGCGGCGTATCGTTCCGGACACCATTCGGTATACCAATAACGAACTTCTGCTTCATTATTTGAAGAGTGTAATTGGTCAAGGGCCATAAATAATAACTGCTTTAATTGGCGTTCCTTTCTTGTTAGGCCACGCATTAATTCTGGCTCAGGCGACAAAATATGATGATCTTTCATTTCGCTAGGCTGATAAAAGTGATAAACATTTGCCTCATTCGTTTCAATCATCTCATATACAAGCTGTTCTTGCCTTGGAATTAACCTGCTTTTTCGGATTGGAATGGTATAGCCAATCGTATCAATTGCTAAAATACCTACCCCATCCGTTACAACAAAACAATAATCAAGCTGAATTCGCTCATGGTTTTTTCGTAAATATGCTTTTTGATAAATATCATCTAGGAGTTGTTGAGGTAATTCTGCTAAATCATTCTCAATATAGTTAAATAAAATCGGTTCAATCTTTAAGAGTGGAACTTGATCCAAAAGTTCGACTCCATCATCCTTGCGCCATTCATGAAAGTGGCATACATTATACCCGTTTTCTTCACCTTCAAACCAATTCACCCAAACATCATGAAGATACAACATTGTACAACCCCTCACTTCAAGAAACTGTTTGTCAATCAGTATGGGCAGACCTTAGTTAAATTATTCCTTTATATATGTTTTGCTCCATAATTAACTTTTATTACTAATATTGATGAATCTTTAAGCAGCAGGTGATGCTTTCATTTCAATACAAAAAAAGAGATAATCACCAAAGTGACTACCTCTTTTTACTTTATTATTCTACTTCAGGGGTTTCGCTTGTAACACCAACTTTAGCCCAAACATATGGGTCAGCTGTATAATTGGCAGTTAATGATGTTACACGATTGTTAACTCCTGAAATTGTAGAACGGAATAGTGTTGGAATAACAGGCATTTCATCATTCATAAATGCTTGCCACTCATCGTAAACTTTTTTACGATAGTCATGGTCAAATGCTTTTACGGAATGACCGTCTGCTAATAATTGATCGTTTTTCTCACTTACAAAGCGAGAGTAGTTAAACGGAACATCTTTACCGTATAAACCATATGGGTCAACGTCTGTCCCTGTTCCCCATGCACCAGCATAAATGTCAACTTTCTTGTTATCTTCTTCAACCATTTTGTAGAAAGAGTTAAATTCTGCCAAGCGGCCATCTACAAGGGAAACATCTAGCCCAACATTTTTCCAGCTTTGCATATAGAATTTTGCAAGTGGTTCAGCTGTGTCACCGCCACTCATCGATAAGAAATTAATGTGGAATTTCTTACCGTTTGGATCTTCACGAAGACCGTCATTATCAGTATCTTTATAGCCTGCTTCATCTAATAGTTGTTTTGCTTTTTCCGGATCATATCCAATGGCATTTGCATCTTTGTTATACCAGCTTGGGAAGGACGGCGGAATTAAGGATGTAGCAGGGAAACGTAAACCGTTATAAATTTTCTCACCCACAGATTTCTGATCGAGAGCATAGGCCATCGCTTGTCGTAAGCGTTTGTCTTGGAATTTAGGGTTATCCATAACGTTTACGCCTTTTTTAGCATCCCAGTGGCCTAATTTAAAGCCAATGTAGTTATAAGCTAGATCGATTTGACCGATAAATTGGAAGTTCTTAGCTCCCTTAGCTGCAGGGTATTGATCTACTGGAAAATCAGCAACATCGACTTCACCTTTTTTAAGTGACTGTAAAATAACTTTTGGATTGACAACTTTTGCAATAATCGTTTTTAATTTTGGTTTTCCGCCAAAATAATCATCGTTACGCTCGAATTCTACTGATTCACCTGGAACCATCTTTTTAATCTTGTATGGACCAAATCCAATTGGAGTTTTATGGATTTTATCTGCCTTTGCAAGGTCTTTTATTGGAATATCCCCAATATAATGCTTAGGCATCGCATATGGCCATAGACCTGTTATTAAAGAAGGATTTGCGTCTTTAAAGGTAATCGATAGGGTTTTATCATCGATAATTTTGATCCCCGAAATATTTTTGGATTTGCCTGCGTGGTATTCTTTCATCCCAACAATACTTTGGATGATCGCATCACCATAACGCACACCTGTGTAATCCTTGTTACCAATTACCAAGAATGAATATTCATAGTCTTGGGATGTTACCGGTTTTCCGTCGGACCAATTAACATTGTCCTTAATTTTTACAGTAATGGTTTTATTGTCATTGGACATTTCATAGGTAGCAGCACCATCATTTGTAAATTCATAGTCTGCATTGGTTGAGAATAGTGGAATGTCGAAGAATTGCAGAACTTCGGCATCTGGTTGTCCAGTATAATATGCATAGTTTAATGTACCTTCGAATGGAGTATCGTACACTAATGCATATGTTAGTGACCCGTCCTTCACCACTGGCTTGTCGCTTTTAATGACTGAAGGGAATGTACTAATATCTTCTTTCGGTTTGTCACTTGATGACGTTGGCTTTTTACTTCCACTGTCTTTGCCTCCAGTCGAATTGGAACATGCTGATAGGAGCATACCCAAGACAACTAGTAAACTAAAAAACTTGAAAAAATGCTTTCTCATCATCCTTCTTTTCCCCCTTTTTTATCCTAATCTTTGCCTTGCATCGGCTGCACGTTTTAACGCTTGACCGATATAATTTATACTCAACATCATGACTAAAATAAGTAATGACGCAGGTAACCAAATCCACCATTTATTTTCAAGAACATCCGGATTGGTTGCATAACTAACAAGAGTTCCCAAACTCGGAGTACTTTCCGGTAATCCAAATCCTAAATACGTTAACCCTGATTCAATTCCAATATTTCCTGCAAGATTTAGAGTTAAATTTACGATAATAATAGAACTTAAATTAGGCAGAACTTCCCGGAAAATAATTTTCCAATCAGGCGTCCCAAGCGTTTTTGAGGCACTTACATAATCAAGCTCCCTTTCAGCAAGGGTTTTTGACCTTATTAACCTAGCTTTACCTGTCCATAAAAACAAACTCATAATTACGATAAAAGTAAAAACATTATATTTTGGCGCTATGGAAACAAAAACAATAACTAGCATTAAGGTTGGAAGGATAAGAAAAAAATCAATAATACGCATGAGGATATTATCGACTTTGCCTCCGAAATAACCTGCGCATAATCCGACACAAAGACCGATACATCCTGTTAATAATGTAATGCACAAGCCAATTGTAAAGGAGTTTTTAGCCCCAATGATTAATTGGCCAAATATATCCCTTCCACCATAATCGGTCCCTAACCAATGCTCTGAAGACGGAGGTGAATAAATAGATAACAAATCTACCGTTACAATTTTTTCTTGGTCTAATAAAAGAGATGCACCATAGACACCTACCACGATCAGGCCTAATAGGATTAGAGAACCAAGTGCTAGTTTATCTTTCACAATTTCCCGCCATAAAATGAAGAAAACTCCATTCTTCGGCCTTTTTATCGCCTTTGGCTGCTTAGGATTTACGATTTCAGCTTTCATATTGGCTCCCTCCCCTTTATTCAATTCTGATTCGTGGATCAACAGCACTTAAAATGATATCTGAAACTAAAGTACCCACTAGGGTGGCTAGACCTGATATCATAACAAGTGCGGTGACGACACTGAAATCTCGCTGCATGATGGAGGTGAGGAACAATTGTCCAATCCCCGGATATCCATAGATAGATTCCAAAAAGACTGAACCGCCTATTAAATAAACAATTTCATAGCCTAGAAAAGCCGCAATGGGAAGAAGTGAATTTCTAAAAATATGACGCGTATAGACTTTTGATTCACTAACCCCTTTTGCTCTCGCCGTTTTAACAAAGTCCTTTATTTTTGTATCAATGATTTCATTACGCAAATATTGAATCGTTACAGTCGTACTTACAATCGCACCTGAAAATGCTGGCAAGATGAGATGGTTAAATTTACTTATATAATAAGCAAATGTCCCATCTTCCGCACGGATATCAACACTTCCGCTTGTAGGGAACCATCCAAGCACAAAACCAAATATATATAATACTAATAACGCAAAAATGAAAAGTGGTGTAGCGAATGTTAAATAGTTGTAACCAACAATCATTTTATCCGCCAAAGAATCTGTCCATCTGCCTCCGATAATTCCAAGAGGAATGGAAATAAGATAACTTAAAACCATTATGGCAAAACCTAACAGGATTGTATTTCCCATTTTACCTGCGAGCAGGTGGGTTACCGATGTTTGATGGATGACTGACAAGCCTAAATCCCCATGAAGCAATCCCTTAATCCATCTTCCATATTGAATATATAAGGGATCGAATAACCCCAATTTCTGTTTTAATTCATGTATTGTCACGGCATCCATTTTAGGATTACTTGCTAATTGTCCCGTTAATGCATCACCGGGCATTGCTTTCGCCAACAAAAATATAAGTATACTTAAAATAATTAATTGAGGGATCATTACCAAGATTCTGCGTAAAATAAATTTCAACATTTATATAAACCCCTCCCTATGGTAGTGCAACTGAATGGGTTTTAGAAATAGATTTAAGAGTATAAACTTTACCCTCAGCATTAAAATATTTATTATAGGAATCTTTATATTCGTTGTTTATCTGTTGTCGAATCTTAATTTGCCTTTCTCTGTTTTCCGGATTTATTTCTGGAATTGCTGAAATTAATCTCTTTGTATAGATATGCTGTGGATTTGTATATATATCTTTACTTGTTCCTTCCTCAACGAATTGACCTCGATACATAATACCAATCCGATCACACATATGTTGAATAATCCCTAAATCATGGCTAATAAATAAATAGGTCAGATTAAACTCCTTCTGAATATCCTGCATAAAATTTAAGACCTGTGCCTGAACTGAAACATCGAGAGCCGAGACAGGCTCATCAGCAATGATTAACTTTGGCTTTAATGTTAAAGCACGGGCAATCCCAATCCGCTGTCTTTGCCCGCCTGAAAACTCATGCGGATATTTGTAGATAGATTCAGGATTTAAACCAACTTTTTCTATGTAAAACTGTACCTTTTGTCTCTCCTCTGTTGGCGAAAGCTTTTCAAAATTTCTCAGCGGTTCGGCAACGATATCCAACACCCGTTTTCTTGGATTTAAGGAGGAATAAGGGTCTTGAAAAATCATTTGAATATCTTGTCGATAATGATGAAAATCACGGCGGCTTATTCTCATTAAATCCTGATTTTCAAAAAGAATTTCCCCTGAAGTGGCCTTTATGAGTCCGATGAGGGTTCTGCCGGTTGTAGTTTTACCGCACCCTGATTCACCCACCAGTCCATAAGTTTCTCCCTGTTTTAGTTCAAAGCTAATATCATCCACAGCCTTTACATGACCAACCACTCTTTTGAAAAAACCGCCACGAATTGGATAATATACTTTAAGATTATTGACCCTAAGAAATGACATAGTTCACGTCTCCCATGTTTTTTTCTGGAAAGTGAAAGTCCTTATAGCAAGTGCATCGCACAAAATGATTTGGTTCAACTTCTCGTAACACCGGATTCTCTTCATGATTATGTACATCAACCCACTCAATCCGGTCTTTAAACCGACATCCGGTTCTTGGTAAATTTTTTAAGGACGGTACAATACCTTGAATAACATGTAATCTTCCCTTGAATGTGGTAGAGGATGGAATGGAATTAAATAATGACCTTGTGTAGGGATGTAAGGGCTTTCTAAATAATGTATTTACGTCTGCGATTTCAACAATTTCTCCTGCATACATAACGGCAACACGATCTGCCATTTCGGCAACGACTCCAAGGTCATGGGTGATGAGAATAATACCAGCTTTCGTCTGCTTTTGCAGCTCTTTTAGTAAATCCATTATTTGGGCTTGTATTGTAACATCTAATGCCGTGGTCGGTTCATCCGCTATTACTAGCTGCGGGTCACATGCAATGGCAATAGCGATTACGACACGCTGCCGCATTCCGCCGGATAATTCATGAGGATATTGTTTGTAGGTTCGCTCTGGATTAGGGATCCCTACCTTTTTCAAGAGCTCAATAACTTTTCTTTGTCTTTCTGGGCCAGATAAATTTGTGTGAAAGGTCATACTTTCTTCTATTTGTTTTCCGCAGGTCATAAGTGGATTAAGAGCTGTCAGAGGATCTTGAAAGATCATTCCAATCTCTTTGCCCCGGATTTTATTTATTTCTGCAGTTTGAAGGGGCAGCAGGTTTTTTCCTTTAAAATTCACATTCCCTTCTTGCTTCGTTCTATCCTTTGGATGTAACCCCATGATGGACAGAGCAAATGCGCTTTTTCCGCATCCCGATTCACCCACGATTGCCAAAACTTCATTTTCATTTACTGTCAATGAGACATTATCTACAGCAGCGAAATAATCGTTTTCAATCCGAAACGAGGTTCGAAGGTTCTGTACCTGTAACAGTGGATGATTGACCAAAATTGAGACCCCCTAAACTATATCATTCTATAAAAATCCCTATCTTGAAATCACCATAATTTCAAGTAATAACATATTCTGTTTAATTTTGTATGTTAATAAAATTTTATTACAGAATTATTTCAATTGCAATACTTTTGGGAAAATTGTTATTTTTCTCTCAAATCTAAATAAAAAAAACCTGATTTATCAGGCTCTTTCTCTTATTCTATTCTATGAATTTGGAGGAAGGGATCGTAAAAGATTGTTTTGTAGAATAGTGATGACTTTCGTAATATTCCTTCACTATTTGGTAACCGGCAGCATATCCCAGCAGTTTAGGAATCCTTCCTCCCCCATATAATAGCTGGTCGTGTGTTCTCTCATTTTTTTTACGATCAAGCTGATCGTTTAAATACTTTTTCCAAAAACCCTTAATTTCTTGTTCCGTATACATGTGACACCAGCTTGCTGTGTAATTTCTCCCACAATTTTTTAATACAGCATATTCAGCAAGTCCTTCAATAATGATAGAATCCAATAGGGTATATTGGTTCATTTTCTTGTTTAGTTTACTGAGCCTGCAGACATGGTGATATTCATGTACAAAAAGCGCTTCTAATTCCTTCGAGTCATCCAAAGGGGATAGAAATAGGAACATTTTATCCGGATAAGAAACACCTGATTTATTTTTCTCCACCCGAAAGAAAAACCCTCCTGATTGGGCAATGGGAAAGAGAAAAATCGGAATGTCCGGACCCGACCACTTTTTTTGATAATGTTGCAAAAGTTTCTCCACTTCGTCCCACATGTTTTCTTTTATCATCATGTCAAAAATATATTTTGAGCTTCTCGATGGCTTATACATTCCAAAGCTGATTAATTGATGGTAGATTTCATTTGCAGTATACCCCTTAAAATAGGGCAGCAGTTTCTCGCAAATCTTCGTTGGGCGGTCAAACTCCTCTTCGAGCCATTGATTTGTTCGTACAATTCCCATTCCCTCACTCCATTTTTCAGGTAACTCCCTAATACATTTTATGAATGGGTAAAGTTAAAGGTTCTAAAGAAATAAGAAAGGGACTGAGCAAATGCCTAGTCCCATAATCGTCATTATTCATACTTTTTGAAAACAATCGTTGCATTGTGGCCACCAAAACCAAGAGAGTTGCTCATTACAGCTATTACTTCTTTTTGACGTGCTTTATTTACAACATAATCCAAATCACATTCCGGATCTGGAGTTTCGTAATTAATTGTTGGCGGAAGAATACTGTCCCTTATCGCCAATACAGAAAAAATTGCCTCCACTCCTCCGGCTGCTCCAAGCAGATGTCCTGTCATCGATTTAGTTGAACTCATTGCCAGTTTATAGGCATGGTCGCCAAACACTTCTTTAACCGCTAATGTTTCAAATTTATCGTTATAATCGGTACTCGTTCCGTGAGCGTTAATGTAATCAATTTCCTCCGGCTTAAGACCACTGTCATTTATCGCCATTTTCATTGCGCGAGCTCCGCCTTCACCGCCAGGAGCTGGAGCAGTAATATGATAAGCGTCCCCTGTTGCACCGTAGCCAATAATTTCAGCATAGATTTTTGCACCGCGGGCCAAGGCATGCTCTAATTCTTCAAGGACAACAATCCCTGCTCCTTCACCAATAACAAAACCGTCGCGATTTTTGTCGAAAGGTCTGCTTGCTGTTTGAGGATCCGGATTTGTAGAGAGTGCAGTATTGGCACAGAAGCCGGCAACAGACATTTTCGTAATTGGCGCCTCTGCACCGCCAGAAATCATAACATCGGCATCGCCGCGCTGGATTACTTTAAAGGCATCTCCAATTGAGTTAGTACCCGTTGCACAGGCGGTGACAGAACAGTTATTAAATCCTCTCGCACCAAGAGTGATTGAAACTTGGCCTGTAGCCATATCTGGAATCAACATCGGCACAAAGAATGGACTTACTCTTCGATAGCCTCTTTTTTGAAAAATTTCGTACTGATCTTCAAACGTTTCCATTCCACCAATTCCTGAACCGATCCAAACACCCACTCGATGGGAATTCTCCTCATTGATGGTCAAATTTGCATCCTTAGCAGCCATTATTGCCGAAGCCACCGCATATTGAGTAAAACGATCCATTTTTCTGGCATCTTTTCTTTCCATAAAGACTTCCGGATTAAAATCATTGATTTGTGCTGCAACTTTTGCCGGATATTCATCTGCATTTACTCTCGTTAATGGACCAACACCTGATTTTCCATCAATAATATTTTTCCATGTGGTTTCAGCATCCAAGCCAAGAGGGGTAACCGCTCCAACCCCTGTAACCACAACCCTACGCTTTTCCATGAATTACAGCTCCTTTTCCAACTATTCTTCCCTACTTATTCTAAGTTGTTCTATTTCATTCTTAGCCCGATTGCTTATAGGTTATCTTCCCCAGCGGATCGCAATGGCTCCCCATGTCAAGCCACCGCCGAACCCTACCATTACAATCACATCATCATCTTTAATTTTTCCGGCTTCTAATTCCTCAACAATGGAAATCGGAATCGATGCTGATGAAGTATTTCCATATTTCTGGACTGTTTTCGACATTTTTTCAACCGGAAGCTCTAATCTCTGTCTAGAAGCCTCCATGATGCGAATATTTGCTTGATGCGGAATTAGAAGATCCACATCATCATTGGTTAATCCAGCCTTATTAAGCACATTTACGCAACTTTCGCCCATTTGGCGTACAGCAAATTTAAATACTTCTCGTCCGTTCATAATGATATATTCATCCTGATAAAGATGTTTTGCACCAGTACCGTCAGCACCTAGTTCAAATGCTAGGATCCCCCGGTTATCTGATACAGGCGCTATAATCGCAGCACCTGCACCATCACCAAATAGAACAGCCGTATTTCGATCATTCCAATCGGTAATCTTCGAAAGTTTTTCTACCCCGACAACTAGAATATTATTATAAACCCCTGTTTCAATAAACTGCGACCCAGTTATGATTCCATACATAAAGCCGGCGCAAGCTGCGCTTACATCCATTGCCGCTGCCTTTTTTGCTCCTAATCGTTCCTGTAGCACGCAGGCAACTGACGGAAACGGATGGTCAGGAGTTACCGTTGCGACTAAAATCAAATCAATGTCCATCGGTGTAATTCCTGCATCTTTAATTGCATTTTGTGCTGCAGCAAAAGCCATATCTGATGTATCTGTATTATCGTCGGCAATTCGGCGCTCTTCAATACCTGTCCGCGTCCGAATCCATTCATCTGAAGTATCCATTACCTTCTCTAGATCAGCATTTGTCACAATTTTTTCAGGCAAATATCTGCCCATTCCAATAATACCGGCTTTCATCACAGCCATCTCCTTTTATAAGGTAAACCCTTTTTAATAATAATTAATATCAAATATTATGACTTGGTACTAATTTTATCAAAGACACCCCAATTTAAGCAACTGGAAATTACACATTCATCATCCGCTATTGTCCATACCCTTTATTTATTTAAACATATTCTAGATTATAAATAATTTTAAAGGGGGTTTTTTCAAATGGATGAAAACCTTCAGGAAGATGTTAGGGACCCTGGGAATATGTTTGATCAATTCATGTTTGGGCCTGAACAAAGGAGACAAGAACAACTTCAACCACCGGAAACAAATTATAGTCAAAACTATATCGATTATGGTGAATTAATCGTCCATCTTGATACCTTAGTAGACTCTGCCAGAAATTTAAAACCACTGTTTCAAAAGATTTATCCTCTTATTGAACAATTCTGGAAAAAGAAATAAGCTGCCTTTTGTTTGGCAGCTAATTTTTATTCGTGTTCCAATTCCTTCTTAGCTTCTTCCCAGCCAAGTTCATAGGCTTCATGCATTACCTTCGTAAATAGGTTCATAAAAGGCTGAATCAGATCCATTGATAATTCTACTCCTGCCTTATCTAATTGGTCTTTTGCTTCTGGTAAGTATTTCATCGCAATTTGCATAAATTGTAAAGATTTATCCTGATTAATCATATGTATCTCCTTCTTGTGGTAATTTTCCTGTTTGTTTATATTTTTCAATTTCCTTGTTCATTTTTTGTCTAAAATTTTTGTTTACGAGCTTACTGTATTTACCTAATGTAATCACATTATCTCTAAAGTCAAATGAGAGATTACCCGATTTTAAATGATTTTCATTGTATTGTTTTGCCACTAATTCATATAATTTATCCACTTGTTGAATGGTGCTGGTTAGTACCGTATTTTCGCCTAAATCCGATTGATCCGATACATACCCAATTACATATAATCCGTGTTCCTTTACATTTTCAATCACTGGAACATTAAACCCATCTCCAGCCGGATAGACAACATCCACTCCCTTTTTCATCATATGATCAACCAACTCGATCGCTTTTTTCTCGTCATCCCAATTGCCGACATATTCAATATCAACATTTGTATTTTTATTTTCAGCCAAAGCCCCCTGATAAAAGCCCTCTACTTCAGGCTGCCATTCATAAGCTGCCAGTATACCTACATTATGCCTTTTTGACATATGTGCAGCAACCATCCCGCCAAAAAAACCCATTGCATGCCCTTTAAAGTTCAAGCTGGTTGTATTCTTGTTTTTTGCATCACCATTAAAGCTGACAAAATGAATCTTGGGATAGTCTTTGGAAATATCATTAAAGTATTCGGCATATTCAGAACCATGTCCAAAAATTAAGTTAACCCCTTTTTGGCTAAATTCTTTAACAGCTCGTTTCACAACAGGTTCTGAATTCATCCCTTCTTTATAATAAACATCCGCATTAAACTTGGATTGAATTCGGAGCATCCCTTTAAAGCCTTTTGTCCCCCATACTTGATCATTGACTGTTTCGGGAACTAACAGTCCAACTTTCTGCAATTTGCCGGTGGACTTTGTTCCACCACAAGCACTAAGTAAAAAAAAGCATAAAAGAATGATCCCGAATCGGTTTAGCATTAAATGCATCTCCTTCTTACAGCGCCAGACCCATAACACGTTTCACAACACCATTTTAACCAATTATATTCTAACCCCTACGAAATAAAATGAAAAGATAAATTTCCTCTGGACCCATTATCTGTAAACAATAATCGTTTACCTTGTTTTACAGTATATTTGAATATAACTGTTGAATATGGTCAATTTGTTTTGAAAAGGAGTCATCGATAGCTGTAACACTTTTGACAGGCACCCTGACAATCTTTCGATTTCCCACAATATTTCCACTGAATTCTGAATCTAATGGTTTTCCGTCGATTTGTAAATATTCTGCACACAATTTCCAATAAGCCTTTTTACCGCTTTCAAAGAAATAACTGCCGGGCTTTTTGCTTTCAATGATTTCCAACATAGCATCAAGAGCATCATCAATAAACAATGCGTCCGTCCTATCTTCCCGCTCACCTTGACCCTGAACTTTTCTATTCAGATTAGTTAAAATTTTTCTTTGAAAGAGAAAGGTTTCAGGCTGCCAAGGACCATAAATAGTAGGTAAATAAAAGAATTGGGTTTCGTCCACCGGTATATTCATTTTCGTAAGAAAGTCATTAAAGATGTTTAACGTATTTGAGAATTTAGAGCTTGCAGCCAATTGGCTCGGCAGAAGTATTACAATTAAATCTTTTCCTTCCCTTTCATTCACATATTGAAGAATGGACTTTGTTACGGATTTATTTTCCAAAAGATTCTCTTTATGAAGCATATAGAGGTCATAAAGAGAAATAATAACATTCGTTTTTGATATAGGCTCGTCATTTCGTACTGTCCAGTCTGATAATGAATACTCATTAAAGTTAGCATTTCTGCCAACTTCCAGTCTTTTCTCGTCAAGATAGGGTTCCTGTTGACTCTTATCCAAAACCACCCCATTCACTTCTACGCCATTATTCAGTAATGCCTTGCAAAAATGAAAGCTTACGAAATCGAATACATTAAAAATAACTGCCTTGTCCATAAAATCTTCCTCCCTAAAATTACCTTATTGAATCCTATGCAGATAATAAGGAATTATTTCATTTAGGGAGGAGGTGAATTAAAGGAATATTTCATATCGTTTGAAAAACTTTATAAACATTTTACCCAGCTGTTGTTTTTTTTCAGGAACAACATAACTGGGGCTAATTTCCGTTTGGCTGACAATTTGCTGAATAAGCTTCGATTGATGATAGGATTTTCCACCAGACATGACATGGATGATTTTTATAGGTATTCCAAAATCAAGTTTAATCACACCATCCGATTGGAGAAGCTCACCTTCAAGAATTTTATGATCCTTTTTATAAGCTGCCTCTAATTCTTTCATCAATTTTTTATAGAAAAATTTATGTTCTTTCTCTTGTTCAAGATGATGCTTTAACGAAAGAATCGGATTTAGGAGAGCCACTGACCTGAGATGATCCTTCATTTTCTCCATTAACTTTATTGCCACAAGAGCCCCCATACCTTCTGCTAAAATATGAATCTTGTCATTCAAAATTTCATTGCGAATCACATATTGATATAATCTTTCGGCTAGTTCCACCGCTTCTTCACTGCCCCAATTTCGGCCATACAGATTTGAGGAAAAAATGGTGTACCCATATTCTTTTAATTGGTTGATAATCGTAAGCTTTCCTTCATTCTGACCCCAGAAGCTTTTGCTTTCATCCACAAAATGCCTTTCATCACCGATTACTAAAATCCCGAAACCTGTAGGCCTTTCAGGGTAATGGATGATATTCCACTCGGTATCCAATTGAAAATTCCGGTTCTCCATCGTTATATCCCCTTTTACATAAACCCTCACCATATTGTATGTTGCTTCACATAAGTTGAAAGGGGGGTTTGCCCAATTAGCAAGGTATTCAGCGTATTTTTTAGCCCATTACGGAAAAAGCGAAAATAGCGTTTATTAATTTAAGATGCTATGGTAATATTAAATGAGATGAAAAATTTTTAGAGGTGAATTTTGTGCGATATTTTTGGGCTTTTTTCTGGGCATTTTTATTAGTTGAGATGTTAACATACGTTGTCAGCTCGATGACTGGAGCTACATTTAATTTTCAACTCGGTGCAATCTTAGGAGTAATTGTAACTATTTTAGTTTATGTTATTTCTGCAGTGATTCCGAACGAACCTGCTCAAAAACATTAAACAGTAGCAAAAGGTCATCCTTTTTTAGGATGACCTTTTCTCTTTACGTTTTATTGAACGGATATGTCTAATTCCCCATCATCACAATCCACAATTACTTTCGAGTGATCGTGTACTTTTCCCGCAATGATCGCTCTAGCCAGCTTTGTCTCAATACTTCTCTGGATATACCGCCTTAACGGTCTTGCTCCAAAAACAGGATCAAACCCATTTTCAGCAATAAACTCTTTTGCCTCATCACTTACAAAAATTTCAATATGTTGATCCTTTAAACGATTTTCTAGTTCATTCATCATTTTCACTACAATTATTTTGATTTCACTTAAAGATAATGGTTTAAAAAGAATGGTTTCATCAATCCGATTCAAAAACTCCGGTCTAAAATGGATTCTTAGTTGATTAAATACTTTTTCTCTAGTAGTTTCAGTAATTTCACTCTCATTTTCACTGCCCTCAAGTAAATACTGTGATCCAAGATTGGATGTCATAATCATGACTGTATTTTTAAAATCTACAGTCCGTCCTTGCGAATCAGTAATTCTCCCGTCATCAAGTGCTTGTAATAAGATATTAAAAACCTCCGGATGTGCTTTTTCAATTTCATCAAGCAAGATGACGGAATAAGGCCTTCTTCGAACGGCTTCCGTCAACTGGCCGCCTTCTTCATACCCTACATAACCAGGAGGTGCGCCAATTAGCCTTGAAACAGAAAACTTCTCCATATATTCCGACATATCAATTCGAATGATTTGCTCCTCACTATCAAATAGAGCCTCAGCTAAGGCCTTAGCTAATTCCGTTTTCCCGACACCGGTTGGACCTAAAAATAGGAAAGAACCAATTGGACGGTTTGGGTCTTTAATCCCTGCTCGAGCCCGAAGTACAGCATCTGAAACCAATTGTACTGCCTCATCTTGACCTATGACTCGCTCATGTAATAGAGATTCAAGCTTTAATAGCTTCTCCCTTTCTCCCTCTACCAGCTTTGATAACGGGATTCCAGTCCACCTCGAAACAATATTTGAAATCTCTTCCCCTGTTACCTCTTCTCTTAAAAGCTTATCACTCTTTTCAGCTGCAGTTTCCAACCCCTTTAGTTCCTTTTCGGCTGATGGAATAAGCCCATGGCGAAGTTCTGCAGCTCTGTTTAAATCATAACGGTCCTCTGCCTGCTGGAGTTCACGGCGAAGTTTTTCAATTTGCTCCCGCTTCTCTTGAAGCTTTTGGATGCTTTGCTTTTCAAGAAGCCATTTTGCTTTCATGGCATCTGCCTGTTCCTTAAGTTCCGCTAGCTCTTTTAAAAGAATTTCCAGTCTTTGTTTACTTGCTTCATCCTGTTCCTTTCTTAAAGCAGCCTCTTCAATTTCTAACTGCATGACCCTGCGTGTAACCTCATCCAGTTCCGTTGGCATCGAGTCGATTTCCGTTCGAATCAGTGCACACGCCTCATCTACCAAATCAATCGCCTTATCAGGTAAAAATCGGTCCGTTATATAGCGATCCGATAAGGTTGCGGCTGCAACAAGTGCATGGTCATGGATTTTTACACCATGATGAACCTCAAAACGTTCTTTTAATCCTCTTAATATCGAGATGGTATCTTCCACATCTGGCTCCTGAACAAGAACCTGTTGAAATCTTCTTTCAAGTGCAGGGTCTTTTTCAATATACTTTCGATGTTCATCAAGTGTAGTCGCACCAATACAATGCAGTTCCCCACGTGCTAGCATTGGTTTTAACATATTCCCGGCATCCATTGCTCCTTCCGTTTTACCTGCGCCGACAATTGTATGAATTTCATCAATAAACAAGAGAATTTGTCCTTCACTTTTTTTTACTTCATTTAAGACTGCCTTTAGTCTTTCCTCAAATTCTCCCCTGAATTTTGCACCGGCAATTAAAGCACTCATATCCAATGAGAAAATCGTTTTATCTTTCAGACCTTCCGGAACATCCTTTCTTACAATTCTTTGTGCCAACCCTTCAACGATGGCCGTTTTTCCTACTCCGGGCTCACCAATTAAAACCGGATTATTTTTCGTTTTTCTTGATAAAATCCGAATAACATTACGTATTTCTGCATCTCTGCCAATTACAGGGTCCATTTTGCCTGTTTTTACTTCCGCTACTAAGTCTCTACCATATTTCTTTAAGGCATCATACCCTGCTTCAGGATTTTGTGAAGTCACTCTTTGGTTCCCCCTTATTTCTTTAATCGCCTGCATAATTTCTTCCGGTGTCTTCCCCATTGTTTTTATTATTTTTTTGAAGTAGCTTTCATTGACAAAAGCAGCTGCGAGCAATACATGTTCTATTGATAAATATTCATCTGAAAACTTGGCAGCAAATTCATCCGCTTCTGCAAAAAGCCTTTGGAGCAATCCCGTAATGAAAAGTTTTCCTTGTTCTGCCCCTCCCCCAGTAACCTGAGGCTTTTTCTCAAGCTCTTCTTGAAATTTCTCTACCACCAGCTGTGATGACAAACCAATTCTTTCCATTATCAAAACTGCCAGACTATCTTCCTGACTCAATAGCGCTATAAATAAATGAGGTTCATCAACCTCTTGATGATGATGTTTTATGGCAATTGTTTGCGCATTGAGTATTCCAGTTTGCAAACGTTCTGTCATTTGGTTTAAGTCCATACTCCCACCTCATTTGACCTTTTTTGACCTTTAAGTATATTATATCCAATTCCTGATAAATTACAAATTTTGCACAAGAGAAAAGCCATCCTCTTTGGATGACTTTTTCACTGTTTATGGTTTCCGCTGATAGGTCCAATGGCGGTTATCATTTGACGTTTCAGGGAATGCATCTCCTGCTTTTAGCTTAATCTTTTTGGGATTTACAACATTATCTCCTGTTTCGCCTACCTCAATATACACCCCATTGTTTGGTGCCTTTTGTCCTGATTTAAAATGGCGATTTTGTCCCATCCAAATCCCTCCTTATCGAGTACAGTATTATTGTTTCCAAATATAACGCAGCCATTAGAGGAATTTCTTTGAAGCACTTACCATTTTCCGACATTATTTCCCAAGTAATATTCGGCATTTTTTTTAGTTTATGACGATTGTATGAACTTATTCTACAGTTATTGCTAAATTTTCTTTGTAATCAATATAATTATAGTATAATCTTGCGATTCGTTTCGCCCCCTTTAAGGTGGTTATGGATATGAAGTCATTAAATGAAATTCCCTTTATGCTAGATGAACTTTCAAAATTGTTCCATCATACTCGTAAAATGGAAAAGGGTTCTTTTCTTTTCCAAGAAGGTTCTGCAGCCAATGAACTATATATGATCCAAAGCGGAATAGTACAATTAACGAAAATAATCCCTGATGGACGTGAACTTACCTTAAGAATGTGTTCGAAAGGAGATTTGGTTGGTGAACTTGATTTATTTACCCCAGCCCCGTCCTACCTTTTAAGTTCCCGCGTAATAGAGAGCGGAGAAGTGGGAGTAATTATGAAAGATGTTCTGGAAGAAAAACTTTCGACAAATCTTCCGCTTTCCTTAGAATTTATGAAATGGATGAGTAAGCAATACCGGAAAACGCAGACTAAATTCCGCGATCTCGTCCTTCACGGAAAAAAAGGTGCATTATATTCCACCCTTATAAGGATTACGAATAGTTATGGAGTAAAAACGAATAACGGAATTTTAATTGAATTACCGTTAACAAATCAAGACCTTGCCAATTTTTGTGGTACATCCCGTGAAGTGGTGAATCGTTTACTTAGCGAACTGCGAAAAAGTGGGATTATTTCGGTGAATAAAGGTTCAATTACTGTCCATGACCTTAATTATATCAAGACAGAAATTGATTGTGAGGATTGTCCAATAGACATATGTAAAATAGACTAAAAAATCGGTCGAGGAGACCGATTTTTTATTTTTAGATGACCAATTGTATGGTCATGACCATAAAAAAGATTGCAGAATTGATGATTTCATAAATACCAATTTGTTTTGGTGACAATGGTCTTCCATAAAAAAGAATTGAGCGAATAAGGCTCGGTATATAGGCAATTGCCAAAATCCCAAAACCGGATATGACCCAAACCGCAGGTATTAGAATATGATAAACCCATGATATCCATTTAAAATGCATATTTCGTTTTTCCCGAATCATTGTTTTTACATAAAATGTACAACCAATAAAAAATAATACACAGGCTAAAAAGAGCAAGATGGAATGAGCCGTTATTATCCCCAGCCCAAGATAACTGGAAGCTAAACCGGCAATCGAAAAAGCAAAAATAGCGCTAAAATCATTCATTAAAGCCCGATCTTTATTCTTTGTTGAAAAAATGGCATTAATGATAAAAAACGGAACCATCAAAAGACCGAAATGAAAGATGGAAGGTCGTTTAAGAAGTGGAAACAGCAAGAATAAAATAGCAGGAATCATGTAAAAAAGGGTCCATTTTGTATAAAAAGAGAGCTTCTTCTTTTTAAATAATAGCAGCATCGGATAGGTCCCTAAATATAATAAAATCCAGCCAATAAAAAAGGGAATGTCCTGCCATAAAAATCCCCCATTTATCACTCCGAGCCAAAATGGAATGATGGCCATCGCCCACGCACCATGCTGTTTTGGTAAAAAAAGCTTCATTTCGTTCACTCCTATTCCCTTGGCTTATCCTAAATATAAGATAGAAAAACCAGAAAATATGTGAAACAAATCACAGTTTTACCGAGAAAATTGTGAAGAAATTTTTACCTTTACCTATGGGAGTCCTGATTCAGACAGGGGTGGTGATTTCAAAGAAGATTGAGCCCGAATCAGCAGCCCTTTAATCTATTCTACAAACAACAAGCCTTGTGAAAACCGCCTTTTTTTGATAAAAGAGAAAAAAAGAAGGCTTATGCCTCTTTTTTAATAGGTTAAAGGTAAATTTTGATTTTTGAACACTGTTGATTGGAGTGGAAGGCGCCAAGACTCCTGTGGGAGTACGGGGCAGGGGAGACCCCGCAGGAGCGAAGCGACGAGGAGGCTCTCCGAACCGCCCACGGAAAGCGAAGCGCCTGGAACGGAAATCAACAATCTAAGTTTACCAGAGCTTTTTTATTAGTATTTCTGCAATTTTGCTTACTGACGTCTTATCGTGAATAGAAAAGCTAATTATATCATTTTGTTGATCTAAAATTGGTTTTATTGCTTCATCCCAATATAGCACCATTTTTACATTTTGTACTATTTCTAATAATGAGAGACCCGCTTTATCCCTTATAATCAAAAGCTTTGGATAATGCTGATATTTATGCCCTTCAATTAATATGACATCTGGCTGTAAATTTCTTAAAAGTTCAATTTGCTTTTCAAGTGGTGTTACTATGTTTTCCACATGTAGTAGCAATCTCCCCTCGCCTTCGACAATGGAAGCAGCTGCTCCAGCATCAATATGCCTTGAAGAATCCTTTCCGGATAATACAGTCGGCTTTCCACCATGGCCATGATGTTTAATCGTAACGGTTTTGCGGTTTCGTAATGTTAAAGCTTCAATAAGCTGTAAAATTAAAGTCGTTTTTCCGCTATTTTGAAAGCCAACGATTTGAAATATAACTGGCGTTACCAAGGCCACTCACTTCCGGTTTGATCTTCTAATAAAAGGATATCGACCACATTTCCCGCCTCAAAACCCCTTGTACCGCCAGGCAGCACCATTAAAGAATTTGCACCAGCAAGACTTGTCACGATATTAGACTTATCTGTCCCGCTAGGCGAAACTGTCAGCTTGCCTTCATTAATTTGCACAATGCTTCGAACAAATCGGGTAAATGGATTTGGTTTTGGAAAATTTGCCAGGAGTTCAGCCTTTTCTTTTCTTAGATGCGGTTGAGTTGAAAACAACATTCTGCGAATAATTGGCCTCGTAAATAATTCAAACCCTACATAACAAGCTGAAGGATTTCCCGAGAGACCAAAAAGAATTTTACCTTGAAATTTAGCAACCGTTGTCACACTCCCAGGCCTCATTGCCACCTTATTAAATAAAACCTCGGCTCCCAACTTTTGATAGATTTCCGGAAGATAATCAAAATCACCAACCGACACTCCACCCGTTGTGATGAGTAAATCAACTTTTTCTAAAGCATTTTTCACTGCATTAAAGCATGTATCAAAATCATCAGGGAGCCTGCCATAATAATGAGCCATTCCTCCGGCTCTTTCAATTTGTGCAACAATCATATGGGAATTGCTGTTGCGGATTTTCCCCGGCTCCAACGGTTCATTTACCTCCAAAAGCTCCGTTCCTGTTGCAAATAACCCAATAACAGGTTTTTTCGCGACCGGAACCTCACTATAGCCAAATGTTGCAAGGATGGCTTGTACACCTGGATTAATATATGTACCTTTTTTTACTAGAGTTTCCCCAGCTTTTGTATCTTCACCTCGAAATGATACATTATCCCCCTTATTAAGCTTGCGCTTAATCGACATAAAGCGTTTACCATTCTTTTCGAAACTATTTGTCAACTCAAGCATAACAACTGTATCAGCCCCATTCGGCATCATTGCACCGGTCATAATCCTGACTGCTTGAAATTCATTCACGGTTTGATCGGATACATGGCCTGCTCCAATATGGTCAATGACTTCAAACTCAACAGAGTGGTCAAGCGAGGCATTCTTTGTATCAATGGAACGCACTGCAAAGCCATCATAGGGTGACCTGTCAAAGTGTGGGACATCATTCGTGGCAATAATATTTTCCGCTAATATACGACCATAACTCACTTCAATAGGTACATATTCAGTCACGCCAGTTAGTTGGTTTTCCATTATTTTTTTTACCGCATCCCCTACTGGTATCGGTTTTCTTCTTTCTAACAAAGCAATCAGCTCCTGCCTTTAATCAGTCAAATTCTTAAGTCATATAGATAATTTTATTATAAGACTATCGAAACGGTATGAACATCGCAACTATCACAGTGACGACATACTCTTATTTTAAACAAAAAATTCATATGAATTGTGTGATTCATGTCACCTGTTTTTTTTTCAATTTCGATTATGCTTATAGTAAGAAATAAAAAATACTTTTCAATTTTAGGAGGAAACAAAAATGTCCATTCCATTTACTTCAGATACATTAGTTAAAGATATTGTAAACGAATTACCTAAAACAAGTGATGTGTTTAAAAAGAACCGGATTGATTTTTGCTGCGGCGGTAATATCCCACTATCTCAAGCTGCTGCACAAAACAACCTAAATATGGACAATTTAATCGAAGAATTAAAAGAGGTCTATGAAAAAAGTGAACCTGCTGATACAGATATAGAAGTATGGACTAATTCTGATTCCAATACGATTATCGACCATGTTATAGCGGGGTATCACCGTGTTACCGAAGATGAGTTAACACAACTTAGCCCATATGTTACAAAGGTATCACGTGTACATGGTGACAACCATCCAGAGCTGTTAAAAGTAAATGAACTATTTTATGAATTTAAAAAAGAAATGATTGAACACATGGCAAAAGAAGAAGAAATTGTTTTCCCATTAATTAGACAGCTTGCAAACAATACAGCACCAAATCGTGAAAAGGCCATTGCAATGATTGTCGAACTTGAAAAAGAACATGACCATGCCGGGGAAATTTTAAGACAAATTCGCGCGGTAACAGCTGATTTTGAACTTCCACTAGATGCCTGCGGAACTTATCGATTAGTTTACAAGCGTTTGGAGGATCTTGAAGGATTAACCTTCATGCACGTACATCTTGAAAATAACATTTTATTCCCTCGCTATATAGATTAATAAAAAAAACAGCCTGCTCAAATTTAAAATGTACCCTTTGTAAAGGACATTTAAAAAAAAGGCTTAGGCAACTTGAAGAAGATGATTTCTGTATTGTACAGGAGTCATCTTTTTTAGGTTCCATTGATATCTAGTTTGGTTATAATAACGCATATATTTGTCAATTTCCCGTTGAAGCTCCTCAATTGTTTTACATGTATTTATATCAACTTCATCTTTAAGATGACCAAAAAATGATTCGATAGGAGCGTTATCCCAACAGTTCCCTCTTCTAGACATGGATTGGCGTAATCCTAGGTTTCGAACAAGTTTTTGAAAATCAGGATGTGTGTAATGAGTACCTTGATCGGAATGGATGAGGGCATCTTTAGCCTGCTTAAAGTTTCTATTCTTCTTCAGCCTGGTCAAAGTGTTGGTAGCCAATTCCATGGTGATACGGCTTAACATATAATGTGCCAAAACTTCACCTGTAGACCCATCCTTAATGACGGACAAATAGGCTCTCTGTCCACCGTGATAGTTCAGGTAAGTGATGTCTGTAAGAAGTACTTTGCCAGGCGTCTCCTGCTTGAATTGACGATTTAGTAAGTTCGGAGCGACTCGATGTTCCTGAGTAGCTTTCATCATTCTCCGGTAAGGATTTGCTTTCCTAATTGGGCAAACGATATTATATTTTTTCATGATTCTACGAATTTTTTTCAAATTGAAGACACACTGAAATTGACCCGCCAATGTCATTTTGATTTGACGTGCCCCTTTCTTACGACTTTTAAAGTGAAAATCCTTTAAGATCATGGCTTTTGCCTCTTCATCTTTCGCTTCTTGGTATTTCCGTTTTTCTTCTGACTTAGCTGAGAAGTAATTGTAGTAACCGCTTCTTGACACATCGGCAGCCTCACAGAGGAATTTCACCATGTGTCTCAAGTTATATTTTTCAATAACTTCACGAATAAGAATGTACTTCTGACTAACGGGAAGCTTTACCTTTTCAGCCCCCTTTCTAACATACGAATCTTTTTTAAGAGTTCATTCTCTGCTTTTACAAGATTCATCTGAGCTTCTAGCCTTGCATATTTCTCCTCAATGGTTAGTTCTTTTAATCGTGGCCTTCCAGAACTATCTTTTCTGGTGTCTTTTAGCCCAAATACGCCTTCAGCTTTATAAGCAGCTCTCCAACGTTCGGAAGCAGATTTAATTCTTTGCATTCCTATGATTTCAACATCAAAACCCGCTTCTTCAAAGATCTGTCTTGAGAACTTCCCCTTACTAAATTCTGAAACAAAATGTTGTTTAAACTCATGAGAATAAGTGATTCCTTTTGAACTAACAGATTTAACATAGGGGTTTTTAGATAAAATTATGATTTCTTTCTCTGTAAAAGTCTTTTTACTCATGATTTCTCCGTCTCCAGTATGTCTCTAGTTGTGTTATTAAATTATATAAAAAAAGTACCCTATAGAAAGCACTTTTTTAAGTGTCTACTCTATAGGGTACATTTTAATTGAAGCAGGTTGTTTTTTTATTATCCACCAATATAAGACATTTCAATTTTTTTCCGCTTCTTATTGGATTCAGCCATTCTTTCGTCAGAATAGCGATCATCACGACCATTCCAAATTTCTGAAATCCGCCTGGTAAGCTCCTCATCCGTAGCACCATTTCTCATGATATTACGAACGTCATGACCGTTTCCATTAAACAAACAGGTAAATAATTGGCCATTTGCCGATAAGCGTGCACGAGTACAGCTTGAACAAAAAGACTCAGACACGGATGAAATAAACCCAACGTTTACATTCGTATCTTTATAACGGTAAAGTTTCGCCACCTCACCAAAATAAGCAGGGTTCACCGGCTCCAACTCATAATGTTCTTTTAGCATTTCATAAATCTGCCTTTTCGTAATGACATCATCCATCTTCCAGCCATTCGTTGAACCTACATCCATAAATTCAATATACCGGAGCTCAAGACCGTTTTTCTTGCAAAAATCCGCCATCGGGACAATTTCGGTATCGTTTAGCCCTTTTTTAACTACCATATTGATTTTCACGCCCAATCCTGCTTGTTTTGCCGCTTCGATTCCTTCTAGAACAGGTTTGGTTCCGATATTTCGCCCGTTTATTTTTCCAAACAATTCATCATTCAGGCTGTCAAGGCTGACATTAACCCGTTTTAGTCCGGCCTGTTTTAGTTTTTCAGCAAATTTCTTCAACATTACACCGTTTGTTGTTAAACCAATATCTTTAAGACCTTCTATTTCAGAGAGTTTACTAACCAATACAGGTAAATCTCTTCTTAACAGTGGTTCTCCACCTGTTAATCGAATTTTTTCAACTCCTATTTGAACAAAGATCTTTGCCAGCCGCTCAATTTCTTCATAGGTTAATAAAGCGCTTTTTGGCAAAAAAACAAAATCGGGTCCAAATTGATCTGCTGGCATGCAATACTGACAGCGGAAATTACAGCGGTCAATAACAGAAATCCGCAAATCATGTAATGGCCGATTAAATTTATCTTTAATAATGGTATTTTCCATTCTAATCAACTCCATTATTTTTAGGCTCTGTTGATATGGCAGTCGATTTCCGTTCTAGGCACGAAGAAAATGCGTTAGCATTTTCGAGGAGTCTTCGTGCCTTCCACTCCAATCAACTTTGTTGAAAAATCAACATTAACCTTTACACAACTTATTTAAATAACCACTCATTTTTTTGATGAAATCCTCACTTTTACTAGTTAACTTACTATTTATCATAACAGAAGATGGTTTTGGTACAAACGATTGTTTTTGGAAATATTCATTGAAAAATATTTCAAAACATTTATCAAAAAAAGCGATAATCAGTTTTCACTATATTGTCATGGTTTACTTCTTTTTTTCACAAAAACCTGAGGTAAAATGTTTATAACAATACAAAAATGACCTAGTGAAATATAACTAGTTTTTAACTATAGACGGGGTGAGAACTGAATGATGACGAAAATGAAACCTACCCATTCATTAGAAATAATAGAATTACTTAAATTCGCTGACCGTAAGTTCAGAAGTGAGAGAGGAAAATTTTTATTCCAAGAAGGAATGGTGGCTGAGGAACTCTATATCATCCTTTCCGGCAAAATCCAAATTAGTAAAATTACCTCAGATGGACGGGAGCTTTCCTTAAGAATCTGTGGGGAAAATGATATTTGTGGAGAATTGACACTGTTTACGGATAATCCAAAATTTTTACTTAGTGCCAAGGTCCTGGAAGAAGGGGAAATTGTCGCTATTAAAAAAGATGTGATTGAAAGCGAAATTTTCCAAGACAGCAAACTTGCTTTTGAATTCATGAAATGGATGAGTGATCATTTCCGCAAAACCCAAACAAAATTTCGTGATCTTGTCTTAAATGGTAAACGCGGCGCACTTTTTTCAACGCTTATTCGAATGTCTAATAGTTATGGTATTCATAAGGACCGTGAAATATTAATTGATTTACCCCTTACAAATCAAGAGCTTGCCAATTTCTGTGGCACCTCCCGCGAAAGTACGAATCGTATTTTAAGTGAATTAAAGAAGGACAATATTATTTCAGTTAAAAAAGGAAAAATCTCAATTTTGGATCTTCAATATTTAAAAGATGAAATCGGCTGCGAGAATTGTCCAGCTGTTTATTGTAATATCGAATAGGATGGGAAACCATCCTATTTTATTTTGGGTCGGGGAAGCACTCGGTTTGAATTACTTCCCCGAAATTTTTTACTGGACTTGCTTATCCCTTAATGCTTTTGGAATGTAAACGCAGAATGGTTCACTTTCAAGATAATCCCCTGTCATCGCATATGCTCTAGATCTTGATCCACCACAGACATAGCGGAATTCGCAAACACCGCATTTTCCTTTAAACGAATCCGGATCTCGCAACGATTTAAAGATTGGAGACTCACGGTAAATTTCCGCAAGTGGCCTCTCACGAATATTCCCAGCTTGTACAGGTAAAAGTCCACTAGGATAGACATCACCGATATGAGAGATGAACACAAAACCATTTCCGTCATTTACACCTTTTGGTGCACGGCCTAGGCCGTCAATTGAACCTGTAAGTCCTTTTTCTGTTAGAGCAGTTAAATAGTTAATTTCATCGGTTTGTTGTTTCGCTTCACGCATTTTTTGCTGGATGACCACACGACGGTAATGCATTGCTTCTGTTGTTTTAATATCAAAGGATACTCGTTTACTTAAATCATAAAGCCATCTTAGAACCCTTTCATGTTCTACTGGGGAGATCATATCCGAAGCCTGGCCTCTTCCAGTTGGTACAAGGAAAAAGACACTCCAAAGTACACAGTTTAAATCCTCGACCATTTTCGCCATTTCATCGAGATATTCAACATTATATCTTGAAATTACCGTATTAATTTGAATCGGCAGCCCTACCTCATGCAAGTAATTTATTCTTTCCATCGTCAAATCAAAGGACCCTGCAGTACCGCGGAAATGGTCGTGGACCTCCGCGTTTGGTCCGTCAATACTAAATGCCCAGCGGGAAAGACCAACTTCCTTCGCCTTTTGAATGGCTTCCTTCGTAACATTTGGAGTCGCACTCGGAGTCATCGAAACTCGGACGCCTTTTTCGACTGCATATTTAGCAATATCAAAGATATCTTCCCTCATAAGCGGATCTCCGCCTGTAAAGACTAGCATAGGATTATTCATTTCATATATTTGATCAATAAGATTTTTTCCTTCTTCAAAGGTTAATTCACGCGGGTCCCTTGCATATTGGGCATCGGCACGGCAATGCAGACATTTTAATTGACAAGCACGTGTAAGTTCCCAAATAACGATAAATGGATCTTTATTAAAATCTCGGCTAATAGCCATGATGAAACGCCTCCTACATCAGCTATTTCAAAACAAACAGCTTTAATAACTGTATTATAAAGTTGTTTATATTTGAAAAATGTGAAATAACTCACTAAAGAGGCGTTTAAATATGTCTGTTTTGTGAAAACAAAAAAACAGCAAGAGTTCGACTCTGCTGTTTAAAAACTAAATTCTAGCGAATTCCAAGGGCAATTTTAGCATAGCGTGACATCATTTCTTTATCCCATGGCGGATTCCAAACGATATTTACCTCTACATCTTTGATTTCCGGAATATCTGCTAATGATCTTTTCACCTGATCCACAATTGTTCCTGCAAGGGGACATCCCATTGAAGTTAACGTCATCGTAATATCAACTTTGCCTTGATCATCCATTTCCACATTATAGACTAAACCTAAATTAACGATATCAACACCTAATTCCGGATCGACTACTAGCTCTAGGGCACCCATTATATTTTCTTTTAATTCCTCATTCATTATGTTCACTCCTGTTCATTTTCTATTTACTTTACAAGTATTTTGCAAACCAATCAACCGTTGCTATTAAGCCCTTCCTGCTAACCTTATGACCGGCATGCTCATCTGTTATAAAGGCTAGCCTTTCAGGGTTTTGGCTATAGCTAGATATAATGGTTTCATAAAATTGATATGTTAAGGAATAGGGAACAATCGGGTCTTTTTTTCCATGCCAAAACAATAGCGGTCTTTGTTCTAGTTTTTCCGGATATAGACTTAAGTCATAATCCCTAAGAATCATGAGCTGATCCGCAATTTCTTCCTCAGTAAAAGGAATTTCCATTCCCTGGCTTTTTAAATGGTCAAGCTGCCAGAGAGAAAATTGCTCGTATGACGGCATTCCCATTAAGCTAACTGCCACTTTAATCCATTGGTATTGGGTGATAGCACCGAGTGTTACAATTCCACCCATTGAAGTTCCGACAAGACCGATACGGTTTGGATCAGCCAATCCATGTTGAACCAAATGTTCTTTTAGCGTCTTAAGTTCAGTAATGGTTTCGATGACGATGTTCCAAAATTCGGTGACTAACTCCCTCTCCTCTAATTCTTTCTGACGTTCACCATGGTGCATGGTATCAGGCAAAATCACCCGAAAACCTTTTTCTGCTAATAGATAGGCATAGTGCAGATTATGTTCCTTTGCACTTGTAATTCCATGAATAAAAATAATGGTTGGCAGTGAATCTTGATGTATTTCTTTTTTAACAACTTCTAAAGCAGGTATATCCTTAATGTAATCTCTTTCGATGATGACCACTATAGAATCCTCCTGAAGCTATATATAAGTATATCGATAATTTACATGGTATGATGTGAATTTTTTTACAGGTTAGGTATAAAATTGTTAACATAGTATTTATATAAGTTCTAAACCTGCTTTCAATTGTATGTAGAAAATCACATTTGTAGTGTATCATGTAAACAATCATTTTCCTAAAATAAAGCTTTTATCGCTTCCAAAATAAAAATAGAGAAGGAGTCCATATCCATATGGCAGAAAGACACTTAATTGCTTTAGATTTAGATGGGACATTATTAAAAGACGACAAAACGATTTCATTAAAAACAAAGGATATTTTGAAAAAAGCCAAAGACGCAGGACATATCATTATGATTGCTACAGGGAGACCATACCGCTCTAGTGAAATGTATTATCATGAATTGGAATTGGATACTCCTATTGTTAATTTCAACGGAGCATTTATGCATCATCCACGAAACCCTGGCTGGGGATTTTTTCATGAACCCTTGGATGTTAAAGTGGCAAAGGAAATTGTTGATGCCTGCAGATCCTTCCAATTTCATAATATTATTGCGGAAGTGATGGATGATGTTTATTTTCATTACCACGATGAAAAGCTTCTTGATATTTTTGGAATGGGAAAACCAAAGGTGACAACCGGGGATTTAAGTAATTTTTTAAAGGATTCACCAACAAGTTTATTAATTCATACAGAAGAGGATGAGTTACGGCTAATTCGCCAGCATTTATCTGAAATCCATGCAGAAGTGATTGAACAACGCAGTTGGGCTGCACCATGGCATGTGATTGAAATTATTAAATCCGGAATAAACAAAGCAGTTGGCTTGAAAAAGGCTGCTGATTTTTTCAATATTCCTGCTGAAAGAGTGGTTGCATTTGGGGATGAGGATAATGACCTTGAAATGATTGAATATGCTGGGCATGGAATTGCGATGGGCAATGCAATTGATCAGTTAAAAAATATTGCAAACGATGTTACCCTTACGAATGAAAAAGATGGAGTCGGAGTATATATAGCTGATTTATTACATTTAAAATAGTGCTTTTTTCGCCATTGTTTACCTAAATGAAAACGTCAATTCGGAGCATACTAATTTTTGAGGCAGCAACTGCTGTTTCAATCGAAGCTCAAACATTGGAGGGATTCGAATGGGTAAACGAAACAAATCAAAACGCTTTGTCCAGCAAGGAAAAGATACGGTCTCTAAGCATGCCGAACGTATCCCCTATCACATGACATACGCTGAAGCGGAAGCTCAGAAAATGTCCAATGTGCAAGACTCCTCGCTGGGAGGAATATAATAATGGGTAACCAATTATTCCAGGAAGCACGAAGATTTGTGGAGATGGCGAAGTCTGCCAGCCCTGCTGAACGTGATTCGGCTGTGGAAAAAGCCAAAAATGCTTTAAGTTCCGCATTTGCCAATTCTACATTCGCCGAACAACGTCAGCTCCAACAAATGCAAAATGAGCTTGAGCAATAAGAAAAAGGAAAGCGCCTGGCGCTTTCCTTTTTCATTCCTACTGATAAAATTTTTCTAAAACAACTGGGAAGGAATTCATTATTTTATTTTCATGGTCTCTTTCATATAAAAATAAAATGAAGGATCCATGCTCAGGAAGCTTTGTTTCAGAGATTTGAACTTGAATCGTAAACGGTTTCCACACTTCTGTTTTCTGTCCAATATTAATTTGTGTTTCTTTAACAAACTCCCTGTGTCCATCTTCCACTGTATAATAAAAATTCCCTTTTGATGGTTTTGTTTCGCCCATTATTTTATATTTCCCACGGTTTCCTGCCACCTTCACATGTCGGAAAACTGGATTCTCTTCGGGGATGATTATTGTTTTATGAATCGTTAATTTCTCTCTATTTGATATAGGTTCCTCATTCAAACTTACAGGTTTTAACGTGATATGAGCATTGTATTCACCAGCAGGGACCCTTTTTCCGTCAACCATATAATCCCAGACAGCAATTCTTTTATAAGAAGTTTTTGGCTCTATCTTTATTGTTTGAAAGGCCTGTAAAAAATAGCGTCCTTTGGAATAGCGATATACTTCATTGCCGCTTTTATCTGTGACGGTAATGTCAAAAAGTTGAGAAGTTGGGAATTCCAAGTTAAGCGGTATTTCTCCTTCATTCTTAAGAAGAAATTCAAATTCCACAGCTTCCGGCCCTGCTGAAGGGATTACATTAAAGGTAAAGGCAGAATCACTTACATTCCTCTCGTTTCCATTTGCAAACGTATTTGTATGAAAAGAAAAAAATAGTAGAAAGATACACAATAGATTCTTCATAATGCCTCCTGTTAATCTTTTCGAAAGAAACCGTAAATTCCCGCTGTTTCTATGATATTTGTAAATGCTTTTGGGTCAACCTCCTTAATAATTCTTTCTAAATCAAAAAGCTCATAGCGAGTAATCACAATCATCAACATATCTCGGGGTTCATTGGAAAAAGCCCCCTTTGCAGGTACCATTGTGATTCCTCTAACCAGTTTGTTTTGTATTTCCTTTTTTAATTCATCCGCTTTTTTTGTAATAATCATCGCAGTCAGCTTTTCATGTCGTGTGTGAATGGCATCAATGATCCTAGTGGACGTGTACAAGGTCACCAGTGTATAAAGTGCTTTTTCCCAGCCATAAAGAAGCCCGGCAGTTGCAATGATAATTCCATTTAAAATAAACATATACGTCCCAACCGGCTTGTCTTTCATCCTTGAGAGAACCATTGCAATGATATCCAATCCGCCTGTTGATGCTCCCCATTTTAAAGTGATTCCAACCCCAACAGCCAAAATTACACCGCCAAATACTGCATTTAACAGGATATCATGAGAGACCTTATGAATAGGGATGACGGATAAGAATAAAGAAGAAAGGATAACACTGAGAAAGCTATATATGGTAAATGACCTTCCCACCTTCATCCAACCAAGAATTGCAACAGGAATATTTAACACTAGCAATAAAAATCCCATTGAGACATGAATCGGGGTATGGTCACTTAACACTCTTGAAAGTAATTGGGCAATCCCTGTAAAGCCACTGGAATAGACATTGGCAGGAATTAAAAATAAGTTCATTGCAATCGCATTCAATAAAGCCCCCGCCACGACGATTAATATTTTTTTCGTTTGCAGCCAAAGCATTTCATCATCCCTTCATTTGTAAAATTCAATGTTCTGATTGTACAGTTCCTTCCATTTCTGAATTGTATTTTTAGCCTTAAACCGATAAACTAAAGTTAACTATATTAGCTTGAAAGCAGGTGAGCTTCATGCCGATAAAGATTCTGGCGGATAGCGCATGTGATTTACCTCTTAGTTTTTATTCTGAAAGCAATGTAACACTGATTCCGCTAAAGGTTCACGTAAATGGGCAGGAGTATGAGGATGTAAAAACCATTGATCCTAAAACTGTTTATGATGCCATTCGAAACGGAAGTGTACCGAAAACATCCCAAGCATCTCCTCTATTATTTGAGCAGATCTTTACAAACATGGCTGAAAATAATGAAGTTGGAATTTATATAGCCTTTTCCTCACAGCTATCCGGAACCTATTCAACCGCTGTTATGATTCTTGACCAAGTCAAGGAAAAATATCCAAATTTTGATCTAACAATTATTGATACGAAGTGTGCCTCTCTTGGACAAGGCCTTATTGTGACGGAAGCGGCAAGGCTTTCATCGAAAAATGTTCCGAAAGAAGAAATTTTGAAGGATATTATTTTTAGAAGTCAGCATATGGAGCATCTTTTCACAGTCGAAGACTTAGACTATTTAGCAAAGGGGGGCAGGGTTTCGAAAGCATCTGCCTTTCTCGGAGGATTACTAAATATTAAACCGGTTTTAAACGTAGAGGACGGAAAATTAGTTCCGATTGAAAAAATACGCGGTAAAAAGAAAGTGTTGCGCCGTTTAATTGAATTGATGAAGGAGCGCGGTTCCGATATACAGGAGCAAGTCGTAGGAATCAGCCATGCTGACAATGAAGAAACAGCCCTGGAAATAAGAGCAATGATTGAAGAGGAACTACACCCCAAAGCGGTATATATTTCTTCCATTGGCTCAGCAATTGGTTCCCATACCGGTGCCGGAACCATTTCAATTTTCTTCTTAAATCAATTGCCATAATGCCCTTTTGCCTCACTAAGCTGTCGAAAAACTTTCGATAGCCTTTTATTTCTTCATTCCCTTTAATAATTCACCGCAATAATTTATTAAAACATTCATAATATTAAAGCCTGTTCAACAGGCCCAATAGCATAGACAATCATTTTAAAAAATCAGTATTTTAATTAAATAAAAATTGCCAAGAAAAATAACATTTCTCGACAATCTGAGTGAGACTTTTGCTTATCTAGCTCTAGCGTCTAGGGGCTCTGGACATAAGCCCCTGGTAAAGACGCTTTCGCTTTTCTTATTTATGGTCTGTTTTCTTCGAGTATTGATTTTTCCCTGCTTGGCGATTTTTTTCGCGCATCATGTTTTTTTCGTGTCTTAAGGCATTATTGTCCTGTGCTTTTTTATCATTATCTGATGTATGAGGCAAATTCAAAACTCCTTTCCTTCATGTTCAATCATTAGTGTAAGCATTTCGAAAAGGAGTATGTAATATGTTTGCTAATCTTTTTTTACATAGGTCCAACCATTCTCTTGATAGACCTTGCCTTCTTTCATCAGCTTTCCAAGAGCACGTTTAAAGGAACCTTTGCTTAAACCAAATCGTTCTTTAATATCCTCAGGCATACTCTTGTCCCCGTATGGCATGGCGCCATTTCTGCTCATTAAATATTCATAAATTATTTCTCCATCCTGATCCAGCGATTCCTCTTTTCTGGCAAGCAGTGAAATATTAACCGTCCCATCTTCTTTTACATCAATGATCCTGCCTTCGATTTTTTGTCCAAGACGGGGTTCTTGCTGTCTTTGTGACTCATGAATAAAACCCTTAAAGCCCTCAATTGTATAGACCCAGCTGCCGACCTTTGCCGTACGGTAAATATGGCCCTGAACATTTTTATTGAATGCCTGTCTTGTTGCTTTGACGGAAATAGATTGAATGATCTGGTCACTGGCAAGCTTTGCGTACAAAAGATAATTACGATTTACCCTCAAAGTAATGTAAACCATATCACCAGGCTCCGGCCAGACGGATTTATGGGCTGGAAGATCGTCTGCACCTAATAAAAGGTCCTTTTGCATTCCAATATCTAAAAAGACTCCGATTTTCGGATTAACATCTGTTACCTTGACCCAGCCATACCTGCCAACAGAAATTTCCGGAATCTTTGTTGAAGCAATCATCCTGCCCTGCGAATCATGGAAAAGAAAGACCTCTAAGCGCTCTCCTTCTTCATATTCACGCTCGGTTTCATTTATATGTAACAAGACATCCTCATTTCCATCTGTTAAAAAATAGCCAAATGGCGCTTTTCGTGCCACTTCCAAACTGGTAGTCTGGCCAATCAATTCTTTTATTGACATGTTTATTCCCCTTTTCTTTCCCTTGGAGATAGTTGTTTGAACTGCTATATTTTACTATAATGTACCCATAAAGGGAAACCATGCAAATATTGGCGAAAATGATAAACAGGAGGTTTTTGTTATGTCTAAAGATAGTTCGTTTGATATTGTGTCCAAAGTAGACTTTTCTGAAGTCACAAACGCAATCACCCAAACAATGAAAGAAATTCAGACCCGTTACGATTTTAAAGGCAGTAAGAGTGAGGTATCACTCGATAAAGAAGATCTTGTCCTTATTTCAGATGATGAATATAAGTTAGACCAATTGAAGGATGTTCTGTTAGGCAAACTGATTAAGCGAGGGATTCCGATCAGAAATCTTGATTATGGTAAGATTGAAAAAGCTTCCGGAGGAACCGTAAGGCAAAGGGCGAAACTTGTTCAAGGAATTGATAAAGAAAATGCCAAAAAAATAAACACAATCATTAAAAATAGCGGTGTTAAAGTCAAAAGCCAGGTGCAGGACGACCAGGTACGAGTCAGTGGCAAGAACCGGGATGATCTCCAAAAAATCATTTCATTAGTCCGAGAAGCAGACCTTACTGTAGATGTTCAGTTTATTAATTATCGATAGAAAATATGGGAAATGGTTGAAAAACCTTTTCCCTTTTTTCATATTCTTAGGTTTTTATCGAAGACTAACAGGTGTAATTAACACTTGGAGGTAACAATATGAGCAGCCAAAAGCAACCAAAAGCAGTTTTTCCGCCACAGCACCAAAATCATCAGCCTGGCGTGGAAAGTGAAATGAACCCTCGACCCATTTCGATTGATGCAAATTATAAATCCAGCGGAAAATTATCCGGAAAAAAGGCGATTATTACCGGTGGTGACAGTGGGATTGGTAAATCGGTGGCCATTTATTTTGCCAAAGAAGGCGCGGATGTAACTATTGTCTATTTAGAAGAACATCAAGATGCGGAAGAAACAAAAAAGTTAATTGAAGAAGAAGGAAGGCGCTGCCTGCTCTTTTCCGGTGATATAGGCAGTGAAGACTATTGCAAGGAAGTCGTGAACAAAACCATCGAAGAATTTGGAAAGATTGATATACTTGTAAACAATGCGGCGGAACAGCACCCGCAAAAAAGCTTACTGAATATTACAGCGGCCCAGCTTGAAAAAACATTTCGCACCAATATTTTTTCCTATTTTCATATGTCAAAAATGGTCCTGCCACATCTAAAAAAAGGAGCATCGATTATTAATACGGCATCAATTACTGCCTACAAGGGAAATGAACAGCTGCTGGATTACTCTGCCACAAAAGGGGCAATTGTTTCTTTTACTCGCTCACTTGCCCTCTCGCTTGCATCGCAGGGAATAAGAGTGAACGGGGTTGCACCGGGCCCAATATGGACCCCGCTCATACCCTCTACCTTTACAGATGATCAAGTAGCCGTATTCGGTTCGACCACTCCTCTAGGAAGAGCAGGGCAGCCACATGAGCTTGCTCCAAGCTATGTTTTTTTAGCCTCTGATGATTCCTCCTATATTAGCGGCCAAATGTTCCATGTAAACGGCGGGGAGATTATTAATGGATAAATAGAATAGCTCCAGTGCTTTTCTAAGAGTCACTTTCGCTAGACAAAGAACGCACCGGAAGCCTATCAGCTTTCCGGTGCGTTCTTTTAATTCATATTTCTTTTACTTCTCCTAATGATTAAAAACAAAAATAAACAGGCCAATATGATTACAATCATAATGGCTGAAACAAACGGAATATTCATCCCTGTCTTATCCGCCAACACATAAATTTCAGAGTTATCCCGGTCGAGAATAATCGTATATCGATCGCCTTCACTCTTTACCGTATCACCGTTAAGTAAACCGCGAAGCTCTTTTCCCGCATCTAATTGCTTCTCCTTTAACGTGATACTTTGTGATTTTTTCGTATTATTAATTGCAATGACCGAGGTTTCACCTTTATATTCCCGCTTATAAATAACCATACCATTCTTTTCATATAATACTTCAAGATTCCCTCTTGTTAAAGATGGAAGTTGATTTCTAAGCTCTCCGATTTTTGTAATAAAATCAATTAAATCTTTTTCTGCTCTGAAGCTCATCTGCCGGCGATTATCCGGAATATCACCGCCATTCAAAGCAATTTCCGTTCCATAATAAATTACGGGTATTCCTGGAATCGTATATAAATAGGTCAAAGCAGTTTTCCAACGGGAACCGGGGAACTGTCTATTTTTTACAATATCTTGCGTGAATCTTGTTGTATATTCATTATCGAAATAATTTGCCATATTGGCTGACGTGTCAAATGTTTTTTTCCCCTTGTCCAATTCAGAAACAACAGGTTGAATGGATTGGTCAGTATTGGCAAAGGCGTCCCTTAAATCCGCACTAACGGGCCCATTATAAAAACTATCAATCCCGGCTTTTTCATACTCTAGTTCATTGGATGGTGATTTTACTGCCGGAATTCCCATTAAAAAAAAGTTTTGCTTCACACCTTTAACTGACGTTGAAAAATCATGCCAAAAGCTGACAGGCACCATGTTTACTTCGGGTAAACTATATCCGTCAATATCTGTTTTCTGAATCCACCATTTAGCAGCCTTAATTAAATAGTTTTTTACCTCAGGGTTATCCTGATTCAGGTCCGGCAACCCATCTGCCCAGCCATTTTCAATCTCTTGGGCGTTGTTCCAGTCCTGGATATCCTGCTTTTTATGAAACCAATCCTGCTTATTTGGATCTGTCACCCACATATGATTTGCTGCAACATTGTTTGCAGGAAAATCAATTAATACTTTCATTTTGCGTTTATGAGCTTCGTTAACCAGCTTTTGAAAGGTCTTAATCGAGCCAAAATGCTCGTCCGTTTTATAAAAATCTTTCACCCAAAAGCCATGATATCCTTTATCGGCATTATCAAAAATCGGATTAAGACGAATAGCGGTAAAACCCATATCATGTATGTAGTCAAGTTTATCGATGATTCCTTGAAAATCGCCGCCGTTATAGACATTAGGATCTTTTGTATTTACATCGAAATTGATACTTGTGTCTCCATCATTAAAGCGGTCCACCATAATTGAATAGATGGACTCATCCTGCCATAACCGCTTATCTTTTTTTACTGCAGCATTTGCAGGAACGGAAGACATCAGAAAAACTGAAATTAAAATGAGTATGATTCTTTTCATATATTGTTCCTCCCTTAAAAAGGGAAGAGGTTCTCCCTCTTCCCTAAACCCATTTTAATCGAATTATGGTTTGAAATCCAAATTTTAACTCAATTTACTATGTTAATATTATAGTCTTTAAACCATGTGTGTAATTGAACAAAATAGGCTAACAACTGCGGTCCTGTCATCAACTGACCAAACCATGGTTCTTTAAAGGATTCTCCCCCGGAATCAACAATACTTTGTAATGAGGTCTTTTCAAAAAATTCATGAAGAGCTGATGATTTATCCTTTAGAATCTCTACCATACGTTTTTGGATCATAGCGGTATATTCCGGATTATGTGTTTTGGGATAAGGACTTTTCTTCCGATAAAGAACTTCTTCGGGTAATATCCCTTCAAATGCCTTACGAAGAATCCCTTTCTCTCTTCCTCGATACATCTTCACATCCCAGGGAATATTCCAGACATATTCAACAAGACGATGATCGGCAAAAGGAACTCTGACCTCTAGGCTGGCCCCCATACTCATTCGGTCCTTTCGGTCAAGTAAGGTGGTCATGAACCAAGTCATATTAATATAAAATAGCTCCCGTCGTTTCGCCTCTTCCAAGCTTTCTCCCGGTAAGCTCGGTGTTTCCTTCACCGCTTGCTGATATTTTTCCATCACATATTCAGATAGTTTTAATTTTCCCCGCCAATTTTGGTTCAATAAATTTTCCCGTTCAAAAACGGAACGCATCCATGGAAACCCCGCACGTTCAAGGTCTTGTTTCCGATGAAACCATGGGTAGCCGCCGAAAATTTCATCTGCACATTCGCCTGAAAGACTAACGACGAAATCCTTTTTGATTTCCTTGCAGAACCAGAGTAAGGAGGAATCTACATCCGCCATTCCAGGGCAGTCCCTTACATGAACCGCTTCGATCAAATCGTCTACAAGTTTTTGCTGTGAAATCATTTTGTTGTGATGTGAGGTATTAAATTTGTCGATAATCATTTGGATGTACTTTCCATCTGCATCCGGCTGGAATTCATTTGCGGCAAAATGGAGATCATTGCCCTCATAGTCAATTGAGTACGTATGGAGTTGCCCTTTCCCTTGGTCTTGAAAGCCTTTCGCAGCAATCGCTGTTATAATGCTTGAGTCAAGCCCGCCTGATAAAAATGTAGATAATGGAACATCTGAAACAAGCTGTCTCGTCACTGCATCTGTCACTAGATAACGTACCTTTTCTGCTGTTTCCTCCACCGAATCTTTATGTTCTTCACTTTTCACGTTCCAATAACGCCAAGTTTTTAAGCCATTTTTTGAAAAGGTCAATGCATGTGCCGGCCGTAGCTCTTTCATTCCCTTAAAAATCCCTGAACCTGGTGACCTTGATGGTCCTGTACCAAGAATCTCGGCCAGCCCTTCACGGTCGAGTTCTGTTTTGATTTCGGGGTGCGTAAGAATCGCTTTTAATTCTGATGCAAAGAGTAACCCTTTTTTGTGTTCCGTGAAAAAAAGTGGTTTTACTCCTAATCTGTCCCGTCCAATAAATAGCTGTTCCTTTTTACTGTCCCAAACAGCAAACGCATAAATTCCGTTTAAATAATTTACGCACTCTTCCGCCCATTCTATATAGGCAGTTAACAGAACTTCTGTATCAGAATGACCCCTAAAAGAATATCCTTTAGTAAGGAGAATTTTACGTAAATCTTCTGTATTGTATAATTCTCCGTTGTAGCAAATGGTATACACAATGCCTTCTTTTTGTTTCGACATTGGCTGTCTTCCCCCTTCTGGGTCGACAACAATCAGTCTCTTATGTCCAAAACCAACATGTGTATTTGTCCAGATGTTCGTTTCATCAGGGCCTCTTTTTGCAAGTGTATTGGCCATTTTTGCTATTGTTTCTGTTTCATTTTTTAATAATTTTTCAAAATCTACCCATCCAGATATCCCGCACACGGTAGTTGGCTCCTTTCTACTACTGTAACTCCAATTTCAATTACATGTTTTAGTGTATTCAGCCCAAAGCAATTGGTTAATTGTCCAAATAAAATGGTATACCAAGTTATAAATTTGCAAGAAGATGTCAACAAAGAAGATGAAAGCATTTGGCACGGAGGTTTAAACATGAATCGACAGCAGCGAAATAAACTTTATGATAATCAACAAAGAGCCTTTAACCAAGGAACTGTTGAGCAAATAAATGATCAATGGATTTTCTTTGATGAGGAAACGGAAGAAGCAAACATGCTTGATGATTTTCATCAGCAAGAAATGGAAATCTTCCGGATGAATCGCTGGAGAAGAGGGATTTTATTTGAGTCAGGAAAAATCCGTTTGGGAAACGAAGTCATTATGCTTCGTGACCATGATCAAGTAAGAATCAAGAAGCATTTGGTGTATTCCCTGGAGAGATTGCTTGAAGGGATTAATGATGATGCCTTTTTTCAATTTGTTACTACCCTAAACTCATTAGGTTTTTCTATTTATGATTGTATCTACTGCTATAACCATTTATCTTTCTTATCAGAGGAACAGCGAAAGGATGGGGTGAATTTTATTGTTTTTGATAATCAGGAACAAATTTGCAATGTGCAGCACCATTTTTTCTATTTTGAAAAGGTCAATGATCGATTTGAATTTACATTGAATACAGGGAAAAGGTTAATCATTGAGAAAATGATTTCATAAAAAAAAGCTGCCGATAAAGGCAGCCTTTTTTTATGGATGTAGGAAAGACATTGGCAGTACGGCAAATCCTAAATATAAAGCAAGGGCGAAAGCCACAACAAACTGAATCCAAAAAACGGAAGTCCTACGATCATTTTTTACCCGTGTTAAAATCATTTCAAAGGTTCCGATTACCCATAGCCCAGCTACTGCTTTTAAAATATATTTCCAGTCAATAATAGATACCTGCGAGAGCAGACCAACACCTGTTGCAATAATCAATAGATAAAATAATCTTAAAATCATTTGGACAATTTTGGCACCTTTTGTTTTGCCGCTTTTATTTAAAGAAAGTGCAACAAAAAATAAAATAAGTGCTACAATCCATGTCGTAATATGTGCGTGAATCATGTAAATTTGCCTCCTTATGTATAGTCCAAACTATCATATCACAGGCAAATTAAAATTACTAAAAATTAAGGCTTAAATCCTGACAATATTGTTAATGAAATAAAGAAGTCGGCATGGCTATACCTGTTGCTTCAAGCTGCTGATAAAATTTCGGCCTTACGCCAGTTGGTACCAAACGACCGATAATTTCCCCTTTCCGATTGATTCCTTCTTGTTTAAAGGTAAAAATCTCCTGTAATAAGATTCTATCTTCTTCCACTCCTAAAACCTCTGTAATACTAGTTATTTTTCTGGAACCATCCTTTAAACGTGATTGATGAATAATCACATTAAGTGCTTTTGCGATTAGGTTTCGAGTAGCCCTTACCTCTAAATCCACTCTTACTATACGCACCATCGTTTCCAAACGAATAATCATATCCCTTGGGCAATTGGAATGTCCTGCAGCCAAAGCCCCCGTGTTACTAGTATTCAGAGCTTGAAGCAAATCAAATGCTTCCTCTCCGCAAATTTCATCAATTATAATATAGTCTGTTGCTACCTTTTCTTCTTCCTCAATATCTATCAAACGTTCACCATTCGGAATAAAATTTTTCAGAGCATTGAGAGTAGTCGATTTACCTGAACCTGTCCCACCACTGAGAAACAGATTGAGCCTGGCTTTTACGCATGCATTCAAGAAAACTGCAATATCCTCTGTTACTGTACCAAAATTAATTAAATCATTCATTTTATAAGATTCCTTTGAAATCTTTCGAATCGTAATAGCCGGTCCATTAATTGCTAATGGCGGAATAATTGCATTCACATGCGACCCATCGGGAAGCGTTGCATCCACCATTGGCGAACTCTCGTTAATTCTTCGCCCAAGTGGAGCTATCATTTTTTCTATTAATCTTATAACATGTTTATTATCCGAAAATTGGATGGGGGTTAAGATCAATTTCCCCTTCCGTTCACAGTAAACCTGATTAGGACCATTCACCATTACTTCCGAAACGTCCTGATCTAAAAGGAGTTGTCTAAGCTGGGAGAATTCCGCAAAATCGCATAGTAATCCTTGATTACAACTTGCTTTATGATTCGCATGATTGGGAGAGGATGAATTGAGTTTAACAAAAGATGCCTTTTTAGCTGCCTCACCGCCACTTTGGTTTCTTTTATTTTTATTTATTAAACCCATTAATACACCCTGCCTTTCCCAAAAAAAATAACCCCGCCTTTACCTAAAGGGGGGTTGTAGACACAATACTCTTCAGAACATAGAGTGCCTATGCTTTCTAAAAAATATTGTGATAAAACACCCTGATCTTTCGGTAACTGGCTGGCATCGTGCGTAGCACCTTAGCCCCTGTAGCTTTGCGTCACTGATTTTCATCAGCTTTGCCTTTATCGAGTTCAGTGTCTTTCTTATACCGACTGATCTCGTAATCCCATCATAGAACGTTTTCCCCTCGGAGAATACCCAACTTTTTTCTTATTTACTAACAAAAACGATAGTTCTTTTTGACTATTTTATCTTTTTAACGTCATAACTATTGATTACTTTTGTAGAAAAATGGACTTTCATCCTATATCACTAGAAAGAAAAATCCCCCTGCCTGAATCAGCAAGAGGATTTAAACCTATATTTATTCATCCGAATCTGGACTGTTAACCATGATTCCGGCAACTTGTGTTAAACGGTCATAGAATGCTAATCCGGCCGGATTTTGATCCAGACCAATTTCCTGAAATGCCTCCCACATACAACGGAGCCAAGCCCTTGCCCTTTTAGGTGTCACTTCAAATGGCAGATGCCGATCACGCATCGCCGGTGGTCCAAATTCCTGGCTGTATAGCGCTGGCCCGCCTAAGAACTGCGGCAAAAACATGCGCTGTTTTCTCATAATTTCACTCATATCGCCCTCAAATAATGGCCTTAAATCTTTATCATCATATACACGTGGATAAAAGGCATTAACAAGCTGATCAATTGTTTCTTGTCCGCCAATTTCATTATAAAGCGTCTTAAATTGATAATTCATTTTCTTCACCCACTTTAATATTTACTATTTTTATAATTATAAACTTAAATTAAGAATAGTTTTGTGATTCATATCACACAAAAACAGCTTGTAATTTTTAGGGCCTACATTTTTTGGGCGAATGAATCACATTATATCCGCCTATACATATGATAAGTAAAGAAACTTATAAAAAAGGGTGTTGATTTATGCCGGCCATTGTTGGAGTTGCTCAGGTCATTACACTGGGGAACAGTTCAGTTTTTCACATTGGAGATGTTTATAAAATTATGCCCTTTGCTGCTGCTAAAACATTCTCTGGAGCAGGTTCCTTTAACACTGGGGAACGTTTAAACGTCCATAACAATTTAAGTTCCACTAATACAACGGATCCAGACATGATTGATCAAGCAAATGCCTTTAATATGTAATGAATGGGTGATCTAGAATGAATTTTTACATCCAGCAGTCCATTCAAATTAATTTTATCAAAATTGGCGGGATTACCAATTCCTCTGTCCTGCAAATTGGCAGTGCTGGTATCATTAAACCGGCCGCTTATTTGTACAACACTGGCGGGTTTACAGGACCGGCACCGCAAGCTATCAAGCCCGGTGAAGTTCTCCAAACGCCACAGTCCTCACAAATTCTGGCACCGGCTGTTCCATTGCAGGCACCGGTAAGAATGGATGAGTAAATTCCCCGTTATCAAAAATAATTAGCATGTCTCAGGTCGTTCCGCATATATATTTATTTAGGATAGGGAGACGACTAGACGGGGTGATTTTAAATGTATCAGGATTTATACCAATATCTTCAGTGGCTGCTGTCAAACATTCAAACACAGGAAAAAAGGATTGCTGCATTAGAACAGGCTTTGCAGAAAATGCAGAACGATTTAAAGCAAATAGGAGAAAAGCCAACGATTCATGTTGATACAATTGAATATAAATTTGATCAGTTAAAGGTTGAAACTCTTGAAGGCACGCTTTCGATTGGCCTTAATCCTAATGATTTATCCGGTATTGAGGATTTTGCGATACAAGGTCAATCATTAAATACCCCAATTTCTCCAAAGGACCAAATGCAGCGGTCAATGAAAATTGAAGAGGCGATTTATCGTTATTTGGAAATAGATTTACCACAAATAATTGAGGATACCGAAAAACAATTAAGACTCCAGCCAAATGAGTCCTATTTAGCTTTCATCAAACAGGATATAATCAAACAGCTTCCCAATAGAATTGAATATCATTTAAAATCCATTCCTGTAAATGAACAATCAGAGGAAAATAAAACGTTAGTGGAAAATCGAATTATAGAATTACTGAAACAGGAAATTCATAATGGTGTTTATACCTTTTTCAATAATTTACCAGATAATGTGAAAGGAATGAATATCGAATGATCCTTGAAGTTTATAACCGTGAGCTGGTAGTAGGAAACATTCAAATTACTGGTGTAGCCAGTTCTTCTTTAGTCCTTGTGGGTGATACCCAAACGATTCAATTGGCCTCAGCTTTCGACACTCCTGCTGAATCATTAATTATCGGACCATTTGTTCCGCTAGAACCGGATGTGACCCCTGGTTATGCTACAACGAACATCTAATGTTGACCGATTAAATGTAATGGTCCTATCCTACTCCTCGATTATTCAGCTTGGGGATTCCTGCATCGTTAATGGATTTTCCCGCGCCATCGCAGTTCAAAGAGAAGCTGAAATATTCTACGGAAATGAGGGAAATTTCCCAACCTATATGATTTTTAAAAAACCTATTCCATTACCGCCTATCGACGAAGCCATTTCATTTATACCTCACAATCCAAAACCAATAATTAAAGTGAAAAATATTGATATTATCGGTATTTCATCATCCTCGATTTTACATGTAGGAAACAGTAGAAATATTTCAATGGAGGCTAGGGTAAAACATATTCGGCAAGAACTCCCCTTTGGGCATGAACAGGATATGCAATAGCCGCATATGTTACCTTAGACATTTTTATGGTAAAGGATGTTTTTGATGCCAGCAATTATTGGCCCTGTACAAATCGTTACGGTAAGTGGAGGAATTGTTCAATTTGGTGATACGTTTTATATTTCGCCAAAAAGCACTGCAAAAGCTAATGGAGGCTCTGGGGGATTTAATACCGGTGGAATTGTTGTTACCAACAACGCTATCAGTGGAACAAATGTATTGGATACCGATCTAATTGATCAGCCCATTGTTGGAAACAATTAAAAAACGACATAAACCTATGAACTGGTTTATGTCGTTTTTTTAGTTTATCGCGTATTATCCAAATTTAACATATGGGCACCATCGAAGAAAAACAAATAGCGTTCATTCACTTTTCTTTTCCAAATTTGCTCAATTGCCTTTGTATATAAATTAATCTGCACTTTATAACGTTCATGAAGTATTGGTTTTGCCTGCTCAAACCCGCCTTTATATCGGTCCGTTATTCCATCTGATTTGTAATCAATCAGTACCAGCCCTTGGTCATCTTCAAATATACAATCAATAATCCCTTGAACAAAGATTGATTCTGTATCGTCTTTCCAATTGATGTATACCTCTTCTGCAGGGAGTGATATGGTAAAAGGAACTTCACGGTAAATCTCTTTCGCAGCGCACAGCCTTTTCCCCAATTCCGATGTAAAAAATTGAACAATTAACCGGGCATCGATTACCTGTGCTTGTTCAACTGTCAATAATTCATTCACGACCATATTATTTATTTGTGCTTGGATCGACTCAACACTGACTGGTTTTGTTAAATCAACATGCTGCATCACCATATGAAGAGCTGTACCACGCTCCGCAGGGGTCAATTGTTTTTCTTGCATAAACTTCGGCCGCTTTAAAATCGGCTTGTTAAACCTTCGAATAAGGTCGGTACCACTCTGCTCATCCGAAATCTCCCTTTGCCGTTTCATTTCTGAAACGGATTGTTTTGAACGATTGGCCACAGCATCCCGGTGGATATATTCCCATGTCAACCGATCCTGTATTTCTCCAGCATAGGGTGAATCAACCAACACGGACTTGGACAATCTTACTAAATCTAAATTGTCATCTTGCTCACCCTCATTGCCTATTTCTTGATTTTTAAGAATTTCACTCGTCAAAATGGAAATCTCCCATGCCGAAGGATGGCACATAATTTCACTGGAAGTTTGCAAGTCCTTATTTTCAGAGACTCTTAAATCTGCACAATCCTGATGCCGAACCAATGCTGGACCAATCCAATCCATATAACAGTAAGCAGATGCCCTTTCATAGTCCTTTAAAAGCCATTCCTGATTTGTCGCCCCATCATTCCATTGGTCTATTTTTTTACCGGCATCATTTACTGTACCAAGTAAATATAGTTTTTCCTTTGCCCGCGTTAAAGCAACATACAATACGCGCATTTCCTCCGCAAGCATTTCCATTTTCTTTTTTCTCTTAAAAGCCATTTGCGGCAAGGACGGGAAGGTAATTCTTTTTTCTACATTTACATATTTGGCAGCAAATCCATACTCCTTATCAAGCATATAGGAATTTCGAATATCCGACATATTAAAATTACGGGACATCCCTGCAACAAATACAACCGGAAATTCAAGACCTTTACTGCTATGGATGGTCATAACCCGAACAACATCTTCCTGCTCTCCAAGCGCTCTTGCCGCCCCCAGGTCATCTCCGCGTTCAATCATCCTTTCGATAAACCGTAAAAACCTGAATAATCCTCTGAAGGAGGTTTGTTCGTACTGCCGGGCCCGATCATATAAAGCGTTCAAGTTCGCCTGACGCTGTTTGCCGCCTGGTAATCCTCCTACAAAGTCATAAAAATAGGTATCTCGGTAAAGCTGCCAGATCAGTTCTGAAAGTGCTCCTTTTCTGGCTGTCACCCGCCATTCATTCAATAACTCAGAAAAACGACGGACTTTTTTGAAAAACACTTCGGTATTTTCGGCCTCCGTACTCCTCGAAAACGCACGAACTGCATCCCAAAAGGACCCTCTTTTTTATGAATTCGAATTTTGGCAAGCTCTTCTTCATTTAGCCCGACAATGGGAGAACGAAGAACAGACGCCAAAGGGATATCCTGATAGGGATTGTCGATTACACGAAGCAATGACAGCATGATCGCGATTTCGGTTGCTTCAAAGTAGCCTGATGATAAATTTGCATAAATGGGTATTCCCTGCTGCTTGAACTCTTCAAGAATTTGCGGCGCCCATGTCATCGACCTGAGCAAAATGACAATATCCCGATACATAAGAGGACGGCTGGTTTTTGTTTTAGTTTGATATACCTGTCTGCCACTAGAGACTAATGCCTTAATTTTCGAAGCCATCACTCTTGCTTCAAGCTGTGACTTTTCTAAATCAACCGCATCAAACTCAGCCTCCGGTGTATCTCCTTCATCCTCTGTACCATGGGTTTCTTTCTGCTCTTTATTTAAATCTACAAGCAATAGCTCTACCGGATAAGGCTCCTCCTCAGGATAAGGGGCACCATTACGGAGTTCAGCCGCTTCATCATATTCAATTTCCCCAACCTTTACTCCCATGATTTGTTTGAATAAAAAATTCGTTCCATCTAAAACTTCTTTTCGGCTTCTAAAATTTCGGGCTAGGTCAATTTTAAGGCCCGATAATTCTCCATCATGGCGAAATCGATTATATTTTCCTAAGAATAAATTGGGTTCCGCAAGTCGAAAACGATAAATAGATTGTTTGACATCCCCAACCATGAACAAATTGCCGTTTAGTTCATTTTCGTTTGCCACCAGCTTTAAGATCGTTTCCTGAACCATATTCGTGTCCTGGTATTCATCGACAAATATTTCTTTAAAATGCTTTTTGTAGGCTAAAGCAGCACTTGACGGGAGAAATTCACCTTCATTGGTAATTACCCCAGTGAGAATTCGCAGACAATTATGCTCTAAATCGGCATAATCTACTAGTCCTTTTTCCTTTTTCTCTTTCTCGAACCGTTCTGAAAAGTCACTTACCAAACGAATAAGTGTCTCAATCAGCGGATACATTTCCTCCATATCACGCAAGAAACTTTCAGGCTTTCTCGAAAAAAGTTCATCCTTTAAATCAGTCAGCTTTTTCTTCGCTTTGTCCCGTAGTTTTTGGGCTTTTTCGGTTAAATCTTTATTATATTCGTCCCCTTTAACTGGCTTAGCTCTGGAAAAAGACCAGGCCTGCATGGCGTTGTAAAGCGTTTGCCATGAATCTCGATTCGCCGATATAAGCGTATCAATAACATTTAAATCATCTAAAAAGTTTTCTGACCTAGGGTGTGGACCGCCTGGCTGTTTTGCGATTTCCAAACAACTCATAATCATTTCCTTAGCAGCCTCTAGCTGCAATTCAATATCATAAAGAAGCGGCCCAATAAATGGTAAATTTTCAATTGTCGTTATCGATGTGACATCGTACATTTTAAGAATCGATTCCAAATACTTTTCCGGTTCCGGGTTCGAACGTGCAAAATCATAAATGGAGCGGACAATATCCATTAAGGCAGCGTCGTTCCGATCGTTCGTAAACGAATCAACCAGGGTAAAAAATGCCTCATTTTCCGGCTTTCCATATTGTTCTTCAAACAATTCATCCATGACTTCATCTCTAATTAATTGAGCTTCAGTCTCATCCGCGATCCGGAACCCTGGGTCAACATCGATTAAATAATAATACTTGCGGATTACTTCCATACAAAAGGAGTGCAGCGTAGAAATAGACGCTTTATTTAATAAACTAAGCTGTTTTCTTAAATGTCTTGATTCCGGATCATGGTCAATAGCTTTCTCTAATGCTTCACCAATACGATGGCGCATTTCTGCCGCTGAAGCATTTGTGAAAGTAACCACCAGCAATTCATCCACATCGATTGGGTCATCTGTCGAAAGGATCTTTTGAATGATTCGCTCAACAAGGACTGCAGTTTTCCCCGATCCTGCTGCTGCTGCAACAAGTATATCCTTATTTTTCGCCATGATCGCCTTCCATTGATCTTCTGTCCAGGTTGCCCCTTCCGGCATAGGCGGGATCATTAATTTACTCATTCTGGTTACTCTCCTTTCCAATCAACTCAAGAACATCCTCTTTTGAGTGCGGAGCTAAAATCCGGTACTTGTTATCTTCGATTGCTTCGTCAAATTGACAAACTGATTTATAGGCACAAAATGTACAGGGTGTTTTATCTTTTAGCTTATATGGTGCGATCTGAACCGCCCCATCAATAATCGAATTTCCCGTTTTTTGATAGAGATTTCGAACATAATGCCGTAAATTTTCAAATTCATTTATGCTGGCTACTTTGGACTTTTTAGATAAATTTCCGTCTTTTTTGATTCCCGCAGAAATAATTTGTGAATCACCGGATTCAAGTGTTTGATCCATCAAACGAATGACATTTTGATCACTCAGCATTAACCCGTTCATTTTAAACTTTTTCATAATTTCCTTTTCGATTTCATCGATGGTTAACATTTTTTTCGTACTAATAAACGGGTTGTGAACATGGAAATAAAGAACACCAGCAGGAGTCGCTTCCATTTCTACCAGCTCTTTTGAATGGGTAATAACGATATCGAGATAGGTCAGCATTTGCAATGCAAGCCCATAATAAACTTCGCCTAAATTAACATCTTTTTCACTGGATTTGTAGTCAATTACCCGCAAAAAGACACTTCCGTTTTCATCTTTTGCTTGATCCACACGGTCAATCCGGCCTGCCAACTCCATTTTCTTTCCATTTTTTAAAGAAAAGCTTAATGGAGGAAGTTCTCCTTTTGTGCCAAACCCTAACTCTAAGCCAATCGGTGAAAAGCCGCTAACCTTGGCATGTTCACTTAAAACTAAAGAGGCACGGGTAATAATTTGCTCCAATTTTCTTTTAATATAATGATGGCGTTCAGAGCTCAGTAAAATTTCATTTTGCAGCTTAGGAGCTAAAGTATTAACCGCTTCTTTTGATAAAACTTCACATTGCTGCCTCGTTAAATTACTCCAAGAAATCTTTTGTTCATTTACGGTATCTGATATATGCTTTAGTGCTGCATGGAATAATTCCCCAATATCAGGTGCTTCCAACCGGAAGATTTGTCGTTCCCTTAGTTTGAGACCATGCTGGGCAAAATGAGAAAAAGCACATCCATTGAATAATTCCATTCTTGAAACACTTGCCTGAATGGTCTCTCCGTACAATTCCTCTGCTACATCCTTTGAAAGGTTTACCGTTTGATTGGTGTAAAAAAGGCTGGATAAAATTTTTTCAGCCTGGGCCTTACCTACACCTTCTATATAAAAGTTATATACCTTCCACCAAAGAGGAGAAATCGAATAATTCCTCTTCTTTAATTGAAGTTGAGCCGTTAAATAAGACAGTGTTGAAGTTGGATTTGAAACAAAGCTAAGCTGATCTTCCTCCACCAGCTCCACTGGGTCGTTTACAAAAACATGTTCAACTAATCCTGGGAACATATCTTTTACTCTTTTAATATAAGAGGAAGGAATAAGTGCTTTTCCCTCGTTATTAGCAAGCGGATAGGTAACATAAAGCAAATCTGACGGGATTGTCAGTGCTTTATAGGCTAAAAAGTTTTCATCAAGAAGGCGTGTCCTGCTGCTTGGTGCAACCTTGATACCTGCAATCATCAACATTTCTCGTTCATCATCTGCTAGTATTCCTTCATCCGTTAGTTTTGCAGGCAATACCCCTTCATTAACACCGACCACGAATGCGACCTTGATTTCTGTTAATCTTGATTTCTCCAAGTCTCCGATTAAAACTTGGTCGATTGCCGGAGGAATAAGAGAAAAACGCAGGGATTCAAATCCTGCTTCTAAAATAGCCGTATATGCTTTTAATGAAATCGGTTCTTCCCCTAGGATTTCTACGTATTGGTCTAAAAGGTCTATCACTGCATTCCAGACCTGTTCATGTTCCCGCATTTTAACAAGATTGCCTTGTTCCTCTTCAGCCAATTTCCACTTTTCAAGCTTGGCAGGTACCTCTAATTCTTCTAAATATAAGTAAATGGCTTCACAAAGCCTTCGTCCGGTATCTGCTTTTTTCAAACGTCTAGATAATCGTAATATAGGGGCAGATACCATAAGTTTCAATTCATTTAATTCCTGTTCAATTTCCTTTTCAGCATCCGTTTGAACTGTTTCTAACTCCAAACCGTAGGAACGGCGGTAACTCCACCGCTCTTTTTTCGTCCACTTACTTCCTTTTATACCATAAGCTAGGCAATAGTTTTCGAGTCGGTCCATTTTTTCACGCATTTTATCGGGATTCTCCTGAAGTGGGTAAAGCAATTCCGTTTTAATTACCCTAAATATTGGCTCATAGCGCCAATACGTTTGAATAACCTCCAGGCTTGAACGAAGGAATTCGATAAGAGGATGGTTTAACATCGTTCTTTTTTGGTCGATAAAATAAGGAATTTGATGGTCATCAAAGACCGGGACCAAAAGATCATGATAGTCCCCTCCATTACGGATCACTAAGGCTATATCGCGGTAGCGGTACCCTTTTGTCCGGACCAATTCACGTATTTCTCTCGCAATCCCTTCTATTTCGGCCCGCCTGCTGACTGCTTGACCAATATGAATCGCCGTTGGCCCTTCATATGGCACAACAGGCCTCTCATCGAACATTTCCTCAAGATGGCGTAAGGACGGTTGATTCCACTTTTGTTGGTTTTTTAGTAGAATCGGCTCTTCCACCTCTATCCCTTCCGCGCTCGCCATTTCAAAAATAGAATGACAAGCATCAGAAGACAGTCTGAATAAATCAAGTTCATCAGGTGCTGCATGAACAGATACATGATCTGTCGTCATCGCAATGGTAACGCTTCGGCAATTCCTCATGAGTTCCTTTATGACAAGATATTCCTGTGGTGTAAAGCTGTAAAATCCATCAATATAGATTTCTGCTTCCTTTAGATATCGGGAAGATGTCACTTTTTCTGAAAGGAGGTGAAAATAGTCTTCAGAGTCAATGTATTTTCCAAAAACCTCATCTTCAAAATGTTTATAGATAATTTCTAAATCATGTAATTTATCTTGAAGTGCCTTAGCGGATTCATTGCCGAGTTTTACTGACCCTTCGATCAGTTCTTCAGGCCGAACACAATACCGCTTAAATTCAATAATCATTTGCTCTAATTGTTGAATAAAGCCTTGTTTATCTGCAGCACGCTCGAACAAATTTAATTGTTCCTTTTGTTCTTCAATGATTTTACGAATCAGCATACTCATACCGACATTGCTTAAATGGTATCGGCTGATTCCGCCCGTTTCTTGTAAAATTCTCCATGCCAGCCGCGGAAAACTATAAACCTGGGCTCGAATCGTACCGCCAATTTGCGGATCTCTTGCTAAATGATACTCCGATAAAAACGTCATTTGCTCGGGAACAATGTAAATAATTGGTTTACCCATTGGATTTTCCATTAAGCGATCTCGTATTTCGTTTAAACACAGCGATGTTTTGCCGCTTCCAGACCGCCCGATGATCATTCTTACTGACATGTACGGACCTCCATTCCCTAATCTCTCTGTTTTTCATTTTATCACGAAATGGGCACAAACGTTTGGAATTACGTCCGTTTTATGCAACCAAAAATGGTAAAAAATTCGCAGCAAAAAAAGAGCATGCTAACATGCTCCCTGCTTAAAGTTTTATTTTAAAAATGGACATCCATTTCGTTTAATGGCCAGTAGCGTAAATCCACTTTGCCAACCACTTGATTGACTGAGATGAAGCCAAAATGGCGGCTGTCCCAGCTGCCTAATCGATTATCGCCAAGAACGAATAGCTTACCGGCAGGCACTGTATTTACCCCGGTAATTTCTTTTAATGTAAAATCACCTGTTAATTTTACTCCTGGGTTTTTTTGTTTATAAATATCTAAAAATGACTCCTTATACTTTTTTCCATTTACATATAAATGATCATCACGATAAACAATTTTATCCCCTGGCAATCCAATGATACGTTTGACGAAATCTTCCTTTTGATTGGCATGAAAGACGATCACGTCAAATCGGTTTAGATCTCCAATTTGGTAACCAAGCTTATTCACAACAAGTTTGTTCCCGTCCTGAAGAGTTGGCATCATTGACTCCCCTTCAACTATGTAGTTTGAAAAGAAAAATGTCCGAATAAAAGCAAAAATAATGATTCCAATTGCAAAAGCCTTAATCCATTCCACGCCTTCCTTTTTCCATTCAATCTTCATTGAAACTCCTCCATCGATCCAATCCCTCTTTTTCCCCATTATGGTCATTTTCAATTCTTCTATTCAATCTTACTTCAATTCTTTTTCCAACATACCAAAGAATGAAAATTACGCCCACTACAATAATCGTTCGGTAAGGCTTCGTAATGAGTGAATGGAGATCATAGCCAACAAAACTAATGGTAAAAATCATCACCATTTTCCCAATAAAAACGGCTAGCATATATTGATACATACTAATTTTAGATAGACCGGCAACAATATTTACCAAGGCCGATGGTGTAAAGGGGAAACAAAGAAGTATAAATAGCGGGCCAAATCCGTGACGGTCCACCCAATCCATTAATTTGCGAACTTTTGGATGTTTTGGTAGAAAAGATAATAAACGCCTTTGCCCAAATCTTCTGATAACGAAAAAAAGCAGTAATGCACCAACACAAGCACCAAGCCAAGAAAATAAAAATCCCCACCATAATCCAAAAGCACTTGCATTGGCCATTACAAATAAAAAAAGTGGCAAGAATGGCAAAAAGGCTTCAAGCATTGGAAGCAATATCCCCGGCAACGGGCCAAGTGAACGATATTGCTTTATTAAATCCATGATATTATCGAGTGAAAACCACTCCTTTATCATCTCAAAATCCATCATACCTCTCCTCTTTGCCGAACCTTGCTAATTCTATTTTTTAATAAATTGGTGAAGGGCCTCCCGATTTTTAGCAACATCAATGGCTAATACCGCTCCTTCTCCATAAATCCGTTGATTGGTATAACTATTGTCCACGGGAATCCTTAAGGTCTCAACAGGACCTTCCCTTTTGGAGAAATAATTTGTTGACATAAATATTATATCGGATGTTTTCATGTTTGTATTGATATATGGTGTAATTACACCAATTAATTTTGGTATTTTCGGAATTGTGTTTATGCTTGTCAGCTGATCTCCAATTGCTTTCACTGCCTGCTGTTGCCGTTTTACGCGTCCAAAATCTCCAATCGCATCATGGCGGAAACGAACATAGCCCAGCATTTCCTTTCCGTTTAGTCTTTGAACCCCCGGTTTAAGCGATACTCCAATATTTTTTGACATGGCCTTTTCAACATCAATCTTTACACCATCTGGAAACGCCTCATCAATTAATTGAACAAATCCTTGAAAATGGACGATCGCATAGTATTGTAGATCAATATCGAAATTTTCTTTAATCGTTTTCCTCATCAAATCAGGGCCGCCACGAGCAAACGCAGAGTTAATTTTATGCTTACCATAGCCCGGAATATCTATATAACTATCCCTCATAATGGAAGTAAGTTTATATGTTCCTTTATTTTCATTATAATGGGCAATCATGATGGTATCAGCTCTTGATACTTCATTCCCTCTTGCATCACTGCCCAGCATGAGAATGTTTGTATCCCCGTATTGGTCCTTTTTCCCATCAAAGGTATAAACTACTTTATCTGTTTTGCTTACTTTTTTTAATGATTGGTTCACTCCTTGTTTATATTGGTAATAAGAATAGCCTGTACCGGCTATCAGCAATACAAGGATTACCATCAGAACAGAACGCCATTTTCCTTTTTTCTTTTTCTGATTTTGTTCATATCTCATTCATCCATCACCCATCCTAGTTAAATTTTCCCACCTATATAGACGCTTGTACCAAAACACAAGTTTCTTCTATCTTCATTTTCCCCTACTCGATACCCTTCTATAAAAAACTTTCTTAAAGATTTCCTAACGAAAAAAAACAGCATATGAAAACGAAGCGGTTGTAAGTACAGCATCCTTAGAGAGCCTATTGCCTTTTCATATCTTTTTTTATAAAATATAGGAACAAACGTTCGAATCAAATAACAGGAAGGAGCTTAAATCAAATGACAAGAATTCCTGAAGAAGACCGTAATATTATGGAGAAAGCCATTTACTTACCAATGGTTTTAATTATCTTAAACCGGGATTTAAGCGTAGTGGAAAAGAGTCCTTTTAAATTAAAAAAACCTTATTTGGGATTAATTGAGGAAACGATGAAAGAGGTCCAAAGAGAATTGGCAGAGGCTAAACAATATATGAAAAAGAATAAACTCCAAGTAACCGAAACAAAACGGGACGATGCCTTTACGATGTATCTGTTCTTATATAAGGGCTATGAAGAAAGCCATAGTTACTTTAATCCAAGAATCCGAAATAAAGTTCAAGAGTTAATCGAGCTCTATTTTTTAAAAAAGCACTCGGCCCGTTAGATTTGCGCTATGTTTAATTTTTTGTAAAAAGATCTTCACCATATTTTCGGGTGTTTTCTGAGGCCTCCATCGAAACTGGTTTTTGCATCAAATAAAATGATTTTCTATCATTAAATTCAATTCTTTGCATTAACTTTGTTCTTAAAAAAGATGTTCTTAATAATTGATTGTCAATCGTGCTATAAGGAACTGGAAATAAGTGTGCCTGTTTATTGCGAAAGGTAATGAGTGTTTGCTGATTGGAAATACGGCGATGTTCCTTTACATGATCATGTGAAATCCAAATGCATTCAGAACGGGTCGGTGATGTAGTTGGGAAAAAATAGAGGCGGTTGGACGGTTCAATCGCGATTGGAATTTTATGTGTAATCCCAATGAGTTGTCTTGTTCCTTTCTTCCGGCTTTCGTAATCACAGCCAAAATAATCACAGCTTTTTTTAATTATATCCAAAGGCTTAAATGGAGAAAGAAACTCATCCTCTTCCTCAAAAATTTGTGAATATATTTTACTGCCATACTCTACAGGCCGAATAAACATGGTACCAGAATTAATTTCATATTCTTCAATCTGATTTTGCTTCAATACCGCCAACTCCCCATTATTCTATTTTTTCCATCATATCATGTTCATTTGCCAATATCTTGATTTTTTCGAATCGTTACCAAATTGGTCACAATTAATGTCAAGAAGATTATTTCTGAAGATTATAAATATTTGTTTGATTTTATCTGAAAAAATCCATATAATAAAAAAAAGCATCAGGGGTGATTTTCATGAATGAAAAATCCTACACGGAATTAATGAAAATTGGTGCCATGAAACGTCAAAAGAAAGAAAATTACGTTCAGGATTTGTACATTGAAATGCTCCTAGCAGAAGTCCAATTAAACATTGAAAAGGAAAAGCTGTTAAAAAAAATTGACTGTGCCATTGATCATCGGGACAAAAAGGCATTTTTCTTATTATCCGGCCAGCTTAGAGAGCTTAATAAGCGATTTGGAACTTAAATTTTTTTAAGAGCCGTCCAAAAATGGACGGCTCTTTTTTGTTCCAAGAACGAAAAGGACTGAAAAAGCACATCAGTCCTTAACCATTTTTTATTTTATCTGCTTCCGATGTTTGATTTCATATTCTTCGAGCATTGAAATCCGATCTAGCATGGACGGATGATCATAGCGGAATATTTTTACCAAGAGAGGTGGATTTACTTGGCTTAAGCCTGACTTGGTTAATTCCTGGAAGGAGGTAATGGCGGCCTCCGGATCTTTGGTCATATGAATCGCATAATTGTCCGCACGTGACTCTTCATAACGGGAAATAAGGTTTGTAAATGGGCTTGCTGCAAACATTAGGAATGAAATAATCATTAAAAACAACGGCAATGAGCGTATATCCCTCTTTTCCGGTATCTTCAGTTCAGTTCCCCAACGTTTAATCGCCCAATCCATTATTCGATTGGCTAAATACAATCCCAGCAGTGAAAGCAGCAAATAACCTGCTATTCCAAAATAAATATGTTTCTCCACATAGTGGCACATTTCATGTGCCATGATAAATAAAATTTGTCGATCCGATAGTTGATTTAAGGTTGTATCCCAAAGGACAATCCGCGCATTGGAACCAATCCCCGTTACATATGCATTCATTGAATTTGTTTTTTCCGCCATATTCACTTCAAAAACATGTTTTGCCGGTATGTGAGCTTTATCAGCCATCGTTAATATTTTTGTTTCAAGTTCCTTATTTTTCAAGGGATAGAAGTCATTATACAATGGGTCAATCACAACCGGCTGTAAGAACATCATAAATAATGTAAAAGGAATGGATAACAGCCAAGCATAGAACCACCAGCGCTTGCTTTTTTTCATCAGCCAATATATGACTGGAACAATAATCAGCCATGTCCCATAATTAATCCAAAAGTCAATTAATTCATCCTTCATCCACGATGGGAAGGTTTGTGTCGAGATGTGATAGGTTTTTGATAAGGAATAGCTTATATAGCTTAACGGGAAGGTTGCCACATAAGCAAAGAATGATAACCAAATCAGATAAATTGCCGTTTGAAGCAGTTTATACTTAGAAGTGCTTTCCGCCCAGCGTTTGAAGGCCCTTGAAAAGCCAAATAATAAAATGACAAAGTAGAAAAGCCATTCAAATGGGGTGGATAAGAAAAATAAAAGATTTCTTATCTTCGAATACTCTTCACTCAGCATTAGTTCCCTTCCATTTAGGAAAGTGGCAGGGTCGGCTTTTGACCCTTGATATTCAAAGGGCAGTTTTGTATCGGCAAAATAGAATAAGTACCAATAAAAAAACAACCCATATATCACATAGGCCAGAACCGCATAAATCCCCATTTTCCGTACCATGAATTGTCCTCCTTTTTGTACAACCTCTCTTTACTTAGTTTAGTTAAAAAGCGCTGTTTTAGAACTGAACATTAAAAAAAGCCTGTTTTTGCCGAATTACATGAGGTAGGAGAATACTTCCAGAACGACAATCGACTCTAGTTCAACAATTATAACGATCGCACCACAAACGGCTGCAAGGAAACCTGCAGCTGTTTCCGTCCGTCATTGGACCCCAGTTTAATTTTTTTACTTTCTACTTGAATACTTAAATTTCTAGCAATATAATATATTTAGAAAATTAAAAGAATTAAATGAATGAGTATTCATTCATAAAAGGAGGGAACTAAATGAATTTATCGTCACAGCTTCATGAAACTGCAAAAGCTTCGGCCAACAAACCTGCCTATTATTTTTTAGACAAGGTCACTACATATGCCGAACTGGATGGAGCGATTACAAGGTTTGCATCAGGTCTTGAAAAATTAGGGGTTAAAAAAGGTGATCATATTGCCCTATTGCTTGGGAACTCACCGCATTTTGTCATTAGCTTATACGGTGCATTACGACTAGGCGCAACGGTCATCCCCATTAATCCTATTTATACGGCAGACGAAATTGGCTATATTCTAACCAATGGTGATGTGAAAACAGTGATTGCACTAGACTTGGCAATACCTTTAGCAGAGGAAATGCACACGCATCTCCCAAAGGTTGAGCATTATGTATTTTGTGAAACAGGATTAAGTGACTTTGAACAAACAAATTTAGAAAACCTCCCAGTATTTTCAAAAATGAAATCGTTTACAAGTGTAGTAGCCTCCGGTGACGTAAGCTTTCAAGATCCCAAACTTGATGATGATGAGGTTGCCTTGATTCTCTACACCTCGGGGACAACCGGAAAACCAAAAGGGGCGATGTTGACCCATAAGAATTTGTACAGCAATGCAAAGGATGTCGGTGATTATTTAAAGATGAATAATAATGACCGCGTCATTACAGCATTGCCAATGTTCCATGTATTCTGTTTAACAGTGGCTTTAAATGCTCCATTATTAAGCGGGGCAACCATGCTGATTGTTCCAAAATTCAGCCCAAAGGAAGTCTTCCGTCTTACCAAAGAATATAAAGCGACTGTTTTTGCCGGTGTTCCAACCATGTATAATTTTCTATTCCAATATCATGAAGGAAATCCTGAGGATCTCCAAACCTTCCGATTATGTATTTCCGGGGGAGCTTCCATGCCAGTCGCGCTTCTTAAAAATTTCGAAAAGAAATTTAATGTAATAGTCTCAGAAGGATATGGTTTATCAGAGGCGTCGCCTGTCACATGTTTCAACCCGCTCGACCGTCCGCGAAAGCCCGGATCGATTGGAACATCCATCCTGAATGTGCAAAATAAAATAGTCAATGAACTTGGTGAAAAGGCTCCTGCCGGTGAAGTAGGAGAACTGATTGTCCAAGGTCCAAATGTAATGAAGGGCTATTATAAAATGCCAGAAGAAACTCACGCATCGATTCGAAATGGCTGGCTTTATACGGGTGATTTAGCGCGGACAGATGAAGAAGGCTATTTTTATATCGTAGACCGAAAAAAGGATTTAATTATTGTCGGGGGATATAACGTTTACCCTCGTGAAGTTGAGGAGGTTTTTTACAACCATCCGGATATTGTTGAGGTCGCCGTGCTTGGTGTTCCGGATCCAAATCAGGGCGAGGCTGTCAAAAGCTATGTGGTTAGTAAAAACCCAAATCTAACAGAAAATCAACTTCTTGAATACTGTAAAGAGCATCTCGCAAAATATAAAATTCCATCGTCGGTTGAGTTTTTGGACGAACTTCCGAAGAATACTACCGGTAAAATATTAAGAAGGGCGCTAAAATCCCAAATAAAACAAAAGGTCAATCAATAAACTTGATATAAAAAGGCAGGTTTTCAGCCTGCCTTTTTAGTGAAATGGATCAATAGACTAGCTGAATAAATTCCTCTTTCGTTACATTCCCAAAATAATGGGCGACATCTACATCAGCAAGCACCTTTTCAATTTCTGATTTTTCATAACGAATATTCTTTAGTTTGTCTTCAATTTCACTTACATCTCCGACACCGAAAAAGTCCCCATAGATTTTACAATTCTCAATCATCCCTTTATTTACCTCTAAACAAACATCAATTGAGCCAACAGGGAATCGATGAGAATTTTGCAAATTAAATTTCGGAGATTTTCCGTAATTCCACTCCCAGTTTTGATAGCGTTCCTTGGACAGCTGGTGAATTTTCTCCCAATCCTCATCGGTAAGGACGTATTCGTTAATCTTCTCTTCCCCACCAAAAATATAATTTAGAAGCAGCGAACGAAACTCCTCAATACTAATCTTATCAGTAAGATAATCAGAGATATTCGCTACCCGGCTGCGGATGGACTTAATACCCTTCGACTCAATTTTTTCCTTCTTAACCTTTAATGCTGAAACAACATTATCCATTTCTGAATTAAATAAAAGCGTTCCGTGGCTAAACATTCTCCCTCGTGTTGAAAATTGAGCATTACCGGAAATTTTTCTGCCTTCTGCAAGGAGGTCATTTCGGCCGCTTAGTTCCGCATTTACTCCAAGCTTTTTAAGCGCCTCGACTACCGGTTCGGTGAATTTTCGGAAGTTATGAAAACTTTCGCCATCGTCCTTTGTAATAAAGCTAAAATTTAAATTACCGAGATCATGATAGACGGCTCCCCCGCCGGACAATCTTCGAACGACAATGATCCCATTCTTTTCTACATACTCTGTATTAATTTCCTCAATCGTGTTTTGGTTTTTTCCAATAATGATGGATGGCTGATTTATGTAAAATAATAAATAGGTTTCATTGATATCAAGATTTTTAAGGGCATACTCTTCGATTGCAAGGTTCATTTGCGGGTCTGTTATCCCTTTATTATCAATAAATAACATATGCCTTCCTCCTAGAGTAAAATCGTTTGAAATTCTTCAGCAAGCCTTATTATACCAGTAAATTCAGCAGAAGCCTCGTGAACTAAATCACTTAAATTTCCGTAATGCGGAAGGTGAGTAAGAATTAATTGTTTCACGGCAGCCTCTTTCGCGAATTTCCCCGCCTCTATACTTGTCATATGACCTGAAGACTTGCCTTTTTGATTTCCATAGAAATTGCATTCACATAACAATAGATCGGCCTCTTTACTAAACGGAATAAACTCTTCCTTAAAAGAACTATCCGCAGTATAGACCACAACCTTACCGTTTGCTTCAATCCGCATCGCATAGCACGGAACAGGATGACTGGTCTTTAAAAAGGACACCTGAAAAGGTCCCACTGTAAGAACCTCATTGGGATCATAGGCAATTCCCTTGGTAATTTCCTTATAGGTTAATTTGGAAAATTCATGTTGATCGAAATGATGTCCATAAATAGGCAGGGTGGGGATTTCTTTTCCTAAAAACCCCTGGATCAATCTTGCATGCTGAAGTACACCAATGTCGGCAATATGATCCGGGTGGTAGTGGGAAATCAACACCGCATCCAGTTCTTCCGGCTCTAGTTTATTTTGCAGCTTGGATAAAACACCGCTGCCACAGTCAATTAAAAGATGAAAGCCTTCATGCTCAAGTAAGTAACCAGAGCTTGCCGCATTCTTTTTCGGATATCCGCCCCAATGTCCAATAACTGTAAGTTCCATGGAATTACCCCCTCTTATTTTAACTAATTGTTGATTTCCGCTCCAATCAACGTTGTCAAAAATCAATATTGTCCTTTTACACAACCATTTGTTAAAAAAGAAGCTGTTATGGCTGAACAGCTTCTTTTTGTGTCTTTTCTTGTAAATATTCAAAAACAGCCTTAACAGCGGCTTCCCCTTGGTCAATACAATCGGGGACACCTACACCTTCATAGGAAGCTCCAGCCAAGAATACTCCAGGTAATTCTTCTTTTATATGTTTCTTAATGGTTTCAAGCCTTTGTTTATGACCTACCGTATATTGCGGCATAGCATTTTTCCAGCGAGAAACAACGGCAAAATCAGGTTCCATTGAAATATCCATTGTTTTGTTCAAATCATCTAGAACAAACTTAATGATTTGATCGTCTGAGAGTTCAACAATGGTCTCATCCCCCGCTCTTCCCACATAACACCGGAGCAAAACTTTTCCTTTAGGAGCGGAATGCTCCCATTTTTTATGTGTCCACGTACAGGCAGTAATCGAATAATCACTATTTCGCGAAACTACAAACCCTGTCCCGTCAATATCCCTTTTAATTGCTTCTTTTGGAAAAGCTAAGGCAACCGTTGCGACTGATGTTGATGGAACCGATTTAAACGGGTGAAAAAATTTATAGTGCGAAAACATGGACTGTGTCACCTTATGAGGTGTTGCTGCAATGATACAATCAGCTTCCAATGTTTCTCCATTGTTCAAAAAGATTTCATATCCTTTATTTACCTTCGTGATTGTATCCACACGATGCCCTTTTAAAATCGAATGAGGGTCCAATTTCGCTTCGATGGCTTCACCGAACGACTGAAGTCCGGATTTAAAGGTCAAAAAGCCGCCCTTTCCCTTTTGAGTGTTGACCGGTTTTTTCGGCTGGGCTGGGGCAGATTTTTTCATCCCGATAATCAAGCTTCGATACTTCTGCTCGACCTCATAAAATTGCGGGAAGGTTGACATCAAACTTAAATGATCAATATCACCCGCATAGATTCCTGATAAGAGTGGCTCAATTAAATTCTCCACTACTTCATTACCCAATCTTCTTCGAAAAAAATCACCCAATGATTGGTCCTGTCCACTTGGGGATTTTGGCAAAATAAAATCGGCAGCAGCTCTAATTTTACCGGGAAGAGAAAATAATTTCGTCGTAATAAACGGACCAATCTCAGTTGGAATTCCCATGATGGATCCGCCTGGCATAGAATGCAGTTCCTCATTGACCATGACATATGATTTACCGGTTGAATTTGGAACCAATTGATGATCCATGCCCACTTCCTTTGCCAGGCGGATAATGCTCGTTTTCCGTGCCAAAAAGGAATCCGGGCCCCTTTCAATCGTGAAGCCGTCCCTCATAACGGTTTGCATTTTTCCTCCGAGACGGTGGGAAGCTTCAATTAACATGACCTCGATTGGCATTTGATTTTCTCTTATTGTTTTTTGAAGATAGAAGGCTGCCGCGAGCCCGGCAATTCCACCCCCAATGATGGCAACCTTTTGTTTTTCCGCCACGGATGTCACCTTCTTCCTACTTGAATTCCCTTCAATCCGTTAACGTTTTTAAAATTACCCCAGCTAAGCAATCAATAAATTCTTCTTTGGCATTCGGCATTTCCGGGCGATAGTATGTTGCCCCCACCTCATCTGTAACTCTTTTACATTCAATATCATTATCATAAAGAACTTCAAGATGATCACAAACAAACCCGACAGGTGCATAAACAAATGCCTTATAGTGATGTTCTTTGAATAAATCTCTTGTTAAATCTTGAACATCGGGGCCTAACCATGGTTCTGGAGTGTTCCCCGCACTCTGCCAGCCAATTTCATATTTGTCAATGCCTGCTTGCGAAGCAATTAAATCTGCTGTTTCTTGAAGCTGTTTAGGATATGGGTCTTTAAATTGGAGGATTTTTTCCGGCAGGCTATGGGCTGACACAATTAGAACAGCATTCTCCTTTTCATCCTCTGGCATATGTTGATAAATCCCCTTAAGCTTCTCTGCCCAATAATCAATGAATTTAGGTTCTTGATACCAGCTTTCAATCGAAGTAATCTTCGGTCCGCCTAATTTTTCCGCTTCTTCAACTGCTCTCCCATTATAGGATTTAACACTAAAAGTTGAAAAATGAGGAGCAAGTACAATACTAATAGCTTCTTCTATTCCATCTTCATGCATTTGTTTAACAGCATCTTCAATAAATGGTTCAATATGCTTTAATCCAAGATACATTTTAAATTCCACTTTATCCTGGATTTTATTTAAATGCTCTTCAAGTTTTTCTGCCTGTTCGAGCGTAATTTTTGCAAGCGGGGAAATACCGCCAATTGCTTCATAACGATTACGAAGGTCTTCGAGCATTTCATCTGTCGGCCTCCGTCCATGACGAATATGTGTATAATAGCGTTCAAGATCTTCTATTTGATATGGGGTACCGTATGCCATTACAAGCAGGCCCATTTTTCTTTTTGTCATGTTTTGCACCTCTTTTTAAGTCTCTATTGACAACTCACTATATTGTCCAAAAAATTAATCATCTTATCAATTTTAACACTTCATTGGTAATTACCGACTTAACTTCGATGCAGAATAATCATGGATGAATGCAGTTAGTCTTTTCAATGTATCTGGGCTAACAGAAGGGAAGACTCCATGTCCCAGATTAAAAATATATCCATCTTGTGCCATACCTTGGTCTAAAATGGCTTTTGCTCTTTCTTCAATAACCTCCCAAGGAGCGAGCAAAATGGCAGGGTCTAAATTCCCTTGAACCGTTTTATGAATCCCTAATTCTCTCGCCTGCTGAATCGGCATACGCCAATCCAATCCAACTACATCGAGCGGAAGGTCATTCCATTCCAATGCTAGATGACTTGCGCCCACACCAAACATAATAAGCGGCACATTTTCTTCCTTAAGGGAGGCGAAAATTCGGTTCATAATTGGCTTTATAAAAGTTCGATAATCTTCAACATTGAGGGCTCCAACCCATGAGTCAAAAATCTGAATCGCTCTTGCCCCTGCATTGATTTGAGCTTTTACGTATGTAACAATCATATCGCCAAGCTTTTCCATTAAGGCAAACCAAGCCTTTGGTTCTGCATACATGAAGGCTTTGGTTTTGTTATAGTTTTTTGAAGGACCCCCTTCAATCATATAACTGGCGAGTGTAAATGGCGCACCAGAAAAGCCAATTAATGGAACACTCAACTGTTCCTGTGTTAATAGTTTAATGGTTTCTAGTACATAGGGAACATCGTCCTCCGGAGAGATTTCCCCTAGTTTTTCCACATCCGCTAAGGATTGAATGGGATTTGAGATGACTGGACCAATTCCGCCTTTAATCTCAACGTCCACTCCTAATGCTGGCAGCGGCGTCATAATGTCTTTATAAAGGATCGCGGCATCCACATTATAATTCTCAACAGGAAGGCGAGTCACATAAGCACATAGCTCCGGTTGATGGGTAATCTCAAATAAGGAATATTTCTCTTTAATTTCTCTATACTCAGGCTGTGAGCGTCCGGCTTGTCTCATATACCAAACTGGAACATAATCCGTCTTCTCTCCTCTTGCAGCTTTTAAAAATGTCTCGTTGATTACTTTTGACATTTACGAAAATCCCCTTTCAAAACATGTCTGTTTTCCATTGTAATATATATAGAAGTAAAATAAAACTTCACTGCAGTGCAGTCTTGTAATGATTACACTCTTCACTATATCCATTATTCCTATTGGTGTATAGATAACTAGTATAAGTGTCAAAAAATAGTCGTTTTTACGTTTCACAAGTGGTTTCAGGGGTAGTAGAAATATGTAAGCATGCAAAAAATGATTTTAGTATAAACTAATCCGTAATGAAACTTAAGCTGGAGTGATGTAAATGAACATTTATATGACAGTTGGCACATATGATTTTTTAAAAAGTATTGAAAAAAAGTATCCCAGTGAAACCATGATTACGATGACAGGTGGAAATGGCGCCTTATTACTGCATGAAACAAATGGAAAAACTGTTTTTCAGGAACCGAGAATTTATGAGGTATTTGAATCAGCGGGGAATATTCAAAATGGGAGCATGGTCATCCTAAGCAATTATCCGGTAACGGATGAAGGACGCCCATTATTTGAGCATTATTTTAAGAAAAAAGCGCAATCGATTGAAAACGAACAAGGATTTATCGCGATTCGTGCCCTTCGACCGAAAGACTCCAATACATACGCAATTTTAACTGTTTGGGAAAACGAAATGTCCTTTCATAGCTGGCAGAATACCTTATCCATTTCCACGCAAGAAGGAGAAGCGGCAGGGGAAAATGGAATCGATACCCTTCCACATATATTTGATAGTGAACCATATATTAGTCAATATTCAATCCCAAAATAGGAACATTGGAATGGAGCACGTCTCCGTTCCATTTCTTTTGTTAAAAAGCTTAATCCCTAAAATTTTTCTTACGCCTCCTCTCACCACTTTGGTGTTTTTTCATATTCTGTAATACATCTAAGGGCGAATGACCTATTCGCCTTTGGGTGAATGAAAGGAGGTTAGTACTATGCTAGTAGAGCTCACAGCTCTCCATTGGATATATGTTGTCTTTATTGCTTTGATCATTGGTTTTATGGTGATGAGAAGAGATACCACACTTGTCTGTATCGCTGGGATTTTCTTAATTGCGATTACGGCCACTGGATCATTAAGTGCTTCTGTTAGCAGTATTTTTAACAGTTTTGCTTATGCCATAACAGAGCTTTTATCTACTATTTTAGTTATTTCGATAATAGTTGGAATGAGTAAGACCTTAACAGACACCGGAATTAACGATGTTATGATATCCCCTTTTACAAAATTAATCCGAAACCCTACTCTTGCTTATTGGACTATTGGTATTTTGATGATGATTATTTCATGGTTTTTCTGGCCTTCTCCGGCTGTCGCTTTATTAGGCGCTGTACTCCTTCCTGTTGCGATTCGGGCCGGACTTCCAGCGCTTGCCGTAGCGATGGCAATGAACCTGTTTGGTCATGGGATTGCTCTATCAGGAGACTTTGTTATTCAAGCTGCACCGAAATTAACCTCTGATGCCGCCGGACTCCCCATTCAAGATGTAATTGATGCAAGTATTCCCTTAGTATTTGTCATGGGGCTTGTAACAACCTTAACGGCTTTATACTTTATTAAAAGGGATATGAAACGAGGCACACTTACACTCAACTCTTCCGTTGTAGATGAATCTAATACGGAAACCTCTGAAAAACCAACCCTTTTATCCACTGCCCAAAAACGCTTTTTTGCCATCTTAGTTCCCCTTCTTTTTGCAGCTGACGTGGCAGCTATGTCACTCCTTAAATTGCAGGGCGGTGATGCAACCGCTTTAATTGGCGGTACCTCCATCCTTATCTTGCTATTAATCACAATGACAGGTCATAAGGGAAAGGGTTTGGAACAAACAACACAATATTTAATAGAAGGATTTCAGTTTGGCTTTAAGGTGTTTGGACCGGTAATCCCCATCGCAGCTTTCTTCTATTTGGGCGACGCTGGATTTACCAAAATCATCGGAGACTTTTTACCAAAAGGCTCGCAGGGTATTGTCAATGATCTTGGTATAGCATTAGCCAATATCGTGCCGTTAAGTAAAGCTGTTGGCGCTGTTACCTTGACAACCGTGGGTGCAATCACGGGATTGGATGGTTCAGGATTCTCAGGAATTTCCCTTGCTGGGTCTGTTGCCCATTCATTTGCTTTTTGAGGCTATTGAATTTGGGACATGTCCATTAATCTACAAAATAAAAACACTCAGGGTTTAATTCCGCACCGAGTGTTTTATTTTCTTCATATTTAATTAATAGTCATGCTAAAATTCTTGAAATTCCTCTTTAGTTACTATCCTGTCTGAAAAAGTTTTCAATTGATATGCAATTAATAAGCATTTTCCCTATTTAAATTCCAATAAAAGCTTCTTATTTCCTGTGTTTTCTACTATGTTGATAAGATGCAAGTTAAAATTTCCCTGTTAAAATCAATTTATGAAAAAAACATGGAGGGGATTGAAATGCAATATCCCTCAACTATCCCTTTGCCGTACTGCTAAAACCTCAATAATAGCAGTTCCTATCCCTTTGCCGTACTTTACTACTTGTCCAAATAATTTATTGGCTAGTTTTTAATAGCTTCATAACATTACTATAATAAAAACCACCATAAAAATTTACAATGGTAACTTTACTATTAATTATCCTAAAAAATAGCTTGTACACATTGAATACAAAAAAATATAAAGTTTCTATTCTTTGGATAATTTCCTTCAAGGTAGGACCCTTTAGCCATTAATGAAACGGAAAAAACATTACCTTTAAAATTGAAATATTCCCTTTGCACATAAAATTGCGTGTTTCAATTTCACACGCAATTTTATGTGTCATTTTATACTTTTACTCCCGAAAATGGAACCCAAAACGCTTACGACCTAAGTGGCTTTGGTTTTATATTCTTCATTTTTTATCAGTAAACGTGCTAAGAAGTTATAAAATTCTTCTTTAGAAATAGATTTATCTGAAAAGGAAATTCGAACATGCTTTATTTCTTTTTGTAGTTTCATTATTCCCCCCTCCTCTTTATCTATAAATCTATGAATATACGAGATTGTCCCATTCCGATGAACAGTTAAGATAATTTTCGTTTTAAAAAAAGTGACTATCCTAAATACATTAAAAAAAGCTCAATAATCAATTTATATATATGGGTTGTCATGTATGGTGGAATAAAAAAAAACCTTTTGATACAAGCATTCACTTGTAATTAAAGGCTTTTTTGTATGATACCTATTCTAAATACCCAACCAATAGGATTTTTCTAATAATCATTTCATTAAGAAACAAATTTTTAGTTGTATCTTTTTAATATATGCATATTTCTTCGATAGTTTTTTCATTTGTTAAAGATTAATTAGGGAAGATTTGTTATTTGTCTTCAAATCGTATTGACTTATTATTACCTTTTCTCCCCTAAATGAATTTTGATAACTTATTTTAATTGACATCTTAGGTTCACTTATTTTTTTAATGAAAGGTCGGGTCATACTTGGAGTATACGAAGGGTAAAGATCTGCTTCTGTAAATCCAACTTTACTCCAAAATGATGCTGCTTTTAGATCCTGTGCCTTCAATATCATTATCTCAAATCCCCAATTCTTATCTTCTATAAAATCAATTAATTGGTTAATAACTTTTGTACCTAAACCTTTTCTTTTTGGATGCATTACAAAATCAACAATTTCCACTGTTGGATTAATAATTTCTATATCCGCAGCCCCAAATGTTTCTACGCTTGGATCATATACATAGAGGATAAGCCGAATGGAAGAACCTATACCATGTCCATTAAAAGAAATTGTCCACCTCTCCTTATCGCTATTATTTACATACACCTCAATTGGATAACCTAAGATAATTTCAAGTTTCTTACCCAGTTCATCAAACAAAGATGGGCACAAATTTTTTAAAATGTAGGTAAGTTTAGGTTGATAGTACATTTCACTCCAAAAAAAATGTGTTTTTCTATTCATATACTTCCCCCTATGGATTTTACTTTGAACAATATAAGGACGGAACCAACTAAATAAATCACCCCTTCGTCATAAAATGAACCCAAAGAACTGAATAATATATCCAATAGACAAAAAAGCATAGTCTGACGTATATAGCCCTCCCTTGTCATATTTACTAATCGATATGAAATAAATGATGAAAAAAACACTCCAAATTGGAGTGTTTTTCAATTATTTTCTCTGCCTTTATTTATTCTGATTTTTTTATCTTTTAATTCCATTGCCTGTTTTAAAGCTTCAAATATATGAGTATTTTCATAAGCAGAAAGTTCTGTAAAGTCTCCCTAATTTTCTCATTGAACTAAAACCAATTTCAGTTTAATATTATTTGAATTTAAACTTTATTGCACTTATTTAAGAGGTGTTGGAATAGTGAATTGGTTTGAATACCTTACCATCATTGAGGAACTTGGTCGGCTATTTGAAGAATATTATAGGTGTGAGGATAATAATATTCGTGAGCAAATATATGGAGAAATTAAACGATTAGGAACTTTATTAGTGGAAAATCGCAATCTTCCTTTTTCACTCTTGAATAGTGATTCCTTACTTTAATAAAATTACGAAAGTAATCGCCTAAGCCGTCCCCCATCTTTAACTCTTGCACCCGTTAGTGTAAGTACAATTCTTCATAATGTTACCAAAAAAGCATTACTCTACGATGAAGTAATGCCAATGGTAATTTATTAGATTACAAAATTTTTTTCATTCTTAATACGGGCTGTCCTTTATTCTCTTCCCTTAATTTGACCATTCCCGAATTAGTATATAATTGAATTGCCCTTTGGTTGGTTGAGGATACCCGTAAATGGTACTCAGAAACATTCATATCCCTGAAAAAGTTTTCTGCATTCGTAATTAAATCTTTTCCAAGTCCTTTTCCACGATAATCAGATAACAAATAAATTAGATTTATATATCCAATCTGTGTTCCACAATAATCAACGATACCAAGTCCTATTTGTCCTATTGGAGTATTATCTTCTTCAACAATTAACTGACCACTAGGGCATTTATTAACCCTTTCTTCCATTCGGTTTATATATCCTATTTCATCAAAACCTTCATCTGTACCAAAACTGTGGATATAAGTGTCCTTCCTAAACTTAATAAGTAAATCCTTGTCTTTCTCAATGTCTATTATACGAAAATTCATTTCTTACTCCTCTTTTATTAATTTCCTTCATATAAACTAAAATGCCTATAATAAAATATTCAGTAAAAAAGTCCAAAATCCGCTTAAGCTAACCTGCCCCGTTACTTGAATAAGAAAAAGCGACCCTTCGTTATGGAAGAATCGCAGTCCAGAAATTCATGGATTTAATGGTCGTATAGATATAAGACAAACTCCAAAAACCCCCCCTACCGTTACGAAAAAATTGGTTTCAGCCATGGAACAAGCAACTGATTTACCTAAAATTCTTGATTATAATGACCCTAGAACTCCCATTTGACCTTTTAACCGCTGGCAATTATATCAAAAACCTAATGGGTTCTTCCACCGCATTTTTATCTTCAGATATTATGACTCCTAATGGAATTGGGGTAAATGGGCGTAAACTAAGGGTATTATACAAAACAACAGCTCTTCGTATTTTATTTAGGGGGAAAACGGCTAATGGAGTTGAACTCCTTAAAGAGGGCAAAAGGATTCAAGCCTTTGCCCGAAAAAAGGTTATTATATCAGCAGGCATAAACAGTGCTCAGCTTCTAATGTTATCTGGAATTGGACCATCACAAGACCTAAAACAGGCAGGAATTAAAGTAATTTTTGATAATCCAAATGTAGGAAAATATTTAACGAATCATACGTTAAACACAGCTACATTTACAATGAATCAAAAGGATCTTCCTGAGCTTGAAAAAGACCCGTTTGCACTATACACAGGAGGGGCCTTTTTACCAAATCCTCTTTCTGGAAAAAAGAATCAACGCCGTGCTGTCCAACTGATTGGCATTGTATCTGAAGGGAATTTAAATATTGCCATTTTATTTTTACAACCTAAAAGTCGAGGGTCTATCAAAATACAAAATAACGATCCCCCAAAAATTGTTCTTGCAGATGAAGGATTCCTTGATAACGAATCTGATTTGGAAAGCGTCAAAGTCATTTATCGAACTTATATTAAACATATCGCAGAAAGCCTTTCAAAAATTGATTCAACATACCAACTGGTAAGTCCAACAATTGAAATAATTAATGATGACGAACAACTTGAAGACTTCATTAAAGAAAACTTTGGGCATAATCACCATCAACAAAGCTCATTACGGATGGCACCATTAAATTTGGGTGGTGTAGTTGATTCTTTTGGGAGAGTACATGGGTTCAATAATTTAATTGTTGCGGATGCAAAGATAATCCCCTTTACTGTTGATGGCAACACATCTGCCGCTGCATTCCTAATTGGATATACGATAGCGAAACATTTAATACAGGAAGGCGATCGTTAAGATTGGGCAAAAGTTCTTGGTGAAACGAAAATTAAATAACCAACCTGTCAATCGATAGGTTGGTTTGTGTATTTTTTATTTGACATTCTATTTATTACCAGGAGCTGGTTGGTCAACACCCTTAATATGGTGTCGATGTCCATCGTCTTCTGTTGTGTGAAAATCATAGTAATGGACATGCATTCCATTTCCAACAGGAATAGCTGGACCTGAATATGCCTTATAATGATGAGTATGCCCGTTTTCAAAGACAACATATCCCTCAGTATAATGAATATGGTTGCCATCCTGCGTTTGAATTGGAGGAGATGTAACATCTAAACACTGATGAACATGGTCTGCCTCCACTGAAGTATAATCAACTGAACCATGATTGTGGTGCGGAACAAACCCATTTACAAAATCATCTTTTCCTACCTTTGCCACTGCCTCCACCCCTTATATTTCCTCCTATAATGGATTTTTAATGTTATTAATCACGGATTATCCAACTCAGAGACCTTTAACCTCATGATAAAGATGTTTTTATATGATTCCCCCAACTTTATTACACATGATATTTGTTAAATTATTAAAATATGTCCATTAAATAAGTAAAAAAATACCTTTTTCCATTGCCCACCCGTTACTTTCAGTACAATTCTTCACAATCTTGTAACTATAATAAAAAAAGAGCTGCCACCGCAACTCGATTTTTAATTCAAGCACCAATCCTTTATTAACCCAACATGTACATCCTTTAACTTTTGATCTAGATTATCGGGTACCACCTGTAAGATGCGCGTCAAACATATCAATGATCTCAAGGAACCTATCGGCTTCCCGAAAAACATGATCTGCTAATAGAGGATGAATAATACTCTTTATTTTACATTGTTCAATTAAATCACGGGCTGTTTTCTTGAAGTCCCTAAGAGATGCGACCGACACCCGATTTTGATCAAGGAATTGATCTAAAAGAGGCACTGTTTGAGATTGTGGTTTCATAGATTCTAAGTCCTTTGCTTGATACAGCAATTGATCAAAATCATTGCTGAAATTCCGTGCTACATCAACAAGTTTCCTTTCGGACGGATCAAGGAGATGCCCAATAAATTTGGCGTGATCTGCCATAATCCTTAAGAAGAAGACATTTTCTTTAATAATGGCATCTGGAAGCGATTGTAATTTTCCTTCGTTTAATTCAATTAATCGTTTTCTAAAATAATTAGCTTCCCTACTTATATGGTCAACTAATAGTGGGAAATTATTTGCCCCTGGCAATTTGCATGTGAGAATTAGTCCTAATACTTTCCGTTTAAATACGAAAATATTAGTTGCAGCTTGCTGTACTTCTGAATTAAACCTTCTTATTTGTTCGGGGTCTGTTTGATTATTAAAGGAATGTGCAGTTTGTTCGATTTGTTCAAATAAGCGATAAAATTGATTAGCCTCTTGAATTAATTGAGTATCTTCTGCTCTAAAACCCAATCGAAGAAATAAAGAATGTTCTTTCATAATCCTAGCCCAAAAACGAATTTCATTTATAGAGCGCTCAACAAACAATGTAGATGTAACACCAGTATCAGCATGCAAAGATATATCATCCCCGTGCATTCTATAACCTCCCTGAAAATACTCCTTTTGCTCTATTCATATTTAAATAGTCAATTGAATATGCCTTAAAGCAAAAGTTCCGTTTTACTTTGAAAATTATGAAATAAAGAGGACTTTATCTTTGTTCTGCCTAAATACTATCGTTAAAAACTTTGGTTCCCACATTAATCTTATGGAACTAAACTGTAATGTTAGCTCAATAAGTCAAAATGTAGCTCTGATTCTCAACTTTTGCACTCGTTAGTGGAACAACGGAAGTACTCAAAGCTTATGATTTATTAAATAAAATGTAATTTATGTAAGAAGAAGAAAATCCCAAACTTTTCTTCTTCAAGAAAGGAGGCGGAACACACCTGAGGTGCAGCAGGCGAATTCGGTCTATATAACATATGCCAAATATGACTTTATGGGCAGGGCTTGGTTAAGCGCCCACCCCCTTTTTGGTGTTATTACATATTTTATAAGTAACAGGTGAAAGGAGGTTCTGTATATGTCTGATGGTGTAGCTTTCGCAGGTGGTGGCTTTGCGTTAATCGTTGTATTGTTCATCCTTTTAATTATTGTAGGAACTGCCTTTGTTGGTGGTTGTGGTTTTGTTTAAAAAATAACCTATTCCTTATTGAAAGGAGGATTTAATATGGATGGTTACGGTTTCGGTGGCTGCGGTGGATTCGGTGGCTACGGTGGTGGTGGTTGCCCTGGATTTGGCTACGGTGGTGGCTTTTGCGGAGGCAATCCATTCGTTTTAATTGTAGTATTGTTCATCCTGTTAATTATCGTTGGAGCAGCTTGTTTTTACTAATTTAAATTCTCGAAAAAAGTCTTATAAAAAAAGACTTTTTTCTTTTTGTGTAATCTGTTTAATAAATACAAAAAAATCAGCCCTTGTCCATTACATTTCAATATCTTGTACATATATTATGATTACCACCAGCGAGCCAGACATATTACATTACCTTCTCGGATATAAAGAACGTCTGCCTATAAAGCAGACGTTTCTTTGCATTTATAGGCAAATCGTATATTTTTCCTTCTCAATATGATGTTTGTCCAAGCGATTCTTGTCTTTTAAAATATGATACATAGTGAAAGTTTTATTTTAGACATTCTAACAGGTGGTGATAAGTATGTTTGGATACGGCTTCGGAGGCTGCGGTTTTGGCTACGGGGGTGGCTTTTACGGAGGTAGCACTTTCGTTTTAATCGTAGTATTGTTCGTTCTTTTAATTATTGTTGGTACTTCTTTTATTGTTTAATAAACCAATACACGTTCTAGCGGAATGAATCATTAAGGCTGGGGGTGTAATAAATGGACGGAGTAAGAAATAGTTTTGCGTTAATCGTAGTATTGTTCATCCTTCTAATCATCGTTGGTACAGCATTTGTGTTCTACTAATAATAAGATGGATGGAGCAGGAAGAAGGCCCTTTATCGGGCCTTTTCGATTATCGTAAATTTTTGAGCGTTTTGTTGGTGGATCCCTATAAAGATCCTAGATGGGCTATTTTTTTTCTTGGCTCAGTTAAAGAATGACCCAATTAAAAAGACCTTTAGAGGTCTTTTTTGTATGTCTTCTTAAAGTAGTCGAGTAGAAGGGAGCCTTTCTACCTTGCGGTAGATTGTACTCCTCCCCCTCACAGAACCGTGCTTGCGCTATTAACGCACACGGCTCCTCCTAGTCATCATTTACAAAATATAGCTAATTTCTTTTCTTAAGTCGTATATATTAACCTTAACTCTTGCGTATGGTAATGGATATTTATTAAGAAAGAGTGTGAATTTATCCCAAGTAAATGATTTCCTTTGACTTCTTCTATTGAGCCATTTAAACAGTAGGTATCCGATTTTGTCTCTGAATTTGTTTACACTTTGGGTATTATCTGTGATGCAATAGTAGTTGTAATAACCTACTAGTGAGCGTTTAAATCTATCCATAATCATATGAATGTCTTTATTTCTGTTAATTTTCAACCATTCTTTAATTTCTTTTAGTTTAGCTTGGACTTTCTTCCTGCTTGTTCTCCGTTTTACTCGAAATTTCCCTTGTTTACTCCTACCGCAATAGTGTGTAAATCCAAGGAAATCAAAAGTTGCAGGTTTACTTCTTCCCTGTTGATTTGCATTTTGCTCCGCAAACCGCCCGAAGGGTATGATTTTGGTTTTATCCTCAGCTATTTCTAGATTAAATTTCTTTAATCTCAACTTTAATGAACGGAAGAATTGCTCGGCTTCACATTTATATTGAAAACAACAAACAAAATCGTCTGCATATCTCACTATGTAGGCTTGTCCCATGCACTGTTTCCTAACCCTTTTCTCAAACCATAGGTCAAGGACATAATGGAGGTATACATTGGCTAATATCGGAGATATTACTCCACCTTGCGGTGTGCCTTTGTCTGTTTTATATTTCTTACCTTCTTCCATGTATCCACCTTTAAGGAATCTACCAATGATTCTTAGTAGGTTAGGGTCAGCGATTCGCAGTTTTAAGAAATCCATCATCCATGTGTGGTCAACGTTGTCAAAGAATCCTTTAATATCTACATCTACTACATAATTTACTGTTCTCTTTTCAATATAGTGGTTAAGTATTTTCAAAGCATCGTGGCAGTTACGATTTGGACGGAATCCAAATGAACAGTCTAGAAAATCATTTTCATAGATGGTATTTAGTATTTTCGTTATGCCTCTTTGAACAATCTTATCTTCATGTTCCGGAATCCCCAATGGTCTTTTCTTGTTTGAATTGAGCTTTGGAATATACATTCTCCTTACTGGAACAGGACGATAACTTTTGCTTTTAAGCCTATTTACTAAATTCTCTATGTTTTCTTTTAGATTTTCACTGTATTGCTCTTTAGTTGTACTATTAACTCCAGTTGCCTTCTTGTTAGGTAGCTCCTGGTGACATTGAAATATTGATTGCTCATTTAGTAAATGTGCAAGAGATGTAAATTTCATTTTAGGACTTGATTTTGCTAATTCTGCTATCCTTAGTAGTTTTGTTTCCATTTATTATCCCTACCTCTGCGTGTAGTAAATGTGTCTCTAGTAAGGGTGATAACTGGTAGCTAGCCTTTCCTCCGTCGGCATTACCCAACTTCATTGGTACTACGCTGCTATCCGACTCCCTACATCGGCATTTGGTTTCCTTGCTTGTTATCGCTTGTACACCATACTCTTCTAAAAAAAGAAAAGACCGGTAGGGTCTCCCGAGTTGCCGTATCATATCAATGTATAACGTGCCAAGGTCTCTGACTCCAGAGAGGTTTTATCTTTCTTGCCTTTAACGAAAGATAAAATGTAGCTTTCTGCTGTGCTTAAGGCATCAGCCCTCTCAATTTACTAACATTATGGAGCTCAATCCCTTCAACCATTTGGCTTTCGGCCCGCTACCTAACTGTCTACGCTTAAAGACTAAAGTTACCTTTAGCCCTCCAAGACTCGCTACGAGCGAATGGCTAGTTCTTACTCGACGGGAATCCCACCCGTTATATGATACGACCTATGCTCGGCCGCACAAGCACCCGTTAGTTTAAGTACAATTTTTCACAAACCTGTTTATATCAATGCAATTTCTGTTCATAAAATAAGAATAATTTTTATTTTAATGACTGATTTACACTTACCTTTATGTAAGTACCTGTACTAAAAGTGCATACTTACATATTTGCAGTGTTTACTTTATTATCAATATATAATTAATATTTAAGGAGGCAAAATTTATGAAAACTCTTGTTATCGTAACACATCCTAGCATAGAAACTTCCGTCATTAATAAGCGATGGGTAGAAGAACTAAAAAAATATCCGGAAAAGTATACTGTTCACGAATTGTCTAAGGTTTACCCGGAAGGAAACATAGACGTGGAAAAAGAACAAAAACTGATTGAATCTCATGGTAATCTTGTTTTGCAGTTCCCTATATATTGGTTTAATTGTCCGCCTCTCCTTAAAAAATGGTTTGACGATGTTTTAGCTTATGGATGGGCTTATGGCTCAAATGGAGGAGATAAATTAAAGAATCGTAGAGTTGCTTTAAGTGTATCTGCAGAAATTAAAAAGGAAGATTATGGTGAAAACGGAAGATATCGGTATACACTTGAACAACTATTAGTTCCATTTGAAATGACATTCCTGTATTGCAATGCAGATTATCGTCCGTTCTTTGCGTTTTATGGAAAAGAAACTGAGCCGGGTACAAGCAAATTGGAAAAAAGCGCTATGGATTATTTGAATTTTGTTGACAACCTGTAATAGGAAAGCTTTATTAAAGTTATAACAAAGAAGTATTATCGCTTAGGAAATACTTCTTTTTAATTAAATAGCTATACCTACCGATGTACATTCTCTAAATCTGGCAAACGGTTCCTCTCTCCCCACTCACACATCATATCTAACAAGGGAATAAGGGAGCGACCACGCTCAGATAATGAGTATTCTACTTTTGGGGGTATTTGAGGGTAATCCTTGCGTATGATAAGACCATCTTTCTCTAACTCTTTTAACATAATACTTAGTGTTTTAAAGGAAACGGTACCAATACTTCGCTTTAACTCATTATGCCTTATAACCTTATTTTCAACCAGCCAATATAAAATGATCATTTTATATTTACCGCCTATTAAAGACAACGTATATCCAAATCCAGTGTCTTTTAGTTCAATTCCAGTCGGAACACAGGTTTTACACACAAGTTACACTCTCCTTTAGGTAAATATATGAATAGGCATCCTTTATAGTTATAATAAATTATTACGCAATCTTTTTGCAAAGGATGTAAACTAAATCGCTATAATGAAAAGAAAAGCAATAATTAAATGCTTATTCTACTATAGGGTGCTTATAAGGTGAAGGATTATTCGCTCGGTATGAAGCAAAAACTTGGAATTGCTCAGGCCATCATCGAAAATCAAGACGTTCTAATTCTCGATGAGCCATTTAATGCTTTAGATTATAAAACGTATAATGATATCAAGGAAATTATAAGATCACTTCAAGCTGCTGATTGAACCATTTTATTAACCAGTCATCATTTTGAAGATATTGAAGAGCTTTGCGATGAGGTGTATTTCATTGCTGACGGAAAACTAAGTCATTTAACAGATGAAGTGAAGTCAATTTATTTTTAACGATGTAATAAAGTTCTATAAAATATTATTGTAACCGTAAGCTTGGATTATAAAAATGAATTAAAATAAATTAGTTCTTCGAACAAGTAGTAGTATTTCATATAAAAACAGTAGTTGATCCTCAACAATCGTAATGAAAAAAAGTCCAATTTCTCCATTATTAATACAGAGAAATTGGGCTTTCTAGTATTGAAATTTCCTTAACGTTGTAAATACGCGATTCCTGACGCTACCCCATAAAAGGGTTCAGCCGAGATACGTGTAAAAATGGGTCATAGGCTTACTTTTTTTCCCATATCTTACGATATCCATAATGGAGTATGGAAAGAATTCGTTATTTTTTGGACCACCCATAAAAAAGATAGATTTTTAGTCAGCAATGTTGAATTAAAATTTATCAAGACCTAAATTATAAAAATCCTTAAAAATAAAGAAGAGCACATATTAGTCATATATAATATATGCTCTTCTTTTATTCAATTAAAGCACCCGATTGTGGAATATTGGAAAATATAAAAAAATCCGTAAAGATGACCTCTCAATTATTTTACTAAAGTTATTAGTACAATAAGAAAAATTTCCATCGGGTCCTATTCTTTACTATACTGTTTTTCAAATTTACGGTGATCTTAATTCCCTATTTAATCGTTTTAATATTGATCTCAAGAAGACACAAGGGTAAATAATCAAGTATAAATTGAAGAGCCACCACGTCCAGTCAAAATCTAATCGTATGATCCAAAAGACAATTGCTTGCAAACCAGAGCAAAAGGTTAGTACTAATGATATTAGTGCAAAACTACACCAAAGCATGTTTTGCTTGGAGAAAAAATAAAGGCTTAAAAATCCCGTAATGGAAATAAGCAAATCTAGAGGTAAAAATGACCAGTTCCATGCAACAAGAATTGGATGATTGTAATCTTTGAATAAATACTGCTTAGGGATTACATGAACAAGTGTTATCAACCAATAAATCAGAAACCCAACATCAGTAATAATAAAAAAATACTTTAACATCTTCATTTGCTTTGTTCCACTTTTGTTTGTATGTTGGATGATTCCTGAACTTTTCCAGTAAAGTTTAAAGTAACTACTCCGATAATAATTAATAAGATTGAAATAATCTTGACAATACTCAAACTTTCTCCAAAATACAAAAAACCGATAAGTGTAATCACAACAATTCCCATCCCTGACCAGACCGCATAAGCAATTGAAATCTCTATGTTTTTTAAAGCTAATGTTAGAAAACTAAGACTGCTAATATAAAAAACAATCATTAAAGCACTTGGAATTATTTTTGATAATCCGTTTGACAGCTTCATAGTAGTGGTACCTGCTACTTCAAAGAAGATTGCCAAACATAGAAATATCCAATACATAAGCATTTTCCCCTCCATTTCTTATTTTTTGTTTAAAATACCATACAAAAGGATTTCTATAATTGATTGAAGCATTTCTCCGATAGTGAATTGGTGTTTTAAAAGAAATTTTGGATCATAGATTTGATTAATGGCACCTAAATATAACTCTATAAATAATGGGAGGTAGATAGGTTTGATGTAGCCGTCTTCGATACCTTTTTCCATAATTAGAAGAACTCTCGACCACTCTTCTTTTAAAAATTGATCTAACTTTACCCACTGATTATAGTGATATCTTTTTAAATCAGACAATAAGCGAATGTCCATTAATTCAAATTCTGTTGGAATACAGATAAGAATCTGTTTAATCTTTTCTAATAAATCTAACTCTTCATTTTCTGCAATTTGTTTTTCTTTCTCTTTAATTTGAGAAATAAGTCTATTTATTACTTCTGTAATGAGCTCATCTTTTGAGGAAAAATGTTCATAAATTGTTCGTTTACTGACAGCTAATTGTTTTGCCAAATCACTAATGGTAAATGTAAATCCTTTTTGATGGATTTGATGAATGGTTTCGTTTATGATTCGCTCTTTCATCCCTCTACCCTCCTAACTAATGGTACCTAAATATTTTTTTTGGTACCATTATTATATAATATTAACTTTCCAAATTTCCACTATTTTCATAATGCGTTATTCAAGTATTTGGCCCTTTAAATAAAGAAAAGCACAATTCTTACTGCAGAATTGCGCCCGAATGGGGGGAATCATTGCTAAATATTATTCTAGATATGCAGCTTGTTGAACTAGAAACTAGTTTTAAATTACTTAGAAATCCATGCTATATATATACAGCAAAAAATATTAGCTGGGCTATGAAGCGACATTGCTCGCTACTTTTTCTGCGCTTTTATCATCATTAGAGATAGATTATCTCCTTATTTACATTTATTTACAACACATGACCGTTTTTGGACTTATCTCGGACTTACCCCCTATTAGCATTATAATATAATCCTATAACAGGGAGCTAACTGAAATATTGGAGATGAAATATTAAAATGAAAGTATACGTATCAGAAGAATGTATTGCTTGTCATCGATGTTATATTTATTATCCAGAGGTTTTTGCAAAGGATGAAGGAGGATATGCCAAACCAAGAACTACAGATCATATAGATAATAAATTTGAGGACATGGCTGAAGATGCAATTGAAACATGTCCTGTAGGTGTAATAAGTTTCGATTGGTAAATTAATCCATAAAACCAACTCTTTTTACGACTAAAATTGTAAACAACAGTAATAAAGGGTGAGGAATCTTTATTGCCTTTCTTCCACTCCTGCTTACGTTTGTTTAATAATAATAGGAGGTGCCGTAGCTACCTCCGTGATAAACTCAAGCCCCTTTAGCTTAAGTGTAATCCCTCACAATCTTATATTGTTTTGTTTGTTGGTAAAAACTAATTCCCTGAAATTTAAAACATTGGATATTCCCTAAGACTACATTTCTTTTATGGCTTCCTTCCAACCTTTTCTTGAATCATTTGAAATCCATATTATACCTCCTTAATTAAGAAACAGCATTTAACACCTCTGTGTTAAGTTCTTTATTCAATTATAATCCTTCTTAATGTGTGACCTGCCCGTTAGCACAAAAAGAAAAGCTGCCTAAAATGGCAGCTGGATCTTCAACTCTTGCACCCGTTACTTTAAGTGCAATCCTTCACAAACTCACAAATCGGTTGAAATAAGAAAATGGCATTACCCCGTGGTTGAAGTAATGCACTTCTTTGAAGAAACACTTAATTTTCTTACTTCTCAACCCAATACCAAATCGCTTATCTTGATCCTCCAAATCATATGATCGTGTTCTTTTTCCCAATAATCCTTTAACAAATAATTAGGGTCTCCAAATTTCTTTTTCCAGATTTTTTGTGAACTTATATATCCACTATCTAAACAAAATTCTTCTATGCCTTTACTCTGTAAAGTAAAATACATTGTATTCAATAGCAAATTCACTACCCCCATTCTTTGGTAATCCGGCCGAACAAATACAGTACCTACCTCAATTAGCTCTTTGAAAGTGTTGTTTGTACAATTACATATGAGATCACTTGCTGGGCCATATTCAATTGAACCAATAATTTTATCATCATCTAAAGCAATCAAGAAATATCGTTCCTCACCATTGCTTTCAAAATCACATTCTAAGTATTTTTCCTTATCTTTGACTTCATCATTAATATCATTCAACTTCTCGCCTAAACCTTCTTTAATAAAAGTATCAGTAATCACTATTCTAAAAAATGAATTTAACTCTTTTATGTCCTCAATTCTTGGCCTTCTTATCTCTACGTTAAGCACCCAAAACTCCTCCTCACTCCTATTCACTTCAATACCGTACTTCAATTATCCTTCTTTAAGTATCCTGTCCGTTAGCACAATTAAAACCAGTATTGCAGCAGCTATCCCATCTTTAACGTAAGCACCCGGTAGTTCAACAAGAAACTGCTCAACTATTATCATCTAAAAGGTTTAAGTCCAAAGAAACGCATATCTATTTCTGTATCAGTAAAAAATAAGGAAGAGGTGAGAGCAAGTGGAAAATGGTAATTTAAAACTTACATCTTCCGAAATAGGAACACTATGGGGGGAGTATGTAAACGGAACAATGACGGAGATAGTAAATAGGTATATGATTTCTATTCTGGAAGACGAATCAATAAAAAAGGTTTTTGAAATTGCCATTGGGACATGGGAAAAGCAAAAGAAGCAGCTTGTTTTCTTCATTGAGAAAGAGGGATTTCCAGTTCCAATTGGATTTACTGAGTCCGACCTTAATAAAAGTGTAGAGAGATTGTTTTCTGACACATTCTGCTTAAATTATTTACATATTATGACTATTCATGGTTTGTTGGGTCATACGACTGCTTTAAGTGTTTCTGTCAGAAAGGACCTACGGGAATTTTATAACTCATGTGATAATGATGCAAAAAGTATGTACGATTTAACCATTGAGTTATTGCTTGAAAAAGGAAAATTCCAAAGAGACCCCTATTTCTATCCTAACGAGAGCCCTGAATTTATTGCTACCAAAGATTTTAGTGATGGATTCTTCGGAAAAGGGAGACTTTTATCTGCTTCAGAATTAATCAGTATTTCTCTTAACATTAAAAAGAGCATTATGGCAAAAACATTATCAATCGGATTCAGTCAAGTCGCTGAATCGAAAGAAGTAAGAAAGTTTTTTGAAGAATTAGAAAAAACAGCAGATGAAAACATACAAGCACTTTCAAAAATTATGCACAAGGATAATTTGCCAGTTCCAATGTCGTGGGAATCAGAGGTTACAACGTCAAAAGACTCTCCTTTTTCAGATAAATTAATGTTGTATCATATGGGTTTCTTGGCTCAAACTGCACAAGTATATCACGGGACAGGTCTAGCTGCAGCTATGCGAACAGACCTAGGTGTAGTTTATGAAAAAGCAATTCTAAAAACATTAGCAATCACCAAAAACTGGTTTGATATTATGGTGAAAAACAAGTGGTTAGAACAACCACCACTTGCTCCCAATAGAAAAGAAATTGCAAAAGAAAAATAACTAAAAATGCCCTTCCTAATCGGTCGGGTATTTTAATTTTTAGAAAGATTATTCTTCCACTAAACTGCCCCCGTTAGTGCAATAAAAAAAGCTGCCTCAATGACAGCTTCCGCTCTTAAACTCAAGCACCCTATAGTTTAAGTACATTTGTTCACAAACTTAGCTTTATTACAGGGATGCTGCCATTTACTTCAAGAAGAAAAGCTGCCGAAAATGGCAGCTGATCTTTAACTCTTGCCCCAGTTGAAGAACAAGTTTTTTATTTTACCAGACTTCCCATTAATAATTCCTTTAACTGGTCAACACTTTTGACAATATGGGTAGGGTTAGAATTACTTAATTCTTCATAAGAACCATAACCATATGTAACTCCAATTGAATCAATACCGGTGTTATTTGCCCCAATAATATCGTGCTTTCTGTCACCAACCATAATAAAGTTATCTAGCTTTTGTTCATTGTACTTATCTAGTATGTATTGAATAATTTCAGTTTTTGATGTTCTTGTTCCATCAAGATTACTTCCTACCACAAGTTCAAAATAGTGGTCAATATTAAAATACTTTAGAATTTGTTCAGAATAAATTGTAGGTTTTGAAGTTGCGACAACCAAAGTGAATTCTTGGTCTTTTAAAGATTTTAAGAGTAATGGAATATTTGGATATAATTTATTTTCAAACATTCCTTTTTCCTTAAACCTTTTCCTATAAAAATCAATTGCTTTTTGTGTATTTCCCTCATCGAAATCATAATATTCAGCAAATGAGACTTGTAGTGGTGGACCAATAAAACATTCAAGTTTGTCAATATCTGGTTCATTAATGTCCATCTTTTGTAAGGCATATTGAACCGATTTAGTAATTCCAACTTTTGGGTCTGAAAGTGTTCCGTCTAAATCAAACAAGATAACTTTATATTTGTCCATATTAAATAAATAAACTCCTTCTTGTAGTTAATGCCAAATCAATTTTATCATATAAATTTCAAAAAAATTGAAATTCTCATTCGACAATTCTTCCATTTACTTCAAGAAGAAAAATTCGTCTGCACTTATAGTAGAAACGCACCCGTTTGTTTAAGTACAATATTTTACTAAGTAAAAAATAATAAAGTTTTAATATAAAAATAGGTATTACCGTTTTGTGAAGTAATACCCCATTACCTAATGTAGATTTTTTATTTATTAATTTCCCCTAAAACATTCACAAAGGGAGATTTAATTGCCACGAAACCCCGAATCGGTCATCTAGCCAACCAAACTTCTTACTGAAACCATAATCGCTAATTAGCAATTGTTGAACTAAACTGTCTGTCAATAATGATTCCAAGCTGTAATCCTCTTGAATCACACAGCATTTAATTGAATATTAAATTAGCTTGAATTTCTGCAAAGTGTGAAAATTGTCGAACGGTTACTGAGTACAGTTTGTCTTCCATATTATACAATTAGGACAAGGTTTATGTTTCCAATATCTGGAGGTTTATGATGAGAAAAATGAAAGTATTGATTCTGACGGTTGTGTTTCTTTTGACTATGGCTCTGCCAGCAATGGCGCAAAGCAATTCCCATGTAAACAAAGGCTCTTTTCAAGGTGCTTCATTCTATGGTTCAGAAGCTACTAGCGATACCTCTGTAGGCCTTTTTACTAACTTTGAAGATAAGGATTCTTACATCCTTTATTACCAAACCTATGATTATGAAAAAGACGAATACTATTATGGCAGCGCTGTAGTTCCAGCAACCAAAGTGGTTTTTGACATTAACAAGGGGACAGCCAAAGTGAATCAGACAGTAGAAGTAAATAAAGTTGATCTTACTCGCGATGAAGAAGGAAATTGCACTGGCGATGAATCGTCGAATTAATGAACTTTCGCTTGAAGAACAAAACGCTAGGTTAGAGGCACAAATTAACCTTTTGAAGGCTGAGAATGAACTTTTAAAAAAGATTCGTATGGCAGAAAGGGGGCTGATAAAGTAAAAGTCCCAGCTAGCCAGAAATTCATTCTGATTGACTCAGTTATTGAAAAGTTCCATCTAAAACATATGGTGAAATACCTTTGTAAGATATCTGGTGTTTCACGTAGTGGTTATTATAACTATTTCTCACAGAAGTCTAGGGACCAAAGAAAACGCAAAGGTGAAAAGGATGCAGCGGCAAAGGAATTGATTTTAAAAGCTTTTCACTTTAAAGGTCGTATGAAAGGGGCACGTCAAATCAAAATGACATTGGCGGGTCAATTTCAGTGTGTCTACAATTTGAAACGAATCCGAAGAATTATGAAAAAACACGGTATCATCTGCCCTATTAGAAAATCAAATCCATACAAAAGAATGATGAAAGCAACACAAGAACATCGTGTAGTGCCAAACCTGTTAAACCGTCAATTTAAGCAGGAGATTCCTGGCAAAATACTACTTACCGATATCACTAATCTAAATTATCAGAATGGACAAAGAGCTTACTTATCAGTTATTAAGGACGGATCAACGGGGCAAATCCTGGCTAAACATATATCAGACCGTATCACTATGGAACTGGCCACTAACACTTTACACAAGCTAAAGAAAAATCGAAACTTTAAGAAAGCAAAAGATGCCTTGATCCATTCAGACCAAGGGACTCACTATACCCACCCTGATTTCCAAAAGCTCGTCAAGAAACTAGGGATACGTCAGTCCATGTCCAGACGGGGGAACTGTTGGGACAACGCACCAATAGAATCATTCTTTGGTCACCTTAAAGACGAGGCCAAAATAAAGTCATGTAAAACTTTAGATGAACTAAAACGAGAAATAAACAAGTATATTACTTACTATAATTATAACAGGTATCAATGGAACCTAAAAAAGATGACCCCTGTTCAATACAGAGATCATCTTCTTCAAGCTGCCTGACCTTTTTTTAAAATGTCCTTTACAAAGGGTACACATTAATCATTAACCGACCTTTTATTTTGTCGATAGTCTCACAAATTCGTCCTTTGAATTTACCTGCCCATTTAAAATAAGGTTGCCTCTATCGATCCCATCTTTAACTCTTGCACCCGTTACTTTAAGTGAAACATTTCACAATCTTTTTTTTGGAAATTTACCTAAAAAAGCTGAATTAATTAATAGAAAAATAAAAGGACTCTCTTTTTAAAAGTCTTAATGCATGTACCTCTTTGTATTAATCTAATCTTCTCGGTTCGCATCACCGTCATTAGCTTCATCGGCTCCTTCGCCGAGATTGTTACCCATCACTCCACCTGTAATTGCTCCTACTACAGTACCAATCGGACCGTAAGCAAGACCCACGGTAGCACCAGAGACAGCACCAACAACAGTACCTACAGCCTCACCAGCATCGTTATCGACTCGATTGCGTTCGTTTTTATCAGCCATTCATTTCACTCCTTATTAAAAAATGGGCAGTGCTTTTCCAGTACAATCCCTTAACATATTTTGTCCTAGAAAGACAGAATTACACGATGAATAATTTACTCCCTTAAATATCCTAACCGACAAGACAATAACAAAAATGTCACAAATTTTGCAACCATTGCACCCTTTAGTTTAACAAGAAACTGCTCAACTATTATCAACTAAAAGGTTTAAGTCCAAGGAAACGCATAACTATTTCTGAGTCAGTAAAAAATACGGAAGAGGTGAGAACATATGGAAAATGATAATTTAAAACTTACGTCTTCCGAAATTGGAACACTATGGGGGGAGTATATAAACGGAACGATGACCGAGATAGTAAATAAATATATGATTTCTATTTTGGAAGACGAAGAGGTGAAAAATGTTTTTGAAATTGCCATTGAGACATGGGAAAAGCAAAAGAAGCAGCTTGTTTCCTTCATGGAGAAAGATGGTTTTCCAGTTCCGAATGGATTTACTGAGTCCGATCTTAATAAGGGTGCAAAGAGATTGTTTTCTGACACATTGTGCTTAAATTATTTACATATAATGACGATACATGGTTTGTTGGGTCATACCACTGCTTTAAGTGTTTCTGTCAGAAAGGACCTACGTGAATTTTACAATTCATGTGATAATGATGCAAAAAGGATGTACGATTTAACCATTGAGTTATTGCTTAAAAAAGGAAAATTCCAACGAGATCCCTATTTCTATCCTAAAGAGAACCCTGAATATATTTCCACCAAAGATTTTACTTATGGATTCTTCGGAAAAGGGAGACTTTTATCTGCTACAGAAATAATCAGTATTTCTCTTAATATTAAAAAAAGCATTATGGCAAAAACTCTTTCAATCGGGTTCAGTCAAGTCGCTGAATCGGAAGAAATAAGAACGTTTTTTGAGGAAATAGGAAAAAAGGCAGATGAAAACATACAAGCCCTTGCAAGTATTTTGCACAAGGATAATTTGCCCATTCCAATGTCGTGGGAATCAGAGGTTACAACGTCACAGGACTCTCCTTTTTCAGATAAATTAATGTTGTATCATATGGGTTTCTTGGGTCAAACTGCACAAGTATATTACGGTACAGGTCTAGCAGGAGCCATGCGAACAGACCTAGCTGTCGTTTATGAAAAGACAATTCTAAAAACATTAACATTGACAAAAAGTTGGTTCGATATTATGGTGGAAAACAAATGGTTAGAACAGCCACCACTTGCTCCCAATAGAAAAGAACTTGCACAAGATAAATAAGATATACCCCTCATTAGTGAGGGGTACACTTTTAATTAACTTTTTAATTTAAGGGATAATTTCAACATAAAGTAGTTATTTCCTTCTTAAGCTAATCTGCCCGATAGTTTAAGAACAACATTTCACAATCTTTCTGGTAGAAAAAGAAAAGGGCGACCTTCTTGTTGGAGAATCGCACTCGTGACTAAAAGCAGAAAAATTTTAAATACCCGAATTGACTAAATGCGAGAATAATCCTACCAAACCTATAACAATTGCAATGCTTAATAAAGCAATCGTATATTTCTTTCTAATCAGATTAAATATCGAAACTATAACACCAAGAGATAGAAGTACAACAGTTGAAACAATGTCTTTAGCAAAATACATATAATTTAGTACCCCTAAAATCACCAAAATCAAAGGCAACAAATTTATGAAAAACTTCATTCTATATCCCCCCAATCTCTCTCCTTATAATAACATAATTATCCAAATGTCAATTAAACCTTCTTAAAGTAACCTGCCCCGTTAGTGGAACAAAAAAAGGCTGCCGAAGCAACCCAATCTTTAACTATTGCACCCTATAGTTTAAGTACATACCTTCACAATCTTTATTAATAAATTATGTTAATTCCTATTCCGAATTTATGACCGACTGACTAACTTTCGGATTGGAAAGTAGTAGACTGTACCTTCTCACCAATATTCTGGTTACTTTGCCTCCACAAGCCTACCGCTATCCATAGACAACCTACGGCGACCAGAATTCCGTGGGTAATTCGCAGCGGCTGCCCACCGAAAAATTGCGGAATATATAATCCCATCCCTAAAGCGAAAGGAACACCACTCCATTTTGGGTACATGCCAGACCTCCAAATTGCGATAGCAAGTATAATCGCTGCAATGGCAAGTAGTAGGAGTCCTACAAGGGACATAACGAGACCCGCGCCAGAACGGACGACAGTTGCTAAACTAACAAGGGTGGATGCTTGTTGCCTTATCGCCTCTTGCCCTATAGCGTGTAGACCGAACGTTTCCCCTCCGTAAAACGGCAAGGTTAAACCTGTTCCTATCAAACACATCACGACCGCCCAATACGCAAGTGAGTTTACGGCTGTCCCTTGTAAAGAGTTGTGAAGCCCAAGTAAACCTAGTGGTAGTAGTGTAAAAGCGACAATGGCTAGTATATGTGCCACTAGCCAATCGGTGGAGGCGAAAGCTGTGGCACCTTGCAAGGATGTTTCATCTGAAAAAGGTCGTATCGTTGGATAAAGTACAAACAAGATTCCAGAGATCACGAGAGATGAAGCACTAAGGCGCATTCGTAACATTTTAGGTACTGGCATAGGATCTTCCTCCTTGGTTTGGATGTCGATATAAATATACATTAAAGAAACGCAAGGTTAACTAATTACAAAGTTGATAAAATATCCTGATTTTATTTTTATATAACTTCAACTATTTTGATAATTAAGTGGTTTTATGTAAAAGTTTAATTAAGTTTTTCTCTCATTGGATTAATTCGGAGTCAACCATTGCTTTTGTTAACTGATTCACCTTCTGTCATCTTTTAGTTGAAGAACAAAAGGAATCCCCGCAGCGATCCCTTGTTAAACATAAGCACCCGTTAGGTTAAGTACAATCCTTCACAAATTAGATCATTTTTCGTGATATTCTAACTTGAAAAAGAAATTCCGATTTTTTATTACTATTACTGTAGTTAAAATAAGTAAAAGAACGGTTTGTATGACTTTACTCATTGGGTGTGTTGAAAATAATTCATTGAAAAGCCCCGCTGAAATATGAAAAACGATCGCAACGATAATATTTCGCCCTGTTTTATAATATAACCAGTTCATCAATAGAACAAAGGGTATGAGACTAACCACAAAATTTATAGAATATATTACCCCTGTTTCGACTAGATTGCTTTGATAATAACCTTTAATAAAACCTAGAGGGAAATGCCAAAATGCCCAGAAAATAGCAAAAATCATAGAAACAGTGAAAAGATTAAATCGTTTTCGTAAGCTGTCTGTGCCATATGAGTGCCAAGCCAATTCTTCTAGTATTGGAGCAAAAAAGAGCAAAAACCAGGCTGGAAAAATACCTGCTGAAAATGAAGACTTTCCTGAGAGTGCAAATTGAGAGGTACTATATCCGAAAAGCAAGGAAATTGCCTGTGCAAGAAGAATACTCGTGATCATAAGAAAACACGTTACAATAATGTAAAATGGTCTTATGGTATTGAAATTAAAAAACCTGTTCAATAAATCCTTTCGTAAGTAAGAATCTGGCAATATTAAAACACAAGCAATGACCAATGGACTCGATAAGCCAATAAGTCCCAAAATGCTTACTAAGATTACATATAGATTTCTACTGGGTTCAATATGACTGATGTATGCAGCAATAAACCAAAATATCCACGGAACTAAAATGGATAATCCATAGAACAAAATTGGATGCCGGTATTTCTCGATTGCCATTTCTTTTCCTCCTTTTTATTTTTATCTTACTTTAACCCTATTAAGATTTAATATTTTAAGTATTAAGTTAATGTTTATTTTTGGTAAGTATTCCAACCGGTGATTTTTTATATTAAATTGACCAAACCTTCCACTAATCAGCCCTTTAGCTTAATAAGTCCTAATAAAAAAAGCGTTAATCCTTCTTGGATTAACGCACCCGTTACTTTAAGTACATTTCTTCACAAACTTTTATCGTAAAAGAAAAAGCTGCCGTTAAAACGATTTCTCCTCCCACAACTTTCACTTTATTCACCATTTAATTTTTGAATTTTTTGGAAAACGAAAGATGTGTTCGCTTTGGTTAGTCTACTTGCTCCCCAAACTTCTTGCCGACCTTTTCCATCAAATCAATAATAGGAATGAATTCTTTCCCTTTTGAGGTTAATGAATACTCTACACGAGGAGGAACTTCTGGATAAACTTTGCGATTAATTAAGCCATCGTCTTCTAGTTCTCGAAGTTGCTTTGTAAGAGAACCTTGTGAAATATCCCATAAAAAAGCTTTGATTTCACTATAACGACGCTCTTTAGACTTTAAAAACCAAAGAATGAGATATTTCCAACGTCCAGAGAGTATGTTTTGGGTATAGGCAATGCCATATACTTCTCTTTGTTCCTTTATACACTCTTTGTCAAATCCATCCTTACATATTCTAGACACTCTTACACCTGCTTTCTACTGTTAAGTACAAAAAAATGTACTACGTCAATTTTTATTGCCTACTTCAAAAATATGAGAAATGATTTTATTCTAGTATATGTAACAGAAATACTCAATAGCAGAATAATTCTTTGATATATAAATTCTTTAGGAGGAATAATAATGAGATTTGGAATAATAGGTGCAGGACCAATTGGGTCAATTATTTCTAAAAAATTGGTTAAGAATGGACATGATGTCAAAATTGCGGATGCAAGAGGAATTGAACGTTTAGAAGGAAAAGAGCTTGCTGGAACACCCGTGCATGTAGAAGATGCAATTAAAAATATTGAAGTTCTTATAATATCTCTCCCTATAAAAGCACTGCCAAGCATTCGGAACATTATCAATCAAGTCGGGGAGGAAGTAATCATTGTAGATACTTCAAATTATTATCCGTATAGAGACGATAAAATTGAAGAAATTGAGAACGGGATGGTTGAAAGTGTTTGGGTTTCAAATCAATTAGGTAGACCTATCATTAAAGCTTTCAACAATTTATTAGCCTATACTTTAGAAAATGAAGGAACCTCCGAAGGTACTAGTGGACGAATTGCCATAGCGATTGCTGGTAATGAACTATCAAAAAAACAATTAGTCATGGACGTAGTAAACGAGATAGGCTTCGACGCAGTAGATAGTGGTTCTTTAAGTGACTCTTGGAGACAGCAGCCAGGAACTCCTGCTTACTGCACAGAGCTAACAAAAGATGAACTAATGATAGCGTTGAAAAAGGCAAATAAAGAAAAAGCACCATTACTACGGAATAAGGTGATGGAAAGGTTCGGAGAGCTCCTTGCAGAAAAAAAAGAAGTTGAATTTTCACATAAGGATATTGTGAATTTAAACAGAGAAATATACAATTCATAAAACAAGTGGTGCACTCAGTTAGAGTGTACCTTTATGTATATCCATATATATCCTCATAAAGTTTCGAAGGAATATGTTCGCCTCTTTTCTTTTTACCGCCAAACAATCCAGAATATTATTGATATTCTAGGAGCATACAAAAAGCCTTTCAAGTCCGAACTCAATTACTTTCAAAAACTGAAATCTAAATATGATTGTGTTTTAAATCCCTCTTCTATTAACCTGCCCCGTTAGCACAATAAGAAAAGCCACCAAAATGGCAGCTTGATCTTCAACTCTTGCACCCGTTAGTGAACAAGCTCGATTCAAATAAGGTGCTACCAATTAAAGGCAACACCTCTTCCTGTTACTTATGCTCGTATTCTAAAACTTCAACCTTAAAGCCATGACTACATCCAATTTTAGGACTATCACAAGATGGAGATACTCTTACTTTAACCTTGTCATATGTCGCATCAGGGGGCATAGCACTGTTGTCAGGAACTTTAATTCTTAAGGAAATATCATAAGAATGATTGTTGTTATAAACAATACCCAAAATCCTCTGTTGTTCCCAACCAAAACTAGATTCTTCTTTTCCTCCATACTCTTTTATTACCCTTTTATCAATAGCTGGAAATATAATATCCCGAATAATATCTTCTGGTGTAACATACCAGTCCTCTGCATACGGTTTAATTTCCTTTGGTTCTGGTGGTTTAGCATGAGCTAAGTTATCTGTGGCAAACATTAAAAAAATAGTAAAGAAAACCGTTATTTTCTTCAAGATGCTCACTCCCATATTTTTGAAGTTAGAGTTTGCATCTTCAATTAATATTATCCACAACAACCAACCGCATCTCCAAACCAAGCTATTTCTCTTGTTGAAATGAGACAATAATAACTAATTTAATGTTCAACTAATCTGCCCCGTTAGCCATCCATGCAGCGCAAAATCAGCGCTGCACCAAAGAGAATGAAAATGGCTAAGACCGTCTATACTGTTTTAATGCTGGCGAAGAAGGTCTTTGAACTATGGTGCCTTTTGAGCCCATCCGTTAGTCTGACTCCAACGACCACGGTGTACCACCGACTGTCACACCCATTAGGGGTAGCACTCATGGGAGATTAATCCTTTTTCTGGTTGTTGCGCCAGCTTTAACTGATTTCATTTTAAGTAGAAAGGTTTCACAAGTCGATTTACCAGCCAATCTTATATACGATCCTTCAAGAGGCTCAGCCTTTTTTTAAAAACTGGTTTTTCTAGGTCTATTTTTTCATGCCCTTTTTCAGTTTTTATTTTCATGGGAGTTCAAGAAGAAATCAAAGAATTGTTTTAGATTGAACCCTTTTTCCGATTACAATATAAACCAAGTAACCGATCACATTTAGGAAAGCAAAAACAAGAACCCAACCAACATTTAATCGTCTTTGATGATAAGCATTAATTGTTGCCCAAATCGTAAATAATGCTGCATAAACCGCGACACCTACAAATAAAACTAAAGTCATAATAGTGTCAATATATCTTACTTCCATATTAACATACCATTCTGAATCTCCATTTCCATATGGATAAAGGTCAAAAGCCCAATCAGGAGCCCATATTTTTCTTTCAAACTGGTAATTTGGTTTTGCATTTTCTACATATTCAAATATAGAATTGTAACTTTTTGCCTCTAACTTAACATCTTGCACATTATTAATTTGGACTTTTGAAATTTGGTCTGTACCTTTTACCAATGTCTCTATTTCCTTTTTCATATCTTCAGAAACGTTATCTTTATTATGTAACAGATTGAATATTTTTGTTGCGACAATAGAGTTTTCGTGAGAATTTTGTTCTCCCGCTACCCACATAACCCCAAATACAGTCGAAGAAATAACAAGGAATGCGATGGCTAAATAAAGTACCCATTTTGCAAATACCTTTTGTGCTTTAAACAATTGACTAACGATGGATCTCATTTCTTGTTCTCCACCGAATCGCTCAATAGCAAGTTCAATGGCTTCTTGCTCCGTTTTCCCTTCTGATTTCAAATCATGAACAGCTTCCAACAGATGACCATTCATTTCCTCTTTTAATTCTTGAATTTCTTTTTCGTTACCACCAACACCTTGATAAACCGAATCTACAAATGCTTCAATTTGTTTCATACTTTTCTCCCCCTTCCAAAAACGAATCAATAATGTTTTTAACAAATCTCCACTCCAGACGCTTTTCTTCTAACCCTTCTTTTCCTAAAGACGTGAGTTTATAATATTTTCTTCTTCCTCCTGGTCCTTGTTCATCACCCCAGTAAGAAGAAATCCACTCATTTTTTTCCAATCGCTTTAAAGACAAATAAAGCGTACCTTCTTTTAATTCAAACTGATTATTGCTTTTTTCTCGAACATATTTCGCTAACTCATATCCATACATTTCCCTGTTGTTCAATAACGAGAGAATTAACGTATCAATATGACCTTTTAAAACCTCTTTATTTACTTCCAATTTTGTCCACCTCCTATCATTAATTGTAAATTACAATACTATATAATACAAGGTATTAATTTTAAAAAATTTCCAGATTCTTCTTCAACTCCCTCAGTTTAATACGAATATCTATCGAATGCTCACTTATTCGCAGGATTTCATAACCCTTGTAATTTGGATTTAAGTGTAATTGATATGAGTTCAGATCATTTGACTTCATGAAGGCATAGTTAAATAAAGGAGTCAGCTACCACTCCATATTTTACCATATAATGTACAACTCCACGCCGCCCCTGGAGGCTTTCCCTCCCATGTCTCAACGGGTCAATTGCCCTCTCATTCCTTCGTCATGCCTATCCAAGGGGTGGAGGCCAGTTATGCTAAACTGATGGGTCACAGTGCCCTTTTGTTGAAGAAACCTGGTACTCCGTACATATTTGAAATCCTACGAATAAGACAACATTCAAAATTAAAGTTTAGAATATTAATTAATACATTTTATATATCAAATGTTTTAATTCTAAGCTGCTATAGGGATTAATACTTGGACTTTACTTGGACAATAAGACTCATTACTTCGTGCTATTCCCACAAAAATCCTTGCTAGTTTACCTATCAGTTTCATGATTGATTTCATTTTCTTTATCTTCTTTACCTTCACATTATGGGAGTGGACAGCTTTAAACTCAGGGTTATTCATCACAAGGCTCATTGTTGCTAAGTAGAGGAATCGCCGTAGCCTAGACCTTCCACGCTTTGAAATGACAATCTGTCCTTTCCATTTTCCTGAACTTGCTTCAGCTAGATGCAATCCTGCATGACGTAATAGAGAGTTGCCGTGAGAGAATCCGCTTAAGTCTCCTGCCTCACCTAGTATCCCAGCTAATGAAATTTCACTTATTCCCTTAATCATAAGTAGTTTTTTCGCGAATGGTATTTTGTTGAGGACATCTTTAACTTGTTCTTCAACTCTTTCGAGTTGTTTTGCAGCGAGGTCATATTCCTCTAATAATTGTTCTAAATGGAATTTATAAGCATCAAGTGCTTGTCCGGTTCCAATACAAGATTTTGCTAGATTGATCAGTAATTGAGCTTTTTTAGGTCCTGGTTGTCGTTTCATTAAAGACTTCCACCCTCTCATGACATCTAGTGTTTCAAGTGAAGATATTTCATCCGGTGTAGGAAATAAACGAAGGGTTGCGATGGCCCCTTTGCACGAAACATCTTTAAACACTTGTCTCAGTTCTGGAAAGACTATATCCACCCATCGATTTACTTGATTAATAGACATCACGAGACGTTTAACAATTACATCACGGTTCGAAATTAGAACTCTAAGTTTCTCAAAGGATTCTGATGTTGGACGAACAAAGGAATAATAGCCGTTTTTCACCATATCCGCTATAACGAGGGCATCTTTTTTATCACTCTTCGATTGAGTATTGTCACGATTCTCTTTATTCCTTTTTACTAAGTGGGGATTTACAGTAACTACCTCAATGTTTTGTTTATCCAGCCATTTTGATAGGTTAATCCAGTAATGTCCTGTAGGTTCCATACCCACTATTGTTGAATCTAATTTTTTTAGTTTTTGTAAGTTTTGAATCCAACTTAATAGTTTTACGAATCCCTCTTCATTATTTTCAAATGAAAGTGGATCTCCAACTACAATACCACGGAAGTTAACAGCTCGAGCAATGTGTAGTTGTTGAGCGATATCCACACCAACAATAAGGTGTGTATCGGAAATTCTTTCTATTAGTTGATTTTGTTTGTCTTGCATTTTAAAATTCATAGTAGGGCTTCCTCCTTAAGACAATGAGTTTAGATTGGTCTCTATACTCGTATCTTACTGAGGGGCTCTATTTTTTTCAAACCTGATATTTAACGATCTACAGGAATGCTAAACTGCCCCTTTAGCCACCCATGCAGCAGGGCTGCACCACAAAGAATGAAAATGGATAGGAAGTGCCAATACTGATACTGACCTTAATCCAGTCAATCCAATCTATAGGCTTGCTAATTTAACACTCTCCTCTTTTTTTTAACGATTGAGCAAGGTCTTCTTAAGTATTGTCACTTTTCTATTCTTGAAGAAACTTATTTTCATGGTAGTTGAACAACAAAAAAGCCGCCAATTATGGCAGCCCAATCTTCAAGTATTAAGTTTAAACAATCCTTGCTCTTTCCATTGGTCGAAATATTTTTGATAACCCATTTCCTCAGCGGTCATAGTGTATTGCTTATCTCCCAATTTAAAAGTATGAGATCCTGACAATTCTTCATAGGTCGGATTCCCAGCTACATCCCCGAAAAGCGTTTTGAATGTATTCACATCCACTGAATGTGTTGTTCCATTCTCGTAGGTTTCAAGAAGAATGTAATCAACCTCCTCCTGAGCAAGAGCTGTATGCCCCTTAAACATCAAACCAGCTTCATTTAATGACAGATATAATTGGATTATATTCAACCCCTACTCTTCCTGAAAAATTCATTACCTTATTTGAACTCCTGCCCCTTAGTCGAACAAAGAAAAAGTGTAGCCATTGCAACCCCTTGACCAACTCAGGCACCAGTTTACTTTAAGTGTCATTCTTGACAAATGGTCGGTTGAAAAGGCAGTTTAGCCAAAATTAAACAGCCTGCATTTATTTATTTACTGTTTTGAAAATAATAAGCTGATAGATATTTTTTCTGTTTTAATAGCAATAGGAAAGACAAACAAAGGAAAAATGATGCTATACAATATACCGCTACAATATTAAATGAATCAGCAATCAATCCCATCATCATTGTTGAAACTCCAAAAGTTATCATAATCAGTGTAGTTTGTGCAGCGTAAACCTTTGCTAAAAGTCTGCCTTGAATCATACTTTGTATGAGAGTATGAATTGAAATGTTAGTGATTTCTTGAAAAAAACCATTAACTCCAATTAGTAATAGAGCCAATAAAGGAATCTTATTTATTCCAAACAAAGCTGTTGTTAAGAATACCATAAAGCTGCCTTTGATTATGATCATCCCCGTACTCATATCCAATTCTTGAGGTCTTCGATAAACATAAACTCCCGCAAGCGACAACCCTAATAATAAAGCAGTGTTAATATACCCCCACCAACCTGTATCCACTTTTAATTGTTGTATCATAAATGGATAAAGAAGAGCCGAGACCCATACTGTATTTGCACTGACGTTCAAAAGTAAAAATAAATGTATTGTTCGAAAACTTTTATTTTGAATAATGATTTTCCAGCCCTCTGTAAATGAAGCTATTTTGTTCTCAGTATGCTGCGACCTTTGCTTTTGTCCCGTATCCTTAATCAAGAACATCATCATTGTGGACAGTATATACAGGATAAATGTTAAGAAAAACAATCCATTGGTTCCTAGTAAACTCGCCAATACTCCACCTATTGCCCAACCACCAAGTTGAATAAATTGGTTTATAGAAGAAAGAACACTGTTTGCTTTTGCTAACTCATTCGAAGGAACCAAAGAAGGAAGCAATGCACTACTTGAGGGGCTAGAAAATCCATCTAAGAAGGAAATAAGGAAAACTAATACAAAAATTAAAATTAACGTCGTAGTTGATAAATAAAACCAACAATAAATCGCCAACAACAGTAAAATCAATGTTTTACTTAATTGTGAATACGACAATATTGATTTCAACCTATATTTATCAATTATGAAAGGAGCTAATGCTCCACTCAAACTTCCCGATACCATCTTGGTTAAAGGAACCAGAGACACATAAAACGCTGATTTAGTATCACCATATACAATCGTAATAAGAGCGATAATATAAAATACATCACCCCCATCAGCTAATGACTGTCCTATGGTCAAAAATCGGAATGATTCATTTTTCAATGTAATATCCCCTTATATTCAATTATAAGTCCTCTTATAAAAGGGTAATGATTACATTGGACACACTCCTAAAAATGGTATTATTTAATACCTTATATATTCTTGATTGTATGAGAATGTCCTTCAGGATATTATGATGGATTTTAGTTTAAATCTTGTGCAACTAACCTGCCCAATTAGTCGAAAAAGAAAAAACGATTCCACTTAATAAAGAATCGCATTAGTTTGTAAAATTATAAATTATTTTTGAAAGTAATGCCTTTTAATCCCGATTAAAATCAAAACGATCTTACGTTTTGGAAATTTCGATAAAATAAACCCGTTTATTTTGAAGTTACATAGTTAAGTAAGAAAATTGCTATAAAAACTACACTTAATAAACCAACCCTTTGCATCAAAGACCTTCTTGCAAACCATGTCCACCTTTTACTTTCATTATTAAACATAGTGAAATCAATGATACTTAATATTAATGCTCCAAATACTATCCAAGTAATATTTGACATAAAAACTCTCCCTTAAACATAGCGTATATGTTTAATTTCTACATTTTATTTCCAATTCCTTCTTCAACTAAACTGCCCCTATAGTTGAAGAAGAGAAAGTAGGGAAACCTCTCTCGAGGCTTCCCCCTTATCAAACCGTACGTGCCCTATTAAGGCATACGGCTTACCAAATGTTACAATGTTTATCAAGAGGATGCATTCCAGGCATTTTGCATCTTTTGTAAGCGATGAGGGGTAAAATATTCCTCACCTTTTTCTTTTGCTCTTTTGACTTTGTATTGGAATCTTCTTTTTGCAGATTTACTCATATCGCTTAGGTATTGTTCTATAGTGTATCCGTAGGCTTTATTTAGATAAAGCCAATAGGATGGGATTAGTTTAATCTTTAAAAAGAATTCGTTATTCCAAAGGGTATTCATTCTCATACCTTTTCTTTGGGTTGGGTGCTTATGGATTAACGCAACACGCAGTCTTTTTCTTATATATCCATCAATTCGCTCAAGAATTTTCCTTATCCATCGAGTTCTACAGTGACTCTTTTGTCCGTATTCTTCGTTTGCTTTTACCGCTTTGATAATAGTCACATAGTAATTTACCTTACCTCTAATAATAGGATTTACCCGATTTATCCATTCTTCTTTGCTAAGAGTTAGGGATTTCCTAGTCTTTTCCTTGATTTTCAATCGAAAATCCCTGATGGATTCTTCCTTTGGTGTAACATTAAAGAAGGGTTTATTATCTTTCCTTCTCTTTGTCCAATGATGGAATGTGAACCCTAAAAAGTCAAAGTCGTCCTTATCAAAGTTGACAACTCTGGTCTTCTCTTTAGAGATTTCCAGTCCCAACTCAGCTAACTTATTCTTAGTTAAGGTAGCCGCCTTCTTGATTTCTTCGTTTGATTTAGCAAATAACAAGAAATCATCTGCATATCTGACAAATCGAATACCATTCAAGTCCCACTCCCAGTCAAGTTCATTAAGGTATACATTTGCAAGTAGTGGTGAGATGACGCCGCCTTGAGGTGTGCCATAGTCAGAATGGATAAGTTTCCCCTCTTCCATGTGCCCAGCCTTTAACCATTGTTCAACCAAACTCAGGACCGTACGGTCTGACACATATTTCTTTAAAACCCCAATCAGTTTATTATGGGGTATATTGTCAAAGAAACCTTTTATATCACAATCGTAAATATGGTTATATCCTTGTTCAATATTCCAGAGGATTATTTGCAGGGCTCTTTGTACCCCTCGATTCGGTCTGTATCCAACCGACCAGTTATGAAACAACAAATCTTCAAATTTTGGCTGTAGTACATTTACAATACTTTGTTGAACTATGCGGTCCCCGATAGTTGGAATACCTAAAGGACGTTTCTTTCCATTCTTCTTTGGTATGTATACTCTTCTGACTGGTTGAGCTTGGTAAGTCTTTGCTCTCAATTTGTTTAGAAGTTCCATGATGTTTTCTTGTAATTTGGCATCATAACTTTCAATTGTTTCTCCGTCGATTCCTCCTGCCCCTTTGTTTGCTTTAACTTGTTCGAAGCTTTGGGTTAATTTTCGGTCAAACAATATCTGCCCATATACACTGTGTAATTTAAACTTCCACTCTTGATTCATTGCGTATTCCACGCCTTTCCTTGATGTACATTCAAACGGTTTTACCGCAGTAACATGATTGTTTACATTACACCTAGTTAATGGCTTGGAGCCATAGGTCGTTCCCCTTCCGTTCACTCGATGTTATGGTCATCGAATTACTTCCGTACTATGAGAACGTCTGACTTCTCCACCCGTTCCTCGTCATTTCGGATTACCCTTATAGACTAGAACCCTGCCTGTTTGGTAAGGTGGAGACCTCACGGGGTTATCGCATTTCCCTTCTAGACATACCCTGCACCACCACGTTATAAGTCACATTTTCTCGCTCTGACTTCTAAAGAAAATGCCCCTTTAGCGGGCTTCCTCACTTTTCGAAGAGTCGCCAACTTATCCCGCCGCCGTGCTTCACACTTATTGCATTAGGGTCTATCTAGTTGCCTACGGGTCTCTCGACTTACCGCATCTCCTTCAGACAATACCTCACGGTATTGCCCTAGATTAAGCTTCCCGAGCTAGGTCAGTCTCCTCGGAGATGGACTTTCACCATCTGGGATTCAGTATCATCATCATCAACCAGTCGTTTCACCGAGATGACGTCTCTGTCAGATAATGAAAAGAAGAGTGTCGACAGATCAACACTCCATGCGACTGCCCGTCGCACAAAAAGGACTGCCGAAACAGTCCAATTGTTATAAAAGTAAAGCACCCGTTAGCCACCCATGAAGCGCAAAAATCATCGCTTCACCACAGAGAATGAAAATGGATCAGGCAATCTATACTGTTTTAATGCTGGCGAAGAAAGTCTTTGAACTATGGTGCCTTTGAGCCCATCCGTTAGTCTGACTCCAACGACCACGGTGTACCACCGACTGTCGCGCCCATTTAGGGGTAGCATTTATGGGAGATTAATCCTTTTTCTGGTTGTTGCGCCAGCCTTTGTGATTTAATTTTAAGTAGAAAGGTATTACTATTACGTTTTACCAGCCAACCTCATACTCTTTCCTTCAAGAGGCTCAGCCTTTTTTAAAAAAACTAATTTTTCTGGGTCTGTTTTTTCATGCCCTTTTTCCGTTTTTATTTTCATGGGAGTTGAACAAGGGTAACTTTGTCTTTTCATTAATTTTTTGGAGTTATAACTTTATATTCTTCTGGTATATGTAAAATTGTTTCGTAATACGCATTTGTAGTATATTGGCCAGATATATTTTTATTAATTTTTTTATAAGTTAAAAACGGTTTTTTTATTGGTTCTTTTTGAATAATACATTGTAAAACTATTTTTTTTGAAAGTCTATGCTTATCTAATAACGATATTTTAAACCAAAGAGGTTTTTCTCCATTTATATAGATAGAATTAATTCCATTAACCTCATTATTTAGAAGTAAGGAAAAGTCATCTACATTTTTTTTATGTTCAGGTAATGATAAAATATAAGGCTTTAAATAGCCTTTTTTCCATTGGGTTTCATTAATTGAAAAATTACAATTCATAATTGAATTGGTTAAATAACCTATTATTAAAAGTGTAATTACAAAGAATAATCCTCTAAATGATAAGCCAAGAAGAGAAAATGACTTCCTATCTTTTAATAAATGTACAATAAATACAATTCCAAAAAATATCCATAATATTTCACTTATAATCAACATTGGTGCATTTGATGCACTTTCTAATTCTTGATGTACTTCAATAACTCTAGTAATACTGGGCAACTCTAATTTCCTCCTGAGATTTCATCATTTATATTTCATTCTGTTTCCCTTTTGTACAGCAATTAAAATTACACCTACCTCCTTTATTGAACATTACAGAAAGAGATATAATCACTTCCAAAATTCACTTTAATTATATAATTAACCATCTTTTAACAACAGAATGATTAATAAACTTATCTTAACATTTCTACTTATCTCAGTGGATAATAAATACAATTATTATTCAACTATCCTGCCCCTTTAGTCATAAGAAAGTGCGCCCTTGACAAGCTAAATCCGAAAGGATATTTGGTCTATAAGTTGAACAAGGAATAACTCTATTCATACTGAATAAAACGCTAAATAAAAACATTTGGGTGTGGTGGGTTGACAGTTTCGTTCATATCAGTGCAATAAGAAAAGCCGCCACAATGACAGCCTGACGCAACTCTTGAACCCGTTTGTTGAGTAAGAATTTTTTTAGTCTCCGTTAATTACTCCGTATCTATTTTGTTTGCCCATCCATGAACTAGCATCACGCCACTTAAGACTCTTGGCAGAAATCCAACTATAAGAACCAAGTGTATAATCTTCGGGGTCCGAATCATAGTAATCAGACCAATAAAATAGACCTTTATGTAAAATAAGCTTTGCTTCATCAATAATGGAATCATAATTAATTGGACTTGGAACGATATGAAATTGGGTTACACCTTTAAATAATAACTCAATTTCAGAAGGATCACGATACTGCCTATGGAAAAGGATTCGTACATTAGTATCGAGTTCTGGTGACATAAATACCGATAAATTCTCATCAACATAACTCTCAGTCCACATATGCAATACCTTTAAACAGCTATCATGGAACCCACCAAATTTGTCAAAAAGGTTTTCAATATCATTACTATCTTTAACGTCTATCCAATCCATCGGAAAACACCCACTCTTGTTAATTGTTCTCTACATCATCATAGCATTTTTATCATTTTCTTCTTGCACTAACCTGCCATTTAATTTATAAAAAAGGTGATTACTCCTTGGTTTAGTAATCACTCTCTTTCATTCCTTTTCAATAAAATTAATTTTATTTTCCTTACACCATTCAATCGCAATTTGTTTGAAACACTCGTCCCGGTATAAATACCATTGATCTTCTATTTCAAAATCAATTATTTTGTCCTTAAACCTTCTAAAGGCGCCCTTTCCCTTAATTGCCCTTAATAAGGATTCCTGCTTCCGTTGATCACTTACTGTTAAGCAAAAGTTTTCCATTATTTCATATTCATTTACTTCATATTTAGTAGGTAACTCTAAATAATTTTCAAAGTTTTCAACCACATCAATTGCAATCATTCTATTTTCCTGTTCCCATTCAGGTAAATGATCAAATGGTTTTTCGTCTTCAGCAGCTCTCTGGTCCTCCGACGTTACTAACACAAATTCACCCGTTTTAATATTCAGTAATGAACGTGATTCTTCGAACTGGATTTCCATTTCCTCAATTATGTCTTTTAGTTTAACTTGTATACTCATTATTTGATCACCTTTTTATATTTTTGCTAATGCACCCGTTACTTTAAGTATATTTTTTCACAATCTTACTTTCCCATAAAAAATGAGATTTCGTAGAAATTCCTCTTCTTCTACACAAGTACTCCTCTTTTAGTACACATTGCGTTCGTACTGTTCACCATTAGAATAAGTTTTTTATTTTTTACGTTCTTTATTATCCATTATTCCATACGTTTATTAATGGGGAGTGAAAAATAATGCAAAATGAAAAGTTTGATACTGAAATACTTAAATTAATTGAGAATAAGCTTGATTATATTTACTCCATAGCTAAATGTAATTATAATGATAACCCCGAATTAATGGATACTATTGAAAATTTAGCTCAGGTAGCAAAAATGTTTGCACAAATTAGAATTCAAGAATTAAAAGGTCTTGAAAAAACCTCGAGCCCACAAGGATTCATAGTGTCTAAATTAGCTAACTCATATTCTAGAATGCAAAATTATGAGAAGCAAAAAAAAGAGATTAACGTTCCTCCTTGGAAGCTATAAAGCTTCTTTTTTTGTTCTCCACGGCCAAAACTTTTTTACAACCAGATGGAAACTGTAAAAAATCAGTCGTTAATTTCAAATTCGACATTTATGTGAGTATTCACTTTTCCAAGTCCCCTGCCTTTATTGAAAAAGAAAAGGAGATGTCCCGCAACACCTCCCATTCTTTCTTATACTCAAGCACCCGTTACTTTAAGTGCACTATTTCACAATTTTTTTGTGCGATTAGAAAATGGCAAACTACATCTTGAAGAATCACACCAGTTAAGCTATAGATGTATCCCGATAATAATCGGAATTACTGAACCACCCGCATCGAACCATGTTGAAGTTTCTTTGTAAAAAACCTCCACAAATACTGTTTTTATCAAAACAACTACACCTTGTTTCTCATCAGTAAAATCTTTTGATTTAAGAGGTTTCTAATTTTTTACATATTTTTCAGCTCTGAGAAAACAATAAAAACAATGTACAAGTTCGTTTATTGGAGGATAAATCTTGGAGACAAATAACCCCATTCGATTAACTGCTCCAGAAATGGCAAGCCTTTGGACTCAATACATTTTTGATACCATGTCCATTTGTTTTTTTCGTTATGCACTGGAGCATATTGAAGATCACGATGTCAAATCAATCTACCAAACTGCCCTTGGATTATCCCAAAAGCATGTCCAAAAAATTACAGAATTCATGGTAAATGAAAATTATCCTATCCCACATGGGTTTACAGAAAAAGATGACGTAAACATTCAAGCACCTCGTCTTTTTCAAGACCCGTTCTACCTAAATTATATTTATATCATGACTTTGCAAGGGATGACTGGATATTCTTTGTCTGTTGGTACTTCGATTCGTTCTGACTTACGGAAGTATTACATAACCTGTATGTCCGAAACGATGGAGCTTTTTGATCAATCCATTGATTTAATGCTTTCGAAAGGACTTTTTGTACGACCTCCTGTTATTTCACCACCCGAATCAATCGATTTTGTAAAGCACCAAAGCTTTTTAACGGGATGGTTGGGGGATCGTCGTCCTCTGAATGCTATCGAAATAGGAGATATTACTTTCAACATGCTAAAAATGCATTTACATGCTGCTTTGAAAGTGGGATTCATCCAAGTAGCCCAATCAAAAGAGATTCGTCAATATTTCATGAGGGGACTTGACATTGCCAATAAACACATAAAAATATTTGAATCGGTATTTAAGGAAGATAAATTAAATTCGCCTATTTCTTGGCAATCGATGATCACGAACTCTACTTCTATGACCTTTTCAGATAAATATATGATGTACCAAATTCAATTGTCTACACAATTATCCCTTTCATATTATGGTTCTGCTTTGAGTGTCAATTCAAGAAGAGATTTAGGTGCTCATTACTTACGACTAATTTTAGAACTTTTACAATTTGCAGAAGACGGAGCAAACCTAATGATAAAAAATGGATGGTTAGAGCAGCCTCCAACAGCAAGTGACCGTGACTCGCTCGCCAACAGGAAGGAGAAATAAATAATATGTAAAAACTGGACGCTAGGAACGATTCCTAGCTTTTTCATTTGCTGCACTTCATAGAGCAAAGAAAACAAAATTCCATCTCCCTTGTTACACTAAACTGCCCCTATAGTTGAAGAAGAAAAAATGGCTGCCGTAGCAGCCATTTATTTTGAACTCAAGCACTCTATAGTTTAAGAAGAGTCTTATATTATAAAAAACTTTAATCCCCATAAAAACCAACTCTTACTACTCTTGGGTCTGAAAGTTTTTTTATTAACAAATAAACTTTTTCATGATAGTCCTTATTTATATATGGCAAATAAAGTTTTAGGTCTTCGATAAGACTTTTAACCTCGTTACCCTCAAATTTTGCATCACCATAGTAATTAATAAGCTTTCTAAGGTAAATATAGCTACGATAATATTTATTGCGATTGTTAAAAATTGCTTCGTGTAAAGATTCTGACATAGAAAAATAGTCAATATCATTATCATTTACATCATAAAAAAAGCAATCTAATGCCATAATATTTACCTCCTTGGCTTTTTGAAGTAAAGCACCCCGTTTGTTGAAGAACGATTATTTTAAAAACCACTTTCAATAAGGTGATTTAGTAATTCATTCTGTATACGAAGTAAAGACTGAATATCTTCTCTGGGCATTTTATCTAATGCAAAAAGCATAGCTTTATAGGATATTGAATTTTTACTGGATTTTTTTGAAACGTCTTCACCTTTAGAAGTTAATTTTAGCTTTACTTCTATTCGGTCTTCTTCAGAAAATCCCCTTTCAACTAACCCCATTTCCACTAATTTATCTACGCCAGCACTAATTGTACTTTTTGCTGAGATAAGCCTATCCGCTAACTCTTGTTGCGTTAATTCAGGAAACGCTAATAATGTATTAAGGATTGATAACTGTTGTAATGAAAGACCAAAATTTTCAGCATTCTTTTTCGTTAATTTAGCCGTAGTTTTGTTAATAGCCCAAAACGATTGATAAACTTCTATTACTTGCTTTACTTTTGGGTCGTTATAATTTAAATCCATTTAAGTCACTCCCTTAATAAAATAGTTCAAATGTAAACTGTTCATTTGCGAACAATATTACAAAAAAAAATAACAAAAGTAAACTATTTGTTGTTCAATTAACCTGCCACGTTAGTGGAAGAAGCAAAAAAAGCCCACCGAAAGCAGGCAATCTTAAACTATTGCACCCGTTACTTTAAGTGAAATCATTCACAAACTAAGTTATTGAAATATTGCTTAGTTGTTACAAAGGTTCAAATGATTTTGCCTTACTAATTCGATAAGCTATTAAATAGATAATAATGTAAATTGGAAAGGAATAAAAAACATTCCATTTTACAGTTGTATAAAATCCAATCCATTCAAATAATGGTTCACCTATAAAAGAAGTCAATGCGGAATAAATAACAGCTTTTAAAAAAGGATTTAGAGCTGGTTTAAATTGTAGCCAAAGCATCAGAGTAACAGGAATTAAAGTAAAATCCCAAGGTAAAAACGTTGGAATGGTAGGCAATACTCTCCCAGAATAATGCCAAAGCCCAAAAACAAGGCCTAAAAAATCTAGCCAAGAAGCTACACTTAACCCAAAAATTCCAGCTAAAAGCAATCTTGCCTCACTTCCACGCTTTCGCAGTATTATCCATACAAGCCAAGGAATTATTGATAATGCTACTGAAACCCAAAATTCCCAGTGCCATAACGTATGTTCTTTCCAATAGTTTACATATTCCACTTCTACTTGATGTATTCTTTGAAAAAACTTATCGGAACTTATAATTTTTTCTTTTCTAATCAATGGAGTCATCTTTTAATTCACCTTAGAAAAATATATAACTCCAGTATTCCCTATCCTTGTTCAACTATCCTGCACCTTTAGTTCAGTAATAAAGAAGGCTGCCGCAGCAACCCTTTGTTTAACTAAAGCGCCCGTTAGTTTAAGTGAAACACTTCACAAAATGTCAAGAGGGAAGATACAATAGTCATATGATAGAATACCAGCACCCTGGTAGTAGCAAAGGGTCAACAGTTATCATTAGTCACTGTCATATATGTATATTAGTCTATATCTATAGTTATATTCATTGTCCCTAGGGGTAAGCCTACCTAAGGTAGGTGTATTCAGGTACCCCCATAAGCCTGGCATGGGTGAGGCACCCGTCTGAGCCGTGCTATTTATACGGTACGGATTTTAGAACCATCATGGTAAAAAGTAGTTAAAAAATACGTCCTAATAAAGGACGAATTCTAACCTCATAAACCCTACCAGAAAAAATGGGCACTGATTAGAATTATTACTAAGATAAAAAATACAACATTTAAAATAAGGCCATTTGGTTTTTTACCCATTTTTATATTTATCACCTCCATTTATAGGTTGATATAATATATGTAAAAAAGTTATATCTGTATGGACAAGTATATAGTCAAATAAAAAAAGCGTCATTAGGCGCTTAAAAGTGGTGTCAATGGTGGTAAAACTAGGACTACATTATTTTATGAAAATAATTTTGATAAATAAATAGGACAAATGTGGAGTTTAAGGGGAAATAGTCCTCTTATAAATATCGTGGAAGTAAAATTATATGTATAGGTAACGCTTCCCAATTTACACCTTTAAAAAATACCAGTAACCGTGATATTTCATATCAATAAACAAATCAAAGATATTTTGGAAAGCAATAGTAAATGTCCAAATGCAAACTATTTGGATAGAAGTTAGTCGTTTATTTGTCTTACATATGAGGTATTTTTCCAATAAAAATAAAATAAGCGATGCTTCTTGAAGTATCAGGATTTAGTCAGGAGTTTTCTGGTTTTTTTATTTCTTAAAAAATTTTATTGTACGTACTTGTCCCTTTCATTATTTTCTTATTTACATAAAATAAATTATTAGTTCATACCACAACCTTATATCTTCACTTTCCTTGAAAGCGTCAAATTGACGCTTTTTTATTATTTGTTTCACACTTGTCCATTTCATTTTTGAAGACCATTACATAAACTACTGTAAGCAAGCATATTTTTTCACTCTCTTGTAAAGCTTCATTATTGACGCTTTTTTTATTTACTTCACACTATTTATCAAAGCAACATAAATAAGATATAGATTTTCCTCTTTCTTGTTGCACTAACCTGCCAATTTAGCTCAATAAGAAAAAACGCTGTCGAAACAACGTTTTGTTTAACTCTTGCATCCATTAGTTGAACAAAAATTCTTCTTTATATAAGGTTTCAAATGAATGTTACTTAACATATTCCTTTTCAAAGATTCTTTCCTGCCATATCTGATAAAGATAAAGAATTAATGCTAATATTGTCATTGCTAAAAGATTTTGTAGAGGAGAGAAACTACCGTTTTCTCTTATCTCAAGCTTGTTTAACATTTTAGTAAGACCCATCCCGTAGAAGAGGTCGATAATTAAATTAACAATTATATATATCCAAAATCTACGAAATGTAAAATAAAATATCCATATAGTACCCACCAAGAAAACGCCATAAACTGTAAATAATGGCGCTAATTTATCCCATGTAAAAAGAGTCTCTTTAAATTTCCACCAGTTATATGACCAAGCCATTTGAGCTAATATAGTGTTCAACACGGTGGCAAATAGAGCAACAGGCATATATCTTCGAATCGCTTTACCGTTTAAAAAGAACAAAGAAATCCACGGAATAATAAATAAAGACCAAATAACTACCTTAACCATATTTTTGTCCCTTCTAATTGAACTTTTATATATTATGCCATTTTTGGTTAAGTAATATTATTTTCTATTCAATTAACCTACCCCAGTAGTTGAATAGTTTCTTCCGTTTCAATTTTTAGAATAAGGTCAATAATTCCTCTAAAAAATACATTTTTAGGGAGAGATGTACTTTGTTATTGTCAAAGGCATGGGAAACGTATGAATCAGATAAACGAATTGAAGGGTTCTCACCACAAACATTAAAAGCATACAAACTTCAAGCCACATTACTTATTCGATATTTCAAAGACGTTAAACTTGATACAATATCGACAGGTCAACTAAAAGAATATCTAGCAAAGTCAAGCGAAAAGTTAAAACCTTCGAGTTTAGCTCATCGTATACGGTTCATGAAGTCATTGTTTCGGTGGTCTCATGAAGAAGGGCATATAGCCAAAAATCCTGCCTTCAAAATAAAAGAACCTAAAGCAGGGAAACGTATTCCTAAGTTTTTAACAGAATTTGAAATTGAACATTTACGGGAAGCGTGCACCACTTCAATGGAAAAGGCTTTGTTTGAATTTATGTTTTCAACTGGCTGCCGTATTGGAGAAATTGTTTCATTAGAAAAAATAGAATTAATTGGTCAAACTGTTCCGCTGTCGTAAGAGGAAAAGGAGATAAAGAAAGAGAAGTTTATTTTAATATCCGCTGTGAAATTTGGCTTAAAAGATACTTTGAACAACGCCAAGATGACGATGCCGCAATTTTTTTTACCGAACGGTATCCACACCGAATGAGTATTGCCCAAATGAGATATATCATCAAGCGAATTTCAAAAAGGGCAGGCATAAATAAAACGATCCATCCACACCAACTGAGGCACAGCTATGCTACTCACATGTTAAATAATGGTGCCCCTCTTGAAGTCATTCAGAGTTTATTAGGTCATGAGAAAAGTGAGACTACGAGGATATATGCACAGTTAAGTGGGAGTTTAAGACAAGAGCTTTATAGGAAGTATTTTTAAAAGGGACACAAAAAAGCAATGCTGAAAAAATGCATTGCTTTTCTTCAATTCTTGCACCCGTTAGTGGAATAAGGACCAATCCAAATAAAAATTAAGAAAACGCTCTAACCTAATTCGTGATTGGAGTTATTAATAGATTATTACTTAAAATACATGTAAAGATTTAATCCTTAGATAGTTTAAAACCGATAAGACATCGCTCCAGGGTAATATACTTTTTGTAGGTTAACAACAGCCGTGATGGAATCCATGGTGGTGGTGGAAAGGATAGCCTCCATACCCATAATGATGGAAAGGATAACCTCCATATCCTATACCATAGCCAGGATAGCCTCCATAACCCATGCCCATGCCATAACCAGGATAACCTCCGTATCCCATACCGTAACCAGGATAGCCTCCATAACCCATACTGCCAAAGAATTGTCTTTCCATTTTTTATTTCCTCCTCAAATTGTTTCAAAAATAGTGTATGTGTCCATGTTTAAAGAGGAATAGACGTTTACCTATTATACGTGTTTTCTTGGCTGTCATTAAAAGCTCTAATAAAAGCTCTTCTACCTAAAAATGTTCAATTGCCTAAATACATTTACACGAAATTTGAATAAAATATCCTGTAATAAAAATCTCTTCCATTTTCCTTAACCATCCTAAAAAGGATGGTTTTGTATTTTTTTCTATGTTCCACACTTGTCCAATTCAATTTTTAAGACCACTACATAAAATGGATTAATTTCACTCTATTTGAAGCGTCATTTTTGACGCTTTTTTGTCTACTCCAAATTTGTCCCGTTATATCTTTGTCCGAATAAATACATAATAGGCGTTAAATCCAACATTAGTGAATTATTTACTACTTCAACTATCATATGGTTAGTAGAACAAGAAAAAGATCCGCAGCAGCAACTGTTTTGTTAAACTCAAGCACCCTAAAATTTAAGTTTGCTTCACAATCTTTTACTTATAAGAAAAAATGTGTTGGGTCACCTTGTTCAAAAAATGTTTTAGCCTATGATATTCGCATTTTTTGTCGGCGACCCCCAATATGCTGGAAGAATAATCGTCAATGACAGTATTGATAATTACTTAGGCAATATAAAATTGGATTAGTAGAAATATACTGTTTTTTAATTAACGTATCTGATTCTAAACTCTGTCCAAGTTTAACGGGACGTATATTTTATCCCCATGAATTTGCCTATGTATGATGGGGGTTTCAAAGTATTGATCCAAACGATCTACTTCATTTTTATGCCGTGCTCTAGGTTTTTTTACTCCTAACAAATTTTCGAAGCTTTCTCCAAATAATCTCATTCCCTTTCTCCTTTTTTATTTTAATTGAAATACTATTTTTAACATATCCATATTACGGATTTTAATGAGATTGTTACTAATAAAATTGTTATTAACAAGGTTATTTAGAGTTGTACAAACGAATCGTATATTTTAGTCATTTTAGGGATTTGGTTGAAAATCAATTATTATCTTGTCCAAATTTATTTTAAAAATTTTAAAAGAGGGTTAATAAAACTTTTATGTTCATTTCATTCTTAAATGTGCAACTTTTTTAGGGGACCTATAAGTCTTATTAAAATTTTGGAGGCAAGATTATGGATAATAACACTAAAAAGAAAATTGAAGAGGAAGTATTATGCTTATAGTGGAAGAGTTTCCAAAGGAATAACTAAGACTAAAGATATTTTCGGCTTTTTTTATTCAGCTAACAGAAATTTTTTACTTATACATTTCATTTTCTAAAGTAATCACGTTTTCATTGAAAGAAGTTTTACCAACTTGTTTCGTATTTTCAACTAACCGATAAACATTATCACGGCATTGTTTTGCACCTTTTACTAATAATGGTACCCCTATAAAGTCAATTTTCAATCCTCTCGAGAAAAATCCCCCGAATGACATAACAATTGGAACAGTTGGTGATGTATTGGAGAAAACTATTTTTTCATTAAAATGAAATTTATTTTGTAGTAGTAAAGTCAATTCTTTTAATCCTGGAACAACAAGCTTGTTCCTTTTCCGTCCAATTGTATACACTGAGTTGCCATCTTCATCGTTCCCGTGAAAAATGAGTTTTCCAAAATCCTCTTTTGTTAGTCGATTAAAATATTTTACATTTAATATCTCTTCCGAAGTTAGTGTTCTTTCTGATTGAGGTAATTGTTTTAAATGATATGCGGCAGCCAAAGCCGTGGTATGTGTCCCACCATAATCATGGTAAATATAAATCATAGGAGATCATCCTTTATCATTTTATTTGTTTTTATTATTGGCATTTATTCTAAATCCAATTCGGTTGACTATGTTTACTTCACTTTTGTACTTTTTCTATACTTTTGCTTGTTGAAAATTTGGAAGGTGAATTTTTGAAAAAAAACTTCCAACTTAAGATTTGTAAAAAAGTACTAGCAATTTTTTTCTAAAATTTTAAAAAATAATTTAAGAAATTTAATTTTCCTTAAAGGAGGATTTTACCTTGAAGAAAAACCTTTTTTTATTGCTTGCTGGAACTGTCCTCTCTGCAATGGTTTTAGGTGCCTGTAATGCCAACACTGATAACCGAATAACTCCACAGAGAATCAATAACCCTGACAGGAATGATCGTAACTTAGACAACGACTTGGATCGAAATAATATTAATAATGACCTAAATGAACATGATAACGATTTGAATAACAATTATTATGACCCTTCTGAAGACAAAAACACAGATACTGACAAGGATTTTATTAAGGACAGAAACACCAAGCAAGAAGATATTATCGAAGACGATATTGATAGGAATGACCGAGATAATAAAGACGAATAAGAAAAAAACAAGCATTCGATAAAATCCCTCTCTATGGAAAAAGTCTATCTATACAGGAGGGATTAATTTTGGTAAAAGTGACAAAAACAATAAGAAAAAATACGGTTCCCAAAGTTCCTAAAATAATACAGAAAAGAAAATATCAAAACATTCAACCGAATTTGAATAAATTAGTGGATATAACTCCAGCCTATATATCCCCTTTTTATAAGTTTCTTTCTAATGATTTTAAGTATAAATCCACCTCATAAACACACTATATAAAAGATTGTCTTTAATTAACTTGCTAGGGGGATTTTTATGAGCGATTTTTTAGGGTTATTTGGTGATGACAGAGCTCAAAATGTTGAGAATGAAGATAGACATGAAAATAACCAAACGAGCGGCGCACTCCAGCTTCATAAAGAAGAGGTTGACATTACGAAAAATAAGGTCAATGCTGGAGAAGTAGTCCTCTCAAAAGAGGTTGTGGAAGAACAAAAAACGGTCGACGTTCCTGTCATGCACGAGGAAGTTGTGATAAAAAGAACGAAATTGAATAACGAACGAAGTGATGAACCCATCAGTTCGGAGGAAACTATCCATATTCCAGTTAGCCAAGAAGAAGTTGAGGTAAACAAATATACAGTGACAACCGAGGAGATCTCCGCTGCGAAACGTGAAGTTGAGGAAACCCGGCATATCGAAGAAACGCTTAAACACGAAGAGGCACATGTTAATACAACTGGAAGTGTTGATATCATTTCCGATGATTCAGGTTTTGAAGATATAAATCATAGCTAAAAATAAAACCACCTTAACATCGTCAAGCAATGTTAAGGTGGTTTCACCATTTCTTATGGAGGGAGATTAAGTTGCATGAAAAGCAGAATTCATCAAATGACCATCATGAAGAAGTAACGCTCAAACTACATAAAGAAGAATTGCAGGTGAGCAAGAAGAGGGTTGAGACAGCAGATGTTAGGGTATATAAGAAAACCTTTACCGAGGTTAAACAAATTATGGTCCCTGTTACCCATGAACAGCTAATCATTGAGAAAAAGATTGTAAATCCAAACAGTGACATAGATTCACAAATTGAAACAATTTGCATCCCTTTAAGTGAAGAACATATTGAGGTTACATTAAATCCAACTGTCCTTGAGGATGTTGAGGTTTTTAAGAAACAATGTGAAGAGCTCATACAGGTTAATGAAACCTTGAAGGAAGAAAAAGTCCAAATAAATACATTCGGGGATATAAATGTAATAGTAGACGATCAATAATCACCCCAATAATGCTTCCAGATTGTGCTACATCAAAGGGCGGAGAAGCAAAGCTAACGAAATTATTATCAAAGGAATGGGCAAAGAGAATGTAAACGCTATCTTCCATATATATTCTTGCCATCCATTCCTCCCTCTAAAACCTAATGGCTTTCTCAAAATTACGCCCGTTTTCTCAGTTTTTCGTATTGGTTTAAATATTAATGACACAAGAAGCATGAATGAGAGTTGAATTTCTTTAAATTATAATTGGGTAGTAAGGGACATTGAAATAATACGCACTTCCTATTTTCCTTTTAGCTTAATAACAATATGGAATCGTCGCAATCCCATTCACAATATAAGCATCCGATAGTAAATAATTTTAATTTGATTTAAATACTTAACAAAGCATTACACCACATTTAAGTGGAATCCTTCACAATCTCTTCTACACCTAATCATGGCGATTATAAACCAAGTTACATATATCTTTTTCGCTGTTAACCGCTTTGGCATAAACCAGATAACAATAAGGTTAATACTTAATGCTGTATATGGAGACCACCACATATTTAAACCACCTAATAAATACAAGTATTAGAGATTTAATTAGTTTTTCCAAATATAGAAAATTCATGACACAATTAAAACTTTTTATTTCACCAACCTGCCCCGTTACTTCAATAAGAATATGCATTACCGATGTTCAGTAATGCACTCAGTTAGTTGAATTAGTAAGTCGTTATATTGCCCAACCCCATTCACCTTTTAAGACATTTTCTCTTTCATCATTATCAATATCTGTGAAATCCCATTCCGTCCGTTTACACTTACGACAAGGTAATGGATAATTCTTGTCTTCATCACATCCAAATAATGTTGAAAAACTTCGTTCTAAATCATTGGGGTCATAGAACAAAGTACAAAGCTCAAAGTCGTGAATATATTGGCATTTACAGAATACACACTCTACAAATCTAAAATCAGCGTAATCATCTAGTATGTCACCTGTTTTAAAATTGTTTGCACTTATCATTACTTTCTCCTTTTATTAAATCAATAGCTTTAAGGTATTATACAACACTATTCTTGTTCCACTAACCTGCCCCTTTAGTGCAATAAAAAAAGCTGCCATAATGACAGCCTAATCTACAACTCTTGCACCCGTTAGCTGAATAAGGGAAATTTCCGTTACCCGCACTTCTTTTTTTACAAAACTATCCATGCTCTGACCCTCCCCCTGATTTTCACTTCTTTCCCCTGTATATCCAGGATTTTTGGACTGTATATTTCTAATGGCTCCAGATCAATATCTTGGGCATAATACAGTTTATATACATTAGAGAGGTGGGATAGTATGAGGCTAAGAAATGGGGATTTTTATACAAATGTTTTTACCAATAAGTTATTTAGGTTAAATGAAGATAAAGATAGTAGCTGGAACTTGAGTTTGCGGGATGAAGAAGGTTATCATGAAACAGAAAAGATATCAGGGCGTGATATGATTAGATTGGTAAAAGGTAGTTATAAAAAAAGCTAATAAAAAAAGCTATCCGATTCCTGTCATACTACCTATAATCAAATTTTTTTAGTGGAAAGTAGGTAAAACTTGAAACAATATAAGATGTTCCAAGGAAAAAGTCGCCTTTATGTCGAATATAGTAAATAAAGGGGATTATCCAATGAATAAAGTTGAGTTATTAAAAAAATTACTAAATAGTAGTCGAGGTAATTTGTTTTCATTAGAGATTCCTACTACAAAAGAAAGTGAAAAAAAGATTCAAGAAATGGTTAGAGTATTAGAGGCAGAAAAAAGAATTAAATTAAGAGAATATGTACAGAGAGAATACTCAGTTTATTTACATGGAATAATTAAGTATGCATCCGAATAATCGGATGCATTTTTTATTGGGGTGAATGACCATAGGGTTCTTCAAGTTATACAGTAAGCCAGGATGCGCAAAGAATTTTTATGAGATTTAGAAATTGTGAACCTTCATAACCCACTGAGCCAATAAATCCCCTAGGCATCTATTTTCTTAAATTAACCTGCCCCGTTTGTTCAATAAGGAGTTCAATAAAAAGTGCGTTAATCCTCATTGGATTAACGCACCCGTTATATACGTTTAGCGTGACGCTTTTGGCGGTTGGCACACGTCACATTTACGTTGGCTATTATTTTTAAATTTCGTAAATGTTTTTTCAAAGTTGCTACCACATGCACATTTAAACAGTAACTTTTGAGAAAAACCGTGGTATTCCGTCGTTAGCAACTTACTTTCCGAATTGTTCTCAACAAATTCTTTAATTTTACCAATCGTCCATCGTTTATTCATTCTCTTACACCCCCATTTTTTATTGCTAGTCGGAGGCTTTTCTTGGCATCCGTTCAATTATGAGTAAAAGTCGTAATTATCCTAAGTTCCTCATTATAACATGAGCAGGTACACAATTAAACAAATGGAAGGTATCTTATTAACCTGCCCCTTTAGTTCAACAAGAAAGAGCTTGCTTAATGACAGCTCTGATTTTAAACTCAAGCACCCAGTTAGTTCTATAAGCAACCTCGATAAGTTAAAAAAACAAACACTTTCTACCTAAGGAAAGGTTTGTTAGATAAGACTAATTATTTTAATTTAAGTACTATTTTTCCTTTTGCTCTTCCCGCCTCTGCATACTCCAATGCTTTTTGGGCATCTTCGAAAATAAAAACTTTATCAAGTGTAGGCTTAATCACTTCTGACTCTAACATTTTTGTTAAAATTTTCAACTGCTCTCCACTATGCTTCATAAAAAGAAACGTGTATTGGACATTATGTTTTTTTTCTAGCTTCGTAAGTTTATAACTTGCAATTGAAAATAAGGTTTTTTTAAATGAGCTAAATCCATTTTCTTTAGCAAAGCGACCATTCGGGATTCCAGATATAGAAACAATCTTTCCTCCTTTTTTTAATGTTACAAATGATCTCTCTAACGTCGCCCCCCCAATGGTATCAAGAACTGCGTTGTAGTCACGAATCGAATGTTCGAACTTTTCTGTCTTGTAATTAATAACTTCGTCAGCGCCAAGAGATTTTACTAAATCACTACCATCACTAGCTGTAGTTGCGACAAAAGCACCCATATGTTTTGCAAGTTGGATAGCAAATGTTCCTACTCCCCCTGATCCTGCATGTATTAATATTTTATGTCCTTTTTCAATTCGCAGAATATCATGAAAAGCTTGGTAGGATGTCAATCCGACTAGAGGGATGGAGGCGGCTTCTTCAAAACTTAAATTTTTAGGTTTTAATGCAATATCTTCTTGGTTAACAGAGAGATATTCAGTAAAAGTTCCCATTTTATTTGCTCTAGGTCGACCATATACCTCATTACCGACTTTAAACTTCGTGACACTAGTACCTACTTCAACAATTTTTCCAGAAAAATCATTTCCTAAAATTAACGGCATCTTGTATTTCAATAATAATTTTAATTCACCTTTTCGAATTTTTGTATCAAGAGGATTTATACTTGCCGCATATATCTCAACTAAGACCTCGTCATTATTTATTTTGGGCATAGGGAAGTCTAAAAAATTTGGTTTTTTACCGTAGTTTTCAATTGCTAAAGCTTTCATTACAATCCTCCACATTTTTATTTAACGCACATGTATCTTTTCATAACGAACATAAGAAAAAAGATTATGAATATCCCTAGATGGGATATTCATTAAATAAACTATTTTAAGAAAGGATAATCTGTATAACCTTCTTTTCCCCCTGCATAGAGCGTGTTTTTATCAGGTTCGTTTAGGGGAGCACCTGATTGAATCCGTTCTACAAAGTCTGGATTAGCTAGTACCCAAGTGCCTACTGTGACAACATCCGCAAGATTATTATCTACATCAGACGAAAGTTGATCTAGAGGACGACCTGGACGGTTAACAAGAAGTGATTGATCCCAAAGTTGACGCACATCTTTTAGGAATTGCTCGTTTCCAAAGTGCATTAAATGCAGATATGCAAGGTTAAGCTTATTTAATTCACTTATTAAATAGCGATACATCTCAAGGCTATTTTCCCCCTCATCAATGCCTTGCAGTGTTCCTTGAGGAGAAAAACGGATGCCTGTTCTTTCTGCTCCTATTTCATCAACAACTGCTTTAGCTACTTCAATAGCGAATCGAGAACGACCCTCAATCGTACCACCGTATGCATCTTGACGATGATTGGAGTTTTCACTAAGGAATTGTTGGATCAGATAACCATTCGCTCCGTGAATTTCAACTCCGTCTGCACCAGCTTCAATTGCTGAACGTGCTGCTAAACGAAACTCATTGATAACATCTTTTATCTCAAGCTCACTCAATTCTCTTGGTGTTGGAATTTCTTTCATTCCTTCTGCCGTGAAAATTTCTACACCAGGTGCAATAGCTGACGGTGCAACTGCTTGGCGGTGGTGAGGTGTGTTATCAGGGTGTGATACACGTCCAACATGCATAAGCTGAACAAAAATATGACCGCCTTCACAATGAACTTTAGAAGTTACTTTTTTCCACCCTTTAATATGATTTTCTGTATAAATACCAGGTGTATTAGTGTAACCTTGCCCATCATCTGAAGGTTGGGTTCCTTCGCTTATAATTAAACCGACTGAAGCACGCTGACCATAGTACTCTGCTACTAAATCGCTCGGTGTACCATCTGGTAAAGCTCTACTTCTAGTCATCGGAGCCATACCTATACGATTTTTTAAGTCAATGTTTCCGATACGAACTTTTTCAAATAATCTGCTCATATGAATACTCCTTTTTAATAAGAATTAGAATCAAGAAATGAATTTACGTGTTCTGCAAATAGTTCTGGAAATTGAAACAGATGCCCGTGACCAGAATCAGGATATATAATCAGCTGTGCTTTGGGTAATTTCTCTGTTAAGATATAACTGTTTTTAGTCGGTACCATCACATCATTAACACCATTAGTAACAAGTACAGGGTGTTTGATGTTTTGTAACCATTCATAATCATGATTAGATTTTTGTTTAGCCCATTTTGCAATGGCTTGTAATTGTGCCTCTTTTACTTGTTCTGAACTGTTTACTTTTTTCTGATTAAAAATTCTTTGTAGCGAAGCCATTCCTGCAGATTTACTTGTTTCGGTTTGTTCGTAGAAAAAGAACATAAAATCATTTATTCCATCTTCTTCCGTTCCGCCGTGACGATTCATTCTTTCAAAAATCTCTGGATTTGGATTAATACCAGATTCAGGCGAAGTACCTGCCATAATAATTTTTCTTACTAAATCTCCTTCTTGTAAAGCTAGCTCTTGTGCAACCATGCCACCAATGGAAAAACCAAGAATGTCAACTTGTTCTAATCCAAGAGTTTTTATAAATGTTGCTGTATCTTTTGCCATATCAGCAATTGTAGTAGGCGTTAGTCCATCGGTCTCACCAACCCCTTTATTGTCAAATAAGATTACTGGGCGTGTATTTGCAATAGGTTCAAGCATGTTTGGATCCCAGTTTTCCATCGTTCCTCTAAAGTGAACAAGAAATACTACCGGTATACCATCTTGTGTACCAAATTTTCTATATGCGTAACGAGTTCCATCTGCTTCAATAAATTCTGATTCTGTTGGTATTTTAAAGTTTGTCATTTTTGTGTTCCTCCTTAGAAATTAAAAAACGATTTTATAAGTATGCATTATGATGGTTTGTTTCATGCCGATTTTAGAATGATCGTTCTAAAAAGGGTGAAAAAAGAAAGCTAGTCCAACACTGAAAGTGCTAGAGTGATGATGCCTTCTAATTCTTTTTTATTGTAATTAGTTTTTATTAGTACTCTTATACCTACCAAATTGTTGTGTAAGAAACGAGATGTGTTATCAGAATCGATTTCTTTTGATAGCTCTCCACTAGTTTGGCCCCGTTTTATAAGGTTATTAAACATATCTTCAGTACGGTTAAACATTTTTGTAACTATGCGTCCAATTTCTTTGTCCAACAAAGATAATTCAATGGCTGCATTTACTGTTAGACAACCTTTTGGGTATTGTTCAATGGAATTCAGTATGAAAATAAAAACATCACGTATCGCCTGTTTAATGGATGAAGTGCTACTAATTATGCTTTCCATCTCATTGACGATGAGCTCTTCATAGTGATTAAGGGAAGCTAAGAACAATGAACGCTTGTCACCAAATGTGTCATATATACTCCTGCGGTGTATCCCCATATGATCCACCAAATCTTGCATGGATGTTTTTTCATAACCCTGTTCCCAGAAAAGCTCCATTGCTTTTCTTAATACTGCTTTTTCGTCAAACTCTTTACTTCTAGCCATTTTATTTCTCCTTAAAAAATCCATGAACCAATACTAACAAAAACAAACGTCATAATCTATTATAGAATGAACGTTCTAAAATAAACACATGAATTTCAAACCATGATTAAATAATACTCTTTTTAGAACGATTAGTAAAGAATCATAACTAACCAATAATCCCCAACACATTTGCTACATATCACAATGTTATCCGTTAATGTTCACTTAGGGGTACCGCCAAACATTTCTTCTATTAGTTTGGTTTCTTCAGGATTGTTTTCTTCCACTATTTCAATTAATGGATCAAACTCTTCTACAGATGCACTCATACCAAATAAACAAGAAACAGCAATTAGAAAAACCATCTGAGCCCTTACTCAACTAAACTGCCCCTTTAGTTGCATAAGAACCTGAAATGAAGAAGAGAAAAATTAAGACAAGAAGAATTAAAAGGAAATCCTTCTAGCAGCGTCACGGTGGAGGTCTTGCTGATTTAGTTGGTAGCTTAGGTTGGAAAGTACGGGAATTCTTATTCTTGTAATCATAATCGGCTTTATTTTTGTATCACTCTTCTGTTTCTTTATCTTCCCCCATTTGAACACCCCCTAATTAAGCAACCAGTCCTTTTAAATTTTACCACAAACAACCATTATCCTTGTTGAACTATCCTGCCCCGTTAGTCGAATAAGAAAAAAGCCACCAATATGGCAGCTCCGATCTTTAACTCTTGCTACCCGTTACTTTAAGTGTATTTTTTCACAAACCTTTAATTGTTCATTAAGTAAAGTAATTAGCTTTAGTAATATCCCTTATTACCTTAAAGCAGCTTTTTATTATTAATTCAAATAAAAACTTTAATAAAACATGCCAACAATATAAATCAAACGGAATAAAATTTCCACTTGTAGATCAATTTTGTCCAAATTGAACTCTTATCAAATTTTTCACTTTTTCTCCACTCTTATATTTATATAGGCACGGGTAGCCTTAATTATTGATACAAGTTTATATAAATATGAAGAGCAAGATTATAACTTTACAAAATATGATGGAAAACAAGATTGGGAATACCAAGAGCAAGTTGGTACAAGCAAGTTCTTCTCTTTACCATATATTGTTAAAAACTATACAAAGGAGACATTAAAATTGAATTGGGAGAATTTAGGGTTCGTAATATGTAAACCAGATGCTGTGTACTTACATTTAGAACAAGAAATTTTATCATTTTTGCAGCGAAAAGGTTTTAAGATACTTACTTGCAAATATGTGACTGTTACACCGGATCTATGCCGACTTTTATATTGGAATGAAGGTAACTTAGAGTGGTGGCACGAACTAGAAGCTGAATTCTATAATTTAGGAGAAAGTTTATGTGTGCTGGTTCAAGGTACACCAAAACCACCATACAAATCGGTTTCTGAGCTGATTGTAAAAAAATTGAAGGGAAACTTCAGACCTGAGAAAGCAAAGGAAGGGACAGTACGAAATACGTTTGGTTCAATTAACGGAATATTTAACTTATTTCACGCTGCAGATTGTACAAGTGCTACGAAAAGAGAAGCTGCATTATTTTTTACAACTGAAGAGTTAGAACGATTAACATATCAAGGTACTCCATACTTTCTTAAACAAAAAGAGAAGCACAATCTTGATTTTATAGAAATGTACTTTCGTATCAAGCAGCAATGCATACAAATTTCATCCATGAATCCCGGTGTGAAGAAAAGATATAAAAAATTTATAGATGAGAAGCACATTCAGTCGATTAGTGTAAGCAATTCCATGAAGCAAATTTGGCTGTACAAAACCTTGCAGGAGGAATATCAGATGTTTTATAAGGACATTCGCAAAGACAAATTATTGATGAGTATCACTGACTACAAACATTTTAAAAGAATAAAATTTGATGAGCTATTTCGAGAGTTCGTTACAGTGAGTATAAATCTTACAAGATGGGAAACCTGTTTGTTTAAAACGTCACTGTTATTGGCAGGCAAATTCTCTAAACCATAACAAAAAGACTTCTGAAGAAGTGCTATTTTTTTGTTTTATTTGTTTCCTCCTTGGAAAGAGGTTTTTTAATTTTTGTGAAACTTTTTGATTGGTAAAATCCTATCTGTAGGGAACAAATTTAATTATATTAAATTTCTTTTCCAGAATTACTTGGTTTTTGAAATTGAAAGGCAGGCAGATTCTAATTTTATTCATAAAAAATGAATTTCTTCTCCATGGTAAATAGCTTGGTGCTGCTCCTCGACCTCAACTTTTCGTTTAATTTACTTTCACCAATCGAAAAAGGTTTACCTTAATCGGTTTCCTGTCTTTCAATGAGATTCTTGCTTGCTGTAAAGTGCGACACGAAATCACACTTAACCGTACTGGATCATGATGTTTGCATGACCCAATGTCCTGATAAGCTTTGCATAGTATTTTGCCCGGCAGAGGTTTATAAATGGGAAGGAACACGGATGCAGGTAGGCTTTGAAGGCCGCCATGAATGCGGAAGCTGTCGGATAGGCTGCCCACACGAAAACATTAAATGGGAATATCCAAAAGGCGGACACGGGATTGTGTTTAGGTTAGCGTAAATTGTGAGCATTTTGTGAGCAAATGTGAACATAAATAGAACGCTCTTAACTGTTTGTATAAGTAATTAAGACGTTACTGTTTGATCGGTATCGTCTTTTTGTTTGTCTTTAACAAAATGGCTCTAAAATAGACAGTTTGTCCAATCATTTTTATCCTCTTCTTAATAAATTATAAAGAGAGTTTTAACTAAAAATTAGGGGGTGATTGGAAATATGTCAAGTAGTTCTTCAAGTAAGTCCAGTTCAAATAAGTCCAGTTGTAGTAGATGTAAAGGATGTGTATGCAGACAACTCAGAAAATTACAATCAGGTACTGAAGTAGATTTATTTTTAAAAGGCGGAACAGTAATCGAAGATACCAAGTTCGTTAGCTTCAATAAAAAGACTTGTTGTGCATTCTTCTGTGATAGTGAGGAAGAACCTGGGGTAATCGTTGTCGATTGTAGAGAAATTGCAGGATTCCGATTTGAAGCTGAGTGATTAATAAATAAAAAATAAGGACGATGCATTTTACTGTGTATCGTCTTTTTGTTTGAGTTCTTCATTAATATGGACAATAACAACATCTCAAACACATATATTGTCATTCTGAGAGGTTTACAACATTAGGATTATCATTCACTTGATCCTTAACTTATTTGACTCTAATGCGTGATGAAGAATACCCAGTTCTAGATCACTCAATGCTCTCTTAGGATCAAATAGGTTCAATCCACTCATGTAACTTTTACTCTTAATAAACTCAGTTGACTTTGGCATGGTCGTTTTTGGAGGGAGAGACAAAATGCCTTTTTCCAGCAAATATTGAGTGGCTAACAAATAAATTCTTTGAGTGGTAGAAGTAAGTCCCTCATAAAGCTTTATCACTTGGTTGTTGTAAGCCATATTCATATTCATGGTGCTATTGAGAAATACGCTCGTATTGACTGTGAATCAGCTTCCTTACGGACTTCAAAACAGCCAACAATATCAAGAACAAGAACGGATAAAGAATTGCGGAATACCAAATTTTCCATTGATTGTAATAAAAGTATCTAGATACTTCAGCTAACCACTCGTAAACTACGGCGAAAACCGAGCACCCTATGATGTACCAAAATTTCTGTGCAAAATTCTTCATGTACTGATAGTAATTCAGAAAAATAGCGTTAGCTGCAGGATAAATGCCGAATATGACAATCAAAGATCCCCATTGAACACCTTTCTGGAAGTAGCCGTACCAATCGAGTTTTAGGTCCAAGTAGATGTTTACTATCAGTTCAAAAACGCATGCAAACATACAGGTTGAGAATATCTCAGTTTTAGTCAACTTCTTAGGCATTAACCAGAACACGGCATTAAGTACAATAACCGTCAGTATTAAGAACCACACGTCACCTCACGTCCTTCACTATATTTTCCACAGAATCGAATAATTCATTCGCCATATAGCCGTTAAACAGTGCAATTCTTTTGTCTTATTCAAGTAGTCGAGTAGAAGGGAGCCTTTCTACCTTCCGGTAGATTGTACTCCTCCCCCTCACAGAACCGTGCTTGCACTATTAATGCACACGGCTCCTCCTAGTTATCGTTTACAGACTGTAGCTAATCTCTTTTCTTAGATTCAGATTTTGCTAATTCTGCTATCCATAGTAGTTTTGTTTCCATTTAGTATTCCTACCTCTGTGTGTAGTAAATGTAGCCCTACTAAGGGTGATAACTGGTAGCTAGCCTTTCCTCCATTGGCATTACCCAACTTCATTGGTACTACGCTGCTATCCGACTCCCTACACCGGCGTTTGGCTTCCTTACTTTTTATCGCTTGTACACCATACTCTTCTTACAAGAAAAGACCGGTAGGGTCTCCCGAGTTGCCGTATCATATCAATGTGTAACGTGCCAAGGTCTCTGACTCCAGAGAGGTTTTATCCATCTTGCCTTAAACGAAGGATAAAATGTAGCTTTCTACTGCAGGTAAAGTATCAGCCCTCTCGTTTTACTAACATTATGGAGCTCAATCCCTTCAACCAATTGGCTTTCGGCCCGCCACCTAACTGTCTACGCTTAAAGACTAAAGTTACCTTTAGCCCTCCAAGACTCGCTACGAGCGAATGGCTAGTTCTTACTCGACGGGAATCCCACCCGTTATATGATACGACCTAGGCTCGGCCGCACACCTGCCCCGTTAGCACAACAAAAAAAGCTGACGAAACGACAGCTCTGTTCTTCAATTCTTGCACCCGTTCGTAATATAAGGTTAGCCAGATTTTTCTGGTTGACCTTTTTTTAATTGGTTTTATTATATCGGTAGTCGGGGGAGGACGTAGCACCCGTGGGTCTTGAACCCGTCAAGTAAACTGTCCACCCCCTACTTGTATAATCATGTTTCAGGCTGGTTGGGACAAAGATCCCGTTTAACAAGCGAACCTATGACATTACAAGGAGTTTTAGGGGAAACCGACTAATATTGTATTTCTAGGAGGAGGAGATTCAAGTATGAATCCAGTCATTGGTCTGGATGTTTCAAAGGGTGAAAGTCAGGTCCAAGCATTTTTAGATAAAGGTAAACCATATCGTAAGAGCTTTAGTATTGAACATAATCTTGAAGGTTTGGGGAATTTATTGGAGTTCTTAAAAGAAGTTAAAAGAGCAGCTGGTGGTTATCAACCTTCGGTTGTTTTAGAATCAACTGGACACTACCATTTTCCTGTTATTCAATTCTTAGAGGAAGAAAAATATGTTTATATTATCTTAAATCCTCTTATCTCACATAGAGCCAAGAGCTCAAGCCTGCGAAAGGTAAAAACAGATGCAATTGATGCTTATCATCTTTGTGAACTGTTTTATAAAGAGGAATTAGAGCCATACAAGAAGCGTGGGGTTCAACTCTTAAACCTTCGTAATCTAACAAGACAACAAGAGAGTATTGCAGAAATATCAGCGAAAACAAAGATACAGCTACATTCTTTAATCGACCAGGTGTTTCCTGAGTACCGTGGGGTGTTTGGAAGCCTCTATTCTAAGGTATCTCTGCTTACTTTACTAGCCTTCCCTACTTCTAAGGCTGTGTTAAGTGTAAGTGAAAAAGAGTTAACGGATCGAATAGCTTCATTATGTATGAGTCGTTCAGAGTCTTGGGCAAAAGAAAAGGCACAGAAATTAAGAGCAGCTGCTCTTCAAAATCCTTTTCGAAATAATCTCTTCGAGAGTCATATCTTTAACCTTGAAATCTTAGTAAAGATTGTTCTTCAATATGAAGAGCACCTATCCAACATTGCGAATGAAATATATGCTCTCGCTAAAGAAATTGAAGAATACGAGATCCTTCAATCTATCCCTGGAATCGGAGAAAAAATCGCTGCCACGATTATCTCTGAAATTGGAGAGATAGATCGGTTTAATAATGCCAAGAAGTTAGTTGCATTCGCTGGAATAGATCCTAGTGTATATTCTTCTGGAAAGTTCACTGCATCAGTAAACCGAATAACCAAACGTGGTTCCTGTAGACTCCGCCACGCCTTGTATATGGCTGTGCAAAGTGGCATTCGGGATGCCCGTAAAAAGAAAACCACTGATGAGATCATTCCACGTAATAGAAGACTACGAGAGTTTTATGACAAGAAACGAGAAGAAGGAAAACCCTTCAGGGTAGCCATGATTGCGTGTGTAAATAAGCTCTTACACTGGATTTACGCCTTACTAAAAAGCAGAACCACTTTCCAAGATATAGCATAAAAACTATATCCAACTAAATACAACAAAACCTTCCAATAAGCGAAATGAGGAAGGTTATTTGGCATGGACATTTTTAGTATATCATGACGGGATCAAACATTTTATTGAAAAATGTTGACAAACTATTAGCTGGTTTACTTTAAGTGCAATAACTCACAATCCCATTATGCTTCAAACTGATTGAAGAAGAAAAAGGCTACCGAGGCAGCCCATTTGTTGTGAAACTAACGTTTTACGAGTCCATAAGTAATAACCAACCCTTAAATACAGAGTTACTTTTTAAATTAAAATAATACTTAGTAAATCTAACAAATTCTTGCGTATTAACCTCTTTGTATTTATAGAAATCATAATAGCATTTCAAGAATTTTTCAGCCTCTTTTATTCCACCCCTTTTTTCAAACAATTTCCATAGCATAACCTCTGATTTACCATAAAAGTATGAACTTGCATTTGATGTATATTTATCTAAAGGCATATTTACTGGAAGATTTAATTGTTCTATAGGTATTGATGAAAATGGATTGTCATGTTTCGATTTAGAAAAGTAATATAGCTTTGCAGCAAAGTCTGCGAACCCCTCATCAAGCCAAGCTTCATTATAAGGGTCATTACTAATCATACCGTAAAACCATTGGTGTGCAATTTCATGAACAACCATATATTTGAGTCCAGCTGGATTTACAGAACCAAGATTGCGAATAGATCCAGCTGTTACTATTCCTGGGTATTCCATCCCCATTTGGTTTAGTACTATATCTAATTGTTTAAATGGATATGAACCAATATTCTTTTGAAAGAAGGTTAAGGCATCTGAAGCAGTTTCACTAATATCCATATTTAAATCTTTATCTTCTTGATTTCCAAACACCCTGATATTTACGTTTCCTTCCTTTTTTTCGGTGACATTTGGCTTTTTAAGTATCGCCATAAATAGTTCTTTTACATTTCTAACTTCAAATGAACCTTTGTTTTCACTAGGATATTTGTCATTCTTGCTTGTGGAGACTATAGTATAATCATTCGGAATGTCATAGGTTACTTTAAAATCACTGAATGCAGTATGATAGGTTTCTCCGTGGGTTGTGTATTCTTCCTTATTCCATTTATGATTTCTATATGTCGCAACCATAGGATAGAATTGTGCCAAATAATAATTCCCATTCTCCTTTGTAAATCTATAGCCGTTTTCTGGGAGAGTTAAATCATAGGCAAAATCAACGGTAACTTCTTTGTTAGAGTCTAATTTACTTACCAGAGGAATGGTTAATGTATCCTTATCTAGTTTAAAATCAACTTTTTCTCCCCCGACTGCAACTTTATCAAATTGAACTATAGAGGGGTGTTCTAATTGTGGTGAATTGTTTTTTGTAAACATATTCGGAATAAAGTAAAACACTAAATTGTCCCACGAATCTTTAGAAACGTTTTTTACTTTTACCGTTGTTTCTAAATGCAACCTTCCGTCTTGATTCATTGACAACCTGATATTATATTGGCTTTGACTTCCTGGGGGCACACTTTTTGGAGAGAATTGCATTTTGGGTGTTTTTTCAATTTTAGATGACTCTGCTTGTTTAATATCTTTTAATAGCAACCAAGTAGCGAATGAAATAACAATTATTACAGGTAATAAAATCAAAACAAATTTCTTATTATAAATCGTATCTCCCCACACCTTCCTCAATATTCCAATAACAAGAAGTATTCTCGATTGGTACTGTTATTTCCTTCCTTTTTTTGGTACCTTTAGTCAAATATCTATAATAAAAAAAGACTGCCGAAACAGTCCGTTTGTTGTGAAAGTAATGCACCCGTTAGTTTAAGTGAAAATCTTCACAATCTTTTTTTACCTTAACAAAATCTAATCCGTTGATGTGTAGTGGCATATCAAAAAGACGCCTTCTTACTAAAGAAAAGCGCCCTTTAATGGAATAACCAAAAAAAGCAGCAGCCATAGGCGAGAAAATAAAGTCCTAAGTTCTATTGAACAAACATTCCCAGCTGAAACGTAATATTCAAAGTGATTAAGGTTTTTTTGGCCGATTAACTTTTTTATCGTATTCTAATTCAGGGAGACAAGATAGTCGGCAAGTTTATCGAAAGTACCCTCAAGATCTTGTTGCAGCTTTGGAGCCATACCTTTGTATGTTTCTTGTTCCTCAGCTGAAGCGTTCACAGGGCAACCTTTCAGTTTTAAAACAGTTTTACCGTCGTCATCTTCTAGCGTTATGATATTCATAATTTCAAGAGGCCAGCTCACGCTAAAAGGCGCTCGGACCGTATTGCCTTGCTCATCGGAAAAGGATCGGATAAAAACCACTTTCTCAGGTTCGACAATCTCCTGGTATTCAAATTTTCCCCACATAACCTGATTTCCGTCAGGAGACGTCTGAATACCTAAAAACTCGCCTCCAGAACGAGCATCCATTTTAACGATTTCTAGGGTGACCCCCTTTGGTCCCCACCATTTCGCGAAATGCCCGTACTCTGTCCATGCTTTAAATACGAGTTCGCGAGGGGCATCGAATACACGCGTAATTGCAATTTCGAACGATTGATTCAGATTGTTATCCATGAAAATCCTCCTTGTTTTTTTGAAGGGAACTATTCCCCTACTTTGACAGAGTGCTTGAAGCCTGAACCAGAAGATCTGCCAGGAGATCGTAATCGGGTGATATCTTCGTCTGGCCCGCCCATTTAACGGATTAAAGACCAAGAAAAATGGACTGCTGAAAACAGTCCATCGCTGTTCAATTCTTGCACCCTTTAATGGAATAACTACACCACTTGATTTATCTATTAATGTGGAATAATAAGCCAACGTTTCTTAAACAACATTTATTGATTTTATAATTATCTAAAGCCATTCCGTTAATTCAAGATGGATTATAGTTCCCTCTCTTTAGCACTTATCATTTCGTAATTCCCGAAGCATTTGAAAAATTTGACCTCTATGATGCGATTCATGTTCAATCAAATGGTAAACAACCCACTCAGGTGTGACGTCATAATGTTCAATTACTCTCGGTTTACGCCAATCGGTTAAGTCCATTGAACGAAAGTGAGAAAGAAATACTTCGCGTACCTTATTAAGGCGGTAAAAATGTTCCTCTATGCTTTCTCCCTCAAAGTGAGTTAAATTGCCGTCAGTTCGATGTTCTAAAGGAAATAATGCGCTAATTTCTTGATCCCAATCAGTTCCAAGTACTTCTACATATAACCAATCTGCCTCGATCAATGCAATGTGATACAAGAGTGTCCCAATTGATTGTCTTTCGCCTAATTTCCGGTCAATTAAGCTTTGGCTGGTTCCAGTTAATTCAGTTATAAGAGTACGTCGTACATCCTCTAGACACCATAGCCATCGGCCAATCTCTTCTTCATACTCTGGTAATGAAGATACCAGTAAAGTTCTTCTCTCCAATAGATCAACCTCCTCTAATTAAAATACTTAACATTCTATTAAAAATGGATGTTTCCTTCTTTTAAATAAAAATATTCTTCCCGTATCCCACAATCTGGCCCTTTAATAAAGAAAGAGCGCTATTCTTGCTACAGAATCGCGCCAGATTGCGGAGTATCGGTAAAATAAAAATTAATGTTTACCCTTTATAGGTATAAAAGCTGAGTGGTCTTGGATCATCAGCCAAATTGGGCACTCTACGATATATCACGTAGGATGCCTTGCTTTATTTTATGTGTTAGCCCTCAGATAAACTTGAAAAGTAACTATTTTACTCATTTTAAATATGTTCAGTTAATAATTTCTCCCTTGTTTTTGGCTAAATTTTCGCGCCATTCACGTCGCTCCGTAGTTGTCAGTTTCGCCCACTCTGTTTCTTCACCAATAATTCTTAAAGGTTCTTTTGAGCGATAAGATCGTGTTAAGTTACCCGGAAACTTTTTGTCAGTAACATTTGGGTCGTTTTCAAATTCACCTGTTGGTTCTATTATATAAACGCGTTCTCTTCCTTCTCCTTTTGCTAATGCTGCTGCAAGTCCTGCGCCATTGGCATTAGCAGTGAAATAAATATGGTTCATTTTAAGCTCAGGTTTGTAATTTGAATCTCCACCCGCTGTCAGTAAATCACCAACCTGCAAATCTGCCTTTGTCCCATGATAAAATGGTCCTTCATCAGAAGGTGCACCCTCATATGAATTTGACAATTCATAATTTCTTTTTGCATTATCAGAATCACACAACTCCTCATAGAATTTGGCAATGTTTAAATATAATGTTGAGTATGCACTCTTAACATTTTCATCATTTATATTTAGTGCACACTGTAAAGATGTTTCCATCCATTTCAATTTGTCTGTAATACTCTTTTGTTGACGAGCCAAATGATAAGCTGCAATAAACCTTTCATAGTCGTCTTTTGCTTCGTGCCAAGCTTGATGAAACATCGTGGTTGCACCTTCAACGTTTCCGCCATCTTCCATGTTCATCCCACTCATACAGAGTTTAATAACGACGTTGTTTGGATCAAATTTTATATTCATCTAATCTTACCTCCAAATTAATGAAATCACATTTTGAACTACATTTCTTCATTATTTAAAAGCCCATGCCTTTCCTGTGATATTCTAAAAAAATAAATTTATTCCGCTAACTGGCCCAAGAAATGAATACGTTATTCCCCGAAAGCGCCCGATTATTGAAGAAACTTGGTCTGTATGATTTACTCATTAGCCACACAACCATTGTAATTGCAACTGAGTAAGCCTCCTGTCCATTCGCGAACAGGAGGCTTTGTTTGTTGGTGAAACGGAAGTATGTTTGCTATTACTGCGGTTGCTCTCCTGGGACATTCACTTGGAAAGTAACGCCGAACTTGTCCTTTACTTGCCCGTACAAGGGGCTCCAATCCGTCTTCTGAAGAGGCATAATGACTTGTCCGCCGTCTTCCAAAGCGGCGAAGATTTCTCTAGCTCTAGCCTCTTCTTTGGGATGGATGGCAATCTGAATCGTATCGCCTGGCTGATAAGGCATGCCTGCGAACGTATCGGTGAACATGAGATCCGCGTCGCCGACTTTCAAGTGTGCATGCATAACGCGATCCTTCATGTCATCCGTCAACGGATGATTCGGGTCCGCCGGCATATCTCCGAACGTCATGATACCCATCACTTTCCCGCCAAGCGCTTTCTCGTAAAAATGGATCGCTTCTCTCGTGTTACCGTCAAAAATCAAATACGGGTTCAAACTAATTGACATCATTCAACAGCTCCTTTGGAAAAATTTGGACAACCTCTTATTCATGATACATCAAAATTGAGCTTGCGTAAACTGGACTAACCCACTTGATGGATAACGGTTCCAATTCTAAATAATCCTTATTCGATTAAATGGCCCGATTGTTGAATAAAAGCTAATGACTATTGTTCATACAGATAGGTAAGGGTTTGAAGTTATCGCTCCCTTTTCCCCCGTTCACACCGTACATGAGACTTTCACCTCATACGGCGTTCCAACTAATCCAATTCAATTTAATCACCAACACTTCAGAAATCGTAGCCCCTTCTGTGTCTCAATTCTTCCGTTTTAATAAGTCGGTGCCTCCCGTAGGAGGTGAACCTCTATTAGTCTCACAAGAACCTTATTAACCGATAAAGATTTGCCTTGCATGATTAAATGATTCTTCATTAGTCTAGTGGCTATCCCTCTAGGCTGATTAGACCTTTCATTGGTACTGTGCCACCACTTTCACTGATATAATGACAAGTTATACAATAACTAATGTCATTATTGCTTTCCTTGCCAACGCTTCTTCGGGAGTAAGCCCTCCACGTTAGCAGCTTACAACGTTGAATTATATCTATTATAGAATGAACTTAGGTGCTTCCTGTAAGCCTGTTAGTATTCATACGCCTATAACGTATCATGGATTTTCATATTAGTTATTTTTACTCACCCACATCTAACCTCACAATTTGGTGATATACACATTTCTATGTATCGCAGGTATAGACTCGTACATTCAGAAGTTCGTCAGCTTAACCTTTTCTTTTAGGTTTAATTTGCATTCTCACCATATTCATTCAACTCAAGCATCATGATTTACACCACCCCATCGGGTAGGCCTTCGTCAGCTTAACCTGTTACGGTAAATTCTCACGCCTTTTCGCCGAGCTTATAACACTATCTTTCTTACTAAATCAAGTGCTATTCGACTAAGAGAGAACCCTTCAGGGCGTTACTCCTTCATTTGATTCTTCGATATAATCCTTCAGTTCCGACAGGAACTGTCTAGCCTTTACCAGAGAAATGTAACCATCCTCCATTTAAGCTAGAAACATTTCGCACAACTAAACTGCCCGTTAGTCGAATAAGAAAAAAGCCACCAATATGATAGCTCCGATCTTAAACTCTTGCACCCTTTAGTTTAAGTGCGTTTATTCACAAACTTATCCTTTTTACAGTTCGTTTATTACAGGAATGCTGTCTTGTTTGTAAAAAAACGACTGCCCTTATTTGCAATCGCCCTCGTTAGCTCTATTTTGACTAACTACTTCACCAAATGTTTCCTATTAAGCGAATTATCATTCTTGGTATAAACATTAAGATGTTCCAAACCACTTCAAATATAAACTCAATTAGGATATCTTTAAAAAAGCCGTCTCTATTTCTTTCTTTACTTTTCATCTTATAACTCCCAATTAATCAATCGTTGTTTAACTATTCTGACTCGGAATAGCAAATTCAATCCTTTAAATATATTCTACTTTTATTTTCTATTTCCTTCTACAACCTGCCCCGTTAGTGCAGCAAGCATAACTTCACAAAAATGTATAAATATTAGCTTATATACATTTTTTCTTGAGTATATATTCATAAATATACTGCCAAAACATACATTAATTAATTTACAAAAACATCCAAATGAGGGTCTGCCTGATTAACCAAGGGAATCATGCATGCCTCTACATGTAAAAATGTACGTTTCAAACTGGAAAAAAGTGTCCCAATTTATCAAGCAAAAACTGTGTCATCTCTTTCAAGCGGTCACAATAGATTATCTTACTCCACTAAAGCTACCCGTTTAATAAAAATTCCATTTAAAAAGGAACCGCGATTGGCGATTCCTAAGATTATTATTTATTTGCTGCGTTTATGGTTCTAAGTGAATTGTTAAGTGCTGTTTTACACTTGTTTACATCAGGATTCGATGAACGAACGGCTGCTAATACAACGTCAATCGTTCCATCAATTTTCGTCCATGTTGTGCCATCTATTTTTCGAAGCTTAGGTTCCTGTGTGTCCCATTGATGTTCTAATTCATCTGCCCCTTTTTTCGCTGAAGCAAAATCACTTTTATTTACAGCGTTTAGCATATCATTTTCGATTTTTGCAAAATTGTTTAACTGTCCAGATAATGTAGTTTGTGAAGCACCAGATTTTGATGTTGATTTATTTGCACCTTTTAAGACACTAAGTGAATTAGTAAGTACTGTTTTGCTTTGATTAACATCAGGTTTTGAAGAACGAACAGCTGCTAGCACAGAGTCGATTGTTCCATCAATTTTTGTCCATGTAGTGCTATCAATTTTTCGAAGCTTAGGTTCTTGTGTATCCCACTGATGTTCCAAATTATCAGCGCCTTTTTTTGCTGAAGCAAAGTCGTTTTTATTTACAGCGTTTAGCATATCATTTTCAATTTTAACAAAATCGTTTAATTGACCTGCTAATGTAGCTTGCTCTGCAGCACCTTGTGATGCAATATAATTACTTCGCCAATTATAACCACCTATACCAACAATTAAGAAAATTACGAGTACAACAATCGTTTGTGTTAGCACATGTTTCTTATTTACATTACTTTGGTTTGTTTCCGCTATATCACCTTTAGCATTTGTATCAATTTTTGAAACGGCAAGGAAAACGATGATCGCTAAAATAGCGATAAGAAAAATCACGCTCGTAACGGTTGTTCCGAGTCCTATTCCGCCATTTACTTTTGGTTGAGATAGGTAATCTCCAAGTGACGCTCCAAGCGGACGAGTTAAAATATACGCAGTCCAGAAAGCTAATACCCCGTCAAGTTTCAAAAATTTATAAGCTAAGAACACAAGAGCAATAATAATAACAACGCCAATTCCTGTGTAAAGATAACCAAAACCAAGTTGTTCGGAATATAAATCGCCGACCGCTGTTCCAAGTGCAAAGGTGAAAAGGATCGTAAGCCAGTAGAAAACTTCTCTTTTTGTAGTAAAAATCGAGTGGATCGAAAGTGTTTTTTCACTAAGATACCAAAATAGAAAAGTCAGTCCTAGTAGCACCGAGAAAACAGCTGTACTAACCTCAAGTGGTACGCCCATATTATCTGTCAAATTATCCGTTACCAGTGTTCCAAATACGCTTATAAGAACAACTGTTATCCAGTAAATGGCCGGAACATATTTGTTTGCTTTAAATTGAAAAAACAATGCAATAAAAAACGCAACTCCCATAATGATGGTAGTAAGAGTTAAACCAAGTCCAATGTTGAAATTGATGAAATCAGCAAATGTTTCACCAACAGTTGTACATAAAACTTTGATGATCCAAAAGAAAATCGTCACTTGTGGCACTTTGTTAAGTAAAATTTTCATTTTATTTTGGTTTTCTTGCATATATAATTCCCTTTCTTTAAGGTGGTTTCCCACAACTTAATTTTATTTTTCTCTTTAAATAAGGATACCCATCTAAAACCAAGTTTAGCATTAAGGAAGTCTGCGCTGTTTCTCCCACACTGGTTGTCATAATCTTGACGATTCCAAAAAATATGGTGACTTCTGATTCTTTGCTTATCATTTACCGACCTGAAAAGTAGTCATTGTTATAAAGCAATCTCCATCTTTTATTTTCATTTGATATGATGTTAGTCTCTACTATATTAGAAATGTGGGGGCTATTTATTAAAAACTAATTAAAATTAACTTAAGTGTATATTAAGTATAAGCAACATTTTCTTATTGTATATACGGTGCAGGATTGTTGAATACTTCTTTAAATTTAGAGTGGCTAAAAATGTCACTCTTTTTTTGGAAAGTAATTTTTTATTTTTGATAAATACTAGCTTTAGTAAAAAAATTAAAAATAGATTAAATTTCGAGTATTTCATTGACTCATATTTTTGTATTAGATAAAATCAATTTATTGTAATTGAAAAAGATTATCATTATCAGTTTTAGGGAGTGCATAGATTAAAATGTTCAGGAAAATCTTTAATTTAAAAACTATACTTATTACATTTTCTCTACTTGTAGTTATTGGTGTTATCATATGGCAAGGTATCCATTTTCATGGTAATCCGGATCCTACAGCAAAAAACATAACACCAGGTGCAGCCATTATTAATACTGCTATCCTTGTTTTTCGAGAAGGATTAGAAGCTATATTAGTGTTAGCTGCTATAATTTCTGGACTAGTTCGTAAAAAGGAAGACACTGTATGGAAACCTATCTCAATAGGTGCTGGTGTTTCATTCTTAGCTACCATAGCCACTTGGTTCATTGTTGTAGCTATCATCTCAGCAGTGAACGCATCTGAATTAAATATTCAAGCTTTTACTGGTATTTTAGCAGTGGTTGTTTTACTTATTATTATGAACTGGTTTTTCCACCAAATTTATTGGACTGGATGGATAAAACTCCATAATCAAAAGAAACAAAAAATCACTTCTAATAAAGGGGAAGTAGTTCAAGCATCTACTTTTTGGTCCCTTTTCATGCTAGGTCTCACATCTGTTTATAGAGAAGGATTTGAAGTGGTTCTATTCCTACAGAATTTGAGATTAAAAGCAGGATCGGAAGTTGTTCTTCAAGGAGCTTTAATTGGTTTAGCATTAACGATGATCGTTGGCGTTCTCACATTTTTAGCCCAACGTCGTTTACCTCATAAAAAGATGTTAGTGTTTACCGGTGCTCTTTTAGTAATAGTCCTAGCAGTAATGGTGGGTGAAACTATTCAAGAGATGCAATTAGCAGGTTGGATGAGTACAACCACAATTAGTAATCTTTATATACCTAATTGGGCTCAAGTTTGGTTCTGTATTTTTCCAACGGTAGAAACTTTATCATTTCAAGCACTAGCAGTTATTTATGTATTAGGTTCTTATTTTGCACAACGTTATATAACAAAAAGAAAAGCAATTAAGAAAAAATTAATTGCGGCTTAAAATAAAAGCATTAGAATAAAAAATTAGAGCAACTTTAAAAGCGTTGCTCTTTTTTATTTCGCACGAATCTGTTCTTTAAGTATTCTTCCATTTAGTCATAATGAACGAAACGGCTCCCATCGCTTAACGTAGGTTGCACTTGGTCATAATGTTACTACCCAAAAATAAACCAAGTGTAGAGCTACACACGAAAAGGAGCCGTTTAATATGAAGGATGTACAAAAATTTGTTGGTTTAGACGTATCTAAAGATACAATTGCTGTTGCTATTGCTGATCCAGGTCGTGGTGAACCAAGATTTCATGGAACTATCCAAAATAAGCCAGAAGACATTCGCAAACTAATGAAAAAGTTAGGAAATCCTGACAACCTATTAGTATGTTATGAAGCTGGTTCTACTGGATATGGAATTTATCGTTTACTTCTTTCAATGGAAATTGAATGTTTGGTTGTGGCACCCTCTCTTATCCCAAAGCGATCTGGCGATCGCGTGAAAACAGATAAAAGAGATTCTATTAGATTAGCTCAGTTACTACGTGCGGGAGAGCTTACTTCTGTATGGGTTCCAGATGAAGATCATGAAGCATTGAGAGACTTAATTCGTGCTCGTCATGATGCTCGTGAAGATTTACAAAGTTCTCGTCAGAGACTTATTCACTTTTTACTTCGCCATGATATACGTCCTCCGCAAGGAGTTCGAAATTGGTCTGTAAAACATCGTGAATGGTTAAAACGCTTAACATTTAAAAGAGCTGCACAACGTATTGTTTTTCAAGAGTATCTTCATACAATCAATGAAGTAGAAGATCGTATGAAACGAATTGAAGATCAAATCCATGAAGAAGCACTTCAAAGTGAACACGCCCCCGTTATTCAAGCACTCCAAACATTAAGAGGAGTTGCGGAAGTAACTGCCGTTACCTTGGTAGCTGAAATTGGACAGTTTTCTCGTTTTTCTAACCCAAGACAATTGATGTCCTATGCTGGACTTGTTCCTAAAGAATACTCTAGTGGATCAAGTCGTTGGCAAGGTTCGATTACGAAAACAGGAAACTCACAAATTCGACGTTCCATAGTAGAAGTTTGTTGGTCTTATCGTCATCGCCCATCTGTTAAAGGTGAATTGCTAAAACGTCAAGAAGGTCAAGATCCAGAGGCAAAACGTATAGCTTGGAAAGCTCAACACCGTCTTCATATGAAATATCATCGAATCTCTGCTAAAGGAAAAGGTGGAAAAGTAGCTGTTGTTGCCGTTGCTAGAGAATTACTTGGCTTTATCTGGGCTATCGCTTGTTGTATTGAAGATAAACAAGTAAGTAGATTGAATATTGCTTAAGTAGATTGAAAGTAATAAATTAATGGAGTTTTCTTATGAAGTAATAACTTTTTGGTTGGAAATTGAAGATTTGGCTCGAAGGCAAATTCCCGTGAAGGAGAACCCTCATGTTGAACTATGCACTAGGTCTAGAACTGAACGTGCGCCTTTAGTCCGAGGCAGCTCCGTGACGGATGGAGTGAAATGTGGTACCCAACCCACGCATATCAGTTTGTATATCACCGTCAGAGTTTTTGCCTTCGTGCCAAGTTTTTAAGGTTATCCTGTTCAACTTTCTGTATTGTATCCCTTTCGGATTTAGCTTATCAAGGGAAAGTGCGCCCTTGACAAGCTAGATCCGAAAGGATATTTGGTCTATAAGTTGAACAAGGAATAACTCTATTCATACTGAATAAAACGCTAAATAAAAACATTTGGGTGTGGTGGGTTGACAGTTTCGTTCATATCAGTTCAATAACGGCAATGAGAAAGTAGGGAAACCTCTCTCGAGGCTTCCCCCTTATCAAACCGTACGTGCCCTATTAAGGCATACGGCTTACCAAATGTTACAATGTTTATCAAGAGGATGCATTCCAGGCATTTTGCATCTTTTGTAAGCGATGAGGGGTAAAATATTCCTCACCTTTTTCTTTTGCTCTTTTGACTTTGTATTGGAATCTTCTTTTTGCAGATTTACTCATATCGCTTAGGTATTGTTCTATAGTGTATCCGTAGGCTTTATTTAGATAAAGCCAATAGGATGGGATTAGTTTAATCTTTAAAAAGAATTCGTTATTCCAAAGGGTATTCATTCTCATACCTTTTCTTTGGGTTGGGTGCTTATGGATTAACGCAACACGCAGTCTTTTTCTTATATATCCATCAATTCGCTCAAGAATTTTCCTTATCCATCGAGTTCTACAGTGACTCTTTTGTCCGTATTCTTCGTTTGCTTTTACCGCTTTGATAATAGTCACATAGTAATTTACCTTACCTCTAATAATAGGATTTACCCGATTTATCCATTCTTCTTTGCTAAGAGTTAGGGATTTCCTAGTCTTTTCCTTGATTTTCAATCGAAAATCCCTGATGGATTCTTCCTTTGGTGTAACATTAAAGAAGGGTTTATTATCTTTCCTTCTCTTTGTCCAATGATGGAATGTGAACCCTAAAAAGTCAAAGTCGTCCTTATCAAAGTTGACAACTCTGGTCTTCTCTTTAGAGATTTCCAGTCCCAACTCAGCTAACTTATTCTTAGTTAAGGTAGCCGCCTTCTTGATTTCTTCGTTTGATTTAGCAAATAACAAGAAATCATCTGCATATCTGACAAATCGAATACCATTCAAGTCCCACTCCCAGTCAAGTTCATTAAGGTATACATTTGCAAGTAGTGGTGAGATGACGCCGCCTTGAGGTGTGCCATAGTCAGAATGGATAAGTTTCCCCTCTTCCATGTGCCCAGCCTTTAACCATTGTTCAACCAAACTCAGGACCGTACGGTCTGACACATATTTCTTTAAAACCCCAATCAGTTTATTATGGGGTATATTGTCAAAGAAACCTTTTATATCACAATCGTAAATATGGTTATATCCTTGTTCAATATTCCAGAGGATTATTTGCAGGGCTCTTTGTACCCCTCGATTCGGTCTGTATCCAACCGACCAGTTATGAAACAACAAATCTTCAAATTTTGGCTGTAGTACATTTACAATACTTTGTTGAACTATGCGGTCCCCGATAGTTGGAATACCTAAAGGACGTTTCTTTCCATTCTTCTTTGGTATGTATACTCTTCTGACTGGTTGAGCTTGGTAAGTCTTTGCTCTCAATTTGTTTAGAAGTTCCATGATGTTTTCTTGTAATTTGGCATCATAACTTTCAATTGTTTCTCCGTCGATTCCTCCTGCCCCTTTGTTTGCTTTAACTTGTTCGAAGCTTTGGGTTAATTTTCGGTCAAACAATATCTGCCCATATACACTGTGTAATTTAAACTTCCACTCTTGATTCATTGCGTATTCCACGCCTTTCCTTGATGTACATTCAAACGGTTTTACCGCAGTAACATGATTGTTTACATTACACCTAGTTAATGGCTTGGAGCCATAGGTCGTTCCCCTTCCGTTCACTCGATGTTATGGTCATCGAATTACTTCCGTACTATGAGAACGTCTGACTTCTCCACCCGTTCCTCGTCATTTCGGATTACCCTTATAGACTAGAACCCTGCCTGTTTGGTAAGGTGGAGACCTCACGGGGTTATCGCATTTCCCTTCTAGACATACCCTGCACCACCACGTTATAAGTCACATTTTCTCGCTCTGACTTCTAAAGAAAATGCCCCTTTAGCGGGCTTCCTCACTTTTCGAAGAGTCGCCAACTTATCCCGCCGCCGTGCTTCACACTTATTGCATTAGGGTCTATCTAGTTGCCTACGGGTCTCTCGACTTACCGCATCTCCTTCAGACAATACCTCACGGTATTGCCCTAGATTAAGCTTCCCGAGCTAGGTCAGTCTCCTCGGAGATGGACTTTCACCATCTGGGATTCAGTATCATCATCATCAACCAGTCGTTTCACCGAGATGACGTCTCTGTCAGATAATGAAAAGAAGAGTGTCGACAGATCAACACTCCATGCGACTGCCCGTCGCACAAAAAAGGACTGCCCAAAACAGCCCATTTGTTATGAAACTATAGCACACGTAAGTGTAAGTACAATATTTCACAATTGTTCTTAAAATCCCATAAGCTCTTTTACATGATCTGCGTTCTCTTTAGATGTTAGCTTTTCGAGTAATAAAAATGCAACATCAAAAGCTGTACCTGGATTTGAAGATGTAATAATATTTCCATCCTGAACAATTAAATCATTTTGTACAACTGCACCGAAATTCTTTAACTGATCTTTTCGTTTACTCGTTGGATGATTGTATGTGGTGGCTTTTTTACCCGTAAGAATTCCACTTTTGCCAAGTGCTAATGATGCAACACAGATACTAGCAATCGGCTTCTGCTTTGTATGAAAATGTTGGATAACATTTAAAAATGGCGTACTGAAGGCATCTTCGTAAAAACCAGCTTCTTCAAATCCTCCTGGAATAGCAAGTGCATCAAATTCATCTAATTGAATATTATTGACCGTTTTTTCGGGTGTGACAGTAAAATTCCATGTACAAGTTAATTTATTCCGAAGACCAACTGTCACGACCTCAGTTGAACCGTCTCCCTCCCATTTATTCCAACCTAGCACATCTGTAAATACACTTGCTTCTACTGCTTCAAAGCCATTAGCCAACAATAATAAAATTTTTTTCATATCATTAATTCTCCTCCTTATTCCCTTATTTTATAAAAGTAAAAACAACTCTTACATAAGTTTAAAAAGGTTATTAGGCTATTCATCTTTAATTTATTAAGAATTTAGGTTAGTCTATTTAATAAAAAAAGGTGAGAGAACATATGGATGAAATTGATAAAAAAATCGTTAGGATATTACAGTTAAATGCAAAAATTTCAATGAAGGAATTGGCAGAAGTTGTTCATTTATCCTCTCCGTCGGTAATTGAGCGTGTACGTAAACTAGAGGAGCAACAAATTATTGAAGGTTATCATGCACATGTCGCTCTAAAAAAAATGAACCGTCCTATTTGCGCAATTGTATTATTTGAATCAAAGGATTGTAAAGCATTATCAAACTTTTGCCATAACCATCCAGATGTACTTGAGTGTTACAGAGTAGCAGGAGCAATAAGTTATATTGTCAAATTAGCAACGTATTCTGTAGAGAGTTTAGAACAATTTATTGATGATTCAATGCAATACGGTACACCCTCAACGAATATCGTGTTATCTTCTCATGAAAGAAAAATAATTGATCCTTTTACTTTAGAAGAAGAATAAAAAACTGGTAATTTCTTCTTCTCTCTCTTCTTGAAGTAAACTGCCCCGATAGTTGAATAGTCTCTCCCGTTTCAATTTCGAGAATCAAGTCAATAATTCCTCTAAAAAAGAAATTTTAGGGAGAGATGTATTTTGTTATTGTCAAAGGCATGGGAAACGTATGAATCCGATAAACGAATTGAAGGGTTCTCACCACAAACACTTACAGCATATAAACTTCAATCCACATTACTTATTCGATATTTCAAGGATGTTAAAATTGATGCTATATCCACTGTTCAACTAAAAGAATATCTGGCAAATTCGAGCGAAACCTTAAAACCTTCAAGTTTATCTCACCGAATACGTTTTATGAAATCATTTTTTCGTTGGTCACATGAAGAAGGACATGTTTCAAAAAATCCAGCTGTAAAAATAAAGGAACCTAAAGCAGGGAAACGAATTCCTAAGTTTTTAACAGAAATTGAAATTGAATATTTGCGTGAGGCTTGTACCAGCCCATTGGAAAAGGCATTGTTTGAATTCATGTTTTCTACTGGATGCCGCATAGGAGAAATTGTTACATTGCAAAGGAGTAGAATTAATTGGTCAAACCGATCCGCTATTGTTAGGGGAAAAGGAGATAAAGAAAGAGAAGTTTATTTTAATATCCGCTGTGAAATTTGGCTTAAAAGATACCTTGAACAACGCCAGGATGGCGATACCGCCATTTTTGTTACCGAACGGTATCCGCATCAAATGAGTATTGCCCAAATGAGATATATCATCAAGCGAATTTCAAAAAGATCAGGCATAAATAAAACGATCCATCCACACCAACTGAGGCACAGCTATGCTACTCACATGTTAAATAATGGTGCCCCTCTTGAAGTCATACAGAGTTTATTAGGTCATGAGAAAAGTGAGACTACGAGAATATATGCACAGTTAAGTGGGAGTTTAAGGCAAGAGCTTTATAGGAAGTATTTTTAAAAAGGGGCACAAAAAAGCAATGCGAAAATGCATTGCTTTTCTTCAATTCTTGCACCCGTTTGTTTAATAAAATTTCATGATAGTTATTATTGAATGTTGCATATACTACTTAATTTTCTAATATTTTATTAACTGATTCAATTGCATGTATTTCTGTTGTATCGAATAAAGGGACTTCTGAATCCTCTTGTTTGACTAATAATCCAATTTCCGTACACCCTAATATAATTCCTTCAGCACCATTTGCAACTAAGTTTTTGATAACATCCTTGTAATAATCCCTTGATGATTGCTTGATGTTACCTAAACATAATGGTAGTTGAACAAAATTTTTTATATTACTTTAAATAAAAAGTTTCCGCATTTTCGCCATTCCATTTAATTAATACCTTTATCGGTTTATCCTTAGAGGTTACGGAACATCCTCTACAAGATTTAGGGGTAGAAATTGTTGTACCTTTAAAATTTTCATCCCTTATAACAGTTTTACCGTTATTTATATTAACTTCGATATTCTTAAAGTTTGTTTTGCTATTTCCTTTCTTGAAATGAAACTCATAACTACCGTTCTCATTATTACCGTCGATATTAGCTAAATATTTCCCTTTCCAGTTTTTGCTTTCCCCAGAAAGAAGAATCTGTTCATTACTACATCCAACCAAAATTAAAACAAAAAGAATAAAAAATAAGAAAGTCTTTTTCATTGTAACCCCCTATAAAAAATAGCATTCTTATTTACTAATTCTCCCTATTTTGGTAATTATCCTTTATGCGTTTAAATGTTCCATTTTTCTAAATAGTCTTTAAAAATTTGCGATTATCTTATTCAACTAACCTGCCCCTTTACTTCAATAAGAAAAGCCGTCCCAAAAGGCAGCTGGATCTTAAAGTTCAAGATAGAAAATTACGATGTTATTTGTTTATCAAGAAAGTAGTGGAACAAGCAAAAAGCTGCCGAAGCAGCTATATTCCTTCAACTCTTACACCCGTTACTTTAAATATTTTCCTTCACAAACTTTTCATCTTCCATATTTATTAAGTAAACATTCCTCCCCTTAACTAAGAACAATTTGCTTCCTCTGCCAACGGCGTATTCATATTTCAGTTCTTCTCCATTCTGATCGACGGTTTGAAATGTCTTTCTTTGTTTGTCCCTTAAAGAATACAAATACACCACTGCTCTATCATCATAACCATGACTAAACAAAACAAAATCGTTCAGGTTAGCAAACGCATGACTTCCTTTTATGGGTATATTAGGGAAAATTTCATAGCCTGTCTTATTTAATTTTACAAGTGGAAAGTCATAATAATAATATATAATTGTACTTTCTGAAGTTACATTTAAAGCATAACAATCGTCTATGAAAGGAACCTTTCTCCCTGTTTGTATCACAAAATCATGATAATTAAATGTTTGTAATCCTTCTTTATCAAAACATCTTAAACCTGAATCCATATTTTCATCGAAATAACTTACCCATATATCTGAATTTTTTGTGGTTTGTACATCTTGAATTGCATCATCAAACGAAAAGGTCTTCAATACATTTCCTTGAATGTCAAACAAAGTGGCGTTCCTCAAATACCCTTCTTCTTCGTCGGTTCTTGCACTAACCATTAACCAATTCTCTTCAAGAGGTTGAGCAAAATCAAATGCTTCCTTTACCAAAGGAACATTGATTTCATTTATTTCTTGATTTAAAAAATGATATATCTTATGCAAATACTTACCTTTTGCATCTTTTTCTGTTAATAAAATAAGATTTCCATCGAAATCGACACTAATTCTAAAATCGTCAAATCCACTAGCTATATGTTCTATGTTAATATAATGGCTAGCTTTTATATTATTCATTTTTGTCCCCCCCTAAAAATCATAATCAACACTTGATAACATAAGCACCCGTTCGTATTATAAGGTCAGCCAGATATTTCTGGTTGACCAATTTTTATTTGGTTTTATTATAACGGTAGCCGGGGTAGAACGTAAGCACCCGTGGGACTTAGAACCCGTCAAGTAAACCGTTCGCCCCCTACTTGCTTAAACATGATTTGGCTGGTTGGGACATAGATCTCGTATAACAAGCGAAGCTATGATACTGCAAGAAGGAATTAGGGGTACCGGTGATTTAATTATTGGAGGAGGAGATTTATCGATGAATCCAGTCGTTGGTCTGGATATAGCAAAAGGTGAAAGTCAGGTTCAAGCTTTCTTGGATAAGAAAAAACCATACAAAAGTAGTTTTAAAGTTTCACATAAACTTGAGGGATTAGATACTTTACATCAATTTCTTAGAGAAATTGAGAACTCAACAGGGGTTAAACCTCCAATTGTTCTTGAAGCTACAGGGCATTATCATACACCCGTTGTTCAGTATTTTGAGGACAGAGATTACTTATTAATAATTATAAATCCTCTTGTCTCCTATCGAGCCAAGAGCTCAAGTTTACGAAAAGTAAAGACAGATAAAATCGATGCTAATCATCTCTGTGAGTTGTACTATAAAGAGGATTTAGAGCCCTATAAAAAACGTGGAATACATGTCTTAAACCTTCGTAATCTTACAAGACAACACGAAAACATAACAGGAATATATGTACAAGCCAAACTACAATTTCAAGCAGTTCTTGATCAGGTTTTCCCTGAATATGTAGGTGTTTTTGGGGATTTATATTCTGGTGTTTCTTTACTAACTTTATTAGATTATCCTACATCTAACGATGTCTTAGAAGCAGGAGAAGAAACGATAACAGTTAGAATCAAAGAGCACTGTAAAAGTCGCTCTCGCAAATGGGCAAATACCAAGGCAAAGGAACTTATAGATGCGGCAGCTAGGAATCCTTTTCAGAGGACTTTATATCAAAGCCATATTTTAACCCTAAAAATGTATATCAATATGCTTTTAGAATACCAAAGACACCTATCTTCGTTTCAAGCTGAGATAGATGCTTTAGCAAAAGAACTTATAGAATATAAGATTATCCAATCAATCCCTGGTATCGGAGAAAAAATCGCGGCAATGATTATTTCCGAAATCGGTGAGATTGATCGGTTTAATCACCCTAAAAAACTTGTAGCCTTTGCCGGAATTGACCCTAGTATCTTTGAGTCTGGAAGGTTCAAGGGAACCGTAAACAGAATAACAAAAAGAGGGTCAAGTAGGCTAAGGCGTGCCTTATATTTGGCTGTAAAATGCGCTATTCGTGATTGTCGTAAAAAGAAAACAACCAAAGAAATCATTCCACGCAACAAGAGGTTAAGAGAGTTCTATGATAAGAAACGCGAAGAAGGAAAACTTTATAAAGTAGCTGTAATCGCTTGTGCAAATAAGCTCTTACACTGGATTTACGCACTATTAAAAACCAACACTACTTTCCAAGATATCGCTTAATTTATAAATAAAACCAAACAATACAAAACCCTCCAAAAGTCAAATCTAGGAGGGTTGTTTGTCATGCGCATTTTAGTATAACATAAAAAGTTTTATGTTTTTATTGAAAAATGTTGACAAACTATTAGCTGGTTTACTTTAAGTGAAACACTTCACAAATATGATAAAACACCTACATTCTTCAACAAATTATCGTTATAAAAAGATGAAAAATACAAACTATAATATTAAAGGAGAATGTTCTTAATGACAGACCGAAAAATACTAAAATTCCTATGGTTGTTAGGATTGGTACTTCTTTTCCCTACATTATTAAAAAAACCAATAAAAGAACAGTTAATCATTTTCTTATTAAGTTCTTTTTTCAATACACCTTTAGATAACTACCTTGTTTCAAAAGACCGTTTAGAGTATCCAGTTAGGCTGAAAAATGAACGTAAATTTACGAAAGGGAGCTTTTTATACGATAGTATTTTGTGTCCGTTAATTACTGTTTGGTACTATCAGTCCACTCAAAAAACAAAAAAGTTAAGTGAAATAATATTGAAAACATTTTTATTTACTACACCACAAGTTATTTTGGAAGCTTTAATGGAACGTTTTACAAGAACCATTAATTACAAAAAAGGATGGAAATGGTACCATTCCTTTATTGGAATTTTTTTATTAAAATTATACATTAGAGGGTTTGTTGGTTTAATTAATCTAATTTCATATGCCCAACATTCTTCAGAAAAAGCAAAGGGGACTCATTAACTTCCTTTGTTTTTTTATTTTAGTTGATCTGTAACTAAACTGCCCCCGTTTGTTCAATAAGGAGTTCAATAAAAAGTGCGTTAATCCTAATTGGATTAACGCACCCGTTATATACGTTTAGCGTGACGCTTTTAGCGGTTGGCACACGTCACATTTACGTTGGTTATTATTTTTAAATTTCGTAAATGTTTTTTCAAAGTTGCTACCACACGCACATTTAAACAGTAACTTTTGAGAAAAACCGTGGTATTCCGTCGTTAGCAACTTACTTTCCGAATTGTTCTCAACAAATTCTTTAATTTTACCAATTGTCCATCGTTTATTCATTCTCTTACACCCCCATTTTTTATCGCTAGTCGGAGGCTTTTCTTGGCATCCGTTCAATTATGAGTAAAAGTCGTAATTATCCTAAGTTCCTCATTATAACATGAGCAGGTACACAATTAAACAAATGGAAGGTATCTTATTAACCTGCCCCTTTAGTTGAACAACAAAAAAGCCGCCAATTATGGCAGCCCAATCTTCAAGTAACGCACCCGTTTGTTCAAGAGGGACTTTTATATTATTTAATTATTTTTCTTTAATAATAAGATTTTTTTCTGCTTTACATACCAATTTGTAATACCCTAATAAGATAAACAAAAGTATCGGATCGATTATAGCTGCGTGCCATAATTTCCACCAGCCATAATGGAAGTACCCCCAAGGTTCGGGAAGTAAAGTTACTGATTCATAAATTAAAATACTTATTACAAAAACAAAAATATACATAATTTTTTTCACAATTGAGGAATTAAAAGGAAACCAATTTAAAAACATCATGTTAACAGGAGGAATTAAAACGGTATGAGCAGGCAATGCGTTCCAATCAACATTTTTGGTGAAATACCAGTAACCATGATATTTCATATCTATATACAAATCGAAGATTTGTTGGAAAGCAATAGTAAATGCCTAAATGTGAAAGATTTGATTATTCGTTAGTCGTTTATTTGTCTTGAATGTGATAAAATTAAACGCAATTATTGCAATAGTAAGTCCTATCATATTAAAGTCCTTTTTATTATTTAACATAACCAACAAAAGGGAAGTTATTCCATTAACCTTCCATTTATTGGAACAAGGAAAGGGCTGCCGAAGCAGCCCCCTATTCTTCAACAATAGCACCCGTTACTTTAATAAACCTTTAGTTTCTTCCCCATTTATTTTCAAAAATAAGATGTTCTAAAGAACGTCTTTTTTCCCATTTAGCTAATTCCAAAATAGGTTTTTCTGGGTAGTCATTAGTATAACCAATAGATATAAGAGCAATAGGGTCAATATGTGGTGGTATTTCTAAAATATCTCGAATATCATTCTTTTTATAAAAACTTACCCATCCCATCGCCAATCCTTCAGCACAAGATGCTAACCACATATTTTGAATAGCGCAGGCTGTTGATAAAATATCTGTTTCAGGAATTGAATTTCGTCCTAATACATGGGAGCCTCCTCTTGTAGGGTCGCATGTTACACAAATAGTTATAGGAGCTTCTTTTAAACCCTCAATTTTTAAATCAAGAAATTTCATTTCTTTTTCCCCATCATAATGGATAGCTAATGCCTGTCTTTCTTTTTCTGCAGCCCAAGCTAATTTTTCTTTAACTTCGTCAGAGGAAATTAAAATAAAGTTCCAAGGTTGCATAAATCCCACTGAAGGTGCATGATGGGCTGCGTTTAATATTTTATGTAGCGTGTTTTCGGGGATAGGAGTTGACAAAAAACTTCGAATATCTCTCCTGTTATAAATAACTTTATAAATAGAATCTCTTTCTTCATTAGAAAACATAAAAGTTCTCTCCCTCTACTTTTATTAAAAATATCTATTTTAATATAAATCATTTTTCTCTATCCTGCCCCGTTATTAGCTCAACAAGAAAAAAGATGCTGCCGCTGCAACCCTTTCTTAAACTCTAGCACCCGATAGTTTAAGTACAATTTTTCACAAATAATGGTTAATTAAATTAAATACACTGTATTTTAAACACATCAATTTTTTCGTATTTATCATCAGAAACAGTTTCAAGATAAGTCCATCCTCTACTTCTATAATAGTTTGATGCATCTTCTGTTCTTAAATAAAGTTCATTAAATCCTAATTCTTTGACTACATCTATGGTTTTGGCTACTAACTTTTCCCCTACACCTCTACCACGATGTTCAGGCTTGGTATATAAAGATGCAAGCCAAGGTTTATACATATCTCTTATCGCTAAATCGTTATCAAAAATAGATACTGTTCCTAAACATTTCCCGTTCTCTAATGCAATAAGAGTTATTGGAAACGTATTGTTCTTTGTATTTGAAAAGTGATTAACAACATCTTCAAATTTCTTACGGCTACCAGTTTTTACTACAAACTCCTTAAAAACCATTTCAGAAACTTCATTGATTTTATCGGGATGGTTTGTTAAAAAGTCAATATTAATACTAATCACCCTCTGAATTTATAAGTATATTTTTTATTATAACGAATTGACCTTCTTAAAGTAACCTGCCCCATTAGTGGAATAAGAAAAAATGGGATCGCCACAGCAATCCCAATCTTTAACTCTTGCAACCATTAGCTGAAGAATCATTTTTGAATACCAGAATGTATTTTTCTTTTCCGATAACATGTAACTATTGTTTCAATTTTGACATATTTGTAACAATAATGACATATGATTTATTAATCACATAGGAAGGAGGAGGAAGTAATGGATAATCGGATTTTATTATTCCTTGCTACAATTTTATCTGGTTTTGCACTTATAAAAGTTCCGTTAGCTGATTCATTTCTTGAAAGTGTTTCACCAGTTACAAATATCCTTGGCATTCTAACAGTTCTAGTATTCTCGCTAGTCTTAATTTATAAGGGTGTAAAAGGCTTGTTCAGTAAGTAAATAGGATTAATATGGAAAGCACTCAAATGGGTGCTTTTCTCCTTTTCATTTTTACAACAATTCCACGATAAAAAGGCATATTTTATGAGGAATTTTTTTGTCTTTTTTTCATTTTTGTTCAACTTACCTGCCAGTTAGCGGAACAAGAAAAGCGACTGCCCTTTTTGAACAATCGCACCGTTAGCTAAAGAAGAAATTTAGAATCGGAGGTAACAACATTAATATTATTGAAATGGAAATAAGCACTTTTGATACTTTTGCGGAGAGTTTAACTCGTCCTTTACCTGTATACCATCCACTAAATTGATATTTATTCCTATACAGTACAAAAAATAAAATAAGAATCGCCATTAGCCCCATCCAGCCATAGGTGTCTATGTTCGTTCCAAATTTTGAGTACACAAAATTTATAAAGGCACCTATAATTCCTCCGAAAAATACAAATAAAAACACTATTCGTATTAACTCCAACAGTACCTTCATTAATACCACTCTCCACATTTATCATTCACCATATATTTTACCATACATTTCCAAAGTCTTGTTCAACTATCCTGCCCCGTTAGGACAAAAAGAAAAGCTGTCAAAATGACAGCTCAGATCTTCAACTCTTGCACCCGTTAGTTCAATATCTACCCCAATACTTTTCAATTTCATCTGAAGCCTTCCTTGTTTCGTCACCCATATACTTATATGCAGCTTGTAGCAATTTCTTGGAGTCGCCAAGTCGTGCAAGAATAGCAACACTTAATAATTCTTTAACATCATCATCTCCCTGAGTTGCCATTTGTTCAAAAAAAGCAAACAACTCTTTAATTTTCTGTATTTCCTTCTCTTTACCTATGAGTTCAATAAAATAATCGTTGCATTCACCAAAGAATACGTGATTTAAGATTTCATCGTTGAATTCAATATGTTCCTGTAATATCGTCTTATACTCTTCAAAGTTTTCAGTAAAATGCTTTGCTAAGTCCTTGTATTTCATCTTATTTCTCCCTGTTCTAAAAAGTATTTAACACTTTTCATTCTATAAAGTGGATAGGTTCCCCTTCTTCAACTATCCTGCCACTTTATTTCAATAAAAAAGAAGGCTGCCGCGCAACCCTTTGTTTCACTAAAGAATTACTAACCATTAAAAACCTGTATTGATTTATAAATCGATACAGGTTTTTAATAATGTTTATTGTCAATTTGATTTCCTATTATTTTTTTCTTCCGTTCGAATATATTTTATAAATGGCTTTTTTAAAATATTTCAAAAAATGTAAAAATATTTAACTCGGACGAAAGGTGATGAAATGTTTTCCATTCTTACATTTCCAAACCCAATTTTGTTTCAAAAAGCAATTGATGTTGAACACATTTATAGTGTAACTCCACTTTTGAATGAAATGAAAACGTTCGTGGAAAATTCGCCACATGTATTAGGAATTTCCTTACCGCAAGTCGGCGTATCAAAACGGGCTTTTGTTGCTCGATTTACAACAGGAACAGAAATTTTAATCAATCCAAATTTTTATATACTTGATCCAACACCCAACTCATTACCATCTGGCGAAGGATGTATCTCTCTCCCAGGGATTATAGGGATAGTTCCGCGCTACCTCATAATAAGGATTTCCTATTTATCAATCTTTGGTGAAAGGATATTCCGTGAGATGGGAGGTATGGATTCGATTATATTCCAGCATGAATTTGATCATTTGGAAGGAATTCTTTTTACAAGCAAAACTTTGCAGGCATTTTAAAAAGGCAACGGATTTTGGAGTTGTTGACAAAAATATGGATTTTCTAAAATTCTGGATTTTTCCTCCCAAATTCTTAACACCCTCCATTTTGTTTGGTAAATATTTCTACATTAATGCGTCGATTTCCTTCATCCAATAACCTACCCCGTAGTACAACAAAAAAAGGATCGCCGCAGCAATCCATCCTACTCAAGCACCCGTTAGTTGAAGTGCAACAGTTCACAAGTCTTATTTTTGTTGAAAACACTGTGCAAAATGTTCATAACTAACTAGATTCAAAAAATATTAGACACTTTTTTTTCGCCTGATATTTGGGTCACAGTCTACTTATCAATTTAACTATTTTCTCAAGGTTTTTAAAGCACCACTCCAGGCTAAAACTTGATCAAGCATTAAATTGACATTTTTAAGATGTATTGCGGCTGGTTTAAAGGTCTTAAAGTTTTCAAAATCAGTAAATAAAGATAAAGTTGGGTGAACTTTCACATCCGCTATAAGTAATTCTGCACAGATTCCACGTAAATGTTCAGCTGCACGAGCTCCACCAGTTCCCCCGTAGCTTACGATACCTGCCGCCTTGTTATTCCAAGCTTCACGAGCATAATCAAGTGCATTTTTTAGTGCTCCTGTAATACTGTGATTGTATTCTTGAACAATGAATACGAATCCATCCAAGCTGAAAAGCTTTTTATTCCAAGCAGCAATTCCAGGTTCAGTCCCATCGGTTGTTCCTAAAAACGGTAATTGGAAATCAGAAATATCCACGATTTCATAATTTGCATCTCCACGTTGGTCAGCAATTCCTTTTAGCCATTCTCCTACTTGAGGACTAACTCGACCTTGACGAGTGCTTCCTAAGATAATTCCGATATTTAATTTTTCATTTGTCAATATTTCTTCCTCCTTAATAGATGTCCATTTAATTTGTATGAAAAGGTTTATATACACATTCCACCTAAGGTTAAATATTCAATAACTAAATACGGGAAGGCTTAAGGTCGGTATTTTATTTCCTTCAACTTGTAACGGATTTATTAGTTGTTGAGAAAAACTGTTACAGGTTCAATGTAAGCATTTTAAAAATCAACTGCTTATGAATCTTATTACTAAAGTTTATTGCAATATTTGTTCAGTTTTTATACACCCCCCATATACTAAGGTAACAATATCGAAAGGAAATAAAAGGAAAAATGCTCCTTCAGATTGCACTTCATTGTAATTAATTTACAAAAGAAAGGGGTTTCCAAAATGGACAAAAATTCACCTAAATATGTTGCCTTGACCTTTGATGATGGACCTTCACCTTATACATTTTATATTTTGGATATTCTAAAACGAAATCACATTCTTGCCACATTCTTTGTCGTCGGTTCTGAAGCGAAAAAATTCCCAAACATAATAAACCGCATTCACTCGGAAGGACATGTAATTGGAAATCATACTTGGAGTCATCCTGATATATCGACTCTTTCTGAAAGTCAATTACGGAGTGAAATTCATTCAACAAATGATCAGATAAAAAAGTTAATAGGAATTTCCCCAAATCTGTTTCGTGCTCCCTATGGCGCAATTGATAATGATACCGAGGCTATTATAAAAAAATGGGGAATGACTTCTGTATTATGGAATGTAGATAGTCAGGATTGGTGTGAGGACTCACCTTTTGCCGTACAGTTGCATGTCATTGCTGGATTACAAAAAAATAGTCTTATTGTGATGCATGATGGTGATCTATACGGTTGTGGTCCTCGGGATCATACTGTGGCATCTTTGAATAAACTCATTCAATATCTTCAGAAAAATGATTATCAGTTCATAACAGTTCCTGAGTTTCATAAAATAGCATTTAAAATTTAAAAAAGATTACCACTGGTGTCTTAAGGCGTTTACAAAAACAGGTACGAAAGAACTTCATCGGATATTTCTCTACAAACTAACAGTCTCTTTCCAATATCGGTTTCTTTCGTACTCCCTATCATTAAAAAACAGACCCTAAAAATAGAGCCTGTTAAATGTTTCTAAATTAAGCTTTACGCACGTTAGTTGCTTGTGCTCCACGTTGTCCTTGCTCAACGTCGAAAGTAACTGCTTGACCTGGTATCATTGCTTAAGACTTTTAAAATATCTACGATTGCCGCTGAATTTTCCTTCTGCATTATAAACCCTCCTTATTAAATTATTTGGAATCCCCAAACTAACAAAATGAGTGATTCTATGTGGAATAGTATCATTGAATTAAATAAAACACCGACATCTAAAATTTAGTCGGTGTTTTAAATTAATTATTTGGTTTTTTCCTTTAATTCTTTCAAGGCATCAGTTAATTGATCATTCAAAGTGCCCAACGCCTCTTTATCAAGAGTTTTTGCTTCTGAACCAGCAATCGTCGGATCTAGATATTTTTCTACTTTTGCATAAAGGTCTTTATTATCCTTTTTCACATCGTCTTCAAACGAAGACCACTGATCTTCTAATTTTGGTCCAACTTCTTTTACTTTTGCTTGGTCCCCACTATCGATTGCTTTTGATAACTGTCCTGTTGTATCCAACATTTTATTTACACCATCAGAAACTTTATTATCAGTTGAACTACAACCAGATAATACTAGTGCACTCCCTAGACCAACTGCTAAAACCATTGATGTTAATTTTTTCATGATAGTTTCCTACTTTCATTGTGATTATTGTTCACAGCATTATGTTTTTGATTTTTAAATTTTTTTGATAAAAGTATAATTACTGCACCTAGTACTAGAATTACTTGTGGTATTGTACTTTCCCAAGATGGGTATAGTGCAAAAAAGTCAATACTTGGGATGCTTTGAGAATTCGTTGTTGGGATTAAGCCAGATAATTGTAGGCTGTGAATCCCCATACCTGTAAACTTAATACACAGGTAAAATACAATTAGACTTGATACCATAAAGAATGGACGAAGTGGCAATTTTAATCCGACAAATATCATTAGATAAGCTAAGATTCCCAAAATTGCAGCTCCAATAAGAAAACCCAACAGTAATGCCTGAAGTTTTATCTGGCTCGCCATTCCGATATAAAACAATACTGTTTCTGTTCCTTCTCGGAATACCGCAAGAAAGGCAAGAACCCCTAAAGAAACAAGTTTACCTGTGGTTAATGCTGTTTGGCTTTTTTCACGAATATACCGATTCCAATCAGCGATGTTAGATTGACTATGAAGCCAATAACTCATATACAATAGCATGACTGCTGCAAAAACCCCTGTCCAACCAGCGATTAGAGCATTATTGTTACCAAACGCTCCAGAAGAAATGACGAATTTAACAATGACTGCAAGAATCACACTAACGCCAAGACCCGATAAAACCCCAGTCCAAATCCAGCCTTTTCCCTTTCCCTCACCTGATTTTTTTACAAAAGACATAAGGGCTATAACAACAAGCAATGCTTCTAAACCTTCACGAATTAGAATCATTGATGCATCCCAATAAGTGTACTCTGATTTATCAGCTAAAGGGGTTAAGTATTTTATCATGTTATCGACGGTTTTATTTGCATCTTTAAAATTTGATGGATTTGCAGAAAGCATGGCTTGAATCGTAACCAAATCCCTTTCGGAATCACTATAAACTGAGGCAGATTGTGCAACAACTACTCCTTCTACGCTCAACCAGCTGCTACTTGCCTTTTTTATATCATCTAGTGCTTCAGTTTGATTTTGTTCGTTAATTTCCTTTTTTGTCTCTTGGAGAAGCACGATAAAATCATCTAAAGAAATATCCTCTTTCTTAAAGCCTGCCTCTTTTGGGTAACCCCCACTTGCAAACTTTTCATTTACAGCTTTTAAACCTTTTAAAGCTTGTAAAACTTGATCCTGTTTTTTTAGGGTTAACGCATAAACAACCTGCCCCATATTTGATTCGATGTCTCGGTAGGCAGTCGCGGAATCAGCTTTAATCCCTTCTTCAATTTCTCTCCAGGTTTTATTAAATTGATCATACGCCTTTTGTGCTTCTGAAAGATTCCCTTTAGAAGCATAGTCGATGGCTTTATCAATTGAAACTTCAGCTTTCTTTATATCCTCACTGGAATTTCCAGCCGCTGATACAGAAGTATGTACCCCAAATCCTAATATTAATAGAAGGATAGATAATTTAAGTAATAGATTTTTGCCCATAGAGGATCCCCCTTGTGAAGTCACAATTGATAACGAATTTCAATTTCATCTAAAACTATTGTATTTTCATTGATATTGATTGTCAATTGGAGTTTTATTATTTCCCTCGGGTTTATCAGTCTAAAAAAATAAATAATATGGCTGATAACTAATGCGGTTTCTAACAAGCAGAGAACAATATCCTTAAAAATCATAATCCCCAAAAAATTACGGTTACTTCCTGTTTTAGGCTGCGGAACAACTCCTGCATTTAATTATGTAAATTCAATTTTCACCGCTTGTTAAATCGAAGCTCCCTAGGTATTCGCTAGCACTATTCGTTTCATAATGTGATTCTCCAATCACCAAATTAAGGGAAATCCCACCCAAAAATTGATGGACACAAGGATAAACACACAAAGATGGATATTCTTCATACATATAAAATAAGGCTGAAAATTAGATTTGTGTGGATTATGAGAGGGGAATAATGAAATGTCCGCATGAAATACTTTTGATTATATTGTAATCGGTGCTGGAACAGCGGGAGGTGTGATTGCCAATGAGTTATCAGATGATAAAACCACATCTGTACTTGTTCTTGAACCAGGGACAAATATGACAGAAGAAATGAGCAGTCCTAATGGAGGAACTGCACTTACTTTATCCTCAGATAATAGATTCTCATTTAATATCCTTTCAAAATTAGAACAAACTATCGGTCGTCAACTCCTATTATCAGGTGGAAGACTTATTGGAGGGAGTTCTGAGCACAATGCAATGCTTGCTGTAAGAGGAAGCAGGAACCTTTATGATGAATGGGCTAGCCTAGCAGGAAACCAATGGAGTTACAATAATGTCCGCGAATTATTTATTGAAAATGAAACCTATACGGGTAACACACAAACCCCAGATGAGAGGGGATTCGATGGTCCCATCTTTATAAGACAACAGATCACGCCTAAGGATGGGCTTACTACTATTTTAGCCAAAGCAACATCAGATGTCTTAAAAATTCCGATAGTAGAAGACTATAATACTGGTATAAGAGACTGTACTTTTATTAAATCACAATTTACTCAAGAAGAATTGGAGCCAAGAAAATTTGTACGTTCTTCAACTGCAACTGGATATTTAAACGAATTTATTGTGACACAATGTGACGAATTCGCCCCTGATGAGTTTGGAGTTGGTCAAAGGAAACTTGCAGTAATCGCAAAATCTACCGTAAATAAAATTTTATTTGAACAAGATGGGGAAATACAAAGAGCTGTGGGAGTTGAATTCGTCAGAAACGGCAAATCCCAGAGAGCTTTTGTATCAAAAGGCATTATCGTTTCTGCGGGAAATTTTTCCTCGGTCATTTTGAACCGCTCTGGAATTGGTAAAACGTCCGACTTAGATAGAGCAGGTATAACCACATTAGTTGAAAGTCCCAATGTAGGGTACAATTTTCAAACACATTATGCAGTGGGTATAGGAATAGAAGTGGAAACAACACGCCTTTTAATGGTAATGTCATCTGATCCCGATCAACCAATCCCATTAGGTGCCTTTAAAAGAGATGATAATACAGGACAGAGAGCAGGACGTCGTCTTCAACTATTGGGAAACATATTCCCAAGATTTGTTCCCGTTCAGGATGTCTTGATAAACAACTGGGATTTTAACGAAAATAAACCAAGTAATATCATGAGTATTGGAATTGTAAATCTAAATCCAAGAAGCAAAGGGACCATTTTGGCAGCACATAGCGATCCTGAAGCATATCCATCTGTTGACTTTAATCCATTGGCAAACCAAGAGGATTTAGACTTCATGGTGGACCACTATATTGAAACTTTTAATATCATTAAAAGGGCGCGTAAATTAGACCCAGAAGGGATTTATAAGGTTGTATATCCTTCGGAAGATATTTTCAATTTAAAAGACACAAAAGAAAAGCGAGCTCAACTTGCTAATTTTGCCAAGGCATCCTATAACGTACTCAATCATTACGGTGGACAATGTAGGATGGGAAGAAGCATTGAAGAAGGAGTTGTGGATGGATTTCTGAATGTATTTGGTACTGAAAATCTGAAAGTCGCCGATCTCTCCATTTCGCCAATAATGCCTGATGGAAACACAGCTTTAGCTGCACAGATGATTGGTTTAAATGCTGTTAAATTTATTCGGGACCAAAAATAAGTAAGTGGACTTATCTGTTTTTAAACATCACGTTTCAACCCATTAAAACCTTGATAATAAACCATCAAAAGACCCTTAACGCATTTTTGGTTAAGGGCTTGTTTATTATCTAAAAAAATTATTGTTTCTTTTGAGCTTCTTTATTTACAGTATCTACCAAATCTTGATACAACTACCTTTTAAAAAAGGTAGCAAAAAAGCAGTCAAGGAAGGGATGCATATCTTTATTTTTATATATTCATCTTTTGAATGATAATGATAAATATTTTTTATGTAGGACGTACTTCATTATTAAATACTAAAAGCACCCCTAACAGCAATTCTCCAGGACCATAGTGAAAGGACTTGACAGGATTAGATAAAAGATATGGGATAGTCAATCAACATCATGGAAAGATTTCAATTCAAGTAAAATTCGCAAAGGGACTACCTTTCTTCTCCACCTTCATTGCAAGAAAAGCGCAAAAATCCATAAAATGTATTAGGTAAAGAGACATAACCAAACGACTATTTCGGTTTGTCATAGGCTGGGATAAAAAAATAGCTGCCCATAATAATGTGGCAACTATTTTACTTAATTAATTGAATTTTTGATTAAAAAGTAAACCTACGACCTGTCAATAAACTGAAAAGCGCAACAATTAGAGCGATTCGAATAGCTAATCTTACTCTTCTACCTCTAATTCTAGTTATCAAAATTAAACTGTCGCTGCCAACATATTCAAGTGTTCCTGTATATGTTCCATTGGTAGTGATTACTTCTACCTCTTCACCTACAAGCTCTGAGGCAAAGCGCTTAAATTCCTGGCTACTCATCTTATACTTCATCTCCTTTCCAATTTATTAAATGAATTTTTTAATAATTTGGATTGGATATTTGTAGGACAAGCAACAAATTTTATTTCCTTCTTTCTTTTAAAGTGTTTTTGTTAACTTGGGTTACACATTGGTATTTTTTATTGTTTCGTGGAGATATTTTCTAAACTAATTGCTTTTTTTCTCGCCTTTAAACGCTTATAAAGTGGATAGCCCACCATATAATACCCTGAGAATGAAAGCAGGATTAAGGATAAACCAGTCATTGTTAGGATACTGTATCTATACCAATCACCAAATAAGGTACCATCATGTAAAGTTATAATGAAAGTTGAGTAATCTGGATTTGTAGATAAAACTTTTCCCGTACTTGCATCGATTTGAACATCTTGACTGTTATTGAATCGAACCTGATAAATATTTAAACCAGGTCTATATTCTATTCTAAAGATATCTTCAACCGATTTCACACCTGGGAGCCCTTGAGACGTAGCAATGGAAACAACTTTATCCATAGTTATCGCTTGACTTGGACTAGCCTCCTTTCCCGTTTTTAATTCATCAGCCACTCCTAGTGGGATCATGTAAACCAGCAAGAGTCCTGTGACTGCTATGAACATAAAAAAAATAGATAAAATTAAGCCAGCCCATTTATGTACTTTTCGGCTAAATTGGTACAGTCTTAAAGCTTTTGACACTTATCCACCACACACCTTGTCTTATTTTTAGTAAACATCAAGGATAATGCCCAATCCTTTTTTGATTCTGTAAAAACTCCTTCCATCTAAAAAAATTTCCACGACCACAAACACTTTCTTATAAATCGCTTCTTTTAACATGCTCCCCGTATAAGCTATTAAGTTTTAAAAATATTTTTTGAATATTCTTAACAATATAGCAACTTAATGTGATTTTACGTGGATAAATTAGGTTTGTCAATTGTTTTTTACCAAATTTTACTATATTAGTAAAATAGTATATTAATATGGTAATATGCTAAAATAAGAAAGCGTACCTGATTTTTCAGATACGCACGAGTTATTTTAAGAATAGAATGTTACTTTTTCTATCTTTTTTATAGATTCCACTTAAAATCCATTCCAATCCCCTCTCCTACATCATCAGCGTCATAAACTCGTATACCATTAAGTATTCTCGTCCCTCATTGGTGAAAAGGACATACCTTAGGATCATCTATAATTACAAAACGTTATCCCTTTTACAAATATTCAGAATATGTTGTAAAATTAAAGTAAATAATATTATATAAGAAATATCTAAGTTCTGGGACATACCACTATTTCATAACATGTGACATTAGAATAAAGGAGAGAAGTATTAATTTGTTGCAAAACATCGGACAACGAATTCGAACCATTAGGACACAGAAAGGGATTACATTAAATGAATTTGCAAAACGATTAGATGTTTCTGCGGGTTATCTTAGTAATTTAGAAACGGGCAAAACGGAAACAATTCCCCTATCGTTACTCGAAACATTACAAAAAGAATTAATGCTATTGCCTGTTGAATCAGATGATGAGGTTTTGAGCGAAACCTCACTCCGACTCAACAGAGCAACAAAAGAACTTGCGTTATTAGAAAACCAAAATCCAGAAGCAGCTGAGTATCTGGTTTCTTCCCTTGAGCACGGGATCAATTGGTTTCTAACGAATAAAAATAAGAACTAGTACTAATATGGTATGTCTTAATAAAAATATTATTCACGTAAATGAACAACTATTTATAAAAATGAATAACGAACTGTAATTTGGATAAGATAGGACTACTCCTATCTTATTTTTAATGAAAATTTTCGAAAGGATAATCACATATGAACAATATTACTTTAGCAAATATCATGGATCAAATAGGTGAGACAAACCTCTTAGAATTAAAACGTAAACTTCAATTTTACAAATCTCAAGGTTACTTATTCTATCCTGGAACCATTTTTAACAAAGCTTGGGACGAACCTATTGAACTTTATTATGTTGTAACAAAAGGAACGATTAATGATTGTAAGGCTTTTCCTGTACCAATTAGTTTTTATAATCGAAGAATTAAAAAACGCGAGAAAAAATCTCTACTTCCTTATATTCGTAGCTATTATCAGAGTGACAATGTAGTTGAGGATGTTTTGCCTTTATTAGAGGTCTATTATGGAAAGCATTATATTTGGTTTTACCTTCCATAACGAAAGGTTGCTGTAATCATGCATTGGAAACCAATAGATATCCCTTATGAGAGCCATCCTAAAAGAGGATATTTTTATTACTGTTCACGTATGTTCGATTTAGATCCCCGTCTTATTCATTATCTATGGCTTAATGGATATAAAAAAGAAGAACAAATGATCAACTTCTTGGTACCAAATATAGATAAAATGTACTCCCCCTTTTTGTTAAACGATATGAATTTGGCTGTACAACGGATTATAAAAGCATTGTATCAAAAGGAACATATTTTTATTTTCGGTGACTATGACACTGATGGCATCACAAGCACGACGCTTCTATATAAAATTCTTGTTCATTTAAATGGAAAAGTATCTTTTCGCCTTCCATTAAGGAAAGAAGGATATGGATTAACAGCAAACGCAGTTTTTGAATTACCAACTGATGTAAGTTTACTTATTACTGAGGACAATGGTTCAAGTGCTCATGAAGCAATGAAAGTTGCAAAACAACGGGGAGTTGAAGTAATTGTAACCGATCATCACGAAGTTTTGGGACCACATCCATCCTGTTATGCTTTCATAAACCCAAGACGGGTAGATAATACTTACCCTTTTCCTTCTTTATCAGGAGCAGGTGTAGCTTTAAAGGTTTCACAAGCTTTGTATGAACGAATTGGGCGAAGAACAGATGCAGTTATGAGTGAGGCAATTGAATTAGCTACTCTTGGAACGATTGCGGATTTAATGATGGTGGATGAGAACAGAATTATTTGCTCGCTTGGATTAAGAAAGCTTGAGAATCATCCTATCCCTTTGATTAAGCATCTTAAAGATTTATTGCACATCTCAAAAGTCGATAGTTCAACAGTTGGATTTACATTCGGACCTATTTTTAATGCTTGTGGAAGAATTTCGGATCCAAATATTGCCGTGAAATTGTTGTTAATGAAAAATTTAACAAAGGAAATGGTGAATAAAGTAATTTATCTAAATGAGAAAAGAAAAGAAATGACACAACTTTCCTTTAAAATCGCATTGGATACAATCGAGGAAAACCAATTACATAAGGATCAGGTCATTGTTGTCAATGGTTCATTTCATCATGGAATTATTGGCATATTAGCTGGGAAGATTGTAGAAACATTTCGCAAACCTACCATTGTCATCTCAAAAGATGGAGTGGGCTCTGCAAGAAGTGTGAATGGAACTGATTTTTCCATCGTTTCTGCCATTAAAGAATGTGGTGATCACTTATTAAAATTTGGTGGGCATCAAGCCGCCGCTGGATTTTCCATTACTCCTGATTCAAATAAAATAGGTGAATTTCGGAAAGTTATACAAGAAATCGCGAAGAAACAAGAAATTAGAGATCCACTTATTACCTATTGCTTTGAATTATCTATTAATGACGTAACAGACACCTTCTTAAATGATTTGTATTCATTAGAACCATTTGGAATTAATTTTCCGAAACCAATTTTTTTTACATCCTTAAATGATATTACGCATTATGAAACTTTTGGAAGAAAGCAGAATCACTTAAAACTATTCCATAGTAAAAAAGAAATAATTGGATTCGACATAGCTAATAATTTCGCTCAATGGAAAAAGAGTAGTAAATTGGAAGTTCTATATACTTCCCATTGTATGAAAAGAAAAAATATTTTGCTGAAAAATTTAAGAATTAAAGAATAAATTATTAACAAAGTTATAGTCCTTATAAAAAGGAAATCTTGCAAGTCCACATTTTTGATGAAGCTATTATTATCTTTATTTCGCTAATGGTTTATGTATAGTGGTACTAGCTAAGGAAGGAGAAAGTGTATGAGACTTCCAAGGAAAGTAAACTTCGCAGCCTTGTACCTAAGGAAAAGCCGTCAAGATTTAAAGCTAGAGAAATTAACCAATGAAGATACCCTACAAGCACAACGGATACTCATGCGAAACTTTTTAAAGGATGCTCCCTTTCCATACCATACATTTGAAGAAATTGTTACTGGCTCCAGCCTTGAAAAAAGACATGAAATGAAAAGGATCATAGAGGGGATTAAACAAGAAAAATATGATGCCATTGTGGTAAAAGACATTTCCCGTTTAAGCCGTGGCAGCCAAAAGGATGCTGGTATTTTATATGAACTTTTGACCCAAAATGAGATTCTTATCATTACGCCTGACCGCGTTATCAATTGCACAGATGAAAATGACCTTCGAATGTTACGGATGGAACTCTTTTTATTCCATGAAGAATGGCAAATCATCCGTGGAAGGATGTTATCTGGAAGAAAGGCTGCAGCTGAAAGAGGTTTTTTTATAGGTGGGCCTATTCCCTATGGATTTCAATTGGATGCCAAAACTAAAACACTTATTCCAAAAGAAGGCGAAAAAGAGATCGTTGAACAAATTTTCAAATGGTATACAGAAGATGGTTTTGGTTATCAGCGAATAGCTGATTTGCTAAATCAACAGCAAATTCCTTCTCCTGGAGGAAAACAATGGCTGAAAACAACCGTCAAAAGACTTTTAACTAATGAAAAGTATGCAGGATTTTCGATCTTCGGCAAAACTAAATTAAAGGGAAATAAAGTAAAGCTGCAACCTAAAGAGCAGTGGACGGTTGCTGAAATGGATGACCATTTGATTGATGAGGAACTATTCAAAAGCGCTCAGGAACGGATCCAATCCATTAAAGTAAAACATGACCCCTATCTCTATAAAAGAATTCATCCTTTAAGCAAATTGGTAAAGTGTTCTGTCTGTGGAAAGAATATGACTAAAAAACATACGAAAAGTTATTATACCAATGTCAAGGGTGAAAAAAAATCCTACGCCCTTTATATGCTCTCCTGTTGCCAAGGAAATATTTCTTATGAACGTGTTCTGAAACGAATAATCGATATTTTAGAAAACTTTGAAGAATTAGATGAAAAACTTCTTTTGGAAAAAATCCAGGAAAATGTTTCTGTTCCGAAACAGGAAGATCATTCATTATTAGCAGTTGAAGAACTCCAAAAGCGATTAGAAAAACTAAAAAAACTTCGTCTTCGCCTTTATGATGACTATGCGGAGAGAGGCATTATCGACCAAGATATATACCAGAGCAAAAACAATCAATATGTCCAGCAAATGGAGGATATCCAAGTCAAGATAGTCGGGATACAAAAACAATCTGAGGCAAAAGATATCCCTTTTTCGATTAATGTTGCCGAATTCCAAAGTAAAATCGGAAGTGTGTTGGAAACGCTTGAATCATTAGAACCTCCATTCCAGAATGAACTCTTACATTTTATTTTCGATTGTGTGGAATTAACCATTACCCATAGAACAAAAGGTACAAGGTCGGATTTTGAATTGAACGTTGTATTAAACCTCCCCTTTTTCCAATAAAAATTTCCATAGTTAAAAGTTGCAAAAGCTCATCTGTTTGCAATCGCAATTGGCAAAGGTGCAGCAACGCTTACTGCTCTTGGGCAAATTGCGGCCATTTGGGTAGGGGGCGGAACCCTTGTCCCGTGGGCGCTAATCCCTGCTGCTGCCATTTGTAATGTTGACCCGTTTGAACTGGCAAGACGAAACCTTATCCCTGTGTTAGTAGGTTTAGTTGTCACAACAATAGTAGCAATGTTTTTAATTTAAGAATGAAAGAGGCCCGGCTGAACCGGCCTCTTTTTCAATTATGCTACATTTGTGAATTAATTTCATATTTTCAATCCCTTTTCGCTCAAGCTTTTCAGAGCATAAAAATATTTGATAGATTTATTGCTACAAGTTACAATCGTTTGAGCAAAAAACCTTGCCATTACATGGCAAGGTTAAATTAATTTTATTATTATGGTACAAGAACTACATAGGGTACAACCACCACACGTAAGCCATAACGGATTGACAAACTCCCCCGTTTCTTTTTATCAACTTGTAAATTTAATAAAAGCACGACTGCATATGAAAGCTGAAAGATAGGATGACTTGACTCAAAATAAGGAGTTGACATGTTAGGTATAATAGTCTCTTCTCACCTATAAAAAACAGCAATTCCCTAATAGAATTCGCCTTTTTGTCTAGTAATTAAATCGTTCTTAATGTTGGTGTTCATGTTGATGTCCAGTAGTAGAGCAAACCGCAGATTCATCATGAGGGTGCTCCTCGTTTTCCATTTGGATTGTAGCGTGAGAATGATTAAGGTAAGGAAAAAAGCAAGTTTCATTTTTCCAATCGGTGCATGAGTATAGAATACATCTCCGTGGTCATGATCATGACCGTGATGATGACTATGTGAAATGTAAAACTCTCCTTTTAAAAAAACACTAATCGTGACAAGCATGATCAATCGCTTGTTGTAAGAGGTTAATAATGTGCTGGTCGTCATTTGAATAGAAAACCGTTGTCCCTTCTCTTCTAAACTTTACAAGCCGTAAATTTTTCAAAAAACTCAATTGATGGGAAACAGTAGATTGGTGAAGTTCTAAAACCTCAGCAATTTCATTTACTGAACATTCCTTTTGAGACAGCAAATAAAGAATTTTAATTCTTGTGTTATCCGATAGTGCTTTGAACGTCTGAGAAACAATAAAAAGTGTTTCTTCATTTAAGCAGCTAATCTTCTTTTTCCCCTCTTCTTCCGGATTCATTTACAACCCTTCCTTATTTTTAATGTAATATGCCAACCTCAATATATGTCCATATGTACATATTGTCAAATCCAAAAATGGTTGTAAAACGAAAACAGTCCAACTATATAAAAATTTGGACTGTTTTCGTTTCTATCTATTGTTGTTCATGCGTCCATGTAACTGATTCCCCTGTGGAAGGACAACGTGGAAATTTTTCACCTTGTTTAAGGGCTACATGTTCTCCGTCTGCATCTATATAATGTCCTGATTCCATAACCGTTTCTCCAGTTCTATGAGTATGACTTGCATGAGTCCAGGTTGTAGAGCCTCCCGTGGATGGGCATTCTGGAAATGTATTCCCCTGATGAAGTTCTTTTTTTTCACCAGTAGAACAAATGTAAGTTCCTGTTTCAGATACTGTCTCTCCCGTATGATGATGGTCTGTGAAGTGAGTCAAAAAAATTCCTCCTTGTAATTTTCCTACCCTCCTAGTTTTTCACAGTACCATTCGTTTATTCTAATCACTACTCGCTTCCACTGGTTCAAGTATAATTAGTGGTGAGAAGGAAGAAAACGCAAGAAAAAATGCATACCTACCATTCCTATGACAACAAATAGAACTACTTTCCCTTTGGGGAGATTTTTCGATTTTTTCCAAAGCAATTCATAGAACGCGACATACCCAATTGTTCCGATGGATATCCCCATTATGACTGTATTCCACTTTATTGAATCCATTCTCATATTTAAACCCATAAAAATATTGATTCCGATCATAATGGAAAGAGCGATACAAAAAATGATGAATAATTTATTTTTATCTTTAGTAAAGGGAATTGATGCCATAATTATCATACCTTCTGGGATATTGTGGAGGATAAAAGCAAGCAATAAACCATAATTTATCGCTTGTCCTGCGTGTAAGCTCATGCCAAAAGTCATTCCCGTCGGTATACTATGGATGAGTAAAGCAAGGAATAACAAATACATCGTATCTTCATGGAACTTATGAAGAAATCGATTTTTATGCAAGAGAACTTCCATTAAAATCATAATAAAAATACCTATTGAAATTCCTGTTAAAATACCTATTATATTAAAACGGCTAAATGCCTCTGGAAGTAATTCAAATGTAAATAATCCTAATAAGAATCCTCCACAAAGAATCTGTAAAGACATAGTATTTCTTTTAAAGAAAAGGAACATGAATTGGATTGAACTTCCACCAAGATACAGCGCAGCAAAAATAAGCAATGCTACATATGAACTTACCTTTATTTCTTCAATCATTCAGTTCCCCCTCTTTAAAACCTTTACATTTCAACATATGCTAATAGCTGTATGCTTAGACGAGGGCATTGATTTCAAAGCTTGCTAAAATAAAAAAGATTCGGTGAAAACCGAATCTTTAAAGAAGGGGTTGGTTGAAAAGTTTGCAAATTGTCCTAGTTGCATGATTTATTTTACCCATTAATTATTAATAACCTATGAACAAAGTTTTACAATATAATTAACCTTCCATAAAACTTAGTTTAAAATCAGCCCTTTTCTATGCTTTACTGCTTATTAAAATGGTTCATACTAAGAAATTCTGCCCTTCGTACTTTTTTCATTCCTAACAACCATAAGAAAATCATAAATGGAATCATCGTCATTACCCATGAATCTTCATTTAATAATAAATAATTAAATACTCCATGCAATACGGAAGGAACCATTAACGATATAAAGATCCAGAATAGTTTCTTTCCTTTTGTAAATTTTGCTTTACTCATGTAAAACCCCATCATAACCCCAAATAATGCATGGCTAGGTACAGGTAACAAAGCTCGGTTAAGAGCGATTTCTACCCCATTTGTCATTAAATATACAATATTCTCAGCAGTTGCAAACCCCAAAGCGACGGATGTCCCATAAACAATCCCATCAAAAGGTTCATCAAATTCTGCGTTCCGATAGGCAATAAAATAAAGAACCAACCATTTTAAAACTTCCTCAAGTATTCCAGAAGAAAACAAAACGGTATCAGTTTTGGCTGTGATAAGGTTTTCTGTTTCTATTACATATTCAAAAAATGAAATTGGAAAGATTAGTAAGGCACCGTATAAAAAGGTACGGATTACCAATGACAATGGCTCAGGTTCATACTTGTCCCTTAAATAAAAATAACTTAATAATGCTAAGCCTGGAGCAATCCCAGCTAGTATTATGGCTAACATATCTAACTCCTTCCATTACATATTATCAATATCTCATACTAATTATATATTAGTTTCTTTCTGATTCTAAAACTTACATAATGAACTTTCCTGAAGCGGTATGTTTAATTAGTCCCAATTCACCCCTTAGGACCGCTATAAAAACTCCATTAGCTTGCAAAAAACAGCAATATCCTAATGGAAATCGCTGCTCTGCATAAGAAGTCATATCGTACCCTCAGGTTGTAAGGAACAGTTATAGGTGCCATTTTCAATTTGGATAGTCGCATGTTCAATGCCAAATTGGTCATGCAATTCCTTTGTTAATTTTTGAAGCAGTTCATCGTTATCATCAATTTCAGACCGAATTAAATGAACCGTTAAGGCAGCTTCTGTCGTGCTCATTCCCCAAACATGCAGGTCATGAACTTCTAAAATTGTAGGTAATCCACTTAGATATTCTTTAATCTTATGAATATCTATTCCTTCTGGTACCGCATCCAATGATAAGTTAATAGACTCTTTTAACAAACCCCATGTGCCAAAGAAAATGACGATGGAAATTACAAGGCTTACGAGAGGGTCAATCCATTGCCATCCCTTCCAAAGGATAACAACCCCTGCAACGACTACCCCAAGTGAAACTAAGGCATCAGCAGCCATATGCAAGAAAGCTCCACGGATATTTAGATCGTTTTTTCTTCCAGCCATAAAAAGTAATGCTGTTAAGCCATTAATCACGATTCCTACGATTGCTACGATAATCACTGTTTTTCCTGCAACTGGTGCTGGTGAAGAAAAACGTTGTATGGCTTCCCATGCAATAGCACCGATGGCTACCAGTAAGAAAACTGCATTGAATAAAGCGGCTAGTATGGAACTTCTTTTAAATCCATATGTCCGCTTTTTAGTAGGAGCTTTTTTCCCTAGCCAAACGGCGATCCAGGCAATTATTAACCCCAGGACATCACTTATGTTGTGCCCTGCATCAGCTAGTAATGCTAATGAATCCCCTATGATACCGTAGATAATTTCAACAATAATAAATATCGTGTTCAAGATAATTCCAAAACCAAATGCAAATCCATAATTTGCAGGGGCATGCGAATGCCCGTGACCGTGGTGATGTCCATGATCGTGCCCATGACTGTGATGATGTCCCATCTCTATCTCTCCTCATTTAAATTTATTATGACAAGCATGTTCGTTCTATATTTTAAGTTGCTGTATCATTCAATACCCTTTCTGATTGTTTTATAAATATGATAAATTCAATATATGCACATATGAGCATATTGTCAATAAAGTAACATAAAAAAAGACTGAAAGAATCAGTCTTTACTTCAACTTTGTTTCCACATGTCCAACATCTTTCCTCGACATGAAAATGGTCAGTATGCCTGATAAGAGTACCCCTCCAGCCGTAATCAGCATACGCGTTTGAAATGGAACTTCGGAATGATATTTTCCTAGTACCCATGTCGCCAATACTGATACAATTATCATAGTGATGATCACATAAATAGCTCGTTTCACCTTGCCACATCCTAAATTGTTTATTTCTTTCGTCCATCTAACTTCTAAAATTTAAATGGACAGTGATAGCATCAGGCCCATATAGATAGCAATGATAAAAATCACTCCAAATGTTACTGCTATAATAGGTCTCCTCTGTTTGAAGCTGAACAAAATCAGTAACAAAAATAGTATCGAAAGAACGATTAATAATACCGATTGAAATGATGGTGAAAATTGCATTTGTAAGGTTGAAAGGATATTTTTCCCTAAAAGCCATTCCACCCACTTGGATGCACCTTCCGACTTGACGGTAAATTCATCACAGCAGTAATATAAAAAACAATGAAGATGATCATGCTCTCCCCTCTAATCTAAGGGCGTGGATTAAAGGAAGGTAATTTTATAGATTTTCTTGAAAGAACGCCATTAATAAAGGCAAATATGAGAACAGGAATAATGCTAATGTGCTTTAAAAGGAGCATTTGTCCATACTGATTGCTTTGTTTCAGCCTTTGCTCTGCTTTAACTTCCTTTTGTACTTTAGAGGGAATTTCGCCTTTTATTGGATGACCGTGTGCACCCGCAATACTCCATTGGATCGTATAAGATCCATTTTCAAGTGGTGCTGATAATGTGCCAATCATTTGATTATCTTTTGGCGTGACACTAACGAAAAAAATTTTTTGCCCGTCTTTAATTAAATCCATTGTACTTAAAGATTCTATCTTTCCTTCATATGTAAGGACAATTGTTTTTAGGTCCTCTTTCACCACTTGATTCGCAGCAGGAGTAGGGGAAGTTAACTCAGTATGTGCACTGGCGATGGTAGGAATCATCACCAATAGAGTGATTAATAAGAATAATAATTTTTTCAATTCCCTTTTCCTTTCTTAACCCCAATGATTTTTCTATACATTCCATTCATCATAACATTTTTATCCTGTATTAATTTGTATTGATTTTCAAAAATTTTGTGAACCTCATAGAAGTCTAATCCTATATCCGTCCCAAGTAATTTAACCACTGGACGTAAGAGAATTTGTTTCAGAGTTATTTTTTTGGTCTTAGGGGCAAATTTATCAAATATTAGGAACGTACCGTTCTTCTTTAATACCCTTATAATTTCGTTCAATGATTCTTCTGGATGGGGTACTACACTAAGAATTAAACTGGCGACAACAAAATTGAAGGAGTCATCAGGAAAATCCATCTTCTGTGCGTCCATTTCAAGGAAAGTAACGGAAGAGTCAGGAAACTTTTCTTTTGCCACTTTTAACATATCAGCAGAATAATCAATCGCTGTTATATCGTAACCTTTGCCCCAGAAGAATGGAATATCGGCACCTGTACCGACCCCTACAAAAAGAACTTTACTGCCCTTTTCAAGAGAAATATCTTTAAATATTTCTTTTCTAGCCTTCAGGAACAACCCTGAATTAAAAAAGCGATCATAAATCGGCGACCAACATTTATAAATAAATCGATTCCAACCATTATTCACATTTATCTCCTCCCACAAAAAAATGCTTCCCATTTACATAATGGGAAGCCACTGCTATTTGTCTTTCACTCGGAGAAGTCTTAACCCATTTAACGTGACTATAAGCGTTGCACCCATATCGGCAAAAATCGCGATCCAAAGGGTTAACCAACCAGGAATCACTAACAATAGGGCCAAAATTTTAATCCCTAAAGAGAAAGTAATATTTTGTTTGATAATAAATAAGGCTTTCCTGCTTAGTTTTAACGTAAATGGAAGTTTACTTAAATCATCCGCCATTAAAGCAATATCAGCCGTCTCTAATGCCGTATCCGTTCCAGCTCCACCCATGGCAATACCAACAGTGGATGCAGCCAAAGCGGGTGCATCATTCACACCATCCCCAACCATTGCCACTCGGTCGTATTGATTTCGCAGTTCTTTAATATAGGTTAATTTATCTTGAGGTAACAAATCTGCCTTTATATCAGATACTCCTACTTGTTTCCCAATCGCATCTGCTGTTCCTCTGTTATCACCCGTTAACATAATGGTTTTTTGAATCTCTAATGAGTGAAGTTTCTGAATTACGGTCTTACTATTTCCTCTGACTTCATCAGCCACTGCAAAAAGTCCCAATATTTCATTTGGAGTTCCTGCCACCATGACTGTTTTTCCCTGATTTTGCATCCCAGAAATCATTTCTTTGTGGTGAGATGGAATTCCATTTGTTAAAATTTCCTCGAATAAATTCGGGCTGCCCACATAATACATTTTTTCCTTGATTCTTCCTTTGATCCCTTTGCCTGTAATGGAGGTGAATTCCTCAACAGAAGGATTCTGATAAGGGAGTTTTTCTTCTTCCGCCTTTTTCATGATGGCTGAAGCAAGCGGATGTTGCGAACCATTTTCAAGGGCTGCAATAATGGTAAGCAATTCCTTAGCATCTATATTCGGCAATGAAATGTAGTCCGTTACAACAGGAGTTCCGTATGTTAAGGTTCCAGTCTTATCAAAGGCAATGGCTTTTATTGCACCCATTTCTTCTAAATGAATTCCACCTTTAATAAGGACACCATTTCGAGCAGCATTTCCGATGGCAGTAACAATCGATACTGGAGTAGAAATAACAAGTGCACATGGACATCCAACGACTAGCACTGCCAACCCCTGATAAATCCACTTACTCCAATCTGCATCAAATAACAATGGTGGTAATACAGCAACCAACAATGAAATCAACATGATAACTGGTGTGTAATACTTGGCAAAACGATCTACAAATGCTTGAGATGGAGCCCTTTCTGCTTGTGCTTCCTCAACCAAATGTATGATCTTTGCAATGGTAGTATCGTCCACATGCTTCGTGACCTTGACTTCTAGTAGTCCATCCACATTTAACGTTCCAGCATATATTTCTCCATCGATCTTTTTAGAAACATAGGCGGATTCCCCCGTAATCGCAGCTTGATTTACAGAAGATTCCCCTTTAACTACGATTCCATCCATGGCTATTTTCTGTCCTGGCTTGACGATCATAATATCGCCAATTCGAATATCTTCCACTTCTACGGCAAACTCTTGATTACCTCTTCTGATTAAGGCTTCTTTTGGAGCAATATCCATTAACGAACGAATCGATTCTCTTGCTTTATCCATAGAGTAAGTCTCTAAAACCTCACTGATGGCAAACAAAATGACTACTGTTGCCCCCTCGCCCCATTCACCAATGATTGAAGCACCGATAACAGCGATAGTCATTAGCGTTCTCATATCAAATTCTAAACGGAATAAGTTTTTGAATCCCGTGATAAATAGACGATAACCACCCACTAAAATTGCAGCGGCATACGCTAGTATCGATGAGATGCTCTCTTCACCATTGATTTGCCCTGAAAACCATCCAATGAACAGAAAAACAAATGAAGTAATAACCATTGAATGTCTTTTCAAGAAAGGTTCTTTTTTCTCTTCAAATCTTTGTTTTTCAGGAATGACCTTTATATTCTCAAAAGCCCCTGCTTTTTCTAATTCCTCTATAGTTGTTTCACCATAAACCGTAAGTTTTGATGCTCCAAAATTAACACTCGCATTCACAACACCATCCAGGTGTTGTACGTTCTTTTCGAACTTTGTCGCACAGCCTGCTCAGGTGAATCCCTGCACTCGGTAAACAGCTTTTTCTTGTGTTTTTTCTAAAGCGTCACTCATGTGTTTTTCACCTCCTTTTGATGCTCAAAAGCGATTTGAATCAATTGTTTGACATGATCATCATCTAAGGAATAAAAAACTAATTTTCCCTCTTTACGATATTTCGCTAACCCTAAATTACGAAGCAGTCGTAAATGGTGAGATGCAGTAGCCGTCGTGCTGCCAACGATGTTGGCAACATCGCATACACATAATTCGTCTTCTACACTTAAGGCATAGGCGATTTTAATCCTGGTGTCATCGGATAATGCTTTAAATATTTGTGATACTGCCGATGTATTTTGGTTGGAAACTGATTCCTTAACTCGTTTCACCTTATCTTCATCGACACAGGTTACCTCACATATATCTTCGTGTTTCATCATTTCACCACCTATATTCAAATATCTGTTTGATTATTAGTATATGCAATTAATTCCAGTTGGTCAAACGATTATTTGAATGTTATTTGAAAATATGGAAAATTTTCACACGTAGCCCGTGCTCCCTTTCCCCACCATACATTTGAAAAAATTGTAACAGGGTAGAGCCTTGAGAAAAGACATGAAATGAAAAGGATCATAGAAGGGATTAAACATGAAAAATATGATGCCATTGTCGTAATGGCAAATCACCCGTGGAAGGATGGTATCTGGAAGAAAATCGGCTACTTAAAAAGGCCGGCTGAACCGGCCTCTTTTTCAATTATTCTACATATTTATGAAAGAGTGGTAAAATAGTATAAAAATAGTTACTATTTTAAAAATTAAAAATCTTGGAGGGGTTTCATGCTTAATAAGCTTTTTGCTAAATTGGAAGGTTACTATGATGATATGGTTACAGTTCGCCGTTATTTGCATCAGCATCCAGAATTATCTTTTAAAGAGTATCAAACAGCAAAATTCATTCAAGATTTTTATGAAAAACTGGGAATTGAGGTAAAAGGAAAGATCGGCAGCAATGGAGTGGTCGCCAAGGTTTATGGAAAAAATCCAGGAAAGACCGTTGCATTAAGGGCAGATTTTGATGCCTTGCCAATCCAGGATGAAAAGGATGTTCCATATAAATCAACCGTTCCCGGAGTTATGCATGCATGCGGACATGATGGTCATACAGCAACACTGTTATTTCTCGCAAAAGCTTTAAATGAACTTCGGGATGAATTAGCCGGTAATTATGTATTCATTCATCAGTATGCAGAAGAATACGCACCGGGCGGGGCTATTTCGATGATTGAAGATGGCTGCTTAGAGGGTGTAGATGTTATTTTTGGCACACATTTATGGGCTAGTGAGCCTACTGGTAAAATTCAATATCGAACAGGCCCAATCATGGCTGCAGCCGATCGGTTTGAAATTGATATCCAAGGTCAGGGCGGGCATGGTGCCCAGCCGCACAAAACAAAAGATGCAATTGTTACCGCATCCCAGCTCGTCATAAATCTCCAGCAAATTGTCAGCAGAAAAGTAAATCCGGTAGATTCTGCTGTTGTGACGGTTGGTTCTTTTACTGCCCAAAACGCCTTTAATGTCATAGCGGATAAAGTAAAGCTTGTCGGTACGGTGAGGACATTTAACGAAGATGTTCGATCGTTTATTGAAAAAGAAATGGATCGAATCATTCATGGAACGTGTTACCTGGCTGATAGCAGTTACGAATTCTTATACGAAAGAGGCTATCCGGCTGTTGTGAATCATGCAAAGGAAACAGATTTTCTTATTACCTGTGCTGAAGAGGTTCCGGAGGTCCAAATGATTGAGGAAACGGAACCGCAAATGGGTGGTGAAGATTTTGCCTATTATTTGGAAAGGGTACCGGGTACGTTCTTTTTCACCGGGGCAAAACCGGAAGGAGTCGAAAAACCGGCTCCGCACCATCATCCTAAATTTGATATTGATGAAAAAGCAATGCTCATTGCTGCTAAAACACTAGGTACAGCGGCTATTCGAATTCATAACCAAGAGTAATAGTTAACCCCTGAACCTTTTTTATAGTTCAGGGGCTTTTTTTAATACCCGCAACCTATAGGCATTCATTGCTGTTTCACCTAAATGCTTGAGGAGATTGTTATTGGCATAGGCACCGACAAAAGCACCGATTCCCGGTACGAGCTGCAGCATTTTGGCAAAATCGATGTAATCACGATACTCCTGCTGAAACTTGCGCCAATCCATTTCGATAAGAACCTGCTTTCGCTCCTCCCAATTTTCGATATTCTTAAGGGTTTCCCTTCGGACCTCATCACTTGAAAATGCCAGTTGAAAAACATGAAGAATAAACAGCCTTTCTTCATACTCATTTGTGTTAAAGCCATAAATTGAAGCTGCCTCAAAAAGAAATTTCATTTTGATTGTAAGCAGCAATGGAAAGTCAGCAAGTCCTAGTAGGATTCCGCCCGCACCAGTTCCCGCTCCCTCAATAAGTGCTGTTTTTTGAAAGGCTGCTGTTTTCTTGCCCATTAATTCATCCCGTTCTTTTAGGGAAAGACCGTTTGCTTGAAGTTTATTCGTAGTCATTTGTGAACCAAATAATGTGGTTTTCACCATTGCTTTGATGCTCTCAGTGACGACCTGATGAACTTTTTCAGGGATCAATCCGTTAATTTTCCCCTGCGCTTTTTTCGAAAATCTACTGACCATACCCGAGCGTTTCGTGATTTTAAATTTCCAATCCGCTACCTCATCATAAACCTTTAATTCGTAATCATTCATGAAAACACAACCTTTAATGAGCCTTTAAAGTATTTTACGAAATTCTCATTAAAAAGGTTTCATTTCTTGGGTTGACGGTAGACACGATCCTTAAATTTTCCTGTAAAGAGCAATTTCGAGTTAGTAAGGATTTTATTTGCAATTTTAATGGATTTATTTTCCATTTTTACTGAAATACTTTTCAATGAGTCTTTTTTACTTTCCACGTTGCCAGATACTTTCCACTACATCCCATCACCTATCAAGCCTTTACCCGCTTCCTACTATAAAGGTAAACAAACAAGTATGAAAACACTAGTCCTGCTGCGAGTTCAAGCATTGCGATTACAATTTCCCCTTTTAGTAAAATAAATAAAGCAAACAGGAAGGCCTGTAGCACCAGAATAACCATCAATAACGACTGAAAAGCATTTGTCTTGTCTTGCGCTGCAACCGGATAAAGATCCACCCAGAGTTTGTTTTGATGATGATTCCAAAGCGGCAGCAGCTGAAAACCGGTTAAATATAGGAATAAAACGGCCAAGCCAATTTGCCCAAAACCAAACGAAATAAAATACAAGGCGAGAGCTCCAATGACTGTTAAGCGAATAAACAGACCTAAGTAATCTGAGGAACGCAAAAACGTCCGTGAAAATAGAAATAAATAAGTATTTTTTTGAATAAAACTGATTCTCTTCAAGAAAAGATCGAGCCATCTCCTTCTTTTTACCGTATCCTTTAACTTCGGAACATCTGTGAACAGATTTGCAAGCCGGTAAAAAGCAGCCATTCTTTTCTCTTCCTGTTCAATCAGCAAGTCCCATTTCAACCCGAGCTTTCTTGTCCGAGCCCGAAACGACCAATAGTAGAATCCCATCACCAACACCATAACTAATAGGATCACGAAATTAGCTTGTTTAAATAGCAGGAAGGTAAAAACAGCATTGATAAAATAGCGCACAACCATGTCCCAACGGTAAATCGAGGGCTGAACAAAATAGTGAATTTTCCAGCTTACCACTAAGTTCCATGCTTTAATAATCAATAGCACTGCATAAAACAGTAAAAAAGAATGAAAACCATTAGTACTTACATGGGCATACATGGGCATCAGAACAGCTTGAACCATTAGGAGAATATATCCTTGGAAAACAAGGCTGACAATCCCCGACCGCAAAAAATAATCCCGAAGACGCGTTTCAAGAGGCAGCAGGAAAACCCGGTCTGCTTCCAGCAAAAAATTATAAACAGGACTATAGGTTAAAAAAAGCCCAATTATTACAGCGATAATCAGCTCGGCGGGGAAACCGGCCGACAGCTTCTCAATCCATTTCTGATAATAAAAAGCGGCCCCCCCTGTTAAAAATACCAAGACAATTACAAGATGACCATTAAAAATATAGCGCAGATAACTTCCTAAATCCTTAAGCCGGTGTCCAAAACGCTGATTCCAAAGACTTTTTTCATCAAACATATTTTTCTTCCTTTGTTAATTGAATATACAAATCATCTAAAGACGCATCCGGCATGGAAAATTCCTTACGTAAATCAGCCAAGGTCCCCTTTGCCCTGATTTTCCCCTCATGGAGGATGACAAACCGGTCGCAATATTTCTCAGCGGTGGCAAGGATATGGGTCGACATGAGAATTCCTGCCCCGTTTTCTTTCATTTTTTTCATCATATCTAGTAGTGATTGGATACCAAGCGGATCCAATCCCACAAATGGTTCATCGACAATATAAAGTGCGGGCTGAACTAAAAAGGCACACATAATCATAACCTTCTGCTTCATTCCTTTTGAAAAATGGGCTGGAAACCAATTTAGACGTTTTTCCATTCGGTATTCAGAAAGCAATGGTGCCACCCTCGACTTATACTCTTTTTCATTAAGACCATAAGCCATAGCGGTTAACCGCAAATGTTCATCCAATGTAAGTTCTTCATATAATATGGGGGTTTCCGGAACAAAGGTAAACAATTTTCGATATGCTTCTTTATTTTCCGTAAAAATTTGACCCTTAATTTTTATTTCACCGCTTCTCGGTTCCATTAATCCAATAATATGTTTAATCGTGGTACTTTTTCCGGCACCGTTTAAGCCAATAAGTCCAACGATTTCTTTTTCCTTTACTTCAAATGAAACATCTTTTAGAACGGGGTTTTTTGTATATCCCCCGACAAGGTGTTCAATCGTTAATAAAGACATGTACAACGCCCTTCCATTGAATGATATTTCCTTTCATTTTAACAAATTGACCACGATAAAAATAGAAATTCAATTTTTTTATCTTTTTTTGTATAGAAGCCATCAAACTGGTTATCATAATATTCGAAGGGGAAATAACTTACTTCGATGAAGAAATTCATCAAAACTTGAAATGAGGTGTCTGTTAAAGACAATTTCCTTTCAAACAAGTGAGCTTCTATTCGTTTCAAATAAGGGGATGGTTGTTTTGTACAATGTGCATGTAACCATTTTGAGTTCATAACACCAAGGTTTATTCACAAATAAACTAACAAATGAGGTGTTTACCGCAGATCGCTTCCTGTTTTTATAAGTTGGGAAAACATATAAAAACAACATAGGGGATGGTCAGCTTGAACAATGATGATTCTTTATAAAAACACTCTAAGGTCAAATGAGGTGTTTATCAAAGAACACTCCTAAATGAACGTTCCAATTGAAGCAATTCCCCTTCGAGAGGGCGGAATCCTATACGGATTCTGCTCTTTTCTTTTGTATTGCTCCCCCACCATGGTAAAATAAGACAAACATATTGGAAAGGTTGTGCGAAAAATGAGCGATTGTATTTTTTGCAAAATTGTTAATGGTGAAATCCCGTCCGCGAAAGTATTTGAGAACGAACATGTACTGGCTTTTTTAGATATTAGCCAAGTCACAAAGGGTCATACTCTCATAATACCGAAAATACATAAAGAAAATTTATTCGAGTTAACACCTGAAATTGCACGAAACCTCTTTGAAGTTGTCCCGGAAATTGCTAGGGCCTTAAAGCAGGAATTTGAACCTGTTGGGTTAAATACGGTGAATAATAATGGCGAACAAGCAGGACAAACAGTATTCCACTATCATATGCATTTAATTCCGCGCTATGGCAAAGGTGATGGTTTTGGTGCGGTATGGAAAAATAACCAGAGTGATTACACACCTGCGATCCTGCAGGAAATGGCGTCTGGAATCAAAAATCACCTTTGATTTTTTAATTCTCTGAAAATTATTTCTTTATCATTTTAATGATAATGTGGTATAATGATTTCAAGTTTTTCGCTGCAGGCAATGAGTGCACTGCAGGAGAAACCAATAGCAGAGATTAGAAGAGGAGAGTTGAGAAATGAATACAAAGAATCTGGTTGCTTTAGCTTTACTAGTAGGGATAGGGGCTGTTTTACACGCGGTGATTCCGCCAATATTTTTAGGCATGAAGCCGGACATGATGTTATTAATGATGTTTTTAGGAATTATTCTATTTCCTGAGTTTAAGAATGTATTTCTTTTAGCCATTGTTACTGGAATTATTTCTGCATTAACGACTGGTTTCCCAGGAGGTCAAATTCCAAATATTATTGACAAACTTGTCACTGCTTCTGTGTTCTTTGGCTTATTTACAGCTTTAAAGCAATTCCGGAATTCCGTTATTAGTGCTGCTGTTTTAACAGCCCTTGGTACATTAGTATCTGGAACTGTCTTTTTATCGTCTGCTTTAGTAATTGTTGGATTGCCTGGGCCTTTTGTTGGACTTTTTGCTGCAGTTGTTTTACCTGCAACTGTTGTAAATACTGTTGCTATGGTGATTTTATTCCCAATTGCTCAATCAGTTGTAAAAAGAACAAAATTGGCATCACCGTCTGTTATTCAAAAATAATTTTTTGATTGCGATTTAGAAAAGAACCCAAAGGGTTCTTTTCTTTATATAATATTTATGGTTCTCGCTATAATCTGTCAATTGTATTGTGCTTTCTATCTACATAGTAATCAACTTACTGGAAAAACTTTTTAAGAAATAGAATATTCAAAAGGTTGGAATTAATCCACAAAACACGTAAAATAGGGATAAGAATTATTTCGTACCCTTTTTTTAAAAAAAATTATCAAAAAATTAGAAACATTGTTGTAATTTCTAAAGATTTTGTAAATTTATATCTTTATTAATTTTTATTTTATTGGCATAATGATAATAGAGAAATATAAAAGTAGGTGAAATTGGGGATGTCAGAGAAACAATATTCTATGAAAGAAGCGATGCTTTTTAGCCAGCGGATTGCTCAATTAAGTAAAGCTTTGTGGAAGTCAATTGAGAAGGATTGGCAACAGTGGATAAAACCTTTTGATTTAAATATTAATGAACATCATATTCTTTGGATTGCCTATCATCTAAACGGTGCCTCCATTTCCGATGTGGCAAAATTCGGAGTTATGCATGTCTCCACAGCGTTTAATTTTTCAAAGAAGTTAGAAGAAAGAGGATTACTCAAATTCTCGAAAAAGGAAAACGACAAACGGAATACCTATATCCAGCTAACGGTCGAAGGGGAAAAGATCTTGCTTCAATTGATGGAGACATATGAACCGAACAGCAATGCCGTATATACAGGTGCCCTACCGCTACGCGATTTGTATGGGAAATTTCCCGATATTATTGAAATGATGGCAATTGTTCGAAATATTTACGGGGATGATTTCATGGAAATTTTCGAACGTTCTTTCCATAATATTGAAAGTGAATTTACGGAGCAAGACGGCAAACTAAGAAAAGCAAAATCAGAACAAGAACTAGTCTAATCAGCGTATATGTATTTATTCAATTCCTTCATAAGCGGTAAATAAAGTCCCTGGGAAGAGCAAGCCCGAATTACATCTTTACTATCTAATTTTTCAGGTAATAAATATAAAAACTCGGTAAAAAGCGGTTGAAAATAAATAAATCCTTCCGCTTTTTGTTCTTCCATTTTTATGCTCAATTCGTCACAAATTTGCATGAATTCCCTTACTTCTTGCTCTGAAAGGCCTTTTTCAATGATCATCCTGTAAAAATCCTGTTTAGGATTGTTGATTAATGTTAGAAGAAGTCTTTGATGATATTCAAGCAACTGAATTTTATTTAGTAATTCGTGATTCTCCACTGGATTTACCTCATTCCAAATCAATACTTTTAAGTTCATTATTTACCTTTTCTGCCAGAAGGTAAACAATTTTTTATTTTATGGCTTTACAGCATTTTAGCTTAATTATGTTTCAAATATCAAAGGCTTTTTTTCTTTCACTCTTTTAGACTATCTTTTTCTAACTTTTTTTGATATTGTAATAAGAGTATACTGATGAACAACAAGGAGGGAATCGTTGATGATCTCCATTTTTATTGTCTTTGCTATCTTTATCCTGTTTTATGTAAATAAAATGACTAATTCCCTTTGTATTCAAAAGGAAATTCCAGAAGATCGGCAGCATAAGGTATTCCGGACCATAAATGTCCTCATTACCATTTTACTTGTATCGTCATACGTGGAGATTTTGTATACATAGTACTCTTTTATCTCCAGCATGACGAGTAAGTAAATTCGTCATAAACAGTAAAGCGATGAGACATCTCATCGCTTTTAATTTTGGCTTTTAATAAACCCAAGCCGCTCCAATGATAATTAATAAGATGAAAAGGACAACGATTAACGCAAATCCTCCACCGTATCCACCAGCTGCACCTGTCATATGTTTCCCTCCTTCATGCCGATTACGATATCCTATTCAGGCTATGCTCATTTCGACTAGGCTCGATGAAAATTTCTGATAAAAGCCCAACTTCCATGGCTTAAATTTTTGCTGTTATTCCCTTTTATGTTATAGTATAGGTTGTGGTCAAGTTATGTGTGCCACAAGAATTTACTGTTTAGGAGAGGTTCATCGTGAAAAAATGGTTATTAGCCCTTACGTTAGCCGGCGGGGTTATTGCATTAAGTGCATGTAATCAATCGGGGTCATCTGATACCGTAGCAAAAAGCAAGGTCGGAGACGTAACAAAAGAAGAGCTTTATCAAGCCATGAAAGACAAGATTGGGAATCAAGCTCTGCAGCAGTTAGTTTATGAAAAAGTTCTTGCAAAGAAATACAACGTTACAAACAAAGAATTGGACGCCAAAGTTGCACAATTAAAAGAACAGCTTGGGTCTAATTTTGAGGCTGCACTTGCACAATATGGATATAAAAGTGAAGCTGACTTAAAGAAAACCATGAAGGTTGGCATGATGCAGGAAAAGGCGGCCATGAAAGATGTCAAAGTCACTGACAAAGAATTAAAAGATGCCTACGCTAAATATCAGCCTGAAATTAAGGCACGTCATATCCTTGTGAACGATGAAAAAACCGCAAAAGAGGTTAAGAAAAAATTAGATGCCGGCGAAAAATTCGAAGACCTGGCTAAGAAATACTCACAAGACCCAGGTTCCGCTCAAAACGGCGGCGATTTAGGCTGGTTTGGCACCGGAAAAATGGATCCTGCCTTTGAAAAAGCAGCATATGCCCTAAAGATTAATGAAATTAGTGACCCGGTTAAATCACAGTTTGGCTATCATATTATCCAAGTTACAGACAAGAAAAAGAAAAAATCATTTGATCAAATGAAGAAAGAACTTGAATATCAAGTAAAATCCTCAAAATTAACAAATGATGACATTAATAAAGCAATGCAGAATGAATTAAAAGCTGCAGATGTAACTGTTAGTGATAAAGACCTTAAAGACGCTCTTAAACCGGAAACAACAACTGCTGCACCACAGCAATAATATTAAATGATACAAAAGAAGAGTGACCACTTTTGTGAGTCACTCTTTCTTTTTCTTATACTCCTGCCGCTTTTTCTCCTTCACGCCGTTCCTTTTCTTTTTCCAGGCGCTCTAGATAGATTTCCCCTTCCTTTTCAATACTCTCCATTTCCAGCTGGTGTTCCTCCCTGCCGGTCTTAATAGCCATTAAAGCACTGATTACGATTCCTGCTACCACTGCAAATACCCAAATAGGAATAGACATATTTAATACTCCCTCCACGATTGGTTGTCCATGTTTTTAATACAATGTATTCGGATTTCCAGAATTTATTCTTATCCAAATAAAAAAGATAACCCAATTGGGCTATCTTTTATTTATGAAACACTGGCTTATAAAAAGAGCGGTTATCCAAGGCAAAAATTCGCTCTGTAAATTCCCCCGGCTTTACTCTTTCAAGCGCACGGTCAAGCATGTTCATTTTTGCGTCCAAATTATCTATATAATGAAGAATCTCTGCTTCTTTAATGAGCGGAGGTTTCGGGCTGCCCCATTCAGCTTTTCCATGATGACTAAGAACAAGATGCTGAAGGATTAATACTTCCTCCCCGGAAATTCCTAATTCTTCGGCAGCTTTGCCAATTTCATTCACCATGATGGTAATATGGCCAAGGAGATTTCCTTCAATCGTATACTTCGTTGAGATTGGTCCAGAAAGTTCTAAAACTTTCCCCATATCGTGTAAAATAACCCCTGCATAAAGAAGGTCCCGATCAAGACTAGGATACAAGGAGGATATAGCCTTGGCCAAATCGAGCATACTGACAACATGGTAGGCCAGACCGGAAACAAACTCGTGATGATTTTTTGTTGCCGCCGGATAGACTAAAAAAGCGTCTTGGTGCTTTTTAATTAAATGTCTGGTGATTCTTTGGATATTAGGATTTTTCATATCAAAAATATATTGAGTCAGTTTGCTAGACATTTCATCTTGACTTAGTGGTGCAGCCTCAAGAAAGTCATCAAGCTTAACATGATCATTTGGTCCTGATTTGCGAATTTGTCTAATTTTCAACTGACTTTTACCACGATAATTTTGAAGTTCCCCAAGTATTTTTACGATATTTTGAGGTGCATAGTTTTTCTCATCTTCTTCACCAGCATCCCAAAGTTTAGCCTCAATTTCCCCGCTTTGGTCTTGCAAAATAAGCGTCAAAAAAGGCTTGCCATTACTAGCCGTCCCTTTCGTGGCGCTTTTAATCAGTAAAAACAATTCAACCTGGTCACCGACATTATAATATAGAATTCCTTTACCCATTGTATTCCAACGCCCCTTCCTATGAAACCTAGTATAACATATTGGTCTATCACCCTATGAAGGAATTTCTACAATCCCTTTATTTAGCAAGAGAATATTTTCATGTGAGAAATTCGAAAGCAAATGGGTATGGCAGGTAAAAAATAAAATTTGATTTTGTTTTAAACTCTTTAATAGTTCGATGATTTTTTGTGTTCTTCTTGCATCAAAATTTACAAAGCTATCATCAATGATGATCGGAAAACGATATTTTTCATAAAGTGTGGTGGCCAAGGCAAGCCTTATCGAAACATAGACTTGTTCGGTAGTCGCTTGGCTAAGTTCATTTGCCTCAAAAATCGTGTAGTCCTGCCTTTCAATTAAAAAGCCAGTCCCCGACTTTTGAAGATGAATTCGATGGTATCTCCCCTCTGTTAAAAAAAACAAATACTCCTCCGCTTTAGACAGCATTCTTGGCAGGTATGTATTTTTATACTTTTCAACCGTCTTAGCCAGAATATCTTGAGCAAGGCAATAAACAGACCATTCCTTTGCCAATTCTTCCAGTTCATATTTTTTCTGTTTAAATTGATGAAGAAGCTCAGAATAAATACCACCCTCTTCGAGGACCTGAATCTCATATTTTATAGAGGCATCTTCCTCTTGCAGTGCTGTCAGTCTTTCTTTTAAACGGATGGCTTCTTTTTGCTGTTCCACTACCATTTCTTCAATATTATGAAGGTGTAAAAAGCTCTCACGCTCGGGTTCAGTAATTATTGAAAACTGAAGCTGCTTTTGAATATCCTTTAATCTTTCTTTAAACTTCGCTTGTTTTTCAGCTTTTACCCCCAGTTCGTAGTATTGCTGTTCATTGCTGGCGTCAGCTTCATCAAAAAGCTTTGTAATTTCTTCTTTTAAGTGCAACTGTTCCCGTTTCTTTTGTGTTAATTCATTCTCTAAATCCAGGAGTTTTGCTAGTCTCTCTTGACTCATTATCTTTTTCTCATTTTCAACCTTTAATTTCTCTCTGAGTGCATAGCCTTTTTTATGCAGATCCATATGAACTTCCGATAAATAACGATTTGCAAATAATTCAAGACTATTCTCTATGGATAATTGTTTTGCCTTGATTTGTGAAACACGCTCTTGCAGATGGCTCTTTTCTCTCCATAGCGTTTTATATTGTTCAATAAGCCCGAAAGTCTCGCGTAAATGCGCCATGGCGATATATTCAGGAATCTTCAGTTGGCTGGCAAGGGTAAAAAGATTTTCCTTATATTTTGCCGATTCAATTTCCCAGGCTTCAAATTTGGAGATTACCTTATCATATTGGTCATTCTGCTGCTCAAGTCGCATTTGCAACCCTTGTAACTGTTCCTTCCGCCGATTATCCAGAAGTAATTGCTCCTGAAGTTTCATAAAGTTTGCATATTCTGCTGAACCTAGCTTTTGGATTACTTGTTTCTCTTTTTCCTTCAAAGAATCTAAAGTTGGATTGGAATCTTGTCCTTTTGGTCGATTGAAGCTTTTTACCATTAAAACTCCTGTTAATAAGGCGGCAAAAATACCGAAAAATATTAATCCGGATTGCTTCGTAAAAATTCCGTAGAATACTAGTCCAAGTAAAATGAATTCAAACAGAAGAAATTGAAGCTTCTTTTGCTTCTGGAGTCTTTTCCATTCATTTTGTTCACGTTCATTGGCAAGACGATAAAATTCAATTTTGTCTTTAATTGAATTTAGTTCATTTTCTAAACTTTTTTTGTCCTCCCCATTTAGTTTTTCCTCAAGCAGGACTCTTTCTTTATGGGGAAGAACCTGGCTTTCCGCTGATTCTACCTCTATCTCAAGCTTTTCAAGAGCAGCTTTTTCTTCCTGAAACCGCTCTTCCAATTCCAGTTTCATTTCATTAAGCTTTTTGCCACGGCTCGCTACTACTTCCACTTCATTCTTTACGTAGATATTTGTATTAAAGGAAAGAATTTCCTCTCCCTTTACCGGCAAATGAAGGCGGTCAAGTGTTTCAGAAAGTCTACCTTGATAATCTTGAAGCTTTGAAAGATACTGCTGTTTCTCCAGTTCTAACTGGTCAAATAGAGGGATTTGATCCAATATTGTCATTAACGTGGATTCGTGTTCAAGGAATAAATCGTCTGGCCGAATAGCTGCCAATTCCTTTTTCAAGCCTTCAATTCTCTCAAGCAGGCTTTTGATTTGAGCATTATACGGGTAAAGCAACTGATTTAATCTCTCAAACCTCTCGATCCCTTGGGCAGGGAATTGAATTTCTCCTAGATCAGCGAGCTCATTTTTCGTCCATAATTCTTCTTTGACAAGTGAATGTATTTTCTTCCACTCATTCAATTTTTCATTGCTTTCTTGCATTTCTGACAGCTGGTGGTGAATTCCTGCCATTTCCTCTTGAATGGATTCCTGTTTTTTAATGAAAGAATCATATTCATCATTTTTAGCTAAAGCCTTTTTCAACTCTCCATTTAGTGCATGAAGCTCTTGTAATTTTTCATTTAGCAATGGCTTTTTCCCGCTTGGCTTAAAGCGTGTTTCCAGTTCTTTTTGCAGGACTGCTTCCGCTTCTGATAGGCGTTCTGTTCCTAATGTACCAGCGGAAAATAAAAACTTTCCAATCTCTTCGCCTTTCATTTGATGAATGTTCTGTAACCCATTTAGGTTAAATGAAAAAATCGCTTGAAATAAACCTTTGTCAAAATTTCCTAATAATTCCTTAAGAAGCTCTTCTTCACCTAATCTGCCGTCTTCCAATGATACCTTTACATCTCCAGTGGATTTCCCTTTGACCCGTTCAATGACAGCAAAACCAAAATCATCATGAAAGATTCTAATTTTTCCGCCATATTTGTTATTATGTTTGGGCTCATAGCGCAGTTCAGAAGATTGCTTAGTGGGAAAACCAAATAAAATTCCATGAACAAAGGCCATGATGGTGGATTTACCCGCTTCATTTTCCCCAAAGAATACTTGAAAATCAGCTAGGTCTTTGATTTGCATATTCTCCAATTGACCATACCCATATATATGAATCTCAATAATTTTCAAATCAACTCACTCCTTTCTCTATGCTTGATAAAGTAAGCTAATTAAAAGCTTTTCTGCTTGTTCAACTATTTCTTTCTGGTTGAGATTCGTCAAATTCTCGAGATATTTTCTCCCTAAACGATGGTCATACAAGGGTGCTAATGTTTCCTCAATGTCTGTATGGTCATCTAAGGTTTTAAACATTTCCTCATAAAAATTCGCTTCGGCCATTAAATGCTCCCGGTCCACTTGAACATTTTCAGCAATGCCCAGTTCTACGATCCATACAAACTCCTTCTCCTCTCTTTCGTCCTCAAGAAGGAGTTCTAGAAGTTCGTTGTTTACACTCTTTTTTTCCTTTGCATTTTCTAAATGGACATTTTCTAAATATAACGTTAAAAGAGTTCCTATTTTTTCTTTTCTTAGACTATTTATAGTCATTTGGCATAAGTGTAAAATTTGATGAAAGTTCTCTGCTGAAGAAGCATCGACGGTTGCTTCCTGCCAAACAATATCGGATGTCTCTACGAATTCAAGATTAGCATCTGTATCCTTTAAGGTTACATGGTAAAAGCCTTTGGGCCCCTTTTCTTTTTTATTTCGCCCCTGCAGATTCCCGGGATAAATAATTGGCGGATTTTCAGATAAGACCGCCCGTTTATGGATATGCCCCAACGCCCAGTAATCAAAGTTTTTCTCAAATAGATCCTTAATGGAAAAGGGTGCATAGTTACCATGCTCCTCACGGCCGCTTTCATTTCCATGAAGAATACCGATATGAAAATCAGCCCCGTCAATTTTTTGATAATCATCAATTTTCTTTTCAAATACATGGCGTTCGGGGTAACTAAAGCCGTAAAGATGACTCCGGGTTCCGCTCTTGGTTTCGAGCGGCTTCATTTCAACCTCATGGCTAAATATATGTACATTTTCAGGCATGTCTAGATGTACCCAAGTTCCGTTTAAATGATCGTGATTGCCGTGGACTACAAAAACAGGAATATCATGTTCAGCAAGCTTTAGCATTTCTGTTCGAAAACGGGATTGCGCTCGCAGGCTGCGGTCTTCTCCATCAAATAAATCTCCGGCAAAAATGACAAAATCGACTTTACGAAGAATTGCTTCGGCAGTTAGTCTTTTTAGAGCTGTGAACGTACTTTCCTTAACTCTAGTTAAAATGTCAGCGGGCAAATATTTCAAGCCGACCATCGGACTATCTAAGTGAAGATCAGCAGCATGAATAAAGGATAGTTGTTTCATAAAATTTTCCTTTCACGGTCTTTTCTTTATTTTAACATCTCCAAAAACCGAATGCACGTTCTGTGTTAAATTTTTTAAAAAAGAGTACCCTCCAATAATAAATGGCTGATACTCTTTTTTGGGATTATTTATTTTTTGTTAATTGCAGTGCTTTTTTAATATCTTTATAGGAATTGGATTTCCCATACATTAAAACGCCGCCTTTATAAACACGTGCACCGAAGATTGCTAATATAATGATGGTTGCAATAAGGAGGCCGATTCCAATCAACGACTCCCATGCCGGAATATTTAGCATCCCAACCCGTAAAAACATGATCATTGGGGTGAAGAACGGAATATAAGAAGTAGCCGTAATAAAGGTTGAATCCGGCTTCCCGAGCCCAAACATGGAAATCATAAAACCTCCAACCACCAATAGGGTCATCGGCGTAATCATCTGCTGCACATCCTCAATCCGGCTGACCAGTGACCCTAAAAAAGCCGCAAGTGTAGCATAAAGAAAATAGCCAAGAATGAAGAAAATAACCGCATAGGTAATCGTTCCAACCGGGATGTCTCCAAAACCATAAACACCGAAAAATCCTTCCTTCAAGGATTCCATATTTTGTTTTAATGAGACATAACCGACAGATAGAAAAATAGCGAGCTGAGTTAAGCTTAAAAGACCAATCCCGATAATTTTTGCAAACATCTGCTTGATTGGCGAAACACTTGAGATTAAAATTTCCATTACCCTTGAAGATTTTTCGATGGCCACTTCCATGGCAATCATATTCGCATACATAATGACCGAGAAATAAATAATGAAAAGCAAAACATATACTAGTCCTCTTGCCTGATTTAGTTCCTCTTCTGTTTTCGCATTTTTCTCCAACGCCACCTTATTAAACGATACAGGTTCATACAGCTTTTGCAGCTGAGCAGGTGTTAACTGAATCTTCGCAGCCGCGAGCATGGTTTTAACCTGCTGAAGGCTTGTTTGCAGATCGGTAAAAAGGGCGGAGTCCGCAATACTCATTGCCTTAAAGGAGGCTTCCGGCAATTTTTCATCATTATAACGCAGCTGAATAATTGCGCTGTAATCGCCTTTTTCAACCTTTTTTTCTGCTTTTTCTAAACTGCCTTTATAAAGGGTAAGTGTAATGTCTTTATTAATTGTGCTGAGTTGCTTCTTTAAAGGATTATAAAGCTGACCAGTTTCATCTAATACAGCAACCTTTTCTTTTCCATCATTTTTATCAAATGTATGAATGATATTTTGAATGTTTGTTAAGGCGAGAACTATTACTACCGTTAACAATGTGGTGAAAAAAAAGGATTTTGTTTTTAATTTATTTACATAGGTATGGAATAAAATAATCCAAAAACTATTCATAGGAATCCCCTACCTTCTCTATAAAAATATCATTTAAGGAAGGCTCCTCAAGTTCAAATTTACGAATGAATCCTTTTCCGACAATTTCCTTCAAAATCTGTTCCGCTATCATTTCACCTTCAATCTGCAGATGAATTCCTTGGGCAGTCGCTTTTGCCTTTAACACCCCGAAATGATTTTTTAAAAAATCTAGTGAAAAATCGGCATGAATGACCAGATTCTTTTTGCCAAAAGTGCGTTTAATCTCCTTCAATTCTCCATGAACAACCGGACTTCCCTTGTGCAAAATACATAAATGTTCACACATTTCCTCAACGTGCTCCATCCGATGACTGGAAAACACAATGGTTGCACCGTTTTCCTTTAAGGAGACAACCGCCTCCTTTAAAAGTTCTACATTTACAGGATCAAGACCGCTAAAGGGCTCATCGAGAATTAATAGCTTTGGTTTATGTATAACAGCAGCGATAAATTGAATTTTTTGCTGATTACCTTTTGAAAGCTCCTCAATTTTTTTATTTTCATATTCCGGTATTTTAAAACGTTCTAGCCAAGCATGTAATGCCTTTACGGCTTCTGCCTTTTGCATTCCTCTAAGACGTGCTAAATAAACAATTTGCTCCCGAACCTTTAGTTTTGGGTATAAGCCTCTTTCTTCTGGAAGATAGCCGACTAAGTGGCTTGTTGAATAATCAATCAGTTTACCATCCCAGGTTATTTTCCCGCCAGTTGGCTCAAGCAATCCTAATATCATTCGGAAAGTGGTTGTTTTGCCGGCACCATTGGCCCCTAAAAAGCCAAACATCTCTTTTTCGGGTATCAATAGCGACAGTTCATTTACAGCAGTAAATTGCCCAAACCGCTTTGACACATTCTCAAGTTGAAGTACCAATTTTCCATCACTCCTTTATTATTATTACGAGAAAACGGTTGAAAAGTTTCCTTTTTTATTTTGCTAAATTTCAAGAATTATGCAAAAATAATAGTAGCAATCTATTAAATAGGGGGATTTCAGGATGAAAACGTATAAACTAACTGCATTTGAACCAAATGGAGAAAAGATTTTAGATGAAGCCTTCCAGGCTGACCATGATGATGCAGCAAAAGAATTAGGTACGAAACTATTATCAGAAAAAAACTTACTGGAAAAAACCCATCGTGTCATTTCTCCAAGTGGTAAACTCTTACTATTTCATTCTTAAATCATATCAAAAAAAGAAGCTCAAGGGCTTCTTTTTTACATTATTTTCCGATAAAGTTTGGTTGTCTTTTTTCGATAAATGCTTGAATACCTTCTTGGTGGTCGTGTGTTTGCCGCATTTTTATTTGCCCGTATTTTTCCAATTCTAAAATTTTAAGCAACTGCGGGCGGTTTTTTTCTGCTAAAATCTTTTTCGTTTTAATCATCGCCTGTACAGGGCGGCTTAACCAATCCGAAATTCTCGCTTCCAATGCATTGTCGATATTACCTTCTGCCACCTCTTGAATTAAACCGAGTGCTAAGGCCTCGTCTGGTTTCATAATTTTACCATCCCAAATAATCTGCTTAGCCTTTACTTCTCCTACTCTTTTCTCTAAAAAGAAGTGAGCTCCACCATCAGGGATTAAGCCAATTCCGATGAAATTCATCGCTAATTTGCTAGACTGATCAGCAATAATATAGTCTGTGGCTAATGCCAAACTAAATCCTAAGCCTGCTGCTGCTCCGGAGACAGCACTAATGGTTAGTTTTGGCATACTGTACAAGGTTACAATCAGTTCGCTAATTGAATCCATGAAAGAGAAAAATTCATTCTCATAGATATTCGACTGCATCATTTTAATATCTCCGCCTGCCGAGAAAGCTCTACCTTTCCCAGTTAACACGACAATATCGATGTCATCAGAATCACTGATTTCTTTTAATTTAAAGACTAATCCCTTAATTAAATCGATATCCATTGCATTTAATGTTTCCGGTCGATTTAACTCGACAGTTGCTACACGGCCATTGACAATTACATTTACCTTTTCAGTTAAAAATTGATTCGACAACCTAAAAGCGCCCCCCCATTAATTTTCTCCTTCTATTATAAATGGAAATGGTAGGAATAAAAATAAATTTTCGCAATATAAGCAATTTTTCCGGAGATAGAAAAATCCCCCTACTTGCTTAAGCAGGGGAACCTTTCTCAGAGAATAGCTCATTTAAGATTTTAATCTTATCTTCTGTATAGGCTTCAAAACTGTCATTATAGGTCTTCGGATCTTTTGGATTAGCAAAGTGAGTGATTTTCCCTGTAACAGGATCCACAAATTTACTAGCAGCACCGCAGCCAAGCCCGATAATCGTCTGCTGCTCCTCCATGATCATAATGTTGTAGATGCTTTCCTGATTAGGGAATGAATATCCTACGTTTTCGAGATTGCCGAGAATATTCTTCTGACGGTATAAATAATACGGGACATAGCCATGATCCTCTGTCCAAACTTGCGCAAGCTCCATCATTTTCTCGACTTCAGCACGTTCGGCAACCTTGTATTTTTCCCGATTCTGAGTCATTTCAGAAGCACGTTTAAAAGACAGAGTATGAACCGTTAAAGATTCCGGCATCAATTTTTCTGTTTCAGCGAGTGAATGGGTAAATTCCGGCAGACCCTCCCCAGGTAGGCCGATAATCAAATCCATGTTAATATTATTCATTCCCATTTCACGCGCTAAATGAAATTTATCGATTGTTTCTGTGACAGTGTGGTGCCGGCCAATTGCTTTTAAGGTTTCCTGAGTGTATGACTGAGGATTAATGCTAATTCTGTCAATCTTCCACTTTTTCAATACCTCTAACTTCTCCGACGTTATCGTATCAGGGCGTCCCGCTTCGACCGTGATCTCACGAATTTTTTCAACATCAGGGAATGAATCATACATTTCTTCATAAAGCATGTCCATTTCTTCTGCTGTTATACTCGTCGGCGTCCCTCCACCATAATATACGGTCGTAATTCGAATTCCTTTATCCTTTAGCCATTGGCCGATTTTTTTCATTTCATAATGAAGCCCACCCAGGAAGGAATCTACTGACCCCTGGCGGCCATTGATGGCATAGGCCGGGAAGGTACAGTAAGCACATTTTGTCGGACAAAACGGTATCCCAATATAAATACTGACTTCCTTTTGCAGAGTATATAAATCTGGTACGACTGACAGCTGCCTATCAACAATCTGTTGCATTAAGTTTATCTTTTCATCGGTAATCAGATAATCATCCTTTAACTGCTGATGGGCAAGCTCCTTTGGAATCCCCTCTTGAACTTTACGATGGAGCAGCTTTGTTGGCCTGACACCGGTCAAAATTCCCCATTTTTGAATCATTCCGGTAAAATCCTGCAGCACTGTTAAATATACATGGGCAACAGCATTCTTTATTTGTTTAAAGGTTTCTTTATCTGAAACACCCAGTAGCAGTTCTTTTTCGTATTCTGCCGTCACCTTTTTTCCGGAAAGGCTGATTAATTCAGCCGAGACTGTCACAAATTCGTTTATTTGCATCGAAAACTTTATGCTTATATCTGCTTTTTCATCATATTGTTTTAGAATCAATGATTCTTCAAAAAACAAATTGGCAATCAACTGGAGCGGCCGATCAAATCTTGTATCCTCTAACCCAATAATAGATATTTTCAAAAACAATCACCTCAAATTAAACTTCCTTAAGTGTACAAAATCACTAATTCAAGGTCAATATAATGGAAATCATTGCAAACAGAAGATACCAAAGTTATAACCTTGGTACCTTCAAAAATTATTTTTTGATAATATTCATTTTCCTTAAAAATTCAATTGGCTGCTGCTTTCTGAAATGCTCTTTGACCATGTAGGCTACCCCATTCTCATTTTGAGAACGTGTTACCCAGTCCGCAGCTCTTTTCACTTCGTATCTTGCATTCCACATTGCTACTCCGAGACCCACTTCTTCAATGAGTGGAATATCATCCATTCCTTCGCCGATCACAACCATTTCCTTTTTACTAATCCCTAGTTGTTGACCAAGATAAGTCAATCCACTTAATTTCGAAACTCCTGCAGGAACGATATCTAAACGAAGGGAATCCAGTTCAATCATATCAATTTCTGTGTACATTTTCTCCAGTGCTATTTTTGCATCCTTCAAGTCACTTTCGGTTTCAAAATAAACTTCAATTTTTGGCGGTGTTACTGGTTGATCATGCAAATATTCGCTTAATGACGGCACAAATTGCTGAGAATAGAAAACAGGATCACCAGAAGTAAAAACAGTTTTTGCTAATAAATTATTGTGCAGCTTTAATTTATTGGCTAATGAAAATTGTTCATGGACAAGCCGAATCTGACATGGGACCGTTTCTAGCAAACGTACAGTGTCATAGGTAATTTCTTCGGTGATTCTTTTCACGTAAATAGGCTTTTCTAGTACACTAGATATATAGGCACCTTGATGGGTAATTAATGGTGTTTTTATTTTTAAAGCCCTGGCAACTTTACGTGCCGAGGGAAAGCTTCTTGAGGTCATAAGTGTTACATAGATCCCTTTTTGCCCGACATATTCAATGGCTTCCTTTGTTGATTTTTGAATCTTCCCATTTGATTGAAGAAGTGTGCCATCAATATTTAACGCAAGCAAGCGATAAATCATTATGTTGCCCCCTGTTCTTTGGTGAAATTACCCTTATATCACATTTATGTTTTTTTACCAATTTATAGAACAAGGGGGGAAGTGAACATTTGTTTTTTTCAATAAAGCTCTGCTCGTTAAACTTTGTTGTTGATTTCCGCTCCAGGATGCTCGCTTTCCGCGGGGCGGGCGGTGAGCCTCCTCGGCGCTTAAGCGCCTGTGGGGTCTCACCTGTCCCGCTGCTCCCGCAGGAGTCTCGCACCTTCCGCTCCAATCAACGTTTTTCAAAATCAATATTGTCCATTAACACAGCCTTTTTAATAAAAAAAGCGTTCAGTTTTAATCACTGAATGCTTTTTTTAAACATTTTACATTTTGCCGTAGAGTTCTTCTAACGGTTTCATAATTAATTGGTTTAATTCCCCGATAATCATACTCATTCTTTGTTCAGCCTGCATGAGACGGGCGATTTTTTCATTTTGTTGTACATGAGCGACGGTTGCTTGGGCCTGTTGTACCTCAGCTTCAGAAATATTTTGTCCCATCATTTGCTTTTGCTGAAGATTCATTTGAATCTCCCGAAATTGATTAAACATTTGTTTTGCTGCCGGGTCAGCATTTACTTCATTATACATTTGTTTTAATTGTACAAATTCATCACTTTGACGAATGGATGTTTCTAATGCATAAGCTGCATCATATAAATTAACTGCCACTTCTTTCCACTCCTTTACCATTCAACAATTACATTCAACTATACCAAATTATGACGGGTAAAGCGAGAATGTCACTAACCCCCATGTCCTTTCTTAGTAAAATCACAATTTGGATTGTATTTACATAGGATACTATGTCAGCTAATGCCTATTTACCTCGTGAAGTTTTACTTTAACCGATTCTTCAGTAAATGAGGAGTGATCATGTCCCTAATCCTAACCAAAATCACCATTACCCCCAGGAAACCCGCCTGCGAGGACGACAATCATATCTATTTGTCGAATCAATTATTTAAAAAATTACATTTACAAAGAGAGCGGGAATTAATTTTATCATTAGGGAAACAAACCATTAAGACAAAAATTCAAATGACCGAAATGGCGGCAAATGAAATCTCTCTTTCGGAAGTTTTCATACAAGATTTTTGCCTACCTGTAAAACATTATAACTTCCAAGCAAAATTTGATGTAGAGACTCACACTTTGTTCCTTGGACCAATTATTGGGCTTTTAACCGATTTTAATTTTATAAACCAGGAAGAACCTAATTTTCGTTCAATCCATACATTTTGTGAGGAGCTTCATCATGGTATTTCTGAAGCGGGCGGATTTTTTTATGTTTTTTCCGATGAGGAATTCTCGAATAAAGGATATTACCTAGAAGAAGGAAAATGGGTTCCAACCAAGCTTCCCTTACCGGATGTGGTCTACAATCGAATTCACTCACGCAAGCGAGAAAAATCAAGCCAATTTGGACGTTTTCGTGAAAAAATTGACCAATTAAAGATCCCCATCTTTAACGACCGATTTCTTTCCAAATGGGATGTACATGAGCAATTAATCCAGGAAAATTCCCTACACTCCTATATACCGGAGACAAAAATCTTCACGAAGGAAAATCTTGAAGAATTCACACAAAAATATGATATGGTCTTTATCAAGCCCATCCATGGGAGTCAAGGAAAAAATATTTTCAGATTAACACACGGTGAAAACGGATATAGTTTGAAAACTTCTATAAAGGCAGTGTCAAATAAAATTTTAGCCAATGACTCCATCGAAAATATTTATAAACAAATAAAAATGATTCAAGGTAATAGAATTTATATTATCCAGCAAGGAATTCATCTTATGATGAGAGAATCCTGTCCCATGGACTTTAGAGCCTTATGCCATAAAAATATTGAGAATAATTGGTCTGTTACGTCCCTTGTAGCACGAATTTCTCATGAAGAAGAGTTCGTATCCAATATTGCCAAAGGCGGAAGAATTATGAAGCCACTTCAGGCCTTAAGTACCGGAAGTGAAAAGGAAAAGGCCGCTAAGATTATTTTGCAAATGAAAAAACTTTCGATTGATACAGCCACAACCATCTGCCAGTATTCCCCTGGAATTACAGGTGAACTAGGAATCGATATAGGAGTGGACAATGACGGGAAGCTTTGGCTTATTGAAGTGAATTCCAAGCCGTCGAAAAACTTTGAGGATGGGAACAGGAAAATTCGCCCGTCTGCAAAAGCAATTATCCGTTTTTGCACTAAACTTACCTTTGAGCCCCCGCTTAAAAAGGAGGAATAATCTTTGATTGCATTAGGTATTATGACATTAAATATAGATAGTGAGACTTCCTATCTTGATGGAATTGCAGCAAAAGCACACTCTTGCGGTATAGAATGTTTCCGCTTTATCCCTTCCCAAATCCATCCCCATAGCCTTCAAGTAAAAGGAAAAAAATTCGATTCAGAGATAAACCGTTGGGTAGAATGTGAATTTCCAATCCCAACCATATTATATGATCGCTGCTTTTACGGGGAGGATGAGCATTCGAAGCAATGTTTGCCCATTGTATCCTGGTTAAAGAGCAGGGATGATATTACCTTTTTAGGATATGGTCTGCCTAATAAATTAGACCTTTACGAAGCATTACGCAGTTCAATTTTATCCGCTTATTTACCGAAATCATACCCAGTGAATGAAATTACAGGATTGTTAAAAGAACTGGATAAAACAAAGAAAATCATTTTAAAGCCAATTAATGGCTCACAAGGCTATGGCATTTATTATTTAAAAAAGAATGACAAAACCTTCCATGTCAAAACAGAAAAAAACAAAAAAATCATTTCCCACATTTTTCCAAATGAGGCCAAATTAATGGCCTGGTTAAAGACCCTATTGAAGCAGCACAAATACCTATATCAACCATATTTAGAGCTATATAATGACGATTTTCAGCCCTTTGATATCCGCATTTTTATCCAAAAAGACGAAAATGGCGTATGGGTTGAACGAGGGAAAGGAGTTCGAGTCGGAACAACCGGTGGAATCCTATCAAACTTAAGTGCTGGCGGTTCAGCCCAAGACTTTCCTACATGGCTCTCCACCTTACCAGCACACAATAAAGACTTTATTTGCAGTGAGTTGGAATATATTATTACACATCTTCCCCCATTACTTGAAAAAGAGTTTTTACCTTTATTTGAAATTGGTGTCGATATTGGACTTGCGAAAAACGGTTCACTATGGATTCTGGATATGAATTCAAAACCCGGAAGAAAGGTCCTCTTACAGACCCGGAAAGACTTAAAAGAAACTCTTGACCTTGCGCCGCTTCTCTATGGAAAATACCTTTCTCAGTCTGATTTACAAGAAAGGAAGAACTTATATGAGAAAACACTATCGAATTGAGATTGCTCCAAACAACCAACAGATTGTTTTCTGTCCCTCCTCCATCTTGAAGGGAGAAGCAATTAATAAAATCGCATTCGGTTCCAAATCAACCGAGGTTCATTTTTTCCCGCATCCTGATAAGAGTGATCGGATTGTTCTTAGTAAGGCTATCCAGGAAGCTTTGTCTTTACCTGACCTGGCTGTTCCAATGCATGTCTTTTTAGATAAGCAAACTCTCCATATCGGTCCACTGATTGGGATTTTCACCGCTGGCTTCACGCCTTTTCCTGCACAGCCGATGGGAGAGAGAACACAGCTATTTACCAAGCTTCTATCGGTTAAAAATTCAGGGGCCTTGCCTTTTGTGTTTGGTGAACAACATATAGATTGGGAGCAGGGACTCATTAACGGGTTTTTTTACCACAAAAATACATGGCAGACCTTTGATGTTCCATTCCCTAATGTCATTTATGACCGTCTTCCCAATCGCAAAAGCGAAAGGAACCCTAAATTAATTAAAGTGAAAGAAAAGCTTCAAAAGGATTATCTAATTCCCTGGTATAATCCGGGTTTTTTCAATAAACTTGATGTGTATGAAAGACTCCAGCAGGATGGTTTAGCAGCAAACTTTTTACCCGAAACCATCCCGTTTACATCCTTTTCCTTAATTGAAACGATGCTGGCCAAATATGGGCATGTTTATATCAAACCGAAAAATGGGAGTCTTGGATTGGGTGTCCATCAAATTATTTACGATAAACATACGGGCGAGTATTTTTGCCGCTATCAGGATGAGGACTTCGTAAATCGACTACGGAAATTCTCAAGTCTTGAAAAATTATTTCCTAATGTTTTTGCCACTCAACGTTTAGATAAAATGCTTGTACAACAGGGAATTCATTTGCTTCGTCACGAGAAACGGCCGGTTGATTTTCGAGTCCACACTAATAAGGATGAGGAAGGAAAATGGCAGGTAACAGCAATTGCTGCAAAAATTGCTGGCCTCGGCAGTGTAACAACCCATAAGAGGAGCGGTGGGGATATTAAAACACTCGAGGAAATTTTCCTTGGGGAAGAAAATGCACTCTATACCGAAAAACTCTCCCATGCAGCCCTATTGTTAAGTGAAGCCCTCGAACATAATATCGAAGGTATTATTGGAGAAATTGGCTTCGATTTAGGAATTGACCGGAATGGGGACGTTTGGCTTTTTGAAGCCAATTCGAAACCAGGAAGATCAATCTTCAATCATCCCGATTTAGAGGAATTTGACTTATTAACCCGGAAACTTACCCTTGCATTCGCCATCTTTATTACCGAACAATCCATTTTACATCCTGAGGAATTATTCAAATGAAAATTTACTTTGACCCAGTTGCGACACAGTGGTATCAAAGTGAGATGGAAGGGACCTTAACTCTTGGCGGAGAGAAGCAGCCGATTTGCTTCAAACAAGCCGTTCCGGATTATTTGAGCTTTGAATTGGGGATAAAAAATAATCATCTTGGGCCGCTCATTGGAATCATGACAGCTCAAAAAAGAAATGGGGCAATTACCGGTAATGGGCCCCTCTTTATAGAACTCCAAAAAAAGCTTATTTCACACGGTGGAATAAGCTTTATCTTTACATCCGAAGGAGTTCACGATGATTCTATTGAAGGATTTACATTCCTTCCTGCACAAGAGAATTGGATTAAAATTACTGTCCCCTTTCCTGACCTTGTCTATAATCGAATACCTTTTCGAAACTATGAACAGGCTGAGCAGAGTCAACATGTTTTCCAAATCTTGAAGGAAAAGAATATCCCATTCTTCAACCCATGTTTTATCGACAAAGCTGAACTTCATTTCCTCTTTAAAAATCATCCGATTCTCCAAAATTTTTTGCCTGAAACGATTTTGGCATTTCCAAAAAAAGACCTGTTTTTATTTCTCCAAAAACATGGAAATATTTATTTAAAACCTGCTCAATCAGCCAAAGGAAAAGGAATTTACCGATTAAAACTAATTGAAAATAATGAAATCTTTCTTCAGGGCCTTAAAAGAAATGAAAACTTCCCCACTTTTCAAGCCTTTTGGGAGCACTGGGAGCAGGAACTAACCTCAAAGCATTATTTGGCACAAGAAGAGATTGACTCCGCCGAATTTGAAGGGAATCGCTTTGATTTTCGAATTCTCGTCCATGCAGTGCAAAATGATTATCAAATTACAGGGATTGGAATTCGCCAATCGTATCATCAAGATCTCACTACCCATGTTCCGCTAGGAGGCAGACTTCTCCCTTATCAGCTCCTTCAAACGAATGAACACGATGAATTTATTCAGACAATCGTCAAGCATGCTGGAAAGGTTCTATCGGATGAGCTTGGGTTTTTTGGCGAATTTTCCATTGATGCGTGCGTCAGCGATTCCGGGAATTATTATCTTTATGAAATTAATTCAAAACCAATGAGTTTTGACGAAACAGAAATAGAAACTAGGAAAATTGAAAAGCTTTGCAGCTTATTTTACCAAATCACTAATTTTTAACTTTTTTAATATTTCCATAAATTCAGTATTTCCTTCCTCCCATGAACAAGGTAAGCTAAAAGGGACAACTTACCTGAGGGGATGATTACCTTGCTCATGCATTTTCAGTTTAAGCCGCTCTTTAAAAACCAAAATATTCCCGGCTGGAGTTTTTCCTTTTACTATAAGAAACAAAGATATACGGGCATCTATAATCAAACAGGAAAAATCGAATGGACTCTTGTACCCCCATTACAAGAAGAGGTTGAATGGTTAACTAGTCAGGTTCACGAGCTTATGCTTTACCATGTTTATGATCACTAATCTTTTCTTTTACGTATGAAAATGAGACCTTTCCACAAACTAATTAGGAGAAAATGGGAAAGGGAGCGATAATCTTGAAAAAGGAAAAAGATAATTCAACTCAGCAAGATTTGGAATACGAAGGCCGTGACCAGGTTTTCCTTGATATCGACCGAATGATGAATGAGGGAATGTCCGGCGGATCTGTTCATGCTCGTTATGATTCCACCAATATTGAAGAAGCCCGTGACCTAAAAGAAGAAGAGCCCCCATATGAGGTTGAATAATCTTGGCTGAGCCGTTTTTCGGTTCAGCCTTTTTTCAGCTTTAAACTGTTATAATAAAAAAGGAACTGACAAAAATTTGATATGGGGAAAATGAACAATGTTAAATAAATTATTAGCTTTGTATGATGGAGCAGTTTTATTTCCTAAAAAACCTGATCGTCCATCAGAATCATTTCATGTCTTCTATAACCAGCATGAAAATGAATGGATTGGTATTCCAAAAGGATGCATAACGGATCAAGAATTCATGCTGCTAAAAACTCTTTATGAATGGATTGAATTCCCTATTATCCCGTCAAGTGATCTTTCAAAACGATGGTATGAATTTTTATTTACAAATGGACAACCTCCTTCTTGTGATCATGATATCCAAATTAGATTCATCCATTTCTACTTTAAAGGAAATGACTTGGACCAAACCGAGATTGAATCTGCATTAAAGGGATTTTTTTCGGAAGATGTAATCATCATTTGGGAAAATGGTAATAGTGGCATTTTGGTAGAAGAAAAGAACCAAATGTCCCTCCCGGAGAAAGATTTATTTACGATGTCCGAAACCCTTGAAAGTGACTTTTACGCAAAATCATTCTTTTATATTGGGAAATTCACCCCATTTACGAAAGGGCTTTCTTCGCAATTTTTGCGAGAAAAAGAATACTTTACATTCGGGCAAAATCATCTGACAGAAAGCAGCTTTTTTACCTTTCAACGTGTTTTTCCAGCCTTTCTAACCGTTCAGCTGCCAGATACACTCCGGGAGATGATTCATCAAGAATTGTCAGGAGTGTTTAATGAAGATCCTGATATGTATTTTACGATTAAAACCTTTCTAGAAAATAACTTAAATGCCAGCCTGACTGCAAAAAAATTATATATTCATCGAAACACGCTTCAATATCGAATCGATAAATTTATCGAAAAAACAGGGATTCAATTAAAGGATTTTTTCGGTGCCTTTACTGTCTTTCTAGCCTGTTTACTCTTCGAACATCGATCAAAGTAACATACTGCCCAAAAAAGCGTTTTCATTTTTTGTGCAACCTGTCTATATCGAATTTTCCCCTTTCTTTGTAAACTGAGAATAGAATAAATTGATTAGGGGAGGCAGTTAAATGGCTGAGTTAAAATTAGACCATATTTATAAAATTTATGATAATAAGGTTACTGCAGTTGAAGACTTTAACCTTCATATTGATGATAAAGAGTTTATCGTTTTTGTAGGTCCTTCCGGCTGTGGGAAATCAACAACGCTTCGTATGATTGCCGGTTTAGAAGAAATTTCAAAGGGAGATTTTTTCATTGATGGCAAGCGAGTGAATGATGTCGCTCCTAAAGATCGTGATATTGCCATGGTATTCCAAAACTATGCATTATATCCGCATATGACCGTTTATGATAATATGGCGTTTGGTTTGAAACTTCGTAAGTTTCCAAAGGATGAAATTGACCGCCGTGTAAAAGAAGCAGCCAAAATCCTTGGTTTGGAGCCTTATTTAACTCGTAAACCAAAAGCACTCTCCGGTGGTCAGCGTCAACGTGTTGCATTAGGTCGTGCAATTGTTCGTGATGCAAAGGTATTCTTAATGGACGAGCCATTATCAAACCTTGATGCTAAGCTTCGTGTCCAAATGCGTGCAGAGATTGCAAAGCTTCACCGTCGACTTAACACCACAACGATTTACGTAACCCATGACCAAACCGAGGCAATGACAATGGCGACTCGCCTTGTGGTCATGAAAGACGGTATTATCCAACAAGTTGGTTCACCAAAAGAAGTTTATGAAAAACCAGAAAATGTTTTTGTTGGCGGTTTTATCGGTTCTCCAGCCATGAACTTCTTAAGTGGGAAGCTTGAAGATGGAAAATTTGTCATTGGCAAAAACTCCATCGCCGTTCCGGAAGGTAAAATGAAATACCTTCGTGAGCAAGGCTATGTCGGAAAATCCATCATTCTAGGGGTCCGCCCTGAAGATATTCATGATGAGCCAGTATTCATTGAAGCTTCAATCGGTACAAAAATTTCTGCAAAAGTGGATGTGGCTGAATTAACTGGTGCGGAATTAATGGTTTATTCATCCATTGGCGAACAGGATTTTGTTGCCAGACTAGATTCACGCGCTGATGTTAAACCAGGAGATACCATTGAACTTGCATTTGATTTAAATAAAGCACATTTCTTTGATGTCGACAACGAATTCCGTATTCGACCAAACAATGAAAAATAGGTTCTTCTTTGGAATAAGCCCGTTTTATACGGGCTTATTCTTTTATAAATACAACTGTATCGGCTAAACAGGATGGGCATCGATATAGATGAGGGCACTTATTCCCTGAATATGAATCCGGATATCCATCTTCCATTTTCATTAAATCAATCTCCATATAAGGACTGTAGTCATCATAAAAATCCATCAGTCTTCCACTTTCTAACATAGGATCTCCGCAATTCGTGCATAGTAAGTATACTTCCCGTAATCCATTACATACCGGGCACACTGACATAGCTCTCACCCTTTAGGTTATAAGATGAAATTAGTTTGCTCGTTTTGGAAAACAAAAATAGTGGAATAAACTACCAATCACTCATTCGCATAAGCTTCTCATTTTTAAACATAATAGAGAATACAAAGCAACACAAAAACACAAACACACAGAAACACAGAAACATTTCAACGATGGGTTAGGCCAAGGCGGCAATGGTTCAACCATTATGGTTCAATTCCATACTGACCCCAAATTTATTAAGAGGAGTGTTATTCAACTATGGCAAGTAACAACAACTCTAATCAACTTTTAGTACCAGGCGTTCAACAGGCACTTGATCAAATGAAGTATGAAATTGCATCAGAGTTTGGCGTAAATCTTGGAGCAGATACTACTTCTCGTGCAAATGGATCTGTTGGAGGAGAAATCACAAAGCGTCTTGTTGCAATGGCTGAATCTCAACTTGGCGGCGGCGCATTCAACCGTTAATCAAAGGGTAATTTGGTAAATAAAAAAAATAAATAATATGGCTAAGCCCCCTCTTTCGAAGAGGGGGCTTTCATTTTAGACCATTTTTTCAGGTTTAATCCATTCATCAAATTGATCTGGAGAAACATAACCTGTTTTTTCAGCAGCTTCTTTGAGCGTGGTGTTTTCTTTAAATGCCAGTTTGGCTATTTCTGCAGCTTTTTCATAACCGATATGCGGATTTAATGCTGTGACCAGCATTAACGAATTTTCTACATGCTGCCTGATTATATCCACATTTGCCTCTATTCCTTTTGCACAGTTTTCGTTAAAGGAGCGCATTCCGTCAGAAAGTAATGTAATCGACTGAATTAAATCAAAGATAATCATTGGTTTGAACACATTTAATTCAAAGTTCCCCTGACTTGCAGCAAAGCCGATAGCAGCATCATTTCCAAAAATCTGGCAAACAACCATTGTTAAGGCCTCACTTTGAGTAGGATTTACCTTCCCTGGCATAATCGAACTTCCCGGCTCATTAGCAGGAATACTGATTTCACCGATACCGCTTCTTGGACCGCTGGCAAGCCATCTTATATCATTGGCTATTTTCAATAAATCGGCAGCAAGTGCTTTTAATGAGCCGTGAACAAAAACAATTTCATCATGACTGGTTAAAGCCTGAAATTTATTTTGTGAGGAGCGAAAGGGATGCCCCGTCAGCTCTGAAAGTTTTTCAGCCATTTTAGCTCCAAACTCGGGATGTGCGTTGATACCGGTTCCTACTGCTGTACCGCCAATCGCCAAGTCAAGTAAATATTGGCAGGCATCCGTGATCATTTTCTCATTTTTTTCAAGCATCGCTCTCCAGCCGCTTATTTCCTGGCCTAATGTTAGTGGAGTTGCATCCTGAAGATGAGTTCTCCCAATTTTAACTAATCCCTTAAAGGAAATCTCTTTTTCCTCTAGTGTGTTTTTTAGTTCTTGAAGCGAAGGAATTAAGTGCTCAATTAATTTCTTATAAGCGGCAATATGCATGGCGGTTGGGAAGGTATCATTCGAACTTTGTGACATGTTTACATCATCATTAGGATGTATTTTCTCTGCTTTCCCCTCCCCTTTTAGCCTTTCATTTGCACGATTCGCAATCACTTCATTTACATTCATATTCGTTTGAGTCCCGCTTCCTGTCTGCCAGACTGCCAGAGGAAAATGCTCATCATATTTCCCGTTAAGAATGTCATCACATACACTCTTGATGGCCTCCATTTTTGTTTCATTCAACTTTCCAAGTTGCCCATTTACCATTGAGGCTGCTTTTTTTATGTAGGTTAAAGCATAAACCATTTCTAATGGAATTTTTTCTCTTCCAATTTTAAAATTTTCCTTACTGCGCTGTGTTTGTGCCCCCCAGAACTTATCCGCAGGCACATGAACCTCTCCTAGTGTATCCTTTTCAATTCTGAAATTCTCCAAAAAACCCACCTCACTTGTTTTTTCCTCTACATATATATTCCCATTCTTATCCATTTTATTTATAAAAATGGTGGAGGGGGCTTGTGTTAAATTAAAAAACTGCAGACAATCTGTCTGCAGGCTTATACTTTCACGATGGTATATATAATATAATAAGATAGGATTAAAAAACTTCCGATTGTCAGCACTACAGAATACTCAGACATACACATGTCCCTCCTTATAAATATACTTAAACAATTTTAAGTTATCATAGGAAGCAGCGTAATCCTGTGATAAATATCAACAACTTTAAGGTTAGGAAGTGAACTTTTTGTGAACATTTGCCTTTTGGGAGCAACAGGGAGAGTGGGTTCGATTATTTTAGCTAACGCCCTTTCCGACCAACATGATGTACAAGCACTTGTAAGATATCCAGATAAACTATCCTTAAATAAGGATTCCCGGTTATCGATGATTAAGGGGAATGCTTTAGAAGAAAGTAAAATTGCTCAGGTGATCAAAGGTGCGGATGTAGTAGTTAGTGCCTTGAATACGGATGGCATGTCTACACTTTCTGATTCCATGCCACTGATTATAAAAAATATGAAGAGCGAAGGGATTAAACGAATCGTCACGATTGGTAGTGCCGGAATTCTACAAGCCCGTTCAGCACCTCAGCTTTATCGTTTTCAATCAACGGAATCAAAACGAAAAACGACCCGTGATGCTGAGGAACATTTACGTGCTTATTTAATTTTGAAAGAATCAGGCCTTGATTGGACGATTGTCTGTCCGACGTATTTACCGCTTGGTGAAAGAATCGGGCAATACCGCTATGAAAAAGATGTTCTTCCGAAAAATCCTTCGTCGATTTCTGTTTATGATACGGGTGATTTTGCCTATCAGCAATTGTTTCGTGAGGATTTTGTTGGTTTTCGGGTGGGGTTGACTTATTAGTTTTTATAAAAAACCTCTGTTAAACTTAGTTGTTGATTTCCGCTCCAGGATGCTCGCTTTCCGCGGGGCGGGCGGTGAGCCTCCTCGGCACTTGAGCGCCTGTAGGGTCTCACCTGTCCCGCTGCTCCCGCTGGAGTCTCGCACCTTCCGCTCCAATCAACGTTTTTAAAAATCAACATTGTCCTTTTACACAGCCTATAAGAAAGTAGGGAAACCTCTCTCGAGGCTTCCCCCTTATCAAACCGTACGTGCCCTATTAAGGCATACGGCTTACCAAATGTTACAATGTTTATCAAGAGGATGCATTCCAGGCATTTTGCATCTTTTGTAAGCGATGAGGGGTAAAATATTCCTCACCTTTTTCTTTTGCTCTTTTGACTTTGTATTGGAATCTTCTTTTTGCAGATTTACTCATATCGCTTAGGTATTGTTCTATAGTGTATCCGTAGGCTTTATTTAGATAAAGCCAATAGGATGGGATTAGTTTAATCTTTAAAAAGAATTCGTTATTCCAAAGGGTATTCATTCTCATACCTTTTCTTTGGGTTGGGTGCTTATGGATTAACGCAACACGCAGTCTTTTTCTTATATATCCATCAATTCGCTCAAGAATTTTCCTTATCCATCGAGTTCTACAGTGACTCTTTTGTCCGTATTCTTCGTTTGCTTTTACCGCTTTGATAATAGTCACATAGTAATTTACCTTACCTCTAATAATAGGATTTACCCGATTTATCCATTCTTCTTTGCTAAGAGTTAGGGATTTCCTAGTCTTTTCCTTGATTTTCAATCGAAAATCCCTGATGGATTCTTCCTTTGGTGTAACATTAAAGAAGGGTTTATTATCTTTCCTTCTCTTTGTCCAATGATGGAATGTGAACCCTAAAAAGTCAAAGTCGTCCTTATCAAAGTTGACAACTCTGGTCTTCTCTTTAGAGATTTCCAGTCCCAACTCAGCTAACTTATTCTTAGTTAAGGTAGCCGCCTTCTTGATTTCTTCGTTTGATTTAGCAAATAACAAGAAATCATCTGCATATCTGACAAATCGAATACCATTCAAGTCCCACTCCCAGTCAAGTTCATTAAGGTATACATTTGCAAGTAGTGGTGAGATGACGCCGCCTTGAGGTGTGCCATAGTCAGAATGGATAAGTTTCCCCTCTTCCATGTGCCCAGCCTTTAACCATTGTTCAACCAAACTCAGGACCGTACGGTCTGACACATATTTCTTTAAAACCCCAATCAGTTTATTATGGGGTATATTGTCAAAGAAACCTTTTATATCACAATCGTAAATATGGTTATATCCTTGTTCAATATTCCAGAGGATTATTTGCAGGGCTCTTTGTACCCCTCGATTCGGTCTGTATCCAACCGACCAGTTATGAAACAACAAATCTTCAAATTTTGGCTGTAGTACATTTACAATACTTTGTTGAACTATGCGGTCCCCGATAGTTGGAATACCTAAAGGACGTTTCTTTCCATTCTTCTTTGGTATGTATACTCTTCTGACTGGTTGAGCTTGGTAAGTCTTTGCTCTCAATTTGTTTAGAAGTTCCATGATGTTTTCTTGTAATTTGGCATCATAACTTTCAATTGTTTCTCCGTCGATTCCTCCTGCCCCTTTGTTTGCTTTAACTTGTTCGAAGCTTTGGGTTAATTTTCGGTCAAACAATATCTGCCCATATACACTGTGTAATTTAAACTTCCACTCTTGATTCATTGCGTATTCCACGCCTTTCCTTGATGTACATTCAAACGGTTTTACCGCAGTAACATGATTGTTTACATTACACCTAGTTAATGGCTTGGAGCCATAGGTCGTTCCCCTTCCGTTCACTCGATGTTATGGTCATCGAATTACTTCCGTACTATGAGAACGTCTGACTTCTCCACCCGTTCCTCGTCATTTCGGATTACCCTTATAGACTAGAACCCTGCCTGTTTGGTAAGGTGGAGACCTCACGGGGTTATCGCATTTCCCTTCTAGACATACCCTGCACCACCACGTTATAAGTCACATTTTCTCGCTCTGACTTCTAAAGAAAATGCCCCTTTAGCGGGCTTCCTCACTTTTCGAAGAGTCGCCAACTTATCCCGCCGCCGTGCTTCACACTTATTGCATTAGGGTCTATCTAGTTGCCTACGGGTCTCTCGACTTACCGCATCTCCTTCAGACAATACCTCACGGTATTGCCCTAGATTAAGCTTCCCGAGCTAGGTCAGTCTCCTCGGAGATGGACTTTCACCATCTGGGATTCAGTATCATCATCATCAACCAGTCGTTTCACCGAGATGACGTCTCTGTCAGATAATGAAAAGAAGAGTGTCGACAGATCAACACTCCATGCGACTGCCCGTCGCACAAAAAGGGAACCAACTTGGTTCCCTTTAAATCCTATCCTGCGAGCTCTTCTCCACCCTGCTGGAGCTGGTACATTTGATAGTATTTTCCTTTTAAAGCCATTAAATCATCATGAGAGCCTTGCTCGACAATCTCTCCCCGATCTAAAACAAGAATCTGATCCGCATTTCGAATCGTTGAGAGTCGGTGGGCAATGATAAAAGTGGTCCTCCCCTTTTTCAGAACGTCCATCGCTTCTTGAATCAATGCTTCCGTCTCCGTGTCAATACTGGATGTCGCCTCATCTAAGATCAAAATTGCAGGATTAAAGACAAGTGCCCGGGCAAAGGAAATTAACTGACGCTGGCCGCTTGATAACGTACTGCCCTTCTCAATGACGGGTTCATCATAGCCTTTTTCTAAATTCTTAAACACCATTTCAGCGCCTACATCCTTTAAGGCTTTCTCCACTTTTTCCCGCGAAATCCCCGGGTCATCCAAACTTACATTTGAGGCAATCGTTCCCGTAAATAAATACGGATCCTGCAGAACAATCCCCATATGATTTCGAATCGTTTGCCGTGGAATACTTTCAATATCTTTTCCATCTATAGTAATTTTCCCCTTTTGGCAATCGTAAAAACGAAACAGCAAATTCATAATCGAACTCTTTCCTGACCCCGTATGGCCAACGAGCGCTACCGCTTCTCCGTGATTCGCTTCAAAACTAATATTCTTAAGGACGAATTCCCCTTCTTTGTAACCAAAGGAAACGTGATCAAACTTAATGTTTCCTTTGAACCTTGGGATTCGTTCCGTGCTGACATTTTCTCCCGGCTCATCCATGAGCTTGAATACGCGTTCGCCTGCAACCAATGCTTGCTCTAAATTCGCCAATTGGTTCACGATACCTTGAACAGGCTGGAACAGCCGATTCACATAGTCAACAAACGCATATAGCATACCAAGGGAGATGACGGCAGAAGGTGTCAGTGACTGCCCGCCAAAATACCAAATAAAAGCGACAAACACAAGATTTCGTAAAATCCCCACAAGATTATGGGAAGTAAGTGAATTTAAACTTAACAATTTGTTTTGAAATTTAAAATGCTCATGATTTAATTTTTCAAAATCAGCTTGTGTATGGTTTTCCCGGTTAAACGCTTGAATAATATTCATTCCCTGAATCGATTCATTAACCATTGCATTAATATCACTATTTCTTGAGCGAATAACCCGATTATACTTTGAGGCATATTTCCGATACACCAGCATCCAGGCATAAAGAATCGGTAATAATAACAGACAAATCGCAGCAAGCTTTACATTTAAGATAAACAGGGCAATATAGATGCCAGTAATATAAATAGCACTTGTAAAAAAGGTTGCCAATACCGTTACATATAGCTCACGGATGGCTTCTGTATCATTGGTAATTCGGGCCACCACTTTTCCCGCTGGAAGGTTATCAAAATATTGAATGGGTAACCTCTGGATATGACCATACACATCCTCGCGAATTTTTTGGATGATGCGGTTGGCTGACTTTTGCAGGAAAAATTTTTCACCGTATTGAAAGAAGGCCGATACCACCAATAATCCAAAATAAATAAGAATTAATTGAAAAATCCCCGGAATTTCGGGCTGATAAAAGGCAAGTAATTCACGGCCTTTAATAGTTTCTGCCTTGTATTCTGCTTTTTCATTCCCTTTTTTAATGGTTAAGAGTCCATTCTTAAAACTTCTTTTTCCATCAAAATCAATCTTTTGTTCGATAAATACAAATTTTGAACCGATTTGAAGAATACGGACGTGATTCCCTTTTTGTTCACCAGCCGAAAAATATTTTTCCCGTTTATAATATTTTTCGTGATAATTTACCGCCATTTTTCCTTTAGTGGTTTCATACCAATTTGATTCGATTCCCAATATATGCTGATCAATAATAGTCTTTGCAATAAACGGACCTGCCAAATCTGCCGCAACAGAAATCGTCAGCATCAACAGGGCAGCAATAATGATTTTTTTATACGAAAGCGCATATTGGATTAATCTTCTACCTGTAGTCATACTGACACCTCCTCGTCAGCTTTATTTTCAACTTGCTGGCGAATGAATTGTTCCTTATACCAGCCGTTTTGCTGCATAAGTTGTTCGTGTGTCCCTTCTTCTACGATGCTGCCTTCAGCAAGGACAATGATATGATCTGCATGCTGGACAGCTGACATTCGGTGGGTTGTAATAATCGTGGTTTTTTCCTGCCTAACTTTGCGGATATTCTCAATAATTCTTTTCTCCGTTTTGGCATCCACAGCTGATAAGGAATCGTCCAGAATAAGAATTTCCGGTTTTTTAATCAGGGCTCTGGCAATCGAAATTCTTTGCTTCTGCCCTCCTGAAAGAGCAACCCCTTTTTCGCCAACAAGTGTATTTAACCCATCCGGCAGCATTTGCAAATCCTTCCGGAAAGCCGCAAGCTCAATCGCTTCCTCTAAATCCATCTCATTTGCCTCTTTATTTCCGAATAGAATATTCTCTTTTACACTTCTAGAAAATAGAATATGATCCTGTGGAACATACCCAATCCAATTACGAACCTGAGCTAAGCTCAATTCTTCTATAGATGTCCCGGAAATGAATAAATCTCCTGTCCCGAGCGGGTATTGCCTTAGAAGCTGTTTAATAAAGGTCGTTTTGCCACTGCCGGTCTTTCCGACAATTCCAAGGGTTTGACCTTGGAGCAATTGAAGATTGATATTTTGCAGGTTATTAAATTTCGAAGAAGGATAACGAAAGTTTACCTCCTTATATTGAAGTGAGTTTGCTGAAAGAATCTCCTTTGGCTGTAGAGGATTTCCTACCTCTTCACGATAAGAAAGTGTTTCATTTACACGATCAAGTGAAGCATTTCCCCTTTGCATCACATTAATTAACTCACCGATGGCGAACATCGGCCAAATCAGCATTCCAAGATATACATTAAAGGATACAAGGTCCCCCAATGTAATGGCCTGATGGAACACTAAATAGGTGCCATACCCAATTCCTATTAAATAACTGATCCCAACTAAAACCTTGATGGTTGGATCGAATAAGGAATCAATCTTTGCTACTTTAATATTTTTATAAAATACATCTTCGGTTAATTGATGGAATCTTGCTGCATCAGCTTTTTCCTGGACATAGGCACGAATAACCCGGACTCCGGCAACAGATTCGAGGACGCGGTCGTTTAACTCTCCAAAGGCATCCTGTGCTTCCATAAAACGGGTGTGTATCCTTTTTCCATAAATCTGCATCAGGACCGCCATAACTGGTAGAGGAATAATTGCAGCCAAGGTTAATTCCCAGCTGATGAAAAAGCCCATCGTCAGGAGGAGGGTCAGCATCCAGGCACTGGAATCCACCAAAGTAAGAATCCCGAAACCCGCTGTAATGGAAATGGCCTTTAGGTCATTCGTTGCCCGAGCCATCAGGTCTCCTGTACGATTTTTCTCATAAAATGCCGGAGTCATTTTTAAAAGATGCCTCATAAACTTGGACCGTAGTTTTCTTTCCACCAGGAAGGCACCGCCGAATAATTGATACTGCCAAACATAGGTAATTCCATAGGATGAAACCATAATCACTAATAGAATTCCTAGGTATTGTAAAATTTTATTTTTACTCATTTCACCGAAATGAATATCATCTATCGCCATTCCAATTAATTTGGGTGGAAGGACATCCAATATACCGACGAAAATTAATAGAAAGATTGCTATAGTATACCTTTTCCTGTTTTCTTTAAAAAACCAGCTTAATTTTTTTAACACCGAAAACATCGCTGTATTCCTCCTTTTGGTTGTTTAACTAACCGCCATCTAGCTCATTTTTGTTATTTTCAATTCTCATTCCTAAAAATTTAATCATCACCTATTCCTCCTTGTTTTTTTTAATGAAGGCTCTGTTAATTTTAGTTGTTGATTTCCGCTCCAATCAACGTTGTTCAAAAATCAAAATTCTCCTTTAACACAGCCTAAATGAAAATAAAAAGAGGCATACCGCTGTTGTGCAGTATGCCTCTGATTAAAAAAAGAGACAAAAAAACACACATTACGCATCGGAAAAGAAACGTAACCTGTGTTGTTCGTAAAAAAATTCAATCAAAGGAAAGGATTACTTAGTGACCCTACTTGGACAGGTTACATTAAAATATTCAATTTTTACTGACATTTGATTCAATCCATTCATGTTCATTTTGTAACCCTCCTTTTCCTTTTTTTTCTTCCTCTGTTAGATTATCACCAGTTTATTCCAAAGTCAATTCCCATTTTTTAGAATGTTTCAGCCCAGACAGCAGTTCCATAGGCAATAATTTCAGAGGCACCCTGCATAACAGAACAGGTTTCCAGTCTCATCGCAATGATCGCATTTGCGCCCATTTCTTCTGCTTCTATAATCATTCTTTCAATCGCTTTTTGCCTTGCCTCATTTAACATGTCTGTATACTCTTTGATTTCGCCGCCAACAATTGTTTTTAATCCTGCCATTAAATCCTTGCCAATATGCTTGGACTGTACGGTACTTCCCTTTACTAACCCCAATAATTCCTTTATTTCCCAACCAGGTAATGTATCCGCTGTTACAACCATCATCCTAATCACCCCTATCATACTTCTATTTTTATTCATCTACATAACAGGATATTTTCATCATACATCCAGAAAAATAAAAATAAAAGGTACGGATTGGACCGTACCTTTTATTAATAGCCCCAGCCATTACCATGGCGGTTATTCCATTTCTTTTTCCACTTTTCCCTTTGTTGATTCCATTTTTCTTCCCACTTATTCACCTCATTATTAAACTGATGGAAAAAGTTATTTTCTTCCCGTTTTCTCTCTTCAATATAAGTAGAGATATGCGGAACATGAAAACTTTCTGCAGGTAAATTTTTTAGGGCGTCTTTCATGACTTCACGGAAAACAATCGCCGCACCCGTACCGCTTGTTGTAGTTAAATAGTGACTTTTATCTGTTCTATCATAGCCCACCCAAATGGCCCCCACGAGTTGTGGAGTATAGCCAACAAACCATTGGTCCTTGACCCCCGAGATTCCTTTAAGCGGAACTTGAGTAGAACCTGTTTTACCAGCAACTTCCCTTCCCAGTATTTGTGCACCACGGCCCGAACCTTGTTCCACAACACCAAGAAGCATCGTTGTCATCTGATCTGTTACCGATTTGGTTGTCACCCTTATCTTTTTTTCTTTCCATTGGCCAACAACTTTTCCATCCGCATTGACGATTTTTTTAATCACATGTGTTTTTTCCCGGTATCCATTATTGGCAAAAGTCGTATAGGCTTCCGCCATATTCATTGGGGAAACCCCTCTTTCCAATCCCCCGAGAGCGATGGCAAGACTGTGGTCATTTTTTTCTAGTGGGAGCCCAAACCTTTTAATCGAATCAATTCCCTTATCAATCCCGATCTCATTTAATAACCAAACTGCCGGGACATTTTTAGAGTCTTTAACCGCATCATACATCGGAACCTCACCGGCATATTTGAAATCATAATTATTTGGTTCATAATCACCGAACTTCATTGGCTCATCTTTCAGCATATCCGTAACCTTCCAGCCTTCTTCAAGTGCCGGGGTATAAACCACAATTGGCTTAAGTGAAGAACCGGGCTGTGCCTTTAATTGGAATGCACGGTTATAGCCCCGAAATGTATGTTCCCCTCTTCCCCCAACAAGAGCCCGGACACCGCCCGTCTTCGGATCGACAAGGACACCTCCGCTTTGCAAGAGCGGATCATGACCATTCGGAAATAAAGCATCATTTTGATAGACTTTTTCCATTGCCATTTGCATAGACGGGTCAAGTTCTGTGTATATTCGATATCCTTCTGTTAATAATTCATCCTGTGAGAGGCCATAAAGGTTAATTGCTTCATCTAAAACCCGATCCACATAGTAAGGATATTTTCCTCGGAAAGGATCGCTGCCCTTATCATTCAAAACAGCCTTTTCTGTTTTCGCTTGCAAAAATTGTCGATTTGAAAGATATCCCTGTTTTTTCATTTCATATAAAACAAGATTTCGTCTTTTTATTGCCTTTTCCATATGTTCATAGGGGTTTAATGCGGAAGGGGCTCGAATTAAACCCGCAAGTAAAGCGGACTCGCTGATGGAAAGATCCTTTACATCCTTAGCAAAATATTTAGCCGCCGCCTGTTTAATTCCCCACGCTCCATCTCCAAAATAAATTTTGTTTAAGTACATTTGAAGGATTTCCTGTTTGGAGTATTCTCTCTCAATCTTAAGTGCTAAGAAAACTTCCTCTATTTTTCGCTTTAATGTTTTTTGTGAGGTGAGCAACGTATTTTTTGTTAATTGCTGGGTGATGGTACTGCCGCCTTCTACTAGCCCGCCCGCTTTTAAATCACGGACCAATGCTCTTGAAGTACCGATAAAATCAACGCCATGATGCTGATAGAATCGATGGTCCTCTATGGCCACTACCGCGTTTTTCATCGATTCGGGAATTTGCTTAATCGAAATCCCTTCATTTTTATTTGCCGATATTTTACTTGCTACATGGTTATTTTGATCATAAAAAACAGTTGGTTGAGGAAGTTCATCTTTCAGTGCCGATATATCAACATCCTTTGCATAAAAATGTAAGAATCCAAAAAAGCCCAGGACAATCGTAGAAACCGATAAAACTGTCACCTGACTCATATGCCATCTCTTCCAATTTTTCCAAATATCATGAATTTTCATTATGGGCTCCTTGATATAAAAAATACCAAAATAGGCATCAGTTTCTTTTACCCAGATAGTATGAAAATTACTCATTGAATTTAAAAAAGACGGGGGATCCCGTCTTTAAATTTACTTTAATCATCGTTTTTTGTTAGTTCCTTAAAACGTTTTCTTGAGAGTTTTTCATCAAAACTGCTAAAGATTCGATAATTCTTTGAATCCAATATTCGAAAGTGCTTACTAAGAATATTTTGCTGCAGAATAAATTCATTTTTCTTTGTAACGACCCGCCACCAAATACGGCCGCCTAAAGTTTTCATTTTTCGGTAATCAATTCCTTCTCGCGCTACCGTCTCAAGAACCTCGAGCGGTTCGTTCCCGAATAAAAATTGAACGGTTTCCGTTTCCCTAAATAGTGCGCAGATGGCTACTACTGTTGACCAGTTGGCTAGAACTCTTCCTTTTTCAATTTGTACCAGTGTTTTCTTGGACACACCAATTATTTCAGCCATTTTGTCCTGTGTATAACCCGCTTCCGTACGGATCAAACGGAGTTTTTCAGAAACTAATTTTATAATATCTTCCCTGGTCACTTGAAACCCTTCCTTCGGTGGACTCTAGTGTAATTTTACACAAGATTTCTCACTTTTAAAAGTAAAAAACTGCTATCATTCTTGATAACAGTTTTTAAATAGGATTATTTTGTTTCTGACGGGATTCCGCATCCACTCGTGCAGGATTTACGAAGTTCACACGCAGCACATTTTCCCTTTTTAGACTTGTTAATGAATTTAACTACTGCAAAAGATGCATATCCAAATATTGCTGCACCAATGACAATACTCGCAATCATATTTTTCATCCCCTATAAAGTTTATCCAAGTCCGATTAATTTTCCACCTTGATAAACGATTAAAGCTAAGACATAAGCAATCGTTAATGCATAAACCATTGAAAAAACAGTCCATTTCTTTGAACCTGTTTCTTTAAAAATTGTAGCTACAGTTGCTAAACATGGGATATACAACAAGATGAACACCATAAAACTGTAAGCGGAAAGAGGTGTGAAATAATTGGCCAACAGCCCCTGTAAAGTGGCATTCTCAGGAACAAAATAGATAATATTCATCGTTGAGATAATCGCTTCTTTTGCAAGGAATCCTGTGATTAATGAGGCTGCTGCCTGCCATGTTCCAAATCCAATTGGATGTAAAATAGGAGCAATGACATTCCCAATGGCTGCTAAAAAGCTATGGTCCATATCAACTTTTAAACCGCTTGGACCTGCATAGGATAAAAGCCAGATAAATACAGATCCGCCAAAAATAAAGGTCCCTGCTTTCCGAACAAATCCCTTCCCTTTATCCCATGTACTCCTCCATAAGGATTGAAATTGTGGAAGCCGATAAGGCGGAAGCTCAATCACAAATAACGATGTTTCCGATTTTAATATGGTAGTAGAAAACAATTTCGCTAAAATTAATGCCACGACAATTCCAAGTACATAGAGGCTAAGAACAATCAATGCCTTATTCCCAACAAAAAAGCCGCCGACAAATAAAGCATAAACAGGTAAACGAGCCGAGCAGGACATTAACGGTGTCAGCAAAATGGTTAAAAGTCTTTCCCGTGGTGTTTCAATCGTCCTCGCTGCCATGATTCCCGGTACATTGCAGCCAAATCCAATCATCATCGGGATAAACGCTTTACCGTTTAATCCAACAGACTCCATAATCCTGTCCATAACTAGGGCAACACGCGCCATATACCCGGAGTCTTCTAACAAGGATATAAAGAAAAATAAAATAAAAATTTGCGGAACAAACACAAGAACTCCGCCAACACCGGCCACTAACCCTTGCAAAATCAAATCCTGAATAAAAGTGGATGCATGAATAAGGTTTAATACCTTTTCAATTCCGACCGTAACCGGCCCTGTTATCAAGGCATCCAGCCCATCCGATAAAGGTGTACCGAGCCAATCAAACGTCAACATAAACATGCAGTACATAAGCAGTAAAAAGATTGGCATTCCGAAAAAACGATTGGTGACAATCAGGTCTATTTTTTCTGATAATGGAACATGCGCCTCATTTTTATTAACCGAAGTTAAAATAATTTTATCAATTACTTCTTTTCTTTTAATATAAATATAGTTTGGAAGTGACTTTACATCGTGATCTTTTAGAAGCTGTGATTCCACATTGGTTAAAATCTCCTGTAGTCTCTCAGTACTTACCAGTTGTGATAAATAAGCTTTTACATATTCATTTCCTTCCAACCATTGCAAAGCAAGCCATCGTGGTGAATGTTCTGTTTTACCTGTAATTTCAGCAGTCAGCTCATGTATAGCTTTTTCGATTACATCCCCGTAAAAAACTAGATTTTTTTGCTTCGATTGAAATGCTTCTGTACCAATTTCTTCAATCAGCCGGTCGCAGCCTTTCCCAGTTCTTGCTACAACAGGTACAACAGGTACGCCAAGAATTTCTGAAAGCTTGTGTACATCAATTTGAATTCCGCGATTCCTTGCAACATCAATCATATTTAAACCAATTAATGCAGGTTTTTCATATTCAAGCAGTTGCAGCGTTAAATGTAAATTTCTTTCTAACTGAGAGGCATCTAAAATATTAAGCAAACGATCAACATTTTCATTTAAAAAGAAAGAAGTAACAACCCCTTCATCCTTTGAAAGAGGGTTTAAAGTATAAACACCAGGTAAATCTATTAATCTGCCAATATTATTTTTAAAAACCCCTACCTTTTTTTCAACCGTTACACCGCTCCAGTTCCCTACATACTCATAGGATCCTGTTAGATTATTAAACAATGAGGTTTTCCCGGTATTGGGGTTACCAATAAGAGCGATTTCCATTATAATTTTTCCACCTCAATCTGATTGGCTTCCTTGCGGCGAATCCCAATACACTGTCCGCAGGATTCAATCATTATAGGTCCACCGAACGGCATTACGCATTTGACACAAACTTCAGAGCCTTCTGTAATGCCTAAGTCAAGCAAGCGTCTTTGAACAAGGTGACCAACATGTGATACATCAATAATTTTTCCTCTATCCCCTGCTTTTAACAATCCAAACATGTTATCACCCTTTTATAAATGTTAATTGAGAATGATTATCTTTATATATAAGATTATTTTATCACCAACATTAGCCCATCTGCATTAAAAAAATGTGACAAAAGTTCGAAAAAAAATTTCAGTCTTTATCAAAAAGGAATTTTCCCCTTTATCAGCGAATTAAATGGTATTAAGACCTTAGGGGGAAAATTCAGCATGTTATCTGAAGTAAAGTCAGATTTACTCGCTTTTTTTGTAAAAAATAAAGATTGTTTGATAGAAGAATGGGAAAAATTAATTATTATTTCAAATGGGGACCCCTATAAAATGAAAATTCGTGCGAATGGGGAAGCACTGTTTAATGTAATTATTAATATAAACGAACTGACTGAAGAGGAGCTTATCGAAAAAATTCATAAGCTGGCCATTGAAGTTTCTGAGGAAAGAGTAAATGCAGATGTCAACATTGGAGATTTTGTCTATAATGTAAATCTTGGCCGATCTGTTTTATATAGTTATTTAGGAAAAACAGGCTTGGAATGGCCAGATTTACAGGAATCCATCAATAAGATCAATTTTTGCTTCGATAAGTTTATCTTCTTTGCCGCATCCCATTATTCAGAGGCAAAAAATCAAATTATCGAAGAAAAGACAAGGTTTATTGATTCCACCCACCAAGACCGTTTGACCCTCCTTGGACAAATGACATCCAGCTTTATTCACGAATTTCGAAACCCGCTTACATCCATTCAAGGGTTTATTCAATTATTAAAGGCTGATTTTCCAAATATGCGTTATTTAGATATTATCTCCAGCGAGTTAGATCAGCTTAATTTCCGGATTTCCCAATTCCTGCTTTTATCGAAAAAAGAGATTATCGGGAAAGATAAGGAATATTTCAAGCTAAATAAATTAATTGAGGATGTTTTAAATTTTCTTTATCCAAGTATTCTCGACAGTAAAGTCAAAATTAAAAATGATTTACGAGAGGATTTAACTCTTATTGGATATTCGGATGAAATTAGGCAGGTTTTCATCAATATTATCTTTAATGCGATTGATGTCCTCAATCATCATCGTCATTCTCAGCCAACGATTTCCATTAGTAGTTCAGTAGAAGATCAACATTTTGTTAAAGTGGCCATCTCCAATAACGGACCCATGATACCGGCTGAACTGCAAAAGACCATATTTGAACCTTTCTTTACCACTAAAACGCTTGGAACAGGACTTGGTCTATTTGTTTGTAAAGAAATCATTGAGAAACATAAAGGAAGCCTGGCTTGTTATTCCTCACCTGACATAACGACCTTTTCCATTACCTTGCCTATTAATGTAGAAAATTAAACGAACAAGTTTATTAAATCCCAGTTTGTGCACTGGGATTTTTTTATATCCCAATTTTTCTTCCCTGCATATGATGTACTAAAAAATCAGGAGAAGAAGACATGTTTACATTAAAGGTAGATCATGAAATTGAGCTTCAATTATTTCAGCCTCATCATTCATTAAAGCTGTATCAGTTAGTGGAAGAAAACCGAGAACATTTAAGGGAATGGCTGCCGTGGGTGGACAGCATGACATCTCCCATTCAATTCGAACAGATCATCCCCATCTGGCTCCAGCAATTTGCTGAAAATAATGGCCTATATGCCGGAATTCTCTATAAAGGTGAACTGGTTGGCTCTATTGGTCTACAGCAAATCGATTGGCATAATCGTTTTACAAGCATTGGATATTATTTATCTAAAAACGCAGAAGGATATGGCATCATGACTCGCACAGTCCGTGCAATCTTAAATTATGCTTTTTTTCAATTAGGTTTAAATCGGGTTGAAATCCGCTGCGGCATAAAAAACACAAAAAGCCGCGCGATTCCTGAAAAGCTTGGATTCGTAAAAGAAGGAATTATCAGAGATGGAGAGCAATTATACGGACGTTTCCATGATCTCTTTGTTTATAGTAAGCTTGCCCGTGAATGGGCGGGATAAATTTGAAAAACAGCTGTCTAAATAGGCAGTTGTTCTTTTATTTGCCCTTAAAACCCTTTTTTGAAATAATATAGTTAAGGTTTCTTGACCATTGTCAAGTAGAAAATGTAATTAGAGGATATAATGTATACACAGAGTAAATTGTAAGTGAGGTGGCTGCCTTACCGATGTAAGGTGTTCAATGGTTTGGATAAATGTATTGGTTATAGCAATGCTCATTGCATTCACAGCATTTTTTGTTTCTTCGGAATTTGCCATGATTAATGTTCGGACTACAAGAATCGACCAATTGATATCTGAGGGAAAAAAAGAAGCAGAACTTGCTAAAAAGGTGATTACAAATTTGGATGGTTATTTATCTGCAACCCAAGTTGGAATCACCATCACATCATTAATCTTAGGCTGGCTGGGGGAGCCAACCATTCGAGAAATTTTAGATCCCATTTTTGATCGGATTGAATTGCCTTTTTCCTTTAAACAGGTCATATCTTTTATTATCGCTTTTCTCATCATTACTTTTTTTAATGTAGTTATTGGTGAATTGGCACCAAAAACAATTGCCATTCAAAAATCAGAAGATATTATATTACTTTTTGCTCCCCTTCTCATTTGGTTTTACCGACTGATGTATCCTTTTATTTGGATACTAAATCGTTCCGCACGTTTGGTAAGCGGACTCTTTGGGATAAAACCTGTATCTGAGAATGACATGGTACTTTCGGAAGAGGAACTACGGATGATTCTTTCACAGAGCTATGAAAGCGGTGAAATTAATCAGTCGGAATATCGGTATGTTAATAAAATTTTTGAATTTGACAATCGAATTGCGAAAGAAATCATGGTTCCGCGAACAGAGATTATCGCACTGTCAAAGGATGCAACTATGAAAGAGATCATTGAGACAGTAAGGGAAGAAAAATATACCCGATATCCCGTAATTGACGGAGATAAGGACAATATCTACGGGATTGTGAATATTAAAGAGGTTTTGGTGGATTGCATCCAACAAAAATGCAATGAACAGGAACCCTTAAAAACCTATTTAAAACCCGTTATTCATGTGATTGAAACCATTCCCATCCAAGAATTATTAGTGAAACTGCAAAAATGTCAATCCCACATGGCGATTTTATCGGATGAATATGGAGGAACAGCAGGTATTGTGACGGTTGAAGATATCCTTGAAGAAATTGTTGGAGAGATTCGCGATGAATTCGATATCGATGAACTTCCTTTGGTCCAGAAAAAAGCCGAAGATCATTTTATTTTAGATGGAAAGGTACTTATTAGTGAAGTAAATGATTTATTAGGGACAACGCTTGAAGAAGAGGATGTTGATACCATCGGCGGCTGGTTTTTAACCCAAAAGTTTGATGTACATAAAGGAGATTACATTGAAAAAGATGGATTCATTTTCAAAATAAATGAAATCGAAGGTCATCATATCCTTTATATTGATGTAACGAAGACAAAAGCGCCTTCTGAATAGGAAGGCGTAATCGCGGCAAAAATTATTTGAATATTTCGATTTAACTATTCATATATTCGACACTTTACCATAAAATGATAATATCAACCCGTTTTGCAACCGAAACGTTTGACTGTATGGTTTAATTTATTTATAATTATTGTTAATTTTAAAAATAATTGAGGTGGTATGATGGGGCTGTCTATCGTATCGGGGAACTAGCAGAAAGAGCGAATGTATCTAAAAGAACAATTGACTATTATACATCGATTGGCCTTTTAAGTGCTCAACGTTCTAAATCCAATTACCGTATATATACCGAAGATTCATTACAGGATTTACAGTTTATCGAGGAATGTAAGAGTTTGCATTATCCATTGGACGAGATTAGAAGAAAGTTAGATATTAAGAAAGAGAAAATCATTGATTCAGAAGTTGAGAAATACGTATTGTCTGTCACACAGCAAATGAAACAACTTCACAATGATTTATTTGACCTTCTTCCGCTCTTGGAAAAATTGGATGACGGACAAAGAGAAAAATTAACCAATAATCTTAGTTTATTAAGAACTACATTATTAAAATCTCTTTTGAAAGTACCAAATTAATTTTTGTATAAAATTGGGAGGTGACTCCTTACTCGTCTAAAAACGAGCTAAGGGAACTTATTTGGACATATTTAACTTGGTTATTATAGCCACTTTAATTGCTTTGACAGCTTTTTTTGTAGCTTCGGAGTTTGCGATAGTTAAAATTCGAAGCACAAGAATCGATCAGTTGATAGAAGAAGGTAATTCAAGGGCAATTTCAGCCAAAAAGGTAATATCAAATCTTGATGAATATTTATCTGCATGCCAATTGGGTATTACCATTACTGCCCTCGGTTTAGGATGGCTTGGGGAATCAACGATTGAAAGAATACTGCGTCCATTATTCCTTGGATTGCATGTTCCTGAAAGCGTCACCCATGTACTGTCAATCGGTATTGCATTTGCAGCAATTACCTTTTTACATGTTGTAATCGGAGAGCTTGCACCGAAAACATTAGCGATCCAAAAAGCTGAAATGATTACGCTGGTTACATCACGACCACTTATCTTATTTTATAAGGTGATGTTTCCTGTCATTTGGGCCTTAAATGGATCAGCTCGAGTTACAGCCCGCCTTTTTGGTTTAAAGCCTGTCTCTGAAACTGAGATTGCCCACACGGAGGAAGAGCTCCGAATTATCTTATCTGAAAGCTACAAAAGTGGTGAAATTAACCAATCTGAGTTTAAGTATGTAAATAAAATTTTTGAATTTGATAATCGGATTGCAAAGGAAATCATGGTTCCGAGGACTGAAATTGTCTCTTTGTCCAAGGATGATACTTTAGAAACGTTTCTACAGGTCTTACGGGAAGAAAAATTCACTAGATATCCAATTATTGATGGGGACAAAGATCATATTATAGGACTTGTGAATATTAAAGAAATGACAACAGATTTGATTGGAAACGAAAAACCTTCCTCACAAACATTGGAACACTTTATTCGCCCGATCATTCGAGTAATCGAGACCATTCCTATTCATGATTTACTTGTAAAAATGCAAAAAGACCGGATGCATATGGCCATTCTAATGGATGAATACGGTGGAACCTCCGGACTTGTGACCGTTGAAGATATCCTTGAAGAAATTGTTGGCGAAATTCGCGACGAAACAGATATGGACGAAGTTCCCATGATCCGTAAAATTAATGAGAATCATTATATCATAGATTCAAAGGTGTTGGTCAGCGAGGTAAATGACTTGCTAGGTGTCGAAATTGTGGATGAAGATGTAGATACCATCGGCGGCTGGATTCTCACTGAAAACTACGACGCAAAAGAAGGCGACATCGTCCTTCATGAATCCTATACCTTTAAAATCCTTGATATGGAAGAACATCATATTAAATACGTTGAAGTAACGAAAAATGCGAGTGAAGGCGAACAGACTGTTCAAAAAATCGCTTTATCCAAATCTGAAGTACTATCTTAGAAAACCTGCCAAACAGACCATAGTTAAATGGTCTGTTTTTTTGTTTATGTGTATTCAACTAGTCCCCCTTTTTGAACTCAAGCATATTCTACTCATAAGGAGGGGATGAAAAATGAAGGATTTAGCAATTTTATTTTTAGTTTCTATTTTAGCTGGATATGCGTTGGTTCATTTACCAGCCGTATCATTCTTAGCTGGCCTTACACCGTTCTTTGATATCGTTGGGGCACTTGCTATGCTGGTATTTGCTCTCGCAATCCTATATTTAGGTGTAAAAGCATTATTTAAAAAAATGTAACCGAATACACCAAACAGAAAGGAAAAAGATCAGATTAACTGCAATCTGATCTTTTTTCTTTATTTTCCTTTTAACATAATAATTTCTTCCTCAGCTTTCGCAATTTTAATCAGATGCGTATCCAGCCGGCGGTTAATGTAATGAATTTCCTCCGTGTTTTCGTGTTTTTTCGCCACTTTTTCTATTACTGTACCTTGTAACTCTTCAATGCGCTGAAGCGAGTCCTTTATATCTGAAAGGTCAATTTGGTTTACCGCTACACGATGTTCAATACTGTCTACCTTTTCTAATCTTGATAGTCTCTGTTCAATATTTTCTAATGTTGTATTAAATGTATGGATTAATGTTTTAATATCATTCATGTTTTCAGTCAATTTCTCAAGCTTTTGTTCCATTGTCAAAAACCCCTTTTATTAAAGTAACCCCATTTTATCATCATTTTTACTATTAATATGTTACAATAACAGCAACAATCAACACTGTTTAAATTTTCCATACCCTTAGTACATATCCCCCGCATCCACATTGATCAATAAATTTTATTTTCACTTTATTGGTGTACATCTTTTCTAAGAGGGGCTGCAAATAATCAACAGGGTTCCCAAAAGCTTCAGACGTAACAAGATTAACAAAACAGCCCTCCTTTGTATCCTCCACTGCCTGTAATGCATCTTTGAGAATCAAATCAATATCCTGCTCATATTCATCATGCTCAAGGTCCTTCGTCCAATCTTTATCCATATTCAAGACCTCCATTGAAAAAAAAATGATATCTTATTTTAATTAAAACAGTTAATTAAAACAGAGTTGTTGCTCTATTTCACATATTTGAACTTTTTAAAACAAAAATTTGAACATTTTTTTAAAAATATCCAGTTAAACAATGTTCGTGCCTAATATCACAGGCAATATTCAAAAAAAATTATAGTCTTTCACTAGAGGTTAAAAAAATAGATCTATAAACTAAGAAAAGGTTGGTGCATAAATATGTTCATAACAATTGATGAAAAAGCTGCCGCTTGGTTTACAAAAGAATTCGAGCTGAACAAACCATTCAGTATTCGGATGTTTCCTCAATATGCCGGCTTTGGTCTGAAACATAAAGGCTATAGCCTTGCCTTTTCAGCTGAAATACCGGCAAATGCAGGATATTCAAAAGAGGTTAATGGAATTACTTTTTTTGTCGAAGGAAATGACGTTTGGTTTTTTGAGGATACTCAGACCCTTTTATCTGTAGATGACCGACTAGAAGAGCTGAAGGTCAGCTACAGCGAACAAGACAAATTGATTTTGAATTAACCTTTCTTAAACAAAGGCTAAGGTAAAGCTCATTTTGTAACTATGTTGATTGGAGCGGAGATCAACAGACCATTTTAAACAGCCTAAATAAAGGTATCCATGAATTTTCACGGATACCTTTTTGTGTAAACTAATTAGTGTTTTCATCAAATTTGTAGCCAACACCCCAAATGGTGTGGATAAACGGCTGTTCCTCTGTGCCAATTTTCTTTCTTAATCGTTTCACATGAACATCCACCGTACGTTCATCCCCATAATATTGGTAGCCCCAGACTTTATCTAATAATTGTTCACGTGAAAAAACCTGGCGGGGATTTTGAATAAAGAAAAATAATAAATCAAATTCTTTCGGTGTTAAACTTGTAACTTTTTCGCTATTTAAGAATGCTTCCCTTGTTTCCTTACTTATCTTGAAATGCTCTGTTTCTAGATACGGACTTTCATGGATGCTAATATCCTGTTTGAACCTTCTGGAGACTGCTTTTATTCTTGCCATTAAGGTAAGCGGACTAAAAGGTTTGGTCACATAATCATCTGCCCCCATTTCCAATCCCAACACCTGATCAGATTCAGTATCCTTTGCCGTTAAGAGAATAATCGGGACATTGCTTACCTCTCTAATTTTCTTGCAAAGACTTACCCCATCCATTCCCGGGAGCATCCAATCAAGAATGAGTAAATCCCAATCGCCTGCGCGGAAGCGGTCGTACCCTTCCAGGCCATTATGTACAAATTCCCCTTGATAGCCTTCCTTCATAAAAAACATCTCAATCATACTGCATACACTCTCGTTATCTTCAACCACTAGTATCTTCATACGAGTCACCTGCCTTTAAAAAAATCGCTTATCTCCAATTTACTGAAAAATTCATTTAAAGGCTATAGCAATTTTAAAACTATAATATACTATAGAGGGGTGATAAGATGAAATTTTTAATATTTATTGTTGGAATCCTTATATTTATCGGGATTATTGGACTTATTAGAAGTTTAACCGGCAACAAACACGTGAAAAATCAAACTGTGAAACAAGGCGATGATGATACTACCCAATTCCCATTCATTGATGTAACGCTTGAAGAAATCCGTCATGCTGTGAGAAAGTTTTCTGATCAATTACCAAAAGGTGTGTACCGGACTATACTTGTCCGTGATGACCACAGTATCGACCATAAACATATCGCCCCTATTTTGGGAGGTACTCCTTCAAGAAATGTTTACATGTCAAAGGAAACCTATGATTTATTCGAAGAAAGCGAAAAGCATATCCCACCTGTGATGGATCTCGTTCAAAAGGCTGTTGATCAATATGTAAAAGAACATAAAGAATATCCAATGCTAAAATTTGACTCTGAACGTCGAGTAAATTATTATCAATTACTGGAGCACCACTATCTTAAAGAGATTCCGGACATACAATTCTATATTACGAAACTGGACGGCTTAATTACACATGTAAAACCGGAATCAGGCAGCTCCTCTTAATGGGAAGAGGAGTTTTTTTCGGCCTGTTTCAAGTTTGAAAAATTGCATTTTACAGCTTTCTTGAGATAATAGCTTTAGAAGAATATATAAGGTTAAATATGAAGGAGTTAGAAAATGTTCACACGCAAGAAAAAATCACAGCGGTTAGCAACCATATCACTTCTTATAATGGCAGTTGGTTTTGTGGCGACCATTCCATTTCAATCTTCGATTTGGGGCATGCTGCTCCAAGGCGGCTTCGAAGCGGGATTAGTAGGCGGTCTTGCCGACTGGTTTGCTGTTACCGCCCTTTTTCGGCACCCATTAGGGATTCCAATCCCACATACAGCCTTACTGCCGAAAAATAGGAAAAGAATTATCGCCGCAATTATCTCCATGCTTGAAAATGACTGGCTGACAAAAGAAAGCATTCGTAAAAAAGTTGCAGTCATCCCTTTCATGGAAAAACTAGTAGGCATTGCCGAAATAGAACTAGAAACAGCTTCAGCTCGAAAGAATATCATTAATGGGATTCACTACTTAATTGAAAAAGTAAAGGTCGAAAAAATAGCCCCACTGGTAGAAAAAGAAGTTAAACTGCTGATTAATCGTTTGGATATGGGAGTCTATCTTCCCGTGATCATCGATGAATTAACAAAACGAAAATATGATGAAAAAGCTCTTGATTATATTTTAAATGAAGTAGATGAATGGGCCGGAAAAGATACCACTAAGGACCGCTTAGGGAGAATGGCAGTTGAGGCAATCGAAAATATTAAAGCCGATGGTTTTATGCAATTTGCATTAAAGTCATTTAGCAATCTAGTTAATGAAGAAAAGTTGGGTAATATCATTCAAAACCTCATTCAAAAAGGTGTAGATAGTTTTCGGGATCCTTATAATCAAAATCGAGTCACGCTCCTAATGTCATTAAACGATAAACTACAAAATATCAAGAGTGATGAAAATTTGATAGTTGAACTAAACAGCTTGAGGGAAAAACTAGTGACGGATTGGGAACCGGAAGAAAAGATTGTTTCTTTTCTTCAACAATTTAAGCAAAAGGCAATCGATTTTATTCAGGACCCAGCATTTTTTAATACGTACCTTTTACCGTTCTTAACTCATTTATTAAATGATTTTAAATCAAATGAAGAAAAAATCGCACAGGCTGAAAACTGGATTAAGAAACAGATTTCCATCTTTGTTGATAAAAATCATTCAAAAATTGGAAAATTGGTCGAAGAAAACCTGGAAAAATTAGATGATAAAACGCTGATTAACATGATTGAAACGAATGTAGGAAAAGACCTGCAATGGATTCGCGTGAATGGAGCGGTTTGCGGATTTTTAATTGGTTTAGTTTTAGTCGCCCTGAGATCATTCTTTTAGTTTAAAAAGCTGCCTTTAGAGGCAGCTTTTTATTTTCTCCTACAATCTACCTATAAAAAATAACTTCGTCCATGTGAATTGTCAGTTCTTTTTCAAATTCCTAAGTCATATTTACTACTGTAGTCATTATTTTTAAGTAAAAAGGAGGATGAAGAATGGGAATTAAGTTTATCAAAATCTCTGTTGTGTATTTTGTCATTGGGGTCTTAATTGGTATGTATATGTCCATGACGGAAAAATTCGACTTCACACCTGTTCACGTCCACATTAATTTACTAGGATGGATGTCAATGGCATTAGCGGGCCTTATTTATGTTGCCTTTCCAGCCGCAGCAGAAACGACAATGGCAAAAGTTCACTTTTGGCTTCATAATATCAGCCTGCCAATCATGATGATTGGTCTTGCTTTTTTGGTTTCGGGCACAACAGCAGCGGCTCCTGCAGTAGCAACCGGGGGGACGTTAATGGTTTTAGGGATTATCCTCTTCGCCATCAATATTTTAAAAAATTTAAGAAAGTAATCGTGAACTAATTTTAATTTTTTATGACTATAATAAAGGGCTCCGGTTTCAATTTACCGGCAGCCCTTTTTAAATTTTATTTTTCAACTGTAAATTTTTGATTTGGCATGGTATGCATGTCTCTTGCCGTAACATGAGCAGTAACATAGTATTGGCCCTCGTCCTTGAAGGTTTTTGTTATCGAGTAGATCCCTTTCCCTTCATTCTTCGCCTTCAGCATGTCGTGCTTGTCCTGACCAGACTTCCAAATCTCAAATTTTACTTCATCCGCATCCGATACTTTATCTTTTCCTTGTGTGACGACCGCTTCTATTTTTGCTTTTTCATTTGTAGTTATATTTTCAGGAACAAACTTGATAGCAACCTCTACCACTTGCGGTGGCTCACTACTATTATTGGTATTAGACCCACTTTGATTCGAACAGCCCGCAAGCAGCCCTAACAATACAGCTAATCCAATGATCATTTTTTTCATGATAATCTCCCTTATTAAAACATTTTCCTAACTCCTAAAAGCTTACCATTATTTAGGCATGAAACAAAACGATTTATCTCACTTTAATTGAACCTATCCTATAAGAAAGGATAAACAACCTCAGAGTTCCAAACCTACGCTTACTTTACATTTCCTTCGGCATAGATTTTTCTAAATTTAATTTTAAAAAATCAATATATACTTGAACCTCTTCTGGCAATAACACATCGTTTCGTTTCACCAAGCCCACTTGAATCAGATTGCCTCCTTCCAATGGAATAGAAATAATATTGGAGTTCATGTAATTATTCACGATACAGCCTGTTCCCAAATTGTAGCTATCCGTATTTGATAGGAGATTATTCATTGCCCCTCTATCTTTGAGATAGACTAGTTTCCCGATATTGTCTACATTCAGGGCTTCTTCCGCAAAATGTTGCAACATATCGTCCTGCTGATAGGTTTTAACTGTTCCAATGTAATGCTTTTGAGATGAGCCGAGGGTGCTCTATTCGTAGAAAGACGTGCTGTTCCAATGAAGCAAGGGGAGTAAATGTTAGTAACTTTGAAGTGAAATAACGCTCAAAAAAATGCTTGTTTAAATCGGTTAGAGATAGGATTCCAAGAATACTCCTGCTTGCATACACATCATCAATCACATCAGTCGTCTTACCCTCTCGAATCGCCAGCTCATAATTCCGCTCGGCAAAATAATCCATTAAATTTGCAACAGCCTCTATAACGAAACCATAATGTTGAGATGAAATAGAAAACTTTGTTACGTTTATTGTTTTCTCCTTGTTAAAATGATGGACAACAGACTCCATTTGTTCTAGAAGATTTTTTTGCGTAAAATAATAACTCTGTGCCCTCTTTTGTGAAGGCAACGCCTTTATTCGTTCTATCGAGAATAGTAATCCCTAACTCATTTTCGAGTTCACGCACCGCTTTGCTGATACTCGGCTGTGTTACGAAAAGTGCAGAAGCAGCTTGACTAATAGAATTATGCTTGGCAATCTTCACTATGTATCGAAGTTGTTGGGGTGACATGTACTCACCATACCTTAACTGATTTTGTTGGATCGTTTGCTATAACTTTATCCTATAGCAAATAGTTAAAAAGTTGAATTTTACGTTTTGCATGGAACAATCTACAATCAGATATAGGAAGAAAAATTTATTTTGAAAGGAAGAAAAAAATGATAAGGGAAGCAACTCAAAAAGATTTGGTCGACATTTTAAATATCTATAATGATGCCATTCTCAATACTACTGCTGTTTACTCATATAAACCCCAAACGCTTGAAAGCAGACAAATTTGGTTTGAACAAAAGATGGATGAAGGTTATCCAATATTAGTATGTGAACAAGATAATAAAGTGGTTGGATTTGCGACATTCGGTCCTTTTAGAGCATGGCCCGCTTATAAATATTCAATTGAACATTCTGTTTATGTTGATAAGGAATACAGAAAAAAGGGCATTGGGACTTCTTTAATGAAAGAATTAATCGCTATTGCCAGGGAAAGAGAGTATATGACTTTAATTGCTGGAATTGATACTGCCAATGAAAAAAGCATTGCCATGCATAAAAACTTTGGCTTTGTTCATTCAGGTACAATAAGAAAGGCGGGTTTTAAATTCAATAGATGGCTCGACTTAGGTTTTTATCAATTAGAACTTATCGGACCTAAAGAACCTGTGGAAGAATAAGAAAATATGCTTTACGATGCTTAAAATTTAGGGAATACTGAAAACAAAAAAATGAGGAAAGATATGATTATGCTTTCCAGCAAGTAAAATAAGGATAAAAGCTATCTTTTCATTAAGGGAAAGATAGCTTTATATTATGCTGAGTATATCAGGAAAGACTTTTTATCGACCAGGAAGTTTTTTTCATCATAAAAAAAAGACCCCAGAGGGCCTAGAACTATCCTTCCTAATTCAAACTATTTCTGTAAACATAAGGGTCATTCGGTTTTGGAATGGTTTTATAGCTCGTCACTTTTAATACAGGAATTTTCATTTTCATCGGTTGATAAAAAACGGTATCCATGGTTCCTGTTACCTGATACCATTGGTCATTTGGAATGTGTATGTTTTTAGGGAATTGAATCATCATTCCGAAGGCTCCGGAATCTGCCACACAGTGAATGATCCCAAACCGCAGTAAGAAAAGTTGATTCGATTGTAATCCAGGGCCATTATAGGAAAATCCTTTCATTGTGATCGTTTTTCCAGCAAAAGTCCAGGAAAATTATAAATAACTTCTAATCCGACTAAAAAGTCTTTATCTGTTAAAGCAATATTATTTTTTCCAACATAGGATTTAGACTCCTTATGGACTAAATCTTGAAAGTCGCCCTGATTCATGAATTTGCTCATATCAGGATTTAAAACTTGGTGGGTCCCGTATCTGTCATTTCCGTCCTCTAATGCAGGGAATGAAAATCCCTTTGCGTCCACTAGCTGGGAGTCAAGAGTAGCAACAGGTAAAACAACGCCTGATATAGCAGGTATTAATACAAAAGTGTATCCCAAGACTTTTTTGAATTTTTTCTTAGTGAACTTTTTCTCCTTGCCCTCTCCGTGTCCATGATGGTGATGGTGGTCATGGTCATGAAGACAATCACAATTATGTTGATGTTCCCTCTCATTTTTCTTACTTGCAAAATACCAACGAATCCCTTCCACAATGGTCAAGAAAAATAAAACGTATATCATACTATATGAAAGGAAAGAATATTTTTGGTTTATATATTTTGAGATGTTTCCCGTTGAGTGCAACATAAAAAAAAGGTTTGTGAAAAGTAGTAAAATCACAATTCGATACATTTATCCCACATCCTTTACAAAAGAAGTGAACCTACAAATACCAATCCCGAAATTAAAGAAATGAGAAGAATAACAAATCTCGGTTTAAAGGAACCAAACATCATGAGCAGGTTCTTAATGTCAACCATGGCTCCAAAGACTAAAAAGGCGACAATGGAACTTTGAGCGAAACTATTTCTGAAAGACGAAGCTACAAAAGCATCTGCTTCTGAACAAATGGATAAAATGAATGCCAAAGCCATCATTATCAATGAAGCAGTAATTTTTGTATTTCCTAAGGTAACAAGAATCTTGGTTGGTATAAAAACTTGCATGGCCGAGGCAATTAATGCTCCCATAACAAGAAATTTTCCTACACTTAAAAATTCATCAATAGTATGTGTCAGAACACTAATTAGTTTTTGTTTGGTATTTTGCTGTGAATGATCATGTGTATGTTCGACATAGTTCAGTTTTAACGGGGTTTCCTTATAGAAAAAAGAAAGAATGATACCGACTAAAATAGAAACGCCAATGGCCAACCCTGCCCTGTACCAGACCATCGTCCAACTATCACCGAATGCGATAAAGGTAGCGAAAAGAACGATCGGATTAATGATCGGGGCGGAAAGCATGAATGAAATAGCAGAATACGGCGCTAACCCCTTCTTTATTAAACGTGCAGTAATGGGAACAATCCCGCATTCACAACCTGGAAATAATGCTCCAATTATACTGGCCGTTATAACAGATAGGAATCTATTTTTAGGCATAATTCGAATAATCGTATTTTCAGAAACAAAAACTTCAATAAGTGCAGAAACAAGCGCCCCAACAATAATAAAAGGAATCGCTTCAATTACAATGCTGATAAAAATTGTATTTAATTGCAATAATCGGTCCATGGAATTCCTCCTGGTGGAAACAACTAATTAAGAACTTTGTTTATTAAAAAACATCCTCTATCATATCAAAAATTAAAGTAAAGTGTTATGTTTTCATTTTCCATAAGTAGTAGATACCTATATTAAAAGATGAATTCCCCCGAGAAATATATCGGCTATTAGAATCATAGGTTGTCTGGTCATTTTACAAAAACTTTAAGAAGCATACCAAATAACAGTTAAAATAACATTAAAAAAAAATTATAAATAGAAACACACTAAGTGATACAATTTTGTAGACTTATGGAAACAACTATACTCTCCTTTAGTAATATCGTCGAATGAAAAAACTTGGAATTACAAAAAAGCACAGCCAATGATGATGGCTGTACTTTTCTTCTATGGCTGGTATGGAACTAACCCTTCTTTTCTTAATTTAGCTTTTTCGGCATCCGATTTACTGAAATCATAATTATAAATCGCCCCTTCCCAGTCCCCATACATTGGGTTAGGGAAAACAATCATCTTTTTACCAAACTCATTACGACGGTTGTCAACTGCCTGTGACCTAGCGGATAATGATAAATCATCGAAACCGCTGAAATCTCCCAAGTTATCTCCAAACAATAGGACGATATTATGTGTTTTCGCGACTTGCTGACGGCGTGTTTCTTTCCCTTTTTCCCCAGGCTGCTTCAATAAGACATGTGCAGCATCTGCCTGTGGCGCTCCAACACTTTTTAAATTTTTAATCGTTGCATCCTTTTGTGCCTCAGTTCTGTTTGATATGTAGTATATTGCTACACCCTTGGAGTTAGCATACTTCAAAAAGTCAATTGCCCCCGGAAGCGGTTTAGCTTGAGCACTATTAATCCACTCATTCCAATTTAATGGATAGGCTTTTCCTGTAACCACATTCCACGCTTGATACGGACTGTTATCCAATATCGTTTCATCAATATCAAGGACCACTGCAGGCTTTAACGCTCTTTTCTTTGGCTTTTTCTTCAGAATTTCAGCTAATCTCATTTTTCCAACATTATAGCCTTGATAATACAAAGCTTTTGCTTCTCCTGCTTTTTGAAACCAAAGAACGGACATTGTATTTTGGTCTTGCAGTGCAGCAGTTGGGTCCGCAACATTTTGTGCTCTAGCATTGGTACTAAATATCGAAATGGTAAGGACTGCCGTTGCCACGAATGCAGTAAATTTTTTCATCGCTATTCCCTCCTTTATATAATCAAAATTAGTATGTGACAAATCTCTGGAAGGATTCATTCCTTTTTGAAGAAGAAAAAATGGAGTCCGATTGCCGGACTCCATTTTCATAATTTATTTAACTTGCTTGATTTTTTGATTTTGACGAAGAAGAATTTCTTTTATGAAAACCTTTAAAATAATAATATCCAGTAAGAGCTAATATAAAGATTGGTCCAACGATTACAGCTATTCTTTGATCAGGGTTAATCGCCATAATCACCACAACAAAAACAAGAAATGCGAGTGAAAGATAGGAAGATAGCGGATATAAGGGCAGTTTATACTTTAACTGCTGAACCTCGTTAGATTTCATGTCTTTACGATGGCGTAGCTGGGATAAAAGAATAACCCCCCAAGTCCAAATTGCTGAGAATGTTGCAATACTTGTAACCATCGTAAAAACTTTTGCTGGTACAACATAGTTTAAAACTACACCAATTAATAATACTGCTGCTGAGGCAATAATTGCAAGACCCGGAACACCAGTCCTTGTAACCTTACCAAATTTCTCTGGAGCCTCACCATGCTTCGCTAGGTCAAACAACATTCTTGCCGTACTAAAGATTCCACTATTACATGAAGAAAGAGCTGCCGTTAGTACAACAAAGTTAATAATTCCAGCTGCACCCTTAATTCCAATTTGTTCGAAAGTTAATACGAACGGGCTGCCCTTTGTTCCGATTTCCTGCCAAGGATAAATGGACATAATAACAAACAGTGCACCTACATAGAAAATCAAGATACGCCAGAAAACAGAATCAATCGCTCTTGCAATCGTCTTTTCCGGGTTCTTAACCTCTCCTGCTGTAACCCCGATCATTTCAATTCCTAAGTAAGCAAACATGACCATTTGTAATGACATTAGGATTCCTTTGAAACCATGTGGGAAAAATCCACCATGATTCCATAAATTGTTTATTCCTGTGGCAATCCCACCATTACCTATTCCAAAGAAAATCATTCCTAATCCAACAACAATCATTAAGCAAATGGTGACAATTTTAATAAGTGCAAACCAAAATTCCAGTTCGCCATAGGCTTTTACCGCAAGGAAATTGACAGTTGCCATGATGACCAGTGCGGCTAATGCCCAAATCCAACCCGGAGTCCCCGGAAACCAATATTTCATATATACTCCGACAGCCGTAATTTCTGCCATACAGGTTACAACCCATAAAAACCAATAATTCCAGCCAGTTATGTAACCTGCGAGCGGTCCCAAGTAATCTCGTGCATACTTACTAAATGATCCTGCTACAGGTTTTTGTATAGCCATTTCCCCTAGAGCACGCATGATAAAAAACATGATTAATCCACTAAAACCATATCCAAGAATAATTCCAGGCCCCGCCATTTTTATAGCTGTTGCTGAACCGAGGAATAATCCTACTCCGATTGCAGCCCCTAGGGACATTAAATTAATATGCCTTTCTTCCAATCCACGATGAAGATCTTTTCCTTGAGGGTTCTTACTCATAAATTCATCTCCTCTTTTTAATCATTTCCAAAAGCATGTAATTCTTTGATAGATTTTAAACAACTTTCACTAGAGGTTATCTTTATTAATATAGTAATAATATTATATAATTTCTATGCTCCAAAAGAAAAAATTCGTTCTCAGTAAATGCATTCGCCTCCTACCCCAAGTGTTAACGCTTACATTTTACAATTATACAAATATTTTTTATTTTTGCAAATACCTAAAATTATTTTAATAATATTACAATTTATTTCTTTTGTGTAAAAACTAGAATTTTCGGTTGTCATTTTGTATATTTAAACAAAATACATCTATTAATTTGTTTCTACCATATAGGGGGAAATCTCTTGAATTCATTATTAAATGATCCTTTTAGGGCTGACTTTGATAGTTTAGATGAGTTTGCCGATCTAATCAGTCAGGTGCTTCAATGCCCAATTACAATTGAAGATTCCAACCATCGATTGCTTGCCTATAGCACCCATGATGAAAGAACGGATCCGGCGAGAATTTCTACGATTATTGGCAGAAGGGTTCCTGAAAAGGTAATTAATCAATTATGGAAAGAAGGAACCATCCCCGCTCTGTTAAAAACCGACCAGCCCATTCGTGTAAAAAGTATGGACGATATTGGACTCAGTGATAGGGTAGCCATTTCGATCTGGAAACAAGAAGAAGTACTAGGCTTTATTTGGGCGATTGAAATTGATAAGACCTTGAACGACAAGGATTTTTTCTTGCTTAAAAAGGCTGCCGATGCTGTAAAAAATAAATTATTGCAATTACAGACAAGAAAAAACAAAAAAGGCGAGCATTTTCAAGAATTCTTTTGGAGATTATTAACGGGTCATTTAACGATTAAAGAAGAAATCATTCATAATTTCCAAACCTTAAAAATTACTCCTTCCCCTTCCTACGCTGTTCTTGTTTTTCAATTTCAGCACAACATTACCCGAAAAGAGGAGCAATCCATTTCTTATCTGCTGAAAACAAGCCAGCGCTTAACCATTATGCTATATACAATTGATTGTAACCAGCTCATACTGCTTGTATCCGCATCAAAAAACGAACGGCCGTTGGAGGAAATAGACCAATTTGCGCAATCATTTGTGTGGAAAATGAATGAACGTTATAACATTCAGAATATTACTCCTGTTTTCAGCAGTATCAATGATGATTATGGCAAGATTGGAAAAACCTATCAGGAAACATTAAAGGTTTTATCGATCAAAGAAAAATTTCCATTTGAAACCAAAAATATCTACCATTATCAACAACTGGGGATTTACCAATTTTTCGATGTCCTTTTAGAGAAGAGAAAAAACGAGGAATATGAAAACCACTCGTTAAAATCCCTTCATAAGTATGACCAAAAGCACAACAGCAATCTTGTGGAAACCCTGGAGGTTTTTCTAAATAACGACACGAATATTGCAGATGCTGCAAAGGAATTAAATGTTCACGCAAATACATTAAATTATCGATTGAAGCGGATTGCCGAAATTGGAGAGGTTAATTTTAAAGATCCCAATCAGAAAATGCTTTTATTTATAGATTTAAAATTAGAAAAATATCACCGTTTGTGAAAATCAACAAAAAGGAGAAAAATATTTCTCCTTTCTTCACAAAGAAAAAATTCATCAAACATTCTATACTAAGACCAGAGCAAAAATAACCTAAGTTTTTAAGGGGGATTTATAGAATGTTTATTGGAGTACCTAAGGAAATTAAAAACAATGAAAACAGGGTTGCGCTTACACCAGCTGGAGTTGTTTCATTTTTAAATGCAGGTCATACTGTATTAGTTGAAAAAGACGCTGGAATTGGAAGCGGTTTCTCCAATGAAGATTATGCAAAAGCCGGTGCTGAAATTATTGATAGCGCTGACCAAGTTTGGGAAAAAGCACAAATGATTATGAAGGTTAAAGAGCCTTTATCAAGTGAATATAAATACTTCCGTCAAGGTTTAATTCTTTTCACCTATTTACACTTAGCTGCTGAGCCGCCATTGGCAAAAGCACTTAAAGATAGCGGCGTCATTGCAATCGCCTATGAAACAGTAGAAGTTAACAGAACTCTTCCACTTCTTACACCAATGAGTGAAGTTGCAGGACGTATGGCTGCACAAATCGGTGCACAATTCTTACAAAAATTCTACGGTGGCCAAGGTATCCTTCTTGCAGGTGTTCCTGGGGTTAACCGCGGCAAGGTTACCATCATTGGCGGAGGAGTTGTTGGAATCAATGCAGCTAAAATGGCTGTTGGTTTAGGGGCGGATGTAACCATCATTGATTTAAGTGCAGACCGCTTACGTCAATTAGATGATATCTTTGGAAACCAAGTAAAAACTTTAATGTCTAATCCATTTAATATTGCTGAAGCAGTAGCCGAAGCAGACCTTCTAATTGGAGCAGTATTAATCCCTGGTGCGAAGGCTCCTAAACTTGTTACTGAGGAAATGGTAAAAGCCATGAAGCCTGGTTCTGTCATCGTTGATGTTGCGATTGACCAAGGTGGTATTGTTGAAACTAGCGACCATGTAACAACACATGACAATCCTACTTTTGTTAAGCACGGTGTGGTTCATTATTCTGTAGCAAACATGCCTGGTGCGGTTCCTAGAACTTCAACTATTGCTTTAACAAATGTTACAGTCCCATATGCCCTTCAAATTGCTAACAAAGGTGTATTCAAAGCTATTGTTGAAAATCATGCCTTAAAGCTTGGCGTAAACGTTGCAAACGGTGAAATTACGTACGAAGCAGTTGCAAAAGATCTTGGGTATGACTTCGTAACAGTAGAAGATGCATTAGAAAAAGAACTAGCATCTATTTAATAAAATGATATCAGGTCCCTACAAGTTTCTTGCTTGTGGGGATTTTTTAATAGTTCCACTTAGAATGAATATGGTTACAACGGAGAACGATAAAAGCAAGATGATTGAGGAGGAGTGATCCGATGCAAAGAATTTTGCTTACTATTATCGTTTTATTTACCCTTTCGCTATTTCCCGTCCCAAACCAAATTTCCGCCAAGGAATCTGCTGTAAATCCACTAGGCTCACAGCAGCCGATTCGCGGGATTTATGTAAAGGCTGAAAATACAGGCGGCCAAAGGTTTCATAAACTACTTTCATTCGTTAACCAAACAGAGTTAAATGCCATGGTCATTGATGTAAAAGATGATTACGGTAATATGACCTTTCTCCCATCAAAAAACTCACCCTATTTTTCTATCAGCAAGCCTTATATTAATAACCCTAAAGAATTAATGGATACATTAAAAACCAACGGAATTTTTCCAATTGCGAGGATTGTTGTCTTTAAAGACAGTGTATTGGCAAAAAAATCACCTAGCCTTACCTATAGAACGTCAAATGGGATTTGGAAAAACGCGCGGGGAGATTCCTTCACCAATCCATTTTTGAAAGAGGTTTGGGACTATAATATTGGGGTTGCTATCCTAGCCGCCAATATGGGGTTTAAAGAAATTCAATTTGACTATGTCCGTTTTCCAGAGAAGTTTGAAACCTTTGAAAAACAGCTAAGCTTCGAACAGGGAACCTTTCCTTCCAAGAATGGACAAAATAGAATTGCGGCGGTATCATGTTTTGTTAAGTATGCTTCAGAAACGTTAAGACCTTATCATGTTAAAGTATCTGTAGATGTTTTCGGTAACGCTACTGTCATTCCGGAAGCACCAGGTATTGGGCAAAATTTCTCTAAAATTGCCGAAAATGTGGATGTTATTTCCGCCATGATCTATCCAAGTCATTGGACAGGGATTTTTGGAATAAAGAAACCTGATTTGCACCCCTATCAGCTTGTCAAAGAATACGCGAAGGTAGAAAAGGGCCGGTTAGAAGAGTTAAGCAACCCTCCTATTTCCAGGCCATGGCTCCAAGATTTTACTGCAGCATGGCTTGGTAGTGGAAATTTTAAAGTATATGGCAAGAAAGAAATTGAAGACCAAATTCGCGGGCTGCACTCCCAAGGAATTCATGAATTCCTGCTCTGGAATGCCAGCAATAAATACACGCCAAACGTTGATTATACACCGTACTAAAAGGAATCCGAATCCGGATAACGTGAAAAACCAAGGCACCGAACACGTGCCTTGGTTTTTGTTTGCTTTAACCATCCACTAGATATATTTCCTGTGAACTCCCTTACCATCGTAGGTGAATAACATTTTTCTGTCTTCGACATTTGTTTCCATATGAACTGGTCTTCCCCAAAGCTGTTGAATATAAGGTAATACTTTTTCGAGGTATTTTACGTCCAGTTCTACCCCCTCATACCAATGCTTCAAATAAAGTTCTCCATTTTTCAAATAATCTCCATCATTTACAGTAATATATGGGAATCCCCCATTTACACGCATGTTTACAAGCTGGTCGCGAATATGCTCCCACTGCTTGTCGACAACTTTGTAGTCCCTGCCTTGTTTTTGGAAAAGATACATATCCTCACGCATCACAAGGTCCTTATTTAAGTAATTGCGCAGGAAGGAAATATCAGATTCTACCTCACGGACCTCAAACATTTTTTCCCTGCCGGAGCCTGGCTGAACGCCTCTACGTTTCATTTCTTCTGTTGGATTATTATAACGTTCTTCAATATCCTCAAAAATCTTGATACCAAGATAGTATGGGTTAATACCTGTTTTTGATGGCTGAACGACGCCGGCATTTAATTTAGCAAATTCAATCGCCTCATCACTGGTTAGGTCCATCTCTCTTAAGATACGCTGATGCCAATAGGATGCCCAGCCTTCGTTCATGATTTTCGTTTCAAGCTGCGGCCAGAAATACAGCATTTCTTCGCGCATCATTGTTAAAATATCCCTCTGCCAATCCTCTAGCTCTCTGCTGTATGTTTCAATAAATAACAATAAATCCTTTTCAGGCTTTGGTGGAAATTTCTTTTTTGTCGGCTTTTTTTCAACCTTTTTATCTTTATCATCCAATGACCAAAGATCATCATACGGAGAAGGGCTACGGTGCTCACCGCTCTCTTCTTCCTCCAAATCATCCATTGACCATGCTAATTTTGGTCTCATCAAAGATGGATCAATATGTTCGTCAATGGCTAATACAGCATCTAAAAATGTCTCTACTTCTTTTTTCCCGTATTGTATTTCGTATTTTCGAATTCTTTCTGCCGTTGCAGCCATACTTTCCACCATGTCCCGCTTGGTATTTTGGAAACGAACATTATTCTTAAAGAAATCACAGTGGGCAAGTACGTGAGCCACAATCAGTTTATTTTGAATTAATGCGTTAGAGTCCAACAAGAAGGCATAACATGGGTTTGAATTGATAACAAGCTCGTATATTTTACTTAATCCCAAGTCATAGTGAAGCTTCATCTTATGAAATTGTTTGCCAAAGCTCCAATGTGAAAACCGGGTTGGCATGCCATATGCACCAAATGTATAAATGATTTCCGCTGGACAAATTTCATAACGCATCGGATAAAAATCTAGGCCAAAGCCGCTTGCGATTTCTGTAATCTCGCTAATGGCATATTCCAGTGCTTTGCGCTCTTCCGCATTCATGAGCCATTCCCCCTTTTCCTCTTACCACAATGTATGAAGAAAAGGCAGGAATGATGAAACAAGATAGAAAAAACATAGACAAAAGACTAGATATTACTTTATTTTTTTTGCTTCTTTTGCAAGCATCAAGCCCACCTTCTTGTTCCGTTTCCATTCCTTTTTAAATACGGATAATGGGGGGTTGGTTTCTCCAACAAGATAGCTGATCTCAATCGTGAGAGCCGGTCGGTGATAAGTAGTAATAAACCAATCCGTAAAACCTCCACCCACTGCATCTTGATCGGGTCTACCTAATTTGTAGCCAGTAAGTTTGGAGATTTTTTTCGCAATTTTTCGGTCACGTTTAAGATGTTTGCCGTTTTTATACTTCCAAAAGATTTCTCTCCCGGCGGTATGATAGGCAACAGCTACTATTGGCTGCCTATGATGAATAAACTTTGTTAAGGCGATTACCTCTTCTGCCTCTAAAGGGGCTTTTCCCTTAAAAGACTTATATGATGGTCCCTTCGGATCATTCTTTATTGCTTCCCATCCTGCAGGATATTGGCGATTCAAATCGATTCCAATACCATTTGCTTTCCATCTGTCAAATTGCTCTAAACCTTCGTTCATTTTCACTAAACTAATTATTTGGCTCCGGGAAAGCTGAGCAAAATGATTTTGTTGAATCATGACACCATCTGGATTCAACATCGGAATAAACCAAATTGAAACTTCGTTTAAAATATCAGTTGACCTTTTTCCCTTTTCATATTCATCAGCATAAGTTTCGAGCATTTTCATCAGCACCATGCTAGTCAGCCATTCCCGTCCATGATGACTGCCAATCAGAACAATATTTTTTTTACCCGACCCAAGTCTGACGGCCCAAATATTCTTTTTATAATAAGTGGTTCCAATGGATTTAATCTCAACTACTGATTTATATTTTTTTTGAATCTTTGAAAGGTCCTGTTTTAAAATTTCGTACGTATAGGGTTTTTTAACTTCAACTAATTTTTCTCCAAAGGCATTGTCAGGCTGAAGTGTAAATAAAATCATGAAGCACAAGAAGTATTTGAACATATCTTCCCCCCTAAAGTAGTGGCTTACCACTAAAATTTTATACAGGTAAAAGTTGAAAAACGCGTCAATTAAGGGTGTCCAACATTTTCTGTGAAAGTTTTCGGCAAAAAATCATAAAATAAACTCAACTCCTAACAAGGAGGAGACAACTAAATGAATAAAGTGGATTATGACCGTGCGTTGTATTATACACACCGGTCCGAGTGGGATAACTTATTAATTTTAATGGTTCGAACAAAAGACCAATTTTTATCAAAGAAAATAGAACAATTCCTGCATGCCTACCATTTCGAACATGATTACTCAGTATTAGAAAAAAAATTGTATGCCTTGCTTCGATACATCGACCATGCAAACGAAGCGGCAGAAACCGACCCAAATGAGATTCCGATGTATAGTCTTTCCTGAAACAGCAAGTGAATACAGTTTTGTGTGAGAAAAATATTTACAACCGGGCTAAAGAATTCCACCACAAAAAACGGCTCCTTTTTAAGGGGGCCGTTTTTCAAATTTATAATATTTGTTCAAAAACTCCATTCCGAATAGAATAAAATACTGCTTGGATCAGATCTTGAAGTCTCAAGCTTAGCACTGTAGACGTAAAAAACCTGAAGAGAACTCTTCAGGCATTTAACAATTATGCTATTGGGTATTGTTGAATTAAAGGATGAAGGACAATTTCATCAATTAGCATATATTTTGATGCGGACGCCATATAAACAACAGCATTCGCAATATCTTCGACCTTCAGCCAATCTTTTTTCTCTGGCAGGCCTTGGGTTGACTCCGCAAAATAGGTATCCACCATCCCTGGATTGATCGTTCCAACCCGGATTCCATATTCACGTACTTCCTGAGCAACAGAACCGGAAAAGCCTTGGACGGCATATTTCGTGGCAGTGTAGGCTGCTCCATTCGGAATCGTGTATCTTCCAACATCGGAAGAAATGGTAATGATTGTACCTGATTTTTGTTCTTTCATATGCGGCAAAACCGCTTTAATTCCAAGAAATACCCCTTGCACATTTACTTCAAATACTTTTTTCCATTCTTCGACAGTCACTTCTTCGGTTAATTTAAAAAAGCCAACTCCTGCATTATTAACGAGGAGGTCAATGTGACCATATTCATCAATGGTTTTTCTTACAACCTCTTGCATATCACTCTCATTGGAAACGTCTGCCTGAATCGGAAGGACATGAGAAAAACCTTTATTCTTCAGCTCTTCTGCCGTTTGGTTAACCTGCTCAGAACTGCCGACTAATGCTAATTTCACACCTTGTTCAGCCAATTTTAGAGCAATTTCCTTCCCAATTCCCCTGGATGCACCTGTCACAATGGCTATTTGACCTTTTAACATTTTTGAAACTCCCTTTCATATTGTGGCTCTTTCTATGCTGTTATCGTGTTTCAGATACTAAATTTATTTTTTCATCGACAAGCGCCATAAAATCTTTTTCAATTTTTTCAAGCTTGCTTTTACCTTCTTCTAAGCTTCCACTATTTACACCAAAATAGAATTTCACTTTTGGTTCCGTTCCAGATGGTCTTAGGCAAACCCATGAACCATCCTCAAACGTATATTTCAAAACATTGGATTTTGGCAAATCAATTCTTTCCTCGCCATTTTTCGATAAACGAACTCCCGTTAAATAATCCTCTGAAGTCAAAGTTTTTACGGACCCAAGATTTGTTAATGGTTCAGAACGGAAAGAAGCCAAAATTCGCTGAATCATTTCCGCTCCATCTTTTCCTTTCAATGTTAAAGAGCGCAGTCCTTCCAGATAAAAACCATATTTAGCAAATACCTGCATTAGCCCTTCATAAAGGGTCATTCCTTGTTTTTTATAATAAGCACAAACCTCTGTTGCCAAAAGCGCTGCTTGAACAGCATCTTTATCGCGGGCGAAGTCTCCAATTAAATAACCATAGCTTTCTTCATACCCAAATAAGAAGGTATGTTCACTTGTATTTTCATATTCATTGATTTTCTCAGCAATAAATTTGAAGCCTGTTAATACATCAATGGTTTTCAATTGATAGGATTCTGCAATTTTTCTGCCGATTTCAGAGGTTACAATCGTTTTTAAAACGACTCCGTTTTGAGGAAGGGTGCCCTTTTCCTTTTTCTGTGAAAGCAAATAGTCAAGTAGCAATGCACCTGTTTGGTTTCCAGTCAGGACAACATATTCTCCCTCGGGATTTAGAACCGCTATTCCTAATCGGTCCGCATCTGGGTCTGTGGCAATTAAAATATCGGCGTCAATCCGTTTACCGTCCCGAATTGCTAACTCAAATGCTGCATGTTCCTCTGGATTCGGACTTTTTACAGTTGAAAACTCGGAATCTGGCAGCTCCTGTTCCTTAACAACGGTCACATTTTTATACCCAAAAGCAGAAAGTGCGTTCCGTACAGGTTTATTAGCTGTTCCGTGTAAAGGTGTAAAAACGATTCGAATATCCGACTCTTCTGCAAGAGTTGGATTTTCCGAGATGGTTTTCAATTTTTCTAAATAGGCGTTATCAATTTCGGAACCGATAATCTTAATGAGTCCTGCATCTCGAAGGTTCTCTTCTGAATCCACCTCAATCAATAGCTCGTTTTCGATTTCATTGACCCTAGCAATCACCTGATCAGCACTTTCAGGCGGAAGCTGGCCCCCATCATGCCCGTATACCTTGTACCCGTTATATTCCGGCGGGTTATGACTTGCTGTAACGACAATCCCGGAGAATGCATTTAAATATCTTAATGCAAAGGAAAGTTCCGGAGTGGGTCTTAATTCATCAAAAACATAGGTTTGAATGCCTTTTGTTGCTAATGTTTTCGCGGCTTCCATTGCAAATTCGGGAGATTTATGCCGGGAATCATAGGCAATAACCACTCCGCGTTTTTTTGCTTCAAGACCATTTTCTTCTATGTATGCAGCTAATCCGGCAGAAGCTTTTCTCACTGTATAAAGGTTCATTCTGTTTGTACCAACACCAATTTCCCCTCTCATGCCGCCGGTACCAAATTCTAAATTCTTATAAAAAGCTTCCTCCAGCTGTTTATCATCTTTCTTTAGTTCCAATAATTGATTTTTTAACTCTGAATCTAACCCCTCAAAGTTGATCCATCTTGTTGCATTTTCTTTCCAGTCCATTTTATCTCCTCCTGATGATTCTTTCTACTCTATATTGTTTCGAAGTTCAAGATTGTTACTCCTTTTAAAATTGCTGGAATTATTCCGACATTTTTCGCAGTGGAAGAAATTTTAACGAATTTTTACCATTACTATTTTAAATTTTCTTCATATCAAGCACAAGGAAATAATGGAATAAAAAATAAAGTACCTGCTTGCAGGTTTTACTTTATCAAATCTAAATTCCAATTTTTTATAATCTTTGAAAAAGGGCCTGTTGATTTCCGCTCCGGTCACTCGCTTTCCGCGGGGAGATCCTGGAGCCTCCTCGGCGCAAGCGCCTGTGGGGTCTCCAGTGACCTCTCTATCCCGCAGGAGTCGAGTGCCCTCCGCTCCAATCAACAGACCAGATAAGAGAGAGAACCATACACAAAAAAAGGGGGTGCCCCTAATTTTACTTTTAGGACACCCTCTTAGATAATTAATTCATTTGCAGCTTTTGTATAGATACTGAATATACTGTTTTTCATATTTTTCGCGTCCACAAATTGATCAAATTCAAATGGGAAGAATAGCCCAAATTCTTGTAAATTTGAAACATTCTTATTAAAAAGTGACGAATATTGATCATCAAGAGTGGGAGACTCGAGGATGGAAATAATCGTTTGCATGCTGGTCATCACTTGAAAAGCATCTTTTAATGTGCTAAAATCATCGAATTGTTTGCTAGAGGTGTGCAAAACCTTTAGCTGTTCAAAAGAACGAATTTCATCATCCGAAAAATAGAGTGGAAAAACAGTTGAATAAATATACCCCACAAGTCCGCAAATTTCTTCCTCTTGACTTGGTGTTGAGGCAAAAACAATTTTCACTTGTAACCCACCTTTGCTATCGCTTTTTTCTAATGTATATTTAATTTATCATAAGGATAACATAATTTCTTGTGTTAAAACTGTGGTAATTAAAACCATGCAAACCCTGTATTTTTAAGGAGAATAAAATGTTAAAAACAAGCAAAAAAGGTAATTGGCTCGAGTTAACGATCCCAGAAATTTGGGAAGGAATAACGATTGAAGATCTATTTCAAAAAAAATGGAATTCTCCGAAGAAGCTAACCCATCAATTTCGTATGGAACAAAAAGTATTAGTTAACGGTCAAACGTATCCTTGGAATAAATCCATTACAGCCGGCAGTAAATTACAAATAAAATTATTTGAAGAAGAGGAAATGAACCTACCTCTCCATTATATGGAGGTTACCGTTTTATATGAGGATGATCATGTTCTTGTATTAAATAAGCCGCCATTTATAAATACTCATCCAAATGACCTAACAAAGGATACCAATACACTTGTAAATGCTGCTTCTTTTTATCTGCAAGCAAAGGGGGAAATGAGAAATATTCGGCAAATCCATCGTCTAGATAAAGATACCTCTGGTGCCATCCTTTTTGCAAAGCACCCATTGGCAGGTTCCATTTTGGATCGCATGTTGGGAAATCGTAAGATTAAACGAACCTATATTGCTCTTGTTCACGGCCTGCTTAAGCAAAAAAAGGGAGAAATTAATGAACCAATTGGACGCGACCGCCACCATGCATCAAGAAGGCGGGTATCTTCCACTGGTCAAAAAGCCGTTACACATTTTCAGGTAATGAAAGTGGATGCTAAAAAGCGGCAATCATATGTAAAATGCTGGCTTGACACTGGCAGGACTCACCAAATCCGTGTTCATTTAAGTCATATCGGACATCCACTTGTGGGTGATACGCTATATGGAGGTAAACCACTTGTTAACCGGCAAGCCCTTCATGCTGCAAAGCTTGAGTTTATTCATCCTTTTACAGAAGAAAAAGTGATCTGCAATGCCCCTTTTTTAGACAAGCCGGAAATTTTTAAAGAAATTGATGTATATTCTCTCTAATAACAAAAAGCCTCCGAAAATTGGAGGCTTTTTGTTTTAGCGGTCTGTTTTTCGGAAGGCTCTCATCACTAGACTTAGCAGGAAGACTAGAACTATTGCCCCGATGACTGCCGGGATAATGGCAAAGTTTGCGACGTTAGGGCCCCAATTTCCCAAAATTAATGACCCAAGCCACGCCCCAACAAATCCCGCAATTATATTACCAATAACGCCACCTGGAATATTTCTCCCCACGATAAGGCCTGCTAACCATCCAATAATACCACCTACGATTAATGACCAAATGAAGCTCACTTGCGAACACTCCTTTTTAGTATTCATTATTTCATTTGATACAAGCATTCAGTTCCATGGACTGAATTGCTTGTATGTATAAAGTACCCAAAATTTATACTTCTAATCATATATATAAAGAAGAACCGGATTAAACATCCGGTTCTTCTTTATAAGGTCGGGGATTCATGATTTAAGGTAAATCAATAAGCATGAATTTCGCATTCTTTACGGCTTTAATTTGTAAACTCTCTGTTTCTGTAATACGGGCAGAATCCCGTCTGTTCAAATGGTGGTCCTGATTAAGGATTACTTCCCCTTCAAGCACAAAGAAAAAAATTCTGCGTCCCGTTTCCTGATGAAAACTAAGGTCCTTTTCTGGCTCTAATTCTGATAAATATATCGTAAGATCTTGATGGATATAGGCTACATCCTCACCATGATGTTTTGAAACAACTGGTAAAAGGGCATTTTTCATTTTAGCAGGATCAAAATCGGTTCTTTCATATGATGGTGTGAGTCCGTATTCCTCAGGCATAAACCATAATTGTAAAAAGTTTACTTCCTCGTCTCCGGAAGGATTTACCTCTGAATGGACAACTCCTGTTCCTGCCGACATTCGTTGAATACCGCCAAATGTAGTGACAGCACTTTTTCCTGTACTATCCTCATGCTTTAATTGTCCTTTTAAAACGATTGAAACTATCTCCATTTCGCGGTGGGGATGAGCTCCAAACCCTCTTAAGGGCTGAACGATATCATCATTTAAAACACGCATCGGCCCAAACTGCATGTTGGAAGGATCATAATACTCAGCAAAAGAAAAACTAAAATTACTTTTAAGCCAGCCATGATCTGCAGTATATCTTTCCTCCGCCTTATAAATATCAAACATGTATAAACACTCCTTACGTATTGATGATTCATGATTACTATATCCATATGAAATCTCAAAGCCAATTATCTCTAATTCGAGATAATTATATTCCTTTCCAAATGATTCGTCAACCTAGTCACTTCTCTTCCTTCGCACATAAAAATCATTTATTTGGTAAAAGTATTAGGTATCTATTAAGCCATATATATATCCACTTTCAGAAAATTCTAATGTTAAGTTTTTGTAAAGTTTGTTAAAAATAATTCTTTTTTCGACATTTATCAGATAGAATGTTTTTCGGTAATGACAACTTTTCAACAATTATATGGGGGTAAATAGACTATGGCATTCAAAAAACATGACAAGTTTTCAGTTTTGTTAAACAATATTTCTTCTAATTCAAAAGAAAGTGTAAATTTCTTTACCGAATATAAATTAAAAACCATCAGTGATTTAAAGATTTTTTCTGAAAAAATGAAGGAATATGAATCAAAAGGAGATACATTTGTTCATGAAATCATTAAAGAATTAAATGACGCCTTTATTACTCCAATTGAACGGGAAGATATTCTCCACCTTGCAATGAGTATGGATGATGTACTGGACGGGCTTGAAAGCTGCGCGGCATTATTCGAAATGTACTCCATCACACAAGCTGATGACTTTATGCTTAAATTTGTTGAAGCCATTCAAGGTAGTGTACACGAAATCGATAAAGCTGTTGGCCTTCTTTCTAATAAAAAATTACCTCAAATAAGAGAACATGCCATTAAAATTAAAGATTTCGAATCAAAATGCGATAATATTTTACGTCAATCGATTAAAAATTTATTCGCCATCGAAAAGGATCCAATTCGTATCATTCAATACAAAGAAATTTATGAAACATTTGAAGACATTGCCGATAGCTGTCAGGAAGTTGCCAATACACTTGAAACCATCATAATGAAAAATGCGTAAGGAGCAATCATATGAGCTTAATTTTTATCCTAACGGTATTAATTGTTATTGGTGCCTTGGCATTTGATTTCATAAATGGTTTTCATGATACAGCCAACGCCATTGCAACATCTGTATCTACAAAAGCATTAAAGCCAAGGCATGCAATTCTTTTAGCTGCAGTAATGAATTTTATTGGAGCAATGACATTTACTGGTGTTGCAAAATCCATTTCAAAGGATATTGTTGATCCCTTTACCCTTCACAATGGATCTGTCGTTATTCTTGCAGCAATCCTCTCAGCGATTATTTGGAACCTAGTCACATGGTATTTCGGAATTCCGAGCAGCTCTTCACATGCCATTATTGGTTCAATAGCAGGAGCAGCCATTGCTGCAGAAGGATTTGCAGCGTTAAACTATAGCGGATTTTTAAAGATTCTTGAGGCACTTATTCTTTCACCGATTTTAGCTTTCGTTGTCGGTTATATTGTTTACAGCATTTTTAAAGTAGTATTTAAAAATTTCAATTTAACAAAAACCAATCGGAGCTTCCGATATATTCAAATCGGGACAGCCGCATTGCAATCTTATTCCCATGGAACAAACGATGCACAAAAGTCGATGGGGATAATCACGATGGCACTAATTGCAAATAATATTCTTCCTCATAACGCAGAAGTTCCCCTTTGGGTTCAAGTTTCCTGTGCGATCGCAATGGGTCTTGGAACATCAATTGGCGGCTGGAAAATTATTAAGACGGTTGGCGGTAAAATCATGAAAATCCGTCCGATTAACGGGGTTGCTGCTGACTTAACAGGTGCTGCCATTATCTTTGGTGCAACCTACATCCATTTACCTGTTAGTACAACACATGTTATTTCGTCTGGAATTTTAGGTGTTGGTTCTGCGCACCGGATTAAAGGTGTTAAATGGGATACAGCACAGCGGATGATCATTACATGGGTCATCACCTTGCCTATCTCAGCTTTATTAGCATCCGTTTTGTTTTTCCTTCTTGATCTCATTTTTTAATCATTAAAGACCAGAGTTCACAAGATCTCTGGTCTTTTTTGTTCAATTTTTTATTGACTCCCTTTCTTTTAGATCCTGACCCTGGCAATTAATCTGAAAATTATTTTAAAATAATTAAATCCCTACTTTCGGTATATTAAAAACAATGTGTACAATTCCGTAAATTCCTAATATATCAACTCTTTTTACTGTTATAACTTTCTATTGACCGTTCTCTATTTATTAATTTAGAATAATAACATAATCTTTTTATCATGGACATTAGGAGGTATACAATGGACAATACAGCTTCAATAAAACAGTCCGAGCAGGCTAAAGTTGCAAAAAAGCATCCACCTGGCCTGTACTTACTATTTTTTACAGAAATGTGGGAAAGATTCAGCTATTACGGAATGCGTGCAATCCTTGTATTATACCTTACAACAGAATTCGTAAGCGGTGGGTTAGGATTTAGCGATGCTACTGCAATGAGTATTTATGGATTCTTTACAGGTGCGGTTTATTTTACACCAATGGTTGGCGGTTATTTATCTGATAGATTTTTAGGTAGACGCCTCGCGATCACTTTAGGCGGAATTATTATGGCGGTTGGTAACTTTGCATTATTTGCCGATCAAAGTAAAGCGGCTTTCTATCTTGGATTAGTATTACTTATCGTTGGAAACGGTTTCTTTAAACCAAATATCTCAACCATTGTTGGAGAATTATATGCTCCAGATGACCGTCGTCGTGATGGCGCTTTCACCATCTTCTATATGGGGATTAACGTTGGTGCCTTTTTCTCTCCTTTAGTAGTTGGATATTTATCTGATGACCTTTTCAAGACAACAATCAATGGTGTGGTTCATCACGGATTCAAATATGGCTTCTTAGCTGCTTCCATCGGTATGATTATTGGGCAGTTAATTTTTAACCTTTTTGGCAATCGTTATTTAGGTGACATTGGTAAAAAGCCAACGGGTAAAGTTGCATCGAAAACAACAAATGCAACATTAAATAAACAGCCTTTAACAAAGATTGAAAAGAAACGTACAGCCGTTATTTTTATCCTTACTGCGTTTGTCGTTTTCTTCTGGGCAGGGTTTGAACAAGCAGGAAGTTCCTTAACACTTTATACGGATCGCTTCGTTGACCGTGACCTCTTCGGATTTACGGTACCAACAGCTTGGTTCCAATCTTTAAATCCACTATTTATTGTTATCCTTGCACCAATCCTTTCTGCTTTATGGTTAAAGCTTTCTTATACGAAACGTGGTGATATGAGCGGCCCTAAAAAAATGGGATTAGGTATGGTGCTTTTAGGTTTAGGATATATGATTCTTTTATTAGCTGTATTAAAAACAGGAAGCGACGAGCATCATATCGCAATAAAAGCAAACATGATGATCATTGTCTTAACCTACTTAATGCATACACTCGGTGAATTACTTCTTTCTCCAGTTGGTTTATCACTTGTAAGTAAAATTGCTCCACTTAAACTAGCATCCCTATTAATGGGTGTATGGCTTGCCGGTTCCGGGGTTGCAAACATTCTTGCAGGACAATTAGCGGCACTAACACAGTCACTAGGTTACTTTGAAATTTTCAGTGTAATTGGTCTATTGGCCATCGTACTTGGATTAGTTTTATTAGCCCTTTCTGGAAAACTGCAACGGATGACCGAAGAAAGTTCAAAATAAATCTTTAAGAGGAAGAATCGATTGATTCTTCCTCTTTTTTATACATTCACTTCTAATTTAGATTCCTTTTCATATTTTTTAATTAAAGGGACAAGTATGGGGTGAAATAGGATGAAACAAAAAATATTAGCGATGCTTATTGGCAGTTTGCTGTTAAGTTTAGGCGTAAATGGATTTCTAGTTCCCTATCATCTGCTTGATGGCGGAGTAATTGGAATCGGATTAATCATCCATTATTTTTACGGGTGGCCGACAGGTTTAAGTATGATTATTTTAAGCCTGCCGCTTTATATCTTGGCTTGGTTTTTTGAACGGCGTTATTTCTTTTACAGCTTACATGGACTAATTATATCTTCCTTTTGTATTGATTTGTTTTCGTTCATGGACGGGAAAATTAATATAGGAATTTTACCAAGTACTATTATTGGCGGAATTCTCGTTGGAATTGGTATTGGACTCATGCTTCGCTATGAAACAAGTACAGGTGGAACAGATCTTCTCGCCCAGCTTCTAACAAAATTTACTTCTATAAATATAGGAATCATTATTTTCTTAATCGATGGTCTAGTGATTACAAGCGGTATCCAAGTGGTTGGCCTCGAAAAATTCTTTTATTCGCTAGTAACAATAATATTTGTCGGTCTCATGACCACCGTAACTGTTACAAGCAGACCCCAAACGTTTTAACATAAACTTAACAAAACTATCTAGAAAATTATTAAATAAATAGTTTTATTTTCCATTTTATTATGATAATATTCTTATGGTTGTATAGGAAAAAATAACCATAAGAGGAGAGAAAATGAAATATGTCTTGGTTTACAAAATGGTCCTTTCGGAACAAAGCCGCGATGTGGATTATGTCGATTCTAATTCTAATCATGGGTGTTGCAAGTTATTTCACCTTACCAATGGAATTCTTACCCTCTGCAGACAATCCACAAATATCGATTATTGTTATGGGGCAGGGCACTGATTCAAAAACAATGGAGGATCAGGTGACAACCCCAATTGAAGAGTCGATTTCTGGTGTAAAAGGGAAAAAGAATATCTTCTCAACAACAGGTGATGGTTACGCTAAAGTTGATATTAATTATGATTCTAAAACCGACATGAAAGATGCAAAACAAGAAGTGCAGGAGGTATTGTCAAATGTTCATCTACCTGAAAATGTTTCAAAGCCCACTGTTGTTCAATTAAATACCTCCATGATTCCCATCGCAGACGTAGCTGTAACCTTTAAAGAAGGATTGACCCCGGGAAATTTAAAATTTGCCGACAAAAAAATCGTTCCACTTTTTAAAGATATTAAAGGCGTGGCATCCATTCAAACCTATGGGATGGCCAGCTCCTATGTTTCTGTAAAAGTAAACAACTCATTATTATCAGAGAAAAAAGTAACAATTCAATCCGTGATGGGTGTTCTCCAAGGACAAAATAGCGCAATTGCAATTGGTGAAAAAACAATTGAAGGTAAAGCAAGTAATATTAAAGTAATTGGAAACATCGACCATTTATCTTCTTTAGAAAACCTTACCGTTGCGCCAGGTGTTCATTTAAAGGATATAGCTTCTATTAACGTTACAAAACCACAAGATACGATGACCCGAATCAACGGAGCGGACGGATTATTGCTAATTGTAACAAAGGATAGTCAATCAAATGCTGTAGCCATAAGTAAAGACTTAAGAGATGTTACGAAAAAAATAAACAAAAAATATAATCAACTAGAAACATCTGTGATTGTAGCGACCGCGGATATGGTGAAAACATCCGTAACGTCGATGATGAAGGAAGTCCTGCTGGGGGCCCTATTTGCAACGATTGTGATTATGCTCTTCTTAAGAAATATCCGATCTACATTTATAACAATCGTCTCGATTCCATTGTCATTAGCCTTTACATTATTCTTGTTATCCCGCTCCGGTGTTACTTTAAATATTTTAACCTTGGGCGGTGTTGCGGTAGCAGTAGGTCGTTTAGTAGATGATAGTATAGTAGTAATTGAAAATATCTTCAGGAAAATGCAAAACGAAAAATTCACCGTTCAATTAGTAATGGATGCAGCGAAAGAGGTATCTTCAGCTATTACGGCCTCTACCTTAACAACAGTTGCTGTGTTTTTGCCTATCGGATTAGTTAATGGCGGATTACAAGACTTTTTAATGCCATTCGCTCTAACGATTACCTACTCATTGCTTGCTTCATTAATCGTCGCCCTAACCGTTGTACCTTTAATGAGTGCAGGGCTTTTAAAAAATGCAAAGCTTCCTGAACATAAACCGTCAAAAAAATTTATCGGATTGGTCACTTGGTCGCTTAACCATAAATGGATCATCCTCTCACTTTCCTTTTTGTTATTCGTGGGTTCCATTGGAGTCTATTCCGTTATGCCAAAAGGTGCTGTAGACAACTCTTCTGCTGATTTTGTCCAGACTGTACTTAATTATCCAAATGATACACCAATAGGAGAAGTGAAAAATGGAACGTTAAAGCTTGAAAAATTTATTCTTGCCCAGAAGGAAGTTAAAGATGAATTTACAATGTTTGGAAACAATGAGGATGCAGCAAAGTTTGGGGCAATCGACTCTCCTACGAAAGCAAACATTAATATTGTATTAAAGGATAAGGACAATACAGATCAATTAATCAAAAAAATAGAAGCTCAAAAAAATCAATTTCCAAATGCAACGCTTACCGTTGCTGCATCGTCCTTAATGGGTGGCGGAAACCCGCAAATTACAATTGATGTCGTCGGAGACCAGCTAACCAAGCTTGAGTCCGTTTCAACCTTAATTAAAGAAAAAATAAAAGAAATTGACGGAATTGAGAAATTGGCGACCAATGAAGATGCAAAGAAGACCGTTTACTCGCTTGAAGTGAATCCTGAAAAAGGAAATCCGGCTCAAGTGGCCCAGCAGCTGTCTGTAATGCTAAATCGAACACCGCTAGGTTCCATGGATTTAAATGACCAAGAAACCGCAGTATTTCTTAATCCTGTTTTAGATCCGAAATCACCTAAGGATTTGAAAGAAATTCCTATAATGACTACATCCGGTCCCGCCCCCGTTTCGTCGGTAGCAAAATTAATAAAAGAGGAAAAAACAACAAACCAGTTCCATAAAGACGGCGACCCTTATATTCAAGTTACCGCCACTGTTGACCCGAAGAAACTTTCGAAGGTTTCTACTGAAATCGCTAAAATTATTAACGGAGATAAAAAGGATCATAAGGGGATTAAGCTGCCTTCAGGTGTTGAAGTCTTTATCGGGGGAGCAAGCGCACAACAGGCGGATGATTTCACTGATTTATTTATGACAATGGGAGCTTCAATTGGAATCGTCTTTTTAATTATGGTCATTACCTTTAAAACGATTCGAGCTCCGATTTCAATATTATTTTCATTACCACTTGCGGCTGTGGGGGCTGTGCTTGCATTACTCATCAGCAGAATTACGGTTGATATTACCTCCCTGCTCGGTGCCTTGATGTTAATTGGAATTGTAGTCACAAATGCGATTGTACTTCTAGATCGAATCAAACAAAACGAACAAAAGATGATTATTCGCGATGCGATTGTCGAAGCTGCTTCTATTCGAATGAGACCGATTTTGATGACTGCCGTTGCGACAATCTCAGCCATGCTTCCGCTATTGTTTAAAAAGGCGGAAACAGGGAATCTTGTTTCCCAAAGTCTTGCGATCGTCGTGATTGGCGGGCTTGCTGTTGCAACGCTTTTAACTCTTGTGGTCATTCCGGTGATTTACGAATTATTCCACTTTAAAAAAGCAAAAAAACAACGAAATCGTCAAAAACAATCTGGCGAAATTTCCGTTTAGTGAAAGTAAAAAGAAAGGCTGGTACTCCAGCCTTTCTTTTATTTGCGAAGATCGGTTGAAAGATATGTGTTTTTCAAAATATCATACGATTTTTTTAGGCGTTCATAATAGGCAGGCTGGTCCCATTCTTTCCAGGAATATATTTTTGCATTCGCCTGCTGAAGCTGGCCATTCACCATTTCCGGAAATGTTTGTGAAACAGTATCATTTTCCAACATTACAATTGATGTCCTAATCCCATTCAACTTCACACTGCCAGTTAATCCACTTTTCCAAATATCCCCTATCGCCGCTTTAAGACTTGGGTCCTTAATATTCAACAGCTGCCAAGGAGTTCGACCTTCTAAGACCAATTTATCCTTACTGATACTAAGAATTAAAATCTTGACTTAATGGATTGGCATTACCAAACTTTAACACTCCCGTTTCATAATCCTGAAAGGGAATCTTTTTCTTTGTTATGACCCCTTCTACTTTCAATATGCTAAATAGCTCAAGATGTTGAAGCCAGAAGCGTATGCTAGTCATAAGGATAATGGATATTCCATCCAATTCGTCTCACCCTTAACAAAGTTAAAGGTGAGTTTACGATGTGTCCAAAGGCTCTCGAATAATCCCCGGTGCCAGCGCCTTCTTTGCCTTCGAAGAATCGAAATGCTTTCAGGGACCTCCGTCCAGCATACAGGGTCAGGCACATACACAATCTTTTTCTTTAATCCTCTTTCCTTTACCATTCGATGAATACGGACTACTAATTCCATATCCTCACCAACGGTATCGGTTTTATATCCCCCTGCTTCGATCACCCAGTGTTTAGAAAAAACACCAAACGCTCCCGATATAATGAGGAGAAGATTATGTCTGCTCAGGCCAATCCGCCCCATCAAAAAGGCCCGTAAATATTCAATAATTTGCATGACAACTAAAGGTTTTTCTGATAAGCCAATTTTTATAATATGGCCATTTCGGATTTTACATCCGTTAGCAATTCGGACACTTCCGCCTGAAGCAATCACCTCTTCATTTGAATCAATAATCGGCTTCATCACTTTTAAAAATGCATCCGGCTCGAGGGCAGAGTCACCATCGAGCGAGCAAAAATAGGGATAATGAGAAAAATTAGGACCTACATTCAGAGCATCCGCTTTTCCTCCATTCTCTTTGTGAATAAGGAAAAGGTTGGAAATAATGGAGGATTGATAGATGGTTTTTATCCGCTTCGTTTCTACCTGTTTTCGGATTACTTTCTTTATTTCCTTCATATCATAATGCTCAATCATTTTTTGCAGCGTCATATCTGTTGAACCATCATTTACGACAATGATTTCAAACGAAGGATAATTAATACTTAACAAAGAACGAACGCTTTGGACAATTCCCACCTCCTCATTATAGGCGGGAACAATAATCGATACCGGTTTTGAATAGATTTCATCCATATAGTCGTCATAGGCTTGATCTCGGTCAAGTTGATATTCTTTTCTAGCGTATAACAATACTACGGTATTCAAACTCTGATAAAGTCGAAAAGTCTTTTGTTAATAATCCAAGAATATCTTCGAATTGAAAAGATGCTAGAATTCTTAAAATATGTACTGTTTCCTCATAGGAAAGTCCCCTCTTCTTTACCATCTTATAAACATCCTCTAAAAGGGGCTTAATATGGAAATTCTCAATATGATACAATACATTCATCCGACGGCTCCACCTTTTACTTTTGAGCCGTTTTCGATAATAATTTTTTAGATAAAGAGAGGCTAATGCTGATAGGGCTTTTTTCTCCTGTTCCCCTTCTAAAACATTTGCATATCTGCTAAGCATCTCCTCAATCGCTTTTAGCTGATGGTTGTTCTGCGGATTTAATTCCCTTGAATAACCACCATCGGTCAGCAGCTTAAAGATAACGGAATTATATCTTTGTTTATAGGTTTCAATGGTTCTCCTTTTTCTTATATCAAATGCTTTTCGTATAATAAGGTACGTTAATAAAATCACCAATAAACTACTAAAAGTCAGAGTGAGAATTGCCAGGTAAAAAAACTCAGTATGCAGCATTTCAAATCATCCCTATTAACAGCCTGCGTATTCTTTCTTTTAATTCTTGAATACCAAACGGTTTTGTAACATAGTCATCTGCACCAAGTAATAAAGCACGCTGAACATAAGACTCACTTTTTCGTCCCGAAAGCATGAAAACAGAAATATTTGACCCATTAGTCATCTTTTTTACAATCTCTATTGTTTTTAATATCTTTAGTAACAGGGCTCGAATGATTTCATCGTCATCAATAATAGAAACGAACTCTCTATTTTTCATTTTATGATTTGTACATCTCATTTTCTAAAATAATCACTTTTTCAGCAAATGAGGTTTTGCCAATTTCTTTCGTATTCTCAACAAGCCGAAAAATATTGTCGCAACATTTCTTCGCCCCTTTAATCAAAAGAGGTACACCTATAGCGTCAATCTTTATCCCTCTTGAAAAAAACCCACCCATGGACATTACGAATGGAACGGTTGGAGATGTATTAGAGAATATGATCTTTTCCTCAAAAGCAAACTTTGATTGTAGTAATAGGCTTAATTCCTTTAAGGCTGGGACAACTAATTTATTTCTCTTCCTTCCTATTGTATAAACTGAATTCCCGTCTTCATCAATTCCATGAAAAATGATTTTTCCAAAATCGGCATGAGTTAATTTATTAAAATATTGTACATTTAGAATTTCTTCTGTCGTTAATTTCCTCTCAGATTGAGGTAATTGTTTTAAATGATAGGCCGCTGCCAATGAGGTTGTATGTGTTCCGCCGTAATCATTATAGATATAAATCATGGCCATCACCCTTTTTCCTGTTGTGTATGTATATTATGGACATTTTTTCATTTGATTATTTTTAAAAAAAGGCTCTTAAATTGGTGGTTGAATTTCCGCTCCAGGCACAAGCGGTTCGTGGGCGTTCCGGGGAGCCTCCCCGTCACTTCGCTCCTGCGGGTCTCCCCTGCCCCGTACTCCCACAGGACACTGAATTGCTTCCTTGATTCAGCCCACGCACGAAGAAAATGCGTTAGCATTTTCGAGGAGTCTTCGTGCCTTCCGCTCCAATCAACATTGCTCAATAGTTAACATTGCCCTTTAACATAAAAAAGAGGTACTCCATATTAGCGTGGAGATACCTCTTGGGACCTAAATTTCATTTTTTAATAATTACTTAAAGATAGTTCACCTTTGCTGATTGCAACTCCTGAGCTCGCACCAATCCGGGTAGCTCCTGCTTCTACCATTGCAAGGGCATCTTCACGGCTCCTGACACCACCCGATGCCTTAACACCTATTTCCGGTCCAACGGTTTCACGCATAAGCTGGATATCTTCAACAGTCGCTCCGCCAGTTGAAAAACCCGTTGAGGTTTTTACATAATCAGCACCGGCTTTAACCGCAAGCTCACAAGCCCTTACTTTTTCTTCATTTGTAAGCAGGCAGGTTTCAATAATCACTTTCGTTAATGCGTTTCCTTTTGCTGCTTCCACCACTGCCCTAATATCTCGTTCCACTAATTCGTCATCACGGTCTTTTAGTGCTGCGATGTTAATAACCATATCAACTTCATCCGCGCCATTTTCAATTGCGTTTTTTGTTTCAAATGCTTTGGTTTCCGGTGTTGAGGCACCGAGCGGAAAGCCAATTACCGTGCAAACTTTAACCTCAGGAGTATCTGCAAGCATTTGTGCTGCCGTACGAACCCATGTCGGATTTACACAAACGGATGCAAAAGAATACTCTATTGCCTCTTCCACCAGTTTTATAATATCCGCTTTTTTTGCATCTGCTTTTAATAATGTATGATCAATCATTTTTACAATATTTTGAGTCATTGTTACCTTCCCCCTTATTTAAATAAATGCAAATTAATATTCTTTGTTCACTCTGTAACTATAGCAGATAAATGAACATTTGTAAAAACTAAAATGAACATTATTTTATACAATTACATTTCTTGTCTCTTTTAACAGTTCATTTTTGGGGAAAAGTAAATCAAAGGGGGCAAATGATTATGAATAAGCTTGGCAGTTTCATTTATCGACACCGAAAGCTTGTCCTTTTCACCTGGTTTTTTGCCATTATTGTATTAGGCTTTTTCGCAACGAAATTGCCATCCGTATTAAGTGGCAATGGTTTTGAATATAACGGGGAATACAACAAAACTAGAGAGATTCTTGAAAGAGATTTTGGACAGCCTAAATCCTCGATTATCCTTGTGTTTCAACGCGAGAAATCGATTAGTGACCAAGACTGGAAATCATTTATAAAGGAAACATTCATAAACCTAAAAAACTTTGATGGGGCAAAAGAAATCATCTCCCCCTATGAACAAGAAGGAATGGTAAAAGAAAATTATGCTTACGGGCTGATCACCTTTCAAAAAAAAGCCGAAGCTCTTGGAAAAGAAATTGTCCAATTAAAGCAAAAACTAAAAAATCGAAAGGGTCTAAAGGTAACCATTACGGGTGAACCCGTTATTGTGAAAGATTTGAATACTGCAAGCCAAGAGGACCTTGCTAAGGCAGAAATGATCGGACTTCCCATCACTTTACTTGTCTTGATCCTTGCTTTCGGTGGATTGGTTGCTGCTGCTACACCGCTCATTATAGGTGTTGTGTCCATTTTAATAACGATGGGGACGGTTTTTTTCTTTAGCTACGGAGCAGATTTGACCATTTTCATTTTAAATATTATTCCAATGATTGGACTCGCCTTAAGTATTGATTTTGCATTACTTTTTATCAATCGCTATAAAGAGGAGCTGCAGCGGAATTCCGTACCGGAGGCCGTTAAAATCACTGTTGCAACCGCCGGCCGTTCGATCATTTTTTCAGGACTTTGTGTGTTTATTGGTTTGTCAGGACTTTGGTTCATTCAAATCGATATCTTTCAAAATGTGGCTCTCGGTGGAATGACGGTTGTGTTTATTTCTGTATTTTGTGCGTTAACCTTTCTTCCTGCCCTCCTATCTGTCATTGGGAATGGAATTAATAAATTTAGCCTTATAAAGATTGCGGAAAATCAAACAAGCATTTGGCATCGGTTTGCGAAGTTTGTCATGAATCATCCTATTTTTTTAACCATAGTAGCCCTTGCGATTTTGCTGGTTGGTCTAATTCCAGTAAGACAAATGGTTCTAACCATTCCTGGCACAGATTCCCTGCCGTCAAACTATCCTTCGAGAATGGCGTATGAAGTGTTTCGCGACCATTTTATCCCGAAGAACAAGCGGGAGGAGAAAAAAGTAACGGTAGTCCTTGAATCGAAGAATGATTTTCTAAATAAAGAAAACTTAATCATGGCAGAAAAAGTCGTTAATAAAATACAAAAGGACTCATTAGTCCATACAATCAATTCTCCTTTTTCCATTACGGGAATGAAACATGCTGAACAGTTAGATCAATTTTTGAAATACGGACCAAAACAAAAGGTTATACCAGTAAAGGATTATTATTTAAGCGGAAATAAAATGCGTCTGGAAGTTTTTTTAAACACCGGTGAGCATTCCGCAAAAGCCAGGGAATGGGTTGATTCTTGGTCTAAACGGGATTTAGGAATCAAGGCTTCCTTTGGAGGCACGATAAAATTTGAGCAAGAAATATTTGATGAAATTTTCATAAAGGCTCCCTACGGCTTATTGTTAATTTTTTCATCCACCTTTTTGATTCTAATGGCAGCCTTTCGCTCGATTCTTATCCCTTTAAAGGCTATTTTGATGAATGTTTTAAGCTTGGGATGTACATTCGGCATTGTGGTTTGGATATTCCAACAGGGACATTTCGGATTAAAACCGGTGGATATTGCTTTAATTTTACCTGTATTCGTTTTTACGCTCGTATTTGGTTTATCCATGGATTATGAGGTATTTTTGATTTCAAGGATTCAGGAGTTTTATTTAAAAACAGGCGATAACAGCGTGGCAACCATAGCCGGGTTAACGTATACGAGTAAAATTATTACTTCTGCCGCTGCTATTATGATTGTTGTAACCGGTGCATTTGCCTTTACAGGTGTTATGCCGATCAAACAATTGGGTGTCGGGATTGCAATTGCGATTTTTATTGATGCTACCATAGTGAGAATGGTCCTTGTACCGGCTTTAATGAAGCTGCTTGGTGATTGGAACTGGTGGTTTTTTGGGTATAAAAATAAACAGCTTCGTAAAAATCAAAAAAGGCCAGCCTGAAATAAAATGTACCCTATAGAGTAGACACTTAAAAAAAGTGCTTTCTATAGGGTACTTTTTTTATATAATTTAATAACACAACTAGAGACATACTGGAGACGGAAAAATCATGAGTAAAAAGACTTTTACAGAGAAAGAAATCGCTATACTATCTAAGAATCCATATATACAATCTGTTAGTTCAAAAGGAATTACATACTCTGATGAGTTTAAGCAACACTTTATCTCAGAGTTCAATAAGGGGAAATTCTCGAGACAAATATTTGAAGAAGCAGGGTTTGACGTTGATATTATCGGGATACAAAGAATTAAATCAGCTTCAGAACGTTGGAGGAATGCCTTTAAGAAGGCTGGGGTATTGGGACTTAATGACACTAGGAAAGAAAGTTCTGGTAGACCACGTGTAACGGAGTTATCCCTTGAGGAGAAATATGCCAGGTTAGAAGCTCAAATGAATCTCTTAAAGGCAGAGAATGAACTCCTAAAAAAGATCCGCATGCTAGAAAGGGGGCTGGTGAAGTAAAACTCCCTGCTAGTCAAAAATATATCCTCATTCGGTACGTCATTGAGAAATACAACTTGAAGCACATGGTGAGTTTCCTTTGTGAGGCAGCTAATGTTTCACGAAGCGGGTATTATAATTATTTCTCTCAGAAGTCCGTAGAACAGAGAAAACGGCAAGATGCAAAGGATGAAGAATCAAAAGCGTTGATATTAAGGGCCTTTCACTTTAAAGGTAAAATGAAAGGGGCACGTCAAATTAAAATGACATTGGCGGGCCAATTTCAGTGTGTCTTCAATTTGAAGAAGATCCGTAGAATCATGAAAAAATATGATATTGTCTGCCCAATCAGGAAAGCAAATCCATACCGAAGAATGATGAAAGCCACTCAGGAACACAGAGTGGTTCCTAACCTATTAAACCGTCAATTCAAACAAGATGCACCAGGTAAAGTACTGCTCACGGACATCACATACCTAAACTACCATAGTGGACAAAGAGCGTACCTGTCTGTGGTTAAAGACGGGTCTACCGGGGAAGTATTGGCGCACTATCTTTCTAATCGCATCACCATGGATTTGGCCACTAACACCTTACTCAAATTAAAGAAGAATCGAAACTTTAAGAAGGCTGAAAATGCTCTTATCCACTCTGATCAAGGGACACATTATACCCATCCCGATTTCCAAAAACTCGTTCGGAAACTAAGGTTACGTCAGTCTATGTCTAGGAGAGGGAACTGTTGGGATAACGCCCCAATCGAATCATTCTTTGGTCATCTGAAAGACGAGGTAAACATAAAAGCGTGTAAGACGTTCGAGGAGCTTCAATGTGAAATAGACAAGTATATCCGCCACTATAACCATACCAGATATCAATGGAACCTAAAAAAGATGACCCCTGTACAATACAGAAATCATCTTCTTCAGGTTGCTTAATCCCTTTTTTCAAAATGTCCTTTACAAAGGGTACATTTTAAAAATCGGCTGGCTCTGTTTTATTAAATATTTTTCGCGTATTGATCACTTGGAAATTTGCTTAAGACTACATGTAGGCTGACAGTTTCATTCCCATTATTTTCAAAGGACATTTCTTCATCACTGCTTACATGGATAAGATCTGCTTTGGTAACATCCGTTTCCTCACCATCAATGACGAGCGTTCCAGCCCCTGTTATCACATATAAGTAAACCTCCGTTCCCGGATGCTTATGGACTGGAAGTTCCTGTCCAGGTAGAAAGTTTAAAACAAAGGCTGTCGTTTCTCCCTTTTTATAGATCACCCTTTTTGTAAATCTTTCTTCGCTATATTCCATAAAGGCTTCTACTGAATTCTTTTCCACTATAATTACCTCCTTAATGTAACTAATTTCATTTTAATTGAAAACCATTTTCATTTAAGTGACTGAAATCACACCGTTTAATATGTTCAAATAAAAGAAAAGGCTTTGTTAAAGAACAATGTTGATTTTTAAACAAAGTTGATTGGAGCGGAAGGTGCGAGACTCCTCGAAAATGCTATCGCATTTTCTTCGTGCGTGGGCGGATTCAAGGATGTAATTCAATGTCCTGCGGGAGCAGCGGGACAGGTGAGACCCCACAGGCGCTTAAGCGCCGAGGAGGCTCACCGCCCGCCCCGCGGAAAGCGAGCATCCTGAAGCGGAAATCAACAACCTCGTTTAACACAGAAAAAGAAAAAAATAAAAAGGAGTTCAAAGAACCCCTTTTATGACATATATGAAAGAACTACTTTTTGCGGAGGATATTTCGCATCTTGCGATTTACTCTTTAATCTTTCACATGACGGCATTTCGAAGGAAAAATCCACCACCTTTGAAGGGATAACCCCTTCTGTTTTTAATTGATCAAATACCTTCTGCATTGCTTCTTCTGTTGAGAGCTTATCGTCAGAATCATTTACTTGAAAACATTCAACACAGGTCTCAATGATATTTTCATCAATTTTTTCTTGAGCAAATACTAGCTGGGCTCCCGTTATTGCTTCTACTTCGTTGTTTTCTAATTCAATGATGGTTGTTATATTCATTTTCATTACCTCCCGCTTTGGATACCTCCATTATAGTTAAATATAACCGCGTAAAAGGGGAAAATCACATTTTTTCACTTTTTATTCATATGTTTATGACAATTTTCTGTCTAATTATATTTAACCATTAAAAACTCATACAACCTTCTTTTAAACAAATACTAAAAATACTAAACTTTTGGAGGAGATTGTTTTGAGAAGTTCTAAAAGACTTATCCTGCTATTGCTGACTCTCATGCTTATTTGGCAATCCTCCCCTACACCATCCTTTGCTGTAGAGAGCGGGTCCAATACGAGTGAAATGGTTCAGTTACGGATTCTTGAGACGACAGATCTGCATGCCTCTCTAGTGAATTATGATTATTACCAGACGAAAGTGGACAACCGAATCGGGCTTGTTAAAACGGCAACGCTAATCAAACAGGCTAGGAGAGAAGTGAAAAACTCCCTGTTGTTTGACAATGGCGACCATTTAAAGGGCAACCCTCTCGGTGAATATTTGGTACGTGTAAGAGGACTTCATAAGGGAAAAATCCATCCTGTATACCGTGCCTTTAATTATTTGCATTATGATGCAATTACCATCGGAAACCATGAATTTAATTACGGACTCCCCTTTATCAAAGACGCGTTAAAAGGACTGAAAATGCCCTACGTGAATGCAAATGTGTACTCCGTAAAAAAGCAAAAACCTTTTTTTAAACCCTATGTCATTTTAAATAAGGAGGTTCTCGATGAAAAGGGAATACCTCACGCAATTAAAATTGGCGTTATTGGCTTTATGCCAACTCAAATCATGAAATGGGATAAAACAAACCTTGAAGGAAAGGTGTTTGCCCAACCGATTGTGGATACAGCCAAAGCATTTATTCCGAAGATGAAAGCAGAAGGAGCTGACCTCATTATTGCTCTTGCCCACACAGGGATAAGCAATGAACCCTATCATCCTGATACCGAAAATGCTGTTTATTACCTTACGAAAATTCCCGGAATTGATGCCATCCTCGCTGGGCATTCGCACGGTATTTTCCCAGGACCTGCCTATTCTTTTATGCCCAATACAAATTTAGAAACGGGAAAAATCAATATGAAGCCGGTTGTGATGGCAGGCGCATTTGGAAGCAGGCTGGGGATGATCGATCTTAAGTTAAAAAAAATAGCGGGAAAATGGGTGGTTTTACAAAGCAGTTCCACTACAAGAGCGATTGCAGATGAAAATGGAGACTCACTTGTGAAAACGGATAAAACATTATTAAAACGAATTAAAAATGACCATCAAGAAACTGTTGAATTTATTAAAAAACTTGGCCTTTAGCCGGCCAAGTTTTGATAATTGAAAATAATTCTCTTTACAGCCTATTCCCCGCTCTACTATAATAAAAAAGTAAATAAATAAGCTTGTTTTTTGGGGGAGTCTGTCAACACAGGCTCCTTTTTGCTTTTTTTAGGAAATACATACGGAAAGAGGGGAAAAAATGTCAACACAAGCAATCATTGCGATAGGTGTATTTTTAATTACATACGCATTTATCGTTACAGAAAAAATCCATCGAACCATTATTGCTATGGCCGGTGGAATCATGATGGTACTACTTGGAATTGTAAATCAAGAAAAAGCCCTACATCATATTGATTTTAATACACTTGGTTTACTGACAGGGATGATGATTATTGTCGCCATCACATCCGAGACGGGCCTATTTAATTATATTGCCATCTTCGCAGCAAAAAAGGTCAAGGGAGATCCCATCAAACTTCTCGTAGCTTTAGGAATCATTACGGCACTTGGTTCAGCTTTTTTGGATAATGTCACTACGGTGCTGTTAATGGTTCCAGTCACTTTCAGTATTACAAGACAATTAAAGGTAAATCCCATTCCCTATTTAATTACTGAAATTATTGCATCCAATGTAGGCGGAACATCTACACTGATTGGGGACCCTCCGAATATTATGATTGGCAGTGCCGTAAAGGAACTTACCTTTATGGAATTCATCTACAATCTAACGGCTATTTCCTTTTTTATTTTGATTGTCAACGTGGTGATTCTTGCTTTTATATATCGAAAGCAGCTGAAGACTACTCCGGAATTAAAAGCGAATTTAATGGATTTGGATGAAAAACAAGAAATTACCGATAAAAAGCTATTGGTAAAATCTCTTATTGCCCTTGCCTTTACCATTTTAGGCTTCTTTTTGCACCAGTTATTCCATTTGGAATCAGCATCCGTTGCCTTAGCGGGAGCTTTCCTTTTGCTATTATTAACCGGGGAAAGACATTTGGAAAAAGCATTTTTTAAGGTTGAGTGGTTGACTATTTTTTTCTTTATCGGGCTGTTCGTCCTTGTTTCAGGATTAATTGAAACAGGAGTTATTTCCCTTTTAGCCGATTACTCCGTACATCTTACCGGCGGTAATGTGGCTTCATCCTCTATTTTAATTTTATGGGTCAGCGCAATTGCATCGGCTTTTATTGACAATATTCCTTTTGTGGCAACCATGATTCCGATGATTAAAGACATGGGGTCGCTTGGAATTGATAATCTGGAACCACTTTGGTGGAGCCTATCACTTGGAGCCTGTCTTGGAGGTAACGGAACTCTAATTGGCGCTAGCGCTAACGTGATTGTTGCAGGATTGGCTGCAAAAGAAGGGCATCATATTTCCTTTGGAAAATTTCTATTGATTGCTTTTCCACTAATGATTCTCTCCATTATCATTTGTACCGTTTACATTTATTTACGATATTTAGTATAAGGAGCTAAAAAAGATGAAAATAATTTATTCGTATGATGAAAAGCTTCTGGACTTAAATGAGACAGCAAATGACGATGACATTGAATTTAATATCAACAGCTTAGGTATGGATATAAAACAACAAGTATATAAAATTCGAGAAATTTTTAATGAAAATAAGGTCTTAACAGATATTCTTGTATACGCTCACACAAACCAAAGATATCAAATTATTGTTAGAAAAGATTTTTATAATGACTTTATCATTGAACTTTTTAGACAACAATTAGTTACGGAAGTAAAATGGGCATAAATAAATAAGGCTGCCATTACTGGCAGCCCTTTTTCTTTATTCAGCCCACTTTTTTCGAAAATTGGAGATGTTTTCATATTCTTCTTTAAAGAGTCTAGATAATCGAATATAGATGGGGATAATCTCTTGATACACTCTCACGTTTTCTTCAATTGGTTTATGGTGGTTGGTAGCTCCAACCATTTCAGCGACTACATTTAAGGAATCAATCTCCCCTAAACTGTACAAGCCGAGGATGGCTGCACCAAGACAGGAGCTTTCAAAGCTTTCCGGAATATTTACCTCTTGATTGAAAATATCCGCCATCATTTGCCGCCAAAGTTCAGACCTAGCAAACCCTCCAGTTGCCTGAATACTTCTAGGCTCACCAATCACCCAAATCGGAGCCCGCTCTCCCGTCATATAAGGATGAAAAATCAAACCGTCAGAGTCGGGATTTACATTCTCCGCAATTTATAATTTTTCCAAATAATAAATGTTTAAAAAAATCCACTTTCATGAATTAAACCTACAGATAGGTATACTATAAAAATATAAGGAGGGGTTAAGTTGGAAACACATAAAAAACAAGATAAAACTTTAACCTATGAATCAGATGGGAAAATGGGAAATCGCAAGAAAGAAAGTACCAATAAAAAACGAGATTTTTTTAACACAACACAAAATAGTGAGTGACGAAAAAGCTTCCCAAAAATAATGGGAAGCTTTTTCATTTACATTTTTCAACAAAAATTTAACATTTCGTTAATCCATAGTATAATTGATAAGATGTAAATTTTTACTTTATCATTATATTAGAAACGTTTTATTACAGGAGAACCATAAAATGTTAAAAGATTTTGTTTCAAATGCAGCAATTTTAATTGCTTCCTTTTCTATTATGGGACAATTATTCAAAGATAAACCATTACACCTTTCCTCTCCCCTATCGGTCAAATTTTACTGGGGATTAAGTTTTGGAATCCTTGGAAATATCTTAATGATCTACAGCATCCATATAAATGTAACAACCATTGCTGACTTACGGCATTTGGCAATTGTAACAGCCGGGGCCTTTGGGGGTTTTATCCCTGCAATGGTCGCATCCATTCTAATCGGATTGGGAAGGATTTTATTCTTTGGATTTAATAATACTTCCATCCTGGCATCCTCCGGAGTCATCCTAACAGGGCTAATTTGCGGAGGGATTTCGAAGTTTAGATATAAACCTATCATAAAAGCCTTCCTCATGAATCTTATGGGCTTAATCATAATCTCAATCATTCTCTTTATTACTATTCAAGATCGCGTTGTACTAACAAATATATTGGCGTACCATTACGTTATTTCGTTAATTGGCGGTATTTTTTCCTATCATTTAGTAGTCTTTATCACTAAATCAAATGAGGCCGAGCAACATCTTAAAGAGGCCAATAGCCTATTGAACCAACTTTCCTATATTGATGGCCTTACAGGTATTTCCAATCGAAGATATTTTGATCAAACCCTTGAAAAGGAGTGGGCAAATTTATCTTCCACAAACTCTCCGCTAACCTTGCTAATGTTCGATATAGATTATTTTAAAAAATACAATGATACGTACGGCCATCTAGAAGGAGACCGCTGTCTTCAATCCATAGCCGATGCGATAAAGAACTTAATTTATATGAACACTTCCTACACCTTTTGCCGTTATGGAGGAGAAGAGTTTGCCCTTGTTTTACCCTTCGCAGAGCAGAATGAAGGAATTCAAATGGCAGAAAAAATTCAAAAAGCAATTCAATCGCTTAAAATTCCTCATATTAGCTCAAAAATATCGGATATTGTTACATTAAGTATTGGGACTGCTACAATGTTTCCTAAAACTTCCTTAGACAGGGAGAAAATCATCCAATTGGCCGATCAATCTCTCTACTTATCAAAAACTAATGGAAGAAATAGAATTTCATCTGTTCAATCATAAAAAGCCTGGAAGGCTGGTTCACCAGCCTTTTTTCACGGGGTAAAATCACAAAATTTAGAAAATTTTGCATGAATTTGTTGAATCTTTGGGAAATAACCTGTAAAATTTTCCTATCAGCTATTTTTGGACGGTGAAATGAATGGAAATTACTAAACATCTCTTCCTAAACCTTTCCATTTTAATAATTCTCCTGTTTTTTTACTTGATATGTTTTGATAAATATAAAAAACTACTTACCTTAAAACCTATCTTGATTTTTTTATTCACGGGCTTAATATGGGTTTGTGTTCAACTTTCCTATAATCCAGTACCGTTTTCCCACTATGATCTAAGAATTATCCCTTTAGTGATTGGCGGTTTGTATCTTGGAATGGGTCCAATCCTTGTTTTAGCTTTATTAATCATTAGAAGTTTTTACGGATGGGATATCGGTTTATTGGAAACTTCCATACTCTATGGTCCACTTGCCATTGTATTTTGGCTCATAACTCCCTGGTATTGGAAGCAGAGTTCTTCAAGACGAATCCTTATTGCTGTGTTACTAGGGATGATCCTTGGTATCCTTACGATTGGCGGAATGGAACTATTCCATCCCTATACTAATTGGATTGACGCCTGGTTTGCCTTCTTAGTGATTCCTCCGCTAGGAATAGCTATTGTTTCGTATGCAATTGAATTTGTTAAAAAAAATAACCAAATGCGTCTGCAATTGATTAAAACAGAGAAATTAAAGGCAGTCGAACAAATGGGGGCGGCAATATCTCATGAAATTCGCAATCCCCTGACAGCAGCCAGTGGCTTTGTTCAGTTATTGCAGGATGATTATCTGCCACGCCATAAAAGAAGAGAGTACCTTGCACTCGTGAGGGACGAATTACTTTCTGCTGAACGGGTTATTCAAGATTACCTGACCTTTGCAAAACCTGCCCTAGAGGCGTATGAGGAACTGAATGTAAAAAGTGAACTTAAGCAAATCATAAATATACTGCAGCCTTTAGCCAATCAAAATTCTGTAGAGATTAATACAGACTTTTCGGTCATTGGTTTTATAAAAGGCGACCAGCAGAAATTTCGTCAGTGTTTTATTAATGTCCTCAAAAATGCAATTGAGTCCATGCCAAACGGAGGATACCTTTCCTTAAAAACGGAATATGACCAGGAATATGTGTCTGTTACTGTTAAGGATACAGGTGTCGGGATGACAAAAGAACAGCTTGAAAGGCTTGGCGAACCCTTTTATTCTACAAAAGGTTCAAAGGGGACCGGACTTGGAATGATGGTCGTGTATAGCATTGTTCGGGCCATGGGCGGATGGATTCGGGTAGAAAGTGAAGTAGAAGCCGGAACCGTCTTTCATTTTCATTTTCCTGCCATCAGGCCATATAGAAAAGCAGAAAATCAATAAGAAATGGACAGATGGATTTTACATCCTCTGTCCATTTTTAACGTTTCATTCGGATCATAAATTTATAACGGTCTGCACGATAGGTGGACTTTACAAACTCAACTGGAGTCCCGTCATGTAAGAATGTATTTCGATGGATGAGCATGACAGGTGCACCTGCAGAAATCTTCAAATAAGGTGCCTCAAGCCGATTGGCAATCGATGACTCAATCGTCTGCGTAGCATAATCAATTCGCAGGTTTAACTGGCCCTCAATATACTCGTATAGTGACCGATTGACAATCTCCTCTGTTATTCCCTTAATGAGATTAGCAGAGATATAATTGATTTCTATCGCCATGGGGAGATCATCCGCCAAACGGATCCGTTTAATTTCATATACAGGACCATATTCTTTTATGGCCAATTGATTAGCGATTTGGGCGGTTGCAGGAATCACCTCAAAAGACAGCAGCTGACTTCCCGGGTTTAATCCCCTAGATTTCATATCCTCTGTAAAGCTTGTTAGCCCTTGCAATGCCTGTTCAATTTTTCGGTCCGCTACAAATGTTCCCTTACCTTGCAACCGAAATAAATATCCATTATTTACCAGTTGTGTAAAGGCTTGTCTAACCGTCATCCTGCTTATTTGATATTTTTCAGCATATTCTCTTTCAGGAGGCAGCGCATCTCCCGGCTGTAATTCGCCTTTTTCAATTAAATCCTTTATATGTTCTTCCAGTTGATAATAAATTGGAATGGGGGAATGTTTATCAATCATGCTCCTCTCAACTGCGTCCTTTCTTGGCCATATCAATCGAAAGAATATCTATTCTTTCAACATTGGAATTTTCAAATCTAAAATAGCTGCTTCATCTGCAATAATTGTAACACATGGGTGATTTTTCAGTACAGAAGCAGGGAAATTTTCATTTAATTCCGAGTGCAAAAGTTGGTACATAGCATCCCTTTTGCTTTCCCCAGAAACCAATAGTAGAATTTCTTTACTCTTCATAATCGTTGAAATCCCCATTGTAATGGCCTGTGTCGGAACTTCTTCCGGACGATTAAAAAATCTTGCATTCGCTTCAATCGTCGAAGGCGCCAGGTTCACAATATGTGTTTTTGATTGAAAGGATGTTCCCGGTTCATTAAAACCTATATGCCCATTACTCCCAATTCCAAGAACCTGCAGATCAATACCGCCGTGACCCGCTAGTAAATCCTCATAACGATTACATTCCTCTTCAATATTCCTGCCATTACCTTTTGGAACAAAAGTATTCGCTTTTTTAATATCAATATGGTTAAACAAATTCTCATCCATATAATACCGGTAGCTATTTTTATCTGTTCCAGCAAGGCCGATATATTCATCAAGATTAAAGGTCGTGACGTGCTGATAGGAGGTTCCATTTTTTTGATGATCTTTTATAAGGTTTTGATAGGTCCCAGTTGGTGTACCGCCAGTAGCTAATCCAAGGGTGATGGAAGGATTATCAAGAACCTTTTTCATTATATATTCAGCAGCTGTTTCGCTCATTTGCTGATAATTTTTTACTTCAATAAATTTCATTTAGATTTCCTCCTTTTTAAAGGCCACTTTTCCTCGGCATATCGTCATATAAACTTCCAACTGATCATCTAATATTACGATGTCTGCATCTTTTCCTTCAGCAATACTTCCTTTACGATCATAGATATTTAGTTGCTTAGCCGGGTTTACTGAAGTCATTTCGATGGCGTCTTCAAGTGAACAACCTGTAAATGTAAGAAAATTTTTCACAGCATCCCCGAGTCTTAAAATACTACCCGCCAGTGTCCCATCATCAAGGAATGCTTTACCATCCCGTACATTTACCTGCTGACCGCCAAGATCGTATTGGCCGTTTTTCAAACATTTTGCCCGCATTGAGTCTGTGATTAAAATTAACCCTTCTTTGCGTTTTAGTTTGTAAGCCAGTTCAATCATTTCTGGGCGGACATGGACTCCATCTACAATCATTTCAGCAATTAGTTCATCCCGTAAAAGGGCAGCTCCCGCCACACCCGGCTCGCGGTGGTGCAGCCCGCGCATTTGATTAAAAAGATGAGTGACGTGATTGGCACCTGCATCAATGGCAGTAATTACTTCTTCATAAGCTGCATCGGTATGACCAATCGAAGCAATCACCCCATTTTCCTTAAGATAACGTATCAGTTCTAAACCACCGGGACGTTCAGGTGCTAACGTTACAAGTTTAATATTCCCCTTTGAAAGGTCCTGCCATTTCTTAAATAAAGAAAGATCCGGATCAATAATATGCTCAATCGGCTGCGCACCCGCCCTTTTTTTATTGACAAATGGCCCTTCAAGATGAATCCCCAGGATTTCAGCACTTCCTTCGGTCGATTGTGTTTCTATAAATTTTCCCGCATTGATTAATGCGGTTTCTATTTCCGCTTTTTCCTGTGTCATGGTAGTAGCTAAAAAGCTGGTCGTGCCTTCTTTCGGAAGGGCTGCCGTCATATTTTCCAAAGCTTCAGGTGTAGCGTCCATCACGTCAGCGCCATTCACCCCATGTATATGAACATCAATAAAACCGGGAATGGCTTTATATTGCGATGAAATTTCTATCATTTCGTATTCTTCTACATTTTTAAGCTCATCTGTTAATCCCAATTCCACTATTTTTTGATCTTTAATTTTTATATAACCATTTTGAATAATCTTGTCTTCTGTATAAATTTGAATACCCTTTAGTAAAATATGATTAACTTTTGCAGGCATCTTCATTACCCCTTTCAAGTTACTTTCATATTAGCACTTTTAACTTATAGTTGTCTATACCAATTAAACGCTCTTGATTCATTATAAATAAATGTTAACGTCTTTATTATTAAAGATTTTGGTAATAAATTATCCCCTTTTAATTTTTAAATTGGTATAGACATCTATAATAATCGAGTGGTATGATAACAATGCATTTTAAAAACGCTTTCACAAATAACTTCTAAAGCAAAGGAGAGAAACAGATATGTTAGGATTTTTACAAAGAATCGGAAAAGCATTAATGCTTCCAATTGCGGTGCTTCCAGCTGCCGGATTATTACTCCGATTTGGACAGCCTGATCTATTGAACATCCCTTTTATCGCCAATGCCGGTAATGCTATTTTTGCAAATTTAGCATTGATTTTTGCCATTGGTGTGGCAATGGGTTTCGCTAAAGATAACAATGGTGCTGCCGCATTAGCAGGTGCTATTGGTTATTTAGTATTAACAGAAGGTACAAAAGCAATTGATAAAAATATAAATATGGGGGTTCTCGGCGGGATTTTAGCCGGGATTATTGCAGGGCTTCTTTACAATCGTTTCCGTGATGTAAAACTGCCAGAATGGTTAGGTTTCTTTAGTGGCAGAAGATTTGTTCCAATCATCACCTCAGTCGCGATGGTGGTTTTGGCAGGCATCGCCGGGTTTGTTTGGCCGCCTATCCAAGATGGTATTAATAGTCTTGGGAATTGGATTATTGGTTTAGGTGCAATAGGTTCTGGCCTTTTTGGATTTTTAAACCGGTTACTAATTCCATTAGGACTTCACCATGTATTAAACAGTTTATTCTGGTTCCAATTTGGAGAATTTCAGGGGAAAACAGGGGATATTGCCCGCTTCTTTGCAGGAGATCCAACTGCCGGCGGTTATATGACAGGATTCTTCCCCATCATGATGTTTGGACTTCCTGCAGCAGCCTTTGCGATTATTGCTGCAGCTAAGCCTGAAAAAAGAAAATCAGTATCCGGTATGTTTATCGGGCTTGCGTTGACTTCATTTCTAACAGGAATTACAGAACCAATTGAATTTTCATTTATGTTTATTGCCCCATTACTTTATGGTGTTCACGCAGTTTTAACGGGCCTATCGATGTGGATTACTTCATTATTAGGAATTAAAGATGGGTTTACCTTTTCTGCAGGGGCCATTGATTATGCATTAAACTTCAACATTGCTCAAAAGCCATTATTGTTATTATTGGTTGGTGTAGTGTACGCAATTATCTATTTCATCATTTTTTATGGATTAATTAAGGCTTTTAATATTAAAACCCCTGGCCGTGAGGATGAAGAGGCAGCCGAGCTTAATCAAGATACTCCAAGCACGGTTGGAGGAAACAAATATGAGACCATGGCTTATCATTTTATTAACGATATTGGCGGCAGAGAGAACATCACTTCAATTGACAATTGTACAACCCGTTTACGCTTAAATATTAAAGATATGGAAAAAGTAAAGGATTCTTCTTTAAAAGCGCATGGAGCCAAAGGAATTATGAAATTGAATAAAAACAACCTGCAAGTTGTCGTTGGTACCGAGGTGGAATTTGTTGCGGATGCAATGAAGAGAATGGATATGAATCAAGTACAAGTTGACGATTCTATCACGGATTCTGCTGCTCCAATGACGGATAGCAGGATGGAATTAACGGAAGAAGACTTTGTTATGCCAATTAAAGGAGAAATTATTCCACTTTCCGAAGTGCCAGATCAGGTTTTCTCGCAAAAAATGATGGGAGATGGTTTCGGGATTATTCCAGAAAATGGATCTGTTGTATCTCCTGTTGACGGGGAAATCCTTAATGTGTTCCCTACAAAGCATGCCATCGGTATTCGTTCTAACCAAGGCTACGAAATTCTCATCCATATTGGGTTAGATACGGTAAATTTAAAAGGAGAAGGCTTTACGGTTCTCGTGAATGAGGGAGACAAAGTGACAAAGGGACAAGCGATTCTTAATTTTGATTTAGAATTCATTAAGAAATCAGTTCCATCTACGGTTACACCAGTGATCTTTACAAACTTAACAAAATTAAATGTTAAAAAGCATGGTCAAACCGAGCAAGGAAAGAACGGAATCCTCTCAATAGAATAACGGAAAAACGACAGGTGCCTGACACCTGTCGTTTTTGTTATGCGTATAATTTTGATTCTTCCTGTTGGAAGAAGCTCTTCATGGCATGGAATACATCGGCTTTTTGCTTGAGGATATAATAGCGGAAATGCTCATCCTTGATATTTTTATAAGCAGACATTAAGGTGGAGTGGCGGTTATACTGATTAACCTCGCCGTAACCAAACATATTCGACACCTTCATTAACTCCTCCACCAATTTGACACAGCGTGCGTTATCAGATGTTAGATTATCACCGTCTGAAAAATGGAATGGATAGATGTTATATTTTCTTGGACTATATTTGTCATCAATTAATTCTAATGCCTTCCTATAGGCAGATGAACAGATTGTTCCACCGCTTTCTCCTTTAGAAAAGAAATCTTCCTCCGTAACAACCTTTGCTTCGGTATGGTGAGCAATAAATTCAATTTCCACCGTTTCGTATTTCGTTCTTAAAAAGCGTGTCATCCAGAAGAAAAAGCTTCGTGCCATATACTTTTCCCAAATTCCCATACTTCCGCTTGTGTCCATCATCGCGAGTACCACTGCTTTAGAATCTGGCTTAATGACCTCATTCCAGGTCTTAAATTTTAAATCATCCTTATAAATTGGATGAAATGCAGGTTTCCCACTCATCGCATTGCGTTTGAATGCAGACATCATCGTCCGCTTTTTATCAATATTCCCCATTAGCCCTGTTTTTCGAATATCATTAAATTCAATATTCTCAACCAAATGTTCTTCTTGTTCTTTTCTCTTTAAATTTGGAAGCTCTAACTGTTTGAATAATGCTTCCTCTAATTCCATTAACGAAACTTCAGCCTCAAAATAGTCCTCTCCAGCTTGATCGCCGGCGCCTTGCCCTTTTCCCGGACCCTTTTGCCCGCTAGAACCGTCACGTGCTACTACATCCCCGACTTGGCTGTCACCGTTACCTTGGCCCACGTGTTTGTTTTTGTCGTAATTATAACGAATTTTATATTCGTCCAGTGAACGAATCGGAATTTTTACCACATCTCGACCGTTTGACATAATGATGCTTTCTTCTGTGATAAGATCTGGAAGATTATTTCGAATCGCCTCTTGAACTTTTTCCTGGTGCCGCTGCTGGTCATCGTGGCCTTTACGGTGGAGGGACCAATCTTCTCTAGAAATCACAAATTGATGGTTATCGTCTGACAATTAAAACCCCTCCCTATAAAATTTTGAAAATCCTTTGCACACATTTTTTTCTACCACATACTATAACTCGAGTGTAAAAATCCAATTGAAATATTGATTACTTTATCCTATGCAGAAACAGCGAATAATTTACAAATAATTTTGACAATTGGTGTTTTGCCTATGAAAATGGACAAGAATTTTGATAGAAAAAGACTGGCAAAATTACTTCTGCCAGTCCGTATAGCCGTTAGCGATTTAATAAGCTTCCTACATATCTCAATAGTTCGTTTGCTGATGTCGAATTATAACCATGCTCATCAATCAGCCTTGCAACAACATCATTGATTTTTTTCAATTGCTGTTCATCCGGCGTTTTCGATGATGTGGTTATCTTTACAACATCCTTAAGATCAGCAAACAGCTTCTTCTGGATGGCTTCACGCAGACGGTCATGGGAATTATAATCGAACCGCTTGCCTTTTCTCGCATAGGCCGAAATACGGATTAAGATTTCTTCCCTGAATGCTTTTTTCGCATTCTCGGAAATACCAATTTGTTCCTCAATGGAACGCATTAGTTTTTCATCTGGATTAATTTCTTCACCAGTTAATGGGTCGCGAAGCTTTGCTTTATTGCAGTAGGCTTCGACATTATCCAGATAGTTATCCATAAGTGTCTTGGCAGACTCTTCATAGGAGTAGACAAATGCTTTTTGGACTTCATTTTTCGCAATATTATCATACTCTTTCCGAGCTACTGCAATATAGTTCATATAACGTTCACGCAGTTCTGCTGTGATGGACGGATGCTGGTCTAGCCCATCCTTCAACGACCTTAATACGTCTAAGGCATTAATAGAAGGTACCTCTTTACGAATGATTGTAGAGGAAATTCGGTTAATGACATAACGTGGGTCAATACCGCTCATTCCTTCATCCTGGTACTCTTTCTTAAGTTCCTCAATATCTGCTGTATTAAATCCTTCAACACTTTCGCCATCATATAGGCGCATTTTCTTAACTAAATCGATATCACCTTTTTTCGGTTCCTTCAATCGAGTTAGTATGGTAAACATTGCAGCAACCTTTAGTGTATGCGGCGCAATGTGAACATTCGACACATCACTTTCCCGGATCATTTTTTCATAAATTCTTTCTTCCTGTGACACCTTAAGATTGTAAGGGATTGGCATGACGATAATCCTGGAATGAAGGGCTTCATTCTTTTTATTGGAAATAAATGAACGGTATTCCGTTTCATTCGTATGTGCGACAATTAATTCATCCGCACTGATTAACGCAAACCTGCCCGCTTTGAAATTTCCTTCTTGTGTTAACGAAAGCAGATGCCATAAAAACTTTTCATCACATTTTAGCATCTCTTGGAATTCCATCATTCCTCGGTTAGCTTTATTTAGTTCCCCGTCAAAACGGTATGCCCGTGGATCTGATTCGGAACCAAACTCTGCAATGGTTGAAAAGTCAATACTTCCAGTTAAATCGGCAATATCCTGTGACTTTGGATCGGATGGACTAAAGGTTCCGATACCGGTACGTTTATCCTCTGAGAAAAAGATTCTTTCCACTTGAACATCTTCAATTCTTCCGCCATATTCTTGTTCAAGGCGCATCATGTTTAATGGCGACAAATTCCCTTCAATGCGAATCCCATATTCTTCATGAAATTCATCCCGTAAATGATGGGGAATTAAATGCAATGGATCTTCGTGCATCGGGCAGCCTTTAATCGCGAAGACAGACCCTCGATCTGAGCGTGAATAACTCTCTAATCCTCTTTTTAGCATCGTTACCAATGTAGACTTACCGCCGCTGACTGGGCCCATTAACAACAAAATACGCTTTCTGACATCTAGCCTTTTAGCGGCCGGATGAAAGTATTCTTCCACAAGGCGTTCAAGTGCTTCCTCTAATCCAAATAATTGATTACTAAAGAAATTGTACTTCTTCGTCCCTTTTTCTTCTTCAATCCCCGCATCCTTAATCATATTATAAACTCGAGAATGTGCAGACTGTGCAACCCATGGCTTGTTCTTCAACAACTCCAAATAATCGGCAAAAGTTCCTTCCCAACGCAGCTTTTCTTCCTCTTCACGAAACATCTCGATTTTTTTTAAAATATCCATAAGGCCCTCCCCCTGTAGCTTAGTCAGAGACGATTAATATACTCTATGCACGTAGGAACTTGAACATGCGTAACCAAGACATTTAGTCCCTATCTTTTTTGTTACAGCCCTTTTCATTTATTAAAGTTAGGCTATAATAAAACTATATGCTCGACTAATCGAAAAAATTTGCGGGAGGGTTTACATAGTGAATACTTTTATTGTAGTTTTAGTTATGATCACATTCTTAGCTGCCATCTTCACAGCAGGATACAACGACAAGCCAGGCGCAAATAAATAGAAAAGCGGAAGCGCCTTGATCAGCACCGACAAGTGCTGGAGGTCCTGCCGGTGAAGTCGTTCTTTGACTTCATCGGCAGGACCGAAGCAACCTCGAGGGGCTAGGCGCTGGAGCTGGACAATGTAAAAGGCTGCCCAATGCCAGGCAGCCTTTTTTTATTGACCTAAAGCAGGTCCTTTATTAAGTAGGTTAGAGTAGTTTTGCTGCCTTAGTGCTTCATATACCAGAATAGCCGCTGTATTGGATAAATTTAATGAACGGACATTTTGATTCATGGGAATCCTTAACGCGCGGTCCTTATTATTGGCAATGACATCTCTAGGAAGACCTGTCGTTTCCCGGCCAAAAATAAAATAATACTCCTTGTTCAGATCGCTGTAGTCAAAAGAGCTATGCGGGATTTCACCAAATTTGGTTAAATAAAAAAATTCACCGCCTGCATTCTTTTCAAAAAATTCATCTATTGAATCATAATAAATAATGTTCACAAACTCCCAATAATCCAAGCCTGCCCTCTTCAGCATTTTATCTTCTGTTGAAAAGCCTAATGGGCGGATTAAATGTAAACTGGTATTCGTGGCAGCGCATGTACGAGCGATATTTCCGGTGTTAGAAGGAATCTCCGGCTGGTATAGTACAACGTGGTTTGACATCAATTTCACCTCAAAAAAAATCTCTACCTGCAATTATACCACTATGTTGTTTACGGACAAGAAATCAATCCAAAATCGAAAAGAACTTATATTTTATGTTTGGCGTATAGGCTGATGAATCTTCGTAGGCCCAGTACCTCATACGGCTATTGTACGTATTGGCGTTTACCAACGGCATTCCATATGCATCCTTCCCGGTCACCATCGTATTATGATTAAACCGGCCATCCCCTTCAAAATCGTAGCAAATCACGTCCCCCAATAATAATTGATCAGGACTGCTGACCTCTCTTGCCCTTAAACCACTCTTAGAGTTCCCCAAATATAATCTTAGAGAATGGGCCATCGCCCAGCTGTAGCTATAATTATGATTTTGCATCCACCAGCCGCTTCCGCGGTTCGGATACCCTCTCATCGGGGCTCCACCGGCACGAAGACATTGTGATATATAATTGGTACAATTGTTTTCAAATTTTTTATACGCAGGATTATAACTATTCCACCAGCGTTCCGCATATTGCACTGCCTTTAAACGGTCATACTGGAAGCTTGAACGTTCCTCCAATTCTTCGGTTGGAATGGATAATTCCTGATGACCATCGCCAGTTTGAACAGGTGCGATTTCTTGATCAGAGATTACTTCTCCTTTATAAAGCTTAGCGAGCCTCATTTCTGTCTCCTCTTCTAGATAAAGCGCGTCTTTTTGTTTAATAAGATATTGAAAATGAGCCATATAATGGACAGTTTCGTAATTCCCATTTTCAATTTTTTCTATGATATTGCCCGCAGCCTTTACTTTTACAATTTCAGCCGACCGTTTGGACAAAGAAGCTAATTTTCTTTCTGCCTTTGGATATAAACTTTTCTGCTCCCTCGTATTTGAAATAAATTGATGAATTCTTTTATCAAATAATTCTTGAAGGGATTCTTGCATCTCTCTCCACTCCTTTCCATTCATACATATGTGGAAAGGACGAAATTCAATCAAAAAAAGAGCCAATCATCATGATTCGCCCTTTTTTACGTATTCAACATACGTAAACCTTTTTCGATTTCCTGCTGGACCTCTATATCTGTTTCGGTTTTCCTAGCTTTCTCAAGGGCGGTATATGCGCTCTCGCCGCCAATTTTACCAAGGGCCCATGCAGCTGTTCCCTTCATTACTGGACTTTGTTCATTCTGCAAAACCTCAACTAAATCGGGAACTGCTGTTTCATCTTTAAAATGAGCAAGGGCAATCATGGCATTACGTTGGATTGGCTTCTTCCCACGCCAAGACCCTGATAAATGGCCAAATTTATTTTTAAATTCACGATTACTCATCTTTAAAATTGGGGTTAATAATGGTTTTTCAATTTCCGGATTGGTTTCCATTTCTTCATGAAAATGAAAGTCCTTACCTTTATTTGCCGGACAGGCGGTTTGACAGGAATCACAGCCATACACCCTATTACCGATTTTCTCCCTAAATTCATCAGGTATAAGGCCCTTTGTTTGCGTTAAAAATGAAATACATTGCTGAGCATTGATCTGTCCGCCGTGTACCAATGCACCTGTAGGGCAAGCCTCAAGACATTTTGAACATGTTCCGCACTGATCTTCTATTGGAGTGTCCGGTTCAAAAGGAATACTGGTAATCATTTCACCTAGGTAAACATAAGAGCCAAATTCAGGCGTGATTACCGCACAATTCTTTCCGCTCCAACCAATCCCTGCTCTCTCTGCCACAGCTCGGTCTGAAAGTTCTCCAGTGTCAACCATTGATTTAACCCTGGCATCCGGTACCTTTTCAAGGATAAATGCTTCCAGTTTTTTTAGTCGATCACGGAGAATATGGTGATAATCCATTCCCCAAGAAGCTCTTGAAAAAATTCCTCTTCGCTCTCCCTTTTTGCTCACGAGCCTGATTTTCATTTTAGATGGATAAGCTAACGCAATCGCTATGATGGAACGCGGCTCTTCAAGGAGCAGGGAGGGATTAACGCGTTTTTCTATATCCGGTTCCTCAAAACCTGATTGGAAACCTAGCTCCTGCTGGCGTATTAATCTATTTTTCAGTTCAGTAAAGGGGGCAGCAGTAGTAAAACCAATTTTATCAATGCCAATTTCCTTACTGTATGCAATTAGTTCTTCTTTAAATTGGTTAACGTTCATTTTTAAAGCCTTCTTTCAAACGGTTTCCATCAATATGATGCGGTTAATTATTCATTACACACTTTTTTATGATAAACTATTTCCAACAAATTTTGGAGGTTAAAAAGCTTGGAAATTCAATTGTCATCAAGTCTGATTGAAAAGATTCCTAATTTTAAAGTGGGAGTTATTGAATACGAGAATATCACTGTCGGGAATTCACCGCAAATGGTTAAAGGCCGTCTTCAGTTGTTTCAAGAGTCGATCTATTTTGAGCTGGAAAATAAAAATGTGACGGATTTACCTGGAATTCAGGAATGGCGAAGTGTGTTTAAAATGACGGGAAAGGACCCGAACCGCTACCGTCACTCTGCAGAAGCACTATACCGAAGGGTTCAAAAGCAGAATTATCTTTCCCCTGTTCAAAGTGCGATTGATCTCAACAACTTTTTCTCGCTAGAATATCAAGTGCCGATTGGGATTTATGATCAAGAGAAATTAGAGGGACCAGTTACAATCCGAATTGGTGCTGCTGGGGAAGAATATCGCGGTTTAAATGGAAGAATGAACTCATTAGAGAACTTAATTGTATCGGTAGATCAACAAGGACCATTTGGCAGTCCGTTTGTAGACTCAGACCGAACACCTGTAACGGTAGAAACCAAACAGGCGGTGCAAATGATCTATATTCGGCCATCTATGGATGTAGTTAACGCGAAACAGCTAACGGAATCTTTAATGAATATGTTTATTCAAGTCCATGGCGGGGATGCTTCTTATCGCATATTAGGATGCTGATAGAGGCATTCTTTTTTTGGGCAAATAAAAAAACGTAACGCATCGTTTTTCTTTGAAACGATACACTACGTTAGTCACAATATTGGAGCGGGTGATGGGAATCGAACCCACTACATCAGCTTGGAAGGCTGAGGTTTTACCAGTAAACTACACCCGCAAATTATTATAATGTAATATTTATTTTCAACACGCATTTACATGCCTCTTCCTCTAAAAGCATATTCGAAGAAGAATGATGCGTCGAGGCAACTCGAAGCTTATTCTCAGATGCTATGCTCGTGGCTGAGGTTTTACCAGTAAACTACACCCTCAATTATTACTTGAACGCTTTAATTAACTGACTTTTATTATATTACACACTTTTCATTTTTTCGTCAAGGTTTTTTGCGAAATTTGTCGATTTTTTAACTTGATTTTTAGATTGAGTGGATTAGTAGGAGAAAAAGGGCTTTTCGGTGAATGGTAGGGCGGTGCTTTTCCCTTTTTATGATAAATAACACTCTTTGCGGGTACTTTGAATCTTTGACAGTTACCACGGCCATTCTTTTTTCTCGTTTACGGGCAATTAGAACCCTCGTCAGTGACCGCTTCCACTCTTTTTTCTCCTTTACGGGCACTTAGAACCCTTGTCAGTGACCGCTTCCACTCTTTTTTCTCCTTTACGGGCACATAGAACCCTCGTCAGTGACCGCTTCCACTCTTTTTTCTCCTTTACGGGCACATAGAACCCTCGTCAGTGACCGCTTCCACTCTTTTTTCTCCTTTACAGGCACTTAGAACCCTTATCAGTGAAGAAACCACTCTTTTTTTCATTTACAACCTATGTTCAACCCTAGATGGTAAAAGTCTATTTGAGTTCGTATTTTTCAAAATTAAAGATGCTCATTCATCCACCCAATAATATCCGCAACCACTTCATCCTTATTAATCTCATTTAATATTTCATGCCTGGCATCTTCATAAAATTTATAAGTGACATCGATAATACCGGCATTTTTAAATGCTTGATAGGTTTTTAACACACCTTTTGTATTTCCTCCAACTGGGTCCATACTTCCGGAAACCAAATAGATCGGCAACTTTTTTTGAATCAACTCAATATTAGCGATTTTATTTATCGTTTCAAGACCGCCAAGCAGATCATTAAAAAAGCCTGATGAGAAAATACCACCACAATTGGGATCTTCAATATACAAATCTACTTCTCTTTCGTCCCTGCTTAACCAATCAAATTCCGTTCGATTCGGTTGAAAGCTCTTATTGTAGTTACCAAATGTAAGATTATTTAATAGTGGACTAGGAGTCCTTCTTCCTATCTTCTTCATTTGCCTGGAAGCGATCATCCTGCCGATTTTCCCCATAATCCCCGGGTCTCCGCCTGTACCTGATAAAATCACACCTACAATCCGATCACCGTGCAATTGAATATAACGACGGGATAAGAATGATCCCATACTGTGACCAAATAGAAAAATCGGAACATCTGGATAGTCCTTTTCAATGATCGTGGTAAGGGTAAACAGATCCTCCACTACTTTTTCAAAGCCCTGTTCATCTGCAAAATAACCTGAACAGTTATTTAAACTCGCCGTTTTTCCATGGCCACGGTGATCATTACCAAAAACGACTATATTTTGAGATACGAGTTCTTCTGCAAAGGAGTGATATCGCTCGATATGCTCTGCCATACCATGGGCAATTTGGACAATTGCCCGCGGATTTTCCTCCCCATCCCATTTGCTAACATGGATCTTAATACCATCATTCGTTTCAAAGGTAAAAGCAGATTGCTTAACCATCCCAATCACTCCTTAGCATCTTGACAATTGAACTTCACTAAAAAGCATTTACTTCATGATGTACCTATAGCGTTCAGCTTGACTTACCTTATCTTCCACAGCATTTTTTATACTTTTTCCCGCTTCCGCAAGGGCATGGATTATTTCTGCCGATTTTCTCGTTTGTTTTACCTTCAGTTTGTTTGGGGCTCGTTAAAAGTTCCGGTTTCAATGAATGTTCCCTTAGCTCAATTGGTGTATAGCCTTTCAAAAACCATTGCTTCGTGTTATTCATCAAATGAACCACTTGATCCATTATCGCTTGGACCGTTTCCAAACTTTCAAATTCAAGGACACTTCCTAAATAATGCATAACCTCATTCGGGCCGTCACCAATTCGAGTCGCATAGACACACTCTTCTACAATACTATCAGCTGCCTCCCTGTCCATTTCAAAATACAGCGTAAGGAACTGGACAAACTCCAGATAGCTTTGATTCTTTTCAACAAACCCGGCTTCCCCCGCTTTGAGAAGTTGTTTTTTAGTAAAAGGAAAAAATGCCACACTTTCTCTCATCCGGTGTTCTTGCTTCACTCTTTTTGGATCATACACTCTTATATTTGAGAAGCCTTCTTCATTAAGACTAATTTCTTTATGATAGGGATTGGCATGATGAATAACGTCAAGAAATTCCCGTAAACGTAACGGTTCTTTCGTGAAGGTTTCCAGCATCTCTGATAGTTGTGCTGTACTTAATGCTCCATAATAGTAACAAAGACCGTATGTAAGTTTGATCCACTCTGTATTTCTATTTATGATAGATGTGAACTTTTTATTATCTTCAAGGGATAAAATTGGAACAATCAGTTCATCCGGCACAGCCAATATCCTTTTTCCTTGAAAGATTCCCGTAAATATCAAACCACGTGCACGAAAATATTCGATTTGATGCGGTTCTAATTCTTGGGCAATCATATGCCCGCCATTATGGGCGATTTTTGTTAATAATCTCAAACGCTCGGCATCAAATGGAAGGCAAACCTTTTCGAGCGTTTTAGGAATCATTTCTTGTAACACTGTAACAAGTTCGGCTTTTTTCAAACTGCTGACGCCTTTTAATTCTAAATTTTTTCTGATGTTATCTAACTCACTCTTTGTCATTTTACCTAGTTGTTCCTGTAAGGTTACAGGAACATTCAAATTGCCCCAATGTTTTTGATCCTGTTTTACCTCTATATCTTTGGACACTTTTTTTAATCCAGACAAAGCCTTGAGAAGGCCTTCTTCTAATTGTTTATCCATCACGTTGTTGCTCATAAAACTCCCTACTTTCTAAATCCTCTCATTTTCGCAGAATGCAAGCCCCGACCTACTATCCGTATTTCTATTATATATATAAATAATATAATGCTTTCAAAGAAATCAATTTTACAAGAAATTTGAAAGGGAGTGAAGCGGTATTGGCTAAAATGGTAATAATGTATGAGAGACCTTAAAGACCCAGAAAAATTTGATTAGTACTATAACAGAAAATGTTTTTTCTATAAACAGGATAATTTACGCTAGTATATTTCAAACTAAGTTATAAAAAGGTGGCATATATGAAATCAGATTATTTTGTGTTGTTTTTATTGTGGATAATATTTCCAATCTCAATATGGAAAGTTATCCCTCGAAATCGACTTCGCGAAGCCATTGCGACTCTTTTGTTATTTCAGATGTTAACGTGGCTGTTCAGTATTTATCTAACCTATTTCGGCTTACTTGAATCACCCGTTCGAATTTTCAAACATGCAACAAAAATAAATTTTACGATGGAATATTTAGCTTATCCTTTTTTTGCTCTTCTGTTCCAGCTAAAATTTCCAAAAAACGCACATTTTATAAGACGTGTGTTACATTATTTTTTGGGGATAAAGAATGTATAAAATCAACGGTTCAATCTTCATTTGTCTCTAACCTTTCAAAGTCAGGATGTGCCATAATCCATATCACATAACGACGACATATCCAAAGCTCAATGATAAAATTAAAAAAGCTTCTTATGAGATTCTCCATACTAATCTTCATAATGTTTGTAAATTTCCCTATCAAAAACATAAAAGTTAGCATAATGCCATGCCTGCACTTTTATTTCTGTAGCATTCATACCAAAGGATAAAGTAAGAGAGGCCAGCGTCATCTTCCTTTTTCAACAGTGTGTTACATGGTTTGCTGGAATTCTCGCTGTGGGATTCCACTTATTAGAGTACCCTGTTCGGGAACTCGCAAAAGTGAATGGCACCAGCTTTTTATATGAGTTCTTTTTATATCCCGTCGTAACCATCTTCTTTTGTCTCTTTTACCCCAAAACCAATTCATTTTGGAAAAAACCCCTATATATAAGTGCATATTCCACAGCACTAACCTTACCTGAAGTCATCATGGAAAAGTATACAAATCTGATTTCATATATTCATTGGCAATGGTATTTTACCTGGACATCCGTTTATGCTACCTTATTTTTAGCATGGATATTTTATAAATGGTATTTTAAGTTAAATAACCACTAAATATTTTGTTCTCCCCTCTTGCCCTTTAGGTGGGCTTCTGGATATTTATGTTAAAATTCAGAGAGATGTTGTTTAAATAGCAGGAAAGGTTAGTTAAATGAAAACCAGGCACATCAATCAAAAATTGATTGTATGCACCTCATTCACTCAGGAGGGGAAACCAAGTGAAGAAGTTAAAATATTGGGGAGCGACGGCGGTTATTGGGTTGTTGATTGGAACAGCATTTTGGTGGGCAACATCCAAGGTGAAAGACCTAAAGGACCCGCTGAACAAATCGGATGCATTTGTGTATAGTGATAACGGCATACTTCATTGGTTTGAACTAACTAGTAGAAGAGGGGAAGTTAAGGGGAAACTTCACCAACAGAGATTCATAGAAAAAGCTGGGAAAGCTCCTATAATGGAAGAGAAACTATTCCCCCTGACTGGGGAAACAACTGAAAAGGGGTATAAATTCAAGTTGAATAATGGCGGGGAAATTATAAGCTATGAAGCTTGGTTTTCTGGTCCACATCTTTCAGTACAAGAGCAAGGAGAAAAAGACATCACACTTTACAATCCCGTAAATCATAAAGAACTCGATGGATATATAAAAGCGCTAAAAGACTATCACGCTGAAGAGAACGAAAATAAAAGAATAAGATACTTTTTTTCCAATCTTCGTAGTGTTTACGGCTATCTTTACACCGCTCAGGACGACTCCTTCCAATTGTTCGTCAAAATAGATGAAGCCTTACTAGAAGGCGAATTGACAGGTTACCTACTCATGATGGATGACAAGGGGAAAGAATCCAGGTATGTATTAAACGGAGTAACAGATGGGCGTTTGGTGAAGTTTTTCACTACAGTAGACGGAAAAACAACCAAATTGGAAGGCAAGTTTCATGAAGGTGCCACTGGATTCGACCTGTCGTTCTGGACGACCGACCAAAAACTATCGTTTCATGCTGTAACTAAGGAAGTATTTAAACATAGTTACAAGGAATTTAAAAATTAGTAGGCATTGAGAAATAATGTTCTTCCTATAAATGTAAGAAGGGGTGTCCCAAAAGTTTGACTTTTGGGACACCTTCATCAAAACACTTAACCCAAAACAACCTTATTCCTTTCTTTTGCAATCTCCGCAGCCACATCGACGATCATATCCTCTTGACCGCCCACTACTTTTCGTTTGCCCAATTCAACTAAAATATCACGGGAATCAACGCTAAATTTAGTAGCTGCGCGTTTTGCATGAAGGGCAAAACTTGAGTACACACCTGCAAACCCGAGAGTTAAGCTATCTCTTGTAATTTCTTGCGGCACTTGCAAAATGGGTGCAACAATATCTTCCGCCAAATCCATCATTTTATATAAGTCTACCCCTGTTTTAATTCCCATTCGTTCACAAACGGCAACAAGTACCTCTGTTTGAGTATTACCGGCACCTGCTCCTAAACAGCGTACACTGCCATCAATCCGAGTCGCACCCTCTTCAATTGCCACAAGTGTGTTGGCCATGGCAAGTGACAAATTATTATGGCCGTGGAAGCCGACATGAATCCCTACCGATTGCTTAAGGGCGCGAATACGTTCACGAACCTGGTCTGGAAGCAAATAGCCTGCTGAATCAACAACATATACGGTGTCAGCTCCATAGTTTTCCATTAATTTTGCCTGCTCAACAAGTTTGTCTACTGGGGCCATGTGGTTCATCATTAAGAAACCGACTGTTTCCATTCCTAATTCTTTTGCATAGGCAATATGCTGCGGTGCCACGTCTGCTTCTGTTACATGTGTAGCAATACGGGCCATTTTTGCACCTAAATGGGCGGCTTCTTTTAATTCATGCAGTGTACCGATACCTGGTAATAGAAGAACAGCAATTTTCGACTTGTCTGCTACTGAAACCGCCGCTTCGATTAATTCCATTTCATTTGTCCGTGAAAGACCATATTGTAAGGAAGATCCAGCTAAACCGTCACCATGAGAGACTTCAATAAAAGGAACATTTGCATCATTTAATGCTTTTGTTACGCTAAGTACTTGATCTACCGTATATTGATGATTAATGGCGTGGCTTCCATCTCGCAGCCCTACTTCTGTAATGAGAATATCTCTTTCAATTGGCATGGTTTTTTTGCCCCTTTCTACAGCTTAAACTGTTTCTTTCGTTAATAATTTTTTCGCGAACGCCTCTGCAATTTTCACACCAGCTGATGTCATGATATCAAGGTTACCAGCATATACAGGCAGGTAGTCACCAGCTCCTTCTACCTCAAGGAAGATGGTTACTTTATTTCCGTCAAAAATTGGTTCGGTGCGCACGCGATAACCCGGGACATACGATTGAACAACTTTCTCCACTTCCCTGATAGAGTTCCGAATCGCTTCTTCATCCATTTTCCCTTCCTCTACAAGCGTGTAAACGGTATCACGCATGAGGATTGGCGGTTCAGCAGGGTTTAAGATAATAATCGCCTTCCCTTTTTTAGCACCGCCAACTACTTCTATCGCACGAGCGGTTGTTTCTGTAAATTCATCAATATTGGCACGAGTTCCCGGCCCCGCACTCTTACTTGCAATCGTCGCAACAATCTCAGCATATTCGACTGGCGCTACTCGGTTGACGGCATGGACCATTGGGATCGTTGCCTGACCACCGCAAGTAATCAGATTGATATTGTCCTTATCTAAATGCTCTTCAATGTTTACGGCTGCGCAGACTAAAGGTCCTATCGCCGCTGGAGTCATATCAATAACCTTTATTCCCGCTTCTTTTAACACCTTTGCATTATATAGATGGGCTTTTGCGGAAGTGGCATCGAATACAATGTCTGCTTTTAATTCCGGGTCTGCCAAAAATCCATCAATTCCTGTATCAACCCCGGCATACCCTAATTCCCTTGCACGGCGTAAACCGTCAGAGTGTGGATCAATTCCGATTACAGCAATCAGCTCTAAAAATTTAGAGCGTGCTAATTTGATCATTAAATCTGTTCCGATGTTCCCTGAGCCTAGGATCGCAACTTTTACTTTTTCCATCCTATTTTCTCCTCCTATATCAAAAAGAGTTGAGGTTGATTTCCGCTCCAATCAACCTTTCATAAAAACTATTTATAAACAATAATCTTCTAGAAAACAGCCTTTGAAATAATTAATCCAAACTAATGTAATACCTCAAATTGTTTAAAACCGGTTTTGTCTGGTAAAAAATCTAATGTTTTATGATTAAAATAATGGCACTCACCTTGATCAATGATAAAATGCAGACCATCCAACATCACTTCTGTATCATTAGGCTGAATCGAATCTTCCAGCGTTAATTTTACTTTCATGAAACAACTTTTCCGCATCTGCAGGCGGATCAATGAGTTTTCATCTGAAGAATTCAATCTATTTTGCAGTTCTATTTTTGCTGCATTCGTTACAGTAAACATATAATCACCCTTATAGAAACAACTCCGGAATCATAAAGCAAAGGGACAGTTCTTTCTGCTTCCTTAAAAAGAACAGTCCCCATGCTTCATTCCTTGCAATACATCGAAACACTGCCTAATCCTTCGAAATTGGCAATGACTGAGTCACCCGGTTTAAACGCGATTGCTTCTGACATGGCTCCGCTGAGGATGATATCTCCCTTTTTCAGTCCTCTCCCGCGGGCCCCTAATTCATTTACCGCCCAGGCGATAGCTGTTGCCGGATGCCCTAATACCGCAGCGCTCGAACCTGTTTGCGCCACTTCACCGTTTTTGGACATCACCATGCCGATGTTTCCTAAATCAATCGCCCCAGGCGCGACCCATTTACTTCCGACTACAAATTTAGCCGAAGAACAATTATCTGCAATAACATCAACTAAGGTAAAGCGAAAATCCTTATACCGGCTATCAATCACTTCCAGAGCGGGAGCAACATATTTAGTTGCCGCTAACACGTCTTCCTCAGTGATGTTTTCACCTTGTAAATCTTTATCCAGCAAAAAGGCAATTTCCGGTTCCACCTTTGGATGGATCAAGCCCGAATAGGAAATTCCCTCCCATTCAAAGCCGAGCATATCTTGATGCAGATAACCGTAAATCGCTTCATTCACGCCCATCATGACTTGTTTCGCTTTACTTGTTAATCCTAATTTCAGACCAACTGTTTTGCTTCCGGATTCCGCTAGTTTACGGGCAAGCAAGCCATCCTGCAGTTCATATGCTTCCTTTACTGTCAACTCCGGATATTCGTCCGTCACTTTAATGACTTCCCGTGCATCTCGCTCTGCCGTATATAAATACTCGATAATTTCTTTGTGTTTATCCACTAGTAGAGTCATAATTTATGCCCTCACTTTATTTAGTTTCAACCGCCAGGCTTCCACCTGCGGGTCTGCTTCAACTTGAATTTTAGAATCCAGTAAAACCAATTATTCAAAATGAACAGTCACGGATCCCAGTGCACCAAAGTCGGCCTTAATTGTGTCTCCGGCTTTAACCGGTACAGCGGCAGATAAAGCTCCTGGTAAAATGATTTCATCTTTTTTCAAGGAGATTCCGAATTCATGTAATTTGTTGGCAAGCCAGGCAATCGCATGCGCCGGATGGCCAAGTGCGGCCGCACCTGCGCCTGTTGCCACAAGCTCCTCATTCTTAAATAGAGACATGCCGGCCGCACGCAAATCCACACCATCAAGCTCGGTGAATTTGTCACCCACCACAACTTTTGCGGATGATCCATTATCTGCTACTGTATCGATTAATTTAATCTTCCAATCCTTCACACGGCTGTCAATGATTTCAATCGTCGGGACAACATATTTTGTCGCCATTATCACATCTAAAAAAGTAATATTGGGACCGGTTAAATCCTCCGCTAGCACAAAACCGATCTCTGCTTCAATCTTTGGCGAAATCAATGAATCAACCTTTACGGCTTCCCCATTTTCCACCCGCATATCATCCAGCAAATGACCGTAATCCGGTTCATTTACATTCAGCATTTTTTGCATAGCCGAACTGGTTAATCCTACCTTTTTCCCGATCACCTTTTTCCCCTGCACCAACTTTGCATTTACGGCCTCCAGCTGAATCTGATAGGCATCCTCCACCGTTAAGTCCGGATCACGGTCCGTCAAGGCAGGGACAGCCTCCCTCGTTTCCTCCGCCTTCAATAGCTCACTTGCAAAATCAATCGTTCGTACTGCCACTAGAAAAACCTCCTAAGAAACGATAAACAAAAGGTGAACAAGGCGCCTTTCGCTTATCTCCATTATTTTTTCATTGTGATGGTTTTCGCTTCCGTGTAGAAATCGAAACTGTGACGGCCGCCTTCCCGGCCGATGCCGCTCGCTTTTGCACCGCCAAATGGTGTACGCAAATCACGGACATACCAGCAATTTACCCATAATAATCCTGAGAATACTTGAGATGTCACGCGGTGGGCGCGCTTTAAATCGTTTGTCCAAACCACCCCGGCCAATCCGTAGATGGAATCATTAGCAATTTGGATCGCTTCTTCTTCTGTCTTAAATGGAATGATCACTGGGACAGGACCAAAGATTTCTTCCTGTGCAACGCGCATTTTATTATTCACATCATAAAGTACAGTCGGTTCATAGAAGTTTCCTTCTGTTAGGCCCGCAACTCTCTTACCGCCAGCCGCAAGCTTTGCACCCTCTGATAAACCGATTTGTACATACTCATCAACTGATTCTAAATGCCCCTTAGACACAAGCGCTCCCATATCTGTCGATTCATCCGTTGGATTTCCGACTTTAATTTTCTTAACTGCGGCAACGAACTTCTCTAAGAACTTGTCGTAAACACTTTCTTGAACTAGAATTCGGGAACCGGCTAAACATATTTCCCCCTGGTTGCGGAAAATCGCTTCAATTGAACCGGCAACGGCTTCGTCTAGATCAGCATCTTCAAAAACGATATTGGCCGATTTGCCACCAAGCTCAAGTGAAACAGGGATTAAATTTTCAGCTGCATTTCGCATGACGGTTTTCCCTGTATTCGATTCACCGACAAAAGAAATTCTCCGGACGGATGGATGGGATGCCATCACATTGCCGACCGTGCTCCCCGGACCGGTAATGATATTCAGGACACCTGGCGGTAATCCAGCTTCATTCGCAATTTCACCAAGTAAAACCGCGCTTAATGGTGTATAAGAAGCTGGTTTAATCACTACTGTATTTCCCGCTGCAAGTGCGGCCGACGCTTTCCAGGTCATCTGCATAAACGGCAGGTTCCACGGAATGATTAAGCTGGTGACTCCTGCAGGTGCATACTGAACATATGACATATGACCGCTCATATCAAAATGCTCGTGTACCATGTATTTCGCCATTTCGGCAAAGAAGCGGAAGTTCTGCGCGGCGCGAGGGATATCAAACCCGCGGCTTTCCTTAATCGGCTTACCGACATCCAATGTTTCAATCATGGCCAGCCGGTCGACATTTGCCATGATTAAATCCGCCATTCTGCAGAGGATCCTTGATCTTTCTTCTACAGGCATATTGCTCCAAACTCCACTTGCAAATGTGCGCTGAGCCGTTTCGATGGCAAGCTTGGCATCCTCCTGTCCGCCATTTGCCACGGAAGCATGCTTCTGATTTGTTGCTGGATTTAAAGAATCAAACGTTTCCCCCGAAAGAGCGTCCCGATATTCTCCATTGATAAACAGTTTTGCATCTTGAATGATCGTATTTTCAACAACTAATCCATTTGCCACATCTATTCCTCCTGCTCCTCAATCTCAAGAATCATTTCAATTTCAATTGCTGTATTGTTCGGTAATTGTGCAAATCCTACTGCTGAACGGCCATGCTTCCCTTTTTCTCCGAAAACCTTCATGATTAGATCGGATGCACCGTTCATGACTTTCGGATGGTCGGTAAACTCTTCCGTACTATTGACCATCCCGAGCACTTTGACGAACTGCTTTACCCTGCTTAATTCGCCAATTTCATTTTTCACAACACTTAAAAGGTTCAGCATCGATTGCTGTGCAGCTAAGTATCCTTCTTCCACTGTTAACTCTCTTCCCAGTTTGCCGTGGTATTGATCCACACCTTGACCAGCGGTGAACAGCAGATTCCCCGTTCTGACACAGCCGACATAATCTCCATGTGCAGGACGTAATGGTGGCAATTCTAGCCCTAATTCTGCCAGCTTTTCTTCCGGTGTACTCATGATTTAACCTCTTCCTTTATTTCAATATTTAGAAAGGCGAGGGCATTTCTGCCTAATATATCCTGTTTTTGCCCTTCCGTAAGCTCCACGGTTTGATCAACAACATTTCCAGGAGGAATCTCTCTTAATAAAAATGGATAATCGGATCCCATGACAATTTTTTCATGGCCAAAACGGTCGGCCAAATATTTAATGTTCAACGGATCATAATTCAATGAATCAAAATAAAAGTTCTTCGCATAATGGCTTGGCGGCTTGCTTATCACTCGTAAATGCGGCCATACCTTCCACCCTTGATCCAAGCGAGGTAAGATATAGGGGAAGGATCCTCCGCCATGAGCGAAACAAACTTTGAGACCTGGGAATTTCTCAATCACACCGCCGCAGATTAAACTAGCGGCAGCAAGAGCTGTTTCACTTGGCATGCCGACTGTGTACATGAAATTATGGCGCGGCATCCGCTCTCTGCCTAATGTTTCCCATGGGTGAACAAATAACGGCACTCCCCATTTTTCTGCCATTTCGAAGAACTTCGTAAAGTACGGATCATCCAAGTTTTTCCCATTAACATTTGTCCCAATTTCGATTCCTTTTAAGCCAAGTTCATGAATGCAGCGATCCATTTCGCGAATGGAGGCTTCCACATCCTGCATTGGCACCGTACCTAATCCGACAAAACGGTCCGGATACTTCTTCACGGTTTCCGCAATAAAGTCATTCTGGATTTTCGACATTTCTTCAGCGGCGCCGGGCTCTGCCCAATAAGAGAATGTCACAGGAATTGGTGACAATACCTGAATATCGACCCCTTCTTCATCCATATCCTTGATTCTTTTTTCAGGATCCCATACCTGATCCGTTACTTCGCGGAACACCTTCCCGGCCACCATAATATTTGCACCGCAGGAACATGTTTTCTCGAGCGTCGGCCAGCGTTCGCCTCCAAATTTTTCAACGAAGTTGGGAATGTGTTCAGGAATGATGTGTGTATGAAAATCTACTCTCATTTCCATAACCCTACTTCTTCAGACATGACATGCCCACATTTTTCACAAGTGCGAAGGTCTGGGCTGCTATTGAATTCTTGAATGGCTCCTTTAACCTGCGTTTCAATATCTGTTAATTGAACCGTTTTACGGTGCATTTCATGATCACAGTTATCACAGAACCAAACGAAGTCTTCCAGTTCCCCTTGGTCACGTTTTCGTTCAATGACTAGACCAAAGGTATCCGCAATACGGTGAGGGGAATGCGGAACATTCGCTGGCAGCATGAAAACTTCCCCCTCTTTCACTGTAACGACTTCACGTTTTCCATTGTTAATGACTTCTACAAAGCAATCGCCTTTGATTTGATAAAAGAACTCATCTGAAGGATCAACATGGAAATCGCGGCGTTTGTTCGGTCCGCCAAGAATCATACAAATAAATTCGGAGTCTTCCCAAAGCACCTTATTGTTTACCGGCGGCTTAAGCTGATCCTTATTTTCTTCAATCCAGTTTAATAAGTTAAACGCTTTCAACTTTCTCATAGTAGATTTTGTCATTTTACATTCCCTCCGATTTTTAATCTATTTTGTATAGAAAATTACCAAAGAAATCTATGAGCCTTGGAATTTACTAAGTTTCTAATCCGAGTATAATGAAAAAGCGCTTTCAAGATCATTCACTTTTTTCATATTATGAAATTAGTCAAATTTTTCGAGAAATATTTATTTTGTATTTATAACTCTTTTTTCTCCAATGCCCTAAAACAATCCTTGAAATGCTAAAAAGGCACAACTTAGTCAATGCTAGCTGTGCCTTTTTTACGATTAAACTTTCATTTATCTGATTATTCCCTTATGTCCATCCGAGTAGCGGAACTGCTTGCTCCTGCTTACCCTGTAAAATAAGCTCTCTAATTCTGGTAGAGGAAATCCTTTCTCCATCTGTGCTGCAAATAGGGTTGATTGATTGGACCGGAAAATGTTCTTTTAATAATTGAACATCTCCTGAGCGTTTATGGCCGAATCGAAAATCATCCCCGACGAAAATTTTTGCAGGGTTCAATAACGATAGCTCTTCAAGGAAATCATCTGCTGTCCGCTGAAGATATCTTTCATTAAACTGTGCAACAACGACATGCTCTACTCCTAAACTTTTTATTAGTTGAATCTTTTTCTCCGGGCTAGTCAATATTTTCGCACCTTGAAAATAAGAACGCGGGGGCGGATAAAAGGTATAAACGACACTCGGCAACCCTTCCACTTGGCTGTCTTTTACCATCTCTCGGAGGACAGACTGATGTCCGCGATGTACTCCATCGAAGGCACCTATCGCAATGACGGAACCATTTAATTTTAGCCCTTCAGTCTGATGGATTTTCAAGCAAATTCCTCCTTACCCTTGAATGTTTTAGTGTCATTTACACCTTTTGCATTTTCGCCTTATATTCCTCCGACATCAACAGGGATTCTTCCAATGCCCGTTCAACACGCGGATAGGAAGGATTGTTTCTCTTATGGACATTGTAGAACATTCCCATTTTACGGACTGGGTCACCGGAATAATAACGCTCATATTGCAGCAGTCTTTGACCAAATGCCTCCCCGCATAAATCCCAGGCTAACTTGAATAATCTCACTCTTTTTTCAGAAGTAACACCCTGACGGCCGACATAATATTTCTCCATGTCTAGAGCTAGTTCCGGATTTACAAAGTCTGCACCCGTTGGTGACATTAAGAGGCCGCCTGCACCAATCGTCTGTAATATTTCAATGGCCCTAGGATACAGTTTCGGAAGCAATCCCCTGATCGTTTCGAATGGCACAATGTTTGGTAATGCTTCTCCTTGCTCTGTAATCGTATATTCATACTCAGCAATTCGCGCCAATGCTCTGATGGTCTCGACGCCTTGAATTAGCTCAGATAATTGATTTTGAACATTTAAGAATCCGTCTACACCAATAGCATCAGCTACAGAACATGCCACATCCGTTACAAATGAAAGCTTACATAATCCTCTAACGGCAGACTGATGGGCTGGCTGTAGGTTTGCACCCGTTTTAGGATAGAGTAAATTCCCTGCCTCTACATTTTGGTTAATAAATACCCGTTCCCATGGTACAAGAACATCATGAAATACTAAAATGGCATCCATTTCTTCAAATCGTGACGCCAATGGATGATCCCAAGTCGATCGTTTCCCATCCTGAGTTTCCTCTCGGCAATAGATGCTAAGTCCAGGAGTATCAAGTGGAAGGGCAAATGAGATGGCATATTTATCATCACCTGGCTTAAAGCCGGGATAAGAGTAAACAATTACCTCATCCGTAATAGGTGCAAGTGTTGCTAACATTTTAGCACCGCGTACAATTAATCCATCTTCGGTCTCTTTTACTACACCCAAGTGAGTAAACTCATCATTTTGTTCAAATGAAGCCTTGCTGCGATCATTCTGAGGATTTACGATGGCATGTGTAAGAAACAAATCATGATCTCTTATATATCGGTAATAGTTAACAATGTTATCGCCATATTGTTCACCATACTGCCGGAAAAACCAATCGTTTGTTGCCATCGATGTTACGACAATATTTAAAAAATCTGGTGTTCTCCCCATCAAACCAAAAGTGGCCTCAGCCCACACTTCGAAAAGCTGTCTGCGAGCCTTAAGATCATCACCATTTCTTGGAATGAGGAAACCGTTATTCACCCGTTCGCCAGTCTCCTCACAAATATGTGTAATTTTATCTTGATATTCAGGGTCATGCTGCAGATCGTACAACTTGGCAATCTCCTGGATTGGCTGTTTGAATACTGGATGGTTGACCAAATCTGTGATTCTTTCACCACGAAGCCACACCTCTGGAGTACGAGATTCCAATGCATTAATATATTGTTCTCCTGTTCTAATACCCATTCTTAATTCCCTCCAAATTTTATAAGTTTCAGCTATAAAAATGACGGATTGGCCAACTTCCACCATACAGAGGAAACAGCATATTCGTAACGTTTAAATAAATGGCAACGTTTACATAACTGCCATTTATTAAACTTTCAATCCACCAATCTCTATCACTTGTTTATCACTATACAAAAAAGTTCATTACACTTCGCTTAAGTGATTTAAAATAGTGAAACATTATGAAAATTTAGGGAATTTTTTTACTCGTTAAAACGTTTAAGGAATTTTACCCTTTGATTTATTTCCTATTATCCCTTTTCAACTCAATGTAGCCTAACTCACGGGAAATCGCTTTAGCAGTATGTACAACGCTTTGGATAATGTGTGCGCGATGAAGTCCTTTCATATAGCTTATTGGACCAACTAAGTTAATCGAAGCAATGGTTTCCCCCGAATAGGAGAAAATGGGAGCAGCTATAGCATAGGTGCACGTATCATTTTCATTATCGCTTATTGCATAACCTTGTTCCCGAATCGATTTCAAATCCCTTTCAAGCAATTTGACATCCGTAATCGTGTTCAAACCTTGTCTTGTTAATCCTTTTTCGACTGTCTTTTGAAGGTATGCCTTATTGTAAGCAAGCAATGCTTTTCCTGCACTCGTACAATAGGCAGGATTTCTTGCCCCGAGATAGGTTGGCACTGAATCAATATCTTTTGAAGAAAATCTTAAAACATGGATTACATCTCCCTGATCAAACATGGAGATGTGCGCTGTCCCATTAAATCTTTCTATTAATTCCTTCACTAACGGCATTGCTTTATCATAAAAATCCTGCTGAAACATTACTTGATTATTCCACTCAAAAATCTTCCAGCCTAGTCTATACTTTTTATCTTCATCTCTTATTAAAACTCCCTCCTTGCAAAGGGTTTTAATAAGATGATGTGTAGTACTTATGCTTAATCCCAGCTTTTCTGCAATCTCCGCATTTCCAAGCACTGGATCGTCCTGAGTAAAACAATTTAAAATTTGACATGCCCTGCTAACTGAAGTAATCAAAATGACTCACGCTCCTATTTTTATTTAATCCTTCTTCAAAAAAATAAATAAGAGGAAATCTAACTATCGAAAAATTCAAAATACACGCATAATAGTACTATAAAATAGGTTAACTTCTATTAGCAACTTTTAAATTGTAAAAACCTTCTTTTATTACCTTCGCCATGCCTTTAAAAGTTTGGCTTTGTTAAAGAACAATGTTGATGTTTAAACAAAGTTGATTGGAGCGGAAGGTGCGAGACTCCTGCGGGAGCAGCGGGACAGGTGAGACCCCACAGGCGCTAAAGCGCCGAGGAGGCTCACCGCCCGCCCCGCGGAAAGCGAGCATCCTGGAGCGGAAATCAACAACCACGTTTAACACAGCCAAAAGTTTCATAAAAGAATTTCATACATTTCACAATGTTAAATGCAAAGATAAATCCCTCATAATATTCAGATTATAATAATATAAAGTCAAAATTTATTTTTAAAGGAGAAAGATACATGCAAAAAGAAATGAATCAGGATTTATTCAAACAAATTATGGGCAACTACCCGACCGGTGTAACAATCGTTACCACAACAAAGGAGGATGGGACACCAGTTGGGCTGACAGTAAATTCATTTGCTTCCGTATCGCTCGAGCCGCTAATGGTTCTTTGGTCTATTGATCACAGATCGTCCTTACTTAAGGAGTTTAAAGAAGGTGGGAAATTCACTGTTCATGTATTAGCAGAAGATCAGGTTGAACTTTGTAAAACGTTTGCGACGAAACATGATGACCGTTTCAGTACATGTGATTGGGAGATATCGAGCAACGGATTGCCTATTATTGATGGAGTGCTTGGAGTATTTGAATGTAAAACATTTAAAGACATTGAGGCGGGGGATCATACAGTTTTCATAGGGGAAGTTACTGACCTTCAAATCAATAAAGAGAAAGATCCAATGCTGTATCACCGTAGAAATTTTGGCCCTATTCCGAAAGAGTTTTATCAGCCAAAGCAAACTATGTAGATTGATAAAAAATACGCAAGCGCCTTGGTCAGTACCGACAAACATAAGCCAAGCCGGTGAGAAGGTTGTTCTTTAAACCTCTTGACGGACTGGCTTATGACCTAGAGGTGCTTGGGTGCTTGCGCTAGACCATTCTCAAAGAAAGATTCCTGCTGCTATAGAGAAATCATTCCTCCATTTCTGCTCTGTGTTTAATTGCCTTCAATTTCCTGTCCCAATCATTTGCAAGGTTTGCCATCCATTGAGCCGTCGATTCTATTGGTTGTGTGCAGACTGTATAACGCATCTCACGCCCTACACGATTACAAGTTACTAGTCTAGCCTTCTCAAGAACCCACAAATGTTTGACCACCGCTTGGCGGGATATCGTTACTTGAGTAGCTAAAGCCGTTGCAGAGGCTTCTCCATACGCTGCGAGGATATCGAGCAACTGACGACGGGTGGAATCTGCGAGTGCCGCCAAAACTTGTTCGTCTTGTTCCTTATCCAATTTCATTCCACCGTCTTCTCAGCACGTTGGCGTAAGTAATCTAGCTGCTGCTTCCATCCATCCGAATTTTCTCTAAAAAACTTCATTCGTTCATCATGTGTGGTGGTTAAATTAGCAAAACCACTTTCCACCACACGTAGCATAGTGCCTTCATCTTTAGCAGTCAAAGTAAACTCAACCAATGTGGAATTACCTTCTCTTGGCTCCTCACCAGGAAAGGAGCTTGCCCATCGACATGCTAAATAGTTTGGTGGATCCATTCTCTCAATCTCCACTGGAAAATTGCCGAACCTTGTTTCCGCAACCACACGTTTGCCATCAACATGAACAGAATTCGGACCTGGGGCATCGCCAACCCACCAGGCTGGCTCGCTAAATAACAACCAAACCTTTTCCAGTGGCGCAGCAATGAATATCTCTCGCTCAATTTGATCATTTTCCATCTCATAATTCCTCCTCAATTTAATCTGCAACCACATGGTAGCACATTTTGAATTTCCATGCAACTAATCGGTTGCACTGCTTTCGTTACTGTGCTTGGAAACAAACGGGGATACAACTTTAACTTCTCACAAAATCGTCCGCGAGTTCGTCAGAAGTTAAAGAAATTTATCGCTATTTATTTTCACCTGGAAACAAAATTGCCCATTACGAGTTCCCGTAGCCTGAAATCCTTTTCCGAAATTGACTTTAGGTCTGAAGGAAAAAGGGGCCGTCTCTATCTAGGACCGCCCCCTCATCCAAAATTATAAGTCGTTAATCACAATATAAGTAGCCTTTATCGGACCATGTACGCCGACAACCAGATTCAACTCAATATCGGCTGAATTACTTGGACCGGTAATAAAATTGATGCAGGACGCCACATGTCCGGTCTTTTGATAGATTTCCCGCATTTTTACTGCCGCCTGTGTTGCCCTTGGAACAAGAGTGCTTTTTGGAATCAGCATAATCGATGTAGCCGGTAAAAAACTAACCGTCCTACCCTTGTCCTTGTCGCTAAACAAAACCACTGTTCCAGACTCAGCAAGGGTAATTTCACTAATGGTAATGCCGACATTTGCGTTTTCTGCTTTTTGAACATTCTCCTCGCCTAATTTGTAATCCCATTCAAACACATCAATCTTCTCAGAAGGCCACTTCTCCTTCATTAAGGAATCAAGCCCCCACTTCGAGAACCGTTCGTCTTTCCACGTCACAACCGGGCCTCCGCCGTATTCAGCGACTACATCATTTACAATCCCCGGCAGCTCTATTAAATCAGTAGTAAAAATTTTCGTATGGATTTTCTTACAATGCTCCTTTAAAATCTCCAGCAGTTCATCCTGCGTTGCATCCTTAAATACTTCATATTGCGGCTGGAATTTCCAGTTCGGCTTTTCAATCGGAGCGGAAATTCGCGGCCGGTTCAGCTGACTGGCAATTTGATTTAAGAATTTATCTCGATTATGGATAGTGCCAATCATAGTTTTTTGTCTCCTTTATCGCGATTATTAAACCAATCTCTGAATCTCTCTTTATTCGGGGCAGGGAAATCTCGAATATCCGTCCAAGCTTTAAGCGGTCCCGGTCCTTTGGAGATTTTATCCCCCGAGGTAAATGGAGACATGGCGGCTGGCGCGATTTTTGAACCAAATTTATAGAGTGTTGGAGAAGCAGCCCCAAGACCGAATGCCTTCATTAATAATTTTTCTGAAACAGGTGCTTTGCCTTCTTTTTCAACAATGACTTCACGGTGTTTATGCAGCAGGTTGTGCAGAGGAATTTTCACCGGACATACTTCTGTACAGGCACCGCAAAGGGTAGAAGCATATGGAAGCTCCTTGTATTCATCATAACCACCAAGCAATGGTGTGAGTACGGCACCAATTGGTCCAGGATAAATTGAACCATAAGAGTGACCGCCAATATGACGATACACCGGACAAACATTAATGCAGGCGGCACAGCGGATACATTGTAATACCGACTGAAATTCACCACCAAGAATATTCGATCTGCCATTATCAACAATTACCAAATGGAAATCCTCAGGTCCGTCAACATTCAATTCCTCACGAGGCCCTGTCAATACAGTAATATAACTGGTTAGCTTTTGCCCAACAGCATTTCTTGTTAGCAGGCTGACGAGTACTTCCATTTCCTCAAAGGTTGGCACAATCCGCTCCATCCCCATGACGGTAATTTGCGTTTTCGGCAGCGCCGTTACTAAATCAGCATTTCCTTCGTTTGTAACTAGACTGAAGGAACCTGTTTCAGCAACCGCAAAGTTACAGCCCGTTATCCCAATATCCGCTTCCAAAAATTTCTCGCGGAGGGTGACACGTGCTTGATAGGCAAGTTCTTCAGGTTTTGATGTTTTCGTATACCCTAATTTCTTTTCAAAAACTTCGCGAATTTGTTCTTTATTTTTATGCAAGGCAGGTACAACGATATGGGACGGCGGATCATGATCGTCCAGCTGGAGAATATATTCACCAAGGTCCGTTTCAACGACCTCACAGCCTTCCTCATGCAGCAGAGCATTTAAGCTGATTTCTTCTGTTACCATCGATTTGGATTTGACAACCTTTTTTGCCTTTTTCTTCTGGACAACACTTCTAATATATTCATTTGCTTCTTCCTTAGTTTGTGCAAAAAAGACGTGCCCGCCACGTTTTGCGACATTTTCACTCAGCTGCTCCAGGTAATAATCCAAATACTCCAGAACATGCTGCCGGATTTCTTCACCGTGATTGCGCCAATCTTCCCAGTTGCTCATTTCATCAGTTGTCACTGCCCTGCGCTTCAAACCCATTCCATCCTGTGCACCGGCAACTGCACCGCGCATGAAATCATCGTGTATTCCATGGTCAACACGTTCCTTAAATTGCTCCGTGCCAATTTTCATTGCCATAGGAAATCCCCCCATTTTTTAAAAAAATAAATGCATTAACGGCTGTTTAATACTTCGGCAATATGCAGCACTTTTACCGGTTTCCCCAATCGTTCCATCCTGCCGCCGATATTCATCAAGCAGGCTCCGTCCGCTCCCACCAGGTACTGTGCTCCGGTTTCTTCTACGTGCCGGACCTTCTCATCGACCATCTGCTCCGAAATTTGTGCCATTTTAACTGAAAATGTGCCGCCAAATCCGCAGCATTGTTCTTTACCAGGTAATTCGGTGAACTGTAAGCCTTTAACATTTCTTAACAAAATCATAGGCGGTTCTTTTACGCCTAGTAATCTGGTCATGTGGCAGGAAGTATGATACGTTACATTGCCTACAAATCTTGCACCGACATCTTCTATTTTTAAAACCTCGACGATAAATTGTGTCAGCTCATAGGTTTTGTCTGCTAATGCCTTTGCCTTTTGCTCCCATACAGGGTCGTCTGCAAAAACATGAGGATACTCATGGAACATAAAAGCACATGAACCAGATGGTGAAACTACATATTCGGCGTCACTAAACGTTTCAATCATACGTTTCATGGCTTCTTTTGATTCCTTCACATAACCGCTGTTGTATGCAGGCTGACCACAGCAGACCTGCGATTCCGGGAATTCCACTTCACATCCAAGTCTTTCAAGCAGTTCAACCGTTGCCTTCCCCACATTGCCTTGGAACATATCGACGATACAAGTTGCAAAAAGAGTAACCTTCATTTTTCTCTTCCCCTCAAAAATAAATTCTGTCACTATGTTTATAAAACTAGTTAACCGGTCATCTGATGACTGAATAATTTATATTGTACATCTTACACCAAAAGTATCAAGTTTAGAAAGGGCTTTCAAAAAAAAAGTCCTTTTTTATCTGATTGAAAAATGCAAAAAAGGGCCCCTCAACTATTATAGGAACCCTTTTTTATCAGTATTTTACTCCCTATTAAACTTTGTTGTATGTTGGAAATACTTCCCTAGAATAGCATCGACATTTTCAAGGTGAATCAGCATGTTGGTCCTTGCTGCCTCTTTGTCCTGTGCTTTAATTGCTTCATAAATGGCCAAGTGCTCCCTATGTAACTGCTCAATGGTAGTTTCTTTTGAAAACAACCAAACCCTGCGCGTTTCCCTCATTGTTTCTACCATAAGCTCAGAAACATGGTTCATTAAATTCAGCAATAATCGGTTTTGGGCAGCTTCGGCAAGCGCCATGTGAAATTGTAAATCTGCCGTTTCACCAAGTTCTTCATCACCTTTTGCTTCAAGCATTGCTTCAAGAGCAGCCTCCATCATCATTAAATTCTGATCGGTTCTTCGCTTTGCCGCAGCAGCTGCAGTCCCGCTTTCAATAATTTTCCGCACTTCTACTAATTCTGCAATATCTTCCTGGTTCATTAAGATAGCAGTTGATAATGGAAAAGTAATTTGATCTGGTTCAAATTCCTTTATATAGGTCCCTTCACCCTGCTTCATTTCGACAAGTCCCATTGCCCGTAATGAGGTTAATGCCTCACGTATGGCCGAACGTCCTACCTGAAAATTTTCCGCAAGCTGTTGTACAGAGTCAAGCTTATCCCCGGGTTTAAGCTCCTCAGACCGAATCATTTCATAAATAGCTTCGGTAACCTCTTCATATATTTTTTTAGGTTTGATTTTTTTATAATTCATTCCAGTGCCCCTTTATATAATTCATCAGCTTTGACACGCACTTTAATTATACCTATTTTCATATGATTTGCATCTACTTCAAAATTTTATGGGCGATTTTTATAAAAACCATAGTAAAAAATACTGTTGTAATTTTTAAAAAATATTAATATAATCTTTTCTATCACCATGTTGAACATCTAATCATCTGATGACCACATCATCACTTGTAAGCGATTACTCTATTTGTAAAGTGGGTGGTAATTTTTTCTTTGAAAATGCAACGCTATAACAAAACCAATTAAGGGAGACTATGCCAATGACATTTACCCAAAATTTTACTGCAGTAGGAAACAATCTAGCACTCACCGCGATTGTTGCATTAATACCCATTCTTTATTTCTTCTGGGCCTTAGCTATTAAAAGAATGAAGGGCCACATTGCCGGCCTGACTACACTTATACTTTCTATTATTATTGCTGTTATTGCTTACAAAGTTCCTGCCGAAATGGCCGTCATGTCGGCTACTCAAGGGGCTGTTTACGGCGTTCTGCCGATTGGCTGGATCATTGTTGCCTCCGTATTTTTATACAAGCTAACCGTAAAATCGGGCCAATTTGAAATCATTCGCCATTCTGTCTTATCCATTACTGAGGACCGGCGTTTGCAAGCATTGTTGGTAGCGTTTTCGTTTGGGGCGTTCCTTGAAGGGGCAGCAGGATTCGGTGCACCGGTTGCAATTTCCGCTGCACTATTAGTTGGTTTGGGATTTAATCCGCTATATGCTGCTGGGATTTGTTTAATTGCGAACACAGCACCGGTTGCGTTTGGCGCCATTGGTATTCCAGTTATTGCGATGGAAGGGCCTACCGGTATTGCCGCAAAAGAAATTTCAAAAATGATCGGTCGTCAGCTGCCATTTTTATCAGTGTTTATTCCATTTTATCTTGTATTTATTATGGCTGGTTTTAAGAAAACGATGGAAGTATTGCCGGCAATTCTTGTATCAGGGTTTGCATTTGCCATTACACAATACTTAACATCTAACTTTTTAGGACCAGAACTGCCTGATATCTTATCAGCACTTGTTTCGTTGTTTGCTTTAGCTATTTTCCTAAATTTCTGGAAGCCAAAAACGATTTTCCGTTTTTCGGCAGAACAAGAGCTTGCCGCTGCTGTTACCATTTCTTGTAGAAAAACAAATGAAGTTCACTATACTGGGGGACAAATTTTTAAAGCTTGGTCACCATTTATTTTGTTAACAGCAACCATTTCACTTTGGGGAATTCCGACGATCAAGCTTGCATTAAGCGGGCATTATGAAGGGGCTAATGCTATTCTAAAGGCTATTAATTCAATTGGACATGCTTTAACCTTTATGCCGGAAGTACCATTTGTCCATAACAAAGTGATTAGTAAAGCCGGGGCAGTACCGGCACCCGCCTTTTACAAAATTGAGCTATTGGCAGCCGCTGGTACTGCGATTTTAATTGCTGCAATTATCACGAAGTTTATTATAAAAATGTCATGGAATTCTTGGGTGCAAACATTTGGGGAAACATTAAATGAAGTAAAGTACCCACTGTTAACGATTGCTACAGTTGTTGGTTTCGCCTATGTGATTAACGTTGCCGGAATGAGTACAACTCTTGGATTAGCATTGGCAAAAACAGGACCAATCCTGTTCCCATTCTTCTCACCTTTCCTTGGATGGCTGGGGGTTTTTATAACTGGATCGGACACATCGGCAAACGTGTTATTCGCCAATCTGCAAAAAGTTACCGCCGAATCGATTGGCATGAATCCCATTTTGGCACTTGCAGCTAACTCATCCGGCGGAGTCACAGGTAAAATGATTTCACCACAATCGATTGCCGTTGCCTGTGCAGCCGTAGGACTTGCCGGTAAAGAATCCGAGCTGTTCCGCTTTACAATCAAACATAGTATTTTCCTAGTCATTATTGTCGGAATCATCGTTTGGCTACAAAATTCAGTTCTTAGTTTCATGATTCCTTAAAATATTGAAAAACTCGAGAGGCTCTTTCCTTATTGGAATCAGCCTTTCGAGTTTTTCATAAGAAAAGGGTTCTCATTTTTGCTATAATTTAATTTGAATATTATTAATATTCAAATAGCGTTATTGGAGGGAAAAAGCCCAAAATTTTAAAAATTTACCGCTCTATAAATCTTTAATTATTAAGGAGAATTAGATATGGAAAGTAGAATAAAAAAGATTAACAAAGTTTTAGTTGCAAATCGTGGGGAAATTGCAATCCGAATTTTCCGTGCCTGTACCGAGTTAGACATTCGAACCGTTGCCATTTACTCAAAAGAGGATAGCGGCTCTTTCCACCGGTATAAAGCAGATGAAGCCTATTTAGTTGGGGAAGGAAAAAAACCAATTGATGCTTATCTGGATATTGAAGGAATTATTAAAATTGCAAAGTCCCATGAAGTTGACGCTATCCACCCGGGCTATGGATTTCTATCAGAAAATGCTGAATTCGCAAAACGTTGTGAAGATGAAGGAATTATTTTTATTGGTCCAAAATCAAAACATTTAGAGATGTTCGGGGATAAAGTGAAGGCCCGCCACCAAGCGATTCAGGCTAATATTCCAGTAATTCCTGGAAGTGATGGTCCTATTGAGAGCCTGGAGGAAGCGAAAACTTTTGGGCAAAAATATGGATATCCGCTCATGATCAAGGCATCTCTTGGCGGAGGCGGCCGTGGAATGCGGATTGTACGAAGTGAAGACAGTTTAAAAGAATCATATGATCGCGCCAAATCTGAAGCAAAAGCCGCATTCGGAAACGATGAGGTTTATATTGAAAAATTTGTGGAAAATCCCAAACATATTGAGGTACAGATATTAGGTGACCATAATGGAAACGTTGTTCATTTATTTGAACGTGATTGTTCCGTCCAACGCCGCCACCAAAAGGTTGTGGAAGTAGCTCCAAGCCTTTCATTGCCTGAAGACTTGCGGCAAGCTATATGTGAGGCTGCTGTTCATTTAATGAAAAACGTTTCCTATCTAAATGCTGGAACAGTAGAGTTCCTTGTTACAGATGATGAATTCTTTTTTATTGAAGTAAACCCACGGGTACAGGTTGAACATACGATTACAGAAATGATTACCGGTATTGATATTGTTCAGTCCCAAATAATAATTGCGGCCGGCTATTCTCTTCATAGTCATGAAGTGGGAATTCCTAGTCAAGAAAATATTCAGGTACACGGTTATGCGATTCAATCGCGTGTTACTACCGAAGATCCTTTGAATAACTTTATGCCAGATACAGGAAGAATCATGGCCTACCGTTCAGGCGGAGGGTTTGGGGTACGTTTAGATGCAGGAAATGGATTCCAGGGAGCAGTCATTACCCCCTTTTACGACTCCCTTCTTGTAAAAGTAACAACTTGGGCCCTAACCTTTGATCAAGCTGCGGCAAAAATGGTCAGAAATTTAAAAGAATTCCGGATCCGTGGAATCAGAACCAATATTCCGTTCCTCGAAAAAGTGGTAAAGCATGAGAAATTTCTAAAAGGTGAATATAATACATCGTTTATCGATTCTACACCGGAGTTATTCATTTTCCCGAAATCGAAAGACCGTGGGACAAAAATGCTCACTTATATTGGAAACGTAACGGTGAATGGTTTTCCGGGAGTGACTAAAAAGGATAAGCCTCTTTTTGAAAAACCAACATTACCTAGGATTAATCCATTTGAGCCAATTCTAAACGGAACAAAACAAATACTTGATGAAAAAGGTCCAGAAGGAGTCGTAAATTGGATTAAAGAACAAAAGGAAGTTTTATTAACCGATACAACTTTCCGTGATGCCCATCAATCATTGTTAGCCACTCGTGTTCGAACAAATGACTTGCTGCGAATTGCCGAGCCGACTGCCCGTTTAATTCCTAATTTATTTTCTGTTGAAATGTGGGGTGGTGCGACATTCGATGTCTCCTACCGCTTTTTAAAGGAGAATCCATGGGAACGCTTATTAAAGTTGCGGCAAGCCATGCCGAATATGTTGTTCCAAATGCTTCTTCGTGCATCAAATGCTGTCGGTTATAAAAATTATCCGGATAATGTAATCAAAGAATTTGTTAACAAGTCTGCGGAAGCAGGTATTGACGTTTTCCGAATCTTTGACAGCCTCAATTGGGTAAAAGGAATGGAACTGGCGATTGATGCAGTAAGAGATAGTGGAAAAATTGCAGAGGCAACCATGTGTTATACGGGTGATATTTTGGATCCGTCTAGAAGAAAATATGATTTGGATTACTATAAAAATCTGGCAAAAGAGCTGGAACAATCAGGAGCACATATATTAGGAATTAAGGATATGGCTGGTTTGTTAAAACCACAGGCTGCGTATGACTTGATTTCCGCTTTAAAGGAATCGGTTGAGATACCGATCCATTTACACACCCATGATACAAGCGGCAATGGACTATTTATGTACGCAAAGGCAATTGAAGCAGGAGTAGATATTGTGGATGTTGCGGCAAGCTCTATGGCTGGACTAACATCACAGCCAAGTGCAAATTCTCTCTATTATGCTTTAGAAGGACATTATCGTAAACCGCTTATTGACATAAAGGCATTGGAGCAGATTTCTTATTATTGGGAAGAGGTTCGCAAATATTACGCAGATTTTGAGAGTGGCATGAATGCTCCTCATACCGAAGTATATGTTCACGAAATGCCAGGCGGACAATATAGTAATCTACAGCAACAAGCAAAAGCTGTAGGATTGGGAGACAGATGGGATCAAGTAAAAGAAATGTATTCCCGTGTAAATCAGTTGTTTGGCGATATTATAAAAGTAACCCCATCCTCAAAAGTTGTTGGGGACATGGCCCTTTATATGGTACAAAATAATATAACGGAAGACGATATTTTTGAACGCGGGGAGACACTTGATTTTCCTGACTCAGTTATAGAATTATTTGAAGGCTACCTTGGCCAGCCTTATGGGGGATTTCCTAAAGAGCTTCAACGTATTATTTTAAAAGGAAAAGAACCAATAAATGTTCGCCCCGGAGAACTCTTGGAGCCTGTAAACTTTCAAGAAATTAAAGAGATGTTGTATCGTTCATTAAAACGTCCTGTGACAAGCCACGATGTGATTGCCTATGTCCTATATCCAAAGGTGTTTATGGAATACCATCAAACAGTCGAGAAATATGGAGATATTTCCGTTCTTGATACGCCAACGTTTTTATACGGAATGCGCCTAGGCGAACAAATTGAGGTGGAAATTGAAAAAGGGAAAACCCTTTTTGTCAAACTCATTTCCATTAGCGAACCGAAACCGGACGGGACTCGCGTGCTTTATTTTGAACTAAATGGTCAGACACGTGAAGTTCTTATTAAAGACGAGAATATTAAAACGACTGTTCAAGCAAAATTGAAAGCAGATCCTGGAAATAAAAGCCATATTGGAGCTTCCATGCCAGGTAACGTTCTGAAACTCCTTGTTGAAAAAGGACAAATAGTTTCAAAAGGTGATCATCTCATGATTACAGAGGCCATGAAGATGGAGACAACTGTTCAAGCACCATTCAGTGGTACAATTAAAGAGATTTATATAAATAATAACGATACGATTGAACCCGGTGATTTATTACTTGAATTATCAAATTAAAAAATCTTAAATCTCCTATCCCGTCGATAGGAGATTTTCCCCCTTCTATTCTCCTTCAATACATTATTTGAAGGCAACTACTCTATCATTTCATTCAATCACTTTACAATTCTGAGATTATCAAAAACTGATAGAAATTTGATAGTTGAATAATCAAAGACAAAATAAAAAGTCAACATTGAAAATGTTGACTTAGACTGTCGACAAATCCTAAAATTTCGGTTTGCCTGCATTGAAAATCGTTCCAAAATATGTTTCCCTCTTATATCTTTCAAGCTCTTTTCTTTAAGCGTGCTGCAATTGGGATTACAATGATACCGGCTAATACGACCTGCATAATGTTTCCTGGGACGGATCCGAATGGCTGTACCCAGTTACCGTAAAGAATCACTTCGGCAAAATAGTAGCCCACAACTTTTATAATAAGTGCAACCGCAATGGCCAGTGTGCTTGCAAGGACTCTATTGCCGGTTGACTTTTCAGATATGAGACCAACTACAAAGCCCATTGCACCAACAATGACAAATGTGAACGGTGACCATATTGCCCAACCAGATACAATATCAAAAAGACCCATTCCGAAGGCGCCTGCGATAGCTCCTGTTTTTTTGCCGTAAACCAAGGCTGCTAGAAAAAGAGGCACATTCCCAAGATGGATTAAACCACCGTTACCCATTAATGGCAGCCTTATGTTTATGAACATTGTTGCGACAAAGGTCATTGCGATGAAAAGTGCGTTTATGACGATGGCCTTTGTTTTAGTTGATTCTGTTTGTACGAATGTTGAATTCATATGCTTTCCTCTTTCTTTATTTAATATAAAATAAATTGCACAGGTAAAGATTCTGATAAAAACTGATTTACAAAGCCTTTTTTTATATTAAAGTCTTTTAAAAAAAAACATAGCTGAACTTGTCATATTCCATTTTATCTTCATAAAAACGATGAGCATCTCCCCGTTGTAAGCCGGATGAGAGTGAGACAATCCCAAATCCATTCTCTTTTGCCCATAGATGGACAAAATTTAAAAGTTTTTTTCCATACCCTTTCGACCGCTTTTCTTCATCTGTCACTAAATCGCAGACCCAAATGGACCTGCCATTATATAAGGTGATCATGGGCATAAATCCTGTTACAGCAACAATGTTTTCGTCTTCATATAAGGCCGCTAATTGATACCCCTCTTTTTCCACAGCTTCCTGAACCAATTGAAGAAAACTTGCTTCATTTAAATGCGCCCGCAGCTGTTTCATTATTGGAAATGCTTCTTTAATTTCCTGTGAATTTTTTAATATCCTTATTATTGTTCTTGCCATCTTCCCCCATTCCCTTTAAGGATCTTTTAACAATATTAAATCACAATCTGGTATAATCAAAAGTACCAGTTTTGATAAATTTAATGGTTCCAGAAATAGACTGGAGGATAAAATCATGATTGAAATCACACCCGTTTTGGATAATAGCATGAGTAAACCGCTGTATTTACAGTTGGCCGACTACATTAAAGAAGAAATCTCATCAGGTAGAATAAAACCGAAAGAAAAATTACCGTCAAAAAGAAGTTTATCTAATTATCTTGGTTTAAGCCTTAACACCGTGCAGTCTGCCTACGATCAGTTATGTGCAGAGGGATATTTAGAAAGTAAACCCCGAAAAGGACTATTTGTTACGCCATTTGAAGATGACCTATTCTCAAGCCAGGATTATCCTCAAAAAATGGAGGTAATCAGTGATCATGTACCACAAGAAATTGCTAAAATTGATTTCAATTCAGGCCAAGTGGATTTAGAAAACTTTCCAAATACCGCATGGCGGAAATTGACGATTCAATCTTTGGATCGGGGAGAGTTGTTCTATAATGGAAATCCTCAAGGAGAACTGTTACTCCGCGAGCAAATTGCAAAGTATTTATTTGCCTCCAGGGGGGTAAAATGTTCTGCCCAGCAAATTATCATTGGAGCTGGGACCCAGTTTCTAATCGGATTATTGTGCATGTTACTAGGAAAAGGCCAAACCTATGGACTGGAGAATCCTGGATTTCATCGAACGAAAACAGTTCTACAAGATTTCGGGGCGAACACGATTTTTATCCCACTTGATGAAGATGGATTGAATATACAGGAACTGAATAGTAGTAATGCTAGTGTTGCTTATGTGACTCCCTCTCATCAATTCCCTTTTGGAATGGTAATGCCGATATCACGAAGGTTGGAATTGTTAAAATGGGCGGAGGAAAAGAATGGTTATATCATTGAAGATGATTATGACGGTGAATATCGCTATAAGGGAAAGCCAATTCCTTCGTTGCAAGGGTTGGACCAAAAAGGACGGGTGATCTATTTAGGGACTTTTTCCAAGTCTTTAATACCTTCAATCCGGATCAGTTATCTCGTTTTACCGCCGAATTTGTTAAAGAAGTATCACGACCGCTATACCATTTATAAGCAAACGTCCTCCCGATTGCATCAGGATACCCTTTATCGCTTTATGAGTGAAGGTTATTGGCAAAGTCATTTAAATAAAATGAGAACCCTTTACCGCAAGAAGCATGTTGTTTTAATGCAGTCGATTAAAAATTTTCTTGGGGACAACGTGCTTGTCATTGGTGAAAATTCTGGGCTTCATATTGTCTTGGAAGTAAAAAACGGGATGGGGGAAGAGCAGCTAATCAGAAAAGCCTTAAAGGTTGGGGTAAAGGTATATCCCTTATCGGCCTATTATTATTCTAAAGGAAGCTTTGGTTCTCGGGTCTTACTCGGTTTTGGCGGTTTATCCGAATCTGAAATTGAAACAGGAATTCAGTTATTAAAAGAGGCATGGGAGCTTTAGGAGATTGGTTTATGATCTTAGATTTGGACTGGATTTAAGCTTTCCTTCTTCTCCTGTCCGAATATGCTTTTATATAAGAAAATTCATAAATAAATCCGGCGCTATTCGAAATGGCGCCGGATTCTTTTTTTACTCCAAATGGAATCCTTTGCTTTCAACAAATTCTCGCATATGAACTCTTCTTTTATTTTCCATAAAATGAGCCATTGATTCAGTCCAGTTGGTTTGTTTGTTATTGGTAGAGCGCTGCTGATAATATGTATTCATGGTTTGATCATACTCGTCAAGCAGACTTTCATATTTCTCCGTGTTATATTGATTTTTGTGGAGAATCGCATCTAATGGCAATCTTGGTTTTACCTCGTTCCTTTCGGCAGGAACCCCTAAGCATAATCCAAATATCGGAAACACTTTGTCAGGAAGACCAACAAGCTTGCTAATAGGATCGGGATTATTCCGAACACCGCCAATATAACAGCCGCCATATCCAAGTGATTCTGCTGCTGTAATGACATTTTGGGCAATCAGGGCAGTATCGATAATTGCAACCATAAAATTTTCTAAATTATCGTGTTCAATGACGATTCCATGCTTCCTGCCGGCCACTTCCAGGCGTTTTAAATCTGCGCAAAATATGAAGAAATCTGAAGCATTACTAATATGGCTATTTTTTGCAAGTTCAGCTATTTTGTCTTTTTTCTCCTTGTCTGTAACATGAATGATGGAATAAGCCTGGACAAAATGGGAGGTAGCCGCACCCTGTCCTGATTTAAGGATTTCCAATAAATGTTCTTTTGGGATTGGTTCCGCTAAATACTTGCGGACAGAGACGTGACTTTGCATCACCTTAATTGTTTCCGATATATTCTTAGAATATTTCATATAAACTCATCCTTTTCTTCTAATTAGTTTTATTATAACCTATTAGAAGAGAATGAATATCCTTCCAGCTCCTACAAGCCTTAAAGAACATTTTCTTGCTAGAATCCCTTCAAAATGTTCTGCATCTCTTTAATCTGATTTGTTCAATATGATTTTCATCAAACGACAAAAAACGGCCTGACAAAATAGTCAAACCGTTGCTGCGACTGTGTTTCTAACACTGTCTGTGATACCGGTGGTCGGGGTCGAACCGACACTCCTTGCGGAACACGATTTTGAGTCGTGCGCGTCTGCCAATTCCGCCACACCGGCGTGTATAAAATTTTAAAGCTAATGCCGAGGACCGGAATCGAACCGGTACGGTAGTCACCTACCGCAGGATTTTAAGTCCTGTGCGTCTGCCAGTTCCGCCACCCCGGCGAAATCTTATTCTTCTAATTCTCCAATCTCAACACAATCTGTAAAGATGGAGGCGGCAACCGGATTCGAACCGGTGGATAAAGGTTTTGCAGACCTTGGCCTTACCACTTGGCTATGCCGCCATAATTATTGGAGCGGAAGACGGGATTCGAACCCGCGACCCCCACCTTGGCAAGGTGGTGTTCTACCACTGAACTACTTCCGCAAATTGGCTGGGCTAGCTGGATTTGAACCAACGCATGTCGCAGTCAAAGTGCGATGCCTTACCGCTTGGCTATAGCCCAATAGTATAATAAATTTACCACTTATTCAATAAAAATTAAATGGGGCGACTGATGGGAATCGAACCCACGAATGTCGGAACCACAATCCGATGCGTTAACCACTTCGCCACAATCGCCATAATGAAAATAATTGGCAGGGGTAGTAGGAATTGAACCCACACCAAAGGTTTTGGAGACCTTCGTTCTACCTTTAAACTATACCCCTAAAATGGTGGAGGGGGACGGATTCGAACCGCCGAACCCGGAGGGAGCGGATTTACAGTCCGCCGCGTTTAGCCACTTCGCTACCCCTCCACATTTGAAAGTTGAGTTGTCAGCTTAAGGTGCCGACGAGAGGAATTGAACCCCCAACCTACTGATTACGATTCAGTTGCTCTACCAATTGAGCTACATCGGCGTATCTTTTAAAAATTAAAGGTGGCTCAGGACGGAATCGAACCGCCGACACAAGGATTTTCAGTCCTTTGCTCTACCGACTGAGCTACTGAGCCACTTAAATGGCGGTCTGGACGGGACTCGAACCCGCGACCTCCTGCGTGACAGGCAGGCATTCTAACCAACTGAACTACCAGACCAAATTGCGGAGGCAGGATTTGAACCTGCGACCTTCGGGTTATGAGCCCGACGAGCTACCAGACTGCTCCACCCCGCGATAACAATATGGTGGAGGATGACGGGATCGAACCGCCGACCCTCTGCTTGTAAGGCAGATGCTCTCCCAGCTGAGCTAATCCTCCATATTAATGACAATTGTTTTCACTACTGTAAAAAACTTTGGTGACCCCTACGGGATTCGAACCCGTGTTACCGCCGTGAAAGGGCGGTGTCTTAACCGCTTGACCAAGGGGCCATTTTAGAAAAATTTTAATGGCGGAGAGCAAGGGATTTGAACCCTTGAGACAGGGTTACCCGCCTACACGATTTCCAATCGTGCTCCTTCGGCCACTCGGACAGCTCTCCATTAAAATGGCTCCGCAGGTAGGACTCGAACCTACGACCGATCGGTTAACAGCCGATAGCTCTACCACTGAGCTACTGCGGAATAATTATATAACAGCCTGGCAACGTCCTACTCTCACAGGGGGACAGCCCCCAACTACCATCGGCGCTGAGAAGCTTAACTTCCGTGTTCGGTATGGGAACGGGTGTGACCTTCTCGCCATTATTGCCAGACTATTTATCAGACACTATTTTATTATAATGTCTTTTTGAGATTTTTCAAGAGGTAAATTTATTTTTTTTCATTCCCTCAAAACTAGATAATACAGAAGAAGTTTCAGTAAAAACGAGTTCACCTTAAGACTATGGTTAAGTCCTCGATCGATTAGTATCAGTCAGCTCCACATGTCACCACGCTTCCACCTCTGACCTATCAACCTGATCATCTTTCAGGGATCTTACTAGCTTGACGCTATGGGAAATCTCATCTTGAGGGGGGCTTCATGCTTAGATGCTTTCAGCACTTATCCCGTCCGCACATAGCTACCCAGCGATGCCTTTGGCAAGACAACTGGTACACCAGCGGTG
>NZ_JAVGVR010000001.1:815000-1547500 GCF_030938565.1 Bacillus salipaludis | reverse complement strand
AGCGTTTCTTCACTATTGACAAGTTCTTCATATAGTTTAAAGATTTCCGGCTCAATTTGCTTTACCTGGTGCCAAACCGTTAATTCCGGATGAAGTCCATTTTCAATAATGGCTAATCTTGCTAAATGGTGCAAAGAGTGAACAACATAGTTATAAGCATCTAAATATAGATGATTTTCAAATAACGCTTTTCCATCCACATACCGCCGAATTAATTTGGCGAATTCCATCCCCATTTTAATTTTTCTTCCGTAAAACGGAAATTCCCGCAACTCTTTTTTTAGATTTACAACATATTCATTACGATCAAATAAAATTCTAGCATCATCGATCCATTCAAATATCTTCCGATTCGAACCAAGTAGGATCCATTCCTTTAATAAATCCTCAACTATTATATGCATGGCCGCTTTTTTGTCTTGATAAGTATAATGCTTTATAAGTAACGGCTTTTCTGCCTTTTTTACAATAATCAAAAGAATATCGTCAAACGAGTCGGTTGTATGGCTTGATTTTTGTTTTTTCTCCACCATCAAAACTCCAAGAGTATTGGCTTGGCTTGCTCTTTCTTGATAAATCGGCCGAAGGATATCTTCCATTCTTAATTCCTCCATTTTTTTCAGGTAGCATAATATTTTCGACAATAACACGAAAACTCCTTCTTAAAATTGAGACAAATTTCGACATTTCTTTCCCGTAGTAATTTTTCTATTTTCATAAATATGGTATAGTTTCATTAGGAGGGGTAATATGGCTAAATATTCAAGTAAAATAAATAAAATAAGAACCTTTGCTCTAGCTCTAATCTTTATTGGATTCATTGTTATGTACGGAGGAATTTATTTTCGAACTTCACCACTTATTATGACCATCTTTATGCTTTTTGGTCTTCTATTTATTATAGCAAGCACGGTTGTATATTTTTGGATTGGAATGTTATCAACGAAAACCATTCAAGTAAAATGTCCCAGCTGTGGCAAACCTACAAAAATGCTAGGCCGGGTGGATATGTGCATGTATTGCCGTGAACCTCTTACCCTCGACCAAAACCTCGAAGGAAAAGAATTCGACGAATCCTATAATAGAAAATCAAGAACATAAACTAAAGGTGTCCACATAAAAAGGACACCTTTTTTCATATCCCTGTGTTAAATAACAATGTTGAATTTTAAAACCAAGGTGATTGGAGCGGAAATCAACGGACAAGTTAAGAGAACCATACACAAAAAGGGGTGCCCTTAAAAGTTATACTTTCGGGACATCTTTTTCCATAAAAAAGAACCAATTCCATCGAATTAGTTCTTTGCTTTTATTAATGAACTTCTTTATCGGAACACTCCGGGCAGATTCCATAAATTTCCATACGGTGGTTATCTACTTTAAAGCCTGTTACATGTGAAGCTAAATGTTCCACTTCATCTAGGCCAGGATAGTGAAAATCGACAATTTTTCCACAACTTTCACAAATAACATGGTAATGCTGTGTGGTTATAAAATCAAAACGACTAGAGGCATCACCATATGTTAATTCGTTGACAAGACCAACCTCACGAAATACTCGTAAATTATTGTAAACCGTCGCCACGCTCATGTTAGGGAATTTCCCTTCTAAAGCTTTATAAATATCGTCTGCAGTAGGATGTGACATCGAGTTTATTAAATATTCAAGTATCGCATGACGTTGCGGAGTGATTCTTACCCCAGTTTCCTTCAAGGTATCCAACGCTTCTTTTAGCTGATTCATCGCCATGCACCTCTTTTCTTAAAAAATATTATTAGATTATAATTGTTATAATTAGTTTACTAATTTTTTTATACTTTTGTCAATATTGTTACCTCACAAATAGGTCCACATTTGATCAAGAATGCAAGGTTTGCTCTTTTTGTCCGAGCTGATGGTTCACATACCTCGCTGTTACAAACAACAGATCCGAAAGACGATTCAAGTAGGCCAAAACAATCGGATTCACATCTTCCCCTAGCGTTACAGCACATCTTTCAGCACGTCTTGCCGTGGTTCTGGCCACATGAAAGGCAGCTCCTGCGGGATGTCCCCCTGGTAAAATAAAATTGGTTAATGGTGGGAGAATTTCATTCCATTCGTCGATTTGTTTTTCCATCTCTTCGATATCAGCAGTTGAAAGGGACCATTTTACTTCCCTTCCTTTTGGTGTAGCTAATTCTGCACCGACATGAAAAAGATTTGTTTGTATTTTATGATACGCTTTTTCAATTATTTCTTTCCCTTGAAAAATTTCCTTGTTTAAATAGCTTATTGCAAGCCCAATCATCGAATTGGTTTCATCACAGGTTCCGTAAGCTTCGACGCGCAGATCGTTTTTAGCCACCCTTTGACCGTAAATTAACGAGGTAGTTCCCTTGTCCCCTGTTTTTGTATAAATTTTCATTCCTTGTACCCCCTTTTACTCCTGTTTTATATGTATGATGTAATATCAAAAAAAAACAATTCGTCATGAATACTTTTATAAACATATTATAAAGCTTGAAATCATGATTGAATAGAACGGCATAAAAAAAGGGGCCACTATGGACCCGAAATTTTTATCTGAGGAGGTATGCCCTAATAAAATGATATTCAAACCTTGTATTATTGCATTGGACAAATGCCTTTACTGATGAAAATAGGCTTGAAATTGAAATAAAATTATTTAAGATTTTCGCGTATGTAGCTTAATGCTGCGTCAACATGGCCTTTTACTTGCACCTTTCGCCATTCCTTCACCAATTTTCCTTGTTTATCAATGATGAAAGTTGAACGCTCAATCCCCATATACTCTTTTCCAAAGTTCTTCTTTAGCTTCCATACATCAAAGCTTTCGGCGACTGCATGTTCTGTATCCGCAAGAAGTAAAAATGGCAGTCCGTATTTCTCAATAAATTTTTGATGCTTATCAATCGGATCTGGACTGATTCCTAATATTACAGCATCTACATCTGTAAAGTCTTGAATTCGATCACGAAAATCGCAAGCTTCTGTCGTACATCCCGGGGTCATATCTTTTGGATAAAAATAAACAACGACATTTGTTCCGCGGAAATCCGATAACTTTACTTTTTCACCATTACTGGCCTCCAACTCAAAATCCGGCGCAGTTACACCCAATTCTACAGTCATTAAAAACACCCCAATTCATTCGTTTATATTGATAGACTATCCAATTATAGGAAACAATGCAAACGATAATCACTTCTCCCGATTAAGCATCGCTCTTGCCACAAATGCCGCAGGAAGGGTATAGCCGATTAACGCTTCCGTTACCGCAATAATTCTCCCAATCCCCAAAGGTATAATGTCCCCGTTTCCAACTGAGAACAGCATCATCGCACTAAAGTAAAAACTGGATTCAAATATATTATTCCCGTGTTCATGATTGATTTCTTTAAGTAGTGGTATACCCTTTAGCTCGAAAAGCACATAAATCAAACCATAACCGATGATGACTGTTAAATAAATGCACCCCAGGTATAAAAAATTTTCTACAGAAACAAATTTCCCTTTTACTGTATTTGGAACAAAGAGAGTTTTTAAACTCATAAAAATACAAAACACCACAATCGGAAGCAAGAAATAGATCATGTTAAACCACCTCTATAAGAAACATCCGTTACACTATCTCTATGCAGGCTTGGCCCATAAAATATCAAAAACCAGACATTTTGCCTGGTTTTCTCCAAATGTATTTAATTCCCTGCTCCCCGATATTTTTTTACTCCTTGATTCCAAAGCAGGATGGAAAGGGCAAAAAAGATTATACCGATTACTGGAGTTAAAAAGGCATAAACGAACCATTCCTTTTTTCCAAGAAAATACGCCGCCGGATACACTCCCACAAAGGCAAACGGAAGCACCCATGTTAACACAAAACGAATAATTTTATTGTAAATATCAACAGGATAACGGCCATAATTACTAATGTTGTACATCATCGGCATAAGTGAAGTTCTTGCATCTGCCCAAAAACTGATGCAGGCGATCATGATAAAGACTCCACCATAAACTAGGGCACCGCCAACGACAAAAATCAGGAACAAGAAGGGATCATACCATTTCACATCAAGACCGAGTTTAGCCCCCGAGTAAAACATAACAGCAAGACCGGTAATAGCACCTAATAACGATTCGAGTTCGATCCGCTCAAGGATAATTTGAAAAAGACTGTGAATAGGTCTTGTTAAAATCCGGTCTAGCTCCCCTTTCACAATATAGCGTTCGTTAAAATCCCAGATATTAAAGAAGGCTGAAAAAACAGCATACGGAACAAGGAAAAAGCCATAAATAAAAATAATTTCATCTCGATTCCAGCCGTTTAGTAAACTTGTATGACCAAATACCACTAATATAAAGATTAGATTGATCGCTTGAGATAATAAATCCGAGAAAAATTCTACAAATAAATCACCACGATATTGAAATCTTGTCTTTAAATATTGAGAAATATATTGAAAAAACATGGATGTGTAAAACACTTGCTTACCCCCCTTGTATGATTAGCTGTTTTTTTGCCACAGACCACAGGAACTGAATAGGAATAATTAAGATTACTACCCAGAGGATCTGTTGAAAGATGGCCTCCATTGCCTGTGAATGGGAAAAACCGCCAGTAAAAATCATACTTGGAATATAGCTAATCCCCTGAAAAGGAAGATATTTCATGACTCCCTGCGCCCATCCAGGGAAAAAGCTGATGGGAAGGAGGAGACCGGAAAATAAATCAATAACCACTCGTTTAGCCCGAATCAATCCAGCATTATTATATAAGAAGAAGGTTGTAATTCCAGTTAGTAAATTCAGTTGTGTATTAATGAAAAAACTTAATATCGTAGATAACGCAAATAACCCCCAAATCCCCGGGTCCCAAGTGAATTTAATTGGAAAAATAAACGAAACAATGATTAATCCTGGAATCGAGAAAAAGAAAAGCCGAAAAATCCCTTCGCCCAATCCCTGCATCGTTTTCATGCCAAGATAACTGTAGGGACGAATTAATTCAATGGCCACTTTTCCTTCCATAATTTCTAGCGCCATTTCCCGATCCAGATTATTAAAGTAAAAGGCACGGGCCATCCATGAAACGGCAACATAGGTAGTCATTTGAACAACGGAAAGGCCTTCAATATGCTCCTTCGACCCATATATAGCAGACCATAAAAAATAATAGGCACCAATATTAATACTGTAAATCACAATCCCCGTATAATAATTAGTCCGGTAGGCAAGCATCATTAAAAAACGGATGCGGATCATTTCAAGATATTTATCCAAGATTAATTGCCCCCTTCTACTTCCACCGTACCTTTTTCATAAATATTACGGATAATTTCCTCAGTAGAGATTTCATTAATTTTAATGTCCTTAATTTTAAATGCACTGACCACTCTAGCGATCAGCAGGGAAATCAATTCTTCCGTATCCTCAATATTGGCAATATAAATGGCTTCCTTTTCATCTAACTCCCATTTAACAGGAAGTCCCCCAGTTATATCTTTAAGTTTCGCAATCTCAATCTTTTCAAGAAATTGAAATTGCAATTCCTTACGTTCCCCCCATTTTTCTTTAAGGTTTCTAAGAGCACCGTCATAAATGATTTTCCCCTCATCGAGCATAATCACCCGTTCACACAGCGCTTCAATATCTGACAAGTCGTGTGTCGTTAAAAGGATGGTTGTATTATATTTCTCATTTATTTCCTTTAAAAATTCCCGGATTTTTAATTTAACCAGCACATCCAGCCCAATCGTCGGTTCATCTAAAAACAATAACGGCGGATTGTGGATGAGTGCTGCAGCGAGTTCACATCTCATTCTTTGGCCAAGCGATAATTTCCGTACTGGTTTATCTAAAAGCGGTTCAATATCCAATGTTTTAATCACGTGTCCCATGTGGTTGTCGTAATCTTCGTCCGATACTTTGTAGACCTTTTTCAAAAGACGAAAGGATTCCTGAACAGCAATATCCCACCAAAGCTGTGAGCGCTGGCCAAAAACAACACCAATCGTTTGAACAAATTTCTCCCGCTCCTTATGCGGGTTCATTCCATTGACAGTGATTTGACCGGACGTTGGCGTTAAAATCCCTGTCAGCATTTTAATTGTCGTCGATTTCCCTGCTCCATTTTCGCCAATATATCCAACCATTTCTCCCTGTTTTACGGTGAAGTGGATATCATTGACTGCAGGAACCACTTTATAATTACGGGTAAAAAGATCTCGGAAGGCACCTTTTAACCCCGTTCGACTTGAATACGCTTTAAACTCTTTTCGTAATTTATTAACTTCTATTGCATTTTCCATCGATCTTCCTCCTGAAACTTTCCCTAATGTGTTAGTTTAGCCAAATCACAACAGTAAAACAACCGTTCTGCTTGATTTTAGGATTGATTTTATAAGGGAAACTGGCTTGATCCCCAAACCCCTTATGGTTTGTGGTTTCAGTCGCTTCGACCCCCAATTGGCTACCCCTTGGTTTTATTGCCCGTTCCAGCTGGTTTCACCTATTAAAGGGAAAAGGAACTCTGGTTCATTGCCCGTTCCGGCTGGTTTCACCCGAAAGAGGGAAAAGGAACTTTGGTTCATTGCCCTTCCGTGCTGGTTTCACCCGAAAAAGGGAAAAGAAACCTTCTTTCGGTTGCACAGCCCCCCATTGGCAACCGAACCCCCAATGCTGTTTCATTTTAATCACAAATCCGCCAATGCAATGATCAAAAAAATAGCAGGAAAACACTAAAATAAGTGCTAAAATAAGAAAGAATCGAATTTCAGGAGGAAATATTATGCAATTTACTAATTCAGAACGAATACATAGTGAAGCGCTTGAGCACATTGTTGGCGGTGTAAACAGCCCGTCCCGTTCCTACAAAGCTGTAGGTGGTGGTGCCCCAGTGGTTATGGAACGCGGTCAAGGCGCTTATTTTTGGGATGTCGATGGCAACCAGTATATCGATTATTTGGCAGCATACGGCCCCATTATCACAGGACATGCACACCCACATATTACGGAAGCAATCAAACGTGCAGCTGAAACAGGCGTACTTTACGGTACTCCTACACTCCATGAGGTAAAGCTTGCAAGAATGCTAAAGGAAGCCATACCATCAATGGATAAAGTCCGCTTTGTCAATTCTGGAACCGAAGCGGTTATGACAACCATTCGCGTAGCGCGTGCCTACACAGGAAGAGATAAAATTATTAAATTTGCCGGTTGTTACCACGGCCACTCTGACTTGGTCCTTGTTGCAGCAGGATCCGGACCTTCCACTCTAGGAACACCTGATTCAGCCGGAGTGCCAAAAAGTATCGCTCAAGAAGTCATAACTGTTCCATTTAATGAGATTGAGCCACTTAAAGAAGCATTAGAAAAATGGGGCGACCAAATTGCGGCAGTACTAGTAGAACCGATTGTCGGTAACTTCGGGATTGTTGAACCAAAACCGGGCTTCCTACAGCAGGTTAATGAGTTAACGCATGCAGCAGGTGCTCTTGTCATCTATGATGAAGTCATCACGGCGTTTCGTTTCATGTATGGCGGTGCACAAGACCTTTTAGGAATCCAGCCTGATTTGACTGCACTTGGAAAAATTATCGGCGGGGGTCTGCCAATTGGAGCCTATGGCGGACGTAAAGAAATTATGGAGAAAGTGGCACCGCTTGGCCCTGCCTATCAAGCTGGAACAATGGCAGGAAATCCCGCTTCAATGCTATCTGGAATCGCATGCCTTGAAGTGTTGAAACAAGATGGAGTATATGATTATTTAGACAGATTAGGAGCGAAACTTGAAGAGGGAATTTTAGCGGCAGCAAAGGAACACGGAGTTTCAATCACGATCAATCGATTAAAAGGGGCTTTAACCGTTTATTTTACAACAGAAAAAGTTGAAAACTACGAGCAGGCGGAAAATACCGACGGCGAAACATTTGCCAAGTTTTTCAAGCTAATGCTTAACCAAGGAATTAATCTAGCACCTTCTAAATATGAAGCATGGTTCTTAACCATTTCTCATACAGCAGAAGATGTTGAAGCAACGTTACACGCGGTTCACAATGCATTTTCCTCACTTCGAAATGAATAATTATACATTTTTTATGCACCAAAAGGGAGTATTTCCCACTCCCTTTTTCTTAAAAACCCCATGAAAACGTTTACAACAATATATTACCATCTCAATCTGATATGATTTTAATCTAATATTGATATGCAATTTTCTGTATATTTATTTGATTTCTGAAAATTCATATGATACTATAAGATTATTAATTTTCCCATTATACTTTACGCCTCAGATCAGTGGCTTACCACAAATATCATTCTCAATCTAGAAATTTCTTAGGAGGTGAATCGGCTTTAGAGGACACCCTTTTAAAGCCCGACCACAAATGACACAAAAATATAATCCTTCCATTTTTAAAGATTTCCATAAACATGAACACGATTCATGTGGTATTGTTGCCTGCCTTGAAAAAAGCAAGATCCCAACAAGAAAGAATATCTTCGATTGTATCAATGCTCTTGTAACGATGAATCACCGGGCCGGCTTTATTAACGGTGAAGGGGATGGCGTTGGTATTCATATGGATATCCCTGTTGCCCTTTGGAAAGAAAAATTACAAAACGCAGGAATTGATCCTGTGCTCGCTGAAAAAGAGGAGTTTGCTGTCGGGCATGTTTTTATCAGTCAAAAAGCAAACTGGAATTCTACTAAAAATGAATTGCTTCAAAAACTTGCAAAATATGAATTAGAAATGATTTTTGAAACAACAGAAGTTACAGACCCTTCTGCACTTGGACCCATTGCCATCCAGGAAAACCCTGTTTTCTGGCAATTTGCATGTCTTTCTAAAAAAAGCGGCCAAGAATTAACAAAGGTCCTCTTTGAGGCATTGGTTGATTTTGAAATCAACGATCAAATCCATGTTGCATCACTTAGTCAGAGCCATGTAGTTTACAAAGTAATGGGGGCAGGTGATATTCTCCCGCGTTATTATCAGGACCTTTCTAACCCGCTTGCCGCTTCAACTATCACTTTAGGGCACAATCGTTATTCAACAAATACCCTTTCCAGCTTCTTCAGAGTCCAGCCATTTAGTGTACTTGGACATAATGGTGAAATCAATACAATTGCTAAGCTTCGGGATGAAGCAAGAATGATTGGGATTCCACTTGTAAAGGATGGCAGTGACTCACAGGATTTAAGCCGGACAATGGAAACCTTAATCTCAAGGGATGGATATTCTTTATTTGAAGCCATGGATCTTCTATTTCCGCCAATTATTAATGAAATCAAAGCCTATCCTGAAAAACTGCAGGATTTATATACCTACCTTCGCGAAGCTTGGGGGCATTACGCACAAGGTCCTGCCGGAATCATCTCAAGATATGGCGATGAAGCTGTATTTAGTGTGGATGCACTTGGTCTCAGACCGCTATGGATGCTTGAAACGGAAACCTCCTATCTGTTTTCCTCAGAACCAGGGATTATTCCTTCAAGCGAATATGTAAATGATCCAAAACCGCTTGCACCTGGTGAAAAGGTTGGCTTTAAATGGCATGGAGATCAATTGGATGTATATGAGCAAAATCGTTTCCAAAATGAAGTCTATAATCGAATCTCTAAGCGGTTAACAATTGCTAGTTCACGGAATCGATTACAAGCACCTAGCTTAAATAAAACAGTAACCATGAATTATCCGGATAAAATCCATAATGGACAATATAAGGCTTTCGGATGGGAACGTGACCATATCCAATTAATCGAACAAATGGCGGAAAAAGGGGTCGAGCCAATCCGTTCATTAGGTCATGATGCACCACTAGCAGCTTTAAACCCAGAACGAAAAAATATCGCTGATTACTTTAAAGAAAGTGTAGCGGTTGTTACAAACCCTGCGATTGACCGGGATCGTGAAACAGAACATTTTTCGACACGTGTGGTAATTGGCAAACGTCCTTCTCTTTTCGTAAAAGAGGAAACGAATACCGTTCTAGAACTAATCACTCCTGTCTTAGTAGAAGGAAAAGCAGGTTTTAATTGTTCTGGAGAAATCGGACAGCCAAGCTTTGACCAAGTGATTCAATATTTTAATGAACAAAAACTAGCTTCGTTTATCTCAACGACCTTCCGTAAAGATGAAGAAATCAACTTGGCACTTGAAAGAATTGCCTCTGAAGCGGTTCAGGCTGTTCAATCGGGAAAAACATTACTTGTTCTCGATGATGCCAAAGCACATCAAGACGATTTTTATTGGATTGATCCACATTTAGTAACTTCAGCAATCGATCAGGCATTGGTAAAAGCTGAACTAAGAAGAGACTGCTCTTTAGTTTTACGTTCTGCTGCTATCCGTTCCTTGCACGATATTATCACTGTTTTAGGGTTAGGCGCTGATTTAATTAGTCCTTACTACATGTTTATGACTGTTCTCGATGAATCGACTAAGCCATTGACCAATTTGTACAGTGCATTAACAAAAGGACTGGAAAAAGTAATTTCAACCATTGGAATTCATGAGTTGCGTGGTTATGGAAGACTGTTTTCAAGTATCGGTCTTCACGAAGATATCGCAAAAGTTTTAAATATTGTAAACTTCTTTGGTTCAAAGGAACTCGAATTTGGCTACGAGGCTATGAAACTGGATGCATTTTCTAGGGCTGAAGATTACCAGAATGAAAAGGAAAGAGTCGGAAAGACCTTCCACCTCTTCCCGCGGATTTGGAAAGCAATCGGTGAAGTAGCCGCAACCGGTGATTATAATCTGTACCGGGATAAAATCTCAGAGCAGGAGTTGGAAAATCCAACGACCATTCGTCACTTGGCTAGCTTAAAAGTATCCAATCATCCAATTTCACCTGATGAAGTAGATATTCGTGTAGGTGATCATGATTTACCGTTTTTAATTTCATCCATGTCATTCGGGTCGCAGAATGAAATTGCCTTTAGAGCATATGCAGAAGGCGCTGACCGTTTAAATATGGTGAGCTTAAATGGTGAAGGCGGCGAAATTAAAGATATGCTTGGTAAATATCCAAAAACGCGGGGACAGCAAATCGCCTCCGGTCGTTTTGGAGTAAATGCCGAGCTGTTAAACTCTTCGAACCTGTTAGAAATTAAAATTGGTCAGGGTGCAAAACCTGGTGAAGGCGGACATTTACCTGGCTCAAAGGTAACAGCAAAGGTTGCTGCTGCACGTAATGCAACATTAGGCTCTGATTTGATTTCGCCATCAAACAACCATGATATTTATTCGATTGAAGATTTAGCGCAAATGATTCTAGAATTAAAAACAGCAAACGATCAGGCAAAAATTGCTGTTAAAGTTCCTGTTGTTCCAAATATCGGTACGATTGCAGTTGGAATTGCGAAAGCAGGCGCAGATATTATTACATTAAGTGGTTTTGACGGTGGTACAGGTGCCGCAAGAATTCATGCTTTACAACATGTTGGCTTGCCAGTAGAAATTGGTGTAAAAGCAGCACATAACGCCCTATTAGAAAGCGGCCTCCGCCATAAAGTTGAAATTTGGGCAGATGGCGGTATGAAGAGTGCAATGGATGTAATCAAAATCATGCTTTTAGGGGCAAACCGTGTTGGCTTTGGAACATTAGCCATGCTGTCAATCGGCTGTACAACATGCCGCGGATGCCACTTAGATACTTGTCATGTTGGGATTGCAACTCAAATTGAATCAGAGGTTCAAGCGAAGGAACATGGACTACGACGTTTTGTTCCACGCCAATTGGATTTAGCTGTACAAGGAATTATGAATCTTTTCACTGCTTTCGGGCAGGAATTAAAGGTGCTTGCAGCTTCCCTTGGAATTCGTGACCTGCAGGAAGCAGTCGGCCGCTCGGATTTATTAGTCCAAACAAGCGGACACCAAAACTTAGACCTTTCTTATTTGCTAAAAACTCTTGAAATCAGCCAATTTACGAAGGCCGAGGTATCAAAAACAATTGCTGAAGCACATATGCAGGTAGCCGTTGGTGCAGAATATCTTGATGCAAGCATTGATCAATTGCATAGTTCCCGTGAGTTTGAAAGTGTTACATCAGAGCAAAGGGTACTGGGAAGCCGTGTATCTTGCCACCGTGTTAGAGGCAGACTTGATGGTTCATACAAACAGTTAAAGCCTGTACAGTTGAAATATCGGGAAGGTTCCATTCCAGGAAATGGATTAGGGGCATATAACAGTGAAGGCATCGTAATAACCGTTAATGGCGGCGGTCAAGATGGTGTTGGTAAGACATCCTTCGGAGGTAATATTCAAATCCTGAAAGCGAAAGGTAAGAATGGCCGTTATTACAATGGCTCAGTTGGAAAAGGCTTTGGATACGGTGCCCAAAAAGGACTTTTAATTGCACAGGGGAATGCTGATGCCCGTGCTGGAATTCGTCTGTCAGGGGCTGATTTAATCATCGGCGGTTCAGTTAAAAAACAAATCCCTGAGCAGGAAAATGGAAACATCGGCGCCAATGCAAACATTAAGGGATTTGCATTTGAATATATGACAAACGGCCGTGGTCTTGTTCTAGGAGACCCAGGTCCATGGATTTGCGCAGGTATGACCGGCGGTGTCGTGTATACACGCCTTCAACCTGAAATGGGATTAACAAAAGAGGCGATTCAAAGAAGAATTGCCAAAGGGGCTAAGGTTTCTGTTAACCCATTAAACGAAAATGGAAAAAATGATGTGAATGAACTTTTAGGTCAATACATCAGCTTACTCGAGAATGATGGCCAGGTTGAAGAAGCAAAACAGCTTCAATCCCTTCTCGCTAATCTCGAAGGCCATTTCGTACAAATTGTTCCGGTTAAAGAGCAAGCAGATCCATCCGTTTCAACAGAATGATACAAAAAACGTCCGCATCATACAGCGGACGTTTTTTTTGTAGAAAAATATAACATAAAATTCATATTAATTCTCTTGATTATATGTTTTAATCCATGTATAGTCATTTATTGTTTCACATTGAACAAACTAGTATTAGACAATTTTTTGAAAGGAATTCATTTTTTTATGAAGTTAGGCGCCCGCATTTTAAAAACGGGAATAGCAATCATTTTGTCCCTTTATCTTGGTCAGCTGCTGCATTCGCCATCACCGGTATTTGCCGGCATCTCTGCCATCTTTGCGATTCAGCCAACCATTTATCGTTCGTATTTAACTATTATTGAACAAATTCAAGGAAATATCATCGGGGCATTACTCGCGGTATTTTTCGTTCTCACATTAGGAAATCATTTTACTGTCATTGGATTAGCAGCCATTATTGCCATAAGTATCAATCTTAAGCTGAAACTAGAAAATACCATCGGTCTTTCCCTCGTCACATTGGTTTCGATTATGGAAACCACTGGCGGGAATTTCATACCGTTTGCGGCCATCCGGTTCTCTACCATCATGATCGGGGTATTTTCAGCTTTTATTGTCAATTTAGTGTTTATGCCGCCAAAGTATGAAAGTAAGCTTTATTTTAAAATATCGAGCACCACCGAGGAATTAATCCGGTGGATTCGCCTAAGTACCCGGCATGATTTTGAACATCATCTTCTGAAAGAAGAGATTGAAAAGCTCAAAGATAGTCTCATTAAAATGGAACAGTTTTATGGGATGTACAAGGAAGAACATAATTATTTTAAGAAAAAAAACTTGGAAAAATCACGCAAGCTGGTGGTTTACCGGCAAATGATTTTTACGGCAAAAAAAGGTGTCGATACCTTAAGAAAACTTCATCGCTTTGAAAATGAAATTCTCCTGCTGCCGGAACATTTTCAACAGGCGATTCAAGAGCAGCTGGATAACCTCATTTACCACCATGAACAACTCATGCTTCGATTTATTGGGAAAGTGCCGGAACCTGCAACCGAATCAGGCGGAAATGATTTTCTAAATAAAAAAGAGCTTTACGATCTTTTTATCACTCACCAAAAGGAGTACACAGATCCAGATAATCCGCATCTTTACCATATCATGCAAATCACTGCCTTTATTATTGACTACGGAGAACAACTTGAGCATCTTGACACATTAATCTCGAGCTTCTATTCCTATCATGATAACGAGGTTCCCATTGAAGAAAAAAGCCATGAATAAAAAACCGAAGCAGATTTATGCTTCGGTTTTTTCCTTTTGATCCAGCTGTTGTACCTGGAATAATTTATAATAATTCCCTTGTTTCGCCATTAATTCTTCATGGCTTCCTATTTCGACAATTTCACCATGTTCGATGAGAACAATCCGATTGGCATGGGTAATCGTTGATAATCGGTGAGCAACAATAAAGGTAGTCCTGTCCTTTGCAAGCTCCTCAAGGGATTCTTGAATAAGATGTTCACTTTCCAAATCAAGGGCTGATGTTGCTTCATCCAAAATTAAGATAGGCGGATTCTTTAAGAATACGCGGGCAATCGCAATTCGTTGTTTCTGGCCGCCAGAAAGCTTTACACCCCTTTCCCCTACCCGAGTGTTATACCCCTCTGTAAGATTTAATATAAATTCATGAGCATTTGCCGCTTTTGCCGCTTGAATGACCTCTTCATCTGAAGCATCTGGTTTTCCTAACAATATATTTTCTTTCACCGATTCACTAAAAAGAATATTATCCTGAAAAACCACTCCAATTTTGTCTCGTAAGGATTGAACTTTAAAGTGACGGATATCAACCCCATCTAGAATGATTCTTCCTTCTGTTACATCATAAAACCTAGGGATTAAGCTTACGAAGGTTGATTTTCCACCGCCGCTCATCCCAACTAAGGCAATGGTCTCCCCCTTTTTAACATCTAAGGAAATATTCTTTAATACTTTCTCTTCTGCTGCTCCATACGAAAAATTAACTTTTTCGAATGAAAGGTCTCCATTAACGGTTGTACAGTCAATGGCATTCGGTGCATCGACAATATCATATTTTTCATCCATAAATTCAAACACACGGTCCATCGATGCGAATGATTGAGTAATGGTTGTTGAAGAGTTAACCAATCTTCTTAATGGATTATAAAGCTTATCGATATAAGCGAAAAAGGCCACCATTGTCCCTAAAGAAAGATCATGATGGATGACCAAATAGGCAGAATAACCAATGACAATTAAGGGGGCAATATCCGTAATCGTATTAACTGCAGAGAACGCCTTTGCATTCCAGCTTGTGTGCTGTAGTGCTTTTTCTAAAAAGTTCTTGTTCTGCTTATCAAATTGAGTCTGCTCGTAGTCCTCAATCGCAAAGCTCTTAATAACAGGCATCCCTTGGACCCGTTCATGTAAATAGCTTTGGACCTCAGCAAGAGCCTGTGAACGAATTCTGGTAAATTTACGCAGATTTCCAAAAAAGTATCTTACAGAAATAGCGTAAAGCGGGAATAGCAGGATGGATACAATCGTCAGCTTCACATTCATCGAAAACATAATAATAATGGCAATGACAATGGTTGCAATATCCAACCATAGATTCATCAAACCGGAAATAACGAAGGTTTTCGTTTGCTCGACATCATTTATCACACGAGATATAATTTCACCGGCTCTTGTGTTTGCATAATATCTAAAGCTCAATTTTTGAATATGGGTATATAGCTGATCGCGGATATCATAGAGAATTTTACTTGAAGTCCATTGTGCAAAGTATTGTCGATAATATTCAATTGGCGGCCTAAGAATGACGAAAATTACAATCATTGCTCCCAGCATGGTCATTAACTTATGAATTTTCGCCTCATCGGCTAATGAGTGATTGTTAATAATATCATCGACCACGTATTTAATCAGCATTGGGATGATTAACGGGATTCCGAATTTTATAACCCCGATCATAATGGTTCCAAGGATTTGCACCCTGTATGGCTTAACAAACTGTAGGTACCTGCGTATACTATTCAAAGAATTCTCCCCTGTTCTACATATGCTTTTCCATCCAAATAAAAACCTGTTGATGATTGTTTCAACAGGTCTAAAAAGCATTTTTTATCTAGCGTCGATATGTTAAATAACGTTCGTACCAAATATCAATGAAGTCTGGCGCAAAAGGACCTTTTCGCTGACGAATCCAGCGAATGAGCTTATCTACGTTTTTCTTCAGAATTTGGTCGATTACTTCAGGGTATTTCATCTCTCGGCGATGGCGCTCATATTCATCTTCATCTAATAAATTGAATGTCATATCAGGATACACCTTTATATCCAAATCATAATCAATATATTTCAGCGCTTCCCCGTCAAAAATAAACGGAGAACTTAAGTTACAATAATAATAAATCCCGTCTTCCCGAATCATTCCAATCACATTGAACCAGCATTGGGAGTGAAAGTAACAAATAGCCGGTTCCCTAGTAATCCATGTTCTTCCATCTGATTCTGTTACAATCGTCCGATCATTTCCGCCAATCACTAAATTTTGCGATCCTTTTAAAACGGTTGTTTCTTCCCAGACCCGATGGATGTGCCCATTGTGTTTATAGCTATGTATTTGTACTGGTTCTCCTTCGATGGGTACGCCCATATTCTCCCCTACCTTCATTCCTGAACGCTTTGTAACCTATTCGAAAAAATTTTTAAATACCGGTAAATGGCAACAAAGTACAATTCCTCTTTTATATTATTATAACGGTTGAACAAGGATTTTAAAACAAAAGAGCCATTGAATTCAATGACTCTTAAGGAAAAATTTACGTATTTTCTTATATTTATCCTTTTTTCTCTACCTTGAAGGGGTTAAGTTTGTTACTTGATAGGACTGGATGACTTCTTCTGTTTGTTTTTCAAATATTAATTGAATCTCTTTTAATTCCTTTTTCATTTGTTGAATATCAGTCTGAATACTCTCAAGCTCCGTTTCATTTTGCAGATTTTGCAATTCTGCTTCAATCTCAAGACAGCGTTCCAGCTCGGCTTGAAGGTATAATAATTTTTCCATTGTGATCATTTGTTCGGAAACTAATCGGTTAAATTGATCCATTTCCCTCACCGCCTTATATTTTGTACTTTATAAATATTCTTGAACAAATCCATTTATCCTTTGACTATTTATGTAAACTTTATGGAACATTTGTCGAATTTGAGAAGATGTTTCTAAAAGGGACTTATTTGATCTATTTTACGATTACCTGATGAAGACCATATCCCACAACTTCTCCCTTCGTTTTGGCCTTCATCTACGTGATGAGGACCATATCTCCCGACTTCCGCTTCGTTTTGGCCTTCCTGTACATGATGAAGACCATACCTTCAAGCTTCCCACTTCGTTTTGGCCTTCATGTACGTGATGAAGACCATATCCCCCGGCTTCTCGCTTCGTTTTGGTCTTCATGTACATGATGAAGACCATTTCTCTCAGCTTTTCGCTTCGTTTTGTCCCTCATGTACGTGATGAAGACCATATCTCGCGGCTTTTTGCTTCGTTTTGGCTTTCATGTACGTGATGAAAACCAAATCTCGCGGCTTCTTGCTTAGTTTTGTCCTTCATGTGCGAGATGAAGACCATATCTTGCAGCTTCCCGCTTCGTTTTGTCCTTCATGTATGTGATGAAGACCATATCTTCCAGCTTCTCGCTTAGTTTTGTCCTTCATGTATTTGATGAAGACCATTTCTCTCAGCTTTTCGCTTAGTTTTGTCCCTCATGTACTTGATGAAAACCAAATCTCGCGGCTTCTTGCTTCGTTTTGGCTTTCATGTACGTGATGAAGACCATTTCTCTCAGCTTTTCGCTTAGTTTTGTCCCGCATGTACGTGATGAAAACCAAATCTCGCGGCTTCTTGCTTCGTTTTGGCTTTCATGTACGTGATGAAAACCAAATCTCGCTGCTTCTTGCTTAGTTTTATCCTTCATGTGCGAGATGAAGACCATATCTTGCAGCTTCCCGCTTCGTTTTGTCCTTCATGTATGTGATGAAGACCATATCTTCAAGCTTCTCGCTTCGTTTTTGCCTTCATGTACGTGATGAAGACCATTTCTCCTGGCTTCCGCTTAGTTTTGTCCTTCATGTACGTAATGAAGACCCTATCTCCCGGCTTCCGCTTAGTTTTGGTCTTCATGTACATGATGAAGACCATATCTTCCAGCTTCCCGCTTCGTTTTGGTCTTCCTGTACATGATGAAGACCATATCCCCCAGCTTCCTGTGATAAATACAAAAAGAAGAAGGCACTCTTCCGATTGAGAGCGCCTTCCATCTGTGTTAACTTATATTAGCTTTGACCAAATTGGCCAGAACCCTGGTTTTTACGAGCTTCTGCAGCTTGGTTTTGCTTTCTAACCTCTGCAGCATTTGTTTCGCTACCGAATTCTGTACCAAATGCTCCAGCTGCACCTGCTGCACCTGCTGCACCTGCACCAGCATTAGCACGAGCTGATTGAGCATTTTGTTGTCTTACTTCTTGAGCATTTGTTTCACTCGCAAATTCAGTTCCAAATGATCCTGCAGCACCTGCACCTGCTTGAGATTGTGCATTTTGTTGTCTTACTTCCTGGATGTTAGTTCCAGCAGATGTTCTGTTAGCTTGTTGGTTGAATTTTGCCAACTTTAATCACCTCCACGAGATTAATATACCCCCGAGGTGCGTGGACTATCCAAATTATTTTTTAAAAATAACTTTTTCTTAAACCAATAAGGAAATACCGCCATCCACAATAATGGTTTGTCCTCTAATCATGCTTGATGCATCTGATAATAAGAACATAACCGTATTCACCATATCATCAATTTCGACCATTCTTCCCGCAGGTGTTTTGTCTTTTGCTTCCTGAAGGAGTTCTTCGCGATTTGGAAAATGCTTCAGTGCCTCGGTATCAACCGCTCCACCGGAAACAGCATTCACGACAATATTTTTCGAAGAAAGCTCGACCGCTAAATATCTTGTTAAAGCTTCAAGTGCAGCTTTAGATACACCGACTACCGTATAATTTTTTAGATAGCGAATGGAACCTAGTGAGCTTATGCTGACAATTTTTCCGCCACCGTTCTTCTCCATCAACTTTGCTGCTTCTTGCGCGCAAAATAATAATGCCTTACTATTAATGTTCAACGTCCAGTCCCAATGAGATTCTTCAAGCTCCATTAACGGACGCTGTACACCTGATGCAGCATTGTTAACAAAAATATCTAACCGTCCAAACTCTTGATCAATTTGAGCAAACATATCTTTTACTTTATTTACATCCCCAACATTGGCTTTAATGACCAGTACTTTTCTACCAAGTGCTTCGATTTGTTCGGCGGTCTCTAGGGCACCACTCTTACTTCTGGCATAATTGATGACAATATCATATCCTTCTTTGGCTAATCTGAGAGCCGTTGCTTTTCCAATTCCCCTGCTGCTACCTGTAATTAATGCTACTTTTTGTGACATATGTATTTGTCCCCTTCACTCTAATTTGATTACTGTCTAGCTCCAGACCCAGTGACTAGTGTACTTCACTCGCCTTCCCACGATAGGTTAACATCGAATCGACTTGAGCTCCCTGTTTCCTTTATCTCAGTCGACTCGCTCCAGTCCTGTCGTGTGTTAAACGGGCCCTTCCGCTTTTCTATTTATTTTATCTTTTCCATGAATAGAAGACAATTGATAACAAAACACTAAGTTGAATAACATGATTGAAAGGAAGAGGTAAATGTATAATGGGCGGGATATGACAGAACTTTCAATGATGTCGATTAAAGAGTGGGATGATCAAGAATTATCCTTTTTTCATCATTCATTGCAGCAAATGGTCCCATACTTAAATAGTGAAGGACAAACGATTCATCGGGAAATTATCGAAGAAATCATGGATCGCGGGGGACTAAAAAAGAATGAACACCGTAATTGTACGGCGTTCATTCTTTTTTATATTCTTGATAAAGCTTCAAGATTTTTTGGGTAAAAACTGGAAGGGCGTAATCATCTGTATGATCTAGTGAAACAAATTTCCACTCTTGACTTTCAGTAAAATCCGTTGAAATCATTCCAGTATAGACTTTTATCTTCCAAATTAAGTGGGAGAAAACATGCTCCACTTGACCAATCATCTTATCCAAATGAAGATTGAGACTTAAATCCTGTTCAAAAAGGCGGGTGATTTGATCACGGTTATTTTGAATCGGATGGTTGATTTCCAAATTCGGAAATTCCCATAAATTAGCGAGAAGTCCGGACTCAGGTCGTTTATGAATAAGCAAATCTCCTTTTTCATTAGCGAGAACAACTGCAGCAAGCTGTACTTCACGCTGTTTATTTTTCTGAGATTTGATTGGAAGTTCCGTCTGTACTCCCTCATGGAATGCATGGCAATGTTCACGTACAGGGCAAAGCATACAAGACGGGGAGGTTGGAGTACAAATCAATGCACCTAATTCCATTAATGCCTGATTAAATTCTGATGGTTCTTCATGGGAAATGAGTTCTCTTACAGCTTGCTCAAAAACCTTTCGGGAAGAGGGCTTGGCGATATCCTCCCAAATGGAGAGAATTCTTGATAAAACTCTCATCACATTCCCATCCACTGCAGGCTCGGGTACTCCATATGCAATGCTTAAAATCGCTCCAGCCGTATAAGGTCCAACCCCTTTAAGAGTGGATATTTCCTTTGGTGTATTAGGAACAACCCCATCATATTTTACTTTTACTTCCTTAACTGCGGAATGTAAATTTCTTACCCTTGAATAATACCCAAGACCTTCCCATGCCTTCAGAACCTTATCTTCATTTGCCTCGGCTAAGGTCTCGATCGTTGGAAACCACTCAATAAAACGGTTGAAATAAGGTATAACCGTATCCACTCTTGTTTGCTGTAGCATGATTTCAGATACCCATACTTTGTATGGATCCTGATCCTTTCTCCAAGGCAGGTCACGCTGCTCATTTTTAAACCAAGTGATTAAATCATCTTGAAATTCTTTTATATTTACTTTCGTTAAATTATTCAGAACATTTTTCATTACATTTGGGCCTCCAACTTGTTAAACACTACAAAATGAGGGAATATAATAGTATGCATTGTATTACGATAATCCATATTAGTCTTTTTGACAAGAATTGATTAGATTAAAGGAGGAACTTCCTTTTGGATACAGGAACTCACGTTGTCATGGGGATTGCACTTGGAGGTCTGGCAACACTTGACCCCGTTGTAGCAAGCAGCCATGCAGCAACAACCAGCGTTTTAATTGCCACAATTGCAGGGTCACAAATACCTGATATTGATACTGTTTTAAAACTTAGAAATAATGCGATTTATATTCGCAATCATCGGGGGGTTACCCATTCCATTCCGGCAGTGATTCTTTGGCCGCTTGTACTTTTAGCTGTGATTTTCCCATTTTTCCCAGCCGTCAATTTACTGCATTTATGGGCATGGACATTTTTTGCAGTATTTCTCCATGTATTTGTTGATATCTTTAATGCTTACGGCACCCAGGCCCTTAGACCATTTTCGAATAAATGGGTGGCGTTAGGTGTCATTAATACATTCGATCCTTATATTTTTGCGATTCATGTTGTGGGGATTTTTATTTGGATATTTGGAGCAAATCCAGGATACACCTTTTTGATTATGTATTTTGTTATTATTGGTTATTATCTACTAAGGTTCCGTGTCCGACATAAGGTTTTATTGGAGGTCCGTAGAATTGTTCCGGATGCAACGGAAATTATCATTGCACCAACAATGAAATTCCACCAATGGCGGATTGCCGCGATGAATGAGAAACAATTCTTTGTCGGAAAAGCCGTAAAGGATAAAGTGGAGATATTAGATTTATTTAATCGGATCCCAGTACCTGAAACCCCCGTCATTAAGGCAGCTAAAAAAGACAAAAACCTTTCTGCATTTTTATCCTTCTCACCTGTTTATCGCTGGGAAGTGGATGAATATGATGATTTTTATGAAGTCAGGTTTATTGATCTCAGGTATCGAAGCAATGGCCATTACCCTTTCGTTGCAGTTGTCCAATTAGATTGTGACCTAAACCGAATCAGCTCCTATACTGGATGGGTCTTCAGCGAAAAGAAACTGCGGAAAAAATTAAGTATTATACCAAGCTGATAAATAAAAAAGCGATGACATTTTATTTTGTCATCGCTTTTTATTTATAAAATCCTTATATTTCGGATTCGTTGCGATAAAGTCATGAAGTCGATTTCCATAATTTTCAATCCATTGTTTTACAATCCGCTCCGTCATTTCGCTGCCAAGATAGTCTCTGCCTGCTTTTGCTGAGGTCGTTTCAAAATCATCCCATAATAATTCAATCCATGTTTGGGCCTCGTCATAGGTGAGTTGGTTATTTTTAGCCAGCAAATAATCGATTAATCGCTCATGATACTCGTTCATACATTCACTCCTTTGCCATTTTCTTATAACATAACTGAATCTAATTAAGCAAATAATATTGTTACGTGGTTAGCATTGATCTTTTGGATGCTTTGCTTTTCACGATTTCTCATTCCTTTAGATGGAGGTATAGCATGAGAAACAAAGCAAAAAATTTCCCAAACCAAAATAACAATAAGTTAGAGGGAGAGCCAAGAGCAAAAGCAGAGTATGCTTCAAAAAGAGCAGATGGAACCACTAATACGCATCCACAGGAACGGATGCGGGCTTCTGGTCAGCGTGCCAATGATAATGATACACCTGATTCTTTAACCTAGGGAGGCGTTACTATGGGTAAACAGAAATTTTTTCAAAATAAGCCATTTTCAACACCATGGGCGAGTGCAAAACACCAACATTCTCAGATAAATGGCGAAAGCAAACTTACCCAAGACCTCATTATTTTAAAGCACCAAACCAGAAAGCAGTCCTAGAAAACAACCAAACCAGAGAGCTGCTCTCTGGTTTGTGTTTTATTTTACCCGCCTTAACATGGAAATTGGCACAGCTTCTTCTTTTCCATCACCTTTCAAACGGTATCCCCAGGCAAAAACTCCATTTAGATAATCGATCTTAAAATATTGCCCCGGATCCCCTTCAAGTTCATAAATTTCACCCGGCTCAAAGGAATCGGGACTTATTAAATAGGCACGAGCCATCAATACTTTCCTTTCAAGGACAGCAAACTCATTTACCCTTCCTAATTGCTCCGCTTTCCGTGCTTTCTCCTGAAGAGTCGCAATTTCTTGGCGTAATTCATGTTCGCTCAATTCACTATATCGTTTCTCCTGGTGCATGTAATCCACTCCCAAAGTTTCGTTATCCACCACATTTAAGTATAATTATTTTTGTAGAATTAATAAAGGAGTTTAGCAAATGAAAACAATCATGGTTACCGGTGCTGGTTCAGGGTTAGGGAAAGAAATGGCCTTATTATTTTCTGAGCAAAATTATCATCTGATATTAACGGGGCGGAACGAAGAAAAATTAAGGAGCACGAAAACGGAAATTGAAGCAACTGGCGGGAGTGCAGATTATCTCCAATTAGATATTCGTAACCATAAAGAGGTACAAGAAAAAATCGCTGATATTAGCCAGTCTTATGAAATTTATGGATTGGTCAACAACGCAGGAGTAGGACATTTTGGGCCTTTCCCGGAGATGACACAGCAGGAAATTGCGGAGATGCTGGACACGAATGTTCTTGGAACCATCCTGATGACAAAATCAGTTTTACCCTACTTGATTCATCGAGGTGAAGGAAAAATTATCAATATTATTTCAACAGCCGGGCTTCGCGGTAAGGTTAATGAAGCCATTTATGCAGCTAGTAAATTTGCGATACGCGGCTTTACTGAAAGTCTTCAAAAAGAATTTGAGGGAAGCAAGATCCAATTTACCGCCGTTTACATGGGTGGTATGAATACTCCATTTTGGAATGAGGGCAATCATGTGAAAGACCCTTCCCGTTTCCGTTCCCCAAGAGAAGTAGCTGAAATAATTGTCCAACAAATCAATCAAGATTCCATTATCATTGAAAGCAAAAAATCATGACATTTTGTCATGATTCTTCTTTTTCGGCTAAGAATTTTTCAATTAAATCCATCGAAAAACCTTTTCGATATAGGGCTTGTTTCATCTTTTGTTTATACTCAAAACCGCTAAAATGACAGTATTTCCGATAAACCTTTTCTCCTTGAAACCTGATTGCATCCATTTCTGCATCATTATCCTTGTCCAGTTCACTTTCATTTACAGCAATTTGAATAATCCCAAATGGATACCCTTTTCGAAGCAGTAATCCTTCAAGCTTTTGCTTTACAATCCGCTCAGAGTCCTTTGTATTCTTTTCAAAAAATTTCCTAGCAAGTATCGAAGCTTTTTCAACCTGCAGTTCATAAGGAAAATCCTGTAGGGCTTGTCTTGCAAAGTCCTCTTTTATTCCCCTGTCTTTTAATTCCAACCAAATTAAATCTGGTCCCTTGTCGGTTGTATTTACTTGGGTTCTGACAAATGCGTGAGCATATTCCCAGTCATCAATATATTTTTGGGAGGTTAATTTATAAAGAACCTCGTTAATAATGGGCTCATCAATTTCTTTTTTCGTTAAATAATCCATTATTTCTTTTTCGGACCGCATTCTTTTGGATAAATATTGGATAGCATGATGATAAGCTTTACGAATATCGTCCTGATACTGAATTTCTAGAAAGGAAAAGTCATCGAGCTCCATACCCTTTTTTAGCTGAAATTTTATTAAGACATCACTATCAACACTAAATGCAAATTCCTCGCCTTTTCCATAATCCATAAAAACATTATAGCGATCCTGATTTTTCTGCTGCGTGGTGATTTTCGTAATGATTGCCATTTTTCCTCACCTCAATACTACTTTACCATGTTTTTCATGAAATATCGCAAAGAATTGAAAATACACAGTATCATTCCTCCCCTATAAGGTAAAAATGGAAATAAGTACATATTGTGCTTAATTAAAATCCACTACGCTTAATGACATTTAGCAAAAATATGTTGAAAGGAATGAGCAAATATGGCGGAAAAAAAGAAAAAGGATAAGGATCGGGGAAAATATTCCTTAACCAGTATGCAGGAAGTAAGCTATCAAAGGGAATTTAAAATGGCAGATCGGGCTGGAGGATTTTCAGACAGAAAAACCAGACTGTAATTAAAACTTTGAAGCATTTCCCATTCATGGCCCTTTGTTTTTTGCTAACACTAAGAAAGGAACCAAGGAGGTTCCTGAAAGTTATCAATGAAAGGGGTTTTCGTAATGGGTCGTTCACGTGGGCATGGGTCTCGTGGTAAAAATAAAGCATCACTTCCACAGGTGCCAAAAAATCTTAAATCAGATGGAATCGATGAAGAGTATTCTGCTGAATTAGCCGATCAGGCAGATTTAGAGGCACAAGCACGAGCAAATGCAGCAAATCAGCGTGTAAATACCAAAAGAAATAGCTAACCTCTTTTAAAAAAGTTTGAATTTGAAAAAGAAGCAGGTGCCCTGCTTCTTTTTCGTTCTATTTTGTGGATAATGTGGATAATGTGGATTCAGCGTAAAAACCTCTTAAAATACAAGCTATAAAGCTTTTCACATTTTGTTAACAAATTTTGTGGGTAACCCTGTGGATAATGTGCATAAGTTTGTGGAATGCTTATAATATAGGACCTTTGATGTGGATAGTACAGTTAATAAATGAATTTTCATTCATTTATTACAATTTAAAATAAACATTAATTGGAATTCGAGACAATTGGGTAAAAATCTTCGGTATGGGCTACGATATCCCCCCACCCCATAAAATCCTCATCCGACACCTTCCAGGTATGTTTTTCTGTATCGTGACGGACTACTGCAAAATGAAAACAATCAGTAGAATAAATTTCAAAGCCGGCTTTTTTACATTGATCGATAAAAAAGTAATCCTCCGCACGATTTACTTTTTCAAATTGAACCTTTTCACTAACTGCTTTTCGAAACATTAACGTTGCTCCGGCAACCGTGTCTGAGAATGAATTTTCTTCACCAGGGACTAAGACCAAGGCCTTTTTATTCTTAAAATAAATATAATATGAACCTTTGCCGGCAATCGAAACCTTTTCGTTTTTAAAGGCCTGCATGGAACTGGTAATATACTCTGGGCCATAATAATCGTCATCATCGAATTTAGCAATAATATCATGAGTTGCCTTTAAAACCCCAAAATTTAAGCAATCTCCCAATGTTGCTTTTTCATGAAGTTGAAAAACACGTACATTTGGGTAATTCTTTGCTTTTTCCATCCATTTGTCTATACTCATTGAATCCTTATTAAGGACAATGATTAACTCTTTATCCTTCCATGTTTGCTGTTGATAATTTTTAAATACATTATTGATAAATTCATCTCTTATGGTACAAGTAATAATGGAAACCATTTTTCTCCTCCTTTCCTTCCGAATGCTTTTAGGAAGCAATAACTTTTTCAATGAAATTAGCCAGGTTTTTATATTTGCCTAGGTTACTTAGTTTCCGGAGATCAGATTTAAGGCCGTTTATTTGGTCTATTCCAAAACCGGCAGCTCCTAAAATATTAAAATGGCGAATATCCACTTTCAGTAAGATCGCAATCGTTTCAAGGACCAAGATGAATCTGTTTTGAAATTTTTTGGTTTTATCGCCGTATTTTTCAACCAAATTCTTATATTCTTGCAGAATATCATTCATGGTTGTTAAACCCGTTATCCTCGATAGTTCTAAACCAAGAATAAGGATGTCCACTTCATGATGCTTCTTAATAAATAAATGATAATTCTCGATGGCCTCTTTCCACTTGCTTTTTGCGACTGGATGTTCTTGGTGATAGGATATAACATTCTCGGCATTAAGATACTTCGCCCCTGCCTTATATAAGCGGTATCCTAATTCCCAGTCTTCATAACCGTATTTCACAAATTCCTCATCAAAAACCCCTGCTTTATTTAAAAGCTCTCTTCTCAAAGAAACATTCCCTGTCAGGAAGGCCATCCATGGAAATTCAAACCCTTCTAAATCCGTTCCATATTTGCTGGTAAGGTTGCGAAACCACGAGTTCGCATCCTTAATTAAAGCACCATAGGCCTGATTTGTAATATCACTTTTATTAATGAGAGGATAAGGCTTTTCAGTTGTTTTTTCATAATTATCGAATTTACTTTTAAGGTTTTCATTCCCTTTTACCATCTCAGCGATTTGGCCAAGTTTATCACGATCATATTTTGGAAAAATACAAGTAATTATATTCCTAGAATACATAACCCCAGACATAATAAGATTACTTTTTGCTTGGTGATACTTAACGTGATTGGTAACAAAATTAGGGTCAACAAGCATTTCAGCGTCTAAAAATATCAGGATGTTTCCACTCGATGCTTGAATTCCTAAGTTGCGCACCTTTGCCCTTCCAAGATTTTCATTGTTTCGAATATATTTGAATTGATATGGCGCTTGATAGTTTTTAAGGGAGTCTTCGGTTTGATCTGTAGAGGCATCATCAATGAAAATAACTTCCATTTTTTCCGAATTGAATGTCTGGTTTTCAAGAGAATATAGGGTGAATAGGTTTAGTGGATACTTATTGTAGGAAGGGATAATAATACTTACCTCTATTTTTTTATTCTGATTATTCGTCAAACCTCTATAATTATCAGTCTTTGTTTCATTATTCGCTGATACTGGTTCTCTCTTAATTTCTCTAGTGATTTTTTTAGGCCAAATGGCATATAGACCGTTCTCTCGCCCCTTCATTCTAACATTCATATTTACTTTCAGCTGATTTTCGCTTCTGCAATGATTCCAAATTCTAACTTCTTTAATATCCCCTATAAAGAACACTCCAGGCGGATAAACAATGGAACCTGATGGAGAGACATACTTTTTAGGACTCTTTTCCCCTTCTTTTACGAAAGTACCATTTATGAAAAGAAAGGGTCTTTTCTCCTTATAAACAACTGCCACATGTACCCACTCATTAATGGAGGTCTCATAAACTAAAGTGGCGTAAATATTGTTTTGTGTATATTCATAGACAGATACTCCATTCATGCCAATGGAGACGAAGATTCCGGAGCTATTTTGGTCCTCTCCTCTAGCAGGCCCAATAATATAATTTTTTCCATTGCTGTTTACTGGAACTTCCCTGGACTGTTTATCGATTTGATGTATGTTTCCAGGCTTAACCATAAATTCATAGGTAAACGAATTTTTTATATTTCTGATCAATCGGTCAGTGATGTTTCCTGACATGTTGCACCCCTTTTCCTTCTTTATGCTAAACCACGTCCGATTTAGTATAGCTTTTACACAATATGTACAAGGGTATAAATTGGACTAGACTATCTCCCATTTATCTGTTGGTTTTTATTTTTTCATAAAAAAAATAAGACAGCAGCCTCAAAATAAGGCCTGCTGTCTAAGGAAATTTTTTATATTGTAACGGTTAGGTATTCTTTTTTATTTTGAAGGATTTGCGTTCCATCCAGGATTGGGTAATAACTTAATGATGGAAACTCTTTAGCTTTCTGTAAGATCTCCTCATCAGTGGTCTCCACAATAAAAGTTTGATCTGACACTTGATCTACAGGGTGGATGGATGGGCTTAATTCCGTTTTACTCACCCCGCTTATTAGCCAGAAATTATTTACTGAACCGGCAGCAAGGGGTAAAACTTCTATTACAGGATTAGTCTGAAGCTTATTTTGCTGATTACTTTGGCTTACATAAACTAGGTCCTCGATAACTGCACTTGCGGTCGGAAACATTCCCGCGCCAGGACCTTGCAGAGTTATCCTGCCCACGATGTCTGAGAATACATTTACCGCATTTTCTACCCCTTCCACATGATAGAATGGATGGGACTTACTGACAAGCACTGGCCTTACACTTCCAATAAGTTTATCCCCTTCTTTTTGAATACTCACAACATGCTTGAACCGAAAACCAAGCTGGTCTGCCGTTTCAATTAAGTCACTTGTAATAGAAGTGATTCCAACTCGTTCCACAGCCTTCCAATTCGGTGCATTTCCAAAGGCCACTCTGCTTAAAACCATTAATTTATAAAAAGCATCAAAGCCTTCCACATCATTGGTTGGGTCTGCTTCCGCAAATCCCTTTTCCTGAGCCAATTTTAAGGCATCAGCAAATGACTGCTTTTTCTCACGCATTTCAGTCAAAATGAAATTAGATGTCCCGTTAACAATTCCTTGAATTTGCTGAACACGATTGACCTTTAACAATTGTCTTAAGGTTTGAATGATTGGAACTCCACCCGCAACAGTCGCTTCAAAGCCAATCGATACTTGGTGTTCTTCAGCAAGATCCAATAGCTCTTTTCCATGGTGTGCAAACATTTCTTTGTTCGCAGTAATAATATGGCAGCCTCTTTCAATTGCTTGTTTTAAATAGTTAAAGGCTGGGTCTTTGCCCACAATCGCATCAACCACAATATCAAGTTGTGAAAGATTGATAATTTCATTGAAATCCGTTGTGATAAGAACATCCTTTGCGATTTTTCTTTCTTTTTGATTATTTTTAATTAGAACGGCCGCAACCTCCACTTTCTTTCCCAATAGTGCTTCCAGTTCACTTTCATGTGTTTGAATGGTTCGATAAACTCCTTCGCCTACTGTTCCGAACCCTAAAATGGCTACCTTTACTGTCATGATTGATCCCCCCGCTATTAAAAAATGGAAAAAAGAAAACCCTCTTCATAAGAAGAGGGTCGTCATCCTCCTCTTATCTTTCAGGTTAAACATAACCTGCAGGAATTAGCACCTTTTCAAGGATTACCTTGAAGGTTGCCGGGCTTCATCGGGCCTAGTCCCTCCGCCGCTCTGGATAAGAGTATTTATAAAATTGTTAGTTGAATTTCCATGTTATGAATGAAATTGTAGTTGATTCCTGCAAAGCTGTCAATCTTTTTTGAAAATTCCTTTTACAGGGGTAATAAAGAAATTATGTCCCGTTCCTTCACTTGATTAATCATTTCAAGCCATTCTTTAGGTTTATTTGAAAGAATTGAGTAATAGGTAGTCAGAAACTCTACTACTAAAGCTGCCTGTAAATGTTCCAATTCATCATCCATTGGCATAAAGCATAAATCCAATCCTTTTACCGCTTCGCCATTATTCTCCCATGAAGGGTGGACATAGGAAAGGTCAAGACGTTTGTAGCCCAAATGAGACAATACCTCCCTGCGAACATAAGGATCCATCACTTTTACTCCGCCAAACTCGTGATTTTGAACACGATACGGGTCATAGATTTCAGCAAACATACCAAATAGTTCGTTTCCATTGTCTAGTGCTAGTTTTTTTAAGTCTTTTAATCTATTTTGAGCTAAGAATCGGCCAAGTCCAAGCCCAGGCTTACCGATAATCGTAAAATCTGTCATAGCAATATTCCATTCGGGATAATATCGATATTCAGTTGCTCCTACAACCTCATCCTCCTGTAACGCAACAAACACCCGAATACTTGGATCCTCTAATGGTTCTCTCCATAACTCATACTCTAATACTTCTTCTTGGGGGAAAATTTCTCCCATTAATTGATGCAACTTTTTAAAATTCGGATCCTTAATACTCGTAATGCGTTTATAATCCATTTTCATTCATTCCCCCTTTATTTGAATGGGTTTTTCCATTCCATTAAAACAGCATAATTACAGGATTCTTCATCCTCAAGATAGTTTTCTGCAAGTCCGATTGGAACTCTGCCACAATGCAGCAGGAAAGTGATTACAGGGTCCTTAACATCTCCCTTTATGATTGCCTGCAAATACTCTTCCGGCGTCATTTTATTTGCGAGTTTACGATAGCCCGGCATTCTCCCGCCGCCAAGCAACCGATCAAGGCCTTTTTGAATCACAATATGATACATGGACTGCATCATTAATTTACCAATTCCCAGCTTACGATATTTGGGGCGGACACCAATGTCGACAATGTACAACGTGTTTCCATTCGGTTGGTGATTGCGGATATAGCCGTGGTCAGTAATCTCCTCCCACTTATGGCTTGGATGGTTGGGATCAAAATCGACGCACACCCCCGTCAGGGATCCTGCTAATTCACCATTCACTTCAACGCATAATGCTCCGTCTTGAAAAAGGGTTACATGATTTATTAATTGTTCCTCGTTCCACCATAATTCTGAAGGAAATGGCGGTGGGAAACATTCTTTTTGAATGTCAATGAGCTGGGAAAAATCATTCTTTGTGTAATTGCGGACTATCACCGGAACAGGCAGATTTTTATCAAAAACATAAAATTCACTCCGATACAATAGGATCCCCCCTATTTTTCCCAATCCGTATATAAATCCGTTCTTCGGTCACGCCAAGTTGTGACTGAGCCACGGTCTCTCACTTCATAAAGGAGCTCAAGGTCCAGGTCAGCCGTGACGATCATGTCATGATTGATTTCGCCTTCTGCTAAGATTCCTTGGGGTGGAAAAGGTATATCATTTGGTGTAATAATGGCTGCCTGGCCAAAATTTGCGCGCATAAAATCGACCGTCGGAAGGGAGCCGACCGTTCCTGTTAAAACAACATAGACTTGATTTTCAATCGCACGAGCATGGCTTGTGTAACGAACGCGGTGAAATCCATGACGGTCATCGGTACAGGATGGACAGAAAATAACATCCGCACCCTTTGCTTTTGCCATCCGTACGATTTCTGGAAATTCAATATCGTAGCAGGTAAGGATTGCAATCTTCCCTTTTTCCGTTTCAAAAATTTGAAAGGATTCCCCTGCTTCCATATTCCATTCGTTTACTTCAGTCGGTGTAATATGGAGCTTCGCCTGTTCGCCAATTCTTCCATCCGGATAAAATAAATGAGCGGTATTAAAAAGCTTGCCGTCCCTTTCCAAAACTTGGGTTCCGGCGATGATATGCATGTTGGTTTGTTTTGCGAAGTTGGAAAATAGTTCACGGTATTGGTCTGTAAAGCTTGGAAGTTCGTCAATTTTCTTTCCCTTTCCGATGGATAGGAGCTGAGTGGTAAAGAATTCGGGAAAAAGGACGAATTCGGCACCAAATTCTTCAGCAGTTTTTATATAATGCTCACATTGTTGGGCGAATTCTTCAAAGGATTGTATGGTATGCAGATGGTACTGGACCGCTGAAACTCTTAATTTCATTTTTCTCCCCCTGTTACTGATTTAAAATGACACTTATGAGAATTATCTATCATTTTGGTATTTTCTTCAATGGGAATGATTATAAAAAAGGGGGAGGATTTCTAAATCTCTTTGGGCTAATTTTAGCGGCTTTTTATGAAGTCCTTATTAACATCATATTGGAATATTTTAATATAACTTATAAACTTCCTAAAACACTACATTTAAGTGCATTAACTCAATCTCCAAAACCAAAATCCTTGCCCTTTTATATCTTACCTCGCCCATGCAGAAATGGTCGTTATATTCTCCGGTTTTGTCCTGCAGCAGCCACCAATCAATCGGGCACCGCATTCATACCAGTGAAGGGTACTGTCGCCGTAAGTTTCATCAGATGATGCCCCATTCCAAGTTTTAGTGACTGCATCGTACTGCTCGCCTAAATTTGGATATACGATGATAGGTTTAACTGTATGACTGTGCACTTTATTTATCAGCGAAGAAATGTACTGGGGCTGCGTGCAGTTTATGCCGACGGCAGCCACTTGATCATATTTATCCAGCCATTCTGCACACTCAGCAACCAGGGTTCCATCACTAATATGAAGCCCGTCTTTTGCACTGAAGCTAATCCATGCATAGGTTTTGGGAAACTCTTCTAGTAACCTAACGATTGCTCTGGCCTCCATCAGACATGGAATAGTTTCGCAGGCCAGGATATCGGAACCGGCATCGATCAAGGCTTTCATACGGGGCCTATGGAAATTCATAAGTTCTTCTTCGGTCAACGTATAATCTCCTCGATATTCAGATCCATCAGCAAGAAATGCGCCATATGGCCCTACAGAACCGGCTACTAAAGGCTTCGGCCGGTTTGAGCGGTTCTCGGGTATTCCCCAGAATTCATCGCGTGCTTTTAAGGCTATCTGCACGGATTTCTGGATGAGAATGAGCGCTTCAGCCTCGCTTAAACCGCGCCGGGAGAATCCTTCGACAGTTGCCTGGTAACTTGCAGTGATAGCACAGTCAGCTCCCGCTTTAAAATAATCCGTATGTACCTGTTTGATAAGCTCAGGATTTTCGATAAGTATGGTTGCCGACCAAAGACTGTCGTTCAAATTACAGCCATGACGCTCAAGTTCAGTTGCCATTGCACCATCTAATATAACTAACGGGAATTTCTCTAATATGTTTTCAATAGGATTCATTATAGTACCTCCGATACAGTTAATTTTCTGTGATTCCGTAGAAATGATGAAAAGACGAGAACTTTTTATTTCTTATATAATCAGTGTTCATTGAGTTCATCAATATAGACCTAAGTTAGAAAAATGTCTTAGCCGTACTTAAGTTAAACAGATTTTAGGTAGCGTCGAGGCGATGAATTTGGTTAAAAAGGACAGATCCTCCTGCGAAAGAGGTCTGTCCAAGGGCAGGTGAAATTCATTCAGCAATGGATTGGATTAATAGAATAACAGTCTGACAACCGCAAGATATTTGTAGTATTTTTAATTGAATTTTTTCACAACACTATTAATAGTATTTTCCAGTTTAATAGATCTTTTAAACCAAGCCCTCTCTACTTAATATTATCTATATACTGATTGTGTTGATCATAAGAATCTAATAGATTCTTTTTTCCGCGATGTTTAATATAGTAGAAAAAATAGCATAAGCCAATGAAGGGTACTCCACTATATAGAGCAATTCGTTGGCTTTGATCGAAAGCAAGGCCTACACAAGAAGCAAAACATAAAACAAAAGCAGTAATGGGCACAAAGGGATACAGAGGTGTACGAAATTTCAAATGTGTGATATCCCCTCCCTCTTTAATAAAACGCTTTCGAAACATATACTGCGATAACACAATTCCCATCCATACAGTAACCACGGCAAATCCTGAAATAGCTACAAGCACTAAATAAACTGTATCTGGTGCAACTACACTAGAGAATAACGACAAACAGGCTACTGCCATACTTAAAATTAACGCATTAAGCGGCACTCCTTTTGATGTTACCTTTCCTAAGAGGGGGCTTATTGTTTTTCCGTTGGAAAGAGACCATAACATACGAGTAGATGCATAGAGACCGGAATTTGCTACGGATAATAAAGCTGTAAGAATAACGAAGTTCATGATGTCAGCTGCATAAGGAATTCCTATATTATCAAAGACCATAACGAACGGACTTTCAATAACTCCTGCTTCTTTCCAAGAGATTAATCCAGATAATACAAATATAGCTCCGATAAAGAAAAAAACGGTTCTCCAAATTACATTTCTGACGGAACGGGGAATGTCTTTTTCCGGATTTTCGCTCTCTCCAGCGGCAATTCCAATAAGCTCTGTTCCTGAAAAGGCAAAGTTTACGGAAATCATAGCCATTAAAACTGGAAGCATCCCATTAGGAAAAAGACCTCCTTCACCAGTAAAATGTGAGAGCATCGGGGCAGATGCATGGCCTTTCATTGGTATGAAACCAAACATCGCAGCTCCCCCCAATACGATAAATAAAATAATGGTAATTACTTTAATTCCGGCAAACCAAAATTCTGCTTCGGCAAAAAATTTTACTGAAAAGGCATTTAGTAGAAAAAGGGCAATCGCAAAGATGGCACTCCATATCCAAACGGAGGTATCAGGGAACCATCTCTTCATTAATAGACCGGAGGCGGTAAATTCCGATCCTACTGTTACAACCCAGGTAAGCCAGTACATTACACCAATAGTAAATCCGGTAGCAGGACCGACATACTTTGTAGCATAGGTTTGAAATGAACCGGTTACCGGCATGGCTACAGTTAATTCACCAAGACAAAGCATAACAAGATACATAATGAGTGCCCCAACCAAATAAGCGAGAATCGTCCCTCCTGGTCCAGCTTGATTAATGGTATAGCCCGTGCTTAGAAAAAGGCCTGTGCCAATTACCCCTCCTAGCGAAATCATAAACAAATGTCTGCTTTTCATTGTACGTTTTAACTGATTTTGATCAGAATTTTTTACCTGTAGCATCCAGTTTCCTCCTTTGGTATAGGTAACCGCGTGTTCAAAACCTATTAGGTCAATTCCTATTAAACTAGCATTTACCACTCCATTGCTTTATTATCTTTTAACGGCAACCTTAAAACAAACAACTTTTGGTTCTGTCATTTCTTGAAGTGCAAATTTAATTCCTTCACGACCTATACCAGATCCTTTTACACCCCCAAAAGGCATCGCATCTATTCGATAATCGGAGCTGTCATTTACAATAACCCCGCCTACATCCAGCTTACGTACAGCCCCCAAAGCATAATCTAAATTTTGAGTGAAAATACCTGCTTGTAAGCCGAAAGCCACGTTGTTAGATTGAAAAATAGCTGTATCAAGATCAGGAACACTATAAAGGGTAACAACTGGTCCGAACACTTCTTCCGTTGCCAGCTTGCAATCAGTTGGTACATTCTCTAGAACAGTTGGATAATAAAAAGATCCCTTTCGTTTGCCGCCACAAAGCAATTTTGCTCCACTTTCAACGGCTTCATTAACCCAACTCTCCACCCGCTTTGCTTCCTTTTCTGATATCATTGGCCCCATATCGGTTTCCTCTGAAAATTTATTACCCACTCGATATTTTAGAGTACGAGCAAGGAACCTTCCGACAAAGTTTTGATAAATCCCTTCTTGAACATAGACTCTTTGCACTCCGAGGCAATTTTGACCTGCAGCCCAAAAGGCTCCGGAAACAGTTGATTCAACGGCTTCTTCTAAATCAGCGTCTTCCAGAACGATAACCGGTGAGTTCGATCCTAACTCCATACTGAACTTTTTCATGCCCGCCTTTTGCATAATCTCTTGGCCAGTGGAAAGTCCCCCTGTAAAAGATATCATTCTTATCGCTGGATGGGTAATCAGGCTTTCTCCCATATCACTTGGATAGCCAGTAATGACGGATAAAACTTTAGGAGGCAAACCTGCTTTTTCAAATGCTTCTGCCAATAATAGAGCACTTAATGGTGTAGCTGGTGCTGGTTTAACGATGATCGCATTTCCAGCAGCAATAGCTGGCCCCACTTTATGTGCAACAAGGTTTAATGGATCGTTAAAAGGCGTGATCGCCAAAATGATTCCAATAGGAAAACGATAATAATATCCCATGCGATCTTCACTTCCCGGCATTTGGTCAAATAAAATCGTTTCTCCATTTATTCTCCTTGCCTCTTCAGCACTAATACGAAGAGTCTCAATACAGCGCAATACTTCTTTCCTTGCCTCTTTAATTGTTTTACTTCCCTCACATGCAATGGTGGCTGCGAACTTTTCTTTATGCTCATAAATCCAGTCAGCAGCACGATTTAAAATGGTGATTTTTTCGTGCGTCGACATGTCAGCAGCAATTTTTGCTCCCTTTTTTGCCTCCCCTATAGTATGAAGTACATCTTCCTCATTAGCGGCAGGGACAGTTGCGATTAATCGATTATCTTGGGGGTCGAAGACTTTAATGCTTTTGGATCGGGATACCCACTTTCCAGCCAGAAACATCTTATTTTCTTTTGTCTGTGTCTCTATATATGTCATTGTGTAACCACCTCATATAACTAATTTTTCATTTTGTAAATTAATAGTGTAAAAGATTACAATTGACCGCGGCTAATATTAATTAAATCAATAAGAATCGAGAATCCGGTTTCCTTTCGGCCGGCTCCGGCACCAATAAGCGTGATTGGACCGGCTAAATCGCAATCATATGTAATGGCATTTTGTGCACCTGAGACTCCAGCTAAAGGATCTGTAATCGGTATCGCTTCGGGACCCACCTTTGCGATGACTTTATCACCATCTTTTATACATTTAGCAATAAGTTTCCACTTTTTACCCTCAGATTTTGCCCATTGGATATCTTGTAGTGTAAGATGACTAATTCCTTCACATTCTACTTCTTTTCGTTTCATCGGAACGTTCATGACAATATTAGCTAGAATAGTAGCTTTATATTGGGCATCATACCCCTCGACATCACTTGTAGGATCTGCCTCTGCATAGCCAAGAGTTTGTGCCTCAGCCAATGCTGCCTCATAACTCAAGCCTTCTTCCATTTTGGTTAAAATATAATTGGTCGTTCCATTTAAAATCCCACGTATTTCTGTAATATTATTTCCTGCCAATGCCACGAGGGGCATTCTCAATGCAGGTGTTCCGCTCATAACGGTTCCTTCAAAGCCCCATCGAACATGATTCTTTCTGGCTAACCCAATCAGCTCTTGGTAAGCTAAAGAAACTGGACCTTTATTGCTCATTACTACATTCTTTCTACTTTCAAATGCTGCCTTACAATGATTGATGGCAGGTTGGCCTGTTTTTACATCTGTAAAAGTAATTTCTACAACGGTGTCAGCATTACTTTCACGAATGGTCTGAAAACTATCCCATCCTCTTACCAAACCAGGGCTTTCCGGATAGCAATCAAGTTTCCCAGTTTCCTTTACAGCTTGCAATGCTTTAGCAATATCTAAGCCTTCTGGATGATAAAGAGATCCCTTAACAAAATCGGAAATCGCAACAATTTTGGCATCAAAGCCAAGTCCGCTGCGTAACAATTCACCTTTTTCTTCTAAAATTTCTGCAAATCCTTGACCAACTACACCAAAACCAAGCAACGCAATTTTATGTGTCATACTCAATACCTCTTCCATTGTTATATTTTCACTTGCTGCTATTAACAGGCAATTGCGATTCTAAAAGGGAAAAAGCTTGTTCTAAATCCGAAATAAGATCTTCTGTATCTTCAATCCCTACGGAGATACGAACCAAACCTTCTGGAATACCAAGAGCTTTCCGTTCTTCAAGAGTACATTCAACATGGCTAGTGGTTCTTGCCGGTCCGTATATTGTTTCGACAGCTCCAAGATTTCCAGCTTTGTTTGCATACTGTAATTTTGGCAATAAAATTTTTATCGCCTCCATTTCATCTTTCAATACAAAACTTAAAATTCCGCCAAATCCCTTCATCTGTTTCTTTGCAATATGGTGATGTGGGTGTGTTTCTAATCCAGGATAATAAACTGCTTCCACAAGCTTTTGCTTTTGCAAATACTTTGCAATCTCCATTGCACTCTTTTCTTGTTGTCTGACACGAAGTTTTAACGTTTTCATCCCTCTTAAAATCAGATAAGCTGACCATGGATCCATGGTTGCTCCATTAATTTCGCGATAGTGATATACTCTTTTCATCAGTTCTTTGGAGCCGCACACCACACCCCCTAACGCATCGGCATGCCCGCTTAAAAATTTAGTGGCACTATGGATGACGATATCAACTTCTAATTGAATTGGATTTTGATTAATAGGAGTAGCAAAAGTATTGTCTATTATCACCAATGCCCCCATCGATTTTGCAGCTCTCACCATTCTTTCAATATCCGTAATTTTCATGGTAGGGTTGGTAGGAGATTCCAAATATAAAACCTTACATCCTTTGGCCACTTCTGCTTCAATTTCTTCATGATTTCCAGTGTTACATAACGTTACATCTACATCGATATTCGGCAAGAATTCAGTAAAGATTTTATTGGTCCCTCCATATGTATCTTTCACGGATATTACCCGGTCGCCTGGTCTTAAAAAGGTATATAAAGTACTGCTAATAGCAGCCATTCCCGATGAGAAAGCAATCGCTTCCTCTGCCCCCTCAAGAATTCGTACCTTTTCTTCAAAAGCTTGTACAGTTGGATTTGTCATTCGATTGTAAATATGTCCAGGTTTATTTCCGATAGCAACTTCTTGCCACTCATCCACGTCATCGTAATTGTAGGCTACACTAAGCACCACCGGTACTTGGGTTGCATTGTAAGCAAGAGATTCCTTTTCTCCTGCCCATACAGCTTTTGTACCGTCTTGTATATCTTTAAAGTTTCTTTTGCTCATGTTTCTACCACCTCTCATTTTTTATAAAACTAAAAATATGTACTTTTGAATCCCAACTAAATTTCGTTTAAAAAAGTACCCCCTTTATGCTAAATTTTGTACTTCTTTTTTTAATGCAGTGCGTTCTTTGGACACCTTCTAATTAAGACACTTTAAATTATACAATATATTGCGTAATGTATAATACGCTGAATTATCTGAAAATTGTCCATGTAAAAATTATATAATGGACCTTTTGTATTTTCAATGTTAAATTTTAAAAAAATATTTTAAAATTTAACTGTCTTGTTTTAATAATTAAGATATATTTGTATTAACCGGTCTTAAAAAACCACCGCTTCGTTTCTTCTGCTATTCTTTTAACTTTCCTCAAATAGGAATCTACTTTAAAACATAATAGACTTGAAGATAATAGATTTAAAAGAATAATGAGTTACTTTGGGGACGATATTGAAGGATTTGGATGCTCATGCTAATATAAAAAACAAGAATTTCCACTTTTTTTACTTAGGGGGAATAACTATCAAAAAGAGGTACCGATCACTAAAAGACCATGTATATGATTATATCGCCGCAGAAATTCAGAATGGAACATTACTTCCCAAACAAAAAATAAATGAAATAGCACTAAGCGAGAAATTAGAAGTAAGCAGAACCCCTGTGAGGGAAGCCTTAATCCAACTAGCTTCTGAAAATTTACTAGAGTTCTTTCCCCGAAGAGGATTTATCGTTAAGGAAATTGACACAAAGAAAAAGCTAGATGTTTTTAGTGTTGTTGGTGTACTAGATGCCTTTGCAGCAACTTTAGCTCTGGAGAATTTGACCGAAGATGATATGGAACTAATGGAAGAGTTGGTTAGGAAAATCGACCTTTCCATTTCTCAGAAAAATTATTCAGATTATCAAAAATACCAAAACCAATTCCATAAAGTATACATTGAGAAGTGTTGCAACCCTACATTAATTGAGCTTCTTGATTCTTTACAGAATAGTTTTGTCAGGCAGATTTATTTAAGTAAAGATGAAGAGAAACTCTTTACAGCATTAGAACAAATGAATGAACAGCATAGACAAATTATTGATTACTTTAAGAATAAAGACAAAGAAAACTTGGAGCACCTGATTAAGAATGAACATTGGAAAATAACTCATATCGATATGATATAAAATATGGGGCCGGTTAAATGATTTACTAGAAAAGTAATTTAAGTCAAATGATTTTCCTGGGTAAATTTCGATTCCCGTAAAGACATCGAAATGGCGCTCTTATCAGCGCCCCCACCTTCTTCCACAATATGAAACACCTGCTTTATGCTCCATTTCAAAAAAATCCCCCCAAGAAAAAACAGCGATTAGCATATGCCATCGCTGATCTAAATTACTAATTAACCTGTAACATTTGAATAAATCCTTTTCCACATTTCAGTAATAAATACATAACAAAGACCGGCAGCCCCTGGCTGCCGGCTTGCTATCACTATTCTGTTCTCAAATCGATTATTTCTGCAGTTTTCCTTCAGCAAGCTTAATTTGTCCTAGAACTTGCTCAGGTGCAGTACCGCCAAAGCTGTTACGAACCGCCACCACATGCTCAGGTGCTAAGACTGTATAAATATCATCTTCAAATAACGGGCTGAATTCTTGATATTCTTCCATCGTTAAATCAAGCAAAAACTTTCCTTGTTGAATGGCATATAATACAGTCTTCCCAATCACCTCATGCGCCTCACGGAACGGCAAACCTTTACGCACTAAATAATCGGCAATATCGGTAGCATTGGAAAAATCGTTATTAATGGCCTTGCGCATGACATCCTTATTGACGGTCATCGTTTCAATCATAGGAGCTAATAATTTTAGTGAACCTTCAAGGGTTTCAACCGTATCAAACATACCCTCTTTGTCTTCTTGAAGATCCTTATTGTAAGCAAGCGGCAAGCCTTTTAAAACGGTTAACAGCCCAATTAAATTCCCATACGTACGTCCGGTTTTTCCTCTTAGTAACTCTGGTACATCCGGGTTTTTCTTTTGCGGCATGATGCTTGAGCCTGTACAGAATGAATCGTCGAGTTCAACAAATTGAAACTCTTGGCTTGACCAAATCACAAGCTCTTCAGAAAAACGCGAGATATGTGTCATAATAATAGAACCGATTGATAAAAACTCCAGGATAAAATCGCGGTCGCTGACAGCATCCATACTGTTTGGATAGATGGTTTCGAACCCTAATAGATCCGCCACTTTTTCTCGGTCAATCGGGAAGGTTGTTCCAGCCAAAGCTCCTGAACCAAGAGGCAGCCAATTGATTCTTTTTAAACTATCAATCAATCTTTCTTTGTCGCGCTCAAACATCCAAAAATAAGCCATTAAATGATGCGCAAACGATACAGGCTGAGCACGCTGCAGATGTGTGTATCCAGGAATTAATGTTTCTACATGCACTTTCGCCTGCTCAACTAAGGCTTGTTGAACATTTTCAACTAACGTAATCAATTCAGTTGTTTTTGTTCGTAAATAAAGATGCATATCTGTAGCTACTTGGTCATTACGGCTCCGCCCTGTGTGCAGCTTTCCGCCAACAGGTCCGATTTTTTCAATTAATAGTTTCTCGATATTCATATGAATATCTTCATCTTCTACTAAAAATTCAACTTCCCCATTTTCAACCATTTGTTTAATGGAAAGAAGCCCCTGTTTAATTGTTTCCGCATCTTCTACCGGAATAATGCCGCACTCCCCGAGCATTTGCACATGTGCCATACTCCCTGCAATATCCTCTAATGCTAATTTTTGATCAAATGGAATAGAGGCTGTGAATTCCTCAACGAGCTTATTTGTTTCCTTTGTAAAACGGCCGCCCCAAAGCTTAGACATTGCTGCTCCCCCTTAAATATGAACAAGATTGCCCCCGAAATATTTCGAGGGCTTCAAATGATTATTTGAAAAAACGTATTTCAGCAGACTAAAAAATTATTTTACTACTGTGTCCTTTTGGTTAACCTCAGAGTACACCTTTGTTGGAAGACCCCAAAGTTTGATAAAACCAACCGCTGCATTATGATCAAATGCATCGCCTTTTGCATAAGTTGCCAATTCTTCATTGTAAAGGCTGTGCACAGACTTACGGCCGACAACCATATGATTGCCTTTATGAAGCTTAACGCGGATAGTACCAGAAACTACTTTTTGCGTTTCATCAATAAATGCATCAAGAGCACCTTTAAGTGGTGAATACCAAAGACCTTCATAAACAATTTTTGCCATGTGCTGGTCAACCTGTGTTTTAAATTGGGTTACTTCACGAGGCAAGGTTAAAAATTCTAATTCTTTATGTGCATTAATTAAAATTAATGCTGCCGGATTTTCATAGACTTCTCTTGATTTAATTCCTACTAATCTATTTTCAATATGATCGATACGACCAATACCATGCTTGCCGCCAAGTAGATTCAAAGCTTCAATCAATTGAACCAATGGAAGTTTTTCACCGTTTAGAGCTACAGGAACACCTTGTTCAAACTCAATTTCAATATATTCCGCTTCATCTGGCGCTAATTCAATTGGATTGGTCCAGTCATAAGCTGCTTCCGGAGCTTCCGCCCAAGGATCTTCTAAAACTCCCGCTTCACAAGCACGTCCCCAAATGTTTGCATCAATCGAGAAAGGATTATCTAAATCTACTGGAATTGGAATACCATTTTTCTCGGCATACTCAATTTCTTCATCACGGGTCATACCCCATTCACGTACTGGAGCTACAACCTTTAAGCTTGGATTTAATGCTTGAATCGAAACCTCGAAACGGACCTGGTCATTCCCTTTACCGGTACAACCGTGTGCAACAGCTGCTGCCCCTTCTTGTTCAGCAACTTCGACCAATAATTTAGAAATGAGTGGTCTAGAAATCGCAGAAGAAAGTGGATATTTTCCTTCATATAAACAATTCGCCTTTAAAGCTGGTAAAATATATTCTTTTGCTAGCAATTCTTTGGCATCAATCATAATCGCTTTAATAGCGCCGACATTTAACGCTTTGTTTTTGATTGCCTCAAGATCTTTTCCTTCCCCTACATCAAGACCTAAAGCAATAACATCATACCCATATTTTTCTTGAATCCATTTAACTGATACTGATGTATCTAAACCGCCTGAATAGGCTAATACGATTTTTTCCTTTGCCATGACTAATCTCCTCGCACTATCTTTGTATTTAAATTCATTTGATAGTATTATTATACATCAATATTCAAAAAAATAAAGACTATTTTTGCAAGAATTCTTTTAAAATCGCTTTTTGTGCATGAAGACGATTTTCTGCTTCATCAAAAACAACTGAATGAGGACCGTCAATAAGATCAGCTGTAACTTCCTCCCCGCGGTGTGCCGGCAGACAGTGTAAAAAGATGAAATCACTTTTTGCATGTTTACAAAGATCTCCGTTTACCTGAAAGCCTTCGAATGCCTTTAGACGTTTTTCTGTTTCAGCTTCTTGCCCCATACTGGTCCAGACATCTGTTACCACAACATCAGCATTTTGAATGGCTTCAACCGGATTATGAGTAATCGTGATTTGTGCCCCTGTTTCCTTGGCAATTTGCTTTGCATTCTCAACAATCGTTTGATTTGGCATATATCCTTCAGGGCTAGCAATACTGATATCGATTCCTACCTTAAGCGCCCCTTCAAGCAAGGAATGGGCCATATTATTATACCCATCACCAATATAGCACATCTTTAAACCGGCTAACTTGCCTTTGTGTTCAAGAATCGTAAGAAGATCTGCCATCACCTGGGTTGGATGCTGTAAGTCCGTTAAGCCATTGATGACTGGAATTTCAGCATGATGGGCAAATTCCTCAATCGATTCATGGGTAAAGGTACGAATCATTAATGCATCCACATAACGGGAAAGCACTTTCGCAGTGTCTGAAATGCTTTCCCCTCTTCCCAACTGACTATCCTTCGAGCTCAAGAAAATTGCCTGTCCACCTAGCTGCATCATCCCTACTTCAAAGGAAACTCTTGTACGTGTAGAGGACTTGTCAAAAATCATTCCTAATACCTGTCCGCTTAAGTATGGATGTGGCTTTCCTTGTTTTTGCATAGCTTTTAGTTCCACGGCGACATCTAGTAAATACAGAATTTCATCTGTAGTAAAATCCGAGAGTTGCAAAAAGTTTTTCCCTTTAAAGTTAAACTGTTTTGAATCATTTTTTTGCATTGTCTCAATCATCGATTACACCTCTATCCCAATTTTATAATATTCGCTTACAGTAAGAACTTCAAAATCTGATCGTAATTGATCATCAAGCCCCATCATCGCTTCTACCGTATCTAAATGTGTAAATACTTTTACATTGTAGCGGGTTGCTTGTTCACGGATATAAAAACCAAATTTCAGTTTGTTCCGTCCCTGATTTGGAATATTAATAACCGCACTTACTTTTTGATGGCGGAAAAGTTCATTTACATCTTTTTCATCTTTTATGATATTTGCAACGGCAACACCATTTTTTTCGAGAAATAATGCTGTTCCTTCCGTTGCAGCAATTTTATATTGATTGTTCACCATTCCCTGTATGATTGGCAGGCTGGCGGACTTTTCCCGGTCTGAAATTGAACAGAAAATATATTTTTCCTCATCTTGCGATTTGAAAGGGACAGCCTTTGCCAATGCCTCTTTGAAACTGGCACCTAGACCTAGAATCTCACCCGTCGATTTCATTTCCGGTCCAAGAACATGGTCAACACCTTTTAATTTAGTAGAAGAAAACACCGGTGCTTTGACTGAATAATAATTTGGTTCCGGCAGCAGCCCCGATATGGCACTGATTTCAGTAAGAGAAACACCAAGCTGGACCTTGACCGCCCATTCAATCATCGATACTCCTGTTACTTTGCTGATAATCGGCACCGTTCTTGATGAACGTGGGTTTACTTCAAGCACAAAAACTTGATTTTCATAGATGACAAATTGGATATTCATCATCCCAATAATTTCAGCAGACATTGCAATTCGGTTTGCATAGTCAATGAGCGTTTCCTTCACCGAATGAGACATCGTAATCGGTGGGAAAATCGAGATACTATCCCCAGAGTGAACCCCGGCTTTTTCAATATGTTCAAATATTCCCGGAACGACAATATTTACGCCATCGCTGATGACATCAATCTCACATTCTAATCCTGGCAAATATCGGTCAACTAATAATGGCCACATACTCTCCTGCGAATTTTCCTGTAATTGTTCGATATAACTTTGAAGTTCCTCTTCTGAAAAAATCGTAAACATCGATTGCCCGCCGATGACATAAGATGGACGAACCAAAACAGGATAGCCTAATTTTTCTGCGGCTTCCACCAGCTCATCTGCATGGGAGACCGTTTTACCTTCGATATGAGGTATTTTCAGGTCTTCAAGAAGCTGATAAAATTCTTTACGATCCTCCAAGCGATCGACATTTTCAACTGGCGTTCCAAGAATCTTTATTCCTTCTTCTTGTAAAGTATGTGCCAAGTTAATCGCTGTTTGCCCGCCGAATTGGATGAGAACTCCTTCGATATTCTCCTTTTCAATGACATGGAGAACATCCTCTGCAGCCAACGGTTCAAAGTAAAGACGATCCGCAACAGAATAATCTGTACTGACAGTCTCAGGATTATTATTAATCACAACCGCTTCATAGCCCATTTTCTTTATTGCTTTTGCAGCATGAACCGAACAGTAATCAAACTCAATTCCCTGGCCAATTCGAATCGGACCGGACCCAATAACAAGAATCTTTCTATTATTAGACACCTCAACCTCGTCATAGCCCATCCAAGTAGAATAATAGTATGGTGTAACGGCATCGAATTCCGCCGAACAGGTATCAACCATCTTATAGCCTGGTTTCCAGTTAAGAACCTTCCATTTAAGTCTGATCTGTTTTTCCGGAATATCATAAATTTGCGAAAGCAGTTTGTCAGAAATATTTTTCCGTTTCGCATCCTTTAACAGTGAGGCCGGAACCTCATCCCAGGTATAGGAAGCTAAATCCTTTTCTAAATCAACAATCAAGCAAATTTTATATAAAAACCACGGATCAATCTGGGTAAGTTCCTGAATTTTATTAAAAGAAATATCCCTTTTAAACGCCTCTGCAATGACAAATAGACGCTGATCATTGGCTGTCTTCAGTTTTTCAAACAGAGCAGCCTCTCCTAGGTGCTGATAAGTCTTTGTGCAAAGCCCAAAAATATTCATTTCCATCGAGCGAATTGCTTTATTTAAAGCCCCTTCAAACGTGCGGTCAATCGCCATTACTTCCCCAGTTGCCTTCATTTGCGTGCCTAATGTACGATCTGCCTCGGGAAATTTATCAAATGGAAAACGCGGCAGTTTGACAACGATATAATCAATTGCTGGTTCGAAGGAAGCAAAGGTATTTCCTGTTATCGGATTGATAATCTCATCTAAATGGTAGCCAATTGAGCATTTTGCTGCCATCCGGGCAATCGGATAACCGGTTGCTTTCGAGGCTAATGCAGATGAACGGCTGACCCTCGGATTTACTTCGATAATATAATATTGATTGGATTCAGGATGAAGAGCGAACTGAATATTACAGCCGCCGATAATCCCCAATTCACGAATGACTTTGACCGAAGAATCACGGAGCATCTGGTATTGTACATCTGTCAAGGTTTGCGATGGAGCGACTACAATTGAATCACCCGTATGAACGCCAACAGGGTCCATATTTTCCATATTGCAGACAATGATACAGGTATCATTTGCATCACGCATAACCTCGTACTCAATTTCTTTCCAACCTTTGATGCTTCTCTCTACCAACACTTGATGGATTGGACTAGCTGCTAGCCCTTTTTTAAGAACACTTTCGAGTTCATCATCATTATGGGCAAAACCACCGCCATCCCCTCCAAGGGTATAGGCAGGTCGAATAATAACTGGATAGCCGATTTCTTTGACAAATTGTACTCCCTCTTCAAAGCTATGAATTATGGCTGATTCAGGAATCGGCTCATCGATTTCAATCATTAAATTACGGAATTTTTCACGATCCTCACCGTTTTTAATCGATTCGACAGGAGTCCCTAACAACGCCACACCATATTTTTGTAAAATGCCCTGTTCATATAGCTCAACAGTCAGGTTTAAACCTGTTTGCCCGCCAAGTGTTCCGATAATACCATCCGGCTTTTCTTTCATAATAATTTTTTCAATGGCTGTAACATTGAGTGGTTCAATATAAACCTTGTCAGCAACCGTTTCATCCGTCATGATTGTAGCCGGATTATTATTGATTAAAACAACCTCGATTCCCTCTTCTTTAAGGGCTATACATGCTTGTGTTCCCGCATAATCAAATTCTGCGGCCTGACCGATCACAATTGGTCCAGAGCCAATGACGAGAACTTTCTTTAGATTTTTATTTAACGGCATAACGTGTCTCTCCCAAGGAAGTAATTTCTTTTACAAACTCTGTAAGGATATGTGCTGTATCGCTTGGTCCAGGATGTGCCTCCGGATGAAATTGAACCGTTTGAATAGGGTACTGATGGTGCTTTAGCCCTTCGATAGACTTGTCATTGACATTGCGATAGGTTACAGCAAATACATCTGTGTCAATACTATTGTCAACCACTACATAGCCGTGGTTTTGTGCAGTGATTTTCACCTTTCCAGTCATTAATTCTTTCACTGGATGATTGCCTCCGCGGTGTCCATATGCAAGTTTTTCCGTTTTTGCACCGAAGGCAAGCGCTATTAGCTGGTGCCCAAGACAAATCCCTAATGTCGGGAAGTGCTGGCAAATTTTCTTGATTTCCGGGAACCACTTTTTCAATTCCATTGGATCTCCAGGTCCATTACTAAAAAGAACTCCATCTGGATTTAAGGCTTTTATTTTTTCAAAAGGAGTGTTATAAGGTACGATGGTCACCGAGCAATTCTCCGCTAACAATGCTGTTAAAATCGACTTTTTAAATCCAAAGTCCATTAACACTACATGTGGTCCATTGTTTTTAAAATATTGAATTTTTTTCGTTGATACTTTTTCCACCCAGAGGGAAGAATTCAGTGTTGAAGCAATCCCTTCCACCTTTTTAGTACTTAAAAAACCTTTTACTGTTCCGCGGCTGCGGATGGTTTTGACTAAGAGTCTTGTATCTACCCCTGCAATCCCGGGAACACCTGCCTCCATCAGCTTTTCTGAGAATTTACTGATAGACTGATAGTGACTTGGCGTTTCACACAAATCCCCAATGATTACCCCGGAAAGGGCCGGATGGACACTTTCATCATCCTTTGCGTTAATTCCATAATTCCCGATGATTGGGTAGCAAAAGGTAATGATCTGTCCTGCATAGGATGGATCGGTGATGATTTCTTGATAACCGGTCATACTTGTATTAAAAACGACTTCTCCAAGAGAGTCCTTATTTGCACCAATTAAAATTCCTTCAAAAACTTCTCCAGTTTCCAAAGTAAGATATCCTTGCTCCACTTTCCTCACTCGCCTTTCTATATACTTTGGAATGTCTTTTCTAACTTGTTGATAAATTCATTGATTTCTTCTACTGTTGCCGTTAATGGTGGCAGTACCCTAACCACATTTGGCCCCGCTGTAAGAATAAGAAGCTTGTTGCCGATTGCTTTTTGTACGATTTCCGCCGCATTCACTTCGACGACAATCCCCTTCAGCAAGCCTTTTCCACGAATACCTTTTATAAACGAATACTTATCTTTTAAAGTTTGGAACTCAACATCCAAGTAAGTTGAGATTTCTTCAACATGTTTTAATAATTGGCTTTCTACAATATGGGTGATGGTTGCAACACCTGCAGCAGTGGCCAAAGGATTTCCACCAAAGGTGCTGCCGTGGCTGCCCGGATCAAACCCTTTTGCCGCCTTTTCTTTAGCGATAATTGCCCCGATTGGAAAACCGGAGCCAAGACCTTTGGCAACACTTATTACGTCCGGTTCAATGGAGTATTGCTCATAAGCAAACAATGTACCGGTCCGTCCGATGCCCGTTTGGATTTCGTCAACCATCAATAAAATATCGTTCGCTTCACAAATTAATGCGAGTTTCTTTACCCATTCCTTGTTTGCTGGAATGACTCCTCCTTCACCTTGAACAAGTTCAAGTAAAACGGCAGCAGGTTTGATTTCCGCCAGCTGTTCAATTGCTTCGTTATCATTAAAAGGTAAATAGCGGAAGCCTTGAACCAAAGGCAAGAATCCCTGTTGAATTTTCTCTTGGCCCGTAGCTGAGAGGGTCGCCAAGGTTCTGCCGTGAAAGGATTGCTCGAAAGTGACAATTTCATAAGAGTCCGTCCCTTTTACCTTTTGTGCATATCGACGTGCCAATTTAATGGCTGCCTCATTTGCTTCCGCGCCGCTGTTGCAAAAGAAAACTTGATTCCCACAGCTGTTTTCTGTTAAAAGGGCAGCAAGTTCCTGTTGATTCGGTATATTATAGAGATTGGAGCAATGCCATAAATTTTGGACTTGTTCCTCAAGTTTTTCTTTAACTGAATCCGGTACATGACCTAAATTACATGTAGCAATACCAGAAGTGAAATCTAAAAATTGAGTTCCTTTGTCGTCCCACACATAGCTTCCTTTTCCTTTTACTAATGTAACTGGGAAACGATTGTATGTAGCCATTAGTGGCGATTCAAGGGAAACGGAAGTGTTATTTGCCATTACACAATCTCCTCTTCTAGAACGATTTTCGTACCAATCTTTTTACCGTTTACATAGTCTATTAGACTATTTTTCTCAAAGCCGTTGATAATGGCAACCTCTGGTATATTGTGAACAAGTCCGTCAATTGCGGCGGTAACCTTTGGAATCATTCCTCCATAGATGGTTTTATTTTGAATCAATTCCTCAACTGCCGCCTTCGATACTTGATCAAGCTTCTTCTTTTCACCATTTGCTTCAATTAAAATTCCTGGAATATCACTGATAAAGCAAAGGTTTGCTTCTAACACTTTCGCAACGGCGCTTGCAGCAATATCCCCATTTATGTTGTAACGCTGCCCATTTTCATCAATTCCAATTGGTGATATGACGGGAATATATCCCTGATCAATGATGCCTTCCACTACACTTTTGTTCACTTCGACAACTTCGCCGACAAAACCAATTACTTCGGAATTCCCCACCGGTTTCGCCTTTAAAAGAGAGCCATCTACCCCGCTGACACCATAAGCATTACCGCTCGCTTCAATAATATTTCTAACCACTTGTTTATTAACTGACCCGCTTAGTACCATTTCCACGATATCCAGAACCTGAAGGCTCGTTACGCGCAGGCCGTTCACAAAGGTGGTTTCAACATTTAAGTTTTTAAGTAATCCTGTAATTAAAGGGCCTCCACCGTGGACAATAATAGGAGTCCACTCGCCCGATTCGTGGATTTTTACGATATCCTCATAAAATGATCTCGGCAGATTTTCTAACACACTGCCGCCACACTTGATAACTAGGTATTTCACTTTTGTGCCCCTCCTCTATGTGCGATAGGATCCATTGATTTTGACATAATCATAGGTTAAATCGCATCCCCAGGCTGTAGCACTGTGATTTCCTAGATTTAATTCAACAAAAATTTTGATGGTTTCCTGCTCTAAATAGTTTTTAACTTCCGCTTCATCGAATGGACAAGGCAAGCCATTTTCAAACACTTGGTAAGGCCCAATCGCTACCTTGATGGCATTAGGCTGAATTTGCACACCACTATAACCAATCGCCGTAACAATTCTGCCCCAGTTTGCGTCCGTTCCAAAGATAGCCGTTTTAACCAGACTGGAAGAAATAATAGATTTCCCGACTATGCTTGCATCCTTCTGATTTTGTGCTCCTTCAACGGTTACCTCGATTAATTTTGTTGCTCCTTCACCATCACGGGCAATCTTTTTAGCCAGCTCCTCGGAAACGATTTTTAAACCCGTTACAAATCCATCCCAATCAGGATGATCTTTAGTTAGTAGATTGTTTTCTGCAAGTCCGTTGGCCATAACCAACACCATATCATTTGTACTTGTATCCCCATCAACGGTAATCATATTAAAGGTTTGATTTGTCACCTCTTTAAGGGCAAAAAGAAGATCCTCATGGGCTATATTTGCATCAGTTGTAATAAAACCAAGCATGGTTGCCATGTTTGGATGTATCATTCCCGAGCCCTTTGCAGCTCCGCCAATACTGACTGTTTTCCCGTCAATTTGAGTTTGGACCGCAATATGCTTCACAGCCGTATCTGTTGTTAAAATCGCTTGTATAAAGTTTTCTTCAGCCTCATTTTCTGCCTGTAAAATTTGGCCGATTCCCGGATTGATTTTTTCCATTGGAAGCAATTCTCCGATTACGCCCGTTGCAGTTACAGCAACAAGGTGTTCAGGTATTCCCAATTCATTGGCAAAAGCCTTTTGCATTGTGGAGGCATCTTTTAGTCCCTGTTCCCCTGTGCAAGCATTGGCATTACCAGAATTCACAAGCACAGCCTGAATTTTATGTTCTTTCGCAATGCTTTCTTGTGTAACGACTAACGGCGCTGCCTGAAAGATGTTTGTTGTATATACCCCGGCCGCTGTAGCGGGAACTTCCGAAACGATATAGCCTAAGTCCAGTTTTCCCTTTTTAATCCCGCAATTCATCCCGCCTGCGTTAAATCCCTTTGGTAAGGTAACGCCTTTTTCTTTTAAGACAACCACTTTATGATTAGAAATTGCTTGCATCAAGTTTTCCCTCCTGTGCTTCCCAAAAATAATGTTCTATGGATACATTGGAATATCGCTAAGCCCAGTCTGTTCATCCCAACCGTTCATAATGTTTGCATTTTGAATTGCTTGCCCTGCAGCCCCTTTTACTAGGTTATCAATCACCGAAATAATGGTTAGACGGGCGGTCCGTGGATCAACATGCAACCCGATGTCACAATAATTACTGCCAAGGACCTCTTTAGTTGAAGGAAGGTTACCTATTGGTCTTACCCTTACAAACGGCTTATTTTTATAAAATTCATCATATAATTCATGCACTTCTTCAGTTGAAATATTATCCTTTAAGTTTATATAAGTCGTACACATGATTCCTCTTGTCATGGGCACTAAGTGAGTTGTAAAGGAGATTGTGATCGGTGTTTGCGCTTCATCACTAAGAGTTTGCTCAATTTCCGGTATATGTTGATGGGCTCCAAGTTTATAGGCCCTTATGTTTTCATTTATTTCTCCGTAGTGTGAGGTTAATGAAAGCCCTCTTCCTGCTCCAGATACCCCCGATTTTGCATCAATGATAATAGACTTATAATCTGCTAAACTTGTTTTCAAAATTGGTAAAAGCCCAAGTGTAGCTGCCGTTGGGTAGCACCCCGGATTGGAAAGCAGATTAGCATTCTTTATATTTTCTGTGTAAATTTCACTAAGTCCATAGACAGCCTGATTTAAATAATTTTCATCTGCGGGTGAATGTTTATACCACGATTCGTATTCAACAGTAGACCTTAGTCGGAAGTCACCGGATAAGTCTACGCATTTGATTCCGGCTTTTAAAAGCTGCGGAACCATGTCCTTACTTACACCTGAAGGAGTTGCAAGAAAAACCATTTCATTATTTTTGCTTAATTCACTTGGGTCAAATGTTTCGAGCGATAAATCTACTATATTCAACAAGTGCGGATATGCTTCACTAAATTGGGTACCTGCTTGCGAGTTAGATACAACGGTACCAATTTCTAAATATGGATGTTTATTAATTAATCTGATTAATTCAATTGCCCCGTATCCCGTTCCACCGATAATCGCAACCTTCAATCTTTTCATCTCCCGAATTCGTCTTCTTAATGAATTATTATACTTACAGATTAATAATTATTCAATATCAAAAGTACTAAATTATCAGTTTTAATTGAAATTTTAATAAAAATATACTGAAAACGCTTTCATTTTTCCTTGTTAGATTATACATTTTTTATACAAATAAAAAAGCAGAACGCCCACAGTTTGCAGGATTCTGCTTTCTCTTTTCTAATTAGAGTGGTTTTTGTTTCTTCTATAAGAGTACATTTTCCATTGATAATGGATGAAGCATCCAATACAAAATCCTAATATTGCAACGAAAGCTGCTATTGCAACAAGAATAGTAAATACATAACCGACTGTATTCCATCCTGTAATAAAGCCTATGAAGCTTAATCCTAAACATATAACGGCAATTTTTTGGTTAAATTGCTGTTGATCCCAATCTTCAGGAATGTAAGCCTTTGGCTCTTTACGCAAAAATCTCTTTGCAATCTGCATAATGGGATTAAACCCAAAAAACAGTCCAAGGAGACCAGATATAAATGGTATCAGTAAAAACCATTCTTGGCCCGAAAATAATGTTAAAACAGAACATATAACAATGACCGATTGATTTGTCCTGACAAGCGGTCGTGGTATAGAGCGGATAGATTTTGACAATTTAATCTAACCTTTCTTATTGGATTTATCGGTTTAATATTACTAATATTTTATCCATTTTATCTCGTTTTGTACACACAATAAACTTTCCACTTTTTAGAGAGGCGAATAAAAAAATCGTTAAAGCTTGGAGCTTTAACGATTTTTTCATTTTTACCTTTAATCTTCATTTCTATTTAAATAATCATTCACTTGGAGGAACTCAGGGGATGTATGGGTTGCCATGATACCATGGTAACTTATATCCAGACCAAGATCTTCTTCATCATTTGAGGCTCGAATTGGTACCCATTTATTGATGAGCTTTAAACCTGCCCATGTAAGCAGGAATCCCCATCCGCATAATATGATTAATCCTAACAACTGAATCAATAATAAATGCCAGCCCCCTCCTTCTAAAAGGCCCCCTTTTGTTGCGAAAAGACCGACAGCAATTGTTCCCCATACACCAGAAACAGCATGCACTGGAAATGCGCCAACTGGGTCATCGATCCGCTTTGCTTCCAACCAATTCGTCGCACCCATCATCAACAAACCAGAAATTGCCCCTATTAAGATGGATGACTGGTCGCTTACAAAGGCACAGCCAGCTGTTATTCCCACAAGCCCGGCGAGGGAGGCATTAATGACAGACGGGGCATCCGAGCGACCGTATCGGAATAAAGTATAGATTAATGCGGTTGCTCCGCCTGCAGCAGCTGATAACATGGTTACAATCGCGATGTGACCTATTCTCACATCAGTAGCTGTCAGTGTACTTCCAGCATTAAATCCAAACCAGCCGAACCATAATAAAAATGCTCCTACTGAAGCAAGAGGCAGGTTGCTAGGCAAAGCAATGGACGAGGAGTTTTTTGACGTAAATTTACCTTTCCTTGGTCCGATTAAAATGGCTGCGGCTAATGCCGAGAATCCTCCCAACGCATGTATAACGGCTGAGCCTGCAAAATCTTCCATCCCCAATTTCCCTAACCAGCCGCCTCCCCACACCCAATGCCCGGCAATGGGGTAGATGAACATCGTCATCAATAGGACATATAAAAGATAGGCACGGAAATTAATTCTCTCCGCTACAGCACCAGAAACAATGGAAATAACTGCGATAACAAAAGCACCTTGAAAAAGCCAAAAGGTATCCGTCGAAATAGATAATTTTAAATGGGTAAAATTCCCTTTTAACATGAATCCATCCGTACCAATTACACCCAAAAGGTCTGAACCATACATAAGTGCAAAGCCGACTAAGTAATAACAAAGTGTACCAATCGTAATATCGGCAAATACCTTCATAATAATATTCACACTGTTTTTCGAGCGAACAAAGCCTGCTTCAAGCAGAGCAAATCCGCCTTCCATTAATAAAATCATGGCTGCAGTCAGAACAACCCAGATCGTATCAAGACCTGTATGAATGGCATGTATTGTCATTACGATTGTCCCCCTATTCCTTTATAGCTTTTAAGTTCCTCTATAACACTATGAGAAAGAACAATAGCTTGTTTCTCCTCGTTTTGCACCATAACTATAATTCTCTCTAAATCATTAATTTTTCTCTTAATATCTTCTATGTTCATTAATCGCTGTTTCACATTAACAAGGTACTCAACTGCTTGATGATGGCTGGGGGGACGTCCTGTGAAAAACTTTTTTATAGCTGGTAATGATTGATACCAAGCCTCATGTGTTCTTCTTTTTTCTTCGTACTTTATAATTTTGTTTTTAATTTGAACTATTTCTTTTTCCTTATAAATCTTTATTTCTTGCAAGATATGAACTAATTCTTTGGGATCAAATTGAAATTCTAAAGTGCGATATAATTCATCAATGACGTCCATGTTATATCTCCTCACATGAAATGTTACTTTTTTCTGATTATATTGAGTATTTCAATTTTAGTCAATATTTAGTTCTCCCCTTTTTATTCCCATAAAAAAAAGAACCCCTATATATATGAGGTTCCTTGCATTAATATTTTAAAACGCAATCGATACATATTTTACTTCGAGATATTCATCAATCCCGTAATGTCCGCCTTCGCGTCCTAGACCACTTTCTTTAAATCCTCCGAACGGTGCCTGTGCAACCGTTGGAAGTGCATCATTTAGCCCGACGATTCCATACTCAAGCTTTTCACTAATCCGAATCGCTCTGCTTAGGCTTTCCGTATAAACATAGGCAGCCAATCCGTATATTGAATTATTCGCTCTCTCAAGTACTTCCTCTTCTGTTTTAAACGTTGCCACCGGTGCCAGCGGTCCAAACGTTTCCTCTTTCATACAAAGCATTTCATCCCCAGCATTTGTGATAATTGTCGGCTCAAAAAAGTAACCCTCTGCAATATTAGCTCTGCTGCCGCCTTGAAGCAGTTTCCCGCCCTTACTAAGAGCATCATCAATTTGTTCCTTTACTTTATCAATTGCATGTGAATCAATCATTGGACCAATGTCTGTTCCTTGATCTAATCCATCTCCAATCTTTAATTTTGCAACGGCTTCACGGAATTTTTCATTAAATTCGGCTTCAATTGATTCATGAACATAGATACGATTCGTACAAATACAAGTTTGACCGGCATTCCTGAACTTCGAGCCAACAACCCCTTCAACCGCCTTATCAATATTTGCATCATCCATCACGATAAACGGCGCATGACCGCCTAATTCTAAAGAAATTTTCTTAACGGTATCTGCCGCACCCTTCATTAGCATCTTACCAACCTCTGTCGAACCGGTAAATGTTAGTTTACGAACGCGCTCATCTTGCAGCCAAGCATCACCAATTGCCCGGGAATCTCCAGTCACGACATTTAACACGCCTTTTGGAATTCCAGCCAAATGTCCAAGCTCAACCATCTTTAAGGCCGTTAACGGAGTTTGAGTGGCCGGCTTAATAACAGCCGTACAACCGGCTGCCAGTGCAGGTGCTACCTTTCTAGTAATCATCGAGGCAGGGAAATTCCATGGTGTAATCGCTGCAACTACACCTACCGGTTGTTTCTGAATAAGAATTCGTTTATTCGGATGGGAGGATGGAATCGTTTCGCCATAAATCCGTTTTCCTTCTTCTGCATACCAGGAAACATAGCTGTTCGCATTAATAATCTCACCCAACGCCTCTTTCAAGGGCTTCCCTTGCTCTTCTGTCATAATCCGTGCGAGTTCTTCTTTATTTTCATCTATCAATTGAAACCATTTCATTAATAATTGACTGCGTTCCTCAGCCGTTTTAACAGACCATTCCTTAAAAGCGGCAAATGCTGCATCTACCGCCTTTTTCGCTTCAACCATTCCCCCTTTTGGAACTTCTGCGATCACCTGATTATTCGCGGGGTTAATTACCTTAATCATTTCCTTACTTTCACTTTCAACACTTTCCCCGTTGATCTGCATTAAATGTGTGCTCATAAGAATTCTCCTTTTCTATTATTTCTCATAAAAATTATACGTTTATACTAAACTAACGCTGCCAGAAGAAACGAGCGCTGCCTCAATGGAATTCTCTAAAATGGTTAACCCTTCCGCCAATTGCTCATCGGTAATGACCAGCGGCATAAGCAGACGAAGGACATTGCTATATATACCCGCGCTTAAGATTAACAATCCTCGTTTGTTCGCTTCCTTAATAATCTGATTGGTCAAATCTTTTGCCGGCTCTTTTGTTTTCCGATCCTTTACAATCTCAATGGCACACATGGCCCCAAGTCCTCTTATATCACCAATGCAATCAAATTTGTCATAGAATACCTTAAACTTATCCATGACGATTTTTCCGATTTCTTCCCCGCGCTGATTTAACCCTTCTTCTTCAATAATATCCAAGACAGCTAAGGCCGCTTTACATCCCAATGGGCTGCCGCTATAGGTTCCGCCAAGTTCCCCTGGATCTGCTGCGTCCATAATTTCTTTACGTCCAATCACACCGCTGATTGGTACGCCCGCTCCCATGGATTTTGATACCGTAAGCAGGTCTGGAACCACATCGAAATGCTCAATAGCAAAGTAACGGCCGGTACGGGCAAATCCAGTTTGAATCTCATCTGCGATAAAAAGAATTCCATTTTCTTTACACAATTGAGAGACTCCCTGTACGAAGCGTTTTCCAGGAACAATAAATCCACCTTCACCTTGGACCGGCTCCATCACAACGGCTGCAATTGATTCCGGTGCCACATCACTTACAAAGAAATTACGAAATTCCTCAAGCACAAAATCTTCATACTGCTCTTCTGTTAACCCATCAGGGCGTCTGTACATATACGGAAACGGCGCTCTATAAACCTCAGGAGCAAACGGTCCAAATTCAAATTTATAAGGCTTAACCTTACTTGTCATGGTCATCGTCATTAAGGTCCGGCCGTGATATCCCCTTGAAAAAGAAATAATCCCTTGTCTTTTAGTATACTTTCGTGCAATTTTCACGGCATTTTCAACCGCTTCTGCACCGCTATTTTGTAAAAGTACTTTCTTCTCATGTTGCCCTGGTGCGAGACTAGCAAGTTTTTCAGCAAGCTCAATATAGGATTCGAACATCATTACATTAAAACCTGTATGGATAAATTGATCCACTTGTTCATGTAATGCTTGTTTCACTTTCGGATGACTGTGTCCTACGTTTTGTACTCCGATTGCTCCAACAAAATCAATAAAGGTATTCCCATCCACATCTTTGATCAGCGCCCCATCGGCTGATTCAGCAAAAGCCGGAACCCCATAGCTCACGCCTTTTGGTACGATATTTTCACGTCTTTCAACTAAACTTTTTGATTTTTCCCCTGGTAAATTTGTATTCATTTTTGCAAAACTCATTATGCTCATCCTTTCGTTCATAAAATAATTAATCATTTACTATTTTTTCAGAATTAAATCCAATATCCGACTGGTTTTTGACCTTCTCCTTTTTTCGAAAAAAAAGAAAGTAAGAACCAATTACGAGGATCGTAAGAAGTGAAGTAAGATAGAATTGTTCACGCATTGAATCGATAAAAGCTTGGGCAACAAATATAATAAATAGGGCGATAATCGTAGCATAGGTTAAGTGAGGAAATAACCACATTTTCACTTTAAGTTTCTTAGGATCATTTTTTTCTGCTCTTAATCTCAAGCGTATATGGGAGAAGGCTATAAAAATATACATCACGATGGTTACACCACCAGAAGCATTAGCCAAAAATACAAACAATCCATTCGGCGAGACAAATTTAAACGTTGTGAATATATAGGTAAAGATAACGCTTACAGCTAAGGCCCAAAGCGGAATCCCCCTTTTGCTGACTCGTGATAGGAATTTTGGCGCCGTTCCCTTTTTTGATAGAGAGTATAGCATCCGCGAACTTGTATAAAGTCCGGAATTCAAAACAGAAAGAAGCGAAATGAAAATAATTCCATTCATGACTTGAGCAGCAGCGGGAAGACCGGCCATATCGAAAACACTGGCATAAGGTGATTGCAACAAATCCTTGGCATTTTGCGGAATAATCATAACTAAAATAGCTACGGAACCGACAAAGAAAAGCAGAAGCCGCCAAACTACAGCATTGATCGCCTTAATAATATTCTTTTCCGGATTTTCGGACTCTCCCGCTGCAATCGCTGCTACCTCACTCCCTGATAGTGAGAAGGTAATAAAGATGACACTTAGTAGTACAGGCATCCATCCATGCGGGAAGAAGCCTGAACCTGACATCAGGCTGGTAATCCCTGTCGCTTTAACTCCTGGAAACCAACCAAAAATGATTACTGTACCTACACATAGAAAAATAATAATGGCAGAAACCTTAATAAAAGCTAACCAGTATTCAAACTCCCCATAGGCTTTAACCGAGAAGACATTCGTAGCAGTCATTAAAATAGGAAAGACTAAACTTGCCACCCACGCAGGTATGGAAGGAATCCAATTGTGAACAAACGTTCCCAATAAGGTTGCTTCAATCGCTACAATAATCACCCAATTGAACCAGTATAACCAGCCAATCGTATACCCGGCCCACGGACCAAAGGCCTGCTGCGCGTAAGTAGCAAACGAACCACTATCAGGGTTTACAACTGCCATCTCTCCCAGCATCCGCATGACTAGAACAATCATTAATCCTGCAATGATATAAGAAATCAATGCACCCGGTCCTGCCGACATAATCATCGTTCCACTTCCTATAAATAGGCCGGCACCGATAACACCGCCAATCGAAATCATGGTTACATGCCTTGTCTTCAGATCATGTTTCAGTTCATGATTTTGAATCCCCACTAAACATCCCCCCCCAATTTTATCGATATACATCTATATTTAATGCAATTACCGTGCCAACAGTAATTTCCCTTAATTTAGACAAAAAAGTCGAACTTTTTTAAAAAATCGATTCATTTTCGAATTAAAAGTAGATTATTTTGATTCACTTATTGATTATTAATTCGATTCTGAATTATATTTATAGTAGATTACAAGGTAGAAAAGGAGCGCCCATGTCGATAGCAGAAATTATTTTAGAGACCATTGTAAAAACTTCCAATAACAATATCACCATCACGGATGAAAAAGGGGTTATTTTGTATACCAATAGTGAGCATTGGACGGTTTATGAAGACGGACCAAAAGAATACATTGGGAAATCTATTTTTGAACTTCAGGAACTAGGGATCTTAACGCCCTCGATTACAGCAAAAGTACTCACAGAACAAAAACCCATTCAAATTATGCAAAACACAAAAAAAGGAAAAGTCATCATGTCGACCGCTTATCCCATTTACAATGATAAGGGGGAAATCATCCGCGTTATTAGTTACGCTCTTGACCGAACGGAAATTAGCAGCCTTCAGGCTCAATACGAACAATTAGAAAGAAAGTTAAAAGAGTATCAAATCGAGATGGAGGAATTAAAGGGCAGAGAGGATATCCTCTATCGAAGTAAGGAAATGCAGCAAATCGCGAAAACCATCCAGAGGGTAGCCCCTACCGATGCTACAGTGTTGATGTTAGGAGAGTCTGGAGTTGGAAAAAGCATGCTAGCCCGAAAACTGCATTCTTATAGCAACCGGCATAAGAAGCCTTTTATCGAAGTAAATTGCACAACCATCCCAGCAAGTTTATTTGAATCGGAAATGTTCGGTTATGAATCCGGTTCCTTTACAGGCGCACAAAAAAATGGGAAACCAGGATTGATTGAACAAGCCCATGAAGGGACGCTATTTTTAGATGAAATCGGTGAACTACCCTTGTCTATCCAAGCAAAATTATTAAAGGTTTTACAAGAAAAAAAGTTTATCCGAGTGGGCGGAACGAAAGAGCGGCATGTTGATTTTAGGTTAGTAACAGCTACAAATAAAAATTTAGAAGAAATGGTGCAAAAAGGGGAATTCCGTCTTGATTTATATTATAGATTAAATGTAATTCCTCTTCCCATACCTCCCCTACGCAATCGAAAGGAAGATATTTCTCTATTAATTAACCATTATATCGAGTTAATGAACAAGAAATATAAAACGGCGAAAAAATTACACCCTTCCTTATTTGAAAAACTACTTAATTATAAATGGCCTGGGAATGTTCGGGAATTAGAGAACTTACTTGAAAGACTTGTTTTAACTACCGAAGAACCCATTATTCGTCAGCATTCACTCCCCACTTCCATTTTGGGTGATGGATCCACACACGAGGAGGATGTCTCCCTAATTGAAAATCTGATAACAGAAGAAACGGATCTTAAAACTGTATTAGATCTGGTGGAAAAATGGATGCTGGAAAAAGCTCAAAAGCATTGTAAATCCACTTATGAAATAGCTAAATATCTTGGTATCAGCCAGCCATCGGTTATTCGTAAACTAAAAAAACACAAAGAAGACTTAGATAATTTCTAATAAACCTAGTTATGAAAAACACCTCATTCGTTCTAAATGAGGTGTTTCGTTTATCCGATATATTTGATCATGGCTACTTCATCACAGCAATTAAACTTAGGGCAGTTCATACAATCCACCCAAACCTTTTCAGGCAAAGTCTCCTTTGCCACAATTTCAAAGCCGCACTTTTTGAAAAACTCAGTTTCATAGGTGAAGGACATTACACGGCTAATTCCAAGTTCAGGTGCATCCTCTACAAGGCGATTTACCAGTTTACGGCCAATCCCCTTCCCGGCATGCTCCGGAGATACAACTAAAGAACGAATCTCTGCAAGATCCTGACCTAAAACATGTAAACCAGCTACACCTAGTATTTTATTATTCTCTTTCATAACATATAAACATTGTAAGTGCTGATAAAGTGATAAGTACGTACGCGGCAATACAATTTCTTTTTCCGCATAAATTTGAATTAATTTATAAATATCTTTTACATCACTGGTAACTGCATGATAAATATCCATCTGATTGCTCCTTTTGCAATAATATTATAAATATACAACTATATGTATTTTTACTCAATAAAAATATTTTAAAAATACAATATATTATTGTGTTCTATTTTTCAACAAATGTTTCTTTAAAGGCTATGTTAAACTTGGTTGTTGATTTCCGCTCCAGGCACTTCGCTTTCCGTGGGCGGTTCGGGGAGCCTCCTCGTCGCTTCGCTCCTGCGGGGTCTCCCCTGTCCCGTACTCCCACAGGAGTCTTCGTGCCTTCCGCTCCAATCAACGTCGTTCGAAATCAACATTGTCCTTTAACACAGCTAAATAAAAAAGACAAATTCAATTCCTGAACAAAGGTCCAGGAAAATGAATTTGTCTGTATATTTACCCAAAGGGGTTGGGTACAAAATAATGATTTTTATTGATTAAATCGTCCGCGCTGACGAAGTAATTCCCGATTTAAGTTTGGATTCTTTTCAAACGCTGCACGGCCATGAAGCCAGAAAATATTATTAACAACAACAAGATCTCCAACTGGAAGTTCCAACTCCGTTACACTCTCGTCATTTTCCATTGAGGCAGACAAGTCACGAAGATATTTTGCTTGTTCAATTGTTTCAGGGTACACAAATTGATCGATAAAACACATACCAGGTTTGTTATTATAATTGAAAAAAGTTAGGCGCTCAATCTCTTGGTCGACATTTTTACTTCTTGGTGCTTTATAGGTAAATTTGTAGTTTGCTAACGGATGGCTAGTATAATAGTCGAGCTCCTTCCAGTCATCAAGATGTAATAATCGTGATTCCCCGCCAACTGCATTTTCTTCCACCATCTTCATCATTAATAACCAATCGGTAGGTTCATCCACAAACGTACCATCCGTATGGAGGGTAAATAAACGATACGCTTGGCGCAAATACGAATCACTGCTATCTGTATCCTTTACGCTAAACCGTGCATAATATTTTCCTGACATAGAATCATGGTTAGGACTTCCTAATAAATGAGAGATGGCTGTTGCAAAAATAACATATTCGTCTGTATTTTCGGTGACACCTTCTAAACCAAGGGTAAAGCCACCTGATTCCCTGTCATGAACAATGCCGCGAAGGATTTCACCAAACTCTTCTCCTACCTGGTCTAATAAATAGGAAGCTACAAGAATACGAGCATATGGTGTGTATTCCAAGTGCTGAACAGAATAATTTTCCTGGGCTACACGATTAAGGAATTTAACAATGCTATCTTTTGACAGCTGAATGTGGTATAAACGGTTCGTCTGTGGATGAACCTTTACTTCATAGTTTTCCGTAACCCTTTCAAATTTCGCAAATGTTTTTTGTGCAATACTCATCTTTCATTCCTCCGATTTTTAATGAATTTAATATTTTAAAAACAGGAAATATAAAAAAGCCAGTTGCAAAAGGATTCCTAAACAATAAGGAATTTACTTTTTTGCAACTGGCTTGGGTTCACTTGGTCGTTCTACGGAAATAGAATCGTAGCGAATAGGCAGTCTGTTATTATTTTTCCTGTTTTCGATTATTTATAATTGTTCCCGAATTTGAAATGGTAGTTTTCAAAAGGAAAGCATACTATAAATATAAGTTACTTATAGTATAAACCTTAAAAACTTACTTGTCAAACTCTTTTTAATATTTAAACGATTATAGCGGATTTTATTATTTTTGTTTCTGCAGGAATCCGCCTTACGATCTCTTTCCCAATCTCAATCGAAGCTGTTGCTGCCGGCGATGGAGCATTACATACATGGATAGAGCGTTTTCCCATAATAATATTGAAGTCGTCTACCATATTCCCATCATACTTTAAGGCCTGGGCACGCACACCCGCCGGAGCCGGAATCAGATCATCTTCCTGAATTTCAGGTATTAATTCTTGAAGACTTTTGGTAAATTGCTTTTTACTAAAGGAACGGACATATTCTTCTAATCCTTCTTTCATAAATTTACCAGCAAGTTTCCAAAACCCTCCGTAACTTAAAACTTCGGCAAGGTCTTTCGCGTTAAAATCCGTTTTTTTATACCCTTCCCGTTTAAAGCTTAATACAGCATTAGGACCTGCATCGACTTCACCGGATATCATCCTGGTAAAATGAACACCCAAGAATGGGAATTTAGGATTAGGAACAGGATAAATAAGGTGTTTTACAAGGTAGCGTTTTTCCGGTTTTAATTTAAAGTATTCACCACGGAACGGGACAATTTTCATGTCTGTTTTATAGCCTGCAGCTTCAGCAACACGGTCACTGTGCAGTCCGGCACAATTGATAACCATATTTGCTTTAATTGTGCCTCGTGAGGTTTCAATCGTCACTTGATCTGATTCCTCGTGGATTTTTTCTACTTTTGTATTTAATTGAATCTCACCGCCGTTTGCTTTAATGATCTCAGCAAATTTCTCACTGACTTGGCGATAATTTACGATCCCTGCCATCGGTACTCGTATAGCACCAACTCCATTTACATGGGGTTCAATTTCTTTTAATTCATCGGATCCAATGCGCTGTATATTCAAACCGTTTTCTAGTCCCCGTTTATGTAGATTCTCTAGAAGATGAATTTCTTCCTGTTTGGTAGCAACAATGACTTTTCCACAAATATCATGTTCAATCCCATGCGTTTCACAGAATTCCCTCATCGATTGGCTTCCTTGGCGCGCAAAGCGAGCCTTAAAGCTGCCTGGCTTATAATAAATACCAGAATGGATTACCCCGCTATTATGCCCGGTTTGATGTTGTGCAACAGCGGCCTCCTTTTCAATTACAACCACTCTTGCATCAGGAAAACGTTGATAAATGGCCATACCTGTTGATAGACCAACAATTCCCCCTCCAATAATCGCAAAATCAAACATTGCTAATCCCCCTTTTTAGTTATTCAGCTCTTCCATATACTGAATTAAATTATTCTTAGTTCGTAAAATATGAAATTCCACGGCTGCACGGAGTTCTGCAGCATCCCCCCGTAAAACAGCTTCATAAATCATCCGATGCTCCCGCTGTGTTTCACAGTAATAATCAACTAGTAGATTCGGTGCAATTGGTGAGATTCCAAGAGTTTCCACCATTTTTTGAACCCTCGGCCATGGACAATCCTTCCGCAATGTTTCGTGAAAAGCAGCATTCAACTGAATATATTGATCATTGGTAGCATCTGATATTTCCAGTTCTTCCATTTGGATAAGGATATCTTTTAATCTTTTTTTATCATCTTCTGTTAAAAAAGGAAGTGATTTTTCAACAGCCAATCCTTCTAATAATGCACGTGTATGGTAGATTTCTTCAATGTTGTCTTTTGTAATCGGAGTAACTACGGCTCCCTTATGGGGAATCATTTCTACTAAGCCTTCCATCTGAAGCTGTGTTAGCGCTTCACGAATCGGCATTCGGCTAACTTCTAGTCGTTCTGCCCACTCTTCTTGGATTAGACGGTCGCCTTTTTTCAATGTTCCATTCAAAATCGCTTTTCGGAGGCTCTTCGTTACAAATTTTACGATTGTTGACTTATCTTCACTTGTTTTACCCAAAATTTTATCCACTCCTCTTTAGATTGGATACAATATAATCAATATATCAGCAAAAATGGCAATTTTCAATATATTTTTTATAATATTGGATACAATTATTTTTATTTGTATCCAATTTAGTTTTTTTAAGACCAAAGCATCTTTTCTTTTAAAGTTACTTTTGAAGGAGACAATTACCATTTTTAGTAAACATCTGTTTAGAATTTGAACGCATTTTGTTTACCCACCGGTTTTTCTTCATTATCTTCCACTTTAGAGTATTTACATTCCGGTTCTCTCCTTTTACCCACCGCTTTTAGTAAAATACCTTCCGCTTATCATTTAATCTATTGAAAACTAAGTTATCTTTCTTATTTAAATACCTTTTCGAATAGAAAATCACCATTTTTAGTAAAATAACATTGGGATTTTGAAACCTCATTTCGTTTACCCACCAGTTTTGTCTCTTTACCTACCACTTTGGAGCATTTACAAACCGGTTCTCCTCTTTTACTCACCGCTTTTGGTAAAATACCTTCTGCTTCTCCCTTATTGAGTGGAAATCTTAGATTTAGCCAAATAAAAAAAGAGACTCTCATCGAGTCTCTTTTTTTATTGCTTCATCTTCGGATCCAGGACATCCCTCAGTCCATCACCCATTAGGTTGAATCCCAGTACAGTCAGCATGATGGCGATACCAGGGAAAAACAATGTCCACGGTGCCTGTACAAGATATTGCTTGGAATCCGAAAGCATTTTCCCCCATTCTGGCGTTGGTGCTTGAGCACCCAGACCAAGGAAACCTAATGCTGCCGCTTCGATAATCGCTGTTGCAATTGCAAGTGTTGCCTGTACAATTACTGGCGAGATACTGTTTGGCAGAATATGCTTTAACAAAATTCTCGTATCCTTCATTCCTACAGCCCGTGCCGCCATAATATATTCTTCCTGTTTAACACTAAGAACCTTTGAACGTACAAGTCGGCCGAAGTTTGGGATATTAATAACTGCAATCGCAATTAACGCATTTTGCAATGAAGGTCCCAAAATTGCCACAACCGCAATCGCTAATAGAATACTAGGGAAAGCCAGCATAATATCAAAAATACGAGAAATAATCGTATCTACCCAGCGGCCGTAATATCCAGCGACAATTCCTAAAAGTGTCCCAATAACTACGGATCCTAACACAGAGAAAAATCCTACCCATAAAGAGATTCTTGCTCCATAGACAATCCGTGAGAAAATATCGCGTCCAAAATCATCCGTTCCAAACCAATGTTTTCCGGATGGAGCCTGCAGCCTTTCAGCCAGCACCTGCTCTTTATAGCTATAAGGTGCGATTAAAGGCGCTACTATCGCTAAAACAATGAAAAATAGAACAATCGCCAAACCAATAACAGCTAATTTATTTTTGTAAAACGCTTGTACTGCTTCCTTCCACGGAGGTGTAAGCTTTTCTTCTTCAACGGCTGCCGAATTGATCTCGACTGTATTCTTTGCAAGTTCAGCCACTTAAAATCCCTCCTACTTCGTGTACTTTATTCGTGGATCAACAAATACATACAACAGATCGACAATTAAGTTAATTAAAACAAAGATTGCAGCGATGATCAGGATTCCTGACTGTATTACCGGATAATCCCGATAGGCAATGGCATCGTATAAGTAACGTCCAATTCCAGGCCAGCCGAAAATGGTTTCGGTTAGGATTGCTCCGCCTAACAAAAGTCCCATTTGTAAACCGATTACAGTTAAAACAGGGATAACGGCATTTTTCAATGAATGCTTGTACACTACCCAAAACATTCTAAGCCCTTTTGCCCGCGCTGTTCGAATATAATCAGACCGCATAACCTCAAGCATAGTAGCCCGTGTCATCCTTGCGATGATGGCCATTGGAATGGTTGCCAGGGCGAAACTTGGTAAAACCAAATGCTTTAAAACGGTAGCAAATTGGTCAAACCTACCTTGCAGTAAGGTGTCGACCAGATATAAATTTGTAATTGCCGAAACCGGGTCTCTGACATCTTCGCGTCCAGTGGTTGGAAACCAGCCTAAGTGGATAGAAAACGCCCATTGCTCCATTAAACCAAGCCAGAAGATCGGAAGGGATACTCCTACAAGGGCAAGGACCATTGCTACATAATCAAACCATGATTTTGAAAACCATGCACTGATAATCCCTGCATTCACCCCAACAACAACAGCGATAATCATTGCCACAACGGCAAGTTCAATCGTTGCTGCTAGGTAGGGCCAAATTTCTTCATTAATTGGACCCCTTGTCCGTAATGAAGTTCCCAAGTCACCATGAAGGAGTGCTTTAATATAGTCAAAATATTGTATGTACCAAGGATTATTCAAGCCTAATTGTTCGGTAAGCGTAGCGATCGCTTCTTTTGTTGCTCTTTGGCCGAGGATTACCTGTGCAGGGTTTCCGGGAATAGCGTGGATAATGGCAAAAACGACTAGAGTCATTCCAAATAATACTGGGATTAATGAAAAGACACGGCGGACCGTATATGTAAACACTTTCTCACCCTCTTTTTTCAATGATGGTTTATGAGTCCGATGCTGTAGTTAACAAAAGGGGAGGCCACGCTCCCCTTCCGCAACAAAATTACTTGAAGTATACGTTTGTAAATGGCTCAGATCCTGTTGGATGTGGAAGATATCCAGCAACATCCTTTGCAGCTGCCATTAATGGCGTTGAGTGAACAAGTGGGATCCACGGTGCATCTTCGTGAATGATTTCTTGAGCTTGTTTGTAAAGCTCATTACGTTTTGCTTGATCACTTTCTTGTTGAGCCTTGATTAGAATGTCATGTAATTTGTCATTGCTGTACTGTGAATAGTTATTACTTCCAATGCTGTCTTTATCTAATAATGTGTAAATAAAGTTATCAGCATCTCCGTTGTCACCAGTCCAGCCAAGCATATAGGCGTCAAATTCACCTTTGTTTGCCTTGTCCAGGTAAGTAGCCCAGTCAACTGATTTAATTTCAGCTTTTACACCAATTTTACTAAAGCTTTCTTGAATAACCTCAGCTACTTTTTGTGCTTCAGGCATGTAAGGACGAGCTACAGGCATTGCCCAAAGATCCATTTTAAATCCATTTGGATATCCTGCTTCTGCCAATAGTTTTTTCGCTTTTTCTAAATCATATGGATATTCTTGAATCGCATCATCATAGCCTTCAATGGAAGGAGGCATTGGATTTTTCGCCGCAACTGCTTTACCGCCGTAGAAGGAATCAATAATCGCCTTCTTATCAACTGCCATGTTTAATGCTTGACGGACAAGCTTGTTATCAAATGGTTTACGTGTCACAGTTAAACCGATGTAACCTACATTCATAGAAGGGCGCTCGATTACCTGCAAATTCGCATTGGATTTTACTTGCTCTTCATCAGAGTTGTTCAATCCATCCATGATATCAATTTCACCATTTGCTAAAGCATTAAGACGCGCAGTATTTTCAGGAATAACACGGATAATCACTTTGTTTAACTTAGGTAAACCTTTTTGCCAGTAGTCAGGGTTCTTTTCAAGAACAATACGGTCATTTTGCTTCCACTCAACAAACTTAAATGGACCTGTACCAACTGGATGTTCTCTGAATTTATCACCATATTTTTTAACAGCTGCCGGGCTGGCAATTCCAAATGGCGACATCGCTAAGTTCTTTAAGAATGGAGCCTGTGGTCTTTTTAAAACGAATTGAACGGTATTTGCATCAACTGCTTTTACCTCTTTAATCACATGGCCTTTGTCCTTCTTAAAGCCGCCGAACATTGTATAGTAAGGGAATTTATCAGCATCCCCATTCATCCAGCGGTCAAAGTTAAACACAACAGCATCTGCATTGAAGTCTGTACCGTCATGGAATTTAACTCCTTGACGAAGATGGAATGTGTAGGTTAACCCATCTTTCGACACTTCCCACTTCTCAGCTAATCCTGGTTGTACAACTGTATCCTGTGGACCATAATCTAGAAGAGTTTCAAAAATGTTTTCAGTTACACGATACGTTTCCCCTTCAGTTGTCGTAATTGGATCCAATGAAGTGGAATCACCGCCGCGCGCAAAGACAAGCGTATCTTTCTTCGACCCGCCGCTCGCTGCAGTGTCTTTTTTGCCATCAGTATTATTGCTTGTTTTACTGCTGCAGCCAACAAGGAACATGCTGATGGCCAAAATCGAAATCAGTAACAATTTCATTGTTTTCTTCATGCGTTCTTTTACCCCCGGTTTCTCTTTAAAAATTTTTATCATAAACGCCTCATGCTTTACTCGTTAAACAAGTGGCATGCTACGTAATGACCATTCACATTTCGTTCTTCTGGTCTAGCTGTTTTGCAAATGTCCATACATTCCGAACATCTTGTGTGAAAAGCACAACCTGAAGGAGGATTGGCCGGACTTGGCAGCTCCCCCTCAATTAAAATGGTTTCCCGTTTAATATCAGGATCCGGAATGGGTACGGCTGAAAGAAGTGCTTTTGTGTAAGGATGCAATGGATTTTCGTATAGTTCTTCACTATCTGCTAATTCTATTAATCTACCCAAATACATTACGCCTACCCGGTCACTAATATGCCGGACAACCCCTAAGTCATGGGCGATAAATATGTATGTAAGGCCAAATTCCTGTTGGATATCTTTCATCAGGTTCAATACCTGAGCCTGGATCGATACATCGAGAGCGGATACAGGTTCATCAGCGATAATCAGCTTCGGTTTCGTCATCAATGCTTTTGCAATCCCAATCCGCTGACGCTGGCCGCCGCTGAATTGATGTGGATAGCGCTTTGCGTGATAGCTGCTTAACCCGACTACTTCAAGCATTTCTTTTACCCGCTTCTGTCTTTCTTCTTTTGTTCCAATGCCGTGAACAATCAACGGCTCCTCAAGAATCTGTTCAACAGAGTGGCGGGGATTCAAAGATGCATAGGGATCCTGGAACACCATTTGGATGTCCCTACGCGTTCTTCGCAAATCAGATTTCGACATGCTGGTAATCTCTTTATCTTCAAAAATAATTTTCCCATCACTAGCCTCAATCAGACGCATCAACAGCCTTCCGGTTGTGGATTTGCCACAGCCGCTTTCGCCGACGATTCCTAGCGTTTCTCCCTTTCTAACATAAAAAGAAACATCATCAACTGCCTTAACTTCTCCTACTTTTCTGCCGAGAAGGCCGCCCGTTATTGGGAAGTATTTTTTTAAACCGTTAACTTCAAGAAGTAACTCCGACATGTTTGTCACTCCTCTCCCCTGATGAATGTAATAAACATCTCACAACATGCCCATCTTTTTCCATTTTGTACAATTTCGGTGATTCTTCAAAACATTGTGAAAACGCTTCCGAACATCTCGCCGCAAATTGGCATCCCTTATTTATCGTTCCGGGTGCTGGAACATTTCCTGGGATGCTGTACAATCTTTCTTTTTTTCCTCTTAGATCTGGTACGGATTTTAGTAATCCCTTTGTATACGGATGCTGCGGATTTTTAAGGATGGTTCGTACATCGCCTTGTTCGACGATTTGGCCGGAATACATTACAATGACTCGTTCACAAATTTCGGCTACTACTCCTAAATCGTGGGTAATAAGAATGATGGATGTGTCTGTTTTTTTATTTAAATTCTTCATTAATGCAAGGATTTGTGCCTGAATGGTTACATCCAGAGCAGTTGTCGGTTCGTCGGCAATCAGCATTCTTGGGTTACAGGCCATGGCCATCGCAATCATCACACGCTGCCTCATCCCACCGGAGAGCTGGTGTGGATACTCTTTAAGAATTCCCTCAGCCCGTGGAATACCAACTAGCTTTAATAATTCAATGCATCTCAGATTTGCTTCTTTTTTGGAAAGATCAGTATGTAATTGAATGGCTTCAATCAGTTGATTCCCAATCGTAAATAACGGATTTAGTGATGTCATCGGTTCCTGGAAGATCATTGAAATTTGATTCCCGCGGATTTTTCGCCACTCTTTTTCCGATAAGGATGTTAGATCCTTTCCTTCAAAGGAAATTTCTTCGGCTTCAATTTTTCCCGGAGGAATTGGAATTAAGCCCATGGTGGTTAAGGAGGTTACGCTTTTTCCACTGCCTGACTCCCCAACAATTCCAAGAATTTCTCCCTCTTTTAACTCGAAGCTGATTCCATCTACCGCAGGTACGTATTTCTTTCCTGATAGAAAGGAAACTTTTAGGTCTTTAATTTTTAGAATAGGGTCTTTGCTCACGTTTACACCTACCTGTAAGTAAATTATTTTATGTCTTTCTGAGCTTTGAAGATATTATAATATAATGATTATTGTGGGAATTATGACATAATTTATTATATCGACAATTTCTGAATATAGCAATAATTTTAAAAATATAATTATTTTTATTTGAATAAAATAAAAAAGACCTGCTCCAACGCGTTTTCACTTTAAAGCGCTGGAGACAGATCTAATTGTTTTTTTCTATTATTTTCTAGTGGATTAATCTTTAATCTAATTCTGATATAACGTTTAAAAATGGAGTTTTTTCTTTTAACCTACTGATTATAAATTATTGTGTAAAAGTGATAATACTTTTCTTAATTCATTCACATCAATTTGACCTGGAGCAGAAGATTTCTTTGCGGCTCCAAAAGTCAGTGCTGAACCGAACAGTTCTCCTGCTAAACGGCTGATTACGCCTTTTCCAGCCATTGACATAGTGATAAAAGGGCGATCAGCATGCTGTTCATTCATAGTGTTGGTTGCATCTAATAGAGTTAATACATCTGCAGGACTTTTTGGCATTACGGCGATTTTCGGTAAATCACCACCTAATTTCTGAGCTTTTTGCAATCTTGCTATGATTTCTTCTTTTGGCGGCGTTTTTTCAAAATCATGATTTGATAGAATGACCAACACATTATGTGCTTGGGCAAATTCAATTAAGCTTTTAACCGTTGATTCCTCATTAAATAACTCAACATCAATCATATCAACTAAACCTGTTTCAGCAATTCTTTTGTTTAATTCTAGATAATCAGTCAGGCTGATTTCCTTTTCTCCGCCTTCTTTGGCACTTCGAAAGGTAAAAATTAGCGGTTTATTCTTAAGAAGTATTCGGATTTCACTAAGTGCTTCCTTCACTTTTTCAATCTGCTCAACATGATTAAAAAAATCAACACGCCATTCCACGAGATCAGCATCAATTGTGTCTATATATCTGGCTTCTTCCATTAATTCCGCTAATGTGGTTCCCACTAATGGCACACAAATCTTTGGAGCGCCTTCTCCAAGTGTAATCCCCCGAACCGTTATCGTTTTTTTCATTACAACCCATTCCCTTTTTCGACTAACTTTAATAAGTCGATGATTTCATCGGCAGCTTCTTCCGGCCCCTTATAATCCGTTTGAATTTTAACATGGTGCTGTACATAAACTTCCTGCCGTTTATAAAATAGTTCTTCCATTTCCTCCAAAGACTTTCCTTGCAATACAGGACGGCTATCGATAATAAGGCTAATGCGGCCCTTCCAGCACTCCCAGGATATATCTAGGAATATAACCGTACAAGTGGATAAACAGATTTTACGGATTTCCTCTTGCAGGAATGCCCCACCTCCAACCGAAATAATCTGTCTGCCCAGATTACATTTTTCCGTGATAAGACTTTTTTCTTTTGAACGAAAGGTACTCTCTCCATATTGCTTGAATATTTGCGATACAGGTAGATTGAATTCATTCTCGATTTCTTCATCTATATCAATAAATTCCCGATTCAATTTTTCAGCTAGGATTTTTCCAACCGTGGTTTTTCCAGCACCCATAAAACCGATTAAAACAATGCTTTTTTCTTCTTTTTGCAAAATTTTTCACTCCCGAAAGCCTAAAATAGCAACTTGTATAAAGTATAAGCCTTGGATGATAGTAAAAACAATTGATAATTCTGAAAAAGTTCCCACAACTGTTTTCTAATTTAAATCTTCCTCGCGTAAATGAAACTTCTATAAAGAGCGAAACTGAGCAAAAAGGTTAGAAGTGAAAGGATTACGGCGATACTTGAGAATGCAAGCACATAGGCATTGTATTCTGAGATTCTGCTAATAATTGTAAACGTATCCATCTGTAAAATTCCTGCAGCAAAATTAACTAAAACTAATACAAAGAAGATCATTAGAAGTCCTTTTGTTAAATTTTGGATATCTGCCCTACTTAAGCCAATATGCCCGGAAATACAGACAGCAAGAACTAGGAAAATCCAAAACAATGGATTGATTAAATTTTCAGGAGTAAAAATACTTTTGATGATTGCAATAACGGAAGCTCCTACTGCTTTTAAAACATTTACGTCTATGGTTTCAAAAGAAACATGCAAATGTATTTCAGATCTTACGGCGTCAAAGGATTGCGGCAGCAAAAGGTACATTCCCAAAAGCAAGGAACCAATACCGCTAAAGATTGGCCCTAAACCAATAAAAAAGTTCCCTATCTGTTGATAGGTACTATCGCGATTGTAATAGTGCTCTACATATCCTAGGACACCATCCGGGCTATTAAACTGCAGGAATTTCACTCTAGACACTTTGTGCCCCCATATAAAGCACATGATTAGATGACCGAGTTCATGAATCGGTGTACCAATCCAGGCTGTCCAAAGCACACCTCTTACTCCAAAAGTCCGAATCAAAAATTTGTTCGAGTATTTCTCAAGTATCCCAAGGATCAAACCGACAACAATTATAGCTCCTACAAGATATAACAGTTCTATAAAACTAATGAATAAGGTATATATTAAAGAAGACAGAATATTCATCCTTCTCTGGGTCCTCTCAATCAATTTATTTTCCTATCCTCAGCTAAACTTAACCAAATATTTACATTGCTTTGATTATTAATTTGCATTTTCTGGTTAAAATGAAACTATAAAGATAGATTTCTAAGGAGGGATAGGGGCTTGCACCAATTTCTGAATGTTCTTTTCCTAACGTATGTCGCCTCATGTTTTTTTAAAATCTTTTATTATTCCTTTGTTAATGTTAAAAAATAACCCATTTCTTCTCATTCTTCAACTTTTTTCACTCCAGTATGATCAGAAATCATTCAAATAATTTTTCTGTAATGGTTTGTCCTCCTTATTGCATACCCTTTTATAAAGGGGGATTGCCATGTTTCGTTCATTTACAACCTTTAAACTTATTCGTTATGCTGTCGCCTACGTATTTATTACTTCCGGTTTTATGAAATTACTGAATACAGACTTAGCCAATCATTTTATCGGATTAGGCTTGCCTTATCCGTATATTCTACTGAACACTGTTATTCTCCTTGAGATTGTCTGCGGGATCCTAATCATGCTCAACAAGAGCGTTCGAAATGCAGTGATTCCGTTAATCGCTATCATGATCGCTGCTATCATTCTAACCAAAGTACCAACTATCCACACAAGTATTTTACAGTTTGCCTTCAATGCACGCTTGGATATTGTCATGCTAATCCTGCTTATTGTTCTATATAATCGGAATCCAAATTGAAAAATCCCCCTTTGCCAAGGGGGATTTTTTTGACATAAACCTACAAATTTCGAGTGGTGACAGGCACCAATGACTTTTCAAGAATCGGCCCATAAGTATCGGTTCGTCGATCTCGTAAAAACTGTAATAGGTTTCTGGCAAATTCGATTTCTTTTAAATTGATGCTTTGAACTAGTATTCCTTCTTGTTCATCCAAGGAAAGGATGATTTCTCCCATCGGGTTGCTGATGAAGCTGCCCCCGTAAAAGTTCATGTCTTTTTCTTGGCCAACCCGGTTGACTGCAGCAACAAAGACACCATTATGAATTCCATGTGCGGAAATCGCCTTCGTCCATGCAGTCCTTGTCGAAAGCTCCGGATGATCCGGCTCGGATCCGATTGCAGATGGATAGAAAAGGATATCCGCACCCTTCAATGTCAAAATCCTAGCAACTTCAGGAAACCACTCGTCCCAACAAATACCGATCCCGATTTTTCCAAATTTCGTATCATATACCGGGTAACCAGTATCTCCCGGTGTAAAATAATACTTTTCATGATATTGCGGACCATCCGGAATATGATTTTTTCGGGTTGTTCCTAAATGATTGCCTGCTTCATCAAAAACTGCTGCACTATTAAAATAAACTCCTTTTGCCGCCCATTCATAGAATGGGACAATTAACACGACTCCAAGTTCTCTGGCAAGCTCCTGCATTTCCACAATCGCTTCATGATCATGGGGGATAGCTAACTGATAATGATCCAGCGAAACTGTCTGGGCAAAATATTGCGCATGATAGAGTTCCTGCAAACAGACAATGTTTGCACCTTGGGCTGCTGCTTCCCTCACCTTTGCTTTTGCCTTTTCGATATTGATTTCGACTCTCTCATCACACGTCATTTGCACCAATCCAATTTTCACAGTACTCATAAAGAAACCTCCTCAACTATTTCATGGACAACCTTTCCGTCAACCATGGTAAAAACTACTTTTGTATTTTTGATTTCCTCATACGGAACCTCAAATAGATTCCGGTCAAGGACAATAATATCTGCTAATTTACCAGCTTCTATCGTCCCAAGTTCATGTTCACGGAATGAGCCATATGCTGGTACAGACGTATAGGAAAGGAGTGCATCCTTTAGAGAAATTCTCTCCTTCCCATCCCACACTACTCCATCATCATCCAATCTAGTAACCGCGCGATAGATTCCTGGAAACGGATCCAATTTAACGACAGGATAATCCGTGCCAAAAATAACCTTTGTACCCTGATCCAGCATCGTCTTTAATAAATAATTATGTTTCATTCTTTCCGGCCCAATTAATTCCTCATAAACATCTCTTGCTGTCACATTAATATGCTCTGGCTGTACGGAGGCAATCACACCTAATTGATGAAAACGTTCAATATCATTCGGATCAATCATTTCCACATGCTCAATCGCATGGCGGGAATCTCTTTCCCCATTTTCCTTTTGTGCTGCTTCAAATGAATCCAAAGCCAATTGAACAGCGCCATCCCCAATACAATGGAACCGCACCCGGAACCCTTCCTTATCCGCCTCAACTGTCCACCTTTTAATTGTTTCCTCCGGAAAAACCGTGCTCCCTTTGGTTTCCGGATTATTGGTATAAGGTTCTAGCAAATAAGCAGTATAGCTGGTGGTTACGCCATCAGCAAACTGCTTAAAACCGCAGAATTGAACCATATTACTTTTATATTTTTCTCGTAAACTTTTAGCGAGCTCCAGATCACCGTTTAACGGAGCAACGAAATGAACCCGTGTCGTCAGTTTTCCTTCTATTTCATAGCCGGCGTAGAGTTCTGCTTCTTCTGTACTCATTTCCGGAATCCGCAATAAGTCATGTACCGAAGTCACCCCGCATTTTACGGCCTCCGATAAAAAGTTATTTAGCAGCTTCTCTTTTACTTCGAGACTAATCGGCAGTACCTTCGTAACAAGTCCAACAGCATGTTCTAGTAATAATCCAGTCGGCTCACCGTTTTCATCTTTAACGATTTCCCCATATGGCGGATTTTCCGTATATCGATCGATACCCGCTAATTCCAGTGCCTTTGAATTCACCCAGGCACTATGGAATTCTGCTTGATACAGAAGGACTGGGCGATCTGGAATAACCTCGTCCAAATAGAATCGATGTGGTTCCCCTTCGTCCCATTCATTCTGCTCCCAGCTGCAGCCAATAACAAAGGGATCATCATTTTTTGAATCGGCATATTCTTTAACCATCTGCGCCGCTTCCTTTGCCGATCTGGCTAAATGAAGTCTGACACTATCATTCAATAAACCTCCCATTAGGAGATGAATATGAAAGTCATGAAAACCAGGCATAATTAATTGATCTTCAAAATCGTAAATCTTCGTCTGATGATCAATATAATCAGAAACATCCTCTGATTCTATGACTTTAACAATTTTATTTTCTTTTATGAGGATGGACGCTGGTACCGGTACATCTGAGGTACCTGTGAAAACTGCGTTCCCACGAATCACAATGTCTGCTTTAAGTTCCAATTTCTATCTCTCCCTATATAGTTAAATCATTGCTAGAATCTTCAGTAAAATCAAGTTGTGGCGGCTGAACACGGAATAATTTTGTTTTATATGCCAGATAGGCAATCCCTACAGCAGTCCAAATTCCTCCTAAAGTCATTGATTTACTATCCAAATCACTCCATAGTTTTATCGAAATGACGGCTCCAATTAGTGGAACAATCAAATACAATACAATTCCTTTTAACGACCTTTGCTTCCCTTTTATAAAATAATGAGCAATTACACTTAAATTTACAAAGGTAAAAGCGATTAAGGCCCCAAAATTGATAAAGGAAGTAATTGTGACAAGGTCAGTAAACAACGCCGCTAAGGCAAAAATACTCACTAAGACAATATTGTTAACAGGTGTTTTAAATTTTGGATGGATATAAGCAAAAAACTTTTTCGGAATAACGGAATCTCTGCCCATTGCGAATAAAATTCTTGATACACTCGCATGGGAAGCCATTGCAGAGGTAAATGCACAAACGACCATTGCAGCGATAAAAAGTGCATTAAAAAAGGTTCCGCCAATCAATTTTGCTACTTCAATCGCAGCCGTATCAAGATTTTTGTATGAAGTAAAATCTGGGTGAATTAAATGTGAAAGATATGAAATGAAGATAAAACAAGCTCCGGCAAAAAGTGTTACAAACATGATGGCCTTCGGGATCGTTTTTTCCGGTTTAATCGTTTCTTCGGCAAACGTCGTTAAGGCATCGAACCCTAAAAACGATAAACAGAGAATCGATGCCCCTGAAAATACGGCAATCAATGAAGTATGTTCAGTCGCAAATGGTGTTACTGAGAACAACGTTCCTTGCCCTGTTCCACCTAAAAGAGCCTTTACACTTAGGATAACGAAAAAAATCAGTACGAGGTATTGGAATCCGAGAAGAAGCATGTTCATGGTCACCGTTACCTTCGTACCAATCACATTGAAGACGGTTACAAGAACAATCATACTAATTATCCAGACACTAAAGGGAATGGACGGAAAATAATCTGTCAAGTAAAGAGCTATGATGAGAAAGTTAATCATCGGGATAAATAAATAATCCATTAGAATAACCCAGCCAACCATGAAGCCTAGGTGTGAGCTGATCGATTTTTGTGTGTAGGAATAAGCAGAACCTGCAATCGGAAAAACCTTTCCCATTCTTCCATAGCTGTAAGCGGTAAACAGCATGGCAATAAGGGCAACTATGTAAGCAGAGGGTGTTGCACCTTTCGAAATGGACTCAACAATTCCGAAGGTGGAAAAGACGGTCAATGGAGCCATGTAAGCAAGGCCTAACAATACAAGATGAAAGAAAGTTAACGACCGTTGTAATTGAACGGGTTTTTGCATCTATCATTCCTCCTTTTTAAAAATAGGCTCTGTTAAACCTAGTTGTTGATTTCCGCTCCAGGCACCAATCAACGTTGTTCAAAATCAACAATGTCCTTTAACACAGCCTAAAAATAAAAATGCAATTTTTGTGCCAATCCCAAGAAAGTAATAAGTGACTGACTTTTCAGAAAACATTTTATATTTCGAGCCCCTTAGTTATGCATAATTAAATAATATATGTAAAAATGCATAATTGCTTTTTTACTAGAAAAATCCTTGAACGATTTTAGATAGAATCCGTCATTATTTCGGACACCCATTGTAAAATAAGTGTAAACGATTGGAGAGTCAGAAATGAAGATTTTTTTGAAATACACAGAGATATTCCTAGAGAAGGTCCTGGAAATAATGAGTCTACTAGAAAAGCCTATCAATTAATTGAACAGTATGTTTCTCAACCCGTAATTTTAGATATTGGCTGTGGTCCTGGTATGCAAACGATTGAGCTTGCCGGTATAACGGACGGCAGTATTTTAGCTGCTGATTTAAATGAAGATTTTTTGAAGGTCCTTTCTGTGCGTGCTGAACAACAAGGATTTTCAAAAAAAAATTGACCCTCAAAAAGCTGATATGTGCAATCTTCCATTCGAAGAGGAAAAATTCGATGTAATTTGGTCGGAAGGAGCCATTTACATTATTGGTTTTGAAAAGGGATTAAAGGAATGGAAACGGTTTGTTAAACAGGATGGGATTGTGGCCGTTACGGAATTTACCTGGTTGAAAGACAATGCCCCAAAGGAAGCAAGAGATTTTTGGGACGAAGCCTATCCTGGAGCGGGTACCATTGACTCGAATGTACAATTGGCTAAGTCGCTGGGATATCGACTCATTAATTTGTTTTACCTGAGTCCGCTTGGTGGGAAGATTACTATACTCCTTTGGAAGAACGGCTCTCATTGCTTCGTGAAAAATACAAAGACCATGAGGATGCTCTAAAAGTAATTAACCATATCCAACAGGAAATCGATTTATATCAAAACTATCATGAGTATTATGGATACGTTTTTTATTTATTTCAAAAGGTAGATTAAAGCAAAGAAATTCCCCTCAAAATATGGGGAATTTCTTTTTCTATGCAGTACCGCATAAGTATAGCTATTTTGATTTCAGAATTTCCACAGTGATTGGAGTCAATTTCTTCGCGCTGATGAGGCTTAAAAAAAGAAACAGGTTCTCAAGTCCTGTTCCTCATTCGATTTCATCTTTAGCCAAAAATCTTACCATTTCAATGTGATCTCCATAATTTGAAAATCCATTACCGATTAGATCTTTAGGAGACAGCACCTTGTTATTAGAATCATAGGGAACCCAGCCAAAATTCAGCTGATCATTTTTAGATGTACCCTGGTCAATAAATGAATTCAATACTACCACCCATTCCCTTGGGATTTTCAACACCCCATATGGTTTGGTCTGGAATGAGATGTTCTTCTCCATTTGAATCCTAGGTAAATAATGTTCTTTCCCGTCTGTTATAAAAAATCCCCTGTCTCTCAACATATAAAACTTACCATCACTCAATTTACTATCCGGATCCATATTCCAAGTAAAATAGTACGTTGACGGGTCTTCGAGGTTAATTTTCCATAATTGTGGTTCACCTGTTGTATTGATCGATTCAAGTTCCCATTTACGCTGATTCCACGCCCATGAACTTGCACCGTATTTGTCTCCTTTTGATATATACGGCACAAATACATGTTTTTTATCAAGGGTGATTGTATCTTGAATCTTGCTTGCCGCAGCTTCGGGGAAAAGCTTATTAATCTCGCTAATTAATTGTTTTTTTGCAGGGAATGGGCTTAGAATTTGAAAGTAATACCCATAAACCATGACAGCTGCGAAGACTAATAAGACTAGACTTCCAGCTACCCATAAACTTTTTTTCAACAACTTAATTCCCCCTTTCTAACAACGAATTTTGGGAGCGAAAATAAAGCTGTTCATTCGGTGTAACAATTAGTAATCCTTTACCTTCATTTTTAACATAAACTATTACTTTCAAGCCGCTGCCAAACTTAGGTGAGGAGCCAATAAGCTGGTAAGGAAATCTTTCATATTTTTTCTTTGTATCCATGTTGGAATAAAACCATTCTTCACTATAGAGAGGTTCTTGTGTCATAGTATCAAGCTGCTTTTGTAAGTTCTCCTTATTTAGAGAATCATCTTTTGCTGGGGAATAAATTTTAACCAGCGAAGCCTGATTAATATTGGAAATATAGGTTGATACCTCTTTTTGAGGATATAACATTTGCTGAACAGGGATGGCAACAAAAGATGTAAGTAAAAATATAAAATTCGCCCAAAACCCCAGCCAAGCAAAATGACGATAAATCGTCCAGGAATCCCCCCTTCCTTTTAATATCCAGTATAAAATCCACACCCCAAGCGGCAAAATTGGAAACTTAATCTGCGTCCCAGACATATTCCAATTAATCGTAAACGAAAAAATACCGATAACGATGGCAACAATCGCTTTCCATTTCGTTGGCTTAACAGTCCGTTTTTTATACATTTGCAAGGCAATGGTGACAATGATAGCCCATGACACTGCTCCCATTAATAAACCGACCATAGAAAAGGAAAAATCAAATTTTATTATGTTGAAGCACCTCCCCATATAACAAAAAGGAATATTTTAACAACTAGTAAAAACTACAATAACACATATATCATCTAGCAATCTATAAAAAATAAGTGTCCCAAAATTCCTTTCGGGACACCCTTATCATCTTATTTCCTCAATTTATCGATTTCATCAGCCACAAATTGCACTTGAGTTCCAACCACTACATGAATGTTTTGCGGCCCAACAACTATCACACCCGGAACACCCGTTGCCTTAATCTTGTTTTGATCCACAGCACTCATATCTTTTACTTCAACTCTTAATCGGGTTACACAATTTTCAACAGAAGATACATTTGCATCTCCACCCAAGCCTTCATAAATTTTGGCTGCAAGCTCTGCAAATTTCCCTCCGCTTATAACGGACCCAACGGCTTCTTCATCTAAATCCTCTTCTCTTCCAGGTGTCATCAAATTAAATTTCACGATGATAAAGCGGAATAAGAAATAGTAAATGACGGCAAAAACTAACCCCTGGACAAGGAGCATATACGGTTGATTGGCGATTGGAATTTTCAAGCTTAAAACAAAGTCAATCAATCCAGCGCTGAAGCCAAATCCGGCGGTCCAATGGAATAAAGCTGCTACGGCTAAAGATATACCCGTTAATACAGCATGAACCAAATAAAGGACCGGTGCGACAAACATAAAAGCAAATTCAACTGGTTCTGTCACTCCTGTAAAAAAGGAAGCAAATCCTGCTGCCATCATTAAAGAGGCAACTTGTTTCTTATGCTTCGTTTTTGCCGTATGATACATGGCGAGCCCTGCAGCAGGCAAACCAAACATCATTACAGGGAAGAAGCCTGCTTGATACATACCGGTAACACCTTTAACCCCTTTACTCGCCCAGAAGTTCCCAATATCGTTAATTCCGGCAATATCAAACCAAAAGACCATATTTAAGGCGTGATGTAATCCTAGTGGAATTAATAATCGGTTGAAGAATCCATATAGACCAGCACCAAGAGCACCTAATTTACTAATCGCTTCACCGAAGGAAACCAGACCGGTAAAAATTACTGGCCAGACAAAATAAAGTACGAGGGAAATGAGCAACATGGCAAGTGAGGTCATGATCGGCACGAGCCGTTTACCACTAAAAAAGGCTAGTGCATCCGGTAATTTTACATGGCTAAAACGATTATACGTACGGGCAGCGACAAGACCTGAGAGAATCCCAACAAAGGCATTTTCGATTTTTCCAAAAGCAGGGTCGACTTTAGCTGCGTCAATACCTTGTAACATCGCAACAGAACTGCTTGAAAGCAAGGTGGTCACGACCAGGTAAGCTACCAAGCCGCTTAGTGCCGCCGAACCATCCCTCTCCTTTGCCATGCCCAATGCAACTCCAACGGCAAAAAGAATCGGGATATGATCGATGATTGAGCCTCCTGCTTTAATTAAGAAAGCCGCTACTGGACTGCCAGCCCCCCATCCGGTTGGGTCAATCCAATAGCCAATCCCCATGAGGATGGCTGCGGCCGGCAATACAGCAACAGGTAACATTAAGGAACGACCAATTCTCTGCAGATATTTCTTCATGTTAATTCCTCCTGTTAAAAGATTCTAGAAAGCTAACAACCAATTAACATCAAAAAATAGTTTAACAATGAGAAAATATAATGCCCTTTAAATAGTAAATTACCTTAGGTCCCGCTCGCCATGGACCACCCCCTCCATCATAATTTTTTATTATTTTATTACTCCGCAACCGTTAAAATACATATTTAGCCAAATTCATAGGGTGAAAGGAAAAAGTACTTAATAGATTTCTTTTTTAGAGGCTGTGTTATACTTGGTTGTTGATTTCCGCTCCAGGATGCTCTCTTTCCGCGGGGCGGGCGGTGAGCATCCTCGGCGCTTTAGCGACTGTGGGGTCTCACCTGTCCCGCTGCTCCCGCAGGACATTGAATGACATCCTTGAATCCACCCACGCACGAAGAAAATGCGTTAGCATTTTCGAGGAGTCTCGCATCTTCCGCTCCAATCAACTTTGTTTAAAAATCAACATTGTCTTTTACAAAGCCTAGAAAAAAGAAAAAGGATAGCTAAACACATCAGCTATCCTCTTCAATATTAAAACATTTGAATGATTTTCCTTGCCGAATCCACCCCATTTTCGATACAGTCAGGGATTCCCACACCATAATAAGAACAACCGGCAAGGATGATTCCAGGGTAATCAGCCGCCATTTTGCTTTCAAGTGCTTCAACACTTTTTGGATGGGTAATTAAATAATTCGGCATTTGATCGGTCCATTTGGTGATTTCATTGGCAACTGGCTTTGCTTGAATTCCAAGGCTTTTGCGAATGTCGCCAAGCGCAACCTCTAGTAATTCTTCTTCATCCATTTCCTCTAAAGAAGCAAATGAAGGATGACTGCTTTTATAAAAGAGTCTGACCAACAGGTTTCCGGATTTTGAAGTGTGGTCCCATTTCCGGCTTGTCCACGTACAGGCATTGCAGGATAATTCATCCGTATTTGCAGTGATAAATCCCGTTCCATCCGCTGGAAGTACACTGTCGGGTACATCAAAGCCAAGATACGCACTAATTAACGAACTATTTTTCAATCCTGAAAACCTGCTTTGAAGATCCTGGTCATCGATTAACGATTCAGCAGCCGTATTTGGAATACTTAGCAAGATGTAATCCGCTTCGATAATTTCCTCATTGTTCAGAAACAACTGATAACGGCTGCCCTCTTTTTCAATTTTATTGACTTTTGTATTTTTTAAAATTTCAGCTTCATCCAGCTTTTGCTCATACGCGTCAATCAGTGAACCTAAACCATTTTGAAAAGAAAGAAACTTCCTTTCTCCGCCTTTAAATTTTTGTTTATTAGCTTCAAGTCCTTTTATGATGCTTCCGTATTTTTCCTTATAATCAATCAAATATGGAAGAGTAGATTTGATCGTTAAGTCACTGAGTTTTCCGGAATAGACGCCGGAGAGGACTGGGGCAATTTGTTTTTCAACCAATTCTGTTCCTAAGAAATGCTCAAGAAAGGATCCGATGGAGTCATTTTTTGTAAATGTTTCATTTTTTGTATAAAAATCCTTTAGTGCTGCCACTTTTCCATCTGCAGAAACGAGCGTGCTCTTCGCCAGCGATTCAATGCTTGCCGGAATTCCAAACACTGCATCCTCTGGAATTGGATTCAATTCTCCATCACTGTAAATAAAGGAAATACCTGTCGCATTATAAACCACTTCTTTTTCCATCTCAAGTTCTTCGATCACCGTTATGTTCTCCATTTTACGGGCGACAATGGAATCCGCTCCTGCTTCCATTACAAATCCATCTTGTTTGACGGTTCGGATTTTCCCTCCAAGCTGATTGGAAGCTTCTATCAGAATCAGCCTGACATCTGCCCCATTCGCCTTCTTCCATTTATGTAATTCATATATGGCCGATAACCCCGTAATACCGCCACCGATTACTACGACTGTTTTCACTTCTGCCACCTCTTATATAGTTCTATATTTAGTCCATTACAGTTTATCATATCAAGGGAGGTAGCCGTTACCTCAATAAGAATGGATAGATTTTAACTCTCTCCCTATAAAGTTAGCAGGAACAGGACTAAGTTTTAATTCTTTTGCCCAAATGGAAAGTTGACCAATGTGATGGATCTCGTGAGAAATGATATGATGTAGGATTTCATCAAATGTATATGTATGTTCATCCCAAGGAACACTAACAAGTTTCTGTTTTAATTTGGCAAAATCTATTTTTAAAAATTCAACTATTTCTTTTCGATACGAATCTGATAGTAATTTAACTTTATCAAGTGTATTATAATCAACAAACCGAACTGCCACATCTTCTTTACCTTGACTGCCACGAAGCCAACTATATTCCACATCAATAATATGAAAAAGAGTATATAAAATACTCCCTACTCCACCACTGCGTTCCTTTAACAATTCTTCTATCGGCAGTTGCTTACACCAATCAAACCATTCATCTCTTATTTGCCAGTTATACTCAAAAAACTTGATCAATGCAGTCACTCCCTTATTTAGTTATGTATTCAGGCAAAAAATGAGCTTTGGAATGTCCAAAGCCCTTTTTTGTTGATATTCAAAGCGTGAAATGAGCGTAAATTTACTTGTGATTAGCTCTCGTATTTAAGGTGAATTGTTATGTTGCACCCAAAACTTAGAGCATACCTTATGATTTCTTTGCAATCAATTCAATTTCAACCTCTGCATCAAGCGGCAGGGCAGCAACGGCGACTGTCGTTCTTGCCGGAAACGGTTGGCTGAACTGTGTTCCGTATACTTCGTTCATTGCCTTAAAATTTTTCATATCAGTTAAATAAACATTCACCTTAATCACATCATCCGGCGTTAAGTCTGCAGCCTCGAGAACCTTGAATAAATTCAAAAAGCATTGTCTTGTTTGCTCCCCAATACCACCTTTGACCAATTCGCCTGTTGCGGAGTCAATTGGCGTTTGACCCGAAAGATAGATCAAGTCACCTGACTCAACAGCATGTGAATAAGGACCGATTGCTGCCGCACCCTCAGCATTATACGCTTTTCTTGCCATTTTAAGCTCCTCCAATCTTTAAGCCTTACTGTTATGAATCTTTTGAATCTGAATTTCGATTCTTTCACTTAGGAAGGTTGAACCAAGGATCAGGATTCCGCCAACCATTTGCATGAGGCCGATGCCTTCCCCTAAGAAAATCGCTGCAAATATTACTGCTGAAATCGGATCAATATAGCTTAATACGGCAATCCTTTGGCCCTTTAATTCTTTAATGGACGTAAAGTAAAGGAAATAAGCAATCCCCGTATGGATAATCCCAATGATGATAATAAATACAATCGAATTTGAAGTAATACCAGAAAAATTCAAATGATCCTTTAGGAAAACATATGGAAAAAGGACTATAGATGCAACGAGTAACTGAACGAATGTAGTTTCAAAGCCAGACAAGTTTTTAATAAACTTATTGATTAATACCACACTCGCATATAAGGCTGCTGCTGATAGACCGTAAAGAATTCCAGTCACATGGTGGTAATTCTCCCCGCTATCAGCTCCCCCAATATTTACTACAAGGAACAAGCCAATCATGGCCGTGATGATGCAGCCCACCTTAGCAGGAGTCAGTCTTTCCTTTAATACAAAAGGAGATAAAGCCATGACAAAAACTGGTGCAAAATAATAGCTTAAGGTTGCATTAGAGACGGTTGTATAGCGATAAGATTGAAACAAAAGGATCCAATTAAAGCCGATGGCCGCTCCGGAAAAAATCAAAAGCATAAGATTCTTTTTAACCGCTTGAATGGAGGGCTTCTGTTTAGCAATCACTAAGAAAAAAATAAGAAATATACTACCAATGATTCCTCGCAAGAGTGCAATTTCACTTGAGGATAGATTAATATTTTTCACAAAAATGCCAAGACTCCCCCAAATGAGCATAGCGGTAATTATTTTTAATTGACCTTTCACATGAAACTCCTTTCTGCCAAACGATTGAAGTATTAATTAAAGATTATTCTAATATTTGGAAGGTTTCAAGAATTAATTTTTCTAAGCCGATAGATCAGAAATCGCTCATTCGGATTGTGTTCGAAAAGCCCCGGTAGTACGATTTCCTCCTGGAGTTCAAATGGGGTATGGTTTTCGAGATAGTAAATATAGTTTTCCGATGGATAATATAGAACTAAATCGATTTCACGCAGTGATTTTTCTGCTGAAAGTAAGACATTATTTACGATTTTGATGAAAATTTGAATCGTAAAGGGATTAAAGAAATAAAAGCAATTGTCTAATGGGTTAATCTGGTATTCTTCAGCAAAACAGCAATGGAACTGAATTTTTTCGGTCCGCAGTTTTGCTTTTTGCAAATAACGCTCTCGATTCGCAATGGCCTCCTGAAATAATCCCTCGTTCATTTCAACGCCGATTACCGTTGAATGGAATAAATGATGGGTGAAAAAAAGAAGCCTCCCTTTTCCACAACCAAAGTCTACAACCCGATCACTGCTTTTTAATTTATATTGGCCAAAAAATGTTTCTAGTGCTTGATAAGGAGTTGGCTCGTATCGATGATAATGAAATGATTTCGTGGGAGTCATTTGAACCGCACCGGTCTTAATGTTCAGTTGTTTGTCATATAAATGTTCTTTCATGGTTTTACTCCTAATGGTTTATTAAGAATATGTATTAATTACAGGCATGGAAAAGCTATGAATCCATTCATTAAAGACATTTTATCAAGTTTCTTCACGAGTTTAGTCCTTAAAATCTTTTTTTAGGACATTTCTACTTGGCTCTTTACGTGTTTTGTCCTTAAAATCCTTTTTTGGGGCATTTCTTTATGGCTCTTCACGCGTATTGTCCTAAATCTTATTCAACAAAGTTTGCCCTATACCTAAATTAGACGACTGTTAGTGTCTCGGCCCCCAAAGCATAACAGATACCCCAATTATACATATTACCGCACCAATCCAATCATAGGTATCCGGGGTTTTCTTATCCATACCCCATCCCCACAATACAGATAGAATAATGAAAACACCGCCATAGGCAGCATACACTCTCCCAAATGAAGGAAACTTCTGAAGCGTCGGGATGATACCATAAAGAATTAAAACAATCCCGCCAATAATCCCATACCAAAAAGGCTTGCCATCGCGCAGCCAAAGCCAGATCAGATAACCTCCCCCGATTTCTGCAATCCCTGCTAAAATGAATAAGGTAATCGTATAAATATCAAATCACTCCTAAAAATCTTGTGCTAGAATAATAAAGAATATTTTCATGTGAACGGTGGAGATCGTAATTTTAAAAGATAAAATCAAAAGCCTCCCAACATCTCCAGGAGTCTATCTCATGAAAGATTCCCACGGCAATATTATATATGTTGGAAAGGCAAAAAACCTGAAACGCCGTGTTCAATCTTATTTCCAAAACTCAAAAGCCCATTCACAAAAAATTGTAAAACTAAAAAATAACATAAAGGATCTTGACTATATCCTTACCGACACTGAATTCGAAGCTTTTATGCTCGAATGTCATTTAATCAAGGAAATAAAGCCATTTTTTAATCGAAAAATGAAAAACCCGCGATCCTATACCTATATTGTGATTAAAACGGATAAGAAAGTTCCGAGTATAGATGTTACGCATAATCTAATCTTCAATCACAAACACCTATATTTCGGGCCATACATCAACAAGTACACTGTTGAAAAAGCAATCTCAAACTTAAAAGAATTTAAGAAAATCTTGTGTACGAATCTAACCAAAAGGAACGAACCTTGCCTGAACTATTCATTAGGTTTATGTAATGGCATTTGTCTCGGGCATCCCACAGCCCTTGAACAATACAATAACAGCATAAATGACATCATTGCTTTATTAAATGGCACTGACCTAAGCATTCTGGGAGAAATGAATGAAAAAATGGCCCAGGCATCCGAAAATTTCGACTTTGAAACGGCCTCGAAATATCGGGATTTTATAGATTCCATCAATTTTATTTTAAATAAAGAAAAAGTAATCGAATTTACGGAAGCAAATAAAAATATTGCTGTAATCGAATATTTACAGGATCGCACATTAAAGCTTTTTCTTATTAAAGGAAACAGAGTTCTTTACAGTGACAAATATATCGTTGCGAGCATAATTGAACTTTGTCCACTCATTAAAAAAGACATTTTGACTTATTTTCAAAAGGGAGATTCAGATGAATCCCACAAAATCAGTAAAGATGAAATCGATGAAGCCCAAATTATCTACAGTTATATAAAAAGCAGCACCAGCAAACATCTGATAATTCCTGGTCATTGGCTTAATTCAAAAAACGATGCTTTAGATTGTGAAATAAAAAAATTATTAATAGGGGATGAGAGCTAAAACCTATTTAAAAGCTCTCTAACCCCATCTACTATATCAAAAGGCATGACTCCATAATGGGATAAAGTTTTAGCTTTTTCTTCTCCAGCTTTTGCATGTAAATAACTTGCCGCAATCATTGCCGCTAGCGGCGTAGCACCTTGAGCGAGAAATGAAACAATTAACCCAGTGAGCACATCCCCACTGCCGCCCTTCCCAAGAGCGTCATGACCGTACGGATTGATATAAATCTCGCCATCTGGACTAGCAATCACCGTGCGATGCCCCTTCAATAACAAGAAAACATTAAAATCTTTTGCAAAACTTTTAGCCGTCCCTATCCGATTTGCTTCCACTTCTTTTACCGAAGAATTTAATAAACTCGCCATTTCACCCGGATGCGGAGTAAAAATAACATTTCCATTATATTCACGAACGAATTCTAACTCGTTCCGAAGTAGGTAAAGTGCATCCGCATCAACTACAATCGGTTGACCTGTTAACCCGCCAATTATATTCTTTACCCATTCTTCACCTCTGGAAAATCTACTAATTCCCGGACCAATTGCAATACTATCAAACTACCCCATACGAGGCTTAATCTCTTCAACGGAGCTGCCTGCGAAATGACCATCTTCAGCAGATAATGGCAACATTAACGATTCCGGACACTGTGCGGACACCATGGAGTAAATGCATTCTGGAATGGCTAATGTCACCAATCCTGCCCCTGAATAGAGGGCAGCCTTGGCGGAAAAAATGGGCGCGCCCACATAATGACAAGATCCACCTAGAACAAGTGCATGCCCAAATGTTCCTTTATGACCATTTTTCGGACGCACCGGCACTGCAGCTTCAGCCAGTGATTCTGTAATTAGCCTTGGCATATCAAGTCCCAATTCCTCACAAGCCGAAGGAGGCACGGAAATATCTACTGCCTTCCACGCACCAACATACATGGGACCGTCTTGCAGGAAAAATCCCTTTTTCGGAAAAACAAAGGTTATTGTTTTTGCAGCGTTCACTGCTGCTCCTTCTACTTTTCCAGTATCACTGCTCACCCCCGAAGGGATATCGACTGCAATAACCCATTTCTTATCGGACAATTCATTTACCATCGAAATAACCTGATTGAAAGGCTCTCGAACAGGTCCGTTCACTCCCGTTCCCAAAATCGCATCAACGATAATGTCAGCTTGAACTAACTTCATCCGAAGGGCCTCTTGCGTATTTTCATGTAAATAGAAAATTGGAAGCCTCCGATTCATGTATACATCAAAGTGGACTTTTGCATCACCTTTTATTTTCTCAGGCTTTACTAACAAACAGAGCAGCGGCTTCAGGCCTGCATCAACCAGTTTTCTGGCAATCACAAAACCGTCTCCTCCATTATTTCCTCCCCCAGCAAGCACAATAATTCTAGGATTTTCATATGGGGTGCATGCGAGAATTTCTTCTACTACTCTCCCTCCAGCATTTTCCATTAAAATTATACCAGGCACCCCGATTTTTTCCATTGTATATTGATCCATTTGCTGCATTTCCTTTTGCCCTGCAATGAACATTTAAATCACGTCCTTATACTTCCATTTTTATGATTATAAGAAATTTTTTTTACGATTCATGGTCTCTTTTTTACAGTAGATTTACATCTCTTTAACTATGCCTTAGTATTTTCAATTTAGAATATAGAGTATAGATAAAGTCATAAGCGTTCAAATGACATAACAGTATTAAGTTTATACCCATTCTCACCAAACTTTCCATAGGGAGGAATAATATGCAAAATTTACTTAATGGTATGTTCGAATTATTTCTGGTGATTTGCTTTGGTAAGATTTTTTACTACTCCTTTTTTGCTCCCCGAAAAAAGCGGATCTAATGCAAATAATATTTAGCGTGACTCTTTTTTTTGCCCCAAAAATAAAAAACCCTCCTATATGTAAGAGAGTTCATCCATTAAGTTAAATTAATCATTCGGAATCATTAAATTTTGCTTCATTAAAATTTCATCTAAAAACGTCATTAATTCTGATCGCAGTTCATTCGTTTGAAGAGCCATCTCAATCGTTGTTTGAATGAACCCTAGTTTATCTCCTACATCAAATCTCTTTCCTTCAAATTCATAAGCAAAGACCCTTTGTATTTTGTTGAGCTGCTGAATAGCATCAGTTAATTGAATCTCACCTCCAGCGCCTTCTTCTTGCTTATCTAGGAACATAAAAATTTCAGGAGTCAAAATATATCTACCCATTATGGCTAAATTAGAAGGAGCTGATCCTAAGGAAGGCTTCTCCACGAAATTCCTCACTTGATACAATAGACCATCTTGTTCTGATGGGTCAATAATCCCGTATCTAGAAGTTTCGCTTTCTAAAACGGTTTGAACACCAATTACAGAGGTCTGAATTCTATTGTAAACATTGATCATTTGTTTCAAGCAGGGAGTTTCCGCTTGTACAATGTCATCCCCCAGCAAAACAGCAAATGGTTCATCTCCGATAAATTTACGTGCACACCAGATGGCATGACCGAGTCCTTTTGGTTCCTTCTGCCGAATATAATGTAAATCAACTTTTGATGATTCCTTTACCTTTTCAAGAAGATCAAATTTCCCTTTTGTAACCAAGTTTTCTTCTAACTCAAAAGAGTTGTCAAAATGATCTTCAATTGCCCGTTTTCCTTTTCCCGTTACAATAATTATATCTTCAATTCCAGACTCCATTGCTTCCTCAACGATATATTGGATAGTTGGCTTGTCCACTATAGGAAGCATTTCCTTGGGCATAGCTTTTGTAGCCGGTAAAAATCTTGTACCCAATCCTGCCGCAGGAATAATTGCTTTACGAATTTGCTTCACTACTCTCACTCCTTTTCCAAAATAAACCTAAACACAAGAAAGCATGTTTTCGAATACATCGCTCCAGTTTTTCGCTTTCGCTACCTGCTTGCGAATAAGCATATTGTTATCTTGATTCTTATAACTTGCTAATTTTTCACATTCATAGATAAATTCACTTGGTTGATTGTTTTCTATATAGCTATAAACCGATTCTTGAACATACTTTTTGGTAGAAGGTAAATTAATCCCTACAACCGGTTTACCTGCTGCCAGAAATTCAAATAATTTCAATGGGAATACGGCCTGATTGTATTGGGAGGGTTTATATGGCATGATCCCAATGTCGATTAAATTCATATATTTCGGAACATCAGCAGGAGAAACACTGCCGGTCCATAATACGTTCTGTTCCGTTAGTAACTTTTTAAAATCAGAATCTTGATTTGTTCCATCTGGACCTACGAACAAAAATAGCCACTCCCGCTTTTTTCTTGCCACTTGCTGGATTAGCTCAAAATCAAGCTTCGGTTTAATTCCCCCGATAAATCCCAAAACAGTGCCATTAAAGTTTTCCGGAAGAACATGTTCAACTTGAGTATGTTCGCTTGCAAATAGCTCGAATTCAACCCCATTTTCAAATGTAAAGACTTTTTGAGTCGAACCTGTTTTTTCTATCATTTGATCACGTAAATATTCAGAAGTGCAAAAGATGGTATCGGCCCTCTGAATAATCCGATTTTCTGCTTTTGCAATAATGTTCTGTCTAAGAGTAGATACGACTGAACTTTTCCCGTTCATGGGTGAAGCCCATAAATCACTGCAATCATATATGACCTTGTCCCATGGAAACAGATCTGAAAGTAATGGGAAACCGGGAAAGGTGTACCAAAGATTGATCATATACTGTCCTTTGAATTTTTTTAAATAGGAAAGGAAAGGGAGCAACTTTGATTTATAGAATCCATCCATATAGCGTCCAAACCGAAACATCTTATTTGGCAGCAAATCTTGTACCGACCATTGTCCGATTCCGTTTGACAGTGTTTTTGCAGAAACTTCCTTACGATTTGGGCTTGGACAAACCCAAATCACTTCTTTCGTATCCGGTTGTTGTTGCAAAAATTCTGCAAGTCGATGTCTTCGATAACGGAGCCCATCATTTTCCCATTCCCCTGTTGCTACCACAATATGAATTTTTTCCATTTATCCAAAACCTCTTTTATATTCTTTTAACTACTGCATGATAAGCATAATGAGAGAAACACCAAAATGCTTTAAGAAAATTCAACTTCTCAATCTTGCGATACACAAACCAATTCATCTTGGCAGCTTTCCATTTGTTTTTTGAAATCGAGGGATTTCCAATTCGATACTCAGCTAAATTTTCATTTAATCCATAGGCTTTAAATCCCTTTTTTAAAATCGCAAGCCACATTGCCAAATCCTGCCTTGTTCGAATATTGGGCATTTGAATTCGGCCTACTTTACGGCGATCAATCATGACCGTTAGACATCCGATAATTGTATTCTTTAACATATCCTCATAGGTAATTTTTTCTGGTGCTGATACGTATTTATTCAAACGAACACCATCATTATTAATAAATTCGTACCCAGTGAAAGTGAAAGCATAGTCATTTTTCTGCATAAAGGTTAGCTGGCGCTCTAATTTATCTGGTTTCCAACAATCATCACTATCTAAAAAAGCAACATATCTTGCTTGTGCATGCTGTAAGGCAAGATTTCTGGCGATCGCAGCACCACTATTTTCTTTTGAAAAAATAACTCGTATTCTTTCATCCTCTTCAGCATAACGGTTTAATATATCCGGTGTTTCGTCAGTTGAGCAATCATCGACAATAATCATTTCCCAATTTTGATAAGTCTGCATTAAAACAGAATCGATTGTTTTATCGATAAATTTGCTGGCATTATACGACGGGGTAATAATGGAAATAGTTGGCTGTTTTTGAATCATAAGGTTATCCTCCTTTTATCCCGCATTAACGGGCAGTAAGACCCCCACTTCAAGGGTTAGCGGAAACAGGAAGCATAAGTGGGGGTCAACTGCCCGTAAAAGCCCGATTGGTTCAACTAACAATCAGTGGGGGATGAAAAAAACCCCCACTGATTGAAGTTTCACTTTATTCTGACTGTCCCCGAACCAGTTCAGGAATCAAAACCCAAGCACAAGCGAGTGTAATTCCAATTAAAATCCCTGCTACCGCCCGTTCCTTTGAGTTGAGGGCCTTATTGTCCGTCATTACCTCACTTGGATCTGAAGATTCTAGTAATAGCGCCGGTTTAATTTCAAAAAGTGTCGTTTTCAGTTCATTAAGAAAGCGTTGTTGGTCAACTATTGTATCTTCGCTGACCTTCTCCTGGCTTAATGATTGAATGGAATCCTGAATGATTTTCTTTTTCTCTTGAAAACGTAATTGATCCATCTTTAAAAATGCCTTTGAAATATCGTTTATTACTTCAGTTGCATTCTCTTTTGGAGAATCTGTATAAGAAAGTTTAATGATTTTATCCGTTACAGCCGTTACTTGTAATTTGCTTAAAATCTCAGCCCGTTCCTCTTTCGATAGATCTGATAAATTATCTCGATAGAAAGGAGGGTTAGTTAATAAAATCATTACATTTTTGGAATTATTTAAATCATCATAATCATAACTCCCTAAAGAAAGCGTCGCTTCGGCAGTATACGTGGTTGCTTCTTTCCCAACAGGAAGTAACCATCCCACCAATCCGAGAACAATTGGAATTGCTATTAAAATTAAAAGATATTTTTTACTTCTTTGTGCCAGTCTATTAACGATTAATTCCATTCCGAAGCTTACTCCTTCGCTTATTTTCACTCTTAATTTTTCTACTTTTGTTGTTATATACATTTACCGTAGCAATGACAAACCCCAGGAAAACCCAATGGAAATATAGATTGCTTACGGAGCTCGGACTTATACTGGAAATAAGGAAGGCAATTTGCCCAATCATGCATGCTTCAATGATTCCTTTTTCCTTCTCATCCCTCGTTTTTTTGAAGGCTTTATAAAGGCAACAAAATAGATAAACATACGTAAAGAGATAACCTAAAAATATAATAATCCCAAAATTACCTAAAATTTCCATTAACCAATTATGCACTTCAACAACATGGTTGGTATCGTAAATGGCTTCATTTTTCAAGTAGTATGGAATATTGCCCGCCCCTACACCAAATCCAAATGTATCCAATATAAAGTGGAAGGCATTTTTCAATAAATTCAGCCTTACTACATTCGATGAATGCCCATCATCCGCTGCAATGATATTTGACACCTTGTTGAAAAAAAACACGGAACAAAGAACCATTGCAATCAAACCGATGTTCAATGTCACCTTCTTTAAATAGGAAGGCAGGTGGATAAATAAATAGAAAATCAAACCTACGAAGACCCCTAGCAAACTAGCTCGTGATTCAGTTAAATAAATGATATAAACACATAACAATCCAAGTAGTATTGTTGAAGTTTTAATCCACACATTCCGACTATTTTTTGCTGCCGCTGCATAAAAAGAAAACGAGATAGTAAGAAACGTTGCAAAGTCGTTTTGATTAAAAAACACCGCAGTTGGATAAGACAACTTATATTCCGGCCCTCCATACAACGTTGAGCTTGGGAGCTGAATATGAGTAAAATGATTGATTAAGCCAATACACAATAGAATCAGTGTCATGAATAGCCATATTCCATAAAAAACGAGCAATCTAGATATTTTTGTGAACGTAAACACTGCCAAAAAGACAAATAAGATACCCGTCCCCAGCAGGAATAAATACTTAATCCCATCAACGTATGATTTCGCCCATAAAAGCGAAACGGTTCCGTAAACAAGCCAAAACATCAAAAAGTGCAGAACCTCTTTTACTTTTATTTGCTTCCAATATTGTGAGAGGTTCTTTTCTTTTACAATGGAAACAATGAAGAGAGTCGCCGCAGAGATCAATATCAATCGATATAAAAACAAACTAAAAAAACCAAAATGAATACTTAATACAGACTGATTGAGAAAGGTGGTCGCTACTAATAAAAACATCACACCACAAAACAGCCGGTTCGTTTCTACATAAGGTCTTACCATTAGGAAAGCTGGCGTACCAACTCCTCGTGCAACACTGTTATTACCTTCCATAAAACCTTTTTCTCCCTTTTATCTCGATCTTGTCACAAAATAAAATCTTTTCATTTGAAAAACTCCTAAAGTGACTTTGACGCGGCAGTTTTCTGTCGAACTTCCGGCCTCCCAACTGAAAGATAGGTGAAACCAAGATCTTTCATCGTTTCCAAATCAAAGACATTTCTTCCGTCTACAATAAGCGGCTGTTTCATTAATTCCTTTACTTTGATTAAATCCAAGTCTTTGACATCCTGCCAATCGGTTAAAATCACGCAGGCATCGCTATTTTGAATCGATTCATATATGTTCTCAGAATAGGCACACTGGTATCCCAGCTGCTTTTTCGTTTCCTTAATGGCAATCGGATCGAAAGCTTGGAGATTTGCCCCATGAACAGCTAAATATGGAATAATGTCTATTGCCGGTGAAGATCTGATATCGTCTGTATTTGGTTTAAAGGCCAATCCTAAAATACTAATCGTCTTCCCTTTTAAGGTTCCTAAAGCCTTCTCGAGTTTTTTCACTAATTGGACCCGCTGTCCCTCATTCGTTTCAATTACAGACTTAATTAAATTAAATTCATATCCACACTCTTTCGCGATATGTAGAAGAGCTGATGTATCTTTTGGGAAACAAGATCCGCCAAAGCCTACTCCTGCCTGTAAAAATTTATTGCCGATTCGGCTGTCTAACCCAATACCTTCCGAAACCTTGGTGACATCAGCCCCGACACGTTCACAAATATTAGCAATATCATTAATAAATGAGATCTTTGTAGCTAAAAATGCATTTGCCGCATATTTTATTAATTCCGCTGTTTCCAAAGAAGCTTTTACGATATTGGATGTAAAGGGCTGGTGCAGCTCTGCAATAATTTGAAACGCTTTTTCACTGGTTGCGCCAATTACCGCACGTTCCATATTCATGGAATCCTTAATGGCATCACCTTCACGTAAAAATTCAGGATTCGCTACAATATCAAAAGGAATCTGTTCAAAGGAATGTTCTTGGATGACAGATTTTATCAGTTTCCCCGTACCAACAGGCACTGTACTTTTCGTAACAATTACCTTATAACCATTTAAATTTTCACCAATGGTTTTGGCCACCTGTTTAATATAGGTAAGATCTGCTTTACCCGACGATGTCATGGGAGTTCCTACCGCAATGTAGATGACCTCGGCTTCTTGAATGGCTTGGGTAATTTGATAGGTAAAATGAAGAGTGCCCCTTTTTACATTTTTATCGACAAGTTCTTTTAATCCAGGCTCATAAATCGGCATAACGCCTTGCAGGAGATCATTAATTTTCATTTGATTAATATCACAGCAAGTAACCTGGTTGCCGGCTTCCGCAAAGCATGTGCCCGATACAAGACCTACATAACCTGTTCCAACCACCGTAACTTTCTTCAATTTTCATCATCCTTCCATTTAATTTAATAGGTTTCTATAATTCTCTTTCAGTTGTATTGCGTTCTTATGGGAATAATAATTTTGTTGTACCTGCTCATAGAGATCCAGCAGAATTTTCGGTGAATATAAACTTCGGTTTAATACATCCTGAATTCTCTGTACTAGACTTGATACAGACTTCGGCTCGATTAATAGATCACGATGTTCACCAAATAATTCCGGGACACCGCCCACCGCTGTACAAATAACAGGGATTTTTAAAGCAATGGCTTCAAGTACTACAGTCGGCATTCCTTCCGTATAGGAAGGAAGGGCAAATAAATCACTAGCAAACAAGTAATCTCTCACACTTTCATTTGCAACCTGCCCCGTTATGAAAAGCCTGCTATTGAATTCCGGATTCCGGCTTAATTTATCTTTAGCGGGGCCGTCCCCTACGAAGACAATGGCGACTTCATTTGATAGAAACTTAAGCGTCTGGGCAAGTTCAAATACACCTTTTGCTTCCGTTAGCCTGCCAACAAATGTAATAATCTTTTTATCCTCAGGGAGCCCAAGCAGCCGTCTCATTTGCTGCTTGGTTTGTTCCGGCTGCTGAAATTGGGAAAGATCAATCCCAATTGGGAGTACAGCACTTTCCCTGCCTGCCAGCTCCTTCGTTTTCCTTTGTAAATTTTCGGCAACCGTTAAAACCGAATCTGCCATATTGACTGATTGAAGAAATGCCTTTTTTGCACTAGAGCTGTAATGCGGATATACGTTTACATCACTACCGTGTAACGTTAAAATCCATGGCAGACCTTTTTCAGAGGCAACAATTCTTGCTGCCCCGCCAGATGGCATCGCAAAATGAGCATGAATTAAATCCGGAGCAAGCCCATAATCTTCTATGGTCTTCAGAACTGCTGCCGCAATCCGCCTGTCTGGCTGCGCCCATCTAAGCTGTCCGGGCAGTGCTAAATAATTTGGCCGATAAACCTTCACTCCATTTCGCTCATAGACCGCAGGGATTTGTTTATTGGCCTTATCGGCTTTACGAAAATTCCGAATAAATGTCAGACTGCGTGGTACCGGGCTAATGACCGTAACCTCTACTCCCAAACGGTGTAACGCCTGCACCTGCGTTTCATGAAAGACGCCGCTCCCTGGCTGACAACCACTTGGATACACACTTGTAATCCATAATGCTTTCATTCTTATCGCCCTCTAGCTAGTTTATTTACAATCCTCAAGAAGTAATTTGGATACACTTTTAACAAAAGCAGCAAGTATACTCCAGCACTAAATCCTACTGAAATCGTTAACGGCAAAATGGCAGTTGTTTGAAAAAACAAAGCGCTAAATACTTTCGTAACATACGCAATGGCTGTTATTAGAATCGAGAATAAAAGTGGAACCATAATGGTTTTCAGATAATGCTTCCATTGCAGCTGGATTAACCATGTTAATAACCACCTTCCAATTAGAAAGTTCACGATGCTTACCATTACATAAGTCCAAGCAACGACCTTCAAGCTGTTCGATGCAACGGCAAAATTTAACGATAAGCCATAAAGAACTAGCACACCAAGGTCCCAATAAAACGCAATATTGGCTTTGCCTTTTGCAAGAATAATAGAGCCATTCGGGTTCATCAAAACCCGAAGAATGCCGACGATCGACATGATTTGCAAAATCGGAACAGCATCCATCCATTTTTCACCAAATATGGCAGGAATAAAAACATTTGAAACTGCCGTTAGCCCCATTAAAAGCGGAAAAGTAACAAGACTTAAAAGCTTTGTCATGTGTAAGAAACCATCATTTAAAGCAGTATGACTTTGTTGATTTTTTGAAAAAACGGGAAAGGCCACCCTTGTAATAATGGGATTGATTTTCAATACCGGAATCGTAACGATTTGATAAACAAGGTTATAAACCCCCAATGCTTCTGCCCCCATAAACCTACCGATTAAAATCACATCGATATTTGATCCAATTCGGTTCACGATTCTTGAAAACAGCTGAAAGGCTCCAAATGAGAGAAAGCTTCTGCATTCTGAAAGATCAAATACCAATGAAGGTCGCCATACCCGTTGGTAACAGATAAAGTAAAGAATCCCTTTAAGCCCATAAAGCACTACTTGAGATATGACAAAGGCTTTTATGGGAGAAATCATAAAAATGAGGATGACAAGCGTAAAAAAAGAGATTATCGTTGCCGCTGCCTCAATTGCACCAAGCATGTTAAACCGTAATTCTTTTTGCATTAAATATTGGCTTTGCTGTCCAATGGGAGCGATCAGAAACATCATCGCAAGAATCTTAATAAGATCCGTTAGATCCTTGCGATGAAAGTAGTTAGCCAAAAACGGGCTTGTAAAGAAAAGCACTAAACAAACTCCAAGCCCCATCATCAGATTTAGCCAAAATAAAGTTGATAATGTCCTTTTATGGACCTCTTCCTTTTGGATGACGGCAGAACCAAGCCCCAAATCCAATACAATTTGTGCAAATACCACAATGGTAGTCAGCATGCCAACCAGGCCAAATTGGGATATACTCATAATTTTTCCAAGGATAGCAAACTGAAAGATTTGAATCCCTGTAATAAGTAGAGTAGAAATTCCTGTCCACTTTATCCCTTTATGCAGTTCTCTTCTAATTGCGGACATTTGTCTCCCCTGCCTCCATTACCGTGCACCTTCACCTGTAAAAACCACTCTAAAAGTTTTCAAGATAATTTTTATTTCAAGTGAAAACGAAAGATTTTGTATGTATTTCAAATCATATTGAAGCTTTTCTCTTGGGGAAATGTCATATCCCCCGCTAATTTGGGCTAGTCCTGTCAGCCCCGGTTTCACAAGCAGCCTATTGGAGAATCCTTTAATTTCCCGCTCAAATTGTTCGGTGAAACATGGCCTTTCGGGTCTTGGACCTATAATCGACATATCCCCTTTTAAGACAGAAATAAATTGCGGAAGTTCGTCAATCCTAGTTTTTCGAATAAACGCTCCGACTTTTGTAACACGCGGATCGTTTACCTCAGCCCACTTAGCCCCCTCTTTTTCAGCATCTATGGTCATCGATCGCAACTTGATCATGTTGAATATTTTTCCGTTTTTCCCCATTCTTTCTTGGACATAAAACGGGGAACCAGTTGTTTCTAGAACAATAAGGATGGCAAAAACAACAACAATCGGTAATGCGAAAATGATCCCTATTACAGCAAAGAAAACGTCTAAAGCTCTTTTTAAATAAAGATATTGCTCCGCTTCCTTCGATAAAAGCAGTTTAGGGGTTTGGGTCATAGTGTAATCATGGAAAAGATTTAAGCTTCTTTGTGTATTCACAATTAAACCCACCTTCAAAGATTATTTAATTCATTAAGCGGCCCGTTATGAAAGATTATAAGGAGGGAATTTAGAGGACTCGTTGAGCTGGGATTAAGAGTTAGTGAACAATTGTGAATCTTCGTTAAAATTGTTAATTTTTTGTAAAGAGAGTTACAAAAAATAGGTAAAACAACCCATGTAAAACTAAAACAATCTGGCTTACTTAAAAGCCAGATTGTTTAGAAGATGTTTTCTACTTATTTTCAGGCGTATTTGGATAAACTTTGCTCCTGGATGACAAGAAAATAATGCCCTAATAAATGTTCAAAAATCGTATCCCAGTTTTGGGATAATGCAAAATTTCTTCCCTCCCAACCCATTTGAATTCGCAAACTATCATGACTTAATAAATCCACAATTCTGTTGGTAAACTCCTTTACATTTCCCGGTGTGCATAAGAATCCTGTAACACCCGGATTAATAATATTTTTCACTCCACCTGCATTTGCTCCAATCACAGGTGTTCCGCTGGCTAATGCTTCAAGTACGACATTTCCAAACGTCTCTGTCGGAGAAGGAAATACAAACAGATCCGAAACCGAATAGATCTCTGCTAAATTTTCTCCTGTTAAGAACCCTGTAAATTTCATATTTGATGGAGCTTTTTCTTGAAGTTCTTCCTTTAACGGACCGTCACCAATTACCATCCACTCAATATTTTCGTTTATTTCAGCCGGTATAGATTTAGAAATAGCCAGCAGCTTATCGACGTCTTTTTCAGGCGCTAACCTGCCAACAAAAGTTAGGAGATATTTCTTTGAAAGTCTATATTTCTCACGAACAGTCTTTTTATGATAAAAAGGCTGAAAAACTTTACAATCTACCCCCCTTGGCCATATTTCTAGATTTGTAAAACCTTGTTGTTTAAGTTGGGAAAATGTTTCTTTTGAGGGAACGAACACTTTGGCACATGTGTGATGAAACCAATTCATGTATTTCCAGAGGAATTTAGAAAGAAATTGAAGGTCATAATAGTTTAAATATTGATTGAAATCCGTATGATAGGAACCAACAAGGGGTATGTTTAACTTTTTTGCAAAATAAACCCCAGAAAGGCCAAGACTAAATGGGGTTGTGACATGGATTAAATCCGGAGAAAACTTTAGTAATTCCGCTTTGATGTGAAGAAGATTTGGCAAAGCTAAACGGCATTCAGGATATAAGAAAAAGGATAGGCTTTTAAATCGATGAATATGGCTTGCAGCATAGTCCTCATTGTCAGATTCAGGCGCAAAGATTTTAAAGGTGATGTTTTTGGCTTCTAAATATTCGGTGAACCTTTTTAAGGTTCGAGCCACCCCATTAATGTCCGGATAAAAGGTATCTGTGAAAATGGCTATTTTCATATAATCCCTCCTCATCATACTTTCAAAAATAGAGTATATAGTAACTAAGAATACCAGTTAAACTTCCAAGGATGCCACCTACAAATACGTCTGAAGGATAGTGTAGACCCAAGTAAATTCTAGATACTCCTACACAAATCGCTAACGGAATAAAGACAAAAGCTAATGGAGGAACAAAAATTATAAATGGGGTGACAACCGCAAATATTGCAGTTGTATGACCCGAAGGAAAAGAATGGTCTTGTAATGGGTTATCAGGAAACTTTGTTTTTTCGATCATTAAATAGGGTCTTTTTCGTGGGAACATCTGCTTCACAATTTGAACAGGTATGTGACTAGCTGATAATGCAACTGCACTTGAAATAGCAATCAGTCTTGTCTCTCTAGGTGATAAAATCAGAAGGAGGAAAGTAGAAATGATGGTAAATTTCGCTCCTCCAAGGTGTGTAATGGCACGAAAAAAAAGATTTAATAGCTTCTTATCAAAATGACGATTTACCTTTTGAAATATTCTACATTCAAATCCATAAAACACATGAAACATTCTGCTCATAGTCCATTCCCCTTTTAACCGTTATCATTCTATCTCTACTCTACTGTTTAAGATTAAATTGCATATTTCATCATTTCTGCACCTAGGATGTCTGTGATGATGGTTGGGATTTTTAATGGCTCATAAATTTGTTTTATTATCGATGCAGACTCAAGGCTATCAGCCCCAATTACAATTCGTTCACCATAGAAGAAATCGTTAATGGCCGACCCCTTCCGAAGAAAATCTGGATTCGATACCACATCACAACGAAGATTAGGAGGTTTGCTTCTGTCGATGATTTTATTAATTAAATCATTCGTCCCTATAGGGACGGTGCTGATTATACATAAAACCACATTATTTTCAATAAAATGGGCAATCGTATTTGAAACTACATGTATGTTTCTTAAATCAATAGAATCGTCTTGTTTATTTTTTGTTCCGACTGAAATAAAAATGACTTCAGCATTTGAATAGGCTTGATAAGGGCTCATACTAAAATGTAGATTTCCGTTATTCAGATTTTTTTCTAAAAGAGGAGCAAGCCCAGGCTCATTAATTGGAGTACGACCGGTTTGAAGCAAATCAATTTTCTTTTTTTGTATGTCTATGCATGTCACCTGATGGCCTAATTCTGCTAATCCAGCGCTAGTTACTAATCCAACTAATCCTGCACCTGCAACGGTAATCTTCATCCAATCCCTCCAAACATTATTTATCTTTATTGTATTTGATTTTTCGGGAATTTTTCTAAACCTGGTGTAAAAGGATTGTAAATAAAATGTAAATAATACAGACGAAAAAAATCCCTGAATTTTTTTCAGGGATTAAGCCATTCCTATACTTTACTATTTATTGATTCAAGAAATTAATTGCTCATCTTTTCTATACGATACAGAAGAACCTTTTCGCAGTTGATATAACCAGCGAAAGCAAATTGGAATCATAAATAAACTGATAAAAGTGGAACTAATCATTCCTCCGACAACGACAATTCCAAGCGTTTGCGAGATCACTGAATCTGATCTCGAGGAAAATGCAAGTGGAAGCAGGGTTAAAACCGTTGTGAGTGCTGTTGTTAGGATTGGTCGTACACGAGACAGTGTTCCTTGTAAAATTGATTCATCTAATTTTATCCCACTTGCTAAATTCCTTTCAATTTTATCTACAAGGACAATTCCGTTTGTAACAACAATTCCTGTAAGCATCAAGAGTCCCACTAATGCAGCCAGATTCCATTCCAATCTAAACATAAACATACCAATCACTGAACCGATAAACGCGAATGGAATACAAAGTAATACCGATAGCGGCGCTTTCCATCCTCGGAAAACAGCACTAATGATGATCATTACAAGTAATATGGAGAAGAATAAAGCAAGTGCCATTTCATACATCATTTCATAAACCTGCTGCGGTGCACCTGCGAAAGAATAGTGAATCCCCTCAGGCAACGAAATCCTCTTAAGCGCGTTCTTAACCTCCTTCGTTACCTTTCCAATATCACTGGAAATGATGTTGGCCGTAACAACTGCATAAGGTTTTCCATCCTTCTCTTCGATCACGGATGAACCTGAAGGTATAAGGATTGCAAGCTGATCTAATGTTACTTCTTGTCCGTCCCTAGACTGAAATCTCTCCCCGCCCATCAAAGAAAAAATATCTTTCCCGGTGCTTTTTTGCACATCGGAATGAATCACAATTGGAAATGCAGCTTGGTTAATTGAGATTACTCCTTTTGTTCCTTCCGCGGTATATTGCTGGATTCGAGTTAATACATCGGTCAGTTTAATACCATATTTTTCAATTGCCTTACGATTCAGTGTAACCTCATACTGAGTGATCTGATTATCTGCATCGGCAACACCTTGTACAGACAGCCCCGGTACAAGCTTAAGCTGGTTTCGTATCGTTTGCGCCATTGTTTCCAATGTTTGACTATCCGACCCTGTAAGATTAATTTTTAATTGCGAATCATCGCCGGCAATACTTTGATTTGAAACTGTGTAAATAGCCTTACTAGATAGGGAGTTTAATTGTTTCTGCAGATTCTGCATAAAGGAATTAGCATCAATATCCTGCTTAACTGTTATCGATAAATTTGCAATATTTGGCTTCTGAATCCATCCTCCTCCTGCATCAAAAACATCATCGGACTGAGGTGTAAATGATGAGCCTAATCCAGAAGAGAATGAAGCGACTTTAGGGTTTGCTGCCAATAAAGCTTCCAATCTTTTTACTTCTGCATTAACCTCTGTTAATGTAGTATTTTGCGGCATTTCCACTTGAATTCCCAGTTGACCTGTACGATTAGTCGTTGGTAAAAAATTGACTGGGAGAAAAGCTGCTCCCAGAGATGTGAGCAAAAATAAAGCCAGCGTAATCAGCGCCACTTTCCCCTTTTGTTTGAACATCCATGTAAAAATTTTATGTCCAAATGGTTCTAGATTATCTTTTACGGCAACAGGTTCTCCCCTCCAAAAAAGATGATAAAGAGCCGGAACCACCATGATGGAAACAAACAAGGAAATCACTAATGCAATGACAACCGACCAAGCAAAACCGGAAAATGCCGCACTCACCATGCCGCCAATTAGGGCGATTGGGAGATAAACTGCAGTGGTTGTAGCCGTAGACGAGACAATCGCAGGAATCATTTCGGAAACAGCGCTCGTTAACAAATGAAGGCTATGTTTCTCTTTTGTCTCAAATACTTTTCGGTTCATGTTATCAAGAACGACAATCGAGTCATCGACCACTCTACCCATCGCAACAATAAGTCCTGATACGGTAAGCAGATTAAGACTGATCCCCATTGTTTTTAATAAGCCGGTTGTTGCCAATAAACAGATGGGTAATGAAATAGCGATTAATAGTGTTGAACGTACTTTACGGAAAAATAGATATACGCATATTACCGAGAATAAGCAGCCTAACACCCCTTCTTTTATGAGTCCTTTTAACGATGAATTGATCTGTTCTCCTTGATCAAATTGAATAGCAAGTTGTACATCCTTATTTTTCAATGCCGGAATATCCTTTATTCTGCTTTTAATGCGATTGGATACATCTGTAATATTGGATGAAGGTGTTTTCAAAATGTCTAAAAGGACACTAGGTTTCCCGTCCGTTCTTGAAATCGTCTGCAAATTGACAATCGAATTTGAGATGTCAGCTACAGAAGATAGAGGGACCGTTTTGCCTTCATTTGAATGAATTGGAAGTTGCATCAAGTCTTGCCTCGTCAACCCCCAACCTGAAACTTGGATGGGAATAGAAGTTTGTAGGTTTGACACCTGGCCCTCCAGTTCAGTTGTATAATTTTCTTCAAGTGATTGTTTTATGTCAGCAATAGATATACCTGATTTCTTTAAATCGTCCGTACGAAGATGAACCTCATAGCCTGCCATTCCACCACCGGAAACAAGAACATCTTTAACACCGGGAACAGTTTTTAAGCGATTGACAATATCTTCTTGAATGGATGTTCGGAGTGTATTTTCCGTAATATTGTCAGAAGAACTCATTAGACTTACTCTCATGATTGGAAGAGAGTGGGTACTTAGTCTGGTCACTAACGGTTTTTCAATGCCTGCCGGAAGCGAGGTCCCTTCTAAAGCTCTCGATACCTGTTCCTCAGCATTTTTCATATCAAAATTCATAGGAAAGTTGAGACTGACCAGTGATCCGCCATTAAAAGAATTTGTCTCAATATCTTGCAGGCCGTCCACTACCCGTACCGCCTGTTGGATTGGCTCCGTAATCTTTGCTCTTACTTGCTGTGCTTGGTAATTCTCTGCACGCACTGTGACCATCAAGGTTGGATTATTAATTTCGGGAAGATAATCCCGTTGAATATGTATGGCGGACATCCCACCCCAAACGAGGATTAAGACGATTAAGGTTACAATCAGAACGGCACGTTTTATTGTTTCATCTATAATTCGGCTCATTTTACTTTTCTCCGTGCAAGGCTGCCGGAAAAGTCCCCCCTTTTTTTGACTAAAACTACCAGATTTTTAAAATACAAATTATAACAATAGCTACCCGATTGGGCAGCTATTGTTATATTCGTTTAAATATCACGCCACATTAGTCATTATCAGCAGGTGATGGTGCAAAGCTTTCAGGCTGTTCTGCCACTTCATCCGGTGTGTGAACCTTTTTCTCACCAGGATATGGTTTATCAAATCCTTCTGTCGCGTACCAAACGGAATGGTTCAACATGTTTGCATTCACATCATCCGGTGATGCATGACGTCCAGTTAATTTCTTCTTGTTCTTATTGGACCATTCTGTCCATTTTTTCGAAAGTTCCTTTGCCTCCGGTGTAACCTTATCTGTATTAGCAAGTGCTGCTGTATTAGAATTTGGCGAACCATTTAAGGTATCAAGCGGAATTTGATTTGCTTCGAAATTGTACGGTGTAAAGTCAGGCTTATTGGTAAAAATCTCACTCATCGGTTCTGCAGCCGCATCATTTTGGTTCATGGCAGGAAGCCCGAGAATCTGCTCAATGCTGCGGACCATATTGATGACTGTCCAGTAATGGCTGTCCGTAATGCCTCTTTTTACCCAAGGGCTGATTACATACGCCGGTTCTCGATGGCCATCCACGTGATCTAAACCGTTTTGCGCATCATCCTCAGTAATAAAAATGACGGAATCTTTCCAGTACTTGCTATGGGAGATAAGGTCTACAATTTTACCAACAGCTAAATCATTGTCCGCTACCATGGCTTGCGGTGTGGGGGATCCTGTTGCGTTACCTGAAGTATGGTCATTGGTAATCCATAATGTATTCAATGCCGGTAAATCATCATTTTTAACATGCTTTTCAAACTGCTGCTTAAAAATTTCAAAACGATACTGATCTGGGATGTTCATATCAAAGGTTGGAAAGGTTTTATGCGTAATTGGTCCAAGCGACGGTATATCATAGGTTGCTTGATAGTTTCCAATTGGGACATGCAAGTCGCCTTCTTTTTGGCCAGAAAGCTTTAAGGCATCGTTATACCAATCTGTCCATGTTCCGAATGGTTCTGATCCAACAAAACTGATTGTATCTTCCCCAAAGTTTTCTACGGAAACGCCATGTTTAATCGCTTGGTCCCATAGATGTCCTGTAGGGGCATATGCCATCGGGTCTCCGGCACCGCCTGGGTAGCTTCGGATATTGGCTGTATCGGTCTCTTTATCTTCATAATCGGTATTGGTTCCTTGCATGACCCATTGATGGCCACTGGCGGACTGGATGCCTGAAACATACACATTATCTAAAAGCGGGAAGGTTTCGGCTAATTTATGAAAGTTTGGAGTCACAGCTCTAGGGAATTGTGTTAATGCCGGTTCCCCATTTCCTTTTCCTAAATCCCCGAGGACTTGGTCATAGGTACGGTTTTCTTTTATAATATAGAATACGTGTTTAATAGTAGAAGGCTCGCCCACCCGCTCAGGCATGGCAACTGGTTTCTTGTTATGTCTTGGCTTTGCATTCAGGTCTTTCAAGCCAAACCAATTGTTATTTGCATATACCTGCTTGGTTCCTTTAATGAGGGCCTCTTTTGTTGGGAAAGGAATTAACGAAAGAGAACCAATTTGTGCATAAGAAGAGTGACCTGATACTTTGATTCCTTGAATCGTTAAATCACGCGCTGGACCGCGGGAACCGATTCCGTCTGCATTCGCAACTACTAGATTTTTATTTTCCTGATCAACTGCTAAATCTACCGGGAACCATGCAGTAGGTAATAACCCTTGTAGTTCCGGAGTTTTATCTGGTCCCTGCCAGTCATATACGGCAACCGCATTATCCCGGCCAAGGCTGACCATTAACTTGTTATCGATTACCTTGACTGCATTCGGTGCTGCTCCTTTTGCTGCATCCGGGTATGGTTTAATATCAATAGTTTGGACAACTTTTTTTGATTTCGTATCAATAACAGAAACGGTGTCACTATTCGTATTGGTTACAAATATGTACTGACCCGACTGGGTCATCCGCTCTGGCTGGACGCCGACTTCAATATTTTTTTCTACCGTATTGGTGGCAAGGTCAATGACAGAAACAGTTCCTGTAGTAGTAGCACCTGTTTTCGGGTCAACAACCACTTGTGTTCCGGAGGAATCCACTGTCGTGTCGCTATTCTTTGCAATTCTACCACCCTGGTTGGTAACGTATGCCGTATTTCCATCTACTAAAACACTGGTTGGGGCATTTTCTACCGGAATTTTAGCAGTTAATGTTCCAGTTTGTGGATCTAAAACTCCAAGGCTGTTGTCCCGGTTGAGAGCTACTAGTAACTGGCCTTGCGGTCCCACTGCCAGATCAAGTGGGTTGATATTTCCACCTACAGCCGGCTTTGGAAGATTATAAGTTTTTTTAATTGAAGGATTACCATTTTCATCAATGGACATAACGACAACTTTACCTGTACCACTCTTAGAACCGGTTGCATAAAGCTGGCTTCCGTCTTTGGAATAAGCTAGTCCCCACATAGTAGTAAGGCCGATGGAAAAATCTGTTACGGCCATTTTTCCCGTTGCCAAATCTACAACATTGATACCTTTTCCGCCGTAATTATTTCGACCAACGATTGTTACAGCCGTCTTCCCATTTGGATGAATCGCAACAGAAATTGGGTTCCCGCCAAATTCAATTTGTTTTCCCGCAGGTGTGATCAATTGGTTTACAGGGGTCTGAACAGAACCATCTGCTTGTTCCCCTACAAGATTGCTTCCAAATGCCCCATCCTGTGCAGCATAGACACCTGCAGAACTAAGAAGGAAAGCTCCTAAGGTCAATCCAGCCAGAAGTCTTTTCTTTTTTCTAAACTTCTTTAACATTATCACCACTCCTATCTTTTAATACAAAAATAGATTACTCCTAATTTGTTAATCTCTTATGTAGTTCAAGTAAATTACAAATAAAGAAATTTCATCCTTTTAAACTATTACGATCGGACTAGTTTAGGTCGCTTAAACGAATAAAAAAGAGTAAAAAAGAACCCGATGTCAAAGATCGAGTTCCTGAATGATTGATTTAAAAACTATTTTTTTAAAAAGATGCTTTTTACATCACGATTTTTATTTTGTAAATCTTCTAGTGAAGGAAGACCCGAAATATAACCGACTCCACCCGTACGATTAATTCCGATTTGTTCTTCCATTGCCTTTTCTAAATCGCCTTTATCTACAGCTGTAATCTTCTTGCCATCAATTTCATCACCTGGATGTTGGAAATTGGACATGATATAGGAGAATCCGTTCCGGTTATCCGCTGCAAACAAACCTGTCGATTCAGCCCCGGCAGGAACCGATAGAATTCTCGATAATTCTTTTGTATCAACATTATAGGCCCATACAAAGTTATTCGTATGCATGCCGCTATCTTCTCCGATAAATAAGGTTCTTAATGCTTCGGAATAGCTTAAATTATCCGTATTGGCCACTGAATTTACATCTGCTGTATTCCCGTAAGCATCCGCTGACGGCATATCTTTACCAACGATTAAACCATTCATCGACGCGGCTACATACTTACTTTTAATTTTTTGTCCTTGACTGTCTTTTTGACCGCCTGCCAGATTTAATTGATAAGTTACACCCGATTTAATTTTTGGCAGTTGAATATCATCCGTTGGATCAGCAGCATTGGCCAGCATTCCATTGCTTTGGTCGGAGATTGCGATGTAAACTTTTTTATCCTTTTCGTTTAGTGTGACACCTTCCATTTTGTTAAATTCAGATGTCGCACCAAGCAGTGCTGCATATCGGCGTGATTCTAAAAACGCAGCCGCTTTTTCCATTCCAGGCTTTAACTTTAGGTACTCAGTTTTGCCATAGGAGTATTGTTTAATCGCTTTGAAACCTTCTTTCGGTTCGGCAGATGTTTCGAAAATATCGCTGAATTTAATGCCGCTATCGATAATAGCTTTTACTTCCTTGTCAGATGCATGACCTAACTTGATCCATTCCAAGTTTCCCGAACCGCCGTTTTCATTACCAGTTTGATGGAACTTTGCTGCATAAAGCGTTCCAGCAGAAAGATCTTTTGCTTTATCGGCTACATACATAAACATCGTCGTATAAGAACCATCGTCACCAAAGAACGCTGTCCGTTGATCCGGCATCATTTTCATTAATTCGTGAGAGAAACGGCCGATACTATAATGTTTTTCAACGGATGCATCCCCTTGTTTGTCGACTTTAATTTCGGGTACAAATCCATAGAAGTAAGGATTTGCTTTTGATTTGTCACCAAAATAAAGTTTTGCAAAGCTTTCCGTTTGAGTTCTTGCTGATGAATTTGCATCCATTTCAAAATTTCGAGCATCAGGTTCATATTCTTCTGAACCTAAATGGGTATTCCAAGGAGACAGTGAACCGTTACATGGGATCCAAAGTCCATTTACACTTGAAAAATCAATTTTCTTAACCTCTTTTGGTGTTAATTCCCCTGTTTTCTTACTTTGTTCAAGTGTTGATAAGGACATCGATGCAGGAACCACACCATATGCTGATTTACCTGCAGCATCAATGGTTTGATATTCATAATGGGTCACCATATAAAGTTGTCCATTAATTGGTTTCAATAAACTATTGGAGTCGGGAGCATCTGATACATAGTATGTAGGTTTTCCTTCTACACTGGTATCGATGATTGGATTACCGTTTACATCAATTGGTGTTCCTGCCGGAATTAGCTGCCCTTTATTTATTGCCACTTTATCTTCAGATTTAAAAAGCTTTTTATATGATAGTGGGAATTGCTTCACTTCACCATTGCTATACTTTACTTCAAGCGATGCGTTTGTATAGGTTTGAACCATCTGATCAATTGTCTTCGGTGCATCCATCCCATTAAAACGGACAGAGTCAATCGTCACATGCCCATTGCCTGCTGCGGCTGCAGGTGTTAAAGCTGGAATTGTTAGTGCGAATGCCAGTGCCAATGCTGCCCCTTTTTTATTAAAGCGTTTTTTCTTCATTTTTACTCCCCCTCGTAAAACGATTATTTATATATTCATTTAATAAAATGAATGTAAAGGTAGCATTTTCCCTTTGTAAAGATTTTGCTAACTAATTTTTAAGAGGGTGTAAATTTAAGAACTGAGGCGGTATTATATGGTTTATTGGCGACAATATAACTCCGTTTCCTTTTGGAATTGTCTTCTACCCGGGAAAATTCTCTTTAAATTAGGCTGTTGATTTTAAAAAACGTTGATTGGAGCGGAAGGTGCGAGACTCCTGCGGGAGCAGCGGGACAGATGAGCCTCCTGGAGCGGAAATCAACAACCAAGTTTAACAGAGCTTTATATTAAAAAAGCTGCGAGATTCCATAGTCCCGCAGCATTTATCTATTTCTCGTTTTGTTCATTCAGTTCATCCATCAACTGTTTTGTTCTTTTCGCATTTCCTTCTGCAAAATTTTCGAGGCGTTCTTTCAATTCTTCATCATCATGGACCCGCTCTGCTGCTATCAGATATGTACGCATTAGATCCTCTTCAACCTCAATCGAATGCTCAAGAACTTCTTCAAGTTTTTCCTTTTCTTCGCCCTTATCTCTATTAAATAAATTGGCACACATAGGGAAAACCTCCTTTACAGTTAGAGTTCTCCCTAAGATACCAGGATATTCATCTATAGTTATGGTATTTATCCATAGGGTAATGTCTTAAATAATGATTGCCAAACTGAGTTCACTAGTCTTTTAGTAAATAGCCCGAAGTTTATTTTCGATGGAAAGACCCTCTTTCTTATTCCCAAACACTACTAGATTTTTAAACTCGGCGTAAACTGTCTCCCCTTTTTCAAATGGTCCGATTTCCCGGTATTTATCCGTATTCATTTCTACTTCAAAAGAATCCTCCGAAAAAACTCGCCTTAATTCAATCCGGACAATGGAACCGACGGTATGAATATGCCTAACTTCAGATGGAACGCTGCCTGACTTCGCCACCTTGCTAAGAACAATTTCATGGGGCCTAATGTACCCTATTGCCTCCTCCGTTACCTCCATTTGATTACTGATATTTAATAAGACTTCTCCTCTAAATTCATTCACTCTGCCCAAAAAGCTATAAACAAATGCATTTACAGGATGATAATAGACATCTTCTGGTGAGCCTATTTGTTCAATTCTCCCGTTATTCATAACAACGACCGTGTCAGCCATTTCAAGGGCTTCTTCCTGATCATGCGTGACAAAAATGGTGGTAATGTTGAGTTTTTGATGGATTTCCCTTAACCAATGCCGAAGCTCGAGTCGAACTTTTGCATCTAATGCCCCAAACGGTTCATCCAGCAGAAGAACTTCCGGCTCGACAGCAAGAGATCTTGCTAACGCTATCCTTTGCTTTTGCCCTCCTGAAAGCTGGGATGGATACCGGTCAGCAAACTCCTCAAGCTTAACAAGTTTTAATAGTTCAAAGACCTTTTCCTTTATTTTTGTTTTGGACAAACGTAATTTTCTAGCTCTTACTTTTAGACCAAAGGCTACATTTTCAAAGATGTTCATATGTTCAAACAGGGCATAGTTTTGAAAAACAAACCCCACCTGACGTTCCTTTACGGTTTTATTAGTATAATCAACACCATGAAACAGAACATTTCCTGCATCGATATTCTCTAACCCGGCAATTAACCGAAGAAGAGTGGTTTTTCCTGAACCTGATGGCCCTAATAATGCGACAAAATCTCCAGTTTGCACTTCTAAATTTACATTATTAACTGCTGAAAAAGTACCAAATGATTTAGAAACAGCCTTTATGCTAATCCCCATTTTTTCATCTCCCAATTATACAAAAACATATACTTACCTTTTGGTCTTCCACTCCACGATGCTCTTTAGGACAAGAGTTAACAAGGCAAGAAGTGCCAGTATAGATGCAACCGCAAAAGCAGCAGAAAAGTTATACTCGTTATACAAAATTTCAACCTGGAGTGGGATCGTATTTGTTTCTCCTCTAATATGACCCGAAACGACGGAAACAGCTCCGAACTCCCCCATGGCCCGTGCATTACAAAGAATCACTCCGTAAAGCAATCCCCATTTTATATTTGGCAGGGTGACACGAAAAAACATCTGCCAACCGCTTGCTCCAAGCGTAATAGCTGCCTGCTCTTCTGATATTCCTTGTTCTTGCATGATTGGAATCAATTCCCGAACAACAAATGGGAACGTAACAAAGACAGTAGCGAGAACGATTCCAGGTGTACCAAAGATAATCTTGATATTGTTAGCTTCAAGAAAAGGACCTAATAAGCCTCTAGAACCAAACAACAAGACAAAAACTAAGCCTGCAATCACAGGGGAAACGGCAAAGGGGATATCAATCAGCGTAATGAGGATATTTTTTCCCTTGAAATTGAATTTTGCAATCCCCCAAGCTGCAATCACACCGAAAACGGTATTAACCGGAACAGCAATTACGGCTATGAGCAACGTTAACTTAATCGCGGCCAGTGCATCCGGCTCTATAAGGGATAAAAAGTATAACTGAATCCCTTTTTTCAATCCTTCAGAGAACACGGTCAGCAATGGCAGCAGGATAAATAAACCTAAAAAAACAAGGGCAATTCCGATTAGGAACCATTTTCGTAACTTGGCTGCCCAATCAGCCTGTATTCTTTTTTCATGAACTACTAATTCTTTAACCACCATTTATCATCATCACCTTTAGGTCAGTCGATGTTTTTTTGTTGTTTTCCACTGCCAAAAATTAATTAAGAATAATAGAATAAACGAAAAGACAAGCATGACACTGGCAATGGCCGCTGCGCCTGCATAATTAAATTGCTCCAGTTTCGTAATAATCAACAAGGGAACAATTTCCGTTTTCATCGGCATGTTACCGGAAATGAAGACAACTGATCCATATTCCCCTAATGCCCTTGCAAAGGCAAGGGCAAAACCCGTAAGGATGGCAGGGAAGATAGCAGGAAAGATTATTTTGAAAAAAAGCTGTATAGGATTAGCACCAAGTGATGCAGCTGCCTCCTCATATTGATAATCCAAATCCAGCAATATCGGCTGGACAGATCGGACAACAAATGGCAATCCGATAAAAGTCAGTGCAATCATAATTCCAAGCGGGGTATAGGCAACCTTCATCCCAATCGCAGCAAAATAATGTCCAATCCATCCATTTGGTGCGTAAATAGTCGTAAGAGCAATTCCCGCCACTGCAGTGGGTAAGGCAAATGGCAGGTCAACCGCTGCATCTATAATCCGATGACCAATAAATTCATATCGTACTAGAACCCAGGCAATCAAGGTTCCAAAAACAGCATTTATCAAGGCCGCGATAAAGGATGTATAGATGGTCAGTTTATAGGAAGCTACTACTCTCGCATCTGTTACAGTGTCCCAAAATTCCTTTATACTAAGTGTTGACGCCTTTAAAAAAAGAACCGCGAGTGGAATCAGGATGATTAAGCTTAAATAAATCAACGTATATCCCATAGAAAGACCAAACCCCGGCAATACCTGTTTCTGTTTGAATTTCTTAGCCATGAACATGATCTCCTTTATGGTTTATAGATTTGATCAAAAACCCCGCCATCATCAAAATAGGTTTTTTGTGCCTTTTTCCAACCGCCAAAAAGATCATCAATAGTAAATAGGTTGATTTTCGGAAATTGGGCAGCATACTTTTCAGCAACTTTTTGTGACCGTGGTCGGTAATAATTTTTTGCGGCAATTTCCTGGCCTTCATCTGAATAGAGATAGTCTAAATAAGCCTGTGCCACTTTTTCAGTCCCGTGTTTTTTCGCTACTTTATCTACAACAGAGACAGGTGGTTCTGCTAAAATACTTACGGATGGATTAACGATTTCAAATTTATCCTTCCCTAGTTGATTAATAGCAAGATAGGCCTCATTTTCCCATGCAATCAACACATCACCGATTCCTTTTTCCACAAAGGTAGTGGTTGAACCTCTTGCACCTGAATCCAATACAGGTACGTTTTTATATAGTTTTGCAACAAATTCCTTTGTCTTTTCAGGATTACCGTTGTTTTGCTTTAAGGCATATCCCCATGCAGCCAGGAAATTCCACCTTGCCCCTCCAGAGGTTTTCGGATTAGGCGTAATAACCGAAACGCCTTTTTTCACCAAGTCATTCCAATCCTTTATCCCTTTTGGATTGCCTTTGCGGACAAGAAACACGATGGTGGAGGTATAAGGCGAACTATTGGAGTCTAATCGTTTTTGCCAGTCCGCTGAAATTTTTCCGCTATCCGCAATTGCATCGATATCATATGCTAGCGCTAATGTTACAACGTCTGCCTCAAGGCCATCGATAACAGAACGCGACTGCGCTCCAGAACCGCCATGAGACTGTTTAATGGTTACTTTTTGTCCAGTTTGTTTCTTCCATTGAGCAGCAAAGCTTTTATTGTATTGTTCATAAAGCTCTCGTGTCGGGTCATAGGATACATTTAATAGTTCAATGTCCTTTTTGGCACCTTTTCCATGGTTCTCTTTGGTTGCCGTTTGGTTGGAGCACCCGACAGTCCCTATAAGAAGAAGGAATGTTAATAAAGCAATCCATGTTTTTTTCATGTTCATTTTCTCTCCTTTTAGGCTAAAAAAGCCAATATGTTTTATTACGGGCTTTCTTAAAATAAAAAAGCCCCATTAGTTACGTACATTATCACGTAAAACTAAAGGGCCTTCGGGCGTCCGATCGGCATCATATAATTAATTACCTACTTGTTTACCTGTTATAATCTGTGTGCTTTTTTTGCTTTGCAGCTGAAATCGATATTTTTCTAATCGATCAATTTGGGTGATTTGCGAATCATGGACCGTTATTTGAATAGACCCAAACTCCAATCCTTCTAATAAGCTAACTATTTTTTCCATCACTTCCTGATTAAAACGCCCTTTTACCATCAAAATATCATTCCTCTCTTTTTAATTTGGTCAATCATTGCAGTTCCCCTTTGAAGGTTAAAAAAAAGGGCACTTATCCGATGATGAGATAAGTGTCCTTCAGTTCGTCTGATCGGTCACAGTCTTTGTTTGATTCCAATTCCGATTAATCTTATATGATTACTTTTACATATCTTAATATGGATTTTTTGAAAAATCAATATCCTTTTTAAAATTTTTTCTAAACAAATAATTTTACTTGTTCAACTATTATAACCACATTTTAAACAACCCTTCTGCTATCCCTAAATTATACATGTAATAGATACCGAACACTGTACTGATTACTCCAGTAATTTGTGTAAGAGTTTTATTCAATCTTAATCGTTTGGCACTAAAAATAAACGGAATTCCAAGAATCGTTGTAAAGAAAAGCATACCAAACACAGTCCCAAAGCCAAAGATAACGATATAAACAGCTGCTTCCAAAACACTCTTAACGGTACTCATCGTTAAAAGCACCATTGCACCACTTCCGGCAAGACCATGAACGAGACCAATTACCATGGATTTTATATAGGATAGATTCCTTTGTTGGTTCCCATGTTTATTACGAGTATCACTATCATGTTCATGTTGATGAACGTGTATCTTTTTTAATGAAGTGATAGTCGATATACCAAGATAAACAAGCATTATACCTACCAAGAATTCAAATGACATAGCCCATTTTTCTGGTATTCGGCCTTTCAAAATCAGTAATATAATTCCAACTATTAATAATGTTGCAGTATGACCGATTCCCCAAAACACTCCAGCCAGAGAAGAACGGAATAACTTTTTACTTTGACTAGCAATAGTAGATACAGCTATGACATGATCCGGTTCAATTGCATGTTTAATTCCTAACACAAATCCTAATGCTAGAATGGATAAAAAGCTTACATCCATTTCGATACCTCCTAAAAATCATAAATAAACCATAAAACAAGGCATTACTAAGAGCAATGCCTTGTTTCCCTATTATTTCCTATTAAAATTGTAAGTTTATAAGCTGTTCCCGCTAAAGCAGATATAAAATTAGCATATATTACATCGGAAAGAAATAGCCTTCTTCATCAAACTTCATTTCATGTGGATTCTCTAATACCTCGATGTTTCCTTTGTCTTTCAACTCATTAAAAATTACTTCAGATACAAATAACTCCCCAATATGAAGAGTATTTGGGATCCTTACAATTCTTGCCTCTTCCCAAGCAATTCCCCAGTTAGCCCTTAGTGCAGCTTTTAGTGCTTCCTGGTCATTATCAAGGACAATTGGAATGCTTGCCCGTGCTAAAAATGTACTTGTTACAACATTTTCGTTCATTACTTTTAAATCGATACTTTCAAATAAACGCTTTGTTGTTAAATCAGCTAAGCCAATTCCCAGCGCATTGCCGTGGCTGACCTCACTTAAATTGGAGGCAATGACATATTTGATAGTTGGTTTTTTCGGCTCTTCTACGCCCAATACACGGATACGGCCGATGATGTTTGTATCCATACCAGTTCCGCTGTAGTTTTTGCCGATTTCATCGACGACCAAAATATCCATATCATCGACTGGAAGGCACGGCATTAAAGCAAATGCTTTTTTCAATAATTCTCTTTCGCGGTCTTCAATTTGATCTGGTTCGATGGCTTCAATGATGGCGGTTTCCTCATGAGCGTTTTCCACAATGGCAATACCAAATAAGGTGTTGGAATTCTTAATCGCCACTTTCCCTACTTCAGGCATCATTTCGCTGATTCCCTTAATGCCGTAAGTATGTAAAGCTAAGGCTTGTTTGTGCTTACCCATACCAATGGAAGCCATTTTTAAGACGCCGCTTTCAATTTTATTTTTAAAATCTGTATGCGGCTTCACACGGCCCATTACGATGATGCCATCTGCATTATAAGCAATCTTATCAACATAAACAGGGATCCCCTCCGACGTGATGCCAACTTCAACGACGTCCATGGAGGAACGAATTTCGCAGCCAGTATATTCTTCCGTTACACCCAAACTTTCCACCATTTCTTTTTGCCCTTCGGCTGTAGCGCCGCCGTGGCTTCCCATTGCCGGAATGATAAATGGAGTTGCGCCTCTCTTCTTAATTTCAACGGCAACACTTTTCACGATTAAAGGGATATTGTTAATCCCTCGGCTACCAACGGTTATGGCAATCTCCATGCCAGGCTTGATTTTTTCATCGGCATTGACAAGTTGAAATTGCTCTGAAATCGTTCCAGGGATATCCGTTAAACTTTCCACTTGAAATTTTTGTCTTATTTTTGCTATTTTCGGAAAAGACATCGTACTACTCCCCTTTCAAAAAATAAAAACTCTTACATACAAATGCAGCAAGAGATCATTTTAATAGAGACCTCTTGCTTGAAAACAAACATTCATTTTATTTTTCCAATTTCTCAGGAGCCAATTCAATCGCCATACGGATTGCTTCTTTTAACGATTGCTCATCCGCAATATTTTTTCCAGCAATATCAAAAGCAGTTCCGTGGTCTACGCTTGTACGGATTGTTGGTAGACCGACTGTGATATTTACTCCTGCTTCAAGACCTAATACCTTAATTGGTCCATGGCCCTGGTCATGATATTGTGCGACAACAATATCAAAATCGCCGCGTCTGGCTCTGAAGAATAATGTATCAGCCGGAAGCGGTCCTTGTACATTAATGCCTTCAGCTTGTGCTTTTTCGACGGCCGGAATAATCTTTTCTTCCTCTTCGCCATGTCCAAATAAGCCATTTTCGCCGGCATGAGGATTGATTCCGCAAACGGCAATGCGCGGAGATTGAATTCCTGCTTTTTTCAATGTTTCATGAGCAAGTTTGATAACAGTATATTGACGGTCAACATTAATTTTATTAATCGCGTCAAGAAGTCCAATATGGGTTGTAACATGAATGACGCGCAGTCCGGGCGCTGACAGCATCATCGCGAATTCTTTTGTATTGGTCAATTCCGCCAAGATTTCAGTGTGACCAGGGTACATATGGCCGGCTTTGTGAAGCGCTTCTTTATTTAAAGGAGCAGTACAAATGCCGTGAATTCTTTGTTCATTCGCAAAAGAAATAGACTTTTCTAAGTATCGAAATGCCGCATTTCCAGCATCAGCAGAAACTTGACCCCATGGTAAATCTTCTGATACCAAATCTAAATCGATAATATCGATTGTACCGTATTCGAACTTGGCATCTTCAGGATTTGAAATGGTGTTTAATTGAAGGCCAATATTTGTAACCCCTAAAGCTCTTTTTAAAATTTTTAGATCGCCAACTACAAATGGACGGCAATTTTCGTAGATGTTTTTGTCATTTAATGACTTAACGATAATTTCCGGTCCGACACCTGAGGGGTCTCCCATTGTTATTGCAATAATTGGTTTATTTGCTGCCATCTTTGTTTCCTCCTGTTATCACATCTTATTTCACCAAGCATATATCGAATGACAAATCAAAGGTTCCATATGACATATGTTTGGGATGTTCCTAGTTAATACTATTTCTTCAGCCAATATAATGTTTAGCTGCATACATAAGAAGTATCAGTATGGCGCCAATCGCAGTTTTTAACATGAGCATTTACATCCGTAATGGTCTGTAAAGCTTTGGCAAGGGCCTGGTCCGTTCCAAAGGCACCCGCTTTTGTCACAATCGGCATACCGTCATAGGTCCCTCCGAATAATTTCCCATAAGGAATACCGGCTTCCACCTCACCAATGACGCGAATTCCTTCACCGTTCAATACCTTACAGGCGGCTCCTGCGATATCTCCGCCTGTTAAAACCGCCCCGCAAATAGGCCTACTTTCAATCAATTCGCCAGCGATAACGCCCATCGATTCAGCAATGGTGTAACCTACATCAAAGTTCGATAATCGAAGTTTCTTCTGCAGGTCCTTCACCCGATTGATGGCCTCGCGCTCGCGATTGGTCGTGATCACTAAATCGCTTTTTCCAAGCAATGCTTGGCCAGCTTTCACAATCCGTTCAATTTCACACTTTCTCCTGTCCTTATAAAAGAATTCTTCCGGAGAAATGACAATTTCCTCGACTTGAAATTTGTCTCTTAGGACTTGAATTTGCCGGTCAATAACAGGATTCACACTGCCCGCTACGACAAGCACTGGAAGCCGTTGACCCGACTGTTGATGATGCAATGGGCTTTCACGCTGGCCAGTGTTAAACAGATGATAAGCAATTCCGGCTGAACCTACCCAAAGGAAATTCTCTTCTAAAAATTCCGCAGCCTCTACTATCATTTTTAGTTCTTCATCAGTCGTAGCATCAACGATGATAATTTTTGAAATGTCTCCTGAGGATAGCTCATTTATTTTTTCTGATAAATGGCTTTTTCCTTTTCGCACATCCGAAATGGAAATTAATGCGACTTCCCGATTACTTTGCTCTTGCAGCAACTTGGGCAGGTAGCTTTCTGTTACCGGGCAGACAGGATCCTGTGCAATGGGTGTTTCCTCTAAAAGGACACCATTCACATAATGATTTCCATTTATGGTCACTCGATTGCTATTTGGAAAAGCCGGAACCACAAACGAGGTTTTTAACTTAAATGCATCCATGACGGCATCAATTTCCGGACCAATATTCCCCCGCATAGTAGAATCAATCTTCTTGAAGACTTTTGAAACAGACAATTTATTCAATTGTGCGGCTAAATTAAAAACCGCTTCATAAGCCTTCTCAGACGTTAAGGCACGGCTATCAGAATTTAAGACAATCACATCTGCACCTAAATGTGCCGGCTGTAATTGCGTCTCGGAAAATAGCACTGCCGTGTTTAATCCTTGTTTAGCAAATTGGACGCCCGTATCATTGGCACCTGTTAAATCGTCTGCTATAACCGCTAGTTTCACCTGCATCCCGCCCCCCTTTTATGCTATTTCTAGTTTGTCTTGTATCGAGTTCTATTATTTTCATCCGATTTAAATCGCCTATTCTTATTGGTATGATAAATTCTGCAACACACCAATTTTTTATCTTAAAACGCTTTCAGTAATATTAATATTAAAACAAAATGTTGCATTTGGCAATACATATAGAAAAAATACTACAAGAAGTTTTTTTGTGTTTCTTTTTGCATCATTTAAGTGCATAAAAAAACGCAAGCTGTTATTTTAGCTTGCGCCACAGTGTGGAACGGTTAATACCTAGACGTTTGGCTGCTTTTGATTGGTTTAGCCCTTCCTCTTCCAAAACTTTGGTAATGACTTGTTTTTCGATTTCTTCTAATGTGCCGGATAAATCGATAGGAGTTAATGCTTCATCCTTTTTCTCAGGCTGCTCACATTTTGCTAAAACCGCCGCCACATCTTCTTTTTCAATATAATAAGAACTTGTTTGTTTAAACAATTGTTCGATTACTTGCTTTAGCTGCTCCACATTGCCCGGCCAATCATAACAGGCAAGCTCGTCCAAAGCATCATTGCGAATTCCGACGATAGCATTCCCATATTTCGGATGAAGATCAGATATAAAAACATGAACTAAATCCTCTATATCCTCCCGGCGCTCCCGAAGTGGCGGGATGTAAATTTTTTGTTGACCCAGTGTATAGTACAGGTCACGATCAAACGTGCCAGTTTTGACCTTTTCTTCCATATTGTTCCCGGATGACACTAGCCACTTTACTTTTGTATGATGGCCATTCTTGACGAAGTGGTATAGCTCTTTTTGCATATCCTCGCTCAATTGGTCAATGTTTTTTAAATAAATGACTCCATGAGCATATTTTTCAAAAAAGTCATTCATGAAGTCCTTCAGCTGCTCTGACCTTAAAATATCACCATGGAGCACAATAAATGGGGCGTACGCGTTATTCCTTTTCACATAAATCGTGTGGGCTGCTAATTGCTTTCCATTACCCTTTTCGCCTGAAATCCACACAGTTTCATCGTTTGCACAGTATTGATCAATTTGTTTTAACACCTTCTGAATCGGCTCGCTTTTTCCGGAAAAAAGGACATACGTAGCAGACGTATGGAATTCGATGGCATTTTTCGTTTTTCTCTCCCCATCCTGCACGGCAGCTTGGTTCGGAATATTTTTTTCGAAAAATAAAGCAATCGCACCATTTTGCGGACAAGCAGTGATATTCCAAAATGACTGATTAATGTGAATGGCTCTTGTTTGCTTTTCCTTCATTAACGCCGTTTCTTGAATCAGCTTTTTTATATCGTTGGAATTTTCAACAATCATCCAATGAAATTCGCGATTGAAACGTTCATTCCCGTAAACGAGTTTCTCCTCTCTGTTAAAAACACCGATTGGTTGTTCGTTACCATCGAGAATGGATTGAAATAATGAAACGTCCTGCTGCAGCTGCGAGAAGATGCGATGGGATCTTTTCGCTTCTTCCAATGCTTCCATAATCGCTTCCTTGCCGGAAGTGATCAGCACGCCCGTCAGTCCCAACTGCTTGGCAGCTTGTACCGTGACCACGTCACCGATAATCACTTCATAGCCATCCTTCTTTAAATTCGTTAAAATTTCTTTAACCTCAGTATCTTTTGAAATCGTTAGTGTTTTAATATCCAAATCAAGAATCTTACAGATTGTTGCAGCACCTTGGGTAATATTCGAAAATCCAACAATCGCTGATTTTCGAGAAAACCCTTTTACAAGAGTGATGATACGTAAAACATCATAGCCGGTCACCTGAATGTCAATCACGGGTATCGATACGGCCTCCTGAATCAAGGACGCTGTACCACCGCGGCTGATGATGACATGGTAGCCATTATTTTCGGCTTCCTTTGCAACAGCGACACCTTCATACAGGTTCCCTAATTCAATATCAAGTTGGAAATCTTTCACTTCCTGCTGTATCTCTTTCATCATTTCGTATAGCCCCTCATACGGGACAATAACCAACGCTTTAATCATATCCCCTCACCTACTAAATATCCTCTATTTTTTTATTTTCCATCAAGGACTCACCTTTAATAAAGCTTGGTGTTAGCACTTTATTCATGCTGCCGCTCACATAGCCTTGAAGATCAAGTGTGACATATTTATAGCCGAAACGCTGCAAATTTTCTTGGATTTCTTGATGGTTTGCTAAAATTAACTGCATATCTTGAGGTTCCACTTCAATCCTGGCAATCTCTTCATGAGTCCGGACGCGCACTTGTCGAATCCCTAGTAATTTCAGATAAGCCTCGGACTTTTCTACCTTAGTTAATTTTTCCTTGGTAATTCTTTCACCATAGGCAATACGGGATGATAGGCAGGCAAAGGATGGTTTTTCCCAAGTAGGCAGGTTTAATTGCTTTGAAAGCTCACGAATCTCTTCTTTAAAAAGATTCGCCTCCTGAAGCGGCCCGCGCACGCCATGCTCTCTCGCTGCGCGGACGCCAGGACGATGTTCACTCATGTCATCGGCAATTAAACCATAGACCACGTTTTGAAATCCCTTCTGGTGCATAATCGGTACGATTTCTTCGAACAACCCATTTTTACAAAAATAGCAGCGGTTTCGGTCATTTTCTGCGTAGCCAGGGATATCAAGTTCGGAGGTTTCAATCACTTTATGTGTGGCGCCAATCAGTTTGGCAAGCTTTTTCGCTTCTTCTAGTTCACTTGAAGGGTATGTTTCCGAATCAGCCGTCACTGCCAAAACGTTTTCAACACCTAAAACATCAACTGCTACTTTTAATAAAAACGTACTGTCGACACCGCCAGAAAAAGCAACGACCACATTGCCCATCTCATTTAAGATATCTTTCAAACGCTCGTATTTCTCGTTCATGCAGATTTCCACCTATCTATATTTTTCATATATATTTTATTGATCCAAAACAAGCTGTTTAAAAAACGTTTTTATTCTTTGCATTTTGCAACACATTTTAATTATAAGCAAATTTCTTCTAAAGTAAAAGAAATTACTAAAGCGATTTCAAGAATATATTTTTAATAAAAAAAGGGCCATTTCATAGAATCTCTATAAAACGGCCCCCTTCTGTTTTTTATAAGAACATATCTAATATTAAAGTAAATACTAATCCGCATACACCAACGATTGTGGAAAGAACTGTATAGGTTCCGAATGCTTCCTTCAAACTCATACCTAGCGATTCCTTAACCATCCAGAATCCTGCGTCGTTAACGTGTGATGCGATGGCACTGCCTGCACCTGTTGCAAGTGCAACTAGCTCTAAGTTAACATCAGGCATAGTAGCAAGCAATGGAAGCACTAAACCAGGAGTTGTTAAGGTTGCAACAGTTCCGGATCCCAGACAGACACGCAGTAAAGCTGCCACAATCCAAGCAAACAGAACCGGTGACATATGAGAACCTTCGAATAATTTAGCAACATAATCACCAACGCCGCCATCAACAATAACCTGCTTTAAGGCACCGCCGCCGCCGATAATTAATAGCAGCATTCCCAATGCATTTACTGCTGAACCACAGGAATCCATCAACGTCTTCATTGGAGTTCTTCTGCGCAATCCCATTGTGTAAATGGCGAATAAAACAGAAAGAATCATAGCCGTGTCAGAGTTTGTGATAAAGCGAATAATTGTGATGAACGTATTTTCTTTAAATCCTACCATATCGACAACGGCACCAATAGCCATTAAGATAACTGGGAATAAAGCTGTAAATACGCTGATTCCAAATCCAGGTGTTTCTTCTAATTTAAAAGATTTTGCAACACCAAAAGAGGCACTGCCCTCTCTAGTGAATGCTGTTGGGACAATTTTTTGAGCAATCTTTGGATACCAAATGCCAGCAATGATAACAGTTGGAATTGCAACAATGATTCCATAAAGTAACATTAATCCAACATTTGCATGATACTCTGCTGCAACTGCGATAGGGCCTGGATGCGGTGGCAAGAACGCATGTGCCACAAGAGCAGCGGTAACCATCGGAAGACCTAATTTTACAATAGAAACTTTTAATTCCTTTGCGATAGAGAAGATAATTGGAATTAATAATACAATCGTAACTTCAAGGAATAAAGCGATACCACAAATGAACGAAGCAATTAATACAGCCCATTGGATTCGTTTTTCCCCAAATCGGTTGATTAGCGTAGTCGCAATACGATTTGCACCACCGGAATCAGCGATTAATCGGCCAAGCATTGCCCCAAGACCAAATATGATTCCAATATGACCAAGTGTTCCGCCTAAACCGGTTTCAATTGATTTAACAACATCCTTCATTGGAATTCCCAATAATAAGGCAACGATAAATGAAACAATAATCAAGGATACAAATGTGTTCAATTTAAAGCGCATAATTAAAATAAGTAATAATAGTACCCCTATTGCAATTATTACTAAAGGCATAATTGATTCCCCCCAACTTCCTTGTTTAATTTTTAATATAAAAATGCTGATAATTGCTATTACACATGACGTATGGATGGTCTTTACATATAATGTTTCTTACTTAACCAATTTCATTTTCTTAGCAGAAGAACAAAATTGCAACACAATCTACCCAAAAGGATATCGATTCTAAAAAACTTGTTGTTTATCGCATCACATGTGAACGTTTTCATTTTATAATCTATGAATAATCTTGTCAATAGGACAGGGAGGATTATTTTTTGTCTCTTTTTTCAACATATATCTTAATTCACTGTTAGATTGCCATTTAATATGGCAATAAAAGAGTCAAAGATGTCTTGTTTGCAAGGACACTAGAGAGTTTCGTTTCTATTCTCTCCAAAAAAGTTCCAAGGCAATACGGCTTTTTTCACTCAAAAAAAATGCGGATAAAAGGCGTAAGCCTTTATCCGCATTAATCTTGATCTATTGTTTTCCATATATGTTCATACACATGTTTCAACGGGATGGTATGAAGCTTTGCCAATTCTTTGCATTCCTCATACTCTGGAGCTCTTTGCACAAGCTTGCCTTCGTAATATCCCTCCTTCACGGTGACAGGTCCCCACACTGTTTCTACACATTTAAACTGTCTTTCTAGCCTGTGGACCGTTAAGGGATAATAGCGTATACCCAATGTTGTTGTTTCTTTAAATAAAATCTCTTTCATTTTATCTAGTTTATGACGAGATGACAGGAGCTGAAGCAAAACTCCCGGTCGATTTTTTTTCATATAAATAGGTGTATAAAATACATCATTGGCCCCAGCTTCAAAAAGTAAATCCATGACATAACCGAGCCATTCACCTGGTATATCATCAAGATTTACTTCTATTTTAATCATTTCATCATCAATATGTTCGTTGTTATGAGGATGAGAAACCATTTTTACTCCTCCTATGGTCTATTCCCCAATGATAACACGAAGTACATTGGGATGGTCTTTAAAGGTTTTTGTTCCAGCACCATATCCAATTGATTCTACTTTCATAGAGGGAATCGGGCAATATTCTTCTGCCAGCACAGCAGCTATGGCTGCACCTGTTGGGGTTGTAAGTTCAAATCGTACATTGCTTTGTTCAATCGGTACACCCTTTAGTACTTCGAGTGTCGCTGGAGCAGGAACTGGATAAATCCCGTGATCAATATGTATTTTCCCTGCGCCGACAGGAACGGGTGAAGATTTTATTATCTTTATGCCCAACTGATGAATTAAAATGGCAGCTCCGACAATATCAATGATCGAATCTACTGCACCAACTTCATGAAAATGAACTTTTTCTAATGGCAAACCATGAATATGCCCTTCCGCTTCACCTATTTTCCGAAAGATTTTTAAGGAAGTCTCTTTCACTTCAGTTGCCAAGTCTGATGATTCAATCATTTTTACAATATCATTGTATGAACGGTGGTGGTGATGATGGTCATGTTCATGATGGTGATCATGCTCGTGATGGTGATGTACATGATCGTGGTCATGCTTATGTTCATGATGATGTTCATGATGGTGGTCATGCTCATGATGGTGATGTTCATGATCGTGGTCAGGTTGTGTTAACACTACATTAAACTTAGTACTGGTGATCCCGTTCTTCAAGATTTTCTTCCAAGTCAATTGATATTCATCTTCAAAATGAAGCTTTTTAAATTCTTCCACTAAAATAGCCGGATCTGCCCCTGCATCTAAAAGAGCTCCAATAAACATATCACCGCTGATCCCTGAAAAACAATCGATATATAGAGTTTTCATCCCTTTTTTGCTCCTTTTTTTGCTATGTTATCAATTAGTACAGCGTTGTAGGCAGCACCAAACCCATTGTCGATATTCACAACGCTAATACCAGAAGCGCATGAATTCAACATGGTCAGCAACGCGGACAAACCATTAAAATTGGCACCATAACCAACGCTTGTTGGAACTGCAATGAGCGGATGTGTTACGAGACCCCCAACGACACTTGGAAGAGCGCCTTCCATTCCTGCTACCACAATTGAAACAGTCGCCTGTTGAATTTGTTCAATATTATCAAATAAGCGATGAATCCCAGCGACCCCAACATCATAAAAACGACGAACTTCACTTCCTAATGCTTCAGCTGTAATTGCAGCCTCTTCTGCTACTCTTAGATCTGATGTACCAGCACAAACAATTGCAATATATCCTTGATAAGATTCCTTTCCATTTATGTTTTTTTTCCAGTAGAGAATCTGTGCGGTTTCATTATAAATAAATTCAGGATGTTCACGAAGGATATAATCAGCTTTTTCTTTTGAAATTCGTGTAACTAATATATTTTGATCTTTTGATCTGATTGCTTTTATAATGGAATGGATTTGTTCTTTCGTTTTCCCTTCCCCATAAATCACCTCTGGGAACCCTTGACGATTCTTCCGGTGGTGGTCGACTTTTGCAAATCCTAAATCCTCATATGTGGCTAACTTTTCTTTCGCCTCTGAAACACTTAATTTACCCGTCTGAACTTGCTGCAATATCTCTTCCAACATTTTTTTCACTCACCTTAAACGATCTTGTTCAATTCAAACCATATCAACTATTATTTTCTTTGGCCGTTCAAAAATACTATTTTTCAGCCCCTCCAATTATAGAATAATCTTTGCGTAAATGCATAGTTGACTTTATTATTAAATAAATATTAAAACCGTTTCTATTATGTATAACGTACCCGTAAGTATTTAAATATGTTTTTCTTAATGTGATTTTATGGTAATCCCTGTCGGTTATACAAGCCGATTTGGAATTTTGTTTACACTTAATTGAGCAGTAAATTTATAGAACAAAGCTTGTTCCAGTATTGTCACTGGAACAGGTTTTGTTTATTATTGTAGAATACTTTTTAACTCCCCAATAGATTCAATTGAAACAACCATTTCATCACCGGATTTTAACCAGTTTTGTTTTTCCTCTGGATATCCCAGGATGACACCATCAGGGGTCCCTGTAAAAATAAGATCTCCAGGCTTTAAAGTCATATGCTGCGAAATATAACTCACCAAAGTTGCGCAGTTAAAAATCATATCCTTTGTATTCGCTTTTTGGCGAACTTCTCCATTCACTCGGCATTCAATCGTTAAATGGTTGGGATTGATTTCATCACTTGTCACAACATATGGGCCAATAGGAGCGAACCCGTCCGGAGTTTTTCCAAGAAGCCATTGTCCAGTTTTGAATTGCCAATCTCTCGCAGAAACATCATTACCAGCTGTATAACCAAAGACATAGGACAATGCTTCTTCCTCTGAAACATTTTTGACTGTTTTGCCGACTACAAGAACAAGCTCCGCCTCATAATCCATTTTTCCAACACCTTCTGGAATAATAACAGGCTCTTGGTGGGCCGCTAAAGTATTATTAAATTTACTGAATAAAATCGGTGAAGTTGGAATATCCATATTAGACTCTTTGGCATGATTAATATAGTTTAAGCCGACACAAATAATTTTTTCCGGATTCGTCACAACTGGTGCGTAGGTTACAGCATCGTCCGAAATAAATAATTCATCATTTCTGTGTGATATAGACCGTTCTACTAAACTTGTAAGTTTAGCCAGCCCTTCCTCAGAATGAGAGATTACCTCTTTTAAGGTAACTGGAACGGACTGCTCGAAGGCTTGGGCTGCTTCTTTAATATCTAAAATCCCAAAATCTGTTTTCACCCCTAAACAAATCTCATCGTTTTTCTTAAATTGAAGCAGTTTCATCGTGCCACATCTCCTCTTAGTTTTATGACTTTTCAAATAATATATTGGTACATACTTTACTCAAAATCAACTTATAAAAAAATTTGCCCCCTCAGAAACTCACTTCTAAGGGGACAAGACTCAATTAACTTGCACCAATATGCTGCTCGATTTCATTTAAAATACTCTCAAGAGAAGTTACAACACCCTTTTCATCCTTGTAACTAATATGTCTAGGCTTAAAATGTACGGGTGAGTCAATACCGGCTGCGGCTGCAACCCGAAATAAACCCTTACGTAGTGTGACAAGATAGTTCACAACACGGTATTTCTTTTCATCGATTACAAGTGCCTTTTGCAGGTCGGGATCAGTTGTTGTAACCCCAACTGGACAGGTATTGGAATTACATTTTAAGGTCTGAATACATCCAACCGTTATCATAAAACCACGGGCAATATTCACCAAATCTGCTCCCATGGCAAGCGCAATCGCAATGCGGTCAGGGGTAAACAGTTTCCCTGATGCGATGATTTTCACCCGGTCGCGTACCCCATATTTATGAAGCGTGGAGACCAAAATTGGAAGAGCTGACTTTAGTGGTAATCCAACGCTATCAATCAGTTCCTGGTAGGATGCTCCTGTGCCACCTTCACCGCCATCTACCGTAATAAAGTCCGGGCCTTTTCCGGTTTCTTTCATATATCTTGCTAATTGTTCTACACTGTCATTCCCACCGACAACAATCTTCATTCCGACTGGTTTTCCTGTTGTATCGCGGATTTTTTCAATAAACTCACACATTGAAGGAACATCACTGAACTGATGGAAACGGTTCGGGCTATCTACCGATTTATACGGTTCAACCTTCCGAATTTCGGCAATTTCAGGGGTGACTTTTTCTCCGTCAATATGACCGCCCCGCGTTTTCGCTCCTTGGGCAAGTTTAAGTTCAAATGCTTTTACCTGCGGAATCTCACTCTTGCGTTTCAACTCATTCCAATCCACGCCCCCATCTTTATCACGTACTCCAAAAAGACCAGGGCCAATCTGCATAATAATATCTACTCCGCCCTCTAAATGGTATGGGGATAAGCCGCCTTCACCTGTATTCATCCAGGTCCCTTTTGCTAAGGCCAGGCCTTTAGAAAGGGCGGTAACTGCATTTTTTCCAAGAGCACCATAGCTCATCGCAGACATACCGATTAACCCCTTTAATACAAAAGGGTGCTTACAATTAGGACCTACCACTACGGCATCATCATCGTGCAATAAATAGGCAAGTGCCTCTTCATCCTCCCATTTTTCCTTTCTTTGTGAAAAAAGCGGATCTCGCAGTAATAGATACCTTTTTGTGTTCACCTTTGTTTCCCGATCCATTTTCTCTTCTTCCGCCAATTTTGGAAACATATCATTACGGACAAAAAGCCCTTCTTCCTCAAAATCACGTTTCGACCCAAAGGCAACAACATCCCGTTTGTACTTGGCACTTTTTACGATATGTTCATATTCATCCCTTGAAAAGGGCTTTCCCTCTGTATCGCTGTTGAACCAATATTGGCGAAACTCCGGACCGACTTTTTCTAAAAAATAACGCATCCTTCCTAATACCGGATAATTCCTTAAAATGGAATGCATCTTTTGATTTCGATCCAACCTTAACAAATAGACAAGTAAAATCAAAAGTCCAATAATAATAACAACAAAAACGATAAATCCAATAATCGTGAAGACATCCGCGATATTCATCCAAATCCTCCTTGACATGAGTTGAATTCTTTATAATTTGCTCTGTATTGGAAAAATTTATGCTTTCCTTTATTTATGTATTTAACCTTTAAGGACTGATTTTTATTCAATGCATGTGAAAACTTCGAAAGAAATTGTCTATGCGATATTTGCTGGTGAGGGGAGGGTACGGTAGGAGCTTTCTGATGGATGTTTTTCTTTATGATGAATAAGTTGCATTCCAAAAATATATTTTATCATCTGGTCCTATGCGGGAGCGTCGGATTCTCATAATAAAAGGGCTGATGGCGTTGTTATTACTTCACCATCAGCCCTTTTTATTAAGCAATATTTTGCTTTTTATTTGAATCCTCTAACGGAACACGTTTACCCATTTTAAAAAGATAAAAGCTGCCCGCAACAATGGCAAGGAATACCAGACCTACAATTAACGAAACACGAGTATCAGTATTGATCCACATTCCCACAAGGACGAATAGTAAAAATACAATCGTCAAATAATTGCTGATTGGAGAAAATGGCATCTTGAAAGAATGGCTGGACATTTCAGCAGCTTTTTCTTTTCTAAATTTAAGCTCACTAATGATTATGACAACCCAAGGCACCATTCCTGGGAGAACACTGGCACTATAAACATAAAGGAAGAGACCTTTTGGAGCAATATAGTTCAAAATTACCCCAATAAATAAGCCGATCAGTGTTGCGTAAATGCAGTTTGCCGGAACCCCACTTTTTGAGATTTTAGCAAAACTTTTTGGTGCTTGGCCGTTTATGGCTAAAGTATAAAGCATTCGACCTGCACTATAAATTCCACTATTTGAACCGGATAAAGCTGCTGTGATGACAACAAAGTTAATAATACCCGCAGCAGCTGTAATTCCTACCTTAGCAAAGGTCGAAACAAACGGGCTGCCAATTGTCCCTAATTGATTCCAAGGATACACAGTAACAATGATAAAAATTGCACCAATATAGAAAATTAAAATTCGCCAAATGATATTATTAATTGCCTTTTTTAAGGTTTTAGTCGGATTTTTTGCTTCCCCTGCCGTGATACCGATGAGTTCCACTCCCTGATAGGCAGCTACTACAAGAGATAATGCAAAGAAGAATCCTTTAAAGCCGCCTGTGAAAAAGCCGCCATGTTTCCAAATATTCGATAACCCGATGGCATGTCCATGGTTCCCTAATCCAAAAAATATTAAACCAAGACCTGCAATAATCATGAGGACAATCGTTACTACTTTAATAAGAGAAAACCAAAATTCAAATTCTCCATAAAACTTAACTGAAACTAGATTCGCAAGTCCTAAGATGACCATCGCAATGATTCCTGGCAGCCATTGAGGAAGATTCGGAAACCAATAATTCATATACATTCCTATCGCAGTAATTTCTGCCATTCCAACAAGAACCCATTGAAACCAATAACTCCATGCTGTCATATAACCAGCTAATGGATGAATATATTTATGGGCAAAAGTTGCAAAGGATCCGGTGGTTGGCTCTGAATAGAGCATTTCACCCATTGCGCGCATAATGAAAAAAATAAAGATTCCGGCAATCGCATAAGCCAGCATGACAGATGGACCTGTCCATTTAATCGTACTCGCTGATCCCATAAATAAGCCGACGCCGATGGTGCCGCCTAATGCAATCATTTCAATATGACGTGCCTCTAGTCCCCTTTTCAACTCTTTATTTGCCACACAATTCCCCTCCTGATGAATAAATTTAATTATTTAATTTTTATTAATTTCTGAAATTTAATGATATAAAAATAATATTTTTACCTTAATAAACGCTTTCAAAATTATCCAAAACACTAATCAAACATAGATAATTATTAAATTACCTACTTTTAAGATATTATATCAAAAGCAAAAAATAAAGACTTGAAATTTTTAAAGATAATAATTCCCCATCTTTATATAATTTCCGAGAATTCAAAATTTTCATTTTATAGATTTGCAAAATAGAGTAAAATAGTGGTACTAGCTAGAAAGAGATAACTTCAAGCCTATTTTGGGAAAGCATTCTTTCATGGAGGTGAAAGTCAATAATTAAAAATTGGAAAGTAAAAATGGCGGTTAAAAATTTAAAAAGGGAAGGGAAAATAAAATGAACGCAAAAAAAATGGTTCAAATTGTAGTCGGTTCCAATGTCCTTTTATTATTCGTCCTTGTTTGTCTTCCAATTTTTCTTGTTGACCCAGATTCTAATGTCATCCAGGCTTTTCTAAACTCTATTCAGGGAGAGTAGAAGTTCCTTACTACAAGATCTCAAGAATGAAAAACGGCTGATTCCCGTTTTTGGGAATCAGCCATCATGTTAAGATAGATCCAAACACTGAAGCCGCCAATAACTCAACCAATTAATCGACATCATTTATCTATCCTTTTTAACTTACATTTATGCTACTTTGGTATATTAGCTCGTGATGTACCAAAATAGTTACGAACTACTATCATTATCAGTACAATGACGGGCATTCCAACTAAAAGAGGGAACCCAATTAAGTAAGGCATTTTATTATAAAAAAATCCTTGATAAGTAACTTTATTGTTCGCCCATACCAAAGAGTAAATAAAGATGAGGGAAACTACGGGAAAAATCAAGGGCTGATATCGTTTAAATTTAAAAATATCTGTTAACCCAATCACTACTGCGTAAACATAGAGAATGATTTTAATGAAAAATCCGACAGCAAATGTCCCAACCACGATGGAGTCCATCCTCTGGATAATATGACCAACATTAATCTTTTCAACTGCACTAAGCAACGGGATTTCAACAGCTTGTGCTCCAATACCTATTACACTAATGATCAGGAGAAAGGTCCAAGAAAGACCTAAACCACTTAAAAAAATAGACAATAAACCAGATCTTTTCACCAAATCAGGCTTATTTAAATAAGGGAAAAACATAAGGAAAAGGAAAATTTCCCCAAATGGGAAAAAAATCATTAATGTGACTGAGTGCTTTAGAACTGGCAGCCAGCCGAATTCTAAAATGGGCTGCAAGTTCTTAAGTTTTATAATACTGGAAGCCACCACAGTAAAATTACCAGTTAAGCCAAAAACAACCATTGCAGCAAATAATATCTCCGCCGTTCTCCCTATAACTTCAATTCCTAAATAGCAGGCATAAGAAACCAGGACGAGACTGATGAAAACAATAACAGGAACCGGGGTATCCGGTAATATATAAGTTCCCATTGTATCCCCTAAATGCCGCGCATTAACTGAGGCTACAAAGAAAAAATAGCTAATATAAACCAAACTTAAAGGAATCCCAATATATTTACTAAATACTTTTACTAAAATTCCTGTAAAAGGAAGAGTAGGATACTGTTTAAATATCTGTAGGTATACCAAGAAAAATAGAATGAGTGCTCCGAACATGCCAATAAAGATTGATATCCAAGCATCTTGTTTCGCTTGCATCCCCATTCTTGTAACAATTCCCGTTCCTAATTGAAATAAAAACATGAGAGAAAACAATTGCTTTGAATCAATCTTCGCATTTTCCATATGGTTAAATCCTTCCCTACTCGTGCAACCAATTTACATTTATTATTTTCAACTATTCCCTGGTAAATTAAACCTCTTCATTCCTTCATATTTTTATAAATATGGAATCCAAATTATCCTTTTATAAATAGAATATGCCTCATTCAAGTGGAAATAATAACCTTAAATATAGCAGAAATATGAGGGAAAAAACTTTGAATTATTTAAAAATGAAAGGCAAAAAGTCGTTTAAGGACAAGTGGAAAGATTTACAGAAAAAAGCAACAGAACAAAAAATTCAACCTAAACAACCTGAAGAAAAACCTTTAGAGCCTGGTTTATTGGATAACATCCGAAGAATTAAAGAATTGTTTGGAAACAGTGACGATATTATTATGAGGGAAATCAGAATTGGTAAGGAAGGAAAGATTCGTGCTTGCATCGTTTTTACAGACGGTTTGATTGATAGTCAATCCATTCAAAATTTCATTATGGAATCGTTAATGATTGATTTGCGAACAACAGATAGACAATCAGAACCCTTCACTGAAGAAAACCTTTTAACCTATTTAAAAGAAATGGTTTTAACAGTCGGAGACATTCAAGATATAGATGATTTTACGAATCTGCTGGATTCGCTTTTAAATGGTAAAGTCATTCTTTTATTTAATGGATATACCCAAGGGTTCGCAATTGAAATGAAAGGGGGAAAAGAACGGTCAGTTGAGGAACCTACGACAGAAACGACAATCAGAGGACCCCGGAAGGATTTACAGAAAATATACGGGTTAACACTTCATTATTACGACGGAAAATTAGAGACCACAATCTATGGATTGAATCCAGAAAAATTGGAAAAGTATCAAAAACAAACCTATCCATCATGTATATAAAAGGAATTGTAAATGAAAAAATTGTCGAGGAAGTCCGCAGACGGCTTGATCGAATTAAGATCGATAGTATTTTAGAGACCGGCTATATTGAAGAATTAATTCAGGATGCGAAATGGTCACCTTTTCCTACCATGTACCATTCAGAACGACCTGATGCCATCGCCGCCGATCTGTTAGAGGGTCGTATTGCCATTCTAGTTGATGGCACACCTTTTGTGATGACAGTTCCTGTCATGTTCGCACAGTTTTTACAGTCACCTGAGGATTATTATAACCGGGCGGATATTACTACACTTCTTAGGATCCTTCGTTATGTCGGTTTTTTTATCGCATTATTAGCACCTTCCTTTTATATTGCTATTACCACCTTTCATCAAGAAATGCTGCCAACGCAATTACTCATTACTCTTGCTGCCCAGCGGGAAGGTGTCCCCTTTCCAGCCTTTATTGAAGCACTCGCAATGGAGGTCAGCTTTGAAATATTACGTGAAGCAGGGCTAAGAATGCCGAAAGCGATCGGCCAAGCAGTATCCATCGTCGGAACACTTGTCATTGGTTCGGCAGCTGTTGAAGCAGGATTTGTGTCTGCTGCCATGGTAATTGTTGTCGCCATTACGGCCATATCCAGCTTTATTGTTAGTAATTATGAATTAGCTATTGCAATCAGAATGTTACGCTTCCCTTTCATGGGACTCGCTGCATCATTTGGTTTATTTGGAATCATAGTAGGATTGATTGCCTTGGTTCTTCATATGTGCAGTTTACGTTCTTTTGGAATACCTTATATGGCACCGTTCGGTCCCTTCATTAAAGACGATCAAAAGGATGCCATTTTCCGCTTCCCAAGATGGGCAATGTCAAAACGGCCTAAATTAATAAGTCAAACCAATATAAGACGTGAAGATACCCCTGCACCTAAACCTGACTCAAATTAAGTAGATGGTCATAAAATGATAAAGCTGCCTTTTCTCCGAAAAGGCAGCTTTATCATTTTTTATCCAGATTTATTAACTTCCTTATTGCATTTATTGTTAATAAGAGTAAAGGAAGAACCAATCCGTACGTTGAGGCATATAGCGGCCAAATATAATTGCCAAATGCGGCGTAGCGGGTAACATTAGGATATAAAAACAAGGACATCACAACCAAAATCATCCCTAAGGGTAACGTAAATGGCCGATAATCTTTGATGTTCAATATTTGAACAAAACCTATAATAGATGCGTAGAAATAAATCGTCATCTTAAAAAAAATCGTTATTAACCACATAATCGCTAATATGGCTTCAATCCTTTGCAAAAAATCCCCTACATTTATCCTCCTAGCTAAAGAATAACTGGGGAACATTTGTCTCGAACTATTTTCAGGACCTAAAACTAAAATCGTTAATGTTGTAAGGATAATTAAACAGACTCCTGCTATGAATAGTGCAATATAAAAGTTTTTTTCAGCTTTCTTTTGTTGATTCACTGAAATAGGGAAAATCATCAATAATACAATCAAAGGTAAAGAGAAAATACTTATAAAAAGAAATACAGCACGGATCATCGGTTTTATTCCTGTTTTCAATATAGGTTGAATGTTTTTAAACTCCCATAAATCAGGCGTTAATATTAATGAAACCACTAATAATACGAATAAAAACATAAATAAAGGAAAGAACAATTCTGCAGAACGAGCCAACGTTTCAAGGCCTAGTCGAATGCCCATGATTAAGATGCATGCGAATAAAATATGGATTGACACGTGTGGCGTCTCTGGGATAATCTGAGTCGTTAAGAAAGTTCCAGCATAATACAATAAATCTGCGGCGTTGATAAATGAAAAGATAACAAACATAAGAGAAATGGCCTTACCTAACCATTTGCCGAGAAGTTTTTCAATGATTTCAACTAGAGTCATCGTCGGGAACATTCTCCCAATAGCGATATATAAAGCCACCGTCAAAAAACCAATCGCTGTACCGATTATAGCAGCAATCCAAGCATCTTGTTTGACCTCTTGTGCAAGACTACCAGGCATCACAAAGATGGTAGTGCCTATAGAAAATAAAATTACTAATATTCTAAATTGCCGTACACTAATTTTAAGATTGGTCACCATATTCTTTACTATACCTATTTCAGAAATCCGTATATAAAATCACTAAATGGTTTAAAAATATACGTAATTCCAATAAGTGGATTCGGAATGTGTAAATCTAAACTTTGTGCTATACCTAATCCAACAGCAATCAGCATTAAAATAGAAAATACCCATAATTCTTTCGTTAACTTGTTTTTTCTCAAGTTAGGAAGTTCAAAAGCAATCATCATAATCGCTGCCACTATTGTTCCTGCAACACCTAGCATTCGGAGGACTCCTTCTATTTAAATTCCATCACTGGATCTTCCCAATATTCTTATTAAAATATCCAATTCTTTACTGAACCATTCTTTACTATTCGAATACTTAACAAATTGTTCTAATCTATTTTAGACGGTTTGTCGAAGCACAAAAATTATTACTATTTTCAATTGCTTAAACAGCCATTTTTTGGGGAGTATATAACTAGCCTTAAAAGCCTAAAGGAGTATGGGCATGAACCGAAACTTCTTTTTTATCATCCTATCCATCTGCTCTCTTCTTGTCCTTACTTCATGTTGGAACCGAAAAGAATTAAATGAACTAGCCATTGTGTTTGGAATGGGGATTGATATAGAAGATGGTAAATTTATCGTGACTGCACAAGTCGTTAATCCTGGAGAAATTGCTGAATCACAAGGCAAAAGTGGAAACTCACCCGTAGTTGTTTATCAAGAAAAGGGGAATACATTGTTCGAGGCAATTAGGAGAATAACTACAGTTTCACCAAGAAAACTATATTTTTCCCATCTTCGGCTTCTCGTGTTTGGAGAGGAATTGGCAAAAAAAGGGATCGGGAAAACATTAGACTTTTTATCAAGGGATCCAGAGATGCGAACAGATTTTTATATTGCAGTAGCTAAAAATAATAAAGCAGGCGATATCTTAAAAATCGTAACTACCATGGAAAAAATACCAGTCCAACAATTATTTGAATCGCTTCTTACATCGGAAAAAGAATGGGCACCAACCCTGCCAATCACGCTGGATCAATTGATTTACGATATATTAAGTGAAGGCATGAATGCTAAGTTAACTGGAATTATGCTTAAAGGAAATGTTCAAACAGGAGAAAAATTAGAGAATACACAACAATCTAAACCAGCTGCATTTTTGCAATATGATGCGATTGGTGTATTCCGCAAGGATAAATTAATTGGCTGGTTAAATGATAACGAAAGCAAAGGCCTTAACTATGCTTTAGGGAATGTTAAAGATACTGTTGTAACCATACCCTGTCCCCAAAAAGGGAAGGCAGACATTGAATTAATTCGTACAAAAGCTGATTTAAAAACAAAGACTTTAGACCACAAGCCATATGGAATGATAAAGATAAAGGCAGAAGGTTATGTTGGGAATGTACAGTGTAAGACACTGGATTTAACCAAACCAGAGACAATCAGTCATTTAGAAATAAATACAGAGAAAAGAATTCAACAAAACATTCAAAAGGCTTTAAATGCTTCACAAAAGAAATATAAAATAGATCCATTTGGTTTTGGTGAAGCCGCCCGTCGTTCCAACCCGGATTACTGGCATTTAATCAAAAATGATTGGATACAAATCTTTGAAACCATGCCTGTCGAGATAGAAGTAACGGTAAAATTACATGACATAGGAATGATTAAAAACTCTCCTCTAAATAAAATTAAGGACAAACCTGCTACTTTATATGAATGATTTGCTTATGAATCTTTGATTGAGATTGGAGGATTTATATGGAACGAAAAATCCTTATGACCATTTTTTTCTGCTCTTTTATCCTCCTTACTGGTTGTTGGAACCGCAGAGAATTAAATGAACTTTCCATTTTATTAGGATTGGGAATTGATAAAGATAATGAGCAATATATTATAACGGCTCAAGTAGTGAATCCAAGTGAAATTGCATCTAAACAAGGCGGCAGCGGAAAAGCTCCAGTGGTCGTTTATCAAGGCAAGGGAGAAACATTATTTGAAGCAGTAAGAAAAGTGACAACTGTTGCCCCGAGAAAGCTTTATTTTGCCCACTTACGAATTCTTGTCTTCGGAGAAGAATTAGCAAAAGAAGGGATTGGCGAAATGATAGACTTTCTTTTAAGAAATTCAGAAATACGAAATGATTTTTATATTACCGTATCCAAGAATTCTAAGGCAGCAGATGTTTTAAAAATATTAACCCCATTAGAAAAAATTCCAGCGAATAGTTTATTTGCTTCTCTCCAGACATCAGCGAACTCATGGGCTCCAACCGAGGGGATTACATTAGATAAGCTAACCTCTAACATGGTAAGCGAAGGGATTAACCCTGTATTAACTGGTATACAAATAAAAGGAAACGTACATGAAGGTGAAATGAATACTAATTTAGATCAGACAAAACCAAAAAGCATTCTACAATATAAAGGAATGGCGGTATTTAAACATGATAAACTGATTGGATGGATGAATGAAAGAGAAGGTAGAGCCGTCCATTTCGCCTTAGGAAAAGTGAAGAGCAGCGTTGGATATATAAAATGCCCACAAGGTGGAAAAGTAGTAATTGAGGTGGTTCACACAAAATCCAAACTAAAGACAGAGATGATTAAGGGAGAGCCACATGGGTTTGTACAGGCTAAAATACAAGGAAATGTTGCCGAAGTTGAATGTCAGGGCTTAGATTTAACCAATCCAAAATCAATTTCCTATATAGAAAAAGAATCAGAAAAAGAGCTTACTAAAATCATTGAAAAGGCAATACACCATCTTCAAAAAGACTATCAATCGGATATTTTCGGATTCGGTGAAGCGCTCAATCGTTCTTCACCGAATGATTGGGCAAAATATAAAAAGGATTGGGACCAAACGTTTTCACAGATGCCTGTAACCGTCAAAGTTGATATGACGATCCGGCAAACTGGTACAATCAATAATTCTCCTCTTAATAAAATGGAAAATAAATAGGTCTTAAAGGGTTCTACCCCGATGGAAAAGTGAGGAACAAGTATGCTTGAGAAGGGTAAAATTTCACCTCATCAATTTACAATAATGGTTGCATCATTTATCGTCGGCGGCAGTATTTTGTATGTCCCATCCGGGCTTATACATAGTGCGAAACAAGATGCATGGCTAGCAAATATTCTTGCGGTCGGTTTGGGACTATTACTGGTATTACTATTCAATACACTAGGAAGTCGTTTTCCAACGATGAACCTTGCTGAGTATAGCGAAAAAATATTTGGAAAACCGCTTGGAAAAATCATTTCTCTTCTCTATTTTACTTATTTTTTTCTTAGTACTGCCAATTTTGTTCGACAGATCGGTGATTTCGTTATCATACAGATCCTGCCGGATACCCCTATTCTTGCGATTCATTTTCTTTTTATCATCATTATTATAATGGGCGTCCGTTATGGACTTGAACCTTTTTCACGCGCTTTTGAAATTTTCTTTCCATTTATTTTGTTACTTTTTATTATCTTCATCATTTCAATTTTCCCGATGTTTCAATTCCAGCAATTACAGCCAATATTAGGAAATGGAATGAAGCCTGTAATAGGAACAGCAATTAAATCCCTTGGAACACCTTATTTGCAATTAGTGTTGTTTTTAATGGTCTTCCCTGCTGTAAACCAAACAACAATCGCAAAAAAGTCCTTTATGCTTGGAACAGTAATAGGTGGAAGTGTGTTGTCACTGGTTACAATGGTTAGTATTTTGTGCCTTGGAACTTATTTTTCTGAAAGTCAGCAATTTGTAAGTTATGTCCTAGCACTAAAAATCAATATTGGCGGCATTTGGCAGCGTATTGAAGCAGTTATGGCATTCATATGGTTCACGACAACTTATATTAAAATCACACTTTATTTTTATGCATCGGTTTTATGTATGGGTCAAATTTTAAAACTTAAAGAATTTAAATGTTTAACTTTTCCACTAGGGTTCATCACGCTTATTCTCTCCCTTATTGTCAATAAGAATATTGTTGAGTCAGATCAGCAAGCTGAATGGTGGACAGCATTTTCCCTCCCTTTTGGTCTTTTTATTCCGCTATTATTGCTGGTCGTGGGAATGGTTAGAAAAAAGCGCTAGTTCCACTTATTCGTTTACCACATTTGCTTACATCGATATACTCAAAAGGCATCCGCAAATTTACCGCGGATGCCTTTCTTTAAATTTAGAAATAATTACGCTTATACTCTAACTGTCCAGCCAAATGGGTCAGGTTCAGTTCCATTTTGAATTCCGGTTAAGGAATCATATAGTTTTTGAGATAATGTACCGATTTCACCATTATTAACAATCATTTTTTCGTTTTTCCATAGTAGTTCCCCAATTGGTGAAATAACAGCTGCTGTTCCTGTCCCGAAAGCTTCCTCTAGAGTACCTTCATGACATGCCTGCTGAATTTCCTCGATTGAAATTTTCCGTTCAACCACCGGTACATTCCAATATTTTAAAAGCTCAATAATTGATTTTCTAGTGATTCCTTCTAAAATGCTGCCATTTAATTCAGGGGTAACAACCTCTCCATTGATTTTAAAGAAGATATTCATACTTCCGACTTCTTCAATGTAGCGCTGTTCTTTCCCGTCCAGCCAAAGCACCTGGGAGTATCCATTCTGATAAGCAATTTCTCCAGCCTTTAAACTGCTTGCATAGTTACCAGCTGTTTTCGCATTCCCTGTTCCACCTTTTACTGCACGAACATACTCACTTTCAACCGCAATTTTAACCGGGTTAATTCCTTCTTTATAATAAGCACCTACTGGTGAAAGAATAATCATAAATCGGTAATTTTTGGAAGGTGAAACCCCAAGATGTGGTTCTATTGCAATCATAAATGGACGAACATAAAGGGATGTGCCTTCAACCCCAGGAATCCACTCCCGGTCAATGCTGATCAATTGCTTTAATGCGCTTAATGCCAATTCCTCATCAATTGACGGCATGCATAATCGGTCATTTGAACGATTTAACCTTTTCATATTTTCATCAGGTCTGAATAACAAAACCTGCTCATCTTTTGTTAAATAGGCTTTTAGTCCTTCAAAAACTGTTTGACCATAATGAAAAACCATTGCCGCAGGATCGAGAGTGATTGGTTGATAAGGAATAATTTGCGGATCATGCCAGCCCGTTCCCTCTGTGTAGTCCCAGACAAACATATGGTCCGTAAAGACCGTTCCAAACACAAGGTTGTCAAAGTCTGGTTTTTGTTTTCTTGTTGAACTAAGTGTAACTTCAATTTGTAATTCTTTCATCTTCCTATCTCCTATCCAGGTTCCTATCCTACCATTAATCTTTTATCATGAATTATATTTACATAATAATGATAATCTTATGACTATTTTACAACATTTAATTCATTTCGTGTTAAAAAATAAATCAAACTAAAATTAATAGTTTTTGGAAAAAGAAAAAAGAGCAGACACACTCCATAAATACGTGAGAAATTAAATTCTTCTCCCTATTTTACTCATATTTCGAACGATCAATCACAGCGGTGTAGATTAAATAGATGACTAAGCAAATGGCCGTTGTCAAAAATCCCCAGCCAAGAGTTAACTGATCAATAATCAAATAGTTATTACATAATTGCACGGGTGTTTCAATATATAACAAACCCATGCCAAAATATTTAACAGTAAAAATGATAATAACAGTGTTTTTTCCCATCACACTAAGTTTTTTCCAACTATCACGAAGCGAGATTCCTCCAATGAATGGCAAACTGATAAATTTAAATATTTCAGCGCTCTGGATTGTTAAGGTTTCATCCATGGTTTTCGGGATCGTCCAATAAACAGCAACGATTAAAAATAACATAATTCCCGGAATACCATTGCCATTCCACTTTTCAAAAAAACGAGGGAATTTTATTTGAAATAATCGTGCCATTAAAAATCCTGAAAAGACCAAAAGCGGCATTTGCATATGCATATGGACAATCATAATCGACTCTAAAAAATGAGCAACAGGGGGAATCATTAAGGTTATATATAAAAGCAAACCATAAATAAACTGTTTCATTGATTACTCCCCCGTTTTATTTTCAAGTATGTTTTCAAGTGTTCTTGCTGCTTCATTAATTTTTTTAAAATCCATTACATTGACTAAACTGCCCTTCGGATCCACTAAGTAAAATGCAGTATTATGAGTAAAATTCCCCTTTCCATCAGGAATGACAATCACTCCAAACTCTTTTAACAAGGCATCCAGCTCCGCCTTGTTTGGAATTCTCGCCATCCTCCATGTTTCCCCATCACTATGAAAGGCGTTCTTATATCTGTCCAAGGCAGCAGGGTCATCCCTTGTTGGATCAAAACTGATACTTAAGAAAACAATGTCCCGACCGATATATTTCTTCGGCAGCTTTTGATAAACCTGAGACATGTTCATTTCTAATTGCGGACAAACACTCGTACATGATGTATATAAAAATGTAATAAATACATATTTTCCTTCAAATTCAGAAATTGAATATTTCCTTCCATTGCTATCCTCTAAGGTAACATTGGGGAATTTCGGTTTATTTTCGATTAGTTTATTTATTCTTGCTGTTTCGGCAGTAAATGCATGAAACCCATCTGTACCTGCGTAGAACAAAACAAAACCAAATATGATAACAATAGAAACTGCTACTTTACTATGCCAATGCTTGATCACGGAGATCACTTCCCAAACCTTTTGTTTTTACCTTTGTGCTTTTTCCGATAGAGTAGAAAGAGATAGCCCAACCCTCGAGCTATCTCTTTTTCAACCTGCTTTTTACCAAGTTCTAAATGGTGGTGAACCCGGAGGTGCGTTTACAATAAATTCAGTTAACGGGATGACATAGGCCATCGCAACAACAATTAGCATGATGACAATCCATAGTCCCCAACGCTCTGTTATATAAGGGGTTTTAGTTGCGTTTTCTTCCTCTTCGGCAATTGGAAATTCAGTTTCACCTTTTGGCGCCAAGAACATCATATTAAATACGGCAACTACTTGGAGAATAACACCAATCATTAACAATGTTCCGCCAATTGCCAAGAAAAGCAGATACGGGCTCCAGCTTAATGCTGTTGCATTGTCACCATAGGTCGTAAAAGAAGTTCTCCGTGGAGAACCGAGTAAACCTACCCAGTGCATGGCTCCTGACATACAAACCATTCCAATGGTCCAAACCCAAGTTTGGATCAAGCCTAATCGATTGATTTGCGGAGTTAGAACACGTTTTGAGATATATGGAACTAACCAATAACTAATGCCAAAGAAAGTCATGACAACAGACATTCCGAGAGTTAAGTGGAAGTGTCCTACGATCCACATTGTATTATGAACTACTTGGTCTAACTGGTTTGTGCTTTGGGCAATTCCCCCAGCACCAGCTGGAATAAAGGCAACCATCGCGATAAATGGAGCAAGGAAGCGAACATCTTTCCAAGGCATCATTTTATACCAGCCAACTAGTCCTTTTCCGCCTTTCTTTCTTGCAGTACGTTCAAATACCGCAAACAATGCGAATGCAGTCATTAAAGATGGGAATCCAATTGCTAAACTCATAAATACGTGCATGAATTTAATGGATTCTTTAATACCAGGGTCAACAATTTGATGGTGGAATCCACCGGTAATATTCATGATGACTAATGCAATTATAACAACACGGGTTAATACGTCACTCCAGCGTTTACCGCCGATAATTTTCGGAACACAGACATACCATGCAGAAGTTGCAGTTAAATACCAGATGTTCACCAATGTGTGTCCAAATGCCCAGAAGAGTGTACGAGCCACCATAACGTTAATCGTCTTAACCCATCCGAATGACCAAGGGATAATCATGACGATTACTTCGATCGCTACTGGCAGGGTACCAAAGAATAAAAGAACGAAAACTCCCGTTGCAAAGTATGAAAGAATGGGAACATGCTGTCCTTTGTGATTCTTTCTCCAATTAGCCACTTGGATAAAGGCTCCAAATGCGCACGTCCAAACGCCTACAACAATTAATGCTAATCCAATATAAAACATTGGTGCAGCCGCCATTGGAGGATAGAAGGTGTACATGACAGATGCATCGCCCATGATGATCGGAATAACAGCTAAAACAAATCCAATAATTTTCAATCCAAAGCCAATCCAGGCCATCATTCTTACTTTCGGCAGAAGCCCGCCTAAGTTATGTGATAGTGCTGCATAGAAATAGCCAATGGTAAAGAATGCTGTTAAAACAACTACTAATAATAATCCATGTGCGGTTAAAACTTGATAATAGTTCACCCATGATGGCAATTCCAGTAGTCCTGCACGATTCAGTCCTTGTACAAGTCCTAAAATACCACCGAGAAGTATTGCAGCAAACGCGACAAATATATATGATTTTGACAGCCTTGCATCCTCAAGGCTAATCCCCATTACTTTGTTAATTTTTCCATTTACTGTTTTTGAATATCCAGTTTGCGGTATCCCTGTTTCCACTTTACTTCCCTCCTTTATTTCACCTTAATCGTTGTACTCATCATTTGGTGGCCGGCTCCACAATACTCATTACATAAAACTAAATAGGTACCCGGTTTTTCAAATTTTTGTGAGATTTTTTGAATATGTCCCGGTACAATCATTGTGTTTAAGTTTGTTTCTGCCACTTCGAATCCGTGAACCACATCTTTTGAGGTTAGGGTAAAATGTACAGTAGATCCAGCAGGTACTTCGATATTTCCAGAATTAAAGCTAAAAGCTTGTAACGTCATTACGACTTCGTATTCTTTTTCGCCTATTTGCTTAATACCCGGTTTATCGAATGGCGCTGTTTGATCTACTTTTTGAGGGTCAATCGTTTCCATATTACTTGGTGGTCCCATTTCCAAGGCAAATGCTTGATATCCGGTAATTAACATAAAAATCATTATCATTCCGAAGCTTAAGGTAAGCCATATTTTTTCATCAAGATGCATCTTCATTTTTTTCACCCCTTATACTCTGGACATATAGAGCCCATATAATAGTAAATAAGTTGCAAGAATGACCACTCCAACGACACCAACGGAAATCCATGTTCCTTTTAGTGGTGCCTCCTGCTCTTTTTTCTGGTTAACTTTTTTAACTCCCACCTAAAATCAACCCCTTTTTGTTTTCTTACATACATCTTAGTTTGGAATTCATTTTACAGATATGAGTTGAATCACACATTGATTGTAATTCTCAGCTAGCTTGGAAAAATGAGGGGATTTTTTAATTTTCGAGGATATTTATTCTCTTTAACCGGGGTAGACCAAAGCCGCGTTATTACACGTTTTTAAGACTTTTTAAGGTGATAATATTATTAAAAGAAAAGTAAATTGGTTCTCGTTTGCAAAATTGACAAATTGATGAACAATAATTTTGAAGATCGTTGGAGGACTTTTTTAACACGTTTTTTGTCCTGATCACAGGGGGCGGCTCTTGATTCCCATGTTAGTGAAATTTAAGAGGTCTCGGGCATCTAGAAAGACTCTTGATTCCCATGTCTGTGAAATTCAAGCTTCCACGGGCACCGAGGACGGCTCTTGATTCCCATGTTAGTGAAATTTAAGAGGTCACGGGCATCAAGAAAAACTCTTGATTCCCATGTCTGTGAAATTTAAGCATCCACGGGCACCGAGGACTGCTCTTGATTCCCGTATAAGTGAATATTCCTATCCGCAGGGCAATTAAACCACTAACTTTCCATCTCACAACAAAAAGGCCCTATCAATATAAATTGATAAGACCTTTTCTTTACTTAAATATCGGCAATGTCACAATAATCATTAAGAGATACATGATCGTTATATAATTGACTGAATAAAGAAATACGAAATGAGCCCATTTATGGTCATTTTTAGTGAAAAACCCGGAAATACTCACACCAAGCCACCCTAAATTAAGCAGTGTGGCAATCACAATAAAGGATACGCCAAGCGACCCTAAATAAAATGGCAATGGCAACAAACAGGCACTATAAACAAAAATTTGCCGCTTCGTCATTTCAAATCCACGAACCACAGGAAGCATCGCAACGCCTGCTGCTTTATATTCATTATATTTCTTCATTGCAATTGCAAAGGTATGCGGCATTTGAAAAATAAATAAAATCAGAAATAAAATAATCGGTACGATATGATAACTAGTTTCAATCGTTGTCCAGCCGATTACTGGAGAAACGGCACCTGAAATAGCACCAATTACAGTATTAAGCGTATATTTCCGTTTTGACCACATCGTATACAAGATAACATAAGTAAACCAACCGATAAATGCCCAAATAGCTGCTTCAATGGAGGTAAAAAGTAAAAGAGCTAAACCAAGTACGGTTAAAATGATTCCCATTGCCAGTACCGCTTTCAGTGAAAAATGCCCCGTTACGGTTGGACGATTTTTCGTTCTGTCCATTACAGAATCAATATCAACATCATACCAGTTATTGATAATAAGCGCTCCGGCCATTACCAATGTGCTGCCAATCATGGTTAGTAAAAATAACCCCCAATGATTGGTTAATGATTCATTGGTAAAATAAAGTGCCAGCCAAAACCCAGTAAAAACAGGAAGTACATTTGCGATTAACACCGGTGCCTTTATAATCAACCTTAAATCCGCAAACAAAGTAGAAGTATTTCGTTCTTTCGCTAAAATAGTGTTCATTTAAAACCGTCCTCTAGTAAGTGTTGGAAGAAATTAACATTAAAATCGAAGCTAAAATAAATAGTCACTCCTCCATAGTAACATATTTTAATTCAAGGCTCTCTATATTCTGTTTCTAACATCCCCACCATTTTCCAATGTTGTGACTTTGGATATGATAAAATGATCAAGAGATTATTAGTAAAGGAAGATGAATATGGGTATCCATTATGAAGTTATTTCTGAAGATAATATTAGTTGCATTAAACATTTATGCAATGAATTAATGACTTTTCAAAAATCTAAATCTTATATTCATACTGAGCTGTTTGATAGTATGAATTTTGAAACAAGGATGGTCCCATCAGTTAAAAATGCAAAAGCAAACTATATTGTGGCAGCTAAAGATGATGAGAAAATTGTAGGATATGTATACTGCAATATTTCACGAAAGGAAACATATTCGAATGATTTTGCTACCTTTTTTGACCTTGATTCTATAAAAGATGAGGATGTAGGCTGTCTCTCACAGTTTTATATAAAAGAAGACTACCGGAATATGGGCATTGGTTCCGTTTTATTCAAAAAATCGATGGATTGGTTGCATTCCTTTCCTTCCATCACTGATTTGTTTATCTTCGTATCAAATGGAAACGACAATGCCTTAAAATTCTACCAGAATAAAGGCTTCAAAATCAGTCATCAAATTCTTGATGGGTTTATTACAGTATTGAAAAATACTTAGGATATGATAGTAACAAAGGCATGGTTACACCATGCCTTTGTTAAAACATACTCAACCGATAATTTTTTGATAAAAGTTCTAATAGTCTGATCCCTGCAATGCTGTTTCCTTTTTCATCCAATGCAGGACCAAAAATTCCGATTCCAAATTTTCCTGGAACAGCTCCCATGATCCCACCGGAAACACCACTTTTTGCGGGAATCCCAATTTTTATAGCGAATTCACCTGAAGCATTATACATTCCGCACGTTACCATAAAGGTTTTACAAATACGGGCAACATCATCTGGCATAATCCTTTTCCCTGTAAGTGGATCGACACCATCCATCGCAAAAATCATTCCAATCCTTGCTAAATCCAAACAGTTCATTTCAACGGCACACTGCTTTGTGTATAAATCGAGTAATGTCTCGACATCCTCTTGAATGATTTTATGCTGCTTTAAGAAATAACATAATGCACGATTTAAATTAGCTGTTTCAAATTCGGAACGGGCTACTCTCTCACAATAGCCAATAGTATCGTCCCCGATCAATTCGCGGATAAATGTTAATAGCCGATGAAACCTCTCCTCTACAGTATCCCCTTTAATCATATGTGTCACGACAAGGGCCCCAGCGTTGATCATTGGGTTTAACGGTTTGGCTGGGGCCATCGTCTCCAATTTTGCAATTGAATTGAACGGGTCTCCGGTTGGTTCCATCCCCACCCGCTCAAACACATAAGGAGAGCCTCTTTCCATTAGAACAAGTGCTAGGCTAATAACCTTCGAGATACTTTGCAATGTAAACTTTTTATCTATATCTCCAGCTGAGATACATCTTCCGTCAGGATAGTTAATCGCAATGGACAAATCGTTAGGGTTCGCTTTTCCTAGCTCAGGTATATAGTCTGCAACCTTACCGTAATTTGTACATACTTTTGCTTCTTTTACCAATAGCTTTAATTCGTCACTTGATTGACATGGCATATCCATCACCCATAGTAGTATGAGCAAATGATATGGCGATTATGAAAAACAGAATAAAAATGGGCAGCATGCGAACGGAAAAACTCTCCACCAGTTAAAACGATGGGGGTCAGACCCCTTAACAGAGACCCCATTATGCAATCTGCTTCTTCCTTATCAAAGATCTTGCGAGGAAGATGGATAGAGAAAGAGTTAGGGCCGACACCATAATTCCGATATATGGAGCAAGTACAGGGAACCCGAAAATGTTCACCGAAACAAAATTCATATACATATCTTCTACCTTCATAATGTTGGTAAGGGTGAACATCAATACCTTGTTAAGCCATATCGAGTCAACATCCATTATACTTTGTGTAAGAAGTGGTACACCGAAAAGGAATCCAGAGACGAAAAAGGAAATAACCGTTGATTTTGATAGAGTCGATACAAGCACCATCACTCCTGCAAAAGCAAGGGCCGCAAGTAAATGGATGCCAATTTGAATCAGGTGATATTCCATAAACGTCAAGCTGCAAGGAGATGTAAAGTATTTATTCGAATACTGAATTGGAAGGCCCCAACCTTTTGTTCCATAAATAAGGGTTCTCATTATAAGATTAAAACCCTCCCAGCTGAAAACTACCACCGCAGCAAAAATAAATGCGGCCAAAAACTTTGCCCTCATTGTCTTCACTCGGCCATTTTTTGTGCTGAGGATATAATTTTCAACTCCTGAAGAATGCTCATTCGAGTAAATTCCGGATAAACCAATTAACAAGAACACCCCTGATATAATCAGCCCAAAAACATTCACAAAATCGATTGCTTCCCTCGGGGCAGCCGAATAAGAAATTCTGTCTAATTTCACTTCATTGTACATCTTTTTCTGAAGTTCAAGTTTGTTAGCTAAGGAGGTATTTCCTTTTTCACGAGCCTCTTTGATTAATTTATTAAGATCCTGATTCCATTCCTTAATCCTTGTTTTAATATTTTGGCTATACACGATATTTTCTACAACCGCAGATTCCGCAGATTTTCGTTGATCAGGAGCAGGCTGTTTCGAAAAAAATTCTGTTAGTTCACGGTTTACCTTTTCCGCCTTTTCTAGCTTTTCGGTTGTAATCGGACCCTCCCACTTCTTATAGACCTCCTGTGTCATTTTCGGATTCTCTACATCCATGGCTATCATCGTAAACCAGCTAAACAAAATAATCCCAATAATATAGAGACTTTTTTGTTTAAAAATCTTCATTAGCTCCCATTTAAGCAAACTCATGCCCCCACCCCCTCATCAAAATAATAGAGATATAGATCTTCTAGATTAACAGGGACATTGACAGCGACATCGGCCGGTTTCTCCTCAGAAATAATTCTTAATTCAATTCCTTCTGGTTTCCTTGCGATATTCCCCACTTTAAAGGATTCCTGGAAGGATGGTATTTCTGCCTCCTCTGCAGGAACACTCCAGACGATATTCTGAATCTGACCTAATAGATTTCGAGGCGTTTCTTTTTTAATCAGCTGTCCGTTTTTCATAATCAGAATTTCCTTTGCAATGTACTCAATGTCGGACACAATATGGGTCGATAAAAGAACAATCCGATCATTAGCGATTTTTGCTAGAAGATTGCGGAAACGAATTCTTTCCTTCGGATCAAGCCCGGCCGTCGGTTCATCCACAATCAATATTTTCGGGTCATTTAGCAGCGCCTGGGCAATACCGACACGCTGCTTCATCCCACCAGACAATTTCCCCATCTTCACTTTTCTTTTATCATGCAGATTTACAATCTCAAGTAACTCCGCTACTCTTTGCTGCGCCTCATTTTTTTCAATTCCCTTTAGGCTGGCAATATAATAGAGAAACTTTTCAACGGTAAAATTCCTGTAATAACCAATATGCTGCGGGAGATATCCAAGAACATCACGATAGCGGTCACCCATTTTTGTGATATCTTCCCCGTTAAATGTAATCGTTCCTGATGTCGGTCTCGATACGGTCGCGAGCATCCTCATCAAGGTTGTTTTACCTGACCCGTTGGCTCCTAGAAATCCGTAAACTCCATTTGTCAGTTCTGCACTGACACCATCTACCGCTCGTTTATCCCCAAATACTTTGGATAGGTTATTTATTTTAAGTTTCATAGATTTCCCCTCTCATTTCCATTCTTTTTATTTTCATGATCTGGAATGCCCAAAGGAATACTCCAACTAGAAGAATTCCGATCATTTCCCGGATATTCATATTTAAAAGAATTTCCCTTACCGCTTCAACTTGCATCATTCCATAACAAACAGCAAACCAAACAGCAAGCAAAATTCCACTTGCCACATTCCCTTTTGTTTTCATGGCAAAAAGAAAGGCAAGACCTGATACTGCAACAAAAGGAACCGTCCAAGACATAAGCAGTCTTGTATAAATAATATCCGGGTTCACAATGGAGGAAATGAACGATATGGTTAGATTAATCAGTAAGTTAAATCCCCCAACCACAAGAAGCCGTGAAACAAAGATTTGCTGAGTATTGTATTTTAAGGTCATTTCAAGCTCGATTAACCCTTCATCTTTACTTTTCAGAATTTCGAATATCCCTACAATAAACGGCAAAGGAGCTAGAGTAAATACTGTTATATATGGATTGGCCCTCAACTGGATAAGGCTGATAACGCCAAGCAGGACAAACATTCCATTAAGCCCCCAAAATAGCAAGCCGAAATTCAACATTTCACGTGTACAGTTAACAATCAGTGATCTTGCTCGTTTTTGAAAAACAAATGCCCTGGTTTCAATCGGCTTAACATTAGACATGATATATTCAATCGATGCCTCCATTTCCTCCTCATTGGGGAAGTCGACTTTATAAGAATCGAGAAATTCCTTGATTTCCTTATCCATTTCGATGTTGTTCATCTAGGTCACCCCGTTTCAAGTAATGTTCGAGTTTCTTAAGACCCTGCTTTAGTCGAGATTTCACGGTTGGAACGCTCGTATTCGTCACTGCGGCAATCTCCGAAATCTTCATTTCATTGTAGTATTTAAGCAGGATCGCCTCTCTTTGGAAATCAGGAAGCGTCTCAAGTGCCCGCTTCATCTCTTTTCTCTTTTCATTTTTTTCAAATATAGAGGAAACACTTTTCACAGTTCTCGTATCATCATTTTCATACAACTCATAGGTATTTTGGCTTTCCTTATGAGCCTTGCTCTTTAAAAAGTCCTTTGCATGATTACTCGCTACCGTTAAAAGCCAGCTTTTAAAATCGGAGGATGGCTGAAATTTTGTTATATTGTTTAAGAGTTTAATAAATGTCTCTTGCGTCAGATCTTTTGCCAGCTCCTTATCCCCCATCATTCGGTAAAGAAAACTATAGACCAGCTTATAATGTCGCCTCACCAATATTTCCTGGCTAGACCTGCTGCCCTTCTTCACTTCAGCAATCAGTTCTAAATCGGTCATCTCTACACCTCCGATAAGGTAACGAAATTGAGTTAAAAAAAGATTTAAGAAATCGAAACCTTTTTCACATTTCTATTAAATACCAAAATTTGGCGATGGGTCAAAACATAATAACTCTCACTTTTAAAGATTAAGATTTCGGCATTCAAAAGGTTCTCGTTTTATAGAAATTAAGAATAATTTAGGGTTTTTTTAGTATAAAATGAGAGTCTTTTTATCGGTATATGTAAGGAAGGTAGTTAATTATCCAAGGGGAGGTTCCACCATGAAGCAAAAATGAATTAAACTAATACTTTTTCTTACTGCTCTAGGGCTGGTTGCTCATTTTATATTTAAGGATTCCACTCCTTCTAATAAAAAAGTCACTCATCAAGCGGTTCCTTTACCGACTGAACTCCAACCGGTAGTTAAGGAACAAAGCAACAATTTAATCCAACAGGCAGCAAAAAAAGGAATTGTGGTCGTGATTACAGATGGCTTTCGCAGTGTTGCGGAGCAAAACCGTCTTTATGAACAGGGACTGGCCACTGAGGGGAATATTGTCACGAATGCAAAAGGAGGAGAATCCTATCATAATTATGGGTTAGCAATTGATTTTGCACTTAAGAACTCTTCAGGAAATTTCATTTGGGATCGGCAATACGATGGCAATAAAAATGGAAAGGCTGATTGGAACGAGGTAGTCAATATGGCAAAGTCATTAGGCTTTGAATGGGGTGGAGATTGGGCTCAATTTAAAGATTATCCTCATCTGCAGATGGACTTTGGACTGACAATTGCCGATTTGCAGAATGGGGAAAGACCCGATGAATCATCCGTAGTAGCGGATAACCGCTGACATTCCATGCCATCTCTCATCATCGAATCTATTTTTCGTATCTCCATGGGATTAGCCGCATGAAGGGAGCCTCCACCATTTTCGCGATGGGAGGCCCCCTTTTATTGAAATGCTTATAAACAATGCATCATTCCTTCGGCTTCATCCCATTTTACGGTAAAGCCTTGTCCCTTTGAACAAAAGATTGAGGAAGAAGTATAGTCTGGATCAGCATTTTTATCATATCCGATGTGTTCGATTACCTCCTCTGCATTATGACAGAGGTGATAACCAGCAAAGGTTAGACTCATTCGCCCTTTCCCTTGGGTAAAAGAGGCTAGTTCCATGCTGTAGTTCATAAAGGTCGCAACAGGAACGATTCCAGTTAAGATGGCTTTATCGCCATCAGTCATTGGGGAGTCAATCCGGCCATGGGCAGCCTGCACATCTGATAAGACACGTCCCATTTGATTACTCGTAACGATAATTTTAAAGTGGTAAAAAGGTTCGAGCAGGATGTTATTTGCCTTTTCCAATCCCTGCCTCAAGGCACGAAATACTGCCTCCCGAAAATCTCCGCCATGAGTATGCTTATTATGTGCTCTTCCCGTTAAAAGCGTTACTTTTAAATCAGTAATCGGTGAACCGGTTAAGAGACCGTGATGTTCCCGTTCAACTAGGTGCTGTCCTACCAGGTTTTGCAGGCCAATGGATAAATCGTCGGTATGGCAGCTGCTTTCATAAAGAATTCCGCTGTTTCGTTTTCCAGGTTCGATTTTTAAATGCACTTCTGCATAATGCTTTAATGGTTCAAAATGACCGTACCCAATTACTTCGTTATCAATTGTTTCCTTATAAAGAATCTCTGGCTGTTCAAATGCGATCTTTAAATGAAATCTTTCGAATATGATTTGCTCAAGTACTTCTAATTGAATGGCGCCCATGACATGAAGATGAATTTCCTGCAGGCGCTCCTCCCAAATTACATAGAGCGAAGGGTCCTCACTATCCAGCATAAGAAAATATTTTAATGCTTCCTTTGGATTCACTCCGGGGTCAAATACGACCTTAGATTTTAGTGTTGGGACCATATCATATACGGCTTTTTCCTCTAGGGCGCCTACCCCGTCACCAACAGAAGCATTTGTGATTCCGGTAACAGCAAAAAGCTCGCCTGCAGAAACTTGGTCGATTTGCCGGTATTGACTGCCATTATACATACGGATTTGCGTTACCTTCTCCATCCCACCATTTCCACATGCAATCCCATCGCGTACCTTTAACGTACCGCTTAATGCTTTTATAAAAGTGACTCTTGTGCCGGTTTCATCATAACGGATTTTATAAACGCGGCCTGCAAAAGGTGCATTGCTATCAAAGTCTGTAACCGTTAATAAATCAAACTTTTCCAGGAAGTTTTTCACTCCGATATCCTGCAGTGCTGAACCGCTTGCACAAGGATAAATTTCCGCGGCTTGAATCATGGATTGCATTTTTTCCAGCCATAATTCTGGTTCATACCCATTTTCCATATAATACTCAAATACTTCTTCGTCCCTCTCGGCGATAAATTCCATCAATTCTTCTGACATTGTTCTATCTGATAAGGATGCTGATATATCACAAAGATCCTTGGTGAAATTACTGCGAATCTCCTCAAGTACCTCTTCAACATTTGCACCGGTACGATCAATTTTATTGATAAAAAAGAAGGTGGGCACATGGTGTTTTTTTAGTAGATTCCAAACCGTTTCTGTATGACCTTCAATGCCTTCAACCGCACTAATCAGGATAATTGCAAAATCCATCACTTGGATGGCCCTCTCCATTTCTGGGGAAAAATCTACGTGCCCTGGTGTATCAATTAGATAATAGGTTGAATTTCCGTATTCAAACATACCTTGGTCAGCAAAAACGGTAATGCCGCGCTGCTTTTCAATCTCATGACTATCAAGAAAGGCGTCTTGGTGGTCCACCCGCCCAAGTTTTTTAATACTTTTTGTATGAAAAAGCAGCTGCTCAGAAAAAGTGGTTTTTCCTGCATCCACATGTGCTAAAATTCCAATTGTTTTATTCATATTCCGAGGTGCTCCTATTCTATCACTACAGTTATCTTCCTCACTATTATATCAGTATTATCAGGGTTTCACTTGTAATGTAAAGTATAAAAGAAGTCCTTTTGGTACAGTTTCTTTATCTTATGGTTCATTCAGGTATTATTAAAAATGGTGACCAGGTTTCTGTCCTTTCCCACCATTTCCTCTTTTATTTACAGTGCTTCGTTGGACGTATTTTTGGTTTTTCCTAAATACATTGACAAAGAGGCTAATATTTGGAAGGAAAACTCCTACCTCCTATTAGCCTCGATTTTGTATATTGCCAAGCTACAAATTTTTAGAACATAATTTTGTTGCAATCCCTACAAAATAATCGACCCCGTATAGTAATGCGGACTCATCGATTTTAAATTTTGGATGATGAAGCGGATAGGCTTCACCAAAATCTTCATGATGAACACCAATAAATTGCATTGAGGAAGGAACTTTTTGGGCTATGGCTGAAAAATCTTCACCGCCAAATAAAGGCTCCTTCGCATGGATTACATTTTCTGTTCCAAAAATATCTACTGCTACTTCTCTTGTAATCTCAACTGCCTTTTTATCATTTACCACACTTTCATAGCCATCATGCCAAACAATTTCATATTGAGCGCCGTGTGCTTCGGTAATTCCTTTTACAATTTGGTTGACATAGTTTTTAGCCTTTATACGGATCTCAGGGTCGATTGCACGTATGGTACCACCAAGCTCTGCCGTCTCTGGGATAATATTGAGTGCACTCCCTCCATGGAATTCCGTAATAGAAATAACCGGTGAATGTAAAGCTGGTAGTTTCCTTGATACAATATGTTGAATGTTGGAGGCAATTTCTACCCCCACCGCAATCGGGTCCACTGTTAATTCAGGTGTGGATGCATGTCCCCCATAACCGATGACCTTGATCTCGAAGTCATCATTAGACGCACAAAGCACACCTTCCCTCATACAGATCGAACCGGATTGTTCATATGGTGTGACATGAAGGGCAAAAGCATAATCAACACCATCCACAGCGCCTTTTTCAACAAGCTCGATTGCTCCGCCTGGAGGCATTTCCTCAGCATGTTGGAAAATAAATCTGATTTCGCCGGCTATTTCATCTCTCTTTTCGGAAAGAATTTTCGCTGCACCTAACAGCATAGCGGTATGTGCATCATGCCCACAGGCATGCATGACTCCAGGATTCTTTGATTGAAATTCAATATCCGCTTCCTCTTGAATTGGAAGTGCATCCATATCTGCACGAAAAGCAATAGTCGGCTGTTTTTCCCTCAATTGTTTTCCGCCTTTTAACACTCCCAAAACACTTGTTTTTGTTGGTCTTGTTACTTCTAATCCTGTAAAAGATTTTAATAGATTATAAACATATTCAGATGTTTGAACTTCCTTAAAAGAAAGTTCTGGATTTTCATGTAAATTCCTTCTCCATGTAATCACTTCATCTTTTATAGTAATTTGTTTGGCTATCAATTTATCTCTCTCCTTTAACTTTTCACCTAAACTGTGAAGCATGATTAAGAATTAACATCCACATTTTCAAGTTGATTTTCTGAAACATTTTTTACTCTTGTTATAGCGCTAACTCCTATCGTAACAATCAGGTTAACTCCCAGCGCTACGATTCCACTGTCAATGTCCTTAATGACTTGTGGCCAGTGAGGAAATAATGTCGCAATAGTAGAATTTGTAATGGTCATTAAAGCCACTGTTACGGCACCTGCGATGATTCCCGCAAATGCTCCTTGCAATGAAACAGGGTTCTTCTTCCATAAACTGAAAAATAAAGCTGGAAACAACTGAGCTACAAATCCATAGGCCATGATTAATAACATGAAAATCATTTCCCCGCCTCTAAATGTAAAATAAACAGACAATAGGGCAAGGATTGGTACAGACGTGCGGGCAATACGGGCAATCTGTTGATCCGATGTATCCGGTTTCAAAACTTTAACTACATTTTTCGCTACTAGTGTGGATGCAGTCATTAACAGCATTGAACTTGGTACAAGCGCCGTTAATAATCCGGCCCCTCCAATGATTCCGATAAACCATGGGTCAAATGATTTTTTAGCTATTTCAAATAGGGCTAAATCTGGATCTTTTAATCCGGGAACTACTAGAACTGCAGCAAAGCCAATAAATAAAACTAAAATTAGGACAATCTGGTAAAGTGGCGTTAATGCTGAATTACGTCGCAAAATATGTGCATTTTTTGCCGTTAAACTAGCTGCAAACAAATGCGGCCACATCGATGCACCAAGGGCAAAAAGGATGCACGTTGAAATATACCAAGACAAACCGTAACCAGAATTAGGAAGAGTTAAAAAGTTAGGTTTAGCAGCATTAATTTTTTCAAACATGGGCGTAAATCCACCATAATAATGGTAGGGTAAGTAAATAGACATAACTAAAATGACAACTAACATCAAGATATCCTTTACAACCGCTGTCCACGCAGAACCATGTATCCCTGAAATCGTTACATAAATTGAAACGGAAACCGCTCCAATCCATATGGCAACCGCCGGTGAAATCGCCCCGTAAGAAGCCTCTGAAACAATAATCCCTAACCCTTTAAATTGCAAAACAAGGTATGGAATAAGAGAAATAATTCCTACAACAGCCGTAAGAACACCTAATTTTGTGCTATTATACTTGCTGACAAAGAAATCAGATTGGGTCAAAATATTGTTTTTCTTTGCATATTTCCAAATTGGAGGAAAGAACCAATACATGACAATGTAGCAAAGCGAACTAAATACATAGATCATTGGGCCGCCAAGACCATATGCCCCGCCACTTCCCCCAAGGAAGGTATAGGTAGTAAAGTTTTCACCGGCCATTAACAGGAACACAAAAATCGTTCCAAAGGCTCGGCCACCTACTGCCCACTGATTTAGATTCATTTCTTTTCCCTTTTTTGCCCGAATTCCTATATAAATGGAAAAAGCGAGAAAAACTAAAATAATAAGTAGAGAAACATTCATGATTCCTCACCATCCTCTTCAATAGGGTAAAGTAAATTACTAATCCCCATACCTATGGCAGATAAAACAAGCCATAGAGTTGCCCAGAACATGACAAAGGGCATCCCTAAGACATAGGGCTCTACCTTATTAATAACGGTCAGCGAGCCAATAAATGGGATAATCGATAACAAAATACAGATTTTCTTCATAGTTAACCCCCTCAAATTTTTTTAAAAGCATCATTTTAAATTATTTTAACTTTTCTGTATAATTAGTTTAATAAATAGGGTTAACACAATTGCAAGCGCTATTTTTAATGAATTTATGATAAAAAAGTGGAGTAACTCCATTTTTTGTTTTAACGGAATCGAGCAGGAGGAATCTCTATGAAGATTGGACAGTTCGCTAAAGACTTTAATGTTTCAATTGATACAGTAAGACATTATATTGACAAAGGACTATTGATTCCCGAAAAAATAAACACACAATATCAGATGAACACCATCTGTCTTGAAGATATGGCATTGATTAATGAACTTAAGTTGTATCGATTTTCGTTAAAAGAAATTCATAAAATCTTATCTCTTAAACGATTAACAAACAATGGGAATAATGAAGATATGAGCTACTTTAGAAACTTGCTCGTTGAAAAAAAGAAACAGCTAATTGAAGAGAAGGATCAAATATTGAGGGCAATTCATTCTCTTGATGCAAAAATTAATACGGAGACAAATGAGAATATCGAACAAGATAATAAGAAAAAGGGTGTTCCATTACTTTTTGTTCCAGTCCTTTCTTGTCCCTATTGCCAAAGTGGATTAAGTTTGCAAAATGCCTCCATACTTGTGAATCAAATCTTTGAAGGGAATCTGTATTGCAGCTGTGGCTATCAAACGGAAATCAAAGATGGCATTCTGTTCACAAACAACCTCCAGTCGTCCCCTTTTAAATATTCCATTTATGAGATTGATGTCGAGAAATGGAATCCTAGTTTTGTAAGTTTAATTGAAAAAAGTAAATTATGGATGTACAACGAATTAACCCAACATCAAATGGAAAATAAAATGGTGCTAGAAACAAATATTGAAATTTTGATGATGTTGCCAAAATATCTTTCTTCCCTTTCTAAAAATACATCCTATATTTTTACGTGTTACTCTCTTGAAACGATTAAAACATTAAAGCAAAGCATTGAAAAACTTCATCCAGATTTATCGGTATTATACATTGTCAATAGTGATTTACATCTACCACTAGCACATCATTCGATCGATTTTTTCATCGATAGTTTGTCTCTTACTCAGTATTCCTTGATTTATAAGGAATCACCGATTCAAATTTTAACCAAGTATCTAAAAGATAATTCTTACATAATAGGGAATGCTGTTTTTTATGAAGCGAATTCAAAATCATTGAAAAGAATTCAAACAATCTATCCGACGCCAAACCCGAAGGCATTACAACTAAACTTGTTGGAAGAAGAATTGCATGAACATCATCTCACTAACCTTATTAAGGAAATAGTAGGCTTTACGAAAAACCCTGGCAGCTATTTCTCCTATCATGATGAAAATGAAAAAATGAACTTATTGGCGTACAAAGCAGCATATTCGACTGCAAAATAAAAAAAAATCCTCACCAATTAGGGAAGGCACTGAAAAAGTCCCTTAAATTTAGGTGGTATCTATAACTTGGCTGTTGATTTCCGCTCCAGGCGCTTCGCTTTCCGCGGGCGTGCCGGTGAGCCTCCTCGGCGCTTTAGCGCCTGCGGGGTCTCCCCAGCCCCGTACTCCCGCAGGAGTCTTCGCGCCTTCCGCTACAATCAATAGAGTTCTTTTTACCTAGGTTAAATTTTAAAAAAGGTATAATACCTCTTTGTTAGAGGAATTATACCTTTTTTGTTGTACTTTTATAGTATCAATCTCAAACGGGTGGGTACTATGATACAAAATCAACAATCAATGATTTTCAGTCCATATATGGATATTTATGATTTAGTTGTACCGAAGGATAATCTTTTGCGTAAAATAAACGATTCAGTTGACTTCTCTTTTATTTATGAAGAACTTAAGGATAAATATTGTCATGTAAATGGTCGAAACGCTATCGATCCTATTCGCATGTTTAAATATTTATTCTTAAAGACCGTCTATGACCTATCTGATGTGGACGTGGTGGAGCGTTCAAAATACGATATGTCCTTTAAGTATTTTCTTCGTATGGCTCCGGAGGAGCCGGTAATTGAACCAAGTTCCTTAACCAAGTTTAGAAAACACCGTTTAGAAGATATAAACCTTTTGGACATGCTTGTTAATAAAACCGTTGAAATTGCAATCGAAAAGGAGATCATTAAAAGCAAATCGATTATTGTAGATGCCACCCATACCAAAGCCCGCTACAATCAGAAATCACCTAGAGAATATTTGATGGACCGTTCTAGAAATCTGAGGAAAGCCGTATATAAGATAGATGAAAATATGAAAGATAAGTTCCCTGCTAAAAACACTTCAGATGATCTGGAAAAGGAAATCGACTATTGCCATATCCTCATCGAGGTAATTGAAAATAAAGATACCCTAACCCAGTATCCTAAGGTGAAGGAACAGTTAAACCTTTTAAAAGAAACAATTGCTGACGATATTGCACATTTACAGATTTCCGAAGATATAGATGCAAAGGTAGGGCATAAAACTGCCGATTCATCGTTTTTTGGATACAAGACTCACATTGCAATGTGCGAAGAAAGAATTATTACAGCCGCAACAGTTACAACAGGAGAAAAGAATGACGGAAAGCAATTAGAAACACTTATTGAAAAAAGCATTAAAGCGGGGGTGAAAGTTGAAACTGTTATTGGTGATACAGCCTATTCGGAAAAAGGTAATATCGAATATACCAATGAAAATGATATAAAATTAGTAGCCAAGTTAAACCCATCTGTAACGCAAGGTTTTCGTAAAAAAGAGGACGAATTTGAATTCAATAAAGATGCTGGAATGTACGTTTGTAAAGCTGGTCATATGGCTATAAGAAAGGCACGCCAAGGTAAAAAGGGTGTAGCTGTTAATCAAGTTGACACTTATTATTTTGATGTAGAAAAGTGCAAAAACTGTCCATTTAAAGATGGTTGTTATAAAGAAGGCGCTAAAAGTAAAACTTATTCTGTGACTATCAAATCAAATGTCCATACTGAACAGGAAAATTTTCAAGAAAGCGACTATTTTAAGGAAAAGTCGAAAGAACGATATAAAATAGAAGCTAAAAATAGCGAACTAAAACACAGACACGGGTATAATGTTGCGAAAACCTCGGGTCTATTAGGCATGGAATTGCAAGGTGCAATGGCTATCTTTACAGTAAATTTAAAAAGAATATTGAAACTAATAAACCAATAATAAGGGGGAAATAGGCCCCAATACACACAAAAAACGACTCAGAATTCAATTCTGGGTCGTTTTTTGATACACATTTTAATCTCTCCAAACAAATCCGAAGGATTTTCAGTGCCCTCCCAATTAGGTGAGGATTTTTTTAGCTTAATTCCAAAATTAAACTTGTTCTATAAAATGGTTTTACAATTTAGTCATTCTCCAACTTTAATATTGTCAGCGTTTTATTTCTATTAAATGATATTTGGCGAATAAATGGAATCACCCAGCGATCAAGACCGAGTTTTCCGGCGTTAAATCCCGCAAAGAGGATGATAACTCCTAGTAAAATATCCATTGGATTAGAAGAAATGGTTCCAGCAATCAGATAAGAGAAGTTCATTAAAAGACCGAAGAACATCGCAGCAGTTGTTAAGCAGCCCAAGATTAATCCTAAACCAACTAAAAACTCTCCTGCAGGAATAACCTTATTAAAGACATCAACATTAGTCAACGCTACATGTTTTAAGAAGTCAACATACCATCCAAAGACAACCGCCCCGTCCGGTCCTTTAACCGGGTTGGCAATCGCTCCTTTTAAGAATCCTGAAGCATCGAAACCACCACTTAATAATTTTTGCCAACCTGCAGTAATCCATACAGAACCAATATATATACGAAGAACTGTTAAGAAACCCGATGCTATTTTGTTTTGTCTTAACCAATCTACTACCATTTGCAACACTCCCTAGGAAATTAGTTTAAAGTACCTCCTTAACTTAACAGATTTATTTTGGCAAAAGGGGGGTTTGTTCATGATTTAATATTCTCTTAAAGACAACTTAAATAATTTATAATTTTTAAATATTTGTTACACAAATGTAGTGGAAACTCCATTTTATAGGTAAAAGAAATATGATGATATTAAAAAAGCCTCACCAATTAGTGAGGATCTTTACCTTATTATCTGTATTGAATTGCTAATCCCTTTAAGAAATTTCTAGCAAATTTATCCCCACACACTTTGTAATTTTTATGTCCTTCTTTTCGTAATAGTGCGCTTAATTCTCCTTTTGTAATCGTAACACCTGCATCTTCTAATATTTCAATCATATCCTCACTTGTTAACGATAGTGCAATTTTTAACTTCTTTAGCAATACATTATTAACACTTCCATGATCTTTAATAGTCATGGCTGGTCTGTCCGGCTGTCCAGGTTTTGGGTCTTGTTTTCCTCTTTTAAAGATTATAAGTCCATTTAAAAATGATTCGAACATGATATTATTGCATTTGATAGTATTTTCATCTTCCTCTATATCTCCATCATTGTAATCGTCCTTTGATTTTGTTAGGACCTTTAGCACTTCTTCCTTTGTTAATTCAATGCCGCCAAGTTTAAATATCTCTACCATATCTGTATTTTTAATATCTAGAGCATATCTTAATCGAATTAAGATATCATTATTTGTCATACTCATTATGAAACCTCCTCATACAATCCTTACTATTATATCTCCAGCTCTCGCCATTATAAAGGGATCACTAGAATAATTTAGTTTGCCTGGTAGCAGAAAGCATTAACAGCAAAACAAATTATAAACAACAAAAAAACAAGGTGACATTCGATTTTGCACCTTGTTTTAAATGTTTTATAAGCTAAAACTTTGTTTGTCATTTAACTTGTACCATTAGTAACAATGGTTACGAAAGAGCTCTTAGATAACAGCATGTAAAGAGTTGGGCTTTTTGATGAATAAAGACAGTACAGCATTCAGCACTGCTAATACTAAACTGATTGTAAACACCAGTGAAGACCCTGCTGCTGCTGCTTGTGTTGATTCATTCGCAATGTCCACTAAGTAACTATTCTCTTTAGCTGAGAAAATCGATACCATTACGGCAATACCAACTGCTCCGGCTACTTGTTGGATGGTTTGAGTTAAAGCAATTCCGTCTGGATAATACTGTCTCGGTAGAGAATTTAGCGTGTTTGTTTGGACATTCGCAAGTACCGCCCCTATACCTAACATCATAACAATATGTGTTATCACAACCATCCATAAAGCCTTGTCTAAATCGAATTGTGTATAGAAAACATAACCAATCGCAACTAAAATGGTTCCAGGTGTAATGATTGCTTTCGGACCATATTTGTCAAATAAACGGCCAATGGTTGGAGCTGAAATACAGTTAAGCAAGCTGCCTGGCAGAAGAATAAGACCAGTTGTAAATGCAGCAATTAATAACGCCATTTGCATATACATTGGTAGAATGACCAGCATGGACAACATATTAAAGAATGTTATAAAACTCATAACGATACCAAGCACGAATTGTGGGTAATGAAATGCTTTTAGGTTCAGCATAGGAGTTTCCATTTTCGTTTGACGAATCGCAAATAGAATGAGTGACGCAAATCCAATAACGATGCATCCAATAACCGTTGAACTTATCCAACCGAGGTCACCAGATACACTTACTCCGTAAACAATCCCACCGAAACCAATCGTCGAAAGAATAACAGATATTGCATCAATCGAAACCTTACGGATTTCATTTACATTCGGTAAATACACGAGCCCGAAAATAAGCGAGAACAATAAGAATGGGACGGTAACCCAGAAAATCCAATGCCATGATAATGTATCCAATATTAGTCCTGCTAAGGTTGGACCCAGCGCCGGGCCTGCTAACATCACTAAGCCCATGACCCCCATGGCCGCACCTCTTTTATTTGGAGGGGAGATCGTAAAAATAACATTTTGTGTTAAAGGTAAAGTAATCGCTAATCCTGCTGCTTGTATGATACGCCCCAACAATAAAAAACTAAATACGGATGCCGCTGCCGCTAAAATCGTACCGATAATGAATAGAGTTACAGCTGTAATAAACATTTGACGTGTTGTAAACTTTTGCATCAGTATACCCGTGACCGGTACTAAAATTCCTAATGTAAGAAAATAAGCTGTTGCCAGCCATTGAATCGTCGTTGCATTGACATGGAATATTTGACTTAAATCTCCTAAGGCAATATTTAATGCCGTTTCACTAAAAAGACCAACAAATCCTGCAACTAAAAGAGCAGCCATGATCGGGCCTGTTTTAATTTCTTGTTTCGGGATTAGAACTTTGTGAATTTGATGTTTCTCTATCGATTCTGTTTTGATTTGTGTATTCACTTATTAAACTCCTTCAATAAAAATTTCTGCTGAAAAGATTTTTTGTGATTTCGATTATCAGCGGGTATCCATTTCCGTAGTACACCCCCACATACTAACGGACCTGTTAACTATATCAAAAATTTTTCAAAATGGTCAATTAGGTTGACAATATTTTTTTATTCAGTTATTATCAACTTAGTTAACAATGTATATAGGGAGTGAGCAAATGTTTAATATTGGAGATTTGATCATTTATTCCGGACATGGCATTTGCCGAGTTGATGATATTTGTGAAAAAACAGTTTCGGGTATTACAAGAACGTATTATGTGTTACATCCTATGGAGAATAATCATTAATTAACCATAAGTACTCCTGTTAATAATGATAAAGTGGATATGCTTAAAATTATCCATCAGTAAAAATGTCCTTCCAAAGCAGGTGGAAGGACAAAAATAGAAGCAAGCCCAGTAAAAGTGTCCTTCCAAAGCAGGTGGAAGGACAAAAATAGAAGCAAGTCCAGTAAAAATGCCCTTCCAAAGCAGCTGGAAGGACATAAATAGAAGCACGCCCTGTAAAAATGTCCTTCCAAAGCAAGTGGTAGGACAAAAATAGAAGCACGCCCTGTAAAAATGTCCTTCTAAAGCAGGTGGAAGGACAAAAATAGAAGCAAGTCCAAAAAAAATGTCCTTCCAAGACAGCTGGAAGGACAAAAATAGAAGCAAGCCAGTAAAAATGTCCTTCCAAAGCAGGTGGAAGGACAAAAATAGAAGCAAGCCCCAAAAAAATGTCCTTCCAAGACAGCTGGAAGGACAAAAATAGAAGCAAGCCAGTAAAAGTGTCCTTCCAAAGTAGCTGGAAGGACAAAAATTGAAAAAGGCCAAGAGGAAGCCAATGAAATCCTTGAATCTTTCAAATATCCAGGTATAAAATGGGCTGACAATCCTAGCACACGTTTAAATTTATATTCCGATACTGTGAATACAGGTGATAGAAAAGAGATTGCTAAAGTTGTAAATACACTCATGGGGAAAAAAATCGAAGCTGAACTTCATGGAAAAAAACTTTATGAACAAGATCGTAAACTTTTGAACAATACACAAAATATACTATTTAAAGAATTAGCAATTTCATTGAATACCACTTTTGAGGAAATAAATGAAATGGTCATAAGGTTGATTAAAGAACATAAGCAGGAAAAAATTTTCACCATCTAAAAAACCTCCTCTTCGTCAATCATCTTGACAAAGAGGAGGTTTTTCTTATTTCAACACCCTTTGTTATTCGATGCCCCAATCTAACTTTAATAAATCTTTAAGAATCTTTACTTGCTCAACACCTAATTTTTCTGCAATTTTATTCTCAAGTTGGGCTTTTAGAAACTCATTTTTTTCGTAGCAATCTTCCCCTAAAGGCGTTAACTGGATACACTTGTCTTTCTTGTTATTTTCGACATTATTGATTTCGACTAATCCTTTTGCAGACAGATTTTTGATAAACTTATGGATCGCCTGGCGCGAAATTTCTACATTTTTTGTAACATAGGAAATGGTAGGCCGCTTTTTATAAATCCTGGCCATGATATACCATTCCGAATTTGAAATATAAATCTCACTTTTATTGTTCCATGCTTTCTCTGCGATTTTCCGAACCAAACTATGACGCTCGCTGATTAAATCTATAAGATCCAAATTTTGTAATTCAGAGTTTGAAATCAATTGATTCACTCCAATCATCATCTTCGCCACCAACTATACAAAATCCGCTATTCGAAGTCAATCTAGTTGACTAAATAGGTATGATGCAGATACGGCCCTACAACCTCGAGGTGCTGGACGCTTGCGCAGGAAATATAAAAAAAGTAAGCAGTCTTTATACTGCTTACAGATAGTTTTTGATGAGATGTTCTTTAAATCGGTTAAATTCATGCTGATAAACAGGTCTGCCGACAGTACCATAAATCACTTTTACATCCAGAATGCCGATTTCTTTTAAAAAATTTAAATATTTCCGTACGGATACGCGAGAAATCCCAATAAGGTTTACAATATCCTCAGTTGAAAATGGTGCATCCTTTAGCTCCTCAATCGCTTCCCAAATTTGTTTCAAAGTATCTTTTGTTATCCCTTTTGGAAGTTCCTCAATCAGCGTTCTATCCTCGCGGTGCAAAAGCTGTGTATCAAGCACCTCCTGGTTGGCCACAGGCTGTGTTTGAATAACCGTTACTTGATCTTTATAAGATGACAATGCCATGTTAAACCGTTCAAATTCAAAAGGCTTAATTAAATAATCAACAACACCATATCTTAGCGCCTTTTTGATCCGCTCCATATCCGATGCAGCCGATATGATTATAACATCTGTCTCTTTATCCTTTTCACGAAGATAGGTTAACAGTTCCAGACCTTGTTTGCCCGGCATAAAAATATCCAATAGAATCAGATCGATCTCTTGTTTTTCCAATAAAGGTATTGCCTCATTCACTGATGGTGCCATTGCGGTTAATCTAAATCCCTCCACTTGCTCAAGGTATCGTTTATTTAATTCCGCTACCATAGGGTCATCTTCAACAATCATCACGGTGATCATTCTGCTGCTCCCCCCTTACTTTATACGGTATATATACGGTAAAGACGGTTCCCTTTCCACGTTTAGATGAGAGAATTAATTCGCCTTCCAGCTTGTTAATTGCTTGTGTGACAAGATACAGTCCTAGCCCCCGATTTTCCCCATTGGTGGAAAAGCCCTTTTGAAAAATTTGGTTTTGTAACTCTTCACCCATCCCTTTTCCCGTATCTTTTACTTCAATGGTTAAAATATCATCTCCATAATCAAAGTCTACGGCTATTTTTTTGGTTGGACAATCATTTACAGCTTGGATCGCATTATCGACTAAATTTCCTACAATGGTAATCAGTCCATGGCTAACATTAGCATTCGCCGGCAGCGGAAGCGGGAGATCACAGGAAACTGATAATTCCACGCCTGACTCTCTAGCGTAACTCAACTTTCCAATGATAAATCCGGCTAGCACAGGATCCTTTACCTTATTTGTCACAAAGCTGAATTCACTTTTACGGTGACCTACCATTTCATTAATGTAGTCAACGACTTTTTCATAATACCCCATATGGACCATTCCCATAATTACATGGAGCTTATTCATGAACTCATGTGCCTGGGCCCGAAGTGCATCAGCGTATATCCGCACTCCTGTCAATTGTTCAGCAAGCAGTTGCATTTCTGTCTTATCACGAAAGGTCGCAATTGCTCCTACTTCTTTATTGCCAACAATAACGGGGACCCGATTGATTAATAGGGTAATGCCATTTAAATTTTGTTCTTCATCCAACTCGGTTTTACCTTTTTTTAATAGATCGCTTAAGCGGTGGGAGGACATATACTCCTCTATACTTTTACCAATTGGATTTCCTTGAAGGCCTGCTTTTTCAAACAACTTTAAAGCCGCCCGATTTACGAGAGTTACCTTCGACTCCTGATCAACAGCGACAATACCCTCGTGTACGGATTGCAGCATAGCACTACGTTCTTCCAATAACTTAGATATCGCAAACGGCTCAAGTCCTAGTAGGATTTTTTTAATATACCTAGCTAGAATAACCGCCCCTAATATACCAATTAAGATGCCTATCACCGTCCCGATGTAGACCCCTGTTCGGCTCTTATGAACGGCCTTTTGAACATTATTCAAGGAAATCCCAACAGCTACCGCACCAACCTGTCTCCCAGCTGCGTCTTTTATTGGCGTAAAATAGCGTAAGGACGGTTTGAGGGAACCTTTTGAAATAGAAGTATACTCTTTTCCTTTCAGAACAGGCCCCTGATCCCCGCCTTTAAAGGGTTTCCCTACCATTTTAGATTCAGGATGAGACTTACGAATCCCATTCATATCCATCACTACAATAAAGTAGACTTTTGTTACCTTTCTCATTTCATTTGCAAACTTTTGGATTTCCTTTTCATCCCGTTTTCCACTCAATGCCTCAATAACAAGTGGACTATGTGCAACCATCCGTGCTATATTTCCCGCTTTTTCTGCCTGACTCTCCTTCGTCCCTGAGGCCACCCTCGAACTAATAAGCATGTCCGTTATTAAAAGCGAAAGTGCAACCACCACACATACGAAAACAATAATGACCGACTGTAAGCTCCATCTTCCTTTTTTCATATTCCCCTCCATCGCATCTGGCAGGCTTCCCCAACATTTCATACTAATTCTAGTATGTCGGTAAATCTCTTAGAAAACACAAAAAGGCCGCGAAGCTTCCTGTTAGGAGTTACTTCGCAGTCTTTTAGGTCGTCTTTACTTTATTAGCAGAATGGCCCCTGCCACAATGGGTGTAAGAACCATCGCACTTTTTAATACCGGTTGTGGAGCTAGTCCCGTAAACTTTGCCCCGGCATATGAACCAATCATCGTTCCTGCTACCACTTCCAGTAACAATCCGAAGTCGAGTAACCCCTCGAAGTAGTAACCAACTCCTCCTGCCAATGCAATTGGTAAAATCACAAGCATGGTTGTACCTACAGATTGTTTAAGCGTGAGACCCATGATGACCAAAAGCCCAATTTGGATGAAGGGTGCAGCACCAATCCCAAATGTACCAGATAACAAGCCAGTAATAATTCCTACAAAGGCGGCTTTCCTAATATGAAGATGATCTGGGACAGTCTTTTTGATATTACCCGTTATTTTTTGAACCATAAACAAACGTACCAAAAGAATAACGGCGGATAGAAACAACATCCCAGCTGTTAACCAATGCATGGAATGTACTGGAATTAAGCTGGCCAGCTTTGAACCAAAATAGGAAGCCACTGCCCCAAAACATCCAACTATAAGTCCTGTTTTTACGGAAATATTCCCTTGACGGAAATGACTATAGGCTCCTGACAATGTTGTAAATACCATTGCTGCAAGCGATGTACCTAAAGCGGTATGAATCGGAACTCCAAACAAAACCGTTAGGATCGCAATGATAAAGCCGGATCCTCCTGCCCCGACAAATCCTAGTAAACCCCCTAAACCAAACATCGTAAGCGCAATCGCCAACTCTTTCCCCTCCGCGTGTTACAACCTTATGATCCTGGTGTCAATCAATCCAAGATAGACCATTTTTCTATTATACTAAAACATTTTACAATCATAATTTTAAAAACTATCCCACAGCAGAGGTGAGATAGTCCACTAAAAAAACTATACAAGCACTGGTTCTTTTTCGTTAACCTGCTCTAATAAACGATGCTTGATTTCTTCCGGATTGATATTTCTTTGAGCAACCCCGCTTTCCATTGCAGCAGATGCAACGGCTGCGGCTACGTGCGCTGCAACCCTCGGATCAAATGGATCCGGAATCACATAATCTGCATGAAGTTCTATATCAGAAATTAAATCGGCGATCGCATAAATTGCCGCAAGTTTCATTTCTTCATTAATTTCTTTTGCCCTAACATCTAATGCTCCACGGAAAATTCCTGGGAAAGCAAGCACATTATTGACTTGATTCGGAAAATCGGAACGGCCTGTTCCTACTACAAGTGCTCCTGCTTCCTTTGCTTCATGCGGCATAATTTCCGGTACCGGATTGGCCATCGCAAAAATAATTGGATTACGCTTCATCGAATGAACCATTTCCTTCGTTACTGCCCCTGCTGCCGATACACCAATAAATACGTCAGCACCCACAAGGGCATCTGCTAATGTTCCTTGTTTTATCTCACGATTAGTTATTTGCGCCATTTCTTCCTTGAATGGATTCATTCCCAATGTCCGGCCTTCATAGATAATCCCTTTTGTATCACATAAAATGACATCCTTCACTCCCATATGTAATAAGAGTTTCACGATCGCTACACCGGCTGCACCGGCACCATTGACAACTACTTGGATGTCTCCAATTTTTTTATCTGCCAGCTTTAATGAATTAATTAAACCTGCTACTGTTACAATCGCAGTCCCATGTTGATCGTCATGAAAAACAGGAATATCACAAACTTTACGCAGGCGGTCCTCAATTTCAAAGCATTGCGGTGCGGCAATATCCTCCAGGTTGATTCCCCCAAAGGTTGGTTCAAGCAGTTTAACCGTCTCCACTAATTTTTCGGTATCCGTTGTTGCTAGACAAATAGGAAATGCGTCCACATCCGCAAAGGATTTGAATAGCACGGCCTTTCCTTCCATTACCGGCATTGCCGCTTTTGGTCCGATTTTTCCAAGCCCGAGAACCGCTGTTCCATTTGAAACTACCGCAACAAGATTCCCCTTTGAGGTATAATCATAGACCTTAGTTTCATCTGCATGAATGTCCAAGCAAGGCTCGGCCACACCAGGAGAATAGGCTAAACTTAAATCGTTTGCATTCTGTACGGAAACTTTTGAATAAATCCCAAGCTTCCCTTGATTTTCCTTATGCATTTTTAATGCTGCATCTCTTAAAGTTGACATTTGATGTTCCCCCATAAAAGTTTATTGTAGCGATGTTTTAACAATGTTTATAATCCCACCGAGGTAAACGTTTCCAATTTAAGTGACCCCTTGTTTTTCTACCTATATCTTAGTCTCCTCAGACACATTTTGATAGATTTTGTAATTAAAAAAAGCAAATGATTCAGAATATGGTTTTCCAACACCGTTTTCTGTTCTTTTTTACACTTTACATATTAGCACCAAAAGAAAATGCGATTCTTAGTTATGAAAGAATCGCACTTAATGTCAAATAAATGTTGCCCAAATCAGTTCTAAAATCTCTTCAGGTAAATACCCCCGCACTTCCCTTTGAAATAAATAGGAATCACTTTTTATAGCGGCAAGTAACATATCTGCTCTAAAAACATTATTCGGTTTACCTTCTTTTGTTGCAGCCATCTCATCAAATAGACCAACAAAATATTGATGCAACTCATGATATAACGGGCCTGGTGTTCCCGACTTCGATTGTTTGGCAGACTCGAATACTTCTACACCTTTAAGCAATTGTGACTTGCTTTCCCTAAAACGAATAAATATGCTAAGAATTCCTCTTAATCGTTTACTTGGCGGCTCTTTCTGGTTTTCCTCCAAATACGCTTCCATATCCTCAAAGCATAAAACAACATTATCTTTAATTAAATCTAAACATATTTCTCCTTTATTTCTGTAACGGCGATAGAGCGTCCCCGGTCCGATTTGAGCTTCTGAGGCAATTTGATTCATACTAACTTGTTCAACACCAAATTGTTCAAATAGACTAGAAGCCGTATCTAAAATGCGCTGCCGATTCTCGGCAGCATCTCGTCGTTCTATCCGTTTGTAGATGATATTCCCGTCCTTCATTATTTTCACTCCCCTTCATTTTAAGATAAGTAAATTGACAAACGGAGATTTCTCCGTTTACTATAAATGATAGAGTTCTCCGCTTAATACTAACGTAAGGAAAAGGGGTTTTCAACACATGCAAAATCATACTGAAAAAGCTGCATTATTAGTCATGGATATGCAAAACGGCATTGTATCACGTTTTGCGGAAAACAAGGAAGTACTACTTCCCATTCAGAAGGCATTAGCAAGTGCACGCAAACACAATATTCCGGTTATTTTTGTACGAGTTGGATTTAGCGAAGGCTATCCTGAAGTTAGCCCACGAAATAAGGCGTTTACTAGTATTGCCAATCAGGGAGGCATGACCACCTCGGACAAAGCAACGCAAATTCATGAATTGTTTAAGCCCCAGGAAAATGAACCCGTTGTAACCAAGTACCGATTTAGTGCGTTCACCGGCAGCACGCTCGAATTGATCCTCCGCTCACGTCAAATCGATTCGCTTATTCTTAGCGGAATTTCTACAAGCGGCGTCGTTCTATCAACATTGCGTGAAGCTGCAGATAAAGACTTTTCATTAACCGTACTAAGTGATGCATGCATTGATGGCGATCCTGAAGTTCACCGCGTACTTACCGAGAAGGTTTTCCCTCGTCAGGCAGATGTTCTGACTGTCGATTCCTGGATTAATACATTGAGTTAAAATCATGAGGGTCTATTCCGATAAAGCGGAACAGACCCTATCTTTTATTATTTTAATCGCTCTCTAAAATCTTATAACCTAATAGAAATACAGAAGGAAGGAATAGATTTGTCTAAGTCTATAAATCAAAACTTTTTTAATCAAAAACTGATTGCACCGATGATTTTAGGGTCGATTCTAAATCCTATCAACTCTTCTATTATTTCAGTTGCCTTAATTCCGATTGGACATGCGTTTGGTGCACCACCTTCGCAGACAGCCTGGCTTATTTCTGCTCTATATCTCGCTACAGCAATTGGGCAGCCAGTCGTCGGAAAACTAATTGACCTTTACGGTCCAAGACTCCTCTTTTTAATCGCAACTTCTTTAGTAGGCATCTCTAGCCTAATCGCAACCTTTGCCCCTGATTTTTGGTGGTTAGTAGTCGCAAGAGTCCTTCTTGGTTTTGGGACCTGTGCAGGGTATCCCGCTTCTATGTATCTGATCCGTAGTGAAGGAGAACGAACAGGTGTCGAAAGTCCAACAAGTATTCTTACATTATTAGCGATTTCCAACCAAACCATTGCCGTTATAGGACCAACTTTAGGAGGGTTACTGATTGAAGTTGGAGGCTGGCAAAGCACCTTTATTGTCAACATTCCTTTGTCACTCGCTTGTATTTTTTTAGGCTACCTCCACTTCCCAAGGCTTCCAGCCAATTCTGTTAGAGAGAAGAAAATAGCCTCCTTTGATTTTACTGGTATGTTCTTTTTTGGAGCCACTCTAATTTCTGCTCTGCTTTTTTTAATGAGCCCAAGTTTTCATAGGATTTATTTGTTCATAATTGCAATCATTATGGGTGTTATTTTTGCGATTCTTGAGTTTAAAATTAAGAATCCTTTTATCGATGTTCGTCTATTAAGCGACAATTCATCGTTGTTATTGACCTATACTCGTAGTTTGCTTTCAGCGATTGTATCTTACAGCATCCTTTATGGATATACTCAATGGTTAGAAAAAGGCAGAGGTTTATCCCCTTCTCATACCGGCTTGTTGCTATTACCTATGTTTTTAATAGCGATTATCGTTTCTAGATTGACAGGAAAAAGTCCTGCAATCCGTTTGAAGTTGATTGTTGGCAGTATTGTTCAATTTATTGCAATGATACTGCTTCTTTTTACAAATCATAATAGTCATCTTATTTTTCTTGCAGCTATTGTTCTGCTTTTTGGGATCCCCCAAGGCTTACTTAATTTAGCCAACCAAAATGCTGTCTATTTTCAAGCTTATCCAGAACAAATCGGTGCGTCAGCCGGTCTGTTAAGAACATTTATGTATATGGGGGCTATGATTGCTTCTGCCGCAAACGGTTTATTTTTAAAATCAGATGCAATGACAACAGGGATTCATCATATTGCGCTATTTACCGGCGGTACTAGCTTCATACTTATATTAATCACTCTATTAGATCGTTCCCTAAACAGAGTCGGCAATAAAAATCGATTAAAAAAGGTATAAGGTTAATAATCTTCAAATAGATAGAAACATTTTTGACACTTAAAGAAAGAGCGCTAGAGTACAGATGAACAAACATTTTACTAAGTATAGACACCTTCATAGATTTGAGTATTAAAAAAATAGGGGCACGAGCATCTTATTCAGATTCTCGAACCCTTATTAGGAAAACTATTAATCACTTGCTATGTAACTCATTCCATTTCTTAACCAATCGCTTTGGTGCCGCACGTAAATAGGCTTCCTGCAATAAATCGGTCAATTCAACCCAAACATCTCCATGAGGATTTTGGATCGATACCCATCCGTGATGACCAATATAAGGAGTTTTGAAAAAATACTCCTTCTGCAGCAATAAGCCCTGAGTTTCCCGGTCTGATTTGAACGACAAGCTGAATCCGTTATCGCTTTCGCCTGTTATTACGAAGGATTTTCCATTGATTTTAAACGTAATGTGTCCAAAGCCGTCGATATGTTCTACCGCTTCAGGGAGTGCAAGACAGATTTTCCGCACACATTCAAGCATGCTTGCCGTTTCCTGTGTTTTCATACTTTCATTCACCTATCTTGAAATCTATTTCGCATTCGCATCTGGCTGATGAATTCCAATGATATTCCCTTCGGTATCGATATAGTATCCCTGCCACGCCATTCCAGGCAGGGCATATTTAGGCATTGCGACCTTGCCGCCATTCTCTAAGATTTTGGTTTCCGTTATATCATAGTCTCCCACTCCCATTGTACAAACAAAACCATTCACCGCCTGATTGGCTTCCGGTTTGACCCCTTGGCGCTGCATCAAAGCACCATTAATCCCCATATCATTTTCATCACCCGTAACAGCTCCAAAGTAAGGCATGCCAGCATACTCACTCCAATCTTGAAAGGACCATCCGAATACCTCTCCATAAAACTTCTTTGCCCGTTCCATGTCATCCACATGAATTTCGAAATGAATTAATCTTCCCATATAGACCTCCTATTTTTTAAAAAAATATTCGCTTTAAATCAATTCGTTTATTCGCTTTCAATTTCCTCTCTATTATCGTGAAGAATATGGAAAAATATTCATCGCTCATCATTCACTTTTGAATTTTTAGTTAATATTTTTTAACCATTTTTAAGGAAATAAATTGATTTAACTTAAATATAGTAATATAATCGTTACTAATTTAAGGGGGTTTATTTTTGATTGAAGAAATAGCTAAAGAATACATTGCTCTGATACCGAATCTCTTTGGTAGTTTTAGTGAATTAAACAAGGATTCTGTGGAATTATCCCATTTACAGAATCACGTTATAGAATATATGTACATGCAGAATAAAGCTCTAAATCTTAAAGAAATCAGCATTGGTCTAAATATTGCTAAGCAGCAACTAACGAATATCGTGAAGGATTTAGAAGCTGGCGGATATTTAATTAAAATGCCTGACATCAAGGATAAACGGGCAGTCTTAGTTTCTCTCACACCAAAAGGAAAAGAAATTGAAGATAAGAAATGGACGAAGATTTATCAAACATTTAGTAAAAGTATTACTAAGTTAAATAAGGAAGAACAGTTGGATTTACAATTTTCTCTTCACAAGGTGAATGTAATGTTAAAAAAAATGAAGGATTAATGTTTTTCGAATAGAAAATAACAGGAGAGAGAAAGATGTTTTTAAACGGAACCCATAAAATAAATTTAACAGAAGAAAAAGAAACTCTTCTGATTACCTTATATGCAAAGGCATTAGACAGTCATTCAAAACATCCCATTCTTCATGATAATAAGGCAGAAGAAATCCTGCAGAAAATTGACTATGACTTTGAAAAAATCAATCATTTTGGCAACGAAATCATGGTCCTTCGAGCTAAACAATTGGATACATGGCTGCAGGAGTTCCTAAAAAAGAAGCCCGAAGCAACGGTACTTAACCTCGGTTGTGGTCTGGATACAAGAATATCAAGAATAAATCCACCATCGACGGCAAGTTGGTTTGATGTAGATTTCCCTGAAGTTATCGAATTACGAAAGCTCTTTTTTTCAAATCAAGAGGGTTACGAAATGATCTCTTCTTCGGTTACCGAACTGACCTGGTTGGATCAAATCCCAAGAAACAAGCCAGTAATGATCATTGCTGAAGGCATGTTGGAATACCTGACAAAGGATGAAGTAAAAAAACTTCTTAATCGGTTAACTCGCTATTTCCCACATGGACAGATTGCTTTTGACGTAATGAATTCATTTGCAATAAATTCAGGTAAAGAACGTCTAAAAGAAACGACCGGAGCTGTACACAAGTGGATAGTTAATGATATTCAGGATGTTGATCGCTTAAACTCCAAATTGAAAAGAATATCTGCCTTTTCTGTTTTTAAATCAAAGTACGTTCATAAACTTCCTTTAAAAGTTCGCTTGATTTATGCAGCAATGACGGTCTTTCCTAGTTTAAGAAATATGATGCGTTTGCTTTTGTATAGGTTTTAAACGTCTTAATAAAGATACACTCACTTTCAAATTGAGGAGATATTTTAAAATGACCACTTCAGAAAAACATTTAAGAACCTGCAACAAAGGACATAAATACTATAAAAGCAGCGACTGCCCAACCTGTCCAACTTGTGAGAAAGAACGCAAACCTAGCAGCGGATTTCTTTCCCTCCTATCGGCTCCTGCAAGACGGGCATTAGAAATCAACGGAATAACTTCTTTAAACGAACTATCAAAATTAAGTGAGAAAGAGATTTTGGAATTTCACGGTATGGGTCCAGCTTCTTTACCTAAACTTAGGTCCGCTTTAATAGAAAATGGGTTATCATTCAGGAACTGATCTCAAGAATTGAAAGGAAAAGGGTTCGAGAATTTTACAATTTCTCGAACCCTTCTTATCTAAATTAACGCATACTAGCCATTTTACTGAATTTTTTTATCTAATGTATCTCAATCATAAGAAGCCATTGTTTGTAATTCTTCACTTGCTTGTGGAGTTACATAAATGGTCCGGCTTGGAAAAGCAATTTCTACTCCCTCTTCCTCTAAGATCCCCATGATTTCTAAATTGATTTCATGTTTAATCTTAACGTGTTCTGCCCAAACGGTTGAATTGGTGAAAAAATAGACAAGAACATCGAGACTGCTCTCATTATAATGGTCAAATGCAACCATCACCGTTTCCGGATGAATTTCTTCATGATTGTTCAACATAAATTCAATTCGATGAACCACTCTTTGAATTTGTTCCTTGGTGGTTCTATAATTGAGTCCCAAGTCAAAAGAAATTCGTCTTTTTCCCATGCGGCTCCAATTGGTAATCGCTTCATTTGCAAGTGTTGCATTAGGAACAGTAACAAGTGCTTGACTAAACGTGCGAATTTTAGTACTTCTGAAATTGATATCTTCTACGATTCCCTCTACGCTCGGTGTTAAGATCCAATCCCCAATCGAAAAAGGCTTTTCTGTTACAATAACGATTCCGCCGATTAGATTACCGACCGCCTCTTTTGCAGCTAAAGCAAACGCCAGTCCCCCTAACCCAAGACCTGCGACCAAGCCATTTACGTCATAATCAAATTCCTGACCAATGATACTTAAACTAATAGCAATCATGATGACACGGATAGCTCTTGAAATAAACGGAATAAGAATTAAATCAATCTTATTATTAATTTTTTCATTAACACTAATTAAGATTCCCGAGGTTGGAGAGGACAAATTAAACAATCCCCATGTGATTAATACGATGACCATTGAACGTAAAAATTTTAAAAAGAATGTATTGTGTTGATCGATATATGGGAAATAATCCATTGCGAGGTACAAACCGAAAATAATAAAGAACCATCCTAAAGGACGTTCAAAACTTAAACAGATTTGGGTAATAAAATCTGTTGGTGTTTTTTTAGCTAGTTTTAAAATCAATTGAAACACATACTTGGTAAATAGGTTTCTAAATAAAATAAATAAAAGTAAAATCCCTATCGAAATTCCAACATTTTCTAACTTGTCGTAGTCAATATCCGACATTGAAAAAGCCATTACAAATGAATCAAAAGACATTTCTAAAATACCTTCTCCCTTTTTGCGATCTAATTTTTTAAACCATTACATCGAAATATCATAACTTTTTTAACAGGATATTTGAATACAACAAAAGTCACAGATTATAGGAAAATATCTGTGCTAAAAAATGGAAAGCTGTAAAAAGGGAAATACCGTGCAACTGTTACCAAGTAACATGTTAAAAACTGAAAGGAAGACTGATAAAGTTCTGCACAAAAAGGAATCCTGCATAGATGGTCTGACCAACTAGAGTCAATCCTAAAACAACCGACGGAACAAATTTTGTTTGAACAAGAGCCCCTTTCCTAGCAGGGTACTCCTCGACATCAACACTTGTTTACACACTTGAATGGTCCACATTATATCCCTCTCTCTTTGCCGGATAAGAAAGAGAAGCACCCAGCCTATAAGGTGCTCCTCGTCTTTGAATTATAATGCGGCCACTTTATCTTTTTCACTCTTTAACTTTTCAAGTTCTTTACTGAGTTCTTCCTCACTCACATAGTTAGAGTATGCTGCCTCAAACTGAGCTAATGGAGCTGTAAACTGGTTGCCTGCCTGGACCTCTGCTTCCATTAATAAAATCTTTTCCTCTGCACGTGCTACACCTCTGGCAATATCATCGGTATGGAAAGAAACCGTTACATTTTGAATTTGTTTCATCGATTGAGCGACATTCGCACGAGAAGCTAACAAAATTTTCTTTTGCTGCATTTGGTTATACGTTTCTTTCAGCTGGTCTAATTTTTCTACAAGGATTTGAGTTCGTCCCTTAATGGACTCTAATTGATCTACATATAGTTGTAATTGGTTTTCCTTGCTGAGCTTTTCTTGTACCGCTAGTTTTGCCATTGCCTCTTCACCTTGTTCAAGTGCCAGTTTCGCCTGGCGAGTACGCTTGTCTACTAATGATTTCGTATCAGCAATCAGTGCTTCCTGTTTTTTCTCTACAAAAATTTGTCGAGCTAAGGCGTTTTGACCTTTTACAATTTCCTTTTCCATTTCTCTCGAATATTCATTTAACATCGCAATTGGATCTTCCATTCCATCTAATAGTCCATTTATTTCTGCCATTGTAATTGTCTTTAATCGTTTAAAAATACCCATTTTTATTCATTCTCCTTTTTAATTAATAGATTTTTTTCCCATTGATCTAGAATGTTAGCATTTTGGTTTGTTACTGGAATTTGTGAACCTGTAAGTGAGGTATCAATAAATTGTTGCATGGAAGAGGCTTTTGACCTTTTTTTAAACCATCTTACTAATAGAACTAAAACAGCTAGTCCACTAATAAGGAAAAGCCAAGGGACCCCGCCTCCATGGTGAGCACCATGCATCATTGGGTGGCCGTCAAAACCGCCGCCGTGCCCCATTTCACCATGACCACGTCCTCCTTGCGGGACTCTAGCATACGCGCTCCTACCTCCTATATGAAAGTGAAGTACGTTTACTACTAGTACTGAAGAGGCAATGATGACTCCCCAGAAAATACCCTTTTTTACTTTTGTATTCATTTCTTTATCCTCCTTTCGTTACCTGATGAAATGAATATTAATAGAGAATGGTGAAAACTTGGTGAAAAGAAAAAGATTAGAAGTATTTTTTAGAGAAATATAAAAAAATGCTAAGACCACGGTATATAAGATCAAACGCAAAAAAAGACCCAGAAATCGGAAATTTTTTTCGCGAAGTCTGGATCAGATTCATTTATTTTAAATTATCTCTTAGCTGAGAAATTTTTATATTAGTTATCATATTGACTTATAAATTCAAAAATCTTATTAACAGCCTGCTGATATCCACCCGATTTTTGTAAGGATTCCTTCATTTTTGCCGCAGCATTATGGAAGGATGACTGGTTCAACACATGGTCAGCAGATTCACGCAGCTGATTTGCCGTCAGACATTTCATTTGTAATTGAATACCTGCGCCTACCCTTTCTACTTGCCCGGCAATGATCGGCTGATCCGCACTTTGCGGGATTACAATGAGGGGAACCCCATAATAGAGCCCCTCATGTGCACTGTTCATTCCACCATGTGTGATAAATAATTTAGCGTATTTTAGCACTTCAGTTTGTGGGACATAATTTTTCACAATGAAGTTTTTAGGAATCTCCCCCAAATCGGATATTTGAACTTTTTCACCAATAGCCATAACAACGTTATGGTCCGTGTTGCCAAAAGCCTTAATACAAAGCTTATAGAAATCAATTGCTTGGTTAAATACAGTACCCAGTGAAATGTAAATTGGACTTTTTCCCTTGATTTCAGTAAGGTCGAAGTTTTCTTGCGTTAATCGTGAAGAAATGGATGTACCTACAAATTTATAAGTTTGGTCAAATTCATCCCCGAAAGGTTGAAACTCCCTCGTAGTATAAACAATTGTAAGTGGTGCAGGGTTACAAAATACTTCGTAAGGAGAGTGGATCTCCACACCATATTTATCCTTCACCCTTCCTGTCAGTCTTTGATATTCAGCAAATGTTTCTGCAGGAATGTTTTTAGAAATCTGTTCGAACATGTTATCGAACGATCGTTTCGTCTCCGCGAAAGAAGAACAAGAACAGATTGCAGGAAGATGAAGGATTTGGGCAATTAATCGGCCGCAGCCAAACATCGAATCGTGGATGATATAATCAAAATGCTCACCCTCGATTTGCTCCAGAACACTGGGTATCATAATCTCTACCGTATGTAAAAGACCATTGATTCTTTCGAGTAAATTATTTCTTCCGCCTGAGATAAAGGCTTTTATAAATTTTTGAGCGTCGATGGTTCTTACCATTGCCCCTGTCTTCTCAATACGCGCCCGAAAATCTTCGATTGTAAAGTACACTACCTCTTCTTCACGCGATATAAGTTCTTGCACAACACCAATTGTTGGATTGACATGTCCTTCTGATCCAGCATTAATAAATAAAACACGTGCCATTATAACCACTCCTAGATAGATTTTGAAAACGATACCAGATAGATAATCAGAAAAAACCCCGACGGTTATCGGAGTTTTGCAACACTATATGAATGTCAGTGACTGAAAGTCGCTTCTTCTAATCCTAATGTTCATGTATGGGGCCTAATTCGTTTTTAACATATTCTCTATTTTCTTTAACTCATTTTCGATATAAGATTTACTATGGTCAAACCCAATAATGGCTAAAACCTTTCCGTCATGGTCTATTATAGGAGAAAAGCTTGTTTTCCATTCTCCGTAAATATCTTCATATAAAGGGGTGACTCCTGCTATCCCATTCATTGCCTCAAATGCTACTTCCATCATCTCAGGCGGACCATCGTATAAAACTCCGGGTGGAATCACGAAATCCTCATCGGCCACAATCGTCAGCAATTTGTTATGATCAACAGCTTTAAAAATGTAGACCCATTCAATGATTCCTTCTTGTTCTCGTATTTGGGTTAATTTTTTCTGCACCTTTTGAAAAGTTGGATTCGAGGATGAAGCATTATGATTTACTAATTCAGAGATATCTTCTGGATGAATGGCAGCAGATGTAACAATAGCCATTGATCGTAATTGTTTATTTAGATGTTGTTCCAGGATTTTTCTTTTATTTGAAGGAGAGAGAGTTTCCTCTTGAATTTTCTCACGTATTTTTTTATATTTTCTACTCATTGTTGGTTGACTAATATCGAGTACCTTCGCTGCAAGCTTAACCGATTTATATTTATCCATGGCCATTTTAATCAACTGTTCTTCAATCATATCCACTGCTTCTTCTAGAGGCATAATGTGATTAATAATAGGCGGTTCCTTTATAGTATCCTTTTTCCAAGGAATACAATGATAAACTAAGCTTGCATTCACGTTCAATTCTCTACTAGTCACAACGATTCGTTCAATTGTATTCTCTAATTGCCGAACATTTCCCGGCCAATCGTAAATACACAATAAATCAATAGCATCTGGTAAAATATTGATGTTTCTATTATATAACGTATTATACTTTGCTGCGAAATGATAGATTAAGTAAGGAATCTCTTCTATTCTTTCCCTTAATGAAGGGATTTCAATTGGGACTACATTTAAACGATAATATAAATCTTCTCTAAATCGTCCCTCTCTGACCATTTTTTCTAATGATTGATTTGTTGCAGCGATAATCTGGACATCAATATGAATCGACTTTGAGCTTCCTAAAGGGGTAACTTCTTTTTCCTGTAAAATTCGGAGTAATTTGACTTGCAAATTCATTGGCATTTCTGCAATTTCATCGAGAAAAATAATCCCTTCATTTGCTAATTCAAATTTACCGGGAGCACCATTTTTGTTTGCGCCACTAAATGCTCCACCAACATAACCGAATAATTCACTTTCTAATAAATTTTCCGGAATTGCCCCACAGTTAACGGCAATAAAAGGTTTTGAGCTCCTATTTCCTAATTGATGAATGGTTTTAGCAATCATCTCTTTTCCGACACCGGATTCCCCTAATAAAAGGACAGTTGTTGGAACTTTTGAAACCATTTCTATTGTGTTAAGTACATCTCTCATTTTTGGACTATGGACAACGATTGAAGGAGTGTGTTTTGTAACCTCGCCATCGGAAATTTCTGTTGAATCATCTAATTGATCAGAAATACCTTTTAATCCCCATATAATTAATTCTTCACTATCACTATTTGATGTGTACACGGTTATTAGCATATGACTGCCATTCCAAGCCTTTAATTGAAGAGAATGTACCTCTCTATTTAATAATTGTAAAATGGGATCCCCAAAGAAAGAAATTTCCTCTAGTTCAGTAAACATTCTTCCTTTAAGTGAGATAGAGTTTGTTGACCAAAAATTTTTCAGTTCTCCACTTCGAAATAAAATCATTCCCTTTAAGTTGGTTACAATAATTTCATCGTAAATAGATAGAATACTTGATTGATAAGCTTGAAGTAGTTGTTCATTCGATAAAATCATGGACACACCCATATAACACTTCCTTATATAAAGTTAAAATGATTTGATTTATTTAAAAATTATTCCATATTCAAATAAAAATTTCAAATATGAATTTTTTGAATATAACAATTTCCCTTTACCAGCTTTGTAAACTTTGAGAGTCAGTAAGGATTTTAATTTTGAATAAAAATTTTATAAATGAAATATTCGGAATATAAAATAAATTAAAAATATAAGAAAAGGGCATAAAATCAACGTTTATATACTTGGCACACTTATTGCAATATCATTTAGTAAATATCAAAGGAGGAGTTTATATGTACGAATCTACTAATCTTGATCTGTTTCCATACCCTTTTCATACCATTAAGGAAGGGACCAACTATCGGTATTCAAATGATTTAAGAAAACTTGAAAAGGATCGAATGAATTGCGTTAAAATTACACCAGAATATGAAAAACAAATCAAAAGAAAAAGAGAACTACTTATTGAACAACCTGAAGTAAGGTTCCAATCCTATCCACATACAATGGAAATGCAATGGGAAGTAGCAGAAATGCTCATGAATATGGCGGTTGATGCCTACCCTGAGCACTTCCAGCTAGAAAAGAACGGCAATCATTGGACTTTTCATAATTTAATCTTAAATGAAACGGAATCTTTCATTTTTGGTGATGCTTCTAGCATCGAGCTTGAACCGCTTGATTTAATTGGCCGTCATTTCACTACTGATTTTGTATTAATGGTGGTGAGAGATGACAATCTTTATTTAGAAGTTGCCCAGGAATCCTATGCAGCCTTATTCTCCCCGCACTGGAATAAAGGGATGTCATTTGACGAAATTCACGGACCTGTACCATTTGTGTCGCGCACAGGGGTACCGCTAGCTGAAAGAGTTCGTAATTTCTTAATCCGTAATGTTTTACCAGGTGAGCCTTGGACGAGAATCAACTGGAATCTAATGGCAAATCGTTGGGATGTTAACTATGAAACATTTGATACATGGGGACCAACACGCTTTTTAGTTAATTCAGAAAACGCTGGTGAACTAGTAAGACTTCGTGTAGAAGAACAATTTTTCTATCGTATGCCAAGAAGTAATGCTGTTTTATTCGTCTTAAATACTCAATTTCTGGCAATGAAAGATTTGCCATTAAGACCAGAATGGCTAAAGCAGACCTACTCGATTTTATCCGATATTCCAAAGCCTATGGCTGATTATAAAGGATTTACACCATTTATTGAACCAACAGTAGAATATTTGAAAAACTTAGTTGAAAAAGTAAGTTTGCAAACTAACTAGGGTCGCAAAGATGGAGGTATGTAAAAGTGGTATACAACAGTCCGGTATTATACGATCAATCAAAAACCATTGTAGAAAAATTCACTGTAAGACAGGATAGAAGAAAATTACTTATTATTTCTGCAGAACCAAAAGAAGCAGAAAACATCCAATCATTTATTAATGAAATAAATGGGCAAAAAGATTATGAGCGAATTGAATTGAATGATGAACTCCAATTAAAGAATATCAAAGAAGTATTTGATAGGCAAAAAATGGGGGCACAACTTTATATTTCAGCTAAATGGGATGATGCCGTTACAATTTTCACAGCGGCAATAGAGGCTGGTTTTTCAGAAGATGAAATTCAACTGCTAATTTCAGGTAAGAGGAGACGTTATGTTTATTGCATAAAATGTTTTCATTTACAAGAAGTTGAGGCAAAAGAAACGGACACCATCTGTCATCATTGCCAAATCAGCTTAGAAATTGGCCCCTTTTACTCGAAAGAGCGAAAAGGATATATTGGATATCCTTACAATCCTGCTTTCGTCCTATCAAAGTAAATATTAAATGAAAAAATTATTACAATGGGAGAGAGGTTTATGAGAGCATTTGGAAATATTGAGGTATACGTAGGAAACATAGTTCAGGAAACAAATTTTGTAAAGCGCTTCCACTTGTACCCGGTTGATCAAGAATCACTTCCCTCGTTTACGGGTGGATCACATATTGCAACATATGTAAAAAATGGCGATGAACTAATTGAAAGAAATTACTCACTAGTCAGTCATCCAACTGACCGTACTCAATATGCCATTGCAATTCGTAAAGATGACCATTCAAGCGGAGGATCTGTTTATTGGCATGATCAGATCAAATTGGGGGACCGTTTAGAAATCAGTTGGCCTAAAAACCACTTCCCTCTTGCCTTCCAAGCAGCTAAACATCACGTGTTCTATGCAGCGGGAATTGGAATTACTCCATTCATGACCATGATGGAAGATTTAACAACGGAAGGTAAATCATTTGAATTACATTATGCTGCAAGAACGAAAGAAGAATGTGCGTTTTATGATGATTTGAATGCAAAATATCCTGGAAAATGCCACTTCTATTTCTCAAGAACGGAAAATCCTAAAAAATTGACGCCAGTAACAATGGCTGATAATCGGATTGGCTCACATGTGTATTTCTGTGGACCCGTTTCAATGGTAAAAGAATTTAGGGAAGCAGCAGAATCTTATGGTTACCCAAGCCATTCCATTCATTTTGAATTATTTGCTTCGGCAGACGAAGGTCCAAAAAATCCTTTTGTTGTAAAATTTCCCAACAGCAAAAGAACAGTAGATGTTTCCGAAGAAGAAACGTTATTAGATGCGCTAATAAAAGCCGGGGTACAAGCACCTTATTCTTGTAAAGTAGGTGGATGCGGAAGCTGCGAAGTAGAGGTAGTTGAAGGAGATGTTGATCACCGAGACCACTTTTATAGTGATGAAGAAAGAAAGTCGAAGAAAGTGATTTTAACTTGTTGCTCAAGAGCAAAAGAATCTGAAAAAGAGCTCATTTTAAACCTGTAATAGCACCTTTATTTTGTAACTACGCTTTAAGCGTGCATTATATCAACTTACTATAAATAGGAGGCAATTCATATGACAACAGCCACTCAAGTATTAGAATTAAAAATGTTTATTAATGGTGAATGGAGACTTTCTACTAATCAAGATTCCAATAAGGTAATTAATCCAGCAAATGGTGAATTAATTGCTATAGCTCCTAGAGCAACAATTGAAGAAACACAAGAAGCGATTAAAGCCGCAAAAGAAACCTTCGAAAGTGGTGTTTGGTCTAAGATAAGTGCACAAGAACGGGCGGATTACCTACTGAAAATTGCAGACAAAATTGATGAAAAACACGATGAATTAGTAGAACTTGAGGTAAAAGATAACGGAAAAATTAAAGCTGAGGCTGATATTGATATATCTGATGCCGCATCATGTTTCCGCTATTATGCAGGTCTAATTAGAACCCCAGATGGAGCAACTTATCATGTTGCGGATCCTGTGCAAGCAATGGTCGTACGTGAACCAGTTGGAGTTACAGGATTAATTGTTCCTTGGAATTTCCCATTCCTGATGAGTGTGTGGAAATTTGCTCCTGCATTAGCAGCCGGTAACACCATTGTCTATAAGCCAGCTGAAGTCACTCCAATCACAGCAACAAAATTAGTTGAAATTATTGATGAAGTTGGAGTTCCAAAAGGTGTTGTGAATTTGGTATTAGGAAAAGGATCTGTCATTGGTGACGTCATCGCAGCAAGTCATGATGTTGATATGGTTTCGTTTACAGGAAGTACTGAGGTAGGAAGAAGTATCATGCGAAGTGCTGCAGGCAATTTGAAAAAAATCTCTCTTGAACTAGGTGGAAAATCACCAAATATTATTTTTGCTGATGCTGATTTTGAAGCTGCCATTGATAATGCATTAGTGGGTATTTTCTATGGATCTGGCCAAGTATGTTCTGCCGGAAGCCGAATTATTGTGGAAGAAAGCATTTATGACCAGTTCGTTAAAGAGTTTGTAAGACGTGCCAAAAATATCAAAGTAGGACCAGGACTAGAAGAAGGTTCCGAAATGGGTGCAATTGTAAGTTCAGCTCAGCTTAATACCATTCTAGAATATATTGAGATCGGTAAAAATGAAGGTGCAACATTAGCTTGCGGTGGAAATCGCCTAACGGAAAATGGTTTAGATAAAGGATTCTTTGTTGAACCAACTGTATTTATTGATGTGACGCCAGAAATGCGTATCGTAAAAGAAGAAATCTTCGGGCCTGTTGCCGTTATTCAAAAGTTCAAGGATGAAGAAGAAGCCATTAAACTAGCAAATGACACAATCTATGGTCTTGCCGGCGGTGTATTCACCTCTGATGGTGCAAAAGCAATGCGTGTAATTAAAGAAGTCCGTGCTGGGATTACTTGGATTAACACTTATGGCCCGACCTATAACGAAGCTCCATGGCACGGGTATAAACAAAGTGGTATTGGTTCGAGCCTTGGAACATTTGGATTAGATGAATTCCAAGAAGTGAAGCAAATTAACATTAATCTTGCTGTAGGACCAACAGGCTGGTTTTCAGACAATAAATAAATAATATTATAATGAGGGTGATTTAAAAGTCACTATGTTCTAAATCGCCCTCTCCTTTTGCTAAAAATCCCTCGATCCTATGAAGTTATGAATAAATTATGCACTAATAACTATAAAAATAATTATCAATCCATCACCCTTCTACATTCACAGCACTAGACTCTTCTAATAATAGAATGGTTGATGAATCTTGATAGACCATCTATGTTAAATAAACAATTCACCTTTTTCGGCCCATAAATATCAATATTTAACACATGACTTTACTGTAATTTTGTGGTATAAAACTCCTAACGCTCATCTTAAATTTATTTTAAATTTGAATACAAAATATCAAAATTGAAATTTAGTTTTGAGTATAAGAATCTTTTTAAATTGAATTTACTGAATATTTTCAATAGTCTTATACTGGCACAGTAATTGCATATAAGAATGTATCTACTATTTTAAGGAGGCTCAAATATGCAAGAAAATCTAAATAAAAATGCGTCAGAACACCATGATAGTGATGCTGCACAACTGGCATCCCTTGGTTATGAATCTGAATTTCGCCGCGACATGAGTCCATGGGCAAACTTTTCACTTGGATTCACTTACCTTTCTCCCGTAGTAGGTGTATATTCACTATTTGCCTACGCACTAGCACAAGGTGGCCCACCAATGATTTGGAGTTTTCTCATTGTTGGCCTAGGGCAATTACTAGTTGCACTTGTCTTCAGTGAGATTGTTGCGCAATACCCTGTTGCTGGGGGAGTTTATCCTTGGGCACGAAGATTATGGGGGCGCAAGTGGGCATGGATAACGGGCTGGGTTTACTTAATGGCTTTGCTTGTGACAATTGCCAGTGTTGCATACGGAGCTGGACCTTATCTATCACAAGTGATGGGTTTTAATCCTTCGGTGAATTCCACGATTCTATGTGCATTAGTTCTTCTTGCACTTTCGACGATCATTAATTTTCTTGGAACAAGGGTTCTCGCAGCTGCAGCAGTTATTGGTTTTGCAGCAGAACTAATTGGTGCGCTTGTAGTTGGATTTTGGTTACTTTTCACACAAAGGGTTCACGGCCTTGATGTGCTTTTTGATTCTTTCGGAGCTCAAGGTAGTCATAGCTATATGTATGCATTTGCAGCTGCTGGATTAATTGGAATTTTTCAATATTATGGGTTCGAAGCTTGTGGTGACGTTGCAGAAGAAGTACCAAATCCGGGTGTTCTGATCCCAAAGGCAATGCGTCGGACGATTTACATTGGCGGTGCTGCAGCAACTTTTGTTTGCCTTGCTTTAGTACTTTCAGTTGCTGATATCCCGGCAGTTATCGCTGGTAAGGATGTAACCCCTGTTGATACTTTACTAAACGCTGCATTTGGTGCTGTTGGCGCCAAGATTGTACTGGGTGTTGTGTTGATTTCTTTCCTTTCATGTGTAATGAGTCTACAGGCAGCAGCAAGCAGGCTTGCCTATTCGTATGGACGAGATGACATGATTATCGGAAGTCGTTTGTTAAAGAAGTTTTCGGCTGCTCGTCACATTCCACCATATTCTCTGCTTCTTGCAGCTTTTGTCCCAGCCCTTATTGTTCTTGGTTCAAAAGTGTCTACAGATGCACTTACAAAGGTAATCAGTTTTGCTGCATTTGGCATTTATCTTGGATTCCAACTGGTTGTCTTTGCTGCACTTCGTGCTAGATTAAAAGGATGGAAGCCAAGTGGTAAGTATCAGTTGGGCAAATGGGGATTACCTGTAAATATCGGTGCGCTTGTTTATGGAATCATTGCAATGGTCAACATGTGTTGGCCAAGAACGCCGGATGCACCTTGGTATGATAACTATATCGTGCTCCTTTCAGGAGTTATAGTTGTGGGTATTGGTTTACTGTATATGATGATTCATCGCAGTTACGGACATAGCGATGTGCCGTATGATATTGCGATACCAAAAAAAGATAAGCTGGATAACGTGTCTATTGGCCTTGACGTGCCGGCGGATTCGGCAAATCAGTAAATTATTAGAAAAAATAAAACCAAGGGACTGTCCCTTGGTTTTACTTTTTCTAGGGTCAGTCCCCTGGCAAAGAATCAAATTTTATATTCACTCTTTATAAACTTCTCCAATGCCGGCAGTGAGCGTTCCACTTTTTCTGTGTCGATGCAATAGGCCATTCGGAAATAGCCCGGACACCCGAAACTATCGCCCGGAACCAGAATCAAATCATATTTTAATGCCTTCTGACAGAATACTTTAGCATCTTCCTCAAGCGCATTTGGGAAAATATAGAATGTCCCGCCCGGTTTCACACAGGTAATTCCCAATTCTACTAATTTGTTATAAATCAAGTTCATATTTGTTTCATAAACAGACATATCACTCGTTAAATCCACAACTTCGGAAACAGCAAGTTGAATAATGGAAGGCGGGCAGTTATGTCCTATGCCCCTTGAAATCTGTCCGCACATACTGACAATTAGGTCAGAATCTATGCAGGCAGGATTTACCGCAATATAGCCAATCCGTTCCCCCGGCAGTGAAAGGGATTTAGAATAGGAGTAACAGGATAGTGTGTTGTCATAATAGTTTGACACATAAGGAGCTTCTACCCCTTCAAATACAATCTCCCTGTATGGTTCATCAGAGATAATAAAAATTTCATGTCCGTATTCTTGTTCCTTTTTGCGAAGAAGATCTGATAGTTTTTGAATGGTTGCCGTTGAATAGATCACTCCCGATGGATTGTTTGGAGAGTTAATCAAAACGGCAGATACTTTCTCCGTCAACATTTCTTCGAACAAAGAAAAGTTTACCTGAAAATCTTCTGAATTGGGAGGAACTACTTTCAGTACCGCATCTGTTATATCTATATATGGATGGTATTCTGGGAAAAATGGAGCAAATGTCAGAACTTCGTCCCCAGGTTGTGTTACGCAGCGTACTGCATGGGCAATTGCTCCCGCAGCACCACTTGTCATAAAAATATGATTCTCAGTGTAATTCATATGAAACCGGCGATTCAATGATTGGGCTATTTTTTTTCTGACAGAAGGAATTCCTAAACTAGGACTATAGCCGTGAAGTTCTGCAGGACTTTTACTGGTCAACAAATCCATCATCGTCTTCGTAAATTCTTTCGGAACGGGGACAGATGGATTTCCCAAACTGTAATCAAATACATTCTCATAACCTATTTCTTCACCGCGGGCTGCGGCAAATTCAGCTAGTTCTCTAATAATAGATTTACCTTTTAACATATTCTTGTATTGTTCTGAAATCATTCTTCTCCTCCTAGTTTGTTAAGCCTTTTTCATATAGTTATTTTAATCCATAAATTGACTTTACGACCAGAAAATCAATATTTCAAGAGATTCTCCAAAATACTTTTGCAAAAGCCCTAATTAGAGAAAAAGAGACCCGCCCAGGAAGCAATCTGCTTTTGAGTTGGTCTCTATGTGCCAATAGAATCCCCGTGGCATCGGTGGCTTCTTATTGAATTTTTTCCAAGTGACGGACAATTTGTCCATAATGCCCCAAAAAATGCTTAACAATTAAGTGGTCGACTAAAAATGATAACGGTTTTCCGTCAAAGTTTGGATTATAACTTGGAGCTGTTTTCACTAGATCCTCTTCTTTAACTTTTACAAGTGCTTCTTCTACTTTAGGGACTAAGTTTTGTAATGCATTTATGGCATCATCTTTATTTATACGGGATACAATCTCTTCATTTACTGCAGCTAAACGACGCACATGTTCATGATTACGTCCCCATTTTGCTCCTGGAACTACCAACAGTGCTTCCAAATCTGCAACCCAAAAATCTACAGCTTCTAAAATATGAGAAACAATTTGCATGGCTGACCATTCATTTTCAGAAGGTTTCACATAAAGTGTCTCCTCTTCCGTATTTTTCAATATTGCTACAATATCCTCAATACCCTTTTTAAACAATTCCAATTTTTCATTTAGTACCGCTGTTGTCATAGATATGTCCTCCTTCAATTAGGTAAAAAATGTTCAGAATATACGGTTGCAAAGAAAATGCGCTAGAGTTAGCTCTAACGCGTTTTTCTTTGCGAAAAGTTGTAAATTAGCTATCTACACGCTGATAATTCTTATTGAAATAGCCATATAGGAAATCAACATTGTGGTAATCCGTTGGTTTGTGCTGCTCGAAAAGACGGTCACGAAGCAGGATGGTAAGCGGATCCACTGCGTGAATCGTTTCGCCCCATTTCCGAGCCGATCTTTGAACCATTGAAGCACGTGGAATTCGAACTTCCTGGTATGTTTTAAAGGCTTCTTCGTAAGAATTATGTCTTTTTAGTTCTTCTCCCAGTACGAACGCATCTTCAAGTGCTTGAACGCCGCCTTGAGCTAAATATTGAAGCATAGCATGACCAGAATCACCTAATAATGTAATTTTGCCTTTTGTCCAATTTTCGATAGGTTCACGGTCATACATTTGCCAGCGGAATTGGCGGTTAATGTAATTTAATGCATTTTGCACTTTTGGATGACTATTTTCAAAACGACGTGCCATTTCTTCTGGTGTTCCCCAGTCTTCCACTGTAGCATCATATGATTTAAATACTACTACCTGATTATAAAGCTCACCACGGCGAACTGGGTATTGTACCATGTGAAGGTTTGGTCCAATCCACATGATTACATCATCTAAGTCTAAGTTTGTGCCATGAGCTATTTCTTCAATTGGAATGGCCCCACGGTAAGCTACATACGCTGAGTTTACTGGTTCATCATCAATAAACAGTTTGCGAAGCTTTGATTTTACCCCATCTGCACCAATAACTGCCTCTGCGCTAAACGTTTCACCATTTTGGTTGACAACAGTTACGGTATCACCATTTTGTTCGGCAGTTTGAATACATTGGTTTGTAAAAAATTGAATATTACCGCGTTTTTGGCATGCTTCGTAAAGGACTCTGTGCAAGTCAGAGCGATGCAATACGATATAGGGTTGGCCGTATTCTTTTTGGAAAGCTTCCCCTAAGTCTAGAGTTGCTAATTCTTTTGCAGTATACACATCTTTTAGTACAAGACGTTTTGGGAACACCGCATATTTCACAATTTCCTCCTTTACACCCAGCCGGTCTAAAACTTCTAACGCGTTTGGTGCCAACTGAATCCCTGCACCTATTTCCCCAAATTCAGGTGCCTGCTCAAAAACTGCGATTGATTTTCCAGTTTCCTGGATTGATAGAGCTGCTGCTAAACCGCCGATTCCTCCACCGACGATAATGATGTCGCTTACATTAGCCATTGAAAATTACCCCCAATTAAGTTGTTACTTTCTATAAATAGAGAACAGTGTTCCTGATAAGTAAACTTTAAATCATTTTTCACTATTTCGTCAATACAAAAGTTGAAAAATTTAGAAACTTCTAATCCTTACTTCTATATTAAAGTCCAATCAAACTAGTTATTTTTCTGAAAGCATATTTTTCTGAAAACAAATAATATTGACAATCCTTAAAAGTTGAATTATATTTTTTATAAATAGTGAACAAAGTTTACAATTGGTGGAAACGAGGAGGATAACAATGAAACTTATAAATTTTACAGCCGCAGGGCATACACGTGCAGGGGCAATCGTTGATAATAAAGTGATCGACTTAAACTATGCTTATCAAGCACAGTTAAAAGCAGAAGGAAAATACCGATACGAAGCGATCGCAAAAGCATATGTACCAAATAATACAGATGAGTTATACCAAGGTGGTAAGGAATCACTGAAACTAGCAGAAAGTGCCGTTGATTTCATTTTAGCTAATCCTGAAAGCTTTGATAAAAAAGTGGTTTACAATCTCGATGATGTTAAAGTAGAAGCACCTGTGCAGCGTCCAGGCAAAATTATTTGCGTTGGTCACAACTACCGAGAGCACATTTTAGAAATGGGCCGGGAAATCCCTTCGAACCCAGTTATCTTTGCGAAATTTGCTAATACCATCTTAGGACCAGAGGACGCTATCCCCCACTATCCAATTTCTGACCAGCTTGACTATGAAGCAGAGTTTACTTTTGTTGTAGGAAAACAAGCTCGCAATGTTTCCGAAGAGGATGCATTAGACTATGTAGCAGGTTATACCATTACAAATGACGTAACCTATCGTGATATTCAACGTCGCACTCTTCAATGGCTGCAAGGAAAAACAGTAGAAGGCAGTGCACCAATGGGACCATATTTAGTAACTGCCGATGAAATACCTAATCCATCCGGCTTAGATGTTGTCTTAAAAGTAAATGGTGAAGTACGTCAAAAAACGAATACTGCCAATCTAGTATTCACCGTTCAAAAATTAGTAGCTTTCTTATCAAATTTAATGACGTTAGAGCCAGGCGATGTTGTATTAACAGGAACTCCTGGGGGCGTTGGAGTTGCGATGAATCCTCCGCAATTCTTAAAAGATGGGGATGTAGTTCGGATCGAAATCGATCAAATTGGCGCTCTTGAAAATAAGGTAAAGGCAACAGAAGTGGTAGCCACTGTTTAATTAGAAGATACAAAAGGGTTGAGTAGCATACACGCTACTCCCCTTTTCCCTATATATTTGAATAGTAGAGGAGAATGTGAAATGGCTGAAGTAAATCAAGAAGTTCAGGAATTTATGAAAAGTTCAATTGTAACCGATTACACAAAAGATATTCAACAATACAACTTAGGACCTCTTTGGGAAGCAATTCCAGCAATTATGCACAAAACGCCAAAGCCTCAAGCACAAGCTTATCTTTGGAGCGATGAATTAATCAAAAAGAAAATGACTGAAGCAGCTCAAATCTTCACACCAGAACGCGGCGGTGAACGTCGTGCGATATATTTCCAAAATCCTGGTTTAACATATCGTGAACCTTGGGGATGGGGATCTACAACTCAAACGATTTATGCTGCGGTACAAATGTTATTGCCTGGTGAAAAAGCTCCATCTCACCGTCACTCACAAAGTGCATTGCGCTTCATTTCTGAAGGATCGGGTGCATACACGATCGTACAGGGTGAGCGTATTTTCATGGAGGAAGGCGACTTTTTAATTACGCCAAAGAACTTATGGCATGGGCATGCACATTTGGGTACAGAGCCTATGTATTGGATGGATGCCTTAGATATTCCGACTATTTATTCAATCGGCGGTACATTCTTTGAACCTTATGAAGATGGCCTGCAACAACCAGATATTCCAGATAATTTTACAGAGAGACGTTATCGCGGCGGCATGGTACGTCCTGTTGGTGATGATAAGTTCACGGTTGCACCACTTGCTAATTATAAATGGGATCGCACTGTAGAAGGAATTAAAGGCCTGATGGAATTCGATCCAAATCCACACCATGGATATGCAGTTGAATACATTAACCCCTCTACAGGTAAATCTGCTAACCCGACACTTGGCACTAGAATGCAGCATTTGCCAAAAGGTTTCCAAACAAAGGCATTACGTCATACACACTCAACTGTATACCAAGTACACAAGGGTGAAGGTTTCACAGTAATTGACGGCATTCGCTTCGATTGGAAAAAAGGCGATTACTTCGTTGTTCCTAACTGGGCTTGGTATGAACACTCTGCATCAGAAGACTCTTACCTATTCTCAGTTAACGATTTACCGATTATGAACCGTTTCGACTTAGAACAAGAGCAATCATTTGAGGAAAATAACGGCCACCAAAAAATTACTGGTGAATTTAAAGCAGACTTCCGTTAATAGATTAGGCATGGTTAAATAAGGGTAGAACTAAGATTCTTTCAATTCAAAGTAAGAATAAGAGACCATCTCAGGTCGCCGTAATGATGGCTTTTGAGATGGTCTTTTTTATCAGCTATTATAGTTTCTTATCAAAATCATTTTAAAACCTATTTGGTTGTTTAACCAAATGCTTGGTCCACATACTGACAAGTACAAACACAAGAAGTGATACAACGATAGGGATTGTTACACTATTCATACCAAATAAATTAATATGGAAGTGATAAATATAAACATACGAAACAAGTCCGACAATCATCGAAGTAATCGCTCCGTATTTATTGGCACCTTTCCAATAAAGACCTAACACCACGACCCATAAAAATGCCGATTCTAGCCCGCCAAATGCAAATAAGTTTAGCCAAATTAATAGATTTGGCGGATTTAATGCAAATAACACAACGGCAATTCCGACAACTGTTGTCACAATAAAGCTCATACGTTTAATATCAGCATCTTTTGCACTTGGTTTAATAAAATTTAAATATACATCTTTTACAAGCGTCGAGCTTACTAAAATTAATAAGGCGTTTACCGTTGACATAATGGCTGCCATTGGTGCAGCTAATACAATTCCAGCAAGAACAGGCGGTAAAATATCGAGCGTTAATGTTGGCATCACTTTATCGCCAATTTCAATCCCTGGAATCACCGCACGTCCGAATACTCCAATTAAATGCATCCCAAACATAATGGTCCCAATCCCAATGGTTCCAATAATGATTGCCCGATGCATTCCTTTTGAATCTTTATAGCTCATAGCACGAACGGCAATTTGCGGCAAGCCAATTACACCGATTCCAATTAAAATCCAGAAGGTTGATACATAAAGCGGTGAAAGGCTTGAATCTGCACCATATGGCGAAACAAAATTTGGATTTTCTGCAACAAGATTTGCCATAATGGCAGAAACCCCGCCTCCTTTAATGGTAACCGCTACAAGGAGAATGACTGTGCCTATAATCATAACGGAACCCTGCAGTGCATCTGTTAATGCAACAGCCGCAAAGCCGCCAATAATTACATATACAAGTACCGCTACGGCAAAGATGAGCAAGGCACCCCGGTAAGGTAACCCAGTTAAGGACTCGATTAATCGTGCTCCACCAACCCATTGCGCTGTCATCGATGCGAATAAAAAAACAAAAATAGCAATTGCAGAAAGCAGCACAATCGCATTGGATTGATAACGAGCTTTTAGGAAGTCAATTAACGTAATTACCTCATATTTACGTGCAATAATCGCAAACTTTTTCCCTAGAATCATCAAGACAAAATACCCTGCAGGTAATTGAGCCATTGCAAGCAGCACCCATCCTAGACCTGTTTGATACGCTACACCAGGACCACCAATAAAGCTTGACGCACTTCCATATGTCGCCATCATGGTCATTGCGAGCAGGAAGCCACCCATTTCACGTCCACCAAGGAAATAATCCGATAGGAACGAGTCTGATTGTCGGACACGCGCATTTGCCCAAAAGCCAATTAAGAAAATAATGACAAGGAATAATGCAAGTGGAATGATTACTTGCCAGTGCATTCTTCATCTTCCTCCTCAAGTGAAACTTCGGAAAAGAAGAATTTCATGACGATGGCGATTAACACTATCATAAAGATTGTACCAGCAATACAGCTATAAAAGAACCATGCCGGAAAACCGAGGATGTATGTATATGTCGTCGGGTCCTGCCTTCCAAGACCGTACGCAAATCCATACCAAATAGCAAAGTTAATTATCACAAGAATGACACCTATCTTTGCTTCTCGGTGTGCAATTCTAAAACGTTTATCTTCCATAAGTTCACACCTTTCCTTACTTTATTTTAAGTTTAATTTACTGAAAGACAAGTATTATATACAATAAACTGCCAACACTAGCATTTTCATCAATGAAACTTGCGATGCCCAACCTATATGTTCCAGTCGGGCAAATAGTATTGCAGACTTTATATAAAAAAGGGGAACCTCAAAAGTTATTTTACTTTGAGGCTCCCCTTTTTATATTACCCTGTTATTTTTGCTTATAGCACCTTACTTAAGAAAGCCTTCGTTCTTTCATGCTGTGGGTCACCGAATAACTGATTCGGTTCATTTTCTTCTACGATATACCCTCCATCCATGAAGATAACACGATCTCCAACTTCACGGGCAAATCCCATTTCATGTGTAACAACTACCATCGTCATTCCTTCTTTAGCAAGCTGCTTCATAACCTCTAAAACATCCCCGACCATTTCCGGGTCAAGTGCAGAAGTCGGTTCGTCAAAGAGCATGATTTTTGGATTCATTGCCAATGCTCTCGCGATGGCAACCCGCTGTTTTTGTCCACCAGATAGCTCACCTGGATAGCTGTTTGCTTTTTCTTTAAGCCCAACCTTTACAAGTAATTCAAGGGCTGTTTTTTCAGCTTGCGCTTTATCAATAGAAAGAATTTTAATAGGTCCTAAAGTGATATTTTCTAAAACGGTTTTATGAGGAAAAAGATTAAATTGTTGGAATACCATTCCAACCTCTTGTCTTACTTTATTGATATTAATTTTGGGGTCCGTGATATTATGTCCGTTTATGACTACCTCACCACCTGAGATCTCTTCTAGGCGATTTAGGCAGCGAAGGAATGTACTCTTACCTGATCCAGAAGGACCAATTACACATATTACTTCTTTTTCCTGTATTTCTGCATTAATATCTTTTAATACCTCTAGATTCCCGAAGGATTTTCTTAAGTTTTTCACTGTAATAATGCTCATCTAACCTGAATCCTCCTTTCAACAAAATTAGCAAGAAGGGTTAACAAATAAATGATGATAAAGTAAATTACACCTACAGCCAGCCAAATCTTAAATGCTTCAAAAGTTGCTGAAGCCTGAATTTGACCCTGCTGTGTTAAATCTGCAATACCAATAACGGATAATAGGGAAGTGTCTTTTAAACTAATAATGGATTGGTTCGTAATGGTAGGCAGCATTCTTCTGAAAGCCTGAGGCAGGACTACGTAGCGCATGGTTTGCGCTCCAGTAAAACCAATCGATCTAGCTGCTTCAGTTTGTCCCTTATCGATCGATTGAATTCCTGCTCTGATAATTTCTGCAAAATATGCCCCTGCGTTAATGGCAACGGTGATGATACCGGCCGTTGTACTGTTCAAGGAAATCAAATGTAGGGAATTCACTCCAAAATAAATAAAAAATAGCTGTACGATGAATGGTGTTCCTCGAATTGCATCAACATACACCTTAGCAATCCAATTCAAGATTTTAATAGGTGCTAGCCTGAACAAGGCCATCACTAGACCAATTAAAAAACCTAGAATAATGGCAATAACAAATATATAAATTGTGACTTGAAGTCCTTTTAATAATATCGGTAAAGATGCAGTAATTACGTCCACTGTTTCATCCCCTTTCAAGAAGAAAGCGCGCTTTTATGCGCGCCTTTTAACTATATTATTCACCAAGATAAGATTTCACAATTTTATCATATGTTCCATCTTTTTTGAGTTCAGCAAGACCTTTATTAATTTTTTCAATTAAATCCTTGTTTTGGCCTTTCAAAACAGCAATTCCATATTGGTCGCCATTTAATCGGTCACCCACAATTTTCAAACCAAGATCCTTTTGAGCAATAGCGTAAGAGATAACTGGGTAGTCTTCAATAAGTGCATCTGCATTTCCATTAGAAACTTCCTGGAACATTGCAGGGCTGTCGTTAAATTGAACAACTTTAATTCCTAGTTTCGATGTATTATCTTGTGCATATTTCGCACCTGTTGTACCTTTTTTAACAGCAACAGTTTTTCCTTTAAGGTCATTAACTGACTTAATAGTTGAATTATCTTTTTTAACAACAACAGTTAAGCCCGCATCAAAATACGGAGTTGAGAAGTCTACTACCTTTTTTCTTTCATCTGTAATGCTCATGCCAGCAATAGCTACATCAAGCTGGTTAGCTTGCATCGCTGGAATAATTCCGCCAAAATCCATTGGATTAAGTTCAATCTTAAAGCCCTGATTTTTCGCAATTGCATTGATCAAATCAATATCGATACCCTTATAATCATTTCCATCTTTATATTCAAATGGAGGGTAAGTGGTATCCACGCCTATTTTATATACCTTTTCACTATCCGCTTTCTCTCCTGTTGTTTCCTTACTTCCGCAAGCTGCGATAAAGATAGTAAGAATTAAAAATAAACTAAATAAACCAAATTTCTTCACTCAAAGCACCCCTATTTTTTAGATTATTTTTAATAGAATAAATATTACTTTATTAATATATCACAAGTATTAAACTTTATTAAAGTATTAATTTTTGGCATTTAAATTCAGCCTATTTAATAAATATAAAAACTCCTCCATACTGATAAGTTTGCAATGCAAATATGTAATTCTATCAATGTAATATGAATATTAGCAAATAGAAAATTCGGAAAAATCTATTATATTTTTATTTTCCGACATTTTAATTAAATTATTTAAATATAACAAACCTCTTAAAAAAGGACAGTTATACTATAGCAAAGAATTTTCGTTCGGAGTAATTGTTATCCCGCCTTAACAAAAAAATCCCCCAAACTAATTAGAATGAGGGCAAATGAGGGAATAACGACCAAAATCATTTTCATTGATAAATCAAGGCAAAATGTCCCCCCATTTCATTTTTTATTTATTATCTTTTATGATGAAGAAACGCTGATCAGGTATACACCGCGTTGCCTAATTAAGTTTAACGAGTTCTTACTTAGTTATCTTCAACTGTGTACGCGTTGAAAACATCGGATAAATCGTACTGTGAATCAAACTCCATAACATTTCCAGAGCAAAATATGCCATCGCCAAACTCGATAATGTAAAGATCCCGCGCAAAAGCTTCTCTCCAATAAATTTCCGGGACCAAGCGACCAACAAAGATATTCCAACACACCATGCAAAAGCACCAGCAGCAAAACCAACAAACAAAATCACCAGCTTATCCATTAACGGCATGCCTGTAATACGAGCTGCAAATCCTCCGCCAATCCCGCCCCAAAACGCAATTCCAAATGGATTGGCAATTGAAAACACAATCCCCGTCAAAAAATCCCGTTGTTCTTTCGTTCCTGATTGATTCAAATCAATGGGTTTACGAGCGTCCAAAAAGGACATCCATGCCATTCGGAGTAAAAAGGCGGCACCAGCAATCCCCAAAATGATTTGTACTGCCAAAAAGTGAAAAACTAATGCCACACCTGTTAGCCCGACAACAGCCCAGAGCAAATCACCTAGTAAAGCTCCAATCTCCACGGAGAACGCTGGCATAAATCCCCTTTTTAATCCCCTTCGTAACGCTTCTGTGTTAACCGCTCCAGGGGCTGCACTGTAAACAAATCCAAGAACACAAGCCGTTATAATTAAACTAATCATTCAAACAACCCTTTCCATTGCTCACGCATCCACTCGGCAACTTGAATTTCCGCTTGTTCATCTGATTTTTCAAGTTCCGTAACAAATCTTTTGTAATCAAGAATGTACACAATAATCATCCTTTCAACTTTTAAATTAATTTTAATAAAATAAGCTTCCGATAAAAAAATAATATTATACAAACTGACATAAAAAAAGGTACAATAACTAACAAATATACATGTCAGAGGGAATGCAAATGAATAATACCATTTTTACTTTTAAAGATAATTCCCCAAAATACAAACAAATCTACGAGAAATTTAAATCATTTATTGAACAAGGAGACATTTTGGCGAATGAGCAAATGCCCTCCATCCGGGGGCTTGCTGATTCCTTACATGTAAGCCGTAATACAACATTAATGGCATATGAACAACTTGTTGCTGAAGGGTATATTCGTGGAGAGGGCCGAAAAGGGTATTTGGTAAATGAGTTAGAACCCCTAATATCTCAGGACGCATTAATCTCTCATAATAAAAAGCAAACAGAGTCCAAGAAACCTCCGATAGTGAATTTCAGGGCAGATGCCGTTGATCAAACACATTTTCCACTGAAAATTTGGAGAAGAATTGCCAATCAAGTATTAACATCACAGGATAGTTTTCGATATGGAGAACCATTTGGGGAAATAACCTTGCGCGAACAAATCTCCACGTATTTATTCCAATCACGCGGAGTGAAAACAAATGCAAAAGCAATTATTATCGGAAGTAGTACCCAACAAATGCTTGTATACCTTGGACATATATTGAAGGATGAATTCCAGAGTATTATAGTTGAAGACCCTGGTTACGATGGTGCAAGGGAAGCTTTTCAATTCCATCATTTTATGTTTGAAACTTTGCCAGTTTATGAAACAGGAACTGATCTTTCACAATTAGAACAAACGAGGTCACAGTTAATCTATGTAACCCCCTCCCATCAAAGTCCAATAGGAGTCAGCATGTCCATTCAGCAAAGACAAATGCTTATACATTGGGCTAACAAGATGCATGGATATATTATTGAAGATGATTATGATAGTGAATTTCGCTATACGCAACAACCATTTCCAGCACTTGCTTCCATGGATTCAAAAAAAGTCATTTACCTAGGGAATTTCTCAAAATCCTTTCTTCCAGGAATCCGTCTAAGTTATATGGTGCTACCAGAGGAACTTTTAAACCGTTATAAAAATCAATTTCTTCATTTCGAGAGTACCACTTCACTTCTTAGCCAGCTTACAATGGCTAAATTTATGGAGGAGGGAGAATGGAATCGCCATATTAAACGAATGCGTCTTGTTTATAAGCGAAAAATGCAGTACTTAGTTTCAGAATTAAAGGAACATTTCAAACAAAATATATCCATTATTGGGGAGCAGTCTGGATTGTACGTATTAGTTAAGGTACATCTAAATCGTTCAGAAGAATGGTTAATCGAGCGCGCTTCCATTTATGGGGTTAAAGTGTTTCCTACCTCCATCTATTTCATAAAAAATCATTCCAATGAACCAATTATTAAACTTGGGTTCAGTAATCTTACCAATGATGAAATACAACTAGGAGTGAAGCTTTTAAAAGAAGCTTGGCTATAAAAACACCCCTCCGTCGTAAGTCGAGTCTAACGATTGAGGGGCGTTCCAGCTATTTAATTAAATCGATCAACGCACAGCACTCAACATGCGTGGACTATAATTGGCAATACAAATAGATGTTGGTGGGTTTACCATCTCTTTCACTAGAATGGACTATCTTAGCTATAGTTTTTCTGTAACAGCAAATAAATTTTCATACGGATAAAAACTATTTATTTTGAAGCATCTGTTAATGTTACGACTTCCTCTCTTTCCTGTAATTCAGAATAGTTTTAGTACCGACAAAGCCAATCAAAAAGTTGGATAAAAGGCAGCATGTAAAACAGTTACTAATTTTGATTATCCATTAGTTTCTTAACTTCTTCCATGCAAGGCATGCTTAATATCGCACCTTTCCTTGTTGTAACAATTGCTCCAACTGCATTTCCAAATATAATAATTTCTTCCATATCATTCATATTTAAATCAGCAATAGATTTATTTTTTTCTAAATATTTATATAAAACACCACTAAAGAAGCCATCACCCGCACCTGTTGTATCAACTGGATTCACTTTGAAGGATTTAAATTTCCCTACGTTCTCCCCTTTTCGATAAAAACATCCTTCTGCTCCTAAAGTGACAAATATAAGTTCTGTGTTATACTGTTCAACGAGTTGTCTTGTTCCTTTTTCTAAATCTGCCTTTCCAGTAATGAATTCCAACTCTTCCTCCGAAAGCTTTACGATGTTTGCATATTTAAATCCCTCTTTAATCATTTTCTTTGCATGCTCTAGATTCTTCCAAAGCAAAGCCCTTAAATTAGGATCATAGGAAACAACTTTCCCTTGTTCTTTTGCTACTTGGACTGTCTTTAGAGTGGTAGTGGCGGCTGGTTCATTAGTTAGAGAAAGAGATCCAAAATGAAAAATTTTGGTTTGAGCTATAATATTTTCATTAATGTCATCCTCTGTTAACTTGGTATCCGCGCCGGGATTTCGATAAAAGCTGAATGAACGGTCACCATTTTCATTTAAATGAACAAATGCCAGCGTAGTATTTGCATTTTGGGTAAAGGATAATCCTTTGCAGCATATGTTTGTATCTAATAAAACTTGCTTTAAATAATGTCCAAATTGATCATCTCCTACCTTACCAATGAAACAAGTCTTCTTGCCTAATTTGGTTAAGCCCGATAACACATTGGCCGGGGCACCACCAGGATTTCTTTCAAAGACAACTTTACCAGACTGAGAAGAGTTATAAGGAGTTAAATCAATTAATAACTCTCCAAGAGCTACTACATCATACATTTGAACCTCTCCTAAATTCTAGAATTTATTAAGCCAGAAGACTACTCTTCTGGCTTTTTATTTGGAAGTAACTATTTAAGTTCTGCTTCGTAATCTATCAAGAAGCACGGCAATAACAATAACGATCCCTTTTACAACTTGTTGCCAGTAATATTCCACGTTAAGCAAAGTCATTCCATTCGTTAACACAGCCACAATCAAAACCCCAATGATTGTTTCTTGTATACGGCCACGTCCTCCTACAAAACTAGTACCACCTAGTACAACAGCTGCTATCGCATCTAGCTCAAATCCTATTCCTACCATGGGCTGACCTGAGAACAATCGTCCTGCCATCACAACGCCACTAACACCGGCCAATAAGCCACTGATGGAATATACATTAATCAGGGTGCGATTAACTTTAATCCCTGTAAGATGGGCAGCTTCTTCATTACCGCCAATAGCATAAACATGTCGCCCGAACATCGTATACTTTAAAACGATTAACATAATAATATAAACAATCGCCATCACATAGATAGGAGTAGGAATCCCCAGAATGTCACCTGCTCCAATAAACTTGAACTGCTTTGATGCCAAAACTACAGGATATCCTCCGGTTATAACATAAGCCAACCCCCTCAGGTAGGTCATACTTCCAAGCGTCACGATAAAGGAAGGCAACTTAGGTACAGCTGTTAAAAATCCATTAATAGCCCCAGCAACATATCCTACAGCAACTCCTGCTAACATAGCGATAACTGGAGGAGTTCCGGCATTTGATAGTAATACAGATATAACACCGCTCAATGCAAGGGTTGAGCCTACCGATAAATCAATTCCTCCTGTTAATATAACTACAGTCATCCCAGCTGCCAGAATGGCAGTGATTGAACTCTGCTTTAGTACGTTTAAGATATTACTTGAGTCCGTGAAATTCGGGGCAACAACAATCATAACTATGATTAATAAGGCAAGAATTATAACCATGCCCAGCTGATTAAAAATCTGTTTTGACCGTTTCTTGAATGAAACTACGGATGGACTTGACATTTGTAAGTTTGTATTCATTGTTTAACCTCTCCTGTAGCATAGTACATAATTTTTTCTTGTGTAGCTTCATCACGAGATAATTCAGCTCTGAGTTTCCCCTCGTGAATCACTAAAATCCGATCACTAACTCCTAATATTTCTGGTAATTCAGAAGAAATCATCAATACAGCAAGCCCTTGTTTTGCCAATTTACTTATGATTTTATGAATCTCGGTCTTTGCACCTATGTCTACACCACGGGTTGGTTCGTCAAGCAGCAGTATTTTAGGACCAATAGATAACCATTTAGCAATAACAACCTTTTGTTGATTTCCTCCGCTAAGGCCCATAACATTTTGTTCCTTTGATGCCGTTCGTATTCCAAGTTCTTTAATATATCGATCCGCATCACGATTCATTTGCTTATACTGCAATAGTTTAAATTTACGATAGGTTGGCAATTGTGCCATCAGTATATTTTCTTTTACAGATAAATTTGGTAATAACCCCTGTTCCTTCCTGCTCTCAGGAACATGAGCAATGCCAAGTTTTATTGCGTCAATAGGACTTTTTATATGAACCTGCTGGCCATTCAAAATTATTTGGCCCTCAGACAGTTCGGATAGTCCAAAGATTGTTCTTACCAACTCAGTCCGTCCCGCACCGACAAGGCCTGCTAAGCCCACAATTTCACCAGGGTAAATTTTCAGCGATATCCCCTTTACAAACTTCTTATCAGAAACATTTTTTAACTCAAGGGCAGGTTTTTGTCCAGACCTAACAACACTTTCGGTTCTTTCTCTTACAAATAGTTCATTTAACTCTCTTCCTACCATAAGTTTTACTAGATTCTCGGGATTTGTATCCGAAATTGGTCCACTTGTCACCCATTGACCGTCTCTAAGCACTGTAAAGCGATTTGAAATTTTAAAAATCTCATCCATTCGATGAGAGATATAAACAATAGCTACGCCTTTTCTTCTTAATTCTTCAATGATGCCAAAAAGCTTTTCTATTTCTTTATCTGTCAGAGATGCCGTCGGTTCATCCATAATTAAAATCTCAGAATTAAGTGATAAAGCACGAGCAATTTCTACCATTTGTTGTTGGGCCACACTTAAGGTGGAAACATCCGCCCGAGGATCTAAGGAAGATCCTATGGATTTTAAAACTTGGGCTGCATTTTCATAAATATCATTCCATTTTATTAAGCCCAGCCTATTTTTCTTAAATGTTGTCCCCATCATAATATTCTCACCAATGGACAAATTTGGTGAAAGGCTTATTTCTTGGTGAATAACACTGATCCCTTTATTTCTTGCTTCCATTGGATTATTCCAATGTACTTCTTGACTTTTATACTCAATCGTTCCTCCATCAGGCTGATACACTCCAGCCATGATCTTCATTAAAGTAGATTTTCCTGCACCATTCTCCCCCATCAAGGCATGAACTTCCCCTTTATAGAGTTCGATATTAACGTTTTCCAACACCTTGACACCGGAAAATCTCTTCGAAACCGCCTTCATCCTAAGGATGGGTAACTGACTCTCTGGTAGATGACGATTTATGTGTTCTTGTAACTGAAATACTGCCATTAGTGTCACTCCCTTAGTCTCTTTTTAAGCCCTATTTTACTTGGATAAAAATATAGTGCACTTGAAAGAGCACCATATTTTACTTTCACTAGAGGGAAAATTAATTACCAGCCACTATAAGAAGCAATATTATCTTTAGTGATAAATTTAGTTGGAATAAGAACTTTTGAGTCAACTTTCTTTCCATCAATGATTTTTAATGCTAAGGCAACGCCATCAAGAACCATTTGATTCGGGAATTGTGCTGAAGTACCAGCAATGCTTCCGCCTTTTTTCATAGCATCAATTGCAGAAGGCGCACCGTCGACACTTACGACAAAGAAATCATTTTGTCTACTAGCTTGTTGTTGAGCAATTTGTACTCCAACAGCCTCTTCATCATTTATTGTAAATACTGCATCGATTTTCTTGTTTGCTGTTAGTATACCTTCCATTACGGTAAGACCCTTTTCACGATTACCCTCACCATTTTGTTTAGCAACAACCTTGATATCTGGATATTTTTTAATTACTTCGTTAAAGCCTTTAATTCGGTCTGTCACTGCTGAAACAGGAGGTCCGTCAATAATAACAATATTACCTTTTCCATTAAGTTTCTTTACAAGGTACTCGGCGGCTAATTTACCTGCTTGGACGTTATCAGACATAACTACTGTGTTAATGCCGCCTTCTGCAAATCCATCAAGAGCAACAACAGGAATACCGGCTGCTTTTGCCTCACTAATTGCACCGGCAATACCAGCAGAATCAAATGGGCATAATAATATTAAATCAACTTTTTTTGTGATAAAGTCTTCTATTTGTGCAGTTTGTTTAGCAAGATCTTGATCCGCACTTACAGTCGTTACATCAGCATTATACTTAGAAGCAACTTCTTGAGCCCCTTTAGACATCGCTACAAAGTATGGATTACTTAAATTTGGAACTGTTAACCCAATCTTTAGCTTTTTTTCAGTATTAGACTTGTCATTTGCTTTACCTGTATTAGAAGCGCTTTCATTATTGCTGCATGCACCTAAAAAGCATAAAGTTAAAATTAATAATACTATGTTAAAAATTTTAAAGTTTTTCATGGTTTGTAATTCCTCCTAAATATAGTTTTGTTAAAGTAATAGACACTTCTAGCAAAACACAATCCTTTAAAAAAAATCTGTAATACAGTAATATAAAAATGAGTGCTAAAATTAGTATTAATTTTAGATATACTCATGCAGGGTTATGATTTTGGGCTTTTTTCCATTTGGTCGTGGTTGCCCTGAATCGTAACCTTTTTTTGTGATTCTTCATTTTTCTCCCTCAAAGAACAAGTTATTAAAACGATTAAAATCTCTTCTATTATTTTCACAACTCTGTAAGCATCACCTCTTAAAAATGATGTGGATACTTTTTAAAACGTTTTCATTTAAACGCCTTCGCTTTTTGCTTTTATCTGATATTAGATCCTTACCTATCGAGGAAAAGTCAGACTACGCGAACAGAAATTCCTGATTCCTCAATGCGGTTAAGTAAGGTCTTTTGTGCAGCACTATCGGTTATTAAATAATTTATCTCATGAATATCCGCAAACTTCGCAAAGCTTACTTGTCCTATTTTGGTATGATCAGTAATGAGAATAACCTTTTCCGCACAATCAATCATCTTCTTTTTCGTTGATGCCTCAATTAAATTTGGGGTGGTTAAGCCATTTTCTACATCAACGCCATTCGTAGCAATAAACGATTTGTCTACACAAATTTGATTAAAGCTCATTTCAGCCAAAGGACCTACCAACGCTAATGTTTCTAAACGCAGAGAACCACCACATAATAAGACTTCAATTCCAGATACATCCTTTAATTCGTTGGCACATAATATTGAATTGGTAACTACCTGTAAGCTCGAAAAGTTTCTTAGTTCTTGAGCAAGATAATAAGTTGTCGTACCAGAATCGAGCAAGATACTTTCTCCGTTCTTAATAAGCTTAGCCGCTTCCTTCGCAATAGCCCTTTTCTCTTTTTGAAACTGCACTTCTTTATCAATGTAAGTCGGTTCGAAGGTCACACTTTTAAAAAAGACTGCCCCACCATGCGTTCTTTTTAACAATTGTGCTTCCTCTAGTTCCTTTAAGTCCCTACGAATTGTTGATTCAGACAAGTGGAAGTGTTGACTTAATTCTTGTACATCCACTCTAGCATTCTTGTTTAGTAACTCTAATATGGCCGACTTTCTTTCTATACCGTACACAGAATCGTTTCCCTCCAATTCATTTGAAATGGGACACTTGACCGTTTTTTGCTCATTTTTGAGTGAATTTGATTTTTTATGCTCGCTTTTGATTATATGTGTTATTTTACCAACTTACAATATGAATTTCGTAATAATTGTGAAAATTTTAAAATTAATAAAATAAAAAAACTATTGTTTTTCGAAGATTAGAATACGTTAGACTATACTTATTATTTATTAGGGGAACACTTTGACTAAGTAAAACTTAGAAGTAAACACAAGTAAGTGCTTCGAATGTTATTGATTTGAGAGAAATAAAAGTAGTAGTTTTGAAAAGGAAAAATTGAAGTATAAATTCAAAAATAAAACTAAATGGGAAAAAGGAGTTTCTCCATTTAGGGAGTAACTCCTTTTTTGTGGTCCCAAAATTGAATAGAAGCAGCTTACTTGGTTCCTGCTTCTTCTTTTAAAATCATAGCCAAGACGCATTCGACATGTGCCGTATGCGGAAACATATCTACCGGCTGAATATATTTAACTTCGTATTTAGCACTTAATGTGTTAATATCCTTCGCCAATGTCGACGGATTACAGGAAACATAAATCAGCTTTTCCGGTTTCACGTGCAAAATCATTTGCAGCAATTGGTTATCAAGGCCAGTCCTTGGCGGATCCACAACCATAACTTCCGGCTTCCACCCTTTTTTGACCCACTTCGGCAACACTTCTTCTGCTTTACCAGGTACATACTTTGTATTCGTGAATCCGTGGCGTTTGGCGTTTTTCTTTGCATCCTCAATCGATTCTGGAATAATATCCATCCCGCGGACTTCCGCAGCCTGATCTGCCAGCCATAACCCAATTGTACCCACGCCGCAATAAGCATCGACCACTTTTTCCGTACCGGTAAGCCCCGCCGCTTTCTTCACTTCATTATAAAGCTTGACGGTTTGCGTTGGATTCAGCTGAAAAAAGGTTCTTGCTGAGAGTTCGAACTGCAGGTCCCCCAACGTTTCTTGAATGACTTCACTGCCGGCTAACGAAACGGTCTCCTCGCCAAAAATGAGGGAGGTTTTCTGGCCGTTAATGTTTTGTACAATCGACTTCACATTCGGGAGCTTTTTTTGGATTTCCGATATGATAAGCTCCTTTTTAGGAAGTTCCTTTTGTGAAGTGATTAAAACAATTTGGATTTCCCCTGACTGCACACCAACACGCGTGACAATCGTTCGAACGATTCCTTTACGAGATTTTTCATTATAAATCGGAATCTTTAAATCCTCTAAAATTCGTTTCACCTGCGCTGTGGCTTCATTTGTTTGTGAATGCTGGACAGCACATTGGTCAATATCAATTAACTGGTGAGAGTTTAAGCCATATAATCCGGCAAGGACCTTTCCATCTCTCTGCCCTACTTGGAAACTGCTTTTGTTCCGGTATCCCCACGGATCTTCCATGCCGATTGTTTCACGGATGTCCAATTTGTTTACGTCCAGTTTTGTATGGCGTTCAAGCGATTGAATGACAATATCGCGTTTTTCTTTAAGTTGTTGGTCATATCCTAAATGCTGAAGCTGGCAGCCGCCGCATTGATCATATACTGGGCAGAGTGGCTGAACACGATTCGGTGATTTTATGCGGATTTTTTTAATTTTTGCTTCGGCAAATTTCGGATTAATTTTTGTCGCCTCAACAACTACCTCTTCTCCTGCAGCGCCCCCGGTACAAAAACTACCTGTTTTTTAAAATAACCGACACCCTCTCCATTGATGCCCAGCCGTTTTATGGTCAGCGGGAAGGTTTGATTTACTTGTATTTTAATGTTTTGATCTGTTTTCATGTTTTTTCACGATTCCATCCATTTTTATTTTCACCGTATTATAGCATGTTTCCAGATTAATTGTCGGAGATTCCTTTGCCGCCTATGGGTAAAATTTCCGTTGCCTCAATACCAGCAATAAGTGTTTTGGCCCGCTCAATCATTGCTTTTGACTCTTCTAATAATAGTGATCTTTTGTGGGCTTCCGCATTTGTCCAAACCTCTGTAACCCATATTACTTCCGGCTCACTTTTTGATTTATTGACGATATAGATTTCACACTCATCAATACTTTTCATAGCTTCTGCTGCGTTTAACAATATTTGTAATAATTCATCATTTTTCCCCTGGATTGCGGTAAATTTAACATACATACCATATTTATTCATAAGTTCCTCCCTCAAAAATATCTGATATAAGTATGGTCATACATCGTTATATTGAATACAGGTTCTTCATGAAAAAACCGAACTCCTATTGGAATTCGGTATTTGGTCTTATTTTTTATAGTCATCAAGACTTTTGAATTTATACCCTTTGTTTTTTAAATCCTTAATCACTTTTTCTAATGCATCCGCATTATCTTTTGAAACGGTGTGTAAAAGCATGACACAGCCCGGATGAATTTGTTTCATGATATTATCGTACGCATATTGCGCACCTTTTTGCTGATTAACATTCCAATCCACATAAGCGAGTGACCAGAATACATGGGTATATCCCGCTTCTTTGGCAACTTTCATCGTTCTCTCACTAAAGACACCTCTAGGCGGACGTAAATATTTCATTTCTTTTTGACCAGTTAATTCCTTTGTTTTGATCTTAACGGTATCCAGTTCCTCTTTGATTTTCGCATCATTGATGGTTGTCATATCGGGATGATGCCAGGAATGATTGCCGACAATATGACCTTCTTCCACCATTCTTTTGACGAGATCAGGCTGGGAGGTTAGGTAATGACCAGTGACAAAAAATGTTGCTGGTACCTTTTCTTTTTTCAGGACATCGAGAATTTTCGATGTGTAGCCATTTTCATAGCCGTTATCAAAGGTTAGGTATAAGGTCTTTTTTTGAGGATCCCCTTTATAAAAGGCCCCGTACTTGGCAAGAAGTTGATCGTACAGTGCCCCAGCCTCCGGCGGCTGTTCATTCACAGCTTTTTTGAAGCCCCAATGAATCGGTTGATTCGAAACAGCTCCATATGTAACACTTGGAACGAGCATCAACAGCATCCCAAGCATCGGCAAGATCTTTTTCATCCATGTTCCCCCTATTTTGTTTTTTTTAGTGTTTGTTTTAAAAGGGAAAACATAATTGGAACTTATAGGAAGGATTTTGGTTGGTGATAGATACGGCCTTTGTTGGTACCGGAATGCGGGAAATTCAAATGAGAAAATAAGTAAGCTGCGGCTCTTGGCGACGGGAGCTGGAGAAACCAACATAATTCTGCGTTTGTGATAAAGGGCTTGATAAGGAGAAAGAAGTCATTGAGTGCGGAAAGATGAGCATCTATTGAAATGGTATTACACCCAGGGCACCGCCACTTTCTTCCTTTATAGTGCATAGGAAGATATAAACATTTTGGACATAGAACCCCCGGTATTAATTCTCTAGGGCAAATATTGTACATTTGGAGAATATCACTTTGAAGTGGTGTTTGTTTATTCAAAATTTGTTTTTTTATTTTTCCCATTTGTTTTGGATCAAGACAGTCCTTTTTATAAAACTTTTCATATTCAGCAATCTTCATTAAAAGGTTTTCAGATCTGCAAACTTTCTTTTCTGCCTCTATGTATCCAGGGGTAATGTGCAAAGTGGCTTTTGAGTTTGTAAAACAAACAAGATAATCTAAGGGGACGAATGGTAATTGATTTTTTTCAAAAAAATAATTTAATAAAATTTTATGGCGGGCGACTTGAGAAAGAGGATTAGAATATACCCTTTTATTTTCATTTACCTCTTGAGTCAGTTGATGACGCTCCAAAAGAAGCGAACCGGAATAGTTTTTGCTATCAATGATGAGCCCGGATTTTTCGGTATGAAGGAAAGCATCAATTTGGAAAAAGGAATCTCCATGCGGGAGTCGTATGTCGTGGAAAATGTGGTATTTTTTTGTTGGAAGCAAGCTTAAATAGTAGTGCAGGTTCTTTTCTCCTCGGTACCCCGATCTTAGATTTGTTAGTTTTTCTTCAATATCTTGCTTACTTGGATGATTTTTAACTGTTCTTCGCTCAAGGGCCTCATGTTGTGCCAGTAAAATCGGTTTGGTCAGGTCTTTTTCAAACAAAAATATCACTCCTTTGTCTTTTGAATTTAATTTTATCGAAATTTGAGGTATTTTTGCTTTATAAATTAGACAACTTTTTGACTATTTTATTTTATCAACACTTTTTGGGAGGATATCAACAATTTTTGGAATATATCAACACTTTCTGTGCCGATATCAACACTTTTTCAGCATATATCAACACTTTTTAGCAGGATATCAACAATTTCCGCCAAAACCGAGTACTCGGTCCCAATGAAAAAGGGACAAGCGCAAGCGCCCGTCCCCCAAACTACACAATTATTTAAAAACCGGTTCCTTAAACTGAGCCAATTTTTCCAATGAAGACTTATCCACATCAGCATGCAAGCTGTTTCCGTGAGAGTCCATTGTTACAACAGCAGTGAACCCTTCAACACGTAAATGCCACATCGCTTCTGGAATACCAAATTCCATAAGGTCAACGCCTTCAACAGACTTAATACAATCAGCATAATACTGAGCCGCGCCACCGATTGCATTTAAGTACACGCCGCCATGTTCTTCTAATGCTGCCAAAGTTTTTGGACCCATACCGCCTTTACCGATAACAGCACGAATACCGAACTTCTTCATGATATCGCCTTGGTAAGGCTCCTCACGAATACTTGTTGTTGGGCCAGCAGCCTTCACATGCCACTCACCTGCTTCGTCTTTTTGCATAACAGGACCGCAGTGATAAATGACTTGTCCATTTAAATCAACTGGTGCATCGTGATCCATTAAATGTTTGTGAATCGCATCACGGCCTGTGTACATCATTCCCGTAATTTGAACCACGTCACCAACCTTCAAATCGCGAATTTGATCTTCAGTGATTGGTGCTGTTAACGTAATTACGTCTTCAGATTTAGCGGCAGCCGTTTCCTTTTCCGCCTCAGCCTGAGCAAAATCAATGAATTCTCCATCTTGATACATCCACTCATTGATTTCCCCTGTTTCAGGATTTACCGCAACACCCATGCGGCGGAATGCCCAACAGTTATAAGCAACAGAAACATAGAAGCTGGCAGGAATACGGTTCATCACGCCGATTTTACAACCTAGAAGAGTTGCCTCGCCGCCGAAGCCCATTGTACCAATACCAAGTTTATTTGCATTTTCCATTACATACTCTTCTAATTTACGAAGATCTTCGTTCGGATTTACATCTTCAACTGAACGGAATAACTGTTCTTTAGCTAAATCATAGCCAGAAGAACGGTCGCCGCCGATACCAACGCCAATGAAGCCGGCGCTGCAGCCTTGTCCTTGTGCTTGGTAAACAGAATGCATGATGCATTTGCGGATACCGTCAAGGTCACGACCGGCACGGCCTAGGCCTTCAAGTTCGCATGGAAGGCTATATTGAATATTTTTATTTTCACAGCCGCCGCCCTTTAAGATCAAGCGCACATCAATATAATCCTTTTCCCATTGGTCAAACTTGATGACTGGTAATCCTGCACCAAGATTGTCACCACTGTTTTTACCCGTTAAGGAATCAACAGAGTTTGGACGTAATTTTGCTTCTTTTGTTGCTAAAACAATCGCATTGCGAATCGCTTCTTTTAATTCTAGTTGGTTCACCCCAACTGGAGTTTTAATTTTAAAGGTAGGAAGACCTGTATCTTGGCAAATTGGTGAAACTTGATCATCTGCCATTTTAATGTTGTTTGTAATCGTTGCAAGGCTCATTGCCGCACTTGTGCCGGCATTTTCCTGTTCCTTGGCAGCTTTAACTGCACGGCGAACGTCTTTTGGAAGTTTCGTAGAAGTTTCTACAACCAGCTTGTACATGCTTTCTTGAAATTTTTCAATATTCAATTCGAGTACCCCTTTCCCTTTGTCCCACTGATTTATCTTTTTTAATTTTATAACTATTCGACGCACTCCATTATACTCCTATACGCCTAAGAATTAAAGAATAAGCTTGAAATCGGTTACTTGGTATTATGAGGTAAATCGCTTAAAAACCATATAAAAATGAGTCTGCTATTAAACAGACTCATTCGTTTCACGATTATTGAATTCTCGGCATTTTGATTCCATATCATCAAGCATGGAAAGTAAGCGGTCAATATCCTCAAGGTCCGTATCTTCCGGATCAATTGCATCTAATACATCAAGGAACATATTTAATCGTTGTTTTAAAAAGGTCACTTGCAGATTTTTATCTTGTACAGGATTACCCATATATTTTTCTCTCCTTTAATGAACGTTTATATCCCGCATTAACGGGCAGTAAGCCCCCTTTTAAAGACTTAAGTACCCTTTAAAAAATAAGTGGGGCAACTGCCCGTAAAAGCCCGATTGGTTCAACTAACAATCAGTGGGGGATGGAAAACTCCCCCACTGATTGAAGTTTCACCTTATCCTACCGAAAAAAATACAGTTTGGCAATTTTTTATAAAAAAGACCCCTACCGAACCAATCTGTAGGAGTCTCCTGTGCTAAATCAACGTGGGTGTTCAGGTGCTATGAACCCAAAAGATACAAAATCTTGAACCGGAATCCACGCGCCAATGCCCTGAGAGGTAACATTTTTAACAACAATAAACTTTTTATTTCCTTTTAACATGAGATAGACTTCCCCATACGTAACTTTCCCTTTTTCACTTACCCCTGGTGCATAAGCAAATAAATAGCCTAAGCGGTTAGCTGGAATGTTATAAACATGATCATTTTTCGTTCCACCGCCAATAACCGTTTCAAACGCAAGTGGCAGGCGGGTTTTCTCCATCGCCGTGAGCAGCATCATTTTCTTAACCATTTCTGCATCCGGGATTTTAGAGGTCAAACCGCCACGGACGATTTTTTGCGATTCTTGGACATAGTGAATCTTGTAGGGTGCCTTGCCGCCACGATTATCAAAAAAGTTGGTATTGATTTTTTGATACTCCCAATTCGGCGAGGTTTCCGTTGATTCATAGTTCAGCGGCCATTGCCCTAAATAAACGATGGCACGATAGCCAATCGCAAATGGAGTACTATTAATGCTGGACTCATTAAGCATGCGAATCAAATCAGGATTTTGAATCTTGATCTTCGAAGAGTCAATTAATTTCTTTGTCAAATCACTTGGCTGTAAAAGCGGCAAATCCTGTGTCGAATTCGGATAAGTATTTTCCTTTGAGATATTTCGAACAGAGGATGGGACAGTATATTTAACTGCCTCTCTTTTTACCGTAGCTTTTTCAGCAAAAGCAGTTGGCAAAATTGTCATGATTAATAGCATTGACATAAGGACAGGGGCAAATTTTTTCACTAAAAAAACTCCTTTCAACATATCGCATTACACCGTCTGCTCATAGTTTTTTCGGAGTTCCTAAATATTATCCATTTCAAAAAATAATTTCTGGTCAAGCCTCTGAATTCCTGTTAATTTTTGAACGTTTATAAAGAAATGATACAAAAATGTAATAATCAGAACATTTACAAAATTCTATCATTCATTTATAATAAACTTAACCTTTTAATAAAGGAGGGCAGCAATCAATCTGCTAACCAATTATCATTTAAGGAGGTTGGGATCCCCGACTTATATGAATTTTCAACACTCGTGTTTTTTTCAGGTTCGTTCTTAACTAACATGAAGGTTGGTGATTGATGGTCCCATTTAAAAGCGAGATTGATTTTAGCCTAATTTAAAAATGTCACTATAGCACATGAAGTGTGAATTACCCGTACATGAGAATTAAGTAAAAAGAAGACTCTAAGTCATTTGACTTAGAGTCTTTCCTGGCTGGTAAGAAAGTATAAGTGCAACTATGCCTCATGAACCGCCTTTAAGGCTCGCCAATCGGCGAGTTTTCTTTATTAAAGAAGGAAAAATCCAATCCCCAATATCACATAGGCGGCGATTAAGGTCAATCCCTCGAACCAGTTGGATTCCCCATCATTGGAGATCACAACCATTAGCAAAACGGATGAGACCATTGCGATGAGTTCCTGCCAGCTAAATAAGAGCGGCATCGAGGTTTCAAAGAACAGCGAGATAATAACCAGAACAGGAAGAACAAACATCGCAACCTGTAGTGTCGAGCCGATTGCGATTTCTACTGCAATATCCATTTTATTTTTGAAAGCCATTAAAACTGCCGAAGCATGCTCTGCCGCATTTCCGACAATCGCAACGATGATAATTCCAATGAACATCTCTGTCCAGCCAAAGGATTCCGCCACAACCTCAAAGGTATGAACAAGATGTTCAGAGATATAGGCAACCGCAACAGTGGCAATGGCTAAAACGGCAATCGCTTTTCCTTTTCCCCATTCCGGAGCCTCTTCATCATGAACGACATTTTCTGTGTCATGTTGATAAACCCCCCGATGCGTAACGAGCTTGAAAAATAGTGCAGCTAAATAAAGAATAATCAGGATAATCGAAATTCCAACGCTTAATGTTAGTTTTTTGTCTTCATTCATGTTCATTGAAAAAACTTCTGGAATGACAAAAGCAATCATCACTGCGAACATCAAGAGTCCGGAATTATGTCGGGCATCGTAAATATTAAATTCCTGACGTTTGTATTTAAGACCGCCGACAAAAAAGGATAATCCGGCAACCAGGAGCAGATTCCCTAGTACGGAACCCGTTAGCGAGGCAAGAACAATCCCAACAAGGCCGGCCTTTAAAGAAAAGATTGAAATAATTAACTCAACTGCATTACCAAAGGTTGCATTTAAGAGGCCGCCAATTCGTGGCCCGGCCACAATCGCTAAACTTTCAGTGGCTCTGCCCATATAGCTTGCCAGTGCAATAATCGTTAAACAATAAATAATAAATAAAAGGATACTAGACCAATGTAATAGTGTGCCAATAATTGAAAGAGGCACTCCAATAAATGTCAAGAGCATAAATATTTTATTTGTCACGGCGTTCCCTCCAAATTAAATTTTCCCACAATTTCCACTATTCCCCTGTTAAAAACCCCATCAATGAGAATACACTATTTTGCATCTTATTAAAAGTTTGGATTAATTTTTTGCTTGCAAATACTGGATTTTCTCGTTACCATCATTTAGATACGATTATTTCAGATTAGTAAGTAAGAGGTTAATTTTATGCAAAAAAATCATTTTCATTTTTCGATTTTAGTTAGTATTGTTGCCATCTCCGGGTTTTCTCAAGGAATGCTGCTGCCGCTAATTGCAGTCATCTTTGAAAAAAGTGGTGTTTCTTCCTCATTAAACGGACTAAATGCCACAGCACTTTATATTGGAATTCTCCTCGTCTCTCCTTTTATGGAGATGCCATTACGAAAGTATGGTTACAAACCGGTGATTTTAATAGGAGGAGGAATAGTCGTTGCCGCACTCGCCCTTTTTCCCGTTTGGCAATCCTTTTGGTTTTGGTTTGTTTTGCGTTTACTAATTGGAATCGGCGACCATTCGCTCCATTTTGCCACCCAAACCTGGATTACTTCTTCCTCGCCACTTCATAAACGTGGAAGAAACGTTGCCTTGTACGGATTATTTTTCGGAATTGGCTTTGCAGCTGGTCCGCTGATGACCCCATTGGTTAACATAAATAAGTCTCTTCCGTTCATCGTTTCGTCTGTCCTTTGCTTGATTGGCTGGTTCTTTTTATTGGCTCTAAAGAATGAATACCCAGAACCGGATGCAGGAATCAATTCATTGTTAAGAACGATTAAACGGTTCAGCCAAGCATTGAAATATGGCTGGGTTGCCTTTTTACCCCCCTTTTCATATGGTTTCTTAGAATCATCCTTAAACGGCAGTTTTCCCGTATATGCCTTGCGGACGGACATCAATGTAGCCAGTGTCTCCATTGTGTTATCGGGATTTGCCATCGGCAGTATCTTGACCCAACTTCCTTTAGGCATGATAAGTGACCGCTATGGACGAAGAAATGTGTTAATCACCGTTCTATTTTTGGGATTTTTAAGTTTTACTGTCGCAAGCTTCCTAGAGCATTCCTTAATTGGCCTATTTATTTGTTTTCTTTTTTCCGGAATGGCCGTCGGTTCCACGTTCTCTCTCGGGATTAGCTTTATGACAGACCTGGTTCCAAAAAACCTTTTAGCAACAGGAAATTTGTTATGCGGAATCTTTTTCAGCCTGGGAAGCTTAAGCGGCCCAATTATTGGCGGCCTGTTTATCCAATTTTTCCAAAACGTTAATTTCTTCTATATTATTAGTACGATGCTCCTTGTTCTATCCCTGATTATTTATCTTTTTGGAAAAAGAACCGTTCCGATGCTGGAAGGCCAAAAAAATTAAGGAACGAATCTTCCTATATTCACGGAGCAAATTCATATCGGACGCATAGAATATGTGGTAAAATAAAGTAAATTTAGGATATCCTTAAAAATAAGTGTTCGCTGTCATCATTTGATGACAGCTTTCGTGTTTTTTAAGGGTGCTGAGTTTGATTATTCTTCTCAATAAGAAAAGAAGAAAAGCCTCGAGCGAAAATTAACAACCAAGTTTAACATAGCCAAAAATATTAATCCGGATTATGGAGGGGGAAAAGATGAGTTCAGAAGCGAAATCACTTACACAAGAAATACAAAAGGTTTCTTTCATTGAAAAAATTAAGCCTCACGCAGAGCTAATTGCCGCTGCGGTAAGCGGGCTTTTAATTGTTGCAGGGTGGCTGTTTGATAAATACGATAACGAAGTAGATTCCATCATCGCTTATTTGCTTGCTTTTGTGATTGGAGGCTTTGCCAAGGCGAAAGAAGGGATCGAGGAAACCTATGAAAATAAAGAACTGAATGTCGAAATGCTGATGATTTTTGCCGCAATTGGTTCAGCGATTATTGGCTACTGGACAGAAGGAGCCGTGTTAATTTTTATTTTTGCAGTCAGTGGTGCTTTAGAAACCTATACGATGAATAAGAGTCATAAAGAAATTTCTTCGTTAATGGAGCTTCAGCCTGAAGAAGCCCTCCTCATTAAGAACGGGGTCGAAAAAAGAATTCCAACCTCTGAGCTGCAGGTAGGGGATCAAATTCTTGTAAAACCCGGCGAGCGGATCCCTTCAGACGGGATGATCGTAAAAGGAAAAACCAATATCGATGAAGCAGCCATCACCGGGGAATCGATGCCTGTTTCGAAAGGGGATCAGGAGGAAGTCTTTGCCGGAACAGTTAATCTAACAGGTTCCATTACGGTTCAAGTAACCAAAGCAAGCAGTGACACCCTTTTTCAAAAAATCATTCAGCTTGTTCAATCGGCCCAAAGCGAAAAATCTCCTTCCCAGCTTTTTATTGAACGCTTCGAAGGAACTTATGTAAAGGCTGTTCTGGCTGTAGTAATCCTGATGTTTTTCATTCCGCACTTTCTACTGGACTGGAGCTGGCATGAATCCTTTTACAGAGCAATGATTTTGTTAGTGGTTGCCTCCCCATGTGCATTGGTGGCATCCATCATGCCTGCCACCTTATCCGCCATATCCAATGGAGCGAAGCATGGAATCTTGGTAAAGGGCGGTGTTCATCTCGAGAATTTGAGCTCTTTAGAAGCCATTGCCTTTGATAAAACCGGAACTCTCACAAAAGGAAGACCCGAGGTAACCGAGGTTATAGTAAATGATGGCTTGGATCGGGAGGATCTTTTATGGAAAGCGGCTTCGATTGAGAACCATTCGAACCATCCGCTTGCACAAGCCATTGTCAAATATGCAAAACAACAGCTGAATAGGGAACTTCTTCATCCTGATTCTCTTGAAGACCTACCTGGCTGGGGTGTAAAAGCAAGTATTGGCCTTGAACATTGGAAAATTGGGAAAGCCGATTTTGTTGGAAAAGAAATGGCAGATGCATTTGCAAATGGAAAAGCAAAAGAATTGGCCAGCCTTGGAAATACCCTTGTTTTCGTTGAAATCAATGGTGCTCTTTCCGCCATGATTGCCTTGAAGGATGTAGTCAGGGAAGAAACTAAAATAGCCATTGATCAATTAAAACAAAAAGGAATTTATACTGTCATGCTTACAGGGGACAGTCAAACAACAGCGAGCGCCATTGCTGCTGAAAGTCATGTTGATCAATTTTTTGCTGAATGCTTACCAGAAGAAAAAGTAGAGCAGTTGAAAGAATTAAAGAACAAGTTTAAAACTGTGGCAATGGTGGGTGACGGGATTAATGATGCCCCTGCCCTAGCCATTGCAAATGTTGGAATTGCCATGGGTGAGGGTACAGATGTTGCGCTAGAAACAGCAGATATTGTCTTAATGAAAAATGATTTACCAAGGATTGCGGAAGCTGTTCGCCTCTCGCAAAGAATGAATAAAATTATCAAGCAAAATGTTATTTTTTCTATATCTGTCATCATGCTTTTAATTGCTTCGAACTTTTTCCAGCTGCTTGATTTGCCATTCGGAGTAATTGGCCATGAAGGAAGCACAATTTTGGTCATTCTAAATAGCTTAAGGCTTCTAAAGTCATAAGGAAGACCGGGATGATATCCCGGCCTTTTTTTATTTGTCCAGTAAGCACCAAGATGCTTCCGCTTTTTAGTGATATCCGTTTGAACCGTTTGCAGACCCAGAAGTTTTTTGTTTTGGATGATTCTTTTTCCCTTTTTGTTTTGTTCCGCCATCTTTTTTCGTCGCTTTAGTCATGGTGTAAGCCTCCCTTAAGATTGTAGGTAACCCCCAATTATAGTTTGAGCAAATCCCACGTTTTCATAAAGGAAAAATGAGGAGCACTTAACAGTTTTTCTTACTTCTTTCACTATAAAACGCGTTAATTTCCCCACCTAAAACGATGATGAAGGCCGATAAATACAGCCATATCATTAACACAATGATCGCTCCAATACTTCCGTAGGTCAGTGAAAAATTACTAAAATTCTCAACATAAAAGCGTAATCCCATAGAAGTAACAATCCAGCCGACTGTGGCAAAGGCCGCACCCGGAAATGCGCTTCTGCACCGCAATTTCACATTCGGAGCAATCCAATATAAACCTGTAAAAATCAAGAACAAAATAATCGCACTCACAAGATAGCTTAGAGTGTCCCAAATCTTACCAAACTCGTCCGAAAATCCTACCTGTGAAAATAAAAATACGCCAATTTCTCTCCCAAAAACCGGTAAAATAATGGCAAGGAGAAAAACAAAAATCATTCCCAGAGTTAAGAGAATCGCCACTCCTCTTGCAACAATAAAGGAACGGTTTTCTTTCGCATTGTAGGCTTTATTAAAAGCCCTGACTACTGCATTAATTCCGTTTGAAGCTGACCAGATGGTACCGATTATACCAAACGATAGCAGCCCGCCATTACGGTGATTCATGATATATTTCACATTTTTCTCAATTAAATCCATTGCTTCTACCGGAGCAAAACCTTTGATCACTCCAAGAACATCTTGATGTGGGATAGGGATATATGGAAGTAATGTAAAAAGAACAATGAGGAGAGGAAACAAGGAAAGGAGAAAAAAATAGGCGAGCTGGGCACTTAAACCATTCAAATCATCTTCTTCAATCCTGTGCCATAGTAATCGAATTAAAGATGAACGAACATTTCCTCCCTTTTCCACGCTTATCCCTCCTTCATGATTTTAATCTTCTTTAATAACGACATCCATAACGTCTGAGTCTTCATGATCGATAAAGGCATCTTTTGTTTCTTTTACCATATCGGTTACCTTCGGGGTGAGTTCGCGAAGTTCCTCCACTTTCTCAGTGATATAGGAAATATCCTCGCTCATTTCCTCTACCGTTTCTTTTATTCTGATTGCTGTTTCTTTTATTTGTCCTGCAACCTCCTGCGGATGCTTTACTATATAGAGTCCTTTGCTGGAAACCTTTAAAACATTTTCCTTCATTACTTCCCTAGTATCTTTATCTAAAAGGCTGATTACACCACCCGCTAATGCTCCATATAGCATTCCTTTCCAAAATTGATTCCTCTTTGTCACTTTAAACTCTCCTTCTTTGCTACAATTTATCATCTTTACTCCCATTTTGCGATAAGCCCATTCCCTATGCAAGTTTAAATGGTAATAATTAATATTCTTTCATAAACATTCCCCTTTTGTAAAAGAACAAAACACTATTTTTATTGACATCTACCCATTATAATGAAAAGATGAGGATAAAAATTCAAAAGAGGGGGTCCGGGATGAATTTAGCAGAAAGATCGACTGAAAATGTTGAATATATGATTGAACAAATTAAAGAAAAATTAAAGGTCCTAAACTTGGGCGCCATAAAACCATCTCATTTCGATGAAGAAATGTACGAAGATCTAAAAGAAATTTATGAACTGGTCATGAAGAAAAATTCCTTCAGTCCAAATGAAATGCAGGCGCTCGTAGAGGAATTAGGAAACCTTCAAAAAAATAAAAAAGCAGACCCTGTGGGTTTGCTTTTTATTTTTGTTCTGTCAAGATGATTGGGCCATCCTTTGTAATCGCAATGGTATGTTCATATTGGGCAGAATAAGTTCCATCAACGGTTCTTGCCGTCCAGCCGTTCAAATCCATTTTTGTATGGTACATACCGATATTTACCATTGGTTCAATCGTGAACACCATTCCTTCTTTAATGCGAGGTCCTTTTCCCGGAAGGCCGTAATGTGGAACATCCGGTTTCTCGTGAATGACAGTTCCAATTCCATGTCCAATGAAATCCCGTACAACCGATAGACCTTCACTTTCAACATATTTTTGAATTGCGTGTCCGATATCTCCAATTCGATTCCCTGGAACCGATTGTTCAATTCCTTTATAAAGTGCCTCTTTTGTTACTTTTAATAAGTGGTCGGTTTCAGGAGAGACATTGCCCACAGCATAGGACCATGCTGAATCGGCCAATGCTCCATTATAGTTGACCACCATATCGATCGTGACAATATCTCCATCTTTCAAGGGTTCTTTTCTTGGGAATCCATGACAGATTTCATCATTAATACTTGCACATGTGGCAAATTCATACCCTTTATAACCCTTTTGCTCCGGTGAAGCGTTATTTTTCCGTAAAAAATCATCAACGAATTCTTCAATTTCCCAGGTCGTAATACCTGGTTTAATTAATTTGGCAATTTCTTTATGGCATGAAGCAAGAATTTCTCCCGCTTTCTTCATTGCTTCAATTTCTCTTTGTGATTTTAAGACAATCATTGTTTTCCCTGCCTTTTTATATTTTTCAGTATTCACTCTAAAAACATCTTATCTCTATCCAAGCTTTTTTTCAAAGAAGTGATTTAAGAATTTATTAATTCTTTGTTAACTTCGAGCGTATATTGTAAAAAATACGCCGTTCGTAATATGGAACTTTTTTCTCCCTTTTGGTAATATTATAATATAGATTATCTTTATTAGGTGTGTGAGATGCCATGATTGGAGAACGAGTAAAAAAACTGCGGTTAGAAAAGAAAATGTCCCTTTCCGAACTTGCTGAACAGGCAGGAGTCGCAAAGTCTTATTTGAGTTCCCTAGAAAGAAACTTACAAACAAATCCTTCTATTCAATTTCTCGAAAAAATTTCAGCAGTCTTAAATGTCCCTGTTGATTATTTAATCCATGAACGAATTGATCAAGAGGAATTGGACAGCGAGTGGATGAAGATTGTAAAAGAAGCAATGAATTCTGGAGTTTCCAAACAACAATTCCGTGATTTTCTTGAATTTAACAAGTGGCGGGCTGACCAAAATAAGTAGTATTACTTTTTAAAAAAAGAAAGCATTCCCAAAAGGATTATTCATCTTTTTAGGAATGCCTTTTTTGTATGTACCTTAACATTGCTTAACCAACTGCTCCTTCATATCATTTTGATTTAGAAATGTTCGAACTGTTTCCTTGTCAATTCCAAGTTTTTTTGCTTCGAGTATTAGAGCAATCCATTCTTCATCCATAACTTCAACGATACATTCTGTGTTTCTCAACTAAATTCACCCCTAAAATACTTATCGTATTCCAGGTAGCCCGGCCATCATAGCAAGATTCACTTACCTTAGATCCTCGGCTTTGCGTCCCTCTTTTTCAAAAGGTTTGCCTTTTTCTGATTGTATTGTTCATAGAATAAATAATTATTTATTACTTAGGACTAAATACTTAACCCTTAACGATACGTTTATTATAAATAGTTCTTTTTTAGTAGGGTGTTAGATTTTGTCAGTTTAATCCTATTTTCAAATTACTTTTTATCACAAATTATTCCTTTTTTTGACAAAAGACTGCCAATACATAAAGAAACATATCATTTATATACAAAAAATCCATATTTTCGAATAAAAAAGAGGGAATTTTTGTCGAATTCCCTCCCTTTTCCTTATCTTTGAAATGCAAAAGTAGATTTAAATCCTTTTTGCCCTGGTCCCCTGCAGAAATATCGTTGAAATGAATCCGTTAAGTTTTGATTGTTTAGTTCTGGATTTACAGTTTCTTTCGACCGAATGGTTAAATAGGAACAAGAAAGACCTATTTTGCAAGAGTCCTCTGTATTTAACCCCTTTAAATCCGCATATATTATTCCAGCAATAAGCGAATCACCTGCACCTGTTACGTCCGTAACCGGCACCTCAGGGGCAACCAATGCTCCGGCTTCCCCGTCTTTGGTAAAATAAATTAATCCCTTATCGCCTCTACTGATAACGACCTTTTTAACGCCCTTGTTTAGAATCTCTACAGCCGCCTTAAAGAAGTCCCCCTCAGTCTTTATTTTAATATTGGACAATGCTTCTGCCTCTTTTTCATTTGCAACGAGCCATGTAATTCCTTCAAGCGAACGTGGTAATTTTTCAGACTTTGCTACTGAAACCGTAGCAATGCAAATAGGAATATTTTCACTCCTGCAATGTTGAATAACGAGCTCAATGATTACTGCAGGTAGATTTGTATCAAGTAATACGATGGCTGGCCGGTCTTGTGGCCATTTTTTTTCAATAAAATCCTCTTCCACATGATCATAAATAGCCATATCAGCCAACGCGATTGCCATTTCGCCTTCTTCATCTAGGACAGCTGTATAGGTACCCGTTGACTTTCCAGGCAGTGCCTCCAAAAGGCTTACATCGACATATTCTCCTGTTGTTTTACGAAGCCATTTTCCTTCAGGGTCATCTCCTATATAGCCAAGTAAGGAACTATTAAGACCGAGACGCCCAAGGTTTTCAGCAATATTTCTTGCTACTCCGCCACAGGACATCGTACTCTTTGCAGGATTCGATGTTTTAAAGGTAAGGTGATTTATCGTTTGTATTTTGCGATCTATATTGGCTCCGCCAATACAAAGAACATTCATGGTTTCAAACACTCCTCTGGACAGGTAACTAAGAATCAGGATTCGACAAAAATCCTCTCCACTATAACTAGTACGATACAAACCTAATAAAATCCTTTGGATAAAATTGTATTTCGTTGCATTTTGTGCAAACGTTTTCCTTGAAAAGTTGATAAACCAAGGCCTCATTAGCTCTTATATTTTTTTAGGCTGTGTTAAAGGACAATGTTGATTTTGAACAACGTTGATTGGTTCAGAAGGCATGAAGACTCCTCGAAAATGCTAACGCATTTTCTTCGTGCGTGGGCGGATTCAAGGAAGCAATTCAGTGTCCTGTGGGAGCACGGGACAGGGGAGACACCGCAGGAGCGAAGCGACGATGAGGCTCCCCGAACCGCCCACGAACCGCTTGTGCCTGGAGCGGAAATCAACAACCAGGTTTAACAGAGCCTTTTTTTAATTTCTTAGACCAAAAAATTTGTCTGAATTGTGACATTTAGCATATAATGCAAATAATATATAAATATTCTAAATATTATAAAAATATGGGTGGTATAGGAAAATATGACTATTCTTCATATATTGAATTACTCTATTCCCATTGGTTTTATTGTGTTCTTTGGTTTTCTCCTTGACCATATGTGCAAACCTGGTAATCCAGAACAAAAAGCTGGCGATGAATGAAGTCTAGTCAATAGATTTCACCAAAGCCAGCTTTTTACGAGATAAAAAAGGTAACGATTGAAAGTACCACAGACGTAATCAGCATTGCAATTAGCGGGCGGGCTGCTTTTGTTCGGAGATCCCGCAGGCTAACATTTAAACCGAGACCGACCATGGCAGAAGTCAAAATAAAAGTAGTAGCCGTTGCGACCCCGTCTAACGCTGTTTTTGAAACTGGAATCGACTTACCGAAGACATAGCTTCCAAGCAAACTCATTAAAATAAAACCAATTAAAAACCATGGAAATTCAATTTTTGTATCTCCTGGATTCGAAGTATTTTTCCGTTTCATCCAATACATAAGTATAAAAGATAATGGAACTAGCAGCAGTACCCTGCCTAATTTCGCCAGTAGGGCAATCGCTAAGCCATCAGGACCAGCAGGAGCTCCTGCCAAAGCGACATGGGCAATTTCATGTAGGCTGGTACCGCTCCAAATTCCATATTCAATCGCCGATAATGGAAGAAAAGGTCTTAGGATGGTATAAACGATGGAAAATATCGTTCCAACTAATGCAATAATCCCTACTCCTATCGCGGTATCTTCATCCTTTGCTTTGATAATAGGTGAAACGGCTGCAATGGCTGCTGCCCCGCATACTCCAGTACCAACTCCCAAGAGAAGAGAAAGAGTTGATTCTGCTTTCAATAATTTTCCGAGCCAAACGGTTAATACTATAGCAAAAGCAATAACACCCACATCGCGTGCAAGTAGTCCAAGCCCTTGATGCAGTACAATATCAATATTTAGTTTTAAGCCGTACAAAATGATGGCAAAGCGCAAAAAACGTTTCGCGGAAAATTGAATACCGGCGCGCAGTTTTTCTGGATATCCGAAAAATTGCCGGTAGAATACCGCAATAACGATTGCACAAGCCAGCGGGCCAACATGATCAAAACCAGGGACTTTTGATAAAGCATAGCCAAGCTCTGCAACAACAATCGTAAAGGCGATTCCACCTAACCATAAACCGCCGGAAGGCTTAGGTTCCAGATTTTTTTGCTGAAGATCGGCCTGTTCAGTGACAGATAATGCTTTAGCATTTAGGTTCCCCATATTTATCACCTCATTTAATTTCTAATTTTAGAATACTCCTGGTTCATGTATAAGGAAAATAAAGATATATAATAGGTATGATAAGTAAATTTATATACATAAGGAACCGACGCGGGGGTAATCGGATGGATCAACATTTAGAGGTGTTTATAAAGGTTGTGGAAAAGGAGAATTTTTCGAAAGCTGCAGAAGATCTGCATATGACACAGCCTGCGGTCAGTCAATATATCAGGACTTTAGAAGAATCGGTCGGCGCTAGACTGCTTGAAAGGAGTAATAAATATGTGCGCCTCAATAAGGCAGGGGAAATTGTTTATCATCATGCAAAAGAAATTTTGGCACTTCACACAAAAATGCAATCATTAGTCGATGATCTGACCAATAAGGCAAGCGGGCAGATTTCAATTGGTGCGAGCTATACATTTGGTGAATATATTCTGCCGCATATTATATCGAGAATGCAGTGGCAATATCCCTTGATTCGTCCATCAATCAAGATTCAAAATACAAAGGAAGTGATCGAGCTCGTAAGAATGCATCAATTGGATATAGGAATAATCGAGGGTATTTTGAAGGATGATCATTTAAGTTCAGAAGTCATTTCGGAAGATAAAATGGTGGTTGTTGCTTCGCCCACTCATCATCTTTTATCGAAACTTGGTGAAAAACGAATTTCTGATTTGGTGGATGAAACATGGATTTTAAGAGAGGAAGGTTCCGGTACAAGGGAAGCTGCGGAAAACTTTTTTCGCTTACATAACTTTACGCCAAAAAAAATTATGGAATTTGGAAGTACTCAGGTGATAAAAGAGTCCGTTGAGGCAGGTCTGGGGATCAGCCTATTGTCACGCTGGGCTATTGAGAAAGAGGTTGTTCATAGCTACATCCGGATCATTCATATTGAGGGTCTGCCTTTCAAACGGAATTTTTCGATGATTACTCAGTCCGCCTATCAAACAAAAGCCTTAAAGACATTTATTGAAATTGTGAGGGAGTATTTGTCGGATTTTAGTTAGTTTCGTCTAAATAGGAGGTTGGAAGGACACTTTCTAGGGTTTCTTCTTGATTTTGTCTTTCTAACTGCTCTAGAAAGACACTTTCTCGCGTTTCTTCCGTGATTTTGTCTTTCTAGCTGCTCTGGAAAGACACTTTCTCGCGTTTCTTCCGTGATTTTGTCTTTCTAGCTGCTCTGGAAAGACACTTTCTCGCGTTTCTTCCGTGATTTTGTCTTTCTAACTGCTCTAGAAAGACACTTTCTCGCGTTTCTTCCGTGATTTTGTCTTTCTAGCTGCTCTGGAAGGACACTTTCTCGCGTTTCTTCCGTGATTTTGTCTTTCTAACTGCTCTAGAAAGACACTTTCTCGCGTTTCTTCCGTGATTTTGTCTTTCTAGTTGCTCTGGAAAGACACTTTCTACAGTTTCTTCCGTGATTATGTCTTTCTAGCTGCTCTAGAAAGACACTTTCTACAGTTTCTTCCGTGATTATGTCTTTCTAGCTGCTCAGGAAGGACACTTTTACCCATACTTTTTAGTAATTTGTCCTTCCAGCGCCTCTGAAAGGGGTTATTTCAACTTATTGTGCACCTTATGTTCATAGTTTTTGAAAAAAGAGGAATTCGTTTTAACGCCTCGTTTGGACATCATTTGATTGAATCGTAAAAGTTTTTCATTTAGCTTTTTTCTAAGACCTTCCCGCTCCCTCGGGTCATCACATTTTTTCATTAAATCCTCAATTGTCGTCAGTTCCCTGCGCAAATGGCTTTCTTCCTCGGTATACCCAGCATTTTTTAACAGTTTATAAGCCATGCGCAATTCCTCAGGAACTCCTGCGAGGTCATCGAGCGGAAGCGGCTTGCCCATCCCAGGGAGATTTTCAAACTCTCCATCCTCATATGCTTTTTTTATCCGTTCTTCTGAGACAATATGAAATAGATCCATGTTATAGCCTCCTTTTACCATACCTACTATGTAAAGTATATCAACTATCCATTTATATGCCTATCAGCCAAAATGTAATTTTTTATCTTCATTGGGGGAATGCTACAAGCGTAAACGAAAGGAGTGTTGAGTTTGGCACGCGGAGAACATTTTAATCATAAAAAGAAAAACCACCCAGGTGATTTTCCAAAAAATAGCCTGACCGCAAAACATACTAGAGAAGTCATTGAAGATGAAGAACTAATCGTCACCCAGGAGGCATTCAAAAATAGAGTCGAAGAGGAAGAATAAAAAGCGTGAGGGACACCTCACGCTTTTTCATATTACAATACTACTGATTGTGTTAATTCAGCAAAATCCATTGTTTTGAGGCCTTCTGCTGCTCTTTCAATATCCTTCGAGAAAATACGGTCCTTTGTAATAGAAGGAACAATTTCTCTTCCCTTTTCGTAAAGTCTTCTTGTTTGTGTAGCCATTTTATCCACACCACGGTATTCTACAGCCTGCATGGCACAAATCAATTCAATCGCAAGAACTCTTCTTGCATTTTGAATAATTTGATGAGCGTGTCTTGAGCCAATGGTTCCCATACTTACATGATCCTCTTGGTTTGCAGAAGATGGAATGGAATCGACACTTGCAGGGTGTGCCAATGTTTTATTTTCAGAAACAAGCGCTGCTGCCACATATTGCATAATCATCGCACCAGATTGTAGACCTGGCTCTGGGCTTAAGAAAGGCGGCAGATCATTTAATTGTGGATTGATTAACCGTTCAATGCGTCGTTCTGAAATATTAGCCATTTCCGCAACGGCAATTTTCATAAAGTCCATGGCAAACGCAATTGGCTGACCATGGAAGTTACCGCCAGAGATAACCTTATCACCATCATCAAAAATTAATGGATTATCTGTTGCTGCATTCATTTCAATTTCTAATTTTTCTTTTACATAATCAAGTGCCTGCCATGAAGCTCCATGAACCTGTGGGATACAACGAAGTGAATAAGCATCCTGCACTCGAAGCTCGCCTTGTTGGGTAGTCAGCAAGCTGTCACTTAAATAGCTGCGGATTCTTGCTGCTGTATCGATTTGCTGCTGGTAACCGCGGGCAACATGAATGTCTTCGTCAAATGCATCGATAATTCCAGTTAAACCTTCAATCGTCATTGAAGAAATAAGCTCACTTTCAAACGCAAGCTGTTCTGCTTCTAAGTAGCCGACAACGCCCATTGCTGTCATCGCCTGTGTTCCATTGATAATTCCTAATCCTTCTTTTGCCTCTAATGTAATCGGCTGAATTCCTTCGATTTGGAACGCTGTTAAAGAATCCATACGATTTCCTTGGTAAAATACCTCTCCCTCACCAACAAGTGCTAAGGCTAGGTGGGAAAGTGGTGCTAAATCTCCACTTGCGCCAAGTGAACCTTGCTGCGGAATAACAGGTACAATATCATGATTCACAAGCTTTAATAATGTTTCAATTACCACTGGACGTACGCCAGAAAAACCCTTTAAAAGTGCATTGGCACGAAGAAGTACCATTGCTTTTGCTACATCCACAGGGAATGGTTCGCCGACACCGCATGCATGAGAACGGATCAAGTTCAACTGAAGGTCTTGAACATCGTTCTGATCGATGAACACATCACTAAATTTACCGAATCCAGTTGTAATCCCGTAGATCACTCTTCCTTCTGAAACGATTCGATCTACTGCTTCCCTGCTCTTTTTTACTGCTTCCATGCTTTTATCTGATGCTTGGACCTTTTGACCACCATATAATACTTCTTTCATTTCCTTTAACGTTAAACCTTGGCCAGTTAATGTAATCATTTATTATCTCTCCTCTACCACTTTAGTATAATAAAGAAAGAGGCTGGATTCCTTTTCACTTAGTTTAGGAGTCCAGCCTCTTTAATAATCATAATAGAATATTTAATTTTTATTATTGGATGTATAAACCGTCTCATTTGTCTCATTCTCCTTTTAAAAATATAAATATTCCTATTCCTATGATAATTATTTTATGTGAAGCAAGCCCTTACTGTCAATGAAATTTTCTGAATTTTAGCACGATAACACTTTAGCACAATAATAAATGAAAGATGGTAATGGTTCTAGACTGTACCTTTTTAATTTAAACACATTTGTTTTATGATACTTTTAGTAGATAATACTGTAGAAAACATGATACATTTAAAAAAAGCACATAATGAAAGGGGTTTATTATGTTCAATATTGGGCAGATGCAATTAAATAACTCCTTTACTTTAGTTGAGCCGCATACATCTTTGATACATATAAAAAACGAACTTTTAGAGCATGATTTTGTTTTTGTTTCCGGTGAAACCTACTACGGAATCTCAAATAGTGAATACAACCTTATAGCAATAGATGAGGATTCGCTTCCTGTAATCAACTGGATTGAAAAGGTAAATTGGCTCCCTTCTAAAGTTTCTACTATCAATGAACTTTCTACATCAACAACAGATTGGAGACGGCCAGTTCTTATTAAAGATAAAGATAAGGGAGATATTATCGGGGTTGTGACTGCTAACCAATGGTTTCAGCAACTTGAAGGGGAAAATAAGAAACTCTCTTCTTACTTTTATACATTGGCCGAAACAATTAATGATGCAGTCACAGCTGTAGATCAGGAAGGAACTGTTATTTGTTGGAATTCTGTAGCTGAGAGGACATATAAAATTAAGCGAGAGAATATCCTTGGGCAAAAGATTGGAGAACATTTTAAAGCGGAATCCCTTATATTACACCATATATTAAATGAGGGACGGACTGTTCGCGGCGCCTATCATCGCCCGAATAACGATACTCACGTACTGATAAATGCTTCTCCTATTATAAAGGATAATACCATTATTGGGGGTATTGCGATCGAGCGCGATATCACTGGATTCGTTCGATTAAACGAGGAACTTGACTCGTCGCTTCCTTCGCTAATTGATCAAGAAAAGCCTTTTGATTCAATCATTGGAGTTAGTTCAGAAATTCAACAAGCATTGCAAATTGCACAAAAAGTTGCCTCTGCTGATATTCCCGTTCTGTTAACCGGTGAACCTGGTACGGGAAAAGAGATGCTGGCCCATGCGATCCATTATGGCGGTTCAAAAAACACTGGACCTTTTGTAACTGTCAATTGTTCAACGATTCCTTCAGGCCTTTTAGAGGCTGAATTATTCGGATACCAGGAAGGAGTTTTTACATCCGATCGAAAGGTCGGACAAGCCGGAAAAATCGAACAAGCATGTAATGGAACTTTGTTTCTTGAAGAAGTTGACAAAATGCCATTAGATATTCAAGAAAAATTCCTAAATTACGTGGAACATCAATCCTTTTATCGAGTGGGTGGATCTGAATTAATTACAACAAACACAAGGATTATTGCTTCTACTTCTCAACCATTAGAGTCCATGGCAAAGGATGGGGAATTTAACGAAACCCTTTATTATCGTTTAACTGTAATTAACATTGATATCCCTCCTTTGCGTAAAAGAACAGAGGATATTATTAAACTTGTTCAACAATTTATACATGAATTTAGTTCTAAGTATAAGAAACCCATTCCAGAAATTACGCCTAAGGTAATGACCCTTTTGATGAACTATGATTGGCCAGGAAATATCCGCGAGCTCCGCAATGTCATTGAACGCTTTATTATTCTTAATGATGAAAATATAATTACACTTCATCATCTTCCCAAAAATATAGTTGACACTTATTCTGGAGATAACAGCAAGGTTCCAAGCCAAAACGAAACATCACTAAAGGAACATGCACCTATAAAAGAAGAGGCATTGATCATTGAGGAAGCTTTACGGAAAACTTATGGAAACAAGAGTGCAGCTGCCAAATTACTCGGTATCTCAAGGGGAACACTTTATAATAAGATTAAAGAGTATGAGCTTAACTAAGGTAAGGTTAAAAACAAGAGATATTCCCAATTCCATGGCCGATGTTCCCGCATCGGTCATTATTTGTTTTAGATGTCTTATAAGCGGAGAAATCCAAGCAAAAAAAAGACGCTTTCTGTATTCAGAAAAGCGCCAAAAACGGAACAAAGTATTTATTTCCTTTTTTTATTACCCACAGTCAATCTACCCATAAAAAATGCTCCTGCGGCTAAGCCAACCATTGTGTTGGTTTTTTTGTTAAATACTTGTTTAGCAACAAGATTTAAGTTTTGCGGTCTTTCAGCAAGACGGCGCATGAAGTAACCGTACCAGTCTTTACCGAAAGGCACATAGGTACAGAAATTGTAGCCTTCATTTGCTAATTTTAGCTGAAGGTCTTTTCTAAAACCATAAAGCATTTGGAATTCAAAATTTTCATTCGGAATATCATTCTTTTTAACAAATTGTTTCACATGGTTAATGATTTTATGGTCATGTGTCGCAATGGATGTGAATTTTCCATTTAATAAATGCCATTCAATTAGCTTAATAAAGTTTTTATCGATCTCTTTCTTATCCTGATAAGCATATTGTTCCGGTTCTTTATATGCACCTTTTACAATACGAAGACGATAATTTTTATATTTTTCAAGATTTTCTTGTGCATTAAAGAAATAGGCCTGAATGACCGTTCCAACATTATCATATTCCAATGATAATTCTTCTAAAATATCAAAAGAAGGCTGTAGATGTCCATAATCCTCCATATCAAAATTAACAAAAATGCCATAATTGCTAGCCTGATGAACGATTTCTTTAAGATTTTCCAAGCAGAAGTTGTAATCAATATCTAATCCTAATTGTGTTGGTTTTAAAGAGATATGTGCATCTACGTTATTCTTATGAATCGCTTCGATTACCTTTAAAATTTGGTCTCTAGCGGCGATCGCCTCTTCCTTTTTAAAGACAAACTCTCCCAAGTTATCGACCGTGCAAGAGATTCCATTTGCGTTAAGCTCTTTAATGCTTTTAATCGTTTCTTCAATATTTGTACCTGCAACAACACTTTGTGCCCCTAGTTTCAATCCATACTTTTTAGCCGCGCTATTAAGAAATTGGTTTTGGGATAATCCTATAAAAATATCTTTTAACATCTCCATTACTCCTTCTTGTTGTTATATATTAGGGTATCACTTTCAACAAATTATACTTTTATTATTTGTTATTTTAGTAGGATTCAACTAAATAAGAATCATTAAAATAAACAATATTTGAAAGGATTTTATAACCTTGAATTTTCCCTAAAGCCTCATCTGCTTCTTTTTCAGTGTCAAACTCAAACATTTGAATATTGTTCTTTGAATAAGAAGTAATGATCCACATGGAATATTCCCTCCAGGTTAAATGACTCTAAGGGCTGAACCCTTCTTAAAGTGTTTCGCTCGTTGTTTTTGCCTGCATGTGAAGGATCAGATAATCAGGGCCTCCTGCCTTTGAGTCCGTTCCTGACATATTAAATCCGCCAAATGGCTGATAACCGACAATCGCTCCCGTACAGCCGCGATTGAAATAAAGATTTCCTACATGGAATTCACGTTTTGCCCGCTCAATATGTTCACGATTGTTCGTGATTAATGCACCAGTTAGGCCGTAATCAGTATTATTTGCAATTTCCATCATATGGTCGAAATCTCTCGCCTTGCAAATAGCAAGAACCGGTCCAAAGATTTCTTCCTGCATCAGACGTGCTTTTTCGTGCATATCTGCAATAACGGTTGGCTGAATAAAGTACCCTTTGGAGTCGTCCCCTTCTCCTCCTGTCATTAATCTGCCTTCTTCCTTACCAATTCCGATATATTTCATGATTTTGTTATAAGAAGACTGGCTGATCACAGGGCCCATATAGGAATTGACATCTTCCGGGTTTCCGACGGTTAGCGTGTTGGTTAATGCCACTGCCTTTTCCAGCACCTCATCATAAACATCCTGATGTACAACCGCTCGGGAGCCCGCTGAACACTTTTGTCCAGAGAATCCAAAAGCCGAATACACAATCGAAGAAGCTGCAAGATCCAAATCAGCATCTTTATCCACAACAACTGTATCTTTTCCACCCATTTCTGCAATCACACGCTTTATCCAAATTTGGTCTGGCTGTACTTTTGCAGCACGCTCATAAATTCTGCAGCCAACTTCACGAGAACCTGTAAACGAGATGAAGCGGGTTTTCGGGTGATCAATAAGGTAATCCCCCATTTCAGAACTATCTCCAGGAACAAAGTTCAGCACCCCTTGAGGCAAACCAGCTTCTTCCATGACCTCAACAAATTTTGCTGCGACAACAGGTGTATTAGCAGATGGTTTAAGAAGTACAGTGTTTCCTGCTACAATCGCTGCCGTCACTGTTCCTGCCATAATCGCTAATGGGAAGTTAAACGGTGAAATGATTATACCTACACCAAGTGGTATGTAATGAAACTTGTTAATTTCTCCGTCCCGGCTGTTAACTGGTACCCCATCTTTTAATTGCACCATCTGACGGGCATAGAATTCAAGAAAATCTATCGCTTCCGCTGTATCTGCATCCGCTTCTCTCCAAGGCTTCCCGGCTTCCTTAACAAGGTAGGCTGAAAATTCATGTTTACGACGGCGAAGGATTCCTGCTGCACGGAATAAGATGTTTGCCCGTTCTTCTGGATCATGGTTTTTCCATGTTTCAAACGTTGAAAGGGCGGCTTGCATTGCTTTTTCAGCCAACTCTTGATTCGCTTTTGAAACCGTTCCAATGACTTCTTCCTTATTACTTGGATTTACCGATATTGTTTTTTTATCCGTTCTAATACGTTCTCCTCCGATGACAAGCGGATACTCACCGCCTAATTGTGATTGGACGAACATCAATGCATCTTCAAACGCTTGCTTGTTTTCTTTTATTGTGAAATCCGTAAACGGTTCATGTTTATAGGGTGCAATCGTATTTTGATAATCTGTAATCATTTGATTCTCTCCCTTATTACAAGATTTTTAATATATTTAATATTCACATTTAACACAAATATATTATAAACACCTTTTTACACATTTGTATATTACTTTTTACGAAAATTGTATAAATTAATTTATTTTATACAATTTTGTTTAAATCGAAATAGTTTTTTAAACATAATTGTATAAAATGAAAACTCTCCATCTAAATTCACACCATAAAATCACTTTTAAATTAAAAAAGTATTCAATTTTATAATTAAAAGTTAACAAAAATGTATTGGATAATTTACAGATTGACAACCTTGGACAACAATGTATAAAATGTGTTCATATAAAAGACTATAAATTTATAATTCTCTGAAATATCAAATTGATTTATAGGGTATTTTAATTAGAATTTGGAAGGGTTTTCATTTGCCTTTTCTGCGATAAAGAAATTGAACACCTTTCAATTATTTTTGGATAATCGGTTAATTAAGGAGGATGATTAATGCATCATCAACAAACAGAGTTACAGAAAGGGTTAAAAATTCGGCATATTACAATGATTTCTCTGGGGGGAATTATTGGGGCTGGATTGTTTATTGGAAGTGGATCCTTAATTAATATGGCTGGACCAGCCTCCATCTTCTCCTATGCATTCGCAGGGCTGCTTGTGGTTTTGGTGATGCGGATGCTGGGAGAAATGTCCATAGTCAATCCATCAAGTGGTTCTTTTGCTACCTATGCCCGGGAAGCGCTTGGCCAATGGGCTGGCTACACAATTGGGTGGCTATACTGGTTCTTCTGGGTAATCGTCATTGCAGTTGAATCGATTGCAGGTGCAAATATTATCCAATACTGGTTTCCTTCTTTGCCTTCTTGGTCGCTTAGCCTTTTGCTTACCTTTTTATTAACGTTGACAAATATGTACTCTGTTAAATCGTTTGGTGAGTTTGAGTACTGGTTTTCTCTTATCAAAGTAGTGAGTATTGCTTTATTTTTGATTCTTGGCGGGGCTATTATATTCGGACTTATACCAGGGGTCGAATCCCCCGGAACTTCAAACCTTCTACATCGAGGCGGATTCTTACCGAATGGAATTAGTTCTATATTTTTGGGAATTACTCTTGTTATGTTTTCTTTTATGGGAAGTGAAATTGTCGCAACCGCTGCAGGAGAAACAAAAAATCCTGAAAAGGCTATTACTGTTGCAACAAACAGCGTTATTTATCGGATTCTCATTTTTTATCTGGGTTCAATTTTAGTGCTGGTTACGATTCTCCCATGGGATTCTCATACCCTGCTGAAAAATCCTTTTGTTTCCGTACTTGAGATTTTAAAAATACCTGCTGCAGCTCAAATCATGAATTTTATTGTGTTGACTGCTGTACTTTCCTGTTTGAATTCTGGTCTTTACTCGAGCTCGCGTATGTTGCTTACGATGGCACAAAACGGAGACGCACCCCGAATGTTTTTAAAGATCAACAAAAAGGGCGTACCGCTTCAAGCCATCTTGGGCTGTACCGCGATCTCCTATATTAGCGTAGGATTTAATTACCTTTCTCCTGATAAAATATTTCTTTTCTTAGTCAATGCTTCCGGAGGAGTTGCGCTTCTTGTTTATCTAGTAATCGCCTTCTCACACCTGCGTATGAGAAGAAAATATGAAAAAGAGAACCCTGAAGCACTGAAAATAAAAATGTGGTTATTTCCTTATTTGACATACGCTACTATTCTTGCAATCATTGTTCTTTTTATCGCGATGGCATTTATTGATTCACTACGTTCACAATTCTTTTTAACGACCCTCATCGCTCTAAGTGTAATCGGTTCTTTCTTTGTCAGCAAAAATAAAAAATCAATAGATTTATTACCAGAAGAACAAAATCAAATGTCTCTCCATTCGAAAGCGGAGTAGATGTTAAAAACAAGGGGGAAAATGTATGAACCATGAAACGTTACAATTGATCTCAATAGGGATTTACTTAGCTGGGATGCTGTTAATCGGTTGGTATGCCTATCGAAAAACCAGCAACTTGACAGATTATATGCTTGGCGGCCGTTCTTTAGGACCAGCAGTAACCGCTTTAAGTGCCGGCGCTGCAGATATGAGCGGCTGGTTACTAATGGGTCTGCCTGGCGGTATCTATGTTACCGGTCTTGCAAGCGCATGGATTGCTATCGGGCTAACCATTGGTGCTTACCTAAACTGGAAACTCGTTGCACCACGCCTGCGCTCATACACACAAGTCGCAAATGATTCCATCACCATTCCAAGCTTCTTAGAAAACCGTTTTAAAGACAACACAAAATTACTCCGGATTGTTTCTGGTATTGTTATTCTTATTTTCTTTACTTTTTATGTATCATCTGGGATGGTTTCCGGTGCTGTCTTTTTCCAAAGCTCTTTTGGGACTAGCTACCATACGGGTCTTTATATCGTTGCCGGCGTTGTTGTTGCCTACACTTTATTCGGCGGCTTCCTTGCCGTAAGTTATACAGACTTTATTCAAGGATTAATGATGCTTCTTGCCTTATTATTCGTTCCACTTCTTGGCATTTTTAAAACAGGAGGACCGGCGGAAACGTTTGAAACCATCCGCCATATTGACCCAACATTACTCGATTGGTTCAAAGGTACAACATTCGTTGGAATCATTTCTGCAATGGCTTGGGGCCTCGGATACTTTGGCCAGCCGCATATTATTGTGCGCTTTATGGCAATTAGTACGGTTAAAGAAACAAAAAGCGCCCGCCGTATTGGGATGAGCTGGATGATTATCACATTAATCGGGACAATCTTCACTGGTTTAATTGGTAAAGCTTATTTCTATCATAATGCTGCACATAAACTGGATAATCCAGAAGCTGTATTTATTTCATTGAGCCAGATCTTCTTCCATCCATTATTTGCAGGATTTGCTTTAGCCGCAATTCTTGCCGCTGTTATGAGTACGATTTCTTCACAATTAATCGTTACCTCTAGTGCGCTAATTGAGGACTTATATAAGGTTGTTGTCCGTAAAGGCGCTAAGGATAAAGAACTTGTATTCTTAGGAAGAATGGCAGTGCTAATTGTCGCTGTTGTTGCTTCCGCTCTTGCCTTCAAGCAAAATAGTACAATTTTAAGCCTTGTTGCTTATGCCTGGGCAGGATTTGGAGCTTCTTTCGGTCCAATCATTCTTTTAAGTTTATTCTGGAAAAAAATGAACAACTGGGGTGCCCTCTTTGGAATGATCGTTGGTGCCGTTACCGTAATCATATGGAAAAATGTTGGCCTTGGGGACACCCTTTATGAAATCGTTCCAGGCTTCGTCCTTAACTTTATCGTTTCTGTTATCGTCAGCTTGGCTACTCATAAGAAAAACGATGAAATTGAAAAAGAATTTGATGAAAGTGTCCGTTTGTTGAAGCAAGAATCAGCGTAATTAACCCTTACTACTTAAAATTGATAAAGGGGGCTATTCATAATCTTTATGAATAGCCCCCTTTAGTATGATACTTAATCAAACTTCAACCCTTTTAATGCTTCTGCCAATGCATTATTCAACGGTTCGTCCTCTTTGTTTTGATTTTTTAGATACTTTTGTACTGTGCGTTTATCTACTTTACCGCCAGATTCCTTTTTGCGGCGTGCTTCGAAAGCAGATAATTTTTCACGGTATCCACATTTACATGCGAAAATTTGTCCCTCGCCTTCGCCGCGTAGCTCTAATTTTTTATGGCATTGCGGGCAGCGTGCATTGGTGACGCGCGAGACATTTTTACGATGTCCACATTCACGGTCTTGACATACGAGCATTTTGCCTTTTTTCCCGTTAACTTCCAGCATTGGTTTTCCACAGTCCGGACAATTTTTTGTAGAGATATTGTCATGCTTGTATTTTTTATTACTTGCTTTAATTTCAGCCACAATCTCTTTTGTGTAGTTTTTCATTTCGCCGATAAACACATCTTTTTTCAGCTTGCCATGGGCAATTTGATCAAGCTTTTGTTCCCACTCCGCAGTCAAGGTAGGAGACTTTAGCTCTTCAGGCACTAGATCCAACAATTGACGGCCTTTAGACGTAATATGAATGTCTTTGCCACGTTTTTCGATTAAGAATGAATTAAATAATTTATCAATAATGTCTGCACGCGTAGCAACCGTACCTAATCCACCTGTCGATTTTAATGTTTCTGCCAGTTGTTTATTTTTTGTTTCCATATACTTCGTAGGGTTTTCCATAGCCGAAAGTAATGTTGCTTCATTAAAACGTGCAGGCGGATTGGTTTGACCAGATGTTTGGGCGATTAGTTTTACGTTTAATGTGTCGCCTTTTTCGATGCGAGGTAATATCTGTTCCTTTAGGTCATCTGCTGCATCCTCATCTTCAAAGCGATTTTCGTATACTTCTTTCCAGCCAGTCGCTAAAATCGTTTTTCCCCTTGCAACGAAGTTCTCATCCCCGATTTTCGCACGAAGTGTTAATTGCTCATATTCGAATGCCGGGAATAAAACGGCCAAGAATCGTTTCACCACTAAGTCATAAATTTTCCGCTCTTTATCCGTGAAGGCAGAGAAGTTTACATAGCCTTCTGTTGGAATAATGGCATGGTGATCGGATACTTTGCTGTCATCAACAAATGCCTTCGAGGCTTTGATTGGCTTGCTTAAGATTTTATTGGTTAAAGGACGATATTCCCCTATTCCACATGCTCGCAAACGTTCTGGAAGCGTTCCTACAATATCCGAAGAAAGGTAACGCGAGTCTGTTCGGGGATACGTTAAGACTTTATGTTGCTCGTACAGTTTTTGCATAATGTTTAACGTTTCCTTAGCAGAGTAACCAAAGATTTTATTCGCGTCACGCTGTAATTCCGTTAAATCATAAAGACCCGGTGAAAATGACTTCTTTGGTTTCTTCTCAATTTCTTTTACAATCGCATTTTGTTTACCTAGTTTTCCCACAATCGCATCAATTTTCTCTTTATCAAAGCTGCGGCTGTTCCCCTTCACATCTTGCCACGTCAGCTTTAAATGATCTGCTGTTTGGGCTTCGATACCGTAATAGGTTTGCGCTTTAAAGGTTTTGATTTCGTCCTCACGTGCTGCAATCATCGCAACAGTAGGTGTTTGAACGCGGCCGCAGTTTAGTTGGGCATTGAATCTGGTGGTTAAAGCCCGGGTTGCATTAAGGCCGATATACCAATCCGCTTCTGAGCGCGCGACCGCTGAAGCATATAAATTGTCATACGACTTGCCAGGCTTCAAATTGGCGAAGCCGTCTTTAATCGCTTTATCGGTAACAGAAGAGATCCATAGCCGCTTAATCGGCTTATTGACTTTTACTTTATCAATAATCCAGCGTGCGACTAATTCTCCTTCTCTCCCCGCATCTGTAGCCACGATGATTTCTTTGACATCATTTCTAGTTAGTTGGCTTTTAACCGCATTAAACTGTTTGCCTGTTTGCTTAATGACAGTCAACTTCAAACGATCCGGCAGCATCGGCAGATCTTCTAAATTCCAAGTTTTATATTTCACATCGTAGCTTTCGGGGTCAGCAAGTGTGACTAAATGTCCGAGTGCCCACGTAACAATGTATTTATCTCCTTCAAGGTATCCGTTTCCTTTTTTATTACAATTCAGCACGCGAGCAATATCACGTGCGACAGAAGGTTTTTCAGCAATAACAACACTTTTTGCCATTTTTTAAACATCCTTTCGAATTTCAGGTAAGTTAACTATAGCATACGTTTCAAATGGATTCAGGTATTCCGAAGATTCCAATACATAAAGGTATTGAAACTAATTCCAATAGGATAGTATGATGTAATGGCTTACATGAAAGAAATGGAGATTTTTTATGAGAATTAGAGATTGGGACCGAAATTTAAAGGTCCGTTTATTTGCAGAAGCAATGATGAATATTACCTTTTGGATGTTCTTTCCGTTTTTGACAATTTACTTTGCAGATGAATTTGGTAAAAATAAAGCCGGGATTTTATTGGTATTTTCGCAAGTTTTCTCGGTTCTGGCCAATCTGATGGGAGGCTATTGTGCCGACCGCTTTGGCCGAAAACGAATGATGGTTCTTTCTGCAATTGGTCAAGGTCTTTCTTTTATCATATTTGGAGCTTCCAGCTCACCGTGGCTTGACTCGCCATGGATTGGCTTTATTTCCTTTGCGATTGCCGGAGTTTTTGGTGCTTTCTATTGGCCCGCAAGCCAGGCGATGGTAGCAGATGTCGTCGAAGAGAAAGATAGAGGGAATGTCTTTGCGATTTTTTATACTTCGATTAATATCGCCGTCGTTATTGGACCGATCTTAGGAGCAATTTTTTATGTAAATTACCGCTTTCAGATTTTACTTGTTGCTGGTATTGTCTGTATTATGCTAGGGTTAATCCTGGCAAAATGGACCCGGGAAACTGCACCATTAAAGAAAACAACTTCTATTGATGTGGATGGGAAATGGTATTACTTTTTACAAAACCAGCTTCGCGACTATTCACTGATTATAAAAGATAAAACGTTTCTATTGTTTATTCTTGCAGGCGTACTGGCTGGGCAAACCTTTATGCAGTTGGATTTATTAATTCCCATTTATATGAAAGATGTTATCAAAAATCAAAGCCTGATTTCGTTCGGCAGCTGGTCCTTTTCTATTAAAGGGGAGCAGGCATTTGGGATTGTATTAGCGGAAAACGGGCTCCTTGTCGCATTATTGACCGTTTACGTTACGAATTGGATGAGCAAATACAAAGAACGTAATGTATTTATTCTTTCTTCTATTATGTATGCCATTGCGATTTTGCTCTTTAGCGGAACAGAGTGGATCTGGGGATTCATTTTTGCAATGGCGATTTTCACATTTGGTGAATTAATGGCCGCCGGACTTCAGCAAAGCTTTGTTTCCAAGCTTGCACCCGAACATATGAGGGGACAATATTTCGCTGCTGCCAGTTTACGGTTTACAATTAGCCGCACCATTGCCCCAATCTTTATCCCGATGACGGTGTGGATTGGGTATCACTGGACATTCTTCTTCCTATCGATTGTGGCTTTAATAAGCGCTGGTTTCTATTGGCTCATGTTTTATTTTTTTGAAAAACAAATAAAACAAAAACGTTCAAAAAACTTTCTATAAATTGTACTAAAATGTTCACATTCCCCTCTTTTACTATTATAATTAACTTGTAAAGGTTTTCTATTATTAAAGGCGGTGGAATGTATGGATGGATCACAATTTTTGTCTCCAACATCAATTTCAGGCATTATTACTTTTCTAGTTCTATTTTCCGCAGGGGTTTATTTTAATATAAAAGTATACGGTTCTAAACTGCAGTAGAGATGTAAAATCTTTACTGTTTTTTTATGCCTTTTGGTCAAAATGGCTGCTAGTTTCTTTTTCCAATTAAACAAGCTACAATATATATGAAGATTTTGGTAAAGGAGAATACATAATATGAGTGAATTTCAGAAGAACCTTGAAAAATATGCTGAGCTTGCGGTTAAAGTGGGAGTTAATGTTCAAAAGGGCCAAACATTAGTGGTGAATGCTTCCTTAGATGCGGCTGAATTTGTTCGTCTTGTGGTAAAGAAAGCCTATGAAGTTGGGGCATTCAATGTTGTGGTCAATTGGGCTGATGACTTCGTTTCTCGTACAAAATATGATTTAGCACCTGATGAAGCCTTTCAAGAATATCCTGCCTGGCGTGCAAAAGAGACAGAAGAACTTGCCGAAAAAGGCGCAGCTTTTATGTCTGTTATTTCTTCTAGCCCAGACCTTTTAAAAGGAGTCAATCCTGAACGAATCTCCAATTTCCAAAAAGCGGCCGGTACCGCATTAGCCAAATACCGCCAGGCGATTCAATCCGATAAAGTAAGCTGGACCGTTGTTGCCGCGGCATCTCCTGCATGGGCTGCAAAAGTATTCCCAGATGTTCGAAGCGAACAGCAAGTTGAAAAACTATGGGAAGCAATTTTTAAAGCAACTCGCGCAGATGTTGAAAATCCTGTGGATGCCTGGAAAAAGCATGACGAAAATTTACATGAAAAGGTTCATTATTTAAATGAAAAGAAATATTTGAAACTACATTATAAAGCTCCTAGTACCGATTTAACGATTGAGCTTCCGAAAAACCATCTTTGGGTTGGGGCGGGAAGTATTAATGAAAACGGTCATGAGTTTATGGCAAACATGCCGACGGAGGAAGTTTTTACGGTTCCGCTTAAAACAGGTGTGAATGGTACAGTTGCAAGCACGAAACCGCTTAGCTACGGCGGCAATATTATTGATCGCTTTTCGATTACGTTTGAAAATGGAAAAATTGTTGGCGTAAAAGCAGAAGAAGGCGAAGAAATTCTGAAGCGTTTGGTTGAGACAGATGAAGGCTCGCATTATCTTGGCGAAGTAGCCCTTGTTCCATTTAACTCACCGATTTCACAGTCCAATATTTTGTTCTTTAATACCCTGTTTGATGAGAATGCCTCGAATCATTTAGCAATTGGCAGTGCGTATGCATTCTGTATTGAGGGCGGCAAGAAGATGTCTGCTGATGAATTAAAGGAAAATGGTCTGAACCAAAGTATTACCCACGTTGATTTCATGATCGGTTCGGCTGAAATGGATATTGACGGCATTACTGCTGATGGCAAATCAGAGCCAGTATTCCGCGGCGGAAACTGGGCGTTCTAATTGAATATTTGAATGATGAAAAAATGTCCTTCGATTTTTAGTGTTGAAGGACATTTTTTCTTTAGAGTCTCTCTCGGTTACCGCTACTGCTCTTTTTTTGCTTGATTGGGCACCTAGAACCTCTCTCGATTACCGATACTGCTCTTTTTTTGCTTGATTGGGCATCTAGAGCCTCTCTCGATTACCGCAACAGCCTTTTTTTGCTCGCCCGGGCATCTAGAACCTCTCTCGGTTACCGCTACTGCTCTTTTTTTGCTTGCTCGGGCATCTAGAACCTCTCTTGGTTACCGATACTGTTCTTTTTTTGCTTGCTCGGGCATCTAGTGCCTCTTTCGGTTACCGATACTGCTCTTTTTTTACTTACCCGGGCATCTAGAACCTCTCTCGGTTACCTCAACAGCCTTTTTCTGCTCGCATGGGCATCTAGAGCCTCTCTCGGTTACCGCAACAACCCTTTTTTTGCTCGCACGGACATCTAGAACCTCTCTCGATTTCCGCTACTGCTCTTTTTTCCTTGCATGGGCATCTAAAGCCTCTCTAAGTTACCGCTCCTGTACTTTTCTACGGCCTAAACAGAATCACCCCGTCTTTCACCTTTGACACATTATCACGCATCTTTTCCAGCTGTTCCACAAGGTCATCAAGCTTTATTCTTCCCAACAAATCCAGCAACCCCAGCGATTTTAGCAGCCCATCATTCCATTTTTCAAGCCATTCCGTCTCGGTAGCATTATCAGAACAAACAGCCCCTAAAGCTACCTGCTTTTTGTGTGCTTCATCGATTAAATTCAAAGCAAGTTCTTTCGATATAACCCCTTTAGCATCATTAAGCCGTTCACATACTGATTGGACAGTCCCTTCTACCTTCTTCTTTGTATCCGTAACCACTGGTTCAACTGTCTTCACAACACGTTCCACTGGTTTAACTACTGGCTCCAACGGTTTTGTCACCGGCTCCAATGGCTTCGTCACCGAATCCACCACATCCGTCACTGGGTCCAACGGCTTCGTCACCGGCTCCAGCGGTTTCGTCCCCACACCGACAACATCGTTTACCGGATCCGTTATTTTACCGTTCTTCCCCTGCTCAGCCGCTCCTTCCTCACATGTGAGCGGCAAATGTCCCTTTGAAATCCTTTCAATTTCCTGATCCAACTTCTGTTCAGAAAGCTTCCCCAATCCTTGAAGGATTCCTAATTTACCTGGCTGAGGGCCACCTACCTGCCCCGAAATCGTATTCAGAACAAGCTGCTTTATACTGCTATCCTCATTATTCATATAGTGTGCGACCATTACCACATTTTCCATCGCTAATTTCGGAACCATTTCCGATGCTTTAATACATACACCTTGAAAAGAAATCGCTGTCGTATCAACCGTCATTCCTTTCACCGTTACCGGACCATCGGCCTTTAACGTGATGCTGACGGGACCTTTGGGACTATTCACTTGTTTTACTAAACTCATCCCATAAATGGTGGCTGAATCATAGTGGAACCTAAGCATTATTTTTCCATCATTCGTGGAGGTTTCTTGTTTTACAATGGAAGCGGTCATGCCTGTTCCAATCACCCGGTCGGCTTTAATGATAAAACCATCCGCCTCATTCGTTTCAGCTTTAACTTTTCCACTAATGGAGAATATGGTTAAAAACATGATATGGAGACATACACTGCACAAGAAAAGCCTGCTTTTCCACCACATATTTTGATTCTCCTTTAGAGTGTTTGTGCCGCTTTTTCCGTATTGCTTGGCGGTGTAACCTTCACCTTTGCAGGACCGAGCCTCCAAGCCATTAGTAAGGCCCCGCCGATAATGCCAAGAAGTGTCCCGAAGAGAAAACCGCCCAAGGCACCTATCACAGATAAAATTGATAAAAAGATTGTAAAGATTCCCAGAACCTTGGAGGCATTTGGAAAAAATAAAGCACAGATTCCTATCAATGTAATCGCCCCGCCGAACAGCAGACCAATCGTCGCAATTGATCCAGGCAGGAAGGTGCTTAAATAAAGATTTAACGGGATCCATAAGATTAATAAGCCGCTAATAATGGTAATGATGGCACCCCATAAGGGTCTTTTCTTCCGCCACTGTTTAAATCCCACCCTGTTCATCCTTTCCTACTTTTTGATTCTTTCCACTGTTAATCTCATTCCGTTCATATTAATTGTTTTTTGAAATAGGTAATGGGTTTTTAATTTTGCATGTTCAAGAGTAATAGTTGAAGAGGTTTGTTTAAATTGTTTTTGCCAATCATCACTATGATGTTCTTTAAGAGCAAGATTAGTGAATTTCGCGTCCGCTTGAATCAGACTTGCATCATGCTGCAGCCCGGTAATTTGAACTGGTTTTGATGCCGTTATTTTCACGCGGATCCATTGCCCGCCAACCTTGAAATCCTTGTATAACTGAAGATTATCAATAACAAGATTATCCATAATATTGGTTCCTTGGGGGGCAGAATCTTCACTGCTCGTTTCTCCCAATTTTGGATAAAACGTATAGCCATTTCCTACAAGTTTATCAAACTCAACATAAAAGTCTCCAACTCCCGCAATGGGTACGGCATAGGCCACCCCAGATAAACCAAAAGAAACTAGCAGCAGCCCCAAAATTAAAACCCCAGAAGCTAACGCTGACCAGAAAACTTTTTTACTCGTTGCCCCTTCTACAAGCTGAATCGAACTTTCCATTCACACGCCTCCCTATTTTTTTAATTTTTAGAAATTATACCATTTCCTTAACATTACTTCGAAAACCCTGCAACTACAATCACGGAAAATATCGTGATTATCTGACACCCCCGTCAAATGTCGGGTGAAGGTTAGTACTACGGACATATTGGAAACCCCAAAAACGAACTGTATAATAAGAGAGACCGTGCGGGGGTGTAAAATAATGGAACAAAAAGTGGAGCAGTTGCTACTTAAAGGTCTTAACATCCTATTTGAATATAAAGAACCATTTTTAAAAGAATGGAAAAAGCTTGTTTCGTCAGCGAAATTCCAGCATACCACACTTGCATCAGAATTTGACTCCATGATTCAACTTGCCATTCAGCAAGTATCCAAACAAGAAACTTCAACTGTTGACACCTTAATTCTCTCACTCCTTGATGAATGGCAGAATCGTTTTTCTTCCATCCATGATGAATATGAATCTATCTTTCTGCTTTCTTCCATAGAAAATATGTTTCATAAACTGTTAGTAAAAAATCCAATGGCAACTGAGCATGAACATCAGGCAATCCAAGCATTTTTTTCAAGAATACTTGATCATGCTTTATTAACCCATGACCTGCAGGACCGGACAGAGAAATGGTTAAAAATGATTTTAGCCACAAAGGTCATTCCGATTAAGTGGATTGCCCTTGCTAGAAAAGAAGCCCAAGATTTTCAGATTTCCAGGGTCGTTTGTTCCTCCAAATTTTCTGTCGAGGCTCACTTGCTTGAAATTTGCTTAAATCTAAAATCGAAGGAAATCAATCACCTGTCGAATGCCCTTTCTAGATTAATCGATTCAAATTCACCAGAGGCTACCATCCTGCAAATTAGCTGTTTTAATGAAACCCTACTCCTTTGTCTTCAAGAAAAAGATTTTCCGGTGACCCACCAGCAAACGGAGTTTATTAAAGGGATGTATCTCCGTCAATTAAAGCTTCACCATCTTGAAAGCAAGCTTGAATGGAAGGACGCTTCCCTGCTGTTTTTACAGAGTTTGCTTAAGTCGAGGAGTGTCGATCGTGCTGTTCAGGCGATTACAAAAGGATTAACTGATTTTATGCCCTTTAAGCGCTGCGCCCTTTTTTTGTATAATCACTATGAAGATAAAGGGATTGGGGTTTGCGGTTATAATGTAAATAATTCCTCCCTTCAGCAAATTAGGGAGACTATTTTTAAGCTGCCATTAATAAAAAAATATCTAAATTCATTAAATTATTCACAGCCTCTTTATTTTTCGAATGCGCTGGAAGTTCTGCCAAAGAGATATGTCCGCGAGTTTCGTTTAAAATCCTTTGTGGTATTGCCCATCCTTACAGCAACAGAAGGAAATTTACTTGGAATTGCCATTTTAGACCAGGGAGAGGATTCACAATTTGAGGTTTCAACCCCAACCTTAACCACGTTAATAAAGTTTGGACAATATGCGGGCGAATTACTCCATTCAATATGGGATGAAACCCTGCAGCAGTATGGCAGCAGCAATAGCGTGTTAACAACACGTGAAAAAGAAGTCTTAAAGCTGATTGCTGAGGGTGCTTCCATTAATGAAGCAGCACAAGAGCTCCATCTCAGCAGCTATACGGTTCGTGATTATGTTTCCGTAATTATTCAAAAGCTTGCGGCAAAGAATCGAACAGATGCCGCTGTAAAGGCAATTAAAATGAAGCTAATTTCATAAATAAAGAGCAGTTCATAGAGGGACTGCTCTTCTTTTGTTGGTTGATAAGGTACCAATGAAAATTGTAAAATGAGAACGAATAGATTATGGAGGTTTTTATATGTGGAATGAATTTAAACAATTTGCAATGAAAGGGAACGTCATTGACCTAGCAGTCGGTGTAATTATTGGCGGGGCCTTTGGAAAAATTGTTACTTCCCTCGTTAATGATGTTATTATGCCCTTAATCAGCTTGCTGATTGGCGGGGTTGGGTTCGATTTTACAAAACTTAAAGTTGGTACTCTTAAATACGGCTTATTTCTTCAATCCGTGCTCGACTTCTTTATTATCGCTTTTTGCATCTTCCTTTTTGTCAAATTCATTAATCGCTTTAAAAAGAAAGAGGAACCTGTAAAGGAAGTGGTAAAAGTGGACCGCTCCGAAGAACTTTTAGCGGAAATCCGTGACATTTTAAAAGAAGATAAAGATTTTTTAAGAAAAAATGAAACATCTTGACCACTTCCTCGTATTAATTAATAAGAAACTATTTTGAGGTGAAGAAATTTGTACACACAAACATCTACTGAATTTATGCCATCTGTTTTAAGGACGTTTGCACTTTCGCTTGCTTTCGCCTTTATTGGCACAATGGCAGGTGTATTTGTACCAACTAGTTTATTTTTACCTTTGTCAATCCTTGAATTGGTCATGCTTTTCGCCGCTTTCTTCTTTAGAAGAAAAAAAGCGATTTCCTATTCGTTCCTTTACATTTTTACATTTATTTCCGGGATTACCCTATACCCAATTGTCGCTCACTATATGGCAACAACCGGGGCAAATACCGTTATCATGGCCTTTGCTACCACAACGGTAGTGTTCACGGGGATTGCGATTTATGCATCAAAATCAAAACGGAATTTCTCCTTTTTAGGCGGATTTCTGTTAGCTGCCCTGCTTGCTCTTGTGGCGATTTCAATCTTTAACATCTTCTGGCCGCTTAGCACAACAGGAATGCTAGCTTACTCCTTTATCGGGGTCATGGTCTTCAGCGGTTATGTACTCTTTGATTTTAGCAGGATGAAGCATTACGGGGTAAGTGCGGAAGATGTTCCATTGATGGCATTAAGCTTATACTTGGATTTCATTAACCTATTCATCAGCATTCTGAGGATTTTTGGGATTCTTCAAAGTAAAGACTAACGATTAAAGGAGCTTGGATTACCCAAGCTCCTTTTGCTTATGATTCATTGATCAGCATTAACCCTCGTTCAATCATTTGGCTGATGGATTTTTCCCAGTCGGTATTTTTTAAGGATTCTACAACATGCGTAACAGTGGTTTCGGCTGTATTGTATTTTTTTAATAATTCCAGTATTTCTAACCGGAGAAGCCAATCATTTGGATATTGATGATCTATTAGTGTTAAGATTTCATTTATTTGTAAAAGGCTCTCTTGATTCCATTGATCCTGCTCTCGAATCTTGCGGACTTCCGCGTATAAATGCTCTAATTCTGTTAGGCTTCTCATTTCAACCAATCCCTCTACCTCTTTTTCATTCTGCAAATCAAAATAGGCATTTGGGTCGGCAGCACCGGCATATACCGATGTAATTTTTCCCCCGACCGGCATATCAAAAATGCCCCATCCTTTGTCAAATAGGACTTGTTCCTGATAGGTAACCATACAATCCTTGAAAGATATTACGATCGGGTGACCACTAGACCACAAGATTTCTTTAACTGTCCCCTCTACTTTTACCCCGCTTTCAAAGTTTAAACAAGCTTTCCCCCTTTCTACGATTTCGAGTTCTTCTAATTGCTGACTCGTGCAATTTTCAAGCAATCGGTTTCCTTCTAACACTCCAATCGGAGCACCAAATCCTTTATAATGGGTTTCCTTGCCATGACTTGGTAATTGCTGATTATTTATAGATAAGGCAGTCGGTCCTTTTGTTCGGATATACACCGCTTCCCCATTTCTATCCTTAATGATGGTCGATAAAGTCCCGGTCACCTGTAGACCGGATGAATATACTATCGTTGCAGTATAATCAGATTGAAGCGCTTTTTCAAGACTTTCTGTTCCACCCTTTCGAAATGCCATTGTGGCAGCAAACTTTTCAATTTCCTCTACTAACCCTTCAAAATTTCTGCAGACAAATAATTGCGGCTGCGGCTTTGTAACGTCATAAGAGGTTTTGATACATTCTTCAACAGAGAAAGGGATTTTCCTTACGTCATCCGCTAAACAGCTTTGACTTTCTCCAACAGAAGATAGTAAACCTGCACCATATATTTTAGGATTATTCAATTCGCCAACTAAGCCATATTCTACCGTCCACCAAAACAAGCGCGAGATATAGTCGGCCTCCGCCAAGCTTTTTACCTTTTTCCTCGCCTCAGCAACCATAACCTCTGCTAGTTTAACCTGTTCCGGGGTTGACACTGGGTCCTCTGCGACAATGGTTAACTGTCGAACAGCTCGAAAAACGTCTAGCTTTTCCTTACTTGAAAGGGCAAAGGATCCCATCATGCCGATCTTTTTTACATATTCACGATAGGTCTGATCTAACAGAATCGGGGCGTGTCCTGCCGCTTCATGCAGCATATCCGGAGCAGGAGTATAGGCGATATTCTGCAGTTTCCGAACCTCGGTTGCAATCGGTAATATCCCATTCGCTAAAAAACTGTAGAAGGCAGAGCCTGGGATTAACCCGTCAATCGAAACAGCACCCCACCCAACGCAGGCAAGGCTCGCATCCATTTCCTCTACCTTTGGAATCGATTCAGTTTTGATTCCCGATTGCGCCAGCCCATTTACATAGGCAGGGTGTGCGATTTTTTTCAAGAAAAAATGATTTTGCTTCATGACGAAACGCCATACCGCATGATCTATCGGGGTATAGCTTTTGTAATGTTGCTGCGAAATATAGGGTTTTAAATGGGCAGGGACATTCATTGTCTTTTTTCTATTCATCTGAGACCGACCTCCTTGGTATCATATTTATTTGATTCCAATAAAAATAGACCCAAGGAACGGGTCAAAATAAGCAATTATCGCTGAACTGCTCCCTTTAAAAAAACGGATATTCCAATTTTTTTGCAGATGGTTAGATAATGCATAAGCGCGAGGAGGACAGCACCTGTATTCATCCCGATGATGACCCCTTCCATTCTCCATTCCGGATAGGAGCCGAGCCAGACGATAATGGTAAATGATACAATAACAGACCAAATGATATGGAAAAAGGTATCTTTAATCATATCAAGTCCAATCAGAAAGGCCTGAAATGGCATGATAAAAAAGTGGAATAAAAAATACGGCCAGAGCAATTGTAGAAATACAGCAGGCGTCGATGATTTAAAGAACAAAGAAGTCAGTTGTGGTGCAAAAAAGTAAAAGACTCCTACCGCCGCAACTCCATAAATAAAGGTCATGAACATAACCTGCTGGAGCATTTTTTGCAGGCTCGAATAATCTCCAGCAGCATGGGTTTTCGATACCCCTGGAATTAGGACAATCATTAAGGAATGGGCAATAAAAGCAGGGAAAAAACCAATCGACATTGCCACCCCCATCAGCATCCCAAAATGCTCTGTAGCGACTGTGGCGGACAAACCGGACCGAACTAGTGCCGCCTTAATCAGAAAAGGCTGGATAGCTCCCGTTACGGCAGAAAACAATCGCATCCCCGTTGTTGGAATCGACACCGCCATTAAGTTTTTCCGGACTAATTTCCGATTTAAATTGGAAAAAGGTACCCGTTTTACGTGTTGGAACTGAACGATAAACATATAGAATAAATAAAGGAAGACGACCACCTCACTGCCAATCAAGGCCGTAATGGCAATCAACAAGGCACTTTCTGTTTTATATTGAAACAGTCGAAATAAAACAAATAGGGCTGCAAGCTGGAAAACCTTTCGCAGAAAGTTGGCGACAGCAATTTTTCCCATATGATGCATCCCCATAAAATATCCCCTTGCCACAGAGGTAAATGAAATAACCGGGATTAGTATGAGAACCAGCCATCTTACATAGGGATGATACCCATTAAAGATTGGGATAAACTGCATAATGCTAGTGGCTAAGAGTAGCAAAATACTTGTAAAAATGATGGTAATGGTGAGAGCGTGGTAAAGGATATTGCGATGGTACCTGTCCTCTTTTTCAGCAATAAATTTGGAAATGGACACCTGCAATTCGAAACTTGAGAGCAACACAATTAAAAAAATAGTCGGCAAAATCGACATATAAAGCCCTAACCCGTGACTTCCAAGTTCCCGGGCCAAAATCATATTAACAAAAAATTCAATGCCTTCACCTAGAAAAGCGGATGCCGCTAGAAAGAAGATTCCCTTGTAGTAAATAGCCATTTTTTCATTTCCCCTTCAATAGATCTCACTTCTATAAACCTATGAGACAAGTCCGTTGAATAGTAGGGAAACTTTTTTACATTTTCCGAATTACATTTTTTCACTCCGCCCAATTCCTTACCAAAAAAGGCACATCCAGCTATCCGCCAGTTGTGCCTTTTTTTGTATAACCGCCTATGCGGCTTGCTCTTCGTGATGATCTCTAACTTTGTGACCTTCCCATTTGGAAATAACAATCGCCGCAAGTGAGTTACCGACAATGTTTACACATGTACGGGCCATGTCCAGCAACCTGTCTACGCCTAAAATAAACGCTAGTCCTTCGACCGGAATACCGACACTACCTAAGGTTGAAAGCAGAACAACAATTGAAACGCCAGGGACACCTGCGATCCCTTTTGATGTAACCATTAAAATAAGAACCAATGTAATCTGTTGTCCAATGCCCATATGAATGCCATACATTTGGGCGATGAATAAAGCCGCAATGGCCTGATACAAGGTAGATCCATCAAGATTAAAGGAATAACCAGTCGGAATGACGAATGAAGTAATCCCTTTTGGACATCCGATTCGCTCCATTTTTTCCATAATTTTCGGAAGAACGGTTTCCGAACTCGCTGTGGAATAGCCCAAAATTAATTCGTCTTTCAGATAAGCTAAAAGCTTAAAAATGTTGTAGCCACAAATTTTCGCTACAATGCCGAGCACGACAATAATAAAGAAAGCCATCGCGCCATATACGGTAATAACTAATTTTCCAAGCGGTATTAATGATTCCAACCCAAATTTTGAAACGGTAACCCCAATTAAGGCAAACACCCCTAATGGAGCAATCTTCATAATCTGATTGGTTACATAGAACATCGCATCGGCTGTACCTCTAAAAAATTCAATGATCGGTTTGCCTTTTTCACCAATTGCTGCAACACCAAGACCAAACATAACGGAGAAGAAAATAATCGCCAGCATATCTCCATTTGCAAACGCCTGAACCACATTGGTCGGTACAATATTTACAAGTGTATCAATATGAGAGTGTGACTCCGTTGCTTTTTCAGTCGTAACATAGGAACTGATATCTGATTTAACCAGTTGCGAACGATCCACGCCAGTACCTGGATGAAAAATATTAGCAACTAACAGGCCGACAACAATCGCGATCGTTGTAATGATTTCAAAATATAGAAGCGTTTTGCCTCCTAGTTTCCCTAGCGATTTCATATCGCCGGCACCTGCAACACCAACTACGAGACATGAGATGACAATCGGCACAACAATCATTTTAATTAATCGTAAAAAGATGTTTCCAATTGGCTGTAAGAATTGCTCGATATGTGGATTTCCATAAAAAATGGCTCCTAAAATAATCCCAAGAATTAATCCAATAAAAATTTGCCATGCTAAACTAATTTTTTTCACTCGCTTCTCTCCCATCGATAAGTTTTTTGATTTTTGATAATATTATAGTAGGAATATAGTTTGTAAACGATTACAGTTTATATCATAACGGTTGACCTACGATAACCTACAAAAAACTACAAAGTGGGTTAAAAAAATTTTTACAATTGAAAATAATTTTTTTACTATAGATAGGGGGGGTGATCGTATTCGCGATAAAATATTAGCCTATTTGTTTATGATCATTGCCGTTCCTATAGCCGGAGAAATAAAATTTTATCCTTTAACCGGTGCTGATTTAAGAATCAGCATGAGTACACCTGTATTCTTTTTTATATTGCTATGGTCACGTAAAATCCATCCAGTTGCGGCGGGCTTTTTAACCGGAAGTGCTGTCGTTTGTTTCCGGGTTATTCTGGACAAGCTTCAAGTTGGCTCCTTTGATTTCCCTGACCATTTTCCCGTGTTTTTCTATTACATGGTCTTTGCTGCATTTTTTCATGTTTTTAAAGTAAAAAAATTATATCATCGCCCGCTGCTCATTGGTCTAGTTGGAATGGTGCTCGAAATTATGGGCAATTTTTCAGAAATGACCATTCGCCATTACACAACTGATATGAAAATGACAACCTCTGGCTTCTTAATTATTGTTGGGGTAGCCATCATTCGCAGCTTCTTTGTACTTGGTTTTTTCAATACAATTTTAGTACGTGAGACAAGGTTGGCTGAAGAACAGCAACGAAAACGGACCGAAGAGGTTTTACTTTTAGTCTCAAATTTATATGTGGAAATGTTTCAATTGGAAAAATCAGCAAAGAACGCAGAGCAACTAACCAGCGCCTGCTACACGATTTATCGAGATTTAAAAACGCTAAACAATCAAAATGAAGCACAAGCCATGCTGAAAATCGCCGGTGAATTACACGAAATAAAAAAAGATAATCAACGTATTTATGCCGGCTTGTCTAAATTAATGGCCAAAGAAAAATTAGATGATTTTATGAACATTCGCGAAATCATTTCTGTTGTAACGATCTCAAATAAAAATTATGGTGAACTGCTCGGGAAATCAATTGATTTTCAGGTAAACATTACGGGGGTACATTCGGAGTACCGTACTTTTATCCTTCTTTCCCTTATAAATAATCTTGTTGCCAACGCGGTGGAAGCCATCCGTCAGGAAGGACAGATTGTATTAACGGTTGAAAGGGTTCTGGACTTTGTCAAAATATGCATAAAGGATAATGGAAACGGAATTTCTGAGAAGAACAAAATGTATATTTTTGAACCAGGTTTTACAACAAAATTTGATCAAGCCGGAATTGCTTCAAATGGAATCGGTTTATCCTACACTAGAAACGTCATTGAAAATCTGAATGGCACAATTAACCTAGTCGAATCAGAGAAAGAAAAAGGAACGACCTTTGAAATTCAGCTTCCGGTTATAAATTTAATAAACAAAACTCGCTGATTGGCAACCCCTAAGGGCGGTTTATGAGGCGAGTTGCACTTATACTTTATTACCAGTCGAAAAAGGGGTGATTACCATGAATTTTTTTATTGTTGATGATACCGTTACTATTAGAGGAATGCTATCAAATATCATTGAAGAGGAAGGCTTGGGGTCGATTGTAGGGGAAGCAGCGGACGGGGCTGAAGTGGATGCAGAGACTCTTTCTTTAAAAGATGTCGATATCCTAATGATTGACCTGCTCATGCCTATCAGGGACGGAATTGAAACAGTCAGAGAAATTGCTCCCTCCTTTCAAGGGAAAATCATTATGATCTCTCAAGTCGAAACAAAGGATATGATTAGCGAAGCGTATTCTCTTGGAGTGGAGCATTATATCACAAAGCCGATTAATCGGCTTGAGGTGGTCAGTGTCCTTAAAAAAGTAAGTGACTATCTGATGCTGGAAAAATCACTTCATCATATTCAAAAATCATTAAGCTTTTTAACGAAGCATAATACAAACAACCGCATTCTGGAGAACACACGTCCAACTAAACAACCATCACTGATCTCCTCCGCCAAAAGTATCCTTCTTGAACTTGGGATTATTGGCAAGAGTGGTGAAAAGGATCTTTTGGATCTTTTAACGATTTTACATCAATTAGACATGCAGGGTAATCGCGACCTCCCGCCTTTGAAAGAGTTGTATGAACAGGCAGCCAAAATTCGGCTCGGTTCAGCCGCTTCACCGCAGGAAATAACTAAGGAAGGTAAAGCCGTGGAACAACGGGTCCGCCGTACAATTCAACAGGTGCTAGAGCATCTTGCCTCACTGGGTTTAACGGATTATGCCAACCCAACCTTTGAGTACTTCTCATCCAAATTATTCGACTATACCCAAGTACGAATGAAAATGCTCGAACTCGAAGGAAAAAAACAATCCGCTGCCACTACCCGAATTGATATCAGAAAATTTATCCATTCCATACTCATGGAAGCAAAAGTTAGGGGCTGACACGGTTCCATTTAAAAAAATACTTTAAACAAAGGCTTTGTTAAAGGAGAATGTTGATTTTTGAACAACGTTGATTGGAGTGGAAGGCACGTAGACTCCTGTGGGATTACGGGACAGGGGAGACCCCACAGGAGTGAAGCGACGAGGAGGCTCCCCGGACCGCCCACGGAAAGCGAAGTGCCTGGAGCGGAAATCAACAACTATGTTTAACCGAGCCTAAACAAAAAGGGCCGAAATGGCCCTTTTAAACATTTGCGGGTATTGATTTTCTAAAGAATTTTTTCTTTACCGCGTAGGTCATGAAGAAAATAATCACAAGCAAGCCGATTTGTGTTAAAGTCGTTTCCCACGTTGGGTAAAGTCCAATCCAGTCAACGTATGGAAGCTTATTAACTGTAGTGGTCGGAATCATATTTGATATTTGCAGGGCATGGACGCTGATCCCAAGAATTTTAAATGCCAATACATAAATAAGGATGGTTGCCGCTTTAAAGAATAAACGGATTGGGATTTTCACACTGTAATTGATGATAAGGAACCCAACCACAGCTAAGATTACCACTGCCAGTAATACTCCGATGACGAGCTGCTGTAAGCTGATATAAGGAGTAATCCCCGCATAAAAAATAATCGTTTCTGCGCCTTCGCGAAAAACAGACAGAAAACTAATCATTGCGAAGGAAAGAAGGCTGCCTTTTGCAATTGCCTGTTCCATCTGTTGATTAATAAATTTATTCCAGTTTCCGATGCTTGATTTATTATGCAGCCAAGCTCCGATGGTTAACATCATTAACACGGCCACAATTCCGGTAATGCCTTCGATATATTCCCTACTTGAAGCAGCAGTTAGTTTTGAAAATAGAATGTTGATGAAAATAGCAAGAATTGCGCTCAGTAAAATACCTGCACCAACCCCTGCCCATATCCATTTCTGCTTTGAAGATTTCCCCATCCTTTTAAGAAATGCAAGCAATGTAGCAACAATTAATAATGCCTCCAAGCCCTCACGGAGTAATATTAATGCTGCATCCCATAATGAATAATCGGTTTTGCTCAATAATGGAGCAAGTCTGGTATGTAAATCCTCAATGATTTCAGAAGCCTTTTGAGCGTTAACATTTTTTGAGTTTAGGATGCTGATCGCTGTTGGAACCTTTGTTTCGATATCATTATATAGCTTACTATCCCTTGTCTGAACATCCCCTTCGACCATTGGCCAAATTGTTAAAACTTCGTTCAGCTTACTGCTCGCATTTTGATAATCTTTTTGGGAAATTAGGTCTTCAGCCTTCGTTAATAGATTAGATAAATCTTGTAAACTATACGTTTCTTGAGACTTTCCTGTGTTCTTTCCAGCGAGGAAGTTTTCAATTTCTTTCGTTAATTGATCTAATTGAAGCTGTGCCTTTTTTAAATCCGGCGGGTCCTGTGTGATCGCAATTCGGACGAGAGCCGTGTATTTTTCAATATTTCCATAGGAAGAAATACTTTCATCGTGAACGAAGGTTTCATTGGCAGTCCATTGGTTCATAAATGTTTGATATTGCAATTTCACCTTTGAGATATTCCCTTGTTCGCTGCTTTCCTTCATGGTGTCAATGATTGGAAGAAGGTTTTTAACCTGTTCTTTCCCCTTTTCTTTATCAACTGGGTTTTGTTCTTGATCATATTGCACAACTGCACTTGAAAGAGCAGAGAGACCTTTTGTAATGGCTTCATTATCCGCCTTCTCTTTAAGGAGACGATTGACATCATTTAGTTTTGTGTTAACTGTTTTTGCAAGTTTACTATCTTCTTTTTTAAGAGCATTCCACTCTTTTGAAAATTGTTCCATGTTTTTCGAAACAGTGACTTGATCCCCTTGTTTTGCTTTCATTAAGCTATCGCCAATTAGTACAAAAAGCTCATCATGATTTTCGGCTGCTGCTGCAGGCTGAATCATTAGGATGAGCATGAATAGGCTGATGAATAGGGCCAGTGATAATTTTATTTTCGTCTTCATTCTTTCTCTCTCCTTTAAAGAGGAAAACATTAGCTAAATAATGTTTCCCCTATGAAACCACCTTGTTTGCATCCTGGTAAACAAGCAAAAATCGCACTTCCGCGGTGGGAAGTATATTCATTTAACTTATCCATTTTTGCCAGCCGATGCTGAATCGGGATAAATTGTTTGCTCGGTTTTCGCTGAAAACATAGAAACAACAATCCTGCATCAAAGCTCCCGGTTTTTACATCCATTCCATTTGAATAAGAATAAGCCCGGCGCAGGATCTTTTGCGTTCCATCCCCGTGCGAAAGTCTTGTATGTGAATTAACAGGAATAAAGTCTTTACCATATTCATCTTTATGATTGCAATCAAGCTTGTCGAATTCATTCTTTTGCCCGAGCGGTGCTCCGCTAATTCGATAACGTCCAAATGTATTTTCTTGTTCCTTTAATGTCGTGCGGTCCCATACCTCAATAAACATTTGGATCTTTCGGACGACAAGATAACTTCCATTAGCAAGCCAATTGGGGCCATCTCCTGGCTGTACCCAAACTTGCTCATTCATCTGTTTTTCATCGTTTACATCTGGATTGGCAGTCCCATCTTTGAAACCAAACAAGTTTCTTGGAGTTCCTTCCCTTGGATCAGCCTGTGCCGTACGTTGAAATCCTGATTGAGCCCAACGCAGAATCGCTTTCCCCCTGGCAATGCGGACGAGGTTTCGAACGGCATGAAAAGCGACTTGTAAATCATCAGCGCAAGCTTGAATACAAAGGTCTCCGCCGGTCCACTCCTCTTCTAATGCATCAAGTGGAAATTTAGGAAGATCCACTAATTCCTTTGGCTGCTTATGTTGTAGCCCAAAACGGTCTCGTTGGTCTTTTTTAAATAACGTCGGACCGACACCAAAAGTAATTGTTAACTTGGATGGCGATAATCCTGCTGCCTCCCCAGTGTCCTTTGGCGGAAGAAATTCATTACTGGTCAGCTCCCCGACCGACTTCCCTTCCGTCATTAAAGCAGCTGCCTTTGTCCAGTCCTTAAAAAGTCTAATTAAATCTTGTTTATTCGTTGTCGTTACATCTAAAGCGGCAAAATACACATGATTCTGTGTTTTTGTTGTAATTCCTTGTTGGTGTTTTCCATATAACGGGATGCTCTCACCAGAGTCTATTTGTTTTGCCTTGCTCTCCGTTATAGAGAGCAGGCCGCCTAAACCGGAAGCACCGACAAGTACCCCTACACCGCCAATTCCGGCAGTTTTGAGGATATCTCTTCGCGAGAATGTTTTTGCTATTTTAGTAGATTCATTGTTGATATTTGGGTTCGTTGACAATTAAGACGCCTCCGTTACCATTCCTATTTGAGATAGTGGTTCTGCTAATGCATCAATCGCCTGACTTAATTCTTTTACTTGTTCTTTAGACAGTTCGGTATATAACTGGTATCCGTCACCTTTTTTGTATTGATTTAAAAGGCTGTACATTTCATCAAAACGGGTTTGAATTTCTTTTGCCACATCGGCATCTTTATCATGTAAAGCTGGCTTTAAAAGTTTGTAAATCTCCTCTGCTCCCTGTACGTTCGCCACAAAGTCATACAAATCAGTATGTGAATAGCGGTCTTCTTCTCCTGTTACCTTGGAGGTTGAAACCTCATTCAAAAGGTCCACTGCTCCGGTAATTAATAGGTCAGGAGTAACCTCTACTGTTTCTACCTTAGCACGGAGCAAATTAACGTCCTTCATTAATTGATCAGCATATTTTTCATAGCCCTTGGTAGTCTTATCAACCCAAAGTCCTTTTTCGATTCGGTGGTACCCGCCCCACTCTCCTTCAGGAACATCGCCTTCACGAGCATCGATTTTAGGATCAAGATCACCAAACACTTCGGCAATTGGTTCTGCTCTTTCATAGTACATACGGGCTGGACCGTAAAGCTCTTTCGCTTTTTCAAGATCTCCGTTTTTCACTGCCGTTGTAAAAGCGTCTGTTGCCTTAACGAATTCCTCGATTTCGCCAACAGCATACTCACGATATGTATTCGTAACACCATCAAGATTAGCCGCACTGCTTTTTGGTTCTTTTACTTTTGCAGGTGCAGAGCTTTTTTCTGTATTGGAACATCCGAATAGTAGACTGCTAGATAATAAAATAACGCCTGATACCTTATATAAATTCATTCTATAAAATCCCCCGAATTTAAGATTAATAATGATAATCATTTTCATTATTATTATTTTAGCAGTTATTGAGAATAATTATCAATAGTTTTTTCAATATAACCAATGGAAAAATGTTGTTTTTGATTTTTCTTTACCTTTTTTATGCATGGCCTACTTCAAATGGCGGGTTATGAAACGCTCTTTCTTTTACCTTTTTCATTTTAAAACTCATCCTCCAGGCAATGGAACGCCTTTGCTTTTACCTTTTTCAGCAAAAGCGTACTCCTTCGGTCAATGAAAGCCTCGAATCCCTTAAAAACCAACAAAAAAAGACCTTCCAAGGACACCCTGGAAGGCAGTTTTAATATCAATCATTTCGTTAACGAATGTTTAAACGCGTAAATAACCGCTTGGGTGCGGTCCTGAACACGTAACTTGCTTAGAATATTACTAACATGAGTTTTCACCGTTTTTAAGGCAATAAATAATTCATCCGCAATATCCTGATTAGTTTTCCCTTCGGCCATTAACAGCAGAATCTCGAGCTCGCGGCTTGTCAGTTCTTCATGAGGTAAATGCTGATTTTTCTGGCGCATTTTGACCATCATTTTTCCAGTTACCTCAGGCTCAAGGACCGATTGACCATGATATGTAGCTCGAACAGCATCCGCAATTTCGCTGGCCTTAGAGGTCTTAAGCATATAGCTAGTTGCCCCAGCCTCCAGCGCAGGATACACCTTTTCATCATCTAAAAAGCTTGTAACAATAATAACCTTTGCTTCCGGCCATTGTTCGATAATCTGTTTGGTTGCCTCAATTCCGTCCATTTCCTTCATCACAAGATCCATTAAAATGATATCGGGCCGAAGTTCCAGTGCAAGCTCAACTCCCCTTTTCCCATTGTCTGCTTCCCCAACTACATCTATATCAGGCTGTGCAGATAAATAAGCGGAAACACCGATTCTTACCATTTCATGGTCATCTACAAATAATACTCTAATCACTTGTACCATCCCCATTCCTCACCACTGGAACCTTCACTTCCAGGCGGGTCCCTTTATTTTTCATACTTATCACCTTTAGTGTCCCGCCCACTTCAAGGGCGCGTTCATGCATATTCTGCATCCCATAAGATCCTGCTTTTGTTTCATCATCGACCTCAAAACCAATCCCATCATCGACCACCCTCATAATAACAAGGTCATCCCGCTTGATGAGCAGTACGTCAAGTTTCCCGGCTTTTGCATGGCGAAGTGTGTTGGATACCGACTCTTGTAAAATCCTAAATAGATGGTCCTCCACTCCTTTATCAAGCGGAAAGGCTTCAACCTTCCATTTAATATCCATCGTTACCTTCATGGATAATTCAAGTAATAGTTCTTCAATCCCTTCTTGCAAGGATTTGTTCTTTAAGGCAACAGGCCGTAAATGAAGCAGAAGTGCCCTCATTTCTAATTGGGACTGATGAATCATTTCCTCAACCATTTTCAGCTGCTTCGCTTCCCGGTTATCTTCCGAAAACTGTTTCGTTTCATTTATCGCAGACATCATCATCGAAGCAGCAAATAACTGCTGACTGACAGAATCATGCAATTCCCTTGCTAGACGATTTCGTTCCTGCTCGATAATCTCCTGTATCCTTGATTCCTGGTCCTCCACCTTTTCCGTTGCCAACCGCTGCGACAGCTTAGCCTGCTCTGACATTTGTTTGCCGATTTTCTCAATTCTACTTGCAATCGTTTGTACTTCTGTAATCGAAGGTTTTATTTTAATCTCGGCCTGCCGTCCTTCTTCTAGTTGATGTAGAGAATGATCAACGGATAGAAGCTGTCTCCTCCAGAAAAATCCAGAAACGGCACCAATCAGGACTCCTAAAGCAATACTAAAAACCGGTATAAAAATCACAATCGGAATATCCATAAAGTGCCGATCCCATAGCTCCGACCAGTTAGATAACGGGAAAACATTAATGAACACAGCCGAAACAATAATGGCGGTCAAAAAGGAAAAGCAGACACTCCAGACAATTTGACGTTGTGCTGTACTCATATCCGGCTCACCTCTAAATTCCCAACCACAAGCGAGGTAAAGATTTTTACCTTTTGCTCAGCCGTTTCATAGCCTGGTGTTTTTAAATGAATCACCTGGTTAAATACTTTTGGCTCGTGGTGATCAAAAATATTAGTGGAACCCGCCATACAAGAATGGTGGATGCTTACTTCGATTTCATATGGAACAAGGATTTGCATGTTTCCGATTATATTCCGGATAAAAATAACGGTTTCCCCTTTTGGAAGCATGGTATAGCTAAGATCAATAACGGTATCGCCTATTCCAGCCTGGATATTGATATCCTCCCACTCGTATACACCTTGAGGGGTTTTTTGCTGTCCCAAAAAGATATTTTCAAAGAGCGGCTTACTCTTGTACATTGTTTCTTCAAACGGGTCCTGCTTTGGTTCGGCAACTTCCAATTGTATTTTCTTTGGATTTTTTTTTGAAGTAATAAATTGAATAAAAAAGTGCAGTAAAATTGCTAATAATAAAAATTTGAAGGTCATCATATTGATGATGCTAATAATAAAGAAAAAAACACCGGCAATGAAAAGCACTCTCCCACGCTTTTTCCCAGCTTTTTTGCGGCCTAAATACATCAATCCACAGGAGAAAATAAGAGAGAAAATAAGCCCTCTATTAAAAAATAAAATCTCAAGCCCGAGGACGAGGGCACCAATTATAGCCAGCCAGCCAATATAATCATTTTTCGTATTTTTAAACATTGGCTCACCCTCCCCTAGTATAAAATTCATGACCCTTTTACGGAAATTCTTGATATGGTCAAAAGGCGTAGAGATCCTACGCCCTTTTAGAATACCATGATTTGGTTATAATGTGGACTTGCTTTCTTCAACTTTCATTTCTTTTTCCAATTGGGCAATTCTCGCATCAATCGTGCTGCGATAAAAGGATTGATTCACCTGATTTTCTAAACGGTCCAAATAGTTCTCAATCTCTTTGAAACGGGAATAAGATTTTTCAGAGTTAGGATTTGTGTCCAGTACAAGGTTCATCCGATGATTCGCACGAGTCATATTTTCCCGCCCCATTAATTCCATCCGGCGAATTTGCATATCTTTTAACTTATGGTTCATTTCTTGATATTTTCTTTCTAATTCTTCGAGTTGCCCTTTGATTTGCTCAAGAGACTGACTTAACCGTCCAGCACGTTCTGCATATTGCTGATGTTCAGCTGCTGCAAATTGATAAAGTTCCATTTCTCCTGCCTGTGAAGCAATCTCCGCTTGACGCTTTCTTTTTTCAGCCAGCTCCACCGCTTGAACATGTTCCTTTGTAAATTCCTCTTTGAGGGTGTATTGACGTTCAAGGAGCTTACGAACCTTTTCCGTTTCCTGTTCACATTGTCGCAGATATTGATTAAGCAGCATAATTGGATTTTTCTTTTCCTTATGATCCAGGGCTTCATGTAAATCAGCAGCGATTGTGTTTTTAATTCTTGTAAATAAGTTTGTCATTTTGCATCTCTCCTCATAGGTTTAATAATGTTTTAAGTCGTTCCATTGTTTTTCGAAATTGGCAAACGGATCATTGGAGTCCTTTTTCATTTTTGTCTGTTTGTTCTCGTTCCATTTTTTATAAACAAGATAGAGCACATAGGCAGCACCGACACCGATTATCGCCGGTGCATTATGAATAGATGCCACAAGGACGATGAATCCTAAAATACCAAGGCCGATTTTGGCACCTGTTGACTCACTCTTTAGAAACTGTTTGAAGATGAAATATAGGATCACCAGACTGAGAAGTAAACCAATCATCGGACCGATGGTTGAGAGCAGGATGATAGCTGCAATCCCTCCCGCTACTAGTAAACCGAATTTTTTCATTTCGTTTTCCTCCTTTCGTTATCTTGATATCATCTTACCTTTTTTCTTTTAATTCCATAATTGCTCCAGAGCTTGATTTTCATCTCGGTCCTAAGACGTAGAAAGGGTCAGCCCCATGGAAGGACTGACCCTTTCTAGTCACTTAGATATAAATTGCTGTACCCAATAATACCGCATGGACCCGCCTTTTGCGTAGCCTACCCCAATCCTGGTGGTACTGGTACTTAGTATATTGGCCCGATGCCCTGGACTATTCATCCAAGCATTAACCACTTCTTGTGGAGTCGTTTGTCCGGCGGCAATATTCTCTGCCGCAGCGCGATAGGAAATCCCAAAGTTCTTGATCATCGTAAATGGATCCCCGTAGGTTGGACTTGTATGGGAGAAATAATTCTTATCTCTCATATCCATTGCCTTATAGAGGGCTACCCTTGACAGCTCCCAATCAGGTGTGAACGGTTTTAATCCGTTTTTCGCCCTCTCTTGGTTTGTTAATTGAATCACCTGATTTTCAATACTTTTGGTGGCGCCTAAATCAGGAATCGTTACCTTTTGACCAGGGTAAATTAAAGCTGGATTTTTAAACTGCGGGTTCGCTGAAATAATCTCCGATAAACCAACCTGAAACCGGACGGCAATTTTCCAAAGCGAGTCACCCGGCTGTACCGTATAAATTTGCTGGGCAAATGAAACGCTTGGGATGCAGAATATTGATAGGAAAAACAGAATACTAAACCAAAATGATTTTTTCACTTTTTCGCCTCCTCCGAATATATATTTTTAATTTAAAGCTCAAAATATACAGGGACTCATAAATAATTCGTTTTGCTCTGGAGGCTAAAAATGTGAGAGACATTTCATGGATTACCTACATCATGTTAATTTTGGCAAGCTATCGTTTAACCCATTTAATTGTTTTTGATAAAATAACCGAGTTTATCCGTAAACCCTTTATGAAAAAAGTTGAAGTAGAAACAGAAGAAGGAATAAAACTTAAGGAAGTACCTGCATCGATGTTTGGGTATCTATTGAAATGTTACTGGTGTGCCGGGGTTTGGAGTGCCATCCTGCTTGGAGGTGCCTATTTACTTTTTCCAAAAATAACCTTTGTGTTTATTTTCATTTTTTCCATTGCGGGCGGCCAGTCGATTATTGAAACGTTTGTAGGAGTGAATATTAAAAAAGTCGATTATTATGGAGGACACGAGAAGAAAGAATAAGGCATTATCACTATAAATACTATGGAAAAAATGTTCCCCCCAAGGCATATAGTGTAAAAAGGGGGGATTTTTCATGGCTTTATGGTGGGCTACAGCAATTGGCTTTATCATTTGTCTTGGATTTATTTTTGGATCGTTTATTCTTGCTATGCGAAGAGCACTGGACACTGAAGACTCAAGTCGGATTGACCCCATTCCAACAAAATCAGAAGATACGCATCAGTCTCCATCTTAATAATTAATAAAAAAATCACCCTGGACATCATTTCAGGGTGATTCGCACTATTATAGTGATTTCTCAACTGCCTGCTCAAATTGAGCAATAATATCCTCGGCATGTTCAATTCCGACTGAAATTCGGACGACCTCTTTTGTAATTCCTAAGGCTTCCGCAACCTCTTGCGGTAATTCCCGGTGAGAGGTCATTAATGGGTGAGAAACAGTCGTTTCAACCCCGGCAAGAGTTGGAGCAATTTTAATCCAGGATAATGAGCGGAAAAATTGCTGAATATCTACCTTCTTTGAAAGCTGAATGGTAACCATCGCACTGTAGCCTTCAGCATCCTTATCAAATGGGTAATAAACTTTTTCAATAAACTTATTCTGAGAAAGGGCTTCCGCTAACTTTCTTGCATTGGAAGATTGTGCTCTCATCCGTAATGCAAGTGTTTTTAAACCGCGGACAGTCAGCCATGCCTCAAATGGGCTGACATTTGTCCCGAGATTGACCACCTTTGTTTTCGCCTGAGCAACTATATCCTCTCTGCCGGTCAAAACGCCAGAGATGACATCACTATGTCCGCCAATATATTTGGTCGCACTATGGACAACTAAATCAACGCCCATTAAATATGGACGGCAATGATAAGGGGTTGCGAACGTATTGTCCACCAAAGTAATCAGCCCATGCTTTTTAGCAATTTGTACAACCCCTTCTATATCCTCTACGCGCAATAATGGATTCGAAATCGATTCCGTATATAAAAGTTTTGTGTTTTCTTTAATAGCGTTTTCCACTTGAGTTTGGTCAGTAAACGAAACAAAGCTTGTCTCAATACCAAAATCATTTAATTCTTTCTCAAGCATATGATAGCTGCCGCCATATAGGTCATCTGCCGCGACAATATGATCGCCATTTTTCACAACGGCTAGAATTCCTGCAAGAATGGCTGCTAATCCAGAAGAGGCAGCAACACCAGCTGGTGCTCCTTCAAGCCTTGCAACGGCTTCCCCTAATTCATCTGTGTTTGGATTGCCTGTACGGGAATAAAGGTAGCTCCCATTGCCTTGATAAAATCCTTCGAGGTCGTCAAGATCCTTAAACGTAAAAGCCGATGTTTGATAAATAGGGGTTACTTTACTCGAAAACTTTCTTTCCCGTTTCTTTTCCTCGTGCAAAATTTCTGTTTCAAAATGTTTTCTCATACCTTTCACCCTCTTTTAATATGTATTTTCCTTATTCATTTTTAGGGTGAAAACTGCTCAAGCTTACACTTTTAGCTGTTAAGGCGCCAGAATTTATTGAATATTCTTATATAAAAATATCAATCCAATTATCCATCGTCAATCTAAATGATTTAAAAATTATCCGATGACAATAGATTATTTTTATCAGTTTAGGAAAAATTAAACATAAGCAAATTTTTGTAACTGGAGGATGGAATATGAGCTCAGCTGAAACAACCAATAAGTTTCCGAAAACCTATTGGCGTGAAATAGAATTACCCACTTTTGAAGCATTAAAAGAAGATCTATCCGTTGATGTAGCGATTATTGGTGCCGGGATTACCGGTATTACCGCAGCCTATTTGCTGTCTAAAGAAGGAGTAAAGGTTGCGCTGCTTGAGGCAGGCGGGGTGCTGAATGGGACAACCGGGCATACGACGGCAAAGGTTACTGCCCAGCATGGCATATTATATGATGAATTAATCAATCATTTTGGCGAAGAAAATGCCAAACTCTACTTTGAATCCCAGTCAAATGCGATTCAGTTTGTTGAAAAAATGGTAAATGAAAAAGGAATTGACTGCGATTTTAGCAAGCAGGATGCCTATATTTATGCCACAACCGAGCAATATAAAAAGCAGCTTGAAACAGAAATGTCTGCCTACGAGCGATTAGGAATCGATGGTGCCTTAAAGGATACGATTCCATTTAAGATTCAAACGACCGGTGCACTCGTGATGCGCAATCAAGCCCAGTTCCATCCGCTTAAATTTTTAAAGACACTTTTGGATGAGGCTGTAAGTGCGGGCTGTCAAGTGTTTGAGAATACAACAGCCGTTGATTTGGAAGAGGAGGAAACCTCTCATCCAAAGGTTGTAACCAAGGAAGGGCATATCGTTACATGTAAAAAAGTAGTGATCGCTTCCCATTTTCCTTTTTATGATAAACCGGGGCTTTATTTTGCAAGAATGTATGCTTCACGGTCATATGCGATTGGGATTAAATTAACGGAGGAATATCCGGGGGGCATGTATATCAGTGCCGATAACCCGCCACGGTCGATTCGATATACCCCGTTTAATGGAGAAAATTTACTCATTATTGGCGGAGAAAATCATAAAACGGGCCAAGGAATTGACACGCTCGCACATTATCGCGCCCTTGAGGATTTTGCAAAAGAAGTATTTGGTCTCTCTGGCTATACCTATCGCTGGTCCGCACAGGATTTAATCACTCTGGACCGAGTCCCTTATATCGGTCAGATTACCGAAAATAAGGAAAATGTATTAGTGGCAACGGGTTATAAAAAATGGGGGATGACCACCGGGATTTTTGCCGGTCATTTGCTGACGGATTATGTTCTTGAACGGGACAATCCGTATAAGGAACTTTATTCCCCATCACGGTTCCAAGCCGATCCAGATTTAAAGCAGGTGGTTTCGACCAATGCCGATGTGGCGAAGCATCTCCTGAAGGGCAAATTGGAGTTTGTGCCAAAGGATCCGGGAGATTTGCGTCCAGGTGAAGGTTCTGCTGTCATGCACAAAGGTAAAAGAGCGGGAGCCTATAAAGACGAAAATGGCAAACTTTATATCGTAGATACCACTTGCACCCATATCGGCTGTGAAACGGAGTGGAATCACGCAGAAAAAAGCTGGGATTGCCCATGCCACGGCTCGCGGTTCTCTTATTCGGGTGATGTGATCGAAGGTCCGGCGCTAAAACCGTTGAAAAATGTCGGGGATGAGTATTATTCCTAGTGGGCAGATATGCTCCCGAGAATGGTTATCAACATTTTTTTGCCGGATATCAACAATTTTTAGTTAGATATCGACACTTTTCAATGGATATACACAATTTTCAGCTGGATATCGACAATTTTTCACTCGATATCAACAATTTTTCACTCGATATCAACAATTTTTAGCTGGATATCGACACTTTTTCACTCGATATCAACAATTTTTAGCTGGATATCAACAATTTTTAGCTAGATATCTACACTTTTTCACTCGATATCGACACTTTTTAGCTGGATATCAACAATTTTTCACTGGATATCAACAATTTTAAAAAATCATCAACTTAAAACGCCTCCCAAATCACAGGGAGGCGTTCTTGATTATTTACTATTCGGACGGTTCCGTTTTATATCTTCACCTGTTGTAAATTCAACAAGTTCCGAACTGGTCTTCATCGGTTTTTTACGATTATTATTTCGTTGGGCATTCGCATTACCAAGCTTCGTTCTTCCCACACTTACCATCTCCTTTTTCAAGAAAGTCAATGATAGTATGAGTGAAATGAGGCAAACTTATTCTAACAAGGCGGCTTGCGTACAGGGAGCAATTGTTCAAAACCATAGGCTGCTTCAATAAGAACCGGCTCACGATAAGCGGTTCCGGCAAAGGTAATTCCTACCGGTTCCCCATCAGCCGTGTAACCTGCCGGGACAGCAATGGTCGGATAGCCGGCTTTAGCACTAATATGTGACCCTTCTTCCCCAGGAAAAACAATCGCATCCAATTGATAGGTTTCCAGAGCAAAATCAATTCCTTTTACAGTTGCATAATAGTCATCAAATTCTAATGCTTTGAAATAGGCCTCTTCCGTCAACGAACCGCTCGTTTCTTCTGACTCAAGCAAGACAGCTTGACCGTATTTAAGCATCGTATCCTCATTGTTCTGATTAAACTCAATCAAATCCTTCAACGTGCGGACAGATACTGATGGATGAAGTCCATTCAAATAAGCATTTACATCCGGTTTGAATTCATAAGTCAGGACATCGTACTTCCACTTGGCTTTTGCGGATGGGATCTCAATAGACTCAATCACCTCAGCACCGGAGGATTTTAAAACATCAAGGGCAGCATGAATTATTTCCCTCTTATCCTCACGAATCGCATCAATAAAGCCTTCCCATGCAATGCCGATTCTTTTTCCTTTAAGGCCATCCCTCACAAGGTGCTTCGTAAAATCGTAATTTTCAAATGGATTTGTCCCCGTAATTGGGTCTTCTTCATCTCTTCCGGATAATGCATTTAGCAGAATGGCGGCATCTTCAACCGTACGTGCCATTGGCCCTGCGGTATCCTGCGTATGGGCAATCGGAATAATTCCCCTGCGGCTAATAAGCCCTACCGTTGGTTTGATTCCAACGATCGAATTATGACAAGACGGATTAAGGATTGAACCGGATGTTTCGGTGCCCACTGCTGCAGCTGCAAGATTGGCGGCAATCGCCGCACCCGAACCGGAACTTGAACCGCCCACATCGAATTTGCCAGGGCCATATGGATTTAATACCTGCCCCCCGCGCGAGCTGTAACCATTTTTCATTCCGAGCGCCATGAAATTGGCCCATTCTGTCATATTTGTTTTACCAAGGATAACCGCTCCTGCCTTACGCAGCTGCTCTGCAACATAGGAATCCCTTAAGGCAAACGAATCCTTTAAAGCTAAAGACCCGGCACTTGTGTGCATTTTGTCCTTCGTATCAATATTATCCTTAATTAAAATGGGAATTCCGTGCAATGAGCTGCGCGGGCCAGTTTCTTTCCGTTCGGCATCGAGTGCTGCAGCAATTTGCAACGCATCCGGGTTCACTTCTAGGACCGAATTTATGACTTGATCAAATGATGAAATTCTATTTAGATACATCAAAACAAGTTCTTTAGAAGTCAGTTCTTCACTTGTTAATTTTTCCTGCATTTCCTTGATCGATGCTTCCTCAAGCCATTCATCATGTAATTTTTTCAGCTTCGGATTTTCCATACGTATTCCCCCTCTTTCCCTTAAGTATTCTTGAAAAAATAATAAAAATCCTTCCATTAAAAAACAGTGGGGATCTCCCCACTGTTTAGCGTCGTACTTTTTCTTCCTGTTCGGCAATCTGCCCTTTATAAAAAATTCGTTTATGCACAGGAACCTTTAACTCTCGGCAAAAACGTTTTAGCTCCCGTTCTTCTCTATCCGTAACGAGGGAGATGACGGTGCCGTTTGCTCCCATGCGGCCAGTTCTTCCGGAACGGTGAACATATTGATCAATGTCTCTTGGAAAATCAATATGGACAACATGAGTAACTCCTTGGATGTCGAGTCCTCTTGCTGCAACATCTGTTGCTATCAGCATCGACATTTTTCCATCGCGGAAAGCCTTTAATGTCGCTTGGCGTTCTAATTTCTTCATATCACTATGTAAAATACCGACTGATAGCTCTTTAAAATGTAATTTTTCTTTAAACACTTGAATTTCGCCAATGTCATTGATGAATGCCAAGGCTTTGATTCCTTCTAAGCGAGCAATTTTTTCAAGAAGTTTGATTTTGTCGCGCGGTTCAGCAGGGAAGTAAATATGTTCAACTTCTCCGGAGGATGCTGCTTCATCCTTCTTAATTCGCAAAACCTTTGGCTCTTTGGTTAAATCAGCGGCAAGCTTTTCTGTCTCGGCTTTCATGGTCGCCGAAAATAAAACAACTTGTCGGTCTGCCATTGTGGATTTGACTATGTTTTGAACGGTCCCAAGATGCTCAGGAATCAGCAATTGATCTCCTTCATCCAAAACGACCAATTTGACTTCATGCATTTTTACTTTTTTCTGTTTAATTAATTCGTATAATCGACCTGGTGTGGCAAAAATGATATGCGGACGCTTTTTTAATTTTTCCAGCTGTCTTTTTACGTTTGCCCCGCCAATAATAGAGGCACCGCGAATTCCGCTGCCTTCTGACCATTTTTGAAACTCTTGATAAACCTGCATTACGAGCTCCTGCGAGGAGGCAAGCACTACAGCCTGCAATGAAGATGAGACAGAGTCAACTTTATTTAAAAGCGGCAGCAAGTAAGCAAGCGTCTTGCCTGTACCTGTCGGTGACTCGGCGATGAGATCTTTTCCTTCTAAGACGAGCGGGATGGCTTCAGTTTGGATGGCAGTCGGCTCAGCAAAGCCTGATTTCTGCCATGCTTCCTGTAAGAAAGGCTTTAGTGTGTTTAGCATAGGGTACTCCTTTTTTCTTTACGTTCTTCTTATTATATTCGTCTTTGATACTAACTTATTCAATGGGCAGTGTCTAGCTAATTAGCTGGTGGTATTTAAATAAAGGAGAATCCACACTAGGTGATAAGCAAGGACGGAAAAATAGAGGATGCCGGCAGCTGTAAGCAGTGTTCTGATTTTTCCTTTAAGCGGGCGGAGGTAAAACAAGCCGATTAACACCAGCGGCAGGATGATTTTTACCAGATAGAAAAAGACCCAGCTTTTTTCGATGATCAGTTTCATCATCGGATTTCCCTCTTCAACGATACCAAATGCAATTCCAATATGGGTTAGGACGGCGTCTATTAAACCAGCAATCAGTAGAAATAAACAGGTTTTCATGTTTCCTCCTAAATAGAAATTTTCATTAGTAACCATTGTTTCTACTAATTCATATGCTGATACACCGGAAATGTTTAATTTTTTAGAAAATTAAACAAGGCTGCCTTTATGGCGTCAGCCCTATCTCAATTTACATATCGGCTATTTTTCGGCATTGCAATCTCATTAAAATTTTCTACAAGATTATGAAGGCTTTTGGTTAATTCATCCCCGGTCATTGGCAGTCCATGACCGGTTACAGCCGTCCTGGGGTTCAATGCTTCTAACTTTTTCACTGACTCAAAGGCAGCATTCCAGTCCGTTGTATAGTATCTCGGCGGGCCGCTGATTTCCTGTGTCTGGGTCATAACTTTATAAAGGGATTCTTGCTTCACGGTAACAAATGCATCACCTGCAATGAGAGCACGGTCGTCTTCGCGAAAAAGGGATATATGGCCCGGTGTGTGCCCTGGTGTATGAACCCACTTCCAACCAGGCATATTCGGAACCGATTGATCTTCTGGTAGTGCTTGGACCTGGCCGCTTATATTAATCCCGTGGTTCGGAAACATCGGGGACATTTTCGCTACAAGGCCGCTGTCGACGCTGGGGTCACCCGGAGGATAGTCTTTCTCCCCTGTTAAAAAAGGAATCTCCAGTTCATGTGCATAAACAGGCACTTTCCAATCCTTCAGCACCTCGACCAATGAACCGACATGATCAAAATGGCCATGCGTTAAAATGATAGCTTTCGGGCGGGCATTTTCGCCAAAATGATCCCCTATCATCGCTTTAATTTCATCTGCTGATTTTGGCATTCCCGCATCAATCAGCACAAATTCATCCGCGGCTCCTACTAATGCGAGATTGACAATTTTATTCGTATAACAATAGACATCAGGCAAAACAGCAATGCCAACGCCGCTTCCCACTGATGTCATTGGTAAAAAAGTATCCTCAAATTTACTATCCTGATTATGCTCCAAACAAATTCCTCCCTCTTTTTTCATAGTATTTAACGGCGAGGAAATATTATTACACTGGCACTAGTCAAATATTCTTAATGCCAATTTGTGAATACTACTTTGAATTTCATCTTGGTGAATAATAGCTTCATTGTACATGACTAGAATCATTCCGCTGCCGGGGACAATTGTCACTTTTTCAATACCATCGTATTTTTTTATCTTTTTTTTGATTTTTCCAATACAACCTGTGCAAGCCACATCATTCAATGCCAATTGGATGGTACCCATGTTCACCAATCCTTTCTTGTCTTTCTTCCAGTTTACTTGAAGAAGGGCAATATAACCTTGACCTGAATCAAGTATTTGATTTATATCACACCAAAGAAATAGGCCCCACAGTAAAATAAAAGATACTATCTACAGTTGGGAGTGATTTTGCATGTGCTGTTATCAATGCTGCTCTCATGAAGCTTCATGCTTAGTTTCCGTTCCGGTCTTTCAAGGATTGAAAGAAGACGATCTCCAGATTTTGCAGAAGGTAACGCGGAGCCACAAATTTCAAAAGGGAGAGTTCATTTTTCAGGAAGGAGAGCGTTCAGAGACACTGTTTGTTGTAAATGAAGGGGTAATTAAACTAACCAAAATGTCAGCGGAAGGAAAAGAACAAATTGTCCGCCTATTGTTTCCAAAGGACTTTTTTGGATTATATTCGCTGCTTAGGGATGAAAAACACTATGTACATGCGGAAGCCGTCCAAGAAACGGTTATTTGTTATATCGATAAAAAGGATTTTTTAAAAACAATGGAGGGAAATGCCGGTCTGTCCTACCGATTTTTAATCGCTGTCAATGACCGCCTTTATGAAGCAGATGAATCTGTAGGTCTTCTCGGTTTATTAGAGGTAGAGCAAAGACTGGCACGGGTACTCGTGCTTTTTTATCAAAAAATGAACCCGAAAGATGGAATGTTCACCTTACCCATCTCAAAGAAGGATTTAGCAAGCTATATTGGAACAACCCCAGAATCAGTTAGCAGAAAGCTGTTAACGTTTATCTCTCAAAGTCTGATTAAAATGGATGGCAGGAGAAAGATTCAGATTCTAGAGTTGGACCAATTAAAAGAAATTGCCGGCCTGGATTAAAATTCATTCAATTTTACGGCCATAAGCCTAAAATGCATTGGTTCTAATTCGTTTACAATGACGTTCATGCCTAATCCCTGTAAATTAGCAATCAGCGGTTCTGCACGGTGCGGTAAATGTATTTCAAAAAATGTTCCTACCGGCGCTTCATTCACAAAATTTAATATTTCACGTCGTGGATGCTCCCCCTTTAAAATTCTTTCGCGAACATCCATGACGGCTCTTTGATCTTCGATTTGAAATGGCATGATTTAGAGGACCCCTTTGATTTTTATAACCAAAGTTTATCAGCAGAATGTCCGAAACAAATTGATTTATATCAAGTTAGGTTGCCTTCTTTTTGAAACCTTTGTGAACAATACTGTCCAAACGATAAAAGTAGCCTTTAATGATGATAGAATGAAAACAGCAAGATAACAATATTTCGGAGTTGAATATAATGTTTAAAAAAATCTCCCAAATTTCATTGCTGTTATTTTTCCTGCTAGGATTCAGCGTATTTTCACAGTCACATATAGAAGCTTCTTCGCATAAAACATCTGAAAAAACCGAGCAGGCCTCCTTCTCGCAAAAAGCAGAACCTGAATTAAAGTCCTATATTATTCCGGGTACAGTCGGTGTCGTTATTGTTCTGGGTATTGCAAGCTATTGGTTGATTTACCGGAGAAAGCATACCTAACATTTAAAAGCAGCGTGAATGATAGAATTCACGCTGCTTTTCATTAATGAAACGATCTCCAAAAATCCCCGTTACGATTAATCATTCCCTTTAATTCTTCAAATGGTATCGTAAAAGTAGGCATACCAGCAGCATACGCGGCAATTTCATACTGGGCATAATAAATATTCAAACCACCCTCGTTGATAAAAAACGACTGATTTGGTTGAATATCTTTATATTCATTGATATTTAGGTAGGAATAGTTTTCATTATTCTTAATCTGGTTCCTGATGAGGTCACTGACGATTTTTACATAGGGTGCATCCAGCTTAAATAAGTCTTTCAGCTGATAAAATACGCCTGATTTCAAATTGACATGAGCATACTTTTTAATTGGCATCCCATGTGCCGCTCCAAAAGGATAATCATAACCGTTTACTTCAAGAACTAAGAGATTTTTCTTAAAAAAACTCACTTCAAAATCTCCAATATAACTGGAATCCAGCTGTGTATGTGCGGGAATTTCCTTTACACCTGAGAGATCTTTCAAAGTTTGATTTACATGCTCAAATTCCCCACCTTGAATTTGTGGAAAATAAACTAAATAGTCCTTATTTGGCTTGTATTTATGTTCCGTTACTGCATGCTGCTTGTTTAAAGGAATGATGGTATTCTGCTTCCAAACCAGTTCTCCTTTTTTATTAAAATATAGAAGCCGATAATCAATTTCACCTTTGATTAAGGTTTTATCCTTTTCCAAAGTACCGCTTCCCGAAACCAGTGGAAGATAATAAGCACGATTTCCATTTCGATCAATAAAAAAAGTGGATTGATCATTCGATACGGAAGCAATCCCATCCTTATATTTCGTGATATCAGAATAAATAAATCCAGTAATAAGATGGCCCTCTACATCTGCAATTGCGTATTTTGCACCTAGATAGGGCTGTTCCGGATCATTCACCTTTCCAATCTGATATCTTTCTTCCCCTAGATAGAATATTTGATAATGGTCAGGTTTCATGAGAAACTGTCCTTTTTGATTTATGACACCATAATGGTTGGAATAATCATCAGAAACATTCACAATCGCCCGGCCTTGACTAAATGCCTCTACTCCTGAAAATTGTGGTTTGATCACAACATTTCCTAGCTCATCCATATAACCAAATTTCCCATCCTCGCTCTTTTTAAACGCCAGCAAACCTTCCCCGTAGTTTCCGACGAACGCATACATATAGGAGTGAAGCACTTTCCCAGTAAGATCGATCAACGCATAGCTGCCGTTTTTTATTTTTACAATCGCTTTTCCCTCTGAAAAATCACTTGCATCCTCATAGGATGCAGGGATGATCACTTTTCCTTTTCGGTTAAGATAACCATATAAATATTCCCCTTGCTGATTGGAATCAGCAAATCGCGCGCGTCCTTCCTTAAACTCACTAATTGAGTAGTGAGCCTTCGGGGTAATTTCTTTTCCCCTTTCATCGATTATTTTGAAGCCCTTAAGATCATTGGCAATCGCCCGTCCTTCTGAAAAGGAAGTAATATAATCATATTTTGGCTGTACAATAAAATGGCCATTGGTATCAATGATTCCTGCCTTATCTGTCAATCGGACAATAGCCAGGCCATTTTCCTGAAAATCTTCAGCCTGGTCATAGATTGGTGGGAGGAGGGATTTTCCCTTTGAATTGATATATCCCCATTTGCCTCCGCCTATTTCTTTTATCGAGGCAGGAAAAAGGGCAATAGCTCTTGATTCATTGAAATCGAAGGAGCGTTGAGCGGTCTTCTTTTCAGCTTCTTCTAGATATGGATAATAAAATAAATAATCAGGATGTTCCCTAATTTTCTGTTGATAGTATTTCACTACTTTTTGAAAGTAATAGGGTTCAACATCCTTTGCGGGAACAAGCCGATCTATTTCCCAGCGGTAAACTTCTACACGGTAGGCTTCACCGGTGTCATGGGACCACAGCGCAATTTCTGCCAGTCCGTCCTTTCCGTTTTTCCCCGGCATGTCTTCTATTTCTATTTTACTAAAGGTGTAGTCCCCTTTGAGATTTAGTTCTTTTAAGCGGTTATGCTGCCATTCGTAAATGGACAATTGGGACAAAACCGCCCCAACTTGCCAGCCAACCACCAGATTTTTTGCATTCCGACTCGTAATATTTGCCGTACCAAGGTAACTTATTTGATATCCTTTCCCCTTGATTAAAGAGATTATATGCCAGTGACCATGAAAGTTATTTAAAACAAAAAGGTAAAGTTCTTGATTTAATCGATAGATACCAATGACTTCCATAAACTCATCCTGATCCAAATTCACAAATTGTAAATATGCTTTTTTGGGCTGAGTCTCTGCGTATAATAGTTCTGCGCCATATGGAAGAAATGGCAGCATCCAATGCTGGCCTCCAGACATCGTACTCCCCCAGTTTATTTTTTTATCTATAATATATGGGGGTAATGCCCCGATGTGCCGACGAATACCAAAACACTAAGGTTTTCGGTGGTGAAATGGTGTTCATCGACCGGATGAAGAACAAATCTCCTTGGGGGCCTTGTGAAATGGTCTTCATCGTTAGCTTTATAACTAATTCCTCAACTTTTGCAAAAAAAAGAGGCCCAATAGAGCCTCTGATCATCCATAAATACAGGACTTACAATTCGTGGCCAATCTTTAACTCGTTTAAGGTCTTTCCCCTTCCCCTATATTCACCGACTGATCACCAATCTCAACAGGATAACTACTAAATAGTGTAACCCCTATTAGAACAGTCGTTCCAGTGAATAACCCATAAATGATTGGAAGCGTTGAGGAAATGCCATAAACAACAAAACAAGCAAAAATAACAATGGTACTGACAACGATAGCCGAAAATGCAGCTTTACTTGTGACGCGTTTCCAAAACAGTCCCGCCACTAACGGCACGAATATCGCTCCTGACAAAATAGCATAAGCCATATCTAGGGCAACAAGAATATTTTGAATCCATACAGAGAAAAGAATCGATAATATTCCTAAACCAAGTGTCACAATACGAGAGGTTTTAATAACTCCTTTATCATCCATATCCTTTTTAAAGTACACTTTTATGATATCATTCGTAAGTAAAGTGGCAGAGGCAAATAATGCTCCTGAAGCATTTGACATTAATGCGGAACAAACACTGGCAAGAACAAGTCCTAATAATCCCGGTGGCAGGATTTTTAATGCTAAGGCAGTAAAGGCCGATTGTGATTCTCCTAAATTCGGAAGTAATACCAACGCGCACATACCCACAATACTTAGTGCTAAAGCATAGAAAAGGCTGTACACTCCCGCAGATACTGCACTGCTTTTCATAACCTTCTGATTTTTTGCGGTAAATACGCGCTGCCATATATCCTGAGAAACAATTAACCCAAAGAAATATAGTAAGAAGTATTGAAAAATACGATCCCAGCCAATATTCGTTAAGCTAAGATGGTCTGCAGGCATACTGTGGAACAAAGCCGTTAATCCACCTACACTGTTTATACTGTATGGAAACATGATAAAGAAAACACCAATTGTCATAATGACGAATTGAATAATATCTGTAAGCGTAATACTCCACATACCGCCCAGAATTGTATAAAAGAGAACAATCCCACCGCCAATCAGCATGGACGGTAAAACGGACCAGCCTAGTAAAACATGAATTACATTTCCCATTCCAATTACTTGAGTTACCACAATCATAAGCGTATAGATAGCGGTAACAATCGCACTAATCAGCTGAGTTCCTTCACCATACCGCTTCCCTAATAATTGACTGATGGTGAAGACTTCATAGCCGCTTATTTTATTGACAACGAATAGCCCTAATCCAGCAATACCAAGACCCATCATGGTGACAAACCAAAAACCGGAAATTCCAAAATCATAACCTAAAGTGGTTGAACCCATTGTCGCGGCACCACCAATAATAACGGCGGCCAAACAACCTACATGGGTAAAATATCCTAAACGGCTACCAGCTAGTAAAAAGTCTTTTTCTGACTTCGCTTTTTTAATCCCAATGATTCCTACCACAATTAACATACCAAAATAAAGTATCAGTACTGACGTATCTAGTCTATTCATTTATTCGCCCCCAATTCCGATTTCTAATTCATACTCACCGATTGCTTCATCTAATAAGTTGATTCCATAATCCAAATGTTCCCTATCTACAGTTAATGGTGGCATCATTCGAATAACCTCGCCTTTGTTACCACTTAAATAGAAGATGACTCCTTTATCAAGACTCTTCTTGAGAACTTTCATTAACCCTTCCCCGTTTGGATTTCCGGTTGCTGGATCAATAATTTCAATTCCAAGCATTAATCCAATCCCACGGACGCTACCAACGACAGAATGCCTTTCTTTAAGCTCTATTAATCTTTTCAGTGCATATTCCCCTAAAACTCTAGCATTCTCAACTAATTTCTCATCTTTTATAACATCTATGGTGGCACAACCAGCCGCACATGCGACGGGGTTGCCACCAAATGTAGTACTATGGCTTCCAATTGACCATTGCTCCATTAGCTCTTTAGAAGCAACGGTTGCACTAAGCGGTAATCCGCTTGCAATTCCTTTGGCAATCGCCATAATATCAGGAATCACCCCAAAACGATTGGCAGCAAACCAGTCCCCCGTTCTTCCAAAACCTGTCTGAACTTCATCAAAAATCAGCAAGATTTGGTGATGGTCACAAATCTCGCGAATTTTCTTCAGCCATCCTTTTGGAGGAACGATATATCCACCTTCACCTAAAACAGGCTCTAGTATGACTGCTGCTACTTCCTCAGGTGTCACCTGGTGATTAAATAGGCGTTCAAAGTCCTTTTCTACCTGTTCAGACCAGTAAATTTCCGGGTCACTTCCTTCTGGTGTTTCAGTAGGTTTTGCATAGGGAAGTTGATAGGACATATTGGAGCCGACAGGTAAATTTCTTCTGTACTTACTTTTTGAGGTAGTAAGACTTAAAGCACCCATGCTTCTTCCATGAAATCCTCCAAGAAAAGAAACAATATACGGTCTCTTGGTAACATGCCTTGCCAATTTTACTGCCCCTTCAATTGCTTCAGTCCCGCTATTGCCAAAGAAGAAACAATTTAATGGCTCTGGTAAAACCGCTTTCAATTTATTGGCTAATTGTAGGATTGACTCATAATTAATAATCCCTATTGGTCCATGGAGTAGTTTATCAACTTGATCTTTTATCGCTGCTATCACCTTGGGATGTCTGTGACCTGTATTTTCGGTAGCAATCCCTGATGTAAAATCCAAGTATTTTTTACCGTCTTCACTTATATAATACAGCCCCTCCGATTTTACAACTGCTAAATTTGGAAAGTCCTTTGCCATAGTCGGTGCTAAAAGGTCTGCATCTTTTGTTATCATCAAATCAATCATAAAAACAACTCCTCCCCTTAAATGGAAACTTAATTCCCTTGAATTTTCACACAATTTAAAAAATGGGTCAACGACGGTATATTAATAATTCTTATAGTATAAATAGAAGAATATCGTTGAGAATCCTAAAATTAAACGTTGAAAAAAAGATAACTAGGGGAGAGTCATTTAAAAAAGTAGGTATTTGAATAGGAAAAATTTAAATTAAGATAAAATATTGTTCATGACGTCGTTTATAGTATTGAAAAATTTTATAGACTTTTTCAATTTTTTAACGGATTAGATTGATAATACCACAATTAAAATTAACTGTAGATGAAAAAAATTATTGATATAATAGGCATAACAAAGCTGGATATTTGAAGTGGTGTTAGAAAAGAACTGTGGATTTTTAAAGTAAATAACAAAGAGGCGATTGAATGGAACTTAGAAATCTGAAAACATTTCAAATTGTAGCTGAAGAACTAAACATGACAAAAGCAGCAAAACGCTTAAAATATACCCAACCTACCATCACACTACAAATACAATCATTAGAAAGGGAACTTAACCATACTCTATTAACAAGAGTAGGTAAGAACACTTTTTTAACCGTCGCAGGAAGAAGACTCAAGGATCATGTAGATACCTTGTTTACACTTGTTGAAAAAATTGAATTAGATATGGAAAAATTACGTGGGCCAGCAGGAATTCTCACCATTGCTGCACCTGAATACTATTGTACACATCATCTTTCAACTATCATAAATACTTATACGGAACAGTACCCAAATGTGCGTGTAAGTCTCCTGCCGCTAAATAGTATTCATGCCATCCAAAGTATTCGAGATCATGTTGCCGATCTTGCTATTATTGCAAGTGAATGTGATGAAATGGATTTGAGGAAAAACTTTCTGGAGGAAGAACAAACCCTTTTAGTAGCCTCCACGGAACTCAGCAAAGGCCGAAATTTACAAGAGATATTATCTAGCTTTCCCTTTATCTCCTATAATAGTGATTGTAGTTTTAGTGATATTATTGAACAATATTTCAAGAAAATGGATATCAAGCCGATATCCACGATCGTGTGCGGCGGTAGTGATGAAACGATCAAACGGATTGTTTTAAACAATACTGGCTATGCCATTCTTGGAGAAAATTCTATTAAGAATGAATTAAAAGAAGGCACGATAAAAATCCTACAAAAGGTTTCCAAACCGATAAACACTTATTCTATTAACTTGAAGGTTCGTTCAGAGGAACCTAATGTTCAAACCTTTAATGATCTGCTGCAAAACGCATGGCCATTCATTTAATTTCTATAAAAATAACAAACAGGCTACTTTGGTTAGCCTGTTTGTTATTTTTATAAATGTTCTTTTACTTTATATTGCTTTAAAATATTTTCCAGCTTTAAGGCTTTGCCAATGTCGCCTTTAATTTTTAATTTCCCCGTCATAAAGGCCAACGTTCCATTCAGATTCCCTAATAAAAATTTACGGAAGTTATCGAGGGACATGATTAGTGTGCAGTCTGCAGGTGATTCATCTCCTTCTTTAACGGAAGCCTTCCCCTCTTGAAAATGAAGTTGATAGACCCCCTCCTCTGCACCGCTGATATCAAATTGATAGATAGCTGAAAAGCCTTGAACCGGTTCGGGGTTAACTGCTAATATCTCCTCAATTTTTTTCATGACTTCTGCTAAAGAATAGTCTTCAATTGTTTTGGGCATTTGACAATCCTCCTCAGAAAAGTTCTGTAGAAATTGCATTATTCTAAATTTTAAAATAAATAAATACCGTTAACAAGTAAAAAATAAGCAGCACGCCGCTGCTTTCTAGAGTTTAATGCCCAATATTATTCACTTCCGGAATCAACTGTTTCCATTCTTCATAGGAAATGATGGTATTCCAGTGGCCGGTGATTTTGGCAATTCCAACAACTAAAATAAACAGAACAAGAAAAGCAATAGGAACAAACCATTTGTTTACTTTTTTATTGGCCACCGTCATATTTAATGTATCTTTGATTGGACATGCTTCCACGCATTGCATGCAAGCCGTACAGGCTGGAGTCACGACTGCCTTTTTTGTATGTACCTTTATTCTTTGCGGGCAAACCTTTGTACACATTTCACAGTTCGTACAGCTATCCTCATTTCTCCGGACTTTTGTGATTCTTAGAATCGAACCCAGCCCGATCATCGCACCATAAGGACAAAGGAAACGGCACCAAAAGTTTTTAAAAAATATTGAAAGAACGAACATGACCAAAATAAATTTCAAAGTGAAGCCGCCGATATTTAAGAAAAATAAAAGCATTTTCATATCAGAAACTTTGTTATAGGGATCCTCCAGGAAGCCTTTGGCCACAAATGTCGGCATATCAAAGATAATCATTTTTAAAAAGAATAAGAGTAATAAATATTTTAGTGGCGCTAATAACCATACGAGCGGCTGTGGAAGGTCAAAGTTCCTTTTAAACAGCTTTTTTCCAAGCATCCCGGTCCATTCACTCACCGTTCCAACTGGACAAAACCAACTGCAAAAGGATTTACGAAAAAGATTTCCCGATCCAACAAAAAAGGTAAATAGCACAAGCCCCGCCGGGTGGATTTTATCAAAATCACCACTTGTCAGCCATACCTTCAATCCCACGAGGGCACTAATTGGCAAGAAGCCTTCAACAGCAGATGGCCGTTCAACAAAGGGCTCTTTTCCCAACGTCTCAAAGTGCAAATAAAATTGATAAAATCTCAGTCCTACATAGAGTAAAAATAATAGGAACAGAGCTTGAACAATATGTCTTGTTATTTGAACGGGCTTTTGTTTTAGCTGTTTTATATACCAGGCCTTTGATTTCATAGCGGTTCCCTCCAAAACTTTCAATATCCTAACTATAAGGAATGGATATATGAGGGGAGTGTGATAAAAATCATTTGCCTTATCTATTTCATAAAGAGTTCACAAAAGCATTCTCAAAGTAGACAAAATAAAGGCCGGGGGTTAACCCAGCCTCTCCTATTTTTCAACATCAAAAATAATCTGATTTTGTCTACGTGCTTCTTCCGTTACCTCAAGGACAATCTGACTCCAATTCTTCAACTCTTCATATTTCTCATGATTATTGGTTTCAATGATTTCAGTCAAATTAATGCATTCGTATACCATATCCTTGTCATATTGCTCCACACTCAGGATTTGGCTTTTCTTGGTATGACTGTCAAAAAACTTGATCTCTGAGATTGGTGCCGCATCCCCAAGAACGAAGGTTCCTTTCTCCCCATGGATTTCACAAGGGATCTCGGAATGAGATATTTTCGAACAAAGAATGGTACAAACAAAACCATCATACGTTAACACAAGCGTACCGCTTCCGTCCACCCCGCTATGTAGTAAAACGGGATGATAGGCTACATTTTCAGGCTTACCGAATAATCCAACCGCTAAATAAAGAGGATATACTCCTAAATCAACCAGTGCCCCACCGGAATATTCTGCCGAGAAGATATTTGGCACTTCGCCTTGTAAAAACAAATCGTAGCGAGAGGAATACTGGATATAAGGCAAAACAGTACTCCGTAGCTTTCCTGCTAAATAGAGATTTTCTTTTAAGATTGCAAAATTAGGTGTATGGATATTGCGGATTGCTTCGAATAAAAACACACCATTCTCTTCAGCTGTTCGGTAAGCCTCTTCTAATTCAGTTGTAGTAGAAAAAATTGGCTTTTCACAAATTACGTGTTTTTTATTTTTTAAAAATAAAAGAGCCTGTTCAAAATGAACAGAATTTGGTGACGCAATATAAACAACATCGATCGAAGTGCTGCTAGCCATTTCATTTAAATCTGTATAAAAATTTGCTGAATGATATGTATCTGCGAGTTGTTTTGCTTTTTGCTCCGTCCTTGAATAAACGGATGTTAAATTAAGTTTCCCACTATGTTTTGCTGCCTCAATAAATCTTGCGGTAATCCATCCTGTTCCTACTGTTCCCAGATTAAGCATAAACCTTCTCCTCTCCTAAGCCTATATATCCATTGATTTTATCTTTAATATAGTTACTTTTGCAATTTTAAAATTTATTTCCCTTCTGTTATGCTTATGATTGTCGGGAATAATGGAAAAATATCAGTATTTATGGTATTTATAGTAGTAGATACAATGAAAGAGGTTGAAAATAGTGGAACATAATTCCAATTTTATAAAAGATGTCATGATAAAGGATTTAGAATCGGGAAAACATCAAACGGTCGTAACCCGCTTTCCACCTGAGCCAAACGGATATTTACATATTGGTCATGCAAAATCAATTATTATCAACTTTGGCTTAGCAGATGATTTTAACGGAAAAACGAATTTACGATTTGATGATACAAATCCGTTAAAAGAGGACGTTGAATTCGTTAATTCTATTAAAGAAGACGTAAAGTGGCTTGGATTTGAATGGGATGACTTATTTTTCGCCTCCAATTATTTTGAAGAAATGTACAGCCGTGCTGTTCTTTTAATAAATAAAGGTTTAGCTTATGTGGATGATCTTACCGCAGATGAAATCCGTGAATACCGCGGTACACTGACAGAGCCCGGGAAGGAAAGTCCTTACCGTAAGCGTTCCATTGAAGAAAACCTTGAATTATTTGAGAAGATGCGGGCAGGAAAGTTCGGGAATGGCGAGAAAGTTCTTCGGGCTAAAATCGATATGTCTTCACCTAACATTAATCTCCGTGACCCTGTCATTTATCGTATTGCCCATGCGACCCACCATAACACGGGTGATAAATGGTGTATTTATCCGATGTATGCTTTCGCCCATCCGCTTGAGGATGCGATTGAAGGCGTTACACACTCCATTTGTACAATCGAGTTTGAGGATCAGCGACCACTGTACAATTGGGTTGTGGAGCAATGTGAAATGGAGAACACACCGCAGCAAATTGAATTTGGCCGTTTAAATATCACCAATACCGTTATGAGTAAACGCAAGCTAAAACAACTTGTCGAGGAAGAATATGTTGACGGCTGGGATGATCCGCGGCTGCCTACAATTTCCGGAATGAGAAGAAGAGGATTCACCCCGGAATCGATTCGGAATTTTGTTCGTGAAACAGGGGTTTCCAAAGGTTCAGGTGTAGTGGATTCCCAAATGCTCGAGCACTTTGTCCGTGAAGATTTAAAATTAAAAGCGCCGCGTACAATGGGTGTAATTAATCCGTTAAAAGTGGTGATTACGAACTATCCGGAAGGACAAATTGAACTCTTGGATGCCGAGATCAATCCGGAAAACCCTGAAATGGGCATGCGAAAGATTCCATTCTCTCGTGAAATTTATATCGAGCAGGATGATTTTATGGAAGATCCGCCGAAAAAATACTTTCGGTTGTTCCCTGGGAATGAGGTTCGCTTAAAGCATGCTTATTTCATTAAATGTGAAGAAGTGATTAAGGACGCGAATGGCAAGGTTGTAGAGCTGCACTGTACGTATGACCCAGAAACGAAGAGCGGTACCGGTTTTACCGGCCGTAAGGTAAAGGGAACGATTCACTGGGTGGAAGCAGCGCATGCTGTTCCAGCAGAGTTTCGTTTGTATGAGCCATTGATTTTGGATGAAGTGGAAGAAGCAAGTGAAGGGGAAGAAAAAACTTTCTTAGATAATGTGAACCCAAATTCTCTCGAGGTTTTCCAAGGGTTTGTTGAGCCAAATATGAAGGAAAGTATGCCGCACGACAAATTCCAATTCTTTAGACACGGTTATTTCAATGTAGATCCAAAGGATTCCATTGCGGAAAAATTAGTCTTTAACCGTATTGTTTCATTGAAGAGTTCATTTAAGCTTTAGAGATATGATAGTAGCAAAACACACGATTTCTAATATGAAATCGTGTGTTTTTTAATTGGTTCTCTAATGGTTATTTGGATTTGAAAGGCAAAGTTACCTTTTTGACTATGGAATAGGTGGGGTTTGAGGGACATTTTTCGCTTTATTGATCCTGGAAATGTTCTTCATTATGGCTTTGAAGGACAAAATTGGCTTTCTGATCATGGAAATGTCCTTCATCTAGGATTTGAAGGACAAAATTTGCTTTCTGATCATGGAAATGTCCTTCATCTAGGCTTTGAAGGACAAATTTTGCTTTCTGATCATGGAAATGTCCTTCATCTCAGCTTTGAAGGACAAAATTTGCTTTCTAATCAAGGAAATGTCCTTCATCTCAGCTTTGAAGGACAAAATTTGCTTTCTGATCAAGGAAATGTCCTTCATCTAGGCTTTGAAGGACAAAATTTGCTTTCTGATCATGGAAATGTCCTTCATCTCTGCTTTGAAGGACAAAATTGGCTTTCTGTTCATAGAAATGTCCTTCATCTAGGCTTTGAAGGACAAATTTTGCTTTCTGTTCATAGAAATGTCCTTCATCTCTGCTTTGAAGGACAAATTTTGCTTTCTGATCATGGAAATGTCCTTCATCTAGGCTTTGAAGGACAAATTTTGCTTTCTGATCATGGAAATGTCCTTCATCTCGCCGTTAAGGACAAAACTCCATGGGAAATCACAAAAATGTCCTTAACTAAGCTCCCTTCCTATCACAGCACTCATCATGCTCTTGAAACAGGTACCTCAAAAATAATTTTCGTACCCTTTCCTAGCTCAGAAACAATAGATAGGTCTCCGCTAACCGCCCGGGCACGCTCGTCCATGCTGAAAAGACCAACTCCACGTTGAACATTGTCTACATCAAAGCCTATTCCTTTATCTTCAATCATTACCCTGACAAGTTCATCAATTTCCCTTATCGTGACAGTTGCTTTTAAGACTTCCGCATATTTACGGATATTCGTTAACGCCTCTTGGATAATCCGATAAATTGTTAATTCAATACTGATTGGCAGCCGTTTGTTCAATACACACTCAAAAAAGACATCAATATTATAGTGCTCTGAATAACGAGAAAGAAAAGAACGAATCGCAGGAACTAGCCCGAGGTCATCCAATACAGATGGGCGAAGCTCCCAAGAAATTTCACGAATCTCCTCAATTAACTGTGTAGCCTCCTGCTGCATCTGTTGAAGCAGAGGGTGGTCCTGCTCATTAAGCAGACGATTAATCGTTATCAAATGACTGTATAGATTTTGACCAATCCCGTCATGTAAATTTCTCGACAATCGCTTCCGTTCTTCTTCTTGGACATCAATGATGGTGGTCATCATTTTTTGCAATTCCTGCTCAACGCGCTTTCTTTCCGTGATTTCATATCGAATTGCAACATATTGATAAGGTTTGCCCTTATCATTTAAAAACGGAACAATGGTAGTATCCATCCAGTAATAGGTTCCATCCTTTGCTCTGTTTTGGATTTCCCCTTTCCAAACCTCACCGGAACCAATCGTCCGCCACATCTTTTTAAAAAACTCCTGTGAATGGTATCCGGAGTTAATAATCCGATGATCCTGCCCCAATAATTCTTTCCTTGAGTATTTTGATATCAGGCAAAATTGATCATTCACATATGTAATAATTCCGCGAGAATCCGTTATCGCTACAATTGAAGATGAATCAAGAGCAAATTTATAGTCTAAAAGTTCGTTTTTAATTTGCTGCATTTCTCTTTCCATTTCTTTTCCCCCTCAAAGTAATGTATGCCCTTTTAAAATCTGCTCCAGAGCTTCAGCAGCATCCTTTACCAATTCTTGATCCTGTTCGGTAAAATGATGTGCTGCCCTATTGCCAATAAGCAATACCCCTTTAGGGACAGAATGAAAAAATATCGGCACAGCATATGCCGATACAAGTTTTTCAGCCAGCATAATCGGATAATCAGTTACCTTCCCGAGGATATCATTCGGAAAATCCCCAAGCATCATTGCAGTTCCGCTTGAAATAATTTTTCCGGCGATTCCCTTACCGAAACGAACGGTGATCCGTTCATATTTATCATTCAAATTACCTGAAACATAATGCCAACGAACATCCGGGCCAATTTCATTTTGAAAGGCAAGCCCCACAAACTCACATTTTACTGCAGCTTTCAATTGATTACATATTTCAATAACTGCCTGTAATTCTCTTAATTTTGTCATTTGTGGCGCTTCTCCTTAAAAACCATACCCTAATAACCCCTTTTTAACCGCATATTCAACAAGCTCTGGCCGGGTTTTCATTTGCAGCTTTTCCATCAGGTTCCCTTTATGGGTTTCAACCGTTTTAACACTAATCACAAGCTGCTCGGCGATTTCCTTGTTTGAGTACCCTTTTGCTATGAGGGTGAGGACTTCTTTTTCCCGTTCCGACAAAAGATTATAAGTATCTGAACTGTCATGCTTCATTCCTGTCAAATATTCTTCCATTAACCGTTTTGTAGCTGCCGGGTGAAGATAGGCATCACCTGCTGCAACGGATTCAATCGCAGCCATTAATTCATCATGGGGTGCACTTTTTAAAATACATCCGGATGCACCTGCCTGTATCGCCCGGAACAGATACTCCTCATCATCATGCATGGTTAAAATCAAAATATTAATTGTTGGCATTTCCTTTTTGAGCTCAGTGGTGGCAGTAAGCCCATCTTTACCATGGGGCATACTTAAGTCCATGACCACTACATTCGGCTTTAACCTTAATGCCTTCTTTATTCCTTCGTTTCCTTCCGAAGCCTCCCCGATTACTTCCATCTTCGGATTGGTATTAAGGAGCATCTTCAGACCCATTCTTACAACCGCGTGATCATCAACCAATAGGATTTTTATCAAAACTAACTCCCCTTTGTCCCTTTATTTCAAGGGAAGAGATATTTCTATCGAGGTTCCTTCTCCTATTTTAGAGGAAATTGAACACTGTCCGCCAGTAAGAAGCATTCTTTCTTTCATCGCTGCAAGCCCGGATAATGGACTCGTTATTTCAAGTTCCTCCGGTTGAAATCCCTTACCAAAATCGTGTATCGTTATGGTTAATTCCGTCTTTTTCCAAATAAAATTCATCTTCACATTGGAGGTATCGGCATATTTCGCAATATTGGCCAGAGCTTCTTGGCAAACCCGGAAAACTGCGATATTTTGCCGCTCAGGAATTTGCTTTTCTTCTCCTAATGATTCCAAATCAACAAGAATACCAAATGTTGAAGTATACAACTTAATATAGCTCTTAATGGCGGGAAGTAAACCAAGGGTTGTTAAGGTAGGAGGATGCAATTCTACTGAAAGCAGCCTAATTTCTTGGATGGTTTTTTCGATCAGTTGAGACATTTCACGAAGATAATGCTTCATAGCCGGTTGCTCTGTACCGGATTCAACAAACTGTAATCCTGTTAAAATACTATATAGATTTTGACCTACACCCTCATGGAGCTCTAAAGCAATTCGTTTAATTTCCTCCTCTTGGGAGTGAATAATGTAGGAACTAATCCCCTCTTTTGACGGTAAAGTTGTCATTCATCAACCCTCCTAAACCCCTATTTAATTAGTATGCTCTGTTATTGGTTGTTGATTTCCTCTTCAGGCACAAGCGGTTCGTGGGCTGACTGGGGAGCCTCCTCGTCGCTTACGCTCCTGCGGGGTCTCCCCTACCCCGTTCTCCCACAGGAGTCTTCGTGCCTTCCGCTCCAATCAACTTTGTTTAAAAAATCAACAATATTCTTTTACACATCCAATTATAAAAAAGCCAGACACTTTAGAGAGTCTGAACTTTTTTTACTGTATAATGAAGACCGCTTTCCGGATCAAATGCGGACCATTCGGTTTCCGTTTCAATAACATCGCTTGCTAGTGGTACTGCCAAAAAATAATAATCATCAAAATAAAAGCGGATATGTGTGCCATCAGGGCATGACTGCACTTTTTTTATCGTTTTGTTAACAGTTGGTGCCTGATCTCCACCCTCTGCATCATGAATTGCAATTTCAACCGGCCCGCCGGTAAATCGTTTTAGATCTTCTAAATTAATGGACTCCACAGCTATTACATCCCCTCTTTGCCGGATAGATGAACATCTTGTATCCTTGCAGATACTCCCAAAATTTCTCCCCGGCATTCTCCTCGAGAAACATAATTGTTTCTTCTTCAGAGCCCCAATCACTCATTCCTTTTATCTCTGCAACAACCATTTCAGCTTCATCCATTGTTTTTTCTTCAAGAAACCAATTCAAACGTTTATTCGCAAAAGTTTCTTTTAAAATCTGGTCTATTTCCTTAGCGAAACCGCCTGATTCTGACCGGATAAAACAAAAATCAATATACGTTTCACTAGTCATTGACCTTCACACCTTTTTTATAGATGATAAGTGCTACAGGAAATAAAATAATATTGATGGCCGCAGCAATAATGGTATTCGTGTACTTTTCATAAAAATATTGATGGACCATGTATTGGGTAAAGATAATGTTTAACATTAAGATAGCAAGTAGAAGTGCAACTGGTACGTAACTACGCTTCATAACGTTTCACCCCCACGGCATATACAGCACCGTTCTCAACTTTCACATGAATTTCAGGAAGCGGACGTCTCGGTGGCCCAGCAATTGGCTCACCTGTTTTCACATCAAATTTCCCGTGGTGGCATGGGCAGATCATTTCTCCCTCGTCTTTTTTCCAAAAAACAGGGCAGCGTAAGTGGGTACAAGCATTTTGGTAAGCTACAAATTTATTTTCTGAAAGCCTAATTAAAATCGCGCTATCGTGCTCGCCCGGGAAGGCAAAGTCTACTGCATCTCCTACCGGCAATGACTGTAAGTCAGCGATTTTATGCTTTGGATATTTTTTATCACTAAGACCTGTTAATTCTTTAGCAGCTAAAGCACCCCAAGGAAGGGAAGAAACTGCAAATACTCCTGCTGCCCCTGCAAGCATTTTCATGAAACCGCGTCGGTCTAGTTTTCTCTCATTATTACGATTGATATTATGGGTGTAATTATCTTCATTAAACGGGATTTTATTATTTTTATTATTCATGTTAATCCCTCCTAAAACAGTTTCGTGACACCCTGCAAGATACCAGGGAGATTCACTCTTACATTTGTTTCGCCTTCTAAATAAGGCATGCTTGTTACCCATTTACCGTTATCTAAATTAAATTGCATTTGTTTTGCTTCAATTTCTTCATCTGTCAGCCATTGCAATGTATTCGATGGGCAGACACTAGCACACATTGGCGGAATCCCATCCTTCGTCCGATCGATACAAAGATCGCATTTATACATTAAATTCTGCTCTGTATCAAACTTTGGTATTCCATACGGACAGGCAATCGTACAGTTCTGGCAGCCGATACATTTTTCCACAAGTGCCGAAAGCACGGCACCTGTTTCATGAATTTGAATCGCCTGTGCCGGACAGCTTCTTGCACACGCCGGATTGACACAGTGAAGGCACATAAGAGGCATTGTCTGGCGATTGACTAGCGGATTCACATCGTAAACATAGTTTCTGTTGCGCTGTTCATGCCCGCCGCACTGTGTACAAGCCGCTAAACAGGAGCGGCAGCCTATACAGTTTTCAAGTTCTAAATATAACCTCTTCTTCACCATTTATTGCACCTTCTTCATTTCTAGTTTTTCAATCTGTGCTGCACATGCTTTAAATTCCGGCATACGGGAGATTGGATCAAGCGCATCAATCGTTAATAGATTGATAGATTTATCGTGTCCAAAATGATAAGGCACAAACACCGTATCTTTTCGAATCGCTTCCGTAATTTTCACTTTATATTCTGCCTCACCTCTACGGGTAAAGAGGCGGACATATTCTTCATGTTCAATACTATATTTTGCCGCTGTTTCAGGATGAACCTCTACATATGGCTCAGGACACATATCGCGTAAGAATTGAATTCTTCTAGTTTGATTACCTGATAGGTAATGGAAAACAACACGTCCTGTTGTTAAGCGTAACGGATATTTTTCATCTGGCTCTTCAGCAGGTGGGCGGTATGGAAGGGCACATATTTTTGCCTTTCCGTCTGGATGATAAAACTTCTTATCTAGGAACATATGTGGTGTACCAGCGTCCTTTTCATCTCGGCAAGGCCAGAAAACACCATCTTGTTTGTCGATTTTATCCCATGTTGCTCCGTAATAGTCAGCATAGCCGCCCTTTGAGGCTAAACGGAATTCATCTGCCACATCTCTAGCAGTTTTTAAATGCGAGAAATACTTCCCTCTACCCAACTTTTCAGCAAGTTCCACTTGCATTTGCCAGTCCGGCTTCGATTCACCAATTGGCTCTTGCGCTTTATTGATTTTAATAATCCGGCCTTCAAGATTGGTTACCGTTCCTTCATCTTCTGACCAGGTGACGGAAGGAAGGACAACATCCGCATATTCTGCTGATTCAGATAAGTAGAAATCCGCACAAACCATGAAATCCAGGCTCATTAACGCTTTTCGAATAAAGTTTTGATTTGGAGCAGAAACGGCCGGGTTCGAACAAAGCAAGTATAGAGCACGAATTTCCTTTTGCTCCATTAATTGAAACATTTCCACTGCTGAAACCCCTGGCTTCGGCATTTCATCAGGGGTAATGCCCCATACCTGACATACTTCTTCCACATGCTTCGGATTGGTTAGCTTGCGATATCCCGGCAATAAGTCTGATTTTTGACCATGTTCGCGGCCACCCTGACCATTTCCTTGACCAGTAAACGTTGCAACACCTGATTTTGGACGACCAATTTTTCCTGTTACAAGCGCCATGTTGGTGTAACCTGAAACATTGTCGACTCCCTTATGCTGCTGTTCGATTCCACGCGCGAACATGACGATTGCATTTGGTGCTTTGCCGTAAATTTCAGCGGCACGGATAATCTTTTCTTTTGCAACACCAGTAATTTGACTTGTATATTCAGGAGTAAATTCTTTAACTAATTCTTTTGTTTCTTCAAAACCATTGGTATGGTTGTTAACAAATTCTTTATCGGCATAACCATTTTGAATCAACAGATTTAAAATTCCATTGGCCAGTGCTAAGTCTGTTCCTGGACGTAAATCTAAGTGAACATCTGCTCTTCTGGCAATTGGTGTTTCACGAGGGTCAGCCACAATCAAGTAGCCGCCTCTTTCCTGTACATGCCAGACACGGAACATCGAGGTTGGATGACATTCAGCTGTGTTACTTCCGGCAATAAACAAGCAATCTGTTTCATGGATATCGGTCCACGGTAATGTAGAACCGCGGTCCACTCCGAAGGAACGTAAGAAACCACCTGCTGCACTGGACATACAGAAACGTCCGTTATAATCGATATATCTTGTTTGAAGGGCTACTCTTGCAAACTTTCCTGTTAAATAACATTTTTCATTTGTCATCGATACACCGCTAAATACAGATAATGTATCTTTTCCATACTTTCCTTGCAGTTCGGTAAATTTCTTTGCGATTAGGTCATATGCCTCTTCCCAAGTTGCTTCACGGAAGCCTTCTTGCGTTCCTTTTAATGAAGCATCATCACGAATTAACGGTTTTAAGATTCGATCCGCATGATTCGTTTGTTGATAGGCGGTTACTCCCTTCGGACACATTTTACCAACGTTTACCGGCCAGTCATAACGAGGTTCTACCCCAATGATTTTGTTGGTTTTTGTATTTACACGTAAATTCATTCCACATTGCATTCCACAATAAGCACAATGTGTTTTTATTAACGTTTCGTTAGGGTGCCGTACATTTTCAATTTCTCTAAAAAACTTATCCCTTTGCATTCTGGTTTGCCTCCTTGACCTTCACTTGGTGGGTTGGGAATCCTGAGAATCTTGCAATCCGGTATTTTCTGCGGCATGGCAGGCACAATTCAGCAAGATTAAAACCGTCTTCCATATTAAATTCGATTTCATTGACTCCTAAAACTTGAATGACATCGTTTGATTGTTCAACTGAAACAAAATGATCTCCGCACACTTTACATTCTTTCATATGCTGTTCTCCATAATGTTCTCGGTAATTTCTTGCAAAAACGCTCATTGGACGGAAAGGAATATGAGCAAGCTTTCCGAATGGTAAATAGATTAATGTGATAATCACTGAAAATTGGTGGATTAAGGACATTTGCGGCTGCATCCAGCCATGTAATACTATGTTTTGAAAGGTTAATAACAGACCTGTAATCGAAATAAACAATAATAGGTAAAGCGGTAAGAAATCGTACATGAATTTTTGCTCTGCTCTTGCCTGCATGTTTTTTAAACGGCGGTAAAGCGCCATGCAAACACCTGAAATGACCATAATGGCTGCAATATTCAGTGCGTTATAAGAGAAAAAGGCGATAATCCCTTCAGCGGGAACCTTCATGACATTCATTCCAAAAAGCACAATATTATAATAGCCGTTGTCTTCCATCGTAAAGTACATCCAGCTAAATACGAGCGGGAAGGTCACAAGACACGCAAGCACACAGCCCCAGCCAATTAAGATATGTTGCACCCATCGGTAAATTCCCCGATTCCGGATAAAATCGTAAATCGCTAAATGACTGACTGCAGTTTTCGCTGTGCTTTTTCTAAAAAGCAGTTTTAAACCTTTTTTAATGATGATTTTGGTTGGCGGTCTTTCTCCCCAGGCAATAAATCGGTAGAAAAAGCCACCAATAAAGACAAGGGTTCCCACCATGTATCCGTATAAATTTAAGTCAATATGGGTAAACATTCTTGTTCCGATAAAGGTTAAAATCGCTAGTCCGACGACAGTTAAAAAGACTGATTTCGCAAAATGGGATGCAAACGCATCATTGACCGAGCGTTCCTGTTTTTTACTTGCTACTAGTTTCGCTTCCATTTCAAGCTCCTCCTAAAAAAAAATAACACTAACGTTTTGTCTTACCTTATTGTAAGAAAAACGTTAGTGTTTCAAATATAGGGGAACTCCCCCATCCTCAGGGGAAAAACCCTTAGAAATATGGATTTTGACAAAACTCTGTCACATTTGTGATTTTTGAAGGTATTTTCCCTTCCAGGAATTGATGAGCAGGTAAAAGAACAATGCAATCTGTAAGATGAAGAGAGTTGAATCCCAAAAGCTTATACTTGAAGGGAATGTTTTAAAGCCTGGGATTACTTCCTGTATCGAATAAAACAATTCCGGAATGAAATAAAAAATATATAAAAATACAGTTAAACCTACCCCTATAAAATATAAAATGGAATAGCTGATTACAGTCTTTTTTTCGCTTTCAAAAAGAATTTCACCAGGGGTAAGTGATTTTCCAAACGGTATAAGGCCCCTCAGCAGCCCTTGAGCATTTTCCATCAAATTATAGCAGCCCGAACAATTCTCGAAAAGGTAATAAAAATCTGTTTTCATGTAAATACAGCATTGATACACCATTCTAAAAAAGATATCTAAAACAACAATTTTCATTAGGCTTAGGAAAAACCCTAGAGTGGGGGAAAAAAACAGTTGACCTGCTAAAGCAAAAAATAGGATAACTGTATCAAAACAGATACCTGCCAAAAATAACTTATTCCGATCCTTTGCTGGTAATTTCCATACCGTGGACATATCTGTTTCTAATACTAAAAGAAATAATCGGTGTCCCACATTTATTTTTGCAGGCATATTATATGAACGTAATGCCATAACATGTCCAAATTCATGAATTAAAACAAGAAGAGACCTTAGTACAATTAACAGCGGTAAAATTAAAGACATCGAATCAAGAACGAATAAATCTTTATAGTGCGGGAACAAAGAAGGATTTATGATTAAAAGAATGATATTAACAAAAAATAAAAGCGAATAAATAAAATAAGCATACCGATTGAAAAAGATTCTCCCAATTTTTGAGGGAATCCATAGAAATCCTAAATCTTCTTTTTCCCTTTGATTACACTCAATTTTTACTCCATCAATTTCTGCTATTAGATTTAGTGAGGTTAACTGGTCAACAAATTTAATCAGGTCCACGTCTTCATTAGGATATTTCGTGCGAAGTTGATGCTCGATTTCTCCTAACGGTATTTCCTGGCTAATTAAATGAATCGCATCAATACAAATCTCCGTCATTTCATAAAACTCACTTGAAGCTTGATCTTCAACAATATAATGTTTTTTATCTCTATGAATTTCGATCGCGACCAATTTGAGCAAAGAAGAATAGCTAACGCTCATTTAACCACCCTTTTACTTTTAATCTATAAAAAAGGATGCTTAGCTAAAAAGCTAGCACCCAACATTTTTCAAGGCATAAAGATACACCACCAGCAGGTAGTTTTGATTTTTTTTAACTTCCGGATCTTCATGAGGTCACCCCCCTTACCTTTGTCTTTTCTTCATGTATGTTTAAATTATTATGTCCTAATCCATCATTCAATTTACTATGAATGGTTTTCCATTTTGGTAATACTTTTTTATATTCTTCAACTAATTCAGGATCAAACTGTGTCCCGCTTCCCTCTAAGATTCTACTATTTGCTTCTTCAACTGATAAAGCTGATCTGTACGATCTTGTTGAGGTCATAGCATCAAAAGCATCTGCTATGGCGGATATCCTTGCGAGAAAAGGTATTTCTTTACCCTTTAATTGATCCGGGTACCCCTTTCCATCCCAACGTTCATGATGGGAACGTATGACAGAAATGCTATTCTTTAAACCCACCACCTTGGAGACAGCTTCGGCTCCCACAATGGTATGAGACTTTATAATTTCATATTCTTCATTCGTTAACATACCAGGCTTCATTAATATTTGGTCTGGGATATTAATTTTTCCAATATCATGGAGTAGACAAGCATAATTAAAAGACTTCAACTCATCTTCTGAAAATTTCCCACTTACTTTTGCCAACTCTAATGCATAGCTGGCAACCCTTTCGCTATGCCCTCTTGTATAAGGATCCTTAAGTTCGAGAGTCGCAATAACTCCTTTTACAATACCCACTATTTGTTGATCATAAGAAGTTTTTATTGCTTTTACATACGATTTGAATCTATATAAGATAATGAATGAAAGTACTGAAAAAATAGCTACAATTAAAACTGGCAAAAGAACAACTGGAGATTGGATGATTATCCCATCAAGAATGTATTTTAATAATAAACCGACCGTTACCACCTTAACAAAAGTGGTACTGACAAATACTGGTGATAATAGCAGCCAAAACACTTCAACTACATTTCCTGTTTTAAAATGAGTAGGGTCCCCCAAAAAGGAAATGATTTCATTTATTAATGATACACTTGTATAGGTAATAAAATAGATATATTTTATTAGGTATACCTTTTGTCTTTTAAATAAATAGTAAGCAATTGGAATTAATGCAAACATGAATAAATAAATCCATAAACCTAGGAAATCTCGATTATCATTCTTAAATTTCGGATCATAAATTGAAATTATTCGAAAAGATAAATCATACGCAATGGAGATAAAATAAAACAATACAAGAAACCATTTTAATGTTCGGCCCTCTTCATTTCTTATGTTGGGGTCTATTAATTTTTTTTTCATATATTTACCTCACATAATGGATGCTAAAACTTATAGTAGAAGAGAGAAATCAATTAGCTGAACAACAACTAAATTCCAACACTTTTCTACATTATAAATCATTTATTTTAATAGAAGAATACAAATAAGAGATGAATTTTTGTATTTTTGTAGAAATATTTTTGAACAAATAGGATAAATTACCCAAAGACAGATATGGACTAAATTTCACCCTATCTTTTCAAATTTTGGTTAATTGGTAGAACTACTTCGACCTTTGTCCCTATACCAAATTCACTAAGAAAGTTCAGATTCCCGAAATGATCGTTAATAATTTGATTCGTAACCATCAGACCAAGGCCAGTTCCTTCCTTTTTGGTAGTGTAAAAAGGTTCACCTAAATTTAAAAGGCTTTCCTCAGAAATTCCGCAGCCCCCATCTTGGATCGAGATATGCATGCTTTCTTCCTTTGCTTCTTTTACGTTAATTTTCACCTTACCCCCATTAGGCATTGATTCAATTGCATTTTTTATTAAATTAATAAAAACTTGTTTCAACTGTTTTTCATCACATTCTATTGCTGGCAATGGCCCTTCTATAACCGTTTCAAGTATGACATTCTGGTTTTTGGCCTGTTGCTGAGTAATTGATAACGTATAAGCAATTATTTCTTCAATTCTTGCTCTGTCGAATTTAATTCTTTTTGGTTTTCCCAGATACATCAAATCATTGACAATTGAATTAATGCGGTCAATCTCTTGAATCATAATGGGGTAGTGGTCATTTGTATTTGGGTATCTCTCCTTTTGTAATTGCGTAAAACCTTTCAACGAAGACAATGGATTCCGAATCTCATGGCCTATTGCGGCAGCCATTTGACCGATTACTGCCAATTTCTCTTTTTGACGAAGTTCATTATAAACATTCGTTAAGGAATCAATATAGGAGTTAAATCTTATTAATAGAATAAAAGCAATAGCACCTATGATGAAAAACATCAAGACTGGAAAAAGCGCACGATAGTCATGCAGGATTAAACCCAAAAAAAGATCTTTTCCAATCATACTAAGAGTAACTGTCCAAAAGTATTTTTTATTAACGAAAACTGGTGAAAAAACAATGAATAGAATCTCTACAATATTTCCACTGGCAAATGGCTTTGATGTACCTAGATATGTAATAAGACAATCAATTACATCAAAAAATATATAACCGTAAATATACAGATACTTTACAATGTACGGATTTCCTTTTTTAATAAAATAAACTCCAATGAGCAACAAAGAAGATAATAAAAAATATTGCCATAATCCTAAACCATCATTAAGGTCTTTCAACTCCTTTTCATTCGAAAAAGAATAGATATAATCATAAAAAAAATCAAATGAAAAATAGATTATATAAAACAACCACAAAAATAATTTAATGGCTTTTTTCTCTTCAAATATTAACTTTTGATTTCTGAAGCCCTCTTTCATATTTGAAAATCCTCCAATGACTTAAGAAACGCGATAGATTTTGATTTATCTTTCCTACTATTCTACCATCTATTATAAAAATTACCGACAGAAATTTTAATTATACGATGATTTTCGACATATTTTTCAATGTTTAGTGCATAGGAAAAAGGACCTCTTTTTTGAGGTCCTTTCCGCAATTTTGTAGAACTAACTAACTTTTCTCATTTCCTTTACACTGCTATTCAATGTGGAATGCTTGCGTCCATAACCGAAGTAAACAGCTAATCCAATCACAAGCCACACTCCAAAGCTAATCCATGATGTTGCTGGAAGCTGAAATGCCAAGTATCCGCAGAATATGAAAGCCATGATTGGTACATATGGTACGAATGGAACGCGGAAACCCTTTGAAGCTCCTTGATTATTTTTACGTAGATATAAAATCCCGATTGAAACGGTCATGAACGCTAATAATGTTCCGATGTTAACAAGCTCAGCTAATTTACCCAGCGGCACTAATCCTGCAAATATGGATACAAGGAAGCAGGTAATCCATGAGTTCATCATTGGAGTTTGCGTTTTCTTATTAACCTTTGAGAAAACTTTTGGTAATAACCCGTCACGACTGATTGCATAAAACAAACGGGTTTGTCCATAAATCATTACGAGTAGAACCGTTGTTATTCCGGCTATTGCACCAAGTGAAATGAGGCCAGCCGCCCAATCTTGATGGATAAAGTTAAGTGCGAATGCTACTGGGTTTTTTACATCAAGTTGTTGATATGGAACAATACCCGTTAAAATGGCCGATACAGCAATGTATAAAACCGTACAAACAATTAACGAAGCGATAATTCCGATTGGTAAATTGCGCTGTGGTTTTTTTACTTCCTCTGCCGCTGTTGCAACAGCATCAAACCCTATATAAGCAAAGAAAACAGTTGCGGCACCAGTTGCAACGCCTGAGAAACCAAATGGCATAAACGGTGTCCAGTTAGATGGTTTAACATACCATACGCCGATAACGATAAATAGTACAACGACCGCAAGCTTTATAATAACCATGATCGCATTTAAACGAGCTGACTTTTTAACACCCTGCGTTAATAAGAAAGTAATAAAGAAAACAATAATAATAGCCGGGACATCGATAAATGTTCCGTTTGCCGGATCGTAGGCGCTTGTGATAGCTTTTGGAAAATGGATGCCAAAACCGGAAAGAAGCCCTTGAAAATAACCTGACCAACCACTGGCAACTGCCGATGAGGCAAGTCCGTATTCAAGAATTAAATCCCACCCTAAAATCCAGGCAATGATTTCACCAAATGTCGCATAGCTATACGTATAGGCGCTTCCTGATACTGGGACTGTTGAAGCGAACTCCGCATAACAAAGTGCTGCGAACACACAAGCTAAACCAGATAATATAAAAGAGATGATGAGTGCTGGTCCTGCATGTTCTGCAGCAGCAACTCCAGTTAATACAAATATACCTGTTCCGATGATGGCTCCAATGCCCAGCATCGATAAATCAAAGGCACCTAATTCTTTTTTTAAGGTTATATCTTTTTGTCCAACCTCTTTGATTAAGGACTGGATTGATTTCTTTCTAAATAAATCCATTGTGTTTACCTCCTCGACAAATGTCGAAATGTTCCGAATAAATACTTCGCAAAAATTTATATTGAAATAATATAATTTATTATCACAAAAAGCAATATATTTTGAAAAATAAAACAACTTGTAGATAATACCAAAACAGAATTTCCCTTTTATAAGGGTTTTTAACAGGGAATGATTGCGTTTTCACTATATTTGCTTCTATCTTCATTATATTATTATAATAATTTCTATTACCGAAATAATTCTTTTTTAGGCTGTGTTAATGGACAATGCGAGACTCCTCGAAAATGCTATCGCATTTTCATCGTGCGTGGGCGGATTCGGGGATGTAATTCAATGTCATGCGGGAGAAGCGGGACAGGTGAGCATCCTGGTGCGGAAATCAACAACTAAGTTTAACAGAGCTTTTTTATAAAAAAACTGACCTTTCATATGAAGGGCCAGTTAGACTATATAGTTACTTCTTCCTTTTTACCCGCAGGCAGTATCATTCTTACTTCGGTGCCAACTCCAGGTTGACTTTTGTAGGACACCTTCCCATTCATGGTTTCAATAATTCGTAATGAAACAGATGTACCAAGTCCAGTCCCCTTATCCTTTGTCGTATAAAATAAGGTTCCAATCCTTGAGAGCTGCTCATGTGTCATTCCCTTGCCGGTATCTGTTATCAAAATAATAGCATTTTGATGATCATGCTTGAACTGAATCCCAACCTTCCCTCCTTCTGGAGTAGCTTCAATTGCATTCTTTATCAAATTAACCAGTGCTTGCTTTAATTGATTCCGATCTGTAAACAGCGAGAAATCATTTTGGTTAAATTCACTTTTAAGCGTCACCCCTTGTTTTACCGCAAGCGGATCCAAAAGCATAACGACTTCTGAGAGAACATCTGCCAGTTGAAACTTCTCTAATTTTTCAAATTTAGGTTTCGCGAAATTTAGATAATCATTAATGATGGATTCAGCACGTCCTAATTCACTCAAAACAAGGGAAAAGTATTCATAATTTTTACCCTGTTCCTCTTTTTGCATCAATTGTAAAAATCCCTTCACAACCGTCAATGGATTCCGCACCTCATGGGCAATAGAGGCAGCAAGTTCCCCTAACGTATTTAGCTTTTCAGCCCGGATAATTTCCTCTCTCATCTTTTTTCGTTCGATCACATTTTCACTTAGCTTTGAAGTGATGATAATAGCAAGAGTATGTATAAATCCGATAAGAATAATATCTGGAATATTAAGAACTATTTTGAGTGGGGCCCCTTGAAAATAGTGGTAGGTATTAAATGAAACAAAGCAAAGCAGCAGGGGCCAACAGCCAATTACACTTGAAATAAGCACCCTTTTATTAGGAGATAATTTCCAAAACCGTTTCGCAGCTATAAATGATAGTAAAGCAGTTAATAGCGTATTGGCGAGCCCAAAATAAATGGTGTTTCCTCCCATAATGATTCGAGTCACAACAAGGGTTCCTAAAACCATCCCTCCGGCTCTCGGTCCCGCGTAAAGAAAAGAGAGGACGAGAGGGACGTAACGGAGGTCCCAATGAAATCCATAGTTTGCATGTGTAAAGATCATACAGGTTAGGGCAACTAAACTTTGCAGCGTACCGCTAAGAATAGGAGAGTTCATTTTTCTATTTTTGTCTGAAAGAACGCTATAAATTAGGACAGGTGCAATTGTGATTAACAAATTCAAAAGAAGTCTTTCCGCCAGCATCGCCGTATTCCCCCAAAAACCAACTATATTCTCAGTTATTCGACAAAAATTTCTCCATTCCTTTAAAACGAAGAAATTTTTTACATGAGGTATACTTTTTTGCGGTTAACGACTCTTGCCGGTAAAATTCCCATAGTAAATATAGCATTTTCGGTCTTCATCAATTTCTCTTGAATCTAAAGCAAATTCGAGAAACATCCCATCCGTTTGAATATAAATAAAATCCGAATGCAGGCTGGACAACACTTCTTCATGTCCCCATAATTCCTTGCTATCTAAAAGCTTTGTCCCTGATGGGTTAAGTTCTCTAATCTCAAAACCGATATAGGAATAGCTCTGCTCTGTTCCTTCGTTTACGTAATCTTCTTTTTTAACATAAAGAACCGCCATACCATCGGGATCCATGGCAGTGGCCGTTACGGCATATGTCCGGCCTTCTTTGACAAAAAAGTCACATGTCATTCTTGCTACAGTTTCCGTTATCGGTATGTCCTGGTAGCTCCATAATGCAGGATAGTTCAAATCCTGGTCGTCAAGGCGATATTCAAGCCGCATCCTCATCCCTCTTTCTTTTTTGTTTCAATTTTACCATTGTTTTCCTCACCATTCCTTCTATAATAAAAATAGATTAAAAAAGGGGTGAGACAGTGAAAAAAACACAATGGTTAATAACGGGGGTTCTTACCTCTTTAGTGGCTGGAACGGTATCCGGTTGTTCACAGGACCTGCCACCTAAACCGGATGATAATCGTTGTGCCGATTGGGATTGGGATGACAACCAAGGGGTTTGGCGCTGTGATGATACCCATTCAGGCTATTATCATCATTATTACCACGGGGGTAGTTTCTTTAAGAGCAAGTCGGCCCTACATAAATCATCTGCCTATAAATCTTATAAATCCTCCTCCAGTTTTAAAGGTGGGTTCGGAAGCGGGTCAAGGGGCGGATTTGGAGGGTAAGCATGTCCATTTATAAAGAAAAACGAAAGCAATTTTATTCAAAATTTCCTTCCTTTTGGTCAGACCTGTATGGAGGAGAATATAGTCTCTACCATATTTTCGAAATCACAGATCAAACCCACATGCTTCTTCGTGAAGCAACAGAACGGATGGGGAAGATCTTTTTCAAAACAGCTAAGCTTCTTCGTACTCTTACCGATGAACAGCTTCTCGAGCTTGGTTTCCCACATTCATGTTTGCCATTCATTCGAATGAAGACTCTTTATCCTGAATCAGTTATCGGAAGATTTGATTTTGCTTTAACCAAAAATGGATTCAAAATGCTTGAGTTCAATAGTGATACTCCGACGTTTATCGCTGAATGCTTTCAAATCAATGGAAAAGTTTGCTCGGAGTTTGGTTATCTTGATCCTAATCGCAGACAAGAAGAACTTCTTTCCTCCGGAATTACAAGGGCAGTGCTTGATGCAACAAATGGGAATCCATCAGCAAATGTGGTCTTTACCGCTCATGACGACCATATAGAGGATTGGAATACAACCCAATATTTAAGTGGACTCTGCCAAGTAAAGAATAAGATTTTGCCAATGTCAGAGCTTAGTATAACGGAAGATGCCTTACTTGATTGTGACGGTATTCCAATTGATGTTCTGTACCGTCAAACCTATCCCCTTGAACACTTGGTGGAGGACCGTGATCCAAGAACGGGCGATTATGTCGGAATTGAATTATTGCAGCTTGCCAAAGATGGAAAAATTGCAATTTTAAACCCAGTTTCGGCTTTTCTGCTTCAGCCTAAATCTATTCAAAGCTTAATTTGGGGAATTGCCGAGAATAGAGCGTTTTATACCGAAGAAGAACAATACTGGGTTAAAGAATATATGCTGCCAACCTATTTAGAACCGGACACTTTTATTGGAAAACAGGAGTTTGTCCAAAAACCATCGTTTGGGAGAGAAGGAGACACCGTGACGATTTGGGAGAAGAATTCTTCAGTTAAAGTACAAAATACTTTTCAAACCTTTGCGGAAGAATTGCCCATCTACCAAGCGTATGTACCACTTCCAACCGTTTCGCTTGAAACAGAAAAGGGCATGGAGGAACTTTCTTATGTGTTTGGGTCCTTCTTGATTGGCGGTAAACCGAGCAGCATCGGGATTCGCGCCGGCGGAAAAATCACTGGGAATGAATCGTATTTCTTACCTGTGGGAATTAAAGATTAGGGGGATTGTTTATGGTAAGTTTTTTAAGTTATTTAGCGGTTTCACTTGTTCTTTTGCTGGTGGGGCTATTTTTAATGGAAATCACAACGAAGGTTAAGGAATTTTCCTTAATGGCAAAAGGAAATAAAGCAGCCAGTTATGTGCTCGGAGGAAGACTCTTAGGCCTTGCAATTGTTCTATATTCAACTGTTGCCAATTCTATTTCCCTTACGGATATGGCTTTGTGGGGTGCAGTTGGAATATTGGCACAGATTATTGTGTTTTATTTAGCGGAATGGCTCACGCCCCGTTTCAATGTTACGCAAAGTATTGAAGAAGATAATCAAGCAGTCGGACTTTTTCTGATGTTTTTATCGGTTTCAATTGGGCTTGTGATTGCTGGATGTTTGACGTACTAGTTTTGATTGACATTTTTAATGGACCTTTTTCAATTTTTGTCCTTCCAGCTACTTTGGAAGAACACTTTTACTGGCTTGCTTCTTTTTTTGTCCTTCCACCTGCTTTGGAAGGACATTTTTACTGGCTTGCTTCTTTTTTTGTCCTTCCACCTGCTTTGGAAGGACATTTTTACTGGGCTTGCTTCTATTTTTGTCCTTCCACCTGCTTTGGAAGGACACTTTAACTAACCCGGTACATAAATTTGTCCTTCCACCTTCTCTTAAAGCTTTTGAAATGTTTTTCGATCACAGATCACAAATAACCTGGCCTCTTTTGGAATCGGCTCGTTCCATTTTTTTAGAATGTTTAAATCCTTTCGATCAGCAATAAGCTGTGCCCCCGCTTCCTTAAGGGATTCGTAAGCCTCACCGTACGTTCTCCATTCCGGTTTAACGTCTACCTCCCAAAGATCACTGCCTTCATCCCCATCCTGGCGGCTCAACAATTGCGTAAACAGATAACTTGCTCCCTTATTCTGAGCAGACTTCGCCATCAAATTAGAGACCGATTCATGCGATAAAATAAATTCATCGATTTTGACATGTTCAAAATTACCCACATGCTTTTCATTCAAAATCTCTGCAATCGTATAAATATTTTTTTCCGTGCCCTCATCATATCGTTCAATGGAAGAGGCAACAAGCAAGGTTTTCCCATCAGCCAAATCCGGATTCGTAACCCCATCCGGAGCAAATAACAAGACAGCTTTCGATTTTTCAATCTTCGCTTTTCTTAATGTCTCTTCATCCGTAGGACTTCCTTGAATATAATGAAACCGTTCATGTTCATACGGTGTTTTCTCTAACTCATCAATCAGGACAATCTCCGTTTTGGGGCCGCCTAGAAAAAGTTCTTGGATGGTATTCTTACTTTTTGTTGTCCAGCCAATAATAACGAAATGATCCTCCCCTCTGAATGCCATTCTTCCTTCCTCCTTCATTTTTTTGATTTGGGATAAGCTATCGACAATCAGCCCAATCACCGTTCCAAATAAACCAATACCCGCCGTATAAACAATAACCATTGCCCAGATTCTCCCTAAGGTGGTAGACGGATAGACATCTCCATACCCGACAGTGGTCATCGTTGTTAAAATCCACCATACGGCATGCAAAGTATTTTCAAAGGTTTTAGGCTCAATAACCCTCATAACCTCAGCGTTGATAAAAATAAAAAGAATAGTAAAAATGAGGACAGTCCGGTATCGATACCGGGAAGCTGTTAGAAACAGCCTTCGAAAAAACAGCATGTGTCCCTCTCCTTTTCCACCTAAAAAGAAGGCACTTCTACCTTCTTCTAGGATTTCTATAACCATCCACTTTCCTTATTTTTCTAAGGATATTATATCATTGGAAAATCTGCACTGGTTTTTATTTTTAAAAAGTATCTCTCCTAAGTCGCTTTAGAGGAAAACTTTTGGGTATATACAAAATATAGTTCCTAAAAGCTTATTCCTTTAAATGAAAAGCCTCATACAGGGAATGCTATCAGCGAAATATGATGTCAGAAAGGGGAGTTAATATGCACAATGATCAGGTGATAAAGCAGACGGTCGCCCATAAAAAGTTAGAAAATCAGGAAAAGGGAAAATCCTCTGAACTCGCTTGGTGGCAGCTTTCTCTTCTTGGAATTGGTTCGGTCATCGGAGCTGGCTTTTTTCTTGGAACGGGTCTATCCATTAAAACAGCCGGTCCTTCCATTTTATTTAATTACTTAATTGCCGGGTTTACGGCCTTTTTTGTTTTTAGCGCGCTTGCAGAAATGACCGTCAGGGACCCTCAGCCCGGCTCGTTTCGAACCTACGCGAAAAATGCCTTCGGGAACTCAATGGGGTTTATTTCGGGATGGATGTATTGGCTATCTGGTGTGTTTATTATGTCAAGCGAGGCAGTCGCGCTTGGAACCTTCACCCGTTTTTGGTTTCCCCACATAGCCTTGTGGATTTTTACCGTTGCCTATGTTGTCATTGCCTTTGGAATCAATTTATTAGGGGTTAAAAACTTTGGAAAAATTGAATCGACGTTTGCGATGATTAAATTATCTACGCTCGTAATTTTCATTCTTTTTGGTGCCTTTCTGTTATTTCATTTCATATCCCCGCCAACAACTCCATTAAGGGGATTTACTGACTTTCATCATATGCTGCCAACAGGAATGAAAGGAATGTGGTCTGCTTTAATCTTTGTGTTTTTTTCCTTTGGCGGAATAGAGATCATGGGAATTGCATCAAATGAATTGAAAAATCGCAAAGAAGTGCCAAAGGCCGGCAGCAGCATGCTGATCGCCCTTGTATCTGTATATATTTTATCGATTTTCTTTGTCCTTTATATAGTTTCGTGGACGAAAATCAATGAATCCAAAAGCCCTTTTGTTACTTCCTTATCCGTTTTCCATATTCCTTTTATTGATACCATTCTTAATTTCATTATTATTAGTGCTGCATTTTCAACCATGATTGGTGCACTTTTTTCCGTGACCAATATCTTGATCTCTCTTGCTCAAGATGGCGATGCACCGAAAGGATTGGCAAAGAAAAACGGGCGAGGTACTCCGGTGAAAGCATTGTTTTTAACTGGTATTGCTTTAGCCGCCTCCCTTGGTCTATCGTTTATTTTACCGGGAAAAATATACGAGTACATTACAACGGCGGCAGGTGTGATGCTGATTTTAAACTGGACGATTATTCTTTCGTCCCAAATTAAATTGCGGAAAAGCGATACCTCAAAAACATTTAAAATGTTTGGATATCCATTTACCTCCTATTTAGGAATTGCCTTAATCATTATAGCAGTCTCAGGTGGTCTTCTTCATGCCACACAAAGGATGGGGGTCTTTATTAGCCTGGGTCTAATTGGGGTGATTGTGTTCAGTTATTGGGTCACACTTAAGACAGGACTCCTATCTCATAGTAAGGCTGAATAATGGTTCCAGCAGCCTTTTTCAAATTTATATTTGACAAAAACAACATTCACCTGTAAAATAATGTCTTGTGCTTTACAAATTATGTAACTTGGAATTTAGAAAAGAACGCAATGTAAGAATTTTTTCTGGCATTCTGCTTATGTTTTAATAGAAACTATTCACACTGGATCGGCTTCGGAGCCGTAAGGATGTAAGAGAGGTAGGGCTTACGTCGTTTAGGGAAAACCATCAGTGGAACAGTAACCGCGGCAATTGGTATATAAAAACAATCATATCTAAATAAATTTTTACCTTGCGATGGCTGATATCATTGGCAACCATTCACAAGTTACGATAACAACCCCACAGAGGGTTAAAGCAAAAAAGGCAGAGGGCATTCGTCCTCTGCCTTTGCCATTTTTATAGCAAAAGAATTTATCCTCGAAGCTTCATCCTTTGAAGTTTTATTTTTCGAATCACCTGGTTTAGTACTTCTGAAAAAATCAAACCAAAAGCAATTGCTCCTGATAGCATCAATACATTGGCTGCATTTCCTAAAGCCTGGTTATAATCATTTTCCACAAAATTACGCATCGCATCATAAGCAAGTCCTCCGGGAACGAGAGGAATAATCCCGGCTACGCTGAAAATAATCACGGGGGTCTTGTAAAATTTCGCAAGTACATGACTCACCACGGCAATAAATATTGTTGCAATCCAAGTCGCTAAAACTGCATCTCCAAAATAATCTTCTATGACATAGTAAATAAGCCAGCCTCCCATGCCAATCAGACCACATTTAATTAACGTATTTTTGGGAGCATTAAAGATGATTCCAAAAGCACCCGTCGCAATAAAACTTGTAATTAATTGTGCTAAAATATTCATCCTCTGCCCTCCTTGCTTTTATAAAAATGACAGGACGATTGCAATACCTGATCCGATAGCAAACGCTGTTAGAAATGCTTCGGCCCCTTTTGATAGTCCTGACACTAAATGGCCGGCCATCAAATCTCTGATAGCATTGGTAATTAATAGTCCGGGAACCAAGGTCATAACAGAGCCAATGATAATCTTATCCAACTCATGACCGATTCCTAATTTTACAAATAAGAAGGACAGCAGACCAATTACAAAGGAAGCAAGGAACTCAGAAAAGAACTTAATGGGTACAAAACGGTGAAAGTAAATATTGCTTAAATAGCCAAGACCGCCTGCGATCATCGCCGGGATAAAATCATTCCAGCCCCCGTTAAACATAATCATAAAACAGCCGCTTGCCATGGAAGCCGCCGCCACTTGAACCATGAACGGAAACGTTAAGGTTAACGAGTTAAGCTCCTTTAGTAATTTTAGCGCTTCTTTTGGACCTATTTCCCCGCTGCTAATTCTGCGTGAAATACTGTTGACCATCGCGACTTTTTTTAAATCAGTGGATCTTTCAGAGATCCGAATAAGTTTTGTCTTCGTAGGTTCCGATCCTTCTGCTGAAAAAATGATCCCTGTTGGCGTTACATAACTATGGGAATTTTCTATTCCAAAGGCAGCGGCAATTCGCATCATGGTATCTTCTACCCGATAGGTCTCCCCGCCGCTCTGGAGCATGATTTTCCCTGCAAGAAGACATACTTCCATAATTTCATAGGTTTGTGATGCTCGATTTTCCATTCAATCTCTCCATTTATCCTTTAACATTCAGATAAATTACAGTTTAAATCAAAATTATGTGAATAAGCAATCTTCAATTCTTATGAAGGACGTTTTCACCATTTTTCCAACCATTTCGGCCTTCATCAACCTCATGAAGGACGTTTTCACCATTTTTCCAACAATTTCGTCCTTCATCCCTCTTATGAAGGACGTTTCTACCATTTTTCCAACAATTTCGGCCTTCATCCCTCTTATGAAGGACGTTTCTACCATTTTTCCAATAATTTCGGCCTTCATCAACCTCATGAAGGACGTTTTCACCATTTTTCCAGCAATTTCGGCCTTCATCCCTCTTATGAAAGTCGTTTTCACCATTTCTTCAGCAATTTCGGCCTTCATCCCTCTTATGAAGGACAGTTTTCACCTTTTCTCCAACAATTTCGTCCTTCATCCCTCTTATGAAGGACGTTTTCACCATTTCTTCAACAATTTCGTCCTTCATCGACCCCTTGCAAGACCAGCGGCTTTCCCCAGTAGAAAAGTCACTCGCCAATATTGTTTTCAAACCATTCCTGGAGCTCTCTCAAAGAATTGAAACTGAAAATCTCTTCCCCGTTCTGTCCGTTATCATCACCTGTATTCCCTCTTAAGGTAACCTGGCCTTCCTCACCGGAAACTAAAATGGCATAGGGATGGTTTACATTGATGTACCTTGCATCCAAATCATTGTCAATCCAGTTTTTACTGCGCAAAAACACCTCATAGTTTTCCACAACAATCCTTCCTATCCCCTTATTGTGCCAATTTATAAAAAAATAAGACCTCTTCGCCAACACGAAAAGGTCAAATACAATCATCTATGCTTTTTGCTTATAGTACGTAATCGCTAGCGCAAAAGCTAACACAGTTCCTTTAACGATATCCATTGCATAATAAGGAACAGACAACATAACGAGTCCGTTTTGAAGAATCCCAATCAAAACAGCTCCGATAAAAGTTCCAAAGGCATTCGCTTTCCCTGCACCAAGAACAGAAAATCCAATAAATGCTGCAGCAACCGAGTCCATCAAATATGGAGCCCCGGAATTGATCTCCGATGTCATGACACGAGAGGCAAGAACAATCCCGCCAATCGAAGCAAAAAGAGCTGAAAGCAGGTAGGCTGCCACCTTATACTTATTAACCGGAATCCCCGAAAGCCTCGCTGCCTCCTTATTCCCGCCAATTACATACATGTAGCGTCCATGTTTCGTATAGTTTAAAAAAATATGAACAACTAAAACCGCCACAGCCATGATAATAATGATCCACGGAACCTCACCAATTTTTGCAAAAAATGGACTAATGAGACCTTCTGCCATTGTGCCATCCGGCATCACCATGTTTTGCGAAACGGTTGCCCCTTTTGTATAGGTTAACGCTGTCCCTTGAATGATAAACATTGTTGCCAACGTCATCAGCATATCTGGAATCCGCATTTTTACAATCATGAAGGAATTCACGGCCCCGACCACAATAGAAGCGGCAATTGCTGAGATAATCGCAACCAATGTATTTTGTGAAAACCAAACAAACATCGAAATCACGATAGCATTGGAAAGCGATGCGACGGACCCAACCGATAAGTCAAACCCATCAACGGATAACGAGATTGTGATCCCAATTGCAATAATCGTCACAATTGAAATCGAACGAAGGATATTAACGATATTGCTTCCTTGAATAAAATTAGAATTAGCAGCCGAAAAAATAATGATTAAGGCAACAATCGTGATGATTGTTCCATATTTATAAAAAAACTGAAACAGGTCAAATGTTTTTTTCTCTTGTGGCTTTGATTGTATTTTTGCTTCCATTATTACCTGCCTCCTGTTGAATAGAATAAAAGCTCTTCTTCTGTTGTTGATTTTGTTTCCAATTCTTTTACCGCCTGTCCATCATATAAACAATAGACCCGATTCGTGATGCCGATGATTTCAGATAACTCTGATGTTGCATAAAGGATGGCTTTCCCGCGTTTCGCCAATTCCGCAATTAAATCGAAGATATCCTTCTTTGCCCCGACATCTACCCCTTTAGTAGGTTCGTCAAAAATATAAACATCTGCTTCAGCAACAAGCCATTTCCCAATCGCAACTTTTTGCTGATTCCCTCCAGAAAGGTTTTGTACCTTGGTATCCTCTGATGGCGTTTTAATTCCGAGGCGTTGGATGAATTGTTTAGCATTTTCCTTCTCTTTTTTTCGATCAACAAAACCAAATACTTTTGTAAATCGGTTTAAATTTGCAGCGGTTAAATTCGTTTCAACGGACTCAAGGACTAGAATCCCCTCTTTGCGCCTTTCCTCCGGCACTAACGCTACTCCATTTACCACTGCATCATGTGGACTGCGCAATTTCAGCTTTTTGCCATGTAAAATAATTTCACCTGTGGTCAATTTTTCCGATCCAAACAACGCCTTACACAGCTCGGTTTTTCCTGCCCCTACTAAACCAGCAATCCCGACAATTTCTCCCGATTTGACATGTAATGATAAATCGCGTATTTTATCTTGGTCTGAAAGGCTGTTTACCTCAAGTACAGTGTTTCCAATTTGAGTATGCAGTTCGGGGAACTGCTCCTCCAATTTTTGACCCAGCATTTTCTCCACAACTTTATTTTGCGTGGTATCTGCTATTCTTTCGGTCGCGACCCATTCGCCGTTTCTCATAATGGTAATTTCATCGCAGATTTCAAATATTTCCGGAAGGCGGTGGGAGATAAAAATAATCCCGACATTTTGTTTTTGCAGATCTCGGATGATTCGGAACAGCTCTGTTGTTTCGGTATGGCTTAATGGTGCTGTCGGCTCGTCTAAAATCAAAAATTCACATTGCTGGGAGATCGCCCGTGCAATTAGGACCATTTGTTTTTCCGCGAGTGTCAGTTCGCTTACTAGCTTTTTCGTAGAAATTTCAATATTCATGCCTGCTAATATTGCAGCCGCTTTTTCATGGAGCTCTGTCCATTTAATCAACTGCTTTTTACCCATGCTGTGAACCGTTTCAAGCAACATAATATTTTCGGCAACCGTTAAGTAGGAGATAAGTGCAGTATCTACTTCCTGATAAACTATTTGAATTCCCGCATCCTGTGCTTTTTTCGGCGAGCGAATGTCCTGCTTCTGGCCATTTATCGCTATTTCACCTGTATAGTGGCTGTAAGCACCGGAAAGAACCTTCATTAAAGTTGATTTACCAGCCCCATTCGCCCCGATCAAAGCATGGACTTTTCCTGTTTCCATTGTAAAATGAACATGATTTAATGCTTTTACCCCGGGGAACTCAATTGATATGTCTTTCATTTCTAGTGTTGTCTTCGCCAAAATGGTCTCCCCCTTTCAAGAAAACACTCTCTTCATCATCTGAAAAAGAGAGTGTGATCAGAACTGCATTATTTCTTGTAATGATCTTTTAGTGTCTTCATCCAATCCTCTTCAAATGCAGTAGATTGACCCCATCCAGGGATGATTTCTGCAAGATTTACCATGTTTACTGGCTGCTTGGACTTTTGCAGATCACTTTGTGATACAAGCGATGCTTCAAGGTCATATTTTTTTGGTGTTTCCTCTTTTGCTAGTTTTTTAGCTAAAATTCTCATATCGACTGCACCAATCAATTTAGGGTCAACGGCAGCAGTATATTTCCAAGCACTGCCTTGACGCTGAATTTCTTGTAAATCAGAGTTTGAAACGTCAATTCCATAGATTTTCACTTCTTCACGTCCTGCTTCTTTAAGAGCACGTGCGGCACCAATCGCGAAGGCATCCCATGTGGCAAAAATCGCATCTAATTTTCCTTTTGGATATTTATTTAACATTGCGGCAACTGCATTTTGCGTTTGGACACTTGTATCAGCAGCCGCTACACCAAAACGGTCCACTTCTTTAATACAGGATTTTTCTTAAGAACATCTTGGTAAATCTTATTTCTTCTAACCATTGCCGGGAATCCGTCGACCCAAAGATAGGCAATATTGGCTTTTCCGTTTGTTTCTTTTACTAATTGATCAAGGGTTAATTGCGCTAACTTTTCATCATCTTGAGAAGTTAACGTGACACCATCCACATCCGCAATTTTTGGATTTGAGTCGAAGGTAACAACGCTTTTCCCTTTTTCAACAATCTTCTTCACATCATTGACGGTTGCATCATCATCTCCATGAGAAATAATGTAACCATCATAGTTTTGGTCCAATGCTTGGTTAATCGCATCATGGAATTTAGCTGTATCGCCATTAGCGGTAAATACGTCGACTTGGAAGCCAAGTGCTTCCCCTTCTTGCTTGGCACCAGCTAAAAATTGTGCTGTATGATCGTCTCCACCGATTTTACGGATGACCTTAATTTTAAAATGATTTCCCTTCGCATATACAGCTGGTACACCTTTTAATGAAACATTTTTGTCTCCGCTTGCTTGCTTTGTCGTACTCCCTGAAGCACAGCCTGATAATAGTAATGTAGCTGCTAGTGCTGAAACGAGTGTACTTTTTAATAGATTTTTCCTCATCGAAATGCTCCCCCTTTTTCTATTGCTGTCCTATACCAAGATGGAGGGTCTCTTTTTTAAAATAAAAAAACCTCTCTAAAAAGAGAGGTTTAAATCACTAGTAAAAAGAGATTTCTCCTCTCTTATCTTTCAAAACAAGTAATTGTTTTGCAGGATTTAGCACCAATTCCAATTAGGAACGGTTGCTGGGCATCATCGGGCCAGTCCCTCTGCCACTCTTGATAAGAGAACGCAATATTATATGAATCTAGTTTTTATAATAAACTTATTTTAACTCCTATTACCAAATTGTCAATAGTGTTTTGAATATTTCTAATAGAATAATTTTTTACCCTCAGACTTTTGATCTTCATCCCTCCTATGATGACCTTTGCCACCATGTACCCTCAGACTTTTGGTCTTCATCCCTTCCATGAAGACCTTTTCCACCGTGTACCATCAGACTTTTGGTCTTCAACCCTCCTATGATGACCTTTGCCACCATGTACCCTCAGACTTTTGGCCTTCATCCCTCTCATGAAGACCTTTTCCAACATGTACCCTCAGACTTTTGGTCTTCATCCCTCCCATGAAGACCTTTTCCAACATGTACCCTCAGACTTTTGGTCTTCATCCCTCCTATGAAGACCTTTTCCAACATGCACCCTCAGACTTTTGGCCTTCATCCCTCCCATGAAGACCTTTCGCAAACGGTAATATGGATTTTGCCTTAGCAATTAGGACGTCCTTTTCTAATTGAATTTTAACTGTAATAAAATTTAATTCGGCACTATAATATTTAGATAAACGAAATATTTTTAGAAAGAAGTGCTATTTATCGTGTATCAACAGGAAGCTGCAAAGCGAAACCTAAGGATTATGTGGTTTGCCAACTTTTTTGTTGGCGGCAGTATGACGATGGTGTTGCCTTTTATTTCACTATATATTGAGTCGATGGGGAACTTTTCAGAAAGGTATGTACAACACTGGTCTGGATTAACTTTTGGAATCACCTTTATGTCCGCTTTTATCTTTTCACCTATTTGGGGGAAAGTTGGCGATCGGTTTGGCAGGAAAAAAATTCTCATTTATTCTGGAGTAGGTATGGGAACCTCCATCTTACTAATGGGATTTGCTCAGTCTGTTTTTCAATTATTTATGCTCCGCTTCTTCATGGGGTTTTTCTCTGGTATTATTTCCATGTCCCAGGCATACATTTCAACACAGACGCCAAAAAAATCGCTGGAAGAGTATTGGGGACACTTCAGACAGGCAGTATTACCGGCTCGTTATTGGGGCCCATGCTTGGGGGCGTTCTAGCGGATTCACTTGGATATGCAACCTCATTTAAATGGACATCTATTTCCATTTTCATATCAGCTCTGTTGGTTATTTTCACCAAAGAGTTCCGCATTGAAACCAGCAAAAGCACGAAATCTCATTACTCAAGTAAAGAGGTTTTAATGCATATCGTAAAAAACCCTGTTTTTCTTACGGTTATATTACTTTCATCGCTTGAACAGATTGCTCATTTTAGTGTTCAGCCGATTCTCTCTTTATTTGTCAGTGACCTGCATGGAAAAACAAATGTCGCATTGTATTCAGGAATTGCCTTCTCCGCTGCTGGCCTAGGAAACTTGATGATGACGAAAAGATGGGGGAAAATCTCGGACAAGTACGGATATACGAAAATCTTAATCATCCTCCTCTTGGCGGCAGGGTTCATCTATTTACCAGGGGCGGCTGTCACACAATTTTGGCAGCTAGTTTTCATCCGTTTTGTTCTTGGCGTTTTGATCGGCGGCGTTGTTCCGACCCGAATTGCTTATATCCGGCAAGAGGCACCGATTGCAATGCAAGGAGAAGTGCTTGGTTATAATACAAGCTTTCGTTTTTTTGGAAATATTATCGGCCCGATGCTCGGTGGTTTTATTTCCGGAACCTTTGGATATTCCGCCGTATTCATCAGTACAAGCGCCTTACTTATTATTAGTGGGTTGATTTTATTTGCCGCTGTCCACTATCAGCCAAAGTTTTTAAAGCATACAGCATAGGCCGCATGTGAAAACATACGGCCTTTTCTAATAGCTATTTTGCTATTTTCGCATCTAAAGTAGTAAAATCAAGCTCTTTATAATAACTGTTCTTCACTAAGATGTTCGGACCAAGGCATGAAACAGCCGGACAGTGACAATTTAATTCATTTGCGATACTTGAAGCTTGCCAAGCTTGATAGGCATCTTCAAGCCTTGTCGTTTGAATATTTCCAAGCGCCGGGGTATCGCCAAAATCTGTGACAATAATATCACCGTTAAAAATGTTTACATTTAGACGTGAACGGCCGTCAGGATCATTTCTCACGGTAACATTCTTGCTTTCGTAAAGGCGCCGCAAAAGATCCAAATCCGCTTGGTTATGACTGCAAGGATAGAATGGCAGCGTCCCAAACAGCATCCACACATTTTCATCTCTAATGTCTAGTAAATGATGGATCGCCGCCCTAATTTCATCCAGTGTTAATGTCTCGAGATTGCTTGCGAAATCACTGGGGTACATCGGGTGCACTTCATGACGTTGACAATGCATTTCCTCAACAATTTGCCGGTGGATTTTTTCTAAATGTGGCAGGGTCCGTTTATTCAACATCGTTTCCGCCGATACCATTACTCCCGCCTTTACGATTTCACGACTGTTTTCTATCATTCTTTCAAAATATTTTTCTCGTTGACTGTAATCAGGCTGCTTTTCCATTCTGGCAAAGCCTCCTTCTACAAAGTCATCTATCGTTCCCCAGTTGTGTGATATATGTAATACATCCAGGTGTGGAATGATTAATTCATAACGATCTAAATCCAATGTTAAATTGGAATTAATCTGTGTTCGAACACCGCGTTCATGAGCATATTTTAAAATTGGCGCCACATAATTTTTCACCGAAGAAAGAGAAAGCATCGGCTCCCCGCCCGTGATACTTAGCGATCTTAACATCGGAATTTCCTCTAACCGTTGCAGGAGCAATTCAAGCGGAAGTGCCTCTGGGTCCTTTGTCTGTAAGGTATATCCAACTGCACAATGCTCGCAGCGCATATTACAAAGGGTCGTTGTCGTGAATTCAATATTACTTAACAAAAGTTTTCCATATTGCTCAACATCTAAATAAGCTTCCCACGGATCAAACATTGGGGTGATTTTCTTCATATTTGGCATGATAAATCTCCTTACTATCAGTCTTTCAAAACCTTTCCCATTCTAACATAAGATATTCTCTTAGCAAGAAAACCATGACCCAAAAGGCCGCAAATGATTATTTTTGCGGCCCCTCAAATCTACATTATTTTCAAATTCCCGGGAAATATCGACAAAAAGCTATATGATTATTTTTCTTTACTCATGAAATAAAGATAGCCCTTAATCATGAAATAGCTGACTTCGTCAGGTAGAAGCTCCTTAATCGGCTTTAAGCGCTCGCGGCCTGCTTCTTCTACCGCTTTTTCCAATAACGGAACGTATTCAGGAGGAATAATCGTTGAAAACTCAACCCCTAATCCCTGCTGTGCACATTGAATTAAATGGTTTTCGATGGTACTAATAGATAAATCTCGCTGTTTTGCAATCTCTTTTAAAGATAGGTTGTTTTGATGAAGTTTAAGCGTTTCTAAATGGGAATCACCTAACGTCTTTTTGAGAGACTTTTTTGCTGGCTTCGCTTCGGTTGTGAGCTCACTTTGATATTCGGGATTCATCTCACAAAACTCACGAATTGCCTGAATAAAATCGAGACCATACTTTTGCAGTTTCATTTCACCAACACCGCTAACCTGTAAAAAAGCATCACTGGATTTCGGCACTTTGGCGCACATATCCTTTAACGCTGCATCTGAAAAAATGACAAATGGCGGTACTTTTTCTGCTTCTGCAATTTTTCTTCTGACCTCACGTAGTACTTCAAATAATGGGTCGCTCTTGGATACTTGTTTGACGGTAACAATTTCCCTGCGATGAACTTGATGTTTTCCCAAAAGAACCTCTTTACCTTTTGGCGGAACATAAAGTGTCGGAAAGGTTCCTTGTTCAATGGCAATTAAATCTTGAGAAATCAAAAACTCTATGAAATCACCGATATCTTTCACACTTTGGTCCTTCATGATTCCAAATGTAGAAAGCGTGTTAAAGCCCATATCGGTTACTTTTTTATTTTTCGAGCCTGTTAACACTTGGGCGATCAGTGTTTTTCCGAAACGCTGCCCCATCCGGATAATACATGAGAGCACCATTTGTGCTTCCTTCGTAACATCCACACTTGAACGGGAATCTAAGCAATTTCCGCATCTGCCGCATGGTTCTGTTTCGGTTTCCCCGAAATAATGTAAAATAAATTCCTGTAAGCAGTTTTCGGTGTGGCAGTAATCCACCATCTGCTGCAGTTTTTCTAATTCCCGCGTCATTCGGCTGCGGTCACTTGATTGGTCAATCAGGAAGCGCTGAATTTGCACATCCTGTGAGGAATGCAGAAGAATACATTCACTATCAAGACCGTCTCGTCCTGCACGCCCGGCTTCTTGATAATAGCTTTCCATGTTTTTTGGAAGCTGAAAATGGAGGACGTATCTTATATTGCTCTTATCTATTCCCATTCCAAATGCTGATGTTGCAACCATCACGGAGGCTTTATCCTCCAAAAATCGATCCTGCTCTTGGGCGCGTTCCACATCTCCCATCCCCGCATGGTACCGTGCAACCTCTATGTTTTCTCTCTTTAATTTTTCATAAAGCTGGTTGACATTCTTCCTGGTTGCGGCATAAATAATCCCGGCTTCCTTTTCATTCTTTTTAATATAATCAATGAGAAATTTAAAACGATCCTGTCCCTTAATAACAGAAAAAGAGAGGTTCTCCCGTTCAAAACCTGTCATCACTGTGTTCTCTTCATCAATTTTAAGCAGTGTGCAAATATCTTCGCGAACTTTTGGGGTTGCTGTTGCCGTCAAAGCAAGGACGATAGGTTTCTGCGGAAGGTTATTTACCATTTGTTGTATATGGCGATAACTCGGCCGGAAATCATGTCCCCATTGTGAAATACAGTGGGCTTCATCAACAGCTACTAACGGAATTTCCATTTGTTTAAGGTCCTCAATGAATTCCTGAGATTCCATGCGCTCTGGTGCTATATATAAAAGCTTGTACTTCCCCTGCTTAGATTCCCGAATTCGCTCATTTGCTTCGTTATAGCTTAGGGAACTGTTGATAAATGTTGCAGGAATTCCTGCCTGGATAAGGGCATCGACTTGGTCTTTCATTAAGGAAATCAGCGGAGAAATGACGATGGTCGTTCCCGGAAGCACCATTGCTGGGATTTGATAGCAAATCGATTTACCGCCTCCGGTCGGCATTACACAAATCGTATTATTTCCCTCTAATACAGAGCGGATCGCCTGCTCTTGACCCTTACGAAAGGATTTGTACCCGAAATACGTTTCTAATATAGGAAGAGCTTGTTGAAACAAACTTAGTCACTCCTTTCTATTAAAAAAACTCGTATTTCCATTATACGAGTTTTTGAGCATCGAATTCTATAGTCATATAAGGAGCTTTTTTTGGACAGCACTTGAAGTGGATTAAAGTTACAATTAATGGGTATTTTTTTTAATGAGACAATCCATTACAATATAAGTAAATCAAAGACCTAAAGAGGGCATCACAGATGAAACCATTTAAAGAAAAGAAAAAACACAAGAAAAAAATCCGTCATTATGTATTTGAAGAAATCATTGAGTGTATCTTTGAGGGGATATTAGGTCTGATATGGAGATTAATTGTAGGGCTTTTTCACCTTATAGTCCGGTCGATTACCGCTATTTTTCATCATTTCTTTTAAATCAAAGGTTGTCAAAAAGCGCAGCGACTTTTTGACAACCTTTTTTATTATCGCTGAGCTTTTCCCAAAGCCCCTTGAGCAAACAGTTCCTCTAACTTTTTCCGTAATATAAACTTTTGAATTTTCCCGCTGGCATTCCGCGGCAGCACCTCACAGAAAACATACTTTCTCGGCCGTTTATAGTTTGCTAATTTGTCGCTGTTTTTACAGTAATCATCCAACTCTTGTTCGTTGACAGCGGCATCTTTTTTCACAACAAAAGCAGTTACCGTCTCACCCCAGCGGTCATCCGGCTGCCCGACCACTGCGACATCCAGCACTCCCGTATGAGCATGTAAAATATCTTCTACCTCGCGCGGGTAAATATTTTCCCCGCCGCTGATAATCATGTCATCCACACGATCATTTACAAAAAGATAGCCCTCTTCATCCATATAGCCAATATCTCCTGAGTGGTACCAGCCCTTATACATTGCTTTTTCTGTCGCCTCCTCCCGGCCAAAATAGCCAAGCATCATACACGATCCCTGAACAATAATTTCACCAGGTTCGCCTGGAAGCAGAATATCATCCGGATCGGATGGACCATCCTCTCTTGGACGGACAACCCGAATATCATGATTTAAGCAGGCCTGGCCTGCAGAGCCCACTTTCCGCAGTTGGTCACTTTCAGATAAAAAGGAAATCGCCGGGCCCATCTCAGTCATTCCATATGCCTGTACGAGGGATATTCCCAAGCGGTCGTGGCAGGCATGGACAAGGGAAGGCGCCATTGGAGCAGCTCCATATAAACCAAGCTTCAAGCTTCTAAGGTTATATTGGCTCAAATCCTCTTGAAGAAGCATATTCCACATTGTTGGAGCAGCAAAAAATTTCGTGACTTTTTCCTGACTGATTAATTCAAGAACTTTTTGGGGATTAAATTGGTGCAGAATCACATTACGGTATCCCAAATGAACCCTTGGCAGGAAAGCGCAATGAAGTTCCGCACAATGGAACATCGGCGCGGTCACCAGCCCGACATCCATCGCTTCATATTTCTTTGCTGCAATCACCAGCATACTCTGCTCAATCATATTCCGATGACTGTGCATAACCCCTTTCGGTCTGCCCGTTGTCCCGCTTGTGTACATAATCGCATATAGATCATTTTCATCAACTTCCACCTGTACAAGTTCGGATGAAACCGCACCAAGCTGTTCATGAAAGTTTTTTGCATAGATGGGCGTATCTTCATCAATATACCAGAAGGAGATGGCTGGGAAACGGTTCTCGATGTTGGCGATGATAGGCTCTAAAGCTTTTTCAAAAAGAACAACCTTTGGGGAGGCATCTACTAAAATATAAGCAACTTCCTCAGAAGTTAACCGAAAATTAATCGGATTGAAGACGGCACCGATTTTCGCACAGGCAAAAAAGGCAGTCCCTAATTCTTCCGTATTAAATAGAAAAGTCGAGACGCGGTCGCCTTTTTTAACCCCTCCCATTATGAGTGCTTCCGCAAGGCTGTTGATCCGCTCGTTCCATTCTTTATAAGTGAAACGAACATTTTTTCTTACATCAAAAATCGCTTCCTTATTCGGAAACTTTTTAACCGTCAAATCGAAAACTTTGCCAATCGTCGTTCCCATACAATCTCCTCCAGAATATTAGTCTAATCTTTCAATAATCGTCGCATTTGCCATACCATGCCCTTCACACATTGTCTGCAGACCATAACGGCAGCCTGAACGTTCAAGCTCATGTATCATTGTCACCATTAACCGTGCCCCGCTGGCGCCCAATGGATGACCCAAAGCAATCGCACCTCCATTTGGATTCAACTTGGCCGGATCCGCACCTGTTTCTTTTAACCAGGCCATTGCTACTGGTGCAAACGCTTCGTTGACCTCAAAAATATCAATATCATCAATGGATAGACCTGATTTTTCCAATGCCTTTTGGGTGGCCGGGATTGGCCCTGTCAGCATCAAGGTTGGATCCGATCCAACGACAACACGGGTATGAACGCGGAAGCGAGGTTTTAACCCCAGCTCCTCTGCCTTTTCTCGGGACATAAGTAAAAGGGCTGCTGCGCCATCGCTGATTTGACTGGAATTTCCCGCATGAATAACCCCATCCTCAACAAAGGAGGTTTTTAGTCCGGCAAGTGCCTCTAAAGAAGTTCCTCTTCTTGGCCCTTGGTCATCCCTAATAACCGCTGATGTGCCATCAGGAAGTGTTACTTCAAGTGGAAAAATTTCACTGGCAAAATGGCCCTCGGCTTGTGCACGCAATGCCTTTTCGTGACTTTCGAGTGAAAATTGATCAAGCTCCTTTCGGGTAAAACCATATTTTTCAGCAATCCGCTCTGCAGAAAGCCCTTGGTGAATCATCTCAAATCGTTTTCTTAAATTGGGGCTGAAAGGGTCTCCAGCTCCTTTATAGCTAGACCCCATCGGCACCCGGGACATGCTTTCAACACCACCAGCTATTACGACATCCATATCTCCCGCGAGGATGGCCTGTGCAGCGAAATGAACAGCCTGCTGGCTTGAACCGCATTGGCGGTCAATCGTCGTCCCTGGGACTTCAATCGGGAATCCGGCAATCAATGCCGCGACTCGGGCAATATCTCCTGCTTGTTCACTTACCTGTGTGACACATCCAAGGATGACATCATCAATAATGGCAGGGTCTATCCCGGCTCGATTTACTAATTCTTTTAATGTAAATGCTGCCAGGTCATCTGGACGAATTTCCTTTAATACTCCATTTCTTTTTCCAACCGGTGTTCGAACTCCTTCTACAATAACTACTTCCCGCATCAATTATCGACCCCTCTTTTCTATAATCCTAGTTTTTTTGCAATAATTGTTTTCATAATTTCATTCGTCCCCGCATAAATGCTGGAAACTTGTATATCACGGAATCTTCTCGCAATCTCATATTCTTCCATGTAGCCATAGCCGCCGTGCAGCTGCATACATTCGGAGGCAATCTTCTTTGCATTTTCTGTAAGTTTCCATTTTGCCATTGAAACCTTCGTCACAACATTTTTACTCTCGATATGTTCTGCAATCAGTTGATCTAAAAAGGCCCTGCCCATTTCAATGTCGGCTGCCATCTCAGCGATTTTAAACTGGGTATTTTGGAATTGGCTGATGGACTTTCCGAAAGCTTCACGGCTTTTTACATAATCTATTGTTAGTTTTAGCATTACCTCTGCTGCTTTCTGGGCCTGTATCGCCACAACAAGCCGCTCCTGCTGTAGTTTATCCATCATATGGAGGAAGCCTTTTCCTTCCTCACCAATAAGATTTTCTTTTGGAACCTTGCAATCTTCAAAAATAAGTTCGGCAGTATCCTGGCAATGCAAGCCAACCTTGTTCAGCTTTCTCCCTCTGGAAAAACCGGGAGTGCCTCTTTCTACCATCAATAGGCTGATTCCTTTATGTTTTGGCTTGGCATTCGGGTCGGTTTTACAAGCAACTAGGATTAAATCCGATTGAATTCCATTGGTAATAAACGTTTTTTGTCCATTTACTAAATAATGACTTCCATCAAGTTTTGCGGTTGTTTTAATATTAGCCAGGTCTGAACCCGTCCCTGGTTCTGTCATCGCAATCGCTGTAATCAACTCACCCAAAGCACACCTTGGCAGCCAGCGCTTTTTTTGTTCCTCTGTTCCAAAGGCGGTGATGTAGGGAATGACAATATCGCTGTGAAGTCCAAGCCCCACTAATCCGGATCCTACGCGTTCGAGTTCCTCATTAATGACAACGGAAAAACCCCAGTCAACCCCACTCCCTCCATATTTCTCCTCTAAATCAGGGCAAAGGAATCCCTGCTCCCCCATTTTTGTCCAAAAGGAACGAGGAATAAGGCGATTCTCCTCCCACTGTTCATAAAAGGGATATGCTTCTTTGTCCAAAAACTTTCGTAAGGATTTGCGGAAAATTTCATGGTCTTCCGTTAAATATGGATGTTTCATCCCACAATCACCTCTCTAAGTTTCGAAAACGTTTCCATTCTTATTTTAACAGATAACACCGAATTTTTTTGAATATTTCGCTCTCAGAAATCACTCCCTATTACCCATGTCATAGGACATTTTGCATAATTTGTAGAATTGTAATTGTTGAATATTCAAAAAATATGAAACTATAATAGTTTTGGTAGGAAAAAATTACATAATTGGAGGGAATTTTTGTTGATTTTTAAAAAGTTGTCGATTTTATTTGTATTAATACTGGCACTAAATACCTTCTTGTCTTCGTTTGTTTTTGCCGAAAATAACGATAAAAAAACCATTGTTGCCTTAGGGGATTCGATTACATACGGATGGAATCTTCAAGATCGTTCACAAGCATTTCCCTATCTAATTGGAACTGACGAATATACGGTCTCAAAAAATATTAGTGCCCCTGGCTGGAAAACTACTGATTTATTAGCAGCATTGAGCACCGCTGAGAATATGGATGCAATTAAAAAAGCTGACTTGATTACGTTGGATATCGGAAATAATGATTTATTGTCGCTTCCGGAAGTAAAAGTAATATTAGATCAATTAAAAGCTAACCCGCCGGTACTGCCAACTCAGGACCAAATTAATGCAGCAACCGCTGCTTTATTGAATGCTATTTCAAAATTACCAGCAAATCTAGGTGCAGTAATCACAACGGTTGAAAATGTGAATCCTGATGCACAAATTATTCTTTACAACCTATATAATCCATTTGGAACCAGCGCTGGTCCTTTACATGACCTTGGTGAAAAAGTTATCCCAGCTGTTAATTCACAGGTTATTAACCCTCTTGCGCAGACCTTTGGTGCCCACATAGCTAATGCCTATTCCGCGTTTAATGGAAGACAAGCTGAATTAATCTTACCTGGAGATATTCATCCAAATACTACCGGCCATCAAGTCTTAGCTGGTTTAGCAAATGATATTTTAAAAACCTTTACACCACAGGATTTTGATATTACGCTAACACCATCAACAACAAAGCCAGCGGAAAAGGTAACAATTTCTGTTTCTTCCACGGCAAAAGAAGTTATTGCAATGAAATGGCTAAAAGGCGAAAAAACCGTTGCAGATTTCACTAACCAAGGAGAAAACATTACTGACAATAAATTTGATATAACTGAAAATAATAAATACACCGTTTATGTTAAGGATGGCACTGGGCTTGAAAAAGTGAAGGTCATCGATATCAACAATATTAAACAGGCACCTGCACCTGATTTCACCCTTGACTTAGCGGCTTCGCCAACAGAGGAAACAGATGGACCAGTGACAATCAAAGTTTCCACCAATGCCGAAGAGGTCCTACAGATGAAATGGCTTGCTGGTAAAAAAACGATTGATGATTTTGCCAACGATGGGACTGACATAACGGATAACCAGTTTGATGTTACCGAGAACGGAAGATATACCGTTTATGTTTTGGATGGTAAAGGCGTCCAAAAAGTAAAGGTCATCGAAATTAATAACATTAAATCGAAAACAGACGATCCTGGGAATGGAAATCCTGGTGATGACGGTACTACTAACCCTGGCGATAATCCAGGAGATACCGGTAATGATAACCCTACTGATAATCCCGGGGATACTGGTAATGACACCACTACTGAAAATCCTGGGGATGGCGGAAGTGATCACCCAACATCAGATTCCGCTGATAAAGGCAGCAAGAGTCCTGCATTCGCAACAGATAATTCATTACCAGACACTGCAACATCAATGTACAATTATGCTGCATTGGGACTTGCCCTACTACTAGCTGGATTAGTGGCAATGAGGGTCCAGCAAGTAAGAAGAAAGAGAGAAAATATCTAATTTAATAAGAGATTCGTTTCATTAGAGACTAATTATAAATAAACCTGCCATTAAAGGCAGGTTTATTTGTTGTTATATTCTTCTAAGATGCGAAATTTTCCGAATCACCAAGACCCAACTCCGGCGGTTGTTTCCGGAAAAACTTTGTGATGAACAGCAAATGAATGATTCCTATGAGACTTTCTATTTTTTTAACAAAATTATTAAGTAAATCATAGTTATCAAACAAATCGTACTCGACCACGCCAAAGAACGTTCCATCTTTTTCATAGATAGGGTACCGCGTACTAATGAGGGTCGCATTTTCTAAAAAATAAGGGTCAGCAATGGCGGGTGTTTTCATTTCGACCGTTTTATGAATTTTCGTGGTGGGAATCACATCGTGAACATGTTTTCCAATAATCTCTTTCAGATCCACCTTAATTTAGTCTGCCGTTTTTTGATTCATATATATGATTTTCGCATCTTTATCCACTACAACTAACCCGTCAATATATTCTAAAATTAAGTGACATTGCTCCAATGAAAGCATAATACATCCTCCCAGGAATTTAATCTGGTAACAAACTTTATTAATATAAAGATGTTACCATTTTTCCTATTTTTCCGTTATCATAAAATTTAGTTAATAGATTTTTAATAGAACGGAGCGATGGTATGGAAAAGAGAAAAATGGTCATTACCCATAAATTAACACAGCAGCAAGTTAACCTAATCCAAGAAATCATCCCTGATTGGGAATTAATCGTAGGAAAAGATAAAGAAATTTGGCAAGAACACCTGCAGGATGCAGAAATTATTGCCGGTTGGAAACGGGGGCTTGAAGAATCTTGCCTCACCCCTGATTCAAAACTAAAATGGCTTCAGACATGGAGTGCCGGAGTCAACTCCCTGCCAATTGAAAAACTGGAATCAAAAAACGTTTTCGTGACGAGCGCTAATGGTGTGCATTCCTACCCTATTTCTGAAACCATCTTTGGCTTAATGCTAGGGTTAACGAGAAAAATCCATACCTATGTAAAGAACCAACAATCGAAAAAATGGCACCATGCAAACATGGGCTTGGAATTGCATGAAAAGACGATTGGAATTTTAGGTGTTGGGGCAATCGGAAAGGAAACCGCAAAAATAGCGAAAGCCTTTGGTATGCATGTAATCGGCGTCCGTCACTCAGGAAATCCTGAAGAATATGTCGATGAAATGTATACACCGAACAAACTCGATGCCCTCCTGCCAAATTGTGATTATGTTGTGATTACAATGCCATTAACGAAGGAAACGTATCAATTAATCGGAAAAGAGCAATTTGATCAAATGAAACCTTCTGCCTTTTTCATTAATATTGGCCGTGGTGAAATTGTCGTAGAAAAGGATTTGGTTCAAGCCCTACAAAACGGAAAAATTTCCGGTGCTGGGCTCGATGTTTTTGAAAAAGAACCATTGACTGAAGACAGTCCGTTATGGGAAATGGAGAACGTGATTATTACCCCACACACCTCCGGCTCAACTGAACATTATAATCAGCGGGTAATTGAAAAAATACTTATTCCAAATTTAAAAAGCTATCTTTCCGAACAAACTCCATCAGAAAATCTAGTAGATTTTTCGAAAGGCTACTAGTGGTCTATGGCGCAAATCACCATTGATAAAACAAAAAGGCGAGGCGTCAAATTTTTAAAGATTCTTGTACCGGCTCTTCTTCTTTTTCTGCTCCTGTTAATCTTTTGCCCGTTCAGCCTATTAAGGAGAAGCCATTTTTCAAAAATAACCGTCCATTGGTTGTTGCCCATCAAGGCGGTGAACTGCTCGCTCCCTCCAATACAATTGCGTCATTTTCTAATGCAGCAAAACTTGGGGTTGATGCACTCGAAACTGACCTCCATATAACAAAAGATGGGCAGTTAGTAGCCATCCATGACCCGACTGTTGACCGGACAACAAATGGACATGGGGCTGTAAAAGACTTGACCCTGAAGGAAATCCAAAAGCTTGATGCCGGGTACCATTTTAAAGACGTGCACGGCCAATACAGTTTTCGTGGCAAAGGTGTTTATATTCCAACCGCTGTAGAGATTTTTCAAAGGTTCGGGAACATGAGGATTGAGATGGAGATTAAGGATGATAATCCGCCGAAGCGATATGAAGAAATGGCTAAAAAGCTCTGGGCTTTAATTGAAAAGTATCACATGGAGGATAAAATACTTGTTGCCTCTTTTGACCAAAATATTCTTAAAACCTTTGATAAGTACGCAAAGCAGCGAGTGGCTACTTGTGCTGGTAAACAAGAGGTAACAAAATTTGTTGTGTTTCATAAGTTCTTTTTACGAGATTTATATCAGCCGCAGGTGGATGATTTTCAGTTACCCGTTGCGGATAGCGGTTTCGATTTAACGGACAAGAAATTGATTGATGGTGCACATCTGCGCGGCATGCAAGTTCATTACTGGACCATTGATGATCCGAAAACAATGAAAAAATTAATTGCAGCCGGGGCAGATGGGATCCTAACCAACAGGCCGGACCTGCTGCTTAAAGTGATGAAAGAAATGGGGATATAATACGAAAGGCTGCAGATTGATTGATAACCAACCGGCAGCCTTTTTTTATTAATAAACCGTTTGTGCCCCTTTACCCGCAACCGTCATCCATTCAAACTGTCGAAGTCTAACCTCAAACAATGTCAATGGGTCGCGGAATAGTTCAGGATTGGTGTTCATTTTTCCAAGCAAATCTTGATTCGTTTCAATTTCTGATTGCGCTTCTTCAATTGCTCGCGATACCACGCTTGCCGGGCCTCTAAAAAACAAGCTAATATCCCGTTCCAACGCTTTTTCAAATAATTCAAATTGCTGGAAAAAACGAGCATTTACCAGTGCAACCGTTTCAGAATAATCCTCATTCTCCACAAATGCTTTGTACTTATTGAACAACATGGTTTTGTTTTGCGACAACGCACCTAACAGCTTCCCTGCACTTTTTAACAAGAACTGTGATGGGGTACGGCGCAGCAGGATATTAACAGGCTCTAAGATGAATCGGCTTGTCATTCGATCCGTATCCCTCCGCCAATCATCAAGAACCTTAAAATCACATTCCAGCTTAAACCGTTCCTCTCCATACATGACATTGAAGCCTTCCGCCATTTCGTCTAAAAATTGTTGGCTTTGAATGAATTCCTCTTTCGTTTGCCCAATCCACTCCTGCAACGAAGTATAGTATTTCGGAAGAATCGTCTGCTCTAAATATTCTTGCATTCTTTTATTCATTTCGTTATTTAGCTCAAGATGAATATTGCTAAAATCGCTATTTTCTTTGATTAATAGAGAGCATTCCTTCAGCATTTTCGGTATCACACCAGAAATTTCCTTCTGAAGTTCCGTCTTAATGAGTCCATAGCTCCTTGAAATGGTCTCAGCTTTTTGTGATTCGGTATCCTTTAGTTGATTAAGGGCTCCGGTCAATTTCATGTGCATCTCTTCATTCCATCGTACCGATTCAATTAATTGGTTCTCCACATCAATACGTTTTTGCAGCAGCTCTGTTATGGTAGAACGGATAAAAAATAATAATTTTGCCAGCCGTTTATCTTCAAGATTTCTAGTATGCTTAATCGATTGGATAAACTCAGTCAACTCACTTAACTGCTGACCGCGATCATTTTGCGACGAAAACGCCAAAACCTTCGAATCTGGTAAATAGGAATTGATTTCCGCCTTTGTTTCATTAAAAATCCGTACGGTATCCTGTTCATTCGCAATCGTATCCATTTTATTCAGCAGAAAATGGATTGGAACATTCGGTGCCTGGTCATGGATTTGTGAGAGAATTCCCCGCTCCTTAGCAGTAAAGGGTGCATTGGCATCTAGCACAAATAACACCGTATCTGCCGCATGAATCTGTTTCATCACTTCATACTGATTCCCATTTAGCCCAGGAGTATCAATCATTGCAAGTCGATTCTCCTTCAAAAATGGATTAGGCCGCTTAAATTCAATCAGCGACTCTAATGCATTCCGACGCCGATCCATTCTTTCTTGAAAGTCAACTAGGTCCGTCAATTGAACCGTTTCCTTATTGTTGATTTCATCTATTTCAAGTTCCGGATGGTCCTTAAACATAACAACAGATGAAGTGGGACTATCCTGCAAATCTTCACCAGAAATCATATTGATAAAAGTTGATTTGCCACTACCGCTCAATCCGGTTAGTAAAAGATGATGGGTTTCAAAATCAATTAGCTGCTGAACCATCCACTTTAGACGATGATTCTCTCCCATTTCGTGTGCTTCTGCCCAATGTAAAATCGATTCAAACAGCTTTAGGCATTCTTCGAGTTCGTCGATTTCATGATCCATTTTACTGATAAACTTTTCAGCCTCACTCACAATCAACATATTAATGCTTACTGGAAATAACTCATTCCAAGAAAGGACCGCAGCTGACGCCAAAACAAGTTGGGAAGAATTCGAGATCCGAATCCAATTAGAAAGTAAATCAGGAATTATATCAGTTAATTCCTTAATCAAATAGCTTCCATCTATCAAGCTGAAATAGGTTTCTTTAAAAAGGGCAGAAAGTTTTTCCCAGTGTTCGTTTTGATCCATTTCCAAATTGGATAAAAGGTAATTGATTTCTTTTAACCAGGTAAAATAGCAATCTTCCGTTTTATAACTGTTCCAAAGTGCAGCGGTCAACTCTTCAAATTGCTTCCTATCTAATGTATAAACCACGTTCAAGGCATGTGAAAAATAGCCTGGTAAAAGACGTTTTGTTACACCATTATTCACATAGGAGTTTACAATTCCGAACCATTCCGATGACTCTGTACGAATGGCCTCATTTACTGCAAGTTCAATGGCATTTTGCCAATCCTGCCGTTCCTCAAAAAACTTTCTGGCGATTTCTGTAACCTGCGGATAATCCGGATTGGAAAGAACCGTTTTCTTGATGACTTCGACTGCTGAGTCCATTTTTCCGCGTTCAATATAAAGTATAAATAACTGTAAAGATACTTCAGTCTTTAAGGTAAGATTGTCGGTTTCAATAGCGGTATACAAGTCCTCCGCATTGGACAACAGCCCCATTTCGTAATAAGCATCTGCTGTATTTTTTTGCGCCCATGGCTCCAGTTCATTAATAATATTTCCCCATTTAAAAATGGCTGTCTCAAAGTCTCTATTGTGAAAATACACTTCACCTTGTGCAAAACGTATATAGGCTAAATCCGGTATATCCTTTTGCATTTCTTCTTGATAGGCATCCCCGAGAACACGAATCGGATGTACCTCTTCATGTTCATTAATGAACATGCTATAGTACTGTTTCTCTGTTAGCTGCTTTTCTACCGACATTGTTTTCCCTCCAATTGCAAGCACTTCTATGTCATTCATATGGAAAAGAGGCATATTTATTCCTCATACTATTCGAACAATGGGACGATTATAAGTCCATAACAGAATAATTCTACCAAATGAATTTTTAAAAGCGATTTCAGTTATGTTTCATTTTGGAGACAAAGCTTTTCAAATCGCTTTTTTTCTCCGCTTTTACACCGTATAATGATGTCAAAGAAAGCTAAGGAGCAATCATTTTGGAAAAGGAACAGGCAATCTCACTCAGTAATTGTATAGAAAAGTGGAATGGAACTGGCTATGAAATCACTCAGTTAAAAACAATTGACAATACTTTACCAAAGTTTCATCAATGGACAAATGGAAAATCTGTTGTAGCGGGTTATAGAGTTACCCGGATTGACTATGATACAAGCTACTACTTTATATTTATTGACTGGCATCGAAACGACAAGTATTATTTAGTGATTTATACGCATGATAAATCGACGACCGTCGCTGAAATTCGTAATGTGGAAGAAATTAACGGGGACCAGCATCTGTTATGGACATATAATCCATTAAAGAGGGACGGAAAAAATGCAGAACGTAAAGCCTACTTTAAACAAATGTTTGGCTCTGTGACTGTTCAGATTAAGCTTCCATCATCCCCCCTTGAGTTAGCCGAATTCTTTAGCCAACTATTTCTTCTTTGTTCAAGAAGGATAAAAGCGGACCGGATTGTCGAAGTCTTTGACTTTGATGATCCACATAAACTAGAACGATAGTAAATTGAAAGGGAGGCCATTAGCGGGCCTCCCTTTCACAAGATTATAAAACCTTACTCAAAAATGATTTCGTTCTCTCTTCTTGCGGGTTATCAAATAGCTCACTTGGAACATTTTCCTCGACAATCAGGCCGCCATCCATGAAAATAACCCGGTCTCCAACTTCCTTGGCAAAGCCCATTTCATGCGTGACGACAACCATCGTCATGCCTTCTTTTGCGAGCTGCTTCATTACCTCTAACACTTCACCGACCATTTCTGGATCAAGCGCTGAGGTTGGCTCATCGAAAAGCATGATTTTCGGCTCCATCGCCAGTGCCCTTGCAATTGCAACCCGCTGTTTTTGCCCTCCGGAAAGCGAATCCGGATAGGCATCCGCTTTTTCTGCTAATCCTACCTTTTTCAATAAATCCAGACCTTTTGATTTCGCCTTTTCGGCAGATACATTCCTTACCTTCATCGGTGCCAGCATTATATTTTCAATGACGGTTTTATGCGGAAATAGGTTAAATTGCTGAAACACCATTCCTACTTCTGTTCGCACTTTATTAATATCTGTCTTTTTATCAGTTATATCGATTCCCTCAATCAAGACATGTCCGCCTGTGATGGTTTCTAGTAAGTTAATACAGCGAAGAAAAGTGGATTTCCCTGATCCGGAAGGCCCGATGACAACAACCACTTCCTGGGGTTTTACGGTAACATTAATATCTTTTAAAACTTCATGATTACCAAAGCTTTTTTTCAAATTGGTTACTTTAATCATTCTGTGGCCAACCTTCTTTCAAGTCGAGATAACAGGAAGCTTAAGGAAAGAGTTAACACTAAATAAATCGCTGCTGCTGTAAGATATGGCTCCCACACACGGTAATACTGCCCTTGCATGGCTTGTCCCCAGTACATAAGCTCTGGTGCCGCAATGAGCGCTGCGAGGGAGGAATCTTTGATTAATACAATAAATTCATTTCCAAGTGGCGGAATCATACGTTTAAAGGCCTGCGGCAAGATGACAAATCGCATTGATTGTACATGGTTCATACCTAATGAACGGGCTGCTTCCATTTGTCCTTTATCAATTGATTGAATCCCGGCACGGAAGATTTCAGCGATGTAGGCAGCTGAGTTTAAAGAAAGTGCAACAATGGCAGCCACAATCGCATTGGTTTCGCCAAGGAATACTGGAACCACAGCAAAATGGATGAGCAATATTTGAACCATAAACGGTGTCCCGCGGAAAAAGGCAATATACCATTTAAACGGTAGCGCTGCCCATTGATTTTTCATCATTTTTCCTAATCCAATTAATAGCCCCAGTACTGTTCCAATGATGATACTGCCAATGGAAAGCCCAATGGTTAATAGGGTTCCCTTCAAGAAAAAAGGACCATACTCAGCTAATAAATCCCAACGAAAATCCATTCATTGACCCCCTCAATCTTTTTAAAAATCCACCTTTTATACTTTAGTTATTTATCGCAATAAAATATTTTAAGCAGATGCAAAAATTGCGTAACTGCTAGTATTCTAGAGTTACGCAATTTTCATCTTCTATTGTTGCTTTAACGAATTCAAATCCGGTTCAAACTTAAACCATTTTTGATAAATTTTTGTGTATTCACCGTTTTCCATCATTTTCTTAATCGCCTGATCAAATTCTGCCTTTATCTTACTTCCTTTTGGAAACAATACGCCATAAAACTCTTTAGCAAATGCAGAGTCATCTGGAATGACAACAAAATTTTCATTTGGATTATTTTTTACATATTGCTCAACAACTGTGTTATCAGCGACCACTGCATCGGTACCGCCGCTCTTAAGCTCCATAATCGCTAGATTATTATCTTTGAACTTTTTAAGTTTCGAATTATTTTTTCCAAACAGAGCTTCTACCGCTGATTGACCTGTTGTACCATTCTGTACGGCAACTACTTTCCCTTTCAGATCTGCAGCACTTTTAATTGCACTACTTTTCGGAACTAAAATTTCATTTTTAGATAAAAAGTATGGAGTAGAGAAGTCATAGGTTTGTTTGCGTTCGTCATTGATGGTGATTGCACCAACTCCGATATCAGCATTTTTCCCTTTCACTTCAACAAATAGCGGTTCCCAGCCCACATGCTCAACTTTGATGCTATAACCGGCTTCTTTAGCAGCCGCCTGGATTAAATCAATATCAAAGCCAACAATTTTCCCTTTATCCATATATTCAAATGGCGCATAAGCAGCATTTGTTACGACTCGTAAAGTCTTCTTTTGATCTCCTTTTGCACTGCCATTTGTCTTTTCGCTCGTTCCACAAGCTGATAGAACAAACATCAATGCCACAACTAAAATGGTAGAAAAAATCTTAACCTTCTTCATTTTGTACCCCCCAATATTTTTCTATAAAAATATTAATAATATTTCGAATATATAATATTATAACCTATTTTTATAGATTTTTCTACAAATATCAGGAATATTTTGAACATACATGATTATAACTACCACTGCATTCTTATTCAATATGTAATAAATTACTATTTCAATATGGTAAATAATGGTTTGATCGCATATTTTTTGATAGGAATAAAAATTGCGTAACGGCAAAGGGTTACGCAACTTAATTCTTTCCTATTGTTGTTTCAATGCATTTAAATCCGGATCAACCTTAAACCATTTTTGATAAACCTTTGTGTATTCCCCATTCTCAATCACTTTTTGAATCGCTTTATCAAAATCAGCTTTTAACTTGCTGTCCTTTGCAAACATTAATCCATAGAATTCTTTATCAAATGCAGAGTCATCTGGAATGACTACAAAATTTTCATTTGGATTATTTTTTACATATTGTTCAACTACTGTGTTATCAGCAACAACTGCATCGGCACCGCCGCTCTTAAGTTCCATAATCGCTAGATTGTTGTTTTTGAATTTTTTAAGATTCGAATTATTTTTACCAATTAGCGCTTCGACTGCTTCCTGGCCAGTTGTACCATTTTGTACGGCAACTACTTTATCTTTTAGATCTGCAGCACTCTTAATTGGGCTATCCTTTGGAACTAAGATTTCGTTTTTTGAAAGGAAGTATGGAGTAGAAAAATCATATGTTTGTTTACGCTCATCATTGATGGTAATGGCAGAAATTCCACCATCGGCCGTCTTTCCTTTAATTTCTACGAATAACGGATCCCAGCCAACATGTTCAAGTTTTACATTATATCCTGCTTCTTTTGCTACAACATTAAGGAAGTCTACATCAAAACCAACTACTTTACCCTTATCCATATACTCGAATGGTGCATAGGCCGCATCGGTTACGAACCGTAAAGTTTTCTTTTCCTCTTTTTTGGGACTGGCATCTGTTTTTTCACTTGTACCACAAGCAGATAAAACAAACATCAAGGAAAAGACTAGAAGCGTTGAAAAGATTTTGAACTTTTTCATTTTCTACCTCCAATGTTTTTTTATAAAAATATCAATAATATTTAGAATATACAATAATGCCTATCATTTTTAAAGTGTTTTCTGAAAATATTGATAATTTTTCTGTATTTCATGATTCTATCGAACTATGTATTTTTATTCAGTTTTTAGCTTATTACTATCTTAATACACTAAATCATTAACTAAATGAATAGCATGATTCGTTAAGCCCTCTTCTGTCAAAATATTTTTGGGATAAAACCTTCCACCGGTGTTTCAATTTGTTTGTTAATTTTTCTAACAGCTTCACTGACAAAAAGGAAAAAAATAGATATCTTAACATTACAAACCATCGAAAGGAAGATTTATATGTATCGAAAAAACGATATCCAACTGGCAGCAAAAATAGTGGAATTAGATTTATTACGAGACGAACTGTATGAAGAATTAATGAGACAGCTTGGTTCCAAAGCACATGAACTTTTAAGAAAAATTCAAAATCAGTAAAGGAGTGAGAAGCATGTCTACACATTTGCGTATAGGAATAGACACCCTAAAAAAATATTACATTAATAAGTTAATTCAATCTGGTCCCGATAAAGATTTTAAAACTGAATTAGATTCCCTTACTTTAAGCGAATTAAAATTGATCCTTAAAAATCAAATTCCCAATCAAAAATGATTCCACAATCTAATCCACTTTTCTATAATATCAAAATTATAGAAAAATTCATTCAAATGTGAGAAGATGTAACATAAACTGTTATAAAGTTTACAATCTTTTAAAAATAGATGAATAGAGTGTGGTGAGAAAAGATATGGGAAAAGATTTGTCTTATAAAGATAAGAAGGTTATTACCATCGGAGTAGTCAGAGATCTAACCGGTCTATCCGAAAGGCAAATCCGCTATTACGAAGAAAGAAAACTCATTTTCCCAGAAAGATCAGGCGGTGGCAGTCGAAAATATTCCTTTAACGATGTTGAGTTATTAATGGAGATAGCAAATAAGATTGAAGACGGGATACAAACTCACGAGATTAGAAGAGAAATGCTTCGTGAACAAAAGAAACAAAACCAGGAAGAAATACGCAGGAAAATGATCCAGGGGCAACTAAACGCGCAATTTGGTTTAAGGAAAGGTCAATAAACTAAAAAAACTTTAAATATTTTTGGAGCTTGGGCCTCGCTGTTACATTTGAAGCGGGCTTTTTATTTTGCCCCCCTGTTACTTTAGCAATCTTACAACATCCAAAAAATCATGTGAGATAATCTAACATAATTATAGAAATCAACCGCACATTCATGCAAAAATACAACTACAGTGAATGTTAGCAAATTTAACATTACAAAAAGGGGGAGAACGAATGGATACTTTGTTTTTATTAAACAGTTTATGGGTGATGGTAGGTGCAGTCCTTGTGATCCTCATGATTGGAGGTTTTATCCTTCTAGAAACAGGATCTACTCGAATGAAAAATGCAGGTCATATTGCTGGTAAAACGATTCTAACCTTTAGCATAAGCTCCATCCTATTTTGGGCTGTAGGATATGGATTATCCTTTGGAAAAGGTAATGAACTGATTGGCCTTTCCAATTTTTTCTACTCCGGTTATGAAATCAAAGGATTATCTCTATCCGGCTCAGTATTCTTCTTGTTCCAATTAGCTTTTGCCGGTATTTCTTTAACCATTGCCTTCGGCGGTTTTGCCGAACGGGCAAAATTATCTGCCTATTTAGTATTTGCGGTCCTTTTCTCTGTACTGGTTTACCCTCCTATCGCCCACTGGATTTGGGGCGGCGGCTGGTTAGCAGAGCATGGGAAACAGGATTTTGCAGGCTCAACTGTAGTCCATTTAACAGGTGCCATGGCGGCACTAGCGGCTACCATTCTACTAAAACCACGGATTGGAAAATATAATAAAGACGGATCACCTAATAATATCGCTGGGCATAACCAAGTTTTTACAGCATTAAGCGTTTTGCTTTTATGGGTTGGCTGGTTTGGATTCAATGCAGGTAGTACATTATCTGCAGACAAAGCATTCTTTGGATTTGTTGCCCTAAATACAAACCTGGGTGCAGCAGCTGGTACTGTTGCGGCAATGATGATTTCATGGATGGTGATGGGAAAAGCAGATGTGCCAATGATGTTAAATGGCGCTCTAGCAGGATTAGTCGCCATCACTGCTTCCTGTGGCTTTGTCGATACATGGGCTGCTGTCGTAATCGGTTTTATCTCTGGCATCCTTGTATTTTATAGCATTCGTTTCTTTGAAAAGAGAAAAATCGATGATCCGATTGCTGCTTTATCGGTCCACGGAACGGCCGGTGTTTGGGGAACACTTTCAAATGGCTTGTTTGCCACAAAGGAATTGGCAACCGTAGGTAAACCGGGGTTATTTTATGGCGGAGGCTTTCACCAATTAGGCATTCAAGCTATGGGGGTCATCACATGCGCCGCTTACGCATTCATTGTATCCTTTATCATTTTGGCAATTATGAAGGCGGTTATGAATGGGTTACGCGTTACGGAGGAAGAAGAAATTATTGGACTCGATATGAGCGAGCATGGAAGCTATGGTTATCCTGAATTAATCAAAGCAGAACAAAAACTGAAAGCTTAATAATCTTTTAGCAAAAGTGCGGTGTCCAATCTCTCTTCACAAGCCGAGGGATTGCACCGCTATATCCGTTTTTACAGATAGGAGGTAAAAAATGACCTATGAAAGCTTCCAAGAAATCAGAAACTTTAGAGAAAGTCAGTTAAAAGATGCCATTTGGGATCATTTACAATTAAATCATTTACATGACGAAATCATTCAGCATGTCATAAAGACTGCCATCAAGAATGTTACTCATCTCCTCGGTCCTCCCCCATCCCCTTTTTCTTTTTTTGTTATGGGAAGTGCGGGCAGATCTGAACAATCCATATGGAGTGATCAAGATCATGGAATCATCTATCAAAATCCAAGTAAAGCAGCACAGGATTATTTCCTCGCATTAGGGAAAGAAATCTCACATGGACTCTACATAGCAGGGTATGCATTCTGCGAAGGCGGAGTAATGGCTGATCATCCTTTATGGTGCAAATCCTATCCTGATTGGCAGCGACAATTATTAGATTGGATGACCGCTGCATCCTGGGAAACCATTCGGTATTTGTTAATCTTTATGGATGGACGGTCTCTTTATGGAGAATCCGGCTATATTCAAGAATTAAAAATAATGGTTTTTCAAAAGGTTAAAAAGAATGTTCTGCTGCCATCCATTTTGAGAAATACCTTGCATGTAAAAAAAGGAGTCGGCATATTAGGCCAGCTTTTAGTGGAAACACACGGGAATCATGCCGGCTCGCTTAATTTGAAAGAAATGGCCATTTTACCATATGTAAATGCTGTTCGGGTATTGGCCATTCAAGATCATCTGCAAGAGACTTCCACGCTTTCAAGACTTAGTCAACTAAAGATAAAAGATCACACTATCTATAAACAGCATTTCTTTAAATTACTAGAATACAGGCTGCATTTCGGAAACCACTCCGATTATGGATCGGGGCATTATTTACCTATTGCCTCACTGGACAAAATTCAACGTAAAGAAGTTAGAAACATCATAAAAAATGGCATGACTCTACTTCAATTAACCATCAAGCTAGTAGGCAAGGGGGATTAACTTGAGAATGAATGAAATGATTCAATACTTTAAGCAAATATCAGGAAAACTGGGTTCAAACTTATACACAGGATTCCAAGATACGCATAATCTGCAACAATTATCTTTTATAAGAAACCTGCAAAAAGAAATGAAAGATACTAAAGTCTTGGACGTTCCCTTGCATGAATTAAATTTTACAGTTTTTGACTTGGAAACATCGGGCTTTTTCCCTGAAAAGGGAGACCGGATCCTTTCCATTGGAGCTGTTAAAATGAAAGGGACTACGATTATTTCGGATCAAACTTTTTATGCCCTTTTAAAATCTGAACACCCTATCTCCGATGAAATTTCTTTATTAACCAAGATACAAACTGATGAACTACACAACGCCCCCGATGGGAAAGAAGTGTTACTCCAATTCTATCAGTTTATTAAAAAGGATATTCTTGTAGCCCATCACTCCAAACATGAAAAAGCCTTTATGCAAAAAAGCTGCTGGGATCACTTAAAAATAAGATTTGTCCATCGAATCATCGATACATCTTTTCTGATCCGATTATCCAATCCACAATGGAAATCGTTCTCACTTGATGATACATGCCAAAAATGTGGAATTGAGATAAAAAACCGCCACCATGCACTGGGAGATGCGATGATGACTGCTCAAATTTGGGGGTATTATTTAAATAAAGCACAAGAGATGGGGTTTAAAAATTTAAGAGAAGTGTATGAATACCTTGCAAAATCATATAATTAACAATTCTAAAATAATAAAAATGGTAAAAAACAGGATGATTTATCATTAGTAAAAATGTATCACTGACTGCCATTTTTTCCTTTATAACCCCATAAATTCCTCTCGTTTTTCTCCCGCTATTATCAAAAAAGAGTGTGAAATAAAAATTTTTAAAATTTTTTTATTCTTGGGTTTTCCTTATCGTTACAACATTGTAAACGCTACCAGCTTTTACGATTAGTTTGAATTGTCAGATTTTTATGTTGACCATGTATACAAATGGAGTTATGATAACTGACAATAAAACTTATACGAAAGTGATAAGTTGAACACAGCCTTTTACATTCTTCTATAAATAGAAGGAGTCAGGCTGATCATTTACAACCATTTTTAAAATATGAATGATAAGAATTTAGATGAATTGTTACAACAGACGGAGTCGCTTATTATCCATCTGCTGCAAACCACGCAATTGTAAGTTAGGAGGCGCGAAAATATGCGCAGCGATATGATTAAAAAGGGGATTGACCGTGCTCCCCACCGCAGCCTATTATACGCAACTGGGGTAAAAGTGAGTGATCTTGACAAGCCGTTCATCGGTGTATGTAACTCCTATATTGATATTATCCCTGGTCACAGACACCTTAATCATTTCGGTGAGATTGTGAAAGAAGCCATTCGTGAGGCAGGCGGAATACCTTTTGAATTTAATACCATCGGCGTTGATGATGGTATTGCAATGGGACATATCGGGATGAGATACTCCCTTCCAAGCAGGGAAATCATCGCTGATAGTGCCGAAACAGTAATAAACGCACACTGGTTTGATGGTGTGTTTTATATTCCAAACTGTGACAAAATCACACCGGGAATGTTGATGGCAGCTGCCAGAACCAATGTCCCATCAGTCTTTGTTTCAGGTGGACCAATGGAAGCGGGAAAAACCTCTTCCGGAGAAAACCTTTCTTTAACATCTGTTTTCGAGGGTGTTGGAGCCTATCATAAAGGTACCATGACCGAACAGGAGTTATATGAAATTGAAACAAGTGCCTGTCCAACATGTGGTTCTTGTTCAGGGATGTTTACAGCGAACTCAATGAACTGTCTGATGGAAGTACTTGGAATGACGGTTCCTGGGAATGGAACGATTGTGGCAACCTCCGAAGAAAGACATGAATTGATTCGTCAAGCTGCAAAGCATTTGATTGAATTAGTGAAAAAAGATATCCGCCCACGCGATATCATAACAAGAGAAGCAATTGATAATGCATTCGCATTGGATATGGCCATGGGAGGATCCACCAATACGGTATTACATACCTTGGCAATCGCTCATGAGGCCGGTATTGAATACGACTTACGTGATATTAATAAAATTGCAGAAAAGGTTCCTTATCTCGCAAAAATCATGCCAGCATCTAATTATTCAATGGATGATGTTCATCGGGCTGGTGGAATTAGCGCCATCCTTAATGAACTTTGTAAGGTTGAGGGAGCGCTTAATAAGGATTGCATTTCAATAACAGGAAAAACATTAGCTGAGAATGTAAAAGATGCAGTCATTACCGATGAAAAAGTTATTCGGACAAAAGATAATCCATACAGCCCCGTGGGCGGACTATCCATCCTATACGGAAACATTGCCCCAGATGGCGGTGTCATCAAAGTAGGAGCTGTTGATCCTTCAATTAAAACATTCTTGGGTGAAGCCATTGTTTTTGAATCCCAGGATGAAGCGCAGGAAAACATTAATAATGGAACGGTTCAAGCAGGTCATGTTGTTGTAATCCGTTATGAAGGTCCAAAAGGCGGTCCGGGAATGCCGGAAATGCTCGCTCCTACCTCCGCGATTGCCGGAAGAGGGTTAGATAAGGAAGTAGCCTTGATAACAGACGGCCGTTTCTCTGGTGCAAGTCGAGGTATCTCCATTGGACATATTTCACCGGAAGCTGCTGAAGGCGGCCCAATCGCCCTAGTGCAAAATGGTGACAAAATTTTAATTAATTTACAAGAACGTTCGATTGATCTTCTCGTAGATGATGAAGTATTAGCGGAAAGACGCCGCTCTTGGCAAAAACCGGAGCCAAAAATCAAATCTGGTTATCTTGCAAAATATGCAAAACTTGTTACCTCTGCTAACACAGGCGGAGTCATGAAAATCTAAGTTAGTTAAATTCCAAGGGATTGATTAGTACCCCTCCCCTTCCGAAGAGAAGTAAAGGTGCTAAAACCATATTGACAACGGAATATTTATAAATCGATGACGGGAATAAAAGAATAAGAAACTTGTATTTTCAGAGAGTCGGGGTTGCTGTGAGCCCGGCAATACAACTTATTCTGACATCATCCCTGAGTGTTGGGCTGAACGGCTTAGGTCTAGTAGGTTCAATCGGGTGTTAAATCTTAGACACCTGTTACTAAAAGAAGCGTTAATCCATTTAATATCGCTTCATAAGGCAGTATTCGTAAGGATACTGTGAAACCGGGTGGTACCGAGAAAATGAAGGCCCTTTTCTCCCCGATTACTCTGCTTTATTTCTATTAATTGCAGTTTATTCGGAGGGAAAAGGGCTTTTTACTTTGATTATATCCGATTGAAGGTTCGGCTTAACGCAAAACTGCATGCTAAGTTTTTAAAATATTCAAATAACCCTAAGGAGGGATTACGACGTGAAAGTTGAAGCAAAACCGGAATTCCAAACTAGTACCGCACCATTAACAGGTGCAGACCTTCTCATTGATTTATTAATTAAAGAGGGTGTTGACACAATTTTTGGGTATCCCGGAGGTGCTGTCCTACCAATTTATGATGCAATCTGGCGGGCTCAAAACTCAATTAAGCACATTCTTTTCCGCCACGAACAAGGTATGATCCATGCTGCAGAAGGGTATGCCCGAGTTACAGGAAAACCTGGTGTAGTCCTTGCAACTTCAGGACCTGGGGCAACTAACCTTGTTACAGGAATTGCAGATGCCATGATGGATTCCTTACCGCTCGTTGTTTTCACCGGGCAGGTTGCACGAAGCGTGATTGGAACAGATGCCTTCCAAGAGGCTGATGTTGTGGCTATCACTACTCCAATTACAAAACATAATTACCAAGTGCAATCGATTTCTGATTTACCAAGAATCGTTAAGGAGGCCTTTCATATTGCTTCTACTGGCCGGCCTGGTCCAGTCTTAGTCGATATACCAAAGGATATTCAACAAGTCACTTCTTTAAGTGAACAGGAAGAAACTGAGATTCAATTACCGGGCTATCAGCCAACAACGAAGCCAAATCCGCTGCAAATTAAAAAACTGGCTGATGCACTTTCTAAAGCGAAGAAGCCTGTAATTCTTGCCGGAGCCGGTGTACTTCATGGAAAGGCTTCAGCTGAACTGACAGCCTTTGCAACAAAACACAATTTGCCAGTCGTAACCACCCTGCTTGGGTTAGGAAGCTTCCCTGCTAACAGCCCTCTATCACTTGGAATGGCCGGCATGCATGGAACTTATGTTGCTAATATGGCTCTATATGAAACTGATTTACTTATCAACTTCGGAGCACGCTTTGATGACAGACTTACCGGAAACCTTAAACACTTCGCACCAGATGCAAGGGTCGCTCATATCGATATCGATCCGGCGGAAATTGGAAAGAATGTTCCAACACAAATACCAATTGTTTCCGATGCAAAAGAAGCATTAAGCGAATTATTGGCGGAAGAAGTTGACTCACCACAAGCTGAGGAATGGCTAGAAAAACTTGCAAAGTATAAAGCGGAATATCCACTATGGTATAAACATAGTCCAAACGGTATGTGCCCGCAATGGCTCATTGAAGCTGTTCATAAAGTAACAAATGGTGAAGCGATTGTCGCTACTGATGTTGGTCAGCATCAAATGTGGGCTGCACAGTACTATACATTCAATCATCCACATCGCTGGATCACCTCCGGCGGCCTTGGAACAATGGGCTTCGGTTTCCCTGCTGCAATTGGGGCACAGTTGGCATCACCAGAAAGTACAGTGGTAGCGATTGTCGGAGATGGTGGTTTCCAAATGACCCTTCAAGAATTATCGGTCATCCAAGAAAGAAACTTGCCGGTTAAAATTATCCTTGTTAATAATGGGGCTCTTGGAATGGTTCGTCAGTGGCAGGAATTACAATATGATAATCGTATTTCCGAATCCCTGCTTCCGGTACAGCCAGATTTCGTAAAGCTTGCTGACAGTTATTCTATCCGAGGCATGAGAATTGATTCTCAAGAAGAACTTATTGCAGCACTTCCTGAAGTATTTGCTTATGATGGTCCTGTTCTTCTGGATTGCCGAGTCCTTCAAAAGGAATTAGTGTTCCCAATGGTCGCTCCAGGGAAAGGTTTACATGAAATGATTGGGGTGAAACCATGAAACGTATTATAACAGCAACGGTTCAGGATCGCTCAGGCGTGCTAAACCGTGTAACTGGCCTTTTGCTCAGACGTCAATTTAATATTGAAAGTATTTCAGTCGGAAAAACTGAAGTCGAGGGAATCTCCAAAATGACCCTTGTGGTTGAGATTGAAGATGAACAGCGTCTCGAGCAAGTTACAAAGCAATTAAACAAACAAATTGATGTTTTAAAAGTTTCCGATATTACCGACAAAGCTATCGTCGCACGGGAACTAGCTTTAATAAAAGTAGCAAGCAGTTCACAGCTACGAAGTGAGATAAATGGCATTATTGATCCGTTCCGTGCAGTGATTATTGACGTAAGTAAAGATAGCTTAGCTGTCCAAATTACCGGTAAGCCGGAAAAAATTGATGCATTGATTGAATTACTTCGCCCTTATGGCATTAAAGAAATTGCAAGAACCGGCCTGACTGCCTTTTTACGTGGGCATCAGCCACAACTTAACGAGCTAGCAACATATTCACTATTAAAATAAACTACTATACTTGGAAGGATGATATTAAATGGTAAAGGTATTATATAACGGAGATATTCAAGCAGAGGTTTTACAAGGAAAGAAAATTGCAGTAATCGGTTATGGTTCACAAGGACACGCACATGCTCTTAACTTAAAGGAAAGCGGCTTTGATGTGGTTGTTGGTTTAAGAAAAGGAAAATCATACGATAAAGCAGTAGAAGATGGCGTTGAAGTTACCTCTGTTGCTGAAGCAACTGCTGCTGCAGATGTAGTAATGGTTTTACTTCCAGATGAAATGCAGCCAAAAGTTTATGAAGAAAGCATTAAAGATAACTTACAACCTGGTAATGCCCTAGTGTTTGCTCACGGTTTCAACATTCATTTTTCACAAATCGTACCACCTGCAGATGTAGACGTATTCCTAGTAGCTCCAAAAGGACCAGGACACTTAGTTCGTCGTACTTACACTGAAGGTGCCGGAGTGCCAGCTCTATATGCTGTATACCAAGACTATACAGGCGAAGCTCGTAATCTAGCACTTGCCTATGCAAAAGGAATCGGTTCTGCTCGTGCAGGTGTATTAGAAACAACATTCCAAGAAGAAACTGAAACAGACCTATTCGGTGAGCAAGCCGTTCTTTGCGGCGGTACTACTGCCCTAATCAAAGCTGGTTTCGAAACACTTGTAGAAGCTGGTTACCAGCCAGAGGTTGCTTACTTTGAGTGTTTACATGAATTAAAATTAATCGTTGACCTTCTATATGAAGGAGGACTTGAAAACATGCGTTATTCTATCTCTGACACTGCTCAATGGGGAGATTTCGTATCTGGACCACGCGTAGTAAACGAAGATACAAAAGCACGCATGAAAGATGTATTAAAAGATATCCAAACTGGTAAATTTGCTCAGGGCTGGATCTTAGAGAACCAAACAAACCGCCCGCAATTTAACGCAATTAATCGTGCAGAAAACAACCATCAAATTGAAAAAGTTGGCCGCGAGCTTCGTGCATTAATGCCATTTATTAAAAACAAACCTGTAAACGAGAAAAAGGAAGTGGCGGTAAATGGTTCACGTTAACATCTTTGATACAACACTACGTGATGGCGAACAGTCCCCTGGTGTTAATTTAAACCAGCTTGAAAAATTAGAGATTGCCAGACAGCTAGAACGGTTTGGCGTTGACATTATGGAGGCCGGCTTCCCGGCTTCCTCACAAGGTGATTTCGAAGCAGTAAGAGCCATTGCCAGAACCATCAAAAACTCATCAGTTACCGGCTTGGCACGAGCAATGAAATCGGACATTGACATTGCGTGGGATGCTTTAAAAGATGCAGCAGAACCTAGATTGCATGTTTTCATTGCAACCTCCCCTATCCATATGCAATACAAATTAATGAAAACGCCTGATCAAGTCGTGCAAACGGCGGTCGAGATGGTAAGTTATGCTAAAAAGAGATTTCCACATATTGAATGGTCGGCTGAGGATGCTTCCCGTTCTGACCTTGATTTTCTTGTAAAGATTATTACAAATGTAATTGATGCTGGAGCTACAGTTATCAATCTTCCAGATACGGTGGGTTATACAACTCCTGAAGAATACGGCCGCATGTTCCGCTATATTCGCGAAAATGTGCCAAATATTCATAAAGCAGCATTATCCTGCCACTGTCACGATGACTTAGGAATGGCTGTTGCCAATTCACTGGCTGCCATCGAAAACGGCGTTACACAGATTGAAGGTACGATTAACGGAATCGGGGAACGCGCCGGTAATGCCGCATTAGAAGAGATAGGCGTTGCTTTAAATATTCGTGGTGATAAATATCCTTACACAACCAACTTGGTTTTAAAGGAAATTAAACGTACAAGTGACTTAGTCAGCCGTTTCACAGGTATGAAGGTCCCTCCGAATAAAGCAGTTGTCGGAAAAAATGCTTTTGCCCATGAATCAGGAATTCACCAGGATGGCGTCTTAAAAAATGCCCAAACCTATGAAATTATTACTCCTGAATTAGTAGGAGTCGGATCGAACGACTTAGTCCTTGGAAAACATTCCGGACGCCATGCGTTTAAAGACAAAATTGAGCAAATGGGCTTTGAGCTATCTCATGAAAAGCTGAACGAAGCGTTCCAATCCTTTAAACAACTAACCGATAAGAAAAAAGAAGTAACGGATGAAGATTTATATACCATTTTACTAGATATTCAAACAGCTTCTATCGATGTAAAAAAATATGAGCTTGTTGCTTTCCAAGTTCAGAGCGGATCTGGGAACTTACCTACCGCTACAGTTGCCCTTACAACTCCTGATGGAAACAGAGTAGAAACAGCCCGTACTGGCAGCGGAAGCGTCGAAGCATTATACAACACGCTTGAGGCATTAATTGAAGAAAAAATTCATCTTACTGATTTTAACTTGAGCTCTGTCGGCAAAGGTCGCGATGCTTTAGCTGAAGTTCACGTAAAAATGACCGTTAACGGTACCCCTGTCAGTGGACGCGGTTCTGCTCAGGATGTTTTAGAAGCAGCAGGAAAAGCCTTTTTGAACGCAGTAAACCGTGTATTTTTTAATCAACAGATTGCCTTAAAAGAACCAGCAAACGCATAATACCAAGACAGCTCTAGAAAAAGTGTAAGTGCCGCCTTTGCGGCGCTTACCAACAACTCTTTTGGTGTCAAAATAAAATGAGGAGGTTGCTCTTAATGAATAAACGAATTGTTTTGCTTCCAGGTGATGGAATCGGTAAGGAAGTTGTTGAATCTGCAAAAGATGTATTAAGTGCCATAGCTGAAGAATTTAATCATACTTTCAGCTTCGAAAGCCATGATATCGGAGGAGCGGCCATTGATTTGCACGGAACTCCCCTGCCGCAATCAACCGTTGATGCTTGTATGCAAGCAGATGCTGTTCTATTAGGAGCCGTTGGTGGTCCAAAATGGGACCAAAATCCCTCCCATTTACGGCCTGAAAGAGGATTGCTGGGAATTCGCAAGGCGCTTGATCTATATGCAAATTTAAGACCAATCAAAGGGTTCAAAAATCTACTACATGCCTCCCCTCTTAAAGAAGAAGTGATTACAGGCAGTGACCTTTTAATTGTCCGTGAGTTAACAGGCGGTCTATATTTTGGGACGCCAAGCGAACGCCGGGACGGAGGCCAAACTGTTGTTGATACACTTGCCTATTCCCGCAGAGAAATTGAGAGAATTGTAGATAAAGCCTTTCAAGCTGCCGAGCAGCGCCGCGGGCATCTAACCTCTGTCGATAAAGCAAATGTGCTTGAGTCCAGTAAGCTATGGCGCGAAATTGTAGAAGAGAAAAAGGCTCAATATCCAAATGTTGTCGTTGAGCATGCCCTAGTGGATTCAACTGCCATGAAGTTAATTACCAATCCAACCGAATTTGACGTGATCGTTACCGAGAATATGTTTGGCGATATTTTAAGTGATGAAGCATCCGTATTAACTGGTTCTCTTGGAATGCTCCCTTCTGCCAGCTTACGTGAAGATGGTGTTGGTCTTTACGAACCAGTTCATGGATCTGCACCGGACATCGCCGGTAAAGGGGTAGCTAATCCGATTGCAGCCATCTTATCCGCTGCCTTATTACTCCGCTACTCTTTTGGATTAGAAGATGAAGCGAAATTAATTGAAGAAGCTGTTCAATCAGTACTTGATGCAGGCTACCATACAGCTGATCTACAAGTAAGTGAAGGACGCCTTGTCGGCACCTGGGAAATGGCGAAGCTAATTGTTGATTTTATCCAATCACAAAATGCCTCAAAATGTATCATGAGCTGTTACGTGTAAGAAAAGCTATGGGTTTGGACTCGGTTACCGGGGCCGAACCCATATTTTTAAAAATCAGATTTTTAGTCAAAAGGCAAATAATTGCCTAAAAAATATGAACGTTGAGGAAGGAAATTATGCAAAAACCAAAAAATATTATTCAAAAAATTTGGGAACAGCATGTAGTACATCAGGAAGACGGCAAACCTGATTTATTGTATATTGATTTGCACCTTGTTCACGAAGTAACTTCTCCTCAAGCATTTGAGGGATTACGAATGAACGGCCGCAAAGTACGCCGCCCTGACCTAACTTATGCAACAATGGACCATAACGTTCCAACGCGCAACCGCGAAGTAATCAAAGATCCAATTTCAAAAACTCAAATGGATACATTAGTGAAAAACTGTGAGGAATTCGGTGTTACCCTTGCAGGCATCAACCACCCTGATAATGGGATTGTTCACGTCATTGGTCCAGAACTTGGCTTAACACAGCCTGGTAAAACCATTGTCTGCGGTGACAGCCATACCTCTACTCACGGTGCCTTTGGGGCCTTGGCGTTTGGTATCGGAACAAGTGAGGTTGAGCATGTTTTAGCAACTCAAACGCTTTGGCAGGCTCCTCCTAAAACTTTAAATGTTAAAGTAAATGGCAAGCTAGGCACAGGAGTAACTGCAAAAGACTTGATCCTTGCTATCATCGGTAAATTTGGTGTTCAGTTTGGTACAGGCTATGTAATGGAATACACTGGCGAAGCGATTCGCAACCTTTCTATGGAAGAACGGATGACTGTTTGTAACATGTCCATCGAAGCCGGAGCAAGAGCGGGATTAATTACCCCTGATGAAACTACATTCGAATACTTAAAAGGCAGACGTAATGTTCCACAGGGCGAGGAATTTGAAAAAGCCGTTGAAAGATGGCGTGCACTTGCATCAGATGAGGGAGCTACTTATGATGCGGTTGTTGAAATTGAAGCTGCTGATGTAGAGCCGCAAGTAACTTGGGGAACAAATCCTGGCATGTGCCTTCCAATTACGGCTTCTGTTCCAAATCCTGACGACGCTGTAAAGGCAAGTGAACAAGATGAAATCAAACGCGCGCTTGAATATATGGGTCTTGAAGCAGGCCAATCCATTTCCAGCATTGAAATTGACCATGTCTTCATTGGTTCTTGTACAAATTCAAGATTAAGCGATTTACGTAAAGCCGCTGAAGTGGTGCGCGGTCATAAAGTAAAGCCATCCGTTAAAGCGATAGTTGTACCAGGTTCCTTCAGTATTAAGCTTGCGGCTGAAAAGGAAGGAATCGATCAAGTGTTTATCGAAGCAGGTTTTGAATGGCGTGAAGCTGGCTGCAGTATGTGTCTTGCCATGAACGACGACATCGTTCCACCGGGCGGACGCTGCGCTTCTACCTCTAACCGGAATTTCGAAGGCCGTCAAGGGAACGGGGCACGCACCCATCTTGTCAGCCCTGAAATGGCAGCTGCCGCTGCAGTTGCTGGGCATTTCGTCGATGTCCGTCAATTTACTGCCCAGGAGGTTGGTTAATCAATGGAACCGTTACGCATTCATACAGGCCTTGTTTGTCCATTAAACCGGACAAATGTGGACACAGATCAAATTATTCCGAAGCAATTTCTTAAGCGTATTGAACGCAGCGGCTTCGGCCAATTCCTTTTTTATCACTGGCGTTTTGATGACGAAGGTAAATTAAGAGAAGATTTCATTTTAAATAAGCCTCAATATCAAGGTGCATCTATCTTGGTTGCCGGTGATAACTTTGGCTGCGGATCTTCCCGTGAGCATGCTCCGTGGGCTGTTCAAGACTTCGGGTTCAAGGTCATCATCGCTCCAAGTTATGCTGATATTTTTAAAAACAACTGTGTGAAAAATGGTATCCTTGCGATTGTCGCAAGCGAAGACCAAGTACAAACCCTTATGAAAAAGGCTGAATCTGAAGGGTATTCATTAACAGTGAACTTGGAAGAGCAAGTGGTTACCGATAATGAGGGCTTTGAAATCAAGTTTGATATCGCTCCCTACCCTAAGCAAATGCTGCTAAATGGCTGGGACGAAATCGGCGTTACATTAAGCTATGAGGAACAAATTAATAAATATGAGGCTGCACATAGGTAGTTTTTAAAAATTGCCCCCAAATTAGGGGGCAATTTTTATATTTTGTTGCCTTTTTTATTAGCCATTTGGCTTTTATCTGCGTTAAATTAGTATTTATCTGCGATACTCACCAGTTTATCTGCGATAAGTTCGGGTTTATCTGCGAAAGTAGTCAATTTATCTGCGTTGGAGTCTTCCCTTTAAAACTCCGGTAATTGATCCAAGTTATTTTCTTTGATTCCATCCGGCTCACTTCGAATAATATCCCGACCATACTTATGGAAAACATCAATGTGCGCGATCTTCCCTGCTTTTGCATCCTCTAACGCAGTGATGTAATCCAATTCCCGGCCTGTGCTGGTTTTAAACGCAATAATATCACCATCATCATTTTTCCGAACAGCAACAAATTCCTCTTTCCCATTCGGATTACTGTTCCCTGCTTCTATTTGAGCCTGCTGTTCACTTTGCTGTTTGTATTCCTCATAAATTTTTTCAAAATCCTGTTGTTCCATTTATTACACCTCCGAACATACGTTTAGTATTTGTCCTTTTTTCTTAATTATCCATTGGTACAAAGATGATATCGCATTAAAAAAAGCCCTCCACTAAATAAAATGTGTGAAGGGCGTTTGCCTATCTAAATTTTAAGTTATATGAAACAGTTTCTCCTAATTGGATAAATTCATCATCGAATGGTCCATCCACCTGTATTTGTATGGATTTAATCGAATCCAGGTTACTTTTATTTACTTTTAATACAATCTTTCCACTCTTTGTTGTATTCCCAAGGAACTCCCCATCAACCTGTTGTGAGTATGAAATGGCATCCTCTATTTGTTCCCCTGTATTAAAAGCGTAAATTCCTTGTACAGGGAACCAATTTACCTTTTTAGCGGATGTGTTTTGAACCTTAACATCTAAAACCACCGCTTTAATTGCCGGCATGTATTGGTCATATTTGTAACTAGGATTGACTGTAACCTTACTCACGGTCATTTTCATCGGCCCTGATTGAAGTACAGCATTTACATTATAGGATTTCAGCTTAGTTCCACTTGGATGATAATCCTTAGATGTAACAATATATTTATTTGATTTTTTATCATATTTTACTTTACCACCAAACCACGAAACAACGTCGGTAAGAGGTACATATGCTTTTTTATTAATCATTTTAACACTTACTTTTTTAGCTTTACCATTAAACCAAACAGATAATTTTGGTGCAGCCCATACCCCTAAACTAAAAGATAAAAATACAAAGAATGCTACAAACCCTGATAATAATACTTTTTTCTTCAATTTCAACTTCCTTCCATGTCTAATTTATTCGAATTGAAAGTTCAATACGATGATATGATCGCCTGCACTAACCAAAATTTTCTTTTCAATCCTTTTAAAACAGTTATCCCGGAACGATAAAGGTCCAGTTATTATTTTCTCCTTATATTTCTAAATTACTAATAAAAAGCAAGTAACAAACATTAACTTCATCTTGCAAAAGCCTTATAATTTGTTTAGAGCCATTAAATTCCGTCAAAAATGATGGATAAAAGAAGTCTAGGAGAATTAATTATGAATCAACAACGTACCCCCAAAATAGTTGATCCCCAAAAAGATAATCAGCCTATTAAAATTTTCGCAATCCTTCTATGGGGCTTGTTTCTATTGATCAATACTTGGACAAATAACCTTGAATTAATGATTCACTCCGGGTCTGTTGAATTTCAATGGAACTCGTCACCAGACTTTATATCATTCTTTAATTTTAATGACATCGCCCTAATCCATCCCTACTTTGTTGTGATCAAACTGGGACATTTTATTGGCTTTGCTATCATGGACCTGCTCATTTTCAACTTGTTAAAAAGCCATAAGTCGTCAATTACAATATCCGTAGCCTTCGCCTTCTTCACTGAGTTTTTTCAACTCTATTGGGGGCGTGATGGCCGTTTATATGATCTTGGCATCGATACACTTGGAATATTGACAATTTATATCACGATAAAGACACTAAATAAAGAAGATCAGAAAAAATAGAAGTTCTGTCCACTCCACACGGACAAAACTTCTATTTTTTCCATGGACGGTGCCTGTCACTTTGTGAAATAAACGGAGGTGAATTTTAGTTGCTTACTTTAGGTAAAAATCATGATCCAAGAAGGAATGGGGAGTTTCTCAGCCAAATCAATGGCGGTCAGCTTGACCTAAAAAGAGTTTTGCATGAAACTGAGAAACTATACTTGGAATGTACGGAGAAAAAGATTCCCCTCCCTGCTCCTGTGCAAAGGAAGCAAGCTTTTCAAGAGAAAATCCTTTCTGGACTATTTCGTCCCCTGTCCTTCGTAACAGAGCTCGGAGCTCCTTCCAAAATTATGATGGATGCAGCAGGAAATGTTTATCCAGAGTGGAAAGAGGCGCTAGATAATGAATACAACCACTTATTAAGCCGTCTGACTCGAGAAGTAAATGTAGCCGATTTTGGTGCAATCGGAGATGGGCGAACGGATAGCACCGCTGCCTTTAAAAAAGCGATTGGGACTGGCCGGGTTAAGGTTCGTGTGCCAGAAGGTATTTTTATAACAAAAGGAATCCTTTTGCCCTCCTGGACCTGCATAGTTGGAGCAGGAAAAGGGAAAACAATCATCAAACTCCACCGTGACGCCCCAAAAGGAACAAGGCTTGTGACAAACACCAATCATTGGCGCGGTAATCACCATCTCTTTGTGCAAGGCATGACGTTAGACTGGAATGTCGAAAGACTTGGTCATGTTCCAAAAACGGCCACTTGGGGTAATCATTCCAGCTGTTTAACGTATGCGAATGTTACCTATGGCTGGGTTCGAGATGTCGAAGCGATTAATCCTGGTCTCCATTGCTTTGATATTTCCTCTACCCTGTACAATTATGCCGGGGATGGCTATCGTGCCAAGGGCGGAAGCAGCTATATATGGCTGGATAACCTGAATGGCTACGGGTTTGGCGACGATGGAATTACCACCCATCACAGTGAAAAGGTCTTTATTTCGAATTCCCATATGTGCGACCCAAGCGGGCGTGCTCATAAAAAAGGCTTTTCAAATTCTAATGGTATTGAAATTGATGACGGCTCTAGAGACGTTATGCTCGTCAATAATTCCACAGCTAGATGCTTTGGCGGAGTTGAATGTAAGGCACATGAAAATTCCTCTGCAGCTGCAAATGTGCAAATCATCGGCCATCTTTCCGTGAACGATAACCGTTCTTTTAATTTTCGCCATATCGGCCATCACAAAAACACTGATAATAAGTCAAAAACGGCCTATAATCTAATGGCAACGAATCTAGCTTCCATTGCGCCGATTTACTCGGATTTATACGCTGACTCGACACCAAGGGGGTTGGTTGTTTCTGCTTATGAGAATGTTGTCATCAACCATTTTACTCTTGTGGGTGATCCTGACTATGAATACAAAGGAAACCCCGTAATCGCGATTCAATACCGTGCAAGAAAGGTCATTTTAAACCACATAAGCCTTTGCGATTTTAAAAAAGCAGGAGCCGGTATAAAGATTTACGGCGGTGCCAATCAGGCTGATTCCGTTCGAATTGAAAATGTAGTCTCTAAAAATTCTTCGTCTAAAGCGGTTGAGATTGGGCAAGGGATACAAGATGTGTTGGTCACAAATGTGAAGGAGTATACAGATCTAGCTATAAAAAAATAAGCGCCATATAGATTATTCATCTATGGCGCTTTCCTTCTTTTTCAACCGTAATCCCATCCACTAGCTTCTCAGCCACTCGTCGATAAAGATTACTCATATGGACTAACGAAGAAATCATTAAAACTTCCTCTATATACTGAGACTTTTCCTCCTGCAATCCCTTTACCTCTTTTTTTACTGCTTTAATCCGCTCCTCAATATCCGCGTCAAAATCCTCTACATTCTGGGCAGAGAGATTCAAATAGCTTGAATAAAAAGAGTCTAAATCAATGTCATCTATAGTAATTTTTTTATTCATCCCATCGAGCGTGACCTTAATATCATTGATGGAGAGGCCTCCTTTAAGTTGATAAATCAAACTGATTAAAATGAGATGTTCTTTCGAATATTTTTTATTTTGTATTGGAAAAATAAGTTTTCCTTTTGCATAGTTATTAATCATGGTTTTCGTCAAAACCTTATCGTCAACTTTCCGTTTTGACTCGCCAAATTTATTTTCAAATAATTGAATAACCTGATCCATATACAAATCAATCTTCGGAATTTCCTCTAAAGTCAGGCTTGTATTTAATTCAAGCTGATCCATAATATCTTTAATTTTTTCCATCCCAAAACCCCGTTCTCAACAATTTCTAATTTGATTATACCTAAACGAATAAACATTGACTAGCTAATGTTTTATCGATATGATTATATGTAGTTATCAATACTACGTGTTACGTTAGGAGGATTTAATATGTATCAGTATGTTCGTGAACCCATCAATGGATTTACCCATTTGGCCGGAGCCCTTTTATCGTTTATCGGCCTGCTTGCAATGGTCATCAAAGTATCGATGAACACTCCATCACCACTTTCAATTACCGCCGTTATTATTTTTGGAGTCAGCATGATTTTGCTGTATTCGGCATCAGCCACCTATCACATGGTCATCGCACGTGATAAAGTGATTGCTTTCTTAAGACGACTCGATCATTCGATGATTTTTGTGTTAATCGCAGGGACGTACACTCCTTTTTGCTTTATTAGTTTAAATGGAAAAATTGGCTGGATTCTCTTTTCGATTATTGGTGCTGTTGCGATTTGCGGGGTTGTTTTTAAAATGGTTTGGTTTCAATGTCCGCGGTGGATTTCGACCTCACTCTATATCGCGATGGGCTGGATGATTATTTTTGTGTTCTCTCCCCTTGCAGGTAGTTTGAACCCGTTCGGTTTGTTTTTATTAATTTTAGGCGGTGTTTTTTATACCATTGGCGGTGTAATTTACGGAGCAAAACCTAAATTTTTGGAATTTAAAAATATGGGATTCCACGAGATTTTTCATATTTTTATCTTACTTGGAAGCTTAGCTCATTTTCTCTGTGTTTATCTTTATGTAATATAAAAAATCGGCTTCCAAAGCCGATTTTTTTATAGCCTTCGTTTTAATTCTTCTAGTAAAACAATGGCATGATTAAAGATTGGATCCTTTGCACCATAAAGAAGTGTTACTCGGCCATTGGAGGTTAAATCGAAGATATGGTTAATCCCTTGTACCTTTTCTTCATCGTTCCGAAGTTCTTCCACATATCTCAACTTGAACTCCTCAAAAAGCTCCGGTTTATGGCAAAACCATTTCCTGAGTTCGCTGCTAGGAGCCACATCTTTCAGCCACTCATCTAGTTTTGCAGATTCCTTTGAGATTCCGCGAGGCCAAAGGCGATCAATTAAAATTCGATAACCATCCATTTCATCATAAGGGTCATAGATTCTTTTTAAAAATATATCAGCCATAGTTTTTACCCCTTTTAAATATTCTGATCCGTCCATTTAATTATATAATTTACATACGCTAGAAGGGAAAATCTCCTATGAATCTCTTCTATTGCTTCCAGAAATACATAAAAAGCTTATTAACTAAAAGCAAGCTCCCCAGGATCCAGGCCATTTCTGGCTTCCCGACTGTAACGAGTAATAGGACTGGCAAACCAAACACAATGATTTCTAAAATTAAATGAACTGGTTCTGATAATTGAATAGCTGCCTTTGGAGCACCCATTAGTCCCCAAATAACCGCGACCACCAAAGGAGTACCAATCGCTAGTAACCATTGAAGTAACGGACTATTTCCCGTTTTATAACCCCAATATCCCCACACATAAAGTGAAGTCAGTTCCAATAAAAATCTCAGTAGCAGATTTAAAGACTGTAATCCGGCAAGCAAACTCATTTAGTTGTCTCCTCCTTATGAATTATTTATAAGCATCTTCATTACAACCTCACACTAATTATATTAATAATATAACTAATAATATTAGTTAAAACAAGCAATAAAACCATTTTTTTCTAAAAGGTTTTTATAAGTAAACTAAAATTAAAATAAAAAGGTACCAGCAATTTATTTTGCTGGTACCTTTTTTATTACGATCATAGAAAAATATAAATCAGTAAGATTCACTTAAAGGTTATGGTTTGTTTATTTGTCAGCTTGGGCAGCCAATTTTGAATTTTTTGTTTCCTTTCGAACGACTGGAGCTACCTTCGTTGCCAACAACTCAATGTTTTCAGCTACTTTTTTAAACGGCATTCCACCTATATCCATTTGTGCAATAAAGCGTTGATGTCCAAAAAGTTCATATTGGGTTAGAATTTTTTCAATGATTTGTTGAGGACTTCCGACAAATAATGCTGTATCCGGTCCGGCGAGCTGTTCGAATTCTTCTCGGCTCATGTGATTTCTTCCTTGCTCTTTACTGAAAAAATCCCGGTAATGTGCATAATAAGGATAATATTCGTCTTTCGCCTGCTGGGTCGTTTCCCCAATAAACGCGTGTCCCGTTACAGCCACCTTCAAATCTTCCGGCGCATGACCGGACTCCCTCGATGTCTGGCGGTATACATCCACAAGCGGTTTAAATCGTTTCGGATCTCCGCCAAGAATGGCCATGGTTAAACCCGTACCGAATTTACCCGCACGTTCTGCGCTTTCAAGAGAACCTCCCGCCCCTACCCAAAAGGGAATGCCTTTTTGCACAGGACGAGGTGCAATTTCTGCATCAAACAACGGCGTCCGAAAATGGCCGTTCCAGGTCACTTTTTCATTAGAATTTAATTTTAAAAATAAATCAATATTCTCTTCAAATAAACCGTCATAATTGTCCAAATCATATCCGAACAATGAAAAGGATTCTACAAAAGCACCCCGCCCTGCTATAACTTCAGCACGACCGTTGGATAAAAGATCCAGTGTAGCAAAATCTTCAAATAACCGGACAGGGTCCACAGTTCCCAATACAGTTGTGGTACTTGCCAGTTTAATCCGCTTTGTAACCTGCGATATGGCAGACAATACAACTGGCGGCGATGAAATCGCATAGTCTAAACGATGATGTTCACCAACACCAAAAACATCCAGACCAGCTTCATCAGCCATTCTTGCTGCTTCAATAATTTCTTTCAATCTCTCACTTGCATGAATCGTTTTCCCTGATTGGGGATCTGGTACTAAATCCCCTAATGTATAAATTCCAATCTCCATACCATAATGTTCATCTGCCAAAATTATCTTCATTCCCCTCCATAATTCAGAAAAGAAAATTTGTTATTAGTATGCATTCCATGATAGCTTTCATTCATTGCTAGCCTGAAAGCTAATCCTCATCCTTCACATCAAGATCTTCCGGAATTGGCTCATTTAAGATTTCCTCGACTAGTTGTTTGTATTTTTCCATCTGCCTCAAATGCGTACTAAATTGGTCCTTATAAATTAAATATTCAGTTCCGTCATAGAGGGCACGAATTTTTCGCTTCTGCACGAGCTTTTCTACAGTTGAAACCGGGACAGATAAATACTCTGCTGTTTCTTTTATAGTTAAATACACTTTAAAGTTCATTCCTTTTTAAAATAAAGTTGGTTAACAACACGGCCATTACGCCCCTTTGTGGTCTCAGCCTGTGACAAGGAGTTAAGAATCGCCTCCTCGGCGGCCTCAGCAGCTCCCATAAAAAGCTGATTCATGATCGAATGGTCTTCGCGAAGTTGTGTGTGCATCTCCAAAGGGCCCTCAGAAAAATGAAGAATTTTATGTGCCGTTGAAAAAGCAATCACAATATCTCCGCTCCCATGGCTGAAATGGCTGCCTGTCCTTCCTAAGCCAATTCCGCAGCGCTTAGCCACACGCTTAAGCTGCCGGTCGCTTAACGGCGCATCTGTCGCAAGAACAATGATTATCGAGCCATCAGCCGGTTCCGAAAGAGCTTCTCCTTCACCAAAATAACGTGCCCATTGAAACTCTTCTTTTTTTCCAAAATTGCTTAGAACAAGGCAGCCAATCGTATACTCTTCAAATTTACGTGAAGACGTTCCAATCCCGCCTTTATAGCCAAAACACACCATCCCCTTTCCGGCACCAACAGCCCCTTCCCTAGCAGGCTCAGCGGTTGCTTTTCGAATGGCTTCCACAGCATGCTCTGGCTTTACCGGAAAAAGCCGAATTGAATTAAGATAGCTGTCATTGCATTCACCGACAACCACATTGATCGTTCCTGTTGTCTCTCCAATTTCGGGATTGTCCTCAAGCATATATTGAAGTGTCCCCTGCGTAACCGCCGGAACAGCAAAGGTATTCGTTAACAGAATGGGTGATTCAAGCACTCCTAGTTCATTGATTTGCACTAGACCCGTGGTTTTCCCAAATCCATTAAGGACGTGGCAGGAGGCCGTGACTTTTTCCCGAAACAAATTTCCGTTATGCGGCAATATGGCAGTAACTCCTGTACAGGCATACTCATTCCCCGATGCATCCAGAGGGTAATCCAACGTTACATGTCCTACCCTAACCCCTGCTACATCGGTAATACAGTTCTTTTCACCTGTTGGCAGTTTCCCGATTCTTAAACCAGCCCCCCTTATCTTCATCTTCCAATTCCCGGTCTCTTATCTAGGAAGTTTTGGCCGGCAAAGCCTCTAACCTCTGATTCGGAATAATGCTTTAATAATTCATTAATGAGGTTTTGGCTCTTCGATGCATCTTCCAAATCTATAATAAATTCAGAAATCCCATCAAAATCCGAACCCAATCCAATCTGTTTTACACCGCCAAGTGAACAAAAATGGTCAATATGTTTAATAAGATCTGCGATGGTTGCTTCTCCCTCTTCTTTTACAAAGGGAGGATTATAGACAACATGAATTAACCCGTCCTTTTTAAACATTTCCACAGCCATTTCATCCGTTAGATTCCGTCGATGGTTGCAAAGCGTTCTTGAGTTGGAATGACTGGCAATTGGATATTTTGCAATCTCCATTACATCCCAAAATGCCCGGTCGCAAAGATGGGAAACGTCTGTTAGGATTTTATGATTATTATGGAACTTGACGATTTTTTTCCCAAAATGGGTAAGTCCAGCACCGCGTGGTTCCCCCGCTCCATCTGCTGCAAGGTTGGCATTATTCCAAGTCAGGCCGACCGAACGAACTCCAAGCTGATAAAGAATATTCAGCTTCGCTAAATCATTGCCAATTGCATCAACACCTTCAAGCGTTAACATCGCGCCAATCTGACCAAGCTTAAGATTGTCAAAATCTGACCACTCCCGTATCTGAACCATATCTGGGTTCTTCCCAAGAACCTCCTTGTAAAAATAATCAATTTGCTGAAGGGCTTCTTGGAATTTTTGATCAGAAGGAATATCCGGTTCGATAAAAATCGCAAAGCACTGAACTTTCACTTTTCCTTTATGTAAACGTGCTTTATTCGTCTCTAATTCAGGGGCATCGGCAAAACGCAGTCTTCCCTTCCCCTCTGATAGCTTAAGTAATGCATCACAATGCAGGTCGATGATATTCATATTGAAAGCTCCTTTTAAAAAGAAATAAAAGATACACCCATTATACTTCTCTTCCACGTAAAAAACAGGTACTTGATTTAAGAGTAAAAATATTTGCTTTTATCCATACTAACTGTCAAGCTAAGAAGAAAAGAACTTTAAACAGGAGATTAATATGATTGAGATTAAGACTTCAACGATCAGTGCAGGAGAGTTTAATCGGGGCGTATTTGCCACTTGTGATATTGCGGAAGGGGAATTGATTCATGAAGCCCCGGTCATTTCTTATCCGAATGAAGAACATGAACACATCGAAAAGACACTTCTTGCGGATTATGCCTTTGAGTATGGGAAAAACCATACAGCCATTTTATTAGGATATGGGATGCTGTTTAACCATTCATACACACCCAATGCCAGGTATGAGATTAACTTTGATAATCACACCTTTGATTTCTATGCCTACAAAGATATTAAAGCAGGAGAAGAAATCTTCATTAATTATAATGGTGATGTCGATATCGATGATCCTCTCTGGTTTGATAAAGAATAACAAAATCCTCTCGGCGAAGAACGCGAGAGGATTTCGTTTTGTAATTTAGTTCAAATATATAGCAGGATTTTTTTTCTCCCGAAATACCACATGTTCTAATAGTAAACATAAAATTAGACCAACAAGTAGGCCATTGGCCATGATATTACGCAGCCATGGAGCAATCGTTTCAAACGCAGCGGTCGGGACAAACATCATTCCAATCCCAGCCATTAACGAAAGACCAATTACTAGTAAATTTCTCGACGATGGTTCCTGCCCCATGAGATCACGGATGCCAAAGCCCATCATTTGAGAAAATAGAATAAATAGGGATGTATAGGCAACCTCCATTGGCAAGTGAGAAAAAAACTCACCAATGTATGGAAAAAAGCTAGAAATCACAATTAAAACCGCCCCAACCACAATGGGACTTTTTTCTTTAATTCCTGTGGTTCCAATGAATCCTGCAGAAATGGATAATGGCACAACTCCTACTACAGAAAAGAGTCCTGAGAGAAATAAATTGACCCCATTGCCGAAAATCCCTTTTGAATACTCGCGTGGCTTTATCTCCTTATCTATAGCAGTCCCAACCACTAGTATACTTGCAATTACATTAGAAATTAAGATAATGGCAGTGATGACAGAAGTTAGGACAATCCCGAAATCAAACTGTGGTTCACCCCAGGTAAATACTTTCGGAGTAGCAAACCATCCTGCGGGCTCATACGTTTTTCCTGGTTGAATTAATCCTAAGAAATGAAATAATAACCAGCCGATCACAATTCCAATTAAAGGTCCCATGCTCCTCAGAATTCCTTTTGCCTTTAAGGAAAAAAATAAAATTACAACGATTTCTATTAAACATATACCAATAATTTTCCCATTTAGATGATTCGTTTCGGTAATTCCCAGCATGCTTTTTATAAAGGAACCGCTCATTTGGCTGACGAGCAAAATTAAATAGACTCCAGTTACAATAGGGGTAAACAAATTTGTAACTTTTTCGATTATTGGTGAAAAACCCAATATCACTAAAATAATTCCTGCAATGACTAGACCCATTTCTAATTGCTGCAATAAATGCTCTTTTTCAGACCCCATGGAACCAAGAACAATGAACAAAGCCCACCACATACCGGCAGCACCTTCTACCACTTGAAGACGGTGTCCAAAGAACAACTGGACTAAGGTAGCTGCCCCCGTTACAAATAGCATGCGTTGCATAAAAGTTGAGATTTCGGCGGGAGACATATGAAAAGCTGCCCCGACGACTATAGGGACGGCAATAATATTGGTGAGCATAAAGACTGACCACTGAATGCCTTGAATTCCAGTCAAAAATCCACTTCCCGTTTTTGTGAAATTACTCATTCATCTTTACTCCTTTTTAACAACTATACAGCAACAGATTTAGATTCTCGGTGTCCAATCTTTCTATCATAATATTTATTTAAAAAATGTCCATTTAATGATGCTAAAATTTGTTGGAATAGCATGCCGACCACGACAGGAACGGCTACTGCAGCAGGGAAATAAGAAACGGCAATAACAGCTCCTGCACTAATATTCCGCATTCCTCCGGTAAAAGTTAATGTAATCACAGTATCACGGTCACTTTTAATTAACCGTCCTAGGAAAAAGGAAAATAAATAACCAGTAAGGGCAATGAAAAATACCACCAAGGTAATAAGGACTAATTTTAGATGGGCATGCCGCAAATAGGGGGCAACAACAGAGCCGTTTAACATTACAACGACCCCCATGCAAATTTTTGAAAAAGGAGCAAGCTTTGAACCTAGTTGCTCCTTAATCCTTCCCTTCGTTAGCTGATTAAAGAACATACCGATTAACGAAGGAATGACCACCATTCCAAATAACCCCTTCATAATACTTATGAAATCCATGTCGATTTTTTGGCCCATGAAAAGAGAAATGGAGTAAGGAACAATGAGTGGGGAAAGTAATGTATCCACTAAAATAATCGATAAGGTCAACGGAATATTTCCTTTGTAAATTGATACCCAAATAAAACTTGTGACACCTGTTGGAATGACCATAGCTAGGATTAACCCTGTGATTGTAAAGTCATCACCGTAAAAGGCAACATGCCCCACCCCCCAGGCCCAAAGCGGCATGAACACATGTAAAATGCACATAGCTAAGAATACAGGGAATGGATGGGTAATTACCTCTGTTAGCGATTTAAAATTGGAACTTAGGCTCCCGGAAAAGGTCATAAATGAAAATAACCAAGGGATTAAATAGGAAAAGTCCTTTAGATAAACACTTAATATAACTCCTAGGATGACGCTGATGGGTGTTATCAAAGGCATAATTTTTTCTAGTTGCTTATTTAATCTTTGCAGCATGAAGATCTCTCCCCACTATTTTTCCAGCGATTTTTGATATTCCTTCCATGCCGTACGGCCACCCTCTAAAACTTTGACTTTATAATCAAGGCTGCTTAGGATATTAGCACATTTCGCTGCAGAATTTCCTGTCGTACAGGTAACGATGATTTCCTCTTCCCTTGGAAGGGATAATTTCGCTTCCTCTTTTGTTTCCTCTACTCCAAAAATAATCGTTTTAGGAATATTGAGGTTTTCAATTTGAGGGGCTGCTATGTGTTCAGCCTGATATTTATCTTCAGCTCGGACATCAAGAAGCAAAACCTTTTCATTTCTTTCTAAACGTTCATGTAATTCTTTTGGCGTAATTTTTTCTGTTGTCAACTTAAACACCTCCAATACAAAGAATAGCACAAATTCCAGTAAATTAAAGTATTTCGTCTACCAAAATATATCCATTTTTACTTTGTGTGAAAGGTCCCCCGGCTCCATACGTCTTAAGTCTTAAAAAGAATTAAATCTCCAGTACATTGTGAGAAATGCCTTTCCCCTATAAGATGTATTTAGAGATAAAAACTGGAAATAAGGTGGGGGAAAAGATGAAAAGAATTGTGATTATTTTATTAATCATTACGGGTTTATACTTTGTTTTTCAACAATCGCTGCGTTTTGATTGGTTTTCTGCCGGAAGTCGTGAAGGCAGTGCTGTGATTTCAGGGGATGTCCATGTCATTAAGGTTGATGTTTCCGCTGTTAATGCTAATATAATTCCAGCGGATCGCATGAATTTAAAAGCTGTGCTTCAGGGAAACGGGAAACTGACTGTGAACGAGAACGGGGATACGGTTGAAGTCACGGTGAAAAAGAAATGGTTTGACTGGTTTGATTGGACCCCATTTAAAAAGAAAACATTAAAAATCTATATTCCGGAAACTTATAAACAAGATATGGAAATTGATATGGGCTCTGGGAATCTTGAATTTTCGGGGAAGTCTATGAAATTAGATGAACTATCCCTCGATATTGGATCTGGAAATATGAAGCTCGACAACCTCACTGTGAATCATTTTAATCACGATGGTTCTTCAGGTAATGTTCAAATTGATTCATTAACGACCAAGACAGGATCGTTTGACCTCAGTTCAGGGAATCTTGATATTCAACATTATAAAGGCAAAATAAACGGGGAAGTTTCATCAGGAAGAGCAAAAATTCAGGTAGACAAATTAACCGATTCGATTAATCTTGATTTAAGTTCCGGGATTGTTAATCTTGACCTGCCGGATGATGCAGACTTTGATTTAGATGGAGAAGTAAGCAGCGGTAATATTTCCTGTGATTTCCCTTTAAAATCTAAGGAATTTAACCGTAAAAGCATAAGGGGAACATATGGCACCGGAGAGCATAAAATTAATCTTTCGGTTTCGAGCGGGAATATTGATATTCATTGAGAAATGCGCTTGGATTTCTAAAAATCCAAGCACTTTTTAATTTATCAGCGTATTTTTCACTGTTATCAGCGAATTGGAGCAGTTTATCAGCGAATCCTTATCAAAAACTACTTCGCCGCCCATGCTCTCCAACTTTTTGCGGATATTTAGGACCTGCTTTAACTGCCAAATTCCCCGCATAAACCCTTGCTTCCGTAACAAAAGCGAACAAAGCAGTAGCGATGGCCAGGTGGAAAACAGCCCATGGGAGATCAAGCTTTGTGACAATAACCATTACGCCAATCACAAGCTGCATAAGTACCGTAAAGGTACACAATAACATGCGTCTCCTTAAAACCTTGCCCCAACTTTTTGAAAAAGCATAATATGTTACGACTAGAAGATAAAGTGCCGTGACAACTGCTAACCCTCTATGAAAAGATTGCAGCACCTCTGGTGTTGTCCCTCTGAAAAATGATTGCCTGCAGCCCAACCAGCCACAGGCCAGTCCGTAAGTTTCATGCTTAATATAGGCCCCAAATCCCAAGGTTAATAGAATAAGGCCCAGTAAGATGTTTAAATGAAAGATAATTGATTTGTGACTTCGGTGTCGAACCTGATAGGACTGTTGCGCACCATCTAAATAAGGGTAACTCCATATCCATATTAAACAGCCCATAAAAAGCATCGCAATTAATAAATGGATGGTAATGATAATGGAAGGCAGGTCGCGTACCACGACTACTGCACCAAGAAGAACCTGAAACGTGAGCAGCCCGAGCATCGTAAAGGATACCATACGAGCAGTAAAACCCAGCTTTGAGCGAAGAATATGGAAAAATAACAGTAAAGACAGGATTCCAAGTAAAGCCCCAATCACCCGGTGCAGATACTCAATCAGAGTTGCTCCTTTTAAAGATGGAATAATTTCACCATTACACATCGGCCATTCAGGTCCGCACCCCATACCGGAATTAGAGGAAGCCACGTACCCTCCGAACACAATCAAAAAATAGGTAAGAAAAATAGTCAGCAATGCTAAATTTCGTTTGTTCAACCTTCATCCCCCTGTATTTAAATATTTTGACTCTAGGGACAATTTACCAGATAGAGACAAGTTATTCGGTGATATGTATCACGTTATCAAGGAATTCACCGATAAACCTTCCGACAAGGTTTTACATTCCTCTCCCGCCAAGGAATGAATTTTTACAAAGTAACCAAAGTATCCCATTCTTCATAAGGTATAATGCCTTATGTCTCTACAATGGAAGGAGAGTTACAAATGAACTATAACCCTTTTCATTACCCAAATTATCTTCCCTTAACCACCTACCCTGGTTATTATATAACCCCCCCATACCAAGAACGTACCCGCCCGTTGATATAAAAATATTTTCAAATTCGGTGAAGTCCTTTCGCCTCCTAATGGAACAAGGAAGTATTTTATTAGACCGTTTAGGAGATCCTGGATTTGCTAGGAAAATGATGACAGTCGCCCAACAGGGAAAAAAGGCTGAGGTTGATCAATTAATACACTCTATTGGCTTAAAAGTCCCAGTGATTACAAAATTTACTCCTTCTGGCGTAATCTTTGAGCTGAGCACACAAGCTACTCAGCAAGCACCGATGAGCTGCTGCACCTTATCCGTTTCCATGAAATGGGGAACATAGATTTTAAATATGAATGACCTATCTAAAAAAACTCACCTATAACCGAAGAGCATAATAGGTTATAAAAAAAGCGATCTTCTCTTTGTCCAAGAGAAAATCGCTTTTTTTAGATTCTAACCCAGTCAACAGTTTGTCAAAACATTTCGAACAAACGGTGAACATAATCCTATCAATATGTTAAAAAGATGACCGGTGAATACATTGTAGTATAAAGAATCAATAAAAACATGAAAGGTGGAATGAGTTATGTTTAATCAATTTTTACGGGAAAATAAAAGCGCTGCCGTCCTTTTAACGATATTACGTTTATACTTGGGTTACTCTTGGTTCACAGCAGGGCTGCACAAATTAATGGGAGGATTCGATGCATCTGGTTATTTAAAAGGAGCGATTGCCAACCCGGTAAAAGGACCTGAAGGGGATGTTGTTTTCAGCTGGTTTGTAGGGTTTCTTAAAGGCTTTGCACTTCCAAATGTAGATTTATTCAATTTCCTTGTACCATGGGGAGAAACACTAGTCGGACTTGGTCTTATTCTAGGCTGCTTCACTACTGCTGCCATGTTCTTTGGCTTATTGATGAACTTTACCTTCTTCTTAGCAGGAACCGTATCTCATAACCCACGAGACATCTTCCTTGGCTTTATTATTTTAACTGCCGGATATAACGCGGGTAAAATTGGGTTAGACCGCTGGGTTATTCCTTTCCTTCGAAAAGCAAGGAAAAATCATATTGAAAAAGAAAAACCTAAAGCAATATCTTAATTGAAATTTAAAAAGCGGAGGTCAATATTCCCTCCGCTTTTTTCTATACCCGATAGACTCTTGTTTCATATGGCTTTAACGTAATTCGTTCAGATGGTTCATGTTTCTCGATCTCATAGTTCTTTAAAAGTAGATTTTTATAATCAAATACAATGCCATTTCCCTCGCCTATGCTAGCAGGCCGTTCAGATAGATTGGCCAATACTATCACCCGGTCCTGTGATAATGTTCTTGTATAGGCATAAATCTGCGGGTCTTCGGCTAATAACAAATTATACATCCCATAAGTAAAAACTTCATTCGCCTTTTTTAACCGAATCATTTTTTTATAAAAACTCAAGACGGAATCTGGATTCTTCTCTTGGTCCGCAACATTGATTTCCGAATAATTTGGATTGACCTTCATCCATGGCGCTCCGGTCGAAAAACCTGCGTTTTGTTCCGCTGACCATTGCATTGGTGTTCGCGAATTATCACGGCTTGATGCCCAAATGATTCTCATAACCTCTTCATGTGGAACCCCAGCTGCCGTTTTCAAGTGATAAAGATTTTTCGTAGCAACATCGTCGTAATCATCAATGGACTCAAATTTTACATTGGTCATCCCTATTTCTTGTCCCTGGTAAACAAATGGAGTTCCCTGCATCAAAAAGTACATAGCCGCAAATGCCTTTGCACTTTCTTGCCAATATTCCTGGTCATTTCCCCACGTGGAAACTACCCGAGCCTTATCATGATTTTCGATGAATAAGGCATTCCAGCCCATACCTTCAAGTCCCTTTTGCCAGCGGGATAAAACATTTTTTAGTTCAATAATATTCAGGACTTTTTTCAGCTCCGCATCCCAAAGGTTGAGATGCTCGAATTGAAAGACCATATTGAATTTCCCCTGCTTCTCATCGACCCAAAGATCAATATCGTCCACTGAAACACCATTCGCTTCCCCAACAGTCATAATGTCATATTTTGCAAAGGTTTCTTCTTTTAACTCTTTTAAAAAAGTATGAATCCCTTTTACATTCATATGTTTATCAAAGGAAGGGACATATTTTAGACCATCCGGATTTGGCATATCCTTGAGTCCTGGTTCCTTTTTAATATGGCTGATGGCATCCACGCGGAAACCGTCAATTCCTTTATCAAGCCACCAATTGATCATTTCATAGAGAGAATTCCGCACCTCCGGATTCTCCCAATTCAAATCAGGCTGCTTACGCGAGAAAATATGAAGAAAATACTGGTTCGTTTTCTCGTCATACTCCCATGCCGAGCCGCCAAAAATACTTTCCCAATTATTCGGCTCTTCCCCATTCTTACCATCCCGCCAAATATACCAATCCCGTTTAGGATGATCCTTAGAAACACGAGATTCAATAAACCATGGATGTTCATCGCTCGTATGATTGATCACTAAATCAAGGATTAATTTCATACCACGGTCATGGACTTCTTGTAAAAGCTGATCAAAATCAGCCATCGTTCCAAATTCATCCATGATTTTTTGATAATCGCTAATATCATAGCCGTTGTCATCGTTAGGGGATTTGAACATGGGGCAGACCCAAATTACATCAATCCCTAACTCTTTTAAATAGTCCAGCTTTGCAATAATCCCCTGGATATCCCCAATCCCATCCCCATTTGAGTCCATAAAACTTCGGGGATATATCTGATAGGCAACCGCTTCTTTCCACCATAATTTATTCATATTAATTCCTTCCCAAATCGTACTTTTACCCCTGTTACTTGATCGGCTCTGCACATGAAAGACGTTCAACCAATTTGTGAGCGATAATAATCCGTTTTGTCGGTTCTTTGCTATTTTCAATCATTTGGATCAAGCTCTTTGATGCTTGATAGCCAAGGTCGAAGATATTGATATCAACAGAGGTTAACGGCGGCTTTGACATCTCCGCCAAAAGAACATTATTAAAGCTGACAATGGAGATGTCTTCGGGAACCTTAATCCCTAATTCATCAAGCATGTTCAAAACACCAAGTGCCATGAAATCATCCGCGACAACCAGTGCCGTCGGCCGTTCTTCAAGCGACATTAACTCCCTAACAGCCTCTTGCCCGCCTTCTCGCAGAAATTCCTCGTGAATAATATATTCATTTTTCAAAGGAATTTTAGCATTCCTAAGCGCCCGCTCAAAACCTAAAAGCCGCTCAACGGTTACAGTAAGTTCAAGACTCCCGCCGATAAAGGCAATTTGACTGTGCCCGTGCTGAATTAAATATTCAGTCGCCTCTTTCATCGCCCGGAAATTATCATTATCTACGTGGGTAATTTCCTCTACATCCTTATATGGCTTTCCAATCAGGACAAAGGGAAACTCTCTTCCTTTTAAATAGGAAATCACCTGGTCTTCTACCTTCGAATTAAGAAGAATGACACCATCTACGCTTTTCCCCTGAACCATCCGAGTCACTGCATCAAGGATTTCTTTATCTGTCTTCCCTGTTGTTATATGCATCGCATATTGTTTTTCATGAGCCCCTTCGCTGATTCCTTGTAAAACAGTAGGGAAAAACGGGTTTTGGAAAACCACATCCCCTGAACTCGGCATAACTAGCCCGATGGTTTGAGTGGACTGGCTGGCTAAATTTCGTGCATTTAAGTTCGGATGATACCCTAATTGCTCCATCGCCTTTTTTACTTTTTGCGCTGTTGCTTTACTAATCCGAGGATTATTGGCAATAACCCTCGATACAGTAGACGGGGCCACATTCGCAAGCTTTGCCACATCTTTTATCGTTATAGTCATTTATTTCACCCCACTTTATATTGAAATGCGCAAGCGCCTTGGTCAGCCCCGACCAGCACAAGACAGGCCGGCCGAAAGGTTGTTCTTTAACCTTTTGGACGGATTGGCTTGTGACCTCGAGGGGCTAGGCGCTGGAGCTAGACAATTCTCAAAGATTAAAATGAGTTTAACCTTTTGTACCTCCGGCCGTTAAACCAGAAACAAAGTAACGCTGGAAGGATAAGAAAAGAATCGCTATCGGTACGGCGATCAATACAGCACCAGCTGCAAAAGTTGTAAATTCAGCACCAAATTGTTTTGCAACAAGATCATATAATCCTACTGCTAATGTATAATTTTTTTCCGTTCTTAGCAAAATGCTGGCAATGATAAAATCGGCAAATGGTGCAATAAAAGCGAATAAGGCTACAACTGCAATCATTGGCCTTGCGAGCGGCATCACGATTTGGAAAAAGATTCGAAAATGACCTGCACCATCAATTTTAGCTGATTCATCCAGCTCTTTTGGAATCGTATCTAAGTAACCTTTCATCAGCCAAGTATTCATTGGAATTTGACCACCGACATACACACAGATAAGTCCTATATGCGTATCAATTAAACCGGTCAAGGTCGCTAAAATATAAATAGCGATAAGTGCCGCAAAGTTTGGAATCATTTGCAGGATCAGAAATGTCATTAAGCCGTTCTTTCTCCCCACAAATCGGTAGCGGGAAAAAGAATAAGCAGTCAAGCTGACAATCATAACGGTAAAAACCATTGTTAAAATACTTACCTTTAACGAATTGATATACCAGAATACATAGTTGCTTTTATCCAGGTCAAACAACTGCTTGTAATGGCTGAGTGTCGCATGCTTCGGAATAATGCTCGAGCCTGATAAACTTTGACCCGGATTAAAAGAGGAACCGATAATCCAAGCGAGTGGGTACAAAATCAGGACAAACATAATTAAGATCACCAAATAAGTTAACGTAAGCCGAATGAAATTTTGTCTTTTTGTATTCATATTACATCATATCCTCTTCTTGGAATGACTTAGTTCGCTTAAACTGCCAAAGTGCGACAGTAATGACAATCACGGATAACAACAAGGTTAACGTGGCAGCCTTCGAGTATTGCGCCGACGTCATTGTCAAACGATAGATCCATGAAATGAGAATGTCAGTCCCGCCGGCGTTTTGACCGGTAACTGCCGGTCCGCCGCCATTAAATAAATAGATGATATTGAAGTTATTAAAGTTAAAAGTATATTGTGTAATGATGACGGGCGCAGTGGCAAATAACACTAACGGCAGGGTAATGTTTTTAAACTTTTGAAAGTTATTTGCTCCGTCAACTGTTGCCGCTTCATAAAGATCAGCAGGGATTGATTGAAGTACACCTGTTGTCATCGCAAAGATGAACGGAAAGCCGAGCCAAGTTTGAATGAAAATAAGGGCAATTCTGGTATAAACCTTTTCTGTCATCCATGGGAGACCGTCTATTCCGAAAAATCCGAGGATATCCCGGTTAATGGCACCGAAGGATTCGTTAAACATCCCGGCAAAAACTAGAATGGATACAAATGCCGGTACAGCCCAAGGCAAGATAAAGACAGTACGAATGATGGCTTTTCCCTTTACATCCTTTTGGTTTACGATGACCGCTAGGAAAATTCCTAAACCAACCTGAAGCGTAGTGGCAACAAATGTCCACACCAATGTCCAAGCCAAAACAGAGAAGAAGGTTTGCCGCCAAATATCGATTTCAAAGATTTCCGCAAAGTTTCTGAACCCAACCCAGTCCACCAGTTTCGCAGGAGGTGTATGGTATAAGTCATAGTTAGTGAACGCTAGTAACACAACGAAAATAATCGGAAAAATAACCACGAAGACTAATAGCAAAAAACCAGGTGACATGATTAAGTATGGAAATCCATGATCAACAAGATTACGATATTGTTCCTTGATGGTGCTAATTGGTTCTTCACTGTCACGTTTTTTCCCTACCTTATAGGCATCACGCAAATTAAATACGTAGAATCCAAGACCAAAAATAATGACGATGACAGATAAAATGCCGTATACAAGCAAGAAAATGGAATGGTCTTCTGGTACAATTTCTCCTAGTGTCACTAATCCCCATAATCCAATATTAATTAGGTCTTTAAAAACATATACAAATGCTGCACTTAAGATAAGAAAGAAAAATCCTTTTAAAAATTGCTTGTTGTAAAGTTGACCGACCCCTGGAATTATGGAAAGAATTAGTGCTTTTTTTCGGTGACTGGTTGGATAGGATTCAGAAACAGCTTTTGGCATCCCCCGCACCCCTTTCTTCAAGTACTATTTTTTAAGCTCAGAGGCTTTGTCAGTAGAAAAGCGGAAGCGCCTTCGGAACAAGCACAGCTTGTTCCTGCGGTGATTATTCTAAGGAGTTTTCCTTAGTGGTCAGCCCCGATATAGGGAGACTTTGTCTTCTGGCGTAGCCAGAGACTTAGTCTCCCTTAATGCGTACAGAAAGCGTTAGCTTTCTGTAGCCAAGTGCTGGAGGAACTGGCGGTGAAGTCGTTCTTTGACTTCATCGGCAGGGCCGAAGCAACCTCGAGGGGCTAGGCGCTGTAGCTGGACATTCTCAAAGTCGTTTCTGCTCACAAAGCATCTGATGAGTTTCTACTATTATTTAATAGACAGCAGTACCTCAAGGGGGATGAGGTACTGCTGAGAAATCATTACTTAGAAGTTTCGATATTTGCCTTGATTTGTTTTACCGCATCGTCTAGTGCATTTTTAGGAGTTGCTTTACCGGTTACAACCGTTTGAAGCGAGTCAGCCATTGGCTTCCAAACTTGACCCATTTCAGGGATATTTGGCATTGGCACAGCGTATTGAGATTGCTCAGCAACCGCTTTAGCACCTTCGTTACCCTTAATAGCGGGATCGTCAAGTAATGCTTTATTTGTTGGAACTTCAGCTGTTTGTTCAAAACGGTATTTTGCATTTTCATCATTTGTGATGAATTCTAAGAATTTCGTAGCCCACTCTTGATTTTTAGAATAGGCTGAAACATGCCAACCTTTTACTCCCATGAACGTTTTAATATGTTCACCATTTGGCATAGTTGGAAGTGCACTCATACCAATTTTGATACCTGCATCCTGGTATGGTTTATACGCCCATGGTCCGTTCATAACAGATGCTACTTTTCCTTCAGTAAATAGACCGTCTAAAGCGGATCCGCCATTTTCACCGATGATTCCTTTTGGGAACAATCCTTCTTTATACCATTTTTGAATATACTCCGTACCTTTAACAGCACCTTCATTGTTCAAACCAATATCATTTGGATCAAGGGTTCCATTGTTATTTTTGAATACATATCCACCCATTCCGCCGATAATTCCATGTGCGAAATAGAAGTTATCCCAAAGCGCTAAGAAACCGTATTTTCCGCCATTTGTGAAATCTTTAGAGAATTTATATACCTCATCCATTGTTTTTGGCGGTTCTGGCATTAAATCTTTATTGTAAATAAAAACAGGTGTTTCAGAGGACTTTGGAAGTCCGTAAAGTTTTCCATTGTAAGTTTCTGCATCAATAGAAGATTGAGAGAATGTATCGGTAACACTTTTATCTACTTTTAGCTCAGCAATTAAACCCTCCGTTGCAACCTGGCCAATTTGATCATGTGGTAATGTAACGATATCCGGGCCTGTACCAGCAGGTCCATCAAGACGCAATTGGTCACGCATTTTTGTAGCCATTTCAACTTCTTTGTATTCAATTTTAATTCCGTTTTTCTTTTCAAAATCCGCAGCAACCTTTTTCAGCCAGCCTGATTTGTCTTTATCTTCCCAAACAACTAGTTTTTCCGGTTTTGCTGCAGCTTCTTCTTTTTTGCCATTATCTTTTGTGCTAGACGCGTCTCTTTTAGGACCGCATGCTGCAAGAACACCGAGCATTAAGACAATCATCATAAAAATCGAAAGTGCCTTTTTCATTTCTACCCCTCCTGTTTTATGTAGTATTAAAGTTTTGTGGTGTGCTTAGTTTTCACCAAATTGAAGAAAATACTATAACGCTTACATTTTGCGAAAACGGTTGCACAACATAATTTCATTATAAGGGGATTATTAAATTTTACAACTATTTTTTTAAAAAATATTTTTATATTATTTGAAAATGGATAAACTAAATTCTACTAAAATTAGTGATTATCTAGTAAAATTAACCTTATCTGACACTAAAATGAAAGAGTTGATTCGTATTGTTAAGAGAAGCGATTTATCATCGACCAAAAGATAATTATGCATACGTTTGCACAAATGGCGAATTACACATTCAACTACGGACGAAAAAAAACGACGTAAAAGAAGTCATTCTCCTTCATGGTGACCCATATGCTTGGGCTGACAACGGGTGGCAGCCGACAACTGCACCGATGAAAAAAAACGGTTCTGACCAACTGTTTGATTATTGGTTTATTGCCGTCGCTCCTCCTTTCAAAAGGCTGCGATACGGTTTTATCCTAACGGATGAGTCTGAATCAGCCTGCTTTACGGAAAAAGGATTTTACTCGGATCCTCCCTTGGACGATACTGCCTATTATTTTAGTTTTCCTTTTTTAAATAATATTGATATTTTCCGAGCTCCTGTTTGGGTAAAAAACACAGTATGGTATCAGATTTTTCCGGAGCGTTTTGCAAATGGGAACCCTGACAATGACCCGGAAGGAACCCTGCCTTGGGGCAGCACTGAGCCGACTCCTGTTAATTTTTTCGGCGGCGATTTAGATGGAGTTATCCAACATGTTAAATACTTAAAAGATTTAGGGATTAGCGGTATTTACTTTACCCCCATCTTTAAAGCCTATTCCAACCATAAATACGATACGATAGACTATATGGAGATTGACCCGCAATTTGGCACAAAAGAAACCTTTAGGGAGTTAATTGATGTATGTCATCAAAATGATATTAAGGTGATGCTTGATGCAGTATTTAATCATAGCGGATTTTATTTTCCACAGTTTCAGGATGTTTTAAAGAATGGAGAAAACTCCCGCTATAAAGATTGGTTCTATGTCCGGGAGTTTCCTTTGGTGACGGAGCCGGAGCCAAATTATGATACGTTTGCCTTTACGCCGTTTATGCCAAAGTTAAATACGGAAAACCCGGAAGTGAAAGAATATTTGCTGGAGGTTGGCCGTTACTGGGTAAGAGAGTTTGATATTGACGGCTGGCGTTTAGATGTAGCCAATGAAGTCGATCACGCATTTTGGCGCGATTTCCGAAGGGAGGTAAAAGCAATCAAGCCAGATGTGTATATTCTCGGTGAAATTTGGCATGATGCAATGCCGTGGCTTCGTGGCGACCAATTCGATGCGGTAATGAATTACCCATTTACCTCCAATATCTTGAATCTATTTGCGAAGCAAAAAATATCAGCAAAAGAGTTTGTAGAAAATATGACGGGTTTCATTCATATGTATCCTCGTAATATCAATGAGGTAGCTTTTAATTTGGTAGGAAGTCATGATACACCTAGAATATTAACGGAATGTGGAGAAGATATTGAAAGAGTGAAGCAAATCTATACCCTTTTATTGACTTTTATTGGTACGCCATGTATCTATTACGGGGATGAAATTGGCATGACAGGAGTGATGGACCCGGGCTGCCGCAAATGTATGGAGTGGGATAGCGCTGGGCAAAATCATGTGCTTTTTGCACATGTACAAAAATTGATTCGGCTCCGCAGAGAAAATCCCTTGCTCGCAAATGAAGGTCAGCTTTCGTTCATTCCGCCAGAATACCACGAAAGCTGCTTAGCTTATACAAAATCCAATGGCAACCGGGCCATTTTGGTGGTTTTAAATACGAGCAGCATAGAGACTCAGTATGTGGTTCCTTTTGAACTGCGTGGAAAAACGATAACGAACCTTTGGGAAAATGAAGAGCATGTTGTTTCTGGGGATGAATTTAGTGTTGTTCTGCCTGGGAACGGGTTTATGATATTGGAATTTTAAAGCTTGTAGGTTTTTTAGGACATTTCTTGGCTTGTAAAGGCCGGAAATGTCCTTTATTTTGGTTTTTGGGACATTTCTTCGCTCTGAAACACCCAAAATATCCTTAATCCTATCCATCTAACCTCAAAATTCCTATTTACCTTTTAAAACAATCGCCTCGTAAGACCGCAGCTCTTTCGGATCCGCCTCATCATAGTTAGCAAGGATGATCTCATACTCAGGAAAACGGTTTAGCAAATCCTCATCCTCCATCACTATCGTTTTGTCACCAAAATTACAGAATACAAGCAGGCTTTCATCCTTCCAGTTGCGCTCATACGCGAATATCGACGGATGATCCTCTAAAAGCAATTGAAAATCTCCCTCAACGATAATGTCCATCTCTTTGCGAAGAGAAATTAATTTTTGATAAAAATAAAAAATAGAATTCGGATCCTCTAAAGCAGCTGTTACATTAATCTCTTTGTATCTTGGATTCACTTTAATCCAAGGAATTCCACTCGTAAACCCGCCGTGTTCGGAATCATCCCATTGCACTGGAGTTCTGGCATTATCCCTTCCTTTGACATAAATCGATTGCATGATTTCATCATGTGCATATCCTAATGCTTTTCTTTCTTCATACATATTAAGGGTTTCAATGTCACGATAATCCTCAAGCGACTCAAATTTCACATTGGTCATGCCAATTTCTTCCCCTTGGTAAATATAAGGAGTCCCCTGCATGAAATGGAGGCAGGCTGCAAGCATTTTAGCCGATTCCACCCGGTATTCCTGATCATTACCGAAACGGGAAACAATCCGCGGTTGGTCATGATTGTTCCAATATAAACTGTTCCAGCCTTTTTTGTGTAAGGCGGTCTGCCATTTTGCCAAGTTTTCCTTCAAATCGACAAGATTCAGCGGCTTTAAATTCCACTTTCCACCTGGCGCACTATCCAAATCCATATGTTCAAAGGTAAAAATCATATTTACCTCATTTCGATTGGGGTCCGTATATTGCGTCGCATCCTTAGGCGAGGCCCCAGGCATTTCCCCCACTGTCATCACCGGATAATCCGACAAAACCCGTTCGTTGATTTCTTGTAAAAACTCATGAATTCTAGGACCGTTCATAAAATAACGGCTGCCATCCCCATAGGTTTGTCCATCGTGAATTTCACCCTCGGGCAGCCCTGGCTCTTTCGAAATAAAATTAATGACGTCCATCCGGAAACCGTCAATCCCCTTATCCAGCCAAAATCTCATCATTTGATAAACCTCTTGCCGTAGCTTTGGATTTTCCCAGTTCAGGTCGGGCTGTTTTTTTGAAAAAATATGTAAATAATATTCATCAGTGATTTCATCATATTTCCAAGCAGATCCGCCAAAAACAGATCCCCAATTATTCGGTTCTCTTCCGTCTTTCCCTTTCCGCCAAAAATAATAGTCCCGATAAGGACTTTCCTTCGACTTTTTTGACTCCATAAACCAGTAATGTTCATCAGAAGTATGATTCACGACCAAGTCCATGACTAACTTCATACCACGTTGGTGAACTTGATCCAGTAATAGATTAAAATCTTCCATCGTTCCGAACTCCTGCATGATTTCCTGGTAATTACGAATATCATATCCATTATCATCATTAGGTGAGTCATAAACAGGACTTAACCATAGAACGTCCACACCTAAAAGCTTCAAATAATCCAATTTTTCAATAATCCCTTGAAGATCACCAACTCCATCCTGATTGGAATCATTGAAGCTTCGCGGATAAATTTGATAAACCACACTTTTTTTCCACCATTGATTATTTTCCAAATAAATCCCTCCTGTATTCTCCAATATAACATATTTATTTTTGTAGATTAGCTATCGTCTTTTACAATCCTTTAATTGGTCGAAATATCCACTTAAGGGAAAAAACTAACATTGTAGCCATTTTAATAAATTAATATAGTTAAATTACAAATATATAACACTATCAAAATAGATTATAAATATACATCAGGGGGAAAAAAATGAAGAAGTATTGCTCTGCCTTTCTAGTCCTGCTACTTTTTCTTTCTTCACTTAATTGTATAAATATTGCATCAGCAGAGGAAGTCAAGTTGATGACAGTTAAGCTAAAAAACTACATTGGCAATCAGAAGACACTGACTATTTCTGTGAAAGGTAAATACGACATTCCGGATACGGATGTTTCATTAGTAGAAGGAAAAACGTATAAAGTACAAGTTGAAAACAGTGCACTCTCTTTATATGAAAATAGTACTTTGATTTCAAAGTTTACTAGCTTTACTTCTGTACCGAAAGAATATGGAACAAACAATGTAATCTCCATCAATAATCTCCCGTACCTCGGAACAATGAAATTTACATTAGAAAACAATGCGTATGTCCGCCCTGTTAACACACTTCCATTAGAAGATTACTTAAAAGGCGTTGTTCCTTATGAAATGATGGCGTCTTGGAACAAGGAAGCATTGAAGGCCCAGGCAGTTGCTGCTAGAACCTATGCGGATCGTTACAAATCAATATCCGGATTTGACGATACTGTAAGTTTCCAAGCCTACGGCGGCTATTCCTGGAATTCAAATAGCACATCTGCAGTAGAAGAAACAAACGGACAAACCTTAACCTATAATGGCAAGCTGATTGATGCTTTTTACTCTGCCAGTAATGGGGGAATGACCGAATCCAATGCAAGTGTTTGGGGAGGCACTCCGCTCGCGTTTTATCCTATTAAAGAAGATCCATATGATAAAAAGGTTCCCTAGAGTTTTACCTTAAATAAAACACAAATTGACACTTCTTCATTAGATTTATCCCATCCACAAAACTGGTGGGCTTCGGTAAAAGAAACGGATTCCTCACTTGTTACGAGTATAACAAGCTGGATGATCCAAAATGGCTATTCTGACAAAGAGATTAAAATTATCTCAATCCCAAAATTATCTTTCTCCGACCAATTAACTGCTGGGGGCAGAGTAAAATTAGCAACGATTAAGCTGAACTTCTTTTTAAAAGATAAAACCACCGGTGATTTTGTACTGGATGACCAGAAGCAAATTAAAACAAATACACTTGAATTTAAAGATGTTACAGCGACAAGAATTCGTGGCATGATTGGCATTAATGTAATGAAAAGTTATTTATTGACCAGTTACCAAGAAAATGGCACTTCTTATATCGTTACAGGTCTGGGTAATGGCCATGGCGTGGGAATGAGCCAGTGGGGTGCGCAAGCGATGGCCGACCAAGGGCTGAGCTATCGTGAAATTTTAAATTTTTATTATCCCGGGACAACGTTAACAAACCCTGATTTTGCACCGGTAGTAAATATAGGTACTCCTAATAATACTAGTGGAACCGATAATCCCACTTCTAGCGTTGTAAATGAAGCTCCTGCTCCTGCGGGCTCCAGCAATGACAATGGGATTGAGCAGTCAACACCATCTGCTGATGCTCCCGAGAGTACGACGAAGCCACCGAGTATTTCAAATGTTAGCTCTGGTTACAATTCTAAAACCAGACAAATTACTGTTAACTATACCGTTTATGAAAATGTTACCTCAACTGTTTATGTAAAAAATGCTGCTGGAAAGATTATTTCCTATCCTATAAAAGAGGTTAAACAAAAACCCGGTAACCAGCATGTGACATTAGATGTTTCAAAGCTGCCAAATGGTGTATATACATTTGGGATTATTATTTCAAACTCACAAAAATCCTCAGCTATTACGAAGGTTACCATAAACAAAATTGTGGTTACTCCTAAGGTCGGTACAGTTTCCAACACGTCTTCATCCGTTTCCGGAACAGCTGAAGCAAAAGCGGCCATTTATGTAAAAGCCAGTTCAAAAGTGATTGGTAAAGGTGTTGCTGACACAAAGGGCAAATTTAAAGTAACGATTCCTAAACAAAAAGCGGGAACTAAACTTTCAATTTATGCTAAAGATGCCATAGGCAATACAAGCAAATCCTTTAATTTAGCCGTAAAGGATAAAATTGCTCCATCTAAACCAATGGTGAATCCTGTTACTTATCGGGACACAGTAGTAACAGGAACAACCGAGGCCAAAGCTGCGATCACGATTAAAACTCGTACAAAAACGCTGAAGTATGCGAAGGCAGACTCAAAAGGAAAGTTCAGAGCAACGATTTCAAGACAAAAAACCGGCACAACACTATATGTGACCGCCAAGGATCCTTCAGGAAATGTAAGCAGTGCAACGGCTGTGAAGGTGAAAACAAGAAGATAATGAGAACCAGGTTTTCTGGTTCTTTTTTTATTTTAATTAGAGAGAACCTCTTGTATGTTTTACTGCTGAATAGTAAAAAGAGCTGCACCGTTTTAGGTTCAGCTCTTTCTTTTGTTATGCATTTAATTCGCTGTTTTTTTGATATTGCTTAGGATAATTGCGACTGAATTGGAGGAGATGATTTGCACAAAGGCATACCTCCAAAATGAGCAAGCATGGAACTGCCCAAATTCCAATCGTAATAATTATTTTTTGAATGGCGGATAGTGCAGACAAGCCAGGAGCTATCATGTAGGTGAAAGTAAAAAACATACCAAATGTAAAAACCCTGCTCCACTGGCTTAAGTCATAAATAAAGATTGCCGTTTTTAATCCTAAAGATTTCATTCGCTTATACATTCGATAGATTTCGATCGACTCAACAATCACAAAAATAGTGGCTGCACATACCCATATCGCGATGATTACCTGTTCATTTACTGATTGGGATCGAATACAAGCCAGTCCTGTGATGGACAAGGCACCATGGAGAATACAATTGGTGTTATTCCAGTCCTTTTCAATCGACCAAGAGGACGATTTCATAAGATAACGCTTCACGATGATAAACGCACTAATTAAATAGAAGCACAACCCGAGCATGATAAAGAAATGGTCAACGGCGATAGGTACCTTTTTGTAAACGGAACTCATGACAAGCACCAAGGATTGTGTACTGACGGTCGTTAAGAGCAGGATGCCGTGAACTTTTTCACTGAGCCTTTTGCTGTTTAATTCGAAAAATGCTTGAATGCAAATGAGGACATAAAAAAACCACAGGCAAAAATTGAAATAGGATATGATTTTGGCAATCAGTGCCCATTCGGTAAACTGCTTTGCTATTAAAATCGTACAAATTGAGGTTCCCGCTACCCATGTCCCGATTCCAAACCGATTGATTGGATTGGAATAATGGATTTCCCTAAACTTTTTGTTAAAAAAAGTCATCAGGATAGAAAAGGAAAAGGAACTCCATAAAGCGAAATTGATGACACTGAGAATTTTTTCAAGGGAATGAATTCCGAAAAAGTTAGAAAGTACTCCCTGTGTGATAATTCCAAGCGACATAACAGCTGCCATTGTCGATGTAGGGACATATATTTTTTTCAAAAGAAAAAATGCAATAAGGCTTGCGCACAGAAGGATAAAAATAAAAAAATATAACACTATTATCACCTTAGAAAAATTTATAAGTTCACCTAATTGTAACATTTATAGATTGATTTTTTAATTGCTCAATGGGTTTTATTTAAATATGATGGAGCGCTGGGTTTGGAATTTAGTCAGCAAGAAAAATGTGGTAGGATAGTTTTAGGAATTGATTTTTTAAACGAATGGGAAGGGAGAGTTTTAAAATGTTGCAGCGACCAAATGAAAATGAATTTCCAGCTTATTATCAACCTTATATTCAGTTAGTTCCTGAAGGTGAACTTTTGCAGGTGCTAAAAGATGATCTAAAAGAAACAATTGCTCTTTTTGAAGGGATATCCGAGAAAGATAGTTATTTTCGATATGCTGAAAACAAATGGAGCATTAAAGAAGTACTTTGTCATATAACAGATACGGAGAGAATCATGAGCTACCGCCTGCTGCGAGTGGGCCGCGGTGACGAGACTTCTTTAGCCGGATTTGATGAGAATGATTATATAAAAGGCGCACAAATTGAGAGGCTGCCATTAAAAAATATTCTGGACGATTTTATAGCAACACGAAATGCCACCATCAGTCTGATTCAAACCATGCCGGAAACAGCGTGGGAAAATAACGGATTCGCCAACAACATGCCCATCACCACCCGTGCCATCGCCTACATCATCGCCGGCCACGCCATCCACCACAAAAAAATCGTAAAAGAAAGATACGGTGCCTGACACCGTTCGTGGACAAACAGGCAAATTTGTCCGCGTATGGTGGACACTCACAACCTCACCATAACTTGATATTTTTTATTTTTGTGTTGCGAACAGATGTTCTTGGTTATATAATTTGTTTATGGGTAATAATAGGATTTGTGTTTCTTCATTGTTTTTTTGTAAAATCGATGAACTAGGTTTTAATCTTTACCCATATAAAAAAAATATAAATGAACCGGGAGATGATGATCAATGTCAGTACGTTTAATTCCTTATTTAGTAATGGACGGAAATGCGAAAGAAGCGATTCAGTTTTACCAAAATGCCTTGGATGCCCAAGTCCTGTTTTCTCAATCCTTTGGTGAAATGCCAGAAAACCCGGACTTCCCTCTTCCAGCTGATGCAAAGGATCGTATTTCACATGCTACGATAAAAGTTGGTGAAACGGAACTAATGTTTTCTGATACGTTTCCTGGTCAGCCGCATCAAACTGGATCACAGGTTACAATCTGCGTAACAACTGATGATGCGGAACAAGCAAGAAAATTCTTTGATGCTTTATCAGACAACGGTCAGGTGACCATGCCGCTCCAAGAAACTTTTTTTAGTCCTGCATACGGCAATGTAATCGACAAGTTTGGTGTACACTTCCAAATCTTCACGGAAGGCAAACAACATTAAAAAAATCGCATCTAGTGATACATAAAAAACAAGAAAGTCCCCTGCCAAAAAAGGGACTTTCTTGTTTTTTAAAATACCTAACCCACTTACCCCATTTTCCTTTTGGCTGCAGCGGGCTGATATTTCCGCATTGGCCCGAATTCAAGGACTTCCTGTAAATAGAGATTCCCATTAGGACTTGTTTTCTTGAGCAGTTCCATCAAGTATGTAATATCGTCCATTGCTCTATGCGTTTGGTGATTCGTGATATTATGCGATTGTAAAAGAGTTAAAAGCTTTCCATTTGCGAAGCCATAGTTTTTCCAAGGGATATTCCGCATCGTGCAAAACCATTTCTGGTCATTCACCTCTGGGTACATATGAACCAAGAAGCTCCGGTCAAATGAAGCATTATGAGCAAATATAGAATCCGCGCGATGAAAATAGGCTTTAATTTTTACATCATAAAAGCTTTTCCCCCTAACCGATTCAAAAGGAATTCCATGAACTCTAAAAGCTCGATCATAATTGTTCAGGGCGGTGGTGGACAACGGCTCACGCAAAAAGGAATCTTCCTCAAGAACATCCAAAATCTCGCCTGTATCCTCCCGATAAGAAAACAATTTTAACGCAAGTTCAATCACTTCATCTGTAGTAGGCCCTAATCCAGTTGTTTCTACATCGACTAACAATCCTAATTTTTGGATACTGTGCAAATTTATCACCTTTTATCTGTAATCTTATCCCTATTATAACAAAGCTTATCTTACCTTCCTATTTCCAAATTAATCAAAGAATCAGACAGAGGGAACAAAGTGATTGCTAAAAACATACCTTATATAGTAAATACATGGTGAAAGTCCGTGGCACCCATATGCCACGGACAGATTGTAAATCCGGAATCATTTATTTATCCATCTTGTCTGTTTAACAGAAGATGGATTATTTTTTGCCGTTTTTCGTTCCACTAAGCAAAATGTTCTAAATCTCCTTTTCATTAAGGCAATTGAATCGTTTTAATATGCTCTAAGTTCCGATACACCGTTTCCCTTTCAGCTGTGACAATCGTCATTTTGTTATTTCGAACCTTTTGAAGCAGGCCGATTTTTTCCGGATGGTCACCGCCGTCTAAAATAACCATCTGGTTTTCCAATTTTTTCATCTGTTCTTCAAAGGTCCTGGCCAACGGAGCAGCTGCGGGTATTAGCGGAATACTTTCTTTACTTAAATTATAAGGCGTTGCATTTTCAGGGTATGGAATCAGCCACTTTACATGCTGCATCGAAATAAACATCGTTTTGTAAGCGGGTGAATGGAAGACAAAATAGTCATTTAAAATGCTGGTTAAATAGCCATGGATGGATTTGTTTCCTGTCACATAAACCTGGACAAACCGGCCTTTTGCATTGTTTAATATTTTACGAAAAGAGATGGATTGGGTTTCGAGCTCAATTGGTTTTTCTGATGGGGGGCCTTCAAAATAATACTCTTCGATCACGATTTCTTTTAATCTTTGAATATGAACAACTGGAATATAGAGAAAGGATTGAGTTCTGCCATCATAAATTACAATGATGTCCAGCCCGGAATCGACGAGAACCCCGATATGGAAACTACCTCCGGAAATTTCAACCTCAATAGTTTTTCCTAATAATTCATTAAAATCATTCATTATGATTCTCCTTTTTCCTATAGACAATTATGATTGAAGTGCTCCTCCAAAAATCCACGAAACCCAGTAATATAAGACTACTAATGTGAATATTACAGCAGGAGGAATAACGACACCTGTGATTTTTACATATTCCCACCAAGTAATGCGTACTTTTCCTTTTCTGACGATATGCATCCACATCAACGTTGCCAAGGTTCCCATTGGGAGCAGCAAGGATCCCATATCACTGCCAATGACATTCGCAAGATAGGAAACTTTCAAAGTAAGCGTGTCCAATCCCATATTGGTTAATGTTAAAGTTCCTACCATTAACGCCGGGTGGTTATTGAAGATATTGGAGAGGACTGATAAAAGCACGCCCATCATAACACTTGCATGGAGCAAGCTCCCAGAGACAATCGGGCGCATAAATCCAACCAGCCATTCGGTTAAGCCGATATTATGGAGACCGTAAATGATCACATACATGCTAAAAGCAAAAATGATGATATACCAAGGCGTTTTTTTCAACATATCAGTTGGAGGCACCTTTAAATACATCCACCTCCAGCCCAAGAGAACAAGTGAGCCAAAAACAGCCATTACAGATACGGGAATGGACAAGAACGAAGCAACAAATAGGCTGACTCGGACAGCAAACACGAATAAAAGAACGTTTCGCATAAAACGGGAGCGCTGCTTTTCCGTTTTATATAACGGCCCTGGTTTTAGTGGATGATAGGATGGAAATGACAGCCCTGAAACTTTTGTCGGGACAGTCTTTGGAAGGATTTTATAAAATCTTAGAAACAGCAGACCAACGAGAAAAAGCAGTCCAAGTGTGGCTGGGACAAACATCATCGCGGTATGCATATATAACGACATATTAACGATTTTTAACGCAATTAGATTCACAATATTACTTACTCCAATCGGTGCACTCGATGCAGTCGCAATCAAGCCTCCAGAAAGTAAATAAGGAATCTTTTGGTGATTTTTCAACCCCATATTATTGAGTAACATAACAAGAATAGGGGTGGTAATTAGGATACTTCCATCATTGTTGAAAAAAAGTGTCATAAGAAAACATAAAAGGTTGACGTACCAGAATAAACGAATTCCGGAACCCTTTGCTTTGGCAGCGAGCTTCTCCGCCACCCAGTGGAAAAATCCAAAGCTCTCGAGAACAATCGCCATGACGATCGTGGCCATAATAGTAATCGCGGCACCACTGATTGTTTCGGTGATGATTCCAAGGTCGGAAAGTGTTACACTTCCGCTTAATAACACAAGGATCGCGCCCATCGTGGCCGGAATCGCTTCGTTGATTCCTTTAGGCCTCCAGAGAATGAGAACCAGTGTAACTACAAATGTGAGTATGGTCATCCAAACCATCGGTTGAAGAAACATGTCTTTCCCCTTTCAAACTAGTTCGTAATTCATGATGTTTCATGAGACGACCTCCCTCCTCAGGTGGATACTCCGCTCTTGTTCCCCCCTTCCATCTATCCCTATTGCCAGGATGTACTCTATGTATATGTATCACACGAGAGACAAGCTTGGGTTTGTACCCGCTTTTTCAACAAATCCGCAAGACACTATAAACGTTTGTCCAATAGAAAATGACAGGCACCATGTGAAGAATTCACATGGTGCCTGTCACCGTTCGTGGACTTTTCGCCCTATTTGTCCGTTTATAGTGGACACTACAATGAAGGCTAATCCCCCATACCAGCGAGGAAGGCCCTTATTATAATGAGCAGGCTCTCATCAGCATCCAATGCCATTTTAAATCCGCCTCTTTGTTCTAATGAAGAAAAGCCATGGAGGATGCTGCGTAAGCCTCTTACGGCATGAATTGCTTGGTCCCCCTCTAAATCATAAGCCTGTAGTACCCGGAGAGTAAGCTCGACGATTTTCGCTCCTGCCTGGTGAACTTCCCCATCTTCCGGGTCTGGTGCCATTAATGTTGATTCATACACTCCCGGGTGTCTTCTCGCAAATTGAACATATGCCCTACTTAATGCAATGACAGCTTTATCCCCCGATACCCCAATCGCTGCCTGCGCTAATTCGCCATAAAGCTGATTTAACCCATAAATGGCGAGTTCCTTCCGTAGTCCCGGCAGCCCATTAAAATGGTTATACAGCGATGGCGGCCGAATATTTAATTTTTTTGCCAGATTGGCCAAGGTGACCTCAACTGATCCATAATGGTCAGCAATTTCCCCTGCCGCTTCAAGAATCGTTGGTAAATCAAGTCCTACTTTCGGTCTGGGTGACATTTGCTATGCTCCTTTTCTTACTTTTCTCTCAAAATTTTCAATCGCCTGTTCCATTGCTTCTACAGGATTCTCTATCAACTCGCCATGCCCGACAGCAAGCAGTGCTGGTCGGAACCCCGCTAATTTCTTTGCACTTGCTAATGCTGTTGGTTTACTCCACGTACCAAAGGCAGGGAAAGGAAACCAAGGGTTTATATCTCCCGCTACAGCGATGCCCCCTCTTGTTTGGAATGCATCCCCTGCAATTAACGCATTGGTTCTTTTATCTAAAAAGGACATCGACCCGGGCGTATGCCCTGGCGATGGGATTGCGGTCAAAGAACCAACCTGATCGCCATCGTTCAATAATACATTGGCCCGCGTTTGTAACCTTTTCGGAACGCCGCCTTTAATTGGGGTTGGGTCTTCATGTTGATCCAGCGAACGGTCGCCATTCATTAATCGGTGATCTCTTATTGAAATATACACCGGGACATCCGGAAATTCTGCTTTGATTAAATCAAGCGCTCCAACGTGATCCTCATGGGCATGGGTTAAAACAATTTTAGTGATCGGCTTGCCAATTCGATTCGCTGCTTGAAGAATCCCCTTTGCACTAAAGGAAAGAGCAGCATCGACTAGGGTTAATCCCTCTTCCTCCTCCACCAAATAGCAATTGACTGGAAAAACCTTGGCCATGAACGTTACTTGATACAAAAAACCGTTTTTGATCATTCTCATTATGATCATCCCCTTTTAACTAATGTTATTAGTTTTATAATAACTAATAACATTAGTTTTATCAAGCGTTTAATGGAAAAAATTATAAAAAAACCTCACTTTGGGAGTTCCTTCCAAAGTGAGGCATAAAATTTATAAACTATTATCTTCATTACCTTCTCCAACAGCGTTTCGATTTTGATACCAATTTGTCACTTGTGTCAGGATGGCAAATACAAAGAAGAAATTCATCGCCCAGACATTGATAAATGGAGTCATTCCACCGAATTCAATCGTTTGATACCCCTTTAAATACATGACAATCAATGATTCTAGAAACATTAAAATAAAACCGAGAACCCCAGCAACTGCTGCACGAATCAATAAATTCCCCTCCATAATTTTCAAGGTATAAATTTCTGACAAAATTGTGACATCCCTAATGCAATTATATTCCAACAGCGTTTAAAAGCAATAGTCCGGAGGCTTATAAAATCAAAACATCCTGTTTGAAAATTTAATGAGGCAACAACTTTTAAATATAAATAGGAGCGCCACCCTAATAAGATAGCCCCCCTTCTTTTTTTTCTATATAAAGCTCTTATTTTAGTTTGCATTCCATTCCTTAACAGTGTAAATGGATTCATTTTCTTGATTCATAGGATCTTTGTTTACAAGACTTTTGGCTTCTTCTAAGGAAACCGCAGTAACAACATAAGCCCCACCGGTTTGGTCTTCGAATCCGCCAGCAATAATTAACACTTGCTGTTCTCGCAAACTCTGTAAAAATTCTCGGTGACCTTGAATGTAACTGCCTGTGAAAGAAGGTTTTCTCTCAATCAACACCAAATATTTCTTCATCTTTTCACCTCACCCGTTTTATCAAATTAGATAATACTGTTCCCTATTTATATAATGATTTAATCATATTGTCAATATTATTAATAGAAGGCACTTTCAGAAAATTTAACTTTTGTTTGCCTGTGGGATATCATTAGCCGCTATGCTAATATAAGAAATAGTAGAGCTCTGTAGGAGGATCATTATGGAAGTAACGAAAAAGGGAACGACAATTCAATCCTTACAGATTGGAATGGGTATTGTGGATTTAATCGCTAAACAAGGAAGGCCATTAAAATTTACTGATATCCAGGATCTAACACAAATTACAAAGAGTAATCTTTACAAATATTTAAATACCTTTACCCAATTAGGCATCCTTTATCGAAGCAAGGATACCGGAGAGTATGTGTTAGGGAGTAAGCTAATTGAATACGGAATGGCTGCTGCAGACCACGAAAATGTTGTTGATCGGGTTACACCCTTTCTGCAAGAAATTAATGAGAAAAGTTCGAGTACGGTTCTATATTCTAGCTGGACACACAATGGCCCGATGATTGTTAAAGATATCAACATTCATCGAGGCTATAATATTGGAGCTCAGATAGGAACCTTTCTCCCTATTCATTCCTCAACCGGGAAAATATTCATGGCTTTTATGGATGAGCAAATGATTCATGATTGGAAAACAAAGGAATTCATGCAGCTTTCACCAGAAAAAGTTCGTCAGCTTGAAGAAGAACGTTACGTTATCCAAGAAAAAGAAATATCCTTTGCAAGGGAACCGTTGGTTTCATCCGTATCCTCTGTTAGTTTCCCTGTATTTAACTATAAGAAGAGACTGCTTGGAGCCGTGACGATTGTAGGCTTTTCTCAGTTCATTCCCAATCATGAAGAAGATGATTTAAGTCAATATTTAGTACAAATCAGCAAAGAAATATCCGGCAGTTTCGGATTTAATTCTGATGAGAAATAAAATAATAAGGGATAGATAAAAAGCGGGAAATCCCCGCTTTTTTGCGTTTTATTAAAATATGTTGGTTTCCCCAATTAACAGAAAATAATTAATATTAAAATTTCCTTATTGAAAATAGTTTAACAGTTGTTTATAATCCATAAATAGAGAACATTTTTCACTATGGGTACAGTGGAGGTGGTGTTTAATCGTTAACGAATAAATTTTTTATAGGAATTTCGTAAGCGTTGTCTTTTAACTATTTTGAAAAATAGGGGGAAAAAGTTTGGCAAAGATTAATTCAACAGAAGTTATCGCTGGCAGTAAATTTAACCGCTTTCATTTAATCCTACTATTATGGAGTTTCTTCATCATTTCGTTTGACGGATATGATCTTGTTGTATATGGAACCGTCGTGCCGACCCTAATTGAAAAATGGAACCTTACTCCTGTTGAAGCCGGAGCAATCGGAACCTATGGATTATTTGGTATGATGTTCGGTGCTATCCTGTTCGGAACACTTGCCGATCGGATTGGAAGGAAAAATGTTATTACGATTACCCTCCTTTTGTTTAGCTTATTTACATTTCTTTGCGGATTCGCCCAATCACCAACTGTTTTCTCTACCTTTCGCTTTTTAGCTGGATTAGGACTTGGCGGGATTATGCCGAATGTCATTGCTTTATTAACGGATTATGCACCTAAAAAAATGAGAAGTATGATTGTATCCATCGTATTATGCGGTTATTCAGTCGGGGGAATTCTTGCTCCTCTATTAGGAATCTTTTTAATGCCTAAATTCGGCTGGGAGGCCATTTTTTGGTTTGCTGGACTGCCTCTACTACTTTTACCCTTTATGCATAAACAATTGCCTGAAACGGCGAGTTACCTTATTCGCACTGGCAGAAAAGAAATATTAATCGCTACCCTTTCCAGGGTAAGTCCAGAATCCACGTTTAATCAAAATGATGAAATCGTAGAAGTACAGAAGACACAAGAAACAAAGGTACCGATTATTGGACTATTTAAAGAAAAACGAGCACTAAGTACTATTATGTTTTGGATTGCATTTTTCAGTTGTTTATTAATGGTTTACGGTTTAAATACTTGGCTTCCTAAATTAATGATCGAAGCAGGCTATGGACTAAATTCAAGTCTGGGTTTCCTGATTGCACTTCAAGGCGGTGCCATTATCGGAACACTTATTATTGGTCGACTTTGTGATCAATACGGTTCCAAAAAAATGCTTGTTCCGATGTACGCCTCTGGAGCAGTTGCTTTAACGTTACTTGGTTTTGGCGGAAGTTCATTTTTAATCTACTTATTAGTAGCCATTGCGGGTGCAGCGACCATTGGTTCCCAAAATATTGTCCAAGCCTATGTTTCTCAGTACTATCCACCGTATGTCAGGTCCACTGCTTTAGGAATGGCTTCTGGTATTGGCAGGATTGGCGGAATGGCTGGGCCACTTTTAGGTGGATTCCTTTTGTCGATTTCTTTACCGATTCATTTAAATTTCATAGCATTTGCTATCCCCGGATTAATTGCGGCCATTGCCCTTGCGGTTGTACCTGTTAAAAATGCGTATACCAATGAAATGGATAGCAATGTAGAATCGATTAAGACCCAGGTTGATGCAGGCTAACCTGCTAAAAAATAAGCGCTTTTATGTCCTAAGTTACTTTTGCTAAAATTGGCGCTTGTTCCTGCAATCATTTCTCGATGAAGGAATCTTCACAACTTCCACACAACTTCTCCCTAAGTTCTACACAAGTATGTTTTATGATAAAAGTAACTTAATCAAGTTTTTGGAACCTACAAGTCCAAAAACTTCCCATAATTTTGATTGGTGGATTACACCAATCTCTTTTTTTGCATAATAAAAACCTTGCTCACCGCTGGGCAAGGTTTTTGTTATTATTCCGTTTACAAAGTTTCATTTCCTTGTGAGTAAATCACTTTTGGCAGGATGTCATGTGCTGTATCATGGCTTGAAGAAACCTTTAATGCACCTGCAAGAAATGCCCCGATTATCACGGTCACCAAGATTAATTTTTTCAACATAAAAATTCCCCCTTAGTTAATATTTTTACGAGCGTTATTCGCTAATCGGTAGTATTCACTCGCCTTTTTATACTTTGTATTTTTAAAATAAAAGTTTGCCAGTTTTTCCGAGCATTCCGTAACATATTGATATAATTGTTCACGCTCAAAATAGGAGATTGCTTTCAAAAGTAACTCCTCATATTGGCTGTTTTCAACCTGCTCAATCTCAAGATCCAGCACGCGGATATGGTAATAGTATTCATCAATTGGTACAGTTTTAAGCTTCGAAAGTGCTTGATCACACCACCTCCTTGCCTCCTGCTTATTTCCAAGATTCATATATTCCTTTGCTATTAAGTAATACGTACTTAAAAGTTCATGGTCCAAAATACCATTGGAATCGAGTGCTGCTTGAAAATTTTGAAGAGCCTCCTCGGTTTGATTCATACTGGAATATAAATAACCCAAGTTGTGGTAAATGATTGAAGTCGAGTGATCATCCTTTAATTTTTGTGATAATTGCAAAGACCTTTTTAAAAATCGTTCCGATTCTCTGTAATTATGAACGCGTCGATGGTTAATCCCTAGTAAAATAAGCGATTTTAGACTGCTTTCATTATCAAATTCCCGGCGGAAAAATTCTAATGCCTTTTGGGTAAAAAGAATGGATTGAAAATATTGATAGATACTCGTACAGGCAAGGGCCTGGTTATAATAGATTCTTCCTTTTTCTCCCTCTGTTACTTCGGGAAGATTAAACAAAAGAATCATATTCTCATTGCAAACTATCGCCTGTTGAAATTGTTCTTGAAGATAATAATAGATGCTTAAAAAATAATAGTAGTCAAAACGAAGATGGGGCCTGTCCTGCAAAAGCTCTGGATATTTTTGAATTTTTTCGAGTAAGAATTGGGATTGCTCGGTTTTCCCTGAAAAAACATAAAGACCAAATAGATAGATATCATACTTCATATGAACCTGCTGTGATTGACTCTTTTGTATGGCTTCCTTTAAGGACTCATTCATTTTTTCAGCTTCCGAAAATTGTTTGTTCTTTACTGCCAATTTAAATGGATCCATTTTTTTCAACAAGTCCCCATCATAGCCTTCATCTAATGTTTCATCACTAAGTTCCAATCTTTCACAGAGCAAACGAATAACTTCTTCACCCGCAGCAGCTGTTCCACTCTCAATTTTCGAAAGATAAGAGATGGCACAAATGCCCTCTGCCAGCTGTTTTTGCGTGATATTTTTCATTTTTCGAAAATAGCGAATCCGTTCTCCGATCAATTTCCTCGCTCCCTGCACCTCCAATTGTATTAAGAATATTCTATTTTTTGCAAACTCATAAGTCAATAGGACTGGGAACCTATTCCCAGTCCTATCATTCCTATCATTCCTATCTTTAGTAGACTCCAACCTGTGACCAAGCAGATGCTACTGCACTATATTGAGTGCTTCCAGATCCGTAAAGGTCTGCCGCAGCAGCAAGAAGGGAAGCCCGTGCATCACTAAAGTTACTCTTTGGAGATAAATATACTGTTAGGGCACGATAATAAATTTTTTGAGCCGTATCGAACCCGACCTTTTGAATCGTTAAATACGCAGCTTTGTTTGGAATACCGCTGTTGGTGTGAACCCCGCCATTGTCAGAGGTCGTGTTCACATAGCCGCTCATATTATCCGGCTGACCGTAAAGAGTTGGGTCCGATAAACTTCTTAGAGCATCTCCGGCTTTTTTCGGTGTGTAAACGTCCTCGCCAATTAAGTAATCCCCACGGTCCATAAATACCCCAAATGTATCGGAAATCGACTCATTGAGGGCTCCAGATTGATATTGATACTCTAATCCAGCCGTTCTCTCCGTGACTGCATGGGTTAACTCATGGCCGACGACATCAACTGCACCGGATAAAGAGGTAAAGGTTGTCCCATCTCCGTCCCCATAAACCATTTGCGAACCATTCCAGAAGGCATTGTTATAATTTCGGCTGTAGTGAACCGTTGAGCGGATGGTTGCACCATTGTTATCAAAGCTGTTGCGATTGAAATTATTTTTATAATAGTCATAGACAACACCTGCATAGTAGTGGGCATCAACATCTGCTCGCTGGGAGGTTGCATTAAAATTATTATCAGCGTCAACGGAATAGTTGCCCGGTAAGCGCTGGGTATTGGCCGCTGTCCTTGTTTCAATTACACCGGACATTGGTTTGGTTATATCATATAAATAATAGGTTCCGCTTGAATAATAGGTGTTAATGGTTTTTGTGTCGCCTAAAACCCCAACGCCAGTCCCCTCTGCGACTGCATTATAGGAATCTAGGATGTTACCATTATTGGCATCGACATAGACGACCCAGTTTGCCGGATACGGCAGAATAAATTGAAGATTGATTTTGTAGGCGTGATAGAAGTCATTCCCTTTTTTATAGATCACTTGCTTACTCTTTTCAACCAGCCCCCGTTCTTTTTCTCCCCTAGGGCCAGTTTCGGCATCAATAAGTGTTTTATCTTTTGTCAGATTGATTGATTTCCATGCATTGGCAAGCGCTGCATCCTTCGAAAGCTGTGCTTTTAGCTTTCCTTTAAAATAACTGGACGCTTCTGGGAAAACATCCCCGTTGACGGCAGTTACAATTCCGTCTTTATCGGTATGAACCTTAAAGGCAGCCCCGTCGACAGGTATTCCTTGCACCGATTGAACAAAATCATAATGTGTGCTGCCAATTTCATCGGTTTGAATATTTAATAATGTGAGATCTTTATCCGAATCTAATTGATAGATTTGTTTATTCTCTTTAATAAATTGTTTAATAGCTTCCTTGTCTTTATGACCTTTAGTTGATAGTTTTCCATGTACAAAGGTTGGAACGGCTTGTCCCTTTTTCCAGGTCACCTTTGCACCTTTATTGAACTGATCTTCCTTTGAAGCCATCACATTATACGGTGTTTTGGCTTGTGCGGCTGCCGTAAATGGCATGACTGCTCCTACTGTTAGACCAAGGGCAAGAACAAGTGAAGTACGTTTTTTCATCTACTTTAGACCTCCCGAAAGACAATTTATAATTTTCAAAATAATTATAGCATGGGAAAAAGCAGGGGAAGATTGGGAAAGAACACCCAAAATCTATCAATATTTTTGAAAAAATAGAGTAATTTTCCCAATATTTCATTTTTATATGTTAACTTTACATAAAATTAAGTTGACATATATTTCTGCCGCTTTTACAATAAAATTGAAAAAAGTACAAATCTATAGTTAAATATGAGGAGATGGAATATGAAACTTTTAGACATTACATATGTTGCTTTATTAGCTGCCTTTATGGGGGCTTTAGGCTTTGTCCCTCCAATCATGCTTTCATTTACACCGGTTCCGATTACACTACAAACATTAGGTGTTTTGCTTGCCGGCGGTTTATTAGGTCCAAAACGCGGTGCTTGGAGTATGATCATTTTCCTTTTGCTAGTAGCGGCTGGTGCACCATTGTTGTCCGGTGGACGAGGAGGATTTGCTGTTTTTGTAGGGCCAAGCGCGGGCTATTTAATTTCATGGCCAATAACTGCTTTCTGTCTTGGCTATTTCATCTCGCGTTTCAGTAAATTACGATTTGCGAGAATTCTATTAATCAACCTAACGGTAGGAATACTCATGATGTACATAATCGGCATTCCAGTCCAAGCCTTCATCATGCACATCAAAATCACCGACGCCATCATCACTAGCCTAGTCTATATCCCGGGAGACATCCTAAAAGCAACCCTAGCATCCTACCTCGTATACAGACTAGCCAAATCACCGGCTATAAAACGAAACCTGCACAAAAACGTTGAGACACTATAACGGTGTCTCTTTTTACTATCATTCGACAAAATTCAGGTGGTGCCTGTCACCACCCGAATTTTGTCGAACACAAACAGAGAGGAGATTATAGATGGCTTCAATTACTGACTCATATGCAAATCATGCAAAGAAGTTTCCAATGAAAACAGCGATTTTAACGGCTACAGAGAGGTTTACCTATCAGGAATGGTATGAGAGTGTTTGTCGAACGGCGAATTGGTTTAGGTCCTTCCACTCTTTTAATAGAACGGTTGCAATTTTGCTCCCAAATGGGATTCCATTTCTGCAATTGTTTACGGGGGCGGCAGCGGCTGGTTGGACGGCAGTCCCATTTGATATTAAATGGACCGAATTAGAGGTAGAAAAACGGCTCGCACTTTCCAAGGCTTCGCTTGTTATAACGACAAAAAACAGGATTTCTTCCGTAAAAAACCTCCATTCCCCTACTAAAGTTTTCATTTGGGATGAATGCCGGGAGGAAATTCAGCAGGGACCGGCGCCGGAAACCATGCCCTCAAACGGGGAACTTCCCTTTTACATGGGATTCACTTCCGGTACGACAGGTAATCCGAAAGCATTTATTCGCTCACACAACTCGTGGGTTGCAAGCTTTGCCTGCAACCGTGTTGATTTCAAGATGGATGAGAATGACCACGTTCTGATCCCTGGGGCGCTGATTCATTCCCACTTCCTCTACGGTGCAATCAGTACGCTATATCTGGGCGGAACCGTTTATTTGCTTGAAAAATACATCCCATCCCAGGCAATGAGGTGGATTGATACGACTCCGATTACCGTCCTCTATGTCGTCCCGACGATGATTTCCTCCCTTTTTCAGGCGGAACGTACCATCGAAAGGCCGCTAAAGATTCTTTCCTCCGGAGCCAAATGGGAGGATCATTCCAAACGCCAGGTCCGCAGCCAGTTTCCGAACCTGACCCTGTATGAGTTTTACGGGGCAAGCGAGCTAAGCTTTGTAACCGTATTATCCGATCGGGAAATGGAGCGAAAACCGGGTTCTGTCGGCAGGCCCTGCCATAATGTAAAAATCGAAATCCGCCTGCCGGATTCTAAGCTTGCAAAGCCGAATCAAACAGGAAAGATTTATGTGAAAAGTAAAATGATTTTCAGCGGATACCTGGAGCCCAATCAAAACACAGTTCAAGCAGAACATGATTGGCTTACCGTTCATGACATGGGCTATTTGGATGAAGAAGGATACCTATATATTGTCGGTCGGGAAAAGAACATGATTCTCTATGGCGGCATCAATATTTTCCCGGAAGAAATTGAAAAAGTACTTTCCTTACATCATGAAGTGGAGGAAGTAGCCGTTATTGGAGCAAATGACTCTTACTGGGGACAAATCGTAACCGCAGTAGTCAAAGGCACAGCCACAAAATTGGAACTTCAAAGATTATGCAAGGAAAAGCTTGCTTCTTTTAAAATCCCGCGAAAATGGGTATTCGTCGATGAAATGCCCTATACAAGCGGTGGAAAAATTGCCCGCAGGCAGGTAAACGAATTGGTCGAAAGCAAGGTGAACAACCATTAAAAAAGCAGTCATTGTCCAAGCAAAGCGAACTCCCATCGGAAAACAAAATGGAATATTTCAATCGCTACAGCCCCATGAGTTGGCTGGTCCCTTGCTTGAGTACTTAGCAAGTGGAATCGAGGATCAGCTTGACGATTGTCTTTTAGGAAATGTGACAGGACCGGGGGAAACATTGCCCGGCTTTCCACCTTAACAGCAGGCCTTCCACTTCAGGTCCCCGGTGTAACCCTAGACCGCCAATGCAGTGCCGGTCTCGAAGCGATTCGAATGGCTTCCTATTTTATCCAAGGTGGTGCAGGTCAGTGCTATCTAGCCGGTGGTGTCGAAAGTCCAAGCACCTCACCTTTTCCAAAAAGAGCCCGCTTCTCACCTGATCATATCGGTGATCCGGATATGGGGGTTGCGGCTGAATATGTTGCGGAAAAATTTGGAATCAGCAAGGAAACACAGGATGAATATGCCTTGTTAAGCTATTTTCGGAGCTGGGAGGCTTATAAAGAAGGGCTTTTTACAGAAGAAATCGTCGCAGTTGAACGGCATATCAGGGATGAGGAATTTAGTAAGGAACGAAACATGAGCGCACTGCTAAAACGGGCAAAACCGACTTTTGTAAAAAATGGGACCGTGACCGCTGCAAACAGCTGTGGGATTCATGACGGTGCAGCTGCCGTGGTCGTAATGGAGGAGTCAACCGCACATCTTCTTGGATACAAACCGATTCTTCGCTTCGTTGACAGCCAGGCTGCAGGAGTACATCCCCATTATCCCGGAGCAGCACCGATTCCGGCCATTCAAACTTTACTAAAAAGAAATGGACTGACCATTGAAGAGATTGATCTTTTTGAAATCAACGAGGCATTCGCTTCAAAAATTGCTGCGTGCGCACAGGAACTTTCAATCCCGTACGAAAAACTAAATGTGTCCGGCGGCGCCTTAACCATCGGTCACCCGTACGGAGCATCGGGTGCCATTCTAGTTACGAGGCTGTTTTATGAAGTACAGCGAAGGAAAAATGCCCGTTTTGCTGTAGCCGCGATTGGCAGCGGCGGTGGTGTTGGAGTTGCCGTACTATTTGAAGTTGTGAAAAGATAAGTCAGGCAGCTACCTGGCTTATTTTGTACTAACGGCGCGTATAAAATAACGAACACTATGGGTAAATTAGCTTAAAAAAGGAAAATTCCATGATTGGACTTATTATTGCCATTATAGTGTTTAACCTTACTGCCTTTAAAACAAATAAAATTCTTACTGCCAATCTGATTGCACATATCTGGGTTTTTACGGTTGCTTTACAAAGCCTTTTCGACATCATCATTGAATTCAAATTCCATGCCTATTGGTATTTTGGTAAAGAAGTCGATTGGTCTGGGCTAATTCCGCATTTATTTCTTGTCCCGCCTGTTAATATGATTTTTCTTAATCGGTTTCCCTATACGGCCAATCTCCTAAAGAAAGCTGTTTATATATTCTTTTTTGTTATCGCCATTTTATTATACGAACTAGTGACCCTTCTACCGGAACCCTGGGGATATTTTCATTATGGTTGGTGGACACTTTGGCATGCAGCCATTCTCGATCCCTTTTTGCTGCTCATTCTACTTGGTTATTATAGGTGGGTACGTCACTTGGAAAAGAAAGCTCTAGGGAAACCTAAATAAAACAGAGCTTGGGTTTCCAAGCTCTGTTTGTTACAGCCAATTACATTTCTTCCGTTCCTTTTAATACCGAAGAAGAGCGCTTAAATAAAGGCACTAAGGCCAGCACCCCTACAATAAATAACAGGGCTGAAGCTTCATACATGGTTAGAAGCGAAAATGTTTTTTTCAACCATCCGCTCGCACTCATGGAAATTACCATCGTTCCCATAAACATCGGGTTTAAGATCCCATTAACCCTTCCGATAAAAGCAGCCTCAGTATTTTGCAGAATCATCGTGTTAATCCCGATATGAATGCACGGCATGAACAGTCCGCTGATAAATTGGGCTGTCAAGGTCAGCCATAATTGATCTGATACCCCCATTACGAAGAATCCGATTGCACTTACGGACATTCCAAGCGCAAGCAGGATTTGCGGTGGGGTTTTTTTCGCAAGACCAATTGTCAGGCCTCCTCCTAAAATCATCCCTATTCCAAAAGCAGCCATCAGCCATTGCAGCTGTTCTTTTGGTAGCCCAAGACGTTCGGTAACAAGGAAAACAGCTAATGGTTGGGTAAGCCCTAACCCTAAGCCTGCAGCAGCAAAACATCCGCCAAGAAGTGTTAATGCACGACTGTTCCAAACATAACGGAATCCTGCCTTCATTTCATTTAGAAGCGTGGTCTTCTCTTGATTTTCCTCACTCTCTTTATCAGGAGGCAGCATGAATAAAATGGCTGCAGACAACAGAAATGCAATTCCCATGATGGCGATTGCAGCATTAATGCCGTAATGCTGAAACACAAAGGTTCCAATAATTGGACCGAGAATCATAAACAAAGCGAATACCGTTTGGTACATCGACATCCCCATTTGGATCAATTCTTCTTTGACATGAATCTTGAATAGCTTCATTCCAGATGGTTGTGAAAACTGCGATAGAATCGATGAAACAAGGGTCGCAAAGAAAATGACCTTCCAACTTCCGAAAAGAAGTGTCAATAAGACAACAAAAATCGACAGTGCGCTAAGAAAATCGCACCAAATCATGGTACGCTTTGGACGCCAGCGGTCTGCAAAGGTTCCGCCAATAAAGGAAAACAAAAAGATCGGGGCAAATTCCGCTACAGAAATAAGCGAAACGGCTACTGGATTTTCATGAGTTCGTTCAATGACATAAAGTAAAATTGAATAGTTACGTACCCAGATACCAATTTGCAGGAAAAATACGGATAAGAGAATGGTACGAATAACCTGGTTTCGAAACAACGCTCCGACAGTGATATCTGATTTTGTTTTTTCCATAAAAAAACCTCCATATTCCTAACCTGGACAGGAGGCAAAACATACACAAAATGGGCATAGTACATTAAATTTCCCTGTACTCCCCATAGGTTATGTAAAAAAGTCCGCACTAATCCTATCCAGAAATATTTTCGTTGATACGAATTTTTTCTTACAATAGGATTAGTAGATCATCGGCTTAATGGTCACCCTTTTCATAAATAGTAAGTTAATACTACTTTAATTTGAGTGAATAATCAAGAAAAATTTGTAATTAAATGGTAAGAGCAGACACCCTTTAAGGAAGGGTATTATTGACACCAAAACATACTAGGCATCAATAAAGAGTTTACCCAATCACAAAAAACTATCTGTATCTTCTATACCCTCCACAGGTGAGTGATGTTTTCATTTTCATAAATTCATACATGAGATTTGCGTTTCTTCCTTTTTGTGTATGTGGATTTCTTTTATAGCGCAGACATTCCATGAATTCATAATCACATTGGCAAGGGGATATTCCATAATCGAGGCAGGTGTCATGTCTATAGCAGCAGTAATCAACATCATTTATCGGTGCACCAGGACCACTGCAACCCGGACCACACCATCTATATTCCGGGAAAATACAGATTGGAAAAAGACTTTTTCGTTTCTTTCTTCCTTGCACCATCATCACCCCCAAAATTATAATTTATATATATAAATATGTAGAAATTATAAAAATGAAATGGCAAATCCCCAACTTGTACAAATTCCTCTTTTTTATAATAAAGAGCTGTTAAACTTGGTTGTTGATTTCCGCTCCAGGATGCTCGCTTTCCGCGGGGCTGGCGGTGAGCCTCCTCGGCGCTTAAGCGCCTGTGGGGTCTCACCTGTCCCGCTGCTCCCGCAGGAGTCTCGCACCTTCCGCTCCAATCAACGTTTTCAAAATCAACATTGTCCTATAACACGGACTATAATAAAAAGAAGGCTAGAAGCATTAACCAACATATTTTCTTCGCTGAAAAAGCAAACTAAAAACTGCTGCTCATAATACAAGGGAGTTGGTTTTAGTTGAAATGGCATATGAGACTTTTATCGATGATTCAAAAAAAAGAAGATAAAAAAATCGCTCTTGCAGTTGATACCTCATCCGTTGAAGTACAAACAATTCTAATTAATAACATTGTTAAGCTATTCGAAACCGTTAAGCCTGATACTCTTCTCGTCCAAGCCGATTTCAAAATACGTAGTATTACCCCGGTTAAATCAGACACCATCAAATATTATACACATGGAAAAGCCTCTTATACAGATGTATTAGAATGGGCCGAAAAGGAAAAGATTGATACCTTATTCTACATAACCGACGTAACCGGTTATATTTATGAAGAAATCACAAAGGTGGAATACGAGCTATACTGGCTGGTCCCAGATGAATTTTTGCCAAAAGTCCCTTTTGGGAAAGCCATAAAGATTGCTTAAAAGAAAAAAAGGTGCCCGAGGCACCTTTTTTATTTACGCCACTTGCTCTTCACCAGAGTCATCGAGCTTGTGACCTTCCCATTTTGTAATCACAATAGCAGCCAAGGAGTTTCCAACCACGTTCACGCATGTACGGGCCATGTCTAAAATCCGGTCGATACCTGCAATAAAGGCAAGACCTTCAACGGGAATGCCGACCGTTCCTAAAGTTGCTAGTAAAACAACAAACGATACACCCGGAACCCCGGCAATACCTTTTGATGTAATCATTAATACCAATACTAAGGTGATTTGATGGCCAATACTCATATGAATTCCATACATTTGTGCAAGAAACAATGCTGCAATCGCCTGGTAAAGTGTTGATCCATCAAGGTTAAAGGAATATCCTGTTGGAATAACAAACGATGTAATCGCTTTTGGACATCCGAGCTTCTCCATTTTTTCCATGATTTTTGGTAACACAGTTTCGGAGCTTGCGGTTGAATAACCTAAGAGCAATTCGTCCTTCAAATACTTTAGGAATTTAAAGATATTAACTCCAACGAGTTTTGCCACAAGTCCGAGCACAACCAGAATAAAGAAGAACATCGCACCATATACCACGATTACAAGTTTTCCAAGTGGTATTAAGGAGCTTAAACCAAATTTAGAGACTGTAACCCCAATTAAGGCAAATACACCAAGCGGCGCAACCTTCATAACTTGATTCGTCACGTAAAACATGGCCTCGGCTGTTCCTTTAAAGAAATTCACAATCGGGGTTCCTTTTTCTCCAATTGCCGCAACTCCAAGCCCGAACATAACGGAGAAGAAAATAATTGCAAGCATGTCGCCATTCGCAAGTGACTGCATGATATTAGTTGGGACAATATTGACAAATGTGTCAACCATAGAATGTGTTTCTGTGGTTTTTGCGGTTTCTACATACGTATTTATATCAGTTTTCGTTAAACGGGACATATCCACTCCGGAACCCGGATGAAATAAATTTGCTGCTAAAAGACCGATTACAATTGCTACGGTCGTAACAATTTCAAAATATAGTAGTGTTTTTCCCCCAAGCTTTCCTAACGATTTCATATCACCCGTACCAGCAACACCAACGATCAAGCTTGAGACAACAATCGGGATGACAATCATTTTAATTAAACGAATAAAAATATTCCCAATTGGCTGCAAATAAGTTTCAACATGCGGGTTTCCATAAAAAATGGCACCGACAATGATACCTAAGGCTAACCCAATGAAAATTTGCCATGCTAAGCTAATTTTCCTCATCTATATCTCCCCTTTTGTGAATGTAATCAAGCTGTTTTGAAATACAACTTGAGGATGTTAAAAAACCGGAGTAAAGAAAGATATTATTTCAATATAACGCTTTCAATATCTAGCATAAAGGATTTACAGCCTTATATCAATGAAAAACTCCTGGAAGTTGAATAAAAGTTCACGTTTCATTCGCTATCCCAATATAAAATTCAATTGATTTATTCTTTCCGTTTGTTGAATATTATTTTCTTAATTTGAATTAATATCCTCAAATTATAATAGGAAATACGTTCAATTTGGCCAAATTTTCCGAGTGGAATTTTTGAAAGTGTGCTAAAGATATTGGCAATCATACCTGATGGACTGGTCGTTCTAAAATAGTACGAATGAAGCAAAAGCTAAAAGCCTGTACCAAAAACAGGTGTTGCAGCACCTTCTTTATAAGATGAACAACCCACAACAAACAACAGAAGCTCAAATTCCGAGCTTCTTTTTTATAAAAACAGAAAAATCACCCTATGAAAAATGGAGGATAATTTTTCGAATGACCATACCAATGAATAATCCAGGAATCATAAACAAGATCGGAAGCCATACAGGACCGAATAGAACCCCAAATAATATAAGGGTATTGGAATACATACAGCCAACCGTTACAAAATAGGCAGCAAACACAAAAGGTATAAATGAATATCGGTCCTTCCCACCTCCAGCATCCTTCCATGCATCCCACATGGCGAAAAAATATAAACATGGATAAAACATTAGCCATTGATAGTTCGTCTCTTGGATTGCTTTTACGATTTCTCCTTGAAAACTTAACATGATAATCGTATTAAAATGGGCTTTGACATTGATCAAAAATTCTAATCCGACAAATAATAGCCCTTTTAGATATTTACCATTTAGAAGCTGCCCAAATCCAGGGAGGGCAATACTCCAAAAAAGCATTTCAACTTTGCGGTCACTTTTTCCCATTGTCTTCCCAACTTTACCATTAAACTTTTTTTGAATGAGGTTTTATTACAGAAAAGTCCTTATTCTGTATTTTGAACCATTATACTTTTTCTATGAGTACAAAGCCTTTTTTTTAGGTATATATAAAATGAAAGAGCCTCAATGATGGAATTTAGTATGGTTGGACATTAAAAAAAGTCTGGGAATACTTTGTACGATGACGGGGGTTATATTTTGATTGAAAATGGCTGCTTGAAGAACCACTTTTGTCTGCTGACCGTGATAAATTTGCAAAAGAATAGATAAAAGACCCCAAGTCAACTTGGGGTTTTTTTACGATTTCTGTGCAAGATTAAATGCTGTGTCAGCTGCTGTTAAATCTACCTGAAGCTGGTCGCCCAATTCATGTGGATGATAATATCCCCTTGCCATCATAAAGTTGGTGATTTTTTCATGAGTTTCAACGGCATCCCGTAATTGCTCCCGAAGGGCTTCTCTTAATTCCAGAGTGGCTGCCTCTGTAATCGCCGCAGCATAATTTCGCACCCCCGATTTGACCGAAATCAAGAAATCCGTTGCAATTACTTGGTCTGTCATTCCACCCATTCCCATTTATCAGTGAAAACCGGAATACGAAATTACAGTTTTGCGATTACCGAAACAACTAATCCCGAGCTAAGAAACGCACTGTACAAGCAAATGGATGCAGCTATTGACTTACATGGAGAAATTAAAGATTTGATGATAAAAAGAGGCTGGCTTCACCCCTTTGATTTCAACGAACAAATACCGATTGATTTAAAGGCAGCCCAAACCGCAGTACAAATTGCCCAGCTCAATCTTTTCCCAAATGACACTGACAGACGCGGCATGTTTGCTACACCAAATAAATAACAGGAAGGAGTGATTACAGTGAAAGCCGTAACGTATCAAGGCATCAAGAATGTGCAAGTGAAAGAGGTAAAAGATCCTTCCATTAAAAATGCCGATGATATTATTGTAAAAGTTACCTCCTCGGCCATTTGCGGTTCTGACTTACATCTAATTCATGCCATGATTCCCAATTTGCCGACCGATTATGTGATTGGGCACGAACCAATGGGCGTGGTTGAGGAGGTTGGTCCTGAGGTCACAAGTTTGAAAAAAGGCGACCGAGTTATCATTCCTTTTAATGTGAGCTGCGGCCACTGCTGGTATTGTACACATGATTTGACAAGTCAATGTGACAATGGAAACCCCCATGGCCATGGTTCAGGTTTCTTTGGCTATTCAGAAACCACGGGTGGATATGCCGGTGGCAAGGCAGTATCATGCGGGTCCCATTCTGAAACTTTACTCCCTTTAAAATTCCCGATAATTGTGAAGTCGAAGACGAAAAATTAGTGCTGCTTGCTGATGCAGCACCAACCGCCTACTGGAGTGTAGATCATGCAGGTGTAAAGGATGGCGATACCGTCATTGTCCTAGGCTGCGGCCCCGTTGGCTTGTTGGCACAAAAATTCTCTTGGTTAAAGGGTGCTAAACGTGTTATTGCTGTTGATTATGTTGGGTACCGTCTCGAGCATGCAAAACGGACGAACAAGGTTGAGATTGTTAATTTTGAAGATCATGAAAATGTCGGGGATTACCTCCTTGAGATTACCAAGGGCGGAGCCGACATCGTGATTGATGCGATTGGAATGGATGGAAAAATGACCCCGCTCGAGTTTCTTGCTTCCGGGTTAAAGCTGCATGGCGGTTCAATGGGTGCAATTGTAATTGCAAGTCAGGCCGTAAGAAAAGGCGGAACGATTCAGCTTACGGGAGTTTACGGCGGCAGGTACAACGCCTTCCCGCTTGGTGATATTTTCCAACGGAATGTTGATATTAAAACTGGGCAGGCCCCAGTCATTCCGTATATGCCGTTCCTTTACGATATGATTAATGGAGGAAAAATGGATCCAAGCGATATCATCACCCATGTCCTTCCATTGGATCAGGCAAAGCATGGGTATGAGGTGTTTGATACAAAAACTGAAGACTGTATTAAGGTGATTTTACGGCCATGATGGTGTTGGGGAAAAAATTTATTTATTCATCTGCTATTTTTTGTCCCCTATACTGCTTATTGGAAACCCTATTCTTGATTTGGGTGAATTTTTTGTCCCCTATAGCGCTTATTGGAGACACATTCCCCGGTTCTCCCATCACTTTTTTCCCTAATCACAGAACCTCGAAGTTTATAACACGTTGCCTTTTACCTATGAAGTAATTCCTTTTTTTCATAAGATTTCTTCACATCTTCCTGAAATAGGTATATGCCCTTCCATTATTTTCATCCATTACATATTTTGTTAGTACCTAAATCAGGAGGTGTAATACGATGTCTGATGGATACGCTGGAGGATTTGCATTGATTGTTGTATTGTTTATCCTCCTTATTATTGTAGGAGCTGCATATATTGGAGGCTGCTTCTATTAAGAAATAAATGTACTTAATCTTGAAAGGGGGATTATTATGTTTGGCTACGGTGGATTTGGATATGGTTATGGCGGATGCGGTTACGGCGGATTCGGTTATGGTGCTGGCGGTTTTGCCTTAATCGTAGTATTATTTATTCTTTTAATCATCGTTGGAGCAGTTTGCTTCTATTAATAGAAAAAGTTTGTTTTAAAAAAATACTTTAAAGCAATGCAAAAAAACTTGCATTGCTTTTTATATTTATTAAAACACAAAGAAATGAACCCGGATCATTTTTCAATTGGGCATTCCTCCAAGTGAATAGTTCTATAAGGAATAGAAACCCTATTTAGTGGAGGTGGAATCAGTGGAAAATGAAAATAAAAATCCTCCAAATACCGTTAAATATAGTATTTGGGAAACACGGACCGATGAAGAGCAGATGGAGAATAAGCATAAAATCACAGAAGCCATTCATGGTACAAGTCTCGAGTCAAAGATTTCAGAAAAACACGAATAACAAGTCAAGAGCAACCATTGGAGGTTGCTTTTGTCTTGTTATTTTTAAAATATACCTATATTATTTTTATAATCTATTGCATTTTCATATTATTTTATAAGGGACGGGAAGACTTATTTTAATCTATTCAAGAAAAACAATCACAGTTGGAATCCTTTGTCTTCTATTCATCGGTTTCTTTACATTTTATCTTCTCCATAATCCGGATCAAACAGAGCTACACAAGAATAAGCACACAGTTGTGAAAAAGAAAGAAGACATACCTATCGTGGAATATAACGGGGGAGGCCATCTAAAGGAAATTGGCCAAAAAGTCCGGCAAAAAAACTGGGGGACATTAACCCTAATAGATAAAGTAGAAGTAAACAAGACATTTACGATTTCCCCAATGGTGATTAAGTTAAATGACGTAAAAATAATTAGACTATCAAACCTAACCAAACAAACTAAAGAATACTTACGAGGATATACCGGTTTAAGTAATGAAGAGGCTTATCAATTATTTACAGAGAAAAATCTAAGCAATGAAGAAATACAAGACCGCGTAGAACTTTCACGGACAGAAATCGACAATAATACTACTTATATAGAAATTACTTATTCTGTTAAAAATACTGGGTCAAAAGAACTTCAATTTTTCAGCATGGAAAATGTTACATTAAACCATAAATGGTCTTATAAAGTTCCGGAAGAAAACTTTATCCTGTCAGATGATACCTTAATAGGTGCTAAAAGTGTCAGCAGAGTGGATTACAGACCTAGTGAATTACGAAAAGGAACAATTGGCTTGTTGAATGAGTCAGAAACCCCCATCCATAAAATAACCTCTTTTTCGTTTACAACGGATGACCTACTTGACGGAGATTCCCACCATCTTTTAGCCAAACCAAAGACATTCACGATAAATTTTTAGCTAAAATAATTAGGGCCAGATTGATCATCTGGCCCTTTCTCAATTCCAGGATGCCGTAGCAGTCCGCCTTTGTTAGTTTTTTTATTATCCTTGCTCTTTACAATAATATTATATGGCTCACTTTCTATATTGACGAGACGATGGTTGAAATAAGAATGTCGCCAATTGACGGTCAAAATTGTTGATATATTGTAAAAAGTGTTGATATATCTTTAAAAGTGTTGATATCCTTCTAAAAAATGTTGATATATCTAAAAAAGTGTCGATATCCTGCTAAAAAGTGTTGATATCCATTCCATCTTCTTAAAAATTCCTACTCTTAAGATCTATTGATATTCGATTACCAATCTGGAAACCCATTCCTAAAATAAAAAGGAGATGATTACAGCATTAAAAACGGCTGTAACCCGTGTCCATTTCACTAAGCTATTCCGAAAGCCATAATGAAATACTTACCTTAAACAAATCACCATCTGTTTCGATTTCAAGGCTGCCTTCGTGGAGGTCAACGATGGATTTCGCTATCGCAAGGCCCAATCCTGAGCCATCTGTATGGCGTGAAGTGTCACCACGCTTAAACCGCTCAAACAGCTCATCACTATTATCATTTAATTCATATCTAGAAACATTTTTAAAAGTAATCATCGCTCGATCATTCAATTTGGAAATCGTTATATACACGCGGGAATTCTCCATTGAATATTTCAGGATATTGCCTATTAAGTTATCAAACACTCGCCAAAGCTTCTGTCCATCTACAATCGCGTTAATGGGCTTCTCCGTGTTCGTAACCCGAAATTGCAGGCTCGATTCATTGATCATATCATCGTATTCTCCGAGTGCCTGCTGCAATAACTGGACGAGATCCACCTTTTCCTTTTTCAATTCCATATTGCCGCTCGCCATTTTCGATACTTCAAACAAATCATCAATTAACACCTTTAATCGCTTTGACTTCCGATCAATAATTTCAAGATAAGCAGTCCGTTCCTCTGTTGATACCTCATCTGATTTTAACAACTGAGTATAGGTAATGATAGAAGTCAGCGGCGTTCTTAGGTCATGGCTGACATTGGTAATTAACTCGGTTTTCAGGCGTTCACTCTTGGCCTGTGCATTCTGTGAGGTTTTTACCCCCTGCTTTAACACATTAAGATTAGCGGCCAGCGTTGCTAGGACTGATTTCCCCGCTACCTCCAAATCCTGCCCCATCTTTCCGGCAGCGAGCTCATTTGTTTTTTCAACAATCTGGTTCAAATATGCCATCCTGTTAACAAGCATTACGACGATGGGAATTGCCATGCAGCCCACTAAAATAAGATAAAAAGGAAGGAACACAGGTTGGATGACAACCAAAACAGCAGCTAATCCCAACCCAAACGCCGCCGCCATAAGAATAAACACCTGCGTGGCCGCCGTTTGATTTAAAAAGGCTTCTTTTAATTTGGTAACTGCTTTCTCAAAAAAAACTTTACTATTTTTTCCTGATTTATAAATCAAAGCTTTTTCCCACTGGGTTTTAATCGTTTTCCACTCTTTTACGACTGCAGTTAGATAGTTCCATTGGACAAAAGTAAGTGCTCCCAAAATCAGCCCAATGAAAAGAAGAATCACGAAGTCTTTTCCAGCATTTATTGGATTTTCATAAAAATAAATGACCTGATTGTTTGTTACAAACAAACTGAAGATGAATCCGATTCCCAATAGTTTGAATAGGAACACCCTTACATCAACGGGTAACTTGTTATAATATGGCCTCCATTTTTCGATTTCTGCCTGAATCCCTTTTGAATTTTTTCGGATTAAGAAACCGAGAAGAAGGGTTACAATACCCGATATAACATAAACCCATATGATATTTCGCTGTTTATTGTAATTTTCTGCTTCGACCATTAACCAATTTTCAGAGGAGAGAGACTTAGGTACCCCTATTTGTAATCCAATTGATTTTGGAATCATGGCATTAATAACATCATGATCACCTGGGCCAAAATACATGAAATCCTCTTGCTGAAGATAATGATTTGTATAAAACAGCATATCTTTAGGGTTCATTACATCTTTTGCTGTTTTTCCATCCGACAGTTGAAGGTTTGTGTAGACTTTTCCCGTGGACTTGTCCTGATAATAGTAAATAAATGCATCCTTAAAGCGCTGAAAATCTTCGCGATAATTCTCTCTTTCTTTAAAGTACTTTTCGATCTTCTTTTCTTTTTCCTTCACAATCTTTTGTTCGACATACTTGTCACTATTAAAAGTATTGGTGATATCCTTAATCTTATGGTCTCTTTCCGCAGTCAATGAATCCACTGTCACTTGATCCTCTTTAGCCTTTGCTTCATAGATTCGTTGCTCGTATTGCTCTTTAATGTTATTTTCCTGCTCAGACAGACTTCCGTACCGATAGCGATACTCATTGATGTCATCCTTTGTAACCTTAATCGTCTTTTTCGCTTCCTCCAAGGGGATATTCGTTAGCTCAAACATAATAAAATACCCTGGGAATTGTTCCATATAGCTTTGAAAATCGTCCGTATGGAAATAGTCACGAGTAAAAAGACGTTCTCCCGCAGTAATAACAGTTAATATACCGCTCAGTCCATACGTGATCAGCAACGCCCAAATTCCAATAAGAACTTTATTTTTCCATTTTATACCCAATCCCCCACACCACCTTCAAATATCTTGGATTTTTCGGATCAATTTCAATCTTTTCACGAATTTTTCGGATGTGAACTGCAACCGTATTTTCCGAGTTATAGCCCGGTTCCTTCCAAACCCGTTCATAGATTTCATCGATAGAAAACACCCGGCCGGCATTTGTCATTAGAAGCTCCACGATTTTATATTCGATTGGGGTCAGCTTCACAGGTTCCCCATGGACCGTTACTTCTTTTGCCGCTTGATCTAAAATTAGCCCATTTAGATCAATTACCTTTTTGATTCCCTCATATGTACCTAAGGTTACAAACCGTCTCAGCTGTGATTTTACGCGGGCCACAAGCTCCATCGGATTGAACGGCTTTGTGACATAGTCATCCGCCCCCACCTGTAAACCCAAGATTTTATCGGTATCCTCGGTTTTTGCACTCAAAATAATAATCGGGATGTTTTTCGATTCGCGAATTTTATAGGTGGCAGCAATCCCATCGAGCTTCGGCATCATTACATCAAGAATAATCAGATGAACTTGATGTTCATTGAGGATTTCCAATGCTTCAAGCCCATCCTTCGCTTTTAATACCGTAACCCCTTCATTTTTCAAATAGATCTCGATGACATCCCGGATTTCTTTTTCGTCATCAACCACTAGAACATAATATGGATCCATGTTTCCCCTTCTTTCTATCTACCAATTTTTTCATTATTTATATAATAAACGGAAAATCTTAACATTCATTTTGGATAATTCTTAAGAATTTCTTAAGATTATTTTATACTAGAAGTTTGATAGGAGGGGGAATTTGGGAAAATTTGAGCGAAGATTAAACTATCTTTGTAAAAATAAAAAGCCTCTTTTGCTGTGAAACTTAAAATAAACGATGGAGGTGCTACGATTGGATAAAATCTTACATATTCTATTCCAGGTGAAAGGTCCAGTGTGGGTACTGATTGAGCGGTTATTTTAGGAAAAGGAGTTGCAAAACACAGCAACTCCTTTTTTTATTCGAAGATTATTGGGAGATTTATTGTCCATCTGGCCATTTGTGGTACCTCGGCGCACATGATTATCTTCAAAGTTATTTTCACGAAGTTTTTCGACCTTGTGGTTCAATAACTGCTTTTGATCCACTTCCGGTGAGGGCGTAAACTTTTTCTTTGACACCTTGAATTCCTCCTTTATTTTTGCCTCCCTTATTTTTGATTATTTTTCAAAAAAAATAATCCATTTACAGTCTAGAATATTTCCGTTATTGAAATGGGAAATTAATGATAGGTGATGAGTATGAAAAAAGCATTCATTGTATATCTTTTGATAATGTGGCTGGCGCCTATTTCAATAATGGCAAAGTCCCCGGACGCAACGCAGACCGTCCTCCAAGATTTTGTAATAGCGATTATGAAAAAGGATGAAAGATTGGCCAGGAAACTGATTAATCCGTCGGTTAAAATCCCTGAAATTCGTGAAAACACACCGATTCAAGGAATTGAAACACTTCCTTCTCCCCATAAAAATGCTAGAATTCTTTTAGCACGTTTTGAACGGGAATACTTTGATAACCATTCATTCACTGAAAGAATTGCTTTTATATGGGAGGTTTATGTCAAAAATAACAAAATTTCTAGGATCAAAGTGCTTTCTGACCATTCAAACCCATTTATGAATGAACCAATCAAGGAATACCAAGAGAAATATAATAAGCAGCTGCTCGTGCCCACTTATTTCCCTTTTAAGGTAACCCATGTACGAGGTAATGTAGTCTATAATGAGGCCATTTGGTTTTATCGAGATAAAACTGGTAAATTGTCCATTCAAGCAACGCCTCATTTAGGAAAGTTTAGTGTTTTAAAGGATTATCGCGCTCTAATACTGAAGAATGGTCAAGAGGCATTTATTAAGGAGATTCCAGCTGGATATCAGGTTATTTTTCTGTATGATGATATTCAATATACTGTGAAGCTAGAGAGTGAAAAGAAGCTTTATCAACCGACGGAAAAAGAGCTGATTGATGTAGTGGAATCAATGTTTCCGAATCGATAGCAAAGGGGTAGATGAAGGAAATTATCACGGGGGACTACCTCATTTTGTCCTTCATCTCACCCAATGGTGCTTTAATCAGCATTTTCTGAGTTAAATTCCTGTACACCATGAATATATTTTTCATACCAGATTTTCCATTCCTCAGCTCGTGATTCGATCGTTCTACCATTTAACAATGCGAGGATTACCTCGAGACACATATGCCAGCCAGCAAGATCCTTGGGTGTATGGTCTGTGATTTCTTGCAAAGTCTCCGTTAACACCAACATACATCCACCCGATTCTGGGCTTAATTCAAAGCGCATCTTGTTCTCCCACCAGGTAAACTCTAAAACAGAATACATTTTTAGTTCGGTTATCGTTAGTTTATCGGAAGTACCATCGGGCATATGGAAAATAATTGCCCCGCCTTCACGGAGTTCCTCCACTTCGAGCTCTGAAAACCAGTTAGAAAGTTTATCGTTCTCTGTTAACCACGCCCAAACTTCTTGTACAGAATACTTCCAGTGCCGTTCGTACCGTGCAATTGCTCCACTTTCTGTTTTTATCAATTCCGCGATCATTTCATCATCCTCCTTACTAATTGGGCAAGACCTTAACTATTTTAAAAATACCATTTCCTCAAAAGATTAAAAACTCATCTATTAGATTTTACGGCTAAATTTTCATATTTTCCATTTTTATAGGGAATATTATCATCAACAGGAATGTGTAGGAGGTTGTCAAGTGGAAGATAAAACGAAAATTCCTTTAACGGCTGCAGAAATGTCCGGGTTATGGAATGTCGATTCTAGCTATGCAAGCGAGTGGTGGGGTTTTGGGGTTGGCCACACGCTCAGATGTAACCTCTTTTCATAAAAGAGTTTTAAATGCAGGAGTAACGTTGCAGGATTTAACTCGTGATTTAATGCTGAAACAAGAAAACTATGTAAAACCTCCCTACATTGAAACTCCAGAAAAAGCAGAGTATGTGAAAAAGCAGCACTTTCTTGCAGGTTTTTTTGGACATGATCGACACAATCCCCAGACCGCGATAAATTAATTAAGGACTAGGTTAAGGTGATTACTTTGAATTCACTAACTAGAAATTTAGATTTACATGCTCAAGGAAATTGGCTGCCAATTGTTTTATCTCTGCTATTGTTTTTGTATGCTCTCTTTATGCCTAAAAAAGAGATTGGCTGGAGAGAGTTTTATGTTACATTTGGATTAATTGGTTATATTGCTTGGATTTCTGATTCTGTTTTAGGAAAGATGTTCGACCTTGTTGATTTCGGTAACCCAAAAGTCACGGGAATAGGTGAATTTTTAAGCTACAGCTTAATCCCATCCTCCCTTTCAGTTATTTATTTAAACTATTTAAAGAAGACAAATAGATGGATGCTAGCCATTATCTTTATTTTAATTTCTACTTTAATTGAATGGGGAATGAGGAAAGTAGGTTATATGAAAACTAATGGCTGGAGCTTTATTATTTCAGTTCCATTGTATTTTGTGGTATTTAGTTTTTTACTTCCTCTACACAAAAAATTAATCAGATGCAAATCGTAATGTAAAAAGGAAAAGTCACTGTTGGCCGTTGCAGCCTCAGTTACTTTTCTTTTTTTCAATCTTTTTTAATCTAATATTCGGACTAAATATACCACATTTTACCAATCAGCCCTTTAGTATAAAAAGGACATGCTCTTTTTTAAAATCAGAACGTAATATGTAAAAAAATAAGTTGGTGGTAACATGCATACGATTATTACTGGGTCAGGTGCGCCTATTTATTTAGGATATTCTGCCCCAATGTTTGGACCTTGGAATCAAGTTATACACCATCATAGTATTCAGCTTGGTCATAACACTATTCACATCCTTTCAGCCCTTCATGGTTATCCACCTATGTTTCCCTATTTCGGACCGTTCGTACCTTTCCGCAAAATCGTTTAAAAATCAATACTTACACTTTGAAAGAAAAAGATGGCTGCAATAATAATGATTAAGGCAGATAATGGAATCCCTAATAAAGGAAAAACGATACCGGATGTTTTCAGGTATCGCCTTAAAGATTAAAGAATGTAAATTATAAGCTTCTAACAATTAAAATAACAATCGCCAAAATTAATACTGCCATAATGATAAAAGGAGTTAGCCCGGAACTAAAAACAACGTAGACCGTAATATGGCGGAAAGCATTTACAACCATATAAATGAATAAGACGATACCCAAAAATACGATTAGAGCCGCATTATTTTCTCTTTTCACTTCAACGAGCTCCTTTCAAAGCAAAACCATTCATCCAGACAGTTAGTCCTTTATATAACACTTTATTAACTATAATTTTTATTATTCTTTTTGCCCCAAATTTCCCATAAATAAAGCGATCCTCCACAATCGAAGAATCGCCTACTTTTTTCATGAGCTCAGTCCGTTAATTTCGTTCACAAGAGTCTGCAATGCATCCCCCATTTTTGACTGTTCCATATTCCTGCGGATTTCTCCACTTTTTTTCTGCAAAGTCTCCAACTGATCAACGAAAGTTTCCATCGTTAAGTTTTCTTCCTTTAACGTTATAGAGTACCCTTCTCCTTCGAAGGCTTTGGCATTTAAAATTTGATCCCCGCGGCTTTGTTCTAGACCTAAAGGGATAATAAGCATCGGGATTTTTAAAGCTAGAAATTCAAAAATGGAATTGGAACCGCCTCTAGTTATAACTAAATCCGTAGCAGCTAGAATATCAGGCAGCTCATCATGTATATATTCAAATTGCTTATACCCTGGCACAGATGAATAACTCGAATCCATATTATTTTTTCCACATAAATGCACAATTTGGTACTCAGCGGCAAGCTTTTTTAGAGCCCCTCTTACAGCCTCATTAATTTTTTTCGCCCCCAAACTTCCACCCATAATTGTCAAAATCGGCCGGTTATCATGAAATCCGAGAAACCTTCTGCCCTTTTCCTCTGAACCTTTAAAAATTTCTCTTCGAATCGGCGACCCGATCACGGAAGTCTTTTGTGCCGGAAAATACTTTTTAGTTTCTTCAAATGAAGTAAAGATTTTGGTTGCAAACCTTTGTGAAATTTTATTGGCCAAGCCTGGGGTAATATCACTTTCATGGATAAAAATTGGAATTTTTAATGACCTAGCAGCGATGATAACCGGCACGGATACAAACCCGCCTTTAGAAAAAACAAGATTCGGTTTTATCTTTTTCAAAGCCTTCCTCGCATCGAGACAGCCTTTTAATACACGAAAAACATCCATTACATTTTCAACATCTATGTATCTTCTTAGCTTCCCGCTGCTTATTCCGTGATAAGGGATATTGATTTTTGAAATTAACTCTTTTTCAATCCCATTTTTCGAACCAATATATTGAATATTCCAGTCATTACCGATCTCCTTAATGATAGCAATATTAGGTGTTACGTGGCCGGCTGAGCCTCCACCAGTAAACACAATCGTCTTTTTTGACATAAATCCTCCTGATAACAAAGCATTTTTAGTATTGATTATATGGGAACATAAGCCTACAATGCCACTGTCTGAATTGAATAGTTTATCATAAATGGAGAACAAAGTTTATAGATTACTCGATTTCAACCATTATTCACAGTTATTCTCCCTTCTATCAATAAAAAACATTTCATATTCCATTCTATTTTGGGAAAAATAATCCCGACTGACTAAATGTTGGGGGAAATTTGAAATATGAAAACAAAACTTACCACCTTTGCGTTAATTCTTTTATTCCTTATCTCAATCGCTTTAGAGACAGAGGCGCTGAGCTTCAATAAATTACCAATCAAACATTCATCGATGCAATGGTCCGTGGAAGTAGCAGTTCCCGGGCATGGCAAGGGACTGGCTAAATCCAAAAAGGGAAAGTTTAATACTTATTCTTTAGAGGTCCATAACATTGGTAAAAAGGTAAATTCAGTGGAAGTGTTTATGTATCGGAATGAACCAAATTCCACGACAAAGTTCTCTCTTTTTGGATGCCCTGATGGGGAAGAGTGCACCGAAGGCCGCTTTGAACAGGCAATCTCTTTAGCCAAACAATTGAATAAGGGTAAACCTTTTCGTTTTGAAAATTTTCCTTTGACTGATAAAGCTACAGAATTAGAGGTAGAAGTGATTTGGACACAAAAGGGCCAAGAAGGCAGGCCATTAAAAGAAACCTTTACCTTCGCTGTGGAGTAAAAAAGGCATCGCATTGCACGATGCCTTTTAATACACCTTTCCTTTTGGTTTTATTCTCTATCTAAATCCTTTAATTTTCAATCTTTAAAACTTCTCTATTTTTTCTCAAATTCCCTCATCCAGTACCTAATTGAGGAGCTAAATTCCCCTGCTTCCGGCGTTTCTCGTTTCGTGATGACATAGGTAAAAGAATCAGGAAGATTGATTTTATCCGGTTTTATCTCAACCATTTTTCCATTTTTTAATTCTTCCTGAACAATCGATAACGGTAAATAGGAAATACCCAGTCCCGTTTCGATAAACCGCTTGGTAATTTCCATTTGAGTAACAGGGATTGTCCGAATTCTTGGATAGTATCTTTTAATCTCTGACAGTAGCGTGTCCCAATAGGCTGGATGGTTATCGGTTAATAACCTGAATTGCTGAAGAACGTTCTCCTCATTTATATGCGTCTGTTCCTGTTCTTTTCCCTCCAGATTTGGAGCCACCATAATTACTGGATCACGATGAATAATTTCATAAAACAGATCTGTTTGAATCGGTTTCATCCTTGATAACCCAATGTCAGCTTTGCCAAGGCTTATATCTTCACCAATCTCAAAAGAACGAACAACATTGATGATCACCTCAATATCCGGGTGTTGTTCGATAAAAGTCCGCAAAAATATTGGGAGAACAGATGCAGCGATTTGAGGGGCCACCGCAATCGTCAGTTTACGATTGTATCCTTGTTTCCATCCTTCGAATTCCTCCATCTCATCGTCATATCTATTCAAAATTTTGAGGGCAGACGAGAGGAACCTAGAACCTGCCGAAGTAAGAGTGACATTTTTCCCTGTCCGTACAAATAAAGAAATGTGCAAATACTCCTCCAACCTCTTTATGTGCTTGGTAACAGCTGGTTGTGTCAAAAATAATTCCTCCGCTGCTTTCCGGAAATTTTCATATTTAGCCGCTAGGATAAATGTTTTTAACCACTTTATATCCATTTCACTTACAGTCCTTTATTTAATAACGAAGGGTTATTGATTTTATTGAAATTTGTTAATTTTCATTATATAGGAACTCTTTTATAATTCATATTAAGTTACATTCAAAAGGGGCTGATTAGATTGAACGAGACAACAAATAGGATTAAAAGAAAATTTGACGAAAATGCACTGAATTATGATCATCAAAGAAGAAAGTTAATTCCATGTTTTGATGACTTCTACTCCATTCCCGTTTCAATCATTCAGACTAAAACTGAAGCCCCATCCGTTCTGGATATTGGTGCAGGAACAGGACTATTTTCTTTTTTTCTAAAAGAAAAATATCCAAATGCCCGTATGACATTGATTGATTTATCAGAAAAAATGATGGATGTTTCAAGGGAGCGTTTTAGCTGCCACCAGGATATCCGCTACATTGTTGCAGATTATACTAACTATAGGTTTGAAGAGAAGTTTGATGTCGTCATCTCATCCCTTTCCATCCACCATCTTTCAGATGAAGAGAAACAAAAATTATATGATAGAATTTTCTTTTTGTTAAAGAGGGCGGGATTTTCATAAACGCGGATCAAGTGCTGGGGAATACACCATTTATTGAGTCGCTATACAAAAATGACTGGAAAAACAAAATCGAAAAAAGCGGTTTAACGAAGCAAGAAATTGAGGCTGCTTATGACCGAACAAAGCTTGATAAAATGGCTGCGCTTGGGGAACAAATCAAATGGTTGAAAGCTAGCGGTTTTCAAGATGTTGATTGCATCTATAAATACTATAATTTTGTCGTTTTATTTGGCAGAAAGCTTTAAATATTTTACTTGATATGGCTTTTAGATTAAAGTTCCACCTTATTACAATGCAACAGGGGCACCAAGCCATTATCACTTGGTGCCCTTTACGTTTTAGTTTAATCATCATACGGCCAAATATAAAAGATAGCAGAGACACCCTCGCTAGCTGCTTCATCATAACACTCAAGTGCATCCTCATTTTCAGAATCATCTTCATACTGTTCACGAGTAGCAATAAACTGTTCCTCTACCGTAATTACTTCCCAGCCTTCATTGGTTATGTAGTTTTTTGCTTTTGCTAATGCGAAGTTAACATCAATTGAATCCACCCAGCAACAGACAACTGCACCGGCACATTCCTTTTTTTCGGGATTTTCTGCTAAGGGTATGGCGTCAAAAGTAAAATAATAAATCGGCATTGTATACTCCCTTAAATAATCTCTGTCTCTTATTTATTTTCTTTAGTAAGCCAATGGGCTGGGCGGGTAAGTGTTTGCGGTAATTTTGTGTTTACATCGCCCTTTGCTGCGTTGATTTGAGCCTGCGTGAGAAATATCGTTCCGATTAAGTTAGCTCCACTAATATCTGCGTCGCGGAAGTCCGCACCAATCAGATCCGACCCTCTTAAATCGGCATCCTTAAGATTTGCTGCAATGAGACATGCTCCTCTTAAATTCGCACCTTGGAGATTAACCTTTCGAAGATTTGCTCCAAACAAATCAGCTCCCCGACCGTAGGTTTTTCGAGAGCTTTTCGATCCGTTCTTCTTGCCCCCTGACTCAGTACGTACTAGTTCACTAGTCTTAAGGAGCAACACATTTACCTCTGCCCGATGTGCAGGCAAATCTAGTTCCATTAGAGATTCGGGATCAAGAAAGGTAAGCTCCTCTGTTTTCTGAAGCATGGATTTGAGCTCTTTGTGGATGGAATGAGTTTCCTTTAACATTAGCGCTTCGTTTAAATACAAGAGCATCTCATGAAGCTGCTGCATCACTGGAAACACATCAAACATTTGTTTCGCAGATTGAGGATTCTCGCGCCAGTCGTTCCCTTCAAAAGTAATTTGAGAAACCTTTTGACCAGCACCAAAGCATTCATATACCGTGCAGCCTTTAAAGCCCATTTTCCTTAAATCTTTATGGATACCGCAGCGAAAATCCGCTTGAAGATTCGAGCAAGGACAGCCGCCTTCTTTTCCTACTGCAAAGTCTGCTGAGGCTGCGAACGGTAAGGCAACGCAGCACAAACCAAAACAATTGCTGCAGTCAGAACGGAGAATCTCTGGACTAATGCTGTGATTACTTGAATGGAGTTGATTTTTAGACAAAATGTGCACTTCCTTTAGAGGATTGTTCTATTTATTTTTGGATTAAGCCTGTTTTAAATTCCATTCCTAGAAGGACGAACAAGATTCCAATGGCAAAATGAATTTTCTTTTCGGCTATTTTTGTTTTTTCTAAAATCCAAAAGATAGCTAGGTATAATAATAAATTAAATAAAAATCTAACCCAGTTCGGGGAACCTTCAAAAAACAGATCAGGAAACCGATCCCTAAGACCACCCAAAATCCCAATGACAAGAAACAATAAAGGTATTCTTAATTTCCAATACATCCCCATCCACCTAATCATACTATTTATTTCAAAAGTTTGTCCTACAATTTTTAACGCCTTGATCTTTTTGAAAAATACGAAAACAATATAACTAATATGCCGGTTAATTGAACACTAAAACCTATTAAGGTGATGACAATTGAACGCGACATATAATCATAATAATAAAAAGTTCCATCCTCTGGATATTTAATATAATCAGTCCATTCCTCTGCAATGTTTGGACTATACAACATAAAAGCTAACCCGATAATGATAAAACAGGCTCCTAATGAGTATTTACTACCCATTTGATCTAGCTCCCTTCCTAATTAAACACGAATCAAAAATTATTCTAGTAAACTTATATTCGACACTATTCCATTTTTATCCTCCATTTTAACAAAAAATGGGTTTATAAAAAGAACCCCTTTGAAATGGTCCTTTATAATGAATGATTTATCTCATTTTTTTCTTTTCTTCTCATGATAAAAAATTAATGAATTGAGACAAAAATACCATTTCTTATTTTTCCAGTAAAAACCACCTGACAAATGGAACCGCTTCCATTAAAATAAAAATATAAATAGGAGAGGGGATAGAAACAATGGAACTTTTATTTGAACTACGTGTATACAATCAGTCTGAAGAACCTTGTGAAGAAAACATCCCAAATAAAGAAATTGAAGAGAATTTCGATATCCCCGATTATGATTATAATAAAAGATTGTGGTTTTAATATAAAATAGGGTTGTAATAAGAGCTTGAGGTAATCCTCAGGCTCTTTATTATTTCTCATCCATTCCATTATAAAAATCAAGCTCATTTTAAAATATGGTCTAAATTGAATCTTTCTAAAATATTTTATATGAAGAATACCCAAAATCATATGAAATAGGAGAGAGTAAAATGTTTGTTGTTTATTTTTTTGAAAACAAAAATCTTTTATTAACGCAGCTTCTTCAACGTGTTCCATCGGTTGGCGAGGATTTAAAAATTAAAGGCCGTAAAGGAAAGGTTTCGAGTGTTACTAGCGTGGATGAGCAAAAGTTCCAGGTGCAAATTGTTTTGGAAACCGTTAATAAAAACAAGCTTGCGGCAGTTGTAGATAATTCTAAAAAGAAAAAAAGATAACAAAAAACCTTTAGAGCACACATTTTTGTGTGCTCTTTCAATTTGCCGCAGCAATATACTATTTAAGCACTATGAGTCAAAACTCTATACTAAATCGCTGAGATTTACATAAGTTTTTACTTCATATGGAAAAATAACATTAAAAACAAAAGAGGGAAAATCCTTGAAAAAGCTACTTATTAGTTTGGCCTTGTCAGTTGTTTTTTGCTCAGAAATCATTGTTCCAAGAAATTTATTGAATACAGCATACGCACAACGGAAGCCTATTCCTCCCTATGCGAAGTGGGGAGTTTTTGCGATGAAGAAGACAAAAGAAAAGTATCCGAAGGCACAAATTATTGACTACCTTCATATTGGCAGAATCAGTGGCCCCACAACTTCTACGGAAAAATTCAAGCTTTGGTTAAAAGAAAATGGAAAGGAATTTGGGGTTTTTATCGATATTGAGTTTAACAACCAAACAGAGCAAGTAAAGAAGGTTACTTTAAAAGAGACACCTAAATAATGGGGGATTTTAATAACTCGACTATCTCAGTCGAGTTCTGGTAAGTTAAACTATTTTTGTTCCGTTATTTGATCCAATTAACTTTCAATCTTTTTACTTGTTCATTTTTGGAAGAACGGCTTCCTCATCAGGCAATGAAACAGTCTTTCTTTTCCCTTTTTCCTGTTTGTTGACCCTAATCGGGCAATGAAACAGTCTTTCTTTTCCCTTTTTCATGTTTGTTGACCCTCATCGGGCAATGAAACAGCTTTTCTTTTCCCTTTCTTATGTGTGTTGACCCTTATAGGGCAATATACTGGCCTCGTATACATACTCAATTAATTATGGTAATCTATTTAGTTATAATAAGAATATTTAGATAAATTATAAAAATCAGCTCATTATTAGGGGGGAAGAATTATGCCGATGAAAATTGGAACGGAAGCTTTTAATCATCGGGTAGATGCCGGAATTAACAACGCGTTTATGAGAGGTGCAGTATCCAGTGCTCAGGATAACTTAAGTTCAAGGAAGCTAATGGCGGCGGAAGAGCTTGGCAACTGGGAGGAATGGCGTTCACACGGTGAAGAAATCCGTAAACACGTGCTAGAAAACCTGGATTTTTATTTATATCAATTAAGTGAAAATGTCGCAAGCAGAGGCGGCCATGTCTATTTTGCAAAAACAGCGGATGACGCAAATCAATATATTCGTAGAATAGTTGAAACGAAACAAGGTAAAAAGGTTGTTAAGTCCAAATCAATGGTTACAGAAGAAATTAATTTGAATGCCTGCTTAGAAAGTGCAGGCTGTGAGGTCATTGAAACCGATTTAGGAGAATATATACTGCAATTGGATGACCATGATCTTCCCTCCCATATCGTCGGCCCTGCCATGCATAAAAATAAAGAGCAAATCAGGGAAGTTTTTGTGAAAAAATTAAACTATCAAAAGTCAGACAAGCCTGAAGAGATGGCCTTGCATGCCCGTGAAACACTCCGCAACGAATATTTAACCGCTGATATCGGCATTACTGGCTGTAATTTTGCCATTGCAGAAACAGGTTCCATCTGCTTAGTAACAAATGAAGGAAATGCGGATTTGGTAACAGCTCTACCAAAAACCCAAATTACAGTGATGGGAATGGAAAGGCTTGTACCAACTCATGAAGAGTTGGATGTCCTTGTTAGCCTGCTAACAAGAAGCGCCGTCGGCCAAAAGCTGACAAGCTATGTTACCGTGTTATCGGGACCAAGAGATGAAGGCGATGCCGATGGACCGGACGAGTTTCATTTAGTGATTGTTGATAATGGCCGGGCAGATATTCTTGGCGGTGAGTTCCATTCAATTCTCCAATGCATCCGCTGTGCAGCTTGTGTGAATGTTTGTCCTGTATACCGTCATGTCGGGGGGCATTCTTACGGTTCTATTTACTCCGGACCAATCGGAGCGGTTTTATCACCATTACTAGGCGGTTACGATGACTACAAAGAGCTTCCCTATGCATCGACATTATGCGGGGCTTGTACGGAAGCCTGCCCGGTAAAAATACCGTTACACGAATTGCTTCATAAACATCGGCAAATCATCGTCGAAAAAGAAGGAAGAGCACCCATTTCAGAAAAACTCGTAATGAAAGCATTCGGACTTGGTGCCGCTTCCCCCTCTCTTTATAAATTAGGATCAAAACTTGCACCGTCTATGATGAATCCCTTTACTGTCGGAGATAAAATCTCAAAAGGCCCGGGCCCATTAAAGGCATGGACAGAAATTCGGGAATTTCCTGCGCCTAATAAAGAGCGCTTTCGTGATTGGTTTAAAAACCGTTCGAAAGGAGAGGACAGATCATGAAGGGTTCCATACAAAATAGGGATGAATTTCTTAGTAATATTGCTGGGCGTCTAGGAAGAGATTTAGTAACCGTGGGGGTAGAAAGGCCAAAGTGGAAATACTCCCCTCAGGATGCGGTATTAAAAGATGCAAGTTCAGATGAGTTATTGGACGTTTTGAAACGACAATGTGGGAACATCCTTACAGACATTGTTATAACTAATAAAATCAAATTAGCTGGAACCATAAATAAAATGGTCGCCAATTATGGCGGCGGGCCGATCTTGTCGTGGAAAGATCCCCGCTTTGAGGAATATGGATTATCTCCCTTGTTTAATGAGAGATGGCCTGAGGAAGGGATTGAATTTCAAGAGTGGGATTCTTCGATCGGAGAAGAAAATATTAAGCGGGCGGAACGGGCTAATATAGGAATTACGATAAGTGATATTACGCTTGCTGAATCCGGCACAGCTGTTCTTTTCAGCGGCAATGATAGGGGCCGGACTGTTAGCTTCTTACCTACCACTTCGATTATCCTGATTCCCAAAAGTACAATTGTTCCAAGAATGACCCAAGCAGCAAGAATGATACGGGAAAAAGTAGAACGTGGAGAGCATATTGCTTCCTGTATTAATTTTATTACAGGGCCAAGTAATTCCGCAGACATCGAGTCAAAGCTTGTGGTTGGTGTGCATGGGCCGGTTAAAGCGGGTTATATTGTTATTGAAGATTTATAGGATTTTTGTCCTAAATCAAAAGAAAGGGCGCCCGGACTTTCCTGGCACCCTACTTTTTTAAAACGGTTTCAATATCATTAGCGAAATAATGATGATAAAAATGATATTTTCAAGATATTCAGTCCGAAAAAGACTTTTGGCTAAACGTTTATATTCTTCAGGGATTTCCTCGCCTTTATGTGTTTCCAATAGGGCTTTTATCGGTTTCGATCTTGGTGATAGCGCTAGTGGGCCCATCGCCAAGGAAATTAAAAAGAGAATAAGGCTTGTTACATACCACCCCATCCGAAATAGCGCCGGATTAAGAAATCCCATGGTCAATCCGGTAATTAACAATAACGTGCCGCCCACCATCACAAAAATATGTAATTTATGTCTAATTTTATAGGAATGCCTTAACTCCGTCATGGTATTCCCCATTCTGACCACGGTTGTTAAAATAAAACCTGGTCCCATTCCGATTATGGCAGAAAATATATGTATGAAAACGATGATTTTGTAGAAAGTAATCACATTATGCCCCCTCCATTCCCATCTCTAATTTTACCATATTCTTAGGAAAAAACATTTGATAGAAATGGCAGACAGATCGTAAATTAGTGGTGAATGCTCAATTAGCTTCCCATTCATTATACTATTTTAGCATATATATCCATTGCATTTTTGATTGTTTTGCAAGAGGGAAAATAAAAAGAAAAGGCCTCGGTCATTTTCCCCGATGCCTCTTCCTTTCAACCACCCACCTCTTTCTTTTTCCGAAGAACATAACAGGTTCCATCCTCCGCAAAATACAAGTATTCCCCCTGGTCGATATTAAAATGAACATTCTCTTTGTCGTACAGGAGTTTTGCAACTTTTACAAATTGCTCCACTAGATCACTTGTTGGATTAAAGATGATTTCTCCACTTTTCTGGGTTGTCACAAATCCTTTCGGGTTACATTTTCGTTCCGGTTTTAATTCAGTGGTCCAGGTTCCATTGAGAAGAACAGAACTTGCGGTAACCCTAGATTTTCTGTTTTGAACGGACCAAATTTTCCGGCAATTACAACGATGGATTTTGCTCTTCATCACCAAATACCTTCTTTCAATAAGAAGATGAAAAAACGTATCATGGTAATTATATTCAGCAAGAGTTTGGCCTATTTTATCAAAAATAAAAAAGCCTGGATATCTCCAAGCCTGTGTAATCATAATTTAAATTTCATTATTTTTACTTATAGCCTTTAGTAGTTCATCAAGCTTTTCATTTCTTTCCCGATCTAACTTTGTTTTTTCATTCATAAACTTAATAACTTTAATGACGAAAAGAATTCCTAGTACAATCAGCACTAAATAAACAATAATCGGCAAAAAGCTAAATAAGACAAATAGGCCCTGTGATGCAAAAAAGGAATGACCGCTAGACACCAAAATCCCCCCTAATTTCTATATATGCATATTATACCTTAGTTTCCATTTTTGGTAATTATGATCATTGAAAAGGAAATTAATTTCTAGCTTTAGATTAAAATGGCAGAATAAGATTGGATAAACAATGTTATATATATAAATAAAGATTTATGGGGGATTTAGAATGTCACCTTCCAAAGTTCTTAAATGGGTAACGGGCGGTTTAGAGGCATTACTGGGAATTCCGATTCTAGGAGGAACGATTGTCTTAAGTCTTGCTTGGACACCACTAGGGATCATGCTTGTTTTACATATTATTACTCTTGTTTTAGCCAAAAAGGATGGCGGTGCTGCTTCGGGGAGCATCCTCGGGATTGTGACTTCCTGTATTGCTTGGATTCCAATTGTCGGAATGATCATGCATATTGTTACGGCTATTGTACTAATGGTCGACGCTGCAAAATCGTATCGACAAGCATAATTGCACATCAAAAGCAGTTCTAATAAGGTAGAACTGCTTTTTTAATTTAGTCTGTGTTAAAGGATAATATTGATTTTGAAAAGCGTCGATTGGAGCGAAAGGCACGAAGACTCCTGTGGGAGTACGGGACAGGAGAGACCCCGCAGAAGCGAAGCGACGAGGAGGCTCGCCGAACCGCCCACGGAAAGCGAAGTGCCTGTAGCGGAAATCAACAACCAAGTTTAACACAGCCTTAATTTAAGATAGATTCACTTTTTCGAAATGTTCAACCGTAGGGAACGGATCATAAAAATGATGTAAAAGCTTTTTCCATTCCTGATATTCATTTGATTGCCGAAATCCAACAGTATGGTCTTCTAATGCCTCCCATTTCACCGTTAGCAAATATTTTCCGTCAACCTCCAGACAGCGCTGTAACTCATGGGATATATAACCACCCATAGAGGATATTATTTTGGAGGCTTGGCGAAAAGTCTCCTCGAATTCCTGCTGTTTACCTTGTTTAACTTGAAGCATAGCCGCTTCTAAAATCATAAAATCTTCCCCTTTTCACTTTAGCAATGTCTAAAACGATGAATGCAACATCCTCTTTTGGGAATTATAGGATAAAACGACTTTGAGGAGTTCTTCATGATTGCAATTGCCTACTCGATTATCTGGATTGTCGCTGCCTTTAAGTTAGCAGACCGCAATTGGAAGCCCTATTATCCCACACTACTGTATGCTTCGTTTGGAAATGCTTTATACGAACTCATATGCTATAAATATCAACTATGGCAAATGGAGCCAAATGGGCTGCCTTTTGCGATGATACCGATGTTGTTACTTATTTTACTAGGGATGCCACTATCGACCTGGATTTACCTTTCAAAATATCCTTTTAGAAAAGGGCTCTCCTCCCAAGTGCTTTACATTTCTTTATTTGTCGTCCTTTTTGTTATATTGGAATTTTTATCGATAAAATGGGGTGCCATTACCTATCACCATAACTGGAACTTATTGTGGTCACTATTATTCGTAATTGTTATGTTCATAATGCTCCGGATTCATTATCAAAGACCGTTGCTGGCACTTATCCTATCTGTCATTTTTTCTGTTTTTCTATGCTTGATGTTTGATGTTTCCCTGGATAAAATGAAATAATTGTTAATGCCGGAGGTTTCGCTCTTGCTTTTTCACAAATTTGAAGCATCGAAAAACGAGTTATCTGCGAAAAAATCGATTTTATCTGCGGTAATTACCTTTTTATCTGCGATTCTCAACCATTTATCTGCTTTCGGAGGAATTTTATCTGCGATACGATTTTTTTAAAATGAAAGCCTGTACGCTTTGACGATGATTCCGTCATTTGCAGGCTCAAAATCGAATTCCGGCAGCCTTTCAAAACCAAGATTTTCATAAAGCTGCATCGCACTTTCCATAAATTCTCCGGTATGGAGCCCAATTGCACTATGTCCAAGCGTCTTTGCACGTGATATACATTCTAAAATCAACGACTTCGCCACACCTTTACCACGGGCTTCCGGCGTGACAGCGAGCATTCGAATTTCGGGATAATCCAGCTCCACCAACAGCCCTTCGTAAGCATCCGTTTTTGCTGGGAATAACACCACACTGCCTACAATTGCACCATCCCTTTCGGCAACAATCCGAACCGCCCCTGGATGCAAATCCCCTTCTGAGGAAATTCCATGTTTCAACGCATTCCAATGGCCTTCAGGAATACGGGCAGCATGCTCCTGGTAAGCAAGGACTCTCTGTTCACGAATAAAAGACAATTCCTCCAATCGTGCCTCACGTATAATCAATAGCCCATCATCCCCTTAAAAATTTTTCTTCCTTCCTGCTTAATTCATGGCGGTTATGCTCGGAATATAGACCTGACAGATCTGGACCTTTAGGCAAAATGCCTTTATGGCCTTTTTGGTCATCACTCGCGATATGGTTTGATAAATGATAATGCCTCTTAATTGCATCAAAATCTGTTGTATCGCCAAAGCCAGGTGTCTGATATAAATCACGTAAGTAGCCCCATAAATTTGGAAAATCCACAATCCGATTTCGATTACATTTGAAAGCTGAATAATAGGCACAATCAAATCGGACCAGCGTTGCATAAAGTCTAACATCTGAGTCCGTAATATAATCGCCAAATAAAAACCGCTGCTTCGCAAGTCGTTGCTCTAGGACATCTAGTCGGGCGAAAAGAACATCATATGACTCTTCATAGGCTTCCTGCGATTGGGCAAAGCCGCATTTATACACCCCATTGTTCACTTCATGGAAGATGACGTCGTTTAGAGCATCAATCTCTTCACGTAAGTGTTCCGGATACAAATTCGGTGCATTTTCCTTATGAAACGGTGCCCAAGAAGTTTCAAGATAGTTTGTTAGTTTAAAATAATCATTGTTAACGACCTTTTGTTCCTTTACATCAACAAATACAGGAACCGTTGGCCGTCCCGTATAATCGGGGTCAGTTTTTTTATAGATTTCACTTAGGTAGAGGATTCCTAAAACTGGGTCTACACCGTTCTCATCCAAAGAAAATTCCCAGTCCACATGCGCAAGCTTTGGACGCATTGGACTTGCAGTTCCCAAACTAATAACTTCCTCTAATCCTAGTACTCTTCGAACAATCACCGATCGATGGGCCCAAGGGCAGACAGCCGACCATAATAGCCGGTATCGTCCTGCTTCTACTGGAAGTTCACCCTCGCTTGTACCAAAGGGTGTAATAAATCTATTTTTTTGACGTTTAAAAGAACCATCGGAGCTTATTTCAGTAACAGTTCCTGAAGTGTTTTCGCTTTTTGACATGTCAGGCACCTCTCAACTATTGAATAAAATTGCTTTTGCCTTGGCTACTAATTTTTCTTGATCATCGTAGATGGAACATTCCGCATGGGTAAGCGTGCGGCCTTGCTTAAATACATGAGCATGAGCAATAAGGTATTCTCCCTTTGCTCCTTTTAAAAAAGTAACATTTAAATCGGTTGTCACGACCCTTTGTGTACCATCTTCGTTGGCAGCAATAACATTGCACATAGCTACATCCGCGAGGGAGGAAATAATCCCTCCGTGTATAACGCCAACACTGTTTACATATAACGGTTGAATGGGCAAAGTTACTTTTATCCTGTTTTCGTCGACTCTTTCATATTGGAATCCTAAAAATTCATCCAACGGTTGTTTTATAAACAAAGTGCACACCTCTGTTTTGATTCAAGTAATTTCAAGTTTTTCAATAGGTTTAATTTATTTTAGACTTTTCTTTATTTTTAAGTCAATCAATACAGGTCGAATATTCTGAAATTACAGAGGTTTGATTAATTGACTTCTTTACTTGAGATACTTACCATAGTACCTAAATTCGTTAGGGAGATGAGCACCTTGCAAGTGAAGGAAATAGGGGATTATTTAGTGAACTTTAGACGAAATCTTCATTTGGAACCAGAATTGTCAAATGAAGAATTTGAAACGACGAGAAAAATTAAAGAAGCGCTGCTATCTCAAGATATTAGCATTCTTAACCTCCCGCTAAAAACAGGTGTGGTAGCTGAAATTAAAGGAAGTCAACCCGGTCCAACTATTGCGCTTCGCTGCGATATTGATGCATTGCCAATTTTGGAACAATCCGAGGTAAGCTTCACCTCGAAACGTCAAGGCGTAATGCACGCCTGCGGGCATGATTTTCATACCTCCGTCATTTTAGGAACTGCCTTTTTATTGAAAAAAGAAGAAAATAACTTAGCCGGAACGATTCGACTGATTTTTCAACCGGCGGAGGAAACAGGCCATGGTGCTAGAGCAATCCTCGATACCCATGCATTAGATGATGTGGACGTTATTTTCGGACTCCATAATGATCCGACACTTAAAATTGGTGAATTGGGGACAAAGCATGGCGCTCTGACTGCCGGAGTCGACCGCTTTGAAATTCATGTTACCTCAACTGGGGCTCATGCAGCCAAACCGGAAGAAGGAAATGATCCGATTATCATCACCGGGCATATCATTTCCAGTCTGCAAACCATTATCAGCCGAAATGTACCACCAAGGGAAACGGCCGTTGTAAGCATTACCCAAATTCACAGCGGATCCACATGGAATGTAATTCCGGATACTGCCTATCTGGAAGGAACAGTCCGGACATTTAGTAAGACCCAGAGAGCTTTTATTCAGAAGCGCATGGAACAAATTTCACACGGAATTGGTGTGACGTTTAATGCAAAGGTAGAGCTTGTTTGGCATCCGGGGCCACCATCCGTGGATAATGCGCCTGAATGGGCAGATTTTGCGCTTGAGGTTGGGGCTAAAGCCGGCTACAAGACAAGAGTAGTTGAGGCCAGTTCCATTGGCGAGGATTTTGCCTTTTACCAGGAAAAGCTTCCAGGTGCATTTGTGATGATTGGGTCAGGCGGTCCTTTCGATTTACACCATCCGAAGTTTGTTGTGGATGAGGCAGCCCTTCTACCAGCATCTGAATATTTTCAGCTTTTGGCTGTAGAGGCTTTGGGGAAATTAAAGCAAGGTTAAACTTTTTTATGGTTGAGGTTGGCTTGAACCATTTGTTGCTTGAATACGGGAACTATACACAGCTTATAGGTCCCGTACCTATTCTTTTTCTTTGATCGCGGGCATTATGGGAACCTGATAGTTCCCAAGCTTTTTTGTTTTTCTTCCCTACGGGCACTATGAAGTCCTGATGCTTCCCGCACTTCCTAGTTCTTCTTCCCTACGGGTACTATGAAATCCTGATGCTTCCCACACTTCTTAGTTTTTCTTCCCCACACACCCTCTCTTTTTCTATAATCATCGAAACTATCAACTCTTATTGGAGACACTTTTCCTTTTTCTTATCTGATTTCCGCCCTCAATAACCTCGACCGTTTTATTGCATAGATGTTACATTGAAAAAAGGTAATTTATTTAGTGATGCCGAATATTATGTACAATGGTAATCCAATATTTTGATAGAGAAAGGGGTATATAAATTGGACAAGACCGCCTTAATTCTAGTTGATATCCAAAATGATTATTTTCCTGGAGGAAAAATGCCACTCCACGAAACAGAAAAAGCTGCGAAAAATGCGAGGACTATCTTAGATTATTTTCGTGAAAACAATCTCCCTCTTTTTCACATTCAACACATTTTCAAAGATACACAAGCACCATTTTTTGCACCGGACACAGAAGGAGCTCAGATTCATCAAAGTGTTACACCATTAGAAAGTGAAACTGTGATTCAAAAGCATTTCCCTAACAGTTTTCTACATACTTCATTAGAAGCAGAATTAAAAAATCTAGGTATCGAACATGTAATCATTGTTGGCATGATGAGCCATATGTGCATCGATGCAACAAGCCGTGCGGCTGTAGACCTTGGCTTTAGTTGTACTGTCCTTGAAGATGCATGTACATGCCCTGATCTTACCTTTAACAATAAAACCATTAAGGCTGTAGATGTCCATGCTGCGTTTATGGCAGCACTTGGAAGCCTGTATGCTACAATCAAGACAACCGATGATTTTCTTGTTAAAACAACAAACTGATAACTATTTTTAAATAAGCAAAAGGAGAAACGTTTCGTCGATTGCGGCCACGAAGAACTGTTTCATGGCCGTAATCTTTTTTGATGAAGCATAAGACACCTTTAATTAATGATTCCAGAATTCAACAGCTCCAATTGAAGGTCTACCTTTATTGGGATCTCTTTAATCGCAACATTTTTATATTTTCCCTCCCAAAGTCGATGATGGTGGACCTTGATTTCTTCTTCAATTCCAAACCCATCACAATTCGCTTTTTGTAATTTCGATATCGTTCTTTTAGCAGTATTCGTTAATCCAACTTTTATTTCATTATTAAGCTGCTCTAAATGAAGCGGACTTGTTAAATGATTTTTAGGATATTCCCTAATCCGATATTGGAGCTTTAGGGCTAAATTTGCGGTAACTGCACCATTTTTCACATTTAGTTTTGTCTTTGGCCGGGAATTGAGAATTTCAACAATGACATAATTCAATTGGTTTTGTTGATAACGGTGATTCGTTTTCACCAAGAAGGAAACATTCTGTTTTATAGCTCCACTAAGAAGTATAAACATCTTTGATTCTGGAATGGTTAGTTTTCCAGTCATTTTTTCATTATTAAACAACGCCATCCCCACTGATTCTGCCCGATTACCTTTACTATGAATTTTGATCAGCGGTAATAACGGATCCTTTGTATGTTTAAGTAATAAAGGACAGACCGACTGAACATTATAATCTGTATAAAAACCTGTTGCTACCCCGCTTTTTAAAAACTCATCATAATATCGTCCATTTAAATCAGCCTCTACCTGTTTTAAACGAATCGCATCCATTGCCCTTCCTTGAACAATAGCCACTTTTGCACCAAGAGCACCTTTTGGATTCCGATAAATATTATCAAGTTCTTGATAGAGTCCTTTTGCTGCAATCCTCTCTCCGAAAAGTATCACTTGAGTTTTTGAAGTGTCAATTTTTTCAGAAATCTTCAAATCCTCCTGTAACAGCGAATCTCCAGCTGTTTCCCCACGTGAGGTAAGAATGGTACTTTTCGAAGAAGTTGTTGAGCTAGAAGTTAAATTTCCTGAACTCCCCAAACCGATTGGATACGAGGTACTAGCAACTACTTCCCCTTTAGAGCCAACATCATATCCAATTAGTTCAATTATTTTTTGCTCTTTTAAAAGCCGCTGGTCCCAACAGCCTGTTAAGAAAAACGGAATATAAACTACCATAAACCATCTAATTATCTTTTGCATTGGATTCACCCTTCTGCTGCTTTTTAAATAAAAGGGAAATGATTAAAAGAGATATAGGAATAACCATTAAAAAGATGAAACCAACATAGGTAGTGAACTGCGTTAATTTTTCTATCGCTTTTTGATGATTAAAAAATAGAGCAACACCAAAACAAATGATGGCTGATAAATAAACGAAAGACCTTCTATTCCATTTCTTTATTAAAAAAGTACCAGCTAACGATGCACCGTAAAGGTAGCTTATAAAGGATGTCCCCACCAAAATAATCCACAGAGAAATAAGGACTAAATCAGGTCTTTCGATAATTTTGAAAGTAAAAGACTTTAAAAGATAAAGGACAGGCTCTGGGAACAGAATCATTTCGTCATTACTAAAGTAAATTAAGCAGACAAAGGTTAGGAATGAATATAATAGGGTGACAAATAAATTAGCCAATGTAACAGCTTTAACCCGTTCCTTTCCTGTTGAAATAACAAAAGGTGATACGATCAGAAACATTTCCATCCCCTGCCATGCTAAGGTGGCATGTGAAGCTCCTTTTATCATGTTCAAAATTCCTGAATGACCAATCGGCATGATATAGTGAAAATTTCCATCTCTAAAAGCAATTGAAGCAGTAAATATAAAAACGAATAATACAAAAGTAGCAAGAAAATAAAACCTGGCAATTACCTTAAGGTTTTCGACCGCCATGTATATTCCGATGGAGCACATCAAAATAAGGATCACCCAATAAGGAGTGTAAAGGAGCATCCATTTTTTTATAATATAGACAAATAAAATTAGAATGGTGGAGCCAGTCAGTAAGAAATAGAATGCATAAAAAACGGTTAAGCATTTTCCCAAAACCCTTCCCAAAATTGATTGCAGGATTTGAAATAAATGCTGCTTAGGGAACCGATTACATAAAATCAGATAGACAATAGCAAGAACCTCCATAAGAAGCCCTGTAAGGAGAAGGGATATCCAGCTATCTCCTTTTGCAAATTTGTGAATGTCGTATGGTAACGAAAGAAAAGCCACCCCTATTTGAGTCTGTATTAAAAAGGTAATAAGCTGAAGCTTCGTAATTTGGTTTTCATTTTTCATTTTTTTCCCATCTTCTTGGTCGATATAGTCGTTTTTTATTTTGAACTAATAACTCTCTAGGTCGGAACTTTAAAAGCCAAAGTGGGAATCGAATAAATGCATCCTTCATCCCTTGTACATTAAACGGAGCAACAGGTGTAAAATACGGTGTTCCAAGGGACTCAATTTTACAAAGGTGACCAACGATAAACATTAAAGAAAAGATGATTCCGACAAAACCAAAGGTAGCAGCAGAAAGCATAATTGGAAAGGTTAGCAGCCGAACAGTGTTACTCATTTCATAGGATGAAATCGTATAGGATGATATCGAAGTAAGGGCAATCACGATAACCATAATATTTGATACTAATCCTGCCGAAACAATTGCATCCCCGATGATCAGACCACCGACAATTCCTATTGTTTGTCCAATTGGTGATGGCAGTCGAATTCCTGCTTCTCTAATTAATTCAATCGTGAACGCCATAATCATTGCCTCGATTAAAGGTGGAAATGGAATGTTCTCTACCGAGTTTTTTACAAGAAATAAAATTTCATTTGGGATAATTTCAAAATGGAAACCGATCACTGCAATATATAAAGCTGGTAATAAAAGTGAGAGGAAAAAGCTCGTTACTCTTAAAAGCCGAAAAGTAGAGCTTGTTAAAATCCTACTGTTGTAATCATCCGTCGTTTGAAAGAAAGAAAAAAATGATACGGGAAGAACAAGAACATCACAACTGCCTTCGGACATTAAGACAATTCTTCCCTCCATTAATTGAGCAATTGCCCGGTCTGGTCTTTCCGTAAAAAGTATATGCGGAAAAGGAGATAATGGCTGATCCTCAATTAACTCTTCTAAGTACCCGGGGCTAAAAGTCATGTCTGTAGATAGTGTTTGAAGTCTTTCTTCAAGTCTCTTTACCAACGTAAGGTTTGTTATACCATCCATATAGACAACGGCTATTTGGGTGTTCGTATATTGACCGGTACGGTGATAATTAACTCTAAGATGTTTACTCTGAATCGCTTGCCTGATAAAGCCTAAATTTGTCGATAAACTTTCAACAAATCCAGCATGTGATCCTCTTACTGCTTTTTCATTATCGGGCTCCTTGGGGCTTCGTGATAGGTCTTTCTTTGTATTAAATGAAAAGAGATCATCCTCTCCATGAACGATCAAAATTGTATTTCCTTGTAACAATGCATTTATGGTATCTTCAAGCATAATCTTACTTTTTGTTTCAGCAGTATATGGAATCTCACCAAAATCTAATTCTGGATTTTTACATAAAGGAACTAAGATACTTTCCTGGATTTTCTCCGAATCGGATATCGTTTCTAAATAGAAAAGAATTCCTTTCTCCTCATGATATAGAATAGGAAGCATTAACAAATCCTCGGTGTTACCAAAAGCATCCTTAATAAACTGTACACGGCACTCGAATGCAGACTTTCCAATATCTGAAGGCAGTTTATTTGGTTCACGATTAAATAAAGGTCGTTTCATAAATGAACTCCTATGTTTAAAATGTTCATTTTATGTTCTGCAAAATTTTCCAAACTTATCCCTAGAAATGAAAAAGAACCCTGAAGTAGGTTATTCTGGGTTCTATCGACTGTTATTTATGTTTAGTAAAATAATAAAGAAACCACACCGCATGGTTTTGCTCGTCTGCTGCAGCTCTTCGAAATACTTCTTTTATATGCTCTGTTGTAGCTGCATCAGCAATTTCCATATAAAAATCAACCGTTTTTTGTTCATCTTTTAGCGCAAATTCTAACCCGTCTAAATAAGCAGCCGGACACTCCTCCACAATTTTCGGCTGCGGTTGTCTCCCCGTGAGACTCACATATATCTGTTGGAATTGTTGAAAATGCTTGACTTCATCTTGACGAATTTCAAGGATTCTCTGCCGTTCTTCCTCATTTTTAGCCATATTTGCTAATTTGGAATAACAATTGATTGCACTATACTCCCCATTTACAGCCTTTTCAACATCACTGACCAAGTTATTCGGTTGTCTAAAAAGAGCATCATGATAATTTGTATATGGATACATCCCTTACCCTCCCCATCTTACTGTTACTATCCTATGGGAAGATGAAGAAATGGGTGCTAAAAACTCTTACTCTTGCCACTTAGACTAATAAGGTTTATACCTCATCATAAAATCCTCTACTCTTTTCATAACTTCTTTTAATGCTTCTATTGAGGCAAAAATATCGCCCCCAATTTCCAAACTATGATCAGCATCTGGCACAATAAATGTATAGACAAGAGGATTATTTTTTAAAGTTGAAACTTTTTCCTCATTAAAATGATGGTCCATGTCCCCAATCACACAAAGTGAGGGGTGGTCAGCATTTAATAATGCTTCATAAGCATTATCAATTTTAACAAGGGGAGTCAGCCAGATACCAACTGCATTTTGAACAAAACCTTTTTCTGACCATTCCTTGGCCATTGGAATCGATCCAATCGATTTACCAAAAATAAAAAACTGTTCATAATTTGTATTTTTTAAAACTTCAACAACGACAACCTTCACATCATCGTACATCCACTGTGTTTGATCCGCATCAGGAAGCTCTTTAAACCGCTCATTCTTTGTAAACTGATAATTAATCTGTAAAACATCAACTTGATGATTTAAAAATAACCCCGTTGCATAATCAAAAAGCGGCCGCTGCGTTGTATAGCCTAGGCCTGGCAGCATGATACATATGCTTTTATTCGGTTTGTCACTGCGAATCCATGTATATGGAATTATTGAAAATTCATTTCTGATCACTTGAGCTTCAGATATTTGATACACACTAGCTCCTCCCGTTCTATTGAACATACAGCCTCTTTATTCCCAACCGTTTTTCGGCATACCGACAAATATCTTTTTTAATAAAAACTCATCTTTGTCCTTCATTAACTACAACTAGTTTCTATTTTAATTCTTGATAAAAGCATAATATACCTTTTTTGGGATGCGAGACTAATTGGCCGACTAGCCGCTCCATAATATCGTATCGATTTAATTAAACGATTGATTAGTATATGAATATCCCTTAAAAAGCTCTATTTTAAATAAAGAATTTCGAAACGGGAATACTAAATTTACCTATTTGGCTTTGGGAGGTATAAACTTGAGTACCCGTGAAAATACATTGTCAATTTTCGCTTTAGGCGGTATTAATGAAATCGGTAAAAATATGTATGTGGTTCAATATTCAGAGGAAATTGTGATAATCGATTGTGGAGGAAAGTTCCCCGATGAAAGTTTATTAGGAATTGACCTAATTATCCCTGACATCACTTACCTTGAGGAAAATCAAGAAAAAATTCGCGGGATGATTGTGACCCATGGACATGAGGACCATATCGGCGGAATTCCATACTTTTTACGAAAATTAAATGTACCCATTTATGCAACCCGCTTTACACTTGGCCTGATTGAATTAAAGTTAGAGGAACATCGGCTCAAAGGCGACACCAAACTTGTTCAAATTGATTCGGAATCGATATTGGAACTTGGCAAGATGAAGGTTTCCTTTTTCAAAACAAGCCATAGTATTCCTGATTGTCTGGGGATTGTTTTTCACACACCTGAAGGGAATGTCGTCCATACAGGGGACTTTAAATTTGATTTAACTCCTGCCAATAATGCATCATCTGATATTCATAAAATGGCCAAAATCGGCAGCGATGGAGTTCTGGCTTTAATCTCTGAAAGCACCAATGCCGAGCGTAAAGGACTGTCGCCATCAGAGCAGATGGTCGGTAACCATATGGATGAGGCCTTTATGAAAGCACATGGGAAAATTATCGTGTCTACATTTGCATCGAATGTGAACCGGATTCAACAGGTTGTCAATGCTGCTATGCTGACCAATCGAAAGCTGGCACTGCTTGGCCGAAGTATGGTAAATGTCGTAGGTGTTGCAATCGAACGCGGGTATTTAACCGTGCCTGAAGGGATGTTGATTGAGGCACGTGATGTAGATCCATTGCCGCCAGAAAGAGTAGCGATACTTTGTACCGGAAGTCAGGGAGAACCAATGGCGGCCCTCGCCCGCCTTGCTAGCGGAAGCTATCGGGATGTCGCAATTTATCCAGACGACACCGTTATTTTAGCAGCATCTCCTATACCTGGAAATGAAAAAGACGTATCGCGGATTATTGATAACCTCTTTAAACTTGGCGCAAGAGTCATTTATGGCTCCGGAAGTTCAACCGGAATGCATGTTTCCGGGCATGGGTATCAGGAAGATCTAAAGCTTATGCTTACCTTGATGAAACCAACCTATTTTATTCCGATACATGGTGAATACAGAATGCTCCATCATCACCAGTTGCTGGCGGAATCTGTTGGAGTAGAAAAAGGTAACACCTTCATTATTAAAAATGGTGATGTTGTCGATATTGAAAACTCGGTCGCCCGCCAGACGCGAAGTGTTCCATCCGGGGATACATATGTTGACGGTATGGGTGTGGGGGATATCGGGGAAATTGTGCTTCGCGACCGCAAGCAGCTTTCGGAAGATGGAATGTTGGTGATTGTGATTACTATTAGTAAATCCGACAGAAAGATTATTTCCGGTCCGGACACGATTACACGTGGTTTCGTCTTTGTAAAAAATTCAGATGATCTTCTTAAAGAGGTGAATCGTCTTACCAAAAAGACCGTCACTGACCTTCAAGGAGAAAACATCCGGCAATGGAATGTTATTAAACAAAATATTAAAAAATCAGTCGGTCAATACCTTTTCACCCAAACAAAGAGAAAGCCAATGATCCTTCCGATCATTATTGAAATCTAAATTCACAAAAATGGCTCAGTTCCTGCACTGAGCCATTTTTCGTATTTTCAGTAACGTTTCTAAACCTTAAAACGACATTCATTCTTTTTTAATAATTTTTTCAGAGACCCTTCATTTTGTCTCTGTAAATATATGTTACGTTTTATAGGTATTAAAATTCGAGAGGAGAAATCTTACCTATGAAAAAGAGAATGGGATTTTTATTTGCAGCAGTAGCTTTAATGGTAATGATGTTAAGCGCATGTGGAAGCACTAGTAATAATTCTTCAAGCGCGACAACATCTTCTAGTAAAAAGTCAGATACCACAACACAGACAGCTAAAACTGGGAATACACAAAAGGTTGCCGCAAAAAGTGCTTCAACAGGAAAAGTAGTTACTATCAAGGTTATGGCAAAGGATTTTGAATACGATAAAAAAGTAATCCATGTTAAAAAGGGTGATAAAGTAAGAATCACTCTACAAAGTAATGATGGAGGTCATGGCTTTGCACTTCCAGCATTCAATGTAAACATTCAGGGGAATAAAAGTGCTGAGTTTACTGCTAATAAAACTGGGACATTTGAATACCACTGTTCTGTAGTATGCGGAGCAGGACATTCTAAAATGACGGGAAAATTAATAGTAGATTAGTATTTTGCTATAAAAGGGACTTTCTAATAAAGATCCTAAAAAGAAAAGAGTTGGCGAAAAACAATACTAGTTTTCCCAACTCTTTTTTCTCCAAAGTTAAAAATTTGTTGATTATTTCTTTTTTAAAAGTTTAGGCAATTCCTGCGCAATAATTTTGAGAGGGCTGCTTACTTTTTGTGTTAAACAAAGCATAATCCCCTATTTCACATAAAATGGAAAATGGGTCTTCTGCGTGGATAATCTCTCCCCATGGACGAGCATATTATTCATGAGTGGAAGGCGACTGAATTTAAGCCTATTCCTCAAAAGTTGGTTAGCCAACTCGAAGATGAATGTGATTTTTAAATTTAATATGATATGAATATAAAAAACAAGGAGGAGCAGGATTTTATGAACATATTATGGGATTTTGACGGAACGCTTTTTGATACGTACCCGGCACTTTTAGAAGGATTTATGCAATTAACCCCCAAAAACTAGATCGGGGTGAAGTCTTAAAATGGCTGAAAAAGGACTCAAAAACAGCGTTTAAACATTATGGGATTAGTGAAGACCAACGAGGAAAATACGAAGAATTATACAACTACTATTCAAAACTAAATAGTAAACCGTTTGATTACATCGAAAATGTGTTATCAACTGTTAACAGCAATGTCATCGTCACTCACCGAGATAAGGAATCTACCATCTATCTCTTGGAAAAGTTCAATTTAAAAAAGTATTTCAAAGACATTGTTTCTGTTGAGGAAGATGGTTTTATTCGAAAACCCCATCATCCTTCTTATGAACACGTTCTTAAAAATCACAAAATAGATTTGGTGGTCGGGGACCGGGAACTAGATTTAATTCCTGCGAGAGAATTAAAGATTAACACGGTTGCTTTTCAAAACAAAGGTATTGAAGCAAATTTTCATATTGAGAGTTATGCGGATTTTATTCCTGTGGTTCTTCAGCGATGATATGGAACAAAATCTCCCTAGATTACTGATGGATTTGGAATTCATCGGGGTCTTGAACACAAACTCCTTAGATGACTAACGGATTTGGTCTTCATTGTAGCCTATAATTTTATATTGATTCCAGTCCATATTGCGTAAGCCGGCCCGATTGGAAGAATCTTTAATGAGAGGGAAGGAAAATAAAAGCTGAAACTTCCAAAAACAAGACATGCTACGGTAGGAAGAAATTTTTTAAATCCTTCTCCACGTTTTAGGCTTATTACACTTCCATTTTCAGCAAATCCGGCTAGAGGGAGTAACAGCCTTGCCATCTACTCATCACCTAACCTTGGACAAATTATCGTACTTCTTGTTGACCATCATTTGACTCGAGTTTTTATCCGATTATGCCAAAAATCATTAAAATGACAAAAAATATTTTTAACAGATTATAGACTCTCCCCAAAAAATCGCCCCAACAGCTTTTGTTCCAACCGTACCCAAACCCGTAAAAATGGGCATACCCTGTTCCCACGAGTATTATACGTAAAGCTTTGGACAATAAAAAAGCTGAAAATAATAACCCCAAAAAGTAGATTCAGTAGGCTGTTCTAAATCGGCAATTCCAGTAAGCAAGTAGTAAATACCGTGCCATTCTTTATCAATTTGAAATTATTTTTTTGCATCTTACGATACAGAGTCATTCTAGATATACCAGCTTTTTCTGCAGCATTAGTATGATTCATCCCTTGATTCAGAAGATATAAGGCATAATTAACTTTTTCCTCATCAGTTTTCGGTCTTCCAGGATTTTCCCCCCTCGTTTCCTTGCAGCCTGGATACCTTCCTTTGTCCGTTCAGAAATTAAATCTCTTTCAAATTGAGTAATACCAGCGAAAATGATAAACTACTTTTTTCCATGTGTTGTGGTTGTATTCAGCCTTGATTCCTTTAGACCTTCCAAGTGTACTCCCTTTTTAGAGATAAGTTCCGTAATCTCAATCAGATCCTTTGTAGAACGTGACAATCGAGTAAAGACTACTTTACAAAAATAGCGATAAACATTTGACATTAACTTGAAATGCTTTATTGCGGGTGAGAAAGCTTTGATGGTACTACCCCGCTAGTCGGGTTGATAATAGAACCTCTGTAGAAATTACTTTCTACTTGTTACATGTAACAGGAGTTTTTGGAAATAATTGAATAATTTTTAAAAAGGAGTGAGACACTTTAACGATGGAATATTGTGTTTTTTTTAAGTTAGATTTTATAAATCATATATTGGGGGGAATATGATGGTAAAAATTCGTAAGATGAGGCCTTTAAAAAAAGCCATTCAGGAACTGGAGAGTACCGGCGTATTGCCCCTAAATGTTCAAGATGAGGTACTCGCAGCGGATATATCCGTGAATGAACAGATTTTGAAACAAGTGTTTGAAAATTGTTCTGATATTGTCTTCCGCCCCATTTGCGCCAATAGGCAGACCAAAATGCTTCTGATTTATATAGATGGATTAGTGGATAAGAAAATAGTGGAACAGGTTGTTTTGAAACCAATGATGTTTGAAGGTATGCCTGATGGATTAAAGCAAGTGAACTCAATAGGCGAAATTATCCAAGACCAGCTTGTCGCTATTACTCAAGTAAAGGCGGTTTCTAAGGTTCGTGAGGTCAGTGATGCAGTATTGAAATCTAATCTTGCTGTTCTGACAGACGGGGAGAGTCAAGCGCTGCTTGCCGATATAAAAGGGTTTGAGAAACGTAGTATCGAAGAGCCTAGTGCAGAGCTTTCTGTTCGCGGCCCGCGAGACGGGTTTACGGAAACTCTCAGGGTAAATACGAGCCTTGTACGCCGGAGAATTCGGAGCCCTAGACTAAAAATGGAACCTTATTCGATTGGAGATTTATCGCAGACAGATATCGCGATTTCCTACATTGAGGGGATTGCTTCAAATTCGGTTTTAGAGGAAGTTCGCCAAAGGGTTCGGCGAATTCAAATTGATGGGATTTTAGAGTCTGCTTTTATTGAAGAGTTTATCGAAGATCTTCCTTTTTCTCCCTTTCCACAAATTCAAAATACCGAACGACCGGATGTTGTGTGTGCAAGCCTATTAGAAGGGAAGGTTGCCATTTTCGTGGATAACACACCTTTCGTTCTGATCGTTCCAATGACATTTTGGACAGGAGTGCAAGCAGCGGAGGATTATTATGAACGATCGATCTTTACATCCTTCATTCGATTTGTACGTTTTACACTTATAAATATTTCTTTATTCCTCCCTTCTCTTTACGTTGCGGTGACAACCTATCATCCACAATTGATCCCGACAAATTTGCTTATCAGTATTGCAGCGGCACGGGAAGGAATTCCTTTCCCGACTGTCGTGGAAGCACTGATGATGGAATTTTTGTTTGAAGGTCTGCGGGAAGCGGGTGTTCGTTTACCAAAAGCCGTTGGATCCGCTGTCAGTATCGTGGGAGCGCTTGTAATCGGACAAGCTGCCGTGCAAGCAGGCATAATATCAGCACCCATGGTCATAATTGTGGCTACCACCGGTATCTCGTCGTTTTCTTTTCCTCGCTACAACTTGGGAACAGCCTATCGTGTGCTGCGCTTCCCGATGCTACTATTGTCGGGAATATTGGGGCTGTATGGGGTTGCCTTTGGAGCCCTTGCTATAATCATACATTTAACTAATATTCGCTCTTTTGGTGTTCCTTATCTAAGCCCTGTTGCTCCCCAGATTCCTCGTAATTTGAAGGACGTATTGATGCGAGCACACCGGTGGAACATGACAAACCGTCCCGTGATGATTTCTGGTGAGGAAAAAATGCGGATTCCGAAAGGCCAACAACCCGGTCCGAAACAAGGGGACCAGACAGAATGAGCCCGCTAAAGGCACTTTGTCTTATTCTGGTTATTTCTTTATTTTTCTTGACGGGCTGCTGGGACCGAACGGAGTTAAATGATCTGGCCATAGAGTTGGGCTGGGGACTCGATCAGGCAGAAAATAACAAAATTGAAATCAGCGCTCAATTTATCATCCCTTCAAAAATTGGAATGGGGCAGAGTGGAAGAAGCGAAGCAGGAAAAACTGTTTTTATTGAATCGGGAACTGGAAAGGACACGCTTGAAGCTGTACAAAATATGCAGACGAAATTGTCAAGAGAAATCTTTCGAGGGCACCGTCGTGTTATTGTGATTGGAGAACAATTGGCTAGGCGGGGTCTCGATCCATTTTTAGATACCTATAGCCGCGATCCCGATATTCGCTTACGAGCTGATGCACTTATAGTAAAGGGGAGTACAGCGAAGCAGTTTCTGGAAGCATCCTATCCTTTAGAAAATATCCCTGCACTTGGGGCACTGAAAGAACACTCTCAAGTGGGTGGAATGGGAGATACGTCTTTATTAAATTTTTTTATCGCCATCATGAGTGACGGGATCACCCCAACCCTACCCGTTATTGAACTGAACCAGGGCTCCAAAAAACAAGATCAAACAAGTGTCAAAGGATTTCAAATTGTAGGCATGGCAGTTTTCAACAAAGACCTTAAATTAAAGGGGTTCTTAAATTTACAGGAAGATAAAATCTATCTTTGGCTAATCAACCGTTTAACTAAACAAACGATTACAGTAACTGTCCCTGAGGGAAAGGGAACTGCTAGTTTATATATAATCAAAATGAACAGCAAAATTATACCCATTATTCAAGGTCACACCATCAAGTATGACATTATCCTTTCAGGTGAGGGAATCATCCGAGAGAACAATACGAATTTAGATCTTACGCAATCGAAAAATCTTGATCTTCTAGAACATGTATTGGAAAAAGAGGCCGAAAAGGAAGCTCTTCAAACCATTGAAAAGGTTCAAAAACAATATGGAACCGATATCTTTGGCTTTGGTGAAGCCATTCATCAAAAATATCCATCCCAATGGAAAGTATTGAAGAAAAGTTGGGCCAATCAGTTCCGCAAGGTAGAGGTCTCAGTCCATGCAAATCTGACCATTCGACGAGTGGGTCTGACTGGACCATCGTTGCAGTTAAAGAATAATGAAATAAAAAAATAAGGAGACATACAGCTTGTGGCAAAATCAATGAAAATCTCTGGCTCGCAAATTTTTTGGATGATGTTCACATTTGAAGTGGGAAATTCACTTCTTCTGACCATATCATCTACGATCCGTAGTGTAAAACAAGATGCATGGATCTCGATGATGATTGCAGGACTTGTTGGCATTGCCATTACTTTTCTGGCAACTACACTCAGTTCGCTGTATCCGAACCAAACCATGATTGAATTTAGTCAAACCATTCTCGGTAAATGGCTTGGTAAGCTGATGATGATTCCCTTTTTCCTTCTATGGTACTCGGCGATTGGGGTAATCGTCCGTGAATTTGGTGATTTCATGATTACCGCGTTGTTTCATAAGACACCTTTGTGGGTTATTATACTTACCACCATGTTACTGCTCATTTTTATCATGTATCAAGGTGGTATAGAAGGGATTGGACGCTTAAGTGAAATCGTTGGTCCAATCGTTATTTTGATGATTACTGTTTTGATCATTTTAGACCTTGGCAATATGCATTGGCATTATATACTTCCCATTTATCATGATTCTGGATTGCTTCCAATCCTTAAGGGTTCCTATACCCCCATGGCCTCCTTTTTTGGAGAGTCTGTCATGATGACAATGTTCGTCTTCTTTATGGAAAAACCGGACCAAGCGTCAACACGGGCGATGTGGGGAATAGGGCTGGCCGTTTTCATGGTGAGCGTCGGCACATTGGCTGTGATTTTCACGTTCGGGCCAAATTTACCTTCAAGGCTTTTGTATCCGTTTTACGATATGAGTCGGTTCATATCCGTAATGGAATTTATTCAAAACGTGGATATTTTGATTGTCATTATATGGTTTTTTAGTATTTTTGTTAAGCTGGCGTTATATATGTTTATTGCAAGTTATGGAACGGCACAATTGTTTCACCTGAAGGATTGGCGAAAAGTGGTTTGGCTTCTTGCTCCAATTTCGTTTGTTATGGCTCTGTCGATTAAAAATATTCAGATATTCGCCCAGTATTATGATAAGTTTTTCGTGCTTCCATTTGTATTTCCCATCAACATGATCGGGATTCCCTTGCTTTTGTTGGTTGTTGGCTGGATTCGAAGAAAATATGCGTAAGTCCAGTAGCATCATGTGGTGTTTATTGTACTTGTTAATGGGAATAAGCCTCACAAACACCCATTCGGGTTGTTAAAGAAGGGATTTCCAAGCTTAAAACGAAAATAGCGGACGTTAAGACCTAATAACCTTTATATATAAGGAAAGGTAAAGTTTACACAACTCTGTTAGAATACTTTTGAAATAAGCCAAAAGCTTGTTAAAGCAAGGTTCAAAACCTATTACCAAAAATAAAATTCCATTAGTTTTAAAGGATATTATATGTCAACTAGCCCTATGACGGGGCTGGTTTTTCGTATTTTGAAAATCAAAGGTAACAAAACCCTATCAGATAAATACTATAAATGGGTCCTCCAGTCAATCTTTTTTAAAACGGTTCAATCTTGTTCTAAACGGTACAACTTTGTTTTAAATCCACACATGGTCGAAATTTAACTAAACATTGAAAATCAATTATGACTCCATTCCTAAATGGTTTAGTGACAGGTAATGTTCTGCCTTGCTAATAATCTTTAACTAAACGTTTGATTAGTTTAGACTGTTTCAGCCAAAACCCCAATTTACCAAGGCTTACGCCGTTCAATTAAACGTTTAATTAGTATACGCTTTTCCGACACAAGGCTTTTAGTGAAATAACAATTCCACTTCATTACGTAATTCTTCTAACAAAGCAAAGGTCCCTTGGGCCCCCAAGCTTTCCACGACATTCGTGTAATACCACTTTTGCTTCTCCTTGCCCCGTTTAAACCTCTTCCAAACCTCTTCGCCAACTTGTTCGTAGTCATTTCGGATTGATCGAATATTATGTAGTTTATCCGCACAAGCAACAGCACGGATTTCCTTTGAAGCAGTTTTTAAAAATTCAATCGTATGTTCCTTCCGCTTCTCCCAAGAGAGCGATTTATCTGGTTCGGAACAGCCCGCAACGATTTCAGCAGTTTTTTCTCCGAAATTAAGTTTAATATCTTCCAAGGTTAAAGAGGTATCTTCAACTGTATCATGCAGGATTCCTGCTGCCACCACATTATCAGGGTAACCTGCTTTCATTAACAGCATCCCCACTGCTACCGGATGGGTAATATAAGGTATTTCCGTCAGTTTTCGGTACTGACCTTCGTGTGCTTTGCTAGCTATATGAAGTGCTTTTTCAACCATTTCCATCGTGAATCACTCCTCTTATTTTTATTCTATCATTCCTTATTGTTTACTCTAGTAAATTTCCCCAAAAAAGAGCTCGGAAACGAGCCCTGTATAAAAGGTTATCCAACCTGTTGATTATGTTTTAATTGCGCAGCAATTTTCTGATATACACTAGCTTCCTTGACCATCCCCTTTTGCTGATACATTTTACTAATTCTTAAGACGGGAATTGGGTTTTGTGGCTGTAATTCCATCTCCCAAAAGAAGCAATCGATGGCCTTATCATATTGCTGAAACTCTGCATAATATTCCCCCAGTTCCATCATCCGTTCTGGGTCCTCTTCCAACCCGGCCATTTTATTGATTTTTTCAAACACCTTTAAATGGGGAATTGTCTCATTAACAGGGATTAGTTTATTGCGAACCGTTTGGAGGTCATGTTCTTCTAAAAGGAGAATAGCCAGTTGGGACATTTTTTGTTCCATCTGGATTGTTTTCTTATCATCGGGAAGATGTTTCAGCAAGGCAAGGAAATCGTCCAAGTGTATGAACACAAACTTAGGGTCGGAATTTCCCCAAATGTTGGTTAGAATCGTTTCGTAGGAATGTGGCAGGTCATCTAAAAAGGTGAATAAATATAAGGCGGCCTTCTCAGTGTTCCCTTTCGCAACCATTTTTTCAATCAGTTGTTTTGCTTCAGGAATCTCATTAAACGGGTTAATGTTTGCCTCACTTAAAACGAGCATCCATTGTTCTAACGTTAGAAATCTTAGTGCAAGTGAAGTAGATTTTTCAAGGGCCTCCACTCTTTGTAGTTTTTCAACTCGTTCCAGCCACAGCAGTAACACTTCAACATTACAATCCTGCTGCGTAGATATTTGTTCTAAAAATTTTTGTTCCTTTGGATTTAAGCGGTTTTGGAAGCAGTGCAGCTCTACATAAAGTGGGTCCTTTTTAAGGATTTCAGACAAACTGGAGGTATTGTAAAAATCGTGGTAAGAAAAGTATTCGTGTGATTCTAATCGTTCCTTTGCAGATTTTAAGGAAGGAGCAAAGTCACGTAAAATTTGAATCACCTGGAAGGATTTCATAAATTTTCCACTTCTTCTTTGATGATAATAAATTTTGTCAATCATTTCGATTAGCTGATTTTTTTCAAAAAAGGAGTCAAGTGTTGTGGCAATATAGGCAACTTCTTGCAGTGAAAAATGCTGTTGGAGTTCTGTGAAGAGTTTATTTTTACTCGGAATTGAAACGTTTAAATTGGGGATAAATGTGGGTAACATTGGATTGGGAGCCTTAAGTATAATTCCTTCTCGAAAAGCTTTATCGATAAAAGTATCTTCAGTGGTTTTAGAGAGTTTGTCACCATAAATAAAAGAGTTTTTATAGTAAACAAGATAATATTTATCGTGTTCTTCTGTCATAACTTCGACTACCTTGCTTCTTGCAAAAAGAGCGGCACGAAGAATATTCCCTTTTATTATTCTCTTTTTATCCTTTATTGACATTTCAGTTGGTATCATCAGTTCTTTATCCATTTAGCCCTGCCCCCAATCATCAATTTGACTCTTACCTTCGACTTTATTATATCACACGTCTAAAAAAAGAGTGCATCAGGCTATTTTTTCTAAAAAGGAAAGGATCTGGCGCAAAGTGCTTCATTTTCGCCAGATCCTTTTTCGTCCTAACCAGATACATTTTTATAATTATTTTCTTCCGTTACTTCCTTCTTATCAAGATTCATAAATAGAACCATCAGAAAAGATATTAACAGCAAAGCACTTAAAAAAAGCAGTCCGGATTTGGTATCCCCTGTCATCCCCTTTATAATACCTATCGCATAAGGACCCACAAAACCACCTAAATTACCAATCGAATTGATTGATGCGATCGCAACAGCTGCTGTTGACTGGGTTAAGAACAAGGATGGTAAAACCCAGAATGGAGCTTTAAAACTGTACATTCCTGTCAGAGAAACCGTTATTACATGGATGGTTTATCATAAGAGTGCTGAGGAACTTAATGTTGTGAAAGCGTTTGTTGAATTTATTAAAGATTTAGTAGCATCTTCGTCCATATAAAGAGTTGGGCCAGATTGAGATGGCCCAACTACCAATTAAGATAACATTTTGTCAAGATAGGCAATGATTTCTTCTTTATTGTTTGATACCTTTTCTGCTCTTTTAATGTCTTTCTCTAATTTTACTTGTGACTTTTTCAGGATTTCCTCTTCTCTTTCTCGGGGCACTACTACAACACCATCAGCATCTCCTATTACAAGATCACCAGAAGAAATGGTTACACCGCCGCATGAAATCGGTCCATTAATGCTTCCATTTCCCGTTTTATTGCTTGCAGCTATTGTAGTCCCTTTACAAAACACAGGATAATTTAATTCCTTTGCTCCTATAATGTCACGAATAACACCATCCGCAATAATCCCTTTAATGCCAAGGGTTTGGGCCATCCCGAGAATAAAATCACCTGCAATGGCTCTGCTCGTATCCCCTTTTGCGTCTATAACAATGACATCGCCTGGCTTTGCTTCGCGTATGGCTTTTAGTACAACAAGATTATCCCCTGCTTGCATGTTCACAGTAAATGCACGTCCTGCAACCCGGTATTCTTCTTTTAAAGGTTTGATTGATGCATCTAAGTTTGTCATTCCATCTAATGCATCGGAAATACAAGTTGTTGGTATGTCTTGAAATTGATCAACAATATTCATTTTTTCTCCCCCTGATTTTAATTTTCACACCAGATTAATAGCATCAACTGATGTTTTTGCTCGTATCTTTACCATACCAATCTTTCACCTAGTTCATAAAATCGAAATATTTCATATTGGTTTATTCTATATTTGAATGAACTTAAACGTGGTTGGTTAAGACTTTAATAATCAAACGGTCGAAAAAAGAGTACTAGGTGCCACACGACCTTTTAACGAAAGACAAATTTAATTAAACGTTTGATTAGTGTATGCTATTTAAGAAACAACCTGATTATTCGTGGAATCAAATTTTAATTAAACGTTTGATTAGTATACGCTAATCATCAGAATCTTTAGTGGAAAGTGAGATGGCTTGAGGATGAAAAACATTACAAAATTTAAAATAGCAAAACCTGCTCATGAAGTATTTGAAGCATTTGTTGATCCAGCGAAAATCGGTAATTTTTGGTTTTCAACAAGCTCAGATAGATGGGAATCTGGAAAGACGGTTGCATTAACATATAAAGAATACAATGCGGAACTTGAAATAAAAGTCATAAATGTTGTTGCAGATCAGAAAATCGTGTTTAAATGGGGCCCGGTTGAAGATGAGCATCAGGTGACAATCTCACTAAATGATGTAGATTCGTCCTCTACGATTATTGAAGTTACAGAAGATGGTTTTGACGAAAATGACCCTGAGTTCGTACATAATCTAGTCGACAATAAAGAAGGCTGGGTATATATGTTGACCTGTTTAAAAGGGTATCTAGAAAACGAAGTCAATACGTTGAGGGGCGCTTTAGTTAAAGAGTAGTAGTCAATAACCCCATTGAACAAGGGAGTCCAATGGGGTTAAACTTTTTAATGAAATCACTTACCTTTTTTAATCATTTCAAAAATGTTTTTCGCCTGACCTGTATTGTTTATTTTTCCTGTAAAAAGGTCGCTTCCGGGTCCGTAGGCATAAATGTTCACATCATCCCCCGTATGCCCGCTGGTTGTCCAGCCAGTTAAGGATCGGTTATCGAAAATCTTTTCAATTGCATTATCAATTTCAGTTACGTTTTTCGATTCTGTCGCTTTTTTTACCAATCGGATTTCTTCGGGTTTCAGTGACAACTCAATATTACTTTTTAACGTTTGTTCTACATCTGCACCTTTTGCAATTTGTTCAGCCATAAAGTCAGGAGTATGCTTTGCAGCTAGTATTGGCGCTGCAAACCAGTTATAATTCCCCTTTGCCCCGACTGAAAAACCGCCTGTTGAATGATCTGCAGTTGCAACCACCAATGTATGCTTTTCTTTTTTAGCAAAATCAATTGCCGCTTCAAACGCATTTTCGAAGTCTTGCATCTCGCTCATCGCAGCAACGATGTCGTTATCATGACCTGCCCAGTCGATCTGGCTTCCCTCAACCATTAGGAAAAAACCCTTTTTATTTTTACTTAATTTACTTAAAGCAGTTTCTGTCATCTCTTTTAAGGATGGTGTAGAAGCCTCTCGATCCAGCATTTTAGGCAATCCTTCAGGGGCAAACAATCCAAGCACCTTAGTTTGTTTACTTTTTAACATTTCGTCCTTATTCGTTACATAATCATAACCATCTTTTTGGAATTCCTTTGTTAAATCACGGTCAGAACGGACCAGGTTGGTTACTCCACCGCCAAGCATTACATCGATTTTGTGATGACCATTAATTTTCTCGTCAAAATAATCATCCGCTATCGCATCCATATTTTTGCGGTTTTTTTCATGGGCACCAAAGGCTGCAGGTGTGGCATGCGCAATCTGGCAAGTCACAACGAATCCAGTCGATTTACCTTTTTCTTTAGCCGCTTCCAGAACGGATTTTACCGGTGTGCCATTGCGGTCGACCCCAATCGCCGAATTGTAGGTTTTGACCCCTGTTGCCATGGCTGTACCTGCAGCAGCGGAATCCGTTACATTATGCTTCGGGTCATCCGAGTAAGTCATTTGCTGTCCAACTAGGTATGGATCAAACGCTGTGGGCTCAAACCTTTTTGTGTTCGGATTATCCTTAAAATAGCGATATGCAGTCGTATAGGAAACCCCCATTCCGTCTCCGATTAAAAAAATAATGTTGTTAATTTCTTTTTGGCCGTGATTAGCTTTGACCCCCTGATACATAGTTCCGAGTATCGTTCCGACAATTGCTATAAAAAGTGTAGCGACTATTAGTATTGTTTTCCGCAAAATTTGCTCCTCCTAAATTTAACTATATAGGTTCAGTGTCCCCTTTTAATTTATAATCATAAGGAGTTTGCCTTTTTGGGTAATCTAACATTAAAAAGGGTATGTAATAAAAGAAATTTCTTTTGCAATATACACATACAATCAATTATTAATGAGAAATGTTAAATACATTTACTGGAGGGAAACCTGTGTTTTTATCCTATCCTATTTTAGCCGCCCTTTTAGGGATGTTGATTGCTCAATTCGTAAAGATCCCCATTCATTTTTTAACTACCGGGGAATTAAGATGGAATCTAATGTTCAGTACTGGCGGTATGCCGAGCTCTCATACCGCAACGATTATCTCCTTAACGACAGCGATTGGGCTCACCTCTGGGTTTAAATCAAATGAGTTCGCAATTTGTGTAGTGATGTCTGCCATTGTCATGCATGATGCTACGGGGGTCCGCCGGCATGCCGGGTACCATGCGGAGGTTTTAAATAAATTGTTAGTTGATTTCAACGCTTTGGTCGAAACTCTAAAAGACCCTAATCTTAAAAAAACAGAATCCCGAGCAAAGCTCAAGGAACTTTTAGGACACCAGCCGGCAGAGGTATTTTTTGGTGCCGTCACCGGGATTATAATCGGTTTCTTAACCTATTTGGTTTATCCATTTTCTTCCTAACTAAAACCTTTATTGAATATCTTTTTAAGGTATGATATTCTCTAATCAATAAGAAGGAAAATGCAGTGACTGACGACAACCGTGGAATTGACCACATGGGAGCTGCATTTTATACGGTCGGGTCGTCTGGGCAGAGATAGGTATTTTTTTCCTATCTCTTTTATTATTTAGGAGGGTTTTTTTCAATGGAAAAAGTCATTTTAGATGGACAACTCGTAGCAACAAATATTAAAGATGCTTTAAAAGATAAAGTGAACGTACTAAAGGAAAAAGGAGTTACTCCTTGCCTTGCTACTATTTTAGTCGGAGATGATCCTTCATCAGCGACATATGTAAAAATGAAGGGAAATGCTTGTGAGAAGGTTGGAATTAAATCATTACGAATTCATCTTCCTAAGGAAACACAAACAGATGATTTATTAAAAACGATTGATGAATTAAACCAAGATGATTCTGTTCATGGAATTCTTCTTCAACATCCAGTGCCGGCACAGATTGATGAACGTAAAGCGTTTGAGTCCATTGATATTCGTAAGGATGTTGACGGGGTAACAAGCAGAGGCTATGGTGAAACAGCTTTAGGATTCGGAAAATATCCATCATGTACTCCGGCTGCGATAATGGAAATCATTAACTTTTACAATATCCCTGTTGAGGGTAAACATGCGGTTGTTGTTGGTAGAAGCCCAATCTTAGGGAAGCCGGTATCAGCTTTACTTTTAAATGCAGATGCTACCGTAACAACTTGTCATTCACGTACCACGAATTTACCAGAAATCGTTAAACAAGCGGATATTGTGGTAGCCGCTGTGGGTAAACCTAATTTTATTCAAGGGGACTGGATCAAAGAAGGTGCAGTAATCCTGGATGCTGGATATAATAAAGGCAATATCGGTGATGTGGATTACGATGCGTGTTATGAAAAAGCTAGCGCGATTACCCCTGTTCCAGGTGGAGTTGGTCCTGTGACAATTTCGATGCTGTTAAAGCATACTGTAAAGTCTGCTGAGGAAACTCTTCAAAACTAATATGATTTGAGTTGAGCTGTTTTGGCTCAACTCTTTTTTTTGCAATTTCATTAGCCTTAAGTATGCATTTATCATCTTCACCGGTAATGCAACGCCTTCCCTTTTACCTCGAGATCACTTTTTTCCTCTTCAGGGATAATGCAACGCCTTTCCTTTTACCTCGAGATCACTTTTTTCCTCTTCACGGGGAATGCAACGCCTTTCCTTTTACCTCGAGATCACTTTTTTCCTCTTCACGGGGAATGCAACGCCTTTCCTTTTACCTCGAGATTACTTTTTTCCTCTTCACCGGTAATGCAACGCCTTCCCTTTTACCTCGGGATCACTCTTTTCATTTTCACGGGTAATGCAGATACATTCTTTTTCAAGAGATTTACTGTTTCCCAGTCTCTCGACGCACAACAGGTGCTACCTCGGTTGCCAACCTTTCAATATTCTCCGCAACCTTCTCAAAAGGCATTCCGCCAATATCCATTTGAGCAATAAACCGCTGGTGCCCAAAAAGCTCATATTGATAGAGAATTTTTTCAATAATCTGCTGCGAACTTCCCACAAATAATGCCGTTTCCGGAGCAGCCATAATCTCAAAATCAGCTCTCGACATATGGGTACTCATGCCACGCTGGCGATTGAGATATCCCCAATAATTGGAGTGAAACGCATAATACTCATCTTTTGCCTGCTCCGTGGTTTTAGATATATAAGCATGTCCTGTGACTCCCACTTTCAAAGATTCCGGAGCATGCCCAGCTTGACTAGCCGCCTGCCGGTATATATCAACAAGAAGCTTAAATCGGATGGGCGGACCTCCTAGGATGGCCAAGGCTAAACCAGTACCTAATCTGCCTGCTCGTGCCGCGCTCTCCGGAGTGCCGCCAACTCCAACCCAAATCGGTATTTCTTTTTGTAACGGCCTCGGAGCTATTTCAGCAGCCTGCAATGGCGACCTAAATCTGCCACTCCATGTAACCCTCTCTTCCGCATTTAGCTTCAAAAAGAGCTCAATATGTTCTTCAAACAATTCATCATATTGGTTCACGTCATACCCGAACAGCGGAAACGATTCGATAAATGCTCCACGTCCGGCAATGATTTCCGCCCGCCCATTTGATAGTAAATCAAGTGTAGCAAAATCCTCAAAAAGACGGACAGGATCTATCGTATTTAAAACAGTAGTAGTAGTGGTTAGTTTGATTCGTTTCGTCACTTGTGACACTGCAGACAACACAATCGCTGGAGCTGATACTGCATAATCCAGACGGTGGTGCTCCCCTACTCCAAATACATCCAGCCCTAATTCATCCGCCATTTTTGCCGCTTGGATAATTTCTTTAAGTCGCTGATGCGCACTAATCGTCTTCCCTGTATGCGGATTCGGGCCTAAATCCGCTAACGTATAAATCCCAATTTCCATTTCTTTCTCATCCCTTCTTTCTTTATAACTAGTATTCAATAGTTGACAAAAATAATTACATGTAATATTATTATCTTGAATTAAATATATTTTAATTTGAGATTCATGATTTGTAAATATATTTCACAAAAACTACAAGGGGTGTCAAAAATGAGCTTTTTCAGTAATTTATTTGGCAGTGCATCTAAGGAGGAAGAAAAAATGACCAATCCAAAATTAAAAATCGGGATTATTTTAGGAAGTACACGTCAAGGACGTGTTAGTCCACAAGTAGGAGAATGGGTGAAAGGTATTGCTGACAAACGTCAGGATGCAGATTATGAAATCGTTGATATCGCCGACTTCAAATTACCATTCTTAGGAGAAGGTACTGGCCAAGAACCAGGACTTCAAGCATGGAATGAAAAACTTGCTAGCCTTGATGGCTTTGTATTCATTGTGCAGGAATACAACCACAGCATCACAGGCGCATTGAAAAATGCATTGGATTCAGCTCGCGAAGCTTGGAACGATAAAGCAGCAGGTATTGTAAGCTATGGATCAACTGGCGGAGCCCGTGCTGCTGAACACTTACGCGGCATCTTAGGGGAATTAAAAGTTGCAGATGTTCGCACACATCCGACTCTTTCATTATTTACTGATTTTGAAAACGGATCAGTATTCAAACCAGCTGAATTGCATCTTACAAATGTGAATGCAATGCTTGATGAAGTAATCAGTTGGAGCGGGGCATTAAAAACTGTTAGATAATTGATTCTCCTTTTAAAAAATAGAGCTTGGATTCCAAGCTCTATTTTTTTATATTCGATTTGTATTGGTTAAACTAGATTTAATTAAACCATTCTCCCCAATTAAAACTTCATTTCCCTCGTCCCCATCCCATATATCTTTCGAGTCAAATTGAGATACTTGCTTATCATTACTTAATTTGATATGATAACTAACGAACGTTCGTTAGTTGAGGTGATTTTATTGAAAAGCAATGAAATTAAGGAAGCGGCTCTAAAATATTTCACAATACATGGTTATGAAGGAGCGTCTCTTTCGCAAATAGCTGAAGAGGTCGGCATGAAAAAGCAATCCATTTACGCTCATTTTAAAGGGAAGGATGACCTTTTTCTGCAAGTTTTGCGTGATGCCAAAGAGACTGAGCTATCTTCAAAGCTCCAATATTTTGAAAAAGTTGATTCACAAAATCCCGAAAAAGATTTATACGGATTCTTACAATTGGTTATCGATCTATTTCAAAAAAATGAGCATATAAAGTTTTGGCTACGCATGTCCTTTTTTCCGCCAGCCCATCTCGCAAAGGCAATTGAAAAGGAAGTAATCGATATCGAAGAGAAAGTACAGGCGATACTAGAAGGTAAATTTCAGGATTGGATTGATGCTAAGTTAATCATCATAGATGCTGCAAAAACACCAACCTTCGCTTTCTTAGGAGTAGTCGATTCCATTTTGCTGGAACTTGTATACGGCAATGATGAACATCGGCTGAAAGACAAATTAGATGCCTCATGGACTGTATTTTGGAGAGGGATTTCACATTAATGATTCATACAGAAAAGAGGTGTTGATTCATGAAGAAAACGATAAAAAAACAAAAAGCTGTATTAATTATTCTTTTAAGCAATATTTTTATTGCCTTTCTGGGAGTTGGTCTCATCATCCCTGTTATGCCAACTTTTATGAATATTATGCATTTATCTGGGAAAACGATGGGCTATCTTGTTGCGGTTTTTGCGGTGTCACAACTGCTAGTGTCACCACTCGCAGGACAATGGGTTGACCGTTATGGCAGAAAGAAAATCATTATCATCGGTTTATTCCTATTTGGTGTATCAGAACTGATTTTTGGGATAGGCAAAAATGTATCAGTGCTTTATCTATCAAGGATTCTAGGTGGATTTAGTGCCGCCTTTATTATGCCGGGAGTTACTGCATATCTTGCAGATATTACATCGCTTCAGGAAAGGCCAAAAGCAATGGGCTATATGTCTGCCGCTATAAGCACTGGCTTTATTATAGGGCCCGGCATCGGCGGCTTTATTGCAGAATACGGTGTACGTATGCCCTTCTTCTTTGCTGCAGCCATAGCCTTTTTAGCCTGCTTTATTTCCATATTTATTTTAAAAGAGCCGATAACTAAGGAACAGCTTGCAGAAATTTCGGCTAAAACCAAGCAAACAAACTTGATTAGCGATTTGAAAAAATCACTTAATCCGCTTTATTTCATTGCATTTATTATTGTATTTGTGCTCGCATTCGGTTTATCAGCTTATGAAACAGTTTTTAGTCTATTTTCTGATCATAAATTCGGCTTTACACCAAAGGACATTGCATCGATTATTACAATAAGCTCCATCTTTGGCGTTATCGTGCAAGTATTTATGTTTGGGAGAATGGTAGATTTTCTTGGAGAAAAGAAACTGATCCAATTATGTTTGGTCATTGGTGCAATTTTGGCAGTGGCATCCACCGTGGTTTCTAGCTTTTTGACGGTGCTTGTGGTAACTAGCTTCATCTTTCTTGCATTTGACTTGCTTCGTCCGGCATTGACGACCTTTTTATCAAAAGCTGCCAAGAAGGAACAAGGATTTGTTGCTGGAATGAATTCTACTTATACGAGCTTAGGTAATATCGTTGGACCAGCGATGGGCGGGATACTGTTTGACATAAACATCCACTTTCCTTATCTTTTCGCTGCTGTCATTATGGTCATTGGGCTTGGGATTACAGTGATGTGGAAAGAAGGACATTTATCAGAAAGTGTTGCAAAATAATAAAAAGCTATTCTTTCTACAGTCTTACCTTACGAATAAAAGAGTGCTGAGGAAGCCAAAAGGCTTCCTCAGCACTATCTATTGGTTACTTATATAACAGCTTCTTTTAATTCTTTACCTGGTTTAAAAGCGGGAACTTTAGAAGCAGGAATCCGCATTTCCTCGCCTGTTTGTGGATTACGGCCTGTTCTGGCTGCGCGTTCACGTACTTCAAATGTTCCAAACCCAACATGGTGACATTTGCTTTTTCTAATCTCCTATATCCCCTTAGGGAATTGTGCTTCGCTTGCGCTTGGCTTACCTAGGCTAAGGACCCCAATTGGACTTAACAAGTTCAACATCTGTCCGATATGAGTAGGCTAGGTTCCTCCAATACACCGATAGGTCTGTGGGTTGCATTGAAAATATTCGGGGGATACTCTTGCTCCATTGGTTATTAGTTAGTCTCTTTGTTATGCTATTAAACATAGGAGCAATTAATCAGCGAAAACTTAAATAAACACAGAGGTAAAAAAATCTCTGTGTTTACTCTAAAAATACATTTATAGAAATCTAAAAAGGCTACGTTTTAATTTATTCTACTGTTAGAAATAGTTCTGTTTGAATTACTAACATATTTTCATACGAGTTTATTTTGTTACAATTATGTGATATTAAATATTTCCACCTATATTTTTCTATTTCTTGTTCAACCATGTGCTTGCGTTATTATTACTGTCCAGAAGTTATTTTAACGCCAACAGCACCTATTATTATACAAAGAATTAAAAAGATTCTTTTACTATTTCTCGGTTCTTTAAAATATACCATTCCTACTAAGACACTTCCTACAGAGCCGATGCTAGTCCATATTGCGTAAGCTGGCCCGATTGGAAGAACCTTTAATGAAAGGGAAAGAAAATAAAAGCTGAAACTACCAAATACAAGACAGGATACGGTAGGAAAAAACTTTTTAAATCCTTCTGCGCGTTTTAGACTTATGACACTTCCAATCTCAGCAAATCCAGCAAGAAGGAGTAACAGCCATGCCATCTACTCATCACCTAACCTTGAACAAATCATCTACTTCTTGTTGACCCACATTTGACTCAATTTTTAATCCAATTATTCCAAAAATCATTAAAATGACAAAAAACATTTTTAGCAGATTGATAGACTCTCCCCAAAAAATCGCCCCAACAGCTATGGTTCCAACCGTACCCAAACCCGTAAAAATGGCATACCCTGTTCCTACGGATATTAAACGTAAAGCTTTTGACAATAAAAAAAAGCTGAAAATGATAATCCCCACTGTTAGGACACTAGGTATGAATTCAGTAAACCCGTGCGAATATTTAAGGCCTATAATCCAGACGATCTCTAAAAGACCTGCAATTAAAATATAAATCCAATCCATTTAAAGATTCTCCTTGTTAGCAGATACATTCCATTATGTGTAATTGCTAACCTGCTATTTTAATAGATGGTATTAGGTTGAATCACCAAGTTGTTAAAGTATCGGTAAATGGCATGGGCCACACCATCTTCATCATTTTTAAGAGTGGCCATTGTACAAATTTCTTTAATCTCACGTTTTGCATTCCCCATCGCCACGCTATATTTCACTTTTTGGAACATAGATCGATCATTGTCGCTGTCTCCGATTGCCATTGCATATTCTAAACTGCAATTTGTCAAAGAACAAAGTTTTTCAAGGGCAATTCCTTTTGAAGCATATTTGCTCGTAATTTCAATATTATGATGAGCGGATGAAACAACTGTTAACGAACCATATTCTTGAAAGTGTTTCCGGCTTTCCTCTAACTTCTTTTCATCAAAAGAACACACTACAATATTATAAAAATCTTCCTTTTGTTTTAGGATATCATGATAATTTTCAACAAAAACATAGCCATACTGATCAAGTTGTCTTTCTGCTTCCTCCACTAATTCATTCCGATTGCCATCTCCCCCGGCTCTTTTCATCATTTGAATCTCATGATCGAAATTTTCCCTGTCTTTTCTAATCGTATAAATGGCTTTGTTTGTAAACACCTCATAGTAAAAATTCCATTCGTCTAACCATTGAAGAATAGATTGGACTTCATTTTTCTCTATGGCAGCAGCAGACAAAAGCATCTCATCTTTGGAATGAATGGTGGCACCGTTTGTACCAATTACAACGGTAGAAAGCCCGGCCTTTTCACAAATTCTTCGCACATCAAAATAAGCCCGGCCTGTTGAAATGACTACTTCAATGCCATTTTCTTGGGCAAATTGAATCGCTTTTATATTTTCTTCACTTATTTCAATCTGATGGTTTAATAACGTTCCATCTAAGTCTATTGCAATTAAACTCATGTTCTTTGTCTCCTATTCGATATCTATGCTTTGATCCAATCGATTTCGTTTAGTCTCAAATCAGTTTCCCAAGATTCCGGGAGATGTTGGTCACACACAATGATATCTAATTTCTCTAAGGGGCATATTTTACAAAATGTATCCACGCCGAATTTTGAATAATCGGCTAACAAAATAATTTGTTTTGATACCCTAACCATGGTTTGAGAAACCAAAGTTTCGTTTAAATGAAAATTGCTAACACCGTTTTCAATAGAGACACCGCCTGCTGAAATAAAGGCCTTATTAATATTGAATTGATTTAATACCTGCTCAGTAATACCGCCACTGACCGATTGCTGTTTCGGATCAATTTGACCGCCTAACAGTAAAATCTGCCCTGTGAACTTTTGTTGATTAAGAGATTCCGTTAATACAGCTGATACAGGAATGGAATTTGTTAAGATCGTTATATTTTCTTTGTTTTGGATAGAATGGGCAAACTCCAGTGTAGTTGTCCCGACATCAATAACAATAACATCTCCATCGGAAATCAGTTCCGCTGCTTTTTTACCAATTTGTATTTTTTCTTCTTGCTTCACTGTCGTACGCTGGGTAAACGGAGGTTCCCCAGATTGAAAGGTTGTTTTAATTGCCCCGCCATAAACCTTTTTTAATAACCCATTTTCCTCTAATTGTGTTAAATCCCGACGGATGGTTTCCTCTGAGACATTGAATTGTTTGGCCAAATCAATAACTTTTACCTTTCCTATTCTTTTTAACTCATTTAAAATTTCATTTTTTCTTTCCTCTGGTAAGATTAACATTTGATTACCCCATTACTAATTTATAAAACAATACATTCTTTCTTTGGTATAAGGATCCGAATAGGTGAGCCCTGATCCAGTTTTCCTCCTTGATGATGAAGAGAATCCACATGAAGGATGGAACCATCTGTTTCAACTTCGTATCTTAAAACATTCCCAGTCATCGAAATATCCCGAATCACACCTTTAACCGTCCAATTATCTTGTAAAGGTATGGTTTCTTGTTCAACTGGAGTTAATTGTAATACTTCAGGGCGGATCGCCACTTCATTGCCTGTTAATTCCGGACTTCTAATCAATTTATTAAATACCTCAACATTTAAAACATTATAATTCCCGATAAACTTTGCAACAAAGGTGTTAACTGGAGAAGTATAAATTTCTGATGGAGAACCTGATTGAACAATATTGCCTTCATTCATAATAAAGATCTTATCTGACAAGGTCATTGCCTCTTCTTGATCATGCGTAACAAAGATCGTGGTGATCTCCAATTCCCTTTGGATTCTTTTTAATTCCCTTTGTAAATTTTTCCTGATTTTTGCATCCAATGCACTTAAAGGCTCGTCCAACAGCAGCACTTTCGGTTCCATTACAAGCGCCCGTGCCAGTGCAACCCGCTGCTGCTGGCCGCCGGACAGCTGATGCGGATAAGATCCTTCTTTTCCGGTTAAATCAACCATATCAATCATGTTTTGCACCCTGGATTTGATATTTCTTTGTTTTTTCATTTTAAGCCCATATGCAATGTTATCGAAAACGGTCATATTCGGAAAAAGGGCATAAGATTGGAAGACCATCCCGACTTCACGGTGCCGAGGTGATAAATGAGTAATATCCCTTTGATCCACCAAGATCCTTCCCCTATCCACTTCTTCAAGTCCAGCGATGGACCTGAGTAATGTACTTTTTCCGCATCCGCTTTGTCCAAGAAGTGTAGCAAATTCCCCTTTTTGCAGTGTTAAGGATATATGATTTAAAACTACCTGATTTTCATACCGTTTTGTCACTTGATCAATGGTTATATAGCTCATTAATTTTCACCTTCCAAAAAAGTAATGTTTTTAGGAGACTGTTTCTTAAAACTTGAAAAAGTCCTCTTCTTTTTTAACCTATATGGACTTTTTTGGTTTCGGAACGTGGCTTTTAAAACGGCCCATGTTAACAGCATAATCACTGAATAATACGTAATAACAATTGCACTTGTTAAGTGACCGCTTGTATTTAACTTGTTTGCAAGATAAATTTGAAGGGTTTCAAACTGTCCTCCAACCAGCAGATTGGCAAAAGAAAACTCACTAAATAAAAGAGCAACGGATAACAGTGTAGATACTAGGATACCGGATAGAATATTAGGAAACACGACGGTTCTAAAAGCTTGAAACTTTGATGCCCCCAACAACTCAGCGGCATCAACAAGTTCCACCGCATTAATGGTCCGCAGACTGTTCCGAATCCCTTGATACATAAATGGCAAAATGGTAACAAAATAAGCACCAATTAGAATCCAAGGTGTCCCGGATATTTGAATCGGTCCATTCGAATATAACTTGATTAATCCAACAGCCCCGACAATGGGAGGAATTCCATAAGGAAGCATCGCCACCGCTTGAAGCAGCCCTTCCAACTTGCGGAAATAGATCGTAATAATAAAAATAGTCGGAAGCATAATCAGGATACTAAGCCCCACAGACATAACAATCAGAAACAGAGTGTGTTGAAAAGCAGTAAAAAATCTAGCATCTTGAAATAATTCCACATACCATTTTACGGTAAAAGATTCAGGTAGAATGGTACGGTCCCACTTGCCGGCAATCGAAAATAAAAATGTCCCGATTAGCGGAATTAACAAATAAATAATGAGTAACCAAACCGCTGCTTTATGAAAACGCAATGAAGATTTCATTATAAATCCCTCCTGAAACGACGCATCATGCGCTGATTAAACCACATCGCCATAATCATCGTCGAAGCTAAAAGAACACCTAATGCACTGCCCAGTTGCGGCTTTAAGGCAACATCACTAGCAACAAGAGAGGCAATTTGCAAAGATAGTAAATTATAATTACTGCCAACTAATGCATAAGCTGTAGCATATGCGCCCATGGCGTTCGCAAACAAAATACTGAATATACCGGCAATACTAGGTAAAAGAACAGGCAGGCCAATATGAAGCCAAAATTGCCGCTTTGAAGCCCCTAATAATGCTGCAGCTTCTTTCCATTGCTGTTTAATCCCTTGATAAGACGGATATAGAAGCATAATAGCCATGGGAATTTGGAAATAAACGTAGACAAGAATTAACCCCGTCCAAGAGTATAAATTAAAATTCCCTAACACATCCCAGCCAAACTTGGCAAAAAGTAAAGTAAACAGACCATTGTTACCAAGCAATATAATGTAGGAAAAAGAAAGTGGAATTCCTTCAAAATGGGAAGTCATATTGGCAATCATGAGTAAACGATTTTGTGCTTTCTTCGAAAATTTTGTAAACGAATAGGCGAGACCAATCGCCACTATAATCGAAGTGATTGCGGAAAAAAATGAAATAAGAACGCTGTTTTGAATGGCTTGTAAGTAAAATTTACTTTTAAAAATGGTTATATATTGCTCAAATGTCACCTTGGTTCCATCGTCAGCATAAAAGCTATTTTTCAACATCGTAACTAATGGTCCAATTTCAAAACCAACAATCAGAATAATAAATGGCAGTAAAAGAGCTAATAAATAAAGTTTTTGTTTTTTTATTTTTTGCAAGATTTTTCGCTCCTCTAAAAATGGCTAAACAATCCTTTGAATCGATTTAGCAATAATGCCAGATCGATTCAAATTTTCAAAGAATGCTTGATTTATAGACTATAAAGCTGTCCAAATTAAAGAGTGACCGCTTCTTTCAGTCCAGGAAATTTATAAGAAATCATTTTGTCAGACGGTTCAATACTTAACAGTTCACAAACCAGTGGTGCAAACGCCAATTGAGGAATGGTTTCCCCATGTATTCCTGTTTCTATTCTTGGACTAATGACAAAAAGCGGTACATCACGTTCACCATCAGTTATGCCCCCATGGTTCCCGTATTCACTCATCCCATGGTCGGAGGTAATCAAAATATGGTAACCAGATTTCATCCAAATCGGGAGAAGTTGCGCTAACAAGCTGCCCATTTTTAAAATTTGTTCCCGATATTCTTTCGATTCGGAACCATAATTCTCTCCTTTTACATCCACTCCCATAGGATGAATATATAAAAAGTGAGGATCATGCTTTCTGCGTAAAGCCTCCGCATCCATCAACAAATGGCTATCCGGATAATCATCTTCCCAATAGAACAATCCGGATTGGATAGGCTTAGACATATCTTCTTGGATACGGTCTTCTATAAAGTTGAATGGCGCCCGGTTATATAGTTCGCTTACCCAGTAATAAGCTGCAGAAGCATTTCTTAATCCGTTCTCTTTCGTAAGATGAAAAATACTTTTCTCATTAGATAAACGAACCGTTTGATTGGAGGTAATTCCATTCATGGATGCCGGAGTGCCGGTTAGTAATACTTCATACAGCGGACGGGAAAGACTTGGAAGCTCCGATTTCACTTTGTATAGTGCCGCCTGATTCGTTTCAACTAAATGCTGAACATATCCTAGTGCATCAAACGCCTTATCATATCTCATACCATCAACAACAACGACAATCACTTTATTTAACATTGACTAACACCTCTTCTTGCCACAGCTGCGGTAAAGTTTTTGCTGTTCCTTCCCAAGCTTTGTAATCTTTAATTGGTTGGGCATTTTTGTATTCTTCGTTTGGAACCAGTTTGGCTGCTACCTCTTTTGGAAGTTGTACATCACGAATCGGACGTGCGAATCCTTTAGCTAAATTAATTTGACCTTCATCACTTAAGATATATTCTCTAGTCGCCATCGCAGCATATGGATGCTTAGCATATTTGTTAATGATGGTGGAATAAGCACTGACAACTGAACCTTCTTTTGGAATGCTTATATCAAATTGCTTGCGGTTGATTTGCTCCGCATATCCAATGGCATTGAAATCCCAAACAATGGCTACCTCTACTTCCCCTTTTTCAATGTTAGCCGGCTTTGCATCCGTCAGACTAAGACGGCCCTGCTTGGCAAGCTTGGCAAAATATTTAAGACCCGGTTCGATATTTGACTCACTACCGCCGTTAGCAATCGCAGCAGCAAGAACAGCCATTTGATTCTGTGCGCCGCGCTGAACATCCCCAACGGTTACTTTGTAGTTTCCTTTTAATAGATCAGCCCATGATTTTGGCGGGTTCTTTACCAATTCTTTATTTGTTAAGAAAGCAATCGTTCCCTGATATCCTGCAACCCAGTCTCCATCGTCATCTTTTGCCCATTTCGGTACTTCATTCCAATAGGAGGTCTTATATGGTATAGTGAGCTTTTTTTGTTCCGCTATAGGAGCAAAAGAAATCCCTACGTCACCAATATCAGCCGAAGCATTCTCCTTTTCAGATTCAAACTTTGCAATTTCTTCAGCGCTTGATAAATCTGTATCATTATGGGTCAATTTGTATTTTTTTGTCACGTCTCCCCAAGTTTCCCCCCAGTTTGCCCAAGTATCTGGCATACCGACGCTATTTATGGCTCCTTCTTTCTTTGCTTTTGACTCAATTTCCCCAACTTTTAGTGAATTAGGATTTTTCACAACGGGAGCAACAGTTTTTTCATTTGTACTGCAAGCTGCCAAACTTAGTAAACTTAAACCTAATACCCCAGCTTGTATTGACTTCAGTGTCTTACTCCATTTACGTTTCATTAAGAAATCCTCCAGTTTGGTTTCTTTAATATTGTTGTTGATTGTTTACGGTTTTAGAATAATTCATGAATGTGAATCCCACATTAAGCCAATGTTAAGGTTTTGTAATGTCTACCCGCTAAAAATCTCCTATAAAAACAAAGATCTTTTCACAAAAAAACCTACTGCACCGGACAACATTTTGTTGAGTGAGTAGGAAGTAAAACTTACAAATGTTTTTGTCATAAAGTTCTTTGTATAGAACTAATTATAGAAAGGGAATTATGTTTCATTTTTTTAAAGGAGGCAGGAAGATGTCTTTAAAGAAGTTTGTGGACGCATTACCCCTTCCACCTATCTTGGAACCCAAAGATAGATGTGATGACATCCCATTCTATGAAGTAATCATGAAACAAGTAAAGCAAAAGTTACATCGCGATTTGCCCCCAACTACTGTTTGGGGTTACAACGGTATGTATCCTGGCCCTACATTCGAGGTACGAAGAAATGAACCTATTTTAGTAAAATGGAAAAATAAATTGCCATTTGAACACCTGCTGCCCGTGGATAGAACGCTTCATGGTGCAGAACCAGATAAACCTTCTGTAAGAACGGTCGTACATTTACATGAAGGTCGTGTTCGTCCAGAAAATGACGGATATCCAGAGGCTTGGTTTACACGAGATTTTGAAAATGTTGGACCGAAATTTGCCCATGAAGTATATTTTTATCCCAACTGTCAACGCCCTGCAACACTATGGTACCATGATCACGCACTTGGAATTACTCGTTTGAACGTATATGCAGGGCTTGCAGGATTCTATATCCTAAGAGATGATGAAGAGGATGAATTGGACCTTCCAAGAGGAAAATTTGAAATTCCACTGGTCATCCAAGATCGTTCGTTCTATCCTGATGGTGAATTGTTCTATCCAACCCAGCCTGGCCACGAGCCTCCTCCAGCACCACAACCGCCTCCACCAATCGATCCAACAGTACCAAACCCATCCGTTGTCCCTGAGTTTTTTGGCAACACAATCTTAGTCAATGGAAAAGTATGGCCTTTCCTGGAGGTTGAGCCACGGAAATATCGCTTCCGCATACTTAATGGTTCCAATGCTCGTTTTTACCGTATTCGTTTGAGCTCTGGTCAAGATTTTGTCCAAATTGGCACGGAAGGAGGACTTTTGGAAAATCCAGTCACCGTTGCCGAAATCATCCTTGCACCTGCAGAACGGGTCGATGTTATTATCGATTTTTCAAACCACAATGGTCAAAGTATTATTTTAACTAATGACGCACCAGCACCATTCCCCGGTGGCGATCCACCTTCTCCTAACCTAACGCAGATTATGGAATTTCGAGTAGTCAAGCAAAGACACACTTTGTCTGACAGCAGCAAAATACCCGCGAAGCTAAGCTGCTTGGAAAGACTTGATTCTGCTGATGCTGTAACGGTAAGAAAAAACGTCTTAGTGGAAACTACAGATGAGTTCGGGCGTTTAAAACTTCTTTTAAATAATCTCGATTGGGATCAGTTACCTTTAACAGAAACCCCATATAATGGAACTATCGAGATTTGGGAGCTTTACAATACTACACCGGACACTCACCCAATTCACTTGCACCTTGTTACTTTTCAAATTTTGAATCGTGCTGTGTTTACCGGTGATCCAAATGGTACTGACCTTGTAGTCGGACCGCCACAACCACCCGACCCAAATGAAATGGGATGGAAAGATACTGTTCGTGCCAATCCCGGGGAGGTCACCCGAATCATTGCACGGTTTGGGCCATTTACAGGAATCTACCCATGGCATTGTCATATCCTTGAACATGAAGACCACGACATGATGCGACCGTATGAAGTACTCCAAAATCATAATTTTAACCCATGCGTTCCAATTCCAGGCGTGTGTCCGGATGACTCGTTTACCCAATGTTGTCATGAGGATCATGAACATTGTGGATGTAAAGAGGATCATGACCAAGATGAGTCAAGTTCTAATGACCATCACCATCACCATCCTCATCACCGCCACCCAAAAAAATAAAGGTAAAGATATACAAAGACTAGTTTTTTCATGATTGAGCTAGTCTTTTTTTATATGAAATACTGAAATAAGATTTATTTATCATTAGGGTTAAAAAGCAGGCGGGGTAACTGAAAATAATACAACCGCATTTTGGTTGAAATCATTTTCCCATTTATGTTTCATATATGCAGGTATTTTCACACTATCACCAGCCTCTAATATATGTTCCTCCTCATTTAAATACACCTTAATTTTCCCCTCTAAAATAAAAGCAACTTCCTCTCCTTTATGTTCCAAGAGTTTCTCAGACGACGAAGTGTTTGGCGGAACCTTCATAATAGCTGACGCGAGATTTCCAGTAAAATCGGGTGATAACAATTCATAAGACAAATTGTCAATCACCATTTTTCTACGTTGATTTGTCCTAACAACTAAATCCGCCGTGTTTTTTTCTTCAAGGAAAAAACTAAAGGTTGGAACATCAAGGGCCTTTGCTAAAACTTTAAGGGTTTGAATAGAAGGATTTGCTAATCCGCGTTCAATTTGGCTTAACATCGAAGGCGTTATTTCAGCTAACTTAGCTAATTCTCTTATACTTAACACTTTAGCTTTTCTATATTGTTCAACCCTTTTTCCAATATCTATATTTTCCATCCCTATACACTCCTTAACACTGAATGTTAATTTATATTTAACATAATTAAACAGCACTTAACATTTAAAATAATTTGTGTTAAATTTTATTTAACGTATATTAACTTATATTTTATTTCAGTTTGATAACTGTTTACAAGTCAATTAGGAGGATTCGTCGAATGAAGGAAATTGAAAGCAAAGAAATACAAAAATGGAAAGACCAATATCCTTTACTAAGCAAACTCATTTCAATGGAGGAAATATTCTGGTTCAATCCAAATATCGAAAAATTCCAAACAGGAATTAAAAAATCCCCCCTAATTCAAGAAGATGTAAGGGATGCAGAGGAAAGGTTGAAACGTTTTGCACCATATATCGCTAAGGTTTTCCCAGAAACAAAAAAGATGAATGGTATTATCGAATCACCTTTAGTGGATATCCCCTCCATGAAACAATCCCTAGAACGGAATTATCAACAACCTATATTAGGTGAATTATTTCTAAAATGTGATAGTCATCTTCCTATATCAGGATCTATAAAAGCAAGAGGCGGGATTTATGAAGTTCTCAAACATGCAGAAGAATTAGCTCTTCAACATCAATTGTTAACAGTTCACGATGACTATTCAATTTTAGATAGTGATAGGTTTCGAACCTTCTTCTCTCAATATTCAATCGCTGTTGGGTCGACTGGAAATTTAGGACTTAGTATAGGCATCATGAGTGCAAAATTAGGTTTTAATGTGACTGTTCATATGTCGGCTGATGCAAAACAATGGAAAAAAGAGTTGCTTCGAAGCAAAAATGTTAATGTCATTGAGTATGAAGCAGATTATAGTAAAGCAGTAGAGGAAGGTCGAATTCAAGCAGATATGGACCCTACATGTTATTTCGTGGATGATGAAAATTCTCATGATCTATTTTTAGGATACGCAGTGGCAGCAGTTCGATTAAAAAAACAATTAGAAGAGTTAAAGATAACAATAGATGAAAATAATCCTTTGTTTGTATACCTTCCATGTGGGGTAGGCGGTGGTCCTGGAGGTATAGCGTTTGGGTTAAAGGTATTGTATAAAGATTACGTTCACTGTTTCTTTGCAGAACCTACTCATTCTCCATGTATGTTACTTGGATTAATGACTGGACTCCATGATAGAATTTCTGTACAAGATATCGGTATTGATAATATAACAGACGCAGATGGACTAGCTGTTGGAAGACCATCTGGATTTGTGGGTAAAACGATAGAACCGTTTTTAAGTGGTAATTATACGGTTTGCGATGAGCAATTATATATGTTGCTAAAGGAACTAGTTGATACAGAGGCGATTCGTTTAGAACCTTCTGCACTAGCAGGCATGATTGGCCCCATTAAATTATTTAAAGAGGGAACCGATTATTTACAGAAGCATAATTTAACTAAAAAAATGAACAAGGCTACACATATTATTTGGGGAACAGGTGGAAACATGGTTCCTGAAGAAATGATGGCAGAATATTATCGAAAAGGATTGAAGTTAACGTTAAATGAACAATAAGTAAATTAACACGGGGTTAGGTATTCTTTAACCATCCCATCATAGAATAATGAGGTCTTAATATAACGTTACACCGTGCATCGCATGGACTAATTCCTATCAGCTACTTGCATAAGTATTGAATTCGTTTAAAACTTCTAGTTAGATGGGGGAAGGAGCTCCTATCCCCATCTAATGGTCAGATTTGGCTCAAATATGATTTTCTCGGGAGAAATATTATAATTATCTGACGGTCATTCCTTATTAATGTAATAAAATAAATAAATATAAAAGTAAGGAGAATAAATGTTTAGATTTTCAAAGAGATGAAGGGTTTTAAGGCTAGAATACAAAATGAAGTTATAGTGAATTTTTTCTTGTTTTACAAATGGTTAGAGTCCATAGAAATAAGGAGAGGAACGCTTTGCGTTCCTCTTTTTTATTAACATCCATTGGTCCCAGTAGGAAACAACCCCAGTTAAAAAAGCATTTCTTCTTTTTCTTTTCCGAATTTTTTATTCTCTTTTTTCTCTTTTTCTTTTAATACATAGCTGAGTAAGTCTAGTAAAATACGGGCTGCTACTTGTCCAGTTATGCCCGTTAGATCATATGGAGGGGCAACTTCTACTAAATCAAACCCGATGACTTCTCCTCTTTTGGAAATTCCTTTAAGCAATTCATTAACCTCATCGTAGAGGAGCCCACCTGGAGAAGGTGTTCCTGTTCCAGGTGCAATGGACGGATCGATTCCGTCAATATCAATCGTTACATAATATTTTTCTCCTGCAGGAATAAGCTCCAACACTTCTTTAAGTCCCATTTTTCTCATCTGACGAGGTGATAGGATCACGCTGCCATACGCTCTTGCTGCATCGACGTCTTCTTTTTTGCTGCTGCTGATCCCGCGAATACCGAACTGGAATATTTTCTGAACATAATCCAGCTCAGATAAGCGACGAATGCAATTTCCATGACCATACCTCATTCCTGAGCGATGATCCGCCCAGTCTAGATGGGCATCAATTTGAATCACATGAAACGGACCTATGTCTTCTAGTCCCTTTCCAACTGCTGCTGTGATGGAGTGATCGCCTCCTAATACAACCGGCATAGCACCTTTGGAAATAATTTTTCGTATTGCTTCTTCTGTATTTTCATGGCACTGCATAATATCTCCGTGTACCATGTCTACATCACCACAGTCGACGACTTTCCATTCAGGCCCAAGATACATAGTATCATTTTCAATATCATAAGCACCATCCAGACCGAAACTATATAATGTAGAGCCTTCGCGGATTCCTCTAGGGCCCATTCTTGCACCAGATTTCCATTGTGTCCCCATGTCATTAGGCACCCCGATTACAGCTACATCTGCATCAAGCTGGTTCAGGTTCGAACATATTGGGTATTTCCCAAAAGTACAAATTCCTGTAAATGGTAAGTTTAAAAACTGCTTTTCATCACGAATAGACATTCTTGCTGCCTCCTTTTTAATTTTCATCCACTCTTTTTCCTTATGCAAAGTTTTCTGAGGGGGGCCGTTTGTTAACCAATTATTTTTAATTCTATTTTTATATTGTTTACACAATTAGCTTTCAATTAAAGTTGTTGTTTTCTCCTCATAAGTCTTTTGAAATAAATTCAGATAGTCTTCTTTTGTCAAATCCCTTGAATTTGCCTGAGTACACAAATGTTTAAAGGCTCCTTCTGCTAGGAATGGGAAGTCTTCGGGATTTACATTACTTAAATCTCGAAAGCTAGGAATGCCGATTTTATTTGCCAGCTCTTTTAACAACACAACACCTTCATAAGCCGTTTCTTCAATTGTTTTTCCTTCAGGATTTGCCCCAAGCTTGATTGCTACCATGGCGTGCTTTTCTGGATTTGAAGGAATATTATATTCAAATACATGTGGAAGAAAAATAGAATTCGCCACTCCATGTGGAGTATCATAAAGTCCTCCAAGTGGTTCGGCCATTGCATGTACAGCCCCAAGATCCGTGTTATCAAAGGCGATACCGGCAACCAAACTGCCCAAAAGCATATTTTTCCTAGCCTCTAAATCGTGACCATTTTCTACTGCTAATGGTAGGTACTTTGCAATTAATTCTATGGAATATAGTCCCAAAGCATCTGAAAGTGGTTGAGCAACTTTGCAGGTGTAAGCTTCGATAGCATGTGTGAGTGCATCCATTCCTGTAGCTGCTGTAATGGATTTAGGCAAAGTTACTGTCAATTCAGGATCTACAAGTGCAAGTTTAGGAGCGATTTTCAAATCTAGTATCGCCTCCTTTTGTTTCGTCACGGTATCGGTAATGACAGAACCTCTTGTAACTTCACTACCGGTACCTGAAGTTGTCGGAATACAAATTAGTGGTGGGATTTCCCGTTCTAGTAAATTTACACCGTAACGTTTTCTTAATTCTCCTCCATGTGTTAAAAGTGTCCCAATTGCTTTGGCTGTATCCATTGAACTTCCGCCGCCAAGACCAATTAAAAGATCGATGTTCTCGTTTTTAAACTTTTGATAAGCACTCTCGCAATCTACATCTTTTGGATTAGGTGATATTTCATCATAAACAATATAATTAACACCTTCTTGATCTAAAGATTGTGTGATTTTGTCCAAAATTCCTGTTTGTGCAAGTCCTTTATCTGTAATAATGAGTGCTTTATTTCCCCCTAATTCTTTAGCCCTTTTCCCAATATTCTTTACTTTACCCTTTCCAAACTCTATAGAAGTAGGCAGATTAAAATGAAAATCCCATAACATATTAAATTTCCTCCTTTATTATTCCCAATATTCTGAATTTAAATCTGGTGTTTTCTCTATTTAACTAATTGCTAAACCATTCAGTTGGCTTAACATCTAAATTAATATTGATTTGTTTTACCTCAGTAAACGTATCCAAACCAAAGGTTCCTAACCCGCGGCCAATCCCGCTCTGCTTGTACCCTCCCCACGGTGCTTCATTATAGGCGAGGTTATAAGCATTAACATAGGTAATTCCGGCTCTTACTTTTTTAATAACCCTCAAAGCTTTGGCGCCATCTTGTGAAAAAACACCTGCTGCAAGCCCGTATGAGGTATCATTTGCCAGCTGGATTGCTTCCGCCTCATCTTTAAACTTTTGAACGACAAGGACTGGTCCAAAAATTTCTTCCTGAACAATTCTCATGTCAGGTTTGGTGTCAACAAATATTGTTGGCTCAATGAAATAACCATTTTCAAGCCCGTCACTTGTGATGCGGTTGCCCCCGCAAACTAATGTAGCCCCTTCGTTTAAGCCAATTTGAATATATTCAAGGATGTTCTTCATATGGTCTTCACTTACAAGCGGCCCCATCTCTGTAGACGAATCATCTCCAAGCCCAACCTGAATCTTTTTCGCTCTTTCTACTAATCTAGCAATGAACTTATCATGAATGCTCTCTTCTAATAGTAAACGCGATCCTGCATTACAAACTTGTCCGGCATTGGTAAAAATCCCATTTAATGCATAATCGATAGCTGTCTCAAAATCTGCGTCAGCGAAAACAATATTTGGTGACTTGCCGCCTAGTTCGAGTGAAATGTTTTTAATATTTCCTGTTGCTGCATTCATGATGCTTCTACCCGTTGCTGTACTACCTGTAAAAGAAATCAGATCCACCTTCTGACTTTCCGCTATTTCTTTTCCTACTGTTGAACCACCTCCCAAAACTAGGTTTGCAACACCAGCTGGTATCCCCACTTCTTCCATGATCTGAAATAATTTGTAAGTGGTGACCGGAGTGATTTCAGCTGGTTTAAATACAAGCGTATTTCCCGCAGCAAGCGCAGGGGCTATTTTCCAAGCTCCCGTCAACAATGGAAAATTCCATGCAGCGATAAGTCCGCATACACCGACAGGTTCCCGAATAACCATGGCTTGTACAGGATCGGCAACAGAATACGTTTGACCATTTGGTTTTGTCACTAACCCAGCATAGTATCGAAAGCAATCCACCGTATCAGCAATATCAAACTCAGATTCTTTAAGGGGTTTTCCCGTATTCTCTGTTTCAAGTTTGCTAAGCTCGGCTGCCCTTTCTTCAATCTTATCCGCTATTTTAAATAAGTAGGATGCACGTTCAGATGCCGGCAAGCCTGACCAAATTCCGGAGTCAAAAGCTGTTCGTGCTGCACTAATCGCCATTTGGGCTTCTTCTCTACTTCCCTGCGGAGCCTCAGCCATGATTTTACCGTTTGCGGGATTCACAGCATGACTCTTCTCTCCGCTTAACGAATCCATCCATTCACCATTAATAAACATTTTCAACTTCAACATTTTGACAAACCTCCAATATGTTATTTTTATCTTACCTGTTGAGAGATAACCTCTTGATCAATGTCTTGGTCATTTTCTGGAATCATTTCTTTATCAAAATAAAACTCAGGAAGCGGTTTGCGGAACCATTTCGTCATATAGACAAGATAAATCAATCCGCATGCCATCCAAATGCCCCCGAGAATCAACGCATCCATTTCTAAATGCGACCATAACCACATCGTAAAGGCTGCGCCAATGAGTGGTAATAATAGATACCGAATGCAATCCCGAAAAGAACGCTTGTGATTTCTGATAAAATAATGGGCGATAACAGACACATTTACCGATGTAAAGGCAATTAACGCTCCAAAATTGATAAACTTTATAACTTGTTCTAGGGTTAATAAAATTGCCAGTAAAGAAACTGCGCCAATCACAATGATGCTAAGTGACGGTGTTTTAAATTTAGGATGAATATATCCAAATATTTTTTTAGGTAATACGGAATCTCGCCCCATCGCATATAACACTCGAGAAGCGCTTGTGATTGAAGCGATACCTGAAGAGAAATTACCAATAATCACCGCTGTAATAAACATGGATTTAAATAAATTTCCTCCGACGAGCACTGCTATTTCAAGGGCTGCAGAATCAGCATGTTTGAATGAAATGCCCGGATTCACCAATTGTGCTAAGTAAGAAGAACCAATATACAAAACTCCGATAAACAATAGCATGATAATAATTGCTTTTGGAATCGTTTTTTCGGGATTGATTGTTTCCTCTGATAAAGTGGTCAGTGAATCAAAACCAAGAAAACTAAAACAAAGAATGGTAGCACCTGCCAAAATATCGGATAAGGAAACATCCGCATCAAACAATGGCTTAATTGAGAAAAGACTACCCGTCCCTACTCCTTCTGATAGACTTTTGAAAGTTAATATCCAGAAAAGGCAAACAAAAATGACTTGAGCAATCACAAAAATTTTACTAGTTATTGCTGATATCTCCACACCTAGTATACTTGGAGATACGATGCTTGCAGTCAACACAATTACCCACACATAATGCGGGATTCCAGGAAATACCGAACTCAAAAAGACAATCGACATTAAGCAGGTAACCATAGGTGTTAACAAATAATCAAGCATAATCGACCAACCCACAATGAACCCAACCTCAGAATTAATAGATTTTTGCGTAAAGGTATAGGCTGAACCTGAAATCGGGAACGCTTTCGCCATTTTGCCATAGCTGAGAGCTGTAAAAAGTATTGCTAAAAAAGCAATAATGTAAGCAGCTGTAATGACACCTTTTGAGGTAACGGCAGCAATTCCATAGGTATTAAAAAACACCATGGGGTTATTCCATGCAATTCCTAAAAAAACAACCTGTGACAAAGTAAGCGTTTTTGCAAGCGCTTTCTGTTTCATAACTCAACTCCCTCCGTGTTAATAAATTAAATTCTTAGATGATTTAGAAGATTTCGTATCCTTATTGTAAACCTTGTTGTTACACAAAGGTCAATAGGTGTATTATAATTTTTAAGGGAGGTTATCTCAGTGAAAATAAAGGAAAAATTAACCATTGGTGAAATGGCGGGGCTACGAGGGATAACGGCGGAGACCTTACGCCACTATGATCGGATTGACCTATTCAAACCTCAATATGTTGATCCCGATTCGGGGTATCGCTACTATTCTATTTTTCAATATGAAGTTTTAGGGACCATCAAAGAGTTGCGGCAACTTGGGATGAGTACAGACGAAATAAAGGAATATTTTAATGAACGTAATTTTAATAAGTCCTTGGATATTCTTAAAGCCAAACATACGGAACTTAAATCAAAACTGAGTGAGTTACATGACTTGGAGGAAAATATTCGCGGGAAAATTGGATACCTGGAGCATGTAGCGAAAGAAAAAGAACTTCAAGAGGTGTTTTTTCGCGAAATTGGAAAAAGGAAGTTAATTACCTTAAATGAAAAAATAAATAATAATTTGGAGCTTTGTTATGGTGTTATAAGGTTAGAAAATATGCTCACCGAGAAGACACCAATTCTGGCTAGTAATAGACTAGGCATTATCATCAAGGAAGCAGATCTTAGAGCGAAACGGTTTGAAGAACCTTCCATTATTTTTGTCGTTGCAAAAAATAAAGAAAAATTACCAAAACAGTGCCAAATCACTGTTCCTGCCGGTTTATTTGCATGTATTCGTTACAACGGAGAATTATTATGGAACCGAAGCGAAAGTTTGAGTAAGATTTGGGAATATCTCGAAGAAACAGGATATCACATAACTGGCGATGCACTGCAAATCATGCACGTCGATATTACAATCACAGATAAGCCAAATGAGATTACATTCGAAATTCAGGTTCCAGTTCAAATTTAGGGACGGTGGGTTAGGAACCTTGTCCCACCTTGATGAAGTGATGGGACGAGGAACCGTCCCCTTGTATCAACTCCTATTTAATTAACAAATAAAAACCACTTGGATTATCCTAAGTGGTTTTTACTTTGACTATTAGTATCATCAAAAAAGCATTACAGATATGTTAATTAATACGCTTTTTTGTATGCTACCGATAATGTTTTTCCACGAAAACCGAACTAATTATAAAAGTTCGTTTCTATTCGTGTTCCATAGCAGCCTCCTGGAAGAGCAACTGACCGTATGAGTTAACGATTACCCATCCACTGTCCATTTTAAATCCATGTAGGTAACGACTCTCCCAATACATTTAAATTCAACTCTACTTTTGTTTCCAAGCGGAACGAGTAGCTGCCTCCTTCCATATTACGCGATTATTATCGGTCGCTGCAGGCTCCGATTCACCAAAGATGGCGCGTACCCAATGTCCGTCAGTTGGATTTGGCATGAGAATAAACTTAGTTCCAAAGAGATCTTTATCCTGTTCCATCAACTTGGCACGCTTGTCAATGTCTGCAACGTAATAAATTCGGCGGAAATCGTTCAAGTTATCACCTAAATAGGAGATTACCTTATAATTTTGAGCTATCTCGTTTTGACGGGGTTCCTTGTTTGATGTGTCTCTGAGAATTGTCAGATGCTTTTTATCGACATAAGGAAATTTAAGTTTCTTTAGTTGTGTTTTTGCGTAGTGATATGTTTTTGATCCTTGGTCACGGCTCGAAACATAGAAAACCTCCACCCCTTTTTTCTTACAGTAATTAAAGAAATCCAGTGCCCCTGCAGTAGCCGCCATGTTATACGTTGGAATCCACTTGTCCCAAATCGCATCGTCGAAGAAGTCTTTATTATTGTTAATAAGATATCCCCAATAATTGACCGGACTGAGAATTGTATCATCAATATCCGTGATAACAGCTAACGGTTTATCGCCCTCCTTGCGGTTGGCAAGGGCACGATCAACTTGGATTCGTGCCATATTAAAAGATTGGTGATAGAGCGCTTTATACTCTGCTGCAGTCTGCTTCCAGGCAACTGCTACATTCAGTATATTATTGAGTCCATCTACTGTAGAACCTTCAGCACTTGGTGTTATTTTTGGTTGTTCCACTGCTGCCTGTACATGTGCTGAATGCTGTTTAGATAAGCCAAATACATAACCAACCGTTGCACTACTAAGTACAACAATAATTGCTAGAATCATTGAAAAATGTCTTTTCATTTCTTTATCCTCCTCAAATTTTTTATAACATAAAATATGTTAAATCATCACTCTGACATATTTCTGACATTATAAACAATTCTGAAAAGACGTGATTATAGAAAAAAGCGACTTGAATCGGAAACAGCTCCTTTTCAAATCGCTTTTGGTCCTTTAGAGGATTTTTATTAATTCCATATAGTGCTTTTCAACTTTTAAAGAGGGTGTGCAGCCCATTTCTTTCATAAGATATTGGCTATGCTGCTGATATTGTCTGATGAGGGCTGGCTTGTCTTTACGTTTTTCGTAGATCTCCATTGCCATAATACATGCCTTTTCCTCATAGGGGAAAAAGCGCAATAGCTTTTTCAGGTATTCCAATTCTTGTTCTATGGATTGGTTTTTATCAAAATAATTGATTAGCCGATATGTAAGTCGAATATAAATTTGGTTGATGCTTTCGCTAAGAGCAGCACTCCAAAGATAAGCTTTATTTTCAAAAAGCTCTCCACGGTAGTATGATTCAGCTTTCATAAGCAACGATACTTCTTTTTCGCTGTCAGGATGTTGGTTGCTCCTTAACAAATCCGTGGATACTCTTACAAATTCCTGATAATCCAAGAGACATTCCTCAAGCTCTACCCAGTACCCGTCACTATTACTTTTAATCTTAAGTGGCACCTGCTCATTCACAATTGTTTTCTTTAAGCGGTAAATAGAGGTATGGAGATTGGTTGTCGCCCGATCAGGGTCTAGGCTGGGCCAAAGCAAATCACAGAGCCTCCATTTGCCGATAGGTTTCCCAAGGTGCATGACAAGATAAGCCAAGAGCTCCTCTACCTTCGATGTTATCCAGTGTACCTTTTGATTTGAATGTCTCCCAAAGACTTCAAATTCGCCCATACAAAGAATTCTTCCCTTGTGCATGATTTCTTGATCCTCAATTTTGGATTCAGGCCTTTGCCGGCTCGTACGGTTCATGATTTTACGAACCACTCGATTTATTTCTTGCGCATCAACAGGCTTTAAAATATAATCCAGGGCATTAACTTTAAAAGCTTCTATCGCATACTGGCTGTATGCAGTGACAAAAATGATATGCGTTTCCCCATGAATCGCCAAAATCTTTTCTGCCAATTCCAATCCATTCATGTCTGGCATTTCAATATCCACAAACGCAACATCTGGTTTAATCTCACCAATTTTTTCAAGGGCTGTTTTAGGGTGAGTAAATTGCTTGACCACTTCCAATTGACCATTTAGATCAATCACTCGTTTTAGTAGAATATGGTTTGGATGCTCATCATCTATGGTAATCGCAATCAGCTTCGGCAAGGCAAATTTCCTCCTCCAGTTATTTTATCAAGTGTTTTTCTTAAACGGTAAATATAAAGTGATGATTGTACCATACCCTTCTCTGCTTTCAATGGTCAGTTTCGTATCTGCAATATGTCCCAGCCTTTGATGGATATTGGCAAGGCCTACTCCAAAAACAGTTTCCTTTCTAGATAAAATTTCTTTAATTTTTTGTTCCGACATCCCAACCCCATCGTCTGTAACAGTAACTTTTATCGATTCGCCTTTTGGCTGGACGGTAAGCTTTACCGTGCCCCCCTGCGTTTTTTTTACAACCCCATGCCGGATTGCATTCTCTACTAAAGGCTGTATCATCAATGGCATGATCCTTTGCTGTAAACAAGTTTCATCAATTTCGAAAATGGTTTGAAGTCGTTCTCCATATCTGGCTTCCTCAATATCCACATAAGATTTCACCAGTTCAATTTCACGTTGCAGCGTTACCAGCTCACCACGGTTATCGGTATTAAAAACAATTCTTAGGTATTTACTGAGACTGTTCAATAATTCTCCCGCTTTTTCCGTATCAGTATAGCAAAAGGCCATGATCGCGCTTAGTGCATTATATAAAAAGTGAGGTTTTATTTGCGATTGCAAATAGGCCATTTCGTTTATCGCTACTTCCTTTTCAAGTTTTTTCGAAACCTTTTTAGTTCGAATAAAACCGAATACAAATAGTGATAAAACGATCAATACAATCAGCAAAATGAAAGTGATTAGATTCCGATGTCTTTTTTGCGTGATATACCTGTTCCTAAGTTCACTTTCACCAACTTTATACTTATCAACAATATCATTTGTATCAAAATAATTCATAGCACGATTCATAATGCTTACTAAAGTATCCATCTCACCTGTCTGTTTAAAAAAATAGCAATAATATTTAGGTGATTCTTTAATGCGATAAACAGAAGTCAAATCAAAAAGCTCATTTTCATAAAAATCTTCCAAAAAGACATTTTCGTTTTGAATGATATAGTCAACATCCCTATTTTTTAGTCCGAGATACATTTTACGATCACTATCAAAATATGTGATTTGTTCTTTAGGAATAATTGTCTCAATGAAATCTGTTATGGATGTTCCCTTTACGATTCCTACTTTTTTATGAAGAAGTTCTTGCACGTATTTTATCTTTTTTGGGTTGTCTGCTTTTGCAATTACAGAATAATATGTGGAAACATACGGGTGTGAAAAGAGACCGAATTTTTGTCTAGTCTCCGTAATGCTAATTGGAAACAGGAGGTCAATATTTTTCTCTTTCACTTTGTTAACCTTTTCGGACCAACTAAGGTTTTCATCGCGTATGAAGATATAGTCTAACCCAATGAGGTGTGCAATGTTTTCAAAAAGTTCGACACTGGCACCTGAATATTTACCTTTGGCTTTATCATAAAAGGATAGGGGTGCAAAGTTGTCATCCACCATAACACGCACTTTTCCAATTGAACGTATAAACTCCTTTTCCTTTTCTGTCATAGGGAAATGATTGTACAAATATGCTTTCTGCATTTCTTTTTCATATTTTGCAACGATTGGGCCAATTGCGATGGAAATCGCTTTGTTCAGTATCGATAGTAATAGAGGATTGGAACTGCTAGTTATTACTCGATAGGTATCATAGGTTCGGGAATTAGGGACCGGACGCGCCAAGAGACCATGATCAATTAAACTTCTATAATTCCCAACATTTGAGTAGATAAAATCAATCTTATTATTTTTCAATGCATCATAAGCAGCAGAAAGATCTTTGTATGGATAATATTTTATATCGCTAAAATTATTCAGTGATTGACTGTTATCGTCTATCATGTTTAGAATACCGACTTTTTTCCCTGCAAGTGTATACACAAGTGTATCATCCGTTATTTTTTTATCATTCGAATAAAAAATGAAATTCATATTGATGCTAATGGGTTCACTAAGCAAAATCTCAGGATAGACTACTGTACGCCTTTGGATTATGGGTGACAAATCCAATGATCCATTCGATATTTTATTGATGACATCCTCTGAACTACTCACTGCGACATAAGATAGTTTTACTCCTAACACTTTTTCCAGTGTGGAGTAGAAGAGTTTATTTACCCCATATTCATTTCCATTATTTTTAAATTCATAGAATCCCCCCATGGAATCAAGATTATTAGGAACTTTCAACCCTTTTTTCCTGACATTATCAAGGTACTCTATTTCATCATCTGTGAGTGGAATCGACTCGCTTGAAAAAGAGTCTGCAGTACTACTATATTTTTCATAGATATTTTCATAGCTATTTCTATTTTTTGAAGAGGTTGCTTCTGCAACCGAGAAATTCGAAGTAAAAAGCCAAACCATAATCAAAAGTATGATCACTTTTTTTCCATTCATTCAAATAGCCCCTCATGTTGCATTATTCCATTTCACCTAATTTACGACCCGCTATTGCATTTTTTTAATCAGTATAAAATCGACATCAAGAGATATCAACAATATCTTACAAAATTATCGAAAAAATCATTTTACTTTTATTGGAGTTAAGACAAGGCTGTTTTCTTAAAGATTTCGTTCATAACAGGGAAGCCCGTTGCCATTACTACACGTCCTGTTGTCGTGTGCTGCATCACTTGTATTTCCTTTTTTGCTTTTAAAACCATCTTGGTAACCGATGGGGAAAAAATGCTCTCTGTTTCAAGCTGAGTTACTGATTTTCCAATTAAAAAAGAAACACCCTTTCCGTAAATGGCTTGGCAATTCGGACTAGCTTTTAAAACCATTCCGTTTCCATCCGTAATCACGATGTTATCTTTCGAAGCTCTAAGAATGGCATCCAATTCGATTTGAAGAGTTCCAAAGTGTTTTTCCATATAATCACTGCCTTTGCGAATGAATTTCCTTATTATTAAGATACCAATTCATTTTCAAAGTAAAAAGGCTATTCAATAGAAAAAAGAGCGCTAAGGAAGCAAAAAGGCTTCCTTAGCACTCTTTAAAGATTACTTATTTGACGGCTTCTTTTAGTTCTTTACCTGGTTTAAAAGCGGGAACTTTAGAAGCAGCGATCTGCATTTCCTCGCCTGTTTGTGGATTACGGCCTGTTCTGGCTGCACGTTCACGTACTTCAAATGTTCCAAACCCAATTAACTGGATTTTTTCTTCCTTAGCAAGTGTATTAGAGATAGTTTCAAACAACGCATCCACCGCTTTGGTAGCATCTTTCTTAGCTAATTCTGTTTGTGTTGCGACAGCGTTGATTAGTTCAGTTTTATTCATAATCTAGCACCTCATCCTTTTATTTTAGATAGTATGTAAAAATGATATCATAACACATCTACTATAAGGTTTTCCAATTTAACAGATTCATATACATTTATTCCAAAAGAAACAGTATCCCTTAATAGTATGCTTTAAGAAAAATCATAAAAAGACACAAGCGCTTTTAACCCGTGTCATTTATTAAGTGTATCCAAACTTTTGTGAAATCTCGTGTGCCGCACTCTGACCTTTTCAACCAACGAAGGCAGCATTTCCTTTTGGTAATTCACATCAAGGCCTGCAATACTAATGCCTGCAATGATAGACCCATTGTAATTAAAAATAGGAGCAGCAACAGCAGATATATAATTTTCAAGTTCCGAATGACTTAGGAGAAAACGGCTTTTTGTTTCCATAAAAATGCTGGCAATATAATTTAACTTCTTCCATTAGAACCAATCGAAATATTTCATTTTCCCCAATCGCATTAATATATTAATCTAACGTTTGCGGTTATCATGGGTAAACCCTCTTCCAAGCACCTCGTACACATCATTAACACTCACAAATGCATAGGGATCCATTCCCTCCACCAATAATTTTAGTCGCCCTATTTCATTTCTGTTAACTACACAATAAAGCACTTCCTTACTCTCTCCTGTGTATCCTCCTTTACCGTTAAGTAATGTAACACCCCTTTCCATTTCCATTGTGATTTTCTTCGCAATCTCTGTGTTTGTATTCGATATAATCATTACGGCTTTGGCTTTATACGCTGCCTCCTGGACATAATCAATGACTTTTGCTCCGATAAATACAGCCACAAGGGTATACATAGCACGGGTCAAATCCAGATAAATAAGCGATATGGCAACGACAATTAAATCAGAAAAAAACAATGTTCGTCCAATACTCCATCCCATGTGTTTTTTCAAAAGATAGGCGATGATATCGATTCCATCTGTTGCCCCGCCAAAACGAAATACAATCCCTAATCCAATTCCGACCGAAACACCTGCATAAAGAGAAGCGAGCAATGAATCATGTAAAGGCAAAGAGAAATTTTCGAAAACACTAAGAAAAATAGATAACGATACAGTTCCCACTACCGTATAAATAAAGGCAGTTCTCCCCAGTGTCTTCCAACCTAGAAACATAAGTGGAATATTGATCAATAAATTGACTAACCCTGGATCCCAATTAAAAATAAATTTCAGTAATATGGTTATTCCTGTAATACCGCCTTCTGTTAAACCGTTACTTATGTTAAAACAATCAATGCCAAAACCCATAATGGCAGAACCTACAATAATAGCTGCTATGGGTTTTATTTCAAGTTTCATTTAACTCAACCCCTCAATGACTAAAGCTTCAAATTGATTTGATTAAAAGATTAATGCATGTTTTATGCCAAATGGTATTACTGGTTTTTAGGGATATTTAACTAACAGTGGTATTTAATTTTGCATAAACTATCTATATCTGAATAGTTGGTTAACAATAGTTTAAATACAAAAGAGGATTCTACAGTAACGGAATCCTCTTTTCATAAATATGTTATTTTTCGATTAGAGACTTTGTATGATCATAGACCACTGTACCATCAACAATTGTTAGCTGGACTTTCGTATCGGGTATTTCCTCCACCGGTATTTCAAAAAGATTTCGCTCCAAGACGACAACATCCGCAAGTTTCCCCACTTCCAATGTGCCTAATTCATGCTCTCTAAATGTACCGTAAGCTGATCCTGACGTATAGGCTTTTAAAGCATCAGCAAGCGCAATCCGTTCATGCGGATGCCACACTGTTTTTCCACTGCTGTCGATTCTCGTTACTGCACGATAGATTTGTAGAAGCGGATTCAGGATATCAACTGGGAAATCAGTTCCAAATGCCAAGTTTGCACCAGATTTTTTCAAAGTATTTATTGAAAAAACATGCTTTTCTCGTTCCGAACCAATTCGATCAGTGTAAACACCCCGTTCCGACATTGCAAAGTGATCCGGCTGCATTGAAGCAGTAACACCCAGCTCCTTAAAACGAGGGATATCATTCGGATGTATTACTTCTACATGCTCGACGGAATGACGTGAATCCCGTTTGCCGTTGACTTTTTGCGCTTCCTGATAAGCATCTAAAGCTAGACGGATGGCTCCATCACCAATCGCATGAAAACGAATACTGAAGCCTTCCTTATCTGCATCCGCCACCCATTTTTTAATCGTCTCAGCAGGGAAAGTTGTCTCACCACGTGAATCCGGTTGATCTGCATAAGGTTCTAATAAATAAGCCGTACGGGCAGTAATAACGCCATCAATAAATTGTTTCAGTCCGGACACACGGAGTTTATCCGATTGATACGTATCTCTCAATTGTTTAGCACGCTCTATATCGCCATTTAATACTGGCCATAAATGAATGCGTGTTGTTAAGTCCCCTTTATCTTCAAATTCTTTGAAAAGGCCATAATCATTAATAATATTCATTGACTCCGATGCAAATAAGTCATGGACAGCCGTTACTCCTAAACTAGCAGCATGAGTAAGGAAATTTGTTAAAAGAGCTTTCTTTTGTTCTTTCGTAAAATCATAGGCATGGCGGATGACCGCATCCGTTGCTCCTTCATAGAGAAGGCCATTTGGTTCTCCATCGTCGTCCTTCCCAATCCTGCCGAAAGAAGGGGATTCAGTATGTCGATTAATATTTGCGATCTCTAATGCCTTTGTGTTCACCCAAGCATAATGCATTTCGGCATGAAACATAAGCGCTGGACGATCAGGGAGAATCCGATCCAATGAATGACGGGTCGGTAATTTTTGAGTATCCCAATAACCTGCATCCCATGTAAATCCGATTACCCATGGATTTTCCGGATTAGCTTCAGCGAATTTGCGAATCATTTCCAGTGCTTCCTCTTCCGAACGGGCCGCGAACAGATCGACACCATTAAGGGCAACGGCCCCCTGCATAAGATGAAGATGGAAATCATGGAATCCCGGCATGATGAGTTGATCATTAAATTGATAAATTTTCGTATTCTCACCTGCAAAGTGTTTCATTTCTTTCTCAGAACCAATCGCAACAATTTTGTTATCCTTAATCGCAATCGAAGCGGGTTCAGGCTGGTCGGTAAGACCTGTAAAAACAACATCACTCGAAATAATCATATCAGCTTTTTGTTGACTCATAATTAATCAATCCTTTCATTTATATAGATAAATGCCACTTTAATGAGCTTCTTCTAAGCCAAGCTCAGGAGGCAGCTGCCTAAACATTTTTGTTAAGTTTAATAGATAGATAAATCCGATGAGAAGCCATGTTCCACCTAATAATAGGGAATGTTTGTCCAGCTTGGTAATCAACAGTCCAATAAGCGCCGTCCCAATAAGCGGGATTATCAAATATTGAATCGTTCCTTTAAAAGACCTCTGTTTTTTTCGGATAAAATAGTGTGCGATAACCGAAAGATTCACAAAGAAAAAGGCGAACAGCGCTCCAAAGTTAATAAGCGAAATGGCAGTGGTTAAATTTAGGAATAGTGCACTTAACGCAACAACACCAATGAGTAAAATATTGAATACCGGTGTGCGGTATTTTGGAGATAGATAGCCAAAGATTTTTTTCGGCAATACATCCTCCCTTCCCATTGCATACAGAATACGAGAGGCGCTCGTACCGGAAGCAACGGCTGAAGCAAAGGCGGCTGTTAGGCCGATTGCATTAAAGACACTCGTAAAAATATTCCCGCCAACATACATCGCAATGTCAATATAGGCGGATTCAGGATTTTTAAAAGACTGAAACGCTGGATAAATGAGTTGTAAAACATACGTACCCGAGATAAACATGAACCCACCAATAAGCGTGATGATATAGATCGCTCTCGGCAATGTTTTCCTGGGTTCCTTAGTCTCTTCTGACAACGTAGTAACGGCATCAAAGCCTAAAAAAGAAAAACATAAAATAGGAATAATAGATAGTAGCGTTGGTACTTTAATGTGAGAATCATAGAAGGGAACGGTTGAAAATAATGTCCCTGCTCCTCTTCCTGCAAAAATTCCTTTAATCGACAAAATCAGAAACAGTACAAACGAAAAAACTTGTAAGAGAAGTAAGATGGTATTAAAATTCGCTGCTAATTTTATACCTAGGATGTTGACAATCGTAATAATCACAATAAATGAAATGATCCAAACAGACATTGGAACGGATGGGAACATTGCATGTAGTGCGATTGCATTGAGAAGGGAACTGATCATCGGGCTAAACACATAATCGAGTATGATTGTCCAACCAACGAGAAACCCTAAATGAGGGCTTATCGATTTTTGTGCAAACGTATAAGCTGCCCCTGCATTTGGGAACGCTTTCACCAATTCCGCATAGCTATAAGCTGTAAATAACATGACAATTAGAGCAATCGCATAAGCGGTGGGGAGCATCCCATTTGTACTTGTAACAGCTACCCCATATGTTGAAAACATAGTCGTTGGAGCCATAAAGGTTAAACCAAAGAACACAACATATTTTAATGATAAAGAACGCTTTAGAGTTGGCGTGCTTGTTTGATTCATAGATCAATCCTCCTTATTTGCGTATTAATTGCCCTTATTCCCTATTGAAAATGACCTTTTCGCCTATAACATAGAAATCATCCCTCATTTCAGAATAATATGAAAATATCATAAAGTCTTGTCCAACTCCAGAGTCAACTATTCCTAAAAAAAAAACAGCCTCGAATTGAAAAAATCATTTCGAAGGCTGTTTTCAATTTATCCTTTTTGAATAGGAATTTGGATTTCATAATAGGCTTCATCATATTGATCCGTCAAAGAGATATCAACCTGCATAATTGCAACAGCATCACCATTTGGAATGTAACCATGAATTTCGCAATGATGGAGCAGCTTTTTAAGCAAGTACAGCAAGTTCTCCCGATCAACTCCCCCATAGTAGGAGCATATATAGAGACCCTTTTCTAGTTTTTGAGTTGACTGTTCCGGTCCATCATCTTGAACAAGAATAAATAATTGGCATTGAAAAGCACTTAATTTACTGGAAGAATCAGATGTTTGGCGGATTTCATCAAAATATTCTTTTTTGATAAATTCTCCAAATTTATTGCTGGCCAATACCGGTATGTCCCCACCAATCATATTTTCAAGCTCCAACAGTCCAAAATATATATTTTCTTGATCCTCCCAACCTACTGGTCTGTCGAGCTGAATGTATTCTCGTTCTTCAAAATGTTTAATGACAATATCAGAATCCTGATAACTTTTTGTGAAACGTTCGATATTATTTAACCGGGTCTTCAATATTTTATGAATTTTTTGCAGCTCATTAATTTTTTCCTGAATATTGTCTAGTGATTGTTGAAGTAAATGAACCGATTTTTTGACGTTACGATTTGTTAGAAATTGCTTAATTTCCTCTAAAGAAAAACCAATTTTTCTTAATTCCTTGATGGTTCCAAGAATCTCATACTGATAAATCGAATAATACCGATAGCCAGTTTTAGGATCCGTGTAAATCGGCTTTAGCAATCCAATTTTATCGTAATGACGCAATGTATCCACTGTTACATTTCGAAGTTTTGCCATTTCTCCAATACTTAGCTTATTTTGCATGACCCTTTCTCCTTAAACGCAACTAACGGTAGTTAATAAATAGATTACAAGCTTATTATACTATTTAAAAAATTTAGTATACAATCTAAGATTTGACCAAACAGAGATAAAATTTTTTGGGGGGTCGGGTATATTGCTTAAAATCAATTATTTACACTTACAAACATGCAAATAATGGTGTATAATTACTTAAAACCACTTAAAAGGGAGGCTCAAATCTTGTACCAAGAGGAAAGATTATTATCAATCATGGATTTTCTAAAAGAGAATAACAGGATTTCGGTCGATCAAATTTGTTCACTGTTCGATGTCTCTAGAGATACAGCAAGAAGGGATCTTGTCAGGCTTGAGGAAGAAAAAGCGATTGTGCGTACTCGTGGCGGAGCGATCCTTCCATCCGTCCATGATGAGGTGAAAAACTATACAAAACGACTTAAAACTGTATCAGAAGAAAAAAAGAAAATCGGTAAAATGGCTGCCTCATTAATTTATCCTAACGACAGAGTAATCTTAGATGCCTCTACAACCGTCCAAGCTTGTGCAGAACAGATTGAAAGCATAGATTGTACCATTATCACCAACTCAATCAACCAGGCAGAAGTATTATCATCCAAGCCTCAAATAAATATTCAGCTTTTAGGGGGCACTCTGCAAAAAGAGCATCGATTTCTTTATGGCTCATCTGTAGTAGAAAAACTCTCTGAATACCATGTTGATAAGGTTTATATCGGAGTTGTTGGTATCTCGGAAAACGGATTAACGATCGCCCATGAGGAGGACGGTGTCGTAAAAAGAAAAATGATTCAGCAAGCAAAACAGGTCATTGTGCTAGCAGACCATACGAAGCTAGGCATTACAGATTTTTTTCGATTCGCTGACTTACAAGATATTGATCTCTTGATTACCGATAAAACCCCTGCGAAAGAGTTTAGGGAATTATTAAGTAAAAACAATGTAGAAATCTTAACAGCGGATTTTGAAGAAGGAGATGTTTAAAGTGGTAAAACTAATTGCCGTGGATTTGGATGGCACATTACTAAATGAAGAAAACCGTATAAGCCAAAGGAATCTGGAAGCAATTAAATTTGCCCAATCCAATGGTGTTGAAGTAGTCATCGCCACTGGTCGTGCCCATTTTGATGTTCAAGAGATTTTTAAAGATACTGGGTTGAAAACTTGGATCATTGCTGCAAATGGGGCAACCATTCATCAACCGAATGGAGAATTGGTCCACTCCAAAGCAATCAATCTTGAGGATGCCATTACTATTTTGAGCTGGCTGGAGAATGAGAACTTCTATTATGAGGTATTCACTAATCATTCAATTTTTACCCCGCAGAATGGACGGGAACTTTTAGCCATTGAAATGGATCGCGTGTCAAGTGCGAATCCAGATATAAGTATTGAACAGCTGAAATATGCTGCTGAAAAGCAATATAGTCAAACAGGCTTTTCCTATATTAAGTCATATTCAGATCTAGTAGGCAAAGAAATCGAATTGTATAACATCCTTGCATTTTCCTTTCATGAAGAGAAGCTGAAAAAAGGAAGGCGTCATTTTGAGCATTTGGAGGATGTAACAATTGTGAGCTCTGCGAAACATAATTTTGAATTCGAACATAAGAATGCATCTAAAGGCAATGCTTTAGAAATTCTTGCAAACAAGATAGGCATCCCCTTAACTGATACTGCTGCTGTCGGGGATAGTTTTAACGATTTATCCATGCAGCAGGTCGTTGGAAAAAGCTTTGCAATGGGGAATGCCCATGAAGCAATAAAGGATATATGTGATGAGGTTACCCTATCAAATGACAAAGATGGGGTTGCGCATTTGATCTATTCATTGATCCCAGTCACCGCAGATTAATTCTACAAGTTACTTAGACTCTCATTGGCGTAACGCATTTGCGGCGTGACAATGATGGTTTGAGCATATATTTTTGAATGCCCCGAAAAGGGTTAGCCGTTTTTGGGGGCTCGAAACTGAAAAAACAATGCAATTCGCAGCTGAATTGCATTGTTTTTTTGAGGTGTAAATTTATATGAATTGTTGCTTTTTAGGCTATAATCCCATTTTCAAACAAATATCGAGTATTTACAAATAATCAGGCTTATATGCATACATTACTTTAAGCCTGATTCAAGAAAAGTTACGACTTTTGCACCTTCTTCAGGTGTGCCATACCGTTCCTTTATTTCGTATACTCATCCAACAGCTTGCTAATTGACTGATTAATCTCCCCAATATTCACGTTTCCCACTTGCGAATTATTCAATTCATATTTTATTTTTAATTGAATGATGCGACTGACGCTGTCATTGATTCTTTGTTCGGAAATTTCCCCTTTTTGAACAGCAGTCTTTAAGGAAGAAATGGTTTCGACTATTTTGTTATAATCGTGGGCTACTAAAATAATGTCGCTGCCAGCCATGACTGATTCCACCGCCGCCCGGCCAATGGTGAAATGATTTGTAATTGCCTGCATCGTCATATCATCAGTAATGATAACGCCATTGAAATTAAGCTGTTTTCTTAGAATTTCAGTCATAATCTTTTTAGACATGGAGGCCGGAAAATGGTCATCCAGCTTTGGGAGCAAGATATGGGCTACCATTACCACATCAGCCCCGCGATTAATGGCACGTTCAAACGGGATTAATTCAAGTTTTTTAAGTTGCATTAGAGTTTTGTTGACGATGGGAAGTTCTAGATGGGAATCTATATCAGTATCTCCATGTCCGGGAAAATGCTTAATCGTTGGAATAATATTCTGCGACTGAATTCCTTTCATGGTTTGAATCCCAAGCTTGCTTACAACTTCCGGATTATTTCCGAATGACCTATTCCCTATTACTGGGTTGTGAGGATTACTGTTGACATCTAGAACAGGCGCAAAATCAAGATTGAAACCAAATCCTTTTAACTCTCTGCCTAAAATGGAACCAACTTTATAGGAAAGCTGAGTATTATTGATTGCTCCAATAACCTTATTTGTTGGAAAGTTATTAAGTCCCCCTGGCAGCCTAGAAACGCTACCTCCTTCTTGGTCAACACTTAACAAAAGCGGCATAGGGTTGGGAACATTATCAGACTTAATTTGGTTTAAAAGCTGAACCGTTTGTTGAGAGTTTACTAGATTATTAGCGTAAAAAATCAATCCTCCAACTTTGTATTTGGATATTAAATTTTTGGTATGGGCATCAACTGTGGTTCCATATATACCCCCGATGATCATCTGCCCAATTTTCTCATCCAAGCTCATACCAGATATGATTTCTGTGACACTATTTTGATGTGAAGACGGATTTGGATCATCCGCTTGATTTGGATTATCAGTCTGTCCTGGATGATCAGATGGTTTCGGATCATCAGATTGACTTGGTTTACCCGATTGTTTTTTTATTTGGGTATAAACAGAAATATGATCCACTTCTGGATTCGGCTCCTGATCTGTTGGTTTTGGTAAAATCCACTTTAAATCGTACACAGAGGTAACATGATAAACTAAAATAATTTGGTCATGGGTACTATCTTTATAATACCGAACCTCATCTGGTTCACCGCCCGCCTTCTTGATCTCATTTAATAGAATATTTTTTAATTCCGAATCATAAGACCTGATATCATTAACAATTTCATCATGGTAACCAAATACTACATGGTGATTTCTATACTCTTCGTAGATACCACTTGCAGTTTCAGTTCTTTGGTTAGGTTCTCCCCATTTATTATTGACTTCCTTCATTTCAGTCTTACCGGAAATGAATGGGGTATGTGCTATTTTTCCTTCCTTAGACAATGAAAAGATTTCTTTTACTAGTGCATTAGCACTTGAGGTTTTGTCATGACCGGATGTGGAGGAGTTCTGACTAGGTGGAGGTGATGTTATCGTTGGATTTTTGACTGTCTGCTTCGCACTTCTATCTCCTCCGAATGTAAAAATGACAACAGCTAGAATAAGAGCTAGAGAAAGAACCGACAAAATCAGCGGTTTCCACAGGGAATTTCTTGGTTTCGTCATAAAATATTCCTCTCTTCCTTACTATAGACAAGAGAAAAAGTATTTCTTATACTTAAATTCAACTGCTGAACCTTGCTCCATCTTGCCCGGATTGTTGACTATCTTCCCATTTATATGCACCTATTTTAGAATCATGTTTACCATGGAGTAAACTGCTCCACTTCCCCCTAATCATTTTTCCCTTCATAGATCCCGCATCTTAAATTTTAGATTGGTTTTATTTTTTCAATAACAAATACATAAAGTAAGGCGCACCAATTAAAGCAACCATGATCCCGGCCGGTATTCCATCGGGGTCAATGATATTTCGTCCGATCGAATCGGCCAGCAATAAGAGCCAGCCGCCTAACAGAATAGCAATCGGGATAAATAATTGGTTTCTCGGTCCGACTAAAGCCTTGGCAATATGCGGCGCCATCAGTCCAATAAAAGCAATTCCTCCGGTAACTGATACAGCTGCAGCGGCTAAAGCAACAGCAATGCTTAGAAAAACAATCCGCTCCTTTTCAAGCGCGATCCCCACCCCAATCGCAACTGGCTCACTAAGACCCAGGATATTCAAGCGATTGGCTTTATACAAGGTTAAGGGAATGAGAATCACAAGCCAAGGCAGGATTGCCCAGATAAACGGCCAATCGGTCCCCCAAATATTGCCCGCCAACCACCTTGCAATAAAATCAACCTTTGTCCGCTCCGCAGATGAAATCAGAATGATCATCAAACCTGAAAGAGCCATAGAAAAGCCGACACCGACAAGCACTAACCGGACCGGCTGCAGACCTGTACCCCGTTTATATGAAAAGACATAGATCAAAGCTGCAGTCAGAAAAGCTCCAATAAATGCAACTAGCGGAAGAACATACACAAATGAACCAACATCAATTGGAAAAAACAGAAAGAATACAGCAATCGCAACTCCAGCGCCCTGGTTAATCCCGATGATTCCCGGTTCTGCTAAATCATTGCGGGTAATTCCCTGCAAAATTGAACCAGATAAAGCGAGCGCCATTCCGGCTAATAGCGTAATCAAAATCCTCGGCAAGCGAATCGAGAATAAAACAAATTCCTCTTTAAAGGTCCCCTGCCCAATGATTGTAGGAATCAAGCGATCATAGGATACCGAAGAATAGCCAATCCCGATCGAAATAGCAATCGTCAGCAAAATCAGTACAAATAATCCCACCAGCATAATTCGCTGCTTTTTAAGTAATAACGGATGAATCATGAGAATTTGTTCCCTCCTTTATGCACAATCATGAGAAAGAAGGGTAAACCGATGAGTGCTACAATCGCGGCAACCGGTGTTTCATAAGGAGCATTAATCATTCGCCCCAGTGTATCGGCAAAAAGCATAAATGTCGCCCCTAAAATAGCCGAAAACGGGATAATTAATCGATAATCTGTTCCAACAATTGGACGAACGATATGCGGAACCATTAATCCAATAAAGGCCATATTGCCAACAAGGGCAACGGATGCACCGGCGAGTAAAATAATGACAAGAAACAGAACGAATTTAATATTGACCGTTTTTTGCCCTAATCCCACAGCGACTTCCTCATTTAAGCTAAGAATCGTCAGCTGCCTGGAGAGAAAAAGCGAAAGTAAGACTCCCACGACAATAAAAGGAACAATAACCCGAAGCTGATGCCAGGTGGTCCCAATCATTCCACCTGCTGTCCACATTGATACATCCTTTGAAATTTTAAAGTAAATTCCAACTCCTTCTGAAATCGCGTAAAGAAAAGCTGATACAGCCGTACCCGCCAGAACAATCCGAAGTGGTGAAAAACCGCCTTTCATGACCCCGATTCCAAATACCAGAATCGAACCAATTGCGGCACCAATAAAACAGGCGACCATGATTCCAAAATAATTGGTGGACGGAATGAGGGCAATGGTGATCGCCAGCGCTGCATTTGCCCCCGCTGTTAACCCCAGCATACCTGGGTCTGCAAGCGGATTTCTTGTTAATCCTTGCATAATCGCACCTGAAACGGATAACGCCATTCCCACAAAGATGGCGGCGACTTCGCGCGGCAGGCGAATCTCTCGAATGAGGGAAATCTCTTGACTCTTCACGGTCGCTGTTAGCGCAAACCACACATCTTTGACCGTGGTATCTGCCGCTCCCAACACAATGGAAACAATAAACATCGCGAAAAATACCAACAAGAATAAGCTTAACTTGTATATAAAGGGAATCGATTTTGTCATCACAATCTCTCATCTTTCGGAAAGAGGAATTCAATAAAACTGAATTCCTCCTTTTAAAATTGTAGTTTTTGACTCTTAAAATGGATTCAGTCAAACGTTATCAAGTGAAACCCATCATGATTTATCTGCGATTCTGAGTCATTTATCTGCGAAAAAGGAACTTTTATCTGCGTACTGAAATGTTTTATCTGCGAACCAAAGAAAATAGAAAAAATTAGTTTCCTAGAAAGTCCTTTTTAAACGTTTCTAGCTGATAATCTAATGTTAACGGGTCATTGAAATAGAATTCTTTTGCATTTACTTCAAAAACATGTTTGTTTTTAACAGCTGGGATTTCTTTGTACGTATCGGTTTCTTGAAACGAGTTATCCGTATCTGAATTCTTACTTAAGATGAGATAATCCCCGGCATACTCAGGAAGGGCTTCCTGTGATAAGGCATAGTATCCATCTTTTTCTACCATCTTTTTCACTTTTTCCGGCATGTTTAACTTCATAGCTTGATATAAAATTTCTGTTCCGCGTCCCCAGTGGTCGCCGTAAACATAGAGCTGCTTATCAAAGTTCTCTACAACCGAAACGGTCGCGTTTGGTCCAATTTTAGCTCGAATTTCTTCACCGGCTTTTTCTGCCCGCTGCTTGAAATCGTCCACCCAAGCCTGTGCTTCTTTTTGTTTATTTAATAGTTTTCCAATTTCAACGTGTTGCGTTAGATAATCTACTTTTCCGTACGTAAAAGTAACGGTAGGTGCAATTTTTTTCAATTTATCTACGTTTTTTATCGTAGACAACCCAATAATTAAATCTGGGTGTAATTCAATAATTTTTTCCAAGTTTTCATCCGATACTTCTTCGACATTTTTCAGCTTACTGTCAAAACGCGGGTTCATTTTTGACCAGGAATCCACTCCGACAAGCGGAACACCTAACGCCATGACATTCCCAGCAAATGAGGAAAGGACGACAACGCGTTTCGGATGTGCAGGAACCTTAACGGGTCCATTTTCTGATTGGTATGTAATCGTGTCTTTCTTTTTTGAATCCGAGTTAGTTGTTGTTTTAGTAGAGTTACTGCAAGCACTAATAATTAACACTAAGATTAAAATAAAGGGAATCATCAGCTTTTTCATGTTTCCTATCTCCTTTTAGTAAATTGTACGTGATGCACATGGGTTTATTGGTTCTTGGATCCTTCCCAATTTCAGCATCAATGTTGAATACCTTTCTTAACACGAGAGGAGTAAGAACCTCTTCACTCTGCCCCGCTTTCATGACTTGCCCGTCTTTTAACGCTATCAAATAATCTGCAAAACGAGCCGCTTGGTTTAAATCATGCAGCACCATGACAATCGTTCGTTCCTGTTCGCGATTAAGTCTTTGCAAGAGTTCTAGAACCTCTAACTGGTGAGCCATATCGAGATAGGTTGTTGGTTCATCGAGGAAGATGATTTCCGTTTCTTGGGCAAGAGCCATCGCAATCCAAACCCGCTGCCGCTGGCCGCCTGATAATGCATCGACAGGCCGATACTTAAAGCATGCAGTTCCAGTCACCTCAAGGGCCCAGTTAATGACTTCCATATCCTTTTTGGTCAAACGGCTAAAACCTTTTTGATAAGGAAAACGTCCATAGGAAACGAGTTCTCCTACCGATAATCCGCTGGCACTTTCAGGTGTTTGCGGCAGTATCGCCATTTTTTTAGCGAGAATTTTCGTGTTCTCCTGTGAGATATTTTTTCCGTCAAGGATTACGGTTCCAGATTGAAAAGGAATAATCCGGGATATCGCTTTTAAGAGAGTTGACTTTCCGCAGCCGTTGGAACCGATGATGGTCGTGATTTTTCTATCAGGAATTTGAACACTAAGATCTTTTACTATGACACGGTCACCGTACCCTATCGTGATTTCATTGGTATAAAGGCGAACCATTTTTTTGTAACCCCCTTTAGAAAAACGCAATTGATAATGATTATCATTTTCACAACTCCACTTTAATGGCAATTATATCCTCTGTCAATCATTTTTTTAAAATTGCTAAATTTATAGATACCTCTTTCGTGTCCGCCCTGAAAAGTTCTCTATTGCCAATTGAGTAAAAATTGTGTATGTTTAATTGAGAATGATAATCAATAACAATTATTTGCTGGGAGTGTGAGGAAATGAATCAGCAAGAATTATTTGATGTAACCGTGATTGGCGGCGGACCGGCAGGACTCTACTCTGCCTTTTACAGTGGATTACGCGAAATGAAAACAAAGATCATCGAATTTCAACCGCAGTTAGGCGGTAAATTACATATCTATCCAGAAAAGATTGTTTGGGATGTGGGCGGCTTAACACCTGTCCCCGGAGAAACCTTACGGAAGCAGCTTGTCCAGCAGGGATTAACGTTTAACCCGGAAGTCGTTTTAAATGAAAAAGTGGAGTCAATCTGCCGGGATGAAGCGGGGATTTTCGTTTTAAAAACGGCATCAGGGAAAATGCATTTTTCAAAAACGGTCATCGTGGCAGTTGGCAGCGGGATCTTAAAACCGCAAAAACTGGAAATTGAAGGTGCAGAAAGATTCGAAGTTTCGAATTTGAATTATACCGTGAAGTCGTTAAACCATTTTAAAAATAAAACAGTTATCATATCCGGCGGCGGCAATACGGCGATTGATTGGGCCAATGAGTTGGTGCCAGTTGCCAAACAAGTTTATCTAACCTATCGGAAGGACAAATTATCAGGACATGAGGCGCAGGTTTCCCAGTTATTGAACAGTTCTGCCCATTGTTTCTTAAATACCTCGATTACGAAATTAGTTGCTTCCCACGAGCATGATGTGATTAAGAAGGTGTGCTTGACCCATCAAGAAACGGGTGAAAGCTTTTCTCTGGAGATCGATGAGGTAATCATCAATCATGGCTATGAACAAGATGCGGCCTTATTGGATCATAGTGAATTGTCTATTGAACGGGCTGAGCAATCTTATATTGCTGGCAATGCGACATGTGAGTCTTCTGTTGAGGGAATTTATGCGGCTGGAGATATTCTCATGTACGAAGGGAAAGTGAATTTAATTGCGGGTGCTTTCCAAGATGCGGCCAATGCAGTCAATAAAGCAAAGCAACTTATTCAGCCGCACGCACCTAAAGTGGCGATGGTCTCTTCGCATAATGAAGTCTTTCAGAAACGGAATCGGGAATTCATTAAGCAAATGATGAAGTAAATTTCAGTAGATTTCGCCAATATACCTTCCTCTACTTCATGTTTTTTTAAAGAAGGGTTAACAGGTTTATAACATCTATGACATATTCTATTAATATTATTTCTTTATAGTATAGGTAGTGGGGGTAGCATGAGTGGCTACCATGGTATTTGGCGTAGGAGGAGCCGATACAAGTGAGCGGGTCAATATATTGGATTTAAAAGCTAAATTAAAAACCGACAAAATTTAATATGAAGAGGAAGAGAAATTATTGGGGACATTTATCAAGATACTCGCTTGATTTTGTCCCCAATCTAGTTTATTGAAGGCAGTTTTTACGTTTACTCTCCTGACTTTGGCCTCTATCATACCTGACACTGACCGCATTTCCCCTTTCATTATGATATACTTTAGAAAGTGTATTTTCCTGAAAGGAGTAAATAAATGGAATTAACAAATTCTAATACTCAGACGAAATCGTCTTATCTTTTTTTCCTCGTTACCGGGATTATCCTTGTCGCCTTTAATTTGCGACCGGCGATTACCTCTGTTGGGCCATTAATTGGAATGATTCAGAAAGATGTCGGACTTGCCCATTGGAGCGCAGGCCTGTTAATGAGTTTACCGTTAATCGTTTTTGCCGTCATGTCACCAATTGTTCCAAAACTAGCCAATCGATTTTCAAACGAAAAGACTCTGCTCATTGGCTTGGTTTCACTTTTGATTGGGATTAGTATACGGGTGATCCCCATGACATTTTTTCTCTTTGTCGGAACCCTATTGGCCGGGATGGGAATAGCGATTGGAAATGTGCTTTTGCCAGCTGTTGCAAAGGACAAGTTCCCACAAAAATTCGGGTTGATGACAAGTGTTTACTCTACCTCGATGGGATTTGTTGCATCCTTAGCATCCGGAGTAAGTGTCCCATTAGCAACGGGATTAAACCTTGGCTGGCAGGGAGCCTTAATTGTTTGGGGGATTCCAGCTATTGTAGCCATCTTGGTTTGGAGCTTTCTTGTCAAATTTAATCAAGGAAGCCAGAATGCAGTCAGAAAAGTAACTCCCAGTTCAAATCAAATCTGGCGTTCAAAACTTGCCTGGCAAATCGCCATTTTTATGGGGTTTCAATCCTTCTTATTTTATGTAACAATTTCTTGGCTGCCTGAAATCCTGCACAGTCACGGCATTAGTGTTGAAACAGCAGGTTGGCTCCTTTCCTTTACCCAACTCGTGGGATTACCGGCCAGTTTCTTCGTCCCTGTTATGGCAGGACGGTTTCGTTCACAAGTTGGTATTTCCTTCGGATTAAGTTTGAGTGCTTTAGTCGGCTTTACAGGATTACTCTTTGGCTCATCCTATCCGGTTTTAATTATCAGTATTATTTTAATCGGAATTGCCTTGGGTGGGAGCTTTCCATTAGCCCTTAGCTATATCGGCCTTCGTGCCCGAAGTGCTGCCCAAGCTGCCGATTTATCGGGAATGGCCCAATCAACTGGTTATATTCTTGCCGCAATCGGACCGTTATTTATTGGGTTTTTATATGACCAAACCCATATGTGGACCATCCCACTCATCACTCTCATTATTGTTTCTGTCATTCAGATGACATTTGGAATGCTATCCGGCCGGAATCGGTATGTGTAAGGGCGAAAACTTAGCATAAGTAATTTTTATAACCAAAATGCAAAAGGTATCTCCAATTCGTTTTTCTGGGGATACCTTTTAATAATTATAAGCTGAGATCGTCCCCTCACCCTATTCTTCCTTATAAAATCGCTCACCGGTTTCCGGATTAAAGTAAACAACTAATCTTTTATTTGTAGTTGGATCAATTGAGACCTCATTTGTCCGGACGAAGCCCTTAGGCACTTGTTGTCCATGCTTCGATTTAAAGCGGCGATCCCAAATCAATCAGGAACCAATGATTAAAATAATAAGAATGATGAGTTGGATACCGTAATAACCCAAAATCCATTTCATCGTCTATTCCTTTTCCGCAATAACAGCTGTTCCATACGCGACGATTTCACTCATATTCTGACCGATTTCACCAGAGTCGAAGCGCATCATAATAATCGCATTTGCCCCCATTGCCTGCGCATTTTTCACCATGCGGTCGATTGCTTGTTTTCTAGCATCTTCCAGCATTTCTGTATACTGATTAATTTCTCCACCCACGAGCCCTTTAAGAGAAGCCATGATATCCTTACCAAGTCCTCTCGCCCTTACGGTTAATCCAAATACTGGTCCAATCACTTCTGTAATTTTATGATTCGCAATATTCTCGGTTGTTACGATGTTCATTTGAATCCGCCCCCTTTAAAAATAGTCCTACAAGTTTATTTTACTTTGCAAAGAATAGAAAATGCCATTACTTTTACAACATTTTGGTAAATTTGTCCTAAAACAAGGAAAGCCACCCCAATATTTATAGACAAATGGTTCGTTAAAAATTGGAAATTATTCCCTTATAGTAAAATTGAGGAAAATATATTTTTGTTTGTGAATAAGGATGAAGTAGTTTTATGGATAATGAGATAAATTCATTTGATGCAATCCTTGCTTTGACAATCGGTAAGCCAGAAATGCGCTTTCACCTTCTGCCGCATCATTAAAAAATACTGATTTTATTCAGTTAAATCCTTCTCAAACATCACCATATCCAATGCCCTTATCCCATTTTCAAAAATGGGCGTGGGATACTTTTTAAAGAAATCCTTTTTAATTTCAACCATCCTAAAACCAACTTTTTGATAAAAAGCAATGTTTGCAATACTAGAATTGGCGGTTCCGACGATCATTTTCTGTAATCCCTTAGATTGGTATAGTTTATAAGCCTCCATTACGACTTGTTTACCTACTCCTCTTCCTCTATACTCTTCAACGATTGCAATATTCTTAAGCTCGACTATTTGATTGGCTAGGAAAGTAAATAATGCAACACCAATACAAATCCCATCCTGGCAAATTGTGAACATCTCACCGTCATATATGTATTCCTTCACTACCTCCTCACTCTCATCAGCTAAAAGAAGATAATCAAGATATAGAATTCTTTTTTCTTGTACAACTGGATCTAGTACACAAGTATCCATAACTTCCTCCTCAATAAATTCCTTCATTCACCAATCATAATCGGTATACTTCCCCCATCACAATCCTATATAAAGAAAAATGCTAAGAAAGGACAGGGTCAAAGTAGATTTTTATGAAAAAGCTTAATTTACTTTGTTTTTGTAACCTCACAAGGCTTTGCTTTTGTTTGCATTAACAATTTTAGAGAACGGCAGAGTATTTATCTCTGTTGTAGTCTTTGTAGTAATCTATGAAGTAATCTCTGGTATTGCTTGTATCAAACCGAACTCCTCTATTTGCTCATCCAGAGACGATGGAAAGTTCATATTGATTTTAGGATAGTTTCATTTTTTACCTTAAATGACGGAATGGTCCATCCATCTACTCAAATTGTCTTGTTGCAGTTGCTCACAGGCTTTTCACTCTTCCTATTTAAGAATGGTATTATATTAATTAAATGATTTGGGAGGGATAGTAATGAAAACACTAGTAAAGGTGGTTGCTGCCATTATTGAAAATGAGCACGGTGAATTCTTATGTGCTCTTCGGTCACCTCAAATGTCGACCCCAAATATGTGGGAATTTCCAGGTGGGAAAGTAGAAGTAAATGAAGATATTTATACCGCATTAAAAAGAGAAATTGACGAGGAATTGGATTGCAAGATTGAAACATCGAAAAAGGTTTTTAATGACACCACCCATGAATATGAAACAGTTATCATAAATTTGCTTTCGATTAAATGCAAAGTCGTGGAGGGCTCCCCTACACCAAGAGAGCACTCTAAACTAATTTGGCTAAAAAGAGAAAATCTAGATTCATTGAAATGGGCACCTGCTGATATTCCCGCAGTACTGCAGTTAATCAATGAAAAATAGTCTTCTTGTCATCGAAGACTATTTTTCACGTCAGATGCACTTTAACTAAACGTTTAATTAGTATATGCTAATTCGGGCAAAAGCTTTATTCTATGGGAATAGCTGCTTTTAATCAAATGATTGATTAGTATATCCTAATCCTTCCTAATCCTTCGCGGCCGTATAACTAATTCCCCGCCACAATTAGGGCAAACACCATTCATCTCTTTTGTACAATCATGACAGAAAGTACATTCATAACTACAGATATAAGCTTCCCCTTCCTGATGAACTGGTTGATTGCATTTTTCACATACACTCCGCATTTCTAACGCCATCACAAATCCCCCCTATTTTACTAAATTTAAAAACCTTGACCACGAAATATTCCTTCCTGTAACCACAACCGCTATCTTACGCCCCTTTATTTCTACCCCTAATTGTCTCAATGCTGCTATCCCCGCTGCACCCGAGGGTTCCACAATGTATTGATGCTTCAACATTGATTTCATCGCTTCGATGATATCTTCATCGGTTACAGTTAGAATTCGATCAATATGTTCATGGATAATCGGAAACGTTAGCGTCTCCGGTTCAATTGGCCCGCTCAATCCCTCTGCAATTGAAGGCTGCAAATCAACTGGACAGACTTCACCATTTTGATGCCAGACAGCAAATGTTGGGCTGTTCTTAGTTTGAACACCCCACACCTTAATATTGGGATTTATTGATTTAAGAGCAATACACAAACCAGCTGTAAGTCCCCCACCACCTAAACAGGTAATGACGGTGTCAACATCAGTTAAATCTTCTAAAATCTCTAAACCAATCGTCCCTCCCGCTTCAATCATGCTGCGGTTATTGTAGGCCGAAAGGAAAGTATAACCGGTTTCCTCGGCAGCTCTTAAGGCCGACACCCTCGCTTCCTCAATCGAATCAAAGTAAGTAATAACTGCCCCGTAGCTTTCCAGGGCTTTCACTTTACTCTCGTCAACATCAAACGGCAAATAGACAAACGCTGGAACGTTCAATTTATGGGCAGCATAGGCCAATCCAATGCCATGATTGCCGGCAGAAGGTGCAATCACTCCGAGTTCACATTGATTTTTTTCTAATGTTAACAGCTTATTGAAAGCTCCTCTTGCCTTGAAACTACCGGTTACCTGAAGGTCTTCCAGTTTTAAATAAATATCTGAATCATATAAGCGACTAAGCTCTCCGTTGTATTCTAGTGGCGTATGGCGGATGTAAGGCTTAATCCGACCGTGTGCCTGGATTATATGCTGTAATGTTATTAAGTCAGAATTCATAACGATCAACTCCCTTATCAACATTTTACTTGCAAACACGAGTCAGGAGATAATACCGTTAAGTTATATAGTCATAACCATTCGTTATGACTATATAACTTAACGGTTCAATAATGGATGGTTTTGTAATACACTATGACTACCAATACTTTTCAAGGATTTGATCCGAATGTTTAAACTCGCTCAACTTCATTACTTTGTTATCACCGTTGAGGCAGGTAGTATGACTCAAGCGGCTAAAACTCTCTTTATCTCGCAGCCTGCCCTTTCAAAACAATTATCCTTACTTGAAAAAGAACTAAATTGTCAGTTGTTCCAGCGAAAAACAACGGGCATCGAGCTTACGAAGGCGGGCAAATTTTTCTATGACAAAGCAGTTGTCATCCTAAGAGGTACAGAAAGTCTGGCCAAATCTATGGAGGCTTTCTCCAGTAAAAATACAATTAAAATTGGGGCGCTTCCCAGTATCGGAAGCTATTTTTTGCCAAGTGTGATAAGTAAAATTGGTTCATCCTTTAAGGTAGAGTTAACGTTAAAAGACACTACACAGGAATTAATTGACCTGTTGGATTCTGACTTTATTGATTTTGCCTATGTCCAGGACACTAGTAATCTTAAAAATAATATAAAATGTAAAGAACTATTCTGGGAGCCATATGATGCTATAGTACCTGGATTACAGGCTAGTGAATCAACAATTACTCTAGACGAATTTCTACAGCACAACTTAATTCTTCATAAACATCCTTGTGATATCCGCTTGTACTTCGAGAAATATTGCAGGGATCAAAACCTGGATTTCAATGTATTAATTGATCTTGAAGCCAATGAATCCATTATCCCTTTTGTTAGCAAAGGTATTGGCTCATCCATCTTGCCTAGAATGGTAACCAGCCAAATCCAAGACAATTCTATTAAAATCATTCAACTTGAAGAAGAGAAACTAAAGAGGCGTGTGGATTTTTTATATAAACCGATGTTGAAAAAGATTGCTTTGAAACTGTTTGCTTACTCGCTTGAATCTTCTTTCATTTAACTAAATGAATTTGTTTTTCCATCAAACGTCAGAATAATTCACCTAAAACAAAAATTATAGGAGGGATAATGACATGATAAAAGGTTTATATGAGGCACATTTACCAGTTAGTAACTTAAAACAATCTATTGAATTTTATCAAAAGTTAGGTCTAAAACTTTATAAAAAATATGATAAAGTTGCTTTCTTTTGGATTGAAGAAGGAAAAAGTTGGATTGGTTTATGGGAAGGTCCAGAATCAAAAATTCCTTATCATGTATCGTTGAGACATATAGCATTTTATGTTGATTTAGAAGATATAAAGAAAGCCAAGACTTGGTTAAAAGAACGTGGAATTGAGGTAAAGGAGGAGTTTGGGAAAGAACCAAAAGAACCAGTTGTTGTTCCTAATCAAGCTCACGCAATGATTTACTTTGATGACCCTGATGGGAACAGTTTGGAATTTATTACAAGATTACCAAAAGAGATTGAGCAAGCAGAAAAAATATATTTGAGTGAGTGGGAGAAGCTATACTTATAACTTTCTTTGATATTTGGGATTTCAGCAATTTGTTCATGGAAAATAGTCTTTAACTAAACGTTTAATTAGTATATGCTATTGCGGATAAAAGCTTTATTCTATTGGATAGCTACTTTTAACCAAACGATTGATTAGTATATACTAATTCTTTTCACCTCTTTATCTATTGATAGAGCTATATTATTCCCTCCTAGGCATTCCTAATTTTGTTTTCTCTCAGGTATTCATACACTAATCTTTCATTAAATAATGCTTCTTTTTTTAATTATCAAATCCAACCACCGGCTACCTTACACCTAATTCCATTCCAAGAGTCTAGCTAGAAATGATATCATATGTATAATACATTTATTGGCTGTGAATATGTGGTGGAATTTGTACAGGCGAAGAAATTCGGAAGAAAAGAAACCGATTGGACTCATCACTGATGATGACCTTCCCTTTTAACATGGAAAAAGTCCCTCAACCAGGCTTTGAAGGACATTTCTTGACCTTGAATCACAGAAATTGTCTTTCATCCAGGCTTTGAAAGAATTTTTTCGTCCATGAAATCTAGCAGTCCGCATTAGAAGTAACTCACTACTACAATAACAACCATATATTGGTCATCATCACTTTATAGGAGGAGGAACTCCCATGTACGTTCACCGGGACTTTCCTGAATTTTCGTGGTCCAATTCCAGGCATAAAACATTCCTGGAATGTGTGCGAAAGTATTATCACCAATACTATGAATCTCATAATGGCTGGTTATATGAAGCACCCGATGAAAATAAAGCAGCCTACCGGCTTAAAAATATCAAAAACATCCCCATTCTATTGGGGGACCTAATCCACAAAGCGATTGACTGGCAGCTCAAGAAGTTTCTCAATGACAAAAGCCTGTTTACTGAAGATGAGATGATTACTTTGATCACTCGAAGTCTCAATAAGGCCTACCTTGATTCCACCAAGCATCGACAGCTATGGTTTAACAAGCCGAAGCAATACCAAATGCTCCATGAAATCTATTATGGAAATGGGCTTAGCAAGGATGCCATTGCCGCTGCGAAAATGAAGCTGGACCTATGTGTGAAGAACTTCTTCACAAGCAAGACCTACCAAGATATTCTGACAAAACTAGAGATGCATGTCTTGCATTCAGAGGATTTTCAAACGTTTGAGGTTAATGGTGTCGATGTGTTCGTTGTACTCGACTTTGTTTATAAAGATGTGAGTCAGGAAAAGTGGATTGTCGTCGACTGGAAAACGGGGAAAGAATCAGAGGATGATCGCAAACAGCTAGCCTTTTATGCCCTTTTTCTATCAAAACAACACAATATTCCAATAGAAGACATCATCCTTCGCAATGAATATTTGCTATCTGGCAAACACCAGGAATATAAATTAACCGAGTTCGAAATAGAATCCGCTCAAGCCTTAATGAATGACAGTATCTATTATATGTTGAAATACCTTGAGGATCCTGTAAAAAATATGCCGCTGAATATTGAACAGTTTGAGATGAATCCTTCGAGAAAGTGTCAGAACTGTAATTTTAAGGAGAAATGTTTGTCGGTTCATGATTCACTGAATGGTTAAAAAGCCTAAACCAAGTTGGAAGAATTTCCTCCATGGTTTAGGCTTTTTTGGTTAGGGGCAATTCCTATCCGGAATTATAATCTCCATTTTCCCTTCCTGATTGATAATTTCAACTGCCTCGTCTGCAAACAAATAAGGGGTATCAAACCGGTCCTGCTTTTTGATATCCAAGTAACTATTATTAGTAGTCAGAACGGGAAAAACCGCGTTCGTTTTCTTGAATAGATTTTGAGTAACCTCTATTTCCGCCATTAAAATAATTTGTTTATTGGAGACTGAGAAAAATAGTTTACCAATCTCTCTTTCGTTCTCATCCATAATTTTAATCTGTTGGAGGATGGAAATAAGACAGGTTACAAAATCGTTTATATGCTCATTTGCCAGCCCAGGTAATTGATACTCTGCCAAAGCTTTATTCATTCCGGTTTTGATTTCTTTAAAGGAAAATACGTCTTCAATCCGAAGCGCCGCTTTTGTTTTTCCTAGATTTTCAAACTTCTTTCTTGTTTCAACAAGGTACTCCTTAATATAGCCGGTATACTGCTCACGCTGCACCGCCAAATCAGCCAGCTCCTGAATCCAGCGAATCTCTTTACTGCGATTTCGAATCAACAACAAAAACGCATATACATCCTTTTCATCAAACGTATGATTAACTAACTTTTCATAATAATAGTTCAATAACAATTGTTCTTTCTTATCCATTGGTTTGCTCCTAGAAGAATTATTTCTATCCTATTGTAAACTTATCCTTTTAATAGGACAAACCTTCTAATGAACTAGATTCCTATACTGAGGGGAAATAAGACCCAAGACTTAGACAGCATTACAACTCTTGCTTTTTTTAAAATCCTGGGAATCCTGTTACTCTTATATAGGACTTATAGATATAGAAGGAGGTTAGTAATGAAGAAGTTTGGCCCATTTGGGGTGAAATGGTTAAAGGTGATTCATATTATATTGGTAGCATTATTTTTTGGCGGCATTATGAGTTCCTCCTTTGCTTTAAATTACGGGATAACATTAGCCACCTTCGATGAAACGTTTGAGACCTATAAAAGAATTGTGATCATTAGTGACCAGATTGTCAGAATTGGAGCTTTCGGAACTTTATTGGTCAGCTTCATCTATGGATCTTTTACAAATTGGGGGTTTTTCAAGCAATGTTGGGTTACGGTAAAATGGATTCTTTTTACAATCCAAACAATTTCACACCTCTTTTTGTCTTTCCTGCACCTCTTGAAAGACACTTCAGCCTAGCCTGCACCTCCTTTTGTCGTTCCAGCACATCGGAGAGACGTTTCTGACCTCTTCTCACCTCTTTTTGTCCTTCCAGCACATCTGGAGAGACACTTCTGCCCTCTTCTCACCTCTTTTTGTCCTTCCAGCACCTCTTGAAAGACACTTCTGCCCTCTTCTCACTTCTTTTTGTCCTTCCAGCACCCTCGGAGAGATATATTCACAGAAAAGAGGATCCCTTTTAGGAATCCTACAGATTATTTTTTATACTTTACTATACCGTCTCCAGAACCTCAGCCTTCTGCTTGGTTGATGCCGCTTTTTTTGTTACTAAACTAACAATTAATAAAACGATAATATTAATAAATAAGGCGATGATTCCATCATTCAAGTCTTTAATAGCTTGAGGAAGATGCGGGAATAGCCCGGCAACTTTTATATTCCCTAAATCCATAAAGGACACTAACACACCACCAATGATAATTCCGGCAAAGGCACCCTGTTTCGTCACAAAATTCTTTTTCATCAAGCTGGCAAAAAAGGCTGGGGCAAGTTGAGTAATAAAATTGTAAGCGATGATGGCAATACTAAAAAGGCTATTTCCACCTTTAAAAGTCAAATAAATGGCTGCAAGTGAGATAAACGGAACGAGATATTTTACTAGTTTTGCAATCTGATTGTCTGTTGTGGCTGGAGAGAATACCTGATAAATATTTTTAGCAAACAAAGTTGAAATCGTCATTAATAGTAAAGAGCTTGGTACTAAAGCAGCTAACACACCGGCTCCGCCAATCAGCCCAACAAACCATGGGTCAAATGCCTGTTTGGAAAACTTGAGTAAGATTAAATCAGCTGCACTTCCTTCTAATCCTGGTGTTTGTAAAATGGCTGCAAACCCTACAAAAAAGGCAAACAACAGAATCAATTGGTAAATGGGCATGAGGGCTGCATTTTTTCGTAAAGCCTTTTCGCTCGAAGCTGCAAAAACGGGAGAAAACCCATGCGGCCACATATAAAATCCAATGGAACTTAAGATAACAGTCGATATATACCACGATACGCTCATCCCTTGTTCTGGAAGTATAGGGAAATTGGGTTTCGCTTGATTGATCGCCTCGAACATCGGTTGAATACCGCCGTAATAATGTATAGGGAAATAAATTCCTAAAAAGACCACAATACCTAGAATCAAAATATCCTTCAAAATCGATGTCAGAGCGGAACCGTGAATACCAGAAATCATCACAAAAATGGTTACCCCAAGAGCCCCGACCCAAATAGCAGCCTTAGAAGAGATGACCCCATAAGAAGTTGCCGTCACAATATAGCCTAAGCCTTTGAATTGAAGTACTAAGTAGCAGATACATGCCACAATCCCGATCACGGCAACAAGGACTCCAAGGTAAGGACTCTGATATTTTTTTACAAAGAAATCAGATTGAGAAACTAATTTGTGTTGCTTTGCATACCTCCAAATCGCAGGAAATACGAAGTAGGAAATGACCGTTGCCAAGCAGCCATATGTGACGATGCTAAAAATCGAACCCCCATCCCGATAGGCAGAACCGCTTGCCCCTAAAAAGGTAAAGGTCGTATACATTTCACCAGCTGACAAAAGGAAAATCAATAGGGTTCCCATTCCGCGGCCCCCCACCGACCATTGTTCCAAGTTCATCTCTTTCCCTTTTTTTGCCCAAATCCCTATAGCAACAGAAACGACGAAAAATGACAAGATGAATAGCACAGCAATATTCATTTTGAATTCTCCTCCCGGTTAGCTGGATCTAAAATATAGATAATTCCAAGTATTCCTGTTGTTAAAAAAGACCAGAGTACGATCCAAAAGTGAAAAAACGGCATTCCGAGCACATAAGGAGTCATTCTATTTGTAAATAAAGCCCCTGCAACAAGGCCAAGAAATGGAATAACGGCTAGCCAATAGATGGATTTCATTCTCTCATCCCCTTAATCGTTTTGATTTAATAGTTTCAAAGTACCGTGAACCAATAACTTCGTTCCATCCTCTAAAGCTTGTTCGTCAATTGTAAACTTGGGATGATGATGTGGATAGATAATCCCTTTTCCTTCATTACCGGCACCAATTGAAACATAGGATCCTGGTACTACTTTTTGAAAGGCAGAAAAATCTTCACTTGCCATCATCGGCTTGACCAATTCCCTGCTCTCTTTTCCAAAAACTTCACAAACCGTTTCGTCTATTACTCTCGTAACTTCCTCATCATTTATAACGGGGGCGTAACCGAACTGATAATTAAATTGATAGGTGGCTCCATGTGCTTCCGTAATCCCCTTTACAATCCGTTCAATAAAGTTCGGTATCTTCTTCTGCAAGTCTGGGTTAAAACATCGAACGGACCCTCCAATCGTTACCGTACTTGGAATTACATTTATCGCACTTCCTGCATGGAACTGGGTTACTGAAATCACGGAAGTTTCCTGAGCATCCTGATACCTTGAAACTATATGTTGGAGATTCGTTACCACCTGAGCCCCAATCACAATCGGATCAATCGTTTGATCAGGTTGTGAGGCATGTCCGCCCTTACCTAAAACGGTAACTTTAAACGTATCCGCTCCGGCCATCATCGGCCCATAACTCAAACCAATTTTCCCAAGTGGAAGAGTAGAAACCAGATGGGCACCAAGGACTGATTCTACTCCGTCGAGGACACCTACGTTCACCATTTCTTGGGCACCGCCTGGCGGCTGCTCCTCGGCATGTTGAAATAGAAAGCGAACCTCCCCCCTTATTTGCCCCTTTAACTTTGTCAGAATCTTTGCAGCGCCTAACAGCATCGCTGTATGTCCATCATGCCCGCAAGCATGCATGACACCTGAATTCCGTGAAACAAAGTTAAAATCGTTCTCCTCTTTAATTGGAAGCGCATCCATATCTGCCCGCAGTGCAATTACCTTTCCCGGCTGCGGCCCCTTTAACCGAGCCATAATACTGGTTTTTGTCGGTCGTGAAACTTCCAGATCACCAAAAGTACTTAAGGTTTCATAAACAAATTGGGCTGTTTTTACTTCCTGAAAGGATAGCTCCGGATACATATGTAAGTATCTTCGCCAGCTAACCACTTCCTCCTTAACCTCTTCGATTAAATCATTCATCATTATCATTTGGGACACGTCCATCAACCTCCTTTTTATTTTTGGTTAGTTTAAGGAAAAAATTCCTTAAATGAAGTATATAGGTTTGCGAATTAAGTTTCAATAGTTTTTTGAATTTTATGAATGTGATAATCTTTAGGTATTCTGAAAAAAGCCAAAATAAATAAGCACCCAAAACGCTGGATGCTTATAACAATCGATATATTTTACTTGGTCTTCCTCGAGTAGCATAGGCCTCCTGGCCAACATATTTTGCCAACTTAACTTCACACATATCGGTTACAATTCGGCGCACATTACGCTCCGTCATTTCAAGATGTGCCGCTAGATCCTTTGTTGTAAAATCATGCCACCCCATTTTTTGAATGAGGGCAACGATTTTTTTATATGTTTTAACGCTGATATTTCCCTTTTTTAATTTTTCAATAAGGATTTCATTTTGGGAACGGATTTCATATTGTAATTCATTGTTTTGGCCGGGTGATTCGATAATTTTTCCATCATCTTGAACCATAACAATTTCGCGTTTCTTCATTTCCTTAGAATGTTGAATGGCACGAAACGCATTGATTTCAGCTGCATAAGCTGTCTCGCCGAAGCCAATTCCAACCGCAACAGTCGTTTCTGCCTCGAATGCCAATTTTTGAACGGTTTCTTCAAGCGCCGCAATTTCACGTTCAATTGCGCCGCGGGAGCTAAAAATCATGTATCGGCCGTTCCCCTTCTCAGAAAAGGACCCATTAATTTTTTCTCCCAGTTGAATCAACATTTCTTTTAGTCTGAGCTCTAGGTACTGTAAATGATAAGGGGTTTTCATTTCCTCTGCTACTCTGTTAAAATATTCAACTTCGATGATTTCAACGCCAATTTGTCTATCTTTAAAGTAGGAGGTCTTTACTTTTTCCAAAAGGATTCGAAGTGTTTGCCGTATTTCCATCAACGTCATCGACATTCGATAGGCAGGAATTCCTTCCTCTCTTAACGCTTCGCAAACAGATGGGAAACAAGTTAAGGCTCCTTCAGTTTTTCCTTGATTCCATAACTCTAGGTGAAATTGCAACAATTCATTCGTATTAACATCTAAATCAAATGTTTTTGTATAGACGGTTGTTTTATTTATATTAAGCTGTGATAAAGCTTCCTCGCTGATGTTGTTTGTTGTCATCGTATCTATGCTTAGCTTTTTAATCAATCTCCCTAGTTCATCACTCAACTCTAAAAAGGCTTTAAAAAAACCTGATTCCGTAGCAGGAACATGGACCATTATTTTGTCTGTTCCCAATGTTTTTTTCGCCATTTCATAGGGGAGCGGGCCCGAAAAAAGCCACGCATGCACATCGGAATGATGTGCTGTTACAATTCTCTCTACTTCTTCGACCTCTACATAAGGTAAAGGGATGAAATCCAATTCCTGTTTATATTCTTTTGCCAAATCTAAAATCTGTTTTATAGACGTTTCTAGGCCGACTAATCCGATTTTAAACATTATGTATTCCGACTTCCTTTATAAATCCGTAATTTTCGTTGCACCATTATTGAAAATTGATAACAAAAAAGTACCTGTCCTAACATTATATCAGTTAGAGGCAGGTACTATAAATCAACATTTATTTAGATTTGGCTACATTAATAAGGAGATCTTGCACCCAAGTATCTTGTTTTCCAATAGGATACTGTCATGTCGGAGATAACAACACCTTGGTCTGCTGCACTAATGAATTTATTGTTGCCTAAGTAGATTCCAACATGTGATGGACCAGCTTTGTAGGTTTCAAAAAAGACTAGGTCCCCTACGCTTGGCGAACCAACTGGTGTAGTTGCACTCCATTGTGTGCTGGTTGTTCTAGGTATTGAAATTCCTACATGATCGAATACATATTTTGTGAAACCGCTGCAATCAAAACCACTAGGAGTATTTCCACCCCAGCGGTATGGTGTGCCTATGTATTTTTGAGCTTCAGCAATTACTTCTTGGACCTTTGATGCGGAATTAACAGCAGGTTTTTGAGTAGCCTCTGCTTGTGGTTTCGCTGCTGGTTTTTGGGTCACATTTGTTTCTGGCTTCTCTGCTGGTTTTTGGACCGTAGTTGTTTCCGGCTTTTCAACTAGTTTTTGGATAGCTGTTGATGTCGATGGTGCTGCTGGTTGAACAGACTCTTTTGAATATGTGTTTCCTTCAGATTTTTGAGTCTCAGTTGAACTGGACTTCACGGCTGGTTTTTGAGCCACCTTTGTCTCTGAAGGCGCGGCAGGTTTTACCGCAGTTTTTGCTTCCGATTTTGCCACTACACTTTTAATGATCTCTACTCGCTTCACAGCTGCTTTCGCTTTGGATTTGGTAACTTTTCTAGTTGCTTCAGAAACTTTATACGAAGCAGATGTTGCTTGGGCACCACTCACACTTAAGGTTTGTCCTACATGAATGCGGTCTGATGTTAAGTGGTTGATATTTTTAAGCTGTACAACAGATAGATTAAAACGAGCTCCAATTTCAGATAGCGTGTCCCCTTTTTTAACCACATATTTTTGGTTAACAGAGAGGGTCGGAGCAGAAACTTGAGTACTAGTTTTTGAATTTGGTATTTTTAATTGCTGGCCAATACGAATCAAATCTGATGATAAGCCATTCAAGCTTTTCAGCTCACTAACAGTCGTACCATTCGCTCTTGCTAGTTTCCATAGACTATCACCAGGTTTTACGGTGTAGGTAAGGGTTAATTTTTGATTTACATATATTTTATCACTTGAAAGGTTGTTCCATTCTTTTAAGTGATTGATCGAAACATTTTGTAAATGAGAGATTTTCCATAGACTATCACCAGGATGAACTGTGTATGTAGGTTCTTGTGCATTGGCAGTGGCTCCAAATGCAGTAAGTACAAGCCCGGCCGTTGCAGCTGCTGTTACTAGATTTTTTTTCAACTAAAGCACTCCTTACTTTCATTATTAATACATAGATATAATAATGAAAAGTACAATCATGCACATCCACACAAAGTGGTAATACAGTAAATTTATTGAATATGTGGTCGTGTAAACGCTTTCTATTACAAACTATAGAAATAGCGGTAAATATTATAACATCGGGGTTTTACCGCTATTTTTTCCCATCTACCACTTGACCTAAGTAACACATTTGTAAACAATTTTTAATCTGTTAGAATATTTTTTCATAAATACTATTAGCCTAGTAAGAAATTCTGTTTTTGACGATATATAGACATTTTGACCTGTTTTGGATGAAACTGTCACCTAGCCGTTTATTAGTGTCGTTATTGACCTATATTTAGTTTTTGAATCAGCTTTAGCACTAACGGGCTGGTCTCATCTGGTAATTCTCGTATCGGAAAGAATCCAGCAGCAAGCGATTCCACCCCATCCACTTTGATGTTACTGCTTTTAATATTATTTGAAGTATATACAATTGTAACTGGATAGAATTCATCGCCATTTTCCAGCTTTCTGAAATACTGCTCTCCTGAAAAAACATCTACAAGCTGAAGATGACCAATTTCAACTCCTGTTTCTTCAAAAACTTCTCTTTTGCCTGCCTCTTCAGCGGACTCCCCTAATTCCAGGAGCCCGCCCGGAAGCGCCCAGATGCCCTCCGGCCGTTTTTGCAAAAGAATTTCTCCTTGTTCATTGATCACGCCCACTACTGCGCCTACTAAAATAATCGCGCGGGTGCCGATGACTTTTCGCAATTCTTCAATATAGCCCATAAGTATCCTCCAAAATAATTTTATTTCTATCATATCATTATTCCTCTATTACTAATTACTAGTGCAAGCCCTTTCAGTCTCGTGTATAATGGCTAACTAGAGTCATAGACTGAATTTCGGAGTGGACTAGTATGAACCAGCAAAAGAGCTATTCACGTTTTTTTACAAATAAATATTGGGTCGTCGTGGTTGCCGTGTTTTGCTCGGTTTTATGGGGGAGTGCCTTTCCGGTTTTAAAACTAAGTTATGATGAGCTTGGCATGGCAGAAGACGATTTATCAGCAAAAATTGTTTTTGCTGGAATCCGTTTCATGATGTCGTCATTACTGCTGCTGTTTTTCATGCTCTGCGTTGATCGTAAGGCGCTCAAAGTAAACTGGCGGCAATGGCCAGCCATTATTGGTTTAGGGCTGTTTACAACGAGTTTAAGTTATTTCTTTTTTTATAATGGATTAGCCCATACATCGGGGATGAAGGCATCGATTTTAAACTCCAGCGGTGTATTTTTCGTTGTTTTTCTAGCACATTTTGTTTATAAGGATGATCGCTTAGATTGGCGGAAGGTTTTTGGGTTGATTACTGGTTTTGGCGGTATTGTGCTGTCCAATTGGGGACAGGATGCCTCACTGGATTTTTCGTTTTATGGAGAAGGATTTATGCTTCTTTCCGGATTAGCCAGTACTTTCGGTACCTTTTTATCCAAACGTCTGTCTGCTAATCTTCATCCGTTTGCTTTAACCGGATGGCAAATGTTCACTGGTTCGTTGATCATGCTCGTGGTTGGGGTTCCAAATCTTAGACCACACGCTTTTGAATTTACCGCGAATGCATGGCTTCTATTGGGGTATGCTGTATTTTTATCCGCAGCGGCCTTCGCCTTGTGGACTTCTTTGCTCAAGTATAATAAAGCGGGAGAGGTTTCTCTTTATAAGTTCGTTGTACCCGTTTCCGGGACCATTTTATCCGTGATGTTTCTACCGGGTGAACATATAACAGTTAATACAATTGTGGCCCTTCTACTTGTAGCTGTAGGTTTAGCGGCTGTGAATCAGAAAGGAAAAAAGGGCTTGTTTGGTTTAAGAAAATGGCGGCGGACTGAGGAGCAACTTTACAAATAAAAAAGAGCTTGGGGCAAGCTCTTTTTTATTTTTCAAATGATAATTCTTTAATTTTTATAATCCAATCCTTGAAGCTTGCGAATTCATTCGAATCAAATCCGAAGTATTTCTTGATGATTTGGACAGATTCGCTCTCTTGATGATGAAACACTCCATCTGAATAGATTAATTTAAAAAGTTCAACTAAGACGATATTTTTGGAACGTTCCGATTTGAATATCTTGAGTATATCCTCGATGGCAAGGCCCTTCAATTGATAATCCTCGAGTTCCATTTCTTTTTTATATTTAGTTAAAATAGTTTCTTCAAATATAGATCGATTCCCGTCAATCGCGGCAATTAAGTTAGCTAATTCAAGAAATGCTTCTCGCTCTTCTGAGTGAAGTTCTGCAAGGAACAATACATACATCTCCTTATTTTCTTTGTTTCTTTATACGAATATTAACATATTTAGTTTAAATTATATAGAAAATAGGTAACTACTTTTTTCAAAGGATTATTGATGCATAGCGAGGGTTTCGCAAAGTTCCATAGGTTCTAAATTACCCATCCTGAAAATACAATAGTTTTGGTCTTATTCCCAATAGGAGGTCTCACGATGAAAATTCAAAGACTTGGCCATGCTATGTATATTTTTAAAAGTAAGGAAGGGAAAAACTATCTGACTGATCCCTTTTTTGATTTAAATCCCGGGTTTCCGCCGGATTTGGATACCGCTGCGTTCTATCAATCTGTTGACTGTGTTTTTCTAACCCACGGTCATTTTGACCATACAAGTGGGCTGTCTAAGATCGTTGAGCATAAACCTGAAATAATGATTGTTGCACAATATGAGCTGGCATTGATTCTTCTACAGCAAGGGATTAAAAATGTACTGCCAATCAATTTAGGAGGCTCTGTTTCCTTTGATGATGTAAATGTTACGATGGTCCAGGCGAAACACACTTCCTCTTATAGGGAAACAGAAGGTACTCCTGTGTATGCGGGAGAAGCGGCCGGCTATATTTTTGATTTTAAAAATGATTATACCGTCTACCACTCAGGGGATACAGCCTTAATGTCCGATATGAAGTTAATTCAGGACGTGTATCAGCCTGAAATTGCAGTATTGTCCTCTTCAGGGCACTTTACAATGGGACCAAGGGAAGCAGCCTATGCGGTAAAACAACTGTTAGACGTTCATTACGTCATACCGAGCCATACCTTCCCAACCAACGAAACCGCCGCATCACCTGAAGCCTTAACCCAATTACTCAATGCATTTCCAGTTGTTGATTTCATGGTCGACAAAGACAAAGAACTAGAAAAGCTATTAAAGGACTACCCAAAAACAGCCGTCATCCCCCTCGGTTACGGAGAAGAAGTCACATTTGAGAAATAAAAAAGAGGTGCTTTATATTCGACAAAATTCGGGCGGTGACAGGCACCGCCCGAATTTTGTCGAATACATCCACGCCCCCCAAAAAATACCTAATAGCTTTTGATTGCCGGTATGATAGAATTTAGGAAAAGTTGATTGGGAAAGCGGAGGGTGAGCGGGGATGGGAAAGGATAAGATTTTGTCGATTTTGGAGAGGGAGTTAGTGGTTGCTCTTGGCTGTACGGAGCCCGTTGCAATTGCTTTGGCTGCGGCGACGGCGAAAAGCTATGCAAAGGGCAATATCCAAAAGATTCATCTGTATGCGAGCGGAAATATTATTAAGAATGCGAAATCGGTTGGAATTCCAGGGATGTCGGCTAAAGGTCTTGATTTTGCTGCAGCACTTGGAGCAGCAGCAGGAGACCCTGATAAGAAGCTGGAGGTTCTTGATGGACTGACAGCAGAAGATGAGCTGCTTGCATTAAAGCTGATTGAAGCGGGAAAAGTTACAACCGGACAGGCAGATACACCGAAACGACTGTATATAGAAGTAGTTTTACAAACAGATCAGCAGACAGCAAAAGTGGTTATATCTGATAATCACAGTAATATCACCCTAATCGAGGTAGATGGAAAAACGGTTTTCCTTGGCGGCTGTGAAAACATCGGGATTCAAACCGATGAGGAAGAATTAGAAGAGCTTACCATTGATGAAGTCTATGATTGGCTTCTTACTATTGACTCTCATGACCTTGATCTTGTAATAAAGAGTATCGAATTAAATCGGAAGATTGGGATTGAAGGACTCTCCGGAGAGTACGGGTTGAATGTTGGACGAACCATTAAGGAAAATGTAAAAAAAGGATATCTATCAGATGATTTGGCTACTGCCGCTATGTCACTGGCTGCTGCAGGGTCTGATGCAAGGATGGCAGGTTCCACCCTTCCAGTAATGGCCAATACGGGGAGTGGAAATCAAGGGATTGCCGTTACCCTTCCAGTGGTTGCTGTTGCAGAGAAGTTAAAAGTTTCGGAGGAAAAAATGATTCGTGCGGTTGCCCTTAGTCATCTGGTTACGATTCATATCAAATCCAAGTTTGGCCGTTTGTCCGCCCTATGCGGCGTAACGGCTGCCGGTATGGGAGCAAGCGCCGCGATTGTGTACCTGCTTGACGGCGGCCTTCCCCAAATTAAAGCAGCAATCCAAAATACGATTGGCAATGTTTCGGGAATGATCTGTGACGGTGCGAAAGCAGGCTGTGCAATGAAAGTCTCAACCTGTTCCAATGTCGCCGTTCAATCTGCCCTTTTGGCACTAAACAACCAAGCAATCCAATCAACCGACGGCTTCATTCACGACGACGTAGAAAAAAGCATCGAAAGCTTCTGCAAACTCGGAAACGAAGGAACCCGACAAACCGACCAGCTCATCCTGCAACTCATGCTCGAAAAATAAATCATGTTAACCCCTAATGAAAAGTCGGCAGTACTGCCGGCTTTTTTGTATGGCCTCATTCGACAAAATTCGGGTGGTAACAAGCACCACCCGAATTTTGTCGAATCACCTATTTTGGGTAGGGACAGGGCGTTTTTATTTTTATACAAGCTCACAACGTCATAATTCATAATATTTTGAATATATATAAATATGTTTTAAAACATTCTCACCGGAAAGGGGCATATGAACCTATGGATATTTGCATTTCTTGTGGAATGGAATTGTCAATTTTGGAAAGGACTCGAGCTGAGTGCTGGGATTGCAGGGATACGACAACGGAAGCTTATACGGAAGATGAATAATGATTGCTGTTATAGATAAAAATGTTAGAGAAAGCTGCCTGATCATCTCTTAAAGGGCAGCTTTTTCACCTTACTCGAGAAAAGTGGCCTTTTACGATGAACAGGATGAAAATATTGAAACCAAATAAGAATATAATCGTATAAACCTATGTATCGTACAAGTTATAGAATTTCATTAAATTTATTATAGATGGGAGAATTAAAATTGGGCTTAACCATTTTTCAATTTGGACAGACTCTTTTTGAGGTATACTATTGGCTGATCTTAATATCTATTTTCGGTTCTTGGTTTCCGGCTTTTCACTCCTCCAAGATTGGCGGATGGATTGGCAAACTAGTTGAACCATATTTAAGCATTTTCAGGCGGTTTATCCCCCCTCTTGGTCCGATTGATATTTCGCCTATCATCGCACTCTTTGTATTTAATTATCTAAGTAGCTTTGCCCTGGAAGGCCTCCGCCGCTCGTTGACTTTCATTGGGGTATAAGAATCTAGAGAAGACAGTAATCAGGACGGCTACTGTCTTCTTTTTATTACATATTCCTGCCGTTCGCAAAAGCGCTGAGATCTTGATTATATTTATCCACTGACTCCCAAAAGGGAGAATGCCCGGCATAAGCATAGAGGGAAAGAATTGAGTTTGGTATGATCTGTGCGTTTTCAATAGACTGTGCCGGATTAAGAATTTTATCCTTTACACCGTGGATAAGAAGAACCGGCAGTTGAATGGTTGGAAGCAGTTCATCATAGGAAACAGATCTTGTGATGATCGCTTCACGAACATAGGGAGGAACCATTGTGTTATATCCTAGTATGAAGTAAAAATCGTTCATTGTTGGATTTTGTGCAAACAGAAGTGTTACAAATTGCTTGAGAGCATTTGTACTATTAAGGGCTTTTTTGGATATGAGTCCCGGAATGATGGCCTGCATGGCTGGAGTATAATAGGTGCCGCCAGAGATTCCCGAAGAAGTTCCTACATCCACTAGGTTAATACCGGAGATATCCCCTTCCCCATAAATTTGAAGATAATCCAAAACAACCTGTCCGCCGTAGGACCAGCCAACCAGCAATGGCTTGTTTAGATTTAAGGCATGAATAATCGACTGGATGTCATCCGCCCAGTTTTGTGGATTGTGATACCCTTCCTTCGGCTTTTCAGAAAAACCGTGTCCGCGTAAATCCAAAGCAATTAAGCGAAATTGATTTAACTCCTTGGATTGAAACTGATGAATCCAACTAAGATGGTTTTGCGATACATCATGAACAAAAAGGATTGGCTTCCCGTGCGGATTTCCACCCTCCACCACAAATAATGACGTTCCAGATCCTCCTTTAATAAAAAATGATTTCATTTAACACCTCTCCAATAAAAGATACGTTATTATACTGGAGGAGTTGTCCAAAGGTGACAAAATTCGGGCGGTGCCAGGCACCACCCGAATTTTGTCGAATTTAATTAGTGGCGATAGGCCGCTAGTTGCTATTTATATTCCCTCTGAATAATGGCGATATTATCCTTGTGGCAGGTTTTAGTGAAGTTTGATGGGAATGGCATTTCTTTTTCCAATACACCCATAGCCTTTTGGTCCTCTTTTTTAACCGCTGTAATTAATCTCTCTAGATAATCTTGTGATAATTGAATTCTTCGCTTCATTTCCCCTTGACTTGTCGTCGCCTGCCCATGTCCAGGAACCATAACAGCAACGTTATGCTTCTCAAGAATCTGCTCTGCTTTTTGGAGTGTTGCTTCGTATGCCTTTGCACTGTCGTAGATAAAGGGCAGCTCGAAATCAGATAGGTAATCACCGGTAATCCAAATGCCCTCCGGCTCGATGACCGTAAATAATCCGTCATGCGTATGGCCCGGCGACAGGTAGAAGGTTATCGTGGTATCGCCAATCACTAACTTCTGACCGTCTTCTTCGATGACAATATCGATTTCCTCCGGAAAAACAATTGGATAAGGTGCTTTAATGTAATTTTCATTATAAAATTGCTGGATTAAGGACACTTTTTGTTCCTTATTTGGGTGGTCCCTTAGTCCATTGCTTCCAATTACCTTGGCACCCGGGAAGGCTTTGTAGCCAATGACATGGTCGAAATCACCGTGCGTAAATAGAAGGTATAGTTCCTTTTCCCCTTTAATCCCATTTACATGCTGTTTTATTTCTTCGATTTCGTGCGGAAGCCAGTTTGGGTCCACAACAAGAACAAAATCCTTAGCATCTACCACCGTACAAGTTGTTTGAAATAAAGCACTTTGAAACACCGTTATGTATTCATTTTCAAATTGGATCATGGCGTCTCCCTCTTTTTTTAAAATTTTATGATTTATTTCCCCAATTATATCAAATCAATCAGGTTAAATATTAAGGATTGCATAAGACCAGCACTTAATAAATATGATAACAATAAGGAATCCTAAATAAAGGAGCTGTTAAAAAATGGCCATCTTCAATAAAATCGCCTTATTTTTTGTTGTCTTATATTCCTTCATCATCATTATTAATACTTATTTAGGAGAAACGGAACGGGTTCAATCGAACGTTATTTACTTTCTTATGAACGGATTTGCTTACATCGTAACGGCAATGGAAGTGGAAAAAGAAAAACTGCTAGCAGGAGGATTGGAAGCTTGATTTTAAACTTCACCGCCATAGATACCCAAAGACTTTTCTTGGGTATCTTTTTACTTGTATTATCATTGAAGCGACTGTCCGTCTGAGGAGGACAAAACGCCCCATTTGTCCACAAACGGTGCCTGTCACCGAATTTTAGGTACTCGGATCGTAAACTTGCTTCCTTTTCCTATTTCGCTGGAAACTTTAATGGTGCCGTTATGGGTTTCTACGATCCATTTGGCGATGGAGAGTCCGAGACCATGGCCACTCATTTGGCGTGAGCGGGATTTATCTGATCGATAGAAACGTTCGAAAATTCGCTGGTAATCCACCTGCTTGATTCCAATTCCTGTATCCTCTACTTCGAGGCCAAGCGTATTCACCTCTTCAGAAATGGTTAGTTTAACATCTCCACCGTTTGGGGTGTATTTAATCGCATTGTCCAATAAAATATATAATAGCTGAGATAATCGTTCCGAATCCCCCACAACCTTCAGCGTTTCCGGGGCAGTCAAGGTTAACGTAATTTCCTTTGAGGCAGCTAGCGGCTGTACCGATTCGATTGCTTTGTCCGCAAAAAGGCGGAAGTCAAATAGTTCCGCTTTGAGTTCAATCTTGTTCGAATCCGAACGTGCAAGCGTTAGTAAATCACTGACTAACCGAGTCATCCGTTTCACTTCCTGCCTCATATTTGTAAGAAACCTTCCTGACATCTCCTCTTTATTCGGTTCCATCGTCATTTCAATGGCATCAATAGAGGATAGCAGCACACTTAATGGGTTCCGCAATTCGTGAGAGGCATCAGCCACAAATTCGCGTTGTCTTGCAAACGCTCCACTGATGGGAACCATCGCCCTTTTCGACATCAGCACACTGATCCATAACGCCCCTCCAAAAAATACCCCTCCTAGAATGACAAGGATAATGAGAATCCAATGAAATAGCTTGTAGGTAAATGAGATATCTTTTCCTACAAACAACTTGCCAATATATTGGCCATTATTATAGAGCGGCTGGCCTGCAATCATCAACTGCAGATCCTGTGCTTCCTCTCGCGGGTGAAACTCCCCCCTTATTCCCTTTCCATGCAGGCCCTCCTGTATGCGCAAGGTTTCCTTTCGAATTTCCATCCCTGTTGGATTTAGGCTCTTCACAAGACTAAGTAATTCTGGTCGCAGCCGATGATCCGCCTCATTCCCCATAACAAATTCTCCGTTTGAACTCACGACGTAGTAAAAATATTGATTCACTCCTGAAAAGATCACTTCTTGATTTTGAACATCATGGAGACCGTCCGAATTATTTTTCAAAAAGTTTTTTTCAATAAAATTCGCTTCTTGGCTTACTAATGTTTGAAGTTCATGCTCCTGATTTTTAAGGATGGTCACATGGAGAACCGCATAAACAATTAAAATAAAAAGGGTAAGAAACAAGATTAACAGACCACTATAAATTCGGGTTAATCGGCCTCGTGTACGGGTAAAAACATCCCTTTCGCTCATATTTAAAAATCCTCGAAGCAATGAACTAATTTTATGGTTCAATCTTATAGCCCACCCCTCTTATACTATGAAGTAAATCTTGCTTCCCCAAGCGGTCTAATTTCTTTCTAATTAACTTCACCGTAGCATCAATCGTTTTCGGAGCTACTTCCGAATCTAAGCCCCATATCCGATCCAAAATAAGCTCGCGCGGCAAAACTTGTCCCTTATTTTGAATCAATAAGTCTAACAGCTGAAATTCCCGCGGACTAAGCTGAATCTCATTATTCCTGAAACGAACGGTCTGGCTTAAACGATTAAAGACTAAATCATTGACAGTGGTTTTTTCCTCCAATATTGGGGCATAGTTGCGACGTGAAAGAGCACGAAGCCGCGCCAACAACTCATCTATTTCAAAGGGCTTAACAAGATAATCGTCTGCACCGGAATCCAAGCCTTCAATTCGGTCTTGAACTGTGTCCTTCGCCGTTAACATCAAAATCGCACCGGAATAGCCATTTTTTCGGAGCCGTCTGCACACAGATACCCCATCACCATTTGGCATCATCCAATCCATTATTAGGACATCATAGTGAGAAAAGCTGGCGTAATCATAGGCATCTTCTCCTTCCATCACCCACTCTACCTGATATCCTCCCTTCTTTTTTAACATATAGACAATTAATTCCCCTAAATTTACATCGTCCTCCGCCAATAATATATTCATGGAAAATTGACTCCTTTAATGTGGTTATTAACAGGAATCTACCAAAGAAACCTTTAGAAAAACTTAAAATAGGAAGCACTAAGATTAGTAGAGAATTTAAAAAGAGTTATCGGGATGCCGAATATTTGATAGTGGAATTTTTTTCATGGCTGTGTTATAGGACATTGTTGATTTTTTAACCCTAACGGAAATCAACAGACAAGTTTAACACAGCCTTTTTCATAGTAGGAAAAAATGATAAAGAGCGGTTCTAATTACTTTAGGACCGCTCTCTTATTTAAACCTCTTCTCCCTTTTATAATTCATCAATCACTTCTTTTGCAGCCCTTTCACCTGATTCAACCGCTCCATTTAGATAACCTTGATAATGAATGGATGTATGCTCTCCGGCAAAGAAGATATTCCCTTCTCGTTCACCTTCAATTCCGGAAAATTTGGTATATTGACCGATTTTCCAAAACGAATAGGACCCTTTGGACCATTTGTTACTAAGCCAATGATCAATCGTAGATATGCCATTCCAGCTACTTATAGTGCCTGGAAGTACTGGTTCGAGCTTGTCCAAAAAACTTTTTGTAATTTCCTTTAATCGTTCTTCAGTTGGGGCAATCTGTTTAGCAGCGTGTCCTCCTCCTGTATAATTTACAAGAATTCCTGATTCCCCAGGTTGCGCCCGCGTTGATTCGAACGTTTGTTGATAACCAGTATCAGATAATGTATCGCCGTTATTCTTCTGCTCACACCAGAACCGATTGAAAAATTGAGCATGAAGCTTCGTATTTACCCCCATTCCAAGTTCTTTAATCGCCACTATTTTTAAGTCACGAAATTTTGCATTCTCATAATCTATGCTTCTTAAAATATTAAAAGGAAGACAAAGAATTACTTTATCTGCCAAAACAGTCCATTCTTTTTCTTTATTTCGAAAAACAAGCTTTATTTCTTCCTTTTGTTCGATTCTTAACAGTTCAGAATTAAATCGAATTTGTCCGGCTAGATTCTGGGCTAATAATAGTGGAAGCTGATCATTACCGCCTCTTATATGAAATCGCTCATCAGAGTCTCCATACATTTGATAAGAATCGGTAAATCCTAATAGATATAGTAGATTTAATGCGCTTTGTACATGTGCATCTGCTCCAAATTCAATCGTGTAGGCCATGGTTAGTAATTGACCGAACCTAGAGTTGATGCCTCCAGAAACCGTTTCATTGATATAATCGACAATTGACATTTGGTCAAGCTCATAGCCACGTTCCGTGTAATGATTATATCTTGTGGTTTCTCCTGCTTCCTTAAGATCTCGTTGAAGTTTTGGATAAATTTCCGAAAAATCTTTAGTTGCTTCTTTAAAGGTATACGGTTTTCCATCAAAAAAGTAAACAGGTTCTGTACCCTTAGATTCTGCCATTATCAAATTATCTATTTCCAATCCTAATTCTTCAGCTAACGCTTGAATCTCTCTATGGTTTGAATCAATTAACTCACCGCCACACTCGACAATTTGACCTTCTTTAAAATAATCTCTCCTTGTTCGGCAGCGCCCGCCCACCCGGTTGGTAGCCTCATATATTGTAGAAGGAATTCCTGCCTGCTTCAGCCGGTAGGCACAAGTAAGACCCGCCAGGCCTGCCCCTACAATCACGATTCTTGGATAATCTTGTGGTTCCTTATAAACATTCAAAGGCTGTTCTTTTTCGATTTTTCCATGGTTTGGAATAGAATGTAGTTGTCCAATAGCTTGTCCATTACTTTGTTTCTCCATTTCAGCACGAACTGTCACAAAGGCCATCTTCATCATTCTTGCTAATGGTGTATGTGCCAAATAAACATCAACCCCTTTTTACTTTGCTGCAATAATTTCTTGTAACAAAGTATGTAAGAGGAGTGAAATTGCTGTAGGCTAGATGGTCAGAAAGTTAAAATTCGGTTAAAAATAGGGCTATTTATACGAAGATTTGATAAAAAAAGAGTGGCTCCTCCATGTTTGGCGGTACCACTCTTTTATCTTGATAAGAAAAATGATTAAAGATTATGTAAACAACTTTGCAAATTGCCCATACCCCTCATCCTCGAGCTTGTTTTTAGGAACAAACCTCAGGGCCGCCGAATTAATGCAATACCTCGCCCTGTCTGGACCCGGTCCATCATCAAAAACATGACCAAGATGCGAATCGGATGTTTTGCTGCGAACCTCAATTCTCCGCATACCATGCGAAGTATCAAACTTTTCCTCCAGTTCATTGCGGCGCAGGGGCTTCGTGAAGCTAGGCCAGCCGCAGCCTGCATCATATTTGTTCATGGAACTAAATAAGGGCTCCCCGGAAATGATATCTACATAAATACCTTCTTCGTCATGATTCCAGAATTCATTTTGAAACGGCGGCTCTGTTGCATTCTTTCTCGTTACCTCATACTGAAGCGGCGTTAACTCACTTCGCAGCTCGTCTTCACTTTTGCGCATCTTCCAGTTCTCACGAATAAAGCGTGCCCTGCCGGAACCTTCCCGATAAAGATTATAGTGAAACGGAAAAGTTTTATAATAATACTGATGCTTATCTTCCGCCCTGTAAAAAGGGCCAGCCGGAAGGATTTCCGTAACAATCGGTTTTTTAAAAAGGCCGCTTGCGGCAAGCTCTGCTTTTGAAGCTTCAGCTTGTTGTCTTTGGTCCTCATTATGGTAAAAAATAGCGGTCCGATAGGAGGTTCCTCGATCATTAAACTGCCCCTCCGCATCAGTCGGATCGATTTGCTGCCAAAACAGCTCCAGTAGTTTTTTATAAGAAAAGATGACTGGATCAAACGTAATTTGAACCGCCTCATAATGTCCTGTCGTATTAGAACATACCTCTTGGTACGACGGATTTTCAGTATGCCCCCCCGTATACCCCGAAACCACTTCCCTAATCCCTGGCTGCTCATCAAACGGCGAAACCATACACCAAAAACACCCGCCAGCAAACGTTGCAAGCTCGAATTGATTCTTCAATCCCATCATTCCTCCATCTTTATTACATTATCTTCATAAATTGTACGACCTTAATTGATCCTGTGACCCTATTTTATACCAATGTTTAATTGCATCGAATACGCAATGAAAAGGATCGCAACAAAAAGATAGGGTGGCAGCACACCCCAGATTACTATCACAAGAAGCTTTCAGGTTTATTTCTTAGTGGGAAGCTTACGAAAACACGTGTTCCTTCGCCTTCTTTGCTCATAATTCGAATTTTTCCAGTATGTGATCGAACAATCCAATTGGCAATCGAAAGCCCTAAGCCTGATCCCTCTAAATGACGAGTTCTGGATTTATCCCCACGGTAGTAACGGTCAAAAATATAGGGGAGATCACTTTTTGGTATCCCAATCCCAGTATCCGCTACCTCAATGACAGCACGTGAATTTTTCACATCTGCTTTAATAGTGATAACTCCATTCTCCCCCGTATACTTAAGGGCATTGTCTAACAGAATGACAAACAGCTGTTTCAGTCTCTCTTTATCCCCTATCATTTTGATTGGAAAGACTTCAGCGATTATCTGTATATTTTTTTGACTAGCCAGCGCTTTAAAATCTTTAATTACATGCTGAAGAATCTCTTCCAGCATAATAGTCTCTTGGATCAACTGGATCTGGTCCGTGTCAGACCGAGCTAATGTCAATAAATCAGAAGTCATTTTTGACATGTAGTGAATCTCTTGAATCGCCTGGTGAATGGTCTCACTTTCCTGTTCAATCGTATAATCCGGATGACGAAATAGATGTTCAAGATTTAATTTCATAACGGAAAGAGGTGTACGCAGTTCATGAGAAGCATCTGCCACAAACCGCTGTTGTTTTTCCCAGGACCTCTTGATGGGTATTAAGGCCTTATTAGCTAGATAGAGCCCAGCTAGTGCTGCAATAAACACACTTAATAAGGACCCAAAGCCAATGACCACCAATAAATGATCCAGCATTTCATTTTCACGTCTCAGATTATAAACAATTTGAATATGCTGGACTGGTGAATATTCCCCATTCTTTGGTTCAGCCATCGTGATGACACGATAGGATTCTGCTCCAATCGCTACAGTTTGAAGACCTTTCTTCTTTAATAATGGTGAAAAATGAGCCGTATCCTTTAAAGAGAGCGTACTCTGTGGTATCACCTGGTAAAGTTTATTTCCCTTCTTCCAAAGTAAATAAACTAACCGATGGTTCTCTTCCCGCTCTGGACTTAACTCCTTGCCGAGTTTCTCTCTCTCTCGCTGCAAATGATTTCGCTTTTCTAAAATAGTCTGATCCACTTGATGGTATAAACTATAATGCGTATAAAAATAAATAATAGCCCCAAAAGCATTTTGAAGGATAAAAAATACAAGTGCATTCAGGATAACGAGCCGACGTTTAGTTTTTTTAAACATTGCTCTACCTTACTCCTTTAACATATACCCTACACCCCTTACGGTTCGAATCAACCGCTCAAGTTCAAAAGGGGCCAATTTTTTCCGTAAATAATGGATATAGAGTTCAACAATAGCGTCTGTCGTTTCACTCTCTATTCCCCAAACTCTTTGATAAATCTGATCTCGGGTTAGGATTTGCTCTTTATTTTGTATAAGGTAAAAAAGAAGTTCAAATTCTTTAATCGTTAACTTTAGAGCCGTTTCATTTATAAAACCCTCATGCTGGTTGGTGTCTAAGAGAATGGGGCCATAGGTCATCTTTCCTTCGATTCCTATTTTCCCTGAGCGTCTAAGCAAGGATCGCACTCTCGCTAAAAACTCTTCTGTAGCAAAGGGTTTGACAATATAATCATCCGCACCAAAGTCAAGACCCTTTACCTTATCTTCAATCCGGTCCTTTGCAGTCAGAAATAAGGTCGGGGATTGATGGCCTTCACTCCGCAGCTTTCTCATCACCGCGTATCCATCCATCATTGGCAGCATAATATCCAGCGTGATCAGATCGTACTCACCGGTCGAAGCCATAAAATACCCTTCTTCCCCGTTTTCAGCCTGGTCCACTTCGTACTGTTCTTCCTCTAATATTCTAGAAATGATCCTTCTTAAAGGTCCATCATCTTCTATGACCAATACACGCATAGATGCCTGCCCACTCCCTTTCTTTCTATCCTGCATAGTTTGTCCCCCAATTATTTCAATATTTTAATCGTGATGCAAAGAATCTAGGCAGCTTTACAATTTACTATCTGCCCTTTGTGTTTTTGTAACTTGCCTCATGGCGGATGCCTTTGAGTTAAAACATTTATTCCAATAGTTATAAAAATTCCCGGCAAATAAGCCGATAAATAAATAGGTTAGTCCGCCGAAAAGGCCGTATATAATAACCCCTGAAACGGCAGCCAGTACGCCAAAGAAGATTTGCTGCTTATATTTTGCCGGTGAAGTTGGAGGATCTGTGAGCATGAAAAAGGCGAAAAATAGGGTTGCATTGATAAATGGCGGACGAAGAGCGTCTGCAGCATCTCCTTTACTTGATAAGCCAAGTATAAGCAGTAATACAAAAAAGGTCCCTAAGAATGAAAATACCTGTGGAAATTTATTAACTCGTTCGGTTACAAAATAACCGCCAATTAAAAGAAACAAAATAGTCCAGGCAGGAAGATCCCCAAAAGCCCCCCACCAGCTTTGGCCTGTTTGAAAAATAAAAATAGATAACAGTAATCCAAAAGCAGCAGGATTAACGATTGGTTTTTTCTTATATACTAATAGATGCTTGGACAAGATGGCGAGAATCGCTGTCCCTGCCACAACCATTCCAGATGTCGTAAAACTTAAGATAAGTGAAATGATTAAGGCTGTTATTACTGTACTGTCCTTGCTGCTTCTTCTATCCAGAATTCTACATAAGATATAATCTACAAAGATTGATGCCACAATGGCGATCATACTGTTCTCTATCCCCAGCATACTTTTTGACCCAATAGATGCGATGAATAGATAAAAAACCATGGCTGTCGCGACATAACCCTTTGGTGTTTTGAACCACTTTTTCCCCGACACTTAAATCCCTCCAACTTTATAAATCTGTAATTCTGATGTGATAAGGATCCCTTTTAAAGCTAGATGTTCAATTAATTGTTTTCCTTTTTTTACTCCAAGTAAAAAGGAAGCTGTTGAAAAGGCATCTGCCATCATTGCAAACGGTGCGATGACACTGCAGCTAATCCATTCATTTGGCGAACATTTTGTTTTCGGATTTACCAAATGATGTAAAATTAAATTATCTGGATTTCTCCGTTCATAGCTGCCAGATGTACAGACGGCTTCGTTTGATATCTCTATAGTTTCAATGATGGAATCCTTTTGGTACGGATGCTGGATTCCAATTTTCCATTTTTCTCCGTTGTCATCCAAACCGAATGCAAATAAATCGCCTCCAGCGTTAATGACAAATCCCTTAAATTCCTTTAATTCATTAGCAGCCAGATCAATCGCGAACCCTTTTGCAACAGCTCCAAGATCAATGACCATCGGCTTTTTTAAGGTTACTGTATGATTGTACTGATCAAGTTCGATATCATGATAAGAAACCGAATCAGAAGAAACACTTTTCATCATCTGTCCAGAAAGATAGTGTCGATTAAATCCATTCATTTCCATCATCTTTCCTACAGTAGGGTCAAATAGTCCATCCGTTAATTTAGCCATTTCAATCGCAATATAAAGAGGCTCAAATAGAAAAGGACTGATTTTTACTGGTACTCCGATATTCTCACAAGCTCGTATTAGCTCACTTGATGAGCTGAAGCGGCTGCATGCCTGTTCTACATGCTGAAATGCCTCAAAGGCACGAGTTATTTTTGCTTCCGTCTCTTTCTTCGACTTATTGGAAACGACCTTTATGTCAACAACAGTATCCATGTACAATTTTGTTTTTTTCATAGATTATCCCTTCACGTTATGGGCTTGGGAAAGTGCATCCATCACAGCGTCCTCAAAAGCCTGTGTACTATAAGTGGCCCCAGAAACATTATTCACTTGTGCACTTTGTTTTTGCACTACTTCATCAGGAAGTCCGACTATGTCACTTTCTGAATAATGCATTGCAAAATGGCTAATCTCTACGGTGGCAATTTTGTCATTCTTAATTGTCAAAGCTACATCAATAAATCCACGCCGATTCATACCTGTACCTGTAAACGTCCCATCCTTATAGATCCTTTTATTTTGCTTGTTCTTTTGTTCACCGACCTTTTCATTAGAGTGATTTATTGTAATATGCCTAGCTTGAACATTCGCTGCAATATGGTGTAACGGCTGATCAATAGAAGCCTGCGTCTCTGTAGTAACAAATCCGGCAGCATAAGCCGCTGCAACAGCTGTAGAACAAAGAACAACCCACTTCTTATCCATTTTCTTCATAAAAAATCCTCCTAACCAATTCCTCTATTCTCGGACAGTATATCCAGTCAATCTTAGAATTTTCTTAGAATCCTATTTGATCGACAAAATTCGGGCGGTGACAGGCACCACCCGAATTTTGTCGACCTTGTCCCCTTGAATTTGAAGAGAAAATCTGATATATTAAGTGTTAATTAAATATTTTCTTACTTCAAACCTTTTGAAGTGAGGATAGAGGCGCAAAGACCATTAGTACATAGTTGGAGGATAATGAGGTCCTGGGATGATTATGGAAAGGGGAATTTGCCGAAGCTTATAAGACTCTCATTTGTCTTGGAGCTGGTTCTGCTATTGAATAAATACAGAACTGTCATATAGGGAACTATATGGAGGGCTATCTCACGCACGGGAACTTGATCTTTATTTATGTTTCTATTGCAGCAGCGAGCCTTCGTTGCTGCTTTTTTGCGTTGACTTGGAATGTCCTTAGCCACCTCTAATTTATAAAAAAAATAATTTAAAGGGTGAGGAAAAATGAATTTTGGCCAAGTTTTAACTGCTATGGTTACGCCATTTGATCATGAAGGCGAGATTGATTTTAACGCAACGAGAACATTAGTAAATTACCTAATTGAAAATGGGACGGATGGATTGGTAGTCGTTGGTACTACTGGGGAATCTCCTACATTAACAACAGATGAAAAAGTTGAATTTTTTAAGTTTGTTGTAGATGTCGTAAACGGCAGGATTCCTGTCATTGCCGGAACAGGTTCGAATAACACGAGGGCTTCAATTAGTTTAACAAAACAGGCTGAGGCAGCGGGTGTGGATGGGATTATGCTCGTGGCTCCATACTATAACAAGCCGTCACAAGAAGGTTTATATCAACACTTTAAAGCAATTGCCGAGTCCACCGAATTACCGATTATGCTTTATAATATTCCTGGGCGAAGTGTGGTCAATATGTCCGTTGAGACCATTGTACGTCTATCCCAGATTCCTAATATCGTAGCTATTAAAGAGGCTAGCGGCAATTTAGACGCCATGGCAGAAGTGATTAGCCAAACACCGAGTGATTTCACTTTATATAGTGGTGATGATGGTTTAACCATTCCGGTCTTAGCGATCGGCGGTGCAGGAATTGTTTCCGTTGCCTCCCATATCATTGGAAATGAGATGCAGGAAATGGTCAATCTCTTTAAAAGTGGTAATGTCCAAGAGGCGGCTGCAGCGCATCGCAGACTGCTTCCAATCATGAAAGCATTATTTGCTGCTCCAAACCCAACACCGGTCAAAGCAGCCCTTAATCTAAAAGGTGTCAACGTTGGCGGCGTCCGTCTCCCAATGGTCCCACTAACCGACGAAGAAACCAGCACACTACAAAACATTCTGCAACTTGTTTAAATTTCAATACAATAGGAAAGGCACCTCCCACATATTGGGAAGGTGCCTTTCCTATTGTGTTTCGACAAAATTCGGGTGGTGCCTGTCACTCACCGAATTTTGTCGAATCCGCCAACGACAATGTCTTCAATCACACGGTGCCGGCTTAGTTGGCCGGTACAGATGATATCCTGGTCTTCTGTTTGCTTTTTGCGGACCATTTGGTTTATTTCGGCTAACAGTAGTCCGGAGAATAAAAGATAGGGAATGACGATAACTCTCCCCGATCCTGCCTCCAGGACCGCTTCAAACCCCTGCTCCAGTCTTGGTTCTGCAGCCGCGAGGTAACAAACAGACACCTGGTCCGTTTGGAGGCGTTCTTGGATTCCATTGGCAATCAACTCAAACGCAATGTGAATGCTGAGATCGCTGCTGCCCCGGCCAACTATCAATAATGAATCCCGTGAAGTTACTTCTCCTGCCGCCCCTCTAACCAGCTCAGCAATCGCATCGAGAATTTCATCCTGCACGCCAAACGGATTCCTTACATGTACTTGGATCTCTGGATACTTTTCGCCTAATACAGATAGTGCATTCGGAATATCTTCCTTAATATGACCAGCAGCTAAAAGAAAAATCGGCACAACGGTAATCTCCGATGCACCTTTTTCCACACATCTTCTAAAGCCCTCTTCAATAGAAGGTTGGGTCAATTCCAGAAAACTGATTTCCTGAATCGGGACATCCACACGTTCTATTACCCTATTCAAAAAGGACTTTACCTCTTCGGCTCCCTTTTTTGATCTTGTTCCATGGCCGATATAAAGAATCGCTTTCATGCAGATTGCTCCTTTCCGCTTACCCTTGAACAACTGGTAAATGAGGGACGATTTCTTCCTCGAACCAGTTCAGTCTATCATGTAAGCGGACAACCTCGCCAATCACAATCATGCTTGGGTTTGCAATTTTTGCATCCTTAACACGCGCTTCAATCGTGCCAAGGGTTCCAACTACTGTTCGTTGATCGCTTAAAGTGCCCCAGTGAACAAGAGCGATTGGTGTGTCCGCAGATTTCCCATTCTCCACCAATTGTTGAACAATCGTAGGAAGGTGGGAAACTCCCATATAAACACATATCGTATCGACCGCTTTCGCTAAATGGGCCCACTGATGCTCTGCCTCTTTATCACCGGCAGCTTGATGTCCAGTAATAAATGCAAAGCTTTTGCTTAAGGTGCGATGGGTAACCGGTATGCCTGCATAGGCAGATGCTGCAATTCCAGCGGTAATGCCCGGGACCACTTCAAACGGCACATGATTTTTCACACATTCCTCCGCTTCTTCCCCGCCTCGTCCAAAAACAAACGGGTCGCCTCCCTTTAAACGGACAACCGTATAGCCTTTTTTCGCATATTTGACCAAGAAGTGATTAATTGTTTCCTGCTTCATTGTATGGTAATTCGGAAGTTTACCGCAGTATACCAGCTGCGCATCTGCTTTTGCATTCTGAAGGAGCTCCGGATTTACTAACCGGTCATACAAAATCACATCAGCCTGCTGCAGGCAGCGTAATCCTTTTACTGTAATTAGATCTGGATCACCAGGACCCGCACCAACTAAATAGACTTTGCCAACCATGAAATCCAACATCCTTTCCCTATGCCTTTTCTGTAATACTTGCTGTTATTGATGATTCGCTGATAAACGCTTACTATCAACTAAAAGGGTGTAAAATTACACCCCAGGTCACTTTTTTATAACTCAAATACTATTAAAAAATATTTTTCTCCCGCAAATAAGCAATCACTTGCCCAACAGCTTCCTCAACCGATAATAAATCAGAACGTAAAGTGATTTCCGGTTTTTCCGGTGCTTCATAAGGAGAATCAATACCGGTGAAATCCTTTATCTCACCACGGCGTGCTTTGGCATAAAGCTGCTTAGGATCACGCTGCTCACAAACCTCGATTGGACAATCCACAAAAACCTCAATGAATTCTCCTTCTTCAAATAACTCCCGAACCTGATCCCGATCAGATCGGAAAGGAGAAATAAATGCCGTCGTAATCACCTTGCCGCTATCAACAAATAACTTCGCGACTTCACCGATCCGGCGAATATTTTCCGTGCGGTCGTGCTCAGAAAAACCTAAATCCTTGTTTAAACCATGACGAATATTGTCACCGTCCAACACATATTCATTAATCCCAAGACGGAATAATTCGTTTGATACCGCGTTGGCAATCGTTGATTTTCCGGAACCAGAAAGACCTGTGAACCATAGTGTGCAACTTCCATGGCCGTTCTGGGAACGACGGTCATTCTTCGTAATCGTTGTTTCGTGCCATGTAATATTCGTAGATTGTGTCACTTCAAGTCCTCCTTAAGCTTCAACAGTCGCTTTTTCTTTCATTCCTTCAATTAAAACCTCCACAACTTCCTTACGGCTGAAAGTAGATGGCGGAAGAACACCGCTTCTTAGCATCTCTCTCACTTTTGTTCCGGAAAGGATTACGCGATCTTCTTTGTCATGCGGGCAAGTTTTATCAGACGCCATTCCATCGCATTTCGTGCAATAGAAGCTATGCTCGAAAAATAACGGCTTAATTCCAAGCTCTTCTTCTGTAAAGTTGCTGAAAATATACTGGGCGTCGTAGGTTCCATAATAGTTTCCAACCCCGGCATGGTCACGGCCGACAATGAAATGCGTGCAGCCGTAGTTTTTACGTGCAAGCGCATGGAAAATCGCTTCCCTTGGTCCTGCATATCGCATTGCTGCTGGGTGTACGCCCAATTGAACACGCTCTTTAGGATAATAGTTTTCTAGTAAAACGCGATAGCTTTTTAGACGAACATCTGCAGGAACATCATCAGACTTCGTTTGACCAACAAGTGGATTTAAGAATAAGCCATCAACTGTTTCAAGAGCTGCTTTTTGAATATACTCATGGGCACGGTGAACCGGATTTCTTGTTTGGAAACCAACAACCGTTTTCCAGCCTTTTTCTTCGAATAATGCACGGGTTTCTTTTGGCTCAAACCATACATCGCCAAACACGCCTTTTTCTGGCTTTTTCACAAGCACGATTTCACCAGCAACGTAAACTGGACCTCTTTCGAATAAACGTTTCACCCCTGGATGCGCCAGCTCTTCTGTTTTATAAACATTGAGAGCTTCCTTATTCAAATCAGGTTCATACGTTTCGGAAACCTTGATCACTCCAAACACTTCTTTGTTGGAAACAAGTTTAACTTCCTCGCCAACTTCAAGTGTTTCCGCCACTTCATAAGATACTGGCAGTGTTACAGGGATGGACCAGATTGTATCGTCAGCCAAGCGCATACGCTCTACTACTGATTCGTAATCTGCTTTTCCAAGAAAACCAGTTAGCGGGCTAAATACACCAACGCCGATTAATTCTAAATCACTTAGAGCGACTGCATCAATTTCAATTTCTTTTTCTACATTTGAAAAATTATAATTTGGATTATATGCCTGAATTAGTTTTCCTCCATGAGGTTTTGATACAAATGACATCTACAATCAACCTTTCTTTACTGGTTTTATTTTTTGGTTGTTAAACTAAGTTGTTGATTTCCGCTCCAATCAACGTTGTTCAAAAATCAACATTGTCTTTTAACACAGCCTATTTTTTTGAAATATTTGCTTGAGAAATCGTACCCTGTGATGCAGATCGTTTCATTAAGAACATCACGCCTAAAACGGAAATCACTACGCCCGCCATTGCAACGATTGAGTATCCATTTTTTTCAATCAATAACTGAATAATCGTATAGGACAGCACCATTGATAATACGGGAGAAACCATCCATACTGTTAAGAGCTGCACGACAATATCCTTTTTTAAAACTGATTTTCCATGCTTAGCAAAACCAATTCCAATAATTGAAGACGTCGTAATTTGCGTTAACGGAACCGGGATCCCGAATAAAGAGGCAATCGTAACAATGCTTGCTCCCGTTCCGGAAATCACACAGCCCTCTTCGAGCTTAAGCTTCGTAATTTTTTTACCGTTTGTTTCAAGCACGCGGTGTCCAAAAAGAATTGCTCCTAACGCAACAGCTAATCCGCCCCAAAGAATGGCATCACCAGTGGACATCAATTTTGCAGCAACGAGCGGACCTACCGCGTTCGCCACATTATTCATTCCGGCTGAAAAAGCTTCAAACAATCCCATCAAGACAACTAGAATCGCTAAAAACGGCCCTGCTTTCGGCTTTTCAATCAATCGTTTGATAAACTTTATTTTTAAAATGGTTGCCGCGAGAATGGCAATCACAAAGGCAGCAAACGGTGTAAGCAGCCAGAAAATCGCAATCCAGATGAACTTGCCGACAAATACGGATTGGTAAACCACCCCTGCTCCAACCACTGCCCCTACTGCAACTTCACTGGTCGAAAGCGGTATACCAAATATATTGGCTAAAAACAGTGATAACGCCGCTGATGCTAAAACAATTAACGCAATTGCAACAGTAAACGTGCTGCTTGGAACAATTCCACCGCCGATTGTTTTTACTACTTCACCGCCGCCAAGCCAAGCACCGAAAAAAACGGCAATGGCGCAAAGAAATAGTGCGACCCGCTTTTTTACTACTCCTGCCCCGTACGAAATTCCCATTGAGGCAGCCGCACCGCTAGCTCCAATATTTACAGCAAAAAATAAACCGATGGTAATGGCAATGATTGTAAGCATAAGGATGACCTCCCTTCTCCCGCATTAAAGTTCAACTTACTTTGTGTGCAAACCACACTCGGTTTTCCCGCTTCCGGACCATCTTCCTGCACGGGAGTCTCCATCTGCTGCAACCGGTTGTGTACAAGGGAAACATCCAATACTTGGATAGTTTTGATCATGCAATTGATTATACGGAAGATCTTTTTCACGGATGTACGCCCAAACCTCATCCCACGTCCAGTGAATGAGCGGGCAGATTTTAATATTTTCAAATTTTTCATCCTTATTAAGGAATTGTGTATCCTTGCGCGTTGGAGATTGTTCCCGGCGAAGTCCCGAGATCCAAGCTTCTTTTGTCGTTAAGGTCTCTCTTAACGGAATCACTTTTCTAATTTGGCAGCAAAGATTCGGGTCTTTCTTCCATAACGCTGATCCATACTGCTCTCTTTGTTCATCTAAATTCAAGACTGGCTGCTTCCGCTCTATTCTTAGCGAAGGAAAGCGTGCTTCAATTTTATCAATGACATCATAGGTTTCCGGAAAATGCAGGCCAGTATCTAAAAAAACAATATGGGCATCCGGTTTTACCTGCTGAATTAGGTCAATTAACACAATTGCTTCTGCACCGAAGCTTGAGGCATAGACGATTTTGTCTTCGGAATAATTTTGGTAAGCCCATTCTAAGACAGCACGGGCACCTTTTGTTTCATCCTCAGTTTGAAAACTGTCGGAAATCTGATTCCAGTTTTCATAGGTCACAGCTCTTGTCATCTTGGAAAAACTCCTTTCTTTAAAAAACAATACTCACTTTGGCTCCGTCTTTTCTTTTCAAAAAAGGCAGTCTGCCACCGGTTAAAGTGAAGACTGCCTCTAGTTTTTCTAGTCAGCGTTTCTTATTGGTTTGTAGACGAACCTTTTCGTTTTTCTCTATTTGCACTACTTTTCCATCCTGGACAACAAGTGTGATTGATCCGAAATTCAATGTTTCAAGCATTTTCTCAAGATGTGAAGTAATTTCTTCCCACTCAGATGGTTTCAGCTGATTCGCCGCCTTTCAAAAAACGCCCTCCCCATTTGGAAAAGGCGTTCGTACTTCAATGTAACACCTTATCTTTCAAAATGGATTCCATTTTGCAGGAATTGGCACCTTTCTTTGTAGGTTGCCGGGCTTCAACGGGCCAGTCCCTCAGCCGCTCTAGATAAGCGATTTATTTAATTTATATTTTATATCCTACCATACCTATAGGATTTGTCAATGATCTGTTTAAAAAATTCCCAAAATTCTGTTTGACAAACTTTTAGATTACGATTTTAATTGATTCTATTTCGATTAATCGTGGAAATTCGTCCCGTCCGTTGTAGCTTTGATAATTTCCGCACGGATGACAAAGTCACCAAAATGCTCGCCTTCCTGCCGTTCTTTTGCATAGCGTGGAAGAATATCCCGAAGCTCCCTTAAAATCTCTTCTTCTCCGATATTTTCACGGTACATTTTACTTAGACGGCTCCCGTCATGGGCAGCGCCTAAATACATATTATATTTACCTGGTGCCTTCCCGATAAAACCAATCTCTCCAAGGGAATGGCGGGCACAGCCGTTCGGACAGCCAGTCATTCGAATTGTAATTTCTTTATCACGAAGACCATTTTCATCCACAATGGTTTCGATTTTATCAATCAGCTTTGGTAGATAACGTTCAGCTTCTGCCATCGCCAATCCGCAGGTTGGAAGAGCCACACACGCTATTGAGCTGCGTCTTAGTGCTGTATATTGCTTACCTTCCGTTAAGCGGTACTGTTCAACTAGGCTGTTGATCTTTTTCTTCTGTTCGCTCGATACATTGGCAATAATTACGTTTTGGTTAGCTGTTAGACGGAATTCACCGGTATGGATTTTGGCAATTTCACGCAAGGCAGTTTTCAGCTTGTAATCATCGAAATCTGCTACGCGCCCACCCTCAATAAATAGTGTTAAATGCCAATTATTATCAACGCCTTTTACCCAACCATAGCGGTCGCCGTTATGATCAAAATGATATGGTCTCGCTTCACCAAGTCTCCAGCCTAGGCGGTTTTCCAATTCATTTTTAACCGTTTCTAAACCAAGTCGGTCCACAGTATATTTGAACCTAGCGTTTTTACGGACAGAACGGTTTCCGTAATCGCGCTGAATCGTAATCGTTTTTTCTGCAACATCATACAATTGGTTAGGTTTACAGAAACCAATCACTTTCGCAAGCTGCGGATAAGTTGCGGTGTCTCCATGTGTCATGCCCATGCCTCCGCCAATCGCTACGTTAAATCCAATCAGTTGGCCCTCTTCTACAATTGCGATGAATCCAAGGTCCTGGGAAAAGACATCAATATCATTTGATGGAGGTACAGCAATCCCAATTTTGAACTTACGCGGCAAATATAGCGGTCCGTACATTGGCTCAACTTCTTCTACCTCAGGAGTACCGGCCACCTTTTCCTCATCCAGCCAAATTTCGTGATATGCCCTAGTACGCGGCAATAAATCGTTACTCAATTTTTGTGCCCATTCATAGACTTCGCTATGAATTTCGGACTGATATGGATTGGATGCACACATAACATTCCGATTCACGTCTCCACACGCTGCAATTGTATCCATTAATGCAGCATGGATACCTTGAATAGTACTCTTCATATTCCACTTTAGTATTCCATGCATTTGGAATGTTTCACGGGTTGTAAGTTTCAAGGTTCCATTTCCGTATTTTTCAGCAAGCTCATCCATAACCAGCCATTGGTCTGATGATGCTACACCGCCTGGCAAACGAACGCGCAGCATGAATTGATACGCTGGCTCCAATTTTTGTTTTTGTCGCTCGTTTCGAAGGTCCCGGTCATCCTGTAAATAGCTGCCATGATGTTTCATCAGACGGTTATCATCATCCGGAATACCAGCGCTGATTCGGTCTAGCATCACTTCCTTCAGCGTGCCGCGCAAATAATTGCTTTCCTCTTTAATTCGTTCTACGTCGCTTGGTTTACCGTCTGGCGCTTTTAAAATCTGATTCACCATTTTTAAAAAAACTCCTCTCAGTATACATCACGCTGATAACGTTTTTGCTGCTGCATTTCAGCCAGATATTCTTCTGCTTTTTCACGGCTTAAGCCGCCTTCTTTTGCAATAATTTTAATGAAGGTATTATGGACGTCATGTGCCATATGTTTTTCATCTCCGCAGATGTATACAACTGCACCCTCTTCAAGCCATTTATATAGCTCTTTGCTTTGCTCAAGCATTCTGTGTTGTACATATACTTTTTCTTCTGTATCCCTCGAAAAAGCAACATCCAACTTTGTCAGTGCCCCATTTTTCAGCCATTTTTGCATTTCTGTCTGATATAGGAAATCGGTCACGAAATGCTGGTCACCGAAGAACAGCCATGATTTTCCTTCGGCACCGGTTTCTTCACGTTCTTGAATAAAAGAACGGAACGGCGCAACACCTGTACCTGGTCCAACCATGATGATTGGTGTCTCAGGATTTTTAGGCAGTTTAAAGTTTTCATTTTGTTGAACGAAAACAGACACATGATCCCCTGGCTCCAAACGCTCTGCTACATACGTGGAGGCTACGCCTTTTCTTTCCCGGCCATTTGCCTCATATCGAACCGCACCGATCGTCAAATGCACTTCATCAGGATTGGCAGCTAAACTGCTCGCAATTGAATAAAGACGAACCGGAATTTTACGAAGAATAGAAACAAACTCCTGAGCAGAATCACCCCACGGACCAAAATCACGAACCAGGTCTAATATGTCACGTCCATTGATGTACTCTTTTAATTTTTCTCCATTTCCTTGAGCAACAAGCTCTTTTAATCCCTCATTTGTGGAGAGCGGTGCAATTTTCTCAAGAAGCGGCTTTGTCAAAGTCGTAATCTCATAGTATGATTGGAGCGCTTCTTGAAGAGTGCGAACATCGCCTTGTTTTACTGTTACTTGGTCTTCTTTGGACCATTTTAATTCATTTAGAAGCTGCTCAACTAAAGCCGGATCATTTTCAGGATATACGCCTAAACTGTCTCCCGGCTCAAACGTAAGACCAGACCCTTCAAGTGAAAGTTCAAGGTGATGCGTTTCTTTATTCGATCCCCGACCGTTCAGATTGATGTTATCAAGTACTTCTGCTTTAAACGGGTTCGTTCTGGAGTATTCGGATTCAATAGTTTGCAGGGTGCTGGCAGCTGCAGCGGCTTCAGCAGCGCCTGCACCTTGAGCATCCTTTAGGCTGCTAAGAACGCCTTCAAGCCATTCTGCAGCTGGTTCATCAAAATCAACATCACAGTCAAATCGTGGATAAAGCCTTGTTCCGCCAAGTTCCTCGAGACGATCATCGAATTGTTTACCTGTTTGACAGAAAAATTCATAAGAGCTGTCCCCTAAAGCTAATACGGAAAATTGTAAGCCTTCCAGCTTTGGAGCCCGTTTGCTATGAAGAAACTCATGGAAGGTCATCGCATTATCCGGCGGATCTCCTTCCCCATGTGTACTGACAACAATCAGCAGGTTTTGAACCTTCTTTAAATTGTTTGGTTTGTAATCACTCATGGAAGAAAGTGTGACAAGATAGCCGTTTCCTTCCAATGTTTTGGCTGCTTTATTCGCAAGCCCTTTGGAGTTTCCAGATTGTGAACCGTAAATAATGGTTACGTCTTTGGAAACGGCCTGACCAGCATTTTGTGAAGCTGCCGGTGCAGCTGCTTGCGCCCCCGAAAACTGGGAAGCAGCTAGATATCCGCTTAACCAAAGCTTTTGTTGGTCTGTCAATGTCGGCAGAATACGGTTTAGGAGCTCTGCCTGCTCCTGACTAAACGGACTGTTTAATACCTGAAGTTGCAACATATCCACCTCACTAAGGAATTAAAATTCAAAAACCCGCTTTAAAATATCACGGGACAAGAATTTTTTTACTTTTCAGTCTCTCTAATAGATTAATAATATAATAATTTGACAATTCCTATAAGTCAAGTCGGTTTTAAAATAAATTTATTTTTCGATAAAAAAAAGCCACACCAGATTAACTGGCATGGTTTATTTCGCCCGATGGACGGTTAGGTTTACTTTGCTTGTTTCACACATGAATGTGGAGAGGTGGACGGGTTGGTCGTTTGAGTTAAAGGCGATTTTTAGGATTCTGAATAGGTTGGCTCCGATATCGCATTCTAGGTATTTGGCGTATTCCTTTGTTGCACCAATTACATCGATGATTTTATCGTTGCTGACTATTTCTGTATTGTAATCCTCTGAAAGGATTTTATAAGTGGATTCGTCCCTTGCAATTTTCTTTTCCAAATCCGGAAACTGAATTAGCGAATAATGCGCAATATCATAGAAAAGCGGACGGTCATTCACATACATAAGCCGTTCAAGTACTAGTACCGGACTTCCATCCTCAATCTTGAGGTGTTCCGCAACATCCTTTGGTGCCGTAATCACTTCACTTCTAAGAATACGGGAATTTGGGATCATCCCTAACTGGTGACTGAACTCCGAGAATCCACTTACAGATAACAATTCATTGTGAAACTTATTCGAAGCTACAAACGTTCCCCTGCGTGGTATACGTGTCAATGTACCATCCTTCACCAATTCTTCAATGGCTTTTCGGATCGTGATTCGGCTGACATTATATGTTTCACAAAGCTCTGCTTCTGTGGGAATCTGTTCGTCCGGCTTATATTTCCCCTGCTGAATATCATTCTGCAGCATTTGCCTAATCTGCATATAGAGAGGCTGCGGGGTTGAAGCATTTAAATTCATACTTTTCATCCTATCCATCATATGTTTATACATTATTATACATTGCCGGCCGGCTAGCGTCACCATGCACCGAAATAGCGGATGGTTTTTGCAGCCGTTTTGGTCCCTAATGTTAAACATTGTTGGATCGATTGTCCCTGCAATGTTCCATAAATAAAGCCGGATATAAAAGAGTCACCTGCTCCCATCGTATCAACAACATCGGCCTCTAACACTCCGCACTGGTAAAATTGCTCGCCATCGTAAGCAATCGAGCCATTTTCTCCTAACGTAGCCACCGCCACCCTAGAACCTTGTTTTTTAACCTCCTTTAAAAATCCCCTGATATATTCATCATCCTTTATATAAGAAAAGAAGGAATAGTCCACAAAGGCGGGCAATGTTTTAACCAGACCATGCTCTAACTGGTCTGAAAAATCAAACGCCGTGAGCAATCCTTTTTGTTTAAAAAGAGGATAATACCATTCAACATGTCCCCAAATTCCAGCATGAACAAGCTGATGGGTGTGAATAAACTCCAGTTCGTCATCGGTTAAGGTAAACTGAGCCATTACTCCTTCATCATAATCCCCAAAACGACGATCATTATCAATCAATTCAACATGAGTAACCGCTGTTTTCCCGTCCTTCTTCGCGAGAAATGTCGTATCCACGCCCTTGCCCTGGACCGCCTCAATCATTTGATCACCATATTGGTCATTCCCAACCCAGCCGATATAGGAAGAGTCCGCCCCCAACTCCTTTAAGTAGACAGCAACATTTACAGGGTTTCCTCCGGGATACGCCTTCCCGCTTGCAAGATAGACATCCATACAGTTATCTCCGACTGTTACAATTCTCATTCTTACTCCCGCTTTCTTTTAAATTGAAGAACGAGCACTACTAGGTAGTGCTCTTTAAAATTCTTAATATTCTACTTTACGATAGTATCTTCTTAGCTCTAATGGGTGGTTTCTCTCCCGCTCAAGGTAAACGCTAATGCGGCTTAACACTGCCCAGTTTATGCTGACAGAAAAATGCTTTCTAAATTCTTCGCTAATACCCGGCATTTCAAAGTTTTTTGTATCAATAACAGTTAATTGGCTGGTAATCTTTTCAGCAAATCTTTCAACACGGTCCATCAGCGGTCTCGTTTCATCTTCCCCTTTAAGTAAAATAACACTAGTATCTTCGAGCACTAGTTCAAGCGTGCCATGGAAAAATTCCGCTGCATGGATAGATTTCGCATGAATCCATTGCATTTCCTCCAAAATACACATTGCATAGGAGTAAGTGTTCCCCCATAGATTACCTGAACCGACCATCATGTGGTAATCGGTATCCTTATGTCTAATTGCAAATTCCTCTGCTTTTTTATCAAAAGCCTTTACAGCATTAAGAATTGCTTGCGGCAGCAAGGAGACTTCCCTTATAAACTGCTCATATTGTGGAAATTCATTTTTGTTATGCATGAATCGGAAAATTACCATGTATAGCAGCATAAAGAATGTATCAAAAGAATGCTTTTCAGAACCGGTTGTGATACAGTAATCCACTACCTCGGTTAATGGAGTATTTGGCTCCGCAACCAATGCAAGCGTAGTAGCTCCTCTTTCTTTACAAAACTCAGCAGCAGCAACGGTTTCTTGTGTTGTTCCCGATACGGAGGTAAAGATACAAACCGAATTCTTTGAAAAATGTCTATGGTTCATGACCATAAATTCTGCCGCAATTTCAGCATGAACATCAATCGTTGAATTTGATTTTAAAATATATTCATAGGGATACATCATCGCAATCGTTCCACCAGCACCAATCAGGAAAATATTGCTGTACCCTTTTTGACAAATTGAATCAACGATTTCTTCGATTTGCCCCTTAAATGCAAGCCCTTCTTTTTCCACAAGCTTCAGGAATAACTCTTCATCAAATTTTAACATGGCGTAGTCCTCCGAAAAAGTTTATTTGTTATGTCTTGTATTATAATTAAACAATACAAATTATACAATTGTTTTTTTAAAAAAATTTTTAGGAAGCTAGTTCTTGATGAACCAACTTCCTAAAATCATTACGCTACTAAATTTCCGTCCTTGCCGTTCTTAGATCCATATCTTTTTTCCCAGTAGAAATAGACTGGCAATCCTGTGGCAATGACAATAAATGCCGCAATCATCCCTTGCCATGGAGCCCAAGTAAAGGTCCCCCACGCAAGCCATGATGCTCCAAGAATGGCTAATATCGTTGTTAATCTCCACATCGGCATCCGGTAGATTGGATTATAGTCATCCCGTTTGCGGCATTTATAAACCGCGGCAAAGTCTAAAATATTGATCACCAATTGAATTAAGGTAAAATATCCAAGCAAAGTGGTTAAATTCGTTGCAAACACAAGAATACATGCATACGTAACCTGAACAATAATTGAAAAACTAGGTGTTTCATATTTAGGATGTACTCGTCCAAAACGTTTAAAGAACAGCCCGTCCTTTGCCATTGCATATTCTAAGCGCGGCTGAAACATAATACAGGAACTTAATGAACCTAAAATAACAATAATGGCAGTAATCGCTACAAAGGATGAAGCTATATGTGAAAGCCCCGGTATATACTTAACGGCATCTGAAACAGCTGCACTTGAGTGGATTAATTTATCAAAAGGCATTAATCCCGTTACACAAACGGCTAGCAAGGTATATAAAATTAACACAATAAAGACAGAACTAATTAGTGCACGCGGAAGAATTTTTCCCGGATTTTTAAATTCACCTGCCATAAAACAAATGGCTGCCATACCCGTGTAGGCCCAAGTGGTCGCAGAGACACCGCCAATTAGACTTGTTTTTACTGCACCACCATGAGGTGTATACGAGAAGTTTCCCGTGTTCATGTACATCAAACCTAATGCAATAACGATTAAAAACGGAATAATTTTTACAGCGGTAATAATCACCTGAAAAAGACCGCCTTCTTTTACACTCCGATAATGGATCGAGGTAATCACCAATATAATGGCAACCCCTAATAATTTACCGGCAAATCCAGAGAAGAATGGAAAAAAGCTGGCTAAATAAGATACAACGGCTAAAGCCATAATCGAAATTGATGGAGGATCTAGTGCCCAGAAGGTTGCCCATCCATATAAAAAGGCTAAAGGTCTCCAGCCTGCTTTATTCAGGTAAACGTAACCGCTTCCATTTTGGGGATAAGCTGTTGATAACTCAGCAAGAACCATTACTTGCGGGATGGCGATAATGCCGCCGATAATCCAAGCTAAAATAGAAATCGAAGGGGTTCCGGCTGCTTTGGCGACATCTCCGGAAGAGACAAAAATACCTGATCCTACAGTCGTTCCAACAGCAATTGCTAAAGCCGACCAAAAACCGAGCTTTCGTGTTAGCGTAGTATTACTCATAAAGAGTTCCTCCAAATTATCAGATTATAAGATTTCTAATTCATTTAATTTCTCTAATGATTTCTTAACGGCATCTTGTGGATTTTGATAATAACTTGATCCCATAATCTCGAGGGTACATACCCCTTCATATTGATGGTTTTGAAGGCTTTTGACATATTCTCTCCAATTTAGGTTTCCATCATCTAAAGCAAGGTGAGAATCTGTCTCACTATCGCCATCGATTAAATGGAAATGACTTAACTCTGGAAGCATCGAAAAATAATCATCCGGTGTTTCACCCGCCAGCTGCATGGCCACGGTGTCAATCATCCCTTTTAATGAAGGAGATTGAATTTCTTCAATCATTCTCTTTAGTCCAGGTGTGTCAATAATGAGATTGGACTCAAATTTCGTTAATGGTTCAAGCGCAAGAGTGATTCCTTCCTGCTCAGCTGCTTTGGAGATTTGAAAAATAGAATCGCTTGCATACTTCCAAGATTCTTCTTGTGTAAGGGAAAAGTCACCGATTCCGGAAGTAATCAGCATTTTATCCGTCTCCAATTCGACGGCAGCATGTAGATTTTCAATAAAATAATCAATGCTCGCTTTTCGCCACGGTGAATCCGATGTGGCAAGATTAAAAGGATAGATGCATTGTTCTGGAGTATAACAGACAATCTCCATATTTCTTGCTTTAACCTCTCTCTTAATCTCTCTTAAATTACTAAGCAGATTTCGATAGACATATAAATGTGGCCCACCGGCCCATAATTCAATACTACTTATATTCAGGCGATCCATACAATCCAAGAAATATCGGAAAGGATAATGCCTAAAAGTAATATTCATTCCTGCTATTTTCAACATATTAAACCTCCCTTCAGGTGAACCTTATTTATTTGTTATGTCTTGTATTATAATCAACTAATACATTAAATGCAATGAATATTTTAAATATTTTTATTGAGCGGAATTTGACAAAAAAGATTAATCTTTTTTGTCCAGTTCCCTTTTCTAAAATAATTTTTTTCGACAAAATTCGGGTGGTGCCAGGCACCTTTTTTTATTTTTCTAAAATAACTTTTTGTCATCGATTGATTCATTTTGAAAAAACTAGAAAATGTCCAAACCCCTCTTCAATACTTTAATTAACTAATTTATTAGACTAATAACTTTAAAAAGGTTGGAGAAATTTTGTTGACACTGAAAAAACAACACTTTTATACTATAATCAATTGTTAAATTTATCTGAAAATTCCAACCAGAAATAATCGGCTTTGATATGTAAATTTGCAAATTTTTGGAGGTGTATAAAGGATCAGTATTTTGACAATTTGATGAACTGTTGTCCTATTTTTTTGAAAGCGCTTGAATCAATCTAACTTAATTTCAGAGGAGGTATTATATGCTCGATATCAATGTAAAGCAATCTCCAAGAACTGAACAACAAGAAGCTACAACAACCCCTACATTGCAAAGAAAATTAAAAGCACGACATTTGACGATGATTTCATTAGGCGGTGCAATCGGAACTGGCCTTTTCCTGGGCAGCGGCCCCGCCATTCACGCTGCCGGACCTGGTGGAGCCTTAGTCGCTTATACTTTAATTGGAATCATGGTTTATTTTATTATGACAAGCCTAGGAGAACTTGCGACATTCATGCCGGTTAGCGGTGCATTTAGTACTTATGCTACCCGATTTATTGATCCAGCTCTTGGATTTGCCTTAGGCTGGAATTACTGGTATTCCTGGGCGATATGCCTTGCTGCAGAGCTTACAGCTTCAACAATGATTATGAAATTTTGGTTTCCTCACAGTTCCTCATTTTTATGGAGCCTATTCTTTTTAGTTACTATTTTTTTGCTAAACTATTTATCAGTTAAGGGATATGCAGAAGGGGAATATTGGTTTTCATTAATAAAGGTCGTTACGATTGTCATTTTTATTGGTATCGGTTTACTCATGATTTTTGGTATTATGAACGGAAAACCAATTGGATTCAAAAACTTTACGATCGGTGATGCACCGTTTTCAGGCGGATTTATGGCTACGTTAGGCATTTTCATCGTTGCTGGTTTCTCCTTCCAAGGAACGGAAGTCATCGGTGTTGCAGCAGGTGAAAGTGAAAATCCCGTGAAAAACGTACCCCGCTCGATTCGCACGACTTTTTGGAGGATTTTCTTATTCTATTGTCTATCAATTTTTGTAATCGGTTTAATTATTCCTTATACCACTAGCAGTTTGGCAGGAGATACGGTCATGCTCAGTCCCTTTACGCTAGTATTTAAAAAGGCTGGACTTGCGATTGCAGCATCATTTATGAATTCAGTTATCTTAACAGCGGTATTGTCCGCAGGAAATTCATGTCTTTATGTTACGAGCCGGATGTTATTTGCAATGGCCCAAGAAGGGCAGGCTCCTCGACTTTTTACCAAACTCAATAATCGAGGCGTTCCCGTCCCTGCAATCATTGCAACAACCCTTGTAGGGATGTTGGCCTTCCTTTCTTCCTTCTTCGGGGATGGCGCAGTGTATATATGGCTGATGAATTCAGTCGGTGTAACAGGATTTATTTTTTGGCTAGGAATTGCTGCCAGCCATTATCGCTTCCGAAAAGCCTACGTTGCACAAGGATATTCCTTAAAAGATCTTCCTTATCGTTCTAAATGGTTCCCGTTCGGCCCAATCTTTGCTTTTGCTCTTTGTTTAATCGTCCTATTGGCCCAAAACTATCAGGCCTTTTTAAGTGACCATATTGATTGGGGTGGTGTAATTGCTGCCTATCTCGGCATCCCGCTCTTCCTTGTCATGTGGCTTGGATATAAATTTATTAAGAAAACAAAGGTTATTCCGTTGGAGGAATGCAGGATTGATTTTGATGAACACCGTAAAGCTTAATTGAAGGAATGTTTTTAAATGCTCCAGTTTTCATATAAGGGGTTCCATTTTCGGATAATTTCTTGAAAATGGAATAAGAAATGACGTGTGCATGGACACACGTCATTTCTCTATTTATTCCCCTTGTGAAATATGCAGTATATTATAAATAGTTCCACTCATTTCTTTTACCTGGCTTATATCACTTAAAAAGTAAAATACATCATACTCCCACTTATCTGGATTATAGATTACGATATATTCTGTATGAATAATCGTTGGAATACTTTCCGCTATTTTATCCTTTAAGTTATTTAGACTTTCTTGTTGTGGTATTTTTCTTGTGATTTGAAATAGATATTGATTTTCTTTTATTTTAGATGTAGTAGTATCGATTAGTGGAATTCCGACATTTACTCGCTGCCATCCAAAAGAATTCAATATATTATCATAAGGTCCATTAAACAAAAACTTATTTAGCCCATTGCTGCCTTTCCAAAGATATAAGGGGCAATAACTATTTTGCAGATTTTGATTTAGGCCTTTTTCAGTTACTAAATATAGTTTAAATTTTAGGTCCTCAAATCCATCTGTTTTATGACCATTAGTTATTACCCTATCTCTAATGATCTTCATATCATAATCACTCGGTAATGTAATTTTGTATTGTGTTGCAATCATTCATTTTCCCTCCCTCTCTAATTTGGAAAAATATAGATTTACCAACCCCAGTAAATCATAAATCGGGAAATTTTATAAGTTTGATTTACTTTTTTAATACTAATTGATAGCATGCAAATGCATCCGCTTCTTTAAAACCCTCTTTACGATATAGCTCCTTTGCCCCTTCATTTTCTCCATTAACTGAAAGAATTGTTCTTTTGTAAAGATTGTCCCTGGCAAATTGAAGAGAAGCCCTAAGTAAAGTTCTCCCTAAGCCTTTTCCTTGATATTCCGGCAATATCGCAAGCGGTCCAATATTCAAAATTGGCTCGTCCTCATGCTTATCAGCGGCACCTCTGACCACCCCAACTGGTTTTTCCTTATGAAATAGGATTTTCATTCCACCTTCAAGGTAATCATCACTAGCAACCATTATCTTAACGTTATCAGGTGTGATCGGTGTTTCACTCCCCTTTAGGTTGGCAAACCCCGCGTTTCGAACTTTACACCAAATTTCTTCATCCTTTCCTGGCCTGAAAGTTTTGATCGTATAATCGCTGGGAAAAGTAACCTCGGGGACGTCTAAGGCCTCTCTTACCATCAGGAAGGAGTATCGTTCTACAGTAAAACCTAGTTGTTCTAGCGATTTAGACAGAGGTTTATTTTTCACCGGGATAAAAAGAAAGATTTTATCTAACTCTTTTGTATGATTTAATATGGACTGTAAAAGCAATGGGAAACACTTTCGGTTCTTTTTCTGGGAATGAAGAATTCTAAATCGTGCTGTTCGTCCTCTTTGATTGTAATCGTCCATGATCAGGGATGCGGCCGCAACCATCTTCCCCTGTTTATTGGTCACCATATAGGTAGGATTCTCTTTATTCGGCATAAATTTATTTAGTTCTTCATCGTAAAGATAAGAGCCGTCAATCTCATTTCCATGTTTTTTACAGTAATCTATGAAGTCATTTATTTTTTCGCTATTTAATGCTTCTACTTTCATTTTATCCCCCCACAAAAACAACTGTTTATTCTATATATGTTTTTTCGTTTGTGGGTATGATATGGTTGATATTCATTTAAGGAGGGATTGTTTGTGTCAGAATTAGAGCCATTAGAATATCCAACCGGCACGGCCATACGGGATTACGATATTATCGAAATTACCAAGACAACTGAGGGCTATGAGGTATTTCTTGATATTAATTTAGATAGCGGCTATAGCTTGACTGGGACAAAATTAGAGATAACGGATGAGGATTTAACGGGATATGAAACCAATGAAGTAGAGGAAGCGATTAAATACGCATTGGGGTTCTTTGAGGAATCATTGAGTTGATGGCTTGTATTCTGGGTGCCCGTGTTAGCAATTTTTTAGACTATTAGGGCATCAAGAGTAGAGCTCGATGACTGTATTTTGATTTTTTGGAGTGTTCGGGAATCTAGATGGACTTTCGGTTACCGTAGAAGCTGTTTTTTTCGGGTTTGCGGGCACCGAGAACCGCTTTCGGTTACAATGACCGCTGGTTTATCCAGCATCCGGGCATCTAAATTCAAAAAAGTCCAATTCGATTTCGAATTGGACTTTGATTTTTACAATTTCAAATTTTTATGGGCCTAAATGGACTCGAACCATCGACCTCACGCTTATCAGGCGTGCGCTCTAACCAGCTGAGCTATAGGCCCTTAATTGGAGCGGGTGATGGGAATCGAACCCACTACATCAGCTTGGAAGGCTGAGGTTTTACCAGTAAACTACACCCGCATATCACAATTTTATAAAAAATGGCTGGGCTAGCTGGATTCGAACCAACGAATGACGGAGTCAAAGTCCGTTGCCTTACCGCTTGGCTATAGCCCATCGATATAAATAATGGGGCGGATGATGGGAATCGAACCCACGAATGTCGGAACCACAATCCGATGCGTTAACCACTTCGCCACACCCGCCATAATCAAATATTAAATTGGTAGCGGCGGAGGGGATCGAACCCCCGACCTTACGGGTATGAACCGTACGCTCTAGCCAGCTGAGCTACACCGCCATGGAATTGAATTACCTATTTCAATATAATCTTATAAAATTGGAGGCGGCAACCGGATTCGAACCGGTGGTAAAGGTTTTGCAGACCTCTGCCTTACCACTTGGCTATGCCGCCAAAAATGTGGAGCGGAAGACGGGATTCGAACCCGCGACCCCCACCTTGGCAAGGTGGTGTTCTACCACTGAACTACTTCCGCATATTAAAGCTTATGGTACTTCTCCAATTTTGTTACAATTCATTTAAAAATGGTGAGCCATGAAGGACTCGAACCTTCGACCCTCTGATTAAAAGTCAGATGCTCTACCGACTGAGCTAATGGCTCGTTTATGGTGGAGGATGACGGGATCGAACCGCCGACCCTCTGCTTGTAAGGCAGATGCTCTCCCAGCTGAGCTAATCCTCCATTATAATGTAAGTTATTTTCACTGTTTCGACAAAACTATGGTGACCCCTACGGGATTCGAACCCGTGTTACCGCCGTGAAAGGGCGGTGTCTTAACCGCTTGACCAAGGGGCCGCTGTTTAAAAATTTTCAAAAATAATAGCCCCATAAAGGGCTTAGCCTGGCAACGTCCTACTCTCACAGGGGGACAGCCCCCAACTACCATCGGCGCTGAGAAGCTTAACTTCCGTGTTCGGTATGGGAACGGGTGTGACCTTCTCGCCATTATTGCCAGACTATTAAGTTTGAGGTATCATTCCCTCAAAACTAGATAATACAGAAGAAGTTTTAGTAAAAACGAGTTCACCTTAAGACTTGTCTAGCTTCGGCTCCTAACTTCTCGGCCGTTTCGATCCGTCCCTACAAATCCAAAAGGCAGGATTTGAAGTGCCGGCTCTCCAACGTCTGTCGAAGTTGAACAGTCGCCTCCGCTTTTCGTTATGGTTAAGTCCTCGATCGATTAGTATCAGTCAGCTCCACATGTCGCCACGCTTCCACCTCTGACCTATCAACCTGATCATCTTTCAGGGATCTTACTAGCTTGACGCTATGGGAAATCTCATCTTGAGGGGGGCTTCATGCTTAGATGCTTTCAGCACTTATCCCGTCCGCACATAGCTACCCAGCGATGCCTTTGGCAAGACAACTGGTACACCAGCGGTGCGTCCATCCCGGTCCTCTCGTACTAAGGACAGCTCCTCTCAAATTTCCTACGCCCACGACGGATAGGGACCGAACTGTCTCACGACGTTCTGAACCCAGCTCGCGTACCGCTTTAATGGGCGAACAGCCCAACCCTTGGGACCGACTACAGCCCCAGGATGCGATGAGCCGACATCGAGGTGCCAAACCTCCCCGTCGATGTGGACTCTTGGGGGAGATAAGCCTGTTATCCCCAGGGTAGCTTTTATCCGTTGAGCGATGGCCCTTCCATGCGGAACCACCGGATCACTAAGCCCGACTTTCGTCCCTGCTCGACTTGTAGGTCTCGCAGTCAAGCTCCCTTATGCCTTTACACTCTGCGAATGATTTCCAACCATTCTGAGGGAACCTTTGGGCGCCTCCGTTACTCTTTAGGAGGCGACCGCCCCAGTCAAACTGCCCACCTGACACTGTCTCCCACCCCGATCAGGGGTGCGGGTTAGAATTTCAATACAGCCAGGGTAGTATCCCACCGACGCCTCCACCGAAGCTAGCGCTCCGGCTTCTACGGCTCCTACCTATCCTGTACAAGCTGTACCAAAATTCAATATCAGGCTACAGTAAAGCTCCATGGGGTCTTTCCGTCCTGTCGCGGGTAACCTGCATCTTCACAGGTACTATAATTTCACCGAGTCTCTCGTTGAGACAGTGCCCAGATCGTTACGCCTTTCGTGCGGGTCGGAACTTACCCGACAAGGAATTTCGCTACCTTAGGACCGTTATAGTTACGGCCGCCGTTTACTGGGGCTTCGATTCAGAGCTTCGCTTGCGCTAACCCCTCCTCTTAACCTTCCAGCACCGGGCAGGCGTCAGCCCCTATACTTCGCCTTGCGGCTTCGCAGAGACCTGTGTTTTTGCTAAACAGTCGCCTGGGCCTATTCACTGCGGCTCTTCGAGGCTATTCACCTCAAAGAGCACCCCTTCTCCCGAAGTTACGGGGTCATTTTGCCGAGTTCCTTAACGAGAGTTCTCTCGCTCACCTTAGGATTCTCTCCTCGCCTACCTGTGTCGGTTTGCGGTACGGGCACCTTTTATCTCGCTAGAGGCTTTTCTTGGCAGTGTGGAATCAGGAACTTCGGTACTAAATTTCCCTCGCCGTCACAGCTCAGCCTTCGCGAGAAGCGGATTTTCCTACTTCTCAGCCTAACTGCTTGGACGCGCATATCCAATAGCGCGCTTACCCTATCCTCCTGCGTCCCCCCATCACTCAAACGATAAAGAGGTGGTACAGGAATATCAACCTGTTGTCCATCGCCTACGCCTTTCGGCCTCGGCTTAGGTCCCGACTAACCCTGAGCGGACGAGCCTTCCTCAGGAAACCTTAGGCATTCGGTGGATGAGATTCTCACTCATCTTTCGCTACTCATACCGGCATTCTCACTTCTAAGCGCTCCACCAGTCCTTACGGTCTAGCTTCAACGCCCTTAGAACGCTCTCCTACCGCGGACACCTAATGGTGTCCACCCACAGCTTCGGTGATACGTTTAGCCCCGGTACATTTTCGGCGCAGAGTCACTCGACCAGTGAGCTATTACGCACTCTTTAAATGGTGGCTGCTTCTAAGCCAACATCCTGGTTGTCTAAGCAACTCCACATCCTTTTCCACTTAACGTATACTTTGGGACCTTAGCTGGTGGTCTGGGCTGTTTCCCTTTTGACTACGGATCTTATCACTCGCAGTCTGACTCCCACGGATAAGTCATTGGCATTCGGAGTTTGTCTGAATTCGGTAACCCGATGAGGGCCCCTAGTCCAAACAGTGCTCTACCTCCAAGACTCTTACTTCGTGAGGCTAGCCCTAAAGCTATTTCGGAGAGAACCAGCTATCTCCAAGTTCGATTGGAATTTCTCCGCTACCCACACCTCATCCCCGCACTTTTCAACGTGCGTGGGTTCGGGCCTCCATCCAGTGTTACCTGGACTTCACCCTGGACATGGGTAGATCACCTGGTTTCGGGTCTACGACCACATACTCAAACGCCCTATTCAGACTCGCTTTCGCTGCGGCTCCGTCTCATCAACTTAACCTTGCATGTAATCGTAACTCGCCGGTTCATTCTACAAAAGGCACGCCATCACCCATAAACGGGCTCTGACTACTTGTAGGCACACGGTTTCAGGAACTATTTCACTCCCCTTCCGGGGTGCTTTTCACCTTTCCCTCACGGTACTGGTTCACTATCGGTCACTAGGGAGTATTTAGCCTTGGGAGATGGTCCTCCCTGCTTCCGACCGGATTTCACGTGTCCGGCCGTACTCAGGATCCACTCAGGAGGGAACGAAGTTTCGACTACAGGGTTTTTACCTTCTATGACGGACCTTTCCAGATCGCTTCATCTACCCCGTTCCTTTGTAACTCCATGTTGAGTGTCCTACAACCCCGAAAGGCAAGCCTTTCGGTTTGGGCTGTTCCCGTTTCGCTCGCCGCTACTCAGGGAATCGCGTTTGCTTTCTCTTCCTCCGGGTACTTAGATGTTTCAGTTCCCCGGGTCTGCCTTCATTATCCTATGTATTTAGATAAAGATACTGCTCCATTACGAACAGTGGGTTCCCCCATTCGGAAATCTCCGGATCAAAGCTTACTTACAGCTCCCCGAAGCATATCGGTGTTAGTCCCGTCCTTCATCGGCTCCTAGTGCCAAGGCATTCACCGTGCGCCCTTTCTAACTTAACCTAAAAGGTTTTACTCTAAAATTAGAGAGAAAAACTAAAATGGCGATTACTCGGTTTTTACTTGGTTACTTCTTCTTACGATTATCTAGTTTTCAAAGAACGATTTAAAAAAGCTTTGAGAGAATTGCTCCCTCAAAACTAAACAAACAAGAAACGGTCAACATCTTATCAGTCCATAAGGACTGCATTATCCTTAGAAAGGAGGTGATCCAGCCGCACCTTCCGATACGGCTACCTTGTTACGACTTCACCCCAATCATCTGTCCCACCTTAGGCGGCTGGCTCCTTACGGTTACCCCACCGACTTCGGGTGTTACAAACTCTCGTGGTGTGACGGGCGGTGTGTACAAGGCCCGGGAACGTATTCACCGCGGCATGCTGATCCGCGATTACTAGCGATTCCGGCTTCATGTAGGCGAGTTGCAGCCTACAATCCGAACTGAGAATGGTTTTATGGGATTGGCTAAACCTCGCGGTTTCGCAGCCCTTTGTACCATCCATTGTAGCACGTGTGTAGCCCAGGTCATAAGGGGCATGATGATTTGACGTCATCCCCACCTTCCTCCGGTTTGTCACCGGCAGTCACCTTAGAGTGCCCAACTGAATGCTGGCAACTAAGATCAAGGGTTGCGCTCGTTGCGGGACTTAACCCAACATCTCACGACACGAGCTGACGACAACCATGCACCACCTGTCACTCTGTCCCCCGAAGGGGAAAGTCCTATCTCTAGGAGTGTCAGAGGATGTCAAGACCTGGTAAGGTTCTTCGCGTTGCTTCGAATTAAACCACATGCTCCACCGCTTGTGCGGGCCCCCGTCAATTCCTTTGAGTTTCAGCCTTGCGGCCGTACTCCCCAGGCGGAGTGCTTAATGCGTTAGCTGCAGCACTAAAGGGCGGAAACCCTCTAACACTTAGCACTCATCGTTTACGGCGTGGACTACCAGGGTATCTAATCCTGTTTGCTCCCCACGCTTTCGCGCCTCAGCGTCAGTTACAGACCAGAAAGCCGCCTTCGCCACTGGTGTTCCTCCACATCTCTACGCATTTCACCGCTACACGTGGAATTCCGCTTTCCTCTTCTGCACTCAAGTCCCCCAGTTTCCAATGACCCTCCACGGTTGAGCCGTGGGCTTTCACATCAGACTTAAAGGACCGCCTGCGCGCGCTTTACGCCCAATAATTCCGGACAACGCTTGCCACCTACGTATTACCGCGGCTGCTGGCACGTAGTTAGCCGTGGCTTTCTGGTTAGGTACCGTCAAGGCACCGGCAGTTACTCCGATACTTGTTCTTCCCTAACAACAGAGCTTTACGACCCGAAGGCCTTCATCGCTCACGCGGCGTTGCTCCGTCAGACTTTCGTCCATTGCGGAAGATTCCCTACTGCTGCCTCCCGTAGGAGTCTGGGCCGTGTCTCAGTCCCAGTGTGGCCGATCACCCTCTCAGGTCGGCTACGCATCGTCGCCTTGGTGAGCCGTTACCTCACCAACTAGCTAATGCGCCGCGGGCCCATCTGTAAGTGTCAGCCGAAACCGACTTTCAGCTTTTCCTCATGAGAGGAAAAGGATTATCCGGTATTAGCTCCGGTTTCCCGAAGTTATCCCAGTCTTACAGGCAGGTTGCCCACGTGTTACTCACCCGTCCGCCGCTAATCAACAGGAGCAAGCTCCTATTGATTCGCTCGACTTGCATGTATTAGGCACGCCGCCAGCGTTCGTCCTGAGCCAGGATCAAACTCTCCAAGAAAGTTGATATAGCTCATTTGTTACGTTGGCTCATGTTCTCTATATAATAGAAGAAACATGATTATTATTGTTTGTTGACGTTTTTGTTTGTTTAGTTTTCAAAGAACAAATTTTCCTTACCGCTTGTTTAAGCGACAAGATTTATTATATCATTTCGTTTGAGGCAAGTCAACAAAAAGTTATTTTTGAATAATTTTTGTTTCACTCACTTCCGAAGCGACTTAATTAGAATATAACATTAAAACACATTCGTCAATATATTTTTTTAGATTTAAAATCGGAAAAATAATTATTCCTCTTATACTGCCTGCTAACAGAGTTAAACTATCAGCTCAAGCTAGATTGTTTAGGTAAACAAGCACATAGACATCTTCTTTATTATTTTATTATCGATAGTGGTTTTTTATCAAAAATTTAGCAAACATTATTTATGGTGAGAAAAATGAAAAATAAATTAATCGAATTTTCAACTTATATCCTTTTCCTTTTTGTAGTGTTGTTTTTTATTTATAAGATGCAGCGGTTCTCGGAAATTAACGGAAAATGGTTTTATCCAATGAATGATCCTAGGATTTATTGGCAGGGAGTATATTGATTTTTAAAAGGTAAGGGGACTTTTAATGATTTAAGCCAGGGATATTAATGGTCAGTGCTGGATGTGTGTTATTAGTATTTTCTTGGATCCTTTTTTTACAACCAAAAGCACGGTTGTATACCCTATGGTTCACTTCTACCCTTCTCAGTTTTATCGTTTTTTGTGATTTAATCTATTTTCGCTATTTCGATGACCTCACTTCCGTAACACTTTTAAATCAATCGGGCAGGTTACCAGTTTAACGGAAAGTATCGGGGAGTTATTCTCGAAGGAAGAATTACTTTTATTCGCTGATAGCATTCTTCTAATTCCGTTTTTAGTTCTAGTCCCACTCATCTATAGAAAAAAGGAAAAATTCCCTTCCAAAACTAGTCTTATCGTTGGAATTTCGCTTTTTTCGTTAGGTATATAATTTACCTGTTATCCTATTAACAAATGGCTTACTAACGGCGGGGGCTATTTGTTTGAAAAGCAGTTTTCAAATGAGCGGGTTTATGGAGTGCTGGGTCTGTTAGGCTACCACGGTTACGATCTAAAAGTATATGCTGAATCCATCTTGAGTAAAAAGAAATTTTCAAAAGACGAAGAAAAGAATATTCATGATTTGCTGAAGACAAAATCGGAGAGTCGCTCTTTCTCGACTCCCTTAAAAGGAATCGCAAAAGGAAAAAATGTTATCATTGTTCAATTAGAGTCGATGCAATCCTTTGCGATTGATAGGAGCATTAACGGGCAAGAGATTACCCCTCATCTTAATAAATTAAAAAATGAGATGTTTTGGTTCCCAAACATTTATGATGTTTCCTCGCAAGGAAGAACCTCAGATGCTGAATTTCTTATGAACACCTCCCTTCACCCGTTATTGACAGGTTCTGTTTACATGAAACATCCCGTTAAATACGTATGATGCCTTACCGGGAATCTTAAGGTCAAACGGTTATGATACCGCTGCGTTTCATCCCTATAAGGGAGGATTTTGGAATCGAAATACCGTTTATAATCATTTTGGTTTCAATCATTTCTATACCGAAAAGGATTTTACTGGTGAAGTAGTTGGTTGGGCGGTCAATGATAAGGATTTCTTTTTACAAAGTCTTGAAAAAATGAAGGAGTTAAAGAAACCTTTTCAAGCGACGATGATTGCCTTAACGAATCATCATCCATATGTAATACCCGAAAAGTATAAAAAATTAAATACAGCGGGTTACAATGAGAAAATGTTTCAGAATTACCTTAACGGCGTTCACTTTGTTGACGAGGCTGTTGGTACTTTTGTTGACCAACTGAAAAAGGAAGGTCTATGGGAGACTTCAGTTATTGTTTTCTATGGGGATCACGACAATGCTTTAATGACGGAAAATGGGGATATGATGAAGTTTTTAAAAGTCAAAAAGTCCGGACTTTAATCCGGTGGTACAATATAAATTTACGGAGGGTAATCCCACTTCTTATCCACATTCCTCAACAAATAGGAAGTGTGGTAGCAAAAACTGGTTCCCAAATTGATTTTGCCCCGACCCTTTTGCATCTTCTTGGGATTAACAAGAATCCCCTGTATATGCTTGGGGGAAATTTACTTAACAAGGAAAAAGGGCAAGCCGTTCAACGGGTTGGCAGTTTTATGAACGATGATTATCTATACATAGCTCCAAATGAAGGGCAGGTCAATTCCAGTTCATGCTATTAAGTAAAAACAAATAAAAAGATTAACCTTAGTGCCTGCGAAAAAGACCTCAAAGAAGTACATCAAGAGATTGAAATATCTGATCTCCTTATCCAGCAAGACGGGATTAAACAACTGAACCAACAAAAATGAAAAATTCGGGTGGTGGCACCACCCGAATTTTGTCTAATTCACACTCTATTTTTTAATGCTGATTAATTTCATTTCTGTCATTTCTTCAATTGCGTACTTTAGACCTTCGCGTCCGATTCCGCTTTCTTTTACGCCGCCGTATGGCATGTGGTCGACGCGGAAGGTTGGGATGTCGTTGATCATGACGCCGCCTACTTCTAGTTCTTCGGCTGCATGAAGTGCTTTAAAGATGTCATTTGTGTAGATTCCCGCTTGAAGTCCGTATCTTGAATCATTCACATAGGCAATAGCTTCTTCAACGGAAGCAACTTTGTTAATCAAGACAATTGGTGCAAATACCTCTTGGCAAGAAACCTTTTGTTTCGGATCAACATTTAATAGAACGGTTGGCTCAACGATATTGCCATCACGTCCGCCTCCTGCAGCTACAACGGCGCCAGACTGTCTTGCTTCCTCAATCCACGAAACCGCTCTTTCTGCATCTTTCGGACTAATAACTGCAGAAACATCTGTTTCCGGATCCAGCGGACTGCCGAGTTTCAACGTCTTCGTTTGGGCAATGAATTTTTCGGTAAACTCCCCATAAAGGTCCTCATGGACATAAACCCTTTGCAATGAAATACAAACCTGTCCGGCAAAGGAGAAGGCACCAGTAACGGTTCTTGGGATAATCGAATCAATATCGACACCTTTATCAACGATTAGCGCTGAGTTGGAGCCAAGTTCAAGGGTTACCTTCTTTAATCCTGCTTTATTGCGGAGACCAATTCCTACCGCAGGGCTGCCTGTAAAGGTAATTACTTTTACACGGTCATCCTGGATTAAGCGGTCACCGACAACACTTCCGCTTCCTGTTACCACATTGATTGCGCCATCAGGTAAGCCCGCTTCCTGAAGCAGTTCCGCTAAGAAAATGGAAGTTAACGGTGTTTGTGATGCCGGCTTCAATACGACTGTATTCCCTGCTGCAATCGCTGGACCGACTTTATGAGCCACTAAATTCATTGGAAAGTTAAATGGAGTAATCGCTGCTACTACGCCGACTGGCTCCCTTAACGTAAACGTAATCCGGCCTTCTCCCCCTGGGGCTGCATCCAACGGAATCGTTTCCCCATGAATACGTCTTGCTTCTTCTGCTGCAAATTTATAGGTCATGATTGTCCGCGCTACCTCAGCCTTTGCTGTCGTCCAAGGCTTTGCTGCTTCAAGTGCGAGCAAACGGGTACATTCTTCTTCATTTTTCGTTAAAAGCTCGACTAATTTTTCTAAAATCGATGCACGTTGATGTGCCGGCATTTTTGCCATAACAGGTCTTGCTTTCTCAGCAGCTGCAATCGCATCATCTACATCCTGAGCATCAGCATAGGCAATTTCAGCCAGGAGTTCATTATTGTAAGGGCTGTATAACGGACGGTACTCTTTCGTTTCCTTCCATTGTCCATCTATTAAAAGATGCTTTTTCATCTAGAACACTCCTATTCTTTAAACCAATTTTTTAAAAATGGATTCAATTGTATCAAGCGCCTCATCTAATTGCTCATCTGTAATCACAAGCGGAGAAAGGAAGCGAAGTACATTGCCGTATAAACCTGCACTTAGCACAATTACCCCTTGCTTTTGGCATTCTGCAACAAGTTTATTCGTTAAATCTTTGTCAGGCTCCTTCGTTTGCGGATCTTTTACAAGCTCAACCGCACACATTGCCCCTAAACCACGGACATCGCCGATTACATCATATGTTTCTTTTAAGCTGTTGAAACGGGAGATGATTTTTTCTCCAATCACATTTGCACGGTCAAGTAACTGATCTTCTTCAATTGTTTCAATCACCTTTAAGCCAGCCACACAACCAAGCGGACTTCCGCCATACGTACCGCCAATTTCTCCTGGTGCTGCTGCATCCATAATTTCCGCACGGCCTGTTACAGCACTGAGTGGCAGCCCCGCAGCGATTGATTTTGACATAGTCATCAGGTCTGGAACAACATCAAAGTGTTCAATCGCGAACATTTTCCCTGTACGTCCAAAACCGGTTTGGATTTCATCTGCAATAAATAGAATACCATTTTGTTCACAAATCCGTTTCACGCCTTGTACAAATGTCTTGGACGGAACAATAAATCCGCCTTCACCTTGAACGGGTTCCATAATAATCGCTGCAATTTCTTCTGCAGGAACTTCAGATTTGAAAAAGTCCTCAAGTTGATGTAATAGATTTGCATCAAGCTCTTCCTGGCTTACACCGAATGGTGCACGATAATAATAAGGGTAGCGTACTTTATACGTATCCGGTGCAAATGGACCAAAACCAAATTTGTAAGGTTTCACTTTACTTGTTAATGACATTGCCAGCAGTGTTCTACCATGGAAGGCACGGTCAAAAGAGAGAATAGCCTTTCTTCCTGTATATTTACGAGCAATTTTCACTGCATTTTCAACTGCTTCTGCACCGCTGTTTAGGAAAAAGGTCTTTTTCGCATGGGAACCAGGTGTAATTTCGTTTAACTTTTCAGCAAGTTCAATATATGGTTCGTACATCATCACGTTAAAGCCTGGGTGAAGATACTTTTGAATTTGCTCTGTTAATGCTTCAACCACTTTTGGCGGGCAATGACCTGTATTTTGTGTACCAATCGCTCCAGCTAAATCAATATAAACATTTCCGTCCACATCTTCTAAGATTGCTCCATTACCTTTTGCTGCAAAGGATGGCACATTATTCGATACTCCTACCGGTACATTATTTGCTCTTCTTTCTAAAAGGGCTTCAGCTTTTGGCCCTGGAATGGATGTTTTCAGTTCAATTGTTTTTGTTGTTGTGCTCATGTTATTATCCCCTTTATCAATTTATTCAACTACTAATCTATAATGCAAGAAGTGTGCCAAGTGCTAAATTCCCTGTTTACAATCAATCACAGAGAAATATTATTCAAAAATGAATATTCGCTATTCATAATTAAATGGATTAATAGAGTTCTCTTCTCCTGTCAGATAAATAGTCAAAAACAGCGCTAGGTTTTTTAAAGTTCTCGAAAGAAAGATCAATGATTTGCACCGTTTCAACATCGTCAGCAATTTCCATAATGATTTTTCCATCCGGCCCAATGACTGCACTTTGCCCATGATACTCATATTTTGAATTTGCCCCGATTCGATTACAGTAAACCACAAAGATTTGATTTTCGAGTGCTCTCGACTGAATAAATAAGCGATGGATATATTCGTATGGTGCCATATTGGCCGAATTCACGATTAAGAAATTTACCCCTTGTAATGCAAGTGCCCTTGCCGGCTCAGGAAATTCAATATCATAGCAGGTGAGAAACCCCAATGAAAGGCCGTCTTGGCTAAAGGCTATAAGCTCGTTCCCCTTGCTGAATAGTTCATTTTCTTCAGTAAAGAGATGTGTTTTACGATAATAAGCCAATGCCTCGCCGTCCTTGCCTACCAAGCAGGAGGTTATATAGATTTCCTCTTCAGAGACATACTCTGGAAAAGAATACAGTACAGATACAGGGTAATCTGCCAGCATACGTTGAATCCGGTTAAAGCTCTCCCCTTCGCGCGGCTCCGCTATTCCTGTCAATTGGTCCTTCGAGACTAAGCCGGTCAGGTTTAATTCCGGTAAAATCAAGAGATCTGCCGATTCCTTCCACGCACTCTTAATGGCAGATTCCATTTTCATCAAATTTTCTTCTTTATTTCCATCCGCCACAGCCAGCTGTGCGAGTGCAATTCTATAGTTTGCTTCCACTTATATGCCTCCCATTAGCGATAAAAGAGGGGCTTCATCCATGCCCTTCCCTTATTTTCATCCTTATACAGCCTCATCCATTTCCTCAAAATGCATTTCCGGCGGCTGCTTTTTAAACATTTTTGTAAGAACAAGTAGATAGACAAATCCGATTACTGCCCAAGTACCGCCTAAAATTAGTGCATTTTTATCAAGATTTACAAACAGCCAAATATCGAAGCAGCATCCTATGGCAGGAAATAATAAATAGAAAATCTTTTCTTTTCCTGTCCGTTTACCGCCTTTTATATAAAAGTGAGCAATAACGGAAACGTTTACTAAAATAAAGGCAATAAACGCACCAAAGTTTATAAATGAAGTGGATGTTGACACACTTAGCTTTAATGACAGTAACCCAATCACAGCGACAACAAGAATATTCAGTACAGGTGTTTTAAACTTTGGATGGAGATAGCCAAAGATTTTTTTCGGAAGTACGGAATCGCGGCCCATTGCATACAGCAATCTTGATGCACTTGCTTGAGCGGAAATTCCTGAAGCAAACTGGGCGATAATAATCCCTGCTAAGAAAATGGCGCTAAATAAGTTCCCGCCTATTTGCTTGGCAATTTCAAACCCTGCAGAATCTACCGCTTTGAAATGCGTAAAATCCGGGTGAGCTAAATGAGTGAAATAGGTAGAAACAACAAAAATCAATCCACCGATAACAGTTGTCAAAATGATGGCTCTTGGGATAGTTTTTTCAGGATTTCTTGTTTCTTCGGTAAAGGTTGAAATGGCATCAAAACCTAAGAATGAGTAGCAGGCAATTGATGCTCCAGCCAGGACAAATGAAAACGAAACATGAGTATTCACGAACGGGCTTACGGAAAGAAGTGTACCGGCGCCGCCACCGCCTAATACGCTTTTAATACTTAAAATAATAAATAGTGCAATAACTAAAAATTGAAACACCATCATAAGAAAGTTAACCTTGGTACTTAATTTGATTCCAAGAATATTGATTGCGGTTGTAACAAATATAAATAAGAGGATCCATAACCATGATGGTACAGAAGGAAATGCCGCATTCAAATAAGCACTTCCAATCAGCCAGATGGCCATTGGTATAAAGACATAATCGAGCAGGGTAGCCCAGCCGACCATAAATCCGAGGTGTGAATTAAGAGATTTACGTGTATAGGTATAGGCAGATCCGGCAACAGGATAAGCTTTAACCATATGCGTATAGCTGAAGGCAGTAAAAAACATTGCAATTAAGGCAACCAAATAAGCGCTTGCCTCAAGTCCATGGGTTACTTCTGCAACCGTCCCATAGATTCCAAACACAATCATCGGAGCTAAATAAGCAAGTCCAAATAAAACTAGATGTGTTAATGTAAGTGATCGTTCAAACGATACCTCTTGTTTTTCCATATATGTTCCCCCTTAAGTTGTCGTAAAACTTATAAGATAACGTTCATTTTTTTGTAAACGCTATCTATTTGACTAGTCACCCTTATCGGAATAGTCAGAAAGTTATAGCCGTGGCTTTGATTCCTCCCTCACTTATTATGGCAGTACAACTTTCCCTCTACCCTTATACTTTTAAACTATCCCTATTATTCTAATATGCATATTTCGTGCCAATCCTTTAAATATCGACATATCAACTATGTTTATAGATATAAAACGACAGTTCATTCATTTTTGAATGAATATTATTCAAAAATGAATGAACTGCTCGTTCAGCTATATTAGAAAAACAATTGTACTATTTTTTAACGAACCTGAAGACTGTTCTTCAGTTTATTATAAAGTCTGCTGATAGTCGGTTGACTCACCTCTAACACTTCTGCCACTTTTGTTAGCGTCTTATATTTCAATAAAGCTAATTGAAGCAGCTGTCTTTCCGTATCCTGGACTGCATGCTGAAGGGGGATAATGGTATGCACTTCTACAGGATGTTGGTTTTTCTGACGATTGTCCAATATTTTCACAAGGTCATTGGCAGTAATCATTTGCTCCGCCGTAACCACCATGGCCCGTTCTGTTACATTTTGCAGCTGCCGGATATTCCCTGGCCACTTATATGTTTTTAACACTTCCATTGCATCCTCTGAAAAATATTTCTTCGACGAAAATCTTTCATTATAATATTCAAGGAAATGGTAAACAATAGGTTCAATATCTGCGATTCTTTCCCTTAATGGTGGAATAAATAACGGAATAACATGAATTCGATAAAATAAATCCTCGCGGAAGGTTCCCTGCGAAACCATTTCCTCCAAATTTTTATTGGTTGCCGTAATAATTCGAATATTAATCGGGATTGCTTTGCTGCCGCCAATTTTCATAATCTCGCGTTCTTGTATCGCCCTTAAAAGCTTTACCTGTAAATTAAGCGGTAACTCGCCAATCTCATCTAAAAAAAGAGTTCCTTCATTGGCTAATTCGAACAAGCCCTTTTTTCCGTTGCTTAGGGCGCCGGTAAAGGCACCTTTTTCATAGCCAAATAGCTCGCTCTCCAATAAATTTTCAGGGATGGACCCGCAATTAATGCGAATAAATGGATTTTCCGCTCTTGGGCTCAGCTGATGGATGGCTTGAGCAAACAGCTCTTTCCCTACCCCTGATTCTCCATATAAGGTAACCGTTGATTCAACTCGGGCCACCCGTTCGACCTCAAACATTAAATTTTTAATTTGTTCAGATTGATAGATAATCTTCTTCTCATTTCCATGCTGAACTTTCTTTAAGATATCTACCTCTTTGCGATATTTTTCTTTTAATGTTTTCGCCTCTTCAAGTTCTTCCTCTAATTTTTTAACGGCTGTAATATCACGGGAAGCAATCACAATTCGTTCTAATTCATTTTTTTGATTAAAAACCGGGTTCCCGACGGCTAGTATTTTCCTGCCCAAGCGGTTATGCTGGACAATCGAAATTTTCTTCTTTTCCTCCAATACTTTTCTTGTAACAGAAGGCTTAAACCAGCCCTTTTCTTCAAGTTCTAAAATATTTTGACCAATAACCGTTTCAGGGTCTACTCCCCATAATTGATGGGTGCTTCGATTGGAAACCCGAATGATTTTTCCAAGACTGTCAACAACTAAAACTTCATCATATATCGAATCAACAATTGCTTCCAAATCGGTCGTTATGGCTCCTAGGTCTTTCGAATATGCTTGTTTTAGATGATCAATTTCCACTGACTTCTGATCCATCCAACCGATTATCTCCCCAGTATCATCCTCAATAAGGGCATATGAGAAATTATCATTGGCAAGAGAAAAGATATCCTTGCTGGTTGTTAGGATAAAATCCGTATGAAAAACTACTTTTTGTTCAGGCTGGTCTTTTTGCATTAATAGGTGAAAGCTGTCACAGACTCCGACAGGCTTTCCTTCTGATTCTATAACTAATAACCGGATACTAGCTTGAATTATCGTATCCAAGGCTTCCCTTACATTTGTTGAGGCATTGATTACGGCAAAGTCTTTATTATAATTCAACTGAATTTCTTCCTTCCCCGCTATTAAAATCATAATGTTGCAATAACTTTTTTACTATTCATATGATACCACGGTTATACGAAAAGAGTAAGCGCATGCATCAGTCGGAAAAGGGCCAAATCCCCTTCGGTGTAGTTTTTTCGACATCAAGTTTATAAAATATAGCTGCCCCCAACACTGGGAGCAGCTTATTTAGCTTAGATTTTTCCATTCCACTCGATATAAATCATGTCTTCGATCCCGCAATTGCCTAAGGGACCCGGAATTTCGAGAGCGCCTCAGTTTCTCAAGGTCAACGTCACCGACTACGACTGTATCAATATTTGCGTCACATTCCCCGACAATCCCGTCTCTGGCAAACTCAAAATCGGAAGGCGAGTAAATCCCGGATTGCGCATATTGAATATCCATATTTTCTACATGTGTTAAATTGCCGACCGTTCCAGCAATACAGGTATATACCTGATTCTCAATGGCACGTGCCTGAGCACAGCAGCGAATGCGGAGGTAGGCCTGGCGATCCTCCGTACAAAAAGGCACAAAAATGATGTTTGCTCCTTTATCCACGGCAATCCTTGCAAGCTCCGGAAATTCCACATCATAAGAAATCTGGATAGCAATTTTACCGCAATCAGTGTCAAACACATTGATATCCTTTCCTTCTGATATTCCCCACCATTTACGTTCATCCGGTGCTGCATGAAGTTTGGACTGTCTCTCAATTGTACCATCGCGGCGGAATAGAAAACCAATATTGTATAAATCACCATTCTCCTCAACAAAATGTGATCCGCCAATAATGTTGATATTGTATCTCACAGCAAGTTGTGTAAACAGTTCAATATACTGATTTGTATAGGTAGCAAGTTTCCGAACTGCTTGATCGGGGCGTTTTTCTTCGAGAAAGGACATCAACTGAGTCGTAAAAATCTCTGGAAAGACAGCAAAATCAGATCCAAAATCCGCCGCAACATCTACATAGTATTCGACCTGCCGGCTAAAATCCTGAAACGAATCAATTTTCTTCATCATATACTGCACGGCACAAATTCGAATGGGAAACGCTGTTCGATAGATTCGTTTGGACTTTGGACGATAATCAACATTATTCCATTCCATCAGGGTTGCCATGGAATCCGACGCTTTATCATCTGGCAGATACCTTGTGTTAATCCGTTTAATTGTAAATCCTTGAAGGAGCTGGAAGGACAATACCGGGTCGTAGATACTATGCTTCTCAACGGCCGCAACATATTCACGGGCTGTCATTTCTTCCTTATATTTGTGGTAATTTGGAATTCTTCCGCCGATAATAATACTTTTTAGATTTAACCGAACAGCAAGGTCCTTGCGTGCCTCATAAAGGCGGGCTCCTAATTTCATCCTGCGATATTCGGGGTCGACCATCACTTCGATCCCATATAAATTAAATCCATCCGGGTCATGATTGGTAATATACCCGTTGTCCGTGATGACATCCCATGTGTGCTGGTCATCATATTCATCAAAATTAACGATTAGACTGGAACAAGAACCAACAATCTTGTCCTCATATTCCACACAAAACTGACCATCGGGGAAAATTCGAATATGGCTTAATAATTGCTCCCTTGTCCACGGCTCCATGTTAGGGAAACAAACCTTCCCCAAGGCGATAATGGCATCAATATCATCCACACGTATATTACGGATTATAATTTTCTTTTCATATTTCGATATATCTGTCTCTGACATACTTTCACTTCCTGGTTTTCATGATTGGTAATTGATTATATAATTCCCTCTATTTCAAAAAACTAACGTATTTCTTCCATTAATCGATTTTTGAGTAAAAAAGACCCAAACTAAATGGAATATTAAGATTATGTAATTTTCTTGTAATTAGGGTTGAAATAACAATAGAGATGAGACTATACTTCCTTATACAAATTGACCAATGAAGGGATTAAGAAAAATGCATGAGAATCTCATCGCTTTTATTTTAGGAATCGTAGAAGGTTTAACAGAATATTTGCCTGTATCCTCCACCGGGCATTTAATTTTAGTAGGGAACTTATTAGGATTTAAAGGTCAAAAGGCCAATACCTTTGAGGTTGTGATTCAACTTGGCTCAATGCTTGCGATCTTAGTACTGTATTGGAAAAGATATTTATCTCTATTAAATTTCAGTACGATTGGAAAACCAGCTAAGAAATTAGATGCTATCCACATCATATTAGGAGTTATACCTGCGGCAATTGCCGGTTTGGTACTGCATGATTTTATAAAAACTCAGCTCTTTTCACCGAAGGTTGTAGTTTATAGCCTTATTGCTGGTGCTATTTTAATGTTATTCGCAGAAAAAAGACATGGAAAATTCACCTCTAATACAGTTGATGAATTGACGTACAAACAAGCATTAGCCATTGGACTTTTTCAATGCTTAGCTGTGATCCCTGGTTTTTCTCGAGCGGGATCCACTATTTCAGGAGGACTTTTAGTTGGAGCAAATCATCGAACGGCTGCCGAATTTTCCTTTTTAGTCGCTCTCCCCATTATGGTAGGTGCGACCGGCTTGGACTTAATTAAGAGTTTGGATTTTCTTCATACAAGCGACATCCCCATGTTTGCCATCGGTTTTATTACGGCTTTTGTTGTTGCGATGGTTGTTGCTGTCGTGTTCCTTAAATTAATTCAAAAAATTGGTCTAACCGTGTTTGCTTATTATCGAATTGCATTGGCTATTCTATTTACGGTATTTGTTATTCTTTAATTTCACTAAACTCTGAAATCTACCCGCTTTAAACAAACCAAAGAGCCATTAATAAAAGGGGATAATGCTCCCCTTTTATTAGTGGCTCTTACAAACTCTTTACATACTTTTAATAGTTGATTAATCTTGAAATCACAATTTCTTCAATATAATAAAAGTAACTTTATTATTTGGAGAGTGGTCAAATGGACACATTTTCTCACGTAATCATCGGTATAGGATTAGGTGCTCTAGCTCAAGTCGACCCGGCAATCGCAAATCAACCCATCCTATCCAATGCTGTCATTGCAGGGACCATCATTGGTTCAAATGCACCTGATTTTGACTTTATTTGTCGCTTAAAGGGAAAAGGCAGCTATCTCCGAAATCATCGAGGCTTTTCTCATTCACTCCCTGCTATTCCAATATGGAGTATTGTTGTCTCAAGCGTCATCTACCTTTTTTTTTCAAACACTTCATTTCTCCACCTGTATTTTTGGACACTTATAGCCGTATTGGTACATGTCTTTTTGGATTTATTTAATGTGCACGGTACGCAGGTTTTACTGCCTTTTTCTCGTAAATGGATTGCCTTTGATTCCATCCCGTTGGTCGATCCTTATATTTTATTCCTTCATGTTCTAGGAATCAGCTTACTCCCCTTCTATATGGCAGGGAAAACTTTTCTAATCATTTATATTCTCATCCTCATATACCTTGTTATTCGAGCACTTTCCTCCCTTTTAATAAAAAGACACTTACAAAATCATTTTAAAAATGCAGTTCGTTTAAAATTAATTCCAAGAATGACTATGTTTAAATGGGACGTTATCATTGAGACAAAGGAAGATTTATTATTTGGAGTTTACTTAAAGAATGATCTTTTTATTGACCACACTCTCTCTAAAAAAATTGACCTTCCAGAATTAGTTGAAGAGAGTAGAAATGACCCTTCCGTTTTAGACTTTTTATCAAGTACACACTTTGCCTATCCTTTTGTTAAGAAAAGAAAAAAGGGATTTTATGTTTATTGGAAGGATGTAAGATTTCGCACAAATAAATTTTTCCCTGCACTTGCAATTATGTTCATTTCATCTGACCTCAAAAACAAAAATAGTTTTATAGGGAAATTACATTCCTTAAAACAATACAAAAAGGTGCTTAGAGATTTAAAACGCTTCGATTCAAATTAGTAAATTCCTTGACTAGGTTTGTTAAAACTTAACATGGTTTTTACATTATTCAACTATGAAATTATTCTTATTTTGTTATGGTTTTACTAGGTCATTATGAGAGGCTGATAACATGGGGAAAACTGTACTTATTATTTCTTCCGATTATACCGGTCAAGGTCATAAAAGCATAACAGAGTCTTTATGTGAAAAAACTGAATTTCATCCTAACGTTAAAATTCATGTTGTAGATGGCTTTTCGCTCGGTGGACCATTTCTACTGAATATCGGCAAAATGTATGGACCCCTTACAAGAAATTCAGAGAATTTATGGAAGTATTTATGGAAATTATCAGCTATTAATCCTTCGTACCTTAACGATTTTTTAGAAGTTCTTATCAGAGATAACCTTCAAAAATTATTGGATGAAGTAAAACCTGATATGATTTTATCTGTTCATCCTAATTTTAATGGTTCTATCTTAAACATCTTAGAAAAACAGCATCTCAAAATACCTTTTATTACGCTTATTGCAGATCTTGTAAATATTTATCCTCTATGGGCTGATCTGCGGGCAGATTATATTATCAGCCCCACGTTTGAAGCTCGTCACAGGTGTTTAGAATATGGTATTCCAGATAAGAAAATAAAAGTTTTAGGATTTCCAGTCCGTTCTAAATTTTTCAAAAAAAATAAAATAGAAAAAGTTCATTATAAGAAAGAACAACCCTTCACATGCCTAATTATGAGCGGAGGTGAAGGCGTTGGAAATATGAAAAAGATCGCTCAAACCTTGCTTAATCATTTTGATTGCTCAGTAAAAATTGTAGCTGGAAGAAATGAAAAACAAAGAATTAAGCTAGAAAAATTGCTTAAAAGTCAATATGGAGAGAAAGTGGAGATTTACGGTTTTATCAAAAACATTCAGGACCTAATGTTAGCTTCTGATATCATTTTTACTAGAGGCAGTCCTAATGTAATGTTTGAGGCGATTGCTACTGCAACTCCTCTTATCATTACAGGTGCCTTACCAGGTCAAGAGGAAGATAATCCTGCTTTTGTTGAAAAATTAAATTTAGGAGTGGTATGTAAAAATCCGCATGATATTAAAAATACCATAAACACATTGCTTGAAAATAACGGTGAAAAACTAAAGATAATGAAGAAATGCCAGCAGGAATTTATCAATTCAAATGCTGCAGAAGATATCTTCCGATTTATAGTAGAATCTGCAGATCCTTATTATGAAGAGAAAATACTCCCCAAAAAGAAGCGATTACTATAATAGAGTAATGATTACAACTGCTGCGGTTTGATTTTACAAAAATTCTGTATTCTAATATGATTAAGACAATATAGATGAACTTTTCTAAAAATGAGGTCAGAATGATGCTGCAAAAGTTTGGTTTTTCACAGTATGAAAGTAAGGTTTATGAGATCCTTTCCTCCAATGATGAACCGCTGGATGCCACTCAAATTGTAAAATACTCCGGGGTTCCAAAAGCAAAGGTATATGAAGTGTTGACGCGGATGATTGAAAAAGGGCTGGTGCTGGATTCTGTTTCAGAGAAGAAAAAGCTCTATACGGCGCTGCCGTTGAATCTAGTCATAGAAATGCTGACAAAGCAATTCCAAGCCAATATCGATCGTTTGAAACAAAATTCATCAAAAAAACAAATAACCGATGACCGGGTGTGGAGTCTCAAGGTCGATTCCTCGATTCAATTAAAATGTAAACAGCTGCTACAAGAGGCAAAGAAAACAATACAAATTTCCCTTTGGGAAGAAGACTTCCAAGACTTTCTGCCTGTTTTACTCGAAAAAGAACAAGCGGGTGTGAAAGTAGAGGCACTTGTTGTCGGGAGTGTGGAGGCCGCGTTATCCTCGCTCACGATTTTGTCTCCGAATGAAGAGCATCAAATGTTAGAAAATAGCCGCTTAATCATAACGGATGAAGAGGAAATTTTGTTCGCCGGTGTGGAAAACGGTGCATGGCAGGCAATGATCACAAAATCACCACCCTTTGTAAAATTTTTTGCTGACTTTTTCTACCATGATTTAGCCTTAGCAAAAATTACGAAAAGATTTGAAGATACATTAATGCAGGATGAGGAAATAAAAAACCTTTTAATGAGGCTTCGATATTAAAATGGCAGCGGGGTTTGTGACCCGCTGCCTTTATTTTATAATGCATCCAGCGCAATAACGACCATTTCATTAAATGTCGTTTGGCGTTCTTCGGCTGTCGTTTCTTCCCCGGTAAAAATATGATCACTGACGGTTAAAATCGATAGGGCGTTCACGCCATATTTTGCTGCCAGCGTATATAATGCGGTGGTTTCCATTTCCACTGCGAGCACACCATAATCAGCCAGTTTTTTCACAATATCCATGCTGTCCCGGTAGAATACATCCGCTGACAATACATTGCCAACCTTTAGTTCCATCCCCTTTTGCCTGCCTGCTTGATAAGCATTATGCAGTAGATTAAAGTTGGCACACGGTGCATAATCAATTCCTGGAAAAGCCATGCGGTTGGTATTCGAATCAGTTGAAGATGTCATCGCCAGAACCACATCCCGGACCTTTATATCCTTCTGGATTGCCCCGCAGGAACCTACACGAATTAAGTTTTTCACTCCATATTCTCGGATTAACTCATTCACATAGATGGATATCGACGGAATTCCCATCCCTGTTCCTTGAACAGATACTTTTTTTCCTTTATACGTACCGGTAAAACCAAGCATACCGCGCACTTCATTGTAACAAGTCACATCTTCCAAAAAGGTCTCCGCGATATACTTGGCACGCAAAGGATCTCCAGGTAATAAAATATTTTCTGCAATTTCCCCTTGTTTTGCATTGATATGAACACTCATTCGGCCATGATGCTGAAGTGGATATTCCTACTCCATCATCATGCTCACCTCCTCTTGTCTATTTTCGGTTGGTTTTCTTGTGATAGAAAAAATGGCACATAGTAAAGCAAAGATGATAAAGACCCCGCCCACTGATGCATTCGCTTGAACTGAATATTGATTAATCACCATTCCGCCGATTACGGAGCCTAGTGCAATCCCAATATGCAAGGCTGAATTATTCAAGCTCTGCTGGATATCGGATGTTTCTGGCGCTGTTTCAATTAAATAATTTTGCTGTGCCGGTGTAATGGCCCAGCTTAACGCACTCCAAATCATCATCACGATGACAAAAATCGTAATTGAAGATGTAACATTCGGCAGGACAAACAGAGTTACAGCAAATACGGTTACGATGGTTAAAATGCTTTTCTTTGAACCCCATTTGTCGGCCAGCCAGCCGCCAAAGCCACCGCCAAACACTGCCGAGATCCCAAAAATAAAGTAAAAAATACTGACCCATGTTGCATCTAAATGTAAGGTTGATTTTAAAAACGGGGTCAGGTACGCATAGAGAGTTAAATGACCCGTTAGAAATAAAACAGATGTTAATTGTGCTGATAATGTCTTTGAATTTTTTAAAGTTTGTAATTGCTGTTTTAGTGAAATCATAGGTCTAGGCTCGATTTTATTTAAAAGGGCATAAACCCCAGCCATCGAAATCAGTGTCAGCACAGCGATAAACAGAAATGGTGAGCGCCAGCCGAAATGATTCCCAATCACCAGTCCAATCGGCACTCCTAATACGAGAGATCCGCTGATTCCCATAAAGATGACCCCAATTGCCCGCGCCCGATACTCTTCTTTTACAATACTTGAAGCAATGGTTACGGAAAGAACCACTAATAGAGATCCACTTGCAGCAGAGATAATTCTTGAAAGAAATAGAACAATAAAATTAGGGCTGATGAAGGCGATCATATTCCCGATTAAGAATATTAGCAGTGTCCAAAGCAGCAGCCGTTTTCTTTCAATTTTTGCGGTTACTGTTAAAAGGACCGGTGAGGCGATCGCAAAAACAAGCGAGTATACCGTGATTAGTTCTCCGGCTGTACTAATTGAAATTCCAAAGCCGTCTGAGACGATGTCAAGAATCCCGCCAACAATTAGCTCCGCCATTCCAACCACAAACGAAACAATCGCTAAAAGATAAATGCTAAAATTCACGAGGTGACTCCTCCCTTCGATTAGTTAATATTTCGAATGTTATTCATTTGGTTACTACCATTATAGTAACCCCTAGTAAACCTTATGGCAAGAGATTTTTTCAATAAAAAAAACCTAGTGAAATCACTAGGTTTGATTTTTATAAGACAATACTCACAATCACACCAGAAAGAACGCTGACAAGTGTCGCTCCGTAAAGAAGTTTTAAACCGAAGCGGGCGACGACATTTCCTTGTTTTTCATTTAACCCTTTAACCGCACCTGCAATAATACCAATTGAGGCAAAATTCGCAAAGGATACTAAAAATACCGAGAGAATTCCAACCGTCCGCGGGTCAAAACTTTTTACCGCTTTCGATAAATCCATCATCGCCACAAATTCATTTGTTACTAGTTTGGTCGCCATGATTCCACCCACACGAACAGTTTCAGATGGGGTAATTCCCATAATAAAGGCCACCGGCGCAAAAATATATCCTAAAATTTGCTGGAAGGAAATCGAAAACAATAATTGAAATAAATTATTAATCGCAGCCATTAAGGCAACAAAGCCAATTAGCATTGCACCTACGATTATGGCCACCTTAAATCCATCCAGGATATACTCACCAAGCATTTCAAAGAAGGACTGTTTCGCTTCTTCATGGATCTCCAAAATATCTTCATTCGGTTCCACCCTATAAGGGTTAATAATGGATGTAACGATAAAGCCGCCAAAAAGGTTAAGGACAAGGGCTGTAACAACAAATTTCGGCTGAAGCATATTCATATAGGCTCCGACAATCGACATTGACACGGTGGACATCGCGGAGGCACAAAGAGTATACAAGCGATGCTCCGGCAGCTGTCCGAGCTGTTTTTTAACCGTAATAAACACTTCCGACTGTCCGACCATCATCGATGCCACTGCATTATACGATTCCAATTTCCCCATCCCATTGACCTTACTAAGAACCAGTCCAATTCCTTTCATGATAAGGGGGAGAATTTTTAGATACTGGAAAATCCCGATTAAGACAGAAATAAACACAATGGGCAACAGCACATTTAAAAAGAAAGGTGCCTCTCCTTTATTCGCCAGTCCGCCAAACACGAAGCTTACCCCTTCATTTGCGTATTCCAGTAATTTACTGAAAACAGTAGAGATCGCCCGAATAATGATTAAACCAATTTCGGTATTCAAGAGGATCCAGGACAAAAGAATTTGAATGACCACCATGATGATAATCGGTTTTACTCTTACCCTTTTCCGATCTTTGCTAGCCAATAGTGCTAAACCGAATACAAAAAGAAGACCAATAATTGAAATGACATATTTCATACATTACCCCCAGATGATATCAAACGGCAGCCTCTTGTAGACGCTTACAAACGTTTGTTTTGGTTACTACCAATATAGTAACTATTTTTAGAATTTTGTGCAAGAACTATTTATCTTTAATATGCCCCATAAACCAATAACATTTATCCCTTTTACAACTTTGTCCACCTCAGACGCACAAAATCATGTTTTTGTCCACGAACGGTGACAGGCACCGTATGAAATAAAAAAAGCGGCTAGTTGGGCACATGTATTGTGCACTCAGCTAACCGCCTTACTTTTGTTATTTTGTCACTTTGATTGTATATGGCTTGATTGTTGCGTTGCCATTAATATCCTTGACTTTGATATAGTATTTTCCTTTTTTGAGATGGACGCGCATGACTTCAGATTGCCCTTGAGCATAATAATCAGCAAGGGAGACTCTTTTACCTTTATGGTAAAGGGAGATGACCGTATCAATCTCAGGTCCGCCCGATACCGAAATATATCCGTTCCATTTGTCTTTTACATTCAACACATACCAATCTTCATCGCCATACCCTACTCCGCTGTTTAAATTGCCAGTAGCCATCAGCGTATGGGAGCCTTTCTTTTTCAAAGCAAGCGGTTTAGAAGGCACATTTTTCTTCACTTTCGATTTTGCGTCTTCATCTTTTGTCGGAACAGGTGCAATTGATAAATTATACGGTACTAAAGATATTTGAGAAGAACTCGCCGTGAGCCCAATAATGACGACAATATAGTTACTTCCCTTTTCCACTTTAAAGGAGCCGTAATTATTTGATGCACCCTCGAACAGCCCTTTTGCCATCACGCTGGCCATTTCGGCATCTGCTCCATCGATTTTCCGGTTCTTATTGACATCCTTGTAAACAATCGCCGCTCCGTAAATTTGTGAGAATAGCTCTTTTGGATATTTTTTCAGCAAGGCCGCACTAGGCTTTCCGCCCTCAAATAACAGACTGTAAGTACTTGATTTCTTCCCTTTTAAATAAAACATGTCCACATCATTTGGCGTTGCAAAATTTCCATGGACGGTTGAGGACGGCAAATTTTTTGGAACTGTATCATTGTCCTCATATTTATCTCCAGTATTCGAAATCAATAACTTTGATGATAATTGATACGGATTAAGGGAAATACCTCCCCCTGTCATTGGATTCCCCATTAAATGAATCAAATAAGTTTCATTCTTTTTTAATCCGGCAAAAATGGTATCGCTTAATTCTCCTGATACCCAGTTCGCATCATTCATATTGGTTCCAACTAAATCAAAATCAACAACATCCTTGCCATTTTCATCCTTGCCATTCAGCACATGTACAATTTCAATATACGGCTTTACTTCTAATCCCTTAGGCAGACTAAATTGATAAATTCCCGTTTTAGTTGGCTTAATCCCATACCAATCCTCATCATCCGGCGTTTGCAAATAGCCAACAAGTGTTTTACCGACAGGAGATGAAACAGCGCCATCCAAAATCGATTGATAATAATCAGAAAGAGATCCATCCGGATTCGTATTACCGCTGTTATCTTCATCCGGCGGTATCACCTTGCCTTGAATTTTAACGGTGTAGGGTTCTAGCGATGCCTGTGCTTCCTCACTCGACTTGTCGACAAGAACCATCCCTTTTTCATCTGCAAAATCCAGCATTGGTTTACTCGAAACCTTGACTAAATATTCTGTATTAGGCTGAGCAGGGAATGTCAACGTTTCCCCTTCCCCCATTCCTTTACTATCTGCCGCTGCAATTGGCGGGAGCTGATCAAGCGGGACATTATCCTCCGTGGCGTTTTCATCATTTTTTTCCGTTTCTTCATCCACCACAGACAGACTATAGACTTGAATATTCGTATCAATCCCCGCAATTCCCGAGAGCACTACTTTCGCAGCATTCTCATTTTTCGTCTTAAGAAAAAAGTAATCATCATCCCCATTTTCCCCCATTAACGTTTGCTGTGGGGATGTATACGGCAGTGATGTTACCGCGATTGGAGCATCCGCCGTCGACTCATCAGCCGGCATCACAGCAGAGCGTTTAATGGAAAGATGATAGGTCGACTGCTTTGCAGAGGAATCATCATAATGTCCATTGATATCATTCACACCAATTGCCATCATTCCGGAAAAAGGAACCTGGATTAGTTTCCCTTCCGTTTTTCCCGCTTGTACTTTGTTTACGTCAATCGAAAGGCTTTGGTCTTCTCCATAAACGCGAAGGGTCATTTTATAATCATATTGTTTTGCCCCCGCAAGCACAGTTTGGATATACTCACCTTTTTGAACAGGGAACTGATACCACTTTTGCTGCCGTGGTTTCGTTAAAGATCCTGTTACTGACTTTGTCTTTTTCACTGAAAGTGCAGTTGCATTTTGCAAAATTTCTTTTTTCGTCCAGACAGTATTTACAAAAGAAGGAAGCTTTTTAATATCATACTTTAAGGCTGCAGCAGGATTAACAAGGCCCTTTCCATATTTCACATCGTACCCTTTCGCTCCCAAATCATTGGTCGTATGCTCAAGAATATATTCAACCTGTGCCGGTTTTAATTTAGGGTACTTGGATAAAAGCAAGGAGGCTGCCCCCGCCACCATCGGTGACGCCATGGAGGTTCCGCTCAGAGTTTGAAAGGTTGATTTTTTCTCATAATCATAAAACGGGGCGTAAATATCCTCCCCTGGTGCCACGATGTCCATCGAAGGACCGTAGGACGAGAAATAACTTAAGTGCTTCGATTTATTGATCGAACCAACTCCAATGACTCCTTCGTAGCTTGCAGGATAATTCGGAACGGAAGTCCCATCATTTCCTGAAGCAGCGACAACGGTTACTCCTTTTTGAATCGCAGTTTTAACCGCATCTCCTAAAATGGAGGACGGAATGGGCGAACCAAGACTCATATTAATTACCTTTGCACCGTGGTTCGCTGCGTATAGCACTGCTTGGGCAATCGTATAGTCCGTTATAAAACCATCACGGTCAAACACATCAATGGGCAGGATTTTCACATTTGGGTTGATTCCATAACCGCCAATGCCATTTCCTTTTGCTGCAGCAATAATACCGGTCACATGGGTACCATGCTGGTCAGGGGCTCCATGATTCATTGGATTGATTTCATTTACGGCTGGAAGCACTTTTCCCTTTAGTTCCGGATGATTTCCATCAATCCCTGTATCAATGACAGCAACAGTTATTTTATTTTTCCCTTTCAGTTTTTGGGCTTCGGGGATCTTTAACATGGATAGATAGTATTCATCCTTTGTTTTTGGATCTGATGGAACGGAAAATGGTTTATATAGAACACTTCTTTCCACAGAAAGAACCTTACTGTTCTTTTGAAAGGCCTGGGTTACTTTTTGAAGGGAGTCTTTTTTTAGAAGCTTGACCACCATGTATCCCAGCTTTTCCACATTTTGAACGATAATATAATTTTTGTTTGCTCCTTTTACTTCACCGAGTAAAAGCGGCTGCTTATACTTGATGATGAGCGTATCTTCGCTAAATAATGGAGTCTTGTTTTCCTCGAGCTTTTCCTTAAGTGACTTTGTTTTCTGTTGAATCAATGCTTTGGATGTTCCAAACTTGCTTGCTGCCGATACCTCGACGGTGGTGGTCAATAGCGTGGATGTCATCAGTGTTGCGCCAATTCCGATGGCACTTAATTTTCGCCAAACCGACTTCATGGATACCCCTCTTTTCTATGAAACTAGCAATATCATACCATATGTTACCAAAAGTAAAAGAGTTTAATTTTCGGTAAATTTCCTCTGTTTTTCGACAAACACGGGGAACAAAAAAGAGACATCAGGTCTTAACCCCTGATATCTCGATGGTTTTTGTTAAAAGTCAATATGATCTGGGTCTGGGCCAACGCGATGATTCTGATTCAACTGATCAATCCGATCCATCTCATCTTTGGTCAGCGTAAAATCAAAGACCGAGGCGTTTTCGATGATACGATGCTCTTTAGTAGATTTTGGAATCGTCACAACCCCGTTTTGCAGGTCCCAGCGCAAAATGATTTGAGCAGCCGATTTATGATACTTTGAAGCTATGTCTTTGAGAACAGGGTTATCAAGTAATTGTCCTTGCATCAGTGGAGACCAGGCCTCGAGCTGTATATCATGTTCCCGGCAAAATTCCTGAAGTGCTTTTTGGGTTAGTCGGGGATGATACTCTACCTGATTAATCACTGGTTTAATTTCCGCATCATTCATTAAATCCTCAAGATGGTGGATTTGGAAATTACTCACCCCAATTGCTTTTACCCGTCCCTCTTTATAAAGGGTTTCTAATGCTCTCCAGGCCTCTTTATATTTCCCATCAACAGGCCAGTGAATAAGATATAAATCCAAGTACTCTAAACCTAGTTTCTGCAGGCTTGTTTCATAGGCTGCTAGAGTGGATTCATAGCCTAGGTCAGAATTCCAAACCTTTGAGGTTACAAATAATTCTTCTCTTGAAATTTCGGCCACTTCTATTCCTTCATGGATTCCCTGTCCGACTCCTTCTTCATTTCCGTAAATGGCCGCTGTATCAACACAGCGATAACCATGTTTTATGGCTGTTTTAACAGCATTGACAAGCTCAGGACCTTCCTCTACTTTAAACACACCAATGCCAAACCAAGGCATTTTTACTCCATTATTTAATATGGTTGTATCTTGTAAGTTTTTCATAAATATTCTCCTTATTTTTAAGAAATTTTTTGTAAAACGATTTTTTCATCTTTCCGTTCCAAAGCACGGCTCCAGCCTGTTAAAATAACGGCACCAAAAACCATCAGTGCACCAACCCATGCTGTATGAATGAGTCCAATTGAATCGGTGATCACACCACCAAGATAAGATCCAATCGCAATGCCTGCGTTAAATGCGGCGATATTTATTGCGGAAGCGACATCCACTGCGCTTGGGACATAACGTTCGGCCAGCATCACAACATATACCTGTAATCCAGGAACGTTCATGAATGCCAATACCCCCATAAAAATAATCGTTATTAAGCCGGCCGCTTTAAATGGTGCCGTAAAGGTTAAAACAAACAGTACAATAGCTTGTAGAATAAACATATAGAATAAGGCTGAAATTGGCTTTCGGTTGGCTGCTTTTCCGCCAATCACATTTCCAATGGCAATCGCAAGTCCATAGACGAGTAAAATCACCGCTACAGACCCTTGTTTAAACCCCGTAATTTCTTGAAGTAATGGCGAAAGATAGGTAAAAACTACAAACGTCCCGCCATATCCTAAAGCGGTAATGATGAATAAAAGTAATAACCTTCCATTGGTAATAAGCTTCACCTGATCTCGGAATCTGGTTTTGATTCCTTTTGGTAATTCAGCAGGTATTAATAGACTGTTTGCAATAAACGCTATCACGCCAACTGCCACAATGGTTATAAAGGCAAATCTCCAGCCAAATTGCTGACCAATAAAGGTTCCGAACGGAACACCCGTGACCGTAGCGACGGTTAGCCCTGTAAACATAATCGAAATCGCACTCGCCCGACGATTTTCCGGCACTAAATTCGCTGCTATGGTAGAGCCGATCGACATAAAAACCCCATGTGATAATGCAGATACAACACGGGCCAACAGCAACACCCACACCATTGTTGCACTGGCAGCAATACTATTGCCGATGATAAAAATAACCATAATCCATAGTAATAATGTTTTTCTCGATATTCTCGATGTTAGCGAGGTTAGAATCGGTGCTCCAAAAGTAACCCCTAATGCATATAACGAAACCGTTAAACCAGCAGTTGTAACCGATATTTTTAAGTCCTTAGCGATCAACGGTAATAATCCGACACTGATAAACTCAGTTGTGCCAATCGCAAAAGCACTGACAGCTAAAGCGAGCAGCGCCAATGTACTTCTTTTTTTATCTAAACCCATTTTTTCTCCTCCTTATTGAAATAGTTATTTCTGGCAAACTATATATAAAATGTGTGGTTTTAATCAGCCGGCAAATGTTATTATGGGTTATAGTGAACATAAAGAAAAGTACGCACTTTAAAGTGATATAGGAACCAAAAAGTTATATAGGTACTTTTGGGTACCTATTGAGAAGGGGAGAAAAATGCAGAAGAAATATAATATTTCAGTTGAAGCTACGCTGGAAGTAATCGGCGGAAAATGGAAATGTGTGATCCTTTGCCATCTTACACATGGGAAAAAAAGAACAAGTGAATTGAAACGCCTCATGCCAAACATTACGCAAAAAATGCTGACACAACAATTACGAGAATTGGAAGAAGATGGGGTTGTAAAGCGGATTGTCCATAACCAAGTCCCTCCGAAAGTAGAGTACGAGCTTAGTGAATATGGATGGAGTTTAAAAGACATTTTAGATTCTCTTTGTGCATGGGGAGAAAAACATATTACTATGGTATATGGGGATAAATTTGCAGTCTTAGAGGAAAACATATTAAATGATCCGTTGAAGTAAAAGGTTTAAAAAATAGATTGAAAGGTCTCGTGATTCGAACTCAATTGGCTTTGAAATCAACAGCTTTGTACAATAGTGATTATGTGAGTAAAAATAACAAAGTTTACGAAAACAACCTAAAAAAAGAAGGCCATGATTTAAAAATCAGTGCCTTCTTTTTAATTTGTTTCATAAATAATTTTTCCTGTCTGAGAGGTATCATAATCTCCCAAAGCGTTAATTTCTGACTGAAATTGCCGGGAAGACAAAATGTTCTTTAGCGTCGTGATCAGTTGTTCCGTTTCCGAGTTTTTTAGAATAACCAGGTCGTAACGCTCGGTTATTATTGGGATAAAATCAATCCCCACTATTTTGGCAGCTTTTTCAATTCCCACTCCCACATCAGCTGCCCCTGAAGAAATGACGGATGCCACACTTAAATGATTAGACTCTTCGTGTTCATAGCCATTAATGTCCCTCGGCGAAATTTGGTAGAGTCGAAGTTGTTCATCAAGAAGAATCCTCGCTCCCGATCCTTTTTCTCGATTTACAAGCTTTATATGTTTCTGGTTTAAATCGGTCCAAGAAGCGATATTAAGAGGGTTGCCTTTTTTAACATAAAAACCCGCTTTCCTTGAGAGAAGGTTGAGTAAAATATAAGTCCGTCCGGCCAAAATTTTCTTTATGTATGGAGTATTATATTCCCCTGTATCCCCGTCAAATAGATGCAAACTAACAATATCACATTCGCCATTATACATGGAGATAAGACTGTTTAAACTGCCAGTATAGGAACGGAGCGGCTTATAGGTTGATTTATTCTCAATATACTTACTGAGAATATCCAAAACGATGTCCTGCCCGCTAATAATAATATGATTGGACTCCCTTGATTCATTTCTGTTAAGGTCCACCACAGGTGCCTGGAAATTGTTCCTATGAATCGTTTTTTGATTGTTTATATAATGGTCAAGGTCTACTGCATCAATTCTCATCTGCCGGCCCACACGGAAAGCTGGCAGCTCGCCTTTTTTAACAAGGTCGTAAAGGGTTAATTTCGATACTTTTAATAACTGTGATACTTCTTCAATCGTATAGGAAAGATCCTTTGACATTTGCATCTCCTCCATCCTTATATTTTAACTTACTGATTATAAAAAATATATTTCTAATAAAAAAATGCAAAAAGTGATTTTTGATATATTCTTTTTCGTTATAACTAATTATAATTAGTTATAACTAATTATATCCAATTATAAAGGGAGATGGATTATGAAGAAACAATATCTTTTATTTTTAACAATGGTACTGTTAATCCTGGCGATAGCTGGCTGTTCAACGAATGAACAGGCGAAAAAGCCGGAGAAGCAAAAAACAGTGGAATTAACCGTTTCAGCCGCTGCCAGTTTACAAAATGCTTTAAATGACATTAAAACAGCTTTTGAAAAAGAACATCCAAATGTCATTATAAACTATAATTTTGGCGCTTCCGGTACCCTTAAACAACAAATTTCACAAGGGGCACCTGTCGATCTTTTCTTCTCAGCCGCTGAGGATAAATTTGATAAATTAGTACAAGACGGACTAATTGAAAAATCAAAAGGAACAGATCTTGTTGGAAATGAACTGGTGTTAGTTGTTCCAAAGGATTCTAAAAAAGATATCAACACATTTGAAGACCTTGTTAAAGCGGATAAGATTTCGATTGGAACACCGGAGTCCGTACCGGCAGGTCAGTATGCCAAGGAGACTTTAGAACATATCCATGAATGGAAAGCCGTTGAAGGAAAAGTGGTCTATGCGAAGGATGTCCGCCAAGTACTTACATATGCGGAAACGAACAATGTGGATGCAGGGATTGTTTATAAAACGGATGCATTAATTTCTCCAAAGGTTAAAATTGCCGCTACGGCTAAGGAAGATAGTCATGGACCGATTATTTATCCTGTAGGGGTGATTAAGAATAGTTCCCACCCAAAAGAGGCGCAGTTATTTTACGATTATCTTAAAGGTCAAACATCCATAAATGTTTTGGAAAAATACGGATTTAAAGGACTTCATTAAAAGAGGAAGCAATTTTGCTTCCTCTTTTTTCAAAAAAACTTATACTCTTACTTCACTCGGCCGCTTTGCCTCCTGGCGTTGTTCTTTAATTAAGATTCCCCCAAGCAAGCCTAACAGAGTAAACATGACGGGAATGATAAAACCGTATTGGTAGCCAACACTTGCTGCTGAAGTATGAAAATGATCCAAAACCTTTCCAAAAATCGTTGGCAAAAGGACGGCACTTAAAAATCCACCTGTATTGGCAAATCCCGATACGACACCAACCTCTTTCATCGGGAAGGATTTCCGAACGACCGCAAAGGTTAACGCACTTGCCCCGTTCCCATAACCAATCATAAAATATAGGATCATCAGCATATAGAACGGAGGCTTACCATTAAACAAAAGAAATGCAGCCCAGCTTATAAAGATAATCACATGAACCACCATATAAGGGCGTTTAATGGAATCAACCCGATTGGAAATCCAGGTGGTTAGCGGTGCGCCGATAATTGCCCCAATCAAACCGATCATAATGAACTGGCTGGCATGCGACCGCGTCAATCCGTAAACATGCATCCCGTATGGTACTGCCCATGATCCGATAAATCCCACATACGTACCAACAGCGCCAAAATGGCAAAAGAAAGTCGCCCATGCCTGCCTTGCCGAGAAAATCCGGCGCAGCAACACCAATGGATTATCCTGTTTCTTCACCATTTTAACCTTAGGTGCCTCGTTCGTAAAAATCTGTTTTGGTTTTTTAACCAACACGAAATAAAGCAGCAGTGCACAAAGACATAAAATAATACCAATAACCAAAAAGGGCGGACGCCAGCCAAATAAGGAGATCCATGTTGAGAATGGAACGGTCGCCAGCAAAAAGCCCATACTGCCCGCTACGCCGGCCAGCCCCAGCAGTCCCACAAATTCTTTAACTTTGAACCATTGGCTTAATATTAATACCAAGTTCACCCAAATAGTCGCATCTCCCATCCCCACTAATAATCGGGAAAGAACAAGGATTGCCCCATTGGGAGCAAGACTATACACTACGGTTCCAATGGCATTCAGCAAGGTACCAATAATTAGAAAAAAGTTCGGGCCAAACCGGTCTGACAATATCCCAATCGGTATTTGCAGTCCTGCATACGCTAAAAATTGAATACTTGTCATTAAGCCCATGGTAGCTGCAGTTAATTTGAAATCCTTCATTAACTGGTCCGTAATTAATCCCGGTGCCGTTCTTTGGCTGACAATTAAAAAATACGTAAACAATACCGAGGCAAAAACAACCCAACGATATTTGCTGTTTTGTTTATTCAATATTCTCTTCTCCTGATCGTTTTTTTCTTCCTCATATTATACTCCATATTTATTTCGAATATAGAAATTTCCACTCATGTAGGCGTTTACACTTCGAAAAAATTTTTTCCCAACAAAAAAAGGAATTACAGAAGATAAATTTCTCCTATATTTCCTTTTAAAACTGAAGAACTGTCCACCCCACACGGACAAAGGCCGTCGGGTCTTTTTCCGCCACCACTTGATTCCGACCCATGCTAATAACCTTTCCGTTTTTAACAATAACGGCACCGAACGGACCCCCGCTGCTTGTCAGCACATTGTTAAGAGCAATATCAATAGCCGCTTTCATAAATAGGTTATCGATCGTTATCCCCCCTAATTCCATAAAACTTTATAAGGAATAAAACGATTACCGTGTTTTTATTCACTTCTAGTATATTGTCTATAGGGAGCGAAGATTCCCGCCATTTCCTCCCCCCACAACAAATGAAGGCAAATGTATATCCCAATTCAATTTAGGAAAAATACATAGGTAGGCATTATAAATCTAACTGGAAGTGTAAAAAACATGCATCAACTAAGTTACTTAATTGCTCATTTCGGATACATGGGGATTATTATCGCCTTAATTGGCGGAATTATTGGACTTCCGATTCCTGATGAGGTTCTTCTTACCTATGTGGGATATAACGTTTTTCAAGGAAACCTTAGCTACATCCCTTCCCTTCTTTGTGCCGCAGCCGGAGCTTGCGGCGGGATCACATTAAGCTATCTTCTAGGAGTAAAATTAGGGGTGCCTTTCTTAAATAGATATGGGCCGAAGCTTCATATTACAGAAGAACGAGTGAATCGGACGAAAAAATTATTTATGAAAATGGGACCCTTCCTCTTGTTTATTGGCTTTTTTATTCCCGGAATCCGCCATATTACTGCCTATCTTGCCGGGATTAATAGCTATACTTATAAAAAGTTTGCCTTATTTGCCTATTCGGGTGCAGTGATTTGGTGTTTTAGCTTTATTACATTAGGAAGGATATTGGGAGAAAATTGGACAGCTGTCTCAGGCTATTTTTCGAGATACAGCATTATTTTAATCATCCTTTTCATTCTGGTCACCATTATTATTTATACCTATCAGCGAAAAAGAAGAATAAGATTAAGAACTCCTTGAAATTAATTCAAGGAGTTCTTTCTATTTTTACACGACAGCCTTCTCACTATTTTTCCGATTTCTTCTAATTTTATCAGCCCGTAAGACTTTCATCGATAAGAAGATTCCAGATCCGGTTAGGAAAATCATCGCCAATGCCGTCAGGTCAATCAGCCACTTGATATTTGTTGTTCCGATTCTGCCTTCGTGAAGCCCTTTAATGATACCCATGAGGGAACCGGAGGTTCCACGTTCTCCTCCCGGTCCACCCGTCATACCCTCTCGTCCCGGAAATTGCCCGTTGGCGGTACTTCCCATCTGCCCTTGTAGTTGGCCATTGGACGTTTGACCGCTTGTCTGACCTTGTCCATTTTGAGAAATTTTCCCCTGGTTTTGAGCGTTAGCCTGCCCGGCTGTTTGACTCGAACCAGATGCCGATGTCCCTTGATTCATCTGTTGCGGCTGAAAGCCGCCCTTTCCTTCCATTTGTGTGGACTGTCCAACCAGCCATGGTTCATTCATTAATAATCCTGTTATCGACTCCATTAAGATTAATATCGAAGCAATTAACCCAATCCATAAGTGGGCTTTTCGTGTTTTTTTCATTGATCCATCTCCTCTTAATTGATTATTTTATAATGATGATAAAACCTTAAATTTTGCTTAAGTCCAATTCTTTAGCGCTAGGGAAAAATAATTTCTATAGATTCCCTTTACTCCTGACAAATCTGGTCCGCTGCCTATAAATTGGTTCCTTTTTCAAAAATCTGTTATTCATATCGTAATGCCTGAATTGGATTTAATTTCAATGCTAGCCCACTAATTGCCACTCCTTCCTCCTTGTCCCTGTCCACCGCTGCTTGGAGGCATACCGCCGCCCATGGCGTCCATTCCTCCCATACCTTTCATCATATTTCCTGTATTAGTAGAGGAAGTGTTCGCTAACTGCGGCAATTGAATGGATTGGCCTTCCGTAACTCCTTGGGTTATTTCAATATAATCGTCATTTGCCAGACCTGTTTTTACCGTCAACTGCTGGGTGCCGCTTGATTGCTCGGCAGCTGTATCTGTGGAAATAGCCATTACATACTTTTGATTATTTGCCGAGTGTACGGCATCTATTGGAACGTACAAGGCATTTTCCTTGCTAGCGGTTAATATGCTTGCTTCCGTTCTCATCCCAACCTTTAAGTTTTCAGGATTGCTAATTTTAATCGTCACATCAAAGGTTGAAGAACCGTTTGAGGATGTTCCCTCATTAGCAACTGCTGTTACCATGCCAGAGTAGGTTTTATCCGGGTAAGAGCTGACCGTAATGTTAACCTTTTGATCCTTTTTAATTTTGGGAATATCCAGTTCATCAATTTGGACGACTGTTTTTAAATTTTTATAGTTTGTCAGATGGGCAACAGCCTGGCCGTTTGTCACGCGTTCCCCAGCAGCAACGGAAACCATTGTGACCGTACCATCCGCAGGAGCTGTAATCGGGGCACTATCATCTGTAAAAGTAACCAATTTATCGCCCTTGCTTACCTTGTCACCAGCAGCTACTAACACTTCATCGATTTCATCACTATCGATTGTTGATTTAATATCTTCACTGGCAACCGGTTGTACTGTACCGGAACCGCTGACCTTTACCTGTAATTTTCCTTTTTGTACAACCGCCGTTCTCCCCTGTGTTGAAACATCTTGAGTAGTTGATTTCGATTCATAATACTGATAACCGACAAATCCAATGACTAACACACTTATGATCACGGCAATCCATTTCTTCATTTTCTAACTCCTTTTTCCACGGTAAGCTTGCGCCCTGAATGCCCATGGTTGATTTATTTGATAAGCCTATTATTAAGAGAAATCCTTAACATTCCCTTAATAAAATTAAAATTGGATTAAAAAATCAAAAAAACACATGGAACTGTTTTAACGTTCCATGCGTTTTAAAAGCTGCTATTTCGTAGAATCAGCTTAGTGGCAATCATGATTTTTTTCGCAATTTTTCTGCCTTCGATTCTTTCTAACAGCGTATCCACGGCTGTTTCCCCCATAAGTTCGGTATAAACCTTCACCGTACTCAAGGTTGGAAAAACATATTTTGCAAGGCTGATATCATTTACTCCGATAATGTTCACCCGGTCCGGTACAGAAATTCCTTCCTCCAGCAGCGCTCGTAGTGCACCAACGGCTATCGAATCATTAGCTGCAAAAAACGCCGTCGGCAATTGTTCCTTATGTTCGTCAATTGCCCTTTTCATCAACGAATGACCATCCTGAACTGAAAAGCTGCCATTATACATATAGGCTTCATTAAGAAGACCTTTTTCAGCTAAGTAACGCTTAAAGGTTGATTCCCGCAGGTCTTCAATCGTCGAAGTTTTGTCCCTAAATACTTCCCTGCCACCAATATACCCAATCCTCTCATGACCCTTTTTAATCAGATGGTTGAGTACCTTTTTTGTTGCCTTTTCAAAATCAATCACAATCGAATCAAATTGCTCCTCATCTGGGGAGTAATCGACAAAAACAATATTTTTCGTAATCGAACTTAATTCTTTTACCTGTTTGCTGCTGAACTTACCAATTGCAATCAGCCCGCGCAAATCGTCCAGCTTCAAATCCTCGATATTGTCTTGGAAGTATGACGCCATTTGAAGCCCATGATGGCGGCAGCGATTTTCAACACCTAATCGAATCGACATATAATACAAATCTTCCAGCTCTTCTTTTTCCGTATACCACTGGAGAAGGGCAATTTTTCCGGTTTCCTGCTTCCGAGCCGGCAGTTTTTTATAGGAGAGTTCTTCTGCTGCTTCAAAAATTCTTTTTTTCGTATCATCGCTGACAGATAGAGTAGTGTCATAATTCAAGACACGGGAAACGGTCGCGATTGAAACTCCAGCCAATTGGGCAATATCCTTAATTGTAGCCATAGTTAAAACTCCTTACTGATTAACAAAGAAACGGTACGTTGTTTTCCCAAAGTATACTTCTTCTGGATTCAAAATGATAGATGGAAACGATGGATGATGAATCGCATCTGGAAAACCCTGTGTTTCCAGACACACGCCTAAATAATCCCGAGCCGAAACACCTGAAATGGAATAGGGCCCCTCTAAAAAATTGCCAGTATAGAGGACAACACATGGTTGATCTGTTGTTACCTCAAGCGCACGTCCACTTCCTTCATCTTTGAGCCAAACGCAATTCTCACCTTTTTTTGAAAAAATCAGCGGGTGGTCGTAGCCATTTCCAACCAAAACATTCTGATCGTACGTTGAATTCATCCCATCCCGCAACCTTCTTCCTTGGCTAAAATCAAACGGAGTCCCGGCAGTCTCGATCATTTTACCAGTTGGAATTAAATCTGGCCCCAATTCTAAAAAGCGATGGCTGTCCAGCTGCAGGATGTGTTCAGTAATATCCCGTTTTATATGACCGCTCAAATTAAAATAAGAATGATTCGTTAAATTGACCAGCGTTTTTTGGTCAGTTCTCGCTTCGAACGTTATTTGTAATTCATTATTATTGGTTAATAGATACGTAACTGCTGTCTCTAAATTACCTGGATAGCCCTCTTCACCCTCCGGAGAGTGATAAAAAAACTTTATACCGATTGCCTGGTCTTTTTCCAGTTTTTCAGCCTGCCAAATTACGGAGTTAAGGCCTTTTTGACCGCCGTGAAGATGGTTAGCTCCCTCATTTTTCGAAAGAAGATATTCTTTTCCATCCAACTTAAAACGGGCATCTTTAATTCGGCCTGCCACCCGGCCGACAACGGCGCCAAAATACGGAGACCACTCTAAGTAATCATTAAAGTTGTCGAATCCGAGCACAACATTTTCGATCGTTCCGTTCCGGTCTGGGACCATAATTTTCGTAATCACACAACCGTAATTCAAACACGAGATAGACATACCAGAATCATTGACCAGTGTATATTCGATTACCTGCTGGCCATGATCATCTCCGAATACTTGATCTATTATTTTCATGGATTGTTGCTCCTTCGTTTATAATGACGCAATAAAACGTTTAAACCCGGCCGTTCCCTCTTCATTTCGTTTGAATACACCGGCATCCTCGAGAACCCGTAGGAACTTCTTGCCGACTTCTTCTTTTACGAATAATCCCGCATTCATTTCGCCTGCAAAACGTGATTTTAACTGCTCAGCCCACTCCAAATGATAGTCCGCAACTACAGCTGCTTGGCTCTGGATGAATTTTTCCACCTCTTCCAGCTCCTCCTTTAATCGTGCCGGTAAAACAGCAAGTCCCATCACTTCAATCAGGCCTATGTTTTCCTTTTTAATATGATGAACATCTTGATGTGGATGGAATATTCCCAGTGGATGCTCCTTACTTGTCCGGTTGTTTCGAAGGACTAAATCCAATTCGAAAAAGTTCCCCTTTTTACGAGCAATCGGGGTAATCGTATTGTGCGGTGTTCCGTCTGAAGCCGCCAGAATTCCGAGCGAACCATCACTATAGTTTTTCCATTTCGTTAAGATATGCGCAGCGGCATCCACAAGGTCTGCTTTTTGCTCCGAACGGAGGCGGATAACCGACATCGGCCATTTCACCACAGAGCCTTGAACCTCTGGAAATCTATCTAGTGTAAAAACCCAATCAGCTTCTGCCTTGGCCATCGCAAATTCATAGTTGCCGCCCTGGTAATGATCATGGGATAAAATCGAACCGCCAACAATCGGAAGATCCGCATTCGAACCAAGAAAATAATGAGGAAATAGGTCCACAAATGTTAAGATACACAAAAAGGTTTGCGGAGTTATTTTCATATCGGTATGGTTCTCAGACAAGACAATGCAATGCTCATTGTAGTACACATAGGGCGAGTATTGTAAATACCAGTTTTGCTCCATAAGGTTCACGCGAATCATCCGGTGATTGGAGCGGGCCGGGTGGCCAATTCGTCCTGCATAGCCCTCATTCTCAATACAGAGCAGACATTTCGGGTACTCATTCTTTTTCGCTTCCCGCTCTAGCGCAATACTTTTCGGGTCTTTTTCGGGCTTTGATAGATTAATAGTAATATCTAATTCACCATATTCGGTAGCCGCTTTATACTCAATATTTTTGGAGATCCGCTTCGTTTGGATATAGTTACTGTTTTTACTTAAGTCATAAAAATAGTCGGTTGCTTTGTGAGGACTTTGTATATATTTTTCATAGAATATCTGATTCACCGTTGACGGTCTTGCCATCAAACCATTCATCACCTTACTTGAAAAAATTTCTTTTTCATCAAAAAGGTCCTCAATAATCCCTTGCGCGCAAGCATAATCGACAATCTGATCAAGCAAATCGGGGATAGAGGGACCTGATTCTGTTAATGGGTCGGATTCCATAAAATCCGTTAATTGCAGCAGAGACAAGATTTGATTTCGGGCATAAATCTCATCTTCCTTCTGTATTAATTGGACAGCAAGCGCATGGTTCAGTAATTGCTGGATAACATGATCAATCATTTTTTTCACCTCTATTTTTGGTAGCCGTTCGGGTGATGCTGATGCCAGTTCCACGCATCACGGATAATTTCACGGATGGATGTTCTAGATGGGTTCCAACCCAGCACATGCTTTGCTTTTTCTGAGGAAGCGATAAGCGTGCTCGGATCCCCGGAACGTCGTTCGCCCATGACAACAGAAAATTCGATGCCAGTAACCTGCTTTGCAGTCTCAATAATTTCTTTTACTGAAAATCCTTGGTTGCTGCCAAGATTGAACACATTGCTCCCGCCGCCATTTTGCAAATACTTTAGGGCCAACAAGTGGGCTGCAATTAAGTCCTCGACATGAATATAATCGCGGACACAGGTTCCATCTTCTGTGTCATAATCCTCACCAAATACGGTAACGGCAGGTCTTTTTCCGAGTGCCGCTTCCAAAACAACAGGGATTAGATGTGTTTCCGGATTATGGTCCTCACCAATTTGTCCGTCTCCTCTGGCTCCGGCTACATTAAAATAGCGCAGTGATACATACTTGAGGTCAAAGGCTTTTTCACACCAGGACATCATTTTTTCCATGGTCAATTTAGTTTCACCGTAGGTATTGGTTGGATTCTTATCCGCGGCTTCTGTAATCGGCATGACCATTTGTTCACCATATACCGCTGCTGTTGAAGAAAAGACGATGTGTTTTACTCCGAATTCCTTCATCATCTCCAGCACGATTTGGGTCCCGTACACATTGTTATCAAAGTATTTTAATGGCTCTGTCATCGACTCGCCTACAAGGGAGTTTGCCGCAAAATGGAGGATTCCATCAATGGTTTCTCTTTCAAAAACTGATCGCATAAACACGCGGTCACGTATATCTCCTTCGTAAAAGTTTGCTTTTGGATGGACTGCCTCCCGGTGCCCTGTTTGCAAATTATCGATAACAACCACACGGAAATTTTGATCGACTAATTGATATACAGCGTGTGAACCAATATAGCCAGCTCCGCCTAAAACGAGAATACTCATCTTACCGCCTCCATTTCTACTTCTTTCGCTCCATCACCAATACTTGCTACATAGAAATCGGCATCATAGCCAATTTTTTCGCGATAGGCTGCACCGACATTGGCAACAAAGTTGTCGACTTTTTCGTTTTCGACAATTGCAATCGCACAGCCGCCAAAGCCGGCTCCCGTCATCCGGGCCCCAAGGACTCCAGGCTGTTTCCAAGCTGCTTCTACTAAGCGATCAAGCTCGATTCCGGTAACCTCGTAGTCGTCCCGTAAGGATAGATGGGATTGGTTCATTAATTTCCCGAAGGCCTCCAGGTTTCCAGCCTTTAATTCTTGCAGCGCCTTCAAGGTTCTCATATTTTCATAGACAGCATGTTTCGCCCGTTTGCGAACGGTTTCGTTTGTGATGAGGGATTGATTGGCATCAAACTCTTCTTCTGAAAGCTGTCCAAGCGCTTCGATTGGCAGTTTTTGCTGCAGCTGCGAGAGAGCCTCTTCACATTCACCTCTGCGCTCATTGTATTTCGAATCCGCTAATTCACGGCGTTTGTTCGTGTTCATGATTAAGATTTTGTGGTTTTCAAGTTTGATTGGGGCATATTCATAGCTTAATGTCTGGCAATCTAGTAAAATCCCTGCATCTTTTTGGCCCATTCCGATTGCAAATTGGTCCATGATTCCGCTGTTAACACCGATGAATTGATTTTCAACCTGTTTTCCTAATTTGATTAACTCAAGGCGTGGAATCTCTAAATCATATAGTCCATTCAAAAGGACGCCTGTTAACAATTCAATGGAAGCAGAGGAGGAAAGTCCGGCGCCATTTGGGATATTTCCTTGGATGACGCAATCGAGGCCGGTTGAAATTGGGTACCCCGCTTGGATGATATAGTGAATCATCCCTTTTGGGTAATTGGCCCAGTTATCTTCTTTTGCATACTCTAGATGGTTTAAGTCAAATTCAATAATACCTTTTTCAAGAAAGTTTGCTGAGTACAAGCGGACTAGCTGATCGTCCCGCTTTTTGGCAACCGCATAGGTTCCATAGGTAATGGCACAGGGAAACACATGGCCGCCGTTATAATCGGTGTGCTCGCCGATTAAATTGATTCTGCCTGGTGCGAAGAATGCTTTTTCAGGCTCGCTTTGAAACAAATCTTGGAAGGTTGTTTTTAAGGTAGTGACGTTCATTTCAGTGTCCTCCGTTATCTAGGAATCTTTCATTAATTTTATTTTACTGCTTTTAGTAAAAGTCGTGCAATAATTTTACTAAAATTTTTACTAAAATTTATTAAAAAAGAACGGGGGTTAATCCGTTCTCATTTTGCCTCATTACTACATTAAAATTGTCGCCAATCACTTACTTTTTAAATTAGCTCTGTTAAACTTGGTTGTTGATTTCCGCTCCAATCAACGTTTTTCAAAATCAACATTGTCCTTTAGCATAGCCTTTAAATAAAAAACCTGGGATTGATAGTCGCCGCCACGTTCTGCGGAATCCCTATTAACACCATTAAATTCCGTTGAAAGTGGAAGTCCCACCTGCATGAGTTCATCTCCATAAAAAATCTGATCACGTCCAAATACACTATAGGATTTCGATGGGTCTAACCCCATTAGTTTTACTGTTTGCTGTTTCAAGGAGGTCGGTGTTGCTAAAACCTTATACCAGCCAACTAACGCCTCAGATTTGTCCGAGCTGACAATCATCCAAGCCGTTTCATTCCCTTCAAAGGGACATAACAGACGATAAAAATGGCCGTCGCGTACCAACCTGCGATGCTGTTTATAAAAAGCAACCTGCTCTTTAATCGCCTCCCGCTCTTCCTCCGTTAATAACAATGGATTTAGTTCATACCCAAAAGTTCCAAAGTATGCTGTGTTTGCCCTGGTAGATAAAGGGGTTAACCGTAACGTTTGGTGATTCGGGACAGCCGACACATGTGAGCCCATACTATAAATTGGATAGGCGAACGATGTTCCGTATTGGATTTTCAGCCTTTCAACCGCATCCGTATCATCACTCGTCCAAGCTTGCGGCGCATAATACATCATCCCAGGATCAAATCGCCCTCCGCCTCCAGCACAGGATTCAAACAGCACCTCAGGAAACTCCGCAGTCAACCGCTCGTATAATCGATAAACACCTAATATATAACGATGGAAGAATTCACCTTGCTGGTTTGCAGCAAGTCTTTGCGAAAACGCCTCCGTAATATTCCGATTCATATCCCACTTAATATAAGAAAGGTTTGTCCCCCTGATGATATTGGACATTTTTTCATAAAGATATTCAACAATTTCTGACCTTGAAAAATCAAGTACAAGCTGGTTACGGCCAAGCGTTTGCGGTAAATGCGGCATCCCTACAGCCCAGTCAGGGTGCTCTCGATATAAATCGCTGTCGGGACTGATCATTTCCGGTTCAAACCAAAGCCCGAATTTCATTCCCAGCCCAGAAATTTTCTCCGCCAAGCTTTCCAGACCATTCGGAAGTTTGTTTAGATCCACATCCCAATCACCAAGCGAGGTTGTATCGTCATTTCTTTTTCCAAACCAGCCATCATCAAGGACAAACAATTCAATTCCTAATTCTTTCGCTGATTTTGCGATGTTTACGAGCTTTTCCTCATTAAAGTCAAAATAGGTTGCTTCCCAATTATTTATCAAAATTGGGCGATCTTCCTTCCTCCACCTGGCACGAATCAGATGCTCCCGATAAAGCGAATGAAAAGCTTGACTCATCCCATTTAAACCTTGGGCAGAATACACCATTACAACCTCCGGGGTTTGGAAAGAATCTTGCGGCATAAGCCCCCACTTAAAACCAAATGGATGAATCCCTGCCATCACCCGCGTCACATCATAATGGTCCACCTCTGCCTGCATGATAAAATTACTGCTGTAGACAAAATTAAAGCCATAAACTTCACCGGAATTCTCTGTTGCATGCGGCCTTTTTAAGGCTAAAAATGGATTATGGTGATGGGAGCTGGAACCGCGCAGACTTGAAATGGACTGAATTCCCGCTTCAAGCTTTCGTTCCTTAACATGACGTTCCCGCGACCAAGTCCCTGATAAGTGGACAAACATAAAATCTTTTTCGGGAAGATCAATCGAGGCTCCCATCACCCGGTCAATGACTAATTTCTGCGAGCCAGCATTCATTACCTGAGCACTTCTCGCAATAACAGGAAGGTCGCGGAATATTGTATAATTTAACGTCAACTCCGCTTGAAGGTGGTCATCCTTTAAGAGGAGTTGAAGCGTACTGGCAACTTGCGCGTCTTCAACATATGTTGCCGGCAGCCCCTCAAGCCTTGGCTTTCCGTCTAGTATTTTAAAAGTTTGATATTGAAAGTTTGAAATATGATGTTCGTCGTGTCTACTGATACTAATAGCGGGTTCACGGAAATCGGAATTACCGTAGGCCGGGTACTCCTGTCTCAATGTTTCCAAGCTAAAGGCAGGGTCATCCGCATAGGGATGACAGCTTGCAGCAGTTGGAACATCATAGGTTTGCAAATGTGAAAAATCCGATCGATGCCTTAGTGCCTTACCATAATAAAGGTGCCCTAGCTGGCCATTTTTCATTACGTGAAAAATATAGCTCACCTGGCCATTTGTTAAATGAAATTGTTTGGTTTCTTGATTCACATAGATTAACATACCCTTCACCTTTTCCTGCTTGGTTTATGTATGAGATAAGGGGGTTTTCTATCAAACCCCCTTAAGCTAAGTTAAAAATAATCTATTATTTACCCTTTTGATTTACAAACTCAATGCTGTACTCTTCAGTGTGTTTTTTATCTTCAGATGTAACAATAATGGTTGCTTTTCCAGGTAGAGATTCCGGCATTTCCACTTGTGCTGTTGCAAATAAATCATTGGTTACAGCCTCAACTTCCAATTCTTTTTTCGTCATACCATTTAGTTCAAAACGATAGTCAGTTTGATCAGATTGAAAATCCTTAAGAGGCTTGCCATTAATTAGAATACCTCCCAGTGATGTATCCTTTCCGATACTTGGAATTGTATTTTCCCCCATTCCCCATACCATCAATTCAGAAATAGCGATACAGGTGTTCGGCATGGCCTTCATCATAGCTCTTATCTTTGTAGTCGAAATTGGTTCAAACTGAAGATTTACAACACTTTTTGCTGAAACATCAGTTTGTGTGCCGTCAATGTCTTTCCAATCACTTCCATCCCAATATTGCAGCTTCAAAGATTCTGCTGGTCTTGTACCGCCGCCATCATCATAAAAATAGAAATCTACTTGTGAAATGGCCCTCTCTTTATCAAATTCAACCGCAACCCAATCTTCCGGCCGCCAGGTATTCGGATCCCAGTTCGTCCAACGTGCACTAGAAATGACTCCATCTGTTATATTTGCCAGACTGTCATATTGTCCTGTAAAAGAAGCACTCAACTTTGGAGGAGTGTTCGTTCCCTGCCTTAATAGATTTTGTACCCCCGGTTCCACCACTTGCACATTAGCAAATGCTTTAACCGGACTGTCCGGAATCTTCCCTCTTACTGTAAATTTTCCAAGTTCGGCATATTGCTGGGAGTCTATCTCATCCCACTTTACTGCCACCTTTGCATAGGTTCCAATTTGCAGCTTCGCTGTCACTTCATTCGGAAGAACAGGGGCCTGACCTGGTGTTGTTTTCATTTTAATCGGTTCAATACGATCAATCTTAGAAACTGTTACCGTAGCTGTTGCTTTTAATTTTGTTCCTTCCACGGTCCCTTGAACCGTAAAGATATTCTCGTGATCATATTGTGAAGGATCAATTTTATCCCAAATAACATTTCTTAAAACTTGATCCCCATCCTCATAGATTCCTGTTACCTTTTCAGGTAAAACGGGAGCTGTTTTTTTCTTAAGTACAGTTACTTCTACCGGGTCAATCTTCGTGATACCGGCTTTTACAACCTTCCAAACCTGATTGCTGCCTGCGTTAGCTGTCCAAACATCTACAGCGGCATCTTCATTTTTCGATTGCCCGCCTACTTCCAGCAATCTTCCATTCTGAATATTAATCAAAGTATATTCGCCGTTTCCATAAGTTGAAAGCATCCATTTTTGACTGGAGTCATTTTCATTAAAATCTTTCAAAACGGCTGAGCCATTTTCGACCCCAAGAACCTTACCAGTTTCTGTGTTGACTACTTTATAAACCTCTTTGGAGCTGAATCCGCTTGTCACCTTTTGAATTTTCCAACTTTGGCTTTCTTTTTCGTGTACTTTTGTTTTTTGTACAATGGATTGCTGATTTTGGGCGATGTCCATCGCTTTACCACTGTTTTTATTGATCAAGTTGTAATCTTCATCAGAGTTTAAAAAGCTGTTATTCGGATTCACCCCTGAAACACCTGAGACAACAAAAGTCGTAATCGATTGCGGTTTAACAGTGGCTGCAAGTTTTTTATCAGAAATCTTAATACTTGCTCCTTGAGCAATATTATCAGTTGCTGAGGTGATGTACGGAATGGCTGCAGCATCCTCTTTTACCGTACCGAATCCGGATAAATCAAAATTAAGTGATTTTTCTTCTGTTGAATTATTTGTGTATACAATGACAACTGAGTCTTCTTTTTTATTGATTGCAGCAAGTGTATTGTTATTATTTGCATTAATCACTTGATCTCCAGGGCGAATAAATTTACTGTAATTTCCCATTGCGTAGTATTTCTTATTTTTATAAATCTTTACCTTGCTAAAATCCTGCGGATCAAAGTCAACCTGGATCAATCCCCAGTTTCCATTTTCATGCTGCGGGTTCATATTGACTTCGTCTTCAACTGCCTGCCAGAGCACCCATGCGCCTGGTTCTAATGTTTTAATATCGTTTGTGACTCTCTCTGATAATCCGAGACCTGTTCGAATATCTTCAAAATCTTGACCGATTCCGCCAGGACTGAGGTCGACTTCGGACATCCAAAGATTTTTCCCGACACCTTTTGCGATATCTCTCGCGCCAATTTGGTTTGTCGGGGAGTAGGTATGGGTATTTAATTGCCCAATATTTGCTCTTGTTCCAGCATCATACTGATCCCAATCCTCCCGGAACTTTTGCGGGTTCGTTTCATCCATTGCGGATACTACTGTTTTAAGGCTTTTCGCATCCAATTGTTTTTTTACAGCATTGATAATCTTTGCTTGGGATGCCGGTGACCAGTGGGAACCTTCCTGTCTTCCCTTCGCTCCCCAATAGTTTGTATTCGGTTCATTAACAGGTGAAAGGGTTTTAAACGCAATCCCTAAGTCCCTTTGTAAATGGTCTACAACCGTGGTTAAATAAGTGGCGAAGTTGTCATATTGGTCTGGTTTTAAATTATCTTTATTTGCATCCCAGTTCCCTGAAACATAACCGCTTTGAGTCATGAAATAAGGTGCCGAGTTGGAAAAAGCCTCAAATGTATCTGCGCCTCGTTCTTTCGCTGCCTTCAGCCACCAGCGCTGATTAGCATCAGCATTCCAATTCCAATGGTCTGGGTTTCCAGGGTTCCACCAATTTTGCGGTTCAGTCCAATTTTCTGTATTTCCTCCTGGCGGTCCGAATTCAGCTGGCCGATTCCAATACCCAGGTACTGCTCCGCCTTTTCGCATATATGGCACGGTTTCAGGTGAATCACCGCCGCCAATATTGTAGCGGGCAATAGTAAAATTCAACCCTTTTTCACCAAAGAGATCATCAGCCAACTTATTTTTAACCTCATCCGGCCATCCGCCTGTAATATTGGCAAACCAGACAAGAGCGGTTCCCCATCCTTGAAAAGGTTGATTTTGATAACTTGGATCCAATTGAATGGTTTCATCAACTGTGTCACTCTCTGTTCCTTCAGCAGAGGCTGTTTTGGGCATCGCTGGTGAAATGACACTAAAAATCAGTAAGACAATCAAACAATGAAAAAATAATTTTTTCCCTATCCCCTTTGATAACATAAATGGTAATTTCTCCTTTTCAATTAATTTAACTTCTTTTTCTACCTTTTTCAGTTAAGGAAATTGAAGTAAATTCTACTAGGATGGTAAAGATCATTATCCTTAGCCGCATTCCATAAACAAAAGTTTATGAACAGTTGCTTATAAATTAGATCAGTGTCATCACCCCCTAAAATGAAGAGAGATAAAATTACCATTCCTTTCTTGTATTTTTTCTATGTCTTTTGTAAGATACAAACTTAGTAATTTTATTATTTAGATTCTCTGAATCCTAAACTCAAATTCCATATCCTGATCGGCTCGGATTAAGTACTCATCATGCACCGGCGCCCCCCAGCTGTCATCCCCGCCAACTCCCATCTGCTTACCTGCAATCGTTACGACGGTATAATAGATATTTGGCAGTTCATAATGATGCTTCGCATTTTCGAGTTCGAACGCCGTATAGGGTGAAAAATTGCACTCTAGCGGTTCGCTGACAGAGGAGATCCGAATTCCCCGTCCGTCCTGATTTGTAAGATTTACCCGTCGAACTCCGGTCCGATTCCCCGATTCCTGCGGCATTACATAACCAGAAAGATTATCGGCAACCGTATTCTTAAAAAGACCGAGCCTTGCTCCATTATTGCGATCAGCGTAATTTTCCTCAGGCCCCATCGCATACCATTCTAATTGGTCATATTCCGCCGGCACTTTAAAAGCAAGGGCGAAAGTCGGCATCTGCGGGAGATTTTCTACTCCGTGATAACTTGATTTCACGCGAATGCTGCCTTCTGGATACACCCTGTAGGCTACCTTTACATCTGCCGCATCGCTAATCGAAAATTTATAAGTAAAGGAAATCGTAACAAAGCCTTCCATCTCCTCCACTTCAAAACCAACGCATTTTCGGGCCAAGCTTGCCATATACCAAACCCCAGAATGGTAATCTTGTGAAAAACCTCTATCGTTATCCGTAGTTGCCCTCCAGAATAATGGCGCAGGAGGATAGGCAATCATTTCTTTTTCGGCATAATTAAGTGAGATCAGGCTGCCAGCCTGTTTCGAGAAGATTGCCGAGAAATCCCTGCCATGCACACCAATATTCACATCGCCATGGACAACCCTGATTTCCCCTTCAGGTGGAGGAGTCTCAATTAAACTTTCCCCCTTAAACACATATTGTCCGAAGGCAATCTCATAACCGGCATCTGCCCAAAGCTGTTTTTCCTTCAACCTGAAGAAGACATGGACACAATACTCACCCGGGGAGCTTTCTAATTCTTCAGGCCAGTCAAATTCCACCCGTCCATCACTCAAAGGAGCAACAACAAAATCAAGCTTTTTACGGTAGAGTTCCTTCCCTTCAAGATGAAGGACATATTCCAAATCATAATCTGATGTATCAATGAAAAGATTTTCATTCGTAATCGTCACGCCATTTTTGTCAGGTGTGAGCTTCACGTTTTGATACAAAAACTTTACTTCCTGCATTTTTGGCGACAGCTCCCGATTTGCATAGACGATTCCGTTCGTACAGAACCCGTAGTCTGTTGGGCGATCATCAAAATCACCGCCGTAAGCTAAAAACTCCTTGCCATATCGGTCCTTTTTCATAATTGATTGGTCAATATAATCCCAGATAAAACCGCCTTGATACATCGGGTATTTCCGTTCCAGCTCCGTGTATTTATGCATTCCGCCAAGCGAATTTCCCATCGCATGGATATATTCGCAGCTAATGTAAGGCTTCTCTGGATTTTCCGATAAATATTTTTCAATATCCGCAGGCTTCGCATACATCCTGCTTTCCATATCACTTGTCTCATTATAATCGCGATTATGGAATACTCCCTCATAATGGACCAACCGGCTTGGGTCAACAGATTTGAAATAGCGGGAGACATTGAGAATCACCTCCCCTGCGTATGATTCATTTCCACAAGACCAAATCAAAATGGAAGGATGGTTTTTATCTCGTTCTACCATCGATATCGCCCGGTCCATGACAATTTCCTGCCACTCATGTCTATTACCCGGAATATTCCAAGATGGCTCAACGGCCCCCATCTTTTGCCACGACCCATGCGTTTCTAAATTCATTTCATCTATCACATAAATCCCGTATTCGTCACAAAGCTCATACCAATCACTCTGATTTGGATAATGGGAGGTCCGTACCGCATTAATGTTGTTTTGCTTCAGCGTTTTAATATCCCAGAGCATATCTTCTTTTGTTACTGCCCGGCCGCGGCGGCAATTGAATTCATGGCGGTTCACACCCTTAAACACAATGCGTTCACCATTAAGGTGCATGATTTTATCCACGAGCTCAAATCTGCGGAAGCCCACTTTTTGCGGGATAACCTCTACCAATTGGTCCTTCTCGTTAATAACTTGAACATATAGTTTGTATAAATAAGGATCCTCCGCACTCCACAGCTTCGGTGCATCGACAGAAAGCGAAATGGATCCTTTATCTCCCGCAAGAGAACCATTCACTGAGACTACTAATCTATCCATTGCATCATACAACTCAGCTACAATTTTCGCAGGAGGTCCCGATAAAAATTTCAGGTCCGCGGTAAGATCTCCTTTTAAAAAAGATTTGTCCAGCTCTGTACGGATAAAAAGATCCTGAACATGAATCTCCGTCACCGTGTAAAGATAGACATCCCTGAAGATTCCCGAAAAACGCCAGAAATCCTGATCCTCGAGCCAGCTTCCCGTACTGCGCTGATACACCTCAACCGCCAGCTTATTCTCTCCTTCTATTAAAAAAGGAGTAAGTTCAAATTCCGCTGGAGTAAAAGAGTCTTCACTGTAGCCGACAAACTCACCGTTTAACCACACATAAAAGGCGGATTCCACCCCCTGGAAGCTGATAAATACAGGTTTATTTTTCATTTTGTCCGGAAGTTGAAACATCTTCACATAGCTGCCAACCGGGTTTTGATCCATTGGTATTTCAGGTGGGCGGATTTCATTATGCCCATCCCACGGATACATGGTATTAACATACTGAGGTTTCCCATAGCCCTGAAGCTGGATATGTCCTGGGACCGTAATATTCCCCCAGCCTGAACAATCAAAGTCTTTTTTGAAAAAAGGCTCCGGTCTCGACGCTGGATTTACTGCATAATTAAATTTCCAATCTCCGTTCAAAACATGTCGCATCGCCATCGGCACAGTACTTTTTGCCTCTTCCAGCGTCTCATAATACTTGTGGTCAGAGTGTGCAGGAAGACGATTAACTGCAAACACATTTACGTCCGTAAGCCAATTAATTGTTGGAATTGTGGTCATTGTGATTTTCCTTCCTATCTCGATCATTTATTTCACTGAACCCATCATCCCTGCAACAAAATGCTTTTGCATGAGGAAGAAAATAAGCGCCGCCGGCAAGGTTGCAATGACAATCGCTGTCATAATAATTCCATAATCGGGTGCGTAACTAGAGCCGAGATTGGAGATCAGTAATGGAATTGTCTGATTTTCAGGTGATTGTAAAATTACGAGCGGCCATAAGTAACTATTCCAGCTAGCCATAAAGGTAATGATGGCTGCCGCGGAATAAGAGGTCTTCATCGTTGGAATATAAATTCTAAAGAATAACCCCAGTTCCGTTAAACCATCAATCCGGCCGGCTTCCAAAATTTCTTTTGGAAACATCTTTGTGCTTTGTCTAAAAAAGAAAATTAGAAAGGCCGTTGTGACAGTCGGCAATACGACAGCTGTAAGTGTATCGATTCCAAGTACTGGGACTGTTTGTGAAATCGTTCCGAACATTCGGAATAACGGTACCATTAAAGCCGCAAACGGAATCATCATTGAAAGCAATAAGATATTAAACACGACATCCTTTGCTTTGCTTTTATAAATTTCAAAACCATAGCCGGCCAAGGAGGCGATGAGCATCGCTAATACGGTCGTAGTAATGGAAATCTTCGCTGAATTCATTAACGCTGTGCCAAGGTCTGCTGTATCCAACAAATTATGAAGATTTTGCATAAAATGACTGCCAGGCAGCAATCTGCCCTTTGTTACATCAACGGACCTATTCGTTGAGCTGACAATCATCCATAAAAATGGAAAAACCGAAATAATTGAAGCGATGATAAGGACTGCATAGCTGAATACACGTTTAAGATTAGTCATTTTTATCACCTGCTACTTTGAACTGAATAATAGAGAAAAAGATAATTAAAATCACAATGGCGTAAGAGACCGTCGCTGCATAACCGAAATCAGGTGTATATTTGAATGAGACATTATAGATGTACTCAGAAATGGTCATCGTCGCATTTCCTGGTCCGCCTTTGGTAATATTCATAACTTCGTCAAACAATTGCAGTGTACCAATTGTTGATGTGATTGTTGTAAATAAGATAATTGGCTTCATCATGGGAATCGTTATTTTGAAAAATTGCTGAATGGACGAGGCCCCATCAATTTTGGCCGCTTCATATATGGATTCATCGATGTTCTGCAAACCGGATAAAAAGAAAATCATGTTATACCCTGTCCAGCGCCAAGTAATCGCAATGATAATCGTAATTTTCGCCCAAAAAGGGTCTGTCAGCCATTGGATGGGTTCTGAAATAAGCGCAATCTTCATGAGCATGAAGTTAATGATGCCATCTTGACCAAATAAATATTTAAAAATAACGGAATAAGCAACAAGGGAAGTTACACACGGTAAAAAGATTGCGGTCCGAAAGAAACCCTTTAGCTTAAGTTTTTTATTATTCAGCAAAACCGATAGAAATAAAGCGAGAATAATCATAATTGGCACTTGAATGATCAAGTAAATCACGGTATTTTTTACGGTGGTGAGGAACACTGGGTCCTTGAATAAACGAACGTAATTTTCAAAACCTACAAATTTCAAACTGACTCCAGTACCTGACTTAAAGGACAGGATGAGGGATTGAATCATCGGGTAGAAATAAAATAAACCAATCATTACGGTTGCAATAGCAATAAAGGACCAGCCAATCAAGGTATTTTTCACCCGAAGGTTACGATTGGATTTTACTAATGGAAGGCTTTTGTCGGCTTTTGCGGGTATCACGATCAATCAACTCCTTTACCTTTAAAGAAAAAGCCCCGGAAATCCCGCCTGCCCATCAGTTTGCTCCATTAAACCGAGTAGGAGAAGCTAGCGAATTCCTGAGGCTAAAGTTCTCATTGTTTTTTTAAAATATGGCTCTGTTAAAGTTAGTTGTTGATTTCCACTCCAGGCACAAGCGGTTCGTGGGCGGTCCGGGGAGCCTCCTCGTCGCTTCGCTCCTGCGGGTCTCCCCTGCCCCGTACTCCCACAGGAGTCTTCGTGCCTTCCGCTCCAATCAACGTTGTTCCAAAATCGGCATTGTTCTTTAACACAGCCTAAATTAATTTATTTAATTTGCTCTTCCGCTTGCTTTTGAGCATCTGTGAGCACTTTATCAAGGTCTTTACCTTTTAAATAATCCTGCATGGCAACAGCAAGAATGTCCTCAATAGCGTAAGTGTGTAAGCCGTAGTTTACTTGAGGAATTTGAGTAGTCCAATTTGCAAAATCAGTAATGACTTTTTGACCTCCGAAGAATTCATCACTTGCTTTATAAGCCTCACCCTCAGCAGCCGGCTTGTAAGTTCCAATTGCCCCAATTTCTTTAACTAATGTTTGATAAAAATCAACATTAGAACCAAAGGTTTTTGCTAAGAATTCTGCTGCCTTTTCTTTTCCTGGCACATTTAGAACGTACCATGAGCTGCCGCCTAGGTTAGAGGCATTAACAGAAGTTTCTACACCAGGAAGCTTTGGAAGCGGAGCAACTGCCCACTTGCCAGATTGTGACGCCTCTGCTTTGATGGATGCGGTAATCCAGTTACCAGTTGGAACAGTAGCAACTGCCCCGCTGTTAAAGCCGGCAACAAATTGGCTCCAGTCAGAAACCGGTTTAACAAGACCAGCATCTAAAATCGCTTTATAAGTTTTAAAGGCATCTTTCAATGCAGCGTTGTCCGCTAGGTCAGGTGTTGTTCCATCGTTCTTTAAATACCATGAACCGGCAGATTGGATCATCATACGGATAAGTCCAAGGTCTTTTGGATCCTGCGTTAACATTTCTTTACCAGTTGCAGCTTTTACTTTTTTACCAATTTCAATATATTTGTTCCAATCGATACCTTTTAAATCATCGATTGTGTAGCCTGCTTTTTTCAAATAATCTGTTCTTACATATAGTCCTGTAACACCAGTGTCGAACGGAAGTCCGTAGTGCTTGCCGTCCAAGCTGGTTGGAGCTAGTTTATATTGAGCAAAATCATCAGCATTAAATGTTTTGCTTAAATCATAGAATGCGTCTGGATATGCTTTAAGGAAACTCTGCGCACGATAATCCTCAATTAATACAATGTTTGGCAGCCCTTTTGTTGTACCAGAGCTTAATGAAGTGTTGAGCTTTTGAACGATATCCGCTTGAGCGTTTTCAACGACTTTAATATTGAGCTTTGGATCAACGGACTTGTAAGCTTCTTTTGCTAGATTCATTGCTTTGATGTTAAAATTAGGATCCCAAGCCAATACGGTTATTTCTTTTGTGTCTTTCGCGCTGCCGGAAGTTTTCTCTTTTGTTCCAGAAGAGCAGGCAGACAATAACAGTATGCTTACTAATAACAGTGCAAGTACTTTCTTCATCGATATTTCCCCCCAATTTTAAAAAGGTATGTAAGCGTTATCTCCTTACATACCTAATGTTAGCATCTGCCCAACTGTAGACGTTAGGACGATATTTTTCTTTATTTGTAATATTTTTGTAAAATGAATACGGTTACATTCCCTAAATTTGTACTTTTTTTAGATAGTAAGACTTTTTTTAGATTGAATGAATGGGCAAGAGAATTCGAACCTTTGTCCCGTTTCCGATCTCACTAGAAATCGTTACACCAAAATCCTCCCCATAAATCAGCTGAATCCGCTCATGGACATTCCGTACACCAATGCCTGAGAAAAGCTGTTGTTTGCGCTTTGTTTTCGGAATCGAATTATCGACCCCAACTTCCATACCATCCCCATTATCGACTACTTCACAAATCAAGTTTTCACTATCTCTCCATACCAATACATTAATGTAACCTTCCGCTTTCCGGTTAAACCCATGGAAAAATGAGTTCTCCATAAACGGCTGTAAAATCAGTTTCGGAATTTGAAAGTCCATACAATCTGGCGCTAGAAAATAGTTGACCTTGATCCGGTCACCATAGCGTTTTTGATTAATTAATACATAGTTTTTCAGATTATCAATTTCCTGCTTAACCGAGATGGTTTCACTCACATTACCGATTGTATTTTGCAGTAAGGAAATCAAGGCATGAATGGTCGCTTCTGTCTCTTGCTTCTCACCCTGATTTACCATGAATTTAATGGAAGTCAGTGTATTGTATAAAAAATGAGGGTTTATTTGCTGCTGCAGGGCCGCCAGTTCTGCATTTCGTTTTTCCTTTTGCGACAATATCAATTGCTCGACATACTCATGCAATTCATCAAGCATAGAATTAAAGGCAATGCCAATTTGCCTTGTTTCATACGTACCTGATACGGAAACATACTTATCGAAATCGTGTTTTGGGGCACTTCCAATTTGCTTGACCAGGCTTGTTAACGAGTTCGTTAACCTTCTTGAGGCAAGGAAAACAATCATGAGCGCCAGCAAGACTATCGCCATTGCAACAAGTGCAATCGCCTTTTTGTCAATTAAATCGCCGAATGCAGTTTGCTTGTCGATAATATTAAACAAATACATATCAAATTGAGGGAGATAGTCCATTAAAATGATTTGATCCTTCCCCATAAATTTGCCGACGATATATTGGTGTGATTGATTTTTCAACTTATCCGCATAACCTAAAAGCTCTTTTGATTTTTCTCCGATAAGCTTCGTTCGATCACTCGAGACAATACCGCCTGACCTATCCACTAGAAACACATGATTACCTGGGCTTGTATAGTTGCTATAGAATTGACGAAATTCATTTTCTCGAATGGCAAAATACATTGACCCATAGACGATTCCGGAAATCCGATCCATTAAGGCCTTAGAAGCAACGATAAACCGCTGATCCCCTGTTTCAGAAGCTGCATTGGGCCGCTGATCGTATTGGTACATCAACTTTTTTGGCTGCCCAATAGTATTCCTGACAAGAGTACTGTTTTTCAATTCTTGATCCGAAATCGTCCAAACATTCCGATCTGTTCGGAAGCTTACTCCATTCCTACCTAAAAGGATTATTTCTATTTCATATGGGTCCAAATTGGATTGGATGTGTTTTAACTGCTGCCCCACCGTATAAAAAGAGGTCATTTGTTGGACAGTAGTTTGTTTTTCGGTTAGTACGGAGCGGATTGTCCCACTCTCAAGAATATTGTTTGCGGATGTAACGATCGAGTAATTAAATGTTTCAAAACGATCTTTTACCTGGTTCATTACTTTAGCATTCATGATACTAAATCTTTGAAAAAAGAATTGCTCGGCCATTTGAATGGTTGTCCACGCAATGGTGGTGGAAACAATGATGATAATGACCATTGTGATCAGGAACATATTAATAAATAAACCATTATGTTTAAGGCGTTCAGGAACGAGTCTCATTGCTACCATCTCTTATCTGAAGTTTTGTTTTCGCTTAAATTGGCTGGGAGACAATCCCTTTATTTTTTTAAATACTTTACAAAAATAACTATGATCGGAATAGCCAACCATCGCACTAATCTCGGAAATGTTTGCTTCACCCTTTATCAACAGTTTTACAGCTTCCTCAATCCGAATTCTATTCAAATATTCAATAAATCCTTCATTATTATGTGCAGAAAAATAGCTTGAAAGATAAGAAGGATTAAAATGAAAATGCTTTGCTACTTCCTTTAAGGTTAGTGGTTGTGCATAATGCTCCCTCATGTATTCCATTAGTTTTTTCATATTAATATTTTCAGGCTGATTTTGGGCAGAATTGATGCATTTCTTAACTTCCTCAATAAAACGATTCAGCAGTTGAACGGTTTCACCTGCCGTTTGAGCTTCATCAATCGCCCGAAAGTAGGAATATCTTGCGTTCTCTAATTCCTTTACATCATATTCCATATTGTTAAGGAGGACAGTGATGTTAAAAATGATGTTTCCAAAGAAAGCTTTATATTCAAAGACATCCATCGTATAGCAGCTAGATACTGATTGAACATGATCGACTAAATAACTTAAAGCTGAATCAAACTGCCTGCGCTTAAACTCACTTGTAAACCAATCCAGATTAAAATTGTCACTTTTAGGAGGTAGTTTCGGTAGACTTTTCTCCATTAAAAGTGGGACATCTGGCAAATAGAATCGATAATTTAATAGCTTTATTAGATCTTCTTTGCATTGTTTGCCAAGTTGAGAAAAATGGTCGAATGCTTCTGTTAAGGCGAAACCAATGTTAGAATCGGACTTTGCCAGTTGTCTAGCCAGTTCTATGACCTTGTCCATTCCTTCAGTATTAAAATTAATGAGAAATACCTGGATTGCCTGGTCAAAGGGAAAGAAGTGGCATGCGGCCTCTTTTACGTTTGTTTTGAGAGCATTTTCGATATTTTCTTTAATTCTTTCCGTAAATTCAACCGTTCCTTTTGATGGATGATTCTTCACGTCAACACCTAATAAACAGAAGTGACGATATGGAAAAGCTTTGGAGATGGTCACCGAATCAAAATCGGCCTCGTATCCTGAAATCAATTTTTGTATGATTTGGCCGATAGAAAGATTGGCTTCTACCTGATTTCCCACATCTTGAAGCGAGGGAATTCTTTCCCGGGCCGTATTTAATGCCTGTAACAGGCTGTTAGAATCAAGTTTCGGTTTTAATATATAATCCACGACTCCGCTTTGAAAGGTTGACCTTACGTAATCAAACTCTCCAAAACTACTAAGAATAATGATTTCAATATTGGGGTATTTATCCTTTACCAGTCTCGTTAATTCTTCCCCGTCCATAATCGGCATTACAATATCCGTGATGATAATATGCGGATTCGCTGTCTCAATTAATTCAAATGCTTCCTGACCATTGGCGGCTTCCCCAACAATTAAAAAACCTTCCTTTTCCCAATCGATATAATGTTTAATTCCTTGTCTAATCAATAGTTCATCATCTACGATAAGTGTTCTGCAAAGTTCTGGAGTTGTCATATTAATTCCCCCTTCCTTAAAAAGTTTTCAAATATTCTGCAATTCCCGAGTAGTCCTATTACCTCATTTTAGCACAAAAAAATGCAGGCATAATTTTTGCCTGCATTTCCCTTATTTCTTATTTCGATAATAGTGCGAGCGTCGTATCTAGTAGGACGTTTACACCTTTTTCGCATTCTTCCCATGTGGTCAGTTCTTCCTCGCAATGGCTTTTTCCGTTTTTGCTTGGAACGAACAGCATGGCTGTTGGAATAAGGCTTGCAATGAATTGAGCATCATGTCCAGCACCGCTGACCATTCGCTTATTGGAATAGCCCAGTGACTGGGCAGATTGCTCTAAGTGATTGACTACTTCTTCATTAAACCAAACCGTGTCACGCTCCCACAGCTTTGTTACTTTTACATCGCAGCCTTCGTCTAAGCCTAGATGTGGCAGGCTTTGTACAAAGTCCTTAAAGGTACTGACAATTTCCGTATCCTTGTGACGAGCTTCCAATGAAAAGACGACCTTATTTGGAATAACGGTATGGATACTTGGATAAACATTTACCCGCCCGATTGTAAATACTAAGTCCTCATCAAGTGAGCCTAAGCGGCTGCGGATTTCATTGATTAGATTATTTGTCGCAAATAAGGCATCTTTTCTCATATTCATTGGGGTGGTTCCAGCATGATCGGATTCACCGGTTACTTCAATTTCGAAGCAGGCCATTCCGACAACGCATTCGACAACGCCAATGGCGAGTGCTTCTTTTTCAAGGATTGGTCCTTGCTCGATATGCAATTCTAAAAGAGCAGTTGCTTCTTTCAAGCGGTTTGCCTCTTCGCCAACGTACCCGATTTTCTCTAGGGCATCTCCAAAGGTAATGCCGTCTGCGTCTTTCTTTTGTAACATGGTGGCCTTGTCAAATTTGCCGGCAATGACACCGGAAGCCATCATTGAAGGTTCAAATCTTGCTCCCTCTTCATTTGTCCAGTTCACAATCGTAATCGGAATTTTTGGCTTTACGCCATTTTCCACGAGGGTTCGGACCACCTCTAATCCGGCAACAACCCCAAGTACTCCGTCAAAGCGGCCGCCCTTTTTTACCGTATCCAGATGTGAGCCGATGACAATTGGAGGTTTTTGTTCCGTTCCTGCAAGTGTGGCATACATACAACCCATATCATCAATCTTAACTGTTAAGCCGAGTTCTTCACAGGTGGACTTGAAATAGTTTCTTACTAGACGATCCTGCTCCGAAAGGGCGAGGCGGGTGACCCCATTGTTTTCTGTTCGGCCAAAATCCGCGAACCGTTCTAGCTCCTGGTGAAGTCTTTCTCCATTAACCAATAACTTTTGACGTTGCATGATTAACCACTCCTTTTTACTGATAGATTTTCAGACCAGTTTCATAGCACTTGGTAATACGAGAAGTTAATGTAAGCGTATACAGTTTTAAAAGTGTTGGTAATCCTTGTTTCAAACAATTATAGTTATGCCTTTATGTAAATATTCAGACTTGTATATAAAATTATATACTATTCCAGCTCGATGTCATTAGACAAAACATAAAATCTTTTCCATAAATTGTTTTATAGTATGTAAAGTTCTACCTAACAAAAAAAGTGGGAGGCAGCTGCCCCTCCACTTCTTTCTTCATTATTAAGGATTAATTTTTGTATTGAAGACTTGTTTACCATCTTTATATTCTAGGATTGTTGCTGATTTAATTGGGTTATGATTTTTATCAATGGATACAATTCCGGTTACAAGTGATAGATCCTTCGTTTTTGCCAATTCGTCTTTGATTTTGGTTGAGTCTGTGCTGCCGGCACGCTTGATTGCATCGGCTAACATATAAACGGTATCATAGCCAAGTGCGTTGAAGGCATTTGGTGATTCGCCCTTGTTCTTATCTTTAAAGAGTGTAACAAAGTCTTGGATCTTTTTATCTGGGTCTTCAGATGAATAATGGTTTGTAATATAAGTGTTATTCAATGCATCTTTTCCTGCGATTTCAATTAACTTTGGAGAATCCCAGCCGTCAGCACCCATAAACGGTACAGTGATTCCTAATTCACGAGCCTGCTTAATGATTAAACCTACCTCTTCATAGTATCCAGGGATAAAGATGAATTCAGGCTTTTTCGCCTTAATACGAGTTAATTGAGAGCGGAAATCAGTATCTTTAGCAACATAAGCATCTTCTGCTATAACCTTGCCGCCATCTGCTTCAAAAGTCTTTTTGAAGGATGCAGAAAGACCTTTAGCGTAATCACTAGAGCTGTCTGCGAAAATGGCTGCGTTTTTAACCTTTAATTTTTGTGCTGCAAAGTTTGCTGCAACTGTTCCTTGGAATGGATCGATAAATGATGTACGGAAAACAAATTCATTTAACTTTCCTTTGTCATCAACTGTTACGTTCGGGGCTGTACCCGATGGTGTTAATAAAACCGTCTTCGTATCATTTGCGATTTGCGCCTGTGCAAGGGTGTCACCGCTGGTTGCTGCTCCAATAATAGCTGTTACATGGTCTTGGCTGGATAACTTAACCGCACCGTTGGTTGCTTCGGCTGCATCTGATTTATTATCGACTTTTACCATCTCAATCTTTTTGCCGTCAACTCCACCTTTTTTATTGATTTCATCGACTGCAATATTAATCCCGTCAAGCAGCGATTCACCGTAAGATGCAACCCCGCCAGAGAGCTCCAAGTTTACCCCAACTTTAATAGATTTGCTATTGTCGGAGCCTGAACCTGAACTGCTATTTGCTCCTGAGCATCCAGCTAGAATTCCAGCCACTAAGCTCGATGCCATAAAAAGTTTTGCCATTTTCTTTTTCATACTAGTAATCTCCCTTTTCTGATTTTATCTCTCTGATGTAATTTTTAATGTTTTCAGAATATAACTTATGGACAGCCCTGTCAATGTTTTTTCAGAATAATTTTTAAAATTAAATTTTTCCACTTCAGCAACAAGTGTCCACCACAGAAGGACAAAATCACGAAATGTCCACGAACGGTGCCTGTCACCGCTTTTAGTTGTTTACGTACTGAAGGTCTAGTTCGGATTGTGCGTTGAGGTCAAGTTTTTTTGGAATTTGGAGATAGAGGATGCCTTGGCCTTCGTAGAAGTTGGATTCATGTTGGAACCAGCCTGTACCGGTAAATTGGTTAATGGTAAAGACATTTTCAAACTGTGAGAATTTTAATTCGACTCTTTCTGGTTGCCCCAGCATGAGTGTATCCTCTGATAATTGTATTCTAATTGGACGCTTCTTCTCAGTAATTTCCCGCTGATCCACACTTGACCTTGTATGATAGTAGATGGCATCGATTTTCCCGTCATTTTCCTTCTTCCGTTCTACTACAACTCTTGCATTAAAGAACTCCCCGTTTTCAGTCCTGATTTTCACCTTTTTCCCTTGATAATCAAAGTCCCATTTTTTTACGACAAATGGGTTTCCAGTTTCAGCAATTTTCCCTTCTAAAGCTGCTACATATAATTCCGAGTTTTCTTGAGCAAGATCTTTTTCTTTAACTATTTTTCGGTCTGTCATCATGCCGTTAACTGGATGTGCAATATCTATAATAAAACAGACCAATAAAACCGTAATATAGCCTCCCAAAATCCAATAAACTCTTTTTCTAAAATTATATCTGCCTTTTCGCTTACCGCTTCCATTCATCATTTTTACTACAAAGAAGGCAATGATCATTCCGATAATTATAATGATGATAATCGGCATCAGGTTTGCAACCATCATGACCTGACCTCCATTCGATTGGATAAAACCACTGACCCGTAAAATAGCAATACAACAGCGACGACAATTTTAACAATAAATAGTAAAAGCGATGACTCTGTAAAGAAAATAGCAAATAGATTGATTAGCAGTTTTTCCTTACCAATCCCAATTCCTAAGAAAATAGCGGGCAGCACAATGATAAATATTTTATTGATCTGAACAAGCATCCCGACAAAATAACCTAATGCACAAAATAGAAAAATATAAAAACTAGTGGTCATAATACCAAGTAGAAATTCTGAAGGGACAAACATTTTGCTCGAAGAAGCCACCAATTGCTCCCCTCTAAAATACACCATAATGACCTTTAGTAAAGAAGTGGAAAGCACTGATGTGCCCCCGCCAATGACACTTGCCGCCAGCAGAAACAGTATATTCGATAAATTACTGCTGACTCTATTTGTAATAAATGCGAAATCATCATAACGATACGCTTTTGTCGTTAGGTTAATCGCGGTAACAAACGCCCATAAAAACGTAAAACCGACGACTATGTCAGCTGAATAATATCGGATATCAATATTGATGCTTTGACTACCCGAACCCATCGATCCAACACCATTAAAGGAAAAGAATATCGCAATCACCTGAATAATGACGAGTGTAGTAAAAACCTGTTGATAGGCTTTGAGTTTATAACAAAATTGTTTTTTGACCACATGACCCAGACTAGGATTTGATAAAGACACCATCAATTCCACCTTTCGTTTTACCAGTTAAATAGACACATAGGTCACTAGAGTCCACTGGCGAAATCTCAATTCCAGCTGCACGAACTTCTTTTAACTCCGCTGGAGAAAAGCTATTTTTCACCACAACATATAAATAATTCCCTCCGATCGCCTGGGAATAAAGGATTCCCCTATCTTCTACCCATTTCGTTACAATAGCAGCACTCCCCTGCAGCCCCACTGCCCATTCCTTCAAATCAGCTGACGGGAGATGAAGCAGTTCTTTTCCGTCTTTTATCAGCAGAATATCCTCGATTAAATCCTCTATTTCGTTCAAGTGATGACTTGAAATGATAATCGTCCGGGGATGGGCAATGTAATCCTTTAATAAGGCGCGATAAAAATCTTTACGGACAGCTGCATCCATTCCAGATGTTGGCTCATCAAAAATGGTAATCGGGCATTTTGCCGCCAATCCTAAAATCATCTTAAACGTACTTTTCATCCCTTTTGAAAGACCATCAAATTGCTGCAGCGGGTGAAAGGAGAAATAGTCAAAAAGACGATGAGCAAGCTCCTCATCCCAGTTTTCATAAAAGCCAGCAGCTGTTTCTAAAATCTCCATCAAACCTAATGCTGAAGGAAGAGTCATTTGCTCATGGATAAAGATTAGGTTTGCCGAAACCTTAAGATTGTTAAAGGGATTTTCAGAAAAAACCTTTATTTCACCGGATGTCTCTTTTAAATGACCGGCAATGATTTTTAGCAAGGTCGTTTTCCCGGCACCATTTCTGCCAATCAGTCCAGTAATTTTATTTTCAGCAATTTGAAACGTTATCGCGTTTAACGCATTTTCTTCCCCATAGACCTTCATCAATCGATCGCATTCAATTACATTCATTCCTCTTCCTCCCCTATTTCTTCCTTTCTGATCATTTCAAGTAATTCATTCTTGCTAACATTAAGTCTTGCGGCTTCCATAACGATTTCCAAAACCAGGCGCTTAAGCGTTTGGTTTTTCCGTTTTTTTAGGATTGTGTCCTTTGCAGCTTCTGCAACAAACATCCCCAGACCACGTTTTTTATAGAGAATTTCTTCATCAGCCAAAATATTGAGACCCTTTGCTGCTGTCGCCGGATTAATAGTAAACATCTCCGCAAGCTGGTACTGGGAGTAAATTTTTTGGTCCTTTTCAAAATTTCCATTTAATATTTCTGTCTCCAGCCACTCTGAAATCTGAACATAAATTGGCTTCGATCCATCCAAATGAGGAATCACCCTTCTCCTCCTCCCCTAACACAGTACATTAGTGTTGTAATGTAGTATATTATAATTCCCAAATAATAACAATACATTTTTGGAAAATACTTCAACAAATAAAAAAGAGCGTCTGTCATCATGCTCAGCATGAAACAGACACCCTTCAATTCGATCAATTAGTTATTTATTTCTATAATTTTCAACTGTCCTCCTAGAGAGGACAAAAAGCTCAACTTGTCCACGAACAGTGACAGGCACCATGTAAAAATTCACATGGTGCCTGTCATGGTCATTTATGCTTCTATTACTTTTGAATTTTGGTAAACTTCTTTTTCGAACTCCCCAGTGACCTTACTTGTTAAGACACCAGCTGTCATCGCACCACTGACATTCAGCGCAGTACGCCCCATGTCAATTAATGGTTCAACAGAGATTAAAAGTCCAACGATCGCAATTGGAAGATTTAATACTGATAATACAATCAGCGCTGCGAAAGTAGCACCGCCACCCACACCAGCCACACCAAATGAACTTAGGGCGACAACTAGGATTAGAGTGAGAATAAATGATGGACTTGTAGGATTAATGCCTGCAGATGGAGCCACCATTACAGCCAACATTGCCGGATAAATACCTGCGCACCCGTTTTGGCCGATAGAAAGTCCGAATGAAGCAGCAAAGTTCGAAATCCCTTCGGAAACCCCAAAATCCTTTGTAAGTGTTTTTGTTGTTAAAGGTAATGTTCCTGCGCTAGTACGGGAAGTAAAGGCAAACGTTAAGGTTGGTAAGCCTTTTTTAACATATTGGACCGGGCTGAGTTTAGCAAGTGACAATAATAATAAATGGACAATGAACATAAGAATAAGAGCTGCGTAAGAAGCAATAACAAACTTGCCTAATTTTGCAATGGCTTCGTAATCGCTTGTTGCAGATACTTTTGTAATAATTGCCAAAATCCCATAAGGCGTTAATCTGAGAATAAGTGTTACAACTCGCATGATGATGGCGTATAAGGTATCTATAATTTTAGCGAAAAATTCCCCTTGCTCTTCATTCTTCTTTCTTACTCCTAAATAAGCAATCCCGATAAAGGCTGCAAAAATAACTACAGCTATTGTAGATGTAGGACGTGCACCCGTTAAATCTTGAAATGGATTACTCGGAAATAGCTGCAATATCTGTTGTGGGATTGTCGCATCTTTCACGGTAACAACGGTTTCCTTTAATTCTGCATTACGAGCAGCCTCCGCGTCACCTTGGCTCAAATGAATACCATCAAGCCCAAATCCAAGTGCGGATCCAATACCGATGGCTGCAGCAATAGCAGTTGTTCCAAGAAGCAAACCAATAACCAGGAAACTGATTTTCCCAATATTTTTCGTAATCTTTAGTTTCGTAAATGCACCAACAATGGAAATGAAAACAAGTGGCATGACCACCATTTGTAAAAGTTTTACATATCCACTTCCAACAATACTAAACCAATCGATGGTGTTAATCGTAACATCCGATGTTGTTCCATAGATTTGATGAATAGCTAAACCAAATATAAGACCTAAACCTAATGCAGTGAAAACACGTTTGGAAAAAGATACATGCTTTTTTTGCATTAAGAACAAACCTGAAATAAGCAATAATAAAACGACTAAATTGACTATTACTAGAATAGTATTCAAAATAATTCCCCCTTTTTCCATTTTTTTATGTATACGGGGATTTTATTACAATTATTCCTATTGGTCAAGTAGGAATTATAATATAGTTCTTCCCTCTTCGAATAATACACAGTCTTTATTTTCAAAATAAAACGTAATGCCTGTCACCATTTACATAGGTGACAGGCACCGCTCGTGGACATTTAGCTTATTTTATCCATTCCAGATGGACAGTTTTGTCGCAACCGCCTCAGCAGTAGTTCGGCAAACTTTCGGCACCGTTTTAGGTCCTGCAGCTGTGGTGTTAATTCCACCTTCAAGGTAACCGCTAATTCGCTCTGGACATAAAGCATGTCCCGGAACTTATCGACAGCCCCGCAATAGTGGGGGTAGAATTGATCTCCTGTGCCGAAAACCCCGGTTACGATTGTATCCGTCTCCTGTGTCTCAAATGCCCTAAACAAAGGCAGTATCTCTTCGGGTATTTCCCCGTTTCCCCATGTATAGGTTCCGACCACCACTCCATCAAATTGACTTATTTGCCATAAAGGAAACTCCTCAATCGTAAACAACTGTGTATCTATGTCATAGCCCTTGATTAATCCTCCTAAAATAGTTGCGAGTTCTTTCGTATTCCCTGTAATCGAGGTATAAACGATGGCTAACTTCATTCCCGTCTCCTCCTACAGTTCATCAAACCCATTCGATTGTGTCACCTTGGAATAAGTTCTGGATTTTTGCTCAAAGAAATCCGACTTCGTATCATTGATCATTTCATCGCTAAATACATGAATCCACGGCATTGGGTTTTCACGATCTGGGTAAAGATTTTGTAATCCCAGCTGCCGCAGGCGTTTGTTCGCCAAATATTCAACATAGCCACTGAATTCCTTCAAATCAATTCCTTCGATATCCTCTAAGATAAATCCGGCCCATTCTTTTTCAAGCTCCACTGCCCGGTCTATCGTTTGGTAGATATACTCCACATTTTCCTCTGTATTCAGCTCCGGATTCTCACTTAAAAGAATACGAATAAACTGCGCGATAAAATAAGCATGCTGCATTTCATCCCGCTGGATATAGCTGATCATCGTGCTCGTTTTGAGCATTTTTTGCTGGCGGGCAAGATGATAGAAAAAGGCAAACCCGGCATAAAAATAGATTCCTTCTAGATTAATAGAATTTACCGCTAGTTTAAATACGTTTAATGGTGTAGGGTTTTGTCGGAAGTTCTCATATGATTCTAAAATTAATTGATTTCTTTTCCGGACAATCGGATCATTTTTTGCTTGGTCAAACCGATTGTTTTGTTCACTTAACGGTACTAGTGAGCTCAAAATATAGGAATAGGATTCAGTATGTACTGCCTCCTGCTGTGAAATCACGGCAAAAATTGCCTTAAAGCTTGAGTCCGATACATAGTCCATGACCTGGCTCATCGTCGGTGTTTGCAGGCTGTCTAAGGAGGCTAGTTGGGTGTTAATCCTTAGAAAAACATCCTGTTCCACCGGTGAAAGGAATTCCCATTGCTTCAGGTCATCCTGCATATTAATCTCCTGAGCTTTCCAGAAGTTTGAAAGCAAGGTTTGATAGAGGTCATACATTTGCGGGTATGCAATGTCATTCCAGTTCAGTAGACCGGAGGATTTCCCGTTGATGACTCCGGTTGATTTATTTGGATATTCCGGGTTTAGTAGTTTTATTTTTTTTAATGGTAGATGGATGTTCATTTTGATGGCCTCCTTCAATAATTATATTGGGTCATTTAGTTAGTTTTGTAATTCAAGAGTTGTTTGAAGGACATTTAGTTTTTGAAGGACATTTCCATTCGGCTCTCCGCTAATTTTGTCCTTCATTTGGCTTTTGAAGAACATTTCCATTCGGCTCTCCGCTAGTTTTGTCCTTCATTCGGCTTTTGAAGGACATTTCCATTCGGCTCTCCGCTAATTTTGTCCTTCATTTGGCTTTTGAAGAACATTTCCATTCGGCTCTCCGCTAGTTTTGTCCTTCATTCGGCTTTTGAAGGACATTTCCATTCGGCTCTCCGCTAATTTTGTCCTTCATTCGGCTTTTGAAGGACATTTCCATTCGGCCCTACGCTAATTTTGTCCTTCATTCGGCTTTTGAAGGACATTTCACTTGGATTTCATGCCAATTCTGTCTTTTAAAATCTTTTTTATACATGTCGATTCGGCGGCTTTCTTAGTCTGTCCTTACTCCATGCAAAAGTGTATTTCCCCTAGCTATGACACGCTTCACACTCCTCAATCTCCGCCTGAGACGTACTCCGGATATAGTAAGTAGTTTTCAGCCCCTGCTTCCATGCCTCCAGATGAAGATTTAGTAACTCCCGTGCCTTAATATCATGACGAACATACAGATTAAAACTGATCGCTTGGTCAACGTGGCGTTGGCGGGCAGCGTTTTGCTTAATACTCCAGACCTGATCTAAATCATGGCGGGCCCGGCGGAAATACTCATACGTCACATGATCCAAATCTGGAGCCGTTACCTTGAACTTAAAGTTTTTCTTTTCCTCCGCGTACTCTACAGAATAAATTGGATCAATTCCATCCGTGGATCCGCCAATTTTAGCCGTCGAAGAATTCGGAGCAACTGCCATTAACCAGCCATTGCGAACCCCGAACCTCGAAACCTCCTGCTTCAATGAAAGCCAGCGGTCCGAGCGATACTTTTTACGTTCAAAATATACCCCAGTCTGCCATTCCGAACCCTCAAACTTGTTGTATGCCCCTTTTTCCCGAGCAAGCTCAACCGAAGAACGAATCGTATAATAAGCTATTTCCTCGTACAGCTCATCAGCTGCCCCGACCGCATCCTCCGATTCCCAATGAATTTTTTTCAAGGCAAGCAAATGATGCCACCCAAAGGTCCCGAGCCCAATGCCACGATATTTTTGGTTCGTTACCTGTGCCTGTCCGACCGCAATCGTATTTAAATCAATCACATTATCCAACATCCGCACCTGAATTGGGATCAGCCGCTCTAATACACCTGCCGGAACCGCCTTTGCCAAATTAATAGACGATAGATTACAAACAACGAAATCCCCAGGTCTGCGGACAATAACAATATTTCCATCCTCATCAACATGCTCTTTAACAACGGTGGAAGCAGACATGTTTTGCGCAATTTCCGTACACAAGTTACTGCAATAAATAGAAGTCCGCCCCGCCCCTAATAAGTGTTTATTTGGATTTTGCCTGTTCACCTCATCTCGATAGAACATATAGGGAGTCCCGGTTTCCAGCTGCGAGACCATAATCCGGGCCATAATTTCCATTGCCCGATAAGTTTTACGCGGAAGAAGCGGATTCCGGACAGCTTCCTCATATTTTTCGGTAAAATAAAGCTTGTCCTCCTCATCGTAAAAATCCTCCAAGCCAAGAGGCTGGCCAAACTCGTCCTTCCAGCCCATTATCTGCTTCACTTGATGTGGACAGAACGTGCACCACTGTCCAATACTTCTACCATTCTCGTCTGCTTCTTCAAGTTTTTTCATAAATAAATCCGGAATCGAGACTCCTGTAAAAATATCATGGGCTTTGCGCCGTTCATCACCATTGTTTGTTTTTAAATCCAGGAATCCATTCATCATATCCTTATGAAAAATATCCAGATAAACCGCAATAGCCCCCTGCCTTTGACCTAACTGATCAACGCTGACCGCTGTATCATTGATCAGCCGGATCCACGGGACAACACCTGAAGAATTGCCTTTAAATCCTTTAATATCGGAGCCAAGGGCGCGCACCTTACCAAAGTAAATGCCGATTCCACCGCCATCCTTACTTAATCTGGCACTGTCCCAATTGTTTAAATAAATCCCATCCAGCGAGTCATCGACAGTATCAATAAAACAGGACGACAACTGACCGAAGCTTTTCCCCGCGTTAGATAAGGTCGGTGTAGCCACGGTCATATAAAGATTGCTCATGGCCCAGTAGGCCTCTCTAACCAAGGCCATTCGGCGGTGAGGCTGCTCTTTTTGCATCAAGGTCATCGCAATTACCATGAATCTCTCCTGTGGAAGCTCGTATAAATTTCGCTCATGATCCTTGGCCAGATAACGATCTGCCAATAAAAATAATCCTATGTAGTTAAACAGGTGATCACGTTCAGGCTTGATTTCTTTACCCAGCTTCTCGATTTCTTCCCGCCCATAGGAATCCAATAATTCACTAGAATAGATTCCTTTATCCGTTAAAGACATAATCAACTGATAAAAATCACCATAATGCTCCACCTGTGAATAACCACGGTTGCGTGCAGCCTCCATATATAATTCCTGTAAATATAATCGTGCAGCGACAAACGTCCAATTGGGCTGATCCATCGCAATCCGGTTGAGTGCGTACATAAGAGCTTGCTGAGTTTGTTCTTTTTCTGTTGCATCTTGTATTTTTTGAACCAGTTCTGCAGTATCAAGACTATATTGCTCCGCCGCCTGCTGGATTACCTCGGAAACGTATTCTTTCGTGATCATTTAAAAACTCCTCCTAAAATAAAAAAATCCGCTCGGGGCGGATTCGAGCAGATGAAACGACAACAGAAATGAGGATTCAAGGCACGACTTTCTTCCTTGACCTAATTTGCCACCGTTCCAGCTCCCAATCCCCGAGGAAGTGAAACATCTCAAATTAGGACAGGTCTCCTGACTCATGCTTCTCCCTACTTTGAGCCCTTCCCGTATAAGCACCTATTTTCACAAGAAACTTATACAGTGGTCATCGCTCATTTCGTCTGCATTTACAGTTGCGGGGGCAGCTCTGGATTCTCACCAGATTCCCTTTTAAGCCGTATGGCATCCTAATTCAAGGCTAACACAATATGTAGATGTTTTATTTCTCACTAAAATCAATATATAGTAATAGATTTATTTTTTCAAGTTTAATTGTTTTCACTTCTATATATTGGTAATATTTATCTAAAAAAATAGGTGATAATCCATGACACTAGGAAAATTGATTGGGCGTGGAAACACAGCGGAAGTGTATGAATGGGGAGAAAATGAGGTCATCAAACTTTTTGATCAGCGGATTCCAGAAAGTCTAGTAGATGAAGAATATCAATCTAATCTGCTGATTCAAGGTTTAAAGCTGCCTTCCCCTCTTGTAAAAGGGAAAACAGAAATAGATGGTACGAAGGCAATTATCTATGAAAAAGTTAATGGCAATAGTCTGACAAAACAGCTTACAAGGAATCCCTTTGCAATACGGGACAAGGCAAAACTTTTTTCACAATTACACCAGCAAATTCATGAAAAAGATGGCGCATCCCTTCCGAAACAAACGGCTCACCTCACCAGAAATATTCAATACACCGATTTATTAACCACTGAAGAAAAGCACACTATTTGTGATTTTTTGCAAGAACTACCTGAAGGTAATCAAGTCTGCCATGGCGACTTTCACCCCGACAATTTACTCGTCTCCGAGAATCAAGTTAAAGTAATTGATTGGATGACTGCAACCTGCGGCAACCCTATAGGAGATATTGCGCGAACTTATATCATTTTAAAACATGCCTATTTGCCAAAAAACATGCCAGCTTTTGTAAGAGCTTCACTCAAGCGAGTTCGAAACAGATTTTGTACCTATTATCTTGAGGAATACGGGAAACAGCAATCGCTGAACATGGAAGAACTAGAAAAATGGACAATTCCAGTCATGGCTGCCCGGTTAATAGAGGGGGTTCACCCGGATGAAAAAGCGGTATTACTCGAGGAAACTCGTAATCTTCTAAAAAAATATTTTTCTCATTAAAAAAACGATCCTGCCCTCCTAATAAGAGTGGCAGGATCAGGTTTCCACAGATCAAGCTGATACTTTTTCAGTGTATACATGCTTCAGTTGTTTTCGAGCCCGATACAGACGGGTCTTAACAGTTGCTATTTTAAGATTTAACAGACTGGCAATCTCATTTTCTTTTAAACCATAATGGATTTTCAGGATCAGCACCTCCTGAAATTCCTTTGATAGACACCCCATCGTCTCGTTTACCTCTTCCTTAAAAAGACGGACTCCAACCTCTTCTTCGAGATTTTCCCCGGACCGTTCCAGTCCGATGATCGGTTCTATGATCGCAGGGTCTACGAGCATCCAGTTTTTTCTTTTTCCATTCGTAAAAAATCAATCGCGGTCCTGGCTGTAATGGCGGACAACCAGGCACCCAATTTATTTGAATCTTCTACTGTATCCAGTTTCTTATAGGCTTTCAATAAGGCTTCCTGAACGATATCCTCCGCGAGAAATCGATCCTTGGCGTAGGAATAAGCAATATAGTGTAGGCGCTGTGAATATTCTCTAAATATTTGATTAAAATCAATGGAGCCCATGACTCCACCTCCTTTATGAGAAAAAACACCATTATTTGAAATGTTCTTTTACAAAATCCGGCGCATGTGCTTCATCGAAAAATAAAACCTCTTTATAGTTACCCTTCTTATAGTAAAAAACAACAGTATAATCTTTTTGAGGATGACTCCCCGCTCTTTGCAGCGCAAGTTCAATTTCTTGCTTATTTGTACTTTTTAGTGAATTATTATCCTTTTCCAGCTGTTCAATCGGTTCCTCTGTTTCGAATGCATGAGAGTAATCCTTCTTTACGACCAGGATTTTTGAAATATCCTTGTTCGTAATTGTCACCCTTTCCAGCTGTTTCTTTTTCGTTAACCACTCTGTAAAATTAACAAAGGACGGTCTCAAAGTGAAATAGATATTTCTGTTTTTTCCCATATCCACTTCAATCCCAGAACCCCGATCCTGGTAATAAAGATTGTCCTCATAGGATTCTGCTAAAATATCGGACTTTAAGATCGAAATAGCCTCTTTTATTTCAATTGGATCAGCAAAAGCGGCTTCTTTGCCAACCGGCCCATTCGTACTAATACGAATCGATCTGATTTGATTCACATTGATTTTAAAAATCTCGTTCGTCGCAAGTTTATATTCTTTCGAATCGTTAATTGTTTTGAATAGATCCGCGTAAAGACGCTTATCCACCCTGTATTCTCGAGTTACATATCTTCCGTTTTTCAATTTATATCGTAAAAATAAATCCTGGGTCTGTTCAGAAATATGCCCCTTATTTAGCTTCTCATTCGCAATAATTTGCTTATGGAGCTTTCGCACCGACTCAATATTTGCTTCTTCTTTCAATGGTTCAGGTACCCGAAATTTTTCAGTTGATGAATATTGACTCATGAAAAGATATGGGTTATCCGTAATTAAAACGTTTTGGATTTCCGTTTGGTTCGGTACCCGTTTTTCATAAACTCCTAGTGTCTTAACACCTAGGATTAGCACTGCCGATATGGCTGAAAATACAACCAAACCCTTTAATCGTCTAAGGCTGAAAACGCGCCATGTTTTTTGCAGAACCATTTCCGCAATAAAATAGCCGATTACTGCTCCAATCACATATCCAAAGATAATCCAGCCGGTGTTAGCATTTTGTACTTCACTGAAATACACTCCGCCAAGGAACATGACGCAAATCGTCACACCATATTTAAAAACTGAACGTAAACGGACAATCGCAATTGCTTCGGTAACTGTTTCCAATTTTCTTTTTTTATAAAAAAACAATGAAAGGCCATAAAGGACCACCGATAAAAGCAAATAAATAACAACATACTCCCATTTTAAATCGGCATTATTAAGGGTGATCGCCGTCGTAATCGGTGACATCTTTTCCAAGTCCCTATTCAAAAGATAATCGCTTGGAAAACCATATAATAATATTTTTAAATTAGAGCAAACCAATATTGTTATTCCCACTGGAAACAGGACAAAAATATAGGTTAACACAGCCTGAACTACCGATAATCCAGTCATCATTGCAATAAACACACCAGCTATAAAAAACAGCAGGTCAAATAAAATCGTGGTTCCTGCCCAAATAAAAATATCGGTTTTGCTATAAATCGCCGTAATATCAAGGTTGATCCGAATGATTAATAGCAAAATCGTTGTAATCGCAACCGGTAAAACCAAAAGGATGATTCCCGTGAGCGCATAGTGATGGAAAATTTTATCCCTTTTAAGCGGAATACTATGCATCAGGTCTGAAGCCTGTTTTACATGTAAAAAACGGAATAAAAACACCGCCAGCAAAACAGGAACTGTAATCATTAAGGTAATTTGAATATCATAATAAAATTGAAAAAGGTTTTCAGGCTTCGTGTAAAAGGCTCTATTTTCTTCCGAAGAATACCTCATGATCAGCTGCAGTGGCAGCGCAAACAACAGTCCAAAAAAATAAACGATGGAAATCCAGCCCGTACCCCTGCCAATCTGCATGATTAGTTCTCTATTAAACAATGACATTTTTGATGGCATAGCCGATATCCCCCATTTCGTAAATAAAGATTTCTTCGAGAGTGAGCGGCAGCAAGTCAAAAATGACCGGATTCGTCTGGCGGATTTGTTTTGCAATTTGATCCTCGTCGCCTCTAATAATGAACAAGTAGATACTGCCCCGTTTTTCTTGATGGAGTAGGTCCAAATTTTTCAGCAAATGTTTTGGAAGTCCATCCTTATACGCAACCTGAACTTTTTGAACATTGGCTTTTAAATCATCCAGTTCTTTTTGTATGATGAGCTTTCCCTTATGGATGATGCCAATATGATCGCAAATATCCTCAATCTCACGGAGATTATGAGATGAAATAAGAATCGTCATTTCCCGTTCCGCCACATCATTGATGAGCAGATTCTTCACTTTTTTCCTCACAACTGGATCCAGTCCATCCATTGGTTCATCTAGAATAAGAATTTCAGGATTTGAAGAAAGAGCAAGGATGAAAGCAATTTGTCTTTGCCAGCCTTTTGAAAACGTGTGGATTTTTTTCGATAGGTTGACTTCAAACAGCTCAGCCAGTTTATGAAAACGCTCCTCACTCCAGGTTGGATAGATGTTTTTATAAAAACGGGCCATTTGCTTGGTTGTATAATGGGATAAAAAATACGGCTGATCTGGTATGTAAAAAACCTTCTGTTTCAGGCTGATGTTTTCAAATACTGGTTGACCCTCCACCGTGATTTCGCCTGACTCTTGGCGGTAAATACCAGCAAGCAGCTTGATTAAGGTTGTTTTCCCTGCCCCATTAGAACCGATTAATCCGTAAATCGATCCTTTTTGGATGGAAAGATTTACTTGGTCTACAGCTTTAAAGCAATCAAATGTTTTGCTGACATTGTTCATTTCAATCATTGCTTTCGCCTCCCCCTTTTGAAGCGTCTAAATCTTCGATTAATTCGATGATTTCTCTAGCTTGGATTCCCAGGTATAGTGCCTCTATAATTAGCTTCTCTAGCTCCTTTTTAACCTCAGTGATTTTCTCATTGTCCTTCACCTGGTTGTTCGGACTGACAAAGCTGCCTTTGCCTTTTATGGAGTAGATAAATCCTTGGGTCTCAAGTTCCCTATAAGCCTTCTGGATGGTATTGGGATTGATGGATAGTTCAGTGGCAAGCGCCCGGACCGAAGGCAGCTGCTCATCCGCTTTGACCACCTCATTCATAATCAATTCCTTCATTTTGTCGACAAGCTGTTCATAAATGGGCTTACGGCTTCGAATATCAAGCTCAAACATAAAGACCCCCCATCTGTACTAAGTGTACTATTATTCGCAATACAGTTGTATTATATTCCATCTACTACCAAAAGAAAAGGGGGATTCGAAAAAAAATTAAAAAAGCCCAGCTCTCAACCAAGAACCAGACTTTGTGATCAATTTAGTATTCGATTCAGAAGCGTCCGTCACACGTGGACAAATCAAGGTAAAAGTCCACGAACGGTGTCAGGCACCGTCTTAGGCATCGCCTTATTTTTTCTTTGCGTGTTTGCGCATGTCAAAGGCTACTGCGACGATGATGATGGCGCCTTTGACGATGAATTGGATGTATGGGCTTACGCCAAGGAAGGCTAGGCCATAGTTGATGATTTGGAAAATCAGTACCCCGGTGATCACGCCAGGTACAGTTCCGATACCGCCAGATAAAGATACCCCGCCGACAACGCAGGCTGCGATTGCATCCAGCTCATACATATTACCAGTATTGTTGGTGGCACTGCCGACACGGCCCGCTTCAAGCGTTCCAGAGAAACCGTACAAAATACCTGCTATCATATAGATAATAATAATATTTCTCGCAACGTTTACCCCAGATACCTTTGCAGCTTCTGGATTCCCACCGATTGCGTACATGTTTTTACCAAGTGTCGTTTTATTCCAAACTACCCAAATGATAGCCGTAACAATAATCGCATAAAGCACTAGATAAGGAATCTCGTATTGTCCAATAGGAATTCCCCGCTGAGCGAAAGTCGTAAATTTTTGACTTAATCCACCGATTGGCTGCGCCCCGTACGGAGGGCGGTCGAAATAGATGGAAGTGATTCCGTAAACTCCAATCATCATCCCTAATGTGGCAATGAACGGAGGAACATGGAATTTAGAAACAATCACACCATTTAGCACTCCAATAAGTCCCGTGATGGCCATTGCAATTAAAATTGGTACAAAAAGCGGCAATTCATGAAGATGAGGATACATTTTATAAGCATAGTCAGATGCCTGTAAAAGAGATGCAGACACAACTGCCGCAAGTCCGACCATCCGTCCAGCCGACAAGTCTGTACCCGCAGTAATCAAAATCCCAGCCATCCCAAGGGCAATAATGATCCGAGAAGATGATTGACTTAAAATATTGATTAAGTTCGTAACGGATAAAAAGTCTGGAGAAGCAATGACAATTCCCACGACTAATAGAATTAAAAACACATAGATTACATTATTAAAGAGCCATTTAGAGACAGTAGTTTTTTGTGAAACTTGATTATTCATTTGCATCTCCTCCTAATACAAAGCTGCTAATCGCATGATTTCTTCTTGCGACGTTGTGGCCGTTTCCACGATTCCAGCTGCTCTTCCATTACTCATGACTAAAATGCGATCAGTAGTCCCTAAAAGCTCAGGCATTTCAGATGAAATCATTATGATTCCTTTTCCTTCAGCGGCTAATTGGTTGATTAATTGATAGATTTCGAACTTCGCCCCTACGTCAATCCCCCGTGTTGGTTCATCCAATAATAGAATATTGGGTTTGGTTAACAACCAGCGGCCAATGATAACCTTCTGCTGATTTCCGCCAGATAAACTACCAATGGAGGTCTTTTGCGAAGGTGTCTTTACTTTCATCGAGTCAATCACCCATTTGGTATCATCAAAAACCCTTTTATCAGATAAGAACAATCCATTTGTCTTATATTGCTTCAGATTCGAAATGATAGAGTTAAAACTGATACTCAGCTCTGGATAGATTCCCGTTGTCCTTCTTTCTTCGGTAACAAGGGCAAAACCATTTTTGATGGCATGCTGCGGGGTAGGATTTTGGACCACTTTGCCATTCACTTCAATCGCCCCGGATTTTAGTGATCTCATTCCAAATAACGATTCCACCACTTCTGTTCGTTTCGAACCCACTAAACCGGCAATTCCTAAGATTTCGCCTTTACGAAGTTCAAAATCCACATTCGAAAAAGAACCTTCTGCTTCCGCTGTTAAATCGGACACCTTTAGGATGACTTCCCCTGGCTGATTGATTTTTGTAGGGAAGCGCTGTGAAAGATCTCGTCCAACCATCAGCTTAATTATTTCGTCGGTGGTTAAGTCCTGCGCACTCTTTGTTGCGATGTACTGTCCATCTCGCATGATCGTTACTTCATCAGAAATTTTTAAAATCTCTTCCATTTTGTGTGAAATATAAATGATCGCTACATTTTCACTTTGCAGTTTCTTAATGATTTTAAACAAATGATTTACTTCATTCTCTGTCAGGGATGATGTTGGTTCATCCATTACAATGATCTTAGAATGATAGGAGACCGCTTTTGCTATTTCCACCATTTGCATTTCCGAAACAGATAAGGTACTTACCTTGCTGCGCGGATCAAGATTAATATCAAGACTTTTAAAAATAGCGACAGTATCGTCATACATTTTTTTCTCATCAATGAAAATACCTTTTTTCGGATAGCGGCCGAGCCAGATATTATCCATGATATTTTGCTGACGGACTTGATTGAGCTCTTGGTGGACCATGGAAACTCCGTTTTCGAGGGCTTGCTTGGAATTCGCAAACGCTACTTCTTTTCCGTTAAAAGCAATCTTGCCTTCGTCCATGGAATAAATCCCAAATAGGCATTTCATCAACGTCGACTTTCCAGCACCATTTTCGCCCATCAAGGCATGAACGGATCCCGCTTTTACTTTTAAGGAAACATTTTGCAGCGCCATAACCCCTGGGAATTTTTTTGTTATATTAAGCATTTCAAGTAGATTAGTAGTACTTGATTCTGACATGAGCGAACCTCCTCGCGTAAAGTGAAACTTCGATCAGGAATATATTAGGGTGAAAAAGTGTCCAGCTTCACTAACGATGGAAGCCTAACCCCGAACGAAGGAAAAGCATGATCTTTTCCTTCGTTCGAGGAGCGCCATGCCCCTTGTGATCAGCTCAAGGTGCTGGACTAAGGCGCTGCCTCTATGAAACTAAACAAAATCGCTTCTGCTTTTTTATTGTCTAGCTGCAGCGCCCTTGGTCAAGGCGCTTCCGCTTTTTTTATTTATAAGCGTCTTTACCTTCTTGGATGTTATCCTTAGTGATTTGCACGTAAGGTACACGAACTGCCTTTGCATCGTCCAGCTTCCACTGAGTTCCGTCTAAAACATCCTTGCCTTTTGCAGCATTTGCAGCTAAGTCAATCGTAGCCTTCCCTTGGTTTTTCGCATCATTCAAGATGGTTCCAACCATTTTGCCTTTTTCAATCATTTCAAGTGCTTCCGGAATGGCGTCAACCCCTACAACCGGCATGAATTTGCCGCCAGTGAAATATCCTGCTTTTTCGAGAGAAGCAATCGCACCTAAGGCCATGCCGTCGTTGTTAGCAATAACAAATTCAATTTTGTCGCTGTATTTTGCTAACCAAGCATCCATTTTCTCTGTCGCTTTTGTAGCATCCCACATTGCGGTATCTAATGCTAACTGTTCTACCTGAATGCCTTTTTCTTTGATCGTATCCACCGCATATTTTGTACGTGCCTCTGCGTCCGGGTGCCCTGGCTCACCTTTTAATAAAACGTATTGGAGTTTGCCATCATGGTTTTTGTCCCATTTATCTTTGTTTGCTTCCCAAGCCTTAGCAATTAATTCACCTTGAAGGACACCAGATTCAGATGAAGTTGTACCAACATAGTAAGCTTTGTCATAGCCTTTCAATACAGCAGCATCCGGCTCTTTGTTAAAGAAGATAACAGGGATGTTTTTCGGTTTCGCTTTATCGATAATCGTTTGAGCCGCTTTTGGATCGACTAGATTAATAGCCAGTGATTTTGCGCCTTTTGCAATCAACGTATCCACTTGTTCAATTTGTTTGGATTGGTCATTTTGAGAGTCATTCAACATTAATTTCACATTGCCTTTTGCCGAGTCTTCCATTGAACGGCGTACATAGGACATGAAGTTATCGTCAAACTTATAAATCGTAGCGCCAACAGCCGGAAGGTCGCTGCCCTTGCCGCTTGCAGAATCTCCAGAGGTTGAGCTGCTGCAGCCCGTAGCTAAAAGAATACTAGAAGCAACCGATAATGAGAGGATGAGGCCTTTTTTCTTATTAAACATCGAATCAATCTCCTTTATGATAAAGTTATTGGAACCAGTTTCAGCATTTGATGTAAACCCTTACATTCATGGTAGCATGGAGCTTATTTTTCAAATAGTTCAAAACAATAGCACTAATTTGTGATTATCTAGACTATTTTGTTTTTCGAGAATTTCTCCAAAAAAATACTCTGTTACACTTAGCTGTTGATTTCCGCTCCAATCAACTTTGTTTTAAAGATCAACATTGATCTTTAACATAGCAAAAAAATAAGACCAAATCCGATTTGGTCTTATAAGCTATTATTCTTTTATTACCGCCTTGCGGAATTCTGATGGTGATGAGCCTGTCAGCTTTTTAAACACACGGCTAAAATAATTGGGATCCTTATAGCCAACGGAATAACAAATCTCCTTCAAGCTTTTCCCCGGATTCTCCATTAAGGCCTTTGCCTCTTTAATCCTAATTTCTGTTAAATAATCGATAAACGTCATCCCAAACCGGTCCTTAAACAATTTGCTAAAATAAAACGGACTTAGCTCGACATACTCTGCAACAGATTCTAATGTAATTGTATCGGCAAAATTCTTTTCAATATAATCCTTTGCTTTTTGCAGCATTCCTTTCGCATGATTGGTCCGCCATTGCTGCACGGATTGGACAATGGATATAAGGTGTGCTTTTCCGGCTTCAAGCATCTCAGCAACCTCCTCTGACTGATGAACCACAGGAGTTCGTTCTAAATTCACACCTAGATCATGCAGCATACGGGAAATCAATATGAAGAGCTCATCAAATGATTTTTTTACAACAGCAGCCTCTATCTTTGAGTTCGACTGGTGTTTGGTAATAAAGGAATCAAAGAGAAATAGTACCTTATTCACATCGCCTTGACGAACCGCTTCTAATAATTTTTTCTCCATCTCAAGGATTTCTGAAGCAATGGTTGAATTTTCTTCTTGTTCAGCTTGTTTTACCCCGATTAAATACTTTTGGTTTGGATTTTTCATGAGGTGGTTTAATGCCATCACAGCCTCATGATAGGATTTATTGAGTTCATAGGCATGATGGTAAGGGTGGCCAACGCCAATCCGTAATTCTGCTTGAAAGGACTCTTTTTGAAAATGGGTCAATAAACTTTCAATTACATACTGTGACAGCGATTTAAACAGCAATTTCTCGTTCGATTTTTTCCAAAGAAACAATACAGGCACTTGTAATTCTATTAATGGGCCAATCATGATTTCCTGCTTTTTTACGACCGAATGCAGGGCCTCCTTCAACCAGGTGTACCAAATTTGTTTCTCCGTAGCGGTAAACTCCCTTTGGTCCTTGGGCTTTAGAGAGAAAAGCATGATATAGCCCGTGGTAATCTCCACCCCTAACAATTGTCCCCATTCTTCAAAGGTGATGTCCTGAACTTGGTTAATAATAAGGGAAGAGACCCATTCTTTTTGTGCGAGGGTTACCGCACGGTTTAGGCTTTCCCGGAGACTTTGCTGTTCTTCCTGCTGTTTGCGCTCTTCCTGAATTTCAGAGGAAACCCGCGCGAGGGAGTCTAAAATATCCTGTTTTCTGCTGGGTTTAAGAATATACTCCTTAACTCCCTGCTGCATAACTTCTTTGGCATATTCAAACGTATTAAAGGCCGAAACCATGATGAATTTAATGGCCGCGTTGAGCTTTTTGATTTCCTTGACAGCTTGCACCCCATCCATTCCCGGCATTTTGATATCCATAAAAATAATGTCGGGATTAAGTTCGACGGCCAGTTCTACCGCTTTCCTCCCATTCGGGGCTTCACCAATTACTTCAACATCTTCCACGCTTTTTTGAATCATTTTTCCGATTGCCTTCCGCTCAAGGGCTTCATCATCGACAAGTAGAATTTTAACCACGTTCTCCTCCACCTTCCCCTTCATCAGGCAGGACTAGTCTAAACGTTGTCCCTTTCTCTAGTTCAGATTCAATTTCAACGATCTTGTTTCGCTGATAAAATAACTGAAGCCGTTTAATTACATTTTTCACGCCAATGCCCGTCGAATGGCCCGTCGATTTTTCCAGCTCAAAGTTCTCTTCTTTTTCAATCCCTTGAACATAGTCTTGAAGTTTTTTCTTGGTTGCCGCATCCATGCCTCCCCCGTTATCCTTCACTTCCACGAAAATCCGGTCCACTAGCCGATATATATTTAAGCTGATCACTGCATTTTCCTCGTATTCCTCCACTCCATGGATGAAGGCGTTTTCAACTAAAGGCTGAAGAATTAAACTTGGCATTTCAATATCTAAACAATCCTCTTGAATATCTGTCTTAAACTGAATTCGTTCCCCAAACCTTGTTTGCTGGATATAAAAATACTCTTTCACCACTCTAACCTCATCTCGAAGCGTGGATGCCTTATTTAAATCACCAAGATTATAACGGAGCAAGGCCGCAACCGCTTCAATTAATCTTGAAGTCTCTTCTGCGTCCTCTAGGTAAGCCATTTTAGAAACGGTGTTCAAGGTGTTAAAAAGAAAATGTGGATTGATTTGATTTTGCAGGCTCTTTAATTCCAGTTCCTTTAAGAGCTTGTCCAATTCGGACTTTTGTTTGATTTCAATAACCAGCTGCCTGATATTCGTCCGCATTTGGTTAAACGTTTCTGTTAATAATTTTAATTCATCATTTGTAGAAACCTTAATATCCTCTCCGGAAAAATTTCCTTTCGAAATTTCTTTTGCGGCCTTCGAAAGCTGGCGGATTGGTTTCGTAATTCCACCTGAAATCCACAAAGCAAGTAAGGTACTAAGAAAAAAAGTGGCAGCAAAAAGCGAAATCGCCATTAATTTGTAGTAATGGTTTTGCAATTCGATTTCACCATAAAATTTCTGATAGTCTGTCAGCTTATTATTTAACAATGATAGTGTACTTTCTTGCAGGAACGATGCAATTTTCAACGCTTCATTATAATGATTTGAATAGCGATTTATATCATCTTTTTGAAAAAAATGAATCGAGGAATCGCATTCTTCCAAAAAGCTGTCGATCATATTTTTATAGTTTACAAGGGTAATATCATTGGTGTTAATATCTTGATATAATCTCTTTTGATCTTTGAGCAGTTTTGTCTTTTTTGCTGTATAGTCCTCTAAATAACGTTCTTCTTTATCCAAAATATACGCATGCAGGCTCTCGGTAATTTGGTTAGTCCGTTTTGAGATATCATTTAACAAAAGGAACTGTTCAAAGCTGTTATCGTATTCTACCACCAGTTTTTCACTGCTATTATAAAAATAAAAACCGATGGAGGTTAACAAAACGACAAGCACAATAAAATAAAGCAACAGTTTGGATCTAATTCGGAATAGCATTTTTTTTGCCCGCCTCCATTCTGTTCTGATGTAAGTCGGACAAATCCTTTTTTCTGATTACCTGTGTTTCTGTATGGACAATCGACGGGATATGTTTCTTCTCCATTAGTTCAACCATCATTTTGACCGAACCATATCCCATTTCATAAGGCTGCTGGACTACGGTTGCATTTATGGTTCCTTTTTGAAGATTTGCAATGGTTTCCGGCAGGACATCAAAGCCAATTATATAGATGTCATGCTCTCTCTTTTTCAATTCAACCACTTTAGCAATACTGATTCCATCTAGGGCACTTGTCCCGTAAAAGGCATTGACTTCAGGGTGTTCCTGCAGGATTTGATAGGCCTTCTCCGCTGCCCGAATCCGGCTGATTTGTGATTCTTCGATCGCAACAATATGAATGCCTTTTGCTTTTTTTACTGCATCCTTAAACCCTTTTACCCGCTGAATCATATGATTCGCGTAAAAACTCCCGGTAATGATGGCTACATTGGCCTTTCCCTTTGTATCGGCAATTAGCGCTTTTCCCGCGAGGTAACCTGCATGATAATTGTCCGTACCAATATAAGCAATGCGATGGCTATTGGCTGCATCTGTATCAATCGTAATGACCGGGATTCCATAGGAGGAGACAACCCGATTAATCAGCGGGGTAAACTGCTTGTTGCTCAATCCCTGTGTGATGACTCCATCGACCTTAGCGGCTGCGGACATTTCAATTGTTTTTAAATGCTCATCAATATTCGCCTGTTTCGGCCCGACGTACTCAAGTACCACTCCATAATGCTTAGCCGCAGCTTTTGCTCCCTTTTCGACAAGCCGCCAATATTCGTTGTCAAGCTCTTCAGGAACTAGCACAAAATGATACCGTGCCTCTTCGATTGTTTTCTTCGTTTTTGGTACGTCATGGGTAAAGATTTTATATCCATAAAAAATCGCAAAAGAGCAGCTGATCAAAAAACAAAAGATGCCTAAAATATAAGCGGTTTTGGTTAATCTGCTCATAAAACAACCCCAGTCCCAGTAAGTGAAAAACTAAACTCATTATACGGAATTTTCACAAAATCAACAACGAAATAAAAAGTGACACATAAGGTGACAGGCACCGTTCGTGGACAAAACGCGAAATTTGTGCGTGTGGAGTGGACACAAGGGGAATTAAAAAACTAATCAAACGTTTGATTAAATCCAGCGGAAGCCTTGCGACATATGGCCTTTTTGGAACTAATCAAACGTTTAGTTAAATTTTGAGGGCTGTTTGGGGGAAATGGAGTCACGGTGTTGCTTCGATATAGAATAAATAAGATGAAAAGTCATTTTTTATCAGCGGCAGGTTGAGCCCGATCTGCATGAGTTCGCTGCCAAAATACTCTCGATTCTCATTGTTGAGTTTATAACTTTTTTTAGCCTCCAACCCCCGTAATTTCACACGCTGGAAGGGAGGATTTGGAGATGCCATGGTTTTAAAATAAAACAAGACTGCTTTTATTTTATCCTCTGAAATATACATCCAGGCTGTATCTGTACCAGCAAAGGGACTCATCAGCCGGTAGAGATTTCCAAAACAAACCAACTCCTTGATTTTATGATACTGTTTGATTTGGTCGGCGACCAACTTCTTATCCTCCCTGCTCAGCTTATCGATATTTAATTCAAAGCCAAGATTCCCCGCCATCGCTACATGGCATCTCATTAGGAGAGGTGTTGTCCTGCCCACTTGATGGTTTGGCACATCTGAAACATGGGAGCCCATAGTGATAGCGGGATAGAGCAGGCTCGTTCCGTATTGAATTTTTAACCGCTCGGCAGCATCAGTATCATCACTTGTCCAGGTTTGCGGCATGTAATAAAGCATGCCCGGGTCATACCGGCCGCCGCCTCCAGAACAACTTTCAAATAAGATATCAGGAAAACGTTCAGTCAGCCTCTCTAAGATCCGATACAGTCCCAGCATATAACGGTGAGCGGTTTCCCTTTGCCTTTCAGGCGGCAGTGCTGCGGAACCCACCTCCGTCATATTACGATTCATATCCCATTTAACATAAGCAATTTGGGCACTTCGAAAAACTACAGTTAAGGTATTGATTAAATAATTGCACACGTCTTCCCTGCTTAAATCCAGCACTAATTGATTTCTCGACGGTGTCCGTTTCCTGTCAGGCACATGCAGGCACCAATCCGGATGCTCCCTGTATAGGTTACTATCCGGTGAAACCATTTCCGGCTCCACCCATAATCCAAACTTCATCCCCTTTTTTCGGAGATATTCTTCTAAGCCCTCTAGTCCATTAGGCAGTTTCCTCTTATCAACCACCCAATCCCCCAATGAACTCTTTGCATTGTCCCGATGCCCAAACCAGCCATCATCCAGAACAAACAGCTCAATTCCTAATTCTTTTCCTGCATCAGCGATGGCCTTTAATTTTTTTTCATTAAAATTGAAATAAGTAGCCTCCCAATTATTAATTAAGATTGGCCTCGTTTGATCACGAGAAGCACCACGGCAAACTCTTTTTCTTAAAAATTTATGAAAGATTCGGGACATCCCGCCGAGACCTTCATTTGAATAAACCAGTAGCGCCTCTGGGGCTTGAAAAATTTCTCCCGGTTTTAACAGCCATGTAAAATCAAAGGAATTGATGCCCATGGCAAGCCGTGCGGTTTGAAACGGGTCCACTTCGATGGAAGCCTGAAAATTCCCGCTGTAAACGAGGCTAACCCCATAAACATCACCATTTTCCTCGTCTGCATTTTTGGAAAGCAAGGCGATAAACGGGTTCTGCTGGTGGCTGCTTGCCCCTCTTGCCGATGAAATCATTTGGCTTCCATGGTGCAGCGGCTTTCGCTCAATATGACGCTCCCTGCCCCAGGTGCCGTGGAGATGCAGCCAGTCCCAATTGGCTTGATGGAAATCTACCGACATACTCATACACTTCAAGATTTTTACTTGTTGGGACCCGAGGTGCTCAACGGAGGTGGATCTTGTGATGACTTCGAAGTCCTGATAGATAGAATATTGAAGATGGAGACCAATCCCAAGCTTGGAATCTACCAATGTAATCACGAGGGTTTCGGCTTCAGATCCATCCTCCACATAGGAAGCAGGCAATCCGGTTAAAGGGCGTTTTCCTTGAAAAATTTCATGGGAGTCGTAGATGAATTCTGTAATTGTGGAACCATCGGCGGTTTGGAGTTGATAGCTTGGTGAGCGGAAGTCCCCGTTCCCAAACGCCGGATACTCCTGTGGCAGTGTATCTAGTGAAAATTGCGGATAGGCCGGTTCTGTTGAAGGCGAAAATGCCCTTCCCTTAAATGAAAGAATGGCTGCAGCCTGCTTTGTTTCGACCCGCTTCCCCCAATACAAATGGGCAGGATACTTCCCATGAACAATCTGGATTAGATAGCTGACCTTGCTATTATATAAATGAAAGATTCCATCTTGTTCATTCCACTCAATTGGCATAACCCGTTCCCCCTTAAAACACGTCCTAATTCATCATATTCCCCTGATTGAAAACAATGTTCTATATTTCTAGTAAACCCTGAATGTCCACCTCACACGGACAAAATTAGGGATTTGTCCACGGGCGGTGCCTGTCACTTTGTTATTACTTTGAAGGATATAATTTTGATACACCGAATATATAATTGGGAAGCTATTTTGAAAGGGGAAAGGCTATGAGCTCTGTAAGTGAAAACTTAGCAGTAACAAGGAATGGCTTAGTTGATGAAATTAAATCTCTTACCTATGAGGAATTTAATCATAAGCATGTCAAAGAAAAATGGAGTGTTGCTGAGGTATGCCATCATCTAGTTTTATTGGAGAGACGAACAGCTAAGCTTATTCACCATCTAGTAACCAAGCCAGAAATTAACAAGGCCGAGTCAAAGCCCATCCAACATGCGACTGACCGCTCTACAAAATATATTGCTCCTGAAATCGTGCAGCCCAGCGGAGAGCCATTTGAAGTTCAACAGATGCTGGAAATGTTAAACGATGCTAGAAATAAGCTTCTAAAGGTTTTGGATAGCCTTGAAGATCAAAGCATTTTAGCGGAAAGATCCGCAGCTCACCCTGTCTTTGGAGAACTGCCCTTAACTCAATGGGTAGAACTGATTTATCTCCATGAACTACGGCATATTGAGCAAATAAAAGAGATTAAGCAGCTTGTTAACAGGCATTAAATCTCTCCATAAAAAAGATGCACTCGCCTTTGAGGACATCTTTTTTTATGCGAACAGTATTCCAAATTTTACAAAGGCCCCTTATGCTTCTTAATCATTTTTTTAATAATCCGAATCTGCCCTCGATGGCTTAGTTCATCTTCAAAAACATGGAACCATTTAAAATAGTTGTTCGCAGGGCGGTCCCACCAAAACGGAGTTTGTTCAAACAGCCATTCATCCGGGAGCTTTTTAAACATGGTGATAGTTTCATTCCGAATCTGCGCTAATTTTTCCAAATAATGCTCGATTGGTTGGCCCTTAATCACTTCTCTTGCTGGAGCGCCTAAATCTAACCCAGGGTTCAAACGATCGACCTCTTCATCCGTTAAGTCGCGATTTTCGAAAGTTAAAATTTGATAGGCCTTTTCCACCTCAGCCATATGGTCTAACAGCATACCAATCGAATTTGCTTCCTCATCATAATGAAAGTCGAGCTCCTCAACTGTTAGCGCTTTGACTTCCTCAATGGTGATTGTTCTTGTATAGTTCATCATTGATACTAATTTACTAAACTCAGAACTAAACCCCTCTTTTTGATCAATTAAATATAAAGTATCTAAATTTGCCATATTCCCCTCCAACATTTTGTACAAATACCCAATGTAATAATTCAATTTTTTGAGCCGGAAACCCTTTTTTCAAAAAAATAACCCCTTCGCTTCGGAGGAGGTCAGGGGCTATTATATTCTCAATCTAGAAAAATATGATTATTTATGACGGCACATCTTACAGACTTTGATTGTTACATTTTCCACTGTTTTATACGGATACAATAATTTAATTCTTGTTCTGCCGCACAACGGGCAAGTCCCGCGCCCCCTCGAAGGCAGATAGCTGATCGTTTTCCCCCGATTCCTCTTCGCCATTTCCATCCATCCTATTCAATAAATCTTGTTTCTTTATTAAATGATGGACGGGTACAAAGATTGATAGGCAGATAACTTTTTTCATTAAATTCGGCAAAAAATGGGGACAGTCACGCAAATCAACTGATGTCTCCCCCACACGGACAAAATTGAGGATTTGTCCACGAACGGTGCCTGTCACTTTAATGATTAGGAAGCAGGTCTGAGAGCCTTTTTATTTTTCCATCACCATCTTTAAATACGATATGGTCGCGGGTGAATTTACGAGGGGTATCAATTCCACAGGCTGCTGCTAAGGCGTACAAGCCCTGCCGGACATTTATAATGTAGTTCATAACACGCCATTTCTTTTCCTCCGGGACAAGGGCTTCTTGGTATTTGGGGTCAGTGGTGGTAATACCTGCCGGGCATTTTCCCGTATGACACTGCATCGCCATGATACAGCCACCCGCAATCATGAATCCCCGGGCAGAATTTACGGCATCCGCTCCAATAGCAAGGGCAATCGCAATTTTATCCGCCGAAATCAGCTTTCCAGAAGCAAATATCTTAAATTGATTGCGGACACCATATTCATTTGCCTTATCGACGAATGTAATCAATGCCGGGTACAGCGGCAGCCCCATCGTATCTGCCATTGATTTATAAGTAGCGCCCGTACCGCCTTCGCCGCCATCAATCGTAATGAAATCAGGATAGATATGGAGCTTTTTCATGGTTAAAAATAATTCATCAAGCATGGCCGGCGCCCCAACGACAATCTTGATTCCAACCGGCTTCCCGCCCTCCTTTTGCAGGAGTTTGACAAAGGTAAGCATTTCTACAGCATTTCGTAAAAATGGGAAGCGGTTTGGGGAATTTATGGTCTGACCCACCGGAACCTTTCGGATACTGGCTACTTTAGGAGTAACCTTTGCCCCTTCAAGATGCCCCCCGCGGATTTTTGCGCCTTGGCCAAATTTCAATTCAAACGCTTTAATATTGGGCTCCTCTGCCTTCAACTTAAATTCAGCGAGCGAAAAGTCCCCATTCTGGTCGCGAAATCCAAATAACCCCGGTCCAATCTGGGCGACAACATCCGCCCCGCTATCTAAATGCTCCGGAGCCACTCCTCCTTCTCCTGTATTAATCCACGAACCACCTGCCATTTGGCTGCCGCGACCCGTTGATAAAATATAGTTTTCACCAACTGAACCGTAAGATGTCGCTGAAGCACCGAACGGTCCGAGCAGCCTCCAAGGTACTTTCCGTTCCGGTCCAACAATAATCGCGTCCTCGTTGGGGAATAGCCAGCGGGAGGCTTGATCTTTTTCAAGCTGTTCCCTTCGAGTGAACAGGCCCTCATGTTCAATTTTATATTTCATCGCATGAATCTTTTCCTGATTGTCCACACGAAGTTCCTCTGTTAATAAAGGAAACAAATTATTTGCTATATAGAAACCCGGCTGATCAAAGTTCCTTTTAGAGCCGAAGCTTAAAAGATCATTCCGATATTTTGCCGAAAACACAATACCTAAGAAGTCATATCTTGAAAAAGGTCGGCCGTCATTATCATTTTCATACCAATACTGTCTTAATTTAGGCCCCATCTGTTCTAAAAGGTAACGCGCCCAGCCCAAATACGGATGCAGTCGGATAATCGAGTGCTGAGGTCTTTTTGCGATACTCCGAAGCCATAAGAATAAACTGAGCAGCCCCATAACAAATACAACCAAAATGATAATCAGAGCAGTCATAAATATCCATAATCCCCTTTTGCATGGTAGCTATATTACAATCAATCTATGCAAAAGAAGTGAGGTTGTTATTAAAGGAATCTATTGTATCCTTTTTAAATGTGAAATTGGTGAAAAGACAAACCAAGGATGCCCTTTTAACGAGAGCATCCTTGGTTATTCAAAATATATTCAACCACAGAAACTGTCCATTCCACACGAACAAAATCGCTAATCTGTCCACGAACGGTGCCTGTCACTTTAATAGTGGCACTTTGATTGTGGCACTTTGATTGTCACAATGTTCTATCAACCGCTAATTTTGGTATCAGCCTTTGATGTTTTTTTATCTTTAAAGTAGTATCCAAAGTAGCAGATGAGCAAGAAGCCGATTCCAACTAGTAGTCCTACTAACTGGGTTGGATCAAAGGCCAGGAAGATTAAGATCGATATGCAAAATACGATACAAATAATTGGAATCAACGGATAGAACGGAACCTTGTAGAGCAAATCCTCCAATTTTCCGCCATCCTGTAAATATTTACGACGGAACATCAATTGGGAGAGAGCAATTCCAATCCAGGATATGGTCACAGAGATACCGGCAATCGACATTAATAACACAAACACAGTATCCGCAGCAATCACGCTTGTTAACAAGGATAAAAGGGAAAAAATCATCGTAAATACAAGAGCAGTAAATGGAACTTTACGTTTTGAAAGTTTTCCAAAGTACTTCGGTGCCATTCCCTCCCCTGCCATCGCCCACAGCAAACGAGTCGAAGCATAAATACATGAGTTCCCTACAGATAAAATGGCGGTCAAAATAATAAAGTTCATAATATCAGGGGCGAACGGGATCCCCGCCAAATCCATTAAGGTTACAAACGGGCTCTCTAACAATCCTAATTCTTTCGTTGGGAAAATCGCTGATAAAATCACAATCGAAGCAAGATAAAAAACAATAATTCTAAAAAGAACGTTTCGAATGGCACGAGGGATGTTTTTCTCGGGCTCTTCACTTTCTCCTGCCGCAATCCCAATCAATTCCGAGCCTTGGTATGAAAAAATAACATTCATCATTGTCGTAAAGAGAATGACAAATCCGGTCGGGAACAATCCTGATGGAGCAAAATTTTTCGCGTACGGTGCCGGACGGTCGGATAAAGGAATGATACCAAAAATAGCTCCCAGCCCAATAATTATAAAGAAAATAACCGCAATTACCTTAATCCCAGCAAACCAATATTCAGCCTCGGCAAAGCCTTTTGTCGTTAAGGCATTCAGTAAAAATAACAAGGCGATAAAAATCGCACACCAAATCCAAACCGATATATCAGGAAACCATCGTTTCATCAGAATTCCGGCAGCGGTAAATTCCACCCCGGCCGTTGTTGCCGATCCAATAAAGTACATCCACCCCAGTGAAAATCCTGCCGAAGGATTAATAAATTTAGTTGCATAGGTTTGGAAGGAACCGGTAACAGGCATATAGACAGCTAGTTCACCAAGACAAACCATAACTAAATAAAGAATAATTCCGCCAAATAAATAGCCAATTAACGAGCCGCCCACTCCTGCTTGATGAATCGTATACCCTGCATTTAAAAATAATCCTGTTCCAATGACACCCCCAAGCGACAGCATAAATAAATGCCGGCGCTTCATGGAACGATTCAACTGATTTTGCTGATTTTGCTGAGCCCCTTGTTCCATCACTTCCCACACCCTTCGTTTAATGTATTATGAACGGACAACAGGACATGTAAGACATGTCGGACCGCCAGTTCCCAAGTAAGAAATTTCATTTCCTTCGTACTCATAAACCATTGCCCCGGCATCAAGTAACTGTTGCTTCGTGGAAGGGTTTTCAGAGGCAATCATACAAACACGCGGTGCCAGAGCAAGAACATTACACCCGAGTCGAAGATATTCATCATCTGGAACCTCTATTAATTGAATGCCGCGCTCAATCAGCATTTGCCGTAGAAATACAGGCATTAATCTTGAATAAACAACAGCTAAATCCTCATCAACCAGGCTAATAAACGACATAAGATGGAGACATTCATCCTCGCCTTGGTCATGCGGAAGCTGCACGACAATAAATTCATCCACTAAATCCTTCGTGATTTCTTTTAACTGCCGGATCGCCTCATCATTAGTGCGATAACCACGGCCAACAAGCAGTGTCCGGTCATTAAGCCAGACAATGTCTCCGCCATCACAAACAGCATCGCCAGTAAGTTCCCCAATAATCGGAATTCCTTTTTCCTGTAAAAATTGCTTATATACCTCGGCTTCAGGCTGGCGCAGTTTTTTTCCTGATTTTAAAATCATTGCTCCATTTTTGGTGAACTTAACAGGATCATGGGCATAGAGCGAGTCTAAACCGACACTCTCTGAAGCTGGTAAAAAATCAATCTGTTCTACATGCTGTTTCAAAATAGAAAGGAACTTTTCATATTCATGTTGAGCTTTTGTAAAATCAGGCTCCTCAAGGTAGTTGAACTTTTTCCATTCCTTACTTAAATGTTCCTGGTTAAGAAACGCATCTTTTGGATGCTTCACAATGACATGACCTAGTTTTTTATGCATGGATTGACTGTACGACAAATTTACCCCTCCTACTTTTCCGCATATTGGAATACATTTCCCCATAAAGGAAAAATCTATTAATGAAATAGTATGATAGATGAAATCGTATGTCAATATTTTATGAATTTACTGAATAATTTTGTTTTTAAATTTTTCCCGCTATAGTAGATAATAGAAAGGAATAGGAGTTGAGCATATGCAGACAATTGACCGCGCCATGCAGGTTGCGGCTGTCCTTGCCGGAAGTGAAACAAAAAAGTGGTTTTCTATTACCGATTTATCGAAGGAATGTGAGTTACCTGTAAGTACAATGCATCGAATCTTACAATCCATGAAAAAACATGGTTTGATTCAACAGGACCCCGATTTAAAGCTCTATTCGTTAGGGACTAAGTGGTTAGAGTATGGTTTGCAAATGTATGATACTTTTGACTTTGTTGGTCAGATCCGTCCGGAAATGGAAAAATTAATGCTAGAGGTTGAAGAGAGTGTGTATTTTAGTAAACCAATTGGACTGGAATCGTTGATTGTCGAGAGGATTGACTGCCAGCAAAACCCGATTCGTATCTATGATCAATTAGGGATCCGAATTCCTCTGAATGTCGGTGCTGCTAATAAAGCGATGCTAGCAAACATGCCAAAATCAGAGGCAGCAAAAATCGTAGATGCTCTGGTTCCGAAGGAGGAGAAGGAGGCTTTTATTGGAGTTTTAAATGAGGTTCGTGCAAAGGGATTTGGAGAGAGCCACGGAGAGAAAACACCAGGAACTTCCTCTGTTGCGGCACCGGTTTTTAATCAATTAAATGAACTGATGGGTGCCATTAGCATCGGGTACGTTTCCTTTAATATATCAGAAGAAAGACAAACCTTTTTAAAGGAAAAAGTAGTCGAATATGGAATCCGCATTTCCTCCAAATTAGGATACAAATTTTAAGGCAGAAGCCGATTTCTAAGCTTCTGCCTTTTTGTTTCGCACCTCTATCCAATAGACCGTCCACCCCACACGGACAAATTTGGCCTTTTGTCCACGAACGGTGCCTGTCACCATAGTGGTCACTCTAGGATGATTTGGTGGTTGCTATGGTTGGGCGGCACCATTGGGTATACATTTTCCTCTTCTACTACATCGAATTCTATTAAAGCTGGTCCGCTGTGCTTAAATGCCTCTGCTATCACCCGTCCAGCTTCATTCTCGGTACGAGCCTTATATCCGGGGACGCCATAAGCCTCTGCCAGTTTCGCAAAACTTGGTGAGCCAATTTTTACGGAAGAATAGCGGCCATGGTAAAAGAGCTCCTGCCACTGACGAACCATTCCGAGATATCCATTATTGAGGATCGCAATCTTGATCGGAAGTTGATATTTTACTGCTATGATTAATTCCTGCAGGTTCATTTGAAAGCTGCCGTCACCAGATACACAGAGGACCGGATTTCCCGGACATGCCGCTGCTGCACCAATTGCCGCTGGCAGCCCATACCCCATTGTTCCCAAACCACCGGATGTAATCAGTGTTCTAGGGGTTGAGAAAGCATAATGATGTGCTGTCCAAATTTGGTGCTGTCCCACATCCGTAACAACGATTGTATCCTGAGCTGAATATTCATCCAGCTTTTTTATCACCGTCTGCGGGCTAAGATGACTATGAGACTTGTCAAATCGCGGCACTGTCCGCTTCCACCCAATTACTTCATTTGTCCAAATTTTAACATTTCTTAAACTCTGCTGATAATCTAAACGCCCTTTAAGCTCGAGAAGAAACTCTTTTGCATCACTGACAATCGGCAGGTCCACCGCAATGATCTTGTTGATTTCAGCCGGATCCACATCGACATGGATTTTCTTTGATTTTGGTGAAAACCCGCTGATTTTCCCTGTGACCCGGTCACTAAAACGGACCCCGATACTAATTAGTAAATCACATTGGTGAACAGCTTTATTCGCAGCAAATGTCCCATGCATCCCCAGCATTCCCAAGTACAGCGGATTTGCAGCCTTCATCGCACCAATTCCCATAAGGGAGCTGACCACCGGTATTCGAGCCTGCCGAACAATTTCCCTTAAAAATTCGGCTGCCCCGGAAGAAATCACTCCACCGCCAATAAATAGAACCGGTTTTCTTGCAGCTTCAATCAATTCTACTGCCGATTCAATCGATTTTTCGATCTGTCCCTTTTTTACTTGACCCCGAGGGCGCGGATAACTTAGAAGTCCATCCTGATTATTCGTTGAAGGTCCCGCCGCATATTCAATTAATACAGGGCCGGGTCTGCCCTCTGCTGCTATGGTTAAGGCATTTTGCAGTGCCTCGGATAAACAGCCCCAATCAGTTAGTTTAAAAGAATACTTTGTAATCGGCAGCGTGATTCCCAAAACATCCAACTCTTGAAATGCTTCCTCAATTTGCGGCTTGGTTACGAGCGGACCCGTGACTATGACAAGGGGTACTGAATCGCTATAAGCCGTTGCAATTCCTGTAATTGCGTTAGTTACTCCGGCAGCGCTTGATAGGAGGACGACACCGGGTTTCCCCGTCGCACGGGCAAAGCCATCTGCTGCATGAACCGCGGCCTGTTCATGATTTAATTGAACGTAACGAATATTTGATTGGTCAACGCCTGGAAGCAGGCCACGGTCATCACATCCAAAAACACAATCCACTTCTAAAAGGCTTAAAGACTCAAATAATTCAATTTTTTCTGTAACCTCTTTTTGTAAAAGCATATCTTCACCCGATTTCCAATTTTTTAATATTTTAAATCATCGGAAATCAAAAGTATGTGAGATATATCATGCTTAACTATAATTTTGGGAGTCTATCTAAAAGATATGGGCACCCGGGTCCACCCCACACGGACAAAAATAGCCATTTGTCCACGAACGGTGCCTGTCACTTTTTTTTGATTCCGGTTAGGATGGCGTAGCCGTTTTTGACTTTGGCTGTGGCTAGGATTTCTCCTTTTACTGAGGCCGCTTCCCAATCCATTCCTGTGTTATCCTCAACAAAATATTTATCCAAGCTGTATTGAATGAAGGCAACTTCTTTTTGGTCCCGATTATCCCCTACATAGTCCAAGGTTCCTTTTAGATATACAGCGCCAGATTTCGGTTTTACAAGAGAGACCTTGGCCGGGGTGTCAATTCCATTCTTTTTTACCAGTGTCACGTACACCTTGATCTCACCTCGCCCCTCTTTTAGCTCATTTAGTACTCCCTCTTCCACCAACTCCTTCGGGACCTCCTCCGCTTCATACCGAAGGGTCACATAATCGCCCCGAAACAAATCCGTTGGGTCAACTGGAATGGTTTGAAGAATGACTTCTTTCCCGGTCATCAAAGTATATAAAGGGGTAAAGCACATACCAAGGAGGATGACTACCGGTACCAAGCAAGCCAATATCAACTGCTTTCCCCTCGTCTGCTTATTCATGAACTCTCCCCCTTTTTTCCTCTGTTTTTCAAAATAAAAACCAAATCCAAGCAGGAGAAGTCCGCCTATGATAAACACAAGCGATTTTGGCAGAAAGTCAAATGATAGGTCGATATAAAACCGGAAAATCAATCCGCAAAGAATCACAATGCTAAACAAACTGCCCCGATTCACTAAAAATAGTACAAAAATCAGGTAAAGAATTGAGAACGGAATATACACCCAACCAATCGAAGAAGGCCAGACATCCTCGAAGGATAGCATCAGAGCCGCTACCCCATGAATAAGGTGTCCCAATAAAACATAGACATCTCTAATTTTTGATCTTCTAAGAATAAGCGCGATGCCAAGAGCTAAATAGATTACCCCATAAACATATAAGAACTCATCGTCTCCTCCGATAAAGAAGGTAATAACCGTGCTGATAAAAACAAGTTGCTGCAGCCCGTTCACAAACCCCACTGCTCGCGAAAAACCAATTTTTTCATTCAGGAAATAAATCATCGCTATCAACAGAATCGTCCAAATTGGGATACGGTCTCCTTGAAGGAACGGTTCATCCAGCATATAAATAAGGGTAAACAGAGCAGAAACAAGGAGAATCCATTTGTCCCGCAGCACCCAGGCTAAAGGCAGAATACCAATGGACCACCATAAAAAAGCCCCCTGAAAACTGCCGCCAAAATGGAACATTTGTCCAATCAAGAATATTCCCGCTCCGAAAACCATCACACCCAGATAATAAAAGCTTCTAGATGTTTTTGGTAAGCTTTTTTCCAGCTTGAATCCAGCAAAGTTGCATCCAAGGTACAAACAGAGAATAAACAGAAACTTAATTGTCTTTCCAATTTCACTCCAATTGCTGGCGATAAAACTAAGAATCCCTACCCCAATTAAAATGGATCCAACATATAAGAGAGTTTTTGTAAAAGATAGCTTTTCCTCCACTTTATATAACTCTTGAATTTCTTTGGCTTTCCCCTGGGGATGGTCTCTGAATCCTCTAAAAACTGAAGTTCCCGCTTTAAAAATTCAAACTCATTCTGTTTTACTTTCCGCTTGGTCACTAATCTCGCCCCTTTCTATATAAAAATATCTTTAAGGTACCACTTCTTTCTAATCCCATTTTAACAATTATATGATTTTTTAGTTAATTTTTCCCAAAATCAACCTAATTTTCTTCCGATATGTTATTGTTCCCCCATAAAAATTTCAATCTTTTTCAAGATCATTCTCAGTTGCACGTCATAAAAACTTTTTCCATAAGATAGAAATAAAAGCGGTTTATTCTGCTGAAAAAGGAAGATGTGGTGCTTCCAGATGAGTAAAAATCAAGATTATTTATTTCAAAACCTTCAAGAGCAAAATATGACATTTGAGCATGTATTTAGCCAAATTGTTTCTTTCATGAAATCTGACCCTTTGGGAAACTACAGGTTAATGGTCGGAACAGACTCACAGGTTCATCGATCGTATACTGTTTTTATCACGGGTATTGTCATTCAAAATGAAGGGAACGGGGTATGGGCTTGTATTCGGAAATACGTTGTTCCACGAAAAATGCTTCACCTGCATGAACGGATTTCCCTTGAATTATCCCTGACAGAGGAAATCGTCTCCATGTTTACAGAGGGGCGAAAAAATGAGCTCATCAATATTATTCTTCCGCACCTTTATCAGGGGGCAACCTTTGTTATGGAAGGACATATTGATATTGGGGCAGGAAAACGGAATAAAACCAGCGCATTTGTAAAAGAAATGGTAACCAGAATGGAGTCAATGGGGGTCGAGCCAAAAATCAAACCGGATGCTTTTGTCGCTTCAAGCTATGCAAACCGCTACACAAAATAAAAGCCTGACACCCAGCACGCTAACCAAGCGCCCTGAGAGTCAGGCAAACAGGCTAAAAACAACATTGTCCACCCCACATGGACAAAACGACCGATTTGTCCACGGACGGTGCCTGTCACTTTTCTTATGCTGTCACTTTTAAATTTATAAACAGTCCAATTCTACGGTGACGGTTGTGCCGACACCGATTTGGCTTTGTATTTTCATTGTTCCACAATGTTCTTGGATGATTTTATTGCTAACGGTTAATCCGAGCCCAATTCCTTTATCTTTTGTGGTGTAAAAGGGGGTTCCTAGGTAATTCAAGCGTTCCTGTTCAATCCCCACACCTTCGTCCGTAAAGCTAATCACGACCCGATTGTGGTCCACTTTTTCTACATTAATATGTACAGTCCCGCCTTTTGGCATGGCTTCTATTGCATTTTTCAAAAAGTTAACAAATACTTGTTTAAGCTGATGCATACTGCAATTAATCTCAACATGATCAGTTGGATAATTTATTTTGATTTCTACTCCATGCAAGAGTGCCTGTGGATGCAGGACATTAATGGTGCTGTCCAAGATCAAAGTTAACTGTTCCCGTTCAAAATGGATTGCTTGTGGTTTTGCTAAAGACATAAACTCATTCACAATCATATCAATCCGGTCCAATTCGTTCGTAATAATTGATAAGTATTGGTCATTCTTTTCCTTATTTGTCGTACTTTTTAAAAGTTTGGAGAACCCCTTTAAAGATGTTAACGGATTTCGGATTTCATGGGCAACACCTGCCGCTAATTGTCCAATGATGGAGAGCCTATCCAAATTCCGAAACGCAGCATCATTGTTCACTCTCTCGGTTATATCCCTTCCTACCGTGACATATGATTCAACTTCTTTTTTTTCATTAAAAATTGGACTAATATTGGATTCAGAATGAAAAATTTCGTTCGTACTTGTCTTCATTTTCACTTGAAAAACTTGAGATTCCCCTGTTTCCTCTATTTTTTGAAACATCTTTTTGAAATCTTCCATTTCCTCAGGAAAAACCAAATCAAATATACTTTTGCCTACTAATTGCTCGGGGGTGTATCCAATTCTTTGTTCATGAGATGGGGAAGCATAGAGAATATCATAATCCTTTGAATAAACTTTTATCATATCGGTTGTATTTTCCGTAATTAATTTATACAATTCACGTGTTCGTTTTAACTCTTTTTCCATTAAAACCGTATGGGTGATATCACGATAAGTCGCAATAATGGCGATCATATCACCATTCGAATTTCGAAAAGGTGAATAGGTAACCGATATGTCAAGGGCTGTGCCATCTTTATGAAACCGTTGAATAATCATATTGGTAAACGATTTGCCTTGTTTGACCTCTTTAATAATTTCCTTCACTATATCGGAATGTGGAATTTCATCAAACCTCTTTCCAATAACATCTTCCTCTGTAAAACCGAAAATCTGTGTATACACAGGGTTTATGCGAATGAATCGATTTTCCATATCGACGATCGCAAATCCGTCTGCTGTACAATTGAGAAACAGATCAATTAATTCATCAGGATTATATAAGACCGATTCATTTCCATTACCAAAAATCGGGATACTAATCGACATAGAAATCTCTCCCACCGCTACAAATATTCTCTCCATCCATTTTACTGAATTTTACGGCAAATAAAAGAACTTTTTTGAATATAGCGACAAAACCGAATAAGGTGACAGGCACCGCTCGTGGACAAAGCGGTTGATTTGTCCACACCACGTGGACACGGGTATGATCTCCTTTAATTAAGGAGGACAAAAATATGGATTAGAAAGGCTGCCAAGAGGATCATAGCTGAGGTAAGGTGGAATTTACGCCGAAATCCGGAGGACTTCTTATAACGCAAATAGCCGGCAAATAATGTAACCGAAAGCATTAGGATTGCAAGATAACCGCTTACAAACTTTACATGAGTATAACCTACCAGCGGCCCCACCTTACTTAAATTAATCAACGCATGGGCCAAAATAAGAATGGTGGCGGAGACTCCTATTTTTATATGCCACTTCATTAAAGCTCTTGAAAACTTCGCCAGGCGAATCTTCACATTTCGTTGCGAAGTATTCCGAATCACAAGAAAAATGAAATACATATTCACATTCACGATGAAAAAAATCACAGCAATCTGTGCCAATAATTGAGCTAAAACCACACTGGAACTATCATGAGGGCTTATTATCCAAATATATACTGTCAAAATAACGACTAATGCAGTATTAACAATCAGCCAAAGCCGGTGATACAAAATAATCCCCTTCTTCCATAGTGGATTTGCATGTTGCCTACAAAAAAATTGGGGGCTGACACCAAGATACATTACAACAATAACAACTTGAGACTCAGTCCCCAATATTATATGGCTTCTTTTACTACTTTTTCCATTTCCTTTACAACTTTAAAACCACCATTTCTTAACTATTATGGCCTTCACATTTAGTCAAAAAAACACCTGGATACAGATATCCAGGTGCTACAATTTAATTAAGTTCAAATCTTCCGCACTAGGGTCCCCATCCCAGTTGGACAACAGTTGACATCCCTTATCAACATAATTAAACCGTTTCGGCAACCTTCTGCTGCTGCAGCATTGTCCCGTTCGCTGCAAAGTTGGTGTGCCATGAAAGTGCTTTTTCTAATACGTGAGGGGTCTGACCTCCCCGAACAAGAGCCTCACGATAATATTCTCGAAGCTGCTCGCGATACATCGGATGTGCACAGCGCTCGATGATCAGTTCCACCCGCTGCCGTGGAGCCAATCCGCGCAAATCTGCATATCCTTGTTCCGTCACAATCACATCAACATCATGCTCTGTATGATCAACGTGTGAAACAAACGGAACAATACTTGAAATTTTCCCGCCTTTGGCAATCGATTTTGTAACGAAAATAGCTAAGCGGGCATTCCGGGCAAAATCACCGGATCCGCCGATACCGTTCATCATTTTCGTTCCTAACACATGGGTAGAATTAACATTCCCGTAAATATCTAATTCTAATGCAGTGTTAATCGAAATCAAGCCAAGACGGCGGATGATTTCCGGATGATTGGAAATCTCCTGCGGCCGCATAATCAACTGATCCCGATACCGATCAAAGTTTGCAGAGACCTCTTTCATTTTTGCATCCGAAAGCGTAATCGAACAGCAGGATGCAAACTGAACCTTTCCTGCGTCCATTAAATCAAATACGGCGTCCTGTAATACCTCTGAATAAACCTCTAAATCATGAAACTCTGAATCGACCATTCCATGAAGAACCGCATTAGCAATCGAACCAATTCCAGATTGCAGCGGGGCAAGACGTTCCGTCAGCCTGCCGGCAGCAATCTCTTTACGCAAAAATTCCATTAAATGCTGGGCCATGACAACCGTTTCCTCATCAGGTGGAACAATCGTAGACGGAGAGTCCAGCTGATTGGTAAATACAATCCCCTTAACCTTTTCAAGATCCACCGGAATTCCAATTGTCCCAATCCGGTCATCCACTTTCGTTAAAGGAATCGGGTCCCGTTCTCCCTGTTTTCCAAGCTCATATAAATCATGCAGGCCTTCTAGGTTCACCCGATGAGCCAAATTGATTTCAATAATAATGGACTTGGCATTTGCCGCGAACGATAAGGAGTTCCCAATCGAAGTCGTTGGAACCACCATTCCATCTTCCGTTATTGAGAACGCTTCCAAAATTGCCACATCAATCGGGTCCATTACATTTGCACGAACCAATTCAGCGGTGTGTGATAAATGCTGATCGACAAACAAAATCTCACCATTGTTAATTTTGCTCCTCATGGTAGGATCCGCTTGAAACGGAAGACGTTTTCCTAAAATCCCCGCTTCGGCAAAAAGCTTATCCACATCGGAACCTAAAGAAGCCCCGGTATACACATTCACCTTAAAGGATTCCTTTTCCGCCCGTTTCACTAACGCAAAAGGAACCGCTTTCACATCGCCGGCACGTGTAAATCCACTTAACCCTAATGTCATCCCATCTTGAATCCATGATGCTGCTTCCTCAGGTGTTACCACCCGATCCCAGAGCTTTGAATCACGAATCCGCTCAAGCCGTTTATCCATATCCCATCCAACCCCCTTACCTAAGATTTTACAGATAAGGTTGATCATTTGGGGATTTTAAGGATTAGTTACGAAAAATTCAGATAAAACAGCAATTCCAATGGATAAAACAGAATTTTTAAAATCCAAGCAAGCGGCGAAAATAACTGGAATAGGATTGACTTACAGGAACTTGATCACCATTATCCATCGAAAGAACAAAAGTAGAATGGGTATCAGGATAAATCGCTTTAATATGATTCACATTCACAATAAACGAGCGATGACAGCGGATAAAATAATCCTTTGGCAGCAGAAATTCAAATTCCTGAAGGGAGTATTTATGCGTCCCGCTATGCTCCTTGCCAAAAACATACGTCTTTTTATCCTTGGCTTCAAAGTAAATCACCTGTGAAAAAGGAATCGGAATCCAGCCATCCTCTGTTTTAATCGTTACAACTAATTTCCCGCTCGTTAACGTTGGAAATATAGCTGTTACGCAACCTTCTAGCTTTCCAGCATGAAAAAAGGGCACAGCCATCCCATGATAAGGAATGCCAAAAACATCACGATCAATAAATTCGGAAATTTTTTGCTTCATGTGAAGCGCTTTAAACGCAATTGTCCCTTCTTTTATCGAATCACCAGGTCTAATCTTTAAATCCACCCTCTTACTTGGCCGATAATAGATATATTCCTTTGTATTGGATACCGCAATGGAAATTTCATCAGAAAACAATTCACTGATTACATCTAGAAGAGAAACGACAGTAATGCTTTCCATAATCCGGCCCCTCCTCCTACAAAATTTCACAACGCCCGTTCTACCTCCTAAGGTTGGCACATTGTGACATGCACTTAAAATTCTACTATAATAGTATACCATTTATACATCCGACCCTATCCGCTCAATCCTAGTCCCCCCTAGAAGACCACTTGGTTCCTAAGTTCTAAAAAAACAGACACCGATATACAAGCGGTGTCTGCTTCCATATTTTATTTAATGGCTATGTTAAACTTAGTTGTTGATTTCCGCTCCAGGCACAAGCGGTTCGGGAAGCCTCCTCGTCGCTTCGTTCCTGCAGGGTCTCCCCTATCCCACTTCAAATGTGTCGAAGGTTGTAGAACTTTGTATTCATATTAGTTTGATTTTATCATCACCCGTGACAAAATTTTATTGTAAGTTTTTTCAAATTACCATATTTAAATTTTCATTGAACGAAGTTTATAAGCATGCTAGTATATATAGTAATATAATAATTCCTTTAAAAATCAGTCCAGAGAGGCTGAAAAGGGCGCGTAATAATGAAATAGGCTTAGTCTATCCATGCCCTTTTGTCCTCTGTGATGAAAGGGCATTTTTAGTATTACGCAGTACTCTTTTTAACGTAGTCCTGTGAGGCTTGAAAAGAGAATGGAAGATTCATTTACTGAATTAAGTATCCATTCCCTTCAAACATTTGTAAAAAACTGGAGGGTATCAAAAATGAACTATCAGAAAAAAACAGTTGTTGCGTCTGTAACGGGCTTAACACTAGAAGGCATGGACATTATGTTTATCTCCTTCGCCATGTCGATGATTATTGCCAATTTTCACATTGATTTAGCTACAGGAGGACTTATTTCTTCGATTACGAATCTAGGAATGCTTGCAGGCGGAGTGATTTTTGGAATTCTTGCAGATAAGTTTGGCCGGGTTCGGACGTTTACGTATAGTATTCTCTTCTTTGCCATCGGTACAGCTTTAACCGGAATGGCAACTAATATAGAACAAGTTTACATTTTCAGATTTATCGCCGGGCTCGGTGCAGGTGGGGAATACGGAATTGGGATGACGCTAGTAGCAGAGGCATGGCCAAAGGAAAAACAAGGCAGGGCCTCATCTTATGTAAGTATTGGTGCTCAATTTGGGGTTATTATCGCAGCCGTACTAAGTGCGATCATCCTTCCTGCATTCGGCTGGAGAGCATTGTTTTTTGTCGGAATTATTCCGGTTATATTTGCCATTATGGTACGTAAAAACTTAAAGGAATCACCGGAATGGCTGGCAGCTCAAAAACGCCAAAAGGCAGATAAAAGACTCGAAAAAAGCAAACTTCCTCAATTATTTGCTACACCGAGAACATCCATGACCACCATTTCATTAGCGATTATGGCAACAGTACAAATTGCCGGCTATAACGGCTTGATGATTTGGCTGCCATCTATGCTGCAAAAATCACAAGGATTGTCCGTTTCAAGTTCGGCTTTATGGACGATCAGCACGGCAGTTGGGATGTTGATTGGAATGCTGACCTTTGGTCAATTCATCGACCGCCTTGGAATGAAACGTTCTTACGGGATTTTCTTACTTGCTTCGGCCTCTGCGGTGTTTTTATACTCGCAAGCAGCAGGTAGTGCAGCTGTACTCATTGGCGGGGCAATCGTTGGGTTCTTTTCAAACGGAATGTTTGCCGGCTATGGCGCACTTATTAGCAGTTACTATCCAGTTCAAATCCGCAGTACCGCCACAAACGCCATTTTTAACTTTGGACGTGCACTTGGAGGACTGTCGCCAATCCTGGTTGGCTACATTTTGCAAAACTATGATATGACTGTCGCGATGACTTATTTGGCGGTTCTTTACTGTGTATCCTTTATTGTGATGCTTGCTCTTAAAAGAAATCATCGGGCGGAAGCTGTAGAATTGAAGCGGGCTGGTTAAGCAATCGAGGTATAGATAAAAAGGGAAGTCTGCCCAAGTAAAATGTACCCTATAGAGTAGACACTTAAAAAAAGTGCTTTCTATAGGGTACTTTTTTTATATAATTTAATAACACAACTAGAGACATACTGGAGACGGAGAAATCATGAGTAAAAAGACTTTTACAGAGAAAGAAATCGCTATACTATCTAAGAATCCATATATACAATCTGTTAGTTCAAAAGGAATTACATACTCTGATGAGTTTAAGCAACACTTTATCTCAGAGTTCAATAAGGGGAAATTCTCGAGACAAATATTTGAAGAAGCAGGGTTTGACGTTGATATTATCGGGATACAAAGAATTAAATCAGCTTCAGAACGTTGGAGGAATGCCTTTAAGAAGGCTGGGGTATTGGGACTTAATGACACTAGGAAAGAAAGTTCTGGTAGACCACGTGTAACGGAGTTATCCCTTGAGGAGAAATATGCCAGGTTAGAAGCTCAAATGAATCTCTTAAAGGCAGAGAATGAACTCCTAAAAAAGATCCGCATGCTAGAAAGGGGGCTGGTGAAGTAAAACTCCCTGCTAGTCAAAAATATATCCTCATTCGGTACGTCATTGAGAAATACAACTTGAAGCACATGGTGAGTTTCCTTTGTGAGGCAGCTAATGTTTCACGAAGCGGGTATTATAATTATTTCTCTCAGAAGTCCGTAGAACAGAGAAAACGGCAAGATGCAAAGGATGAAGAATCAAAAGCGTTGATATTAAAGGCCTTTCACTTTAAAGGTAAAATGAAAGGGGCACGTCAAATTAAAATGACATTGGCGGGCCAATTTCAGTGTGTCTTCAATTTGAAGAAGATCCGTAGAATCATGAAAAAATATGATATTGTCTGCCCAATCAGGAAAGCAAATCCATACCGAAGAATGATGAAAGCCACTCAGGAACACAGAGTGGTTCCTAACCTATTAAACCGTCAATTCAAACAAGATGCACCAGGTAAAGTACTGCTCACGGACATCACATACCTAAACTACCATAGTGGACAAAGAGCGTACCTGTCTGTGGTTAAAGACGGGTCTACCGGGGAAGTATTGGCGCACTATCTTTCTAATCGCATCACCATGGATTTGGCCACTAACACCTTACTCAAATTAAAGAAGAATCGAAACTTTAAGAAGGCTGAAAATGCTCTTATCCACTCTGATCAAGGGACACATTATACCCATCCCGATTTCCAAAAACTCGTTCGGAAACTAAGGTTACGTCAGTCTATGTCTAGGAGAGGGAACTGTTGGGATAACGCCCCAATCGAATCATTCTTTGGTCATCTGAAAGACGAGGTAAACATAAAAGCGTGTAAGACGTTCGAGGAGCTTCAATGTGAAATAGACAAGTATATCCGCCACTATAACCATACCAGATATCAATGGAACCTAAAAAAGATGACCCCTGTACAATACAGAAATCATCTTCTTCAGGTTGCTTAATCCCTTTTTTCAAAATGTCCTTTACAAAGGGTACATTTTAAAGCCAAACTTCCCTTTTTAATTTATAGCACCTTGCTCACGAGAGCCTTTTTTCACTCATGCTGTGGGTTACCGAATAACTGAATCGGTTCATTTTCCTCTACAATATACCCTCCATCCATAAAAAATGAGCTTTCTATCACATCATGGCATCTAGCTTTGTTTTAAAATATGGCTTGTTTTAATTATTTTCCTCAAGGCATTGATAGACCGCCATCATATCTCGTTTATTCAATTCACGAATACGATTGAAAATTGGAATATCTCGGGCAGCTTCAAGATTTGAGCTTCCAGCAACTACATCTCTTACTTTTCCAGTTAACCAAGTTTGTACATCTATACCATCGACGATTTCCTTACGACCTTCATCATTAATGCCACTTGCATAACAACTAACACATGGAACCGATAATTTAAACACGCCATCATGAAGATTATCTTCTGAAATTACTTTCTTCCCTTTGCAGAACGGGCATGGCTGACTTGCTTTAATCTTATTAATTTGGGTAACAATTTTTTTGTAACCAAACGCTTCATAGACATAGGTTAGTTTTTTGTATTTACCATTGGTGAAATACTTATCAATAATGGTTTCTCTCGTTTCGGTAATATTGGCAAAATCACAGACGGTGATCCGATTTTTGCTGCTTATTTCTTCGATACTGCCTTTAATACTGTCCCAAAATGGTAATACATTTTGTAACACTATTTCATACCCAACAAAGCTTGCTCGTTCCAGTTCGAACATTTTCAAGCGTACTTGAGTTTCCCTTGGAAGTAAGGAGACATCTTCCGTAAGTGGCATATCTCCGCCGACAATCGCTTTTAGTTTTTCCAATTCCGGTAACTTCCCTATTGTTTTTATGACCTGATCAATAGGCTGATCAATCATCACTCGAATATCAGTATCACTATAGATTAGCTTTTTATGGTGATTCAGCACTGTTCCTTGGCAGACTGGGCAGTTAATCATCTCTCTGGATGCTTTCATTTGCTCTTTAATGATTGATTTCGAAATAACCATATACATCCCAATGATTTTATTAAAGCCCTCCCATGTCCGCCGTGTCTTTCCTTCTTTATCATAGAATGTCTTTTCCCAATAACCGTATAGAAAGGTATGCTTCTCTGCTTCCGTCATTTCATTATAACTTTTACTAATATCTTGACCGAGCTCATTCTTAATCTCTTCAAAGAGGAATTGTAATTTTGGATATTTATAATGTTTTAATACCTTCATCACGTCTGGATGTAGGAGGCCATCCCAGAATGGAACGGTTTTGTCCTGAATAACAACATCTATATCAAATTTTTCAATCATCCTGCGGCCAGAACAATATGGACAATGATTTTCTTGATGATAAAAATCGAAACTTCTTGTATCTTTATTGGTTGGATGCGCCGCAACAATATGGTTGATGATGCCGCCAATTTCATAAAGAAAACTATATTGACTATACAAATGTCTTTCAAGATCAATGGCGATGACGGGTGCTATAGTGTCAGATTCATATTCACCATAAATCAGACGGGCCATGGATGATAAGCTTTTTAAGATACCGCCCTTATAGACGTTTTCGGCATTTTTAAAATAGGCAATATGATTTTCTTGTAAGTAGTAAATACCATTTTGAGGCTTAAGTGTTGAGGAAATGTGCAATGGCGCCACATTTTCTGCACTGTTATTTTGACGAAAAAAATCATCATGACCAACAACATCAAGATGCTCGACAGGTGCAAGCTGTCTTTTACCAAAATCAATAATAAAATCAGAGCTTTCCAGCATATAGGCGTTATGTTCAATCATCACGATAGAAACCGATTCATCTTGTAGAATGACCCGTACACTATCAATAAATTGGTTTAAAATATTTTGTGACAAACCCTTTGAAGGCTCGTCAAAAATAAACAGCGTATGCGGGTTTCTTGAGTTCGAAAACAGCTCAGAAACTAAATGGACACATTGAAATTCACCTGTCGATAAAGACTGTGTTTTTCTTTCCAACGTCAAATAACCAAGCCCAAGTTTGATCAATAAACTCAAGCGCTTGTGAGTAATGTCTTCATTTGGAAGTTCATCAATAATATCTTCAATTGAACGCTGAAAAATATCCTCAATATCTTCACTGTATTTAGTTAGTCTCCTTTTGATATCAAGAAACGTCGCAACGGTTGACCGGCTGGTAATTGATTGGTTTCGGTCCTGCCCTACCATGACCAGTTTATCTTTTGGGTATCGCTTTAGAAAATCCTTGGCAATACACTCATTGACGAGAGTGGATTTACCACTTCCAGACTCACCCGTAAAGGTGACCAGTCTATTTTTAGGAATCTGAATTTCTCTGATTTGAATATTACGACAATAAAGATCTTGAAATTGATAGAATTCAGGTGGCATGGACGGATTTCGTTCCCAATTGATAGGTTTTGGACGTGGCGATTCTTCCACGATTTTCCCACCATATTTCCCACTGCCAGGTCCAAAGAATAATTGCTCTTCCGTTGCATCGAGTACCGTGTCAGAATGATCAATCAGCCAAATTTGATTCCTATAGCCTAATTGTGTAATCTGTTCTAATATCTTCAATAGTGTTTCATGATCCATTCCAACGGAGATTTCATCAATAATAATTACCGTATTGCTACTTGCTGCCATGAATTCCGCCAAGTAAAGCCTTGTTAATTCCCCTCCTGACAATGTGCCCATGATCCGATTTAATGTTAAGTACCCAATATTCATATTGATAATATTTTTAAGAATAAGTTGTTTCGCCTCACTAATATGTAAAACCTCTGCAAGTGAAAGGATGGATTCAATGCTTAATTCATTGATATCTGAAATACTATGTGGTTTTTCAAATAATTCGAGTTGTTTCTGCTCAACTTCTAGATTATAGCGCCGGCCTTTACACTTTGGACATTCGACATTTTTGGTAGTTCCCCGTCCTTTACAAGCCGGACACCAGCCTAATTCATTATTAAAGGAAAAAACTTCTGGGGAAAGATGATATATTTCAGCAAGCCTAACGCGAATCTCTGTAAAGACGCCGGTATGGGTGCCAATTGTTGAACGCGGATTGGAGGAAATCGATGATCTTCCAAGAAAAAGTACTAAAGGCATCTCTTCCATTTTGATGGCACTGAAATTTGTTTCCATAATATTTGGAAATAAATACTGGTATTCAGCCTTTGGTAATAAGGAAACGAGACGCTTCTTGGATTCTTCACCAATGGTTTGACAAAATGTGGTTTTACCAGATCCAGACAAACCAGCGATTCCTAACGATTGATCTTCCGGCAAGACCGCATCTAAACGGTTAATATTGTTGGCAATTAATTGATTTATTTTCATTGGATATCCTCTCCATTTCTCTAAATCTAGTATTGCCATGTTAGCACAACTTCAAATGAATTTGTTGTGTGTTTTGTATTAATATTTGTACTAATAAAAGAAAACGGCCCAGTCCTAAACCGAGCCCTTTTCTTTTTCCCTATTCATTTCACTTGTTACTCCTCAGAATCATCCCCGTACGCCTCAATCGTTTTATCCCGGCAATCCAGACATTCGCTGCGATTCCTTTCACAGGGGGCTAATTCTTGATGGCAACTGATACACTTGTCTACTAAATCTCTGATCATGTTCATATACAATTCCACCTCTCCAGGTTTTTCTAGTGATTCTTTGACTCATATAGCAAAAAAAGCCAGCTGTATTAATCGGAATAATTCCGGATAATACAACTGGCTTTGATCTACTTTATGTATCCGATCTCTCGGAGTTCAGAAGATTCATCAGTTTGTTTACTTATTGAGTTCAAAGAATATATTCACTGCTCTTGAAAGAGGTAATCCTTCTGGGAGTGAATTTTGGTAATTTTATACTATAATATTATAAACACGCTGTCAATAGTAATTACTAATATAAGTAAAATCTCTCTACATTCATTTGAGTATTTCTTCAAGAAGGCCGATTTTCTTATTTCTCTCTCTTCTTACTTGCACCGCTTGGTTTACTGTAACTGCAGTAAACCGGATCTTGGCAGCTGGTCTAAGCTGTGCGATTAAATCAAGATCGGGGCTAATCACCGTTCCTATCGTCATAAAGCCTCCTCCTGTCGTCGCATCTTTTAGAAACAAAATTATTTCTTCACTATTAGGTAGTACAATGCCTCCTAATGGATAAGTCGTATCCACAACATTTGAAAACCCGCTGCCAGCGCCAAACGGAGTTTCGTCATTTTTTATATTTATTGAAGGCCCTTGGCATCGATAGGCTATCCTACTTGATTCAGTGGAGACGGTCCATTCATTATTAAGCAAGGTCCGAACTCCCTCATCGGTTAGCAGGTAACTAGCAAACCCTAAGACTACTCTTACTTGGATTTCTTGCTCGTTGATCGGAATAAACTCAGAAGGAATGGCTTTTCCTACATTTTTAAAAACACCCGGCAGAGGTTCACCAATGTCAATTTCATCTCCAGCTTTTAAATTCCTCCCCTTGAATCCTCCTAAACCGGTCGTTTGATAGGTGGATTTACTTCCCATCACTTCGGGGACTTGAATTCCCCCTGATACACATAAATAGCTGAAAACACCTAATTGGTTAAATTTAAATGACATAACGTCACCTGGTTTAACCTCCACCGCCTGCCACATCGGAATCAGTCGTTCATTGAGATAGGAGGAAACTGGAGCGCCAGTAATGACAATCATCGTTTTTTTGTAAAATTCCAGTTTCGGCCCCAGCAATGTTATTTCAAGCGCTGCATAGTTAACTGGATTGCCCAAAAGTATATTCCCTATCTGATAAGAATATTGATCAGCAGCTCCTGAAGGCGGCATCCCCAGATGATAATAACCATCCCTTCCTAAATCTTGAACAGTGGTTGATAAGCCGGGTTCAATTACTTTAAGCATTTAAAAATCCTCCATCAGTTCACGAATATACATTTTTCCTTTTGTAAGGTACTCCTCAGGGGAAAACACTACTTCTTTGATATGATAAGTGAATGTTCCGCTTTCTACTTCGGAGCGAATTTTCCTATATTCAATTTCATCAATAGGACGGTATTTCCAAATATCCCCTGGACGAGCAAGCACGACATTCTGCAAGTCTTCTAAACGAAACCCAGTATCAAAGACAGGAACGGCTGACATGCCAATCAATTGGTAACTACCTGGGGAATCAACTGGATAGACTGCGGTAAATGCCCCGCCGATACCTACCGCACGATTTGGAGTCTCTGTACGGGGACTGGAGTATTTTGGAACTTGGATGATTTCTTCCTTGGACAAACCTAATGGGAAGCACCAGGCTATTCCCGGAATATAACCCGTCATAGTAATAAAATAGGGTATGGATGAATGGGCCTCTATAAAGGCATTCCTTTCCTTAAAACCATTAACTCTCATGGCAAACTCAAAGTCTGTCAAGTCCGGATGCTGATGTCTATTTTTATATTTAAAGGAGTATTCTCGAGTAAGGGGATCATCGTACCAGGTTGGAATTTCAACGATCTTCGTCAAAAGATTCATTTCAGATAGATGGCTTTTGTTCATGTCTATATCCATCAGATAATCATGCAAATCAGTTGAAGTTATCATCTCGGGATCATATCGAACGAGATAGGAAGTGTTCGCAGGACAGATATCAATAATCCCCGGTATGTTTCTCCTTCGCAATTCATCAGTGATTGCCAGAGCTTTAAAATTATTCTCAAGACTCATCTCTCTGGAAATTTCCGCATAAATATATTCGTCCCCTAGAAAATCAAATTTGGTTTCAGGTAACGTAAACATCGAGGTTACTCCTTTCTCCTTCGTTAAACAGCTTATTGATCCTTCGGCTAATGGTCGCCGGACTTATTCCGAGTACTTGAGCGGCTTTAGCTGCTGTACCATATTTATCCATCGCACTTCTAATTAACTGCGCCTCTACTTCTTCGACTGCTTCTTTTAAGGGAACAATGGAATGAATAATAGCTTTAAACTTTGTTTCTTTTGACTCTCCATAAAGAACTGCCATCACATCTTCTCCGGTAATAGAGTTTTCTCTCGTGGTTACGACTAATCGCTCAATCACATTTTGTAATTCTCTTACATTACCCGGCCAATCATAACATTCAAGAACATCCAATGCCTTTCTCGTTAAGGCCTTTTCCCATTTGTAAGTAGCATTAAACTGTTCTAGGAAATTCACAGATAAACAGCTGATATCATGATTTCTTTCTCTTAGTGGTGGAATCGTTACCGGGATTACATTCAAACGATAGTAAAGATCTTCTCTAAATTTGTTTTCTTCGATCAATTTCTTTATGTCCCTATTCGTTGCCGCGATTACCCTTACATCCACTTTCTTACTTTTAACGCCACCAATTCGCATAACTTCTCTTTCTTGTAACACTCTAAGAAGTTTAACCTGCAAGTTCAAGGGGAGTTCAGTAATTTCATCTAAGAAAATGGTACCCTGATTGGCCAATTCAAACATTCCGGGTTTACCATTTTTATCCGCCCCGGTGAAAGCCCCTTTTTCGTAGCCGAAAAATTCACTTTCGATCAGATTTTCAGGTATGGCTCCGCAATTTACTCTTATTAAAGGATACTCACTTCTCTGACTATAAGAATGAATTGTTTGAGCAAACACTTCTTTCCCTACCCCGGATTCTCCATAAAGCAAAACTGTAGAATCCACTGAGGCGATTTGTTTAATTTGCTCAACTAAATTTTCCATCACTTTAGAACGATAGATTAGTTTTTTTTCATGGTCCTTACGTTTGATCATTTCATCTAGTTCTTGTTTAATTAAATTGGATTTTTGTTTTTCTATCTCCAACTCTTCCCGAAGCTGGTTAATTTCCGTGATATCCCTTGAAATAATGACTACCTTTTCTAATTTATCTTCGTAAAAAATGGGTGTAGCAACGGACCAGATCTTTCTTCCTCTCGCGTTTTCATGAACAAAAATCCCTTTGCCTTTTTTCCGAGTCTCTTCCAGTATATTTTGTTTAAAAAAACCTCTCTGTTGAAGTTCATTTACCTTTTTCCCAATCAATTGATTGGAAGATTGCAACATCCAAAAATCTTTGAGAAAGGTACCTGCTGCACGGATAATTTCTCCTTTAGAATCAATGACAAGAATTTCTTCGTCCGCGGAAGAGTAAATGGCTTTTAAATCTTCATTTAAACTTCTGACCCACTCTAGTTCGTTTATCGCTTCTTCTAATTGTTCGCGGAGATGAAAAATATGAATGATTCCTTCAATCTTTCCGTCATTAAAAAGTGGAGAGAAGTTTCCGATTATCTGCTTAAAATTAATGGAGTTGTTTACATTTACGAACTGTTTTCCATTCAAGACATCTTCTAGCTTATCTATCGCAAGTAATGTTTTATAATTCCTGTTCATTAAGAAACGACTAGATAATCCCAGTATATTTTCCGCCATCTCATTAACAGAGGTGATACCTAATTTATGATCCGTTGTAATGACTCCAATCCGGGCACTATTAAAGATTTGGCTTTTTTGTTGCAATTTAAGTTGTGTTAATTTGTTCCTTGCATCCTCTAACGAACAATATCCCACCACTTTGCCATGCTCATCTATCCCGAGAACAACCGATACATTATGAAAGAACTCAACCGAATTTTGAAATGGTACTAATAACACATCCGTTTGATATTCAACCCTTTTTTGAAGGTCTCCATTTTCAACTATTTGTTTAATTAATTCCTGATGATTGAAGTATCCAACTATCGTCCCATTATCCTTTACAAAAACCACTTCATCTCCTTCGTTACAAATCAACTCCATAGCTTCATGTAAAGAAGACTGATGGTTGATGGTTGTTGAAATCGGTTTCAAAAGATCTTTCCAAAGGATCATCTTTTCACCTCCAGAACTTTATTAAAGAAATAATTCCGTAACAATTTGAACGTATTTTATTCTATTTTACTATTAAATTTCATATTTGAAAATGAATGTTGTTAGACTTTATAAAATCTTTTAATTATTATAATAAATTTCAAAATTGAAATATATATTATATTCAGTGGACAGCGCGTGTAAATTATTAAAACTAAAACCCTTGGTCCTGTAGCAGGATCAAGGGTTTTCTGATACAACCTAATTATTCTTCCCAGTATTGCAACGTTCTTTTATACAACATTTCCCGATACTGCTTCGTAGATTTAGGAAGGATTTCACCTGTGTGATCATCAAGCACCACACCATAACGCCGGATTAAATCAAGCCGATCAATTTCACCCGCATTGTATAATCTTTGCACTTCCGAAATATCCATTGTCAACCAAGCTTTCCGATTGAACCTTATATATCCCCTTTCGCGTGCAGTAGCTTTTTCATCGATCTCATAAAGATCAATTTCTTTATCCATTTCTGAAATAATTACACCATAATCTTTTTTAGCTCGTTCGATAGAAACATAGCCATCAATAATATCTTCCAAGACCTGTTTTGGCTCTCTTTCTAACGGATCCCCTAATCCACCGCCACCAGCAGAAGGGCGAACAAATTCATCACCTTGCCCGACTTTCACATTCGAGAAAATGGTCCCTAAAAACTGCTCACTTTCTTTTCCAGGGTTCAACCAAACCCCTTGCGGATAAGACGGCAGCCCTCCAAAGATTCCCCATGTGATGGATCTTGAACGGTCACAACAATATGACATGACGGTCCGATCGATTTGGGAGAGAATCCCCCCCTTTTCAACCCCACAACCACCACGATACTTACCAGGTCCGCCGGAATCCGTAATGATGCTATGGTGTGTAGTAACGACAGGAGAAAGCCGCTCTTGTCCTTCGCATGGCTGTATGCTTAAACCAACTCCAAATACTGGAGAAAGAGCATTCGCCCCATCTTTTTCATTTCTTCCCCCATGTCCACCTGCCATCCAATCATACCACATAAAATAATTATCATAGTTTTCTCGCTTATCCCATCCGCCAATTAATAAATATTCTAGATTGAAGGAACAGGCTAATGCCCTTTCAGGCATAACATGTGACCAAAGCTCAAAAATGGCATTCATAATTTTCTCATATGCTCCCGAGCAAAAACCGGAAACCGCAGCTGGCCATGGGGCATTTACCACTGAATTCTCAGGGAGATGCACATCTAGAACTCGATAAAACCCTGAATTGAGAGGAATCTCAGGGAAGAACGTTTTGGTTCCTGCCACAACAGCTGAAAAGGAAGCACCGAACCCGGCATTCAGGAAGCACCCAATGTAGTGATGGGATCCACTCAAATCGTAAAGAATCTTGTCATCCTTAATTTCCATTTTTACCTTGATTGGAATCAAGCCGTCACCTAATTGAGGATCCATGTCGATAAAATCGGCCGTTTCCCAAGTACCATTAGGAAGTTCAGCGACTTTTGACTTGGCTAACCTTTCCACATAATCCTGTACTTCTTCAAACGCTGTAAGAACCGTTTCTTTACCATACTTTCCAATCAACTGTAACAATTGCCTTTCTCCAACTCTAGTAGCTTCCGCTTGGGCACGCAAGTCACCCAACCGTTCCTCCGGAAGGCGCATGTTGGCCACTAAAAGATTGGCCACATCTGCCAAATAGACACCCTTTCTCCAGATTCTGATCGGAGGAATTCGAGTACCCTCACCATAATGTTCTTGAGCTTGAACATCAAAGGAACCAGGGACAGATCCGCCTACATCTGCCCAGTGACCAGTGGACTGCATAAGTGCAATGAGTTCTCCCTCATGGAAAACAGGACGGATGATTCCGACATCGCAAAAATGTGTTCCACCGCGATAGGGGTCATTAATCAGAAAGACATCTCCAGGATGAATGTCATCACCAAAATCTTCAAGAATCGCTTTGGCTTTTAAATGTAAAGTTCCGACGTGTACCGAGATATCCTGTGTTCCCTGCATAACTGTGTTCCCTTTTGCATCGCATAGCGCTGAACTAAAGTCACGATTATAGATAACAAAAGAATAACAAGTTCTTAAAATCTGCTCAGAAATTTGGTCTACCAAGTTTACAAATGCATTCTTTAGAACCTCAAATGTTACCGGATCTAACTTACTCTTATATCCCTTTGTTGTCCCTTCATATATCTGGTTCATACTATGCCTCCTTCTTGACATGGGTCATAATGATATTTTTATATTCATCTACTTTTACAATGAATTCTGGCGGTATTACGGTAGTGGAATCCATCTGTTCTACAATTGCCGGGCCGGAAAATTCAGCTAAGGCAGGAATTTTATCACGGTTGTAGATTGGTGTTTTGACGTACCCGCCACCTTCCTCAAAATATACATCTCTATATTCTGCTAAAGCGTCATCTAATGTTCCAATGGGTTCGAACTTAGGAAGCGCAGGTTTTGGTGAAATACCGACAGCTGCCACTCGAATACCGTGAATTTCAACCACTTGTTCACGATCGGAAAAAGAAAATTCCCTTTGATGTTCTTGGTGGAATCGTTCCAACGCTTCCTCCAGGGAACGAATAGGACGACCTACAGGTACCTCTAAGGAACGCCATTGTCCCATATACCTCATTTCTAAATGGCGGATAAGGTTCATATTTTCCGGCTCTATCCCATCTGCTTCCAGCAGTTTCACCGCTTCTTCTTCCAACTTGGCAAATTCACTTTCTAATTCGTTACCCGTTACATCCGCTGCTACAGCTAGATACGTTTTAGAAAGATCATGACGTACATCTACCAATAAACATCCCATCGCCGAAGTGATCCCCGGGAATGGCGGAACAATGACGGTTGGGATTTCCATTTCCTTTGCTAAATGGGCTCCATGAAGTGCGCCTGCTCCCCCAAACACGACCAATGCAAAATCGCGGGGATCATAGCCGCGGCGAACAGAGATAAGACGTAGAGCATCACACATATTGGCATTGGCCACCTTAATGATAGAATTTGCTGCTTCCTCAGTAGTCAAACCAAAGTATTCTCCAATTTGTTCTTGGATTACTTCTCGGGAAGCTTCTTTATTTAAGGTCATTTTCCCGCTTAGCAGCTTGGTATTCAATCTGCCAAGCAATACGTTCGCATCTGTATTCGTTGGTTTATGGCCGCCCTTCATATAACAAGCAGGACCCGGCGCGGCTCCGGCGCTTTGAGGACCGTTTCGTAAAGCTCCCCCATCGTCAACCCAGGCCAAACTTCCCCCACCTGCTCCGATGGTTAATATTTCGATGCTTGGAAATCCGATTGGATAGCCATACTCAATATACCAATCCTTGGTAACCCTTAGGTCACCGTTATACATCAAGGAGATATCTGTGCTTGTCCCCCCCATATCTAAACCGATTGCATTATTGTACCCGCATAATTTTGCTATGTATGAACCTGCAATAGCACCTGCAGCAATCCCGGAACTCGCTAATCTCGCGGCATACTTAGAAACCGTTTCAGATGTCATGACTCCTCCACCGGAGTGAAGTAAAAGAACGTCACCTTTATATCCCTTATCTCTCATTTCTGTCGTAAGATTTTGAATATAATCATTCAAAAGCGGCCCGAGGACGGCATTTACGATGGTCGTGCTCATTCTTTCGTGTTCAAAAATCTCCGGTAGAGTCTCATTGGATGTACAGACATAAACTCCTGGAAGTTCCTTTTCCAGAATTTCTTTCATTTTCAGCTCATTCGCGCCATTGTTATAAGCATTGATAAAACATATCGCAACCGATTCCACTTCACGCCTTTTCAATATACGAGCCAGATCCTTAGCTTTTTCTTCATCTAATGGGGTGATAACCTTTCCTTCAAAATCTACTCTTTCTTCTACTTCAAAGCGATCACGTCTTTTAATATAAGGAGGAGCCACATCAATATAATTGTCCCATAGTTCCAATTTTGTTCCCCGGCGAATTTCCGGAACATCCCTAAAACCTTGGGTTGTAATTAGGGCAGTTTTAGGTAAATTTCTCGTTATCAACGCATTAAGCCCAACGGTTGTACCATGTGAAAAGAAATGAATATCTTCAGTTGAAACATTGGATTGGGTAATTCCTGTCAAGATCCCCTCAGCTGGATTATGCGGTGTTGAAGATACTTTCGTTACTGAAATTTCCCTTGTTTCTTCATTAAATATAAACACATCGGTAAAGGTTCCCCCTACATCTACGGCCAACTGGTATTTACTCATGTTTCACCCTCCATAATAGAATAATTTAGTTATAATGACTGCTTACTAAACTTGCATTATTGGGAATATTCTGAATTTATAAAGTTATCCTCTCCCACCACTTTTCTAGTTGTAAGCGAATTTAAGTTAATAAAAGTTCACTTGTCCAATAATAATGCAAATAACGTGCCAATATTGAAAATTGACCAATGCCTTGATAATAATAAAGTTGTTTTAAAAAAGGGGGTATTTATTTTTCAAAACTGAAATATGTAATTTCTATATTGAAACAAACCTATAAAGAAAGTTATTTTTCATTCACCAATAGGTTTTATACAGCGCTTTCATTCTGAAATCCCTAAAAAAACTATTTTGTTTTCACTAAAAATTTCAAAAATGAAATATTCATATCATTTTTTCTTATCCTGTTCCATAAATATCAAGGTTTTGGAGATATCATATGAACGGCATTATTCTTGCAACTATATTAAATGAGTAAATTGCTTTGTTTTTAGCAACGATTAGGCTGTATCTCAATCAAATTTAGGAAGGTTGATTATGGCTGGTCATAAAATAAATTAGTATTATACTAACAATCATTTAAGGAGATGTTTCCAATGGCTTCCATCCATACTTACTTTCTAGCCGGACATGCACGTTTACCACAAGGAATGGCTGCAAAAAGTGTTTTTGATACATTGACGATAACAGCGGAAATTGACAATAAATATGGGGTTATTATTGAGGCATCATGTACGTTAGCAACGGAACATGGTAGAAATTATGTAGATGAACTTCTAAAGGGATTAAGTCTGAAGGATGGTATTGATGAACCCATTCGTATTTTGCAAAATCACTATAGAGGCCGAGCGACAAATGCTCTAACAGCTGCACTCAAAGATTTGTTTTATCAATATGAACAATTAAACATTCATAAATAAACCTAAAAAATTCCCACTCTAATGGTTGGCATTTTTAGTAGTGTCCATTAAGACACTTTTAATCCAGAAGAATCTGCCGTCAGTAGCCATTTAAAAAGCTACCTTTCTTGTATTCGGCCATTGTATGGCGATAGTTTACCTTAATATCTAATTAGTCGATACTAAACAATCTAACCTTGTTTGTTGAATAGTCCAAAGGATATTGACAGAAAGATGTCTAACATTTTCCATTTTTCTACACTTATTCCCAAGTGGGAATAACTCATATCTTACCTTCAGGTTAGGTTGTATAATAGACTCTTACAGAATTGTTATACACCCAAGTAAATATAACTCAATAATCTCTTTTTATTAAGCTGGGACAGACTTCAATTTAGCTCAAAAATCAAATTACATTTTTCACAAAAAATAACTTCAAGATAGAAAAAACAGCCAAAATCTAGTAAGATATCCACATGTGACATTAGATAAGGGGTTAAAAAAATGAGCGTATTAAACGTACAAAATTTAAGTCACGGTTTCGGTGATCGTGCGATTTTCAATAATGTGTCTTTTCGACTTTTAAAAGGTGAGCACGTTGGACTAGTTGGGGCAAATGGTGAGGGTAAGTCTACCTTCATGAATATTGTTACTGGGAAGCTGCAACCCGACGAGGGGAAAGTTGAGTGGTCACGAAAAGTTCGTGTTGGTTATTTAGATCAGCATGCTGTGCTTCAAAAAGGCTCTACGATGCGTGACGCTTTGAGTACTGCTTTTCAATATCTTTTTGATACTGAATCAGAGATCAATGAACTTTATGCAAAAATGGGTGATGAAGGCGCTGATATCGATGCATTACTTGCAGAAGTTGGAGAGCTACAAGAAACTTTAGATAGTAATGATTTCTATCGAATTAATTCAAAAGTTGAGGAAGTTGCTCGTGGTCTAGGATTAGATGATGTTGGACTCGATCGAGATGTAGATGATCTTAGCGGTGGTCAACGTACGAAAGTTTTGCTAGCTAAGCTTTTGCTAGAAAAGCCCGAAATCCTATTACTAGACGAGCCTACGAACTATTTGGATGAACAGCATATCGAATGGTTGAAGCGCTATTTACAGGAATATGAGAATGCGTTTATCTTGATTTCACATGATATTCCATTTTTGAACAATGTTGTTAACTTGATCTATCATATGGAAAACCAAGAGTTGAATCGGTATGTTGGTGACTATGATAACTTCTTAAAAATATATGAAATGAAGAAGCAGCAGCTAGAGTCTGCTTACAAGCGTCAACAACAAGAAATTGCTGATTTGAAAGATTTCGTGGCCCGAAACAAGGCAAGTGTTGCGACTCGTAACATGGCGATGTCTCGTCAAAAGAAGCTTGACAAGATGGATATTATTGAATTAGGGAAAGAGAAGCCAAAACCAGAGTTTAACTTCAAAGAAGCTCGTGCAGCTAGTCGTTATATTTTTACGGCTGAAGATCTCGTTATTGGTTACAATGAACCACTTTCCCGCCCTCTGAATTTAAAAATGGAACGCGGACAAAAAATTGCATTCGTGGGTGCAAACGGTATTGGTAAGTCTACTCTTTTAAAAAGTATTCTTGGGTTGATTGATCCGCTGGAGGGTAAAGTGGAACGTGGTGAGTATCAATACATCGGTTACTTCGAGCAGGAAGTTAAACAGTCCAACTACAACACTTGTATTGAAGAGATTTGGAGCGAGTTCCCAAGTATGAATCAGGCTGAAGTCCGTGCTGCTCTTGCAAAATGTGGATTAACGACGAAACATATTGAAAGTAAAATCGAAGTCCTTTCTGGTGGCGAAAAAGCTAAAGTTCGATTGTGTAAAATATTAAACACAGAAACAAATTTATTAATTTTAGACGAACCTACCAATCACTTGGATGTGGACGCAAAAGAAGAATTGAAGCGTGCTTTAAAGGCATATCGCGGAAGTATTTTGATGGTATCCCACGAACCTGATTTCTATCGTGAAATTGCGACCGATATTTGGAATTGTGAGGATTGGACTACGAAAGTGTTTTAAATAAAAGAGTAAGGGGGTACCCAATGAATAAAATTTCACTTGGGTACCCCTTTTTATAAACCATCCAAAATTTTTAATAAAAATATACTTTAGATTTCTTAGTTCGCACATGTAATATTGGATTAATTTTTCTATTTAGAGTATAGCTATTTTTCATTTTCCGATTCAGCCATTTTTTCAACAATATTTCTTCCCTCCTCTTTCCACCAAAGGGCCTCATGAGGATCCTCCAGAATTTCCGCAATTTCATGTTTTTCCTCTACTGCTGGTGCTGATCCCCGCAGCGCTTTCCCCGTGGTTTCCTTTACAAAAAACATGGCGACAAGACCAATTAAACATGCAGCCATAATATAATAAGCTGGAACCATCTTGTTATCTGTCACTTTTATAAGCCACGCCATCACCAATGGAGTTGTTCCGCCAAATAGAGAAACAGAAATATTAAATGTAATGGCCAGCGCAACATATCTTACTTGTGTAAAAAAAAAGAAGGTAGCATAGACGGCATGGTTGCTTCGAAGGTAGCTAAAAGAATAGCTAATATCATCAGCCCTAAAAAAACCGTCAAATTATTCCCGCTTTCAATCATCTTGAAAGAAGGGATGGATAAAAGAATTACCCCAATCAAGCCTCCTAAAATAATGCGTTTATTCCCTATTCGATCACTGAAATAACCCATGAGTAAAACAATGGGAATCATGATAAACATCACAATTAGAATCAACAAAAGACCTTTGGTTTCTTCATAACCGAGGACAACATTTAAATAAGCTGGCATATACGATAACAACATATAATCCACAACATTAAAAAATAAAACTAAAACCATCCCTTTTAACAGTTGTGGCCAATGATAAACAAAAACTTTTTTGATTAACCCTTTTTCATTTTCCTTAGGCTTTTCTTCTTTCATTGCTTCAAAGATAGGAGTCTCTTCCAAATGGTTTCTCAAATAAAGACCAATTAGGCCGATCGGAGCAGCTATAAAGAAAGGAATCCGCCATCCCCAATCCTGCATTTTATCGTCTCCAAGCCAAAAACTGAGAATCGTTACGATGCCGGATCCAGCAATATATCCTACTAATGTTCCTACTTCTAACCCGCTTGACAAAAAGCCTCTTTTTTTATCGGGTGAAGATTACACGATGAATGTCATGGCACCTGAATATTCGCCGCCTGTAGAAAATCCCTGAACTAATCTGGCTAAAAGCAACAATATAGGCGCCAGATTTCCAATTTTCGCATAGCTTGGTATCAACCCCATACTTAAAGTAGCTAGAGACATTAACACTAAAGTGATGGTTAATATCTTTTTTCGTCCTAACTTATCACCCAACATGCCAAAAAACATCCCGCCCAAGAGGACGAACGAGGAATGCCACAGCAAAAGTACCAAATGAATATACTAATTGGAGCGGCCCGGTCACGCCCGAAAAGAACACTTTTCCTATTATTACAGCTAAGTAGGAGTAAATTCCAAAATCAAACCACTCCATCGCGTTTCCAAGAGCAGTTGCTACCACTGCTTTTTTTGTAGCATCTGTATCCACAATGGTAATATCATCTTTTCTTAGTCTTCTTTGGGATTTTTTTCTAAACCCTGCCCATTTTTCCGCATTTTCAACCAATCAGTTCACCCTAATTCATATTAAAAGTCAAATCATGATGTTATTTTAAACTGGCTTCTTCATTGCTATTCAAATAAAATTTTCGTGGAGCTTCTTAATTTTTGGCTTATTTCCAATTGTAAAAATCTATCACCTTATTGCATATATGGGCAAAATTGAACAATACATTCAAAAATAAAGTAATGAATTCAAAAGGAGGAGGAATTTTTAATTATGGAGGAAGAAGGTATGAACTTGTATGCAAAGCAACGAACCTTGTTAAAAGCATTAACGACTGAGTGGCGGACACATGAAAGGATAAAATTATTCGATGTAAGAGGATTAAACAATTTTAAAAAGAAGACTGCCCCCTAAATGAGACTGCCTTCTTATATCTTTTATTTGCCCTTCCAGTTAATGAAAAGCCTGATCAAGGGTTAGAACTGAATCGGGCCCAGGAAACGGAAATGTTTATTTTCACACAAAACGAGCACAATCAAAAACGTAAAGTTTTGGGGTTACACTTTTAACATAAGTTGCGACACACACTCCACATGTGTCGTCTGTGGAAACATATCCACCGGCTGGACTTCTAAGGTTTTATAGCCCCCATCTTCAAGGATCCGTAAATCCCTTGCCAACGTTGCGGGGTTGCAGGATACATAGACAACCTTTTTCGGCTTCATTTCAATAATCGTTTGCAGCAGAGCTTCATCACAGCCTTTACGCGGCGGATCGACAACTAATACATCCGCTGTATTGCCTTCCTTATACCACTTAGGGATTACAACTTCCGCTTCCCCAACGGCAAACTCCGCATTGGTGAAACCGTTTAAAGCTGCATTACGCCGCGCGTCTTCAATCGCTTCCGGAACCACTTCCACACCGAAGACCTTCTTCGCCTTTTGTGCTAAAAATAAAGAAATTGTTCCGATGCCGCAATACGCATCAATGACATTTTCATCACCAGTCAAGCCAGCATATTCGAGTGCCTTATTATAAAGCACTTTTGTTTGAACAGGATTCACTTGATAAAAAGAAAGGGCTGAAATTGCAAACTTTACATCGCCAATATAATCGTAAATAACTTCATTTCCCCATAAAACGGTTGTTTTCTCACCAAGAATGACGTTTGTCCGCTTCGAATTCACGTTATGGACAATCGATTTAATCCTCGGCAGCCGCTTTGAAATTTCTTCGATCAGCTTGTTTTTTTGGGGAATATCTGATGTCCTTGTTATGATCACGACCATTAATTCTCCTGTTTGCTTACCATAACGGGCCATAATATGGCGAAGAACCCCTTTATGCGTTTCCTCCTGATAGGCAGGAATATGAAGCTCACCGCAGATTTCTTTTACCACCTGAACAGCCTCATCGATTTCCGGAAGCTGGATGAGGCTTTCATTCGTATCGACAATTTCATGGCTCCTTGGTTTAAAAAAGCCAGAAATCAGCTTGCCGTCCTTTTCTCCGACTGGAACCTGTGCTTTGTTACGGTAATACCAAGGATGTTCCATGCCTAAAATTGGGTGAACCTTCACGTCCTCGAGCTTTCCGATTCGGGTAAGTACCTGGCGTACCAGATTTTCCTTATACTTCAACTGCCCTTCATAACTAATGTGTTCAAGCTGACAGCCACCGTACTTATTGGCCTCACTGCTGTCGACTTCAACCCGGTAGGGGCTTTTTTCATAAAGCTCGATTAATCTTCCAAAACCGTAGCCCTTGTTCACCTTAATTACCTTCACTTTTGCCTTTTCACCAGGCAGTCCATTAGGAATGAAAAGCGGAAATCCATCCACTTTAGCTACACCTGCTCCATCATGGGTTAAATCTTCAAAAACCACATCTATATATTCATTTTTACTCACTGGTAATGTTTTGCTCATCTAATTCTTCCTTTTCTTCGATTTGACTAGCAAGATTGTATCATATTTAGGATTGGAATACGAAGCACACGTGGTAGAATGAACCGATTAGAAGTAAAATAAGCCTAAACCTTTAACATAAGCAGGTGTACAAGTGTGGATATTAAACATTTACAATATTTTATTGAAGTAACGAATTTTAATAGTTTTTCCCGTGCGGCTGAACATTTGTTTATTACACAGCCAACGATCAGTAAGATGATAAAAAACCTTGAAACTGAGCTAGGAGTGGAGCTTTTTGACCGTTCCCGCAAGCAATTAACGTTAACGGATGCCGGCCGGGTGATCCTTGAGCAGGCAAAATTAATTGATAAAGCTTTTAATAATTTAGAAACAGAACTAGACAATTTATTAGGACTTAAAAAAGGGCATATCCGGATTGGTTTGCCGCCGATTTTTGACGCGGCTATTTTCCTCAAAATTGTTGGAAGCTTTCATGAAAAATATCCTGGTATTACCTTTCAATTAGTGGAGGATGGCTCAAAGAAGATCGAAGAAGATGTGGCGAACAATCTTCTTGATGTCGGTATCATTGTGCTTCCGACGAAAAATGAACTTTTTGAGCATTTTTCTTTTATGGAGGAGGATTTGAATCTTATCCTTCACCCCTCTCACCCGTTTTCTGATCGCTCGGAGGTTGAACTGGTTGAACTACAAAATGAGGCGTTTATTTTATTTAATAAGGATTTTGCCTTAAACGACCGGATTATTCTTTCTTGTAATAGTGTGGGCTTTAACCCGCATATTATCTCTGAAAGTTCACAGCGTTCTTTTATTGAAGAGATGGTTGCCAATAAGCTTGGGGTTTCCCTATTACCGGAAAGTGTATGCCATAACTTAAATCAAAACGTTAGGGCAATTAGAGTGGTTAACCCCTCCATCGGCTGGCATTTAGCGATGATTTGGGGGAAGAATCAATACCTTTCTTATGCGGCGAAAGAGTGGCTGGAGTTTACGAAAAAAGAACTTATAAAGCATTATCACAAATAGGTGCGATATTTAGGTTAAGGTCTCTTTCGATGACCGCGGACGCTCTTTTTTTATCTGCTCGGGCATCTTCGGCCTTTATCGGTGACCGCGGACGCTCTTTTTTATCTGCTCGGGCATCTTCGGCCTTTATTGGTGACCGTGGACGCTCTTTTCTTATCTTCTCGGGCATCTACTGCCTTTATCGGTGACCGCGGACGCTCTTTTTTATCTTCTCGGGCATCTACTGCCTTTATCGGTGACCGCGGACGCTCTTTTTTATGCGCTCGGGCATCTACAGCCTTTATCGATGACCGCGAACGCTCTTTTTTTATCTGCTCGGGCATCTTCGGCCTTTATTGGTGACCGCGAACGCTCTTTTTTTATCTGCTCGGGCATCTACACCCTCTATCGGTGACCGCGAACGCTCTTTTTTTTATCTGCTCGGGCATCTACTCCCTCTATCGGTGACCGCGAACGCTCTTTTTTTATCTGCTCGGGCATCTACACCCTCTATCGGTGACCGCGAACGCTCTTTTTTTATCTGCTCGGGCATCTACCCCCTCTCTCGATGACCGCGAACGCTCTTTTTTTATCTTCTCGGGCATCTACAACCTTTATCGGTGACCACAGACGCTCTTTTCTTATCTACTCGGGCATCTACACCTTCTCTCGGTGACCACGGACGCTCTTTTTTTATCTGTTCGAGCATCGAACGCTGAACACGACAATCTTCTATTTCTTTTAATAACAAACCATAACCGTTTTTGCATAACTGAAAGCATTTACATAGATAAAAGCTATACTACTGATAAAATATAACCATTTTACTTACATTGCAACCGGGCGTACACTTGTAAATGCAAGAAAAACCCTTTAGCCACTTGGAAATAGTGCTAACCCTCAACAGACTATATTCCAACTTGAAAGGATGCAACCTAGATGAACGCAAAAAAAGTAAAAGAGAGCCGCATCATTAATACTGCACAAGTATTATCTTGCGATTTAAATAACTATAATACACTATTCGGCGGAGTTTTAATGAAAAAGCTCGATGATGCCGCAACCCTATCTGCACGAAGACATTCCCGGGAAAAAGAATGTGTAACAGCTTCAACCGACTCCATCGATTTCCTATGTCCAATCCACCAAACAGATTCAGTCTGTGTCGAATCGTTTGTTACCTATACAGGAAAAACATCAATGGAGGTCTTCTGCAAAGTCATTGCCGAAGACATCATGACCGGTGAACGCCGAATCGCAGCAACCGCTTTTCTAACCTTTGTTGCCTTTGGAGAAAATAAACGCCCGGTAGAAGTTCCTGGTGTTATACCTGAAACAGAGGAGGAAATATTCCTTTATAAGACCGCGAAAGAACGTGCTGAAATCCGGAAAATCAGAAGACAAAAATCAAAAGAATTAGCTGCTTATATATCACTTAAAAAGCCTTGGGACACAGAAGAGGAGGAGAAATAATGATTACTTTATCAAGCCTTGATGAATTAACTGAAGCAAAAGAAGTACTTGCAACATTAAAAAAGGAATATCCAGGTCTTTTTGAAAAATTCCAGGATATGATTAACCTTACCCGGGCATTTCAATTTAAATACCACTATATGGGATGCTTAATTATGGGAGAAGATCCGGGAGAACATACACCTAAGTTCGTCTATGGCTCTGTGCTTAGACTCTATAAAAGAGAGTTACAGAAATTAGTAACGGATGCTGATATCGAGGTATTAAAGCAAATGTTTACCGATTTTAAATCGATTGGCTACTCTAAAATTAGTCAGCTTATACTGGGTCATGAGCCCGAATCATTAGTTGGGTCCTCAAGTATTCAATAATACTTTTTGGATATAGCAAAGGTCTTCCCCTTAACGGAATTAAAATTCCACCTCTGCAAGGAAAAACAGGAACTACACCCCAGTTCCTGTTTTTTCATCAAAAAGCGCCCCTTACTAAAGGGGCGCCTAATAGAACTTATTCCTGCATTTCTGCAACCTTCTCTTTTACTTCTTCAATATTTTTCATCTTGTTATCCCAGCATTTTTGGCTTAGGTCGACTGGGTAATCTGTTGGGTTCATGGTCCGCTTGTACTCAGGCCAAAGAGCGTTAAGGTTTTGTTTCAGATACTCCCGTGACTCTTCCAGACATGGAATTTCGTACACAAGATCACCCTTTACAAAGATATCTTCATGAAGCTCTTTTGCCGTGTAGTTCGTGACGACCTTATTAATATACGTATGGGTAGGATGGAACATCTTCAACCGCCTTTCCGGCAGCTTTTCATCCTCCATCGCAATATAATCCCCTTCAGCATGATTGTTCTGATTATTAATAATTCGGTAAATTTTCTTCATGCCCGGTGTCGTCACTTTATCCGGATTAGAGGAAATTTTAATTGTATCCTCCATTTCCCCCTGCTCATTTTCAATTGCCACAATTTTATACACAGCACCTAGCGCCGCCTGATCGTATGCTGTAATCAGTTTCGTACCGATTCCCCAGCTTTCAATTTTTGCACCCTGGGCTTTTAAGTTTATGATTGTATACTCATCCAAATCGCTCGATGCAAAGATCTTTGCTTTTTCAAAGCCTGCCTCATCGAGCATTTTACGCGCTTCTTTTGACAAGTAGGCCAAGTCACCGCTATCAAGGCGGATTCCAATGAAATTAATTTTATCGCCTAATTCCTTCGCCACTTTAATCGCATTTGGCACACCCAGCCTAAGCGTATCATAAGTATCAACCAAAAAAACGCAATCCTTGTGGGCTTCGGCATATTTGTGAAAAGCAGTGTATTCATCCTTATAAGCTTGTACCATCGAATGGGCATGGGTACCCGACACTGGGATTCCAAACAATTTTCCCGCCCGGACGTTACTTGTTGCCTCAAATCCTGCTAAATAAGCCGCTCTTGTTCCCCAAATGGCTGCATCCATTTCCTGTGCCCGTCGTGTCCCAAATTCCATCGCCACTTCATCGCCAACTACTTGTTTAATCCTTGATGCTTTTGTCGCAATCAATGTTTGGTAATTCACAATGTTAAGCAAGGCCGTTTCAATTAATTGTGCTTCCCCTAATGGAGCATCTACTCGAAGGATCGCCTCATTACCAAAGACAAGCTCTCCTTCTTTCATCCCGCGAATCGTTCCTGTGAATCTTAACTCCTTAAGATAACTTAAAAAATCATCCTCATAACCAACTTCATTTTTTAAATACGCTAAATCCTCTTCACTAAAACGGAAGCCTTGAATATATTGAATCACTTTTTCCAATCCTGCAAAAACAGCATAGCCATTCCCAAATGGAAGTTTTCGGAAAAATAATTCGAAGACTGCACGTTTATTATGTATTCCGTCTTTCCAATAAGTCTCAGTCATATTAATCTGGTACAGATCCGTATGTAATGTTAAGCTATCATCATGATAAATGTGTTTCATCATAGACCTCCGAATTGCTGCAAGAGCATTTTCACCATTTTAATCATTCTATCATTTTAATGACTATTTAACCATAGCGCCAAGCGATTGTACAAAATGTCCTAGAGCCCATTCATGTCCCTTTTGATTAAAAGAAGCCACTGCTTCTTTATAGACCACAATTTTAAAACCTTTATTATAGGCATCAATTGCTGTGTGCAGGACACAAATATCGGTACAAACTCCGACAAGATGCACCTCTGTAATTCCCCGTTCACGGAGCTTAATCTCTAAATCAGTACCGGCAAAAGCAGAATATCTTGTCTTATCCATAAAAGTAACATGATCATGAAGCCTATTCTCTTCATAAACTGCCTGAAGCCCGCCAAATAAATGCCGGCCATCGGTTCCCCGTAAATTATGCGGTGGAAACAATTTTGTTTCGGGATGGTATTCATCCCCTTTGTCGTGAACATCAATGGCAAAAACAACATAATCATCGTTTGCAATAAATTCCTTTGTTAAAGCGATGATTTTTTCTTCAATCGCTTGGCCTGGCTCACCGCAGGTCAACGCACCGTTATCCGCTACAAAATCATTGGTATAATCGATATTGATTAATGCTCTTTTTGACATATTTCGTTCACTCCTTCACATTCCCGTCTTGACTACTGTCTTTCATCCATTATACACAAAATTCTACTTATCTCACTAAAAAATCCGCTCTCAAAGGAACGGATTTTTTAGCTATATCTTTTCCCCGGCACCCAATCTGTCGGGCGGTCAAGCGGGCGAATATCATCTAGTGGAACAAACACTTCCAAATGGCGATACAGATTTTCAAATTCTGCCGGGAGCAAACCACCGAATTCTCCGTCTAAATTCAATTGAACCTTTTCGTTTGAATATACCTTGATCCGATTGGCCTGTGTGTAGATGACATTTGAGTCATTAACGTGTTCACCACGAATCGCTAAAGTGGCAACCCTGACAAACTCGGCAAGGTTAATTTTTTTCAAAATTAATAATGAAAAAAGGCCATCATTAATCGATGAGTCAGGGGCAAGCTTCTCAAACCCTCCAATTGAATTAGTCAGCCCTACTAGAAACAGCATAGCCTCCCCTTCAAAAAGCTTTCCATCGTATTCGATTCTAACCTCAGAGGCCTTGATGGATGGAAGCATCTCCATCCCTTTTAAATAATAAGCCAGTTGACCAAGCATCGTTTTTAACTTGCTTGGCACTTCGTATGTAAGTTCCGTAATTCTCCCGCCACCTGCAATATTAATGAAATACTTATCATTGATGCGGCCAATATCTACAGGAATTAAATCCCCTTTTGTAATAATATCAACAGCTGCACTAATATCACGGGGAATATGCAGAGCGCGGGCAAAATCATTGGTCGTACCAGCAGGAATAATCCCTAATTTTGGCCGAAATTCCTGTTCTGCAAGACCGTTGACTACTTCATGAATCGTTCCGTCACCGCCTGCTGCAATAACTACATCATACCGACGCTTCACGGCAATCCGTGCTGCTTCGGTCGCATCCCCTGCACCGGTAGTTGCATGACAAGATGCCTCATAGCCGGCCGTCTCTAATTTTGCAAGGATTTCCGGGAGATTACGTTTTAAAATCTCACGCCCCGATGTAGGATTATAAATTAATCTAGCTCTCTTCATTCCATCATCATCCTATTTTTTGAAATCAACAATTGGCTTTTTTGTATGTCTCGTTCCACCTTCTATATTCTACCAATTAATATTCTGCCTTACAATCTTATCGATAGCCATAATGACTATTCTAACCTGAAACGTCCGTCTATTATCATAACGTTTTTTTATTATTTTGCAAAAAAAGCGCTCTTAACACTAAAAAGAAGGCTCAAGTAAGCCCTTTACCATTCCGTAATCTATTCATTTAAGTTTACGGGAATATCCTCTCTTGAGCCAGCATAGCTATTAGCAACTTGACCAAAATCAAATGGTTTCGAAATGGGCTCCTTCTTGATTGCTGAATAATAAGCTTTCCATGAAAATAATACCATTTTAGATTGCTAGAGTGCTATAAATACTTTGACAAGGGATGGATGAAAATGTTTTGGTTGCTCCTACTTGCTTCCTACTTAATAGGAAGTATTCCGACCGCCTTAATTGTAGGCAAACTAATCTTTGGTGTTGATATTCGTGAGCACGGAAGCAAAAATCCTGGCGCAACCAATACCTTAAGGGTTTTGGGGAAAAAATCAGCGATTTTCGTACTGCTTATTGATGCTGGGAAGGGGGCGGCTGCCTCCTATCTGCCGTTGTACCTCCATCTTGACCACGAGCCGCTTTTCTTCGGGTTTGCTGCCGTTTTGGGACATTGCTACCCGATTTTTGCCGGGTTTAGAGGCGGGAAAGCGATTGCTACTACTGCAGGGGCCTTATTAGTTGCCAATCTCCCTTTATTTATCATTGCATATTTTACCTTCTTTTCCGTTATCTTTTTAACCAAATACGTATTCTTTGGCTCCATCTCAGTCGGCCTTAGTATGCTCACCTATGCTTTTTTATCTCCCAAATTGGAGTCTGAACTCATCTTTCTCGTATTCTCAATTTTTTTAATTTACCTTCATCGTTCAAACATCCGTAATTTCATCCTTGGAATCGAGCCAAATATTAATGATAAAAACATAAAAAGCGATCGAATACCACCAATAAAAAAATGAGAAGTCTCCGGCTGCCTTTTCAGCCGGAGACTTCTCATTCTATTTTAGGCTGTGTTAAACTTGTCTGTTGATTTCTGTTCCAGGGACAAGCCGTTCGCGGGCGTGCCTTCCACTCCATTCAACAGAGTTAAAAAATCAATAATGTCCTTTAACACAGCCTTATTTTAAAAGAGTTGCTAATATGCTATTGGCTACGGTCTGCCAAACGCCTGTGTCTGTTTGGTAGGATTTCGCCAAGCGTTTATATAAAGCCATTTGTTTTTCTTGAAAATCAGGCGCTTCTTTATCCGGCAATTCTGTACGGCCCTTTTCCACAAGTGCCTGAATTTCAGGTGCTCTTGGTCCCCAAACACCTATTTCATTTCCCTCTTGGTCAATAAAAATAAAAATTGGAATCGCACGGGAGGTCCCATTGGTTAAGTATTGATCCATCAGCTCAAGGTTCTGGTCACGAAGTACAAAACGAACCTCCATGTTAGCCGCCTCCGAAATTCTCAGCAAGATTGGATTATTCAATAATGCGTCCCCACACCAGTCCTCCGTAATAACAATTGCACGAAGGCCCTTTACTTTTAAAGGCTCTAGCTTTGTTTGGTCCTCTTCACTAACCCGATAGCCCTCAAAAATAGAAAGCATTTCCTCTTTATTCCTGGTCATTGAACTAATGTATTCATCCGTGGTGAGTCCCTTATGAAACCATTCATTTAAGTTCATTTTGTTAACGCCCCTTCCATTTTCTTCAAGGATAATTGATTAGATTATTAGGTGCAACGCATGTGCTCACGACTAAAGATAACATTATTTTACAATTATATAATACTATTTCAAAAAAATAATTATTAGGGACTAGTCATATTTATACAAAGTTGATAGAATATTTTCTATAGAGGAAATATTATTTTTAATTATTTCCAATATAATAAAGGGGGAAAATGAATGTCTCATCAAACTTTACAACTAGTTTCGATCGGGATTTACCTGGCCGGGATGTTGTTAATTGGATGGTATGCATATCGCAAAACAAGCAACCTCACAGATTACATGCTTGGCGGCCGTTCTTTGGGGCCTGCTGTAACCGCTTTAAGTGCCGGCGCTGCAGATATGAGCGGCTGGTTACTAATGGGTCTGCCTGGCGGTATCTATGTTACCGGTCTTGCAAGCGCATGGATTGCTATCGGGCTAACCATTGGTGCTTACCTAAACTGGAAACTCGTTGCACCACGCCTGCGCTCATACACACAAGTCGCAAATGATTCCATCACCATTCCAAGCTTCTTAGAAAACCGTTTTAAAGACAACACAAAATTACTCCGTATTGTTTCTGGTATTGTTATTCTTATTTTCTTTACTTTTTATGTATCATCTGGGATGGTTTCCGGTGCTGTCTTTTTCCAAAGCTCTTTTGGGACTAGCTACCATACGGGTCTTTATATCGTTGGCGGCGTTGTTGTTGCCTACACTTTATTCGGCGGTTTCCTTGCCGTAAGTTATACCGACTTTATTCAAGGATTAATGATGCTTCTTGCCTTGTTATTCGTTCCACTTCTTGGCATTTTTAAAACAGGAGGACCGGCGGAAACGTTTGAAACCATCCGCCATATTGACCCAACATTACTCGATTGGTTCAAAGGTACAACATTCGTTGGAATCATTTCTGCAATGGCTTGGGGCCTCGGATACTTTGGCCAGCCGCATATTATTGTGCGCTTTATGGCAATTAGTACGGTTAAAGAAACAAAAAGCGCCCGCCGTATTGGGATGAGCTGGATGATTATCACATTAATTGGGACAATCTTCACTGGTTTAATTGGTAAAGCTTATTTCTATCATAATGCTGCACATAAACTGGATAATCCAGAAGCTGTATTTATTTCATTGAGCCAGATCTTCTTCCATCCATTATTTGCAGGATTTGCTTTAGCCGCAATTCTTGCCGCTGTTATGAGTACGATTTCTTCACAATTAATCGTTACCTCTAGTGCGTTAATTGAGGACTTATATAAGGTTGTTGTCCGTAAAGGCGCTAAGGATAAAGAACTTGTATTCTTAGGAAGAATGGCAGTGCTAATTGTCGCTGTTGTTGCTTCCGCTCTTGCCTTCAAGCAAAATAGCACAATTTTAAGCCTTGTTGCTTATGCCTGGGCAGGATTTGGAGCTTCTTTCGGTCCAATCATTCTTTTAAGTTTATTCTGGAAAAAAATGAACAACTGGGGTGCCCTATTCGGAATGATTGTGGGTGCGGTTACAGTTATCGTTTGGAAGAACGTTGGTTTAGGTGATACTCTTTACGAAATCGTTCCAGGCTTCGTCCTCAACTTTATCGTTTCTGTTATCGTCAGCTTGGCTACACATAAGAAAAACGATGAAATTGAAAAAGAATTTGATGAAAGTGTCCGTTTGTTAAAAACTGGAGCATAATCGTTCAACCCGCTCGGAATTGATCCGGGCGGGTTTTATTTTTTGTTTTGAATGCCATTTCATCAGCGCTCTTTCTGAGATTTAGTCTTCATGACCCTATGAAGACCGTTTCGTTGGCTCTCTTTCTAAGATTTTGCCTTCATTGACCCTTTGAAGACCGTTTCGTTGGCTCTCTTTCTAAGATTTTGCCTTCATTGACCCTTTGAAGAACATTTCGTTGGCTCTCTTTCTGGGATTTGGTCTTCGTCCCCCTTTTGAGGACCAATTCATCTGCTTCCCTCATGAGATTTGGTCTTCATCTCCCTTTTGAAGAACATTTCGTCGACTTCCCTCAAGAGTTTTGGCCTTCATCCCCCTTTTGAAGAACATTTCGTCGGCTTCCCTCATAAGATTTGGTCTTCATCCTCCTTTTTAAAGAACAAATTCAGCACCAATTCTCCCCTGAGACTTTTATATTTCCATTTCTTTCACCATTGAATCTAGTTTCATTACCGTTTTCCAGTTTCGGACAGTCGCAGGAACCCCTAGCTTCGGAAGCTGGGCTGCCAGCTTTGAATTCCGTATACTTTGACGGAAGAATAAGTATACATCCTGCCCTTCAATAAAATATTCGTCATCACCTTTATTAAAGTTTTGAAGATGGCTAATCCCTTCCTCAGGAGGCATACCTGCCAAAAAGGCCACATGGACACTTTCGCCTTCTAAAAGATTGTCAGGAGAATATGGGCATTTCTCGATAATCTGATTCAATTCCAAAGCAGTCCTAATGACAACAGTGACAAAAAAACCAAACTCTTTCTGGATTGCCTCCTCTATTTTTTGAGTCAGTTCCGCGGCAACCTCCTCCGATTCAAAGACAACATTTCCACTTTGAATATAAGTTTTTACTTTTTTTAATCCCATCGATTCTAACAGCTTTTTTAAATCCGCCATTTTAATCTTATTATGACCGCCTACATTAATTCCACGTAATAAGGCAATATAAACCATTCCAAAACCTCACTTTACAGGTTTAAACCTATTTCCCCCAAACCTCATCCAAAGCTTCTCTAAAAAGCCGATTAAGAGATTCTGTTGGATTTGAGATCTCATTCTTTACACCTTTTATATAATTTTCAAGATGTTCAAACTCTTTCTCCACATATTCCTTAATTCGATCCATTTTTAAATCGACTATTAAATCTTCCCCAGCTATTTTTCTATTTAAGAGCATTTCGATGTCCTCTTTCAGCTTTCCGAAAGGGAGAAGCCTCTCAACTAGGAAGCGAAGTTCTATAGGAGGGAAAGTATGATTTATTTCAATCCACTTTATAATCAAAAGAGGGCGGATTACATTCAAATACTTTTTAACTTTAATGTCATTCCCCTGACGGATGTCCCAAAAATTCCCTTTCGCCATTTTAAGATAATGATATATGCAGGAAATCGGAGAAAAAGTTTTCTGTTCTAACTCCCTCATCCGATCCATTGTTGAAAATGGCTCTGTATAAACGATACTAGAATGCAGCCATTCCAAAAGGGAAGGGTTCGATTTCCGAAATAGCCTTAATGCCTTTGTTAATTCCCAACCACTTATATCCAAAATTGATTCACCAAAAGGAAATGCCGATCTTGGAACCTCCAGGACATCTTTTCCTTGGTCAATGGATAAATACCATTCCCTCTTATGAACATAAATAAATCTTACATCATAATCACTAGCGTCAGATGAAAGCCCCCATGCCCTGCTCCCTGAATCACAAGCATAAAGGACCTTCATATCTTTATCCATTTCCAAGGTCATCAAAACCTTTTGAATTTGTTCCCTCATAGCAACCCTCTTTTCATCAAACTTCGACCTAATTCTCCATACATTCTTTCCAATCAATCGTTTGATTAAAAATGCTATAAGCACTTTAAAATAAGAGTTTCTTATAAAATGCGACTAAAAAGAATGTCAATATTTAGAATTGACCTTAGGGTATTATGTAAAACGCTGCTAAACAATGTCATACTAACACCATTTCTACATCTGTCGACACTATTCATTACGTTTCCCTTTTAACCAAACGTTTGAGTAAATCCAAAATAATCCTTTTCACTACTGGCTTTTTTCCTGGGAAATGATAAAAAGAATGTCGATTATTGCATCGACAATTTTCTATAAAAATAGCTGGCAGTTGGAATGCTGCCAGCCAAATTCATTATCTTTTTTGTAATTCCTGTTGCAATAATTTATTAACCACCTGCGGATTCGCTTGTCCTTTGGTAGCTTTCATTAATTGACCGACCAGGAACCCTACTGCTTTCTGTTTACCATTCTTAAAGTCTTCAACTGACTGTGGATTTGCATCAAGAACTTCGGCAACAATTTTCAGCAATGTTCCTTCATCAGAAATTTGCACAAGCCCTTTTTCCTTCACGATTTGCTCCGCATCACCGCCATTTTCAATTAATTCCTTGAAAACAGTTTTAGCAATTTTAGAAGAAATGGTGCCATTTTCGATTAGTTTAATCATACTTGCCAAACCTTCTGAAGTTAAGGCTACCTCGTGCAGTTCTTTTCCTTCAGCATTCAAATAGCCTGAAACCTCGCCCATAATCCAGTTGGAAGCCAGCTTCGCATCAGCACCGGCATTTACGGTAGCTTCAAAGAAATCAGCGGTTTCTTTTATTACCGTAAGAACCTTTGCATCGTAGACAGGTAATCCAAGTTCTTCTACATAACGTTTTTGACGTTGGTCCGGAAGCTCAGGGATTTCCGCACGAATGCGTGCTTTCCACTCATCATCAATATAAAGCTCAAGCAAATCTGGTTCAGGGAAGTAACGGTAATCATCCGAACCTTCCTTCACCCGCATTAAGAGTGTTGCACCAGAAGCCTCATCAAAGCGGCGTGTTTCTTGGTCAATTTTTCCACCTGCAGAAACAACTTCTCTTTGGCGCTTTTCTTCATATTCAAGACCTTTACGAACAAAGTTAAAAGAGTTTAGGTTTTTCAATTCCGTTTTTGTACCAAATTCCTCTTGTCCAAACGGACGAATCGAAATATTAGCATCACAACGAAGCGATCCTTCCTCCATCTTACAATCAGAAACACCTGTGTATTGAATGATTGATTTCAATTTTTCAAGATAGGCATAGGCCTCATCAGGCGTACGGATATCCGGCTCAGAAACGATTTCAACAAGCGGTGTTCCTTGACGGTTGTAATCACATAATGAGTAGCCTTTTTCATGGTTTAACTTTCCGGCATCCTCTTCCAGATGGATCCTGGTAATTCCAATTTTTTTCGTATATCCGTTTACTTCAATTTCAATCCAGCCATGCTCACCAATCGGCTGGTCAAATTGCGAAATTTGATACGCCTTTGGATTATCCGGATAAAAATAGTTTTTACGGTCAAATTTCGTGTGGGTTGCAACCTCGCAGTTCAAGGCCATGGCCGCCTTCATTCCGAACTCCACTGCTTTTTTATTAAGAACTGGAAGAACCCCCGGATAACCAAGGTCAATTACACTAGTATTTGTATTCGGCTCAGCACCAAAATGGTTTGGACTTGCCGAAAAGATTTTTGATTCCGTTTTTAATTCGACATGGACCTCAAGTCCAATTACTGTTTCAAATTCCATTCTCTTCACCCCCTACAGTCCTGGCTTCTGTTTATGAAAGTCTGTTGCCTGCTCAAAGGCATGTGCTACACGATAAACCGTTGCTTCATCAAAGTGTTTACCAATGATTTGTAAACCAAGTGGCAGACCACCATCAAAGCCGCACGGTACAGAAATACCAGGTACTCCTGCCAAGTTCACAGGAATTGTTAAAATATCATTTACATACATCGTTAACGGATCATCGATTTTTTCTCCAATTTTAAAAGCTGGAGTTGGTGTTGTTGGACCGACAATCACATCATATTTTTCAAAAACATCCTCAAAATCTTTCTTAATCAATGTACGAGCCTGCTGTGCTTTTTTATAATAAGCATCATAATAACCTGAGCTTAAAGCAAAGGTACCGAGCATAATCCGGCGTTTTACTTCATCACCAAAGCCTTCTGCTCTTGTCTTTTTATATAAATCGATTAAATTTTCAGCGTCCGGTGTACGGTATCCATAACGAACCCCATCAAAGCGGGCCAGGTTAGCAGATGCTTCTGAAGAAGAAAGTAGATAATAGGTTGCAAGCGCATATTTGGAATGCGGCAGAGAAACCTCTTCCCAAACGGCCCCTAATCCTTCAAGAACCTTTAAGGCATCTAAAACAGATTGACGAACCGTTTCATTGACACCTTCCCCAAGGTATTCCTTTGGAACAGCAATCCGTAAGCCTTTAATATCACCTGTTAAAGCTTGAGTGAAATTAGGAACATCCACATTGGCAGAAGTAGAGTCCATTGGATCTAGACCAGAAATCGCCTGCAACAGATAGGCATTGTCTTCAACCGTTCTAGTAATCGGACCAATTTGATCAAGTGATGATGCGAATGCCACTAAACCAAAGCGTGATACCCGGCCATATGTAGGCTTCAAACCAACAACACCGCAAAATGATGCCGGTTGACGAATGGATCCGCCGGTGTCAGAGCCAAGTGAAAACAAAACTTCCCCTGCAGCAACAGAAGCAGCAGACCCGCCGGATGAACCGCCTGGAACAGTTTCCAAGTTCCACGGATTGCGTGTTTTTTGGTATGCAGAGTTTTCATTTGAAGACCCCATGGCAAACTCGTCCATATTTAATTTACCGATTGTCACAGTTTCAGCCTTTTGCAGCTTTTGTACAACGGTTGCATCGTAAATAGGATCAAAGTTTTCGAGAATTTTACTTGCACAAGTCGTCCTTAATCCCTTTGTGACAATATTGTCCTTAACACCTATAGGCATTCCAAATAGCAGACCCTCTGCAGAATCTGCGTTAAACTTTTCATCTAGCTCCTTCGCTGTTTGACGGGCACGCTCTTCGTTTAATGTTAAGAAGGCTTGTACTTTGTCCTCTACCTCGCTGATACGTTTATACGATTCATCTACCAGGTCAGAGACTTTCAGTTCTTTTTTATGTAAAAGCTCATGAAGATCTGAAACTTTATAATCAAATAAACCCACTATTCTTGCACTCCTTACTCTCCCAAAATTGACGGTACTTTAATTTGGCCATTCTTATGCTCCGGCGCATTTTTGAGTACCTCTTCACGCGGCAGCCCTTTTTGTGGGATATCTTCGCGCAGCACATTTTTCATATCCAAAACATGATAAGTTGGTTTTACATTTTCGGTGTCCAGCTCATTTAACTGTTCAGCAAAGCTAATAATTGCGTCAAGCTGTTTTGTAAACTTTTCTGCTTCTTCTTCCGTGATGGCAAGCCGTGCAAGATTCGCAACATACTTTACCTGTTCACTTGAAATTCGTGACATATACTTTGGACCTCCTGCTAAAGTTAACAATGTTATTTTAATATTGATGATACCAAACTTTTCTGCGTTACCGCAATGATTCCTCATCAGTATTGGCAAGAGTTTTTACTTTTAATTTAATATTTTTTGAAAAATAAAATTATTTTACCTTATAATGGTAATCTTGGGAATTAGGAGATTTTTTAAGGAGTTTACATTTTGTTCGTGTGGCTGGGTGTCGGAGGTGACCTCAGTTGATTATAGTAACCGGATTATTAAAAAGAATATGTTTGGGAACTAACCGAATGGCATAATTCCCATGTCGTTGAAATTAACACGAGGCGGGCACTATCAGGGCTCCGTTGTTCCTGTGATTCCGATATTTTCACAGGTTCGGGCACTATCCTTGGTCCCCATTACTCTCATTTCTATTTGTCATAAAATTTCATATGCTGTTTCTCCTGCTTATAATAATCCAATCTGTCCTGTAATGTCCCTGTATGAAATTCAAACTTATGACCATCCGGATCGGTGAAGTAGATAGATTTTTTATCCTTTTCATCCCTTGACCGGCCTGAAAGAATCGTAACCTGCAAATCTTCGAGTTTATTATATATTTTAATATAATCTTCCTCATCGATTGAAAAAGCAAGATGAGTATAGGACTCGCTTATTTCATTACGAGGGATATTCTCCTCAACATTTAATGCCAGCCATATACCATTTAAATCAAAATAAGCCGTACTTCTCCCTTTCACTAATAGCTTGGCACCAAATACATTTTGGTAAAATTCTATTGATTTCTCCAAATTGGAAACTGAAAAAAGTAAATGATTTAATCCTTTAATCCCCATACCACAACACCTGCTTAATGAGTTATTGAAACCGGCTCCCATTATTATATCCCCGATGCTCAACTGAACTTTCAACGGCCCATTTTAATAGACTTGTTCGTTCGAAGTATTGTTTTCCGTTCACAACGATATAAGGAAGCATTGTGCCACTAAATTCACCGGATTCAGTCAAGCTTTGGCTTTCAGCTGAAATAATCATTTTTAACTCATCTGTTTTTAATCCTAGTAATTTGGAAGCTTCGTTGATATTCATCATTACGGCTACTTGATCCGCATTTGTTGCAACTTTTGAAACAGATTGTTCCTGAAAAGGCTTGAAAGTAACAATTGAGCATCCAAGGACAATTCCCAAGGACAAAATGATGGAAGCTGCTAAAAAAGATTTATTCTTAGAGTCACATCCTAATCCGACAATTTTTTTGCTTGGTTTGATGTAAATAACCATTTAAATAGGCAACAGTGGGATTTTTAAATAAACGTTTGTTTAAAGAAGAAATCCGTCATACCAAGTCGAAAAAAGTCTATTAGCTGTTTTAACTTCAATCCTTATACTATATTCTCGATAATTCCAATAAATCCCTCTATTTATGCAACCCCTCATATTTCCTTACTATTTAAGATTACGTTATAATAATCAGGTAGAATTAGAAATTGGAGAGGTAAGTGAATGAAACGAAGACGGAAAAAGAAATCCCGTTTGATTACGCTCCTGTTTATGCTTTGTTTTGCCTTTATTCTCATCAGCAAATTGCTTGAAGGCAATCCTCCTGATATTTTCAACAAGTCCTTCGTAAATGTTAAAAAATATGAACCTTTAATTCACAATGAATTGAAACAATACAATATGGAAAAATACACTCCGGTCCTCGTTGCTTTAATGCAGCAGGAAAGCCACGGCAAGGGCGGGGATCCGATGCAAGCCTCTGAATCGGCCGGACTCGCACGAAATACGATTCAAGACCCGAAGGAAAGCATCCGTCTCGGGGTAAAACATTTTCGACGGGCAGTCATTTATGGAAAACAAAGAAAGGTAGATTTTCCAACCATCATCCAAGCATATAACATGGGGACAGGGTATATCGATTATATCGCCGAGCACGGCGGTAAGCATAGTGAGGAATTAGCGAAAAAATTCTCCTTACAACAAGTTAAAAGAAATCCAACCATTTATAATTGCGGCGGAAACAAGTTTAATTTCCGTTATCCTTATTGTTATGGTGATTATACGTATAGTACGAAGGTAGCCAAAAACATTCAATCATTAGCAGAAAACGTTCCGGCTTCCGGGATCGAAAAATCGTTCAACTTTTAAAATCTAGGAGGTTCAACATGGCTGAACATCGATTTCTTTTAAAAGCAAACTGGCCGGGATTACGAAATGATGTGGGGGAAATTGAGGCACGAAACTTAAAAACGAAAATCTCAATCCCACCTGAAATGGATGGCCCCGGGGTTGGCACCAATCCTGATGAAATGCTGCTTGGTGCAGCAGCAACCTGTTATATCATCACTCTCGCAGCGATGATGGAGCGAAGCCATTTGGATAAGGTGAGTTTGACCATGGATTCAGAAGCGATTGTCGATGTAACAAACGGGGTTTTTACGTATAAAAAAATCATCCATCGGCCGCATATTGTGTTGAGAGCCGCAGCCTCTGAAAAGGATTATTCTCTGGCCCAAAAGCTTGCTAAAAAGGCTGAGACCTCTTGCATGATCAGCCGGGCTATTCAGGGAAATGTTGAGTTGGAATTGCAGGCTTTGGTAGAACGAGTATCTGGTGAATTATAGTTACTACCATTCGTCATTTTTTTCATACAATTGCATGGAAAAATCCTTTACTAATAACCTTTTTAACCATTTTAATCAAACGTTTGGTTAAACAGGGAATTTGTTGAAGGTACCCGAGAATTGTTGTAAATAGTAAATAGCGCTTGGTTCCATCCAAGCGCTATTTCCGATTAAAGAGTTTTGCAAAAAGGCTCTTTTTCTTTTTCGTGTCAAATTGAATCGGTGCCTTTTTAGTAATAAAGATTTCTTCTTTGTCTATCGCATGGTCTAACGCTAAGACAAGCCCAATCTCTGTATCGTGGTCCTTATTGGTCACAATCGTATGCTCCATTTTATATTTGGCCGCCAGTTTTACATACTTCGATAATTGTCCGTAGTTCATTGTTCCGTTTAAAAACAAATGAGCTTTCGGGTTCTTCTTTATCTCCTGCTCCACTTGAGGATAGATCTCAGCTTCGCCAACCTGACCTTTTTTAAGAGCAATGATAATCCGCTCACGTAATGTCCCTAAAAATTTCCGCCTTTCCTCCGGCTTAGTTTCTAGGGGGCCGTAGATTCCCTGCTGTAACACCTCATCAACAGATGGCTTTCTCAAAAAATCAACTCCATTATAAAGGCTACTTATTTTTATGATAGGACAAGGAAAAAGGTTCCCTACTAAACATTCATCCACTAATCCCTTCTATCAGTTTATTATATGTTTACTTTCCAGTTGTTGCACTTTACCTTCCACTTTTGCTCATTTACTTTCCACTATGACCAAAATACATTCCACTACCATTTAATCATGATAATAATTCTAGTAGAGACAAAAAAATCCCTCCCCCACACATAAGGAGAAGGATTCGCTCTTTATTTTTTCGAAGAACTAAATTGCTCTTCTTCAGTTGATCCTTTTAACGCTGTGGTTGAAGAGGTGCCTCCTGTAATGACCATGGATACTTGGTCAAAGTAGCCAGTACCAACCTCGCGTTGGTGGCGGGTAGCCGTGTAGCCGTATTGCTCACTGGAAAACTCAGCCTGCTGCAATTCGGAGTAAGCCGCCATACCGCGCTCTTTGTAGCCGCGGGCAAGCTCGAACATGCTGTGGTTCAAGGCATGGAACCCTGCAAGTGTAACGAATTGGAACTTATAGCCCATTTTTCCGAGCTCTTGTTGGAATTTCGCAATTGTTTCTGGGTCAAGTTTCTTTTTCCAGTTGAAGGAAGGTGAACAGTTATAGGCCAGTAGTTTGCCAGGGAACTGTTCATGAATCGCTTCCGCAAACTTTCTTGCTTCCTCTACATTTGGTTCAGAAGTTTCACACCAAATTAGGTCAGCATATGGTGCATAGGCTAAGCCGCGGGCAATCGCTTGATCAATTCCGGCTTTTGTCCGGTAAAATCCTTCAGGAGTCCGTTCTCCGGTAATGAATGCCGCATCGTTCATATCGATATCACTGGTAATCAAATCGGCAGCATTAGCATCTGTACGGGCAACAAGCACAGTTGGAACACCCATTACATCAGCAGCCAAACGAGCTGCAATCAGGTTACGAACAGCAGTTTGAGTCGGCAGCAATACTTTTCCGCCCAAGTGACCGCATTTTTTCTCAGAAGAAAGCTGGTCTTCAAAGTGTACACCGGCTGCGCCTGCTTCAATCATGCCTTTCATCAATTCAAAGCAGTTTAGCTGCCCGCCAAAGCCTGCTTCCGCATCGGCTACAATTGGGGCAAACCAATCGATAGAGTCGTCACCTTCAGAATGGGTAATTTGATCAGCACGTTGAAGCGCTTGGTTAATTCGCTTTACCACGCTTGGTACACTGTTTGCAGGGTACAAGCTTTGGTCAGGGTACATATGTCCTGAAAGGTTGGCGTCAGCTGCTACCTGCCAGCCGCTTAAGTAGATCGCTTTCAGTCCGGCTTTTACCTGTTGAACCGCTTGATTTCCTGTCAGCGCACCAAGCGCATTGATGTACTCTTCTTCATTTAATAGCTTCCAAAGCTTTTCTGCACCTTTTTTCGCTAAAGTATGTTCGATATCAATCGAACCGCGAAGCTTAATAACGTCTTCTCCCGTATACGGTCTTGTAATTCCATTCCAACGGCTATCCATTTCCCAGCTTTCTTGTAATCTTGCAGCTCTTTCATTTGTCATCTTAAATTCCTCCCTATTAATTTAGTAAACTATTATTTATCAAACTTTCTATAAAAGCTCGTAACCCGGTAAGGTTAGAAACTCAGCAAACTCATCATTTTGAATCATTTGGTCAAATAGTTCTGAAGCTTCAGCAAACCGCCCATTCTTATAAGCTTCAGCACCTATTTCCTGTTTGATTTTTTCTAGTTCTTCCACCTTGAAGGCCTGATACAGTTCTGCTGTTACCTTTCGGCCGTCCGTTAACACACCTTTGGGATGGCGGATCCACTGCCAAAGCTGTGCTCTTGAAATTTCAGCCGTTGCCGCATCTTCCATAAGGTTGTGAATTGGCGCTGCACCTTTTCCATCTAACCAAGAAGCAACATATTGAATTCCAACATTAATGTTGACGCGAACTCCTTCTTCGGTAATCGTTCCATTCGGCACCTCAAGTAAATCTTGAGCCGTAACCGTGATGTGCTGCTGTTTTTGTGTATTAATTTGGTTAGATGCAGGCATTTCGCGGTTAAACACCTCTAATGCAACCGGGACAAGTCCAGGGTGGGCAACCCATGTCCCATCATGACCATCGCGAGCCTCTCGTTCCTTATCGGCACGAACCTTCGCAAAGGCTCCTTCATTCGCCTGCGGGTTATTGCGAATCGGAATTTGTGCTGCCATCCCTCCCATTGCCGGTGCCTTTCGTCGATGACAGGTTTGGATGGTCAATAACGAGTATGACCTCATAAAGGGAACCGTCATGTTAACCTGCGAGCGATCCGGAAGAATTACATCCTTCTGGTTACGGAGCTTTTTCAAGTAACTGAAAATATAATCCCATCTGCCACAGTTTAAGCCGGCAGAGTGTTCCTTTAATTCATATAAAATTTCGTTCATTTCAAATGCTGCCAAAATGGTTTCGATTAATACAGTTGCTTTAATCGTTCCTTGCGGGACACCGAGTTTATCTTGTGCGAAGACGAAGACATCATTCCAAAGGCGGGCTTCTATATGACTCTCAAGCTTTGGAAGGTAAAAATATGGACCCGTCCCTCTTGCGAGCAAATTATTTACGTTATGGAAAAAGTACAATCCGAAATCGAAAAGGCTTCCGGAAATCGGCTTTCCGTCTAGTAGTACATTTTTTTCTTCTAAATGTAATCCTCGTGGTCGAACGAGCAGTACTGCTGTTTTTTCATTCAGGGTGTATTTTTTACCATTTTGATTTTCAAAAGAAATCGTCCGATTTACTGCATCCCTCAAGTTGATTTGTCCTTCGACGATGTTCTTCCATGTCGGTGAAGTGGCGTCTTCAAAGTCGGCCATAAAGATTTTCGCATCAGAATTCAGAGCATTAATGACCATTTTCCGGTCAGTCGGACCGGTAATTTCAACCCGGCGGTCCTGAAGATCCTGTGGCAGGGGAGCAATTGTCCAATCTCCATTACGAATATGTTTCGTTTCAGGAAGGAAATCCGGAAGCTTTCCGTTGTGAATTTCCTCCTGTCGTTTCATTCTGTACTGTAACAGTTCAACTCTTCTTTCCCCAAAGTTTCGCTCTAGTTCTTCAATAAAATTTAAAGCATCGGATGTCAAAACCTCATCATACTGGGCGTTTATGGCACCCACCACTTCAATACCAGTCGTTTGCGTCGACATGAACTTAATCACCTCTTTGTTATAATACAGCATCTATCCTCGTTTTGTATTATATAACACTAAAAATAAAAAGGGAACTACTTTTCAGAAAATTTTTTAAAAATAGTCAAAATAATCCTAAAGTAGTATTTTTCAGCGACAGAGATAATAAAAAGGCCGTTGGATCAATCCCAACGGCCTGAAATTTTTACATAATCCGTTCATATTTCTCTTTCGCTAATATATACAGGGCGCTTCCCCACCCCAATGGCGTGTTGGAATTATAGTCCGAAGATTGGGCAAAATAAAGTTCCGGAAGACTGCCATCACTGAGCATGACTTTTTCTGTCTGCTGAATATAAGCATGGGCTTTTTCCATATTTCCTAATTCTAAATGACAAAGGGCAAGCCACGGAAGCCCAAAGGTCCATTCTGCTTCCGAACCAAAATAAAAAGATAACTCATGATGCCGTCCTTCATGCTCCAAAAGTGAATAATAGGAGTCACCCTGATAGCGAATCACGCCCCGGTCCCTTAGTAGATTTATTTCAACCTGCTTGAGGATTAATTTTGCATCTTCCCCATCTACAACACCGTAAGGATAGATTAAGCTCATCTGCGCTAAGTCACAGGGACGGTCGATACTTTCACGTGGAAATAAGGCAGATAAAGTCCATTTCCCTTTTTCAATCCATTCTCCCGGAACAAAGACCAAATCTTGAACAGCCTTAAGTCCAGCCACACAGGCACCAACAGAACTGGTATGCACTTCGCGCCATTCTTCCCACATCCCATTATCCGCATCCTCCCAATAGTGAACGCAGCCTAAATACCCGACAAGCTTTTGAACGATTTCATGATCTTTTCCATCTCGAATAATCTGCTTCCCTCGTTTTTGCCCCATTCCGATTCCCCAAAGAATTGCCCCAATCGCATCATGCTGGGCATGTCCCCATGGTGTATCGATTTCTCTTACATCATGGGCTGAATAGCGGGAATGTATATATTCCCATTGCTCAATTGGCCTTTGGAGATTATGGATATCCAGTTTCCATTCATATTCTCGGAATAAATCTAAAATCCGGTGATAGGTCATTTCATAAATCCCATTGTCCTGTTCTAAATAAGGTAAGGACATGTAAAAAGAATCTCGAAGCCAAACGTAGTGATAATCATTTGATGAAGAGGCCAAGTATAATCCATGCGGCAATCGTAACTGATCCAAAATTTGATAGCTGTTGCTTATTTTTTTGTTATACATCCTACACCCTCTGTTCTGTGTTTTACCTCCTTTTTTTCCAAATTCTTATGTATTTATACGAAAAAAGCAGGCACCTGTAACGGTACCCGCTTAAACCAACTCGTTATATAATTTTTGAAAGTCTTCTTCTCGATTGTTGCTTTTTAAAAATTCCTGGCTGACAATAGCCGTTAATAGCTTTCTTTTTACAGAAGGGTCTTTCACTTCTTCCAAAATCCGCTGCCGTACCGTAAAAAGAAACTCAAGATAGCTCTCATAGGATTCATCAAACTGCTGTTCCAGCCCTGAACGGATTCGACTTGCCAAAATCGGGCTTGCCCCGCCCGACGAAACCGCAATATTTAAACGCCCCCGTCGAACCACTGCCGGAACATGAAAATCTGAGCCATCAGGATCATCCGCGATAGTAATAAGTTGATGGGGACCTGCTGCAGCTTTGACCAACTGATTGATTTCCCTATCATTCGTCGCGGCGAACACTAAAGGGGTTTCGGCTAGGTCCTCTTCAGAAAATGCCCGGCAATACCATGAAACCTTACCCTCAGTAACCAGTATTTGAATTTCTTCGGTTACTTCCGGGCTAATCACAGAAATCTCCGCGCCAGTATTAAGCAGACCAAATATCTTGCGCTCCGCAACCTTTCCGCCGCCAACAATCACTGCCTTCTTTCCTTCCAAATTCATCATAATTGGATAACTTACCTTCATGTTCTCGCCTCGTTATGCCCGCTTATAAATGAGCAGAAACATTTTTTATTGTAACTCTACACCATTTTGCTCCGCTAAATACTCTATCAAAGCGGCTTTTGTTGCCTTTGCCGGCATATTGGGATTCATCAACCCCGCTCCCCTAACAGCAGCCATCGTTTGTTTTCCCATACAAACCACATGTGAATCTCTTACATCCTCCTCTATAGCAATGCCGCATTCCCTTAATGCTTCAAGAACGGGTTCCACGGATGCACTGCATGGAAAAATGATTGTATCGACCTGAGCTTCCCCGAACATTCGCTTAAAAATCGGCATGAATTGCCTATCAATTTCTTTTATACTCGTCACGATTACATCAAATACTCCATAATTCTCTGTATTTTTCAAAACACTGTTGTCACCGACAATGAGCAAACTCCCTGAACCATACATTTCTTCCGCCAACGTGGCGGTAAATCCCCGGTCATTTAAGGCTTTTATCGTCTTAAATGAAGGACCGTAAAAATTAGCCCTGATATTTCGAATATCGATTTGATTGTCAATTAACGCTTCGAAAAATTCAGCAACGCTTTCGGGCTGGGCAAACAGGATCTTATCATAGGCTGTCACTTTTTCTAAGTCAATATGAACCGATGTCTTTTTCCATTTTGGAAATTCTATTACATCCGCTCCATAATCCATTAATTCCTTTGCCAATTCGCTCAGACCATTGCTTGTCCGGGCTAATAATATTTGCCGGCCATACAACGGCTTTTTTTCAAACCAGTTGATTTTTTCCCGAAGTGAAATTACATCGCCCACCAGGATAATGGAAGGATTCTTAAACTTGGCAGCTAATGCCTTCTCTGAGATATCTGCTAATGTCCCCTGCAATGTCTTCTGACGGCCAAACGTGCCCCATTGAATTAATATCGCAGGAGTCGAAGAAGATTTGCCGTGTGCGATAAGGTTTTCACAAATGAGCGGTAAATTTCCAACTCCCATGTAAAAAGCAATCGTATCCACTCCGCGTGCAAGGCTTTCCCACTCAAGCAACGGCTCTCCATCTTTAGACTTTGCATGAGCGGTTACGATTGCAAACGATTCTCCATATTCCCGGTGAGTGACAGGAATTCCTGCATAAAGGGGGGCCGCAATTCCCGATGTGATTCCTGGAACGATTTCAAAAGGTATCTGAAACTGTGCTAGGGATTCCGCCTCTTCCCCAACGCGGCCAAATACACCCGGGTCTCCGCCTTTTAAACGAACAACCTTCTTGCCTTCTAATGCTTTAGCGACTAAAAGTTCATTGATATTCTCTTGCCGCAAAATATGACGGTCAGGTAATTTTCCACAATATATAAACTCACACTCTGAGGGTGCATATTCTAGCAGCTTTGGATTGGCAAGCCGGTCATAAAGTAAAACTTCAGCCTGCTTAATGGCCTCCAAGCCTTTTACCGTAATTAACCCGATATCCCCTGGGCCTGCACCAACTAAAAATACTTTGCCTTTTCTCATCATGCTGCCTCCTTCCCATCTTTGGTGTCCTATAAAACAATAAATACAATGTTCTCTTTTATTTCTACCTTAAATGTACGTACCTTACCACTTTCCGGCTCCTGAACTTTACCATCCGCTAAGGAAATCTTCAAATCATAGACAGGACAATATAAGTATTCGCCGTTGATAATTCCTTTAGAAAGTACTCCACCTTTTGGAATCGGACTGCGATTTTCAATTGCAAAAATCTTTCCGTTTGACAATTTAAAAAGTGCTATTTCAATTTGATCAATTTTGATAGAAAATCCTTTTCTTTCTTTAAGATTCGAATAATGCGCTACAGGAATTCGTGTGATTGTTTTAAACATTTTACTCCACTCCCTGCCTTGATTGAAAGCCTTAATATATTATATATTCCCGAATTTTTTTAATCTTTCTTATATTTTAACACGGATTTCAACTCTCATTTTTGCTTTTTCTATAACTAAATTGTAATCATTGTTCTCATAATAAATTGTGGGATTTGTCACTTTTAACCCCTATAAGCGAATTGTTTCACAATATTGTCATATAAAAAAGGTGTCCCTTTGAGGAACACCTTTCATCTTTTATGCAGGTTGCTTTCTTTTGGGCCGAATTGGCAGTTTTACTACTTCGGAAGCAATCACCGGAACAAACAAGCCGATTATCGCAACCGGTATAGCCTCCCACCATACTAATGGCGGTGTGATTAGTAAGCCAAGGCGATTAATGGCAAACAAAGTTAGAAAATAGAACAAACTACCGGCAAGTCCGGCGAGCCAACTATCCCTTCTGAAAACTAAATAAAAAATCGGGATAAATAAAAGTGTCACCGGGACATAGGATGTTGGATAATGAACAAGATAAAAGGCCGATTTAAAGATAAAACGTAATAGGATATAAAGTGCCGCTGCCATAACTGGAATAGTATATTCCCGGCAAAGTTTATTAACAATGACTGTAAACAGGGCTACAAATAATACCGAATAAAGCGGATACACCCATTGGGGGATCCCCCCAAAGATTTGCGACGCAGGGTCTGAGATCAACTGTAGAATTTCTTTTGAGGCAATGGAACGTCCATGAATATATTGATCATAGGATATTGCTCCGTTTTCCTGCTGCATATTTGGAAACATTAAGCATTCCAGCAAAAACATCGCAAACCAAGTATGCAGTGATTTCCATGATGGTATTTGATCCTGAGAAAACTTAAAATAGGCCCGCCATACACCGATAATCATAATATCTGTCGCAATATAATAAATAAAGTGGGTTGGACTCCAGGTGGTTAAATCAATGCCGTAAGCGATATGATAGCTAAAGTCTAAGGGGATACCAATTAAAAATAAAACATATCCAATCGTTACAAGATTTCGCGAAAACCGATCCATGTAATGCAGCTTCCGCCACTCTTTAAATAATAAAAATGCCCCAATCGCAAAGCCAGTAAAATTAACAATATGCGGTATGGAATATTCCTCAAATAAATACTTAAAATGGTAAGAGGCATCCCAAGCAGATCCAATGAACTTTAATAAGAAGGCAATGACCCAAATTCGATAATATTTCAAAAATTTAAACCTCCTCTTTATCCCCTATCCAAGCAGGTCAAATATATCCCCGTACACTGCAATTAAAATATAATTAATCGCCAGTGCAATTCCGAAAGTAATTCCCGATTTAAGGACATTTTTTTGTCTAAATAATTTAACAATAAAGAAGACCCCCGCAATGACCAAGAAAATGTTACAGGCTAATAGGGACCAAATCAAGCTGGGGCTCTCACTGTGGGGCACAGCGGTAACATGTAATAAATATTGTGGCAACAATGAAAAAATCTCCATCTTTTTCAATCCACTCACCTTTGGTAAAAGTAAAAAACTAGATCATTTATTCCTTAATCATAGCATTCTCCGCTTGTTATTTGGATATTTATTTACATTATTACCTCATATTGGATTGATAGGTAATCTCCGTAATTTTTATTATAATCAATAATGCATATAAAGTTATTAAGGAATAATTAAATTTGTCGTAATTCTTTTGACTTCGATGTATGATCCATTTTTATCAATCATTTGTATTCCTTTACTTCTTTTGAATGCTTGCTTAGTATTAATTAGTATATGCAATCGATTAGCAAACTAAAATAACTTCTTGTAAAAATTGATTAAGTTGGAAAGGAGCCTGTCCGTTTTGAAAAGCGTTAAATTGATTTCAATCCTTTTAGCTATCACCCTACTAACCTCCTGTAATCCCATTAGGGTTCCGAAATCGACAATGGACCATCAAATGAGCTCAATGCCTCAGAATGTAATCCCGACAAAATCTGAATGGAAAACACCTGAGACACTAAAGCCGAATAAGAGAATTCCCATTTCAATTCTGATAAGAGATAAATCCAATAAACCAATCCAAGCGTTTGAAACGGTCCATACCAAAAAAATGCATTTAATTATTGTTAGTAAAGATTTATCTTATTTTTCTCATCTCCATCCGATTTATAAAGGAAATGGGGAATTTGATATTTCGACGGCCTTTCCAGCAGGCGGGGATTACCAACTAATTGCAGAAGTTACACCAAAAGGCGGCGGGGATAATAGTGTGGAAAAGCATTGGCTTCATATCGACGGGCCTATCCCTAAATCTAAACCACTCATTCCAGATCAAAAGTTAACGACAATGGTCGATGGCTTAAAAATAACTTTATCCTTCGACCATTTAATGGCAGAAATGAACTCAAACATGACCTTTATGATTCGGGATGCGAAGACGAATAAACCAATCAAAAACCTCCAGCCCTATTTAGGTGCACTGGGCCATGCCGTTGCCATAAAAGATGACCTGCACGAATATCTTCACATTCACCCAATGACAACCAAAGGAAACGGACCAAAAGTAACATTCATGACCTACTTCCCCCAAAAAGGTATCTATAAAATTTGGGGACAATTTCAATACCAAGGACGCATCATCGTTGCTCCCTTTATCGTGGACGTACCTAAAATGAATATGTAATTCGACAAAATTCGGGTGGTGACAGGCACCACCCGAATTTTGTCGATTCTATTAGTATAATTCAGAGGTTGTTTTTGCTTGCATGTGTAGCAATAGATAATCTGGGCCGCCTGCTTTGGAGTCAGTTCCGGACATGTTGAAGCCGCCGAATGGCTGGTAGCCAACGATGGCACCTGTACAGCCGCGGTTGAAGTAAAGATTACCAACATGGAAATCCTCTCGGGCTTGTTCCATATGCGCACGGTTTGAAGTGATGACCGCACCTGTTAAGCCGTATTCAGTGTTGTTGGCAATTTCAATTGCTTCATCAAAGTTTTTCGCCTTTGTGATGCCGACAACTGGTCCAAAGATTTCTTCCTTCATAATGCGGGCGTTTGGAGCAAGGTCAGCAAAAACAGTTGGTTGAATGAAGTAGCCCTTTGAATTGTCCCCTTCACCTCCGGCCATTAATTTACCTTCTTGTTTTCCAATTTCGATGTATTCCATGATCTTTTTGAACGCGTTGTTATCAATTACTGGACCAGTGAAAGTGCCCTGTTCAGTAGGTTCCCCCACTGTTAATGGTTTTGTTAACTCAATAACACGGTTTAGGACTGTATCATATACATCTTCAACGATTACTGCACGAGAACATGCAGAACATTTTTGACCGGAGAAACCGAAGGCAGAAGCAACAATGGATTGTGCAGCAAGCTCAAGATCTGCTTCACTGTCAACAACAATGGTATCTTTACCTCCCATTTCTGCAATCAAGCGCTTCATCCAGATTTGACCTTCATTTATTTTTGAAGAACGTTCAAAAATACGGAGACCAACATCACGGGAACCTGTGAAGCTGATGAAACGAGTATCTTTATGATCAACTAAATAGTCACCCACTTCTGCACCGCTTCCTGGCACAAAGTTTAAGACACCCTTGGGAAGACCTGCTTCTTCCATTACTTCAACAAATTTAGCAGCAATAATTGGCGTAGTAGACGCTGGTTTTAATAGGACCGTATTACCAGATACAATTGCAGCAACCGTTGTACCTGCCATGATTGCAAATGGGAAGTTCCAAGGTGAAATAATGATTCCTACACCAAGAGGTATATAGTCATAACGGTTGAATTCATTTGGACGGCTTTGAACGGGTACACCATTTTTAATTGCCAGCATTTGACGGCCATAGTATTCCAGAAAGTCAATACCTTCTGCTGTATCAGCATCTGCTTCTCTCCATGGCTTACCTGCTTCTTTTGTCATCAAAGCTGAAAACTCATGCTTGCGTCGGCGAATAATCGCAGCCGCTTTAAAAAGCACATCAGCACGAACTTCAGCTTTCGTTTTTTTCCACGTTTTGAATGCTTCTACTGCTGCCTGCATCGCTTTTTCAGCAAGATCTTTGTTTGCTTTCGAAACGCGGCCAATTACCTCTTCTTTATTCGCTGGGTTATAGGAAACAATTTTATCTTCAGTCGCAATTTTTTCACCGCCAATCACAAGGTCATAATCCTTGCCTAAATAACCTTTAACGGTTTGTAATGCCTGAAGATAAGCTTGGCGGTTTTCATCAACCGTAAAATCTGTGAGTGGCTCATGTTTGTAAGGTTGTACCATGTTTGAAACCCTCCTATGTATTAAAAACGTTTACATCCAATTCACTTTATAGTATCAATCATTTGAACTATAGTTATAACCTGAAAAAAAGATCCGGGGCCGGCCCCGGATCTGGTTTTAAAAAAGTATAATATTTAGTAAATATGAACAAACGGTTCTGTTTCGTTTGCCTTTTTGACTATAAGTGCCTCAGGACCATCAACGGATGTTACACTGACGGAAACCGAAATATATTTCGGAAAACGATCCATGACCAGACCTGTTACATATTGGGTAAAGCCGACAGCTTCCATTTTTCCATAGAATTGAATCGGAATTGAGATTTTAAGATCTTGGAGTTGATCGCCAACATAAAAGGCTCTGCCAATTACGCCGTTATAATTTGGAAAATACTCTTCAACATCCTGCTTAAAGTTTAAAAATGCAGTAAGGTCATCCCTATGCTTATCTTGTGCGTCGGTTGACGGGAATAAGAAGTATTTTTCGTTTACTTTTTCCCAGCCATCTATACTTGAACTGCCGGCATCTACATTCGTGTACGCAAAGAAATTACCTGGAACAACCGATGATTTGCTCTGTGTTTCAAATAAGGCAATTGTCACTGGTATATTCCCCAATTTTTTCATACTGCGAATACGTTTTAATACTTCCGCGGCAATTTGTTCTCCTTCGCTTTTCATTTTAGAATAGTCTATTTTCTTCTCATAGGTCGGCCCGTATTGAACCGTTTGATAATAATAAATCGAATTTAATGCAAGTCCAATTGTGATTCCGCCCAATTTAACTGTACCTTTATCCGTTTTTGTCAAATAATCATGCTCCAAAATATGAGCAAGGTAAATCGGCGTTTCCCCTTTTCCGGTATCGAGCGGATTTAAACCGATATTTTCAGATGATTTTAATCCTTGTTCCTTTAACTGAGCCTTTGTAAATTTTCGATTTAACCAAAGTTTAATCGTATCCCGTTTAATTTGCTGTCCCTCTTGAAAGTAATATTGATCTGTATCAAAGGTATTTTGGGCAATCCGCATTAAACCTGTTTCAAATTCATCAATATCGTATCTCGTGTTAAGATTGCCGACAATCATCCCGCGGGCTTCCCCAGGTTCAAATGGTAAAATCGTCCGATAATACTTGTCGGAAATATTATATTTAGGAATAATTGCTTTTCCTTTCGTTTTCTCTTTTGTTTGCACGACCTCATCCTGCTTTTGAAAGTTTAATGAACAGCCGCTGAGCAGAAGGACAAACGAAAAGACAAGCAGTATAAGCTTTTTCACGGTGGTAACACCTCTTATTTATTTAATTCAACTAATAGCTTCTCTTCGTCCCATACTTCAATTCCTAGTTCCTGCGCTTTGGAAAGCTTAGAACCGGCTTCTTCTCCGGCAATAACCAGATGCGTTTTTTTACTAACACTTCCAGCAACATTGCCGCCTAGTGCTTCAATTTTTTCCTTGGCTTCATTCCGCGATAGTTTCTCTAGTTTCCCTGTAAGGACAATTGTTTTTCCGGCAAAAATGGAATCAGACTCCGCTGCTAAAACTGGTTTGGCCCCTTTGTAGTCCATATTGACTCCATAAGAGGATAGTTCCTTAATCAACGAGGACACTTCTTCTTGTTCAAAAAAAGTAACAATAGAATCGGCCATTTTCTCCCCAATTTCGTTAATAGAAATCAATTGTTCCTTTGTCGCGGCGGCAAGATGATCCATTGAACCAAATTCCTGCGCTAATGTTTTTGCCGCTTTTGCGCCTACATGACGAATTCCAAGACCGAAAAGCAGTTTCTCAAGTGAATTGCTTTTTGAAGCCTCAATTGCCTTTAACAGATTGGAAACTGATTTTTCCCCCATTCGTTCAAGGGCTAAAAGCTGCTCTCTTGTAAGCTTATAAAGATCAGCGACATCGGCAATTAATTTTTCAGTAAAAAGCTGGCTGATGACTCTTTCCCCTAGACCCTCGATATTCATGGCATCTCGCGAGACAAAGTGTATCAGACCTTCGCGGATTTGTGCCGGGCATTTTGGATTGATACACCGTAAAGCAACTTCCCCGTCAAGACGGACAAGCTCACTTTCACATTCAGGACAATGCGTTGGCATGTAAAAATCTCTTTCCGTGCCTGTCCGCTCTTCAGCAAGGACATTTACGACCTCCGGAATAATATCGCCAGCCTTTTTAATCACGACTTTATCGCCAATTTTTAAATCCTTTTCACGGATTAAATCTTCATTATGCAAAGAGGCACGCTGTACAGTTGTCCCAGCTACCTTAACCGGTACAAGAATCGCGGTTGGAGTTACCACCCCTGTACGGCCAACACTCAGTTCAATATCTAATAATGTTGTGACTACCTCTTCAGCTGGGAATTTATACGCAATCGCCCAACGTGGGCTTTTAGCTGTTGTCCCAAGCTGTTCCTGCTGCTCAAGTGAATCTACTTTAATAACAATCCCATCAATCTCATAAGGAAGATGCGGGCGCTTTTCAACCCAGCTGTTGACATACTCAATCACATCATCAATTCCTGAACATTTTCTTCGCTCTTTATTGGTTTTAAACCCGAGAGCATCCAAGTAATCAAGTCCTTCACCATGGGAGGTTACACCTAACCCTCCAATATCACCAATACCGTATAAAAAAACATCGAGATTTCGCGACGCTGCCATTTTCGGGTCAAGCTGTCTAAGGGAACCAGCAGCTGCATTTCTCGGGTTTGCGAAAGGTTCTTCACCATTCTCCTCTTTCACCCGGTTTAATGCTTCAAAGGAACGCTTCGGCATAAATGCCTCTCCACGAACCTCGATGGAAACATTCTCACGTAAACGTAATGGAATTGATTTAATCGTTTTTAAGTTGGCCGTAATATCTTCGCCAATCGTACCGTCCCCACGCGTAGCCCCTTGAAGGAACAATCCATTTTCATAGCGTAAGGAAACGGCCAGCCCATCAATTTTCAATTCGCAAACATAGGAAACGGTATCACCCACCGCTTGACGAACCCGGCGGTCAAAATCTCTTAAATCTCCGTCATTAAAAGCATTACCAAGGCTAAGCATCGGGGTACGGTGCTCAACCTTTTCAAAAAGATCTAATATAGGACCGCCAACACGTTCAGAAGGCGAATCAGATGTTTTCAATTCAGGATACTTTTCTTCTAGCTTTAACAGTTCCTGCATTAAACGGTCATACTCCAAATCCGGAACGGTTGGTTTGTCCAGCACATAATATTCATAGCCATATTGATTTAATAGGCTTTTTAGTTCATTGATTCTTTGTTCCGTTAGTTGAAGGTCCATAAATCCAGCCCTTTCTTCATTGATTCTTATGCCTTTTTAATCGGCGCAAATTTGGCAAGCAAACGTTTGATTCCTGTTGGACTAGGAAAAGCAATATCGAGTTCAGTTCCTTCTCCTTCGCCCTTCACGCTGACAACCGTTCCTATTCCCCACTTACCGTGTTCGGCTTTATCGCCAACTTTCCAGCCAACTTGATCTCCGCCGGTCGTGGCTGCAACTGGCCGCATCACCGGTTTTCTCGCAGCAGGGGCTCCAAATCCAGTACCGGAACCGGCAAACGAACCTCCTCTTGAACCAAATGTAGAACTCTTCCCAGCTTTTGGAACCGCATCTTCCAAAAGATCTTCAGGGATTTCCTTAATAAAACGGGAAGCCGGATTCATGTTTGTTCGGCCAAAAAGCGTCCGCATTTGAGCATTAGTCAGAAATAGGCTTTGTTCCGCCCTGGTAATTCCCACATAGGCCAAGCGGCGTTCCTCTTCCATTTCCGCTTCCTCCATAAGGGAACGGCTGTGTGGGAATACTCCCTCCTCCATGCCAATAAGGAAGACAACAGGAAATTCCAACCCCTTTGCTGAGTGCAAGGTCATCAGCACAATCGAATCCGCTTTTTCCACTTCTTCATCCATTGAATCAATATCCGCAACAAGGGCTAAATCCGTTAAAAAGGCAACAAGGCTTTTGTCCTCGCTTACGTCCTCAAAGTTTTTCGTAACAGATAATAATTCGTCCAAGTTTTCAAGACGGCTTTGTGCTTCAAGTGATTTTTCTGCCTTTAGCATCTCACGATAACCGGATTTCTCTAGGATTTCCTCGACCAATTCCGTTACGGATAGGAATTCCTGCATTTGTGTATAGTTTCGAATGAAGTCCCTGAAATCACGGGCTGCCTTCGTAATTTTAGGACTTAAACCAATTAATTCAATTGAATCTAAGGCTTGGTACAATGAAAGATCATGCATTGCTGCAAAGTCAGCAATTTTATCAACTGAGCTTGAGCCGATACCGCGTTTCGGAACATTTATGATTCTCCGCAGGCTGATATCATCGTCTGGATTTGAAATCAATCTTAAATAGGCTAACATGTCCTTGATTTCTTTTCTGTCATAGAACTTGGTACCGCCGACAATGCTGTACTCAATATTTGATTTCAGCAAAACTTCCTCCATTACACGGGACTGTGCGTTCGTCCGATAGAGGATAGCAATTTCCGAAAGCTTGTGCTTACCATCACGGGTCAATTCTTTAATTTTGCCAGCAACAAACTGTGCCTCACTCTGTTCGCTATCGGCACGGTAATACATAAGTTTATTTCCCTCTGGATTTTCTGTCCAAAGGTTTTTCGCTTTTCTATTCAAATTGTTTTCAATCACTTTGTTCGCCGCAAGAAGGATTCTTTTCGTCGAGCGATAGTTTTGTTCTAAAAGGATAACGGTGGCGTTTGGATAATCTTTTTCAAAAGATAATATATTCGCAATATCCGCACCACGCCATCTATAAATCGACTGATCAGAATCACCGACTACGCAAAGATTTTTAAATCGCATTGCCAGCAGCTTTACTAATAAATACTGGGCTTTATTCGTATCCTGATACTCGTCGACATGAATATATTGGAACTTCCGCTGATAATATTCTAAAACATCCGGAACACGACGGAACAATTGAATGGTCATCATGATTAAATCATCGAAATCAAGCGCCTGATTTTTTCGCAAACGTTTTTGATATTCTTCATACACATCACTAACGACCTGATCAAAGTAACCGCCTGCTGTTTTTGAATATTCCTCAGGGTCAATTAATTCGTTTTTGGCAGAACTGATTGCCCCGAGCATCGCCCTCGGGTCAAACTTTTTCGGGTCAATATTCTTATCTTTTAAAATTCCTTTAATAACCGATTGTTGATCCGTTGTGTCAAGAATCGTGAAATTTCGATTAAAGCCAATCCGGTCAATATCTCGGCGTAAAATTCTTACGCACATTGAGTGAAAGGTGGAAATCCAAATTTCTTCCGCAGCTCCGCCCATCACTTTTCCGATTCTTTCTTTCATCTCTCTTGCCGCTTTATTTGTAAAGGTGATCGCCAAAATATTATATGGATTCACCCTTTTTTCCACAATTAAATACGCAATCCGATGTGTTAACACTCTTGTTTTACCGCTCCCGGCACCGGCCATTAGTAATAAAGGTCCGTCCGTACACTTCACAGCGCTTTGCTGTTCCGGATTTAAGCCATTTAATAGCTTTTCGGATAAGTATTGCATTTTCATCACCGCCAAATCAAACATTTGTTCTTATTTTATCATTATCTTTACTCTTCCAGCAAATTTCTATCGAACTGCCTGCACTGTTTTTAAGGCATTTTTAAAATCTTCATAAATCGCATTTCCTACGACAATTACATCTGCAAACTTTGCCATTTCCACTGCCTGTTCATATGTGGATATACCACCGCCATAAAAAAAGGTCGCTTTTTCAAGGACTTTTTTCACCTCTGAAACCATTTCTGGTTGTCCATATTGCCCGCTAAACTCGAGATAAAAAATAGGCAGTTGAAACATTTTTTCAGCCATCATCGCATAGGCCCTTACATCTTCAGCCGTAATCTCCGTTACAGCATTTGTCAGTTTGGCTGCTTTGCATTCACTATTCATGATGCAATAGCCTTCCATAACGATTTCTTCCCAATCCATAAGGTCGCCAAATTCTTTCACTGCTTGATGGTGAAGCCCAGTAATCCATTTTGTATCCTTACTATTTAGAATCGTTGGAATAAAATAGAGATCAAATCCAGGGGTAACTGTTTCAACACTTGATACCTCCAGAACACATGGTACAGCAAACTTGCGTATTCTGGCCATTAAATCGAGGACATTTTCGAGTGTAACTCCATCTGTACCTCCCACTATCACTGCATCCGTACCTGATTCACAAATTTCTTCTAAATGTTCATCCGATATCTGTTTATTAGGGTCGAGTTTAAACACATGGCGCCACTCGCGAAAATCATACATCCCAAGGTCCTCCTACATTCATTTCATTACACCATTATAGCATTAGAGGAAACGTAATAAAAAAGAAAACCTAATAGAAAGAAAATCCAACTAGAAAAGCGGAAGCACCCTGTTCAGCCTAAGGCAAGTGCTGAAGCAACCTAAAGGGTCTAGGCGCTGGAGCCGGACAAAAGAAAAACCGAAGAATATCTCTCCGGTTTTTGGCTTTATGATTCCTCAGTTGTAGTCGACTTTTCTTCTTTGACTCGTTCTAGCACCAATTCATAGGTGTCATTGCCATAGTTTAAGCAGCGTTTTACACGTGAGATAGTTGCAGTACTCGCACCGGTTTCTGCTTCAATTCGGTGATAGGTATTTCCTTCACGAAGCATTCTGGCTACCTCTAAGCGTTGGGCCAATGACTGAATTTCATTAATCGTGCAAAGGTCATCAAAAAAACGATAACACTCTTCAAGATCTTTTAACGAAAGAATCCCTAGAAAAAGTTGATCCAGTTCTTTCCCTCTTAGCTTATTTATTTGCATATTTTATACCCCTTTAGTTTGAATAAAATTATTTCACATTAAACGAAACACTTTTTTGCATTCCCGGATCTGTTGGAACAACATTTACCCATGTTTTACCTTGGACAAATGGAACCTCTTCTCCATTCTTCATTGGGACAATCCTACCGTTCTCATTTTTCCATTCCACTTCGTTTACTTTCCCCATCTGCACTAAATAACCTTTTCCTCCGGATTGAAAATCAATCGTACGACGTCCTTTTTTGTCGATTACTTCATGCTTTGCCTCAACAATGAAAATATTATCTAGAAGAATCGGGTCTTTTGTTTCTAAATCAACAGTTTGTTCCCCGCCCTGGAAACGTTTATATTTCCCTGTAGCGGAATCATACTCATACACACAATCAAAATCGCCGCTAGCATAATAAGAAATCTTTACCGATTTAGCATCGGCGCCGGTAACCTTTTTAGCGTCCTCTTCTGAAAGAAATTTAAAGGCAGGTGGTGTTTTGTCCATTGAATATTTGTTCATTTTCGCACCCTTTAAAATATTATCATAGGTGATATACGAATTGTGCGGTGCTACTCTAAAACTCGCCCGATGGAAAAGTGTTCCGTCATAAACCATGCCATTCAAGTTGTCAATATAGCCTGATTCAAGCATTTTTTTGGCTTCCGGACTATAGCCGTGAGCAATATAAAGTGCATTTAAACCTTTGGCTAAATCAATATAATAATCCCGGGCGCTCCGTACCGGCCCGATATTTTTTGGCCTTTCGCTTTGAAATACGGCAAGAAATCTTGTGATATTCCCTTCAGCCAAAATTTCATAAACGATATCAGCCTTGTTTAAACCAGATTGCGGTCTTGCTGCAGGATGGTTATTAATCATTACAGCAACAGCTCTGCTGTCTGTTTCAGTCTGTGAACCCTTTCCGGTTAAAGGAAAATAATATGGGAATTCATTCTTTTCATCCGCTTTTTGTTCAACTTTTCCTACATCTTTTTTCACATTCTCATCAGGCTTTTTGACAGTTTCCTTTTTGCTGCATCCGGACACCAATAAGAAGACAGCTGCCACTATGACCGCCCATTTCTTCATCTAATAGCCACCCCTATTTTTGGTTAAAAGACTTTTACACTGTAATGCATTAACCTATTTACATTTTAACGCATTATAGACGGAAAGAGTACTGTTTTATTCATAACATCGTACATTCCTTGCTGTGTGATTCGAATATACGGTAAATGGGTTGAAGAGAAAAATAATAAACTACTAATGGGGTCTCCAAATGAATACCCTCGTTCACTCAATTCTTCAAGAAGTCTTTTTTCTTCCTCCATTAAATGTTCCATCGGCTTTTCCGACATGATTCCTCCCAATGATAAAGGAACCTCACAAATCACTTGACCATCCTGAACTAACACAATTCCTCCGCCAAGTTCTTTCATTCGATCAAATGCATGGATCATATCTTTTTTATTTTTACCAATTAAAATAATATCCCCAGTGCCTGAAAATGAACTTGCAAGCGCGGATAACTTTGAAGTAAATCCTTTTAGCATGGTATTGATTCTCCACTTACCTTTACGGTCAATCAGTGTAAAGAAGCTTTCATCATGATTGGTTGGCAGTTCATCTCCTGAAACATCAATGGCAATGGAATAGGGCTTCGTGATAACAGAATTCTCCATTTTAATCCCAAATGGCATTGAAAATTGCAAATCATCAATAGACAAATTCCAATCGAGTTCTAGTGGCTTAAGTCCGAAGTCCGGCCAGTTAATCTCAGCATTTACTTCCGTTTGTTTCCCGTCGCGTTTAACCCATTTACCTTTCGCAAGAACAGAAATAGGAGTTGGGTCTTCAATACTCGATAAGAAGTTAATATTGGCAACCCGTCCGGTTGCAATACTTCCGTGTAAATGCTCAATATTATAGTACCTTGCGACGTTAATCGTTGCCATATTATAAGCATCGATGCTCGGAACATCCTTTTCGATTGCAATCCGGATCATTTGATCAATAATCCCCTGCTCGTAAAAGTTTGATGTTGACCCATCTGTCGTAAACATGAACCGATCATACGTTTGAATCCCTAATCGTTTTATATCGTCAAGAAGTACTGGTAAATCTGGCCGAATCGATGAATGGCGCAATGTTACCATATAACCTTGCATTAGTCGATTATAAACTTCTTCACCTGTCATTGATTCATGGTCACAATCTGCCCCAAGCAGCATCAGCTTCGCTAAAGTCTTTTCAGACGCACCCGGAAAATGACCTTCAATTTTCTTCCGCATCCGCTTTGCTTCTTGAATCCAATGAAGCATCATATCGTCCCCGTCTAGAAGCTTCGGCCAACCGGTTAATTCCCCACCCTGAAGGACAGCATCATGCTCAAGCCACAATTTTACATTACTGTGTGAAAATGTTTCTTCTTCCCCTAATATTTCCGTTTGAGAATCAAAACGGCTCCACCAAAACATTGTAGTCGGAATGGTCCGCAGCTCTCTCAATAATGAAAACGCTTCCCTTTTTTTTAAGTTTAAAATTAGCGCCATATTGTCATTGATTAAGGTTGTCGTTCCAAATTGTGATGCATATTCCGCTAATGTATGGGGATTATATAATTGAAACGGATGGGCATGCGGTTCAATGTATCCAGGAACAAGAATTTCATTTGTACAATCGATCACTTCGCAGTTCTTTAATGTAGCCGGCAAGTTTTCGCCGACATAAACAATCCGATCATCATAAATCCAAATATTGGCTCTCATCCATTGACGAATAGCCTGATTTAAATACAAAGCATTTTTTAATAAAATGGTGGGAGAAGTTCTCCCCTCTAATACTGATACATGCGTCCGTAAATGTTTATTTTTCCATCGATAACGTTGTTCCAGCACATGATATCCCTCCCTCTTTAAGTCTATTTATCTATATAAGAATATTGATTTAATCGTAAAGAAAACCCTTACAAAATCCATTTGTTAATATACTATCATATTTCGCAATGTAAAGCAGTAAAGACTTGATAAATAATGTTAAAATTTTGTGAAGGAGTGAACAAAATGAATATTAAACCAAATATTGGGATTTTAAATGCGTTGATTCGCATTACCTTTGGCTTGACTGTTCTTGCTTGGGCAACCGCCAAGCTTGTTAAAAGACCTTGGAGAGACTCTTATTTATTGGCCGCTGTTTGTGGTGCAATGAAGGTGGGAGAAGGCATTGTCCGTTACTGTCCAGTAACGGCTTTTTATAAAAAATGTCCTGTAATGAATTCTGAAATTAAACAGTCTGAGGCTCATCATGATTCAATGGATGGGTTGGAGGGATTAACAAATCTGGATGGGGATGAGGTTTTGCCTTATAACCCGACTTAAAGATCTAAAGCCTTCTCTAGGGAGGGCCTTTTTGTTTTTAAACGCTTGTTTAGTTACCTCGTACACTCTTTTTTCTCTTTACGGGTATCTATACCCACTTTCGATTACCGCGTGCACTCTTTTTTCATCTTCTCGGGCATCTATAGCCTCGCTCGGTTACCGCCAACACCCTTTTTTCCTCTTTACAGGCATCTACAGCCTCTTTCGGTTACCGCGTGCACTCTTTTCTCATCTTCTCGGGCATCTACAGCCTCGCTCGGTTACCGCCAACACCTTTTTTTCCTCTTCTCGGGCATCTATAGCCTCGCTCGGTTACCACCAACACCTTTTTTTCCTCTTCTCGGGCATCTACAGCCTCGCTCGGTTACCGCCAACACCTTTTTTCCTCTTTACAGGCATCTATAGCCTCGCTCGGTTACCGAATTCTCAAAATAATGAAGAGGGCTGGCAGCGTAGCCAGTCCTCTTTCATTTAGCTATTTACAAACCTTGCTGCTTTATAACCAATATCTTTTCGATAAAAAACACCATCACATTGCAGATTTTCAAGTTCCGCATAAACCTTTTTCTGGGCATCCTCAATCGTTTCCCCAAGTCCACCTACAAGCAAGACTCTGCCGCCATTCGTAATGAATTCATCCTGCTCATTTTTCACTGTTCCTGCATGAAAAATATAAGCCTGTTCACTAAATTTATTTAACCCATTAAGAACGGCACCCTTTTCATAGGTTTCAGGATATCCCTTTGCTGCCACAACAACCCCGATCATCGTCTGCTCGTCCCATACAAGGCTTGGTGCTTGGCCATCCAAAAGCTCAAGAATCACTTCAACCAAATCAGATTTTAACCTTGGTAAAATCACTTGGGTTTCCGGATCTCCAAATCTTGCGTTAAATTCAATAACCTTTGGACCCTTTTCCGTTGCAATCAGTCCAGCGTATAAAATCCCGCAAAAGCTTCTTCCTTCTGTAACCATGGCTTCTGCTGCAGGCTTAAGAATCGTTTCCACCGCTGTTTGAATCATATCGTCACTAATTTGTGGGACAGGAGAATACGCGCCCATTCCCCCCGTATTCGGACCTTGGTCCCCATCAAACGCTCGCTTATGGTCCTGAGCGATTTCAAGTGGGACCACCGTCTGACCATTTACAAAGGCCATAAGGGAAAACTCTTCACCGGCCAAAAACTCCTCAATCACAACACGAGAAGACGCTGCACCGAACTTAGCGCCAACTAGCATTTCTTCAAGGCTTTCCAAGGCTTCCTCTTTGGTCATCGCCACGGTAACACCTTTTCCTGCTGCAAGTCCATCCGCTTTTATTACAATCGGAGCACCTTTTTCTTCTATATAATTACTTGCCTCATCAAAGGAAGTGAAAACTGCATAATCTGCAGTTGGAATTTGGTATTTCTTCATTAATTCCTTCGCAAACGACTTACTGCCTTCAATTTCGGCTGCTGCTTTTTTAGGACCAAACACAGGAAGACCCGCTTCCGTGAATCGATCTGCCAGTCCTTCAAGGAGCGGAACCTCAGGTCCAATAATCGTTAATCCAATTCCTTCCTCTTTCGCAAACTGAATCAATTTTTCTGATTCAGACTCCTGCAGCGGAATCAGCTCAGCAAAGTCCTCCATCCCTGGATTCCCAGGAGCGGCAAAAACACGTTCCACCTTGCTGCTTTCACTCACTTTTCGGCAAATCGCATGCTCTCTTCCACCACGGCCAATGATTAAAACCTTCACAAACTCGCCCCCATTAGTGTTTGAAATGTCTTACTCCTGTAAAGACCATGGCAATTCCATACTCATCCGCTTTTTTAATCGAATCTTCATCGCGAATCGATCCACCCGGTTGAATAATTGCAGTGATTCCTGCATTTGCCGCTGCCTCAACGGTATCATCCATTGGGAAAAAGGCATCAGAGGCAAGTCCTGCACCTACCGCTTTTTCTCCAGCTTGTTTAAAGGCAATTTCAGCTGCTCCAACGCGATTCATCTGACCAGCGCCAATTCCAATGGTCATCCCATTTCTTGCAACAACAATGGCATTTGATTTAACATGTTTCACAACCTGCCAGCCAAGCTTCAATGATTCCCACTCAGCTTCCGTTGGTTGTCTTTTTGTTGGAATCGTGATCGTCGCATCTTCAAGTGTGTAACGATCTTGTTCTTGAACAAGCAGTCCTCCTTCAATCGTCGTCATTTTGAATTCAGGTTTTTTAGCTTGATCAAATGGAATAGTTAAAAGGCGAAGATTCTTCTTCCCGGTTAAAATGGACAAAGCTTCTTCAGAAAATGCCGGAGCAATAATAATTTCTAAGAAAATTTCACGAAGCTTCCCTGCAGTCGCCGCATCCACTTCCCGGTTGAATGCGATAATTCCGCCAAAAATCGAAACAGGGTCCGCAGCAAATGCTTTTTCAAAAGCTTCATACGCTGTTTTTCCTGTGCCAACACCGCATGGATTCATATGCTTAACCGCTACAGCAGCTGGCTCTGAGAATTCCTTCACAATCTGAAGCGCAGCGTCTGCATCATTAATATTATTATAGGAAAGCTCTTTCCCGTGAAGCTGCTTCGAATTTGCGATTGAAAAAGCAGAACCTAATGGTTTTTTATAAAAAGCTGCTTTTTGGTGTGGATTTTCTCCGTAACGGAGTGATTGTTTCAATTCATAGGTTACCGTTAAATTTTCCGGTGTTTCCTCTTGAGCCAAATCTGTCATATACTGAGCAATCAGCGCATCATATGCAGCAGTGTGACGGAATACCTTTGCGGCAAGCTTTACTCTTGTCTCAAGCTTCGTTTGACCTTCCGCTTTTAATTCCTCTGCAACCGTTTGATAATCCGCTGGGTCAACTACGACTGTAATATATTGATGATTTTTCGCGGAAGCACGGAGCATTGTCGGCCCGCCAATATCAATATTTTCAATAGCATCTGCTACCTTCACATCCGGCTTCTCAATGGTTTGTTGGAATGGATAAAGGTTTACACATACTAGTTGAATCGGTTGAATTCCGTGCTCTTCTAATTGACCTTGATGTGCTGGATCATCGTGTTTTGCCAATAAACCACCATGGATTAGTGGATTCAAGGTTTTAACACGGCCTTCTAAGATTTCAGGAAACCCGGTAACATCACTTACACTAAGAACCGGAATTCCTTGTTCTTGAATAGCTTTCTTTGTTCCGCCCGTAGAAATAATTTCAAAACCAAGATTTACGAGTTCTTTTGCAAACTCAATTACTCCAGTTTTATCTGAAACACTAATAAGTGCTCGCTTTTTTGCCATTTACAATACCCCCTTGTGTTAAAAGCACCTGTAAAATTGCCGGATATAGCTTGTGTTCAACTGCATGGATTTTGTTCTGCAGGCTTTCACGTGTTTCATCTTCTTCCAAACGAACGCGTTCCTGAACGATAATCGGCCCAGTGTCCATTCCCTCATCAACAAAATGAATGGTTACACCGCTCCACGTTGCTTTGGCTTCAAGCGCCTGACCAATGGCATCTTTACCGGGAAAAGCAGGAAGTAAGGAAGGATGAATATTGACGATTCTCCCTTGAAACTCTCGCAGTAAGGTCGGTCCTATTAAACGCATATAGCCTGCGAGGACAATGAATTCCACGCCACGTTTTTTTAACTCCGCAAGAATTTCCGCCTCATAGGCATCCTTTGATGGATAATCCTTAGCCGAAAAAGCAAAGCTTGGAATTCTGGCGGCATTTGCCCGATCAACCGCAAAAGCACCAGGTTTGTCACAAACAAGAAGTGAAATATCGGCCTTTAGTTCTCCAGATTGAACGACATCAATGATGGCTTGAAAGTTACTTCCGCTCCCTGATGCAAATACAGCGATTTTTTTCATTTTTTTCCTCCAGCCGGGATGATGCTAATTCCATCCGTTTCGGTTACAATCCCAATTTCATAAGCTGTTTCACCGCATTGCCCAAAATGTTCAAGCACATCAGAAGCAATTGTCTGGTCTACTGCAATCACCATACCAATTCCCATATTAAAGATATTATACATCTCCTGCCGGTCAATTTGTCCAACAGATTCCATCAGATTGAACACAGGTGGAATGTTAAAGCTTTGTTCCTGAATTTCTGCACCAAGTCCCTCTGGGAGCATTCTTGGGATATTCTCGATAAAACCACCGCCGGTAATATGAGCCATTCCTTTTAAGGTGAATTTTTTCAAAGCTGATAAAATTGATTTCACATAGATTTTTGTTGGCTTCAGCAGTTCTTCCCCTAACGTACAGCCAAGTTCATCAACATACTCTGATAAAGACCGATCAGCAAAAACCTTGCGTACAAGGGAATAGCCATTGCTATGGATTCCACTTGATGCCAAACCGATAAGAACATCCCCAGGCTTAATCGCTTCACCTGTAATCAATTGTGTTTTTTCACAAGCCCCTACTGAAAATCCTGCTAAATCATATTCCGATTCATTGTACAAACCAGGCATCTCTGCCGTTTCTCCGCCAATCAAGGCACATCCTGCCTGTTCACAGCCATCCGCGATTCCTTTGACAATTGCCTCAATCTTCTCAGGCACAGCCTTTCCACAGGCTATGTAGTCAAGAAAATACAAAGGCTCTGCTCCTTGGACAACAATGTCATTCACACACATTGCTACCGCATCAATGCCGATTGTATCGTGCTTATCCATCATAAAAGCAAGCATCAGCTTGGTTCCGACTCCGTCCGTTCCCGACACGAGGACGGGCTCTTTTAATTGAAGCGCAGATAGGTCAAACATGCCCCCAAAACCGCCTAAACCGCCCAATACTCCGGCCCTTGCTGTTTTTTGAACATGCTTTTTCATTCGTTCAACCGCCTCATAGCCTGCTTCGATGTTTACTCCTGCTTCTTTATATGCATTTGCCACGACAGTTCCCCCTATCTACTTTTGGTAATAGTATTGAAGTGTATCCGGATAAATTTCTGTCGGGTAATTTCCTGTAAAGCAGCCTAGGCAATACCCGCCTGTTCCGTTCGCATCTTTTTTACCAATTGCTTCAACCATCCCTTCGACGCTTAAGAAGGTAAGCGAATCGGCTCCTATAAGTTCTCTGATTTCCTCAACTGATTTATCGGAAGCAATCAATTCTTCCTTTGTTGATGTATCAATTCCATAGAAACATGGATTTTTTATTGGTGGAGAGCTGATCACAACATGGACTTCTGTCGCTCCAGCATCTTTTAGCATAGTGACAATGCGTCTGCTAGTCGTCCCGCGGACGATTGAATCATCAACCATGACGACCCGTTTTCCTTCCACAACTCCGCGAACCGGTGAAAGTTTCATTTTAACCCCTTGCTCACGTAACGATTGTGAAGGCTGAATAAACGTTCTGCCAACATAACGGTTTTTAATTAACCCCATTTCGTATGGGATACCGGAGGCTTCCGCATAACCAATCGCAGCAGAGATGCTTGAATCGGGTACCCCAGTTACAACATCGGCTTCAATAGGGGCCTCTTTAAATAATTGCTTACCAAGATTTTTCCGAGCTGTATGAACATTTATTCCTTGAATATCACTATCAGGTCTTGAAAAATAAATATATTCCATCATACAAATAGCTTTTGTAGAACTCACCGCAAATTGTTCTGAGACAATACCATTATCATTAATGATGAGCAGTTCTCCCGGCATAATATCACGGATATATTCCGCCCCAATGACATCAAATGCACAGGTTTCCGATGCTACTACATAAGCATCGCCAAGGCAGCCAAGCGATAGTGGCCGTAATCCATGCGGATCAAGCGCAACTAATAATTCTGTTTCGGTCATGATCAAGTAGGCATAAGCCCCTTTTAGCATGGAAAGTGCGTTTTTCGCCTGATCTTTCAATTCAGAATAACCGCTTCTTTTCATCAAGTGAGCCAAGACCTCTGTATCTGAACTTGTTTGAAAAATACTTCCCTGTGATTCCAGCTGATGTTTAAGCGAATTAACATTAACGAGATTTCCATTGTGTGCAAGGGCAAGACTTCCAACTTGGGAATGGAACAGCAGGGGCTGGACATTTTCATATCCTCCGCCCCCAGCAGTTGCATAACGCACGTGACCAATTGCCCCGTTCCCTGTTAATTCTTTCATTGCATCGGCAGTAAAAATTTCCGTAACCAGTCCTTCACCTTTTACGCCTTTAAGTGCTTTACCATCGGTTACAACAATGCCGGTACCTTCTTGTCCGCGGTGCTGCAGACTGTGAAGTGCGTAATAAGCAAGCTGAGCCGCGTCTTGATGTCCCCAAACTCCAAAAACTCCGCACTCTTCATTTAATCCCTTGATTTCAGCAAGCATGGGATAGCTCCTTTCCAAGCAGCTTTTAATTCGTTCACCGAAGCTTCAAATACAAAGCCGTTATCACCTGATACCTGTAATGTTGCTGTATCGGTTACTTCCCCGATCAATTTTGCATCTACTAAACGCTCTAACTCTGTTTGATTTTCTTTTTTCACTGTTAATAGAAAACGAGATTGTGTTTCACTAAACAAAGCTGATACAGCATTTCCTGTGATACTCACTTCTGCTCCAAGCTGATTGTCGGCAAAAAGGCATTCTGCTAAAGCTACTCCTAGGCCGCCTTCAGAAAGGTCATGAGCTGATTCAACCACTCCCGCACGGATTGCCGCGAGCACTTTATTTTGTCTTTCTTTCTCAATCTTAACGTTCAACTCAGGGGCACGGCCAAAAACTTTTCCGTTCAATAGTTTTTGCAGCTCACTACCGCCAAACTCATCTTTTGTTTCTCCAACAAGATAAATTAAATCTCCGCTGTTTTTAAAATTTTGTGTTGTAATATGATCAAGATCCGTTACTAAACCGACCATTCCAACAACCGGTGTTGGATAGATGGCTGTTCCGCTTGTTTCGTTATATAAAGAGACGTTTCCACCAATGACCGGTGTCTCAAGAACACGGCAAGCTTCACTCATGCCGTCTGCTGCTTTTTCAATCTGCCAGAAAACTTCAGGTTTTTCCGGATTACCGAAATTTAAGTTATCGGTAATCGCTAATGGTTCGGCACCTGAGCAAACAATATTGCGGGCTGCTTCAGCAACAGCAATTTTTCCGCCCATTTCCGGATCTAAATATACATAACGTGAATTACAATCCGTTGTCATGGCCAAAGCTTTACGTGTACCGCGAATTCTGACTACCGCTGCGTCCGAGCCTGGTGATACAACCGTATTTGTCCGGACCATGTGGTCATACTGCTCATAAACCCATTCCTTGCTGGCAATCGTTGGCTGACTTAAAAGGTTTAATAGCGTTTCTTTCAAATCCTCTACTTGAGGAATTTCATTCTCCATTACTTGGAACTCTGCAAAATAACCAGGTTCTTTTGATGGCTTATGGTAAACTGGTGCATCTTCCGCTAAGGCGTCTGCGGGCACATCTGCAACAATTTCACCATTATGAAGCAAGCGAAGCTGCTTATCACTTGTAACCTTACCGATGGAGACAGCATCTAAATCATACTTTTTAAATAGATCAACGATTTCTTGCTCTCTTCCCTTTTTTACAACAATGAGCATTCGTTCTTGTGATTCAGAAAGCATCATTTCATATGGAGTCATTCCTGTTTCACGCTGTGGAACAAGATCCAAGTTCATTTCAATTCCCATTCCGGCTTTACTTGCCATTTCCGCTGAAGAACTGACCAGGCCTGCTGCACCCATATCTTGAATACCAACAAGGGCATCAGATTGGATAAGCTCTAAACACGCTTCTAATAACAGTTTTTCCATAAACGGATCGCCAACCTGAACAGCTGGGCGGTCTTCACTGGATTGCTCTGTTAATTCCTCCGACGCAAAGGTAGCTCCATGGATTCCATCACGGCCTGTTTTTGCACCGACATACATAACCGTGTTTCCTTCGCCATGCGCCTGACCTTTTTTAATATCCTTATGGTCAATTAGACCAACACACATTGCATTGACTAATGGATTTCCTTCATAGCATGGATCAAATTGAATTTCGCCGCCTACAGTTGGAATTCCGATACAGTTGCCGTATCCGGCAATCCCAGCGACAACTTCTTTAAATAAATAGCGGACACGTGCAGAATCTAACTCTCCAAAACGAAGAGAATTTAGCATCGCAATCGGACGTGCTCCCATTGAAAATACGTCACGGATAATCCCGCCGACACCTGTTGCTGCACCTTGGTATGGCTCGATAGCTGAAGGATGGTTATGACTTTCAATTTTAAACACAACCGCCTGATTATCACCGATATCAACGATACCTGCCCCTTCCCCAGGGCCCTGAAGTACACGCTCACCTGTAATCGGGAATTTTTTCAATACTGGCTTGGAATTTTTGTAGCTGCAGTGTTCAGACCACATAACCGAAAATAAGCCTGTTTCTGTATAATTTGGCGTACGTCCAAGGATTTTTTCAACCAACGCAAACTCTTCATCGGACAAACCCATTTGCTGATATACTTTTTCCGCTTTAATCTCATTCGGATTTGGTTCACGCGTTAACAACATGTGCTTCCCTCCAAGTCTTTACAATCGATTGAAACAATTTAAGCCCGTCGGCACTGCCTAAAAGAGCATCTACAGCTCTTTCCGGGTGCGGCATCATACCTAATACGTTGCCTTTATCGTTCATTATACCAGCGATATTTTCTAAGCTTCCGTTCGGATTTTCCTGGTAGGTAAAAACGATTTGGTTATTGGCCTTTAGCTTTGCCAGCGTTTCCTCGTCGCAATAGTAATTTCCTTCACCATGTGCAACTGGAATCGTGATGGTTTCTCCTGCAGCTAAATCAGAAGTAAACATCGTTTGATTGTTTTCAACCTTTAATTCAACTTGCTTACAAATAAAGGATAAACTCGCGTTTCGTCTCATTGCTCCCGGAAGCAAGCCTGCTTCCAAAAGAATTTGAAATCCGTTACAAACACCCATAACCGGCTTGCCAGCTCTTGCCGCCTTCACAACCTCTTTCATGACATTACTGAATCGAGCAATGGCTCCTGAGCGCAAATAATCTCCGTATGAAAAGCCGCCTGGAAGTAAAATTCCATCAAATTCATCTAGGCTTTCTGTATCATGCCAAACGTATTCAACTTCTTCCCCAAGTTCATCTTTAATCGCATGAAACATGTCAATATCACAGTTTGATCCTGGAAAAACGATTACTGCGAATTTCACTGGGCCACACACTCCTCTACTTCATAACGGTAATCTTCAATAACCGGGTTTGCTAAAAGGTTTGTGCAAATCTCATTGACTACTTCATGAATATCACGGTCAGACTTTTCAATTGTTAACTCCATATATTTACCGATTCGGACATCGGCCACTTCCTTGTAATTTAAAGAGTGTAAGGAATTTGTTACTGCTTTCCCTTGCGGATCTAATACGCTCTCTCTTAATGTGACAAATACCTTTACTTTATACATGCTGATGTCCTCCCAATCTCGCTAAAATATTTTCATATGCATCTGTTAAACTTCCAAGGTCCCGACGGAATACATCTTTATCGAGCTTTTTATTTGTTTCTTTCTCCCACAATCTGCAGGTATCAGGTGATATTTCATCGGCAAGCAGGATTTGCCCATCCGTGTCTTTTCCAAACTCTAATTTAAAGTCAATCAGACGAATACCCAATTCTTCGAAAAAGCTCGATAAAACTGCATCAACTTCTAAGGCCTTCTCTCTTAATACCTTGATTTCTTCTTCTGTAGCTAAATTCAATTCAAGAATATGGTCGACGGTAACAAGCGGGTCGCCAAGTTCATCATCTTTTAAGTAAAATTCAACAATTGGAGCCTTCAACGGCGTTCCTTCTTCAACACCCAGTCTTTTGGAAAAGCTTCCTGCTGCAACATTACGGACAACTGTTTCAAGTGGGATAATAGTAACCTTTTTCACAAGTTGTTCTAATTCCGATACGCGCTCGATAAAATGAGAGTCAATGCCCTTTTCTTTTAACTTTAAAAATAGCAAACTAGTAATCTCATTATTTAAACGCCCTTTACCGGTAATGTCTGCTTTCTTTTGCCCATTAAAGGCAGTTGCAGAATCTTTATATTCCACTAAAACAACCTGGTCATTTTCCGTTTTATAAATTCTTTTCGCTTTTCCTTCGTATAGAAGTTCTTTCATCAGGAACGCCTCCAAATTTTGCAATATTGGGAATTTTATTAGTAAAAGGGGGGCCCAACTGCAGCCCCTTATTTTTTTAGTTCAAACCTAAACGGTCAAAAATTGTATCCACATGCTGCAGGTGATAGCTGTAATCAAAACAGTCTGCAATTTCTTCCGCATTAAGAAGGCTGGTGATTTTTGTTTCAGCCTCAATCAACTGACGGAATGGCACTTGTTTTTCCCATGCTTCCATTGCTTTTGGCTGAACGGTATCGTAAGCCTCTTCACGTGATAATCCTTTATCAATTAATGCAAGCAATACACGCTGTGAATAAATTAATCCAAGTGTACGATCCATATTGCGCTTCATATTTTCTGGATAAACTGTAAGGTTTTTAATAATATTACCGAAACGGTTCAACATGTAATTTAATGCGATTGTCGCATCCGGTAAAATAACTCTTTCAGCAGATGAATGAGAAATATCACGTTCATGCCATAATGGAACATTTTCGTAGGCTGTTAACATATAGCCGCGAATCACGCGAGCCATTCCCGTCATGTTTTCAGAACCAATTGGGTTCCGCTTATGCGGCATCGCTGATGACCCCTTTTGCCCTTTCGCAAAAAATTCTTCAACTTCACGCGTTTCACTCTTTTGCAGGCCGCGAACTTCAACCGCAAACTTTTCAATCGAAGTGGCGATTAAAGCAATCGTTGACATATAGTGAGCATGACGGTCGCGCTGCAGGGTTTGTGTTGAGATTGGCGCTCTTTGTATGCCAAGCTTTTCACACACATATTGTTCAACAAATGGGTTGATATTGGCATAGGTTCCTACAGCACCGGAAATTTTACCAAATTCAACACCCGCTGCAGCTTGCTTGAAGCGATCAAGATTCCGTTTCATTTCCTCATACCAAAGGGCAAGCTTTAATCCAAAAGTAGTAGGTTCTGCATGAACTCCATGGGTACGCCCCATCATAACGGTCATTTTGTGTTCTTTTGCTTTATTCTTTAAAATTTCTACAAAGTTTTCGATATCTTTTAGTAAAATCGCATTGGCCTGTTTTAAAACATATGATAAAGCAGTGTCGACCACATCTGTCGAGGTTAAGCCGTAATGAACCCATTTGCGTTCTTCTCCTAAAGTTTCCGATACAGCACGGGTAAAGGCTACAACATCGTGTCTAGTTTCTTCTTCAATTTCTTTAATTCGGTCGATATTGAAGGAGGCATTTTCGCGAAGCTTTTTTACATCCTCCTTCGGAATTTCACCAAGCTCTGACCAAGCTTCGCAAGCAAGGATTTCCACTTCAAGCCATGCATTAAAGCGATTTTCTTCTGTCCAAATAGCACCCATTTCCGGTCTTGTATAACGATCAATCATGTTTTATCCTCCGATCTTTTCTGTTACTTTCCAAATGCCGCTTTGTTCAATTTCTGTAAGGGCCTCTGTTACATTATCACGTAAAATTGTTACGTGTCCCATTTTACGTTTTATTTTTGGTTCTTTTTTTCCGTAAAGATGAACCTTCCAGTCTTTCATACCCGGAATTTCCTCATACATACTTTCAAGATGCTCCCCTAATAGGTTGACCATAACTACTGATTTTAATAGCTTTGTGCTTCCTAAAGGCAGATTGCAGATTGCACGTACATGCTGTTCAAACTGTGACGTCTCGCAGGCTTCAATCGAATAATGTCCTGAATTATGAGGCCGTGGAGCCAGTTCATTGATATATATTGTCCCATCACTAGTTAAAAACATTTCAACCGCAAGTGTTCCGACTAAATTTAATGAATCCGCAATTTGTTTTGCCTTTTGAATTGCATTTTCTTGGATACCTTCCGAAATGCGGGCGGGAACAATCGTTTGATGCAATATATTGTCCTGATGGATGTTTTCTGCCACAGGGAATATCGCTGTTTCTCCATCAAGCTTGCGTGTGACGATAACCGATATTTCCTTTTCAAAGGGAATCCATTTTTCGAGCACACATGCACCCTGTTTGATGAGTTCCTCCGCTTTTTGCAAGTCCTGCTGAACTTTTATGACCAGCTGTCCCTTTCCGTCGTAGCCGCCTCTTGCCGTCTTCAACACAGCGGGATAGCCAATTGCTTGAATTTTTAAAAATAAATCCTCTAAACTGTTAATGATTTCATACGGTGCTACTTCCACACCCGCCTGCTGGATTGCCGCCTTTTCCTTAATCCGATCCTGGGTAACTGTCAGCAATTTCGGTCCTTGTGGAACGTACGCACGTTCACAAATCCATTCAAGTGTATCTGCATCAATGTTTTCAAATTCATAAGTTATAACGTCACTGATTACTGCTAATTTACTAATAGCCTCACGATCATCATAAGCTCCAATGACTTCAAAATCTGCCACTTGCCCACAAGGTGAGTCTGAGGTTGGCTCTAGGACGGCGATTCGATACCCTTGAGCCTTAGCCGAGAGGGCCATCATTCTTCCCAATTGACCACCGCCGATAATCCCAATTGTCGACCCCGGTAAAATTATTTTGTTAGACAAGCTGCTCACCGCTTTCTAGAACTTCTTCCTTGATTGCATGGCGTCTTGCTTCTAATTTTTTCGCTAGTTCACTATCTTCTGTTGCTAAAATTTGTGCAGCTAAAAGGCCTGCGTTGACTGCTCCTGCTTTACCAATTGCAACGGTTGCCACCGGTACTCCGCCCGGCATTTGCACAATCGAAAGCAGGGAGTCTAAACCATTTAAGGCCTTTGATTGGACCGGAACCCCGATGACAGGAAGCGTTGTTTTTGCTGCAACCATTCCAGGGAGATGTGCCGCACCGCCTGCTCCTGCAATAATTACCTTTAAACCTCTATCTCTTGCTTCTTGCGCATAGGTAAACATTAAATCCGGTGTCCGATGCGCAGAAACTACCTTTTTTTCATATGCAATTTCAAGTTCTTCTAATATTTCACAGGCATGTTTCATTGTTTCCCAGTCTGATTTGCTTCCCATGATGACACCAACAAGATTCGTCATGCCGCATCCCCCTTTTAGCCAAATAAAAAGCCCAGACAAATAGCATCCTCTAAAAGAGAAAGCCATTTGTCCGGGCATCTTGATGAAAAGGTCAACAAAGTTAAGGGCTGTCCCTAACTGTATTGTTGCCGAACATATTGACTTTCCCTCATAGTCCAATAATTTACGGTTATTGGGTAGAAACTTATGGGCCCTATTCCCATTGATATACGAGGGTAAGATTATTTGTCATTTGCTACTCACTTATCTTACAATCCATTCGAATAACTGTCAACCATTATATCGAACAATAAAATTTGGTTAGCACCATATTGTTCGTGTTTTACTCATTAAATTGCCCTTCAAAGACAATTTGACGGCCAATTGGCTCAAAAATGGTTTCATTTCCCTTTTTGATTTCTTGAAAAATCGGCTTTTCAAGCCTTCTAATTGGGATATATCCCAGCTGTTTCATTCGTGCTAGGCATGCATCAATGGTTTCATTTTCCTGAACTTCAAATTGCAATTTTTTTTGCTTCTTTTGACTCATGAAAATAATTTCCCTCTTTTCACGGATTTGACCCAGAACCCCCCATGGATGGATTTGGGTTCGTACGAAATAATAAATGCCTTTGGATCTAGATTCTTGATTGTATCATAGAGCTTTAATTCAAATTTTCTCGGGGTTAAGATTTGCATCGCCATCCGATCCCCTTCAAGCCCGTTTGCTTCCCAGTTTGTCACTCCATATCCCTTTTCCCGCAGTATTCCAGGTAAATTTTTATCATACTCGGTTGTGATTACATTGACAGTAATATAACCAAGTGCGAGCTTTTCCTCTATTTTCATTCCGACTACAACACCGATTCCATATCCCACCGCATACGCAATGAGGTTCTGGATTTCATTTAAGTTATTTAACACTAGGCCTAGGCCCAGTACATAGATAACTACTTCAATCATGCTGAGGAATGCAGCCAAATACCGTTGTCCTTTTAAGGTTAAGATCATTCTAATTGTAAAAAAGGAGACATAGACAATATTGATAACAAGGATTATGGCTACCATCATAAAACTATTCTCTAACAAAATAATTACCCCCTTTATATATCCTTCCCCCACTTTAGCACAATTTTTACAAAGGTCTAGTAGCTAGATTGTGTATTAAGAGAAAAATTTTCTTACTAAAAATTTTTGTTCCATGTTGCATCAAATATGTTCCGTTTTGTCTGTTTGATTTTCCATTTTAAAATTTATGTACAAAACAAAATTAGTCCATTTTATATTTCTAT
>NZ_JAVGVR010000001.1:692500-812500 GCF_030938565.1 Bacillus salipaludis | reverse complement strand
CCAAACAGTGCTCTACCTCCAAGACTCTTACTTCGTGAGGCTAGCCCTAAAGCTATTTCGGAGAGAACCAGCTATCTCCAAGTTCGATTGGAATTTCTCCGCTACCCACACCTCATCCCCGCACTTTTCAACGTGCGTGGGTTCGGGCCTCCATCCAGTGTTACCTGGACTTCACCCTGGACATGGGTAGATCACCTGGTTTCGGGTCTACGACCACATACTCAAACGCCCTATTCAGACTCGCTTTCGCTGCGGCTCCGTCTCATCAACTTAACCTTGCATGTAATCGTAACTCGCCGGTTCATTCTACAAAAGGCACGCCATCACCCATAAACGGGCTCTGACTACTTGTAGGCACACGGTTTCAGGAACTATTTCACTCCCCTTCCGGGGTGCTTTTCACCTTTCCCTCACGGTACTGGTTCACTATCGGTCACTAGGGAGTATTTAGCCTTGGGAGATGGTCCTCCCTGCTTCCGACCGGATTTCACGTGTCCGGCCGTACTCAGGATCCACTCAGGAGGGAACGAAGTTTCAACTACAGGGTTTTTACCTTCTATGACGGACCTTTCCAGATCGCTTCATCTACCCCGTTCCTTTGTAACTCCATGTTGAGTGTCCTACAACCCCGAAAGGCAAGCCTTTCGGTTTGGGCTGTTCCCGTTTCGCTCGCCGCTACTCAGGGAATCGCGTTTGCTTTCTCTTCCTCCGGGTACTTAGATGTTTCAGTTCCCCGGGTCTGCCTTCATTATCCTATGTATTTAGATAAAGATACTGCTCCATTACGAACAGCGGGTTCCCCCATTCGGAAATCTCCGGATCAAAGCTTACTTACAGCTCCCCGAAGCATATCGGTGTTAGTCCCGTCCTTCATCGGCTCCTAGTGCCAAGGCATTCACCGTGCGCCCTTTCTAACTTAACCTAAAAGGTTTTACTCTAAAATTAGAGAGAAAAACTAAAATGGCGATTACTCGGTTTTTACTTGGTTACTTCTTCTTACGATTATCTAGTTTTCAAAGAACGATTTAAAAAAGCTTTGAGAGAATTGCTCCCTCAAAACTAAACAAACAAGAAACGGTCAACATCTTATCAGTCCATAAGGACTGCATTATCCTTAGAAAGGAGGTGATCCAGCCGCACCTTCCGATACGGCTACCTTGTTACGACTTCACCCCAATCATCTGTCCCACCTTAGGCGGCTGGCTCCTTACGGTTACCCCACCGACTTCGGGTGTTACAAACTCTCGTGGTGTGACGGGCGGTGTGTACAAGGCCCGGGAACGTATTCACCGCGGCATGCTGATCCGCGATTACTAGCGATTCCGGCTTCATGTAGGCGAGTTGCAGCCTACAATCCGAACTGAGAATGGTTTTATGGGATTGGCTAAACCTCGCGGTTTCGCAGCCCTTTGTACCATCCATTGTAGCACGTGTGTAGCCCAGGTCATAAGGGGCATGATGATTTGACGTCATCCCCACCTTCCTCCGGTTTGTCACCGGCAGTCACCTTAGAGTGCCCAACTGAATGCTGGCAACTAAGATCAAGGGTTGCGCTCGTTGCGGGACTTAACCCAACATCTCACGACACGAGCTGACGACAACCATGCACCACCTGTCACTCTGTCCCCCGAAGGGGAAAGTCCTATCTCTAGGAGTGTCAGAGGATGTCAAGACCTGGTAAGGTTCTTCGCGTTGCTTCGAATTAAACCACATGCTCCACCGCTTGTGCGGGCCCCCGTCAATTCCTTTGAGTTTCAGCCTTGCGGCCGTACTCCCCAGGCGGAGTGCTTAATGCGTTAGCTGCAGCACTAAAGGGCGGAAACCCTCTAACACTTAGCACTCATCGTTTACGGCGTGGACTACCAGGGTATCTAATCCTGTTTGCTCCCCACGCTTTCGCGCCTCAGCGTCAGTTACAGACCAGAAAGCCGCCTTCGCCACTGGTGTTCCTCCACATCTCTACGCATTTCACCGCTACACGTGGAATTCCGCTTTCCTCTTCTGCACTCAAGTCCCCCAGTTTCCAATGACCCTCCACGGTTGAGCCGTGGGCTTTCACATCAGACTTAAAGGACCGCCTGCGCGCGCTTTACGCCCAATAATTCCGGACAACGCTTGCCACCTACGTATTACCGCGGCTGCTGGCACGTAGTTAGCCGTGGCTTTCTGGTTAGGTACCGTCAAGGTACCGGCAGTTACTCCGATACTTGTTCTTCCCTAACAACAGAGCTTTACGACCCGAAGGCCTTCATCGCTCACGCGGCGTTGCTCCGTCAGACTTTCGTCCATTGCGGAAGATTCCCTACTGCTGCCTCCCGTAGGAGTCTGGGCCGTGTCTCAGTCCCAGTGTGGCCGATCACCCTCTCAGGTCGGCTACGCATCGTCGCCTTGGTGAGCCGTTACCTCACCAACTAGCTAATGCGCCGCGGGCCCATCTGTAAGTGTCAGCCGAAACCGACTTTCAGCTTTTCCTCATGAGAAGAAAAGGATTATCCGGTATTAGCTCCGGTTTCCCGAAGTTATCCCAGTCTTACAGGCAGGTTGCCCACGTGTTACTCACCCGTCCGCCGCTAATCAACAGGAGCAAGCTCCTATTGATTCGCTCGACTTGCATGTATTAGGCACGCCGCCAGCGTTCGTCCTGAGCCAGGATCAAACTCTCCAAGAAAGTTGATGTAGCTCATTTGTTACGTTGGCTCATGTTTCCTATATAATAGAAGAAACATGAATATTATTGTTTGTTGACGTTTTTGTCTGTTTAGTTTTCAAAGAACAATCTTGTTTCCACTTCTAAAATCTCTTCCAGAAGCAACTTTATAATAATATCACCTCGTTAACGATCTGTCAACATTTTTCAACACGTTATTATCATTATGTTGTTGACACGTCATTAACGACTGCTTAAATATAATACCACCATTTATATAACTACGTCAACACTATTTTAAATAAAAATTAGCTAGAATTCTATTGAACCTTTTTTCCTACCATTTATATGGACTCGTTTTAAAAATATTTTTGGTAAAACCAAAATTTTGTCCCTAAACAAATTGAAGCCAATTTACGCGCCAACTCTCCTGAATTCCATGTTCCGGTATTATTAGACAGGACGATAACGGTAACCCTGTCTTTAATAAAATCCACTATTTCACATTTAAAACCAGGCAAACTGCCGTTATGCTCAATCATAGGTCTTCCAAAACTTATAAGGTTATTTGCTACTTTCCAACCGTAGCCATATTTAAAAACACCCAGTTTAGAGGTATCGATATAGCCTGTCTCCATTTTTTCAATCTCTTTTGGTGAAAGGATTTTGAAGTCATGTATCGCATTATTGTATCTCATCATGTCTCCGACTGTTGAAATAATATCACCCGCTCCTGCAAGCTGGCTTTCATCATCCCTCTCAACCACTTTCCGCATGTTCCTATATCCCATTGCAAAATCCTTTGCATCAGCCTTTTTAAAGTAGGTATGATCCATGCCAGCAGGTTTAAAGATATTGTCCCGAAAATAGGTCTGATAGCTTTTTCCGGAAACTTTTTCAATAATGTAAGCAAGTATCATATACCCCGTGTTAGAATACATATATTTTGTTCCGGGATTAAAAGTCAATGCTTGGTTCTTCATTAAATTAATAAAAGCTGTCAGCGTGATTGGCTTGGTTGTATCTGTAAGTTTAGAATGGTCGGCAACCCCCGAGCTGTGGGTTAGCAAATGTTGAATGGTAATTTTATCGCCATCCGGAAAATGATTTATATATTTCGATATTGGATCAGAAGTTTTCAATTTCCCATTCTTTTCAAGTTGAAGGATAGATACCGCTGTAAAGGATTTTGTTAGCGAAGCAATACGAAATTGGGTGTTTAGTTGATTAGGAATCCCTGTTTCTTTATTGGCAAATCCATAACCTTTTTCAAATACCCCCTTCCCATCCTTGGCAACTAACACGACACCATTAAATTGACTATCCAAAGCCTTTTTATCCATAAACACTTCGAGCCTATTCTTGAGGTTACCTTGCAATCCTGACTGCGTATTACCATATACATTAAATGCCGCTATCGTAATAACTAGAAAACAAAATAAAACACTAATTACCCACTTAACTGACTTTTTCATTTGCACAGGATTGCCGCCTCTCAATTAATCTGCCTTTTGAATCAATTATACGTTTATAATTCGTTATTTCAAAAATTCAATACTTATAAAACACAAAAGCCGACCCCATTTAAAAGGTCGGCTCCGCATACTGCTTATTTTGTAATTCTTACGATATCTGCTTGTTTCAAATCTACCTGGCCTTGTTTTTCAATCACAACTTTTTCACCTTCTGCTAAGTTGGTGAAAACAATTGGAGTAATCGTAGAAGTCGCATGTTCTTTTACATAATCCAAATCAACCTTTAATAGTGGCTGTCCTTTTACAATACGGTCATTTTCAGACACTAATGTTTCAAACCCTTGACCCTTCAAATTAACAGTGTCGATCCCCACGTGAATAAGGATTTCACGACCGCTATCAGATAAGATTCCAATTGCATGTTTCGTTGGAAATAAGTTAACAATCTTTCCATCAACAGGTGATACAACCGTTCCCTCTGAAGGAATAATCGCAAAACCGTCCCCCATCATTTTTCCAGCAAAGACTTGGTCTGGAACTTCTGTGATCGGTTTGATTTCTCCTTTTAATGGAGCAACAATGATTTCTTTACTAGTGTTCCCAGCCGGAACAGCTTGAAGCTTGGTTTCCTTTGACGGGGCTGCAGCTCTTGGACGTTTTCCTTCCATAATATCTTTCATTTGTCCTTTGATGGTTTCAGAACGCGGTCCAAAGATGGCTTGGATGTTATTACCTACCTCAAGAACACCTGCAGCACCTAATTTCTTCAATTGGTTTTTGTCTACTTCTTTAATATCATTTACTGATACACGAAGGCGTGTAATACAAGCATCTAAATGAGCAATGTTTTTCTGTCCACCCATTGCATCCAAAATATTTGCTGCAAGATCACCTGAACCAGTTTTTCCTGTTGGAGCCTCATCTTCTTCTTCTTCTAATTCACGACCTGGAGTTTTGAGGTCAAATTTACGAATTGCGAAACGGAATCCGAAGTAGTAAATGACTGCAAAGATAAGGCCTACTGGAATAACAATCCATGCATGTGTTTGCGGGTTAATAAGCCCAAATAAAATGTAGTCAATCAATCCACCCGAGAAGGTCATTCCGATTTTTACGTTTAAAAGATGCATGGTCATAAAGGATAGTCCAGCAAAAATGGCGTGAATACCGAATAATACTGGTGCTACAAACAAGAATGAGAATTCAATTGGTTCTGTAATACCTGTTAAGAATGATGTTAAACCAGCAGAAAACATGAGGCCGCCGACAACAGCTTTCTTTTCCGGCTTTGCTTCATGGTAAATCGCCAAAGCCGCAGCAGGAAGACCAAACATCATAAATGGATATTTACCAGTTGTGAAAGTACCTGCCGTTAAGTGTTTTACACCATCTTTAATTTGCTCCATGAAAATATGCTGGTCACCATGAACAATTTGACCTGCTTTATTTGTATAGCTCCCAAATTCAAACCAGAATGGTGCATAGAAGATATGATGCAATCCAAATGGAATCAGAGAACGTTCAATAACCCCGAAAATAAAGGCCGAAAGCGTTAAATTTGCGTCCACCATGTTCGTTGAGAATGCATTCAAGCCAGATTGAATCGGCGGCCAAATGACAATCATAATTAATCCTAAAATTACTGAACTTGCTGCCGTTATAATTGGTACAAACCGCTTACCTGCAAAAAATCCTAAATAAGATGGGAGTTCAATTTCAAAGAATTTATTGTACATTGTAGCTGCAATGATCCCGACAATAATACCGCCAAACACACCCGTTTGCAGAGTTGGAATCCCCAATACAGATGCATAACTTTGCGGATGTTTCGTTAAAGCATCTGCATCAATGCCTAGTGCTGTACCCATTGTTGCGTTCATGATAAGGAAACCAACAATTGCTGCGAGACCTGCAACACCGTCTCCTCCGGCTAATCCAATTGCAACACCGACTGCAAATAACAATGCAAGGTTACCAAAAATAACGCTTCCTGCTTGTTCCATAACTTTTGCAACCATTGCTACACCATGGTTGTCTAAAAATGGTGCAAGATCTAATAAGGTTGGGTTTTGAAGAGCATTACCAATCGCAAGTAAAATCCCAGCAGCCGGTAAAATTGCAACCGGCAGCATTAATGCTTTACCGACTTTTTGCAAGACGCCAAAGGCATTCTTAAACATAGATATAACCCCCAATATTATAATTTAGCTCATTAAGCGTTTTCATTTATGGTAAAAAACCAACAAAAAAAGGCATGAGTAAAAGTAAACTGAATAAAGGTACGGGTATAGAATGCCCCTTACACTTTATTTCAATGAATACTTTTCACTCATGCCTGATCGAATCAGTAACACGTAAAAAATAATAGCTATTTAATTTTCTTTTGAAGCCTTTGGAGATGCATTGTCAAATAAACCGCTTCTGCATCATAGACTGTCAACTTTAATGTTTGCTGCATTACCTTAATGAGCTTCCAAGATAGATTATAGCATACTGGATATTCTTCTTTCAATAGAGAAGCAATTTTTTCTGGTTCCTCTACCCTCTCCCCTTTTTGCACTCTTTCAATCGCAAATCGAAGATGACGAACAAGACGCATATAATCAATGCTTTCTTTATCAATTTCAATATCAAGCTGTTCTTCGACCATTTCAACTAGTCTGCTTATAAGCTGGGAATGTCGGTTCACATCGGAGAGGTTTTTATTTGTAATCGCACTATGAATATGCAGTGCAATAAAACCAATCTCACCATCGGTGAGGTTTATTCCCGTTTTCTCTCGAATATATCGGACGACTTCTGCCGCCACTTCGAACTCATGCCGATACAACGCTTTTGTTTCCACTAAAAACGGGTTGGACATTTCCATCCCTTGCGATGCCCTTGTAATCGCAAACATTAAATGGTCCGTTAAAGCAACATGTATATGTTCATTGAGCTGTGAATTTGTTCTTTGCTTGATCAGACCTATAGCAGAAATAATCACTTCAAGAAATTCATTATCAATAAAAGGAAGCAGCTTAATATAACTTTCTTGTTCCTTTTCATTTTTTAAAACAAAAAGCTTTTCAACTGTATCAGTCTCAATAAAATCCCCCTGTTTCCGATTGAAACCAATACCTTTTCCAATTAAGACAACTTCTTCATAGGAAGGGTGTTTAGCGATTAAAACATTGTTATTCAACACTTTATCAATCAATAATTTTGCCATACCCTTTTCTCCATTTCCCTTTTCCTTAGTATCATCATCGTAAAAGAGAGAATACAGGAAGTCAACGGCAATTTTCGACTATTTCCACGGAAATCATGACCAATAGTCGACAAAAAAGGAACCTCAATCTGTGAAAGAGGTTCCTTTTTTACACTTATTTCAAAATAAAATATACAAGAAAGATTACAAAGAAGAGATACATAATAGGATTAATTTCCTTGATTCTTCCTTTTACAATCATGGTAATTGGATAGAATATAAACCCAATTGCAATACCTGTTGCAATGCTATAAGAAAGCGGCATTGTAATCATCGTTAAGAAAGCCGGTACAGCAATCTCAAATTTTTTCCATTCAATATCGCCTAACGAAGAAACCATCAATACTCCGACAATAATCAGTGCAGGTGCAGTAACAGCTGTAGTAACTACTGATAATAACGGGAAGAAAAAGATTGCCAAAATAAAGAATCCCGCTGTTACTAATGAAGCAAATCCTGTTCTAGCTCCTGAAGCTACCCCTGCAGTAGATTCAATATAAGAAGTAGTAGTAGATGTTCCCAGAACTGCACCAACCATTGTTGCAATGGAGTCAGATAACAACGCTCTTCCTGCATTCGGAAGCTTGTTGTCTTTCATTAATCCCGCTTGGTTTGCAACCGCAACAAGTGTTCCTGCGTTATCAAAGAAATCAACAAACAAGAATGTAAGGATAATTCCCACCATACTCGTCGACCAGAAGGAACTGTCACTAAAGGATGAAAATACAGCACCAAACGTTGGATCTAAGCTCGGTACTTTTCCGACAACTTGATGAGGAATATCAATTAAGTTAAAAATCATTCCAACAATCGCCGTGATGATCATTCCAAAGAATACGGCTCCTTTTATTCCTCTGGTCATCATAATAACCGTAATTAATATACCAAAAATCGTAAGTAATGTATTCCCGTTTGATAAGTTTCCTAACCCCACAAGTGTTGCATCGTTTTTTACGATAATTCCTGATTCCTGAAGTCCAATAAAGGTGATAAACAAACCAATACCGGCCCCAACGGCATGTTTTAAATCGATTGGAATTGCATTAATAATTTTTTCACGAAGACCAGTCAGTGTCAAAACGAAGAAGAACACACCAGAAATTAATACCGCACCCAACGCATGCTGCCAAGGGATTTTATCGCCCAATACTACGGTATAAGCAAAGAATGCATTTAACCCCATCCCCGGTGCAAGCGCAAGCGGGTATTTTCCAAGGAGCCCCATGACAATCGAGCCGATAGCAGAAGCAATAGCCGTTGCCACAAATACTGCTCCATAATCCATTCTTAAAGCATCTGGGAATCCTTTAATACTTGCTAAAGATAAAGTAAGTGGGTTTACCACTAAAATATAAGCCATTGCTAAAAAAGTAGTCATACCGCCCATGAATTCTTGACGATAACTAGTACCAAACTTTGCAAACTCAAAATAGTTTTTCAACCTATTTACCCCCTAATTGATCCTTTATCTAATAAAATCACCAAAAAACGCTCCGGTATCCACCGAAACGTTGACAAAAGGCATATGTAAATAACAAAAGGACAAAAATCCCCTATTAAAAACTCGCCTCGTAGTCAAGCTATTTACGGTAGCTCGGTAGAAACTTTTGGGCCCTATTCCCAAGATTATACGACACAATATGACAAATATTTAGTACGTTAGTATCATATCAAGGGTGAGGTCTTCTGTCAATAAAAAATACGAACGTTTTTTATTTTATAAATAAAAACATTCGTATTTTCCAACATTTATTTAATTATCCGATTGGTACAACTAAAAAATCAGTGGGGAAGCCCCCACTGATTAAAGTTTCACCTTATTCCCATTCAATCGTAGCTGGCGGCTTGCTTGTAATATCATAGACCACCCGGTTTACATGGGCAACTTCATTGACGATTCTGGTTGAAATAACTTCAAGTACATCCCACGGAATCCGCGCCCAATCGGATGTCATCCCATCGATCGAGGTTACAGCACGAATACCAATCGTGTAATCATACGTTCTAGTATCCCCCATAACCCCAACACTGCGAACGTCTGGAAGGACAGTGAAGTATTGCCAAATTTCGCGATCTAAGCCAGCCTTTTTAATTTCTTCACGTAAAATCCAATCAGATTCACGAACAATCTCTAATTTATCTTCAGAAATCGCCCCTAATACCCGAATACCAAGACCCGGACCTGGGAATGGCTGACGCCAAACGATATCATCCGGAATTCCAAGCTCAGTTCCGAGAGCACGGACTTCATCTTTAAAAAGGGTATTTAATGGTTCAATTAATTTAAACTGCATATCTTCAGGCAGACCGCCGACATTATGGTGGGACTTAATCGTTTGCGCTGTTGCTGTCCCACTTTCAATAATATCGGTATAAAGCGTTCCCTGCGCTAAGAACTCAATTCCTTCAAGCTTCGTTGCTTCATCATCAAAAACATAGATAAATTCGTTACCGATAATTTTACGTTTCTTCTCAGGATCTGAGACGCCTTCCAATTTGGAAAGGAAGCGATCCTTTGCATCAACCTTGATGACATTCATATGGAAACCTTCGGAGAAAGTTTTCATAACGCTCTCCGCTTCGTTTTTACGAAGTAATCCGTGATCAACAAAAATACATGTCAACTGATCGCCTATCGCTTTGTGGATTAAAACAGCCACAACAGATGAATCTACACCGCCGCTAAGAGCACATAGGACTTTTTTGTTACCGACAGTCTGACGGATTTTCTCCATTTCCATTTCGATATAGTTTTCCATCGACCAATCGCCACTGCAATCACAAACATTGAAAACAAAATTTTTCAGAAGGTCGTTTCCATAAACGGAATGACGAACCTCCGGATGGAATTGTACAGCATAAAGTTTTCTTGCTTCATCACTCATGGCCGCAATCGGACAGTGTGGATTTGTTCCGTCTACAGTAAAGCCAGCAGGTGCTTCAACCACCAAATCACCATGGCTCATCCAAACCACCTGCTCATTTGGAAGATCCTTATATAAGGCAGATTGATTATGAATCGTCATTGTTGCTTTTCCATATTCACGCTGCTTTGCTTTTTCGACTTTGCCTTCAAAATGAACGGTCATTAACTGCATCCCATAACAAATCCCCAGAATCGGCAGACCCATTTCAAAAATCCCTTCATCACACCGGAAGGAGTTCTCATCATAAACACTATTTGGACCACCTGAGAAAATAATCCCTTTTGGATTCAATTTTTTGATTTCCTCTACGGTAATTGTGTGGGGATGTAGCTCACTATACACACCAAATTCACGAATTCGGCGGGTAATAAGCTGGTTATACTGGCTTCCAAAATCTAAAACAACTATCATATCCTGTTTACCTGACAATGCGGCCACCTCTTTTTAATTTCATGTAATTTTAATTAGTTTTTACTACAAATGAAAAAAATAAATAAAAAAAAGAAAACTAGCTTTCTCCAACCAAAAAAAATAGGAAGGCAGAATTCTAGTTTTCTCGCAAAATCGTTCAAAAACTTTCTGCCTTCATAGTCGGGCCATTTACGGCAGCCCGGTAGAGACTCTCGAACCCTATCATCGAGGATATATGAAGGTAACGTAAAACGAACCTTATTGAATTAAACCTTATTGTAGCAATTTGTCGTTTTTTGTTCAAGCGATTGTCTTTTTAATTAAATTTTCCCACAATTCACAAGCTTCCTTCCAACTTCCTTCAGGCAGCTGATTATGATAGAGATACTGTTCATATTTTGAGGTCAAACGTGTCATTTCATTCGTTGAAAAGAATGAGTCAACATAACGGGCATAATTCCTTAATGTTTGATTTTCCTTCCGGGTAATTCCGTATCTCTCAAGCTGTTTTAATAAAATTAAGTAGGCATAACCAATATTTTCATCCTTTTTCCTAAAACGGAATTTTAGGAGCAAGAGATATGGATACCATTTTCCGCGAATTCGATAAAGAATCCCTGAAACTCCTAAAACAACCAACAGAATGAGCACCAGCGGCTTCCAATGATTTTTAAAAAATACATTGATGTTCTTTAGAAAGCCCTTTTGGTCTGTGTTTCCAGAACTCTTCACATTTTCCTTTTCATCCAGCGGTTTCTTTACTGGTTTCATTGCAGGTACTTCCGTTCTTAAGGTACCGCTTGAGCTAGTTGAGCCAACTAAATAGCTGATTGAAACATCATTTGAAAAACCCTTCGTCGGTTCAAACGGAACCCATCCTTGGTTTGGTAAGAAAACCTCTACCCATGAATGGGCATTATTATTGGTAATTTCGTAAATCTGTTTAGAAGGATCCTGCTTGCTATATTGCAAAAATTCTCCGCCCGTGTACCCTTTTACCCAGCGTGTTGGAATTCCTAACGTCCGCATCATCACTGCCATAGAGGTTGAAAAATTATCGCAATAGCCTTTTTTCGTCTCAAACAAAAATTGGTCGACATAATCATCATCCATCCCTGGAATAGCGACATCCTTTTGTTCATAGGTGTATTCCATCCGACTAAAATATTTCTCCACCGCTTTTGCCTTGTCAAACCAATTGGTTTCCTTCGAGGTAATCTTCTTGGCTAATTGTGTAACCCTTTGTGGAAGCTCCTCAGGCAGCTGTGTATATTTTTTGTACAAAATAGGGTCCATCACTTTAGGGTCAAACTTCTTTGTTTTCCTTAATTCAATTGCCCGATATTTCGGAATGTCAAAAACAATTGTATAAAGATTCGGTATAATCGGTTTATCATAACTAGTAACCGCAACAATTCGTTCCATTGTTGTATCGATATTAAACGAAATTCCGCCCCCAAGATTAGGATAGAAATTTAAGATTTTCCTAATTCCTGCAGGATAGATCACATGAGGGTATTGGTAATCCTGAACCGGGAATACTCTCGCCTGTTCCTTCTCCGTTTGTACAGTCTTACCCAATGGATATACGGGTACAAAATCCCCTTCGCTAAATGGAATGATTTCAGATCCTGGTGATAACACCCAGCCCTTTCCGGTATAAGTATCCTTGGTCTCCACTTTCCAATAATTCTTCCCATTTGCTTCAATGCGAAAAACAGTTTTATTATCGCCCAAAAAAGGGCCCCCAAGTTGGGCATCATTCGTTCCATAGCCAATCCTTTGGATTCCCCCACTTTTATCATCATTGTGGTATTTCTTGTCTCCTTTTAAATACGGAACAGGGTCAGGCCAGATTGGAGCAGCCTTTGGTGCAGCAATCCCAACAAGGACACTAAAGGCAATCATCCCGGCAAGGGGTATCATCCATTTTCTTGGCGTAGCATATTTTTTATTGATTTTTTCTTTTGCAAGCATCCGGTAAAAGGTGAGCATTCCCATTATAGTAAAACCGACCACAACCGTTCGAACGATCGCTGTATTTGCACTGTAGGGTGTAAAGGTATCCAAAACGGTAATGTAGATTAACGTCATGAAGAAAAAGATAAAAATTCTTTGACGTTTTAACAGCCAATAGTGGAGTAAATACACCATTAACCACAATAGAATAAAAAATAAGAAAGAACGGAATTCATCCGATAAGTTATTCCAATTTCTTGCAAAAAGGAAGGCAGTGTTATTTTTCAAATCAGCCAAAAACGCAGTCAGCCAGCCCAGGTGCAAAAAGCCTTCCTGGTAATAAAGTCGATTGATTGAAAAAAACACATAGAATACTTTTATCAAAAACGACAAGATCCATTTTATTCGATAAAATGACATCACAATTGATAATAGTAAGAACACTATAAAGATCCAAATATGGCTCGTATCGGTTAATTGTTCAATTGGCCGAAGCCACTCCCACAAAAGGAAAAAACCCAATGCATATAATAAAAGTGTTGAAATGTCCCGATTTTTCAACGGAAACTCACCTCCGAGAAAGCTTGGCTGAAGTCCCCTTCATGAATCATAATAATTCGAACCCCGCGAGCATTTGCAATCGCGATGAGCGACCGTTCATTTTCAGTTGGCGATTCTTTTTCAGCTTTGATAAGAAAAATGGTGGTTGAGCCCTTTCTTCGACCAAGAAAGCTTGCCTTTTCAATAAGTGGTTTGTTCAATTTTGCGGTTACCACCATAAATGATAGCGATTGCTGAATAAATACCCCATCCATTTCTAACACTTTTTCCAAAGTAGAAACGCTTTTGGCTTCAATTTTTGCGAGGTGATAAAAAAGCTGTTGGAGATGCTGCTCTCCCCCACGAATGGGAAAAGAGGCTCTTTCCTGACTAATTGTTAACAGACCCGTTTGCGCTCCTTTTTTTAAAACTGCCCTTAAAAGTGAAGCAGTAAAGGAAACCATCGCTTCAAAGCGTGGGTCCGGCACACAATCCATAACAACAAACACATCATGCGATTGCCGTTGCTCAAATTCCTTTGTCATGATTTCATTCCGTTTGGCGGATGCCTTCCAGTTAATCCAGGAAAACCGGTCCCCCGGCTGGTAGTCCCTTACTCCAATTGCCATGGATGTATCGCGCTGTACCCGCTCCCTTGAAGCAGTCATCCCCTGATCATAGTGGTTTTCAAACGGACGGTACAGGAGCTCTGAATAGGCAGGGTAAACGATGATTTTATTTTCAACTGTAAAGACCTTTTCCTTCTCGATTAAACCAAGCGGATCGCCGATTCTTACTTTAATCGATTGAAAAAGATGCTCACCTCTCGGCAGTACATCAATGATATATTCATAGGAAAGCTCTTTTTTCATACCAGCAATGAGGAGTGCGTTTTTTAATGGGGAAAATTTTTCTCTTAGTTGGTCGGCAGCCATCAGGTAGAACAACGGAAAAGATGATCCCCTTCGGAGGGTGATTTTAACCTTTAATGGTTCACCTGCATTGTAATCAGATTTTGGAATTTCTCTAATTACTGTCATGTCCTTCAGGGAATAAAAGGATAAGGCTAAGCAATAGAAACCAAAGGGCAAAAAGCTGTAAAATAAAAACCAGCTGACAAATTCTCCTTGAAACATTGCGTAAGAAAAGGTTAAGAGACTCAAGAAAAATAAAACCGTAAACTTCCAAACCTTTTTTAAAAAAGTGGCTATTTTCTTCATTTATTTCACAAGCCTTTGAACCGGAACTGGAACTCTTCCAACGATCCCGCTAATAACTTCTTCTGCGGAAATCCCTTCGAATTTGGCTTCAGATTTTAAAATAATCCGATGGGATAGGACGAATGGGGCTAAATATTGAATATCATCAGGAAGAACAAAGTCACGCCCGTACATAAAGGCATACGCTTGAGCAACTTTCATTAAGGCGATTGATCCCCTTGGACTTGCCCCCAGATAAACACTGCCATGGCCCCTTGTTCGACTGACCACTTCGACAATATACCGCTTCATCGTATCATCGATAAACACCTCTTTAATTTCCTGTTGCAATAAAAGCAGACCTGCGAGGTCAATTACCGATTCTAGTTCATCAATCGGCGGAACTTTTTGGGCCCGGTTTAATACCTCTATTTCCTCCCCCAAGTCGGGATAGCCCATTTTCATTTTTAGTAAAAAGCGGTCAAGCTGTGCCTCCGGGAGCGGGTAGGTCCCTTCATATTCAATTGGATTCTGTGTTGCCATCACAAAAAACGGCTTTTCGAGCCTATGGGTAACACCATCAATCGTTATACTTGCTTCCTCCATCCCTTCCAAAAGGGCAGATTGGGTTTTCGGTGATGTCCGGTTAATTTCATCTGCAAGGATAATATTTCCCATTAAGGGACCAGGACGGAATTGAAATTCCATTTCTTTTGGATTGTAAATCGAGATTCCCGTAACATCTGACGGTAATAAATCAGGGGTGAATTGTATTCTGCGGAACTTTGCGTCTACAGATTTGGCAAGCGCCCGCACCATCATCGTCTTCCCGACACCTGGTACATCTTCTAAAAGGACATGACCTCCAGCTAGTAGGGAAACAAGGCTAAGTTCTGCGACGCTTCGCTTTCCGATCATCACTTTTTCAATATTCGCAAGTATTCTTTCAATGGTTGGATTCATATTTTCAAGGGACATTTTAAATCCTCCTCTTTCTTACATACACCAAATGATTGCATCATCCATATTTATTCTATAAATTCTGAATAAATCCTGTAAAAACTTACAAATAATGCAAAAAAGCCGCTTACAAGGAAGCAGCTTTGCTTGATTATTATTTATCTACCGGAACAACTGGTAGTATTAGCTTGGAAGGATATTGTTCATTATGAAAAATGGTTTGCTTGGCAGTTCTTGTCTGTTTGCTCTCAACCAATGAATTTCCTGTATTTGGATTTGGCAAATAATGCGGAGAGCTGCTTGAAGAAATTTCAAGCGTGATTCGATGCCCTTGGAGAAATACATTGCTTGTAGCCCAAAGATCGATTTCATACTCCACCACTTCACCCGTCAATTCTTTTTCGGGCTGAAAGCCATTCCGGTATTTTGCGTTAACAATTCCCTCCGTTAAAATTAAAGCCTTTCCATCGGGAGCCGTATCGACGAGTTTAGCAGTAAAATCCGTATCCTTTGCATCAGTGGAAGCCCACAGTTTCACCTTTACCTGGCCTGTCACTTCTATTGCTTCAGTTAATGGCTCAGTTGAATAAACAAGCACATCTTCTCGTTCTTCTATTTCACGTTGATCAAACGGCCCCATTGTCAGCGGACCGGCAAATAGAGTACTTCCACCTTTTGTTGGTACAGGGTTTTTTGGGTCGTATAAATAGGAATCAAAGGCTTCATCCACAGGGCACATCAGCGAAAGCTCTCCATCACCATTTTTCGTATTGGCTTTTCCGCTACTATGCAAATAGAAATTGGTATATTGGGTTCGTGCAAGCGGCCATTCCCATTCGTCCCGCCATTCATTGATGCCCATGACAAAAATTCTAACCGGCGGTTCTGCTTCCAAACCAATATCGATTCCCTTTAACCAATGATTAAACCAGCGAATATGGAGGTCTGTGATATTCCCACCTAAATCTATCCAATCACCCGAAGCGTGCACACCGAAGGAGCATTCGCCTTGAATAGAAGCAAAATATCCATGCCCCCACGGTCCGACAATCAGTTTTTGGTGTTTTCCCGTTTTGGTCATCTCTGAGTAATTGGTTAAGGTCGGGCCAATAAAGCAATCATACCAGCCACCTAAATGATAGGCTGGAATCTGCAAGTCTTCATACTTATCGATAATACTAGATTCCTTCCAATAATCATCATCTTCAATCGGGTGTTCCAACTCTTCGAAAAAAAATTCAGCAACCTTAAGTTCCTTTAAGGGCAACCATTGATTCACCGGGGCAAACTGGTATAGTTCGTCCAATTTATTAAGCTGATCAGCAAGACTTCTTAATGCATCTGCTCTTTTTTTTGGCTCTCCATACTTTCGCATAAGTAAATCAGGTGCAATGGATTCAAGCGTCCAAGTTTCCGTAAATCCCGGCTGGTAAACGCCGTTTCGGTAGGAAGCACCATTTCTTTGGTCATTCAACGTCATAGCAGGAAAAATAGCAGCTAAGTGTGGCGGCCTCTTTGTTGCTGCCATCAGCTGGGTATATCCATAATAGGACATGCCAAACATGCCAACCTTTCCAGTAGAAAATGGCAGAGATGCTGCCCATTCCACCGTATCATACCCATCATTCGCTTCCTGTCTAAAAGATTGGAATTCCCCTTCCGATTGAAACCGCCCTCTCACATCTTGAATAATCACTACAAAGCCATTCTCTACAAGGCGGTTTGTATCTAAGTAACGATGTGAATAATGAGGTAAATCCTTACTATACGGAAGCCTTGTTAACAGAACCGGAAAGGTCCCTTCCTCATTTGGACGATAAATATCTGCATAAAGGATTACACCATCTCTCATTTCACATGGAACATTTTTTTCAACTAGAATCTGAATTGGTTTCATTTTTAAAGACCTCATTTTCTTTCTAAATTCACCCTCAAAAAATACGATCCCATGAGTCACCAGACTCCATGGGATCACCACACCTTTCCTATAGGTTACTCACTTGGCTGATAGGCTCTTCCTGGATAGCAGCAACTTTTTTGGTAAATAGGCTGACAGCAAGCATAACAACCGTATTGACTAAAATCGCAACGACCCCGATGTCTAAGTCCTGAATGAAGTGTGGCGCACTTGGAAACATCGTAGCCATTGTTGTGCCTTGAATCGTCTGGTAAGCGACAATTGCCACCCCAACAACCATTCCTATGGCAGCACCAACCTTACTGACCGGATTTTTCTTCATGAAACTAAAAGCAAGCGGCGGGAATAACTGTAGAACAAAGCTATATGCCATCGTCAGCAATGCAATCATCGTGTTGCCGCCATAGAAGGTAAAAAACAAAGAAATTAGAGCAAGGACCGGAACAAAAATTCGTGTTAATTTTGCAAGTTTTTGCTCTGATGTATTCGGTTTAAAGTGTTTATAAATATTTTTTGAAAGAAGCGTTGATGCCGTTAGGATTAGTAAGGAACACGGAATGAGAGCTGCAAGTAATCCGGCTGCTCCTATTACACCGATAAACCAAGGAGGCAGCGAGGCTTTAGCAATTTTGAACAAGGCTAAGTCCGAAGCTGTGCCTTCCAAATTAGGGATTTGCAATACCGCTGTAAATCCAATAAATAGAATAAAGACAAGAACGATTTGATACAAAGGTAAAATCGCCGTGTTTTTCCTTAAGGCTGCCTCACTTTTAGAAGATAAGCTGGCACCAAAGCAATGCGGCCACATATATTGACCTAATGCAATCGTCAAACAGATCGAGACATACCAAGAAATACTTAACCCTTTGTCAGGCATTAATAGGAATCCCGGTTTCGCTTTATCTAGTGTCTCAAACATCGGCTGGATTCCACCGTAGTAATGAAATGGCAAATAGAATCCTAAAAAGAGAATGACAGTAAGCATGAGAATATCCTTTAAGACAGCTGTCCATGCAGATCCGTGAATACCTGAGATATAAACGAAAATCGTCACCGCAATCAGGCCAATCCATACGGCGATCTTCGGAGGAATTGCTCCGTAAGAAGCTTCAGAAACGATAATTTGAAAGCCTTTTAATTGTAAAACAATATATGGGATCATCGAAATCACACCGATTATCGCAACAAGTAACCCTAAATTCTTACTCTGATATTTTTTAGCAAAGAAATCGGATTGAGTGATAAGATTGTGTTTTTTAGCGTAGCGCCAAATTGGAGGTAGGATCCAAAAAGGAATGACATAGGTTATGGCACAAAAAACATAAATCGTAGGACCTCCCATACGGTAGGCTCCTCCGCTTGCACCTAAGAAAATGAAGGTTGAAAACATTTCTCCAGCCATTAAAACAAACATAATGAGTGAACCAAAATTTCTCTCTGCAACGGCCCACTGTTCGAGCTTCATATCCCGCCCTTTTCTTGCTTTAATTCCAAGGTAAATAGCTAAGCATAATGTTAAACCAATAATAATAATGGAGCTGTTCATTTATTTTTGCTCCTTTCGATCATACATGATGTTACAGGCAATCAAACATACCGAAGTGAGAATTAGCCATAATGTTGACCAAAAAACAATAAACGGTAAGCCGAAAACATAAGGTTCAATTTTATTAACCACGGTTAATGATCCAATTGCAGGCAGGATGGTCAGAAAAGCAATCCATTTCTTCATAAGCAAATTCCTCTCCAATGTGAATTTCCAAGAAAGTGTCTATCTAAAAATCATGTAGGCGGTTTCAATAAAATGAATAATGAATTTTTTTTATAATCAGATAATTGGTGTTAAAAAAAGTCCCCCTTCTATATTCGAACAGAATTAGAAGGGGATGAATGTTACTTTATTTTAACTTCTCCCATAAAACAAGCAACCCTAATATAAATTAAGCCTTTAAAGAAACAATTGATTGAATAATCTCTACAGCTCTGTCACCAACTTCAGATGTTAAAGCTGTCCCCTTCATATCAGGTGTCAGCACTTCACCCTCAACAAGCAGCTCCTCAATGGCATCAATAACTAATTTTCCGTACTGTTCATAGCCTAAAAAGTCGAGCAGTTGGCTGGCGGACCAAATCGTTGCTAATGGATTGGCAAGACCTTTGCCGGCAATATCCGGAGCAGACCCATGAATCGGTTCAAACATCGATGGATACGTTCTTTCCGGATTGATATTCGCACCTGCTGCAAGTCCAATCCCCCCGGCCAATGCTGCACCCAAATCGGTTAATATATCGCCAAATAAATTAGAAGTAACAACGACCTCAAAGCGCTTCGGATCGTGAATCATTAACATCGCTGCCGCATCAACAAGATAGGACGCGGTTTTCACATCCGGATAATCTTTGCCTACTTCTTCAAAAACCTGGTCCCAGAAAACCATTGAATAGTTCAAAGCATTGCCCTTACTAATGCTCGTAAGCGATTTTCCTTCTTTTCTTGCGGTTTCAAACGCATAGCGGATGACGCGTTCTGTTCCTTTTCGGGAAAAGACACCGGTTTGCAGGACCACTTCGTTCTCTTGGCCTTTAAATAACCAATCTCCAGCTCCTGCATATTCACCCTCACTATTTTCGCGGATAAACAGCATGTCCACATCTTCCCGCTTCACGTCCTTCAATGGACATGTCGCACCTTTAATTAACTTAATCGGACGGATATTAATATATTGATCAAAGCCTTTTCTAATCCTTAAAAGTAAATCCCATAATGAAATATGATCAGGGACACCTGGATACCCGACAGCCCCAAGAAAAATTGCATCGTAGTTTTGTAATTTCTCAATTCCGTCGGCATCCATCATCACACCGTGCTTCGTGTAATACTCACAGCCCCACGGAAAATACGTATATTCAAATTGGAGAGAAGCGTCCAATTCAGCAATTTTATTTAAAACCTTAATTCCCTCCTGGAGAACTTCAGGGCCAATCCCATCTCCCGGGATCACGGCAATTTTATATATGCTCATTACTTATCGCCTCTGTTCCAAACAATTAATTTCATTTCAGTCATCTCTTCTACTGCATATTTGAGCCCTTCACGTCCGGTACCGCTCTCTTTTACACCGCCGTATGGCATGTTATCTACCCGGAAGGTTGGGATATCATTGATCATTACAGCCCCTACTTCAAGAGCTTCACTAGCAAATAGCGCATGATCAATATTTTTCGTATAAACACCAGCTTGCAGCCCGTATCTGGAATTATTTACGTAGCCAATCGCTTCTTCTACCGATTTCACTTTATTAACAATCACGACTGGAGCAAATACCTCTTGGCAAGAGACTTTTAACAGCGGATCAACATTCGTAATTACGGTTGGCTCTAAAATACCATCTTTTAGTTTTCCACCGGCTAAAACCACTGCGTCGTTTTGTTTAGCTTCTTCAATCCAGCTTAGTGCCCGCTCTGTTTCTTTTTTCGAAATTAACGAAGAAATATAGGTTTCTGGATCTAGTGGATTTCCTACCTTTAATTGCTTCGCCGCTTCCACAAATTTTTCAACAAATTGATCATATACCTCTTCATGGGCGTAGACGCGCTGAAGGGAGATACATACCTGGCCTTGATTTGAAAAGGCCCCCAAGATGCAGCGGTCAATGACCTGATCAATATTCGTATCTTTATCTAAAATGACTGCAGCATTTGATCCAAGTTCCAAAGTGGTTTTCTTCAAACCAGCTTTATTGCGAATGCCAATTCCGACCGCTGGACTTCCTGTAAAGGTAATCATTTGTACACGGTCATCTTTTATAATCGCCTCACCAACTACTGAACCTGACCCTGTCACGACATTCAATACTCCGTCTGGTAAACCGGCTTCTTTGAAAAGCTCTGCGATGTATAGAGCAGATAAAGGAGTTTGTGATGCAGGCTTCAATACGATAGAATTTCCCGAAGCAATCGCTGGACCCACCTTATGGGCCACTAGATTCATAGGAAAGTTAAACGGTGTAATAGCCCCGATCACGCCAATTGGTTTACGAACGGTATAACCAATTCTTCCGACCCCGCCTGGTGCAGCATCAAAGGGAATGGTTTCTCCATGAATTCTTTTCGCTTCTTCTGCGGCAAACTTATATGTTTCAATTGTTCTGGTAACTTCGCCTTTTGCAAAAGAAATAGGTTTTGCTGATTCAATAGCGATCACTTCTGCCGCTTCGTCCGCTCTTTCTTTTAATAATTCTACCACTTTTTCCAGAATAGCTGACCGCTCAAATGCTGCCATTTTTGAGATTACTAGAAACGCTTCCTGTGCTGCCTTGATGGCCTCTTTTGTTAAGTGCTCATCCGCCATGGCGATGTCAGCGATTACTTCATCAGAATAAGGAGAATAGAGCGGTGCATAGTTGTCAGCCTCTACATCTCGACCATTAATAAATAAGTGCTTCTTTTCTACAACTTTTACATTTGTCATCGTCCTAACGCCTCCAATACCATTTCGTGAAATTGAACAATTGCCTTTTCTGATTGGGAATATACTCCTTGGTTAAAGGCACGGGAACGGAATCCAATTTGCTCTAATTCTACTAAGTCAACATCTTCCTGTCTTACTTGTTCCGCAAATGTAACCAAATCTTTTTCTTCTTGTGTTAGGTTTTCATCTCTAAAGTAGTAAGTATAAACTGCTAAAGTATTTTCATGATCAATTGGAATCATTTGAATCGTTGCCATATTTGCTGGTCCTGGATAAATGGTTACCATCAAGTTTGGCCATAACCAATAGAACTCTCCACCCTGCATTTCAGCTTCATTCAAATCCGTTGTTCCCATTGTTTTATCCGGCTTAATCATTGATCCTTGAACGGAGTAGTTTTGGCATGTAACAATTTGGTAGTTTTTCATATCCAAAGTGGCAACAAAGCTTGGGTGGGCAACATGGCAATGGTCACACTCTAAATAGTTATCAATGAACGCCTTCCAGTTCGCTTTGATTACACGTGTTTTTTGATTGATTCTTTTTAACTCTCCTAGGAATGGAAACTTGCTTAAGCGGTCAAAGAAATCACCGTATGTTTCTTGTAAAGTTTTTGCGTTATCATCAAGGTTAACGAATATTAATGACTCCAAAATTTCCATTCTTACAGATCTTAAGCAGCGGTCGCTGACACAATGGGCATCTTCTCCGGTAAAGTTAGGAGCTTTATTCAATTCTCCATTTAAACGGAATGTCCAGCCATGGTAGCCACATTGAAGAATCTTCTTTTGTCCCGATTCATTTTTTTCTAGCTTTGTGGCACGGTGTGGACAAACATTATAAAAAGCGCGAATGACCTCGTCCATCCCACGAGTAACAATAATCGGCTCACCTGCAACATCAGTAGTAAAAAATTGCCCTGGTTTTTCTAACTGGCTCACATGGCCGACCAACTGCCATGATTTAGCAAATACATCATTCATTTCTTGTTCTAGCACTTTTGGGTCTGTATATAAATCATAGGATAATGTTCTTTCAAACGTTCGATTTGCTTTGTTTTGTACTTCATTATAAGTTGCCATTTTAATTTTCCTCCTCTAATCATTCATCATTTTTTTAATAAAATTATGTTTCTAAGAAATATTTCAGGCTGTTTGAAGGCCCTCTCTCCCTTCAAAATCAATTTTTAAAATGAGTCATTTTCAATTCACCTTTGAAATCCCAAAATACAACATGACAATAGTAATAATTAAGCGTTTACAAGATAATGAAAATTTTGTTTAATTAATTCAATGAGATTTCTCATCCATGTCTAACGACACTCACTATTAATTAATGCAAGTAACGTGCCAAAACTATAAATAGTTGAATTACCTTGAAAACTGTCAATTTTCTTTCGAAATTTGTTCAAACTTTGTTCAAAACCGAGTTGTTTTCAACTCATTTGAATTATAATCAACTCATCTTGTAATGGAGGAATCTTGAATGGTTTCTGAAACACAAAGTCCGTTCGAAATCACTGTTGATACACTCAAAAAAATACTTGATTATTCATCTGATGAAATCTTCGTGATAGATGCACAACAACGAATCATTTTCGTTAATAGTGCCTGCGAAAGACATTACGGGTTAAAACCTGATGATGTTGTGGGGAAATATAACATTGAATTATTTGAAAAAGGATACTGGAAACCTTCAATCGTCCCTTCAGTATTTAAGGAAAAGAGAACCGTTAGTATGAAACAGACAACCTATTTAGGAGCGGAGTTACTAACCACAGCCGTCCCTATATTAAATGATCAAAATGAAATTGAATTCGTTGTGACGACATCTCAAGCGCTGCAAAACTATAAAACTATTAAAACGGAAAAAGAAGAAGTAATACCTTCCGGCAATCCTAACAGTGCTACCCCCATCACCAATTGTGAAAAAATGAAAGATATTTTAAAGGTGTGTGAAAAAATCGCTAAGGTCGATTCAACGATTTTAGTTCAAGGTGAATCGGGTACTGGTAAGGGGGTACTGGCTCATTACATCCATAACATCAGCAAACGAAGTGACAAAACCTTCTTAAAAATAAACTGTGCTGCTTTGCCAGAGGATTTACTTGAATCGGAGCTTTTCGGATATACCCAAGGGGCCTTTACTGGGGCAAGTAAGTACGGAAAAAAAGGCTTGCTTGAAATTGCAGATAAAGGCACATTATTCCTCGATGAAATCGGCGAAATGCCTTTGTCCCTCCAAGCTAAGCTTCTCCAAGTCATTCAGGAAAAACAGTTCCTGCCAATTGGCGGACAGGAAATGAAAGAAGTAGATGTCCGGATTATCGCCGCAACTAACCGTGATTTAATTGACATGGTGCATAAAAACCAGTTTCGCGAGGACTTATTTTACCGCCTAAATATTATTGATATCCAGCTTCCACCGCTAAGGGAACGAAGAGAAGATATTATTCCGTTAACCTATAATTTCTTATATAAATTTAATAAAAAATACGAAATGAATAAAATCATCTCGCAGGAATGCTTGGACCTATTTTTTTTGTATTCCTGGCCAGGTAATATCCGCCAGCTTGAAAATGTGATGGAGAGATTGGTAGTCACCAGTGATTCCATCATCCATACAAGCGAACTACCTGATTTAATCTTAAAAAACATAAAACCCCACACGCAGCATATCCTGCCTGACAATCTTGATGATGCGATTGAGCATGTGAAGAAAACGCTTGTTGTACAATCCTATAAAAAACATAAAAGCTCAAGAAGAGTGGCTAAAGATTTAAATATCAGCCAAACGAGGGCTGTGAAGCTGATTAGTCAGTATTGCGGGGATGAGATTTTATAATGAATGAATTCAAGTAAAGATGTAAAACCAATCCGGTTTTATATCTTTTTTATTTCATCTTCAGTAAAACAAAAGGAAGTCCTCCGTAAGAGACCTTCCCAACTAGTCTACTGCTTTATCGCGAAACAACTTCTCTTCCGTTTCCATTTAACTCATCCAAGGCAGGTATCCCCTCCCAATCCCCCTTAAATTGAGTAGCCAGCACCCCTAGAACATTAGCACACATGAGAGCTTTTTCATTACATCGGGCAATGAAACTGACTTTCTTTTCCCTCCCTCTTAAAACCAGATAAATTTTAATCCTTCAACCTAAAATCAGCTCTTTAAAATGTTCGATTATTTGTAACACCATTTATAGGTAGGAGATGGCATAATCAAATACAGATAAGTCTAAAGGGAAATTTAGGAGGCGGTTTTAGTTGTTAAAGTTTATCGTTTTTGTAGTTTTAATCCCGATTACAATTTTTCTGTTGAGTGCTTTTATTAACGGGTTGTTTGAGTTAAATCATGAAGAAAAAGAGAACAGAAAAAGGATCCTTAGAGAAGGGCTTGAAGGGTATCTTGATCGGACGTTTGGATATGGAACCGCTAAAATTTTTAAATCAATCCTCGATGCTGAGGGGCTATTAAGCTATGTGATTTATTTGCCTCATTATGATTGGTTTAAATCTACAAAATACCAATGGTTTGAAATTTCTCTTTCTGATAAGGGCTATACTCATAGTGAAATTAAGGCGTAACCAATTATCTTCACACCCCTAAAAAGGGGTGTTTTTTTATTTGTACCATACAAAAAGTGATGTAGAATAAGGTGAGCATCATTATCGAATTCTATACCAAATTGGATTACAAAAAAGATGTGAAATCACTATTGGTTTCACATCTTTTTATTTAACAGGTATAGTAAATTATTTGATGCACTCTCATCAGGTGTTGTATGTGATTTCATGCGAATCTCGTAAGAGCTGAAGACTTTTCCGTATAGATAGGCAAAACTCAATTGTAAACCGGAAGCAATATAAAAAGGCAGGGACAGTGAACCTAGTCCAAAAAGATAGCCGGAAATATACGGTCCAACCGACATAGGCAGCCTCATGGAAAAGACATTGATGCTTGAAGCGAAGCCTCGGCGCATGTCACGAGTCAAACTTACACTTAACGCTTGCTGTGCTCCTTGTGTACCTCGGTTTAAAGCTGTTCGAATTATATACAAAACTGAGACAAGAGCATAGGAAGAGAGTAAGGGCATTAGGATCAGCATTAGGCTGGCTAAAAAACGAATCAAAACAATAGATCGGATGGTCCCGTGTTTGTGGGATAATCTTGCTTGTAAAATCGAGGTCATACCCGTCACAAAAAAGGTGATGGCCAATGTTCCGCCAATTTGTGAACTGCTTGCCCCGAATTTGGCCGCAAACCAATAGGACATCATCGGCCCTGTCAGTCCGATGGCAATCCCATTAAGGATGTTAATAGCAGCCAATTTCATGACTGCTGAATTTTCTTCGTGTAAGATCTTCTTTTCTTGATTCCCGGACTTTTCCATTATGTAACCTTGTTGTCTCTTAACCTTCTCTTCTCGAATGGTTAAAATGATAGAAGCCGTAATCAGCGATAGAATGAAGATAAAGATAAATAAAAGCCGATAAGAAGATCCTCCTAGCAGGATATTTTTCCATAAAGCTGTGGTCCCCGCTAGCGCTGCACCCGCCGTCATTCCGAAAAAGCTGAGCGCATTATTTAGACTGTATAATCTCCCACGCTCCGTTTTTGGTATAAATGCCGCCAGCCAGGCCTGCTCCGCTGGGGCACACGGACTTGGGGAACCGGCATCCGCTTTTCCAAAACCAGAAAAAGTGATTGCCATAAATAACAAGATAGTGTTTGTAGATAATACCCCAATCAACGCACATCCGGCAGTTATTAGTTCAGAAACAAGGATAAACGGTTTTCTCCCCCATCGATCACTATAGATACCTATGACTGGGGCTAGTCCAACACCAAGTAACCCTCCGGCAGCAAGCACACTTCCAATTGCCGCGGTGCCCCATCCCAGCGCATCAAGATATAAAGCCAGCTCAACCACCATCATGCCTTGTCCAATGCTTCTTAATGCGTTAACTAGCATAAGTTTTCTTGCTGACGGATGGATTTGCCCGAATGCCGTATCCATTTGCTTATTAAACTTAAACATCACTCTTACCACTTCTTTTCTATTAGGGTGGTTCTACTCAAAAGGGTTCCAAAACATATTGTTATTTATTCACAACAACAATTACCATTTTCATTAAATTTCCAACTCCTGATTATTCCCCAAATTCATCCTAATTTCGTTTACCCACCGGTTTTGGTTCTTTACCCACCGCTTTAAAGAGTTTACATTCCGGTTTCCCCTTTTTACCCACTAATTTTCGCCCTTTACCCTCCACTCCTCATTTGAGCTACTAAAAATCAGGAAAAATTTAATATTCCATATTTCGTAAACAAAAAAAGTGCCAAAGGTTATGTATCAGCTCCCTTTAGCACCAACTTTACATTCATTTATTTTTGTATTTGTCATTTTGATAGAGGATTATTCAAAATATGTCTCCGATAAATTATTGGTGATGACTGTATCATGGTGTTGCTATTGGCACCCTTTATAGCTTTCTCAATCAGATCATGTTTCGGCGCCCATTGGCAGACTGGATCGGTTGCATTAGCATCTCCGGTTAAAGCAAAAGCCTGGCACCGGCAGCCGCCACCGTCTTGGTGCCGCAAATCACATGAACGACAAGGTTCCGGCATCCATGCTTCACCGCGGAAATGGTTAAAGGCCCCTGATTTATACCATATTTGCCCTAGGGACGACTCTCGAACATTCTCAAAGGATAAGCTTTCTATCATTCCGGCAGTTGGACAAGGAAGAACATCCCCATTCGGAGCCACCGTAAGACCAATCGCACCCCATCCTCCCATACAAGGCTTCGGTGCTGAAGCGTAATAATCTGGAATAACCCAAATGATTTCCATTTTTCTATCAAGACGTGCTTTAGCAGCTTCATAGATTTCACTGGCACGCTCAATCTGATCCCAGCTCGGCATCAGCCTCTCCCGATTGAGCAAAGCCCAGTTATAATACTGAGTATTCGCTAGCTCCAGACGCTCAGCTCCCATTTCCTCCGCTAGCTTAATAATTTCATTCAAATGATCAAGATTCATCCGGTGTAACACAACATTTAATGATAAATGCAACTTTGCTTCTTTTATCGCAATGGCCGCTTCCTTTTTCCTCTCAAAGGCTTTATATCCACCAATGAAGTCCGAAAGCTTCGCTTCCCCTGCCTGGAAGCTTACCTGCACATTTTCAATTCCAGCAGCTTTGAGCCGAGCGGCTTTTTCAGTTGTCAAACCTATGCCGCTTGTAATGAGATTAGTGTACATCTCTAATGAATTTGCATGTTGGATCAAGATCTCCAAGTCATTACGCAGGAGTGGTTCACCACCAGAAAAGTGAACCTCTACCACTCCTAAATCGGCAGCCTCTGACAAGACACGGCACCAATCTTGGGTCGTAAGCTCCATTGTCTCCGCGGCCATTTTTAATGGGTTTGAACAATAGGGGCAATGCAACGGACAGCGATGGGTCAACTCCGCGAGAAGTGAAAACGGTGGTCCAACCCCATTATTGTTCTTGGTAATCGACTGTTCCATGTTTATGGATCACCACCCATCCTTGATCCTCCATCTCCCGAAGAAATTCGGAAATGTCTTCTTTCATCTCATTTAAATCGGGTAAAGCATCTGTACTCATTTCTTCTGATCCTGCCTGTAATGAACTCCTTAAAGCCTCAGCAATGGTGTGCACCGATCGACTCCCGTCACATAGCGTAAGGATCGATGCAGCGGTTTCGTTTAGGACCACAACTCTTTCCGGTAACAAGAGGAGTTGCTTCTCTCTCACTTTATCAAACTTTAATCGCGCCTTTGCTGCGAGCTTTGGAATGCTGCTAGTTAAAATTGGCTCCACCACCAATCTTTTAATCTAGAAATATCAGTCACCCATTAGAGGGATATGCCTTTTCAATAGCATCAAGCTGTGCCCACAACACATCACACTTGAATTTTAAGGCCTCGACTGCGCGCTTTTGCTCTTCAGGAGATTGACAATAAGTCAAAACAAGCTTAAGGGCGCAATCTGAATCGCGAGGTGCTTGCGTTAAGCGATTTTGAAAATACTCAAAACCTTTACTGTCAATCCATGGATACAAACGATCAAGTATCTTCATCCGCTTCGAAATGAGATCAGGTGAAAACAATTCGGTTAACGAGGAGGCAACCGCTTCAATCCAAGGTTTTGTCCGTGCGAAGTTCACATAGGCGTCAACGGCGAAACGTACGCCCGGTACAACATGGTCCTCGCGCTCTATTTCCTCCCTGACAACCCTACAGCTTCTCCAAGTCGAAGCCATGCTTCAATTCCGCCATCTTCTCCATCTGTACCATCATGATCAATAATTCGCTGAATCCATTCACGTCTTAACTCCCTTGACGGCAGTATCGACAGAATCGCTGCATCTTTTACTGGAACTGATTTCTGATAATAATATCGGTTGGCCACCCAGCCGCGAATTTGTTCCCGGCGTAAATTTCCTTGATGCATCGCCAAATGAAAAGGATGTTTGTCATGATAAAAAGAACGTCCCACATCCTTTAAACGCTCTGTGAATTCATCCTTTGTCCAAGGTGAATCCCCTTTTTGATACAGAATTTTTTTCTGGCTAATAAGTCCACCTTGTTCCGGCATCCTCACACCTCCACTTCCATTCCGTCATAGGCAATCTCAAAACCAAGTCGCTCCAATGTATGTCTTTCCTTGGAGTCCTTCTTCAAAATAGGGTTGCTATTATTAATGTGGATCAGAATTTTCCGTTCGGCTGGGAATGATCCTAGCCTTTCCGCGATCCCCCCGAACCACTAATAGGTAAATGCCCCATGTTTCTTGCGTCGCGTTTAGTCGCACCCATCTTCACCAATTCTTCTGCTGACCAAAAGGTGCCGTCGACCATTAAGATATCAGCTTTCCGCAGGCAAGCTTCTAAATCCGGAGTGATGTCTACTAATGTAGGGAAATAAGCAAGACATTTGCCGGAACTCTGATTATGAAGAACCAACCCAACTTCCCAAAGGTCTTCTGGCAGCTCATCCTTCAGATTTGACTGGGCATAAAGCGGTGGCTTTCTTGACACCGGGATTGTTTCTACGATTATCGTCCCTTCTCCAAAAGCTCCTACCCGTTGCCCGATATTTGGCTGAAGAGACTGCCATTCCCATGAGCAATAGTTTTTTAGCATTGGGAAAACCGGAAAAGCGGACTGCAAACACTTTCTAACAATCTCAGTTCCGTAAATGGTCAGAAAAGAGCCCTCTCGCAGTGACAACAGCCCAATTGTATGATCGAGTTCAGCATCTGTTAAAATTACACCAGCGAGAGAGGTCTCTCTTATTCCAGGGCCCGGATGCAGCACAGAGAATGATTCAATCTGTCTGTGAACATCCGGACCTGCATTAATGAGGTACCAATCCTTGTCATTGGCACTTACTGCAAGAGAAGACTGTAATAATGGTTGAAATTCATGGTTCTCTTCGCGAACACCGCGGCAGTTTGGACATGCACAGTTCCACTGCGGAAATCCCCCTCCTGCTGCTGTTCCTAAGACTCTAATTCTAATTTGCCTTCAGTCCTTTCGCTTGCGATTTGAGCATCTTTATTACCCATTTCCTTCCGTTTCCCCAATAACCTCCCAACTTGCCACCCAATCGCGATATTGGTCAGACCCATTAACGGAAATAAAATATAGTCCCCCACCGGGTCAGGAAGCAAGAGGTCGACAAACAGCCACCCGCCAGTTGTTGCACATCCAATCATCGCACCAATCAGTGATAGTAGGTAACGGCTCTTTCTCATTTGCATAACCTCCGTTGATTTTTTATAAACCGTTAATGAGAAATACAAAAGAGGCAAGCAGTGTTTATGCTACTTGCCGGTGTAGATATACATGGTCACTTCAGAAGCGGTATTAATTACTTTATATTCAGGCTTAACCCACATGTTATCCCCTCCTTTTCGTGAACTTCCAATGTTTATCAGCTTTCAAGGGATTTCAAATTTTCCCTGTCACCATCATCTTATGTCAGCTGATACCTCAAAATAACTAGAATTTCGACTTATAGTTGTCCGAAAGTGGTACGGAATTTTACAATAGATAGCAAAAAAGGACAAGAACCTGTTGATGAATAACAAAAAACCTGAGTCGATTTTAAAACGGACTCAGGTCTTTGCATTGTTTCTACCTATAGAGTTCTAAGTTTATTACTTTTTATTGGCCAGCCATTTTGCTAACACTTTTGCTTGGTCTGCATCAACAAGGCCTCCAGGCATCCTTCCGCCTCCGTTAATGATTTGTTTTTCGATTTCCTGTTCAGACATCGATGAGCCAACATGCTTTAGACTAGGGCCGGCTCCTCCTTCAAGATTTTGACCATGGCAGGATATACAGCTCTTATTGTAAATGGCTTCAGCATTCATACTAGCCGGCTGCTTTTTAGGCTTTTCTTTATTTCCGTGGCTGCCATGATTCGCATCATCATTTTTCCCTGAACCTTGCGGACTCTTTTCAGGTGTAGCTGACAGTTTACCGCCAAGACCAAAGGCAACAACCTTCGTTCCGGTTACGTAAACTACAAATTGTTTCCCGTTTTCCACGTAAATCGACGGAGCCATCATAATCTGTGCTCCACCGCTTTTCGCATTCCATAAGACTTTTCCGGTTTTAACATCCATTGCGTTGACGGTTCCGTCCAACTCCCCGTAGAAGGCAAGGCCAGATGCTGTACTTGTGAAACCTCCACGCATCGGTTGTTTTATCTTATTTTGATAAACCTTTTTACCAGTATTCACATCAATAGCAGTGATCGTGCCGGATATCTCAGCACCTTTCGGGGTTATTACAACAGAAGTCCCCGGGAATAAACCATTTTTTTGTTCTAATTCTTTTTCGTCTTTCGCTGCCACCCCGATGGACGGCGCGTTAATACCTGGAATTAGGACATAATTAGTTGTTGGATCATAAGTTTCAGGGGCGTAGTTTTGTCCGCCTTCCACCCCAGGCCATTGAGGCTTAGCTGTCTTCTCATCCGTTGTCAGCGGTGAATGCTGGATTTTGACAAATGGAACGCCATCATAGATGGTATCACCTGTTTTCGCATCCCAAGCAAACCATTTTCCGTTTTTACCGCCATGTACAACTACTTTCTTTTTATTACCGCCAACGGTAGCATTGAGAACCATTGGAGTCGCTGCAGCATCATAATCCCACTCGTCATTTTCGACTTCTGATTTTGCCCAAACAAATTTTCCGGTTTTACTATCAAGAGCAACCACCGAATCTGTATAAGGATTTTTACCCGGGCGAGCTTTGATAAAAAAGTCAGGTGCAGGATTCCCTACGCCAAAATACATCATATCAGTATCCGGATCAAATGACATCGGGTTCCAGACAGCGCCGCCCCCGATAAATTTCCCCTTTACCCAGCCTTTCCCTTGCTCAGGAACCGTCCAGAAAGGCTGATCCCAGGCTGGACTTAAATCGCTTGCTTTAAAAGCCATAACAAAACCGCGAATTCCATTATCACCGCCGCTGCTTCCAACATAGACATTGCCTTTATAGTACATAGGGGCGGATGTTTCATAATAACGGTTTTCAAGTGTAACCCCTTTCATGTTCTTCGTATCCCAGAAATTAATCATTTTAACTAATTTTCCTGTTTTCGCATCAAGCTTGGCTAATCGATTATCTGCAATAAGTACAAAAACATTTCCTTCTGCTACCGCTACACCACGGCTGGCGACAACTTCTAAAAGGCTGAGATCCGCTTTATTAAGATGATCTTGAACCTCTTTAGGAGGTTGCCAGTCCCAAATCTTTTTTCCATTTGAAGCATTGATAGCAAACACTCGGTTAAAGGAAGTCGTAACATACATCACCCCATCTTTAACAACAGGATAGTCCTCAGAGGCATTTTGGACTTTTGTACCCCAAGTTGCTAAATCTGATTGCCAGACAATACCTAAATTCTTTACATTGTCTTTTGTTATTTTTGTATAGGGGACATTCCGGGTTTGTTGATAGTTATATCCCCAAATTGGAAAGCCGGTATCTTTTTTAGCTTCTGTAGTTTGTTTCTCGGTCGTTTTTTGCTTATTTTCATTTTTCGTCTGACACCCCGCAACTAACATTAATCCTAAAAAAGCTACGCTGATCGATTTTACATAGCGCTTCAACTTCAAAAAAAGACCTCCTATGCTATAATTTCTCGGGTGGTCAAATCATTCCCCTAATTGCCTCATTTTTTAGGATATTTTCAAGTTTCCCCTATTAAGAAGATACTTATATTAATTAGACCCGCCACTTTTTCTATATTGAGTAAAACCTGCCTTAATTATGCAAAAAAGAGGGCAGAATCTACTTAAAAATTAGAGAGGTCTTGTATCCTGTTTTTTGGTATTACCAATTAAGAATATTTACTAAAAATGGAGACAATCTATAAATAAGGATATTCATCTTTTTATCCTTAAAAATTAAGAAGTTAAATATTTAGGAGGGCGATTTATGAGGTTTTTTTCAAAGTTTACAAAAGCTGGATTTGCCTTAATTCTATCTTTAGGTTTTTTATTGGTTTCTTCCCAAAGTACTCTGGCTGCAGAAATTGGTTCTGCAGAACATAACGGAATCAAACTGACGATTAATAACTACACCATAAAGAACTATGGCCAAGAGATGGTGGTGTATTATACGATTCAATCAAAGTCAGGACAATTGATGGAAGGGAAAAGCCTTATGAATAGACCGGATTTTACGATTGGAAATAAGTTTGTTCAAGGAAATGATGCCTGGTATAAAAAAGTCAGCAATCAGCAATATCAAGGCGCAGTAACGGTGCAGCTGCCACAATATATCCCTGCTTCATCGAATGTATCCTTTAATACAGACAGCATTTCGAGTCAAAAAGGCCAATGGACGATTAATTTTGAAATTAAAAAGTAATGAATAAACAATTTATTACATAACAAAGCCTACTTCCTTGTTTTTAGGAAGTAGTCTTTTTCTATTAAGGTTTTGTGGAAGAAATATAAATGGATAAGAACGTGTACATCTTTTCAATCCCCTCACTCTTTTTATCAAGGACGACAATATAAACCCTTTCCATCAAAATGAGTAAATAAATTTACCATAATTTGTATAATACAGAAATATAGTAGGGCATCATAAGCTTGTTCTTTTTAAAATTAGATCCTCTAAAGGAGGGACCGAACTGGAACATCTCATGTTCAGCGATTCACTACATATTAAGAGTTCACAGTGTGAGGAGGTATTTTCGTGAAACGTTTTTTAAAGGCAACAGGTTCGGTTTTGTTGGCCAGTATGGTCCTTGTTGGCTGTCAATCGAATAATAACAAGAACAATACAAATAACAAGGAAGAGACCAAGGAATCCAACCAGTCCAACCAGACAAACCAGGTAAAGGAGACAGGATTCCCAAATTGGGGTTATGACATTCAACATACCCGACATGTGCCCTATAAAGAGATTACAAAAGATAATGTAAAAAAGATGGGGATTGTTTGGCAGCAGGATATCGTGGAATGGAATAAGGATGTTCCGAATTTACAAGAGGATTTCCCTGTTGTACAAAATGGGGTCATGTATGTAACGAGTGCAAAAAACCATGTGTTTGCAATTGATGCCGCAAGCGGAAAGAAACTTTGGGCATGGACACCTCCCAAGGAGGTACTTGACCACCTAAATAGTTTGCCATGGCAATCCAACGTGGCAAGCAGAGGTGTCGCAGTGGCCAATGGAAAGGTATATGTCTTGATGATTGACAATCGGCTGGCCAAACTTGATGCCAAAACCGGAAAACTGGAAAAAATGGTTAACTTCTGGGATCATGTTCCCTCCATTAAATTAGAAAACCGATACTATGAATCTTCAGCTCCCATGTATTATGATGGAAACATTTACGTTGGAAGCAGCGGCGGTGATAATGGTACTCGAGGCTTCGTTTGGGCATTTAAAGCAGATAGCCTCGAACCGCTCTGGAAAGAACCGTTTTGGACCGTTCCTGAAAGAGGAACCGGCTGGGCGAAAGGGAAATATACGGGTGGAGGTTCCGTATGGACACCGATGTCGTTCGATCCAGATACCGATATGATGTATTTTGCAGTAGGGAATCCAGCCCCTGACTTTTACGATGCAGACCGAAAAGGAAAAAATCCATATACGGATTCCATCGTTGCTTTGGACAGTAAAACTGGGAAATTTAAATGGGCATCCTCCCAAGTTGATCACGATCTATGGGATTATGACGCTGCCGCGACACCGATGGTTCTCAATGCCAAGGTCGGCGGGAAAAAGCAGAAGATTATAGTGGAAGGCGGAAAGAACGGGAAATGGTATGCATGGGAAGCCAAAACTGGAAAAACCATTTATGATGGTGTACCGTTTGTCAAAATTCAGCACTCAGCACTACCAACCGATGAGAGTAAAGTTAAACTTCAATGGCCGGGTACGCCAGGTGGCGAGAGCTATGCTCCAGAGACGTATGATCCCGAAACCAACTATGTACTGATTCCAGGTATTAATTACCCGAATTTAATGTTAGCACCAAAAGATGCGAAAGAGATTGCAAAAGATAACAATACCTTCCCTGGTACGAAAATCCTTCCTTTACCACATGACGTTGATACTTCTGGTACTATTACTGCTATCGACGTTAATACAGGTAAAAAGGTTTATCAACTCAAAACGGATGATCCAATGTATGGCGGATTCACAAGTACTGCTACGGGCCTTGCTTTTTACGGTGAATTGGACGGAACGGTGAATGCTCTCGATATTAAAAAAGGAAAAGTATTATGGAGCATGGAAAGTGGAGGAAAACAAATCAAAATGGCGCCTTCCATTTATACCGTTGACGGCAAACAATATGTCGCGATGATTACTGGTGGAACGAGGGTTGTGGTCTATGGCCTCGGCGGTAAGGAAAAGGCTGCAGCCCCTAATAAAAATGCCAAATTACAAGGGCAAGCCGATGTCGTTATCGATCCGGAAAAGGTTTACAAAAAAAGTTGTGTTTCCTGTCATGGAGATAATCTTCAGGGCGCAACTGCTCCAAACCTTCAACACATCGGTAAATCGATGTCCAAAGAAGACATATTGAATCAAATCTTAAACGGCGGCGACCGCATGCCGGCAGGCCTTGCTAAAGGTGCAGAGGCTGAAGCACTAGCAGAATGGCTATCTAAAAAGAAATAATGTGTTTTCTAAGAAGCAGTCCGAGTCCGATTCCTTCATTCGGACTCAGATTGTTTCAGGAAAAAAAGCGGTGAAACTTATAAACGAAATAAAAGGATGGTGGTAAAATGAGGAACCTATCGAAATATACTGTAAGTTTCAGTAGTTTCGCCTTAGTCATTTGCTTGCTCATCAGCTTCGTCTTCCCTGCTTTGACCAGTGCCGAATCCCAAAATCAGGGCTTAGGTTCTGCTGAAGATAACGGAATCAAGCTAACAATCGATGGCTATACCATTGTAAACCACGGTCAAAACATTAGGCTGAATTATACCATTCATACAAATTCGGATGTTCAAGTTGATCAGAATACCAGAAGCCTGATGGAAAGTCCGCATATTTGGATTGAACACACATTAGTTCGTGAAACTTCCGATACGTTTAAAAAGGTAGGGAAAAACGAATATAAAGGAACAATCGAAGCACAACTACAGCATTACAGACCTGAAAGTCCTCATATGACATTTGATACTCATGGGATTTTCAATCAAAAGGGCGATTGGACAATTAGATTTGTCCTTAATAATGCTGAATTCTAATATAAGATGTTGAAACCCAAAAATCATCCCGTATCATCCTTTAAAATGGTACGGGATTTGATTTTTTGACATGATATTTAATTGAGAACAAGACAATATTGATCAAACTGATTCATGCGGAAAGTGACAAACATTGAGGTACAAACTGCTAATTTTGTCGATATCTAATCAGAATTTGTAGATATTTCCCGGGAAGTTGTAGAAAATTGAAAAATAGTTTTTAGATTGCTTGCAAGTTATATCACCTAGCGATACGATACAAAAAAGAGCCAATCAGCCCCTTACTCACCATTTCTAGTATATAAGATGGTTTTGATTTATTTTTACGTTATATCGCCCAGCGATACGAAGATACAATCGACCAAATCTAAATATCCCTATTAAGGATAACACTATTTTAATTGAATTCCTCAAAGGCTACCTGTCCCTAATAATTTATCACTTTCTTCGAGTTCTGTATTTTGTTTAGATGCATATCGCTTAAATAAATTTTTAATACATTTTTACAACGTTAAGCAAAAAAAAAAGCCTTAGATAGGCATCTTATTTTCGGAATATGGAGAAAAATCCCCCCATTTTTCTTTAGGCTTTTGTATCGCTTGTTCTAAACGTTTATTAAAATCATTTTGCGAACTCCATTCTCTTTTCTGTTCGTCCCGCAAATTTTGTATTTCTTTTTGTAAGAATTCACTTTTTTGTATTTCTTGTTGAAGCAATGTTTCGTAATGGTTCTTTTGTTGTTCAGTTAATTTTTCAATTTTAGCTTGAGTTTTTTGCGCTGAATTTCCAATAGTAGAACTTATAACATGATGATCTTGCTGGAGCCGGGAAACCGTTATTTTAAGCTGAGACATATCGTTTGTCAGTTGGCCATTCATTTCACGCGCGGCTGCCAATTCATTCACTAAAAACATTAAAATCTCTTTTAATTGATTGGGGTCTTTGGGTAGATGTTCGTATGTATCGGTTGTTGAGATCTCTGTTTCATTGGACCCTTCTAATCTTTCCTTTTGTTGATACGCAAGGTCTTTAGCTGTATCGTCTAGAGGCTTGTCCGTATCGCGTAACGCTATAAGCGCTCCTATGTCAGATTGAACAAATATACGCCGATCACCATCTTTTAAAAACTCATATCCATTCCGCTCTAAGATTTGGCCATACTTTCGGACAGTAGGTGTTGCAATCCCCACTTCTTCTGCCACTTCCTTAGAAGTGAAAGCTCTTTCATTAGGTTGTATATCGCGTCGCATATCGTATCTCCTTTTCTATTAAATGTGAAGGTTTTTAGATTTATTTTCAAGTGTTATATCGCCAAACGATTCGAAACAAAAAAAGAGCCGATCAACCCCGTTCATGCTGATTCCTTTTAGAGATAACTAAAAGTAACTATTAGAGGCGAAGTGGTAGAACTGTCCCTTTAACCTCCTTCAGTTTTTTAACAAAAGTTTATTCAATTCACGTACTTGATCATATGCTTTCAATAGGTATTCAGGTACCAGTGTTCTTCCATATTCCCAAGCATTCTCTTCGATTTCTGCTAAAAGCTGTTCCTTTTCTTTCTCTTCACCATAAATGAGAGTCTTTAAAACTCTTGTATTTTTCCTAAATTCTAAATAATAACCAAGCTGAAGATAAAGAATAAGTTTCACAAAGTTTTCATCTGTTTCTTTAATCTTAAAGTTAAGCTTACCGTTATATCCGTTAATTTGCAGGTAGTTAAACTTTATCGTATTTGTCGCTACGTTATAACTCATCGGTGCAGTGAGTTTATTGCTGGATTCAACATTTATATTAAATTTGAGCTCTTGTAATGTACTTTTAATGATCTTCTCAATATTCCACATATAAAGCATTTTTCTTCACCCTTCCAAAAAACATTTTCAGCAATCGCAAGTGAACCTGATCTTGCTTAAATATAATATATCTTTACCATAAAGTTGTTTTAATCTAAATTGAAGCATTCTATCTTCTATAGTAATTTATTAAATGAATTCTTACGAAAGCAGCTGCCTTTTCCCAAACAAATATAAAATTGTCACATTGCAGTCGTTTTAACATTAATATACGCTGCATAATGTGACAAGAGTCATTTATCACAATTTGTTATTGAACTAAACTGTACCGCTGAACCGGGAAAGGATCTATTTTGGCTCTATTAAAATTGGTTGTTGGTTTCCGCTCCAATCAACTTTGGTTAAAAATCAACATTGTTCTTTAACATAGTCATTTTTTTTAAGTGATTTCTTAAAATTCCTTATTGGAAATGGAAACTAAATTACTTTTGAGGGGATTTATTTAATCGCAGTGGATTTATTTATGTAGAATGGAAAAAAGGCCTCTCACCAATTTAGTAAGCTGATGAAAGGCCTTCTGTTGCAGGGCGGGTTTTCTTTACACTCACTTGTCAATTTATAAAAGGAGGACAAAGAAACCTTTATTGACTTTAAAACCTTTCTATTAAGGGGTTTATAAGATTTATTACATTATGCCGCCCATTGGTTAGAGCATAAAATTAAATTAAATAGATTCATAAAGTCATTGATATTTATCCCCCCATTTTTTCATTCTGTTAAATGGTTACTTATGCTTCAATAGCTGTGCAAGATCATATAGAGAATGGTACTGTTTAATTTGATAGTTCCGTCCTTTTTTCTGCAAATACCTTTTATCGCAAAATTGTGTAAGCACATGTAATAAGTGCCGATAGGATACGCCCAAATAATCACAAACCGTTACGTGTTTCTCCTTATAAACGCCTTCATCTGCAGTTTCCAAAATAAAATCCGCAAGCCGGTTTTCAAGTGGGAAAGCAAGACTTTGAGAATATCTTGCGGCCAATAGTGATGCTTTTACACTTAGAAATTTGGTTAATTCACGTAGAAATTTCGTATCTTCCAGCAATTGTGTTCGATAGTGGTGAAAAGGAAGAGCAAAACAAATGGTCTGAGTCGAGGCTTGAATCCCTTTGGTATAGTACACGTCATTTAATAATTCCATTTCCCCAATGTAGTCATTTGCATTGATAAAATTAATTAAGGAAACTTTCCCATTTTGATGTGTCACATATATTTTTGCTTTTCCTTTAATAACATAAAATAGAAAATACGGTCTCATACCTTCTTGAATAATCCATTCATCCCGTTGATATTCGTGAATTTGTAAAAACTCTTTGATCGGAAATGAAAACAAATGTGCGATGGAGTGTTCTTCCAGATAGAGCTGTCTTTTATCATTTTTATAAATTTCCATATATCACCTCTTAAAATATGAGATATCTCATATTATTGTAAAAATCTTAATGATATTATGCAACCAATGGGGTGATAAAAATGAACACACAACGTTGGATGAGTAGTCAATTTTTTAGTTTTTTTATGACTTGGGGTATTTTTCTACCGTATTGGACCGGATGGATGATCCATACAAAAGGGATTACCGTTTCACAAGCTAGTTTGATTATGAGTCTAGGATTGGTTGCTAGAGGTCTCTCTACTTTGATCGCATTTCCTTATTTCTCGGAAAAATTCAGTAGTAAAACATTATTAAATGCAATGTCCATTGGTACAATCATCAGCCTTTTGAGTTATATCCCGGCAACTTCCTTTCCTGGCTTACTTTTAGCTACCTTACTTTTACATTTCTTTTATCCAGCATTAATGCCAGCTTTAGATAGTGCAGCAGGAACACTTGTACAAAATAAACAATTAGTGGATTACGGCAAGAGCCGTTCATTTGGTTCAATCGGATTTGTTGTGGCTGGCATGACCTTAACTTTGTTTACAGGGGCATTGGGTGATGAAGTAATCTTATGGGCCCTGTTACTAGGGACACTGATTTACCTATTTCTAGGTTTTATGAATTCACCGGTTATTTTATCGAAAAAACCGAAAATGGATCAAAATAAAAAACACGGAATGATGAGTTTATTCCGTATAAAACACTTTGGGTTAGTGCTTGTTATCGTGATTTTATTACAAGCAGCCCACGCCTCTTATTACAGCTATGGCTATATCTTTTTACAGGAAATCCATGCACCAAAGTACTTGATTGGACTCATTCTTAACATCGCCGTATTAGCAGAGATCATTTTCTTTTCCATTGCCGACAAGTGCTTTCAGCGGTCAATTGGATCCTTGTTAACACTGGCGGCACTAGGTTCCACCATACGATGGTTACTAGTATTTTCCTTTCCTAATGTCATTGTATTCTGTATTACACAATCTTTGCATGCATGCTCATTTGCAATGGGGCATTATGCCTTTATAAAATATTTGATCAAAAATATTAAACCCGCACAGATTCCGAAAGCACAAGGCATGTATTCAGCGCTTGCACTTAGTTGGAGTACTGCAATGTTCACATTTTTTGGTGGCTATTTATACGAAATTGGGCCAAGATATGCCTTTATCGGAATGCTTGTTTGTACCATACCATCAATGTTGCTTGCGGTTATATATCGAAAAGTGGAACTTAGAAAGGAAGGGTTAATTTCTATTTATTAATAGATATTGTCGAACATGACTGTAGATTATGTCCTCCACCTTTACTACCTCATGTTCAATACCATAATTCACAAATTCTCCAAGCAGTGTTTGATAATTTCTTATGTTTTTCTGGATTGTTAAACCTTCTGTCTTCTAAAAAGTCCTGAAATGCAAATTTGAGCAAAAAAAACCACTCCCTAAATTTTATAGGAAGTGGTTATTGCTATTGATATAATTTTTTACATAACTACTTCTCAAAATGGGGGGAAAATAGCTATAACTATTTCTCAAATGTAGGGCTCAAAAGCCTTACATCATGCCGCCCATTCCACCCATGCCGCCCATGTCAGGCATTGCAGGACCAGCTGGTTCTGGCTTATCAGCCACAACTGCTTCAGTTGTTAAGAACATAGCCGCAACAGATGCTGCATTTTGAAGAGCAGAACGAGTTACTTTCGTTGGGTCAACGATACCAGCTTCGATCATGTTTACCCACTCGCCAGTAGCAGCATTGAAGCCTGTGCCGACTGCTTCACGCTTTAAGCGATCAACGATAACAGATCCTTCAAGGCCAGCATTTTGAGCGATTGTGCGAACTGGCTCTTCCATCGCACGTAATACGATGTTGATACCTGTAGCGATATCACCTTCAGCTTGAAGTTCAGCAACCTTGCTGTACACATTTAGAAGGGCAACACCACCACCGGATACGATCCCTTCTTCAACAGCTGCACGAGTCGCATTCAAAGCATCCTCGATACGAAGCTTACGCTCTTTTAATTCTGTTTCAGTTGCAGCACCAACTTTGATTACTGCTACACCGCCAGCTAATTTAGCTAAACGCTCTTGTAATTTTTCACGGTCAAATTCAGAAGTCGTTTCTTCTAATTGTACACGGATTTGGTTCACACGAGCTTGGATTTCCTCAGTTGCACCAGCACCTTCAACGATTGTTGTGTTTTCTTTTGTCACAACAACCTTAGAAGCACGTCCTAAAGATGTGATAGTTGCAGTTTTAAGGTCACGGCCAAGTTCTTCTGTGATTACTTCACCGCCAGTTAATGCAGCGATATCTTCAAGCATTGCTTTACGACGGTCACCAAAGCCCGGAGCCTTAACAGCAACTGCATTGAATGTTCCGCGAAGCTTGTTCACTACTAATGTAGATAATGCTTCACCTTCGATATCTTCAGCAATCAATAATAATGGTTTACCTTGTTGAACGACTTGCTCAAGAACTGGTAAGATTTCTTGAATGCTGGAGATTTTCTTATCAGTGATTAAGATATATGGATTTTCTAATACAGCTTCCATTTTATCGGTATTCGTTACCATGTAAGCTGAAACATATCCGCGGTCAAATTGCATACCTTCCACAACATCTAGCTCAGTTGTGAAACCTTTTGATTCTTCAATAGTGATAACACCATCGTTGCCAACACGCTCCATTGCTTCAGCGATTAATTGACCTACTTCAGTATCATCAGAAGAAATAGCGGCTACTTGTGCGATAGACTCTTTTCCTTCAATTTGTTTTGAAATTGATTTTAATTCACCAACTGCCGCAGCAACTGCTTTTTCAATCCCTTTACGGATTCCCATTGGGTTTGCACCAGCAGTTACGTTCTTTAAGCCTTCACGAATCATCGCTTGAGCAAGAACTGTTGCAGTAGTTGTACCGTCACCGGCAACATCGTTTGTTTTGCTTGCTACTTCAGCAACGAGCTTTGCACCCATGTTTTCGAATGCATCTTCTAATTCGATTTCTTTAGCGATGGTTACACCGTCATTTGTGATTAAAGGTGAACCAAATTTTTTCTCAAGAACCACGTTGCGTCCTTTAGGTCCAAGAGTTACTTTTACTGCATTTGCAAGTGTATCTACACCACGTAGCATTGCGCGGCGCGCTTCTTCACTAAACATAATCTCTTTAGCCATTGTTCAAAAAACCTCCTCTGAATTTATAAAAACTATATTTTTTAATTTTCCTTATTCGCCGATAACAGCAAGGACATCACTTTCACGTAGTAATAAATATTCTGTACCCTGGTATTTCACTTCTGTACCAGCATACTTTGAGAAGATAATACGATCGCCTACAGAAACTTCAAGTGCTACACGCTCGCCATTTTCAAGCACACGGCCAGTACCTACTGCAACAACTTTTCCTTCCTGAGGCTTTTCTTTAGCTGAGTCTGGTAAAACAATACCGCTTGCAGTTTTTTCTTCTGATTCAACAAGCTCAATGACAATGCGATCACCTAATGGTCTTAACAAATCAAACAACCTCCTCAAAAATATATGTAATTCTGACATTATTAGCACTCCTCATACATGAGTGCTAACACAATTATTATAATAATGAATTTGACAATCTTTTGCAAGTTTGATGTATATATTTTTTCATAAAAAAATATAAAAACGAAAGTATTTTTGTACAACCTTACAAGTATATGATGCCAATGAAAATCTATACATTTCTTTTATAAAAAGTTTCTAAATTGAAACAAGACTGGTTTTAAGAGTAAAATGAAGAATACGCAGAAAAACTTTGAGTGGATGTTAAAAGGAGAGAATTAGTTGAAACGGGAATATTGGATAATCTTAATTGTTTATATTGCCATGCAGTTTTCAAGTCTTGCAGGAGTCCCATTACTTATGTACGGCTTTAAATTATCCGGAATCAGCGGGAGGCTTGCAGTACCAGTTTGGCTGGTGATCAGCTTTTCCTTAGCACTTATTATTACGCTTATTATTTTACGGAAAGAAATGCGGAGCAATCGGAATGAAAGAGGAACCTCTTTGGGTCTCTCGATTATTTGGGCAATTTTTGGTGTCTTCTTAGCACTATTTGCACAAGCGATCGCAGCAAATATTGAACGGTTGATTGGTATCGAAATGGGCTCAGAGAACACAAAGGATATTATTCATATTATTGAGGAGTTCCCACTTGCCATCCTGGTCAGTTCTATTTTCGGTCCGATTTTAGAAGAAATAGTGTTTCGGAAAATCCTTTTCGGCACGCTGCATAAACGTTTTAACTTTTTTATATCGGCTATCATTAGCTCGGTCATTTTTGCTTTAGCGCATATGGAACTGGAGCATATTCTCCTTTATTCCGCAATGGGCTTTACTTTCGCCTTTCTTTATGTAAAAACAAAACATATCTTAGTACCGATTTTTGCTCATGTGACAATGAATACAATGGTTGTCATTGTTCAATCCGCTTACAAAGACGATATTGAAAGATTAATCCGGGATGCAGAGTCGATGCAAAACTTTATCGGAGGATTTTTATGAGACGTTCACCCTTGTTTTCCAGCGTGATTTACTTCCTGCTCGGAAGTTTATTTACATATTTCGCCATACATGATGTAAATCAAAATGGCTGGGGATTTTTTAGCTATCTGCTTGTCATATTAGCCACATTTGATTTCGGCTCCAGCCTTAAATTATTTTTCTTTTATAAGAAGTATAAGGATCAGTTGAAAAAATAAAAAAAGTTGACCCAAATTATGTTTGGGCAACTTTTTTTAATAGAAAATAGACGTTTTTGTGTAATAAACTAGTAATTTCGATAGCTTTTTTCCGGTGAAAAATTTTTATCTGCGATTAAATGATCTTTATCTGCGATAATCAACGATTTATCTGCGATAAGCGCTATTTTATCTGCGTTCCTCCCCTATTTATCTGCGTATCGATTTTCCCTCAAATTTCTCTTTCAGCACCAACTTCCTTTTTCAACACCATCCGTTCTTTCCCCATTGTAAAAATGAGAAGAAACGCTATTCCAGCCGGAACGAGAGCCCATGTAAAGGTTTGAACAATGGAACTTGAGAGGGCCTCAGTGATTTTTTCTAAAATTTGCGGCGGTATGTGGCTTCGTGCCTGCTCTTGCAATAATGCACGTGAATCACCAAATCCGTCTTTTGGCATGGGTCCCATTCCAGCAAAAGCATCTTCTAGATTTCCTTTAAAGCTATTCCGCTGAATCGAACCAAAAATCGTAATTCCAATCGTCATCCCCAAAGAGCGGATAAAGTTGCTTGTGGAGGTTGCAGAGCCCCTCTGCTGCATTCCAAACGGATGAATCGCCGCCATGCTTAACACGGAGAAAGAAAATCCCACCCCAAAACCAATGATAACCATATAAAGGGTAAGTACCCATCTGCTTGTATCAACGGTTAAGGTGCTTAATAATAAAATCCCTGCTATTAAAATCACACTAGATAAAAACATGATATTGCGGTAGCTTAACTTCGTGGTTAAAAAACCACCGACTTGTGCCGTTACCACCGACCCAAGCATCATCGGCAAGAGGATTAACCCTGAATTTGTAGCACTTCCGCCATAAACACCTTGAACAAAAATTGGTATATAAACAGTTGCTGCCATAAATGCAGCTCCATAAAATAAACCAACTAGCGTACTGCCGGCAAAGAGGCGATGCCGGAACATCGTGAACGATATAATTGGGTCCTTTGCCCTCGTCTCCACAAACAAAAAGATGAGAAATAGGACCGCAAATCCCATAAATAAACTTATTATCGTACTTGAATTCCAATCATATTTCTGTCCCCCAGCTCAAGAGCAAACATTAAGCAGACAACGGCCCCAATCAATGTAACAGCGCCCCACCAATCAATCGCCTGCTTTTGATGAATAGGAGATTCCTTATAGAAGGCAATGATAAAAATAAACGAGAGAATCCCAAGGGGCAAATTGATATAGAAAATCCAATGCCAGCTAATATGGTCGGTAATATACGCCCCTAACAGGGGTCCAAAAATACTGGAGAGACCGAAAACTGCTCCGAACAGTCCGCCCATTTTCCCGCGCCTTTCGGGAGGAAACAAGTCAAACATAATGGTAAACGCAATCGGAACAAGTGCCCCCCCGCCGACTCCCTGAATCGCGCGATACACACTTAGTTGGGTAATTGTTTCTGCTGTCCCACATAAAATCGAGCCAGCCATAAACAAAATCAACCCCATGATAAAAAACCTTTTCCGACCATACATATCCGACAATTTACCGAAAATCGGCATCCCTGCCATCTCCGCTACCATATAGGCGGATACCACCCATACAAAGTTCTCAAGCCCTCCGAGGTCGCCGACAATCGTTGGCATTGCCGTTACAACAATGGTATTATCCATTGACGCCATCAATATTCCGAGCAGCAGACCAGCTACCACAAATCCTAATTTACTATTTTTCGCTTCCATCCCATTCTCCTTTAAATTTTCTTCGACGTTTTTACTGTTGCATTTGAATCTTGTATAAAATCATCTTTATACTCTACCAATCCGATTGTGCAGCCGGGTCCAATTTTGACCGTATTTCCTCTTACAGTTTCTGCTTTCGTATTTTCTAAATAAAGGTCGTCTCCTTCAATCACCTTTGCTGTAAGGGTACCTTCCTCACCTACAAAAGGTAAAAGAGAGTTTCTTTTTCTTTTTATCGTGATTTTCCCGCCGCCGATTTCCTCCGCACGGCTTTCCCCGAACCGTAAAGAAATTTTAATCGTATCAGCATTTAATAACCCTTTGATTTCAAACCCGCCACTTGAATCGAACGTTTCATATTCAACATCGCCTGCAACTGCAATACTGCCTTTAACATTGGCTGTATCACCATTAAGGCTTTCTCTAACATCAAGTGTTCCCAGGATTTTTATTTTTTTCAAATAAGCTTTGCCGCCAATTTCCATTGTACCCATTACCAGCAAATCTTCTAACTCGGCATTCCCTTTTACCTCTGCCTCACCTAAAACCTTCATCGAACCTGTTTTGAGATTTTCCGCAACCTCTGTCGTTCCATAAACCTTAAACACGGAAGCTTCAACATCATCAACGATCGTACCCTCGCCGCGGACACTGATTTTATCATATCGTCCGCCGGGATAGCTCCCTGAGCCGTTAATAATTAGATTTTCTTTACTTTTCATCTCCCTTATCCCCCCTCATTACATTTTTTTGCTTTCGCCCACAACAGCACTTGAATCAATAGAAAGTTCATCTGTATATTCGACAACGTCAATTTCACAATTTTGGCCAATGGTTACATGGTTTCCCCGCACTACTGCAGCCTTCGTATTTTCAAGTTGGATCATATCGCCCTCAATGATTTCCACCCTTAATTGAGTTTGAAAAAGAGATTTAAATAACCCCAGCCAAGACGGCTTATATTTCACAACAATCGATTGCCCGCCAATTTCCTTCGCCTGGCACTCTCCAAAAATCTTAATATCCACTTCATCCGCATTTAACAGACCGCCAATCGTAAACATCGATTCAGCCTTGAAAAGTTCTGCCTCACAATCCTCTCCCACTGTCAGCTTTCCTTTTACCTTTATTTCTTCTGCTTTGACTTTACCGCCAACAGAAGCTTTTCCTGAAACCTTAAGTTTTTCAACTAATAGGTTTTTTCCAATTTTTGCAGTGCCATCAATAGAAAGGTCTTTAGCCGCAACGGTTCCACCTATTTTGGCCATCCCATTAATTTTGGCAATTTCAGTGTGGATGTTCCCCTTGACCGTCCCTGTTCCATTACATTCAAATCCCTTACATTCGACATCGCTGTTTACCGTTCCCTTTCCGTTGAGTGTTACCTGATGAAACTGTCCGCCATTCGATGCCCCGAAGCCATTTATAACCAGGTCTCCCCTTTTTTGCATCTCCATTCCCATTCTCCTTTATAATAATTTCGATTTCATTTCTTCCATACAGGCCATTAGCGACAGCTGAGCAACAATTTTCATTCCTCGTTCAAAATGAAAGGACTCTGTATTGATTAACAAAAGACAGGAGGATACCCCCAACTTTCTAGTAATCACCAGTTCGGCACTTTTTTGCTTGATCATTGATGCTTGATCCTTTAATACCTGGAGTACCATTTTTCCTTCTTCGAGATTAATTTGACCTGATTGCAACAGCTTTTCTAACACAAACACTTCAAGCATTCTTGAAAAACTAAATTGTAAACTGCCATTTTCATTCTCTAAGTAAAAATTTATAACCGTTTCTGAAACAATGTTACGCCTTATTAAATCATCTTTAGTTAAATTTAAGTCAGATATATTGGGAGAAAACATATCGGCAAGTTCATCCAGTGATAGATTTTCTTTCATCGTTTGAATTTTATTGATTCGTTCTAAGATTTTTTCTTTTGGAAAAAAGGTTTCCTGTCCGGTAAACGTTGATTTCCGGATAAACCAATCCTCCGGGATCAAGTCCTTGCGTTTCCACCTATACAGCTGCCCATAGGAGATTCCTGCTAATTCCAATAATTCTTTTTTCGATATTAACTCCTCGTTCATTGTAATGGCCCCTTTCTTGTTTTTAATGTAACATAACACTGTTACGTTGTAAAGGTAGCTTTGTTTTATCGAATAAAAAAACCTTCCCATTTTCATGGAAAGGTTGATTCTCAAATTTATTCTGCTATTTCCGCTGTTGGGTAATGCTTTAAAAAGTAAACAAGTGATTGAAGCTCTACGGCAAGGTCGATGTGATGAACCCTAATGGAAGATGGTATATTTAAACGGGCGGGTGTGAAATTTAAGATTCCTTTCACCTCAGCACTCACAAGCCGGTCCGTAATGATCTGCGCCACTGGAGCAGGAACGGTTAGAATCGCAACCTGAACATTTTCCTCCGTAATATACTTCTCTAAATCATCCATATGATAGACCGGGACATCCCCGATGGTCGTACCCATTTTATTCGGGTCCACATCAAAGGCGCACGTAATTTTTGTATTATTATTTTTTAAGAAATTGTAGTTTAAAAATGCTGTTCCAAGATTACCAACGCCGATTAATGCAACCTTTGTTAATTCATCCTGGTCCAATGTCTTTCGGAAAAAGGTTAGTAAATAATTCACATTGTAGCCATAACCTTTTTTCCCAAGGGCGCCAAAATAGGAAAAATCTCTGCGGATTGTTGCTGAATCCACTTTTACCGCTTCACTTAATTCTGCTGAGGAAACTCTCTGTTTCCCTGAAGCATACAGATTTTGAATAAATCGATAATATAAGGGTAGTCGCTTTGCTGTTGCTTGTGGAATTTTCATTGTTTCGTTTGTCATATTCCTCCTGCACCCCCGCATAATTAATTTCGTTCATATTTTAAAAAACATTAGTTCTTTTAAAATCGCCGTTTTTACCGCCGGTTTTTTCTACTAAATAAGTCGGTCCAATCACCATGCCCTTATCAATTGCTTTACACATATCATAGACGGTCAGAGCACAAGCAGATGCAGCTGTTAGCGCTTCCATTTCAACACCTGTATTCCCTTTTGTTTTAACGGATACGGCAATACCTAATTTATACATCTCTTGCTGATCAGGTTCCCAGGAAAAAGAAATATTCACCCCTGTTAATGGAATCGGATGACACATCGGAATAATATCCCATGTCTTTTTGGCCGCCATAATACCGGCAACCTGGGCTACTGCTAGGACATCTCCTTTTTTCATCTCATTGTGGGTAATTTTATCAAATATTTCTTTACTGACGGTAATACTGGAATGAGCTAATGCGGTGCGGGCAGTCTCCGGTTTATTACTAACGTCCACCATTTTTGCTCTGCCCTCTTCATTAAAGTGAGTAAATTCTGCCATATAAAAATTCCTCCTTTCAAATCATACACTATTTTTCAGTCTATGTGTGTGAAACTTTGAGCGAATCATTCCTATATTTTTAACATTTTTCCAACATTTTGGGCCAATGCACCCTTTGCGGCCTGCGTTTTATTGCCGACACTCTAGGAATACGGTACACTATTTCTATGTAATAGAGGTGAAAAAAACAATGATTTTATTGCAAGTGAATCAATTAGCAAAATATTATGGTGCTGACCTTATTTTATCGAATATAAAACTGGAATTACAAACACGGGACCGTGTCGCTTTAGTTGGACGAAACGGCGCGGGAAAGTCGACGTTGTTAAAAATTATCGCCGGGCACCTGTCACATGATGGCGGAGAAATCATCAAACCAAAAGAAGTGACCATTGGGTATTTAGCGCAAAATACGGGTTTAGAGTCTAATTTGTCCATTTGGGAAGAAATGCTGACTGTATTTGAACCATTGCGCGCGATGGAAAAAAATTTAAGACAGCTTGAAGAACAAATGGCAGACCCTGCTGCAATCGCAGATACAAGCAAATATGAGAGGATTCTAAAAGACTATGACCAGCTTCAGGTGAAATTTAAGGAACAGGGTGGATACCAGTATGAGGCGGATATTCGCTCCGTGTTGCACGGGTTAAATTTCCCTGATTATTCCTTAATGATAGCGTCTTTAAGCGGCGGTCAAAAAACCCGTTTGGCCTTAGGGAAATTGCTGCTAACCAAGCCGGATATTTTAATTTTAGACGAACCTACCAACCATCTAGATATTGATACCCTCTCCTGGCTGGAGCAATATTTGCAAAGCTACGATGGGGCAATTCTAATTGTATCCCATGACCGCTATTTTTTGGACAAGGTTGTGACACAGGTCTACGAGGTTTCTCGAAAGCAAATCCAAAGATATACAGGCAATTATAGTTCTTACCTTGAACAAAAAGCGGCAAATTATGAACGTGACCTGAAGCTTTATGAAAAACAGCAACAGGAAATTGCCAATCTACAAGATTTTATCCAGAAGAATTTAGCAAGGGCCTCGACAACGAAACGAGCCCAGAGCCGACGAAAAAAACTTGAAAAGATGGATGTAATCGATCGACCGTTAGGGGATGAAAAATCAGCTTCCTTCTCGTTTGAAATTGAGAAGCAAAGTGGAAATGATGTCCTAACCTTCGATTCTCTTGCTGTCGGATATGACGGCGAAAGAATTTCAGAGGGAATTTCCTTTCGAGTATTTCGGGGCGAAAGCATCGCCCTGGTGGGCCCTAATGGAATTGGAAAATCGACGCTATTAAAAACACTCATTAGGAAACTTCCTGTATTAGCCGGAAATATCCTTTATGGGACAAATCTTTCAATTGGTTATTATGACCAAGAACAAGCGGAATTAACCTCCAATAAGCGTGTGTTAAATGAACTGTGGGATGATTATCCACTAAAAAGCGAAAAGGAAATTCGCACAGTTTTGGGTAATTTCTTATTTTCCGGGGATGATGTTTTAAAAATTGTTTCTACCTTGAGCGGTGGCGAGAAAGCACGGCTTGCTCTTGCGAAATTAATGCTGGAAAAGGCTAATCTATTAATTTTGGACGAACCTACCAACCATCTCGATTTGGATAGCAAGGAAGTTCTTGAGAATGCTTTAATCGATTATCCAGGTACAATTTTGTTTGTTTCCCATGACAGATATTTTATTAACCGTATCGCTACAAAGGTTGTTGAGCTAAGCCGTCATGGCAGTTTAGAGTATCTGGGCGATTATGATTATTATTTAGAGAAGAAACTGGAACAGGAAGAGATTGCGGCACTTGAGGCTGCGGCTTCGGCTGCTGCTAAAAAAGCCGGACAGGAGGACGCTTCTGAGAAGAGCATTTATCAACAGGATAAAGAAAGTAAGAAGCTCGAACGGCAGCGCAAGCGCAAGTTAGAAGATATTGAGATAAAAATTGAGGGCCTTGAGGAACAAATTCAAAGTTATGAGGAGCAATTATGTGACCCGGATGTTTTCCAGGATCACGAAAGGGTGTTAGAAATTACCCAGTTGAATGAAAAAGCAAAAGCGGAACTCGAACATTTAATGGAAGAGTGGGCAGAGCTTGCCGAATAAAATGAGTTGGTCCTTCATCCGAGTGGTGAAGGACTTTTTTGTTAGTTTTTAGGGTATTTTGGACTTCATTGGCTTTATGAGGACCATTTTCTAAGCTCTTGTGATGTGTTTTGGCTTTCATTCGCTTCATGAAGACCATTTTCTAAGCCCTTGCTATGCGTTTTGGCTTTCATCCGGGGAATGAAGACCATTTTCTGAGCCCTTGCTATGCGTTTTGGCTTTCATCCGCTTTATGAAGACCATTTTCTAACCCCTTGCTATGTGTTTTGGCTTTCATCCGCTTCATGAACACCATTTTCTGAGCCCTTGCTATGCGTTTTGGCTTTCATCCGGGGAATGAAGACCATTTTCTGAGCCCTTGCTATGCGTTTTGGCTTTCATCCGCTTCATGAACACCATTTTCTGAGCCCTTGCTATGCGTTTTGGCTTTCATCCGGGGAATGAAGACCATTTTCTGAGCCCTTGCTATGCGTTTTGGCTTTCATCCGCTTCATGAACACCATTTTCTGAGCCCTTGCTATGCGTTCTGGCTTTCATCCGCTTCATGAACACCATTTTCTGAGCCCTTGCTATGCGTTTTGGCTTTCATCCGGGGAATGAAGACCATTTTCTAAGCTCTTGCTATACGTTTTGGCTTTCATCCGCTTCATGAAGACCATTTTCTAAGCCCTTGCTATGCGTTTTGGCTTTCATCCGGGGAATGAAGACCATTTTCTGAGCCCTTGCTATGCGTTTTGGCTTTCATCCGCTTCATGAACACCATTTTCTGAGCCCTTGCTATGCGTTTTGGCTTTCATCCGCTTCATGAACACCATTTTCTGAGCCCTTGCTATGCGTTCTGGCTTTCATCCGCTTCATGAACACCATTTTCTGAGCCCTTGCTATGCGTTTTGGCTTTCATCCGGGGAATGAAGACCATTTTCTAAGCTCTTGCTATACGTTTTGGCTTTCATCCGGGGAATGAAGACCATTTTCTGAGCCCTTGCTATGCGTTTTGGCTTTCATCCGCTTTATGAAGACCATTTTCTAACCCTTGCTATGCGTTTTGGCTTTCATCCGCTTCATGAAGACCATTTTCTAACTCCTTGCTATGCGTTTTGGCTTTCATCCGCTTTATGAAGACCATTTTCTAACCCTTGCTATGCGTTTTGGCTTTCATCCGCCTCATGAAGACCATTTTCTGAGCCCTTGCTATGCGTTTTGGCTTTCATCCGGGGAATGAAGACCATTTTCTGAGCCCTTGCTATGCGTTTTGGCTTTCATCCGGGGAATGATGACCATTTCTAAGCTCTTGCTATGCGTTTTGGCTTTCATCCGGGGAATGATGACCATTTTCTGAGCCCTTGCTATGCGTTTTGGCTTTCATCCGGGGAATGAAGACCATTTTCTAAGCTCTTGCTATGCGTTTTGGCTTTCATCCGCTTTATGAAGACCATTTTCTAAGCCCTTGCTATGCGTTTTGGCTTTCATCCGGGGAATGAAGACCATTTTCTGAGCCCTTGCTATGCGTTTTGGCTTTCATCCGCTTTATGAAGACCATTTTCTAACCCTTGCTATGCGTTTTGGCTTTCATCCGCTTCATGAAGACCATTTTCTAACTCCTTGCTATGCGTTTTGGCTTTCATCCGCTTTATGAAGACCATTTTCTAACCCTTGCTATGCGTTTTGGCTTTCATCCGCCTCATGAAGACCATTTTCTGAGCCCTTGCTATACGTTTTGGCTTTCAACGGCTTGTTAAAGGGTATTTTCTTTCCTCCATTAAGTAATGTTGACTTTAAATATCCTTTATAGAACAACTCCCTGTCCTCTTGACATTTTTCCACAAAGCTAAAAAAATCTCTAAACCAAATTTCAGCATTTATCAACATATTATTCGACAATACCAAAAGATATTCAAAATAAATCGACATTTTCCGGCAAAATCCTAAGAAACTGCGATAGTTTTTTACTCTTCAATTTAAAAAATGTTAATATGTCCACCTTTTCCACAGACTTATTCACATAATAAACAGTAACAACTTCACTGTTTTTCAACCTTTTCCACATTATCCACAGTAAATGTTCCAGTTATCCACATTATTAACACTTTACAGTGACTTATCCACTAAACCTCAATTGCCAGAAATGTCGAATAATATTTTTTATCCACAAAAAAAGCTCTTCTTATAAACAGAAGAGCTAATCATTATATAATTCAATCTCCAATCCTGGAATTGCATTAAGCGAAAGTTCAGCACGAACGCCTTTTTCAAACATAATACTTCCTGCCGCCGCAATCATCGCAGCATTATCTGTGCATAAAGATATTGGAGGGACAACCAATTCTATCTCTGGATAATGAGAGAATACCTTTTCCAAGGCGCTTCTGAGCCCCTTATTTGCTGCAACCCCGCCTGCTAATAATACCTGTTTCACGTTATATTCAGAAGCAGCTTTTTCCGTCTTTTTAACAAGCACATCAATCACGCTTTCTTGAAAACTAGCTGCAAGATCTTCCGGGGTTATGGTCTCACCACGCTGCTCGGCATTGTGGACAGTGTTAATAACTGCCGACTTTAATCCACTAAAACTAAAATCATAAGATCCTTCCTCTAACCAGGCACGCGGCAGATTAATGGTCGGGCTTCCTTCATGGGCTAGACGGTCGATATGCGGTCCCCCTGGATATGGAAGATTAAGTGTTCTTGCCACCTTGTCATAGGCTTCTCCTGCTGCGTCATCCCTTGTCTCTCCAATGACTTCAAAATGGCCATGTTCCTTCATGTAAACAAGCTCTGTATGCCCGCCTGATACAACAAGAGCTAATAGCGGAAATTTCATTTCCGTCACCAAGCAGTTGGCATATATATGTCCGGCAATATGATGAACCGGTACAAGCGGAAGATTATGGGCAAAGGCAAGAGCCTTTGCTGCATTGACACCGATTAATAAAGCTCCCACCAACCCGGGGCCTTCAGTCACAGCAATTGCATCAATATCTTTAAAGGAAAGATTTGCTTGGCCTAATGCTTCTTCAAGAACAATGGTTATTTGCTCCACATGGTGTCTTGAGGCAATCTCCGGTACAACCCCGCCAAATCGTTTATGACTTTCTATTTGTGAGGCAACAATATTAGCGGCAATCTCCCTTCCGTTTTTTATGATTGCAACTGCCGTTTCATCACAACTTGTTTCAATTCCTAAAATCCATTGATCTTTTTTCATAAATTCACCCACATTACTAAAGCATCTTCCTGATTATCGGAATAATAATTTTTTCGGATTCCGCCATTGTGAAATCCAAACTTCCGGTAAAGAGATTGGGCAATCTGGTTAGTTACACGCACTTCCAGGGTCATACTTTTTGCCCCCATTTCTCTAGCCACAGACATCATTTTTTGCAGCAAGGCTTCTCCTAGCTTCTTGCCCCGATATCCCGGTAGAATGGCAATATTGGTTATATGGGCCTCGTCGATGACAATCCAAGCACCACAATAGCCGATAATTTTATCATCTTCTTCAAGAACAATATAGACTGCAAATTTATTATTATTTAGTTCATTATAGAAGGCTTCACGGCTCCATGGGGTCGTAAAAGAGGCATGCTCCACTTCTAATATCTGATCAATATCCTCTTCCCTCATATATCGAAAAACAAAAGAATCTACCATATTTCTCTAATCCTGTCCTTTAAAAATTTTCCTATTTGCCTCTAACCACTTTGCTTCTGCTTCAGCTAAACGAATATAATTCGGTACAAAAGAATGAACATCTTCCTCTGATTGAAATTGGCCTAATAAGGCAAGTTCAGATGGCCGCGGATTGTGTTCCGTTATTGCTGCATATATAGCCTTAGTTCCTAGGGCTTCCGCAATTTCCTCTTGGTGAATAGGCAGGTCATTGCCGACAAAGAGAATAGGCTTATCCATTTTTATTAAGTAACGCGCCCAATCGTTTAACATGATTAACTGGTCCTGTTCAACCTGGATAAGTTCATCATTCTTATACTGGTACAATCCTGTATAGACTTGTCCCCTTCTGGCATCAAATAAAGGGGAAACATAGCCATCGAAGTAACGGCCGGTTCCAGCAGCTAAAATTTCCAGACTGGAAACACCCACAAGTGGAATTTTCAATGACCAAGCCAGTGTTTTAGCAATCGTTACGCCAATTCTAACACCCGTATAGGAACCAGGTCCCTTTGCCACGACCACTTTCGTTAAATCAGCAGGTACACGGTCACAATCCTGCATTAACGTCTGTATAGCAGGCATAATTCGGATGGAATGGTTTTTTTTCAAATTCGTTATATATTCGCCAAGTACTTGATTTTCTTCTAAAAGTGCAACACCAAGGGCATAATTAGAAGTATCAATTGCTAAAATCGTCATGAAAAAATCTCCTTACATAATTGCTCATATCGTTCCCCCTTCGGAACGAAAACCATTTTTCTCTTTTCTTGGCTCTCATGGTACAAGAAAATTGTCAATCGTTCTGATGGAAGCTGCTCTTCAATTAAATGAGCCCATTCCACTACTGTTACTCCATCGCCTTCAAAGTATTCATCGAAACCAAGATCTTCAAAAGTATCTCCCACCCGATACACATCCATATGATAGAGGGGCATTCTCCCTGCATATTCTTTTATGATTGTAAAGGTTGGACTGTTTACGGTCCGCTTAACCCCCAGACCCTGTGCTAATCCTTTTGTAAAAGTTGTTTTACCTGCGCCCAAATCTCCTTCAAGAGTAATAACATCTCCTGGCAGCAAATGTTCAGCCAATTTTGCCGCAAAGCTTAATGTTTGAGTTGAATCGTTTGTATTTAGTTCGTATTGCTTCATTCCATCACCTTTTTACATAAACATGTCATTATCTTCATTTTACCTTATTTATGTGCAAAAAAACCTTAGGATCTCTCCTAAGGATGAAAAATCTAAGGGCTGTTCAAATGCTTTTAAATAAAAAAAGACGAAACCTGGTTTCGTTCTTTTTATAAGACAATATGTACGGTCTGGACGGGACTCGAACCCGCGACCTCCTGCGTGACAGGCAGGCATTCTAACCAACTGAACTACCAAACCAAATTGCGGAGGCAGGATTTGAACCTGCGACCTTCGGGTTATGAGCCCGACGAGCTACCAGACTGCTCCACCCCGCGACGATACTAATACCATACTATTATATGTTTAACATAATAAAGTATGCATGTTATTTAAAATAACAGCCTGGCAACGTCCTACTCTCACAGGGGGACAGCCCCCAACTACCATCGGCGCTGAGAAGCTTAACTTCCGTGTTCGGTATGGGAACGGGTGTGACCTTCTCGCCATTATTGCCAGACTATTAAGTTTGAGGTATCATTCCCTCAAAACTAGATAATACAGAAGAAGTTTTTAGTAAAAACGAGTTCACCTTCATATAATACATATGACTTGGTTAAGTCCTCGATCGATTAGTATCAGTCAGCTCCACATGTCGCCATGCTTCCACCTCTGACCTATCAACCTGATCATCTTTCAGGGATCTTACTAGCTTGACGCTATGGGAAATCTCATCTTGAGGGGGGCTTCATGCTTAGATGCTTTCAGCACTTATCCCGTCCGCACATAGCTACCCAGCGATGCCTTTGGCAAGACAACTGGTACACCAGCGGTGCGTCCATCCCGGTCCTCTCGTACTAAGGACAGCTCCTCTCAAATTTCCTGCGCCCACGACGGATAGGGACCGAACTGTCTCACGACGTTCTGAACCCAGCTCGCGTACCGCTTTAATGGGCGAACAGCCCAACCCTTGGGACCGACTACAGCCCCAGGATGCGATGAGCCGACATCGAGGTGCCAAACCTCCCCGTCGATGTGGACTCTTGGGGGAGATAAGCCTGTTATCCCCAGGGTAGCTTTTATCCGTTGAGCGATGGCCCTTCCATGCGGAACCACCGGATCACTAAGCCCGACTTTCGTCCCTGCTCGACTTGTAGGTCTCGCAGTCAAGCTCCCTTATGCCTTTACACTCTGCGAATGATTTCCAACCATTCTGAGGGAACCTTTGGGCGCCTCCGTTACTCTTTAGGAGGCGACCGCCCCAGTCAAACTGCCCACCTGACACTGTCTCCCACCCCGATCAGGGGTGCGGGTTAGAATTTCAATACAGCCAGGGTAGTATCCCACCGACGCCTCCACCGAAGCTAGCGCTCCGGCTTCTACGGCTCCTACCTATCCTGTACAAGCTGTACCAAAATTCAATATCAGGCTACAGTAAAGCTCCATGGGGTCTTTCCGTCCTGTCGCGGGTAACCTGCATCTTCACAGGTACTATAATTTCACCGAGTCTCTCGTTGAGACAGTGCCCAGATCGTTACGCCTTTCGTGCGGGTCGGAACTTACCCGACAAGGAATTTCGCTACCTTAGGACCGTTATAGTTACGGCCGCCGTTTACTGGGGCTTCGATTCAGAGCTTCGCTTGCGCTAACCCCTCCTCTTAACCTTCCAGCACCGGGCAGGCGTCAGCCCCTATACTTCGCCTTACGGCTTCGCAGAGACCTGTGTTTTTGCTAAACAGTCGCCTGGGCCTATTCACTGCGGCTCTTCGAGGCTATTCACCTCAAAGAGCACCCCTTCTCCCGAAGTTACGGGGTCATTTTGCCGAGTTCCTTAACGAGAGTTCTCTCGCTCACCTTAGGATTCTCTCCTCGCCTACCTGTGTCGGTTTGCGGTACGGGCACCTTTTATCTCGCTAGAGGCTTTTCTTGGCAGTGTGGAATCAGGAACTTCGGTACTAAATTTCCCTCGCCGTCACAGCTCAGCCTTCGCGAGAAGCGGATTTTCCTACTTCTCAGCCTAACTGCTTGGACGCGCATATCCAATAGCGCGCTTACCCTATCCTCCTGCGTCCCCCCATCACTCAAACGATAAAGAGGTGGTACAGGAATATCAACCTGTTGTCCATCGCCTACGCCTTTCGGCCTCGGCTTAGGTCCCGACTAACCCTGAGCGGACGAGCCTTCCTCAGGAAACCTTAGGCATTCGGTGGATGAGATTCTCACTCATCTTTCGCTACTCATACCGGCATTCTCACTTCTAAGCGCTCCACCAGTCCTTACGGTCTAGCTTCAACGCCCTTAGAACGCTCTCCTACCGCAGACACCTAATGGTGTCCACCCACAGCTTCGGTGATACGTTTAGCCCCGGTACATTTTCGGCGCAGAGTCACTCGACCAGTGAGCTATTACGCACTCTTTAAATGGTGGCTGCTTCTAAGCCAACATCCTGGTTGTCTAAGCAACTCCACATCCTTTTCCACTTAACGTATACTTTGGGACCTTAGCTGGTGGTCTGGGCTGTTTCCCTTTTGACTACGGATCTTATCACTCGCAGTCTGACTCCCACGGATAAGTCATTGGCATTCGGAGTTTGTCTGAATTCGGTAACCCGATGAGGGCCCCTAGTCCAAACAGTGCTCTACCTCCAAGACTCTTACTTCGTGAGGCTAGCCCTAAAGCTATTTCGGAGAGAACCAGCTATCTCCAAGTTCGATTGGAATTTCTCCGCTACCCACACCTCATCCCCGCACTTTTCAACGTGCGTGGGTTCGGGCCTCCATCCAGTGTTACCTGGACTTCACCCTGGACATGGGTAGATCACCTGGTTTCGGGTCTACGACCACATACTCATTCGCCCTATTCAGACTCGCTTTCGCTGCGGCTCCGTCTCATCAACTTAACCTTGCATGTAATCGTAACTCGCCGGTTCATTCTACAAAAGGCACGCCATCACCCATAAACGGGCTCTGACTACTTGTAGGCACACGGTTTCAGGAACTATTTCACTCCCCTTCCGGGGTGCTTTTCACCTTTCCCTCACGGTACTGGTTCACTATCGGTCACTAGGGAGTATTTAGCCTTGGGAGATGGTCCTCCCTGCTTCCGACCGGATTTCACGTGTCCGGCCGTACTCAGGATCCACTCAGGAGGGAACGAAGTTTCAACTACAGGGTTTTTACCTTCTATGACGGACCTTTCCAGATCGCTTCATCTACCCCGTTCCTTTGTAACTCCATGTTGAGTGTCCTACAACCCCGAAAGGCAAGCCTTTCGGTTTGGGCTGTTCCCGTTTCGCTCGCCGCTACTCAGGGAATCGCGTTTGCTTTCTCTTCCTCCGGGTACTTAGATGTTTCAGTTCCCCGGGTCTGCCTTCATTATCCTATGTATTCAGATAAAGATACTGCTCCATTACGAACAGTGGGTTCCCCCATTCGGAAATCTCCGGATCAAAGCTTACTTACAGCTCCCCGAAGCATATCGGTGTTAGTCCCGTCCTTCATCGGCTCCTAGTGCCAAGGCATTCACCGTGCGCCCTTTCTAACTTAACCTAAAAGGTTTTACTCTAAAATTAGAGAGAAAAACTAAAATGGCGATTACTCGGTTTTTACTTGGTTACTTCTTCTTACGATTATCTAGTTTTCAAAGAACAATGTTTTGAGAGAAAATTGCTCCCTCAAAACTAAACAAACAAGAAACAGTCAACTTCTTATCAGTCCATGAGGACTGCATTATCCTTAGAAAGGAGGTGATCCAGCCGCACCTTCCGATACGGCTACCTTGTTACGACTTCACCCCAATCATCTGTCCCACCTTAGGCGGCTGGCTCCTTACGGTTACCCCACCGACTTCGGGTGTTACAAACTCTCGTGGTGTGACGGGCGGTGTGTACAAGGCCCGGGAACGTATTCACCGCGGCATGCTGATCCGCGATTACTAGCGATTCCGGCTTCATGTAGGCGAGTTGCAGCCTACAATCCGAACTGAGAATGGTTTTATGGGATTGGCTAAACCTCGCGGTTTCGCAGCCCTTTGTACCATCCATTGTAGCACGTGTGTAGCCCAGGTCATAAGGGGCATGATGATTTGACGTCATCCCCACCTTCCTCCGGTTTGTCACCGGCAGTCACCTTAGAGTGCCCAACTAAATGCTGGCAACTAAGATCAAGGGTTGCGCTCGTTGCGGGACTTAACCCAACATCTCACGACACGAGCTGACGACAACCATGCACCACCTGTCACTCTGTCCCCCGAAGGGGAAAGTCCTATCTCTAGGAGTGTCAGAGGATGTCAAGACCTGGTAAGGTTCTTCGCGTTGCTTCGAATTAAACCACATGCTCCACCGCTTGTGCGGGCCCCCGTCAATTCCTTTGAGTTTCAGCCTTGCGGCCGTACTCCCCAGGCGGAGTGCTTAATGCGTTAGCTGCAGCACTAAAGGGCGGAAACCCTCTAACACTTAGCACTCATCGTTTACGGCGTGGACTACCAGGGTATCTAATCCTGTTTGCTCCCCACGCTTTCGCGCCTCAGCGTCAGTTACAGACCAGAAAGCCGCCTTCGCCACTGGTGTTCCTCCACATCTCTACGCATTTCACCGCTACACGTGGAATTCCGCTTTCCTCTTCTGCACTCAAGTCCCCCAGTTTCCAATGACCCTCCACGGTTGAGCCGTGGGCTTTCACATCAGACTTAAAGGACCGCCTGCGCGCGCTTTACGCCCAATAATTCCGGACAACGCTTGCCACCTACGTATTACCGCGGCTGCTGGCACGTAGTTAGCCGTGGCTTTCTGGTTAGGTACCGTCAAGGTACCGGCAGTTACTCCGATACTTGTTCTTCCCTAACAACAGAGCTTTACGACCCGAAGGCCTTCATCGCTCACGCGGCGTTGCTCCGTCAGACTTTCGTCCATTGCGGAAGATTCCCTACTGCTGCCTCCCGTAGGAGTCTGGGCCGTGTCTCAGTCCCAGTGTGGCCGATCACCCTCTCAGGTCGGCTACGCATCGTCGCCTTGGTGAGCCGTTACCTCACCAACTAGCTAATGCGCCGCGGGCCCATCTGTAAGTGTCAGCCGAAACCGACTTTCAGCTTTTCCTCATGAGAGGAAAAGGATTATCCGGTATTAGCTCCGGTTTCCCGAAGTTATCCCAGTCTTACAGGCAGGTTGCCCACGTGTTACTCACCCGTCCGCCGCTAACCAACAGGAGCAAGCTCCTATTGATTCGCTCGACTTGCATGTATTAGGCACGCCGCCAGCGTTCGTCCTGAGCCAGGATCAAACTCTCCAAGAAAGTTGATTTAGCTCGAATGTTACGTTGGCTTCATTTCAAAAGAAATGAATATTATTGTTTGTTGACGTTTTTGTTTGTTTAGTTTTCAAAGAACAATCACAAAATCAATTTGGAGCGGGTGATGGGAATCGAACCCACAACAACAGCTTGGAAGGCTGTGGTTTTACCACTAAACTACACCCGCGTATTATATTTAACTGGTCGGGAAGACAGGATTCGAACCTGCGACCCCTTGGTCCCAAACCAAGTGCTCTACCAAGCTGAGCTACTTCCCGTAATAATGGCGCGCCCGAAAGGAGTCGAACCCATAACCTTTTGATCCGTAGTCAAACGCTCTATCCAATTGAGCTACGGGCGCAATATTTTACAAGCAACTTTTATATCTTAACAAATCCATTTCGTCTTGTCAAGAGTAATTTTGGTGCGGCCGAGAGGACTTGAACCTCCACGGGGTTGCCCCCACTAGGCCCTCAACCTAGCGCGTCTGCCATTCCGCCACGACCGCGTATAAATTAGCGACAAAAGTAATCATATCAAAATTACACGCTTATTTCAAGTGGTAATTAATGGTGCGGGTGAAGGGAGTCGAACCCCCACGCCTTGCGGCGCCAGATCCTAAGTCTGGTGCGTCTGCCAATTCCGCCACACCCGCATATTTAAGATGGCTGGGCTAGCTGGATTCGAACCAACGAATGACGGAGTCAAAGTCCGTTGCCTTACCGCTTGGCTATAGCCCATCAAAAAACGATTGAAAAATAAAAAATGGCGGTCTGGACGGGACTCGAACCCGCGACCTCCTGCGTGACAGGCAGGCATTCTAACCAACTGAACTACCAGACCATTATCTTTTGAGAAACAGGAAATGAGCTATTGTTCATTTCCCATCCCTGATGACCCCTACGGGATTCGAACCCGTGTTACCGCCGTGAAAGGGCGGTGTCTTAACCGCTTGACCAAGGGGCCTTTAACTACGGAGAAGGAGGGATTTGAACCCTCGCGCCGGTTACCCGACCTACACCCTTAGCAGGGGCGCCTCTTCAGCCTCTTGAGTACTTCCCCATATGGCTCCGCAGGTAGGACTCGAACCTACGACCGATCGGTTAACAGCCGATAGCTCTACCACTGAGCTACTGCGGAATAGTAAGATTTAATAAGGCAATTACCTTATCGACTCTTCATATTATAATGACGTTAGGATTCAAAGTCAACATCATTTTTCAAGAAAATCATTTTCCATTTTCTTACGCTATTCTTGGATTACTTCTTTAATTTTCTTCAGTCTCCCTCGGCATTTCCCGCAAACATACCGGCTTGTATCGATACTTCTCTTTCTTTGATAACGGAGGCAGCAGTTTGTGCACTCATATAGGAGTATTTTTTTAAAGGTTCTCTTTGGAGCTTTCTCCTTTAGTGGTGTACAAAATCGGGGTGCCCCAACTTTCTTTAGCAACCATTTAAATTCAGGATCACGATGCTGATACCCTTTTCCTTCAAGATGGAGATGATAATGACAAAGCTCATGCTTAATAATCCCAATTAATTCATTCTCTCCAAATTGCTCTAGATACTTTTTATTAATTTCAATATTATGTGTACCTAACAGGTATCTTCCGCCTGTTGACCGCAATCTAGAATTAAACGCAGCTTGATGTAGAAAAGGTTTTCCAAACACTTCAATGGATATCCTTTCAACCAGTCTTTGAAGCTCTGGTGCCTCCATTTTTCTTCCCACACTTTCCACTTCACTATTTTCTTCTTCAAAAACTTTCAATACGGTACAAAATAACAAATACCTTCATATTTCTAGTGAACGTGACAACCTATTATAGCATATATTGTATTTACCTTTAATGATTTACTTTCAGGAGGTTTTACTATGCCGACTTGGTTTCAAAACCAAATGAAAAGAGCCTTTTATGAAAAGAACCGTTATCAAATCAAGCTTTTAAACCAATGCTGGTTTTTTTACAGAAAAAAACACTGCCCTTAAAAGCAGTGTTTTCCTTCACAGCTTGATTATTGCTTTGCTGGTGGCAACATCGTTAATGCTACACGTCCCTTGTTCATATCAACAGAATCTACCCAAACTGTCACAACATCCCCAACGGACACAATATCTAATGGGTGCTTAACAAATCGATTGCTTAGCTTTGATATATGGACTAATCCATCCTGTTTTACGCCGATGTCAATAAAGGCACCAAAATCAACCACGTTACGAACTGTACCTTGAAGTTCCATCCCAGGTTTCAGATCCTCTAATTTTAAAACATCCTTTTTTAATAGAGGACGGGGTAAGTCATCACGCGGATCTCTTTCCGGTCTTACTAAAGCGTCGATGATATCCTTTAAGGTTAATTCTCCTATCGCTAACTCTTCTGAAACACTTTTTAAGTCTAGGCCATTAAGAGCTTCCTTTAACTCGTCTGCACCTAAATCTTTTGTTGAAAATCCAAGGGTGGATAATAACTTTTTCACTTCATCATAGTTTTCCGGATGAATTCCCGTACGATCCAGAGGCTCTTTTCCATCAATTACCCGCAGGAACCCTATTGCTTGTTCATATGTTTTTGCCCCAAGCCGCGGTACCTTTTTTAGTTGAACTCTGCTTGTAAATTTCCCTTCCTCTTCCCGTTTTTTCACAATATTGTTTGCCGCCGTTTTGGTTAAACCCGCAACATTTTGCAAAAGGGACGATGATGCAGTATTCACATTGACCCCTACACGGTTAACCGCGGTCTCCACCACGAAATTTAGCGATTCTGATAATCGTTTTTGGGAAACATCATGCTGGTATTGACCCACTCCTACAGATTTCGGGTCAATCTTCACCAGCTCAGCAAGCGGGTCCTGTAAGCGCCGGGCAATCGATACAGCACTTCTCTCTTCTACTTGGAAATTCGGAAACTCTTCTCTTGCTAAATCAGATGCGGAGTAAACACTAGCTCCCGCTTCATTGACAATTAAATAAAAAATTTCTTCGTCCATCTCTTTTAAGATATCCGCCACGAACTGCTCTGTTTCTCTTGATGCCGTACCGTTTCCGATGGCAGCCATTTCTACCTTATACTCACGTAAAATTTGGATGAACTTTTCTTTAGCCTCTTTTGTTTTTGAAACCGGTGGATGTGGGTAAATGACATCAATCTTTAGAACCTTTCCAGTTTCATCCACAACAGCAAGTTTACAGCCTGTTCGATATGCCGGATCGACTCCGATTACGACTTTTCCTTTAAGCGGCGGTTGCAAAAGCAAATTCCGAAGATTTTCAGAAAAAATATGTATCGCCTGCTCCTCTGCTTTATCAGTTAGTTCACTGCGAATTTCTCTTTCAATAGAGGGCTGGATTAATCTTTTATAACTATCTTCGATCGCCTCAACTACACTTGGTGCCGCAGGTGAATGCTGATTACGAATCCACTTTTTCGAAAGATAATTCAAGATTAGATCCGTATTCATTTTGATTGAAACTCGTAAAATATCTTCCTTTTCGCCGCGATTAAGAGCTAGAATACGATGGGGCACAATTTTGCTTACAGGTTCTTCATATTCATAATACATTTCATAAACTTTCTTTTCGTCCTTGTCCTCTTCCTTAACTGCTGATGAGACTGTACCAGATTTAAAGGTTTCTTTCCGAACCCATTTTCGCCCTTCAGCATCATCACTTACCCATTCCGCGATGATATCTTTAGCTCCCGCAATGGCATCCTCAACGGAAAGGACTTCTTTTTCTTCAGATAAGAACTCCTGTGCCTTATTTTCCACATTTTCTTTTGTGAAAGTCATAAGCCACTCTGCAAAAGGTTCCAAACCTTTTTCTTTTGCAACGGTTGCTTTTGTTCGGCGTTTTTGTTTATAAGGCCGATATAAATCTTCAACCTCCTGAAGCTTTTCAGCACGGGTGATGCTCTTGTTCAAATCTTCAGTTAGTTTTCCTTGTTCAGCAATGATCCTCAGAACCTCTTCTTTACGTTGTTCGAGGTTTTGAATATACTGCCAGCGTTCTAAAATATTGCGAATCTGCACTTCATCAAGCGCTCCAGTCATTTCCTTACGGTAACGGGCAATAAAAGGTACTGTATTGCCTTCGTTTAGCAAAGAAATCACACTTTTAACTTGCTTGGCGGAAATTGCTTGCTCGGATGCAATCTTACCAAACAACAACTGCTCATCTTTTACGACTGTATCATTCACTTAAACAATCCTCCACTTCATCATTTCCATATTATTGTATCAAATAAAACTGAGCGATTCACCAACCATGGTTTTGCTTTTTTAGCAACAAAAAAGCAAGCCGGCGGGCTTGCTTTCAGCAGAAAAACACAGTAGAAGAGTAGAATATGTATAAAAAAACGCCCTTTCAAAAAGAGCGTGCTTAGCTAAAATTCGATGAGACCGATGCTTACACGCAAGGCATCATCCACTTTTTCCATCATTTCGTCATCGAGATGGGTAATTTTATCGGTTAACCGCTGCTTATCTATTGTACGAATTTGTTCTAAAAGAATGACTGAGTCTCGTTCAAAACCGTAGCGCTTCGCGTCTATTTCAACATGAGTCGGAAGCTTCGCTTTTTGAATTTGAGCTGTAATCGCTGCAACAATAACGGTGGGACTAAACCGATTCCCGATGTCGTTTTGGATGACAAGTACAGGACGGACGCCGCCTTGTTCAGAACCAACAACTGGGGATAGGTCCGCGAAATATACGTCACCACGCTTGACAATCAAAGGATTATCCTCCGCTTACAAGACGTTCTACTGTGTGTTCTGCCTCGTATTCTGCTTGAAATGCTTCAGATGCAATCCTTAAATTAATCTTAGCCATTTCCATATATCCACGTCTCATGGATTCGCGAATTTGTCTTTTTTTACGTTCGCGTAAATACATTTTTGTTGCTTGATAAATAAATTCGCTGCGATTCACATTTTCAAGCTTTACAAAACCATCTAACTCGGTTAAAAGATGTTGCGGTAATTTCACTAAGATCTCCGTAGTTGCGCCGGATTCAGACACAAACATACACCTCCACCATCACTACACACCAATTTTTCTCTGTACCATATTTTATAATAACACTATTCAACCTAAATGCATAGACTAATTATAATACTATTGTATTATAAGCCAATAAAAGATGCTTTTATGCATAAAAAGTCCGCAATAATATAAATATGTTTAAATTTAATAAATACGCCTTCTTTTTTCTAAGGCTCTGTTTAACTTAGTTGTTGATTTCCGCTCTAGGCACAAGCGGTTCGGAGAGCCTCCTCGTCGCTACGCTCCCCAATCAACATAGTTTATTTATCAAAATTAGCGTTTTTTCTAAAGAAGATAGTTTTTTATTTCGGCCGTTTTCCCGCCTTTTATATATAGACGAGGGACTCGATTCGTTATAATACACGGAACCTCGTAATTGATGGTCTCCATTTTTTTTGCAATTTCATTGACAGATATAAACTGATTGTTGTCTTTCCCAATTAACGTTACATTCGTGCCAACAGGTACCTCATGTGGTAGCCGCACCATGAATTGGTCCATACAGATTCTGCCGACAATTGGCACACGTATTCCATTGACTAATACTTCCTGACCCTGCAATTTTCGAATCCACCCATCTGCATAGCCAACGGGCACGGTTCCAATCCATTCATCCCCGCTTGCCTCATACGTAGCACCGTAACTTATTTTATCACCTTTACTCAGTTGTTTTACATGGACAAGTTTTGAGTGCAGTGAAAAGGCTTCATTCAAAGAAAATGGGATTTCAGGTTCCATCTCAAGGGATGGTGTCAATCCGTACATAGCAATCCCCAGACGAACGGCGTTATAAATGCCGCTTTGAAATCTAAGCGTTGCGGCGCTATTACTGCAATGAACATACTTTGGCCGTACCTTCAGCACACTTACCAACTCTTGAAAAAGCTCGAATTGCTGATTGAAATAATTTTGATTCAGTTCATCTGCTGTAGCGAAATGAGTAAAGATTCCTTCAAGGTGAAAACGCTGATCAAGGGATACCAGTTGCTCAAAATCTTCAACTTCTTCTTTACTGCGAATACCAAGTCTACCCATTCCCGTATCCAGCTTTATGTGAACAGACACCCTGCTATCTGTTTTTAAATGTCTTTGGGCTTCAAGCAGCCAATCCTTTTGAAAAACGGTAAGGGTTATTTGTTTATCTGCAGCCATTTGTACATCCTCAGCACGGCTGGCACCTAACACAAGAATCGGTGCTGTTATTCCTTTCTTTCTTAAAGCAAGGGCTTCATCCATAAAGGCAACGGCCAATTGGGTTGCACCTGCATCAAGCGCTTCTCTGGCCACTTGTACATCCCCGTGGCCGTAAGCATTTGCTTTTACAACTGCAATGATTTCCACCTCTTTGGGCAGAAGCTTTTTAACGGACGAAACATTCGTATGAATACAATCCAAGTCTACTTCCGCCCATGTATCTCGATAGAAAAAGCTGCGCTCTTCCATTTTTCCACTTCCTAAAAACGATAATTAAACTCCAATATTATTTTATCATAAAACAATTTAATTGCTCCAAATCAAAAAGAAAACAGGCTCTAAAAGAGCCTGCTACAAGATATCCTATTTAACAGCATCACCCTGTACAGATTGTGCTACTTCAATCATTTCATCCCTTGACAGATTTTTCGAAGCAATCATGTAATCGACCCCGTCTTGTGTCCAAGAAATAGAGTGATCTGATACAGCGCCAATGGTCGTTCCCAAATCTACCAAATCCCCTTCCACGTACGTCGGAGAAGTGGATGCATCTTTCACTGTTACCTTTTCCTGTACAAGTGTAAAGGATTTTTTGCCGTCATAGGTTAATACAACCCGTTTGCCGTCTTCAATGCTTACTTCATCTTCCTTAATTAACTTCGTACCTGAAATTTTGGCTGTTGGATATTTAACCGTAAAAGCAGCATCTTTTGGTTCTGCCATTGCCGGCATTCCAATTTGTGCTCTTGTCATATTCTTTTTCAATTTAAAATCGTCTTTATCAAAGCTTGCATTAAACTTCACTTTTTCAAATTGAACTGTTACAAGTGGATTTCGGTCAGGATCCATTACTTTAACCACTGCCGGTGATAAATCCTTCTTATTTAGTTTAATTTCTTGGAATGGAAGCATGCTATTATTTTGATAGCGTGTTTTCGTTTCAAATACATAGTAGTCCTTGGTTGAGGAGAATTTTGCCTCTTTATCCATCATAATATCTTTAATTAATGATTCATATAGATAGGCCTGGCTGCTGTTTTGCGGCCAATCGCTCTGAAATTTGAAGCTCTTATTTAGGGCTGGAGTTAGAACGAATACCCCTTCGTCATTCCTTAAAATCATTTGACTTTGGTCTTTTTCGGCATTTTTTAGATTTACTCGATAAAACTTCTTGTCCTTTTGCCAGATTTCAACATTATACACTTGAGAATCCGTGCCCATTTTTAGGGTCATTTTTGCATTTACTTTATAACCCGATAGGTCATTAAGTTTACCACTTAACTCTTTTACTACATCACCCTGAGACTTCGACCCACAAGCTGCCAGCAAAAAGATGACCATTAGTCCCGTGATCAGCAGCATCAACTTTTTCCTCATTCCTTCAACCCCTTCTTGTCTCATTTCATATGATTATGGAGAAGAGAAAGGCAGGGGCCAGAATAATCGCTTATCAAAATGACCATAGCTGACCTTGTCTCTCCTAATTCTCTATGAATATATGAGACAACCTTTAGGAATATGCTAATGAGGAGGGTCAAGCAGTTAATTTTTTATCACTTCATTCTCAATAATCACTTGGGCCACGACATATTCCTTGCTATGAGAAATAGATAAATGGCCCTTGATTTCCGGCTTTACCAAATAGGGCTTCCCTAAAGAATCCGAGTCAATTTCAATATCCAAAAAGGACAGCTCTTTTCCAATCCCTGTGCCGACAGCTTTCGAAAAAGCCTCTTTTGCTGCAAATCTTCCGGCTAAAAATTCAACCTGTCTTCGCTCGGAAAGCACCTCGAATTTTTGTTTCTCTTGGTCAGTTAAAATTCGGTCAATTAATTTTCGGTGTCTATGTAATAAATCCTGAACCCGTGACAATTCAATAATATCAATCCCAATCCCTTTAATCATGCTTCATCATCCTTCTATTTTGTTTATAAACAGCATAAATAATAATGTACAAGTCGCAAATGCTCCCGGAGGTACATATATGTTTACAAGAACGGAAACCTTTCGTGAATTTATCCGTTTGTATCCAATTGTTTCTACTATTATTACCATTCATGTAGTCTTATTTCTTTTCACCGTACTGCCTATCTTTCCAAACTACTGGTTTTTTGAACATCTGTCAGGTGTAAACCTTTATATTTTGGAGGGAGAATACTGGCGGCTCATTACACCGACCTTTTTACATAGCGGTTTTACCCATATGCTTTTTAATAGTGTTTCTTTGCTGCTGTTCGGCCCAGCGCTTGAACGAATGCTTGGCGGGGTTAAATTTCTATTGGTCTATCTTGTATCAGGACTGATTGCCAACCTCGCAACGCTTCTCCTTGAGCCGCTCAGCTATACCCACGTCGGCTCAAGTGGAGCAATTTTTGGCCTTTTTGGATATTATGTAGCGATTATTATTTTTCGTAAAAATTGGCTTTCAAGACAAAACTCACATATTATCCTTGTTCTTTGCGTCCTCAGTTTAATTATGACATTTTTACAGCCAAATATTAATATTACCGCCCATTTATTCGGATTACTTGGTGGATTTTTCCTTGGAGTGATTCCTTATTACAACAAAAAGGAGCTTTCCAATTCAATTAAGGATGCTACTTATTGGGCAAGCGGAAAAAGACGACTGTTTACTTCTAAATCCCCCCTAAAAATTTTAATTTGGGGAATCGTTATATCAATCGTCATCATTGGCATTTTCTCTCGAAAATAAAAGGAACCTCCATTCTTGGAGGTTTTTCCCTTTTCAAAGATATTTTTATAAGGAACAGTGAATTCTAACAAAAAGTTCGTGGAGTGAGAAGTATTTCTTTAAACCTATCTTGATTCTTTATTAAATGAAAACTCTGCGTTTTTAAGACTAGCAGCCCTCTTAATTGATTGTTCTACAACATACTGAAAGCCATAAATAATAACCGACAAGAATATACAAATAAAATACCAGGTAGTATGTTTCATCTTTATAAATTTGACAACTCCGAATTTTTTCCCTATATAGGGTAACGGGAAAGCATTTATGACATCCAACACCATATTTGTAAGTAAGTACTTTGGAAAATTTCCGAATGTTAATTTAAAGATCCAAAGTGTTGCTACAAAAAAAGGACCCAATATAAATGTAAAATCTATTGGACCAGGAGATATAGGACTTTTAGTGATCCACCATTTTTTCTTATAACAAATTAGGCTGAATACGCTTAAAAATAAATTGGTAAAGCTTGCTACAGGTAAAAACCTCAAAAAACTTCTTATTCCCATAAAAGGAACGGTTAGCCAAGGAAAAATTAATACAGCTAAAGAGAATGCAACTTTCGTTTTATGCTTAACCATTAAGCTCCCCCTCAAATTGGTATTTCACAGTAATAATTCCATAAATATATAATTTATCCTGACTAACCCAAATATACACGAATTAAATTTATACTCCTCCACTTAACAAATATTTTTAATAGGTCCGTATTTTCTTAATATTCCACATTAGCGACTCAACCCCTGCGGAGAAATGCGCGATAGGACCCACTTGAGATATGTCAAAATGAAAAGGAGAAAAAAGGGTGTTCCTGAATATCTCTATTTCTGCCTTTTGCAACGGCCAAGGCGGATGGTGTATTTCACCGCAATAAATGTTTCCTCCGTTATTCGAACTATAGAGACAATAGCGCTCAGTAAGCCAATGGTCTAGTGTTCCTTCCTTTGGAAAATAAACTTCCGATACCGGAACGTATTTCCCCTTAAATAATATAGGAGTATTAAAATTACCGTTCCGACTACTATGAATATGAAAGGATTGTCCTTCTTTTCGAAAAGAAATTTGTGCCGAATAATACGGTAAATGAAACCATCTTTTTGCAATCTTCAAGGAAGCCCAGTTCTCAACATCAATAGATAAAAAATAAATACCGGGTTTTCCATCGCATGTTACATATGTCCTTACATTCATTTCTGGAAATTTAGGGATTAGGGAAACAGATGATATTCCACGGGGATAGATTCCTTCTAAAACAAATACAATGACACCTAACCATGCGGAACCATTAAACGTATCAATTTGTAAAGAAGAAGGAATATGTGGCCGTAGTATATTAAGTGGAATTGGCCAATGCAAAAACAATAAATTTCTCCAAGTTTGTCGCATAATCCAATATTTTGATGGTAATGGCCAAGACCGATGACTAAGATCATTCATTATATTCATCACATAATCCCCCTGTTTTTATATGTATATAGTTTAGTGTAAATTGAAATTTTAATACGATGTTATATACATAAATCTAGACTATTTTCTAAGTATTATCTTGATATTCATAAGTTTTCCCTTTTTTTGGATATAATAAGATTGATTGACTTTATTATTGAAACTATGCGGAATTTGGAGAAATAACTATGGCAAATATTTTTTATTATTTGACTTTTGGAATGGTAGCAATAATTTTTACGATTTTTATATTCATGCTTCTTGGATGGCGTTGGTTCATGAAACGAATGGTGAAACAAATGGGAAAAATTATTTTAACAGACAGTTATCAAGAAAATATCATGGAGTTGATGCCAGGACTGCGTCATATGGGCATTCAAAATATGCTTGAAAATAGCTTGCGTGCAGAAACTGGTGACGTCCTCCACCGCCCGCTTGGCTCTTCAAAAAAATGGCCGCATTTTGATTCGATTACCTTTATACCTGCCCAAACCTCACCTTTTCCGATTGACGGTGAAGCAGATGTTGATGTGGAAGTAACCATTGGGCCACAAGCAAAAAAACCGATGAAAATAAAAATTCCGTTAATGATCAGCGGCATGGCCTATGGGATTGCACTCAGTGAGGAAGTGAGAATCTCATTAGCACAAGCAGCTAATAATGTTGGAACCGCCATTAATTCTGGTGAGGGGGCAGTTTTACCTGAGGAAATCAATATCGGCGGAAAATATATTTTACAGTTTTCCAAAACAGATTGGTCAAAGGAAGAAAAATTAATTAAGCGGGCCGATATGATCGAAGTTAAGTTAGGGCAAGGAGCATTACTCGGAACCGGCGGGAAAATTTCTCCTAAAAATTTAACAGGCCGTGCCCGTGAACTGATGGGGTTACAGGAAAACGAGGATGCCGTTATTTATGATAATTTTGTAGAGAATCAAACGCTGGATGATTTGAAAGAACTTGTTGATGAGCTTCGTAGTCTCACAGGTGGAGTTCCCATTGGCTCGAAAATAGGAGCTGGCGGGAAAATTGAAGAAGATATTGATCATTTAATCTACATTGGTGTTGATTATATTGCAGTGGATGGCGGTCAAGCAGCAACACATGGTGCCCCTCCTATTTTAGCTGACGACGTCGGAATCCCTACTCTGCATGCAATTGTCAGGGCTGCTAATCATCTTGAAAAGAGAAACATGAAGGGAAAAATTAGTTTAATTGCCTCAGGCGGACTTCTAGTTCCCGGACATTTCTTAAAGGCGCTCGCCCTCGGAGCTGATGCTGTATATTTAGGGTCTGCTATGTTATTTAGCGTCTCACATCCTCAATCCTTAAATGCCCTTCCGTTTGAACCACCGACACAAGCTGTTTGGAATCAAGGGAAATACAAGGATCAATTTAAGATTGACGTAGGAGTAAAATCAGCAGAGAAATTCTTAACAGCAAGTACAGAGGAAATAAAAATGGCATTAAGAGCAATGGGAAAACGCTCTTTAAAAGAGTTATCTAGAATGGATTTAGTTTCCTATGATGAATTAACGGCCAAAATGATTGGAATTCCGTTTTCCTTTGAACCATGGGAGGACAAAAACAGGTGAATATTTAATAAATGATCAAATTATTCGATCCATTTTCTTTACTATCGGAGAAGTGACAATGGCAAACCTATTCTTTTATATATCTTTTACAATGATGTCCCTCCTATTTATCATGTTTTTATTCATGCTCGTCGGCTGGCGCTGGGTGATGAAACTAATCGTGAAAAAGGCCGGGAAAATCATGTTATCTGACAGTTATCAGGAAAATATTATGGAACTAATCCCAGGCCTTCGGCATATGGGCATTCAAAATATGTTGGAAAATAGCTTGAGAGCTGAAACAGGGACTGTCCTTTATCGCCCGCTTGGCGGCTCTTCAAAAAAATGGCCGCATTTGGATCCGATTACCTTTATCCCCGCACAAACATCACCCTTTCCAGTTGATGGTGAAGATGATGTAGATGTTAAGGTAACCATTGGGCCAAGGGCAAAAAAACCAATGGAAATAAAAATTCCACTAATGATCAGTGGAATGGGCTTTGGAATTTCACTTAGTGAACAAGCCAGGCTTTCTTTGGCAACTGCTGCTAAAAAGACAGGAACAGCGATTAATTCAGGGCAAGGTGGAATCCTACCTGAAGAATTAGACTCAGCCGGAAGGTATATTTTACAATTTTCGAAAACAGATTGGGCAAAGGAAGACCATTTATTTAGCCGTGCTGATATGATTGAAATCAAATTGGGCCAGGGTGCAGTAGCGGGAATGGGCGAAAAAATCCCGGCACAAAACTTAACAGGTCGTGCCCGTGATGTAATGGGACTTAAGGAAAATGAGGAAGCAGTCATTCATGAAAACTTTTGGGAAGATCAAACATTAGTCGATTTAAAACTACTCGTGGAGGAACTTCGCGTCCGATCAGGTGGTGTTCCTATAGGTGTCAAAATTGGCGCAGGTGGAAAAATTGAAGAAGATATTGATCATTTAATCTTTATGGGGGTTGACTTTATTACCATTGATGGCGGACAAGCAGCCATGAAGGGTGCACCTCCTATATTATTAGATGATTTTGGAATCCCTACCTTGCATGCAGTAGTCAGAGCGGTAAATCATCTTGAAAAAAGAAAGGTGAAGGGAAAGATTAGTTTAGTCGTTTCAGGAGGACTTTTAGTCCCCGGACATTTTTTAAAAGTGATTGCACTCGGAGCGGACGCTGTATATGTAGGCTCTGCTATGTTGTTTGCTCTTGCACATGATCAAGTATTGAATGCCCTTCCATTTGAACCGCCAACACAAGCTATGTGGTATGACGGCAAGTTCAAGGATCAATTTAAGAGAGAAGATGGGGAAAAAACAGCAGAAAAGTTCTTAACAGCGAGTGCAGAAGAAATGAAAATGGCTTTAAGAGCAATGGGAAAACGCTCTTTAAAAGAGTTGTCAAGAAAGGATTTAGTGTCCTATGATGAGCTGACAGCAAAAATGGTTGGAATTCCATTTTCTTTTGAACCATGGGAAGAAAAACAATTTGAGAAATAAGTGTCCAGAGACATTACTTTTACTCCCGTTCCAATACCAAGTGCATTCTCATTATTTGGGTCGTGATTTAAGTCCCGTTAATGATTATGTTCTTTTCCCAAAAATATTTTTACTAAAAAGGGGGAATTCTAACAAAAAGTTCGTGGAGTGAGAAAGTATGTCCATTTTTTCAAAATTGAAAAGTCTGCAGAAAACCCAAAAGGAAAATAGAAAAGTCTTTTTAGGGTCTGATTTTGAAGTACGAATGGAATGGTTTAGAGACACCTTCCAACAAAGTATTGATATCACCTTTCACGAATTAACGGCAAATCAAACGCGCTGTGGGATTGTGTTTTTACAGTGTATGGTGGATCAGCAATTATTTGATGACCAAGTATTAAAATATATTGTTTCACCTAATTTCGCTGCATCCCCTAATGAATTAATTCATAAAATACTTGATTTACAATCGATCAGCACAATGTGTACGAGCATTCTTACCGATATGCAGGAAGCCTCCGAGAATATTTTGGACGGAAAAGTTGTCGTTTTTTTCGAAGGCGATAGCCGCATGATTGCTTTTCCGCTAACAAGCTTTGAAAAACGAACCGGTAGTGAAACTACAAATGAGAATGTTATCAGGGGACCAAGAGAAGCATTTTTGGAGGATATCCATACAAATGTCACTATGATACGCAGAAGAATAAAATCACCGGATTTAAAAATGGAACAACTTATAATCGGAAAATATACAAAAACGAAAGTCATCATTAGTTATATCGAAGGACTTTGCCGGGATGACTTAATTGAAGAAGTGAAACAAAGGATAAACCGGATAAAAATAGATGGCATTTTGGCGAGCAGCTATATTGAGGAGTGTATCGATGATCGGCCGTTATCACCCTTCCCTCAATCACAAAAAACAGAGCGCCCAGATGTGGCGGCGGCAGCCTTACTGGAAGGGAGAGTGGTTATTTTTGTTGACGGTGACCCGATCCCCCTTATTGCACCTGTTAATTTTTACATGTTTCTCCAAGCCGCTGAGGATTATTACCAACGATATTTTCTTACTAGTTTTATTCGCTTGCTCCGCTACGGCTGGTTAATCGTTTCGCTGACTTTCCCATCCTTTTATATAGCGATTACCACCTTCCATCCGGAAATGATTCCTACGAGTCTTTTATTAAGTGTTGCTGCATCACGTGAGAATGTACCCTTTCCAAGCATCGTGGAAGCATTACTGATGGAACTTGCCTTTGAAGGTTTACGTGAAGCTGGGATTCGTACTCCAAAAGCGGTAGGACAGGCAATCGGTATCCTTGGCGCAATCATCATTGGACAAGCAGCTGTACAAGCAGGGATTGTTTCGGCGATTATGGTCATCATCGTCTCCATAACTGGGATTGCCTCCTTCGTGATACCAGGTTATGATTTAGGATTTTCCGTCCGTTTACTCCGTTTTCCAATCATGATTTTGGCGGGTACCTTCGGAATATTCGGTTTAATGATCGGCGTCATTCTGATTTATATCCATGTGGTAAGCCTGCGTTCGTTTGGCATGCCCTATCTTTCGCCAACAGCACCGCTTAGAATCAGTGATTTAAAGGATATCTTTATCCGGGTTCCATGGTGGATGATGCGTAGCCGGCCCTCCTTTTCCGGGGCAAATGATCAGATTCGCTCAAATATCGAGAAATCCATACTCGAGGATGATGAAGATTAATGAAAAGATTAAAATGGCTCATCTTGTTATGCCCTTTGTTATTAACAGGGTGCTGGTCACAATTAGAACTCAATGAACGAGCGTTTGTTGCAGGCATTTACATTGATAAAGCCGCAAAAGGAAACATGGAGGTAAGTCTTTCTTTTACCCTGCCAAATCGCCTTGTACCTGGTGATCTCGGCGGTGCAGGTTCATCCGGAAAACCATATACAATTCTTTCTGCAACTGGAAAATCGTTTACGGAAGCCTATAAAAAAATACAGGCAACCATAACCAGAAATATCAGCTGGGGACATACAAGGATCATTATCATTAGTGAAGAAATGGCCAGGGATGGTATTAAAGATATATTAGAATTTGTTGTCCGGGAACCAAGTTTGAATATTAATCAGGCTTTATTAATTGCACCGGGAAAAGCAAAGGATATCGAAAAATTAACTCCAATATTTGAACGATTTCCAAGTAGCATTCCCACATCTTTTACGCAAAGAAAGATCACTATGGATACAACAACAAAAGACTTCCTTGAAGCTCATAGCGGTGATATGATTGTCAGCCTTTTATCTAAGAAAATCATGAAAATGCTAAGTGAAGGTGGGAAAGAGGGGCTTTTTGTCAGTCCCGGAGAGATGGCCTTATTTCATAATTACAAAATGGTCGGAAAATTAGACACAAAAGCTGGCCGGGGGGCGTTATGGCTTCGCAACCTGATAAAAGATGCCGAAGTAACCATGAATTCTCCAACAGATCAACATTTGATTAGTTTATTAGTCATGAACGCCAATTCAAAGATTCGCCCTTCCAAAAACAAACCTTTCACTTTTAATGTCGATATAAATGCGGAAGGGCATATTTCTGAATCTCATTCCAATATCAACTTATCAAATGAAAAAAACATAGCTCAACTTGAGCTAACAGCCGAAAAACAAATTCGAAATAGGATTAAAGCCACTTTAAAGGCATCCCAAGAAGAAAAAGCAGATGTTTTTCAATTCGGTGAATATCTATCCTGGTATAAACCAAAAATATGGAAAAAGGTAAAAAATGACTGGCCTGAGGTTTATCATGAAAAGGTGAAATTAAATGTTCACATTGATTTAAAGATTAGACGACTAGGGTCTGAAAATGATCCATTTTGGATAAAGGGAAGAAATTTATGATTTTGATTATCCTTGGCTTTCTCATAATATTTTGTTACGAATGGACGTACTTAAAAAGCAAAAATCGTAAAAAAAGAACCTACTGGATTGTCTTCTGTATAATGGGTGCTTCCTTTTTTTATTGTATTTCGACTATTCTATTCAAACAACTACCTAGCGCAGGTGATTTGATTCAATTTCTTTTTAAACCAATCCAACAAAAAATTATAGGTTAGGTGAACCTTTTTTGAAAACTGAACAGATTTCCCAAAATCAACTACTACTTTTCTTCATTCTTTATTTTTTCTCCACACTGGTTGGATTTGGTGCTAGTCACATGATTCACGTATCCCAGTACGATTCATTACTTGTTCTATGTTTAAGCGCCTTAACAGGGATTATACTTGCCTTTTGTGTCATAAAACTAGCAAAGCGGAGACCTAATGAATTTATCGTCCATTATGGAAGCGAGATTTTCCCCAACTGGATTCATATTCCTTTTATGGCGATTTTCTTTGTTTTCTTTCTGACCAGCAGCGCTCTAATTCTAAGAGAATATGAAGATTTTATTGTCCAAATTTATCTTCCCAAGACGCCGAATTGGGCGGTTGGCTGCATGTTTGGAGTGGTAGTAGCCGTCACAGCGCGATTAGGATTTGAAAATTTATTCCGGATCGCACAAGGGTTGTTTTATTTAGTTATTTTAGGGAATATAGGAAATCTACTTTTTATCGGCAAGGAATTGCGCTGGGAACGCTGGATGGCCTTTATTACCAATCATAGCGGACAAGGAATCTTAATGGGCGGCTACTCCACTGCTCATTTTTTTGGAGAGGCTATTATTTTACTTTTTTTATTTCCCTATTTGACGCAAAAACACAAAACATTTAAATCCATTATCTTGGCATCGTTTTTCTCTATACTATTTATTTCATCCAATATCATTTGGCTATTATTGCTGTTTGGACCGAATTTGGCAAGTCACCTGACCTATCCAATGTTAGAAATGATTCGCTATATCCGTATCGCTGATTTCATCCAAAATCTAGACCATTTATTAATTTCTATCTGGGCCACAACAGTTTTTATAAAAGTTACTCTTTTTTTTACGATTTCAGTTCAAATTCTTTCCCAGCTATTTCGCTTGAAAGATCACCGGCCCCTTGTGTTTTCGTTAACAGCAGTAATGATTTCCTTATCCCTAAACATAGCAAGCGGATTTGCTGAAATGACCAGCCTTTTTACTGACTCATTTCCTACCCTTTCTTACTTTATGGAGCTTATTCCTTTACTATATTTAGTCATGGACACAATCAAACAATCCATAAAGAAGAAAACGGAAAAAAGTTAAAAACGAGCGAAAAGAGCATGAACAAGATGTCCATGCTCTTTCCTATTTTAATGATTATAGCTTCTTGGCTTTGATTTTCCAGACGTTCTTTTTTCACCGCTTCTTGGTTTTACCGGTGATTTCTTTCTGCGGTCGGAATTAAACCCTCTAGAATCGTCTCTTCTTCTGCGGTCCCGATCCTGCGATCTTCTTTCCCTTTTTTGCGGAAGAGGTTGTTCCTCTGTTAACTTAACAGGAGTAGTATCTGGTTCCTTCGTTAACATTTTCAAAACAGCTGCAACAACAGTGGAAGCGTCGTTTGCTTCAAGTAATTCTTCGGCAGCCGCTTTGTAATATTGAAGGTTATTGGCTTCAATTGTCTGAACAATTTTGTCCACTACTGCACGCTGCTGTCCTTCTAATGCTTCATCAAGGGTTGGCGGCTTCATTCTTTCCATCTTACGTTTTGTAGTTTTTTCAACCACATTCAGGTAAGATTTTTCCCGTGGTGTAATAAAGGTCATCGCAACCCCTGTTTTACCCGCACGGCCAGTACGTCCAATACGGTGAACATAGCTTTCAGGATCTTGAGGAATATCAAAATTATAAACATGGGTTACACCAGAAATATCAAGACCTCTTGCTGCTACATCCGTTGCTACAAGGACATCAATCGAGCCTTCTTTAAATTTACGAAGGACAGAAAGACGTTTTGCCTGACTAAGGTCGCCATGAATTCCTTCAGCCGTATAGCCTCTAAGGTTTAAAGCTTCAGATAACTCATCGACACGGCGTTTCGTCCGTCCGAAAATAATCGCTAGTTCTGGTGATTGGATATCCAAAAGTCTTGTTAACACATCAAATTTATTTTTTTCCTGCACTTCCACATAGTATTGTTCAATGGAAGGAACAGTCATTTCTTTAGCTTTGACACGAACAATCTGAGGATCCTTCATAAACTTTTCAGCCATTCGCTGAATCGGTCCCGGCATGGTTGCTGAGAACAGTAATGTTTGGCGCTCGGTAGGGATTTCCGCTAAAATCGTTTCAATATCTTCAATGAATCCCATGTTTAACATTTCGTCTGCTTCATCTAGGATGGCTGTATGAACATGGTCTAAGCGAAGTGTCTTTCTGTTGATATGGTCAAGTACACGGCCTGGTGTCCCAACAATAATATGTGGGGCCTTTTTTAAAGAACGGATTTGGCGGCCAATATCCTGTCCTCCGTAAATTGGTAATACACGAACTCTTTTACCTGAACCGATTTTGTATAATTCTTCTGATACTTGAATCGCAAGCTCGCGGGTAGGAGCAATAATAATCCCCTGGATTGCCTCTACACTTGTATCCACTTTTTCTACCAATGGAATTCCAAATGCAGCTGTTTTTCCTGTTCCTGTTTGAGCCTGGCCGATCAAATCCTTATTTTCTAAGCTCAATGGAATCGTTTCTGCCTGGATTGGCGTTGCTTCCTCAAAACCCATTTTGAGGACAGCCTTTAATGTTTCCTGGCTAATACCTAAATCTTGAAACTTCGTCAATGTTTTCATTCTCCTTCATCTATTTAAAAATTGTATTTATGCTGAATGTATCGTGACGCATCAAAATGCCCAAATTTATTTTATCAAAAAAAGACATTCCTCCAAAGGAGTATGCCCTTATTTCCTCGTTCTTAAGACACGTTGATTATTATCATACCACTATTCCTTGTATATTGCAATCAAAGCTAGTTTTACCAACCTTAATACTCGGATAAAAAATCATACACCTGGGAAAATAGGGCGGCTTTTTCCTCACAGTGACAAATATGATGTTGGGAATCCTTAATATAAGTAATCCGCTTCTTTTTTGAATTAATGGTCCGATACAAATATTCAGCACTTTTTGGCGGCACCATTCCATCGCATTCCCCTTGAGCAATTAAGGTCGGCACTTCTACTTGATACAAAAGTGGTTTAATAAAGGAGACAAGTTGACGAAATTGCAAGGTAGCCGCTATTGGGGTTGCTTTTATTTTTCTTAAATAACGCTGAAATAATTCATTCTCCCTCAAGTTTCCTCTTAGAGAGTCGATCAGCATTCTTTTTAATTCCACCGCCATTTGTTTTGGATTAATATAGAGGGCGGCGGCACTTAACAAAATAAGCCTTTTAACAGGATAATTGGCTGCTAAATAGGCCGCAATTAAGCCCCCCATTGAAAAACCAATGACATAAACTTCTTCACAGGTTTGAAGGAGCTTCTTTAATTCATCCTCGGCACATTCAATCCATTGCTGATACTGAACCCCTTTTAATGAAAGTGTTTCACCATGACCCGGAAGTGTGGGCACACAAAAGCACCAATCGGTCCGTTCCGATAAATACTCCACCAGCGGTTCTACTTCATAAGGGGCTCCCGTAAAGCCGTGAATACATAAGCAGCCAATCATTTTACTCACCTGCTATTTTTGTAAATAACTTACAACTTCTTCTAATTTCATCCCGCGGGATGCCTTAACAAGCACTAAAGACTCTTGGTTTACATTGTTTACCAATTCGCGAATTAACTCCTTTTTATCCGTAAAGGCGAAAACCCGATTTTCTCCTAAAACTGCACGTGCACCCTTAGCGATATGAGCTCCTAATTGACCGTAAGTAAACAATAAATCAATTTTATTTGGATTTAGCCCCTGACCAATTTGCAAATGATATTGTTCTTCCTGCGGCCCTAATTCCAGCATATCACCTAATACAAGGATTTTTTTATCATACCCTTGAAGATTCGATACTAATTCAATCGCAGCAATCATCGATGTCGGACTGGCATTGTAAGCATCATTAATAATTTTTTCCCCATGCTTACCTTCAACAAGCTCCATTCTCATATTTGTAAGCTTGATCCCAGCTAAACCTTCATTCATTTTTTCAAACGGAAGATTAAAATGTCTGGCAATCAACATGGAGGCAAGCGCATTTAAAATATTGTGCGTTCCCAAAACGGGAAGCATAAAGCTTTCGGTTGAAGCATTCGTCTTAAACCGGTTACCATGATCGATTTGAATAATGTCTGTTGGGAATAAATCATTGGTTTCATTCCTTCCAAAGGTCTGTACCTCGACATTACCTTTATATCGATGGATTCTTTCCATTAACAATGGTTCATCCCCATGCAATACAGCTAGTCCACCCTCTTTTAAGCCTTGCAAAATTTCAAGCTTCGCTTCAGCAATTCCCTCTCTAGAACCAAGGTCAAGCAAATGGGATTCACCAATATTCGTGATAACGACGGCATCCGGGCAGGCGAGTTTGGTGAGAAATTCAATTTCACCACGTCCGCTCATCCCCATTTCCAAAACAGCAATTTGGGTATCTTCTTCCAATCCTAATATCGTAAGTGGAAGACCAATTTGATTATTATAATTACCTTCCGTTTTTTGAACTTTATATTGGGTCGAAAGCAGACCAGCAGTTAAATCCTTTGTGGTTGTTTTTCCGTTACTGCCGGTGATTCCTACCACCTTTATATTCAGTTCCAGACGGTAGCTTCTTGCTAATTCCTGTAAAGCTGTTAAACAATCATCAACAATTAAAATCGGCAGATGCTCTGGCGGGTTTGGAACATCGCTTTGCCAAAGAGCAGCTGCAGCACCTTTTTGGATGGATTCCTCTACAAATTTATGGCCATCTACCCGTTCCCCTTTAAAGGGTACGAACAAGCTTCCTGCTTCAATTTGCCTTGAATCAATGACAACTTCTTGGACGACTACATCTTTAAAAGGAGTGATATCATTTTTTACCGTGATCATGTTAGCGATTTGGCTAAGAGTTCTTTTCATCCTTTTTCCCTCCTCTATTCAATTGATTCTCAAAAGAACGGACACGGCGAAAAGCCGTGCCGTACACATTTATTGTCTAGCTCCTGCGCCAAGCCCTTCAGGGAAAAAATGAACTGCTCTTTTTTCCTAGGTCACTTCGGCACTGAGCAAGGAACATCGCTTTTCGTTTAGAAAGTATATTTAATCTGTTGTTTTTCGTTATGTCTGTCTTTTGCAAGATTGACAAGGCGCTCAATTAATTGTGGGTATTCCACCCCAGTGTGCTTCCATAACAGCGGGAACATACTAAATGGAGTAAAACCAGGCATTGTATTTACTTCGTTAATTAATGCTCTTCCATCCTTTGTTAAGAAGAAATCAGCACGAACCAACCCCGAACAATCCAACGCTTTAAATGCCTGAATTGCCATTGCTTTAATTTGTTTATATTCATCCTCTGTAATTTCAGCAGGAATTATCAACGCGGTTTCGCCATCTTCATATTTCGCTTTATAATCATAAAAATCTTTTTTCGGTACAATTTCTCCTGCTACGGAACATTCCGGCTCATCATTTCCTAGAATACCCACTTCAATTTCACGGGCAGTTACACCTTCTTCGATAATCACCTTGCGATCAAATTGGAAGGCTTCCGCAAAAGCTGTTTCCAATTCTGCACGATTCCGGCATTTACTAATTCCAACACTTGATCCAAGATTAGCTGGCTTTACAAAACATGGATAACCTAGTGCTTCCTCAACCTTTGCATAAGCAACTTCTTTTTCCTTTTGCCATTCACTTTTAATAAAAGCAACATAGTTTACTTGGGCGAGCCCGGCTTGTGCAAATACATTTTTCATCATCACTTTATCCATACCGGCTGCGGAAGCAAGTACCCCATTTCCGGCATAGGGAAGATTTAATAGTTCTAATAATCCTTGTACCGTACCATCTTCCCCATTTGGTCCGTGCAATAGCGGAAAGATGACGTCAAGAGGGGCTTGTTCCTGTTTATTTCCTTCAAATAAAGCAGGGGCTAAAGAAAGTGGGGATAATTCATCCCCCCCGGTAAACTCAAGTTCCTTAACATTCTCAACAGGAGCTTGCAGCTGCGCACCCTTAATCCACTGACCTTCTTCATTTATGTAAATTGGATGAATTTCAAATTTTTCCAGGTCCAGCGCGCGAATGACTGCCATCGCCGTTTGCATAGATACTTTATGTTCAGCGGATTTTCCTCCGTATAATAAACCCAGTTTCGTTTTCATGATAAACCTCCATTTTAAATACTGTTTTTATTTTAGCACTTTCTCAAAAATTTAAGGAATGATGTGATAATCTTTTTTATATTTTATGAAATCAAGTGCTTGATTCAAAACAATCAAAAATAAAATCTCTCCAAATTATCAGGAGAGATTAGCGAACATTCAATTTCCACTCTTTTGTTTTTTTATCAAAAATGATTTTAGCATGATATGGTTCTTTTGAAATAATTTCATATTCCTCATACATATCATCCATATTGGCAAAATCACCAATTACCCAGATTGGAATTTCAATCTTTGTACGCTGTTGATCTGCATCTTTCATCGAAATGCAGATTCCCTCTTTTATAAACGGAGTTAAGGAAAGAAGAATCTCCTTGTTTACGGACGGATAGATGCGTTTTTTTCTTAAACCTAAAAGGGATTTCTCCAATTTCAGTTTACTTACTTTTCCGGAAATGGCCTCGCTAAGTAAATGAAAAAAGTCCTTAAAGCTGCGATAATAAATTTTGTTAAACCAGCCATCATCATGGGCTAAATACACAAACCGATTTCCGAGCTTATTATAGAAGGGCAATTTTAAATGTTGCTTTAAATGACCCAAATATAATAATTCTGCAATTTCCTGTCCTGTTAGCTCATTTAAAACCTCTTCTTCAATAAAATCAATCCAGCAAAAATCTCCATATCCGTATACATCTTCCCCAGCTAATTTTTTTACACGATCCTCCGGACAATATTCAAGCAGCGTATGCATATTAAACTCAGTATCATCAAAACGGTGCTTTAATAAAAGCAAATGGTTTAATGAATCTGAAAAAGCAGCAGCAAATTCATCGAATTCAATTCCGTAGGACATTACATACTGATCCGATTGATTTAAGTGTACATAAATAAGATCCCGTATGTCTTGATGATGCTTTTTCAAGGCCAAACTCCTCCGAAAGTTAAAAATTTATCTTAAAAGGACAGCTATCGTAAAAACTGCCTATGTGTTATTCCTTATCATTTTACCAAAGAATAGGTCAAATAGCTTATTTCAATTCTTTTACAATTTTAAAGCTTTGATGATGAAAATTGCAAATGGATTATCATAAAAGTAACTGTTTTTAAAATATCAATGGATTCTTATTTATTAACATATACTAGTAAAGATTCGAAAAAACATTTCCGTCTCCCCTGTTATCAAACCTGCGGGGTAGAAAGGAGCTTTAATCCATGATTAAGAATATGACTCAGGCTGAGATTAGCCTTCATATTATTAAAGTTTTAAAAGAAAATAAAAAAGCTGAATTTGAAGCGATTCTTGAGGAATTGCAGCCCTATGATATTGCGAAAATTTATGAGGGATTACCGGAGAAGCATAAAGCTAAGTTTCTCTTATTTCTTAAAAATGATCTTCTCGCTGACCTAATGGAAGAGCTTGATAAGGATGAACAGCTCGAGGTATTAAATAAGCTTGGAATTGAAAAGTCGAGCAAGATTCTTGATTTAATGGATAATGACGACCTTGCCTTACTATTACATGAACTATCCCCAGAAAAGATGGATTCGCTTTTGTCCGGAATGAAGGCGGAGGAATCTACCGCTGTTAAAGACATCCTAAATTATCCGCCGGAAACAGCAGGTAGAATCATGACAAATCGGTTTGTCTGGATTCGAAATTATTTTTCTGTCAGGGAGGCCGTCGATAAATTAAAGATTTTCGCAGAATTTGCTGAAACCATTAATTATTTATATGTGATTGATGAAGAGCGCAAACTGGTTGGCGTTGTTTCCTATCGTGATTTATTATTGGCTGATATGGATGAAAAGATCAATGACATTATGTATGAACGGGTTATTTCTGTTCTAGTGGCGACTGACCAGGAAGTAGTGGCCAGAACAGCAGAACGTTATGACTTCTTAGCCATTCCTGTTGTGGATGATAAAAATGTCCTCGTTGGGATTGTGACGGTCGATGACATTATCGATGTTGTGATAAGAGAAGCAAATGAAGATATTGAAAAACTATCTGCTTCGGGGAAAGCGATTGACTTTGATACAAAAATTTTTGTTGCTGCTGCACGAAGATTACCATGGTTAATTTTACTTTTATTTATCGGTCTCATTTCCGGAAGGATCATCTCAAGCTTTGAAGATACGTTAAAACAAGTGGTTGCATTAGCCTTTTTTATGCCGATGATTGCTGGCATGACTGGAAACACTGGGACACAATCCCTAGCGGTTGTCGTTCGCGGACTAATCTCCCATGATATTGATAAAGGAGTGGTTACCCGGCTGATTGCTCGTGAGTTTGGGGTTGGGATTACGATTGGGGTTACCTGCGCTGTGCTAATCTCAGTTATTGCCTACATCTGGCAGGGGAATATGATACTTGGTGCGGTGGTGGGCTGCTCCCTCTTTTTCACACTTATAATCGGAACGCTGGCAGGAACCATCATTCCTCTAATTTTATACCGCTTTAATGTTGACCCTGCCGTTGCATCCGGCCCGCTGATCACCACCTTAAATGATATCTTTTCCTTAATGACCTACTTTGGTATCGCATCAATGTTTTTGCATTACCTCATCTAAGTTTTTTGAAACCATCAACCTGTTTCATCCGTCTTATATTTTGAAATATTTCCCTTACTTTCTATTGTGAGGAAACTCTTTCTTTGCTAGCATGAAAGTAACAAATGCAAATATAACGGGTGTGACATATGGATTATTTTTCGAAAAAACCGGACCGGTTTGATTGGACATTAACGTTAATTTTATTTCTGTTTTTCCTGATTAGCTGCGCCTCCATCTACAGTGCTCAAGGTGCCGCACAGTATGATGAAAATTTCTTAATCAAACAAGTCTTTTGGTATGTAGTGGGGGCAGCGATTATTTCTGTTGCCATTCTAATCGATGGCTATCAATATAAACGGCTTGCATGGTATCTCTATGGCTTTGGCCTATTATTGCTGATTGCGATCATTGTTGCACCGACAAGCATTGCTCCCTATCGAAACGGTGCGAAAAGCTGGTTTATTATTCATGGGCTCGGCATTCAGCCTTCGGAATTTGTAAAAACTTTTTTGATTCTTGCCTTAAGCCGGGTCATTACCCAGCATCAAGAAAAGTTTAAGGGAAAATCCCTTAAATTAGACTTCTTGTTACTTTTAAAATTGGGGATTACTACAGCAGTACCACTCGGGCTGATTATGCTTCAGCCTGACTTAGGAACCGGTCTTGTGATTTTATCGATTCTTACTGGCCTTATTTTAGTCTCAGGAATCTCATGGAAAATCATATTACCGATATACGGATCTGGGGCAGGCCTTGGAGCAGCCATTCTTTATCTCGTCGTTCAAAAACCAGAACTGCTTGTAAAATATTTAAATGTGAAAACCTATCAATTTGAACGGATCTATTCCTGGCTTGACCCGGTTAACCATAAAAGTGATTCCGGCTACCATCTAATGAAATCATTAACGGCGATTGGCTCAGGTCTGATAACGGGAAAAGGTTTTGATAAAGGTGAAGTTTACATTCCTGAGGGCCATACCGATTTCATCTTTAGTATTATTGGCGAAGAATACGGCTTTGTCGGCGGCAGTATCGTGGTAGGACTATTCTTCCTGTTGATTTACCATTTAATCAAAACATCCTTAGATACAAATGACCCGTTTAATATTTATGTCTGCATAGGAGTCATCAGCGTAATTACATTCCACGTCTTTCAAAATATTGGCATGACCATCCAAGTTCTGCCGATTACCGGCATTCCGCTTCCCTTCATCAGCTATGGAGGAAGCTCTTTAATGGGGAATATGTTTGCAATGGGCTTGGTCTATAGCATCCGTTACCATCATCGGACCTATATGTTTTCTTCCGGTGCATCAGTTGATTCCTAAAGGCAGCGACTTTACGCTGTCTTTTTCATTTATTTAGGAATGAATGTTAAATTGGTACCATATTTATTTCTTTATAGGACAATCTGGTTTAAACTATAAACATTACAATAGCGAAGGTGAATTATGAAGGATTTTATTTTCTCAATTTTAATGTTTCTATCACAGTTAGGCTATCTCGGAATTGCTTTAGGTTTAATGATTGAAATTATCCCAAGTGAGATTGTCTTGGGTTATGGCGGATATATGATTGCACAAGGCCATTTGAACTTTTTAGGAGCGGTCATTGCTGGAACCATTGGTGGAACGATAGCCCAGCTCTTTTTATATTGGGCAGGTTATTACGGCGGCCGTCCTTTCCTTGAAAAGTACGGTAAATATGTGTTAATTAAAAAGAGCCACATCGATGTTGCTGAAAGTTGGTTTCAAAAGTATGGGGCTGGTGTCATTTTTTCTGCACGCTTTATCCCCGTTGTCAGACATGCCATTTCCATTCCAGCAGGAATAGCGAAAATGCCTGTCAGCAAATTTACCCTTTACACCGTTGCGGCGGTATTGCCGTGGACCGTCTTATTTCTGTACTTAGGAAAGGTACTGAAGGAAAATTGGTCTCATATTAAAGAATATGCACAGCCCTATGTGCTTCCAATTATTATCGCAGCAATTGTTTTAGCCGCCATTTACTTTATTATCAAAAAAACAAAGAAAACCACCAAATGATGACTTGGTGGTTTTTTCTGACCGCCGAAAATCTTTCGGTAGCCGTTTATTTTGTTTGCGCTCTTTAACGATTCAATGCATTAATTTAGTGCAAAATAATTAGTTCGGTCTGTGCAACAAGTCTGTTGATTTCCGCTCCAGGCACTCCCCGCGGAAAGCGAGTGACCGGAGCGGAAATCAACAGGCCCTATTACAGGGACTATCGAGAAAATTCGTATTTAGATTTAACAAAGAAAAAAATTGCCGAGAAAAATATCCTTTCTCGACAACCTAGAAGACCACCAAATGGTCTTTATCTAATCTATGAACCCCGACGCTTTGAAAATTTTGCTTGTGCCCAGGCATCGAGTTTTTTGACATGGCCCTTTCCAAGGGTAAATCCATATAGGATAAGCAGCACAATAATTAAGGTAAACAGATCAACTTTCCTTGTTGCAATAAAGTTGATAATTCCCATTAATACTTGCGGGATCACTCCAGTCAACGCGAATAATACCGTTGCCACCTTAAACCAGAAACTGGATTGCAGACCGTACCTGGCATACAACAAGAAAAAGGTCGATGACCACGCCAGTACCTCAAGACTTACCAAAATCACCCATTTATTCTCTAATAAAAAATCCATTCCCCTATCTCCCTTCTAAAAAATAAAAAAGCCCGGAAAAATATCGTTTCCGACATTTCTCCCAGGCTTTTATCCCTCCGTGTACACCATAAGAAAAGCACAAGCACCTTGGTCAGGCACAACCTTCTTAAACGGTGCGTTTTCTCTCGGACCAGACTAGCTTGAATAAGCCACGGAACCCTAGAAAACCTTTTCCGATATGATTTGTAACCTATTTTAACACAAAAACCCAAAACCAGATACTTCCAAATTTTACTTTTTGAAATGATATGGCAGGGTCGCCACAATCACTTTCTTTTTATAAAGCAGATAGGCACGTATTAATAAACTAGATTGGTTGTGCAATATATTGTGCCAGCTTTTTTCGTAATAAATTGCGGAATTAATACGGTAACACGGTAATTATTTTCACTTGCCTTGTGTTCCACTGTATCAATAAATTTACTTAACGGATGCAGAATGCTTCGATAATGAGATTGTAAGGTGACAAGCCGGACATCCGGCTGCCATTTTTGCCATTTTTCCTCAAAGCGTTTTTCATCCTCACGATCAAAGGAAACATACACTGCAAAGATTTGGTCTGTTAACGACTTTGCATAATTAATTGAATTTTCTACAACCCGGGTAACCCCTGCCACCGGAACAATAATAACGTTCCCCTCAATCGGTATTGCAGGCTGCTGGTTATAGACACGTAATTGCTCCCCGACAGCTTCATAATGCTTATTAATCCGGTGAAATAGGAGCACAATCAGCGGCAAGAAGATAAATACAAACCAAACTTGCCCGAGCTTTGTAATAAAGAAAATCAGTAAAACAGTTAATGTAATTAAAGCACCAATCAAATTGGCAGTTAGCTTCGCCACCCAGCCAGCCGGCTTTTCGCGGACCCATTTAATAATCATCCCAGTCTGCGACAAAGTAAATGGAATAAAAACACCTACCGCATAAAGGGGAATTAAATGTTCAGTTTGCCCATGAAAGGTAATAATCAATAAAATGGATGCTATACCTAAGGAAACAATCCCATTAGAATACCCTAGACGGTCACCGCGAATCGTAAACATCCTTGGCATATATTTATCTTTTGCCAGGTTATAGGCTAACTGTGGGAAAGCAGAAAAGCCTGTATTAGCTGCTAAAACGAGGATCAGTGCAGTCGTACCCTGTACAAAAAAGTAAAGATAATTTCGCCCAAAGGTTTCTTTCGTAATTTGTGAAACAACGGTTTCCTCCACTTTTGGAGCAATCCCATAATAATAGGCTAAAAAAGTAATCCCTGAAAATAAAACGGCGAGCAACGATCCCATTAAAATAAGCGTTTTTGCCGCATTATTAGGAGCGGGATCCTTGAAATTTGGTATCGCATTGGAAATTGCCTCGACACCTGTTAACGCTGAACATCCTGACGCAAATGCTCTTAGTAATAAGAATAACGTAATTCCTTGTACCGGCGCGCCAATCGGAGCATGATGAACGGTTGGAGAAACATTTCCGGTTATTATTTTGAAAATCCCGACAACAATCAAAACAACAAGGGCAAAGACAAATAAATAGACAGGATAGGCTAAAATGGAAGCCGACTCCGTCAAGCCACGAAGATTTAAGATGGTAATCAATACAACCAACACACAAGCAATTGAGACGGTGTGTGGATGAAGTACTGGAAATGCGGATGTTATTGCATCAGTTCCAGCTGAAACACTTACAGCTACTGTCAATATGTAATCAACCAGCAGGGATCCCCCGGCGATTAACCCCGCATTCTCACCTAAGTTTTCCTTCGAAACCAAATAGGCGCCTCCACCCTGTGGGTAGCTAAATATAATTTGTCGATAAGAAATGATAAGTGCAGCTAATAAAAATAATACGCCTACTGCAATTGGAATCGAGTACCAAAAAGCTATAACACTAATGGTCGCCAAAACAAGAAGAATTTGCTCTGTTCCGTATGCAACAGAGGATAGTGCATCGGAAGAAAGAATGGCTAACGCCTTAAATATATTTAACTTTTGTTCGCCCAATGCCGCTGATTTTAACGGCCGGCCAATTAAAAATCTCTTGATAGAAGAGAGCAAGTGATTCACCCACCAGACTTGAAGTAGAGTTACCGATTGATTTTAACACAAGAGGATAGTGAATATGAAGTATTTTCTTTTCGACAAAGTCACTGAATAGATTCCAATTAACCTAAAAAAACTGTTATTGTAACCTTAGTGTTGTCGAAAAATATTAATTTATTAGGAATTATGGTTTAAAAGAAAAAAAGCTGCTGAAAGGGATTTATTTAATCCTCCAGACAACCTTTTCAATCTACATTTTGACTCCCTCAACTTCAAGGAGCTTTCTTTTAATCGGGGTGTTGCTCCCCGCATATCCAACTAAACTCCCATTCTTGCCAATTACCCTATGGCAGGGAATAATAATCGGAATTTGATTTGTCCGATTTGCTTGACCAACAGCCCTGACAGCTTTGGGATTCCCAATCATTTCAGCCACATCCGCATAGCTTCTAATTTCTCCAAACGGAATGGATTGGAGCGCTTCCCAAACCTTTTTACGAAAATCCGTACCTTCAACCGAAAGGGTCAGCTCAAATTGTTGACGATAGCCTTGAAAATACTCATCTAATTGTTTTACCGCTTCACCGCAAAGCTCCAAATCTTCTTTTAATGTAGGGTTTTCTTTTTGATAGTTCTGCCAGTCCTCTTCAAACATCTCAATTCTTTTAACACCTTTTTCATCTGCAATCACATAAAGCTTCCCTATCGGCGATTCGTAAGCTGCATAACCTAGTCTCAATTCAATCACTCCAGATAAGATACATCTATTTCTATCCATTATACAATGGATTTAAATTCCCTATACGATACTTTTGTAGCAGAGGAAATGAAAAAACGTTCCTACATAAGTAGAAACGATCTTTCAATTACCTGTTTTTCTTTTATTTACTTGCTGCTTCAATAACTCGCTTCATAGCTTGTATTTGCCCCAAATGATTGGCCTCATGGAAGGTCGCAAAATTAGCAATTTCACCGAATGATTCTAAACCAAGGAATGGGGTTGCAAGTCGTTCATTTAAGCTTTCAGCCGGAACCTCTTTAATACGATTGATTTGCTCTTTTAACTGGCTTGTTAATTCTGCTATGGACGGAACAGCACCCTGCCAATCAGCAGGTTTCGTGCCAGTTGCAAATAACGTCATATAATTCTCCGGCAGGTTAGTTGATTTTTTAGGGAACCCAAACATAAACTGCTCTGCTACCGTTAACACATGCCCAATATGCCAATGAATGGTGTTATTAAAACCTTCCGGCTGTATATCCACAATCGCTTCATCTATAGCATCAATATTTTTAAGAAAAAAGTTTCTCGTTACCTTAAAATGCTTGAATAATAATTCACTCATACCCTAGCCTCCTCGATTTTGGTCGATTCTATTTTAACCCAAAATCATCCAACTTTGAAAATCAAATGACTTACATTTCATCAGGTGCCTCAACACCTAATAGTCGTAAACCTTCTTTCAGAACGACCGTAACCGAATAAACAAGGGCTAAACGTGCTTGCTTCTCATTATTGTCCTCTAGAATTTTTACTTCTCCATAATACTTATTAAAAGCTTGGGCTAGGTCGACTACATATTTAGCGACTTGGGAAGGATCGTACTGGTTAAATGCTCTTTTGATGGCATTTGGGAACTCCATGAGCATAGTAATAACCTTCCATTCTTTTTCCCAAGAATAATCGATTCTGCTTGGCTGCCAATCGGCGGACCAATTTCCTTTTCGTAAAATGGAGCAGGCCCGAGCATGCGTATATTGAACATATGGTCCCGTTTCTCCCTCAAAACGAAGCATTTCTTCTAATGAAAACTCAATATCATTCATTCTGAAATTCTTTAAGTCGTGGAAAATAACCGCTCCCACACCAACTTGTTTCGCAACTATGTCCTTGTTCTCTAGATTTGGATTTTTCTCTTCAATATTATGACGCGCCATTGAAATCGACTCATCTAAAACCTCTTCTAATAAAACAACTTTTCCTTTTCTAGTAGACATTTTCTTTCCGTCTTTTAACATCATGCCAAATGGAATATGGACCATATTCTTTGCCCAGTCATACCCCAGTTTTCCTAAAACAGCTTTAAGTTGTTTAAAATGGAGACTTTGCTCATTCCCGACAACATATAAAGACTTATCAAAATGATAGGTTTCGTGGCGATAAAGAGCAGCAGCTAAATCACGGGTAGCATACAGCGTGGCCCCGTCTGACTTTTTAATCAGACATGGGGGCAGTTCTTCTTCGGTTAATTCCACCACTTGAGCCTGATCTGATTCTACCAGCAATTGTTGTTCCTCAAGCAGCTTTACAACACGGTCCATTTTATCATTATAAAAAGCCTCACCGTTAAAGGAGTCAAACGCAACGTTCATTAAATCATAGATTCTAGAGAATTCTTTTAGAGACTCGTCGCGGAACCATTGCCATAACTCATGCGCTTCCTTGTCACCATCTTCAAGCTTTTTAAACCAGCTTCTACCTTGGTCAACAAGGGATGGATCTTTCTCTGCCTCATCATGGAACCTAATATAAAGAGTCAATAACTCCTTAATCGGGTTTTGCTTTACCTTCTCCGCTTCTCCCCAAAGCTTATAAGCAGTAATTAATTTACCAAACTGTGTACCCCAGTCACCGAGGTGATTGATTTTCACTGGCTTATAATCGCATTTTTCAAGAATAAGGGCAAGCGAATTCCCAATAACGGTAGAGCGCAAGTGGCCCATTGAGAACGGTTTGGCGATATTTGGAGAGGACATATCAATCGGTACTTTTCCGCCATTTCCTATCGCCTGCATACCATAACGGCTTTCTAGCGTGCCGATTTCCTTAATCACTTGTTCAGAAACCTGTTGTTTATTTAAAAATATGTTTAGATAGGCGCCAATTACTTCAATTTTTTCAAAAAGTGGCGATTGAATTGTACTGCTTAGTTCCTGGGCTATTTGATTTGGTGACTTTCGTTTAACTTTTGCTAGTGTAAAGCATGGAAATGCCAAATCGCCATGTTCTTGGTTTTTTGGCTTTTCAATAAGTTGTTCGAGATCCTGAACTGAAATTTCTCCCTTTAGCGACTCAAAAAGTATTTCGGCAAGCTCTTTCTTAAAATTCACTTTAAAACCTCCAATAATTTTTATCCCAAATAAAAAACTCCCGCCTCTAAAAAAAGAGACGAGAGTTATCCCGCGGTACCACTCTAATTGTTCACAAAGAACCAGCTTACGCTTAGTAACGGAGTATTCTCCGGCATATCCTACTATTACTTCGGACGGCATCTCGAAAGTGCGCTTCATTATCTTCTCTTGGTTTCAGGCTCCCACCGCCCCTGAATCGCTTTGACCTCACAGATAACTACTCTCTTTGTCATTGATTTTCGATGTTAATTACCAGATATTATACTGGAACATTAGGGATTTTTCCAGTGGTTCTTTAGTAATTTTCCTTATAAGAGGAAATCCTAACGGAAAGGAGGGATTTTTTCATGGCTAGAAAAAATAACAAAATTCTCGTCCCGGGAGCAAGGGCCGAACTGGATGAATTAAAAGCCAGAGTTGTCAATGCCAAGAGCCCTGAGGATGCCAAATTTGAAGCGGCAGAAGAGACGGGTGTACCGTTAAAGAAAGGATATAACGGCCAGCTAACCTCCGAGCAAGCAGGAAAAGTCGGCGGCAGACTAGGCGGCAGCATGGTTCGTGAACTCGTAAAAATGGCACAGCAGAACCTTGGAAAAAAATAAACACATGTATAGAATACGATTGCTTAAATCACCGATTTTAATAGGCAATACTCTCTTCGCAGATAAAAGTGAGGTTTATGCAGATAAATCACTAGGCATCGCAGATAAAACCTAAACTATCGCAGATAAATGCTTTATAAACCACAAAGGGGGTGCCCCATATATAGGGCACCCCCTCTCATCACGCTTCCTGATGCTGTACATTTTGCCGTTTAAATTTAACAACAAAAAATGTAAGGGTTGCTGCAAGGAAAGCAATAAAGAAAATTGAAATAAACTCGATATTTTCCCACATAAAACTAAAATCGCCTGTAGAAATAATCGCCCTGAATCCTGCAATGGAGTATGTCATTGGCAGGAAGTGATTAATTTTTTGCAGAATCCTTGGAACCAATTCAATTGGATAGGTTCCGGCGCTGCTCGTTAATTGCAAGATTAAAATAATAACTGCAAGGAAGCGCCCCGGATTATCCAATACCGTTACAAGGAATTGAATAATCGCTAAAAACGTCCAGCTTGTAAAAATACTCATCATAATGAAGAACGGAACACTTTTAACCTCTAATCCAAGCCCCGCAAGAAGGACAATATCCGCAAGCAGTGCCTGCCCTACCCCGATGATTAACAAAATCCCTAATTTACCGGCAAACCAGCTAAAGCCGCTTTTCGGTTTCCTTGCAGGTTCAAACATTGGGAAGATAATCGATAACATTAAAGCCCCAACAAACAAGCTTAATGATAAGAAGTAAGGTGTAAAACCGGTACCATAGTCAGGAACATGGTTCATACGATCCTCTTTCAGTTTTACCGGTTTAGCAAACATATTATAAACACTATTGTTCGCTTTTACATCACTTGCATCTTTGGCTCCATCCTGCAATTTATTTTTTAATTCCTTTGAACCATCTGCAAGCTTTTCCATCCCACCTGTTAAATCATTAGAACCACTGGCAAGTTTGAACATACCGCTGTTTAAGCTTTTTGTGCCATCATATAATTGGCCAGTTCCTTCCGATAATTGCTTGGAACCTTCGGCAAGCTTATTCGTTCCATCTTGAAGCTTCGTTGAACCTGCAGCTAATTCATTTAGACCGGAAGAGAGATTGCTGCTTCCGTCTGTTATTTGGCTGAATCCTTTCTTCGCTTCATCCAATTTATCACCAAAGGTACCCAAACCTTTTGCCAATTGATTCTGCCCAGCTTCAAGTTGTTTCGCACCGGCAGACAATTGATTAACCCCTTCAGCAAGTTGATTTTGCCCGTTGTTCAATTTACCTGCACCAGCTGCCAACTGATCTGATGCCTGTTTTAACAGTGTTGTATTTTCAGAAAGAGCCCCTATACCGGACGTAACCTTCTGATTTCCCTCTGATAATTTTTTCAAATTCCCTTTTAAGCCTTCAAGTTTTGCCTTTTCAACCGGGTCATTTGTTTGTTCTTCCATTTGAGCTACAAAATCGATGGTTTGCTGTAATCCTGTACTAACATCAGCAGAACCTGTTTTCGCATCTTCTGCCCCGGCTTTCCATTTTTCCATGGAAGAGGAAAGTTTCGTTGCGCCATCGGCCAACTGCTGTGAACCTTTTTGCAGATCTGGAATGTTCGAAGCTGCTGAATCAAGCCCGTCTGATAATTGTTTTGCACCTGCCTGGGACTTTTTCGCTCCATTCAATAATTGATCATTTCCATCCTGCATTTGACTAAGCCCAGCATCAAACTGCTGAAGCCCGCTTTGAAGGTCCTTCGATCCAGATGATGCAGATTGTACCCCCTGTGAAAAGGTAAGGGAGTTTTTTGCAAGTATTTGTAAATTTTGTTCAATCTTATTTGCCCCGCTGTTAACCGACACTGCACCATTGGTTAATTTAGCAGCCCCGTTTTTTGCTGACCCTATCCCTGAATTCAACTCTCCGGCGCCATCTTTGGCTGTGTTTATACCTTTATGAAGGTCCTTCGCGCCATCGCTTGCCTTTTTTAATCCTTTAGCTACATCTTTGATTTGATCAAACATGGATTCGGCATAAGTTTCTGTGACAGCACCTGCCACCTCTTCTTTTATCTTTTCAATTGCCGAATCACCAATTTTAGATGAAAGATAGTTCGTTCCCTCATTCGGAGTATAAATAAGATCTAACTTTTTCGGATGATTGCTTTGTAGAGTTGTAGCATTTTTTGAAAAATCTTTTGGAATTTCGATTTTGATATAATAATCCTGTTTTTCCAAGCCTATATTTGCTTGTTTTTCACTTACAAATTTCCAGTTAAAGCTTTTCTTATCCTTTAACTTCTCTACTAAGTCATTACCAATTTCAAGCTTATCCCCATTATATACCGCACCTTTGTCATGATTGACAACAGCTACCGGCATTCGGTCTACATGGCCGTATGGGTTCCAAAACGCCCATAAGAACGTCCCACTGTAAAGCAATGGAATCGTCATGACGCCAATAATGGCAATTAGCAGTTTACGGTTATGGATAATCCCCAAAAGCTCGCTTTTCAAAGATGAGAAAGCTTTCATATCGTACCTCCTATTTGGACAAAATCCATTTTATAATTTTTGACTAAAATCCCCAATTGGTCACTCTTGAGTAAATAAAGAAGATTATCAAATTGATAATCCTTTTAATAAAAAGACCTTCATGAGCTCTGCAATTCGCTCTGAACTTAATGGTTCATGATTTTTTTCCCAATCAGAAACAAGGGCAATGTACATTTTTAAAAGCAGAAAGCTGGTCATTTCTGGGTCAGCTGCGGGAATAGCCCCCTTAGTAATGGCAATTTCAATTTTTTGCTTTAAGTAAGCAATAATTTCATCTTCCACATGCTGCAGCATTTCAGAGACCGCCAATGTTCCCATTTCCTTTTCTTCTTGAATCAATTTAATCATAAGCTGGTGCTGTGAGCGGAATTCTAATAAACGGTAAAGGGCCCGATGGACGTTCTCTGTAAAGGGCATCCCCGGCTCGATTACATCTTCTGCCTCGTCAATCATCTCTTTGACTAATGAAGAAACAATTTCTTCAAACAGCTCTTCTTTGTTTTTGAAGAAAGTATAGATGGTACCTTTCCCAACATTCGCAAGTCTCGCCACTTGATCCATCGTCGTTGCTTTATAGCCAAATAAGGAAAAAGACTTCGTTGCCGCTTCAACAATCATCTTTCTACGATCTATTGCCATACGAACCCCCTTTGACCGTTTTGGTTTTTTAGTCATTTTTTTAACAAGGTTAAATATATCATAATTAACAAGACGATTCAATATAAAAACAAGGCCTCTTTTTAAAAAAAGAGACCGATTTTTATTTCTTAATATGTGATTCTAGTTAAAAATCATACTCAGGACACTCGTTCCCTTGCTACACCCGGTTTAAATTCTTTCTCAGGAATGGTTAATAAAATAACCGCAACAATAATGAACACTCCACCCAACAATTGATATGCTCCAAACGATTCCTTTAACCAAGCGATAGAAAGGATGGCAGTCACAAGTGGTTCGATACTCGATAAAAGCCCTGTTTCGATGGCCGTTAAATATTTTAAGCTTCCAATATAGAGTAAAAAAGAAATCGTTCCACTTAAAAGAATAATAATAAGCATCGAAAATGTACTGATTGTCAATGTCTGAGCCACGTGATGAAAACTAAATTGCCTTTTTAATGACCACAGTATCACTCCGCCAAGCAGCATTCCCCAGCCAACAATTTGTAAGGTTCCCCATTGTTTAATCAAAGACTTAGGATGCAGCGTATAAAAAGCAAAGGTGACCGCTGTTAAAATCCCATAAAGAATAGCTCGTTTCGATAAAATAACATTTTCAATTGAGCCATTTGTAATCAAATAAAATGTCCCCAACACTGCAGCAACCACTGCCAATAATTGCATTGGTGCCGGAAGTTTCTTTTTCCGGGCAGCAACATAAATCGTTATGATGATGGGACCAAGAAATTGAAATAATGTAGCCGTAACCGCGTTACTCTTGTCAAGCGTTTCAATAAATGTATATTGACCGGCAAGCATCCCTATCACAGCAAAAATACATAATTGAACCCAATCCTTCGGATGCTTCCAAATTTCAAAGATATTGTGTTTAGTGAAAAGCAAAAATCCTAAAATCGTAATACCAGCAAACAGTAGCCGGACAACCAAATAATCTCCTGATGAAAGGTCTGTACGATTAAAAAGCCATTGGATCATTGGACCAGATAAACCCCAAAGGGTTGCGCCACAAATAATCATCATCAGACCAAGGTGTCTTGATGGTTTCATAAATTCTTCCTCCAGTATCGATTCATCTTGAACATAGTGGTATTATATAAAATATCTGATACTACAAGAAGTATCAGATTTAAAAAAATGGAGGGGGCCAGTTTTTTGTTGGAATTCACGCCAAATCTTAACGCTCATCATAACGAGCCATTATATTTGCAGTTATATAACTATATTAAAAAAGAAATAAAAACAGGGAACCTACCAACAAACACGAAGCTTCCCTCAAAGCGCAAACTTTCAACGTATTTACAAATTAGCCAGAATACAATCGAAGCAGCTTATGGTCAGCTTTTGGCTGAAGGCTACATTGAGGCAATGCCTAGACGGGGATACTTTGTTTGTGAACTGGAACAAGCGAATTTCATGATTAAGCGGGATGTTCAATTTGTGGAGGAAAAAAAACACAAGGAGCAGTTTTTTGCTTATGATTTCACCTATGCAGGTGTGGATGCAGGATCGTTCCCTTTTGGAGTGTATCGGAAAATTACCAACGAAGTTCTACGCATAGAAAATGAACAAGTACTTTCCCTTGGACATCCACAGGGCGATTTCGGGCTCCGTGAAACGATTGCAAAATATTTATTTGAATCACGCGGGGTTCATTGCTCGCCAAGCCAAATAATCCTAGGCGCGGGGACACCCTACTTATTAAGCCTTTTATTCAAGCTGTTACAAGGAAGTAAATTCGCTGTGGAAGATCCCGGATATCATCAGAGGCTTTTTCTCCACGGGCAAAATATCGTCGATGTTCAATTGATTCCTCTCAATCAAGGTGGAATCATCCTATCCAACTTGGAACAAAGCGGAGCAAATATTGTCTGTGTCTCACCGTCTCACCAATTTCCTTGCGGGATGATCATGCCGATTTCACGACGAATGCAGCTTTTAAACTGGGCCGAAAAGGAAGAGAGCCGTTTCATTATTGAGGATGATTATGACAGTGAATTCCGATATAGCGGAAAACCGATTCCTGCCCTTCAAGGAATTGATAAGTATGAAAAAGTCATTTATATGAGCACCTTTTCCAAAGCCCTGCTCCCTTCAATACGATTAAGCTATATGGTTTTACCACCGCCATTAATTAAAAAGTATCAAGATGAATTATTTTTCTATACCCAAACGGTATCAAGGATTGATCAAGAGGTCTTAACACGATTTATGCAACAGGGTTATTGGGAAAAGCATATTCAAAAAGTAAGGGTTGTCTATCAAAAAAAGCGGGATTGGCTGATTTCAACGATTTCGGACTATTTTCCCAAAACCGCAGACATCATTGGTCAAGACTCGGGACTACATATCTTAATACGACCCAATAATGGTTTGAACGAGCAGGAACTGATAGATAAAGCTGCAGAATTTAGTATTAAAGTGTATCCGGTCTCCCCTTATGGAAAAAACGATGATCAAACTGTCTTACTCGGTTTTGCCACTTTGATCGAAGAAGAAATGGTTAAGGCCGTTCAGTTACTTGCGAAGGCTTGGTTTTATTGATTCTTTTTGATTAAACAAGTCCATAGTAAGAGAGTTTTTCCGAATGTTGGTTAAAATGAGATAGACCATGTATAACTGTTGAATTATTGTGGCATGGGTGTCCCTCTTTTCCTAAAAAATTCAAAAGAAAGAAGGCGGTTGATATGTTTAGAAAGTGGGGAATGTTCCTTTTATTAATCGTCCCTATTTTAAGTGCTTGTGCTTCAAATCAGCCTAAGGATCAGGCACCAGCTGAGAAGAAGATTTCTGTAGCAGGGAAGCTTCCAAAAATTGATCATATCGTTATTGTGATTGAGGAAAATCGCTCACAAAAAGTAATTCAAGGGAACCCATCGGCTTCCTATATCAATTCATTAATGAAGCAGGGCGCAAACTTAACGAATTTTCATGCCACCTTGCACCCGAGTCAACCCAACTATTTGAACTTATTCTCCGGTTCCAATCAAGGTGTTTTAGATGACGGAGTTCCTAAAGGGAAATTTTCTACAGATAATTTGGCAAGCGAGCTGATTGCGAAAAATTATACATTTGCAGGCTATTCCGAGGACATGCCTTCGGTTGGCTTCAATGGGGCATCGTCTGGTCCTAGCGGTTATGCCCGCAAGCATAATCCATGGGTAAACTTCACCAATGTGCCAAAAGAAGTAAATCAGCCACTGACCAGCTTTCCAAAGGATTTTGCTAAACTGCCGACGGTTTCGTTTGTCATACCAAGTCTTAGAAACGATATGCATGATGGTACGATTAAGGAAGGAGACGATTGGCTGAAGGCACAGATTGATCCATATGTCCAATGGTCGAAGACTCATAACAGTTTATTAATTGTGACCTGGGACGAAGATGATTTTTCACAGGACAACAAAATCCCAACCTTTCTTGTCGGCCCAATGGTAAAAACAGGAGAGTTTAATGAAAAGTTAAATCACTTTAATCTTTTAAGGACCATTGAGGATCTTTACGGATTAGCCCATGCGGGGCAAAGTAAGACGGCCGAGCCTATTAGGAGTATATGGGTTCGTTAAAGAGTAGATGTCAATGGTGCCTCTGTTGTTTGTTTTAGACTATCATGGGTACTGTGAAATCTTTACAGTGCCCGCTATTCTGCTTTTTTCTTCTATACCTCAAGATTGGTCCACGCGTTTCAACCTATTTCGTTTACCAACCGGTTCTGGCTCTTTACCTACCAGTTTGCAAGTTTACATTCCGGTTCTCCCTTTTTACCCACCTCTTTTCGCCTTTTACCTTTCACTTCTCATTTAAGCTACTGAAATTCAGGTATTCTTCTTTGAAAATTACCTTTTTAAAAGAAGAATTACCATTTTCAGTAAATTCACGTCTCTAGATAGTCCACAAATTCAACCTACTTTCATTTACCAACCGGTTTTGGCTCTATACCCACCACTTTTGCCAGTTTACAATCCGGTTTCTCTTTTTACCCACCTCTTTTCGCCTTTTACCTTCCACTTCTCATTTAAGCTACTGAAATTCAGGTATTCTTCTTTGAAAATTACCTTTTCAAAAGAAAAATTACCATTTTCAGTAAATTCACATCTCTAAACGGTCCACAAATTCAACCTAATTTCATTTCCAACCGGTTTTGGCTCTTTACCCACCAGTTTGCAAGTTTACATTCCGGTTCTCCCTTTTTATCCACCACTTCTCATTTAGTTATAAATAAAAAACACTATTCAGATAACAGGAATAGTGTTTCCACAAAAAGACCAGCTCATTTTCACTATTTGTAATATATTAGACATAATAATCCCCCCTTTTTGTGATTTATATCACATAGAAACTAGGAAAAATCACTTAAAATGATGTCAAGTTAAATCAAAGGGGGAATTAAAATGTTTGCTGCTTGGTTAATAACAATAAGTGTATTTTTAATTTGCATTTATGCAACAAATATCATTATGAACGGATTAAAAGAAAAAGACCAATACGATTTAGCTATTTTACATTCTCAACTTGAAAATCTAACGATAGATCATAAAAGAATGGCAAAAAAAGTATCATAATAGTAAAAACAGCTTCAAATGAAGCTGTTTTTTAATACTTTATCTTTTTAAATCATGATAATGTCTAATCACTTCTTGAGTAAGCTCGCTATTTTCATCCAAGCCGCTTACTTCCTTAAGGACAACAGCCAATCCACTCTCATTAATCATCGCTTGCAGTTTTACCGCTTCCTCATCTTCTTGGTAATCAAAAAGTAATGCGGAAGCGATAGCTTTAGCAAGGTTCGTGTGTGAAAGGCCCGCTTTTGCCGCTTCCGTAGCAGGTCGTACGAGGCGGTCATTTGGCCCTAGTTTACGCAAAGGAGAGCGGCCCACCCTTGTCACTGCATCATTCAAATAGGTATTTTTAAAACGATTAATAATCTTATTAATATATTGCTGGTGATCATCTGAATTTAAACCATACTGATTAATTAAATAAGCCCCGGTTTCGCCAAGAGTGGCTTGAACCTGTTGGACAATGGCTTCATCTGCTAATGCTTCATCAATGGTTGCTTTCTTTTCCAAATAACCAAGATAAGCAATGACCGCATGTCCTGTATTCACGGTAAAAAGCTTTCTCTCAATAAAAGGAGCAAGATCAGAGACAATCTTCATCCCTTCAACCGAAGGGATACTTTCATTTGTTTCCACTACCCATTCATAGTATGGCTCTACAAGAACATCAAGTGACCCTTGATTATTTTGAATCGGAACAATTCGATCAACTGCGGAATTAAAGAAAGAAACTTTATCTGCTAACTTTGTTTTTGTCTCATCATCTAAGTGTTCAAAAATATAACCCTTTAATAAATCTGTAGCAGATATTTGATTTTCACATGCAATAATATATAATCTTTCATTGTTCGCTTTCACTCTTTGAGTTAAGCCCTTGGCAATTAACGGAGCAATCCGAGGCAGAATATTGGGGCCAATGGCGGTTGTAAGGTATACAGCCTTGCCAATCGCTTCTACTACTTCGTCTTCCTGTGTCATATTATTAAGCCCGGAAACGTTCGTAATTGTCATACTCTCCTGCTGGTCCTGTGCCAATTTAACTTGATACTGCTTTTCTTCATTTAATTGGTTAATAATTTGATCTGCAATATCAACAAAGGTAACATGATAGCCGGACTGTGAAAACAGAGCACCAATAAATCCTCTGCCAATATTCCCTGCTCCAAAATGGACTGCTAGTTTCATTTTTATCATTCCTTTATAATATTTGTTTGAAGATAATCCAAAAAGATTGCCTCTAATCTAGTCCGAATCATCTCTTCATTCGATGATGAAAAAATTAAGATTGCCTCATTATTCTCAATTAAGCTTGTGCTAATCAGGCTTACTATTTCCTGCTCCCTTACACTTAATTCCTCAGGAGCCAGCATGAGCAGTAAATTCTTCATGTACATATCATTTCCATCCATACCTTTAACGGGTATAGGCTGCTTTAAATGGGTGATTTGAAAAATAAGCTTTTTGACATTCTCATTTCTGCAATGGAAAAGCGCCATCCCCGTATCGGGTATTCCAAGTCCGCCTTTTTCTTCTCGTTCCTTTAATGAACTCATAACATCATCCGCATTTGTTAAAAGTCCCTTATTCTCCGCCAACTTGACCATCTCTTTTAATATTTGCTCATGACCGCTGAGAATAGGAAGCCGGTAAACACAAAAATTGTTTAAAACCGCCTGAATACTCTGATGGACATCCTGAAGTTCCTGTAAAATTCCTGAAATTGTGACACCCGTTTTGTTGGAGGAAGGGGCTGATTTTTGCAATGCCTTTAAATAACTCTTTTTTTCCGTGATATTCTTAATGTTATTTTTTAAAAAATTCTTGATTGTCTCGATATTCTCTTCGCTTAAGAGTGGGGAGACAATCATATATTCCAATTTTGTAAACGGAAGCTTTACTGTAGATATAATCAAATCATAACTACTGAAGTTTTCTTGCTGCTGCATTTCTTTAATCGATTTAATTTCAATCGTATCAATCCCGGCAATTTCCTTCTTAATTCGACTTGCCAGCATTTTAGACGTCCCAATACCCGTTGGACAAACAACCAAGGCTTTAATCGTAATATCCTCTTCCTTCATCACCAAGGCAGAACCAAAATGAAGAACAATAAAGGCAATTTCATCCTCAGGAAAAGCTTTAATCTCTTTAAAGTAGGTTTCCACACTATTTTTCACAGCCATAAACAGAACAGGATACTTCCGTTTGATTTCCTCTTTTAGCGGGTTAAATGACCCCATTTTCTGTTGAAGCCGGAATAGCGAAGGCTCCATATGGGCAAGCAATCCTTGATGTAAGGAAAAATCCTTCGTTAAATCAACATGAAGTTGAGAAGAAACATGTTGAATCAGATTTTTAATTTTTTTGCTAAGAACCACACTATCATAGGGAAGAATGTCTGCTGCCTGGAGTTTAGAACCTTTTAGGATTCCCGCCAAAAATAAAATATCGTTTTTCTTAAATTGAAAGGAGAATAATGATTCAAGTTCCCGGAGGATTTCGGAAATCAGGTTATATTCTTTTGTTAGTTCGTTAGCGAACTCCCCCTCTTCTTCCAAGAAAAAGAAAGCCTCTGCTCTTTGCAGCGTGATACAAATATGAACAATTAAACCAATATAATCACTATCAGCAAGCCTTTGCTGGAATTTGCTAAAAACAGTATTAACTACCCTATCAATCGCAAGTAAGTAATTGGGGTGAAAATAATATAAAATAAGATCCTGATGTGATTCTCCATTTTCTAACAAAAATAAACCCTCTATTAGTTCCTCGTTAAAATGAAGCAGCATAAAACTTGCCAAAGCTTTTCGCTTGGAGGATTCAGTGCCTATAAGTTCAACACCTACGCCTCTTTTTCGAGTTAGCTGGATATTAAAATTGCCGAGCCAGCCTGTCAGTTCATCCAGGTAAGCTGTTAATGTCGCAGCACTAACGCCGAGATCAATGGACAAAGCCTGAATTTTATAGGATTCTTCCTGAATTAATGCGATGAGCAAAAGCAACTCTTTTTCCTGAGGAGTTTGATCGATTGGATCGATTCCCATTAAATATTGAATTAATCGAAAAACTTGTTCGTTCTTTCCCTCAACCACCAAGCCTTTATCCGTATTTCGGACTAACTGAAGGTCAAAGGAGTCAAGGACTTTCTCAATAGACTTTAAATTACGCTGGATGGTTCGAACACTAACATTTAAATATGTAGCAAGGGTTAATGCTGTATGCTTCCCAGATGTTTTGATAATTAATTCAATAATTTCTTTTTCCCTTGTAGTTATGTACATGCTACCAACTCATTTCTGGTGATGTAACACGAATAGAAAAGCAAATTTTCTACTTTTCTATTCGTAAACTACTCTATTGATTTTTATCATTTAAAATATCTATGATTTCCTTTGCCGACTTGGCTTCTACTAATTTTTCAATATTGGCCATGTCAGAGCAAGTAACTGCAATACCTGATAAGATTTCAAGATGTGTACCATCTTTCCCAGCAATACCGAAAATCAACCGCACTTTTTGTCCATCGAAGTCAACCCCGTTCGGAACCTGTAAAACAGTAAATCCAGAATTCAGGACATCCTTTTTTGCTTCTTCCGTACCGTGTGGAATCGCAACATCATTTCCCATATAGGTAGATGTCATTTCATCACGGGCGATCATGGCATCAATATAGCTTTCCTTTACATAGCCTGCTTTAACTAATGCTCTACCTGCAAAGCGAATGGCCTCTTCTTTTGTAGCGAATTCCTGATTTAAAAATATATTTTCTTCACGAAGTAATGAATCCTGGGCATCATTGCCACCATTTGGTACATTGTCTTCCGCGTCTTCAACTATTTCCTGAAGTTCCGCTGTTTCAGGGTTTTTCAATCGGTTCATTAAATGATCGTATTCCGGGCTTGATAAGAAATTATCAACCGAAATATGATAAGCATTCGGCACTTGTTTCAGAGCTCTTGGTGTCAACTCTTCCTGCGTAATAACAATTTGTGCATCAGATGGCAGGTTGCTAATCGCTGTATTAGTTACAGAAATATTCAACCCTGCTTCTTTCACTTTTTTACGAAGAAGAGAAGCTCCCATTGCACTTGAACCCATTCCCGCATCACAGGCAAAAATAATTTTGCTGACGTTTTCCGGGAAGGTACCAGGATTTGATGCAAAAACATTGGCGACAGAACTTTTCTTCCCTTTCATTTCTTGCATTTTTCTCGCTGCTTCTTCAATGTCTTCATCTGTTTCCTTCCCAGTTTTTACGATAAACGATGAAACTACAAAGGAGACAATACCAGCTACGAGCACACCCGCGAAGTTAGCAATATATGCACTTGCATGATGGGGAGTAACAGCGGTGATAGCGATAATACTTCCCGGTGATGCAGGAGCGAATAATCCTCCGCCTAAAAGCACCTCTGTAAATACGCCGCTCATCCCCCCAAGAATAACGGCAATAAACAACATTGGGCGCATTAAAACATAAGGGAAGTAAATTTCATGAATACCGCCAAAGAATTGAATAATCGCCGCACCTGGGGCTGATCTTCTGGCCGTACCTTTTCCAAAAATAATATAGGCTAACAGGACACCAATACCAGGTCCTGGGTTGGCTTCAAGAAGGAATAAAATCGATTTTCCTGCTGTTTTAGCTTGTTCAACACCAATTGGCGAAAGGACGCCGTGGTTAATAGCATTATTTAAGAACAAAATCTTTGCTGGTTCGATAATGATACTTGTAAGCGGCAATAACCCTGTGCTTACGAGCCAATCGACCCCTTTTACAAGCCAGCCTGTAAATACGTCAACGGCAGGACCGATTGCCAAAAAGGCTAGAATAGCCAACAATCCTCCAAGTATCCCAGCGGAGAAGTTATTCACAAGCATTTCAAAACCAGCTTTGACTTTCCCTTCGATCCACTGGTCAAATTTCTTGATTACATAACCGCCAAGCGGTCCCATGATCATGGCGCCGAGGAACATCGGAATGTCAGCGCCAACAATGACACCCATTGTGGCAATCGCACCAACGACCGCACCACGTTGATCATGAACTAACTTACCACCCGTGTATCCGATTAATAACGGAAGGAGGTACGTAATCATCGGGCCAACCATTTTGGCAAGGCTTTCATTTGGAGTAAACCCGGTAGGAATGAATAGTGCTGTAATTAAACCCCAAGCAATGAAAGCTGAGATATTCGGCATGACCATTGAACTTAGGAAGTTACCGAACTTTTGGACAGCTACTTTTATATTAGATTGAGCCATATGCTCTCTTCCCTTCATTAGTTTTGTACATAGTCAATGGTAAAGGACAGAGCACCCTCATTCAATAAAGAAGAAAGCTAACTTTGTCGCACAAGAGATGACAAACATAGTTTTTCTCAAAAAAGGTTCACTATACGATAGCAACAATAGTAACAAAAAAACACGGTTCAAAATTGAACCGTGTTTTAAATAATCATTCACCTGCTTATTCAACCGTAACCGATTTTGCTAAGTTACGTGGCTTATCCACGTCGCAATCACGGTGCAGTGCTGCATAGTAGGCAATTAATTGTAATGGTATAACAGAGATAAGTGGTGTTAATAATTCATGTACTTCTGGAATGATGAAGCTGTCTTCGTCCATATTTAAACCCTTCATCGAAATGATGCATGGGTTTGCTCCGCGGGCAACGACTTCCTTCACATTTCCGCGAATGCTTAGGTTTACACTTTCTTGAGTAGCTAGAGCAATAATCGGCGTTCCTTCTTCAATTAAAGCAATCGTGCCATGTTTTAATTCTCCGCCAGCAAAGCCTTCTGCTTGAATATAAGAAATTTCCTTTAATTTCAAGGATCCTTCTAAGCATACATAATAGTCAACTCCGCGGCCGATAAAGAAGGCATTTCGTGTTACCGATAAAAACTCTCTTGATATATGCTCAAACAGCTCTTTTGAATCGCAAAGAACTTCCATTGCATTTGCAATAATTCCAAGTTCATGTACCAAGTCAAAGTCAACTTTGATATTTTGGCTCTTTGCCGTTACCTCGGCCAGTATGGAAAGCACGGCTATTTGGGCTGTATAAGCTTTCGTAGATGCAACCGCAATTTCAGGACCAGCATGTAGTAATAATGTATAATCCGCTTCACGAGAAAGAGTTGAACCAGGAACGTTCGTAATTGTTAATGCACGATAACCCATTCCTTTTACTTTAACAAGTACCGCACGGCTGTCTGCTGTTTCCCCACTCTGTGTGATGAAAATAAACAACGGCTTTTTCGATAACAGTGGCATATTATAAACAAATTCACTAGCAATATGAACTTCTACTGGAATTTTAGCCATGTTTTCAATCAGTTGTTTTCCGACAAGACCTGCATTGTAGGATGTTCCAGCTGCAACAATGTAAACACGGTCACTATCATTCATTGCACCGATAATTTCAGAATCAATGGTTAGTTCCCCTTGCTCATTTTGATACGTTTGAATAATCTTACGCATCACAAGCGGCTGCTCGTCGATTTCTTTTATCATGTAATGAGGATATGTGCCCTTCTCAATATCACTTGCATCCAATTCTGCTTTATACGGTTTGCGGTTGATTGTCTCTCCAGCCAAGTTTTGAATTGTTACTTGGTCTTTCGTAACAATGACAACCTCTTTGTCCATTAGCTCTACATATTTATCTGTAACCTGAAGCATTGCCATCGCATCACTAGCAACGACATTAAAGCCGTCTCCTAAACCGACAAGAAGTGGGCTTTTATTTTTAGCAACGTAGATTGTTTCACGGTCTTTTGCATCTAAAAGGGCAAGAGCATAGGAACCATGTAAAAGTGTTAGTGTTTTACGGAATGCTTCTAAAACAGTTAGGCCTTCGTTTACAAAGAACTCAATAAGCTGAACAACTACTTCCGTATCCGTTTCACTTTTAAACTCAACATTTGAAAGATATTCGCGCTTTAAGAAATCATAATTCTCAATCACACCATTGTGTACAAGCGTAAAACGGTCTGAAGCACTTTGATGCGGATGGGAATTTGTTTTGCTTGGTACACCATGAGTTGCCCAGCGAGTATGCCCAATTCCAATATGAGCTGTTACATTTCCATCCACAATCTTTCGTAAATCTGCAATGCGGCCTTTTTCTTTGAATACATGAATCCCGTGCCCGTTTTGAAGCGCAATACCTGCTGAGTCATAACCGCGGTATTCCAGCTTTTCAAGACCTTTTAATAAAATTTCCTTTGAATCCTTATTTCCAATATATCCAACAATTCCACACATAATTTCTTTTCCTCCCTGATTTAGGGGGCAAGAATGCTTTGGAGGCTTACCTTGCCCCCTTATCTCCGTTTTTTAGGTATCTGTCTATACCCTTTAAAGCGTGAAGCTAATATGTGTGCATTTTCTTCTCTTTGTGCATCGAGTTGCCTCAGATGTTTTAAAGAAGAACTGACGGTTGTGCATCGCAACCGGGAGGTATCCGCCGAACATTTCGATAAACCTCCTCCTCGTCAACTAATTCAACTCACTATGAATTAGTTCAGGCGCTTTAAAATGTTTTAAATCACTATCCACCTTTCTTTAGTAAGATGTGCTTTTAACAACAAAGCAAATCAATCTTACCTGAATTCAAGATTTCCGTCAACTAGGAAGATAAAGGGATTTTGACTTTTCTTTTACAAGTGAAAAATTATACATAATAAAATATGCATAAGGGATATTAAGGTTCCCTTATGCATATAAAATAGACTATTCTTTTAATTCCATTTCCTCTTTAACTACCATTACAATTCTGTTCACGTAGGATTCACATAGCTCTTCCGTTGGTGCTTCGACCATTACACGAACTAGCGGTTCTGTACCGGATGGACGGACAAGCACTCTTCCGTCACCTGCCATTTCAGTTTCCACCTGTTCAATAATTGCTTTTACTTTATCATTATCCGTTACATGAAGCTTGTCTGTCACTCTTACATTGACAAGCTTCTGCGGAAACTTCTTCATTTCACCGGCTAATTCGGATAATGGCTTATGGGTTGCCTTCATAATATTTACCAATTGTAAGCCTGTTAATAGACCATCACCTGTTGTGTTATAGTCAAGGAAAATAATATGACCCGATTGCTCACCGCCAAGATTATAGCCGCTTTTCTTCATTTCCTCTACCACATAACGATCGCCCACTGCAGTAGGAACGCTTTTGATTCCATGGCTTTCAAGAGCCTTATAAAAACCAAGATTACTCATAACTGTTGAAACAATTGTCCCATGCTTTAAACGTCCATGTTCCTTCATGTACTTTCCACATATGTACATTATTTGGTCGCCATCCACGATATTTCCCTTTTCGTCAATCGCAATCAAGCGATCGCCATCCCCATCAAACGATAAGCCGACATCTGCAACCTTTTCCTTAACTAGTTGAGCTAAAGCCTCGGGATGGGTGGAACCAACTCCGGCGTTAATATTCAGTCCATTCGGAGACGCTCCCATAGTCGATAGGTCTGCATCAAGATCAGCAAATAGATGCGTTGCCAGAGAAGATGTTGCTCCATTTGCACAATCTAAAGCAATATGGATTCCAGAAAAGTCTTCATCTACTGTGTGTTTTAAGTATTGTAGATATTTTTGTCCGCCTTCGAAATAGTCCATAACTTGCCCTAAATCAGAACCTACTGGCCTTGGTAATTGATCTTCCTGTAAATCAATTAGTTTTTCAATTTCTAATTCTTGTTCATCCGAAAGTTTAAAACCATCAGGACCAAAAAACTTAATTCCATTATCCGCTACTGGGTTATGAGAGGCGGAAATCATAACCCCTGCCTGGGCCCCTAATGCTTTGGTTAAATAAGCAACACCAGGAGTAGAAATTACCCCAAGTCGCATTACTTCTGCACCAATGGACAGTAAACCGGCAACAAGAGCGCCTTCGAGCATATGGCCTGATATACGAGTATCACGGCCGATAATGACTTTCGGGCGGTCCTTGTCCTTTGTTAAAACATATCCACCAAAACGCCCTAATTTAAAGGCAAATTCAGGTGTTAATTCACTATTTGCAACTCCGCGTACTCCATCGGTACCGAAATATTTTCCCATTATTAAAATCGCTCCTTCATCAATATATTGCAGGGTTTATGCGTTGTTTTTAGTTATTGTGACGTTTGCTCTGGATTGATCAAGTTCCCAGTCTACCTCCGAAGGCCCTTCCACTTGAATTTTTACATTATGGTCCCCTTCCTTAAGGTTGGACACATCGATAAAAACATTAAAATCTTTTGATTTTAATTTGTTCACCATGGAGCTTGGACCATTGACTGTTATATCGACATTATCGGGATTGTTTATCTCCGCAGAATACTGGTCAGATAAACCGAGGATTGTTAAAGGAATCCCCGATATCGTTTTTTCTTCTTGCTTTTTCACAACAATGGTTGCCGTCACCATTTCCGGCGATACCTTTGTGATTCCATTCGAAATGATTACAGGTAAATCCATTGTCTTATTATCATCAATTTTACTTACATCCACCTCAACGCGAACATGGGCATTTTTTAAGGCATGTTCACTACCAATAATTACTGCATCCTTTGTATCTAAAGTGATGGAATCAATGGTTACTCCACTAGGCGGTGTTCCAATTTGTTTGATATCAATCGGAACCTTTTTACTTATATCCTTGACAGGTATGGTTACCCTTACCGTACTAGGATCGACCTCAACGTCCAATTTATTTAAGTCGCGGTCGAGAACCTGGATATTCGCTTCCTGTGAAATCGTTTTATTTATCTGATCTTTAACATTGAGCGTCGCTTTTACGTAGCTAATTCGATCAATTAAGTTTTTTGCCCCAGTAATTTTCACTTTATTTGGCTCAACAACGGGCTGCCCTGCAGCAAAGCCTTCCTGAAGCAATCCTTGGTTAAATTCAGTATCCACTTTATATTCCTGAGTAATTTTCTCTTGAACGGACACATTTACACGGGACGGCTTTATCGTAGCCTTTAACTTATCTGATAAATCTTTTATTTTCAGTTTTACGGTCTGATGGCCAATCTTGGCCTTTGTTAAATCAACATATACTTCAAAGTTCCGCAATGCTTTCGCATTTTGAATATGTGTTACCGGTCCTTTTAATGTTAGCTTCACTTTGTTTGGAATCCCCGATACGACTAAATTTTCCGTATCATAGTATACCTTTACCGGTACATCATTTAGGGTTTCAGTGGTTTGCTCACCTGGTACATTCACACCGGTAAACTTGGTGCTGTTCGTAGTATGGGGAACAGATGAATAAAGCAGAACAGCTAGAACCAATGCAAGAATTTTTATAAACCACCGATTATCCATCAATTTATCCATTTTTCTTTCCCCTCCAGTTCCAACGAGCTGAAGAAGCCTGTTTGACTTTGGTATTCACTAATAATTCACTCGATAATAATTCTTTAAATTCATCGGTATTTAAATCTCGGTGAAGTTCCCCATTTTTCGTAAGAGAAATTCCACCTGTTTCCTCCGAAACCACCACTGTGATGCTATCTGTTACCTCACTAATCCCGAGTGCTGCCCGGTGTCTCGTCCCCAGCTCCTTAGAAATAAAAGGACTCTCTGACAAAGGAAGATAGCAAGCCGCAGCAGATACATTATTTTTTTGAATAATGACCGCTCCATCATGGAGAGGTGTATTTGGAATAAAAATATTGATGAGTAATTCTGAGGAAATTTTTGAATCTAAAGGAATCCCCGTTTCAATATAATCACTCATTCCTGTTTCTTTTTCAATCGAAATTAAGGCTCCTATCCGACGTTTTGCCATATAATCTGTTGCTTTTATAATGGCTGCAATGGTTTTCTCCGGATCATCGTCATCTGGACTACCGCTTCTCGAAAAAAACCGTCCCCTGCCCAGCTGTTCAAGTGCTCTTCTAAGTTCCGGCTGAAAAATAATAATAATCGCAAGAAATCCCCAGTTAATGGCCTGTTGCATCATCCAGCTTAATGTTTTTAAGCCTAAGTATTCACTGACTACCCTAACAAGCAGAATTACCAAAATTCCCTTGAGTAATTGAACGGCCTTTGTTCCTCTTATAACATTAATCAGCTTATAAATGACATACCACACAAGGAGAATATCAACAATACTAGATAAATACTTCCATACTGTGAAATCGGCAAACGGCATTGTTCTTCCTCCGTAATTTTGCATAAGAATCCATGAAATCTAAACCCATGTTATTATAACATAAATCAAGCTTGTACCTATTATATGTAGTATCATAAAAAAACAAATCACTCAAATCGGAGTGATTTGTTTTCTATTGCGTTTCATTTTGATCAAATACGTTAATCACATCATGTGCGGTCTTTTTCATATAATACCAAATCCAATCAAAAACCTCGTTCACTTCTTCAATTCTCCCTGTGACATGGCCGGCTGATGCCATATATTTTTCCCCGTTTATGACTGTAACGTCACCTTGAACTTCTCCTTCAATCTTTAATTTACCATTTCGAACAATGACATCCCCCTTTACTACTTCGCCTTTAGGGACAATCACAGTATTATTTTGGACAATTAAATTCTTTTGTTTCGAAACAGAAAATTCACGGTTCTGACTCCAGGTTGAAAATAAACTTCCCAACATTAAAACAATAAAGAGCGATGCTGCGGCCAGTATTGGGTGATTTTTCAGCCAGCGTTCTATCCCCACTTTTTTCTTTTCTTTTGGAAGCTTTGCCATAACATTGGCTGTAAAGTTAGATGGGGCCTGCATATTTGAGGTGCTTTTCACAAGAGCAACAGTCTTTTTTAATTCATTAAAAAGGGGTTCACATTCTTTACAGTCCTGGAGGTGCCCTCTTAAAATTGCTTCATTTTCTGGTGTGATCTCTTCATCTAAAAAGTCATGCATTAATTCAATGATTTGTTCTGGACATTTCAACCGTATCACCTCTTTATCACACATAACGTAATTGTTGCCGTAAAGCTTCCCGTCCGCGGTGAATTCTCGTTTTAACCGTACCTAAGGGCATATCGAGAATTTCACTGATTTCGTTTAATGACAACTCTTCAATATATTTTAAGACAATAACTGAGCGATATTTTTCAGGCAGTTTTAAAATTTCCTTTTGAACCGTTTCATGAAGCTCTAAACTTTCCACTTCGCTTTCGGGTGGTTTTGTCTGCGAAGGTATTTGTGAATACATGGTAAGCCCCTCGGTTCCGGCTACTTCAGCATCCAAATAATAATCCGGTTTCTTTTTTCGAATGCGATCAATACAAAGATTTGTTGCAATACGAAAAAGCCAGGTTGAAAATTTTAAATCTTGATTAAAAGTATGGATATTCATATAAGCACGTAAAAAAGCTTCTTGGGCAAGGTCTTCTGCTTCATGTCGATTTCCAATCATTCGGTAACAAAGCTGATACACGCTATTCTTATAAATCTCGACAATATCGGCAAATGCGTCTTGGTCTCCCTTTATTACTTGCTTAATTCTCTTTTTAATGACCGCTTCCATCTATTTACCTCCGCTCTAATGCGGCTATACGATACTACGAATCGATAGCGAAAAAGTTTCGTTTTGAGCGAAAAACTTCTCAATACCTTTAATATTAACAAAAATTTACTAAACGCGCGCGTAAACTGAATTTTAGTAGAAAAATAAAAAAGCAGCCGAAGCTGCTTTTTTATAATAGTTTTTCTCCAAATAATGAGCCCATTAAAGCTACTGCACAAGTGGCTGTTCTATTTTTCTCATCTAGAATTGGATTTACCTCAACAAATTCTGCTGAAGTAATGATTTTTGACTCTTCTAGCATTTCCATAGCAAGATGGCTTTCACGGTAGCTGATCCCACCCATTACTGGCGTTCCAACTCCTGGTGCGTCGCTAGGGTCTAGACCATCTAAATCTAATGATAAATGAACGCCATCTGTTTTTTCTTTCAAATAGGCAATCGTTTCTTCCATGACTTTTGTCATTCCTAGGCGGTCGATTTCATGCATAGTGTAAACTTTAATGCCGATTTCTTTGATTAAATCCTTTTCTCCGTCATCAAGAGCCCTTGCACCAATGATTACAACATTTTCAGGCTTAATTTTTGGACTATAGCCGCCTAGTTGAGTTAGGAGTGGATGTCCTAATCCAAGACTAGCTGCTAAAGGCATTCCATGAATATTCCCTGTTGGAGAAGTTTCTGCAGTATTTAAATCACCATGGGCATCATACCAGATAACACCAAGGTTTTTATAGTGTTTTGCCACACCTGCTAATGTTCCGATTGCAATACTATGATCTCCACCAAGAACAAGTGGGAAAGACCCTGATTCGATGACTTCGTCCACCTTTTCAGCAAGCAATGTATTTTTTTCTGCTACTAAATCTAAATTACGTAGATTGGATTCTTTATCTACGACAACTTCAGGTCTGCCAATTGGAATATCACCTAAGTCATGTACTTCATCAAAAAGAGGTTTTAGGCGCTCGTTAATCCCAGCATAACGGATTGCACTCGGCCCCATATCGACTCCTCTTCTCATTTGTCCTAAATCCATAGGCATTCCAATAATTGATAGCTTTTTCATGCTTCTACCTCCTAGCCTTTATATCCCTATTTTAACCGCTTCCATTAAGATGACTCAACTCGACAAAAATATGTATATATATGCGGGGAAGGCCCGTAAATACTGTTTTAATAGGGTTTAGCGGGGTTATTTTGTGAGTTCCTGTATGGCTGGCTATGACTTTTGGGAAAATTTTTAATGTTTTTTTTTGTTGGTTTTAATTTGTACCAGCTTATTTAAGTGGAGTTTTACCTTAGAAAACAATATAAAGGACTTTTCACATGACCTTGGGTGGTAATTTGTCTTTAAAAACAAAAAAGCCTTAAATCAGATAATGATTTAAGGCGAATGGTTTATGTAGTGTATGGTGGAGTCTAGGGGGATCGAACCCCTGACCTCCTGCGTGCAAAGCAGGCGCTCTCCCAGCTGAGCTAAGACCCCGATATGTTATGCTTGAAGCGGAAGACTTTATTTGTACCCGCGCCCCCCACCTTGGCAAGGTGGTGTTCTACCACTGAACTACTTCCGTAATTCATAGGTAAAGACCAATGGTCAATTTGAACAAAATGAGCCATGAAGGACTCGAACCTTCGACCCTCTGATTAAAAGTCAGATGCTCTACCAACTGAGCTAATGGCTCTTTTTTGGCTGGGCTAGCTGGATTCGAACCAACGAATGACGGAGTCAAAGTCCGTTGCCTTACCGCTTGGCTATAGCCCAATAATCTTATAAAAATAGCTTGTCCATTATTTTTAAAAATATAAGTGGTGGAGGGGGACGGATTCGAACCGCCGAACCCTGAGGGAGCGGATTTACAGTCCGCCGCGTTTAGCCACTTCGCTACCCCTCCAATAAAATAAAAAAGTGCCGGCTAGAGGACTTGAACCCCCAACCTACTGATTACAAGTCAGTTGCTCTACCAATTGAGCTAAACCGGCATGGTATAATGGTGGAGGATGACGGGATCGAACCGCCGACCCTCTGCTTGTAAGGCAGATGCTCTCCCAGCTGAGCTAATCCTCCGATATAATGTAAGTTATTTTCGCGAATACGATATAACTTTGGTGACCCCTACGGGATTCGAACCCGTGTTACCGCCGTGAAAGGGCGGTGTCTTAACCGCTTGACCAAGGGGCCTATAGCCTATTTAAATTAGGTAAGCTTCCAAGCGGGCTCGAACCGCTGACCTCTTCCTTACCATGGAAGTGCTCTACCTACTGAGCTATGGAAGCATAGCTAAATCATTTAAAAATAAAAATGGCTCCGCAGGTAGGACTCGAACCTACGACCGATCGGTTAACAGCCGATAGCTCTACCACTGAGCTACTGCGGAATAATTTTATAACAGCCTGGCAACGTCCTACTCTCACAGGGGGACAGCCCCCAACTACCATCGGCGCTGAGAAGCTTAACTTCCGTGTTCGGTATGGGAACGGGTGTGACCTTCTCGCCATTATTGCCAGACTATTTATCAGACACTTTTATATTATAATGTCTTTTTAAAATTTTTCAAGAGGAAAATTGATTTTTTTCATTCCCTCAAAACTAGATAATGCAGAAGAAGTTTTGTAAAAACGAGTTCACCTTCATATAATACATATGACTTGGTTAAGTCCTCGATCGATTAGTATCAGTCAGCTCCACATGTCGCCACGCTTCCACCTCTGACCTATCAACCTGATCATCTTTCAGGGATCTTACTAGCTTGACGCTATGGGAAATCTCATCTTGAGGGGGGCTTCATGCTTAGATGCTTTCAGCACTTATCCCGTCCGCACATAGCTACCCAGCGATGCCTTTGGCAAGACAACTGGTACACCAGCGGTGCGTCCATCCCGGTCCTCTCGTACTAAGGACAGCTCCTCTCAAATTTCCTGCGCCCACGACGGATAGGGACCGAACTGTCTCACGACGTTCTGAACCCAGCTCGCGTACCGCTTTAATGGGCGAACAGCCCAACCCTTGGGACCGACTACAGCCCCAGGATGCGATGAGCCGACATCGAGGTGCCAAACCTCCCCGTCGATGTGGACTCTTGGGGGAGATAAGCCTGTTATCCCCAGGGTAGCTTTTATCCGTTGAGCGATGGCCCTTCCATGCGGAACCACCGGATCACTAAGCCCGACTTTCGTCCCTGCTCGACTTGTAGGTCTCGCAGTCAAGCTCCCTTATGCCTTTACACTCTGCGAATGATTTCCAACCATTCTGAGGGAACCTTTGGGCGCCTCCGTTACTCTTTAGGAGGCGACCGCCCCAGTCAAACTGCCCACCTGACACTGTCTCCCACCCCGATAAGGGGTGCGGGTTAGAATTTCAATACAGCCAGGGTAGTATCCCACCGACGCCTCCACCGAAGCTAGCGCTCCGGCTTCTACGGCTCCTACCTATCCTGTACAAGCTGTACCAAAATTCAATATCAGGCTACAGTAAAGCTCCATGGGGTCTTTCCGTCCTGTCGCGGGTAACCTGCATCTTCACAGGTACTATAATTTCACCGAGTCTCTCGTTGAGACAGTGCCCAGATCGTTACGCCTTTCGTGCGGGTCGGAACTTACCCGACAAGGAATTTCGCTACCTTAGGACCGTTATAGTTACGGCCGCCGTTTACTGGGGCTTCGATTCAGAGCTTCGCTTGCGCTAACCCCTCCTCTTAACCTTCCAGCACCGGGCAGGCGTCAGCCCCTATACTTCGCCTTGCGGCTTCGCAGAGACCTGTGTTTTTGCTAAACAGTCGCCTGGGCCTATTCACTGCGGCTCTTCGAGGCTATTCACCTCAAAGAGCACCCCTTCTCCCGAAGTTACGGGGTCATTTTGCCGAGTTCCTTAACGAGAGTTCTCTCGCTCACCTTAGGATTCTCTCCTCGCCTACCTGTGTCGGCTTGCGGTACGGGCACCTTTTATCTCGCTAGAGGCTTTTCTTGGCAGTGTGGAATCAGGAACTTCGGTACTAAATTTCCCTCGCCGTCACAGCTCAGCCTTCGCGAGAAGCGGATTTTCCTACTTCTCAGCCTAACTGCTTGGACGCGCATATCCAATAGCGCGCTTACCCTAT
>NZ_JAVGVR010000001.1:565000-690000 GCF_030938565.1 Bacillus salipaludis | reverse complement strand
TTCGCCACTGGTGTTCCTCCACATCTCTACGCATTTCACCGCTACACGTGGAATTCCGCTTTCCTCTTCTGCACTCAAGTCCCCCAGTTTCCAATGACCCTCCACGGTTGAGCCGTGGGCTTTCACATCAGACTTAAAGGACCGCCTGCGCGCGCTTTACGCCCAATAATTCCGGACAACGCTTGCCACCTACGTATTACCGCGGCTGCTGGCACGTAGTTAGCCGTGGCTTTCTGGTTAGGTACCGTCAAGGTACCGGCAGTTACTCCGATACTTGTTCTTCCCTAACAACAGAGCTTTACGACCCGAAGGCCTTCATCACTCACGCGGCGTTGCTCCGTCAGACTTTCGTCCATTGCGGAAGATTCCCTACTGCTGCCTCCCGTAGGAGTCTGGGCCGTGTCTCAGTCCCAGTGTGGCCGATCACCCTCTCAGGTCGGCTACGCATCGTCGCCTTGGTGAGCCGTTACCTCACCAACTAGCTAATGCGCCGCGGGCCCATCTGTAAGTGTCAGCCGAAACCGACTTTCATCTTTTCCTCATGAGAGGAAAAGGATTATCCGGTATTAGCTCCGGTTTCCCGAAGTTATCCCAGTCTTACAGGCAGGTTGCCCACGTGTTACTCACCCGTCCGCCGCTAACCAACAGGAGCAAGCTCCTATTGATTCGCTCGACTTGCATGTATTAGGCACGCCGCCAGCGTTCGTCCTGAGCCAGGATCAAACTCTCCAAGAAAGTTGATGTAGCTCATTTTGTTACGTTGGCTTCATTTCAAATGAAATGAATATTATTGTTTGTTGACGTTTTTGTTTGTTTAGTTTTCAAAGATCAATTTCTCTTGTTCGCCCAAAAGCGACTTTTTAAATATATCATCTACAATACGTATTGTCAACAACTTTTTTAAGTTGTTTTTTACGTCAGCAGCGACGTTTATTAATATAACAGGATAATAAATATATGTCAACAATTCTTTCGAAAAAAGTTAACGAAAATTTATCCCTTCATTCTACCTCTTTTATCTTTCCTCATATATTTTAAACATTCGTTTGGTGAAGCAACCCGTCGAAATAAAGTAAATAATACTTTGTAACGCTCCTCCATTGCTCTTTTCACAATATGATCAATGCGGTCATCCCTTAAATCAAAGAGGATTTCATCCATTTCCCGCTTAATTAAATATTCCATTTCTTTTACTTCTTTTTCATTAATTAGTATTCCTAGCATCCAATAGCCTCCAATGAAGTTTCTAGTTCTAGTAGTCTTTTCCAAATAATTCAATTTTATAATAAAAATCTTTATTCATATTATTAAAAAAGCAGGCATAAGTTGAGACAAGGATGGCAATGGACGAGGTGGTTAGGATGAATTTCTTTTATGTATTAAATGGTAAATCTCTTAAAAACATTTCTCTAATCTTAATTGCTGCATTTTTTACAGCCTGGTTCCTTTATATGCAGAATCTTGCCCAAATACCTGTTTTTTCAACTAAGGATGGACCGAAGGCAATTTATCGCGGCGAAAAAGACCTTGCTTTATCTTTTAATATTGGTTGGGGAGATGAAAAAGCAGAACCGATTTTAAACACACTAAAAAAAGAGGGGGTAAAATCAGCAACATTCTTTTTAGCTGGTTCATGGGCTGAACGGCACCCCGATCTAGTCAATCGAATTGTAAAGGAGGGTTATGAAATTGGCATCCTTGGATATGCCTATGAGGATTATAAAAGTTTGGAGGATGCTAAAATTCGTAGGGATATTTCTAAAGCACAAGAGGTTTTTACAAAATTAAATGTAAAAAATATCAAGCTCCTGCGTGCTCCCACTGGTCATTTTGATGAAAGAACCTTAAAAATTGCAGAGCGGTATGGTTATACTGTTGTTCATTGGAGTGTGGATTCACAGGATTGGACGAATCCTGGTATTAAGACCATTGTTTCTAATGTTGAAAAGGCTAAAAAAGGTGATATTGTTCTCTTACATGCTTCTGATTCAGCCAAGCAAACCAATAAAGCATTGCCAGCGATTATAGAGGAAATTCATCATAAAGGTCTAAAAATGATTTCTGTTTCCGAAATGATTGCCAATGGTCATGTCAGCTCTAAAGAAATAAAATAAACTGATATAAAAACTGTACCGATCCGTTTTGAGTGGATTTTTATAAACGACATAAGAATTATCAAGACTATTTATCGAAGGGATTTGGTCTTCATCACCTTTATGATGACTTCTTCCTCTGATTTTTCAAAGGATTTGGTCTTCACCGGCCTTATGAGGTCCTCTTTCCCTGTTTTCCCAAATGGATTTGGTCTTCACCGGCCTTATGAGGTCCTCTTTCCCTGTTTTCTCAAATGGATTTGGTCTTCACCGGCCTTATGAGGTCCTCTTTCCCTGTTTTCTCAAATGGATTTGGTCTTCACCATCCTTATGAGGTCCTCTTTCCCTGTTTTCTCAAATGGATTTGTTCTTCACCGGCCTTATGAGGTCCTCTTTCCCTGTTTTCCTAAAAGGATTTGGTCTTCACCAGTCTTATGAGGTCCTCTTTCCCTGTTTTCTCAAATGGACTTGGCCTTCATCGCCTTTATGATGATCTCTCCCCTTGTTTTTAGATTGGATTTGTTCTTCATCATTCTTATAAAAAAACCGCCCCTACTATTTAAAGGGACGGTTTTTTATTGATTTTATTTTTTACCGCTTTATTGCTGTTCCCAGCCGCAGTGCTCTTACGCTTTTGTCTTTCCTGTTCGGAACGTTCATTTAACTTATGAAGGATTAACAATTGATAGGCATTACAAGCCAGGAGACCAAAGACCATAAGGTAAACCCAGCTTCTTTCATTAACCCGTAGAACTGGAACCCATTCGATAACTGTTACAACAACCATAAAAAAGAGCGCGGGTATAAAGGCACTAAAATTTGTTTGTTTACTTTTAAACCAAGCTGCACCCCCGCCAATCACTAAAGGAATTAACGCAACCCCTATGTAGGGCAGCACAGACTCTCCAGGCTTGGCAAATGCCTCATAACGCATATAAACCAAATCAAATAGGCAAAATAATATGAGGACGGATTGAACTCCATTCCAAAGGGTTGCAGACTTAAAAATACCTAATCCGAACCGATGAATCGTTAAATAAGCAAAAAAGCCCATTTGACTAATAACACTAAAAAGGAATCCCATCACAATTAACCAAATCGTCGTTGATAATATATCAATTAGTTTAAATTCAGTAAAATACTGCTGAAATTCACTCCAGCGAACAATGAAACCCACAATAGCTGTTGTGAGCCCGCCTACTAATAATGTGGTCAAAAATAGTTTTACCCAATTGCGGCTCGTCACACTTTAAACCTCCAAAATATAAAATGCATTCCTAATGATTGTACCAATCCATATTTGAAAAATCCATATTTTAAAATCCTTACGAATAATCTTTCATGATTTTCTTCATCCTAAAATTAAGGATTCTTATGCGAAAGGGGCTTTTCAAAATGAAAGCGAAAAGTATGCTGCTCCTCCTACCTATCATGATGTTGTTAACTAGCTGTGCATCCAACGAATCCAGCAGCGGAGGACAAATTGATTATGAGCAAACCAAAAAAATGGTTGTTGATATTCTTAAAACCGATGATGGTAAGAAGGCAATTCAAGATGTAATGAACGATGACAGTATGAAGGAAAAGCTTGTGATGGACCAAAAAATGGTTTCCCAGACAATTCAACAAACACTTACTTCCGATAAAGCCACAACCTTTTGGAAAAAAACGTTTAATGATCCAAAATTTGCTCAAGGCGTTGCCAAGAACATGAGATCCGAGAATGAAAAATTGCTAAAGGATTTAATGAATGATCCCCAATATAGAGGTATGATGATTCAAGTTTTTAAAGAGCCTGAAATTCAAAAGGAATTAGCGGACGCATTAAAAAGTAAGGAATACCGGGAACATCTTCAAAAGGTAATTGCTGAAACCATTGAAAGCCCGTTATTTAAGGTCAAAATGCAAGAGCTTCTGCTTAAGGCGGCTGAAGATGTAAAAGCGAATGCGAGCAGCAGTAAAGATGGCGGCGGTCAATCAAGTGGAGGACAAAGCGGTTCTGATAACAGCAGCGGGGCCTAATTAATCATTCTATTCATTCAAAAGCCTCTTCCTGATCAGGAAGAGGCTTTATTTATTACTTTTTTAAAAGGCTTGTCATTTTTTCAGCAATTTCTAGATAGATTTTTCCGATTGGATGGTCTTCCTGATAAACAGATGGTGCAAAATCTTCGGCATTCCAATCAGGCTGGTTAAGTGGCAGGCGTCCTAGAATTTCTGTATTTAGCTCCTCGGCTAATTTATCCCCGCCGCCGCGGCCAAACACATATTCCTTTTCACCTGTCAGCTTACTTTCAAAATAAGCCATATTTTCAATAACACCTAGGATTTCGTGTTCCGTACGAACAGCCATTGCGCCGGCACGTGCTGCTACAAAGGCAGCCGTTGGATGTGGTGTCGTAACAATAATTTCTTTACATGCAGGAAGCATCGTGTGAACATCTAATGCAACATCCCCTGTTCCTGGAGGCAAGTCTAATAATAAATAATCCACTGCTCCCCATTCCACTTCATTGAAGAAGCTATTCAGCATTTTTCCAAGCATAGGTCCGCGCCAAATGATTGGTGCATTATCTTCAACAAAAAAGCCCATTGATATGACTTGAACTCCGAAACGTTCAACCGGTATAATTTTTTCCCCTCTAACTACAGGACGCTTTGTGATCCCCATCATATCCGGTACACTAAAACCGTAGATATCGGCATCAATCAGACCTACCTTTTTACCTAAACGAGCTAGGGCAATAGCAAGGTTTACAGATACCGTTGATTTACCTACACCGCCCTTACCGGAAGCAATCGCAATAAAGGTTGTATTTTTTGAAGATAATAAGCCTTTATCCTCCGTTTCCTCTACTGCATTACGATTGGCTGCAAGTACCTCTTCGGAAAGCTCGCCAAAGCGAATCCCTACTGTAGCTGCACCTGCTTCTTTTAATACATTTACAATTTGCGTTTGCAATTGTAATTGTTCGGCAGTACCAGTTTTGGCAATGTCTACTTTTATACTGACATGGTTTTTTTCTTCTTTAATTTTTATTTCCTCAATTGCATTTAGCTCTGCTAATGTTTTATGTAAAAATGGCTCCTTTAAGCTGCCTACAATTTCACGGATTTTCGCTTCTGTTAGCATGTAAACAAACACCTCACAATTGAATTCGTTTCCAAATCAAGTATACCATAACTCTCACTAAAAACAGTTAACTGAATCACACGTAAACCCTATACCAATAATAAAAAGTCAAAGAAGATGAGCGATAGAGCTCATCTTCCTTAATCTGTTTCCTTTAATTCCTTTTCATTCGTAAAATAACGGATGATTCCTTTATAAATGGAAGCAGCCACCTTTTCCTGGTAGGAATCAGTTTGGAGATTTGCCTTTTCAGCTGGATTGGATAAAAAACCCACCTCAACTAAAACGCCGGGCTTCTTTGCATTCTTTAAAATATAGACATGACTTAAAGGCTTTGCCTTTCGATTTGTATTTTCTAAATTCCGTCTTAACTCATCTTGAATAAATTTTGCTGCTTTTGCATTTTCAGTATAATGAGGGGAATAAAAGGTTTGAGCCCCGCTCCATCTAGCAGATGGGATGGCATTTAAATGAATACTGACAAAAAGGTCATTATCAGAGCTATTGATCATTTTCAACCTTTGCTTCAGATCCTCTACCTTTCTCCTGCTATAACCTTTTGTTGTAGGGTCTGCCAGGTCCTCATCGGTTTCCCTCGTCATCATTACCAGAGCACCGTGTTGCTGCAGGAAATCTCTAACCTTAAACGAAATATCTAAAGCAATATCCTTTTCTAAGGTTTTTCCTTCACCGGCACCACCGTCAGGTCCGCCATGCCCGGGGTCAATAAGAATGATTTTTCCCGATAAAGGCAAATTCCATGATTTCCATGATTTATCCTCCATAAAATCATGCTGTAAAATCAGGAATAATAAAAGTAAACCCACAGAGAACCCTATAATTTTCAATCTTCTCTTTAGCAACCAAATCATTCCTTCCCGCTCGTCCATGTTCATTTAAATATATGGGACAAGGGGGAATTTTAGAACTAATAAGAAAAGCGGAGGCGCCTTGTTCAGCCCCGAAAAGGCTTTAGGTCCTTCGGTGAAGTCGTTCTTTGACTTCATCGGCAGGACCGAACAAACCCCGAGGTTCTAGGCGCTGGAGCTAGACAATTCTCAAAGCAATTAATAATTACTTATATAAAGAATAACCTAGTGCAGCCTTAGCTTATGCCGTCTTTCTCCTTTTTGATATCCATCGAGCCACCAAACGTGGATGTATTGTTCACAGAGATAGAATAGGGATTCACTCATCGTCCCTTCTTCTCCATTACCCCAATAAAGTAAAAAATTGAATAGGGTATCAATTAAATGCTTTTCTTCCTTATAGCAGCGTTTTTTTACCTCTTCGATATCTTCACCATAGTAACCGAATTTGCTAAACTTCGCCCCTAATAGATAGGCTTCAAGCGCTACATCGTAGCAGGCTTCCTCAACACCAGCATGCATCACAAAGCTTGATGTAATTCTTGATGAGCCAAAATAGTGCTGGACCCGTTCTTTTAAAGTTTTTATCGATAAGTCCTTTAAGACTGACCGCTCATATTTAATTTGTTTTTCCCGTTTTTTCTCTTTAAAGGTTGTAATGACTGTCACAGTTTTCACCTCTTAGGACTATTCTTCATCCCATAATCCTAAGAAATGCAAAATTTCCGCTGTTTTCAATTGCCAATTTTATGATTAGAAAAATCCAGCCAATATGACTGGATTTTTGGGAATTTAATTATTCTTCAGCTAGTTGATCGCACTATTCACGACAATTCCATGCATGGGCTGGGTGTAAAAATTCATGAAAGATTTTATAATTACACTGCTTCTTTATTTAGAACTTCAGTTACCAGACTAAACTTTGGTTTCGTTTTGCTAGCAATAAGGAATAATACAAATTGCACAGTAGAAAGGGCAATTAAAACATCAAGAACCAATTCATAGGAATGATTGATATTAAAAATGGCACCAGAAACAATTGGCGTGACTGCCGCGCCTAATGAAATAAATATGGACACAACACCATATTTTGCACTAAATTCTTTTTCACCAAATAGTGCCCCTGTAAGAAAGGCAGGTGTAACCGTAACTGCTGTTGAACCGATTCCTGAAAAAATCGTATAAAGAATAGCTGGCAGAACTATATTTGCTTTCATTAAAAATAAAAAGCTTAGAAGACTTCCTGCAGAAATGATAAATAATGTTGTGATTAATCCTAGCTTGTCAAATAATCGCCCAACTAAAAGTTTTCCGACAATGACCATTGCAGAACCTAAGGATAATAGCAATGCCGCTGTTTTAGCTGTTGTACCGATTCCCGCTAAATATGGAGCAAGGTTAATCAACATTGTATTAACAACAATTCCGCCAACCAGAATAGCTAAACAAAGGGCCCAAAATGATATGGATTTTAGTGCTTGACCTTGGGTTGTACCTGCTAATTCTTTATTTGGTATACTAGATTTTACTTCACCTAGGGCCATTAAACCTTTGTCTGCTGGAGTTAATCGAATAACAAATACCGCAAGTGGAATTAATAACACAGCGATTAGAATTCCTAAAACAAGATAGGCTGACCTCCACCCATAAGCTGTAATAAGCCAGTTAGTTAAAGGACTGAGAATTACACCGCCGAAACCGCTACCTGCTAAAGCAATCCCCAAACATAAACCACGTTTTTCATTAAACCAATTTGTGATAAGTACGGATGCTGGGATCATTGCCCCGCCAGATAAACCTGCACCCATTAGAACAGCAAATAAATAGAAATGAATCAGTTTCGTAGCAAAAGAGAAGCCAATAAAGGCAGCAGCTGAAATTAAAATAAATAATGTTAAATAGGCCCTTACATCCATCTTTTTCATTAGTTTACCTGCAAATGGACCTATACCCATAGCAGCTAAAGCCATAATGGTAAAATACAACATAAATTGAGAGGCACTAAATCCGAGTTCTTTTGTAACAGGCAGGATAAATAATGAAACTAGGTTTGCAATCGGGGCATAAATGAAAGTCATAATCATGAAGGCTGCTACTACAATCCACCAACCGTAAAAAATTCCGCCCTTTTTGTTCATATACCAACATCCGTCCTTTGCTAATTTTTTTAGAGTTTAATGAATTTAAAATGTATTAGTCCCATAAAACAATACTTCGCTGTAAAACCACTAAGTATAAGACAAGAAAAAGTCAATATGAACCTGTTATCACTACACCCCTTTCTATGCTGAATGCCTTGGACATTATATTAACAGGACCGATTGAAAACGTTTTCCCTTGCTGCAATTATAAAATGCAATTTTCATGCCAAAACTATCGTTTATTTTCCTCTTTGATTTCAAATTTTCAACAAAATAAAAAAACCCTTAAAACCGGGCAAATTTTTATTAAAGTTTTTCCTTTATATAAAATTAACGTAATTAACATAAAAATATTATTCCAAATTATGCAAAAAATCATGTAGTTGGTAAAAAAATTTTTACAAACTGAGTAAAAAATATTTTACACGAAAAATTTCAAAGGATATTACAATGCATTCAGATGAGGTGTCGTTACAAATAAAAAAGACTCCCAAACCAATAGGTTTGAGAGCCTTTGAAACGTAAAATTAACGTTTTGAGAACTGAGGTGCACGACGAGCGCCTTTAAGACCGTATTTTTTACGTTCTTTCATACGAGCGTCACGAGTTAATAGACCTGCGCGTTTTAATGTTGGACGGTATTCTGGATCAGCTTGTAGTAATGCGCGAGCAATACCGTGGCGGATTGCGCCAGCTTGACCAGTGTAGCCACCGCCTTTTACGTTTACAAGAACATCGTAGCTGCCTACAGTTTCAGTCGCTACTAATGGTTGTCTTACAACAACACGTAAAGCTTCAAATGGAATATAGTTTTCGATGTCACGATTGTTAATAACAATTTTACCTGTACCTGGAACTAAGCGCACGCGTGCAACGGAGCTCTTACGACGACCAGTACCAATATATTGAACCTGTGCCAAGTTAATTCCCTCCCTTTAAATTATCCGCGAAGTTCGTAAACTTCTGGTTGTTGTGCTTGGTGCTTGTGCTCAGCACCAGCATATACGTGTAATTTTTTGAAAATTTGACGGCCAAGAGAATTCTTTGGAAGCATGCCTTTAACAGCTAGCTCGATCATTTTCTCAGCATAGTTTGTACGCATTTCAAGAGCAGTTCTTTGTTTTAAACCACCTGGGTGTAAGCTGTGACGATAGTAGATCTTGTCAGTTAATTTCTTACCAGTTAGTTCAACTTTAGAAGCGTTGATAATGATCACATGGTCACCAGTGTCAACATGTGGAGTAAAAGTTGGTTTGTTTTTACCACGTAGAATTGATGCTACTTCAGAAGCAAGACGACCAAGAGTTTTGCCTTCTGCATCAATTACGTACCATTTACGCTCGATATTGTTGGCATTTGCCATAAATGTTGTACGCATGAGTTTCCCTCCTAATTAAATCCGTAAAAGATTATTCTTTCGCACCTTCAAAGCCTTAGCGTCCATTCTGTTCCGGGAATGAACCTTTAAGACAGGCGTGCGGCTATTTTTTAAATCATATATTTTCAATCACGATGAAGACTTTCCGGGGCTTTATCGTGGGATTAAAAACACACACATATAATATAATAAATACTCTGGGGCTATATGTCAAGAAAATGTTACACCAGGATGGGTTGTTACTCGAATTTTTATTTGTAAAATACCTTCCATAAGTACAATCCGTGTGCTGGAGCTGTTTTTCCAGCAAACTTTCTATCCCTCGCCTCTAAAACTTGGGGCAGATCAGATGGCTTTCTATCGCCGGAACCGACCTCTAACAATGTTCCAACTAAAATTCTCACCATATTATATAAAAAACCATTTCCTACAAAATGAAGGATAAGCATATCCTGATCAACCGTAATCTCAATCGATTCAATCGTACGAGTTTTATCTTCTACCTCCGTCTTCGCGGAACAAAAGCTTGTAAAATCATGTGTCCCCAGTAAATAGGGAACAGCCTCTCTCATCGCATCCACATTTAATTTATAGGGATACTGATAGGCATACTTTCGCTGAAACGGGTCTCTCTTAGTAGACAGTTGAAGAACATAGCGATATTCTTTTCCGACAGCATCAAAACGCGCATGAAACGAATCATGCACCTTCTCAACCGATAACACTGCAAGATCCTCTGGTAATAAAGAATTAAGAGCTGCCTCCCACCTATTCACAGGAATTTGAAGCGGTGAATCAAAATGAATCACCTGGCCCTTAGCATGAACACCAGCATCTGTTCTACCTGAGGCAGCAACCTTCACAACATTTCCCTTATGGATTTTTGTTAGGACATTCTCCAGTACCAATTGGACTGTGCGTTTATTCGGCTGAATCTGGTAACCGGAAAAGTCAGAACCATCATATGAAATAATGCATTTATAGCGGTGCATTTCGATTCGCCCCATTACGAACGTAATAAAATTAAAAGAATACATAGTATAACAAGAATCACGATTTGGCTGGAATCAAGGTTATTCCAGCTCAACTGCCGGTATTTCGTTCTACCTTCACCGCCACGGTACCCTCTTGCCTCCATCGCAACAGCCAACTCTTCTGCTCGTTTAAAGGAACTAACGAATAATGGAATAAGTAAAGGAATAACAGCTTTCATACGTTCCTTAATGGGCCCGCTTGAAAACTCAACCCCTCTGGCAATTTGCGCTTTCATGATTTTATCCGTTTCCTGCATGAGAGTGGGGATGAATCGTAGTGCGATAGACATCATTAAAGCCATTTCGTGAACCGGAAAGCGGACCTTTTTCAAAGGATGCAAAAGCGTTTCAAGTCCATCTGTAATTTCAATTGGTGTCGTCGTTAACGTTAATAAGGATGTCATCAATATTAAGAAAAAAAACCTTAATGAAATGAAAATCCCCATCCTAAGACCTTCTTCATAAACCTTCACTGGACCTATATGAAAAAGAAGATTCCCTTCTTTCGTAAATAGAAGCTGCATGACAAAGGTAAATAAAACAAGCCAAATGATCGGTTTTAAACCGGTGTATAAAAAGCGAACGGGAATCTTTGATAACCCAATCATAAAAAAAGTATAAATTCCAATAAGTGCATAGGTCATCCAATTGTTTGCCAGAAAAATAATACAGACAAATAAAAATATAATGATTAACTTAGAACGTGGATCCATCCTATGAACAGCGGAATTTGCAGGTACAAATCGCCCAAAAATCATTTTTTCCATCATACCCGTTCACCTCTGCTTATTAAATCTATTACGGCAGAAGAAAGCTGTTCAATGGTTAAATAGGTTTTCCCAAGCTTTTTACCCATTGTTTTTTCAAGCTTAAGCTGAAAACGGACCACTTCTGGAACATCTAGTCCCATTTGGAGTAACTCTTCTGTAGCGGTAAAAATCTCTTCAGGGGTTCCCGTTTTAACAACCTTTCCTTGTTGCATAATCACGATTTGTTCTGCATATTGAGCAGCATCCTCCATACTATGGGTAACCAAAATCGTAGAGAGTCCTCTTTCCTTATGCAAACGATAAAACATATCCATAATTTCCTTGCGGCCCCTTGGATCTAAACCAGCGGTGGGCTCATCCAAGACAATTACGTCAGGTTCCATGGCAAGAACGCCTGCAATGGCTACCCGGCGCATTTGGCCACCTGATAGGTCAAATGGGGACTTTTCTAATATTTCTTCCGATAGTCCAACTTGTTTAAGTGCAGTCCTTGCTCTTTCTTTTGACTCTTGTTCAGAAACCCCAAAATTCATGGGGCCAAAAATAATATCCTTTTCGACGGTTTCTTCGAACAATTGATGTTCCGGGAACTGAAAGACAATTCCCACCTTTTGCCGAATAGGCTTAAGATTTTTATTTTTTTGCTTGGCTTTTATTTCATGGGTTCCTATTACTACCAAGCCTGCAGTCGGTTGTAAAAGGGCATTTAAATGCTGTAATACGGTCGACTTTCCAGAGCCGGTATGCCCAATAACTGCCAGGTAGGTTCCCGTTTTAATATCGATTGAAACATCTTCAATGGCCAGCCGCTCGAAGGGGGTATTCACTTGATAACGATATTCTACATTCTGCAGTGAGATGTCCATATCTCTGTCACCAACTCTTCTTCCGTTAAATAATGTTTCGATAATTCAATTCCTTTTTGGCGGAAAGCTTTACTCATTTTCACGGAAAAAGGGATATCTAAACCCAATTGAATTAACTCTTCATCCATCGAAAAAATTTCCTCAGGGGTCCCCTCACGGTATACTTCCCCACGATTCATGACAATCATCCGATCAGCTTTAGCTGCCTCTTCTAAATCATGTGTGATGGATATAACAGTCAGCTGTTTTTCGTCCTTCAACGATCGGACGGTCTCTAACACTTCTTCTCTACCTCTAGGGTCAAGCATGGATGTCGCTTCATCTAAGATAATAATAGAAGGTCTAAGAGCTAGTACACCCGCAATGGCCACACGTTGTTTCTGGCCGCCTGAAAGATGGTGGGGCTCTTGATTAAGAAATTGATCCATTTTGACCTTTCGTAAAGAATCTTCAACCCTCTGGACCATTTCATCCCTAGGTATTCCATGATTTTCTAAACCAAAAGCCACATCATCCTGAACAGTTGTCCCCACAAATTGATTATCTGGGTTCTGAAATACCATTCCTAATTTTTCCCGAATATCCCAAACAGATTCTTCCGTTAACTTCAACCCACAAACAGTAATCTCACCTTGCTGCGGAAATTGGAGACCATTTAAAAGTTTTGCAGTAGTAGACTTCCCAGAGCCATTATGGCCCACAATGGCCAGCCACTCCCCTTCGAAAATATCAAAGCTTACATTTTGGAGAGCATAGCGGTCCTGCGAATCATATTTAAAAGATACATTGTCAAGGGATACAATTGGTTTTTTCATGAGTGATTTCCCCCTACTCAACTAAAACAGAACTAAACTCAACTCATATTTTACTACATACAAAAAAAGCCTGCACCTCTTCCCTGGCAGGAACGAATTTCATCTGCCGATTTAACAGGAATTCCATAATGGAAATGGGAGAGGTGCATGAGCTAGACAAGACGTGAAAAGAATAATCTAATAAGGCCAATAGATATTCCTCCAGAGAGGCATTACTGCTTCATATGTGCTCCTAAAAATATAGGGGTCACGCTCATCGTAACGCTCTTTTTGGCTTGGTTCGTACGTATATAAGATATTGATACAGCAAAAGGGCAAAGAACAAGTTTCATTATAAACTGTCCAGCGCCCTTGTTGTCTGATAAGGAATTAAACTAACTCGATAATTACCATTGGCGCACCGTCACCGCGGCGAGGTCCAAGTTTCATAATACGAGTATATCCACCTTGGCGCTCTTGGTAACGAGGAGCGATATCAGTGAAAAGTTTTTGTAATGCGCTTGTATTGTTCTCAACATCAGCAACCTCATTACGAACGTATGAAGCAGCTTGACGGCGAGCATGTAAATCACCACGTTTACCTAAAGTGATCATTTTTTCAACAGTTGAACGAATTTCTTTCGCACGAGTTTCTGTTGTTTCAATACGCTCATTGATAATTAAATCAGTTGTTAAATCACGAAGCATAGCTTTACGCTGTGCACTTGTGCGTCCTAACTTTCTGTATGCCATGAAGGGTTCCCTCCTTTGTTGAAGTCATTAAAAAATCATCGCAATCAGACGAATGCTTGAATGAACTAGTCGTCTTTACGCAAGCCTAATCCTAGTTCTTCTAGTTTCGCTTTTACCTCTTCTAGAGATTTGCGACCTAGGTTTCGTACTTTCATCATATCCTCTTCAGTCTTATTAGCTAATTCTGAAACAGTATTAATGCCAGCACGCTTTAAGCAGTTATAAGAACGAACGGATAGATCAAGTTCTTCTATTGTCATCTCTAGAACTTTTTCTTTCTGATCTTCTTCTTTTTCAATCATAATTTCAGCATTTTGAGCTTCGTCAGTTAACCCAACGAATATATTCAAATGCTCGGTCAAAATCTTCGAACCAAGAGCAATCGCTTCTTTTGGCCCAGTGCTTCCATCTGTCCAAACATCAAGCGTTAGCTTATCATAATTTGTCATTTGACCTACACGAGTGTTTTCTACCTGATAGGACACCCTTGCTACCGGAGTATAAATAGAGTCAATCGGAATCACACCAATCGGTTGATCCTCACGCTTATTTTGTTCTGCCGGTGTATAACCGCGTCCGCGTCTAGCAGTTAAACGCATGCGAAGATGACCGCTTGAAGATAATGTTGCGATATGAAGGTCAGGATTTAAAATCTCAACATCACTGTCATGCGTAATATGACTACCCTTGACAGGACCTTCACCTTGAACGTCAATTTCAAGTGTTTTCTCTTCATCAGAGTAGATTTTAATAGCTAATTTTTTAATGTTTAAAATGATGGATGTTACATCCTCTACGACGCCTTCAATTGTTGAGAACTCATGAAGTACCCCATCGACCTGAATCGATGTAACAGCGGCACCTGGGAGTGAAGATAATAGGATACGACGTAAGGAGTTACCCAAAGTGGTACCATATCCACGCTCAAGTGGCTCTACGACGAACTTCCCGTACTTGGCATCATCGCTGATCTCAACCGTTTCGATTTTTGGTTTTTCTATTTCGATCATCAATTAACCCTCCTTCAAAACGTCGAAAACCTCGATTAGGTAAATGATCTAACCGAAATTCCCCCATGTATACGTTCCCGTTTTGTGCACAACAACTGGAATAAATCTTCTGTATGAACGGAAAAATTAGTATCATATCCCATTATAGACAGGGATACGAAAGTCTATACAGAAAAATTAAACACGACGACGTTTTGGTGGACGGCATCCATTATGAGGAACAGGAGTAACATCTTTAATTGCTGTTACTTCAAGACCAGCAGCTTGAAGAGCACGAATGGCAGCTTCACGTCCTGCACCTGGTCCTTTAACCGTTACTTCTAGCGTTTTCATACCGTGTTCGATAGATGTTTTTGCTGCTGTTTCAGCTGCCATTTGCGCTGCGAATGGAGTAGATTTACGAGAACCTTTAAATCCAAGCGCACCTGCACTTGACCATGAAATTGCATTACCATGAACATCAGTGATTGTTACAATTGTGTTGTTAAATGTTGAACGGATATGTGCAATACCTGATTCAATATTCTTTTTAACACGACGTTTACGTGTATTCGTCTTACGTGCCATTTAAATAACCTCCTTTGCCGATTACTTCTTCTTGTTCGCAACAGTCTTACGAGGACCTTTGCGTGTACGAGCGTTGTTTTTAGTATTTTGTCCACGAACCGGTAAACCACGACGATGACGTAATCCGCGGTAGCAGCCGATTTCCATTAAACGCTTAATGTTAAGAGAAATTTCACGGCGAAGATCACCTTCAACTTTTAGTTTGTCGATGATATCACGGATTTTGTTTAATTCGTCTTCAGTTAGATCACGCACACGTGTATCTTCAGAAACACCAGCTTCTGCTAAGATTTTTTGTGCTGTATTTTTACCAATACCATAAATGTAAGTTAACGAGATAACTACACGTTTTTCACGTGGAATATCTACACCAGCAATACGTGCCATATTTTAGCGCACCTCCTTCAAAAATTAACCTTGTTTTTGTTTATGTTTAGGGTTTTCACAGATAACCATAACTTTTCCGCGTCTACGGATAACTTTGCACTTTTCGCAGATCGGTTTAACAGATGGTCTTACTTTCATTATCCTAACCTCCTTAGTAGTACGGAGTGCAAGCAATTATTTAAAGCGGTAAGTAATTCTTCCGCGTGTCAAGTCATATGGAGAAAGCTCAACAGTCACTTTGTCACCCGGAAGGATTCGAATGAAGTGCATTCGAATTTTACCCGAAACATGAGCTAGCACAGTATGACCATTTTCTAATTCTACCTTAAACATTGCATTTGGCAAAGTTTCAAGGACTTTACCTTCTATTTCAATTACATCATCTTTGGCCATTGGACACGTCTCCCTTCTCTTTTCAGATTGTCATTTATTTAAAAACTAGTGCAAGTGCAAATCAAAGCTCAACCATATGATTATAGCATAATGAATCACACCACGTCTGCTAGTAACAATTAGAAATTAAAATTTCTATTCCAGGCTTTAGACGCGGTCATCTTTTAACTTCCATCATCATGTAAGTTTTGCCAAACACGATGTCCGGCATACTCATATAATTGAAAACCGCTTGCATCCACAAAAGTTAGAATCTTTTCGGAGATGTTCGAGAGACATTTAGCCTGGTTATGCATTTGATCATTAGATTAAATACCCTAGCAATCGCTCAATGTCAGCAAATACTACATTAATATCCTGCTGCCCGTTGATCATACGTAAATATCCCTTAGTTTCATAGAAATCTAATAATGGCTGGGATTGTTTAATATTTACATCCAAACGATTTTGTACAGTTTCTGCATTATCATCTGCCCGTTGGTACAATTCTCCGCCGCAGCGATCGCATTTCCCTTCATGAGCTGGTGGGTTAAACACAAGATGATAAGTAGCGCCACAATCCTTACAGATACGGCGCCCTGTTAAGCGCTCCATTAGGATATTCTTGTCAACATCAATGTTAATACAATAGTCAATTGACCTGTTTAGTTCAACAAGAAGTGTTTCCAATGCTTCAGCTTGAGGTACTGTTCTAGGAAAGCCGTCGAGTAAGAATCCTTTTTGACAGTCTTCTTTACTTAATCGCTCACGAACAATTCCGATTGTTACTTCGTCCGGAACAAGTTCACCTTTATCCATGAAGGATTTAGCTTTTAAACCTAGTTCTGTTCCTTCTTTCATCGCTGCACGGAACATATCTCCAGTAGAGATATGAGGGATGCCGTATTTTTCAACTATTCTTTCGGCCTGTGTGCCTTTACCGGCACCCGGAAGCCCCATTAATACTAAATTCACACGTATTCCCCCTCGTGCTATTGATAGGTTTTAAGGGGACTCGAGCCCCCAAACCTTTATTTTATAAAACCTTTATAATGACGCTTAACCAATTGAGCCTCAAGCTGTTTCATCGTATCAAGGGCGACCCCGATAACGATTAGCAGGCTTGTTCCTCCAATTTGAGCTGATTGCGGAAGATTCCCTATCTTAATAAAGATAACCGGAAGAACCGAAATAGCAGCTAAGAAGAGCGCACCAACAAAAGTTAAACGATATAATACGCGCGTTAGGTACTCTTGTGTGCTTTTTCCAGGACGAATACCAGGAATATAGCCGCTCTGCTTTTGTAAGTTTTCCGCAGCTTGTTCAGGATTCACTTGGATAAAAGCATAGAAGTAAGTAAACGCGATAATTAAAGCAGCATATAAGATCATCCCAATTGGATGAGAATAATCAAATATTTTGTTAATCCATATTGTTACATCGTTTTGCGGGAAGAAAGAAGCAACCGTCCTTGGTGTTACAATAAAGGAAATCGCAAAGATAACAGGAATAACCCCTGCTGCATTAACCTTTAAAGGCATATGAGTCGATTGTCCTCCTACAGGATTTCGGCCTGCCACAACACGCTTAGCATATTGGATTGGAATTTTACGATTTGCTTGTTGGATAAAAATAACACCCACAACAATAGCAATAACAGCAATCGCAATGATCACAACAGTTACAATTCGTAAAAATAACGCCTCACCGGCATTTTCAAACTGTTGAACAAAAATTTGTTTCACAGTGGTTGGGATCCCAGCAACAATACCTGCAAAGATGATTATAGAAATTCCATTTCCAACACCTTTTTCAGTAATTTGCTCACCAAGCCACATTAAGAATGATGTACCTGCAGTAAGAACAACTGCAATTAATAAATAGGTACCAATTCCTGGGTTTTCAATTAATTGCCCATTTGCAAGGTTATTGAAACCGTATGACATACCTAATGCTTGGATAAATCCAAGCACGACAGTAGCATAACGGGTAAACTGAGCAGTTTTCCGACGGCCGGCTTCTCCCTGCTTGGACCATTCTGTGAATTTTGGAACAACATCCATTTGTAAAAGCTGGATAATAATTGAAGCAGTAATATACGGCATAATACCCATTGCAAAGATGGAGAATTGTTTTAACGCTCCACCTCCAAAAGTATTTAAAACACCGAATACACTAAGTTTATCCTGCGCGCTAAGTACATCAGCATTTACATTAGGCACAGGAATAAATGTACCTAGACGAAAGATCACTAACATTAAAAGGGTGAATAGAATCTTTCGTCTTATATCACCCACGCGCATAAAATTGGAGATTGTTCGGAACATTAGATCACCTCAACGCTTCCACCGGCAGCTTCAATTGCTTCTTTGGCGGCAGAGGAGAATTTATGAGCTTTAACAGTCAACTTTTTCTCTACGTTCCCTTTTGCAAGAATTTTAATTCCTGCTCTTTCGTTCTTTACAACGCCTGATTCGATAAGAAGTTCTGGAGTAACTTCTGTACCTTCTTCAAAGCGATTAAGAGCATCAAGGTTTACAACCGCAAATTCTTTACGGCTGAAATTCGTAAAACCACGTTTTGGTAAACGACGGAATAATGGTGTTTGACCACCCTCGAATCCTAAGCGAACACCGCCGCCTGAACGAGCGTTTTGTCCTTTATGACCTTTACCAGCAGTTTTACCTTGACCAGAACCGATACCACGTCCTAAACGTTTACGTTCTTTACGTGAACCCTCTGCAGGTTTTAATTCATGAAGTTTCATATTGGCACCTCCTTATGAAAGAAAACAATTAATTATTGTTCTTTTACTGTTACAAGGTGAGCAACTTTATTAATCATACCGCGAATAGCAGCGTTATCTTGATGCTCAACTGTTTGATTTAATTTACGTAATCCAAGCGCAGTAACTGTCGCACGTTGGTCTTCAGGGCGACCAATTAGGCTACGGTTGAGGGTAATTAATAGTTTCGCCATTTGAATTCCCCCCTTATCCTAACAGTTCTTCTACTGATTTACCACGTAACTTTGCTACGTCCTCAGCACGTTTTAATTGTTTTAAACCATCTACAGTTGCACGAACCATATTAATTGGTGTATTTGTTCCTAAAGATTTTGAAAGGATATCAGCAACACCAGCTAATTCAAGAACCGCACGAACTGGTCCACCAGCGATAACTCCTGTACCTTCAGAAGCAGGTTTTAAAAGGATTTCGCCAGCACCGAAACGACCAATTACTTGGTGAGGAACAGTAGTTCCAACCATAGGTACTTCGACTAAGTTTTTCTTCGCATCTTCGATAGCTTTACGAATCGCATCCGGTACCTCTTGAGCTTTACCAGTACCGAATCCGACATGACCGTTTTTATCTCCAACTACTACAAGAGCAGTGAAACGGAAACGACGTCCACCTTTAACAACTTTCGCAACACGGTTAACCGTAACTACGCGTTCTTCTAGTTCAAGTTTGTTTGGATCAATACGACGCATCTTTTTGTGTCCCTCCTTTGTCTATTAAAATTGTAAGCCGTTTTCGCGAGCAGCATCAGCTAATGCTTGAATACGTCCATGATAAAGGTATCCTCCACGGTCAAAGACAACGTTTGAAATACCCTTTTCAGCTGCACGTTTCGCAACTAATTCTCCGACCTTTTGTGCTGCGTCAACATTGCTTGAAGACTCAAGATTTAATTCTTTATCTAAAGTTGAAGCACTTGCTAAAGTAACTCCATTCATGTCATCGATAATTTGAGCATAAATATGTTTATTAGAACGAAACACATTTAGACGTGGACGAGCTGAAGTTCCGCTAAGTTTCGCACGTACTCGAGCATGTCTTTTACGGCGAACAGCGTTTTTATCAAGCTTCGTAATCATTTACGTCACTCCTTTCGTTTACCCATAAGGCGATTACTTACCAGTTTTACCTTCTTTACGACGAACGAATTCACCTTCGTAGCGAATACCTTTGCCTTTATATGGCTCTGGCGGGCGAACTTGGCGAATGTTAGCAGCTAACGCACCAACGCGTTCTTTGTCAGTTCCCTTTACAATAACTTTGGTATTGGAAGGAACTTCAATTTCAAGTCCTTTTTCAGGTTCAATTTCTACAGGATGAGAATAACCAACGTTTAAAACAAGCTTGTTACCTTGTTTTTGCGCACGGTATCCAACCCCGATTAATTCTAAACCTCTTTCGAAACCTTTAGAAACACCTTCAACCATGTTGGCAATAACAGCACGAGTTGTACCATGTAATGCGCGGTGTTCTTTTACGTCTGATGGACGAGAAATGTTGATCACATTCTCTTCAACGTTAATTGTAATATCAGGATTAAAAGTACGAGTTAATTCGCCTTTAGGACCTTTTACAGTAACGGTTTGATTATTTAAAGTAATTGTAACTCCAGCTGGAATTTCAATTGGTTTTTTTCCTACGCGAGACATTTAGTGCACCTCCATTCTTTCAGAAACTCTATTACCAAACGTAAGCTAATACTTCTCCGCCAACTTGTTTTGCACGAGCTTCTTTATCAGTAATAACACCTGTTGAAGTTGAGACTAGTGCAATACCAAGACCATTAAGTACACGAGGTACCTCAGTAGATTTAGCGTAAACGCGAAGACCAGGCTTACTAATACGTTTAAGACCAGTAATAACACGTTCGTTATTTGTACCGTACTTAAGGAAGATACGGATAATACCTTGTTTGTTGTCATCGATAAATTCAACGTCACGTACGAAACCTTCGCGCTTTAGAATTTCAGCGATTTCTTTTTTGATATTAGAAGCAGGTACTTCTAACTTTTCGTGACGTACCATATTCGCATTTCGAATGCGAGTAAGCATATCAGCAATTGGATCTGTCATGACCATTATTTTTACCTCCTTCCCAAACCTTTAGTTTTACCAGCTGGCTTTTTTAACACCAGGAATTTGTCCTTTGTATGCTAATTCACGGAAACAAATACGGCAAAGCTTAAATTTACGATATACAGAGTGTGGACGTCCGCAACGTTCGCAACGTGTGTACTCTTGTACTTTGTATTTAGGCGTGCGCTTTTGTTTCGCAATCATTGACTTTTTAGCCACGTTTTCGCCTCCCTTATTTAGCGATTACTTTTGGAATGGCATTCCAACTTGAGTTAACAACTCACGAGCTTCTTCATCGGTGTTAGCAGTGGTAACGATAACGATATCCATACCACGAACCTTAGTTACTTTATCGTAATCAATTTCTGGGAAGATTAATTGTTCCTTAATACCTAAAGTATAGTTACCACGACCATCGAATGCCTTCTTAGAAACACCACGGAAGTCACGTACACGAGGTAATGATACAGAAACCAATTTATCCAAGAATTGGTACATGCGCTCTCCACGAAGAGTAACCTTTGCGCCGATTGGCATACCTTCACGAAGGCGGAAACCAGCGATTGATTTTTTCGCACGAGTTACGACAGGTTTTTGACCAGTAATTGTAGCAAGTTCTTCTACAGCATTATCAAGTGCTTTAGCATTTTGAACTGCGTCACCAACACCCATGTTAATAACGATCTTCTCAATTTTTGGTACTTGCATTACTGATTTATAATTAAATTTGCTCATTAGAGCAGGAGAAATTTCTTTTACAAATTTATCTTTTAGGCGGTTCACTTATTGTACCTCCCTTCTTAATTTAAACTATTTATCTAAAACTTCACCGGATTTTGCTACGCGTACTTTTTTGCCATCAACCGTTTTGTAACCTACACGAGTCGGGTTACCTGATTTAGGATCGATAGGCATAACGTTTGATACATGAATTGGAGCCTCTTGGCTGATGATTCCACCTTGTGGATTCAATTGAGAAGGCTTAGTGTGTTTTTTCACGATGTTTACACCTTCTACAAGCACACGGGCTTCTTTAGGGTAAGCAGCTAGAATCACACCAGTTTTTCCTTTATCCTTACCAGAGAGAACTCTTACTTTGTCACCTTTTTTCACATGCATCATTAAGCACCTCCTTAAAGGCATATTAATTTAAAATTATAATACTTCTGGAGCTAAAGAAACAATTTTCATGAAGTTGTTTTCGCGAAGTTCGCGGGCAACTGGTCCGAAGATACGAGTACCGCGTGGGCTCTTATCATCTTTGATAATTACACATGCGTTTTCGTCAAATTTAATGTAGGTACCATCAGTGCGACGTGCACCGCTTTTTGTACGTACAATAACAGCTTTAACCACATCACCTTTTTTAACAACGCCACCTGGTGTTGCTTGTTTTACTGTACATACGATAACATCACCGATACCAGCAGTTTTGCGACCAGAACCACCGAGAACTTTAATAGTAAGTACTTCACGAGCACCAGAGTTGTCAGCAACTTTTAAACGTGATTCTTGTTGAATCATGCGTGTAACCTCCCTTCGGAATGAACATAATCCGAACAATTAAATAATAACTGCTTTTTCTACTACTTCTACTAGACGGAAGCGCTTTGTAGCTGAAAGCGGGCGAGTTTCCATGATACGTACGATGTCGCCAACTTTTGCCTGATTTTGCTCATCATGAGCTTTATACTTTTTAGAGTACTTAACGCGTTTACCGTATAATGGATGCTTTTTGTATGTTTCGACTAAAACAGTAATAGTTTTATCCATTTTGTCTGAAACAACGCGTCCAGTGTAAACTTTGCGTTGGTTACGTTCACTCATTATGTGAACCTCCTCTCACTATTACTTGTTTACGCTGATTTCTCTTTCACGAATCACAGTCTTCATGCGAGCAATCGCTTTGCGTACTTCACGGATACGAGCCGTATTTTCAAGTTGTCCTGTCGCCAATTGAAAGCGAAGGTTGAAAAGCTCTTCTTTTAAAGATTTAACTTTTTGTTCAATTTCAGCAGTGGTTAGGTCACGAAGTTCATTAGCTTTCATTTGATTCACCACCAATTTCTTCACGTTTTACAAACTTACATTTTACAGGAAGTTTGTGCATTGCAAGACGAAGTGCTTCACGAGCGATCTCTTCAGAAACGCCTGCGATTTCAAACATAATTTTTCCCGGTTTAACTACGGCTACCCATCCTTCAGGTGCCCCTTTACCAGAACCCATCCGCACCTCTAGAGGCTTAGCAGTATAAGGCTTGTGTGGGAAAATTTTAATCCAAACTTTACCGCCACGTTTCATGTAACGAGTCATTGCAATACGAGCCGCTTCGATTTGACGGTTTGTAATCCAAGATGCTTCTAATGCTTGAAGACCGTATTCACCGAAAGTTACTTCAGTGCCGCCTTTTGCGTTTCCACGCATTTTTCCGCGGTGTTGACGGCGATATTTTACGCGTTTTGGCAATAACATATTATTTGCCTCCTTCCTCAGTTTTCTTCTTAGTAGGAAGGACTTCTCCACGATAGATCCATACTTTTACGCCAAGTTTACCATAGGTAGTATCTGCTTCAGCTGTTGCATAGTCGATGTCGGCGCGAAGTGTATGAAGTGGAACTGTTCCTTCGCTGTAGTGTTCTGAACGAGCAATATCTGCACCGCCTAAACGACCGGATACCATTGTTTTAATACCTTTCGCTCCAGCACGCATAGCACGTTGAATTGCTTGCTTTTGTGCACGACGGAAAGATACACGGTTTTCTAATTGACGAGCAATATTTTCAGCAACTAATTTAGCGTCAACATCAGCTTTCTTGATTTCAAGAATGTTGATGTGTACACGTTTGCCAGTTAATGCATTTAATGCTTTACGAAGTGCTTCAACTTCAGTACCGCCTTTACCGATAACCATACCTGGCTTAGCAGTATGAACAGTTACGTTTACACGGTTTGCAGCACGTTCGATTTCTACTTTAGAAACAGAAGCATCTTTTAAACGTTTTGTGATGTACTCACGAACCTTAAGGTCTTCGTGTAAAAGATCAGCAAAGTCTTTACCTGCGTACCACTTAGATTCCCAATCACGGATGATTCCGATACGCAAACCGACTGGATTTACTTTTTGACCCACTGATTATCCCTCCTTCTTTTCTGATAGAACGATTGTGATATGACTGGTGCGTTTGTTAATTTGGCTTGCACGGCCCATTGCGCGAGGACGGAAACGTTTTAATGTTGGTCCTTCGTCAACAAATGCTTGTGCAACTACCAAGTTATTTACGTCCATTTCATAGTTATGCTCGGCATTTGCCATAGCAGATTTTAATACTTTCTCAACGATTGGAGAAGCAGCCTTAGGAGTGAGATTTAAAATCGCCACAGCTTCACCAACTTGCTTACCTCGAATTAGATCGACGACTAAACGTGCTTTACGAGGAGCAATACGAACTGTTCTTGCAACAGCTTTAGCTTGCATTTGGATGCCCTCCTCTCTTAACGTCTGGTTTTCTTATCATCATTACCATGGCCTTTGTAAGCACGAGTTGGAGCGAATTCTCCAAGCTTGTGTCCAACCATGTCTTCAGTTACATATACAGGCACATGTTTACGACCATCATAAACTGCGATAGTGTGTCCGATAAATTGTGGGAAGATCGTAGAACGGCGTGACCAAGTTTTAACAACTTGTTTACCTTCAGTTTCATTTAACTTTTCGATCTTTACCATTAAATGATCATCAACGAATGGTCCTTTTTTTAAGCTGCGACCCATGAATGAACCTCCCTTCGTGACAGTTCTACGGTTCTTCTTTTGAACCGTAGTTCAATCACGTTATTTTTTACGACGACGAACAATAAATTTGTCCGATTTATTTTTCTTCTTACGAGTTTTGTATCCAAGAGTTGGTTTACCCCATGGAGACATTGGTGATTTACGTCCGATAGGAGCACGACCTTCACCACCACCGTGTGGGTGATCATTAGGGTTCATTACAGATCCACGAACAGTTGGACGCTTGCCTAACCAGCGAGAACGACCAGCTTTACCAATGTTGATTAATTCGTGTTGTTCGTTTCCAACTTGACCGATTGACGCACGGCATTCAGAAAGAATCATACGAACTTCACCAGAATTCAAACGTACAAGTACGTATTTGCCTTCTTTACCAAGAACTTGTGCAGATGTACCAGCAGCACGTACTAATTGTCCACCTTTTCCTGGTTTTAATTCAATGTTGTGTACTACAGTACCAACTGGAATGTTTACTAATGGAAGAGCATTACCTACTTTAATATCAGCCTCAGGGCCAGACATTACTTCCATGCCAACCTGTAGATTTTTAGGAGCTAAGATATAACGCTTTTCTCCATCTGCATAGTTGATTAGTGCAATATTTGCAGAACGGTTTGGATCATACTCAATTGTGGCAACGCGTCCAGGAATGCCATCTTTTGTACGTTTAAAGTCAATTAAACGATATTGACGCTTATGGCCGCCACCTTGATGACGAACAGTTAACTTACCTTGGTTATTACGGCCGCCTTTTCTCTTTAATGGAGCTAATAGAGATTTTTCTGGTGTGCTAGTTGTGATTTCTGCGAAATCAGAAGTAGTCATACCGCGACGACCATTGGAGGTAGGTTTGTACTTTTTAATCGCCATTTTGTTTCCCTCCTCTTCTAGATAGATTCTTATGCTTCAAAGAATTCAATTTCTTTGCTGTCAGCTGTTAATTTAACAATTGCCTTACGACGTTTATTTGTGTAACCACCGAATTTACCCATACGCTTGAACTTACCTTTGTAGTTCATGATGTTAACTTTTTCAACATCAACGCCAAAGATTGTTTCAACAGCATCTTTAACCTGAGTTTTATTCGCTCTAACATCCACTTCAAATGTATATTTCTTTTCAGCCATTAGGTCAGTAGAACGTTCAGTGATAACGGGGCGCTTAATGATATCGCGTGCATCCATTATGCAAGCACCTCCTCTACTTTTTCAACCGCTGCTTTAGTCATGATCAACTTATCATGATTTACAACGTCTAATACGTTGATTCCATCAGCTGTTACAACAGTTACACCAGGAATGTTACGAGCAGATAATGCTACGTTCTCATCTAGGTCAGCAGTAACAATAAGTGCCTTTTTCTCAACAGAAAGACCACCTAATACTGATTTAAATTCTTTTGTTTTTGGTGCATCGAAAATTAGGCTTTCAAGTACCAAAATATTTTCTTCTACCACTTTAGATGAAAGTGCTGATTTGATCGCTAAGCGACGCACTTTTTTCGGTAATTTATAACTGTAGCTGCGTGGTGTTGGACCAAATACAGTACCACCTCCGCGCCATTGTGGAGAACGGATAGACCCTTGACGAGCACGACCAGTTCCTTTTTGACGCCATGGTTTACGTCCACCGCCGCGTACTTCAGAACGCCCTTTTACTTTATGAGTTCCTTGACGTAATGAAGCGCGTTGCATAACAATCGCTTCAAATAAAACGTGTTGGTTTACCTCAATACCAAATACTGATTCATTAAGTTCGATTTCACCAACTTGTGACCCAGTTTGGTTTAATAATGCTACTTTAGGCATGCTTTTGTTCCTCCTTTCTTATGAAGTAATTATGCTTTTACCGCACTTTTAATTTTTAATAGTGATTTTTTAGCTCCTGGAACATTACCTTTAATCATTAGTAAGTTGCGTTCAACGTCAACTTTTACGATTTCAAGATTTTGTACAGTTACTTGTTCTCCACCCATACGTCCAGGTAAAGCTTTACCTTTAAATACACGGTTTGGAGCAACAGGTCCCATTGAACCAGGACGACGATGATAACGGGAACCGTGAGCCATAGGGCCGCGAGATTGTCCGTGGCGCTTAATTGAACCTTGGAAACCTTTACCTTTTGAAATTCCTGTTACATCTACAGTTTCACCTGCAGCGAAAATATCAACCTTGACTTCTTGACCAACTTCATACCCTGCAACATCAACTCCGCGAATTTCGCGAACGAAGCGCTTAGGAGCAGTATTAGCTTTTGCAGCATGGCCCTTTTCTGGTTTGTTAGCTAGTTTTTCACGTTTGTCATCAAATCCGATTTGGATTGCTTCATAGCCATCAGTTTCAACCGATTTCTTTTGAAGAACAACGTTTGCAGCAGCTTCAACAACAGTAACTGGGATTAAATTGCCGTTTTCAACAAATACTTGAGTCATACCAATCTTTCTTCCTAAGATTCCTTTGGTCATTTAGTCACACCTCCTATAATTTATGTTCATTTATTTTTATTAAAGTTTAATTTCGATATCAACACCAGATGGTAAATCTAAACGCATTAATGCATCAACTGTTTGTGGAGTTGGATTAACGATGTCGATTAGACGCTTATGTGTCCGCATTTCGAATTGCTCACGAGAATCTTTGTACTTATGAACCGCACGAAGAATTGTGTAAACAGATTTTTCAGTTGGTAGTGGGATTGGACCCGAAACTGCCGCACCTGAACGTTTTGCTGTTTCTACGATTTTTTCTGCAGATTGATCAAGAATTCTGTGATCATACGCTTTTAAACGGATACGAATTTTTTGTTTTGCCATTATTTTCCCTCCTTTATCGCCTATTTTCTTAAATAGACATACTCAGTGAAAATTTCCCACACACTCGCCATGGCAAAGCGGCCGGGTGTGTCAGCAACCTTCCACATCATCGCAGTCAAAGACCAACATTGTCTATTATACATAAAACATAAAGTAAACGCAACATTAATTACGAATTTCTTTAATGTTTCTTGTGCCTAGCACACTTTTAATATTATAACTGCACATATCATTAATTTCAATAGCAAAAATGAATCTCCAATAATATCCTATGTGGAATTCAGGATTAACTTAGAAAATGCAAAATTCATAAAAGTAACTATGTCTATTATAATAGAAGAAACTCGTTTTTTTGTAGTGAATAACGGTTTCCCGGCTCTGGGTCATTAACATAAAAAAAAGCAGATGGATCGTCACCCATCTGCTTTTACTATTATCTAATTATGCTTGAATTGAAGTAATAGTACCAGATCCTACAGTACGTCCGCCTTCACGGATTGAGAATTTAGTTCCTTCTTCAATCGCAACTGGAGCGATAAGCTCAACAGTCATTTCGATGTGGTCGCCAGGCATAACCATTTCTGTGCCTTCTGGAAGATTACAAATACCAGTAATATCAGAAGTACGGAAATAGAATTGTGGACGGTAGTTTGTGAAGAATGGAGTATGACGTCCACCTTCTTCTTTTGTTAAAACATATACTTGAGCTAAGAATTTAGTGTGTGGAGTGATTGACTTTGGTTTAGCCAATACTTGTCCACGTTCGATATCTTCACGTGCTACACCACGAAGAAGCGCACCAATGTTGTCTCCTGCTTCTGCAAAATCAAGAAGTTTACGGAACATTTCTACACCTGTTACAGTTGTAGATTTTGGTTCTTCAGTGAAACCAACGATTTCAACAACATCACCAACTTTTACTACACCACGCTCAACACGTCCTGTAGCAACAGTACCACGACCAGTGATTGAGAATACATCCTCAACTGGCATCATGAATGGCTTATCAGTATCACGAGTTGGAGTTGGGATAAACTCATCAACAGCGCTCATAAGTTCAAAGATTTTTTCTTCCCATGCAGCTTCGCCTTCTAATGCTTTAAGAGCAGAACCTTTGATAACTGGAGTGTCATCGCCAGGGAAATCGTATTCACTAAGAAGGTCACGAATTTCCATTTCTACAAGTTCAAGAAGCTCTTCGTCATCAACCATATCACACTTGTTCATGAAAACAACAAGGTAAGGTACACCTACTTGACGAGAAAGAAGAATGTGTTCACGAGTTTGTGGCATTGGACCATCAGTAGCAGAAACAACAAGGATACCGCCGTCCATTTGCGCAGCACCAGTGATCATGTTTTTAACATAGTCAGCGTGTCCTGGGCAGTCAACGTGTGCATAGTGACGATTATCAGTTTCATACTCAACGTGCGCTGTAGAGATTGTGATACCACGCTCTCTTTCTTCAGGAGCACCATCAATTTGATCATATGCACGTGCTTCTGCTTTACCGGATTTAGCAAGTACAGAAGTGATTGCAGCTGTTAAAGTAGTTTTACCATGGTCAACGTGACCAATTGTACCAATGTTAACGTGTGGCTTTGAACGGTCGAATTTAGCTTTACCCATTAGAAAATCCTCCTCTAAATTATAAAATTTAAGTATATTTTTTGGAAACCGCAAGGTGGTTGTCCCAATCTTACAGTTTCCTAGCTTACATTAGTAGTTATACTTTAAAGATAAGTTAAAATCAATTACTCACCTTTATTTTTTTTGATGATTTCTTCAGAAACAGATTTTGGTACTTCTTCATAGTGATCAAAGTGCATAGAGAATACTCCACGACCTTGTGTACTTGAACGAAGTGCTGTTGCGTATCCAAACATTTCTGAAAGTGGAACCATCGCACGAACTACTTGTGCGTTACCGCGAGCTTCCATACCTTCAACACGGCCGCGACGAGCAGTGATTTGACCCATGATATCCCCTAAATATTCTTCGGGGATAACAACTTCTACTCTCATCATAGGTTCAAGGATAACCGGCTGACACTTAGAAGCAGCATTTTTAAGAGCCATTGAAGCGGCAATCTTAAACGCCATTTCAGAGGAGTCAACATCATGGTATGATCCATCGAACAATCTTGCTTTAATATCAACTAATGGATATCCAGCAAGAACACCACGATTTAGAGCATCTTCAAGTCCAGCTTGAACTGGAGCGATGTATTCACGAGGAACAACACCACCGACAATGCCGTTTTCAAATTCGAATCCTTTACCTTCTTCGTTAGGTGAGAATTCGATCCAAACGTGACCGTATTGTCCACGACCACCAGACTGACGTGCAAACTTACCTTCTACTTGAGCAGAAGCGCGGAAAGTTTCACGATAAGCAACCTGTGGAGCACCTACGTTCGCTTCAACCTTGAATTCACGACGCATACGGTCAACGATGATATCAAGGTGAAGTTCACCCATTCCGGCAATGATAACCTGTCCAGTTTCCTGGTCAGTATGCGCGCGGAAGGTTGGATCTTCTTCTTGAAGCTTTTGAAGGGCAGTTGTCATTTTATCTTGGTCTGCTTTAGACTTAGGTTCAACTGAAAGTTGGATTACTGGTTCTGGGAATTGCATAGACTCTAAGATAACAAGGTTTTTGTCATCACATAAAGTATCACCAGTTGTTGTATCTTTTAGACCTACAGCAGCAGCAATGTCACCGGCATAAACCTTAGAGATCTCTTGACGGCTGTTTGCGTGCATTTGCAGAATACGTCCGATACGTTCGCGCTTTCCTTTAGTAGAGTTTTGGACATAGGATCCAGACTCTAAAGTACCAGAATACACGCGGAAGAACGTTAATTTACCAACATAAGGGTCAGTCATAACTTTGAATGCTAGAGCTGAGAATGGCTCTTCATCACTTGAGTGACGCTCGATTACATCATCTTCATCATCAATCGCATGACCTTTGATTGCAGGTACATCTAATGGTGATGGAAGGTAATCGATAACAGCATCCAACATTAATTGAACGCCTTTGTTTTTGAAGGCAGATCCACAGATTACTGGGTAGAATTCAACATTAACAGTACCTTTACGAATTCCTGCTTTGAGTTCTTCTTTAGTGATTTCTTCACCACCAAGGTATTTTTCCATTAATTCTTCATCTAATTCAGCTACTGCTTCAACTAACTTTTCACGATATTCTTCAGCTTGAGCACGAAATTCTTCAGGGATTTCGCGAACTTCAATATCAGTTCCTAAATCGTTCCCGTAGAATACGGCATTCATTTCAACTAGGTCAATGATTGCTTCAAACTGATCTTCAGCGCCGATTGGCAACTGAATAGCATGCGCATTCGCTTGTAGACGGTCATGAAGTGTTCCTAGCGAGTAAAGGAAGTCAGCTCCAATTTTGTCCATCTTGTTTACGAATACAACACGTGGTACTCCGTAGGTTGTTGCTTGACGCCAAACTGTTTCAGTTTGTGGTTCAACACCTGATTGTGCATCAAGGACGGCTACTGCACCATCAAGTACACGAAGTGAACGCTCAACTTCAACTGTGAAGTCTACGTGTCCTGGAGTGTCAATGATGTTTACGCGGTGACCGTGCCATTGCGCAGTTGTTGCAGCGGATGTAATGGTTATTCCGCGCTCCTGTTCTTGCTCCATCCAGTCCATCTGAGATGCACCTTCATGTGTTTCACCGATTTTATGAATCTTACCGGTGTAGTAAAGTACACGCTCAGTGGTGGTTGTTTTACCGGCATCGATGTGAGCCATGATGCCGATATTGCGAGTGTTTTCTAAGGAGAACTCTCTTGCCATTGGGTCTTTCTCCTTCCTAGTATGAAAGTTTTTATATTGAAGGTTAAATTACCAACGATAGTGAGCAAACGCTTTGTTTGCTTCAGCCATTTTGTGTGTATCTTCACGCTTCTTAACAGATGCACCAGTGTTGTTAGCTGCATCCATGATTTCGTTAGCTAAACGCTCTTCCATCGTTTTTTCACCGCGAAGACGTGAATAGTTAACTAACCAACGAAGACCTAAAGTTGTACGACGATCAGGGCGCACCTCAACTGGTACTTGGTAGTTCGCACCACCTACACGGCGTGCTCTAACTTCAAGTACAGGCATGATGTTCTTCATCGCTGCATCGAAAATTTCCATTGGTTCCTTACCAGTACGTTCACGAATCGTATCAAACGCAGAATAAAGAATTTCTTGGGATTTACCTCTTTTACCGTCAACCATCATTTTATTGATTAGACGAGTAACTAATTTAGAATTGTAAAGTGGATCTGGTAACACGTCTCTTTTTGCTACAGGACCTTTACGTGGCATTTTATTTCCTCCTTTCGAAAAAGCTGTTAGTTAATGTACTTATTTTTTAGCTGCTTTTGGTCTCTTAGTACCATATTTCGAACGACCTTGCATACGGTTGTTTACACCCGCAGTATCAAGCGCTCCACGTACGATGTGATAACGTACCCCTGGTAAGTCTTTTACACGTCCTCCACGAATAAGAACAACACTGTGCTCTTGAAGGTTGTGACCAATACCAGGAATGTATGCAGTCACCTCAATACCGTTTGTTAAGCGTACACGAGCATATTTACGTAACGCTGAGTTCGGTTTCTTCGGAGTCATTGTACCAACACGAGTACATACTCCGCGTTTTTGTGGTGAAGATACATTTGTTTGAGATTTTTTGAAGCTATTGTAACCTTTGTTTAGCGCAGGAGATTTTGACTTCTCAGTAGTAGCCTGACGAGGCTTGCGCACTAGTTGATTAATAGTAGGCATGTTGTGTTTCCTCCCTTCATTATTTGTAAGCCCACACATCCAGGTGGTTCATTTTTTTGCAAAAACAAAGTTTTTGCAGACTACTCTATCTACAAAAACAGTTTTTAACGGATAATCGCAACAGCTGAGGCTCCCACTTCAACCCTGCATGCTTTTCCAAGCTTTTTGTTTGAATCAACATAGAGGATTGGTACGTTCATTCGCAAGGCTTGATTTACCACAGAATCTGTAATCTTCGGATCAGCATCCAGTGCTATAACGAGCTCTTGTACTTGACCGTTTTTAAGTGCTTTCGCTGTTTGTTTTGTTCCTATAACAATTTTGTTTGCCCGTAATACTTTTTCATAAGACATTTTCATATCCTCCAAAGTACTAGGTGAATAGGAGCACCTTTGATATATTAACATCTTAATAATGCGATGTCAACAAATCTTTAAAAAAAGTATTTTTCTTTAAAATGCGGTACCTGTAATTAGATAACAGGTACCGCTTGCCATCTTAGTCAATCGTAACGGTTTCGTCAGATTCAGCTTCTGCAAAAACAGGTTCTGCTTTGCGGTATCGCTGCATTCCTGTTCCTGCTGGGACTAGCTTACCAATGATAACATTTTCCTTAAGACCAAGTAATTCATCGCGTTTGCCTTTAATTGCAGCATCCGTAAGTACCCTTGTTGTTTCTTGGAATGATGCAGCGGACAAGAATGAATCCGTTTCAAGGGATGCCTTGGTAATACCAAGTAATACAGGTCGTCCTGTTGCAGGTAATTTACCAGATAACAACGCCTTTTCATTGGCATCCGTAAACTGATGAATATCGAGTAATGTACCAGGAAGTACTTCTGTTTCACCTGCATCTACTACGCGCACCTTGCGAAGCATTTGACGAACCATTACCTCAACGTGTTTGTCGCCAATTTCTACCCCTTGCATACGGTAAACCTTTTGTACCTCACGCAATAAGTATTCTTGAACGGCATTTACGTCTTTTACTTTGATTAATTCTTTCGGGTCGATTGAACCTTCGGTTAATTCTTCACCGCGTTCTACACGATCATCGATTGCTACCTTTAAGCGGGCAGTATACGGTGCATTGTAAGTACGTGATTCCACTTCACCTTGAACAACAATTTCATGTTGACGGTCTCGCCCCTCATTAATACCGACAACAACACCATCAATTTCCGAAATAACGGCTTGACCTTTAGGGTTACGTGCTTCAAAAATCTCTTGAATACGCGGAAGACCCTGTGTGATATCGTCTCCGGCAACACCGCCTGTATGGAATGTACGCATGGTTAATTGTGTACCCGGCTCACCAATGGATTGGGCTGCAATAATACCAACTGCTTCGCCCACTTCCACTTCCTGACCAGTAGCCAAGTTACGGCCATAACACTTTTTACATACTCCATGGCGGGTATTACATGTAAATACAGAACGAATTTTTACTTCTTCAACTCCGGCACCGACAATGACCTCTGCAAGGTCTTCAGTAATTAGTCCATTTTCAGGAACAAGAACTTCCTTCGTTTCCGGATGTTTAATTGGGTTGCGGGCATAACGGCCAATTAGACGTTCTTCTAATGACTCGATCGTTTCATTTCCGTCTTTTAATGCACTAATGAGCAATCCACGGTCCGTTCCACAGTCATCATCACGAACGATAACATCCTGTGCAACGTCAACAAGACGACGTGTTAAATAACCAGAGTCCGCTGTTTTAAGCGCCGTATCGGCAAGACCTTTACGGGCACCATGAGTGGAGATAAAGTATTCCAACACGGTTAAACCTTCACGGAAACTTGATTTAATTGGTAACTCAATGATCCGTCCAGCCGGGTTGGCCATCAATCCACGCATACCAGCAAGCTGTGTAAAGTTCGATGCGTTACCACGCGCTCCGGAATCAGACATCATGAAGATTGGATTGGTTTTATTCAAGGATTTCATCAGTTTACCTTGAATCGTATCTTTAGCCGCACTCCAAATCGCAATGACACGATCGTAACGCTCATCTTCCGTAATTAAACCGCGTCTAAATTGCTTCATAACATTATCAACTTTTTCCTGTGCTTCGTGAAGGATTTGCTGTTTCTCACCTAATACGACGATATCAGCAACACCAACCGTAATGCCGGCCTTGGTTGAATGTTTAAATCCTAAATCCTTCATCCGGTCAAGCATTTTTGAGGTTTCAGTAATTTTGAAACGTTTGAATACTTCCGCAATGATATTTCCAAGGATTTTCTTTTTAAATGGATCGACGATCGGCATTTCTTTGATTCTTGCACGGACATCATCACCTTTTTCAACAAAATACTTCTCAGGGGTTTTAACCTCTAAGTTATCTCTTGTTGGTTCATTGATATAAGGGAATGATTTCGGCAAAATTTCGTTAAAAATTAATTTGCCCACTGTTGAAATCAACAGCATATTGTTTTGTTCTTCAGTAAAGGTTTCATTGCGAAGTGAACCTGCATGAACAGCCACACGAGTATGGTAATGAACAAAGCCATTTTGATAAGCAAGCAGCGCTTCGTTGGTGTCTTTGAAAATCATTCCTTCTCCGACAGTACCTTCTCTTTCCAGTGTTAAGTAATAGTTACCAAGCACCATATCCTGAGAAGGTGTAACAACAGGCTTACCATCTTTTGGATTCAAAATATTTTGGGCTGCAAGCATTAACAATCTTGCTTCTGCTTGTGCTTCTGAAGAAAGTGGAACGTGAACAGCCATTTGGTCCCCGTCAAAATCAGCGTTATATGCTGTACATACAAGCGGGTGCAATCGAATTGCCCGGCCTTCAACAAGGGTAGGTTCAAATGCCTGAATTCCAAGTCTGTGCAACGTAGGGGCACGGTTTAATAAAACTGGGTGCTCTCTAATTACATCTTCTAAAACATCCCAAACTTCAGGAGAAACTCGTTCAATTTTCCGTTTTGCAGATTTAATATTATGTGCTAAACCTTTTTCAACAAGCTCTTTCATAACAAATGGCTTGAACAATTCAAGCGCCATTTCTTTAGGAAGACCACATTGATACATTTTCAAATTCGGACCAACGACAATAACGGAACGTCCAGAATAGTCAACACGCTTTCCAAGCAAGTTTTGACGGAAGCGGCCTTGTTTCCCTTTTAACATGTGAGAAAGTGATTTTAATGGACGATTTCCCGGTCCAGTTACCGGACGGCCGCGTCGGCCGTTATCGATTAGTGCATCAACCGCCTCTTGCAGCATACGCTTTTCGTTTTGTACGATAATGCTTGGTGCTCCAAGGTCCAATAAACGCTTTAAACGGTTATTACGGTTAATCACGCGGCGATATAGGTCATTCAAGTCAGAAGTTGCAAATCTTCCTCCATCCAATTGGACCATTGGTCGTAATTCAGGTGGAATAACAGGAAGAACATCAAGAATCATCCAAGATGGTTCATTACCAGAACCACGGAAGGCTTCTAAAACTTCAAGGCGTTTGATTGCACGTGTACGGCGCTGGCCTTGTGCTGTTTTCAACTCTTCCTTTAGGCTATCTACTTCTTTATTTAAATCAATATCTGAGAGTAACTTCTTAATAGCTTCAGCACCCATGGCAGCTTGGAACTTATTGCCAAACTTTTCACGGTATGCACGGTATTCCTTTTCAGATAAAAGCTGCTTCTTATCAAGTGCAGTGTCACCAGAATCTGTTACAACATAAGAGGCAAAATAAATAACTTCCTCCAATGCACGTGGAGACATATCTAAAACGAGTCCCATTCTGCTTGGAATCCCTTTAAAATACCAAATATGTGAAACAGGTGCCGCAAGCTCAATATGCCCCATTCTTTCACGGCGAACTTTTGCGCGCGTTACTTCAACACCGCATCGGTCACAGACAACACCTTTATAACGGACACGCTTATATTTTCCGCAATGACATTCCCAGTCCTTAGTTGGACCAAAAATCCTTTCACAGAACAAGCCGTCCTTTTCAGGTTTTAATGTACGATAGTTAATGGTTTCTGGCTTCTTCACTTCTCCGAATGACCATGAACGGATCTTATCCGGTGAAGCAAGGCCGATTTTCATATACTCAAAATTATTAACGTCCAGCAAGGGGCCTACCTCCCTTTTGATCTCCAGGTTTTACCCTAATTGCTCAGAAAAACTAAAAGCGCATTGAGGAACAAGTTTGACTTGTTCCCATTTTACGTTTAAATGCACAATGCGCTTTAGCAGCTAATTACTCTTTTGAACCAACTTTTTCAGATTCAAGGTTCTGGGCTTCAGGAACTATATTTAATGTATCGACCTGCTGCAAGTCATCCTCATCTTCCAAATCACGCATTTCAATTTCTTCTTCATCACCGGAAAGGATTTTCACATCCATACCAAGACTTTGAAGCTCTTTTATTAAAACCTTGAATGATTCTGGAACGCCCGGCTCCGGAACATTTTCACCTTTTACAATCGCCTCATATGTTTTCACACGACCGACAACGTCGTCTGATTTAACAGTAAGGATTTCTTGAAGCGTATAAGCAGCACCATAGGCTTCAAGCGCCCAAACCTCCATCTCACCGAAACGCTGTCCGCCAAATTGCGCTTTACCGCCAAGTGGCTGCTGCGTAACAAGTGAGTAAGGTCCCGTTGAACGGGCATGCAATTTATCGTCAACCATGTGGGCAAGTTTAATCATATACATGACACCAACTGAAACCCGGTTGTCAAATGGTTCACCTGTACGGCCATCGTAAAGAACGGTTTTCGCATCGCGTGCCATTCCTGCCTCTTCAATCGTTGACCATACATCTTCTTCACGCGCTCCGTCAAATACCGGAGTTGCAACATGAATTCCTAAATATCTTGCAGCCATTCCTAAATGGAGCTCAAGCACCTGGCCGATATTCATACGAGAAGGTACCCCTAATGGGTTTAACATGATATCAACAGGTGTGCCATCTGGTAAATAAGGCATATCTTCTTCAGGTAAAATCCTTGAGATAACCCCTTTATTTCCGTGGCGTCCCGCCATTTTATCACCTTGGTGAATCTTACGCTTCTGTACGATATAAACACGAACAAGCTGGTTTACTCCAGGTGGAAGTTCGTCTCCGTCTTCACGGTTAAAGACTTTAACATCATGGACGATTCCTCCGCCGCCATGTGGTACCCGTAATGAAGTATCACGGACCTCACGGGCCTTTTCACCAAAAATAGCATGTAAGAGTCGTTCTTCAGCCGTTAGTTCAGTAACCCCTTTTGGCGTAACCTTACCAACAAGAAGGTCACCATCTTTTACCTCTGCACCTGTACGGATAATACCGCGCTCATCCAGATTACGAAGGGCATCTTCCCCAACATTCGGAATATCACGAGTAATTTCCTCTGGTCCAAGCTTTGTATCACGAGATTCAGATTCATACTCTTCAATATGAATAGATGTATAAACATCATCTTTTACAAGACGTTCACTCATGATAATTGCATCTTCATAGTTATAACCATCCCACGTCATAAACGCAACGAGAACATTACGTCCAAGAGCCAATTCCCCTAATTCCATTGAAGGACCATCAGCAAGAATTTCGCCTTTTTTCACACGGTTGCCTACTGCAACAATTGGACGCTGGTTGTAGCAAGTACCTTGGTTAGAACGGATAAACTTTAATAATCTGTATTTTTTCAGATCGCCCTTTACCTCTTGGCCATCTACTTCTTTAATTTCGCGAACCCAAACTTCGCGGGCTTCTACATGCTCGACAATTCCATCCTGCTTACAAATAACCGCTGCACCTGAGTCTTTCCCTGATACATATTCCATACCGGTTCCAACACGAGGAGCTTCCGGCTGCATAAGCGGTACTGCTTGACGCTGCATGTTCGCACCCATTAATGCACGGTTTGAGTCATCGTTTTCAAGGAATGGAATACAGGCAGTTGCTGCAGACACTACCTGTTTTGGTGAAACATCCATATAATCAATACGGTCACGATTTACAACTGTGTTCTCACCACGGAAACGAGCTACGATATCCGTATCAAGGAATGAACCATCGTCTCCTAAACGGGAATTCGCTTGTGCAACTACATAGTTATCTTCTTCATCTGCAGTAAGATAGTCAATTCGGCTTGTTACCTTTCCTGTGTCAGGATCAACACGGCGGTAAGGTGTTTCAATAAAGCCAAAACGGTTCACTTTTGCATAAGATGATAATGAGTTAATCAAACCAATGTTCGGACCCTCTGGTGTTTCAATCGGACACATACGGCCATAGTGGGAGTAGTGAACGTCACGGACTTCCATTCCAGCACGTTCACGCGTTAGTCCACCAGGTCCTAAGGCTGATAAACGGCGTTTATGTGTTAACTCTGCCAGTGGGTTCGTTTGATCCATGAATTGCGATAATTGCGAACTTCCGAAGAACTCTTTAATTGACGCAATAACTGGACGAATATTAATCAGCTGCTGCGGTGTGATTGTTGCTGTATCTTGAATAGACATTCTTTCACGAACAACGCGCTCCATCCGGGATAATCCAATTCGGAATTGATTTTGCAATAATTCACCAACAGAGCGAAGACGTCTGTTTCCTAGATGGTCAATATCATCTGTATCTCCCACACCATGCAGCAAATTAAAGAAATAGCTGATGGACGCAATAATATCTGCAGGAGTGATATTCTTAATCGGTTCAGCAACATAGGCATTACCTAATACGTTGATGACTTTTTCATTTTCATCATTAGGGGCATAAATTTTAATTCCCTGAAGAATGATATCATCCTCCACTACGCCGCCCGATGGATTAAAACTGTTAAAGTTAATATTTTTTTCAAGCGCAGGAATAATCCGATCAAGATTTCTGCGGTCAAGTAATGTCCCTTTTTCTGCAATAATTTCACCAGTTTCAGGATCCACAAGGGATTCTGCTAACCGTTGATTGAATAAGCGGTTTTTAATATGAAGCTTTTTATTGATCTTATAGCGACCAACATTAGCTAGGTCATATCGCTTAGGGTCAAAGAAACGGGAAACTAATAAACTTTTTGCATTTTCAACTGTCGGTGGTTCACCTGGACGCAGACGTTCATAAATTTCCAAAAGGGCTTTATCTACACCCTCAGTATTGTCCTTCTCCAGCGTATTGCGAATATACTCGTTGTCCCCAATCAATTCAATGATTTCTTGATCAGAGCCGAAGCCAAGTGCACGCAAAAGAACCGTAACGGGCAGTTTCCGAGTACGATCTATTCTTACATATACGACATCTTTGGCATCTGTTTCATACTCAAGCCAAGCGCCGCGGTTCGGAATTACCGTTGCTGTAAATCCTCTTTTTCCGTTTTTATCAACTTTCCCACTGAAGTATACGCTCGGTGAACGTACTAACTGAGAAACAATAACACGTTCAGCACCATTGATGACAAACGTACCCGTTTCTGTCATGAGCGGGAAATCACCCATAAAAACATCTTGGTCTTTTACTTCGCCTGTTTCTTTGTTCACAAGACGTACTTTTACACGTAATGGTGCTGAATATGTAACGTCCCGTTCTTTTGATTCTTCAACAGAATACTTTGGATCGCCAAGGCTGTAATCAATAAATTCTAGAGATAGGTTACCAGTAAAGTCTTCAATCGGTGAAATATCCTGGAACATTTCACGCAACCCCTCATCAAGAAACCATTGATATGAAGAGGTTTGGATTTCAATAAGATTTGGTAATTCTAAAACTTCACTGATTCGCGCGTAACTCCTCCGCTTCCGGTGTCGTCCATACTGAACTAGTTGACCTGTCAACTGATTCACCCCTCAAATCAAGCGTTATAATAAAAATGTATTAACGTCTTTTAAGAAGAAATAAACTCCCTCTCATCAGACAAAAAGAAAAAGGGTTTTACATAAAAACCACATTTTCACATTTTGACTATTATTTTGTCATCATTTCCGTCTTCATCCATTTTTATACAGTAAAATCAATTATTTTCAGGAATAATTCGGAAAATATTATGATGGCATTTTATAATGCTAACATAGTGGCATATTAGAGTCAACTATTTTTTAGCCTTAATAACAAAATAACCTTTTGATTTAACGACCGTCTCTACCTCAGAAAATAGTTCCTTTAATTTTTCTATTGCTGACGGCGCTCCTTGCTTCTTTTGAATCACTACCCAGAGCTCACCGCCATATGCGAGGTACTCATGACTTTGTTCAAAAATGTCGTGAACAACCTGTTTTCCGGCTCGAATCGGCGGATTCGTTAAAACAGCAGCAAAATCACTTGCCTTAACCCCCGTTAACCGATCACTTTCATAAATTACAACATTTTCAATTTGATTTAGTACGGCATTTTCTTTTGCTAATTCAATTGCCCGCTCATTTACATCAACCATATGAACCATTCGCTCAGGGTACGTCAATGCCAAAGTAAGACCAATCGGCCCATAACCACAGCCAACATCTAAAACGGAGCCTTCGACATCAGGCATTTCAAACGCCTCAATTAATACACGTGAGCCAAAGTCCACTTCACGCTTTGAAAAAACACCATTATCCGTTTTAAAGCGAAATCGGTGATTTCTTAATGTAAAATCCCAGTACTTCGGATCACTTTCAACTTTTTGGGTACGAGAATAGTAGTGTTCAGACAAAAGACAATTCCTCCCTGGAGAATGATTTTGAAGAAAAACGAGGATTTTTAAAAATAAGCCAAAAAAAGCCCGCTATACAGCGAGCTTTTTTATAGAAAAATTACTTAACTTCAACGTTCGCTCCAACTTCATCAAGCTTAGCTTTGATTGCTTCAGCATCTTCTTTAGATACGCCTTCTTTAACTGGCTTTGGAGTGTTATCAACAAGATCTTTTGCTTCTTTAAGACCAAGACCAGTGATTTCACGAACAACTTTAATAACTTTGATTTTTTGATCGCCAGCGCTAGCTAGGATTACATCAAATTCAGTTTTTTCTTCAACAGCAGCAGCACCAGCTCCGCCAACCATAGCTACAGGAGCAGCAGCAGTTACGCCGAATTCTTCTTCGATTGCTTTTACTAGATCGTTAAGTTCTAAAACAGTCATAGATTTAACTGCTTCAATGATTTGTTCTTTAGTCATTTTAAATTTCCTCCTTAGTTTTCATTCAATTTATTAATTACGCTTTTAAATTAACTTACGCGCCTTGTTCTTCTTTTTGATCTGCAACTGCTTTTGCAGCAAGAGCAAGATTGCGGATTGGAGCTTGTAGTACGGAAAGTAGCATAGAAAGTAAACCTTCGCGTGAAGGAAGTTCTGCAAGAGCTTTAACCTCTTCAACTGTAGCGATGCTTCCTTCGATTACACCTGCTTTAATTTCAAGAGCCTCATGTTTTTTCGCAAAATCATTAAGGATTTTAGCAGGAGCTACAACATCTTCGGTACTGAACGCAATTGCGTTTGGACCTGTTAGAGCTTCGTTTAAACCTGAAAGTTCAACAGCATCAGCCGCACGGCGAGCCATTGAGTTTTTGTAAACTTTGAAATCGACACCAGCTTCGCGAAGCTGCTTACGAAGTTCAGTTACTTCAGAAACAGTAAGACCACGGTAGTCAACAACAATCGTAGATTTGCTGGCTTTTAATTTATCAGCGATTTCATCAACGATCAATTTCTTTGATTCGATTGCACTGCTCATCTTTACACCTCCTGTAGTTATCTACATTTATACCAGGCAGATAAAAACCTCCATATCAATCGAAGACATGGAGGCAGCATAAAGCTGAAGCGTTTCAGCCAATTTATCGCATTACCTCGGCAGGATTATTAAGCGCATGTTGCGCCCCTGCTGTCTACAGTACAAATGTTTTTAATTTAAACAACAAAATATATTATATTAAATCTATAATTAATTGTCAATAAAAATTATTTTGCTGCAACAGAAGAAGGATCAACCTTCACGCCAGGTCCCATTGTTGAAGTAACGGTTACGTTCTTCATGTAAGTACCTTTTGCAGCAGCAGGCTTAACTTTCAACATTGTGTCGAAAATTGTTTTGAAGTTTTCAACAAGTTTTCCATCTTCAAAAGAAGCTTTACCGATTGGCACGTGGATATTACCAGCTTTGTCAACACGGTATTCAACTTTACCTGCTTTAATTTCATTGATTGCTCTTGTTACATCAAATGTAACTGTACCAGTTTTAGGGTTTGGCATTAAACCTTTAGGTCCTAATACACGACCAAGTTTACCAACTTCACCCATCATATCTGGAGTTGCGACGATTACATCAAATTCGAACCAACCTTGTTGGATTTTGTTGATGTATTCTGCATCGCCAACATAATCAGCACCAGCTGCTTCTGCTTCTTTTACTTTTTCACCCTTCGCGAAAACTAAAACGCGTTGAGTTTTACCAGTACCGTTCGGAAGTACAACTGCACCACGGATTTGTTGGTCAGCTTTCTTAGGATCAACGCCTAAGCGGAATGCAACTTCAAGAGTTGCGTCAAATTTTGCAAAGTTTGTCTTCTTTGCAAGTTCGATTGCTTCTGCAATTGGGTAAGCTTTTGTGCGATCTACAAGCTTCACAGCTTCTAGATACTTTTTACCTTTTTTAGCCATTTTGTTTTTCCTCCTAAATTGTGGTTTTAACGTTGAATAACTCCCACGAAAAAGGTTGCGAATATTTTAGAACTTCGCAACCCTCTCATTACATCATCAACAGTTTACATGGATTAATCTTCGATAACGATTCCCATGCTGCGTGCAGTACCTTCAACCATGCGCATTGCTGCTTCAACGCTAGCTGCGTTAAGATCAGGCATTTTCTGTTCCGCAATCTCGCGTACTGTGTTACGCTTAACTGTTGCTACTTTATTACGGTTTGGTTCACCAGAACCAGACTGGATTCCAGCTGCTACTTTCAAAAGAACGGCAGCAGGAGGAGTTTTCGTAATAAATGTAAATGAACGGTCTTCAAACACCGTAATTTCAACAGGAATAATTAATCCAGCTTGATCAGCTGTACGAGCGTTAAATTCCTTACAGAATCCCATGATATTAACACCGGCTTGACCTAGTGCAGGACCAACTGGTGGTGCAGGATTCGCTTTACCAGCAGGGATTTGCAATTTAACAACTTTAATTACTTTTTTAGCCACGAGACACACCTCCTTAAAGTCCGTGATGTGGTAATAGGGTATTCACCCTCCCACTCAAGGCATCTGTCTTTATATAAAGATAAAGAACTTGACAAAGTCTTGTCTCAAAAATCGAGACATACTGACCTATGAAATATTAACATTTTTTATAATTGATTTCAAGTTTTTTTACAATATCAATCAATTTTTCTTTTTAGAGCTTATCAATTTGCGTAAAATCTAACTCTACAGGCGTATCACGGCCAAACATATTAACAAGTACTTTAAGCTTAGCTTTATCCTTGTCCATTTCTTCTACAGTACCGGTAAAGTTAGCAAATGGGCCTTCTTTTACGCGTACGGTTTCACCAATTTCAAAATCCACATCCAAACGCTTTTCTTCTACTCCCATGCGTTTCAGTAATACCGTCACCTCTTCCGGAAGAAGCGGTGTCGGTTTTGAGCCTGAACCGGCAGAGCCAACGAATCCAGTTACTCCAGGTGTATTCCGTACGACGTACCAAGAATCATCGGTCATAACAATTTCAACTAGTACATATCCAGGGAAAACTTTTCGTTTTACGACTTTCTTTTTACCATTTTTAATTTCGGTTTCTTCTTCCTCAGGTACAACTACTCGGAAAATTTTATCCGCCATCCCCATTGATTCAACGCGCTTTTCCAGATTGGCTTTTACTTTATTTTCATAGCCTGAGTAAGTATGAACAACATACCAATTCTTTTCCATTTAAGAGGACTAGTGTCCGTCCCTCCCTGTATTTTTCAATTTAAAGCTGTGTTAAACTTGCTTGCTGATTTGCGCTCCAGACATTTCGCTTTCCGCGGGCGCTCCGCTCCAATTATCATAATTACAAATTCAACTACTGAACACAGCCAAAATAAAAAACCCGTTAAACGGGCTTTGCATAAAAATTTCCTGTATTAATCACCATTATACCATGAAATAACATCTATTATTCAAGAATTAAACGAATCAATTTAGAAATTCCTAAATCTATTACTTCAAAGAAAAGAGCAACAAACACAACGGTAGATAAAACAGTAACTGTATATCTTGTTAATTCACCGCGTTTTGGCCAGCTAACCTTTCTCATCTCGCGGAAAACATCACTGAAGAACTTCTTTATGCGCTGCATTCTGTAACCTCCAAAATCGGGATTGCCTACTAACTATATTAAAATTACTTTGTCTCACGGTGTAATGTATGCGAATTACAAGTTTTGCAGAATTTTTTCAATTCTAATCTCTCTGATTTTTCCTGCTTGCCGATCGTTGAATAATTCCTTGAACCACAGTCAACGCATGCAAGGATAACCTTTTTACTCATATTTGACACCTTCAATTGTCCTACTATTATATCCTAAAAATGTAACACGGTACATACTATATGTCAATAATAGTTGGGAACGCATTCACATAAATTCCATATTTATACTAGTTATAAATTACAAGGAAAACTCCCGGATTTCAAGGTATCTTTCAAGCTTTCGCTTTACGCGCTGCAACGCATTATCGATCGATTTAACATGGCGGTTTAGTTCCTCAGAAATCTCCTGATAGGATTGTCCATCAAGGTAGAGTGCCAGAACCTTCCTTTCTAAATCACTCAATAATTCAGTCATTTTTACCTCAATATGATCAAATTCTTCTTGATTAATGATTAATTCCTCTGGGTCAAGCACTTTTGCCCCAGATAAAATATCCATTAATGTTCGGTCTGATTCTTCATCATAAATAGGCTTGTCCAATGAGACATATGAATTTAACGGAATATGCTTTTGCCTTGTTGCTGTTTTTATTGCCGTAATAATTTGGCGGGTAATACAAAGCTCTGCAAACGCTTTAAATGAAGTGAGCTTGTCCTCCCGAAAATCACGTATCGCCTTATACAGCCCGATCATACCCTCCTGGACAATGTCTTCCTTATCTGCCCCAATTAAAAAGTAGGATCTTGCTTTTGCCCGTACAAAATTTCGATACTTGTGGATTAAATAATCCAACGCTTCACTTTCACCCTGGTGCACTAGATCCACAATTTCTTCATCTTCCATTGAAAAAAATTGTTCGTTGATTTTTATCCCGAAGTCTGTACTCACTAGATCCCCTCCACCGAACAAGCATAGATAATCTAAGTATACATGATGGTTTTTTTGACCGTCAATTCTTACTTTTCTCCCCTGCGCCATTTTTCAAAAATTTCTGCCATTTCATCACTAATTTGAATCTTTGCAGCAGGCCGTTTCTCTTGAATTTTCTTTACCCTCTTTTCTATGCCTTTTTCAATTGAAGACATTTCAATCAGTAATTCCCTAGCAGATTTCCTCAGTGCCCCTTGTCCAAAAATCGCCCATTGTTCTGTAAAATCAGATGTAGCTACGTGAATTTGCGTTTTTCGATTATTTAGGCTAATCGCCAATTTCTCAATCCGTTCATCCGCTGTTTCATTTTTCTTTGTAAAAATCACTTCTACTTTATGATTTTTATATTTTTTCTCGGTGCCCTGAACATACTGTGCATCAAAAACCACGATCACACGGTAACCGGAAAAGGCTTGGTATTCTGCCATTTTTTCCACCAAGCGATCCCGTGCGGCAGGTAAATCACGTTCCTTTAAACCCCTTAAATCGGGCCAGGCACCGATAATGTTATAGCCATCGACAAGCAGGATATCCATTTCTATCCCTCAAGAGGGTGCCTTTTTCGGAATACCTCATACATGAGTAATGCCGCTGCAACGGATGCATTCAAGGATGTAACCTTGCCGGCCATTGGCAAATGAATTAAGAAGTCACATTTATCTCGCACAAGCCTGCCCATTCCTTTTCCCTCACTGCCAATCACGAGGCCAAGTGGAAGCGTCCCATCAAATTGACGGTAATCCTCTTTCCCTTTGGCATCTGTTCCGGCAATCCATACACCCCGTTCCTTTAACTCATCAATGGTACGAGCCATATTTGTCACACGGACAACAGGTATATATTCAATTGCTCCAGTCGAGGCTTTTGCCACTGTCGCGGTTAGTCCAACAGCTCTTCGCTTTGGGATAATAATGCCATGTGCCCCTACCGAATCAGCTGTTCTCATAATGGAACCAAGGTTATGCGGGTCTTCAATTTCATCTAATAATAAAAAGAAAGGAGGTTCATTTTTCTTTTCTGCTGCAGCAAATAAATCATCCATTTCTGCATATTGGTAGGCTGCCACGTACGCAAGGACCCCTTGATGATTTTGATCTGTAATTTGATCAATTTTTTTCTTTGGAACAAATTGAACAATCACATTTCCCTCTTTAGCAAGCTGGGTAATTTGCTGCATTTGCCCCCGCTGTGAACCCTCGGCAATGAGAATTTTATTGATATCGCGATTTGACTTTAGTGCTTCAATTACTGGATTTTTTCCGATGATATATTCTTGGGTCATCCTGTTGTTCCTCCTTTCTTTTCGTCTACATAGGTAAATGCTTTTTGAATAAGTTCTTCTAACCGGATCAGTTCCCCCGTTAAATATAGATGTCCCATCAGTGCTTCAAACGCAGTGCTGTAACGGTACGTTTGCACATCCGTATTTTTGGGAACGGTTCCTGACTTTGCATTTCGGCCCCGCATGATGACAGCCGTTTCTTCTTCCGTAAGAAGATGGTCATCCATCATATGAAACAAAATTTGGCACTGCGCTTTTGCGGAAACATATTTCGTCCCGGCATGATGTAACTGGTTTGGCCTTACTTTTCCACTTTGCAGCAGGTGACGCCGTACGTAAATTTCAAATACAGCATCACCCATGTAAGCAAGTGCCAGACTATTTAATTGTTTTGCATCCACATGGTTCTCATAATCAAGCATGAATTATCCTCTTTTCCAGCGTGTACCCTGAGGTGTATCTTCTAAAATAATATTCAACGCTTTTAGCTGATCCCGAATTTGATCTGCTAACTGAAAATTACGATCCTTGCGGGCTTGAATTCTTTTTTCAAGTAAGGCATCAATTTCTTCGTCCAACATTTCTTCTTTTTCAAGTGTTAAACCTAAAACGCGGAACAATTGCTCAAATTCGTTGATAAATTCATCGATTACAATCTTCGCTGTATTTTTTTCGAGCAAATAATAGTTCGCCAATTTTGAAAGCTCGAATAGAACTGAAATGGCATTAGCTGTGTTAAAATCATCATCCATTTCCTTTATAAATTGGCCGCGCATTTCTGCTATTTTTTCAAGCCACTCCTGATTATTATTGGTTAAGTCTGTACTTGCCTCTTTGCGATGCTTTAAATTTTGGTAGGAGGTGGTCAACCTTTCGAATGCGGCCTTCGTACTTTCTAATAATTCCTCGCTATAATTGATTGGATTGCGGTAATGAACAGACAGCATAAAGAATCGTAATACTTGTGGGTTATGCTTTTTAATAATGTCATGGACTAACACAAAATTGCCAAGTGATTTTGACATTTTTTCATTATCAATATTAATATAGCCATTATGCATCCAGTAATTTGCAAATGTTTTTCCAGAAAGTGCTTCTGATTGGGCAATTTCATTTTCATGATGCGGGAAGGTTAAATCCTGTCCGCCGGCATGAATGTCAATGGTCTCACCCAGATATTTTTTCGCCATTGCCGAGCACTCAATATGCCAGCCTGGTCTGCCTATTCCCCACGGACTTTCCCAGAAGATTTCTCCTTCCTTTGCAGCTTTCCATAGAGCAAAGTCAAGATCATCTTGTTTCTTTTCGCCAACCTCAATCCTTGCCCCTACCCGAAGCTCATCAATTGATTGATGTGATAGTTTACCGTATTCATCAAACTTTCTTGTACGGAAGTAGACATCTCCCTCTGACTCATAGGCATAACCTTTTTCAATCAATTGGCTGATAAAGTCGATAATAATATCCATATTTTCCATTACACGCGGATGGACATCGGCTTTTTGGCAGCCTAATGCAGATACATCCTCAAAATAGGCATGGATGAAGCGATTGGCAATTGTCGGAACATCTTCACCCAATTGATTGGCTGCTCGAATCAGCTTATCGTCAACATCGGTAAAGTTTGATACGTATTTCACCTCAAAGCCTCGGTATTCCAAATAACGGCGGACGGTATCAAATACAATGGCCGGACGCGCATTGCCTATATGAATATAATTATAAACCGTTGGACCGCAGACATACATTTTTACCTTACCTTCTTCTAATGGAACGAATGTTTCCTTTTTTCGTGTAAGTGTATTATATAACTGAATGGTCATTAAGCTTGCTCCCTTCATCTTCCAGTTCATCTAAATGGTGCTGTAACCGATTGATCTCGTTTTGCATTTCCGATAACCGATCCGCAATTGGATCTGGCAGATCGCAATGGTTGAAGTCCTTATTAATTCGTTTTCCGTTCTGAATGACAACTCTGCCTGGAACACCTACAACGGTAGAGTTTGGCGGCACCTCTTTTAAAACAACAGAGCCGGCACCAATTTTTGAATTTTCCCCAACCGTAATTGATCCAAGTACCTTAGCCCCTGTAGCAATCAAGGCGTTGTCCTTAATGGTTGGATGACGTTTTCCCTTTTCTTTCCCAGTTCCGCCAAGCGTTACCCCTTGGAAAACTGTTACGTTATCCCCTATTTCACAGGTTTCCCCAATGACGACACCCATGCCATGGTCAATAAAAAATCTTCTGCCTATTTTTGCCCCCGGGTGAATTTCAATTCCGGTAAAAAAACGGCTGACCTGCGAAATCACCCTCGCGATAAAATAAAATTTTCGCTTATAGAAGGCATGAGCAATTCGATGTGCCCAAATGGCGTGTAAACCGGAATATGTTAATACCACCTCAAAATAACTTCGTGCCGCTGGATCCTGTTCAAATATAACCTCAACGTCCTCTTTAAATGTTTTAAACATGATGGTTTCCCCCCTTTTTTGAAAACACAGCCCAAAATTCCCCATTAATATAAAAAAGCGTCCCTGTCTATACGACAGAGACGCTTAAGCGCGGTTCCACTCTGATTAGACCAAAACTCTATTTCGGTCTCACTCTACCTGTTAACGGATAGGTTCCGCCCATATCTACTCTGGAATCCTCCTTTTCGAAATGGGGCTCAGAGGTGCATTTCAAAAAATGAGCGGCCTGAACCACTTTCAGCCGGTGATGGTTCTCTCTTTAAAACATCATTTTTTTACTTATCCTCTTCTTCACTTTCATGCATATGGAATTTATTTAATTTTACTATATTATTTTTTTATTTCAATTGTTAACTGATAATTTTATTAATTCTTGCTTGAATTTTTTCTTTTCCTAAAAGCTCAATCGCCTGCGGCAAATCCGGCCCATGTGTTTGACCCGTTACGGCTGCACGAATCGGCATAAAAAGATTTTTCCCTTTTTGTCCTGTTGACTTTTGAACAGCTTTCATTGCAGCTTTAATTCCATTTGCTTCAAAGCTTGGAAGCTGGTCAAGTTCATGGGAAAATGCCTTCAACACTTCCGGAACCTGTTCACCGGAAAGAATCTCTTTTGCCTCTTCTTCATATTCTGCCTCATCCTTGAAAAATAACTCGGTAAGCTCGACGATTTCTGCGCCAAAGCTCATTTTTTCTTGGAAAAGAGCAACAAGACTTTTAGCCCAGTGCTGCTCGGCCTCCGTCATTTTTTCAGGCAAACGGCCTGCTTTGATTAAATGTGGAACCGCAAGTTGATAAACGCGGTCAAGCTCCACCTTTTTCATGTACTGATTGTTCATCCAAGCAAGTTTTTGCTTGTCAAATAATGCAGGTGATTTGGAAAGTCGTTCCGCATCAAACAATTCAATAAATTCCGCTTTCGAATAAATTTCTTCTTCCCCTGCAGGTGACCAACCGAGCAATGTAATAAAATTAAATAATGCCTCCGGCAGATAACCTAAATCCTCATATTGCTCAATAAATTGAATAATTGATTCATCGCGCTTACTTAATTTTCTTCGACTCTCATTGACGATTAAGGTCATATGTCCAAAAATTGGCGGTTCCCAGCCTAATGCTTCATAAACTACAAGCTGTTTCGGGGTATTTGAAATATGGTCATCCCCACGTAAAACATGGGAGATTTCCATTAAATGATCATCTACTGCAACAGCAAAATTATAGGTTGGAGTTCCGTCCTTCTTCACGATTACATAGTCGCCGATCCCTTCGGATTCGAAAGATACAACACCTTTTACCATATCATCAAATGTATAGGTTGTTTCTTGGGGAACCGCAATCCGGATGCTTGGCTGACGGCCTTCGCCCTCAAGCTGGCTGCGCTGTTCCGCTGTTAAATGGCGGCACTTTCCTGAATATTGAGGATTTTCCCCTCTAGCGATCTGTCCTTCACGTTCAGCCTCTAACTCTTCTTCGGTGCAGTAGCATTTATAAGCTTTACCGTTTTCTAATAATTGCTTGTAATAGACTTCATAAATATCATTCCGTTCCGATTGACGGTATGGACCATATTCACCGCCGATATCAACACTTTCGTCCCAATCCATTCCAAGCCATTTTAAATATTTTAATTGGCTTTCTTCTCCACCGGCAATGTTCCGCTTTTTATCAGTATCCTCAATCCGGATGATAAATTTCCCGCCCTTATTGCGTGCAAACAAATAATTAAATAACGCAGTACGAGCATTCCCAATATGTAAATGTCCAGTTGGACTTGGAGCATACCTTACACGAACTTCATTTGACATGATATATAGTGCCTCCTAAGAAAAGCAAAAGCGCCTTGCCCAGGGGCTTGTGACCTCAAGCCCCTAGGCGCTGCAGCTAGACATCTTTTCGGAATTGTTTTCACCTGATATTTTACCACTGTAAAGTATAAAGATTAAGCATTTATTTTCTTTAATAACACAACAGCCTGGGCTGCAATTCCCTCTTCTCTTCCGGTAAAGCCGAGTTTTTCTGTAGTGGTAGCTTTTACATTGACCTGGTCCGGTGCTGCTTCAAGTAATTCAGCAATCCGGCCTTTCATCTGCTCAATATAAGGAGCCATTTTTGGCTTTTGCGCAATGATAGTGCAATCGGCATTTACGAGCTCATAGCCTTTTTCTTTCACGAGCTTCCATACGTGCTCCATCAACTTAGCAGAATCAGCATCCTTAAAATTTGGATCGGTATCCGGAAAGTGCCTGCCGATGTCCCCTTCTCCAATTGCGCCAAGACAGGCATCCGAAACGGTATGTAATAATACATCGGCATCAGAATGGCCCAACAGCCCTTTTTCGTAAGGGATTTTTATACCACCGATAATGAGCGGGCGTCCTTCCGTTAATTGGTGAACATCAAAGCCTTGTCCAATTCGAAACATCTTTAAAAACTCCCTTTTCTTTTTTTCAATATTGCTTCGGCAAAAAATAAATCCTCCGGTGTTGTTAGCTTAATATTATCATAATCTCCTTCCACCACTGTAACGGGGTGGGGGATTCGCTCCACTAAGCTTGCATCATCCGTCCCTAAAAAGTTTTCACTTTCTGCATTTTCATAGGCTTCAAGCAAAATGGACATGCGAAAAGCTTGTGGGGTTTGTACTGCCCACAAGCTAGATCGTTCGACTGTTCCCAGCACCGTTCGATTGCGCACTGTTTTCATCGTGTCTTTTGCCGGTACGCCAATAATCGCCGCACCAGTTTCTTCCGCTGCCTTTATCAGACGGTGAATATATTCTTTTCTAATAAAGGGGCGGGCGGCATCATGAACAAGAATCATTTCGCCATCCTTCACTGTTTTCAATGCATGATGGATACTGTGCTGACGTTCTTTTCCACCCGGTACCAGGCCTTTTACTTTCTCAATCTGATATTGTTTAAGCAAGACATTAAATTCAGCTTCATCCTGGGGATGTATCGCTAATATTATGCCATCACATTTTTCGTCCTCTTCGAACACCCTTAATGTATGGATCAATATAGGAATAGCGCTTAACTCAAGCAACAGCTTATTTTTCCCTGCACCCATTCTTTTTCCCTGACCTGCTGCCGGGAGAATGACCTGGTAGCCCATCTTATAACCCCAATTCTATCTAACATACTCTGCCGTTTTTAGTGTCAATTCCAACGCCTGGCAAAAGCACTTTCGCTTTTCTTGTTACAAAGCCTTTTCTAATAATTTTGGTTTCGCAAAAATCATCCTTCCCGCAGATGTTTGCAGTACACTAGTAACAAGAACCTCAATTCTTTTTCCGATATACTCTCGTCCTTCTTCGACCACAATCATAGTCCCGTCATCAAGGTAAGCAACTCCCTGATGGTATTCTTTTCCGTCCTTAATAACCTGCACCGTTAATTCTTCACCCGGAAGAACAACCGGTTTAACCGCATTCGCCAAATCATTGATATTTAACACCGTTACGTTCTGTAATTCACAAACCTTGTTTAAATTAAAATCATTGGTCACAAGAATGCCATTGGTCAACTTGGCAAGCTTGACCAATTTGCTGTCTACCTCTTGAATTTCTTCAAAGTCTCCCTCGTAAATCTCAACCTTTATCGCAAGCTCTTTTTGAATACGATTGAGAATATCCAAACCTCTCCGACCGCGATTTCGTTTTAAAACATCGGATGAATCAGCAATATGCTGGAGCTCTTCCAGCACAAATTGGGGGATGACAATGGTTCCTTCCAAAAATCCTGTCTGGCAAATATCAGCAACCCGTCCATCAATAATGACGCTAGTATCGAGAATTTTTAATTGCTGGAATGCTGCCTTTTCGGGTTCTTCCTCTCCTGACTTTTTCTTTCCAATTCGGTTTGTAAAGAGATTTAATAACTCATCCCTTTTCTTAAACCCAACTTGAAAACCGAGATAACCAAATAGTAAGGTCAGTAGAATGGGAGCGACTGCATTCAAAATTGGCACCTTTACCGCATTTAGGGCAAAGCCAATTAAAAAGGCCACCAATAATCCAAAAATTAACCCAATACTGCCGAAAAGTACATCCGTTACCGGGATTTTAATTAAAGAATCCTCAGTCCATTTAATAAATTCATGTACATAATCAACTGCCCAAAAGGTAATAAGATAAAAAATAATTGCACCTATAATAGCAGTGACATATGAGTTACTGACAATCGGAATGTCATTCATGTTGATTAATTTAAGTAATTCAGGGATTAATAAGATTCCAAGCGTACCTCCGGTAATGAGGAAGCAAGCTTGAACAATTCGTTTTAACATTCCTTCACCTCCTCTATTTCATTATAAACATTTTCATCAATTTGAAACCTTCGTTTCATGATTATTTTTCCAAATTGTAACCATTTTGAAATGTATTCCTTTTAAAGTTGTCTCTCTGTATACAGACGTTCTTTTAACAATCTCAGACCCTCTTTAATCTTCTTAGCACGTACTTCTCCAATTCCCTCCACATCATCGAGCTCCTCTACCGTTGCAAAAATAATTTTAGGGAGCGTACCAAAACGTGTTACGAGATTTTCAACAATTACCGCAGGCAGCCGCGGAATTTTATTTAGAATCCGGTATCCCCTTGGGTTCTTATTTTCATCGAGATGTACATATCCTTGATAGCCCATCATTTTTAATAATACCATATCTTCCATGGTTTCATGATTCGCCATGACTTGCAACCGGCCCAGGACCTCCTGCGCTTTCGTCTCCCGGTCAAACGCATAATCCTTAAGGATTAACATCATTTCCTCTTCCAGTTCTGTTAAAATTTCATTGATTTGCAGTCGGATCAGCCTTCCTTCTGTTCCGAGTTCATTTAAATAAGTTAGTAATTCATTTTTTATTTTTAACACCATCTCAAACCGATGAAGAACTAGTAAAAAGTCTGTATAGGTAACAGATTCCTCAAACTCTAAAATGCTTAAGTTTGTAATACTTTCTTCTAAGACAGCCTTATATTTTTCAAGCGTTTGTACTGCTTGATTGGCCTTCGTTAAAATCACACCGATATCCCTAAGTGCATAGCGTAAATTCCCTTGATAAAGAGTAATGACATTTCTTCTTTGGGAAATTGCAATCACAAGCGCTTTTGTTTGTTTGGCCACCCGTTCAGCAGTCCGGTGGCGCATCCCTGTTTCTGAGGAGGGCACCGTGGAGTCCGGAGCAAGATGGGCATTCGCAAAGAGAATTTTCGTGCCCAATTCATTAAGAATAATCGCGCCATCCATCTTTGCAAGTTCATATAAAAAGCTTGGTGAAAATGGACAGTTCACTTGAAAGCCGCCATCCACAAGACTTTTCACCTTATCATTATAACCAACTACAATCAGTCCCCCGGTGTTAGCCCGAAGCACATTATCGATTCCTTCACGAAGGGGTGTTCCTGGTGCAATGAATGGTAATACTTCACTTACAGATTGCTCACCAAGCCTTTTTACTTCCATCTACTACCCTCCCAACGCTGCTTTAAGGGCTTCACTTACAGATGAAACCCCAATTAATTGAATATCTTTTGGTCCAGTCCATCCACTTAAATTATTAGCGGGTAAAATCACACGTTCAAATCCAAGCTTTGCTGCCTCTTGAACACGCTGCTCAATTCTAGATACCCTTCTGACCTCACCGGTTAACCCTACTTCCCCAATAATACAGTCCGTTGGTCTTGTCGGCTGATCACGAAAGCTTGAGGCAATGCTGACCGCAATCGCTAAGTCAATCGCCGGTTCATCCAGCTTCACTCCGCCAGCTACCTTTAGATAGGCATCTTGATTGGCGAGCAGCATACCGACACGCTTTTCCAATACAGCCATTAAAAGCGGAACCCGGTTATGGTCGATTCCTGTGGCCATTCTTCTCGGATTCCCGAAGCTTGTAGGAGAAATAAGTGCTTGGATTTCCACTAATACTGGCCGTGTCCCCTCCATCGAAGCGACAACCGTTGAACCTGCCGCCCCCCTTGAACGCTCTTCTAGAAAAATTTCCGAAGGGTTCGCCACTTCCTCAAGGCCAGCCTCTTTCATTTCAAAAATTCCCATTTCATTCGTGGAGCCAAAGCGGTTTTTCACGGCACGTAAAATCCGGTACGTATGATGCCGTTCCCCTTCGAAATATAAAACAGTGTCAACCATATGCTCTAATAATCTTGGACCGGCAATCGAACCTTCTTTCGTTACATGCCCAACAATAAAAATCGCAATTCCCTTCGTCTTTCCAATTCTCATTAACTCGGCCGTACATTCACGAACCTGTGAAACGCTGCCCGGGGCTGAAGTAACCTCGGGATGGTAAATGGTTTGAATCGAATCAATAATGACAAAGGCCGGATTCGCAGCTTCGATCGTGCGGTTAATTTCCTCTAGGCTTGTTTCCGAATACACAAATAAATTTTCAGAAGATACCCCTAAGCGCTCGGCACGAAGCTTGGTCTGCCTTAGCGATTCTTCACCGGATATGTATAAAACTTTATTCCCATTATGGGCGAGCTGTGATGATACCTGCAAAAGAAGTGTGGATTTACCAATACCTGGATCACCGCCAATCAGGACCAATGATCCCCTGACAATTCCACCACCCAGTACTCGGTTAAGCTCACTCAAATTGGTTAAAATCCTTGGTTCACTGCCTGTTTCAATGGACGTGATCGGCATAGCCTTTGAAAGAATCTCCGCACCGCCCTGGGCATGTGCAAAGGCTCCTCTTCGATTTCCACCCGTTACCTCTACCTCTTCGACCATCTTATTCCACTGACCGCATCCCGGACATTTCCCCATCCATTTGGGAGATTCATATCCACATTCCTGACACATGAACTTAGTTTTTCGCTTTACCATTACTTCTACCTCTTTTGCCTTTAAGTAATCTACACACCTATTGTACAACAAATAATCAATTGGATAAATATGTAAAAATAAAGAGGCACACGATCAACGATATTCACGTGTACCTCTACTTGTGTTTTTCCGATTGTACCTTTTATAAATCTATTTTGCTAGACTAGTTTTTTCCGCCGTCCTTACGGTAAATTCACCATTATCAACATCAATGATCACATTCTGGCCTGTTAGCACTGTACCTTTTAGCAACTCTTCAGATAGGCGATCTTCAATATGCTTCTGAATGGCGCGGCGCAGTGGTCTTGCCCCATATTCCGGATCATATCCTTCCAGGCAGATCTTATCCTTCGCTGCCTCCGTTAACTCAAGCTCAATATTTTGTTCTTTCAAGCGTTTTGTTAACTGATCAGACAATAATGTAACAATTTCCTGCAAATGCTTTCTCTCCAATGCATGGAAGACAATGATTTCATCAATCCGGTTCAAGAACTCTGGACGGAAGGCCTTCTTCAATTCTTCCATCACTTTCCCTTTCATGTCTTTGTAATCCTGCTCACCATCCTGGATATTAAAGCCGACATATTTATTGCGTTTCAATGCCTCGGCACCCACGTTTGATGTCATGATCAAGACGGTATTACGGAAATCAACCGTTCTTCCTTTTGAGTCAGTTAAGCGCCCATCTTCAAGAACCTGCAAGAGAATATTGAAAACATCAGGATGTGCCTTTTCAATTTCATCCAGCAAAATAACCGAATAAGGTTTTCTTCTTACTTTTTCCGTTAATTGTCCGCCTTCCTCATAGCCGACATATCCCGGAGGGGAACCGACAAGACGGGAAGTGGAGTGTTTCTCCATGTATTCAGACATATCAATCCGAATCATTGCCTCTTCATCACCAAACATTGCTTCCGCAAGTGCTCTTGCCAACTCTGTTTTCCCGACACCTGTAGGTCCAAGGAAAACAAAGGAACCGATTGGGCGTTTTGGATCCTTTAATCCTGCCCGTGCACGACGGACTGCTTTCGAAACCGCCTTAACAGCTTCTTCCTGGCCAATTACGCGAGAATGTAAAATTTCTTCTAAATTAAGAAGCTTTTCTGTTTCTGTTTGAGCCAGTCTTGAGACCGGAACTCCCGTCCAACTGGAAACAACATTCGCGATATCTTCAACTGTAACTTCATTATTTTCTTTTCCTTGTTTTTCTTTCCATGTCTTTTTCGTTTCTTCGAGCTGTTCACGCAGGCGCTGCTCCGTATCCCTTAAAGATGCTGCTTTTTCAAATTCCTGGCTTTGTACTGAAGCATCTTTTTCCTTTCGGACATCCTCAAGCTTTACTTCTAGTTCTTTTAAGTTTGGAGGAGTCGTATAGGAACGTAAGCGTACTTTCGAACCTGCTTCATCAATCAAGTCAATCGCCTTATCCGGCAGGAAGCGATCAGAAATATAACGGTCCGATAATTTTACAGCTGCTTCAATTGCTTCATCTGTAATTGATACACGGTGATGTGCCTCGTAGCGATCGCGCAATCCTTGTAAAATTTGAATCGATTCTTCAGCTGTCGGTTCATCGACACGAATCGGTTGGAAACGTCGCTCTAACGCTGCATCCTTTTCAATGTATTTACGGTACTCATCCAGAGTCGTTGCACCGATACACTGAAGCTCGCCGCGTGCAAGGGAAGGTTTTAAAATATTGGAGGCGTCAATAGCACCTTCCGCACCACCGGCTCCAATTAATGTGTGTAGTTCATCAATAAATAGAATGATATTACCTGCTTGGCGGATTTCATCCATTACCTTTTTCAAACGGTCCTCAAACTCACCGCGATACTTTGTACCGGCAACAACCGTTCCCATATCTAACGTCATGACCCGTTTATCCCGGAGAATCTCAGGAACTTCATTATTAACAATTTGCTGGGCAAGCCCTTCCGCTATTGCAGTTTTACCAACACCAGGTTCCCCGATTAAAACTGGGTTGTTTTTTGTCCGGCGGCTTAATACCTCAATAACACGCTGGATTTCTTTACTTCGGCCAATCACTGGGTCAAGGCTTCCTTCCCTTGCGATTGCCGTTAAATCTCTAGCAAGACTGTCCAGTGTTGGGGTATTGGCGCTGGCAGAAGCACTCCCCTGATGACCGCCTGACTCATTGCTGCCCAGTAATTGCAACACTTGCTGGCGTGCTTTATTTAGGCTAACACCTAGATTATTAAGAACCCGTGCCGCAACTCCTTCACCTTCACGAATGAGACCAAGGAGAATATGTTCCGTTCCAACGTATGAATGGCCCAGCTTTCTCGCCTCATCCATTGATAATTCAATTACTTTTTTCGCTCTTGGTGTATAGTGAATGGTTTGCGGAACTTCCTGTCCTTTGCCAATTAAGTTTTCAACTTCTTTTTGAATTTTATCAGAGCCTAAACCAAGTCCATAAAGTGCTTTTGCTGCAATCCCTTCCCCTTCACGAACCAGTCCTAATAAAATATGCTCTGTTCCAATATTATTATGGCCAAGACGGATTGCTTCCTCTTGGGCTAACGCTAATACCTTTTGAGCTCTTTCTGTAAAACGTCCGAACATCATATTCTCTTCCTCCTCACCTTTTATCGGTTTCCATTTTTATTCGTTCTCGAATTAAAGCCGCACGCCTTATATCCCTTTCATGCGGCCTTAGTGGCCCGCCTGCATATTGCTGCAAGAATCCCGGCTGGGTTGAAATCATTAATTCCGTTAACATATTCTTGGGCATATTCGTGATATATCCCATATCAATTCCAAGCTGAACGTCGGATAAACATTTCGCAGCTTCCTTCGATTCGATAATCCGGCTATTGGATAATACACCGAACGATCTGAATACCCTGTCTTCTAATTGTATGTTTGAAGTTTTGCGTAATGCTTCACGAGCCGACCTTTCTTGTGAAATTAGCTGACTAACAACCCCCTTTAAATCACGGCAGATATCTTCTTCTGATTTCCCAAGAGTAATTTGATTGGATATTTGAAAAATATTTCCTAATGCTTCACTGCCCTCTCCATAAATCCCTCTAACTACAAGACCTAATTGGTTAATCGCCGGGATAATCCGATTCATTTGCTGCGTTAGGATTAGTCCAGGCAAATGCATCATGACGGAAGCACGGAGACCGGTTCCCACATTTGTGGGACAGCTTGTTAAATAACCATGTTTTTCATCAAATGCATATTGAATCCGGCTTTCAAGCCAGTCATCAATTTCATTCGCTGCTTCAAGTGCTTCTTTTAGCTGCAAACCGGGGAACAGGCACTGAATACGGATATGATCCTCTTCATTAACCATAATACTAACTTCTTCATTTTCGGTTAAAAGAACAGCTCCATAGGGTGAATCTTCTGCAAGAAGAGGACTGATTAAATGTTTTTCAACTAAAACTAATTTTTGAAGAGGCTGTAGGTCATTGATCTTTAATAATTCCATTTGCCCAAACTTTGTGATATCCGCCGTATTTAAAACTTCCTCTAGATTGGCAATAATCTCTTTTGCCTCTTCATGCGAAAATAATGTCGGAAATTTATATTTCTCAAAGTTTCGAGCTAAACGGATTCGCGAACTAAGTACTATATCTGAATCAGGCCCTACCTGCCTCATCCATGAACTAAGGGCTTGGTTAATAAATCGTTCAAGCGGCATTTTATTCCCCTCCCCCTGACTGCCCGTTAACTGTTTTTCAAGTGTACGAATCTCATCACGTACTTCTGCTGCTTTTTCAAACTCTTCATGGGTAATCAAATCTCTTAATTCATTTTTTAATTCGTCGATTTGCTTTCGAAGATGAATGCCACCACCGATTCTTTTGGGAATCTTTCCACTATGGGACCAGTTTCCGCTGTGAAGACGTTTTAAAACAGGCTTTAGCTGGTCCTTAAAAGTTTCATAACAATGCGCACATCCGAAGCGTCCAATTTTTAAGAATTGTGGAAACGTCATTGAGCAATGGCTGCATTGAAGAATTTCCTCCTGATGAAATGGGCTCTTTTCCTGTTTTTGATAGGAAGGATCAATATTCAAAAGTCCAGCTAATAAATTATTAAAGGCAAAACTTGAGCCTCCATTTAACATAAACATATTCCCTTTTTCCTGTGCACATTTCTCACAAAGATGAACCTCTGTTTTTTCACCATTAATAATTTTTGTGAAGTGGAGTGCTGCAGGCCTTTGATTACATTCCTGGCAAATCATCCTCATCACCCCTCCAGCTAGTATCATTATTTATATTTTAAGGTAGTTAACATTGCCTTTAACATTCTTGCCCGCAATTCGTCACGGTACGGAAGTTCAATATATAAAACGGAACGATCAATTACACTTAACATGATTTTTGCTTCTCGATTTGTAATAATTTCTTCATGTACAAGTCTTAGAATAACATCTTCAGCACTTGCCTGGCTGATTCGTTCCTCTACAAGTGAGATCAAATGATGGATTAGATCGGCAAATTCGTGGGATTGTACTTTCGTAATTCTTATATACCCTCCACCGCCGCGTTTACTCTCAACAATATATCCTCTTTCTATTGTAAACCGGGTATTAATTACGTAATTTATTTGTGATGGTACACATTGAAATTTATCTGCAATTTCACTTCGTTTAATTTCAACGAGGTCTTGTTCGCTTTTTTCTAACACTGCTTTTAAATAATTTTCAATAATGTCGGAGATGTTTCTCATCTTCCCAACTGGCTGCAGCTTATTTGATTTTTTTCAATATTTTGCCGCTGCCAGGATTCACCTCCTTTTGCTTGATTTTATTTAAATTATTGTTTAGCTGGTGTTTCTGACTTTGACTATATTTGACATTAATTATACTGAAAAGCGTTTGAAGTTTCAACAATCAGATACTAATGATTTTCTCCAAATCTCGTCATTGTGAAACATGGTGGTGGTAAAATGTTTGGGGATATTTGTCTGTAATTAGATATAGGAGGGGGTGATTACTGTAATTACGTCCACAAAACACAAAAAAGGACAACCCTCATCAGGTTGTCCCTCATTATGCCTGGCAACGTCCTACTCTCACAGGGGGACAGCCCCCAACTACCATCGGCGCTGAGAAGCTTAACTTCCGTGTTCGGTATGGGAACGGGTGTGACCTTCTCGCCATTATTGCCAGACTATTAAGTTTGAGGTATCATTCCCTCAAAACTAGATAATACAGAAGAAGTTTTTAGTAAAAACGAGTTCACCTTAAGACTATGGTTAAGTCCTCGATCGATTAGTATCAGTCAGCTCCACATGTCGCCACGCTTCCACCTCTGACCTATCAACCTGATCATCTTTCAGGGATCTTACTAGCTTGACGCTATGGGAAATCTCATCTTGAGGGGGGCTTCATGCTTAGATGCTTTCAGCACTTATCCCGTCCGCACATAGCTACCCAGCGATGCCTTTGGCAAGACAACTGGTACACCAGCGGTGCGTCCATCCCGGTCCTCTCGTACTAAGGACAGCTCCTCTCAAATTTCCTGCGCCCACGACGGATAGGGACCGAACTGTCTCACGACGTTCTGAACCCAGCTCGCGTACCGCTTTAATGGGCGAACAGCCCAACCCTTGGGACCGACTACAGCCCCAGGATGCGATGAGCCGACATCGAGGTGCCAAACCTCCCCGTCGATGTGGACTCTTGGGGGAGATAAGCCTGTTATCCCCAGGGTAGCTTTTATCCGTTGAGCGATGGCCCTTCCATGCGGAACCACCGGATCACTAAGCCCGACTTTCGTCCCTGCTCGACTTGTAGGTCTCGCAGTCAAGCTCCCTTATGCCTTTACACTCTGCGAATGATTTCCAACCATTCTGAGGGAACCTTTGGGCGCCTCCGTTACTCTTTAGGAGGCGACCGCCCCAGTCAAACTGCCCACCTGACACTGTCTCCCACCCCGATAAGGGGTGCGGGTTAGAATTTCAATACAGCCAGGGTAGTATCCCACCGACGCCTCCACCGAAGCTAGCGCTCCGGCTTCTACGGCTCCTACCTATCCTGTACAAGCTGTACCAAAATTCAATATCAGGCTACAGTAAAGCTCCATGGGGTCTTTCCGTCCTGTCGCGGGTAACCTGCATCTTCACAGGTACTATAATTTCACCGAGTCTCTCGTTGAGACAGTGCCCAGATCGTTACGCCTTTCGTGCGGGTCGGAACTTACCCGACAAGGAATTTCGCTACCTTAGGACCGTTATAGTTACGGCCGCCGTTTACTGGGGCTTCGATTCAGAGCTTCGCTTGCGCTAACCCCTCCTCTTAACCTTCCAGCACCGGGCAGGCGTCAGCCCCTATACTTCGCCTTGCGGCTTCGCAGAGACCTGTGTTTTTGCTAAACAGTCGCCTGGGCCTATTCACTGCGGCTCTTCGAGGCTATTCACCTCAAAGAGCACCCCTTCTCCCGAAGTTACGGGGTCATTTTGCCGAGTTCCTTAACGAGAGTTCTCTCGCTCACCTTAGGATTCTCTCCTCGCCTACCTGTGTCGGTTTGCGGTACGGGCACCTTTTATCTCGCTAGAGGCTTTTCTTGGCAGTGTGGAATCAGGAACTTCGGTACTAAATTTCCCTCGCCGTCACAGCTCAGCCTTCGCGAGAAGCGGATTTTCCTACTTCTCAGCCTAACTGCTTGGACGCGCATATCCAATAGCGCGCTTTCCCTATCCTCCTGCGTCCCCCCATCACTCAAACGATAAAGAGGTGGTACAGGAATATCAACCTGTTGTCCATCGCCTACGCCTTTCGGCCTCGGCTTAGGTCCCGACTAACCCTGAGCGGACGAGCCTTCCTCAGGAAACCTTAGGCATTCGGTGGATGAGATTCTCACTCATCTTTCGCTACTCATACCGGCATTCTCACTTCTAAGCGCTCCACCAGTCCTTACGGTCTAGCTTCAACGCCCTTAGAACGCTCTCCTACCGCGGACACCTAATGGTGTCCACCCACAGCTTCGGTGATACGTTTAGCCCCGGTACATTTTCGGCGCAGAGTCACTCGACCAGTGAGCTATTACGCACTCTTTAAATGGTGGCTGCTTCTAAGCCAACATCCTGGTTGTCTAAGCAACTCCACATCCTTTTCCACTTAACGTATACTTTGGGACCTTAGCTGGTGGTCTGGGCTGTTTCCCTTTTGACTACGGATCTTATCACTCGCAGTCTGACTCCCACGGATAAGTCATTGGCATTCGGAGTTTGTCTGAATTCGGTAACCCGATGAGGGCCCCTAGTCCAAACAGTGCTCTACCTCCAAGACTCTTACTTCGTGAGGCTAGCCCTAAAGCTATTTCGGAGAGAACCAGCTATCTCCAAGTTCGATTGGAATTTCTCCGCTACCCACACCTCATCCCCGCACTTTTCAACGTGCGTGGGTTCGGGCCTCCATCCAGTGTTACCTGGACTTCACCCTGGACATGGGTAGATCACCTGGTTTCGGGTCTACGACCACATACTAAATTCGCCCTATTCAGACTCGCTTTCGCTGCGGCTCCGTCTCATCAACTTAACCTTGCATGTAATCGTAACTCGCCGGTTCATTCTACAAAAGGCACGCCATCACCCATAAACGGGCTCTGACTACTTGTAGGCACACGGTTTCAGGAACTATTTCACTCCCCTTCCGGGGTGCTTTTCACCTTTCCCTCACGGTACTGGTTCACTATCGGTCACTAGGGAGTATTTAGCCTTGGGAGATGGTCCTCCCTGCTTCCGACCGGATTTCACGTGTCCGGCCGTACTCAGGATCCACTCAGGAGGGAACGAAGTTTCAACTACAGGGTTTTTACCTTCTATGACGGACCTTTCCAGATCGCTTCATCTACCCCGTTCCTTTGTAACTCCATGTTGAGTGTCCTACAACCCCGAAAGGCAAGCCTTTCGGTTTGGGCTGTTCCCGTTTCGCTCGCCGCTACTCAGGGAATCGCGTTTGCTTTCTCTTCCTCCGGGTACTTAGATGTTTCAGTTCCCCGGGTCTGCCTTCATTATCCTATGTATTCAGATAAAGATACTGCTCCATTACGAACAGTGGGTTCCCCCATTCGGAAATCTCCGGATCAAAGCTTACTTACAGCTCCCCGAAGCATATCGGTGTTAGTCCCGTCCTTCATCGGCTCCTAGTGCCAAGGCATTCACCGTGCGCCCTTTCTAACTTAACCTAAAAGGTTTTACTCTAAAATTAGAGAGAAAAACTAAAATGGCGATTACTCGGTTTTTACTTGGTTACTTCTTCTTACGATTATCTAGTTTTCAAAGAACGATTTAAAAAAGCTTTGAGAGAATTGCTCCCTCAAAACTAAACAAACAAGAAACGGTCAACATCTTATCAGTCCATAAGGACTGCATTATCCTTAGAAAGGAGGTGATCCAGCCGCACCTTCCGATACGGCTACCTTGTTACGACTTCACCCCAATCATCTGTCCCACCTTAGGCGGCTGGCTCCTTACGGTTACCCCACCGACTTCGGGTGTTACAAACTCTCGTGGTGTGACGGGCGGTGTGTACAAGGCCCGGGAACGTATTCACCGCGGCATGCTGATCCGCGATTACTAGCGATTCCGGCTTCATGTAGGCGAGTTGCAGCCTACAATCCGAACTGAGAATGGTTTTATGGGATTGGCTAAACCTCGCGGTTTCGCAGCCCTTTGTACCATCCATTGTAGCACGTGTGTAGCCCAGGTCATAAGGGGCATGATGATTTGACGTCATCCCCACCTTCCTCCGGTTTGTCACCGGCAGTCACCTTAGAGTGCCCAACTGAATGCTGGCAACTAAGATCAAGGGTTGCGCTCGTTGCGGGACTTAACCCAACATCTCACGACACGAGCTGACGACAACCATGCACCACCTGTCACTCTGTCCCCCGAAGGGGAAAGTCCTATCTCTAGGAGTGTCAGAGGATGTCAAGACCTGGTAAGGTTCTTCGCGTTGCTTCGAATTAAACCACATGCTCCACCGCTTGTGCGGGCCCCCGTCAATTCCTTTGAGTTTCAGCCTTGCGGCCGTACTCCCCAGGCGGAGTGCTTAATGCGTTAGCTGCAGCACTAAAGGGCGGAAACCCTCTAACACTTAGCACTCATCGTTTACGGCGTGGACTACCAGGGTATCTAATCCTGTTTGCTCCCCACGCTTTCGCGCCTCAGCGTCAGTTACAGACCAGAAAGCCGCCTTCGCCACTGGTGTTCCTCCACATCTCTACGCATTTCACCGCTACACGTGGAATTCCGCTTTCCTCTTCTGCACTCAAGTCCCCCAGTTTCCAATGACCCTCCACGGTTGAGCCGTGGGCTTTCACATCAGACTTAAAGGACCGCCTGCGCGCGCTTTACGCCCAATAATTCCGGACAACGCTTGCCACCTACGTATTACCGCGGCTGCTGGCACGTAGTTAGCCGTGGCTTTCTGGTTAGGTACCGTCAAGGCACCGGCAGTTACTCCGATACTTGTTCTTCCCTAACAACAGAGCTTTACGACCCGAAGGCCTTCATCGCTCACGCGGCGTTGCTCCGTCAGACTTTCGTCCATTGCGGAAGATTCCCTACTGCTGCCTCCCGTAGGAGTCTGGGCCGTGTCTCAGTCCCAGTGTGGCCGATCACCCTCTCAGGTCGGCTACGCATCGTCGCCTTGGTGAGCCGTTACCTCACCAACTAGCTAATGCGCCGCGGGCCCATCTGTAAGTGTCAGCCGAAACCGACTTTCAGCTTTTCCTCATGAGAGGAAAAGGATTATCCGGTATTAGCTCCGGTTTCCCGAAGTTATCCCAGTCTTACAGGCAGGTTGCCCACGTGTTACTCACCCGTCCGCCGCTAACCAACAGGAGCAAGCTCCTGTTGATTCGCTCGACTTGCATGTATTAGGCACGCCGCCAGCGTTCGTCCTGAGCCAGGATCAAACTCTCCAAGAAAGTTGATTTAGCTCGAATGTTACGTTGGCTTCATTTCAAAAGAAATGAATATTATTGTTTGTTGACGTTTTTGTTTGTTTAGTTTTCAAAGAACAAATTTCACTGTCGCTCAAAGGCGACTTAATCATCTTACCAAGTTACTAACTTAAAGTCAACAACTTTTTTATCTTTTTTGGTGGAGTCTAGGGGGATCGAACCCCTGACCTCCTGCGTGCAAAGCAGGCGCTCTCCCAGCTGAGCTAAGACCCCGTGATCATTAAATAAGAAGTACTGGTCGGGAAGACAGGATTCGAACCTGCGACCCCTTGGTCCCAAACCAAGTGCTCTACCAAGCTGAGCTACTTCCCGAAATGTGGCGCGCCCGAAAGGAGTCGAACCCATAACCTTTTGATCCGTAGTCAAACGCTCTATCCAATTGAGCTACGGGCGCATTTTGAATTATCAAAAACTCTGGTGCCGAGGACCGGAATCGAACCGGTACGGTAGTCACCTACCGCAGGATTTTAAGTCCTGTGCGTCTGCCAGTTCCGCCACCCCGGCAAGAGTGGAGCGGAAGACGGGATTCGAACCCGCGACCCCCACCTTGGCAAGGTGGTGTTCTACCACTGAACTACTTCCGCATATATTAAACTTAAATGGTGCGGGTGAAGGGAGTCGAACCCCCACGCCTTGCGGCGCCAGATCCTAAGTCTGGTGCGTCTGCCAATTCCGCCACACCCGCATATCCAATTAAATGGTGAGCCATGAAGGACTCGAACCTTCGACCCTCTGATTAAAAGTCAGATGCTCTACCAACTGAGCTAATGGCTCAAAATAATTTCCAAAAAAAGCAATTAGTTTCTTTTGCTGATATTATTCAGAAAAGCAAGAAACATGGTGCCGGCTAGAGGACTTGAACCCCCAACCTACTGATTACAAGTCAGTTGCTCTACCAATTGAGCTAAACCGGCATTTATTGAAGAATATTTTCACTTTCGTGAAAAAATCATGGTGGAGGATGACGGGATCGAACCGCCGACCCTCTGCTTGTAAGGCAGATGCTCTCCCAGCTGAGCTAATCCTCCATTATACAAAGCCTGGCAACGTCCTACTCTCACAGGGGGACAGCCCCCAACTACCATCGGCGCTGAGAAGCTTAACTTCCGTGTTCGGTATGGGAACGGGTGTGACCTTCTCGCCATTATTGCCAGACTATTAAGTTTGAGGTATCATTCCCTCAAAACTAGATAATACAGAAGAAGTTTTTAGTAAAAACGAGTTCACCTTAAGACTATGGTTAAGTCCTCGATCGATTAGTATCAGTCAGCTCCACATGTCGCCACGCTTCCACCTCTGACCTATCAACCTGATCATCTTTCAGGGATCTTACTAGCTTGACGCTATGGGAAATCTCATCTTGAGGGGGGCTTCATGCTTAGATGCTTTCAGCACTTATCCCGTCCGCACATAGCTACCCAGCGATGCCTTTGGCAAGACAACTGGTACACCAGCGGTGCGTCCATCCCGGTCCTCTCGTACTAAGGACAGCTCCTCTCAAATTTCCTGCGCCCACGACGGATAGGGACCGAACTGTCTCACGACGTTCTGAACCCAGCTCGCGTACCGCTTTAATGGGCGAACAGCCCAACCCTTGGGACCGACTACAGCCCCAGGATGCGATGAGCCGACATCGAGGTGCCAAACCTCCCCGTCGATGTGGACTCTTGGGGGAGATAAGCCTGTTATCCCCAGGGTAGCTTTTATCCGTTGAGCGATGGCCCTTCCATGCGGAACCACCGGATCACTAAGCCCGACTTTCGTCCCTGCTCGACTTGTAGGTCTCGCAGTCAAGCTCCCTTATGCCTTTACACTCTGCGAATGATTTCCAACCATTCTGAGGGAACCTTTGGGCGCCTCCGTTACTCTTTAGGAGGCGACCGCCCCAGTCAAACTGCCCACCTGACACTGTCTCCCACCCCGATAAGGGGTGCGGGTTAGAATTTCAATACAGCCAGGGTAGTATCCCACCGACGCCTCCACCGAAGCTAGCGCTCCGGCTTCTACGGCTCCTACCTATCCTGTACAAGCTGTACCAAAATTCAATATCAGGCTACAGTAAAGCTCCATGGGGTCTTTCCGTCCTGTCGCGGGTAACCTGCATCTTCACAGGTACTATAATTTCACCGAGTCTCTCGTTGAGACAGTGCCCAGATCGTTACGCCTTTCGTGCGGGTCGGAACTTACCCGACAAGGAATTTCGCTACCTTAGGACCGTTATAGTTACGGCCGCCGTTTACTGGGGCTTCGATTCAGAGCTTCGCTTGCGCTAACCCCTCCTCTTAACCTTCCAGCACCGGGCAGGCGTCAGCCCCTATACTTCGCCTTGCGGCTTCGCAGAGACCTGTGTTTTTGCTAAACAGTCGCCTGGGCCTATTCACTGCGGCTCTTCGAGGCTATTCACCTCAAAGAGCACCCCTTCTCCCGAAGTTACGGGGTCATTTTGCCGAGTTCCTTAACGAGAGTTCTCTCGCTCACCTTAGGATTCTCTCCTCGCCTACCTGTGTCGGTTTGCGGTACGGGCACCTTTTATCTCGCTAGAGGCTTTTCTTGGCAGTGTGGAATCAGGAACTTCGGTACTAAATTTCCCTCGCCGTCACAGCTCAGCCTTCGCGAGAAGCGGATTTTCCTACTTCTCAGCCTAACTGCTTGGACGCGCATATCCAATAGCGCGCTTTCCCTATCCTCCTGCGTCCCCCCATCACTCAAACGATAAAGAGGTGGTACAGGAATATCAACCTGTTGTCCATCGCCTACGCCTTTCGGCCTCGGCTTAGGTCCCGACTAACCCTGAGCGGACGAGCCTTCCTCAGGAAACCTTAGGCATTCGGTGGATGAGATTCTCACTCATCTTTCGCTACTCATACCGGCATTCTCACTTCTAAGCGCTCCACCAGTCCTTACGGTCTAGCTTCAACGCCCTTAGAACGCTCTCCTACCGCGGACACCTAATGGTGTCCACCCACAGCTTCGGTGATACGTTTAGCCCCGGTACATTTTCGGCGCAGAGTCACTCGACCAGTGAGCTATTACGCACTCTTTAAATGGTGGCTGCTTCTAAGCCAACATCCTGGTTGTCTAAGCAACTCCACATCCTTTTCCACTTAACGTATACTTTGGGACCTTAGCTGGTGGTCTGGGCTGTTTCCCTTTTGACTACGGATCTTATCACTCGCAGTCTGACTCCCACGGATAAGTCATTGGCATTCGGAGTTTGTCTGAATTCGGTAACCCGATGAGGGCCCCTAGTCCAAACAGTGCTCTACCTCCAAGACTCTTACTTCGTGAGGCTAGCCCTAAAGCTATTTCGGAGAGAACCAGCTATCTCCAAGTTCGATTGGAATTTCTCCGCTACCCACACCTCATCCCCGCACTTTTCAACGTGCGTGGGTTCGGGCCTCCATCCAGTGTTACCTGGACTTCACCCTGGACATGGGTAGATCACCTGGTTTCGGGTCTACGACCACATACTAAATTCGCCCTATTCAGACTCGCTTTCGCTGCGGCTCCGTCTCATCAACTTAACCTTGCATGTAATCGTAACTCGCCGGTTCATTCTACAAAAGGCACGCCATCACCCATAAACGGGCTCTGACTACTTGTAGGCACACGGTTTCAGGAACTATTTCACTCCCCTTCCGGGGTGCTTTTCACCTTTCCCTCACGGTACTGGTTCACTATCGGTCACTAGGGAGTATTTAGCCTTGGGAGATGGTCCTCCCTGCTTCCGACCGGATTTCACGTGTCCGGCCGTACTCAGGATCCACTCAGGAGGGAACGAAGTTTCAACTACAGGGTTTTTACCTTCTATGACGGACCTTTCCAGATCGCTTCATCTACCCCGTTCCTTTGTAACTCCATGTTGAGTGTCCTACAACCCCGAAAGGCAAGCCTTTCGGTTTGGGCTGTTCCCGTTTCGCTCGCCGCTACTCAGGGAATCGCGTTTGCTTTCTCTTCCTCCGGGTACTTAGATGTTTCAGTTCCCCGGGTCTGCCTTCATTATCCTATGTATTCAGATAAAGATACTGCTCCATTACGAACAGTGGGTTCCCCCATTCGGAAATCTCCGGATCAAAGCTTACTTACAGCTCCCCGAAGCATATCGGTGTTAGTCCCGTCCTTCATCGGCTCCTAGTGCCAAGGCATTCACCGTGCGCCCTTTCTAACTTAACCTAAAAGGTTTTACTCTAAAATTAGAGAGAAAAACTAAAATGGCGATTACTCGGTTTTTACTTGGTTACTTCTTCTTACGATTATCTAGTTTTCAAAGAACGATTTAAAAAAGCTTTGAGAGAATTGCTCCCTCAAAACTAAACAAACAAGAAACGGTCAACATCTTATCAGTCCATAAGGACTGCATTATCCTTAGAAAGGAGGTGATCCAGCCGCACCTTCCGATACGGCTACCTTGTTACGACTTCACCCCAATCATCTGTCCCACCTTAGGCGGCTGGCTCCTTACGGTTACCCCACCGACTTCGGGTGTTACAAACTCTCGTGGTGTGACGGGCGGTGTGTACAAGGCCCGGGAACGTATTCACCGCGGCATGCTGATCCGCGATTACTAGCGATTCCGGCTTCATGTAGGCGAGTTGCAGCCTACAATCCGAACTGAGAATGGTTTTATGGGATTGGCTAAACCTCGCGGTTTCGCAGCCCTTTGTACCATCCATTGTAGCACGTGTGTAGCCCAGGTCATAAGGGGCATGATGATTTGACGTCATCCCCACCTTCCTCCGGTTTGTCACCGGCAGTCACCTTAGAGTGCCCAACTGAATGCTGGCAACTAAGATCAAGGGTTGCGCTCGTTGCGGGACTTAACCCAACATCTCACGACACGAGCTGACGACAACCATGCACCACCTGTCACTCTGTCCCCCGAAGGGGAAAGTCCTATCTCTAGGAGTGTCAGAGGATGTCAAGACCTGGTAAGGTTCTTCGCGTTGCTTCGAATTAAACCACATGCTCCACCGCTTGTGCGGGCCCCCGTCAATTCCTTTGAGTTTCAGCCTTGCGGCCGTACTCCCCAGGCGGAGTGCTTAATGCGTTAGCTGCAGCACTAAAGGGCGGAAACCCTCTAACACTTAGCACTCATCGTTTACGGCGTGGACTACCAGGGTATCTAATCCTGTTTGCTCCCCACGCTTTCGCGCCTCAGCGTCAGTTACAGACCAGAAAGCCGCCTTCGCCACTGGTGTTCCTCCACATCTCTACGCATTTCACCGCTACACGTGGAATTCCGCTTTCCTCTTCTGCACTCAAGTCCCCCAGTTTCCAATGACCCTCCACGGTTGAGCCGTGGGCTTTCACATCAGACTTAAAGGACCGCCTGCGCGCGCTTTACGCCCAATAATTCCGGACAACGCTTGCCACCTACGTATTACCGCGGCTGCTGGCACGTAGTTAGCCGTGGCTTTCTGGTTAGGTACCGTCAAGGCACCGGCAGTTACTCCGATACTTGTTCTTCCCTAACAACAGAGCTTTACGACCCGAAGGCCTTCATCGCTCACGCGGCGTTGCTCCGTCAGACTTTCGTCCATTGCGGAAGATTCCCTACTGCTGCCTCCCGTAGGAGTCTGGGCCGTGTCTCAGTCCCAGTGTGGCCGATCACCCTCTCAGGTCGGCTACGCATCGTCGCCTTGGTGAGCCGTTACCTCACCAACTAGCTAATGCGCCGCGGGCCCATCTGTAAGTGTCAGCCGAAACCGACTTTCAGCTTTTCCTCATGAGAGGAAAAGGATTATCCGGTATTAGCTCCGGTTTCCCGAAGTTATCCCAGTCTTACAGGCAGGTTGCCCACGTGTTACTCACCCGTCCGCCGCTAACCAACAGGAGCAAGCTCCTGTTGATTCGCTCGACTTGCATGTATTAGGCACGCCGCCAGCGTTCGTCCTGAGCCAGGATCAAACTCTCCAAGAAAGTTGATTTAGCTCGAATGTTACGTTGGCTTCATTTCAAAAGAAATGAATATTATTGTTTGTTGACGTTTTTGTTTGTTTAGTTTTCAAAGAACAAATTTCTTTGTCGCTCAAAGGCGACTTAATCATCTTACCAAGTTACCAACTTAAAGTCAACAACTTTTTTAATTATTTTTTCTTGCATGTTGTTGTCTCGCAACAACGAATATAAATATACCACCATTGGACTCAGCACGCAATAGTCTTTTTAAATTTTTATTCATCAAATTTAAAATAAAAATATTCACATTCTTCGATTTTAAACTTCTAAATAAAAAGTGCCAGGCAGGACCCGGCACTAGTTTTAAGAAATATTAGCGTTGGCGCATTAATGGGAATAATAATACATCGCGAATGGAAGGCGAATTGGTTAAAAGCATGACCAAACGGTCGATTCCGATCCCTAAGCCGCCTGTTGGTGGCATACCATATTCAAGTGCTTCTACGAAGTCTTCATCCATTTCGTGTGCTTCATCATTGCCTTGTTCTTTTTCCTTTAATTGAGCTTCAAAACGCTCCCGCTGATCAATTGGATCATTTAGTTCCGTAAAGGCATTCGCATGTTCACGAGCAACAATAAATAATTCAAAGCGATCCGTAAATCGTGGATCCTCATCGTTTTTCTTTGCCAGCGGCGATATCTCAACTGGATGTCCATAAATAAAGGTTGGCTGAATCAGTTTCTCCTCTACTTTTTGTTCAAAGAATTCATTAACGATATGGCCGTATAACATATGTTCGGTAATTTCCACACCATGCTCTTTCGCCAGTGCACGTGCTTCATCGACACTCATCTCTTTCCAGAAATCCACACCTGTGTATTCCTTAATTGAATCTACCATATGAAGTCTTTTCCATTCTGGTTTTAGGTCTACCTCATAATCACCATATTGAACAGTTGTTGTCCCTAAGACTTCTTGAGCAATATGAGCAACTAGATTCTCTGTAAGACTCATAATATCTCTGTAGTCAGCATACGCTTCATACAGTTCAATCATTGTAAACTCCGGATTATGGCGCGTTGATACTCCTTCATTACGGAAAACACGGCCAATTTCATAGACTTTTTCAAGTCCGCCGACGATTAGTCTCTTCAAATGAAGCTCAATCGCGATGCGCATATATAACGGCATATCAAGAGCATTGTGATGTGTGATGAACGGACGAGCAGACGCCCCCCCGGCAATAGCATGCATCATCGGAGTTTCAACTTCTAAATAGCCATGGTTATCTAAATAACGGCGCATCTCCTGGATAATACGACTGCGCATGATGAAGGTCTTTTTACTTTCTTCGCTCATAATTAAATCTAAGTAACGCTGACGGTAGCGCTGTTCTACGTCCTTAAGACCATGGAATTTATCTGGAAGCGGTCGTAATGCTTTCGTTAAAAACTCAAAACCTTGTACTTTAATAGACAATTCGCCAACTTTTGTTTTAAATAGGGTACCGGATACCCCAATAATGTCACCTAAATCAGCCGAATCAAAAATCTCATACTTTTCTTCTCCCACTGCATCTTGCCTAACATATACTTGAATTTGGCCTGTTAAATCTTGAATGTGGGCAAATCCAGCTTTTCCTTTACCGCGCTTTGTCATAATTCTTCCCGCAAGAGTAACAGTTACATTTTTAGCTTCAATAACTTCCTTTTCAAGCTCTCCGTACTGTTCAATCAATTCCATCGCATTATGCGTGCGGTCAAAGCGTTTTCCAAATGGGTCTAGACCTTTTTCACGCATGGAATTCATTTTATCCCGTCTGACCACTAGTTGGTCATTTAATTCTTCTTGACTCATGCAAATCAACTCCAATTATCTCTTTTTATGTAAATAGCATTCTAAATCCGCATTTTTATACATACTATATTATTTTACACAAACTTAGGAATTCAGACATTAAAAATGTTTAAAACATAGATAAAAACTGCCAGCATATTACTGGCAGCTACAAAGCAATTATAGATAAGCCAAATTGGAAACTCAAGCTTTTATCCGACTGTCACTTCTTTTTCTTCCGCTTCTGCTACTAAACCATTTAAAAGAGTGACCAATTCTTCACGGGTATTACACTCATTGACGCCATTTCGCGCCTTACCGTTTCCTCGGATTCCTTTTAAATACCAAGCTGCATGCTTGCGCATTTCACGGACAGCGATATTCTCATTCTTGAGGGCAATTAAGCGATCTAAGTGAAGAATACAAACATCAATTTTTTCCCGAACAGATGGTTCACCCAAAAGCTTGCCTGTTTCAAGAAATTGGACCGTACGGTAAATCATCCAAGGGTTACCTAGTGCTGCTCGTCCAATCATCACTCCGTCACAGCCGGTTTCCTCAAGCATTTTTTTCGCATCCTGTGGCGTCTGGACATCACCATTTCCTATAAGCGGAATAGTTATCGATTGTTTTACCTCACGAATAATATCCCAGTTTGCTTTTCCTTCATACATTTGGACACGCGTACGGCCATGAAGCGAAACAGCCTTTCCACCGGCACGTTCAACTGCCTGGGCGTTTTGAACAGCATAAATATGCTCTTCATCCCAGCCCATCCGCATTTTAACCGTTACCGGCTTTTCAACTGCATCAACCACAGCAGCAACCATTTCATAAATTTTATTAGGATCTAAAAGCCATTTTGCCCCTGCATCACACTTTGTAATTTTCGGAACTGGACATCCCATATTAATATCAATAATGTCTGCATTGGTATTTTTATCAACAAATTGAGCTGCTTCTACGAGCGATTCCTTTTCCCCTCCAAAAATTTGCAGGCTTAACGGTTTCTCCCGCTCGTCGATGTAAAGCATATTCATCGTTTTTTCGTTTCTAAAATTAATTCCTTTATCACTAACCATTTCAGCACATACTAATCCTGCGCCAAACTCTTTAACGGTCAGACGGAATGCAGAGTTACAAACACCGGCCATTGGTGCTAAAACTACCTGGTTTTTCATTTCAATATCGCCAATTTTCAACATGTAAAAGTACCTCCATTTCCTATGTCTCTTTTGGCGGCGCTAATTCATCAATCGTTATATTTAAGGATTGAGCAATTCTGGTCAGCAAATCGCTTGGCGGAAGCCGATTGCCCCTCTCAATCTCTCCCAAAATTGATACTGAAACACCTAATTCCTTCGAAAAGCTCTCCTGTGTAAATCCCTTTAGCTTCCGATAGGCTCGAATGCGTCTTCCCCATTTTTCCGCTTCCATATCCGGACTCCTTCTTTATCAGGTAATTCATCTAATGATGTTTGAAGTGGTTTTTCCATCCCTGGAATGATCATGTCTGGCTGAATCTCCAATAACGGTACGATAACAAATGCCCTTTCATGCATTCGGGGATGAGGGACGATGAGGTTCTCTGTTTCAATATTTTCTTGATTATACATGAGAATGTCAAGGTCTATTGTTCTTGGCCCCCATTTTATCTCCCGCTTTCTTCCAAGTTGCTGCTCTGTTTTTAAACAGATATCTAATAGTTCATAGGCGTTGAACTCAGTCTTTATCTCGATTACCATATTCAAAAATAAATCCTGATCCTCATAGCCAACCGGATCTGTTTCATAAACAGAGGAACAATTTACTAACTCTATTTTTGGAACATCTGACAAAAGCTTAATAGCTTGTCCTAAATAATCATATCGGTTTCCCATGTTTGAGCCAAGGGCAATAAATGCTGTATTTTCCACCATTATCTTCTCCTTGTAATTTCTACTGCAACAGACTTGTAATGGCCTGGAATTGGTGGGTCAGGTTTTATCATTTTTACCGTTACATCATTAACAAGGACGAACTCCTTTAACACACTCGCTGCAATGTTTTCCGCAACAGTTTCCAAAAGCTTATAGGGCTCTCCCTCAACGATTTTTTGGCATAATTGAAAAAGCTCACCATAATGGACCGAATACTCTAGTTCATCCGTTTCCCCAGCCTTTTTTAAATCCAAGGAAATGATTAAATCAACGATGAAACGCTGACCGAGCCGATTTTCTTCGGGAAAAACGCCATGATAACCATAAAACTCCATTTGATTTAAATATATTTTATCCAAGGACATTCCCCTTTCCCATGAGCACATCCATCATTTTTGCCATCCTGCTCATTTCTTTTACATCATGAACCCTGACAATATGACACCCTTTCTGAATTCCAAAACAAACGGTTGCTCCAGTGCCTTCCAGTCTTTCATTAACTGGCAAATCCAAGGCTTCTCCAATCATTCTTTTTCGTGAGGTTCCCAATAAGACTGGATATCCGATGGATGTTAATGTTTCTAGTTCCCTCATCATCTCTAGATTTTCTTGGTAATTCTTCGCAAAACCTATACCGGGATCCAAAATAATCATCTCATCACGAACCCCTGCTTTTTTTACAATTGAAATGCTTTCAAATAGATCGTTCATAACATCCCGAATAAAATTATTATAATTCCGTTCATTGCGATTATGTTGCAGAATGATAGGTACATCAAACTGTGCAGCTACCCCAGCCATTTTTTCATCAGCCTTTGCTCCCCAAATATCATTAATGATATGAGCTCCTGCTTTAAGGGCCTGCTCAGCTACTCTTGCTTTATACGTATCGATGGAGATCGGAACAGGAATCTGCTTGGATATCGCATCAATAATAGGAACGACTCTTTCAATTTCTTCATCTTCAGAAATGACTTCATAACCAGGGCGTGTTGATTCACCGCCAATATCAATGATATCTGCTCCATTTTGGACCATTTCATAAGCATGCTCTAATGCCTTATTCAGATCATTAAATTTTCCGCCATCAGAGAATGAATCGGGTGTAATATTTAAAACACCCATGATCATGGTTTTTTGACCAAAGTCTAGTGTATGCTTTCCACATTCAATTTTTTGTATCCCAGCTTTATTCATTCTGTTATCCTCCATGATGATTCTCATTTCTTTGGTTTAATATGCTGTCATTATCATACACGAATTTTTAATATCAGTGCAAAAAAATAAGGTGTGGCTAATGTAGCCATCACCTTATTGGATTTAACAGTTAGTCAAGCTGGTAAAGTGGTGTACTTAGGTAGCGCTCCCCATTATCAGGAATAATTGCTAAAACCTTTTTCCCTTTTCCAAGCTCTTTTGCAGCTTTGACCGCCGCAGCGATTGCCGCACCTGAAGAAATACCACCAAGGATGCCTTCTTCTCTGGCCGCACGGCGAGCATATTCGAATGCCTCTTCTGTTGTAATTTGAATCACTTCATCATAAATATCTGTGTTTAATGTGTCAGGTACAAATCCGGCACCAAGACCTTGAAGCTTGTGAGGCCCTGGTTTTCCACCTGATAAAATAGCTGAATCTTTTGGTTCAACCGCATAAATTTTAATATTTGGATAATGTTCACGAAGAACGCTTCCAGCACCAGTGATGGTTCCGCCAGTACCAATTCCAGAAACGAAGCCATCTAACTGCTCCATTTGCGCTACGATTTCAGGTCCTGTAGTACGTTTGTGAACCTCTGGATTTGCTTGATTTTGGAATTGCTGCGGCACAAAATATCCGTGTTCTGCAGCGAGCGCTTCAGCTCTTGCGATAGCACCTTTCATTCCTTCCGGCCCAGGTGTTAATACAAGCTCTGCACCGTATGCACGAAGAAGATTTCTTCTTTCTAAACTCATTGTCTCAGGCATTACAAAAATAGCTTTATATCCTTTTGCAGCAGCAACCATCGCAAGACCAATACCAGTGTTTCCACTTGTTGGTTCGATAATAGTATCTCTTCCTGGTGCAATAAGACCTTGTTCTTCTGCAGCCTCAATCATCGCTAAACCAATACGATCTTTAACGCTGCTTCCAGGGTTAAAATACTCTAATTTCAGATAAACTTCTGCACTGTTCTCATCTACTAATCTGTTTAATTTTACAATTGGTGTTTGACCGATTAATCCGGCAACTGAATTTGCAACACGAACCATTATACTTACCCCCAGCTCTCTATTCCGAGTATTTTTATTGGATTTATAAACAATTTAACAGTTTCAGGCTCCTTTTGTCAATTGATTTCATTCACGAAATTGTTAAAATTTTATGAATGCAAAAACCACAGAAAATTATTTTCTGTGGTTAGTCGTTTGATTTTTCTTTTCCGTAGAACCAGCTTACCTTCGCCTCATCCCAAAAAGTTCTAGCTGATGCTGGCACCTTCATTTGTTCGAGGGCAATTTGCCGGCGGATTTCCTCTTTTACTTCTTGATAAGAATACGATTCCCCTTTTATTTTACCTTCTAACTTAATGATTGCATAACCTTGTTCCACCTTAACAGGCTTACTCCATTCCCCGGCTTTTAATGTTTTCGCGGTTAGAACATATTCCAAAGGATAACGGTCATCATCCTCTGTTATGTACCCAATATCTCCACCATCATTAGCAGAGAATTCATCGATAGAGCGCTCCATTGCCATCGTTGAAAAGCTTGACCCCTGCGAAAGCTCCTTTAATGATTTTTCTGCTTCCGCTTCTGTTTTTACGATAATCTGAGACAAATGAAAGGCAGACGGGATATCAAACAGGTCTTTATTCTGGTTAAAATAGTTTTTCCTTTCCTGATCAGAAACGGCAACGTCCTTTGTCAAGATTTCTTCGAGCAATAAACTATTCCGAATTTGTTCTTTCCACCTTTTCTCGTCTTCCTGCTTTTTTTCGTTGGATGAACGATAAGTGGTTTGAATCATTCTAAATTCCCTTTCGACATCCTGATTAGAAACCGTTATTTTATACTTTTTTGCCATTTCTTTAATGACCTTTTGATCAATCATATCTTTTAGCACATCTTTACCATACCGTGCTTCTAATTCATTCAGCCAATCCTGCCTTAAAATCCCCTTTTTCCCTACCGTTGCCACGACATCTTTTTTTAAGCCGGCTCCATTTGCCGTATTCCCTTTTGCGAGAAAAAAGGCTATTGTTAAGCAATTAACCATAATTAGGGCAGCGATTAAAAACCAGAGTTGCTTTCTCCTCAACTTTTTTCCCCCAATGCCCCTGCTTATTTTGCCCGCCTGTTTAGTTCTTCCAATTCTTCTTTTGTAAAAAGATACTTTTCATTGCAGAAATGACAATGTGCTTCAGCTTGTCCATCTTCTTCAATCATTGCAGTAATTTCAGCAGTACCTAATCCGAGTATGGCATTAGAGAATCGCTCTTTTGAGCATGTACATTGGAATTTTACTGGCATATTTTCCAGGATATTAACGGGCTCATCACCAAAGAGTTCTCCTAAGATTTCTTCAGGGGTAAGCCCCTTTTCAATTAATTTAGAAACAGGCGGTATCGTTTTTAATCGTTCTTCCATTTTTGTTATCGCTGCATCTTCAATTCCTGGCATTAATTGAAGAATAAACCCTCCAGCAGCTAAAATCGAGTCGTCCGGATTCACCAAAACGCCTACACCGACTGAAGATGGAATTTGCTCGGAAGTAGCAAAGTAGTAGGTGAAATCCTCCCCTAATTCTCCTGAAACAAGCGGAACCTGTCCAGAGAAAAAGTCGCGGAGACCAATATCCTTAATAACCGTTAATGACCCTGCAGTGCCGACCGCACGGCGGACATCAAGCTTTCCATGGGCATTCGCTTCAAAGTCAACATGGGGATGCGTTACATATCCGCGGACCTCTCCTTTGGCATTACTGTCAACAAGAATTGGTCCTAACGGGCCGTCCCCTTCAATTTTAATGGTTAATTTTTCTTCGCCCTTTAGCATCGCCCCCATCATGACTCCAGCTGTAAGGGATCTCCCTAATGCTGCAGAGGCAGTTCTCCATGTATCGTGCCGGCGCTGTGCTTCACTCACAATGTCCGTTGTACGAACAGCATATGCACGTACGTGCCCGTCAAAGGCAAGTGCTTTTACAAGATAATCGTTCATTTTCAGACTCCCCTCTAGTTGTTATGGTGAAACGAATCTATATTTCGTTTATAGATTAACTGCAGTCCCTTTAAAGTTAAAAATGGGTCAACAATGTCAATAATCTTTGATTCCTGAGCAATTAAATTAGATAACCCCCCAGTAGCAATAACCGTTGGCTTTTTTTCACTTTGCTCGATCATCCTTCTTACAATACCCTCAACTTGACCAACATACCCATAAACAATACCAGCCTGCATGGCTGCAACTGTATTTTTCCCAATAACCCCTTCCGGACGTGCTATTTCAATTCTCGGAAGCTTCGCAGCTCTTGAGTAAAGGGCCTCTGTTGAAATACCTACTCCAGGAGCAATCGCCCCTCCCATATATTGACGCTCTTCATTTACATAGCAATAAGTAGTTGCCGTTCCAAAATCAACAATAATAAGTGGACTTCCATATTCGTGAATCGCCGCAACTGCATTTACAATCCTGTCAGCTCCTACTTCCCTTGGGTTTTCATATTTAATATTAAGCCCAGTTTTGATTCCCGGCCCCACTACAAGCGGCTTTATATGGAAATATTTTTGACACATCCGCTCTAATGCAAACATAATTGGTGGAACAACAGAAGAGATAATGATTCCGTCAATTTTTGAAAAACTTAATTTTGAGTGGTCAAACAAGGATTTGATGATCATTCCGAATTCATCTTCTGTACGATTGCGATTCGTTTCAATCCGCCAGTGATATTTTAGTTCATCCTCCTCATAAACACCCAATACAATATTTGTATTCCCCACATCAAAGACAAAAATCAAATCTATCACTCACTTTACAGATTTATCATTTCTCACACTGAAAACATAATAACATAATTATGTTAGGTCATGTAAAGAAAACTCGTCGTTTGCGAGTCCTTATGGACGTTTCAAGAGGCTTGGTTGACTTACCTAAAGTTATAACAAAAAGGCTCTGTTAAACTTGGTTGTTGATTTCCACTCCAGGCACAAGCGGTTCGTGGACGGTCTAGGGAGCCTCCTCGTCGCTTTGCTCCTGTGGGGTCTCCTCTACCCCGTACTCCCACAGGGTCTTCGTGCCTTCCGCTCCAATCAACTTTGTTTAAAAATCAACATTGTTCTTTTACATAGCCAACAAAAAAGAGTGCTTCATAGGAAGCACTCTTTTTCTTATTTACTTTTGCTCGTTATCAGGATCATCTGTTTTTGTTAGGTCAACTTGTTCGTCCTTTTTGGTGTTGATGTTTACTTTTACATCCTCCACTTTTTTCGGACCAATATGAACACTTTCAAGAGCCACGGAACTATCAGGCATCTTTCCGTTTTCAACCAAATATTTGATTTGTTCAGCAACAAGGGTTTCGACCTCAAGAAGAGTATTGGCAATAAGATTTAACTTATCACGATTTTCCGTTAGAATCGTTCTCGCTCTCTCATAACACTCTTTAATAATTCGTTGAATTTCAAGGTCGATTTCGTAAGCAATTGCGTCAGAATAATTTTGCTCATTGTGCAGGTCACGCCCCAAGAATACCTGTCCTTGCGCTTGACCAAATTGCAATGGACCGAGCTTATCACTCATTCCAAACTCAGTAACCATTCTTCGCGCAATCCCTGTAGCACGTTGGAAGTCATTGTGCGCGCCTGTACTTACCTCACCAAATACAATCTCTTCAGCAACTCGGCCACCCAACAAACCGGTAATTTTATCAAGCAACTCAGGCTTTGTCATAAAGTAGCGGTCTTCTCGTGGAAGCATTACAGCATAGCCGCCAGCTTGCCCACGTGGAACAATTGTAACCTTATGGACCATGTCTGCTTCATCTAAAACTAAACCAATCACTGTATGACCACTCTCATGGAATGCTACAATATTGCGTTCTTTTTCAGAAATAACACGGCTCTTTTTAGCAGGACCAGCAATTACCCGATCCGTTGCTTCATCGATATCTTCCATATCGATTTTTTTCTTATTTGCACGGGCTGCAACTAAGGCGGCCTCATTTAATAAATTCTCTAAATCTGCACCTGAAAAGCCCGGTGTACGCATAGCAATGTTTTTCAAGTTTACAGAATCATCTAATGGTTTATTGCGTGCATGGACTTTAAGTACTGCCTCACGTCCAATAACATCCGGACGATCAACAGTAATTTGACGGTCAAAACGGCCTGGACGAAGTAACGCAGGGTCCAAAATATCTGCACGGTTTGTTGCAGCAATAATTATAATTCCTTCATTTGCACCAAAGCCGTCCATTTCAACAAGCAATTGGTTCAAGGTTTGCTCACGCTCGTCATGGCCACCGCCTAATCCAGCACCACGCTGACGGCCTACCGCATCAATCTCGTCAATGAAAATGATACACGGAGCATTTTTCTTCGCATTTTCAAACAAATCACGAACACGAGATGCACCGACCCCAACAAACATTTCAACAAAGTCAGAACCACTTATTGAAAAGAATGGTACGCCGGCTTCACCAGCTGTTGCCCTTGCAAGAAGCGTTTTACCTGTCCCTGGAGGTCCGACAAGCAATACCCCTTTTGGAATACGGGCACCAAGTTCGGCAAATCTACGAGGGTCTTTTAAAAACTCAACTACTTCGACTAATTCTTGTTTTTCTTCATCTGCACCGGCTACATCTCTAAAACGAACCTTTTTCTTATCATCGTTATAGAGCTTGGCTTTGCTCTTACCAAAATTCATAACTCGGCTGCCGCCGCCCTGTGCCTGGTTCAATAAAAAGAAAAATAAGATAAAAATAATCACAAACGGAATAATGGAAGTGAAGAAGGTAACCCATCCGCTAGTTTCTTTAGCTGGCAACACATCCACATTTGTTGTTTTTGCACGGTCAATTCGATCAAGAATTTTTTCACTGTTTGGTATATAGGTTAAGAAGTTTTTATCTTTTCCATCGTTAAACTGTCCCCGAACTTCAAAAACACCTCGTTCAGGCTGCATGGAGAATGACTTAACTTCACCCTTCTCTAATTGGGAAACGAACTTATCATATGAAATATGATCAGTCGGCTCGTTGCTTCCATTAAAGAAGCTGACAACACCAATGATGACTAAAAATATTAATAAATAAAAGATGGTATTACGGAAAATCCGATTCATCCCTTACCTCCTCCCACGGGTAAACAAACTATATTAAATAGTATCATAGAAAATCATTCCAATTCAAGGAATTACACTTTCTTCAGGACATTGAAGAATGTCTTCCTTAAGTTTTGCTTAAAGGTTGTTACTGTATACTTCAGGTTTCAAAACCCCAATATATGGAAGGTTCCGGTATTTCTCGGCATAGTCCAATCCGTAGCCCACAACAAAGGCATCCGGGACAATAAATCCGACATAATCTGCCTGAATATCACTTTTCCTTCCTGTTGGTTTATCAAGCAAAGTGACAATTTTAATGGACTTCGCCTTCCGATAACGGAAAAGATCGACTAAATAGCTTAATGTAAGTCCACTATCGATAATATCTTCAATAATTAAGATATCTCTTCCTTCAACTGAAGTATCTAAGTCCTTAAGGATTTTCACTTCTCCTGAGGAAGTCATTGAGTTACCGTAGCTGGATACATCCAGGAAATCCATTTCAAGGTAGCAATCCATATGTTTTAATAAGTCCGCCATAAAAGGCATAGCACCTTTCAAAACACCGATGGCAAGCGGGAAACGATCTTTGTATTCTTCGGTAAGCTCTGCCCCTAATCCCCTGACTTTTTCCTGAATTTCTTCTTCTGAAATTAACACCTTTTCAATATCTTGTTTCATTCTTCTTGTGCCCCCTAGAAAAATCATTACGTTTTATATGTGAGTAGTAAATATTGTTTTGCAGAGGAATCGGTGCCTTCCATTGCTGATTTTTTTAAACCAGGAAGCCAGATAATGGAATGGTCTCCATCTGTAATAACCGGCCAAGTGTCCCGTTCTTGAAGGGGAACTTTATAATCAATGAATATATCCTTTAATTTCCTCGTTCCTGACATTCCTTTTAAAGACATTCGGTCTCCATTTTTCCTTGTCCGAATCACAATCGGCCACTTAATCCTTGCTGCATTAAAGATTGCCGAGTTAGAGTCATATTCTGAAGGTTCTTTATGAACAAGCTTAACCCTGATACTCCCCCCATCTGGTAAATCAATCTTTGAATCATCGTGTACTACATAGTAATAATTCTGTACACTTGAATCCTCAAATTGGAAGGACATGGTCTGATAGGACCTAATAACCATCAGTCCGTTTGGGAAATTCAGTTTTCCTGATGGTCCTGAATGGTAAATGATTGAGAAAATCTGTTCAATATGTACAGCAGAAAGAGATGCAGGTTTTTCTTTGTAAAGATAGTTTAATATTAGTTGAATACCTCTCCTTTGTAAAGGTAAAGGCATATCAAGAAACGGTTTTATGTCCATGCTAATTTTGGACTTTTCCCTTATTGTCATTACTTTATTCATGTTTTGGACAGTTAATTCCTGAAGAAATGCCTCGTCACTTTGTAAATCTTCACTAAAACGTTGAAAATGTTCATGAACATTTGGATTTTCCATCTTTAAAAACGGTAGAACTTCTTTTCGAAATCTATTTCTGCTATAAATACTTTTTTTATTACTTGGGTCTATACGCGGTGTGAGTTGATTTTCCCTGCAGTACTGTTCAATCTCCTCCTTTGTCAAGGTTAGAAAGGGGCGAAAAATCATACCTCTATGAAAAGGACGGGTAAAGGGGATACCAGCCCGCGCTTTTCCAGTACTCCCCCTTGTCATTCGCATGAGCATCGTTTCAATTTGATCATCACCATGGTGCGCAAGTGCCAAATAAGGATAGTCGTATTTTTCCATGATGGTTTCAAAAAATTTATATCGTTCCTCTCTAGCCGCGACCTGTGAGCTATTCCCTGTTCTTTCCATTATCAGTGGAATATTGATTCGGGACATTTCAAAGGGAATATCGTGCTGCTTACAATAATCCTTGACAAATAAAGCATCATCGAGGGATTCTTGCCCGCGAAACATATGGTCGACATGGGCCGCAACAATCGAAAGGTTTCTTTTATCCTTTTGCCCCCAAAGGAAATGTAGTAGCGCAAGAGAATCAGGTCCCCCTGAAACACCAACAATGATTTTTTTACTTTTTAATGAAAAGAAGTGGCGGCTAAGAAACTCCATTACCTTCGGTTCCAACATATTGCTTCTTCCTCTTTTTTTAACTTTGATAACCGTCTAGCTACAGCGCCTAGGGACTCGAGGTTGCTTCGGTTCTACCGATGAAGTCAAGAACAAACTTCACCGTCAGGCCCTCCAGCACTTGTCGCCCCTGAACACTAAAGAAAGCTTCTTCGAATAACCATCGCAGGAACAAACTCTGCTTGTTCCGAAGGCGCTTTCGCTTTTCTTATTAGCTTACCACTTTTGTATTTGAACTATCAAAAACAATGTCTTCATTAACTGCTGTATTTTCTTAATTTGTTACATTTTAATTACGAATGAAACTCTCAATAGTTTCAAAAAAATTTAAAAATAATGACCACATAGAAAATAATAAATACTGCTGCTATAACTCCTGTTTCAATCCAGCCTGTTTTTTTCTTTTTCTTTCGATATTGCTGCCTTGTTTTTGGATTGTTTTTATTAAGATCAGGTACTGGGCTCGAACTATTGTTGGCAGCTGCTTTTGACACTTTTCGGTTCTTAGGGAGCGGCTCATCCGTTAATAAAGCCAACAGATCCTGTCTCATTTGTCTCGCATTTGTATATTGTCCTTTTAGTGCATTTACCATTACTTTTTCCAAGGAATGAAGCTCAGGCTTCTGCCGGATTGCCTCTGTTAATTGTGATAGTCCCCCTGTCGTTTTTGTAAAGCGCTTCGGATAGGCGGTATTAATCATAATCATTGCCAATGAAAAAAGGTCGTAAGAAGGCTCGGCTACTCTTGAACCAAGGCCCCAGTATCCACGATCATAAAATTCCGTAAACTCTTTAATAGCCCTTCCAGCAATGGTTGTACCACCCACATCAATACATCTAATTTTTGGAGGGGGGCCGGTAACAATTAAGTTTTCAGGCTTTAAATCCCCGAACACCCATCCATTTTGGTGCAGCTTCTCAAGATCGCTTAAGAGCTGTAACATTAATACTACAATCCATGATTTCCCTTTCTGTTCAATAAACGTTAGTAAATCAGGTCCCTTTATAAACTCCATTACATAAAAGGACACCTGTCCGCGATTTGACTTCCAATCATCAACATCAAGCAAAGAAGGCCCGAGGGCAGACCCTTGGACCTTTGCAAAGGATTTTAAAACATTTACCTCAGAGGTAATCGACAATCCATTATCACTCATTTTCAAAGCTACCTGAGTGTTTTTATGATTCGCGAGATAAACCACTCCGTTTGCTCCATATCCCAGTTCCTTCAAAATGGTATATTGATTTGAATGCCATTTACCTGAAATGACTGTGCCAGGGCTAACCTTACATTGACTCTTCAAAGTATGATTCATCATCACGAGAAAGCAGGCTCCTTAATGATTGTTTTTGATTAAAGGCAGATAAAGCTGTCCTGAGTGCCGGCCCTGTTGGCGTAATGCCACCAGTAGACAGCTGTGAAAAGATGCTTGTCAAAGATTGTAGTTTTGGCGTCCAATCCAGCAACATTTCGACATTATTCTTTTTCCCAGGAAATACGTAAACGGAATAATAATTATCTCCCGTTCTTGCATTTAAGCTGATGGATAGGTCTAGAATCGCTTCTTTAACGGTCGGAAGCTTGTGTTTCATGCTTGCGCTTGTATCGACAAGAATCAACACCTCTAATTCGACAGTCTCACCTAATTCATCGACAACCTCCATTACCTCGCCGCGCTTTTCTGGAGGCAGATCTTCAATCGTATGTGAGTTACCCAAAATCTGTTTTAGCTCTTTGTTGATAACTCCTTGGAGAGTTTGGGTCATCGCTTTCCTCGTTACCATTTGCACGGTATGGGCCAGCCGTTCTGCATAGACGATTTGGCTGACTCCACCGCCAGATAAGGCAATACCTTCAATTTCTGTCATACCCTTTTCATCAATCACGTCATGGTCCATAACACCGATTACATTCACCGTAATTCCTTCTTCTTTTGCAAGTGCTGCCATGGCAATTGGATCTTCACCATGATTGGAGCACCCATAAGTTATCAATAATATTTGGCGGATTTTCCCTGAATACATAACCATTCTCCCTCCACATCATGAATTGTTACCATTTTCGACGGGAAGGAGATGAATTATACATATTTAGGGACTTAGTTGTGCAAATTAAGCCGTTTAGGCTCGTTTTTTCATTTTTTGCACAGGGATGCTGGCCCATTTAGGAGTATTATGTTTTATTTTGGCCACTGTTACGGTCATATCATCATCAATAAATCCAGAGCTTGTGCGAATAACTTCTTCCATGATTAAATCCGCTACTTCCTGTGGATCGTCCGTTTGTAATTCCTGAATTTTCCGTTTCATCCAAAGCTCATAATTTTCGACATGCCTTGGTCCTTCAAAAACTCCATCGCTCATCATAATTAACAAATCGCCTGCCTTTAGCTGTTCACTGACAACATCGACTTCGAATTCCTCAAGCATCCCAATTGGCAAATTGCTGGCTTGAATTTTGATAATTTTATTCCCCCGTTTAATAAAACTTGGTGTTGAACCAATCTTCAAAAATTTTGCTGATGCATTCTGCAGATCTATCATGGCAAGGTCTAATGTTGAAAAAATTTCATCTGTTGTCCTTAGGGATAGAATTGAGTTAATTGATTTAATTGCTACTTGTTCCTCAATACCTGTTTGCAGGATTTTTTGCAAAAGTTGAATCGTCTCATTACTTTCATAATGTGCCCTTTCGCCATTTCCCATTCCATCACTAATGGCAATAGCGTACTTACCTAAGCCAAGTTCAATTTCTGAGTAACTATCGCCTGAAATAAAGCCGCCATCCTTAGCCGCATGGGCTACCCCCGTTTGTACAATAAACTTTTTTGAAGAACGGAAATTCGCATGACAAAGCCCATTTAAGTACTCTGTGGAATCTTCCTTTTGGACAACAATGGTTTCACCAAGAATATCCGACAGCATCGGGGCAATCAATTTTTCGCACTCCCCATGGCTATTGTAAAAAGGAATGGTCATTTCAATATCAACATTTCCTTGTTCAAGGCTGTAAATTTCAACCTGTTCAATTTGTATGCCAAAATCCTGAAGTGCCTCCATGATTTGCTCTTCCTGCCTATAATGGTTTTCCCGCTCACGCTGAATTTCCTTCGAAAAATTCTCCATTACCTCGGAAACACCTTGAAGCTGGTCAGCCACTAATCTTCTGCTTTCTCTTACTTGTTTCTTTAATTTTTGATTAGCCTGGAAGAAAGTAAGCTCGGTCTGTATGACATCATAAACTCTTTTCGACCTGGTACAATACTTGTCCCACTCTCTCGTAAGTTTTGTTGGAATAGACCCCTCGTTTTGATCCATTTCATGAATAATTTCTTCCATATATGAATAGGTTGTATTAAAATTCTTTGCCCAGCATTGTTCTTTTTTAAAGCAGGTTTGGCACGTTTTTTCCGTTACATTACTCATAAAGTAATCCATCTCTCTCATATTCTCTTCTTCGCTTGACTCTACATCCATTTGTGAAAAACTATTGGATAAGGCGGAAAAAACATTAGAAAATTGGGAGACGCGCTGTGCCGTAACATCCCGCATCTTTCTCATGTATTTTTGTTGTTCAGCTGTGTATTCCGAAGTTCCCGGAATATACTTAGCTAGTCTTGAGGTGAAAACCTGTGGTGTTAAGAGGAATAAAAGAATGGCTGCTGCTGACTCCAATAAAGTTTGCGATAAAGACCCGCCTCCTTCTCCGTACATACCGATTAAGAGAGTAGCAATTAATAATCCTATCGATACACCGATTTTTTTCCCCTCTTTTAATAAACCGCCTAATACACCCGAGAATGCTAGTAAACTCATATGGGTAAAGCTAGACACACTTGCCAGGCTAAAAATTAACCCAGTTACCACCCCAACGGTTGAACCCACCGTTGCACCGGCAATAAAAGAAAAGACTAAAACAAGATATCTCGACATAATATGTTCAACAGAAAGATCATATACCTGCCAGCCAATGGTTCCGGTCATAATCGAAGCCAGCATAATAATTAAACCGATAATTTCCTCCGTTTTTAATAACTGCCTGCGTTTGGTTACAGTTAATAACGGAATGCTTTGCAAAAAGATCAACGTTAAAATAAATGATAGGCTGGCCTGCACAGCGGCCATCATTCCATCATAAAATGTCAATTGCCCTGTCATCAGGAAGGATTCAATTAATTTTCCTAGGCCTAAGATAATTCCGACAAAAAACGGCAAGGATTTTATTCCGCTCTTTACCCATTTTTCTCCTATCCGGAAAACGACTAGAAATAGCAGGACCGCTACAAAAGTAAAACCGGCATTTTCAATCGATAATGTCGCAGCTCCTGCAATTAATCCAACTAACGCAAGCGGTGCGCGATCCCTTTTGATTAAATATACGGCTGCGAAAAAAGGGAGACTGAATGGAGTAAGTTTGGACAAGATTAAAGCTCGTCCAAGCAAAAATCCTACTAATAACAGGAGGTATCCCTTTTTAATAAAAAAGGACTCCAAATAGTTTTGGAGTTTTCTCACTCCCTTCTCCCACTCCCATTTGGATGAATGTAGGTTGACTTCTCCGATCGGCTCTATTAAACTAGCGTTTGGCTTTTCCATATCTCACACTCCCCTATTAATTCATCGTTGCCAACTATTATAAAGTTGATAGGGTTAAAAGTTTGTCAAAAGATTGAACGAATATATAAGTTTCGTTCGACGGTATCCACTAAATTTATCCAAATAATCTGAAATATTATAATAATTGTCGGAATTTTGCATAAACAGGGAATTCGACTGTATTAATGGTCAGTGTTAATTTACTAACTAAGTTGATTGGAGTGGAAGGCGCTTCGCTCCTGCGGGAGTACGGGTCAGGGGAGACCCCACAGGAGCGAAGCGATGAGGAGGCTCCCCGAAACCGCCCGCGGAAAGCGAAGCACATGGAGCGGAAATCAACGGGCAAGCGTAACAAAACCTAAACAAAAAGACAAGTCATAATGACTTGTCATTGTTGATCTATATTTTAAATGAACCTGCTCTTTATTCTTCAATAAACAAGCAGCAAGTTATCCTCGTCTAGCTCCTCTTCCTCCACGTTTTGACTCTGTGTGTCGTTTTAGGGAAGATAAACGATCCTCGCTATCTTTTAAAAATTTAGCCATTTTTGTTTCAAAGTTTTCTGGTCTAGAGTTATTGCGATCGTTCGTTCTACCCTGACGAGGACGTTGTGAATGCGAATTTGAATGAGATCTTTGAGGTGCCTCTGGTCTATCTTTTGCTTTTTTGATGGATAGTCCAATTTTTCCATCCTTTTCAACATTAATGACTTTGACCTCAACTTGGTCTCCAACCTTAAGATGATCATTGATATCTTTTACATAGTTGTCTGCAACCTCACTAATGTGTACGAGCCCTGTTGATCCATCCGGCAGCTCCACAAACGCTCCGAAATTTGTAATCCCTGTTACCTTTCCTTGTAACTTGCTGCCTACTTCAATTGACATAAAAAAAATGTTCCTCCTTAAAAAAATAAAAAATCAATCTTACCTTATATTATACAGAAAGTAAAAAAACAGTGTCAATAAGACTAGTTACCGGTTGATTTTTCCTTTTTGTTTTCCGGAATATTAAAGATAATTTCATTTTTCTTTGAGAAAAAATATTCTTTTCTCGCTAATTTAGCAATGTAATCATCATCATTTAATTTCACAATATCCTCCTTAAGGATATCCTGCTGTTTTTTTAATTCAGCAAGCTTATGACCAAGCTGTTTTTTTTGTGCCTTTTTTGCATCTATCATGGAAGCCTGCGTTAGAATGCTGGAAATCATGAAATAAGAAACGAAAATCGCAAAAACTAAAAACAACGAAAGGCGGCGTACGACTAACTTTCTTTTTCTAGCTGTTGCAATTTCAGCAAACTCTTGCTGCTCTACATACGTTGATTGAATCTTTGCTACATTTTTTTTGCGTACCGCGCTCATTTCATAACCTCCTTACTGTTTACGCTTTTTCCACTTATCTATCCACTTAACAATATAATTCTTTAATTTCTTGAATTTTCCTGCTGTTCTATTATATAACTTATCGACGGATTTTTTAAGACCTTTCGGCAAAAGTCTCCAAATTAATAGCAATATTTTTTGAACGGGTATGACAATGACTTTTATAACCAACCATACAACCTTTAAAATAAATTTGACAAGGGTATAAAGGCCCCTGCCAAGGAAAATAACCATAAAAATGACTAGTTTTATAAGACCCACAATAGGCTTATAGATTACCATCAAAAATGAATGTTTAAGGAAGCGGTAAATGGAAATAACGGCTTTGATCAGTAATTCCAGTAGGCGGAGATATGGCCCTTTAAAAAGCCCTTGATATCCAGCAAAGCCACAAAGAAGGGCAATAAAGATATAAAAGCGAATTTCTCCATTATTCACCTGGAATAAAGTGTAAAATATGAGTAATGCTTGAATAATCCAAAATAGGACGTCATTTACAAATACGATGAAGCGATTCCTCCTTGGCCGATCTAAAAACCGCTGATAGGTATCAAACATTACTCCAAATAATGCACCCATTCCAATCATGGAGAGCATCGTTAGAAATTGAGTGGAAAGTGTCATCGGAATAACTTGCTAAAGAATCCTTTAGCTTTCTCCCCATGCTGTTCATCTAAATAGACTAAATCAAAGATTTTGCCCTTAATTGAAACAATCCCCTTTTCCACATCGAGATTTTTCATTTGCAGATTTTGTCCTTTGATGGCCAAAAACCCCATGACAGTTTCTAATAAAAATTCTTCGTTATCAAAACTTTCCACCTGTTTTACGCCTGTAATGTCTAAAAGCTTTCTTCCCCGCATAATCACATCATGTTCTGGAACGCTGCTCTTTGTTGTATTGACATCATAATATTGGCTCATCTTCATCCCTCACAGTCAGTTGTACAAACCTTTTTGTACATGTTATGTGAGAGATAAAAGAAATAGAACAAGCACCTACTCTATTCTTGCGAGCCTATTTTTTCTTCTTTTAGGATTGTATACATCTCAGCTGCTTCTTCTTTACGGGATGTTTCCTGGATTCGATCAATTCTTGCCGTTACTATTCTTTGACCCAAGCGAATGGTTAACTCATCCCCCGCCTTAACGGTTGAGCTGGCTTTTGCCTCTTTTCCATTAATCTCAATTCTCCCCTGATCTGATACTTCTTTTGCTAATGTCCGTCTTTTAATCAATCTTGAAACTTTCAAAAATTTATCTAAACGCATTATTACTCCCCCATTCTATAATCCCTTGGCTTTCGCTTCATCCCAAAATAGGTCAAGCTCTTCAAGAGTAAATTCCTCAAATGATTTCCCGCTTTCCTTTACTTTTTCTTCAATAAACCGAAAACGGCGGATGAATTTCTCATTTGTTTCAAATAAAGCCTCTTCTGGATGAATGTCTAAAAACCTAGCTACATTAACAAAAGCAAACAATAAGTCACCAAACTCTCGTTTGGCTAACTTTAGCTCTTTATCCTTACCATTCAACTCATCTTCAAATTCCTGAAGCTCTTCTTTCACTTTCTCGAAAGCTGGGGCAATATCCTGCCAGTCAAACCCAACCTTTGCTGCTTTCTTTTGCAGCTCATAGGCCCGAATCAAATTGGGTATGGATTTTGAAACTCCTGAAAGGATGGAATCCGGCTGTTCCCCCTTTTCCTGCTTTTTAATTTCCTGCCAATTTTGTAGTACTTCCTTTGAGTTTTCTGCCTTCACATTTCCAAAAACATGGGGATGTCGTCGAACCATTTTTGCTGAAATCCCTTCAATCACATCGTCGATGGAAAAGTAACCTTCATCCTCGCCTATTTGGGCATGCAACAGGACCTGCAGGAGAACGTCACCCAATTCTTCAATTAAATGATCAAAATCCTCTTCATCAATCGCTTCAATCACTTCGTAGGATTCTTCAATTAAATATTTCTTAAGTGATTCATGTGTTTGTTCCTTATCCCATGGACAGCCATTCGGCCCGCGTAACTCCGCAATTATATCCCGAAGCTTTGAAAAGGTCTTAAATAAGATCTTTTCGTCTTGTACAGGCGGTACATAAACGGATGTAAGGTTATTGATGCCAACATTGCGGTCAAGCTCATATAATGGCAGTTTCTCAATCTTTTCCTGACTGCTCCCTGCAGCTGTAACAAGATATACCTCATATTCATCCGGCAAACATTCCATTAAAGATAATTTTACATTTGAAGCAACAAATTGATCATAAACCTGACTTATGATCATATGCTGTCCCATTTGGAGCTGACCGCTGCTGAGTGCCGTTCCATCGAGCAATTGAAATCCATCGATTGGATCAATTCTTAATGATTGAAATAAGGCATCAATAAAACTCTGGCCCCCGCCAATTACAATTTCAATCCCCTCTTCTGGACCTTGCTCTAATAAAAGTTGAACAGCACGCTCCGCGACAAGCGGATGTCCAGGAACAGCATATACGACCGGATCTGTTTTAGCCTTACTTAACAAGGATGCAGTAATCTCCTGATATACTTCCTCAAATTGATCATGTTTTTCATAGATAGAATCAAATGAAATATATTGAAAACCCTCTTTTTCCAATTCAGCCACAACCGGGTGCTCTTTTGTCCGTAAATAAACATGTTCAGATTGAATTAATTTTTTATACACACCTAACGGGAGCTGCTCCAAATCCCCGGCACCCAAACCCAGTATCTCAATTTTTTTCATATCTTAACCCCTCACCTTTTCTAGGCAATAACCGAATTAATTTACTTCCAAACGGGAAAAACGCTAAATCTTCTACTAAAAAGACCTTCCCGCGGATCACAATCACCAAAAATAAAATTCCTCCCAATAAAACTCCGCTTAAAGCTTGAAAGGCGGACCCAACTCGTACCTCCATATGGGAAAGAAATAGAAAATTAGTTAAATATAAATATCCTTTTAAAAAGCCTGCCATCACGATGGCCGCAGTCAGAATCGTTCGAACAAAACGGATGGTAAAAACAGGAGCATTCATCAAGTTTTTAAACTTTAAATATAGCAGGAAATTAATTATGAACAGTGTAATAATTGTTGAAATCGCTGCCCCCATGATGCCAAACAAGGGACAAAAAATCAAATTTAGTCCATATTTTATCGGAAATGAAAGAACAACTATTAAGGCGGGAAAAAGCAAGACTCCCATTCCCTGCATAATCGCAATCATGGTCGAAATGAGCGAAGTAAATAAAATAACAAAACTTAGGACTCCTAATACCGATGAGCCGGATCCATTTTCAAAAAGCATCGTATTCGTTGGTTTAATAATAGCCCATAGACCTGCAGAAGCTCCTATTCCAATGACAAGACTAATCCTCATTGCCAGCTGAATTTTTTGATGTAAAAGGCCAGGCTGCTCTTTTAATCTCCCGCTAGTAATTAGCGGCACAAGTGATAATGACAAGGATGAGGCCGCAACAGTCCCCAATTGGATTAGCGGCTGTCCTCGGTCAAAGATGCCTTTTAAGCTTTTCGCCAAACTTTCTTCCGTACCGTTTGAAACAAGTAGAGAGTATAGGTTTAAGGAGTCACCTAATTGTATAAAGATCATCAACATTCCACTGATACAGATGGTCAGTCCTTGAAACAGTAACTCCTTGAAAATCCATTTTGTTTCCCTTTTTAGACTTCCAGCAGCTCTCTGTTTTGGCCCTACTTGTTTCCATTCTTTGCGAAACTTTAGAAATGTAAACAAAATAAGGGCGGAAACAATACTCCCTGTAATCGATCCAAACATCGCACCCCCGCCGACGAGGTAGAGGGAGTAGCCTTTCCGTGTAAAAAGATAGGCAAGGAAAATGATCGTAACCACTCGTGCAATTTGTTCCCCTACCTGTGATAAGGCGGTTGGAACCATATCTCCATTCCCTTGATAATAGCCTCTTAATACTGCTACAATCGGAAAAGTCAAAAATACAATCGAAACGACCCTTAAAAGAATCGATAGCTTTGGGTCATTCATTAACAGGGCAATCGGCTGGGCCCCTGTATAAAGGATTAAAAAACAAAGGAAACCAAAAATCTGCAAATATAGAAATGATCCAAGGAGCAAAAGCCGCGGCTTCCCATTGTCACCTGCTTCTTTTTGCTCCGTATATAATTTTGAAATAACGACTGGAAATCCTGTGGTTGCAAGAACCATGGCAATGCCATAAAACGGGTACACCTGCTGGTATATGTAAAAACCAACATCACCGACAATATTTTGAAACGGGATGCGGTAAAAGGCACTCAGAATTTTGGTAACCAGGGCCGCAATCGTTAAAATGAAAGCCCCTCGAAAAAGGGCCTTTGATTGATTCACGGGCTTCAATATTTTTTCCTCCAAACAGAAATGCACATACGCCATAATCAGCGCTGGAGCTAGACAAAAATAAACTCCCATGTATTATAGCATAGGATGCGCCCTCATTTGGTGCATGAAAAAAGACAGCAAGCGCTGTCCTTTCGTTAAAAAAACTAAAATTATGACTCCATTTGTCTTGCTAAGAATCCAGCTGCTGTTTCAACAGCTTTTTGTTCAACTTCTCCAACTGTTCCTTCTTTAGAGAAAATAATAACTGCTCCAATCGGATCTCCATTTGCAATAATCGGCCCAATTGTATATGATGAAATCGCTTCCGGACTTCCATCTGACAAGGCTACATCACCTTGTTGAGTGACAAGAACGGAATTACGGTCCTCCATCGTCTTTTCAACCAAATCACTGATATTTTTATTTAAATAATCCTTTTTGGAACCTCCAGCAACAGCGATATAGGCATCTCTATCACAAATTAGTACTGGATTTCCAAGGCTGTCAAAAAGGGCTTCCGCATATTCTTTTGCAAAATCGCTTAATTCGCTAATTGGAGAATACTTCTTTAAAATCACTTCTCCGTCTCGATCCACAAAGATCTCTAACGGGTCCCCCTCACGAATTCTTAATGTTCTGCGAATTTCCTTCGGTATGACAACACGACCCAAATCATCGATTCGACGAACTATTCCAGTTGCTTTCATCCAATGTTGCCTCACTTTCATCTGATGATTTAAACTAACTTGGTAATGATGCTTATGTAATAATCACCACCAACTTTGAACTTAGTATCTTTCATCTGGAAAGTTCTATACACAATCGTTATATTTTTTCACATATGTGAGAAAATTTCCTTTTAGGTACAGGATTAACCACTGGATTGAAACCTAATGGATTGAAAAAAAGATTAAGTAACTGGATTTTCTTCGCCCTTTTTCGAATCTTCAAGCCCCTTTATCATTTCAAAAGCAATATGAAGCCATTTTGCTATTTCGCACCCTTTGACATTGAGGGTCATTTTTAATTTATTGCCCTCCATTCCTGGGGTAACCATTCTTCCAAACTGACTGCTGATTTTAAACAGCTTATGGCCATCAATCGTGCTGCTTACTTTTTCATTCACTAACAATGTTACTTCCTGCTTCACTTGCTTTATTTGTTCAACACCATTTAGAAGGGCATAAACCTTCATTTCTGCAATTTGGAAGAGGTATGCTACTTCATTTGGATATTCGCCAAAACGGTCAATCATTTCCTCTTGAAGCTCCTGTACATCTTCTAATGCCTGAATACCCCTGAAGCGCTTATACATTTCTATTTTTTGATGCCCATCCTTAATGTAGGAATCCGGAATATACGCATCAATTTCCAGATCAATTTCAACCGTTTTCCTTTCAGCTTCCTTAAGGTCGCCTCTCTTTTCCTCAATGGCTTCCTTCAGCATTTGTGAGTACAAATCAAATCCAACCGAATCAATAAAACCATGCTGCTGTGCCCCTAATAAATTGCCGGCACCCCTGATGGATAGATCCCGCATCGCAATTTTAAATCCGGAACCGAGCTCCGTAAATTCCTTAATCGCCTGTAAACGTTTCTCAGCAACTTCCGTTAAAACTTTATCCTTTCGATACGTAAAATAGGCATAGGCAACTCGATTGGATCTTCCAACCCGGCCGCGCAGCTGATAGAGCTGTGAGAGTCCCATTCGATCAGCATCAAAGACGATTAACGTATTGACATTGGGAATATCTACACCAGTTTCAATAATCGTTGTACTGACGAGAACGTCAAATTCTCCAGATAAAAAGCTCAACATTACAGACTCTAATTCATTTTCCGACATCTGCCCATGGGCAAAAGTTACACGGGCATCCGGTACAAGCATAGAAATTTCTTCTGCCTTCCGTTCAATATCCTCTACCCGGTTATATAAAAAGTATACTTGTCCGTCACGGGCGAGTTCCCGTTCAATGGCCTCTCTGACAAGCGATCCATTATACTCCATAACATAGGTTTGCACAGGGAAACGATTTTCAGGTGGTGTTTCGATCACCGACAAATCTCGAACTCCCAGCATGGACATATGCAGAGTTCTTGGAATTGGTGTGGCTGTTAACGTTAAAACATCCACATTTGTTTTTAACCGCTTTATCTTTTCCTTATGTGTAACCCCGAACCTTTGTTCTTCATCGATAATTAACAGCCCTAAGTCACGATAAATAACATCTTTTGACAGCAGGCGGTGTGTTCCAACGACAATATCAACAGTCCCCGCCTTCAGCCCTTTTATCGTTTCCGTCTGTTGCTTTTTTGAACGAAAACGGCTTAACAAACCAATATTAATGGGGAAGTCCTGAAATCTTTCCCTTAATGTTTCAAAATGCTGTTGAGCTAGAATGGTTGTTGGCACAAGGAAAGCAACCTGCTTGCCATCGGTAATGGCTTTAAAGGCCGCGCGAATAGCAACCTCCGTTTTTCCATAACCAACATCCCCGCAGAGGAGCCGGTCCATTGGACGCAATCTTTCCATATCCTTTTTAATCTCACGAATAGACCGTAACTGATCTTCTGTTTCTTGGTAGGCAAAGTTTGTTTCGAATTCTCTTTGCATGTCTCCATCAGGTGAGAAAGCATAACCAACAGCTGCTTCACGTTCGGCATACAGCTTAATTAAATCATCCGCAATATCTTGGACAGAGGATTGAACTTTCTTTTTCACTTTTTTCCAATCACTGCCGCCAAGCTTATAGACTTTTGGCTCTTTTCCTTCAGACCCAACATATTTCTGGATTAAATCAATTTGTTCAACGGGAACATACAGTTTATCCGTCCCTTGATAACGAATATGTAAATAATCCTTATGGATTCCATTAATTACAAGTGTTTCGATACCAAGGTATTTCCCAATCCCATGGTTTACATGAACAACGTAGTCACCAACCCGGAGTTCGGAATAGCTTTTAATTCTTTCTGCATTCGATAGTTTTTGCCGGCTAGAAGATTTTTTCACTCGTTTATTAAATAATTCTTCCTCGGTAATCACGGCAATTTTTTGAATGGATAATTCAAATCCGGTTTGGAGATTTCCTCTCATAATTTGAACTTTACCAGGTAATGGCTCCTGCCCTTCACCTAAAAGTGAGGATTCAATTTCATAATCCTCTAAAACCCGCTCCAGTTTTTTTACCCGTTCTTCATCGGGTCCGAGTACAAGAATAGAATAGTTGCTTTTTTTCCAACGGTCTACTTCTGCTTTAAGCAAATGCATTTGTCCGTGGAAGTTTTGCATAGGCTTACAAGAAACATTAATAATATTTTGCGGACTGGTATTTGAGACATGACGGAGAAATAGAGACATATAAAGGACCGGGAAATTCTTTTTTTGTAAAAGCCCGTGTAGGTCATGTGAAATAACCAGGTCATGGATAATTTCTCCCTCACCTAATAAAGAGGTATACCAGTCTGCTTCCTCCTTAACTAGAGATTCATTCATTTCATGAACCCTGCTGATTTCATCAATAAATACTAAACCGTTATGCGGAAGATAATCTAGTAAACTACCAGCATTTTCGTAGGCAAGTGATAAGTATTTATAGACTTGGTCAGGCTTTTGCTGGTTTTTTAGCAGTTCTAATTCATATCCAATATTTTGTGCGAGTTGGATTTTAGCCTTTTCGTCCTTTAATTTTTTTAAGCTTTTCGCTAAGCCTTCTTCTAATCTTTCAACGATTCGACTGTAATTTACATCCTCAAGAAGAATTTCTGTTGCAGGGCCAATTAAGATTTCTGAAATCTTTTCCTTGGAACGCTGGTCCTCAAGAGAGAAATAACGGATAGAATCAATTTCGGTATCAAAAAGTTCAATCCGAAGCGGGTCTGATTCTGTAAGAGGATAAATATCAATAATTCCGCCCCGTACACTAAATTCTCCAGGAGTAGACACCATTTCTACTCTTACATACCCCATCTTAACAAAAGTTGTAAGCGTTCTCTCTATATCTAAGTCTTCCCCAGCTTTAAGGAAAGCTGATAGTTTTTCCACATAGCCTTTGGCGGAGTAATTTTTTTTAAGCCAGAAATAGGGGCTATTAAAATTCCGCGACTATTTTTACTCCAATGATTCAAAGCTTCAATTCTTTGAGCCTTCAATTCCGGGCTGGCGATACTCATTTCTGCAGCGATCAGTTCATTTGCAGGGAAAAGAAAAACATCCTTTTCGTTTACTAGATTGACAAGGTCATCATATAGCTTTTGTGCTTGCAGCAAATTATAGGTAACGAACATAATCGGCCTTTTCATTTTTTCATAAATGGATGCTGCAAAGATGGTCCTAGATGAGCCTGATAACCCTGCAATTAACTGTTCCTTTAGACCTTCTTCCATTCCGGATATAACAGAATGAATGTCTTCCTGTCGAAGGAATAATGATGTTAAACTGTTCAACCTAAATCCTCCTCTCTCAACCGAAAAGCTAAGCGCCCTTTTCAGGGGCTGGAGCTAGACAGTATACAAATTTCATATATTATAAAAGTTTAAATTATCAAAACAGAAAAATGCTTTGGAGTACATCCAAAGCTAGTTAATGAATAAGAAAATCATATTGATGGTATTCTGGAGTTCGCTCCAAAGCTTCCTGGCAGTCTTCACAAATCGAGGTTATGTGAATATCCCCAGATGGATCGTACGCAACCATTTCTTGTCTTTCCCGTTCAGTTAACTTATTAAGACCAAGCGTTTCGCTGTGTATGGATGATTGTTCGATAGAGCCTAATTTTGTACCGCAATGCCTGCAATGATAATGGATGGCCACGCCTGTCCCTCCCTAATCTTCGATTTAATATTAGTATATTAACCCAAACAGGGGGAAACTATTCACATCTAAAATCACTTCTCAAACTGCAGACATTCAGTTTAGGATATACGCTTTATAATATGAAAGGATGGCCTATCTCATGTACATTTACTGATTAAAATCATTCATTACTTGTATAAAAGGCCTCTCCAGACAGGCTTCACATGCATCGGCACTTTTTTGAACAACATCTTGAATCTGTAACTGCTCTTCTTTATGAAATTTCCCTAGAACATAATCAGGCACGCTCATCCCATTTTGTGGGCGGTCAATGCCGATTCGAATTCTGTTAAATGCTTGAGTCCCAAGATGGGCTACTGTGGACTTAATTCCATTATGTCCGCCTGCGCTTCCCTTTTGACGAAGTCGAATTTTCCCAACAGGTAAATCAAGGTCATCATAAATCACCAAGAGGTCTTCTAAACCGATATCATAATAATCCATTACGGCGCGAATGGATTCTCCGGATAGGTTCATATAGGTCAGAGGTTTTAACAATAAGACCTTTTCCCCTTTGTAGAATCCAATTCCATACAAGCCTTTTAATTTGGATTGGTCTAACGGAATATTAAATCGGCGTGAGAGCTCTTCAATGACATCAAAACCTACATTGTGCCTCGTATGTTCATATTGCTTCCCCGGGTTTCCTAAACCAACCATTATTTTCATATTTCCCACCTCTTCCTGTCCAGACCACCTTCTAAAAACTTTTCGAAGCATAAATTCCTCACCATTATTTTCGCTATAATTAAGAACTGCAAAAGACGTAACCTTTGTTTAGGTTACGTCTATTACTATTAGTCTCCAATTGGTTCTGTTTCTCTTCCTTCTTCTTGATCTGGATGACCGCCATCTTGCTGTTCACCTGCATTAATTTCTTCTTCCTGTTTAGGAGGAAGAATCGAGGCAACCACTTCTTCCGCATCATGATTAATCGAAAATGACCCTTGATAGAGGATATCTGCAATGGTTACATTTTCACCAACCTGCAGGTTCGTAACATCTACTTCAATCTGAGCCGGAATATTGTCAGGAGTAGATGTGATTGACAATTCATGGACTGGCTGCTGTAGAACCCCGCCGTCTTTCACACCTGCGGCCTCACCGGTAAGTACAAGTCTGACCGATACATTGATTTTTGAAGACTTATCAACTGCTAAAAAATCAACATGTGTAATTTCCTTTTTAATACAATCCTCTTGATAATCCTTTAAGACAACATCATGCTGATTTCCACTGATATCAAGAGAAAAGACACCATTCCTGCCTACAGAACGAATGGTTTTCGTTAAATCAGCAGAACTAATATAAACAGGCTTACTTTCAACCTTTGCACCATAAATAACAGCTGGAATGTTTCCAGTGTCCCGAATTTTCTTTAAAGCAGAATGACGGAATTGATTGCGTTCTTTTGCTTGTAAAACAGTACTCATTGAAAAGTCACCTTCCTATTTAAGTTCACTTTATAAAATTACCCCAAAACAGGAAGGTCTAAACATTTTAATTCAGCTAAATTCGGGTGGTTCCTTGCACGGTTTAATCAAATAATGTACTTACGGACTGTTCCTCATGTACACGGATAATAGCTTCACCGATTAGTGGTGCAACAGAAAGATTAATAATTTTATCAATCTTTTTCTCTTCCGGAAGTTCAATTGAGTTCGTAACAACTAATTCTTTAATTTTTGAATTTTGAATTCTTTCAATGGCTGGACCACTCAATACAGGGTGTGTACAGGAGGCATAAACCTCTAAAGCACCGTTTTCCACTAATGCATTTGCAGCAAGTGTAATGGTTCCAGCTGTATCAATAATATCATCAATGAGAATAGCTACCTTTCCATCAATGTTACCCACAATATTCATAACCTCGGCAACATTTGGACGCGGACGGCGTTTATCAATAATCGCGATTGGAGCTTTTAGGCGCTCCGCCATTTTTCTAGCTCGTGTTACCCCGCCATGGTCTGGGGATACAACGACAAGATCACCGTCTAGTGCTTTGTTCTTAAAGTATTCTGATAAAATTGGCACACCCATAAGGTGGTCAATTGGAATATCAAAGAACCCTTGAATTTGCGGTGCGTGCAAATCAAGACAAATCACACGGGTAGCTCCTGCTGTTTCAAGCAAATTTGCTACTAATTTTGCAGTAATTGGCTCACGGGCACGTGCTTTACGATCTTGACGAGCATAACCATAATAAGGCATAACAATATTAATCGTTTTTGCAGATGCTCTTTTTAATGCGTCAATCATAATTAATAATTCCATGAGATTCTCATTAATCGGATTGCTCGTTGACTGGATTACGTACACATCACATCCGCGGATACTTTCTTCAATATTAATTTGAATTTCCCCGTCACTAAATCTTGTTACTGAGCACTTTCCAAGCTCTACACCGATTACTTTTGCAATTTCTCTTGCCAAGGGAAGATTAGAATTTAAACTGAATACCTTTAAATTTGGATCTAAATATTGATTTGACATGATGGTCCTCCATTATTTTTGCTTATTTTTTCAAATTAAGCTTTTGAACGTAGTTTTCCTTATTTACTTGCTTCGCACGGGCAATGGACAATGCCTCCCCAGGTACATCCATGGTGATGGTAGAACCTGCAGCAACATATGCACCCTTCCCAACTGTAACAGGAGCAACAAGATTTGAATTACAGCCAACAAAGACATCATCTTCTATTTTGGTTAAATATTTATTTTTACCATCATAGTTAACCGTGATGGAACCACAGCCGATGTTTACATTATTACCCACTTCTGCATCTCCGATATAACTTAAATGAGAGGCTTTGCTTCCCTTACCAAATACAGCTTTCTTAATTTCAACGAAGTTTCCAATCTTCACTTCATCTTGAATGGCTGAATCAGGCCGAATATGGGCAAACGGCCCAATATTGACATTTGCGCCAATTGAACTTTTATTAGCAGTAGATTGACGGATAACTGTTCCATTCCCGATTTCACAAGTATCAATCTCAGAATGCGGGCCAATTTGGCAATCAGAACCAATGATCGTTCTACCCTTCAGGATGGTCCCCGGATAAATCACAGTATCCTGGCCAATTTGTACATCTGTCTCAATATAGGTGTTATCGGGATCGATGAGTGTTACACCATTCCTCATATGTTCTTCATTAATCCGGTTTCGCATAATTCGCTCTGCAGTGCTAAGAGCGATTCTGTCATTCACGCCAATCGTTTCTTCAAACTTATCCGTTTGGAAAGCGGTAACAATTTCACCTTGTTCCTTTAGAATCTCGATAACATCCGGTAAATAGTATTCCCCTTGAACATTATCATTTGAGACCTTTGTTAATGCCTCAAAAAGAGCTTCATTGTCGAAACAATATGTTCCAGTATTAATTTCCTTAATGGCCCGCTCTGCATCTGTGGCATCTTTGTGTTCAACGATTTTTTCAACCAATCCGCTTTCGTTTCGAATGATCCGGCCATAGCCTGTTGGGTCTTCAATCCTCGCAGTCAGAATGGTTGCCTTTGCAGCTAGTTCTTGATGATGGTTAAATAAGGCTTCCATCGTTTCTGCGCGAATTAATGGAGTATCACCGCAGACAACAATGGTTGTTCCTTTTTTACCAGCGAGCATTTCTTGAGCTTGAATGACCGCATGTGCTGTTCCAAGCTGTTGTTCTTGAAGAGCATAAAGGCTTTTATCGCCTATTTGGGCTTTTACCATTTCTGCTCCATGCCCGATAATCGTGACCATTTCTTCTATATCCAGCTTTGTTATTTGATCCACCACATGCTGAACCATTGGTTTTCCACAAACCTGGTGCAACACTTTATAGAGCTTTGATTTCATCCGCGTTCCTTGTCCAGCGGCTAAAATCACAGCATAACGATTAGACATGAACATGCCTCCAATTTACCTTTTTATCCATTAAAAATATTAACGCAAATTGCTTGCCTTTTCAAGGAATGTTCCGAAAGTGTCTTAATTTGTTATTTGGAGTGCTGCTTAGAGGACTGATAGAGGGGGCAATTAGCGAAGAATCTAAAAAATAAAAAGAGCCTTACGTGGAAGAAAGGCCCTAGTTGTCAAAATCCTTAGGAAGCTCCGGCTTCTTCAAATTCAATTTCCAATTCACCTAAGCGGTGGTACTCTGCCAAAACAGCTTCTTGGATTTTTCCGCGTGTTCCTGAATTGATTGGATGCGCAATGTCACGAAATTCTCCGTCTGGAGTACGTTTACTTGGCATAGCTACAAATAAACCGTTGTTTCCATCGATAACACGGATGTCATGAACAACAAACTCATTGTCTAATGTGATTGATGCAATCGCTCTCATTCTTCCATCCGTATTAACGCGGCGTAATCTTACGTCAGTTACTTCCATGTGCTCACACCCTTTTCTTCTAGATAAAAAGCTAGATTAATAAATTCAACAGAAATCTTGGTTTTCCTTCTTTAATTTTAAAATTTTTTAGAAAAATTAGGGCAAAAAAGTGAACTTCTGTAAAAAACGGTAATTTTCTTACATTTTAAGACAAAATAATAAATATTTTCCTCCGTACAAATAAAAAAGCACTCGTCTATTTCACGAGCGCTACTACTTCGATCTCAACTAATACATCTTTAGGTAATCTGGCTACTTCGACACATGAGCGTGCAGGTTTATGCGTGTGGAAGTACTCTCCATACACTTCATTAAGCTGTGCAAATTCTTCCATATTTTTAATAAAAACAGTGGCTTTTACAACTGTCTCTAATGATGCACCAGCAGCTTCTAGTACTGCTTGTAAATTTTTAAATACCTGGTGGGTTTGTACCTTAATATCTCCTTCAGCCAAAGTACCTTCCGCTGTTAGTGGAATTTGACCAGAGCTGTAGAACAAATTATTGACAACAATACCTTGAGAATATGGACCAATTGCTGCTGGGGCTTGATTTGTTTGAACGATTTCCATATGTAAAACCCTCCTATTTATTCAAGTGTAAAATAGTTACCTTCTTTAACATTAATCTTTTTTTCCTTTAAATCAACATCCGATAATTGAACAAGAGATAAATAGTTATCAACCAGGCGCTCTTCAATTTTTTCCGCTTCAACTAAAACAGCAATCCCGGCTACTGTAGCATTAAATTCCTCTAATAAACTAATCATGCCGATAACTGTTCCGCCAGCTTTCATGAAATCATCGACAATCAAGACCCGGGAGCCTTCTGTTAGGCTTCTCTTGGAAAGAACCATTGTTTGAATTCTTTTGGTTGAACCAGAGACATAATTAATGCTTACCGTCGGTCCCTCCGTCACTTTGCTGTCCCTTCTGACAATTACAACAGGAGCATTTAATTGACTTGCCACTGCATAGGCAAGCGGAATCCCTTTTGTTGCCACAGTCATGATGACATCTATTTTAGCTTCAGAATAAGCAGAAGCAATAATCCTTCCTGCTTTTTGTACAATTTGAGGGTCCCCCAAGATATCCGTCAAATATAAATAGCCTCCAGGCAATAACCGATCAGGAGTAGCGATTAATTCACAAAGTTCTTGAACAAAAGGCCTCGCATTTTCTTTACTTATTTGCACTAAGAATTTAACGCCTCCAGCTGCACCAGGTACCGTCTGCAAGGTTCCAAATCCTTTTTGCTCAAATGTTTCTTTGACTATCGCTAAATCTTCACTAATAGATGATTTTGCTGATTCATAACGATCGGCGAAAAATGTCAGCGGCACGAGCTGGCGAGGATGGTCCAGTAAATAATTCGTCATATCAATCAACCGTTCACTTCGACGAAACTTCATAATAACCTCCAAAAGACGAAAATTCTAATTAAAATATATCACTAACGTACGCATTTAATCAAGAAAAGCGTAAGCGCCTTGTTCAGCCCCGACAAGGCTTTAGGTCCTGGCGGTGAAGTCGTTCTTTGACTTCATCGACATGCAAGCATCACTGAATTTTCTTCCTTGCAGGCATGCGACGAGGTGAACAGTACTACCTTGAATAAGCTTTGCCGCAGGAGCAGGATAGCAACCTCGAGGGGCAGGACGCTTGCGCTAGACATCAAGGAAGTGGCGTTCTCCTAACATCCTCACTGCAAAAACCTGGTCACAAAATCCTCTTAAGCCGTTATAGATTCTATGCATTCTCGAATCATGCTGAACTAAGCCAAAAACCGTCGGCCCACTGCCACTCATTAGTACAGCATCAGCACCAAAGCGCTTCATTTGATCCTTGATGAGGGCTACCTCCGGATGCAGGTTTAATGTAACATCTTCTAAAACGTTCCCAACGTTTTGACAAACCTGCTGATAATCATTATTTTTTATTGCGTCAACCATTCCATTTGTGTTTGGGTGCTTCATTCCATTTAAGTCAAGGCGACGATAGACCTCTGCTGTCGATACACCAATAAAGGGTTTCGCTAAAATCACCCAGCATGTGGGAGGAGCCGGGAGATCGGTGATAAATTCTCCTCTACCCTTCGCTATGGCTGTTCCTCCATATACACAGAAGGAAACATCTGACCCAATTTCAGACCCGAGTTCAGCCAACTCATCTAGTGTTAGTCCAAGCCCCCATATCTTATTTAAACCTCTTAATGTTGCGGCTGCATCACTGCTGCCGCCGGCAAGGCCTGCAGCAACTGGGATTGTCTTTTCAATGGAGATCACAACCCCTTTTTTGACCTGAAAACGGTCCTTTAACAGCTGCGCAGCCTGATAGGCTAAATTTCGCTGGTCATCCGGAACGTAACGGTTATGGGAAAGAATATGTATTTTATCTTGATTTAATAAACTTAGCTCAACTCGATCGGCCAAATCAATTGTTGTCATAATCATTTCAACTTCATGATATCCATCAGGACGTTTGTACAAAACATCTAATGATAAATTAATCTTGGCCGGTGCTTTTACTAAAAGCTTCACAACGTCCACCTACTTTAAAAATTGACAGTTCCATATTTTGTCCTATTTTACCACAAAACGGCCAATGTAAGACGTGATAGATAAATAATCCTATCAAATATAACATTTTAACAAAGAATAGTGCAGAAATGAAAGGCCAGGGGGTTTATTCCCTGGCCTGACCGTGGTGAATCTATCGGTTTAAACTGACTTCAGAAAGATATCGATCTCTTGGTTAACGTTTGTTCAACAACTGTTGCTCAGCAAGCTCTATGGCACGCTTTACCATATTCCCTGCGTCACGGGCTTTAATCCCGCCCCAGCCTTCTTTTTGAACCACATCATAAAAGCCAAGCTCTTTAGCGAGCTCCTCTTTAAATTGACCGGACATGACACCTCTTCTTCTGCCCATCTAAACAACCCCTTTCTTCACACACGGTATTTATAGTATGTATGAATTTAATCTTTTCATGTTATCTATAATCATCCATGTCGATTTTTGAAGAAAGCAAAAAGCAGTAAACAACCGTTTACCGCCCAAACATTGCTTATATGTTAGCTTAAAGCTAAGTGTCCTGATGCATCTTCAAAGGTGATTTGAACGGTTTCAGTCAATACATCTGCATAGCTGTATGAAACACGCTCAAAAGCATTCTCATCTTGATCCAACTCAATGACAAATACTGAAGGGTATGTTTCCGCTAAAACACCGGAGCGCTCAATCGTTTTTCTGCGTCCTCCGTTTGCCTTAAGTAACAATCTTTTCCCTAAATTTGAGTCAAGAGCCTTTTTAATATCGGCTAAGGTTTTTGGCATTCGGTCCACCTCACTATGTAAAAGTATACCACGCGTATAACATTTTGTCAAACAAAATATAAAATTATATCAGTCCGATAAAAAGATTGTCAATATTTTTTCTTCTACTTTTTCTTCTAAATTTCAACATTTCTATGGTTACCTTAACTTCCCTTAAATATGTATCAATCATAAAAAAAAAGCCCCTTTGAGTAAAAAAGGCTTTCAATTATTCCTCAGGAACCGGATTATACGGCATTCCAGTCCGTAAAACTCCCCTTGTTTCGATTCCTCCTAATCCTTTTTCGCCCGTCAATGTATTTCTTAATACATCCCAAACATTTATCCGTTCCATAAAGGGAGTAAAGCTAATTTTAGCTACGATATATACAGGGTCGAGTGCATGGATATTGATCCTTGATGGTGAACTTGCAAAATTGGCTCCTGCATGAATGAGCGATTCAAAATGGGATTGGCAGGCACCGGCGAAAATCACCAATTGATCCAAATGCGGTACTTTTCGGCGGGCTTCCCGAACGGTTTGGACAAAATGTTTAGAATGACGGTATGCATTGATATCGGTCATTTTTCCTTTTGCTTTTGAATAGGCATCATGTCCTGTGATGACAAGGATGTCGGGACGGTAATAATCAATTAATTGACCGATTTTTTCGGGCATTTCTTTTTCATTACAATGTATACCTGTGACAGGTATTCCGATTTTGTCGTATAAGTCCATACATTTCTTCAAGTAATTTGGGTCTCCATCTAAATGAAGGACCTTACCGGGAATTTGGAAGTAATTAAATGATTTGACATACCCGTCTGTTGCTTCATATTCCTGTCTGTGCTTCAATAAATCAACATCTTGTGTAAAAAGCCGGTACGATTGTTCCTCCAGGGTTCGAAATTCCTGTGTCATCCTCATTCTGTCTGTTTGGTTAATTGGAATTAAATCGTAATAGGGTGCATCTGCAATTAAGCGAAAGTCTTCACCGTAGAGGATGGCGATCTTTTGACCGTTGATTTCCCGAATATCTATAATTCGGAAGAGAATATCGCAATTATGTGATTGTCTGCCGACAACATCCATTAATTTTAAATCCATTGCTGTCACTCCAATAAGACCAGCAAATAAGGCCTTTCAAATAAAGTTCCTTTCATAGGCTATGCAGAATACGGAAGATTTGTGACGGAATGGGGGTAAGGCTTGAAACACCCTTCTAAACCAAAAAAAGACCCCCTAAGAGGTCTTCTACTTGAAATATGGATATAATGCATCACTGAGCCTTCCGAACTCCTCTAGGGAGAGTGTTTCCCCTCTTCTGGTCGGATCAACCCCGCATCCGCCTAAAGCTTCGAGGATTTGTTCCTTTTTCTGCTTGCCATCCGGCAGCTGGCTAGTTAAATTATTCAACAATGTCTTTCTTCTCTGGGCAAAGCTTGCCCTTGTTACTTGAAAAAAGAAACCTTCATCTTTCACCGTAACCGCAGGAGTAGTCCGCCTCGTCAGCCTGATCACAGCTGAATCGACATTAGGCTGAGGAACAAACACAGTTTTCGGAACAATCATTACCGTTTCGGCTTCCGTATAGTACTGAACAGCTATTGAAAGTGACCCGTAATCCTTTGTACCTGGAGAAGCTGAAATTCGGTCCGCCACTTCCTTTTGGAGCATGACAACAATTCCGCGAATCGGCAGATGCTCCTCGAGGATCTTCATAATAATCGGAGTTGTTACGTAATAAGGTAAATTTGCAACCACCATCAAATCATCAATAGTTTGAAACTCATCCTTAATGACCTCCTTAACATCTGCTTTTAAAACATCCTGATGAATCACCTTTACGTTGGAATAAGGGTCAAGAGTATCTTTTAAAATAGGCAGCAAGCGCTGATCAATTTCAAAGGCAACTACCTTATTACTGCTGCGGGCAAGCTGCTCGGTTAAGGCACCAATCCCCGGTCCGATTTCAATGGTACCCGTATCTTCTGTAATATTGGCAAATTCAACGATTTTTTTTAATATGTTTGTATCAATCAAAAAGTTTTGCCCTAGGCTTTTCTTAAACGAAAAACCGTATTTCTCCAATATAGCCCTTGTTCTAACAGGGGTCGCGATATCTTTATTCATTTTGTTCCTCCTGAAGCACGACTGAAAGTGCCTGTGCGAATTCCTGCTTACTGATTTGAAACATCATTAAGCGTTTATGTAACTGTTTTCCATTTGTATAGCCAATTTTTAAAAGCATCCCCAGCTTGATTCGGCGTTCCTTCGACCCTTCACCGCCAATTAGACCTGCTGTGACTAAATCCTCTTGGGAGATTTCTTCGACAATCGTTTCACGCATCATTTGGGCATCCTTTAAAGCCTCAACAATTGCCTCCGGATGGGCATGTTCCACTCCAACCCCTTTCCCATTCTTGGCAATTGCCACTTCCTTTGGTAAAAAGGCATGTTTGCACCCCGATACCTTTTCTGTAATGGTCTTTCTAATTTTTTCGCCGGGAAAATCCGGGTCGGTAAAAATAATAACCCCTCTCGTTTCTTGGGCACGTCTTACCTTCTCAATTGTTGCCTGATTTACTGCTGAACCGTTTGTTTCAATTGTATCTGCATCTACAGCCCTTTTAATGGCGGTCGTATCATCCTTGCCCTCTACCACAATAATTTCTTTAATCTTCATTATTTCCTCCAAAAAACATAAAAAATAAAAAATTGAAAAAAACTTGAAACATTTTTGTAATGTCCATCGTCTATATAAATGAAAAACATCATACATTAGAATAAGAATCTATAAATGGTTCAGATGGTGCCCTAAAAGGCGCTTACGCTTTCCTTAGTATAAAGAAATTTAGGAAAAAAGCAAAATGCAGAGGAAGGAATCCTCTGCACAAAAAAGCTTAATTTAGGACTTTAATTTTCACCTTCCGAACACCCCAGCGAAACGCCTGCGATCTGGATGGAAAGAAAACATCTATTTTGTAACCATTAATAGCTGAGCCAGTATCAGCTGCTACAGCATAGCCATAGCCTTCCACAAAAACCTTTGTTCCAAGCGGAATGATATTCGGATCAACAGCAATTACTTTTACATTTGGATTGGCCCGAAGATTAATCCCTGTAGCCGTCCTTCCCGAACAGCCGTTACAATCTGCTGTATATGCAGTTGTACTCACATAGAACTCTTTACCGGTATCACGCTCACCACGGGAAACTTGTAAATCCAACTCTTTCGTTCCGACAGCCACAATCTTATCCTGTTTCTCTTTAAGCTTCTGCTCATTAATTAGTTCTCTCGAAACTTCTTTGCCATTTTCATAGAAAACTTCATATTCTCTTGAAACAAGTCCTTTCTGGCCTTCCTTGACAGTCTTTTCTTTACCTTTAGCGAGGCTCTCATCTTTTTTTGTTATTACAGCAAAATGAACTGGTTCTTCCACTACATCGGTGACTTTTTCTACTCGAATAACGTGAATCACATTATTCTTTTTGACTGTCGCAGTTAATGACGGTTCAACTCGGTCTAATGATTTTAGCTTAATCCCCTGTTGTGTTAAAAAGTCAGCGACCGTAGTCGAAGTGGACCATACTTTCTTCTTCTTTCCACCATCTACATATGTAAGATGAAAGGCAGCCTTAATATTAATTTTCATCTTGTTTCTAATCTGTTTCTGTGGATTTGGAAAAACTTGATCATGTTCCTTAATCGAAAATTTCTGATTCCTTAGAAGCTCAGCAACCGTATCGGCTGTTGTCCATACCGTTTTCTTCTCGTTGTCTTTCACAATAGTAACCTGTTTTGCTTGTTTCCAGACAATCTTTTGATCGTCTTTTACATTGCTATTTGTAGACGGAAACAAGTAGTCTTGAGAGCGAATCTTTAACCCTAGCTCGTCGAATACTTCTTTGACGGTATCTGCATGTGTTTTTACGATTCTTTCTTGGCCATTAAGCGTCATTGCCACTGTTTTCTTCGACCCCTCAAACACAAGGAAACTAAGAGCACCGGCAAAAACTAATAAACTAGTGAATACAATGGGCCATTTCTTCTTGCTCACAGACCTGGAAATCAGGTTTTTCATGTTTTTGAATACGATGAAAAACGCCTCCTTCTTGTTGGAGTAAATAATAAGAACCACGCTGTCGGCTGTCAACCCTTGCATTCCTGTGAACGTATTTCTAATTATGCATAATGTTGGATGGAATGCAAAGGAAAACTTATCGACATGGTAATCCTATTCCTGAAAGGAGACGTGTAGAACTTTTTGTTTTTCGAAAAAATTCGGACAAGTTTCTCGGTACTACGACAGCATTTTCTGTCAGTTTATGCCGAATAATTTTTTTGCATTTTTGGTGGTTGTATTAGCTACTTCTTCTAGGGTTATGCCTTTTATTTCGGCAATTTGCTCAGCGACCAGCTTCACATACCCCGGTTCATTTCTTTTTCCGCGATAAGGATGGGGTGCTAAATATGGGCAATCGGTTTCAATTAACAGTTTATCTAAAGGAATTTCAGCAGCCACTTCTTTTGGCCTTTTTGCGTTTTTAAAAGTGACCGGACCTCCAAGTGAAATATAAAAGTTCATTTTCACACATTCCTTCGCAACCTCTGTGCTGCCGCTAAAACAATGCATGATGCCCCCGACTTCCTCTGCTCCCTCCTCTTTTAAGATTTCAACAATATCTGCCGTTGCTTCACGATTGTGAATGACAATTGGAAGCTTTACCTTTTTCGCTAGTCTGATTTGTTTGCGGAATACCTCTTTCTGGATGTCCTTAGGAGACTTATCCCAATGATAGTCCAGCCCCATTTCACCTATTGCCACAACCTTTGGATGTGCAGTTAAATCCTCGATCCATTGTAAGTCCTCTTCTGTCATATCAATGGCATCAACCGGGTGCCAGCCGACACAGGCATAGATAAAATCAAATGTATCAGCCAAAACCATTGCTTTTTCAATTGTTGGTCGATCAAAACCGACAACAACAAGATTGGATACTCCTGCTTCTTGTGCCCTTATAATAACCTCCTGCAAATCCTCGTTGTATTGTTCATCATTTAAATGTGCATGTGTGTCGAATAACATTTTAAAACTCCCTGTCATTAAAGGTTTAAAAACACCGAAATATCTCGAAAATTGTTTCACGTGAAACTTTTTTAAAGCAAAAGAGCCTGTTAAAGGCTCTTTTTGTATGAAACTTTATTTCACTTTTGATCCATTTGGCAATGTTTGGTCTACAGTAGCAAGTGATAATTGCCCGTCTTTTGAACCTGCCAAGATCATTCCTTGGGAAAGTTCACCGCGAAGTTTCACAGGCTTTAGGTTCGTAATGCAAATCACCTTTTGACCTACTAATTCCTCCGCCTTATAGTATTGAGCGATTCCTGAAACCACTTGGCGCTTTTCATACCCCAAATCAAGCTGCAGCTTTAGAAGTTTATCCGCCTTTTTAACTGGTTCCGCCTGAATAACCTCTGCCACCCGTAAATCAATTTTCATAAAATCATCAATGGCAATCTCAGCAAGTTCTTCTGGTTTTTCTTCTTTCTTTTCCTCTACAGCTGGTGTAGTGCCGCCTTGCATTTTTGTTTTAATAAACTCAACTTCCTCCGCAATCTCAAGCCGAGGGAAAAGTGGAGCATCTTTTTGAACCTTTGTTCCACTTGGAATTAAACCGAACTTTTCAAGGCTATCCCATGCCTTAAGTCCGACATCCGTAATCCCTAATTGATTAAAAATACCATTCGGAGTCCGGGTTAAAAATGGCTGAAGAAGAATCGCAGTTCTGCATAATGACTCAGCGAGGTGCACCATTACACTTGCAAGTTCACCTTTACGATTTTCATCCTTCGCTAGTGCCCACGGTTGTGTTTCATCAATATATTTATTCGTCCGGCTTACCAATTGCCAAATGGATGCTAAGGCAACTGAAAATTCCATTTTCTCCATAGCCTCTTCATATTTTGTTACTGTTTCCTGATTTACTTGAAGTAATGCCTCATCAAATTCACCAACAGATCCGGCATAATCAGGAATGACTCCTGCAAAATATTTTTCAATCATTGCAACGGTGCGGTTTAATAGATTTCCTAAATCATTCGCTAGGTCAAAATTAATTCTTTCGACAAATCCCTCAGGTGTGAAAACTCCGTCAGCACCAAATGGAACTTCCCTTAATAAGTAATAACGAAGTGCATCTAGCCCGTAGCGGTCAATTAAGGTTACAGGGTCTACTACATTTCCTTTTGACTTAGACATTTTCCCATCTTTCATTAAAAGCCATCCATGAGCAAAAACTTTCTTCGGAAGTGGAATATCCAGTGCCATTAACATAATGGGCCAATAAATCGTATGGAAACGGACAATTTCTTTACCGACTAGGTGTACATCTGCCGGCCAGTAATTTAAATATTTACTGTCATTGTCAGTTCCATAACCAAGTGCCGTAATATAATTGGATAAGGCATCAATCCAAACATAAATGACATGCTTCGGATCCCCTGGTACTTTTACTCCCCAATCAAACGTCGTTCTAGATACCGCTAAATCCTCTAAACCAGGTTTAATAAAGTTGTTAACCATTTCATTTTTTCGGGACTCTGGCTGAATAAAATCAGGATTTTCTTCATAGTATCGCAGAAGTCTGTCAACATATTTACCCATTCTGAAAAAGTATGACTCTTCTTTAACCTTTTCCACCGGTCGGCCACAGTCCGGACAGTTTCCATTCACTAGTTGACGGTCAGTAAAAAAGGATTCACAAGGTGTACAGTACCAGCCTTCGTATTGATCTAAATAGATATCTCCCTGCTCAAGCAGCCGAGCAAATATTTTTTCGACAATTTGCTTATGCCTCTCCTGTGTTGTCCGTATGAAATCATCATAAGAGATATCGAGTTTTTTCCATAGTTCTTGGATTCCTCCGACAATTTCATCCACATACGCTTGAGGCGTGATTCCCTTTTCTTCAGCTTTACGCTGAATTTTTTGACCATGTTCATCTGTTCCCGTTAAGTACATGACATCATAACCGCGCATCCGCTTATAGCGTGCCATTGCATCACCCGCAACTGTGGTATACGCATGTCCAATATGTAAATTTCCGCTTGGATAATAAATTGGTGTTGTAATATAAAACGTTTTTAATTTTTCCTCCATCTTTACCCCTCCTATGATCGGCAAAACTTAAACTCTACTTAACCATTATTGCCCCATTTTTATCCTCTTATATCATCAAAATATACCGAAAAACTTTGTATTGTGCAACAAACCTATAACTAGAGAAAATTTACTAATTACATTATCCCAAATGGCGGACGTAAAAGTCGAACTTTCTGCGAAGGTTATGAGGAATAAAAGTAGGTTTATATAGAAATTTGTAGAAATTTGTCGAATTATAAGAGCTGAAATTATGATTTGTGATCAGCATCAAAATAAAAGTGAAAACCAAAAAACTGAATATTAATTCAGGCAAAACCTTGTTATATCAACCTTTTTACAACATGAAAAAATTCCCTTTTATTTATTTAATAAAATAATTGACGAATATGGGAATGGCTGGTATTATTGAGTTGTGAAAATATTGTCGAATAATGGCGAAGAAAAAATAGAGATAAACAAGTTGAGAGGAGATTATAACACATGAAATCTACAGGAATTGTTCGTAAAGTTGATGAATTAGGACGCGTAGTTATTCCAATCGAATTAAGACGTACATTAGGTATTGCAGAAAAGGATGCTCTCGAAATCTATGTGGATGACGATCGCATTATCCTTAAGAAATACAAGCCAAACATGACTTGCCAAGTAACAGGGGAAGTTTCTGATGATAACTTAGCACTTGCCGGCGGTAAATTAATTCTTAGCCGTGAAGGTGCAGAAGTATTATTAAAAGAAATCCAAGACTCTTTTGAATTAGTAAAATAAATTGACGAAAGCTCCAGACAATATAGTCTGGAGCTTTTTTAATTAATGCTCAATATGATACGCCTGGTACACTTCTCGTTTATTCACTCCGCGATCCTTTGCTGTTTGTTTAATGGCCTCTTTGGATGGTATATTTTTTAGCGTGATGTAGTGATTCACATGTTCCTCAATCGTTAAATCCTCCCACCAGCTGCTTGTTTCTTCATCAACTCGGTTCCCGCCTTCTACTATTAAACAAAATTCACCGCGGACTTCCTCTTGATTTGACCATTCCACCGCCTCTTGAATACTGCCTCTGATAAATTCTTCATACCTTTTTGTTAATTCTCTGCATAAGGAAATTTTTCGATCGCCGAGGATTTCCAGCATAATGGACAGGGTTTCTTTTAAACGGTGTGGTGATTCATAGAAAATCATTGTTGCTTCCTGATGTTTCAAGCTTTCTAATTCCTTGCGTTTGTCCTTCTTATTACGATTTAAAAAACCATAAAAATAGAAGGGCTGGGTTACAAGTCCGGAAGCAATCAAGGAAGTGAGTGCTGCATTTGCACCGGGTAATGGAACAACCGTTAACTCCTCGGCGATTGCCGCCGTAACGAGCTCATAGCCAGGGTCGGAGATAGTGGGCATTCCTGCATCGCTAACAAGAGCAATTTTTAAGCCGTCCTTTACCTTCAAAATCAACTTCTCCCCACTCGTCTCCTTATTATGCTCGTGATAACTTACCACAGGGGTCGTAATTTCAAAGTAATTACATAGTTTTTTTGTATTTCGGGTATCTTCAGCAGCAATTAAGTCCGCTTCTTTTAAAATTCTAATTGCCCGAACGCTCATGTCTTCCAGATTTCCGATAGGGGTTGGAACGAGATAAAGAATCCCCTTTTGCTCCTCGTTTTCAAAACTCTTCTGCTGCCACATCATTACCACCCGTTTCCCTAGTTAAAAACTCCAATTTCTTCTTTCTCGTTAACTGTTTAAATTGATACTCTGCTTTTAGGGCATCAGTCTTATTGTCATAGGTTTTGAAAAATGTTAATGATAACGGTCCTCTTCCTCGGGTATATTTTGCCCCTTTCCCATCATTATGGAGCTTTAGCCGCCGGTCAAGATTAATTGTATATCCTCCGTAGAAGCTTCCATCCCCGCATGTTAATACATAAAAGAAGTGATTATTTTTCTCCATATAAAATCCCTCTTATTTCAGGAGTATATTCATTGTCTTCATTATAGACAATGATCGGAGGTAATATCTTCAAGTCTGGGCTTCCATCCTTTATGGCTTCTACTAATAAAGTATTGGCCTCTTTTCCTATCTTCGGATACACAAACTGAATCCTTTTTGGCTCAAGACGATATTTACGCATTAAAGAAATGATATCCAATAATCGACCTGGCCGGTGAACAAATGCCACCTTCCCTCCCTGCCTTACTAACTGACTTGAAACGCTGATTGCATCCTCTAACGTGCAATGGATTTCATGGCGGGCAATGGCCAAGTGCTCATTTAAATTAATTTCACCCGTTGATGGAGTTACAAAATAAGGTGGATTGCAGGTAACCACATCAAAATTCCCATGGCCCAAAAGCTTTGGCATGTTCTTAATGTCACCGTGAATCATTTTTAGCCGGTCCTGCAGTCCATTATATTCAATACTTCTTACTGCCATATCGTATAACCGTTCCTGGATTTCCACTCCGGTAATCGTGCCTTTTGTTCTTACGCTTAAAAATAAAGGAATTACGCCATTCCCGCTGCAAAGGTCTACTAAGTTCCCCTTTTGAATGGGGACATAGACAAACCGTGCCAGCAAAACGGCATCGAGCGAAAAGGCAAAGACAGAGGGACTCTGAATAATTCGTAAGTCCTCTGCTAATAAATAATCAAGCCGTTCATCATCTTTTAAAAAAACCAAATATATCACCTGACTTATAAAAATAGCCTTCCTTTTGGAAGGAAGGCCGATTCTTATTTTTTATTTAGAAAAGAAAGGCAGAACAAGCAATCCCCTTCCTTACGTAAGCTCCCAAAATGAAGATTGCAAATATGAAACCCTTCATGGTAAAGACGAGCAAGGTTATCATATCCTTCACCAATATCAAAGGGTTTATCACTCGGTTGTACTTGAGCTGCCCCTTTTTTCGTGGTGACATCCTTCTTTTCCTTTTCCGTGGTCACATCTAAACGGCGCCTTAGATGCTCATTTTCCAGCTTTAAATAATGATTTTCTTCTATTATTTCAGCCAGATGCTGCTTTAATTCCCCAGCTGTTGGTAAAGCTGGCCAATTTGTGTTTCCATATTACTAACTGAATCAAATATCTCTTTTTTATCCACGTATTCCACCTCGTTAATCTGTGGATTGTATCGAAAAGGCACCTTCTTTAATGATTTCATCCAAAGTATACTCGAGAACCCGATCGTGTTCCTTTAGCTCCACCTGAAGGACCCGCTCTAAGATATTTAATCCTACCACTTTTCCTTCTCCAAGAGGAGTAACAATGATTTCACCAATATCCGGCAACTGCTCCTTGGCTGATTCATATTCATCATTTTCATATTTTAAACAGCACATGAGCCTGCCGCATAGTCCAGATATTTTCGTTGGATTTAATGACAGATTTTGATCCTTCGCCATTTTAATCGAAACGGGATCAAAGTCACCGAGAAAGGTTGAACAGCAAAGCATTCTTCCGCAAGGCCCAATTCCACCAAGCATTTTTGCTTCATCGCGAACACCAATTTGCCTGAGTTCAATTCTCGTACGGAAAATCGCTGCTAAATCCTTTACGAGCTCCCGGAAATCAACTCTTCCGTCAGCGGTAAAATAAAAAATGATTTTGTTACGGTCAAATGTATATTCAACATCCACTAGTTTCATATCCAGCTGATGTTCATTGACTTTATCATTACATGTTTCGTATGCTTCCTGTGCTGCCTGTTTGTTTTCCTCAACAATCATTCGATCCTTTTGATCAGCAATTCTTACTACCTTTTTAAGCGGAAGAACGACATCGTGTTCCTCTACTGTTTTTCTGGCAATAACCGCTTTGCCATATTCGACACCACGAACCGTTTCAACAATCACAAAGTCATCCTTCTGAACCTGCAGCTCTCCAGGATCAAAATAATAGATTTTCCCCGCTTTTTTAAATCGTACTCCTACAACATCATACAAACGAAGATCCCTCCTGCAATTTTAGCACAAGCTGTTCCATCATAAGCTGAGGATTCATATTAGCCGCAAGCTTTTTCTTTGCTTCAAGAATAGCTGACATTTGATCGGTTAAGCGCCGCCTAGATGCTTGCAAGGCAAATTGTTTTAGCCGTTCACTATCTTCGAGATAAACAATCTGCTCCTGCTTGTCTAGCTGAATATATAGTAAATCTTTAAAAATAAGAAGTAATAGATCTAAACCACGATTAATCTGTTCTTTCTCTTTGAAGTGAGGAAACCAATCCCCTTGGAGCATAATCATCGCCTCCAATGGATTTTTTTTCAACACCTCATATAATTTTACCACGACTTTTTGGGCTTGTGCAAACCAATCATCGCCATTTAATGACAATGCGTCTTCCAGACTATTCGTTAATTGGGCAAGAAGTGGTGCCTTTATTGGATCAACACCATTTTCTATTAATTGTTCCACCATTGCATGTGGTGATAACGGCTGGAATGTTAATACCTGACACCTTGAAAGAATGGTAGGTAAGATTTTCTGTGGCTGCTCCGTTAGCAGGAAGGCTGTCGTTTGCGAACTTGGCTCCTCAAGGAACTTTAGCAAGCTATTGGAGGCACTGACGCTCATTTTATCAGCATGTGCCAGAATATAGACCTTTTTTAGGGATTCAACTCCCTTTTTTGAAAACTCCGCCTGGAGGTTTCTGATTTGCTCTACTTTAATGGATTGACCATCCGGTTCAACTATATGCACATCAGGGTGGTTGCCATGATTAATTCGCTTACAGTTTGAACAGGCTTCACATGGTTTATACCCACTCATCGGGGATTCACAAAAAAGAGCTTTTGTATATAAAAGTGCAATATCTTTTTTGCTTGTCCCCCTAATGCCTTCAAGTAGGTATGCATGGGCAACTCGGTGTTTCTGTATACTGTTTTTTATCATTTTTAATACAGTTGGCTGTACCACTTCCAGCTGATCCCATGTTTTAACCAAAATCATCACTCACTTCTATTATTTAGGCTCTGTTAAACCTGGTTGTTGATTTCCGCTCCAGGCACAAGCGGTTCGTGGGCGTTTCGGGGAGCCTCCTCGTCGCTTCGCTTCTGCGGGTCTCCCCTGTCCCGTACTCCCACAGGAGTCTTCGTGCCTTCCGCTGCAATCAACTTTGTTTAAAAATCAACATTGTCCTTTAACTTAGCCATTATTTGAAACCTCTTCTATTAAAAATGCATAAATTGTTCAATTGGCAGAACGAAGACTGTTGCTCCTCCTACTTCTACCTCAACGGGATAGGGAACATAGGAGTCTGCGTTTCCACCCATGGGAGAAACCGGGGCTACTAACTGATCTCGGGCCCTGCAGTTGTCCTTAATAATTTGAAGAGCTCGATCAACACGAATATCTTCTGTACCAATCATAAACGTAGTATTGCCGGATTTTAAAAATCCACCTGTACTCGCAAGTTTAGTAGCGCGAAAATTATTCTCTACCAAAGCCTTTGATAACCGATTGCTATCTTGGTCCTGAACAACTGCAATGATTAGTTTCATTCGTTTCACCCTTTCAATTATCGATACCGACTTCCGTTTCTATAATTATAACAGGTATTATGTGTCTTTACATACTAGAAAAGGGATTGTTTTCTTTTTGAAAGATAGAAAAAAAGCCTTAAGTTCAAGGCTTTGTCTCTTCTAATTTATCCTTTATAATCTGAATTGTTTTTTGGAATACCTCATCTAGCGTTCCCGAAGCATCTATTTTAACAATCCTATCTGCAAAACGCTTCAAAATATGATAATACCCTTCCCTTACCTTTTGGTGAAATTCAAGATTTTCTAAATCTAAGCGATTAATTTCCCGTCCTTTATTTTTATTAATTCGCTTTAACCCTTCCTCAGGCTCAATATCAAAGTAAATCGTTAAATTAGGCATCATATTCTCGATGGCAAACTGGTTAATGTTCAGTACCTCATCTATTCCCAATCCTCGTGCATATCCTTGATATGCTAAAGAGCTATCAACAAACCGATCACAAAAGACCACTTTTCCTTCCTCTAATGCAGGCTTTACCTTTTCAATTAAATGTTGTCTTCTAGCAGCAGCATACAGCAAAGCTTCTGTCCGCGGATCCATAGCCGTATTTTCCTTATTCAGGATTACACTTCTAATTTGTTCTGCTATATCAATACCGCCAGGCTCTCTTGTCAGTATTGCACCCTCAAATTGCCTCGCAACCATACTAATGATGGTTGTCTTCCCTGCACCATCTGGGCCTTCAAATGTAATAAACATTCCATTCTTCATTTAATAAACCTCCAAAACCAATCTTAAGATGTCCTATATACGCTTATTAGACCATTTTGTAAAAAGCTTCCGCCCTGAAACCGTGCACCGCTCTCTATTAATTTCACAAGATTTTGTATTTGTCCGTCCGTAATTCGTTCCCCTTTTAGCAGCAGCGGAATACCTGGGGGATAGGGAATGATGGTTTCCGCAGACACTTGGTCAACTGAATCCAAGAGTGGGATTTTTCTTTCCTTCAAATCTTCCATTTTTCTATAAGGGATGGCCAGTCCCGAGATTTTTTTTTCAATCTTCTTAGTTTCTATATTTATCTCATTATCTGTAATACCCTCTAAAACTTTTTGAATTCTCCCCGCCGTTTCTTCAAAAGTATAGATTTGATTTTCCTTAAGCAAAGGGAGAATCATCAGTACGTTATATGGGTCTGCAAGTTCCGTAAAAATCCCCTGCTCCTCCAATTTGCTTTGAAGGTCAAATCCACTAAGATGGCTGGTAGACTGGATCGTTATTTTCAACGGGTCACCTAAATGATTCGGATAAGTTAAGACTTTTATACCCGAAATCTTTTTGAGTAATTCCTTAAATCGATTTCTTTCCTTTAAAAGATATAGTACATCCTCCTGTTGGTAGGAGGATAGATAATGCCTTGCTATATCTAATGACGCCATAATCGGATAGGATGGGCTGCTCGATTGAAGAATTTGCAAGTAATCTTTGACCCTATCCATTTCAATTCGATTTCCATTTACATGCAAATAAGATCCCATCGTCATAGCAGGAAGTGTTTTATGTGCAGATTGAACTACGATATCAGCCCCTAATTGTACAGCTGAAGGCGGAAAAGGACTGCCTACAATAAAATGAGGTCCATGTGCCTCATCTACTAATACAGGAATATTATGTATATGCGCATAGTTTATAATACTTTCTAAATCGTAAGCCATCCCGTAGTAATTAGGATAGGTTAAGATCAATGCACGAGCATTAGGATATAAATCAATTGCTTCCTTTACTGTTTGTAAATGAACACCTGAAGCAACTTTCCACTCATTATCTATCTCTGGTTCTAAAAAAATCGGATTTACCTTCGCTAACTGTAACCCATTTACTACCGATTTATGACAATTCCTTTGAACAAGCACACAATCATTTTCGCTGCAAGCCGCCATGACCATCGCCAAATTTCCAACTGTCGATCCATTAATAAGAAAAAAACTGCTTCTGGTTTGATATAAATCTTGCAGAAGCTGTTCAGCCTCCAAAATGGCTCCCTCAGGTGAATGCAAATCATCTAATCCTGAGAGTTCTGTCGCATCGAGCTTAAGGATTTGCTCGAAATAATCCTTTGCGATTGTTCCATATTTGTGCCCCGGTACATGAAAGGAAATTGGACTTTTGTTGATGTGTTCTACTAATGCTTGATAAAGTGGGATTTTTTGTTGGTTTTTCATTTACGTTACATCCTTAAAAGAGTCTTATCTATTTTATCAAAAGATTGATTTCTTTCCCATTTGTTTGCAAAAAAATAAAGTCCTAAAAGGACTTGGCTAAGAAAATATCTCCGGTGTAGTGATCTTTTTTAGTTGTTTTAAAAAGTATTTATATTTTGGGTCACTGGTTTCTGTATTAATTAAGTCTTTTTCACATTCCATGCAGATAAATGACGTGTATAGATGTATACCTTTCGGTTTTAGCTGATCACAAATAACACATGTTTCCTCATGATATTTTTGTGCAAAAATTGAACTCAATTTGTCCACCTCCATACACCCATTCTTCCCTAAATAAGCAATTGTATACAATTTTTTGAATAGTCTTTTTCAGGGGTTCCTGTTTCTTAGTTTATGCCCTCTTTCGGAATTGGGTGTATGTCTATACACGATTTCTTTTCAAATACTTCGTACTTTTTTGGAGTTTTTTACTTTAGCCGGGTTTACCTTCTGATTTTGGGCATCTACATTCCATATCCATACCCTTTGCCCCAGTACTCTCTTAATTCCAATGCAAAAAGGACAAACCTTATCAGGTTGTCCTTCATTATGCCTGGCAACGTCCTACTCTCACAGGGGGACAGCCCCCAACTACCATCGGCGCTGAGAAGCTTAACTTCCGTGTTCGGTATGGGAACGGGTGTGACCTTCTCGCCATTATTGCCAGACTATTAAGTTTGAGGTATCATTCCCTCAAAACTAGATAATACAGAAGAAGTTTTTAGTAAAAACGAGTTCACCTTCATATAATACATATGACTTGGTTAAGTCCTCGATCGATTAGTATCAGTCAGCTCCACATGTCGCCACGCTTCCACCTCTGACCTATCAACCTGATCATCTTTCAGGGATCTTACTAGCTTGACGCTATGGGAAATCTCATCTTGAGGGGGGCTTCATGCTTAGATGCTTTCAGCACTTATCCCGTCCGCACATAGCTACCCAGCGATGCCTTTGGCAAGACAACTGGTACACCAGCGGTGCGTCCATCCCGGTCCTCTCGTACTAAGGACAGCTCCTCTCAAATTTCCTGCGCCCACGACGGATAGGGACCGAACTGTCTCACGACGTTCTGAACCCAGCTCGCGTACCGCTTTAATGGGCGAACAGCCCAACCCTTGGGACCGACTACAGCCCCAGGATGCGATGAGCCGACATCGAGGTGCCAAACCTCCCCGTCGATGTGGACTCTTGGGGGAGATAAGCCTGTTATCCCCAGGGTAGCTTTTATCCGTTGAGCGATGGCCCTTCCATGCGGAACCACCGGATCACTAAGCCCGACTTTCGTCCCTGCTCGACTTGTAGGTCTCGCAGTCAAGCTCCCTTATGCCTTTACACTCTGCGAATGATTTCCAACCATTCTGAGGGAACCTTTGGGCGCCTCCGTTACTCTTTAGGAGGCGACCGCCCCAGTCAAACTGCCCACCTGACACTGTCTCCCACCCCGATAAGGGGTGCGGGTTAGAATTTCAATACAGCCAGGGTAGTATCCCACCGACGCCTCCACCGAAGCTAGCGCTCCGGCTTCTACGGCTCCTACCTATCCTGTACAAGCTGTACCAAAATTCAATATCAGGCTACAGTAAAGCTCCATGGGGTCTTTCCGTCCTGTCGCGGGTAACCTGCATCTTCACAGGTACTATAATTTCACCGAGTCTCTCGTTGAGACAGTGCCCAGATCGTTACGCCTTTCGTGCGGGTCGGAACTTACCCGACAAGGAATTTCGCTACCTTAGGACCGTTATAGTTACGGCCGCCGTTTACTGGGGCTTCGATTCAGAGCTTCGCTTGCGCTAACCCCTCCTCTTAACCTTCCAGCACCGGGCAGGCGTCAGCCCCTATACTTCGCCTTGCGGCTTCGCA
>NZ_JAVGVR010000001.1:545000-560000 GCF_030938565.1 Bacillus salipaludis | reverse complement strand
CCATTGGTGAAATGGCTCCATGAAGGACATGATATAAACCATTAAATTCCTTCATTTTTTCCATTGCAATAACATCTTTAGGGTCTTGAACAACACAGATGATACTCCTGTCCCTTCGCTCGTCTTCACAAATATAGCAGGGATCTTGATCAGTAATATGACCGCAGGTTGAGCAATAAGTTAAATTACGTTTGGCATTTACAAGCGCCTTAGCGAAATCTAATACAGTGTCTTCTTTCATGCTTAAGACAAAAAAGGCCAGACGAGCGGCCGTTTTCGGACCGATACCTGGCAATTTCATAAAGCTGTCAATCAGCTTTGAGATCGGTTCTGGATAATGCATTTTATATTATTCCTCTCCTTAGAAATGCGTATGCACCCCTACAAGCGCTAATGTCGGACATTAAAAAGGAAGATTCATTCCTTTAGTGAATTGTCCCATTGTATTGTTGGTTAATTCTTCTGCCTTTTTAAGTGCATCATTTGTTGCAGCAAGCACCAAGTCTTGAAGCATTTCTACATCATCAGGGTCAACAGCTTCAGGATTGATTTTAACCTCTAATACTTCTTTATGACCGGAGACGATGACGGTAACCATCCCTCCGCCGGCAGTACCTTCAATTTGCTGTTTACCTAGTTCTTCCTGTGCCTCCGCCATTTTCTTTTGCATCTTTTGCATCTGCTTCATCATATTTTGCATATTTCCCATTCCGCCGCCACGCATCATTTACATTACCTCCATTTTTATTAGTCAATAACTTCTACAAATTCAGCACCAAATAGTTTTTTCGCTTCAGATATGTGGGGTTGCTCCCCCTCTTGGGAGTCTTTCCCTTCTCCATCTTCAGCATGTTGATGACTTAGAAAACCTTCCCGAATGGACAACCATTGATCTTCAGGCACTCCAAGGATTGTAAACCGATGGCCGGTTAACTCTTGTAGTGCAGACATGACCGTTTCAATAAAGCGGTTGTTATCCATGGCCATTTGGCAGTGAATTTCATGCTTGAATTTTAAAATAAAAGCAGTGGACGAAGCTGCCACAGGCTCAGCCTCATTTAATAAGGCTGCGTGTGATTTCATTAGCCGTGACCGCATTTCCGCCCAATTACTTTTAATTTGATTGATATCATTTTTAGTCGCAAGTTTTAAAACTTCATTTATCTTGCCAACAGCAGGCTGGAATCCTTTTCTTGATGTCCTAGGTGCTGTTTTTTGTACAGGTGCAGGAGCTTCCTGTGCTGCCTGTATTCCATTCGTTTTTAATTGCCGCAGGTCATCTTCAAGCTGTTCTATTTTTGCTAGAAGCTGAGAGATTTGCCCAGGTGCAGCCTGATCAGAATGTTTGGTTTCGATTTGGCACAACTTTACGATTGCAACCTCTAGAAAGATTCTCGGATGATTGGTCCAACGCATTTCCTGCTGTGTTTTATTTAGTTGGTCAATCATCAGATAAATTTGTTCAGTAGGGATCGTTTCCGCCATTTTTTGAAATTCATTGTCAAGCGTCACTCTTTCTAAGGATTCCTCAAGATTGGGGGCAGTCTTATAGAGAAGTAAATCCCGATAGAATAGAATTAAATCCTCAATAAAACGAGCCGGGTCTTTTCCATGAAATAAAAGCTCCTCTAACGCTTCTAATCCACTTGCAACATCCTTTTCTTGAAAAGCATGAGCCAACTTATATAAAAATCCTTGTGACACAGATCCTGTTACGGTTAGTGCATCCTCTACTGTTACACGGTCTTGACTAAACGATATTGCCTGGTCCAGTAAGCTTAATGCATCACGCATACCACCTTCTGCTGCCCTAGCAATCATTTGCAGTGCTTGTTCCTCGCAATCTACACCCGTTTCATCAACAATTAGCTTCATTCTCTTTACAATCGACCCTGCTGTAATCCTTCTAAAGTCAAAACGCTGACATCTTGAAATAATCGTTAGTGGGATTTTATGAGGCTCGGTTGTCGCCAGAATAAAAATTACATGCTTGGGTGGTTCCTCTAACGTTTTTAATAAGGCATTGAAGGCGCTAATGGATAGCATATGCACTTCATCAATGATATAGACCTTATATTTGACGGCAGTGGGAGCGAACTTTACCTTATCGAGTACGTCTCTCATTTCTTCAACGCGTGAGTTTGAAGCTGCATCAAATTCTAAAACATCCGAGATTGTTCCATCAGTAATTCCCCGACATGCAGCACATTCGTTACAAGGTTCTGCAACAGGCGAATGCTCACAATTAACCGCTTTTGCCAAGATTTTAGCTGCACTGGTCTTCCCTGTTCCTCTTGGGCCTGAAAATAAATAAGCATGTGAAATTTTCTGTTGAAGCAGGGCGTTTTGCAATGTCTTGGTCACATGCTCCTGTCCTACGACATCGATAAAGGTTTGAGGCCGCCAAACACGATATAAAGCCTGATAAGCCAATGGACATCGCCCCCTTCTCAAATTTTCATCAACTTTTGTTGTCTAGGCTTCTGCTTTTTTCATTATAACGTATCTAATTAAGAAGTGAAAATATTAGAATATACAAAAAAACTCATCCCATTTTTTCTGAGATGAGTAATTTCCTAAAAAATATGTAATTAAACTGCCGTGCACCTTCCTTCGACTGGCGCCCATAAGCGTTACTTAAGCAGTTAGCTCGACCCAGGCAACCCTGCGGCACATGAGAGCGTCCACTTAATGCTGCTTCCTTCCGGACCTGACATGGTTCATGGATTCCCATTGCGCAGGACCCGGGCGTCAACACCACTTACTTAAGGCAGACCCTACAGGTCACGAGCCTCGGGAAGGGATTCAGCCTCGCTAGAGCGGATTGCGAGTACAGGGCACCGCTACCTCCCCGCCTAGCACGGCAAAGTTGATAACAATTTTTAATGCGTCATATCTGACACTTTTTTAGTATACTAACATTTATGAGAAAATGCAACGCTTATCCGATGTCAATATTTGTAAACCCGTCCATCTGCCCTTGCCTTTCCCTACGCTTTTCTGCTTTTTTCCTCTCCCGGATTGCACGAAAAAAGGAAGATAACAACTGGCCGCACTCCTCCTCCAAAACACCTTGAGTTACCTCACTTTGGTGATTGAATCTTTCATCCTGAAGGAGATTCATAAAGGTCCCTGCACAACCGCCCTTTGGATCGGGTGCTCCATATACCACTCTTTTGATTCGGGACAAAATAATAGCACCGGAACACATAGGGCAAGGCTCCAATGTTACATAAAGGGTAGCATCCTCAAGTCGCCATGATCCTGTTTTACGGCAGGCCTGATCAATCGCCAGCAGCTCTGCATGCGCAATCGCAGATTGTTCATTCTCTCTTAAATTATGGCCACGGGAAATAATTTCATCCCCTAGGACTATGACGGCCCCAATCGGAACCTCATTTAGTGCCTCTGCCTTCTTCGCTTCCTTTATTGCTTCTTTCATATAGTATTCATCTAGATTAACATCCACCGTCATCATTTGTTCCTTTCAAGGATAAGATTGATTGGCTCTTTCCACACTATAAAATAGGAGGAGGTAATTTAATGAAGGATATCCATCCTGCACTCATCATTATCGATATGATTAATAACTTTGATTTTTCCCACGGGCCAATTTTGGCAAAAAAGGCCCTGCAAATTGCCCATCCTATAAAAAAATTAAAGAAGAACTTTAATGAAAAAGGTCTACCGGTCATTTTTATTAATGACCACTATAATTTATGGCGGGCAGAATATACAAAAATAATTGAACTGTGTAGAAATCAGTATAGTCAGCCTGTGTTTGAAATATTGCTTCCGGAAGAACATGATTATTTTTTAATTAAACCAAAGCATTCTGCATTTTACGGCACTGCTCTAAATACTCTGCTCCATCAATTAAAGGTGAACACATTGATTCTCTCTGGCATTGCCGGAAATATTTGTGTTTTGTTTACCGCAAATGACGCCTATATGCGTGAATTTCAGCTTTACGTCCCGGAAAACTGCATCGCCTCTGCAGATGACCAAGATAATCAATATGCTTTAACAATGATGCAAAATGTACTAAAAGCAAATATTCAGCCCGCAACTGCTAAAAATTATATCATGTAACCTCTTTTACGCTCATATGATTGTTGTAGCGTATGTGCGTTAGGAGGGAAAAGCATGCAAATTCATGTGGTTCAAAGAAATGAATCCTTAACAACAATTGCCCAGGCTTATCGTACTACCGTTCAAGATATCATCGATGCGAATGAATTACCAAATCCAAATAATCTTGTAATTGGGCAGGCAATTGTGATTCCAATTATCGGGAGTTTTTATACTGTTAAACAGGGAGAGACCCTATATAGTATTGCACAAAAGGTGGGAGTTCCTTATCAGCAGCTTGCCACTATTAATCGTATATCAGCCACACAACCGCTCTCTGTAGGTCTACGGCTCTATATCCCTCAAGGGAAAAAAAGACCTGCTGATTTTAATGCCTATGTTGAACCTCGTGGGACCACTGTTGCTCCCGTCCTTGAAAGCAGCGCTAGAGAGGCAGCACCATATTTGACCTATTTGGCTCCTTTTAGCTTTCAGGTCCACCGCGACGGAACATTAAAAGAGCCATTATTAAACAATTTCCCTGAGATTGCAAAATCCCATCAGGTTGTTTTGATGATGGTCATTAACAATCAGGAGAATGATCAATTTAGTGACGAGTTGGGGCGTATTTTACTTACAGACATGGCCATTCAGGATAAATTTTTAAATAATATTGTCGCAACCGCTAAAAAGTATGGCTTTAGAGATATTCATTTTGATTTTGAGTATTTACGTCCTGCTGACCGTGAGGCTTATAATACGTTCTTACGAAAGGCAAAGGCCCGCTTTAAAAATGAAGGCTGGTTAATGTCCACGGCTCTTGCCCCAAAGACAAGTGCAACGCAAAAAGGAAAATGGTATGAAGGCCATGATTATAAAGCGCATGGGCAAATTTCTGATTTTGTTGTCATCATGACCTATGAATGGGGCTATAGCGGCGGCCCTGCCATGGCGGTTTCCCCCATAGGGCCTGTTAGAAGGGTTTTAGAGTATGCCATCAGTGAAATGCCTTCAAATAAGATTCTCATGGGGCAAAATCTTTATGGCTATGACTGGACATTGCCGTTTGTTCAAGGCTCAGTTGCGAAAGCTGTCAGCCCGCAACAGGCGATTCAACTTGCCGCCACGCATAATGTACCAATTGAATATGATTCAAAGGCACAAGCACCGTTTTTTAAATATACTCAGAGTGGCAAGCAGCATGAAGTCTGGTTTGAAGATGCCCGCTCCATCCAAGCAAAATTTGATTTAATTAAGGAATTAAAATTACGGGGGATGAGCTATTGGAAATTAGGATTATCCTTCCCGCAAAACTGGCTGTTAATCGTTGACAATTTTAACGTAACAAAAAGAGCATAAACTGCCCCTATTCGGCAGTTTTTTCTTTTATTCGATAAAAAACTAACATCTCAAAAAATATTCCATATCCCTTCCTGCTTAAGATTATGATAAAATATTCTTTGTGTCACTTTTAAAAAGACAGTAAAAAAGACCCGGTTTTTAGACTGGTTCATTATAGAAAGATCAGGCAGTGGAGAGGGAGGATATACAATGGGGGATACACCCTTTATTACCGTTGAAGGGCCGATTGGTGTAGGTAAAACATCTCTTGCAAAAGCCATTTCAGACCATTTTCATTTTGCTTTGTTAAAAGAGATTGTTGATGAGAATCCATTTTTAGGGAAATTTTATGAAAACATAGAGGAATGGAGTTTCCAGACGGAAATGTTTTTTCTCTGCAATCGCTTTAAACAATTAGGGGATATCAGCACTCATTATCTAAGTAAAAATCAAGCGGTAGTAGCTGATTATAATATTTTTAAAAATTTGATTTTTGCTTCTCGGACCCTGAATAAACAAGAATACGAGAAATACTACAAAATTTATCAAATTTTGACTTCCGATATGCAAAAGCCTAATGTCATTATTTATTTGAATGCTAGTCTTGATACGTTATTAAAGCGAATCAAGCTCAGAGGACGAGAGGTTGAGAAAAATATCAGCCCATTGTATTTAGAGCAGCTTTCAATTGATTATGAAAATGCTCTGGCAAGCTTTGAACAGGAACATCCAGAAATACCCGTTCTCCGCTTTAACGGCGATGCGTTAGATTTTGTAAAAAATGAAGAGGACTTACAGCATATTATTAAAAAACTATCGAATTCATTAAAACAAAACAGTTGGTCTAATACATTATAAGAACAGGGGGATGTTCGTGAGTATTGTTATCGGTGGTATGATTGGCCTGGGAAAAACAAGTGTAGCTGACACCTTAAGTGGACACTTTAAAAATAAAGGAATTGAAAGTAAGGTGTTTTATGAAGCGGTGGATGATAATCCAATTCTCCCGCTCTATTATGAATTGACTCCAGAAGAATTGGATGCAAAAAGAATCCCTTTCCTCTTACAGTTATTTTTCTTAAATAAACGTTTTAAAACAGTGAAGGAATGCATTAACTGGAGGGAACCGGTTTACACGATTCAGGATCGCTCCATTTATGAAGATTGGTATTTTGCATATGTAAATAAGAATCTCGGCAGAATTTCCGACCTGGAATTTAAAATATATGAAGAGCTTGTTGAAAATATGATGGAAGAATTAAAAGAGCTCCCTAAAAAGGCTCCAGACTTAATGGTCTACTTGAAAGGTTCGTTTGATACGGTAATTGACCGCATCATGGCGCGCGGCCGCAGCTTCGAAATTAACCCTGAATTGAAGGAATACTATTTTGAGGTGTGGAAGGGCTATGATGAGTGGGTATTGAATCAGTATGATGCAAGTGAAGTCCTTATTATTGATATGGACACTACGGATGTTGTGAAAAGTGAAGCGGATGCTAAAAAGGTTTGCCGTGAGGTCGAAGAAAAACTAAATGAAATCTTAAATAAAGAAAAGGCACATATTGGGTAACCAGTATGTGCTTTCTTAATGAGTTCATGAGGCTTTATTCTACTTTTTCTTTATCTTTGGCACTATGAGACCTCGTTGGTGCCAGTGCTCTTGACTTTCCCTTCTTTGCGGGCACTATGGACGCTTGTCAGTGACCGTGCCCCTGACTTTTTCTTCTTTACGGGCACTATGTGGACTTCTTAGTGACCGCATCCTCTACTTTTTCCTCTTTGCGGGCACTATGGACACTTGTCGGTGACCGTGCTCCTGACTTTCCCTTCTTTACGGGCACTATGTGGACTTCTTAGTGACCGCATCCTCTACTTTTTCCTCTTTGCGGGCACTATGGACGCTTGTCAGTGACCGTGCTCCTGACTTTCCCTTCTTTACCGGTACTATGTGGACTTCTTAGTGACCGCATCCTCTACTTTTTCCTCTTTGCGGGCACTATGGACGCTTGTCAGTGACCGTGCTCCTGACTTTCCCTTCTTTACCGGCACTATAACCTTTATCAACGCTTGATTCCTTGCCCCTTTTCTCTACAGTGACCCATTTAAACTGTCTTAACACTAAAAAAGTGCATAAAAAAATCGCTACAATAAATTGTAACGATTTTTTTATCTCCAGTTTTTATGCGCGATTTAAGTAAAGTTATGGCGGAGGAAGAGGGATTCGAACCCCCGCGCGGTTTAACCCGCCTGTCGGTTTTCAAGACCGATCCCTTCAGCCGGACTTGGGTATTCCTCCGTGACAACAAAAAATAATTTATCATATATTCTTCTCATTGTCAATCAAAAATAATGAAATTTTTCGGACGGAAAAACTCCGTCCGAAATATACCTTATTCTGGAATTATCCCGCATTAACGGGCACTAAGACCCCTACTTCAATGCTTAGCGTAGACAAGAAGAGTCTGCAGGGGTCAAATGCCCGTAAAAGCCCGATTAGTTCAACTAACAATCAGTGGGGGATAAAAAACCCCCCACTGATTGAAGTTTCACTTTATTACACTGCGGCTGCCCATATATGGCTGTAAAACCTTAGGAATCACCACACTGCCATCTTCCTGTTGATAATTTTCTAAAATAGCCGCTACGGTTCTGCCAATTGCAAGCCCGGATCCATTTAATGTATGAATATGCTCTGGCTTGGCTTTCGGATCACGGCGGAAACGAATATTAGCACGTCTTGCTTGGAACGCTTCAAAGTTACTGCAAGAAGAAATTTCCCTGAACGTACCGTAGCTTGGAATCCATACTTCAATATCGTACTTCTTAGCTGCGGTAAAGCCAAGGTCACCCGTGCACATGCTTAATACTCGGTATGGAAGTTCAAGTAATTGAAGGACTTTCTCCGCATCATTCGTTAATTTTTCAAGTTCATGGTAAGAGTCTTCCGGCTTCACAAATTTCACTAATTCAACCTTATTAAATTGATGCTGGCGAATGAGGCCACGAGTATCACGTCCTGCAGAACCGGCCTCTGAGCGGAAGCATGCACTATACGCCGCATAACGAATAGGGAGCTCCTCACCGCTTAAGATTTCATCCCTATGAAGATTGGTAACAGGCACCTCCGCCGTTGGAATCAGGAAGTAATCCTCGCTTTCAATTAAGAAAGCATCTTCGGCAAACTTTGGAAGCTGACCTGTTCCTGTCATACTTGTGCGATTCACCATATATGGAGGGAGTATTTCCTTGTAACCATGTTCATCGACATGAAGGTCCAGCATGAAGTTCATGAGCGCCCGCTCTAAACGAGCCCCAAGGCCTTTATAAAACACGAAACGGCTGCCGGTGACTTTGCCCGCGCGTTCAAAATCAAGGATGCCCAAGTGGTCTGCAATATCCCAGTGCGGCTTTGGTTCAAAGGTGAAATCCCTTACGTTACCCCATTGTCTAATTTCTACATTATCGTCTTCCGTTTCCCCAACCGGTACGCTTTCATGAGGAATATTTGGAATGCTTAACAATAACATTTCCAATATTTCTTCAACACCGCGGAGCTCATCGTCCAATGTTTTAATCCTGTCGCCAACTTCGCGCATCTCTTTAATTAAATGGTCAGCATCCTGTTTTTCACGCTTTAAAACGGCCACCTGTTGGGAAACCTCGTTCCGCTTGCTTTTCAGTTGTTCAGATTCAACAATTAGATCGCGTCTTTTTTGGTCCAGTTCTTCAAATTTTCCAAGGTCTGTTAAGTCCTCGCCACGGTGCTGAAGTTTTTCTTTTACTTCAGTAAAATTAGCTCTTAATAATTTAATATCAAGCATATATTTCCACTCCTTTTTTAAAATAGGCCGTGTTAAAGACCATTTGATTTTACACCTGTTGACTGAAGTGCCTAGAGCGTAAAACAACAGCAAGTTTAACAGCGCCTAAAAAATAAAAAACTCCCGCCCCTAAAAACAGGGACGAGAGTTACCCGCGTTACCACCCTGGTTGACAGAAAAAGTCTGCCCACCTTGAAAAAAATTAACGGTTTCTGCCGAAAGTATTTACTGCCCCCTTATCGGAGGGTTCCATACCTTGCTCGAGGATGGATTCACAAGCGCCATTCACCGATTCTCACCTGCCACCGGCTCTCTTAAGAATAAACTCCTGCTACTAGTTCCTCTCATTGCTTTAAACATATTAAGGATTTGTATTTAATAATCTACTATAATTATCCACTAAATGCAACCAGATTATACAAAATATTTTGCTATTAAAGATTCCTCTAAAACCAGCCTTTAACTGTTTTAGAAATGCCGCCCCAAACATCTCCGAAGAAGCTGCCGACTCCTCTCATCATGAGAACAAACCAATTTGCTTTCTCTACATCCTGTGCGGCAACCACATCCACTTTAATGCTCTTTTCCCCTTGACTGTTCAGGTAACTTAGTTTGTCGCCCTTTTTGGATTTAATCGTCAAATAGCCAATGGTTTCACCTTTTTTAATTGGTGCAGTTAATTCACCTTTTTTATTAATTTTATTTTTATCCAATACCAATTCTGGTTGATAATTTTGTTTTTCGCCATTTAGAACCATCATATCAATGGCTGACTTGGAGTAAATTTTAACACTGTCTTCTTTACCTTTAATCACGGGTAAGTTTTTATGACCCTTCACTTGAAAATGGGAAGGGACAATCTCTTCCTTGCTAAAATTACTGAAGGCATAGTCCATCATTTTTCTTGTTTCTTCAAAACGGGCCTTTTTATCGCTTGTAGCTCCATTTGCATCTTTCGCATTTTGAACAACTGTAATAAATCTTTTTCCATCCCTCATAGCAGTCCCTGTAAAACAAGCTCCTGCAAAATCAGTAGTTCCTGTTTTTAAACCGTCCATGCCTTGATAACCGTAAATTAATGTTGGCAGCATCCAATTCCAGTTATCCATCTTAATTTCGTCATCTGTACCCTCTCGAAACTTCTTGGTTGGAATACTAGCTGTTTTTAATACATCCGGGAAATCATGAATCAAGCGGAAGGCTAATTGTGCCACCGTATAGGCGGACATAACATTTTCTTCATCAGCTCTTGTCCCTGCAGGCTGCTGGCCAAAATAATCACCATTATTTAAACCAGTAGAGTTAACAAATTTATAGTTCTTTAAACCCAATTGTTTCGCTTTATCATTCATCATTTTTACAAAGTTTGTTTCTGAACCGGCAATCACTTCTGCTAGAGCAATTGTTGCAGCATTGGCAGAGTAAATGGCCATTGCCTGATATAATTCTCTTACTGTATATTTACCATCACGTCTTAATGGAACATTTGATAGGTTTCGATTTTGTGAAATTTTATAAGCAAGCTCACTCACAGAATACTGTTGATCCCACTTCACCTTGCCATGTTTAATGGCATCAAGCAGAATATATTCAGTCATCATTTTTGACATACTGGCAATACCAAGTAAACTGTCAGCATTTTGTTGGTATAAAACCTTTCCGGTTTCTCCGTCCACAATAATTGCACTATCAGCATTCACCTTTAATGGCGCTTGTGCTTCTGCTTTATTTAAGCCTGAAAATAGGCTAAAAAACATAATTAATGCCAATAAGCCTGGAATACTTTTTTTATAAAAATATTTATTCACTATAATGCCCTCCAACGAATTTATACACCTTGGTTATTTTAACATAACTCCCCTTTAAATCATAGACAGAGCAAAGACCTATTTGTTTTCCAAAAATAAAAAGGAGGGCGGTATGGTCCCTCCTTACTATGTTACAAACTGCTTAGCTTATAAAGAATAGTTTGGTGCTTCCTTAGTTATTTGGACATCATGTGGATGGCTTTCTTTTAATCCAGCGCCTGTCATCCGAATAAACTGAGCGTTGTTTCGTAATGCTTCTAAATCTTTTGTCCCGCAATATCCCATACCAGAACGTAATCCACCAATTAACTGATAAACGGTTTCCGCCAATGGGCCTTTATAAGGCAGGCGGCCTTCAATACCCTCTGGTACAAACTTCTTATTATCCTCTTGGAAATAACGGTCTTTTGAACCCTTTTCCATAGCAGCGACCGAGCCCATTCCACGATAGACTTTAAATCTTCTGCCTTGGAAGATTTCCGTTTCCCCTGGACTTTCAGATACACCCGCTAACAGACTTCCCAGCATAACTGCGTGGCCTCCAGCTGCAAGTGCTTTAACGATATCACCGGAGTACTTTATTCCTCCATCGGCAATGATGGTCTTGCCATGTTTCCTTGCTTCGGTTGCACAATCATAAACAGCTGTAATCTGAGGAACTCCTACACCAGCAACGACCCTGGTTGTACAAATAGAACCTGGTCCGATACCTACTTTAACCACATCGGCGCCAGCCTCAAATAAATCCTTTGTTGCTTCTGCTGTTGCAACGTTCCCGGCAATAATAGTTAAATCCGGGTAAGCACTTCTAATTTGTTTTACTGTATCAAGGACACCCTTAGAATGACCATGGGCTGTATCGACTACTATGGCGTCCACATTCGCTTTAACTAGTGCCTCTACCCTCATCATGGTGTCTTTTGTAACACCGACAGCTCCTCCAGCCAATAGACGGCCTTGGCGATCCTTTGCTGAATTCGGAAACTCAATAACCTTCTCTATATCTTTTATGGTAATTAACCCTTTTAATACCCCATCATGATCTACTAGCGGCAGCTTTTCAATTTTATGCTGCTGCAAAATCTCTTCTGCTTCCTTCAATGTTGTCCCTACAGGTGCCGTTACAAGATCTTCCTTTGTCATTACATCTGAAATTTTAAAGGAGTAATCCTGTATAAAACGGAGATCCCTATTTGTAATGATGCCGACTAGTCTTTGTTCCTCTTCATTATTGACAATTGGAACACCTGAAATCCGATATTTCCCCATTAAGTGCTCTGCATCAAATACTTGATGTTCAGGAGTGAGGAAAAATGGATCTGTAATAACGCCGCTTTCTGACCTTTTTACCTTCTCAACCTGCTCGGCCTGCTGTTCAATGGTCATATTTTTATGGATAATGCCTAAACCGCCTTGGCGTGCCATTGCAATAGCCATTTCAGCTTCAGTTACTGTATCCATCCCAGCACTCATAATTGGAATATTAAGCTTTACGTTTTCTGATAACGCAACTTGAAGATTTACATCACGTGGCAGAATTTCAGACTTACCTGGAATTAACAAGACATCGTCAAAGGTTAATCCTTCTTTTACAAATTTATTTTCCCACATTTTTAAGGCCTCCAGGACAAATTTTTTTATTTGTAGGTTATCAATTGGACAAAATACTGTCAAGGAACTAGTTTTAATTTGATTATTCTGAAAAAAGGTGATCTTAGATTGGATATCTCTTATAAAGACTGGAAAAGCTTTTCGTGTTTCTTTTCAGCTGAATATTGTCAGCTATTTTTAAAACGCAATTATCAAAAACGCATGATCGAAAACCCTGAGCAAAAAAGCTATGAAAACGGTTACGCCCTTTTATATTATTTGGAACATGGACAGATTTATTATGAACAAGCAGAGAAGTCTCCGCTGATTCTTAAACCGATTCTTCTCTTTTACGGTTTGGTTCATTTAATTAAGGCATGTATTTTAACTATTGACCCGGCATATCCAGAAACAACAAGTGTGTTAGCGCATGGTGTTTCAACAAGAAAGCGGAAAAAGCAAAATTATCAATTCTTCCTTGATGAGGTGAAACTACAAAAAAATGGACTCTTTCCTTTCATGTCAGAAAAAATGTTTCACATGAAACAATTGGAAGGGGAAAAGGTCATTATGGAGGATTTATTAAGACTTATTCCTGAATTAGATGATTTATTTTTTTTACTGGATGGAACGAGGACATTTTCAAGCATACCCTACCAGGGAGAACGAGAACAATTTGAAATTCCTGATAAATTATTAGACCATTACCATATGACAGAAAATCGACTAAAGGAGTATTTGACATCGAAATCTATGCATCCTATTTCCTTTTCCGAAGAAGGACTTTCTTTCATGTTTAATGGGTCATTTCAGAAAAACAGTTCACCCTTTAAATATCATTTGGAAAAAGGGCACTTAGTTCTCCCTATTCGAAAAAGTGAATTTCTCCATTTTCCGGAACTTTTAATTCATTATCTGCTTCTTTATAACTTAAGTATGATTGCCCGCTATGAAACGGAATGGTGGAGTGAGTTAACGAAGATGATGCCTAATCAGGATTTCCCATTTATTCAATCCTTTTTAAATAGCACCCTAAAAAAAGGTCCATTTCTTATTTATGAGTATTTAATGAATTGAAACGACCAGGACATTAGGAGCCTGGCTTTTGTTTAGGCTCCGTTAAACTATGTTGTTGATTTCCGCTCCAGGCACAAGCGGTTCGTGGGCGGTCCGGGGAGTCTCCTCGTCGCTTCGCTCCTGTGGGGTCTCCCCTGTTCCGTACTCCCACAGGAGTCTTCGTGCTTTCCGTTCCAATCAAACGTTATTCAAAATCAATATTTTACTTACACAGCTTTATTTTAAATACAATATCATAATGGTCACTTCTTTTTTCAAATAACAAAAAAGACAACCCTCGTCAGGTTGTCCTTCATTATGCCTGGCAACGTCCTACTCTCACAGGGGGACAGCCCCCAACTACCATCGGCGCTGAGAAGCTTAACTTCCGTGTTCGGTATGGGAACGGGTGTGACCTTCTCGCCATTATTGCCAGACTATTTATTTGAGGTATCATTCCCTCAAAACTAGATAATACAGAAGAAGTTTTAGTAAAAACGAGTTCACCTTAAGACTATGGTTAAGTCCTCGATCGATTAGTATCAGTCAGCTCCACATGTCGCCACGCTTCCACCTCTGACCTATCAACCTGATCATCTTTCAGGGATCTTACTAGCTTGACGCTATGGGAAATCTCATCTTGAGGGGGGCTTCATGCTTAGATGCTTTCAGCACTTATCCCGTCCGCACATAGCTACCCAGCGATGCCTTTGGCAAGACAACTGGTACACCAGCGGTGCGTCCATCCCGGTCCTCTCGTACTAAGGACAGCTCCTCTCAAATTTCCTACGCCCACGACGGATAGGGACCGAACTGTCTCACGACGTTCTGAACCCAGCTCGCGTACCGCTTTAATGGGCGAACAGCCCAACCCTTGGGACCGACTACAGCCCCAGGATGCGATGAGCCGACATCGAGGTGCCAAACCTCCCCGTCGATGTGGACTCTTGGGGGAGATAAGCCTGTTATCCCCAGGGTAGCTTTTATCCGTTGAGCGATGGCCCTTCCATGCGGAACCACCGGATCACTAAGCCCGACTTTCGTCCCTGCTCGACTTGTAGGTCTCGCAGTCAAGCTCCCTTATGCCTTTACACTCTGCGAATGATTTCCAACCATTCTGAGGGAACCTTTGGGCGCCTCCGTTACTCTTTAGGAGGCGACCGCCCCAGTCAAACTGCCCACCTGACACTGTCTCCCACCCCGATAAGGGGTGCGGGTTAGAATTTCAATACAGCCAGGGTAGTATCCCACCGACGCCTCCACCGAAGCTAGCGCTCCGGCTTCTACGGCTCCTACCTATCCTGTACAAGCTG
>NZ_JAVGVR010000001.1:0-540000 GCF_030938565.1 Bacillus salipaludis | reverse complement strand
TATGAGCAAACGATGTTAATGGTGATCGTTTTGAGATTCCTTCTTTTGTTGTAAAGAACAAGAACCAATCATCTACAAACTCCTCAACAGGGATGATTGCATTCACCCATTCTCCTTTTTCCACACCGAGCAGGTTAATAATTGGAATTCCTTTAGCCGTCCGGCTGTATTCCGGAATTTCATATCCTTTTGATCGGTATACCTTTCCTTTGTTTGTAAAGAAGAGAATCGTATCATGTGTGGATGTAGTAATGAGATGTTCAACAAAATCATCTTCATTCGTTCCCATTCCCTGAATACCACGGCCGCCCCGTTTTTGGGCACGGTAAGTTGAGACAGGAAGGCGTTTAATATAGCCATTATGTGTTAAGGTAATGACAATATTTTCAACTGGGATTAAATCCTCATCCTCAATATTTTCAATTCCGCCTGTGGCAATCTCGGTACGGCGTGTATCATTGAAACGTTCTTTAATTTCTAGTAGTTCCTCACGGATAATTTCTAGAACCTTCTCTTCATCTGCTAAAATTGCCTTTAATTCCGCAATGAGCTTAACTAAACCCTGATATTCTTCCTCAATCTTTTCTCTTTCTAACCCTGTTAGACGTTGCAAACGCATATCTAAAATAGCTTGAGCTTGCTTTTCAGAAAGGTTAAATTGAGTCATTAAGCCTTCCCGGGCAATTTCCGTTGTTTGCGAGCTGCGAATTAAGTTAATTACCGCATCTAAGTTATCTAGGGCAATACGCAATCCTTCTAAAATATGAGCACGCGCTTCTGCCTTGCGTAATTCAAATTCAGTTCTGCGGCGAATAACTACCTTTTGGTGATCTAGATAATAAACTAAACATTGTTTAAGATTCAATACCTTCGGATGTCCGTCTACCAGGGCCAAGGTATTGATACCAAAGCTAGTTTGCAGTGCGGTTTGTTTATATAAGTTATTTAGAAGAACGTTTGCGTTTGCATCCTTACGAACCTCAATAACAATACGCATCCCTCTGCGGTCGGATTCATCCCTTAGGTCTGTTATCCCTTCAATTTTTTTATCACGGGCCAATTCAGCAATTTTTTCAATTAGCCTTGCTTTATTTACTTGGTATGGTAACTCATTAACAATGATAACTTCTTTACCATTTGATTTTTGTTCAATTTCTACTTTTGCACGGAGAGTGATAGAACCTCTGCCAGTTTCGTATGCTTTACGGATTCCACTTCGTCCAAGAATAATACCTCCTGTTGGAAAATCAGGTCCGGGGATGATTTCCATTAATTCTTGGGTCGTTATTTCTGGATCATGACTGACAGCTAACACCCCATCAATGACTTCTCCAAGCTGGTGAGGAGGGATATTGGTAGCCATACCAACTGCAATTCCCGTTGTACCGTTCACTAATAAATTAGGAAATCTAGCAGGCAAAACTACTGGTTCTTTTTCTTCGCCATCATAGTTTGGCTGATAATCAATCGTATCTTTGTTGATATCTCGTAATAATTCCATAGAGATTTTAGACATTCTTGATTCTGTATAACGCATCGCTGCAGCCGCGTCGCCGTCTACCGAACCAAAGTTTCCGTGGCCGTCAACAAGCATATAGCGATAGTTAAAATCCTGGGCCATCCGAACCATTGTTTCATAAACAGCTGAATCACCGTGTGGATGATATTTACCGATTACATCACCAACGATACGGGCTGATTTTTTATAGGGTTTGTCCGCGTGGATCCCAAGATCATGCATTGCATAAAGTATACGGCGATGTACCGGTTTCAGCCCATCACGAACATCTGGAAGTGCACGGGAAACAATAACACTCATTGCATAGTCAAGGAAAGATGACCTCATCTCCTGACTAATATTTATTTCTTTAATTTGAGGATTTGATGTTTCAGACATTTTTTGAAAACCTCCTATTCGGGGTGAAAATAGCCTTAAAACGTTCACGCTGATAGGCAGGTAAACGAAAAAAGGAGGATAGTGGTCACCCCTCTACCCTTTTAATCAATCTAGCATGTTGCTTTCTTTTCTTATTGTCTTATTGCAATCCATCGAGGCGCTGGAGCTGTTTAGATATCTAAATTCTTAACGTATTTTGCGTTTTCTTCAATAAAATTACGGCGCGGTTCTACCTTTTCACCCATAAGCATTTCAAAGGTTTCATCTGCTTCTATCGCATCCTCAAGATTTACTTGAAGCATGCTGCGATTAGCAGGATCCATTGTGGTTTCCCATAGCTGTTCCGGATTCATTTCTCCTAAACCTTTGTAACGTTGGACATTCGGCTTCGGTGCACTTGGCAGCACTGCAAAAACCTTTTCCAATTCTTTATCATTATAAGCATACTCGACTCGTTTACCTTGTTGTACCTTATATAAAGGTGGTTGGGCGATAAAGACATAACCCGCTTCCAGAATTTGCCTCATATACCGGTAAAAGAACGTTAGAATTAGTGTACGAATATGTGCACCATCGACGTCTGCATCTGTCATAATAACAACTTTATGGTAACGTGCTTTTGAAATGTCAAAGTCTTCCCCAATTCCAGTTCCTATGGCGGTTATCATGGCCCGTACCTCATTATTAGAGAGAATCTTATCAAGGCGTGCCTTCTCAACATTAAGGATTTTCCCTTTTAAAGGTAAAATTGCCTGGAAATGACGGTCACGACCTTGCTTCGCTGAACCACCCGCTGAGTCACCCTCAACAATATATAATTCACTCTCTGAAGGATCCTTTGAAGAACAATCCGCTAATTTCCCAGGTAAACTGGATACTTCTAAAGCACTCTTACGTCTTGTTAATTCCCTCGCCTTTTTTGCCGCTAGTCTTGCTCTAGCCGCCATTAAACCTTTTTCAACAATTTTCTTCGCTACTATAGGGTTTTCCATAAGAAACTTATCGAAATGGCTTGCAAATAAGGCATCTGTAATAGCTCTTACTTCAGAGTTGCCAAGCTTGGTTTTGGTTTGCCCTTCAAATTGCGGATCAGGGTGCTTAATCGAAACTATAGCTGTTAGACCTTCCCGAACATCTTCACCTGAAAGATTGGCATCTGCCTCTTTAATTAAACTATTTTTCCGAGCATAATCATTTATAACCCTCGTCAAAGCGGTTTTAAAGCCTGACTCATGTGTTCCGCCTTCGTAAGTATGAATATTGTTTGCAAAGGAGTAGATACTCTCTGTATATCCCTCATTATATTGAAGGGCCACTTCGATACTAATTCCGTCACGTTCACCCTCGATATAAATTGGGTCTTCAAAAATGACTTCCTTTGTGCGGTTTAAATGTTCAACATACGATTTAATACCGCCTTCATAATGGTATTCACTCTTTTTATTTTCAACACGTTTATCCTCAATGGTTATTCTTAAGCCCCTGTTAAGGAAAGCAAGCTCACGAATCCGTGTTGCGAGGGTATCGTAATCGTATTCCAATGTTTCGGTAAAAATTTCTCCGTCCGGTTTAAAACGTGTAATTGTACCGGTTATATCGGTTTCCCCAATGATCTTTAAATCGGCAACTGGAACTCCGCGTTCATACTTTTGATAGTGAATATGACCGTCCCGATGAACAAAAACCTCAAGTTCCGTTGACAGCGCATTTACAACGGAAGCACCTACACCATGTAGTCCTCCTGATACCTTGTATCCGCCGCCGCCAAATTTCCCTCCGGCGTGAAGTACCGTCATGATAACTTCAACAGCAGGCCTTCCCATTTTTTCCTGATTCCAACAGGGATTCCCCGGCCATTATCCTTTACGGTAATACTGTTATCTTTTTCAATGATGACATTAATTTCAGTACAATATCCCGCCAAAGCCTCATCAATACTATTATCAACGATCTCCCAAACAAGATGATGGAGGCCTTTTCCGCTTGTCGAACCAATATACATCCCCGGTCTTTTTCGAACAGCCTCGAGTCCTTCTAATACTTGTATCTGGTCAGCTTCATATGCTTGTTCTTGAACTGTGTTTTGTTCCATTGTCAAAGCTTTTCACCTGCACTTTCTTACAAAGTCAATCTATTTAAAAGCTAGAAGATTATTTATTCGTAATTTATTAATCCGATAAATTCTTTTGACTTGAACGTTTCTTTAAGGTCCCGGAAGCAATAGGGGATAAATAAATTTTGTCGGATGTTATTACAACCGACTTAAAGGGGTTTTTTGAAAGGTTAATGACTTTATCTTCATGCTGGTGTAAAAACTCCTCTACCATCACAGAAGATTTTGCACTCTCTTTATCTAGAATAGATATAATGTCCCTTGCCCTGATATTTAAATCCTCCCCAATATGAATATACACACTCCCACCTCAATCCACTTTCTTGATCACACCGGATTCTACTTCAAATGTTGAAGCATCTTTTAATGTTTGATGGTGAATTCCATCAACACTTGTCGTTGTTACAAAGGTCTGAACCCTTCCTTGAATGGTATTTAGCAGATGTGACTGACGATAGTCATCTAATTCTGATAACACATCATCAAGGAGTAAGATTGGAAACTCGCCAATCTGTGAATGAATTAATTCAATTTCGGCAAGTTTAACAGAAAGAGCGGTTGTCCGCTGCTGCCCCTGTGATCCGAAGGTTTGCACATCCCGATTATTGACGAAAAACAATAGATCGTCACGATGGGGACCAAACAAAGTTGTCCCGCGTTCTATCTCTCTTGTTTTAACCTTGTTGAATTTTTCCTCAAAGGATGCTACCATTTTCGACAAATCTTGGCCTTCTAATACATCCACTGATGGTTTGTACTCAATTTTAAGCGTTTCTAGCCCTCTAGAGATGCCGCTATGGATAGGCTCTGCCCACTTTTGAAGCAGCTGCAGGAACTCAAATCGCTTATTAATAATTTTTACCGCTGTTTCAATAAACTGTTCCGTTAATATTTCGAGCATTGTTTGGTCAGACTGCTTTTTTATTTGCATCATTTTTAAAAAATGATTCCGCTGTTGAAGTATTTTTTGATATTGACTCATATCATGTAAATAGACTGGTGATACCTGACCAATTTCCATATCTATAAAGCGCCTTCTTACCTGTGGACTGCCCTTTACCAAGTTTAAATCCTCTGGCGCAAACATAACGACATTAAGGTTCCCGACATATTGACTCAATTTCTGTTGTTCAATGTGATTGCACTTTGCCTTTTTCCCCTTTTTGGAGATCACCAGTTGCAGAGGCAAAGAACTATACTGTTTTTGGATTCTACCCTCTATTTTAGCATACTCTTGATCCCAACGAATAAGATCTTTGTCATTTGAGGTCCGATGGGATTTAGCCATGGCTAAAACATAGATGGACTCCATTACATTGGTCTTCCCTTGGGCATTTTCACCCAAGATAACATTTACTTTATTTTCAAATTCAACGGATAATGTTTCATAGTTCCGATAATCTTTTAAGGCTAATTGTTCAATATACATGAACGTAACATCCTCTATTTTTCCGTAATAAGGAATTCTCCGAATCCGGGTATTTCCACTTTGTCCCCTTGACGAAGTTTTCTTCCTCTTCTTTGATCTTGTTCACCATTGATAATAATTTGATGCTCACTTAAAAACCATTTTGCCATTCCACCGGTTTGGATCACATCCGCTAATTTAAGAAATTGCCCTAATGTAATAAATTCTGTATCTATTTCTATTTTGGCAGACATAATTAATCACTCTTTTCAAAAAATGGTCTCAATACTTTATTTTACTAAAAAAATCAGTTAGATACAAAAAAATCTAAAAAAGCTGCCATTTATTGTGGCAGCTCTATACTTTTTTATGAAAATTCATCCTGGACTTTGAAAAGGATCCAGATCCAGTACTTAGGTATTTTTAGTACGTTCTTACCGGTAAAATTAGTTGCAGAGTTGTTTCGTCATGAAGCGGGCGAATCAGGAATGGGCGCATCGCTCCGGTAAAACTGATACAAATATCAGTACCCTCCAATGCTTTTAACGCATCCATCATATATTTTGCACTAAAGGAAATTTTTAATTCTTCGCCTTCAATCGATTGGCTTTGAATCTCTTCGACGACCTTACCAACCTCAGGTGTATTAGAAGAAACTTCGATGATTCCTCCCTCATTTGTTGTGAATTTAACAACATTATTTCTACCTTCACGAGCAAGCAAAGACGCACGATCAATAGCCTGTAAGAATGCCTTTGTATTTACAGTTACATCCGTTTTGCTTTCATTTGGAATTAGTCGGGAAGTATCTGGATAGTTACCTTCTAACAGTCTTGAGAAGAACAATAAATGTTTCGCTTTAAACAAAATTTGATTTTCTGTTATCACTATGTCAATTAATTCATTGGAATCATCAATAATCTTACTTAATTCATTCAAACTCTTCCCTGGGATTACCACATTATAGGTTTCACTATTTTCTGCTTCAATTCTTACTTTCCTTAATGCCAAGCGGTGGCTATCTGTACCAATACAGGTTAACTCCCCATTTTCGATCTTCCAGTTTACACCTGTCAAGATGGGGCGTGTTTCTGAGGTGGACACAGCGAAAACTGTTTGCCTGATCATTGCTTTTAATAGATCTGTTGCAATATGGAATTTATTATTTTCCTCAATTTGCGGAAGATGTGGATATTCCTCTGCATCAAGACCATTTAAGTTAAATTCAGATTTTCCTGAACGAATAACCGTTTGCAGCGAACCAAGTACTTCAATTTCAACAGTATCTGTCGGGAGCTTCTTTACAATCTCACTAAAAAACTTTGCTTGCAAAACAATGGCCCCGGTTTGTAGGATCTCAACGATTTCATCCTCAGCTTCCTCTTTTGGAATAAAAGATTCAATCGATATATCAGAGTCGCTTCCTGTTAGGGTAACCCCTTCCTCTGCAGCAGTAATTTTAATTCCCGTTAAGATTGGAATGGTTGTCCTGGAAGTGACTGCCTTCATCACATCTTGAACACTTTGAACGAGGCGGTCCCGTTGAATGATAAATCTCATTTTAGAAATTCCTCCGATTAAGCATATTTTTAATGACGATAACATATAATAATATTTTTTAAAAAAATAGTAGAAGTACTAGTAGGGCCTGTTGATATGTGGATAACCCTATTTTATCAAAGGAAACACAGCCTATCCACATGTGGACAGACTGTGCATGAATGGGTAAAAGTTATTCACATAATTAACCGAGTAATTTAAACCTTTAACAGTTCATTTAATTCTTTCATTTGCTTTTGCAGCTGTGAATCACTCTGCAGCATTTTTGAAATTTTCTCATGGGCATGGATGACGGTAGTATGATCTCTGCCGCCAAACTCTTCTCCTATTTTTGGGAGGGAGTGGTCCGTTAATTCCCGTGATAAATACATCGCAATTTGCCTCGGGAAAGCAACTGACTTAGTCCGTTTTTTTGCTTTAAAATCCTCCAGTTTAACGCCAAACTGTTCACCGACAATTCTTTGAATATCAAGAATGGTAACCACCTTCGGTTTTGAGCTTGGAATGATGTCCTTCAATGCTTCTGCTGCTAAGTCTGCATTGATATCCTTATTAATTAATGATGAATAAGCGACAACTCGAATAAGCGCACCTTCGAGTTCACGGATGTTTGAATCAATTTGATTGGCGATGTAAAGCATGACCTCATTCGGAATATCCAATCCTTCTGCTTTTGCTTTCTTGCGGAGGATGGCAATCCTTGTTTCGAGATCAGGCGGTGTAATATCGGTAATGAGCCCCCATTCAAAACGTGAACGCAGACGGTCTTCCAAGGTTGGAATTTCTCTTGGCGGACGGTCACTTGAAATAATAATTTGTTTGCTTTCCTCGTGAAGAGCATTAAAAGTATGGAAGAATTCCTCTTGGGTTGATTCTTTTCCAGCCAAAAATTGAATATCATCTATTAGCAGGACATCAACATTTCGATATTTATTTCGAAAGCTTTCAGCTTTATTGTCACGAATCGAGTTTATAAATTCATTTGTAAATTTTTCTGATGATAAATAAACGACTTTTGCCGATGGATTATGATCCAATACATAATGGCCAATCGCATGCATTAAGTGGGTTTTACCCAATCCTACTCCACCGTATATAAATAAAGGATTATAGGCCTTTGCCGGTGCTTCAGCTACAGCGAGCGATGCTGCATGAGCAAAACGGTTTCCTGAACCGATTACGAACGTATCAAAAAGGTACTTAGGATTTAAGATGTTTTGCGGAAAGTCATTTTGATCTTCTTCTTTTTTTGCCTTTTTTGGAGGCGCTGGTACATCCATTTCTTCCTCATTTTGATTATGCGGAATAATAAATTTCACAGATAGCTCTTCTCCAGTAATTTCATAGAGAATACCTGCGATTAACTGGGAATAGCGCTCCTCGAGCCAATCACGCGCAAATTCATTCGGTGCTGTGATTACAAGGAGATTTCCTTGTAGGGAATGAGCCTTTGTCGACTTTAGCCAGGTATCAAAGCTAGGCTTGCTGATTTTTTTCTCTATATTAGCCAGCGCTGCATTCCAAAGATCCGCAATATTTTCCAACGAGTTTCCCCTCCTTTTCAAAATGATAAATCGTGTAACTTCACTTTAAATAATAAAGTCTAGCCCCGAAAGTTCCGTGAAAAACCAAGTTATACAAGCTGTACAATCTATTAATTTATAAATATACGAAACAGTGGTTGTGGAAAAATATATAATAAGGAAATAAAGTGGAGTTTCGACAATATCCACTTCCTGTGGACAAGTTTCTGCAGTACGCTTGAACAACCTATCCACAAGATATCCACAAATTGTGGATAAAGATAAATTAGGACAAAGTTATTCAGAGTGAAAACACAAATATAATATCAAATAATAGCAAGAGGTGCAATGCTTTTTCGTAGTTTATCCACAAGAGGTGTGTCCTGTGGGTAAAAATTGTCCACAAGTATTGGCTTTGTGAAAAAACTGTCGATAACTTGTGAAAGGTGCAAAAAAACTGTCGATTACTTATCCACAAGAGAAAAATATGAGGATAAACTGATCCCTTGAGTTTAGTTTTAAAAAAAAACGGCAAAATCATGTATGATAAAAAAATTGGAAATAAGGAACAATAGCTGGAGGGTGGTTGACAATCTTATGTAGACCTCTTTATAATAAATAAGACTGTCAAAGGCATTAAGCTTGATAGCTATTCCTCAGGGAGGTGTCATATAATGAAAAGAACATATCAACCAAATAAACGTAAGCATAGTAAAGTTCACGGTTTCCGCAGTCGTATGAGCTCAGCAAACGGACGTAAAGTTCTTGCTCGCCGTCGTCTAAAAGGAAGAAAAGTATTATCAGCTTAGACCACTGAAACGTCTCAGTGGTCTTTTTTCTAATTTAAGGGGAAAAATATTACTGAGACTATTCAGACTGAGGGTGTTTTGATGAAGAAGGAATTAAGGGTCAAAAAAAATAAAGAGTTTCAAGAAGCCTTTCAAAAGGGGGTTTCCTTTGCAAATCGACAATTTGTTGTCTACTCATTAAGAAAAGAGGGCCAGGAAAATTTTCGAATTGGCTTGTCGGTCAGCAAAAAAATTGGAAATGCCGTTACCAGAAACCAAATAAAACGATATATTCGACAGGCAATTTTTGAATTAAAGGATCAGCTCCATGCAGAAAATGATTACATCATTATCGCGAGAAAACCTGCAGCGGAAATGGACTTCTTTGAAGTAAAAAAGAGCTTAACGCATGTTTTAAAGGTGGGAAAGGTTTTAAAGAAACGTTAAAAGGACATAAAGGTGAGTATTTCCCTTTTTTACTTTGTAATAAGACATTTTATACAGGAAAATGGTAAAATACTTATAAGTAAAAATATACATAAATAACATTTTTTTATTAAATATTTATATCTTGGACAAGGAGGGAAATTTGGTTGAAAAAAAGAATATTACTTTTGTCGGGGATGCTTTCTTTATTCCTGTTCTTAACGGGATGCAGTCAGATTAAGCAGCCGATCACATCAGAAAGTACAGGGTTTTGGAATCAATACATTGTATATCCATTATCTTGGTTTATTAAAGAAGTGGCTCATTTGCTTGGCGGAAGCTTTGGATTATCGATTATTGTTGTAACCATCCTCATCCGCCTGGTTATTTTGCCGCTTATGATTAAGCAGACAAGAAGCTCGAAGGCGATGCAGGCACTTCAGCCGCAGTTAACGGAACTTAGAAAAAAATACAGCTCTAAAGATCAAAAGACACAACAAAAATTACAGCAGGAAACAATGGCACTTTTCCAAAAAAACGGTGTAAACCCGATGGCCGGATGTTTTCCATTAATCATTCAAATGCCGATTTTAATTGGTTTCTATCATGCAATCTCGAGAACAAGGGAAATCGCTCAGGACAGTTTTTTATGGTTTGACTTGGGAGAAAAGGATCCTTATTATATTTTACCGATCGTTGCAGGGATTACGACGTTTATCCAGCAAAAAATGATGATGGCCGGTACAGAAAATCAAAATCCACAAATGGCGATGATGGTTTGGATGATGCCGATTATGATTGTCATTTTTGCATTTAACTTTCCAGCTGCACTTTCGTTGTACTGGGTAGTCGGAAATATTTTTATGATTGTTCAAACCTATTTTATAAAAGGCCCGGAACTTAAGGCGCAATCCACGGGCAATGCGGGGGGAGCAAAGAAGTGAAACAGGTAACTGCTACAGGACAAAATGTCGAAGAAGCAGTAGAATCAGCTTTAGCTCAATTACAAACAACGAAGGACCGCGCAGAAATCGACATTATCGATGAGGGAAAAAAAGGGATCTTTGGTATTTTTGGTTCACGCCCAGCAGTGGTAAAAGTTACCGTAATCATTGATCCAATTGAGGAAGCCCAAAATTTCCTGAAAAGCATCAGTGAACAAATGGGAGCACCGGTTGAAATTGAAGTAAAACGTGAAGGAAAACAAGTTAATTTTGTTTTAACAGGGGAAAAGATTGCTCTATTAATCGGAAAAAGAGGACAAACCTTAAATTCTTTGCAGTATTTGACTCAGCTTGTCATCAATCGTTCGTCCAATCGATATTTGACCGTTATTTTGGATGCTGAAGACTACCGAAACCGCAGGAATGAGACGTTGATTCAATTAGCTCATCGTCTTGCTCAAAAGGCCGTAAAAACGGGGAAAGACGTGGCCTTGGAGCCGATGCCATCCTATGAACGCAAAGTTATTCATTCTGCGTTATCTGAAAATAAACGGGTTAAGACATTTTCAGATGGATCTGAACCACATCGGTACATTGTTATTACTCCATCTAAATAAAAAGAAAAAGGCACTTTATCAAATCGATAAAGTGCATTTTTTTATTCTCTAATTCCTATTACCTGTTTTTAAAATCCTGTGCGTAACTTTTTTTATGAAAATGTTTGTTTTATTGTTATTCACATGTGGATAAGTTAAAATATAAGATAATAACTGTCGTTGTGGATAATTATGATTGCTTTTTTAACTGAAACTGATGTGATATTCTATTAATTTGGAGCAAAATATCATTTCTTCTATAGATTATTTTTTGCAAGTAAGAGAGGTGAATACAATGGAGTTTGATACGATTGCGGCGATTTCAACACCGATGGGTGAGGGTGCAATCGCAATTGTACGATTAAGTGGTGATGATGCCTTTAAAATTGCTGATAAGGTTTTTAAAAGTATCAGCGGGAAAAGGCTGATTGATATGGCTTCCCATACGATTCATTATGGCCATCTAATTGATCCGGAAAATGGACAAGTGGTGGAAGAAGTAATGGTTTCGCTTATGAAGGGGCCAAAAACCTTTACAAAAGAGGATGTAGTTGAAATTAATTGCCACGGTGGAATCGTTTCTGTAAACCGTGTGTTGCAGCTTATATTAAATAATGGAGCACGGCTTGCTGAACCGGGTGAATTTACGAAGCGGGCCTTCTTAAATGGGCGCATTGATTTATCGCAGGCAGAAGCAGTTATGGATTTAATTCGGGCAAAAACGGATCGGGCGATGAACGTTGCATTAGGGCAAATGGAAGGAAGATTATCGCGATTGATTCGCGGTTTGCGCCAGGAGATTTTAGAAATACTTGCCCATGTGGAAGTGAATATTGATTATCCTGAATATGATGATGTCGAGGAAATGACTCATAAAATGCTGAAGGAAAAAGCGGCTTATGTACGGGAAGAAATTATGAAGCTTTTGCAAACCTCTCAGCAGGGGAAAATTTTACGTGAAGGCCTATCAACGGTTATTGTTGGCCGTCCAAACGTAGGTAAATCTTCGTTATTAAATAGTTTGGTTCATGAAAATAAAGCAATTGTCACGGATATTCCAGGGACAACACGTGATGTCATTGAAGAATATGTTAACGTAAGAGGTGTACCGTTAAGACTTTTAGATACTGCGGGAATCAGGGAGACTGAAGATATTGTTGAACGGATTGGGGTTGAACGTTCCCGACAAGTTTTACGAGAGGCAGATTTAATCTTGCTCGTTTTAAATTATTCTGATGAGTTAACAATGGAGGATGAAAATCTATTTAAGGCTGTTGAAGATATGGATGTGATTGTCATTGTTAACAAAACTGACCTTCCGCAGAAAATTGATTTGGATCGGGTTAAGGATCTGGCTGCAAGCCATAGGCTCGTGACAACTTCTCTTCTTGAAGACCGTGGGGTTGACGAATTGGAAGAGGCTATCTCTTCATTATTTTTTGCCGGCTCAATTGAAGCCGGGGATATGACCTATGTTTCAAACAGCCGTCATATCGCTTTATTGAATCAGGCATTACATTCGATAGAGGAAGCTATTGACGGAGTCGAGATGGGGACTCCGATTGATATCGTTCAGATTGATTTAACAAGGGTCTGGGAACTGCTTGGGGAAGTCATTGGCGATAGTGTCCATGAAAGCCTAATTGATCAGCTATTTTCACAGTTCTGTTTAGGGAAGTAAAAATTAGAAATAAACTTTTTTACATTCCGAGACATTCGGAAATTGGAGGAACTTTTAATGCAATACGAAGCAGGAAGTTACGACGTCATTGTCGTCGGTGCAGGTCATGCGGGCTGTGAGGCCGGCCTTGCGGCTGCACGGCTTGGCGCAAAAACATTAATGATTACCATTAATCTCGATATGGTGGCCTTCATGCCATGCAATCCTTCTGTTGGCGGACCAGCAAAAGGGATTGTGGTGCGTGAAATCGATGCACTTGGCGGGGAAATGGGTAAAAATATTGATAAAACCTATATTCAAATGAGGATGTTGAATACAGGGAAAGGTCCTGCAGTAAGGGCACTCAGGGCACAGGCTGATAAATTTGCCTATCAACATGAAATGAAAAACACGCTTGAAAATGAATCGAATTTAACTCTTTTACAGGGAATGGTTGAACGTCTGGTTGTCGAAGACGGTGCTGTTGTTGGCGCCGTTACGAAAACAGGTGCAACTTACCGTGCGAAAACAGTGGTAATTACGACTGGTACCTACCTTCGCGGCGAAATCATCCTTGGTGAATTAAAGTATTCAAGTGGTCCAAACAACCAGCAGCCTGCTGTTAAGCTATCAGAGCATCTAGAAGAGCTTGGTTTTGAACTTGTTCGTTTTAAAACGGGGACACCGCCAAGGGTTAACAGCCATACGATTGATTACAACAAAACAGAGATTCAACCTGGGGACGAACAACCTCGAGCTTTTTCATATGAAACAACCCAATACATTACCGACCAGCTTCCATGCTGGTTAACATATACGAATGAACAAACCCACCAATTAATCGATCAGAATCTCCATCGCTCACCGATGTATTCTGGAATGATTAAGGGGACAGGACCGCGTTATTGCCCATCCATTGAGGATAAGGTCGTACGCTTTAATGACAAACCGCGCCATCAAATTTTCCTTGAGCCGGAAGGAAGAAATACACAAGAAGTATATGTCCAGGGATTATCAACAAGTCTGCCGGAAGATGTCCAACAGCAAATCTTAAAAACCATACCTGGTCTTGAAAATGTTCAAATGATGCGCTCAGGTTATGCCATCGAATATGACGCCATTGTGCCAACACAGCTTTGGCCGACACTCGAAACAAAGATTGTCAAAAATCTTTACACGGCTGGCCAAATTAATGGGACTTCTGGGTATGAAGAAGCAGCTGGTCAAGGACTCATGGCAGGAATTAATGCCGGACTCAATGCTTTAGGCCGGGAGCAATTAGTGTTAAGCCGCTCGGATGCGTATATTGGTGTTTTAATTGATGATCTCATTACCAAGGGGACGAATGAACCATATCGTCTGCTTACATCACGGGCAGAATATCGTCTTCTTTTACGCCACGATAATGCTGACTTGAGGTTATCGGAAGTTGGCCATGAAATTGGACTAATCCGTGAGGAACGATATCAGCATTTCTTAGCTAAAAAAGAAGCGATTGAACTTGAAAAGAAACGATTATGGTCATCAATCATCAAACCTTCAAAGGAAGTTCAGGATCTAATTAAAAGCCAGGGCGGCAGTGAACTAAAAGATGGTATTCGTGCATCTGACCTGTTAAAACGTCCCGAAATGTCCTATGAACATATTGAGGGTCTTACTCCTAGTGATGTTACTTTGGATACTGAAATTAAAGAACAAGTCGAAATCCAAATTAAATATGAGGGCTATATTGAAAAATCACTTCAGCAGGTTGACCGCTTAAAGAAAATGGAGAATAAGAAAATTCCTGAAAATATTGATTATGATGCGATTAACGGATTGGCAACAGAAGCGAGACAAAAATTGAAAAAAATTAAACCGTTATCGATTGCCCAAGCATCAAGAATTTCCGGGGTAAACCCTGCTGATATTTCCATTCTGCTTGTTTATTTAGAACAGGGCAGGATCGCTAGGGTTTCAAATTAGAAATGCCGAAGCGCCTTGGTCAAGGGCGCTGGAGCTAGACAGCGAGGAATATTTACATGAATGTTGAACAATTTGAATCCATGCTGGGGGAAAAGGGAATTACCCTCTCCTCAAGGCAGTTGGAGCAATTTGAAATATATTACGAAACCCTTGTTGAGTGGAACGAAAAAATGAATTTGACAGCCATCACGGATAAAGCCGATGTGTATTTAAAACATTTTTACGACTCCATAACTGCGGGCTTTTATTTTGATTTTACAAAACCCTTTCATCTTTGTGATGTCGGGGCGGGTGCCGGATTTCCGAGCATTCCTTTAAAAATTGCTTTTCCGCAAATAGAGATCACTATTGTTGATTCACTCAACAAGCGAATCTCATTTTTAAACCATTTGGCAAGTGTACTTAAATTAGAAAATGTTCAATTTATCCATGACCGCGCCGAAACATTTGGAGTGAATCCAAATTATCGGGAATCGTTTGATGTTGTTACGGCAAGAGCAGTTGCCAGAATGTCTGTTTTAAGCGAGCTATGTTTGCCGCTTGTGAAAGTGGATGGCCATTTTATCGCAATGAAGGCTGCACATGCCAATGATGAATTAGAAGCTGGCCAAAAGGCCATTTCAACCCTCGGCGGAAAATTGGAAAAGGTGTTTACATTTACATTACCAATTGAAGAAAGTGAACGGAATATTTTGATCATTAAGAAAGAGAAACAAACGCCAAGGAAATACCCGCGTAAGCCAGGTACCCCTGGTAAAATGCCGATTGAGTAATAAGAAATGGAAAGAATCAATTTTTGAAAAATACCCTTGAGTGGCAGGAAGATATTATTCGAATAGAGAATAAATAATAGGGAGTTTCGTAAAGGTGGTGTTGGGGATGAGGCATTCGTTTACACGCTTTTTTGGTCTTGGCGAAAAGGGAGAACAAGACCTAGAACTTGAGAAAGAAATCGAAATTGATAGAAATGAAGAAATCAAGAAGATTCCAATTGACAATATCTTTCCAAATCGTTTCCAGCCCCGGACGGTTTTTGATGATGAAAAAATTGAGGAATTGTCACGAACCATTCATATTCATGGAATCATCCAGCCAATTGTTGTAAGACAATTTGACAAAGATCGGTACGAAATTATTGCCGGTGAGCGGCGCTGGCGTGCCATGAAAAAGCTGGGATGGGATGAGGTTCCGGCGATTGTTAAGAATATGTCCGATACTGAAACAGCTTCTGTTGCCTTAATTGAGAATCTGCAGCGGGAAGAGTTGTCACCGATTGAAGAGGCGATTGCATATGGCAAACTGCTGGAGCTTCATAATTTAACCCAAGAGGCTCTCGCACAGCGTCTTGGGAAAGGACAATCGACCGTAGCGAACAAGCTTCGGCTGCTCAAGTTGCCACAGGAGATTCAGGAAGCATTATTAAATAAAATTATAACGGAGCGTCATGCCCGTGCGTTGATTCCTTTGAAGAATCCTGAGAAACAGGTCCTGCTTTTACAGGAAATAATGGAGAAAAACTTAAATGTAAAGCAAACCGAGGACCGCGTTGTCAAACTGCTTGAACAAAAAAATCAAAAGCCTAAGCCAAAAAGGAAAGCATTCAGTAAGGATATGCGAATTGCCGTAAATACAATTAGGCAATCCTTATCGATGGTTTCAGATAGTGGAATAGATCTTAATGCGGAGGAAGAAGAGTTTGATGAATTCTACCAATTCACCATTCGAATTCCGAAGAAAAAATAAAATAGATAACAGATGAACCAAACAATAATTGTTTGGTCTTTTTTTATTTGGCAGTGTTAAAGGATATTGTTGATTATTTAACCCTGTTGATTGGAGCGGAAATCAACAGACAAGTTTATTACAGCCTTTTATTTAAGTGGGTCATTATCCTTCTAAATGGATGATAATGGTATTTATTGAAATAATCCATTGCATGAATATTTTTCGAAAAAAAACAAAAACAAATCTATTTCGTGATAAAATAGTTACCATGGCCATTTTGTTTTTGAAAATGGCAAATAGTCATTTTCTTTGTAATGGCAAATTAGCAGTTTAATAGATGAATATTTGATAGAATATAAGTAAGAATTTAGGAAAAAGGGTAGGTGACATTGTGGGCAAAGTTATTGCAATCGCGAATCAAAAAGGCGGAGTCGGCAAAACGACTACCTCTGTCAACCTAGGCGCCTGCTTAGCATACATAGGGAAAAGAGTACTTTTAGTAGACATTGACCCGCAAGGAAATGCAACAAGCGGTATCGGAATTGAAAAGGCAGAGGTAGAGCAGTGTATATATGATGTTTTAGTCGATGACGTTGAAGTGAAGAATGTCATAAAGCCATCGTCTGTTGAAAATTTATATGCTGTACCAGCAACCATTCAACTCGCGGGTGCGGAAATTGAGTTAGTACCAACCATTTCACGCGAAGTCAGACTAAAACGTGCTCTTGGTGACGTAAAGGATCAATTTGACTATATTATTATTGATTGTCCGCCATCCCTCGGATTACTAACTATTAATGCCTTAACAGCCTCTGACGCAGTGTTAATTCCCGTGCAGTGTGAGTATTATGCATTGGAAGGGCTAAGCCAACTTTTAAATACCGTTAGGCTTGTTCAAAAGCACTTAAATCAGGATTTGAAAATTGAAGGTGTTTTATTAACGATGCTGGATGCCCGCACAAATCTGGGGATACAAGTAATTGAAGAAGTGAAGAAGTATTTTCAGGACAAGGTCTATAAAACGATTATTCCAAGAAATGTACGACTAAGTGAAGCGCCAAGCCACGGAGAACCCATTATCACTTATGATGCTAGATCCCGTGGTGCCGAAGTATATTTAGATTTGGCAAAGGAAGTGGTCTCACATGGCTAAAGGATTAGGAAAAGGACTTGATGCATTTTTTCCTAATATGGAGGTTAATAAAGGTGAAGCGGTCCAAGAGATAAAATTGAAAGAATTGCGTCCCAATCCGTATCAACCTCGGAAAACCTTCCAACAAGAGGCCATAGATGAATTAAAGGCATCCATTTTAGAACATGGCATCCTCCAGCCTCTTGTCGTCAGGAAAAGCATTAAAGGCTATGAAATTGTCGTGGGCGAAAGACGTTTCAGGGCGGCAAAAGAAGCAAAGCTTCAAGCGGTACCTGCCGTTGTCCGCGAATTGTCAGAGCAGCAAATGATGGAATTGGCTGTAATTGAAAATCTTCAACGGGAAGATTTAAGCCCAATTGAAGAAGCAATCGCTTATCAAACCTTAATGGAAAAGTTAAAACTGACACAAGAAGAGGTAGCTAAGCGATTAGGAAAAAGCCGTCCACATGTGGCGAACCATGTCCGCCTCCTCTCCCTCCCGGCTAAAATTCAAGAGTTAATTTCAAATGGAAAAATCTCCATGGGGCATGGCCGTGCCTTACTTGGTCTACGTCAAAAGGAGAAGCTCCCGATTTTAGTTGAAAAGGTAATAAATGAAGGCTTAAACGTACGCCAGCTTGAAAAACTCATTCAACAATTAAATGATAATGTTTCACGTGAAACAAAAAAGCCTGAAAAGAAAAAGGATGTTTTTTTACAGGAACGTGAGCATTTTCTTCGTGAGCGGTTTGGCACCACAGTTAATATTAAGCATTCAAAAAATAAAGGGAAAATTGAAATTGAATTCTTCTCACAAGAGGATTTGGAACGCATCCTTGAAATTCTTGACCAAGAATCCTCTGTCTAAACCATCAATAGATGGTTTATTTTTTTACCAATACAATATATTGAAAGTTAGTTATTAATATATTCAACATATTGTATTTGAGAATGATTTTAAATATCTTTCATTTCAAAATAAAATATGATAATTTATTATTATTAAATACTTCGAGAGACGAATAATAGGGGAATCAGTAAATGTTTTTATTAGGAACGCTTGTAAATGGTGCATTAATTATTATTGGAAGTCTTCTTGGAAAACTATTAAACCGGATTCCAGAGAGTATGAAGACAACCGTTATGTATGCGATTGGATTGTCTGTCATGGTACTGGGGCTGCAGATGGGCTTAAAAAGTGAAAATTTCTTAATCGTGATTTTAAGTCTCGTTATAGGTGCTGTAATTGGGGAGCTTTTTAAATTAGAAGAAAAGCTGAATGATTTAGGGCATTGGCTGGAGAGCAAGGTGGGCTCTAATGGAAAAGGAAGTATCTCTGAAGGGTTTGTAACGGCAACCTTAATCTTTGTGATTGGGGCAATGGCAATTATTGGGGCACTTGACAGCGGAATCCGCGGGGATCACGATGTCCTGTACACCAAATCGATTATTGATGGATTTACTGCTCTGATTTTAACGACAACACTTGGAATTGGTGTTTTATTTTCGGCAGTTCCGGTCCTGCTTTATGAAGGGCTTATTGCCTTGTTTGCCACCCAAATTGACCGTTTTGTGCCGCAGGCCTTAATGGATCAATTTATTGTTGAAATGACAGCGACGGGTGGGGTGATGATTTTTGCTATTGGCTTAAATCTTACTGGTATGATAAAAATTAAAGTTGCTAACCTCCTCCCTGGTATTCTCGTAACAGGAGTGATCGTTACAGTACTATATAATTATCATCATTTCTTTTAATCCATTTTAAAAAGCAATCGGCTATTAATCACCGATTGCTTTTGTTTGTTCTTCTTCCCACTCCCAATTGACCTCATTCCAGCTGTCCTTTGGATTAGGAAGACTCGCTTGATAGATCCCACCTGCAATCGTCTTTGCCATTTTCATAACAAGATTTAATCGTGTATTTTGCAAAACGAAAAACTCCATAAACCCGCTTACATTGACAATTCCGGTAATATGTAACTCTCCAACTGCAGGAAGCTCTTTGTTCACGCCTGCGCCTGGTTTAACAGGTCCGTCTCCAAGCTGGATCACACCAACATTTTTAATACGGCCAAGGCAGGCATCAATTCCAATAATAAATGGGTTGTCATGCTTATTTTGAATTTCAGTTAATTTTTCTTTAAGATTTACGGCATGAATCGGTTCATCTAATGTTCCGTAAACGTAAAAGGATTGAAGGTTCTTCTCCTCTAACAGGCTTCCTACAAGAGGACCTAAGGAATCTCCTGTCGAACGGTCCGTGCCGATACATACAAACACAATGGGACGTTCTGACGAAACAGGAATTTTTAAACGTAATTCCTCAGCAAGGTTTTCCGCTGCATGGAAATCATCATAGCATATACGAGTTTTGGCTTTCCGATCAAAAAAACCTGCTTTGAGATTCATTAAGTCCCCTCCAAAATCTTGACAATATATTTTTATTAGTATACGGATTTTTTGGGAATTCTATACATGGAAGAATGCAAAATCCTTTTGAAACTCAAGACTATAATAAAAAATGAAAACTTGTTAAAATAGATGGATGATGGAAGTTAGGTAGGTGTATAGATGAGTTTTACTGAAAAAGGTATGCAAAAGATTATTGATAAATTTCAAAATGAAGATACATGGCTTACAATGGGTGAAGGCCTAATTAAAATCATTGCCATTTTAATCATTTCTAATATTTTAATTCGAATTGGCAAAGTCATGATTCATAATATCTTTAAAATTCGCAATCGTTCACCATTCAGGACGGTTGAGCGCAGGGAAGAAACACTTTCAAGGCTTCTGGATAGCGTTCTTTCTTATGTGGTTTACTTTATTTCATTTTTGATGATTCTTTCCGTGTTAACGATTGATGTGAAAGCGCTGCTTGCCGGAGCTGGGATTGTCGGACTAGCCGTTGGTTTTGGGGCACAAAGTCTTGTTAAAGATATTCTTTCAGGCTTTTTTATTATCTTCGAAGACCAATTTGCCGTTGGAGATCATATCCGAGTAGGAGAATTTGAAGGGAATGTCGAAACGATAGGATTAAGAACGACGAAAATTAAAAGCTGGACAGGTGAAGTTCATATCCTCCCAAATGGAAGTATTACTCAGGTGACCAATTTTTCAATTAATAATAGTGTGGCTGTTGTAGACGTGGCCATTGCATATGGGGAAGATGTTGAAAAGGCGGAGCAAGTCATTGGAGAGCTGCTAGAGACATTACCGGACCATTATGAAGATATAATTAAAACGCCAGAGCTTTTGGGAATTCAAAATATGAGCTCAACAGAGGTAATTTTAAGAATAGTGGCAGAAACTCTGCCAATGAAGCAAGTCTATATATCAAGAATGATTCGCAAGGAAATCAAGCTCTTATTGGATCAGCATGGAATTGAAATTCCCCTTCCTAAACTTGTTGCCTATTCAAATAGTACAGAGCCTAAGAAATAAGGAAAGGAGTATTAAAACATGGAGCAAAAGGAATTTGCCCTCAATGATGTGGTCGAAATGAAAAAGCAGCATCCATGCGGAACCAATCGTTGGAAAATTATCCGAATGGGAATGGATGTAAGGATTAAATGTGAAGGCTGCGGGCACAGCGTATTAATCCCAAGAAAAGAGTTTTCCCGTAAAATGAAGAAAATTTTGGTGAAGCATGAGGAATAGTTCATGCTTCTTTTTTTTGTTATATTAATCTATAAGATAAAGAGATAAATTGGGGGTGGATAGTTTGGCAAAAGTTTATCAATCGGCTTGTCCGTTGAATTGCTGGGATAGCTGCGGCTTCCATGTGACAATTGAAGAAAATAAAGTCATCAAGGTGGACGGAGACCCAGCCCATCCCATTACAAAAGGGAAAATTTGCGGGCGCGGAAGGATGCTGGAAACAAGGACAAACTCACCGCAGCGCTTATTATATCCCTTGAAAAAAATAAATGGTGAATTCCAACAGATTTCTTGGAAACAGGCACTTGATGAAATTTCAAATAAATTAAAGGATATTAAAGAGACCTATGGGTCTAAAGCTGTATTTCACAGCCATGATTACGCCAATAACGGGATTCTAAAGAACCTTGATCAACGATTTTTTAACTGCTATGGAGGAGTTACGGAAATTGTAGGTTCTCTGTTGGGGGGCAGGAATTGAAGCCCAGGGCTGGGATTTTGGTGAAGCATGGAGCCATGAACCCAATGATGTATTAAACAGTAAAAACATTGTCATTTGGGGCAGAAATGTCACACGCACCAATATGCATTTTTTTGAAAAATTGCAGGAAGCAAAAAAGCAGGGTGCGAAGGTATTTGTGATTGACCCAATTTATAACGCGACGGCAAAAATGGCCGATGAATATATTTCGATAAAGCCCGGAATGGATGGCCTCCTCGCTGCCGGTATTATGAAAGAAATCCTTAGATTAAGCTTAGAAGACCGCAAATTCATCGACAGTTTCACATATGGGTTTGATGATGTACTCGTGCTTCTTAATGGTATTACTTTAGAAAAACTAAGCAAAATGACCGAGGTACCAATCGAGGTGATGACCAGGTTAGCAAAGGTATTTGCGGATAAACCAACAGCTGTGTTTATGGGGCTTGGAATGCAAAGGTATGAAAATGGAGGTAATTCGGTTCGGTTAATTGATGCACTTGTCGCCATTAGCGGTAATATTGGAATAGCTGGAGGCGGTGCCAACTATGCGAATCGTCAAGTGGGTCAAAGCTTTGCCTTTGATGAACTGACCCTTGCTGACCGAAAACAACAGCACCGACAGTTTCCGATTATGAAGCAGGCGGAGGAAATTCTAACGGCAAAAAACCCCGCCATTCAAATGATTGTCGTTACCTGTGGGAATCCGTTGACACAGGTTCCGGATTCTAATACGGTTTCTAAAGCTTTTGCCTCTGTTCCAACACTTGTCGTGATTGAACAATTTATGACGGACACAGCTAAACTAGCGGATTATGTGTTACCGACAACAACTGTTTTTGAGGAAGAAGATTTTTATTATTCCTCTATGTACCATCATTACGTGAATTACGGTCCGAAGCTTGTTGACGCTCCCGGGGAAGCGAAGTCAGATCTGTGGATTTGGACCCAATTAGCTGAAAGACTCGGCTTCGGTGAGGAGTTCCATTTAACAAGGGATCAATTTTTTGCAATGGCCCTTAAACCTTTAGAAGAAAAAGGGATTACCATTGAAAAACTAAAGGAAGAACAAACAGTAGAACTGCCGGTCAAAATGATACCATGGCAGGATCGTAAATTTAAAACGCCTTCAGGTAAGTTTGAATTCACCTCGACCTTAGAGAGGTTAAAAGGTAATAGTGGCTTATTAAAGTTGTCCGTACCGGATGAGTCGAAATGGAGCAATCCAGATTTAGCTAATCGATATCCATATCAATTATTGACGATCCACCCATTGCGTTCCAATCATTCACAAAACTATCAGGTGTGGAAGCAAACACCAAAGTTGAAAGTAGAAGTGGCTCAAAATATTGCAACACACTTGCAGCTTGAGGAAGGAGATTATGTCCGGATTTGGAACGACCGTGGTGAAGTGAAAGGGTATGTTTCGATTTTACAAAAATCCCATCCAAATGTAATCAATATCGATGAAGGAATTTGGAAAGAATTTGGCGGGTCTGTTAATAATCTGACCTCCAGCAGACCATCCGATAATGAACTAGGAAGTACGCTGTATGATTGTCTCGTTAATATTGGAAAAATAAACTAACTGCTGCTATGCCTGCGGCAGTTTTTCTTGTCCTTGTTTTTTTGCCGGTAGTTGCCTATAATTGTTAGAGGCTTTTTAATTAATTTTGAACTAATTTTTTATTATAGATAACATTTTTTGAGGAGTGACATGAATGGCTTTAACAGCTGGTATCGTTGGATTGCCGAACGTTGGTAAATCCACTTTATTTAATGCGATCACACAGGCAGGAGCGGAATCGGCAAACTATCCTTTCTGCACAATTGATCCAAATGTCGGAATTGTTGAGGTTCCAGACCACCGCTTAACAAAATTAACAGAGTTAGTACAACCCAAAAAGACGGTTCCAACGGCATTTGAATTTACCGATATTGCCGGAATTGTAAAGGGTGCGAGCAAAGGTGAAGGCTTAGGTAACAAATTCCTTTCCCACATCCGTGAAGTTGATGCAATCTGTCAGGTAGTGCGCTGCTTTGCTGATGAAAATATTACCCACGTATCTGGAAAAGTGGATCCGATTTCGGATATTGAAACAATCAATTTAGAGTTAATCCTTGCCGATATGGAAAGCGTTGAAAAGCGGATCAGCCGGGTTGAGAAATTGGCCAAGCAAAAAGATAAGGATGCGGCAGCTGAATTTGAGGCTCTTTCCATGCTTCGTGAAGCTTTTGAAGCGGAAAAGCCAGCTCGTACCGTTGAATTTACGGAAGAACAAATGAAATTTGTTAAGCAATTGCATCTTCTTACCATTAAGCCTGTTCTTTATGTGGCGAACGTTGGGGAAGACGATGTTGCTGATCCATCTGAAAATGAATATGTTCAAAAGGTTCGTGAATTTGCCGCTGCTGACAATGCAGAAGTGATTGTGATTTGTGCCAAAATTGAAGAAGAAATTGCGGAGCTTGAAGGGGAAGAAAAGCAAATGTTCCTTGAAGAGCTTGGAATTGAAGAGTCCGGATTAGACCAGTTAATTCGTGCAGCTTACAGCCTGCTTGGCCTAGCTACTTATTTTACAGCAGGTGTTCAGGAGGTTCGGGCCTGGACATTTAGAAACGGCATGAAGGCACCACAATGTGCCGGAATTATCCACTCGGATTTTGAACGCGGCTTTATCCGTGCGGAAATAGTTGCATATGAAGACCTGTTAGCAGCTGGCAGCCATAACGCAGCAAAAGAAGCAGGAAAAGTCCGCTTAGAAGGTAAAGATTACGTAGTAAAAGACGGAGACGTTATCCACTTCCGTTTTAATGTATAATTGAAGCTTGAAAATTTGACCCCGCACCTTTTGGCGGGGTTTTGTCATTCCAAATTTGGACAAACTGTGAAGGCCGTTGCTTTTAATGGACAGCTATGCTATAATCTTAACTTGTGAGTAATGAATAATTGCTCCTTGCCCTATTAGGGCCGTTTAGACCAAAAGGAGGTGACTGTGATGAACAAGTACGAAGTTATGTACATCATCCGCCCAAATATTGAAGATGAGGCTAAAAAAGCTCTTGTTGAGCGTTTTAACACAATTCTTCTTGAAAATGGCGCGGAAACTGCTGAATCAAAAGATTGGGGTAAGCGCCGTCTTGCATACGAAATCAATGATTTCCGTGACGGATACTACCAAATCGTTAAAACAACATCTTCAGCTGATGCAGTTCAAGAATTTTCTCGTCTTGCAAAGATCAGCGAAGATATCATTCGTCATATCGTAATTAAAGAAGAAGCGTAAGATTGATTTATATATATTTCTGGTACAAATGTTTCACATGAAACATAACCGGGAGAAAAGGAGTTGATTCTGATGATGAATCGTGTCGTTCTTGTGGGCCGTTTAACAAAGGATCCTGATTTGCGTTATACGCCAAGTGGAGTTGCTGTTGCTACTTTTACCTTAGCTGTGAATCGTCAATTTTCAAATCAGTCAGGTGAACGTGAAGCGGACTTTATTAATTGTGTTGTTTGGCGTAAACCTGCTGAAAATGTGGCGAACTTCTTGAAAAAGGGCAGCCTCGCAGGTGTGGATGGTCGTATTCAAACTCGCAACTATGAAGGTCAAGACGGAAAACGTGTTTACGTTACTGAAATTGTAGCAGAGAGTGTTCAATTCCTTGAGCCTAGAAATGCATCAGGTGGCGGCAGCAACAGAAACGATAACGATCTCTATGGAGCTCCTCCAAGGGAACCGCAAGGAAATCCTTATGGCGGTGGCAATCAGAATCAACGTCAAAACAATAATCAAGGTTTTACACGTGTGGATGATGATCCGTTTGCAGGTAATGGTCAAATTGACATTTCTGATGACGATCTTCCATTCTAAAGTAAACCTTAAGGTATGACTAATAAAACATGAAGGAGGGAATTTTCATGGCAGGAGGACGCAAAGGCGGTCGTGCGAAACGCCGTAAGGTTTGTTATTTCACAGCAAACGGCATCACTCGCATCGATTATAAAGATGTAGATTTACTTAAAAAATTCATCTCTGAGCGTGGAAAAATTTTACCACGTCGTGTAACTGGTACTAGCGCTAAATATCAACGTAAATTAACAGTTGCCATCAAACGTGCACGTCAAATGGCATTACTACCATTCGTGGCTGGAGAATAATAATATGAAGGCAGCAGGGGTTTCCTCCCTGCTGCCTTTTTTAATGTCTAATTTCTTTAAGAAAATATTAATGAAACAATGCTATGATAGAATATAATCAGATAAAGCGCTGCGAAGGAGGAGAAAAAGTTGAAAGTACGAAAAGCCATTATTCCGGCTGCTGGTTTAGGGACGAGGTTTCTGCCGGCAACAAAAGCGCAGCCAAAGGAAATGCTGCCAATTGTAGATAAGCCAACACTTCAATATATAATTGAAGAAGCAGTAGCGTCAGGAATTGAAGAGATTTTAATTATTACCGGAAGAAATAAAAAATCGATTGAGGACCATTTTGATAAATCGGTAGAACTGGAGCTTGAATTAGAAGCAAGAGGTAAATTTGATTTGTTAGCTGAGGTTCGACGAATTTCTGAAATGGTCAATATTCATTATATCCGTCAAAAAGAACCAAAAGGACTTGGGCATGCGATTTATTGTGCTAAAAGCTTTATTGGCAATGAACCTTTTGCTGTCCTCCTTGGAGATGATATTGTCTACTCTGAAAAACCGTGTTTAAAGCAAATGATTGAAAAATATGAAGAGTATAAAACGACCATTCTGGGCGTCCAAGAAGTGGCTGCTGAAGATACCGACAAATACGGCATTATTGAAGGCAAAGAAATTGAAGAGCGAATTTACAAGGTTAAGGGTTTAGTAGAAAAACCTGCTTCAGATTCTGCTCCTTCAAACATTGCCATTTTAGGAAGATATATTATTAACCCGGCAATCTTTGAACTTTTAGAGAAGACGGAACCAGGGAAAGGCGGCGAAATTCAGTTAACCGATGCCCTAAAAGAGCTCGCCCAAAAAGAAGCGATGTATGCCTATGTCTTTGAGGGAAAAAGGTATGATGTGGGTGACAAGCAAGGATTCCTCCAGGCTACCGTTGAATTTGCCTTACGCAGAGATGACCTTCGGGAAGAATTTCTAAATTACTTAAAGAAAGAACTAAAGTATCAGGATTTACTAACGATTAAATAAAATCTTTGAAAAGGCCGGAGAAATCCAGCCCTTTTTTATTTATCTTGATTTATTGAATTGATTTGTTTTACTAGCTAAAATAAAAGGTAAAGGTTTGAGAAATATTAGGGGTGAAGAAGTGAAAAATGCTCGTATTTTAACAGAGGGTGCAATCCTTTTAGCAGCCTTTACCGTTCTATTGTTATTAACGATTTATGTACCATTGCTTGCCGTTATCATTAACTTTGTTTTACCGCTGCCTTTTATCATGTTTACAGCGAAGAATCAGATTAAGTTTACGGCAGCATTCTTTGTTGCAGCCCTTTTTATTTCCTTTATTGCCGGTTCTTTAATGGGCTTGTCAATAACGCTGATATATGGAACAACTGGCGCTGTTATGGGATATTTTATTCAAAAAAATAAAGGGCGGACAAGTATCTTAATTTCAGGCACACTTACCTTTATGATTGGTGCAGTCATCCTTTATGTAATTAGCGTTGCCTTTTTCCAGTTCGATCTGTTTCATGAGCTGCTGAAGGCCTTTAAACAGTCAACCATCCAATCACAGGAATTACTGAAATCAGGGATGACTGAAGAGCAATATAAAAAAATCGTAACCCAAAATGAGAACATGCTGGACATGCTTCAGGTCTTAGCCCCAAGTGTGTTAATCATGAGTTCGATTTTTTCCGTATTTGTTATCCAACTCCTTTGCTTTCCGATTGCTAAAAGGTTCGGCATTCCGACGCCAACATGGGGGAAATTCAGGGAGCTTTCTTTACCGAGAAGCCTGCTTTGGTACTATTTAATCGTACTGGCGGCAAATTTATTATCTCATCCTCAAAAGGGTACTTACTATTATGCTGCCTTAATCAATTTAACGTACATATTAGAATTGTTCATGGTGTTACAGGGATTTGCCTTTTTATATTTTCTTTTTTATCAAAGGAATATTTCAAAAGGTGTCCGTGTCGTCGTAACTATACTGGCGTTCATTCCAATTTTTCTTTCTATTATAAGAATTTTAGGTATAATTGATTTAGGTTTGGATTTAAGAAAGCGATTTGAGAAAAAAGAGTGATGACTACTGTTAGGAGCTGAAAAAATGCCTGCATTTTTGGAAAAACGTTCCATCCGTTATCCCTTTTACGGGTTAATAGCCGTTACAGTGGTGCTGCTCATAATCCTGTTTTTATATAATTGGATTCTAAGTTTGGCCGGGCTGTTATTGATGCTTTTTCCGTTATACTTTATGTTTGTCATTGACATTCGACAAAGAAAAGAAATAGAAGAGTATATCTCCACCCTATCGTATCGAGTGAAAAAAGTCGGCGAAGAGGCGTTGATGGAAATGCCGATTGGAATTATGCTCATTAATGAAGACTATTACATTGAGTGGGCTAATCCCTTCCTATCATCTTGTTTTGATGAAGATACACTAAATGGGCGCTCCCTTTATGATATTGCCGATGCACTCGTTCCGTTGGTAAAGCAGGAAGTTGAAACTGAAATTATTACTCTTCATGACCGGAAGTTCAGGGTTATCCACCGGCATGAAGAACGTCTTCTTTATTTCTTTGATGTAACAGAGCAAACAGAAATTGAGAAGAAATATCATGATGAGCGAACTGTGATTTCTGTTATCTTTTTGGACAATTACGATGATCTTACTCAGGGAATGGATGATCAGATGCGCGGCAGCATCAATAATTTAGTTACCTCGATTCTAAATAAATGGGCTCATGATAATGGGATATTCCTAAAAAGGATTTCTTCCGAACGGTTTATGGCTGTCTTTAATGAAAGTATTTTACATATCCTTGAAAAAGGAAAGTTTTCAATTCTTGATGAAGTAAGAGAAATGACCTCCAAGCATAATGTATCCTTTACCTTAAGTATTGGCGTAGGTGCTGGGGTCTCCTCCCTTCCTGAACTGGGGTCTCTAGCACAATCCAGCCTTGACCTGGCACTTGGAAGAGGCGGTGACCAAGCGGCCATCAAGCAGCCAAATGGGAAGGTGAAATTCTTTGGCGGCAAGACGAATCCGATTGAAAAACGAACGAGGGTTAGAGCTCGGGTGATTTCTCATGCATTGAAGGATTTGATTCTGGCTAGTGATAAAGTCATCATTATGGGGCATAAAAATCCTGATATGGACTCAATTGGTGCCTCAATCGGTATTTATAAAGTCGCACAGATGAATCAGAAAGATGCCTATATTGTCGTGAACACTCAGGCGTTAGAAACAGGTGTCAGCCGACTGATGGAGGAAATTCGTAACCATGAACGGCTTTCGTCCCGTTTTATCGGACCGGAAGAGTCATTGGAGATTGCAACGGATAAAACGCTTCTTGTGGTGGTTGACACCCATAAGCCTTCTCTTGTGATGGAAGAACGGCTGTTAAATAAAATCGATAATGTGGTGGTTATTGACCACCATCGCCGCGGGGAAGATTTTGTCCATAATCCAATTCTGGTCTATATGGAGCCATATGCCTCCTCTACCTCCGAGCTTGTGACGGAGTTTCTTGAATACCAGCCCAAGCAGGTCAAAATCGAAATGCTTGAGGCTACAGCATTACTGGCGGGAATCATTGTGGATACGAAGAGTTTCACCTTGAGAACAGGATCGCGAACCTTTGATGCAGCCTCTTACCTTCGGGCACACGGAGCAGATACTGTGCTTGTACAGAAGTTTTTACGAGAAAGCATCGAAACGTATGTTAAAAGGTCCAAGCTAATTGAATCGGTATCCTTTTACAGGGATGGAATCGCCATTGCTGCCGGGGAAGAAAATGAGATCAATGATCAGGTTCTTATCGCCCAAGCTGCCGACACATTATTAGCCATGGAAGGCGTCATAGCCTCCTTTGTGATTTCCAAACGGGGTGAAGGAACGATTGGGATTAGTGCCAGATCATTAGGAAATATAAATGTCCAAATTATTATGGAAATCATGCAGGGCGGCGGACATTTAACAAATGCGGCAACACAGTTGAACGGTGTTACAATAGAGGAAGCAGAAAAACAATTGAAGCTAGCAATTGATGAATATCTTGAAGGGAGTAAGAAGGAATGAGAGTAATCTTTTTGAAAGATGTAAAAGGAAAAGGTAATAAAGGGGACGTCAAGAATGTAGCCGATGGCTATGCACAAAACTTTTTAATTAAACAGGGGTTAGCGATTGAAGCAACACAAGCGAATGTTAGTACATTAGAAGGTCAAAAGAAAAAAGAAGCTAAGGTTGCTGCTGAAGAGCTGGCAGAAGCAAAAAGATTAAAAGAACAATTGGAAAAGGTAACGGTTGAATTAACCGCAAAGGCCGGCGAGGGCGGCAGACTGTTTGGTTCGATTACCTCCAAGCAAATTGCTGAGGAATTACAGAAAAGGCATGGAATTAAAATTGATAAACGCAAAATGGAATTGGGTGATGCAATTCGTACACTAGGCCATACAAAGGTACCTGTGAAGCTGCATCATGAAGTTTTGGCTACATTGGATGTTCATGTAAAAGAAGTAAACTAATTTTTGACAGTGCGAACTCATCCATAAACATGTTAGAATAGAAAACGTGATGAAATGTTGTGATCGGTTTTTTACTGGTCACTTTTTTCTTTGTAAGATAAAATATTGTAAAAATATCCTTCTCTAAATAGGAGGTTTAATAGATGAGTGATTTATTTGCAGATCGTCTTCCGCCACAAAATATTGAAGCTGAACAGGCTGTTCTTGGGGCAATATTTCTAGAGCCTGCTGCTTTAACCTTAGCATCAGAAATTTTAATTCCAGAAGACTTCTACCGTGCCTCCCACCAAAAAATCTTTAATGTCATGTTAAAACTTAATGACCTTGGAAAAGCTGTTGACTTAGTCACGGTTTCAGAGGACCTTGCTGCTTCTAAGCTTTTAGAGGATATTGGCGGGGTAAGTTATTTAAGTGAATTAGCTGGTTCGGTTCCAACGGCAGCTAATATCGAATATTATGCGAGGATCGTAGAAGAAAAATCATTGCTGCGCCGGTTGATTCGCACAGCTACGACGATTGCCTCTGATGGGTATTCACGTGAGGATGAAGTGGAAACACTATTAAGTGAAGCCGAGAAAAGTATTCTTGAAGTGGCCCAAAGAAAAAACGCGGGTGCTTTTCATAATATTAAGGATGTCCTTGTACGGACGTATGACAATATTGAAATCATGCATCAGCGCGCCGGTGAAATTACAGGGCTGGAGACAGGTTTCGTTGATCTTGATCAAATGACGGCAGGCTTCCAGCGAAATGATTTAATCATTGTCGGTGCCCGTCCGTCTGTAGGTAAAACGGCGTTTGCGCTAAATATAGCGCAAAACGTTGCCCATAAAACGGGTGAAAATATTGCGATTTTTAGTCTTGAGATGGGTGCAGAACAGCTGGTAATGCGTCTGCTTTGTGCGGAAGGGAATATTGATGCGCAACGGCTTCGTACCGGCTCCCTGACAGAGGATGACTGGGGTAAGCTGACAATGGCAATGGGCAGCTTGTCAAGCGCCGGGATTTTTATTGACGATACCCCAGGTGTCCGGGTTGGTGATATCCGTTCGAAGTGCCGCCGTTTAAAGCAGGAACATGGCTTGGGAATGATCCTGATTGATTACTTGCAGCTTATTTTAGGAAGTGGCCGCTCTGGCGAGAACCGTCAGCAAGAAGTATCGGAAATCTCGCGTTCCTTAAAGCAGCTTGCTCGTGAGCTTCAAGTTCCGGTCATTGCCCTTTCTCAGTTATCCCGTGGTGTCGAACAGCGCCAGGATAAACGTCCGATGATGTCTGATATCCGTGAATCAGGAAGTATCGAGCAGGATGCCGATATCGTTGCCTTCTTGTATCGTGATGATTACTATGATAAAGAATCAGAGAATAAGAATATCATTGAAATCATTATTGCCAAGCAGCGTAACGGCCCGACTGGAACCGTACAATTAGCCTTTGTAAAAGAATACAATAAGTTCGTAAACCTGGAGACACGCTATAATGATCCGCCAGGTGCGTAATATATGGTTAGCCTTTTTATGGGGCTAGCCTTTTTATTTTTTACTAGATTACTATTTTATTACGAACATATTTTATTAAGTATATATAAAATGTTCGTGTTTCGTTTGATTTTTCCTCGGTAAATTGTTAAACTGTGTGATGGGATAAATAAAATAATTAATGGTAGTAAATATTCGGAGGTGCCTTACATGTCATCAGTAGTAGTTGTTGGTACACAATGGGGAGACGAAGGAAAAGGGAAAATTACCGATTTCCTTTCTGAAAATGCAGAAGTAATTGCTCGTTATCAAGGTGGAAATAATGCTGGTCATACGATCCAATTTAATGGCGAAACCTACAAATTGCACTTAATTCCATCCGGGATATTTTCAAAAGAAAAAATTAGCGTGATTGGTAATGGGATGGTTGTTGACCCAAAAGCCCTTGTGACTGAACTTGCTTACTTACATGAAAGAGGGATTGCAACCGATAATCTTCGCATCAGTAACCGTGCGCATGTCATTCTTCCTTATCATATTAAATTGGATGAAGTGGAAGAAGCCAGCAAAGGCGATAATAAAATTGGAACAACGAAAAAGGGAATTGGCCCTGCTTATATGGATAAGGCTGCACGTGTGGGTATTCGGATTGCTGATCTTCTCGACCGTGAGGTTTTTGAAGAAAAGCTTGAGAGAAACCTTGCAGAAAAGAACCGCTTATTTGAAAAGATCTATGAAACAGAAGGATTCACAAAAGAAGAAATCCTTGATGAATACTATGAATATGGACAACAGTTTAAACAATACGTCTGCGATACTTCTGTTGTGCTAAATGATGCATTGGATGAAGGCCGCCGTGTTCTTTTTGAAGGTGCTCAAGGTGTTATGCTTGATATTGACCAAGGAACATACCCGTTTGTTACCTCTTCAAACCCTGTTGCAGGTGGAGTAACGATTGGTTCCGGCGTTGGCCCGTCTAAAATTACTCACGTAGTGGGGGTATGTAAAGCATATACTTCTCGTGTTGGTGATGGTCCTTTCCCAACAGAATTATTTGATGAAATCGGTAACCAAATCCGTGAAGTCGGCCGTGAATACGGTACGACAACAGGACGTCCACGCCGTGTAGGTTGGTTTGACAGTGTTGTTGTTCGTCACGCTCGCCGTGTCAGCGGTTTAACTGATTTGTCGCTAAACTCCATCGATGTGTTAACAGGCATTGAAACATTAAAAATTTGTACGGCTTATCGATATAAGGATGAGTTAATTACCGAATATCCTGCAAGCTTAAAAGTATTGGCACAATGTGAGCCGGTATATGAAGAATTACCAGGCTGGACAGAGGACATTACAGGCTGCAAATCATTAGATGAACTTCCTGCCAATGCCCGCCACTATGTTGAGCGTGTAACGCAGCTAACAGGAATTCCTTTATCAACTTTCTCTGTGGGCCCAGATCGTAATCAAACAAATATTGTCCGCAGCCCTTGGAGACAAATCTAAAATGGTTATGAAAAGTCCTCCTCTTTAGGGGGACTTTTCAATTTTATAAAATTTTTTTAAAAAAAGTATTGCTTATTTTATAGAGTACATGATATTATAAAAAGCGTCGTCACGAAAGGTAACAACCCGATATTATAAATTAGTTTGAGCCATTAGCTCAGTTGGTAGAGCAGATTGCTTACATCATTCGAATTAGCTTCTGCGGCAATCTGCGAGAAAGAACGAAAGTTCTTTTGAGCATCTGACTTAAACTAGTATTTGTTTAGGGGACAAGCCCAAATACGAGCCATTAGCTCAGTTGGTAGAGCATCTGACTTTTAATCAGAGGGTCGAAGGTTCGAGTCCTTCATGGCTCACCATTCTATAATTTTTTATATGGCCCCTTGGTCAAGCGGTTAAGACACCGCCCTTTCACGGCGGTAACACGGGTTCGAATCCCGTAGGGGTCATTGGCATTTAGTGGTCAGTGAGTGACTGGCAAGGACGGTTTCCTTGCTGACTGCTATTAATATAAAATTGGTCCGGTAGTTCAGTTGGTTAGAATGCCTGCCTGTCACGCAGGAGGTCGCGGGTTCGAGTCCCGTCCGGACCGCCATATTATTTCCTCAGTAGCTCAGTCGGTAGAGCACGATCGAATAAGCTATTTTGAATCAGCATCAGCGCACCCATCGTACTGCTGCTTGAATAAGCGTTCTGAGATGGGGACGAAGGACTACAGCTATTTTGTTGTAGGGATAATATTAATATGGCTCAGTAGCTCAGTCGGTAGAGCAAAGGACTGAAAATCCTTGTGTCGGCGGTTCGATTCCGTCCTGAGCCATCCCAAAGAAGTTTGCGAAAGCAAGCTTCTTTTTTATTCCCCAAAAAGTAAAAATGTTCCTAACTACTACACACCCTATGTAGAAAAATGTCAGCAATTATACAATTTTGTTACATTACCAAGAAGAATCTCCTTTTTTACCTATATTATGGTAAGGTAAAGAAGTCGAAATTTGTAAGAAAATTTTTATTGATAAATAAATTTAAATAGTGATTGTTTTTGTGATTTAGGGGGTATTACATGTTTCATCTCAATAAAAAATTCCGAATACTTAAAATGGCTGCGATATCAGCTATTGTTACATCCTCTTTGCTCCTTGCAAATGGGTCCAATACTTTTGCCGATTCCTCAAATTTAACAACCATACACTACGTATACCTAAACAATACATATATTGGTACAGTTTCAGACCAATCAATCATTGAAAAATCCATTTCGGAAAAAATAAAGGACTTGAAGAAAACCTACAAGGACCTTGATTTAAAAATCAATCCGCAAATTGAGTACATATCTGAAGAAGTTTTCCATTCAACGGCAAACGATCAAGAGACCATTAGCAATCTTGAAAATAGCAATCTATTACAGGCCGATTCCGCTGTAATTTTAGTAGAAGGAACACCAGTGGCCTATTTAGACAGCACCAAAGCGGCTAAAAATGTCATCGAAAAGCTTAAACTACAATATGTATCAAAGGATCAATTGAAAAAGTTAGAGAAAAAAAAAGCTTCAAGGAAGGCCTCTCTTTCTCCATTAAAGCAAAATGAAACTCGGTTACTCGATGTACACTTTGCCGAGAATGTCTCCATTCATGCAGAAAAGGCAGCACCGGAAAAAGTGTTAACTGCGAAAAAGGCAGTTACCTTTTTGCAAAAGGGGAACGTTGAAGAAAAAAAGTATGAAGTTAAAAAAGGCGATGTCCTTGGTTCGATTGCCAATGACCATAAGCTAAAGCTTGAAGATCTTTTAGCCCTAAATCCAAAGCTGCAAGACGATTCTGTATTAAAAATAGGTCAAAGGGTGGACATCACTGTACCCAAGCCTTATATAAATGTGGTGGTTGAAAAAGAAATAAATAAGAAGGAAACCATTCCATATAAGAGTGAAGTTGTTACCTCCTCCTCTCTGCCTAAAGGGGAAACGAAGGAAAGACAAAAAGGTAAAAAAGGTTCACGAGCTGTAACGTATCAAATCTTATTAAAAAATGGAAAGCCCCTTAAAAAAGCGGTTATTGAACAAAAGGTTCTCCAAAAACCAGTAAAGCATATTGTTGTAAAAGGGACAAAGGTAATCCCTTCCCGCGGCGAGGGCAGTTTCGCCTGGCCAACCGTTGGGGGCTATATTTCCAGCAAGGTGGGATATAGATGGGGACGCATGCATAAAGGGATTGACATTGCCCGTCCTAGCAATCGAACCATTAAAGCGGCAGATAATGGTGTAGTTATTTTCGCAGGCATCGATGGAAGTTTCGGAAATAAAATTGAAATTGATCATCGTAATGGCTTTCATACCATTTACGCGCATATGTCCTCCCTTAAGGTAAGCGCAGGTCAAACGATTGAAAAGGGCCAAGCAATCGGCATAATGGGGGCAACAGGCGATGCAACAGGGGTCCACCTGCATTTTGAAGTATATAAAAATGGTGCATTAGAAAATCCTCTATCTTATTTAAGAAGATAAATTGAGAAATGGTCTCTAGTGGTCTAGAGGCTTTTTCTATTTTTGCCATTAATGATGGCATTTGTAGCAAATACTACTAATAGATGATTTAAAACGGATTACATGATAAAGTAAAATAGAGTATATATGACTTTATTTAGATAAAGGAGCAATGGGTATGGAGAAAAAAATTCTAGTCGTGGATGATGAAAAGCCGATTGCGGATATTCTACAATTCAACTTAAAAAAGGAAGGCTACAATGTCTATTGTGCCTATGATGGTAATGAAGCAATTAAAATGGTCGAGGAAATCCAGCCGGATTTAATTCTTCTTGATATTATGATTCCTCAAAAAGATGGTATGGAAGTCTGCCGGGAAGTCCGCAAAAAATATGAAATGCCGATCATCATGCTGACAGCTAAGGACTCGGAAATTGATAAGGTACTTGGGCTTGAGCTTGGTGCGGATGATTATGTAACAAAACCTTTTAGCACAAGGGAACTAATTGCCCGTGTAAAAGCAAATTTACGCCGGCATCAGCAGTTTAACACGCCGTCGGAGGAAGAATCCGAAACAAATGAAATTGAAATTGGCTCGTTGGTGATTCATCCTGATGCCTATGTTGTTTCGAAACGCGGCGAAACCATTGAGCTGACACATCGTGAATTTGAACTGCTCTATTATTTGGCTCAGCATATTGGCCAGGTAATGACAAGAGAACATTTATTACAAACCGTTTGGGGTTACGATTATTATGGCGATGTTCGAACCGTTGACGTAACTGTCCGGCGCTTGCGGGAAAAAATTGAGGATAGCCCAAGCCATCCAACTTGGATCGTGACGCGAAGAGGAGTTGGATATTATTTGCGCAATCCTGAACAGGAGTAATGGCCTTCATGAGAAAGGTTGGTTTCTTTCGATCTATAAATGTTAAATTTGTCATCATCTATGTGCTGTTGATTTTAGTTGCGATGCAAATTATTGGTGTTTATTTTGTGAAGCAATTAGAAGAAACACTAAGGACCAACTTCCAAACCTCTTTAACAGAGCGTGTCAATTTGCTTGCTTATAATATTGTTGAAGAAATGGAAAAGGAACGGACACCTGAGGACCCAACACTTGAAGAAGATATAAAAAAAATCCTCAGGGACTTCTCAGCAGTGGATATATCAGAGGTGCGTGTCATTGATGGGCGGTCGATGAAAATTCTTGGGACCTCTGACCCCAATAATCAGGGGGTCGTCGGTCAGCGTTCGACAGAGCTTCGGGTGAAACAAACCCTCACATTAGAAGAGGAACAAAGCAGTATTTTAATTGATCCGCAATCAGGGCACAGAATTTGGGTCCTCTCGAAGCCGATTAAATCGGGAAAAAAAGTGATTGGAGCCATTTATCTTGTTGCGAAAATTGAAAATGTCTTTGAACAAATGAAGACAATCAATGGCATTTTTGCAACGGGGACTGGTATTGCCTTAGCGATTACCGCTGTTTTAGGGGTTTTACTGGCTCAGACCATTACACGGCCAATTTCAGATTTGAAGAAGCAAGCCATAGCCATGACTAAAGGGAATTTCTCACGAAAGGTTAAAGTGTACGGAAATGATGAAATTGGTACATTAGCGATGACCTTTAATAATTTAACGAAGAAACTCCAAGAAGCTCAGGCGATGACTGAAGGTGAACGCAGGAAGCTCTCCACCGTTTTATCGTATATGACAGATGGAGTAATCGCGACAGACCGGAAAGGACGGGTAATTTTAATCAATGAACCAGCAGCCGAGATGTTGGATGTTTCACGTGAAACAGTTCTTTCGCAGCCGATTGTATCACTTTTAGGGTTAAGTGACACGAATACCTTTGAAGATCTGCTTGAGGAAAAGGATTCGTTAATTTTGGATTATAGTACAAAAACAAAGCCCTATATCCTTCGGGCAAATTTCTCAGTGATTCAAAAAGAGACAGGCTTTGTTAATGGATTAATTGCTGTACTGCATGATATCACAGAACAAGAAAAAATTAATACAGAGCGAAGGGAATTTGTGGCGAATGTGTCGCATGAGTTAAGAACTCCGCTTACAACGATGCGTAGTTACCTTGAGGCATTGGCGGATGGGGCATGGAAGGATGAGGAGATTGCCCCGAACTTCTTAGAGGTTACACGAACGGAAACTGAAAGAATGATTCGGCTTGTGAACGATCTTCTCACTTTATCGAAAATGGATAGCACGGATTATATGCTTTCTCCTGAGTGGGTAAATTTTGTAAGCTTCTTCCACAGCATCATCGATCGCTTTGAAATGTCGAAGGAACAAAATGTCACCTTTAAAAGGATGCTTCCATCTAATCCAATTTTCGTGGAAATCGACGAGGATAAATTAACACAAGTACTCTATAACATTATTTCCAATGCTCTAAAGTATTCCCCTGAAGGCGGACAAGTCACGTTTTCCATTCAGGAGGAAGAAGGTAGAATTATTGTGAGCATATCCGACCAAGGGATGGGGATTCCGAAAGAAAATATCGGGAGGATATTTGATCGTTTTTATCGTGTTGATAAAGCAAGAACCCGAAAATTGGGCGGTACCGGTTTGGGCCTTGCCATTGCAAAGGAAATTATTAATGCACATGGCGGGGGAATTTGGGCGACCAGCCAAGAAGGAAAAGGAACGGTTATCTCTTTTTCACTACCGTACGATGGGTCCGAAGAGGATGAGTGGTCATGAGATACGAAAATATAAAGTCTGTTATTTTAACGCTTTTGATCTTAATTAGCATTGTGTTAACTTGGAATTTATGGACATATCAGCCCAATTATGAAACGATGAAAAATGCGAATACGGTTGAGGAAGTATCGTTAAGTGAGAAGCAGGAAGTTCAAAAAATCCTAAGACCCGATCAAATTTTATATCATATCAGCGGTCATCATTATGGGACCTCTAACACAGATGAACTAGAGGAAATCATGAAACAGTTAGGTCAGTGGACCTTTTTAGATGTTGGAAATTATACGGAAAAGGCAGGAAATATAAATAATCTCGTTCATGGAAATGGCAAGACAGAAATTATTTTTCCTGGAGAGATTCCGATCGCCTTATACCGGAGCGTTCTTAATTTTGAAGGGCGTAAAATTCCATCCTTTAACTTTGATCGAATTGTAATTAATGTGGAAAATTCCAGCAAGGACTTCGGAACTGTTTACTTTGTTTCTTCAGAACATCAACAGGTGTTTATCAGTCATATTTCATCTGCATTATTGAAGGGATTTCAGAAGGACTTTTATAAAAAGGCAGTGAATTTACCGAGGTATTTTGCCTATAAGCCTACAGCAAAACGGACGATTTTTTTACCTGAAAGTGAAACGGAAATGATGGAGTATCGTTATTTACCAATCACTCTTGATTCCAATGAATTTAAAGAGGCATTGTTCAGCGACCCAAGCTTTGTGCAAAAAAGCATGCTTCCGCACGGTGAAGAATACACGAATGATTCAAGTAAAATGAATGTCTATTATGACAGCAATATGCTGGTATATGTAAATCCGACAGTAGAAAGCGAATATACGTCCAATTCCTATGATTTAGTAAAAAAGAGCATTGATTTTGTGAATGAACATGGCGGCTGGACGGATCCTTATCGTTATGTTTCAAAGGATGATTATGAACAATCCGTCGTCTTTCGGTTATACAGTATGGACGGATATCCTGTCCATAATGATCAGGGTGCATCAGAAATTAAGGAAGTTTGGGGAAAAAATGAAATTATGAAATATATAAGACCGAATATTTCCCTGGATTTGCCGCTTCGTTCTGAAACGAAGAAAATGATTCTTCCTTCCGGACGAGAAGCATTAAAGTTTTTAGAAGACAGGAAGAATTTTAATCCTGAATTATTGAAAAAGATTGAGCTGGGATACCGGATGGAACGGGATTCAAAGGAAAACAAAATAATCCTCTTAGAACCTGCCTGGTTTTATCAATATGATGATACTTGGGTGCAGATCACGATGGAAGACCAGGGAGGATTCAAGCATGGATTGGAGTAAAATAAAAACCATTTTTATTATAACCTTCCTAATTTTGGATGTTTATCTGCTCTTTCAATTCTTGAAAATCCGTGATGCGAACAAATATGAATTAATTACGGAAGCAACCTTTGAGGAAAAACTAAAGGCTGATGAAATTAAATATGGGGATTTGCCGAAAGCACCCATAAAGGCTCAATATTACAGTGCAAAGCCAAAGAAATTCAAGAAGAGTGATTTAAATCGTTTAGACGGAGAAGCCGCTGTTCTAAAGGATGAGACGACGATCCAGGCGAAACTCGAAAAACCATTAAAGCTGAGCTCAAAATTTGAACCAGCTGATCTTTCTGCTTTTTTAAAAAGCGATGTTCTTTACGGGGACCAGTATCAATTTTGGGAAGAAAATGATAAACAAAAAACGATTACCTATTTCCAACAATATGATAGTTACCCTTTATATCATAATATTAATGGTATGATTACGTTTCATTTGAATAAAGACAATCAAATTGTCTCCTACGAGCAGACTTATTTGGAGGGAATCGAAAAACTTACGGCTAAAGAGGAAATCCTCCCTCCTTTAAAGGCAATCGAAACCCTGCATCAAAAAGGGATTCTTAAACCAAAGAGTACGATTACAAAGGTTGAACTGGGATATTCCACCTTAATACAGCTTGCGGCCTCTCAAGTGCTGGCACCGACATGGCGCTTTGTTGTCGATGATAAAGAGAGCCTGTTTGTAAATGCATTTGAAGGACAGATTATTCAATTTAACAGCGACGAAAAAAATGTAGTGGAGTGAAATAGAATGTCATTGCGTTATAGCATATTAGCGAGTGGAAGTACGGGGAATGCACTATATGTTGAGTCCGATGAACATTCCTTTTTGGTAGATGCCGGGTTTAGCGGAAAACAGATGGAAAGCCTATTTGGGCAAATTGACCGGGATATAAGTAAACTTTCAGGGATATTTGTTACCCATGAGCACAGTGACCATATTAAGGGAGTCGGTGTCCTTGCACGTAAATATAAGCTCCCTGTTTACGCAAATGAAAAAACCTGGCGGGCAATGGATGGTTTAGTAGGAGAGATTCCAACTGAGCAAAAATTTGTGTTTAACATGGAAACGGTAAAAAGCTTTGGGGCCGTAGAGATTGAATCCTTTGGTGTTTCACATGATGCAGCAGAACCAATGTTTTACGTTTTTCACCATTCCGATAAAAAGCTTGTGTTGATTACAGATACAGGTTATGTCAGTGACCGGATGAAGGGAATTATCACGAATGCTGATGCGTATATATTTGAATCCAATCATGATGTACAAATGCTGCGGATGGGCAGATATCCTTGGAATATTAAGCGGAGGATTTTAAGCGATGTCGGCCATGTCTCCAATGAAGATGCAGCGGTGGCAATGAGTGAAGTGATTGGTGATAAGACGCGCAGGGTCTATCTTGCTCATTTAAGCCTTGATAATAACATGAAGGATTTAGCGCGGATGTCCGTGTCGCAAACATTACAAGGCCGCGGTTTGATTGTTGGGGAGCAGTTTGAACTTTATGATACCGACCCGAAAACCCCTACCACTTTAACTGCCGTATAGAATAGTTAATTAACAAGAGAGCGAGGCAACCCTCGCTCTTTTTGTGTAGAGATTAAGTCTAAAATGTGTCTAATAATGGAAAAATACTGTAAGAAATTGCATTTTTTTATAAATCGCTGTTTAGAAGAGTATAATTGTACATATAAGCCAAAATAAACGATAGCAGCTTTTCGAAAGAGAGGGAATCGGTAAATGGGTTATTATGATGATCATTCAAATGGACGTTATCGAGAAAAAAGAGGCAGAGGCGGCTTTTTCTTCTCCAGTTTGATTGGAGCGGTTATAGGAGCTGTTTTGGTAGTTATGTTCATTCCGAACTTAGCAAATTCGGGCGTTCTTCCCTACGATATTCAACCTAAAAATCAGGTTTCAACAGAAACAGGCACTAATAACCAACAAGGTTTTGTACAGCAAAATGTGTCCTATAATGTGACCACCAATACAACCAAGGCCGTTGATCAAGCAGGTCCGGCAGTTGTAGGAATTACCAATATTCAATCGACTCAATTTTGGTCTGACAATGGGAAAAAGTCAGAAGAAGCAGCTGGGACCGGCTCAGGTGTCATTTATAAAAAGGCTGGAAATAAAGCTTTTGTCGTCACGAATCACCACGTGGTGGAAGGGGCTACAAAACTTGAAGTGAGTCTTACAGACGGGACCAAAATCCCTGCAGACCTTCTGGGCAGTGATATTTGGACAGATTTAGCCGTTCTTGAAATTGACGCCACCCATGTTAAAAAAATTGCTCAATTCGGAAATTCCGATGAATTAAAAATGGGCGAACCGGTTATTGCGATTGGGAACCCGCTTGGTCCTACCTTCTCCGGTTCTGTGACACAGGGAATTGTTTCAGGATTAAAACGGACAATCCCGGTAGATATCAATCAGGATGGGATTATTGATTGGCAGGCAGAGGTTTTACAAACAGATGCCGCCATCAACCCTGGTAATAGCGGCGGTGCCTTAGTCAATATTGGCGGTCAAGTGGTTGGAATCAATTCGATGAAAATATCTCAAGAGGCAGTTGAAGGAATTGGTTTATCGATTCCGATTAATTCCGCAAAACCAATTATCAATGATTTAGAGCAGTATGGAAGTGTAAAACGGCCATATATGGGTGTTGATTTAAAATCCGTTTCTGAAATTCCAGCTTACTATCAAGAGGAAGCCCTCAAATTGCCGAGGAATGTAAACTATGGTGTAGCCCTTCGTGAGGTTGTACCAAATTCTCCTGCCGATCAGGCAGGCCTAAAGGAACTAGATGTCATTGTAGAAATGGATGGAAAGAAGATAAATGATGTCTTAGACTTGAGGAAACATTTGTATCAAAGTAAGAAGATTGGTGAGCAAATGAAAATTAAGTTTTACCGAAGTGGGAAATTAGACGAAACAACGTTAAAACTGGTCAGTGATAAAACACAGTAAGTTGTAAGGCAGGAGGTGAAGGACCACCCTCCTGCTTTATTTTGTGGTAACATGGATGAGGTTCAGTATGACTGATTGGTTTAAAGTAAAAAATAAGGTAAGAGAAAATATTTTTCAAAGGGTGAAGTTAGAGATGATTTATTGCTGCGAGGAACATGTGGATATTGCATTGGATACGGTTGTGAACGAACATGAAACATTTCCGTTATTAACAAAACTGGATGTGGATAATTTATCAACAAGCTGTGAATATTGTCGAAATAGCGCTGTATATATAGTGGCGAACAAGTGATTCCATACAAGATGTGGATAAAAATTGTGTATATGTGGATAACTTCTGTGGATATCTTGTTTGTAAGCTGTTTGTAATCAATTTGAAAAGGGCTGTGGATTGTGAATATCTCGATTGTGACGGTTGGCAAATTAAAAGAGAAATATTTGAAGCAAGGAATTGATGAGTATTTAAAGCGATTGTCCGCCTATGCAAAGGTGGAAGTAATTGAGGTTGCGGATGAAAAGGCACCGGAGGAATTAAGTGAATCGGAAATGCTTCAGGTCAAGGAAAAAGAAGGCGAACGAATTTTGGCGAAAATCAGCCAAGATGCCTATGTGATCGCCTTAGCAATTAACGGTAAAATGCAATCTTCGGAGCAACTTGCGGATACATTAGATAAGTTAGCTACATATGGAAAAAGTAAAATTGCTTTTGTGATCGGTGGTTCGTTAGGGTTGAGTGATGAAGTATTGCGGAGATCGAATGAACAGTTGTCTTTTTCAAAGATGACTTTCCCCCATCAACTGATGAGGTTGATTTTGGTGGAGCAGATTTATCGGGCGTACCGAATAAATCGAGGAGAACCGTATCATAAGTAAATGAGGTTTTTTAAAGGAGTTAAAGCAGCACCAGTCCTGTTTCGGATTGGTGCTGCTTTTTAAATTTTATCAAATGAGAGAGGTATGATTATGAAAATAATTCTTTTTATTTTTTAATAAGGCAATGGTTTGGGCTATTTTTTCTACTCCAAATTTTATTTGATGGTTTTGTACTTGAGAAATACATAAACGAATGAGATTATCTTTCTTATATTCAGCTAAGAACATTCTATCTGTATCATCAATTAAAATTAGTTCTTCAGATAATAAAAGAGCAAGTTTTTTTGCTGATACATTTTCAGGTAAATAAATTGAAAGATAAAATCCGCTATCAGGTTTAGTGAAATATGTGTCTTGGGGAAGTAATTCTTCGCAAGAACTCTTGAGTAGTTGCAACTTATTAAAATAAACTTCTTTTATTTTTTTTAAATGACTATTATACATACCACTTTTTAAATAGATATCTAATGCACCTTGTGAAAGGACGGAACTGTTAAAATCTGCACTAAATTTATAACGTAAGAAGTTTTTTATCATAATTGTTGGCAATACCACTCCAGCAATTCGTAGCCCAGGAAGAAATACTTTTGAAAAACTTTTAATATAAATGACTCTACCGGATGTGTCAAAAGAGAATAATGGATCGGATTTTTTATCTCGGTCTAATTCACCTAAAAAGTCATCCTCAACAATATAGACATCATATTTATTTGCTAACTCTACTATTTTCTTCTTCTCATTATTTGTATAAGAATGTCCAAGAGGATTATGAAATCTTGGAATGATATAGAAAAACTTAATATCATTATTTTTAAAAATATATTCGAGACGATCTAAATCGATTCCATTCATCGATAATTCAACTCCAAAGGTTGTAATTTGATGTATCTGGAGAGATTCAATCATGCCAAAATAGGTTGGTTGTTCAATAAGAATATTTTTTTTGCCATTTGGAAATGGGAGTGCTGCCAGTAAATGTATAGCTTGTTGTGAGCCTGAAACGATTACTACACGGTCGGGCTCGGTGAATACTTGTGAATTTTGAAGGTTTTTAACTATTTCTGTACGTAATGAGTGAAAACCTTGGTGATCTGAATAAGTGAAAATATCCTTCTTATACTTTTCGATTGCTTGATTTAAGCAATGTTGAAATTCAATATATGGTATTAAATTTATATCTGGTCCAGCAGATAAAAAATCAATAATAGTATGATCATTAGCAGAGATATTAAATTCATTTACGATATAATAGCCACTTTGAGGTATAGCATAAACTAAGTGTTCTTTTTCTAACTCACTGTAAGCCTTAATAACAGTATTTTTACTACAGCAAAACTTTTCAGATAGTTGTCGAACAGAAGGAAGTTTACTGCCGGCAACTAGGGTCCCATCAGTAAGTTGATTCTTAATTTCTTCTACGATTTTTAAGTATTTAGAACTCAAATAAACTCCAACCTCCTTAAACTGTACCATGACAGATTTAGAAAATAGAGATTTAATTTCATTTCTGTGTCCAGTATTATCTGAATTATAACAAAACTGTCATTGGATTTGATTTTCTTAAAACAGATTAAATAAGAAAATAGTTGAGGAGGAAAATGAATGAAAAGGGAAAAATCAGGATTATTGTTAGGCTTAGTAGGAGTAATTTGCTTTAGCCTAACCTTACCATTTACAAGTATTTCTGTTGAATATTTCGGTACTACGATAGTTGGGTTAGGAAGGACAGTTATTGCAGCGATTTTAGTTGGTATTCTCCTTATTGTTCGAAACGAGAAAATTCCAACTCGGCCTCAATTTAAAAGTATTCTAACTGTCACTGTAGGAGCTGTCCTTGCATTTCCACTACTTACTTCATGGGCAATGGAAACACTACCAGTTTCGCATGGAGCAGTTGAAGTAGCATTATTGCCATTAGCAACGGCAGGGATTGCGATGTTAAGGGCCGGGGAAAAACCTTCATTGAAATTTTGGATTTCAAGTTTAATTGGGGCAGGGGCAGTAATTTTGTATGCAATGGATTTAGGTTTTGGAAAGCTTCAATTTGCAGATTTTGCACTCTTGGCTGCAGTAATTATTTTAGGATTTAGTTATGCCGAAGGGGGCAAACTGTCAAAAGAAATAGGAAGTTGGCAAGTAATAGCGTGGGCAATTGTTATAGGCGCACCATTTTTCGTCATTCCAGTAGCTATGAATTTTTCCGTTGAAATGTTAAATGCACCAATTCAAGCTTGGATTAGTTTACTCTATTTAGCCATTGTAAGTCAGTTTTTAGCATATGTTGCTTGGTATGGCGGTATGGCTTTAGGGGGGGTTGCGAGGGTTAGTCAACTTCAATATATCCAACCATTTTTAATGATTGTATTTGCCACTATCTTTTTAGATGAGTCAATAACTATAGTAACAATGATAACAGCGATAATTGTAGTTATTTTAGTAATTGTTGGTAAAAATGCTCCGATATCTAAAAAGGAGTCACCAGCAGAAAAAATAAAAAATATTGATTTGATTAAATGAAGTAAAGAAGGAATCTGTTAATAGAAAACCGCACTTAGGCTAATTACGGTGAGCCGTATCATAAATAGAGGCTATTAATTTTTCCAACATAATAAAAAAACAAAATGATTAGACCAGCGGTAACTTTAAAATTATTTAAGCAAAAAGCCTCTCTGCAAATGCAGGGAGGCGAAAAAATTAAATAAATATATACTAATATTTTACTGTATTATCTTTAAGCGATTTCCTGCTGAAAACAAGGGTCGTTGAAATATACAACCTCAGAGATAATTTTACAGCCCTTCATGTTCTTAAGAGCCTCTCTTGCTTCTTCTTCCGTTTCAAATTCAAACATGGAAATATTTGAATCTAAATAACGAGTTATAATCCACATAAAAATTCCTCCTATTTTTTAAATTATTTCTGTCCCCCAGACAGGACATCTATAAATATGGTTAAAGAGAAAATATGCTATGTTAAACCATAAAGGTGATTGGGTTATTATGAATCTCAATCTAGGGTATAAAGACGATTATTAATTGCTACGGGTCAATGATAATGCAATAATGGAAATAAATAAAATGCTAAAAATTTATAATAAGATATAAAAAAAATCTATATGGCAAAAATTAGGAGGAAATCGTGGATTACCGTGATTGGGAGATACTGAAAGTCCTCTATAGTGAGAAGAACCTAACGAAAGCAGCAAGGCTTTTGTTTATTACCCAGCCTGCATTAACTAATCGATTAAAGCAAATGCAGGAGGAATTAGGTGTCAAAATTGTAACCCGTGAAAGCAGAGGGATCCATTTCACCCCAGAGGGAGAATATCTTGTTCAGTGTGCCGATAATATCCTTGCTCAATATAACAAAATAGTAGAGCATGTCCGGAATATGAGTCAAACGTCTGGCAATGAGGTTGTAGGAACAATGAAATTGGGAGTATCCAACTTCTTTGCCAATTATGAACTGCCCTATATTTTGAAATTATTTAAAAACCAGTATCCTCATGTGGAATTTAAAGTGATTACAGGCTGGAGTAAAGATGTAACGAAACTTATACACAATAAGGATGTTCATATCGGATTTGTTCGCGGTGACTATAACTGCAGAGGACTGAAGAAGCATTTATTATTTGAAGAAACCGTTTCTGTTACATCGAAGGAAGCAATTGATATTGCCGATTTGCCAAATCTACCCAGAATTGACTATAACGGAGATTTCTTATTAAAATCATTAATTGATAATTGGTGGGCCGAAAATTATTCACAGCCGCCGTTTATCAGTATTGAAGTGGACCAGGTTGATACTTGTAAGGAAATGGTTATAAATGGATTAGGCTATGGCTTCTTGTCCAGCCGTATACTTAATGAAATAGATGATTTATATAAAATAGTTTTAACCAGCCAAAAAGGAAATCCTATATTACGGAGAACATGGATGTATTACCATAAGGAATCCTTGGAATGGAATGTTGTGAAGGCTTTTGTGAACTTTATTGAGGGATTGAATGATCATTTGAATAATGAATTAAGGGAGAGCAATAGATGAATCGAAGAATAGTGGTTACTGGTATTGGGGCTGTCACTCCCTTGGGGAATGATGTGAATGCAACATGGAATAATATCAAAAATGGTGTATCCGGAATTGGTCCGGCAACGATATTGGATGCAGAAAAAGTTGATATTAAAATTGCTGCAGAAGTAAAAAACTTTGCACCGGAAGAATTTATGGATAAAAAAGAAGCAAGAAGAATGGGCCGTTATAGTCAGTTTGCTGTTGCTGCAAGCAAAATGGCTGTTACGGATGCAGGGATTCAGATCGGTGTGGATATTCAGCCCGAACGGGTCGGAGTTTGGATTGGGTCAGGAATTGGTGGTTTAGGTGAATTTGAGGAACAACATCGAAAATTTATCGAAAAAGGTCAAAGAAGGGTGAATCCGTTTACGATTCCAATGTTTATCCCAGACATGGCAGCAGGCCAAGTCTCTATCGAACTTGGAGCAAAAGGAATCAACAATTGTTCCGTCACAGCTTGTGCATCAGGCGCTAATTCAATTGGTGATGCCTTCCGAGTGATCCAAAAAGGCGATGTTGACATGATGATTGCCGGCGGGACAGAAGCAACGATTACAGATATGACCGTTGCCGGATTTTCGAATATGACTGCACTTTCGAAAAATCCAGATCCAACATCAGCAAGCCGGCCATTTGATAAGAATCGTGATGGATTTGTTATCGGGGAAGGCGCTGGAATTTTGGTATTAGAAGAATTAGAGCATGCCCTAGCTCGTGGTGCTCACATATATGGAGAACTGATTGGATATGGTGCTACAGGAGATGCTCATCATATTACAACACCTGCACCTGAGGGAGAGGGGGCACAACGGGCCATGAAACTAGCATTAGCGGATGCCGATATCCCTCCGGAGCAGGTGGACTATATCAATGCTCATGGCACATCCACGTATTATAATGATTTGTATGAAACATTAGCGATCAAGGAAGTTTTCAAAGAACATGCGTATTCTCTTTCGGTAAGTTCGACAAAATCGATGACAGGACATTTGCTTGGAGCAACGGGTGCTATTGAGGCGATCTTTTCATTATTAGCCATCAAGGAAGGGATCCTCCCTCCAACGATTAATTATGAAACCCCTGATGAACAACTTGATTTGGATTATGTCCCCAATTTTGCTAAGAAGAAGGATATTCAGGTCGTGCTTTCAAACTCATTAGGATTCGGCGGACATAATGCCACATTAATTTTTAAAAAGTTTAGTAAATAGGACAAATTAATACAGATGAAAAGACCAAGGACACAAACCTGGCAAGAAGCTGGGTTTAAACCTTGGTTTTTCTGCCTTCATAAGTCATGTGGATGGACTTTCCTCTTTTTACAAGCTTTTAAACACCTTAAAACCTATCAAAATATTTTAATCTTTAAATATTAGTGATACACTATAAATAGGTTATAAATGAAATCATCCAGAAAAGATGTGCGACTAGGTGCGCAGGCTTGCTGTAATGCCTAAGCGGAACCACCTACATCCTTTCTGCAATTCTTAGGGGATAAGGGACGGTAATAATGAGTAACAAACAAACTAATACAGACGTTATCTTAATTGGTGCCGGAATTATGAGCGCTACTTTGGGGACACTTTTGAAAGAATTAGTACCGGACTGGAAGATTACAGTGTTTGAAAAGCTCGACAAAGCGGGAGAGGAAAGCTCTAACGAGTGGAATAATGCAGGAACAGGGCACGCCGCTCTGTGTGAGCTTAACTACACTGTTGAAAAACCAGACGGATCAATAGATATTAGCAAAGCAATCAGAATAAATGAACAGTTCCAGCTTTCAAGACAGTTTTGGTCCTATCTTGTAAATAAAAATCTCATAGATAATCCGCATGACTTTATCATGCCATTGCCTCATATGAGTTTAGTACAAGGGGAAGAAAATGTAGAGTTCTTGAAAAAACGTTTTCAAGCGCTTTCACACATTCCACTGTTCGAAGGGATGGAATTTTCTGAGGATCCGGAGAAATTAATGGAATGGATTCCACTTATTATGGAAGGCCGTACATCGCAGGAAGCAATCGCGGCCACTAAAATCGACTCTGGAACGGATGTCAACTTTGGTGCTTTAACCCGCATATTGTTTGATCACTTAAAGAATCAAAACGTTGATATTAAATACAACCATCAGGTAAATGATATTAAACGTACTAGCGACGGCTCATGGGAATTGAAAGTACGTAATGCTAATGGCGAAGTTGAACGCCATACGGCAAAATTTATCTTTGTTGGCGGCGGTGGCGGTTCTTTACCTCTACTGCAAAAAACGGGTATTCCTGAAAGTAAACATATTGGAGGATTCCCGGTAAGCGGATTATTCCTGGTATGTAACAATCCGGAGGTAGTAAATCAGCATCATGCAAAAGTATACGGCAAGGCTAAGGTTGGCGCTCCTCCAATGTCTGTGCCGCATCTTGATACTCGATTTATCGAAAATAAAAAATCATTACTATTTGGACCGTTTGCCGGCTTCTCACCAAAGTTCTTAAAAACTGGTTCAAACATGGATTTATTAAGTACGGTAAAACCGAATAATGTCTTCACGATGTTAGCGGCAGGTGCAAAAAACATTCCATTGACAAAATACTTGATCCAGCAACTGATGTTATCGAAAGAACAACGGATCGAAGAGTTACGGGAATTTATTCCGAATGCGAAAAGTGAAGATTGGGATATTGTAGTAGCGGGTCAACGTGTACAAGTTATAAAAGATACTGAAGCTGGCGGTAAAGGGACACTTCAATTTGGTACGGAAGTGGTTAGTGCCGCTGATGGTTCGGTCGCTGCACTCCTTGGTGCTTCTCCGGGTGCCTCTACTGCCGTTCACGTTATGCTTGAGGTAATAAAAAAATGCTTCCCGCAACATCTAAAAGCGTGGGAACCAAAAATAAAAGAAATGATTCCATCTTATGGAAAGTCACTAGTGGAAAACCCAGAGCTCTTCCACGAAATTAATAGTTTTACAGCGTGGATGCTTGGTCTAAGCGATGGCCGTTCATCTATTGACAATGAAAGAGATTTACAGAAAGAGTTACGTGATTTAGAAAAAGAAACGGTATCAGTTTAAAACGGTTAGAAAAAGCATCTATATAGATGCTTTTTCTTATGTTTATAAAAGTAATCGTAAGTTTGCATTGATAGCAGCTAAACAGCGTAATACTGTAGAACGGCGGCGATCCATTCTATCCTTTTATATCCACCGTTTCCCTCCTGAACCGCGGTAAGAACGGCTTCCTTTGGACAATTAATCCCTTGTGTTTTCTCGAATGATATTCTAGTATCCCCTCACCTAATGAAACAAAGGATAACATGGATAGGGTAATAAATAATGAGCTAAATAGAGGGACCCATGGAAAAGCATCAAAATCGATTAGGACATCAAATAAAAACATCGGCCAGATCATTGCTGTGTTATCGATTAGGTAAGCGCCGTTGATTTGTTGGACAAGGTTCTGGGAGATAAAAATTCCAAAGATTCCAAGCTGGCCTAGCAAAAATAGCATGCTCCCTAAATGCTGTACAAAGTAGGCAACGCACTGAGGATAGCAGCCGGGCCAATAATATTGTTTCCATAGTCCGAATGGTTTCGAACCCACCACAATTCCAGCCTCGTAATAGGTTTCTTTTTGAATCAGTAAGACCCCTTTGTAGACAACCTCCCCTACCTTTCCTAATTCAAATAGAATAAGAAAGCTAATCATCCAAATAGTGCGGTGAGGAGAAAGGATAAAAAATGGAATCGTTGACACGATAATAAAGTAAAAAAAGACAGGTATCCTTGAAAACAAATAATTCCACGCCTGTAAAAGCACCCTGAAAAAGGTCAAATGGGCAGAAGCCACACCAAAAGGAATGGCAAATAAAAATGTAATTAATGAAATCGTAAAGACAATCGTTAAGGTCCCGCGCGTTCCCATAATGAGAGCACTATAGATATCCCTGCCGGATTTATCAGAGCCCAACAAGAATTCCTTATTTGGGGCAAAGGGAGGGAGGATAAAATCCAGATTGCTTTCAGGACCGACCACATATGTATGAGGAGTAACCTTTTTATCAACATTGGGCAGATAGGGGCCAAACATAAAAATGATGGCAAAAATACTACAGCCGATCAGACCAATCCACAATGAAGGTATTTTCCGCATTATAATCTTTCCCCCCTTTTGGGATTAAGAAAGAACTCAAGGAGCTGGTGAATCCATTGTGCAAATAATAAAAGAACCATGATTAATAAGCTAAAGCCGATGACGGCAGGTACATCAATCGGGAAAGCCTCCCCTGCCATAAACTTATTTTTAATATGGATGGCTGCGATTAACCGATAACCAATCCCGTGATACAGGGTTAAAAATTCTACGACAAACATTCCGGAAAATAAGATTAAGACAATCGGCATAAAATGCTGAAGCAGTTTAGGATAGCAGTTTTTTAGGATATGCCTCCAAAGGATCACTCGGTCCGGGACCCCTTTTGCTTTTGCTGTCTTTATATAATCCTTTTCATCTTCCTCTTCTAATGCTTGAAAGGTGTATTTGGCGATAATAAATGCTGGATACATGCTTAAAAATAGGATGGGAAGAAAGATACTGTACCATTTGTCATTTCCGTATAGGTCTACTCTTGGAAGAAGGCTGTGGCTTATGGCGAGAGATAAGAGGGCCTGAAAAAGGAAAATGAGGAAAAAGTCAGGAACAGCCTGCCCTAGCCAAGTAGATCCTCTTCCAAATAATCGCCCTATTTTATTATTTTGAAACCGATAATCGAAGACACCTTTATAGATTCCAATCATGATACTAAGCAAAAATGCTGGAAGGAGAATGGCAATGCTTCTTTTAAAATAAAGGAGAAGTTCTGTTTCGACTGGCTGATTAAACACCGTTGTTCCGAGGCTTTTCTTTGTTTTTACTCCTTCAACATAATCATAAATATTTTGTTTATAACCATCCCAAGTAAAATGGTAAGACATGACATCCTTAACACCTACCCGATGGGATTCTGTTTCCCGAGGCAATAAAATCACTAAAATTAAGATAATGGCCATACATCCCCATAGTAAAAGACTGCCGAATAAGCGTAAACAAAGATGCATTTATCCGTTTACCTCCAAAATTAATCAACTATGATTTTGTTAAATTTATACTGACTTTAATAATTATTACGTAAATTTTACTATAAAATAACATAATTTAATATTTTGATAATTTATAATTTTACTAGGGTGGAAATTTCTAAGATATAGAAGGTCAAAAAGGCAAGTTGTCTGATTGAATTGAGAGGAAGGTATGGATGTTTAAGATAAAAAACGGTGAAACTACGATTTTGTGCTTGATTCCAAAGATTCTTCAACTATTTTTAAATATGTCCCTCGTCTTACTAGGAATTATTTTATCTATTTTGCTAGTTAAGGAGTTAATTATTTTTATTCAGATTTTAGTTGAGGGAGGCAATAATGACTTTAAAATTTTCCTTGCCAATATCCTAATTTTCTTTTTATATTTTGAGTTTATTTCGATGATTGTAAAATACTTTAAAGAAGAATACCATTTCCCGATTCGATATTTTATCTATATTGGCATAACGGCAATGGTAAGAATCATTATTGTTGATCATGAACATCCAGTAAACTCTTTATTTTATGCTTTCATCATTTTAATCCTAATCATTGGGTATTTCATCATTAATTTTACTCCTCGTGAAAGGCCGGATAGCGCCATGAATAATAAAAAATAGGATTCATGTGAACCAGGACATGGAATTTGTACCCCATGTCCTGATTATTTAGATGGCCGGTTCCTAGGAAGTTCCCATTACTTTTTCACCTTTAGGTTGTGTATTATGCGGACTCGGTTCTAATGTAATGCCAATATCATCAAATAAATAATTTTCCGGCAGGCGGTAGGAAATTATGCCATTGCCGTTCTGATCAGGCTTTAAAGTACCAGCATTTTGACGAGTACCATTCTTTAACAGCCAAACCTGATACACTTCCTCATTTCTCGCCATTGGCATATTGGTTAACTCAATGACGAGGCTTGTATTCCGGCCTTCTTGAAGGAGATAGGCGATACCGTTTGCGGAAGAAGCTAAATCCTGCCCTTTTAAGTGATAGGTTCTAACAATTTGTGAAGGAGAAATTACTTTGTTTTCTAATGCAGTAATCGTGTTCCTTAAATGAAAATTACTCCATAAAATACCGATTAAACCTATAACTAAAAAGGCGGTAATACCAAAGGATAATGGTGAAAATTGCTTTGCTAAGAGGTTAAAGAAGGGTTGTTTTTTATCTTTCATATCTTGCGTTTGTGGTTCACTTTCATGAAAAATAAAGTCCATGACTTCTGATTTAAGTGATTTTGGAACGTCCACTTCTTTGAAATCGTACGAAAGCCTCTGCCATGTGTTTTGCAGGGAGTCTACTTCATTCTGACAGTTGAGACATGTTTTAAGATGACGCTCAAATTGATGTTTTTCATATTCAGTCAGTTCATCAATGATGTATAAAGACAGATTGTCACATTTATTTTCCATGACGAACCCCTCCTGTTTCTTCTTCAAATAAATTCCGCAGTTTTTTTAAGGTTTGATGCAGGCGACTTTTAATAGTGCCGAGAGGTTTTTTCTCCAGCTTGGCAATCTCACTTAAGGAGTACCCTTCCCAATATAATAAGTTAATAAGACGCTTCTGTGGTTCAGAAAGAAGCCGTTTTGCTTCTTGAATTTCTTGCTTTAAAAGATTTCTCGAGACTTGCTGGGATACATCCTCTATTTCTCGGTCATACATCTGCATCCATTCATGAGGCTCTAGTCGAACCATTCCTGATTGTTTTTGTTTTTTTCGAATGAGGTCAATTGCGATATTTCGGGTAATCGTGAGAAGCCAATTGGCAAATTTCCCTTGTTTCGAGTTGTATGTACTTTTTGTTGTCCATAGCCGAAGAAATACTTGCTGGACAATTTCCTTTGTTTCCTCCGCATCACCTTTTGTCATTTTTAAAGAAAAACTATAAACAAGTTTTACATAACGGTCATACAATTCTTCAAGTGCAGAGCGATGATTCTGGATAATTAATTCAATTAGTTCCTCATCTGTTTTCGATTTCAATTCCAAACGCTCCTCCTTTTTTAAAATTCTATCTATTCAGTATAAAATAAAAATAAATAAAGTTGAGCGAAAAAAAGAACCGCTGCAAAAGAACAGTTCTTTAGTAATATGAATTAGGGTGCCAATGCAGTAGTACTATTAACAAGGAACCAAACACCTTTTACTCCTTGCCCGTTAACATCGCCTGAAGCTTTATCTTTTACAAAGTAGTAAAGCGGGTAGCCCTTATAGGTTACTTGGTTTTTACCAGTGTCATCGCGATGAATCGTGCCAAAATCTCTTTTATTAAACCCTTTAGGAACCTCGAAGTGATCTGAATAAAAGGCAGGCCAGTTTTGAAGACATTCGCCTTTACAGTTTGTTATATTGGGCTCATCCTTGGCGAAGTAGTAAAGTGCCATGCCTTTAGAATCTGCAAGATATTCCCCCGCCTTTTTATTATCCATAACCTTCAAAGCCGTGGCAGGTTGACTTGCGGCCACCTTGACCTGGGTACTCGCCTCTTTGTCTTTTTTTTCAGTGCTACATCCAACTAAAAGGCCCCCTGCTAATAAAAGAAATGAGAATAACCAACTCCACTTTTTCATGCTTTATTCTTCCTCCTCCAAAATCATTCTTTACATTAAAAGAAACGAAGGAATGGCGAAAGCGGTTCGATTCAAAATAAACTTTTTTAAAATTAATTTGGATAATTTCAAAAAGGGTATAAATACCAAAGAGATAACAAAAAATTAGGAAGGTTTTAAGGCATAGTGCAGCTTGAAATGGATAAGCATTCGGATGGCGACAAGGATTAATTTTACGATATAGTGGAGGAAAGGATCAGATGAATGAGGAGGAATTATCATTGGAGATAGGTTTGAGCACGTTTGTGGAAACAACTCCGGACGTTCAAACAGGTGAGGTAATCAGCCATGCCCAACGTATACGTGAAGTAGTTGAGGAGATTGTCCTAGCCGATCAGGTTGGACTGGATGTTTTTGGAGTCGGTGAACATCACCGGAAAGATTATGCGGCTTCTTCCCCTGCCGTCGTGCTGGCTGCTGCAGCTTCACAGACAAAACGGATACGGCTGACAAGTGCCGTTACGGTGTTATCTTCAGCGGACCCGGTACGTGTTTTCCAGGACTTTGCTACGCTAGATGCGATTTCAAACGGGCGGGCAGAAATTATGGCGGGCCGGGGTTCTTTCATCGAATCATTTCCCCTGTTTGGTTATGATTTAAAAGACTATGATGAACTGTTTGAAGAAAAGTTGGAGTTATTATTGAGAATACGCGAATCTGAAAAAGTAACTTGGTATGGCGGACATCGACCAGCCATACATAATTTAGGGGTGTATCCATGTCCTGTTCAAGATCCCTTACCAGTATGGATAGGCAGCGGGGGGAATTCGCAATCTGTTGTTCGCGCTGGTATGCTCGGACTGCCGCTCGTTCTCGCCATTATTGGTGGAAGCCCGCTGCAATTTGCACCGCTTGTAAAGCTTTATAAAAGAGCTGCTGAGAAGGCCGGTCATGATGTATCGAAGCTTCCTGTTGCGTCCCATTCTCATGGATTTATTGCTGAGACTACAGAAATGGCAGCAGATAAATTCTTCCCATCGACCCAGCAAGCAATGAACGTGCTTGGGCGAGAACGCGGCTGGGGGCATTACAGCCGGGCGAGCTTTGATGCTGCAAGAAGCTTTGAAGGGGCACTGTACGTAGGCGATTCAAAAACTGTTGCTGAAAAGATTATTCATCTTCGCAAACATGTGGGAATCACACGTTTTATGCTCCATACGCCGGTTGGAACCATGCCGCATGAAGATGTCATGAAAGCCATCGAGCTGTTAGGGACAGAAGTGGCGCCACGTGTTCGTGAGGAAATTTCAAACTGGGAAAAGGAACTATAACTGGTAAAATCGAAATTTTTTAAATTTAAGAATTTTTTAGTTGAAGGTTTAAAGAGAACTTGATAAAATGGAAGAAATAAAAAGGCTATGTGTAACTGGCGAAGCGCGGAGAACCGTGAGGGAGCACATAGTATCGACAGCCGTTCGCCTGGGCAGAGGTAAGGGAATATACCCCTTGCCTCTTTCTGTTTATTAGGGGGAGATAAAAAGGAAATAACTGTTGACTAGCGTGAATATTTTTGATTATTTATAATAGTCTATAAGATTTTAAATCTAATAAAAAAAAAGAGGCGAAATTAAAAATGAGCACTGTAACTGTAGAAAAAATAAAAACGATTAAAACTTTAAATGCAATCGCAGAAAGCGGGCTAAAAGTTTTCAATAAGGATTCTTTTACAATCGACAATGAAAATGAAAATCCGGATGCCGTTGTAGTTCGAAGCTTCAATATGCATTCATTAGAATTCGGCGATCAATTAAAGGCGATTGCTCGTGCAGGCGCAGGGGTTAATAATATTCCGGTTGATAAATGTACGGAACAAGGAATTGTCGTTTTTAATACTCCTGGTGCCAATGCAAACGCAGTAAAAGAAATGGTTCTAACCTCTTTAATTGCTTCATCTCGTAATCTTTTTGCTGGTATTGCTTGGACAAAGGGGTTAGAAGTTGAAGGTAATCAAATTCCGAAGCTGGTGGAAGCAGGAAAGAAGCAATTTGTTGGAAAAGAAATTAAAGGAAAAACTTTAGGTGTCATTGGATTAGGTGCAATCGGTGCGCTTGTAGCAAATGATGCACTTGATTTAGATATGGATGTCATCGGCTTTGATCCGTTCATTTCTGTAGATACGGCTTGGAACCTATCCCGCAATGTACAGCGTGCTATGTCAATTGAACAGTTATTCGCGGAATCTGATTATATCACTGTACATGTGCCATTTACTCCTGATACAAAGGGAATGTTTAATAAAGAGACATTTAGCATCATGAAGCCGGGTGTGCACATTTTGAACTTCTCCCGCGGTGAGCTGGTAAATGAAGTGGATATGGCGGTTGCGCTTGAAGATGGAATCGTTGGCGAGTACATCACAGACTTCCCGAATGAAAATGTATTGCAAATGAAAAATACCATTGCCATCCCGCATCTAGGTGCATCGACACAGGAATCAGAAGAAAACTGTGCGATTATGGCATCACGCCAGGTGAAAGAATTTTTGGAGACTGGAAACATTAAGAACTCTGTGAACTTTCCAAATGCATCTTTACCATACACTGGAAAGACACGAGTAACAGCTTTCCATCGTAATGTTCCGAACATGGTTGGACAAATAACTTCTGCCATTTCAAGCTATGATTTGAACATCGCTGACATGGTAAATAGAAGCCGTGGTGACTATGCTTATACAATGATTGATATTGATAACGAAGTAAACAGTGATATTCTTCCTGCGATAGAAGAGAAAATTAACCAAATCGAAGGAATTGTAACAGCACGGATTATTTAATCGATAAAGCCTTAACTCTGCAAATGAGTTAGGGCTTTTTTCTCTTTTTAATGCCAAATAGTGGTTCTTAATGGTTTCTTAACTTATCCTATGGTAGCATTTAATGGTATTTTAATAAAAAATTAATTTAAGGGGTAAGTTTTTTATAATGAAAGAGATTCTAATCAGATCGGGCATATCGCCACTTGATACATTTGATGCACCACATATGATTGTGAATAATTCCATCGGCGGAAACGTAGGGAATCTCGTTTATGCCTTTAGTGTGTTCCGTACATTAATGACAGAAGAAACGATGATTACACCGGATTATTATGATATTGACCCGGATAAGGCTGATGAAATCAATGAAAAGTATAGTTGTTACATTATTCCATTGGCTGATGCCTTCCGAAATGACTTTGTTCCATCCTTACGCAAATATACGAAATTAATCAAAAAACTAACGATCCCAGTTGTGGTGATTGGTGTTGGTTTGCGTGCTCCATTTGAACCAAAGCTAAATGAGAGCTTCCCTTTTGATGAGGATGTCAAAGCGTTTGTTAGTGCTGTACTGGAAAAGTCAGCAATGATTGGTGTCAGAGGCGAAATTACCTCTCAATATCTATCAAAATTAGGTTTTCGCGAAAATATAGACCATACGGTTATTGGTTGCCCTTCCATGTATGCCTTTGGCAGAGAATTACAGATACGTGAAACGAATATCACAACCGATTCAATGGTTTGTGTTAATTCATCCCGCCTTTCTCCAAAGAATGTACTTGATTTTATTACAAGAGGTATGGAGGATTTTCCTAACCATTATTTTATTCCACAATGGTTGAAGGAAATGAGGCTTACTTTTGCCGGGGCGCCTGCTATAGCTGGATCGAGCAAAAATTACCCAGTGGCGATTTCACATCCAACTTATATGAACAATAGAGTACGTTTCTTTTTAAATGTATCTACTTGGTTAGATTTTTTAAAGCAAGCCGATTTAAGTTTCGGGGCCAGGCTTCACGGGAATATTGCCGCAACCATTGCCGGAACGCCTAGCATTTTAATTCCAAAAGACGCTAGAATGAGAGAATTAGCTGAGTACCATAATTTAACACATGTGAATGCAAATGAAATTACAAGTAAAACAAGACTGAGCGATTTAATTGAAAAAAGTGATTTTAAAGCGCCTATTAAAACACAAGCAGGAAATTTTGATAAATTCATCAGCTTTCTAAATAAAAATAACCTGGAACATATTTATAAAGATAATCACACACCTGCTAGAGTTCCTTTGGATGAGAAATTAGCGGAGATTCAGCCCCTCCCGCCTATTTCGCCAATTAGCAGCTGTGATTTGCAAGAAATTACAGAACGATGGGAAAACCTTTATCTGCTGGAATCTGCCAATAAAGATGAAAGGTTGAAAGAACTTCAAACAAAGCTCAGTGAAAAAGATCGAACCATTAAGAAATTGCAGGGGACATTAAATCGGAAATCGGTCCGATTCGCTCTAAAGACGGCAAATAAGTTTAGCTTTAGATAAAAAGTAAGTTCCTTGGAACTTGAAATTCGCTGCGGTAGGTTTCAAAATATATGTACACGACAAAGGGGGTTTTTACGATGAAAGATCAGTTAAAAAAAGAATTAGAATTCTTGCAGCATAGATTATGGGAAATTAGTGATCACTTGTATCATCACCCCGAATTAGGAGACCAAGAATTTGAGTCGATGGAGCTCTTAGTTGGTTTTCTTGAAGAGCATGGATTTACTGTTGAAAAAGGGATTGTTGGCCGCCCAACAGCCTTTAAAGCGGTGTATGACAGTAAAAAGGCTGGGCCTTCGATTGCTTATTTATCAGAATATGATGCATTACCCGGTGTTGGACATGGGTGCGGCCACAATATGATTGGAACGATGAGTGCAGGGGCCGGGGTTCTTCTAAGTAAAGTGGTCGATGAAATTGGCGGACGAATCGTGGTACTGGGAACTCCGGCGGAAGAAACGAATGGTGCAAAGGTTCCAATGGCGGAACAAGGGATTTTTGCGGATATTGATGCGGCCATGATCCTCCATCCTGCTGATGAATCGTATGAGAGCGGGGGTTCATTGGCAATGGATGCGATTCAATTTGATTTCCGGGGAAAATCAAGCCATGCAGCCGCATCTCCTGAAAAAGGGATTAATGCCCTTGATGCAGTGCTTCAATTATTCAATGGAATCAATGCCCTTCGTCAGCATGTGACATCTGATGTCCGGATCCATGGAATTATTAAAGAAGGCGGCGTTGCGGCCAATATTGTACCCGATAAGGCTGTAGCCCAATTCTATGTTCGCGCAGGCAACCGCAGCTATTTAAATGAGGTCGTTGAAAAGGTAAAAAATATCGCAAACGGTGCTGCGCTTATGACAGGTGCGGAAGTCCAAATCGATAATTATGAATTAAGCTATGATAATATGGTTACCAATCAAACCCTATCAGGGCTTTTTACAAAAAATCTATTCTCGGCGGGCATTAAGGAAGTCAAGAAGGCGAAGGAGTCGTACGGCTCAATTGATATGGGGAATGTCAGCCATGTCGTCCCGGCCATTCACCCTTATATTGGTTTAGATTCCCCAGGACTTGTTGCGCATACAACGGAATTTGCCGATACAACCATTACTGACAACTCCCATCGGATTCTTGCCAGCGGCGTCCTAGCTCTGGCTTATACAGGGTTTGACTTAATTATCGATAAAGAAGCGCTAGAAAACATAAAAAGTGAATTTTTATCCAATTGTAAATAAAGGAAATGTAAAACCAAGTACCTCTTTTTAATAGGGGTACTTTTTTTGGGTAAAATATTAATATAGGAAATTCTGGGGGGATTTTATTAATGAATAACGAATGTTTTCTGAATATTTTTATATTGGAAAAATATCTTTTCAAATGCAAAATTACGTGTTAATATTCATCTAATTGAATAAAAATTCAAATTTACATTCATAAAATACTTAATTTTTGTAGGAGGAGACATCATGAAGAAGACTTTATTATTTGCTACGATTATTTTTACTTTAGTGATAATGGCAGCTTGCGGTAAGAGCAATAATGAAGGAGCAGATAAAGAAAGTGGCAAAGCAAACAAAGTATTAACGATGGCGACATCAGCTGACTTTGCTCCATTTGAATCAAGAGATACAGCAGGAAATCCTCAAGGTTTTGATATTGATTTAGCGAATATGATTGCAAAAGAATTAGGATATAAGCTTGAAATTAAGGATATGAAGTTTGACGGTTTAATCGGAGCCCTGCAGGCTAACCGCGCAGACATGGTTCTTGCTGGTATGTCTGCTACCGAAAAACGTAAGAAAAATGTTGATTTCTCAACTGAATATAACCGCTCAGGTGAAATGTTTATTACCTTAAAGGGTTCTAATATTAAAACAGTAGATGATTTAAAAGGGAACACGGTTGGAGTTCAGCTTGGGACCATTCAAGAAGAAGGGGCAAAAGCACTTCAGAAAAAAGTTAAATTTGATGTGAAGCCACTAGATAATGCGACTACATTGATTCAAGAGCTTTTATCAAAACGTATTCAAGTAGCTTATATGGATAAATCAGTAGCTACCGGTTATATTAAAAAACAAAATTTGGCTGGATTTGATGATCCAACAAGCAGTTCTCCAGGAATGGCAGTTGCCTTCCCAAAAGGCAGCAAGCTTGTTGGTGATGTGAATGGTGTTCTTAAAAAGTTAGAAGACAACGGAAAGCTTCAGGAATTGAAGGATAAATGGTTGAAGAATCAACAGTAGTTTTTCATCAGTGTCAGACAGCTTAGAATAAATATTGAAGTGAGGTGTAAGGCATGAATTTGGATTTTAGCCAAATTGTGCCTTATATTCCTTTTATGTTAAAAGGAATATGGGAGACGCTTAAATTCGTTATTGTAGCGATTATTTTTGGTTTTGCACTTGGTACAGTTTTTGCACTGTTTAAAATTTCTCATATAAAGGCTTTAAATTGGATTGCAGGTATCTATACCTCGATTTTTCGTGGTACACCGTTAATTTTACAATTAATGATTATTTATTTTGCTGTTCCACAATTAACAGGTTATGATATCACTCCATTTTTATCCTCTATATTAGCTTTCGGTTTAAATTCAGCAGCCTATGTTTCGGAAATTATTCGGGCAGGAATACAAGCAGTAGATAAAGGTCAGACAGAGGCTGCGCAGGCACTTGGTGTTCCTTACCGTCTGATGATGAAGGATATTATTCTGCCCCAGGCGATGAAAAATATTTTACCGGCACTTATGAATGAATTTGTTTCCCTAACAAAGGAATCAGCACTTGTATCGACAATTGGTTATTTAGACCTTATGCGTCGTGCCCAAGTGGTTGGCGCAGATATTTATCGGAATTTTGAACCGCTTATATTTGTTGGTGTTATTTATTGGGTAATGGTCATGGTGCTGACAACGCTGGGCAAACGGGTTGAAAGAAGGTTGAAATACAGTGATTAAAGTAGAAAGCCTTTATAAGCAATTTGGCAATACAGAGGTCTTAAAAAATATTTCGACTACAATTGAACGTGGTGAGGTGGTTTCGATTATTGGACCTTCAGGGTCTGGGAAGTCGACCTTCCTCCGTTGCTTAAACTTGTTAGAAACACCAACAAAGGGAAAAGTGTTGGTGAATAACCAAGATATTACTGACCCAAAGACAAATATTATGAAGGTACGACAACAGATTGGGATGGTTTTTCAACACTTTTATTTGTTCCCGCATAAGACAGTTTTGGATAATCTAACGTATGCCCCAATGAAGGTAAAAGGGGAATCCCGTGAGGTTGCTGAAAAAAAGGCACGGAATTTGTTAGCCAGCGTAGGGTTAACAGAAAAAGAATCAGCCTTTCCGAGTAATCTCTCCGGTGGTCAGAAACAGCGTGTAGCGATTGCTCGTGCACTGGCAATGGAACCGGAGTTAATGCTATTTGATGAGCCAACATCGGCACTGGATCCGGAAATGGTCAAGGAAGTTCTGAATGTTATGAAGGATCTTGCTCAGTCAGGAATGACGATGGCGATTGTTACGCATGAGATGGGGTTTGCAAGGGAAGTGGCTGACCGGGTTATCTTCTTGGATGAGGGGCAGCTGCTTGAAGAAGGTTCCCCACAGGAGTTTTTCAGTAATCCAAAGACAAGTAGAGCAAGGGATTTTCTAGAAAAAGTTTTGTAAAAATGGAATCAACTAAAAAATCACTACATCAAAAAGCCAGCCCTTATTCTTGGGCTGGCTTAAATTGTGGATTATTATTTTTCTGCAGGCTAGAAACGTATTCAAATAAATGTGTAATGTATCTTGTAAGCTCAAACCCTTCATCACTAGTAAAATCCGTTAGCAACAACCTATTTCCCTCCATCACCAATCCCCCCAATATATTGTCCTATCCACATTATTCCCAAACTACTACTCTCATATACAATGAAAATAAAAAAACAGTAATATAGGTGTGGAACAAGAAAAATCGGGAGGTGACAGGCACCCCCCGATTTTTGTCGAATTTACGCTGTTGCTTTCCGCTTATTCCCTAATACATTCACGACGATGACGCCGGAGATGACAATGATGCCGCCAAGGATGGTGAGGTTGCTGGGCCATTCTTTTAGCCAAATCCAAGCGACGATGAGGACGACGACTGGTTCAATGTAGAGCATGCTGGTTACGGAGCCGGCTTTTCCTGCTGATAGTGCAAGCGCCCATGTGACGTAACCGATGGCTGTTGGGAAAATTCCGATATAAATGGCTGATAGGTTTGCTTCTAATGTTGCATGCTGGAGGTCTTGGAAAAGTCCAGGCAGAAACAAAAGAAATGGGATTGTTCCAGCCCATGAAAAATAAGCTGTTAATTCAATGGAGCTATACCGGCGTAAAAGCGGCTTTTGAAATGCAAATAATACAGAGGTTGCTGCGGCTGCCATTATCACTAAAAAGGCCCCTTTAGAAATTGTTAAAGAAGGTCCTGCTGTTCCGATGGTAATTACAGCAATCCCAATAAAGCCAATTGCTAATCCCAGCCAGCCGGCAAAACCCAAGCGCTCTTTTAATATAAACACGGCAATGAGTGCCGTAAAAATGGGTGCAGAGGCAACAAGCATCCCCGCGGTACCAGCCGAAACCGTTTGTTGGCCAAAGGTAACCCCAATATGATAGATGCTGATTCCAACCCATCCCAGTAATAAAATTCTTAATAGATCCTCTTTTCGCGGCAATCGGAATCTAACACCGGGAAGCAGCGCATAAATCGCAAACAACCCAGAAGCAATTAAGTAACGAATGAGAACTAGATGACCGGCAGAATAACCTCCATTCAAACCTGCACGGATTGCAGGAAATGTAGATCCCCAAATAGTGACTGTAATTAAGGCTAATACGAAAGCCCTGGTGTTCATATTCTCTCTCCCCCAAACATACATAATCACAAGATTATCACGGAAGTCGAATTGTTGCAATTTTTCGGCAGGGTGGAAAACATTTGTATATTGAATAGGTATATCTAATTAAAAAGTAAACGGAGGTAAAAGTTTACAAAGGCGATTTAGCTTATTTAATGGCGAATTTTCACGATATAATTGTATTTATAAAATTGTAAATATAAATCCGAAAGGACCAGTATCTATGTGGAAACGACATGTGAACGATTTACCTCTATATCGCAAAATCTTAATTTTTTCTTTTTTGATAACATTTATGGTAGTAGCGTCAACAGCAGGATTCACATTTTATTATGTAACGAAGCATTTAGCTAATCAACTTACTGAGCGGGCAGAAGGAATTGCTAGTCTCTGGAGTTATACGATTCCATCCGAGGACGTGCTTGATGCAATTCATTCCCAGGACCCGAATAATCCAAGCTTAAAAAAGCTGAATCATTTGGTTGGATTAGTGCGAGAAAGAAATGCAAAATATTTAGAGGGATATTTAATGGATTCAAGAGTTGAAAAAGGGAATAAATTACACTTTTTAGCTGTTACTGATGTGGACCGATTGGATGGAATCGAAAATTTTAGTTCTTATCAAGCAGGGGAAGAATTTTTTCAAGCTTTTGAACGGTCCATGAAAGAGAAGAAAGTAACTAGCAGCACTCTTTATCATGACCGTTACGGGGTTTGGATTACGGCCTTCAAGCCGATTACGGACCATAACGGCAAGGCGATTGCTGTACTTGCTGTAGATGTGGATGCTTCAGTAATTAGTCAATTTAAGGAGAAGATTGGAATCTACGTCCTTATCTCTTTAACCATTGTTACCATGTTAGTTTACTTTACATTAAGATGGGGGATTAGAAGGGCCCTTGCTCCGGTAAATGAAATTATTTTAGGAATAAATGCTGTTAGCTCAGGTGATTTTAATGTGAAGCTTAATATCTCCAGCCAATCGGATATGGTCAAGCTTGGCGAAAAATTTAACCATATGACTTCCCAGTTGACCGTTTTGTTTGAACGACTGGCGGATACCTATAAAGAATTTGGCTCTATTCCTAAAAACTTAGGCAGTGTTCATCGAGTTGAAGAAGCGATTGGCGAAATGGAAAAGATTATTGAAAAGACAAAAATTCAAAAAGAATTGCAGCGGGCAGAGAAAATGAATGCAATTGGTCAGCTGGCTGCATCGGTTGCTCATGAAATACGCAATCCCATGACCGTAGTGCGTGGATTCTTGCAGATTTTTTTAACAAAGGATCATTTAGACGAAACCGAATTAAGCTATATTCAATTAATGATTGATGAATTAAACCGGGCGGAGAAAATCATTAATGATTATCTTTCGCTGGCGAAACCGGACCTTGAACATGTTGAAAAGGTAGATATAAGCGATCTATCAAAAAAAGTTGCAGATTTAATGAACACCTTTGCCTTTATGTCAAAAAATATTTCCTTGAAAACTATTTTGGAAAAGGAAGTTCTGGTAAAGGGAAATCAAAGTGAATTAAAACAAGTCATAATCAATATTGTCAAAAACGGCATTGAGGCTATGAGGTCTGGCGGAGTTTTAACTCTGACTGTTAGGAAAAATAATCGATATGGAGAAATTGTGGTAACCGATACGGGGATTGGGATGTCCCCGGAAGAATTAGAAAGATTAGGAACCGCCTTTTATTCGTTAAAGGAAAAAGGAACCGGAATGGGACTAATGGTCTGCTATCAGATTGTGGAAAGAATGAAGGGCAGGATTGATGTGGAAAGTGAAAAGGGCGTAGGTACCACCTTTAATGTCTGCATCCCTCTATGGGAAGAGGAAAATGGAGAATATAAAACAACGAAGTAAGAGTTGGCAGCCGTTATTGGCTGTCTTTTTTTTGATTTTTTGCATGTTTACAAAAACGTTTGCTTGTGTACTTATTGTAAACATTTGTAGACAAATCTGTGTACGTGTATACAAACGCGTATACATGGCTGTATGACAGTAAGTGTACGGATTTGTTTTCGTTGTTTACATAACATTAATTTTATCAAAAGACCTATTGGGACTATGAAGTATGGATCGTAACTGAACTAATTAAATTACGGTAATGGCTTTGAGTAATGTATTGGAAAAGGTAATTCAGAAATAAAAGGACACCCTTCTATACCTTTAAGGATTAGGAACATGGATGTCCGCTATCAGTTTATGAAAGAATGAATTGCACAATTGATATAAAACGGGAAAAAGTTGTTAATACCATCTATAGAGACTACAGCACATTCTGGTTAGAGGGGATGTAATTTTAGTGGCAATCATATCAGGCTGTCATTTTATAGGGGATATCGTATGTTTACAAAATTGTTTGCTAGTGTACTATTTGTAAACAATTGTATACGATTTTGTTTACGTGTACTCAATAGTGTTTACATAGCTATGTAACTGGTATTTGTACGGATTAATTAACATTGTTTACAAGATATTACTTTTTACAATAGGTTATATTTTAACCTCATTGTTGGTATTGCCACTATGCTAATTGGAGCATTAAATGATTGGCAAGTTTAATAGAGCCTTTCAAAAATGATATTATGTCCATTAGGAGTGGTCTGTGTTGCCCCCTTACTGGCGTAAAAAATAATCGATAAAGAAACTGCATGAGGACGGATAAGAAAATAGAGGTGCCACCAAGGAAGAATAAGGCTTGGAAAAGCATTCTACTCTTTTATATACGTACTAGGCAGGAGGTGAATAGTTTGCTATCAGATTGTGTAGATGGTTTTGGTAATAACATTTTACACAATCTATATTCGCTCTGGTATGAGAAAATTTTCAATAATTATTAAAGATTGCCTTGCTAAGCTGTCGAACTCACTAGAATTTTGTATGTCTACAAAAGTGTTTACTTGTATACTATTTTGTAAACGAACGTATACGTATTTGTGGACATGTAAACAAATACGTATACACAGCTCTGCAATAGTATGTATACAAAGTTGTTACTGATGTTTACAAAAACGTGTACAAGCAAGTCTTGGTTTACAGGTTGTTTACAGGTTTACAGTTTTGTATCTTTTCACAAGATACTATTGAAGAATCTATGGTTCCCCTTTATCCTTTATATAGGCAAACTTGAAATACATACCTTTTCATAATACTAATCTATTAACCTATAAGGAGAGATAAACAGATGTCGAATGCTAGAATTGCTGCTGTGGATGTAGGAAATGATTCAATTAAGGCTATTTTTGGGGAATTAGATTTCCAATTAACGGTTCCCAACATTATTGCAAGGGATACAGAAGACCGCCCGGTAATCGGGATTGAAGAATTAGACAATAAAAACCCTCTTGATGGAATCCATATTAAGGTACACTCCCCTGCCCTGAAGGAAAACAACGCAATTTATCGTATCGGTAATTTAGCGACTAAAAGCAATAATGCTGCAGAATTAGATCCAGGCAGCAGCAAATCAGAGGAAGACCAAACATTAGTTATGCTGTTTGCAACACTAGCTTTAGATGCTGTAAGAGCAGAAAATGAAAAGATTTTTCCGCGTATGAAAAATGTGATTGATGCAAACTACAATCTTGGAACTGGTCTCCCCCTTCGTGAGGTGAAAGAGGGAAAGGATGTGGGCTACCGTTCTAAATTGATTGGTTCAGTCCATCAAGTAGAATTCCTCGTAACACCAAAATACCAAGGTTTAAAGGTAAATATTAAATTTAATGAAGTAAAGGTTTACCCAGAAGGCTTTGCCGCCTTTATTAACCTTGTTATGGATAATAATTTAAAAATTATCAATAAAGATTTAATTGATAAGAGAATACTAATTCAAGATATCGGAGGATTGTCGACAGATATTGCTGTCATCAAGAACCGTAATGTCGATGATGATAAGGCACAGGGTTTTAACCTCGGTGTGTCCGAATCATTGGAGTCGATTCGTGAGGAAATTCGGACAAAACATGGCGTTGAACTAGACAGCCGCCGCGATGTGGTTGAAATTATTACAAGAAAAAATGACCGCAATCACATTATGGTAAAAGGTAGCCGGACAAGTGTTCATGATATCACAGACCGCATTCTTGTCGAATTAGCCAAAAAGCAATACCGCTTATTGCGCAACGTTTGGCAAAGGAACTCACAAACCGAAATTTGCTATTTTGTTGGCGGGGGTTCAATTGTTCTAAAGGAATATATTAAAACCTTAAATAATCATTTAGATGGTTATAATATTGAATTTTTTGAAGATGAGAAAGAAAGTATTTGGATGATGGCAAATGCTTATTACAAGCTCATCACTGATTTTGTTAAAAAGAGCGAAAAGCCTAAAGTGGTTCAAGAGCCTGTTAAAAAAGCCTAAAATAGGGTGATCCTATGAAAAAGTCCACTTTAAGTGAAATTAAGAGGGGTCAAGCCATCTCCTTTCGTATCCCTTCGGATACACCCGATCATTTAGTTAAGCAACTGCAAAGTTTAAAGGAGACGGAGAGAAGAAACTTCTCAAGTAAAATCGCTGACTTTGTCATGCAGGGTGTGGCGAGTTCTTATGCAAGGGAGAAGGAAACCATCACGATTCCCCTCCCCCATAAGCTAAGTAAGTCACAGCGGGATTGGCTGAAGCATGAACATTCCCTTGCCCTAATGGGAAGCATTGTTTATCATCTATTATCTGACCCTGTAAGGTCAACCGCACTGCTTGCATCGTTAAATAGCAGCTCATTAGATATTGATGAGGCGTTGTACCTTCAGGAAGAACCAGAAGAGGTCATCTCTCCTGCCAGATCCGCTTTTCCAGTAATGGAAGAAACAGCAACTGCCTCGGAGTCAGACCTTGAAGATGACTTAAGCACATTTGATTGGGATAACATATCGCAAGGTCAACCGCACGACGCCAAAGAAGAAACAAAACAAGAAGTGGAGAGTAACCTGGACGACCTGCTCGGTGATTTCCTTGCGAGTATGAATAAATAATTCGACAAAATTCGGGTGGTGCCTGTCACCAGCCGAATTTTGTCGAACATCAATTTCCAGTTGACGTTTTTCCACATGTTCTTTATGATTAGGAAGAATTATATACTCGTGTTTGACGAGAGAGGTTCATAGCGGAAACCCTCTATAAAAAACTATGGATACATGACGATTATGCCATGTCCATATGGGACATGGCTTTTTTGTTTTTAATATTGATATTTTTTACAGGAGGTCTTTTTATGTCTGGCAGAAACCATGAAGAAGGTTTAAAGGATTTAACTTTATTAGGAAATCAGAATACACAGTATTCCTTTGAATATGCACCTGAAGTTTTAGAGGCAGTAGATAATCTCCATGTCGATCGGGATTACTTTGTGAAATTTAACTGTCCGGAGTTCACAAGTCTTTGTCCATTAACAAAGCAGCCCGATTTTGCAACCATGTATATTTCTTATATTCCAGATAAAAAAATCGTCGAAAGCAAATCATTGAAATTATACCTTTTCAGCTTCCGAAATCACGGTGATTTCCATGAGGACTGCGTCAATATAATTATGAACGACTTAATTAAGTTGCTTGATCCACGCTATATCGAGGTGTGGGGGAAATTCACACCGCGCGGCGGCATTTCGATTGATCCATGGTGCAATTATGGCAAACCAGGAACGAAATATGAAGAAATGGCTCAATTCCGCTTAATGAATCATGATCTATATCCGGAAAAAGTGGATAATCGATAAAACAAAGACAGTCACCAGTTTTAAAAGCTGGTGACTGTTTTTATTCATAGCTTCAGGTCGTTTTAAATACCATGTGCAATCATGGCGTCTGCTACTTTTATAAAACCTGCAATATTTGCACCGACAACCAAATTGCCTGGATAGCCGTATTCCTCTGATGCCTTTACACTGGTATGGTAAATATTGACCATAATCCTGTGCAGCTTTTGATCGACTTCTTCAAACGTCCATGCTAGACGTGCGCTGTTTTGCGACATTTCTAATGCAGAAACAGCTACACCGCCGGCATTTGCAGCCTTTGCCGGAGCGAAAAGAACATCATTTTGAAGGAATACATCAATCGCTGCAAGAGTCGATGGCATATTGGCTCCTTCACCGACTGCTTTAACACCATTGGAAACAAGAATGTTTGCAGAAACTTCATCGATTTCATTTTGTGTTGCACATGGTAAGGCAATATCACATGGTATTGACCAGATTCCATTGCAGCCCTCATAATAGTGGGCATGAGGGTGCACATTTACATATTCACTAATTCTTTTTCTTTCGACTTCTTTTAACTGTTTTACAGTTTCAAGGTTAATTCCGTTTTCATCATAAATATAGCCGCTCGAGTCGCTGCAGGCAACAATTTTTGCACCCAATTGTGAGGCTTTTTCCATTGCGTATATTGCAACATTTCCGGAGCCTGAAACAACAACTGTACTTCCGTTTAGGCAAAGACCACGGTCTTTCAACATTTCTTCTACAAAATAAACCAACCCGTAGCCTGTTGCTTCTGTACGCGCTAAACTTCCGCCATATCCAAGACCTTTACCGGTTAAGACACCTGCCTCAAAGCCGCCGCGAATTTTTTTATACTGGCCAAAAAGGTAGCCGATTTCTCTTGCGCCAACGCCGATATCACCTGCCGGAACATCTACATCCGGCCCGATATGCCGATAAAGTTCAGTCATAAAACTTTGGGTAAAACGCATGATTTCTCCGTCAGACTTACCCTTAGTGTCAAAATCTGAGCCGCCTTTCCCTCCGCCAATAGGCAAACTGGTTAAGGAATTTTTAAGAATTTGCTCAAAGCCTAAGAATTTAATAATACTGGCATTTACGGAAGGATGAAAACGCAATCCGCCCTTATAAGGGCCGATGGTATTGTTAAACTGAACTCGGAAACCTCGGTTTACTTGGACTTTTCCTTTATCGTCAACCCATGGAACCCGAAAACTAATCGTGCGGTCAGGTTCAACCAGTCTTTCAAGAATGCCATGCTGCATGTATTTTGGATATTTTGCGAAAACAGGAATAAGTGATTCTGTGATTTCCTTTACCGCTTGATGAAACTCATCTTCATTTGGATTTCGCTTTTTTACCATTTCAAATACTTCTTTAACATATTCTTTTGCCAATAGGAGTTCTACCTGATTGACCTCTTCAATTGCTGCCATTCCTTTTCTCCCCTACCCCAATTTTTCTTTTTATTTTTTAAATTATTGGAATTATTATTATAAAATATTTTATAATGGAGAAATAATCGAATCAATATAGATAATAGATTAGAATCATGCTGAATTGAGATGAATGGTGGTTAGTGCTGTGGAATTAAGGCAAATACAGTATTTTATCGAAGTTGCAAAGCGTGAACATATGACAGAGGCTGCGCAGAAATTAAATGTCGCACAGTCCGCAATAAGCCGGCAAATTGTTAATTTAGAATCAGAGCTTGGGGTTGACTTGTTTTTCCGAGAAGGCAGGAATGTTCGATTAACGCCAATAGGGAAAATATTTCTTGAACATATGGAACAGGCATTAAAGGTGATTGAAAATGGGCTGAGAGAGGTTGAAGAGTATCTTGACCCGGAAAATGGGGTCATTCGAATTGGTTTTCCCAGCAGCCTTGCAGCCCATACACTGCCAACTGCCATATCGGCTTTTCGCGAACGCTATCCACTAGTGAAATTCCACCTGCGGCAAAGCTCCTACCATTCTTTAATTGATGGAGTGATCAAAGGTGATATTGATATGGCCTTAATTGGCCCGGTACCAAAACATGAGGCGAAAGTACAGGGAAGCACCTTATTCACGGATAGTATTGTTGCACTTTTGCCGGTGGATCATCGTCTTGCAGGGCAGCGTACTTTGAAGCTAAATCAACTGCGGGAGGAATCATTTGTTTTGTTCCCTCCGAAATTTATCTTAAATGAAATCATTGTAAATGCGTGCAGACAGCTAGGGTTTGAGCCAAAGGTGTCATTTGAAGGAGAGGATATTGATGCAATTAAAGGCTTAGTTTCTGCTGGTTTGGGAGTGACGTTGATTCCTGAGATTACATTAGTGGACAGCCTGCCGCGCGGAACAGTTAAAATTCCCGTGATGGAACCGTCAGTGACTCGTTCCGTTGGGGTCATCATCCCCCGTGACCGTGACTTACTTCCAACAGAGAAATTGTTTTATGAGTTTTTAAAGGAATTTTTCTCGATGTTGGAAGGATATCAAAACTAAAAAAGACCCTGTACCAAATTAATTGGCCAGGGTCTTCCTTTTTATACAAGCTGGTGGTTTGTTTCGCTTACTTTTGCTCCATTCGCCGACGATAAACGGTTTCTGCCTAACTGTTTCGACTGCAGCAGCAATTGATCAGCATACACATATCCTTTTTCCATTGAGACTATTTCATTTACTTTAAAGAAATACAGTCCAAATGAAGAGGTATAGTGTATCGTGGCTGTTTCGCCCTTATACTCAACATTAACTTCACTAGTTTCAAGGCTCTGCAGGATGGTTTCAACTAAAGCGGCACATTGTTCAAAATGCCGATGCCGAAGAAACAACGTAAATTCTTCTCCGCCGCTCCGAAACAAATAATCGTCCATCAAAATATAGCTTTTTAATGTGGCTGCAAAATGCTGAATAACCTGATCACCGACAGCATGGTTATAGTTATCATTAATTTGCTTAAACTTATCAATATCAGCGACAACAATTCCGAGATATTCACCAGTTTGATTCAATTCCTCCATCTTTTTGTCCATAAAGGCCCGGTTAAACACCCCAGTCAAAAAGTCGGTATAGGCCATTTGCTCAAACCGATCCCGTTCAATCTTATTTTGAATATGTTGTGATTTTGAAACGAAGGAAAGGCTAACTAGATAATTAAGAATAAACAGACTGATCAGCATCTCCCATTTTTGTTCCTGGAGAAATAGAAATAATAGACCGTTTGTGAACGATAATTTCCCCATATCAAGCACGCTTCTGCTTTTGAAAAAATCGATCGCTTCCTTGCCCGTCTTAATATCCCCTAGGAAATAGAAGATTAAAATGAGATAAAGATCAGACAGGACTGAGGTAACTGTTACGAGTAAAAACATTAAAATCCAAAAGCCGAATGGGACTCCCTGAAATTTTGGATAGTAAGTATGAAATAAATAAAAAGCAATTGAATTATTCAATACAAAAGCACCGATATTATAAAATGTATCGGTAAATTCATGGGGATCGGCTGTTTTAGTTATTTTCTTATAAAAAAAGACAATAAAGCGATAAAAGGTTTCAAAAATAAACAACCCTAGTGGGCCGGTAAATAATCCAATCGATAAGCTATAGGAAATTCCATAATCAACGGATGTACTTCCATTTTTGCTTGTAATCCGCAGGTGATGATAGAGGCAGGAAAATAACAAATACAAAAGGAAAGCCTTCATGTAGAGGTTATTTTCAATGCTAATAGGTCTGGAGCCTATTGCGGCAGCCAATGAAGCAAAAAAAAGTAAAAACGTTAAGATATTGGCCTTTAACATCGTAATTTGCTTCCCCTTCCCCAGACTATATCTCCCATTTTACCGTAAATCACCTTAGGGTGCATAAGTATTTTCAGATAAATCAAACTTTCAATTTGTGGAATATATCCAAAAGCCATTCATATATATTGACGGTGCGTGCCGCCAATATATAGTCGGAATATTAATACGAATAATGGTTCTAGGCATGATTATTGTGCTATGATTAGTGCTAATCTTTATTTTAAGGATTTTTCCTAAATAATTACAATTCTATTTTAGTTAAATTACTTTATAATAATGGAGTAACGTCATATAATATAGATGCTAAATTTTTCGAGCGTTTTTGCAAAAAGAATTATAAATCTTGTAATCTACCTCCAGATAGTGTTGATATAAATCGAATATTGTAGAATGTGAGAACGGACTAGGGAACGAAGGAATGAGGAGATGGAAAAAGTGAGTAATAAGGCAGTCATTTTGGGGTGTAACTATTATATCGGATTAAGTGTCATCCGCTGCTTGGGTGTGCACGGGATCCAAACAGTTGCGGTTGATTATTCAGAGGAAAATACGTATGGAGCGAAATCGAAATATACATCAGAGCGGCTGATTGCTCCTCATTATAAAAATGAATCGAAACAATTCATTCAGTTTTTAATTGATTACGCGAAAAAACAAAGTGCGAAACCGGTGTTATTTCCATGTCATGATTCCTATTTGGAAGTCATTGATGAATACTTAGATGAAATCAGAAAATACTACTTGATCCCGCAGACGGAACAAGGCTTATATACGAAGGCCATGAATAAAGAAGTATTGCACCGTATTGCAATGGAAAAAGGTGTGAATGTACCGGAAACGGTTCGGGTAAACGAAGAAAATCTTTTTGAAAAAGTAGAAAGCATCTTGAAATACCCATGTATCGTAAAACCAACCGATTCCCCTACCTTCGTGGCCAAATTTAGAAGGAAACTTTTTAAGGTCCATAATCGTCAAGAATTACAGGAAGCATTGGCCAAAGCAGAAGAAGCGGGCTTAGAAGTCATTATACAAAGAATTATTCCAGGATTCGATGATCATATGCACACCTTTGATGCGTATTTAAACCAGGATTCGAAGGTGTCCCACTGGGCAACCTTCCAAAAGTTCCGCCAGTATCCGATCAATTTTGGCGCATCTGTTTATACCGGCCAAAAATATATTCCGGAGCTGTATGAAATTGGCGGGAAATTTTTAGAGGAAATCGGCTGGAAGGGGTTTGCCGAAATTGAATTTAAAAAGGATGCCAATACAGGCAAGTTTTATTTAATTGAAATCAATGCACGTACGACAAATTTTAATACGTTAATTAATAAAATTGGCTTGAATATGCCATACATTGCCTACCGCGAGCTAACCGGCAATCCACTGCCGCCTAAGGCAATCAAAGAAAATACCGGTCAGGTTTTCTGGTATGGCTATGAAGATATGCTTGCTGTGAAGGATTATATTAAAACAGGACAGTTGACCGTCCCGCAGGTTGTGAAATCGCTGTTTAAAAAACATGCCTACGCAATTTGGGATTGGAAGGATCCAAAACCAGGGATTTCTTATGCGGGAATCATAGCCGGTAAATTTACGAAGAAATTTTTGAAAAAGTAAGCAAGGTGATTGGAGCGGAAATCAACACAATCAAAAAACTGGACCTTATTTGGTCCAGTTCATCTTTTTATTGTTTTTCTTAAAACTTACTAGAATAAAAATGGAGTTGATTACATGTTATTAACGGATGTTGTTAAAGACCTTGAATTTGAACCAATTAAGGGAGAATTAGACAGGGAAGTAAACTCCATTGCCTATGATTCTAGGGAAGTAGTGGAAAATGGTCTCTTTGTAGCGATTTCTGGTTTTAAGGTCGATGGCCACCAATTTATTGAAAAAGCAATTGAAATGGGTGCGACAACTATCATTGTAGAAAAGGATATTTGGGTTGAGGACTATGTAACCATCTTAAAGGTGGCAGACTCCCGCAAGGCGTTAGCCAGAGTTTCAGCTAACTTTTACAATAATCCAACAGAAAAATTAAATTTAATTGGGATTACGGGAACGAACGGAAAAACCTCGATTACCTATTTTCTGAAATCCATTTTTGAAGAAGCTAAAAAATCAGTAGGGCTTATTGGTACAATTGGAACGGTCATTGACAATAAACTCATGAAGAATCAAAATACAACACCGGAGTCGTTAAACCTGCAAAAAATCTTTACCGATATGGTTGAAGCTGGTACGGATGATTGCATTATGGAGGTCTCCTCCCATGCGCTCAGCCTAAACAGGGTTGCCTATAGCAACTTTAATACAGGGATTTTCACCAATCTTACCCCAGATCATTTAGAGCTGCACCATAATATGGAAGATTATTTCCAAGCGAAGGCTCTTTTATTTGATATGACGCAGGATTACAATATCATCAATAACGATGACCCTTATGGAAAGCGGCTTATTGATAAAATAAAGGATTATGATACGACCCTGATGACGTATGGAATGGATTCCGATGCCGATATCTATGCATCTGATATTCGCTATTTTGCTGACTATACTCTTTATACTGCCAATACCCCAAGAGGAAACATCGAAGTTAGAGTGAACATTCCCGGGGATATTTATGTGTATAACAGTTTAGCTGCGATTGCTTGTGCGTACTGTCACAAGATTGATCTGCAAACTATTCAAAAGGGAATCCGCAACCTTGAAGGGATTAAAGGCCGGATGGAAGTGGTCTTTAAGGACAAGGATTATAAAATCGTAATTGATTTTGCTCATACAGAAGATGGATTGGAAAAGGCCCTCACATCCCTTAGACCTTACACAAAAGGCAAATTAATTGTGGTCTTTGGTGTCTATGCGCCTGATAGTGAAATTGGTAGATTGAAGCGTAAGGCGATGGGTAAAACAGCGGCCAAATTTGCTGATTTAGCCATTGTCACTTCCGATAATCCAAAGGATTTAGATCCAAATTTCATTATTGACGAAATTGTGGAAGCAGTTGAGGAAGAGAATGGAAACTATAAAGTTTTTGTTGACCGTTTAGAAGCTATTCAATATGCGATTCATGTCAGCACGGAAGAAGATACGATCCTCATTGCCGGAAAAGGACATGAAACGGCCCAAATCGTCGGCAAAAAGGAAATTCCTTTTAATGAAGCGGAAATTGTAAAGGAAACGTTAAAGAATCGTAAACTATTAGTGTTTTAATAGAGATGGATAAAAAAACTTTTACTCTTATTCCATAATTATTCAAAGCAGAACGAAAGGTGATAATTAACTATGTGTGGTTTTGTAGGCTTTGCCGATACAAGCACGACTGTAGATAAAGTAACGACAGTGAATAATATGATGGACACAATCATCCACCGCGGACCGGACAGCGGCGGTGTGTTTACCGATGACCGTGTAGCCTTTGGCTTTAGACGACTTTCGATCATCGACTTATCTGACGAAGCAAGTCAGCCAATGTACAATGAAGACAACAGCGTAGTGCTGATTTTTAACGGGGAAATTTATAACTTTGAAGAAATCCGCAAAGACCTTGTTGCAAAAGGCCACCAATTTAGAAGTCATACTGATAGTGAAGTCATTCTTCACGGTTACGAAGAGTACGGCGTGGATTTACTGCAAAAAGTGAGAGGAATGTTTGCCTTCTCAATCTGGGATCAGAAAAAACAAGAGATGTTCTTAGCGCGCGATTTCTTTGGAATCAAGCCGCTTTACTATACACAGAACACAACAGATGGCTCGTTTATCTTTGGTTCGGAAATTAAAGCATTTTTAAAGCATCCATCCTTTAAAAAGGAATTAAACAAGGATGCCCTTAAACCATACCTTACGTTCCAATATTCTGTACTTGATGAAACCTTCTTTAAAGGTGTATTCAAGTTAAAGCCTGGCCATTACATGATCTATAAAGACGGTAAGGCCGACATCAAGTCATATTGGGATGTTAACTTTGATGAAAATCAAGACAGTTTAGAGCATTATGTGGAAAAAATAAAAACCACAGTCGAAGAATCAGTGAAGTACCATAAGATTAGTGATGTGAAAGTCGGCTCATTTTTATCCGGCGGGATCGATTCCAGCTATATTACTTCCCTGTTAAAGCCAAATAAAACTTTCTCTGTTGGCTTCAGGACCATGAGGGAATCTTCAACGAAACGAATCTTGCCAAAGATTTATCGGATATTCTTGGAATTGAAAATCATAAATCGGTTATTAATGCGGATGAATGCTTTGAGAAGCTGCCAACGATCCAATACCATATGGATGAACCGCAATCCAACCCATCCTCTGTTCCGTTATATTTCTTAGCGGAGCTTGCTAGTAAGCATGTTACCGTCGTGTTGTCTGGTGAAGGTGCCGATGAAATTTTCGGTGGTTATGAGTGGTACCGCCCTACGCCGGCAATGGCGAAGTATGAAAAGATCCCATTTGCCCTCCGCCGCGCGGCTTCCAATGTGGCGAAGGCATTACCACAGAACCGCATTACGGGCTTCCTTGTCAAAGGCGGCCAAACGGTTGAGGAAACCTTTATTGGTGAAGCCAAGGTTTGGGATGAAAATGATGCGTTAAAAGTATTAAAGGATGACTTTAAGAAGGGGCCTTCCGTTCGAAGCATTACACAAAAAGTCTATGATAAAGTGAAAAATAAAGATGATGTAACGAAAAAGCAATATCTTGATTTGAAGCTATGGCTTCCTGGGGATATTCTGTTAAAAGCAGATAAAATGAGCTGTGCGCATTCGATCGAGCTCCGTGTTCCGTTCTTGGATAAGGTAGTGATGGGAATGGCTTCACACATTCCAACGCCGCTTCGTGTGAATCAGGAAAATACGAAATATGCACTGCGTACTGCTGCGAAGGAAGTATTGCCGGAAGAATGGGCCAATCGTCCAAAGGTCGGCTTCCCTGTGCCAATCCGCTATTGGCTGCGTGAAGAAAAGTATTATCATTTAGTCAAAGAAATGTTTACCTCTGACATTGCGAAAGAATTCTTTAACACCGATGAATTGGTGAAATTTTTGGACGACCATTACCATAACAGACACAATTATGCCCGTTATATTTGGACAGTTTATGTATTCTTAGTTTGGTATAAAAAGTTTTTCATAGAATTAGAGTCTGATGCGCCTTCTCATAAGGCAAAACAGCCCGACGAGTTGGTTACCGTTTAATCCTTTTAACGGAACGATAATTTTCAAGAAATGGAAGGTGGTTGAATGAAAAGTTTAGGTGTAATCGGTGGAATGGGTCCCAAGGCTACCTCTGTATTTTTCGATAAGGTGGTTGAAAATACAGTCGCTGATCGGGATCAAGACCATATCGATATTATGATCCTGAATCACGCCACCTTACCGGATCGTACCGAAGCCATTTTAAATGGACGGGATGATTTATTTTTAGATGCAGTGAAAAAGGACTTCAAACTATTGGAGTTTGCCGGTGTTTCTCATATCGCGATTCCTTGTAATACTTCGCATTATTTTTACGATCAAATGCAGGCCATGACAGAGATTCCAATTATTCATATGGTGGATGAAACATTAAAAGTGATTTATCAAAAATACGGCGAAAACGCCAAGGTTGGACTGTTAGCAACAAAGGGAACCATCAGCAGCGGTATTTACGAAAAAGAATCCAGCAAATACAAGATGCAGATGTATGTTCCGAGTGAAGCCGTTCAAAAACAGACGATGGACATTATTTACAGCATAAAGGCTGACAAAATGATTGACCCGCTGGAACTCGAAGAGATGATCCATCAGCTTATTTTTGACGAAGGCTGTAACTGTGTTGTTCTTGCCTGTACGGAGCTTTCTTGTGTAAGGATTGGTGATGAGGCAGCGCAGTACTGTGTGGATGCATTGGAGGTTCTCGTTGAACAGTCGATTGCCCTTTCAGGCGGCACCTCGAAAAAACAAAATAGTTCAGCCGTGTATTCTTAATAGATTTGCATGTTACGAGCGGAAGGTGGGATTTTCATGGCACCAACTGAATTGGAAAAATTAGAAACGTTTTTAGCAGAGTCGTTCTCGGACGGGGTAAGTTTTCGCGAGCTACGATTATCAGACGAGGAAGTAGATTACTTATTAAGAAGGTATCCAAATGCCAGTGTTTTGAAGAGCGCTTCTTTGGAGTCCGAGGATCATAAAGCATGGTATGAAGTCAACCTATTGCCCGCTTATGATGCTGAATCGAAGTTTGAGGACATTCAAAAAGAAAATGAACGGTTAAAGCAAGAAGTGGAAGCATTGAAAAAAGCATTGGTTACACAGGGATAATGAATTAAAAACACCTAGCCGCAAGGAGATTGGCTAGGTGTTTTCTAATTTATGCTAGAAGCTTACGGATAACAAGGTTGGTTAAGTTCGGCACGACTTCTAGAGAGTAGGTCATTTCCATTCGTTCAAGTTTTTTATGAGCATCTACACCATAAGGCCCAATATTGATAACCGGAACATTTAACTCGCGGATATCCTGGTATTCTACATAATGCTTGGTTCCCCAGCCGGGGTTATTTTTCGAAACCGCATTAATTCCTTCTTGATCATCACTTAAAGCAACAAAGCTCATATCCGAAATATATGGGAAAAAGTTCCTTGTTACAATGGGGTGCTGGTAGCTTGGCTGTACAGCCTCTACTGCCTCATCCAAGGCATCAATTAAAGCCTGTTCACGGCTTGTTTTCCCTGTTAATTCAATTCTTGGTGAATACAGTGAAGAATAAAACAGAATGATGGCAGGATTTTTATCCTTCATCCATTTCCAGGCTTCCTCTACTACTCGTGCCGCAAACATCCGCGTATCAAGTTCTTGATTTTGCAACAATATCTCTTTAAATTCATTCATATGACGAACGAATGCATCCCCATGTTCCGCCACAAGCATTTGTTCCATTTCCTCGTATGTAAACACTCGAGGTGCCCATGGCAGTTCTACATAAGGCTCGCCACTCGCCGCACTGTAACGTTTATAGCGCTCATCAAAGGATGCAAGCGCCCTTTCAAAGGCAATTAGTGCCTGCTCCTTTAACTTTTCCAGCACATCCTTTGGAGACCATGAATGGATAAAAAAGTTATAGTAAACATAGGCAGATAGGGCGGTCTGTACGGTATAGGATGGTTTAAGGTCGGTTTGCTTTAAGGAAACAGGCGGTACCGTCGTCTCCCCAAATGCCTCGTTACAAAGCTCAGGGTTATAATTAATCTGCTTGGTTAATTCTGCCGCAATAAAGTTCGGGTCTAAGCCCTCAAAACAGGATCCGACATGGGTTTCTGCACCAGTAATAAAAAAAGATGGCAGGAGCTTCCCAACCGTGCCTTTATAAATATAGCGGTTTATATCACCGGCATAGCGGGGCGATACGAAATCAGAATTAATGGCCGCAACATAATCAAAGCCATGTTCCTCTTTCCAACTTTTTAATACTTTTAAGGCAGATAAAACACCGTGGGAGCTGTCTTCTTCATCACATTCTGCTAAAAGGACAAGATTTCCGTCTAATTCCTCAGGATACTCTGAATAGTATTGTAAAAGAAAAAGATGGCTGGCGACACCGCTTTTCATATCAAGGACGCCGCGTCCAAACAGCCAGTCCCCTGATTCCAAATGTTCTTTTGCAGAAACAGGGAGCTCTTCCTGCTTTAGTGCTTCCATCAACTCATCAGGAAAACACGCCCGGTCTTTTAATTGATTAAAATCATCGATTCCTACCGTATCCATATGACCCATTAAAATAACTGTTCGATTGCTTGTACCTTTTGTTCCCTTCACAAAGGCAAGCACATTGTAGCGTTCATGAATATCATTAATTGTCTTCTCTAATGTTAAGTAGGATGTGTTTTTGGAGAAATAAGGAAGATCTGCGATAATTTTATATAATGAATTGGCAATTGTCTTCTCGCCAGCTGTATTAACGATACTTTCAACATTCACGAGCTGAGTGGTTAAAGCAAGAACCGCTTCCCGGCTTTCAAGCATGGTACATTCCCCTTTTTGAATAAAATGTTTTTACAAAAATGTATACCTAAAGGTTTTTGGCGTCAAGTAGTTTATTAATATAATATTTTTTGAATATTTATTATTGATTTTATCATATTATTTCGCTATACTAAAAACTGTTATTTGAAAAATAAAATAATAAATCCTCATCTTTTCAAGTTTTGAGATGGGGTAGAGGTCGCGATTTTTAAGAGTATCCTATTGGAGATTTAGTGAAATCTATGAAAATAGGAAAAAGGAATAATCGCCGAAGTCACTGAAATCACTAGTTTCAGGAGGCTGGGTCTGCACTCAAACAGGGGCAGAACTGTCACAATTTAGTGAATTGTGGAGAGCTATCTTTTTCAAAGCTTAAAGATGAGGGTGTGTCAGGCACCGTCATAATATTATGGCGGTGCCTTTTTTAATTTAAAGGAGGGAATATTGTGAAAAGAATAATGATTCTGCTAACAGTTGCGCTTGTATTTGTTTTATCAGCATGCGGAACGAAGCAAAATAACGAAACGGCTAAAGCGAAAGGTTCAGATCTAAAACTAGTAAAGGGTGGTTCGTTAACCTTTGCGATGAGCGGTTTATACCCGCCGTTAAACTATAAAAAGGATGGCAAATTGACGGGTTTTGATGTGGAAATTGGGAACGAAATTGCTAAAAGAATCGGTTTAAAAGCAAACCCTGTAACGAACCCATGGGAAACAATTATTCAAGGATTAAAAGCGAACAAGTATGACGCCATTATTGGAAGCATGACCGCAACGCCTGAGCGGGACAAGCAGGTTGATTTTACAAACCCATACTATTTATCAGGCGCGCAAGTTTTTGTTGCAGACAGCAATAATGCTATTCAATCAAAAGACGATTTAAAAGGCAAAACCATTGGAGTTATTCAGTCCAGCACATGGAAGGATATGGCCGTTAAATTATCCGATAAGGTAAAAGGCTATCCAAGTGATGTTTACGCCCTTCAAGATTTAGCGTTAGGCCGTATTGATGCAGTGATCACGGATAAAATTGTTGGTCTGAATGCCAAAAATGAAAAGCATCTAAAAATTAAAGCGGTTGGTGACCTGTTAAATGAGGACCGCGTTAGTGTAGCGGTAACAGAAGGAAACAAAGCGCTCGCAGATAAAATCAACAAAGCCATTGCTGACATGCAAAAGGATGGAACTTACGAAAAAATCAGTAAGAAATGGTTCAATGAAAATCTTTTAGAAAAATAAAGAAGCTTTTTAGGGAGGCTGTAACATTGACGTTTTTACACAATGTGACGGGAATTTTAAGTGAAAATGGTATGGCCTTCTTGAAGGCCACCTGGATGACCATCTCGATTACGGTAATTTCTTTAGTGTTTGCCATGATTATTGGAGTGATTTTTGCCGGATTTAAAATTTCTTCTATAAAACTGTTAAATCGCGTGGCAGACATCTATATTGGCCTTATCCGTGGTACACCGTTAATTGTTCAAATCATGTTTTTATACTACGGAATTGCCAATTTGGTAACGCTGGACAGCTTTACCGCAGGCGCGTTGGCATTAAGTATTCATACCGGTGCCTATATTGCTGAAATTTTTAGGGGGGCGGTGCAGTCCATTGACCGAGGTCAAATGGAAGCGGCGAGGTCGTTAGGGATGCCGCTGCCGCTTGCAATGAGGAGAATTATTTTCCCACAAGCCTTCAAGCGCTCGATTCCTCCACTCGCAAATCAGTTTATTATCAGCTTAAAGGATTCATCACTGGTCGCCTATATTTCTGTTACAGACCTATTCAATACGGCACTGACGGTACAAGGTGAAAACTATATGCCGTTTGAAACTTATTTCGTTGTCGGTTTTTATTATTTAATCATTGTGCTAATCTTTACATGGTTAGCAAACAGGGTTGAGAGGAAGCTGGATGTCAGTAAACCGAAGGAGGCGGCAGTAGCGTGATTGAAATTAAACAGCTATCCAAGTCCTTCGGTGAACTTGAAGTCTTAAAAAATATTAATTTGAAGGTTCAAGAAAAAGAGGTTGTCGTGCTGATTGGTGCCAGTGGTTCTGGAAAAAGTACACTGCTTCGTTGTATGAATTTCCTGGAGACCGCGAATAACGGCGAGATTATCATTGATTCGGAAAAGGTTGACCATGGGAAATCCAATCTCAATAAAATAAGGGAAAAAGTCGGAATGGTTTTTCAACATTTTAACCTGTTTCCTCATAAAACCGTCCTTGAAAATATCATCGAGGCACCAATCTATGTGAAAAAAGAAACGAAGGCCCAGGCAACTGCTAAGGCATTGAATCTTTTGAAAAAAGTTGGCTTATCCGATAAGGCTAATTTTTATCCGGATCAGCTGTCAGGCGGGCAGAAGCAGCGTGTTGCGATTGCCAGGGCATTGGCGATGGAACCAAAGGTGATGCTTTTTGATGAACCGACCTCTGCACTTGACCCGGAGCTGGTTGGTGAAGTCCTTCAAGTCATGAAGGAATTAGCAGAAGAGGGCATGACAATGGTGATTGTCACACATGAAATGGGATTTGCCCGCGAAGTGGCAAGCCGGATTATCATGTTGGCAGATGGGAATATTATTGAAGAAGGGTCTCCAGATGAAATTTTTTCAAATCCAAAGCATGAGCGGACCCAGAGATTTTTAAACAAAATTCTATAATGAGATTGCCCCTTATTGGGGGGGCAATCTTTTTAATTTGCATATCTAAAAAAATACGTAATAAATATAATATGAGGTTAAATAAAAAAAGTAAGGTCAAAAAAAAAGAAAAATAGCACTGATCCTTCCTTTTCTACGTTAATACGATGCCGAAAATGATGTCGTGATTAGCCATTTGAATAGTCAAAATGGAGGGTGAGAAAAGGATGATTTTTAAAGAAATGGAGAAGTTTGAAGAGTTCTTATCGAGATCTTTTGCGGATGGAGTCAATTTTCGTGAATTAAGGCTTTCACAGGATGAAGTTTCACTCGTAAAAAAAAGATATCCTAAAGCGAATGTTAAGCAGTGTCATCCAATGGAATCTATAGATGGAAAGAATTGGTATGAAATCAATCTATTATTCCCTGTCGTTGCAAAGGACGAAACAGAAATTGAAGCCGTTCAAAGGGAAAATCGAAAGCTGCGTCAAGAGCTTGAGGCGTTGAAAAAATCAGTGGCGCTTTTTTAAAATGGAAAGTCCAACAAATTGTTGGGCTTTTTTTAATGAATTGGATTTCACTGAATAAAATGTACTAAAAGTGAGTTGGAGGAATTATGGAGCGCCTTAAAAATCTAGTCCTTTTGAATGGGACGTTAAAAAGTGAAAAAATCTATAAAAGTGAAACACTTTATCAAGGGATGAATGGCAAACTTGTTGAGCGATTTTATCTGTCACCGACTGAAAGTTACATTTTTAAGCCCTTAACCAATAACGGGCAGTTAGGGAAAGAGGTTTGGGTGTATGAGCATGTCCTCCCCGCTTTTCCGGAGATCTATCCCAAACTGCTGGCCTGCTCGGTTGCTGAGAAACTGGATGAGAATTGGATGATTTTTGAGGATCTTGGATCGCTTGATCATGATTTTCAGGAGGATACAGTTTTAGAAGTGGTTAGGCTGATGGCAGGATGGCACTCCCTCTCTGTTGAAGGAATGGTGGGACTTCCTGTGACGGGACTTAAACCGAAAATGGAGCACATTCTTTTAGAACTTACTGAGAAAAGGGTTTTGGTACAGGATTTGGGGATAGAGGAGATTTTTCCACTGCTTGATGGGGTTAATTTTTCAAAGAAGCTCGTGTTATCACACGGCGATCTTCATATTGGCAATATTGCAAGCGCGGGTGAGAAAGTGGTGGTGTTGGATTGGGAGCATACCCATCTGAATGCACCCTATTGGGATTTGTATCATCTGCTTGATCTAGCCCACCCTATTTTTCCGAAGCAGGTACCTCATCCGTTTCGGGAGTTGGCCTTAAAAACGTATTGTGACCATGCGGGAATAGCAGATGAGGCCTTTATAAGGGAATATTATCTATTCTCCGCTGCGTTTTCGATTTGGATGTTGTTATTGATTCGAAGTGACTTGGATTCGGGGCAGAAAAAATGGCCAAGAGAGCAGTTGGAGGCGCAGTTCGAGGAGACGGTTGCTACTTTAAGGGATTGTATCGGGGCACTGTTGAATTGAAAAAAGCTAACCGCGGGGTTAGCCTTTTCCTATTTACGCTTTTTTCTCAAAGCTTTGCGCAATGCCAACGATTACATTTACGGCTTTTTCCATGTTATCGACAGAAATAAATTCATATTTCCCGTGGAAGTTTTCGCCGCCGGTAAAGATATTAGGTGTTGGCAGACCCATAAAGGATAGTTGCGAACCGTCCGTTCCGCCGCGGATTGGTTTAATCAGCGGCTTAATGTCAAGAGATTCCATTACTTCCTGGGCAATATCAACGATTTGCTTAACCGGTTCAATTTTTTCACGCATGTTGTAGTATTGGTCATTCAGTTCAAGAAGAACATTGTCCTCGCCGTATTTTGCTTTAAACTCATTGATTAGGTTTGTAATGACTGTTTTGCGATTGTTGAATTTTTCTCGGTCATGATCACGGATGATGTAGTATAGCTTGGTTTGTTCAACATCCCCGTTGATTGAAATAAGATGATAGAAGCCTTCGTACCCTTCGGTGTATTCAGGTGCTTCTTTGGCCGGGAGCTGGTTGTTGAACTCCATCGCAATTTTGGCAGAGTTGATCATTTTACCTTTTGCTGAGCCTGGGTGAATATTGTTTCCTTTAATGGTAATCTTCGCTGCAGCTGCGTTAAAGCTTTCGTATTCTAATTCTCCTAGCGGACCGCCGTCGACGGTGTAGGCGTATGTAGCGTTAAATCGGGCAACGTCAAATTTATGCGGCCCTCTGCCGATTTCTTCATCAGGAGTGAACGCAACGCGGACCTTGCCGTGTTTGATTTCCGGATGGTTGATTAAGTATGCCATTGCGGTCATGATTTCAGCCACGCCGGCTTTGTTGTCGGCGCCGAGCAGGGTTGTGCCGTCGGTGGTGATTAAGGTATGACCTTTGTATTCTGGGAGGCTTGGGAAGTCTTTTGGTGATAGGACAACTTTTAAGGCCTCGTTTAATGTGATGTCGCCGCCGTCATAGTTTTCGTGGATTTGCGGGTTGACGTTTTTGCCGGTGAAGTCTGTAGCGGTGTCGACGTGGGCCAGGAATCCGATGGTGGGTACGTCTTTTTCTGTGTTGGACGGAAGCGTTGCCATTAGATAGCCGTTCTCATCGATGCTGACTTCTTGCATGCCAATGGACTTTAATTCTTCTTCAAGTTTGTGGAGCAAGGTCCACTGCCCTGGTGTTGATGGACAAGTGCTGCTGCTTTCGTCAGATTGGGTATCAATTTTTACATAGGAAGTAAATCTTTCAATGATTTCATTTTTCATGTTTGTTTGCACTCCCTTATTTTGGTTTTGCTACATGTTTATAATAGCACTTTCGTTGGATGGGTACACGTTTTTAGATAAGTCGATGTGCTACTCTCAGATGAGCGTAAAATACTCTCAAAAGTGAATGCTACTCTCGGATGGGGTGGCAATACTCGTGAATGAGAGTTAAATACTCTCGGATAAGTTGAGAATACTCTCAAAAGTGAATGCCACTCTCGGATGAGGTGGTAATACTCATGGATGAGCGTAAAATACTCTCGGATAAGCTGAGAATACTCTCAAAAGTGAATGCTACTCTCGGATGGGGTGGCAATACTCATGGATGAGCGTAAAATACTCTCGGATAAGCTGAGAATACTCTCAAAAGTAGATGCTACTCTCGGATGGGGTGGCAATACTCGTGAATGAGAGTTAAATACTCTCGGATAAGGTGAGAATACTCTCAAAAGTGAATGCCACTCTCGGATGAGGTGGTAATACTCATGGATGAGCGTAAAATACTCTCGGATAAGGTGAGAATACTCTCAAAAGTGAATGCCACTCTCGGATGAGGTGGTAATACTCATGGATGAGCGTAAAATACTCTCGGATAAGGTGAGAATACTCTCAAAAGTAGATGCTACTCTTACCTGACTTTGCTTAAATCCATAATATATGACCTATTTTTAAACGTTCCTTCCATATCCATATTGGAGCTTTGCAAAATTCGGGTTGCAGTATGGATATTGTCAACCCGCAAAAACTCCCGGCACTCTCGATTCGTAATTGTTCTTTTAAAAAGCAGAAACCATTCCTGTAAGTTCCTCACATGGGCCAAATGATCAGTCGCCTCACAATAAGGGCAGTACCAGGTCCTACAGTGTTTCACCATCCCAATCCGGTCACATACCTTACAAATCACCCCTGGCTGAATGTCCTCAAATGGTATTTGATAAGCCTCACAGATTGGCTTTGGAATATAACGTTGATGACTATTAAGCAATTCTGCAGAAAGCCACTCAAAACAGTAAGGATCTAACTTCTTTGTTAGCTTTGGGATACTGTTAATAAAGGCGGGAATCGAACTGGGGAATAGGACTTTTGCCTTCGAAGGCGGGACTTCCACAATTTGTCTTGGGTAGGCAAGAACAACAGCCCCATAAATAGGAATATAAATGTTTCGGGACCTTAGCCAGGCACTCAATAATTCACGATTGTGATCCAATTGAACGACAGGGCTTTCAAACCCATCCTTTTGTCCATTTTCCCTTGTGCGGATCAGTTGAGGCGGATTTTCTCTGAACTCCAAACTTCCGCCAATATTCTTCGTTTCAAAAACTAACCCATAAGAAGGAGTCATAAAATAGGTATCCATTTGGAATTTCTCATCAGAGCTGGGGGATAAATCGTGGAAAATGTGGTGATCAAATGGAAACAAGTGTCTTCTGGAAATTTCAGATACCTTTTCTTCTCCGCCAATTCCTGCTTCTACTGATGCCTGCTTACTAGATAAAACAGGAAGAAACGGATGGTTCGCAGCTAACCAATTTTGAGCAGAAATGACGCCTGTCAGAGTAAGTGACAGGTCTCTTTCTTTTAACGTAAAAATATCTTTCACCTCCATATATTCAGCCTCGTATGTATCTTAGCACAACCCGCGGACCCATAATAACCTTACAAAGAAATGTTCTGAAAAATGTAAAAAATATCCGTTGACCGCTATTGACCTAGTTGGTCAACGGAGTTACAATGTCATTGACTAATGTGGTCAACGCAATAAAGAAAGAGGGCAGCCACTATGTTTTCTAAATTTCTCAACCTAGATCAAGAAAAACAAGACCGAATAATCAATGCAGCCATAAAGGAATTCGCCCTGAAGGGATATGATAACGCCTCAACAAATGAAATCGTAAAAGAAGCGGGTATATCAAAGGGCTTGCTGTTTCATTATTTTGGCAACAAGAAGCAAATGTTTTTATTTTTATTTGATCACTGCTGCAAAATCATTGCCGATGAATTTTATATAAAAATCAATTTACAGGAAAAAGACCTTTTTAACAGAATTCGCGGAGCCATCTTAATTAAGACAGAATTATTAAACCAATATCCCAACCTATTTAAATTTATTGAAGAGGCTTATCTAGACGAATCATCTGAGATTAAAATTGAGATTGAAAAAAAGGTAAAGGAACTAAATGACATCAATTTTGGCAAAATCTATGATGGCATTGATTTTTCAAAATTTCGATCGGATATGGATATCAAAAAGGTCTTAAAAATTATTACCTCTACCTTTGAAAAACTGGGTGAAGAGGAAATGAACAAGGTAAAACTTTCCCCCTCTCACCAAATTGATTACGAAAGAATTCAAGTAGAAATCGAAGAGTATTTTGAGATCTTGATGAAAGCTTTTTATAAATAAGGGGGTTCACGCGATGAATGTGATTGAACTGAATAACTTAACAAAGACCTATGGCAATTCGCGAGGTATTACAGATATCAGCTTTCATGTCGAGGAAGGAGAAGTTTTCGGGTTTATCGGGCCGAATGGCGCCGGAAAGTCGACGACCATCCGCACACTTCTTTCACTCATCTACCCAACAAGCGGCAGTGCCACAATTTTTGGCAAGGACAGCGTGAAGTATGCACCAGAAATCAAAAAAGAAATCGGTTATTTGCCATCAGAAGTTTTTTATTATGACAACATGAAAGTCAAAGACCTCCTCAAGTACTCGGCAAGTTTTTATAAAAAGGATTGCAGTAAACGGATGAAAGAATTAGCCGAAATCATGGATCTTGACCTTAATAAAAAAATCGATGACCTCTCATTTGGAAACAAAAAGAAAGTTGGAATCGTCCAAGGGCTCCTTCATGATCCGAAACTCATCATCCTTGACGAACCGACAAGCGGGCTTGACCCGTTAATGCAGCAAAAATTCTTTGATCTATTAAAAGAAGAAAATAAAAAGGGCAAGACGATTTTGTTTTCCTCCCATATTTTGAGTGAAGTGCAAAAAATGTGCGATCGTGTGGCGATTATTAAAGAGGGCCGACTTGTAAAGGTGGAAAAAATCAGTACCTTACGTGAAAACAATCATAAAAAGTTCAAGTTAGAAACCAAGGCCCCTCTTACGAATCTAACAATAGATGGGGTCACGAATTTCGAGGTGAAAGACAATATCACTAGCTTCCTATACAGCGGCAATATCAACTTGATTTTGAAAAAACTCTCGGAGCTTGAGCTTGAGAACCTTTGGATTGACGAACCGGATCTTGAGGAAATCTTTATGCACTATTATGAAAAGGAGAATTAAAACGATGAATATCTTTCTCCATGAACTAAAGGCATATCGGAAGTCGACGGTAATCTGGACACTTTCTTTAGCAGCGTTGATTGTTTTTTTCCTCTCGATGTTCCCTGGCTTAACACAGGATGCGGATCAGTTTAAAAAGCTGCTGGAGAACTATCCCGAAGCGGTCCGGAGGGCGCTAGGTGTTTCGCTTGATAGCATTACATCGTTATTAGGGTTCTATTCCTACGGTTTTACCTATGTGCTTTTGTGTGGTTCCATTCAGGCTATGAATCTAGGAACCTCGATATTATCAAAAGAGGTTCGGGAAAAAACAGCTGATTTTTTGCTCACAAAGCCTGTTACAAGGAAGCAAATTGTCACAGCTAAACTATTGGCAGTAGTAGCCTCCTTGATCATTACGAATGTTATTTACATTGTCATTGCAGTCAATACAGCATTGGCCGTCAGTGAGAATTCATTTGATTTAACGACCTTTTTGCTGATTTCACTAACCGCTTTTTTAGTAGAATTGATGTTTGTCGCACTGGGAATGCTTATTTCAGTATCAGTCCCAAAAATTAAATCCGTTTTGCCGATTTCACTTGGTACCGTATTTGGCTTTTATGTCTTAAATATGTTAGGTTCAGTGATTGGCGAAAAGGCGATTCGCTACCTCACCCCATTTAAGTATTATGAAACAACTTATATTATCAAACATTCAAGCTATGACGCTTCTTTTATTATCATTGAAATGGTCTTTATTTTTGCAACGATTGCCGCCAGTTATGTGATTTATACTAAAAAAGACATTCATGCGGTATAAGGAGGTGTGGTCATGAATTTATTTTTCCGAGAAATGAAGGCAAATCGGAAGTCATTGATCATTTGGTGTTTTGGTATCCTGTTTATGGTTGTAGCCGGAATGGGAAAATATGAGGGTTATTCTTCCTCATCAGGTCAATCGATTAACGAACTGATGGCGAGTATGCCGAAATCCTTACAGGCGATGATGGGCGTCGGAGAGTTAGATTTTTCAACCCCAATCGGGTTTTACGGGATGCTATTTGCGTACCTTCTTTTAATGGCTGCGATTCATGCATTAATGATTGGCGCCAATATCATTGCAAAAGAAGAGCGGGACAAAACAACAGAATTTTTAATGGCAAAACCCATCTCGCGTCAAAGGATTCTCACGGTGAAGCTATTGGCTGCCCTTGTGAATGTAGTTATTTTCAATCTTGTCACGTTAGTTCTTTCGGTAGCGATGGTATCCAAGTTTAATAAAGCAGGTGATCCGCTGGATGTGATCTATACCTTAATGGCCGGAATGTTTATGCTGCAGCTTATTTTCCTGCTACTAGGTTCGACAATGGCATCTGTTCTCAAAAAACCAAAACGGGCTGCATCCATCGGAACAGCTATTCTTTTAATCTTGTATCTTTTATCGATTTTTATCGATCTAAACCATAAGCTGGATGGATTAAAGTACTTGACCCCCTTTAAATATTATGATGCGAAAAAGGTAATGGCGGATGCAGCACTTGACCCTGTATATATGTGTGTTTCTATCGTAGCAGTAGCTGTTTTAGCGGCAGTTACCTATGTTTCCTATCAAAAAAGGGATTTGAATGTTTAAAGGCCAAATCCCTCGGTTATTTTTATGGAGTCGTGAAATTAAGAATATATAAAGTGCTTATTCAACAACTGTATCTAAAAAACTACTATATTAATCATTTCTTTAACACTCGGAAGAATTTCATCCGGGTGTTTTTTTAGCATTTTAGTGGGAGAAATAGCGGAAAAGGAAGTATTATAGCTAAAAATAATATCCAAAATTTACAAATTATCCGTAAATTCGCATATCTATGATGATAGAATACTATTTGATCATTTAAAATCTACTGCTAAAGACCTATATTTGTAGATTTTAAAAAATAAAAAAAGGAGGAGCATTTTTATATAGTTTAAAAATGGGGGGATAGGTAAATGGTTAAGTGGAAAAAGATGCTCGGTTCTTCATTGCTTTCGGCCGGGCTGGTATTTAGTTCTTTTGCACCGATCACATTTGCAAAAGAAGTAAAGGGAAAAGATATTCAGTTAAAGAACCTTCAAAAAATGGAATTCCATCAAACTAACAGTGATACTGGTAAATTGCCTTTTCTAGATCAACATACTGGTGGTCCATTTGATAAAGGGATCATCAATGAAAAAAAAGTACTTAAGCTTTTAATTAAACAGGGAATTGTTGACAAGAATGCCTCCGAAGAGAAACAGCACAAGCAAATGTATGATTATATTGCCAAACGGGCTGAAAAGGCGGAAGTGAAAGGTACCAATCAACAAGAAGTTAAAAAGGTTCGGGCAAAAATGCAAGAAAAGAAGAAGTTAAAGCTTAAGCCTGCGGGAGCGCTTAAGGAAGAGAAAAAGGTAAATCCAAAAGTATTCACAGGCAAGAAAGTTGGTCCGATTCAGAAAGAGCCATGGACCGGGGCGGTAAGAAAAGATAAGGTACTTGTGCTATTAATCGATTATCCCAACTATCAGAATAGCAACATTGGAGAAGATGAAACCTACCTTTACTATGATAACTATACCCAGCAGCACTATCAGGATATGATTTTTGGTGACAATGGATATACAGGACCGAACGGCGAAAAATTGCTATCCGTTAAACAATATTATGACCAGCAATCAGGTGGAAGCTACACAATTGATGGCCAGGTTTCTAAATGGTATACCGCTCAACATAATGCAGACTATTATGGCAAAAATGATCCACAGCAAGGAGACAGCGATGTTAACCCGCGTGCATTAGTGGTAGAGGCTTTGGCAGCAGCGGCCAAAGATCCAGCTATTAAGTTTAGCGACTATGATATAGAGGATCAATATGATTTAGATGGAGATGGAAACTATCGTGAACCAGATGGAATCATTGACCATTTAATGGTCATCCACTCCGGTGTTGGCGAAGAAGCTGGGGGCGGCGCACTTGGTGCAGATGCAATTTGGTCCCACAGCTGGGATTTAGGAGGGCCTGTTCAAATTCCAGGTTCAAACTATTATGGATACACTTACACCATTGAGCCGGAAGACGGTGCAGCGGGTGTCTTTTCCCATGAATTTGGCCATGATTTGGGTTTGCCTGATGAATATGACACGGCATATACCCAAAATGCTGTGGGTGCCGCAACGGAATATTGGACGATTATGTCCTCAGGAAGCTGGGCCGGAATAATTCCTGGACGGAACCAACAGGTTTTAGCCCATATGATAAGGAGTATCTACAAGGGACTATGCCTGGGTCCAACTGGTTTAAAAATGCCGAGTATAAATTGGATGATCTGAAAGGCGGAAAGACGGTTCTTTTGGATCAGGCAAGTGTCAAGGGAACAAACCAAGATGCGGTAAAAATTCAATTGCCGAAAAAATCAACAACCGTTAATGCACCTGCAAGCGGCCAATATGAGTACTTTAGCGGCAGTGCTAATAATCTCACAAATGGAATGGTAGCACCTGTGAATTTAACAGGAAAGTCATCAGCACAGTTAAAAATTAAAACTTGGTATAATATTGAAAAGGATTTTGACTATGCTTATGTTGGCGTATCGTTAGACGGGCAGAATTTTTCTCCGCTGCCGGGTACCATTACAACCAACTCCAATCCATATGGCGCGAATCTTGGAAATGGTATTACGGGTAATTCCAATGGGTGGAAGGATGCAACATTTGATCTTTCCGCACTTGCAGGGAAACAATTTTATTTAGTCATTGCTTATGTAACGGACCCGGGAGTTGCCATGCCTGGTTTTTATCTGGATGATATACAGATAACTGCAAATGGCCAAACGGTTTTAAGTGATAATGCGGATGGAGCGCAATCACCGTTTTTGCTTCAAGGTTTCACGAAAAACAATGGGAAATCCCTAACGGATCAATATTATTTATTAGAATGGCGTAACTATGCGGCTGCAGATGTGGCGCTAAAACATTTATGGGAAGCTTATGATATAACTTATGATCCAGGTGCGGTGCTTTGGTATGTGGATAACAAGTATACCGAAAACTGGGTCGGAGATCACCCTGGGGATGGATTCTTAGGGGTTGTGGATGCCCATCAAAAAACAGCTGATTTCTATGATGCTTCGACATCAGCCAATCTTGGGGCAGTCCCTTATTCACGGTACCAAATTCAAGATGCAGCATTTTCGTTGAAACCTACCGACGAAACCTATATCGACCTCACACAATATGGGGCCTCGTACTATGTTAAGTTAGATGCGCAGTCAGCCGTCAATTTATTTGATGATTCAAGGGATTACAGCAATCCAGGGCTGATTTATGCTGGCCGTAATGTACCGAAATTAGGATTAAGCTTCCAGGTTACGGAACAAGCAAATGATATGTCAGTCGGAGCCGTTAAGATTTCTGTAAAGAGTAATGACTCTGTAACACTGAATTCACTTAGCAAAACGGTTTATTCCAATAAAACGGGATACAACAAAGTATCAATCTCTGGTAAATTACAAGGAACAGTCGGGGGCACGGTTAAGTATGAGATAATAAATAGTACCGGCAAAGCCGTTACTTCAATCTCTGAAAAGTTAACGGCAGCCAGCCAGTCGTTCAGTAAAACACTCACCTTGCCTGCTAATACTCCGACAGGAGCTTATACGGTGAAGGTAACGGCAGGGTCAGCTGTAAAGCAAGCCTCATTTAAAGTGGATAATGATGCACCAAAGGTAACAGCTTCACCGAACGGCAGCAAGACACTTGCGAAACAAGCGGCTACAAAAGTAACGGTTACGGATTCTAATCCTGGAACATTAGAGTATTATTGGTCACAAAGCACGAAAGCACCAGCTTCAGGTTATAAGACATTCAAGAGCGGTTCAACATTAACACTTTCAGGTAAAACAGGCTCATGGTACCTGCACGTCCGTGCAAAAGATAAAGTTGGAAATTCCACGGCTTGGAGAACAAATTCTTTCAATCTGGACGGGGTAAAGCCAACCGTAACGGTTTCGCCAAACGGCAGCACGAAACCGGCAAAATCAGTATCGCCTAAGGTAACGGTTAAAGACTCGAACCTCAGCAGCTATGGATATGCCTGGACGAAGAGTGCAGCCGCACCGAAGTCAGGGTTTAAATCCTTTAAAAATGGTACGAATCTAACTTCTCCTAAAGGTGATGGAAAATACTACCTGCACATCCTTGCAAAAGATAAAGCAGGAAACACGGTGATCTTTAATTCTAAATCGTTCCTCTTAGATAACAAAGCACCAGCCAAACCACAGGTTGATAAAATCGTAAGTAAAGAGAAATTGGTTACCGGTCATGGAGAAAAAGGTGCAAAGATTACCGTTAAAGCAGGGAAAACCGTTGTGACTGGCTATGTCAACAGTAAAGGGAAGTATTCGATTAAACTGAAAAATGCCTTAAAAGTGGGGACGACTGTCTATGTAACGGCAACGGATACAGCAGGAAATAAGAGTTCCGCCGCAAAGACGACGGTAAGAAAGAAATAAAATTATAAAATAAGAGGGCAGGAACCGATTGGTTCCGCCTTTTTATTTAGATTTTAGGCGTGAACTTTTCTTATGGTTACAATAATGCTAAAATGGAAAAATAATCTATGCAAGGAGGAAATGATGATGACAGAAAACAATGCATTACCACCAAAGACATGTACAATTGACCGCATGATAACGGTAGCGGAAGACGTACAAAAAGTACTCTCAGGAGAAAAAACAGCAACGCGCCGTAACGGACGTTATGCCGATCCAGGGGAAATCATGACACTAGAGGGACGTCAATTTGTCGTCGAAAAGGTCTACTCGCAATCTCTAGGTGAATTAACTGATGACGATGCACGCCGCGAGGGCTTCAATTCTTTAGAAGATTATAAGCAATCGATTCTTTCGATGCATCCAGGAATGCCATGGCTTCCACAAATGCGCGTCTGGGTTCATGAATTCCGCCCTGCAGAATAAGTACATACTAAAAAACGAAGCAACATTCCGTATACGCGGAGTGTTGTTTTTTTATTTGAATAATATTAAGTCCTAAAATTTGTTTAACAACCCGTAGCCTCATTATAATAAACATATCTAAATTTGATACTTCCTACATTTCCAGCAATTAGAGGTGAACAATGTCGTGAAATTTTTAGGCAAATATATAAGGAAGTATTGGAAATTCTTTTTAACTGCCGTATTATTTCTAACCTTCGAAGCCATATGTGACCTGCTGCAGCCGACCATTATGTCCAAGATCATTGACGTCGGTGTTGCCAAGCGGGATATCCATTACGTATTAAAAATGGGCGGCATAATGCTGCTGGTTACGGCCATTGGTGCAGTGTCTGCCTCTACGAGAAGCATCGTGGCCAGTACAGTTTCACAAAATTTTGGTGCTGAACTTCGGTCGGATCTATTTAAAAAAATCCAATCGCTGTCCTTTAAAAACATCGATCGTTTTGACCGCGCGTCGTTAATTACAAGGCTGACCAATGACGTGAACCAGGTACAAATTTTTGTAAACGGGCTAATGAGGATGTTTGTAAAAGCTCCCCTACTTGCCTTTGGCGGGTTAATTATGGCCTCACGGTTAAATCTTCGCCTCACGGTGGTCCTTGCGGTCGTGGTACCAATCGTTGGAGTGCTGATTATGATGAATATGAGGCTCGGATTTCCTCTATTCACCAAGGTGCAAAAGGCATTAGACCGGGTGAACAGTGTAATGAGGGAATATTTATCAGGAGTCCGCGTGGTAAAAGCCTTCAATCGAATGGATGTAGAAATTGCTAAATTCACGAAGGCCAATCATCAATTTCAGCACCAATCGATTTCAGCGACAAGACTAATGTCTATTTTCGGCCCCTCTATTATGCTGACAGTAAATCTGGGGATTGTCGCGGTTCTCTGGCTGGGAGGATTAGGAGTCGAATCAGGCCAAATTCAAGTCGGTCATATTATTGCATTTACCAACTATATGACACAAATTTTATTTTCATTGATGATGATCTCTATGGTATTTAATATGTTCGTCCGTGCCAAGGCCTCGGCGGGAAGGATTGGCGAGGTATTTCAGCAGGAAGACTTCCAGACCTGGAAGGACGAAGTGAACGAAAATGCAACAGAAAAAGGCAGAATTGACTTTGAAAACGTTTCATTTTCATATGAGGGAACAAATGAACCTGTTTTAAAGGATATTAATCTTACCTTCCTGCCCGGGGAGACCGTTGGAATTATTGGTTCAACCGGATCAGGAAAAAGTACGCTTGTCGGCCTCATCCCCCGCTTTTATGATGTCAGCTCCGGGACCATCAAGGTAGATGGAGAAAATGTTAATGAGGTTGATCCAAAAAGATTGAGAGAAAAAATCGCGATTGTACCGCAAAAGACAATTCTTTTTACCGGCAGTGTTGCTGAAAATATTAAATGGGGTAAAGAGGATGCCAGTGACGAGGAAATTGAAGCGGCAGCTGTGATCGCCGGTTCCCATGATTTTATATCGGCGTCTCCAGAAGGTTATCAAACCATCATTGGCCAAGGCGGCGTGAATTTTTCCGGTGGACAAAAACAGCGGATATCCATTGCCAGGGCATTAATTAAGAAACCGGAAATTCTTATTTTGGATGATAGTACGAGCGCAGTTGATGTGGCAACAGAAGCAAAAATAAAGGAGTCCTTGAAAAAGTACGCAAAAGGTCTCACTTGTCTGCTAATTGCCCAGCGGATTACTTCTATTATCGATGCAGATAAAATTGTTGTGATGGAACAAGGTAAGGTAGTTGGAATCGGAACACATGAAGAACTGATTCATGAATGCAAAGTCTATCAGGAAATCTTCCAATCGCAGATTGGCAAGGAGGTGGAGTAGATGGCGAAGGAAACAGAACAATCGCGTCCCACCCCGCCGCTTCCAGGTCCAGGTGGACGACCAGGCGGATTTGGCGGCGCTCACCGAAGAGGACCTGTCGTGAAGCCAAAGAATTTTAAAGGAACGCTCAAACGGCTATGGCACTATGTCGGTAAGGAAAGAAACATGCTTTCAATCATTTTTATATTTATTGTGATTGATTCTGTCCTTACATTGATTGCCCCTTACCTAATCGGAAGAGCAATTGATGCGATGAGCCTTCATAGCAGGGTTGATTTTGGATTGTTAGAAAAAACAATCATTATTCTTACCTCCGCATATGTCGCCGATGCCGCCCTAACCTTTTTACAGGGCTGGCTGATGGCTGGAGTTTCGCAGCGAATTGTAAAAAACCTCAGAGATGCTCTTTTCAAAAAGCTGCAAAAGCTCCCTGTTGCGTTTTTTGACACAAGAACACACGGAGAATTAATGAGCAGATTGTCCAATGATGTTGATAATGTCAGCAACACTATTTCCCAATCCACAACTCAGCTTATGTCCGGGGCAATTGTCATTATTGGGTCCTTAATCATGATGCTGGTTTTGAGCCCGATTTTGACCTTAGTAAGTTTAATCACGGTTCCATTAGTTTTTTTACTTACGAAAACGATTGCCAAAAAGACAAGTGTGTTATTTAAGGACCAGCAGATAAAGTTAGGAAAATTAAATGGTCATATTGAGGAGACTATATCTGGTCTCCATGTTGTAAAAGCCTTTAATCATGAGGATAAGGTCATCGAGGAATTTGATGAAGTCAACACCAAGCTCCGTGAGGTCGGCCTTAAGGCACAAATTTGGTCGGGATTTTTGATGCCGATTATGAACGTAATCAACAATTTAGGCTTTACTCTTGTAGCGGTTGTCGGGGGAATTCTTGCCGTTAAAAGCTTGATTACCATTGGTGCAATTGCCAGCTTTATCACGTATTCCCGGCAATTTGTCCGCCCGCTGAATGATCTCGCTAATATTTTTAATATCCTGCAGTCTGGTGTTGCAGGTGCCGAGCGGGTTTTTGAAGTTCTCGATGAACAGGAAGAGCCGGAGGATGTGCCTGATGCTGTGGAATTAAACAATCCGAGAGGCCATGTTGTTTTTGAAAATGTAAGCTTTGGCTATCGGCAGGATGTCCCGATTTTAAAAAATGTTCATTTTGTATCACCTGAGGGCAGCAGTACGGCACTTGTCGGGCCGACGGGTGCAGGAAAAACGACGGTGGTGAACCTGTTAACTCGGTTTTACGATGTGACGAGCGGCCGGATTTTACTCGATGGCCGGGATATCCGCGAATATACAAGGGATAGCCTGCGGCGATGCTTTGGTTTTGTGCTTCAAGATACCTATTTATTCTCCGGAACGATTAAAGAAAATATCAAATATGGAAAACCGGATGCGACCGATGATGAGGTGGCGGCAGCTGCACGGATGGCCAATGCTGATGGCTTTATCAGACGCCTGCCAAAGCAATATGATACGGTGCTTGCGGAAAATGGCGGTAATTTAAGTCAAGGCCAACGCCAGCTGCTCGCAATTGCCAGGGTGATATTAGCGAAACCTTCCCTGTTGATATTGGATGAGGCAACCTCGAGTATTGATACCCGTACTGAGCTTCATATTCAGGAAGCACTGTTAACGTTAATGGAGAACCGCACAAGCTTTATCATCGCCCACCGCTTAAATACGATTCGGGATGCTGATACCATTATGGTGATTGATCTAGGGCAGATTATTGAAAAAGGCAGCCACGATGAATTAATGAAGCAAAACGGAAGATACTATCAAATGTTTTTCAATCAATTTAAAAATATCGAAGGAGCACTGGACTAACAGTGCTCTTTTTTGCCTTAGGCTGTGTTAATGGCCATTCAAATTTTAAACTTGTTGATTGGAGCGGAAGGTGCGAAGACTCCTCAAAAATGCTACGCATTTTCTTTGTGCGTGGGCGATTCAAGGAAGCAATTTAGTATCCTGCGGGAGCACGGAACTGGGGAGACCCCACAGGCGCTTAAGCGCCGAGGAGGCTCCCGGACCGCCCGCGGAAAGCGAAGCGCCTGGAGCGGAAATCAACAAGCAAGTTTATTTGAAAAATGTAGTGACTGATGTAAAGACACCTGTTAGAATACAGTTGGACTTATTAAAAGAATGAGGTATTGGAAATAGTAAAAATATATTTAGATCAGGAGGGTCCATATGATTAACGAGCAGGATGTTTTTAACAGAGGCGCTGCGATGAAAAACAAGGATGTCTCCAGCCGGAAATTGCTGACCATTGCCGGTACGGGTTGGATGTTTGATGCCATGGATGTGGGGATGCTTTCCTTCATTATCGCTGCCCTAAAAGTAGAATGGAATTTATCTGCGGAGCAAATGGGCTGGATTGGCAGTATCAATTCCATCGGTATGGCAGTCGGCGCCCTTATTTTTGGATTAATGGCGGATCGGGTGGGCCGGAAAAGTGTTTTTATAATCACGCTATTATTATTTTCAATTGGCAGTGGTGCCTCCGCCTTTACCACAACAATCACCATGTTTTTAGTATTGAGGTTTTTCATTGGGATGGGTCTTGGCGGCGAGCTTCCAGTGGCCTCCACCCTTGTTTCGGAAAGTGTTCCGGTTGAAAAGCGCGGAAGAATTGTTGTACTGCTTGAAAGCTTTTGGGCAGTCGGCTGGTTGGTTGCTGCGGTTATTTCCTATTTTGTCATTCCAAAGTTTGGCTGGCAGGTAGCATTACTGATTAGTGCAATTCCTGCCATTTATACTCTCTATTTACGCATGGGCTTACCGGATTCTCCCCGTTTCACCGAAGCGAAAAAGAGAGAGAAAATTTCAGTATTTCAAAGCATGGCAAAGTTATTTTCCAAGGAATATGGCCGCCAAACCACGATGCTCTGGGTTGTCTGGTTCTGTGTCGTATTTTCCTATTATGGAATGTTCCTATGGCTTCCAAGTGTAATGGTCATGAAAGGCTTTAGTTTAATTAAAAGCTTCGAATATGTGCTGATTATGACTCTTGCCCAGCTGCCTGGTTATTTTACCGCAGCATGGTTTATTGAGAAATTTGGCCGGAAATTTGTATTGGCTGTCTATTTAACCGGAACGGCGATCAGCGCTTATTTCTTTGGAAATGCGGATACAACAGCTTTATTAATGCTTTCAGGAATTCTGTTATCCTTCTTTAATTTAGGTGCATGGGGCGGACTTTACGCTTATACACCAGAACAGTATCCAACCATTATCCGTGGTACCGGTACTGGGATGGCAGCATCCTTTGGTCGAATCGGCGGGGTGCTTGGACCGCTGTTGGTAGGATACTTGGTGGCTGGAAAAACATCCGTTTCCATGATTTTTACCATTTTTTGTATTACCGTTCTAGTAGGGGCGGCTGCGGTCGTTTTTCTAGGAAAAGAAACGAAAAGTAAAGTATTAGAATAATTTTTTCACAAAAGGAGAATTCCATTTCAGGAGTTCTCTTTTTCTCTCTCTATTTCTTGAAAAATATTTTTGAAGGGACTTATTTTTGCATTCTATAGGAATTTTAACGCTTCACAGTGCGAAAATCCTAATGGAACAAAGATTAGCTTGTAATATTCATTATTTTAAAAATTATTTTAAAATAACGGACAATAGTACTAGACGAAAGGAAAATAATTTTGTACAATGTTTTCAGAATATTAATTGTTTTAGAAACAATAAGAAAACTATTGGAAAAATTATCTAGCAGGGGGTATTCCATGAAAAAGAAGAAAGTAGTAGGTGTAGTTGCATCCTTTTTAGTTGCAGCAAGTGTTATGGCTGGATGCAGCAGCAGTTCATCAACCAGCGGCAATGCTTCAAGCAGTGACAGCAAAACGATTAAAATCGGGGCCAACCTCGAGTTATCCGGCGGCGTTGCTTCTTACGGCCAATCGATTAAAGAAGGTGTTGATCTCGCTATCAGTGAAATCAACAAAAAAGGAATTGATGGTAAGAAGTTGCAGCTAGTAAGTGTCGATAACAAATCAGATGCTGCTGAAGCAACAAACGGCGCAATCAAATTAATCACACAAGATAAAGTATCAGCTGTTATTGGTGCAGCAACAAGTACAGACACCCTTGCACAAGTACAAATTGCTAATGATAATAAAGTACCAATATTGACTCCAACAGGAACAAACCCTACGGTTACGGTTAAAGATGGTAAATTAAATGATTATGTATTCCGTACTTGTTTCATTGACCCATTCCAAGGTACTGTAGCGGCTAATTTCGCTTCCAATGAATTAAAAGTGAAGAATGCAGCAGTCCTTATTGATAGCTCAAGTGACTATGCAAAAGGTTTAGCGGCTTCTTTCAAAGATTTCTTTAAGAAAAATGGCGGCAATGTTGTATCTGAGGAAGCATATGTTGCAAAAGATACTGATTTCCATGCTACATTAACTCGTATCAAAGCGAAAAACCCTGACTTTGTGTTTATCCCTGGATATTATGAAGAAGTAGGCTTAATCGTGAAGCAAGCGCGTGAAATTGGTCTAAATGTACCAATGATGGGTGCTGACGGCTGGGATTCTCCTAAACTAGTAGAAATTGCTGGTGCTAAGGCATTAAATAACACTTACATCACAAACCACTACTCTTCAGGCGATTCAGATGCAAAAGTACAAGAGTTCGTAAAAGCATTCGAAGCGAAGTATGGAGGGAAAACTCCAGATGCTTTCAACGCATTAGGCTATGACTCAGCTTACTTTATCGCAGATGCAATTAAGCGTGCAGGCTCTGGTGACCCGCAAAAAATCCAAAAAGCTCTTGCTGAAACAAACAATTTATCACTTGTAACAGGATCAATGAAGCTGGACAAGAACCATGATCCAATCAAATCAGCTGTAATTCTTGAGTACAAAGATGGTAAACAAACATTTAAATCAAAGGTAAATCCTCAATAAGATGAAACGAAAATGAATAGGGAGATTCATGTCTCCCTATTCCAATTTAATAGACTTGAATTTGATAGATTCAGCACTTAAATGCGTTTTTGAAGTGGAAAGTCCTTTTAAAAGGAGTGTAATACATGGAAATAATACAGCAGCTAGTCAACGGCATTTCCTTGGGCAGTATCTATGCTTTAATTGCCTTAGGGTATACAATGGTTTACGGTATTGTAAAATTAATCAACTTTGCCCATGGAGATGTCTTCATGGTGGGAGCCTTTATCGGCTTTTATTCAATCACATTTCTTCATTTGAATTTTTTCCTTGCTTTAATTATATCAATGGCAGTTTGTGCGATTTTTGGAGTTCTAATTGAAAGAATTGCTTATAAACCTTTAAGAAATGCAACAAGAATTGCCGCTCTTATTACGGCAATCGGTGTATCATTATTTATTGAGTATGGAATGATTTATATTAGAGGTGCGCAGCCAGCTGCATATCCTGACAATCTTGTTCCTTTTAAAAGTTTAGAAGTATTTGGCGTAAAAATTAGCGGCCAGTCCTTACTGATCTTAGCGACATCTATTTTCTTAATGATCTTACTACAATTTATCGTTAAGAAAACTAAAATTGGGAAAGCAATGCGTGCTGTTTCACACGATATGGATGCAGCGCGGTTAATGGGTATAAATGTAAACAACACAATTTCAGCAACTTTTGCAATCGGATCAGCCCTTGCAGGTGCAGCAGGTGTAATCTTTGGTATGTACTATACAAAAATTGAACCGTTGATGGGAATTATCCCAGGTCTGAAAGCCTTCGTAGCCGCTGTATTAGGCGGAATTGGAATCATCCCGGGTGCAATGGCCGGCGGTCTTGTCTTGGGTGTAATCGAATCACTTGTCAGTGCGTTAGGTTTCTCCTTATGGCGTGATGGCGTTGCCTTTGTTGTTCTTATTTTAATCTTAATCTTCCGTCCGGCAGGGCTATTTGGTAAAAATGTCAGGGAAAAGGTATAGGGGGTGGCTAAGCGATGAATACAATTAAACATACAAAAGGCTTCTGGAGTTCAATCGTTTTAGCCGTTGTTTTTTCAGTTGTAATCCAATTTTTAATTAATGGTGGAACACTGAATCAGTTTTATGTAAACACTTTGTTTTTCATTGGAATTAATATTATATTAGCAGCAAGCTTGCACTTAATCATTGGAATTACCGGCCAGTTTTCGATTGGACATGCCGGGTTCTTGGCAGTTGGTGCATATGCATCAGCGATTGTGACAATGAAATTAGGTCTTCCCTTCCCGGTAGCCATTTTAGCGGGAGGAATTGGCGCAGCGATTACAGGTCTAATCATCGGTATTCCAACTCTAAGACTTAAGGGAGACTATTTAGCGATTGCGACACTTGGCTTTGGGGAAATTGTCAGGATTGTCTTGTTAAATATCGACTATGTCGGCGGCGCTAGCGGGATGACTGTATCCCATTTCACTACATGGCCATGGCTTATAGGCTGTGTAATTTTAACCATTGTAGTAATTGTAAACTTTACGAATTCAACACACGGACGTGCTTGTATTTCCATTCGAGAAAATGAAATAGCTGCCGATGCTATGGGAATCAATACGACGTACTATAAGGTTGCAGCATTCGCCATCGGTGCTTTTTTTGCAGGGGTTGCCGGTGCATTGTATGCACATAACTTCTATATTATCCAGCCAACGAACTTTGGTTTCTTGAAATCCTTTGATATCTTGATTTTCGTGGTACTTGGCGGATTAGGAAGTATGTCCGGAGCAGTTATTGCCGCGATCTTACTTACGATTATCTCTACGTTCTTGCAGGGCTTCCCTGAAGTTCGGATGATTGTATACAGCTTAGTTCTCGTGATCATGATGCTTTACCGTCCACAAGGATTGTTAGGAACAAAAGAAATAACCTCATTCTTTAAAGGTGGTAAATCCGTTAAAGGAGGAGTAAAAGGATGAATGCAAACGCACCGTTGCTTAAAGTAGATAATGCCGGAATCCGATTTGGCGGCTTAAAGGCTGTTTCCGATGTTAACCTTGAATTAAACCAAGGCGAGCTTGTCGGATTAATTGGACCAAACGGCGCCGGAAAAACAACTTTTTTTAACCTCCTAACAGGGGTTTATGTACCAACAGAAGGAAGTATTTCTTTAGACGGGGAAAAATTAAATGGTTTGGCGCCCTATAAAATAACCAAAAAGGGAATCAGCCGTACCTTCCAAAATATTCGTTTATTTAGTGAATTATCTGTGCTTGATAATGTTAAGGTAGCCTATCATTCGCTTGCAAAGCATTCGATGTTAAGCTCAATTTTCCGTCTTCCGTCTCATTTTTCCGGTGAGAAGGAAATGGAGGAAAAGGCGATTGAATTCTTAAAGATTTTTAACCTGGAAGGATTTATGCATGAAAAAGCGAAAAATCTTCCTTATGGTCAGCAGCGCCGCCTTGAGATTGCGCGTGCCCTTGCGGCCAACCCTAAATTGCTCCTTTTAGATGAGCCGGCAGCTGGGATGAATCCCCAGGAAACAGAGGAATTGATGAATCTAATCGCGTTAATCCGTGAGCGTTTCTCCTTAACGATTTTGTTAATTGAACACGATATGGGACTGGTCATGGGCGTATGTGAACGAATCTATGTACTTGATTCCGGCCAACTTATTGCAGAAGGAACTCCTGAGGAAATCAGGAATAATCCAAAAGTCATCAAAGCATACCTCGGCGAGGAGGTCATTTCATAATGTTAACTATTAATGATATCAATGTATACTATGGTAATATTCATGCCTTAAAAGGTGTTTCCCTTGAAATCAACCAGGGGGAAATTGTTACTTTGATTGGGGCGAACGGTGCTGGGAAGAGTACACTATTAAAAACGATCTCGGGTTTACTAAAACCAAAGAATGGTGAAATCCTATTTGAGGGAAAGCCAATTGGTGGTAAAGTGGCCCAGTCCATCGTAAAAATGGGTTTATCCCATGTTCCGGAAGGACGCCGTGTGTTTGCTAATATGTCAGTGGAGGAAAACCTTGAATTAGGTGCCTATCTTCGAAATGATAAGCAAGGAATTCGCGAGGACTTCGATAAGGTGTATCAGTTGTTCCCGCGCCTTCATGAGCGCCGCAAGCAATTATCTGGAACATTATCCGGCGGGGAGCAGCAAATGCTCGCAATGGGGCGTGCATTAATGGCTCGTCCAAAGCTGTTGTTATTGGATGAACCATCAATGGGACTTGCACCGCTTTTAGTTAAAACAATTTTTAATATTATCGAGGAAATAAATAAAACAGGCACAACGATTCTCTTGATTGAACAAAACGCCAATATGGCCTTATCAATCGCTGACCGTGCCTATGTCATTGAAACAGGGAAAATTGTTGCATCAGGTTCTGCAGAAGAACTCACGGCAAGTGATCAAATTAAATCAGCCTACCTTGGGGGGCATTAGAAAAGGTATTGGGGAAACCCCAGTACCTTTTCTTTATTATAAGGCTTTGTTAAAGAACAATGTTGATTGGAGAGGAAGGTGCGAGACTCCTCGAAAATGCTAACGCATTTTCTTCGTGCGTGGGCGGATTCGAGGATGTAATTCAATGTCCTGCGGGAGCAGCGGGACAGGTGAGACCCCACAGGCGCTTTCAGCGCCGAGGATGCTCACCGCCCGCCCCGCGGAAAGCGAGCATCCTGGAGCGGAAATCAACAACCAAGTTTAACACAGTCTATTATAAATCCAGATTCACTTGCTCCCTTAGTTTCGGGCTCAATTGATGTCTGATTTTAATTGCATAATCCTCACACAGCTGCTCGATTCCGACAGAGACAAGTGAAAAAATATTGGCATAATTCTTTTGGACTTCCCATTTCAATTCATTCTTTCCGCAAATACTATAATGGTTTAATTCCTCTATTTCTTTTTTTAGTTTTGCAAACTCTGCTGCTTGCAGCTCATCAGGCAGTTTAAGGATTTGATCAATTTTTTCAATATAATTTAAAGATTGCACAATTTTCCGCTTAATATCACAATAGGCTGCTCCGTCAATTAGAGCATATTTTAATTTAAACTCATTGAGTTGGTGAGCTGCAGCGTACGTTGCGGCAACGATGTCATCCCTCGTCATCTCAGTAGTCTCATAGCTCAGCATATGCTTCCATGATGGCTGAGTGATCGCCTTGCGGTGGTCCTCAAGCGTATGACAGAGCTTTTTGTAACCGTACCTTTCTGGATGCTCAAAAGCAGGACTTGCCGGGTCTAAAAAGGGAGCCAGCGGTGCTACAAAATAAAACAGCCTTGGGTCTCGCCCGCAGGCAAGATGAATTTGCTTGCAAAACGATATGTTTTTTAAGGCGCTTTCATACGTCTGCCACGGTATCCCTACCATGAAAAACAAATCAATTTTCTTACAGCCATGCTTTAAGGCAAAATTTAATGTGTCGATAACCTTCTGATTTGTACAGCTAAACTTTCCATTGTTCCGTCTTAGATTTTCATCAAAGGTTTCAAGGGTAATTTCAATACTGTATTTCGGGACACTTTTCTGTAGCTTTTGGAAAAAGTGTTCATCGGCATATTGGAATAATTCAAAAACAATTTCATTTTTTAGATGGATGTTTTTCAGAAGGCGTAGGAATTCTTTAACATAGTCATCTCCGCCCTGGCGGATATCGTGCAGAATAAAAATGGGCGCCCGGCTGAAACGTTGAATAAATTGAATGTCTTCGACCAGCTTAGCGGGAGACCTAAGTGCAAGATGGCTGCGCTTACAATTTTCATTGTAGGCATCCCGGGATCCACCGCAAATCAGGCAATTTTGCGTGCAGCCCCGCGCTGTAAGCAAAGCCGTATTGGGGTATTGCAGCCAGCCATTATAGGGAAGCGGGTCCATAAAGTTACGGTATTTAAAAACGGAACGAATCGTGTAGCGATAGCCTGGGACATCAAACTCATCTAAATCCTTTGGTACATACGTAATCGGATTAAAGCCCTTTTGGTTGTCTCTTTTCCAAGTAAGGTTTGGGATGTCTGCGTAATGGGTGTTCCCTGCCACGAGTTTATTCATTAGGAGGAGCATCAGCTTTTCAGTCGAATCCCCGCGCATCACGAAATCAATAAATGGATATTCAATTAATTCTTTGTGGTAGTAGGTGGCAGATAACCCGCCGAAAATGATAGGGGTATCTGGATGGAGTTGTTTCACTACTTTGGCGAGTTCAATGCTTCCATGAGCATGGGGCAGCCAATGCAGGTCAATACCAAACGCTCTTGTGTTCAGGCTGCGTAATTTTTTTTCAACATTAAAGCTCGGATTCATCAGCATCCGATTGGCAATATTAATAATTCGGACTTTAAATCCATATCGTTCTAAATAATCGGCGATACTTGTTAACCCGATTGGATACATTTCGAAAACCGGTGTTGACGGAACAACATCACTAATGGGTCCAGCAAGTAAGGCATTTTCCCGAAAATCATAGACACTAGGTGCATGTAAAAGAACCAAATCGTATTTCAAACCAACCACCCTCAATCCAAATTGTTTGCAGGAATCTTGGAAGTTTTCTAATTTACTTCAGTTTACTACATCCATTGTTTTAGAGAGTGACAATCAGGTGACAGTTTTTGGAGCATTGTGTGAGCAGGGCCATCTATATTTGGTATAATGGCAATAAAAAAGTTCCTTTTAAGGATGATGGAAAATGGCACAGATAAAAACAAACGCAATGCGGATTCTTGATGCAAAGAAGATTCCGTATGACATGCATACATACGATAACAAGGACGGAAAAATCGATGGGGTTTCGGTTGCCCATAAAATCGGCAGAGATCCTGAAGAAGTATACAAAACCCTCGTTGCCCATGGGGCATCGAAAAACATCTATGTCTTTGTCATTCCCGTTGAGGCAGAATTGGATCTAAAAAAAGCTGCAAAGGTTTCCGGTGAAAAAAAGATTGAAATGATTCCGGTAAAGGATATCCAAAAATGGACAGGTTACATCCGCGGCGGCTGCTCACCGATTGGAATGAAAAAGGAATATAAAACCTTTATAGCAGTGGCCGCAAAACAGCTTGAAGTAATGGTCGTCAGCGCTGGGAAAATTGGCGTACAAATTGTATTAAAGCCCGAGCATTTACATGAAACGGCCAAGGCCGAATTTGCCGATCTCTTAAAATAAACCAAACATAGGTTTTAATCAAATTTTAATCTCCTCACTTCCAATAGGCATTCACCTATAAAAGACACACGCATATGATAAGGTGAAAATGTCAGAAAGAAACCTCGCCGACTACAAATCCGTAAGGCAGTTCATGGGGCGAAGTTGCACTTAATGCCGGATAGGAGGTAAGCTTTCCTATTGGCTGATAAAGGGAGTGTTGTTAAGTGGTAGGGAAAGTTAAAAATTATTTCGCCGGTGGCAATACAGCAAGAGGATTTCACAGTCTTTATGATTCCAACCTCCAGGGGCTTGATCGCTTATTTATTTTAAAAGGAGGGCCAGGAACAGGAAAATCCTCTTTAATGAAAAAAATAGGCAATGAATGGCTGGAAAAAGGCTATAATATTGAATTCCTCCATTGCTCCTCTGATAACAACTCGATCGACGGTGTAATTATTCCAGCCTTAAAAGTGGGAATTGTCGATGGAACGGCTCCGCATGTCATTGAACCGCAGGCACCGGGGGCAGTAGAAGAGTATATTAATCTTGGAGAAGCATGGAATTCCCAAAAACTCCGCTTTCATAAAAATAAAATTCAACGCCTGACCAATCAAATCAGTGAATCCTTCCAAACGGCCTACGCTACGTTTAACGAAGCATTGGACATTCATGATGATTGGGAGAAAATTTACATCGGAAGTATGGATTTTAAAAAGGCGGATCAATTAACCAATAAACTCATTGAAAATTTCTTTGGAAAAATGAAATTGAATAAAAAGTCCGATATTCGCCATCGCTTTTTAGGAGCAGCCACACCAATGGGTGCTGTTGATTTTGTACCGAATTTAACCGAAGAGATTACGAAACGTTATTTTATCAAAGGCCGGCCCGGTTCCGGAAAATCAACGATGCTGAAGAAGCTTGCAGCAGCGGCAGAAGAAAGAGGGGTCGATGCCGAAGTTTATCACTGTGGTTTTGATCCGAATAGTCTGGATATGGTCATTTTAAGGGAGCTTGGGATTGCCATCTTTGATAGCACCGCCCCGCATGAATATTTCCCAAGCCGCGATGGCGATGAAATTATTGATATGTACGAACTTTTAATTGAACCTGGAACAGATGAAATTTACGCAGATTTTATCACTGAAATTTCCGGGAAATATAAAACAAAAATGACAGAGGCTACCTCCTATCTTGCAAAGGCAAAGGATTTGCATGATGAGCTTGAGGAAATCTATGTTTCCGCTATGGATTTTACAGTAGTAGAAAAAATCCAAAGTGAAATTCGTGAGAAGATCAATGAGTTGGGGGACTTGGCTGAAGTTAATGCATAAGAAAATGAAAAAGGTTAGTAAATCAGAAAAAAACATCAATATAACTCCTCAAAACAGTAAGCCAGGCGGTGACCGCCTGGCTTTTTATTGATGGGGATTGGTTTTACTTTGCTGGCTTTTTACGTTCTTTTTGTTGCCCTTGCTGTTATCTCCGCTGACAAATTCACTGGCGAATTCCGCTTCTGCATGCCCATCCTGTGGAGAATTTTGATTGCCGCTGCCTTTGTTATATTTCTTTGTCATAGTTAAGCTCCTTTCCTATTCATAATCTATAGTTTGGCATGTGATCAATTGTTTATGCGCAAGATTGTTTCTTCCTAATAGTGGCAATAACTAGACTAACTATTTTAGAATGATAGAAAGATCAATGCCGGGGGATGAGAAATTTGAGCGATGAAGTCGCGTTATTAACCAATCTATTTGAAAAAAGCCGCAATGAAGCAAATGCCAAACCGATGGAAAAATACTTGAAGAATCATTTTCCCTTTCTCGGAATTAAAACACCGCAAAGAAGAGAGCTTGAAAAACAATTTTTCAATGAAACAGGAATTTTAAAAAAACCGTTTCATCCTGGTTTTGTCCTTGAGCTTTGGGAAAAAACAGAAAGAGAGTATCAATATACGGCATTAGGGTATCTCGAAAAATTACAAAAGAAACTGCAAAAGGAGGATTTGGCTTTTTTGGAGGGGCTGATTACTACTAAATCTTGGTGGGATTCGGTTGATGCATTGGCACCAAAGCCGGTTGGTACGATTGCTCAAAAGTTTCCAGAGGTAATGGGTGAAACGATTGAAAGCTGGACTGTACATGAAAATATGTGGCTGCGCAGGGCCTCGATTCTTTTTCAATTGAAATACAAAAAAGAAACAAGGGAAGAAATTCTCTACGAATACATAAGAAGAAACGCCGACAGCAAGGAGTTTTTTATCCAAAAGGCAATTGGCTGGGCCCTACGCGAATATTCGAAAACCAATCCAGAATCGGTAAGAAAGTTTATTGAAAGCCGCAAGCTGGCTCCACTAAGTGTCCGTGAAGGGAGTAAGTATATATAAAGGGATGTAAGCAATAACAGCAACGGCAGGGGGAAATCGCGTACAAAACGGCGATTAACTCTATCGTGTTCGGATTAGCAATTTAAAATAAACAATTGGACTGTGTTAACAAGGCGCAAGCTTTGTTATATAATTTACCAAAAAGGCAGGGTAAGGATGAGTACAAAAAGCAATAAATTATCACATGGCTGGACCATTATTTCGCACCCATCGTATCAAATTTTTTCGAATAAAAATGCTTACGTGATCATCGATGAAGACCATGACGTAGTTCTTCGCTTCTCCCTCCAGGAAAGTGAGATTGAAATTCTGGGCGGGAGCTGGAATTTAAATTACAAAATCAATCTCGGTTTTAAAACAATCAAAATCTTGAATGCACCTGAAGAGTAAAAAGAAAGGCACGCTGAGTCAGCGTGCCTTTGTTGTTCCCAGTCCGTGCATAATAAATTGGATAATTCGTTCCGTCTCGACTTCATCATCCCACTCAGCATGGGGGAAAAGTAAGTATTGAGCCATCAATGAGCCGAAAATGGTGGTAATGGCAAGCCTAGCAGCACTTTCCGGTGGCATTTCAATCATTTGCCCCTTGGCTTGGTAGTGTTGAATGACATTAACGAATCGGTCAAACGTTTTTTTCGCCACATGCTCGAAAAATTGCTCCCTTAATTCCGGCTGAAAGGGAATTTCCTGGAGCATGATTTTTAAAATAGAGATATGCTTTTTTAAAAATTCACGGCGGTTCTCCATCATGGCTCTGATAAAATCCTCAACGTGGTCAAACTCACGGTCTAAAACCTTATTTAAATCATTGATGATGAAGGGGCCAATCAATTTTGCCATCATCGGGGCGACGATGGACATGAGCAGGTCCTTTTTTGTTTTATAATGGCGGAAGATGGTGCCCTCGGCAACACCCGCCTTTTTAGCAATTTCATTTGTCGAAGTACCGGCATAGCCTTTTTCCGAAAAAGATTCAATTGCTGCGATGAGAATCTTCTTTTGCTTATCGGTTAGTTCATCTTCTTCAGCAAACAGCTGCTGGATTAACTCTTCTTCCTCTGACATAGGAGACTCCCTTCGGATTTATAGACTGTTATATTTTTCGATATTTTTTCAAGGCAAATACATTCAAGACAATAAAGACAAGGGCGAATCCGAGTAAGACGAAGAGGTCGCCGCTAATGTTTCTAAGTCCTTCCCCTCGATACATTACGCCTTGCAAAGCATCGCCTCCATAGTACATGGGCATGCACCTGGCAATGACCTGCAGCCAGTCTGCCATCCCCTCAACCGGAAAAATACCGGCAAAAAAGATTTGCGGAACGATGACAATCGGGATAAATTGCATCATCTGGAATTCAGAATTGGCAAAGGCAGATAATAAAATCCCAAGCGACAAGGCGACCAGGGCTAATGTTAAATTAATGAGAATCACATTCCAAATGGAGCCAACCAACATGATATCTAAAACTTTAACGGCAAAAAAGACAACAATGACCGTTTGAATAACGGCAAAGATTCCGTATCCGAGTAAATAGCCAAATACGATATCTCTTCTTTGAATCGGAGTGGCCATAAGCCGGTCCAATGTCCCGGTGGTTCTTTCCTTTAACAGGGCAATCCCGGAAATCAGAAAGACAAAAAAGAAGACAAAGAAGCCGACAAAAATCGCTCCGAGTTTATCAAAAAAGGTCGCATTCTTACTGCCATATACATAATCTGTCTGGATAGTCGGGGCCTTCGCCGAATCTAGTTTGATTGGCACACCCGGAAGCTTACTTTGGACAGTTTTGATAAATGTTTTCAGTTTTTTGGTCTGTTTTTTGGCATTTTCAGCAGCGATGGATTGCTGAATTTTTATTTGCAGCGGTTTTGCTGCAGAAGGGTCATCGTTTTTAAGCGTGAGATTGAACTCTTCATCCTTGAGCTGCAGCAGGGCATCTAAATCATCCTCGATGACCGTGTCCTTTGGATTATTCACGTGATCATATTGTTTGACGATAAGGTCCTTACTTTTTAATTGCTTTACTAAGGAAGCGTCTGCGCCTGTTATACCGACCAGGGGCTTTACCGTGTTTCCGTTAAATAAATAATGGAGGAGGGTCATGATTAATAAAGGGGCCACCATCATTAATGCCAGTGCCCGTTTGTCACGGAGCATCTGCCGGAAAATCCGTTTTACGAGGGCTGTAACTCTCATGATTTTTTACCCCCTGCCTTTAAAAATACTTCTTCTAAACTGGTAATCCCGTATTGTTCCTTCAATTCCTTCGGTGAGCCGCTGGTAAGGATTTCTCCATCACGGACCATGGCCAGATGGTCGCATTTTTCAGCTTCATCCATGACATGGGTTGTGACTAAAATGGTCTTGCCGGCGTCCTTTAAACGGTAAAGTTCAGACCAAATTGACAAGCGCAATTCGGGGTCAATTCCAACGGTTGGTTCATCCAAAATCAGGACATCTGGGTCTTGAATCAAGGCCACGGCAAGTGAAAGGCGGCGTTTCATTCCCCCTGAATACGCATGGACCTTCTTTTTTAAATCTGCTGTAAGATTGACTAGATCGGCTGCATAAGCAATCCGCTTTTTTTGTTCTCGCTTTTTTACTTTAAAGAGAGCGGCAAAAAAGGCTAGATTTTCTTCACCAGTCAGGTCGTTGTAGAGGGCATCCGCTTGAGCCATATAACCGATTTTCTGCAAGAGTGTGAGACTGGGAACCGGAGTGCCCAATACACGGATATTTCCTTGTGTTGGACTATCCATGCCAACAATCATCTTTACTAAAGTGGTTTTTCCCGATCCTGAAGGGCCGATTAAGCCGTATATTTGGCCTGGTTCAATGGTTAAGCTTACATCGATTAAGACTTGTTTTTTTCCAAAGCTTTTGCTGACTCCATTCACAACAATTGAGGCTGTCATTTGTACTCCTCCTTTAGAAGTGAGTAATCACTCATTTATAGAATATGCTCTCGCTATAAAAATGTAAAGTGAGTAATCACTCACAAATTTGGAGGAAAATCGACAAATGTGAAAAACTAAAAGGTAGATTCACAATTTCACAAAGGTGCCAGGCACCGTGTGAAATAGGTAACAATGTAAAAGGCATCATGCGGACATGATACCTTGGAATTTTATAAAATTATAATTTTTAGTGAGTTAACTTGGGAAACGAGGAGGTCTTCGTATTTTTGCTGGGCCTCGTAGTAAACTTCCTGGTCACCGGCTTTTGGGTTATCCTTTTTCGCCTGAGCAATTAAGTCCTTCTGTACTTGCTGGATGAGGACGATCGATTGATATTGCTTGCGCTCCTTGGCCCAAAATTTCTCCTCGCCATACTCTTTGATTAACTTTTTAGCAGATGTGTATTGGCTGTATTGATTTCGAACCTTTTGGATTTGCTGCTCTACGTTGGCAGGGTCAGCTTTATGGCCTTTTTCTTCAGCCAGCATCGCCATTGATCGCATGCGGATGATTTGGGTTAAAAGCTGGTTCTTATCATCAAGTATTTTTTCCTGGATTTCAGGTAGGTAAGCTCCTCCTCTAGTTGCTGTCCGCTATATTGTTTCTTTGCTGACTCACGATTAATCTCGAGTTGAAGCTGGTTTATAAATCGGTAAAAAGCTAAATCGTCATTTGTAATCCATTTACCATTAATGGAGGCAACACCCTGAGGTTTCTTCACATCGAGGTTGATGATCTTCTCGGTTTTCTCGCCGCCTTTTTCTAACGTAAACGCGGCTTCATATTTCCCGGGCATTTCCAGCTGAATATTTCCAGCATAAGTACCTGCTTTACCCTCTGTCAGTTTTGCTTTATAGCTGCCATGGTCCATATTGGCCATCGATAATTCAACCGTTACTTTTAGTCCTTTAACCGAATTTTTGTTTTCCAATACTTTAATTTCAAATGGCATCGCTTTGTCCTTTTGGAAATAAAGCGGTTTTGTACTATCAATCTCATAATCAGGGCCGGAGCTGCAGCCCGCAAGCAGTGCAGCCAGTAGAACCAAAGCGAGCATGATCCGCTTTATCATGATCCCATTCCTCCTAAGTTTTGTGTTTGTAAAAATTCCTTAACAGTGTATTTTTCTATTTTTCCATTGTTTAAATAAGCAACATGAGTGCAAATCTGTTTGATTTCATCCAGGTGGTGCGAGGAGAGCAGGATGGTTTTATCAGGAAGCTTTTCCAGCACTTTTAAAATTTCCTTTCTTCCCATTGGGTCAATCCCGCTTGTAGGCTCATCAAGGATGAGCAGGCTGGAATCCTGATATAGCGTGACCGCTAGTCCCAAACGCTGGAGCATCCCTTTTGAATATTGTTTCACCTGGATATCGCGGTCGTCCCACAGACTAACCGACCGCAGCACTTCCTCGATTCGTATCGTATCAGCTTTTCCAGAAACGGCTTCGGCGAAAAATCTCATGTTTTCCAATCCGGTTAGCATCGGATAGAGCATGAATTTTTCCGGAAGATAAGCAATCGCTTTTTTCCATTCGTTATTTTTCTTGGATACTTCCATTCCATTTATTTTAATCGAGCCCTGTTTCACCGGGAACAGACCTAGCAAACTGTTGATTAACGTTGATTTTCCTGCACCATTTCGTCCGACAAGGGCACAGACTTCCCGCTCATGGATTTCAAGAGCAACTGAATCCAGGACCATTTTTTTCCCGAAGGATTGTTTTAAATTCGTAACAGAAATCATTCATAACCCTCCTTGCGATGGAAAATAACAGCCGTTATTGATGAAAGTGCAAGCCAGAATACGAGATTTCCGAGAAGGAAAAAGCCCGGCTTTGTCCACATGAAGGCCTGCAGTAGTCTTGACATATGGCCAAAGGAATATACCCCTGTTCCCGTTTCGATAAACATCCTTATCGCTTGCAAAGGATTTAAAAAGTAGACAGCCGAAAAGAGTTTTACATTTTCATGGGATACGTCTGGAAGAAACGATAAAAGAATAAAATCATGCAAGAAGAAAAAGTAAAACCAGATAAAGATCGTATAGCCGATAATTTGCATTCTTGAGCGGCTAAAGCTTCCAATCGCTGCCCCTATTTGCAGAAAGACGAGTGCCATACAAACAATTGCTAGTATAAAAATAAAATACCCTTTAAAATCAAGCTGGAAATTAAATTTCAATAAAAGTAAGTAGATGAAAAACCATACTAGTAGGGGAGCAAGAACGACCCCATAAATTCCGATGCTTTTTTTCATCAAAAAGCTTGCGTAATGTTCCTTTTTTGTCAGTAGCATGATGAGTGTTTTTTGTTCTTTTTCCTGAAAGATTGAAAAGGCACCGATAAACAAGCAGAGAATCGGAATAAAGTAAATAATCGTATCAAACAGGTTGATGATTAAAACATAAAAGCCATTATCGTAGGAAAGGGCAGTGGAACGAAACAAAATGCTGATTGAAATCAGTACGATAATACTAAGCGCGAGCCAGAGCCCTTTTCCTCTTATATTTTCCTTCCATTCCTTCCAAATGTAATGCATAGTCGTTTTCTCCCCTTTATAAGCAGCCATAAAACAAGTAAAGCAAAGGCGATTAACCAAATTTTTGTGTGGCTGCCTTTTGCACTCCCAACTAATGGGTGTGAATCACGAAACATCAATGCTTCCCCTGACAGCGAGGCATTCAATTTTTCATAGATTTTAATCGCCGGGCTCTTTAAAAATAAATTCGTTAATTCCTGGTCCTCAATCAGTTGGTGGAGGGAAGAATGATAGGTTACCGGAAAGTCGCCAATTCGGTCCTGATTTAAATCGGTAACCGGAAAAGCTGAGCCCCAGTCATTTCCTTTGCCATCCATGCTCCAGGAATTGTTTTCCCCCGTACCGCCAAGGGTAACAGCGGGAATCGTGTTATCAGTAATTCGGTTTAACGTAAAGGTCTGATCATTGGAACTGGCCCAAAGCTCAATCCCGATTTGATTTTGAATAATGTGGTTGTTCCGAAATACATTTCGGGTTGCTTGATCTATATATAAACCCCGTTGGTTCATGTAAAAGGTATTATTTTCAATTTTGTTATCATTTGCTTGAAGCAGCATCAAGCCGAACGATTGATTTCCATAGTTTACGATAAATTGGTTTCCATCCAATGTGAGATGGTTTGAATTCATAACAGCAGCCCCGCCCTGATTCATCGTGAAAATATTATTTTTAAAAACATTTTTGTCAGAATACATGTAATGCAATCCGTAGCGGGTATGGCTGATTTTATTGGCAATGCTTCTATTTTTGTGCGCATAATCGAAGAACATCCCGTCACGCGTGCCTTCGATGGTGTTCGCGATCAGCAGGTTATCATGTGCGTAATAAACATGGAGCCCATTGCCCTGGGCGGCAATTTCACCCTTGCCCATCCCTTTAATATGATTATCTCGAATGGTATTATAGTGGGCCTTGCTTAAATAAATACCGTGAAAGGAACGGCTGATGGTAATGTGCTCGACAAGATTATGATTACTGTAAATCTTAATGGCTGCGTATTCCTCCGCAGAATTACGGTTCATGCTGCTATCTGTCACGGTTAGATGGCTTAGCGAAACACGCGGTGCCTTGATGGAAATGACATTTCCGCTTCCGTCTCCCTTGATCACAGTGTGCTTTGAGCCAATCAATGTAAGGGGCTTATCGATGACGATATTGCCTTCATAGGTTTGATTTTCAAGCTTTAGCACCGCTCCCTCTTTCGCGGAGTCGATCAAGGCTTGCAAGCTTTCGGCTGCCATATTTTTCTCAGGTTTTATTAGAAAAAGAGAGAAAAAACGAAAAGAAAGAGCGTCAATTTTTTCATTTTCTTTTTCGATCCTTCCATAGCGGAATGAGTAATAACACAAAGGCTGCTAATAAGAAATAAGTACCCGGTCCAAGCAGGCTGTGGGTAATAAAGTTTGCTACCTGGTTTTTCCCAATAATCGGTGGTACGAATGGAGCAATTTTAATTGGTGCATGCGGGCTTAGGTTGGTACCGAAATCATGCAGTGCATTATGAAGGTCTAGGACACCAAGAATGCCGCCAATCACAATGACACCAATCAATATATAAAGAACAATTTTTTTTCTTAGGATCGCAGTTAAAAGGGTGATAGCCGCTAGCCCCCATACAAGATAGGAGAGATAGGAAAGCTCAGGGAAGTTTTTTTCACTGAAGTTTCTCATTCCAATATAGTGGTTCAACCCATTCACAATATCAATTTGTCCATCAAGCTTGTTCGGATAAACGATAATGTTTAATCCTTCAGGATATTGTGGAGCCCAAAACACCATCTTCCACCATGGAAAAAAGATGGAGACAACAAATAATACAGCGGCTAAAGCAATCAATAATGAAGACGTGATTGATAATTTATTACCTGTACTATCATTCAAGTTAACCACTCCTAACGGAAAAGCGGAAGCGCCAGTCTCAGCCCCGACAAGCATAAGACGAGCCGGCAGGAAGGTTGTTCTTTAACCTTCATGACGGATTGGCTTTAGACCATCGAGGGGCTTGGCGCTGCAGCTAGACACAAAAATTTGTTGAAAGCACAGAAATGGATGAGGGTATCAATGGTTGAATTGATACCCGTCACCAACCTTTTATTTTTTAGGCTTCACAAGGAAATAGCCATTCATTTCCTGATGCAGCGCAGAGCAGAAGTTTGTGCAATAAAGCGGGAAGGTACCGGCTTTATCAGCTGTAAACTCTAACGTATTCGTTTCACCAGGCTGAACTTCCATGTTTAAGTTGTAGTCATTGATGGCGAATCCATGAGTAATGTCCTCATCAAAGTCAATATCGGTTAAGTGAATAAACACATGATCTCCCTGATTAACCTCAATCACGTCAGGACGTTTTGCTTTTGCGTCAAAGATAAATCTTGAGCGCATGGCAATTCCATATACGTGGACTTCATTGCCTTTACGAACAATCCGTGCATCCGATTTTTTGTATACGGCATCCGGATTTTTTGTATCTTTCGGATAAACATTGATCGACTTAATTTTGTCTGCCTTAATCATTTGTGCATAGTGCGGTTCAGGGTTAACCGGAACGGTATCCACTACATTCATCTTGCCGCTGATATCAATTAACTGCATCGTTTCAGGGTGAGAAGGTCCCACAGATAAGAAGTTATCCTTTGCCAATTTGTTTAATGCGACAAGCCATTTTCCATCAGGTGCAACGGTGTCACCTTCAGCCGCAACAGAGTGTCCCGGAGAATACTGGACTGGTACGCGGTCTAATGTTTCACCCGTCTTAGGATTCCATTTTACGATTTCAGAAGAGATAAACATGGTTGTATAGGCCATACCCTTATTATCAAACTGAGTATGAAGCGGTCCAAGTGCATTTTCTGGGTTCACTTCACGTTCCATAACCGATTTATAGTTTAGAATAGGAATGCCGTTTCTTTCACCAGAGAAATCCTTGTTTTCAACTGCCTTAAATGCCTTTTCAAATGAGAAGACAGTCATCGCAGGTGCTAGTTTTCCAGAAGCAATGAAATATTTTCCGTCCGGAGTTACATCCACACCGTGTGGCGACTTAGCAACAGGAATTAAATAGATTCCGCCTTTTTGTTTTTCCGGGAAAATCATCTTTTGCCCGTTCACATCTGTGTATTTGCCTTCTTTGACCATTTTCGCAAGCTCTTTCCAGTTAAAAAGAACAATATAGTCGCGGTCTGCTTGGGACGCGTTGATTTCCATCGTGGTTGTTGATTCTTCTGTATTGTAAGTAGTCAACACTGCCCAATCTTTAGAGCTCTTCTTACCGGCATCGGAAAGGTCATAAGACCATGGCGGCAGGGCAACTTGATAAGCAATATTTAGCTTTTCTTTGTTTTGGTCAAAGGTGACAGCTGACATTACGCCACGGTATTTTGAATGATACTCATCAAGAGATTCATATTTTTGCCCCAGTGGAACAGCAAAACGAGTTGGTAAAAACATGTACTCGGTATTTTCCGTTACGAAGGCGGCACAGTGCGGACCTGCTGTATTTGGAACTTTAATAATGTCCCTTGTAGTCCACGTTTTTAAATCAACTGCAGCGGCACGACTGTTTCCTACATCGGTTGCAAATAGGAATTTACCATCGTAGTCCCCATTTGTTTCCGAAAGGGCTGGGTGGTGGAGGTCACCCCATGTATATCCGCCGAGCATTTTCTTTGTTCTACTGTCAAATCCATAACCTGTTGCCGAATCAGGCGAGAAAACCGGAATCGTTCGAATTTCCCGCATCGATGGAACACCATAAACAAACAGTTGTCCAGAGTGACCGCCGGAATCAATCAGGTAATAATCATCTTTTTGCCCAAATGGGACATACACCTTCTCTGCATTGCTCTTTGTGCTGCTATTTGCCGCTTCCGTTGTTTTTGGACTTGATGAAAGGTCGGCGAAGGAGATGGTAGCTGCCACAAAGCCGGCAACAAGGCCGGAAGCAATTGGAATCCATTTTTTCATTTGGTTGCACCACCTTTTTTATTTAGCTTCTGAAGCTTTTTTTAGAATATCAAGAACTTGTTTTCGTTCTTCGTCTGTTAAAGGGTTTTTACCAATAACGCCTGACATAACAGCTGAGTCTGGTTTGGTTAAGAATTGTTCAATCGGCATGCCGTGTTTATCCTTAACTTCAACGAAGGCATGGGAAAGGTCCGGACCTACTTGGCCGCCTTTGAGGTTTAATGCTTCAACAGAGTGACAGCCTAAGCAGCCTCTTTTTGAAAGAATGTTGTCCTGGTCCACTGATGTTGTCGTTGCCGCTGTCTCTTTTGATTGTGAACCCTGATCCTTAGTGGTTGAGTTTGTACTTGTATCTGATTGCGCCGCTACCTGAGGCTGTGATCCGGAATCCTCCATTACATCAAACACTAAGTAACCAAGGCCAAATCCTATGACAAGACTAATAACGAAGCTAATGATTGCCTTATTCACTTTTTTCCCTCCTTTTATTTCTAATGAACAGTTTTATCCTATTCTGAGAAGGCTTTCAAAAATGTGACGTTTCTCACATCTATAATAGGGTGTGTGAACGTTCTGTGAAACGGCCCGTCAGGTATTGTAATGACGCGGTTTCTGAAAAATGAACGTTTTGTGAAACCATTTAGTGAAACTTGTCACTTCTTTTAAAAAAGAAATTTTATACAATGGGGGGAAGAATGGTTTCTAAGTTTTCAAACATGAAAAGGTGGTGGGAAAAATGGATGGAAATGAATGTGTAAATGATCCACACTTAGTTGTCTTAAGGACCACAAAAACAGAGGATTTTTTACGGAAAATCGGTATTTTCCAAGACTTATCGCCAAGCTCACTGAAGCTGGTCGAGAAACGGGTTCAAACCTTTTCGTTTAAAAAAGGGGAAAGGATCATGTCGGAGGATGATGTTGCACGGGGAGTTTATTTTGTTTATTCCGGTACAGTGAAGTTAACAAAGCAGGATGAAAATGGAAACGAAATCATTGTCTGCATCAAGCAAAAGGGGGATATGTTTGCGGAGGCGTGCTTATTTACGCAAAGAACACAATGCTATCCGGCAACGGCATCGATGCTTGAGGATGGGAAGATTCTCTTTTTGGATAAAAATGAGTTAGAAAGGGATTTGTACGACTATCCGGAGCTTTCGATCCAGATGATTCGTTATATGAGTGATTCGTTGCGGGAGATGACCGCTCAATTGCGCGATGTGGCCTTGCTCGATGTATACGCAAAAACAGTTAAGACCTTAGAGCGCTTGGGGAAAAAGTTTAATACCGGGCAAAACCGTTGGGATATTGAAATTCCGCTAACCGTTCAGGAGTTTGCCACGGTTGTCGGGACTTCAAGGGAAAGTGTTAGTCGTGTATTTTCAAAATTAAAGAAACAAGAAATGATTGATATGAAATCAAGGAAAATCGTGATCCTTGACTGGTGCCGGTTCTGTACTTTGCTGCATCCGGATTTATAAGGTGTGGTGGTTGCTTCGCAGATAAAAAAGTGATTCTCGCAGATAACAACAGCGTTTACGCAGATAAATTGGTCCGGAACGCAGATAAATGTTCCTTTTTCGCAGATAATTTAAAAAAACTGCCCCCAATTGCTGGGGCAGTCTTTATTTTGCGAATTTATAAGTCCAAAATCGTTCATTGTTGATCCATGCCAGAACTTGCGGATCTTGATTTTTGAGTTTTTCGGTCATATCGCCCAGCATTTGCTCGGTTTGTGATCGGTGTGCGCGCATGGCGGCAAGTTTTTTATCGGCAACAGCGGAGATATTATTGATAATATCGGCTTCACCAAGCTCCTCTAAGCAATTATTGGAAAAGGCTACGCAGTGTAATTTTGGCCGTGCGGCAGCAGGAATTTTTTCGACAGCCCGAACGACGGCCGCACCGGTGGCCTCATGGTCGGGATGAACGGAATAGCCTGGATAGAACGTGATAATGAGCGATGGGTTCAACTCATCAATTAACGACGAAATGACATTTGTCAGCTTTTCTTCATCCTCGAACTCAACGGTTTTATCACGGAAGCCAAGCATCCGTAAATCCTGGATGCCAAGGGCGTTTGCTGCGTTTTTCAGCTCTTCTTTTCTGATTTTTGGCAGGTTTTCTCTGTTTGTGAAAAGGGGATTCCCCATGTTACGTCCCATTTCCCCTAATGTTAAACAGGCATAAGTGACAGGGGTTCCATTTTCGACATGGGTGGCAATAGTGCCGGATACCCCAAATGCTTCGTCATCTGGATGCGGAAAAACGACTAAGACTTGACGCTCTTTTTCCATTACGGTGTTTCTCCTTTCTGGAATATCAGAATTTATTTAATGTACTTTGAGAATGGTCCAGCGCAAGTGTCCAGACCCTGCCAATGAAGTCAAAGAACGGCTTCACTGTCAGGACCTTCAGCACTTGCCTTAGGCTGAGCAAGGCGCTTCCGCCTTTCTTATTCAAATGGAGTGGTGCTGATTTCTAAGGCAACGGCAAGTTTTCCTTTACTGTCGTGGCCGGCAAGCAACAGGCGGTTTTGTTCATCGATTTCAAAATGGGTGAGCCCTTCTGCATAGACCCAGCCAAGGTTGATTTTTAAGCCAATCCGATATGGGCCGTTTCCGGTGATTTTTCCTAGTTCATATTGAACAAGGGCATTGCGGATATAGGCACCAGCTGAAAAAAAGGATTGATCAAAGTGTGAGGCATAGGCACCATTTGTGGTTTCTAGGTGAAGATAGACATCTTTATGGGCATAGTGGTTGATTGCTTCCTGGACTTTGGCTACATCAATTGTTTCCATAACCTGAGGCTCCTTTCCCGATATTAAATGTATGATTTCTACTTTTCTATTGTAATTAATAATGTAACTATCATACTAAAATCAATTGAAAAAAGCGAAGGGAACGCTTAAAAAAGTGGTGTGGGCTGAGTATGAGAGCCAATGGTTGTTTGAAGTGCTTCGATTGTTGTTAAGCGAGTTGGAATTGTCATATAGAGCGCTGCAATTGTCAAGGAAACCTTTTTCTGCTGTTAAATAGGTAACAAGTGTATTAAAATGGGTAAAACAAATACTTATGGGGTGCACTATGAAGGCGGCATCAATTATTTTATCCGGCGGTAAATCAAGCCGGATGGGTACCAATAAAGCCCTTTTAAAAATAAACGAAAAAACCAACATCGAGCGGTTGGTGGAAGAATTGAAGAGGGTTTTTTCAGAAATCATCCTTGTGACCAATCATCCTGATGAATATCGGTTTTTAGGAGTAAAGATGGTTTCTGACCGATTTCCCGGGCTGGGACCGTTAGCCGGTCTTCATGCGGGGCTGCAAGAGTCGACACAGGAAGTGAATGTGGCCGTGGCCTGCGATATGCCGTTTGTTTCTGGCGAACTTGCTGAAAAAATTGCAGCAAAACTTGGCAGCTTTGATGCAGCCATCCCTGTCATTGACGGAAAGAAACAACCATTATTCGCAGCCTATCGCAGATGTATTTTACCAGTGGTAGAGGCAAGTCTTGAAAAAAGAAACCTCCGGATGACACAGTTTTTTGACGACCTTCAGGTTCTATATTTAACGGAAGAGGACCTTCCGGGATACAGCAAACCGAGACTTAAGCGTACTTTTTTCAATATGAACTACCCGGAGGAATACGAAAAAGCAAAAAACTGGGCAGATGGAGATAACTGACAATTAAGATTATTTGCCGAGGCTGGTCTAAAGCAATATAATAACGATAAAATGCCGTGCAAAAGGGGTGATAAATTGAACTATAAAATATCGAAGGAGCCGATTCAAATTCAGGCGGTGATCGATAAGGTGATCCAACGTGAAGCTGGGGCGATTACCACTTTTATCGGTACAGTCCGTGAATTAACAAAAGGCAAGAAAACCTTGTTTCTTATATATGAGGCCTATGAGGCGATGGCCGTGAAAAAATTAGAACAGATCGGTCAAGAGATTGAACAGCGCTGGGAAGGCTCAAAGGTAGCCATCACGCACCGCGTTGGCAAGCTGGATATTACCGATGTCGCGGTCGTCATCGCCGTTTCAACGCCGCACCGTGCTGACGCCTATGAGGCGAACCGCTATGCAATTGAACGAATTAAAGAGATCGTTCCTATTTGGAAAAAGGAACATTGGGCAGATGGAGAAGAGTGGATGGGAAATCAACTTGAAACCGTTGAATACCCATCCGGAAAACCGGAGGAGGAAGACTTACATGAATAAGGTGCTGTTTTTTGCACATTTACGTGATGTTGTGGGGGAAGAATCATTAGCATTAAACGCGGCTGGTAAAACGGTCTCCGATTTGAAAATTGAACTGACCGCAATCTATAATTTGCCGAAAATGGAAACCGTGATGACGGCAATAAATGAAGAATTTGCATCAAATGATGAGGTCATCAGCGAAGGTGACGTTATTGCTTTTATCCCACCCGTTAGTGGCGGTTGATTTCTAGGAAGGGGTTTACAAATGAATGATCGTTATTCGCGGCAGATTCTCTTTCCAGGAATCGGACAAGATGGTCAGGAGAAGATTCGCCGTAAGCATGTGCTGATGGTTGGCGCCGGAGCTCTTGGTTCCGGGAACGCCGAAATCTTGGTGCGGGCTGGTGTCGGGAAACTGACCATCATTGACCGTGATTATGTCGAGTCTAGTAATCTTCAGCGTCAGCAGCTATATACAGAGGAGGATGTTGCGGCAAAGCTTCCGAAGGCGGCGGCGGCTGAAAAACGCTTAAAAGCGGTTAATTCGGATGTTGAAATTGTCTCTGTAATTGGCGAAGCAACCGCCGAATGGCTCGAAGAAACAGCCCGTGAGGTCGACCTTATCATCGATGCTACGGATAATTTTGAAATTCGCATGATTATCAATGATATTTCGCAAAAGTACAAGGTTCCATGGATTTATGGGGCCTGCGTTGGCAGCTTCGGAATGAGTTTTTCAATTCTTCCTGGAGAAACACCTTGTTTAAATTGCTTGCTGCGTACGATTCCACTCCAGGGGATGACGTGTGATACAGGCGGGATTATTTCACCAGCCGTGCAGATGGTGATTGCCCATCAAACGGCGGAGGCATTAAAGATCCTTGTCGAGGATTGGGCAGCTGTTAGATCGTCGTTTGTCAGCTTTGATTTGTGGCGGAATCAATACACCAGCATGAAAATGTCCAAGGCGAAATTTGCCGGTTGCTTGTCCTGCGGTGAGAGTCCGACCTATCCTTATTTGGATCAGGAAAATACCACGAAAACGACTGTGCTTTGCGGCAGGGATACGGTACAAATCCGTCCAGCAAGTCAAAGGGAGCTTTCACTTGAAAAATTGGCGGATCAGCTTCGTTCATTGGGATATACAGTAAAAGGGAATCCGTATTTGTTATCGGTTGAAATGGGGGAAGAGCGCATGGTGGTCTTTAAAGACGGCCGTGCCCTTATTCATGGAACAAAGGATTTGATGCACGCAAAATCCATCTATCAGCGGATTTTAGGATAGGAAGGGGAGACTGAACAATACAGTCTCTTTTTTATAGGATGCTAAAATCTGACATGTTTCACGTGGAACATTAAGGATTTTGTCGTAAGATGTTAGGAAATGAGAGGTGTTAGGATTTTTGAATATTTCTGTTCAAAAGCTATTAGAGAAAATGGAAGATGAGTTGCAGTCTGCCAAGCGAAGCGCCAAGGGTGAAAGCTTGCGGGAACGGGTTTACTCTATTAAAATATTATGCGAACTCATCCTCGAAGAAAAAGCGGATATGCCAGTACAGGCAGCTGTATCTAATCCTCCTGTTGTTCAACAGCCGATGGTGGTACAGCCTGCTTTTCAGCAACCTATGTTTCAACAACCGGCCGCGATTAATCAGCCAAAGAAACTGGATATGGGTGATGATGCGAACGGAGATTCACTGTTTGACTTTTAAATGTTTGGCTTTTGCATAAAGAGAAACTGTGTGAATAGTCATTGTTAATGTAACTATATTGATTGGAGCGGAAGGCACGAAGACTCCTCGAAAATGCTAACGCATTTTCTTCGTGCGTGGGCTGATTCAAGGAAGCAATTCAGTGTCCTGCGGAAGGACGGAGCAAGGGAGACCCCGCAGGCGCCAAAGCGCCGAGGAGGCTCCCAGGACCGCCCGCGAACCGCTTGTGCCTGGAGCGCAAATCATTAAGCAAATTTAACACAGAGGAAAGGAAAGAGGGAAAATAAGATGAAGGCTTTCATTATTGTAGGGGCAATTAATGCCTTTTTGGCGGTGGCGCTGGGGGCTTTTGGGGCTCACGGACTGAAGGATAAGCTAGATGCGCATTATTTAGAAATTTGGAAAACGGGCGTTACCTATCAAATGTTTCATGCAATTGGAATTTTGGTTGTCGGTCTTCTGCTTGCAAAGGTGGCGGACAGTTCATTATTTACTTGGTCCGGCTGGCTGATGCTGATTGGGATCATTTTCTTCAGTGGCAGCTTGTATGTGTTAAGTGTAACGAAGATTGGTATTTTAGGGGCGATTACACCGATTGGCGGCGTTTGCTTTTTAGCAGCATGGATTCTAGTAATAGTCGGGGCTGTAAAACATTTATAAGAAACGGACATTGGGGCAAGCTCCAATGTCTTTTTGAAGGCTAATACATAGTACTGTACTAGCAAGAAAAATCTACTGGTAACCTCTTTCAAGGGTTTACTAAGCATATTGATTGGAGCGAAAGGCGCGAGACTCCTGCGGGATTACGGGGCAGATGGGACCCCGCAGTCGCTTAAGCGCCGAGGAGGCTCACCGAACCCGCCCGCGAACCGCTTGTGCCTGGAGCGGAAATCAACCCAAGCCTTCTAAAAAAGAAAACACCAATTGAGGACCAATTGGTGTTGTTTAAGTTTATCTTGGCGGGTAGGTGCCTAGGTTCGGCCCACTTCCGAATGGGTATTCATATTCAATTTCCTCACTGAAGGTAATGTAGTCAACGGCTACCATTGGGATGAGGAAACGGGCGCCTGATTGTGGATCGCTAAGGATAACATGGTCCCGCCCTGCGGCCTCAATGATGCCTTTGAAGGTTTTGGCATTCCACTGGCTGTTGCCTTCGAAGGTGGCATACACGGTGACAAGTTTGCCCTTATTTAACCGTAAAATGTTTTCGATGTAGGATTGCTCAATCGGCAATTGGCCAGGCAAGCTTGTTCCTGGTCCACCAGGTGTGGGTGTTAATCCACCTCCAGTGCCAGCTGGCGGAAATGAGGTTACGCCAGTCTGCGGGAAGAACGCTTGCTGCTGCGGCTGTGCTCCCGGTTGTCCGGCTGCTCCTGTATAGGGCTGAAACCCTTGTGGATAGTATTGACTCATTATTTTCCCCTCCTAAATATGAATAACTCTAGGCTCAACATTCTATTCATACTCCACCCACCCCCATGTGGTACCAGTGGGGCAAGTGCAATTTTTATTGTCACCTCTCTTTACGAGATGGATAGAGTTTTTCTTAGACTCGCTGTTTTATAAGTATGTGGAGAGGAGAAAAAATATGACTTGCTTTGATTGATGAAAAATAAAAAAGTCCCCATGGCTGAGGACCTTTTTTGCTTAGACGTGAAAGAAGCCGGTTACGCGTTCTTCTTCAAGGATATTTCCGACGAAGAAGGTGCCGAATTCGCCATAGCGGGCACTGACTTCATCAAAGCGCATTTCATATATAAGCTTTTTAAATTGCAGGGCATCGTCCGCAAACAGGGTAACACCCCATTCGTAATCATCAAAACCAACGGATCCGGTAATGATTTGCTTCACTTTTCCAGCATATGTACGGCCAATCATTCCATGGCTGCGCATTAAATTTTTGCGCTCCTCCATCGGAAGCATGTACCAGTTATCATTGCCTTCGCGGCGCTTATCCATTGGATAGAAGCAAACATGCTTTGCTTTAGGCAATTTTGGATAAAGGCGAGCTACCATTTGCGGGTTCTGGTATGGATCTTCGCCCTGTGGCAAATAGTTGCTAAGCTCAACAACGGATACATAAGAATGTGCTGGAATCGTGAATTCAGCTAATTTTGTTTTGTTGAATTCGTTTTCAATTTCGTTCAACTCTTCCATACTTGGGCGCAGGATCATCATCATAAAATCAGCCTTTTGACCAACGATTGTATATAAGGCATGGCTGCCTTCATTGCGTTCTTGGGTGGTGTTCCACTTTTCAACTAGACTTAAAAACTCGTGGATGGCTGCTTGGCGTTCGTCGCTGGAGAGCATTTTCCAGGTTGTCCAATCAAATGTACGGAAATCATGAAGGCAATACCAGCCCTCAAGTGTTTGTGCTGCTTCACTCATTCATATCACTCCTTAATCAATTTTAACAATTTATACTATATCATAGTTTCACCAAGGGGCTTGGATAAAACACTTCATTTATAATAAAAGTGGTTAAATTTATAAAAAAGTGCAAATGCTAAAAATTAGATTGTTTTGAAAACAAAAACATTTATTTTGAAAACGTTCTCTATAAGGCTGGTCCTTGAATTTTCATTTTGGTTTTGTATGCTAAAAGAAGTAGGAGATAAAGGGAGGATTTATCGTGAGTGATTTATTTGATGGTTTAAAGCAAAAGGTTGCTGGCCGTGATTTGAAAATTGTGTTCCCAGAAGGACTGGATGAGCGGATTATCCGGGCTTGCGGCCGCCTTGCAGCGGAAAAATTAATGACACCGATTTTGGTGGGCAATATTGAACAAGTTCAAGCGAAGGCGAAAGAGCTTGGGGTTTCATTGGATGCGGCGGAAATCTATGATCCTGCGACATATGCCGGAATGGATGAGCTTGTATCGGCGTTTGTGGACCGCCGTAAGGGTAAAGCTACTGAAGAAGATGCACGCAAGATCTTATTGGATGAAAACTACTTTGGCACGATGCTTGTGTATTTAAACAAGGCGAACGGACTTGTCAGCGGTGCGGCCCACTCTACGGCCGATACGGTGCGCCCTGCGCTGCAAATTATTAAAACAAAGGAAGGCGTTCAAAAGACGTCCGGTGTGTTCATCATGGTTCGCGGTGATGAGAAATATGTGTTTGCGGATTGCGCAATCAATATTGCCCCAGATAGCCAGGATTTGGCTGAGATTGCGATTGAAAGTGCGAAAACAGCGGCAATGTTTGATATCGATCCCCGCGTCGCGATGTTGAGTTTTTCAACAAAGGGTTCGGCGAAGTCTGAAGAGACTGAACGGGTGGTTGCTGCGGTCGAGGAAGCAAAGCGCCGCGAGCCATCGCTTGTTTTGGATGGTGAGTTCCAGTTTGATGCAGCTTTTGTACCGTCTGTGGCAAAAAGTAAGGCTCCGGGTTCTGTGTTGCAAGGGGATGCGAATGTATTTATTTTCCCAAGTCTTGAAGCAGGAAATATCGGTTATAAAATTGCGCAGCGCTTAGGCGGCTTTGAGGCAGTTGGGCCGATTTTACAAGGCTTGAATCAGCCGGTAAATGATTTGTCCCGCGGCTGTAATGAAGAAGATGTCTATAAGCTTGCGCTGATTACAGCGGGGCAAGGATTATAATAGATTGTGTGCGCTGGTCTCCATTAGGGGGGCCGGCTTTTTTACGGCTTAAATGGGGAATTGTTGGAATAGATCTTATAAGTGTCGATATCGTTCCTGGATGGCTAATCCACCGCATCATTTGATATACTAAATAAAGATTTTTGATTAAAAAGGAGTGACGTTGATGGAAAATACACTCCATTTACTGCACCAGCCGCAGTGGCGGGTCATCGATCAGTCAGCTGCAGGTGTTCATTTCAATGCTTTGCAGTCATTTGGCACAGATGACACCCTTTGTGCCTCAGTTGGAACCGGTAATGCACCGGCAACCGCCCGAACATGGGTCCATCATAATACTGTTGTCCTCGGAATCCAGGATACAAGGCTGCCTTTTTTGGAACAAGGCAGACAATATCTCGAGCAGGAGGGCTTCAAATCCATTGTCCGAAACTCCGGCGGCCTGGCAGTCGTTCTTGATGAAGGAGTTCTGAATATTTCTCTCATTCTTCCAGAAACAGAAAAAGGGATTGATATTAACCGCGGTTATGATACGATGTGGCATCTGATTCAGCAGATGTTTGCGGATTTCCCCGATCGTCATATTGATGCGAGGGAAATCGTTGGTTCCTATTGCCCCGGAAGCTATGACCTTAGCATCGGCGGAAAGAAGTTTGCCGGCATTTCCCAGCGCAGATTAAAAAAAGGTGTTGCAGTGCAAATCTACCTATGTGTTAACGGAAGCGGCAGTAAACGGGCCCGGCTGATTAAACAATTTTACGAGATTGCCCTGGGGAGTGAGGAGACGAAATTTGCTTATCCAAAAATTGTCCCGGAAGTCATGGCCTCTCTATCAGAACTGCTAGATCAAAATTTTACGATTTCTGATGTGATGCTGCGGCTGTTAAACGAGTTAAAGCGGAACAGTGACTTTTTGTATGCCGGTCAGTTAAATGACTATGAGCTTGAGCTCTTCCCCGGTTACTATCAACGGGTCATCGATCGAAATGAAAAAATGTAAAAAGCCGTAAACCATGAGTTGGATTTACGGCTTCTTTTATAACGAGAATGTTGCACTTTTCTCCCTTTGCTTTTCTAATGTCTAGCTCAAGCGTCCTGCCCCTCGAGGGAAAAAATGAACTGCTTTTTTCCTAGGTCGCTTCGGCCCAGCTGATGAAGTCAAAGAACGACTTCACCTTCTGGTCCTCCATGGCTTGCCTTAGGCTGACCAAGGCGCTTCCGCTTTTCGTTCTACTCAGCTACCTTTTCTAGGTTGCCATTACGGTCCATTTTGAATTTTGTAGCTGGGCGTTCTTCTTCTTCAAAAAGAACGAGCTTTCTGGCGCGGTTCATAATTTTCATTAAGGTTTCATAATCTTCTTGAATGGTTTCGGTATTTTGCTCTAAACCTTCAATTTTCTTTGACATTTCATCGTTTTGGCGCTTCAATTCAGCGATTTCACGCTTTAATCTTTCATTCTCACTTTTTAGTGCTTCATTTTGAAGATTGGAATGATTAAAGTTTTGCAAGAAATCAATGACATGATCAATGGAAATTCCTGACGCTGATACTGGTGCGCTGCGGTAGGTTGTTTGTACCGTCGGCAAGGCAAACGTCTCTTCCGCCATTTCCATGGTTAATTCCGGTAATTCCGGAAGTTCATATGACTCTGCTTCCTCAACTGGAACCTCCATGGTCACGAGCTCCTCTACTACCGGTGGATTGTAGAGCAGTTTTTTCTTGCCGCCCTGGTCTTTACCTAAAATCCGCTGGCGCTGTTTGCGTTGTTTTTTCGATAATTGCAGGGCCTTTTCATAACGGTGGCGTACAACGGCATTCCATCTGAAACCACAGGCCGCAGAAGTCCGATTTAGTTTATCGCCAACCTCTTCGAATGCGTTCAGCTGGGTACTGCCTTCCCTTACATGACGAAGGACCGTTTCGGCCAAAAGTAGATCATTTTCATCTGTCCATGCATCTTGACGAACTTTCATTTTTTCAACTCCCTTAAATATTTAGTACGATTAACTCGCTTGTGACGAGTTTTTAAAAGTTCTAGTCTTAGGATGGACAAGTTTCCCATGCTTTATACCAAATTGTTGCAAGGATAGTAGATTTTTTTAGAGTTTACTAAGGAGATGCACCTTGCATTCAAAAACAAGAAACTGTAAAATACCAATGGAGTTACATGTCGATTTTTTTAATAAAAGTCTGATTTTCACTGCTAATAGTTGGTTAAAATAATATAAAGCTTTTGTTTAAAATGGAAAGAGGTTGTAAAAAATGTCCAATGAATTTCGTGTTTGCGATGATTGCCAGGCCGTAAATTTAAAGACATTAATCCCTCGTTTGAAAGAGATTGACCCGGATGCCGAGGTTAAGATTGGCTGCCAATCTTATTGCGGACCAGGCCGGAAAAAGACCTTTGCGTTCGTGAACAACCGCCCGCTTGCGGCCTTATCGGAAGAGGAATTAATGGAAAAGATAAATAAAAAACTAAAATAAAATCACCTTTGACAACGTACCTGGGTGATTTTTCTTTTTGGTTGAGATTGTCGAAAAATACTGGGGGATCTTGCTGAAATTTGGGTGATTATCCCATAAATTGGAGATATAATAGAAAGAAGAAAAGAGGAAGAGGGAATCAAATGGCTTATTCGACGGAAAAACTGAGTGAAGAAAAAGTGTTTAAAGACCCGGTTCATCGCTACATCCATGTCCGTGACCGTGTGATATGGGATTTAGTCGGAACAAAGGAATTTCAGCGCCTGCGTCGAATTAAACAGCTAGGAACGACCTTTTTAACCTTTCACGGTGCAGAGCACAGCCGTTTCAATCATTCTCTCGGAGTTTATGAGATTGTCCGCCGCATCATTGATGATGTGTTTGCCGGACGTCCGGAATGGAACGACGAGGACCGCTTGCTCACGCTTTGTGCCGCACTCCTCCATGACTTAGGGCATGGCCCTTTTTCCCATTCCTTTGAAAAAGTGTTCGACTTCGACCATGAAGATTTTACCCGAGCGATTATTTTAGGAGATACAGAGGTAAATAAAGTGCTATCAAAGGCAGGAAAAGATTTTCCTGAAAAAGTAGCCGAAGTAATTGCGAAGACCTCTGAAAAAAAGCTGGTTGTTAGTTTAATATCCAGCCAGATTGATGCCGACCGGATGGATTACCTGCAAAGGGATGCCTATTTTACCGGGGTGAGCTACGGTCAATTTGATATGGAACGGATTTTACGCGTGATGCGGCCAAGGGAAGACCAGGTCGTAATTAAAAAGAGCGGGATGCATGCGGTAGAGGATTATATTATGAGCCGCTATCAAATGTATTGGCAGGTCTACTTTCATCCTGTTTCCCGGAGCGCCGAGGTTCTTTTATCAAAAATCCTCCACCGCGCAAAGGATTTATTTGAGAGAAACTATACCTTTAAAAATAAGCCTGTTCATTTTTATTCGTTTTTTAATAATCAAGCCAAATTAGAAGACTATTTAAAATTGGATGAGGCTGTGATTTTATATTATTTTCAGATCTGGCAGGAGGAAGAGGATGCGATTCTAAGCGACCTTTGCCGCCGCTTTGTTAACCGAAATCTGTTTAAATATGCCGAATTTGATCCGGCGAAGGAATACAAAAAGCTGGCGCAGCTGACGAAGCTATTTATCCAGGCCGATTTGGATCCGGAGTACTATTTGGTGGTCGACTCGTCGTCTGATTTGCCTTATGACTTTTATCGCCCAGGCGAAGAAGGGGAGCGCCTTCCCATCCATCTATTGATGAAAAACGGGGAACTGCGCGAGCTTTCTAGAGAGTCGGAGATTGTTGATGCCATCTCTGGAAAAAGAAGAACAGACCACAAGCTCTATTATCCTGCTGATTTTCTTTTTGATGACACTGAAAATAAAGAGATAAAACAACAAATACGTGCCCTTTTAGAAATATAGAACGATTGAGATTCGGAGTAGGAGATGTGAAGATGTTAAAAGATCACGCCAAGCTGATGCAGGCCGTTCTGGTATCCGGTGAAATTATCGGAAGAAAAAAGCTGCAAAAGATGATTTATATTGCAAAAAAAGTGTCTTTCCCATTCCATGAAAAGTTTCAATTTCATTTTTACGGCCCTTATTCGGAGGAACTGACTTTACGAGTAGAAGAATTGTGTAATATGGGATTTTTGAACGAGGTAAAGGAGAAAAAGGGAGGGTACTTCCAGTATCGCTATACGTTAACGGAAAACGGCCGCGAGTTCCTCAGCTTAAATGAAGTAGAGATGCCTTATTTGCAAGATTGCCTCGAGGATATGAACGATCAAAATGCTAGATTTTTGGAGCTTGTCTCAACGGTTTTATATTTTGATAATCTTCCAAAGGAAGAGGTTGCGAATAAAGTTTTTACGTTAAAAAGCAAGCAGCGCTATACGGAAGCGGAAATTGATGAGGCATATCAATATATTGAAACATTAAAAGAAAAAGCTAAGACCCATTGATGATGGTCTTAGCTTTTTTCATGGTTTATTTATCAATTGCGCGGACGCCGGCGACTGCGTAATGATTTTTGGACATTTCCTCGATAATAATGGAAATATTCTCCTTTGGCGCACCCGCTGTTTCACTTACTGCTTCGGTAACTTTTTCTACTAGCGCACGTTTCTGTTCATCGGAACGGCCTTCAAGCATTTTTACTGTAATGATTGGCATATGTATATTCCTCCTTTCTCTAATATTAAATCTTAAAAAGTGCTTTGAGAATTGTCCAGCTCCAGCGCCTAGCCCCTCGAGGTTGCTTCGACCCTGTCGATGAAGTCAAAGAACGACTTCACCGTCAGTGCCTCCAGCACTTGCCTTAGGCTAAGCAAGGCGCTTCCGCTTTTCTTATGTAGTTTTTCATAAAAAATCAAAAAATTCAAGTTGGGTTGTTTTTTTCATTTTTCCAGCGGTTTCATGTATACTAAAAGGAAAATGAATACAGTGAATGGAACTATATAGACAGAGAATCGAAAACGTAAAAGGAGAGGAGAACCCAATTTGAGTTTAGCTTACTCACTTAAGGAAATTCCGTATGTGGCAATTACGCTGATGATTGCCTTTACGTTCCATGAGTTTGCCCATGCCTATGTGGCTTATAAGTTCGGGGATATGACGGCAAAAAATCAGGGGAGGCTGACGTTAAACCCGCTCCAGCATCTTGACCCAATTGGAACCATCCTGATTTTTATTGCGGGGTTTGGCTGGGCTCGCCCTGTGCCGGTTAACCGCTTTTTCTTTAAGAACCCAAGGCTTGCAGGAATTCTTGTTTCGGTGGCCGGGCCGCTGAGCAATTTTATTTTGGCATCGGTTGGTTTTATCGTTTGGTATGCGTTGTTACGCAGCGGGATGAATTTCCCGGATCAACTTTATGGGTTTTTTGACTTATTTGTCAGGCTTAATGTAGTCTTGTTTGTTTTTAATCTTTTACCGTTTCCACCACTGGATGGTTACCGCATTATAGAGGATTTGGCTCCAAATGGAGTACGAGCAAAAATGACGCAATATGAATCGTATGGTTCATTTATTTTTTTAATTTTAGTCATTACCCCGCTTGATCGTTATACGATTCAGCCGCTCATGTATGGGGTGATTCCATCCGTGTTGAAGGGGTTAAATGACTTTTATTATGGACTATTTTTCTAGGAGGACGTTTGAAAAATGGAAGAAAAAAGAAAAAAGTTGGTTTTAATATTATTAAAAGCGACCCAACAGACGGGCACCGCGGATATGGCAAGGGAGCGCTGAGCCTTGATAATGTTTCCCCGGTAATGATTGATGTGGATGCCGGTGAGGCGGAAATTGATGTCGGTGCCATGCATGCCCGCAGCGCAGTTGAAAAGGGAATCAAGTTTTTGCCAAATAAGGATGAGGTGCCAAACGGAAAGCCCTACTGGCTTGTCTGGGTAACGATCGACCGAAACGAAGAAGGACCATATTATGCCGGTGTGACGGCTTGTGAAATGACAGTGGACCGCGAAATCCGCCGCGGCTACAAATTGCTTCCTCTTCATGTAAACTACATGGATAAGTCGCTCAAACGCCATATTATTGTTGACCAAATGGATGAAAAATCAAAAAAAGTGCTGGCTGAATTTTTGCGTAATCACAATGCGAATCTGTGGAAAAATTCATCAGAAGAACTAAAAAAAGGTTTAATGGATGAGTAAATTTTGGTAAATCACTTGTAGTTTTACTGGAAAAAAAGTAAACTAATAGACAGCGTGAATACACGTAAAACTAGGACACGAAAAGCTCCGGAGGCATCCGGAGCTTTTCACATTGGTGCTGATTTAGTGGCTTTAAGTGCCGTAAAAATACTAATTCGCCCATTTAAAAATTCGTTTGTACCACGGGTCCTTGTGCTCGGTGTTCTTTTTCAAAGGATTTGATTCGGAACGATCCATATGTTCGGTACAATATTCCGTCGGCTCGGTGCCTTTCACAAAGTAAGTGAACCTCCGCACTGGGCAGTCCTTAGTCGCGAGCTTGCCGTTTTCCGGATTGACATAGACGCCAATGACACCTTCCTTCGGCGGTTTAAAGGCCTTAACCGTCTTATCCTTCAATGCTTCCTCCATAAACTGCGCCCAAATATTTTTTGAATAGGATTTTTCCGCTACATAATCAATCGGTTTACTGTCATCATAGCCTGACCAGACGGCAGTCACGAGCTGGGGTGAAAATCCAATCATCCAGCTGTCCGTTTCCGTCGAGCCGGATTTACCGGCATAAGGCCGGGTCAATTCCTTGATGACCGTGCTGCCGGTCACTCTTGAATAGCCGTCAAGCTTCGGATCAAAAATTCCCGTCAGCATTTGCGTCATAACATAAGCTTTAGCAGGATCTAATACCTGTTTGTTGTCCAGCTCTTTTTCATAAAGGATCTTTCCATTATAATCTTCAACGCGCGTAATCAAGGTTGGTTCCACCTTTTTTCCGCCATTGGCGAAAAGGCTGTAGGCACCTGCCATGTCAATCACGCGAACCCCGGATGTTCCAAGGGCAAGGGACGGCACCTTCGCCATTTTCGTCGAAATCCCAAACTTTTTTGCCGTTTTGATTAACGTGTCTTCTCCTAAAAATAAATGCGTTTTGACTGCATAAATATTATCAGATAACGCCAGTGCCTGGGCAAGAGTGATTTCCCCACCCGCATACTTATTATTAAAATTATGCGGTGTATATTGGGAACCATCATCAAAATGAAAGGTCGTAGACTCGCTTCGCATTGTCGACGATGGTGTAAATCCATGGCTCAGCGCTGCGTAATAAAGAATCGGCTTAATGGTTGAACCAGGCTGCCTTTTCGCTTGAATTGCACGGTTATACTGGCTCTTTTCATAATCACGGCCGCCAATCATCGCTTTGACACCGCCGGTTTTTGGATCCATCGCGACGAGGGCCGTTTGGATTTCTGAGCCGCTGGCGATGACGCTTTGTACCTGCTTTTCAGCTGCCTCCTGCTGCTTCAAATCGAGTGTCGTATAGACCTTTAAACCGCCAAGCGCAATTGTGCGGTCATCTAAATGTAATTGACTTTTTAACGCATTTTTGACTGCATCCTGAAAGTAGGGAGCAACCTTAACTTGCTGGTGCGGGTGTGCGGCCACAAAGCTCAGCGACTTCCCGGCAGCTGCTTTTGCCTGACTTTCCTTGATATAGCCGTTTTTCACCATAGTCCTAAGGATGATTGTCTGGCGGTGCTTTGCATTTTTTATCGAAACGAGTGGGGAGTAATACCCTGGACCCTTTGGAACTCCTGCCAGCATCGAGGCTTCAGCAAGTGTTAAATCGGCTGCCTTTTTTCCAAAATAAAATTGACTGGCTGCCTCAACACCATAGGCCCCATTGCCGTAATAAATCGTGTTTAGGTAGCCTTCAAGTATTTGCTTTTTCGAATAATTCATTTCCAGGCGGATTGTGTAAAAAGCCTCCTGCAGTTTCCGAGACCAGGTTTTATCGTGCTCGAGAAATAGATTTCGGGCGTATTGCTGGGTGATGGTGCTGGCTCCTTGGACCTTTCCAAATGCCTGGATATCGGCCACAACTGCCCCAGCAATCCGCTTCATATCAAAGCCATGATGGTGGTAAAAATTTTTATCTTCAATTGATACGGTCGCATCCACTAAATCCGGAGAAATATCCTTTAAGGATACCCAGTAGCGCTTCTGGCCGCTGTTGCTTTCTCCAATTAATGTCCCGTCATCGGAAAAAAACAAGGTCGATTGCGGCACGGCAAGCGGCGGCGCTCCTAAAATTTTTGCATAGCCAAGAATGCCGAGAAAGAGAATGAGCATACAAACCATGCCGATCAAACTGATGATAATAATCGCACGCAAATACTTAATTGTTTTCCGAAACCCGTGATTCGTCATGATTTCCATAATATTCACCCCTTGTGCATTCAACGTTAGTCCCTGGAATTCATTCCGAGACCTTTTATCTAAAAATATTTATAGTAACAGTATGAAAAAAATGGATGCATTTTAAACATTTCCCAGAGAGAAATGAAAATTTTTCTTGAAATTTTGCTAGATTCCTCTATACTTTTTCTTGTTTGTAATTTAAGTGTTTGGGTAGGATAAAATGGAGTGGTACCTTCGTGATCAGATAAGTGAATAAATATTAGCTTTAGTGATTACTTAGTTAAAATTGAAAATAGATGAGAGGAAGATGAACATGACAATTTGGTTTACAGAAAAGCAAACCGAAAATTTTGGCATCACGATGAAAGTAAATAAGACTTTACATACAGAGCAAACAGAATTTCAAAAGCTGGATATGATCGAAACAGAGGAATGGGGTAACATGCTTCTTTTAGATGACATGGTGATGACTTCTGTTCGTGACGAATTTGTTTATCATGAAATGGTGGCGCATGTACCTTTATTCACTCACCCAAATCCTGAAAATATTTTGGTTGTCGGCGGCGGAGATGGCGGCGTTATTCGTGAAGTATTGAAGCACCCAAGCGTGAAAAAAGCAACGCTTGTTGATATTGATGGCAAGGTAATTGAGTATTCAAAGAAATTCCTTCCGGAAATTGCCGGCAAGTTAGATGATCCTCGTGTGGATGTTCGTGTTGACGACGGCTTTATGCATATTGCAAAAAGTGAAAATGAATATGATGTCATCATGGTGGACTCAACAGAGCCAGTTGGACCTGCTGTAAACCTGTTCACAAAGGGCTTCTACGCTGGAATTTCAAAGGCGCTAAAAGAAGACGGTATTTTCGTGGCGCAGTCTGATAATCCATGGTTTAAGGCGGATTTAATTCGCAATGTTCAACGCGATGTACGTGAAATCTTCCCAATCACCCGCTTATATGTAGCGAATATTCCTACCTACCCAAGCGGCTTATGGGCATTCACAATCGGCTCAAAAAAATACGACCCACTAGAAGTAAGCGAGGACCGCTTTCACGAGATCGAAACAAAATACTATACTAAAGAACTTCACAAAGCAGCATTCGTACTGCCTAAATTTGTGGGCGATTTAGTTAAATAATAAGTGGGGGCCTGACCCCCGCTTGATTAACCGTTAAAGTGATGGGGTGCTGACCCCATAAAAGAGGAGTGTTAAGATGCGTTTCGATGAAGCCTATTCTGGAAATGTCTTTATTAAGAGTCATCCGAATTTTGAGGAGAGTAAGGCGGTTCTTTACGGGATGCCAATGGATTGGACAGTGAGTTACCGACCTGGTTCTCGGTTTGGTCCGACTCGTATTCGTGAGGTTTCGATTGGTTTGGAAGAGTATAGTCCATACCTTGATCGGGAGCTTGAGGATGTTAAATATTTTGATGCCGGGGATATTCCACTGCCGTTCGGGAATCCGCAGAAGAGTTTAGATATAATTGAGGAGTATATCGACTCCTTGCTGGATGCCGGAAAATTCCCGCTTGGAATGGGTGGCGAACATCTAGTTTCATGGCCGGTGATGAAAGCTGTCTTTAAAAAATATCCGGATTTGGCGATCATTCATTTTGATGCTCACACGGATTTACGTGAGAATTATGAAGGCGAGCCGTTATCGCATTCGACACCAATTCGCAAAATTGCGGAATTAATCGGGCCGAAAAATGTCTATTCCTTCGGGATTCGTTCTGGTATGAAGGAAGAGTTTGAATGGGCAAAGCAGGTTGGCATGCATATTTCGAAATTTGAGGTGCTTGAGCCGCTTAAGGAAATCCTTCCAACGCTTGCAGGCCGTCCTGTTTATGTGACGATTGATATTGACGTACTGGATCCTGCCCATGCACCGGGAACAGGTACCGTTGATTGCGGCGGAATTACCTCGAAAGAGCTGTTGGCATCCATCCATGCAATTGCTCGTTCCGAAGTTAACGTCGTCGGCGGCGACCTCGTAGAAGTAGCACCAATCTACGACAACTCCGAACAAACCGCCAACACAGCCAGCAAACTCATCCGCGAAATGATCCTTGGCTGGGTTAAATAAGAAAAGCGTGCCTGTCCTTTTGAAGGGGCAGGCTTTTTGTTTCGACAAAATTCGGGTGGTGACAGGCACCACCCGAATTTTGTCGTTTTAAATTGCAACTTAATATGGGTATAATAGAAAAAGTGAATTTGATTAGAGGAGTGCGGTTGGTTTGTTAACGCCTGAGATACCGGTAAGGATTAATGTGAGAACGACGATTGATCAGCAGGAAAGTTTTGAGCTGCGGTTGTTTGGTCAATATTTTGAAAAGGGGAATGCCTCTTATCTGAAGTATGAGGAAGCGATGGAGGAGGGGAGTGTTCGGACGATTGTAAAGATGACTGCTGGGGAAGGTTTGATTTTACGTGGCGGTTCCGTCAAGATGCGCCTTCCATTCGAATTGAATCGGAAGCTTAACGGTAGCTATGAAATGCCGTTTGGTCAATTTGAAACAACAACTCTAACGAAAGTCCTTGAACATTCCTTTGAAAATGGCAAAGGCCTTATTGACATACTTTACGATTTTACCATGCAGGGCTCGCCCGCAGGTACATACCATTTACAGATTACCTTCCAGGAGGATAAAAAATGAATATAGTGGAGCAGGTTCAAAATAAAATTAAAGAAGAAATTAGAGCGGCCGTTTTGAAGGCAGGCCTTGCCACAGAAGAGCAAATTCCCGATGTCATTCTGGAGACCCCAAAGGAAAAAGCGCACGGCGATTATTCTACTAATATGGCGATGCAGTTGGCACGCGTCGCAAAAAAGGCGCCGCGAATGATTGCAGAAGCACTGATTGAAAACCTCGACCGTTCGAAGGCATCGATTGAAAAAATTGAATTAGCTGGGCCGGGCTTTATTAACTTTTATATGAACAATAGCTATTTAACCAATCTAATCCCAACGGTTCTAAAAGCGGGGGAAAAGTACGGAGAAACAACGGTAGGTAATAACCAAAAAATCCAGGTCGAGTTTGTTTCCGCAAACCCAACTGGTGACCTGCACCTCGGACATGCCCGCGGTGCCGCTGTCGGTGATTCACTCTCCAATATTTTGGCGAAGGCCGGTTATGATGTGTCCCGTGAATACTATATCAATGATGCCGGCAACCAGATTAATAATCTTGCTAAGTCGGTGGAAGCACGTTACTTCCAGGCATTAGGTTTAGAAAAAGAGATGCCTGAAGACGGTTATCATGGTGAAGATATTATCAATATTGGAAAAACACTCGCCGAAGAATATGGCAATAAATATGTCGAAGTGGATGAGGCTGAACGTTTTGATTTTTTCCGAGAATACGGTTTGACATATGAAATGGAAAAATTAAAGCGCGACCTCGAGGATTTCCGTGTCCGTTTTGATGTTTGGTTCTCGGAAACCTCTCTTTATAAAAATGGGAAAATTGACGAGGCGCTCGCCGCACTGCGTAAAACCGGCTATATTTACGACGAAGAGGGTGCAACCTGGCTCCGTTCAACCGATTTTGGCGATGATAAAGACCGCGTACTCATTAAACAGGACGGATCTTACACCTACTTAACACCAGATATCGCCTATCATAAAGACAAACTGGACCGCGGCTTTGAAAAACTAATCAATATTTGGGGCGCAGACCATCACGGCTATATTCCGCGGATGAAGGCGGCCATTCAGGCTTTGGGCTATGCCCGTGATGCCCTCGAGGTCGAAATTATCCAGCTTGTTCACCTCTATAAAAATGGTGAAAAGATGAAGATGTCTAAGCGTACCGGAAAAGCGGTCACGATGCGTGATTTAGTCGATGAGGTCGGCCTCGATGCCACCCGTTACTTCTTTGCGATGCGCTCATCCGATACGCATATGGATTTTGATCTGGATTTAGCGGTTTCTGAGTCGAATGAGAACCCAGTGTATTATGCGCAATATGCCCACGCAAGGATTTCGAGCATTTTACGTCAGGGCGGAGAGGTAGACATGGAAGCGAATTTCTCTTTAATTGATTCCGAAAAGGAAATTGATTTATTGAAGAAGCTTGGCGAGTTTCCACTGGCGGTAGGGGAAGCGGCTGTGAAACGTGTTCCGCACCGCGTCACAAACTATATCTTTGAACTGGCATCAACATTCCATAGTTTTTATAATGCGGAAAAGGTTCTTGATCCGGAATATCCAGAGCGTTCCGCCGCTCGTTTGGGACTGGTAAAAGCCGTAAAGATTGCCTTACGCAATGCGCTCGCATTAATCGGAGTATCCGCTCCAGAAAAAATGTAAGTGTTGCATCCCCCTTTCAGTTGAAAGGGGGATTTTTGAATTGATATAGGGAGTGACCAGTAAAGCGAGGAAATCAGCCAGTAACTTAATGAGAGCGCCAGTATTGGCCAGTAAAATTTAACACCTATAAAAAACCAAAAACATGAATACCATCCAAAAAGTAGTAAATATTAAAATAGACTTTTTAGTTAGGAGTGAGCTTCATGAATATAGGAAGAGCGAAGGAAATCGTCGAGTCTGCGGATGTGATACATGTTACCTATGAGGGAAACCCAGTAATCATTCAGCATGTGGATGAAGCAGCAAAAACAGCGAGAATTTATTCACGGAGTAACCCGGAAGAGGAAAAAGATGTTCCCGTCCTCAACTTAATTGAAGAACAATAGAAAAGCATCGGTGCACATACCGATGCTTTTCGCTTGTCCAGCTTCAATTATGCTGGTTATTTGGAAGCTTTTTATCCGGATGTCCCTTGCCTTGGTGCGTTTTATTATAGTCTTGTTTCTTTTTGTCCTCAGCTAATTTTTTTACAAATTCACTTGTGTTCTCCATCATAATCCCTCCTTGATATTTGTTACTTTAACCATTCACGGTTGAAATCATGCCCAGGAACATGTCTTATTTTTTTACGGATAAAATCAGGAATTCCACCATACATAATGAATAGGACAATTGAACGGATGGGGGCCTATATGTTTAAGGAGCGAATTAAAAATTATATAAATGAAAAAAGAACAGCCCATTTCTCCTTGTATAAGCGGGGTGGTGGGGTCTTAATCGGGGTATCGCTTGTGGCGGCAGCCCTGCAGCTACTATTAGTGAAAAATTATATTATTGATGGCGGAATTGTAGGAATTAGTATTTTGCTCGCTCATATCACCGACTATAAAGTGGGCTTCTATATTTTCCTGTTAAATACGCCTTTTTTACTGCTTGGCTTATTTTATCTTGGAAAAAGGTTTCTGCTCATCAGCCTCTGTGCCCTTCTTTTTTTAAGTCTGGAATTGTACATGCTTGAGCCATTTCCGGCGCTTACCAAAAACCCCATTCTCGTCATCCTCCTCGGCGGGATTTGCTTGGGAATGGGGGTGGGAATGATTATTCGCTTCGGCGGGTCCCTCGACGGTACGGAGATTTTAGCCATCATGTTAAGTCAGCGGACCCCTTTTTCGATTGGGCAATATGTGTTGTTTTTTAATTTCTTTATTTTTTTTAGTTCGATTTTTGTCTTTGGCCTACTTGAGGCGGTATACTCGTTGGCAACCTTTTGTATTGCCTGTAAAACGATTGATTTGTCCCTTAAAAATATTAGGTTATAGCAATGGCCGCACCGCGAACCCTTTTAAAGCCGCGCAGCCTGCTCATGTCCTCCACCAGCTTTAAGCAGGCTTGGTCCTTTGCTTTTGCTTCAATCATAAAATCTACATCCCGTCCGAACCCGGTAAGTAACTTTACAAATGGCAAGATAAATTCCAAATCGACATAATCGGCATGAGAACGAAATTCCTTTTCTGATTTCGGGGAGGAAATGTGGACCTTCGGCGGAATTCCTACTCGCTCCCATGTTTGAAACATTCGCGGCAGCAACTCCTCTAAAGAAGCCTCGCATAAATTCGCCATATGATGATGGTAATCAAACACAAATGGAACCTGCTCTTTTTCACAGGCAGCCAAAGTTTCCGCAGTGTGATAGGTTTTATCATCATTTTCTAAGGTCATCACCTGTTTAATCGGAAGCGGAAGGGCAGTCAAGTTTTGATGAAAGCGCGCGAGTGCCTCCGCTTTATTCCCATAAGCACCGCCAATATGAATATTAATCAGTGACTCCCGTTCAAGCCCCATTGCCTCGAGCATCCGAAAATGATACTCCATATCGATCACGGCATTTTCAGTAATTTTTCGATCTTTTGAAGTAAACAATGTAAATTGATTAGGATGAAAACTTACCCTTAGCTGGTTTTTACGGACAACCTCTCCAATTTCCTGCCATTCCTTTTGAAACGGAGTGACAAAATCCCAACGTACCTCCGGATGGGTGGCAAGGGGGACTAGGGAGCTGGAAAAACGGTAGAGTTCAATTTCATGGGCAATATTGTAGTAAAGCATTCGTAAGGTATGATCAAGGTTTTGCTTCGTCACTGAAAGTAGCTTTTCCAGTTGCTCCTTTTTTTGTAACTCCCTGTAACGTGTAAACGTAATCGTTTTTGATGGAGAGGCATCCCATAGGGTCGTCGCCTGCGAGACATATCCGAAACGAATCTTCATTTTTCAAACTCCTGTCGTTTGCTGCTATAAAAAATAAGAAAAAATTCCGGCGATGCCTTCTTTCACGGATCTGAAAAGGTTGGGTTTCGTTAATTCCTTCAGTGTCAATGGCCGTGAATCCTCGATATCTTTTTGCAAAACGGCCTTCAGCCGTTCAATGAATTCAGGATTATAAATATAGCAGTTAATTTCTTTGTTTAAAAATAAACTTCTTTTATCAAAATTGGCGGTGCCGATATCGCAAAGCTTATCGTCGATGACAATTGTTTTTGCATGGTAGAAACCATTTTTAAATTGGAAAACCTTTGCGCCCTCGCGCAAGAGTGTCTTTAAATAGCGATGGGATGCCTCCTGTACGAGAACATGGTCTGAGGTATAGGGGACAACAATCGCAAGTTGAACGCCTCTCTTCAAGACTGCACGTAATTCCTGAAAAAGCGGCTTGCTCGGAATAAAATAAGGGGTCCCAATAATAATTGACTCTTTTGCCATTTGAAGCAGTCCAAGATACTTTTTCTCCAGAGTAACAGCCTCTGTCGGCATCAATTGATGGCGAATCAAACCTTTTGAAACTTCAGGGAAATATTTAGAGTGGTTCAATAAGTCTTCACTGGTATTTTCCCGCCAGTCAATTAGAAATTCGCTTTGTAAAAAGGTTGCGCCTTCACCGAGCAGTTTTAAATGGTAATCCCGCCATGGGCTGAGTTTTGGATCCTCGTTGATGTATTCCTTGCCAATGTTGTATCCGCCAAGATACCCAATTTTTCCATCTATAATCGTGATTTTCCGATGATTGCGTACCTGTGCCGAGTAAAAAAGATAGGGGAGCTTTACTCGATTGCAATACGAAAAGTGGACGCCAGCTTCACGGAGTTCATTTATCGAATGTTTTTTTAAACGGATGCCGCCGATGCGATCAAGCAGAAGCCTGACTTCTACACCTTCCTTTGCCTTTTCTTTTAATAATTTTAAAAAAGTATGGCTAAACTTGTCATTTTTGATAATATAAAAGAGAATGTGAATATGCAGTTTGGCTTCTTTTATTTCTTTGAAATAATCGGCAAACAGTTCAGGACCATGCGGGTAGATGTCCAGCTGGCCATGAAGCATGGGAGTTTCACAATTTTTCATCTGTGAGTGATGTTTCTTTCTTCCTAGTCTAAAATCGAGGACTAGCCATATGATGATAAGAAGTAGTACTCCAATAAAAGTAACCGCAAATGTCATCTGGTATTTCCCTCCTCATCATATTTTTATGGTTTCCAATTGAAAACGCTTCTATGAATTTGAGTTTCTGCAATAAAGTTTGAAAAATTTCATTGACTGAATGCTCATTCATTATATAATAGAGATAAAGGATTCTGAAAATTTACTCGGTTTAAAATTTTCTTAAACATGAAGTGAGAAAGGGGAGTTTTGATGTGACAGGTCTTTTATGGGTAAACCTCATTGCCTTCTTAGTTGTAACCGCTTACGGAGTTAGTCTATTCGCTTATGTAGTCAAAACACGGATTGCGTACATTAAGCTCGGCAAAAAGGTTGAGTTTGACAACAACGTCAAAGAGAGGCTGCAAAAGATTTGGGTCAATGTGTTTGGTCAGAGTAAATTATTAAAGGACAAAAAGATGGGTGCCATCCACGTGGCCTTCTTTTACGGGTTCCTTTTAGTCCAATTTGGCGCGATTGATTTTATTTGGAAAGGCATTCATCCGGGTTCACATCTGCCACTTGGTCCGTTGTATCCGGCGTTTACCTTTTTCCAAGAGATTGTCACCCTTGTCATTTTAGTAGCAGTGCTTGGGGCATTTTATCGCCGTTATATTGAAAAATTGGTCCGCTTGAAGCGGGGCTTTAAGTCAGGTCTAGTTTTGATTTTTATCGGGGGCTTAATGATTTCCGTTTTGCTCGGTAATGGGATGGGAATCATTTGGCACGGAGAGGACCCGTCTTGGTCTGAACCGATTGCCTCTATCATTTCCCTAGCGTTTTCATGGGTAGGGAAAACTGCGGCGATTGTCGTTTTCTACTTTGCATGGTGGGTACATTTAATTTTCTTATTATCCTTCTTAGTTTATGTGCCACAAGGAAAGCACGCTCACTTAATTGCAGGTCCTGCGAATGTTTATTTTAACCGTTTAGAAAAGGCAGGTAAGTTAAAGAAAATTGATTTTGAAGATGAATCACAGGAATCATTTGGGGTTGGAAAAATTGAAGACTTTACCCAGCTGCAAATGATTGATTTCTATGCCTGTGTAGAATGCGGACGTTGTACCAATATGTGTCCGGCAACCGGAACAGGCAAAATGCTTTCACCAATGGATTTAATCGTGAAAATGCGTGATCACCTTACGAATTACGGGGCTGCAGTTACCTCGAAACAGCCGTGGGTGCCAACCTTCGCATTTGCGAATACAAAAGGAAATCAACTGGCACTTGCCGCAGCGGGTCAGGGCGCAGAAGAGGCAGCAGCAGCGGGCCTTTATAGCCCAAGCCTGATCGGCGATGTTATCACGGAAGAAGAAATCTGGGCATGTACGACTTGCCGTAACTGTGAAGATCAATGTCCGGTTATGAACGAGCACGTGGATAAAATTATCGACCTTCGTCGTTATCTTGTGTTAACAGAAGGAAAAATGGATGCAGATGCGCAGCGGGCGATGACGAATATCGAGCGCCAGGGAAATCCATGGGGACTTAACCGGAAAGAGCGCGAAAATTGGCGTGAGGTCCGCGAAGATGTTCATGTTCCTACGGTAAAGGAAATGAACAAGGCTGGTGAAGAATTCGAATACCTATTCTGGGTAGGTTCGATGGGGTCTTACGATAACCGCAGCCAAAAAATTGCCCTTTCGTTCGCAAAATTAATGAACGAAGCTGGCGTGAAATTTGCCATCCTCGGCAATAAGGAAAAGAACTCCGGTGATACGGCACGCCGTCTCGGAAATGAATTCTTGTTCCAAGAGCTTGCAACGAAAAACATTGAAGAGTTTGAAAAGGCGGAGGTTAAGAAAATCGTTACGATTGACCCGCATGCCTACAATATTTTCAAAAATGAGTATCCGGATTTCGGATTAACGGCAGAGGTGTACCACCATACGGAGGTCCTTTATGAGCTTGTCCGTGATGGCAAATTGGTGCCAAAGCATTCTGTGGAGGAAACGATTACGTTCCATGATTCATGCTATCTAGGCCGTTACAATGACGTCTACGATCCACCGCGGGAAATTCTGAAAACAATTCCGGGTGTGAAGCTTATGGAAATGGAGAGAAACAGAGAAAAGGCGATGTGCTGTGGTGCCGGCGGCGGTTTAATGTGGATGGAAGAGGAAACAGGAAACCGTATTAACGTAGCAAGAACCGAGCAGGCTCTTGAGACGAATTCAACTGTGATCAGCTCTGCATGTCCATACTGCTTAACAATGATTTCAGATGGAACAAAGGCAAAAGAAGTGGAAGAAAAGGTATCCACTTACGACGTTGCTGAACTTCTAGAAAAAGCAGTGTGTGGAGGTCCGGAGGCATTAGTTTCATAAAACATTTATTGAATTTTTGCTCCGATGTTGATTGGAGCGTAAATCAACAGAAAAGTTTATAGTAGAGGTTGATTGTTTATTAAGAATTCATGAAATTTTAAAAATTTTGTGTAAAACAATTCAACTTCTACTGTTTTTTATGTAAAATAGAAGAAGGAATAAAAGCGCTTTCATATACGTAATAAAAATCAACTTCATTTATTTTTCCACAGAATTCACACATCAAAGACCTACAACAAGCATGACAGCTAAATTAATCAAATCAATTTTTGCAGTAGATACTTTTTGTCTGCGTCATTTTTTCGGCATTTTTCGAGCGAGCGTTCAGTCGCTTTCGAAAAACAAATTATTATTTTTGTTAATAACATAGGAAATGGGAGAGTGTTTGGAATGGGGAAAACGGTCATTTTAAGCGGAGTTCGCACACCTTTTGGAAAAATGGGCGGTACTTTGAGCAGCTTCACAGCTTCAGAGCTTGGCGGAATCGCTGTAAAAGAAGCGTTAAACCGTGCGAATGTAAAGCCTGAAGAAGTCCAAGAAGTAATCCTTGGAAGTGTCTTACAGGGAGGACAAGGACAAATTCCATCACGCCAGGCGGCAAGACATGCAGGTCTGCCATGGGAAGTGAAAACGGAAACCATTAATAAAGTCTGTGCATCAGGAATGCGCAGTGTTACATTAGCTGATCAAATTATTCGTGCCGGTGATGAGGAACTGATTGTGGCAGGCGGCATGGAATCGATGAGCAATGCACCGTATATCCTGCCAAAAGCAAGATGGGGCTTTAAAATGGGCGACTCTTCCGTTAAAGATTTAATGATTCATGACGGTTTAAGCTGCAGCTTTACGGGCGCGCACATGGGAACATACGGAAATGGAACAGCAAAGGAAATGGAAATCAGCCGCGAGGCGCAGGATGAATGGGCTTACCGCAGTCATGCACGGGCGATTGCTGCAATTGAAAGCGGGAAGTTTGCCGAGGAAATCGTGGCAGTTGAAGTGCCGCAGCGAAAAGGAGCGCCTGTTGTAGTTGAACAGGATGAAGCGCCGCGGAAAGATACTTCTTTAGAAAGATTGGCAAAGCTGGCACCTGTATTTAATTTTGATGGAACGATTACTGCTGGGAATGCACCGGGTGTGAATGACGGTGCAGCGGCACTTGTGCTGATGAGCGAAGAGCGTGCAGAACGTGAAGGTCGTAAACCGGAAGCGGTTATTTTAGGGCATGCGGCGATAGCGGTGGAAGCAAAGGATTTCCCTAAAACACCGGGACTTGTCATCAATGAAATTTTACGAAAAACCGGAAGAAGCTTAGAAGAAATTGACTTGTTTGAAATCAATGAGGCTTTTGCAGCAGTTGCATTAGCGAGCAGCCAAATTGCCGGTCTTGACCCGGAAAAGGTCAATGTGAACGGCGGTGCGGTTGCCCTCGGTCACCCAATTGGGGCAAGCGGCGCACGGATTATCCTGACATTAATGCATGAATTGAGGCGACGCGGCGGCGGAATCGGAATTGCTGCTATCTGCAGCGGCGGCGGCCAGGGTGATGCTGTAATGATAGAGGTTCCGAAGGCATAAAAGTTTGACCGGTTTCTGGTGGTAATTTCACATCGCAGATAAAATGGGGGGTTACGCAGATAAATTCCCCTGTAACGCAGATAAAACCCATTTTTCCGCAGATAAAAGGCTAGTTTCATAGATTTTATAAAAAAGGGGCTGACCTATGGAGCGGGCAGCCCCGCTTGGAGGGAAAAACATGAAGGTTGAAAAGGTAATGGTCATTGGTGCAGGACAAATGGGCTCAGGAATTGCTCAAGTTTGTGCCCAAGCGGGATATCAAGTGTTTTTAAATGATTTGAAACCGGAGTTCGTCGAGCGCGGTTTAGGCGTAATTAATAAAAACCTTTCAAGAAACGTGGACAAAGGCCGCCTATCGGAAGAGCAAAAGCAGGAAGTGTTAGCAAGACTGACGCCTTCTACCGACCTTCAGGATGCAAGCGGTGTCGATCTTGTCATTGAAGCTGCGGTTGAAAACATGGAAATCAAGGCGAAAGTCTTTGCCCAGCTTGATGAAATTACGCCTCAGCATGTCATTTTGGCCAGCAACACCTCCTCATTGCCGATTACGGAAATCGCTGCGGCAACGAAGCGCCCGGAAAAAGTCATCGGTATGCATTTTATGAATCCGGTGCCGGTGATGAAGCTCGTTGAAATTATCCGCGGGTTGGCAACCTCAGATGAAGTGTATCAGGTAATTGAAGATATGACGAAAACCTTGAGCAAAGTACCGGTTGAAGTGAATGATTATCCAGGATTCGTGTCAAACCGCATTCTGATGCCGATGATCAATGAGGCGATTTATACGCTATATGAAGGTGTGGCAACGAAAGAAGCGATTGATGAAGTGATGAAGCTTGGTATGAACCATCCAATGGGACCGTTAACACTGGCCGATTTTATTGGCTTGGATACATGCCTGTACATTATGGAAACCTTGCATGAAGGCTTTGGCGATGACAAATACCGTCCATGTCCATTGCTTCGCAAATACGTAAAAGCAGGCTGGCTTGGCAAGAAAACCGGACGCGGGTTTTACACATATGAATAGATAGAGATGATAAACGCAGGATTGGTTTAAACAAAGGCTTTGTTAAAGAACAATGATGATTTAAACAAAGTTGATTGGAGCGGAAGGAGCGAGACTCCTGCGGGAGCAGTGGGACAGGTGAGACCCCACAGGCGCTAAAGCGCCGAGGAGGCTCACCGCCCGCCCCGCGGAAAGCGAGCATCCTGGAGCGGAAATCAACAACCACGTTTAACACAGCCCAAACAAAAGAGAACACTTTAGGATGGTCTTAACTGCAAACACCACAGGATTGGTTCGAAACATAGCCATGTAAATACAATCAAAATCCTCGGGAAGGGGAATGGACATGAACCTAACATTCACAGAAGAACAAGAAATGATGCGAAAAATGGTCAAGGATTTTGCAGCAAATGAAATTGCTCCATTTGTCGAGCGGATGGAGCAAGGTGAATTCCCACGTGAGGTCCTCCGCAAAATGGGTGAACTCGGCTTAATGGGGATTCCGGTTCCGGAAAAATACGGCGGTGCGGCGATGGATTTCACCTCCTACATCATTGCGATTCACGAAATTTCCAAGGTGAGTGCGACTGTTGGGGTAATTCTTTCCGTTCATACTTCGGTGGGCACAAACCCAATTTTATATTTTGGCACGGAAGAACAAAAACAACGGTATATACCGAAGCTTGCAAGCGGGGAGTATTTAGGGGCGTTTTGTTTAACCGAGCCCAGCTCGGGTTCTGATGCCGCCAGCCTGAAATCGCGGGCTGTCCGCGATGGTGATTACTATAAAATAAACGGCACGAAGGCGTTTATCACCAATGGTGGCGAAGCCGATGTCTATATCGTGTTTGCGTCCACAAATCCAGACAAAGGCGCGCGTGGAATAACAGCCTTTATTGTGGAAAAAAACACCCCGGGTCTGATTATTGGTAAGGACGAAAAGAAAATGGGGCTGCACGGTTCAAGAACGGTTCAGCTTACATTTGAAGATATGTTGGTGCCGGTTGCCAATCGTCTTGGCGAAGAAGGCGAAGGCTTTAAAATTGCGATGGCAAACCTAGAGGTTGGCCGTATTGGGATTGCGACCCAGGCCCTTGGAATTGCCGAGGCAGCTTTAGAAGCGGCTACGGACTACGCAAAGCAGCGTCAGCAGTTCGGTAAGCCAATTGCAGCGCAGCAAGGGGTTGCTTTTAAGTTGGCAGATATGGCGACAAGTGTGGAGGCAGCAAAACTATTAATCTATCGAGCAGCGGATTTGCGCAAACGTGGTGTGAAATGCGGCTTCGAATCGTCTGTCGCTAAGCTGTTTGCTTCTCGAACTGCGGTGGAAGTGACGACGGAGGCGATCCAAGTGTTTGGCGGGTATGGTTATACCGAGGATTACCCAGTTGAGCGTTATTTCCGCGATGCGAAAATTACCGAGATTTATGAAGGAACAAGCGAGATTCAGCGCATTGTTGTGAGCAAGCATCTGTAAATTGCTTGATAGGTAGATAAAATTTTAACTTTGTAGATATCGAACTGTATACCCAAGGAGGACTCGTAATGAACTTTCAATTATCCGAAGAGCATGAAATGATTCGCAAAATGGTCCGGGATTTTGCCCGAAACGAGGTTGCACCGACTGCGGCCGAGCGCGATGAGGAAGAAACTTTTGACCGCGCCATTTTTGACAAAATGGCGGAGCTTGGTTTAACAGGAATTCCGTGGCCGGAAGAGTACGGCGGCATTGGCAGTGATTATCTTGCTTATTGTATCGCAGTTGAAGAACTTTCCCGCGTTGATGCATCTATCGGGGTAACACTTTCTGCCCACACCTCGCTTGCGGGCTGGCCTCTTTACAAGTTCGGATCTGAAGAGCAAAAACAAAAGTATCTTCGTCCCATGGCAGAAGGATCAAAAATTGGTGCCTACGGCTTAACGGAGCCTGGAAGCGGCTCTGATGCAGGCGGGATGAGAACGACCGCTCGCTTGGAAGGCGACCATTACATCCTGAATGGTTCAAAAATTTTCATTACCAATGGCGGGATTGCAGACATCTATGTCGTGTTTGCGTTAACGGACCCATCTAGCAGACAAAGAGGAACAACCGCCTTCATTATTGAAAAGGATTTTCCAGGCTTCTCCGTTGGCAAAAAGGAAAAGAAGCTTGGTATTCGTTCATCGCCGACAACAGAAATCATTTTTGAAGATTGCAAGGTTCCAGTTGAAAACAGACTCGGCCAAGAAGGCGAGGGCTTTAAAATTGCGATGATGACGCTTGATGGCGGCCGCAATGGCATTGCAGCGCAAGCGGTGGGAATTGCGCAGGGCGCACTTGATGCAGCGGTTGATTATGCAAAGGAACGCCACCAGTTTGGCAAGCCGATTGCAGCGAACCAAGGAATCAGCTTTAAGCTTGCGGACATGGCAACAGCGATTGAAGCTTCAAGACTATTAACCTACCAAGCAGCATGGCTGGAGTCAAACGGTCTGCCTTACGGAAAAGAGTCGGCGATGTCTAAATTAATGGCCGGTGACACGGCAATGAAGGTGACCACCGAGGCAGTTCAAGTGTTTGGCGGTTACGGGTATACGAAGGATTATCCGGTAGAACGGTTTATGCGCGATGCAAAAATCACGCAAATTTATGAAGGAACACAAGAAATTCAACGCCTTGTTATCTCAAGGATGGTAACGAAATAGAAAAGCAGAAGTGCAGCACTGAAGAACAATCATAAAAGGAATTTGAAGGCTCCCCCGTTAAAGAAGGCAGGAAAACTGGAGCACCTGCTTTTTAGGAGGGTGCCGGGATCAAAAGGCGGTTTTAAACGTGACGATAAAAAGGGAAGTACAGGCTTCGGTCAAGGATGAACGTCTGGTTGAAAAAAGACGTGATCAAATGATTAAAGGGGCCGTTACACTGTTTAAGGAAAAGGGGTTTCACCGGACGACAACGAGGGAAATTGCAAAAGCGGCTGGGTTCAGTATTGGTACGCTTTATGAATATATCCGCTCGAAGGAAGATGTCCTTTATCTTGTCTGTGACAGCATTTACGAGCATGTCAGTGATCGCCTGCAAAAAGACCTCGACAATAAACAGGGGACATTAGCGAATCTAAAGCAAGGGATTGCGAACTACTTCCGGGTGGTAGATGAGATGCAGGATGAGTTTCTCGTCATGTACCAGGAAGTAAAATCGTTAACGAAGGACGCTTTGCCATACGTACTGAACAAAGAAATGGAAATGGCCGCGATGTTTGAAAAGCTGCTGGTCTTATGTGTGGAAAATGGTGAGCTTGATTTATCAGAAAGACAGTTAAAGCTTATTTCCCACAACATAATTGTCGACGGGCATATGTGGAGCTTCCGCCGCTGGTCCGTTCAGAAATTATATACCATCGATGAATACATTGAACTGCAAACCGAGTTAATTTTATCCGGAATGAAGCTAAAGGGGGAGCATGATGGAGATTTATAAGCCAAAACATCACATCCGATTTGTCACCGCATCCAGCCTCTTTGACGGGCATGATGCCTCAATCAACATTATGAGAAGAATTCTTCAATCAAGCGGGGCCGAAGTCATCCACCTCGGCCACAACCGTTCGGTAGAAGAGGTGGTAAACGCAGCGATTCAAGAGGACGTACAAGGAATTGCCATATCCTCTTATCAAGGCGGCCATGTGGAATATTTTAAATACATGTATGATTTACTAAAGGAAAAAGGCGCACCGAACATCCGCATATACGGCGGCGGGGGCGGCGTTATTATCCCAAAAGAAATCAAGGAGCTTCATGATTATGGAATTGCTTGGATCTTTTCACCGGAGGACGGCCGGAAGATGGGCCTACAAGGGATGATTAACCGCATGCTTGAGGAATGCGATTTCCCTACCGTCACAACCAATGCGGCGGAGCAGATTGAAAAATTACAAACTGGCGATGTTAATGCGATTGCCAAGCTGATCACGCTTGCGGAGCTTCATGTGGATGACAATAAAGAAGTTGCTGCAGCGGCAGAGCTTGTTCTCGATCAAGTTAAAACATTAACAAAGGCCATTCCGGTTGTCGGGATTACCGGTACAGGCGGTGCTGGAAAAAGCTCGCTGACAGATGAACTGATTCGTCGTTTTATTAACGAGCTTCCAGATAAAAGAATAGCGGTATTATCCGTTGATCCAACAAAACAAAAGACGGGCGGGGCGCTGCTGGGTGACCGGATTCGGATGAATGCGATTTTTTCACCGAATATCTACATGCGCAGTCTTGCGACTCGATCATCGAAAACGGAATTATCCTTGGCGATAAAGGATGCCGTGTCAGTGGTAAAAGCAGCCGGATTTGATCTCGTTATAGTGGAAACTAGTGGAATCGGCCAAGGAGATGCGGAAATCACTGAGATTTGTGATCTATCCATGTATGTGATGACAAGTGAATTCGGAGCGCCATCACAGCTTGAAAAGATTGATATGATCGACTTTGCCGATCTTATTGTAATCAATAAATTTGAACGTAAAGGTTCAGAGGATGCGAAGCGCCATGTGCAAAAGCAATACCAGCGCAGTCATATGCTGTTCGAAAAGGATCCATCCGAAATGCCGGTATATGGAACAATCGCCAGTCAATTTAATGACCTCGGTACCAACGCACTTTTTGCAGCATTAGTTGAAAAAATTAATGAAAAAATGGCTTCAGATTGGGAAACATCCTTTACTAAGGATGCAAAGGTCGAAAAACAAAGTGTCATTATTCCAACCGACCGCCGCTATTACTTACGGGAAATTTCCGATACCGTGCGCCGTTACCATAAAAAGGCGGAAGAACAGGCTGACTTGGCTCGAAAACTGTTCCAGCTTGAAGGGGCCATTGCTGCTGTGAAGGAACGTGAGGCTGGCAGTGAAATTGTTGCTTCTTTAGAAGCAATCAAACAAGAAACGGAAGAGATGCTGACACCGGAATCGAAGAAAATCCTGAACAGCTGGTCAGCAACAAAGGAAGCGTATTCGAAGGATCAATTCATAACGAGAATTCGTGACAAGGAAATTATTACAGTATTAAAATCGAAGAGTCTTTCTGGTCTCGATATTCCAAAGGTGGCTTTGCCGAAATATAAAGATTATGGCGAAATCCTTCGCTGGGTGTACCGCGAAAATGTACCTGGTTCCTTTCCGTACACTGCAGGAGTATTTCCGTTCAAGCGCGAAGGAGAGGATCCAAAACGGCAGTTTGCCGGGGAAGGGACACCGGAGCGCACGAACCGCCGCTTCCACTATTTATCAAAGGATGATCCGGCAAAACGCTTAAGTACAGCGTTTGACTCGGTTACCCTTTATGGGGAGGATCCGGATCACCGTCCGGATATTTATGGGAAGATCGGTACGAGCGGCGTCAATGTTTGTACGCTTGACGACATGAAAAAGTTGTACGATGGATTTGACTTATGTCATCCGTCCACATCGGTTTCGATGACGATTAATGGTCCGGCGCCGATTATTTTGGCGATGTTCATGAATACAGCGATTCACCAGCAGGTTCAGAAAAAAGAAGCGGAGCTTGGCCGCGTGTTGACGGTAGAAGAATTTGCTGAGGTTAGAGCCTATACGTTGAAAACCGTCCGCGGTACGGTGCAGGCTGATATTTTAAAAGAAGATCAGGGACAAAACACCTGTATTTTCTCCACGGAATTTGCACTAAGAATGATGGGAGATATTCAGCAGTATTTCATAGACCATCAGGTGCGCAATTATTATTCCGTTTCCATTTCAGGCTACCATATTGCCGAAGCAGGGGCGAATCCGATTTCACAATTGGCGTTCACCCTATCCAACGGGTTTACGTACGTTGAATATTATTTGAGCCGCGGCATGAAGATTGATGATTTTGCAGCAAACCTTTCGTTCTTCTTCTCGAATGGTTTAGATCCGGAATATACGGTAATTGGCCGCGTTGCCCGCCGCATTTGGGCAACGGTGATGCGCGATAAATATGGTGCAAATGAGCGCAGTCAAAAGCTGAAGTACCATGTCCAAACATCCGGGCGTTCACTGCATGCGCAGGAAATTGACTTTAATGATATCCGAACAACACTTCAGGCGTTAATGGCACTCCATGATAACTGTAACTCGCTTCATACGAATGCGTATGATGAAGCGATCACGACTCCAACCGAGGAATCTGTAAGAAGAGCGATGGCGATTCAGATGATTATTACGAAAGAGCATGGTTTAACTAAGAATGAAAATCCGCTTCAAGGTTCGTTTATCGTTGAAGAGCTGACAGATCTTGTCGAAGAGGCAGTTTTACAGGAATTCGAGCGGATTAATGACCGCGGCGGGGTGCTCGGTGCAATGGAAACGCAGTACCAGCGCGGAAAAATCCAGGATGAGTCAATGTATTACGAGATGAAAAAGCATACGGGTGAATTGCCAATTATCGGGGTCAATACGTATTTGAATCCAAATCCTCCATCTGAGGAAGAGGTAGACAACATGGAGCTGGCCCGAGCAACGGAGGAAGAAAAAGAGCTGCAAATTCATAATTTGCGCGAGTTCCAAAGAGCCCATTCGGGTGAGGCAGAACAGGCATTAAAGGCATTAAAAGCTGCAGCGGTCAACAATGGCAACATTTTTGCGGCATTAATGGAGACAGTCAAAGTAGCGAGTCTTGGACAGATTACAAAAGCGCTATACGAGGTTGGCGGGCAGTATAGAAGAAATATGTGACTTTGGTAGACAATGGCTTATTTAGTGGCCATTGTCTATTTCTGTCAAAAAGTTTTTTTCCAAATGAAAAATTTTCTTATATAATCATAGTTGTTACATAATAAGGCTCCGGGTGGTGGAACAAATGAAGATGACGTATATGATTGGAATTCTACTTGTTTTTGCCTGGCCCTTATATTATCTCTATGAGCTCCAGCTAGGGGCGGTTTCGTTTCTGCTGCTGGCGATTTTTTTTCTGGTGGTCTCGGTCAAAGAGACGAAAAAGCTGCGATTGAATAAGGAAATGAATCCAGAGAGGCAGAAAAGGCAAAAAATCAAGCGAAACAACAGATAGAACTAGCATAAACGGTAGGAATTTGTTTATAATGAAGAATATGTTATTTTGATAGAAAAGTGGAAGCGCCTTGCTCAGGGGCGACAAGCATAAGACGAGCCGGCGAGAAGGTTGTTCTTTAACCTTCTTGACGGATTGGCTTATGACCTAGAGCCCCTAGGCGCTGGAACTAGACAAGGACAAATGCCCGTTATTCACTCTATTAGAGTGTTAAATAGAGAAAGGAAGTGCCAATATTGAGTTTAGCACAATACTCAAAAGAGGAATTAAAAGAGCTTTCCCTTATTGAAATGGCTTTTGAATTTTTAAAAAATACCAAGCAGCCGATTTCATTTCATGAATTAGTAAAAGAGATTTCAGCTGCTGCCGGTATTTCGGAAGAGGAAATACGGTCAAAGCTTGCGCAATTTTACACTGATATTAATATTGACGGCCGTTTTCTATCGTTAGGGGAAAACCGCTGGGGACTTCGCGTTTGGTATCCGGTTGATACGCAAGAAGAAGAAGTTGTTACAGTTGTGAAACCGAAGAAGAAAAAGGCGAAGAAAGTTGTCGACGAGGATGAGCTTGACGATTACGATGAGATCGATGAAGAGGAATACGATGATCTCGACGATTATACCGACGATGAGGATGAAGTTCTTGAAGATGAAGATGTCTTTGATGAGCTTGACGACGTCGATGAGCTTGATGAGGATGAAGAGGTCATTGAGGACGATGAGGAATTTGAACTCGACGATGAAGAACTCGATGAGGACCTGGACGAAGATGAGGATGAATTAGCAGATGAGGATGAGGACTTGAAATAGTCTTGACTTTTCATCGCCACCCTTGTATTATCTTTTTTGGGCTCCTTAAAAAAGGAACGATTCAATTTTTGATGATATGCGCTCCCTTACATTATGTAAGTGGAGCGCTTTTTTGTTGTTTTTAGGGGTAAAAAAGTTTCACTTCCCCGTCAACCAATCACCTTAGGGTAAGGCGAATTTTTTTTGAAAAATGCCTTAAACTATCTGGATAATGTACAAACTGTAAATATGAGGGGGAATCATTTATGACAAAGTATATTTTTGTAACAGGCGGCGTAGTATCCTCGCTTGGAAAAGGGATTACTGCAGCATCTTTAGGACGTTTATTAAAAAATCGTGGATTGAACGTAACGATTCAAAAATTTGATCCGTACATCAACGTCGACCCGGGAACCATGAGTCCGTATCAGCATGGTGAAGTGTTCGTAACGGATGACGGTGCGGAAACAGATTTGGACCTAGGCCACTATGAGCGTTTCATCGATATTAACTTAAACAAGTATAGCAATGTAACGACCGGAAAAATTTATTCCAGCGTGCTGCGCAAAGAGCGCCGCGGCGATTATTTAGGCGGAACGGTTCAGGTTATTCCGCATATTACCAATGAAATTAAAGACCGCGTATTCCGTGCTGGCAACGAAACGAGTGCGGATGTGGTTATTACCGAAATCGGCGGAACAGTTGGTGACATTGAATCACTGCCATTCCTTGAAGCCATTCGTCAAATTAAAAATGATGTCGGTCGTGACAATGTTCTTTATGTTCACTGTACATTGATTCCGTATATCAAAGCAGCTGGTGAAATGAAAACCAAGCCAACACAGCACAGTGTAAAAGAACTTCGCAGCCTTGGAATTCAGCCAAATATTATTGTCGTTCGTACGGAAATGCCGGTTTCACAGGATATGAAGGATAAAATTGCCTTGTTCTGTGATATTGATTCAAAAGCAGTAATTGAGTGCCGTGATGCGGACACGCTTTACTCTGTACCGCTCGCACTTCAAGAACAAAACATGGACCAAATTGTCTGCGATCACTTGAAATTGGTGACTTCGGAACCGGATATGACCGAGTGGAATGCATTGGTGGATAAGGTTCTTCACTTATCAAGCAAGACTCGAATTGGCCTCGTCGGAAAATATGTGGAGCTTCAAGATGCGTATATTTCCGTTGTCGAAGCGATGCGCCATGCCGGTTATGCGTTTGATGCAGATGTAGAAATTAAGTGGATTAATTCTGAAGATGTGACAGCTGAGAATGTTGCTGAGTTATTGAGTGATGTTGATGGTGTTCTTGTTCCTGGCGGCTTTGGTGACCGCGGTATTGAAGGGAAAATCGAAGCGACCCGCTATGCACGTGAAAATAAGAAGCCGTTCCTTGGAATTTGTTTAGGTATGCAGCTGGCAACAGTTGAATTTGCCCGTAATGTTCTTGGACATAAGGGTGCACATTCTGCTGAGTTTGTTCCAGATACTGATTATCCAATTATTGATTTACTTCCTGAGCAGAAGGATGTTGAGGATTTAGGCGGTACATTGCGTCTTGGTTTGTATCCGGCACGTCTTGTGGAGGATACGAAGGCGTCTAGTGCTTATGAAGAGAAAGTGATTTATGAGCGCCACCGTCACCGTTATGAGTTTAATAATCAATATCGTCAGGAGATGGAGGAGGCAGGTCTTGTGTTCTCCGGAACAAGCCCTGATGGCCGATTAGTGGAGATTATCGAGCTGAAAGATCATCCTTGGTTCGTGGCATCCCAGTTCCACCCAGAGTTTGTTTCAAGACCAACTCGTCCACAGCCGCTTTTCCGCGACTTTATTCGTGCGACGTTGAAATAAGTTTTTTTGGACCATTCCTTGTTGTAGGGAGTGGTCCTTTTTTGTGGGGGAAGGGTTGTGGTACGTACTTTCCATTTGGAGGTTTTTACTTTCCGGTTTGTATGAAATACTTCCCACTTCACTTGTTTTATGGACAAATACAATGAAAATGCCAGGCAAAAGCCTGGCGAAGGTAACTTTCTATCCTAATTAAAGATGGATTTACTAGATTTCGTTCAATAAAATACTATTTTTGAAAAGGAATTTGTGTTTACTTTCCAGTTTTCCGATAATACTTTCCGCTTTTGGAAAAATACTCTCCGGTTCCATCAAAATACTTTCCACTTTAAAAGAATCCGACCAAAACTACTCCTCATATTCCCCTAAAATCTCATCAATCGTAAACTTCAAACCATAATAGACGAACAATCCGGCCATCGAAGACGGATATCCGTAGCGTCCGCCAAATTCATCGGGAAGCAGCGCCTTTTTCATCCCCAAATCAATATGAACATCCGCTAGTTCTACAAGCGGTCCCGCTTCCTCCCCCACACTTGAAACCGCGACAAACGGAATTCCTTTTTCCTGAAGCACTCCAGCAAGCGTAATGGCCGCCTCATCTGCTGAAGTTCTTGTAAAAATTAACACGCGGTCCGCATCGGTTACCGAAGTCAAATTACCCAGTACTTGGGCACTCTTAAGCGGCTCCGCACCCTCCAAGGCTTCAAACTCTACCGCCTTCATCTCACGAAATCCGACAAGATAGATGGTTCCATCGCCAACAGGTGCCTGGGCCAGCAATCGTGCCCCATCCTCAAAGGAAAACTCTTCTTTTTCATCAATTTTTTTAAACAAACCCGTTAATTGAGTAGTAAACATTTTTAACATAAAAACCCTCCTTTTAGCACTTTCATTATAGACTTTTTTGCATAAATGCAAAAATAACAATTGATATTAGCAGGAATTTCAAAATAAATGTAGAATTATATATGGAATTGAACTAATATATAGTATTTAAAAGGAACACATCAAACGGGAAGAGGTGGAGTTATGAAAGAGAAAATATTAATCGTAGACGATCAATTTGGAATTCGAATTTTACTTAATGAGGTATTCCAAAAGGAAGGGTATCAAACTTATCAGGCAGCGAATGGCATCCAGGCCCTTGATATTGTAAACAAGCATGACCCAGATCTCGTTCTCTTAGATATGAAAATCCCTGGTATGGACGGAATTGAAATTTTAAAAAGAATGAAAGTGATTGACCCGGAAATTCGCGTCATCATCATGACCGCTTATGGTGAATTGGACATGATTCAAGAAGCGAAGGATCTTGGGGCCATCACTCATTTTGCGAAGCCCTTTGATATTGATGACATCAGGGCTGCAGTGAAGAAACACATGCCGCAAAAAGCGAATTAAGCCTATTATTATACTGAAAAAACTGTACTACTATTGTTTGCGCTTTCATTATGACAGTTTTAAAAATTGGGATAGATTGATGGTAATTCCTCCTTCTTTTTGATATGATACATATGAACTTTTTCTGGTAGTCAAATCTTTTCGAAACATACATAATCCTTAAAATAGAGGGAAAACCTTTATATGGAAGTCTATTGCGAAAAGATACCAGCCTAAATTAAGGAGGAAGAAAAATGCCTTTAGTTTCTATGACCGAAATGCTCAAAAAAGCAAAAGCAGAAGGCTATGCTGTTGGGCAATTTAACATTAATAACTTAGAATTTACTCAAGCTATTCTTCAAGCTGCTGAAGCAGAAAAATCACCGGTTATTCTTGGTGTTTCTGAGGGTGCAGGACGTTATATCGGCGGGTTCAAAACTGTTGTAAAAATGGTAGAAGGACTATTGGAAGATTACAATGTTACCGTTCCTGTTGCGATTCATCTTGACCACGGCTCTAGCTTTGACAAATGTAAAGAAGCAATCGATGCAGGCTTTACTTCTGTCATGATTGACGCTTCTCATGATCCATTTGAAGAAAACATCGCAACGACTACTAAAGTGGTTGAGTATGCTCATTCAAAAGGTGTTTCAGTTGAAGCTGAACTTGGAACAGTTGGCGGTCAGGAAGATGATGTTTCCGGCAGCATTATTTATGCGGATGCAAATGAGTGTGTGGAATTAGTGAAACGTACTGGTATTGATTGCCTTGCTCCTGCTTTAGGTTCTGTTCATGGTCCTTACAAAGGGGAACCAAACCTTGGATTTAAAGAAATGGAAGAAATTGGAAACCTTACAGGTGTGCCATTAGTTCTTCATGGTGGTACTGGAATTCCAACAAAAGATATTCAAAGATCGATTTCGCTTGGAACAGCGAAAATTAATGTAAATACAGAAAACCAAATTGCTTCTGCGAAAGTTGTTCGCGAAGTATTAGCTGCAAAACCAAATGAATATGACCCACGTAAATACTTAGGACCTGCACGCGATGCCATTAAAGAAACCGTTATTGGCAAAATGCGTGAATTTGGTTCCTCTCAAAAAGCTTAATTCTTGTATACCCTTGAAATAGGCTATTGAAATAGTGTACGATTGTCAATGAAAGCGAAACCGCCCTTCCTAAAGAGGGCGGTTTCAGTGTGTTCGACAAAAACTGAAAATTTTGCCGAAATTCATCGAAAAATTGGAGGGAAACGTTGTGAAATTTTTTATTGATACAGCAAATCTAGATGAAATCCGTGAAGTACATGAGCTTGGTTTACTTTCAGGTGTTACGACAAATCCAACACTTGTCGCAAAAGAAGGAAATATTTCATTTCCCGATCGGATTAGAGAAATTGCCAGCCTTGTTCCTGGTTCTGTAAGTGCAGAAGTTATTGCCCTTGATGCAGAAGGGATGATTCGTGAAGGGAAAGAACTTGCAACCATCGCACCAAATGTAACAATTAAAGTTCCAATGACACCTGATGGGTTAAAAGCGGTTCATGCTTTCTCACAAGAAGGCATTAAGACAAATGTAACATTGATTTTCAATGCTAATCAGGCACTTCTAGCAGCTAGAGCAGGAGCTACATATGTTTCACCATTTCTCGGAAGATTGGATGATATCGGTCAAGTGGGACTAGACCTAGTTTCACAGATTGCTGAAATCTTTGCTGTACACGGTCTTGAAACCGAAATTATTGCAGCATCCATCCGCAACCCAATTCATGTGACAGAAGCGGCTTTAAGAGGGGCACATATTGCGACAATTCCATATAAAGTATTGATGGGCTTATTCCACCACCCATTAACCGATAAAGGAATTGAAGCCTTCTTAAAGGATTGGAATGCTCGTTCTAACGCGTAATTCGGCAAAATTTCCAGTAATTTGATGTAACTTTTTTTAATATTAATACATGAAAATAGAATTTTCGTGTAAACTAGAGGATAGACAAGCTGTCGAAATATGCTTATTGTTATTGGAAAAAATTACCTAAAGCCGTTATTGGCATTAATTAAAATATGTCGACCCATGTGTAGGACGTGAGAAAGGCTTAGAAGGGAGTCGAAAATGGAAAAGCTAAAGATTGCGGGCGGTTACCCACTTCGTGGTACCGTAAGGATTAGTGGAGCCAAAAACAGCGCTGTTGCCCTTATTCCAGCGACGATTTTGGCGGAATCACCAGTAACCATTGAAGGATTGCCACATATTTCGGATGTAGACATTCTTAAAGACTTGCTCGAAGAAATTGGCGGAAAGGTTGAGCTGTCTGAGGATGAAATGACCATCGATCCATCGAAAATGATCTCGATGCCACTGCCAAACGGGAAGGTTAAAAAGCTTCGTGCATCCTATTATTTGATGGGTGCGATGCTGGGCCGCTTTAAAAAGGCAGTTATTGGGCTTCCAGGAGGCTGCCATCTAGGCCCGCGCCCGATTGATCAGCATATTAAAGGGTTCGAAGCATTAGGTGCTAGTATCACGAATGAACAAGGCGCCATTTATTTACGGGCGGACGAGCTCCGCGGTGCACGGATTTATCTTGATGTCGTCAGTGTCGGCGCAACGATTAATATCATGCTTGCAGCCGTTCGCGCAAAAGGGCGGACCATCATTGAGAATGCGGCAAAAGAGCCGGAGATTATTGATGTTGCAACTCTTTTAACCAATATGGGTGCGAAAATTAAGGGTGCTGGAACCGATGTGATTCGGATTGACGGTGTTGACAGTCTTCACGGTTGCCGTCATACGATTATTCCTGACCGGATTGAGGCGGGGACTTATATGATTTTAGCTGCCGCGGCTGGCGACGGGGTTCTCATTGATAATGTGATTCCGCAGCATTTAGAATCATTGATTGCCAAGCTTCGAGAAATGGGTGTTGAAATCGAATCCGGTGATGATCAAGTGTTTGTCTCGGGTGCTTCTAATCTAAAGACGGTGGATATTAAAACCCTCGTCTATCCTGGATTTCCAACCGATTTGCAGCAGCCGTTTACTACGCTATTAACAAGGGCCACAGGTTCGAGCGTTGTAACGGATACCATTTATGGTGCCCGTTTTAAACATATTGATGAGTTAAGAAGAATGAACGCCAATATTAAAGTAGAAGGGCGTTCGGCAATCATCAACGGTCCTGTTCAGCTTCAGGGGGCGAAGGTGAAAGCAAGCGACTTGAGAGCAGGGGCAGCTCTTTTCATCGCTGGTCTGATGGCGGAAGGAATTACTGAGGTAACCGGGCTCGAGCATATCGACCGCGGCTACAGTGAACTTGTCGAAAAATTAAACGGCTTGGGCGCTACGGTTTGGCGTGAAGCGTTAACGAAGGAAGAATTAGAACACCATAAGAATACATGATTTTTAAAAAATAGTTTTTTCGGCCATTGGAACAAGAAACTTACAGTACTAGTACACAACTTAGGCAGCTCTCGGGTGAGAGAATTGGGGGATGGAACTGATGGAAAGAAGTTTATCAATGGAACTTGTCCGTGTAACAGAAGCAGCAGCACTTGCTTCCGCTAGATGGATGGGCCGCGGAAAAAAAGACGAAGCAGACGGTGCTGCAACAACAGCAATGCGTGACGTGTTTGACACCGTTCCAATGAAGGGAACCGTCGTTATTGGGGAAGGCGAAATGGACGAGGCACCGATGCTTTATATCGGTGAAAAACTTGGAAATGGTTATGGACCCCGTGTGGATATCGCAGTCGATCCGCTTGAAGGAACCAATATTTTAGCATCAGGCGGTTGGAACGCCCTTGCCGTTCTTGCGGTTGCTGACCATGGTAACCTTCTTCATGCACCGGATATGTACATGGAGAAAATTGCGGTAGGACCGGAAGCAGTTGGTCTTGTCGATATCAATGCATCTGTTCTTGACAATTTAAAGGCAGTTGCTAAAGCGAAAAATAAAGATATTGAAGACGTGGTTGCAACGGTTTTAAATCGTCCCCGCCACGAACATATTATTCAACAACTTCGTGAAGCCGGTGCAAGAATCAAATTGATTAATGACGGTGATGTTGCGGGAGCAATCAATACAGCTTTCGATAATACCGGCGTGGACATCCTATTTGGTTCCGGTGGCGCACCTGAAGGGGTAATCTCCGCTGTTGCCCTAAAATGCCTTGGCGGCGAGTTAATGGGAAAATTAGTGCCGCAAAGCGACGCTGAAATCGAACGCTGTATAAAAATGGGGCTTGATGTCAACAAAGTTCTTCGCATGGAGGACCTTGTAAAGGGCGATGACGCGATTTTTGCTGCGACCGGTGTAACGGACGGAGAATTATTGCGCGGTGTTCAATTTAAAGGATCTCATGGTTCTACTCATTCCGTTGTCATGCGGGCGAAATCAGGAACAGTCAGATTCATCGACGGCCGTCACAGCTTGAAAAAGAAACCGAATTTAGTCATTAAATAAAAATGATAGGGAGGCTGGACCCGCAAAGGTCTAGTCTCTTTTCTAAAAACTCCTCCTCTCTAAAATTTTCCAATTCCTAAATAATAGTTGATTAATTTTTCGCAAAGGGGGTACAATAGAAATTGTTTTAGACACAAAACTTTCTACAATTCTATTCATTTCTTCATTTACTTTCTCATCCTCCAATCACATATAACTCAAATTGGTGTGAAGAAAATCATAACAATTCCCCGCCGATTTTATTAATATTAATATAACCTGCGGACGAAAAAATCAAATAGAGTGGTGTACAAATGGACTTAACAATATCAAGTTTAGAAAACATGAAGCTGAAGGAGCTTTATGAGCTTGCGCGCGAGTATAAAGTGACCTATTACAGCAAATTAACGAAAAAAGAATTAATTTTTGCCATCCTAAAAGCTCGTGCCGAACAGCAGGGTTATTTTTTCATGGAAGGTGTTCTGGAAATTATCCAGTCAGAAGGATTTGGATTCCTCCGGCCGATTAATTATTCGCCGAGTTCCGAAGATATCTATATTTCTGCATCGCAAATCCGCCGCTTCGATCTTCGGAATGGTGATAAAGTTTCAGGTAAGGTTCGTCCTCCTAAAGAAAATGAACGTTATTACGGGTTATTACATGTAGAAGCTGTAAATGGGGAAGACCCGGAATCCGCGAAGGAACGCGTTTATTTTCCAGCGTTAACACCTCTGTATCCAAATAGACAGATGAAGCTTGAAACTACCCCAAAATCCCTTTCAACAAGAATCATGGATTTAGTTGCACCCGTCGGTTTTGGTCAAAGGGGCTTGATTGTTGCTCCGCCAAAGGCTGGTAAAACAATGCTGTTAAAAGAAATCGCTAACAGTATCACAACGAACCATCCAGATGTGGAATTAATTGTCTTGCTCATTGATGAACGTCCGGAAGAGGTTACCGACATTGAACGTTCCGTTGCCGGAGATGTTGTCAGCTCAACCTTTGATGAAGTGCCGGAAAACCATATTAAAGTGGCCGAGCTTGTGTTAGACCGCGCGATGCGCCTTGTTGAACACAAACGTGATGTCGTGATTTTGATGGATAGTATTACTCGTCTGGCTCGTGCTTACAACCTGGTGATTCCGCCAAGCGGAAGAACGTTATCCGGAGGTATTGACCCGGCTGCCTTCCACCGTCCAAAGCGTTTCTTCGGTGCCGCTCGTAATATTGAAGAGGGCGGAAGTTTAACGATTTTGGCTACAGCGTTGGTAGATACTGGATCACGTATGGATGATGTTATTTACGAAGAATTTAAAGGTACCGGTAATATGGAGCTGCACCTTGATCGTTCACTTGCTGAGCGCCGGATTTTCCCTGCACTCGATATCCGTCGTTCTGGAACACGGAAAGAAGAGCTTATTCTTCCAAAAGATCATTTGGATAAATTATGGGCGATTCGTAAATCGATGTCTGATTCACCAGATTTTGCCGAGCGCTTCTTGAAAAAACTAAGACAAACAAAATCAAACGAGGAGTTCTTTGCGCAGCTGGGCGAGGAAATGAAGTCCCGCCGTTCGTAGGGCGATTTTCAAAAGACAGTATGATTTTTAACACAGTTGATTGGAGCGGAAGACGCGAAGACTCCTGTGGGAGTACGGAACAGGGGAGACCCCGCAGGAGCGTAAGCGACGAGGAGGCTCCCCGGACCGCCCACGGACCGCTTGCGCCTGGAGCGGAAGTTAACTACAGTTTTTCCAAAAAATCCTTGCTTGCAAAAATAAACGCTCGTTGTTATAATGGGTACAGTGTGTTTTAAGTATTTCAGTGCCTGTTTAAGACAAGCACTTATGATAACTCTGTTTCGAAAGATTCAGGGCGGAAGGAGCTGAAAAAAATGAAAGCAGGAATTCATCCGAATTATAAAACAGTTAAGGTGACTTGTGCATGCGGTAACACATTTGAAACTGGTTCAGTAAAAAATGAGATCCGTGTTGAAACTTGTTCTGAATGTCATCCATTCTACACTGGTCGTCAAAAATTTGCTGAAGCTGGCGGACGTGTTGACCGTTTCAACAAAAAATACGGCCTTAAGTCACAACAACAGTAATTATGAACGCCCAAAACAGGCAAGAGAAATTTTACTTGCCTGTTTTTTATTGAAAAAATATAGATTTTTATTAGGTTTTGCTTTTAGGAAGGAGAGGCCGTTTTATGTATGTAATGAAACAAAGCGGATGGGTTGAGGTTATCTGTGGCAGTATGTTTTCTGGAAAATCAGAGGAATTGATCCGTCGCGTAAGACGCGCTCAATTTGCCAAGCAAAAAATAGCTGTGTTTAAACCAAAAATTGATAATCGCTACAGTGAGCAATCTGTAGTCTCCCATAATGGCTCTTCTTTTATTGCGAAGCCCATTTCCCACTCCATTGAAATTCTGCACCATATCGAGTCAGACATCGATATTATTGCGATCGACGAAGTTCAATTTTTTGATGAAGGAATTGTTCGCATTGTTCAGCAGCTAGCCGACAGCGGCCACCGTGTAATTGTCGCTGGCCTTGACATGGATTTCCGCGGTGAACCCTTTGGACAAGTACCAGCCATCCTCTCCATCGCTGAACACGTCACAAAACTCCAAGCCGTCTGCACCGTCTGCGGTTCCCCATCAAGCCGAACCCAGCGCCTAATCGACGGCCGGCCTGCATCCTACCACGACCCCATTATCCTGGTCGGTGCATCCGAGGCCTACGAACCACGCTGCCGTCACCACCACGAAGTCCCAAAAAACGCCTATCGTGAACAGGAAGAAGCAGCTTCAAAAATGTAAATATTTGTTTCGACAAAATTCGGGTGGTGCCAGGCACCACCCGAATTTTGTCAAATGGAAAGAATTCTCTTGAGAAGTTAGTGAGGGCATGGGAATGATAGTAATGGAGGTGTAAACATTGAGAAAGTTTATTGTTCCTTCATTATTGCTTACCATGCTTTTTGCGGTGACGGGGTGTGGAAATGAGGCTGCAGATTATGATTTGCGCAAGGATCGCAGTGCCCCAAATGAGATGTCTAATAAGTATAAGAAACCTCTTGTTGGCCAGGATGTTCAGAATCAGAATCCCAATTTTCTTAACCTGGAAGGTACGAGCACCCGTGGTACGGGGGAGGGCAGGATACTGGGATTGATGTGAGGAAGGCGAAAAAGGTCATTCGGGATACGCATGAATTCAGAACGGATTCGGTTTGGATTAATGGTGACCGAATGTGGGTGAATGTTTATAAAAACGGCATGCTGAATGATCAGCAGCGAGAGGATGCGGAAGCGCGCCTTCATAAGAAACTAGTCCAAGCCTTGCCGCGCTACAATATTGAGGTTCGAGTACAGGAAGACCGCAGATAACATGCTCTGATTTTTAGGGCATGTTTTTTTATTAAAATTTTTCCCGTAATATTTGGTTTTGACGCATGCATTTCACCTATACTATAATTAGAATGTTATGGACTAAAATTTGAGGTGAAGTAACTGTGTTTGATCGTCTTCAATCTGTTGAAGATCGCTACGAAAGGTTGAACGAACTTTTAAGCGATCCGGAAATTATTAATGATTCAAAAAAACTGCGTGATTATTCAAAAGAACAATCTGATATACAAGAAACTGTACAAACTTATCGTCAATATAAAGAAGCGAAGGAACAGCTTCAAGATGCGAAAGCCATGCTTGAGGATAAACTAGATGCTGAAATGCGCGAAATGGTAAAAGAAGAGGTTCATGAACTTGAAGCGCAAATCGAAGAATTGGAAGAACGGCTTAAAATTCTTCTCATTCCAAAAGATCCGAACGATGATAAAAACGTGATCATGGAAGTCCGCGGTGCTGCGGGCGGGGATGAGGCAGCGTTGTTTGCAGGTACATTATATCGAATGTACAGCCGTTATGCTGAATCACAGGGCTGGAAAACAGAGGTAATTGATGCCAACGAAACCGGCCTCGGCGGCTATAAAGAAATTATCTTTATGATTACCGGGACAGGTGCCTATTCCAAACTAAAATATGAAAATGGTGCCCACCGTGTGCAGCGCGTTCCGGAAACTGAGTCAGGCGGCCGCATCCATACCTCTACTGCAACCGTTGCTACGCTGCCGGAAGCAGAAGAGTTTGATATCGAGATCAACGATAAGGATATCCGCTTTGATACTTTCGCATCAAGCGGTGCCGGTGGACAGAGCGTTAACACGACCATGTCAGCGGTTCGTTTAACCCATATTCCGACTGGTATCGTCGCAACCAGTCAGGACGAAAGATCCCAGCATAAGAACAAGGATAAAGCCATGAAGATCTTAAGGGCACGTGTATATGACAAGTTCCAGCAGGAAGCTCAGGCGGAGCTTGACCAGGCGAGGAAATCTGCGGTTGGTACCGGTGACCGTTCAGAGCGGATTCGAACTTACAACTATCCGCAAAATCGCGTGACGGACCACCGAATCGGTTTAACGATTCAAAAACTTGATCAAATCATTGAAGGCAAGCTTGAGGAAATTATTGATGCTTTGGTTTTAGATGACCAAGCAAGAAGATTGGAAAATGCCGCAAATGAGTAAAAAAATTTACGAAGCTCTTCAATGGGCTTCTTCTTTTTTAAAAAAATCTAACCGAGATGAGAACGCAGGGGAACTTCTCCTCCGCCATTTCACCGGAATGTCGCGGGCACATCTATTTGCGAATGTCAGAGAGGATTTGGACCCAACCGTTTGGGACCAATTTGAAAAAGCAGTGCATGAGCATGTGAAAGGAACTCCAATTCAATATATCATCGGCTCAGAGGAATTTTACGGCCGAACGTTTATCGTGAATGAAGCAGTGCTGATTCCGCGGCCGGAAACGGAAGAACTTGTTTATGAAACATTGAAAAGAGTAAAAAGGCTTCCGAAAGACACGAAAAAACTTGCGGATATTGGGACTGGGAGCGGCGCGATTGCGATTTCGCTAAAACTTGAGGACCCAACATTAAATGTTTCCGCCTCCGATATTGCCGAGGATTCACTGAAGGTGGCAAAAGAAAATGCCCGGCTGCTTGGGGCGGACGTCAAATTTTATCTAGGAGACCTGCTTCAGCCTTTTCAAGAAGAGCTTGATGTCGTAATTTCCAATCCGCCTTATATTCCTACTGGCGATATAATAACAATGTCTGAAGTGGTAACGGAGCATGAGCCGCACCGGGCGTTGTTTGCTGGTGAGGACGGCTTGGATTTTTACCGCCGCTTTATGGAAGAGCTGCCTCGTGTACTAGCGCCGGTCGCGCTCGTTGGCTTTGAAATTGGGGCCGGTCAGGGCGAAGCGGTAGCGGAGCTTTTTCAAAAAGCCTTTAAAGACGTAAAAGTGGAGATTGTGAATGATATAAACGGTAAGGACCGGATGGTGTTTGCGGAAATTGGCTTCGGGGTGTAGGGGCGTTTTTTCAACTTTGAGAATTGTCCAGCTCCAGCGCCTAGCCCCTCTAGGTCACAGGCCAATCCGTCCAAAAGGTTAAAGATCAACCTTTCGGCCGGCTTGTCTTGTGCTTGTCGGAGCTGAACGAGGCGCTTCCGCTTTTCTTTTAAAAATATTAAAAATTACTAGTTTAAGATTCTTAGTTTCTGTCCACAATGAGGATATCGAAGGGACGGTGCTAAGAATGCATAGTAAAACATTGATTTGGGCGTATCTTCTAATTTTATCGTTTGGGACGATATTAAGTTTATATATACCGAAAAATGAAGCGATTGCGAAGGAGTCAGTGGTGATTCCGGGGGAAGCGATCCGCTTAAGGATTCTAGCAAACAGTGATGTGCCGGCTGACCAGCAGTTGAAGCGTGAAGTAAGGGATGCGGTGAATGCGAAAATTACCGTTTGGGTGAAGGATTTAACTTCGATTAATAAAGCAAGATCGGTAATTAAGTCAAAGCTCCCGGAAATTCAGGACATTGCGGAAAAAACGGTTGCGGCTAAAGGTTCGAAGCAAGCAGTGCATGTCGAGTTCGGTAAGGTTCAGTTTCCAACGAAGTTATATGGCGAGTTTTTATATCCTGCAGGTGAGTATCAAGCGATTTTAATCACGCTTGGTGAAGGAAAAGGTGCAAACTGGTGGTGTGTGCTATATCCGCCATTATGCTTTCTTGATTTTTCAAATGGGGTTGCGGTGAGCGATGGGTTTGATGAAAAGGTAAAATCGGAGTCGGAAGTTCAGAGGGATTCGGAGAAAACTAGTGAAAAAGTGGAAGACCAAGGAGAAGAGCAAAAGGCTGTGGCGGCAGGGAGTGACGAAGAGCAAGAATCGACGGATTCTGAGCGAAGATTTGTGACCTCTACTAGTAAAGTTGAGAAAAAGCATGTAGAAACAGATAGTAAGGTTGAGCAAAATCCTGTAACACGAACTAGCGAGGTTGAGGAAAAGTCTACTACAACGACTAATAATACTGAAGAAAATCCTACTGCAGTTACTAGTGATGTTAAGGAGAAATCTGCACCGGCTACTAGTGGTGTAGAGCAAAAGGCTGAAACCACTGATAAAAATACTGTGGAAAAGTCCGTGGATGTAAGCAAATCCGAACAGACAGCTCAAGCGCCTGTTTATACCTCTAAAGACGAGGATCCTGTTCAAGTGAAATTTTTCGTAGTAGAATTGTGGAAAAAGCTTTTTGACTAAGAACCCTTTCAATGGGAAGGGTTCTTTTTTGTTTTAGTCTGTGTTAAAGGACATTGTTGATTTTTTAACCCTGTTAAGTGGAGTGGAAGGCACGGAGACTCCTCGAAAATGCTAACGCATTTTCTTCGTGCGTGGGTGGATTCAAGGAAGCAATTCAGTGTCCTGCGGGAGTACGGGGCAGGGGAAAGACCCCACAGGAGCGAAGCGGCGAGGAGGCTCCCCGGCACGCCCGTGAACCGCTTGTGCCTGGAACGGAAATCAACAGATAAGTTTAACATAGCCTTGTTTTAAAAATAATAGAGTTCATTGTTCTACTTTTCCTATTTTCTCATATTCATAGAATAGAATTTAAAAAAATGGGGTGGAACACGATGCAGGCATTGATTCGCACGGCAAATAAGCAGGATTTGGGGAAATTAAGAGAGTTCTTGATCAAGGCAAACCTTGGGACCGACGGACTAACAGACGAAACGATTGAATACTTTTTGCTGCTAGAGGATGTGGAAGGACAATTAAAGGGCACGCTTGGAATCGAGGCGTTTGAAGGCTTTGGCCTGCTTCGCTCATTGGTGGTCACCCCAGGGCAGACGGAAAAAGAAATCTTTATTCTTGTGGAACAAATGATGAAGCTTGCGAAGGAGAAGGGGATGGAAAGTTTATTTTTGGCGACGAATAAGCGGGCGGCCCTGCCATTTTTCAATTTGCTAGGGTTCCAGGAGATTGAACGTGCGGAATTACCGTCTGAAATGAACGGGTCTGAGCATATTCGACATATTTTAAATGTGGATAACTCGATTTTTCTGAAATTTTTATTGTAGATGTGGATATTTGGGCAAAGTTATCCACTATTTCCACTAAGTTATACACAATTTGTGGACAAAACTTGTATTTTTCCACACCTTCTTTTATACTTGCAAACGTATAATGTGAAAAATATGAGTCTAGGTGCCTAGATTCGGCAAATTTCGATAGAAGTTTTGTTTTTATATAAAGGTGGATAACTATGAACACAAAAGTTTGGAAAGTGGATAACTATGTGGATATCTTAGAAAATAATCCACATATTGTGGATGCAGCACATTTTTTACGAGAAAATGAGGTGGTTGCGCTCCCGACGGAAACGGTTTACGGCCTTGGCGGGAATGCGGAGAGCGACGTGGCGGTCGCGAAGATTTTTGCGGCAAAGGGCAGACCTGGGGATAACCCGTTAATTATTCATATTGCGGATTGGGAGCAGTTGTGTCGATTTGTGGCGGAAATACCGGAAACGGCAGAGCGGTTGATGGAGGCATTTTGGCCAGGTCCATTGACGATTATATTTAAAAAGAAGCAAGGCGTGCTTTCGGAAAAAGCAACTGCGGGTCTTGACTCGGTTGGAGTGAGGATGCCGGACCATCCGGTCGCCATCTCGCTGCTAAAGGCGTGCGGTCTGCCGATTGCTGCACCAAGTGCGAATAGTTCAGGAAAGCCAAGTCCGACTCATGCTGAGCATGTGATTGAGGATTTGCAAGGGAAAATTGCCGGGGTGCTGGATGCGGGTCCGACCGGTGTTGGTGTCGAGTCGACCGTTGTGGATTGTACGGAAGCGGTTCCGGTTATTTTGCGGCCAGGTGGTGTGACAAAGGAGCAGCTTGAGGAAGTGATTGGGGAGGTTCGGATGGATCCGGCGCTTGAGAGTGGTGCCGGCGAAGGTGGATTGAAGCCGAAATCGCCTGGGATGAAATACCGTCATTACGCCCCGAATGCTCCGCTTTATTTAATCGATGGGAGCCGGTCGTTTCTTCAGGAGCTTGTGGATGAAAAACGGCGTGAGGGTTTGCGTGTCGGCGTGCTGACAACGGAGGAGAATAAGAGTGAATTTTCGGCGGATGTTGTGATTGCTTGTGGACAAAGGGCTGAGCTCGAAACGGTTGCAACGGAGCTTTATGATACATTGCGGCGATTTAATTTAGAAAAGGTCGATGTAATTTTTAGTGAAATGTTCCCGAGGGGCGGAGTTGGTCTGGCAATTATGAACCGGCTGGAGAAGGCTGCGGGGAATAAGGTTATTTCGGAATAATTGTTTTTGGGGGAGCACCTGGGGGGACTGGGTGCTTTTTTTGGTTGCTGGGAAGGCTGATATATGGGTGGAAGTGGTAAATAAAGTGACGAAAGTGGCAAATAATAGAATACCAGATACAAAAGTATCGGTGCCAAGGTTCAAGGCCCTGCTTTTAAATGAAAATAACATGAATGGAAAATAACTCATAAAAGTGGCAAATAAAAAGGCCCAAGTGGACAATAAATCTAATTCCCCAATTTCTCAGGTCTGACTTCTAAACGGCAGTGGACGTGCATATGTTGAAATAGCAAGTCCAAGGGGGCGGAGAAAGAATGTCAGCAATGATTGGAGAAATCCTTACACTCGTAATAATGGCACTCGCGCTAGGTATGGATGCCTTTTCTGTTGGCCTCGGCATGGGGATGTACAACCTCAGACGACGGCAAATTTTTAAAATCGGTCTGACCATCGGACTTTTTCATGTATGGATGCCGCTCGTAGGAATCCTGGCCGGAAAATTTTTATCGGCAAAATTCGGTACCTTTGCGTCCCTAATCGGCGGTCTGCTGCTCATCATTTTAGGAGTGCAAATGATCTGGGGCAGCTTCAAAAAAGGCGATGAAAAAGTGATGACCCCAGTTGGGTTTGGTTTAATTGTTTTTGCCCTCAGTGTGAGCCTCGATAGTTTTTCCCTTGGCCTTACTCTCGGAATATATGGTGCCAAAACCATTATGGTTATTATATGCTTTGGGATTGTAGCAACCTTGCAAGCATGGGCGGGTCTCTTGCTCGGCAGAAAGGTACAAGGCTGGATAGGCCCCTATAGCGAGGCGCTTGGCGGTACGATCCTGCTAGCTTTCGGGGTAAAACTGCTTCCACTTTTTTGGTGATGATGGCAGTAATTTGTTAAAATACTAGAAAGAAAGGGGGCAAGTAACATGCGGCGCATCTTATTTGTTTGTACGGGAAATACATGTAGGAGTCCAATGGCGGAAGCAATTTTGAAAAATAAAAACCTCGAAGGCATTGAGGTTCGCTCAGCAGGGGTTTTTGCGGTGGACGGCAATGAAGCTTCGGCACACGCCAAGCAGGTGTTGGAGGAAAATCAAATTGTACATAATCATCAATCCAGTATGCTGACGGGAGAAGAAGTGGGCTGGGCGGATCTGATTTTAACGATGACCGGTTCCCATAAGGGCGCGATTTTGAATTATTATCCGGAATCGGCGGCGAAGCTTTTTACCCTTAAGGAATATACCGGAGAAACCGTCTTTCAAGATGTAAGTGATCCCTATGGCGGGAACGTCTCTATTTATCGCGAAACCTTTCAGGAGCTTGAAAAATTAATTGATATCGTTATTGAAAAAATAACGAAGCATACGTAAGGCTGGCTCTCCATCTTAATTGGAGGGCCTTTTTTGTGATGGTAAGAAACTTTATCTTTTTCTCCGGGTATGTCAAAATGTAGGCAGAGTAAATTTAAATCTGGGGGTATTTTTATGAAGGTAGCATTGGCATCAGATCATGGCGGCGTGAATATTCGCAAGGAAATCGCTCATTTACTAGATGAATTGGGCATCGAATATCAGGACTTTGGCTGTGACTGCGAAACATCCGTCGATTATCCCGACTATGCCCTGCCGGTTGCGGAAAAAGTAGCAAACGGCGAGTTTGACCGCGGCATTTTGATTTGCGGCACCGGCATTGGCATGTGCATTGCGGCAAACAAAGTAAAAGGAATTCGTGCGGCAATTGTTCATGATACATTCAGTGCAAAGGCAACACGTGCCCATAATGACAGCAATATTTTAACAATGGGAGAGCGCGTGATTGGCCCCGGTCTTGCGAGAGATATCGCGCAAATTTGGCTGACAGGCGAGTTTGAAGGTGGCCGACATGCCAATCGTGTCAACAAAATTACTGAAATTGAAAATAAGCATCTTTAATATCCCAAAATAAGGGGCGAAAATCATGATAAAGAAGTGGGAACAGGAATTAGAAGCGATACTGTCAGAGTTTAACGACCAGGCCGACTTAAAACCGGGTCAGCTCTTGGTGGTCGGCTGCAGTACAAGCGAGGTCATGGGCGAAAAAATCGGCACATCCGGTACGTTAGAGGTCGCGGAAATGATTTTTCGCCAGTTAAAACAATTTCAGGAGAAGACTGGAATTCGTTTGGCCTTCCAATGCTGCGAGCATTTAAACCGTGCATTGGTGATCGAAAGGGCAACAGCGAACGAACGGAAATTGGACGAGGTTTCGGTTGTGCCCGTACGAAAAGCAGGCGGGGCAATGGCAACGTACGCATTTGAAAAAATGACGGATGCAGTCGTCGTGGAATTTATCAAGGCGGATGCGGGAATTGATATCGGCCAAACCTTTATCGGCATGCATTTAAAACATGTCGCTGTACCCGTTCGCGTGAAGCAAAAAATGGTGGGACATGCCCACGTAACGCTTGCACGGACACGGCCAAAACTCATTGGTGGGGAAAGAGCCGTATACGAGCGTAAAAGTGAGAATTTGAGCTGTAGCTAATAAGCATTTTTTCATGAAAGCAATTCCAAAAATTCAAATATTCTTTCTTTTTCGATAACCAAAAAACTATGTTAAAATGAGGTTGATTTTAACTGAATAGCGGATTTTAACCAATAAAGGGGGATCTTTATGAAGCACTTATCACAGCAGGACGAGCAGGTATTTCAGGCAATTCAACAGGAATTAGGACGTCAGCGCGCGAAGATTGAATTAATTGCATCAGAAAACTTTGTAAGCGAAGCGGTTATGGAAGCACAGGGGTCTGTTTTAACTAATAAATATGCCGAAGGATATCCGGCAAAACGCTATTATGGCGGCTGCGAATATGTTGATATCGTAGAAGATTTAGCGCGTGACCGTGCGAAAGCAATCTTCGGTGCAGAGCATGCGAACGTACAGCCACACTCCGGTGCACAAGCAAACATGGCTGTTTACTTCACAATTCTTGAGCAAGGCGATACCGTTCTAGGGATGAACCTTTCACACGGCGGTCACTTAACACACGGAAGTCCGGTAAACTTCAGTGGTGTTCAATATAATTTCGTTGAGTACGGTGTAGATGAAGAAACACACCGCATCAATTATGAGGATGTTTTAGAAAAAGCTCGCCAGCATAAGCCGAAATTGATTGTTGCGGGTGCCAGCGCATATCCTCGCGAAATTGACTTTAAAAAATTCCGTGAAATCGCTGATGAAGTGGGCGCCTATTTAATGGTGGATATGGCTCATATTGCAGGTCTTGTTGCGGCAGGTCTTCACCCAAATCCTGTTCCATATGCAGATTTTGTTACGACTACTACGCATAAAACCTTAAGAGGCCCACGCGGCGGGATGATTCTTTGCCGTGAAGAGTTTGCGAAAAAGATTGATAAGTCCATTTTCCCTGGAATCCAGGGCGGTCCATTAATGCATGTGATTGCTGCAAAAGCGGTTGCTTTTGGCGAAGCATTGCAGGACAGCTTTAAAGAGTATGCAGGAAACATTATTGCGAACGCAAAACGTCTTGCTGAAGGTCTGCAAAAAGAAGGCTTAAAGCTTGTTTCCGGCGGAACGGACAACCACTTATTATTAGTGGATGTAACGACTCTTGGCTTAACTGGTAAAGTGGCTGAGCATGTCCTTGATGAAGTAGGAATTACCGTTAACAAAAATACCATTCCTTACGATCAAAACAGCCCATTTGTAACAAGCGGTGTCCGTATTGGTACTGCAGCTGTTACAAGCCGCGGTTTCGGTTTAGAGGATATGGATGAAATTGCATCGATTATTGCGTTTACTTTGAAAAACCATGAAGACAAAGCGAAGCTTGAAGAAGCTAGCAAGCGCGTTGAAGCGTTAACGAGCAAATTTGTTTTATATCCTGAATATTAAGATTTTTGGGAATCGGCCTTTTTATAAAAAAGGTCGATTTTTATTTGCTCTATTGGGGGTTTTTCTGTAAAATTAGACGAAGTGTTTGATGTTAAATTTTTTATAAAAGGGGCGATTTTTGTGGCAAAGGTTTACGTCTTCGACCACCCACTCATTCAGCATAAGCTTACATACATACGTGATAAAAACACAGGAACGAAAGAGTTCAGGGAATTGGTAGACGAAGTGGCAACACTTATGGCTTTTGAGATCACGAGGGATATGCCGCTTGAAGATATTACGATTGAAACACCGGTTTGTCCGGCCCAATCAAAGGTTCTTTCCGGGAAGAAAATCGGTCTTGTTCCGATTCTGCGCGCAGGGATTGGAATGGTTGATGGGATTTTGAAATTAATTCCGGCAGCGAAGGTAGGCCATATCGGTCTTTACCGTGATCCGGAAACACTTAAGCCAGTTGAATACTATGCAAAACTTCCAAGTGATGTGGAAGAACGTGATTTCATCGTCGTTGATCCAATGCTGGCAACTGGCGGTTCAGCCAATGAAGCAATCAACTCGTTGAAGAAGCGCGGCGCGAAACATATCAAGTTTATGTGCTTGATTGCTGCACCAGAGGGAGTCGAAGCGGTGAAAACGGCTCACCCGGATGTTGATATCTATATTGCAGCGTTAGATGAAAAGCTAAATGACCACGGCTATATCGTACCAGGACTAGGCGATGCTGGAGATCGGTTGTTTGGAACGAAATAATTTTTTGAGAGATCTTTTTTTGAAAAAGGTCTCTTTTTTTATTGGGGAAATGGGTAGCGGAAGGTATTTTGGTAAAAGTGGAGGGTAAACTCCACCACAGATATCCCCTCCCCAAAAAATCCTCCTGCATATTTCCTTCACCCAAAGAAAACCCTATGAAAAAAGGGGAAATCAGCAAAATGAAGAAACTTATTCTAGCCATTATTCTAATTACATCCATCACCATACCCGCACCAATCCAATCCCAAACAAGGAAACTGATCACACCGCCGATCCCAAATCAGCAAACCGTCGCCATCGTCGTTACAAAACAACCACAAACTAAAGAACAAATCAAACAGTTCCTCACATCATACAAGGACATCAAACTGCGCCGTATTTTTACGGAAGCCATCACAGGATTTTCCATTGAGGGCAACCGCGCGGCCATCACAAAACTAGCAGAAAACGTTAAAATTCTAAACGTGTCTCCCGTAACCAGTTACCAGGCCCAGACTGAGGAGAGCGTCAAAATCATTGGAGGGGAAGAGGTACGCGGATTATTTTCACCGAAAAATCAACGCCTCACTGGCAAAGGAATCACTGTCGCGGTCATCGATACCGGTGTGGATTACACCCATCCCGACCTTCGGCGCAACTATGGCGGTGGACACGACCTTGTTGATAACGACAAGGATCCTATGGAAACCCGTGCTATTGGCAAAGCGACCATTCACGGTACACATGTTGCGGGAATCATCGCCGCTAATGGTAAAATCCGCGGTGTTGCCCCAGAGGCGAAGATTATTGCTTATCGGGCACTCGGACCAGGAGGGGGCGGAACGACGGAGCAAGTTATTGCTGCGATCGATCAAGCCATTAAGGATAAGGTCGATATCATGAATCTTTCCCTTGGAAATGATGTCAACGGTCCGGATCTGCCGATTAGCCTCGCGCTCAACCGCGCCGTCGACAAAGGAATTGTCGCGGTGGCGGCAAATGGCAATGCCGGCCCGAATATTTGGACAGTCGGTTCACCCGGAACGGCATCAAAAGCAATCTCCGTCGGGGCCTCGACACCCACCATGAAAATACCGTCCTTATTAATAGAAGGAACGCGGAAAAAAATCCGAATTCAGCCAATGGAAGGTTCGGAAAAATGGGAGTTGGACCGCTCGTATACAATCGTCGATGGTGGAATTGGCAAGAAGGAAGACTTGAAAAATGTTGCGGGCAAAATCGTTCTCATTAAGCGCGGCCGCTTAACCTTTACTGAAAAGGCTAAAAACGCCCAAAAGGCGGGGGCCAAGGCTGTACTCATCTACAATAATATGAGCGGAAATTTTATCGGAAATTTAGAAACGTTGCTACCGCTTCCCGTCGGGTCCATTTCAAAGCATGACGGGGAGCAGTTATTAAAAGAAACGTCTATCACAATGCGGATTATCCAAAAAGAAGAAAAGGACCGGATGGCAGAGTTTAGTTCTCGAGGTCCAGTAACCGGAACATGGGAGGTAAAACCAGATATCGTGGCTCCCGGGGTTGCGATTAACTCAACCGTACCGGGCGGCTATCTTTCGTTACAGGGCACAAGTATGGCAGCACCGCATGTCGCCGGTGCCTGTGCCTTAATCAAACAGGCCCACCCAGACTGGACGCCACAGCAAATAAAAGCTTCCTTGATGAATACAGCCAAGACACTGTTTAAAAATGCAAATACTCCGTATCGGACTTACGAGCAGGGAGCAGGGAGGATTCAAGTGCCCGAGGCGGTAAAAACGGAATCGCTTGTGACACCGAGCTCGATTCACTTTGGTAAATTTACAGAACAGCGGGATGTTCATAAAACCCTTTTACACGTTGAAAATACAAGCAATGCAACAAAGAGATATTCCTTTGATGTTCCAGAGCGAACAGAGGGACTATCGTGGAAAATTCCGCTTTCGTTTACCTTGGCACCTAAGGAAACCAAGGATGTTGCAATTGAACTGAGGGTCGACCCGCAAAGCATTAAAAATAAAATTCATGATGGTTACATCAAGCTTAAGGCGGGATCCACCCTCATCCATATTCCATATATCTATGTACTCGAAGAACCAAATTACCCGAGGGTAATGGGATTTTCCTTTGGGGAAGGTGATGCTCCGGGGCAGTACTTATATGAGGTTTACCTTCCGGGGGGAGCCGAGGAGTTCGGCATTGCCTTGTTCGATCCCGGTGATTATCGCTTTGTCGGTTTTTTAGATTCCATTGAAAATGTCAAAAAAGGATTGATTCAAAAGAAAATTGAAAATGAGAATCTTCCGGAGGACGGGGTATACCTTGCCAAAGTTTTTGCGAAAAAGGCCGGTAAAGAGGATTTCATTGAAACGATGTTAAAAATCGAAAAACGGCAGCAGTAAATTTTTAAAAAGAAAGTGAAACCTTTTTAAAACTTGGCCGTATTAACTAACTGTGTGTCCTCCTAGGTAAGTTTTTTCAAAAAAATTTCTAAGGGGAAGAGTATAGGTATATATTAAATTTTCTGATAATTTTTAGTATCCTAATATATCGTGAAAAGCTGAAAATTGCAAGTGAATATTTCGTGGAAACTCATTGACTTTACATATTGCCTATTGTATGCTTACAAAGGGTGTAAATGATAAGGTTTTCACATTCAAGAAAGTGTTAATTTCCTTGGTGATTTGCCATAAAGCCCGGTTCACATTCTCTTATGGTGAGGATGCGATAATGATGCGTAAAAACAACCGCAATCCATTTCAAGCTATGGCTTTAATGTCCGCAATTGTCTCCCAGTTAGTAGGTTCCATTCTCATTGGTATTTTTGCAGGAAGATGGTTGGACCATCAGTGGGGTACCGAGCCAATTTTCTTAATTATCGGATTGTTAATCGGATTAGCAGCGGGAACCTATGCCATGCTTGTTTCGATTCGCCATTTTTTCTCGGGAGATAAATGATTATGCCGGATTTTAGAGAGATATTTACTAGGCAGCGAAAATGGAATTTGTACTTGTTATCTATATTCGTGCTTGGATGGGGGTTTACCTCCTACAAAACTGTATTTTTAGGATTAATTCTTGGGACATGCTTTAGTTTTCTGAACATCTGGATGTTAACCAAGAAAACAGAGAAGTTCGACAAGGCCTTTGATAAAGGTAAAAAAATGAAATCGCTCGGCTCGCTGCAAAGAATGGCGACAGCCGCGATCGCAGTGATTATTGCCATGAGATGGCCCAATTACTTTCATGTAGTCAGTGTGGTTATGGGACTAATGACATCCTATATTGTCATTATGATAGATTATTTTTATCATGCATTGCATTTTCATAAATGATAAGGGAAGTGAGGTGAACATAGATGCATCATGAAGCTCCTTTAGTAACATTTGGGGGACTAACCTTTAACTTGGCGAATGATCTAATGATTCTTGTAGCAAGTCTCATTGTTTTTATCATTGCTGTTCTATCTACCCGGAAGCTTGCGATGAAGCCGACAGGCATGCAAAACTTCTTTGAATGGGTGATGGACTTCGTCAAAGGAATCATCAACAGTACGATGGATTGGAAGGAAGGCGGAAGATTCCACATCCTTGGACTTACCTTAATTTTGTATATCTTTGTATCTAATATGCTAGGTCTTCCATTTTCTATCTCCGTTGATGGTAAGCTTTGGTGGAAATCACCAACAGCCGATCCTGCTGTCACATTATCGCTGGCCGTAATGGTCGTTGCGCTTTCCCATTATTATGGTGTAAAGCTAAAAGGTGCAGCTGGATATGGAAAGGGATTCTTCAGCCCAATGGGATTCTTGTTCCCGTTGAAAATTATTGAAGAATTCGCGAACACATTAACGCTTGGTCTGCGTCTTTATGGGAACATTTACGCAGGTGAATTGCTTCTATCGCTTTTAGCGGGAGGCTTAGCTTGGACCGGAGTAGCTGGTATGATAGCAGCCGTACCATTAACCCTTGTTTGGCAAGGTTTCTCCGTATTCGTCGGAACGATCCAGGCATACATTTTTACCATGTTAACAATGGTTTACTTGTCTCACAAAGTGAGTCACGACCATTAATATATTTTTAAACACTAAATTATTCATACATTTTTAAGGAGGAACATTATAATGAATCTTATAGCAGCAGCAATTGCAATTGGTTTGGCAGCAGTAGGCGCAGGTATTGGTAACGGTTTAATCGTTGGACGTACAGTTGAAGGTATCGCTCGTCAACCAGAAGCTCGTGGTTTATTACAAACAACAATGTTTATCGGGGTTGCGTTAGTTGAAGCATTACCGATCATCGGCGTTGTTATCGCGTTCATGGTTTTAGGACGTTAATTAGTAGAGAGAAAAATCCCAAGTGGCGGAGAGGAAGAAGAGACACCTTCGCCATTTATGTTTGTGCAATAGAGAACATACTTTTTCGAGTAGCGAACGACTCTTGAAGGGAGTGAACCCGTGGTGTTATCAGGCAATCTATTTGTCCTAGGTGCTGCAGAAAGCGCAGGCCATTTCAATGGTGGAGATAGTATTTTCCAACTAGTAGTTTTCTTAATTTTGTTAGCATTGCTTAAAAAATTCGCGTGGGGTCCATTAATGGGCATCATGAAGCAGCGTGAAGACCATATTGCAGGTGAAATTAATGCGGCTGAAGGAAGCCGTGTTGAAGCGCAAAAGCTTTTAGAAGAGCAAAGAAGCCTTTTAAAAGAAGCACGTACAGAAGCACAAAGCTTAATCGAAAATGCAAAAAAACAAGGCGATGTTCAGCGTGAGGAAATCATTGCGATTGCCCGCACAGAAGCAGAACGCGTGAAAGAAGCTGCAAAGCTTGAGATTGATCAGCAAAAGGAAAAAGCAATGGCCGCAATTCGCGAACAAGTTGCTTCCTTGTCTGTATTAATCGCCTCTAAGGTTATTGAGAAAGAGTTGAATACCCAAGATCAGGATCAACTCATCAACGAATATATTAAAGAGGCAGGAGAACGCCGATGAGTAACTCCATCGTAGCAAAGCGCTATGCGTCGGCACTTTTTCAAATTGCTAAAGAACAACAGGTTCTAAGTCAAGTAGAAGAAGATCTTCGTGTAGTAAAAGAAGTAATCCAAACGAATAAGGATTTAAAGGCTGTTCTCAGCTCTTTAAAACTTTCAAAGGAAAACAAAAAAGCCATTTTAAAACAGGCTTTTGCAAACATTAATGGATTTGTTGTTAATACATTAATGATTCTAATGGACCGCCACCGTGAAGGTGAAATTGTTGAAGTGGTCGACCAGTTTATTGAGCTTGCATATGAAGCATCCGGTGTTGCTGAAGCTGAAGTCTCCAGCGTGCGCCCGCTTTCAGATGCTGAGCGTGAGGCGATCTCTGCTACTTTTGCAGCAAAAGTTGGCAAGCAGTCTCTCAGAATTGAAAATATCGTGGATTCCGAATTACTTGGCGGCGTGAAGGTCCGCATCGGAAATCGTATATATGACGGCAGCTTGCGCGGCAAGCTCGATCGTTTGCAACGTAAATTGTTAAGCTAAGATTTGTAGATAGGGGTGAAACTCATGAGCATCAAAGCTGAAGAAATCAGTGCCCTGATAAAAAAGCAAATTGAAAACTATCAGGCGGAAATTCAAGTAACAGATGTTGGTACGGTTATCACCGTTGGTGACGGTATCGCTCGTGTTCACGGTCTTGACAACGTTATGGCTGGAGAACTAGTTGAATTTTCAAACGGCGTTATGGGTATGGCACAAAACCTTGAAGAAAATAACGTCGGTATTATCATCCTTGGACCTTTCACTGATATCCGTGAAGGTGACGAAGTACGCCGTACAGGCCGCATCATGGAGGTTCCGGTTGGTGAAGAGTTAATCGGACGTGTAGTAAACTCATTAGGACAACCAATTGATGGTATGGGTCCAATCAATACAACAAAAACTCGCCCTATTGAGCAAGTAGCAACGGGCGTTATGGCGCGTAAATCCGTTCATGAGCCATTACAAACAGGTATTAAAGCGATTGACGCACTTGTGCCGATCGGCCGTGGTCAGCGTGAGTTAATCATTGGTGACCGTCAAACAGGTAAAACTTCCGTTGCCATCGATACAATCTTGAACCAAAAAGGCCAAAACATGATCTGTATCTATGTTGCCATTGGGCAAAAGGAATCAACAGTACGCGGTGCGGTTGAAACCCTTCGTAAAAATGGCGCATTAGATTACACAATCGTTGTGTCTGCATCTGCATCACAACCAGCTCCAATGCTGTTCTTGGCACCATATGCGGGCGTATCAATGGGTGAAGAATTTATGTTCAACGGTAAGCACGTATTAATCGTATATGATGACTTAACAAAACAAGCATCTGCATACCGTGAGCTTTCCTTGTTACTTCGCCGTCCTCCAGGTCGTGAAGCATATCCAGGGGATGTATTCTACTTGCACAGCCGTTTATTAGAACGTGCAGCGAAATTGAACGACAGCCTTGGCGCGGGTTCAATCACTGCACTGCCATTTATCGAAACACAAGCAGGTGACGTTTCTGCCTATATTCCAACAAACGTTATCTCCATCACAGATGGACAAATTTTCTTACAATCAGACCTTTTCTTCTCCGGTGTTCGCCCAGCGATCAACGCAGGTCTTTCCGTATCTCGTGTAGGTGGATCGGCACAGATCAAAGCGATGAAGAAGGTTGCAGGTACACTGCGTCTTGACCTTGCTTCATACCGTGAGCTAGAAGCATTTGCTCAATTTGGTTCTGACCTTGATAAAGCAACCCAAGCGAAGCTGAATCGTGGTGCACGTACCGTTGAGGTGCTAAAACAAGACTTGAACAAGCCGTTATCTGTTGAAAAACAAGTAGCGATCCTATATGCATTAACACGCGGCTTCTTAGATGATATCCCATTACAAGATATCCGTCGCTTCGAAGCTGAATTCCTAACATGGTTAGACCACAATCGCAAAGAGTTGTTAGACCATATTACCAAAACGAAGGATCTTCCTTCTGATGACGATTGGGCATCTGCGATCAACGCCTTCAAAAAGACGTTTGCAGTTTCCGAGTAATTCATGGCTAACATTGAACACTTTTAGTGAGGGTGGTGAGAACTTAAAATGGCATCATTACGCGATATAAAAACTCGTATTAATTCAACGAAAAAGACGAGTCAAATTACCAAAGCAATGGAAATGACCTCTGCTGCAAAATGGAACCGCGGGGTGATGAATGCGAAATCATTCGTCCCTTACATGGAAAAAATCCAAGAGGTAACCGCAGCGATTGCGCTTGGCAGTAAGGGTGTAAATCACCCAATGCTACAGGCACGTCCTGTTAAGAAGACAGGCTATATCGTTATGTCATCTGACCGTGGTCTTGCGGGTGCGTTTAACAGTAACGTCTTAAGACGTGTAAACCAAACCATTCAACAAAATCATAAGTCTAATGACGAATTTGCGATTATTGCCATCGGTCGTGTTGCCCGGGACTTCTTCGTGAAGCGCGGCATCAAAGTAGCACTTGAAATCATTGGTATTTCAGACCAACCTTCATTTGCTGACATTAAAGATATTGCATCGAGCACAGTTGGCATGTTTGCTGATGGTACATTTGATGAAATTTATCTATATTACAATCATTATATAAGCGCAATTTCGCAAGAAGTAACCGAAAAGAAGCTGTTGCCGCTTTCGGAAATTAAACCGACTGGCAAGCTGATTTCGTATGAATTCGAGCCGTCTGCCGAAGAAATTCTCGAAGTTCTCCTGCCGCAATATGCCGAGAGCCTAATCTATGGCGCGCTGTTAGACAGCAAAGCCAGTGAGCATGCTGCCCGGATGACGGCAATGAAGAATGCAACCGATAATGCAAAAGAATTAATTCGTAACTATACACTTATGTATAACCGTGCCCGCCAGGCAGCGATTACGCAAGAAATTACCGAAATCGTCGGCGGTGCGGCGGCACTTGAATAGACCGTTTTTTGAAAAATGAACCTTATTTCGTGTCTGTGACTTGTAACAGTTGATGGATCGTGATTCATTGCTGTGAACAAGTTTCAGGCCGAAATCAGAGTTCGGTGTGATTCGATAAGTTCCTTTTTAAAAAAGGGGTTTTGGATCAAAAAAGTAAGTAAGGAGGGAAAATGATGAACAAGGGACGCATTGTTCAGATTATGGGTCCGGTTGTTGACGTTAAGTTTGATAACGCCCAATTGCCTGAGATCTATAATGCATTGAAAATTAGTTCTGAATCAGTCAACCTAACCCTTGAAGTAGCCCTTCATTTAGGTGATGATACAGTTCGTACGATTGCAATGGCTTCTACTGACGGGTTAACTCGTGGTTTGGAAGTATTGGATTCAGGTGCACCGATTTCTGTACCGGTTGGGGAACCAACTCTTGGCCGTGTATTTAACGTATTAGGGGAAGTAATTGACCTTAAGGATGAAATTCCTGCAGGCGCTCGCCGTGATCCGATTCACCGTGAAGCACCAACCTATGAAAATCTTTCAACTGAGGTTGAAATTCTTGAAACTGGTATTAAGGTAGTTGACCTTCTTGCTCCATATATTAAAGGTGGTAAGATCGGTCTGTTTGGTGGTGCCGGTGTAGGTAAAACCGTATTAATCCAGGAATTGATCAATAACATCGCACAAGAGCACAGCGGTATTTCCGTATTTGCTGGTGTAGGGGAGCGTACTCGTGAAGGGAACGACCTTTTCCATGAAATGACGGATTCCGGCGTTATTAAGCAAACTGCGATGGTATTCGGACAAATGAACGAGCCTCCTGGTGCACGTATGCGTGTTGCCTTGACTGGTTTGACCATGGCTGAATATTTCCGTGATGAGCAAGGCCAAGACGTGTTATTGTTCATCGATAACATTTTCCGTTTCACACAAGCAGGTTCTGAGGTTTCCGCGTTACTTGGCCGTATGCCATCTGCCGTTGGTTACCAGCCGACACTTGCTACTGAAATGGGTAAATTACAAGAACGTATTACTTCAACAACAAAAGGTTCTGTTACTTCGATCCAAGCGATTTACGTACCAGCCGATGACTATACTGACCCGGCTCCGGCTACTACTTTCGCTCACTTAGATGCAACAACAAACCTTGAGCGTAAGCTTTCTGAGATGGGTATCTACCCTGCGGTGGACCCGTTAGCATCGACTTCTCGTGCATTGTCACCTGAAATCGTTGGTGAAGAGCACTACAGTGTTGCTCGTCAAGTACAGCAAACCTTACAGCGTTACCGTGAATTACAGGATATCATTGCGATCTTGGGTATGGACGAACTTTCTGATGATGATAAGTTAACCGTAGCTCGTGCTCGTCGTGTCCAGTTCTTCTTATCACAAAACTTCCACGTTGCTGAGCAGTTCACTGGCCAGCCTGGATCTTATGTGCCGGTTAAAGAAACGGTTAAAGGATTCAAAGAAATCCTTGACGGTAAATACGACCACCTTCCTGAAGATGCATTCCGTCTTGTCGGCCGCATCGAAGAAGTGGTTGAGTCTGCTAAACGCATGGGCGTAGAGGTCTAATTCCAGCCAGGAGGGTAAAAAATGAAGACGATTAAAGTCAATGTTGTTACTCCCGATGGCCCGGTGTATGAATCAGATGTGGAAATGGTTAGTACAAAAGCTAAAAGTGGCGAACTCGGTATTTTGCCTGGCCACATTCCCTTGGTTGCCCCGCTTGAAATTGGTGCTGTTCGTCTGAAGTTAGGCGGCGGTAAACAAGAGCAGATCGCAGTGAGCGGCGGATTTTTAGAAGTTCGTCCGGATCAAGTGACGATTTTAGCTCAAGCAGCGGAAAATGCAGCTGATATTGATGTTGATCGTGCCCTAAGGGCGAAGGAACGCGCTGAACAGCGTCTTCAACAAGCACAGCAGGAACATATTGATTTCAAGCGTGCTGAACTAGCTCTTCAACGTGCCATCAACCGCCTCGCCGTATCGGATAAAAGATAATTATGTTTTTAGATAAGAACCCCTCCTTTTTGGAGGGGTTTTTTGTTACTCTATCTGGTGTATAGAGTATTTTGAAAAAAGATAATATTATTACTATTAAATTTGCTGATTTTGTGGTATTTATAGATAGGAAAGAATTATTTTGATATACCGTTTTCTAATGAGAAGAGCTGGAATTAATGGTTCTTTTTAAATTTACAATAAATAGTTTGAAAGTTTAAGCTATTTTGATATTGACGTGAAACGTTATAGAATGTAATATTATATTATAATACATTAAGTGATAGGAAAATCGCTGAGACAGTGGGGTGTAATGATACTTAGAAGACATATTTTGAAATTGTAAGCGGTTAATCTGGTAATTTGATAGTTTATAGACTAATTAGGGGGATCTTGTATATGAAACGTTGGCTTAATCTAGCAGTTGGTATCCTTTTGGTAATGTCCATATTTTTAGCCGGATGTTCCTCGAAAAGCACGAGTTCAAATTCAGCAAACGGAAAGACAACCATTACATTTTTTTACCGTTGGCCAAATGAGCCATACAAGTCTTACTTTAAGAGTGTGATTGCAGATTTTGAAAAGCAGCACCCTAACATTCAAATTAAAGAAGTAACCGCATTAAATGATGATTATAAGCAAAAAGCAAATGTTCTTCTTGGAAGTCAAAATCCGCCGGATGTTTTCTTTACTTGGGCAGGAGAATATGGTCAAAAGTTTATCCGGGATGGTGTAGCATTAGATCTCTCGAAATACTATGACGAGAACAAAGATTGGTCAGGTAAATTAATTGGTTCACAAGTAAATTTCTTTAAAAAGGATGATAAAGTCTATGGTGTTCCACTATTTACTGACAGTAAGTTATTCTTCTACAACAAAGACTTGTTTGACAAGCTAAATTTAAAGGCACCAACGACATGGGATGAATTTATTCAGGACCTTGCTGTCATTAAAAAGAGCGGAACGACACCACTTATTTTAGGGAATAAAGCACCATGGGCTGCTGCTCACTATGTAACAGCATTGAATCAGAGACTAGTACCGAAGGAAGTTTTAGATAAGGATTTAAGCTATAAAGGGGCCCAGTTTACAGACCCTGGATATGTAGAAGCATTAAAGAAATTAAATGAATTAAAAACGTATATGAATGATAATCCAAATGCGATTGCCCATGACGAAGCAAGAAACCTATTCCTTGGCGGCAAAGCAGCGGTAACATTCCTTGAATCATTGGAAATTACCTTTATGAAAGACGCTACATTTAAATGGGGAACCTTTAAAGTACCGACCATTGCAGGAGCGAAAGGTGACCAAGAAGGCTTAATTGGTGCACCTGAAGGATTTATGGTTCATAGTAAATCGAAACATCCGAAAGAAGCAATGGAGTTCTTGGAGTTTATGACTTCTAAAGTTAATGGAGAGAAACTAATCAAAGATACAGGTTTGGCAAGTACGGTGGATGGTGCGGTGAATGCGAATAGCGCGACGGATCATGAAGTCGAAGCAATGGATTTAATCAAGAGCGCAAAGAATATGGCCATTTGGACTGACAGCGCATTAGACAGCAGAGTATTTAAGCCATATGGTGATGGGGTACAAGCTATGCTTGGCGGCAGCATGACACCAGAACAAGTCATGAAGAATGTTCAGGATGCAGCGAAACAAGTAAATCAATAAAGGAAGACATGAAATCTATTAAAATGTCGGTTTAGCGGAGTCCTTGATCCTCTTAAACCGACATATTTTAATAGATATTGATGGGAGGGGTATAGAATGCACAAGTCACGAGTTGTCCCAGTTTTATACATAGCACCGGCCATTCTTATGCTTGCATTATTTGTTTATTATCCATTAGTTCGAAATGTAATAAATGGCTTTTATGAATGGAATCCATTTACTTTAGATCGAAAATTTGTAGCACTACAAAATTATGTACACCTCTTTAAAGATCCCGTCTTTTTTACAGTACTTAAAAACAATCTATTTTACGCTTTTATCTCCGTTATTATTCAAGTTGGTCTTGGATTAGTGATTGCAGCGATATTAGAAGACAAGATCTTCAGAAGATTTTCCACATTCTTTCGAACAACTTTTTTTATTCCTGTTCTTATTTCCATGACCGTAATTGGGATCCTCTTTAGTTTCATCTATAATCCAGAGGTTGGGTTACTAAATGGTTTTCTTAAAGCAATTGGCTTGGGTGACTGGGCAAGAGGCTGGCTTGGGGATCCGAAAACATCAATTTTCGCTGTTATAGGTGTTTCTCAATGGCAAAGCCTTGGCTACACCGTTATGTTGTATGTGTTGGCCGTCCAAAAAGTCCCAGGGGAATTATATGAAGCAGCTACCATCGATGGAGCAGGAAAAATCCGCACATTTTTTAGCATTACAGTTCCACAGGTAAAAGAAATGACCTTTGTGCTATTAATCTATACCGTAACAGGTTCATTCTTAGTGTTTAGTGAAGTATACGTATTAACGGCTGGCGGTCCAAATAACTCTTCACAAGTCTTTAGTACCTATCTATACCAAAAGGCGTTTATTGACAATCAACCGGGATTTGCTTCTGCTATAGCAAACGTAATTTTGGGTATCACATTAATCTTCTATTTTCTACAAAATAAGTTCGTAAAAACAGGGGAGGAGTAAAAATGAAACCGATTGAATCACAGGGAGATTCAGGAGTGGTGAGTCCGAATGCAACGATCGCAAAGCCTGCGAAAATCAGTGCGAAAGCGAAAAAACATAAACAAGGCTTCTCCATCGTCGTTGGGATCATCTTTCTATTTCTACTTCTTTACTTTGTTGCGATCGCCTATCCAATCTTTTGGATGGTTGTCAATTCCTTTAAAAATACAACAGAAATTTATAACGATACTTGGGGGCTTCCAAAAGAATGGCTGTTTTCAAATTATAGTGCTGCGTGGGAACAAGGGGTTTCGAGCTACTTCGTTAATAGCTTGATCATTACGATTGGCACATGTATTTTAACGGTTTTGATTAGCTCGTTATGTGCATACGGTTTGACCCGTTTCCAAATAAAAGGAGGAAAGTTCCTGCTCCTATTTGTGACAGCTGGTCTGATGTTTTCCCCGCAAAGCGGTTTAATTCCACTCTATGAATTAATTCAAAAGATGGGGATTTTTGATACCTATTGGGCACTGATTTTAACGTTTACAGCCTATCGAATTCCATTAACGGTTCTGTTGATTCGTTCATTTTTCCTCGGAATTCCGAAAGAATTGGAAGAATCAGCTTATCTCGACGGGGCTACGAGTATAGATGTTTTTGTGAGAATATTTCTTCCAATGAGCAAACCGATCATGTTTACGGGTGTCATTTTAACTGCTTATTATTCATGGAATGAGTTTTTATTCTCAATGCTTTTCATTCAAACAGAAGAGGTAAAGCCGATTACTTCCGGTTTATTAGTTTTCAAAGATGCATTAAATACAAACTGGGGAGTCTTACTAGCTGGACTGGTCATTTCCGCCATACCATTGATTGCCATCTTCCTGATGATGCAGAAGTATTTTGTCAGAGGCTTGGCCGAGGGAAGTGTAAAAGGATAATAAGAGACCGGGGACAATCAGTGCCCCACTATTATTATCTTGTATATAACGTTTTATAACATATTAATTTTAATAAGGAGTGAATGAGATTGTTAAACTTTAGTAGAGAGAAGTATTTGAAGGTAACCGGCGGTGCAGTAGGGCTGCGCGAAGAAATTGAAAAGGTAGTGGACGAGGTTTATGAGAATGGGTTTAAAAATATTTTCTTAATTGGATCAGGCGGTGCTGTTGCGACCTTTTATCCATTTGAATTTATGATTAATTCAACATCTACGATTCCAGCCTATGCCGAAATCGCAGCAGAAGTTGTCCTACAGAATCATAAACAACTAAGTGAACAATCGCTTGTCATTCTATCTTCTCTATCAGGTACAACGCAGGAGACAGTAGCAGCAGCGAAATATTGTAAAGAAAAAGGCGCAACAACAATTGGATTGACAGGTGAGTACAATAAACCGCTTGCTGACACAGTTGATTTTCCAATCGTTAATTTTGCAGAAAATGACTTTGCCAGCGATGGGAATCAACTAGTTCTCTATTTACTTATTTTTAAATTAATGAATAAAAATGGAGATTTCCCTCGTTATGAGGAGTTTGCAGCACAGTTGGAAGCTCTTCCAGAACGATTAATCGAGGCAAAAGAACAGTTTGAAGACAAGGCGGAAGCTTTTGCTGTCGCTTATAAGGATGAGCCTTATCATATGGTAGTTGGTTCCGGAAATACCTGGGGACGTGCCTACTCCTATGCGATGTGTGTATTGGAAGAAATGCAATGGATTAAAACAAAATCGATTCATGCAGCAGAATTCTTCCATGGCACCTTGGAACTAGTGGAAGAAGACACGAGCGTTCTTTTACTTAAGGGTGAAGATGAATCACGCCCGTTGATGGACCGTGTTGAGGCTTTTGCTGAGAAGTATACAAAGAAATTGACCGTAATCGATACAAAGGCGTTTGAGCTAGAAGGAATTAATGAAGAGTTCCGCAAATATTTATCACCAATCGTTACATCGACGCTTCTCCAAAGACTGAGTGTCCATTTAGAAGATAAACGTAATCATTCTTTAGAGATTAGAAGATATTATCGTACAGTGGCTTATTAATAAGATTTAGAGAAAGATACAAGAGGTATCTTTCTCTTATTCACCATATGGGAGGTTTCAATTATGAGATTGATAGCAGTAGGAGATAATGTAGTAGATTTTTATGATGACCTTGGTGAGATGTTTCCAGGCGGGAATGCTGTAAATGTGGCGGTCTTTTGGAAACGTTATGGTGTTGATGAGGTTTCCTATATTGGGATTGTCGGCAATGATGAAGAGGGCGATCATATTGTTAACTCGTTAAAGTTGGAAAATCTCAATGTTTCAAGGGTACGAAGAGCGATTGGTCCGTCAGGTGAAGCGCTTGTCACACTCGATGATCTTGGGGATCGGAAGTTTGTCGGCTCCAATAAAGGCGGAGTCCAACAGCAGCTAAAATTGAATCTTACCGATGAGGAACTAGAATATATTCAAACCTTTTCGCTGCTGCATACAAGCGTTTTTAGTCATTTGGAGAAAGAGTTGCCATTATTGCAAAAATACATCGATATTTCGTTTGATTTTTCAACCAAATATGATGATGACTATTTAAAACAGGTTTGTCCATATGTGAAATATGCAATTTTCTCTGGTGGAGATTTAACCAAAGAGGAATGCAATGCGTTAATTACGAAGGTACACAAGGCAGGTACACCAAATGTTGTCGTTACTAGAGGCTCTGAAGGATCATTGTTCTCGGATTCCCTTCAGGTTTATGATCAGGGTATTGTCGAGACCGATGTAGTGGATACACTTGGAGCTGGGGATACGTTTGTAGCGATCTTTTTAAAAGAATATGTCGCACATGGAAATGCCCAGGTTGCAATGGAAAAAGGTTCCGCAGCTGCAGCTGAAACGTGCCAGCGCTTTGGCGCCTTTGGTCATGGAAAGAAGCGGGAGAGTAAGATTGTCATTGGCCATTAATAAGATGAACCTGTTCTGTTGAAGAGCAGGTTATTTTTTGGGGCTCTTTGTTGCTTTTATAATAAATTTGCAAATAAAACACTGGATTTGCTAATAAACTATTAAAACCCGCTGTTAAGATGACTATCAGAAGCTTGAACGTAGGTATAAACAACAATCTAAATGAAAAAAGCTCCTCGAGTTCAAACTCGAGGAGCTAATTCTTACTATTAATATTCAACTTTCCACATATATCTTCTTTGTGATAGTGGATGATTGCGCGCCTCTGCTAATTGTTCAGCATATTTACGAAGAACATGATTCAATACAAGCGGTGCGATATAGCCCCTTAACTCTTCGTCAACACCAGTTAAATCAAGATCTTTAGCATCTAATACAACTAGTTTTTCACCATATTTTTTCGAGAAATCTAATGCTCTTTCATCTAGTGGGCGTGTTTCATCCAAGCCAAGCAGGATAATGAATGGTACGTCTTTATCAATAATCTCAAACGGACCGTGGAAGTACTCACCAGAGTGAACGGCATTGGAGTGGATCCATTGCATTTCCATTAGAATACAAATGGCGTAAGAATAAGCAATTCCGTAGTTTGCCCCACTTGCCATTGTATAGATCACTTTTTCATCCTTGTATTCCTGGCCAAATTGTAGTGCTTTGCCTTCATATTGCTTAGCGGCTTTCTCAAACACAGATTGGAGATTGGATAAGCTGTTGACCATTTTGTCAAACTTATCATTTCCTTCTAATACGTTTAAAACGCCGAATGTTAATTGATAGAGTAAACCTAAGTTTGTATTAAAAGCAACGGATTCAGCGCCCCACTCATATTTCACAACAAATTCACTTTCTTGTGCAAGAGGTGAGGTTGGCTGGTTTGTAAATCCAACTGTTAATGCTCCTTTTTGACGGGCAAATTCTGCTGCTTTAACCGTTTCAGGAGTTGTACCCGACATAGAGCATAATACAACGAGTGAATTTTCTCCAAGTTTTCTAGGGTTGCGATGAATGAATTCATTCGAACTGTAAACATCAGAAGTAAGATCTTTTGCTTCACGGTCCAATATGTACTTATTTGGATACATAATGGCAGAAGAACCTCCACATGCAACAAAATATACGTGGTTGATGGTACGTCCTTTCAAAGCATCTAAAACATTTTGAACTTGCTGATCGACAACTACTTGTGAATTAACCATTCATGTTTCCTCCCTTAAAATCTTTTGTATTGAATATAATAATACATTATATAACATTATATTAAGTGTCAAAAGATAAATTGTCAATGTTTTTCGAACATTTAATTTTCTGAAACCCGAAGAAATTAATATTACATTGACTTATAACATAATATAATGTTATGTTGATTTTGATAATGAGCTGAAAAAGGAGGGGGTTGAGTACATGGCAAAAATCAGACGGGACCAAGTTACAGGGATGAACTTCCATTATAAACACTATTCTTTCGAATACTTTTTAGATGCAATGGTTCGATACGGGTTTAAAAATATTGAATTATGGGGTGCCTCTCCGCATTTTTATGTGGATGATATGAGTATCCAAGACATTAGACAAGTAAAGAAAGAGATTGATAGAAGAGATTTATCGGTTGTCTGCTTTACACCAGAGCAGTGTGTATATCCAATCAATCTTGCAGCAAAAGAGGATCGAATCCGGGAAAAAAGTATCCAATACTTTATTAAATCAGCCCAAGCCGCGAAAGAGTTAGATGCGCCCATGCTGTTAGTTACTCCAGGCTGGGGCTATGAAAATGAGAACTGCAATGAGGCATGGAAAAGAACAAGAGATTCATTGGAACGATTAACAACGGTTGCCGCTAATTTAGACTTAATCCTTGCGCTTGAACCATTAACAAGGGTAGAGTCAAATTTAATTTACAATGCGAAGACACTTAAAGCCATGTTAGATGAAGTGAACAGCCCATATCTTAAAGGAATGATTGATAGTATTCCAATGGCATTGGCGAACGAAGATTTCCATGATTATTTTAGCTTATTAAAGGAAGATTTAGTTCATATTCATTTTATTGATGGAAAACCTGAAGGCCATCTTGTCTGGGGTGATGGGGTCCTTCCTCTACAGAAATACATCGAACAATTGAATGAAATTGGCTACAAGGGCTCTCTAACATTAGAATATACTTCTTATCAATATGTGCAAAATCCGGATGCTGCAATTGAAAGGACATTGAATGTTTTTTCCGATTTTTTTAGAAATTGATAGGGTGAATGAAATTCTATATACTTGAATGTAGACAGAATGACGTAATGAAGGCAGGTGAAACAAATGTTAAAACAAGATAATCAAATTCCTTTATACATCCAATTAAAGGAATCCATCCGCAGTTCGATTTTAAATGGGCAATTAAAGTTCGGAGATCAAATTCCCACTGAATTAGAATTGAGCGAAGAGTATAAGATTAGCAGGATTACGGTAAGAAAGGCAATCCTCGATTTAGTAGAAGAAGGCTATTTAGTTAAAAAGCAGGGGAAAGGTACGTTTGTAAACAAAAGGAAAATTGAAAGAAAAATCGTTCATTTTTTAAGCTTTACGGATGCTTGTAAAGCAAATGGTATGAAAGCCAGCAGTAAAGTCTTTAAAAAGGAAATCATTCAACCAACACCCAAGGATAAAGAAAGACTTCAACTCGATGAGGGAGATGCATTGTTATTCATTCAGAGAGTAAGATATGCGGATGAATCACCGATTATGATTGAAAATAACTACTTTTCATATAAAGATTTTCATTCATTATTAAATGAAAACTTGGACGACTCTGTCTACAAGATATTGGAAGAAAAGCTGAATGTAAAACCAGATCGTGCGGGAGAGTTAACATTGGAGATTGTTCGTGCCACTGAGGAAGAAGTCAATTTACTTCATACATCGAGCGGAGAACCTCTTTTTTACATGGAAACAACGGTCTATGATGAAAACGACAGACCTGTGCATATTGGAAAACAGTATATTTTGGGTGATAGTTATAAATACAACTTGAAGTAATGAAAGCGATTACCCTTGTGCAGACGGAGCCCCTCTTTTTTGAGGGGCCTTTTGTTTTTAAAGCGGGAAAAGTGAAGTGACCAGAAAATAACGGTGGTTCAAGTATCCTACACTCCTTTTTACTCATTTCACTATTCCAAGCATGAAATCACCGTACAAGAATATGATTGTAGTAGTGAAAATGATAACAAGTCTAGTTTTTAAATGAAGAAGATGAACAATTAATGACAAATCTCACTGACAGTATGGAGGTTTTGTAGTTAAATAGGGGTTGTTGTCGAATTATTGAAGCATAATAGCTTGATTTATCAGAGTTTCTACGTCTTTTATTAGAATAAAAATGACCTTTTTTGTATTTCCAATTTAAAGGCGGAGGCTTGTCGACACCGGTATATATCAATGCTATAATGTATTCGGTTACAAATATTTACTAGTAAGAAAATTTTCAACATTGGAGGGGATAGACATGGAACTTCTAAATGTGTATCAGAATAACTATCTGATTGTTTTTGTGTTTCTGTGTCTCGGGGTATTGCTGCCTGCGGTAGCATTATATTTAGGTAAGCTTTTGCGTCCTCATGCACCAAGTGATGCAAAGAATACCACATATGAGAGCGGTGTTGAGCCATTTCACGATTCCCGTGTACAGTTCAATGTCCGCTATTATATTTTTGCCCTAATGTTTGTTATTTTTGATGTAGAAACTGTATTTTTATATCCATGGGCTGTTGCCTATGATAAACTAGGCATTTTTGCATTGATTGAAATGTTAATTTTCGTTGTCATGCTGCTAATTGGCCTAGCCTATGCTTGGAAGAAGAAGGTGTTAAAATGGACCTAAAACTAGACAACGTATCGCCTCAGGAAATGGAAGAGTTACAGAGGAATGTATTTATGACAACACTAGAGCAGGTGAAGGCGTGGGCGCGAAGCAATTCGATCTACCCGCTGACATTTGGTCTGGCTTGTTGTGCGATTGAAATGATGGCCGTTGGTTCCTCCCACTATGACTTGGACCGATTCGGATCGTTCTTCCGGACGTCGCCGAGGCAGTCGGACTGTATGATTGTGTCAGGGACCGTGACGAAAAAAATGGCACCTATTCTTCGCCGTTTATATGATCAAATGCCGGAACCGAAATGGGTAATTGCGATGGGATCGTGTGCGACAGCGGGCGGACCGTATGTGAAATCCTATTCCGTTGTTAAAGGTGTGGATCAAATCGTCCCGGTAGATGTTTATATCCCGGGATGTCCTCCAAACCCGGCTGCTTTAATATATGGAATCAATAAGTTAAAGGAAAAGATTCGTTACGAAGCGAAGACTGGGAAGAAGGTGATGTAATCCATGAGCGGGGAGAAAGATCTCGAACAATTAAAGCGAGAAGCCGCTGAAAAGGCAAAGGCGGACGCACTAGCGAGACGCCAGGCGAAGGAAGCCGGAGAAAACGCACCGAAGCCTGAAGACACGCCAACCCCAGCAGGCGACGCTGACGATCTTGCCAAGAAAAAAGCTGCAGCAGCAGCGAAAGCAAAGGCAGCCGCACTTGCCAAAAAGCAACGAGAAGGTATTGTTGAGGAACCGGTTGCACCAGCAGAGGAAGCCCCAGCAGAAGGCGATGACCTAGCGAAGAAAAAAGCCGCAGCAGCAGCGAATGCAAAGGCAGCCGCATTGGCGAAAAAGCAACGAGAAGGCATTGTTGAGGAACCGGTTGCACCAGCAGAGGAAGCCCCAGCAGAAGGCGATGACCTAGCGAAGAAAAAAGCCGCAGCAGCAGCGAAAGCAAAAGCTGCCGCATTAGCGAAAAAGCAACGAGAAGGCATTGTTGAGGAACCGGTTGCACCAGCAGAGGAAGCCCCAGCAGAAGGCGATGACCTAGCGAAGAAAAAAGCCGCAGCAGCAGCGAAAGCAAAAGCTGCCGCATTAGCGAAAAAGCAACGAGAAGGCATTGTTGAGGAACCGGCGGAAGCACCAGCAGCGGAAGCGGGCAGCGACGATGATCTAGCGAAGAAAAAGGCAGCCGCAGTGGCCAAAGCGAAAGCCGCAGCAGCAGCGAAGCGAAAAGCAGCGGAATTAGCTGGTGGAGCTTCGGATGCTCCTGCAGGCGATGACGAAAAGGCAAAAGCAATTGCAGCCGCCAAAGCGAAGGCCGCAGCAGCAGCAAAAGCCAAAGCAGCAGCCGCAGCGAAAGCGGGCGGTGCAGCAGCAGGCGGCGATGACGAAAAAGCAAAAGCCATCGCAGCAGCGAAAGCAAAGGCCGCAGCGGCAGCAGCCGCAAAGGCGAAAGCAGCCGGCAAAGCGGGCGATGCACCAGCACCGGCAGCCGAGGAAGCTGCGTCACCAAATCAGCCATTCCTGGATAAATACCGAAAAGTAATTGAGGAAAATTTGGGCGCAGAGGTTTTAGAAGATTCTTATATTAATAAACTGTCCAAAGACGTTCCAACCCTCGTGGTAAAACGTGAATCCTACTATAAGCTTACACAATTTTTAAAATACAATGAGCTGTTAGGATTCGATTATTTATCCGAGATCCATGGAACCGATTTTCAATCACATATGGAAGTTTATGCTCATCTTTACTCATACAAAAACCGTCAATCTGTCGCTGTCATAGTGAAAATTGACCGAGATGAACCAACGATCGAGTCCGTCACGCCAATTTGGGCAGGTGCGGAATGGGCAGAATGTGAAGCTTATGATTTGCTAGGAATTAAGTTTACAGGACATCCGAATTTACGCCGAATCATGCTCGGAGAAGATTGGGTTGGCCATCCACTTAGAAAAGATTATGAGCCGTACGATGTGGAGGTATAGCCAATGATCAGAACAGAAGAAATGATGTTAAACGTAGGTCCTCAGCATCCAAGTACGCACGGAGTATTCCGGCTTGTTGTAAAAATCGATGGGGAAATTATTACCGAAGCAAACCCTGTTATCGGTTACTTACACCGCGGAACAGAAAAACTTGCTGAAAACCTGCAATATACTCAAATCATTCCCTATACAGACCGCTTGGATTATGTATCAGCGATGACGAACAACTATGTTCTCTGTCATGCAGTCGAAACGATGATGGGAATTAAAGTACCAGAACGGGCTGAATATTTAAGGATTCTTGCGATGGAATTAGGGCGGATTTCAAGCCATATCCTGTGGTGGGGAACCTTCCTCCTCGATATGGGGGCCGTCAGTCCATTCCTATACGCTTTCCGCGACAGGGAAATGATCTTGAATTTCCTAAACGAATTATCTGGTGCCCGCTTAACCTTTAACTATATGCGTGTTGGAGGCGTCAAATGGGATGCTCCAGAAGGTTGGGTCGAAAGAGTTAAAGACTTTGTCCCTTACATGAGAGAACAAGTCAAAGGCTACCATGACCTAGTTACCGGAAATGAAATTTTCCTTAGCCGTGTAAAGGGCGTTGGAAAATACACAAAAGAAGATGCACTCAATTATTCCCTTAGCGGTGTAAACCTTCGCAGTACCGGTGTTAAATGGGATCTGCGCAAGGACGAACCATATTCGATTTATGACCGTTTTGATTTTGATGTTCCGACCCTTGACGGCGGGGATGTCTGGGCACGCTACCAGCTGCGCCTGAAGGAAATTGAAGAGTCCTTGAAAATTGTCGAGCAGGCCTGCGAACAATTCCCGGCAGAAGGGGACATACTCGCGAAAGTGCCAAAAATCATCAAAGCGCCTAAAGGTGAAGCATATGTCAGAATCGAAGCACCACGCGGAGAGATTGGCGTTTATATTAGCAGTGATGGTAAGAAAGAGCCATATCGCTTAAAGCTGAGAAGGCCATCCTTCTACAATCTGCAAATTCTCCCTAAACTATTAAAAGGAGAAAATATCGCAAACCTCATCGCCATCTTAGGGGGCATAGATATTGTCCTTGGGGAGGTTGACGGCTAATGATTAATAATTTGCTCCAATCAAGTCCTGGATTGTTCAATTTTCTCATCTTCTTTTTACTCGGAGTCATTTTACTTTTAGTCGTGCTTGGCTTCGTTACCTACGGGATATTAGCAGAGCGGAAAGTCATGGGGTACATGCAGCTCCGCCACGGTCCGAACCAAGTCGGCGGCCGCTGGGGACTCTTGCAAACCGTTGCGGACGTCTTGAAACTATTATTAAAAGAAGATATTATTCCGACACTTGCGGACCGTCCATTATTTATTTTGGCGCCGGTCATTGCGTTTGCACCATCGTTCATGGTGCTGGCAACGCTTCCGTTTACCGACAAATTTCAATTTGCTGATATCGGTGTCGGCTTGCTTTACTACATTGCGGTTTCCGGGTTAACCACACTTGGAGTCGTAACCGGCGGCTGGGCTTCAAACAACAAGTACGCCCTTATCGGAGGAATGCGTGCGGCAGCCCAAATGATTTCCTATGAAATCCCGCTTGTCATGTCAGTGGTGGGAATCATCCTTATCACCGGCAGCTTAAACTTAAACGATATCGTGCACCAACAAAGCCATGGCTGGTTTATCCTATTACAGCCAATCGCTTTTATCGTCTTTTTAATCGCATCGGTCGCAGAATTAAACCGGACACCATTTGACCTTCCGGAATCGGAATCAGAGCTTGTCGCTGGATACCACGTCGAGTACTCAGGTTTCCGCTGGGCATTCTTCATGCTGGCCGAGTATGTGTACCTATTTGCGATGACGTCACTCATTGTGACCATCTTCCTTGGCGGATGGCTGCCACCATTCCATTTCCTTGGATTTATCCCAGGAGCAGTTTGGTTCGCACTTAAATTTGCTGTCGTCCTATTCGTCTACATCTGGTTCCGTGTAGCGTTCCCGCGTCTGCGTGCCGACCACTTGATGGAAATGGGCTGGAAAGTATTACTGCCAGTATCCCTGGCAAACATCTTCCTAACCGCCCTAATCAAAACCTTATTTTTTTAAAGAATGTGTTAAAGGCTGATTGGAGCGGAGATTAACACCAATTGATTAAGACCTTTTTAAAAAGGAACCCATTTCTCGTTGCGAGACTTGAGTTGTCCCATACTTGACTGCCTCACGTTTGGCAGAAAAGCAAACTTTAAAATGATAAAAGGGGTGAAAAACGTGCTTGGATTAGCAAAAGGCTTGAAATATACCCTAAAACAATTAACAAAAGAAAAGGTCACCTATGACTATCCAAATAAGCCGCTGCCACTGCCTGACCGGTTCCGCGGCATTCAAAAATTCTATCCGGAAAAATGTATCGTCTGTAACCAGTGCATGAACATTTGCCCGACCGAATGTATTGATTTAGTCGGTAAAAAACACCCGGATCCAACGAAAAAAGGGAAAATCATCGATACCTATGATATTAACTTTGAAATCTGCATCCTTTGTGATCTATGTACAGAGGTGTGCCCGACAGAAGCGATTATCATGACCAATAACTTTGAGCTTGCTGAATACAGCAGGGATGCTCTATTTAAAAACCTTGAATGGTTAGATGAAAACGACGAAAACATACGGCAGGTGAATAAACCATGACATTTTCAGGCGAGTTTCTCGCATTTTTGGGTCTTGCCTTGGCTGCGGTCATCGGTGGTGTGCTGCTTTTAAACCTGACAAAGGTTATGCACATGGTCGTTGCCCTCATATTCACTTTCGTTGCCATTGCCGGCATCTATGTTATGCTGTCAGCAGAATTCGTTGCAGGTGTCCAAATCTTAATTTATTCAGGTGCGATTACCATCATTATGCTTTTTGGAATCATGTTAACGAAGCATGATGACGAAAGTGAACCAACAACTGGCAAACTCCGAAAGTTTCTATTGTTCTTAGGGGTTGTAGGCTTCGCATTTGCCGTATACATTGGGATCTATAACTTCAATATCGAACAAGTTCCTACCACTTTGCATGAAAATAACACCATGCAAATCGGTAAAGCTCTTTACTCAAAATGGGTGATTCCATTTGAGTTAACCTCTGTTTTACTTTTAGTGGCATTGGTTGGGGCGATTGTTTTAGCGAAAAAAGACAAGAAGGAGGCGGACGACGAATGAGTTCAGTTCCTGCTTCAGCCTTCCTGGCCCTTGCGCTGATTCTATTTTGCATCGGATTGTACGGTGCCTTAACAAAACGCAATACCGTAATTGTCCTAATCTCAATTGAATTAATGCTGAATGCTGTTAACATCAACCTGGTTACTTTTAGTAAATACGGCTTAGCACCGTCCATCACCGGACAAATCTTTGCCCTATTTGCCATCTGCGTAGCCGCAGCCGAAGCAGCCGTCGGATTAGCCATCCTCATTTCGCTTTACAACAACCGTAAGACGGTAAACATTGACGAAATGGACAAATTGAAAAACTAATCAAACAAGAGATTTTCAACTGGGAAATCTTGAATATTTTGTGAATGAATGCGCAGGTAGTGTTTTATAACCTGTGAGGAGGTAAGTGGTCTTGACCACACCTTTATCTGTCCTGCTATTTTTAGCGGGCCCAATCTGACGCGCAATTTTATAAAATTTACAGCGGTAGCGCGTTTAAAAAAGGGGATCGTGATATTGATGGAAAATGCATGGATCATACCGCTTTTCCCGCTATTATCGTTTGTGCTCCTTCTTCTTTTCGGGAAGCGCCTGAAGGAGGCGAGTGCATATGTGGGAATTCTGCTCACATTGGCATCGCTTGTTTATTCGGTGTTAGTGCTCTTTGAACGCTTCACAGAGCCAACCTATATGACAAAGGCAGACTGGCTGACGATAGGAGATCTTCATTTAACAGCGGGCTTTGAAGTGAACCAATTAAATGCATTAATGCTAGTGATTGTATCGCTCGTAAGTTGCTTAGTACATACCTACTCAAAAGGGTACATGCATGGTGACGAGCGGTTCCACGTATTCTATGCCTATTTAGGACTATTTACCTTTGCAATGCTTGGTCTGGTCATTTCACCAAACCTATTGCAAACCTATATTTTCTGGGAGCTTGTCGGTGTCGGTTCCTTCCTCTTAATCGGTTTTTATTTTTACAAAGAAGAGGCAAGGGCTGCTGCCAAAAAGGCCTTCATCATGACCCGTATCGGGGACGTTGGGCTATTAATCGGGATGATCCTCTTGTTCTGGGAAACGAAAAGCTTTGAATATAGTGAAATTTTTGCTGCCGTCCAAAACGGTGCTGTTTCACAATCGATGATCACCTTAACAGCTATTCTGATCTTTATCGGGGCTGTTGGTAAATCAGGTCAGTTCCCGCTTCATACGTGGCTGCCTGATGCGATGGAAGGCCCGACACCAGTTTCGGCCTTAATCCACGCCGCAACAATGGTTGCTGCCGGGGTTTACTTAGTTGCAGCACTATTCCCATTGTTCTTAGCAAGTAAAACAGCGCTGCTTGTCATTGCCGTGATCGGCGGGATTACAGCGATTTTTGCCGCAAGCATCGGTCTTGTGCAAACAGATATTAAGCGGGTATTAGCCTATTCAACCGTCAGCCAGCTTGGCTACATGATGCTTGCCCTCGGATCTGCCGGCTATGTGGCGGGTGTGTTCCACTTAATGACACATGCATTCTTTAAAGCATTGCTGTTCCTAGCAGCAGGTAGTGTCATCCATGCGGTACATACGCAAAACATCGAGGAAATGGGCGGCCTTTGGAAAAAGCTTCGTCTGACAGGACCATTATTCTTAATCGGAACGCTTGCCATTAGTGGGGTTCCACTTTTATCAGGTTTCTTTAGTAAAGATGAAATTTTAGCATCCGCATGGGAAGGCGGCCATCCAATCCTTTTCGTATTGGCGCTGATTGCGGCTTTCTTTACAGCATTTTATATGTTCCGCTTGTTCTTCATGGTGTTTACCGGTGAAGCGCGCGGTGACCAAAAGCATGTTCATGAATCACCATCCAATATGACGATTCCAATGATTATTCTTGGCGTGTTAGCGGTAATTGGTGGTTATGTTAATACACCATGGTTCGGAGAATTTCTTGGCGACTGGTTAGTGGATGGAAACGAAACCTTGGCAGCACACGCCCATGTAGAAGCGCCTGTGTGGATTATGATTGCCGCAACCGTTGTCTCCTTGCTCGGAATTTACCTTGCATGGTTGATCTACGGTAAACGCTCAGTATCACGCAACTGGTTGAGTGGAACTGGCGATATGCTGCATACAATTTTGTTAAACAAATATTACATCGACGAATTTTACCAAATGACAGTGGTTGCTGTTACAACCGGAATCAGCTACTTCCTTAAGTTCATTGATACCTTTATTGTTGAGGGAATTGTGAAGGGGGTTGTCGGGTTTGTACAGGGACTTGGAGCATCCGGTTCGAAAATGCAGACCGGACAGGTTCAAACCTATGGTGCAGTTGCCTTCGTGGGTCTTGCCGTTCTAGCTGTCATCTTTGCGTTAACAGGGGGGTACTTAAAATGAATTTAACATCCGTTCTTTCAATCCTAGTATTCTCCCCGTTACTAGGGATTGTGATTTTAGCATTCATGCCAAAGACAGCGGAAAAAGCAATCAAAGCGATTGGCTTCCTTGCTACATTGCCGGCCTTGCTCCTGGCACTTGCCGTGTATTTACATTATCAAGCAGGTAAAAACCTAGCGGACTTTTCCGTATCGGTTCCATGGATTAAATTTGGGAATCTAACTGGTGCCGCAAAGGATTTGTTATCGGTTCGTTACGAGCTTGCGATCGGTGGCTTCCAGCTGTTATTAGTCGTATTAACAGCGGTGATTGCGACGTTGTCAGCGATTGGTGCGGCACAATTTGTGAAAAAAGAATGGAAAGGCTACTTCATGCTGTTCCTTCTTTTAGAAATTGGCATGCTCGGCGTATTTACAGCGGAAAACTTAATTTTGTTCTTTATCTTCTTCGAGGTAACCCTAATTCCAACCTTCTTCTTAATCGGAAAATGGGGTTATTTTGAAAAAGAAAAAGCCGCATTCAGCTTCTTAATCTACAATGGATTAGGTTCTGCGGTATTATTAATCGCGATTATGATCTTGTTTTCAAAAACAGGAACCACGAATATTGAGCAATTACAGCATATTGTTAATGTCAAAGGCGGTCCGATTTCGGGAGATTTAAAGATGGGCTTGTTTATTGCCTTGCTCATTGCCTTTGGTGTAAAATTACCAATTTTCCCATTGCACAGCTGGATGCTCCGCGTTCACGTACAAGCACCGCCGTCAGTGGTGATGATTCACTCTGGTATTCTACTAAAAATCGGTGCATACGGTTTGATTCGTTTCGGAATGGGAATCTTCCCGGCGCAGTTTGATAAGCTTGCCGTCATGCTGGCCATCCTTGGGGTAATCAATCTCTTGTATGGTGCTTTCTTGGCATTCATTCAATCCGACTTCAAAATGGTTTTGGCCTATTCTTCGATTTCTCACATGGGAATCGTGTTAATCGGTCTTGCGGCGATGAATGAAGCGGGGATTCAAGGGGCGATTTTCCAAGTGGTTTCCCACGGGTTAATCTCAGCTTTATTGTTCTTCCTTGTCGGTGTGTTCTACGAGCGCACGGATACATCTTTAATTGAAAATCTTGGCGGGATGGCGAAAGGGATGCCGCGAGCTGCAGGCTTCTTGCTTGCCGGTGGTCTTGCCTCACTCGGACTTCCTGGTATGTCCGGATTCGTCAGCGAATTCATGGCGTTCCTTGGCTTGTTCAAAGAAATGCCAGTGATTGCAGCCGTTGGGACCATCGGGATTATCATGACTGCCGTTTATTTACTTCGTGCCGTTCTCGGGATTACCTATGGCCAGGCACATCGCGAATTTACCGGTGTTGTCGATCTAAAAGGTGTTGAAATTGTACCGGTTGTTGTTTTGATTGCTTTAATCGTGTTAATCGGTGTTTATCCAAGTGTTCTAAGCTCACCACTTCATGCCACACTTGAAACTATATTGCTTGGGATAGGAGGGTGATGAAGGATGGATATCAAAGCATTGGAATCATTTAACTGGGGCGCTATGACACCGGAATTCATCATCGTTGGCGTTGCTGCCGTCCTAACCCTTCTGGATTTATTTATGCCGAAAAATCAGGATCGCAGAATTCTTGGCTGGATTGGGATTGTCGGTATTTTTGCCGCTTTGATTTCGGTAATGGGAATGATTGACCAAGGAACGGTTTCGATTTTAAATGACACCTTCCGTCTTGATGGTTTTGGCAAGGCGTTTAAAGTTTTGCTTCTTGTTGGTGCCGCTCTAGTCATGTTCTTAGCGGTCAGCTATGAACCGAAAGACGGAATGAAGGAATATCACGGCGAATTTTTCTATCTGTTTTTAACAGCCTTGCTCGGCGCGATGGTTATGACTTCAAGCGGAGACTTGATTACATTATTTATCGGTCTAGAATTGCTCTCGATTTCATCTTATATCCTTGCAGGGATGCGCAAACGAAATGACGCCTCGAATGAATCGGCAATGAAATACGTCATCAATGGCGGCATTTCCACTGCGATTACCTTGTTCGGGATGAGCTATGTGTATGGTTTAACTGGCACAACGAATTTACTCTCGATTGCCGGACAGCTGCAAAGTCTTGCGGACGGGCAGCATGTCTACTTGCTAGGCTTAGCATTTTTGATGATTTTCGTTGGTTTATCCTTTAAGCTTGCGGCTGCACCTTATCATATGTGGGCACCAGATGTTTATCAGGGAGCACCAACACCTGTTACCGCATTTTTGAGCGTTGTTTCAAAAACAGCCGGTTTCGTGATTGTCATCCGTATTTTGTTATCCGTATTCGGCGTGGCTGCATCGGAAGGCCCTGGTTCTGCACCAATTTTATATAAAATGCAGGATTACATCAGCTTTATCGCGGCAGCAACGATGATTATCGGGAACGTCGTTGCCTTGAAACAGACGAATATTAAAAGAATGTTTGCTTACTCAAGTATTGCCCATGCCGGTTACATCCTTGTGGCATTTGCATCGATGAACTTTATCATGTTCGATGCCATCTGGTTCTACCTGCTTGCCTACTTATTCATGAATCTTGGCGCATTCGCTGTGATTCAATTGGTTTCGGAAAAAACAGGTACTGAACGGATTGCCGATTATGCCGGTCTTTATCGCCGTTCGCCGGTTCTTGCAGTTGCGATGGGAATTTTACTTGTTTCGTTAGCAGGTTTCCCGGGCACGGCCGGATTTATCGGAAAGCTTAATATCTTTATCGGAACCTTTGCGGGTGAATCCCACTATGTATTAGCGTCGATTATGATCGCAACAACGGTTATATCGTACTTCTACTATTTCGGTGTCATGACGCAAATCTTCTTCCGTCCGGCTGCTGACGAAAGCAAGTTCAATATTCCATTTGGAATTTTGGTTGTCTTAATCGTCGCTGTCGTGGCATCTGTGCTATTTGGAGTTGCGCCAAACCTGGCTCTAGACTTCCTGCACAACCACTTCAATCAGTTTGCAGACTTTTTGCAATAAAAAAAGAGGCCCGCGGGCCTCTTTTTGTGTTATTTAGCGTTCGATTTCATCCTTTACTTCACCATAGCCTTCTTTTATTTTCCCTTTTACTTTATCCACTTTTCCTTCTGCTTCCTTCGAATGATCATCCGTTAATTTGCCCCATTGCTCCTTGGCTTCACCTTTGACCTGATCAAGATTGCCTTTTACTGTTTCTTTATTCATGTTAACTTCCTCCTTTGTTTTGGTTTCAATTGGTAAATACCCGCTTGGAAAATGGGCTAAACCTGATAGTGGAAATGTTTAAAGATAATATGACGGGGTATGACATATAGCAAGCAAATGCGAGAAAAGGAGATGGAAAAATGAATCTAAATCAAATGATGAATGGCTGGTCCTACTACCTCCAGCAAATCCCGAATGTATTGCTTGCACTTCTCGTCTTACTGGTAGGCTGGCTTGTCGCAAAAGCGATTGGTAAGGCAGTCGAAGCGGGGCTAAAGAAAACAAATCTCGATAATAAGCTATTCTCCAATATTGGAAAAAGAAAGGTTTCATCGGAAGTCATTATCGGAAAAATCGTTTACTATCTTTTACTAGTCTTTGTCTGGATCATCTTCTTTAATATGCTGAACCTCGGCTTAATTGCAGCACCGCTTGTCAAAATGGTCTCCACTTTGACAGGGGCGATTCCGAATCTATTAAAAGCAGCGCTGATCCTCTTGCTGGCTTGGGTCGTTGCCTATCTAGTTCGTATGCTCTTTATTAAAATGGCTTCCATGTTTCATTTCGAACGCCACCTTGTAAAATGGAAAATGAACAAGAGTGAAGTGGATGCATTTAATGTTATTAATAGTATTGCAAAAGGGCTATTCTATTTTATCCTATTGTTATTTTTACCGGCTGTATTAGGGGCATTACATATGGAGGGGATTTCGGACCCATTCTCACATGCCCTAAGTTCGATGTTATCATTTATTCCAAAGCTGTTTGCTGCAGCACTGATTGGATTCATCGGCTGGCTGATTGCGAAGATCGTGCGTGATATTGTAACGAATTTATTAAAGAGTATTGGAATGGATTCAATTGGCCAGCGAATGGGGCTGATGGACAATCTATCGGGTGTGATTGGGAATATTGCGTTTGTACTCGTGTTAATTCCGGCGATTATATCAGCACTGGAAAAGCTGGACTTAAAAGGGATTTCCGATCCGGCAATTGCGATGTTGCATCATGTATTGACACTGATTCCAAATGTTTTGGTGGCCATTGTCTTTATTTTAGCAGGTCTATGGGTTGGAAAATGGTTAGAAAAAATGGTGGCACGAATGCTATGGCGTTTGAAGTTTGATAGTCTATTTCATCAAATGGGCATCGGTTCACTAACTCCGGAGAAATCAAGATATACGCTTTCACAAGTGGTTGGATTGCTTGTTAAAATCATTGTGGTATTGTTGTTTACGGCAGAGGCCTTGCAAATTGTCCATTTAAATTTCTTAGTGACCTTGGCTTCGGGTGTGATTGCTTATTTACCAATGCTATTGGCGGCGATGGTCATTCTCGGGGTTGGCCTATATTTAGGTCAATTAGTCGGGCGTGTCCTGCAAAATGTTCTGCAGCACCGCTACGCACGAACACTGGCAGCGGTAGCGAAATATACGATTTTTGCGATTACCGTGTTTATGGCATTGGATCAATTGGGTGTGGCTCATTCGATTGTGAATGCTGCATTTATCCTTGTCTTAGGCGGCTTGGCGCTCGCGTTCGGTCTTGCGTTTGGGATCGGCGGAAAAGAGTTTGCTGGGAAATATTTGCGGAAGCTTGATGAGAAGCTAAGTGAGGGGAAAAATAATTAGTATTATATTCCGGACTTGGAGGGGTCCGGATTATTGTTATTGTAGATTTATGATTCGCTGATAAACGCGCTCAATTCGCTGATAAAACCCTTTAATTCGCTGATAAACCACTCCGATTCGCTGATAAAACTCAAAAATCGCTGATAGAGCGTAATTTTATACCCAAAATACTAAAAAAGAAGCTGAAAAAGTCCTCAAAGGAGTTCTTCTTCAGCTTCTTTTTCTTTCATTATCGTTAAATCTTCATGAACTGCTTCATAAATTGCCTTTTTCGTGCCAAATAACAGGACTTGATCGCCTTCATGGAGGGGTGTATCCAATAAATTTCTTCTAATTTTCACCTTGCCGCGTTGGATAAACAAGATATTGAGCTCTAGTTGATCCAAGTCTTCTATCATTTGATTAAAGGTATGTCCAGCCAGCTTGGATTCTCTGAAAATATGAAGATAAAGCAAAACATCTTCTTTACTTTTCAAAAAAATCTCCCGAACTGGTAAATCAGCGAGCTCTACTTTCTGCTGCATTTTTCGATTGAATAAACTTGATAATTTTCGTTGCAGCCAGGTTAGCTTTAGGACCAGATAAACGAGCATGGTCATAGCTGCGAGGAAAAAAATCTCTTTCGCCTGCAGCCCCTTCGATAAAAATTGGCTGATTGATGAGATAATCACGGCTAAAGAAAACGCTCCAAACAAAATGAGAAAGGTCGCCAGTTTGCGGCGGATCGGGTGTCCCAATATAAGTTCCGATTCATCGGTGGTAAATCCAGTGCCGGTCATCAAGGAAATAACTTGAAACCGCGAAATCTCTACCTTCAGGCCGGTTAGCCGAAATAAGATCACGAAAATTTCAATGACGGCGACAATAATGATGAAATAGATCAGCAAAAAGAGTAAAGTCATTTTTCACCTCTCATAAAAAAAGTTGGGGCAAAATGCGCCCCAACTATTTATTGGATTTTCTCATTATAAAATTTCACTGAATACATCGCGCCTTCATCCACCATCTTATTATCCTCTATATCATGTGGATGCGGGTGACCGCCTTTATGAATTGGTAGTTGTTCGCTTTTTTCAAAAACAGTCGGCATAATCTTTCGTTTCCATGTCCTTAAAAAATTCTCTGCCTTAATGCGATTCGGTTTATTGGATAACCACATTGCCGAAGCGCCAACTCCTGCCACCACGAGTGAAGTCATTCCAATACTTCGTTTCATATTATCCTACCTCCTCAAAATTTTGAAGCTTACTTATCCATACCCGCTCTTTTAGCTGATGAAACGTTTTAATCTACATCAAAACGGGGATTAACTAGAAAAAAGGAGATTGCGATGGAAAAAGTATTGGGTGAGAACAAGTGGAAGTGGATTCAGTTAAATAAATGCGAGATTGAACGTGGGGCGATGGAGGGGCTTCAAAGTGAATGGCTGGAACGGGTTCGGAAAAATAAGAGTAACTGCCTTCGGGTGGAAGTGCTCGAAAATGGAGAAAAGGCGATGCATGCCTCGCTGATTTATCAGCAAAGCTTTAAAGAGGAACAAGATAATAAGATTTTCCATTTCTATTTAACGAATGAAAAATGGGTAACGGTTGATCTTGAATGGAGCACTTTTCCGTTAAAAGAAATGGACAAGTCGGAAACGGCGGTTGATGGCTTTTTATTATTTTTAGGAGAGTTATTGAATGAAATGTTAGGAGAGGTTGACCAATTTGAAGAATCGCTTAAAACCTTAATTTGGAGCGTCCGTAAACGGAATGAAACGAGGATTCTTGAACTGTTGTATCGCCAAAGACATGAGTTATTGGTGTGGAAAAATCTCTTAATCCCTATAAAGGAGTTGATCATGGCAATCGAGGAAGTCAATCTTCATAAGGGTGGTAATGAGGAGATTTATTTCTGCAGCTCTAAGCGGATGGAACGGGCCTTTGCGCTTCTGAATGAGTATGAACATGAGCTCGATTCGATGATTAATTTGGAAGAAGTCATCTCCTCCCATCGTGGTAATGAAATTATGAAAACTCTAACCGTGATTACGACGATTTTTACCCCGATTATGGCATTTGGGGCCCTATGGGGAATGAATTTCAAGCATATGCCTGAGCTTGGGTGGAAGTATGGCTACCTTTTTTCGATTATCATCACGATTGTCTCAACACTTTTGCTATACGGTTATTTAAAGATAAAAGGCTGGACAGGCGATTTGTTGAAAGGAAAAAGAAAGGGTTCGTTTTTTAAATAATGTGTTTAAGTACTGGAAAAGGGGGGTATTACCCTAATAAGGCTAGCAAAGGAAAGAGGGTGGTTGAAATATGCAGCTGCAAATTCAGTAAGTGCTCGTGAAAAGGCAGGAAATGAGAGGCAGCAATTTAAAAAAAGAGGAGGAATGGAAAATGGCTAAGAATTTATATGATGAAAAGAGTATCGAGGAAGCAGGTCTTCAAGAGGGACAAGATGCTGTTAACCATCATGATAGAGAAGTAGATGAGGATAGAATGAGAAGAACCGCTTCACAGTATGATAATGAAAAATATCAATATCAGAAAAGTCAAAATGGCGGGGGATCCGATTCTGGTTATAATATTGAGCAAAATAGGGATTAGGAAATATTCTCTGGGATTTCCTGGAGTTGAATAAATAGATAAGCGAGAGACCGAGCTGTCTCTCGCTGTTTTCGTACGGTTGTCATGCTAAGATAAAACTAGATACATAGAAGGTGTGAACGAAAAGGGGGGAGACGATGAATATTGTCATTGTGGACGATAATCTGACGAATTTAATGATTATCGAAAAAATCCTGCAAAAAGACGGCTATGATCGCATCGTCAAGCTTTCATCTGCCAAAGAATTATATGAATATTTGCAGCTGGATGGACCGAAAACGGCGGAGGTCCCGGTCGATTTAATTTTGCTGGATCTGATGATGCCGGAAATTGATGGTGTCGAGGCGTGCCGGACGATTCTCGCTCAGGAGCGGTATCAGGACCTACCGATTATTTTTGTAACGGCAATGGGTGATTCCTATAAAATGGCGGAGGCGATGGATGCTGGTGCCCTTGATTACGTGATGAAGCCCATCAATAAAATTGAGCTGCTGGCAAGAATTCGTTCTGTTCTCCGGTTAAAACAGGAGAAGGATTTACGAAAGGAACGCGACCGGCGGATTCAGTTTGAGTTGGATTTGGCGAAACAGGTACAGTTAAGTATGCTCAGTCATCCAATTCAGGATGAAAAGGTTTCGATTTCGGCGGTCTATCGTCCGTCTTTTGAACTTGCCGGTGATTTGTATGCCTGGCACCAGATTAGCCCTAACCGCTATGCGGTGATTTTGCTTGATATGATGGGGCATGGGATTTCTTCTTCGCTCATGTGTATGTATATCTATTCGGTTTTAAAGGATACGATTGTAGAGTTTGGCGATCCCGAGTCGGTGATGAAGGAGTTGAATCGCCGGATGAATCAGCTTCATTTCCCGGATAGTTTGATCAACTATTATTTTACAGCGATATATTTTGTCCTTGATACGGAGCAGCAGACCATTGAGTATGTGAATGCGGGCCATCCGGCGGGGATTGCGATTGTCGATAATGAAGTGAAGCTTTTGACAGAAGGATGTTGTGCGATTGGATTTTTTGAGGATATTGAGGTAGCCAAAGAGGTTATTCACTATTCAGAAGAGGCGAGGCTGTTATTGTTTACGGACGGATTGTCGGAATGGTTGGAGGAGGAGTATGAGGATGCGACTTCGAAAATTATTCGCACGTTGCAGGAAAAGGAAAATGATACTCCTGCCTTGATCCTCCAGCAAATCCAGCAAAGCGCCGAGCCGCTGAATGTGCCTAAGGATGATATGTGCTTGGTGATGATTTCAGCGAAAGCGTGAGCCATGGGGACGGTTCTGGTTTAAAAAGTCACAGAACCGTCCCCATGTCAACAAAAAAAGCACACGACCCCTCGTGTGCTTTAATCAATCCTTTACCCTTCCAAAAATGCCTCTAGCATCCAGCGGTGTTTTTCTAACGAAGTTCGGATTGCAATAAACATATCGGCTGTCGGTTGATCATCATGATCCTCTGCGACCGTAATCCCCTCCGTCAACTCACCGCAAATCATCTCAAAGTCTTCGGCCAGCGTCTTCACCATTGCCGCTGTATCCTCATCACCGGATGCCTCTTTAATTGAAGCCAGCCCCAATTGTTCCTTCAAGGTTGCCGTTGGCAGCGCGCGCAGCGACAGCATTCGTTCCGCAATCGTATCAAAATGAAGACCAGCTTCCTTATACAGCTCTTCAAATTTTAGGTGAAGCGTGAAAAACTGCTCTCCTTTGACATACCAGTGATAATGATGCAATTTCATGTACAGAACCGAGAAATTCGCCACCTGCTGATCCAGTGCCTTTGTAAGTTGGGCGGTTTTGTCTTTTGTTTTTGTATTAGCCATAAAAAATCCCTCCATTCACTTGATATCTATTCAGTACCCGTCCATCACCCAGACTAAACAAAAAGCAAGTTTACAAGAATGTTTCATAAATTTTTCAAATTGGTAAAATTCGCCTAACAATAGTCGTAAACGCCAAAATTAATATGAAAAATATGGTAGAGTTATGGCGTTATCCTTGTCGAATGATACCGGGAAGAGGGCGATGATCATAAAAAATATTAAATTCAATATTCCAGCAAAAATCATTACAGGCTATTTAACCATCCTGATTTGCCTCGGGATCTCTCTACTAATCGTCAATGATAGAATGACAGATTTACAGAAGGAGGCAGACCTCCTTTCCAGTCATGATATCCAAGTCCACGACTTGGTCAATCAGCTGCAAAAAAATGTTCTCGACATGGAAACAGGCATGCGAGGCTATGTCATCACGGGAGATAACCAATATCTCGACCCCTATGAGGACGGAAGCAGAAGCTGGCTGATTAATTATAATAAGCTTCACTCGCTATTAATGCATAACACGAACCAGAAGCATAACCTCGAGGAAATCAAACCGCTGATCCAAAGCTGGATCAAAAACTCTGGGGAATATGTGATTGAGGCGAAAAAGGCAAATGATACAGCCGCATTAAATCGGCATTTTAAAGAAAATACCGGAAAAAAACTGACCGACCAGCTGAATACACAATTTGATTCCTTTCTCAATGAAGAAAAGCAGTTGACGGCGCAACGGATTGATAAACTGAATCAAAATAATATAAATTTAAAAATTACTTTTTATACGATTATCATCTTAGTGTCCATCATCACATTAGTAACAGCATTTTCACTGGGGAACTCGATTGTAAAAACGATCAGGCAGGTTGTAAGAACGATTCAAAGCATCACTGAATCCAAAGTCGACCTTTCCACACGCATAAAAGTGAAAACCCGTGATGAGACCCGTGACCTGGCCGATGCGATGAACAATCTCCTCAGCAGTTTGGAGAAGCAAAGCTGGATCCAGAAAAGTATGACGGAAATCTCGACAATGTATCAGGGAATCACGGATATCACCGTGCTGGCACAAACCTTTATCACAAAGCTTGCCCCGTTGCTCGATGCTGTTTATGGTGTCGTCTATTTGCGGAAGGCGGATGGTCAAGGCGTTCATTTTGTCAAAACAGCGGGCTATGCGATTAAAGATCAGGATGTTGCCTCAAGCTTTCGCCTAGGGGAAGGGATGGTGGGACAATGTGCCCTGGATCAAAGAATTTTTCTTATCGACACTTTGCCTGAAGATCATATCAAACTAACCTCCGGCCTCGGAGCTTCCTCACCGACCCATTTACTAGTTGCTCCTATCGTGGTGGACGGCAAGGTCGAGGCAGTCGTTGAGTTCGCTGCACTGCAGCCGTTTCAAACGCAGCACCTCACCTTATTGGACCTGCTTCAAGATAAATTTGGTTCATCGATTACGAGTGTGCTCGGACGGATGGAAGTAGAGAGACTGCTTAGTGAATCCCAAGTAATGACAGAGGAATTACAAGCACAATCGGAAGAACTTCAAGCGCAATCGGAGGAATTGCAAATGCAGCAAGAGCAGCTGCAAATCTCCAATGACTTTTTAGAGGAGCAAAACCATCATGCCGAACAACGGGCCGCAGAGCTGAAAAAAGCGAAGGATGAATTAGTGGAATATTCGTTGAAGCTTGAGCAGAGCTCGCAATATAAATCGGATTTTCTTGCGAATATGTCACATGAGCTGCGTACACCGTTGAACAGTATTCTCATCCTTTCGCAAATGCTGATAGAAAATAATCAGGAGATGGACAATGCTGAGGTCGAGGAATATTCACGTGTGGTGTACACGGCCGGCGAGGATTTGTTGAGGTTAATCGATGATATCCTCGATTTATCAAAAATTGAGGCGGGAAAAATTGAAATTTTAACAGACGAAGTGAATGTTACAGAGCTTCCGCAGTTATTAAAAAACATGTTTGACCCGGTTGCAGCAAAAAAGAATGTGAAGTTTGAAGTGGTAACGCATCCGGATGTCCCTCCAGTCATCTCGACAGATGGACAACGATTGCAGCAGATTTTAAAAAATCTTTTATCGAATGCTTTTAAATTTACTGAACAAGGGTCAGTAACGGTACGAATGGAGCTTGCCCCACCAGACTTTGCAGAAAAATTAGAGGTGGAGGGACCGGTTATGGCGATTTCCGTGACGGATACGGGTATTGGAATTCCAGCTGAAAAGCAGCAAATTATCTTTGATGCCTTTCAACAAGTGGACGGGACGACGAATCGTCAATACGGCGGCACCGGCTTAGGCCTTTCGATTTGCCGCGAATTTACCCGCTTACTTGGCGGTTTGATCAAGCTAGAAAGTGAACCGCAGAAGGGAAGTACATTTACCATTTATATTCCGAGCAGACTCGAGTCTGAGGTGCAGCAAGAAGAACAGGGGCTTAAGGAGGCAGCGGCAGGGATCAACGAAGTAGCAGCGACGCAAATTCCTTTTGAAAAAAAATCTCCGTCGTCTGAACACTTATTTAAAGGGAAAAAAGTTCTCCTTGTGGACGATGATGCCCGTAATGTTTTCGCCCTTGTGACGGCGCTTGAACGAAAAGGAATGCTGGTGCAAATTGCAGAAAATGGGCAGCAGGCATTAGATATTTTGCGGGACAACACCGACTTTGACCTTATTTTTATGGATATTATGATGCCGGTGATGGGCGGCTATGAGGCGATGAAGGCAATCCGTCACGATCTGAAGATGGTTCATTTGCCGATTATTGCCTTGACCGCGAAAGCGATGAAAGGGGAACGCAGCAAATGTATGGAAGCAGGAGCATCTGACTATATTATGAAACCATTAAATATTGATCAGCTGTTCTCGTTGATGCGGGTATGGCTGACTGAGCAGGTGAATCAATCATGAGTGAATTAATCGTAGAAACCGAAGAGTTTTCGCCGACAGAGCTGCAGAATATTGAAATGAATTTGCTGCTTGAAGGCATCTATCAGATGTATGGCTATGACTTTCGCGACTATGTCCGGGCCTCATTATTCAGAAGGGTTACCAACCGGATGAAAATGGAGAGGCTTAAGACGATTACGGCGCTATTGGAAAAAGTGCTTCATGAACCGGATTGTTTAGAGCGGCTGCTCAATGATTTGTCGATTCGGATGACAGAAATGTACAGGGACCCAAGCTTTTTTGCGGCGTTTCGCCAAGAAGTGGTTCCATTGCTGCGCGCGCTTCCGGAAGTTCGGATTTGGCACGCGGGCTGTGCGACTGGGGAAGAGGTTTACTCCATGGCTATTCTCATGCAGGAGGAGGGGCTGGCGGAAAAAACGACCATCTATGCAACGGATATGAATGATCGAGCGCTTAAGGTGGCGCAAAAGGGAGCGTTCCCGCTGAAGAAAATGCAGCAATATACGAAAAATTATTTGGCTGCGGGAGGAAGTAAGGCTTTTTCCGAATATTATACGACGGATCATCAGTTTGCTTATTTTTGCCCGATGATGAAGGAGAAACTGATTTTTGCGCAGCATAATTTAGTAACGGATAGTTCGTTTAATGAGTTCCATGTCATTTTGTGCCGGAATGTTATGATTTATTTTAACAGCGACCTTCAGCAGAACGTCCATCGCCTCATGTACAACAGTTTGGCAGATGCGGGCTTCATCGGCCTGGGCAGTAAGGAATCGATCTTGTTTCTCCCGAAAGACATTCATTATGAGGAATTCAATTCGCAGGAACGAATTTATCGGAAAAAGTAAAACGGCCCCGTTTAAGGGCCGTTTCGATTAATCTTGCAGCGGGTCCGGGGTGAGATTTTCTTCCCGTAACTCACTGCCCGTTTTTTGCTCCTTCATTTCTTTACCAAGCTTTTTCATTTCGTCCAAATTCTGAGCCATCGAGCTGTTATTGTTGGATGCAGCCTTCAAATCCTGAATGAATTGAGCAGATTTAACCTTTTCATCCATTGCTATCACTCCTTTCTTTTTATATACCACCTATATTTTTATTGAAACATTTTAAACTTATTGATTGGAGCGGAAGGTGCGAAGACTCCTGTGGGAGTACGGGGTAGGGGAGACCCCGCAGGAGCAAAGCGACGAGGAGGCTCCCCAGACCGCCCACGGAAAGCGAAGCATCTGGAGCGGAAATAAACTTGAAAAAATTTTTTTAAAAAAGGTTTAAGGTTCTGAAGAGGCGGGTATGTAACAAATAAATAATCCAGAGGTGATCATGAAATGAATCTAAAAATAGATAAACATCAGAATAATGAAGAAACCTTTGTCCAAGTTTCCGGCGAAATTGATGCCTATACGGCACCACAGCTAAGAGAAGAACTGTTGCCGCTAGCGGAAGGAAAAAACAAGACGCTAACCGTCAGTTTAAAGGATGTTTCTTATTTAGACAGTACCGGACTTGGAGTCTTTATCGGTTTATTTAAACAATTGAAGAAAAATGAAGGAGAGCTGAAGCTGATTGATTTATCCGATCGGTTAAAACGACTCTTCGAAATTACAGGCATAAGCAACATTATTCATATTTCTGCAGAATAAAGGGTGGGGGACGATGAAACAAGTGATGGATTATATTGAAATGAAGATTCCTGCAAAACCAGAATATGTGGGTGTCATCCGATTAACCTTATCGGGGATCACGAGCCGAATGGGCTATACATATGAGGAAATTGAGGATATTAAAATTGCTGTAAGTGAGGCTTGTACAAATGCCGTTCAGCATGCCTACCGTGAGGACGAAGCAGGAGAAATGGTGGTAGGATTTGGAATTTATGAGGACAAATTAGAAGTGATGGTAGCGGATTATGGAAAGAGCTTTAATTTTGCCAAGACGAAACAGGAACTTGGCCCATATACAAAGTCAAGCACCGTGGATCAACTTGTAGAAGGAGGGTTGGGTCTCTATTTGATTGAAACGCTCATGGACGAAGTCCATGTAACGAACACGTCCGGCGTAACCGTCTTCATGGTGAAGCATTTAAGTGGGGAGCGTGATAATCATGACACAACCATCTCAAGCCATGAAGCGAACTAAGGAAGAAATCAATGAGCTGATTCGCGAGTATCAGGAGAATGAGAGCCCGTTAGCTCAAACCGCGCTAACAGAACAATACACGGCCCTGATTGCGAGTCTTGCAAGGAAATATTCAAGGGGGAAACACTTTCATGAAGATCTCTTTCAAGTAGGGATGATTGGGCTATTGGTATCGATTAGAAGATATGATGAAAGTTTTGGCAAATCTTTTGAAGCGTTTTTAATTCCAACCGTCATTGGTGAAATAAAACGGTTTTTACGGGATAAAACGTGGAGTGTCCATGTCCCAAGGCGGATCAAGGAATTGTGGCCAAAGGTAAAAACTGTGGTGGACGAGCTCACTACTCTGTATCAGCGTTCACCGAAAATCCAGGAAATTGCAGATTATATAGGGATTTCGGAAGAAGAGGTCCTAGAGGCCATCGAGATGGGGAAAAACTATCAAGCTGCATCTGTTGATCAGCCAACGGAAACGGGGTCTGAGGGCAGCACGGTGACGCCGCTTGATATTATCGGTTCGCCTGATGAAGGTTTTGAAAGGGTAGACCAAAAGCTGGTACTTGAGAGCAGTCTTCATGTGTTATCGGATCGGGAGAAGGAGATCCTGAAGTGTACGTTTTTGGAGAATAAGAGTCAAAAGGTGACAGCTGAGCAATTGGGAATGTCGCAGATGCATGTTTCCCGCCTGCAAAAGAAGGCGATTGAAAAACTGCGAAGGGAAATCGAAAGCAATGTCCATTAAGAATGAACCTAAGCCGTACGACTATTTTTAAGGGAAATAGTTGTGCGGCTTTTTTATTTTAATTTTAGGTCCTTATCAAAAACACCTCCGAAAAATTTGGAGGTGTTTTTACAGGCACTATTAACTTGTCATAAATTGACCGCCGTTAATATGAATGATTTGTCCTGTTATATAGGACGAATCGTCAGACGCGAGTAGCACGTAACTAGGGGCAAGTTCTTCCGGTTTTCCCGAGCGGCCCATTGGCGTGTTTTTTCCAAAGTTTTCAACCTTTTCTTCGGGAAAGGTGGATGGAATTAATGGGGTCCAAATCGGACCTGGAGCCACACCATTCACTCGGATTCCTTTCTTCACAAGAGATTTGGCCATTGATCGAGTAAAGGAGACGATGGCTCCTTTTGTTGCTGAATAATCAATCAACTGTTCATTGCCCTCATAGGCTGTAACGGATGCCGTATTAATAATTGCACTACCTTCTTTTAAATGTTGAAGAGCGGATTTGGTGAGATAAAACATCGAAAAAATATTCGTGCGGAACGTTTTTTCCAACTGTTCCGAACTAATATCTTCAATACTTTGCTGTGGATGCTGCTCAGCGGCATTATTGACTAAAATATCTAAACCGCCCAACTCTTCTACCGTCTTGGAGAGCGCCTCTTGACAGAAAGCCTCGTCTCCAATATCCCCTGGAATCAGAAGACAACGAACACCTTCCTCTTTTATTTGGGCCTGTGTTTCTTCAGCATCCTTATGTTCATCCAAATAGACAATGGCGACGTCCGCGCCCTCCTTTGCAAAGGCAATCGCAACGGCTTTGCCGATTCCGCTATCCCCGCCGGTAATAAGCGCTGTTTTTCCCTTTAATTTCCCACGGCCCTTGTATGAGGAATCTTTATCACGCGGTTTAGGTTCCATTTTAGAGGTTACTCCCGGCTGTTGATCCTGATGCTGGGCGGGTTGTCCATTTTGCTGTTGATTTTTAGAAGTCATGTTCATCTCCTCCTTTAAAATTTAATCTGTATCATAGTCATACCTACCCGAATCTATCATTCATAAACCTATTAAAATTAAAACAAATAAAGGGGCAAAAAAGAGTTTTGCGCCGATAAAAAGGTGGTATATCATAACCAAGGTTACAAAAACAAGCTAACCTGACGAAGTCAATTTAGAAGGAGGTATATAGGATGAACCTGTTGAAAGTTGCTGATAATACCTCAGTTTCTATCCAAAGCAGCGGGGAGACCTAGTGCTATAGGATTCATATTCCAATCTGAAAATGAGAGCGGCACTTGTTACTGAAAAGAAAAAGACCAATCAAAATTTAAGGGAGGAAATAAAAATGGCTAACAATAATAATGATAATATGAGCATGGAAGAAAGAGGACGTAAGGGTGGACAAGCCACTGCAGAAAAACATGATAAAGAGTTTTTCCAAGAGATCGGTCGAAAAGGTGGAGAAGCCACAGCCGAGAATCATGATAAAGAGTTTTATCAGGAGATTGGCCAAAAGGGCGGAGAAGCCACAGCCGAAAATCATGATAAAGAGTTTTATCAGGAAATCGGCAGAAAGGGCGGAGAGGCCACAGCCGAGAATCATGATAAAGAGTTTTATCAGGAGATTGGCCGAAAAGGCGGAGAGGCAACCTCCGAAAACCATGATAAAGAATTTTATCAAGAAATCGGAGAAAAAGGCGGAAAGTCCCGCAGTAACCAACGTGATGATGATTAACCCTTTTAAATAGATGAAAACGACCAGAAAAGAGCTTGCACAAATTTGTGCAAGCTTCTTTACTATAGGGGGATTGCCTGGATGAAAAAACAAACAATCGAATTTGTCTTTGTGATATTCATCGTGATTCTAGGATATTTGGTGGTGTTGACAGACATTTCATTTAAGTGGAAAGTATTGTGCCTGTCATTCTACGGAGTAATTATTTTGATCACGATATTTTCCTTAATGCTTGAATATCGCTCGGCACAAAACACACTATTATGGATTTATATTTTATTGTTTTTACCGGTAATAGGGTATCTATTTTATTGGTATTCCGGTCAACTTTTATTAAAAGGGACTCTTTTTAAACGTAAGCGTGCGAATGATCGCGAAGTACTCGAAACAATTAGTAAAAGGGTTAGGAAGACAGACTTTTCAAAGCTGAATAATCACCAACAGTGCTTCGTACGTTATCTTAATAAAGTAAGTGTCACGCATTCAGATCCCCATACAAAAACCACGATATTAAAAGACGGGACAGAAACATTCCAAGAAATAAAAAGAAGGCTGAGGGAAGCAAACGAGTTTATTCATATGGAATATTACATCTTTCGGTCTGACCGATTAGGCAAGGAGATTATCGAGATTTTAATGGAAAAGGCAAAAGCAGGGTTGGAGGTACGCCTTATGTATGATGCGGTCGGAAGTGTATCCTTATCAAGCTCCGATGTGAACAGGATGAAGAACGCCGGTATCCATGTCCATCCCTTTAACCCGATTAGGAGCGGATTATTTAATCAAAAGTTTAATTTTCGTAATCATCGTAAAATCATGGTTATTGACGGGAAAACCGGCTTTGTCGGGGGCTTGAATATCGGGGTGGAATACCTCGGAGAAGACGAAGATATTGGTTTCTGGCGGGACACGCATGTCCTTCTTAAAGGGGAAGCTGTTCAAACACTCCACGCGGTTTTTTTATTAGATTGGATGGATGTTACCGGAGAAATGCTTTTGAAGGATGAACGGTATCAGAGGGTAATACCGGCAGAAGCGGATGGACTGGTGCATGTCGTGGCCACTGGGCCTGAAACGGAGGATATGAGTGATCACTATTATACGATGATCTCATGTGCAACAAAATCGATTTGGATTGCCTCGCCTTATTTTGTTCCCAATCAGGCAATCCGGACGGCCCTAAGAATTGCGGCACAAAAGGGAATACAGGTCCGCATCATGGTGCCGGAGAGAAATGATGGTTTCCTCACGCAATATGCTTCGCAGTCCTATTTCCCGGAGGCATTACGAAATGGAATCGAAGTGTACCTGTATCAAAAAGGATTTTTACATGAAAAAATCATCATCGTCGATGGGGACCTGGCTACGATTGGAACAGCCAATATGGATATGCGAAGTTTTCGTCTGAACCTGGAAGTCAATTTGTTTTTAACAGGAACGGAATCGATTCAGGATTTAACCCGGCATTATGAGGAAGATTTACAGGAGTGCTGCCGGCTTCGTCCTGTGGAATTTTATAAAAGAGGAATGGAGGAGAGGGTAAAAGAATCCTTTGCCCGGCTGTTTTCGGGAGTATTATAAAAGCGAAAGAGAGGCTGCATTTGCAGCCTCTCTGTTATTTTTAATGTGCTTCTCGTCGCATGCCTTTTATGACAAAGCTTACGATTAATACGAGAATAATCGCTCCAATTAATGCGGGGATAAAAAAGAAGCCTCCAATTTCCGGACCCCAATCTCCAAAAATGAGTGAGCCGAGCCAGGCACCAATAAATCCTGCAATAATATTCCCAATGATCCCTCCTGGCAGATCACGATGCATGATTAGACCCGCTAACCAACCGATAACGCCCCCAATAATTAATGACCAAATAAATCCCATACAGATTCTCTCCCTTCAATTTTAAATAATGTCTATGGTATATAAGTACCCGAAATTTCACTGAATAAACTAAAACGATGCTTAAAAGGGGGTTAAATGATTAACTCGCCATCGTTGGGGGTACAGGATAATAAAAGAGGTGGGAGGCGAAATAAGTGGAACAACAAAAACAGAGCTACTTTATTAATATTCAATCACATGAAATAGCGAGGGAGCCTTTTGAGTTGGAATGGGATTTTAAAGTGGAGGCGACAGACAGTCAAATCAAAAGTCTTAAACAGTTATTCGATGAAAACTACCAGACAGATTGGGAAAGCTATATCCGGTCCCATGTTCCTTTTCTTGAATATCATCATGACCCACAAAATAAAGAATATGATGCACGAATGGTTATAATCTATGCGTTCATTTATCAGCTCGGAGATGAAAAAACTCGTGATCATATCAAGGAGATGGGGATTCTAAATAACGACTTTTTAAGGATACGAAACCAAAATTTTAGATAAATGAAATTAAGAGCCTTATAGGATTAGGCTCTTTTTTCATTTTCTAAAATCGCTAAACGAATCAGTTTTATCTTAATTTCCTTGCTAAGTAAAAGCCATTCACGTGTATAGAATTTCATTTTTAATTCCTCCCGGTTATAAAATATTTGAATTTTCTATCATATTTATTTTTTCCCCTTTCTTGAAGGATGTAACATAGTTTTGTGTGGCAATTTCTTTAGATTTTCTACATTTTTCATCATTCACGAATTAGTTTGGAGTTCGGAACAAGAGGGTATGTAACCAATGGGGTGATAGGAAATGAATGAGAAGAAAAAAGTGTATTTGGTGGAATCAAGGGACCATCCTGAACAATACCCTACAGAGAATGAAAGCTTGTTCGATCGATTTGAAAGCGAACAAAACGTGGACCCGATTCCTGTAGAGGATTTGAAGGAAGAGCAGCGGGAAGAAAAGGCAAAACATGATTCAAAAGATACTTCCTCAAGTGAAAAAAAATATAAGACAGGGATGGAATGAAGAAATGAAAAAAGACTGCATTTTCTGCAGTCTTTTTCATTATGTTCTACTTCTTACACCTCTTAAGATGAGACCAACAACGAGGACAAGGATGATGGCACCAATAATTGCCGGTATAATGTAAAAACCTGCAATGACAGGTCCCCATGTTCCTAATAAAAGGGAACCAAGCCAGGCGCCGATGAATCCAGCAATCATATTTCCGATAATTCCTCCGGGGATGTCACTTCCAAGAAGAAGCCCTGCCAGCCAGCCGATAATTCCACCAATAAATAAAGTCCAGATAAATCCCATAATTGTTCGCTCCTTTCGATTATGAAAAGGTGGTGATTAAATACCCTTATCTTCAAACAGTAACCCTTTTTTCTGTCCTTCCTGTTTAATCTTATCCTTGAAACGAGTTTGAGCCTCATTTCTTCCTGTTTTTAAAAAATACTGGCACACCCTTAATTCATAGGTTAACTGTTTAAATTTTTCTTGATCTCGGTCGTCGAGACATTGGTCAATTTTTCGCTTTAACAGGCTGATTTTTGAAATAGTTTCCGCCTGCCGTTTTGTTTCTAAATACAGCTGCTCTTTTCTATGCTGTGACTCCTCCCTAAGGTAGTCACTTGGTTGGGTTAACCGTAACCCGCATTTTTTGCACAGTGTTTCACGAACATTTAACACATAAAATTCAGCATTGCCACAAGCTTTACAAACCAGTTTCCTCATATATATACCTCCAATCAAATTTTCGTTGTTGAAAGAATGAATTAGATGTTACGTATTTACCCCTAATCGCCTGCTATGTAACCTAACCAATAAAAATAAATAGAATTTTAGAAAAATAGGTTTTAATTTTTCAAGAAGCGGTTACATAAAAGACAAGTCCACTAAGGGCAAACTAATTTTTCTGGAGGGATTTACAAATGGAAACCGTTAAAATTGTAGAAAATGGCGTGCAGGCAAAAAAGGAAATTGAACAATTAATGGGTAAAGGGTTCAGCAAAAATGAAATTTATTTACTGGCGCATGACAAAAATCGCTCAGAGGATTTAACCGATGCCTTAGACATTTCCGATATCGGTGTTGCCGAACAGGGTGTATTCGATTCCCTTGCAAATGTATTTCGCTCTCGGGGAGACGAACTTCGAACGATGCTCGAGTCATTAGGATTATCAAATTCGGAAGCAGAGCGCTATGAGGAAGAAATGGACCACGGTAAAGTCGTAGTAATCGCTTCAAAATCAGCTTAATAGAAAGCGGGTCTTGAAGGCTCGCTCTTTAAAAAAAGTTTTGTTAAAGATCATGTTGATTGGAGCGGAAGGTGCGAGACTCCTGCGGGAGCAGCGGGACAGGTGAGACCCCACAGGTGCTTTCAGCGCCGAGGAGGCTCACCGCCCGCCCCGCGGAAAGCGAGCATCCTGGAGCGGAAATCAACAACCATGTTAAACACAGCCAAAAAAATAAAAGAGAGGAGAATTATAATGAAATTTTCAAATCAAAGCTTAGAAAAATTACGGGGTATTCACAAGCGGGCCCGTCATAAAGTGAGCGGAAAACGGAGCCTGGACCAATTTTTCGAAGACCCGATCATTCACCGAGAAATTCAGGGGGATCGAATCTATGTGCCCTTAAATTTAAATAAGATTTGGAATGGGCTTTAACTATTTTTATTAACTGCCTAAACACCGTTTAATCACTGTAAACTGTGTTTAGGCAGTTAATTTTTTTTTACTTTGGTACAAAATGAAACTTTTCCGATTTTCATTCGTCAATATGTTAGACTATCATCAAGGAGGAGTGATGACAGAGTGGATTTCGGACAAATTGCGTTATTAAGTATTGCTTCACATTTGGTATTTATTGCCTTGTCCTGGTGGGCGCTGCAGGCGATCCGCTTGGAAAAAGTGCTGAAGGCGAATCATGTCTTTCAGGCACGGCTGTTATACATATTATTGGCAATTTTCCTCGGGTCAACAGTTAGTAACTTTTTCCTAGACTATCTACAATGGTCACAGCAGCTCCCGATGATGTTTCAGTAATGTAAGGCTTTATGAATGGTCCAGCTATAGGAATTGAAATCTCGAGCGAGCAAATTGGTAAATATTTAGGTCTTCATACATGTTCCAATTTGTCCGGTTTTTGAGTACAATTCTCTTTGTGTGATTACATACGGTAATGTTGTAAAGCACGACTTTGTGAAAAACCGAACTTGATAGAATTTACGTATTTGTCTAAAAGTGACGAGAATTCCCAAGTATGCTCTTCCCATCATTGGAAACACTGGTAGTAAGGGGGAGAGTCGGTTGAAGAAATATATTTTTGGCATCCTTGCCATTTTAAGTTTGATTACAGTTGTTTTGGGGAATCGAAATACAGAAGCGGCAAAAAATGAAAGCCTGGATTTGATGAAGATTGGTTCTATTTTTCAAACAAAAAATATTATGCCGAGTGAATGGACTTTATATGCACGGGAACATTTGGTTGACCTAAAAAGTGAAAAAGACGTACAGGTTTATGCAGAGGAGCTTAAGCGGAAGTTTCCAGATTGGGATTGGTCCACAGCAAACACCAGCCAAAAATGGGAAGTGACAGCAGTATCTCCAGCTTCAAACCACCACATAGAAACACTTCAAATTATGTCGTCCCGCACAAACCAACCGATCGATGCGTATATAGTATATAAGGTCAGCGGCAAGGAGTGGAATAAGGCTACAGAGTCCTTTTTCACAACGAATCAATTCAAAAATAGGCTAAGCGATGTATTTCGAGGAAAACCGACAGTTTTTTCTTGTATGAAGGGTATTGTCGGTGATAAGATGGATAAGGCTTTACCTGCAACAGTGAATGAATTGCTGTCTGCCTTGAATGCGAAAAAAATCGAAGCGTTAAAAGAGGAGACGTTCATGTCTGTAACGGCATTTTCACCTGACTTCTCAGAGTCGATTGGGGATGCAAAAACAGATCTGAATCTACAAATTGGGGTACGCTCCGAAGGATTGGGCGCAGAGACTACCGTAGTAGTTGGCACACCAATCATAACGATTGAATATTAATATAGAGAAAATGGACGCGGAGGGGAATACTCTTGGAAAAGATTATCGTCCGCGGCGGACAAAGGCTTCATGGAACGGTGAAAGTAGAAGGTGCAAAGAATGCCGTTTTGCCTGTTATCGCTGCAACATTATTAGCAAGTGATGGAAAAAGTGTAATTCGTGATGTACCTACACTCTCCGATGTATACACAATTAATGAAGTATTACGTAATCTAAACGCTGAAGTAGTGTTTGAAAATAATACAGTTGTCGTTGATGCATCCAGAGTGTTAAAAGAGGAAGCGCCTTTCGAATATGTTCGGAAGATGCGTGCGTCTGTCCTTGTAATGGGATCATTATTAGCCCGAAATGGCCGGGCTCGGGTAGCTTTGCCTGGCGGCTGTGCCATCGGATCCCGCCCAATTGATCAGCATCTTAAAGGCTTTGAAGCCATGGGTGCAAAGGTTAAGGTTGGAAATGGCTTTATCGAGGCGGAGGTTGATGGCCGCTTAAGAGGTGCAAAGATTTACTTGGACTTCCCAAGTGTTGGTGCAACAGAAAACATTATGATGGCGGCATCGCTAGCGGTTGGAACGACCGTCATCGAAAACGTCGCAAAAGAACCAGAAATCGTCGATTTGGCAAACTTCTTGAACAAAATGGGCGCAAAGGTAAGAGGCGCCGGAACAGGCACGCTTCGTATTGAGGGTGTCGATCGTTTATTTGGGGCAGATCATAACATTATTCCTGACCGAATCGAGGCAGGTACGTTCATGGTGGCTGCGGCGATTACCGGCGGAAATGTGCTTGTTCGAGGAGCAGTTCCAGAGCACTTGTCTTCTTTGATTGCCAAAATGGAAGAGATGGGTGTTAAGATTATAGAAGAATTTGACGGAGTTCGTGTCATTGGACCAGAGCGCTTGAAGTCAGTCGACATTAAAACGATGCCGCATCCAGGTTTTCCAACGGATATGCAGTCGCAAATGATGGCGTTATTGCTTCGCGCAGAAGGTACTTCGATGATTACGGAAACGGTTTTTGAAAATCGCTTCATGCATGTGGAGGAATTCCGCAGAATGAACGCTGATATTAAGATTGAAGGACGTTCGGTTATTTTAAATGGCCTGTCTAATTTACAGGGCGCCGAGGTGTCTGCAACCGATCTTCGTGCAGCAGCAGCCTTGATTTTGACTGGCTTAGTTGCAGATGGTGTGACACGTGTGACCGAATTGAAGCATTTAGACCGTGGATATGTAGATTTCCATGAGAAGCTAGCTGCATTAGGTGCAGATATCGAGCGTGTGAAAGAAGAAGATGAGATTTATATCGAGAAATTAATTTCGGATATGAATGCTTAATTTTTAGTGGGAGTCGCTGTTGTGAGTGTGGTTGTGGTAAGATTGTGAACTATTCACAATGGTGACAGGCACTATTGTTTAGGCACTTGAGTTAGAATCAAGGATCAGCGGTATGTGAAGAGTGCCTGGAAATGAATAAATACGGGTAAACCGGAGAAAGTGGCTGTCTGATGTCCGACAGGTGCATTCTTCGGTTTTTGCTTTTTGAGAGCTTTTAATCAAGTCCAAATTTAATCATTTAAAAGTCATAAATGCTTGTCCACCTCCATATGATGAAATGAGTAAGATAGGTACAGGGGACTGTTTAGCGTTGCCTTGCGAAAGGGAAATCTATGTCCATTCCACACGGACAAAAATGCTGAAAAGTCCACGGACGGTGCCTGTCACCATAAATTTCACACTGGAGGCACTTTCATGAAAAATTTCAAACCACTCATCGTACTAGCGTCTATTCTATTTGCCGTGACTTTGCTTATCCCCGCGGTTCTGGTGTTGCCGTTTGCGCAAGGTGAGGCAAATGGGAAACTGGGCGAGGATCTAACAAAGGCCAAGGCAAAGGAAACTTCGACCGTGTCTGCAGATTCTGCGGTGGAAGTGTCGGTCTACCGTGCAGCGAAGGAAAAAATTGAAACGGTACCGCTTGAGAATTATCTTGTTGGAGTTGTGGCAGCGGAAATGCCTGCAGATTTCAAGGAAGAAGCCCTTAAGGCTCAGGCTTTAACCGCAAGGACATATATTGTGGAGAGATTGAGGAGTAAAAAGCCTCTTGGTGTTCCAAAGGGTGCAGAGGTAACAGATACTCAGATGCATCAGGTGTACAAAAGCGATGATGAGCTGAAGCGAGAGTGGGGAATGGATTATTCTTGGAAGAAGAAAAAGGTACTTGAGGCAGTCAGGGCGACCAGCGGCCAGATTATTACATATAAAGGCGAGCCCATCGATGCTTCCTTTTTCTCCACTAGTAATGGCTACACGGAAAATTCCGAGGATTATTGGCCGGACGCCTACCCATATCTACGCAGTGTTGCAAGCCCGTGGGATAAAAATTCACCGAAATTCTATAACCAACAGGTGGTCTCTGTAGCACAATTTCAGGCGAAGCTAGGTGTGCAGCTTGGGTCTGGATCAACGATTGGAAAAATTATTGACCGGACGGCGGGGCATCGTGTTGGAAAAGTTGATTTTAATGGGAAAATTCTAACCGGTAAAGATATCCGCGATAAGTTGGATTTAAAGTCGTCTGATTTCACGTGGAGCCGGAAGGGCGACAATATCATTATTGCGACCAAAGGTTTTGGCCACGGTGTCGGAATGAGCCAGTACGGAGCGAACGGAATGGCGGCGGAGGGCAAAGATTATAAGCAGATCGTGAAGCACTATTATCAAGGTGTACAGATTACTTCGGCCCAGAATATGTTAGCGACGATTACAGCGGCGAAGTAGTGGGGATTGGGGGAGCCAGGCAAATATTTGTCTGGCTTTTTTTGTGTTGTGGTTGGGGAGAGGGGAGTTTGGAACATAAATCCAGGTCAATGGAGCATAAACAAGGTGAATCGGAACATAAAATGAATGCAATGGAACATAAGTTGGAGATCCCATTGAAAAAGGTAATTAAAAAGGGTGGGATCAACGAGAAAAGGTCTTCTAGATTAAAAATGGGGTGGGAAAATGAGTTGAGCCAGGCGAGGCCTGGCTTTTTGAAAGGAAAAAAGTTGATGGGAACATATAATGGTGGAGTTAGAACATAAATGAGGTGAATCGGAACATAAAATGAATGCAATGGAATATAAGTTGGAGATCCCATTGATAAAGGTAATTAAAGAGGGTGGGATCAACGAGAAAAGGTCTTCTGGATTAGAAATGGGGGAGGAGAGTGACCTGAGCCAGGCATGCGCCGGGCTTTTTGAAAGGAAAAAAGTTGATGGGAACATATAATGGTGGAGTTGGAACATAAAATGAATGCAATGGAAAATAAGTTGGAGATCCCATTGAAAAAGGTAATTAAAAAGGGTGGGATCAACGAGAAAAGGCCTTCTGGATTAGAAATGGGGGAGGAAAGTGACCTGAGCCAGGCATGCGCCTGGCTTTTTGAATGGAAAATAGTCGATTGAACATATAGCGACACGAATGGAACATAAACCAATTGAAATGGAACATAAATAAGAGTCCTTTGAAAAACTAACCTCAAACCGACACAAATTTGTCATTGAAATAAAGCGATTTTTGCAGGGAAACTCATAACAAAGAAGAAATAATACAAAAAATGAAAGGAAGATGCTTATGATCCTAAAACCATGCACAATTCCCCCAATCATTCCTAAACTTGAGGCCTTGATTAGAGGACTACCTTCAGATTCCCCAACATTGCCGGAAATTCTCCAAGAATATAGTAGTAAAATGAGAGGGTATAAAGGGGAGAAGTCACTAGTTTTCTATTTAAGTCAGCTCTCTATGAAAAAATATGATATCATCCACGACCTCCGCCTCTTCGATGGAGAATACTATTTTCAAATTGATATTCTGATTTTATGTACCTCATTCTTCCTCGTCCTTGAAGTAAAAAATAGGGGTGGTGAAATTATTTTCGAAAGGAATTTTAACCAAACCACGCTTAAACAAAACAATAAAAGGACCAGAATAAAGAACCCGGTCCTACAGGCCAAGACACAGGCGCGGAAGCTGAGGAAATGGTTAGAGGACCGTAATCATCCAGTACCGCCGACTATGTACCTTTTTGTAAACAGTAAAGAAGAAACGGTCATCATCACGGACACCAATAATTACGAGATTAATCGGAATATCTGCAATAGCGAAGGTCTGCTTGGCAAAATTGAACTGATCGAAAACAGTTGTCAGGAAAGAATGGAGGCAAAGGATTTAAAGAAAATCACGCGCCTATTACTTGCGAACCATGTTCCGGATGATCCAGATATCCTTGAAAAATTCAAGATTTCCCCCAAAGAACTTCTTTCAGGAGTACGCTGCCCCAACTGTCATACACGTCCAATGATTTATCAAAGAGGTATTTGGTATTGCCGAGATTGCGGGAAAAAGTCTAAAGATACCCATGTTCAACTTATCAACGATTATTTCCTTCTGATTAAACCCACGATCACAAACGCTGAACTATGTGCGCTTCTACATATTTCATCCCGTAAAGTGGCTTATACGATTCTAACTTCCATGAATTTACCTTTTAATGGGGCAAACAAGGGGCGAGTCTATTATGCTCCCACAAGCCCCAGTACCTTCCGCAATCCGGCAAACCTTCCCTTAAACAAAGCACCATGCACAAAATAGAAGCAAACCCCAATCCCGACAAAGTCTTTAAATAGATCAAAAAACGAGGCAGAGCGGGTCGGATTGAACGATTGATGAATCTCGTCGCTGATGCCGTAAAGCGCAGCAAACACCGCACAGGCTATATTCAACCGCACACTCAAACTGGATCGGCGCGTCAAAAACGCCAACACTAGTAAAACATACAAAATCGCAAACTCAACCAAGTGCAGCGATTCTTTAATCGTGTTATCGAGACTCTCCTTGGGCAGGGTGACAAAATGATCCGAAGAAAAACTCGACTGGATCCAAATCACCGCCATATAAGCAATGGGCAGCAAACGGAGCACCCACTTAAAAAACTTCATAAAAGAATTCCACCTTTCCATGCATAAAAACAAAACCCTTGACAAAAACTAAAAAAATTTTTCCACCTCGTGTATATAATTCTACTTATCTGTTCAGAATGATTGCTGAGGTGATGAAAATGAGAGAGGAAGAAAACAAACGATCTTCTCAGAAAAGCTTTTTCAAAAAGCGTTGGGTATTTCCAGCCATTTATATCGCAAGTGCAGCAATCATTCTGACCGGTGTACTTTGGTACACGAACCTTACCAGTTCGACTAAAGACAACAAAGCTACAGACATCGCTCAGAAAAAATTCAACGAACCATCTGTTGAAGTCAACAAAGCAATGGAAAACTTTAAAATGCCAGTGGCAAATTCCGACACCGCCGTTATAGAAAAGAAATTCTATGATTTCAAAGCGAGCAAGGAAGAGCAAGTCGCAGCATTAGTTCATTACAACAATCAATACGTTCCAAACACCGGTATCGACATCACGATGAAAAACGGGGAAACATTTGATGTAGTTGCTGCCTTAAGTGGAACAGTTACAAAAGTAAACGAAGATGCTACTTTAGGTAACGTCATTGAAATCGAACATGAAAAAGGGGTAGTAACCCAATATTCATCCGTTAATGACATGAAGGTCAAGGTTGGCGAGCAAGTGAAACAAGGCGAAGTCATTGCCAAAGCTGGACAAAGCCTATTCAATGAAAAAGCTGGTACCCATGTACACTTTGAAATCCGCAAAGATGATGTTCCAGTCAATCCTGATAACTATTTTAACAAAACGTTAAGCGCGTTACAGGAAGAAAACACAACACCAGCAGCGGACACAACAGAAAAAGTAACGGAAGATAAAGCTAACAATCAAAAGATCGATGACAGCACGAAAACTCCAGACGATCAAAAGATTGATGACAGCACAAACACTCAAGATGACCAAGGCACATCTTCTGAAGAAGATGGCACACCATCTGACAGCTCTTCCGACACAAATTCATAATAATGGAACTGAGGGGAAAGGGGAATAAACTTTCCTCTTTTTTGTGTTTTTTTTAGAAAGGCTGTGTTAAAGGACAATGTTGATTTTAAACAACGTTGATTGGAGCGGAAATCAACAACCAGGTTTAAAAGAGCCTTTAGAAAAAGGAACCTAGTGCGGCTTCCAAGATGAGGGTAGTCCTTAACATAGCCTCAGCTCCTTTTTCCTTTTTTCACCTCCTAAAAATTGGTCGGGAGCTCCCTTCGATGGTAAAATAATAGAAAAAAGGGGGGAGTATCCGTGAAAAAACTAATCGGGGTGCTGCTGCTTGGATTCGTAATCATCCTTGCCGGCTGCAACAAAGAACCGGCGCCGCAGGACCGATTTGCTGCATACATAAAATTATGGAACCAACAAAAATTTGACCAAATGTATGATTACCTTTCAACGAGCGCGAAAAAATCCATCTCCAAAGAGGAGTTCACCTCGCGCTATGAAAAGATCTATAAAGACTTGCAAATTACGGACCTCAAAGTCAATTTCAAAAAGCCGAAAGAAGATAAACAAGCAGATGAAGAGAAAGCAACCTATTCTTTTAATGCCAAGATGAATAGTGTGGCTGGACCGATTAACTTCACTTACAAGGCGAAGTTGAAAAAAGAGGAAAAGGACGATAAGAAAAACTGGTACGTCGACTGGAATACAGGGTTCATTTTTCCAAAATTGCAGAAGGGCGATAAGATTGGTCTCAGCACGACAAGCCCTGAACGCGGGGAAATTCTTGACCGCAATGGCAATGGGCTCGCGGTAAATGGCGATGTGATGGAAGTCGGTGTCGTTCCTGGCAAGATGGGTGACAAAAAAGCACAGATCGTCGCACAACTGGCGAAGCTGTTAGATATCTCAAAGGAACAGATTGAACAGGATCTTGGGGCAGGCTGGGTGAAGCCGGAGCTGTTTGTGCCGCTGAGAAGGATTCCGCTTGATGATCATAAGACGATCAATCAGCTGATGAGCATCCAGTCGGTCGTCACAAAGGATGTGCCAGCACGGATTTATCCATATAAGGAGGCGGCGGCACAGCTCGTTGGTTATGTCGGTGCTATTACCGCGGATGAGTTGAAGGAGCTGGAGTCGAAGGGCTACACCGCTCAGGATCTTGTTGGGAAGCGCGGCCTCGAGCAGGTGTATGATCAGGAGCTCAAGGGCCAGACAGGTGTGAAGATTACAATTAAGAAGAATGGCAAAGAAGAGGTGCTTGCGGAGAAGCCGGTCGAGAACGGCAAGAGGATCAAGCTGACAATTGATGCGGAGCTGCAGGCAAGTATTTATGATGAGATGCAGGGCGATGCTGGGACAGCGGGGGCAATGAACCCGACGACAGGGGAAACACTCGCACTCGTGAGCAGTCCGTCGTTTGACCCGAATCAGGCGTCGCTTGGATTCTCGGCATCCGAGTGGAAGGCACTGCAGAGCAATAAAAAGATGCCGCTGACGACACGCTTTAAACAGACGTATGCACCGGGCTCGGTGATGAAGCCGATTACGGCGGCGATTGCGCTTGAGAACAAGGCAATCACACCGGGGCAGTCGGTGGCGATAAAAGGGCTGAAATGGCAGAAGAGCAAGTCATGGGGCGGCTATTATGTGACACGGGTCCACGAGGCTAGCCCGGTTAATCTTGAAAAAGCATTTGTATACTCCGACAATATTTACTTTGCACAAGCAGCGCTGAAAACAGGCCGGACGGCGTTTGTGGACGGGTTGAAGAAATTTGGGTTTGAAAAAGAACAAGACTATCCGTTCCCATTGGAAAAACCGACGATTGGCAGTCTTGGCAGTGAAATTTCACTAGCCGATTCAGGCTATGGTCAAGGGCAGATTCAGATGAATATCGTGAGTTTGATGGACGCTTATACGCCGCTTGTGAACAGTGGCAATATGATCAAGCCAATATTGCTTGCAGGTGATAAGAAGAGCCAGGTGCTTCAGGAGCAGGCGATGACACCGGATGCGGTGGCAACAATTGCACCGATGTTACGGAAGGTTGTGACGGACCCAGGCGGAACAGCACGTGCTGCGAATATTCCTGGTTATCCGCTTGCCGGTAAAACGGGGACCGCTGAAATTAAGCAGAAGCAGGGTGAGCTGGGAACGCAAAATGGCTGGTTCATTGCGTACAATCCGAAGAAACCGAATCTGATGATGGCGATGATGATCGAGAACGTCGAGAAGCGCGGTGGCTCGCAGGTACCGGTGAAGAAACTGACGAAGGTCTTTAAGATGTGGAAATAGAGCGAAAAACCAGGTGGGAAACTGCCTGGTTTTTTTTATTTGAAGATTTATCTAAAGGTGGGAATTTATACCCTCTTCCTACCGGGATGAATTACCCAACTTTTCCCTATTGTATAGAATAATAAATTGATAACTTTTATAATGAATAAAAAATAGGGAAGTTTTTAACAGTTAAGTAGGTGATTTAGTGGGAATTAATGTTCATGCCGCCCATTCCCAGGCCAATAAAATAAGCCATTATGCCTCAACACTTCGTGATGTGCAGCAGCATTTAGTAAGGGCAAGAGGCAATTTAAATAATGGCTGGCAAGCGGAGGAAATGTTGTATGTGAATCAGGCGATCGAGCAAATGAGCCGGGATATGGCGGCTCTGGCCTCCAAATTAGAGGGGATCAGTTCGGATGTAAGGAGCGCCGCAAACGATATTAATCGGGAAGAAGAAGCGAAGGCAGAGCGAGAGGCGAAAGCAAAAGCTGAAGCGGAGGCAAAAGCGAAGAAAGCACATGACAAAAAGTAAGGGAGGTGTGAATCGTGTCGCGGATTAAAATTCAACCTGATTTTGTAAAAAGCACCGGTGCTGGCCTCGCACCAGATTCCTCAAAATTGTTGGATATGAAGGACGGATTATCCACGCTCATGTTTTCCATCAATTATAAAATCACGGGAAGAAACAACCTTCTCTCGAGAATGGATGGGGCGGTAAAAGAAATAAGTAATCTCGAAAGACAGGTAAAGGCGTTAGAGCAGTTTATTGACCATTCAGCAGAGCAGTATTGGCGGGTGGAAAGGGGACTGACGGAGAAATCTTTTGATGCGATCTCCACGAAGAAAGGGAAGCCGACGTTCCTGGCGATTATTAATTTTTTAAATTCATTTAATAGTAATTTAAGTAAAAGTGACGCTGCTTTGATTGCAACGCAGCTTCTTTCCGTTGCAACGACTGGTGCCCTTTCACGTAAGCTGAAGATCAATTATATTAACGGCAAGCCATCCTTCCTTCAGAAAATAAAGGGGGACTACAAATTTACCGTGAAAGCGGACCCTTCCTGGACAAGCAGAGGGGGGTACAGCTCGAAAGTTGCCCGGATGATTTATGACTTTTCCAAATCCAATCCTTCGAATCCACTTGTTAAACAACTCCATAAGTTTGTCGCATCCTATTCAAGCCCATCGGCATTGTTGAAACACGTAGCCGGTTTTCCAAAGAACGTTAATTCGATGTTAAAGGGAAAAACGCTATCCTCCACCTTCAAAAACCGAATTACAATTGGCACAAAGGAAGTAGCAGAAGAGGTCTTGAAGGCGAGAGGATTGTATGGTGCTGCGAAGAAGATTCCAGTAGTAGGCTGGGGCATTTCTATTGGAGCAAACTTATCGGAATTATGGAGTGACGATAATGTCGGGAAAAACACTGGCGAAAAATTAGGGAGGGCGTCTGCCGGAATTCTTGCCGATTTTGGTGCCATTACCGGAGGTGCCCAGCTGGGGGCAATGATTGGGTCGGTCGGCGGCCCAGTAGGAATTATCGTCGGCGGTGCCGTGGGCGGTTTGGTCGGCGGTGTCGGCAGTATGGTGTTTGAAAACCAAATTAAGGATGTCGGCGAGAAGATTGGCGGAGCTGCCGAATCCGGGGGAAGATATCTCGGCAGTAAGATAAGCAGTGGCTTCAAATCAGTCAAGAGCTGGTTTAACTAAGTACATATCAAATGAAGGTTAGGGTTGGAATATGACACCTGAAACAGTAAGAGTAATTTTAGATATTGTCGCCTATTATTTTTGTGTCCAAATGTCATTTAGTGCATTGGTATTGGTCATGGGCAGGGTGATCCTGGGTCCGTATGAAGCATGGGTTTATGAAAACCCGCGAAATCTATTTCAACGTGTGTCCACATTTTGTATGGTCGCTGTACTTGGGGTCGGACCGTACCTCAATAATAGATTTATGAAGTTTTCTTGGATCGTCAGAAAGATCCTGCTGCTCATCTCAATCAGTATTTTGTGTGTGGTATGCGTGATTATCTACTATGTAATTAAAAATATATTGGAAATGATTTTTTTATAAAAAGATGATGTGAAGCTCTCTTTTTTGATTGGAGTGGAAGGTGCGAAGACTCCTGTGGGAGTACGGAGTAGGGGAGACCCCGCAGGAGCGTAAGCGACGAGGAGGCTCCCCAGACCGCCCACGAACCGCTTGCGCCTGGAGCGGAAAAACAAAGCCAAAAATTAAAGGACTGTGAAACGATGGACTATTTGATGACCTGTACGTCGGAGGAACTGGCCCTGTTGGTTACCGTAAATGGGTATCCAAGTGTGGCCAAAACGATTGCGGAAGCTTCTTTTGGGAAGAAAAGTGAAAAAGAATGGCAGGCGATCATGGAAGCGGCCGTCCACCAATTAATCCAGAAACAGCTCTGGGACGAAGAAAAGGATGCAAATGGCGAGAGCCCGATAAGCGTGGAAGTCCAAGAATTTATACGTTCCTATGTCGAATCGAAATGGATGATTCGCTGCTCGAATCAAGCGAAGTCCAATATTTTGATGCTTCACCATATTGAAGGGAGCACGTGGATGACCCATGTGATTGACCGGGACATCATTCATGAATTTGCCTATATCCACCGCGAGGAGATTCCGGCGATTGTCCGGGATTATTATTCCTTTTCCGATGCGCCGCTTGAAAAAAGGCTTGAGTTTAATCTGACCGACAAGGCGTTTGATTTATTAAGCAAGCCCGGTAAGGAAAAGAAGGTAAGAAAGATGTGCCGCTTTACAGCGGAAGAAGAGGAAGGCTTTGAACAGTTTGTGAGCGATTTGCAAGCAGAAGACTGGTCGTTGTTTAATATTTCATTTTTCCAGCTGGAAGGCCTTGAAGCCGATCCCTACCTTGAAAATATTGTATTCTTTCTTCCTTCGAAACAAGGAATCTGGCTGATTGAATACAGTGATCATGCCGTTAAACCGGTAAAAATTCAGTTAAGCACCCATGAAGAGTGGTGCGATTTGTTGGATGGAGTAGGGATGGCCGCGGCGAATGTGGAATAAAAGGGTAAGTCGGTTCATGCTGAAAAATACGTAGAAGAGTGTCTCCGCTTGGAGTGCGGGTTTGACCATTCTATTATTCAGTGCAGCGCTGATTAGGAACCCGCAATTTTTTACTAGGTTTTATAATATTGCCATGGCAATTGGTTCCATGTTTATTGGCAGCTTTTTTATTCTAATGATTGTAGTGACAATTCTTCACCTGATCAAGGAATATCGCATGGCCGATAAACGCGGAAAGCGGCTTTTCCTTGTACTCTTAATTATCGCAATCATTATTTATGGCCCAAGAAATATCGCAGATTTTAGATAGAGAGTGCTCGTTTTTTTATTTAATGCTATTTTAATATAATTTCGTGCTGTCACGTTAAGGAGAGAATGGTTGTGATTTTAACGCTTTTTGATCGGGGCAAGGCTTTCACACTCGTACTTCCCGAAAAAATTACCGGAAGATATATTCTGACAACTGAAGACAACGCGGGTAATCCGAAAGATTTAATGGCGGTCGAAGCGGAAGCGGGTAAATGGTATGTTAAGTCGAATAAATATGCCCATTTGAAAGATTCCGATCCGAAAGCGCTGCTTGAACCATTCATGACCTATACCATCGACCGGGACGGCGATCCCTCGGCCCTTCTCTATGCTGAGCCGTTCAGCGAGGACCGCAACGAGTTTACAAGACATATTGTGACCCGTGACGTGGTGAAGATTGGCCGTGCCAAGGATAATCATATTTGTTTTACGAATAAACTCGTTTCCAGCACACACGCATTGATTGAATACAGCAGCGATGGACAGGCGAAGCTGCGCGATCTAAACAGCTCAAACGGCACGTATGTAAACGGAGAAAGAATTAGCGAAAAAGTTCTCGCAATCGGCGATGTCATCTCGATTATGGGCTTACGGATTATCTTTAATGGCCACATGCTTTCATTAAATAATCCGCATCAGCTTGTGTTTTTAGACATGGGCAGTTTTCAGCCGTTTGCAGTGCAGAAGCCGGTTATCGAAGAAGACGACGAGCTCGATGATTTTTTAATAGAAGAAAAGAATGAAGATCTGTTCTATCGCTCGCCGCGATTTAAGCGGGAGGTTGAGCGGAAAACGATCAAAATTGACCCGCCGCCGCAGCCGCAGGCGCCGGATGAGACACCGCTCATGTTAATGCTCGGCCCATCGATTACGATGGGGATGGCCTCGCTTGCAACCGGGGTGTTCGCTGTGCTCAATGTCATGCGGACAAACGGTGATATGATGTACGCGATGCCGACTTTGGTGATGTCGGTCAGTATGCTGATTGGGATGATTCTTTGGCCGATTTTAACGAAACGGTATGAAAAGAAACGGCGGATTGCTCAGGAGAAAATCCGCCAGGAAAAATACTTACAATACATAGAAGACATGAAAAGAGCGATTACGGCAGAATGCTCACATCAATGCGAGATTCTCCACGAAAACCATGTTTCGCTTGAAAATTGCTTGCAACGGATTGACCGGCGCGAACGCAATTTGTGGGAACGGGTCATCGGGCAAGAGGATTTCTTACGGGTCCGTGTCGGGATTGGCGATTTATCGATGGTGGCGGAAATCAAGTATCCTGAAAAGAAATTTACATTAGAGGATGACAATCTTCAAGAGGCATTGTACCAATTGGTCGATGCTCCGAAAATTCTCCCGCAGGTGCCCGTCACCCTGTCGTTGATCGAAGAGCGAGTGAGTGGGATCATCGGTCCCCGAGAAAATGTCATCGATTTAGTCAAGGGGATTATTTTTCAATTAGCGGCGTTACATAGTTATGACGAGCTTAAGCTCGTGTTTATTTACGATCCATCTGAGCCGTGGGAGTTTGTGAAATGGCTGCCACATGTGTGGGATGATGAGAAATCCATTCGCTTTATGGCGACGGATGACAATGAAATCAAGGAGCTTTCGGCTTATTTTGAGAAGGAGCTTGTGCTTCGGGAAGAGCAGGAGTGGGAGCCCGCACCGCCGCATTATGTCGTGTTTTCAATGAACAAGGAGCTGGCGGGAAAAGCGGAAATGGTCAATTTGCTTTTAAAGGGGAAACTGGGCTTCAGCTTGATCACCCTTTATGATGACCTTGAAAAGCTGCCGAAGGAATGCACGAATGTTGTCGAGTTGGATGGTATGACTGGAAAAATCTATGACAAGGATGACCTCTCAGGTAGATATCAGGCATTTGAGCCCGATATTTATTTCAAGAAGGATGCCGAGGAGATTGCGGTCAAGTTGGCCAATATCCAGCTTGCTTCATCCGTTGAAGCCTTCACTTTGCCGGAGATGATGACGTTTTTAGAGATGTTTGGGGTCGGGAAAATTGATCATTTAAACGCGTTGACACGGTGGAGTGAAAATAATCCGACTCTCGCGATGAGGACTCCAATTGGGGTCAACATGCGCGGTGAACACTTTTCTATTGACCTTCACGAAAAATATCACGGTCCTCACGGGCTGATTGCCGGGATGACCGGTTCGGGAAAAAGTGAATTGATTATGACGCTGATTTTATCGCTTGCGGTCAATTACCATCCAGACGAAGTGGCGTTTATTTTGATTGACTATAAGGGCGGCGGCATGGCGAATGCCTTCTGGAACCTGCCCCATCTCGCCGGGACGATTACCAATCTGGACGGTGCGGCGGTGAAGCGGTCGCTGATTTCAATTCAAAGTGAATTGAAGCGGCGCCAGGCCATTTTTAGCGAAACGAGCCGGCGCTTGAACGAGAGCAATATTGATATTTACAAATACCAAAAGCTGTACCGCGAGGGCGTTGTCACGGAGCCTTTGCAGCATTTATTGATGATTTCCGATGAGTTTGCTGAGTTAAAGACGCAGCAGCCGGAATTCATGGACCAGCTGGTCAGTGCGGCGCGGATTGGCCGGAGCCTGGGCGTGCATTTGATTTTGGCGACGCAGAAGCCTTCTGGGGTTGTCGATGATCAGATTTGGAGTAACAGTAAGTTCCGGATCAGCTTGAAGGTGCAGGAGAAGGCCGACAGTATGGAGGTCATCAAGCGCCCGGATGCCGCGGAATTATCGCAAACCGGTCGTTTCTTCCTGCAAGTCGGCTACAACGAGCTGTTTGAGCTTGGGCAGTCAGCGTGGGCTGGGGCGCCGTATTATCCTGCTGATCGAGTGGAGAAGCGGAAGGATGATGGGATTGAGATTATCGACCATTTAGGGCGTGTTGTGAAGAAGGCGCGGCTTGAGCGGGAGCGTCGTGTGAAGAATCCTTCGAAGCAAATTGATGAAGTGGTGAAATATCTTGCAGCGCTTGCGGAGCAGGAACGGATTCAGGTGAAGCCACTGTGGCTTGAACCAATACCAGCTGATATTTATGTGGATGAATTGAAGGCGAAGTACGGCTTTGTTTCGGCTGCTGACCTCGGATTGAATCCGGTTATTGGTGAATACGATGATCCGGCGAATCAACGGCAGAGTGTTCTGAGGTTGCCGTTTGAAGGCAATACGGTCGTCTACGGGGTGGCCGGCAGCGGGAAGACAACGCTGTTAACTACTCTCATTTACTCGTTGATGGAAGAGCACACGCCGGACGAGGTCCATCTTTATCTCCTCGATTTTGGCTCTGAGACTTTGAGCTGGTATCGCGAGGCGCCGCATGTCGGCGATGTTATGCTTTCGCATGATGCGGAGAAGATTGATAGCCTCTTTAAAATGATTACAGCTGAAATGGCTGTCAGGAAGAAGCGATTTGCTGAGTACGGGGGCGACTTCAGGGCCTTTAATAAAAGGTCGCCAGAGACGGTTCCGTCATTGGTGGTAGTCATCCATAATTATGCGGCGTTCGCTGAAACGTATGAGCAATATGAGGAAACGATTTCCTACTTGACGCGCGAGGGTCTGAAATATGGGGTTTATTTTGTGGTGACGGCGTTGAATACAGGGGCGATAAGGTACCGCCTGTTGCAGAACTTTAAACAGTTGTATGTGCTGCAGTTGAATGATGCTTCTGAATACTCCGGGGTACTGGGACATGTTGATGGGGTTTATCCATCGAAATTTAAAGGCCGGGGGATATTTAAGACGGATGCCGTTTACGAGTTTCAGGTGGCGCAAATTGGGCGTGCTTCGTCCGACTTGTATCGCTTTGTGACCGAGTATTGCCGGAGTTATCAGTGGCAGGGCACTCGGGCGAATCGGGTGCCGCTATTGCCAGAGAAGGTAGATGTTCACTATTTGGCTGATTTCGATGGCGTTTCGGGTGTGCCGATTGGGATTGAAAAAGGGTCTTTGGCGGTTGCCGGGTATGATTTTGATGCCTCGTTTGTGAATTTTGTATCGGCGTTGAGTGTGGATGATTGCTCTGGGTTTATGCAGGGACTTGCTGAGGTTGTGTCGCGCGATACGGACGGTGAGGTCATGGTTCTCGATGCTGGGGCAGGCTTTGCGGCCGACCTTTATAGCGGGTACCAATATGTGGTTGAGTCGGAACGACTAGAAGAGATGGTTGTGCACTTGTTTAATACGTTGGTGTATCGCAACAACACAACGAAGGATGCTATTGCTGAAGGCTTAGCGCCGCCGGTGTTTGAGAAAATTACCTGTTTGGTGAATTCATTGAGCGGGTTAATGGCAGAGTTGTCAGAGGATGGCAAGGATAAGCTGAAGGTCTTTTTAGAAAAAGGCGACGGGCTGAATGTGACGATGATCATCGCTGATGCAGCGGATAAAATCAGTCCGATGATGTATGATGCGTGGTTCCAAAAACAGGTGTCGCTAAATCAAGCGATTTGGGTTGGCAATGGGATTGCTGAGCAATATGTCTTTAAGATTGGCAAAATCACGAACGACCTATATGGAGAGCTGCCGGAGGGCTTTGGCTATGTCATCCAGAAGGACAAAGTGAAGCTTTTGAAGCTTGTGACTGCTGCAGAGGTTCTTGTAGAGGGGGCGGTGCAATATGCGTAAGATTTTAGTTGAAGTCTATAACCCCGCCGCCTCACGTTCCTTTGATGTGTTTATTCCGGTAAAAAGTAAGCTGTATGAAGTTTTAATGTTGTTGTCGAATACGGTTTCTGAGTTATCTCAGGGCTATTATAAGGCGTCTGAGCAGACAATTCTTTGTGACCGGAAGACGGGGAATGTTTTGGACTTAGGCAGGACGATTGAGGAGCTTGGCTTGAAGAATGGGGCGAAGTTGATGCTGCTGTGAATGGGTTTGGCTTTAGGCTTGGCTTATTGTTGGATAAGGTTCGCCGCCCATTGTCGGATAGCGGTGTCCAATTGTCGTATAAAGTTCGCCAATTGTCGGATGGCGGTGTCCAATTGTCGTAAAAGCATCGCCAATTGTTGGATAGGAGTCCAATTGTTGTATAAAGCTCGCCCATTGTTGGATAGCGGTATCCAATTGTCGTATAAGGTTTGCCCATTGTCGGATAGGTGTCCAACCGCCAAACAGCGAACGAAAACACTTTAAAGGAGGTGAAAAAACATGGCAAGATCCATTATGGTAGATCCGGCTAAGCTGGAAGACGCAGCAAATAAGATTGATCAGCAATCAGCTGAATACGAAAGACTTTATAAAGCACTTTTTCAAGAAGTAGACGGAATGCAGGCTGCTTGGCAAGGGCAGGATAACGTTGCATATACGACCCAAATCAAAGGATTTACGGATGATTTCCAAAAAATGACTCAGCTTATGAGACAATACTCCGATTTCCTAAAAGTTAGCGCAAAAACTTACAGAAACACACAGCAAGATATCATTTCTGGAGCGAAACGTCTGACAAACTAATAAGTAGATTGCTAGGAAAGAGAGGTGGAACCCATGACAATTGAAGGAATTAAAATTGGCCTTAATGAGGTCACTAGTACCGCCAGCCAAATCCGCACGTTAAACCACAATTTAACAGCGAGACTGGACGAAATCAAAAAAGAAATGAACGCCTTAGCCAATGCGTGGAACAGTGATGCATCCAACACAATCAGAAACAACTTTAACTCACTAGTACCAAAATTCGATAACTTCCGCGAAATCGTCGAAAGCTACGGAAAATTCTTAGACCAAACCGTAAACTCATACGACAGCACAGAAACAGCCATCAACAATAACGCCAGCGCATTCAAATAATTTAGATTGTGGAACATTCTGTGGAACAAGAAAATTCGGGTGGTGCCTGGCACCTGTCGAATTTTGTCAGGCACCACTAACATAGGGAGGGGAGTTTAGATGATTAGAAATATGGAGCTTAAGCTAGAGGATTATGGGTTTTCGAAGTATTTTTATTTTCCGGTTCCGGAGGGTATGGAGTTGGATGCTGAATTGGTGGCGGATAAGGCGGAGACGGATTTGTTGACGAATAATAAGATGCGGATTTCCGGGCTGCTGCCGTTTGGTGTGGTGAAGAAGGATGGGGCGGCTGCGCTGCGTTATGATATGATTTCGCAGGTCAATTTTGAGCAGCTTTTCGCGAGTACCCTAACGAAGGCGCAGCTTGTGGACAATCTTTTAATGATGATGGAAGGTCTCGAGGACCTCAAGAAACATGGCCTCAATCCCGAGAAAATCCTGCTCAACAAGAAATATATCTTCCTTGATGACTTTTCAAATAGATTAGTATTTTTGTACGTTCCGGTGAAAGTTAATGTTTTTGAAAAGGTATCAATGAACGAGTTTCTTAAAACGTTGATCGCCGAGACTTCGTACGATGAAGCAGATGATTTGTTATTTTTTATCAAGCTCCACAATTATCTAGTCAAAAACGCTGACCTTCATTTACCGGATTTTAAAGAAAAGCTGAAGGAGTTTGCTGCGGTTGGTGCGGGCCCTGGGGCGGATTCAAGCAAGGCGGTTCCACAGGCTCATTTTTATAGTCCAAGCCATGGTAATGTTGTCAGTGAAGCGGCTGCCGCATTGGAAGAGGGTACGACGGTTTTAGGTGCGCTCAACATTCAGGAGGAAGAGGGCACCACGGCATTGGGGGTTGGACCGCAATCTTTTGCAAGGCCGTTTCTATTCGAAGCAGCTACAGGTGAAAAAATCTTTCTGAGGAAGGATGTTTTTAAGCTGGGCAGGGACCCGGAGCAGGTTGATTTTGTTGCGAAAAATAAAGTGGTCGGCCGGGTTCATGCGGAGATCCTTACGGTGGATGGAGAATATTTCTTTGTGGACAAACAGTCTCGAAATGGCAGCTACTTAAACGGGGTAAGGCTCGTTCAAAACAGTAAAACCAAGCTGAAGCATGAAGATAAAATTAAACTCGCAAACGAAGAGTTTGTTTTTAGATTCTTTTAAAATAATAGATTTTGAGATTCGCGGATAAAATTTTTAATCTGAGGATAAGGGGTAATTTTGTACCTCTTTCAGGGATATATAGGTGAAAAACAAAAGAATGAGGTTTGAAATATGGCCATTTTAACCGCATTCCATACCGATGTGGGAATAAAAAAGAAAACCAATCAGGATGGATTATTACTAAAAACGGCCCGGACACCCAAAGGGCAGGTCGGCCTGTTCGTGGTCTGTGACGGCATGGGGGGCCTGGCCCAGGGAGAACTCGCCAGCGCAACCGTCATCAGGGGGATGGCCGATTGGTTTGACTCCGAGATGCCGAACATCGCTCAATCCGAGCACATGGAGGAAGACATTCGCAGGGAGTTAGAAGCCTGCATTCAACAATTAAATGAAAAAATCTTGGGCTACGGGGAGTCTGAAAAGGTAACCTTAGGGACTACCGTGACGGCACTGCTCATGGTTCACGACAAATACTATATCGTCCACATTGGCGACAGCAGAGTCTATCACATTTCGAGTACCCTAACCCAATTAACGACAGATCAAACGTTGGTCGCAAGAGAAGTGGCCCGTGGCAACCTCACAGAGGAGCAGGCTAAATCTGATCCGCGCCGAAATGTGTTGCTGCAATGCGTTGGGGCGACGAAGAATATTGAGATTGCTTTCTCTTCGGGGGAACTTAAGGAAAATACGGTATTTATGTTGTGCTCAGATGGATTTTATCATCAGATTTCAGAGGAAGAACTGGCGGAGAGCTTTCATCCGGCCAAACTGATAGATGAAGTGCAGATGAAGGAAAAGGTAATCGAGTTAGTAGAGTTAGTGAAAGCACGAAAAGAAGTCGATAACATAACGGTTGTGGCGGCAAAAGTGGTCTAAGCTACGGGGGGAGTTTTTCTTGATACAGATTGGAACAGTAATCGATGGTCGCTATGAAATATTAAAAGAGATCGGCCGCGGCGGGATGAGTATCGTCTACCTTGCCATGGATAACCGCCTCAATAAATCCTTGGTCGTAAAAGATATCCGCAAGCGTGAGCCGAGCAACAACGAACTGCTTATCAACAGCTTGATTATCGAAGCCAACATGCTGAAGAAACTCGACCACGGGGCCTTGCCGAAAATCTATGACATTATCGATGCAAAAGGCGACATCTACGTCGTTATGGACTACATCGAAGGCGAGTCGCTAAAGGAAAAACTGAAACGAGAAAAAACGATTCCCGCAGACAAAGTCATTGAATGGGCGAAGCAGCTCGGTGAAGTTTTAGAGTATTTACATACGAGAAAACCCCACCCGATCATTTACAGGGATATGAAACCGGACAACATCATGCTCACTCCAGAAGGAAAAATCAAGCTCGTCGACTTCGGGATCGCCCGCGAGTTTAAGGCGGAAAGCACAACCGATACGACCAATCTTGGGACGAAATCCTATGCAGCGCCAGAGCAGCTCTCCGGGAAGCAAACCGATGCAAGGACCGATCTTTATAGTTTAGGAGTTACCTTATATCATCTCGTCACTGGAAAAAGTATCAATGAACCGCCGTTTGAGTTGAAGCCGATCCGCCACTGGGATCCGGCCCTGCCGGAAGGGCTTGAACATATTATCCATAAGTGTACCCAGTCCGAGCCAAATAACCGATATCAAAGCAGTAGTGAGCTGCTCTATGATCTTTACAATATTAACAAGTTGACGGAAGGATACAAACAACGGTTGCGGAAAAAATTGTCGGTGTATCTGATCCCTGTCATACTGTTTTTTATTTTTACAACGACAGCTGTTGCTGGGTTTCAGGGCATCAAAAATACGGAATTCCAGGATTATATGAAGCTAGTAAATACTGCAGACGTCTCGCATATGAATGGCGAGGACGAGAAGGCGCTCACATTGCTGGATAAAGCGATCACAGGCGTCGATAAAAAGCGGCCGGAGGCTTATACCAGTTTGTTGGATTTATTTATTAGCCGCGATAAAACCGATGACGGCCTAGCAAAAATTGAAACTTATATCAACGGTGAATATGGGAATATCCAAAAAAATAGTGTGCTCCGCTTCAAGATGGGGATGACGTATTTTGATTTGATGCATAATTATCCGGAGGCGCTGAAGCATTTTAATCATGTTGATCCCGAGGAAATCCCTGATGTGCAATACTATGAGACGATTGCCACGCAGGCGAGCTCGATGAATATAGATTATAAAAAATTTGCCAACAACTTGAAGAAGTTTGAAAAATTTAATGATGGGCTCGCGAATGACCGGAAAAAGGTCGATAACTATAAATCCTTGGCCGGAATTTATATTTCCTATAAAGGGGAGTTGGCCGAGGCAAATACAAAAACGATTGAAATTATCAATAAAGCATATAAAGTCCTTAAGTCAATCGATGATGAAAAATTGGAATCCCAGTATGAAGAAGATTTTAAAAGCAAACTGGGGCAGGCCTATTACAGCAGGGGAGTGAAATTGCAGTCAAGAGCAGATCTTGAACAGGCAATCCAATTTTATCAAGAACTGCTGCAGGATTTGGACGTACAAGACAAACCGGAAGTGTTAACGAAAATCGGTGCGATTTATCACGATATGGATGATGAGGAGAAGGCCGTCACGATGCTGCAGGATACGATCAAGGGATATCCGAAGTACATCGATGCCTATATGAAACTAGCAGATGTATTGCTGGATATTGAACAAGCCAAGCCGGAGGGCAAGCGTAATTTTAAGCAGGCCAAACAAGTGTATGAAAAAGTGAGTAAGCTTGCCGGAGCGAAAAGCGATGCTGATTTTAAAAAGCTTACAGGGAGGCTTGTGACACTCGGTCTTAAGTAGAAAGGGGGAGAAAAGATGGGGTACCAGATCATGTTTTACGGGGGCCTAGCCGGTGCCCTGATTACTCTCGCCATTTCGATTGTCCTTTTTGTAAAAATGGAAATCGCCCAGGTTTTCACGGATTTAACCGGGATTCAGTTTCGGAAAAAGCGCCGTCGAATAGATGAGGAATCTAGGGAAAAGCATACAAAGGAAATCATGCTGAAAAAGCAGTATGCGGAATCAGCGGCAGCGGAGGAAACAGAGCTTTTGGAAGTGGCGGAAACGGTACTGGCTGGGGAAATCGAGGAGACAACTTTGTTGATGGAAGAGACTACGCTTTTAGTAGAAGAAACGACACTTTTGGTAGAAAATGAGTTTATCAAAGAAGTAGATGTAGTGATTGTGCATTCCAACACGGTCATCTAGAGGGGATAGGAAAATGTCGGAAATAGCAAACAGAAAATCGCTGATTTGGGTATTAGCGTGCGGATTGTTGCTCTTGTCTGTGCTGTTTTTTAGCACAAACGCGTTTTCATTGGATGGAGCCAAACGTTTAGTTGTCTTTAACGGCGATCAATGGGATATGGAATCGGACAAGCAGCCCAACTGGTACACAAATGGAAATTCTGTATCCTTCCAGATTGATTTAACGGAGGATTTTAAAAACAGTCAGCCGGAACGGGCGGAAAGGCCGTTTGAGGTTAGCGCATCTTACCCGGGTGCCGCGGTGAAGCCGGAAATTACCGAGGTGAAAGACGCAGAAAAAGGGTTTCAAGGTGAATACACGGTAACCATTCCCTTGCCTGCGGACAGCAAGGACGGGGATTTGGACGTGACGGTTGAGATGGTAAAGAAAAACACGTGGAAAATTCCTGAACATACGAGCACGTTTACGATTAAACGGGATACAACCAAGCCGGTTGTCGACGTTCAAACGGAGTTTCAGGACGGTGATTTTTCAGACGGCGGGTTTACGGAAAAGCCGGTCACGATGACGGTCAAAGTCGACGACGCTCACTTTGATCCTTCGAAGGATACGATTTCGGTTGTCAAAGATGATATAGCCTTAAGTTCGTCACCTGAATGGAAGGATGGTCAAACGACTTTGACATTCGAGCAAATCGGTGATTATGAAGTGACTGTTGTTGCTGCGGATGAGGCAGGAAACAAGAGTGAAGCGAAAAAGGTGACCTTTGGGATTTGGGATAAGGGTCCGCGCTTAACGATTGTGAATAGCAGGGAAAATGGCTCTTATAATGAGCCGGTTCAGTTGAAGGTCAGTGATGATTTTAAGATTTGGGATGCCACTGCGGTGGTAGAGAAGGACGGGGAAACGACGACAAAATCCTTCGACGAACGCGGGAAGACTGCCACTCTTGAGCTTTCGGAACAAGGGGTTTATAAAGTAAAGGTCACGGTGAGGGATCGAAAAAATCCTGTCGGTCTCGACCTCGGTGAAACCACGTTTACCATTGATACCACGAAGCCGGAGCTAAGCTTTACCGGTGTGGAAGATCAGGGCAGCGACAAAAAGCCGCGGAAATTTGGAATCGATGTGAAGGATCCGAATTTGGATGAGGATTCTGTGCTGCTGAAGGTGACTCATGATAGCGGTAAGGATAAAACGTTTGCGGGCAAAGAAGCGTATACAGAGCACAGCCTTACTGAGGACGGGGTCTACAGCCTTGAGCTGTCGGCGGCCGATAAAGCTGGAAACAAAGCAACGAAGACGATTACGTTTACCATTGACCAAACGGCGCCGGTGTTGGACATTTCGGATGTTCCCGGGTATATCAATGGGGCGAAAGAGGTTATTTTTACTGCCCAGGATTTGACACTTGATGTGGGTAAAATCAATTTAAAAGTATTGAAAGATGGGGCTGCTTACGAAGAGCCGATTTCATTTGTTGAGTCGGGCCGCGCGGCGGTAGCCAAGCATACGTTTAAAGTCGAGGGCAAATATGAGTTGAGCCTCAATGCAACGGATCGATTAGGAAATGCCTCTTCTGAAAAAACAGCGGCGTTTACGATTGATCTTACCGCCCCAGTTGTGACAATTTCCACAGTGGAAGACGGGGCTAAATATGATAAGGATCAAAACGTGAAAATCTCCGTTCAAGATCCGTATTTGGAACAATACGATGTAGCTGTGAAGAAGGACGGAAAGGCGTATGCGATCAAACCGCTGGTCCTTGACGGCGATACTGCCACGACGGAACATCAATTTGACGAAGACGGAGTTTATGAAATCACGGTAACCTCCAAGGATAAGGCAGATAATGAAAAAACGGTCACCAAGACGTTTACGATTGATAAAAACGGTCCGTCGATTCACTTTTCCGATAATGTCGCACCGGGAGAGCACTACAATACTGATAAAACGGTCACCGTTTCGGTTGATGATTATACATTTGACCCGCAAAGGACGACGGTGAAAGTCTTGAAAAATGGGGAGGATGTCACGAAGAAAATCATCGGCGATTGGACATTGTCGGATCAATTTAAGTGGATTCTTCGCGGCGAGATGGAGCTTCCGTTTACGGAGGAAGGCGATTATGACATCACCGTCACCTCAGGAGATATTTTTGGAAAAACCAGCCGCAATCAGCTTTCGTTTGTGATCGATAAAACAGCGCCGGAAATCGCGTTGTCAGGAATCAATGAGGGGGCCTTCGTGCAAAAAGGCGAAGTGACGATTGGCGTGGATGAGACGCATTTTCAAACAGATGACGTGACGGTCACGGTTGGGGACAAAAAGCTGACGTTCAAAAATACGGGTGTTCACTCTGAAGTGAAAATTCCGTTCACGACGGATGGAGATTACGTTATTAAGGTTGAAGCGGAGGACAAAGCGGGCAATGTCGCTGAGGCGAAAACCTTATCATTTACGGTCGACACCATTGCACCAAAAATTAGTATTGTGAATAAGAATTCGGGTTCTGCGGTGAAGAATGATTCCTACTCCAGCAAGGATAAAGAGGTTTCTGTTGTCGTTGAGGAACATAATTTTAAAAATAATCATGTTGATGTGAATGTGAAGGAAAACGGTAAAAACTTATCCATCGGTGATTGGAAAAATAGTGGTGAGACCTCTACACTCGATTACGAATTTAAAGAGGACCATGAATATACGATTACAGTTGCGGCAGCCGACGCGGCCGGGAATAAGGGTGCTGAAAAATCGGTCACGTTTACGATTGACCATATCAATCCAGAGCTTGAGATTAGCGGGATTGAGGATGGGCAGAATTACAAGAGCAAGACCGCTGCGTTTACGGTGAAGGATACCAATATTGATTTAAGCCAAACCTCGCTGAAGGTTTCGCGGAACGGCAAGTCGTATCCGGTTGGCTGGCTGGAGTTAACTTCAAAGACAAAGGGCGAGTTAAGCTACAATTTTAAGGATGAAGGAAATTATGTCGTGAAGCTGTCGACCACGGATAAAGCAGGCCGTGATACGAGCTTGGCGCCAGTTTCATTTATTATTGACCACACGAAGCCAGTGGTAAAAGTAGACGGGGTGGACAATAATTCCTATAATCCCAAGAGCCGGAATGTGGAGATTTCGGTGGATGAAGAAAACTATTCTACCAATCAGGTGGAGTTAGCTTTTATGAAAGATGGTCAACCGTTTGGGATTGGAACAATGCCTATAAAACAGCATTCGAATCTAATCTACAATTTTTCAAAAGATGGTTTGTATTCGATTTTGATTCGTGCGGAGGATAAGGCAGGCAATGGTCCGGTTGAGGTCAAGCGTACGTTTACGATTGATAAAACGAAACCGGCGATTGAGATTACTGGCGTGGAACAGGGCGCCTATTATAACGAAGACAAGCCTGTTAAGGCAACAATTCAAGACCGGAACTTTGATATCAATAAAATCATTGTTAAGAGGGATGGACACAATTATCCTGTTGCCGGATTTGTGGTGAGCGGGGATGTAGCGTCGTTTAGCCATAATTTTAGCAAAGAGGGCGATTATCAGTTGACCGTCGATGCGACGGATAAAGCCGGGAATCATTTTAGCAAGGAAATGAAATTCACGATTGATAAAACCAAGCCGGTGATTACCCCGAAATTCAGAGGGCAGGACCGTGTGATTAAGAACGGCGCATTTATTAATGAGATTTTTACACCAGAATTTGCGCTCGATCGCCCAAGTGATGATTCGATTGTTTCGGTGGTTTTGAACGGTAAAAACATTGGAAAAAGTGCTCTGACCGCATCGAAGGAAATGGAGTATAAGTACAAGGTTGTTGCGCGGGATAAAGCCGGCAATGAAACGGAGCTGGCGATTCATTTTACCTTAGACACTTCTAAGCCGGAGCTGTCGATTACAGGTGTTTTGGATGGATTCTTTAAAAAGGAACTCGCACCGGTTGTGACGTATTCAGATGTGCATTTGGATAAGGGCAAAACATCTGTCACACTCGATGGCAGACCATATGTCAACGGCACGAAGCTGAATGAGGAGAAGGTTTATGTTCTGAAGGCGCAGGTGACCGATTTAGCGAAAAACGTTAGCTCGAGAACGATTGTGTTCACGATTGACAAGACGGCCCCGTCCATCAAGTTCAACGAGGCGATTTCCAATCAGTATTTTAAAGAGGACTTAATTCCGAAATTGCTGATTCAGGACCATAGTGCCTACGATATTATTGCGCAAACCTTGGACGGCGAAGATTATAAGTTAGGCGAGCCGATTACGTCGGAAGGGAAGCATGTTCTGTTCTTTGAGGTCAAGGATAAGGCTGGTAACATTAGGCAGATGAGTGTCGAGTTTATTCTTGATAAGACGGTGCCAGAGGTCAAATTTGATGGCGTTAAGAACGGTAAAACCTATTATGATCCGGTGAGTTTAGCGATTCATCTTGATAATCCGAAGGATGAGATAACGAATGTATGGGTGAACGGTAAGCTTTGGGATTTTGATCGTACAAAGGATGATAACGGGAACACGGTGTTATCGGATAGATTTAAGGGTATCGGCCAGTATAGGGTGAAGGTTGTTGCGGTCGATGATGCCGGTAACAAGAAAACCACAGAATTCTCATTTAAGATCGCCAAAAAGGCTGCGATTGTGAAGTTTTATGAGAATAAGCCTTTGTTTTCAGGCAGTATTGTGGGCGTATTGGCGTTGATTGGTCTGGGGGTTACGGCTGTGCTGAGGAGCCGGAAAGAGGAAGATGTAAGTGAGTAAGTTTGTTGGAGAGCCAGGCGGATGCCTGGCTTTTTGTGTTGTGATTTTGGAGGATTGAGTTGGTGTTAGTAACATAAAATGGGTCGGTTGGAATATATATCGATTCATCGATACGGATGGATCGTATATCGATACAGAAGGAATATATAAAGATATAGATGGATCGTATATCGATACAGAAGGAACAGATAAAGATACGGATGGATCGTATATCGATACAGAAGGAACAGATAAAGTTACGGACGGATCGTATATCGATACAGAAGGAACAGATAAAGTTACGGACGGATCGTATATCGATACAGAAGGAACAGATAAAGATATGGATGGATCGTATATCGATACAGAAGGAACAGATAAAGATATGGATGGATCGTATATCGATACAGAAGAAACAGATAAAGATATGGATGGATCGTATATCGATACAGAAGGAACAGATACAGAAATGGACGGATCGTATATCGATACAGAAGGAACAGATAAAGATATGGATGGATCGTATATCGATACAGATATGGATGGATCGTATATCGATACAGAAGGAACATAAAAAGATACGGACGGATCGTATATCGATACAGAAGGAACAGATAAAGATACGGATGAATCATATATCGATACGAATGGAACATAAAATTGAAAAAGCAAGGTCATATCTTTCCTAACTTATTTTATTGCGGTTGATACTGATATTTTTCCAAATCAATGCTGCCGTGCAGGCCAACTTCAACTCCCTCGCCCTCAAGCGCAAACAGTTGCTCATGATAAGATTCATCGTATCGGAGGGTGATACGGCCTTGGCCATTGATGACGCGGTGCCAGGGAAGGCAGTGTTTCCGGCTCATCGAATGGAGGATGCGCACAACTTGACGGGCTGCGCGTGGACTGCCGGCGAGCCCCGCAATCTGCCCGTAAGTCATTACTTTCCCTGCAGGAATATTTTTAATGATGCTAATCACATTTTCGGTAAATGGAGTCATGTTGATGTCCTTTCCTAATCAATTATTTTAATTTTATTTGAAATCGGAGAAATCGACAAATTTCTTGGGAAATAGCATTACGGGAGAGTCATTTCCCGGAAAATAATAGGGATTTGGCGGATTTCAGCATTTTCGAAGTGTTGTCGAATGGTGGAATGCAAAAGAATACTGATTTAATCGGTGTCCGATTTTTCAAAAAATTTCCGAAACACCTTGTCCTGATTGTGTTTTTTGTGCATAAACCCGTATCCAAGCTAATAAACTGTTACAAACCTTTACAAAGAGAGTGTTTGAGGTGAGGAATCGTTTGTGGAGGGCGTGGATTTAGTCGGGGACATGATTATTCCTAGTATGATCAGAAGGTAGATTACTTTCTGTCGCATGGTGACCCATCATAAGTAATGTCCATCCCAGATGGACAAAGTGGTGAAAATGTCCTTTTGTGGTGCCTGTCACCCATGCGGAAAGCAGAATTCGTCATTGTGATAAGCGAGTCTCATTTCACACTACTCACATCCAATTTAGGGAGGGCGAGAGTGTGCACGATTACATCAAAGAGAGAACTATCAAGATTGGAAAGTATATCGTGGAGACGAGGAAAACGGTTCGCGTTATCGCGAAAGAGTTTGGCGTATCCAAAAGTACAGTCCATAAAGATTTAACAGAGAGGCTTCCTGAAATTAATCCAGAACTTGCGAATGAAGTAAAAGAGATTTTAGATTATCATAAATCGATCCGGCACCTAAGGGGCGGGGAAGCAACGAAAATGAAGTACCAGAAAGAAGAAAGAGAAGGAGAAGCGGTGAAATAATTTTAGAGATATGCAGGACTTTTGGCGGAAGGGGGATTTGTGGCTATAGGAGTGTGCCCATATGTAAGCGCTATATTTGGAAGGAAGCTTAACGGGTTCCTTTTTCAAAAAATTCGAGGACAATTACTGTTTTCGGATTTTTTTGATTACCGACAAATAATTACATATTTTTGAGTTAAAAGTATGGAATTTTCTTTGGTTGTGATACAATAAACAATTAGAGTAGTAGGATCCGTTAAGGAGGAAAGACAAGAGAATGTTTGCTAGGGATATTGGTATTGATTTGGGTACTGCGAACGTGTTGATTCACGTGAAGGGCCGTGGAATTGTGTTGAATGAGCCTTCTGTGGTGGCGATTGACCGAAATACGAATCGCGTTTTGGCGGTTGGTGAAGAGGCGCGCCGCATGGTGGGACGTACACCTGGGAACATTGTCGCGATTCGTCCGCTAAAGGATGGCGTAATCGCTGACTTTGATGTAACTGAAGCAATGTTAAAACATTTTATTAATAAGTTGAATGTAAAAGGTTTTCTTTCGAAGCCGCGTATTTTGATTTGCTGCCCGACGAATATTACGAGCGTTGAGCAGAAGGCGATCAAGGAGGCGGCTGAAAAGAGCGGCGGCAAGAAGATTTATCTTGAAGAGGAGCCGAAGGTGGCGGCGATTGGCGCAGGGATGGATATTTTCCAGCCAAGCGGGAATATGGTCGTGGACATCGGTGGCGGTACGACGGATGTTGCCGTGCTTTCGATGGGCGATATCGTGACGTCTTCTTCGATTAAGATGGCGGGCGATAAGTTTGACATGGAGATTCTCAACCACATCAAGCGTGAGTACAAGCTGTTGATTGGGGAGCGTACGGCTGAAAATATTAAAATTAATATTGGGACGGTATTTCCTGGATCTCGTTCGGAGGAAATGGAGATTCGCGGCCGTGATATGGTCAGCGGTTTGCCACGCACGATTTCAGTTCGTTCGGAAGAGATTGAGGGGGCGCTTCGTGAGTCGGTTGCCGTGATTGTTCAGGCGGCGAAGAGTGTGCTTGAGCGGACTCCGCCAGAGTTGTCTGCGGATATTATTGACCGCGGCGTGATTTTGACGGGCGGCGGTGCATTGCTGCACGGGATTGATATGCTGCTTGCGGATGAGTTGAAGGTACCGGTATTGGTTGCGGAGAATCCAATGGACTGCGTGGCGATTGGTACGGGAATTATGTTGGATAATATTGACCGGATTCCTGGTAGGAAGCTGGGATAAGATTTTTGGTTAGAGCCTGATGACGCGTGGGTGCGTTGTTGGGCTTTTTTGTTGTGGTTTGGGGTGGTTGGAGTTTTGGTGGTAGTGGTCGGTATTTTGGGGAAAGCGGAGGGTAAATAGGTAACAGTGGTGGGTAAAGTTGCAAAACCGGTGGGTAAAGTTAAAATTTAGTGGTGTGAGGCCTGGTTTCAGGAGTTATTTTACTAGAAATGGTAATTTTGTGTTAAAAAGTGGGCTTGGATTAGTGGAATATTTGGGTATTTGGCTTTTTGAATAGGAAGTGGAGGGTATTTTGGTTTAAGTGGTGGGTCAAGTTCTGGAAGTGGAAGATAAAGTGGCAAAACAGGTGGGTAAAGTAGAAATTCAACTGGTGCGAATCTAAAATGAGTGAACGATTTTACTGAATAGGGTCACTTCCCCTTCAAGATACACAATTCGCGTTTTTTTTACAAAAGGCGACCTTTTCCACAAAAAGTTAATGAGTATTTTTAAAATATTTTTTATAATAGAGATAAGACTAGTTGAATAATTTTATAAAAACAATATTATCTGCATAATTTAGGTAATAATATGTTTTAACTCGCTAGTTTTGGGAGAAACACAAAGGGGAATTCCGATGTCCGAACAAGTGAAAACGAGGGAAGAATTTAAAAAGGAAAAAGTTGATTCGCAAAACGCGGCGGAGGAAGTACGCCCGGTGACAAAACGGGTGAGAGTGCGCCTGATTCCGATTTGGCTGCGGCTTATCCTTTTGGTGATGAGTATATTTATTTGCGTCATGGCGGGATCAGCGGTTGGCTATGGTATGCTTGGCGGCGGAAAAATTGCAGATGTTTTTAAGGAATCAACGTGGACGCATATCATCGACTTGGTTGATAAAAAATAAATCGATTGGAGGGAAGGGAGCAATCTCTTCCCTTTGTTTGTGTTTAATAGTAAAATGGATTTTAAGTAGCTAATCTTAGTAGGAGGTACTAAAAATGCTTGATATCGAACAAATTAAAGAAATTATTCCTCATCGTTATCCATTTTTGCTGGTAGACCGAATTTTGGAGGTTGAGGAAGGGAAACGGGCGATTGGGATTAAAAATGTTTCAGCGAACGAGGAGTTTTTCAACGGACATTTTCCCGATTATCCGGTCATGCCGGGTGTATTAATCGTGGAGGCACTGGCTCAGGTTGGTGCTGTTGCAATGTTGAAAAAAGAGGAAAACCGCGGCCGATTAGCATTCTTTGCGGGGATTGACGGCTGCCGTTTCAAAAAACAGGTCAAGCCTGGGGACCAGCTGCGTCTTGAGGTCGAAATCATTCGTTTACGCGGTCCAGTTGGAAAAGGAAAAGCTGTTGCGACGGTTGACGGTGAGATTGCCTGCGAAGCGGAAATTACATTTGCGCTAGGCGAGAAAAAAGAATAGTGTTTGGAGAAATGGCCGGGGGACTGGTCATTTTTTTTGTGGGTGAGTTTTGGCAGTTTCAAGTTCTAAACCACTAAACCAAAAAGCCAGGCACCAGGCCTGGCTTACACTCACTGCGGAGTCTTCATCTTAATCTTTGGTTTACTTTTCATCTTTTCCTTAAACTCAGTCAGGAGGGCTTGGCCACTCAAGCCTTTTTGAATCAAACTATCGAGCAGCAGCTCAGAATAATCGCGGCGCAGACGGCGCAGACGGCCTTCCAGCAGCACACTCATATGATTTTCAAACTTATTCAACGTACCAATCTTCGTTTGGAAAAATGCCGGTTCATTTTCAAGCTTTGTAATCACCGCTTCAACAATAATTTCGCGGCCTTCATCCTGAATCTTTTTAAAATAATCATAAAGAGACAGATCCGTATAAGCTTCCAGCAGCCAGGTCAGCTGCTCATCTTCTTTATTAATGATTAAACCATCATGTAACGGGATTTCCACCGAATTGTCATTCTCAACCACTTCCAATGACACCAACTTGAACGATTTCATTAGGTAAAACCTCCTTATAGCAGTTTGCCGCGGACTTATTCCCCCAAATCAACGTGACGAATTACTTTTCCTAAATTATAACATATGCAGAATGAAAGCAAATGTCGAAAAATATATGTCGAATCTTGCAAAAATATCTTTTCACGCCCAATACCCATCAAAAAGCCCAATTTCTCCCTAGAGAAAAACCCTTTTTTCAACCGTAGATATTCTCGAAAATGCCTTTTTCGTCATTTTACAGGGGGAGGCGGAGAGGAATATGATAAAGCCATGAAACAGAGAGGAGATGAACAAATGATCAATCAAGTCACACTTGTCGGAAGACTGACGAAGGATCCAGAGCTGAAAACAACGTCCGATGGAACCTCCGTCACACAGGTGACGCTCGCTGTAAGCCGAAATTTTCGCAACCAGAATGGAGAGATCGAAGCAGACTTTGTTTTGTGTACGCTGTGGCGGAAAGCAGCCGAAAACACCGCACAATACTGCCGGAAGGGGTCCGTCGTCGGGGTGACAGGGCGGCTGCATACCCGGAATTACGAAAAAGAAGGAAAGAGGGTGTATATAACCGAGGTGATCGGGGAGCAAATCCGCTTTCTAGGCGCCAAACCGCATGTGGATAATTCAAGCCCGAGTCCGTCTCCAACTCCAGCTCCAGCACCAAGCCAGACCCAGAGCCCGAATTCTGAACCGAGGGAAAAAAAGGAGGAAGTGCCAGTTGGAAGCTAATCATGATAGTTTAGAACAGCTCATGGAATCATTAATCAAAATGGTCGGAAAAGCCAATCAAAAAGTAGACGGCCTGCAGCGAAGGGTCATCCAGCTTGAAACCTTTATCATGGAGGAAAAAGAGCGAGGCACCATTCGCATCTACCCCGAGCAACCTCAAGAAACTGCCTCATCCACCCCCCACATCAGTTGATGGCCATGATTTCCTCACTATATAAAATCAAACATCTCTCCGATGTACCCCAAATTTCCGGCGAATTTGCCGGATTTTTATTTTTGAGGTATAAAAAAACGGCAACAGGGAACAATGTTAGCAAAACCCCCTGTTTTTTTATAAGAAGCCGCTGACATAGTTGTTCAGCGGCTTCTTCGTTTTTTGGGAAAGGTACATAGAAATGGTCCCATTGCCTGTGCTTGCCCAAAAAAGGGTATTACCGGTGATTAACGTTTGATAAGTATCGAAAGTAGGAGAAATTGTGAATAAAAACGCACAATTCCATATTTTGTTTCTAGGGTAATTGCTGGAGAAGAAGTTATTGTCATATAATGTAGATAATTGTAAGATTTGGAGTGATCATATGGATAAAAATCCGAGCAGTTCATTGAACTTTATTGGCGTCAGGCTAAGCAACCGCGAAATTATGATCAAGAGCAAGCCAGGCTTTTTCGATGCATTAACGCTTTCCAAACACCCATCTAAGAGCAGCTTCTATCAAACCATTCCTCTTGGCGATACACATTCAGTATCCATCTATTACTATAATAAAAGATTTCAATTTACCTATCAAAATCATTCATTTCAGCTTTTCGAAGGAAATCAGCAGCTCAGTGAGCAAGCCGTTTATAATATTTTAAATAATTTTATCGTAAAAGAAGGGAATAAGGCTTCCTATTTAACAAGCTTCCCAGAAGACAAGATCAGGACGGCGAAAAAGAAGAAAACTCGGGTGCTGGCGGAGAGCAAGCGGGTCGGGGAGTGAGTAGAATTTAAGAAATAAGCTAGGCATCCAGCCTAGCTTATTTTTTTGGCCAATCAAAACCCTAACTGTCCACCCCACACGCACAAAAATGCCAAAAAGTCCACGGACGGTGCCTGTCACCGCATTTGGTAATTGTCCCCTTTTGGTGAAATTTCGGCTTATATGACAAAAATGGAGGGAATTTTAATGTTTTTGTAACATTGCTGGTATATTGATTTGATATAAATAGGGAAAGGGGGAAAGAGTATGCAATTTTTTAAGCGTATGATTCTCGTAATTTTTACATTAACATTGTGTGGAACTGGTTCAATCATGACATATGCCGAGAGCAATACGGAAGCATTACATAGTGTCGAGCAGGACCTTCAGCAAAAAGCACAAGAAAAGCAATCTGTTTCAAACGAGATGACAAACATTAAGCAAGAAATGGACTCAATCTATAAATATATTTCAGCGAACAAAGAAGCGTTGTCCAAAACGCAAAACAAAATTGATGAGACCAATAAGCTCATTGAGCAGAAAAAAGAAGAAATTGTCACGGTTGAGGACAAAATCCTGGCCCGCCAAGATGTCATGAAAAAGCGGCTAGTCGCCCTTCAGCACGACAATAGTGTAAGCTTAGTGATCAAAGTTCTACTAAACGCAAAAAGCTTTGATGACTTACTACAACGTGCAAGTGCGGTCTCGGCTCTATTCAACGCTGATCAGAGCATTTTAGATGACCAGAAACATGACCTTAAACAAATTGAAGACGATAAAAAAGAGATTGATCAACAAGAGCAGGTTTTAAAAGTGGAACAAAAAAACCTAGCCAATCAGCAGGAGCAACTTAGTTTGAATCTGCAAAAAAGACAAGAAACCTTAAAAGAAATGCAAGATAAATACAGCAAAATCGATAAAGAAATGGCGCTTGCCAAAAAAGAAAAAGCAAGCATTCAAGCTGAGCTAAGAGCGGCTGAAGAAAGAGTTCGCAAGGAACAGGCAGCGGCAAAATCGAGGGCAGTAGCTGCATCGGCATCTGCAGGAAGTCAGCAAAACGATTCACAACCGACAGGCAACGGGGAAACCTTTTACGTTACCGCAACCGCCTACAGCTACTCAAGTTCAGGTGCGATTACAAGAATGGGCTACAATATTAAAGAAAACCCCTATATGAAGCTTATTGCCGTTGACCCATCTGTCATTCCATTAGGAAGCAAGGTTTGGGTAGAAGGCTACGGGGTCGCGGTCGCAGGCGATACAGGCGGCGCTATCCACGGCCACATAATCGATGTTTTAAAACCAACAAAAGCACAGGCACTAGCATGGGGCAGAAGAACCGTGAAAGTGAAAATATTAGATTAATAACCAAGAAAGAGATCAAACATACAAATTGTTTGGTCTCTTTTTTTCGAATATATAAAATTTTATTGACTTGTATTCGGTTCCAGCCCACAGTAATATTGGATATTAATTCCATAAAAGGGAGGGTGGATGATGAAAAGACAATATGATTTGGACTGGATTCGTGTGTTCGCGACGCTCGCGGTATTTCTTTACCACTGCTCGATGTTTTTTAACCCATTCCCTTGGCATGTAAAAAATAATCAACTAGATTCAGGGAGTATTTTAGTATTTTCCTTATTTATCGGGGCTTGGATCATGCCGATCTTTTTCGCGGTATCAGGAATCAGTGTGACGTATGCCTTGAAAAATCGGCCCGTGACTGCTTTTTTCAAAGAACGGTTGATTCGGCTAGGAGTGCCGCTTGTGTTTGGGGTATTCATCTTAACTCCTCACCAAATTTTTCTCGAACGAATTGCCAACCGTCAGTTTAATGGTTCATTCCTAGATTTTCTTCCCCACTATTTTGATGGGATTTATTTAGATTTTGGCGGAACAGGAAATTTCGCGTTCTTTGGACTACATCTTTGGTATTTACTCGTACTGCTCGTATTCTCCTTTCTTACGATACCTATATTTAAAAAAATTCCAATCAGCGGGAGATTTAGCCTGGTCCATTTGTGGCTGCTGCCGTTCATTCTTTTTGCATCAGGATTATTCAAAACCCAGGGGTTAGGCGGCTGGGACCTTGTATTTTATCTAATCGTCTTTATTTATGGTTATTACTATTTTTCCAGTGAAGCTTTTAAAAATAATCTTCAAGCCACAATCAAGATTCACATGACGCTTGCCTTGATTTCATCCGCTGTATACATCGTCTGGTTTATGAAGGCTTATCCTCAACCGGGATCGGTGGAGGAGATCATCTTTTTTGCTGTCCGAACGATTAATTGCTGGAGTTTGTTACTAGGCATCTTCTTCCTGGCAGACAAATATTTATCTTTTACCAATCGTTTTCTGAAGTATGCAAGTGAAGCGTCGATGCCATTTTATGTATTACATCAGCCTGTCATTGTGCTGCTTGGCTTTTTCATCCGCGACCTATCATGGCCAATACCCGTTAAGCTAATTTTTCTTATTTCCATTTCCTTTATCTTGATTATGATTGGCTATCACTTTGTTGTTCGGCGCTTGAGCCTGCTTAGGTTTTTGTTTGGGATGAAGGCGGCAAGGAGGAAAAACAAGGCCCAAGCAACGTATTCTCTGCATAAATAGGTGGAGTTCCATGTTGGAAATTTTGACTATTATTTGCAAAAAATTCCTTTATAATAGATTTAGATAGGAGCCCTACTGTATATCTGGGGTGCACCAATTTTATTAGAAGGGGGAGCATTCAATGTCGAATGATCATGAGGTTTTATTAGATAAAGGAAAACAAAATGATCCAAAAATAAAAGTGGAAAGGAAAGAGGGAGAACCAACTTCCGCTTTCAAAGGGGCTTCATGGGCAGCGCTGTTAGTAGGGGTTGCGGCTTATCTCATCGGTTTGTTTAACGCATCAATGCAACTGAACGAAAAAGGATATTACTTTGCCGTTTTAGTGTTCGGACTCTATTCCGCGGTATCTTTGCAAAAAGCAGTAAGGGATAAAGAAGAGGGAATCCCCGTTACGAATATTTATTATGGGATTAGCTGGTTTGCGATGATTGTGTCGATTTCATTAATGGTTATCGGGTTATATAATGCAGGAAGTATTGTGTTAAGTGAAAAGGGATTTTATGGGATGTCGTTTGTTCTTAGCTTATTTGCAGCCATAACCGTTCAAAAGAATATTCGAGATACACAGAGGGCAAGAGAAAGAGATTGACGACGACAGGGCACTGTCGTTTTTTTTGCTCGGCGAGGTGCTCTTGGAAAGGGAAATTGTCGATATCCTTTTGAAAAGTGTTGATATCTGGTCAAAAAGTGTTGATATCCGCTGGAAAAGTGTTGATATAGTATCGATTTGTGTTGATATCTGGCCAAAAAGTGTCGATATAATCGAAATTCATGGTGGAAAAAACCAGTCGGGGGACTGGTTTTTAGTAGTAACTGTTTATCTTTTTGCTAAATCTGCGGCTTCTTCGATAATAGACCAACAATGTCCACCCCACACGCACAAAAACAGCAAAAAGTCCACGAACGGTGCCTGTCACTTTAGTGTGTCACCGTGTGGACTTTTCAGAATGTTACCCCAAGTACACTAGATCCTTTAGGTCATCCGTCGACAACTCGGTGATCCAGTTTTCGCTTTGGATGATTTGGTCGTTCAAGAATTGCTTTTTCTCGAGCATGGCGTCGATTTTTTCTTCCAGCGTCCCCGTACAAATCAGCTTATGGACGTGGACAAACCGGGACTGCCCGATTCGGTAGGCTCGGTCCGTGGCTTGATTCTCAACGGCTGGATTCCACCAGCGGTCATAGTGAATCACATGATTCGCCGCCGTCAAATTCAGCCCCGTGCCGCCAGCCTTCAGCGATAACAAGAACACCGGAAACTCACCATTCTGGAACCGCTCAATCATCGTATCACGCTGCGTCTTCGCCACACTTCCGTTCAAAAACGGCGTCTCGATTCCAAACCGCTTCTTCAGTGCCGAACGAATCATCTCGCCCATCTCGATATACTGGGTAAAAATCAAACAGCTCTCGCCTGAATCCAAAACCGCATCGACTAAATCGACTAGCTTCTCCAGTTTATTCGACCTCTCCAGCAGCACACGTCCGGCCGATTGCTCCTTCAAATACAAGGCTGGATGATTACATAACTGCTTCAATCGGCTCAACATCTGCAAAATCAGACCCTTGCGCTCAAACCCAGTCAATTTTTCAATCTGCTCAAACGTATCGCGCACGAGCTGTTCATACAGCGATGCCTGCTCCGTTGTCAGTGGACAGTACTCCTTCTGCTCCTGCTTATCCGGCAAATTCAGCGCAACCTCTTCATCCTTCTTCGTCCGCCGTAACAAGAAAGGCCGAATCAACGCCTGCAGCTGATGCACCTTTTCCTTCTTCTCATCCTTCTCAATTGGAATCACGAACTTCTTCTGAAACTGCCCCAAACTTCCCAAATATCCGTGATTCGTAAAATCAAAAATCGACCACAGCTCAGACAAGCGATTTTCCATAGGCGTTCCGGTTAAAGCAACATGGTGCCGGCCTCGCAGCCTGCGCACCGCTTTCGATTGTTTCGTCTGCGCGTTCTTAATGTTTTGCGCCTCGTCAATCGCAATCGTGCTCCAAATCGCCGATTCAAACTCATCGGAATCGAGATGGCTCAACCCATAAGAAGTTAACACCACATCGACGTTTTTAACCCGCTCCAAAAAGGCTTCTTCCTTCAAGCGGTTTGAACCATAATGCAAATAAACATCCATCTCCGGTCCAAAACGTTCCAGCTCTTTTTGCCAGTTTCCGAGAACGGAGGTAGGGCAAATAATCAATGAAGCCTTAGTCGGAGCCTTCACTGCTGGAGCAGCTTCTTCCGCATCCTTTTTCCCTCGACGGCTGCGAGACTCGTTTTCAACCATAGGTGGCTCATCGCCAGAAAGTTCTTTCACCTTCAACAAATATGAAATCAATTGCACTGTTTTTCCAAGACCCATATCATCGGCAAGGACCGCGCCAAACCCGTGCTGCCTTAAAAACCACAGCCAGCTCATCCCCAGCTGCTGGTAGGGGCGGAGTTCTCCGTTCAAGCCCTCCGGCACCGGTTCCATTGGGATTTCTTTTACCTCGGAAAGCTGCTTGATCATCTGTTTCCACTGACGGTTCAACTCGATTTGAATTTTGGCAAATGCCTTTGGATTCTCCAGTTCATCCTCGGTTGCTTCCGAATTCACCAGTTCCTGCTCAAGCAAATCACGGACCTGCAGTCCTTCTTTTTCAGCCCGTTTCATCAAATCTTGAATTTGTCGAATAAACTGCGGATCGAGCTTCACCCAGCGGCCGCGAATATAGACAAGCCGGCGCTTTTCTTCGACAAGTTGGCTAAATTCATCCTCGGATAGGTCGACTCCGTTCATCGAAAAGCGCCAATTGAAATCGAGCATCGCCTGCAAGCCAACGAACGACGGACGGTGACTTGACGTTCCTTTTAGTGATGCCTTCACTTTTAAGTTTGAATTTTTCATCGCCTGCCACCAGGCAGGAAGGAGGATCTCAACATCAAGTGCCACAAGGGTTTCGCTTGCTTCCGTTAAAAACATCCAGGCTTCTTCCTCGGTGAGATGGGATTTTAAATGGGAAGGGTCGACATCATTTTCAAGCCACGGAATCAATCGCACCCAGCGCGCGATTTCCCGGTCGACTTTGTCGATATAAGGCTTCCATTTCCCGGGAATTTTCGACTCCAGCCCAACCATCTCATCGACATTTTTCTTTCCGCGCAAAAACACATCCAAAATCCACGCGCCTTCGCCATCCTCCGGTTCTTCAAGCCGCAAGCCAATGGTAAATGGCGTATCGCTTTCCTTAATTCCAACCCACTCGAGCCAGCTTTCCTCATCAAAATACCGGGCAAGTTCACCGCCGGAAATATTTTGTTTTTTCAAAAGGTCAAGCTTTGGTCCGAACAATTCTTTCATCGCTGAGTTCCTTGTTAAATAACCATCGAGTGCGTTGTTGTAGAGTTCGTCAATAAATTGGAGTGCGGTTTCCGAGGCATTTTCCATTTCCTGCTCCCAAAAGGAGGGATCAAACTCTTCCTTTACCCGTTCCGGGAGCTGCCAGCGGAAATCGCCATGCTCCCAGACCGAAAAGTCCGGGAGCCAATCTTTTTCAAGGATTCCTTCGTGAAGCGCGAAAGCTGCGGCGAGGCAAATTTCCGCCTCCTCACTCCAGTCCCACTCAATAAACCGGTTGAATGACTCCTTCGCAAAAAGTGATACCAGCTGCCAGGCACCGAGCGGCACACCCTCAATTCCCCGTACGTTTTCCGGTTCCAAAAGCGTGCCAAAAAAGCTTTCCTCATGTTGGCTGAACACGAGATTCTTCCAGTCATCCGGATGCAAAAAGTGCCCGCGCTCCTCTTGCGCTGCGAGAAAGTAGCGCCCATCCTCTAATTTCATTGTCAGCAGTTTAATAAACCTAGTTTTAAGCATCGGTTCCGTGCTCCTTTACCGTACAAAAGTCCATATTCCTTTATTATAACCCAAAAGTTGGGGTTTTGCTTCGGTGAGTAAATTTGTCCCTAAAGGGAAAAATAGGTTCGGGAAGATGCTTCCCGATTAAAAAAGTGGGAGTGAATAGAATGGCTGAAAACAGAGAACGCAATCGTGCTGATGTTGACGCTGGTGAAGCGGTTGGAACAGGTGCCGGGGCAGTTGCAGGTGCTGCTGTAGGTTCTGTTCTTGGACCAATTGGTACCGTTGCTGGAGCAGTTGTCGGCGGGGCATTGGGTAACAAAGCAGGAGATGCCGCTGATAACGCTGTCGATGAAGGGGCAGGACGAGAAGATTAGCATAAATAAAATGGGACTTCGTAATGAGGTCCCATTTTACTTTTTCGAAAAATAATTTAGCAATCCTAAGTAAATCCCCTGAGCGACGTTTTCATTGAAAGCAGAACCTTCCACAACTGCATCATCTTGTTTATTTGATAGGAAACCAAGCTCTATAAGGGTACTAGGTTGTGAGTTATTTCGCAGTACACTTAAGTTATTGAATCTTGTACCAACATTCTCTAATTTCGTTGTTTTGGCAACTTCCTTTAGAATGTGGGAGGCTAATTCGTTATCTCTTGATTTTTGATAGTAAAAATCAGTCATACCATTAACGGAAGGGTCTTTGATCCAATTGTAATGGAAGCTGATAAAGGCATCGGCACCGTTTTGGTTTGAGATGTTAGATCGTTCTGGTAAAGAAATATAGGTATCATTTGTCCGGGTCATAATGACATGTGCACCGGCATTTTTAAGCTTTTGCTCTACTGCTTTGGCTGTTTCAAGGGTTAATTTTTTTTCATGTGTACCGTCAATGCTTGTGGTCCCGATATCGACTCCGCCATGACCGGGGTCAAGAACGATAGTTTTTCCGCTAAGGGGGCCTTGGATTGTTGTTTTGGCTGTCGTGGTCTTAGGTGATACTGTTGCGGGTGCAGAACTCTTTTTGTCATGGTCCGTAGTGTTCTTTGATGTTGGAGGTTTAGAAAAAGCTTGTGTGTGAAACTTGTTCGGTTCGTGTTTTGTAATGTAATATTCGTTTACCCACCCCTTGATGCCGGAGGAAGATACGATTTTGGCCCAGCCTGCTTGTTCTGCCTGAACCGTGATCTGGGCTCCCCAATCTAATTTGCCGATGACGGGGTTCGATACGCCGGGACCCGTGCGAACATTTAGAAAATCGACTTTTACGGTTGCTCCTACATTTTTCGGCGGGGCCGTGTAAGCGTGGCTGATCCAGCCTGTTTGGTTGTTTTTCAGCTTAATTTGGTCCCAATTGTTCTTTTTCTTCATAACAACAAACGTGTCCCCTTTATGTACAAGACCCATCACCTTGCCTGAAATGCTAGGAGATTCCCGGACGTTCAGATTGGTTGCTGTTACGGTGACTTTCGCTGGGGAGGGATTTGCGTATACATCTTGATCCATTTCGACAAAGGGAATGGCGATGACACTAAGGCCGATGAGTAGTTTGGCTAGGCCGAAGTTCTTGAGTTTGGTTTTGATCATTTTGTAACCTCCTTCTTTTTCAAACTCTAAAACTAGTATGGACAGGTTTCTAGCAAAATATAATCTAGAATTTTTAATTTGCAGATTACAAGTGTAGGTTTTTTTTAAAAAGAGTTTAAGAAACAAATAGAGCCGAAATTCTAGTATAATCTTTGAAACTTTTGTCTATCCTGATTCTATACAAGATTTATTGAGAGAGTGCTAGTGAGGAGTATGAATGGGTTTGTTTAAAATGTAGGGGGAATGGACGATGTCTGCTGAGGAGTTAAATAAAATGATTGCAGTAAAAAAGATGGATTTAGAGGAATGTGAGTTCGAACTATATAATCGCTACTATCCATCGATTGTCAGAATGGCGATGATGAATTATATATCCGTCTTACAGACGCAATTAGAAAAGTATATCCATGAGCAAATCAAAAACAAACATATATGACACGTAATTTTTATGATGTAGGAAAATGACAAGAGCCAGGCATGGATGCCTGGCTCTTTAGCTGTTTTAGGGCTTAAGCTTACCACCACCTCTATTTATGTCCGTGTGGAATGGACAAAGTGATGGAAAAGTCCACGGGCGGTGCCTGTCACCGTATTGGTGGATTATTTTTCGGTGGACCTTAAAATAGTCTACAAAAGAGTAATAATTCAGACTATAATCCTTTGATCTGGGAGGAGATAATGGAATTACGAAATCAAAAGGAGGAAAGGCGATGCAGCGATCACTTGAGAATGTTCGAGTATTAGATTTTACGAGAGTGTTGGCCGGACCGTATTGTACGATGCTCTTGGCAGACATGGGTGCGGAAGTAATTAAGATTGAAAGACCCGGTGCAGGGGATGATACGAGGCACTTCGGTCCGTTTCAGAACGGTGAAAGCGGTTACTTTGTCTATTTAAATCGTGGTAAAAAAAGTATGGCACTAGATTTAAAAAATCCACATGCCATTACGGCAATAAAGGAATTAGTTAAAGAATCGGACGTAGTGGTAGAAAATTTCCGCCCAGGAGTAATGAAAAAACTAGGACTGGATTATGAAAGCCTAAAGGAATTGAATCCGTCTATCATTTATACCTCAATTTCAGGATTTGGCCAATATGGCCCGTATAGTCAGCGGCCAGCCTATGACTTGGTTGCCCAAGCGATGGGTGGGATGACAAGCATAACCGGTCATCCGGACGATCCGCCTACACGTTCTGGCGCTTCACTAGGTGACATGAGCGCCGCTCTTTACGCGGTATATGGGATCATGGTAGCACTGTTCCACAGAGAACGCACGGGTGAGGGACAATTGATCGACGTTGCCATGACGGATAGTATCTTTGCTCTCTTAGAAAATAATGTGATGCGCTACACGGTAGATAGAATAGTACCAGAACGCATTGGCAGTCGGCACCCAATTAGTTCACCGTTTGATATCTTTCAAGCCCAAGACGGCCATGTGGTGATTGCGGTTGCCAATGAATCTTTATTTGAAAAATTAGCGGAGGTTATGAATCAGCCTGAGTTGATTAAAGATAAAAGATTTTGCCTTGATTCGTTACGTACGAAAAACGAAACCGAGTTGAAAGCGATCATTGAAACTTGGTTGAGTGGATATACCGTTGCTGAAGCGGTCGAGATGATTTCTAAAGGCGGGATTCCATGCTCCCCCATCCTAACCATTAGGGATGTATGTGAAGATGAACATACAAAAGCGAGGGAAATGCTCATTCAAGTCGACCATCCAATGGCAGGGAAAATGAAGATACCAGGAAATCCGGTTAAACTTTCCCAAACTCCTGCAATTATAAAAGAAGCATCCCCGATCCTTGGTGAACACACCGGCCAAGTGTTAAAGGACGTATTAAAGTGGGATTGGAAGAGATTACAAGACTTAGAGGAGCAGGAAGTATAGATATATAGAAATACACAGTATAAAAATTACACCTTATCAGCGGATCTAAGCTCTTTATCAGCGAATCTAAGCACCTTATCCGCAGATCAAAAAAACAATATTAAAAAGGAGCCAAAACAAATGAATTTCGAACTAACAGATGAACAAAAAAGTATAAGAGCTATGGTAAGAGACTTTAGCCGCGAAGTTATTTTACCAAAAGCAGCGGAATTAGATGAACAAAACCGTTTTCCAACGGAACATATCAGCAAGCTGGCAGAGTTAGGATTATTGGGAATTGCTTATCCGGAGAAAGATGGCGGGGTGGGAGCCGATTCGATTGCAGAAGCGATTGCTGTTGAAGAAATCACCTATGCCTGCGCAGCAACAGGCTCGATTTTAACCGCACATTACCTAGGAATTGACGGACTTTTCCTGGCAGCGAATCAAGAGCAGAGGGAAAATTTCTTAGTGCCGGGGTGCACAGGTGAAAAATTATTTGCCTTTGGTTTAACCGAACCAAACGGAGGAACGGATGTAGGCTCAATGAAAACCAATGCCCGTTTGGATGGCGATGAGTATGTTCTTAATGGAACAAAACATTTCATCACCAATGGTGCCGAAGCCGATATTATCGTCGTTTATGCCAAAACCGATACGGCTGCCGGAACAAAAGGAATTGGCGCATTTATTGTCGAAAAAGGTACTCCAGGAATTTCTTTCGGAGCAGGCGATGACAAAATGGGAATTCGCGGCGCGCGGACTCACGAAGTGATTTTTGAAAATTGTCGGATTCCAAAAGAGAACTTGGTCGGAAAAGAAGGCGAAGGCTTTAAAATTGCCATGAGTGTCGTCGACCGCGGCCGAATTGGGATTGCAGCAATGGCAGTAGGATTATCCCAAGCGGCACTTGATGCAGCGGTTTCCTATTCAAAAGAAAGAATCGCCTTCAATAAGCCGATTGCACAATACCAAGGATTGCAGTGGATGCTGGCGGAGATGGCTGCAGATGTGGAAATGGCCAGGCTGTATACGTACTATGCTGCTAGTTTAAAAGATAAAGAGGGCTACCGAATTTCAAAAGAGGCGGCCATTGCGAAGTTGATGGCTTCAGAGGCCTCCCATCGTGTCGTTCACAAAGCGGTGCAAATCCACGGAGGATTCGGCTACATGAAGGAATATCCAGTGGAGCGGATGTATCGCGACCAACGGATTCTGGAGATTTTTGAAGGAACCTCCCAAGTACAAAAAATGGTCATTGCTAGTCACTTATTAAAATAAATGGGGGGAAAAATCATGGTTACCAAAACCAAACGTGTTATAAAGTCTCCAACCGGAACGGAACTTTCCTGTAAAGGCTGGGTGCAAGAAGCGGCATTACGCATGTTGATGAATAATTTGGATCCGGAGGTCGCGGAAAATCCGGATGAGCTTGTGGTTTACGGCGGGATTGGCAAAGCGGCACGAAATTGGGAGTCCTTTGATGCAATTGTCAAGTCGCTCAAGAATCTTGAAAACAATGAAACGCTGTTAATTCAATCTGGGAAGCCGGTTGGTATATTTCGAACACATGAAATGGCCCCACGGGTATTAATCGCCAATTCCAATCTTGTTCCGGCATGGGCGAACTGGGACCACTTCTATGAATTAGAAGAAAAAGGTTTGATGATGTACGGGCAAATGACAGCCGGGAGCTGGATCTATATCGGTGCCCAGGGAATTTTACAAGGAACGTACTTAAGTTTTGTAGAAGCTGGAAAAAAAGCATTCGGTACCGCTGACTTAACCGGCCGATTTATTTTAACCGGAGGCATGGGTGGGATGAGCGGTGCCCAGCCCCTCGCTGGAAAAATGGCAAAGGCTGTCATTCTGGTGGTTGAAGTGGACAGGCAGCGCATTGAACGGAAAATCAAAGAGGGGTATTGTGATTACCTTTGCGAGACGCTTGATGAAGCACTTCTGATGGTAAAAGAGCTTACGGAAAAAGGAGAGCCTGCCTCAATTGGTCTTGTCGGCAATTGCGCAGATATCTATCCAGAACTTGTAAAACGCGGGGTAATCCCGGACATCGTGACCGATCAAACGAGTGCACATGATCCAATCAATGGGTATGTACCACATGGAATGACTTACGACGAGGCATTAGTGTTTAGAAAGACTGACCCGAAAACCTATGAACAAAATGCAATGGAATCCATGGCCGTGCATGTCCAAGCGATGCTGGATTTGCAACAGGCTGGAGCGGAAACGTTTGATTACGGCAATAACATTCGCGCATATGCGAAAAAAATGGGAGTAGAAAACGCATTTGATTTTCCAGGATTTGTACCGGCATATCTTCGTCCGCTATTTTGTGAAGGAAAAGGTCCGTTTAGATGGGCGGCGTTGTCAGGAAATCCGGAAGATATTTATAAAACCGATCAGGTAGCTCTCGAAATGTTTGCTGAGGACAAATCGCTAGTGAACTGGATTGAAATGGCGCAGAAAATGGTGAAATGGCAAGGCCTTCCTGCCCGGATTTGCTGGTTGGGATACGGAGAACGGCATAGGTTTGCTTTGAAAATTAATGAGATGGTCGCGAGCGGGGAAATCAGCGCACCGATTGTCTTTGACCGAGACCATCTGGATAGCGGTTCGGTAGCCTCTCCAAACCGCGAGACGGAAGCCATGAGGGACGGCAGTGACGCAATTGCCGATTGGCCGATTTTAAATGCCTTAATCAATACATGTGGCGGTGCAAGCTGGGTGAGCATTCACCAAGGGGGCGGCGTGGGCATGGGGTATTCCCAGCATGCCGGTCAGGTGCTTGTGGCCGATGGTTCGAAGGAAGCGGCCGAGCGGATTGAACGGGTATTGGTTTCCGATCCTGGGATGGGCGTCATTCGACATGCGGATGCTGGCTATGATAAAGCAATCAAGGTGGCAAAAGAAAGAGGCGTGAGGATTCCAATGCTGGAGGAATAAGTTTTACTTGTGGAAGGAGGGGGGAGTTGGCTGACTTGCGGAAAGAGGACTGCAACGAGCGGAAGGTTGTCTCAAATGTCGCATAACGCACGCCAATTGTCTCAACCCCCGCCCCCACCTATAAAAAAATGGAGGTGCCAAACCATGTTAAACCTATATGTGCTCCTAAAACGCACATTTGATACCGAGGAAAAAATCACTGTTCATCAAGGAGAAATTGATCAAAACGATGCAAAATTCATTATTAACCCATATGACGAATATGCCATCGAAGAAGCGCTACAACTCAAAGAAAAACATGGCGGCGAGGTTACTGTTGTAACAGTGGGAGACGAAGAAACGGAAAGTGAATTACGGACAGCACTTGCGATGGGCTGCGATAAAGCTATTTTAATTGAATACGAAGAGGAGCTGGATCCGCAAGTTAGCGCCAAAATTCTCGCAGCTTACTTAAAAGACCAAAATCCTAATCTCATTTTAGCAGGGAACGCCACCATCGATAACAGCACCGGACAAGTCGGCCCGCGTGTTGCTGAGTTATTAAACATTCCTTATGTGACAACTGTTACCAACCTGCAAATAGACGGAACAACTGTGACCGTTCATCGCGATGTCGAAGGGGATACGGAAGTCATTGAAACCACCTTACCATTGTTGATCACAGCCCAACAAGGATTGAACGAGCCTCGGTACCCATCACTTCCAGGGATCATGAAAGCTAAGAAAAAGCCGCTTACTACCCTTGAATTAGATGATATCGACGTAAACGAGGACGAAATTGCTCCAAAAACAAAAAAAGTAAGAACCTTTTTACCACCGGAAAAAGAAGAAGGATATGTACTGCAAGGCGAGCTTGCTGACCAAGCAAAAGAGCTTGTTTCCCTTCTTTATAATGAAAAGAAAGTAATCGGATAAGGAGGACGGACGATGAAAAAAGTACTTGTGGTCGGAGAAGTTCGAAATGGGGCAATAAGAAAGGTTTCATTTGAAGCCATTGCGGCTGCTACTGCTTTGGCAGACGGTGGGGAAATCATTGGACTGCTAATCGGGAACGGGTTCCAAGAGATAGCGATAGACTTAGTGGAATACGGGGCAGACCGTGTCATTTTAGCTGAACATGAAAAACTCGGTAGCTATACTTCAGATGGATATGGACAAGCATTAATGCAAATCATCAGCACTGAGCAGCCAGAGGCAATCGTTTTTGGCCACACATCCTTTGGCAAGGATTTATCGCCAAAAATTGCTGCAAAATTGGATGCCGGGTTAATCTCGGATGTGGTTGAAATTACCCCGAGCGAGGGTGAAATCATTTGTACACGTCCGGTCTATGCCGGAAAAGCTTTCGAGGAAAAGCAGATAATCGAAGGAACATCACTTATCTCCATTCGGCCGAATAATATTGCTGCACTGGAAAAAGAAGTAGGGAGACAAGGGGAGATCCATTCCGTTAAAGTAGAGGTAAAGGATCTACGGACCATTGTCAAAGAGGTCGTTCGAAAGGCGGTAACCGGGGTTGATTTGACCGAAGCGAAAGTGATAATTTCCGGCGGCAGAGGAGTAAAAAGCGCTGAGGGATTTACCTTGCTTCAAGAGTTGTCCGATGTACTGGGCGGAGCAGTAGGTGCGTCAAGGGGAGCCTGTGATGCCGGATACTGTGATTATTCTCTGCAAATTGGCCAAACCGGAAAGGTGGTCACCCCTGATCTGTACGTTGCCTGTGGAATATCCGGTGCGATCCAGCATGTGGCAGGAATGTCCAATTCAAAGGTGGTAGTTGCCATCAACAAAGACCCGGAAGCCAATATTTTTTCCATTGCGGACTTTGGGATTGTGGGCGACCTATTTGAAGTGCTGCCGCTCTTAATAAAAGAATTTAAGCAGATTCTTGAAACAACTGAAGTTGCAGTGGGATAACATTTTTCAATCGTGGGTTTTTTAAATGTTTTAAAAGAGGAAGGAGGACTGGCGATTTTGAAAACGATTTCTTCGCCAATCGGTAGGGAGCTTTCATGTAAAAGTTGGGAAACAGAGGCATTAATGCGCTTATTAATGAACAGCTTGGATCCGCGTGTTGCCGAGAACAATCAAGAATTAATCGTCTATGGGGGAACGGGGAAAGCGGCGCGAAACAAAGAAATGCTTGAAGTGATTATCAAAGAGCTGAAACAATTAGAGCCGGATTGGACTTTGATGATTCAATCAGGAAAACCGGTAGCCTCCTTCCGCACCTTTCCTTTTTTTCCACGCGTGATTTCTTCTTCTTCCATGGTTGTTCCCAAATGGGCAACCTGGAAGGAATTCTCGCGCCTGGAGGACAAGGGTTTAACGATGTATGGACAAGCAACCGCAGCATCTTGGGCGTATATTGGCGTTCAAGGTGTGCTGCAGGCAACATTTGAAACGATGAGTGAAGTTGCCAAGCGATATTTTAATGGAACCTTAAAAGGCAAAATTGTACTCACCTCGGGCTTAGGAGGCATGGGTTCGGCACAGCCTCTTTCGGTAACGATGAATGGCGGAGTAGCCATCGTTGTGGAAATCGATGAAAAAAAGATTGGGCGACGCCTGTTGAACAACTACTGTGATATCATGGTTCATACGGTTGACGAAGCACTAGAGCTGGCAAATGAAGCGGCCCTCCATGAAAGACCGATGGCGATTGCGCTGCTCGGAAATGCTGCCGACGTATACAATGACTTGATTACGCGCGGCGTCACACCTGATGTGGTTACCGATCAAACAGCAGCCCATGATTTATTGCACGGCTATATTCCAAGTGGAGTCACCTTGGACCAGGCAGATTTTTTACGAAATAAAAAACCGGAAAAGTATGTGGAGTTAGCCTCAAAAACCATCATCAGCCACGTTAAAGCGATGAGCGCTTTTCAGGAACGTGGTGCAGTAGTGTTCGATTATGGCAATAATATCCGTGGCCAAGCTTCAAAGGCGGGATATCAAGAAGCATTTGCCTTCCCGGGATTTATTTCGGAATACCTGAGACCGCTCTATTGTGAAGGACGTGGTCCCTGCCGCTGGATTGCTTTATCGGGCGACCCCGGTGATATTTATAAAATTGATGAAGTAATATTATCCAAGTTTAATAGCGATGAACGGATTTGCCGCTGGATTCGCTATGTCCAAGATAAAATCTATTTTTACGGACTGCCGGCAAGAACGTGTTGGCTGGATTATAAGGAGCGTGAACAAATCGGAGAAATCATCAATCATATGGTTGCATCAGGCGAGCTCGCTGCGCCTGTAGCAATTACCCGTGATCATTCGGAGGGCAGTACGATGGCGGCGCCGAATCGTGAAACGGAATGGATGATGGATGGAAGCGATGCAGTCGCGGACTGGCCGATTTTAAATGGATTGTTGAACACCTGTGCAGGTGCAACGATGGTCAGCATTCAGCACGGGGGCGGTGTGGGGATTGGCAACTCGATTCACTCCGGTATGACAGCGGTGGCAGATGGCAGCATAGAGGCCAACGAAAAATTAAAGCGGCTGTTAAAAATTGACCCCGGTTTAAATATCATTCGCCATGCCGATGCCGGCTACCCAACAGCGAAAAAAATGATAGAAAAGTATGGAATCAACAAACCACTCTAGCATGCAATACTTCTTAGTGAAGGGGTGTGATCCAATGAACCAGACGCTTGTCATGATTTCAAATGACGAAACAGCCATACAGCTAATCGAATCAGTTAATACAAAATACCATTTTCACTTTACGTTTAAGGTTTATGACGTCAGGAGTGATTGGGAAAACAGGATTAAGCAGAACCAACCCCAACTCTTGTTTCTCGATATGGACGAGATGGACCGGAAAATCATCGATGAAAGACGGCCCATCCCCTGGATTATTCTTAAATCAAATTTTTCAAAAGAAGAACTCCGTCAATTTTTTAAAAAAGGTGCTTTTGATTGCTTACAAAAGCCCATTTCCGACACAAGCCTTTATTACCTGCTACACGAATGTAGGGCGGATATGGAGAAAAAGGCATCCACTTTTCATAATGAAAGTAAGTCAAAAGTCAGTAATACTTCATTAAAAAGCAACCTTGCCTATGATTTAATTTTTGGAAATGTAAAGAATTCGAAGGAGATATGGGACCGCAGCAAATGGGCGGGTCTTTCGGTTGTCCCGAACACCGCGATGGTCATTCATATTGATGAATTTCATCGCCTTACGAAAAATAAAAGCAAGCTTTGGGAGCATACGATTCGGAACGAAATCATCACGGCCATTCAGCAGTTTCAGGATCAAGACTGCGGCGAAATCTTGCCGATCGTGACCGCACCGGACAAAATTGCGGTACTGCTTTCGATTCCATTACGAAGCAGTACGGACGAATATAAGCAATTAGCTACTGCATATGGCGGAAAAATAAAAGACTATATCCATGAGAAAACGGGGAATACCGTAACGATTGGAACCGGTCATTATTACGAGGACGCCCGAAATTTACATGTTTCCTATCAAGAGGCATTACAGGCTCAAACCTATAAATTCTTTGCTGGAACCGATACAATTTTTCATATTGCCGATTTGAAGCCGTTCGAGAGTGAGACAGCTCTGCTTCCGAACAATGAGATTGAAACGTTAGCGAATAAGTTGACGGTCGGGGATTTTGTCGGCATGGGGGAAAAATTGGAAAAGGTGTTTGACAATGTATTTGCGCAGCAAAATGTTGACCCGGAAGTTTTAAAGTTGCAAATTCTTGATCTACTGACGACTTTAGCCCGATCGGCTATAAATGGTGGGGCAAAGCCAAAAGATATTATCTCGATTCATCTCCAATATGCCAGGGATTTACTGATGGTTGAAAATACGATTCAAATGAAGCAATGGTTTTCAGAGGCCATGAAGCAGCTGTTAGACAGAGTTTTGGATGATTATAATGAGGCTGCATTGAAGTCCATTCAAAGAGCCATTACTTTTATTGATCAGCGTTATGTTGAAAATATATCATTGGAGCAGGTCGCCAGCCATGTTCAATTAAGCCCGAATTATTTTAGTAATCTTTTTAAAAAAACAACCGGCACTTCATTCATTGAATATATGACCCATTTGCGTATTGAAAAAGCAAAAGAGATGCTGACGAATTTAAATCAAACCGTATACCAGGTGGCCAATGCTGTGGGCTACCATGATGCCCGCTATTTTAGCCGGGTGTTTAAATCAGTTTGCGGGAAGACCCCAAGTAAATATCGGAATTCCTTGCTTGGAACACAGGAATAAGAAACCCGAATGCATGCTGTGTGTTGGGGTTTTATTGGGCATTGGAACCAGTTTCGAGGTTTCATCGTTTGATCGTAATTTCGTATCTTCCAATGTTCATTCTATTGCTGGGAATCTGAATTTGACGGCAATCGTAAAAAGGAATTCAAACGAAAAATAATCGACCATTTAGTAAAATTATCTACTTTTTATACTATAGCAGTATTGATAATATTTAGACAATTAGTAATAGTTTAAAATCCATTTTATAAAAAGGAGGGCTTGAAGGCAATTGTAAGCGGTTGCGAATGGTGAGTCATCATCTAAAAATTAAGGGAATGGTGGGGTTTTAATGATTGAAAAACGCACGATAGAATATATTCCTGAAGAGGAGCGACATGGAAGTGTTCGGAATTTATTTTCGATTTGGTTTAGCTCCAATATGCAAATTACCACGCTTGTAACGGGGGCTTTAGCGATTGAGTTCGGCTTAAATCTGTTTTGGAGTATTGTTGCAATTGTTTTAGGCAACTTAGTCGGCGCCGTTTTCATGGCTTCCCATTCAGCTCAGGGTCCAAAGCTCGGGGTTCCACAAATGATTCAAAGCCGCGCCCAATTTGGTGTGATTGGTGCAGTCCTGCCTCTAATCATTGTAACACTTATGTATATCGGTTTCTTTGCCGGAAGCAGTGTTTTGGGTGCTCAGGCGCTCAGCAGTGCATTTTCCATCCCCATCAATGGAGGCATTATCCTCTTAGGCGTTATTACCTGTTTCATTACAATTTTAGGTTACGATTTAATTCATCGACTTGAACGCTATTTTGCTATTTTATTTGCGATTGTCTTTCTATTTGTCACCTATGAAATTTTCCGTCTCCCCTTACCAGCTGGCTCATGGGATCCAACTCATTTTGATTTAGGTCCATTTTTATTAACCATTAGTATTGTCGCTACGTGGCAACTAACATATGCACCATACGTAGCAGATTATTCTAGATATCTTCCTAGCAATACACCGGCTTCTAAGACATTTGGTTATTCTTATGCAGGAACCGTTGTTGGGACGGTTTGGATGATGTCATTAGGTGTATTTTTAACAGCGGCTATCCCGAAATTTCTTGATAATGCCAGCGCAGGGCTTGTGAAGCTGGTTGGTCCACAGTTTGGAATTTTCATGTATTTTGTTATTATCTTAGGGGTAATTGGAGTAAATGTTTTGAACCTTTACGGGGCGTTTATGTCTGTTACGACGACGCTAGAAGCGTTCACCAAGCTAAAGGGAACAACGAGAGCACGTTTTTGGCTAGTATTTTCTACAGCGATTGTTGGGACTGTTTTATCTGTTTGGGGTCACGGCAATTTTCTTGAAAACTTTGAGAATCTTATCCTATTATTGTCTTATTTTATGGTTCCTTGGACGGCCATTAACCTGGTAGACTATTATATGCTTCGCCACGGTGAATATAATGTAGAGGCGATTTTTGATGTGAATGGCGAGTACGGAAAATTCAATTGGATTGCGATTAGTTCTTACTTAGTTGCGGTCGTGCTCGAAATTCCATTTGTGAACACCACCATGTACGTTGGCCCGATTGCCAAGGCGTTGGATGGCACTGATTTGGCCTGGATGGTGGGGTTAGTGGTACCAACGGTTCTTTATTACTATCCAATGAAAAAGAAAATCAATATACCGAGTGAAGGTATTCAAAATGAGCGGTTCAGGATTGAAAAATAAAGTAGGTACTAGAGCCAGGCGGAATGCCTGGCTTTTTATATAATCAAGAATAGTATGGTTCATATAGTAGCTGGAGAGAAACATAAAATTGGTGAAATGGAACATAAATTGATTAATATGGAACATAAATCAGAAATCCAATGAAAAAGGTATCTTTGAATTGGAGATATCAGGTAATTGGGGCTTGATGCAATAAGTATGGAGAGAAGAAAGTTACCAGGGCCATGCAAAATGCCTGGCTTTTTGCAATTTAAGGTGGATTTGCACATATAATCACTAAATTGGAACATAAATGGTGTGAAACGGAACATAAATTCAAACCCTAAATAAAAAAGAGACACCGCCAAAGCAGTATCTCTCCTCTGTCCGTGTGGAATGGACAAAATTGGCAAAAAATCCACGGACGGTGCCTGTCACCGTATTGAATCACCGCATTAACCTTCGACCAACTTGCTCCGTTTGCATTCTTCGTGGAATGCGCGGAGGCGTTTGGTTCGTTCCATAAGGGTTTCGATGAAGTATTCCCAGTCGTCGACGCGTTTGACTTTTTTGTAGATGGTCCGCAGTTTTTTTAGGTGCCGTACGGCCATTTTGTAGCTGGAGCGGTTTTTGGCGTCGATTTCCCGCTGGGCCGATTGGTGGAGCAGCGCAAGCAGCACCTCGGGTTTTTCCTTTTCAATCAGCTTCACCCGGTCCTTCGGGATATCATAGAAATTCAACCCGACAAACGCCTGGAGCTCGCCCCATTTATCAAACATCCCGCGTTCAAACAGCAAATATTCATAATCCGAATAACTGTAAGGAAGCGTCTGCATCAATGCCTTTTCAAATAAATCAAAACGGTCGTTCCCGCCACAATAGGGGGCAATCGCCCGAATGGCCGTTCTCGTAAAACTTGAACAACTATGATAACCGTTCAGAGAATCCAAGTACTTTTTAATTCTTCCGATAAACAGTTCAATTACCGGTCCGACACGTTTCCATGCTTTCTGGCTGCTCAAAAGATCAATCCAGTAAAGGATGTAAGGCGTAGTCCAATCCTCTCCGGAAGCCTGGATTAACTTAAGTGCCGTATCATCCTTCTGCAGAAGAAAGTTCAAGTGAACCCCGGCAATCATCAGCGGTCCTGGCCTTTCCCAATCCTGGAGCTCTTTCATCCGTGAATGGATTTTCAAGATTTCCTCTTCTCGCCAGTCCTTCTTTTTAAACAAGTTAGTCCAAAGCAGGCGGTAAAAATAGATCCGTTCAAATTCAAGACGCTGCACACAGGTCAACAAATCAAAGGCGTCGTCTTTCAATTTTAAAATAAACTCATCAAAATCAAACGGCATCGACTGCATGCCGATTTTCTCGACAAGCTCTTCGGCATCGTCCTGTAATTTTTCAAACACGCTGCCATAGGTACGTTTGGATATTTCCTCGGAGTGTTCCGACCGCTCACTGAGCATGGCCAGCTTTTTAAACGAAATGACTGTTCCAACCATTTCATAGAGCAGACGCCATTCTTTCTCCACCGGGGCACTGGCACGAACCTGCCGCTCATAAATTTTGAACAATTCCTCAATCACATAGGGGCTCGTCGATTTCTTCGATTGCAGAAGCGTATCAAAGCTTACTTCAAAGGAATGGACCCAACGTCCGTAATCCGGCTTCAACACACCATTGGCCTTGATCAAATCCTTCGCCGTCTGGAGTCCCCAGCTGGCGGCCGCCATTTTTTCCTTCATCGGTTCGCGCCACGCTTCTACCCACTCAGCGACACTGCCGACCTGTGAATAGGCTGCAAAAAAAACAGCCATCTGATGGCGGCACCATTCTTCTGATGGGCAGGAGCATTCACTCATCGTAAAAAAGGTAAGGTCGAGGGTTACCTTCACCGGTGTCACATCCTGAACTGTTGCCGTGACTGTATTCTTGCCGAACGATAGCTGCGATACCAACCCTTGCCGGTACAGCATCAACCCCTTTTGGACCATCCTCGCATCCTCAGTGGAATTCGGACTCAGCAGATCCTTAATCTCGTCCGCAAACCCCTGTATCTCCTCCGTCAACTCCAAAACCAAAACCCCCTTTACCCGAAAAAATCCATATTCCACTATTATACCCAAAAAATCATAGTAAGAGGAGGGGAGTGCTTGAATCGACAAAATTCGAGTGGTGACAGGCACCGCCTGAATTTTGTCGATTGGATTTTTTCTTTTATGGTGCATAAATTATTGTGTTTTGGGCATTCTGTTATTAATGAACTAGTTCCTATCGTATTCTAGCTCTGATTTGGTTACCTTCTAGCCGATTAATCTAGGGTTTACGATAAGGGGCTAGTTTTTATTTTGGGTACTTTTTGCTTTTGGGGTTTTGGATTTACCCTCCGGTTTGGGTCATTTACCCACCAGTTCCGTAGTTTTACCTTCCGCTTTTGCTGTTTTACCGTCCACTACGACCTCTCATTGATCTAAATTCCGAAAAAGGTAACTTACCCTCCATTTTTATGAGGGGAAAAGTGAGATTTTCAAACAAAACTACGAAAAATCCACCAACCAACTGCCTACCAATCCATGTACCCTCCACTTTTAAAGGTTCACCCACCGGTTTAGGCCATTTACACACCAGCTCAGTAGTTTTACCCTCCACTTTTGCAACTTTACCGTCCACTTCGATTTCAACCCGCTCACTAAGCAATTCGACAAAATCCGGGTGGTGACAGGCACCGCCCGGATTTTGTCGAATATTTAGAAATCTATTGCGCGATGGCAAGTTGGGTTATATAATTATGGTCAAGACCGTTATTAACCGAAAATAAAAATCAAAGATGGAGGGTGAGTTGGATGGGTAGTGGTAGGCGTCATTTTATTTTCTCGTTGTTGTTCCTTGGGTGGTTGGTGGATTCGTTGACGTTGTTTGGGATGAATGTGGCAATTATTCCGATTAGTAAAGAGTTGCATTTGTCACAGACTCAAAGCGGGATGGTGATTAGCAGCTTCTGGTTGAGCAGTGCGTTAATGACTCTGATTGCCGGCTGGGTCTCTGACAAATTTGGATCCAGGAAAGTCATCGTCATTGCTGTATTTATCATTTCATTATTTTCATTGTTAACCGGGATGACCGGATCATTTATCGCAATTCTAGCAATTCGTTTTGTTCTTGGATTAGGGGACGGGGGTCTTCCAACAGGCTCTGGTGTGGCGATCACCGAAATTTACAAAAGAGAAGTACGTGCACGAGCCAAGTCGATGCTGCTTGCGGCACAATTAATCGGCGGGGTCCTCGCCCTATATCTTGCCGGCGTCATCGCAGACACATGGGGCTGGCGGGTGATGTTTTACATCGTTGGCGGTCTAGGTCTCGTTGTAACCCTATTACTCTTTAAATATTACAATCCACCGAAGGTTGAAAAATCAACCAGCAATCATTCAAATTCCTTACCAATGAAAGACCTATATAAAAGTAAGCTTCTATGGACGATCGTCATCATGTATTTTTGTTCAAGTGTGGTCCACTGGGGATTCTCCTCCTGGCTGCCTTCATATTTGGAGCAAACCCGCCACCTGAATTTACGAGATGTGGGCTCACTTTCGATGATTCCACAAGCATGTGGATTGCTAGCGGCCGTTCTTACAGGCTTTTTAATCGACAAGTCCTTAGCAGGCAAGGAAAAATTCATCGTTTTAATCGGCGCAATTGTTTCCGGTATTTGTTTGTATTTAATGTTCAAGGCACCAAATATTCAAGTGGCACTTACGTATCAAAGTATCTTCTCCGTGGGCGATTCAGCGATTGCGATGGCAATTATCACGATTCCGCTCAAATATGTTTCGCAGAATATCATTGGCTCGTTTATGGGAATGATGTATTTTGCCGGGGGAATGGCCGGGTTTATTGCACCAACGGCAATGGGGGCGCTAATCGACAGCTTTGGAGGATCGTTCCAAGCAGCATTCATCTTCCTCATTTGTGCACTGGCGGTTGTTTTAATTTGCGGCCTATTCTATAAAATTCCAAAAAATAACCCTAGTATCATAGAGAATAATCAATCAGCATAAGAGGTGACCAAACATGGATTTTCGCACGAGATTATCACAAATTATTGAAGAAAAGCGGGAAAAACTGATTCAAGTAAGTGATAAAATATGGAGCTACGCTGAAACAGGCTTCGAGGAGTTTCGATCAGCAGACCTCCTATGTAAGACACTAGAAGAAGAGGGATTTTCAGTAGAAAAAGGCGTTGCCGATATTGAAACCGCTTTTATCGGCAGCTACGGCAGCGGCAAACCGGTCATTGCTTTTTTAGGAGAGTTTGATGCCCTTACAGGGTTAAGTCAAAACGGCGGCGCCACACAACCGGCTCCCGAAAAAGCAGGTGGCAATGGTCATGGCTGCGGACATAATCTGCTCGGAACGGGATCTCTTGCGGCAGCGATTGCCCTAAGAACCTACATGATAGAAAACAATATCGAAGGGACGGTCCGTTATTATGGCTGCCCGGGTGAGGAAATTGGCGGCGGCAAGACCTTTATGGCGAGAGCGGGAGTGTTTGATGATGTCGACTTTGCCTTAACCTGGCACCCGGGAACCACGAATAATATTTGGTCGGCGAGAACCCTTGCCTGTTATGAAGTATATTTCAAATTTAAGGGGAAAAGTTCGCATGCGGCAGCAACCCCGCATTTAGGCAGAAGCGCCCTTGACGGTGTTGAACTGATGAATATCGGCGTGAATTATTTACGTGAACATATCATTCCTGAAGCACGGGTACATTACGCGATCACCAATACGGGGGGCCTTTCCCCAAATGTGGTTCAAGCGGAGGCGGAAGTTTTGTATTTTGTGAGGGCACCAAGGGTTTCGCAGACGAAGGAGATCTACCAGCGGGTTTGCGATATCGCGCGGGGAGCGGCGCTGATGACTGGCACCGAGGTGGAAATTGAACTCGCCTCAGCGCTCTCGAATGTGATTCCGAATACAACGCTAGAAGAAGTGATGTATGAGAATTTTGTGGAATTGGGTGTACCTGAACATAATGAAGAGGAGCTTGAATTTGCACAAAAAATCCGCGCGACACTAGCGGAGGCGGACAAGAAGTTTGAGGTGGAGAAGAATCGGGCTTTGGCGGGTAAAGATATGGCGAATCTCATTAATCCGTTCGCTCTAGATGAATTTATGGCGGGGTCAACGGATGTGGGGGATGTGAGCTGGATTGTGCCGACTGCGCAATGTATGACGGCCTGTGAACCACTCGGGACGCCGCTTCATACTTGGCAAATTGTTGCGACGGGAACGACTTCGATTGCGCACAAGGGGATGCTTCATGCCGGAAAAATTATGGCCGCAACCGCGTTCGATGTTTTGCAGAAGCCGGAACTCATCGAAAAAGCAAAGGCGGAGCTGGTGGAACGTCGGGATGGCGAAGAGTATGTGTGTCCATTACCGCCCGAGGTAAAGGAGTATAAGGTTCGGATCTGATGACAAGGAAAAGGCGTGCACCGTGTGGCCCAGCTGGAAGGACATTTTTTAGACCTTAAACGGAAAAATGTCCCTCTGACCCAGCTGGAAGGACATTCTTTGGCTTTTAAGCGGAATAATGTCCCACCGGCCTATCGGGAAAGACAGTTTTTAGACTTTAAACGGAAAAATGTCCCTCTGGCCCATCTGGAAGGACATTTTTTGTCTTTTAAACGGAAAAATGTCCCACCAGCCAATCTGGAAAGACAGTTTTAAGACTTTAAGCGGAATAATGTCCCACCAGCCAATCTGGAAGGACAGTTTTAAGACTTTAAGCGGAATATAGTCCCACCAGCCTATCTGGAAGGACATTTTTTAGACCTTAAACGGAAAAATGTCCCTCTGTCCTATCTGGAAGGACAGTTTTAAGACTTTAAGGGGAAAAATGTCCCACCAGCCAATCTGGAAGGACAGTTTTAAGACTTTAAGCGGAATAAAGTCCCACCAGCCAATCTGGAAGGACAGTTTTAAGACTTTAAGCGGAATAAAGTCCCACCAGCCTATCTGAAAGGACAGTTTTAAGACTTTAAACCGAATAATGTCCCGATGGAGTATATTAAAAAACCAACCCTTAAAGATTTGAGTTGGTTTTTGTTATCGTGGTAGACCAGGAGGATAGTAATAGGGGGGGACTTTAAGCCACCCTCGTTTACGCATAAGTGTTTTTAAGGTGGTTCCATACGTTGCCCATTCTAGATAGTTTTGCAACCAAATTAATCCGACATCATTTCGAATAGAATCAGCTTGTCCCTTCGAACACGCTTGCAAACAGGTAACTAGCTTGAAAGCTATACCATTTGCCAGTTCATTATCCGTCAACTTTACTCCTAAAGGAATATCATTTGGGTATGAATTTGGTTTTGATGATGATACATCCGGTAAGGAAATTCCCTCTTTTTTCATAAAATTGCTTAATTTTTTTACTTGTGATTCACATATTCGGATTACATCCGTTAACATTTCTTTGACTTCATCATCAGTGTCGTATTTAACCCCATTTCCTCATAACGAATGAACTCTTCCATCAAAGTTAAATACGTCCAACAGTCACCCGCTTCAATGATATGTAATGGTGATTTTGGTTCATTTGTTGTATCAATCGATATTTTAAGCATATTCCAAATCGCTTCAAAAGGATTAGACATGATCATACCTCCTAAACTATATTATTCCACTTTTTAAAAAAAGAATGTAATTTTAGAAAGACCTTAAGGGAACAAGAAAAAGAGTCGCAGCATACGACTCTTTGTTAACCCAAGATTAGCGTCCTTTACAGCCCAAACATCAATTTTCGATGTAAAATAAGGAACAGTCTAGCGTATTAGTTTAAAACATTCATGAATTCATCTTTTAATTTCTCTAACTGCTCTTTTACACCGCGATCAATCAGATTTCCTTTCTCATCAAACTTTTCACGGGCATTCCCCACTTGGATAATGGGTCTATTGATCAACTTTACATTTAAAGCATGCATAACATCCCGTAAATGACTTTGTGAGACTCCAACCTGAATGGAGGCAGCACCCATAACGGCAGTTGGTTTGCCTGCTAATGGTCTTTGTAAAGAACCGCGTGATAACCATTCTAGAGCATTTTTTAGCACAGCCGTATAGGACAAATTGTATTCGGGTGTACTAACGATTACAGCATCCGCAGACTCCACTAATTCTTTAAGTTTTAATACGGTTTCAGGCAAGTTGTTTTCTCTTTCTTCGCTAAAAAAGGGGAGTTCTGATAAATCAGCTATTGTAAATTTAATGTGATCGGGCAGCTGCTGTTCAAATGCACGTAATAAACCACGGTTAAACGAATTTTTACGTAAGCTGCCGCAAATCCCCACAATATGTAATTCGGATTTTAAGTCTTCCATAGTTAATCCTCCTATTGTATAAAATTGTCACTTTGACCATATAGTACAACGCCTATCGTAACAAGAGCCATTTATCATAGGACTGAACATAAGAAGGGGAATGTTGTCATCAAAGTGGAACTAATCGAACACAATCTTTTGATCATTAAGTTCCAAAAGATAATTAATTTTGGGGAACAGGATTGTTACCGCCGAAGGTTAAGGAATATAAGGTTCGAATCTAATGACAAGGAAAAGGCGTGCACCGTTTGCACGCCTTTTTAAAAAATGCCTAAAATAAAAAAGCACAAGAACAGGAATGGGAGCATAGCCTATTAAAACGAGTTTAACTTAAATAAAAAGGATGGCTGTCAAAATGCCTGCGATTATTTTTGGACCGGTAACAATAAATAATATCACTGGAAATGGTGATGTCCAATTTGGTGATAGCTTGTTCAACTCACCAAAGGTTGCATCTAAGACTCCTGCTGGTGCCGGTGGATTTAACACGGGAGCGTTCATAGTAACAAATACAGGTGTAAGTTCTACGAATTTTATTGACCCTGACGGAGTTGACCAGCCAACTATTGGTAATGCCTAAAGTAATAAAAACCGTTTTCCTTTCGTGATTTGGAATCTCTTAAAATACCAAGAAATAAAAAATAATGAAAAGGATGGCTGCCTAAATGCCTGCAATTATTAATGGACCCGTATCAATCGATAATATCACCACAGATGGTAATGTTAAATTTGGTGACTCCATTTTTTTGACACCAAAGACTGATTCCAAAGCCTATGCTGGTTCTGGAGGATTTAACTCAGGGGGAGCAGTGATATCCAATACCGGGGTAAATGCTACAAATTATGTTGACCCTGATGTAGTAGATCAGCCAGTTTACGGTAATAACTAAAGTGATAACAACCGTTTTCCCCTTCGTGATTTGGAATTTCTTAAATTCGGGGAATATAAAAAATACCAGGGAATGAAAGTGCATAAAAAAAGCGGAAGCCGGCACAACATTCCTTGGTATTTTTTCATGTGTGGGTGGTCAAGCCCTGACAGGGCGCGATTGATCATATCATATAAGTACAAACAAGTATAACAGCTTGCACATATAATGATGTAAGAGCACTTTAGGGGGAATACACTTGTTTGTTAAAAAAGACGGTATCCATATTGGTACCATTTCAGGCGGGGTTGTCAACTTCGGTGGGGCAGTTATTAATTCGCCAATAACTATATCAAAATCAGTTCGTGGGGCTGGAGGCGACAACACGGGGACAATCGTTATAACGAACGTAGGACGTAAAATATGAATTCAGAGTGCGATTTTGTTCCATTATTTTGTACGATCAGAAACAAAGATGACGAAAAGAGCCTTAAAAAGCAAAAGGGACAAGCATTTGCTTGCCCTTTTAGTAACACTAGTTTTAGGATGTTTGTAATAAACTAGGCATCCATCCAATCATATTTGGGTGAACACTCATAATCTACTGTAACTTTAAATGAGAGGATGATTGGAATGGCTTACTACATAATTTTGCATCACTACCATCCATGGCATATACCCATTTACGTGCCATTTTTTCCATCGCCGGTATCACCAGCTGCTCTTACCTATCGAAATTGGTTGAACAATTATGGTACAAAATACCTTTATTAGACTAGGCTGGTGTAAGGCGGCGTGCGATTAATAAAGAATAGCACGCCGCCTTGGCGTGCTCATTTTTTGCGTCAATTCTTCAAGAGTAATGCTTTAAAGCTTAACCGTTACTTCTGTTCCATCCTTTAGGATGGTTTCCAGCAATAGTAATCCTTTGTTCTCAGAAAGTGCATGCAGCAGTGGTTTCAAATCTTTTCTATCTATTTTTGGAACCTTAAAGGATTTTCCTTCCTTTTCGATTGCTTTATTTGCATATTTTAATATCCGTTCTGACGTAAGAATGGCACTAAGCATCGTTAAAAGGGCATATGGAACAGGTATGGTGAATTTTCGATCCTTTGTTTTAATTTTCACTTTTAACATAGGCATCACTCTATAGTTACAAATACTTTTTCACCTTTGGCCGAGGTGATATCAACGATTTGGCCGTCTACTTCATTTTCAATCGCCTCAATTAAGAGGTCAATATTAATATCTTTCACATATTTTTCAGCTTCTGGGATTTTTTCAGCAATACTTGTTCCCACTTTTAAAACTGCCTTTACCAGCTTTATGGGCAGATTGACATTTACATGATCGCCCTCTTCAGATGTCACGCGAATCTTGAGCATTTTATTTAGATAGGGTGTATCTTTTCTTTCTAGAATGGGGGTTTCTTTCCCCTGTAAGGCATTTATTAATTCTGTCGCATTCTTTTTATCCAGTTTCCCTTCCTCAACCATCGTTAATACACGTGAAATTTCCTCTTTCATTTAGGATTCCCCCTCTTTAATTAACTGTATGGCTTCTTCTGCGGTAATTTCCCCTTTTTCAAGCATGGAAACAATTCTTTTCTTATCGATGTCTGTTTTCTTTCCTGCGTTATAACCCAGTGAGCTAATAATCTCATCCAATTTCCCACGAACGGTCGGATAAGAGATTCCAAGCTCCTTTTCAACTTCCTTGATGTTTCCACGGCATTTCAGAAAAATTTCAATGAAATGAAGCTGTTCTTGTGAAAGAGCTGCAAATTTCGATAATTCAAATTCATTCTCCACCGTGGTATGACAATGAGTACATTGCAGCTTGGTAATGGTTAATTGCTTGCTGCAAACCGGACAATTAGAGATTAGTGGATAAGCCATTTTTATCTCCTTTCCTAACTTAACCTCATCATACTACATCTGAATTAAAAAATGAATAACACAATTAATATTATTTAAAAATTACATAAAATTAATTAATAATATTAATTTATATTTTAATTTTATTTGCTAAAAAGAGGTTCCTTCACAATTGTTCTATCTAATTATAAAAAGTAATAAATATAACGGATGGAGGAGGATAGAATGAAGGCAATTGTGTACACCAAATACGGTCCCCCTGAAGTTCTTCAACTAAAAGAGGTAGAAAAACCGATTCCGAAAGAGAATGAAATCCTGGTAAAAATAAAAGCGACCACCGTAACCGCAGCGGATATTCGGTCACGGAGTTTTACCGTTCCTCCGGCCTTTTGGCTGCCTGCCCGGATCACACTTGGTTTCAGACAACCCAAAAAGGCGATCTTAGGAATGGAGCTGGCCGGAGAAGTGGAGTCCGTTGGGAAGGAGGTCAAACGGTTTAAGGAAGGTGACCAGGTTTTTGCCGCATCTTTAGCGGATTTTGGTGCTTATGCTGAGTATAAATGTCTGCCGGAAGATGGACCAATAACCTTTAAACCTTCCAATATCACGTATGAGGAAGCTGCCGCCATCCCAATTGGAGCCCGCACAGCCTTATTTTTTCTAAAAAAGGCTAATATACAAAGAGGTCAAAGGGTTCTGGTTTATGGTGCTTCCGGAAGTGTAGGAAGTTATGCGGTTCAGCTTGCCAAGTATTTCGGAGCGAACGTGACAGGGGTGTGCAGCACCACGAATTTGGAATGGGTCAAATCTCTGGGAGCTGACAAGGTTATGGATTATACTGCGGAGGATTTTTCCAGGATAGACGAGACGTATGATGTGATTTTTGAAGCGGTAAACAAGAGTTCGTTTTCAGCTTGTATGAAATGGTTAAAGAAGGACGGTACCTATATCAATGTCACGGAGCCGCTGCCAAGTGCTCGAATGCTTTGGACTCAAATGACTAGCAGCAAGAAAATATTATTAAGTCGAAATTCACCTGAAACCTCGGAAGCACTGGAATTTCTTAAAGAACTGGTTGAGACGGGGATGTTAAAAGTGGTCATTGATAGAACCTATGTGTTTGAAGATATTGTGGAAGCTCATCGATATGTCGAGAAGGGGCACAAGAAGGGGAATGTTGTCATAAAGGTAGAACAACTCTAAATAACAATCCTGTTCCAAAAGAAAATTAATTTTTGGGAACAGGATTGTTATTTGCTTTTCTGACGATTGCGATAAAGGCCCGAGAAATAAGAAAAGTGATACTCAATGAATAAAAGCTAGTAAAGGAATTCCACCCCTTTTTAAATTTAATTAAAGACGTGTATTTTTCTAAGAAATGCTCTGTTACGGTCATCGGAATACTAAAATAGAATACTTTAAGAAATACACCGAAAATATTGGATTTTTTTGTAACCTGGTTATAGTAAACACATGTTATCGGATAGAGTAAATAATCAAAAATAAAGCTAAAATCAAAGGATTTTAATAATTTAACCGGATATTTGATGTATCCTTTTTTCACAATTAAATTATCTAATATGGAAGATAAAAATCCTTTAAAAAGAAAGATCAGTAACCAATCTTTAGCAGGAGGTTTTCGAATCAAATTTATAAATGAGATGATACCAAAAATCAATAAAGCCCATAATACACTTTTCTCGAATGTTTTTTTCATCACGACACCTCATCTTGAAGTATGCCCAAATTGATTGAGTGATTATTTAAGTTTGCATTAACTTCCATAATTATGGAAATGATAAAGAGAAATTATGGGATGGGAATGAAAATGAATGGTAGAACACTTACCCAAAATAACATCTGCTGAAATTTCGATGTTGTGGAGTACATATATTGGTGACACCATGTCTATTTGTGTTCTAAAACATTTTTTACAAACGTGTGAAGATCAGGACATTTCGCCGATCATCGAACTTGCTCTTAGCTATTCATATGACCATGTTGCTCAAATATCGGATTTATTCACAGAGGAAGGGATTCCTCTTCCGAATGGATTTGGAGAACAGGATGTGAACTTGAAAGCAAAGAAACTTTTTTCAGATGTAACGTACATGCGTTACTTGCACCATATGGGGAGGACGGGATTGAATTCATACAGCTTGGCTAAGTCCGTTTCTGCCCGCAAAGATGTCCGTAACTTGTTCAAACAATTTTTAAATCAAACAGAAATGTTGTATGACCGTAATGTGGAACTGATGCAGGAAAAAGGGGTCTTTATACGAGCTCCATATATTGCTTATCCTGATAAAGTGGAGTATGTTACAGATAAAAAATTCCTTGGTGGACTAGTAGGCCATCGAAGGCCGCTTCTTGGAATTGAAATTGCCCATTTAGGGGTTAATATTGAAGTGGCAAATGTAGCGAAAACCATGCTTTTAGGATTTAGCCAAGTTGCTCAGTCTAAAAAACTTAGTGACTACTTTAAAGAGGGATATGATTTAGGAAAGAAAATGGTGGAAGATTTCATGATAAAACTAAATGAAGATGATGATTCTCATCCCTCCACATGGGATTCAACGATTACGAATAGCACGGACGCACCATTCTCGGATAAATTAATGTTATTTCATACGAATGCGCAAAGTGCGATTGGGATTGGAGATTTTGGACTTGCCATTGCTGCATCCCTTCGAAAAGATTTAACAGTCAATTATGAAGGTTATATCCTTAAGGTCGGGACATATGCCGGGGAAGGTGCAAAGCTCTTAATTGATCATGGCTGGTTTGAAAAACCTCCTCAATCTATTGATCGAGAAGCACTTAGAAACCAAAATAAATAATTTATACAAAAACTCCCTTTTACGAAAGGGAGTTTTTGTTTGAAAAAGTGACAGTATAAAACGGTTGCTTAGATCATTAAAATTGTGCAATCTTATAAATTTTCCGCGGTCTTCCCCGTGTATGCGGCTTTTCCTCAGCTACCACTTCAGCATACCCTTTTTCCTCAAGCGTCGTTAAAATCCGGCGCGCACTTCTTGCTGGTATCTGCATGTATTTCGCAAGCTCATTGGCGTTCAATTCATCACTTGCTAATTTTTTCAAAGACGATTTCAGTTTATTCAAGGTCATCACACTCAGCGAGGTTTCTTGGCTGAGGGATTCTAATTGTTCGGATGTATAGGAATAGGTCAGCTGCTCGGGCTTTCCTAACGGACCGGCAATGGTTTTATCATCAAAACAAACCATCCAAGAACCTTTTCCGGCTTCTTTCGCGTGCAATAAGGCGTTTCCGGCATTAATTTCCGCATCATAGACGGTTTGTCCGATTCCAATTCCGCAGGTAACGGCCTCTTTGCTGATCTGATCAAAATCTTCCATTTCCGGGATTTGGCTGTAGTTGTTCGTGATATCCTGCAAAAGGCCTCTTGTGGTAAATATAACATAGCGGCCAAGTCCTGACGGTTTCACCGATCCATGAACGGTTTTGGTGTAGGAGAGCAGGGTCTCCATGTACTTGAGCTCAATGCGAAAAAGCTCGTCGGTCGAGAAATTATCTTTTTTCAAATCTAAAAACGAGTCGATTTCGATGATTTGGACAGCAATCTGGGTTGATTTATAATGCAGCATTTCGTAGGTGCGGAGGATTTGGGTCAGCACCGCCTCAGCCGCCATGGTGGACGGAAGGCTTCGATAGGCCGGAACGCCAAGACGCTGCAGTTCATGGTGAATCGGGTGTCCGGTGATGGCTGCTTTCGTTTTGCCGCTTTTCCAGAGTTCATAATGATAGTGAATTAATCCTTCGAGCGAAATCACTTCAGATTCTACATATTTTAGCTTGATGGAAATCCCGGCCTCCTGTAAGGCATTTTCCCAGGTGGGGGCATCGCACGAGTCAAAACTGATTTCATCGACAGCAATTTTTTGTTCATATAATACCCGCAGCACGGTTTTGTAGAGAGTGGAGCCATTGTAGCCGACGTGAAAAACAGGGGCATCAATCTTATTCCAGTCCTGAACAATTTCATAAGTAATCGGCCCCGTACATAACCACATATCCATTTCATTGATCAAAGGAGCTACCTTCTCATCCAAATCCTCCTCCGTCAAAACCTCAACCGGCGTACAAATAAACTCCGAATACTCATTCGTCACAGACTGAATAATCTCCAACGAATCCGCAACCCCTAACAAACCTAAACGAATCTTCACGTATCTCACCCCATACCCGCACAATCACATTTTAAACTTATTATAGCAGAAGTAACGGGTGGTGGTTGTGATTCACTTTAGATGTTATTTTTCACCTATTTTAGTCGCTATTTTGCATGATAAATAATGATTTGGGGTCTTTCTTTATGTTAGGGCTATTTACTTTAAAAAGAATTCGGGATCCAGGTGCACACAAAGAAGATCGGGCAAATTGCCCAACCTTATAATTTTTTTAAACGCTTTCTTCTAATTTCAATTCCGGCGGTTGTTGTTTAAATCCTTTCGTCAATGCAAATAAATAAATGAAACCTAGTATAACCCAACCTACTCCAAGTATTTTTGAGTGTATATCAAGGTTCAAAAGTAGTACTATATCAAGAACACCCCCGATAGCAGGAACAATTAAATATATAATAAATCCTTTTAACGAACGCTCTCTATTTTTAATAAAATAATGGACAATTACGGCAATATTAACACTAGCATATGCAAGAAATGCTCCGAAATTAATAAATGATGCTACAAGATCTAAACTTAAAAATAAGGCAAGTAAAGAGAAAAGACTAATGATTAGAACATTATTTACAGGTGTTTTATATTTTGGGTGCAGGGTGCCGAAGAACCTTCTAGGCAACTGCCCATCACGCCCCATTGTATAGAGGACCCGTGCACAACTGGCCTGAGATGACATGGCGCTACCTAAAACAGCTAATGCATAAAGTGCAAGATATACAGAGTATAAAGTCTTTCCGCCGACAAGAGTAATAATTTCGTGAGCAGCCGAATCAGCATTTTGGAATGTGTTATACTCTGGCCATACAAGGAATGAGAAATATGCAACACATGTAAAGATTAATCCGCTAACAAGAGTAACAATAATAACAGCTCGTGGAATTGTCTTTTTAGGATTCACTGTCTCTTCTGCAAACGCTGTAATTGATTCAAACCCAAGGAAACAGAAGCTTAAAAGTGATGCTCCTGCTATAATAAAAGAATGAGGTTCTTTCGAATTAAAGAAGGGTTTAATTGAAATAAGAGAGCCTGTACCTTCTCCGCTAATAACTTCCTTAATAGAAAAACATATAAAAATAATGATAAAAAGAAAAGCAAAAATCGTTAAGAGAGCATTTACACTTGTTGCAAATTTCAATCCTTTAATATTAATAAAAGTAACAATTATTAACATGCCAAGTATCCATACGTAATTTGGAATTGCGGGAAATGCCGCCGAAAAAAAGATGCCAAAAGCCAGATAATTTACCATTGGCAAAAATAAATAATCCATTAAGATTGCCCATCCAACAATAAATCCAACATGGGGGCTGATCGATTTTTGCGCATAAACATAAGCAGACCCAGAGGATGGAAACGCAATTGACATCTTCCCGTAACTATAAGCAGTAAACATCATTACCATCAGTGCAACGATCATTGCTCCTGGAACTATACCATGGGAGACCTCAGCTGCAATACCATATGTAGTAAAAGCTGTAGTTAACCCCATAAATGAAAAACCAAACAAAACAACCGGAATGAGTGTCAATGTTCTATCCATTTTTCGTATGTCTGACATATAAAATACCATCCCCTATTATCTGATTTAACCCTATTTTACTTTTCCCATATGCTCCAAATACTTACACTTTAAGAATATATAAAACAATAAGATGCCAGCTATCCATCTAAATTTAGATGGATCCAACCCATGGTGAATTCCGTCTATAGAATGAAAGATCATTCGTTGGAATATATCATATTTATTATTATTCCTGAAAAATCTAAACGCTGGCATCTAACTGACTTCTGATACTTTCTTTCGTTATAACCTACTCAATATCTGATTTCTGCTGAATATCGATAAATCATGTAAATATGAGATTATTTTTATTTAGCACATAGTAACACTTTTTTTATTTCTGTATAAGGCATGTTATGATTGATTCCAACTTCATGATGAACGATTTCACCGTTCCAGGTGCTGATACAGTTTCTAACGATTTCATCTTTTTCTACAACATCCTTCAATCCCTGATTGGCAATATTCAAAATATAATTGCCAGTCGTCATCAACATTATATTGGTTGAAGTTTGCGGACAGAGAGCAGGCATATTCGGGACACAGTAATGTAAGACATCATGTTCGTAATAAATCGGTTCTTCTAAAGTCGTATAATGTGAGGTTTCTATTAACCCTACTCCTGTGATATCAATAATCATAGAATGAGGCTGCATCGTACCTACCATTTCTCGTGTTACTAGAGATTTAGCTCCTGGCATCGGGTAAATTGTATTAATTAAAACATCGCTATGAATAAGTAATTTAGTCAGCAAATCTTGATCCCAAAGCACAACATCCACCTGTGGCAGCTGTTTGGTTAAATAATCAATGCGATTCATCGATGCTTCTACGATTGTTACATTTAATCCGAGACCCACGGCAACTTGTGCAGCATTGAATCCAGCATTTCCCCCGCCAAGTATGACTACTTTGCTTGATGGCAAACCGGCCATTTTCCGCAGAAGGATTCCTTTTCCTCCATAACCGTATTGTGCATATTTTACTGCTTCAAGCATTGCTAACGTTCCTGCAATTTCACTCATTGGTTTAATGGTAGGCCTCGTTCCATCAGGTAAAACCATTAATTCCATTGATAACGAAATTGTTTTTTTATCCAGTAATGCCTGTAACATTTCATGATTCACATCTTCCGCCAAATGAAACCAAGCCATTACCATTTGATTTTCTCTTAGAAGACCGTATTCGTACGGTTGTAGTTCTTTCACTTTTACCACAAATTCTGCCTGCTCATATATTTCGTCAATGGTATCTACTACCTCGGCACCTGCGAAAATATATTCCTCATCAGGAAAACCACTGCCTTTCCCCGCCATACTTTGTATTAGCACTTTATGACCGGAGGCTGTTAATTTTTTGACCCATTCTGGGGTTAATCCAACCCTAGTTTCTGCTGTTTTTAATTCTTTTGGAACTCCCACTATCATGGTAAACTCCCCTTCCTAATCTTAATATTTTTAGAACTGTCTAAATCTTATAGAAAAATGACAGCCCTTTCATTAGACGCCACGTTAAAATTTACATACTATTTTTTTTACAACGTTTTGGTTTGGTCCCGTTGAACGGTTCATTTGAACGATAATGAATACAAAATTGAAAAGAGGAGAAACGGTAAAGGAGTACGATTTACCTGTATTTATAAATTTATAATTCTATTATGTTTATGATAGAATTGTTTTATTTGCAGCAATCAATTATGGAGTGGAGGCAACTATGCAAGCTAATCTATCTCTCACTATACAAGATATTCTTAAGCGTCCTCTCTTTTCTAATGCTGAAGTGGTTGCAGGATTAAATGGGTTGAACCGTCAAGTTAAATGGACACATGTGCTTGAAATTCCCTATTTTGATGACACCATTTTTCAAGGGGGAGAACTGATCCTTTCCACTGGCTTTGGATTTGAATGGAAAGACTCCTCTAATTCCTCATTTTTGTTAAATCTTATCGAACACAACGCATCATGTTTATGTATAGAACTTGGACACTACTTCGAAATAATCCCAGAAGAAATGATCGAGATGGCAAATAAGTATGAGTTTCCGATCATTATATTTAGAGAGCTTGTAAATTTTATTGAAATAACGCAAGATCTGCATTCATATATCGTAAATGCTCATCATTCAAAGTTGGTTGTGCTAGATTCAATTTCAAAAGAGTTCCAATCTCTGTCACTTACTACTAACGGTGTATCTAAAATATTAATGTTATTGCAGCAGAAGACAGAAACACAAATTCTCTATGTTCCTGTAGAAGGAAAACCTTTTTCGATTCCACGAATGAAGGGTGAATTTCAGGAATATCTCATTCAATATATTGACAAAAATAAAGAACACTGGCACGAGCGAATTACAAATAATGCTCCCATCGAATGGAAGGCATTAAACCATACTATTCTTCTCCAACCAATAGGAGCAATGGAGCAAATTTGGGCCTACCTTGTTATGGTTCTAGATCGTGAATCTGATGAATTTGATTTTCTAATCCTTGATCGTGCATCTCTCGCTATTTCACAAGACTTATTGCGAAAACATTATTTAGATGAAAAACGATTACGATTAGAATCTGTATGGTTGGACGATCTGCTTTATAAACGTATAAATAATGAGGAACAAGCTAGGGGATTTATTTCTTCAAAATTTAAGCACTCCTATTCTCTGCGTTATCGAATCGTAATCATTGATATCCGAGATATTGTTCACCCATCTTCTTTAAGTTTATTGGATGAAGAGCCTGACTCTGTGATTTATCATTATTCTTTAAAAATTCGATCTGAGTTCGCAAAAAATTCTTTTACATCCTATATTACATCAATAAGAAATCAGATAATTGTATTAGCAATTGATCTGGATAAAACTGATTCCTCTAAGGCTCGATTCCTGAAAGTGATCGATACATTGCAGAATGTTAAAGTCGGGGAGTCTGGTCAAATCAGTATAGGCGTTGGGCGACAATATCAGTTACTTTCAGATGCTCATAATGGCTATCGAGAAGCACAGGCAGCATTAAATTATCGAACACTTTCATCAAGTGTCTTTTATGAGGAACTTGGTATATATCGTCTTCTTCTCTTAATTCAGCAGGATCAAGAGACCGCCAACTTTATTGAGGACTACCTCTCTCCTTTAATTGATCACGATAAGAAATATGGTTCGGAATTGATTCTAACTTTAACAAAATACTTTGAATTTGAACGTTCTAAGCAGCTTACAGCTCAATATTTAGATACAGTAAGACAAACTATTTATTATCGACTTGAAAAAATAAAACAGATTATTGGTTTTGATTTTGATATGCCAGAGAACAGATTAAACACTGAAATAGCATTGAAAGCCTATCAACTTTTACAAAGAGGAGTACTTACAAAGTAAATGTATTAAATGGATTACCAATCACCAGCTCATCAAATACCCCAAACCCCGGATTTTGTCGAATTCTTTTCTTACAATAGCTCAACAACTTCTGTTAAAATTTGGATGGTTATGGAATGTTGTCAAAGGGGGATTATTTGTGAAGTTAGTAAAAACGGTTAAGCTTTCGCTGGTGTTTGCGGTCATCTTGTCGGTGTTTTCTACATTTGTTTTGAACAATGAACCAGTCAAAGCGGCTACCACGAAAAGTGCAACTGTAGCGGTAGATAAGTTAAATGTTAGGAGCGGGGCAGGGACTAAGTATAAAAAGGTTGGATCCTTGAAGAAGGGTACAAAAGTGACGGTTTACGCTCAAAAATCAAGTTGGTCTCAAATCCGCTATAAAGAGAAAAAAGCCTATGTCGCAACCAAATATTTAAAATTTGGAGTAACGGTAAAAAAATATCACTATAAAGGGAAAGGTAATCTGCCTTACCCACAGGTAAAGGGTCTGAAAAGCAAAACAGCTGAAAAGAAGATTAACCAGGCCTTATTAGGCTATGCGAAGGACGCATATAAGAATTATCTTAAAATGCTGGCAGACGAAAAGCAGGTCAAACAAGATGATCCGGAATGGTGCAGTGAATATTCGTATGCGTGTGATTACGATTACTCCACATTCTACAGCGTGAAATACAATGATGGAAAACATTTAAGTATTATTCTCTACGATTCTTTGTATCTAGGCGGTGCACATGGTTCAGAAACCGCAACCTCCTATAATTTCATCATCAGCAGTGGAAAACAAGTTAAGCTTATGGATAAACTTACATCAAAGGCCAAAATCAGCAGGGTACAACAATATGCCTACAACTACATGATGAAGCATCCGGAGATTTTCACAGTTACAAAACTTAGTGATGTTGTTATTGATAAATACACCCAATTTTACTATACAGATGGCGGCATTAAATTAGTTTTCCAAGAATACGAAGTAGGGCCATACGCTGCAGGATTCCCGACTGTAAAAATACCGAGTTCGGTTTATAAATAGGTTTCATAATAAAAGAAAGGACCTTTCTGAGATTTCAGAATGGTCCTTTCTTAATGGAAAAGGATTATATTCATTCGACAAAAATCGGGTGGTGCACCCGAATTTCGTCGAATATAAGCATAAAATTATTTAATAATTCTCTGAACCAACCGCATATTTATCACAAGAACTGAAAAGATGACAGGATATAATGCTCCAGAATACCAAAGCTTCCACCCGTTATAGTAAAAAAAATCAGTTTGCAAGGATATCCATTCAAAAGTAATAGAGAAAACAGACCAATATAAGATGTATATAGCTTTTTTTACTATCTTTTTTTCAGAAGGATAAAAATTGAGAAATAGGAAACTAATGGCCGGAAAGTAAAGAATAATTCCAAGTAATGCTATCCATTGAAAGCCTTTTTGAAAATAGCCATAAAGATGATAATGCAAATCAAGTACCATATCAGTTGTCAAACCGTATGCATATGCAAAAAAACATGTGGCGTAAATCTCTATTCTACCGATCCTCTTTGGAACAAAAAAGGCAATTATGTTAAATATGATAAATAGGACAAATATGAGTTTCCACAAACTAAACCCCGCTCCTTAACGTTCCTTCACTTTTGCTACACCTAACGCAAAATGATTCCAAAGAATATTTTCGATTAATTCAGCTTGAGATTCTTCACAATTAATAATGAGGATAATTTCAGAATGCTTACCTCTTAACAGCCTTTTTCTCTTCTTTACAACCAATTCAGTAAAAAGCCGAATCGCAAATCCTAGAGCAAACCCAATCATTGCACTAATAAGCCCCCAATAAATTGGGCCCCATGATAATTTAAACCCAATACTTGCTCCTATAACAGAAAAAGCTGTTCCGAGTGCCATTCCTATATCAATAAGCGATGTACCATCAGAGCGATGAAGGGAATCAAAAACTTTTCTCTCCTCAGAACGATTGTCCAGTGGGACTGCATAGATATTTTCTTTTTTCATTCCTCTTTTTTCCAATTTCGATATGGCCATTTCTAAATAGTGGGTTGTTTCAAATGTTGAAAAAAGCTGCAAATTCATCACTTCACTTTTTGTCCTTTTGATATTCTGAATCCAGAGGCTTGGTAATTTTCTTTCAAATGATTCCTTAGTTCCTTTTCAAAAAGTTTATTATTTTCAACCGTATTAATATAAGAGTCATACATGGCGAACCCATAGTGGGATGGGATAAATAAAAGCCACTCAGGTTTTAATACAGAAGTAGCTTCCTTGATTTTGCCTAAAAACAAAAGGGAAACGGCCTCGAGGCAGTGCGAATAATAAAAAAAGATGACTAACCAAATGATGACAAAAAAGGCAGTCAAAATCCTATGGATATAGAGTTGTCCTAGACCTGGAATAAACAATGACCATATGAGGGAGAGAATTGGGTTTCTTTTATCAAGGTAGTTAATTTCTAATGCTCCCAAGGTAAAGGAATTAAAACGATGTTCCTCACGTTCAGCTAAAAGATAAACCCGATTCATATCTACGGTTGTTCGATAACTATCCCAAATTGCAAAAAGGTAAACGGGAATATACATGATCAGCCACCTAGTGTTTAATACCTCTTTGGCTAAGTCTATATTGCCTTGGAATGAATAAATCATGGAAAGGTTGACATGGGCATTTATATTTACAACAACTTCCCATATAAATAATACATATCCTCTAAAATATTTTGATAAAATCAAATGTCCGAATCCGGGGAATGCTGCCGACCACCAAGCAATAATGTAAGGATTACGTAAATGAAGCTGAGTCGTACCAAGAATACTTACATGTGCTTTATATCTTCTAGCAGTATTATCATTCGTATAGTTGTTCATTTAACCCCACCTTTAAAACCCAATCAATTCACCATAGTTTTCACGAATAAGCATATTTATCCTAGGTTACAAATTTTCCATGGGCAAAAGTCAATTCGACAAAATTCAGGTGGTGCCTGTCACCGCCCGAATTTTGTCGAATTCATAGATTCCTTCCCCTCCACCAGAAAATCAAGAAAGCTTTCCGAGATGCGGTCAAAGTTTCTGTCTTTTAAATAAATTAATTCATAATCTCTTTGAATGTAAGGGAGATTCGTCACTTTTACCTCTAGTAAGGTACCGTTCCTCAGCTCTTCTCCAATTGCCGACTTTGGCAAAATGGCGATTCCGATTTTTTGTTTCACCATTCGATTTACGACCTCGATATTATCTGTTTCCATAATGACGTTCTTCTGTAGCTGGAGATGGTCAAAAGCATTATGAATCAGGGTCCAATCGATTGAATTTCGATTATACAAAATAAACTTCTCGCGGGCCAACTCTTCCATGGTTACGGCTTCCCTTGATCCAAAAGGGTGCTCAGGATATATGGCCAGGATCATTTCATCATGGAACAAATGGATACTTTCAATTCTTGGATGGTTAACAGCCCTTGCAATCCCAAAGGTTACTTGATGATTTAACACCATGTCCAAGACCTGAGTAGAATGGCCGGTATACAGGTTTACTTTCACTTGAGGGAATTGATTATGGAATTCTTTTATTAAATCCGGAAGAAAATGAAAGGCAGCTACAAAAACGGCTGAAATCTCAATTTCCCCCACCAATTTCAGTTGCTCCCGCTGAATGGCATATTGGCCGTCCTGCAGGCTGTGAAGGATATCTTTTGCATAGGGGAGGAAGGTACTCCCTTCTTTTGTCAGATTGACGGTATTTCCTGTTCGGTAAAATAATTGACAGTTCAGCGAGGTTTCTAGTGCCTTAATCCGGGCGCTGACCGTTGGCTGTGTGGTAAATAACGCTTCGCCCGCCTTGCTAAAACTCCTTGTTACTGCCACAAAAATAAATGCTTCAATTTGTTCGATATTCATTCAAGTTGCCCCTTATAAAAATATTCTATAGCCATTATGACAAACTTCTATTGGATTTTTTAGATTATTTGCCGTTTACTTAAAATATCAAAGGGAGGAAAAAATGATGAACATTGGCTACGCTAACGGTAAGTATGTCCAATTGGATGAACCGGTCATTCCAATTGATGAACGAGGTCATCAATTTGGTGACGGTGTATATGAAGTAATTCGGGTGTATAAGGGAAAACCTTTCATGCTGGAGGAGCATCTGCAACGGCTGATTCAAAGTGCAAAGGCGATTAAATTACCGATTCAACAATCAGTGGAAGATTTTAAAGCACTCATTTTAGAAGCGGTTCAAAAATCGAATGAACTGGAAAGTGCTGTTTATTTACAAATTACTAGAGGGGCTGCTGTAAGGCAGCATCTATTCCCGTCTGCCCCCGTATCAATAACGATGACAGTTCGACAGGTGGCTGGGATTGATACTGAGGCAAGAGAAATAGGAATGAAGGCAATCTTTCATGAAGATGAGCGCTGGGCCAATTGTTATATTAAATCCTTAAATCTTCTTCCGAACATATTAGCCAAACAAATCGCGCATGACGCCGGCTGCTATGAAGCAATCCTAGTAAGAGATGGATTTATTACAGAAGGTACCAGTTCAAATGTGTATATGGTGAAAAATGGAGTGGTCTATACGACGCCGCTGTCGAAACAAATTTTATCCGGGATCACGCGAATGGCCGTTAAAGAGGTTACCGAATCGTTAGGGGTCCCTTTCATCGAAAAGAAATTTACACCTGATGAACTCCTTCAAGCTGATGAAGTATTTATCACGAGTACAACGTCGGAAATACTGCCAATTGTCAATGTGGATGGAAAAAGCATCGGTGACGGAAATCCGGGAGAATGGACGATGAAGGCTTATAGGAAATTTAAAGAGTTCATTCTTGCTGATTAGCTAATAGGAAGGACCTTCTGGAATTTAGCTTTAGAAGGTCCCTTTTTATTGGAAAATGGTGATTTGAGAAATCGAGCTATGTCATTTTTCAAATAGATGAGAGGGTCGGAGGTGTTATATCTCTTATCAGATATATGATAAAATGAAGTTATTAAAGGATTTTTTGCGAAGGGGGAATGGATATGGCTATAAGCAATGAAGAATTGTATAAGATGATAAAAAAACTTCCTGAAGATGCAAAAAAATCGGCTTATGATTATTTGAAATATTTGTCTTACCGTCATTCACGACCAGATTGGGAGGATATTATGGTAATGGAATCTGATGAGATTCCGTTGAGTCAAGAGGAAGAACGGCAACTAAAAAATAGCTCGGAGTTTGTGTCGTGGGAGGATGCGAAGCGTGAGCTTAACCTACCGACTGACTCTAAGTCGTGAATCCGTTAAATTCTTAAGAAAACAGGAAAGAAATATTCAAGAACGAATTGGAAAAGCTTTAGAAGGCTTAACAATACGTCCTCCAATTGGAGACATAAAACCATTAAAGGGAAGAGAAAATAAGTTAAGGCTTAGAGTTGGAACGTATAGGGTTATTTTTGAAATAGACCACCATGAAAAAATAATTTATATTTTAACCATCGATAATCGTGGCGATGTTTATAAATAAGAAACTTAAAAGGACCTCCAGTAAACGAACAGGGAAGGTCCTTTTTTCATGAATGATCTTCGAAAAAGGATATTGCCCAATTGTTAATGATGTATACCTTCACGCCCTCTCAACAAAACGGTGAAAATTTTTTCCAAAATAAATCAAACGAGAGGAAATTATTTACGAAATTATCCCCCTATGCTATCCTAAACTTGAAAACGAATCCATAAAAAAGGGGCTAATAAGGATGATTGTTGATCACATCCGTAATTTTCATTTCTATAAAGGTATCCATGAAAGAATCAATCAAGCAATCGACTATATCCAACAAACCGATTTCACAAACCTCCAACCTGGCACACATGAAATCGACGGCGAAAACCTATTCTTTAATCTCATAGAATACGAAACCAAAACCCCGCAAGAACGCTTCTGGGAATCACATAAAAAGTATCTAGATGTTCATTATCTATTGGAAGGAACAGAACAAATTGGCTTCGAGCCGTTCGACCAAATGGAAGTCAAACAACCATACGATGAACAAGACGACTACTATCTACTCGAAGGCAACCTAAAATCAGCGGCCACATTACAAAAGGGAAACTTCATGATTCTCTTCCCACAAGATGCCCATATGACCGGAATCAAGGTCGACACATCGGAAAAAGTAAGAAAAATAGTGTTCAAAATAAAAATTTAGGGGGTGAGCTCATGAACCTCCATGAAACCATCACAACCGATGTACTCGTCGTAGGAAGCGGCATCGCTGGTCTTAAAGTGAGCATCGAGCTGGCCAAAGCCGGTAAAACCGTCATCATGTCGACCAAAACGCAAGTTTGTTCCGGCTCAAGCTTCTATCCCCTGAAAGCCTCCCTAGGAACACAGGTGACCAAGGATCATCAAGACAAAGAAGTATTTTTACAAGACATAGAGGCGGTTAGCCATCACATGCATGACAAAGAAATGGCTCAAATCTATGTGAATGAAATCCAGGAACGGGTCCAAGAATTTCCGGAAATCGGGATTGAGCCTTATAAACTGCCTGACGATCGCAAGGCCTGCTTTGCGGAACATAGCCGGACCATCTACATGCTGAGAGACTGGGACCAAATCCGCGATAATGTGAAAACGATTTTCAACCATTACCCTAATATTTCGTTATACGAAAAGTCTGCCGTGATTTCCTTAATCAAGACCGGCAACAAGGTAACCGGAGCTTTCCTATTGGACCACGATAATCACCTTATCATGATCCATTGTAAGGCAGTCATCTTGGCAACAGGCGGTTTCGGGAATCTTTACAAGCATAACTTAAACCCAAATGATGTCGATGGATCGGGGCATATCCTAGCGCTAGAAGCAGGAGCAAGTCTCGTAAATATGGAGTTTATTCAATTCATCCCGGGATTCACCGCACCAAAATATAAGACATTATGGGGCGAGCACACCCTGAATTATTGTAAAGATTTTGTGGATAAAGAAGGGAACAGTATTTTAGAAAAAGTGCTTCCTGACGGGCTCACGAAGCAAGAATGCTTGGAAATCCGGAGTACACATGGGCCATTTACCCACTCTCTCCCGTCAAAATACTTTGATATCGCGATGATGAAAGAAATTATCCGAACCAAAAGCGAAGCAGGTTTCGAGCTTGTCTTTGATGAGGCGATTTATGAGGATCAGCGAGATTTCTATACGATCTATCTTAATTGGCTGAAAGAAAGAGGAATCAATCTTGTGACGGACGCTTGCAAAATTGCTCCTTTTGCGCATGCTAGTAATGGCGGGGTCAAGGTGGATAGCTGTGGACGGACCTCTGTACCAGGACTTTATGCAATCGGTGAGCTCGCAGGAGGAATTGAAGGAGCTAATCGATTGGGAGGAAATTCTACAGGTTCCTGTATGGTTTTTGGAAAAAGAGCCGCCCAGAATTGTCTGGATTATGTGAACAATGGCCGGCTTGAACCGCTTGATATCCAAGCGGCAATCGATCAATTAAACAAGTCCATTCCAAAGACATCCGAGAAGTCCATCACCCCACATCAAGTAATCGAAGAAATCCGGGAACTCATGTGGTTGAAGGCAAATGTGATTCGAGATGAAAAAAATCTAACATCCGCCCTAAAAAAGGTAACCGAATTAAAGGCCTCATTCAATATGAGTCTTCATGTACAGAACGAAAATGAACGAAAAAGTGCATTTAAAGCAAGAAATTTTTTGCTGCTTTCGGAAATTCTGTTAAAGGCAATGTTGGAAAGAAGAGAGAGCAGGGGGGCCCATTATCGCGAAGATTTTCCGAATGAGGACGAAAATTTTCAAAAACGATTATGGATCTCCTTAAAAAACAAAGAAGTAACTCTGGAGTTTCGGGCATAATTTTCAAAAAGGAGAATATTTTTTCCAAAATAAATTAAATTGGTGAAAATTATTTACAGAACCACTCAAGCGTGATATATTTACTTTGTAAACGGTACCAATAAATTCATTTCCAGGTGGCGAAGATAAATGACAAATCAAAAATTTAAAGGTGTTTTTCCAGCATTCTATGCGTGCTACGACGATGCAGGAGAAATATCAGAGAGCCGTACAAAGGATCTTTGTAACTATCTTTATGAAAAAGGGGTTCAAGGTCTTTATGTAAGCGGAAGTTCTGGAGAATGCATTTACCATAACCTTGATGAAAGAAAAGCGACATTAAAATATGTGGCCGAAACCGTAAAAGGGAAGCTGACGCTCATCGCTCATGTTGGAGCACCTTCCACAAGAGACAGTGTGGAATTAGCAAAATATGCGGAAGAGCTTGGCTATGATGCCTTATCCGCCATCCCGCCGATCTACTTTAAACTTCCTGAAAGTTCAATCTATAAGTATTGGACGGACATTATGGATGCAGCGGAGCTACCATTCATCATCTATAACATTCCACAAACAACTGGGTACAATCTATCCATGAATCTATTCAAGCAATTAATTGAGAATAAAAAAGTAATGGGTGTTAAAAACTCTTCGATGCCAGCGATGGACATTGAACGCTTTAAGGCAGCAGCAGGCGAAGACTTTATCGTCTTTAACGGACCTGACGAACAATATGTGGCCGGAAGAATCATTGGGGCTGATAGCGGAATTGGCGGAACCTATGCAGCGATGCCGGAGTTATTTTTAAAAGCCGAACAATTTGTTTCAACCGGAAACTTTGAACAAGCAAGAAGCATTCAACGAGATATCAATGACATTATTATCGCTTTATGTTCCTTAAATGGTTCCATGTATTCCGTCATTAAAGAAGTTCTTAAATTAAATGGCGTCAATGTTGGAAGCGTTCGAGCACCTTTTGAGCCGGTACACGGAGAGGATTTAAATAATATCCCGGCAATTAAAGAGATGATCGACCAAGCAATTCTAAAATACGGAAAAAACTAACATGAAGCGAAGAATTGTCTGCTTCGGAGATTCAAATACATGGGGTTTTGATGCCGCAACGATGGGGAGATTTCCTGAAGGAGTCAGATGGACCAGCTTGCTGGCTGAAGGATTAGGCGATGACTTTCAAGTTGTCGAGGAAGGACTTTCCGGCCGAACAAGCGTCGTAGACGATCCATTGTTTGAAGGCCTAAACGGTTTAACCTATCTTCATCCTTGTTTAATGAGTCATGCGCCACTTGAGTTGGTGGTGATCATGCTTGGAACCAATGATACAAAGGAAAGATTTAATCTCACTTCTTTTAATATCGCTCAAGGAATTGCCAGGCTCGCCCTTAAGGCGAAAAGTACTCCAGCGGGCTTGAATGGCGCACCACCTAAAGTGTTAGTAATGGCGCCGCCTCCCATTGGGAAAGAGTACCTTGACACTGAAGTAGGAAAGTCAATGGGGAAAAATTGTGATCGGAAATCAGCTGAACTGCCCAATCATTTAAAGGAGCTGCTGCAGCTGCAAGAAACTGAGTTTCTCGATTTAAGCGGTCATGTTCCGATGAATACCATTGATTACATGCATTTGAATCAAGAAGGACATCAGCTTTTAGCCAAGATTGTCCTTCAAAAAATAAAAAACATGCTATAAAGGGGGAAAAAGGAATGTTGAAAAAACGCTTTCTGGCCACCGCTTTGACTGGTGTGCTTGCACTTGGAGCTTTAGCCGGTTGTGCAAACAAAGAAACAAGTAAATCAGATGTAGGGGCAAATGGGAAAAAGACAGTTGAATTGTCGCTTATGTTAACACCGCAATGGAAGGGAGTCATGGACCCTACAGAAAAAGGGGCAGACTACGACAGCTTCTTCAAGTACGCGGCAGATAAGTTCTCCAAACAGTATAAAGATTACGATGTAAAAGTGAAGGTAGAAGTAGTAGCTGCTGAACAAAGGGATGAACTCTTAAATGTTAAGTTAAACGGCGGCACTCCTCCAGATATCTTCTTTGAAAACACATTCGCAATGGGTGATTATGCACATCGCGGTGCATTAGTTCCATTAAACGATATTGTCGATGATGCGGCGAAGAAAGACATTGACCAAAAGTACTGGGATAGTGTGACGTTCGGCAAGGATGTTTACTTCTATCCATTCTCTCATATGCCAGGAACCTTAGCGTACAACGCGGATATGTTCAAGGCGGCAGGACTTGAAAAGTATCTTGGTGGCAAGGATGAAATCAAGACTTGGACGTTAAAAGATTATGAAACCATCCTCAATGCGTTGAAGAAGGATTTACCGAAGGATAAGTATCCAATGGCGCTATATGCGTTAAATAACCAAGGCGATACGTGGAACCTAGCTTATTTAAGAATGTTTGGTAATAAGTTCTTCGATGACAAAGGCAACATTATCCTTGATGATGCAAACGGAGTGAAGGCAGCAAAATGGTTAAAGAAAATCTATGATGCCGGATTAACAAACCCAGGTGCAGAATCGGTTTCATCTAATGATGCCAATGCCATGTTCCAAAACCAGAAGCTCGCGATCAGCTTCACAAACTCTGTACTCTTTAACAATGCAAAAGCAGATATGGCAGCAGGTAAAGCACCTAAGTTTGATATCCGACTTGCAAATATTCCATCTGAAAGCGGCGATCCGTTAACCTTTACGTATGTATCAGGTGCTGCTGTTTTCAATACAAAGGACAAAATAAGAATTAAAGTAAGTAAAGATTTTGTTAAATTCTTCTCAACAGATCCTGAACTCGTGAAAGCTTCAAAAAATGGAGTTCCAGTAAGGACTTCTGTAGCAAATGAATTCAAGTCTCAAAATCCATTATTCGCAGCATACGATAAAAACGCAAAGTATTTGTTCAACTTTACTGGCAGTGTTCCAGGCTACAGCGAGCTAAGACAGGCTTTATATCCAGAGCTTCAAGCATTATTAACTGGACAAAAATCAGCGGAACAAGCTGTGAAAGACTATCAGAAAAATGGTAATGGAATTATTGAAAATGCAAGGGCCAACTCAGTTATCAAACAATAGCCCTGTAAACTTTAAAAATTTAAGCCCCTTAAAATCAGGGGCTTAAATTTTAGAAAGGTAATGGTTACGATGAAATTCAATAAGCATACTTTCAAAGAAAATATGACAGGGTATCTATTTGTAGCTCCACAACTTTTACTCTTCTTAGTATTTCTTGTTTATCCCATCATTGAAGGAATTCGGCTAAGCTTGTTCAGAATTAATTACACCAATGAGGTATTTGTCGGATTTGAAAACTACACTAGACTTTTTCAGGATCCTGTTTTTGTAAAATCTACGATTAACACCGTTGTTTTCGTTATCTTCATTGTTGCCTTAACGGTCATATTTTCTCTATTTGTTGCATCGGCTGTTTTTGATAAAAATGCAAAATATGTTTCCTTTATCCGAGGAGCCTACTATATCCCTGTAATGGTTTCGATGGTTGTCATGAGTATGATCTGGAGTTTCTTACTAAATCCAGCCAATGGACTGATCCCGTACGTGGCAAAACAACTGGATTTTTCAAATGTGAACTTTTTAGGGAATCCCCATACGGTATTACCGGTGATCATTTTCGTTACGTTTGCAACCAATGTAGGTCAAGCGATTATCCTTTACATTGCGTCGATGATCGGGGTACCAAAGGAACTATTTGAAGCAGCAGAAGTGGATGGGGCAAGCAGAACGACCATCATCATGAAAATTCTCATTCCCATGGTCAAACCTACTACCATCTATATCACGATTATGAACATTATTGCCGTCTTAAAGATATTCGTTGTCATTCAACTATTAACGGGTGGCGGACCAAACAATGCTTCTACGACTCTTATGTATTTCTTATACAATAATGCCTTTAAGTATAATCAGCTTGGTGTGGCTTCTGCAGTAGGTGTGATTATGTTCTTAATTACATTAATATTATCGGTTCCACAATTAAGAGCAATGTTTAAGAAAGATTAGAGGTGAATTCGCATGAAAACGAAAAACAAGAAAAAAGAGAAACCGTTGACGTAATCGCCAATGCTATCATCATTTTCTTTGCTGTCCTAAATATATTTCCTCTTTATTGGCTTTTTACTAGTTCCTTAAAGAACAGTTCGGATGTTATCAAAATGCCTCCTGATTGGTTTCCGAAAACGATGTCCTTTAGTAACTATGCGGACGTATTCCAGAACCAGCCGGCATTAAGATGGACATTTAACAGTATTATTGTCTCACTGGTTACAACCGTAGCGGTGATCATTGTCAGCTCACTTGCTGCTTATGCGTTCTCAAAGTTGAAGTTTAAAGGGAAAAATGTTATTTATATCATTTTTATATCCAGTTTAATGATTCCAAAAGAGGTCATGATCGTTCCTTTATTCAGGATTATTCAGGAGTTTGGAATGGTAAATTCACTAAATGGCATGATTTGGCCGAATGTTGCCACAGCCTTTGGAGTATTTCTGCTTAAGGGATTTTTTGATACGATACCTGATTCACTACGAGAAGCGGCCCGGATTGACGGAGCAGGGGAGTTTTATACTTTTTATAAAATTATCTTGCCGATTGTAAAACCCGGAATTGGGGCGTTATTCATCCTGAATTTTGTTCAGGTATGGAACGATTACCTCTGGCAGTTAATTGTCGGCCAAGAGGAAACTTCAAAAACGTTAATGGTCGGAATTGCATCCTTGATGCAGGATTTAAGTCCAAACTTTGCTTATAAGATGGCCGGAGCTACGGTGGCTGCTGTGCCAATGCTCGTAATCTTTATCCTATTCCAACGGTATTTTACAAAAGGATTGGCGATTGGGGCAGAAAAGGGATGAACCTTGGAGTTTATCGAGGGTATGAGAGCCAAAACGCATGAGGATATAGGAAGATTTGGTGTTCATCGAGGGTATGAGAGCCAAATCTCATGAAGAGATGGGATAATTTGGTGTTCATCGGCGGTATGAGAGCCAGAACGCATGAGAAGATAGGAAGATTTTGTGTTCATCATCGGTATGAAAGCCAAAACGCATGAGGAGATAGGAAGATTTGGTGTTCATCGAGGGTATGAAAGCCAAATCTCATGAAGAGATGGGATGATTTTGTGTTCATCGGCGGTATGAGAGCCAGAACGCATGAGGAGATAGGAAGATTTGGTGTTCATCGGCGGTATGAGAGCCAAAACGCATGAGGAGATAGGAAGATTTGGTGTTCATCGAGGGTATGAAAGCCAAATCTCATGAAGAGATGGGATGATTTTGTGTTCATCGGCGGTATGAAAGCCAAAACGCATGATAATATAGGGAAATTTTGTGTTCATCGGCGGTATGAAAGCCAAAACGCATGAGGAGATAGGAAGATTTGATGTTCATCATCGGTATGAAAGCCAAAATGCATGAGGAGATAGGAAGATTTGGTGTTCATCAGCGATATGAAAGCCAAAACCCATGAGGAGATAGGAAGATTTGATGTTCATCGGATTGACTCGCAGATCTCCACGGAAAGCAAATCAAATACCAGCCATTTTTTAAATAATCAACTGGAGATGCTTTGAAATGAAGAACAAGGAACAATTATTCGAAAAAATTAAAGGAAAGCTCATCGTGTCCTGTCAAGCACTGCCAGAGGAGCCACTTCACAGCTCTTATATCATGGGAAGGATGGCGTACGCTGCGATGCTTGGCGGAGCGTGTGGGATACGCGCGAATAGCGTGGAAGATATTCGTGAAATTAAAAAAACCGTTTCCTTGCCGATCATTGGAATTATTAAACGTGTTTATGAGGGATCGGAAGTCTTTATCACCCCTACGATGGAAGAAATTGAATTGCTTTATCAAGAGGGAGTCGATATCATTGCATTAGATGCAACGGATCGGATCAGACCGGATGGCAAGACCATTCATGAAATTTTTCCAATCATCCGCAAAAAGTATCCAGACCAAATCTTTATGGCCGATTGCTCCACCTATGAAGAAGGGGAATTAGCGTACGAATTAGGCTTTGATTGTATCGGGACAACGTTAAGCGGTTATACCTCCTACACACACGGTCAGAAACTGCCTGATGTTGAGTTAATAGGGAGATTAAAAAGAGATTTTGAGCTTCCGATTATCGCAGAAGGCGGGATTTGGTCCCCGGAGGATTTGAAGGCTGCTTTTGAACGAGGCGCCCATACAGCAGTTGTGGGTTCAGCGATTACGAGACCGATGGAGATCACAAAAAGGTTTATTCAAGCGATATCTTAGATACAAGCTATAAATCCCACGGGTGATTCTCGTGGGATTTATACCGCCTTAGGAAATGGGTAAAGGGTGAGAAACTTGAAAATATTAGCTGCTGATATTGGTGGAACCTCGATTAAGCTGGGAATTTCCGATGAAAAAGGAAATTTGGCTGTCTTTAAAGAATATGATACGGAAAGCAAAAAAGGCGGAAAATTTGTCGTTGAAAAGCTCATGCAAATTATATCCGAATATGATGGCTTTGATGCCATCGGAATCAGTACAGCCGGTCAGGTGGATCGAGAGCAGGGCTGCATTATTTATGCCAATGAAAATATCCCCAACTATACGGGAACGCGGTTAAAGGATCTGTTAGAAGAAAAATTTAAGGTTCCCGTTAAAGTAGAGAATGACGTGAATGCGGCTGCTTTGGGAGAACAGTATTTTGGTGCCGGCCGGGATTTTCAGGATTTTCTTTGTTTGACCTATGGAACCGGTATCGGCGGTGCCATCATTCAAAATAACGAATTTTATTCAGGATATAATGGGGTAGCGGCTGAATTTGGGCATATCTTGACCCATCCTAAAGGACTGCCGTGTAACTGCGGTGGACAAGGCTGTTATGAACAATATGCCTCCACGACCGCCTTGGTGCGGATGGCAAAAGAAGTGGATCCGGAGTGCCTGAATGGAAAAGTCATTTTTGAAAAACTTTACCACGGTGACAGCCTGATGATCGATGTGCTCAATCATTGGGTATTTGAAGTGGCTATCGGACTTACTTCGTTGGTCCACATCTTTAACCCCCGTGCAATCATCATTGGCGGCGGTGTAATGGAACAGGAAATTTTGGTGAAGATGGTGGCGGCTGAAGTACGGGAGTTAATCATGGAAAGCTTTTCCGATGTAAAAATCTTAAAAGCTTCTCTTGGAAATAAAGCTGGAATTCTTGGGGCGGTTTCGCTTCATCTGAGAAGTGGGAACTAGAAGGAGTGCTATGTATGTCAAAAGTAGATATTTTTTCATTGATTCGTTCAAACTACAATGCCTTTACGAAATCTGAAAAAAAGGTAGCCGACTATATTCTTGAACATATGCAGGATGTCATCTACATGTCGATTACCGACCTTGCGGATGCATGCAATGTCGGCGAGGCCAGTGTATTTCGATTTTGCAAAACCATGAATTTAAAAGGCTATCAGGAATTTAAAATTGCCTTAGCCCATAGTACCCAAGATGAAGAAACGCAGCAAATGTCCGGCGAAATTACTCAGCAGGATACGATCGGCGAATTAGCCTCGAAAATTTTAGCGACGAATATCAACGCGCTAACAGAAACCTCGAATCTCATTAATGAGACAGATATTTCGAAGGCAATTGATTGTTTCATTCAGGCAGACCGGGTTCACTTTTTTGGCGTAGGGTCTTCGTTGATGACGGCAATGGAAGCGAAGAATAAGTTTATGAGGATCACGAATAAAACGGAATGTTCGATTGATTCCCATCTGCAAATTATGTCTGCTTCGTTAATGACAGACAGGGATGTGGCGGTTGCGATCTCCTATTCAGGATCCACGAAGGATACGATTGATGTCGCAAAGGCAGCAAAGGAAAGAGGAGCAAAAGTCATTTCGATTACCCGGTTCGCGAAATCACCCTTAACCAATTACGCAGATATTACCCTGCTTTGCGGATCAAACGAAGGACCGCTCCAAGGCGGCAGCCTCTCTGCCAAAATCTCACAGCTCTACCTGCTCGACATCCTATATGCCGAATTCTTCAGAAGAAACTACAAAGAATCAACACTCAACAAAGAAGAAACCGCAAAAGCCGTTATTGAGAAAATGCTATAAGAATTTGACAAAAATCGGGTGGTGCCTGGCACCACCCGATTTTTGTCGAACAGTAATAAACCATTGAGAACCGTCCCCGTGGATCTTTCGGCCAGAGTGGTGGGTAAACGAGCAAAACCGGAGTGTAAAGTCACGAAACCGGTGGATAAAGGCAATATTTGCAGATTTGTAGGAAAAGCGTGGATGGAAGTTTACTAAAAAGGAAATTTTCCTTTAAAAAAAGGTATTTAAGCCTGGTAGAGGCCTCTTAATGAGGAAGACTTTATCGAAGTGGAGGGTATTTCGCCCAAAGCGGATGGTAAACGAGCAAAACCGGAGTGTAAAGTCACGAAACCGGTGGATAAAGGCAAGGTTTGCAGATCTGTAGGAAAAGCGTGGATGGAAATTTACTAAAAAGGAAATTTTCCTTTAAAAAAAGGTATTTAAGCCTGGTAGAGGCCTCTTAATGAGGAGGACTTTATCGAAGTGGAAGGTATTTCGCCCAAAGAGGATGGTAAACGAGCAAAACCGGAGTGTAAATCCACAAAAGCGGAGGGTAAAGTCCCAATACGGAGCGGCTCTTAAATAGGGGCTCATCTCCCCATGCTGAATAGGTCCTATACATAAAAAAAATCGGGTGATTCACCACCCGAATTTTACCGAAAACAACTCTAATTTATTTGTGAATGTTGAAGTATTTTCTGACGGACATAGTCTAGATGTTTGTACATTTGGTTGAAGGCCTCATGTGGGTTGTGCGCTGCGAGCGCTTCGTAGATGCCTTGGTGAAAGGCTACGGTTAGGTCGCGTTCCCTGTACTGGATGAGGCTATCCGTTTTCTCATGGGTAATCAGCAGGGAGTCAATCATCCCCTCGACAATTGGATTATTTGCACTCATGGCAATAATCCGATGAAATTCCTTGTCGGCCTCACCGTAATTATTATCTTTGCTATTCTTGATGGTCTCAATGGTTTCCTGCAGTCTCGCTAGATCTTCATCCTTAATTTTTTCAGCTGCAATCGTCACAAGTCCAAGTTCAAGAGACATCCGCGCTTCAATGATGGCGGGTAAGTTATCCGTAGCCAGTGCTAACATGATTGAGAAGGGATAGGACCCGACTTTATTATTAAAAAAAGTACCTTCCCGCGTCTTCCGTGTAATCACACCAAGCGTTTCAAGTGAACTAAGCGCCTCGCGTAAAACCGGCCGGCTTACATCGAGTTCCTTCATCAGTTCCATTTCAGGCGGCAGTTTGTCACCTGACTTCATTTGCCCGCTGACGAGCAGCTGCACAATCTGGTCGACGACTTGTTTGGAAAGGGTATTCCGGCTTACCGATTGAACCTCTAGTTTCTTTGCTGATGGTTCCAAAGTATAACACCTCTAATTGACTCCATTAATAGTCATATTGTAATACAATTATACTAACATATTTCCATTTATTAAAGACATATTAAAAAAATAGTGCGCTCCTCGATATCGAGAAACGCACCCTAAAAAAATTATCGAACCAGGCAAGGCTTTTTAGGATCAAACGTCCAGTTCGGAACCAGGTACTGCATACCAATGGCATCATCGCGGGAGCCAAGCCCTTTTTGTTGATAAAGCTGATGCGCTTTCTCGATCCGTTCCATATCAATTTCAACTCCCAGACCCGGTTTCGCAGGGACATCCACCATACCGCCGACAATCTTGAAAGGCTCTTTGGTTAGACGCTGCCCGTCCTGCCAAATCCAGTGAGTATCAATCGCCGTGATTCTCCCAGGCGCCGCCGCTGCAACGTGGGTAAACATCGCCAGTGAAATATCAAAGTGGTTATTGGAGTGCGATCCCCATGTCAGACCCCATTCATGACACATTTGCGCAACGCGAACAGAGCCCTGCATCGTCCAAAAATGTGGATCGGCCAGAGGGATGTCCACAGACTGAAGCTGAATCGAATGCCCCATTTGCCGCCAGTCGGTGGCAATCATATTCGTTGCGGTCGGGAGTCCTGTTGCCCGTCTAAATTCTGTCATGATCTCGCGGCCGGAGAAGCCGTTTTCTGCACCACATGGATCTTCCGCATAGGCTAAAACATGATGTTGATCCCGGCAAAGTCGAATCGCGTCCTGTAATAACCAGCCGCCATTTGGATCAAGCGTAATGCGAGCCTCAGGGAAGCGCTCCGCAAGCGCCGTTACGGCCTCAATCTCTTCTTCACCCCGTAAGACTCCGCCTTTTAATTTGAAATCATTAAATCCATAGCGCTCACGGGCCGCTTCCGCCAAACGTACAATCGCTTCCGGTGCTAACGCTTCTTCGTGACGAAGGCGGAACCAGTCATCTTCCGCTTCCGGTGCGCTTAAATACTCAAGATCCGTTTTCTTGCGATCTCCTACATAAAATAAGTACCCTAACATTTCTACCTTGTCGCGTTGTTGGCCTTCACCGAGAAGAGCGGCAACAGGAACTTGCAGATATTGTCCGACTAAGTCAAGGAGGGAAGCTTCTAACGCCGTAACCGCATGAATCGTGGTGCGGAGGTCGAAGGTTTGAAGTCCTCTTCCTGCTGTGTCACGGTCCGCAAACTGGTTTCGAATCGTAGTTAAAATATTTTTGTATGTACCAATCGATTGTCCAATCACGAATGGTTTCGTATCTTCGAGGGTCTGACGGATTTTTTCGCCGCCTGGAACCTCTCCGACTCCGGTATTTCCTGCATTATCCTTTAGAATGACAATGTTGCGTGTAAAGTAAGGGGCATGGGCGCCGCTCAAATTAAGAAGCATGCTGTCATGTCCGGCAACGGGAACTACCAGCATTTCTGTAATAATCGGTGTACTTGTTTTTTTAGCGTCTTGAACGAATTGTGCTTCCATATCTATCACTCCTTTTAGTAGTAGAACATTGCTTACCTTCTTTCAAAAAGAGACCGGTTACAAAATATGAAAGAAGAGGCGGTAAACATTTATTTTTCTCAAATGGTAAGACAAATAAAATTGTTTGTCAATCATTTGATTTTTAAATTTCAGAAAATAAATAATTGACCGATTAATTTATTTGTCTTACAATAAAACAAACGAACAACCAAACAAAAGGAGGAACAAGGATGACGACAACACGTAAGGCTCCAACAGGAATTTTGGGATTTCCAGTTGCGCCTTTTACCGAAAACAACCAACTGGATGAAAAGGGACTTGCTACGAATATTCAATTTTTAATAGAGGAAGGGCTTGAAGCGATCTTTGTAGCTTGTGGAGCTGGAGAATATCAATCAATAAGTAAAGAAGAATATGAAGCAATGATCGATGTGGCTGTATCTGTTTCAGGCGGAAAGGTACCTGTGTATACAGGGGTTGGCGGCAATATTCAAACTTCTTTAGAGTTTGCGAAGATCTCGGCAGATAAAGGGGCCGATGGCTATTTGATCCTGCCTCCATACCTAGTGGCAGGGGAACAGCAAGGCTTAGCGGGTTATTTTAAAACGATTGCGGAAAGTACCGATTTAAATGCAATTGTCTACCAACGGGATCAGGTTTCTTTATCCGTTTCTGCTTTGGAAGCGCTGGCAGAAGTTCCTCAGGTAGTCGGAGTGAAAGATGGTTTAGGAGATATGGAGCTAAATACGATTCTAACCCAAACCTTTGGAAAGCGCTTTAGCTGGCTGAATGGAATGCCATTAGCGGAAGTAACGATGCCGGCTTTTGTTCCACTTGGCTTTGACTCTTACTCATCGGCGATTTCGAATTACATCCCGCACATCTCGAGGAAATTTTACCAAGCGCTATTGGACGGGGAGCAGGAAGTCGTACAAGACATATTACAACAAGTGATCTTACCTATTAATAATATTCGCCGCCAGGGCAAGGGCTATGCGGTATCACTGATTAAAGCCGGTATGGAAATTATGGGATTGCCAGTAGGGGAAACCGTAAGACTTCCAATTCTTCCGGTAGAAAAAGAACATTATAGAGAACTAGAATCGATTTTGAACAAAGCCATCGATCTTTATCCAAAAAACATACTCGTTCAATCCATAAAAGGAGACTTATAGATGACCACAACTGTTCAAACAAAAACCTATCTTAACTATATTAACGGTGAATGGATCGCTTCAGCTTCTAATGAAGTAGACAAAAGTATCAATCCAGCAAACAGCCAAGAAATTGTCGGCTATGTACAAAAATCAACCGAGGATGATTTGAACCGTGCGGTCAACGCCGCAAAACAAGCCAAAGAGAACTGGCGCAAACTTTCAGGTGCGGCGCGCGGCGAGTACCTCTATAAAGCAGCTGCCATTCTTGAAAAACGGATCGATGAGATTGCTGAATGCGCAACAAGAGAAATGGGAAAAACCTTTGCCGAAACAAAAGGGGAAACAGCCCGCGGGATTGCCATCCTGAAGTATTATGCAGGGGAAGGCATGCGCAAGGTGGGTGATGTGATTCCATCCACTGACAGCAGCGCACTGATGTTTACAACACGTGTTCCGCTTGGAGTTGTAGGGGTGATCACACCATGGAACTTCCCAATTGCGATCCCAATTTGGAAAATGGCACCGGCACTAGTTTACGGGAATACCATTGTTGTCAAGCCTGCAACGGAAACCGCTGTTACCCTTGCAAAAATTATCGAGTGCTTTGAAGAAGCAGGTTTCCCTGCTGGTGTCGTGAATATGGTCACAGGACCAGGAAGTGTGATTGGACAAGGGATCGCCGATCATGAGGATATTAACGGGATTACCTTTACGGGTTCAAACGGTGTTGGAAAAAGAATTGGGCAGGCTGCCTTAAAGCGCGGGGCCAAATACCAGCTGGAAATGGGCGGGAAAAACCCAGTGATTGTGGCAGCAGATGCCGATCTTGACCTCGCAGTAGAAGCCGTCATTGCCGGTGCCTTCCGATCCACTGGGCAAAAATGTACGGCAACCAGCCGCGTGATCGTGGAACAAGGAATTTACGAAGAATTCAAAGAAAAGCTTGTGCAAAAAACACAAGAGATTACAATTGGAAATGGACTCGACAGCACGGTATGGATGGGGCCAAGCGCAAGTGAAAGCCAGCTCAACACCGTTCTATCCTACATAGAGAAAGGGCTCGAGGAAGGCGCCGAACTGCTTACCGGCGGAAAACGCGTCGTAGAAGGAGAATTGGCCAACGGCTTCTATGTAGAACCAACCATTTTCGATCACTGTACAGAGGATATGGCGATTGTACAGGAAGAAATCTTTGGACCTGTCATTGCACTCTTGAAGGCTGAATCCGTAGAGGATGCCCTGAAGATTGCGAACAATGTACAGTATGGCTTGAGCGCTTCGATTTTTACCACAAACATTCAGCATTTGCTTTCCTTCGTCAATGACATGGAAGCAGGGTTGATTCGGGTTAATGCAGAAAGTGCCGGGGTTGAACTGCAAGCGCCATTCGGAGGCATGAAAAATTCCAGCTCGCATTCCCGTGAACAAGGAGAAGCAGCAAAAGAGTTCTTTACATCGATTAAAACAGTTTTTGTTAAATAAAAATACGGGAGGACCATGAACTTGAAAACGATGGTAAAAGAAACACCTCTTTATATTCAAGTAAATGAAAAAGATAATGTCGCCATCGTCGTGAATACGGGGGGCTTAGAACCTGGGACAGTTTTCTCCTGTGGACTCCAACTGATCGACAGAATCCCTCAGGGGCATAAAGTCGCTTTAACCGATATCCAGGAAGATGAAGCGATTATCCGCTACGGGGAAGTGATTGGATATGCAGCTGCCTTCATTCAGAAAGGCAGCTGGGTGGAAGAGTCCCTAGTAAAACTACCAACCTCTCCCAATTTAAACGAGTTACCGATCGCCAATCAGGTTCCCGAAGCGTTGCCTCCATTAGAAGGCTATACGTTTCAAGGGTTTCGGAATCAGGATGGCAGTGCCGGAACCAAGAATATTTTAGGAATTACCACAAGTGTTCAATGTGTGGTCGGCGTTCTTGATTTTGTTGTTCGAAAAATAAAAGCCGAGATTTTACCGAAGTATCCCAATGTCGATGACGTCGTGGCCTTAAACCATAGCTATGGATGCGGGGTAGCGATCAATGCCCCTGAAGCTGAAATTCCGATTCGAACGATTACCAACCTAGCCAAACACCCGAATTTCGGGGAGAAGCAATGGTCATTGGTCTGGGATGTGAGAAGCTCTCACCAATTCGAATCACTCCGGACCGGAATGAAGCCGATATCCTCTCGCTTCAAGATCAGCAAGGGATGATGGGCATGGTTCAATCGATTATGGAGATGGCAGAAGAGAGATTAATCCGATTAAATAGAAGGAAACGGGAAACCTGTCCGGTTTCGGATCTAGTCATCGGCCTTCAATGCGGCGGAAGTGACGCCTTCTCAGGTGTCACGGCGAATCCAGCCGTTGGTTATGCAGCTGATTTATTGGTTCGGGCCGGGGCAACGGTATTATTTTCAGAAGTTACCGAAGTACGCGATGCGATTCATTTATTAACTCCGCGGGCCATCAACGAAGAAGTAGGAAATGCGTTAATTCGTGAAATGGATTGGTATGATCAGTATCTGTCCAAAGGGGAAGTAGACAGATCGGCGAATCCATCTCCAGGGAATAAAAAGGGCGGATTAGCCAATGTCGTGGAAAAATCATTAGGTTCGATTGCCAAGTCAGGGAAAAGTCCGATTTCCGGCGTTCTTGCACCTGGCGAGAAGGCAACTGAAAAAGGGTTGATTTTTGCCGCTACTCCTGCCAGTGATTTTGTCTGTGGAACCTTACAGCTCGCTTCAGGGATGCATCTTCAAGTGTTTACAACCGGAAGAGGAACGCCTTATGGACTGGCGATGGCACCAGTCGTGAAGGTGGCTACTCGTAACGCGTTGGCAGAGCATTGGGACGATTTGATTGATATCAATGCTGGTACGATTGCGACGGGAGAAAGAACGATCGAAGAAGTCGGCTGGGAGATTTTCCACTTTATTTTGGAAGTAGTAAGCGGACGGAAGAAAACGTGGACGGAGCATTGGGGATTGCACAATGACTTAGCCTTGTTTAATCCAGCTCCGATTACATGATCCTTAGAAAATCTCTGTTTATAGGCGACAATTCGGTCTTTCATCCACCTGTTTTGTCGCCAATGAATCTAATAGGAGACATTTTGGGGGGAATCCCCCTGAAAAAATAGCTATTTTCATAGATTTACTTAAAAAAAGTACACATTCAAAAAGATTTATCTGCGGAAAATGAACATTTATCTGCGTTGCTGGGGCATTTATCTGCGATACTCAGCCTTTTATCTGCGAAGCTTTAAAAAGCAAACATTTTTTAGAAATGAGTCCGGATGCGCTAAATTGATAGCGCTGTCACACGACTTTTTGAAAAGCAGTTTTTTACTAAAAAGAAGAAAGGTTGATTTCCGCTTCAGGATGCTCGCTTTCCGCGGGACAGGCGGTGAGCCTCCTCGGTGCTTAAGCGCCTGTGGGGTCTCACCTGTCCCGCTGCTCCCGCAGGAGTCTCGCACCTTCTGCTCCAATCAACATCGCACATAACTTTTTAACAACACCAATCTTTTAGAAAATAGCCTTTTGAAAAAATGTATAAGTGAATCAAGCCAGGAAGGATGGTATGGAATGAGAAGACAAGGATCCCCCATCATCACAGATATGAAAGTGATCCCAGTTGCAGGATATGATAGTGCACTACTTACCCTAAGCGGCTGTCATGGACCTTTTTTTACCCGTAATATTGTGATCTTAGAAGATGAAACGGGGAATAAGGGAATCGGTGAGATTCATGGCGGCGAAGACATTACGAGAATGCTAGAAAGTTATCGCCCATTTGTCGTAGGCCAAGAAATTGCCAATTATCGAGGCTGCCTTACGGCCATAAGAAGCGGAGGCTTAAGTGTAAAGGGTGACTCTGGTGAAGGGTTACAAGGATTAAACTTAGCCAATTTGAAATTTGTCGTCCAGGCAGAAGCAGCAGTCGAATGCGCGATGATGGACTTACTTGGAAAATTCGTGAACCAGCCCATCGCCGCTCTCCTGGGCGATGGAGGCCAGCAGCGGACAGAAGTTCCGTTCCTAGGCTATTTATTCTATATCGCGGATAGCGAAAAAATGAATATGCCTTATTTACGCGAAACACAATGGAAGGATGAGTGGGATCGTGTAAGACGAATGGAAACCTTAACGCCTGAAGGAATTGTTTCGCAAGCAAAAGCAGCCCATCGCCGTTATGGATTTACCAATTTCAAATTAAAAGGCGGGGTCTTGAGCGGCGACGAAGAAATGGAAGCAATTCAAGCGTTACATGAAGCCTTCCCTGAGGCAAGAATCAACCTAGATCCAAACGGGGCTTGGTCCTTAGAAGAAGCCATAAGGCTTTGCAAAGGAAAACATGATATTCTTGCCTATATTGAAGACCCATGCGGTCCTGAAGCTGGATTCTCCAGCCGTGAGATTATGGCTGAATTCAAAGATGCAACGGGGCTGCCGGTTGCGACCAATATGATTGCGACCAATTGGCGCCAATTCCATCATGCCGCTGCACTTCGAGCTGTGGATATTGTGTTAGCCGACCCTCACTTCTGGACATTAAATGGAAGCATTCGGATGGCTTATTTATTGAAGGACTGGGGGTTAACATGGGGGTCCCACTCCAATAACCACTTTGATATTACCTTAGCAGCGTTTGCGCAGGTTGCAGCTGCGGCACCAGGAAATATCTCGCCGATCGATACCCACTATATTTGGCAGGATGGTCAAGAATTATGTGACAATCCGATGCAAATAAGAGATGGAGTCATTAAACTGCCTGATTTACCTGGTCTGGGTGTCGAAATCAATATGGATAAGGTTATGAAAGCAAATGAATTATATCATCGATTACCGTACCATGATCGGGATGATACCATTTCGATGCAATATCTCATTAAAGATTGGCAATACCACTCCAAGAAACCGTGTTTGGTGAGATAAAGAATGAAAAAACGATTGAACTGAAATCATATTCTGGTAAAAAAGTACAATGTTGATTGGAGCGGAAGGCACGAAGACTCCTGTGGGAGTACGGGACAGGGGAGACCCCGCAGGAGCGAAGCGACGAGGAGGCTCCCCGAACCGCCCACGGAAGGCGAAGTGCCTGGAGCGGTATTTCAACCATCCATAAATAATAGTAGATTCGTGTTTTCAAAGAATAGGAGGAAAGTTAATGAATAATAGCAGTGCTCAACGGATAAGCCCTGAGGGTCAGAACCTTAAACAATCCAAAGTCCGGTATTTGATCCTTACCATGTTATTTATCGTTACGATTATTAACTATATCGACCGTTCTGCTCTTGGTATCGCTGCTCCCGTCATGCGAGAAGACCTCGCTTTTGACGCGGTAAAAATGGGAATTGCCTTTTCCGCCTTTAACTGGGCGTACACGATTTTTAACATCCCAGGCGGGTGGCTGCTGGATCGATTTGGCGCTCGAAATGTTTATGGAATTGCCTTATTATTATGGTCCGCTTGTACGTTTTTCCAAGGATTTATTACTACATTAGTTGGATTATTCATTTTAAGATTTTTAGTGGGTATAACAGAAGCTCCATCCTTTCCAGGAAACAGCCGATTAACCACTATGTGGTTTCCGCAGCATGAACGTGGAAGAGCTGTATCGATTTATAACTCCGCACAATTTTTTGGATTAGCACTTTTTACACCGGTTATGACATGGATTTTAAAAGATTTCGGCTGGAGTCATGTATTCTGGGTATCAGGTGGAGCAGGAATCGTGATGGCAATCCTATGGTTTAAGTTTGTCCGTGAACCTTATAATCATCCACGTGTCAATCAAGCAGAAATTGATTATATTAACTCAGGCGGCGGACTCGCCAATGAAGAACAAAAACGAAAATGGAAATGGTCGGATGTTCGTTTGTTGTTGACCAATCGACAAATGGCTGGGATTTATATTGGCCAGTACGCAATGAATACGATTGTATGGTTTTTCTTAACTTGGTTCCCTACGTATCTTGTAGAGGAGAAGGGCTTGACACTCATTCAAACAGGTTTTGCAGCATCGATTCCGTATGTGGGAGCATTTTTTGGAGGGCTTTTCGGAGGATTTATTTCTGACGCCATATTGAAAAGAGGAAAATCACTCGCTGTGGCACGTAAAACTCCAATCATTGCGGGATTTCTTTTGTCAAGCAGTATCGTATTGGCGAACTACACTTCAAATATTTCGATTATTATCATTATTATGACGGTTTCCTTTTTCGCAAAAGGGATGGCAGGGATTACTTGGTCCCTTGTCGGTGATATGGCACCGAAAGAATTGGTTGGTTTAACCGGCGGTATCTTCAATACGATCGGGAATACGGCAGGAATTGTTACACCATTAGTAATCGGATTGATCTTTGCTAAAACCCATTCCTTTAACGGCGCCCTCATCTTTGTCGCCAGCATCATGTTGATCGGAGCCCTATCCTACATCTTCATCGTAAACAAACCGGAAAGACTTGAATTAGCAGATAAAAAATAATCATTTTCGACAAAAATCGGGTGGTGCCTGTCACCACCCGATTTTTGTCGAACAGTATAGTTGAAAATCGCGTATCTTTTTACTGTATTCGATCGTTTAATTATAAAAGCATGTTGATGAATGGGGGAAGTACGATGGAAAAGGTTCTTATTCTTGGTGCAAGTGGTCTTGTTGGGAGAGCTTTAACGGATGAATTAAAGGTTGGTTTTGACGTATATGGAACTTATTCAACAACGTTACCCAGTCTCCCTGATGGTAAGCAGTTTCAATTGGAAGTTAAGCAAACCGATAAGCTGGAGGAAATCGTCCACTCCCTTAAACCCGATATTGTTATTTCTTGCCTAAGGGGAGACTTTGATGATCAGCTCAAGTTTCATAAAGAATTGGCTGAAGAGTTGCGCAATGAGAATGGTCGTTTGTATTTCTTTTCTACCACAAACGTGTTTGATGGCGACTATTCTAGACCCTACACCGAAACAGATCTACCTTTTTCCCAATCCGATTATGGAAACTTCAAAATTGAATGCGAAAAGATGCTGAAGGAAATTTTAGCCGAGCGAGCAAACATTATCCGGATCCCAGCGATATGGGGGAAGGATTCTCCAAGATACAATGCAATCAAAGAAAGTATAAAGAGTCAAAAAATGATTGATGTGTACAGCAATCTCGTTTGTAACAATCTTTTAGATATTCAGTTAGCCAAGCAACTTCGATTCATTATGGAAAATAAGCTAAAAGGGATTTTTCACTTAGGTTCAGTGGATAAGATGACGCAAGGTCAATTTTATGAACAGATAACAAGCAAGCTAGAACGAGACTTGAGCCTATTACGAACCCACTTGTTTCAGGAAAAGGCTGACACTTTTTATTTTTCATTGAAGTCAAATCGAAAGGATATGCCAAGCTCTCTTCAAAGTACGAATATGGATATTATTTCTTACCTGCTGGGATAAATGGGGTTGCAGATCGCAGCCCCTATTTGATTGACCTGACGTAGAAGCGAATTAGGAGAAGGTATTTTTTTACACATATGGAATAAGTAATAGTATTCCTTGAAAGTAGGTGGCATGATGAATCAAAACGAATATGAATGGGTCCGACAAACCCGCGGCACACTATTAGACTTTTGTGCGCAACTAAATCCCAATGATTTTACTCACCAACATGGCTTCGCTTTGCAAAGTGTACGGGACACATTGATACATATAGCAGATTGTTACTATGCATGGCTTGGCTCATTTGTTTTAGAAAAGACAAAGAAGCCGATTACTCCAAAGGAGGAACGGGATCAATTTAATTTGGAAAAAATAAAGGACCGTTTCGAACAGGTAGATTCGATTGTAAATGAGGTATTTGAACTTCCAAGAAATCAATTAAATGAGATGATGGAAAAAAAGATCCCTTGGAGAGAGGCACCAGAAATGCTATCCATCACAACTGGAAAATTGCTCATACATACCATTACACATGAATTCCATCACAAGGGGCAAATTGTCGCCATGTTACGCCAAATGGGGTATGAACCCCCGAACACCGATGTATTAGGGACAGAAGATTAAGGGTTTTAGTTTTTTACAAGTAAGGATGGATAAATTTTAAAAAAGCTGAGGGTGAAATCGTGAATATTTCGGTTTTAGGTTGTGGACGTTGGGGAACCTTTTTGGCATGGTATACGAATAAAATTGGACACAATGTTCAATTATGGGGCAGAGAAAACTCCAGAAATTTCATTGGATTAAAGGAAACCAGAAGAAATGATTACCTGTCATTACCAGAAGAGATCAAACTGACGAATTCATTGGAAAAGGCCGTATCATTTGCTGAAATCATCATCATATCCATTAGTGCACAAGAATTACGCTCATTTGCAACTCGATTAAGCTCGCTCAATGAAATACAAGGCAAAACATTTGTTTTATGCATGAAAGGATTAGAGGCGGAAAGCGGAAAAAGACTTTCTCAAGTATTTGGGGAAGAAGTCGGGAAAAATGTAAATCTAGCCGTTTGGGTAGGGCCTGGACATGTACAGGATTTTGTGAATCATATTCCAAATTGTATGGTGATCGGTTCTGACAATATTGAAGTAACGAAAAAAATAGTCCAAGAATTGAACAGTGATTTAATTCGATTCTACTATGGGCAAGACTTGATTGGAAATGAAATTGGGGCTGCGACAAAAAATGTGATCGGGATTGCCGCAGGAATGTTGGATGGATTACATTATAGCAGTTTAAAAGGCTCACTGATGGCAAGGGGAACAAGGGAAATCTCTCGTCTCGTCAGGGCAATGGGTGGAAATGATGTAACGGTATATGGATTAAGTCATCTAGGAGACTATGAAGCAACATTATTTTCAGATCATAGTCATAATCGAAAATTTGGACAGGCATTAGTGGAAGGAAAAAAGTTTGGGAAATTAGCAGAAGGTGTTGCAACCATAAAGGCATTAAGAACATTATCCATTCAATATGACGTTCAACTTCCGATTAGTCAGGCATTATATGAGATCATATTTGAAAGTAAAAATGCGGAAGAAACCTTAAAAGATTTATTTTTAAGACCTGTGAAATTTGAGTTTTAACCATATCTTTTTCATGATGATTCAAGGTTACGACGCCTTATAAATAGGCTGTTTCGGCAAGAATGTTGTTTTTTCGAAAAGAACCTTTAAATAAGAACCCTAAGATTATCCTAAATCAAGGCAAGCACGCGTATTGTGCTTGCCTTTTACTTTGAAACGCAGCTTTTCAAGTTAGTTTTTAAGTTTCAATTGAAGCTGTTCAGCAGCATATAAGGCAGTTTTGTCCTGCTGGATATCCCCAGGCTTATTGCCCTCACCAATCACATACCCGGCAAACTCCATCCCCATAAAATCAAAAATATGCTTGAATTGCTGGATCATCGGCAGCCCCTTCACATAAGGATTATCCCCGCCAACAGCCACCACATAGGCCTTCTTCGCAGCCATCTGCTTCTTAAAGTCAGGATACTTCGCATCCCGCATCGAATGCGACCAGCGATCAATGAAGTTCTTCATCGTCCCCGACATACTGTACCAATAAACCGGCGTCGCAAAAATCAACGTGTCATGCTCTAAAACCCGGTCCATCACAGCATTATAGTCATCGCCGCGATCTTGGAATCCGGCTTCATCATGGCGCGCATCCTCAATCGGCAAAATCGAAAAATCCCTCAAGTTGATTCTCTCCACATCCAACCCGCGAATCGCATGCTCGGTCAGTGCTTCCGTATTCCCATTTGGACGAGTTCCCCCGTAAAGAACCGCAATTGACATCTGTTCCATCTCCTTTATAAATGGATTTCCCTTCCATCATACCAAAAATTAACCGAAACTCACCAAGCCGTGCTCGAATCGACAAAAACATACATAAAACTACCATTACCACCAAATTTCCCATCAGTGATATAATTTAAGAAAAAGAGAATCGTAAGAGGGCAAGGCCATGAGGAAATCAGGACAAATCACGCTCGTAGGTATTTCGCTATTATTTACTTTATTTCAAAAAATGTATCACCAACAAGTATTTTTCACCCTTGATTTTTTGATTTTCACCGTGATTGCATGGATTGTAGGCTATCAATATGACAAGGCACGTTTTTTTGCCAAAAAGGTCCGGGAGAGTGAGTGCAGCTATAAAAAACTCATCGATTCTTTGCCGAACCCCGTTTACATTTTAAGTGACCAAAAACTACTTTATGTCAACCAAGCCGTTGTCAGGACAGCAGGAGTAAAAATCAAGGAAGAACTGATTGGGAAATCAATTTTTGATTTTATCGTCCCAGAATATCAAGAACGTGCACAAGAAAGGTACAAACAGATTAATAAAGAAAAACAACCGGTCAACACCATCGAATACAAGGCAAAACGTCTAGACGGTTCAACCTTTTTCTTTGAAGTCTCTTCTATGTACATAGTGTTTGGCGGGAAAGAGGCCGTGCTTTGCATTGGAAAGGACATCTCCGAACGCAAAGAAGAAACGGAACAGCTGCTGCAAAAATCCGAAAAGCTCGCTCTTCTCGGGCAAATGGCAGCCGGGATTGCCCACGAAATCCGCAATCCACTCACATCGATCCGCGGCTTTATCCAGCTATTCAAGTCTGGGGAAACGCACCCGGATTACTTTGATATTGTCCTCACAGAGCTCGACCGGATTAACAGCATCGTCGGTGAATTCCTCGTTCTTGCTAAACCAACTGCCGCGGTTTTTATTGAAAAAGATGTGAAAAATTTAATCAAAGACGTCGTCACCCTAATCAATAACCAGTCGATTTTGAACAATGTCCAGATTTACGTCGAGTTCGACAGCGACCTGCCAATGGTGATGTGTGAGGAGAATCAGCTTAAACAGGTCTTTCTTAACCTGATGAAGAATGCGATCGAGGCGATGCCCACTGGCGGCCAAATTGACGTAAAGGTCAAGCGAAAAGAGGACGGCAAGATTTTGATTCAGATCATCGACCAGGGCGTAGGGATTCCCGAAGACCGGATTTCGACACTCGGCGAGCCGTTTTACACCACAAAGGAAAAAGGCACCGGCCTCGGACTGATGACCTGTTACAAAATCATCGAAAGCCATAACGGCGAAATTAAGATTACAAGTGTCTTAGACGAGGGTACTACGGTTGAGGTCACGCTGCCAACGATTACGCAGCCGTTGTTGGTGGTGTCGTAAGGGAATCACGGCTCTAGATTACATAAATAATTTGGATTTATGTTCCTTTTTTAGAGTTTTATGTTCCATTTGCAGCAATATATGTTCCAATCGAATTTTTTCAATTCATAAAGCCAGGCGGATGCCTGGCTTAGGTCACTTTTTCGTTGAATTTTAATGGATTAGACTATTATTCGAGGAATCTCACCCTTTTTAATTCCCTTTTTCAGAAGGCTTTCTACCTTATGTTCCATTCCAATCACATTATGGTCCGTTTTCCTCGTATATGTTCCATTTACTACAATATATGTTCCAAACCATCCATCCTATGTACCGATCTTTTTATTGATCGTTATCTCCGCCTAGGCCGATACCGTCGCCCAACCCTCATAATCAGCGGAGTCCCGACAACGGTCGGTAAGAACCAAAACACCAAAACAGGCCACTCCTTCAACACAGGAATCCTCGGAACATTCACCACCAACGTCGCCGTCACAATCCCAATATACGACCCCAGCATCCCCCCGATATGCGCACCCAACCAATTCTTCCACTTCCGCTTAACCGCCACATACCCATACAAAGCAAGACCATAAGAAAACAACGCAATATAAAACAAATACTGACTCTCCTGCCAATGAAGCACAGACATCACCAATGCCGTCACAAACACCAACACATACGCCCCATGATACACCTCACCAGACATCGTATGCCGGCCCTTCCTCTTCCTCGCAAACATGGCCAGCAACCCACTAACCAAACAAACCGCTCCCGTCACAATATGCGTCACCAAAAACACAGAAAACAATCATCATTCCCCCTAAACTGATCCATAAGCTAGAAAAATACCGATATCCACGACAAAACATCATATGAAAAAGAACCCATCCACATTCCCACTACCTTTTCCAGCGTCCAAAGCCAAACCTCAACCTTAAGAAAGCTAGAAGTAGGGAACTGAGACTAACCCAACAATCTGGGCTTAGCAAAAAAAAAGAAGACAGCGAAAATCTCACGATTTTCATCAAAAAAACCAGCCCCCTTAAATGAGGACTGGCTACGTAAATCAATAGAATCTCTTAAAACTAGCAAAATGCTCTTTGAAATAAGAGATGCTTAGGCTGGAAGTGGCAATACCGCGATCTGGATCGGCGTGGATGAATTGATTGTTGCCGATGTAGATTCCGACATGGGAGATGCCACTTTTATAGGTATTTTCAAAGAATACAAGATCGCCGGCTTTCGGCTTATCCACATAATAAGAACGGTTGTAGTAGCCATCGGCTGTTAAGCGGCCGATTTCGATGCCAGCCTGGTTGGCGACATAATAAATAAAGCCGCTGCAATCAAAGCCTGACGGAGTGCTGCCGGCCCAGACATACGGGATGCCCATTAGGCTTTTCGCCGTGCTGACGATTTTGGCCGATACATCGCCACTTGAGGACGGCTTCTGTGTCTGTGTCTGAGTCGGGTTTTCGGTCTGAGTCGACTCTGTTACAGATACAGAAGAACCCTTAATCTTTAATTTCTGACCGACATAAATCTGGTCGGAACTGAGGTGGTTCAATGTCTTCAACTCTGCAACCGTCATCCCGGCTTTACGGGCAATCCCGCCTAAAGTGTCGCCGCTTTTCACGATATAATCCGTCGCATCTGCCGGAGGTGTCTGTGGTTGATCAGGCTGCACAGAAGGCTTGTCCTGCTGAGTGGGTGGTTCAGCAGCAACAGGCTTACCGGTTACTTTCAACTTTTGTCCAACACGAATCAAATTGGACTTCAAGCCATTAAGTGACTTCAACTCTGCCAAACTCAACCCAAATTGCTTGGCAATCTTGCCTAGTGTATCACCCGATTTGACTGTATAGGTGGACACGTTTTGATTCGTTGAAGTGGTCGTAGTGGTAGTGGTGGTCTGCGCCTTACCAGGAACCTTCAACTTTTGGCCAACATAAATCCGATCAGACTTCAAGTTGTTTAACTTTTTTAATTCCGAAACAGTGGTTCTATATTTCACTGCAATCTTACTCAAACTGTCGCCACTTTGTACAACGTAAGTAGACGTAGTGGTTTTGGAAGGAGTGGACTGCTTCTTATCAACCGACACCGTTGTATAGGTTGCACCCGATGATCCTGAAATCTTCAACACCTGGCCAGGATAAATGATTGTGCTATCAAGCGCATTCCACAGCTTTAAATCGCCAACGCTTACATCATATTTATTGGCAATCTTAATCAAGGCATCTCCACTTTTAACGGTATACGTCTTTACAGGGGAGGATGTCTTAGTAACTGATGTCGTTTTTATCTTTGTATCTGGGAGCTTAAGTTTCTGGTTGATTTGTAGAAAATCTGATTTTAAACCATTCAATGCCATTAATGTGTGTACACTGGTGTTATATTTCGAGGCAATATGTGATAGGTTGTCACCCTTTTTGACTGTATATGTACTAGCGTGTGCCGTCCCTGCGTAAACTGCTGATAAAACGGCTGCTGTCGAAACCGCACGGACTATTGTTTTCTTCATTGAGTCCCTTCACCTCTCTAATTTTTTCACTTTTTAAATATTTTATCATAGTTTGCTAGTGTTTCGGGGCGCAAAATTGAAAAAGATGACAAAAGAGGCAAGATTTTGTGAGAAAGGGGGAGTTTTTGGCTGGGAGAATCGTAGGTGAAAGGGGGTGAAATTGTAAAATTGCGCATAGGTAAAAAGACACTGCTTTTCAGCAATGCCTTGATCAACAGATTATTTAACCTTTATTTTAACAACCTTAGTGTTCCCGGCTGCATCTTTCGCCGTAATTGTTAATACTGTATTTTTTTTCTGGGCTTTAATCTTTAATTTGTAATAACCCTTAGTGTCAGCTTTTCCTTTTGCCAACGTTTTGCTGCCAGCTTTCACGGTTACCGAAACTCTTGCTTCTGTTTTACCGCTAACATATTTACTCGTTTTATAAACTGTATTCACTTTTAAAGCTGGCGAAGTTTTATCTACGACCGTAACAGTCGATGCTTTACTTACATTATTACTCTTGTCAGTAGCCGTAACATACAATTTTGTTCCGGCTTTTACGGGCTTAATCGAAACTTTAAAGTTCCCGTATTTGTCTGTATTCGTTGTAGCGAACGATTTGCTTCCGTTTTTAATCGTAATTTTCGAATACGCTTCGGCTTTACCGGAAATGGACTTATCATTATCATCGACACGATTGACCTTTGGCGGGGCTGGCGGGGTCTTATCCTTTACCGTTAGCGTCGTTGACTTGCTGACATTTCCGGCAGCATCTTCAGCAGTAAAGGTTAATTTCGTCCCAGCTTTAAATGGCTTCGCAAGGTTCACTTTAAACGTACCGGTTTTGTCTGTGGTCACGGTTGTGTACTTTACAGTTCCATTTTTAATCGTTACTTTTGAACTCGCTTCGGCTTTTCCGGAAACCGTTTTATCATTGTCGTCAATTGGGTCCACTTTTGGTGCATCCGGGGCAGTTTCATCGACCATAGCGGCAAAGAGCAAGTATTGATCGTAGGAAACATAATCATCCAAGTTGGCTGCTGCAATATAATACGTTCCTGGTTCGACCGGCAAAAACTGATAAACAATGCCGTCTTCCGAGTCGGCATATTCAGGCTCGACCATTTCTCCGCTTGGATCAAATAAGCCAAATCCGAATCTGGTTAAGCCGTCAATAGGATTAAGTGCGCCAGCAAGAAATAAATATCCAGGTTCGATCACGTTGATTGCAAAAAGATCAAAATCACCATCGCGGGAACCATTGAAACTAAAATCGCCCACAACACCGGTCCCTAATTTAAGCGGGTTGGCCAGCTCAGGCGAATCGTTTGGTTCCTGCTCGATTATGTAGTCGATATCACTCTTGGTTGCAAGACTGCGAAACCCCTCTTTTGACGTTTTGTTCAACATTCTGCTAACATCAAGGTTTTTAAGCTTTGAATCTTTGAAATTTACATGATGGATACTAGATAATTCTGCTACACTTTTTTGCACATCTGCAGATGGACTGGCGGCAAAGGCGGTGGTTGACTGGAATCCAGTTAATAATAGAGCGGCCGCTATCCCAGCATAAGCGATCTTCTTTTTCAAAACATCTTCCCCCAACTAATTATATTTTCCTAGTAAGTATATCACGGTTGTAAAATTATGTATCTTTAAATAAAAATTGTTATTTCTACAATTTCTCCTAAGGGTTGTTCAATAATTTTCTATTAATCTCCAAAATTCACAATAATTCTTTTTATTTCGACTGGTAATCTATTTACATTTCAAAGAGTTAGAGATAAAATTGGGAATTAGGATGATAGTAGGAGGCGACGAAGAACGTGGAAGGCAAGGAGAAGAAAAAACGTTCTGTGGAGCAACAAGTATTTTCAGAAATCATCAAGAACGCTTATGAAAAAGGTATAACAGATCGCAATCTAACCGTACATAAGTTATTAAAAGACTTAGAAACCGAACTGAAAAATATGAGGGTAAGTTAAAAAGATAAAGGAGTCGAAAACATTCGACATCCTTTTATCTTTTTTTATTTTTCCGTCTTAAAAAAGGAGCATTCTCAGGTGAAGAAAATCTACCGAGACTGCTCCTTATTTTCTGCAGTGGTTAATAATAAATGGATGAGAGAATCCAGCTCTTGATTGCATTTAATGGCTTCAGGGGAAGTAATCCCATAGGTTTCCACCAAATCAGCCAAGTCTTTTTTATATTTTTCAATCGTTATGATCAAATGTTGCATGATTTCCGCTCCTTATGAAGCATCTAAATAAGCCAAAGTTAATATTATCATTAAATTTGAAATTTTAAATATCGAGATTCCCATATGGACCAATTCTGGATTATAATGCGGTTAAAGAAGGTTAAATTGAGGAATCCTTGACATGAAAGAGTAAAATTTGTAACAAAGGCGTTACAAAGAAAGTGTGAGAGCCGTGACCCCAAATGTAATCATGCTTGTCGTATTAATAGCCGTTACGGCCCTCGCAGCGTTTGCTGCCTGTGCCATACTGTCCAACAGGCTGGGTTCAAGCGAGCAAAAAAAGAAGTTTCGGAAGCAAACAGAACTAGAAACCGAAATCAAAAAAGCTAAACAAGACTTGCTCCATACGATTCAAAAGCAGCAAGGGTTAACCTTAAAATATGTAAAAAGCGACGATCGATACATTCATACTTTGTGTGAAGGTGAACTGCTAGCCAAATTAGGACTTTCTTCTGAAACAGTAGTAGGAAAAGATTTGCGCGATTTTTTACCACAGAACTACGCGGAAGAAAAGCTTCAGTCCTATCGAAAAGCCTGGGAAGGGGAGCAGGTAAACTACGAGCAAAGACTAAATGGAGTCGACTACCTAGTCAGTTTACGCCCGGTTTTCGAGAATGGCCAAGTGGTGGAAGTGATTGGTTCGGGTGTCGATATTACCCCGCAAAAGGAACACGAAAAAAGACTGAAAGAATCATTTGCCTTAGGAAGAACGTTAATTGATAGTCTGCCACTCGGCATCCTTGTAGTGGATCAAGAGAAGAAAATCATCGCGATCAACGAGGCATGTGGCAAAATGTTTCAATTAGACCAACCGATTCAGTCCTACATGGGAAAAAATGTGGCAGATTACCACCATGTTTATTTTGAACATGTCGAAAAAGAGGGAAAAAGGGTAGGGGAAATGATCCGGAATCATCAGCCCGTAGTGGACGAAGTCTCCTTTAAAGGCGGAAGAATCCTGAGGAGAAGCTACCGCCCTTTTTATATGGAGGAGGAGCTAAAGGGACATCTATGGACATTTGAAGACATTACCGAGCGAAAAAGAATGGAGTTGGCCAATCGAAAGGCCAAGGAAGAAGCAGAAAAAGCAAATCAAGCCAAATCCGAATTCCTATCCAATATGAGTCATGAACTGCGGACACCGTTAAATGGAATTCTTGGATTTTATCAGCTGCTTGAATTGGATGAAACGCTGAACGATAAGCAGCGGGGATTTGTGGCGGAAATCGGTAAGGGCGGACGCCATCTGTTAGAGTTAATCAATGAAATCCTCGACCTTTCCCGAATTGAAGCAGGAAAACTAAAGATTTCGCCGAAGAGGGTCAACATCAACGAATTGATGAAGGAGTGCATCGATTTCACACGTCCATCGGCCGATCAGAAAGGAATCCACATCAGCTATCAAGAAAATGCCGCAACAGACCAATATGTGGTGGCAGATCCTGTTCGTTTGCGGCAGATTATCTTGAATTTAGTAGATAATGCGATAAAATACAACCGAGATAACGGGGAAATTTTGATCGAATATACGAGCCAGGAGGGTTTTCTCTCCGTTCATATCAAGGATACCGGTATCGGTATTCCAAAGGAAAAACAGGACGAGGTGTTTGAACCCTTCTATCGGATTGACCATTCCTCTGTGGAAGGGGCAGGAATCGGACTTTCGGTTGTCAAGCGTCTCCTGGCCTTAATGGGCGGCCGGATGGGGGTAGAAAGCGAGATGGGAAAGGGCAGTGATTTTTGGTTTAGCCTCCCATTGGCCAATCATCATGAGGGGTCAAAAGAAGACACGATTGTACAGGATGCCAAAAACCCCCAAAAACGGGAGCGGACAAAAGTATTATATATCGAGGACAATCTCGCCAATATGCAATTGGTTCATGAGATATTTGAGACGTTTGAAGGAGTATCGTTGAATTCGGCGTTAACCGGCGCGGAAGGAATCAAAGCAGCCCGCGAGCAATTGCCTGATGTAATCCTATGTGATCTCCATCTCCCTGATGTAAGTGGATTTGAAGTCCTCAAAGCACTAAAGGCAAATCCGAAAACCGCCGACATCCCGATTCTGGCGGTAAGTGCGAATGCGATGGAGGAAAACATCCATCGGGCATTGGAGGCAGGTTTTTTGGAATATATCACAAAACCGCTGGATATTGCCTCTTTTATTCAGCAAATTTCCAAGCATTTAGTTTAATGCATAGTTTTCAATAGAGAAGCCAAAATATGGATGGGTAGGCTTCGTTTAAATGGGGGATCAAAATGGAAGAGATTAAGGTGGTCATTGCCGATGATGATCCTTCTTCGAGAATGCTTTTAGCACAATTTACAAAGCTTTTGCCCGACTATACCGTTGCCGGGGAAGCAGCCAGCGGCAATGAGTTGCTTGAATTAGTCATGAAAGAAAAACCGGAAATTGTTTTATTGGATATCCAGATGCCGGACCTAAATGGTGTGGAGGCAGCAAGGGCCTGCAAAATGATTGCTCCTTCTGTACATATCATTTTTACAACGGGTCACGAAGAGTATGCAGTGGAAGCGTTTAACCTTTCAGCGGTGGATTATCTAGTCAAACCGATTGAGAGGACCCGCTTTTTTATGGCGCTGGAAAAGGCAAGGAAGTCGATTGCAGCAGCGAAAGCCATCGAAGTAAGAGCGGCAAAGATGGAATGGAAACGGCTTGCGATTAAATCGAATCAAACCTTTGCCTATGTACCAGTGGAAGAAATTCTCTTTATTGAAAAAGAGGGAAGAAAATCGGTCGTTCATACGGTGGATGAGCGGTTTGAAACGCATGAACCGCTTCTAGATCTTGAGGAACGGCTTCCTGATTATTTTCATAAAACCCACCGTTCCTATCTGGTAAACTTGAAGAAAATAGTTAAAATCGAGGCATTAGGCGAGACCTATTCAGCACACTTTGCCAACTGTGAAAAAACAGCCTATATTTCTAAATTGAAAATCAACGAAATTCATCGATTGATGGGGACGTGAGGAGGTCTTTTAACGTGAGTAAAAGGCCTTTTTAGTTTGGGGAATTCATGGACCTTTAACACCTGAAATGATTTGTCCATTCAATACTATTCGTTTGTGAAACTAATATAGCAATCCTATTAAATTTCACCAACATCATATAGCCATGGATGTCAAAGACTCCTCACTTCATACCTCCTTTACCGCATTTCAATCCGGTATTCCCCCATATGAGGACCTTTCTATTTAAAATTGTAAATTTAGTGTTAAGATTATCTATGGTTTATTCCAACGCTTCATAAGTAGTGGTACTCTTAATCTAGTTGACACACAGTAGATGAGCTTTTTGAACCATGAGCCTCTTCTGTAGCTTGAGAAGCTCTCCGACTATTTTCATAAACTCACCGCTCCTATCAAGTCAACTTGAAGAAATAGAAGCCTTAGGGGAGTCCTATTCGACACATTTCGTCAGCTCTGAAAAAACAACCAATATTTCGATATTCAAAATCAACGAGGTTCATCGATTGATGGGGACATGTTGAAGGTCTTTTTCATTAAGTAAAAGGCCTATTTGCTTTGAATGTAAATACCATTTTGTGGAAAAAACACCCTCAAAGGATGAAAATATGCCAATTTCCTCATCCCCCTTCTAATTTCTTACAAAAGGGTGTTAAATAAGATATATGATAAATATTCGACAACTTACGTAAAACAATGCCAATTTGTGATATAATACACAGTGTTTTGAGTCAATTATTTTAGGAGGACAAAATGGAAGAGACCATAAGTTTAAAAGAATTGTTGGAGACCTTGAAAAAACGCATAGTTTTGATCGTTTCCATAACCTTGATTGCGGCAATAGCCAGTGGCGTCATTAGTTATTTTTACTTAACCCCAATCTATCAAGCTTCTACACAAATTCTTGTAAGCCAAACCAAAGACAAAAATTCAATATACAACCCGAATGAAGTACAAACAAACCTGCAACTCATCAATACTTATATTGGTATTATTAAAAGTCCGGTTATTTTAGAGAAAGTAGCAGAAGAACTGAATTCAGGCATCACCGCGGATCAAATCAGCAAAGAAATCACCGTTGCAAATGAAACAAACTCACAACTAATTAATATCACCATTCAAGATGCGAATGCGCAACAAGCAGCAGATATTGCCAATACAACGACAAAAGTAGTCCAAAAAGAAATTGTCAAAAATTTGAAAGCCGACAATGTTACGATTTGGTCAGAGGCCAAAGTTTCTGACAACCCATCTCCGGTAAAACCAAGAAAATTATTAAATATTGCAATCGCAACTGTTGTTGGATTAATGACGGGCGTAGGACTCTCTTTCTTACTTGAATACTTTAATAACACGATTAAAAACGAACAAGATGTTGAAAATATTCTAGAACTTCCGATTTTAGGGGTTATTGCGACCATTGATGACAAGGCGATAGAAAATGCACAGGCACGCAAAGCAAAAAGGGGTGAGACGATTGGCTCTTAGAAAGAACAAGAAAACAAACAATAAAGACACAAGTAGAAAGCTAGTGACGATGATTGATCCAAAGTCGCCAATCTCTGAACAATACCGAACAATCCGTACCAATATTCAATATTCAGCGGTAGATGGTGATATAAAAACCATCATGGTAACATCATCTGGTCCGGCAGAGGGAAAATCAACGACCGCTGCAAACCTTGCTGTAGCATTCTCTCAACTTGGTAAAAAAGTACTACTTGTGGATGCAGACCTACGTAAACCAACGGTTCACCATACATTCAGACAAAACAACATCCATGGTTTTACAACCGTACTGACTAAACAATCAACTCTTGAAAAAACGATTATAGAAACACAGGAAGATGATTTATTTATCTTGACGTGCGGACCAATCCCACCCAATCCTGCGGAACTATTAAGCTCGAAATCAATGGAACAATTTATGATCGAAGCAAAAGAAATCTTTGATTATATTATTTTCGATACGCCACCATTATTAGCGGTTGCGGATGCCCATATCCTAGCGAATCAATGCGATGGCTCCATCCTAGTGGTATACAGTGAAAAGACGGAAATTGACCAAGCGAAAAAGGGTAAGGAATTACTACAAAATGCCCATAGTAAGCTCTTAGGTGTGGTATTAAACCATAAAGAGGTTCAAAAAGGCGAATATTACTATTATTATGGTGCGAAATAATAAGGATTCGACAAAACCTCACCCTTTACGTTGATTTGTGACAGTGTTACTATTAAAAATGTCATAGAATTTACGCATTTTAATGGAAAGGGTGGGACTTATGGTCGATTTGCATTGTCATATATTACCCGGTATGGATGATGGGGCAAAGGATCTATCTGAAAGTATAAAGATGGCCAAAAAAGCAGTTGATCAAGGAATCCACACCATTGTTGCTACCCCGCACCATTTAAATAACAAATATGAAAACCCAAAACAACAGATTCTAAAAAAAGTAGAACAACTAAATCAGGCATTGACCGAAGAGAAGATTGATTTAAAAATTCTCCCGGGCCAAGAAACCAGAATCTTCGGTGAAATGTTGGATGCCTATGAGATTGGAGAAATCCTGCCGGTTAACCATACCCAATATATCTTGGTGGAATTTCCATCAGGCCACGTCCCACGATATACGGAGAGGTTATTTTATGACTTGCAAATGAGCGGACTGATCCCAGTGATTGTCCATCCGGAACGGAATCAAGAAATCATCGAGCAGCCAGAAATTCTCTATCAACTTGTGAAAAAGGGAGCATTATCCCAAGTCACAGCTTCAAGCATCACAGGGGACTTTGGAAAGAAAATCAAAACCTTTTCACTCCAATTGATTGAAGCGAACCTCACCCATTTCATTGCTTCTGATGCTCATAACACAAACACTCGTACATTCAAGATGCGAGAAGCATTCGATATTGTTCAAACAAAGTACGGGAACGACTTCGTTTATATGTTTGATGAAAATGCAGCTCACTTAATAGAAGGTCAGCATGTCTATAAAGAAATACCAGAAAAGGTCAAAAAGAAGAAGCTTTTTAAATTCTTTTAACTTAGTAAGCCGATGAGAATTTACCCAAATAATGATTTATTTTCAGGTATATTCACCTGATCGGCGACGCTTCCTGTCCGTTATCCATGGGAGCACTCGGTCATACTGTGGGAGGAAACGGTAATCCTCCTTAGACGCGAGTCGTCAAGAGTATGATGTGAGGGCGGGTTAGATGCCCATTTTAAATAAAAAAAATAAATATCTAATGAAAGAATAAGTATGAAAGCACTTGCAATTCCATTAAGTATTTATTTTTTGCGAAAGCATTTAGATACATGAAAAATACACTAATAAGGAGGAAATACCCTTGAAAAGAGTAAGAAAAGCAATTATCCCAGCAGCTGGATTGGGCACAAGATTTTTACCAGCAACGAAAGCAATGCCAAAAGAAATGTTACCAATCGTTGATAAGCCAACTATCCAATACATAGTGGAAGAAGCGGTTGCATCCGGTATTGAGGATATCATCATTGTAACAGGTAAAGGAAAACGGGCAATTGAGGATCATTTTGACTACGCTCCTGAGCTTGAACAGAACTTAGTTGAAAAAGGAAAATTTGACCTGTTGGATCGTGTTCAATATTCTACTAATCTTGCAGATATCCATTATATCCGCCAAAAAGAACCAAAAGGACTTGGACATGCTGTTTGGTGTGCCAGGAACTTTATCGGTAATGAACCATTTGCCGTCCTTTTAGGTGATGATATTGTTCAAAGCGAGACACCTTGCTTACGACAATTAATTAATCAATATGAAGAAACCTTTTCTTCAGTAATTGGAGTACAAACTGTTTCCGATTCAGAAACACACCGATATGGTATTGTCGATCCTTCTACTCAAGAAGGCCGCCGTTATCAAGTTAGTAATTTGGTAGAAAAACCAAAACCAGGGACAGCACCATCGAACTTAGCGATTATGGGACGTTATATTTTAACGCCAGAAATTTTTATGTTCCTTGACCGCCAAGAAAAAGGGGCTGGTGGAGAAATTCAATTAACCGATGCAATTCAAAAGTTAAATGAAATCCAACGAGTTTTTGCATATGATTTCGAAGGCACGAGATATGACGTTGGTGAGAAATTTGGTTTTGTTAAAACAACCATTGAATTTGCTTTACAGCATGAAGACCTCCATGATGATATGCTAGATTACTTGAAAAATCTAGTTTCCAAATTAGAACCAGAAAAAGCTTTGGTATAGAAAGGGAAGGGGTCAAGGTTGTCGAATCTAGCAAATCAAGAAGAAGGCTATTTAAATAAGCAAAAGTTACTGGTTAGTGAGAGAAAACCCTATCTTCTTACAAAGAGATTAATTGACATAATAGGCTCATTATGTGGAATTATTTTATTAAGTTTCCTATTTATAATTGTAGCCATACTTATTAAGATAGAGGATCCAAAGGGGACCATCTTTTTCGCCCAAAAACGTGTGGGGTTAAATGGCGAGGAATTTAAAATGTTTAAATTCCGTTCGATGGTTTCAAATGCTGAGGAAAAGCTGCAAGAATTACTCAAGTACAATGAACTTTCCGGTGCAATGTTTAAAATGAAAGATGATCCCCGTATTACAAAAGTAGGGAAGTTTATTAGAAAGACGAGTATAGATGAGCTTCCACAGCTTTTTAATGTATTAAAAGGGGATATGAGTTTAGTTGGCCCACGGCCACCCCTTCCAAGAGAAGTTGCTGAATATACCAATTATGATAAGCAACGTTTATTAGTAACACCTGGATGTACAGGTTTATGGCAAGTAAGTGCACGTAACAGTGTTGGATTTAAGGAAATGGTAGAGCTTGATCTTGAATATATTAAAACTAGGAATACGTTTTTTGATATAAAAATTATTTTTAAAACAGCTTTAGTGTTATTTGGTTCGAAAAATGCATTCTGATTAATAAAATAAGAAATAGCAATAAACTTATTGTTATTTCAGGAACTCAAGGCTTTTCTGATGATTAGCCTTTATTTTATCTATTTTAACAATATTTATTAAACAAATTAACTTTCTGAAATACTGCCTCTTTTTTGGCCTTTATTTGTATTACTTTTTGTTTAGTAGTGTATATGTAATAGGAGTTGAGCTTTTTGGCTAAAACATCAACTAAGAGATCAACAATATTGATTGCTATCCTTACATTATTTAGTGCAGTTTTAGGATTTGGTAGAGAATCGTATACTGCCTATCTTTTTGGGGCATCGTCATTAACAGATGTATACTTTGTAGCGGGGATGGTTCCTGATGTAATTGCTGGTTGGATAGGGTATACGTTAACAAGAGCAATAGTTCCAAGTATTAAAAAGGAAATAAATAACAAGGGTTCCTCTGCAAAATTAATCAGTGCTACTTTTTATATAACTTTAATAACTTCAATTGTTCTTTCAATAATAACTTTTTTTAGTAAGAAAGAAATTCTTTCAACTTTAGCCTCAAATTTTAATGAAGTACAGTATTCAGTTGGATCAAATATGTTGGGGATAATGGTGATAGCAATTGTATTCTCGTCTCTTTCTGGTGTTTTATGGGGGATTCATAATGCGTATGAAGAATTTTCTTATCCTGCATTGACTGGTGTTTTATACAACTTATTATTTCTTATTACACTAGTATTACTACAACGTTGGTTTGGTATTTATTCATTAGCAATTGGCTTAGTAGCTGGAGGAATAGGGAAATTTATTATTCAGTTTGTTCCTCTTTTTAAAAAGAAAATACTCAATTTGAGATTTAGAGTTTGGCATACGGAAATGCCACTTGTATTTCAATCAATGATTCCAATTTTTTTAAGTCAGCTAGTTGGTCAAATTAATCAGGTTGTAGATAGGATAGTAGCGTCTGGACTTCCACAAGGCCAGCTAAGTGACTTGAATTTTGCATCGAAACTAGGGATGCTTCCAATAAGCTTAATAGGAAGTTCTATAGCAACAACTATTTATTCGCGGTTTGTTACCCATACCTTAGAGAAGGATGAAGTGGAATTAAAAAGATTAATAAGTCTTGGCTTAGGTTGGATGTGCTTTTTCGGAATAGTGATTTTTAGTGGTTTATTTTTCTATAAAAACACTTTAATATCAATATTTTATTATCATGGGAAATTTGCTATTAATGATGTATTTCTTTCTGCAAAGCCTATGGCTGTTTATGGGATTTTTTCAACAGCATATTTGTTTGTCCCAATTCTAATTCACTTTTTCTATGCTAGAAATGAAGGAAAGTTTGTTTTAATTTCCTCTGCTATTGCAGTTGGTTTTTATGTTTTTACAAGTTCTACATTCGTTGAATATTTAGGAATAATTGGTTTGGCTTTAGCAAATGGTTTATCCCAATTAATATATGTAACAATAATGTACAGTACAATGATAAAAAGGCTGAATTGGAGCTTTAGAAGTAGTATTAAGTCAATATTAAATATAGGTTTTCCATCAGGAATAGCATTTTTGATAGGTGTTGTTATAGTTTGTATGACATGGAAAGAGCCAGAATTGGGAAATAAATTAACTATTACAATTAGAGGCGCTTTAGGACTATTTGCTGGTTGTCTAAGTGTACTGATTTATAGTAAGTTGAATCCCAATAATCCAACCTGTACTTTTGTTCTAAACTTCATTTCAAAGATTCAAACTTTAACCCGCAGGGTTTTAAGTAAGTTGAAAAGTAAATTATTAGGTTATGGTAGTTAGAGGTGTGTATAATTGAAATTTAATGAAGGAAAATCTTTAAAAAGGATTTTAATACTACGGGGAAGTTCTCAATATGTTTCCCCAAAAACATATAATGTACAAGAGATTGGTCTTGCAAAAGCTTTGGTGAAATTAGGATGGAATGTTGTAATTGTTTCATCTGGACCGCAAGAATGTAATCTAAAAATAGATGAAAATATTGAGTGGATTGAATTAAAGCGAATTGGTAAAACTTTTGGTTTTCCTAAAGGTGTAGATAAAATTATAAAAGATTTTAAGCCTGATATAATACAATGTCAGGATATCACAAATCTAGCGACTTATCAGGCTTTACTATCAAAGATTAAGCTAAGAGTTCCACTTGTTATTTCCCTTGGGGAATACAAAACCAATGGATTTTTAAAGTCAATCTTTACTCATATAACAGCTCGGTCAATTAAAAATCATACTTCAGCCGTTCTTTGTAAAACAAAATCAGCGATGGAATTTTCAAAAAGGCTAGGTTTAAATTCAACCTTTTATGCTCCTGTGGGAATTGATCGAAACGTTTATGTTGAAAAAGAAGATTTTGATGATTGGTGGATTAGCGAATTACAGACCAGAAAAAGAAATGGAGAACAAATTTTATGTCACATTGGTAGACTGGATAAATTAGACAATGTTGAATTTATTATTAGTGTTCTCAAAAAGTTACCAAAAAACTTTTCACTTCTTCTTATAGGTGAACCAAAAGAATTTGTAAATAAATTTATAGATAATGAAATCAAAAAAAGGTTAATTATAACAGGAGCAGTTCCAAACAAGTTTATTGGCATTGCTCTTTCAAATTCTGATCTCTATCTAGCATGTTCTAAGTATGAAATATTTGGAATGTCCGCAGCAGAAAGTATATTTCATGGCTGCCCCGTATTTGGATACTCAACAGGTGGAATTAAAGAAATTGTAAGGCCAGATCATAATGGTTGGTTATTATCGGAGCGCGACTCTAATGAGTGGGCAAATAAGATAAAAAGCATATTTTCTCATGAAGAAATGGATAATATGAAAAGAAATTGTATGGAGAGCGGAGAAAGCCTCACATGGGATTTTAGAGCAATAATATATAACCAGATATATATAAAATTTATAAATTAGATTATTCTTAAAGGCATTAGGAAAGGAGAAAATTTCTTGGACTTAATAAAAGTGTTGTTTTTTGATCAGTCTGCTAGAATGGGAGGCGCTGAAAAAGTCTTATTTGATTTGCTAGAGAATATAAATCGATCTAAAATATATCCAATTCTCGTTTCACCATCTGGGGAATTAGCTAATAAAGTTCGTGGGCTCAATATTGAATGCATTGAACTAATGGAATTTGAAAATGTAGAAACCACAAGGAAAAGAATGAGAATCCGTGATATTTTTAAAACCATTAAGTTAGTATATAAGCTGAATAATATAATAAATGATGTTCAACCTGATATATTATTTACTAATTCTGTTAAAGCGCATGTATTGGTAAACTATAAAAAAAGAAGAATTCCAAGTATTATCAGATTACATGATTATCCTTCAAGTTTTGGAAGTATATCAGTTAAAATTCTAAAAAACGCATTGAACAATGTAGATAAAATTAGCTGTGTCTCACAAAGTGTTGCAAATGATTTAGGCAAATTATTTCCCAATTGTATTGATAAGTTAAAGGTAACTTACAACGGAATATATAAAAAAACAAATAATTGTAAAAAGCATTTTAAAAAGCCAAGAGTTGTAGTTGCTGGTTGGCTTTTTAGTTGGAAGGGTTTTGATACCTTTATAGAAGCGATGGAGAAATTATCACCCAAAATACCTGATTGGGAGTTCGTAATTGCGGGTGAAGCTGCTAGAGATGTAGAGGAAAGTTTATCCTATAAGGAATTATTATATAAAAGGGTTAATTCCTCATTATATAAAGAAAAATTTGTTTTAAATGGTGGTTATAAATCCTTAGAGGAAATTATCTGTTGTTCAGAACATTGTATATTTGTTCAACCATCAATTAAACCTGATCCACTTCCAACAGTAATCTTGGAAGCCTCTACTTTGGCAGTCCCTACCGTTGCTTCTGATCTAGGTGGAAGTAAAGAAATAATAGAAGATATGGTTTCAGGCAGGCTTATCTCTCCGCATGCCGATGAATTAGCAAATTCGGTAATGGAATTAGTTAGTGATTTAAACCTTCGGGTTAAGTATGGGAATAAAATGAATTTTGAATGTAATAGGAAATTTTCCATGGAAAATTATATCAGGTCAATAACTGAAACTATTGAAAATATAATAAGATAAAGTGAGAGATATAAATGGTTAAAAAGAAAAATGTACTTATTATTAATTCGGGTAGTACACCAATACCACCAACATCCGGAGGAGCGGTTCAACAAGTTTTATTCGATATAGCTTGTGGTTTAATTAATAGAGGATGGGATGTTGGGATATTGACCCCATCTACAAGAGAATCAGAGAGAGAAGGGAAAAAGTGGAACGATAAAATAAGATGGTATTATATACCTGGTTTGGTCAAGTCTGGTGGGATTAAGGGTATATTAAATTCTATTTCTAGTATAAAAAAGAGTTTAAGAAATGTAAATCCGGATGAATATAAAAATATAATAATTTTTGACCCGTATATAGCAAGTGCTGTTTATAAATGGAATAGACATTCAAAAATAATTTGGAGTGCTCACAACGGTAGAGAAAAAACAAAACTTTTAACCAATTTATGGACTAGAAATGTAGAGGATATAGTTTGTATTACAGAATTTTTAAAGAGGGAATTTGTGGAAATAACTAATAGAAGTAAAGATTCAATTAAGGTTATAAATAATCCATTACAAAATTATTGGTTAACAGATAGGATATCACTAGATTATCAACCTAATTCAATATTATTTTGTGGAAGAATTGTGCCTCAAAAAGGACTGGATATTTTAATTAGTGCACTTGAGACTCTATCGGATGATATTAAGAGAAAAATTCAACTAGGAATTGTAGGAAGCACTCATTTTTACGGTGCTAAGGAGTCTAGTTATTCAAAAGCAGTAAGGGAACAAGTTGAAAATAGTGGATTAAACTATAAATGGCACGGATATGTAAGCCATAATAATTTAATTGAGCTATATGATCAATACGACATCTTGGCAGTTCCAAGCAACTGGGACGAACCAGCTACCTTAGTTGCACCCGAAGGGCAAGCAAGAGGGTGTAAAATTGTGGCAACAACAGCAGGAGGATTACCCGAAATGATAGCTCCAGTATGGAGAGATTATTTGGCTGCTCCTGGCGATATAAATGCATTAGCAAATTCTATTCAAAACATTATAAATCTAAACGATGAAAAATCACAATCATTTAAATTAGAGGCATTGAAATGGCTAAGAGAAAAAGTTGGTTTTGAAGAAGTTATTACGAAGTGGGAGAAACTCATATTAGAGGATTAGTTGCACAATAAAATATTTAATAAGTAATTTTATTTATGTAGATAGTAACGTTGAAATATGTAAATAAATAAACTTTTTAAAAATGCCTTTTTAATTCCTTTGATTTTAATTAATTTTCAAATCCATTTTAAACATATATAGGAAACTTAAAGATGTATTAATAAATTTATCTACGGTTTTTTTAGATTTATCATTACATTAATGAATTTTTTTTAGCTTTATAATAATTTTAGTTTTAAGGTAGTCGGGGGTTTTTTATACTATGAAGATAGCAATTATTCATGATTGGTTAGTAACTTATGCTGGTGCAGAAAAGGTACTTGAACAAATGCTTGAGGTCTTTCCTGAAGCTGATTTATATAGTGTAGTAGACTTTATTGAGGAAAATCAAAGGGATTTTATTAAAAACAAAAATGTAAAAACTACGTTTATCCAAAACCTCCCTTTTGCGAGAAAAAAGTATAGAAGCTATTTACCTTTAATGCCACTTGCTATAGAACAACTTGATTTGTCAAATTATGAAATTATTATTTCAAGTTCCCACGCTGTTGCAAAAGGAGTAATAACTGGACCGGATCAATTGCATATCTCCTATGTACATTCTCCTATTAGATATGCTTGGGACCTACAACATCAATATTTAAGAGAATCAAATTTGACAAGTGGAGTTAAAGGTTTATTAGCAAAATATTTTCTTCATAAAATAAGAAATTGGGATTATCGCACATCAAATGGAGTTGATATATTTATGTCAAACTCTTCTTTTATTTCTAGGAGAATATGGAAGGTGTATAGACGGGAATCAAGGGTCTTATATCCTCCAGTTGATGTTTCTAATTTCACAATGAAAAGCGATAAATCTGATTACTATGTAACAGCTTCCAGAATGGTACCATATAAAAAGATTGATATAATAGTAGAAGCATTTTCCAAAATGCCCGATAAAAAACTAGTGGTAATTGGTGATGGACCAGATTTTAATAAAATACAAAGAGTAGCTGGGCAAAATGTTAAATTATTAGGATATCAACCTTTTAATGTTTTAAAAAAACATATGCAAAACGCAAAGGCTTTTGTATTTGCTGCTGAAGAGGATTTTGGAATTACACCAGTTGAAGCTCAAGCTTGTGGAACACCTGTTATTGCATACGGAAAAGGTGGGGCTTTGGAAACCGTGAATGGGTTGGAAACCTTCAATCAACCAACAGGTTTACATTTTTATAGTCAAACGCCTGAGGATATTATTAATGCTATAAGTAAGTTTGAAGAAAATCAACAGTTATTTAAGGCGGAAAATTGTCGGCAAAACGCACTAAGGTTTTCCGAAAATCATTTTAAAGATGAGTTTAAAAAGGTTGTTGAAACAGAATACAAAAAAAGAAATAAAAAAATTTAATTTTTTAATTTAGGACAAAACGAAATTTGAAATTTTAAAATAAAAACCAATAAATAAGAATTCCAACTGTGGGCCTTAATGATTTAGGAGGAAATTAAAAATGAATTTAGTATTACTATCAGGAGGGTCTGGAAAACGTTTATGGCCATTATCAAATGATGCTCGATCTAAACAATTTTTGAAGGTTTTGCAAAAAGAAAATAATGAATTAGAATCTATGATACAACGAGTTTGGGGACAATTAGATAAATTAGGACTAACTAAATCGGCAGTTATCGCTACAAGTAAAACACAAGTAGAAATGATTCGTAATCATATTGGAAAGGGAATATCGATAATTGTTGAGCCGGAAAGAAGGGACACCTTTCCAGCAATCGCATTAGCAGCTTCATTTTTGTATTCTAATAAAAAAATAAGTCGTGATGATGTAGTTGGTGTTTTACCTGTTGACTCATATGTAGAAGATAAATTCTTTGCTAGATTACTAGATTTAGAGGATGTTTTATTAACTTCTAATGCTGATTTAGCATTAATCGGCGTGAAACCTACTTTCCCTTCTGAAAAATACGGTTATATTGTACCAAAAAAAGAACAATTAATAAAAGATGTTATAAGTGTAAGTCATTTTAAAGAAAAACCTAAATTAGAAGAGGCCAGGTTGCTATTGAAACAAAAAGCACTTTGGAATTGTGGTGTATTTGCTTTTAAATTAGATAAGGTTTTATCTTTATTAGAAGAAAAAGGATTACCTGTAAAATACGAAGAATTATCAAAAATGTATAATCATTTACCAAAGATAAGTTTTGATTACGAAGTAGTGGAGAAGACTGAAAATATTGTAACGCTTCCATATAACGGCGAGTGGAAGGACTTAGGTACTTGGAATACTTTGACTGAAGAAATGGCAAAACCTATTATTGGAAGAGCAAAAATGAGTTACGATTCAAGTAATACACATATAATCAATGAGTTAGATATTCCTGTTTCTGTACTAGGTTTATCAAATATTCTTGTTGCTGCAAGTCCTGACGGAATATTAGTGACAGATAAAGAAGCAAGCCCACGGGTAAAAGAATTGGTTGGAGATTTGGAACAAAGACCTATGTATGAGGAACGTCGATGGGGATGGTATCGTGTGCTTGATCATACAAAATATGATGAACAAACAGAAGTATTAACAAAACGTATTAATATTTCAACTGGAAAAAACTTAAGTTATCAATATCATAATTACCGTAGGGAAATTTGGACAATTCTTAAGGGAGAAGGTATCCTCTTTTTAAGTGGGGAGTTTAAAATGCTTAAACCTGGAGATATAGTTGAAATTCCTGTTGGTACTAAACATGCAATAAAAGCTGTGACTGATCTAGAATTGATTGAAGTGCAAATTGGCAGTCAATTAGTTGAAGAAGATAATAATCGTATCCTTTTAAAATGGGAGGATATCGAAGAATTAAGCTATTCGGTAAATAAAAGATAATTTAAGATGGTTGCTATTGTTAGTGACCATTTTTTTGTTTAGAATCCAATTATTAGTAAATGAGGAATTAGACATCAAATAAAAATCAACCGGTAGATTCGTAAATATTTGCGGTCAAAGTTTCATTTATGAGATTAAAGAGGGGTTGGGCTATGGAAAATTTAAAAAGGGATATAAAAGTTAACAAATTTAGCGACCCAACCAAGGCCTGTTTATTTATTACATACAGGCTTGGTAATTGGGTTTATTATAATTTGAAAATTCCCTTATTCAGGGAATTAGTGTTATTTATCTATAAAATTTTAGATTTAATTTTTATTAGAATAATCAACAATGCTCAAATTCCAGCTAGAGCAAAAATTGGAGGTGGCTTAAGACTTCCGCATGGAGGAAACGGCATTATTATTCATCCAAATGCAGAGATTGGAGAAAATTGTACCATTTTTCATCAGGTTACAATTGGCTATAAAGATTCTCCTACAAAAAGTTATGGACCACCAATCTTAAAAAATAGTGTATATGTAGGAGCAGGTGCTAAGATATTAGGTGATATTATAATAGAAGATGAATCGATTATTGGGGCAAATGCAGTGGTCGTTAAAAATGTACCTTTGAAGTCAACAGCCGTTGGCATACCAGCGCAAATTATTAAGCAAGCTAAAAAGTGAAAAAATGAGATCATTTAATTATGTGGATTAGGAATTAATAGTAACAATTAATTTGAAAAGGGAGGGGATTGAGTATACATTCGTCCTTTCCTTTGTATTATTTATCCAAGTAAAAAAGAAAAATGGGTACTCTGTAGATTTAATATTACTTGAGTTAGAATATATTAGATGAAACCAAGAAAAGTATATTTTAAACTGTAATTGTTTAATATATTTATAAAATAAAAGTAGGCACTTAACAATCTTTTTTGGAAATTAAAGATTATTATCTTTTAATAGCTTATATATTGGTTTTATTATAAATATCCTTTTAATCTATAGATAACTAAAAATATTAAATTTATTTCCCATTGGGTAATAAATTTTTTAGATAAATATTATTTCAAGTGGAAAATATCATAATATAAATAATTCTTTTAGAAGGTGGAATAAAAAAGTGAAAATTGCAGTCGCTGGAACAGGTTATGTTGGCTTAGTCACTGGTGTTTGTCTTGCGGAAATGGGACATTCAGTTTTTTGTGTTGATATAGATGAGGGCAAAGTTGCATTAATGAGTTCTGGAATTAGTCCTATATATGAACCTGGACTTGAAGAAATAATGGTTAAAAATATGGATAAATTAAACTTTACGACCAACTACAAAGAAGCATACAAAGATGCAGATGTGATTTTCATTGGTGTAGGAACCCCGGAAAAACACGATGGTTCAGCAAATTTATGCTATGTTTATTCAGCTGCTGAACAAATTGCTGAAAGTATAGAGAAAGATTGTGTTATCGTAGTAAAATCTACTGTTCCAATAGGAACCAATGATAAAATTGAGGATATAATTAAAACAAAATTAGTTCACAATGTAAATGTATCAGTTGCTTCTAATCCAGAGTTTTTATCACAAGGAACGGCTGTAAGAGATACCTTACATGCTTCTAGGATAGTTATTGGGGTAGAGGATTCATCGGCAGGGGAAGTATTAAAGGAAGTTTATAAGAATTTTGGAGCACCTATCTTGGTTACTAACAGAAAAAGTGCAGAAATGATTAAATATGCTTCAAATGATTTTCTTGCTTTAAAAATTTCCTTTATCAATGAAATTGCAAACCTTTGTGAAATAATTGGTGCAAATGTTGATGATGTTGCAATTGGAATGGGATATGATAATAGAATTGGAAATAGATTCTTAAATTCAGGAATTGGTTATGGGGGATCTTGTTTCCCAAAAGATACAAAAGCATTACATTGGCTAGCAAATTTCCATGATTATGAACTAAAAACAATTAAGGCAGCCATTGATGTTAACGAAAACCAAAAATTAAAATTAATTAAGAAATCCCGGAAATACTTTGATAGTTTAAAGGGTTTAAATGTTGCGGTATTAGGATTAACGTTTAAACCTGGTACAGATGATTTAAGGGAAGCTCCATCACTTGTTAATATTCCAATTATGCTAGAGGATGGTGCAAAAGTAAAAGCTTGGGATCCTGTTGGTATCAATAGCTTTCAAAAATTACATCCGGATAATATCACGTATTGTTATACAATTGAAGATACTCTTAAGGATGCTGATGTTTGCTTTATTTTTACCGAATGGGATGAGGTTAAAGACCTTGACTTATCAAAATATAGCAAACTAATGAAGAACCCAATTATTTTAGATGGGAGAAATTGTTACAGTTTAACTAGTGTTAAAAATGCGAACATTATATATGATTCTATCGGAAGAGAGACTATTAATAGTTTAGAGACTTTACTAGTATAGAAGAGTCTAGGGTTGAACATTGTACTAATAAACCCTTGCCTATAAATCTAGGCAAGGGTTTATTAGTTTTACTTGATTATAGATGGGTCCAAATTGAAACTATATTTCAAAATAACTAAAAAAAATTTATTAAAATCGATTATATAATAATAAAATACACTAGATAAAAAAGTCTTAGAATAAGAAAATACAGAATGACTTGGTTAGGGATTCTCAGAAGAGTGATTTCTATTTAATAGATTAGATAAAGGGTTAAAAGGAAAATTACTTTAAGTTGAGAGCATAAAAGCTTGCTGAAGGATAGCTTTTATAAACACTTAGAATTTGGCACAGGTGGCATGTTGAAAAACTTGAACCTGGAATTAATCGATTAAATATTTTTGCTAACTGTAGAGCAACAAAGGGAGACTTGCTCAATATATCACAGAACAAGGTGAAGATACAAAATAGTAGGGTTAGGTAATTGCCTATGATTCCCGTACAATTAACTACAACAGGGGGTGGTTTTTCAGCCCTACATTTAATTGATACACCAATTAAACAGGTCTCTACTCAGCACATTATTATTGTGAATGGTGGAAACATTCTAGTTGAAGGTGGTTATTGGACATGGAATTCCACTCCTCAAGTTGTATCAGCTTTCGTAGTAAAAAATTTTAAATGCCGGTAGGCTATGGTTTGCGCCTATAGCTTAAATTCTCTAGTGTCGTAAGTTTCACTGGTTATATAAATTATTATATTTATCTTTTCTGTTCATTGAATAGTTTGGTTAAAAATGGATAAAACGGGGAATTTCATCCCTACTTGGTACCGAAAAAGGGTATTGTTAAAAACAGACCCTTTTGTCAATTAAGAGTAAAAGTGGATTCAGTTCAAGTAACTGCTTGTATCGCGCCATATTAATCCACAATATAATCTTCGTTCCGGAAATGGAAAATAAATACAGGTGTGGCGTAATTTCGTGAAAAAGGATATAATTCTTTAGTCTGTTTAGTTAAAAGTATAAGTAGGGGGTGAGGGAAAAGTGGTAATTTTATCATTATTATTGACATTAGCAGTACCTTTTTTTGTAATCTGTTTCGAACAAGTCGCCAAATTAAAATTGCAGCTTGGTTTTTTATAATTATGCAACTGGTTGGCGTTTATCCTCGTGCATTAATAACTAATAGTGGATTAGATTCGTATATTGGGCCACATAGCAATGAATGGATTGAAAAAACTTATGTAGTTTTAATACTGTATAACTTATTTTTCTTAGTAGGAATATTTTTGAGCCAATTGATATTAAATCGAAAAACAATTAAAAACAATCAAACATCGGTTGAGTCAAGCCTGTATAGCGATTTAAAGAAATATGTTGGACCAAATGGTATGTTGTTATCTTTAATAATTTGTTCACTTCCTGGAGTAATTTTATTACTTACAAACCATAGTACATTAATTAATGATTCAGATATTGCTAATACACGGGCACAAACACAAGGTGCAGGACCCAAAATTATTCTTACTGAAGTACCATTTATGGCAGTTGCAATTTGGTATTCCTTCAAAAAAGGGATTGTCAAATGGAAATGGTGGATATGTACATTATTTTTGTTAATTTTATCACTTCTTTCAGGAAGTCGGTCTCAAACGTTAGATTTTATTTTAGTTTTAGTCGCTTTACGATTTATCCAAACTGATTTAAAACTTAAAATTAGAACTATATTATCACTTTCTATTCTTGGATTTATTCTTGTATACGTGGGTTGGATTATAGTATATGCCAGAGGTATGATGAGAGATTTCGGAGGATCCTTCTTTATGTGGGCTTCTTCCGCAATTAAAGATAACCCTATAAATGTATTTAATCTTCTTACACGTAAATCATTAAATGGTTATGATGGGTTAGTTTCGGTAGTGGGTACCGTTCCTTCATATTTTAATTTTCATCCAGGACAATTATGGTTTGAAATGCTGACGATTTTGGTGCCAAGATCGTTATGGCCCGGAAAATGGGATGTTGATTTAGTTAGTAACTTCACACAGATAGTTTGGGGATGGGGAGCAGGAGGAAACTTTGTTACAGGCGCTGGTGCATTATTCATAGATAGCGGAATGTTAGGTGTTGCATTAGGTTCTCTATTGATTGGAATTCTCACTTCTTTTATATGTAGAGCTCGTGTCGCGGAAAATACTAATCATTGGTTTGCTAAAGTTGCTGTGGCGGTATGGTGTTTTTTTCTAGCCAGGTTTACATTTGCTGGGGGAGCAATGGATGCCAATGTAGCTGGACGTATGCTAATTGAAGCTATTTTTATATTTATCGTGGTTAAATTTGTCACATCTTATATAATTGTAGTTAAACCTCAATACAAAATAGAAAAACATTAAAAATTTTTTAAATGACTCATTTTAGCACCTTTAAAGGGCTTTTTCTTTTGTCGACTAATGGTTAATTTTCAATAGTCGGTTATTTTGAAAATTAGCTTTCTTTATAGAAAGCTAGTATTAAAGTATAATAATTTTTCGAGGTGAATACTTTGAATCGAAGAAATTTTATAATATTACTTTTGATACTTGCTTTCTTTTTTGGCTACACAATTCATAAAAAGATCTCAGAAAAAATAGATGCTGTTCCAAGTCAGTTGGCATATATGATAAATCATAAAAAGGAAATAAGCGTTAAATCATTCGGTGCAAAAGGTGATTGTGTACTTGATTCGAACGGTAATTATGAATCAGGCACGGATGATACTCAAGCTTTTATTAAGGCTATTAAAGCGGTTCCCGCTGGTGGAGTACTATTAGTTCCACCCGGAAAATATTACATTAGTTCTATTAATTTAAATAGAGGAAATATAACCATTTCTGGTTATGGTGCAACTTTAGTTACATCAATTGATGTTTCTACTGGTTCCAATGTGTTCCAATTAGAGGGGGATAACATTAGCTTAATTGGACTTAGGCTTATGACAGCGACTCCATTTAATGTGGACACGACTACAAAAGCACCGTCAAGTGCAGGAGGTTTAATGATTCGTTTAGGATCTACTACTGCCTTTCATTCAAATATTCTTGTTCGTGATGTTACAACCAATGGCGGTTTTGGTGGAATTGATATACAACGTTCAAGTAATGTGCGTGTAATAAATTGTCATGTTATAAATGCAATAGGAAATGGAATTAATTTTGCAAATTGTCCAAAAGACATATGGTGCGAGGGGAATACCGTTCAAAATACACGTGATGACAGTATTATTTGTGTTTGTGATGTAAGCTTTACGCAAGGAACAGAAAACTGGATTGTTAGAAATAATAAAGTAGAAAAAAGCTATGCAAAAGGTATTGGTTCATCGGGTGTTAGTTCAGCTATTATTGCAAATAATAACATTAAAAACACATGGTCAGCGGGTATTCTTATATTTCAGGATACTTATTACAAACTTGCAAAGAGCCAGAACGTAAAGATTAAGGGTAACACAATTATTGATGCTGGTAAAAACTTCGGACCAGACCAATTTAAAATAACTGTTTCAACGAGTAACGATGGTGTTTATGTTTACAATGACACAAAAAATGTTGAGGTAATTGATAACAGCATTATTTCTCCTTCACGCTTTGGAATTAATATTGGTAATGGTGCAAAAGCGGTTAAAATCGGTAACAATGAAATTTTAGCTACAGGTTCAACAGGAATTTCAATTGGAGATGCAAATAATACGAGTTATAATTCAGCTTTGGATATCACGTTAACAGATAATACCATTATTGATACACAAGGACATGGTATTTCAATAGGAGGAGTAAACGGAGCACATATTACACGAAATAAAGTAAAATCCTGGTTAGATGGAAGCAGAAGTATTTACATTAAAAACGCTCAAAATATGTTGGTTGCTGAAAATACCTCGAATAACAAGATAACGTCTGTTTGGTCACCTAACCACTACTATTTTGCAGGTCAGTATATCGTTCCAGCTACATTTAATGGACACGCTTATAAATGTATAATTAGTGGTCTTTCAGGTTCAACTGAGCCATCATGGAATATAGCAGGCGGTAAAAATAAAGATGGAGGAGTAGCATGGTTTGATTATGGGAAAAAAATTACTAGAGGTATTCCTGGAACTCCTTACGTAGATGGTAATGGCTCATCTGTAGATGTTCAAGTAACAACGGATAATCATTCATTAAATAACTAATTCGAACTTGGTGAATTAGATAAATGATTATGTATATTAAACAAAAAGGAGACTATCCAGTCACTCAAACGGAATAGTCTCCTTTTTTTAAATAGTTTCGTTACCGCAGAATTCACCATCTTCTGAACGAACTTTTAAATTTTATTTGTTTCAATAAAAATGTGTCCCTTTGTGATGGGGACAAAAGTTTTACAAGTTGGACAGTTATACTCTATTGAATAAATTTATACCATTGTTTTACCCCCCTTTTACTTATCTACCAAATTCAACATAAGGGGGGGGTTTCTGTACAATGTAATTCAATATTTAATAGATTGGATAAAAAATATTCTTGTGAACTCAAAGAGATAATACCTTCCTCCCCTAAATGTGATGCTCACATTTCTATTTCTGAGTTTTTACCATTAGACAAAGACTATAATATTATTTCTTAATTGATATTTTGTATTGGTGCAGTATAGTTAGGCGTGTATTTCTTACGTGATGAAGTGGGGAGGGAATTGTAAAAAGTACAATATTAAAAAGATTAGATTAAAAGCCAATTGGAAGTTTATGGGGGGATATTGTAATGAATTTACCAAAGAAGTTGTATCATTTTATCGTAAACCCAGGTGTACAAGCTATTGTTATTCACAGATTAGCTCATTTGCTGTGGAATCACCGATTAAAACCATTAGCACGTTTTATTACTATGCTTAGCCGTTCTTTTACTGGTATTGAAATTGAACCGGGAGCCAAGTTGTCTAAAACAGTAACCATCAGCCATGGAATGGGCGTTGTAATTGGTGGCGATTCAATTATAAAAGATAATGTAGTAATTAGACAGAATGTAACTCTTGGTGCGAAAGACGACAAAAATACAGATGGCTATAGGTATCATCCAACAATAGATAATAATGTTTCTATTGGAGCCGGCACTGTGATACTTGGACCAATCACAGTTGGAGAACACTCAATTATTGGTGCGAATTCTGTTGTAACAAAAGATGTACCACCTTATTCCGTTGTTGCGGGCGCGCCGGCAAGGGTGATAAAAATGCGTAATAAAGATTCCGTATGACCAAATTCTCGGGAATTGTAAAATGTAGTCAAAAAATAAATAAGAGTTATTTCGAATAAAAAAATTAATTCTTAAAAGTTGCATATTTGGCCAATAACGACATAATTATTTCGTATTTTGGCACGGTAAATTACACAATATTAGTAATTAAAGGGTGCCTTTTATGAATGCAGGAGAGCAGTATATTTTCTAAAGTTACTACTGTCATTTAAGGGGTTCCGATTAACTAATATGTAGAAATTGATTTATTGGGAATTTAAATGTTCATACTTTCAAATTATATAAAAAAACGTATTAAAAATTAATGTGGGTATTTTTTTGTAGAAAGATAATGATTAAAATAGTTACAGACTTACTAAAAAATAAAACTTTTTATAGGGCTATAGAGGAAGGGGAGTTTAGGTTGACTTGGCTAGATAACTCAGAAAAATGGTTTTCATTTACTAGATTAGATCAAGAATTAAGAGGGAAATTACGTGAAGAGGAAAGTAATAAAAGTTTACTAGAAGACAGTTTTTATAAACACCTAGAATTCGGTACAGGAGGTATGAGAGGAGAGCTTGGTCCTGGAATCAATCGCTTAAATATTTACACGATCCGTAGAGCAGCAGAAGGACTTGCTCTATACATCACAGAACAAGGTGAGAAAGCCAAACAACGTGGAGTGGTTATCGCTTATGATTCCCGCCATAAATCACCTGAGTTTGCTTTAGAGGTTGCTAAAACAATTGGCAAGCATGGGGTTAAGGCATATGTGTTTGAAGAACTTCATCCAACACCGGTTCTTTCATTTGCTGTTCGTTATTTAAATGCTTTTTCCGGAGTCGTGATTACGGCGAGCCATAATCCACCTGAATACAATGGCTTCAAAGTTTATGGGGAAGATGGCGGCCAGCTTCCACCTGAAGCAGCAGATACCATTATCAAATATGTAAACGCTGTTGAAAATGAGCTTACAGTAGAAGTTGCCCAAGAGCAGGAGCTTCTTGCAAGTGGTTTATTAACCTACATAGGTGAAGAAGTTGATAACGCTTATATTGAACAATTAAAAACATTGCAGCTAAATCCAGAGCTAGTAGCCAATGTAGCAAAGGATCTGAAGATTGTATATTCCCCGTTACATGGTACAGGAAATAAGCCGGTTCGTGCCGGACTAAAAGCATTTGGGTTTGAAAATGTTACGGTTGTAAAGGAACAGGAATTGCCGGATGCGAATTTTTCAACTGTTACCTCTCCAAACCCGGAAGAGCATGCTGCTTTCAAGTTAGCCATCCAATATGGGGAACAAATCAATGCGGATATCCTCATGGCAACAGACCCAGATGCAGACCGTTTAGGAGTAGCGGTTAAAAATAACGATGGAGAATATGTCGTTTTAACCGGTAACCAAATGGGGGCTTTAATGCTTGAGTATCTTCTTTCTCAAAAGCAAGCAAAGGGGATCCTTCCAGATAATGGAGTGGTGATTAAAACCATTGTGACATCCGAAATTGGCCGTGCCATTGCGGAACATTATGGCATGGGCGCGATAGATACTCTAACAGGCTTCAAATTCATTGGAGAAAAGATTAATGAGTTTGAACAGACTGGAAAGAATACCTTCCTCTTTGGATACGAAGAAAGCTATGGTTATTTGATCGGCGACTTTGTCCGTGATAAGGATGCGGTCCAATCGGCCATTTTTGCAGCGGAAGTGGCTGCTTATTATAAATCTAAAGGCATGACCATGTATGAAGGCTTACTGGCTATTTTTGAAAAGTATGGTTTCTATAAAGAAGGTCTTCAATCGATTACCTTGAAAGGAAAAGATGGGGCAGAACAGATTGCTGCATTAATGGATACCTTTAGAAATGAAAGTTTAAAAGAAATGGCTGGAATAGAAGTTACGGCTAGTGAAGACTATTCGACTTCTTTAAGGGTTGAAAAGGGTGTTGAGAGTTTAATCGATTTACCTCAATCGAACGTTTTAAAATACTATTTAGCAGATGGTTCATGGTTCTGCCTTCGTCCTTCTGGAACAGAGCCAAAAGCGAAGTTCTATTTTGCGGTGAAAGGTGAATCGTTGGAGGATAGTCAAGAGAAGCTTTTATCACTTCAAGAGGCTTTGATGCAGAAGGTAAATGATATATTAGCTCGATAATCTTCTTTTTAGGTTTGAATTATAAATAGCGGCACCCTTGTTGTTAATGGCAAGGGTGCCATCTTTTCGTGATGTCTTAATTGATGGAGGAGGGGGATTATTTATATATATAAATGGGGTATTCAAAATTTAATAATATAGGTAAATAAAATGGAAACAAAAAAGCAGATCAAATAGCCCGTAAGGGTTATCTATACATCCCCGAGGTTTCATAACACGAACTTAACTGGCTATCGTTCTAACAAAAAGAGATTGCCCCCATCAGAAACTATCACCCCCTCGTAAAACATCCCGCAATAGCCGGAAAACTCTTGAATTCCTTCTTCATGTCCCGAAACGAAATGACACCATTTCCTCTAGTAAGCTCCAAATCTAGCGGATATTCGTGACAGTTCAATGGAGCTTTATTAAAGGATTGGACATAGAATTGGATGGCCTCTTCCTGACTGTTCGCATAGATAAAGGCAAATGCCTACTTGTTCATCTTTAGGGAATAGATTCCAACCGTATGAACACCTAATACATTGTGTTGAATCATTCCCGCATTCCCCTTTCTTTTTAATGCGTTGAAAACAGAAGGTGCCTCTGTAAATAAGATGAGGTTCTGTAGATTATTTTCATAGTTTTTCCTGAAACTGCATGGCCTCTTGCTCAGATATCCCAGTGCTGAGGCTTTCTAATGTAGCCATGATTCTGAGCAGTTCCAAAGAAATGTTCCCTTGCGTGTAATCCTTCCAAAAATGACCACTATCAGCTCTGAATTTTTTATATGCCGTATTGAAATCAGGCATGGAGGGCCAATTTTAAAAAGTATGAAGCAGGGCATTGGCAAAAGGGACCTGATGATCATGCAACGTATCATCCAAATCGAAGAAAACAGCTTTAATCTCTATCACGAACTCCTTTCAATCTCAATCAAAAAGAGATACAAACTCTTACTCGATTATACATCAAAGCCGAACAGTGACAGGCACCGCTGAAATTTGTCGAATTAAAAAAATCGCAAAGTGACAATGATGATTCATGTCACTTTGCGATTTTTTCCCCGTTAAAAGTACTTGGACATTATTCCTTTTATTTGCTGCGAATCCAAAACAATCTCTGCGTTGTTTGCTTTTAGGATATCATCGTACATGGTTTGACCTACACCGTGTAATTGGTAGTACGTCAATTGTTTGTTGGGATTAAAGTCTTTTACCGATAGACCAAGGCTTAGCATATCGGATGTCGACATATTGGTTGCTACAACAAAATCCGGGATTGATTGGATCAATGAAGGCAGTTTTGTTAGATTACTTGGATCTAACGCCTTTTTTGCAATTCCCTTCATCGCCTCTTCTTGCAATTGTTGGCGGCCATATTCTCCATTTTTTAGTGAATAGCGTTCGTGCACTACCTCTGTCACCATTTTTCCATCGAAACGATGAGTGCCGGCTTGGATCACTTTATTTTTATTTTCTTTATACCATGGATGGGTTAAGGTCACATTGAAAGGAACATGCATATCAATGCCGCCTATAGCGTCCACCATCGATTGGAAACCCCAATAATTGGTTTCTACATAGTAGTTAATCGGAACCCCAGTAAGTTCTCCAACTGCTTTGACGGCCGCCTCTACGCCTGCTTTTTTTCCTTTTGTCGCCTGCATGATATATTGGACACTTGTCAGTTTTGTGTAGCCATAGCCATCTAAATGAACCCGTGTATCACGCGGAATACTGACTGCATGGTATTGATTCTTTTGTAAATCGACATGGACGAGCATCATCGAGTCAGAGTGACCGGCTTTATCCCCCTTTCTCTGGTCAGATCCTATTAATAACACGTTAAACACACCGTTTTTTGGCGGTTTTACGGTTTGATTGGTATTAGCTGAACTAACCACGGGGACATTTTTGAAATGATTTTTGGGCTGCAATTGTTGATACCCAATAGCAAGGGCTGCAATCGCAATCACCATAACACCCAAAATACTAAAACCAACGATTTTTCGTTTACTTTTACGTTTTTTCTCCATGATTTCCTCCATTGTATAGGACTAGATTAGGAAACTATAAAATATATAAAACAAACCCAAAGCGGTATGCTGATCAAACAACCCCAGAATAAGCCTTTAAAAAAGTAATTTGGCATTAAACCGTCTACCTTCTTTCCATTGCCTATTAGGGTATTATAAGTAGAATATTTTAAAAAAACATAAATCACAAATTAAACTTTCATTAATCCCCTGCAAGGTTCGACAACTTTTTTATGGAAATAATGGTAGAAATCTTTATATATCAAAGGTTTTAGTGATTCTAATCAAACGTTTGTTTAAAGAAAAATTTGCTCGAGGATTGTCCTTTTACGACAGATATTAAGAAGAATGGCTAAGAGCTATCTTTAATGATGCTATATAAAGAAAGCTCACCTATAAAAATATAAGTGAGCTTGAAGAAATAGAAAAAATATATTATTTTTCTTTATATTCTTTAACAAAATTTTTCTTATGAATAAAGTCCCGCTCTAGTTTAATCCTATTATTCTCTGTTTGAAAGAGTACGGATTCTACTGCAGGCTGAACAATAATATTGTCTAAGTGTACTGTTGTGCTTTTTCTGCCGCGTATTGAAACAGTGATTGTATTACTGCCTGCATTCAGTTCAGCAAATTTTCCAACCTTCACAAGTGTTAAATAGTCTGTGTCAGGTGAATCGGCAACATTAGAACTTCCAACCAGATTGTTATTTACATATACATCTACGAAAAGGTCACCTTGAGGGAGATGTTTCTTTTCAACTGCAGCATATAAAATAACATCTTCTTTTTTATTGCTATTATATGTTGTTTGGAGACTGTCCCCAGGAACCAATCCTACGATGTCGCCGCTATAGGATGCGTCACCCGTCCATGTGCTTTCTGGTTTTATGATTTGCGGATTGCCATTAGACGTTGAGAACTGCTCTGCTTCTAGCACAGAGTTTGTATGTCGCTTGGTTGTTTTTGCATATAAATATTTTTGTGCATCTGGGAGGTTACGGATGGATTGTAAAGCCATTAAAGCTTCAATCGTGGATTCCGCACCGGAATTCATATTCACTTTTTTCGTCACCCCGTTAATGCCATCATAGCCTCTGCCGGTGTTTGGATCATACATCACAAATTGTGCATCATTGTTTCCGGTAAACCAGGATGCGGCTAAACCTGCATATTTTGCATAGGTTTTATTATGGGTCACCTTTGAAAGTTCAGAAAATCCTTGTACAAGCATATCGACTCCATAAGCAATTTGTTCATCCTTTGCCATGGTCGGAGCCATTTCTTTTATCATGCCCGTAACAAGAATATGAGTAAACAGATAATCTGCCTCTTTTTTAGCGGATTGAATCCATTTTGGTTTATGTAAAACATTACCCGCTTTCGCTAATGCGAAGGTTTGTGAGCTTCCCCAGGCATGCCATAGTGTTAGTGATCCGCCCCAATCAAGATGTGCACTGTATGGATATTCATCAAAACTACCGAACTGAAACTTTGTTAACCCTTCCCCAATCTTGATCATAGAATCTTTTACGACAGGGTTATGGTTGATAGAATAATATTCTGATAGTCCCAATAAGGCATTGGACATCGCATCGAATCCATCAATCCAGGCAGGAACCTGATATCCATGAATCGTTGTATATTCTCCGTATTTTTCGTTTAATTTCTTTTGAAGAGCTTTGTTTGCAAGTAAAAAGCTATTGTTTAATTCTTTTGCAAATGCTGGATCGGCTTTGCTGAATACTTTATATCCATATCCTAATGCCCAGGTTCCTCTTGCTGCCCACCAGTCAAATGATTTTTTGCTGGTAGAACCCGTCTTATTAATCGACAGATCCTTGTTGATGAAGTTATAGAACTCCCCATCCTCAGCCTGCATGTACATGACAAAGTTGAGAGCGTTTCTTGCTTTTTCAAGAGAATCCTTATTTTTTGTCTGTACATAGTCATTTAAATAGACGATTGTGGCATGGGCGACATCATCTACACATGCAATTCCTTCTCCCGATGCATCTACCCATTGATAGTTAGGATATTCAGAATAAATATGGGTGAAGAGCATGTCTTTTCCATCAATCGTGACTTCTTCATTAAGAAAATTGAGATGAGATAAATTGATGTTGATTCCTGGATTTTGTGTTTCCTTAGCAGAAACTGGAGATACAAAAGATAATAAAAGAATAAGAGAAAGTAAAATCTTGATTTTCTTCAAAAAAACCACTCCTAAATAAAATGAATTTAACTCATTGATTTCTTGTGGCCCTTTGTGTCGAATCACATGATGTACTAACTGAGAGGGAGTGTCAGATCCATCCTCCTTTCAAAAATGATTGCAAGCGTTAACAAAAAGGGATGTTTCATTACATAAAGAGACTTTGTAACGTTACCATATGTTAACAAAAAACATTATAATTCTTGTATATTTAAAAAGTCAAATCACTTTTTTGAATTTTCAAACTATTTTGAGGGCAAAATAGAGTTGGTGAGGGTGGGAAGACCAATAAAAAAAGCCTGCTTTTTCTTAAAAGCGGGCTTTTTTATCGAACTCAAATTACTCTTTTTTATTTGAAGTCGATTCTCTCACAATTAACTTGGTTGGCAATAGGATTTCATGAACTGGTTCAGCTTTATTCTCCATCCGCCAGCAAAGCTGCTCAACTGCTTTGCTGCCATAGTAATTTAAATCGATATCCATCGTGGTTATTTTTGGGATGGCAATTTGGGATAGCTGCCCATTATCAAAGCTGCAGACAGAGGCATCTTCTGGCACTTTAAAGCCCTTTTGCTGTAATCCTGATGTGACAAGGAAGCCAAGTCCGTCATTTACAGTAAACCATCCTGAAGGCTTAGTCGACAGGCTGTCGAAAATATGATGGATTCCCTCTTGATCTTCCTGGGCATTTGCAAAAATAAACTCCGGATTTGGTTCAATTCTATATCTTTTTAAAGCGAGTAGATAGCCTTCTAATCGTTCCTGGTAGCTAGGAGAAATGTCCACATTGCCGACAAAGGCGATGTCACGATGCCCAAACTGGATTAAATGTTCAACTGCCGTATAAGCACCAAATCGATTATTCGTTAAAATCGAATCTGCCTGCAGATAGGGGGAGTGATGGTCAATTAATACGGTAGGAATACCCGTGTCGATTATTTTTGCAATATAATCTGTGCTGATATGAGATAAAATTAAAATTCCATCCATCTCATGATTGGCTAGCAAGGAGGGAAGCTGCAGTTTCTCTTTTGCTTCCTGATTAATGGATTCAATAAATAAATTCATTCCTCGTTCTCTTACTTCTTTTTCAACGCTTAAGTAAATTTCACCGAAAAAGCTTTTGAGGGAAAAGGCGTATTCCGAAGCGATTAAGGCAATATTTCTAGGGTTCTTTTGATCAAGTTGATTTTGTTTCCTTGTTGTTGAATAGCGATAGCCAAGTTCCTCAGCTGTCATTTGAACAAGACGCCTTGTTTCCTCACTTACTCCTGGTTTCCCAGACAATGCTTGAGAAACCGAATTTTTCGATATATTTAGGTGGTCTGCGATATCCTGCATGGACACTTTTTTATTCATATCTAAATGTTCTCCCTTTATTGATCACGATCAAGTCAATTTACATAATTTATTTTGTAATTATATTGTAACGTTACAAAATGGATAATTCAACATTATATTAAAAGATTAATTAGGGAAATTTTGTTTTGTTTTTGTAAATTTTTCTTAAAATTATGTTTGACATTACAAAATCACGGTGTAATAATGTAATTGTAATGTTGGTTATTGCATTACAGAATTATTTGTAATGATAAAATCGTTTTAGAAGTGAGGGATTTTGGCACATATTCCATTTTTAAAGTTCATTACACTTTTTATTTTACTTTTTTTTAAAAGACAATGATAGCGCTGCCAATCATTTTTTCGCGGATCATTGGATTTCAGTTTTTATTAGATTACTAGTTTGAATGAAAACAACATTTTTTCAGATCAAATTGCTAAATTTGGTAATGATATTTAATAATCGGAGGGGTTAGGATGAAAATTAAAAAAGTGGCGTCTGTATTGTTTGCAGCTTCCCTTACTCTTGGCGGACTGGCAGCTTGCTCTACTGGAAACACCGATACAAAAACGGCAAGTTCAAAGGATGGGGTAACAACCATTGATTTCTGGGCTGCACCAAACCCAACACAGCAAGTGTATTGGAAGGAAGTAGCTTCGGAGTTTACGAAAGAAAATCCTAAAATCAAAGTGAATGTAAGTCCAATGAAGGAAAGTCCAACATCAGAGGCAAGTATTCAATCAGCCATTGCAGGGAAAAGTGCTCCAACGATGTCGGAAAATATTAACCGCGGTTTTGCGGCCCAATTGTCTGATAGTAAAGCATTGGTACCTTTAGACACATTAGATGGTTGGGATAAAGTAAAACAAGAACGTCATATGGAAAACACGATGAAGGGCTGGGAGTTTGCTGACGGTCATCAGTATGTACTGCCAATCTACTCCAATGCGATGTTATTTGGCTGGAGAATCGATATTTTGAAAAAGCTAGGCTTTAATGAGCCGCCAAAAACCTATAGCGAAATGTTAGATGTAGCAAAGAAATTAAAAGAAAAATATCCGGATAAATATGTTTGGGCGAAAGCAGACCTTGCTGACCCAACTGCATGGAAAAGATGGTTTGACTTCTTCATGCTCTATGATGCGGCTTCCAATGGTAACAAGTTTGTCGAAGGAACGAAATTCACAGGTGACCAACAAGCCGGAGAAAAAGTACTTGGTTTAATGAACGATCTTAATAAGGAAAAAGCTTTATTAACAAGACAAGCAAAAGATCCATTTGAATCTGGATTAGGGGTATTCATTGATGTTGGTCCATGGACGATTCCATACTGGGCAGATAAATATCCTAATATGAAATTTAACGAAACGTATACATTAACTACGCCGCCAGTTCCGGATGGTATGGATACAACAAATGTTAAGACATTTGCTGATACAAAAGGTCTTGTCATTTACGCTTCTGCAACAAAAGAACAACAGCAAGCAGCAATGAAATTCATTCAATGGGTGTATTCAAATCCTGATAATGATGTGAAATGGCTTGAAAAAACAAGCTTGCCACCTGCTCGTGATGATTTAACAACAAATGATGCCTTTAAAGCGTTCTTTGATAAAAACCCAGCATTACAACCATATGCTGCAGCCGTTCCAAATGCGATTCCGCCAATGGATAACGCAAAATACAATGATATTCAGACCTTAATTGGTCAACAAGCTTTCAATCCAGTTGTAAAAGGTGAGAAAGATCCGAAAGCTGGATGGGAAGATATGCAAAAGGCAATTGAGGGGGCTCTTAAATAATGAGCACAAAGCAAGGAAGGTTGGGCTGGCTATTTGCCAGTCCTTATCTTATATATGCGGTCGTATTTTTTCTCATCCCACTTGTGTGGTCCCTGTTTTTATCGTTTACAGATTGGAATTTAATTGCACCGACGTTTAGTTTTGTAGGAATTGCAAATTATGCCGCAGCCTTTAAAAGTCCGGGTGTGCAAAGTGCATTTTTCGTTGCGTTTAAATTTATGGCTTTATTTGTGCCAATGGTTGTGGCTTCATCGATTATTGTGGCTCTAATCATTCATGGATTGCCAAAATTTAAAGGCGTGTTTTTAATCGGCTTCTTCCTGCCGTATTTAGCTTCCGGTGTTGTATCATCGCTGATCGTAAAAGGGATTTTATCCTACAACAGTCCGGTGAATGAATTTTTGCGAAAGTCTCTTGGCTTGGATATTGACTGGCTCGGTACACCTTTTGCCGCACTGTTCGTCGTGGCGCTGATTATTGCATGGAAGTTCACTGGATACTATGCCCTGATTTTAACATCCGGTTTTGAAAGCATTAGTAAAGAAGTCTATGAAGCGGCGCTAATTGATGGAGTTAACCCATGGCAGCGTTTTTGGAAAATTACCTTTCCACTCTTATACCCTGCATTATTTACGGTGTTAATCTTAGCGATTGGAGTTACCTTCGGGATCTTCACCGAAGTGTATCAATTAACAGGCGGCGGACCAGACTTTGCAACCAATACATGGCAAATGGAGATTTTTACACGTGCATTTTCAAATCTTCAAGCAGGCTATGCTTCTGCTATTGCGATTATCGCTTCCGTTGTCACGTTTATTTCCATTTTCATTATCCGAAAACTTTTAGAATTGTGGGGGAAACGAAATGGCTGGAGCTAAGAATAAAGGATTGTGGTTTCGTTACCTGATTGCCATTGTTCTCTTATTGATTATGATTTTTCCTTATATTTATATGGTCTTGAATTCTTTTGCTGATTGGGATCAAGTGGATAAAAAACTGTTTCCGACTCATTTCACAATGAAATCGTATCACTGGTTGTTAGCTGGGGGAGAAGCGGTTATTCCAAGACCTTGGCTACATGCATTTTTTAATAGCTTTGTCGTTTCAGCTGTATCTACACTTTTGATGATGGCCACTGGGATTATGGTGGCCTATGCGTTAGCGAAAATCCAGTTTAAAGGTAGGGATACAATCAACAACGTCATTCTTTTTCAAATGTTCTTCCCGGCGATCATTCTATTAATTCCAACGTTCCTAGTCATTCAACGCATTGGAATGTATGACTCTTACTGGGGAATGATTTTGCCGAAGGCCGTTAGTTTATGGGCAGTATTTATGTATACAAACTTCTTCAAGGCAATACCGGATACATTTATTGAAGCGGCGAAATTGGACGGGGCTAGTGATCTGCAAATTATGTTCAAAATCGTCATGCCGATGTCTAAATCGATTACAACGGTTATCTTCTTGTTCTTGTTCATGGAAAGATGGACAGAGCTTTTATGGGATATGTTGGTGGTAAAAAGCGATAATATGCTCACACTGAATGTTCTCTTGTCGCAAATGTTCGGTCCATATGGCGGATATCCAGGTCCGATGTATGCGGCATCTGTATTACTAACACTACCAATTATTATCATCTTCTTGCTATTTGCGAAAAAGTTCCAAGAGGGAATGCAGTTTACTCTTAAATAACAGAAGTGGAGCCTTTATAAATGACGAAGTGGTGGAAACAATCCGTTTTTTATGAAATTTATATGCCGAGCTTTAAGGATGGAAATGGGGATGGAATCGGTGACTTTGCCGGAATTTCCTCCAAGCTTGATTATTTAAAAGACCTGGGAGTCAATGGCTTGTGGCTTACTCCCTTTTATCCATCTCCCAAGGTCGATAATGGCTATGATATCGCGGATTATTATGAAATTGATTCGGATTATGGCACGATGGCTGATTTTGAGGTTTTTATTAAAGAGGCTCATCAGCGGGGGATTAGGGTGATTGCTGATTTAGTGTTGAACCACACTTCTTCTGCGCATCCATGGTTTCAAGAGTCTAAGTCATCCAAGGATCATCCGAAACGGGATTGGTATTTATGGAGGAATGAGCCAAATAATTGGGAATCGTTCTTTGGCGGCTCTGCCTGGGAATATGACGAGACGACGGGGCAATATTATTACCATGCTTTTGCTAAGGAACAGGTCGATTTAAATTGGACCAATCCTGAAGTGAAAAAGGCGATGTTTGACGTCATGAAGTTTTGGCTGGAAAAGGAAGTAGACGGCTTCCGTCTGGATGTAATCAACTTTTTAAAGGTGAATGATTCTTATCAAGATAATCCGTATGTAGGTGAGGAACAAACTCACTTATACGATAAAGACCAAGAAGGAATTTTAACGACTATTGAAGAGATTGCAGCGTTTGTGCATCAATATCCTGATAAATTCCTTGTTGGCGAGGTAGGTTCCGAGGACCTCGAGATTTTAAAACGCTATTCGGGGCTTGAGTCTTTGGATGTCGTGTTCAATTTTAATATTGGCAGTGTTGAAACGTTTGACAGTGAGCGGATTTTCCGCGGGTTAGTGGCTACGGAGGAGGCGTATCGGGAGGATCAGATTCCCACTCTATTCTTTTCCAGTCATGATATGTCGCGGTTTATTTCTAGATTTGGCGGTGATTTGGACAGGGCTAAGTTAGTGGCTGCCCTGATGCTAACAGCTAAGGGCGTTCCGTTTATCTACTTTGGTGATGAAATTGGCATGAGGGATTGGGTGACCGATGATATCAACAAAATGAAGGATGTTCAAGGGTTAATGGGTTATAAGCTGGCATTGGAATCGGGCAAAACTTCTGAGGAAGCATTGCGGGTCGCCAATGAAAAGAGCCGTGATAAGTCACGTACTCCGATGCAGTGGGATGAGAGTGAATTTGTTGGGTTTTCTGATGTTCCACCGTGGATTACGGTTCCGGATGATGCTCTTGAGGTCAATGTCGCGGATCAGTTAGATGATCCAGATTCGATGCTTTCTTTTTATAAAAGCTTGCTTGGGCTACGGGGGGAACATGCTTCCTTACAAGTAGGAGATTATGAATTTCTTCGGTATGAGGATGGAATGATTTCCTTTGGTCGAACCGATGGGATTGAAAAGGTAATTGTGTTGTTGAATTTTTCGGACGTGGTGAGAGTGGTTGACGGTTTGGGAGAGAACTTGGAGTTTTTGTTGTCTACTAAGCGGAATGATCTTGAACTGGGTGAAGGGATTACAGTTTTTGAAAATGAGGCGTTGATTATAAAGGAGGTTTTATCAAGATGACCGTTTTAACGAAAGGGAATGTTAAGACCTGTGAACAACTGTTAGAGGAACTTTCTTCAAGAGCCCTACCGGCAAATGCCGAGAAAATTGTATTTGCTGGCATTGGTGAAAAGGATGTTTATAATATTACCGCTCCGTTTGAGGATCAAGGTAAAAAGGTGATTGCGGGCCGGGTTGAATCACGTGACAGTGAACAATCGGAAGTATTTTTCTTTGTTGAGCGAAATGGCGAGTGGGTTCCGAGAGAAGGTGCACCGGTATTTGCTTTGCAGGATCCTTTTTTTACAAGAATTGCGGGCGAGCTAGTCTTGGGTGGTGTACAAACTTTTCCACATCCAACACTTGAGGAAGCACTTGGCTGGCGGACGGTTTTTTATAAAGGGAAGTCGATTGCCGATCTACGCGAATTTGCTAAGGGTCCAGACGGGATGAAGGATCTTCGACTTGTTGAGCTTAAGGATGGAAGTATTGGAGTGTTAACAAGGCCGCAAGGGGAGAAAGGCGGCAGAGGGAAAATTGGTTGGACACGTATTTCCTCTTTAGCTGAATTAACGATTGATGTGATTAATGGAGCTCCGTTGCTGGAAGGTCAATTTATAGATGAACAATGGGGCGGTGCCAACGAGCCGCATTTGTTGTCAAACGGCTTAGTCGGTGTGTTAGGGCATATTGCTTCATTTGATGAGGAAGGTAATCGTCATTATTATCCAATGGTATTTGCGCTGAATCCTGATACCGGTGAGTTTTCCGATATCGAGTTAATTGCGACGAGAAGTCAATTCTTGCCGGGACCTTCGAAGCGTCCGGATTTGGTGGATGTCGTGTTTAGCGGCGGATTGGTTCGGAATGGTGACGGCACTGCTGATGTTTATGCAGGGATTAGTGATGCGGATGCGCAGAAGATTAGGATTGTGGACCCGTTTTTGAAGTTTGAAAAATAATCATGCTTTTTCGTTACGCAGATAAATAAGTGAGTAACGCAGATAAAAATGATTTTACGCAGATAAATCATGATTTTTCGCAGATAAAATGATCATTAACCAATATTTTTATTAAAAGGAGTCTATAAAAATGAACGTATATCGATATGAAGAGAACCCGTTAGTTACTCCAGCGCATGTTTCGCCGCATCGCCCAGATTTTGAAGTAATTGGTGCGTTTAATGCAGGCGTTACCACTTATAATAATGAAATTATCATGCTGCTTCGTGTGGCAGAGCGTCCGATTAGCGAAAATCCTCAAATTATCAAAGCGCCAATTTATCAGCCGGAAACAAATGAATTGGAGATTTTAGAGTTTCGTTTAGACGATCCGGCCTATGATTTTTCTGATCCACGTGTAATTCGGATGAATGGTGAAAACCAAGGGTTTGCCTATTTAACTTCTTTATCCTATTTACGGATTGCCAGAAGCAAGGATGGCGGCCACAATTTCTCAATTGATGAAAAGCCATTTGTCTATCCGTCTAATAAGCTTGAAACGTTTGGAATTGAAGACCCGCGCATTACCAAAATAGAGGATACCTACTATATCTATTTTAGCGCCGTGTCACCTGTTGGGGTTGGAGAGTCCCTGGTTTCCACAAAGGATTTTGTGACGATTGAGCATCATGGGATGATTTTTGCGCCGGAAAACAAGGACGTGTTAATTTTTCCAGAAAAAATTAACGAAAAATATTATGCAATCCACCGCCCTGTTCCGAAAAGTACGGGGGAGCCAGAAATGTGGATTGCGGAATCTACCAATCTCTTACACTGGGGAAATCACAAGCATTTATTAGGTTTACGTTCGGGTATGTGGGATAGCGCACGCATGGGTGGAGGAGCAGTTCCGTTTAAAACGGAAAAAGGCTGGCTTGAGCTTTACCACGGAGCATCTAAGGACCACCGCTATTGTATGGGTGCGGTTTTACTAGATTTAGAGGATCCTACAAAGGTCATTGCCCGCTCTGATAAACCAATTCTAGAGCCGGAAGCTGATTATGAAGTAGAAGGATTCTTTGGAAATGTTGTCTTTTCCTGCGGAGCAGTTGTTGAAGGTGATGTGGTCAAAATGTTTTATGGAGTGGCCGATACATCTATGGCTTGTGCAGAGTTAAGCGTACGAGAAATCCTTGATTCTTTGACATATTTTGAATAATTTTTTTAGTGCCAAAATCAGTTTCCCCGATTTTGGCCTTTTATCTGAAAAAACAAGGCAGGTGACATGGCAATGTTGTTAAATCAAAACTGGAAACTGCGACATTTTGATGTTGGGGCTGCTCGAGACCTTGAAGTAGCTTCTCCTGAATATATTGATTATTTTTGGATGACCACCAAAGTCCCTAGTGATGTTCATTCTACCTTAATAGAACGGAATCTAATTGAGGATCCCTTTTTCGGTCATAATGATCTGAAATGCCAGTGGGTGGAAGAAAAGGTTTGGTGGTATCGGAATACGTTTGAATTCAATGAAGAACTTTCCAACGGTGTCCGCTATGAGTTAGATTTTGAAGGACTGGATACCTTTGCTACCGTTTATCTGAACGGAGTTGAGCTCGGCTCAACTGATAATATGTTTATCAGCCATACCTTTGAAGTGACACGGGAGCTGAAGCAAGGAAAAAATACTTTAGCCGTTAAATTTGACCCCGTTCATGTGCATGTGAAGGAGAAGGTTCAATATTATTGGTCCGGGTTTAGTAAAAAACGAATCTGGACACGAAAAGCACAAAGCCATTACGGCTGGGATTGGGGTCCGCGCTTAGTTGCAGCGGGGATTTGGAAGGATGTTCATTTAAAGAAAATAACCATTGCCAAGATTGATCATGTTTTTGCGAAGACATTATCCATTTCTTCTGAAAAAGCGATTGTCGAAGTGGATGTTGAAATTACTAAGTATATGAAAGAAAAAGATTATGAGATTCAGGCGAGCTTAACGCATGGTGATGAGAGTTTTTTAGCTAATGCAAAGGTTAATGGTAGAAAAGCAACGGTCATTTTAGAGGTACCGAACCCGAAGTTATGGTGGACCCATGATGTAGGAGAGCCGTATTTGTATCAATTAAAGGTTGAATTGCTTGCCAATGGTGAGAAGATTGATGAATCCCGTGAAAGCTTAGGAATTCGCACGATTGAAGTGCAGCAGACGGACGAAGCGGGAAATCCTTCTTTTACGTTTGTATTAAACGGAGAAAAGCTTTTTGCCAAAGGTGCAAATTGGATTCCGATTGATAGTTTCATCGGAGCGGTACCGGATTCCCGGTACAAGCATTTAATCAAGATGTCTAAGGATGCGAATATGAATATGCTGCGCGTTTGGGGCGGCGGCATCTATGAAAAAGACGTCTTTTATGAAGAATGTAATCGACTAGGGATATTAGTCTGGCAGGATTTTATGTTTTCGTGCGCGCTTTATCCTGATTATAATAAAAACTTTATGGTAAATGTTCGGAATGAAATTGATCAGGTGGTAAAACGGCTGCGGAATCATCCTTGCTTGGCGATCTGGTGCGGCAACAATGAGAATGATTGGCTGTATGAGGCGCTTTATTCATCGGGTGAAATCACGCATCCATTCTACGGTGAAAAAATCTATCACGAATTGATGCCGGAATTGTTAGAAGAACTTGATCCAACAAGATTGTTCTGGCCAAGTTCACCTTTCGGCGGAAATGATCATAACTCAAGAGAAGTGGGTGACACCCATAATTGGCAGGTGTGGCATGGAAATATTGAGCCAAGAACGTTTGGCGAACCGCAAAGAGTGAATTACAGTATTGAAGGTCTGTCCTTTAAAAATTTTAAAATTGATACTACTCTTTTTGCAAGTGAGTTTGGTATGCACGCCTCTTCTAATCGATATACTTTAGAACGGAATATCTCTAAAGATCAATTTTTCTGGGGCAGTGAAGAAATGGCGTACCGTAACAAGGATATCCACCATCCAAAAGGGATTCTGTTAATGGAAGGATATACAGGGGCTCCAAAGGATTTAGAGGAGTATATTTCTTTTTCCATGTTAACTCAGGCCGAGGGCTTGAAATATGGTATTGAGCATTACAGGCGTAATAAGCCTCATACAAGCGGGGCATTGTTTTGGCAGTTAAATGACTGCTGGCCGGGTACCAGTTGGTCTGTGATTGATTATTACTTGTTGCCAAAGGCGTCCTATCATTATGCACGGAAATTCTACCGTCCGATTCTTTTAACGCTTGATCATACGCCAGGAGAGGATATGGGCATTTGGGTTGTGAATGATCGATTAGAGCCTTACCAGGACGAAATTGAATTGGTTGTGATGGACTTTAATGGAAAAAGAGCGTTTTCGAAGGAATGGACCGTTGGGATTGAATCCAATGTTTCGAAACAGGTGGATGTAGTCTTGGAAAAAGACGTACTAGGGGGACTCTTGCCAGAAGAGGCTGTTATGGTGATCCGCTCTAAAAATCAATTAAACTATGAAAATATTTATTACTTCCGTGATCAAAAAGATTTGAATTTGGGAGAGACGGAATTAAAAGTTTCAATTAATCACCAGACGAACGAGTTGACCATTTCTGCTAGTTCGCAGGCGCGAATGATCACGATTGAAATGGATCTAGAGCAGCTGGTGATGGAGGATAATTTCTTCGATTTGTTAGCAGGAGAATCGAAGACCATTAACGTGGAGCAGGCTCAAGGGAAGGCAATTCCTTGGAATACGTTAAGAGTTAAAGCGATTAATAGTGTAAAGACCATTTTAGAAGAGGGGTGAGCAAGATGAAAGCAGCAGTTTTACAAGGAATCAAGAAAATGGATGTATTGGATTGGCCAAATGGCTCACTTTCAAGTGGAGAGGTCATTGTAAAAGTGAAAAGCTGCGGAATATGCGGAACAGATCAGCATATTTATCATGGTCATCCTGGTTCAGCTGAAGTTCAACCGCCAATTATTCTGGGTCACGAATTGGCCGGAGAAGTGGTGGAAATCGGAGCGGATGTTACCAATGTTCAAATCGGTGACCGTGTTTCGATTGATCCAAATATCTATTGTGGAGTGTGCGAATATTGCCGCAGTAACCGTGCTCATCTTTGCACCCAGCTTCAGGCGGTTGGTGTAACAAGAAATGGCGGCATGGCAGAGTTCTGTACCGTACCATCAGTGAACTGCTACAGAATTCCGGATGGGATGACTTTTGAAGAAGCTGCACTTGTCGAGCCTCTGGGTTGTGTGTTGCATGGTTTTAAAAAGATTACCTTGTCGCCCTTAAGTAATGTGTTAATTATTGGTGGCGGCTTTATTGGACAATTGTTTTTGCAATTGGTGAAGGGGCAAAATGTTCAATCTATTACGATGAGTGAACCAGCTGAAAATAAAAGAGAGCTTCTTTATAAGTTTGGTGCGGACAAGGTAGTCCATCCTGTTGATGCGATTGATCTTCATGTGGATGTAGTCATTGAATGTGTTGGCAGACCTGAGAGTATGGAACTTGCAGTTAAGTCGGCGGGAAAAGGTGGTCAGGTTTTACTTTTTGGAGTAGCGGCACCTGAAACAAGGATTTCCGTGTCTCCATTTGAAATTTTTTCAAAGGAGCTTACCATTAAGGGTTCATTTATTAATCCGTATACTCATGATGAAGCGATTTCACTAATTTCCAAAAAAACCGTCGATGTTCAGTCACTTATTACCCATCGATTTAAAATGGAAGAGCTTCCGGAGGTAATGGCTAATTATCCTCAACTTAACGTTTCAAAGGGAATCCTGATTCACTAAATAAAGTTGTCGGCCTTGTGCCGGCTACTTTTTCAAAGGGAGAATCTAATGTTTTCTATATTTAAATCTTTTTCAACAGAATTGAAGTTTTACTTGTTGATGAATTGCTTTTTTTCATTTGGCGGGGCGTTATCAGGTGTGTTTCAAAGTGTTTTTCTATGGAAACTAGATAAAACTTATTCACTCCTTGCCCATTATAGTTTGTATTGGTCGATTTCTATTATTTTTTGCTTCGGGCTCTGTGCATGGATTGCAAGGAAGACAAGCCCGATGATTACCATGCGTCTAGGATTTGTTTGTTATCTGTTAACTTATTTAATTATGCTTATCTTCCATGATACATTAGGTGAGCATATCATTCTATTAGGCAGTTTGACGGGGTTAGCCATGAGTTTATATTATGTAGGAGTGCATATGGCTGTCTTGGATTTAACAACGAATGATAAGCGCGACCAGTTTTTATATATTCAAGGAATCTTGCTTACCATTGGAGGAGTAATAGGACCGCTCCTAGCTGGCATCCTAATTTCTCAATTTAAAGGGATGACGGGGTATTATATTGTTTTTATTGCAACATGTGTTTTCTTTTTTATTTCGTTTTTGGTGTCTCTAAAAGTGAAGGGGAACCCGGTTGCAACGAAAAGTTATTTTTGGGATGTTATCCGCTCTCCATCACAAGAATGGAAGAAAATGTACAAGGTTATGTTTGCTGATGGAATTGTGTCAGGTGTTTATACAACTTTTTTGATTACGATGATGACGTTTAAGGTAGCGGGGGGAGAATTAAGTTTAGGGGTCTTTAATACAGCTGCAGAAATTGTTTCGATAATTGCTTTCGCAGTACTTGCAAAGTTCTCGAATCCAGATTATCGCATCACCATTTTTGCTATTGGTGCCGTTAGTATATTCTTAAGCTCCTTATTGCTTTCGGCTCTTCCAATTTTAATCTCGCTCATTATTTTTGCCATCATTCAGCCGGTTTCCATGAATATGATCACTACCTCGATGAATGCCATGATTTATGAATCGATTGAAAAGGATCCTGAATATAAGAAAAGGCGTTTGGATTATATCATCATTCGAGAAGTTCCTCTTGGGGTTGGAAGAATCATTGGCGTATTTCTTTTTCTAACCATGAAAAAGTATTTCGATATTGAGCAACTTCTTATGATATCCTTCAGTCTATTTCCAATTGTTTATGTCATCATGATACCGTTCCTAAAGAAGGTCAATGTGGTACCTGCCACCAACCGGCTGTAATCAGATTTCGTAGTAAGGAGGAATTTATATGTTAGGTGCAATTGAAGCAGGCGGAACTAAATTTGTTTGTGCTGTTGGGGATGAATCGGGGAAGATCGTTGAACGAATCCAGATTCCGACAACTGTTCCGGAAGAAACGATGGCCGCGGTTATTGAGTTTTTTAAAAAGCATCCTGTAAAGGCCATTGGGATCGGTTCATTTGGTCCAATTGATGTGAATAAAGATAGCCCTACTTACGGGTTTATTACATCCACACCAAAAAGCGGTTGGAGGGATTTTCCGTTTGTCCAAGCTATTAAGGATGAATTTTCGATTCCTGTTGGATTTAATACGGATGTAAATGCTGCTGCGTTAGGAGAGAGCACTTTTGGAGCTGCAAAGGGCTTAGATAGCTGCTTGTATATTACAGTTGGTACAGGAATTGGGGCAGGTGCGGTTGTACAAGGGAGGCTTCTACAGGGGCTTTCCCATCCTGAGATGGGGCATATTCTTATTAGAAGGCATCACCAGGATGTATATCAAGGAAAATGTCCATACCATAAGGACTGCTTAGAAGGTCTTGCTGCAGGACCGGCTATTGAAGAACGCTGGGGTTCTAAGGGGAATGACTTAGTTGATCGGTCAGAGGTATGGGAGTTAGAGGGGTATTATCTTGCCCAAGCTCTTATGCAATATATTTTGATTCTCTCTCCGAAAAAGATTATTCTTGGTGGTGGAGTAATGAATCAAAAACAAGTCTTTTCTTCTATTTATCAGTACTTGCCGGATTTCCTGAATGAATATGTGGGATTACCGGAGTTATGTGATTATATCGTTCGTCCCGGTTTAGGGGATGCCGCGGGAATTACTGGCTCCCTCTTGCTTGCACATCAGGCACTTCAAGAAGAACATCAACGTTAAAAGTTAGAGAATGGCTGGAGGTATAAATGTGAAACCATTATTTTTAAAACCTGTTTTTAAAGAACGAATTTGGGGAGGCACTGCCTTAAAAGAGGAATTTGGCTATCAGATTCCAAACGATCACACGGGGGAATGCTGGGCGATTTCCGCTCATCAGAATGGACCTTCTATTATAGAAAATGGACCGTATGCTGGTCTGGCTTTGAACGAGCTATGGCGTGAACATCCTGAATTATTTGGGAATCCAAAGGAGGAAGTTTTTCCTCTTTTAACGAAGATATTAGATGCGAACATGGATTTATCCGTTCAAGTTCACCCTGATGATTCCTATGCAATGGTAAATGAAAATGGGGAACTGGGGAAAACAGAGTGCTGGTATATTATCGACTGCAAAGAAGATGCCGACATGATTTTCGGTCATAATGCCCAATCAAGAGAAGAATTAGTTGGAATGATTGAAAAGGGCGAATGGAATGATTTATTGCGAAGAGTCAAAATCAAGCCTGGTGACTTTTTCTATGTGCCAAGCGGGACGATTCATGCATTATGTGAAGGTACGCTTGTTTTGGAAACACAACAAAGCTCTGATACAACGTACCGGGTATATGATTATGACCGCAGGGATGCAGAAGGGAATCTACGCGACCTGCATTTGGATGAAGCAATAGAAGTTACCACGGTCCCACATCAAAATGCTGTGACAACTCCAAAAATCGAAGAGCGCGAGAATGCGAAGATTACCTCATTCGTGGAATCAGAGTTCTTCTCAGTATACAAATGGGAAATTAGCGGTCAAACTACTTTTTCCTTTACAGACAAATATCTGCTCCTAAGTGTGATTAAGGGAGATGGTACATTAATTCATAATGGAGAACAATATCCTTTGAAAAAAGGAACCCATTTCATCGTACCGGTTGGATTTGGAGAATTTGAACTAGAGGGTCAATGTGAATTGATTGTTTCACATACTTAATGTGGTATTCAACAAAATTCGGGTGGTGCCTGGCACCACCCGAATTTTGTCGAGCCTATTATATAAATCCTATTGAAGATGAAATTTTCTATTTTACGAATAAACCAACCATGATTTTGACCCAACCAAAAAATGCAATCCACAATGGAACACTAAGAGATGTACCCCAAAATAAACCAGTCAAGAAGTTGTCTTGTCTTTCCATTTTAATCCACTCCCTTTGAAGTTGTAGATTACTATTTTTGATTTTCAATTGTGTTTATTAAACTATAAATGATAACGCTTCCATTAACAATAGGATTATTAGCAGAATTTTTAGTCTTTTATGTTAACTAATAAGATGTCTTTATACCTACTTATTTTGTTTTCCTTACTATAACAAATATTAGAAGTAAAAAAAGTAGAAGCTTGGCAGGGAGGTAGCAAATGTTTTCGACAAATCCCAATGTGAAAATAAAAGTTTATTAAAAATCTCGGGGTCAGACCCCCACTCAGTTAAAGTTTAAAGCGGCAAAGTAAAAGAATCCCTGCTTCATTAGCGGGGATTCTTTTACTTTACATTGCGGGGGGAGCATTTTTTACTCCTTGTTTTGTATTATTAGAAGAATAGTTTAACTAAGAATTATAGAATCCATCTGGTATATTTATTGAAGGAAGAGCGGGCATCCAGACATGTCCGCTTTTTCTTATTTTATTATTAATGGATGTACCCGGTGTTAGTTCATTTTCCGCTTCCATTAAAACCTATGAAATCTCTGACGATTTTTACAGCCAGAATTAAAAGCTACCCCCGATTTATCCCCCTTTTACCAGCAATCAATTTTGTTTGTTCCATAATAGGAGTTGTAACGCCCCATACATACGAATCTCCAAAGTAAGTCAATTCCTCCTCTCGATTTATTAAACTCCTTTTTCGTTTTTAATATAAATATTTTTCGAGCCTCTTATACATGGTGGATAAAAGAGAGTCTATTTTTTTATTCTTCTGTATAATAGTGGAAATTCTAAATGTATAATACAATTTAATTATTCTAATATTTGGCAATACATTTTGATAGTTTAGAAAGAGGGATTAATACATATGGAGAAACGTGAATACCTAATTTAACCGGTATTAGGAGGTATATATTCTATTGCCCTATATGGAGAGGGATTTATATCTATGATCTTGAAGGTAATAAATATATTGACGGTTCTCCGGGTGCAGTAACAGTAAGTATTGGACATGGTGTACAAGAGACTATTAATTGCGATGACGAGCCAAGCACAAAAGATTGGCGCAATTGGTTCATGGCAGGAGGAGGTATATTGGATGAAAAATTATCATTGGTTGGCTTTGATTCCGTTTATAGGTATGCTGGGTGGATCAATCCTTTTTAACAGAATGACCCCATATGTTCTGGGGATGCCATTTATCCTTTTTTGGATTGTATTATGGGTAGTCATAACATCGTTTATATTAGCAGTTATTTTTAGATTTGATTTGGCAAATAAAGGGGGAGATGCGGAATGAATGTTGCACTAATTATGATATTTGGATGCTTACTAATCTCCCTTTATCTTGGAATTAAGGCGAGAAAAGGGAAAAATATGAATCTGGAAGAGTGGGCAGTTGGGGGAAGAGGATTCGGTACAATCTTCACCTTTTTTCTGGGAGCCGGCGAAAGCTTTACAACGTTTACCTTTCTTGGCGCAAGTGGGTGGGCATATTCTAAGGGGGCGCCTTCGTATTACATTCTTGCTTATTTATCCCTTGCGTATATTCTAGCCTATTTTATACTTCCGAAAATTTGGCAGTACGGAAAAAAGCATAATCTAGTTTCACATCCTGACTTATTTGTTTCAAAGTATAAGAGTAAATCGTTGGGTGTTCTCGTAGCTTTAGTCGGGATGCTGCCAACTATTGCGTATATTGTCCTTCAGTTTAAAGGGTTGGGAATTATTGTTTCTGCAACCTCCTATGGAAAGATCTCTCCAGATTTGGCGATTTGGATTAGCGTTATTTCCGTGACGATCTATGTGATGATTTCAGGTATACATGGATCGGCATGGACAGCTGTTATGAAGGACATTTTAGTCTTATCTCTAGTTGTTTTTATCGGAATTTATATGCCTTTTCATTACTATGGGGGTATTCATCCCATGTTTCAAGCTGTTTCAGAAGCGAAGCCAGACTTTTTCACTTTTCCTGAAAAAGGGTTAAATCTTACCTGGTATATTTCAACAGTTTTTTTAACTGTTATTGGCTATTATATGTTTCCTCATACATTTGGCCCAATTTACTCAGCAAAGAGCGGAAATGCTCTACGCAGAAATGCTGTCATTACACCATTGTACACGCTTATGCTCCTATTTATTCTCTTTGTCGGGTTCACCGCCGTGTTGCAAATTCCAGGGTTAGAAGGAGCTGCCGGCGATCTAGCTTTACTGAAACTTGTTACTAAAACGTTTGATCCGTGGTTTGTCGGACTAATCGGAGCCGCAGGATTATTAACCGCTTTAGTACCTGGTTCCGTCCTATTGATGACTGGTGCAACAATCCTTACGAAAAATGTGTATACAGTATTTTTTCCTAATACAACGGATGAAAAGTTATTAATAAAAACCAAGTTATTGGTCCCAGTGTTATCGGCGATTGGTTTATATTTTGCTTTAGATAAGGGGAATTCACTTGTCACACTTTCCCTAATGGCATTTAATTTAGCTACACAGTTTTTCCCGCCATTAGTTGCCGCTTTCTTTAAAAATAGTGTTGTAACCAAGCATGGTGCATTTACTGGAATTATTGTAGGTGTAGGTATCGTTGCATACGTAACAATCACCAAAACATCAATGGCTACACTATTTCCGTTCATGCCGTCATTCATTCAGGATTTAAATATCGGTTTTATTGCTTTGGTGATTAATGCTATTTCAATGGTAATCGTGAGTATAATATCTCAAGCAATGGTAACTGTGAAAGATAAATCACAGACTATTTGATCCTCGAGTATGTGTAACAGGGGCTTTGACGAGTTGTTTCTAGGATGACGTTGAGTATCGGTCATCTTATGTCTGCGGTGACCGACAGGCTATGAAAGTTTTGAGTAGCCTATATAAAACTAAAAATTGACCAATCCGAATTAGGATTGGTCAATTTTAGTTTTACTCATTTGTTTCTATGTTTTTGTTTGTTCCAGGGGCAGACCTCCACTAAAATAAAACCTTAAAAGTGTTAAATAGAAGAATCCTAAAAATTAATTATCAATTCAATAAAAAAATATAACAAGTAAAATTCTCTACATGATAGCAGAATAGAGCTTGGACGGAATGCTTGGGCCCATTGTAGAAATAACCACCGGCAGCCGTTGCAATTATCGCTGTTAGCAATGGGCACAAGTATTAAATCTAGCATACTAGAAAAGGATATGATGAGATTACATGGCTCCAGACCAGTACAGAGATCTAATAAAGAAATTAAGCAAATAGTCTAAGATTCCTATTAAAATCTATTTATTTTCTCCTTTTGTTTATTTATCGGAATTTCAAATCGAATGTTTGTTCTGTCCCTATATCATTATAATCCGCATCGTATGCAGGGTCCAAATCAAACTTGATCGAGTTAATCGAATCTAAGTTACTACTCTTTACTTCGAGAACTACCTTTCCGCTCTTTGTTACGCCGCCCAATAAGAAATTATCGTCTACATCAGAGGAATAAGAACTATCAATTTGCTCACCAGTATTTAAGGCGTACAATCCATTATCTAAATGCCATCGTAATTTTTTAGTTGATGTATTGGTGACTTTAACATCCAAGATAATAGCCTTGATTGGTGTTGAGTATTCATCTTCTTTATACTTTGAATCAATTGTTACCTTGCTGATATGAAGTTTCATAGCTCCTGACGTTTTGTTAAGGTTTACAGTGTACGACTTCTTAGAGGTTGGTGTAGCGGGCTTATAATCTTTTGATGTTACGGTATATTTATTGTTCTTTTTATCGTATGTAACCTTTCCATTGAACCAAGATACTGCATCTTTTAATGGGACATATGCATTATTATTAATGACTTTTATACTAGTGCTCTTTTGTTTCCCATTGTAGAAAAGTGACACCTTTGTTGCAGCCATTGCCCCTAGAGTGAATGAAAGTGATACAGCTCCAGTAATAGCTAATGTTGTTCCAAGCTTTGTAAACTTCCGCATTTGTAGTCCTCCGATTTGTTGGTGTGTCGTTTCATGAGCATAAACTCATGAATACATATTATTTGCTTTGTAAGATGTTAGATATTTATACAACAATTGCTTTTAAATAATCCCTAGAAATATTCTAACGTACTTCTAGTCTATTAGCACTATTTTTTAAAAATTTTTAGTTAGATATTCCTCTTACAACTTTAGGGTCAGACCCCTGCTTAAGGCTCTTTTATATAAAAACTTAGTTCCAAATTACTTTTTGTGGCTGGTTAAATAACTAGGTCTACAAGCCCGTATTTAAAAGAATGGGCTATGGGGTCAGACCCCCAAGCACGTTATAATGATAACAAGCAAAAAATAGATTACTTTGGGATGGCTGATAACTTGAAAACAAAAGCTAGATATCAAACTTGGATTCGAATTTACAAACTACTTATTTTTTTGGTTATTTCACTCATTTTTCTCTGGGTAACATTATTACCTGTTCATTTATATCTGCGAGTCCTGTCAGGGATTTTAGCGTTGCCTTTTATTTATATAGCATTTATCCTTTCTTATTCTGTTTATCAATTCGCAGCATTTGGGGGGAATTATCAGTCAAAAATACATGATTTAATGGTTGCCAAGGTGAATTGGGATGGAAAAGGAAAAATACTAGATATAGGAACCGGCAGTGGTTCACTGATTATTAAACTGGCAAAGACCTTTCCTAATTCCTTTTTAACTGGAATTGATTATTGGGGCGGGAATTGGGAATATTCGAAAGCTCAATGCCACCAGAATGCTGTAATAGAAGGGGTATCGGAAAGGATTGATTTTCTGAAAGCAAGTGCTGCAGATCTCCCTTTCCATGAAGATGAATTTGATCGAATTGTAAGTTGTCTAACCTTTCATGAAGTAAAAGATCGAAGAAATAAAACCGAAGTAATAAAAGAGGCATTAAGAGTGTTAAAACCTGGTGGTGAATTTGTCTTCTTAGATTTGTTTATGGATGAAAAAATATTTGGAGATGAAAAAGAGCTCTTAAATATCTTAAAGAAACATGGGGTATCTGAATTGAATAGCTGCAAACTTGATAAAGTAATGAAATTGCCTAAGCTTTTATTGAACAAAAAAGTATTAGGAAATGCAATGATTTTGAGTGGAAGGAAATAAGAATTTCCTAATTTGGTTGTGATTTCGGGGTCATAACAGGCAACAATATGGATGGGGTAATTGTGACAGTGTTTCCCGGATTAACACATAGGCATCTCAAGGAGGTAAGGATTTGCGGAATGAAAAAAACGAAATGAATGAACAACATTATGTACCAGCACCATTTGGGGTAACACCAGCTTTTAACATAAACCCCATGTTAACTAGGAAATCGGGTATACTTTTTATACACTTAAACAAATAAATTAGAGGAGATTATATGGGGAAAATAGTATCTAGAGGATTGCTAGTTTTGTATTTAGTGATACTAATCTGGTTAGTGTTATTCAAATTACAATACAATATTTTGTCAGTATTTAATTATCAACATAGAAGTCTTAACTTGATTCCATTTGCAGCTCCTTCAATCGTAAATGGAAGTTTCAGAGAGATGATCGATAATGTTATAATCTTTATTCCTCTTGGCTTGCTTTTGAATGTCAATTTCAAAAAAATTGGATTTTTACCTAAGTTTGCTTTGATACTGGTTTTGAGCCTTACTTTTGAATTCATTCAATTTATCTTCGCTATTGGTGCGACAGACATAACAGATGTAATTACAAATGCTGTTGGAGGCCTTCTTGGACTGAAATTATATGGTTTATGCAATAAGTATATTCATAATAAAAAATTAGACAGAGTGATTATTGTTGTTGGTATACTTTTGCTCCTATTATTGCTCTATTACCGTACCCATTTAAGAATTAAATATTCTTAGTTTATTTACTTTGCGAACAGATATTAAGGCATAAGAAAAATCAAAGGCGCAACTGGCTAAAAATCTACTAGTTGTGCCTTTTTGCGCGCAAAACTTCCGATTGTCCCCTGTTAGAACCGTCCCTGTGGATCTTGTGGGATTCGCCCTCTCACAAAATATCCCGCTATAGCAGGAAAACTTTTAAATTCCTTTTTCATATCCCGAAAGGTTAGGACACCATTTCCTCTAGTAAGCTGCAAATCTAGCGGATATTCATGACAGTTCAATGGAGGTTTATGAAATGATTGGATATAGTATTGGATGGCCTCTTTCTGGCTGCTCGCATAGATAAAGGCAAAAGCCTTCTCGTTCATCTTTAGGGAGTAGATGCCCACCTTATGAAATCCTAATACATTGTTTTCAATCATTTGCGCTACTTTCTGATGATCCGCATGGTTTAAGTCTATTTTGGTAGAGTCGCTCTCTAATGAGATTTTTTTCTCCGCTAACAAATGATAGAGGTAATGGGCCAATGAGGATTCCTCATAAAGTATACAATCCTGGTATAGATCCTTCACAAGCATGTGACAACACCTCGTTATTCGATCTTTTCATCCGTGCGCTTATGTTTAAAAGGGCTCAATATAGGCTATTCAAGGGTAAGACTCGGTTTCTTTTCATTCCTCAATCCTTCCTGTATGCTCGTTATAATTCACTCGGATGGTTCCAACCGGACCATTTCGGTTTTTGGAGACAATGATTTCAAGGGAATGATCGTCGATTTCCTTGTCATAATACGCTTCACGGTACAAGAACAAAATGACATCGGCATCCTGTTCCACACTGCCTGATTCCCGAATATCCGACATCATTGGTCGTTTAATTGCCCTTGATTCCACCGATCGATTGAGCTGCGCCAGACAAATGACGGGACAATCAAAATCCTTCGCCATCGTTTTCAGGGATTTGGATATTTCTGTTACCTGCAAATGAGCATTCTCGCCGTAAAATTGACTGGAATGGATCAGGGTTAAGTAATCAATAAAAAGGATTGGTTTCTTGTAGGGAAATTGATGCATCATCTTCCTCGTTTTCGCTCTCATTTCGGCAATCGTCTGTCCGGCTCCATCAAAAATTTGCATATGGGTTTCCGTGAGATCCCCAATCACATCCGACCATTTATTCTTTTGATTTGGAGTAAGCATTCTTTTTGGATCCCGCATTTTTGCCCGGTTAAAGCCCCCTGTAGAAGCGATTAATCGGGATGTGATCTGTTTTTCAGGCATTTCTAAGGAAAAGACGAGGGCAGAAATCCTGCCCAACCTGTCATTTTGGAAAAATGCAGCATCACGTCAGTTTTTCCCATCGATGGTCGTGCTGCCAGAATCGTTACTTCCCCGTTCTGAAAGCCTCCCGTCACTTCGTCGAGCTTTATAATACCCGTTGTCGCACTTTTCGAGGCTGCCTGATCCTCCCAGGGTGCCTCATAGACATTGGCCAGCGCCTGTTGTAAGGACGTATGATCTTCCGCCTTCAATTCGTTAATTTTGTCCAATTCGGCAATGACTTTCGTAATTTCCCAATCATTGATGGCGGCAACGCTCAAGATATTTCGCTTTTCCCGCTCTTTCCACAGTTCAAGAATGAGCTTCTCCGTCCCGCCAAATTTCTCCACATCAGCGTACGATAACAGCTCCGAGAGGTAAGACATTCCACCGAGTGTTTCGAGGTCGGAGAGGGTGGTGAAGGTGACTAAATCAATATTCTTACCAGCCCGTTTTAACTCGGTCATTCTTCGCATTATTTCTTGATGCCGGATACTTTCCAGGTGTTCTGGTTGAATCACAGTATCCTTGAGTAAGTACTCCGCCTTCATTAAGCTTCCCAGGAAAGCTTTTTCAGCAATGCTCATCACACTTCACCTGCCGTAAGGTCGAGTGTAAATTCACTTGGAATGGCTCTTCCGGAAGGAGGCGATCCGGTGAAGGGCTTAGACTTAAATACAGGCTTTTGGTTCTCATAATAAGAGTCAATTTCTTCTATGGTCCGTAAAGATTCATTTTCCCAGTTTTTGAGAATCCCAACGATATAGTTTAGCCTTCGCTTGTTATTGGCATAGGCGATATTCATGGCTTTTAAAATCATTTCTTTCGGCTGTAAAAAGCTAGAATCATCTAACCAAGATAACAGCTGCTCTTTTGCATTTAGGTTCGTAAGCCCAAATCCATTCGTGTCCCAAAACTCAATAATTTCTTTCACTTCTTGATCACGCTGCAAGGGACCTTCTATATCTGGATGATTTCCGGTATTTGGGTAGTAAGTTTTTTTCTGTTGTTTTTCTTTTTCATCTTCTTTTTCTTTTTGTCCACGTATCGTATGACGATACAGAGACGGATCGTCCAATTCTTCACGTTCTGTTCTATATGTATCCTTTTCATTTGAATCAATATCTTCGTTCCAGAAAACCTTCTCTGCTTGGTTATAAAAACTCTCATAAAGGCTTTTTATTTCCTGTCTTTCAATCTATTCCGAAACATAACAGATAAGCGAACGATCCTCGACCTTTTTTAATTCAGAATTAATACAATCCATGACCGGTTTTCCGCCCTTTTGCAGGTTATCCTTCCCCCAGTATTTAATAGCAACTTCTCTTGTTTCAGGATTATAGCGTATCAATTTGTAATCGTTGATGAAACGTTCCATTAATGGATGAATCATCTCAATTGGATAGTCCAAAGCAAAGGCAATTTGTTTTTTGGTAATTCTATAGATTCCAATTTGAGTTGTACGAGAATTCGAAAGCAAATAAATGTAAAAAATTTTTTCCTCCATAGACATTTCTTCTACAGTCGGATTCTCCCAAAAATCAGTATGTAACATTCTATATTTTGCCATTATCCATCACTGTCCTTTCTTTTGATCAAGGGGTTTCCAGGGTGTCCAGGGGGGCGGTTCTAGCGGCTTTTTTGGACCATTAGAACCGTCCCTATGGTCTTTATTGCTTTTTTCGCCCTAGCTCCATGCGCTTCCTCTTCGGCTCTAGAACAAAACAAAGAGGATCTCTTGCAATCCCACAAGTAATCCTTCTAAACTGTTCCGCTGTCTGCAGCTTTGTGTTAAAGGCAGACAGCCTGCAGGGAACAATCAGCATATGTCCGTTCTTAAATTCTACTTGTGTCTTGTTGTAATAGCTGCTCGTCCGGAGGATTTGGTCTGGGTTCAACCAGATGGAATCCTCATTTTTGATTGATCTTGTTGGGAACACGACGATTCTTTGAATCGGATTCACCATAATGGGGCACATATAGGAATCCCCCATGATCCATTTGGATGTTTCCAAGGCCCCTTTGAAATTAAAACCAATGCACCGGATGCTATCATTGAGAATTTGGACAGGGGACTTGTCGACAAGGATGATTCCATCTGTTTGGGTTACCTTTGAACAAAGCTTCGCGAACCGGTCGACATGGCCTTCCATGTACATGAAAGACGGCTTAATGATATGGAATTTTTCCATAAACGTTCCACAACTCCTTCATTTATTTAAAGAAAAGATTACAAACAAAGAGTGAGAGCTGTTCTATTTAAGCGGTTACAAAAGTAAGGGATTAAATTTTGGCAAACGGTTTTATTGCCTGAGGATTTGATACTAACATTTTGGGGTCGAATGTAGGTGCCGAGGCTGAATGTTAAAAAACAATTGAATATCCAATTCTCTTAAACAATTTGATTTTTGTTCCCATTCGCCAAGATAAAGGGCGGCAATAAACATTATGTATGTTGATCAAAAGCCGCCCCATTGAAGATCATTACAACGATTCGGTAGATATGTCTACTAGGTCAATAATTTCGCGAATATCATTGATGCCAAAGAAAGCACAAATCCGCGATATATGGTTTAAATGAATATTTTGTATTTCTTGGCGTATTAATTTACGTATAGTAGAACGAGGAACATCCGTTAATCTGGACAACTCTCTTGAGGACATATTATGTTCCTGTAACAAACTTTGCAATTTGACAATCACTTTCTTTTCCATTTCTCTGCCTCCACTTTTTGAATTCTCTCTCTAGGACAAAAGTAACATAAAAAAAATATCAGTGTGGAATACGCTCATTTCCCATTTGGAAGTTTCTATACAATTGTTCGAGATTTCGTCAAATTTTGCGGTCCACCCTTCGACAACTTTCTTATTCAACCGAATAGAGAAAGTCGGTTATAGGAAGGTGTGTTACTGAATTTAATCAAACGATTGATGAGTAAACGCGTTTGTCGAAAATCATTTAAGATTGTAAGAATTGGTAGAGCATTACTTTATTAGCTTAAATCATTTTAATCGTTGTCTTTTCTGAATGGTTTTCTAGCTTCCAGTGCCTGGTCGGCCATTTCGCCGAGTTTATTGAATAGTAAAGAGGGCTTAACTTCCAGCTTTTCAGCTAGTGTACAAGTTAAATCATAGGTTGGTACAGCTTTATCATTTTCAAGTGCACTTATATGCTTCCGGCTTTTCCCGCATAAGAAGGCAAGTTCATCTGAGGATAGTCGTTTTATTCTCCTTAATCTTGCTAATAATTCACCAAAGGTTTCATTCGGTCTCAAGGGAATTCTCCTTTTTAAGACCATTACATAACCTGGAAACCATTTGCTCCACGTACTGGAGGTTACATATTTTTACCTAAGGAAACATTGTTGGGCGGGTGTTAATTTTGTCCAAACTTTCGACAACTTTTTTGCATTTTTCTGTTTAGAAATCTAATCATTACAAGGGTTTGCTCAGTTTCTAATCAAACGTTTGTGTAGAAGCCCTGTTTGTCGAAATTGGTACAATTTTGAGAGATAAAGTCATAATTGAGAGTTTGGGAGATAAATCGCGAAGAACGGAACGAATTGGTCGACAATAAATTTGCAACGGAACTGAACATTGTTCGTTTTTTCAAAAGGCTTTGCAGAGGTTTTAATCAAACGATTGGTTAAAAATAAAAGCGTAGGATGCTGTCGATTTTTCATGATTGCTGTCATGATTCATTCGATTAGCAGTACCCCATCTCAAATAATTCCTCAAAATAGAGCTCATCAAATTTTTTCGAGAATGCCATAATAGGCAAAGAGATTAAGAGTTTGATTCTATCAACAAATTAAATCATCCCCTTGCATCAAATTGCAAGGGGATCGGTGTCCTCTCAGACTACTACTCATAGACATGATATTAACTATTTAATGAGCGAATATGGTATGTTTTGTTTTCCATTTTTCCATTGCAATAAATAACCAAAAACTATAGATCCCTAATGTAATGACGCAAAGCAGCCACCATTTAATCCAATTCCCGAACAATCCGATTGCCGAGCCTGTAAATACTAATCTCCTGCCATTAATTACAGTATGACGGGCTTTCCAACCAAGAATCATTGTAATGGACCAAGGATAGCAGATTCCTAATGTACATACTGTTACTAAAAAGCCAAGGATTGACCAACCTATATACTGTAGCAATCCACCATCAAAGTAAGACTGCTCCTCAGATTCAGCAGAATAATTTTGCAGAACCTTCCCGTTTGATTCACTCATAATTTTCCCCCAGTTTTCTATTTATGGGAAAATTATACCATGGACAATTGGATCGTTTATAGCAATATTGTCAATAAACGATAGTGACTAATGCCATATACCAACTTACCCATTCAAATTTTAAGACGGAAATGGATCTGAAGGAGGAAGGGGCGTCTGGAATCATGGCATGAAAATTGCATTAATTCATCAAAGAAGCAATTAGTGAAGGAGAAGTAAGATGCCAAGCCCCATTATTATTCGAATTTGTGTAACGATACCCGTGTTGTTATTGTCCTTTGTTCTTTTTCCTTGTACTGCTTATCAAGAGAGTAATAAGGTCATTCGGATTGCGGGGGACAACAATTTCCCGCCATTTGAATACCTAAGTGGTTCTGGTGTATACACCGGTTTTAACGTAGATGTCATGAATGCCATATCCATTCAAACGGGAATCAAGATCGAATATTATCCCATGCCGTGGAATCAAGCGTTAAAGGCACTTAAATCTGGTAAGGTAGATGCCATTCAGGGGATGAAAGACTATCCTTCACGCAGAAAAACATATGCCTTTTCTAATGATTACTTTATAAGTTCCCAAGCTATTTTTGTTTTAAAAGATAATATGTATATTCGGCAGATGGATGATCTGGAAGGGAAGAAAGTCGCGGTGCAAAAAAGCGATGTTTCCAATGATTTATTGAATAAAGTGAACAATGTGCATTTAATTAAAACGGATAATCAACAGGCTGCTGTTCAACTACTCGTAGAGGGAAAGGCAGATGCATTCGTTGGGAATCGAATTACTGGCCAGTATGTTCTGCAAAAAAGCGGAAAGCAGTCGAAAATTAAAATCGTTGGCGATGAAATAAATCCGACGAATTACAGTATTGCTGTTTTACCGAAAAACAAAGCATTATTAACGATATTTAATAAAGGGCTCTCGCAAATAAAAAAGGATGGAACGTATGAAAAAATAGTAAAAAAGTGGTTTGGTGAATACATCATGCCCTCCGCTCCCAGGCTGCAAAAGGTAATCAAATATTTAGAGGTCGGCCTTTTCGTTACAATTATTATCATAACAGCTGTACTTTGGTGGAATCGCATATTAAAGAGGAAAGTAGCAAGTCGGACGAGCCAGATTGAAAGGATAAACAAGAAACTGGAAGAAAAGATGATTCTACTTCAAGAGAATAATAACTTTCAACAGCAGTTATTAAACAGTACCTTAAGCTCATTTGTAACGTTGGATAATAGAGGCCATATATCGATGATCAATCAGAAAGCGATCGATTATTTGAAGCTGAATGAAGATATTGTAGGATTGCCTTTCACCCAAACCATTTTGGAAGACTTTATTTCGAAGGAAGAAATACAGAATGTCTTAGAGAAAAAGGAGATTGTATTGCAGAAGGAAGTAACATGGGAGCCTGTTGTTTCTCTAAAAAGAATCCTAACCTATAGTATTTACCCCATTGTGTCTACAACTGGGAATAGTAAAGGAGCTGTATTAAATTTTCAGGATATTACGAAACAAAAGGAGTTTGAAAAAAAGGTTGCCCAAGAAGACCGCTTACGTTCACTGGGTCAGCTTATGATGGGGATTGCCCATGAAATTCGTAATCCACTGACGTCCATTCTTACTTATACGCAACTGCTGCCGAAAAAGTACGAGAATCTTGAATTCCGCAGCTTTTTTTCTCAACATGTGACAAGTGAAATTACCCGTCTAAATTCATTGATTAATGACTTATTGGATTATTCGCGTCCGAAGAAATCGGAGCCGGTTCTCTTTTTTCTATACCCGATGATTCAATCGACTTTACAGTTATTCAAACAAAAAATCAAAGAAAAAAATTTAGGGATTGTTTTTGAAATGGATGAGGAGCTTCAGGCATATGCTGATGTCCTGCAAATTAAGCAGGTTCTCGTGAATATTATTTTAAATGCGATTGAAGCATTGAAGGAACAGGGGAACTTAACCATTCGCGGGTATTATCAGAGAGAGTTTGCTGTAATCGAAATTGAAGATAATGGAATTGGAATGTCAGATGAAGTGGCATCCAAGATATTCGACCCTTTTTACAGTAAAAAAGTGAATGGGGTAGGATTGGGTTTATTCGTTTCCTATCAGCTGCTAGAAGAAAATCAATGCAGTATAAAAGTAGAAAGTACAAAGGGGAAAGGGACTGTAATGACAGTATATTTGCCATGTCCAAGGAAGGGGCGAGAAGAAAATGCATAATGTAATTATTATTGATGATGAAGCCACTATTTGCCAATCACTTACTTTTGCTTTAGAAGATCAGTACCATGTATATGCCTTTACTGATCCAAGAGAGGCTCTCCCTCTTTTTGAAAGAATAGAAGTCGCCATTGTTTTACTTGATTTAAAAATTGGCGAATATGACGGAATTGAAATTTTAGAAGAAATAAAGCGTGTTTCTCCTGCTACAGTTGTGATTCTGATGACTGCATTTGGAAGTATTCCTTCTTCCGTGGAAGCCATGCGCAAGGGAGCTTTTTCCTACGCTACAAAACCTCTTCACCTTGATGAATTGGAAGTATTAATGGCCAAGGCGGAGGAGTTTTATAATTTACAATCCAAAGTTGAATTTTTAAGTAGTGAGCTTAATAAGATGGGAGAGGCACAGGGGTTAATTGGTGAAAGTTACGCGATTCGTGAAATTCTTTCTCTAATAAAAAAAGTAAAAGATATCGATTCGTCTATTCTCATTACGGGGGAAAGCGGGACGGGAAAAGAAGTAGTTGCCAGGACGATCCATTATCAAAGCAAGCGGAGAAATAAAAAGTTCCAAGTGATTAATTGTGCCGCCATTCCGGGTCATCTTTTGGAATCTGAATTATTTGGGTATGAGAAAGGTGCCTTTACGGGAGCTGTTCAGAAAAAGCAAGGTCTCTTTGTCCTTGCTGAAGGTGGAACTATTTTTTTAGATGAAATAGGAGAAATGGATCTCGGTTTACAAAGTAAGCTTTTGCGCGCCCTTCAGGAACGGAAAGTAATGCCAGTAGGTGGAACACAGGAAATTGACTTCAATGTTCGGATTATTTCGGCCACGAATCGTGATTTGGTAAAAGAAGTGAAGGAGAATCGTTTTCGCGAAGATCTCTATTATCGGCTCAATGTGATTCCGGTTAAACTTCCACCTCTAAGGGAGCGAAGGGATGATATTCCTTTGTTGGTAGAGTTCTTTATCAATCGAATTGGAGACAAAATCGGAAAACCAATTGATGGAATTTCTCGTGAAGCCCTGGAAATTCTAAAGCAGTATTCGTTTCCAGGCAATATTCGTGAGCTACAGAATATCATGGAACGAGCCATTGCTTTAACCAGCTCATCGATTATTGAGAAGGTGGATCTTCCTACGGAAATTCAACTGGAAAATCGTGTTTTTAGCGACAATACATTGATCCCTGTCTATGTAGGTGAAATGTTGGATGAGATTGAAAAAAGAGTCATTTTCCATAATTTAGCTGCGTTTAATGGAAATCGAAGAAAGACTGCCCAAGCGATTGGAATGGGAGAAAGAACATTACGAGAGAAATTAAAAAAATATCGGGAAGATGAGTAGGCGAAAATGGCCGGTCGGCGGTTTTCGCCGCTTTTTTATTTTAAAGAAAAGCTCATTTTTCCTAATGTTACAACTATTCCGAGTTGGCATAATATTTGCATATTAAATAAATGTAAGCGATTCAATTAAATATACAGGAGGTTCCTTATGAAAAGATTGAAAAGAAGTTTAACTGGAATAGTAACACTGGTGCTCTGTCTGACCCTTGCATTGGTTGGATGTGGGAAAGCAGATCAAGCATCCAAACAGGGGCAAAACGGTGATGAAGTATTACAAAAGATAAAAGCAGAGAAAACGTTGGTTGTTGGAACAGATGCAACATTCCCGCCTCTTGAATTTAAAAACGATAAAAAAGAATTTGATGGATTTGATATTGATTTGATGCGTGCAATTGGAAAGGAATTAGGAGCGGAAAAAGTAGAATTTGTCGATACGGAGTTTAAAGGTCTTATCCCTGGCCTAGAGGCAAAAAAGTTTGATGTGGTTGCTTCCGGAATGTATATAACTGACGAAAGAAAGAAGGCCATTAATTTCTCAGATACCTATTACCCAGGCGGACTTTCTCTTTTAATTAAAAAGGATAATCAATCCATTAATAGTATAGAAGATTTAAAAGGGAAAAAAATCGCCGTTCAAATTGGGACAAAATCTGTACAGTTCCTTCAAGAAAACTACCCTGACATAAAAAGAGTAGAAGTAGAGAAAAACGTTGAAATGTTTCTAGAACTTAAAAGTGGACGAGTAGATGCTGTTTTAACTGGCCTGCCGGCAGCCAAGGTATATGCAATGCAAGACAACTCTGTGAAGGTATTGGATAAGACATTAACAAATGAAGAGTATGGATTTGGAATTCGTAAGGAGGACTCCTCTTTTACACAGGCAGTAAATAAAGCATTAAAGACATTAAAAGAGAACGGGAAATACCAACAAATCAGCAAAAAGTGGTTCGGGGAATAAATCGAAGAAAGAGGGGGACTCCTCCTCTTTTATTAGAAAGGAGCAGAATCGATGGATTTTAATGTTTTATTTGAAAATGGCAATTTTCCCTTTTTACTCAAAGGGTTGAGCATTACCCTTACGATGACTTTTTTTGCACTTATATTAAGTTCTATTATCGGCTTGCTTATCGGGATTGGAGGTATGTCAAAAAATAAAACGATTTCTTTCCTTTGTTCCGTGTATTTGGCTTGGTTTAGGGGAACCCCACTGCTTGTACAGCTGATGATCCTTTATTATGGGCTGTCCATTGGCTTGGGGCTTGATTTGACCGCTACGGTTGCCGGTGTTTTAGGGATGGGAATGTACAGCGGGGCTTATGTTTCAGAAATTGTTCGCGGATCGATTCAGTCTATTGAAAAAGGACAAATGGAAGCTGGGCGTTCACTTGGATTAAGCCATTGGCAGACGATGAGAAAAATTATCTTACCACAGGCATTGCGAAGAATGCTTCCTCCATTGGCCAATGAATTTATTGCCTTAACAAAGAATTCCTCCTTGCTGTCCGTTATTACTGTACCTGAATTGATGAGGGCAGGAAATTCGATTGTATCCAGTAACTTTAAGTATTTTGAAATCTATATCGCAATCGCGGTTTTATATTTTGTGGTTAACTTCATGATTTCTAAAATCATTAGCTATTTCGAAAAGAGATTGCATGCAGGGGTGGCGCGTGTATGATTACAGTCAAAGAGATCAACAAACATTATGGGACACACCATGTTTTAAAAAATATAAGTTTGGAAATCGAAAAAGGCGAAGTCGTTGTCATTATCGGTCCGAGCGGTTCAGGAAAAAGCACGTTTCTGCGCTGCCTAAACTATTTAGAGCAAATCCAAGATGGTGTTATTGAGATTGAAGGGGAACCAATCGGGCTTCTACAGCAAGGCCCCAAAAAAGCAGAGATGGCTCAAAAAGAATTGAATGCAATGAGAGAAAAAGTGGGGATGGTATTTCAAAATTTCAACTTATTTCCTCATAAAAGCGTCCTGGAGAATGTGATCCTCGCCCCTCTGACTTTAGGAAGGATGAAAAGGAAAGAATCAATAGAAGTGGCGAAGGAGCTGCTAAAAAAGGTAGGATTAGCTGAAAAAGCAGAGGCCTATCCAGATAATCTTTCTGGCGGACAAAAACAAAGGGTAGCGATTGCACGGGCATTGGCCATGAAGCCGCATATTATGCTGTTTGATGAGCCTACTTCGGCACTGGATCCGGAACTCGTAGGGGAAGTGTTAGCTGTAATGAAAGAACTTGCAGCGGAAGGAATGACCATGATTATTGTAACCCATGAAATGGGATTCGCTAAAGAGGTGGCCGACCGTGTTGTGGTGATGGATGATGGGCGGATTATTGAGGATGGACCGCCTTCTATTATTTTTTCAACTCCACGAAGTGAAAGAACGAAGAGTTTCTTAAGTAAAGTACTAGCACATTAAATAAATCGTGCGGGCCAGGCTCCAACAAGGTTAATAAAAAAAGTAGGTGAAAATTCCAAGCGGCAATTTTCGCCTATTTCTTTTTTAGGGATTTTCCTACAATTACAAGGAGAGGACGGTAAGCAGTATGTATACGATTACAGCAAAAGGGATTTGGTCAGGGCGTGTGGACAGCGAAAACGTTTCTGATCTGTTTCGATTACATCAAGTTATTCATATTGAGGATTTATCTGCTTTTCAGGAAGTGCAAACCACCCCAGCGATTGGAATCATCGGCTTTAAATGTGATGAGGGGGTTAGAAGGAATAAAGGAAGGGTGGGCGCTTATCATGCACCGGATGAGATTCGGAGAGCACTCTCTTCCATACCAGGACATTTGGTATCTAGTGGGAAACTGTATGACTTCGGCAATGTTAGCTGTGATGATGGGAATTTGGAGCAAGCCCAAGCCGAACTAGGTGAATATGTCCAAAAAATGATGAGTTTCAATATTTTTCCGGTCATCATCGGCGGCGGACATGAAGTCGCATATGGGCACTTTTTAGGGTTAAAGCCATACTGGAAACAAGGCAGGCAAGTTGGGATCGTTAATTTTGATGCCCATTTTGACATGCGTCACTATGATGAAACGACGAGTTCCGGAACGATGTTTAAGCAAATGGCAGATGAACTGGCAAACGAAAACCTTGCATTCGAATATATGTGCATAGGCATTCAGCGCTACGGAAATACAAAGCATCTATTTGATACGGCAAAACAATACGGATGTGAGTATATTCTAGAGGATGAGATGGCACAACTTGGTATGGAACGGGTCATTAAGCAAATCAATGCGTTTATCCAAAGGAATGATACGGTGATGGTAACCTTATGCAGTGATGTCATTGGAGCTGGCTATGCCCCCGGTGTAAGCGCCCCACAGCCCTTTGGAATGGAACCGAAAGTACTGAGGGCATTATTAAAAGAAGCGGTGAAGCATAAGAAAACAGTAAGTTTTGATATTGCTGAAATTAACCCAAAGCTTGATTTGGACAATCGAACGGTTAAACTGGCAGCTGCTTTTATTGTAGAAGTAATTGATAGTGTTTTGTCAAAGGAGAGTGACCATGGGGACGGTTTTCCCGGCTTTTTTTATAATGATGATGAATACAACAGATCCTTATTGAGCAGGAGCTTTAGTGAGGCTCCAATTTAATAGCTTTTTTACATTTTTCATTTTAAGAAATCGGGCACGTTTCTAGAACAAAAAAAGTGATTTTCTAAATAATTCAGATTGTTTAATAAATAAATCCCAATTTCTCAGTTATGACACTGAGAGATTGGGATTTTTAATACTTGAATATCCTTAAGGTTGCCCTAGACGCAGGCAATTAGTTTCTTTTTTCTTTAAACAGACTTTTTCAAAGTACCGGTTTGTTTAGATTCATTTGTTAATTGACTTGATAATAGATAGGCAACTAAAATGTATCTTTTGGGTGCATCTCCGATAAAGTTAAATGGATAGCAGGTTGAAACCGTTAGCGTGGCTACCGGTTTCGGAACGATAACCGTCCTATCATCTTTATCAACGATTCTTACCTTTTTTATCTTATAGGTAAACTTGCCCGCTGAAGTAGTAACAACAAGCAGGTCTCCTTTTCCAACCTGTCCCAGCCTTCGAAAAACGGTAATCCGATGCCCTGATAACACGGAATTATCATTTTCCCCAGGGAGAACACTTTGCGCATAATGCCCAACACCCTTTGATAATTCATCTTCATCTGAACCTTCAAAAATAGGTAATTCAGCTTTAAGCTTAGGAATGTATAATTCCCCAAATTGTTCATCTTTTTTCGGACGAACGGTGTATAATTCTTGGGACATGGCCACTTGTTTGTTTTGGACTTCAGGCTTTTTAGTTGAGTTAGAAATGGCTGAAACTGTGTCCGGTTTATGCATTTTGTACATAAAATATCCCAGTAAGAACTTATAGCCATTTGTGGTTGAAATAGCTAAACCTGTTGCGATCAATAGAATCGAAACAATTAGGGTTATTTTTGTCTTTTTTCTTTTCATCCTAAGCTGCCTTTCTTCTTAAGGAAAAGTAAAGACCGGCCCCTCCTAAAATCAAGAGCATTCCAATGAGAACATTCTGAACATAATTTCCAGCCGTATTCGGAAGCTCACCGCCTTTTACAGTTTTCATCACAGGATGTAGAACTGCCTTTTTCCCTTTTACAACATGCTTTGCGATTGGCTTTGCCTTCACAACCTCTTTCACTTTGTCAGTTGTAGTGCTTAAATCTTTACCAACTTGTTTAACGGTATCAGAGTCCACCATTTCTCCTGTGATAAGTAGGTCCGCCAAAAAGTTGCCGTCCAAGTCTGAAATGGTTACTTTCAATTTTGCATTAACCAGTTCTTCCATTTTTAATATATCTAGTATAGTTAAAGGTGTTTCATTTTCCCCTTTTACAAGAACGAAATCTATCTTTAACTCCAGCATCGTTGTTAACTCTTGATAAATGGACAAAAGTTCCTGGATCTGGTCGGCAGTTAACTGGTCTATCGTTTGAAATTGTTGAAAAGCTTCCATTCTTTGTGCCAATTTGTCCATTTGATCGAGGGCTTCAGGTGTGGATAGTTTCTCCTCTAATCCTTTTAAATGGTCCGCTAAATTTGTTAATTCTTGATCTGTAAGTCCAAATTCATCCTGGAACATAGTTAACAGTTCTTTAATAGAATCTGGGTCCAGTTCATTTCCTGATCCGCTGTCATCCGGATTTAAATAAAAGTAGACTGCTTGATCAAGATCGTCTACAAATACATAGTCGTTGATGTCTTCACCGTTTTCTTTTAATAAGGCAGTAATTTGTTCAATGGATAAACCGTAATCATCCTTCATATAGGCTAAATTACTATAATCCGATTTAATCACTTCACCAAGAAATTCCTTTAATCCATCGGGACCGTTCACGGTTTTAAAATTCCCCAAAGTTTCATCATAATTACTGAGAGACATCTCAATGTCATCTTTTGATACTGTAAACCCGCGGGTCTGGCTGACTTCATTCAAATAAGTTTGTAAATCAGCATCAAAATCGGAGTTTTCGGCTGCAAATGCCAGCTTTGGTATGAATCCTAAAAATAAAACTAATGAAATGACAATCCTAGCAATTTTCCCCACACTTCTTCCTCATTTCTACATTTCTAGTTGATATTCTTCCAATAAATTATACTTTTAGAATCACCTTAAGTAATTATTAATTTCTTTTTTTAAAATAATTAGGAAGAAATGCACATCCGAAAAAGGGGATTGATGGTAGTCCCTAGTACTTTTTTCGTGATAATTGTTAAATATTATCTTGGACCCCCACTCAAGAGCCCGGCTCAGCTAAAGTTTAAAGTATTAAAGCGCGGTTGATGGAAAAGATTGAAAAAGAGTTTAACTTCAGTTTCTAATTAAACGTGTGTGTAGATGCCCAGTTTGTCGAAACGAGTATAATTATGCGTGATGTAGTCATTGTTTGATAGTTTGGGAGATAAATCGGGAAAAATTAAACAAAATTATCGACAAAATATTTCCTCGGAAAGAGGACAATGTTCGTTTTCCAAAGGGCTTTTGGCGGTTTTAATCAAACGTTTGTTTAAAGCTTGAAGTCGTCGAATGATGTCATTTAAAACCATTTTTGCCGGGGACTGGTCAGTTGGAAGGTCTATTGACCCGGTTACCTTTGAACATAGCTTTCCGTTCCAATCCACATGATCGATCCTTTACATGAATGATTGCCCAATGATAACTATTAAATAAATAAAAAAACACAAAGCAGATGCTTTGTGCAAAATAGGGATGGCTAAATTACTAACAGGTTGAGGAGGTGATCAGAAAATGTTCCCATTCTATTACTTCCAGTTCCTTTTGAATTTAAAAGTCTCTTGTATATAACCATAAACGGACACGGGGGACATAATCATTTGATAGCCTAGAACGAAAACAATAAAGCCAAAGATATTTTTACGGATTCTAAGGTTTAAAGGTTTAAATACATAATTTCTTTGATAGAAATAAAGAATGCTATAGCTTATTAATGTTAAGGGAAGAACCAGTAATGTCATCGGCCCGACAATCCAGTAGTATCCAAAAAACATCAATATCAATCCAGGAATCCAACATAGTGTATAGGTAAGATCTAAATACGGCATGATTAAATTAATGCCGGTTAAGTATTTTACATAAGTTTCAGGCTGATTCCAGGGTTTTATTTCATTTAATCCTTCTATCATTCCTCTTGCCCATCTTGCTCTTTGGCGGACAAAGTGTTTAAGGTTGCTAGGAACCTCGGTGAAAGAAACGGCCAGCGGCTCAAAGTATACTTTCCATTTTTTATTGAGTAAACGCCAGGTTAAGACAATATCTTCACCAATTGCATCTGGCCAGCCGCCGACTTCTTGAATGCATTCTGTTTTATAAAGACTATAAGCACCTTGGGCTACCAATGTCCCTTGATACAAACCTTGTAGTCTTTTAATCGATGCGATCCCCAAGAAGTAATCCCATTCTTGAATTTTTGTCCATAAATTCTCCCGGCTGTTTTTCGCTAGAACGGATCCGGCAACGGCACAAACATCATTCGGGCTGGATTTCATCCGTGCTACAAGATAACGAATCGATGATGGATGAAGCAGGGTATCTGCATCAATGGTAATGACGTAAGGAGTTGTAACGAGCGCTAACGCCTTGTTTAAGGCATGGAATTTACCCGGTTTCTCTTCATTAAGTACTTCAATATCCATGCTTAATTGTTTTTTTGCTTTTAATGTTTCCTGGACGGTTTGATCGGTAGAGCCATTATTGATGACAAAGACTTTAATTTTTCCTTGATAATCTTGTTTATCAATGTAATCCAGCGTTTGATAGATTTTTTCTTCTTCATTGTGGGCAGCAATGAGGATGGTGATCTTATCACTAGGAAATTCGTTTTTATAGGCTGGCTGGCGGTCTAGAATTAAGCTAGCGACTAAAAAGGCATTCATATATCCGGGAATGTAAGAGATCCCTCCGATGATGAGTAATGCAATTGGAAAAGAAACAATATGGGAGAGATCTTTTAGCCAGGGGAGTGCTATATAAATTGAAAAACACATCCATACGAATGCAGTGAAATGGCTGATCCAAAACTTTGTTTTTATTGGAATGTAAAATCTGTTTTTGTACTCATTATTTATTCTGGTGTTGATGGGATTGAATGTAGGTTTCATAGGAGTTTAAGCCTTTCATAGGAAATGAATATAAAACTAATAATTTATAAAATATCACATCTTACAGATTTTGTAATGAATTTCTACGTTTTTTCGACAAAGTATTTTTTGGAAATGGGTCAAGGTTCGATTTTAAAAGCTTTTTTGCTTCATCATCGCATGAATAACTGTCGTTAGCCCTTTTGAAATTTGAGATATGTTGAAAATCATCAAAAATTGGAGATGGGAATAAGTACCTATAAACTAGCACAAGCAATCTGTTTAAATGAGAATATACTAAAAAGAGAAATAAAAGAAATCACATAAGCATATTGAACTTACAAATGAATTACTTTATAAAATGACTTACGTTAAAGGGGTGATTGGTAATTGGAGACTAAGAAAATAAAAAGAACTGCAGTCGATTCTATCCTTTATACAGAAGTTGACGATTGTAAAACGGACGATCAAACAGATGATTGGGATGTCCAATTTGAAGGAAGTGAAAGTTAAAAGACCATGGGGACGGTTCTGTCGGCTTTTTTATTCCAATAAATTTATAAAATAGGCCAAGATAACTGAAGTGCCCCTATTGCAAGGAAACAGCGGATAAGGGATCTTGGGGAAATCCTTAGAAAACAATCATCTTAAGTGTAGATAGGGAAAGAGAGAAGTGTTCAGAGCACTTCTCTTTTTTGAGATCAACAAATTTTAAAGCACGAAAACAGCTTTAAATAAAGACAAAAACATTTCTTTTAATAAAAAACTTCACCTGCTATAACACCCAAAATAATAAGAATGTCTAATGTTACAAGTATCCTCATCCATAATTTCATAGAGTGCCCTCCAATCTTTCATGTTTTATATAAGGAATTTTCTATCGAATAAAACAAATACCACATTAATAAATATACGCGTAACCTTTAGGAAGATGAAAAGGAATTGAATATATAACGAAAGTAAAGGCTATCCACTACTTTTATCTTTTTCTTCCCTTCTTAAAACCTAAGTAAAACACACTCAAACTATAGGCTGCAAATCCAAAAATAGCCATAATAACTTTCTTATGCGATTTCCATAGTAAGGCCATATTGGAAATAAGAATTCCTTTCGTATGTAAATAATAGAGATAGACGATTAGCAGGGATAGGAAAATAAGAAAGATCACCTTAAGTAATTGAAAAAAACTTACATTTTCAAGAAAAGCTGTTTTCTGTTTCTTCTTTTTTGAGGAAGATTTTTTTATTGCCCTTGTTTCAGTCATCGGATGCTCCTTTCGATTTTTAGTTAGAAAGAATATTTTTGGTATATTCGAGATTTGTATTAAAACGATATTGTTTTTTATAAGCATACAAAATAAATAATACGAATTAAATAAGAAAGCTCTGATCAGGAATAGGAAGATAGATGATAAGAAAGGAAGTGGTATTTATAGGAAAAATATATTGACGTTGATAATCATTCTCATATAAAATATTGAATGAAAATGATAATCAATATCAATTGTTTTCCCTCAACCCTTTTTTGCATTTCAATTAAATAAATGAAGCAGCAATAGAATGATAGAGTGAGTGGTTATGAATGTTGATTATGCTGATGATAGATGGAGGGGGTGTAGAAGTATGGCATGTTCAATACTTGTTGTAGGTGGGATTATTTAGACGTGAGTGCTAAAAATTATGAACGGATTGTATAAATCATTATTTTAATCTTATTGGTTGGAAAGTAGGTTTTTATGATATGCGGAAAATCATTGGAAAAATTCATTTATGGTTAAGCATGCTGGTAGGTTTATTTATCGTACTGATTGGAATAACAGGAAGTGTACTTGTTTTTGAACCAGAATTAAATCACGTTATAAATCCTCATTTATTTAACGTAACAGAGGGGGAAAAAGTAACCTACCAACAAGCTTTGGATACGGTATCAAACAAATATCCAAAAGGGGAAATTAAACGTGTATATACACCAGATGAACCAGATGCGAAAGGAGTTTACTTATTTCGTCTGAAAGAGGGTGAAAAGCAGCAAGAGATCTATGTTGACCCGGGAACCGGAGAGATCAATGGAACATTAGATGATCATGCATTGCTTAATATCCTCCTTGATTTTCATAAATCACTCCTCCTTGAAGATTTTAAAGGTGAGAATATTGTCGGTATCATTGGATTTCTATTCTTCTTTATCACGTTGTCAGGAATCTATTTATGGTGGCCAGGAATAAAAAAGTGGACAAGTGGTTTTAGAATGCGACGCAATAAAAACGTTTTTGTGAAGAATTACGATTTACATAAAGTCATCGGGGCAGTATCCCTGCCATTTTTATTGATTGTTTCATTAACAGGTGCTCTTTTTACATATGACGAGGCCCTTTTTGGCTGGTTTGGCGTTAAGGCAAAGGTAACACCTCCAGAGGAGAAACTTATTTCTAAGCCTCTTCCAACTGGTAAGCTTCCACTAGACCTTTTATTAAGTAGTGCTGAAAAAGAAGTACCTAATGGAATGATTACTCAAGTTAGAATGCCAGAAAAAATGGAGCAAGGAATGTCTGAAGGGGCTGTAGAAATTCGCCTTAGCCGTTCTTACGATCCTGGAGATGGAAACATACGAGTATGGGTAGACCAGTATAGTGGAAAAATAGTAGGAAAGTTAGATCCAAAAATAAACCGTGGGCTACTTTATCAAATATGGCATTTTCCCTTACATACAGGAACTTTTGGAGGAATATTCACAAAAATTTTATATGCAATTGGCGGTCTTACTCCATCCATTCTCATGATTACAGGAACTTATATGTGGTGGTTTAAGAAAAAGAACAAAAGAAAACAAAGAAAGAGAACCGTTCAAGCTGCATAATGAAAACTTGTTTTCATTTTCGTTAAATCTTTTGTTTTTTGATATTTAGGGGTGAGGCCCTCATTTGACATGATCTCAGTATGTATAACGAAAGATTAAAACTCGCCAAAAAATCATCCGGCGAGTTTTTGGGTTTTAATTTACTATTAGATATATCAAATTATGACCTCGAAACTATATCATGAAACAGCAGAACCGTCTGCAATTTTTACGTTCTAGCAGCTGGGCGAATGACCCTGCCGGCTCTTGCACCAGTATATTCACCATTATGAACGGTTAGCTGGCCATTAACAGAACATGGTGAATACCCGTTGGTCCGACTAAAGGGTTATGAAACGTTCCGCAATCGGCGATTGTGTCAGGGGCAAAGACGACAAGATCGGCTTGATAGCCAACCTTTATCATCTACCGTCATGAAGTCTCATTAATTGCGCAGGAGCACTGGTCATTTTTCGAATGGCCTGTTCAAGCGTTAATGCTCCATCTTCTCTTACGTATTTTCTCAGGACCCTTAGGAAGGTACCGGTTAACCTTGGATGTCGCTTTCCGCTAAAAATACCATCGGAGCCAACCATTTGCAAGGGATGGCACATGCCGAGCAATACGTCCTCTTCCAGTCCCCAATGAATCACCATTGTGACACTTCCTCTTTCTTCGATTAAAAGGTCGAAAGCGGCGTGCTCAGGTGTTTTTCCATTCAGTTCAGCAATTTCGATGACACTTTTTCCTTCTATAGGCGGCAATTTCGATTAAGGGGGAAATTCTCTAATACTGTCCAAACTTCCGACAACTTTCTTGCATCTCTTTATTAAGAAACCTATACAATAGAAGGATTTACTCAGTTTCTAATCAAACGTTTGTATAGAAGCCCAGTTTGTCGAAACTGGTACAATTATTCGAGATAAAGTCATAGTTTGATAGTTTGGGAGATAAATCGGGAAAAGCTAGAAAATATTATCGACAAAATATTTCCTCGGAAACTAGACAATGTTCGTTTTTCAAAAGGCTTTGAGGTGGTTTTAATCAAACGTTTGATTGAAAAAATTTGTATCAGAATTTGTCGGTTTATACGGATTAGGCGCTCTCTTCTTAATTTTAAAGTGGTCATGAGCGAATATCTTACGAGAACCGGTGCGGCTGACTAAACCGGCAAAGCATTGTCTATGCGAAGAGCTAAGCATCTCTGGGGGCTACTGATTTCGTTGCAAATAATAAATGTCCCTCTTCAGAAGAGGGACATTTATTATTGTGGTGGAAACAGAAACTCTTTTCATGTAGTAGAATTTGTTGACTAAAGGGCCTTTAGGTTGCCTCAGTAAACCAGCAGAACCGTCCCCGTGGGTCCTTTTCACATTAACCTTTGTGCAGTACACAATGAGGTTAAGTAGTTAAAATAGGTCATTTTATTTTTAAAAAATATGTGGTAGAATATACCGAATGTTTGTTCTGTATTTTGGATAGAATAAGAACATGGACATAACGATGGTACAGGATGGGTACCAAGGGATTGGCACGAAAATGAAATATAAAGCCATGCATATGGATTTGATCGAAAATCCTAATGGATAGGTTTATGGAAACGAAAGGGGAAAGAATATGATTACACAGAACGAAACCTCTCAAAATGGAGGGACATTTGGGAGCTTAAGTAATTTATTATTGGTCATTATCATGATTCTTGGTGTGTTTGTAGCTATTTTGAATGAAACGCTGCTAAATGTAGCTTTATCAAAAATTATGAATGATATTGGAATCACACCGAGTACTGCGCAGTGGCTGTCAACGGGATACCTGCTGATGATCGGAGTGCTTATACCAGTTACTGCTTATTTGATTCAACGGTTTACCACTAGAACCTTATTTCTTGGGGCTATGTGCTTGTTTACGGTGGGAACATTTATTGCGGCGATCGCACCGGGGTTTACCACGCTTTTATTAGGGAGGGTGCTCCAAGCTTCGGGTACCGGGCTGCTCTTTCCTTTACTAACCAATGTAGTATTTTCTATTGTACCGATCGAAAAAAGGGGTTCGGCAATGGGGACGATTGGAATCGTCATAACATTTGCTCCTGCGATTGGTCCCACTCTTTCAGGAATCATTGTCGAACATTACAGCTGGAGGGTTCTCTTTTATGGTGTCCTGCCGATTGCGCTATTTGTCATCCTCTTTGCCTTTTTTAAGCTCAAAAATGTAACGGAAACGACGAATCCAAAGATTGATCCGATTTCGCTTTTGCTTTCAACCTTAGGATTCGGGGGCATTGTATACGGATTCAGCAGCTCCGGAACTGAGGGCTGGTCAAGCCTTGGAGTCCTTATCCCGATTGCTATTGGTGTTATTGCCTTGGTGCTGTTTACTTGGAGACAATTGACCATTTCACACCCGTTGCTCGATTTAAGAACATTTAAATACACTATTTTTAGACTTTCTACGCTTATCATGATGATTATCATGATGGCAATGTTTTCTGCGATGATGCTGCTGCCGATTTTTCTGCAGAATGCGTTAGGGTACAGTCCGTTTAAGGCCGGTTTAGTCATGCTTCCAGGCGGAATTGTTATGGGGATAATGTCGCCAATCACAGGCCGATTATTTGATAAATTCGGCGCGAAAGTGCTTGCGTTAGTTGGTTTAGGATTAATTGCGATTACCTTATGGCAATTTGCTTTTATTACATTATCAACTTCCTACAGCACCATTATGATTTTCAATACATTATTAATGTTAGGTATTTCGATGGTTATGATGCCGGTTATGACTAACGCATTAAATGAGCTGCCCCCTGCGTTATATCCGCACGGTACAGCGATAATCAGCACGCTTCAGCAAGTGGCGGGTGCTGTCGGAACAGCATTGCTTGTGTCTGTTATGACCAATAGCTCTAGTCGCTTTATGGAAAATACGGTGATGAAAGATGATTCAACCTTACCCATTTTAGCGATGATTGCTGGAATGAAAAGTGCGTTCTTACTGGCATTCGGATTAGTTGCCATCGCATGGATTGCTTCATTTTTACTTAAACGGGCGTCATCTCAAGAATTAAATATGAAGCAGCCGTCTCCGAATTGATAATTCTGATTTGGCTGAATAGGAGTTTAAATGATTTGTTTTCTGTTGCATTCTTAATAATGGGATATAGAGAAAATGCTGTGTGAATTACCACACAGCATTTTTTTCGTGTTGTATATGCGGCAGTGATTCATTGCCGATAACCTTCTAAGGCATTATCTTGAAGAATCGCATACATTTTCAACATCTTTAAAGATTGACGGATTTATTCCTGTTATTTCCTTTACTTTCCTCCAACTCCCTATAATGTTTGATTTTTTCTTCAATCTTAAAAAGATTATTTTGTAAATCTTTTATTTGTTCCAGAACATTTTTTTGATGTATTTCTAATAATTTACGCCGCAAACTTATTGTAGAATCGCCTTTACTTCGCAGGTCAGAAAACTGTTTCATTTCAGCCACGGGCATATCGGTTATTTCAGGGAGGGGGTTAGATATGCAATCCGTTATTAACGGAAGTCAAATTAAGGAAGCTTTAAACGAACAATGGCTAAACCCTGATAAAATGGTGTTCATGCAATCATCGGGTATAAAATACACTTACGTTGACTGCAATAAGGTCCCTGGATGCAATCAAACCTATTGTGTAAAAGATATGTATTTATCTGATGGAACAAAAATGGATATGGACGGGATCTAGACAGTTACATTAAATGAATTTTTGGCAACTCTCTACGAATGCTTTTAAATGTTTATTCAAAGTTAATTAGGATAATTGGTGATTATGTGATACACTTTGTTTACCATTTGATTTACTGTTTACATGTACCCTACTCATTCGTGAGTGGGGTTTCTTGCTTTTAAGATAAATAAAAAACAGACTCTATAAAGAGCCTGCTTAAGGTTAGGTTTATTATTAAGCTTTACGCACGTTAGCTGCTTGAGCACCACGTTGACCTTGCTCAACATCGAAAGTCACAGCTTGACCTTCTTCTAAAGATTTGAAACCTTCGCCTTGAATAGCTGAGAAATGAACGAATACGTCTTCTCCACCTTCACGTTCGATGAATCCGAAGCCTTTTTCGCTGTTAAACCATTTTACTTTACCATTTTCCATTTTTGTTGCCTCCTAGTGTGTAAACACACACATTGTATTACTATCCTTGCTCTCAGTGATCATCAAGACGAAAAGTTTTACTCATACAATCCTTTACACCGAACAAAAATAATTCTTATATAGATTAACATTTTTCACAAGTATTTGCAAGAAGACCATGGGGACGGTCCGTCCCCATGGTATTTATTTTTTTTCCGCCTTCAAAAAGGCCGCGAAGTTTGCTGCCTTTTTGGGTGAGGCAGTGAGGGATTGTTCATACCCTTTCTGGAAGCCTTTTTCGTACGCTGTCACAAACCTTTGACCAAGTATCCGCTGGGCCGCCTGTACCGCATTCATTTCTGGATGGGCATGCAGGTAGGCGTCGAATTTTTCGCCAGAGGGAAAGGAGAGGTATACCTCCCGGAGAAGTCCTATTTTCATGAGGGACTGAGCAACCTCCTTCTTGTTGTTCAAGCGCAGCTGGGAGGGCGGCATCTGCTGCCAAGCACGGGAAATCCTAAAATTATGGCGGTCTTCAAGCCCTGAATGGATTCCTTCATAATATCCTTTTTTCATCCCCATCTGGATCGGGTCCGGCGGCGGTTGGCCGTCAGTGTGAAGACCGCCGGCGAAAAGAAGGACGGCAAAGAGGAAAAAGACCCAAAGTTTCCGTATCAAAAGCTTTTCCCCCTTTCTGTGTAATTTATCTCCTTTAGTTTAACCAGTCATTTCCTTCAAATACCAAAGGAACAAGATCAATATTTGGTTAACGCTCTATACCTTCATCCAACACTTCAAATTCTTCCTCATCTCGTTCGATTTGTTACTCATCGGACTCTGTCTTTTTCTTTCTGACATCAAAAATTCACATGTTTATGCTCTCAATCTCCATTTCTTATTTTGCAAAACAAATAGTGTTATAACCTATGAGTAAAAGTCCCTTTGTTCAAGGAATTTCGACTAATCCATTATAGATCCAGCTTAGGTTAAAAGAACGCTTTCTTTGTTAAATGAACGAACAACCGACAAAAATTTAAAAACATTGTCGAATACTGTCCGAGAAAGTTTGAGGGGAGGTGAGATTATGCAAATCCGGAATTTTATACTAGTAGGTATATTTTTAGGGGCGGCCGTTTTCTTGCCCAATATTGCATTTGCCGAGAAAAACGGACCCACCGTTCAATCGGGACCTCAAAATTCTACAGTACATACTCGCGCTTTAAAGAAAATGGAATATCCAGTGACTTCGGAAAAAGCAGTTCCCGTTACACCTGAAATCGTACATAAAAGTAAAGGTGAAGTGGTTCAAAAACCAATGTCGAATCCTAGTACCCAGCATACCGTACCAATAAAACCTGTTCCAAGGTCACCAAACAAGGCCAATAGGAGTATTGAAAAGGCAGGGCCTTCTTTAGAAAAGAATAGAAGAGCTGGTGAATCAGCAGAACAGGCTGCTAAGGTGAAAGATACAGGACAAGCAACAGAAGCCGCTGTAAAGGTGAAAGATACAGGACGAACAGCAGAAGCGTCTGCAAAGGTGAACCATACAGGACAAACGACAGAACCGGCCGCAAAGGTAAAAAATACAGGACAAACCGCAGAACCGTCTGCAAAGGTGAAAGATACAGGACAAACGACAGAACCGGCCGCAAAGGTAAAAAATACAGGACAAACCGCAGAACCGGCTGTAGAGGTGAAAGATACAGGACAAACAGGAGGAACAAAGCCAAATGCTGTTACGAGCAAGCTTCCGGAGGTCCCTAAGTCACTCTCCTCAAATCAAACAAATTCTGAGGCGGAAACCAACAGCCAGTCTTCAGATTTAAATCCTAAGTCAGAAGCTTTTACAGAGGGTACCGAATCCGCAGTATCAATAAAGACGAGTAGTTCTCTGACCTTGGCGCAGAAACCGTTAATAGATGATGAAAATAAGACTCCACCTAATAGGAAGAATCTTGGGGACATTGAGATCATGAATAACCCTTCGCAACGAACGCAATCCTCTAGAGGGCAATCAAATGAGCTGTTCAGCACGGGGGCAGGCACAATAAGCTTTAGTGCAAATCGGTTTGATTGGGATAAATATTTTGGTGTAAACCTTGGCCAGATTTATACTTCCCGCCATGCTAAGTTCTATCATCAATGGATCAATGCTCCACCTTCACCACCACCAAAAGCAGCTCCTTTTTTTCTTAACGTTATTTAGCAGCATGTAACGAAATTAAAAAGGAGCAAAATTGGAATGAAAAAATACCGTAACACAATGAAAATTATAAAATCTTTCGTATTCACTACAGTATTGTCTTTTGGACTTATATCAGAAGGCCATTTTACTGAAGCGGCTGGACTTGATAAAACAAAAATGGAACCTGTTAAAGCTGTTCAAGTAAACAGTGCCCAACAGCAAGCCAGCAAAAAAGCAACTTCTGCAAAGCCTAAAGCGAAAGTAAAAGCTAAGGTTCAGCATAAGAAAAAAAGCAAAATTGTAAAATCGCAGGCAAGTGTACATACCAGTGAAACAGCAAAAAGGCATGCTGCTTCAAACTCAGCAATCTTTGCCAAAAAAACATTGGCAGAATCCAATGGAACTGAGGCCGCTGCAAAATATGTATTCGGATCCGATTCCGCTTCATCAGCGAATCCTAAAGGGGAAGAGCTTTATCTAGGAAAGTTAGGGTATGGCAGCAAAGTACAATTCGATGCAAGCACGGGAAGTGGAATTTATTTCAGTAGCGCAAGGGCACAGAAGGCCAGCTATGTTTACGGCTATTGGTTTTTAACTGGTATACAAAAGGCGCCATCAAGAACTTCTGCAAGTGAATGGGGAAGGCAACAGGCAAAATTAGCACTAAAAACCTATGAAGCTATGAAGAATGTATATGGTTCGAAAGTTAGACCTGTGATTTTTATTGATGTGGAATCAGCTTTAACCGGTATGAAGGACAATGACTTTGCAAATAATCGTTCGATTTATAACGCATTTGTAAATTATCTAAAGCAATATGGACAAGGTGCAAAACCTGGTACCTATTCGTCTACTGGGAACTGGAAACTGACGATGGGGGACTTTTCACCAAGCACTCCGGGGGCGTATTGGCTTGCTCATTACCCTGGTGACATCCCTTCAGATTTGACAACAAGCAATTCGTATTGGGGCAATTTCCCTGGAACAAACGAAAAGGCAGAAATTTGGCAGTACTATGGTGGTACCAATGACTATGATGTAGCTTGGAAACTTCCGTAACGAAATATAATGGGGAGCGGGTAAGTTTAGAGTTTAATAGATTTTTATCGGTTCCCTATTGTCCATAATTACCCTATGTGTTCTAGTATGCACTCTGGACAATAGTATGAGAAAACCTTGGTGGTGGGATGTCAAACGGGTGGCAAAATAAAACATTCTGTCGCCAATATCATCTCTTAAATCATTTATTATAAAAAAAGCCTGTTGTATCAGGGGTTACAAAGCTTTTCTGTTGTGTTAAAAAGGGCTGCTCTTTTTTGATAAAAGTAATTTACAAACAAAAAGACGCTTGAAGGTTTCAGCCTTCAAGCGCTAGCTTAATTGTCATAGGATTATAGATTTTTAACGTTTCCTCGATGAGCAGGCATCTTTTTCAGTCTAGACTGATGGAGGAATTCTTCCAGTGCCCCTGACCCAAATAAAACCCCGAATAAGATAAAGAGAAACCCGAGGATTTGCGGGGAGGAGATTTTTTCACCAAGGAACAGTACGGCGCCAACTAAGGCGAAGAAGGGATTCAAATTGATAAAAATCGCCGATTCCGTCACGCCCACTTTTCCAATCGCACTGTTGTAAATCATATGTCCAATCGCAGTGGCAATGACAGCCGAAGCGAGAAAAATCATCCAGACCTCCAAGGAACCATGCGGAATTTTCTTTAATCCACCGGGTTCAGCAAATAAACTTATAAAAAATAAGACGATGCTGCCAAATAGAAGCATATAGCCGGTCATCAAGCGCGGATCCAGCGTATTGGAGATTTTTTTTATCAGAACAAAACTATACGATTGAGTAAAAATCGATAAAAAGACGAACAAATCTCCATTTGAGATTCCTCTTAGGGATAAGCCGCCATTTCCTGATGCCACGATAAAGGCAACACCCGAAAAACCTAAAATGATGCCTACAATCTTAGGGATCGTTACCCTGCTTTTTAAAAACAGAAAGGCAACAATGGTCGATAGCAGCGGTCCTAGTCCTAGAATAAGCCCGCCGTTAGAGGCTGTGGTTTTCGCTAATCCCATCGATAAAAAGAAATGGTGGCATACGACATTAAAAAAACCGGCAGCAAGAATATAACGTAACTCTTTTTTGTTCGGCAGTCGGACCATTTTAAAAATAGATAGGATTAGAAAGACACTAATAGCTGCGGTGAAAACCCTTATGGATGTTATGGTCAACGTAGGAAAGGTTGTGACAAGGATTTTTGTTGCGATGACATTAAACCCCCACGCAGCCATCACAAAAACTAAAAGCAAATAAATTTTATATTTCTGTGCTTTGGGCATAATTCCACTTCTTTCCTTTATCACTTTAACGAACATTATACAACAATGGCAGCCAGTTATGGGGTGTTTTTTTCGATTGTCGAAATAAAACCATGGGTTCTGTTGCATTTTTGGACCATGAGAACCGCCTTGTGTTGAGAAGAGGGGTGGAAAGGGATTATGTTTCGGTGACTAGCAATGGAATGATGAACAGTTTTTTAGGATATCGACACTTTTTCACTAGATATCGACACTTTTTGGCCGGATATCAACACTTTTTAGCGGGATATCAACAAAAAATTAGATGATATCAACACTTTTGGCAGCATATCAACACAAATTTGGGTTTTATCGACAATTAGTTCCTTTATTTCTTCTACCAAAAAAAGCTAGCAGAACCTTCCCCGTGGTTAATTTATGCTTTTTATGTAATAATAAATTGGTAAAAATGTAAATTCACAATTCATACGTAGTGAAAGTGGGGATTATCATGGCAACGGGAACACATACAGTAGAAATTCCAGTAGATGTACATACAGTTTGGGATTATGTCAGCGATCTTGAAAAATGGGCAACGTCAGTACCAGCCTATAAAGAACATGAAATCATTAATGACAGGCAATCTATTTGGACATTTGAAGGTAGTGTGAAAAGTATTAAAAAAACAATACAAGCGCAGGTAGATATTACCGAATGGAATGAACCTTCAAATATTAAGTTTGAAATAAAAGGTTTATCAGATAAATTTACAGGAAGCGGTCACTTTACTGCAGATGATGTTAATGGTAAAACAACCATGACTTGTACGGTAAACGTCCAAGCAGGTGGACTTTCGGGTGCTGTGTTATCACCCATTATTAAATGGGCTGTTCCAAAAGTAGCATCTCGTTTAACAGAATCAATCGCACGTAAAATTGTAGTATTCTCATAGTTTGCAAAGATTGAAAGCCGCTTCATTTTGGAGCTATTCTCCGAAGTAAAGATGGTAACATTCTGAATTGACCATTGTAAGGATAAAGAGTTTTACTAGAAATTTTATAATTAGCGGAAAGGGGGCTATCCAAAAATGGATGGCCTCCTTTTTGCGAACGGGAATTCTCGAGGCCTGACCCCCACTCAAGATCTTTTTCAAGCAGACAAAGGAGGGAGACCCTATCAAGATAAGGTATTAGAGTTTTTTATATTTGAAATTACATAGAGGTAAGCAAGGTTGCGTGAACATTCGTGAAAATGGCAGGGGGATTAAAAAAGCTGGTCTCAACGAATGAGGCCAGCCGTCAATCTATTTATTTTCCCCATAGGGGTGAATGGTTTGAATCGTTCCATCTTCATTATATTTTAGTTCTGTGTATTTTACAGAGCGCTTATGGTTCACGCCGTCCGATAACGAGCAATCATGATAAAACAGATACCACTTATCCTTAAACTGGACAATTGAATGATGGGTAGTCCAGCCGATTACTGGTGTAAGGATCGTCCCTTTAAACACAAACGGGCCCTGTGGATTTTCACTTACAGCATAAACAATTTTATGAGTTGTCCCCGTTGAATAGGAGAGATAGTAAAGACCATTGTATTTATGAACCCATGGACCTTCGAAATATCTGCGGTCCTCGTCACCTGCAAGAATCGCATTTCCTTCTTCATCTACAATCGAGATTTCGAGGGGGGTGCTTTTAAAAGTCAGCATGTCATCACTTAATTCAGCTACTCTTGGTCCTAAGGCAGGTTCCGTTAGTGCCGGCCCTTCGGCTTCTGGGTTAAAGGATCCTTCTGCCCACTTTTCCAGCTGTCCCCCCCAAAGGCCCCCAAAATAAACATAGGCTCTTTCATCCTCATCCACTAACACAGCGGGGTCAATACTAAAGCTTCCTGGTATGTAATTTTCCTCTGGTGTAAAGGGTCCTGATGGATCAGGGCTTGTCGCGACACCCATTCTGAAAATGCCATCTTTATCTCTTGCAGGGAAAAATAGATAATACATATTATTTTTGTATGCTGCATCGGGTGCCCAAAGCTGTTTACTTGCCCAAGGAACATCTTTTAAATGGAGCACTTCGCCGTGGTCTACACAGGGTGCGGTTAGATCATCCATCGATAAAACATGGTAATCTTCCATCGCGTATTGGTCGCCATTATCATTCGAAGGGCCATCATGATCGAGATCATGAGAAGGGTAAATATAAAGCTTTCCTTCAAAGACATGTGCAGAAGGATCTGCCGTAAAAATATGTGTAACTAAAGGTTTATTCGGTTTAGAGTTTTTACACATAATATCTCTCCCATACTAGTGATAGAATATTTACAAATTTAGTATAACGAAAGTGAATTGACTTTGTATATCCAAAAAACTAACTTTTTCAACTTAAAAAAACCAGAATAGGATGATAGGATCGTTAGCGCCAAAAAGAAATTTATGCCATTTTTGCTTTCCCTGTAATAAAATTCTCAATGACAAAAGCAGATACACCCAATGCAGCTGAATACTTTTCAAGTTTCGAGAAATCTACTTGCAATTCATTTTGATTGTATTCTAGTGCATGACTTTTAATCGTCGTCCGTATCGGTTGTTCAATCCATTCTTTTGCCAATGCTAATCGGTTCCCAATAATAATCTGATCAGGGTTAAATGTATTAATGATGTTATTAATCCCATATCCTAGGTAAATGCCTATTTGGTTAAAGAGATTTTGTGCATTTTCCTTCCCATTTTTTGCTTCTTCTATCAAAGCCTCAAGAGAATCCGGTTTATTGTCAGCCATCTCCAACAACGCATGTTCAGAAGCGTAGGTTTCCCAACATCCTCTGCTGCCACAGCTGCATGGCTTACCGTTATGATCAATAATCATATGTCCCATTTCTCCAGAAAAGCCATTTTTCCCTTGATATAATTCTTTGTTTAAAATAATCCCTACACCGATTCCGATTCCGGCGCTGACATAGATAATGTTTTGGAAGTCTTGGCCGGCGCCGAACTGCTGCTCGCCAAAGGCTCCTGCATTTGCCTCGTTTTCAATGATGACGGGGACTTGGTAAAGCTTCTCCAGGTCGTTCTTTAATTGGATATTTGTCCACCCTAAATTGGGGGCAAGAAGAATCACACCCTCTTTGTGTACAATCCCAGGTACACCGACTCCGATCCCAACAATTCCATATCTGCTGCCAGGCATTTCATCCATTAAGGCCTGAATCATATTTTGAACGATGCTCATAATGGAAGGGTAGGGAGTCCGGTTAACAAACTGATTTCTTTCAATGAGAATATTGCCTTTTAGGTCGGTGAGAACACTTAATACATAGTTTACTCCGATATCGATCCCAATCGCATATCCGGCTACTTTGTTAAAATGCAGGATAACGGGCCGCCGGCCGCCGCTTGATTCTCCTGCACCGGATTCATAAATAAGTTCTTCCTCTAATAATTCGTTTACTAAAGAGGAAACGGTAGTCTTATTTAGTCCTGATATTTGGGCAATGTCTGCCCGTGAAATGGGCTCCTTTTCCATAATTAATTGTAAAACGAGTGCTTTATTATTTTTTTTGACAACCTGTTGATTCCATGTAATGGTTTCCACTTATAAAAAACTCCTTAGTTGGTAGTAATATTAGCATAGCACAAACTTTGTCTATTGGATATACAAACTTTAATACAGATGGTATACTGAATTCAAGATATTCATATTTATAAATTATTCCCAAATAAATAAGGGATGAAAGGTAAAAGAGGAAAATTTTTAAAAATCTTAGTTTGTCTGATAGACAAACCAAGTTTAGGGTGCTATAATTCGATTAAATAAAGGTTTAAAGATTAAATAAAGAAACCTTTGAGAGCCTTTACACTATTAATCTGAAACCATAAATTTACTAGGAGGAATAACCGCATGGCTTATTTCGAAACCGTTAACAAAATCAAATTTGAAGGAGCAACATCCAAGAATCCTTTATCATTTAAGTATTATAATCCGGAAGAAAAAATGAATGGAAAAACAATGGAGGAAATTCTTCGCTTTTCTGTTGCATATTGGCACACATTTACAGCCGATGGTACGGATCCATTTGGTGTAGGTACAGCAATCCGTCCTTGGGACCACCTAAAAGGATTAGATTTAGCAAAAGCACGTGTTGAAGCGGCATTTGAATTTTTCGAAAAATTAAATGTTCCCCACTTTGCCTTCCACGATGTAGATATTGCTCCAGAAGGAAGCACGTTGAAGGAAACAAACGAAAATCAAGATGTAATTGTTGCGATGATTAAAGAATACATGAAAACAAGCAAAGCAAAACTGCTTTGGAATACGGCTAATATGTTTTCCAACCCGCGTTATGTACATGGTGCAGCAACTTCTTGTAATGCGGATGTATTTGCTTATTCTGCAGCAAAAGTGAAAAAAGCCCTTGAAGTGGCAAAAGAGCTTGGTGCTGAAAACTATGTATTCTGGGGCGGCCGTGAAGGGTATGAAACGCTTTTAAACACGGATATGAAGCTTGAGCAGGACAACTTGGCACGATTCTTCCATATGGCTGTTGACTATGCGAAGGAAATTGGCTTAAATGTTCCATTCTTAATCGAACCAAAACCAAAAGAGCCTACCAAACACCAATATGACTTCGATGTGGCTACTGGTCTAGCCTTCTTGCAAAAATATGATTTAACAGACTATTTCAAGTTCAATATCGAGGCAAACCATGCTACACTTGCGGGGCATACTTTTGAACACGAACTGCGTGTTGCTCGTATTAACGGTATGCTTGGATCTGTTGACGCAAACCAAGGTGATATGCTTCTTGGCTGGGATACAGATGAGTTCCCAACAGACCTTTACACGAACACATTAGCCATGTATGAAATCTTAAAAAATGGCGGCTTAGGCAGCGGCGGCATGAACTTTGATGCAAAAGTCAGAAGAGGTTCGTTTGAGCCGGAAGATTTATTCCACGCACACATTGCGGGGATGGATGCCTATGCGATCGGTCTAAAAGTAGCCAACAAGTTGATTGAAGATAAGGCCCTTGACAGCTTTATTGAAGAGCGTTACAGCAGTTATACAAAAGGAATCGGTTTAGAGATCGTGGAAGGAAAAACAAACTTCCGTGAGCTTGAAGCCTATGCCCTTCAATTAACAGAAATCAAAAATCAATCAGGCAGAACAGAGCGCCTAAAAGCTTTAATTAACCAATACCTGCTTGAAACTCTATCAAGTGTAACTGTATAAATGACTAAAAATGTGCTGGCAGTAGTTTACTCCAGCACATTTTTATAGAAGAAAAGGATGATGGGAAATGAAATATGTCATTGGTGTTGATCTCGGAACAAGTGCTGTGAAAATTTTACTTGTGAATCAAAATGGTGAAGTATGCAATGAAGTGTCTAAATCTTATCCTCTGATAATTGAAAAATCAGGTTACAGTGAACAAAACCCTGAAGAATGGGTGGAAAAAACGAAGGCTGGATTAGCCGAATTGATAGCACAATTTGATGGCGATGTAAACGATATCGAAGGCATCTCTTTCTCCGGACAGATGCACGGCCTTGTTTTGTTAGACGAAAACAATCAAGTGATTCGAAACGCAATCTTGTGGAATGATACGAGGACGACGAAACAATGTCAGGAGATCTATGATGTGGTTGGCAAACAGCGTTTATTGGAGGTAACGAAAAACCCTGCTTTAGAAGGCTTCACGTTGCCGAAAATTCTTTGGGTAAAAAAAGAAGCGCCTGAACTTTTTGCGCGTGCGGGTGTTTTTATGCTGCCAAAGGATTATCTGCGTTATCGGATTGCCGGGAATATACATATGGATTATTCTGATGCTGCAGGGACTTTATTGTTAAACGTGGCGAAGCGGGAATGGAGCAATGAGATGTTAGAATTATTTGGCCTATCCCCCGACATCTGTCCGCCACTCGTGGAATCTCATGCATTGGTTGGGAATGTTACATCTGAGTTTGCTCAGGCAACAGGATTATCGGAAGCCACCAAAGTGTTTGCTGGAGGTGCGGATAATGCCTGCGGTGCAATTGGCTCCGGCATTTTATCAGAAGGTAAAACATTGTGCAGCATCGGCACCTCTGGTGTGGTCCTTTCTTATGAAGAACGAAATGACCTTGATTTTCATGGAAAGGTTCATTACTTTAACCACGGTGAAGAAAATGCCTATTATACGATGGGTGTAACCTTGGCTGCCGGCTATAGTTTAAGCTGGTTTAAAGATACCTTTGCAAAAGAAGAAGCGTTTGATCAGTTTTTAGAAGGTGCGGATGAAGTACCTGCAGGCTTGGCGGTCTGTTATTCACTCCATATATAGTGGGAGAAAGAACTCCGCATGCCGACCCGAATATTCGTGGAAGCTTTATTGGTGTGGACGCTTCCCATGAGCGCAAGCATTTTGCCCGTGCTGTTCTTGAGGGGATTATCTTCTCTTTAAACGAATCCATCGAAATCTTTAGAAGCAGCGGCAAGACAATTGACTCGATCATTTCAATCGGCGGCGGTGCCAAGAATGAAACATGGCTGCAAATGCAGGCAGATATTTTCAATGCAAAGATTGAAAAGCTAACCAGCGAACAAGGTCCCGGAATGGGTGCGGCAATGCTGGCAGCATACGGCTGCGGCTGGTTCCCGTCACTTAAAGAATGTGCAAAAAGTTTTATTCAAACCTCAAAAACCTATAATCCGATTCCGGAAAATGTCGAAGCATACAAGCAACTATTTAATATCTATCAACAAGTTTACGCGCAAACGAAGAAATTAAATGAGCAATTAAGTAAATTTAGAAAGTAACATAATCAGGATAAAGCAGTTTGATTAAACGGGAGGGAGAATCAAAATGAAAGTTATTCAGGAACATTTTGGTCAAATCGATGATCAGTCTGTCTCTTCGTTCACATTGGTTAACGATCATGGTGTAGAAGTTACTGCCATTAATTATGGCTGCATTATAACGAAAATAGTGGTTCCTGATAAGAATGGACATTACGAAAATATTGTCCTTGGGCATGATCAATTAAATGATTATCTTCGAGATCCCTATTTTCTTGGTGCTGTGGTAGGAAGAGTAGGTGGACGAATTAAAGGCGGCTCTTTTGAATTGGATGGTAAAACGTACACCCTTGAAAAAAACGATGGTAACAACCATTTGCACGGCGGCATAAGAGGATTTGATAAGGTTGTTTGGGATGCAGAGATGATGGAAGATGGAGTTTGTTTTTCCTATTTCAGTCCTGACGGTGAGGAAGGATACCCTGGGAATTTGCAAATCCGGGTAACGTATATTCTAAATAACGATAATGAATTGAAAATTAACTATGAGGCCCAAACCGATAAAAAAACCCTGCTAGCGGTTACGAACCACTCTTATTTTAATTTAAGTGGTAACTTAAAAAGGGATATATTGAATCACACGTTAACCATGAAGAGTGATCAGTTTTTAGAACTCGATCAGGGGTTTATTCCAACCGGTGTTTTTATCGACGTGAAAAATACGCCATTTGATTTTACAAGTGAAAGGGTAATAGAAACAGGAATCACATCTGCTCATCCACAAAACATATTAGTTGGGAATGGCTACGATCATCCCTTTCTATTAAACACAAACCATGCTGAGGAGATCGTTTTGAAGGATTCTGAAAGCGGTCGTATTTTAACCATTGAAACAGATGAAGTTGGGGTTGTCGTCTATTCAGGTAATTCGTTAAAAACAGAAGGTGAATTCCGGGGAGTACAATCAAGCAAATACCTTGGTATTTGCTTGGAGACTCAAGGCTTACCTGATGCGGTCCATCATTCTCATTTTCCATCCGCCATTTTAGATAAAGATCAGCGTTATTCATCAACGACCATATATACGTTTGGGATTGAAAAATAGAGATAAGGAGTTTAGAAAATGAATTATCGTGAACTAGGGAATACCGGAATAATGATAAGTGAAGTCAGTTTTGGAACATGGGCCATCGGCGGTGCATGGGGAAAGACCGATGATACAGGAGCGTTGAAGTCTTTAGATTATGCGATTGGACAAGGTGTTAATTTCTTTGATACGGCCGATGTATATGGGGACGGCCACAGTGAGGAATTATTGGCTAAGGCTGCAAAAGGCAAGCAAGACCAGATTTATATCGCTACGAAATTCTGCCGGCAGGGAGATATTTTTGACCCGCAAAATTACAGCTATGAAAAAGTCAGTTCTTATTGTGAAGACAGTCTCCGCCGCTTGAACAGAGAAGCAATTGATTTATATCAAATCCATTGCCCTGCTACTGAGATTTTGAAAGATGGCCAAGTATTTGAAGTGCTTGACCGCCTGCAGCGTGAAGGGAAAATCCGCCACTACGGGGTCAGTGTGGAAACGGTGGAAGAAGGGCTGATTTGTTTGGAACACCCGAATGTGAAAAGCCTGCAAATCATCTTTAATATGTTCCGCCAAAAACCGCTGGAAAAATTAATTCCGGAAGCCTATCAAAAAGGGGTAGGATTGCTCATCCGATTGCCGCTTGCGAGCGGACTGCTGACTGGTAAATTTACCGCAGATCACGTGTTTGAAGCGGATGATCATCGCCGTTTCAATGAAAATGGCGAGGCATTTAATGTTGGGGAAACGTTTGCCGGTTTGGGTTTCAGCAAGGGTGTGGAATTGGCTGACCAGCTTAAGTGGATTGCTGTGGGCAGAAAGTCTATGGCCAGTGCCGCACTGCGCTGGATTTTAGATCAAAAAGAAATTACTTGTATTATTCCAGGTTTTAAAAATATCAAACAGGTTGAGGATAATCTAACAGCACTAGAGACAAAAGCATTCTCAGAAGAAGAAAAGCAAGTAATTGAACGCTTTTATCAGGAATCAGTAAAGGATTTCATCAGAGGCCCTTATTAAGAATGGAGAGATTCCAATGGGGGAAAAAAGTTTAATGAATGAAGTACCTGTACCGCAAAAGGCAGTTGCCATTACGTTTGATGATGGTCCTAATCCCATTTATACTCCACAAGTGTTAGAGATTTTTTCGAACGCAGAAGGTAAAGCGACATTTTTTATGATCGGTGAGCAAATCATTGCAAATCCTGCCATTGTTAAACAGGTTTGGGAACGAGGGCATGAAATTGGGAATCATACTTACAGTCACCCTAAGTTAACTGAATTAAGCCCGGCAGAATGTCTAAAGGAAATCGAACGGACAGAGAAATTAATCGAGGATTTGGCAGGCCAAAAGCCCGTCGTCTTTCGCCCGCCTTACCTTGATTACCATGATGAAACGGTTTCTATTTTGGAGCAAAAGGGTTACCCCATGATTGGTGCTCTTAATCTGGAGGCCCAGGACTGGGACATGCCCGGGGTTGAGCATATTCTGGAAAAAACAAGAGACTGTGTGAAAAATGGCAGTATCCTTCTTTTTCATGATGGTTATGGAGACCGCTCACAAACAATAGAAGCGGTAGGGACGCTTGTTTCTGAATTAACCGCCCAAGGCTACAAACTTGTCACCGTAAGCGAACTATTAAAGTTGTCAGATTTAAAATAAAAAAAGGAAGCGTAATTAAAGTGATTACGCTTCCTCAGATTGTCGAAAAGGGTATTTTTCTCGGCAATTTTTATTTTGTCAGAATCTAAGCTATCGCTTTTTCATTAAATATTTGTACCTGCTACTGGCCCGTTGATTTCCGCTCCGGGTGCTTCGCTTTCCGCGGGCGTGCCGGGGAGCCTCCTCGTCGCTTCGCTCCTGCGGGGTCTCCCCTGCCCCGTACTCCCGCAGGAGTCTTCGCACCCTCCGCTCCAATCAACAGGGTGAGAATCAACCAAATGTATTGCCACACACCTTTTTCTAGCCTGGCTAAGAGTGAGACAATATTTTTTAAATTTGGCAGGCTGCAGATAGGAGAGTCTGTGCACTTATATTCATTCGATCCCCGTAACCGCCAGTAGCGAAGCATGCAGCTCTTTTGAGTGAGCGAAGCTTCGCTCACTTTTTTCCTTTCTAAATTCATAAAGAAATTTACCGATTTTATACAAACGATTTAACCTAACTAATCGTCGTGAACGTGAAAAAAGCAAGAAAGCGAGAACAATCAGGGGCTCATAGTGCCCGTAAATATGAAAAAAGCAAGAAATCGTGAACAATCAGGGGCTCAAAGTGCCCATGAACGTGAAAAAAGCAAGAAATCAGGAACAATCAAGGGTTCATAGTTCCCACAATGATGTGAAACCGAATTATGGAATTTAAACCTGAAAACCAAAGGCAGACAATGTTCATTTTAATTTCTTTATCAAGTTGTCTTTCAGAACAAATTCCAATTAGATACTCAATGAACATCATTTTAAAAAGAAGGAGGGGATTGGAGGTAGGACGTTATCCTCGCTATAAAAAGGATGAACTTTTTCTAAAAGAAATGAAAAATCTATATATTTGTCAATTAAACACAGAAGGTGATCGTCCGGAACTAGTTCATCAATAGACACAAATCCATAATTAATTTGGTTAAACTCTTTTGGCTTAAACATTAATTTCAACACTTATATTTATTTTATTAGTTTAGAGGAGGTCTTAAATTAATACCGCAGAGTTGATTGGAGCGGAAGGCGCGAAGACTCCTGCGGGAGTACGGGGCAGGGGAGACCCGCAGGAGTGAAGCGACGAGGAGGCTCCCCGGCACGCCCGCGGAAAGCGAAGCGCCTGGAGCGAAAATCAACGGACCTGTTGAAAAGCATATATATTAATAATACTATAACGATTTAACGCGTTTAATTATTAAAGTAGGAGAATACAATAAAAGGCTATCGAAAGTTTTTCGACAGCCTGAGGAAGCATAATTAAACGGATTACGCTTCCTTCTGCTTCTTTTCAATTCTTTGGAATGCTAGATAGCAGGATGACATAATGATCGCTGCCGAGATACTTCCGCCAAAGAAGAATAACAGTCCAGGCAGTACTTTCATAACAAAGATGGCCGCTGCAACTCCCAGCAGCATGACAAGATTGGAAATAGGATTAACCAGCATGATTAAGAACGCATTTTTAAATAGCTGGATAAACTTAACCTCATAGTGAACATAAACAGGGAAAATATACAAAACGGTCATGATGATCGCAATAATAATTAAATATAAAGGAATGTGAGTTAGTTGCAGCAGATTACTTTGACCGATTTTCATGTAAGATAAATCAATATAAATAATGCCCGTCAATAAAAGGAAAATGACTCCTATTAAATTACTTTTTAAAAATTCTTTTTTATAGGCATCCCAAAAGGTTCGAAACACCGGTATGTCGCTCTCCCCCATCGTCCATTTACGTAAAACGGTAAACATAGCGACAGTCGCAGGAAAAAAACCAAAAACTACTAATCCAAGAAAAGAAAGGCCTATCCAAAGCAAGTTGACATATGCAAACTTCGTGATCCACTCAGTAAAGGCATAAAGACCATTTATTGATCGTTTTTTCATAAACCTTCCTCCGCTATTTCATGACTTATTTTTCGGATTATTCAATTATATCCCATTGTATTAATCTTGGTAAACTTTTAAAATATAATTATTCTAAAAAAATATTAAAGATTCCACAATAATCAGGCAGGGTAAAGAACCAAACTACCTTATGATCCAAAAGGAAGATGGTAAATGTTTTCAAGATTAAATAAATGGAACACATTAAGAAATCAAATTCTAGTCGTATTTTTAGTTGTCATGGCGATTGTTTTATTGATTGTCGGCATTTTAACGTTTAATCAAGTGTCGGCCATGCTGAAAAAGAATGCAGAGAAACAAATCTATCAGACAGCAGTTGAAACAAATGGCAGAATGGAGTCTTTATATAAACAAATTGGCACGGCCTCTAAACTGGTCATGACAAATAATAATATTCAAAAAACGTTGACAAAAGGATATAGGGGAGAACGAGTTAGTTTTGGGGAGCGTCAGCAATTAGATGGGATTGTTAACACCATCCAAGCCAATACGGATGGAATTTTTTCATTTGAGCTTTATACGAAAAATTTGCACCGGTTACTTCCATTAGGTGATACCAGTTTAATCACCAGAATTAATGAAAAGTGGATCGAAAAGGCTGAGAAAGCAAATGGGCGGCTCGTTTGGATCGGTGATGATCCTCTTAACTCCGATAATATATTAGCCATACGGCGGGTAAATTTAATGAACCAGCACTATGCGAATGGCGGCTACCTTCTTATTAGTACGTATAAAAGCTATTTCCAGTTGACAAACCAAAATGAAAAAAAATATAAAAATCAGTATTCTATTTTATTGGATAGTGATTTAAAGCCTATTCTATCAAACTATAATCAATCACTTGAACCAATCATAAAGAATGATAAACCTGTCATAACGCTCTACAACCAGAATTATATGGTAACAAAACAAACCTCTGATGAAACTGGATGGACACTGATTATTCTTACCCCAATTAACGCCCTTACAGAAGGCATTAGTGTATTACGTATGGGCATTATGATTTCCGGTATTATTGGATTTATTATCTTTCTTATCAGTTCATTATTCCTATCCACTTTTATTACGAGACCCATTATCAAATTAACCAAGACCATGCAGCAGGCAAGCGCGGGTTCTTTAGCAATGAACCCTAATGTTACGACTATTAATGAAATAAAAGAATTAAATAGTACCTATAATCAACTCGTTAAAGAAACGAATCATCTGATAAAAATGGTCTACGAAAAGGAAATTACCCGGAGCCGCAGCGAGCTAAAAGCGCTGCAGGCACAAATTAATCCGCATTTTCTATTCAATACACTTGATGCACTTAGATGGTCGCTGGAGGATAAAGATGAGGAAGAACTCGCTGAGCTTGTTATCGCCATGTCAAATCTATTCCGTTATACCATCACCAAGCAAACGAATGGAGATTGGGTAACCATAAAGGAAGAAATGAACCATATCAAAGAGTATATGGAAATCATAAAAATGCGATTCGGTCATCATTTAAAATGGAATCTAACCTTGCCGCCTGAATGGGAGCATGTCAATATCCCCAAACTGCTGATTCAACCTCTAGTAGAGAATGCAGTGCTGCACGGGGCGGGGAATACAGTAAAGCCATGCACCATTTCCGTATCGATTCAACCTACGGCAGATACGCAGTACCTGCAAATCACTGTACGAGATGACGGTCCGGGGATAGACATGGGAAAATTGGAATCTATTAAACAAGCGATGAAAACCGGAGGGATTACCGCTATCAATAAAGGCCACGGAATGGCTATTTCGAACGTACACAAACGGCTGGAATTATACTATCAAAATCGTTTAAAAAGAGGACTAACCATTAATAGTGAGGTAAACGTTGGGACAACCGTTTCTTTTGTTATACCTGTAATGGGGGAGGAGCAACCATGCTGAATACGAAAACCATTTTGATCGTAGATGATGAACCAAGAACCCGCCAAGGGCTAAAGAAAACATTGGATGCTTGGGCAGATGGAAAATATCAGATCTTTACAGCTGCAAATGGAGAAGAAGCGATTGGTCTTATGCAAAAACAAAAGGTCCATATTCTCATAACGGATATCCGGATGCCGGAAATAACAGGCCTGCAATTATTAAAAATGGCAAAAGAGCAAAATATCTTCCCCGTTATGATTGTCATTTCGGCATACTCTGAGTTTGAGTATGCCCAGGAGGCCCTTCGATTAGGTGTGATTAACTATTTGCTAAAGCCAATTAGCAAAAAGGCTTTAATCGAAGCTGTAGAAGATGCCCTGCAGGCTGTTGAAAAACAAGAGCGGGCAGGAATGATGGAAAAAGTGGTCGATAAGAAACTTGTTGATGCCAGTACTCAAAATCCTTTGGATCGTGGACCGATCAGAGAGGCAATGGATTATATCAACAAGAATATTAAGAATGAACTAACCCAGAAAGAAGTGGCCGATCATGTTCATTTAAACCCAAGTTATCTTAGTGTCTTATTTAAAGAACATGTCAAGCTAAACTTTAGTGAATATGTAACCAGAAGGAGAATTCAACGGGCGAAGGAATTATTAATTACTACTAATTTTCCAATAAATGATATCGCAGAAGAATCAGGGTACAAAACCGCGAAATATTTTATTAAGATATTCAAAGAATTAGAAGGAATGACACCAAGTGCATACCGGAAAAACCAACAATGAAAGGGTTTTCTAAAAATAGTAGTATTTTTCCTAATCGTAGTGACCTATTTTTCTGAACTATCTGAATGTATTCTATAAATATAACCAAATATTAAAAAAGGTCATAGGGGGAATCATATTGTTTAAAAAGAAAACGGTTGCAATCTTAATGTCTGTAATCATGCTTATCTCTCTAGTAATAGCAGGTTGTTCTTCCACAAGTTCGAGTGAGGAAAGCAGCGCTGATGGCAAAAAAGTGATCAAATTTATGCATTTATGGCCTGAAGGCAGTTCCAATGCCCAGTTCTCCATCGTCAAAGATATCATTGGAGACTATGAAAAGGAACATAAGGATATAAAAATTGAAACAGAAATCCTCAATCCGGACCAGTACAGAGAAAAACTTAAGGTTCTAGCCTCTTCCAATGAACTTCCTGATATTGGTATGACTTGGTCAGATGGGTTCATTAAACCATACGTGGACGGCGGCATGTTAGCGCCATTGGACGATGTAGTTGATCAAAACCCGGATCTTAAAGATGCGTTTATTCCCGGTGTAAAAGAATCCTATGCAGTTGATGGAAAAACGTATGGTCTTCCACTAGAGTTAAACATTTCCTATGTTTTCTACAATAAGGAAATCTTTAAAAAGTACAACCTTGAAGTTCCAAAAACCTTTGAAGAATACAAAAACGTTGTTAAAACTTTAGCAGATCATGGAGTGATCCCTGCAACTGTAGGAGCAAAAGACGGCTGGCCGGCATCATTCTGGTTTATGTATCTTGCAGACCGTATCGGCGGACCTACTATTCTGACAGATGTTATCCATGGAAAAGCAAAAATGGATGATCCAGCCATTATAAAAGCAGCACAAGAAGTACAAAATCTTGTAGATATGGGCGGCTTTGAAAAGGGTGCCAGCGCTTTATCAAATGATGATGCAAAAGGATTCTTCATGAATGAAAAAGCGGCTATGTTCTTAACAGCTACTTGGGAACTGCCAAACTATACAACAAGCCCTGATGTTAAAAAAGAATTTAAAAATAAGATTGGTTATTTTAAGTTCCCAGTTTATGAAGGTGGTAAAGGCACTGATATCAACAGTTATGTTGGCGGCCCTGGTGTAGGTTTATTCGTAGCAAAAGATTCTAAAGTTCAAAAAGAAGCAAAAGATTTTGTTGGTTACTTTGTGAAGAAATGGGGAGAAAAGTCTGTAACGGATGCAGGTGTTATCCCTGCAACGAAAGTAGACACAGCAAACTTGGATCTTGATCCAATGTATATTCATATTTTGAAAGATTTGAGTGAAGCATCGAATGTTACCACTTATTTTGATACTCAATCCAGCCCTGCTGTATCGGAATTACACCATGATTTAGTTACAGCTTTATTTGGAAAACAAGTTACGCCAAAAGATTTTGTTAAGCAGCAGGCAGATGAACTTGCTAAGGAGCAAAAGAAGTAAAATTTAAGTATAGAGGGCATACAGGATATGCCCTCTATCATTTTAACCGCTTTTCAATCAGAAGGGAGTATAGAAAATGAAAAGTGTAATGTCAAACAAATGGGTAATCAGCCTTTACGTACTTCCTGCGTTACTTCTTATTTTATTATTGATTTATATTCCAATTGTTTTAACTGGTTATTATGGGTTAATGGACTGGAACGGCATCGGTAAGATGAAGTTCATTGGCTTAGACAATTACATGGAGTTAGTCAAGGACAAATTGTTCTGGCAAAGTACGTGGCATTCCTTGTTATTAGGTGCTTTCTCTGCATTGAGCCTGGTTGGTTATTTAATTTTATCGCTGATTTTGGCAAGTAAGATAAAAGGAGCTAACATTCTAAGAAAAATCTATTTGATTCCAATGTTATTATCATCGGTTGCGATTGGTCAGCTTTGGGCCAAGATCTTTGATCCTTCAAACGGTATGATCAATCGATTGTTAATCCTTTTTGGTGTTGATAACCCGCCTGTATGGTTAGCTGATTCAAACATTGTATTATATGCGCTGTTCTTCCCAATCGTTTGGCAATACGCAGGCTTTTATATCATCATTTTCTATGCTGCATTAAAAAATGTTCCAGAAGAACTAGTGGAAGCGGCGAAAATTGATGGAGCCACTCCGATTCAAATTGCTTATAAAATTAAATTGCCGCTTATTTCAGGTGTTATAAAAGTTATGGTGATTTTAGCGATTGTCGGTTCTTTAAAGTATTTCGATTTGATTTTTGTCTTAACTGGCGGCGGTCCGAACCATGCGAGTGAGGTTATGGCCTCCTATATGTATACAGAAGCATTTAGCAAATACCACTTCGGATACGGAAGTGCGATTGGATTTGGTTTATTGATCATTTGTCTTCTGATGACCTGGCTGATTCAAAAATTACTGTCTTCTAAAGATGTGGAATTTTAACAAAGTGGAGTGGAAAAGAATGAGTAGAGCAGCAATTGAAACCAAAGCCAATACGACCCTGTCAGCTTCTTATAAAACTAGTAAATCACTCGGAAATAGAATTGGATTTGGAATACTATATGTTATTCTCGGAGTCATTGCGATTGTTCAAGTTTACCCGTTAGTGTGGCTATTCCTGTTTTCCTTGAAAACCAATCAAGAGGTTTTTGGCATGTCTCCGTTCTCACTGCCGCATAATCCTCAGTGGGGCAACTATGCCAAGGCTTGGACAGCAGGTCACATTGATGTTTACTTTTTTAATAGTGTGTTGTACACCGTTATCGCTGTCGTACTAACCGTTATTCTTGCGAGCTTTGTTACGTTTGCGATTACAAGAATGTACTGGAAGTGGAGTGGAATCGTTCTTGGGTTGTTTATGGCAGGGTATATGATTCCTCTTCATTCAACCTTGATTCCATTATTCAACATATTTAAATCGACAAACCTCATTGATAATCCAGTTTCCGTGATTTTATCTTATGTAGCATTTAATTTACCCATTACGATTATGATCTTGGCAGGATTTTATCGAACGATTCCGCGGGAGATTGAAGAAGCAGCCGTAATGGATGGGTGTTCGGTCCACAGGATCTTCTTCCAAATCACATTGCCAATGACAATACCTGTACTTTCAACAACTGTTATTATTAACATGATTTATAACTGGAATGAATTTGTTTTTGTGAATACATTCCTTAGTTCTGATAAATGGAAAACCATTACGGTTGGCGTCAACAACTTTGTTGGCCAGTATTTAACGGATTGGGGAGCAATTGGGGCGACCCTTATGATTAGTATTATCCCGGTATTAATTGCTTACTTTATTCTTAGTGATCGAATCGTCGAAGGGATTGCATCAGGATCGGTAAAAGGATAAGAAAAAAGCTGACTCGAGTGACAGTTCAAAACCTTCGAGTCAGCTTTTTTTTGCTGATCAATAGCAATTGAAATGATCTTTTTAACAGCTCAAGCTGAACGTCGAAGGATGTTGAATTTTGTATTTTTATTTTATGATATTTTAGACTTAAACTTTGTTTATCTAGTAGACAAACCATATAATTGGGTTTAGAATAAATATGTAAATTCAGAATAGTTTGAAAGGTGGATGCAAAAATATAAGGATAGCTAAGGTTGCGGTCACTGCATGCAAGCATCATACTTCAAGCAAAAATGAAGGAATGAAATGCAACTGAAAAGCTAATGGACAAAATAATTAGAATAAGCATTTTTTGTTCTATACTTAGTTTGTTAATTATATAAACTAAGTTGGTGGTCCTAGTAGACAACCATTTTGTTTTGATTGTATTGAAAACGTCTTCAAAAGGAATCTCTCAGGTTAATGGAGGCCCTTCGTTAATCTGGTGGATATAAATTAAAAGGGGGATGAATATATGAGTAAGCGTAAAAAAACCTTGTCCGTGCTACTCACTGCCGGCCTTGGTCTTAGCTTATTTAGTAGTTTACCAGCTCAGGCAGCCAACAGTGCAGCAGGAACAAAACCAAATCCGGTTCAGGCACCTAATGTTTTAGCGAAACAGCCCATTTATCTGGACAAATCTTACTCTTTCCAAGAAAGAGCTGCGGACTTAGTTTCCCGCATGACGCTGGAGGAGAAGGCCTCCCAGATGAATAGCAGCTCAGCACCCGCTATACCAAGACTTGGTGTTAAAGCCTATGGCTGGTGGAACGAGGCACTTCATGGGGTAGCCCGTACCCAATACAATCCAACTGGTAACGCGACACTATTGAATAACACAACCTCCTATCCTATCGACCTTTCACTTGGTTCTACATGGGATCCGCAGCTAATGTATAAGGAAGCTGGGATGATTTCAGATGAGGCCCGTGAAGTGGCGCCGGAGAACACTCAGGATCTCGATTACTGGTCACCAACCATCAATTTGGCCCGCGACCCGCGCTGGGGAAGAAATGATGAATCATACGGAGAAGATCCATTCTTGACAACACAAATCGCTTCTCAGTTTGTTAACGGTATGGAAGGTAAGGACATGAATGGAAAGCTGCTGCCTGAGGGCGACGGCTATCTCAAAACAGTAACTACAATAAAGCATTATGTAGCGAACAATAGTGAAGTCAACCGTTTAAACGGTTCATCAAATGTAGATGAACGTTCACTAAGAGAGTATTTTTCTGCACCTTTTAAAGGGGTTGTACAGAAAGCCAATGTTAGTTCAGTCATGACTTCTTATAATAGCATTAACGGAGTACCAGGATCAGCCAATGTTCATACAATGGACACGCTCCTTCGTCAAACGTTTGGTTTCTCCGGTTATGAGACTTCTGACTGTGACGCCGTTTTTGAAGTTTCAAATCCTGGCGGCCACAACTGGACTCCGCCAGGATGGACGCGTCCTGTAAATCAGATAGAAAGAACAGCTTTTTCGATAGGAGCAGGTGAAGATCTTAACTGTAACGCAGGCTACAGTGATGGATACAGCTTTGGTAACACTGTACCGGCAGCTATTTCACAAAAAATTGTCACTCCGACTGGCACATTCTCAGAAAACGATGTTGATACAGCCTTAATCCGTCTCTTTACTGCTCGGATGCAGCTTGGAGAGTTTGATAATCCAAATAGTGTTCCATGGGTTAAAGAAGCGCGTAAGAATGTTCCAGAAGGTACTTGGACCAATAGTAATGATAATAACGCCATTACTCAGACGAAAGAAAGATTGGACATGGCCCGTAAAGTAGCTGCTAACTCTTTAGTTCTGTTGAAAAATAATGAAACCACACAGAAAGACGGTAGCAAAGGAAAGCTTCTTCCTCTAAAGGTTCCAGCGTCCGGCAGTTTCAAGGTTGCTGTGGTAGGCTATTTTGCCAATCCTGACAACATGTATCTTGGCGGGTATTCAAGTAATCAAGGCAGTGCCGGTGTTGCCAAATTTGTAAATGCTTATAATGGTATCAAAAATGCTGTAACAGCTGTTAACCCTAATGCTGAAGTTACCTACTATAAGGGCTTTACTGATCAAGGGACGACAGCTAAAGACCTCAAAACAGTAGATCCAGCCGCTGTTGAGGCTGCAAAAAATGCTGATGTTGTGATTGTATATACTGGAACGGACAACAGTACTGCAGACGAAGCCGGAGACCGTCACGACCTCGCTCTTCCTGGAGCACAGGCTTCTTTAATTGATCAAGTTGCTAAGGCGAACCCAAATACAATTGCTGTTATGGAAACAATTGGCCAAGTAGAAGTGAATTCATTTGATCAGGATATTTCTGCAATGATTTGGAGCTCTTATAACGGCGAGCGCAAAGGTGAAGGTCTGGCGGATGTTCTTTTAGGCAACCATAATCCAAGCGGACATTTACCATTCACATGGTATCAAAGCAGTTCACAACTTCCAGCGATCACTGATTATACATTAAGACCTACAGGAGATAATCCTGGCCGGACTTATATGTATTTTAACGGTCCGATTTCCTATCCATTTGGACATGGTCTAAGTTATTCAACCTTTAAGTATTCAAATCTTGATATTAGCAAGAAAAATCTTCAGGCTAATGACACATTTGATGTAAGTGTTGATGTTACGAATAGTGGAAAGACAAAAGGTGATGAGGTTGTTCAGCTTTATGTGAACACACCTGACGCGGCACCGGAACTACAGCGTCCAAACAAGCGTCTGGAAGGATTCCAGAAGGTTTCATTGAATCCTGGAGAAACAAAGACTGTTACCATGACTGTTAAAGTTCCTGATCTTGCTTTCTTTGATGAAGCACAGAATAAATATGTAGTAGACCAAGGCCGTTATGGTATTCAGATTGGTACATCAAGTGCTGATGCTGATATCCAGCAGCAAGGGTTCATAAAGGTACATGGAGACTTGAAGCCTGAACTAAGTGTTGTTACCGTGAAGCCTGTTCAGGAAGGTGACAAAGAGGCGGATGTTCCTAGCCGCGTGATGTATGACAAAGGTAAAGTAGTCATTCCTCAAGTTACTGTATCTATGAACGATGATAGTCTATATGGATACATTTACAAGAATAATAGCAAATCATTACCTGAAGGATTGAATATCAAATACAGCAGTAACCGTCCCGATGTAGTTTCCGTTGATGATGGCGTAATCAGAACGATTAAAGGTGGTGCAGCTACCATTACTGCTACTGCAAGCTATCATGGCGTTAAAAAGTCCACTCAATTTGTTGTGTATGTTAAGCAAGGAGAATTAGATGGAATTAATGTGGATGGTAAACCGTTAGCTGGATTTTCCGGTAATCAATACAACTACTCCGTACAAGTAGCGGATGGCACGAATACTGTTCCGCAAATTTCAGCCATCAGTCATGATTCCGATGTGAAAGTAACAGTAACCCAGGCAACTTCCATTTCCGGTACGGCGACAATCGTTACTAAGCAGGGTGATGTTACACAAACCTATAAAATCGGCTTCGGACGTGCTCCGGTTTCCGCTGATTTTAAGTCTGATACACTTGGTAACCAGTGGTCGATCTTAAATGAAGATAAAAATAATTACAGCTTGACAACTGATGGTTTGAAAATCGCAACACAGCCAGGCAATATTGCCGATGGATCGATTAAAAATATGTTCCTTCAGCAGGCTGCAGGCGATTGGCAATATGAAACGAAAATCAATCTATCAGCCAAACCTACAGGCACTCAAGAGGTTGGACTTGGAGTATATGATGATCAGAATAATTATATCAAGGTAACCTACGGAACATCCTATTCAGGCCAGCAATCTCTCAATCTCATCAGGTCTATCGATGGAGGCGAGATGTTGTTTAAAACACAAAATCTAAGTGCAACAAATCTTTATTTACGTATTGTTAAGGCAGGCAGCCAATATACTGCGTATTATTCTACTGATGGTTCTACTTTTAGATTGCTGAATACGGCACCGATATCAATGGCAAATCCAAAGATCGGTATAATCGCTACGAATGGAACAGCAAACGCAGCTGCTCCTATCAATGCAGTATTCTCATATCTTAAAAACTATTAATACGCAGGTAAACTAGCATTAACTTCGATGAATCAGCTATTGGCAGAGATTTCTGCCAATGCTGATTCATTTAAATCCATATGGAAAACCAGGCAGTTGAGGTGCTATCAAAATGTCTAATCAAAAAAAAGGTTCTAATCCTTCTTCTGCGAAGTTCATATTTTGGGTGGTCAGTTTTGTTGCAGTCATGACAATTGGCTTTATCTTTTTAGCTCCTCATAAAAGTCAAAGTACAACAAGTCCAAAAGTTGAGTCTAATACTGGAAAAAGTTCAGCAAAGATTGATTATACACATGAGCCTTTTATGGGAAAAAGTTCAGCACCTGTTTCGATTATTGAGTTTGGAGATTATAAATGTCCAGCCTGTAAAAATCTTAACGAAAAGGTCATCCCAACCATTAAACAAGAGCTAGTAGCTACGGGTAAGGCAAAGTTATACTTTATGAATTATTCATTTATTTATACTGATTCAGAACGTTCGGCAAAGTTTGCCGAGTCTGTTTATGCCGTACTGGGAAATAAGGCATTTTGGAAATTTCATGATCTTCTTTATCAAAAACAACCTGACAGCCAATATGAAAAAATGGATATTTATACTGAAAAATTTCTTACGGACACATTAAAAAAAGTTGTCAGTGAGGCCGATGTAAAAAAGGTTGTTGAATATTTTGATGCGAATAAAGCGGATGCTGCTTGGCAAAAGGATATGGATCTTGTGAAGCAACTGAATGTAAATGGGACTCCTACGATTTTTGTTAATGGTAAATTGGCAAAGACAATGGATGATTTGAAAAACATGGTAGACAAGGCAGCAAAGGAGAAATGAGACCCGCATACAAGGTAGAGGAGAAGAAACGAATAGCGGTGATTGTTGGTTCACAATGAAAGATGGGGAAGAAGGGTATAAACATTTTGTTAACTTAGTTTATCTAATGGACAAACTAATGGTGTGATGGTATATTGGTTTTGTAAGGAACAAAAGTAAAATTAAGGGGGCAACATAATGAAGAAGTGGAAAGGTATTATTGCCAGCTTACTAGTCGTTTTGTTAGTTGGAATGCTTGCGGCATGCGGCGGACAGGATCTGGCCAGCAAGAATGTAAGCGATAACAAGGCTGACGGTAAAAAGAGCGGAAAACTCAAAATTGGTTTATCTGTTTCAGACTTAACACTAGAAAGATGGCAGCATGACAGAGACATCTTTGTAGACAAAGCCAAATCACTTGGGGCAGATGTTTTAGTACAATCAGCGAATGGTGATGAAGCGAAGCAATTATCACAAATTCAAAATATGCTTTCACAAGGCATTGATGCCCTTGTTATCATTGCAATCAACTCTGATTCATTATCCCCAGTGGTTGAGCAAGCGAAAAAGGAAGGCATTCCTGTTTTAGCCTATGACCGCTTAATTAATAACGCTGATGTGGATGCATATGTATCCTTTGATAATGTTCGTGTAGGAGAAATGCAAGCTGAAGCCATTGTGAAATCAGTACCAAAAGGCAACTACTTCCTTCTAGGCGGATCACCAACAGACAACAACGCTAAAATGTTTAGACAAGGTCAAATGAATGTGATTCAGCCACTAGTGGATAAAGGTGATATTAAAGTGATTGGAGACCAATGGGCAAAAGATTGGGATGCCAATGAAGCTATGAAAATTATTGAAAATGGTTTAACCGCTAATAAGAATAAAATTGATGCAATTGTAGCATCAAACGATAGCACTGCTGGCGGTGCCATCCAAGCGTTAGCAGGACAACATTTAGATGGAAAAGTTGCAATTTCCGGACAAGATGCTGACTTGGCAGCTGTTCAACGGATCGTTGAAGGTAAGCAAACCATGACTGTGTACAAACCAATTAAGACGATTGCTTCGAAGAGTGCAGAAGTAGCCGTACAACTTGCCAAAGGTGAAAAAGTTCAGGCAGATAGTACTGTAAACAATGGAAAGATGGATGTTCCATTTATCAAGCTTGATCCAATCATGGTAAACAAAGATAACGTTATGGATACAATCATTAAAGATAATTTCCATCCTTATGATGATGTTTACAAAAACGTTCCAGCAAGTGAACGCCCAGCTAAACAATAACTGGTGAAAATTGAAGATAGGGGGCTATTATCCCCTTCTTCTTTTTTTAGAATGACAGAATGGCAGAATAAAAGTTTAAATGAATGAAAGAAACCCGGCGTCTTTTTATGATGTCCGACAATAGGCCGTCATAACGGTTTGAGTGAAGTCCAGCCTAAAAAAGATTTTTAATAAGGCGTTTTGCTTTATTGGGGAGGTACAAAGTATGGAAGCTTTTGCACTGCAAATGCAAGGCATTACGAAAGAGTTTCCCGGAGTTAAAGCGTTAGATAATGTAACATTTTCAGTGCGCAAGGGAGAGATTCATGCCTTATGTGGTGAAAATGGTGCAGGAAAGTCTACCTTAATGAAGGTATTAAGTGGTGTATATCCCAGTGGTTCTTACAGCGGTCAAATTTTGATTAATGGGAAGGAGGTTTCGTTCAAATCGATTAAGGAGTCACAGATTGCTGGTGTTTCGATTATCTATCAGGAACTGGCGCTAGTAGGAGAAATGTCAGTAGCGGAAAATATCTTCCTAAGTCATGATCTAATGAGAAGTAAAGTAATAGACTGGAATAAGATTAATACCGAAGCACAGAAATGGCTGAAATATATTGGTTTGGATATTGACCCTGAAACGAAGGTTAATCAACTGACCGTTGGAAAACAACAATTGATTGAAATCACAAAAGCATTGACACATCATACGGATATTTTGATTTTAGACGAACCGACCGCTGCACTGACCGAGAGTGATGTTGAAATTTTAAAAGGAATTTTAATGGATCTAAGGTCTAAAGGTGTTACCTGTATTTATATCTCTCATAAGCTTGGTGAGGTAATGGCATTAGCTGATAGTGTAACCATCCTTCGTGATGGTCGTACAATTGGAACCTATCCAATTTCAGAAATGAATGAAGACAAGATTATCGAAAAAATGGTTGGCAGAGAACTCACTGAATTATTTCCTTATGAACCAAGGAAAATTGGTGAAAACGTCTTGGAAGTGGAAAACTATTCTTTTTATGACAAAAAAGCAAATAAAATGATTGTTAAAAATGCTTCATTTAACTTGAAAAAAGGTGAAATACTTGGATTTTCAGGGTTAATGGGAGCTGGCCGTACAGAGCTGTTCATAAGTCTATTCGGTGGTCTTGAAGGCAAAAAGCAAGGCCAGGTAGTTATTGATGGGAAGGAAGTACATATTCAAAAACCAGCAGATGCTATAAAAGCAGGTTTGGCCTATGTTTCTGAAGATCGAAAAAAATATGGCCTTGTATTAGGGATGGATATTGCAAAGAATTCTACACTCGTCGCCCTTAATAAAGTAATTAAACTTAAAGTAATTGATGATGCCCTTGAGATTAAAAGAGCTGAAGAAATTACGAAAAAAATGAAGCTGAAAGCACCCAATCTTGAGGCAAAGGTTGGTCAATTGAGCGGGGGGAATCAGCAAAAAGTCGTTTTAAGCAAGTGGATCCTTAATGATCCCAAAATTCTCGTTTTAGACGAGCCAACCAGAGGCATTGATGTAGGAGCCAAATATGAAATTTACAAAATCATTAATGAATTGGCTGAGCAAGGAGTGGGAATTGTCATTGTTTCCTCGGAATTGCCGGAAGTACTTGGAATGTCAGACCGGGTCCTTGTCATGTCAGAAGGCGAGATAATGGGTGAATTCAGCCGTGTTGAAGCGACACAAGAAAAAATAATGGCATGTGCTACTGGAGGGAAAAAGCTATGAGCAGTCAGATCTCTACTTCTACTAAAATGAAACCGCAAGATAAAAGGGCAGTCAGCTTTAAATTTGATATACAATCTTATACATTAATTATCGCTCTGGTTTTTATTGCAATTATTTTTGGAGCTTTTACCGGCGGGGAGTTCCTATCATCTCGAAATCTTTCAAACTTATTTACACAAATGGCTGTTATGTCTGTTCTCGCTGTTGGGATGACACTTGTCATTGTTGCGGGGCATATTGATTTATCCGTTGGTTCCATTGTCGGTTTAACTGGGGGAATTGCGGCGATTTTACAAGTATGGAATGGCTGGAATACAGGAACCGTTATTATTGCGGCAATTGTGGTCGGAGCCATCATTGGTTTATGGCAAGGCTGGTGGGTTGCTTACCGCAATGTTCCTGCTTTCATTGTCACTTTAGGCGGTATGTTGATTTTTCGCGGAGTATTAATTGGTATCAGCAAGGGACAAACGATTGCCCCGCTAAGCCAGAGTTTTGGTCAAATTGGTAACAGCTTTTTGCCCTATGTTCTAGGATACATCCTTGCAATCATCGCTGTCGTTCTATTGTTTATTTCAAAAGTACGTTCAAGAGCAAAACGTCAATCTTTAGGTTTGTCCCTTTCACCATTGTTTATCGACTATGGAAAAATATCTGTTTACTCTATTTGTATATTATTTTTAACGTATATGCTTAATCGTTATTTGGGAATTCCTGTCCCAATGCTCATTGTCGTGATCTTAGCTGGAATTTTTCTATTTGTATCCCACAAGACATCCTTTGGCCGGTTCACCTATGCGATTGGCGGTAACGTTGAAGCCGCAGCTCTATCAGGGATTAATATTAAACGAACGATCTTATATGTATTTATTCTAATGGGTGCTTTGGCTGGTGTAGCTGGGGTTCTATTAACAAGCCGATTGAACGCTGCAACTGTAAGCGCAGGGACTTCCTATGAATTGGATGCCATCGCAGCTTGTGTAATTGGCGGTACAAGCTTGATGGGGGGAAAAGGGAAAATCGTTGGAGCCATTATTGGAGCCCTTATTATGACAAGTATTGATAATGGTATGAGTATGATGAATATTGAGGCATTTTGGCAGTACATCGTTAAAGGTTTGATCCTTATTTTTGCTGTATGGATGGACGTATCGAACCAGAAAAAATAATAGAGTATTTCGTAAACTCGTTTAAGGAGGCTCATTCATGCGAAAAGTTCGTTGGGGAATCGTAAGTACTGCTGATATTGCAAGAACACAAGTGATTCCTGCCATCCTTCAAGCAGGAAATGCAGAAATTGCAGCGATTGCAAGTTTAAGTGGCCGTGCGCAAGAAACAGCTTTAGAATTCAATATTCCTAACTATTATGATCGTTACGAGGAAATGTTAGCCAATCCGGAAATTGATGCTGTGTATATCCCACTTCCGAATCACTTGCATAAACAATGGGTGATCGAAGCGGCAAAACAGGGAAAGCATGTACTCGTTGAAAAACCGGCAGCTCTAAGCGCAGAAGATGCGCTTGAGATGGCCAATGTCTGTCGTGAAAATCATGTTAAATTCATGGAAGCCTTTATGTATCAATTCCATCCGCAGCATCAACGGGTTCGGGAAATTCTTGTTTCAGGTGAAATAGGGGAAGTTAAGCTAATGCGTGCCTCTTTTTCCTTTTTTCTTGAACAAAAAGAGGGAAACATTCGTATGGACAAAGCGAAAGGCGGCGGCAGCATTTACGATTTGGGATGCTACTGTATTCATGCAATCCGAAATGTTTTAGATTCGGAACCGGTAACAGTTGAAACTTACGCTGAATTTGATTCTAAAACAGGTGTGGATCTTTCAGCCATTGGTATACTAAAACTTGAAAATGGAGTAAAGGCCGTTTTTGATTGCAGCTTTGAAATGGCGTTCAAACATGAATATGAAATTGTCGGGACAAAAGGAAGAGTCGTTGTTCCAAGAGCTTTCCGTCCGGATGTTAATGGCGGCGAAGGGGTTATTATTGTTCAAAACGATTCTGTTGACAGAACGGAAAGAATATATGGAGATCTCTATTTACAGGAGGTCGAGTATTTTTCAAATGCTATTTTGAAAGATGAACCAATCCATTATACTGGTGAAAATATCATTAATAATATGCGTGTCATCGATGCTTGTTATCATTCTCTAAATAATAGATGAAAAAGTACAGCCAAGGGGCTGTATTTTTTCATTTTAGTCAAAAAAAAGTTTATAACGGTACATAAAAATGGTGGGCCGCACCTATTCGTTTCTGCGCTTTTTCCTTTTCACATTTATGTTATCGAAATTTTTTCACTGGATATCAATACAAAATTGAATTATATCAACACTTTTTAATAGGATATCGACACTTTTTAGTAGGATATCAACAATGGTTAATCAAAAAGTAATTTTGGGGCCCTGTAAAAAACTTGTCTATGACGGAACTGACAGCGGTATAAAACAACTTGTTACATCTGTACTTGCCTATGAAAAAGTTTGGGGTATGGACCTAAATCATGTGCCACTGTTAACAGAGTCGGTGACGAATTACCTCATTAAAATTGAAAATGATGGGATGCAAGAAGCTAATAAAGAGGTTACTAATATGAATGCCGCCATTTAGGTTGGCTGATCCTTGGCACGGTGAACCTTATCATAAAGACGGTATTTATTTAGTAGAGTTGGAAAATTATAAGCTGAAGAAATCAGGCGAATTTTTCACCTGATTTTTTCATTGTACAAATGAATTTTCTTGTGTTTTCGTCTGCTTTTTTGACAACTTTTTTGCATTTTTCTATCCATAAACCTATATATCAGAAGGGATTGTTCGGTTTTTAATCAAACGTTTGTGTAGAAGTCATGTTTGTCGAATTCGGTATAATTTTGTAACCGAAAGTCATTTTTTTGAGAATGGGGGGATATGAGCAGGGAAATTGAATGGAATTTATCGACAAAATATTTCCTCGGAAACGCGAGAATATTCGTTTTCTAAAAGGCTTTGTCCCGGTTTTAATCAAACGTTTGATTGAAAAAATAAGCGTCGGTAGCTGTCGATTCGTAAAGAATGGTGAGGGTTTTAAAACCATAGTCCGAATAGAAGGGCCTTTTTCCTACTCCATCCATCTTATTAATAAAACATAGATATCGGAAAATATACGATTTACCTAAAAATACAAAGAACGTCTGCCTTTATAAGCAAACGCTCTTTCATGAAAAGAAGGTAATGTAGAATATGTTGGTTCTACGCTGGTGGTAATCATAATATATGTACAAGATCATAAAATGGCATGGACAAGGGCTGATTTTAAAGAATTAATTCTTGGTCTGTGCTTAAATACAAATTCCCCTTAATCGGTTGGATACTCATTTAAACGGTCGTATAGTCTAGAGTGTACCGGAAACCTATAATCTGCCTTAACGCAAAGACTTGTTAGAGTAATCTCAATCAAAAAAAGCCCAACTTGGGCTTTTTTGTATTTTTCCTTATCAAAAAGTGCCCCTTTAGCATTTAATATAATGTGAAAGTAAATTCAAGTTTGTCTGGTGTATTTTTTTCAACATGATACTGGCGATTTTATAGACCTTTATCGGTTAGAAGATTGGAATTTGAAATAACTTGGCAGGTGGTAGAATTTATGGGATGTTCCTGTGGCGGCAGTAAAAATAATAATGCAAACCAAAATCACAAAGGTAAAAAAAACCTTCAAACAAATACGAAATACAAAACTCAAGAAAAAGGCAATGTAGCCTATATAAAAGCTGACAAGGGAAAGAATCATCAAGTCTGGGTTAAGAAACCGAATTAGAATCTAAAAAGCGAAGAAAGGCAGAATGCTCTGCCTTTCTTCGCTTTTTAGACTTCTTTTAATTTTGATAGTAAATTGTCAATTTTTAAAATATATAGACAACTAATTGTCAATTGTGTTAATATTTCCCTAACATAATTGAACGAACATCATGTGAACAAGAAAAGGAAGAAGTGAGGTGACTTTTGAAAAACGGTGACAAGGATTTTGGAAGCGTTCGCATAGGACCTTTCGCTCTGCCATGTTATCTTTAAAGAAAGGTCTTATACACACTGTAGGGCTGTTTTCAATTTTGGAGGTTAGAGACGATGACAACAAATTCGATGGATAAAATGAAGGGGATTAAACCGTCCATTTTATTGGAGCAAAACAAGCATACCTTTACGAAAGCAGAAACTAAAATCTATGAATACATTCGAAATCATAGTCAACAGGTGATCTATCATTCTTTAACAGAACTATCAGAGGCTAGCGGGGTAGCGGAAGCAACCGTTTTACGTTTTTTTCGAAAACTGGGGTTTAAAGGTTTTCAGGATTTTAAGTTTTTGTTTGCACAAGAGACATTACACGCAGCACAAAAGGACAGCCATGAAACCATCATTAGAAAAATCAGAAATACGATGATCCAAGCAATCAATGAATCATCTGAAATTGTCAGATTGGAAGACTTGCAAGCGGGAATCGACATGATCCATCAATCCGATGATGTCGTAATTTTTGGTATTGGAGCTTCAGGTATCGCCGGATTGGATATGCAGAATCGCTTAATGAGAATTGGAAAACATGCAAGTGTTGTTACGGACTCACATTTTCAAATCATGCGGGCATCGTCTATGACGGAGAAAACGGTTGTCATTGCCATTAGTCTTACAGGCAGTACAAAAGACATTGTCGATGCGGTGGAAGTAGCCAAGCGCAATAACGCGACGGTGATTGCCTTAACAAGTTATGTGAAATCCCCCTTAACACGGTTTGCTGATTTGCTCTTATTGTCGTCTGCGAAGGAGAGTCCATTAGATAGTGGATCCTTAGTGTCGAAAGTCGCTCAAATGTATCTCATTGACCTTCTCTGTACGGGACTGGCCATGCAAAAATTTGAAATTGCCAAATCGATGAATGCGAAGATATCTGAAAACTTATCAAGTAAGCTTTACTAGAATTTTTTGAAGGAAGAGTACAATACGAGGAGGAAATCGCTTGAAAAAATTTTTAATAGCAGGAATGACATCCATGCTGGTTCTTGGGAGCTATGTTGGGATTAAAGCAAACGCTTCTGAAAGTGCAAAATCTGTTGATCGAATCACATGGGAATATGGAGGAGAACTAGAGGCACAAAAGGGATTTGACAAGAATATCGGTACAGCAGGAGTGTTAGCGGGATCTTATAAAAAGAATTTAATCATTGGAGGCGGAGCGAATTTTCCTTTCGAATCCGTCTTAAATGGAGGGGCAAAGAAATATTACTCCGATATCTATGTTTTAAAAAATGAAGATCATCAATTAAAGATGGTCGAACATACAAATCTTGATCATGAGATTGGATATGGAACTTCGATCACGACAGATCAAGGCGTTTACTACATTGGAGGAAGTCCTGAAAAAGAATACGCAGATGATATCACGCTGCTAACTCTTGATTCACATAAAAAATTGAAAGTGAAAAAAATAGGCGATCTGCCATTTACGATCAGTGATGGGATCGCTGTTCAGAAAGATGGAAAATTGTATATTGGCCTTGGTAAGCAAAGTGGAAAAGATAGTAATAAATTATATGAATATGATTTAAAAACGTCTAAAACGAAAGAGCTAGCGTCCATCCCAGGGGAAAGTGCCAGGAATCAAAGTGTGGCCCAACTATTAAACGGAAACCTCTATGTCTTTAGTGGTGGAGGATCCGTTGCTTATACAGATGGGTATAAATATGATATTGAAAAAAATTCCTGGTCAAAAGTTTCTTCCGTCAAAGTGGATGGAAAAGAAATCTCTTTACTAGGAGCCAATTCGGTAAAATTAAATCGGGATGAAATGATGGTCATTGGTGGATTTAATAAGGAAATCTATGATAACGCTGTTAAAAATTTAGGCTCACTAACAGGAGAAGAATTAGCCGCTTTTAGAACGAAATATTTTAATGCGGACCCTTATGAGTTTCATTGGAACAAAGAGATTTTAATCTATAATGCAAAAAAGGATACATGGAGATCAATCGGAAAGGTTCCTTTTGATGCACCTTGTGGGGAAGGCTTAGTGTTAATGAATAAAAATATCTTTTCGATCAATGGAGAAATAAAACCTGGCGTAAGAACGAATGCGATTTATTCAGGAACCTTACTCAACCATTAACTAGATTAAATGATTTCTAGAAGTCCCTTTATTGCCTCGTGAAACGAATATTTCATACAGCTTATGAGGACAAGCTAAAATGCAGAGCTTACAGCACAGAGAGAAATAGTTGTTTCGTATAAAAAATTTATAGAAATGGAGTTTTGTATGAATACTTTTTTCGCTAAACGTCTATTTAATTTTTTGCTAGCTTTTGTGCTTGTATTCTCTCTTAGTTCGATGATCCATGTGAGTAACATAAAGGCAGAGGCCAATGCACTGCTTGATTACTCGATCAATCAGTCCTTTAACGGCACGAGTGACTACATAGATAAAACAGCGGATGTTCAAAAGGTTTCAGGGCTGACGAAAGGATCGATCGTGGCGAAGTTTAAAACCACTAGCGGTGCTGCTGCCAAAGCAATCATTAGTGGTACGGATAAAAAAGATCCTTCGAGTAATATCACCTTAAGTGTAAATGGATCTGATTTATATTTTGAAAATCGGGAAAACGGAAGTTACGCTGCTAGTCTGAAGGCAGCCGGTTATTATAATGACGGGAACTGGCACACGGCTGTCCTAACGGTGGATGCTGCTGGAACTAAATTATATGTCGATGGAATTTTAATGGCCACCCATTCTTCTACAGCATTTTTCTCCCATGTAACAGATATGGATGGTTTGTATATTGGCCGTAATGCCGATAATGGCGGCGGACAGTGGTACTTTAGTGGAGACATTGAGAACGTGAAGATCTTCAACCAAGCCTTAACGGCGGAAGATGTGAAAAAAATAAGCGGTGATACCATCTATCCTGCTCCAGATGTACCTGCGGCTGTTCCTTTATTTGAACCAGGCATGGCGAATACGGCGGCCTATCGGATTCCCTCTTTGCTTACCACCCAAAAGGGAACTATCATCGCTGCTGCAGATGTAAGAAAAATTGGTATAGCTGATAGTCCGAATAATATTGATACCGGCATCCGCAGAAGTACAGATAATGGTAAGACCTGGAGTGATTTGGATGTCATTATTGATTATCCAGGTTCGGGATATGATGGTGCTTCTACCATTGACTCTTCCATGCTGCAGGATCAAGAGTCCGGGACCATCTGGCTTTTGGTTGACCATTTCCCTGGCAGCATTGGGTTTGGAAGTGCTGTAGCAGGTAAAGGGTTTGATGCCAACGGATACCGCCTTCTTTATGACAAGGATGGAAAGGAATTTACCCTAAGAGAAAACGGACAAGTGTTTGACCAAGCCGGAGTCAAAACAGAATACACAGTGGCTTCCAATGGTGATGTCGATCTAAACGGCGAAAAACGTGGAAACATCTATCTGAAAAAAGGTGTTGACCCAAAAGAAAGCCTTCTTGAAGCAAGAACCGCCTTTTTGCAAATCATTAAAAGTGATGACGATGGAAAGACATGGTCAAAACCGATGGATTTGAACAGCCAGGTGAAGGAGTCCTGGATGAAATTCCTTGGTACAGGACCCGGAAGAGGACTTCAACTAACAAAGGGCGAGCATAAGGGACGATTAGTTTTTCCAGTTTACTATACAAATAAGAACGGGATGCAATCCAGTGCCGTCGTCTATAGTGACGATCACGGAAAGACGTGGAAACGCGGTGAATCTCCAAACGATGGCAGGGTATGGCAAGGCACAACGCTGCAATCTGAAACAACAGGTGTTTATGGGGCACAATTAACCGAATCACAAGTAATTGAACTGGACAACGGAACGTTAAAATTATATATGCGAAATACTTCAGGGACAGGAAGAGTGGCAGTTGCCGAAAGCTTGGATGGAGGAGAAACCTGGGGGATGTAACCTTTGATCAAACCCTGTTGGACCCTTATTGCCAGTCAACGGTTATCAATTATCCTGATCTGGGAGACGGTAAAAACCGTGTCATCTGGGCGAATCCGGCAAGTACTTCCGGCAGGGTAAACGGGACGGTACGTGTAAGTGAAGATGAAGGGAAGACATGGAAATCTTCCATGCTGGTAAAACCGGGCGGCTATGCTTATTCAGCTTTAACCGTTCTACAGGATGGGAAAATCGGTCTGTTATATGAAGATAACGCAGGGTCGATTTTATTCACCTCCTTCTCGCTCTATGATGTAACGAAAGAGGATTCCACCCCGCCTGTGATTGATCTTAAGGACTCTCTGACCGTAAACCAGACAGATGAAGCCAATATTCCAGTTACAGTGACGGATCCAATAAGCGGAGTGGCTGACGTTCAAATGACTTTGGATGGGAAAGAAGTCGAGAATCCGATTCATATCGAGCCGCTATCCCTTAAGGCGGGCGATCATACGCTTCAAGTGAAAGCAATGGATGTTGCTGGAAATGAAGCAGTGAAGACAAGTACGCTCCATGTATCCTTTGATATCGGTTATCTGGATGAATTCCTGGCTGTCGCGAAGAATAAAGGCTGGGTGACAGATGAAGGAATTTTGAACAGTTTAACGTCAAAAGTTCAGCACATTCAGTCTAAGCAGGATGACAAAGGCACCGTTCTGAACGGTCTGAAGGCTCTCGAGAACGAAGTGAAAGCACAAGAAGGCAAAAAGATGGATGAAAATGGTGCGAAATTGCTTTTGGATGATATTTCCTTTGTTAAAGCGAATTTAGAGTGAATTTTTGGGGACCATGGGGACGGTTCTGCCGGCTTTTTTAGTCCACGAGATGAATAAAGTAGACCAAGAGAACCGTCCCTGTGGTATAAAAGGAGACCGGCTTCACGAAGAATCCGGCCTCTCACTTTTATCCCGCATTAACGGACAGTAAGACCCCAACTTAAGAATTTGACGGACATTCAGATAAGCGGGGGTCAACTGTCCGTAAAAGCCCGATTGGTTTAACTAACAATCAGTGGGAAAAAGACCCCACTGATTGAAGTTTCACCTTAAACAAGCTCATAATCTGTTACATTACGTTCCACGATTCTTGCTCCTTTTGCTGAAACAAGATCGCCACTTCCTGTATAGAAAGCTCCGGAACTCACGATTTGATCCATTGATTGCTTTACAACGGCTTCATCAATCGGTTCCTTTGGGTTATCAACGGTAATTCGGGCAATTTTACCGGTAGCTGTTACGAATTGTAATTCCAATGTTTTAGCCAAACTCCTCACCTCCAGTCCTCAAAAAATAATTGCTTACTAGACTAATAAATCGGAACTGTCGTTTTTCTCGATGCGGTAAAGCGTATCGTTGCATAATACAAAGATGGCTTGTGCTGCTTGATAAAGCTGGTCCGCAGTAGCGTCTTTTTTGACATTGCTGAAGGTCTTGGATCGTAAAATTGGATTTCCTTCACCGTCCACGCCTGTTTCAAATACGATACGAAGCTTCGTCGTAGTTAATCGTGCCTGTGCCATTGTTTCTCACCTCCTCCTTACACCTTCTATATAAAGAAAAATGAAAGAAAAGGACAGGGTCTTGGAAAATAAAAATTAACCTGGTGTCGGCTAAGATTTGTCTTTCAGTGAAAGCAACCTTCGACAAATTCCTTACTGGAAAAAATAATGAAATCCTTATTTAACAAGGTAAAATTCGATTCTAATCAAACGTTTGATTGGAAATGGTTTTTGTGGAATAAGTAAAAGATTGTAAAAAGATCACTAGTTTTGCTAGCTTATTCGATAAATAGAGAGAACAGAACATTTTTATCGACAAAAAATTTTCTTGAAAAGGGGATAAAGTTTGTTTTTTAAAAGGCTTTGTTGCGGTTTTAATTAAACGTTTGATTAACAATATGTTTCGTGAAAAGGGTCGAGATTTGTCTGATTTAGTATGTTTATTCAGGAAGGGTGTATGAAATTCTTCTTATTTAGATTTCGTGGCAGAAATTTTGATCCGTTATGGGGGGACATATGAGCATGGCCATGGCAACGGTTCTAGCGGCTTTTTTGATCCAAGAAATGAATAAAATAGATTAATAGAAGTGTTCCTTTCAAATGCTTTTATTTTTAAAAGATTCTTAGCTTTCTTCGGTTCGCAGATAAAATGCTTCGGTACAAGATAAATGTTGTATTTACGCAGATAAATTCCTCGGAATCGCAGATAAACTCGCATTTAAAGCAGATAAAGCAGAGAAATGCCCGTAAAGTTCTGGATTATTTCCTTACTTGGGGGGAGATTTAGAAGTTTAGGGTATTTTGCCCCGAACCGTACCATAAGTAAATGCGGTTTTTTCAATCATTAATAAATGAGGCAACTACCGTTTTGTGGTAGTTGCCTTTAATCATTTCAAAAGTATTTAAGCTTTAATCCAGTACCTTATTTCTTGATTAAGCCAATCTCAACCAATCTTTCATACAGAAAGTCACCAGCTGTAATGGCAGGATATCTTTCTGGATTTTCTTCAGAAATACAAGCTGGAATGGTTTCTAATAAGCAAGTGCTATATGGATGGACAAAGAAAGGCATGGAATAACGAGCTGTGTTTTCTCCTTCAGGGTTCACGACACGATGCGTTGTGGCTGGGATTACCTCATTTGTAATACGAGATAACATATCTCCAGCATCGACAATAATTTGTCCTGGCTTCGCTTTGACTGGCATCCAGTCTCCTTCACGTGTTAACAGTTCTAGTCCTGAAGCAGTGGATTCCACTAATAACGTAATAAGGTTAATATCTTCATGCTCGGCTGCACGAATGGCATTTGGATCCATCAATTCCTCTAATGGAGGATAATGAATGGTGCGAAGGATACTATTTCCATCCTTAATCATATCCGCAAAGAAGTTAGGGCGAAGATCAAAATGCATCGCAAGTGCTTCGAGCATATTACGTGCCACACGCTCTAATTCACTGTAAAAGTTTACAGCAAATTGCTTCAGTTCAGGAACTTCCGCTGGCCAAATGTTGGCAGGATATTGACTGGTTAGAGGATGGCCGACAGGTAATTCTTGTCCAACATGCCAGAACTCTTTTAAATCGCCAACTGTACGGTTTTTCGCATGCTCTTTTCCAAAACCTGTGTATCCACGTTGACCTCCATTAATACCTTCATATTGTTTTTTTATATCAACATCTAGATTGAATAACGTTTTCCATAGCTCATAGTTTTTTTCAATTAGCTTAGGGTCAACCCCGTGGCCCTCTAAAATGATAAAGCCTGTTTCTTTTAAACCTGCAGCAAATTCTTCTGCAAATGCAGCGCGTTGCTTTGAATTCCCGTGGGTGTATTGCTTTAAGTCTAAGGTACGAATCATTAGATTTGTCATCTTCTATTTGTCTCCTATCTATATTGTAAGCGCTTCAAAACTATATAAAATTAACATACCATTTAGGTAAACACAATAGAAAAATTATTGGGAAAACCAGGACCATGGGACGGTTCTCGCGACGTAAGGCCAGCGTCACGAAGGATCCGGACCTCCTCTACAAAAAACAGCCCTCCCTAAAGTAGGGAGAGCTAGCCTAGTCTATTTTTTTATTGATATAGGTTTACCAGGAATAATTATATGCTTTCCAGATGCCATTTACTTTTACCATTGAGAGCTTTTGTTTAACATCAGGGGGATCCATTTGGAATTGGAAATTGTTTCGGCAAATGAAACCCATTAACAACTCTTTGCTTTAGCTTCATGAGCACCCTGATCATACAAATAATAACTGTTTTTTTTCAGTGATTTAGCTTTATACATGGCTACATCAGCGTTTCTTATTAATGTTATCGTATCTGTTCCATGTTCCGGAAAAAAGGCTAAACCAATACTTGTAGAAGTCTTGATTTGAATCTTATTGATGGTAATAGGCTTATTCATCTCCTCAAGGATTCTTTTAACAATGTTTATAACAGCAGGTTTGTCCGTGTCTGGTAAAAAGATCACGAACTCGTCACCGGCATAACGTGAAATCGTATCCTCTTTGCGTATGCAGTCCAAAAGTCGATTTCCCATTTCCTTTAATAAAAGATCACCCACTTCATGTCCATGATTATCGTTGACCTGTTTAAATCCATCAAAATCTAAAAATAAGACAACACCCGTTTTATTTTCTTTTCCTAAATCGATCAGTGAATGAGTCAAATTCTCTTCAAAATATCTCCGATTTGACAGTCCCGTCAACTGATCATAATAGGATAGGGCTTTAAATTTTTCTTCTGCCCCCTCTAATCGAATCCTTTGTTTCATTACAATAAAGAGGAAGGGCATAAAGATTAATGTAGTGCTAATCGTACCAATGAGCTCTTCCGTTCCAACCACCGGTATTTTCCAAAACCAATGGATCATCCTAAATAAAATGTTAAATTCAGAAACTTTTAAAACCAGTAAACCTATTAAGATAAAAATGATTTTATATGACCAATTTAAATATTTATTTTTTCTTATTTCCAAATAAGTCAACTCCAATTTAGTACATTTCATTAACAGATTACTAAATCTATATGAGTACTTCAAATGATGTTTTCTGGTAAAAAAAACTCACTCAAAATCCTGTTTAGTTAGATAACTCCCGTTCAACATTTTCTCTAATATCCACTTTTGCCAACTTTCTTATTGACAAATTTAAGCTGCTTCGGCAGCTTATTTATTTTTTTCTGAGCAATCAAGATGAATATATAGACGGAAAGAGTCGTTAACGAAGAACCTTTTTTGTGCTATTATGTCATTTTTTGATCGTTTGGAAGAGTAATCGGGAAAAGTTAAACGAAATAATCGACAAATTATTTCCACGGAAACTAGACGATGTTCGTTTTCCAAAAGGCTTTGTCCCAGTTTTAATCAAACATTTGATTAAAAAAATAAGCGTCGGCAGCTGTCGATTCATAAAGAAAGGTGATGGTTGTAACCATTTGGTTGGCTAATCCACATTTCATATATTTCCGCATAATAAAGCCATTAAATTTTTTCCAAGAAGCCGTAGCAGTTTCAGAGAGATTGTCGGAATGGAATGTAAGGGTTATTCGGATAGGACAAGCGGGAAATTGCCGGTAGAGAGTCCGAATGCAAGACCTAAGCAGAAAAGTTTCAAAAATAAAAAGTTAAATTAAACAGCAATTAGGATAAAACGAATCACTTTTGCATCATTCGATGTAAAAAAAGTTCAATGATAGATTCGTGTGAAAAGTAAACAATCATTTACACTTTCTACGAATTACACATTACAATGATGCGAAATGTGTTCAATCTGAAATGAGTATTTTAAAAACTATTCTATGAATGGGCCCTTTTTTCAGTACTTAATATGGCATAATTCTTGCATTTATAAAAAAAGGGAGGTGATGTCAGAATGGTATATGGTTTATAATCAATCAAAAGGTATAAAATCAAACTATTAAAAATTTTGGAAAATTTAGGGTCTGGTTATAAGCTATTTCAACAATTTTTGGAATTTAAGAAAGGAACAAATAGCAAACCTCTTAGAAGATTTATCCTCAATATCGTTATCTCCAAACAAGTTAAAATGGAATAGAAACAAGGGGCTTTTGGAAGTGGTTTTTAAAATTTAGAAAGCGCTTTAATTTTCAATCACTATAAACGAGAGGTGTAGTATATGAACATTGAAAAACGAAGCATTGAATTTATTCCTGAGAATGAGAGGCATGGCAATGCTAAAAGCTTAATCACAATGTGGTTTAGTGCAAATATGCAATTAATGACACTTGTTACTGGTGCTCTTGCAGTCACAATGGGTCTAAATCTCTTTTGGAGTGTTGTGGCAATACTTGCGGGAAATGGGATAGGCGGTATTTTCATGGCCTCTCATTCAGCACAAGGTCCAAAACTGGGAATTCCGCAAATGATCCAAAGTCGTGCACAATTTGGTGTAAAAGGTGCCGTCATACCATTGATTGTTGTTATTCTAATGTATATTGGTTTCTTTAGTGCAGTCGCTCTGCTTGGAGCAGAAGGACTTAGTGCAGTAACACCGATACCAATGAATTGGTCATTAGTAGGACTCAGTGTGATTACGCTGATTTTCGGTATTTTGGGATATGATTTTATTCATTCATTAGAAAAGTACTTAAGTTTTCTCTCAACGATTTTATTTGGTATTGCAACGATATTAGTCCTAACAATTGGAGTGCCAGCGGGCAGCTGGTCCATGGGTGATTTTCACTTTGTCCCTTTTATGCTATTTTTGAGCATCATTGTAACCTGGCAAGTGGGTTTTGGACCATATGTTGCAGATTATTCCCGATATCTTCCTAGCAAAACATCAACTTCAAAGACGTTTTGGTACACTTATTTTGGAAGTGTAATTGGGGCCGTTTGGATGATGACTCTGGGGGTTCTTTTGACATTGGCTATACCTGATTTCATGAATAATTCTACTTTGCACTTTGCTAACATGTTTGGTTCCAATTTCTCTGTGATCGTAGTATTGGCTCTTATTTTAGGAATCGTTGCACTAAATGTGCTGAATATTTATGGGACATTTATGTCAATCACGACAACACTCGTATCATTTGTTGACCTGCGCATAACGCCAAAGCTCCGAGCATGGCTTCTATTTGTAGCGGCTTTTCTAGGAACTGCAATTGCGATCGGAGTACAAAATAATCTGCAGGCATACTATACAGAATTTATGATTTGGCTGGCTTATTTTTTACTTCCATGGAGTTCAATCAACCTAACAGATTATTATTTCTTACGTAAAGGTGAGTACAGCGTAAAAGATATCTTTGATGTAAATGGGATATATGGGAAATATAATTGGATCAGTTTAATCGTTTACCTGTTTGTTGTTATGATTGAGATTCCATTTATGCACACCTCCATGTATAAGGGACCTATCGCAAATGCTTTGGATGGTGCCGATATAACCTGGATTGTAGGGATCTTTTTACCTGGAATACTCTATTACTATCCAATGAAACTCAAATTAAATCAAATGAATTTAAAGTTGGTTAAATCGAATATTGAAGGATAATTTCTATGATTTATCCTTCAATATAATCAATTATCTGAATAATCAAAATAATCTTTTCGGTCAGGAATTACAATTTGAAAATTTTATCCGAAATATGTGATTTAGATGAAGGCCCTTACAAATTTCAATTAAGGAGGGATGGAAAATGAATAACATGACTAAGGATGAAATGAAAATAGTAAACGACCATTTCCTTATGGACCAACAATTATCAATGGACCTGCAACATATTCTCAATGAAATGTCAGATGAATCTAATCTTGGTTTGGACTTCAATAAGAAGGAATACATTTTCCTTTTTGTTGTTGGAATAGTGATTCCTGCTTTACTGATGATTGGGGGATGGTTCTTATGAAAGCAGGAAAAAATATTGAATTATCTATTTCGCAGGAAGTAGCCCAAGGAAGCTGGCCATTACCGAAAAATAAACGGACTTGGACCTCCTGGGGACTAGCCGGAGTAGCTTTAAGTGCCGGAGTTGCAGCATGGAGCTACTCCATTGGCGGCTATGTTGCCTATTACCTTAATGCTACAATGGGAACATTGGCAATGATTGCAGGTTGTTTAGTAGGGATGTTTTTTGTTGTTCTTGCAACAGTTCCGGTAAGTGTTAAATATGGAGTAGAAAATATTGCTTCCAGTAAACCTATTTTTGGTCAAAAAGGATCGGTATTTGCAATTCTTCTGCAGTATGCATCCATTGTTGGCTGGAATTGCTTATTAATCATTCTATTTGGAAAAGCTGTAAGTGAGGTTCTTTTGGCCACCGGCTTACTTCATTCAACCTCACAACAAATCGTCACAGCCATTAGTTCCCTTGTAGCCATTTCTATTAGTTGGATTTCATTACGTGGCGGATCTGCTGCAGTTAAAAATACCTCACTTATTATTAGCCTGCTGGTAGGTTTAACCGGAATATTAATCATGTATAAATTAATCAGCACAGTTGGAATTACTAAGATTTTTCACGCAAAACCCCTTGCCTCTTCGGGTGACCGCCTATGGGATTACACGGCTGGTTTTGAGATCTTAGTTGCGAGTGTTCTGTCGTGGTGGCCTTATATGGGAGGCATTGTTCGAATGGTCCCAAGTTCCGGAAAAACGTTATGGCCCACCATGCTTGGAATGGGATTACCAACTGGTGTTATCAGTCTAATCGGCCTCTATTCAGCGCTTGCAACTGGAAACTATGACCCTACTAAATGGTTTGTAGAAGTCGGTGGAATAGGGTTCGGTATTATTGCATTACTATTTTTAGCATTGGCGAATATAGGAACTGCGATTGTAGGAGCATACACAACTGGAATTGGTTTAAGGCAAATAAAATGGATTGAAAAGAAAACGTCCTGGAATCAAACTACCCTAATTGTTCTATTACCTGTCGCGATTATATGTGTATTTTTTGCCGACCAATTTTTAAATTCAATTCCTTCGTTCCTTGCATTTCTTGGAGTTGTATTTGCTCCAATAATTGGAATTCAAATCACAGATTACTTTCTTTTAAGAAAACAAAGAATTTCTCTAAATCAGTTATATATGAATGGAAAGGAATCTAAATATTATTTTTGGAAAGGAGTTAATGTTGCAGCATTTATTTCGTGTATAATCGGATTTTTTGCATATATTTATTTACTTGACCCCATCACCTATAAATCTGCATCTTTCTTTAAATATACCAGTGCATCAATTCCAGTGATCATATTATCTGGACTTTGTTACTTCCTTCTAACTAAAATCATTGTGATACCTTCTAAAAAAGGTGATTACCTATAGGGTGGAAAAAGCACTGTTTCACGGTTGAAATTCCGAAATCCTATCATTAATAAATTAATCTAAGAAAGATATCTTAAAAAATCTCTAAAAGTTCACTGTAAATATAGCCTATATAAATAAAGCCAGAGAGCTCCATTCTAAAACTCTCTGGCTTTATTTTTCTTTGATTAGCAGAAATGAATTAAAACTCTTTCCCTAGATCATAGGCTTGTTGAAGGATATTTTGATAGAATACATGGGCAGAATCGATTCCATCTTCATGGATTCCTTCACCGAAGGTATTATAGATGATCTTTACCTCGGAATCTGCAATACCACAATAACCCGCTATCCCGATGTTTAGATGATGTTCTAGTAATTTATCATATTTCCTTTTTTTAAAGCTGCTTTCTGATTCACCTGCTAAGGCAATCCATAATATTTTGTTCTGCTCCATTTTTCGTCCTCCACCATAAGCAAAGCCATGGTTCCAAACCCTATCAATCCAACCTTTTGTGATAGCAGGTAAATTATACCACCACACTGGGAAAATAATAGATATTGCATCATTACGCCTCAATCTATTCATTTCATGTTCCACAGCGACAGAGTATTGTTTATTAGGATCGTTCCAGTCAGGCTCATCCGCTTGAAATAATCGCGGATCGAAATTTTCCCGATACAAATCCAAAACCTCGGGATTGTGGCCGGCATTTACGAGGCCTTCATTAAATGATCTTGCAACAGCAAAAGTAAGTGAATCTTCTCGCGGGTGACTTAAGACTGATAATACATTCATCGTTAGTTGATTTCTCTCCAATTTATAGGATATAAAGAGTATAAAAATCTCACCTCACTATCTGTTCCATATGTGACTTTTGCGCCTTCATTTAAAAAATATAAGTCGCCCTCTTTTGCCTCCATTTTGCGATCACCTTCAATGATAAACATTTCACCAGAAATCACATAGACCACTTCATCGTATTTCAATTCCCAATCAATTGTAGCTTTCTTTAGATGTTTAAATCCACTTCCAATGGTTGTAGATAGCCCGGATAGATTTCTTGAGAAGATGGCTAAATCGCCTTGAGCACCTGGTACATTTTCAAATTCGGTTTCATTTCCTTTTAATAAACTAACTAATTTCTTCATTTGACTGATTTCTCCTTTACATCATGATTTATTTTACACCTTATTTAAATGCAAAATATATGCCAACTTTTAATAGAAAGGAGTTTCAACTTATTGTAAGAATGGGTATTATTTTTAAAAAAATGGCTCTGTTAATCTTGGTTGTTGATTTCCGCTCCAATCAACTTTGTTTAAAAGTCAACAATGTTCTATAACACAGCCAAAAAAATAGAAGTTCGAATCTAAATTGTTTCATCTTGATGCAGTTTAGGTTCGAATAATCCCTTTTGTGATGTTTTTCTTTGTAAAAAAGATGAAAATTTGTTGGCATGTTAGTTGCATATATTTTGTATAAGTTTTTGTTTTGCCATAATCCAATTTTGGAAGGGGATCCGTTTTATGTTATTAGAAAATCTTTTAGAGGAAACAGCCAATCATTTAATTCGCTATTATTGTCTCGCATCAACGAATCATAGATATGATCTTGTTTTTATGCATTCAGAAATGTACTTCGGGAAAGCAATGGCTATTTCCATTCAAAATGGGCAAATGGTCATGTTAAATTATAATGACATTTCCGATGAAGATTACTGGGCGCGTAAGCTTGATATTAAAGAAGAAGACATTGAGGAGTTTCGAAACTTACTATCTTTGGTTTTAGATAAGAATCAATTACTAGAAAAATTTTAACTACTTAAAAAAGATTTATTTAATCTCCTTCAAGGAGCTGAAAAAGAGAATTTCTTTTGATAGTCTCTTATGTCAACCTGGTAGGGGAATTTTATGGTCAAAAAACATTCTGAAAAAAATCGAACACAAAAAGACTCAATACGATTCTTTTTGTGTTCGATTTTTTTGTTGAAACTTCCCACAAAATTCTTTTTTAATGGTTTTTTGATGCGTTTTTGCCTCAATGACAAATTTGTTTGATTAGAAGTTGTTTTATCTAAAGCTGATATTTTGTTGGCATATTTTTTGCAAGTATATGTGTAAGAGGTGAGGCAGTTTATGAATCATATCATTTGTTATGTACCAATTCAGAGTGGAAAGGTGATAAATGAAAAAACATGGGGGCTTTATCATTTTGCCAAAAAAATTGCACAACTAGAACATTCCCGTTTCCTGGCGATCGTAGTACATTCTGGACTAGAAGAAAAAACATTATTAGAACTTCCCTTTGACGAAGTTTATCATGTAAAGCTTGAGGAAGAACAATGGCACCTTGTGGAAGCTCATATTCAAGCATTTGAAAGAATTTACCAAGAATTATCCGCGATTCAGGGAATGTGTTTATTCTCATCTGGTTATCTCTATCACGATATTGCTACAAGTCTATCTGATAAACATAAATCAGATATTAGTATAAAGGTCTTAGAAGTTAAACAGATTGGCGATGGCCCAAAAAACTATATGGTTAGGAGAAGCTTATACAACGAGAAAATCCAAGAATGGATTACATTAAGTCCAGAAATAAACTTCCAATATGTCACAATCGATCAAGCAATCTTATACGGTGAAAAGGAAAATGGTCAAAGACCAAGACTAAAAGGTATCCATTTTAAGTTTGAAAATGATCGTAAAATCAAATTTGTTAAATCGTCGAAAATGTCACTAGAAGAACTTAAAATTACAGAAGCCCGTTGTGTCATTGGGATTGGAAGAGGGGTAAGCGGTTGTAACCAGGAGGAACTTAATCTGATTATGAAACTGGCAGAAATTCTGAACGCACCTATAGGGGGAAGTAAAGTGGCGGATGAATTGGGGTTAATTCCTAGGGAAAATAGAATTGGCGCAAGTGGAAGCAATATAGAGGCTGACATTTATATCGCAATCGGAATTTCGGGCTCAACACAACATCTTGAAGGAATAAGAGGAGTTAAAAATGTAATCGCGATAAATGATGATGCCTCAGCTCCAATTTTCAATCGCTGTGACATCGGAATCGTAGGGGATTTCAGAGAAGGGGTTAAAATGCTTGTTGAATCTTTTGAAATGGAAAGGCGGTATCAGGAAGCATATGCTTAATTTCGTAGTTCTTGTAAGATCTGTGTTTGATTCCATATCAATCAAGTGGGATTATCAAAATCAAAAACTTAAGTATTTGTCTGATAACTTTAATAAACAAGATTTACATGCACTGCAATGGGCATGTAATTACAAGGAGAAACAACCTGCACATATTACCGTGTTATTAATGGTAGAAGAAGGAAGAGAAGTCTCCTTGCACCGTATTAAAAAATTCCCAATCGATGTCTGCAAAGTTGTTCATGTTCCTGAAGGTGATCAACATTCAACGGATATGGCTCCATACATTTATGAAGAGCTAAAAGAGAGTCACTATGATGTAATTCTTTGCGGTTCAGAAAGTGAAGACATGCAAAGAGGTACAACTCCCATCCTTTTAGCTAGATATTTAAATATACCTTACATTTCCAGGGTGTATTCAATTGATTCCGAACTCGGTGATGATACATGGGGTGTTCAATGTAAGGAAGGCAGGAGTACACTGCATACTTTCACTATCAAACTCCCAGCCCTAATCGGTGTGGAGCGATCGGTCACACCATTAAGGTACATATCTCGAATCCATGGGAATAAATCAGTTGAAATCATAACCAAGAGGGCAGGTCCGATTCAAAGTGCAACGGTTAAAAATAAACGGATAAAAATTTCAGAGAAACAACCGGTGATCCGCTATCTTGAAGTTCCTACGGATTTTTTAGCCCAACATCGGATGTTGAGTGTCGCAGGGATTACAAAAAATCAAAATGAAAAAAGTTCAGCGAAGACTAAAAGTGTTCCTACTCCTGAGCATATTCATTTTATTGCTAGAAAAGTAGAACAATGGTTGAAAGAGTAGGTGGGGAATCAATGGTTGCAAGACACACTTTTTGGAACATTTCTTCAGGATTAAAAATTTCACTATATGTTTTTGCTTCGTTCGCTATTTGTATTTTTCTATACGGCTTTTACCGCCGCTATCGATTGTGGAAACAGGGGAGAAAGGTGAAGGTAAAGTGGGAAGATGTAAGAGATAATATAAAAATTTTTCTTACTATGACTGTCAAACAGGAAAAAATTAAACGGGATAAGTTTTTTGGACTCATGCATCGATTTACGAGTTATGGATTCGTTATTTTGTTTATTGGTACCTGCTTAGTAGTGGTTGATTATGATTTCCACATTCCGATCTTACGAGGGAACTTCTATCTTTTTTATGAACTTTTTTTGGATGTATTTGGTGTACTTTTCATTGCTGGTTTGTTGATGGCCATTTGGATTCGTTCAAAGAAGAAGAGACCCCGTCTTAAAAATGGTTTTGCCGATAATGCATTTTTGTGGCTGCTCGTTTTTATCGGAATTGGGGGCTTTATGGTTGAAGGCATTAGAATTGCAGAGACCAAGGTTGAATATGGGGGGTGGTCCCTGTTGGATATGCTCTGGCTAAACTGTTCCAAAACAATCAGGGATTATCGGGATTATATGGAGTATTTTGGTTCTCTCATGCATTACTCGCTTTTTTATTAATTGCACTAATACCTTATACAAAACTATTCCATATCATCATGGCTCCAATCAATATCTTTTTTCAACCAATCCACCGTACAGGAATGTTGAGAAATCCTGAATATGAGATGAAAAAAACAGGACAAATCGTTACAGACCTAAATAATATTCAAAGCGTTACCAAAATTAAAGACTTTACTACCTGGCAATTGTTAAGTACCGATGCTTGCACAGAATGCGGGCGTTGTGATTCTCAGTGCCCAGCAAATATAAGTGGCAAGCCACTATCTCCAAGATCGATCGTACTAAAGATTCGAGATAATATGGCAAAAGAAAGAGAAGTTGCTTCCTTTATCTCTGCTGAAGAGTTGCAGTCCTGTACGACCTGTAGTGCCTGTGAGGAAGCTTGTCCGGTTGCAATTAATCATGTTGATCTCATTATGTCAATGAGAAGAGGGTTAATTAGCGAGTCTGTTATGGGGAAACAGGTTGAGAATATGCTTTTAAATGTTGAGGAACAGCAAAACATCTGGGGAAAACCTTGGTCTGAAAGAAGTCGATGGAGCGAGGGGCTGCAAGTTCCGCAGTTAGATAGAGAAGATAACGAAGTGATACAGGAGGAGATTATCTAATGGAAGTATTGTTTTGGGTAGGATGCGCAACAGCATATGATGTACGTTTGCAAAGCATTGCCAGAGCATTTGTTGATATTTTAAAAAAAGCTGATGTCGATTTTGCAACCTTAGGTGCAGAGGAGCGTTGTACAGGAGACATGGCTCGACGTGCAGGAGATGAAGCTTTGTTTCAAGAGTTAGCATTTACAAATATAAAAACCTTGAAAAAACATAAGGTGGATTCCATTGTTACAACCTGTCCGCATTGCTTCAATATGTTTAAAAATGAATACCCGCAGCTTGGTGGCGATTATAAAGTAATGCATTATACAACATTTATTTATCAACTGATCGAACAAGGGAGAATAAAAATTCCTGATAAGCAAAATCGTGAGTTAATTACCTACCATGACCCTTGCTACCTAGGAAGACAAAACGGGGTATTTGACGAGCCAAGGGACATTTTAGAAATGCTTGGTTACGAGCTTAAAGAGATGGACAAAAATAAAAAACAATCCATGTGCTGTGGTGCTGGTGGAGCTGCAATGTTCCAATCACCCAGCTGCGGAAAAAAAATCAATACAATCCGTGCGGAAGAAGCAGTCCAAACCGGGGGGAGTATGACGGTTACCTCTTGTCCATTTTGCTTTAGCATGATGGAAGAAGCGCTTGGATTACTTCAACAAGATGGCAAAACAAACATGGTTTCAAAAGATATTGCTGAAATTGTAAATGAACTAGTAACGAAGGGAGATTAACCTATGTCTCAATTTAAGTATCTGTTCACACCGATAAAAATTGGTCCACACTGGATTAAAAATAGGATATTGAGTACTGGGCACATGACCACTTTTGTTAAAGATAACTTACCTACCGACCAATTCATTGCCTATCACGAAGAAAGAGCAAAGGGAGGCGCTGGGTTAATTGTAATAGAGGCAAATGCTGTCCATTGGACGGCTGCGTTTACCTCGCATACGATTATGGCTTATACGGATGAGATGCTCCCTTATTATAAAAAATTAGCAGAAGCTGTTCATCCCCATGGAACTAAAATGTTTGTCCAACTATTCCATCCGGGAAGAGAAGTATTCCCTTCAGGGGGGGCCATAGCAGTAGCCCCTTCTTCGATTCCAAATGATCGATTTCGGGTAATGCCCAAGGAACTAGAAGTAGAAGAAATACAAGAGATTATAAATGGTTATGTGGAAACGGCGGAAAGGGTAAAAAAAGGCGGACTGGACGGGGTAGAAATTGTCGCTTCACATGGTTATCTTATCAGCCAATTTTGGTCTTCGAGACTTAACCTGCGAACCGATCAATATGGTGGATCATTTGAAAATCGGCTGCGTTTCTTAAAAGAAATCATTGAGGGTATTCGGCAAAAAGTAGGAAGTGAAATAGCAGTTGGTATGCGTGTGAGTGTAGATGATTATGAGACAAATGGTTCTACTTTTGAGGAGGTAAAAGAAATACTGGTGTATATCGAAAAGGAAATTGGAGGATTAGACTACTTTAACTTAACCGGAGGAAGCTCTGCCACACTTATGAGCTCTATTTTTATTGCGCCGCCATCCCCTGTCCCTCCAGCACATTTTTCAGCTTATTCAGGGAAGATGAGGGAATTATTATCTACACCTGTATTCGTGAATTCAAGAATCAATGATCCTGTCATGGGTGAAAAGGTTTTGGAAAGCGGGCAGGCAGATATGGTGGGAATGACCCGTTCTCTTATTTGTGACCCTCACATGCCTAATAAGGCAATGAGGGAAGAGATGGAGAAAATTCGGTATTGTATTGGGTGCAACCAAGGGTGTATTGGACATATGCATAATGATTTACCCATAACGTGTATTCAAAATCCCGTTACCGGCAGAGAGTTGCAATTCGCTCATATGTCAAAGGCCAAAAATATCAAAACGGTAATTGTTATTGGCGGAGGTCCATCGGGGATGAAAGCAGCTGTTATTGCAGCGGAAAGAGGCCATAAAGTTACTTTATTTGAGAAAGAAGAAGAATTGGGGGGACAGGTGAAATTAGCACGCAAAATACCTGGACGTGAAGAGTTTGGGGAGCTGGTAGCTAATCTAAAGCGTGAGCTGGCCTATCACCGTGTTGTTGTAAAAACAAATACGAATGTAACCAAAGAATTAATTCTCTCGCATCAGCCTGATGAAGTGATCGTGGCAACTGGAGCAACCCCCTATATTCCGAATGTTTCCGGTATTCATCTTCCAAGCGTAATAACGGCTTGGGATGTGTTGATGAAAAAAGAACCGGTTGGAAAAAAGGTTATTGTAGCTGATTGGAAAGGTGACATGCCAGGTATAGGTGTAGCTATATATTTAGCTGAGCAAGGACATGAAGTGGAGTTAATCAGTGCTTGTTATCAAGTTGGATATGGTCTTCAACAGTATGTACGAGATGTGATGCTGTCCAAACTGCATTTATTAGAAGTGAAAATGACACCACAATACAATCTTCATAGGGTAGAAGCAGCAAATATTACATTTGAAAACATTTATACTGGGCAAATGTTGGTAAGGAATCAAGTAGATACGCTGGTGCTTGCCACAGGAAACCAACAAGTTGTAGACATTTATTATCAATTAAAGGGATCCGTACCAAGTCTTCATCGTATTGGGGATTGCATGTTGCCTCGAACGGTTGAAGAAGCAATTCTTGAAGGATTTGAAGTAGCCGCTAATTTATAGACAAATGAGAAGCCCCATTCTCATGGGGAATAACGAATCTTATAAATTAAAATTGGATAGATTAATAGTTTAATGTAACTGAATCATATAGAAAGTATGTAAAGGAGTAAAATGTATGCGTTATTTAAATTACATTAATGGCGAGTGGGTAGAACCATTTTCCGGATCTTACAATACAAATTCAAGTCCAATTGATGGCCGGGAACTGGGGGAATTTCCTGCTAGTTCAGTAGAAGATGCGCAGAGGGCGATTGCCTCAGCAAAAGGTGCTTTTTCATTATGGAAAAGCCTATCTTATAAGCAACGGGCATCCTATCTATTGGCAGCAGCAGCAATTTTGAAAGATAAAGTAGAAGAAATAGGTTATGACTTAACGTTAGAAGAAGGAAAAACAATAGCTGAAGGTATAGGAGAAACACAGCGAGCTATAAGTATTCTGGAATTTTTCGCGGGAGAATCTGCCCAATCGATTGGCAGTGTAATTCCTTCATCCAATGAGAAAACACTGATTTATACTAAGAGAATACCATTAGGACCTGTTGGATTGATTACTTCTTGGAATTTCCCAATAGCTATACCGGTATGGAAGCTGGCACCTGCTCTCATTTACGGAAACACAGTCGTGATGAAATCTGCCGACCTGACGCCTAAATCGGTTTATCATGTAATAAGTGCATTTCATGAAGCAGGCATACCACCGGGAGTCATTAACTGCGTGTTTGGAAGTGGTAGGGTCATTGGAACGGAGCTTGTCAAAAATCCTGATATTAAAGCAATATCTTTTACCGGATCAAATAAAGTTGGAAATGGGATTAAGGAACTGGCTATTAGCACTGGGAAAAAAGTGCAATTAGAAATGGGCGGGAAAAACCCATTAATTGTGTTGGCAGATGCAAATATTGACAAGGCGGTTGACCTAGCCATTAAAGGAGGATTTCTATCAACGGGTCAGAAATGTACTGCTACCAGTCGAGTCATCATAGAAGAAAAAATTTATGACGAATTTCGGACTAGATTAATCGAACAGACAATGTCACTTAAAGTAGGAAATCCCTTAGAAAAAGATACCTTTATGGGACCGTGTGTTTCCCATTCACAGCAAGAAACAGTACTTTCATTAATTAAAGCAGGAAAACAGGAAGGATTATTACTTTACGGGGGAGAAACACTGCAAAATCCAAATCTTCAGCAAGGCTTTTATATACAGCCGACCATATTTGAAATTGATTCTCAAGAAGCGCGTATTGCTCGAGAAGAGATTTTTGGACCTGTCATTGTACTTTTAAAAGCAAAGGACTATCACGAGGCCATCCGGTTTGCAAACGATACAGAATTTGGACTTAGTGCATCCCTTTGTACGAATAATCTTAGCCTAGCCCAAGAATTTATTGATGAGATAGAAGTAGGTATGGTTCATGTGAATTCAGAAACCACAGGTGCTGAGCCGCAAGTGCCATTTGGAGGGGTGAAAAATTCCAGTTATGGACCGAGAGAACAAGGGAAAACTGCCATTGAGTTTTATACTCAAGTGAAAACCATATATGTTGATCAATTATAGTTGACCAAAATATCGATGTAAGTTATGAACATCATAATTTAGAGATTGGATAACAATCTCTTTTTTGTGCAGATAGAGATCATTTATTTTAAAGTATATTGAAAATTATTAATATTAGTAATGTTGTGATAATTATGTTAGAATAAAGATGCAAATTGTGTTCAGTTAACAGAAAAATCTGATTAGTTAAATGAAATGGGCGATAAGGAATTTTATTTTAAAAAAACTTTCTAATGGTGGTATTGGATGATTAAATTTAAAACTGCTTTACCATTACGTACCTTCAAGGGACAACTTTGTAAAAACTTAAAGCAATTCCTAGATGTGTCAAATTTTCTTTATATCCTTGTAGATAGCCAAGAAGGGGTTCAGGGGATCGTAGATGAAATGAGCTTTTGGAAACATGTCGCGGTAAAAGGCTGGGAATCCGAAATAAGTGGCTGTTTTAACGATCGTTTTATCATGATTGAAAATGAGGAAGTGCTTATTTCTGAAGCAGGCACGAATCCTGATGTGGAGTACTTTATTTTGCGGGATTCTCTGGATGTATATAGGGTATATAGCAGCTTGGAAATTGAAACTACCGCCCTACGCCAGCATAATAATTCTCTCCTAAATAATGTTGATTTATTAAATAGAGAGATGGATTCACTTCGTCAGCAGGTCAATCAGTTAAAATGCATCCTTGATTCCTCCTATGATGAAATTTTTGTCACTGATGGACAAGGAAACACATTATTCGTCAGTGAAATTTCTAAAAAAATTACGGGTTTCCCACCGGAACTCTTTATAGGAAAGAACGTTAGGGAACTTGTTAACCAAGGTCTCGTTGAAAACTCCGTTAGTCTTGAAGTGATTAAAACCAAGAAAATAGTGTCTCGCCAGCAGACTTATACCAATGGAACAACGGTTTTGGCTACTGGAAAGCCGGTTTTTAATGATAAAGGAGAGATTAGTCTCATTATTATTAATTCGAGAGATATATCGGAACTTGTCAAGTTGCGCAATCAAATTGCTTATGCCAATTCTGTTATTGATCGTCAAAAACAATTACTATCTGATTTTCAATCAAATCCCCTTTTGGAAAGGCTGAATACGCGTTCCGAAAAAATGTTCTCTATTATTGAACTTATTGAAAAGGTGTCCCCAACTGATTCTTCTGTGTTAATTGAAGGGGAATCAGGAGTGGGAAAGAATTTATTGGCTCGCCTTATCCACGATAAAAGCAGAAGATATGATTGGAATTTTGTACAAATAAACTGTGGTGCTATATCTCCTTCCTTAATTGAGGCGGAATTATTCGGGTACGAGCCCGGATCTTTTACAGGGGCTAACAAAAGCGGGAAAATCGGCCTAGTAAAACAAGCGGATGGGGGGACTTTGTTTTTAGACGAAATAGGGGAACTACCAATGGACCTGCAAGTCAAGCTTTTGCAGCTCGTACAGGAAAAAACCTTCATCCCGGTTGGTGGCACCAAGGAAATAAAAGTGGACATCCGGATTATTTCTGCAACCAATAAAAATCTCAAGCAGAGAGTAAAGGATAATCTTTTCCGAGAGGATCTGTACTATCGGCTTTATGTGGTTCCAATCACCGTACCACCTTTACGCGAGCGTGTAGAAGATATAACCTTGCTAATAGAATATTTTCTTAAAAAGTTTAATGATAAGTATGAACACTCTATTATGATCGACGACGAGGCAATCAATCTTTTAAATGGCTATGAGTGGGGCGGGAATGTGAGGGAGCTTGAAAACCTTATCGAACAATTAATCGTGACTGCCAGGGGAGCAGTGATTTATGAAATCGATTTACCCTCTTATATTGTAAAAACGCAGGAGAAAACAACGCCAAGGGTAACCGTATCTGGTATTCTTCCGCTAAAAATAGCTGTGGAAGAAACGGAACGTCAGCTTCTAAAAAGGGCACAGGAAAAGTACAAAACCTCCCGTAAAATGGCTAGAATACTAGAAGTGAATCAGACGACAATTATTCGGAAAACACATAAATATAATTTAAATTTAAGTAATGAAGAAGAGTTTTCCGGCTTGTAAAAAGGGATTGTTTATCAGTGACCTCCAAATATAGGAGTATAGCAAGGGTAAGTTTGGTTGAACACATTTTGCATCGATTGTTCATTGTAGAATGTAATTCATTTTTTTAAGTCCACTTTGTGGTTGACATGAATAAAGCGATGGCAGGTTCCGTAAATGATATCATCATCTATTAGTATATCGAACCTTTATTGCATCAATAGATGCTTAATAGGTTCGATTTTTTCCGCATAATTTGTAGAATCTTACAATAAATTCCTGAAATTTAAAAAACTTTCCTAGAAGACCTCAATATTACTATATGTCCAGCAGTTTTCTTTGATTTTTGAAAAAGTGGCATAAAAATTGCATTTATAAAGTTTGTACTACTTAATGAAGATTTAACTATAAAACTAATAAATTAGGAGGAATTTTTTTATGGAAAAAACAGTCTCTAAGGCTATTTTGAATGCAAAAACGTATATTAACGGGATGTGGATGGATGGTGAAGGAGAACTTGTTGAAGTTGTTAGTCCTGTAAATGGAGAAATTATCGGTAACTACAGAAATAGCTCAATCGAACAAGTGAATTTAGCTATTAAAAGTGCAAAAGAGGCTCAGAAAGAGTGGGCAAATGTTCCATTATTAGATAAATTAGATTTACTTAAGAAAGCGGAAGAGCTCGGAAGAACAAAATATGGGGAAGAGATGGCCCGCTATATTACGTTAGAAATGGGAAAAACAATCACAGAGGCTCGTGAAGAAGTCTATGAACTTGGTATCTCTAACTTTGAACATGCGATTGGAGAAGTCCAAAGATTTAGAGGGTCTACACTGCCAAGTACTTTTGAAAGAACAAATAATAAAAGAATTCATATCACCCATGCTCCAATCGGAGTTGTAAGCGTAATCACACCATGGAATTTCCCGGTATCTCTATCAGCTGAACTTATCCCTTATGCATTGGCAGTGGGAAATACTGTAGTGTTTAAACCATCTGAAATTACCCCATTTAGCACTGAATTGCTGATTAGGCTATTTGATGAAGCAGGTTTTCCACCAGGGGTAGTTAATTTAGTTCAAGGAAAAGGGGACGTTGGAAACCGAATTGTAACTCATGAAGATGTACGTGGGGTTTGCTTTACAGGAAGTGCTGCTGTAGGTGAAAAGATCGCCCAAGCTGCTGGGTTAAAGAGAACTCTTTTAGAGTTAGGCGGTAACGGACCTCAAATTGTTATGGAAGATGCAAATTTAGAGGAAGCTGTAGAAGCTGCAATTAATGGTTGTTTTTATAATGCCGGCCAAGTGTGTACAGCAGCTGAACGAATCTTAGTTCATGAAAGTATACACGATGAGTTTGTTGATTTATTAGTTGAAAGAACTAAAAAAGTTCGTTTAGGTAACCCTTTAGAAGATGGTACAGAAATGGGACCATTATCGGGCCAACCAGTAGTAGATAAAATGAATGAACATATAAAGGATGCTGTCAATAAAGGTGCAAAAGTCGTTTATGGTGGGAATCACAGTGGTTTATATTATGAACCAACAATCCTCGTTAATGCAAATCAGTCTATGCTTTTAGGAAAAGAAGAAACCTTTGGCCCAATAGCACCAATTATTAAATTTAAAACTAGAGAAGAGGCAGTGGAGATTGCCAATGACACACCATATGGGCTTACATCTTCAGTATTTACATCTGGCCTAGCAGATGCCTGGTATATGGCAGATAATCTCGAACATGGAACGGTTCATATAAATGAAAGCACGAATTATTGGGATTTCCTAGCACCATTTGGCGGCATGAAGAATAGCGGGAATGGAAGGATTTTAAGCCAATGGGTATTCCAACATTTAACAGAGGTGAAACAGATTACATTTGATCCAACAAAAGCAAAGCGGAAATAATCTTTTGTACAAAAAGCATGATCAATACTCCATAGCAAACTAGGAAGTAGAATGGAAGTGGTCAGTTGTTTCCCTTGACTGGCCCGCCGTTCTACTATCTTTTCTATCCATTTGAAGCCTTATGATAATTAATGAACTAGCAGGACTAATTCCTCTCACACCGAACATTCAATTTCGAAAATATTATTCTTAGTGTTTTATATATTTTTTTAGTTTCTAAAAATGAAGTGGGGGTGTTTAAAATACATACCAGGAATATGATGGGTTCTAATGACTTTGATATCGAGGTAAAGGGACAGAGTGCTTTATTGGAAGAAATTTTTGAAGGATTTAATGAGTATGATCGTATTGGTGTGGTAGTAAGGGAAACAGCAGGCGGAATCGGGGCCAGTGCACTTCTTATGTCAGCTGTAGCCCGGTTCTATGATTTCTTCCGACCTCAGCTTGGGTTTAAGCCTGACCAACTTGTCATTTATCCTCAGTTCTATATTTTTCATGTTGGAAAAAAACAATCTAGTTATTATTATCTTGATATTTGGCCGCCACACAAGGAAGTTGTGGTCGAAGATGAACCCGAACAGATTCTCGGAGCCATTAATGACCGGGGGATTACTAGATTGCTTGTAGAAGATATTCCACCAGTTAAAGCAAACTTTTTGAGAGAAACAGTGAGTGCTGCTAAACATCAAATAATTACCGCTTTAGCATACTCTCCTACTGGAAATGTAAAAGACTCTGATGTGAAAATAACTAGTTGTGAGGCTGCTGAAAAATGTGTTTTCGATAGTCTTCAAAATTCAAAGGAGCTCTCAAAAGATGTTGTTGATGGTATATTAGAATATCGGAAAAAATTAATGATTAATGGTCGAGTAACTGAAACTTATCGGAAAATCGATTTAGAGACAGCCTTAAATTTGCTTTCTCCTAAGAGTAGTGTGACAGGAGAACGTTATTATGCACTTTTAGAAGAATAATAATAGGTGATTGGATAAAGAAAAGTTTTACTCATTCGGAGGGAATATTTCTTGCAAGTGAATTTTCATCACTAATATGATAAGCGCTGTTTTGGTACGATTTATCGACAAAAAATTTCCCCGGAAACTTGACGATGTTCGTTTTCCAAAAGGCTTTGTCCCGGTTTATATCAAACGTTTGATTAAAAAAATAAGCGTCGGTAGCAGTCGATTCGTAAAGAATGGTGTTGGTTTTAACCATTTGGTTGGCTAATCCATATTTCATCTATTTCCGCATACTAAAGCCAGCAGGGAATGCCGGTAGAGAGTCCGAAAGCAAGAGAAAAAAAGGCCCGATAAAAAGGGCCTTTTTCCTACTCCATTCATCTTATTAGTAGAACATAAAGGATGCACCAACGATGATAAGGAGAATGAATAGTACAACGATTAACGCAAAATTATTTCCATGCCCGCTCATTTATTACACCTCCAGCATTGATTCTTTACACCAGAACGTGTATTGGTCATTAATAAATAAAAGCAGTACCAACAATAATTAAAAGGATAAATAATACTACGATTAAAACAAATGTACTGCCTCCGTAAAAACCACCGCCATAGCCATAACCACCGTATCCAAAGCACATAATGATCACCACCTGTTAGAAGATCTTAAATAGAACTTTCACTATGTATCATATTTCATAAAACAAAAGTGGCTTGGACAACTATCATATTGGTATCGAAAAATATACGATTTTCCTAAAAATGCAAAGAACGTCTGCCTTTATAGGCAAACGCTCTTTCATGAAAAGAAGGTAATGTAGAATATGTTGGTTCTACGCTGGTGGTAATCATAATATATGTACAAGATCATAAAATGGCATGGACAAGGGCTGATATGAAAGAATTAATTCTTGGTCTGTTCTTAAATAAAAATTTCTCAAAATAGGCTTAATCGGTTGGATACTCATTTAAACGATTGCATAGTCTAGAGTGTAGCCGAAAACCCATGTTCTTCCTTAACGCAAAGATTTGTTAGAGTAATCTCAATCAAAAAAGCCCAACTTGGGCTTTTTTGTATGTTTAATACTTTCTGCTTAATAAAAGAATACATGACCAATGGTATGGAATAAACTCATGTTAATGCAGTGATTTCTAATTCAAGAATCGAACCGGCGCCTGAATGGGCACAGCAAAATACGGAAAGTGATGTCCAAAGTGAACATAAGGATGTTGTGGATGGTAGTGATGGTACAATGACAATGGATATCCGTATCCCATGTGGGTTCCAATAAAAGGATATGGTATATGACCTGTTCCATAAGGATGATACATAGATTTTCACCTGCATTTTTAAAGGGAATTGTCTAACCTGCTTCATGTTATGGTCTGTAACTAGAAAAGAGCTTATCAATATTCAAATTAGGTTATTACCTACAAAGGATGACTTTTTTTTATTAAACGAAACCTTATCCTTTTTAATGATTACATTTGTGATTTTTCCATGTACTGTCATTCTATTTTTGTCCCACTTATAGCGGTTATCATTGCTCATGCAATCGGTTATGGTCCAGCCTAATATAGGATGGTTAGATTTTATAGTGGGGACACCGACTAAGAAAAAGTTTTTAATCGTATTTGCATTCGCTTTAAAAAATTCAAAGCATAAATAAGGAACATTTTATAATACCCCCATCCAAAAGGACGGGGGTATGCATGTTAGAAGGATTAAACTGAAATAACTAATTTCTGGTGGTCGCTTCGCTGGTACTACTCCTTTTTGCAGCCTTTTTTAATTTCCTTGCGAACCACCGGAGCTACCTCCGTGGCAAATAGCTCTATGCTTTTAGCCACCTGATTAAACGGAACACCACCAATGTCCATTTGAGCTAGAAAGCGTTGATGCCCGAACAATTCATACTGTCGGAGAATTTTTTCAATCATTTCTTGGGGACTCCCGACGAACAAGCTGTTATTTGGACTAACCATTTGCTCAAAATCAGCTTCAGTGATATTATGTAGCATCCCGTTTTTCATATAAGACTTGAAGTAATTGGTATAATAAGGATAGAATTCTTTTTTCGCCTGTTGTGATGTTTTACTAAGATAACCATGTCCACCAACTGCCACCTTAAGTTTTGCTGGAATATGTCCTGCCTTTAATCCTTCACGCCGGTAGGCCTCAACGATTGGCTTAAAATAGCCAGGGTCTCCTCCTAGCACCGCTAACATTAGCCCTTGTCCCAGCCTGCCTGCTCGTTCTGCACTTTCTTGTGAACTTCCAACACCAATCCAAACGGGGATTCCCTGTTGAATGGGCCTAGGAGCAATCTCCGCGCCTTTAAGCTCCGAGCGGAACTGACCTTTCCAAGTAACGTGCTCATTCTCATTTAGTTTTAATAATAGATCTATCTTCTCTGCGAATAAATGATCATAGTCATCCAAGCTATAGCCGAACAGTGCAAATGATTCTAAAAACGCCCCTCTTCCTGCGACTATTTCTGCACGACCATTTGAAATAATATCTAATGTTGCAAAGTCCTCAAATAATCGGACCGGATCTGCTGTACTTAAAATAGTCGTTGCACTGATTAACTTAATTTGACGGGTAACTTGAGCGATAGCCGCTAATAAAACCGGTGGTGAGGATACAGCGAAATCTAAACGATGGTGCTCACCAATCCCAAACACATCCAGTCCCGCATCATCTGCCAGCTTGGCTGCCTCTACAATCTCATTTATACGTTGTTTTGCATTTATGATTTGACCAGTATAGGGATCTCTAAGTAGTTCCCCAAAAGTATAAATACCCATTTCAAATCCAGAATCATTTAATTTGATCTCTTTCCCCATAGGTCTCCTCCAACAAAGGTTATTGGGTCCGCGCGGAACTTATTCATCCGCTTTTAAATATGTATATGATGATTTTTTTGGCCAATCCACTTTAAATGATTAAAAAAAGTAAATTTTAAATGGTTACGCAAGGTTAGAGGAACCAATCTTCATCCTCTAAAACGACCTTCTGCCTACGGTATAAATCCTATTGGTAAGAAAAAAAGGATGTTGATTTTGAAATATTTGGGAAAGTCTATTCCTTATAGAGGATATTTTTTAAAGACTAAGTACAAAAAAACAAGAATTATGTCGAATGATATAAGCGTTAAGCAAAAAGTCCGATCACATTAAGCAAGACAATGAGGTAATCTTCCTATAAAAAAAGTAAACTTTTTTAAGATTACATAACCTATCTATGTCTTTAATAATTAAAATTCTAAATTTAAACGTTTTTGAGGTGCAACTATGTCATTAAATATTAAGAGTAAAGTGTTAGAGAAGAAAAAAAAGAAGGAAATGCTCGTTCGTAGATTAGATTTGCTGCTGCAGCAAAATAAAAAATTGCAGACTGATAGAAAAGAATCGTAGACTCCAGAACTTGCCCCTGCACTTCATTTTATACATAAGTGGACTGGATATGCATAAATGTCAGGACAATAAAGAGTTCCTTGCCCTTGGTACAGCCCCAAGCGCCCCTCCGAGTGAAACCGTACCATGAATCATCCCCAGCAAATTTCAAAAGTTTTACAAAAAAAATGACTCCTACCAGAAATAATGTATCTTTTTTCTGGTAGGAGCCATTAGCCTCTCGGCTTTTATGATGAACTCCATTGATTATATATACTAGAAAGGAAAAGTCTTCATTTACCGTTCCAATCATGATGAATGGAGCTTTTTATTCTTTGCCCAATGCTGAATGTCTTTTTCCATAGCTAAAGTAAATAATTAAACCAATCAATAGCCATACGATGAAACTGATCCATGTTATGGATGGAAGTTGCAGGACTAAATATCCGCAGGATAGGAAGGCTAGGATTGGAATCCATGGTACAAACGGAACGCGGAAACCTTGTTTTGGCGGACCTTGTTTTTTACGTAAAAACAAAATGCCGATCGAAACGGACATGAACGCAAATAGCGTGCCGATATTCGTTAATTCAGCCAGCTTACCAAGTGGGATTAAGCCAGAAAAAATAGAAACGAGAACAAAGGTAATCCACGTATTTACAACCGGTGTTTTCGTTTTCTTATTTATTTTTGAAAAAGCCTTTGGAAGCAGTCCATCTCGGCTGATGGAATAAAACAAGCGGGTTTGTCCATAAACCATGACGATTAGAACGGTTGTAATCCCAGCAATGGCTCCAAGGGAGATGAAACCAGCAATCCAGTCCTGATGAATGTAATTAAGTCCAAATGCGACAGGATTTTTTACATCAAGTAATTGATAGGGAACAATTCCTGTTAATACCGCTGATACTGCCACATATAGAATCGTACAGACGATCAGGGATGCAATAATTCCAATTGGCATATTGCGCTGTGGGTTTTTTACTTCTTCCGCTGCTGTTGAGACTGCGTCAAAACCAATATAGGCATAGAAGGCTGTTGCAGCTCCAGCTGTTACCCCTGAGAATCCGAACGGCATAAAAGGAGTCCAGTTAGCAGGCTTCACATACCATGCACCGACACCAAGAAATAGGAGAACAACCAATATTTTTATAATTACCATGATGGCATTAAAACGTGCTGATTCTTTTGCTCCTCTTGTTAACATGAATGCGACGATCAGAGTGATTAAAATGGCTGGTACATCTATATACGTACCATGTGCCGGGTCATATGCGCTCGAGATGGCTTTAGGAAAGTGGATCCCAAATCCGGCAATTAAACCTTGAAAGTAACCCGACCATCCGCTGGCAACAGAAGCACTGGCAAATCCATATTCGAGAATTAAATCCCAGCCTAGGATCCAGGCGATAATTTCGCCAAAAGTGGCATAACTATAGGTGTAAGCACTGCCTGATACGGGTACCGTAGAAGCAAACTCTGCATAGCAAAGGGCAGCGAACACACAGACGAGCCCAGAAATAATAAAGGATAGGACTAGGGCTGGACCTGCATGTTGGGCTGCGGCGACCCCGGTCAGAACAAAAATTCCAGTTCCAACAATGGCGCCAATTCCGAGCATCGTTAAGTCAAAGGCGCCTAACTCTTTCTTTAATGAAACCTCTTTTCTTCCTGACTCTTTTATTAAATCTTGAATGGATTTTTTTCTAAACAAATCCATATGATAGTTCCTCCTCAAATCAAAATCAACTAAATATTCTGATAAAATGAACAAATAAGAATCATAGCGATTTTTGTCGAATTTCACAACGAAATTAATAATATAATTTATTTTGGAAAAAATCAATATTTTCTAAAGACCATGAGGACGGTTCTGCTGGCTTTTTTTTTGAGCATGAGAACCGTCCCTGTGGAATCGAAGATATTTTACATAGGTTTTACCAATTATTAAAATTTGATTAAAATTCTATAATCCAGTACCTTATTTCTTGATTAAGCCAATCTCAATCAATCTTTCATACCTTTTTCACTTGTAGTAATTAATGCTAAGATAAACAAGTACTACAATGATCGAATGGAGGGGTATAAATGAAATTAGATGAATTTACAGTTGGGCAGATTTATAAAACAAAATTATTCAAATTAACAAAAGAGGATATTATGAGGTTTGCAGCGGAATATGACCCTCAATATATGCATTTGGATGAGGAAAGGGCAAATCAGGGAAGGTTTCAGGGAATCATTGCTTCCGGTATCCATACGCTAGCCATTTCATTTAAGCTTTTAGTGGAAGAAGGAATCTATGGGGACGATATCATTGCAGGAACACAGATGAATCATCTTAAATTTATGAAGCCCGTGTATCCTGGAGATGAATTGCAAGTCATTTGTAAGGTTATGGATAAAAAAGCAATGAAAAATCAAACGGGGATTCTTACGTTACAATTATCTACATTCAATGATAAAGAAGAAAAAGTTTTTGAGGGCGAGATGTCCACATTGATGGAGCGATGAAGGGGAGACCGAGGGGACGGTTCTGCCGGCTTTTTTATTCCAAGAAATTTATAAAATAGACCAAGAGAACCGTCCCTGTGGAACCTACAACTCTTGTTGAGCAGGCCGAACAATCATCTCACTTACAGCTACGTCTGCTGGTTGTTCAATGGCGAAGCTAATCGCAAGGGCAATATTTTCGGCTTCAATCGCACCTTTGTACAGTTCATCGAATGCCGCTTTTAGTTTAGGTTCTGTAATCGTTTCTGTTAATTCGGTGCTAATCGCTCCTGGCGAGATAATGGTTGTACGAATATTGTTGCGAAACTCTTCTTTGCGGAGACCTTCCGTAATGGCACGTACGGCAGATTTGGTAGCACTATAAACTGAACTAGCTGGCCATACTCCGTATCCGGCAACGGAAGAAAGATTAATAATATGACCCGATTTTCTTTCTCTCATGGATGGAAGGCAAGCCGCTATTCCATAAAGTACGCCTTTAATATTGACATCAATCATTGTATTCCATTCTTCAATTTTTTTCTTATAGAGGAATGATTGAGGCATTACGCCTGCATTATTCACTAAGACATCGATTTTCCCAAACTCTTTCAGAGTATACTCCGCTAACTCTTCCATTTGTTCATGCGAAGTCACATCTGTCACCTTGTATGTAGCTTGTCCGCCATTTCTTTGAATCTCTTCTTGCAGTTTCTTTAGACGATCTTCACGTCGAGCCGCCAGTACCAACTTCGCCCCTTTTGATGCAAGTTCTTTTGCGGTCGCTTCCCCAATTCCGCTGGAGGCGCCTGTAATGATCACCACTCTATCTTGAATCGTAGACATTCTGGATAACATCCTTTCTTAATACTATTATGGGTCAGCCAAAAAAATCGCCCGGGATAACGGATTTTTGGCTATCATCAGTTTAACACTTTCAAGAGTGAACATGGGACCGGGCTTGTTATTTGAACCATGAGAACCGTCTATTTGGTGTACTGCTTTAGTGATGGGAGTGGTCAGTTTTTCCATGCAATTTGGGGCACTTTTCGTAGTAATTATCCAAGGAAAGCCAAAAAATAAATATTGATATAATTCCTAATCCGATACTTGTTATTCTACTCATATTGGTAATAACCATAATGACATCAATAAACAATGAAATTATTACGAGCGAAATCGTTATTGCATTCCTTAAAACTCTAGTTGATGAAGGTTTCTTTTTGACCTCTTCAATTATTGGTGACGGTTCCAAAAGAGGATGTTCCATCTTATTCATCTCCATTCGAGTATTTTTAAAGATTATACAAATAAATAATTATAGTTACTATCCACTAGGAAAAATGTTTACATTATTTATAAAAATTTAACAAAAGATAATGCTCCATATCCTCCTCATCTCGTTCAATTTGTTCTGTCTTTCCAGAGAGTTAGAAGGACAAAAACCAATGAAAAAGCTGGAAACTGTCTTTCCAGAGTGCTGGAAGGACAAACTCTGTTGAAAAAGCTGAAACCTGTCTATCCAGAGTGTCTGGAGGGACAAAATCTAATGAAAAAGCTGGAACCTGTCTATCCAGAGTGTCTGGAAGGACAAAATCTGTTGAAAAAACTGGAAACTGTCTATCCAGAGTGTCTGGAAGGACAAACTCTGTTGAAGAAGCTGGAAACTGTCTTTCCAGAGTGTCTGGAAGGACAAAATCTAATGAAAAAGCTGGAAACTGTCTATCCAGAGTGTCTGGAAGGACAAAATCTGTTGAAAAAACTGGAAACTGTCTTTCCAGAGTGGCTGGAAGGACAAAATCTGTTGAAGAAGCTGAAACCTGTCTTTCCAGAGTGTTTGGAAGGACAAAATCTGTTGAAGAAGCTGGAAACTGTCCTTCCAGAGTGTCTGGAAGGACAAAATCTAATAAAAAAGCTGGAAACTGTCTTTCCAGTTTGCTCGAGGGACAAAATCTGTTGAAAAAGCTGAAACCTGTGTCTGGAAGGACAAAATCTGTTGAAGAAGCTGAAACCTGTCTTTCCAGAGTGTCTGGAAGGACAAAATCTAATAAAAAAGCTGGAAACTGTCTTTCCAGTTTGCTCGAGGGACAAAATCTGTTGAAAAAGCTGAAACCTGTGTCTGGAAGGACAAAATCTGTTGAAGAAGCTGAAACCTGTCTTTCCAGAGTGTCTGGAAGGACAAAATCTGTTGAAAAAGCTGGAAACTGTCTATCCAGAGTGTCTGGAAGGACAAAATCTAATGAAAGAGCTGAAAACTGTCTTTCCAGAGTGTCTGGAAGGACAAAATCTGTTGAAAAAGCTGGAAACTGTCTATCCAGAGTGTCTGGAAGGACAAAATCTGTTGAAAAAACTGAAAACTGTCTTTCCAGAGTGTCTGGAAGGACAAAATCTGTTGAAGAAGCTGGAAACTGTCTTTCCAGAGTGGCTGGAAGGACAAAATCTAATGAAAAAGCTGAAACCTGTCTTTCCAGAGTGTCTGGAAGGACAAAATCTGTTGAAAGAGACGATCCTATTTTGTTTCTACAATTAATTGTTAATTTTGTAAAACAATCTGACCTTTCTCCTTCCCGAAAGGCATTGAGGAAGGTATGATGAAACATGGCCATATTATTGCAGTTGACAATTTATGATGGCTGATTATAAAATTTAATGGAATTGAATATTAAAACCTGTCTTCGGATGTGGATTTTTCTAGAGTAACTCTAGTTTCGCCACACAATTACCTTATTGGTAATTGTGTGGCTTTTTTTATTGTAAAGGCTGTGTTAAAGGACAATGTTGATTTTTTGACCTTGTTGATTGGAGCGGAAAGCGAAGTGCCTGGAGCGGAAATCAACAACTAGGTTTAACAGAGTCTTATTGTAAAAAAGGAGGTAAAGATTTTGAAACTTTGGCATTATGCATTAATTGTATTTTTAGGTGGATGCTGTTACGGAGTATTATCAACATTTGTCAAACTTGCCTACTCAGCAGGTTTTTCAGCGCCAGAGGTAACAGGTGGACAATTCTTTTTCGGAACCGTGCTGATTTGGATCGTTTTTTTGTTTACAAAAAAGGCAAAAGTAACGTTTAAACAAATCTTCAAACTGCTAGTATCCGGAATTCCGGTTGGCTTATCAGGTTTATTTTATTATCAGTCACTGCAAACACTTGATGCTTCATTGGCCATCATTTTTTTATTTCAATTTATTTGGATGGGTACGCTTTTTGAGTGGATATTTCATAAGAAAAAGCCGTCCAAAGAAAAGCTTGTTTCTATAGCCATCCTACTCATTGGTTCTGGTTTAGCTGCAAATATGATTTCACAAGAGGGAGCTGCTCTCTCGTGGCAAGGAACGATTTGGGGTGTGCTTGCTGCTTTCATGCATACCACTTTCATTTTTCTGAGTGGTTCAGTTGAGAAAGATACTCCTCCGGTGCTAAAAAGTGCTCTTCTTACTACCGGTGCATTAATCGTTGTATTTGCATTGTATCCACCAACATTTCTATTCGACTTTTCTGTCTTAACGGGCTTGGCGCCATACGGGCTATTTCTTGGTTTATTTGGAGTTGCTCTTCCACCGCTTTTATTTTCAATTGGAATGCCGCATATTGGACCAGGGCTTGGCACCATATTAGTTGCTTCCGAACTGCCAGTAGCCGTTACCCTGTCTTCGTTCGTTTTGACGGAACCCGTAAGTTGGTATCAGTGGATTGGAGTATTCCTCATATTAGGAGGGATTATAAGTGGGAATGTCCGGTACGGCAAAAGAAAAATCGATTCTTTTGATGAACAAAAGATGGCCCAATGAGAGGGTATGAATAGGGTGCAATAAAAAACGAATGTCCCATGAAAATGGTAATTTAAAAGTAGGGGAACGTGCGAATAGTAGTTTACAGCGTTATATACTTAAGAGAAAAATGATCTGAGCCAGGTGCCCGCCTGGCTTCTCGTTATTTGAAATTATTAATTGATATAGACCAAGAGAACTGTCCCTGTGGAATTAAACCCCTCCCGTACTGCCTTTTACAAATTTAAAAGGTTTAATAACGACGACAACTTGTTAATTTCCGCGAGTGGCTTATGGTCGGTTAATGGTTCCCGGCTCCGGTGGTTAAACCAAATCGCATTCCAACCAGCTGAAATCGGCCCCACGACATCATTTTCCCAGGTATCCCCTACATAGAGGAGGTGCTCCGCAGGGAGATCAATCTTTTTTGCGGCTGTATGAAAAAGCTGGGGATTTGGTTTGGCAAAACCGACTTGGTCGGAAATAAATATCAACTCTTCATTAATAAAATCTTGAAGTCCGAGCTGGCTGATTTTATTTTGCTGATGAGTGATAGGACCGTTTGTAATGAGCCCAACCTCGATCCCTTTCCTCTTTAAGGCGTCGAAAACAGAAGGGACTTCTGTAAATAAGATGGGGGTATTTAGATTATTTTCATAGTTCTCCTGAAATCGCACGGCTTCTTGCTCAGATATCCCTTTCCCCAGGTTTTCTAATGTTGCTATGATTCTGTTGATCCTAAGCTGCTCCAAAGAAATGTTTCCTTGCGTGTAATCCTTCCAAAAATAATCACTATAATATCTGAACTTTTTATAAGCGGTATTAAGATCAGGCATGGATGGCCAATGATGAATTGTATCAAGCAGCGCCTTGGCAAAAGGGGCCTGATGATCATGCAGCGTATCATCCAAATCAAAAAAAACAGCTTTAATCTCCATCACAATCTCCTTTCCATTAACGAGACCATGCCTACTGGCCCTCTCCCAAAAAACAAGAGAAGCGGCCCTGCGGCTTTATAATTCTTTAACCGTTTCGCCTTCAACTAATTCCGGCTGATAGTAGTTTTCATTTGGTAAATCTTTCTTTCCTTGTAACTTTTTAATGACCCAATCCGCTGCATCACGTCCCATTTGTTCTTGTGGGTGTGTTAATGTAGTTAGCTTGATATTTGCATTTTTGGCAATATAAGAATTGTCCTGGCCAATAATGGATAGTTTTTCCGGTACAGAAATATCCAGTTGTCTGCATACATTTGCCACTTCTAACCCTACCTCGTCGTTATAGCAAACCATTGCCGTCAACACGTCTCTATTTTCAATGAGGAACTTCTTCAAGTTACTGGATAGGTCCGGCTTCGTCTCTGTAGTATAGGAAAGCACTTGCTCCGGTTGAAATCGCAATTTGGCTTCTCCAAGCGCTTTAATGTACCCCTTCATACGAAACTTTCCTTGTAAATCATCGGTTTTTGAAATCAGTCCAATTTGTGTGTGTCCCTTTGAAATCAACTCTTTTGTTGCGAGATAGCTGGATTGCACATCATCTAGACATAAAAAAGGAACTTCCAATTCTTCATAATACGCATTGATCATGATGAAGGGGACATCCTGCTCCTTAAACGAGAGGTAGTAAGCAATATTGGGATTGTACAAATTGCTTTTCGTAGGTTCAATGATCAATCCATCCACGCCATAGGACAACATCATTTCCAATGCCTTCTTTTCTTGTTCTACATCGTTATTTGTACTGGCTAACAGCAACGAATAATTATCCTCCTTCAATCTTCTTTCAATTCCGCGAATAATGGAAGGGAAAATGTAATCCGAAATGTAAGTCGTGATGACCCCAATCGTTTTATTCGTAGAATTTCCACCGGATTTTGATTGATATTTGTTACTGACGTACGTGCCAGATCCTTTTTCACTTCTTAGGAATCCCTCATTCGCCAGTTCTAAAATGGCCTTTCGAACCGTGTGTCTGCTCACATTGTACGTTTCTTGCAGGTCGGATTCAGTTGGAATTTTTTCGTCTAACTTGTAATCTCCTGAAAGTATTTTACTTTTAATCTCATCAATGATGATCTGATACTTTGTTTTCATTTATCTCACTCTTTCTAGTTGTTCACTTACGAATGAATTCGCTCGAAAAATTTGTATGGACATATTTTACCATAGTTTTAAATAAACCAACATATCACGCTTGTTTTTTTAAAAAATACCAATTTCCTGGTTGTATTTCATACGAATATTTTATCCCCAATAAGGAGAGTAGGGCAGAATCATATCGAAACTACATGTATGGACTTTTTTATAAAATTATTGACAAATGTACGTACAGAAAATATACTAGGGTTGTAGATAAGTTAAGCAAAAGGAAATCGACTCCTTACGAAGATAAATCATGACAGATGAAATTGAAACCGCTATCGGAAAGGGGATTCATGTGAAAACGAATCGAGCAGACATAAAACAAGCGATTGCCAAAGGAGAAACTTCCCTTGGAATCGAATTCGGATCCACACGTATCAAAGCGGTGTTGATTGATCATCGTTTTGAAACCATAGCCTCTGGAAGTTATGAGTGGGAAAACCGCTTGGAAGATGGATTTTGGACGTACAACTTAGTCGATATTATCACTGGATTGCAAACAGCTTATAGTGAAATGAAACAAGAAGTGGAACGGAATTATGGGATTACCATTCGAACCATTGGTTCCATTGGATTTTCTGCCATGATGCACGGTTATATGGCATTCGATCGTACTGGCGAGCTGCTTGTTCCGTTTCGGACTTGGCGCAATGCAACAACTGGTGTTGCAGCAAAAGAATTAACGGATCGATTCCGGTTTAATATCCCTGAACGGTGGAGTATTGCCCACTTATATCAAGCCATATTAAATGAGGAAAGTCATTTGCCCCGGATTGATTTTATTACCACTTTAGCTGGATATATTCACTGGTTACTAACGGGTAAGAGAACAATCGGCATTGGGGATGCTTCGGGCATGTTCCCCATTGATGAATCGACACAGGATTACCATGAAGCGATGGTCCAGCAATTTGATGAACTCATTGCACCAAAAGGTTATCCATGGAGGCTAAGGGATATTCTTCCCGAAGTTTGTATATCAGGCGAACAGGCAGGTACCTTAACTGAAGTTGGAGCAAAAATTCTCGATCAATCACAAAATCTGCAACCGGGCATTCCGCTTTGTCCGCCGGAAGGTGATGCCGGAACAGGGATGGTGGCGACGAACAGTGTGAGGAAACGGACTGGAAACGTCTCAGTCGGAACTTCCGTTTTTGCCATGATTGTTTTAGAGAAAGAACTTTCAAAGGTATACCCGGAAATTGATTTGGTCACGACACCAAACGGCAGTCCGGTGGCAATGGTCCATGCGAATAACTGTTCAAGTGACCTCAATGCCTGGCTAGGATTGTTCCGTGAATTTTCGGAGGCAATGGGACAAAAGATTGAAACGAACCAATTATTTGAAGTGATGTTGAATAAGGCGCTCGAAGCTGACTCAGATGGCGGCGGGCTGTTAAGCTACGGTTATTTCTCAGGTGAAAATATTACAGGGTTAGAAAAGGGACGGCCATTATTTGTCCGGACACCCGAGAGTCATTTCAATTTAGCGAACTTCATGCGGACTCATCTTTTTACCGCTTTTGGAGCTTTGAAAATCGGAATGGATATTTTAACAAAGAATGAAAGCGTGGCCATTGATAGCATTTTAGCTCACGGAGGTTTATTTAAAACCCCCGTTGTTGGACAGAAAATTGTAGCAGCTACCATGAATGCACCCGTTTCCGTGATGGCAACGGCCGGGGAAGGCGGAGCGTGGGGCATGGCGATTCTTGCATCTTATATGATGAACAAACATCAAAATGAAAGTTTAGAAGAATTCCTTGACCTAAAAGTGTTTGAAGAGGTTGATAGGATTGAAATGTATCCTGACCGATTAGACGTTAAAGGATTTGAAGCATTTATCGAACGATACAAAAAAGGTTTAATGATTGAACAGGCTGCAGTAGAAACCTTGATCGTATGAGTGGGAAACGGGAGGAATGAACGTGTTAGAACAACTGAAAGAAGAAGTATTTCAAGCCAATTTGGACTTACCGAAGCATGGACTTGTGAAATACACATGGGGAAATGCAAGTGGCATTGATCGCGAAAGCGGTTTATTCGTCATCAAGCCCAGCGGTGTTGATTATGAAAAGATGAAACCGAGTGATATGGTGGTGGTTGATTTAGAGGGCAAGGTGGTTGAAGGAGAGTTGAACCCTTCATCCGATACACCGACACATGCCGTACTGTATAAGCATTACCCGGAAATCGGAGGCATCGTGCACACTCATTCCACTTGGTCGACCATTTGGGCTCAAGCAGGTCTTGATGTTCCTGCGATGGGAACCACACATGCAGACACCTTCTATGGTCCCGTTCCATGTGCCCGCTTTTTGACACAGGAGGAGATTGATAGTGGGTATGAAGTGGAAACCGGTAAAGTCATCATTGAGACATTTGAAGAGCGCGGTTTGGATATTTTGGCCGTTCCCGGTGTCTTACTGCATGGCCATGCTCCATTTACGTGGGGGAAAGATGTAAAAACGGCTGTCATGAATAGCGTGGTGTTGGAAGAAGTTTCGAAGATGAATTTATTTGCCCGAGAATTAAATCATTTTGCTGAATTATTACCACAACGTATTTTAGATAAGCACTACTTGAGAAAACATGGGAAAAATGCCTATTACGGTCAAAAACAACACATTCTATCAAACTAAGAAAAGAGGATCATAATGACCACAACAGAAAAAAAAGAGTTTTGGTTTGTCGTAGGTTCACAGCACCTTTATGGGAATGAAGCGTTAGCAGAAGTCAAAGCACATGCACAAACGATGACCGATGCATTAAATGAAAGCGGTGTTTTCCCTTATCCACTTGTATTGCAAGATTTGGCTGTTAGTGCCGATAAAATCACAAGCATTATGAAAGAAGTCAACTATCGGGACGAAGTTGCCGGTGTCATCACGTGGATGCATACGTTCTCACCTGCGAAAATGTGGATTCGCGGAACCAAATTATTGCAAAAGCCATTGCTTCACTTAGCAACCCAATTTAATGAAAGCATTCCTTGGGCCACGATTGATATGGACTTCATGAACTTGAACCAATCTGCTCATGGAGACCGTGAGTATGGCTTTATCAATGCCCGTTTGAAAAAACAAAATAAAGTGGTCGTCGGTTATTGGCAACGCGCTGAAGTGCAAAAGCAAATTGCAGAATGGATGGACGTAGCAGTTGCTTATAATGAAAGCTTTAACATCAAAGTTGCCCGCTTTGGCGATAACATGCGGAACGTTGGCGTTACCGAAGGGGATAAGGTCGAAGCACAAATTCAATTTGGGTGGACAGTGGATTACTTTGGTATCGGTGACCTTGTTCAATACGTGAATGCTGTTACGGACGAAGAAATTGATGCATTATTTGCAGAATATGAAAACCTTTATGAATTTGATTATGGTCCATACAGCAGGGAAGATTGGGAGAAGAGCGTAAAAGTTCAAGCGAGCTATGAAATCGCCATGAAACGTTTCCTTGATGATGGCGGTTACAATGCCTTCACAACGAACTTTGAAGATTTATATGGGATGAAACAGCTTCCTGGTCTTGCCGTTCAACGTTTGATGGAACAAGGATATGGCTTTGCTGGTGAAGGAGATTGGAAGACGGCGGCGCTCGATCGCCTGCTCAAAGTCATGAGCCATAACCAATCAACCGGCTTTATGGAAGATTACACCTATGAATTAGCGGTTGGTCAAGAATCAGCCCTTCAATCCCATATGCTTGAAGTAGACCCCACTTTGGCAAGCAACAAACCAAAAATTATCGTCTCTCCATTAGGGATTGGGAATCGTGAGGATCCGGCACGTTTAGTATTTGACGGTAAAGCAGGAGACGGTGTAGTGGTTTCCATGGCCGACTTTGGAACCCATTACAAGCTGTTGATCAACGAAGTTTCTGCCTTTGAGCCGACTGTTCCAGCACCAAACCTTCCAGTGTCCCGTGTCATTTGGAAGATTCGGCCGAACTTCCAGGATGGGGTGAAAGCTTGGATTGAGAATGGCGGCGGTCACCATACAGTGGTTTCTTTGAATTTAACAACAGATCAAATTATCACGTATGCAAAACTTGTTGATTTGGATTATGTTGTGATTAAATAATGACTTTTCTCTCCGAGGAGGCTTTGCTTCCTTGGGGGTATTAGTACTTTCCATTGGAAGCGATATCAGTATTCCGAAAATTGGAAAATGATAGAGGGACAATAAGCGTTATAATCAAAACATGGTCTCCTTATTTGTAAGCGGGATCATGGATTTTAGGAAAAGTTGAAAGCGTTTAATCAAGCGGAATGAAACTATGTGATTTATAGGGAAAAGCAGTTTTTATTTCTTAAAAAGCCATCCTTATTTTAAGTAGTAGGATTTTTAACAATATAATTTTAAAACCTTGAGGGGGAACTTTAATGGTTAATGAAAAGAAAATCTCAAGTGGCTTCATTTATTTTTTTGGGGCTTTTGCCGGCATTCTTTTCGGTTATGATATCGGCGTTATGACGGGTGCTTTGCCTTTCCTGCAACATGATTGGAACCTTCAAAACGACGCTGGTGCTATTGGCTGGATTACCTCATCAGTGATGTTTGGAGCTATTTTTGGAGGTGCCTTGGCCGGACAACTTTCTGATCGTTTAGGACGGCGCAAAATGATTTTAATATCTGCTTTAATTTTTGTTGTTGGATCGATTTTGTCAGGAATCGCCCCTCATAATGGGATATTTTATTTGATTGTTGCTCGGATTTTATTAGGATTGGCTGTTGGTGCTGCTTCTGCGTTGGTCCCAGCCTATATGTCAGAAATGGCGCCTGCCCGTTTACGTGGACGTCTGTCCGGTATTAATCAAACCATGATTGTTTCCGGAATGTTGCTTTCGTACATTGTTGATTATTTATTGAAAGATTTACCAGAAACCATGGCATGGCGGTTGATGCTTGGTTTGGCTGCTGTACCTGCTTTGATCTTATTTTTTGGAATGTTAAAATTACCCGAATCACCACGTTTTTTGATCAAGAACCATAAATTTGATGAAGCTCGTAAGGTGTTGGGCTATATTCGCTCTAACAAACAAGAAATTGAATCTGAAATCACGCAAATTCAAGAAGCTGCCAGAGAGGAAAGAAAGGCAAAGCAAAAAGCATCATGGGGTACACTCTTTAGTAATAAATACCGTTATTTAGTCATTGCCGGTGTGGGTGTTGCTGCTTTTCAACAATTCCAAGGCGCAAACGCAATTTTTTATTACATTCCTTTGATTGTAGAAAAAGCAACAGGGCATGCGGCTAGTTCAGCGTTGATGTGGCCCATTATTCAAGGAGTTATTCTCGTACTAGGTTCATTCATATTCCTAATGATTGCTGATAAATTTAATCGCCGTACTTTATTAACCGTAGGCGGAACGATTATGGGGCTATCCTTTATTTTGCCGGCCATATTGAATTCATTAATTCCTAATGCAAGTCCGATGATGATGGTTGTTTTTTTAAGTATCTATGTAGCACTTTATTCCTTCACGTGGGCTCCTTTAACTTGGGTCATCGTTGGAGAAATTTTCCCGCTAGCCATTCGCGGGCGTGCGTCTGGATTCGCTTCATCTTTTAACTGGATTGGTTCTTTCTTGGTTGGATTGCTATTTCCAATCATGACCGCTTCCATGTCTCAAGAAGCTGTTTTTGCCATCTTCGGTGTTATTTGTATACTTGGAGTTTTCTTTATCCGGACACGCGTTCCTGAAACGCGCGGTCGTAGTTTAGAGGAAATTGAAAAAATTGGAGAAAATAGAAAAGTTAACGGAATAAGTGCGTAAAGAAAGGCCAGGGGACGGTTCTCCTGGCTTTTTGAATGGAAATCCGCAGGTCGGCACATATATTTGCTAGTTTGGTCCATATATCGGAAAAATGGCACATAAACTGAGTGAAATGGAACATAAAAAGAACGAGATACAATAATAAGCAGAATCTCCGATGAAAATGGTAATTAAGAAGGATGCTTACATGCTTGTAAGAATAGGGGGGGTGGCAACTAAACGGCCAGCCCCCCTATTAGGTATTATTTTAAAAAATTAAAGGAAACGTAAATGCAACGATAGCTGCCCAAAGTGCGTAGACCGGCAAATACTTCGTAACGGCATCTTGGATAGGTGAAGGCCCGGTTTTGTTTTGTAGAAATCGCATATAGGAGAGCATAATCCATATTAGGTTTGCCCAGATCAGTATGTTGACGCCTAAAACAGCAAGTCTATTGGGCGTAATCCCATAAGAAGAAAGTCTGAACACGATGGCTGACAAAGCCACACTGTCAATGATTAGTGCAAGAACAATTAAGGCAAAGTTGATATAATCTGAAATGGTCTTTTTCTCGTCTGTGTCGCTTTCAGTAATGGAAAATATGGTGACAGCCAATACACCAAGAAGGATTCCGTTGAAAGCAATTAGGAAATTGCGGTCCAAGAATGGATTTTTCCCGACCAAAATCACCGTTATCAGATAGACCAACAATGTGGCCAGGACAAGCGGGCTAAAAATTTTCGCTATATAGGGTGTAATATTTTTAGCAAATTTAAGATTCATGGAAACAAGGTATGCAGCCACAATCGCGAGAGCCGCAGCGCCAAATACAACGATATTTCTAAAATAGAAGTCTTCTATATTCAAGCCGACAAAGCTAAATAACCGCATGGTTAATCCTGCTAGCAGCATTCCGCAAACTGCCATGCTCGCGTAGAGAATACCAAATTCTAAATTACATTTAAGATAGGCTAATCTTGTGCTGCCTTCCCCATATTCATTTCCTGTAAATGCAAGCCCAACCAATCCCCATAAGAAAATGGGAAGGTGTATATAAGCTAAGATCATACTGTCTTTATAATTCAATGGCAGCATATTAAGATAAATCCCGGAGATGAGGAACAGCGCTGCAAGGGAAATCACAACCATTTTTTTGGGGGGATTCTTGTATACAAAATAGGCTGCAATAAAGGGAAGTATACCGAAAGCAAGATTAATGGGTGCAATGGTTTGCTGTTCGACATAATGGAAAATGATCCTGGTGCATATCCCGGCCAGAATCGCTAACAGACCCATGAATAAGAAACCTTTCTGAAGCAAGAAAGCTTTTTCTGTATTTGATGTCTCCTTGAAATGCAATCTTTCATACCAAACGGCAAGAACCTGCGAATCAGGGCTTTGCTCCCAGGCATGTGGGAAGGACTTTTTAAATGCTTTAGGGTCTTTTCTAAACAGTCTCTCCAGCTCATGGGGGTTTGCGATATTTTCATTAATCAAATTGTTCATGTCCATGGTTCAACCTCCCTCAATCATTGTTTATTTGATTTTAAAACATTATTTATTGTTTATCAATAAATTTTTATTAGTTTTCATAATATTTTTGTTGTAGATTAAGAAGGCTACTAGGACGGTTCTCGTGGCTTTTTTGGACCATGTGACTATGTGGTCAGACCCCCATTCCACTATTAAAAGATCGCAGCCTTTGCGGATAAAGCGAAAGATGGCCTCACCCCTCAAGAGAAATCAGAAATTACAAGCCAAGTATTAAAAAGACTAACACCTGAGGAATACAATGCGCTTAAAACCTTTGCGGTGATAGAAGTAAGTAAAAGCTAATTCGACAAAAATCGGGTGGTGCCAGGCACCACCCGATTTTTGTCGAAGAGATCAATATTTGGTTCATTCCCCATCACGATTTGATTAGGGACAATCCTGAAACAAGACGGATTCATTCTCAAAGATACGGTAATAAAGCCGGAACAGCTGAAAAGTACACGGCATAAAAGAAATCATGCGAACAATAGTGGAGTTTACCCGTGCTTTAAGCAGGTTTTTTAGGATATCGACACTTTTTCATCGAATATCAACACAAAATGGGATTATATCAACACTTTTTTGTAGGATATCAACACAAATTCCGATTATATTAACACTTTTTAAGGTTTTATCAATCTTCCCTTTGCACTGATCATGCTAGGGGATCGGTTTCAGGGGCAAGACCCCATTCATTATATTAGCTCCGGCAAATTTTTATGCAGTTTGCCATTCTGCTTTTAAGAGAGTATTCTCGCTAAACCAAACGCAACTGCTGCTGCAAGTCCTCCAGTAATCGTCGTTTGAACAGCACTCTTAATAGGGGAAGTACCCGTAAACCTTCCTTTTACGTAGCCAAAAATCATCAATGCGATCAGTGTAACGATTGCCGAAACCATTAATGCTGTTGCAGGATGTTTTAAGATAAAATAAGGGAACAGAGGGATTAACCCGCCGACAATATAAGAAACAGCAATGGTAATCGCACTGTTCCTTGCCCTTGTCGGCTCTGGTTTCTCCAACCCTAATTCGAATTTCATCATAAAATCCACCCATTTTTCAGGGTTCTTTTTCATGGTTTCTGTAATTGATTTGATTTGTTCTTCTTCCAGTCCATATTCCCTGAAAATTTCCGATACTTCCTCTTCTTCGCGTTCTGGAAGCTCTATTATTTCACGCTGTTCACGAGCAAGTTCTGATTCGTAATGTTCCATATCTGTTTTTCCTGCCAAGTATCCGCCGAGTCCCATTGCAATTGACCCTGCAGCAATTTCAGCACCTCCTGCTGTGAGAATCAATGTTGTTGTATCCACAGCACCCGACAAACCAGCAGCTAATGCAAACGGTACAGTTAATCCGTCTGACATACCAATTACAATATCCCGAATGAAATCAGACCCAGAAAAGTGTTCTTCCACGTGATGCAGGTGTTGATCCATCTTTTCACCGCCTATTAACTAATCTAACATCAATATGTGACTCTTTTTGTTGTGTTTAATGTTTTCCTAACTCCTCCTAAAAGGAAAAAGTTTTTTATAGTATTTACGATCGCTAGTAAAAAAATCTCCGAATAAAATTGGAAACAGTTTATTCGCAAAGATACAAAAACGTTAATTTGGTATTCAATGTTAAAAAAAAGCATTTTTTTAACATTAAGAATTCATTCATTTAAAAAATGTTTCATTTTTCGTGCTAGATTGTATTTAAATAAAATTGAAGGCTATTTTAACTTTAAGGGGTTTTTTTTCGAAAAGGCGGGATTCGGTGACAATGCCCAAGTTATTTATAGGAGGACATACCAATGAGTACACGGGAAATCAAGGTCCAAAAACAAGGATGGATTCCTAAAAAGGAACGTATATGGGTAATTGTGGCGATTATGGTCGCTGCTTTAATCATGCTTTGGGAGCTTAAAGGACTATTACAACTTTCATTCACCACCCTGCATAGCAGGCAGTTTGAACATACATTTAAAGGTTTTGGCTCCAATGCAAGAATTGCCGTATTTTTTGTACTTGCTTATTATGTGCTCCTTCGGGTTATGAAGCTTCGTCATTTAAAAGGTCAAGTTAAGGTGAAAAAATGGTTGTCCACTTTACTACGTTTTGCCCGAAAATGGCATACTCCAGCAGCGATTATCGCCATCGCTTTTATTGTCTTGCATACGGTAGCTGTCTTTATGCACGGTTTCAAATTTGATTTTAATAATATAAGTGGATTGATTTCCTTGGTAGTCCTGCTTCCAGTTCCTATATCGGGACTATTTCGATATAAGAAGATGGACCGGAAATGGCATTTGCGGTCTGGTATTGCTTTTGCAGTTCTATTTTTAATTCATTCTTTTTTATAAACCACGGGGACGAGAACCAGCCCCGTGGTTCTATCTTTTTTTACCACATCGAACACAAACGCTGGTGTAGTAATCATACTTATGATATTTGCGAAAAAAACAAAAGATCCTTTTTATCTTCATTTGTGTTTTCTCCTCTTTAGGTTATTTAGCTATTTGGAAACCTATTGTGATTCGTTATGAATAAAAAAAGGCCATTAATTTTCTTAATAGTTTGAAATTGATATTTTTATCATACTACAAAATCACCCAATTGTTGGTAAGGAAGTTCGGGGATTTTCGACAGGTTTTTTGTGGGACCGGAAAATTGAGGCTATAGATCTCTTAATCTTCATTTTTTTATGTGAAACATTAGAAGAAGGGAAAATAGTAGATATAGGAAATGTGTGCATAATGAGAACATTTTATTGATTTTTCACCAGTTAATTATATAATAGCTAATGTAAATACGCGTTGTGCGGAAATATATGGAAATAAAGTGTAAATTCCAGATTGTGAATTTGGCTTAAAATTCACTCTCAAGAGAAATGAAGGATCGTCTTGCCCGTTTGCATACGATGAAACATCTACAATGATAGAATCATTAAAGTTTTAAAATAGACGTTGTATTTTAGAAGAATTGCAATGAATTAAAAATGGAGTTGGTATTGTCATGAAGGTTTTACAAAAAACACAAACCATTGTTCGATATGAAAATCATAATGGTGAAGTATATTACGGAATGGTTGAGGACAATGATATTTTACAATTGTCCAGTACTTTTGCTGAAATTGCGAACAATGAACTGAAATATGATGGTGTAAGAGTTCAATTTAGTGATGTGAAAATTTTAGAGCCTGTAGCCCCATCAAAAGTGATTAATTTTGGCTGGACCTATGCTGGACACGCTAAAGAGACTGGCGGGGAGGCCAATCTCAAAGAACCCTTTTTGTTCTTAAAACCGGCCTCTTCCTTGATTCCAAATGAAGGGGATATCATTCTTCCGTCAAGTGATTTAACCCAGCAGGTGGAATTAGAGGGGGAAGTTGCCCTTGTCATTGGGAAACGCGGCAAAAATATAAAAGTAGAAGAGGCAATGGATTATGTTTTTGGCTGTACGATCTTTAATGATGTAACGGCAAGAGATCTTACCAAAAAGGATCCCCAGTTTACACGCGCAAAAGGTTTTGACACGTTTGGTCCATTGGGTCCGTGGATTGTGACAGGTATTGATCCATCGAATTTACGGATCGTTACCACTTTAAACGGGAAAGTTGTACAAGACGGGAATACGAATCAGATGTCACTTTCCATTCCATTCCTAATCAGTTGGATTTCACAGGTTATGACACTGGAGCCAGGGGATATTTTGGCTACTGGTTCACCTTCCGGCAGTTGTCCAATGAAGTCGGGCGATGTCGTAACGGTGGAAGTAGAGAATATTGGTAAACTACGTAATTATGTAATCTAGCAACCATTAGGCTGAAGGTAGAGAAGTGCTAACTGCACTTCTCTTTTTTTAAGTCGGTTTCATTGCCCGATAGAGGTGGAAGGACAAAATCATGCGTAATACCAATAAAAGTGTCCTTCCAAAGTAGGTGGAAGGACAAAATCATGCGTGAAACCAATAAAAGTGTCCATCCGAAGCAGCTGGAAGGACAAAAATCGAAGCAAGACCAGTAAAAGTGTCCTTCCAAAACAGGTGGAAGGACAACATCATGCGTGAAACCAATAAAAGTGTCCATCCAAAGCAGCTGGAAGGACAAAAATCATGCGTAAAACCAATAAAAGTGTCCATCAAAAGTAGCTGGAAGGACAAAATCATGCGTAAAACCAATAAAAGTGTCCATCAAAAGTAGCTGGAAGGACAAAATCATGCGTAAAACCAATAAAAGTGTCCATCTAAAGTAGCTGGAAGGACAAAATTATGCGTGAAACCAATAAAAGTGTCCATCCAAAGCAGCTGGAAGGATAAAAATCGAAGCAAGACCAGTAAAAGTGTCCTTCCAAAACAGGTGGAAGGACAAAATCATGTGTGAACCAATAAAAGTGTCCATCCAAAGCAGCTGGAGGGACAAACGTTTGTGTAGAAGCCCAGCTTGTAGAAACGCGTATCATTGTGCGATATGAGGTCATTTTTTGATAGTTTAGGAGATCAATCGGGAGAATGGGACAGAATTTATCGACAAATAATTTCCTCGGAAACTGTACAATGCTCGTTTTCCAAAGCGCTTTGGAACGGTTTTAATTAAACGTTTAATTGAAAAAGAAAGCGTCGGATGCTGTCGTTTAGGAGATAGAAATCTAGATCCGCTAAGGCTAGAAACAAAAGATTTAACATTATGGAAGATCGAGCCGAATGATTCAGCCTCCAGTTAGATAAAAATATTAAAGAAGACCTTTTTAAGCAGCTGCAATTTGATAAGGTAGATGATGGTTATATCACTGGGGACCCGACACACCCTCGCCTAGCTGAATGAGGCTGGTATTTGGACATGAATCGTAGAAAATTAAGAAGTCTTGTCTGAATAAAAAACATGGTTTTGAAATACAATTTCAAAAGGTTAAACTGTTTATGAGGAAGGAAAGTTCGTTTAACGAAAGAGGGATATGATGAAATTATCAGGAAATACAGTACTTATTACGGGTGGGGCGGCAGGAATCGGGTTTGCTTTTGCCCAGAGATTCATTAAAGCAGACAATAAAGTTATTGTCTGTGGCCGACGCGAAGCAAGTCTTCAGGAAGAAGGAAAAATATCCTGAACTCATCACACGTGTTTGTGATGTCACCAAAGAATCGGACCGGATTGCTTTGTTCGACTGGATCACGAGCGAGCACCCCGATGTGAACGTACTTGTAAATAACGCCGGCATTCAGCAGCGCTTCCATGTTCTTAAAACGAACGCGAAGGATGATTGGAGCTATTACAGCCAAGAAATCGCCTCCAATGTAGAGGCTCCCTTTCATTTTGCCATGCTCTTTGCGCCGTACTTTGCCAACAAGGACTATGCGGCGATCCTTAATGTATCATCCGGTTTAGCCTTTACTCCAATGGCGATTGCGCCGATTTATTCCGCAACGAAAGCGGCGGTTCATTCTTTTACGATGAGCTTAAGAAGTCAGCTTGAAGATACGGCCATTGAAGTGATCGAAGTTGCGCCGCCGGCCGTGAATACCGATCTAGGCGGAGTAGGCCTTCACACCTTTGGCACACCTGTAGATGAATTTGCTGATGCGATCTTTAAAGGCCTTGAAGCAGGAAAAAACGAAATCGGTTATGCCCGTTCTGAAAATGCGCTGAGGATGTCCCGAGATGAAATTGATGAGACCGTAAAGGCGATGTACGCCAATATGAAAAACACCATTCTATAATGAATAAAGAGCTTCCCTTGTGGGGAGCTCTTTATTATTGAATTCTCGGGGTGTGGGAGCAAGGAGAATAGCCAGCTGGTTTAGGATATCGACACTTTTTGGAAGGATATCAACACAAAATGGGATTATATCGACACTTTTTGGAAGGATATCAACACAAAATGGGATTATATCGACACTTTTTGGAAGGATATCAACACAAAATGGGATTATATCAACACTTTTTGGCAGGATATCAACAAAAATTGGATTATATCAACAATTTTTTAGATCTACTGCAACAAGATACAAGTGGGGCCCCCCTTTTTTGGACCAAAAAATAAAATAGAATAAGAGAATGGTCCCTTTTATGAAAAAAGAGAATTTCTTTGCAGCGAATAATATTTTGAATATTTAGTCTAAAAGTCACTTAAGGAAATATATCATTAAAGAACAAATAAAGGGGGGAAACGGATTGAAGAAATTTTTAAGCGCAATACCGTTATCGTTACAACATTTGTTTGCGATGTTTGGTGCAACCGTTTTGGTGCCAGCCCTCACCGGTCTTGATCCAGGAAGTGCTCTTATTGCTAGTGGTGTCGGAACTTTGATTTTCCACCTTATTACAGGCGGAAAGGTTCCAACGTATCTAGGTTCATCCTTTGCCTTTATTGCTCCGCTTGCGTTGTATGTCGGGAAGCTGCATTCACCGGGTGAAGCCGTTGCAGGTCTGATTAGCGTTTCGATTGTTTATGCCATTGTATCATTGATTATTTCAATTGTCGGTTTTGAAAAAGTCCGGAAGGTAATTCCTGCAGTTGTCGTCGGACCGGTTGTCAGTATTATCGGTCTTTCGCTGGCAACCACGGCGGTGACTAACATGGCTTCGACCCATTGGGATGTCGCAATCGTCAGCCTTCTTGCAGCAGTCATCGCAACGCTCGCAGGCACAAAGATAATCCGACTCTTGCCGCTTATCATCGGTCTTGCTGTTGGGTATGTTTATGCCGCCATACGTGGGTTTGTTGATTTTCAAACCATCGCCGCTGCACCGGCTTTTGAACTTCCGCATTTCGTCGCGCCGGAATTTACCTGGGTTGTCATTCTTGGAATGGCGCCGATAGCCCTGGTTACCATCATCGAAGACCTTGGACATATGTTTGTACTAAATGAGATTATCGGAAAAGATGTAACAAAGAATCCTGGATTTTCAAGGATCTTATGGGGGAATGGCATTGCAACCTTAATCTCCGGTTTCATCGGCGGACCCGCGCAAACCACCTACGCCGAAAATCTTGGGGTTCTCGCCATCACTCGCCAGTTTTCCAGCAGGATCATTCAGGGGGCTGCTGTTCTTGCGATTCTTCTTGGCTTGTTCGGTAAAGTGGGAGCTGTGATTCAATCCATTCCCGTTGCGGTGATGGGTGGTATCTGTATTTTGTTATTTGGTATGATCGCAGCAATGGGAATCCGTCACCTCCTTGAGGAGAAAGTGAGTCTGGCTAATATGAAAAATTTGGTCATTGTCGCGATTATTTTCATCATCGGGGTTGGATATGCGCATAATGGGATCGCCTATGCTACTATTGCCGGATTGCTCATTTATTGGATCGTACCTGATTTTACGACAAAGAGAGAAAATCAAAATGAAAAGGCTATTTCGAACAATTGAGGCGGTAGGAGAATCTTTTGCGGTCAGACTTTGGCTCAATTAAAGAAAAAGGGTCTCAATGCCTGGTAATGGGAAGGTTTTATCTAAAAGATATAGAGAATGTGAGTGGATTTTAGGTGAAAGGTAGTCGATGTTTTAGGATATCAACATATTTTTACGTGATATCAACACCAATTGGGATTATATCAACACATTTTAGGAGGATATCGACACTTTTTGGGTGTATATCAACACTTTTTACTCTTTTATCTACAATTCTATTGAACACTGAAACCATGAAAACAGTCCCCCATGGCCCTATTTAAAAGCCGTAACCTGTAAATAGGCTACGGCTTTTTTATGAAAGATGATTGCAAGTATTTCCTACTTTGGACGGGTGGGTTAACCCCCTTATTTCATTTGCTCCCTCATTCGGTCCGGCAGGCTCTGTATGGACTGGACCACCATATCAAGCTTCGCTTCAATCCGATAAAGCAAATAGAGTGTCACTACGATCGGAAAACCTACTTCACTAATGATTGGAATAATCTGCTCCATTTTCTGCCACCTCCTTCCATTCTAGTAAAGGAGACCGGTTTCACGAAGAACCCGGCCTCTCTCTTTATCCCGCATTAACGGACAGTAAGACCCCAACTTAAGAATTTGATGGACCATTCAGATAAGCGGGGGTCAACTGTCCGTAAAAGCCCGATTGGTTCAACTAACAATCAGTGGGAAAAAGACCCCACTGATTGAAGATTCACCTTATACAAGCTCATAATCTGTTACATTACGTTCCACGATTCTTGCTCCTTTTGCCGAAACAAGATCGCCGCTTCCTGTATAGAAAGCACCGGAACTCACGATCTGATCCATTGATTGTTTCACAACCGCCTCATCAATGGGTTCCTTTGGATTATCAACGGTAATGCGAGCAATTTTACCGGTAGCTGTCTCGAATTGTAATTCCAATGTTTTAGCCAATTTCCTCACCCCCTATCCTCAAAAATGAATTGCTCACTAGACTAATAGATCGGAACTGTCATTTTTCTCGATGCGGTAAAGCGTGTCATTACACAATACAAAGATGGCTTGTGCTGCTTGGTAGAGTTGATCCGCTGTTGCCTCTTTTTTTACATTGCTGAAGGTCTTGGATCGTAAAATTGGATTTCCTTCTCCGTCCACACCTGTTTCAAATACGATGCGAAGCTTCGTCGTAGTCAATCGTGCCTGTGCCATTGTTTATCACCTCCTCACACCTTCTATATAAAGAAAAATGGAGGGAAAGGACATGGTGTTGGAAAATAAATTTTCTGCTTAGGGGAAGAAAGCTCCATCTTCTTAGATACGCAGATAAGATGCTTTCGAACGCAGTTAATAGTCCCATTTACGCAGATAAATACATCAGAATGGCAGATAAAATCTAATTTTAACGCAGATAAAACATGGGAGTACAAACAGGGAAGTACATGGAGAGATTTTATCTTTCTTTTTAAAGTGGAAGAAGGATCGATTGGCGTAAAGGCAGACATTGGTATTATGTAGTAAGTGACAATTATCTCATATGGTGATAATATTTTAAGTTGTTACAGTATTAAATTAATAGAAATGACGCAATTTATAGCGGAGGAATTTATGAATAGAAGCAGTAAGAAAAAACGAAGTAAATGGAAGGTTTTTGGTTATTCTCTTCTAGGGATTATCGTGGTAGCCATTGCAGCGGTTGGCTTTGCCTACTATCAGCTTCAACCAAAGAATCACTTTAAAAATATTCCCGTAGTGAACGCGAACGCGGGGACAACCGAACAAAAAACACAACCAAGCAATTCTACTGGAACGAATTTTAACCTATTAATCATGGGTTCCGATGCGAGACCAGGTCAAAAAATTGGTCATACGGACAGCATGCTCCTTGCGCATGTTGATTTGGATAAAAATCAAATTAATGCAGTAAGTATTCCACGTGATACACGTGTTCATCTAGATGGTTATGGTTATACGAAACTCACAAGTGTCCAGTATATTTTGCAGGCCAATAAAGGTCCTAAGCAAGGGATGGAAGGGGCCGTAAAAGCAATCAGTGATTTTACTGGGGTGCCGATTAATTACTATGTGGAAACCAATTTTGACGGTCTTCAATCGATGATTGATACATTGGGTGGTATTAACATGTACGTGCCAACAGATGTGAAGATTGGTAATAAAGTGGTCACTGCCGGGTCTCATTTCTTAGACGGAAAAACTGTATTATCTCTTTCCCGTGAGCGCCATTCGCTTGCAAATGGAGATTATGGACGTCAGCAGCTTCAATTGGAGGCTCTAAAAGGAATTGCCAAACAAGCTTTAAACCCTAGCAATGTTGCAAAAATGCCTTCACTCGTTAATTCGGTTTCCAAATATATGGTTGGTACGAATATGTCAACATCGGATATGGTTAGCTTAGGCCTTGCCATGAAAGATTTTGATCCTAATAAGCAATTAAAATACAAACAACTAACAGGGGTTGGCCGAACGATGTATGATGACATCCTAAAGGCCAACAATTCCGAAATCATTATTGATCCAGAACAATTAAAAAGCACAATTGCTAAATATTTTAATAGTTAAAAAGAAGCCGTAACCTGTAGATAGGTTACGGCTTTTTTAAAATTAATACTAGGTCCATGATTATAAAAAGGCAGATTAATAGAGCAATCCGAAATAGTGCTACATTAGTGGGCTGGATATCTATAAAACGGTTGCCAAAAGCCTGAAAGGATCATCTTGATTTTAGAGCCTACCTATAGGGTTAATAATAGTTTGATCCAGCCGAGAATAGCAATCCATAACGGAATACTTAAAGAGGCACCCCAAATCAAACCGCAAAAAAAGTTCTCTTGTCGATCCAAAAAATCAACCCCTATTTTATGTGGTAAACCATTCCCGTCTATCAAATGACCATTCTGGTATATAGAACAATAGGTTCATTATATATATAAAGATAGCAAACAGTGGATGTGAAAAAGCGGGAAGTATGTCGTAGTTAACAAAATGTTTTCGACATGGGCCCAGGTATTAAAACTTTCAGATATCAGTGCTGCGGATTTTGTCAAAGAATGATAGGTTATTGTATTTATAGATATCCTATTCGTGAGTAAGCGAAGGGCCTCTATTATGATATCAACACTTTTTCACCGGATATCAACACAAAATGGAGTGATATCAACACTTTTTCATCGGATATCAATACAAAATGGAGTTATATCAACACTTTTTAGTGGAATATCAACAAAAATAGGATTTTATCGACAATTTAATAAATCCCCTTGGAATGCGGACAACTTCGACCAAATCCGGCGTAGAACCGCCCCTATCTGAACTCCAGAGCACTTGCTATCATCCGCAGTTTTCCCTATGATTATATTATTATTCTGAATTTTGAATCCTTATGCAAAGGAGGCCGTGTTATCCGAGAACTGGCAAGAAGGCTTTTTATCATCATAAGTCTCCTATTATTTATATCCTTACTACAACCTATCGTATTTGCTGAAGGGAAAACCTATAAAATCGCCGGAGAATGGGACCTTCCTCCTTTTTCTTATAAAGATCAGCAAGGGTCACTGACAGGCATAAGTATTGAATTAATGGAAAAAATTGCAGATGCAAATGGGCTTAAATTTGAATACATACCAATGGAGATGCATGAAGCGGAGCAGGCCTTACGAGATGGTAAAATAGATGCAATCGCGGGGGTAACCTATACCACCGAAAAGGATAAAGTATTCGATTTTTCTCAATCCTACTTTACGATGTCCGATTCGTTAATTATCCCAAAAGCAAGTAAGGACAGAATTAAAAGTATCGAAGACCTAAGGAACAGGCATATTGTCCTGCAAGATCATACTCCTGTACTAGGCACGCTACTAAATTTAAGGAATACGAATCTTACCTTGGTGTCCAATCAATACTCTGGTCTGTTGACGCTTCTAAATGGCCGGGCGGACGTTTTTATTGGGAATGAATTTACCGCTTCCTATTTTCTAAAAGAGTTTGATCAACAAGACAACTACCTCATTCTGGATGAAGTCATGAATCCGGCCGATTATGCGATTGCCGTAAAGGAAGGGAATGAGGACCTTCTTTCGATGATTAATCAAACGCTTACAAAATTAAAGGCTAAGGGAGAAGTCAGTAAATTAATTGATCAATGGGTTCGTCCCGAAACCGAAGCGAAAATTGCCCGTTTGGAACATTTTATCTTCTATTTATCTCTCTTTCTTTTGATTGGTGCCCTGATCCTCATTGCAATCTATATTTGGAATCAACGGTTAAAAGCAGCTGTGAATCTTCAAACAAAAGACCTCCAACTATTAAATGAAGATTTACACATGCAACGGCAGCGAACGGCTGATAGCAATGCATTTAAAGATCAAATTTTAAATAATATCGACACTGGCATTGTCACGTTCGATATCGATTTTAAGATCACAAGCTGTAATCAGCGGGCATTGGAAATTCTCGAACTTCCTGCCCATACGAAGTTCAACCTTCAGGATTCGCCCATCTTTTTAAAGCTTTTTGAGCATGATCGTTCTGGACAAGCTTTGCAACAAGAGGGTGCTGATTATTATCGCTTTTTAGAAATAAATGAGAATGGTGAACGGAAGGTCATCTATTATTCTCTCAATAAGATGTTTAACTCACTTGAAAACCAGGCAGGCTATTTGCTCTCCATGAACGACGAAACAGAAAAAAAGAAACTCGAACAAAAGCTGATTACACAAGAAAAGCTCCATGCGCTCGGCCAGTTAGTAGCGGGTGTAGCTCATGAAATTCGGAACCCGTTAACATCGATTAAAACGTTCATCGACCTGATTCCAAAGAAATACGATCAACCGAAATTTCAAAAGGTTCTAATGGAGCATTTACCAGAAGAGGTGAACAGACTCAATCGGATTGTAACCGACTTAATTGATTATGCTCGTCCCAGCTTACCGAATATTCAACCCTGCACGGCTCAACAGCTGACGTCCTTACTCGCTATTCTAAAAGTAACGATGGATAAAAATAGGATTGAATTTGAACAATGCATCGAACCTGATCTTGTTTTTCACATTGATCCGCAGCAAATTCGTCAGGTCCTCCTTAATCTATTATTAAATGCCGTTCATGCAGTGGAAGAGACAGAAGAGAAGAAAATTACAATCTGCATGGCGAAAGAGGATCTCGAGAAGGGGAGGATTTTGATTATAGATACGGGTAAAGGGATGGAGCAAGGGGTGCTCAACCATATCTTTGAACCATTTTTTACGACCAAGGGAAAAGGTGTCGGGCTGGGGTTGACCTTATCTTACAATTTAATCAAAGAGAACCATGGAGATATTCAAGTAAATAGTATTCCTGATCAAGGAACGACATTCACGATTTTATTGCCTTTATACACAAAGGAGGAGATTCGGATTGAAGCCAAGGGTACTGGTTATTGACGATGAACAAGCCATTTGTGCTTCACTTAGCTTTGCTCTTGAGGATGATTATTTTATGATGACGACAACGGATCCGGAGGAAGGCATTGGCATCGTGGAAAAAGAACGGGTCGATATTATTCTGCTGGATCTTCGGATTGGACGTTATAATGGGCTGGATGTTTTGCAAAGAATTAAACAAAAAGATCCATCTGTGACGGTCATCATGATGACTGCTTATGCTTCGATTGAAACCTCCATCGAAGCGATCAAAATGGGTGCCTTTTATTATATTGAAAAGCCGATTAATATCGAAAACCTATCCTTGCTTTTATTAAGAGCCGCTGAGTTTAAGCAAATCTCGAATATGCTTGAAACCCTCCATGAAGAGCTGGAGGAAAGGAAGGGCTTTAAAGACTTCTTAGGAAATAGTAAAGCGATGAAAAATGTCTTTTCAATGATCGATCGCATTAAAGATATCGACTCTTGCGTCTTGATTTCCGGAGAAAGTGGAACGGGGAAAGAACTGGTTGCGAAAAGGATTCATTTTTCAGGGAAGCGTAAGGATGGACCATTAGAAATTTTGAATTGTGCAGCCATCCCTGAAACCTTACTTGAATCGGAATTATTCGGGTATGAAAAGGGAGCGTTTACAGGGGCAACACAGTCAAAGGAAGGAAAGTGGGTCGCCGCCAATGGAGGAACTTTATTTCTTGATGAAATTAGTGAGATGCCTCTGCCCCTTCAGGCTAAATTATTGAGGGTCATTCAAGAACGTGAAGTGACACCTCTCGGATCGAATAAGAAAATCTCATTAGATGTTCGGATTCTATGTGCGGCGAATAAAGATATTGCCCAAATGGTCCAGGAAGGGAAGTTCCGGGAGGATTTGTATTTCAGGCTGAACGTGATTCCGATTAAAACACCGCCATTACGAGAGCGAAAAGAGGATCTGCCGCTGTTGATTGATTATTTTTTGCAAAAGTATTGTAAAGAAATGAGCAGAGAAAAGAGATCCCTTTCTGCAGCTGCCCGCAGACTTTTACTTGACTATCACTATCCGGGTAATGTTCGGGAGCTGGGAAATATCATTGAATACGCAGTAGCGCTTTCCATTGATACCGTCATTGATGAGGGGGATTTGCCTTATTACATGCTAGAGCAAAAGAAAGAGGCTGGCGGTATTTTAAATGATTCTGAGAATAGTATCGTTATTCCGGTCGGTCTATCGATGAAGGAAATTGAGAAAAAGGTCATTTCTGGGACTTTAAAACATTGTGGAAAACACCGTCAAAGGACTGCCGAGACGTTACAAATTTCTGAAAGAAGTCTCCGGGAGAAAATAAAACTATATGAAATCGGAATTGAATAAATTCCGGTATACGGCAAATTTTGCCGAAAATAGCGGCAGAATTTGCCGCTTTTCTTTTTAAAAAAGGGACAACTATTTATGAAAACGCTTTTAAATTCAATAATCTGAAAATTGGCACGGTAATTGCATATTATCTGTGTGAAAGGAGGACAGTCATTGAAAACAGGGACACTTATAAAAATTTTAGTCCTTTTACTCTTTCTTTTGATTGGGTGTATAACGGTTAGTCGGGAATTATTTCCAAGTGGGGTTCAAACCGTTCCTCCACCTGCAGAGGAACTTACAGAAAGTCAAACTCCATTAGTGATTGCGACGGGGGATATGTCAGGTGTCTATTTTCCTTTGGGAGAGGCGATGGCAGATTTATTTCGAAAGTACAATGGAAAAGCAGCTGGAACACAAGTGACGCACGCTTCGATTCAGAATACAAAGCTAGTGAGTCAGAAACAAGCGGAATTAGGATTTAGTACGGTGGATGTCCTGTCATTGCCAGAAACGAAAAAAAAGAAAATTCTCGCCCTTACTGGACTTTACTCGAATTATATCCAAATTGTCACAACCAAAAGTGATATTCATACTTTAGAAGATTTACGTGGGAAAAGGGTCAGTATTGGAACCGTCGAAAGCGGAACCAAACTGATGGCTGAAAGGGTCCTGAAGGCTGCCAATCTAGCAAGCAATGAAATGGATGTATCTACTCTTTCCTTCACACAATCGGCAGATGCCTTAAGAAATGGAACGATTGATGTTGCGTTCTTTTCTTCCGGGTTACCGAATCCAGTGATTTCGGAACTTGCGTCAGAGATGAAAATTTCTCTTATTCCGATTCCAAAACAAATGGCAAAAAGCCTTCATGAGAAGTTTGAATTTTACACACTGGATGAAATAAGCAGTCAAACTTACGCTGGCATCAAGCGTACACCAACATTAATCGTAAAAAATGTCCTTTTTACATACCCGGATTTGCCTAAACAAGAAGCTTACAAAATAGTAAAAACGTTATATGACCATTTACCAGAATCCAAAAACGCTCACCTAGAAGCAATGGAACTCCATTTATCTAATGCAACTGCAGGGATTCCAATCAAGCTCCATCCTGGAGCAAAACAATTTTTCAAAGAAATCATCCATTAAAATACTACTACAAAAAAATAGGGGGCAAGTGAAAATGAAAAAGATCCTTTCATTAATTTCAATCGCTTTACTAATTATTTTATCAGCCTGTGGAGCTCCTAATCCACAAAAGGCCGGAGGGACTGCGAAAGCGGGAAAAGATGGGGAAAAATCTATTACCATTGCAGGAAATGGCGGGGTTATTGAAAAAACCATCCGGGACGTCATTGCTCCGAAATTCAAAAAGGAAACCGGCATCACGGTTAACTTTGTTCCAGGACTTTCTGGAGAAATTTTATCGAAGGTAGAATTACAAAAAAATGCTCCACAAATTGACATTGCCATCTTTGTACCAACCGATGTACAGCGTGCAAATGATAAAGGGCTTATCGATAAAATCGATGAATCGAATGCTCCGAATATGAGTCATGTCGATCCGAAGTTTGTAGCCGTTAAGGATGCAGGTGCTCCAATATTTGGATTGGCCATTGCCCCTGCCTATAATACAAAAACGTTTAAAGAGAAGGGCTTGAAACCGATTGAATCCTGGAACGACTTAGCATCTGGCCAATATGAAGGAAAAACAGCGTTTGTAGATATTACAAATGACTGGGGCTTTAACACCTTAAACGCACTTGCGATGGCAAACGGTGGCGGTACAGATAATGTGGAGCCAGGGATCCAAAAAGCAAAAGAGCTTGCCGGTTACTCCACAACTTTTTATAAAAATTCAACGCAAGTGATGCCAGCGCTTCAGCAAGGTGCTGCTGATGTAACCGTTATGGGAAGCTATGCGATTGGTGATTTAGCGGTTCAAGGTGTTCCACTTAAAATGGTGGTACCAAAAGAAGGGGTACCGATTCAAGCCTTTAGTGGAACTCTTGTGAAAAATACTCCTCACCAGAAGGAAGCACTCGAATTCCTCAACTATGTAGTAAGTGCTGATTCACAAGCTTTAATTGCAGAACAGGGATTTTATCCAGTTGTTGAAGGCGTGAAGTTTCCAGAGAAGTTCCAAGAATCGATTGGGCTAAAGGATACAGACAAAACCTATAAACCTGATTTTGCTGCATACGCGAAAGTACGGGCTGAATGGTCTGATCGTTGGACGAAAGAAGTCGTTCCACAAATCGGTAAAAAATTAAAATAAGAATGGAGGGACAGACCATGAACGCAATTCCTTGCGATGTAGAGATCAGGGGTGCAAGAAAACAATTTGGATCCAATGTCGTACTGAATGATATTGACTTGGAAGTAAAACAGGGTGAATTGTTAACATTGCTCGGACCTTCAGGCTGCGGGAAGTCGACTACATTGAATTTAATTGCAGGCTTTCTGGAAGCCGATCAGGGGGATGTGTACATTAAAGGGAAAAAGGTAACGAAAGTCCCCCCTTATAAGCGCGATTTAGGAATGGTCTTTCAAACGTATTCCTTGTTTCCACATATGACGGTGCAAGAAAACCTAAGCTTTGGTTTGAACCTAAGAAAAGTGGCTAAATCGGAGCAAAAAAAGAAAATGGATCGAGTTCTGGAACTGGTGAAGATGTCCGGGCTTGAACATCGTTACCCAAGGGAATTATCGGGAGGGCAAAGGCAGCGTGTCGCGATTGCTAGAGCACTCGTCGTTGAGCCGGAATTATTGCTGCTCGATGAACCACTATCCAATCTGGATGCAAAATTACGACATGAACTGCGCGCGGAAATTAAGCGTTTACAAAAGGAAATAGGGGTCACCACGATTTTTGTTACCCATGATCAAGAGGAAGCTTTATCGATGTCGGACAGGGTCGTTGTGATGAATGCAGGAAAAATTGAACAAATCAGCACACCGACCGCGATCTACAATCATCCGAACACGGAATTTGTCTTTCAATTCATCGGAAAATCGAATTCGTTTGAAGGAGTGGTTGTGGTAGCCGAAGGAAGGAAAATTTCGGTGATAGTCGGTGAGGAAATCATTCATGTCGATTCGGCCAATATGATTGGCGAGAATCGTTCATTGAGAGCAGGGGATGAGGTGAGACTTTATATTCGCCCTGAGAATGTTCACATTTCCTCAACGAGGGAAACCTCCTCACCAAACTTGGAACTTCAGCCGGCTAAAATCATTCAGCTGAATTACCTTGGTACTTCATGGGAAGTAGATGTTTCCCTGCAAGGGAAAACGCTACAATTATTAACCAGTTCCTATGACTCAACCTGGCAAAATGGAAGTGAGGTGTATGTTGGATGGAACCCGTCAGAAATTATGCTGATCAAGAAGTAAGTGAACAAAAAACGGTAAAGGCGGAACCACAAAAGAGGACGAAAGTGAAAAAAAGAAGAACTTGGATTGCCGGGCTTCTTCTTTTAGTCCCAATCCTGTTATTCATCTTTGGATTCTTTGTGGTCCCGATGCTGTATATTTTGTATTTAAGTTTTATTTCTACTGATAGTTTGAATGGTACCGATGCCGCTTTTAGTTTACAAAACTATATCACGTTATTTACCGACCACTATTACTTATCTTCGATGTGGTTGACGGTAAAAATCAGTTTATATTCTGTACTTGTTTCCCTTATTCTGGGATACCCCATCGCGTTAACGATGGCGAAAAGCTCACCGAAAGTTCGGGGATATATTACTTTATTAATTGCTTCCCCTCTTTTGGTCAGCATTGTTGTACGTAATTTTGGATGGTACTTATTATTATTACCGAACGGTACGATCAATTCACTTTTAATGAATCTGGGCATTATTCATAAGCCGCTCAATCTATTATTCTCTGAAATTGGTGTGGTCATCGGTCTTTCAAATGCCTATTTGCCTTTCATGGTGTTAGCGATTGTGACGAGCTTGTATAATATTGACCCATCATTAGAGAAAGCGGGAGCGATTCTTGGTGCCAGTCCACTGCGGAGCTTTTTTTCGATTACTCTTCCGCTTAGTTTGCCAGGGATTGTATCGGGCTGTGTGCTGGTCTTTAGTTTATCGATGAGTGCCTATGTCACTCCTTCTTTAATGGGAGGCGCAAATGTTCCGATGATGCCAGTGGTTGTATATGATCAAATTAACAACCTTCTGAAATGGACATTTGGTTCAGCATTGTCGTACGTACTCCTTTTGATTACGCTTCTTTCCGTTTTCATCTTTACACGTGCATTTGAAAAAAGTAAGTTTCGGGAGGTGTTCCGATGATGAAAGTACTTGGAAAGTTCCGTGTGGTCCTTGCTGTGATCGGGATCATCTATATCTTACTTCCATTAATGGTGGTCATCCCTGCATCGTTTACAAGTGCAGCTTATCCAAGCTTTCCACCAAAAGGTTTTTCGCTGCAATGGTATACAAAGATTTTAGAACGCACTGAATTCGTCGAAGCCTTTTATAATAGTTTGCTCTTTGCTTCCTTAGCTGCCTTTTTTGCTGTTTTATTCGGGACGCTGGGGGCCCTTGCGATTGCGAAGTATGATATTCCCGGAAAGCACTATATTACATCCATCTTGACCGCGCCGTTAAGTGTACCTCAACTTGTACTAGGGATTGCCCTGCTGATCTATTTCACACCGATGATGCTTGCAGGTACTTCAACAGGCTTTTTAATTGCACATACGATCATTTGTATCCCGTATGTGATTCGCTTGGTCCTAACAGGGTTAAGCGGATTTGATTACAATTTGGAAAAAGCAGCCGCGATTCTAGGGGCAAATCCATTGATTGTCTTTTGGAAGGTGACCCTGCCGCTCATCCGGCCGGCCATGATCTCTGGAGGATTATTTGCATTCTTGACATCTTTTGATAATGTTACCGTCTCATTGTTTATGATATCTCCGGATATGCGAACCCTTCCAATCGAGATTTTCTCAACGATGCAGGATGCGTATAATCCAATCGTCGCTTCTGTGTCGAGTGTGGTTATTTTCATTTCTGTCATTTTAATCGTGGTACTTGAAAAGATTCATGGGGTTGGAAAGTTATTCGGTGGCACCCAGCATTAGGAATTAAGAGGAAAAAGAAAAGCCGGCATTTTGCTAGTAAAAGCAAAACAGCCGGCTGTTTTAAGTTCAAGAGGAATGAGATTTTAAATAGCCTAAACATCTGTTCACCGTTGCTTGTGGTGCAGTAAGAATCGGAACAGAGGTCTGAACCTGATCGGCAACATGAGCCATACTGTACTGTGAAAGGACAATGACATCCACTGTTCCGTCCATTTGCTGGATCATGTTACGTACCCTTTCATCATGTTCATCAATCCTTCCTTGAAATAGAAGATGGATTAGTCCCGGTTCTACTAGAGATTCAATGATACAATCCGGTCTTTTTTCTCGTAAATAACTCATTAAGGCGATTGGGGTTTCTTTAACGGTGGAAATGAGGCCAATTCGTTCATAAGCTAGTGCTTCATCCAACATTGCTTCATCGGACCGAAAAAGTTTAACCGCATGCATCGGCTGCAAAATCTTTTGTGTGTTATTAAAGGCTGAACAAGTCAATTGAATGCAATTGGCTTCCGATTCAGCAGCAAGGTTTACCAATACCGAAAATCTGCGAATGATTTCGGGAGTGAGGCCCCCGGCTTTTTCCATCATGGAAAGCAGATGGGTGTCCATAAAATGTTGCAGCTCTACTTCAGGAGCAGATTCCTGAAACGCTTTTTCAATCGGCTGTAAGGCTGTGGTTGTTGCATGAATTAAGGCTACTTTCAAAATTGTCATCCTCTCTCATTCTCATTTTGTTCATTATAACTAATTTTTATCTATAATACTCTCAATATTCTGTCTATATATTTTTTAGAAAGGGAGGTGGGGGTTGTGATACATGCAGAAATCGAAATAGAAATCCGCCAAGTGGTTCAGGACAAACGTCGAGTCCTTACAAATGAAGCGGATCTTGCCAGTTATTCCTATGATGCCTCTTTCGGCGTGTTTCCACCGGATGTGGTTGTGCAGCCCACTTCTACGAATGAAGTGGTCGGAATTGTCAAAGTAGCCAATAAACATAAAACACCGATTTATCCAAGGGGAAAGGGAACGAGCTTAAGCGGGGGCCCATTACCGGTTCATGGCGGGATTGTCCTTGATTTTTCTAAATGGACAGATACGTTAGTGATCGAACCAGATGATTTAGTCGCGATTGTTTCCCCAGGAGTGATCACGGCAGATATCAATAAAATGGCCAGTGAATATGGTCTAATGTATCCTCCTGATCCGAGCAGCTCCCATGTGTCTACCATTGGCGGGAATTTAGCGGAGAACGCCGGCGGCCCGCGCGGACTTAAATATGGGGTGACGAAGGATTATGTGCTCGGCCTTGAAGTGGTTACGGCTGACGGGGAAGTCATCCAAACAGGGGGAAGAACGGTAAAAAATGTAACAGGCTATGACTTAACGAAATTAATGGTTGGTTCTGAAGGGACGTTAGGGATTATCACAAAAGCGATACTACAGTTAATCCCTAAACCACAGTCGACCGGAACGTTAATGGTCCTTTTTGATGACCTCGTCATTGCCGGAAAAGCGATTTCCAGCATCCTGACAGGTGGGATTTTACCATCGAAATTAGAAATTATGGATCAAGCATCTGTTATCGCAGTAGAGCAATTTGAGCCATCCGGGTTACCCACCGATATCGAAGCGCTGTTATTAATCGAATTGGACGGACATCCTGCTGCCATCGAAGCAGAAGCCCAAAGGGTGAAGGAAATTTGTTTAGAAATTGGCGCGAGAGAAGTGAAAATAGCAGAAACAAAGGAAGAAGAAGCCGAACTTTGGAAGGCGAGAAAACTCGTTTCTCCAGCGATTGTTCGAAAAAAGCCAACGAAGATTTCAGAAGATGCTACGGTTCCGCGCAGTCGGATTCCCGATATGTTTCAACGGTTAAAGGAAATAAGAGAAAAGTATACCATCGATTTAGTTGTATTTGGCCATGCTGGAGATGGGAATTTGCATCCGAATATCATAGCGGATAAACGTGATATCGAAGAAATGAAACGAGTGGAAAAAGCAGTCGAGGAGATTTTTCAAGCTGCAGTCGAAATGGGCGGCACATTATCAGGAGAACATGGGATTGGAACAATGAAGGCTCCGTTTATGGAAATGGAGCTTGGTGCAGCTGGTTTATCGATGATGAAACGGATGAAACAAGCCTGGGATCCTCATAATCTCTTAAACCCCGGAAAAATATTTCCGGAGCCTGGACAAAGGTTTGTGTTAACCGATGAGTAGAAGCGATAGATTAGCCTATGAAGAAACCTTTGCCTGTGTCCAATGTGGTTATTGTTTGCCAAAATGCCCCACCTACGAGACGACCGGTGTGGAAACCCAGTCACCACGGGGGCGAATCAATTTAGTGAAATTATTATCAGAAGAAAAGATTTCAGTCGAGGCTGCCGCATCCTCCATTGAATTATGTTTAGGCTGCCGAGCTTGCGAAACCGCCTGTCCGACCAATGTTCAATACGGAACCATTTTGCAATCCGCGAAGGAATTCATCGCGAACAAGAAGCCTGCTTCCAAAATGGAAACGATGCTCCTTGAAAAAGGATTACCGAATAAAAAGTGGCAAAAGGTTGCGGGAAGAGGGTTACAATTCGCACAAAAAACCGGAATGGTTTCTTTAGCGAGAAAGTCAGGCATTATGAAGGCATTCCCAGAAAGTATTCAGGCAATGGAATCCATTACTCCCATGATCAAGATGCCGGCAAAAAAGGAAAGAGAATATCGAGTATTACCTCCGATTGGGAAGAAGACCCATACAGTTGGATTTTTTGTGGGTTGTATTATGGATGTGATGTTTTCAAAAATCAATGATGACAGTATGAAATTACTGCAGCTTGCTGGCTGTGAAGTCACCTTGATTGAAGAACAATCCTGTTGTGGAGCCCTTTTGCATCATAGTGGGAAAAAAGAAGAGACCATCGCCCTTGCTAAAAAAAATATCGCCGCCTTTGAACACTATGATTTTGATTTTATTGTCAATAGTATCGGCGGTTGTGGTGCGATGTTGGTGGAGTATCCTGAATTGTTTGAGGCAGAATCAGAATGGCATTCTCGTGCAGAGAAATTTGCTGCGCGGTGTAAAGACATTAGCGTTTTATTGACCGAGAGTTCATTGCCATTTACCAAAGAAATTCGAAAAATCGTTGCCTACCAACCCTCGTGTCATTTACGGCATGTTCAAAAAGTCGCTGATGAGCCTCATCAATTAATTAAGAAGGTTCCGGGGATTGATTACCGTATGTTTGAAAAACAGGACATGTGCTGTGGATCTGCAGGAATTTACAATGTCGTCCATTACCATGAAGCGATGGAAGTGTTGGATCAAAAGATGAATCATATTGAAAAAGTGGAGCCGGACATCATCGTCACAAGTAATCCGGGATGCCATTTACAGATGAAATTAGGTGTTAGGCGCGAAAGGAAAGAAGAAAAAATCAAAGTGGTTCATCTTGTTGAACTGCTAGCGGAAGCCTGTGAAATCGATAAAATTTGATATGGGGGAGAAAAAAATGGACTTACATTTAGCAGGAAAGACAGCGATTGTGGTGGCATCTAGCCAAGGATTGGGAAAAGCGATAGCGGCCCAACTCGTTATGGAGGGCGCTAACGTCATGTTAACCAGCCGAAATAAAGAAAAGCTGAAGGAAGTTCAAGAAGAGCTGCAGTCGTTAGGAGAAGGGAAAGTTGCCTATTTTCCCGCGGATATTACCAAAGCGGAGGAAATTGAAGCATTAGTCAAGCATACGAGGGAAACCTTAGGAAACATTCAGATTTTAATTAATAACTCGGGAGGACCAAAGGGGGGAGGTTTTGAAGACTTTCAAGATCAAGATTGGTATCAAGCTTTCGAATTGAATCTATTAAGCTATGTGCGACTTGTCCGAGAAGTTCTGCCAGATTTAAAGAAAGAAGGCGGCAGAATCATTAATATCGCTTCCTCTTCCATTAAACAACCGATACCTGGCCTAATTTTATCGAATACCTTTCGTTTAGGCGTTCTTGGACTTGGGAAAAGTCTTGCGGAAGAACTGGCTCCGTACAATATTTTGGTCAATACCGTATCACCGGGTAGAATTGCAACAGACCGAGTAGCTTTTCTAGATCAGCTTAAGGCAGATAAGTTGGGGGTTTCTCCTGATGAGGTGGAGGCGGCTTCCAAGAAGAATATTCCTCTTGGCAGGTATGGGAAACCAGAGGAGTTTGCTAGAGTTGTCACTTTTTTAGCTTCGGATGCGAACACCTATGTTACAGGAAGTTCGTTGCTTGTGGATGGTGGGATGGTGAAATCGGTTTAAGAATATAGCTACATTTCGGGCAGGCTTCGACTCTATATGAAGCTGCCCTTTTTATTTTGGAGGGTAAATAGGAAGTAGTGGTGGGTAAAAGGGGAGAATCGGAATGTAAACGCCCCAAAGTGGTGGGTAAAGAGCCATAACTAGTGGGTAAATGAAATTAGGTTGAAAAGGAGGCCTAATTTAGGGCTAGGGGTTTACTGAAAATGGTAATTTTTAAAGAAAGATACCTGATTTTCAGTAGCTAAAATGCGAAGTGGAGGGTGAATGGCCAGAAGTGGTGGATAAAAGGGGAGAACTGGAATGTAAACGCCCCAAAGTGGTGGGTAAAGAGCCAAAACAAGTGGGTAAATGAAATTAGGTTATAAAGGATACCCAATCTAGGGCTAGGGGTTTACTGAAAATGGTAATTTAAATTTTAAAAAGGTAATTTTTAGAAAAGGATAACTGATTTTCAGTAGCTAAAATGTGAAGTGGAGGGTAAAAGGGGAGAACCGGAATGTAAATAGCTCAAATAGGTGGGTAAAGAGCTAAAACGGTGGGTAAACGAATGGCCGTTTTTATGATATTGACACAAAATGGGATTATATCGACACTTTTTGCCGTATATCAACACAAAAATGAATGATATCAACACAAAATTAGCTTTTATCGACAATTTTGGCGACAAAGGGACCGTTCTCACTCATAGACAAAAAAAGCCGGGAGAACCGTCCCGGTGGAATTTAATATTCTCCTTTAATGACAAAATACGAGCCCCGAATGGTTCCTGCTAGTTTAGACTTCTGCCTAGCAAACTTAAACTTCCCTTCTAACTCCTTAGGGACCTCCATCCCCTCAGAAAGCTTAAAACCAACGGCCCGCTTTGGCTTAGGGCCATCAAGCGTATACAGGACGTTGACCGAAAGACCATCCTCATAAAAGACATAAGTCCAATCGATATTTTCCACTTGTAAACGCGAGGTCTCTAAAGGTTTGGCTGCAAACTCAATATCACGTTCTTCTTTCAAAATTCGGTTCACATAATCAAGGGTTTCCTTGCTTTCGCTAGCTGGGACAACCGTAAATTCATGCTTGTATTTGTTCATAAAGTAACGGGCTTCATTCGCACGTAAACCAGCAAGCGCATCTGCTGCAGGTGAAGACTCTAAACCAATCGTAGACACATTTTTAAAATCAACAACATAGGACATTTCCATTCCTCCTCTTATATCTAAAGGACAAATCCTTACCCTTCCAGTATGGTCAGTTTTTGAAAATTTAACTAGACATGTCCATGTATTTATACTATCACCAATTATTGTACTTCACGGAAAGTTAACGAGCCATAAAAAAGAAAAGAAGCTTTTCATAAGGGCAGTTCTGATAGCCGCTCTGCGAATTTTGTCGAAGATTGATAGGCTATTGTATTTATAGAAAGTGTTAGAATGGAGTTGCAACTGAATATTGTTAGGGTGGTAGGTTGTCAGTCTTCTTTCCGTTGCTAAGGAAGGGAGGTGATAATCATGGAAACATTTCTTGAAATTCTACGAGAAGTTCTGAAAGGGCTACTGCGTGAACTGACTGCTTATTTCTTTCGGAAAAACATTCTAGAAAACAAGAAAACCACCCTACGCCGTCGTAAGCAAAAGGGAGGTTCTCAAGAAAATCAATAAGGTATTTGACAACCACCACCCTGACGGTAGCAGCTGCAGGGAGAAGTGTTTGCAGCACTTCTCTTTTTTAGTATATATCCATTATATACAAAAAAATTCCGTTATAAAAGTAAAAAACACATCGGAAACCTGAAACAAATTGGCTGCTTTAGAGACTATGGGGACAGTTTTGATACAACCAAGACAACCGCCCATGTGGAATTTTTATATTTGTGCTACTGCCACATTTTCATTCATAAGCTTTTTCCTATACACCACCCTCGACAAAGTAATGCTCAACTCATACAGAACAAGTAAAGGAATGGTCACTAAAAAGTCAGATAGAAAATCCGGCGGAGTAATGACCACTGCTATTACAATCAAAACCAGATAGGAGACTTTCCGAGCTTTCGCGAGCCTCTTCGGATTGAGAATCCCTAGTTTTGTTAAAAACATCACCACAAGCGGCATTTCAAATAGAAATCCGAAAGGCAAAATAAGATTGATCATGAACCTGAAGTATTTTTCGGCAGTAAACATCGTCACGAATTGACCGTCCGATAAAGAAGTTAAGAACTTCAGGACCATCGGAAATAATACGAAGTATCCAAACGAGATTCCTAAGAGAAATAATAGAAAGAGACCTGGGATGAATCGTAACGTGACCTGTTTTTCTTCCTGTTTTAAAGCGGGGGAAACAAAGCGCCATGTTTGATAGGCCGCCACAGGAATTGTCACAGCGATTGAAATGACTGCCGCAATCACCATATAAATCCACAGGATATCACTCGGTCCAAGTATGGCAAGTTTCTGATCCATATCTTGAACGAGCCAATGATAGATTTCCTTTACAAAACAAAAACTCACGATCAAAAAGAATACAAATGCCACTAATGTTTTTATGATTCTGCTCCGTAATTCTTCGAGATGCCCTAAAAGATGTTGATGTTCCATGTCTGTACCTCCCTTTTTTAATCTTCATAAAAGAAGTAGACGAGTTGCCTCGTCCACTTTTTTTAAAATCGATTATCCCTTTTTCTCTACAGCCGTCAGGACAGGCTTTTTTTCATCCTCTTTTTCTTCATCTGAAATGAGTCCCTTGGAGGCACTTTTAAATTCAGTTAATGTACGCCCAAACGCCCGGCCGATATCCGGTAATTTAGAGGGGCCAAAAATAATTAATGCGATCACGAGAACGATAATTAAACCGGGGATTCCAATATTGGATAACATGCTTAATCACTGCCTTTCGATTTTGAATTAATGTAGGATTTTTCCACGCTGTTTCTCTACTTGTTTTTCATGTGCGCGTGTATGGGCACGATCACGATCTTCCTCTACTTCATTCGATCGCCGCTTGCCGTGTGGAACAGCTGCTTTTGATACTTCCTTCAGTCCGTTTTGGTCTTTTTCAAAGACGAAGGAAGCTCTAGTCGTAATGTCTGCCCCCTGGGAAGATACGTATGGAACCACGCGGTAATCTGCTTGCCATTTCTCCGGTGTTACCTTACAGCGTACATACCCTCGAAAATCATTGAAAAATTGAATATGCGGATTGAGGCCCAAGATTTTATCCGTATCGGCTCGTTTATCCGATCCATCACCACCAGGGTAATCGAAGTTCCAACAAATTCAGCTCCAATGATCTTCGAGTTCGGATCATCAAAATTGGTCAATAGGTTGGAAGCCCAGTTTGCATGAACATCTCCACTTAAAATGATTAAGTTGTCGATGTTTCTGTTTTTTGCAAAATCTAGCAGGTGCTGGCGTGCAGCCGGATAACCATCCCAGGCATCCATACTGAATTTTGGTGAAGCAGCGGTGCCGTAATTCCGCTGTGCAAAGAAGATTTGCTGTGCCATCACATTCCATACCGATTTTGAGTGTTCCAGGTTGTCGAGAAGCCATTTTTCTTGTTCCATGCCCATTAAAGTACGGTTTGGATCAAGAGACTCAGCTGTCTGCGGACTGCTTTTATCTCCATTTGCCTGGTCATCCCGGTATTGGCGGGTATCGAGGACAAAGAAATTGGCCAAATTCCCATATTGGAAGCTGCGATATAATTGCATGTTACCGCCAAGCATGGTGGATTTGCGCAGCGGCATGTTTTCATAATAGGCTTGATACGCAGCTGCACGTCGTTTGATAAACTCCTCAACAGATTGTCCCTTTTCTGGAATGACATTTGCATAGTTATTTTCCACTTCATGATCATCCCAGGTTACAATCCAAGGGAAGGCGGCATGGGCAGCTTTTAGGTTTGCATCACTGCGATACTGGGCGTAACGATTTCGATAATCTTGAAGAGTGATAATTTCTTGACCAATATGCGTCCGGACGTTTCCGTTCGCTGCAACATATTCGTTTGCTCCGTATTCATAGATGTAATCCCCAAGGTGAAATACCACATCGAGATCTTCTTTCGCCAGATGCTGATAAGCGGTATAGTAACCATGTTCATATTGCTGACAGGATACAAAGGCAAATTTTAGATTGGAGACATTAGAACCTGCCTTTGGCAGTGTTTTTGTTCTTCCTACTGAACTGATTTCGTTTCCGCTTTTGAAACGGTAATAGTAAAGATGATTGGCTTTTAACCCGCTTACTTCAACATGGACGGTATGTCCGAGTTGAGGGGAGGCAATCTCCGTTCCTTTTTGGACGATGTGGCGGAAATGCTCGTCTTGTGCCATTTCCCATTTTACCTCGAATTCGGTGTCGGGCATTCCGCCTCCGTTTAACGGGTCTGGTGCAAGTCTTGTCCATAATACGACTCCATCAGATAGCGGGTCACCGGATGCAACACCAAGGGTAAAAGGATAATCACTAAACATTGGAGCAGCTTCAACATTCAATCCTCCAACTGACTGGGCGAGAGCGAGTCCTAATGATAGTCCTGCAATCTTAGTGGCGCCTTGTAAAAAGCTGCGTCGGTCCAAATTTTTGCTCAGGCTTTCCTCGCTCCAGTTTTTGATCCATTCATCCAGTGCTCTTTCGTTATTCATGAAATTACCCCTCTTTTCCCTATATCGTTTTCAATAAATCCTATTATAGTTTGCTAGTTTTAACTGGATGTTAAGAATTGTAAATTGCTGTAGTTAGAAAAGAGGGAGTAAAGGCCCGTTTATTTTTTGACTAAGATTTTTACAACTAACGAACTCTTCTCCTGGTGATGGAGAAGAGAGGAAGTTTACTAGTTCCTATGGCTTATATTTCTTAATCATTTATTAATAAAAGCTTAATAAATGGGAAGTAATTGAGAACCGTCCCTGTAGAATTCCCATTTATAGGTCCTTCCCTTCATTATTCTATTAAAAGAGACCGGCTTCACGATATGGCCGGTCTCAACTATATTGATTTGTTATTGGGATAGTGTCTGTTTTTGTCTGTTTTTATCTTGTTTTATCGAATTGATTTTTTAAAAGTCGGAAAATGATATAATGATTTTAGTGTCCAAGTTGCCTCATATGATTAGCAGATATGCACAGTTATAATAATTTTTCGAGGTGTGAGTCCATAATGAAACTGGCAGATTTGGAGTTTGCTATAAGCAAGAAAAGAGAAGAGATGATTAAGGTAGGAATGGATAAAGGATTGGTGTGTCAAGAAACAATCAAGTGTAGCCAAGAGCTCGACCAGCTGCTAAATGATTATAATCATTTAGTATTAATTGAAACAAAACAAACCAATCCAATGGATGTATACCATGAATTTTTACTGTTTATACAAAAAACACTTTTTAAGTCTGTACGTATAGGTTACAGTTCTATTTTTTCTATACTATAATATGAAAATTATATTTCATTTTGATAGGGAGTGGCTAAAAATGTCACTCTTTTTTTCTCTATTCCTTATTGTTTTTTGCATAATGACCATGAGAACATCCCTATAGAAGTGGGTATGATGATAAAGGAAGGAAGTGTAAAATGATGAATTTCGAAACGGTTATGCAAGAACTAGAGGCGCTTGGCAAGGAACGAATGAAAAAGACGTACATAAGCAATGGTGCACATGAGCCGCTTTTTGGTGTGGCTACAGGTGCAATGAAGCCGATTGCGAAGAAAATCAAGAAAGATCAGCCTTTGGCAGAGGAGCTTTACGCCACCGGAAACTACGATGCCATGTATTTTGCCGGCATCATTGCGGATCCCATGGCCATGACGGAGGAGGATTTTGAGCGTTGGATTGGAGCGGCGTATTTTTATATGCTGTCTGATTATGTTGTTGCCGTAACGTTGGCTGAAACCGATATTGCGCAAGCTGTTGCCGATAAATGGATTGCCAGCGGGGAGGAGCTTAAAATGTCGGCAGGCTGGAGTTGTTACTGCTGGCTTTTGGGTAATCGCCCGGACAGTGAGTTTAGTGCAAGCAAGCTTGCCGGAATGCTTGATCTGGTGAAAAATACGATTCAAGATGCTCCAGACCGGACGAAATCGGCGATGAATAATTTTATGTACACCGTCGGGATATCCTATTTGCCGCTCCATGATAAGGCGGTTGAAGCTGCAAAGGCAGTGGGTCCAGTCGAAATCAAGCGTGACAAGAAAAAAAGCAGTATTCTGCATGCTTCCGAAAATATTCAAAAGGATCTAGACCGAGGGCGGCTTGGCTTCAAACGTAAATATGTTAGGTGTTAAGTGACCATGGGGACGGTTCTTGCAGCTTTTTTGGGCCATGAGAACCGTCCCTGTGGCTTTTTTCAAGTGTTTAACATCTGATTCTAGTATACATAGAAGAGTTCTTACTCCGTTGTATCATTTATCTAACTCTAGTGATAAGAATTTCTAGCATTTCAGACAAACTTATGACGTTTGCCCTAGCAAGAAGTCATATCTATCATACCTTATAGTAAGTCCACTTTTGAAAGGAGGGACTTACATGCAATTAAATTATGAAAACGCCCGTCACTTAGAGGGTGAATTGGTTCGTTTTAAGAAAGAAAACGGAGAATGGGCAGTAGGGAGAGTCGTAGAAGTAAGACAGGATGGATTAGAAATTGTTGAATTCAATCCTTCTTATAAAAATGAAGGGTATGGATATGGATTTTGGGGAGCATGTTTCATTCCATTTTGCTGGCCAATATTTCCATTTTGTTGGTTTTAATTTCTACATGAAGGTGACCCAAGCGGGCGTTGAATGACAACCCATTTGGGTCAGTTTTTTTGTACGGGGTGGGGAACCACGGGGACGGTTCTGGAGGCTTTTTTAGCCCGAAAAAGGCAAGTAGAACCGTCCCTGTGGATTTACAACTGTATATCCAGCTAAAAATAAGGATATTTTAAGGATAAATAGAAACAAATTACTAAAAGAGGCCGGTTTCTCACAAAGAACCCGGCCTCCCTCCTTACGAAACAAGCTCATAATCTGTTCCATTGCGTTCCACGATTCTTGCTCCCTTTGTCGAAACAAGGTCGCCGCTTCCTGTATAGAAAGCCCCTGAGCTTACGATTTCATCCATCGATTGATTCACAACCGCTTCGTCAATCGGTTCCATTGGATTATCAACACAATACGGGCAATTTTACCGGTGGCCGTTACGAATTGTAATTCCAATGATTTAGCCAATTGACTCACCTCCTATCCTTAAAATTAATGCTTACTAGACTAATAAAGTTTTTCTCAATCTAGAAAACACTTTTCTCAATTATGAAAGGAAATGAGACTGACTAGCTTAATACAATCTTTGAAGAACAGTCACTTAACAGAGAATTAAAGATTGGCATGGGAATTGCAAAATATATATACATTAGCAAAGGAGACTGATATCACTGATTGCTTTAAGGAGGAATAAAAAATGGAACTTATGAAATATGTGGAAGAATACAAATATCTAAAAATAGAAATGGAAAAGTCAGGATCAATATATGGCCTGTCTGATCCAAGAACCATTAAATATAGTCAAGATTTAGATATATTAATTAACAAAATGATGAAAATTAGATATCCAGGATTAGCACGGAGAATTAAGCGCCTCTCCTAATCGGGCTAGTGGAACGGGTGTTTCGGGCATACGAAATACTTAGAAGCTAGAATAATATTTAGAATCCCTCCAATTATAGGAAAGTATTCTCGATATTGCAAAATTGGTAGGTTCGATCATTACAATGTTTTGCAGTGAACCTTGGCAAAAATGAAAATAACTTGAAAATTTTAAAATGAAAACTGCAGATTTTATAAGGTTTACAGAATTGGCATAACTTTTGCATATAAAGACTTGTATACACCGAATAGGAAGAAATAAAAACTGCAACATTTCAGGTTACAAAAATTAGGAGGCGAAAATACTCATGAACTATACATCAAAACTAGTAAAAGTAAACAAAGATCCAGGGCATGGCTCACACATCTCCCCTGTTTATATGACTTCCACATTTGTTTTTGATAATGCAGAGGTAGGAGCACAACGCTTCGCGGGAGCGGATCCAGGATTTATGTATTCACGCCTGGGAAATCCAAATGTAAGAGAACTGGAGGAGAAGGTAGCAGAATTGGAATTTGGTGAAGGGTGTTTGGCTTTCTCATCTGGAATGGCTGCCATAACTGGCTGCCTTTTGGGTGTTTTGCAAGCAGGGGATCATGTTGTTGCACACACAGCGTTGTATGGGGCGACGCACGCATTTCTATCTAAAACGGTAAAGAAATTTGGAATTGATGTAACATTTGTCCCCTTTAAGACAGGGGAAGAGATTGAACCACACATAACAGATAGAACGAAAGTAATCTACTTTGAAACCCCTTCCAATCCTACGCTTTCCTTGGTAGATATGAAGAGTGTAGCGGGGCTTGCTAAGCAAAAGGGAATCTTGACGGTTGTTGATAATACATTTTTGTCTCCATACTTACAAAATCCTATTTTATGCGGCATTGATATTGTCATCCACAGTGCAACAAAATATTTGTCTGGTCATGGATATCTTATTGGCGGACTCGTCATTTCCAGTAAGGAAATCATTGATCCGATGAGGAAAGAAGTGCAGAAGACGATGGGAGCAAATTTGTCCCCTATGGATGCCTGGCTTCTCTGTCAGGGGATACGTACCTTGCATATTCGCATGGACCGCTCTCAAGAAAATGCACAGATTTTGGCTGAACGTCTGGAAAAACATGAGGCGATAGAGAAGGTATATTTTCCCGGACTTGCAAGCTTTGAAGATCAACAGATCATGGAGAAACAAATGAAAGGTCCCGGAGCAATGATTTCTTTTGTCTTGAAGGGGGGATACGAAACAGGGGTTAAACTTATGAATTCAGTAAAACTGAGTACTTTAGCCGTTTCCCTAGGTGATGTAGGTACATTAATTCAACATCCAGCTTCGATGACACATGCCATCATCCCAAAAGAAGAAAGAGAAAAAGCAGGTCTCGATGATGGACTCGTTCGTTTTTCAGTTGGAATTGAGGATGTAGAGGATATATGGAACGATCTTGAAACAGCATTAGAATAACAGTACGGCAAAAGGAATTGCTCCTCAGTAAGGTCTTTGGTAGGTAAATATCTGAAATTTTATCAACCTTGAGAGAATGTATTTTCATAATTGAGAAATTTAGTATAATAGAAAAATAGAAAATTGGCAAAACAATGATGTTTTGCTTTTTTTTACATAGTTTTTCGGAAATTTATTGTTGGCTTGAAAATTGCATATAGAAATAGTACGTGGAAAAATTTAAAAGCACTGGAGCATACGGGAGGTAGAAAACGTGAGAGGTATCACTCAAAATCGGGAATTCATTCAACTATTTTCGGAAAACCTAACAGCGGTACTTGGTTTTGATATCACCATCCTTGACCGAAACGGATATCGGGTTAGCGGTACAGGAAGCTATCAACATCAAATTGGCAAACCTGCACCTGATGGCTCCTTGTTGCGTGCTGTAATGAAGACCGGCAGACCCGATATGACCTATGATGTTATTAAAAATGAATCCCATTGTATGAGCTGTAAATTTTTTAAGGAATGCAAAGAGACAGCAACCATTGGTTTTCCGATTGTCAAGGGAAGTGAGACATTAGGAGCCATAGGACTCATGGGCTTTTCAATGGAACAAAAAGAAAAGATGATTGAAAATGCTGAATCACTTAAGGGATTCCTCCAACATCTAAGTCTTGTAGTAGAATCCCAGTTAATATCGCAGAATGAAAGATTCGCATCACAATGCAATTTATACGAAGAGACATTAAATACAAATAAAATCATTACCTTTGATAACTTTGTCAGCAAAAACGAGGATATGAAAGAGGTAATCCGTAAAGCCAGGCGGATTGTAAACAGCACGGCAAACGTTTTAATTAGAGGGGCAACGGGAACGGGGAAAGAGGTATTGGCAAAGGCGATTCATTATGAAGGGAATCGGAAAAACAACCCTTTTATTGCGGTTAATTGTGCCGCTATACCGGAGAGTTTACTAGAAAGTGAATTGTTTGGCTATTCGGGCGGGGCTTTTACAGGGGCAAACCGGGAAGGAAAAGCAGGGAAGTTTGAGCTGGCGAATCATGGAACCATCTTTCTTGATGAAATAGGGGATCTACCTCTTTCCCTGCAGCCCAAACTTCTTAGGGTATTACAGGAACGAGAGGTTGAAAGAGTAGGAGGAAACAAATCGCTTCCTGTCAATATTCGTGTGATAACGGCAACACACCGCAATTTAGAAGAGATGGTTCAAAATGGTACCTTCCGTGAGGATTTATATTATCGAATCAATGTGATTCCGCTAAATACAAAGTCATTGAAGGAGAGGAGGGAAGACATTCCCTTCTTCCTCCAATACTTCATTTGTAAGTATTGTTCAATCTTAAACCGTCCGTACATGACGGTGGACCCACAGTTAGAAAAATGGCTAATCCAATATGATTGGCCAGGGAATATTCGGCAGTTAGAAAATATTGTGGAGTATATGGTGAATATGGCGGAATCGGATGTAATTGGTTTTCAAGATCTTCCGGATTATTTGTACCAGATTAAGGCACCTATTCAGACAGGAGGGTTAAGCTTAGATGAGATGGTTGCCGAATATGAAAAGTCCATTATTCAAAGTTTCTTTATGAGTGGTCATGGCCGAAATGACAAAGAAAAAGTAGCCGATGAATTGAAAATTAGTTTATCGACACTTTATCGTAAGCTAGAACGATATCATCTAAAAGTTTTCTAACTTTTCCCTGAGATTGCAATTTCATTTGCAATCTTTTTACTTTAAGGAAAAATATTTTTGAATAATTAATAAAATATTTTTCAAATTTGGGAATAGAAGAGCAGTACTGAATGGTCATGTTTCGCTATAATCATCGCGGAAATGATAATTTCATCTCCTTTTTGCAAGCAGGAATGTTGAATTAACAAGGATTTTATTATGGCACAACTCTTGCATAATTATTAATCAAAAGGAGTGAACAAAATGGAACTGGATACAAAATTAATTCACGGTGGTCCGTTGATTGATCAGCATACCGGAAGCTCATCCGTACCGATCTATCAATCATCTACCTTTCATCAAGCTAAATTTGCGCAATCACAAGAGTTTACCTACACGCGTTTTGGCAACCCAACAAGGAAAGCATTGGAGGAAACGGTTGCCTGTTTGGAGTTTGCTAAATATGGATATGCCTTTGCTTCCGGTATGGCGGCAATTTCTGCGGTATTGCTAAATTTCTCACAGGGGGATCACGTAATCCTTTGTAAAGATATATACGGGGGAGCCTATCAGCTCGTAACCGAGATGTTTCCGAGATACGGAATTGAATACACTTTCGTGGATGAGACGGATCTTAACGCCTGGAAGAAAGCAATCAAGCAAAATACAAAAGGAATTTATATTGAGACACCCTCTAATCCCCTATTAACGGTTACCGATATTAGAGGTGTTGTTAATTTAGCAAAGAAATACAACTTGCTGACCATCATCGACAATACGTTTATGACACCCATTTTCCAAAATCCGATTAAATTGGGAGTGGATATCGTCATCCATAGTGCGACAAAATTTATCAATGGCCATAGTGATGTAACCGCTGGATTGGTTGTGACCAATGATCAAGAGATTGCGGAAACGTTATTCAAAACGCAAAAAATGCTGGGCAGTATGCTCCCCCCATATGATTGTTGGTTAATTTTAAGAGGAATCAAGACCCTGAAAATCCGTATGGAAAAGGAAGTTGAAAATGCGGCATTTATAGCGGGTGAGCTTCTAAAACATAGCAAGGTGAAGGCTGTTTATTATCCGAGTCTTGAATATCACAATGGACGGGAGATTCATTTTTCCCAAGCAGGCAGCGGTGGAGCTGTTTTAACATTTGATTTAGGAAGCTATGAAAATGTGAAGGACTTTTTTGCCCATGTAAGCATACCTATAGTGGCCGTTAGCTTAGGCGGTGTTGAATCGATATTATCTTATCCTTTCACGATGTCCCATGCCGTAATTCCTGAAAAAGAGAGGCTTGAATTAGGGGTGACAGACGGGCTAGTTCGGCTGAGCTGCGGCATTGAAGATAAAAATGATCTTCTAAATGATTTATTTAAAGCCTTGGATCATGTAAAAACAGCCGATGTCTTACAGAAAAAAATACTATAATGATTGGAAAATACTTAATGGAGAAAATAGAGATCGCCAATGTACCCACAAAGGTTGAAAAAGTGGACTTTTTCAATAAACACTTAAACAAATCAGTTTTTATCAAGCGCGATGACCAGACGGGAATGGGATCATCGGGAAACAAAATTAGAAAGCTGGAATATTTATTAGCCGATGCAAAAAACAGAAAATGTGATTATTTAATTACCTGTGGCGGGATCCAATCGAACCACGCGAGGGCAACTGCGGTGTTGGCGGCTAAATATCAGATGAAATCCTTGTTGATTTTAAAAGAAAGTGAAGTAAATAGAACGGAAGGGAATCTATTTCTTACTAAATTAGTTGGTGCAACCATTAAGGTGGCAACTGAGGATGAGTATCAAGATTTAACACCCATGATTGCAAAATTGACAAAAGAATTGATTGCCTCCGGGCACAACCCCTATGTCATTCCGATGGGAGGCTCAAACGGCATTGGTGCTCTAGGGTATGTAGAAGCCTATTATGAAATACTCCTTCAAGAACAGGAATTAGGAATCGTGTTCGACACGATTGTGGTTACGAATGGGTCGGGCGGTACTTATGCCGGTTTGTTATATGGAAATAAAGAAAGTAATCAAAATAAAACCATTATTGGCATGAGTGTCTTAAATCAGAGGGAACAAGCCGTTCATGATCTATTACACATTTTAGAAGATATGGATCAATATAGAGACCATCATCTCCGTTTTTCGGCTGAGGAAATCAACATTATTGATCGCTATATAGGTTTAGGTTACGGTAAGAGCCAATTGGATGAACTGAGATTCATAGAGAAATTCGCACAAGAAGAAGGGATTATCCTTGATCCGGTATATACCGGGAAGTCGATGTATGGTTTATACAACGAACTTAAAGATGGAAAACTTCAGGGAAGCCAAAACATACTGTTTATTCATACCGGTGGGATTTTTGGCTGGACGGACGAGAAGATTAAAATGTTATATGGAGCTATTTAATTGTCTGTTCTTTGGACACATCTCGGGGTGTGTCCGGAAGACTTTTAAAAAGTTTCATTTGATATATTGGCTGCGAAAATGTAAACGCATTCGCAGTAATTTTTTAGAAAAATGGGGGGTAAGCATGATTCACAACTTTGATGAAACGATTAATCGAATTGGTACGGATTCCGATAAATGGGACAATGAAGGAAAATGCGGCCAATTGATTCCACTGGGCATTGCTGATACCGATTACAAGGCACCATGTGAAGTTTTAGAGTCTGTAAGGGAAAAGGTGGATTTTGGCGTATTTGGTTATGGATATTTTCCGCATGATCGATTTAATGATGCGATCAAAGGGTGGTATGGCCGCCATCATAAAATTGATATTAGGGCAGACGATATTAGTTATGCGCCTGGATTAATGACAGGGGCGTTATGGATGTTTTTAGATGCCTATACCAATCCGGGAGACAAAGTAGTGATACAGCCTCCTGTCTATGCAACCTTTAAAAGGGTAATAGAGAATTTTAATAGAGTTGCAGTCGACAATCCATTAACTTACTACAACGGAAGTTATCAGATTGATTTTGAAGATTTAGAAGCTAAACTAAAGCTACCAGATGTGAAAATACTTCTTGTATGTAATCCAGCCAATCCAATCGGGCGGGTATGGACAAAAGCGGAAATGCAGAGAATGTATGATTTATGCCGTGAGAATAACGTAATGATTATAAGTGACGAAATTCATAGCGATATGATTCACAAAAGTTTGCCTTTTCACTCCTTTTTAGAGATTTGTGAGGAAGAAGATCAAAATGTGGTGGTAATGAACTCTCCAAGTAAAACCTTTAATTTAGCCTCTTTCTTCAGTGCATATGTGATTATAAAAAATAAAAAAATGAAAAAAGCATTTGATGATATTTACACAAAATACCACTTTGATTATAACTATTTAGGAGTTGAGGCTTTAATTACGGCTTATAATAAATGCGATTATTATGTGGATGAATTAAATGCTTATTTACGAAGCAACATTGATTTTTCGATTAACTATATCCATAAACATTTACCAAAGTTAAAAGTTCAGTATCCTGATTGTTCCTATTTGTTATGGATTGACTGTGAGGGGCTGGGCCTCACCAGTACGGAATTGGATGAATTTTTTACAGACGCAGGGGTTAGAGTCAATGATGGGAGTTCATACGGAAAAGATAGTGGTAACTTTGTAAGAGTAAATATTGCTTGCACAAGGGCTTTACTAGAGCGCGCATTGAAACAGATTAAGCTAAACTATGATAAATATGGTTTTAAAAAAAACTAATTGAATTGTGAGGTTTTGCGTATGGGGAACAAACCTGAAAAGCAGGGAAATGCAACTGTTTCGTGGGATGATAAATCTTATAAATTTCCGGTGTCATTTAAATATGCAGTGGTTTCTGTCTTAATCTTTTTCGGCCTGCTGCTTACAGGAACACTTGGTTTTGGTGCATCTCTGGAATTAATGTTTTTGTTGTTATGGATTGTTGTGAGCCTGCTAGTTATGAAACTGGGATACAAATATAATGAGGTTCAAAATATGGCTTGGGAAATGGGAAAGCAATCTTTTGAGCCGAATACGATTATTTTAGTAGTCGGCGTCATGATTGCTACCTGGATGGCTTCTGGTACAATCCCTTATGTTATGTATTGGGGCTTAGAATTAATTTCACCGCAATACTTTTTAATCACGGCTTTGCTCCTAACATCAGCAACATCTCTTGCAACCGGAACTTCATGGGGGACTTTGGGTACAGCGGGTTTGGCCTTAATGACAGTTGGTAATGCACTTGGAGTTCCCCAAGCAATGACAGCAGGTGCCATTATTTGTGGTTCCTTCTTTGGAGATAAGTTGTCACCATTGTCTGATAGTACCATTTTAGCAGCTACCGTTGCCGGCTCTAAAGTAATGTCACACGTAAAACATATGTTATGGTCAACTGTCCCGGCGTATATTCTAACAGCAATTATCTTTATCATTTTAGGTTTAAAGTATGGAAAAAGTGGAGCGAATATGCAGGAGATTCAACAAATCACTGGTGTAATATCAAAGCATTTCCATTTATCCTGGATTTCATTGATTCCTCTTCTGGTTGTACTAGTGATGCTTATAAAGGGCATTCCATCTATTATCTCGCTATTAATGGGAGTGTTTAGCGGCATGGCTGTCGCTGTTTTTACTCAGGGGTATAATTTAACAAAAGTGTTTGATATCATGACCAATGGATTTGTGTTTAAAAGCGGCAGTACGTTAGTTGACCCCATCCTAAGCAGAGGCGGGCTCTACAGTTTAATGAGCTCATTCCTTGTTGTCCTTTTAGCCATGTGTGTAACCGGCATGTTAGAACAATCAGGCATTCTCAGTGCTTTAGTAGAGCCTTTAGTTAAACGTACACACGGTTCTACTTTTAAAATAACTTTAGTGACTATGTTAATTGCCTTAATCACAAATATGATTGGCTCATCGATGTTATTAACTGCGATTGTAGCGGGTTCGCTTATGAGAAATGTCTTTAAAAATAATCATTTGGCGCCAGAAAATCTTTCGCGTAATATCGAGGATGTTGGAACGATGGGTGCACCGGTTATTCCATGGAATTCCAACGCCATCTATTGTTCGCAGATGCTGGGTGTATCGCCATATGCTTATTTCCCATATGTCTTTTTAGCTTTCTTTGTCCCATTATTCGATTTACTCTACGGTGCCACTGGATTTGCAATAAAGAAGTTAAAGCCTGAGAAGCTCGAGGATGTTGAAACAGTAACTAAAGCGATCTAACTGAATAGGTTTTAATGTAGGCGATTCCTAATCGGAATCGCCCTTTTTTAATTGGTAAGTTGACCTGGTTCATGTTTTCTTAGTTTTAAAAAAATTTTTTTCAAACATGATAGGAAATAGGAATAAGTAACCTATCAGAAGCTGGGGAAATAGTGATTTTGCAAGGAATTTAAAATTGGCACGAATATTGCAAGTTAATCTTCATGACTAAGAGAAAGGGGGGAATGAGATGTATAAAGCTATTATTCTAGGGACTGGACCTGCTGGGTTAACCGCTGCAATCTATTTAGCACGTGCTAACATAAGTCCTTTAGTCATTGAAGGGCCAGAACCAGGGGGGCAATTGACATTGACAACAGATGTCGAGAATTTTCCTGGTTTTCCTGAAGGGGTTCTAGGACGAGAGTTGATGCAGAACATGCGAAAGCAAGCTGAGCATTTTGGAGCAAAGTTTAAAAGAGGTTGGGTTAAAAAGGTCGATTTTTCAAACAACCCTTTTACCTTAACGGTGGAAGGAATAGGGGAGCTAAAAACGCAATCATTAATCATTTCAACGGGAGCTTCTGCAAAACTTTTGGAAATTCCGGGGGAAAGAGAAAATATTGGCCGTGGGGTAAGCACCTGTGCAACATGCGATGGATTTTTCTTTAGAGGAAAGAAAATTATCGTTGTCGGCGGCGGGGATTCAGCTATGGAAGAGGCCAATTTTTTAACGAAGTTTGCTTCGGAGGTTCGCATTGTCCATCGCAGAAAGGAGCTTCGCGCTTCCCAAATTATGCAAGACCGTGCCAAAAAGAATCCCAAAATTACGTGGAGCTTAAATTCCATTCCTGAAGAAGTAATTGCAGGGGATCGACACGTTACTGGCTTGAAAGTAAGAAACAGCGAAACAGGAAAAGAGGAAATCCTGGAAACGGATGGTATTTTCGTTACCATCGGCCATAAACCGAACACAGCATTTTTAGACAATCAAATCAAAACGGACGATATGGGATATATCGTGGTGAATCCTGGTACCACCGAAACCAATATTCCAGGTGTATTCGCCTGTGGGGATGTTCAAGATCATAAATACCGCCAAGCCATTACCGCTGCAGGAAGCGGTTGTATGGCTGCACTGGATTGCGAAAAATACCTTGATGCAAGTGAATTATGTAGTGAAAACAATCAATCTATCATGGAAAACCAAATATAGGGAGGATTTAAAAATGAAAGAGATTAAAACGAAACAAGAGTTTGAAGAGGCAATTTTATCAACAAAACCAGTTATGGCCAAATTCTATGCCGAATATTGCCCAGACTGCCAGCATACCGATTTATTTATGCCCATTTTAGAAGAATCGTATAAAGAAAAGGTAGACATGATTGCAGTAAACCGAGAACATTTTCCAGAAGTTTTAGAGAAACTAGACGTGTACGGAATCCCAAGCTTTATTGCTTTTCAAGAAGGGAAGGAACTGGACCGCTTTGTAAGTAAACTTGGAAAAAGTCAGGAAGAGGTTGAACAGTTTCTTAATCAAATTGTTGAGGCAAGTGGAAAACTAGGATAGAAAATCCTTGCCAGGGGCCAATAAATATGGAGATATTGCTCTATATTTATTGGCTTTAAAAGGAATATTTTTGAATAATTGAAAAATATTTTTCGAATTTGGGAATAGGAGAATAGTACTGAACAGTAGGTTTTCACTAGAATTATTGCAGAAATGATAATGATGCATCTTTTTTTTTAGCAGGAATGTTGAATTAACAAGGATTTTATTATGGCACAACTTTTGCATAAAAAGTAATTGAATAGGAGGAGGTGGAGTTCATTTGAAAAAAGTAGATATTGAAACGGGATAAATTAACAGAATATTTAAATGATACTGAAAAATGAAACTAATAAACCGCAAATCATCCATTTTTTATAAATACAGGGGGGAGTTTTATGAAAAAGAGTTTATTTATATTTGCTTTTTCAGTATTCGTAGCACTTGTATTAACGGCATGCGGGAACACTCAAAAAGAAACATCAGCCAAACCTGATCAGGCGGCAGAAAGTAAGAAACTACTGGAAAAAATAAAAGCAGATGGGACGATTAAAATTGGTACAGAAGGAACATATGCACCGTTTAGTTACCATGATGCATCGGGGAAATTGACTGGTTTTGATATCGAAATCGCTGAAGAAGTAGCAAAAAGACTTGGTGTGAAAGCTGAATTTGTTGAAACCCCGTGGGACGGAATTTTTGCGGGACTTGATTCGAAGCGCTTCGATATTATTGCATGTCAAGTAGGTATTCGTCCTGACCGGCAGGAAAAATATGATTTTTCTGATCCAACGAATGTGTCAAAACCTTACTTAATTGTCAGCAAAGACAATAACACGATTAAAACGTTCAAAGATTTGAAGGGGAAAAAGTCAGCCGAGTCACTAACTAGTATGTTTAAAGACATGGCAGCTTCCAATGGTGCTGAAATCGTCGGTGTTGAAGGATTTAATCAAGCTATTGATTTATTAATTTCAAAACGTGTGGATGCGACGATTAATGATGGGTTGTCTTATCTTGATTTCAAAAAGCAACAGCCTAATGCGCCGCTTAAAGTTGCAGCCGAACTTGATGAACCAACAAAAATGGGAATTATGTTAAGAAAAGGGAATATAGAATTGGTCGATGCTATCAATAAAGCACTCGCTGATATGAAGAAAGATGGGATGTATTTAAGCATCTCAAAAAAATACTTTGAAACCGATGTTTCCAAATAAGGAGTGTTCGAATGTTGGATCAAGAAAGAATGGACCGAATTATTGACATCGTTGTCAACTCATTTTTTCCGATGTTAAAAGCCGGGGTTGCTTTTACCGTGCCGTTGACACTCCTTTCTTTTTTTCTGGGACTGATTCTTGCTCTGCTTACTGCACTGGCTCGAATCTCTGGAATTAAACCTCTGGATGCTGCTGCACGATTTTATGTATGGGTGATTAGGGGAACACCGCTGCTTGTTCAGCTGTTTGTTATTTTTTATGGTCTTCCAAGTATAGGGGTTACCATTGGTCCGCTGCCATCCGCAATAATCGGTTTTACCATTAATATGGGCGCCTATAACTCAGAGATTATTCGCGCAGCTATCCTTTCCATTCCCAAAGGTCAATGGGAGGCAGGTTACTCCATTGGGATGAGCTACCCGCAGGCATTAAAAAAGAATTATTCTCCCGCAGGCAACAAGGGTGTCTGTTCCGCCTTTGGCAAACAGTTTTATTAGTTTGGTAAAGGATACATCTTTGGCCGCTACCATTACGGTGACGGAAATGTTTAGAGTGGCCCAGCAAATTACCGCAACAACCTATGAACCATTGGTACTCTATTGTCTAGCAGGATTTATTTATTTGATTTTCAGTACAGTTCTTTCTAACGCTCAAGGACGGATGGAAAAACGGTTTGATCGTTATGTGACGGGTTAATTTGATAGGGGGATATCCGCGTGATTGAGATAAAGAACCTGCATAAGCAATTTGGACAAACAGAGGTTTTAAAGGGAATCGATCTTAAAATTGAGGAAGGCAATACAGTCTGTATTATTGGGCCATCGGGTTCAGGGAAAACAACCTTGTTACGTTGTCTGAATTTATTGGAAGCGCCTACAAAAGGGACCATTACGCTTGGAAAGTTTTCTTTGGATTTTCAGGAGAAAAAACAAGTTCCAAAAGATCGAGTGATTAAGTTCCGTCAACAAACAGGTATGGTTTTCCAAGGGTACAATTTGTTTCCTCATATGACGGCACTAGAAAATGTTATGGAAGGTTTAGTTTACGTTCGTAAACAAGACAAGGAAACCTCTCGTACGAAGGCTCTTAAATTGCTGAAAAAAGGTAGGATTATCGGAACGGGCGAACCACTATCCATCCCAGCTTTCCGGTGGACAACAACAACGGGTAGGAATTGCCCGGGCGATGGCAATGGAGCCTGAAGTCCTCCTTTTTGATGAACCTACTTCCGCGTTAGATCCTGAGTTAGTAGGAGAGGTTCTAAAGGTCATGAAAGAACTTGCTAAAGAAGGAATGACGATGGTTGTCGTGACACATGAAATGAATTTCGCACGTGAAGCGGCGGATAAAGTCGTATTCATTGATAAAGGTGTGATCGTTGAAGAAGGAACACCTCAACAAATTTTTGAACATACAGGGCATGAACGGACATTACAATTTTTAAATAAACTTTGTTCATAGGAAAGGCCTAAAGATTGCAAATCTCATTTGCAATCTTTTTTTTGAATAATTAAGAAAGTATTTTCAAATTTGGGAATCTAAAAACAGTACGAAACAGTAGATTTACACTATTTTCATATCGGAAATGATAAATTACTGGTTTTTTGGGTGGCAGAAAGCTCAATTACCAATGGTTTTATTTTTGGCACGACACTTACAAGATAAAAAAACAAAAAGGGGGAGGGGGAGGAAATTAAAAAAGAATGACTTTAAATATGTGGAGAAGACTTAGGTGACTAGAGGAGGGTTTATATCAATGATAGGACAGACTACAAAGTTGTGATTGTAGGCAGCAGGAAGTGCCGGTATTACTGTGGCAGCACGAGTCTATAAAAGAATCAAGGGCTCTTTATGGGGAAATTGCCATTATTGACCCTGCTGAAAAAACATTATTTCCAGCCGCTATGGACACTGGTTGGTGGCAGGGGTTGTTGATAAAAAGGTAACAGAAAGAGAACAGTCTACTTAATTCCAGATGGTATTGTTTGGATAAAGAAGCGGTTGAAGATGTTTTCCAAATGAACAATGGATCGTAACATCATATGGGCAACAAATTGGATTATGACTATTTAGTGGTTGCAGCAGGTATTCAAATTGACTGGACCAAGGTGAAAGGTTTAAAAGAAAGCATTGGCAAGAATGGCGTCTGCAGTAACTTACTCTTTTGATTATGTCGATACATATTTGGGAAAATATTCGCGATTTCAGCGGCGGTAATGCCATCTTTACAAATCCGAATACACCAGTAATGTTGGCGGTGCACCGCAAAAAATTATGTACCTGGCGGATGATTACTTTCGCAAATCAGGGGTTCACTCAGAATTCGCGATCCACTTTTTCTCAGGAGCGGGCAGTATTTTTGGCGTAAAAAAATATGCAGTACGTTGAACAAAGTAATTGAAAGAAAAGAAATTGAAACACATTATCAGCACAATTTAGTGGAAATGGATGCACAGCAAAAAAAGGCTGTTTTTTAAAAACCTTTCGACTGATGAATTGGTAACGGTTTCCTATGACATGATTGGTGTTTGTCCGCCAGATCAGTGCACTGATTTGGTGGAAAAATCCATCACCAAGCAGACTGGCTGGGTGGATGTAATCCGTATACATTGCACCATAAAAAATATGGAGATCTCTTTGGAATTGGAGACTGTACCAATTTGCCAACATCAAAAACTGGCGCCGCTATTCGAAAACAAGCGCCGGTTCTTGTCCAGAACTTATTATGTCTAATGAACCAAAAGACGGGTATGCAAAAGTACAACGGCTA